>NZ_CP103994.1:512500-5998968 GCF_032701105.1 Pseudomonas sp. NBB
GAAAGTAGGTCTTAGTGATCCGGTGGTTCTGTATGGAAGGGCCATCGCTCAACGGATAAAAGGTACTCCGGGGATAACAGGCTGATACCGCCCAAGAGTTCATATCGACGGCGGTGTTTGGCACCTCGATGTCGGCTCATCACATCCTGGGGCTGAAGCCGGTCCCAAGGGTATGGCTGTTCGCCATTTAAAGTGGTACGCGAGCTGGGTTTAGAACGTCGTGAGACAGTTCGGTCCCTATCTGCCGTGGACGTTTGAGATTTGAGAGGGGCTGCTCCTAGTACGAGAGGACCGGAGTGGACGAACCTCTGGTGTTCCGGTTGTCACGCCAGTGGCATTGCCGGGTAGCTATGTTCGGAAGAGATAACCGCTGAAAGCATCTAAGCGGGAAACTTGCCTCAAGATGAGATCTCACTGGGATCTTGAATCCCCTAAAGGGCCGTCGAAGACTACGACGTTGATAGGTTGGGTGTGTAAGCGCTGTGAGGCGTTGAGCTAACCAATACTAATTGCCCGTGAGGCTTGACCATATAACACCCAAGCAATTTGCTAGCGCAGATTGCGGTGGTGAAGACGAAACAACCGAAAGTTCGCAACATCACAAATATCGCATATCCGAATTCGCTGGGCTGTCCATCTGGACATTCTGGCAACAGAATTTCTTGACGACCATAGAGCATTGGAGCCACCTGATCCCATCCCGAACTCAGTAGTGAAACGATGCATCGCCGATGGTAGTGTGGGGTTTCCCCATGTGAGAGTAGGTCATCGTCAAGATTCATTTCGCAAAACCCCTATCTGCGCATGCAGGTAGGGGTTTTGTCTTTGTGGTGCAAAAAATCCCAAGCATACGCCGCCCCTGTGGGAGCGGGTTCACCCGCGAACGCCGGCAAGGCCGGTGCCATCCACCGCGTCGCCTGCTTTGCGGCGAAAGCCCATAAGTGCGGCGCGGGTCTTCAGGGTATGCTGCAGGATCCCCATCGCCTTGCCGGCGGGCCCTTTTCCTATGCAAGCCAACGGCCCATAGCTATCATGCCTGCCTTATTCCAAGTCGAGACTGGCATGCTGAAGTTGTTGAATCTCCTCAAGGATGGTCGGTTCCATTCCGGAGAAGCTCTGGGGGCGGCCCTCGGGGTAAGTCGCAGCGCCGTTTGGAAACAGCTGCAGCACCTGGAGAGCGAGCTGAACCTTAGTATTCACAAGGTTCGTGGGCGCGGCTATCAGCTGTCGGCGCCACTGGCTTTGCTCGATGCACATGCGATCTCCGAGTTTGCCGAAGGCGAGCATTGGCCCGTCTTCATCCACGAAACCATCGACTCGACCAATGCCGAAGGCCTGCGGCTAGCCGGGGAAGGGCAGGTCGCTCCATTTCTGGTCCTGGCCGAGCGCCAGAGCGCCGGCCGGGGTCGTCGCGGTCGGCAATGGGTCAGCCCGTTTGCCGAAAACCTGTATTACAGCCTGGTTCTCCGCGTAGATGGTGGCATGCGCCAGCTCGAGGGCTTGAGCCTGGTGGTGGGGTTGGCAGTAATGCGTACCCTGCAGGCTTTTGGGGTAAAGGATGTGGGGCTCAAATGGCCCAACGATGTCCTCGTACGCGGGCAAAAGATCACCGGTATCCTCCTGGAGTTGGTGGGCGACCCTGCAGATGTTTGTCATGTGGTGCTGGGTATCGGCATCAATGTGAACATGCAGACCAACGATCAGGTCGACCAGGTGTGGACCTCGATGCGTCGCGAAGTAGGTGCGGCAATCGATCGTAACCGGCTGGTAGCGTTGCTCAATCAGCAGTTGCAGCACGAATTGGCACGGCATCGTCGCTATGGGTTTGCCGCATTCCAGGAAGAATGGGAACAGGCGCACCTCTGGCAGGGGCGCAGTGTTTCTCTGGTTGCCGGTAGCATGCGTATTGATGGCGTGGTTCTTGGCGTCGACGGGCAGGGCGGCTTGCGCCTTGAGGTGGACGGGGTGGAGAAGAGCTTCAGTGGTGGTGAGCTCAGTTTGAGGTTGCGTGATGATTCTTGAGCTCGATTGCGGTAACAGCTTCATCAAATGGCGAGTAATCCATGTCGCTGATGCAGTGATTGAAAGCGGCGGTATCGTCGACTCCGATCAGGCGCTGGTGGCCGAAGTGGCTGCACTGGCTTCGGTGCGTCTCAGCGGTTGCCGCATTGTCAGTGTGCGCAGTGAGGAAGAAACCGATGCGCTTTGCGCGCTGATTGCCCAGGCGTTTGCCGTGCAGGCACGGGTGGCGCACCCGGCCCGGGAAATGGCGGGTGTGCGCAATGGCTATGACGATTACCAGCGCCTGGGCATGGACCGTTGGTTGGCGGCGCTGGGGGCCTTTCACTTGGCCAGGGGCGCCTGCCTGGTCATTGATCTGGGGACCGCTGCAAAAGCGGATTTCGTTGCGGCGGATGGCGAGCATCTGGGTGGCTACATCTGCCCGGGGATGCCATTGATGCGTAGCCAGTTGCGTACGCACACCCGGCGTATCCGTTATGACGATGCTTCCGCCGAGCGGGCATTGGCCAGCCTGGCGCCGGGACGCTCGACGGTCGAGGCGGTCGAGCGCGGTTGCGTGTTGATGCTTCAGGGTTTTGCGCGTACCCAGCTCGAACAGGCGCGTGCATTGTGGGGGGAGGATTTCACGGTGTTCCTCACAGGTGGCGATGCGCCGCTGGTAAAGGAGGCCGTCCCCCAGGCGCGTGTCGTGCCTGACCTGGTTTTCGTAGGCCTGGCCATGGCCTGCCCATTGGATTGAGGTGCCTATGCGTTGGTTGTTTCTGCTGTTACTGGTGCTTAACGTCTTCTATTACGTGTGGCACCAGCGGGAAGCCCCGCTGAAGGTCAAGGAAGTCGCGCCCTTGTCGCTGTACAAGGGCAATCAGCAAGAAATCCGCCTGTTGCGCGAAACAGGGGTGTCGGCACCGCCCAAGCGGCGGGACGAGTGCCTGGTGGTCGGTGGTGTGATGGGG
Source organism: Pseudomonas sp. NBB (assembly GCF_032701105.1). Classification (NCBI taxonomy): domain Bacteria; kingdom Pseudomonadati; phylum Pseudomonadota; class Gammaproteobacteria; order Pseudomonadales; family Pseudomonadaceae; genus Pseudomonas; species Pseudomonas sp. NBB. The sequence continues at coordinate 515,476 of NZ_CP103994.1, forward strand.
CAGGGGCAGCTCGATGCGCTGCGTCAGCGTTTGGTGAGCTTGGATATTGCCACGCTGCCGGTGGTGGGGCAGCTGCCAGGGGCGGACGGTCGTTGGCTCAAGGTTGCCCCGGAAAGCGAGCGTTTGCTGGACCAAACCGTCCTTGCGACTCTTTCCAACGATTTCAAAGACTTAAAACACAAAATTATTTTCTGCCAGGGTATTGCAACTGTCGAATAGCTTGATAGAATGGCGCCCGCTTCACAGGGAGCACCACTTAGGTGGCAGAACTGGAAGCAGTGTCAAAGCAGCTAAGTTTCAGATTTGATTGAAAAAATTTGAAAAAACGCTTGACACTGGGACGGCAGGCAAATAGAATGCCGGCCACATCTGGAGGGATTCCCGAGCGGTCAAAGGGGACGGACTGTAAATCCGTTGCGAGAGCTTCGAAGGTTCGAATCCTTCTCCCTCCACCAGTTTTAGCGAGAGCCGCAAGCTCCGCGGGTATAGTTTAGTGGTAGAACCTCAGCCTTCCAAGCTGATGATGCGGGTTCGATTCCCGCTACCCGCTCCAAGTTTGCTGGATTTTGCGCAAAGTGTTTCGCTCTTGTAGCTCAGTTGGTAGAGCACACCCTTGGTAAGGGTGAGGTCAGCGGTTCAAGTCCGCTCAAGAGCTCCATATAAACAAGGCAGATATGAAAATATCTGCCTTTGTTTTATCAGCGCAAGACTATTTCTTCTGCGGAGGATTGTATCGATGGCTAAGGAAAAGTTTGATCGTTCCCTTCCCCACGTTAACGTCGGCACTATCGGCCACGTTGACCACGGTAAGACCACTCTGACCGCAGCTCTGACTCGCGTCTGCTCCGAAGTTTTCGGTTCGGCAGTCGTTGAGTTCGACAAGATCGACTCGGCTCCGGAAGAAAAAGCGCGCGGTATCACCATCAACACCGCTCACGTCGAGTACAACTCGAACATTCGTCACTACGCTCACGTTGACTGCCCAGGTCACGCTGACTACGTGAAGAACATGATCACCGGTGCTGCCCAGATGGACGGCGCGATCCTGGTTTGCTCGGCCGCCGATGGTCCGATGCCGCAAACCCGTGAGCACATCCTGCTGTCCCGTCAGGTAGGCGTTCCTTACATCGTGGTCTTCCTGAACAAGGCTGACCTGGTAGACGACGCCGAGCTGCTGGAACTGGTCGAGATGGAAGTTCGCGACCTGCTGTCCACCTACGACTTCCCAGGCGACGACACCCCGATCATCATCGGTTCGGCTCGTATGGCCCTGGAAGGCAAAGACGACAACGAAATGGGTACTACCGCTGTCAAGAAGCTGGTAGAAACTCTGGATGCCTACATCCCTGAGCCGGTTCGTGCCGTTGACCAGCCGTTCCTGATGCCGATCGAAGACGTATTCTCGATCTCGGGTCGTGGTACCGTTGTTACCGGTCGTATCGAGCGTGGTATCGTCCGCGTTCAGGATCCGCTGGAAATCGTTGGTCTGCGTGACACCACCACCACCACCTGCACCGGTGTTGAGATGTTCCGCAAGTTGCTGGACGAAGGCCGTGCTGGCGAGAACTGCGGCGTTCTGCTGCGTGGTACCAAGCGTGACGACGTTGAGCGTGGCCAGGTTCTGGTCAAGCCAGGTTCGGTCAAGCCGCACACCAAGTTCACCGCAGAAGTCTACGTTCTGTCGAAGGAAGAAGGCGGTCGTCACACTCCGTTCTTCAAAGGCTACCGTCCTCAGTTCTACTTCCGTACCACTGACGTGACCGGTAACTGCGAACTGCCGGAAGGCGTTGAAATGGTAATGCCAGGTGACAACATTCAGATGACTGTCACCCTGATCAAGACCATCGCAATGGAAGACGGTCTGCGCTTCGCTATCCGTGAAGGCGGTCGTACCGTCGGCGCCGGCGTCGTAGCAAAAATTATTGAATAAGTAGTTGATTTACTTGATCAGGCCGGTATAATGGCCGGCCTGATACAGCGTTACAGGTCAGTAGCTCAATTGGCAGAGCGACGGTCTCCAAAACCGTAGGTTGGGGGTTCGATTCCCTCCTGACCTGCCATTTCACCTCGGTGTGATGGCTTTCTTCTCACAGGATCCTCCTCGATGACTCCCAAAACTGAAGCCCAAGAATCGCGTTTTGATCTGTTCAAGTGGCTGGCTGTAGTGGCTTTGGTGGTTGTCGGTGTAGTGGGTAACCAGTATTACTCCGCCTCTCCGATCCTGTATCGCGTCCTTGCACTTCTCGTCCTGGCTGCTGTCGCGGGCTTTGTAGCTCTGCAGACTGCGAAGGGTAAGTCGTTCTTTGCGCTGGCGAAGGAAGCTCGTACCGAGATTCGTAAAGTCGTGTGGCCGACCCGCCAGGAAACCACCCAGACCACGCTGATTGTCGTGGCTGTCGTGCTGGTTATGGCACTGCTGCTGTGGGGTCTTGATTCCCTGCTCGGCTGGGCGGTCTCCTTGATCGTTGGCTAAAGGTGTCCCGTGGCTAAGCGTTGGTATGTTGTGCATGCTTACTCGGGTTACGAGAAGCATGTAATGCGCTCCCTGATCGAGCGCGTCAAGCTGGCTGGCATGGAAGACGGTTTCGGCGAGATCCTGGTCCCGACCGAAGAAGTCGTCGAAATGCGCAACGGCCAGAAGCGCAAGAGTGAGCGTAAATTCTTCCCTGGCTATGTACTGGTCCAGATGGAGATGAACGAAGGGACTTGGCACTTGGTCAAGGACACCCCTCGTGTGATGGGCTTTATTGGTGGCACCGCAGACAAGCCTGCGCCGATCACCGATAAAGAAGCAGAGGCTATCCTGCGTCGCGTTGCCGACGGTAGCGACAAGCCGAAGCCGAAGACGCTGTTCGAGCCTGGTGAAGTGGTTCGAGTCATTGACGGTCCGTTCGCTGACTTCAATGGTAGTGTCGAAGAGGTTAACTACGAAAAGAGTCGCCTGCAGGTAGCGGTGCTCATTTTCGGTCGCTCTACTCCGGTAGAGCTCGAGTTCAGCCAGGTCGAAAAGGTCTAGGCGGACGAAGCATCCCATACCCCGCAGCCCTGTGTGCTGCGGGGTTTTGTCGTCACTGGGATAAAACGCAAGTCATCCGGGGAGCCAGCAGGCGTTCGTACCCGATTTTGGAGTAGCTCATGGCTAAGAAGATTCAGGCTTACATCAAGCTGCAAGTTAAGGCCGGCCAGGCCAACCCAAGCCCACCCGTTGGTCCAGCACTGGGTCAACACGGTGTGAACATCATGGAATTCTGCAAGGCCTTCAACGCCCGTACCCAGGGTCAAGAAGCCGGCCTGCCGACTCCTGTTATCATCACTGTCTACAGCGACCGTAGCTTCACCTTCGAGACCAAGAGCACCCCTGCCTCGGTTCTGCTGAAGAAAGCTGCTGGCCTGACCAGTGGTTCGGCTCGCCCGAACACCGTTAAAGTCGGTACCGTTACCCGTGCTCAGCTGGAAGACATCGCCAAGGCTAAACAGGCTGATCTGACTGCCGCTGACCTGGACGCTGCTGTACGCACCATCGCTGGCTCTGCCCGCAGCATGGGCCTGAACGTGGAGGGTGTGTAATGGCTAAGCTGACCAAACGCCAAAAGGCAATCGCCGAGAAAATCGAAGCAGGCAAGGCCTACAACTTCGAAGAAGCGGCCACTCTGCTGGCTTCGCTGCCGGCTGCCAAGTTCGTAGAATCCTACGACATCGCCGTTAACCTCGGTGTTGACCCGCGTAAATCCGACCAGGTCGTACGTAGCGCTACCGTGCTGCCGCACGGCACTGGCAAGACCGTTCGCGTTGCTGTCTTCACCCAGGGTCCAGCTGCTGAAGCCGCTCTGGCTGCCGGCGCTGACCGCGTAGGTATGGACGATCTGGCTGCCGAAATGAAAGGCGGCGACCTGAACTATGACGTCGTTATCGCATCGCCTGATGCCATGCGCGTTGTAGGTCAGCTGGGTCAGGTTCTGGGTCCTCGCGGCCTGATGCCTAACCCGAAAGTTGGTACCGTGACCCCAGACGTAGCCGGCGCCGTCAAGAACGCCAAGGCTGGTCAGGTTCGCTACCGTACCGACAAGAACGGTATCATCCACACCTCCGTTGGCAAGGTCGGCTTCGAAGCCGGCAAGCTGAAGGAAAACGTTGAAGCCCTGATCGCTGATCTGAAGCGTATCAAGCCAGCTTCCTCGAAAGGTATCTACGTCAAGCGCGTTACCCTGAGCACCACCATGGGCCCAGGTCTGGTCATCGATCAGAGCTCGCTGAACGTGTAAGAACATGGTGGCGCGACCTGTCGCGCCACCAGCAAAAATTGGGGTCCCTGCCTGGCGGGGGCTATCCAAGACCGTAGGCGGCGCAAGCCTTAAAACACCAGCCCACGCAGATGGTGCTCCCGATTCGTTACCGAATCAGACACCAAAACGACATCCGGCCTCGGCCAGATGAAACGGTAAAAACCAGGAGTAAACCCGTGGCAATTAAACTCGAAGACAAGAAGGCCATCGTCGCTGAAGTCAACGAGGCTGCCAAAGTCGCTCTGTCCGCTGTCGTGGCTGATGCCCGTGGTGTGACTGTAGGCGCAATGACCGGACTCCGTAAAGAGGCCCGCGAAGCTGGCGTTTACGTACGTGTCGTACGTAACACCCTGCTGAAGCGCGCTGTTGAAGGCACCGAATTCTCGATCCTCAACGACGCGTTCAAAGGCCCGACCCTGATTGCTTTCTCCAACGAACACCCGGGCGCTGCTGCTCGTCTGTTCAAAGAGTTCGCCAAGGGTCAGGACAAGTTCGAGATCAAGGCAGCTGCGTTCGACGGCAAGTTCCTTGCCGCTAACCAGATCGACGTGCTGGCAACCCTGCCAACTCGCGACGAGGCTATCGCACAGCTGATGAGCGTAATCCAAGGTGCAACCAGCAAGCTGGCTCGTACCCTGGCAGCTCTGCGCGACCAGAAAGAAGCTGCTGCTGCCTAAGGCACGCGCAACTCTTTCAAAATCATACGTTTAATTTGATGGCTGCGTAGGCTGTCACCCCAATACAGGATTGAAGTCATGTCTCTGACTAACGAGCAAATCATCGAAGCAATCGGCCAGAAAACTGTTCTGGAAATTGTTGAACTGATCAAAGCGATGGAAGAAACCTTCGGCGTTACCGCTGCTGCCGCTGTTGCCGCTGGCCCAGCTGCTGGCGCTGCTGCCGCTGTTGAAGAGCAGACCGAGTTCAACGTCGTTCTGACCGAAGCTGGCGACAAGAAAGTAAACGTGATCAAGGCCGTTCGTGAACTGACCGGTCTGGGCCTGAAAGAAGCCAAAGAGAAAGTCGACGGCGCTCCTCAGGTTATCGCTGAAGGCGTTTCGAAAGAAGCCGCTGAAGACGCGAAGAAGAAGCTGGAAGAAGCTGGCGCTAAAGTCGAGCTGAAGTAATCTCGACCTTGCGACTCCAGTCCGAGCGTTGAGCGAAGGGCTGATGGCTGGTGGCTTATGCCACCGGCCTTTTTCCGTTATTGGTGGCCGGTCAGGCCGGCCCCGATAACAAGCTGCAAGACACCCATGTGGGTGGCGCAAACCAAGGGGTTTGCACGATTTTCTGGCTGCTCCCGCCGGGAGAAGCCAAACAAGCAGGTGACCAAGCTGGGGAACGCTGATGGCTTACTCATACACTGAGAAAAAACGTATCCGCAAGGACTTTAGCAAGTTGCCGGACGTCATGGATGTGCCTTACCTCCTGGCCATCCAGCTGGATTCGTATCGCGAATTCCTGCAAGCGGGAGCATCCAAGGATCAGTTCCGCGACGTCGGCCTGCACGCGGCCTTCAAATCGGTATTCCCGATCATCAGCTACTCCGGCAATGCTGCCCTGGAGTACGTAGGCTATCGCCTGGGCGAACCCGCCTTCGATGTGAAGGAATGTGTCCTGCGTGGCGTGACCTTCGCGGTCCCACTGCGGGTCAAGGTGCGCCTGATCATCTTCGACAAGGAATCGTCGAACAAAGCGATCAAGGACATCAAAGAGCAAGAAGTCTACATGGGTGAAATCCCCCTGATGACTGAGAACGGTACCTTCGTTATCAACGGTACCGAGCGTGTGATCGTTTCCCAGCTGCACCGTTCGCCTGGTGTGTTCTTCGACCACGACCGTGGCAAGACTCACAGCTCCGGCAAGCTGCTGTACTCCGCTCGCATCATCCCGTACCGCGGCTCCTGGCTGGACTTCGAGTTCGACCCGAAGGACTGCGTGTTCGTACGTATCGACCGTCGCCGCAAACTGCCGGCCTCGGTGCTGCTGCGTGCCCTGGGTTACAGCACTGAAGAAGTGCTGAATACCTTCTACACCACCAACGTGTTCCACATTTCCGGCGAGAAACTCAGCCTGGAACTGGTACCGCAGCGTCTGCGTGGTGAGGTTGCAGTCATGGATATCCATGACGAAACCGGCAAAGTCATCGTCGAGCAAGGCCGCCGTATTACCGCGCGCCACATCAACCAGCTCGAGAAGGCCGGCGTCAAGCAGCTGGACGTTCCTATGGAATACGTCCTGGGCCGCACTACCGCCAAGGCCATCGTGCATCCGGCTACCGGCGAGATCCTGGCCGAATGCAACACCGAGATGACCACCGAACTGCTGATCAAGGTCGCCAAGGCACAGGTCGTCCGTATCGAGACCCTGTACACCAACGACATCGATTGCGGTCCGTTCATCTCCGATACCCTGAAGATCGACACCACCAGCAACCAGCTGGAAGCCCTGGTCGAGATCTACCGCATGATGCGTCCTGGCGAACCGCCGACCAAGGATGCTGCCGAGACCCTGTTCAACAACCTGTTCTTCAGCGCCGAGCGTTACGACCTGTCCGCCGTTGGCCGCATGAAGTTCAACCGTCGTATCGGTCGTACCGAGATCGAAGGTTCGGGCGTGCTGAGCAAGGAAGATATCGTCGAGGTTCTGAAGACCCTGGTCGACATCCGTAACGGCAAAGGCATCGTCGACGACATCGACCACCTGGGTAACCGTCGTGTACGTTGCGTCGGTGAGATGGCCGAGAACCAGTTCCGCGTTGGCCTGGTGCGTGTCGAGCGCGCGGTCAAGGAACGCCTGTCGATGGCGGAAAGCGAAGGCTTGATGCCGCAAGACCTGATCAACGCCAAGCCGGTTGCGGCAGCGGTGAAAGAGTTCTTCGGTTCCAGCCAGCTGTCCCAGTTCATGGACCAGAACAACCCGCTCTCCGAGATTACCCACAAGCGCCGCGTCTCCGCACTCGGCCCAGGCGGTCTGACCCGTGAGCGTGCCGGCTTCGAAGTCCGTGACGTACACCCGACCCACTACGGCCGTGTGTGCCCGATCGAGACCCCAGAAGGTCCGAACATCGGTCTGATCAACTCCCTGGCAGCCTATGCCCGCACCAACCAGTACGGCTTCCTGGAAAGCCCGTACCGCGTGGTGAAGGAAGGCGTGGTCAGCGACGACATCGTGTTCCTGTCGGCCATTGAAGAAGCGGATCACGTCATCGCCCAGGCTTCGGCCGCGATGAACGAGAAGAAGCAACTGATCGATGAGCTGGTAGCTGTTCGTCACCTGAACGAATTCACCGTCAAGGCGCCGGAAGACGTCACCCTGATGGACGTTTCGCCGAAGCAGGTTGTTTCCGTCGCTGCGTCGTTGATTCCGTTCCTCGAGCACGACGACGCCAACCGTGCATTGATGGGTTCCAACATGCAGCGTCAGGCTGTACCGACCCTGCGCGCCGACAAGCCGCTGGTAGGTACCGGCATGGAGCGCAACGTTGCCCGTGACTCCGGTGTCTGCGTCGTTGCTCGCCGCGGTGGTGTGATCGACTCCGTCGACGCCAGCCGTATCGTTGTTCGCGTTGCCGACGACGAAGTGGAAACCGGCGAAGCAGGTGTGGATATCTACAACCTGACCAAGTACACCCGTTCCAACCAGAACACCTGCATCAACCAGCGTCCGCTGGTGAGCAAGGGTGACAAGGTCCAGCGTGGCGACATCATGGCCGACGGCCCGTCCACCGACATGGGTGAACTGGCACTGGGTCAGAACATGCGCATCGCGTTCATGGCGTGGAACGGCTTCAACTTCGAAGACTCCATCTGCCTTTCCGAGCGTGTGGTTCAGGAAGACCGCTTCACCACCATCCACATCCAGGAACTGACCTGTGTGGCGCGTGACACCAAGCTTGGCCCAGAGGAAATCACTGCGGACATCCCGAACGTGGGTGAAGCCGCACTGAACAAGCTGGACGAAGCCGGTATCGTCTACGTGGGTGCCGAAGTCGGTGCTGGCGACATCCTGGTCGGCAAAGTAACGCCAAAAGGCGAAACCCAGCTGACTCCGGAAGAGAAACTGCTGCGCGCAATCTTCGGTGAGAAGGCCAGCGACGTTAAGGACACCTCCCTGCGCGTGCCAACCGGCACCAAGGGTACCGTCATCGACGTACAGGTCTTCACCCGTGATGGCGTCGAGCGCGACAGCCGCGCCCTGGCCATCGAGAAGATGCAGCTGGACGAGATTCGCAAGGACCTCAACGAAGAGTTCCGCATCGTCGAAGGTGCAACCTTCGAGCGTCTGCGTTCTGCTCTGAACGGCCAGGTGGTCGACGGTGGCGCGGGCCTGAAGAAAGGCACCGTGATCACTGACGAAGTGCTGGATGGTCTGGAGCACGGGCAGTGGTTCAAACTGCGCATGGCCGAAGATGCACTGAACGAGCAGCTGGAAAAGGCTCAGCAGTACATCGTCGATCGTCGCCGTCTGCTGGACGACAAGTTCGAAGACAAGAAGCGCAAGCTGCAGCAGGGTGATGACCTGGCACCGGGCGTACTGAAGATCGTCAAGGTTTACCTGGCAATCCGCCGTCGCATCCAGCCGGGTGACAAGATGGCGGGTCGTCACGGTAACAAGGGTGTCGTCTCGGTAATCATGCCGGTCGAAGACATGCCGCACGACGCCAACGGTACTCCGGTCGATGTCGTACTGAACCCGCTGGGTGTACCTTCGCGTATGAACGTCGGTCAGATCCTCGAAACCCACCTGGGCCTGGCGGCCAAGGGTCTGGGCGAGAAGATCGACCGCATGATCGAAGAGCAGCGCAAGGCCGCTGAACTGCGCGTGTTCCTGACCGAGGTCTACAACGAGATCGGCGGTCGTCAGGAAAACCTGGACGAGTTCACCGACGAAGAGATCCTGGCCCTGGCCCACAACCTGAAGAAGGGCGTGCCAATGGCTACCCCGGTCTTCGACGGTGCCAAGGAGCGCGAGATCAAGGCCATGCTGAAGCTGGCCGACCTGCCAGAGAGCGGCCAGATGGTGCTGTTCGATGGCCGTACCGGCAACAAGTTCGAGCGTCCTGTGACCGTTGGTTACATGTACATGCTCAAGCTGAACCACTTGGTGGACGACAAGATGCACGCGCGTTCCACTGGTTCCTACAGCCTGGTTACCCAGCAGCCGCTGGGTGGTAAGGCGCAGTTCGGTGGTCAGCGTTTCGGGGAGATGGAAGTGTGGGCGCTGGAAGCATACGGCGCGGCATACACCCTGCAAGAAATGCTCACAGTGAAGTCGGACGACGTGAACGGCCGTACCAAGATGTACAAGAACATCGTGGATGGCGATCACCGTATGGAGCCGGGCATGCCCGAGTCCTTCAACGTGTTGATCAAAGAGATCCGTTCGCTCGGTATCGATATCGATCTGGAAACCGAATAACACGTGACGCGAAGGGGAGTGGGGCAGGTAATGCCCGCTCCCTGCTCCGCCAGGAGGAAAGGCCTTGAAAGACCTACTGAATTTGCTGAAAAACCAGGGTCAAGTCGAAGAGTTCGACGCCATCCGCATCGGTCTGGCGTCGCCTGAAATGATCCGTTCGTGGTCGTTCGGTGAAGTTAAGAAGCCGGAAACCATCAACTACCGTACGTTCAAACCTGAGCGTGACGGCCTGTTCTGCGCCAAGATCTTTGGCCCAGTCAAGGACTACGAGTGCCTGTGCGGCAAGTACAAGCGCCTCAAGCATCGCGGCGTGATCTGCGAGAAGTGCGGCGTTGAAGTTGCCCTGGCAAAAGTTCGTCGTGAGCGCATGGCGCACATCGAACTGGCCTCACCGGTTGCCCACATCTGGTTCCTGAAGTCGCTGCCGTCCCGTATCGGCCTGCTGATGGACATGACCCTGCGTGACATCGAGCGCGTGCTCTACTTCGAGAGCTACGTCGTTATCGACCCGGGCATGACGACCCTGGAAAAAGGCCAGCTGCTGAACGACGAGCAGTACTTCGAAGCGCTGGAGGAGTTCGGTGATGACTTCGACGCCCGCATGGGTGCCGAGGCTGTCCGCGAGCTGCTGCACGCTATCGACCTGGAGCACGAGATCGGTCGCCTGCGCGAAGAGATTCCGCAGACCAACTCGGAAACGAAGATCAAGAAGCTGTCCAAGCGCCTGAAGCTGATGGAAGCGTTCCAGGGTTCGGGCAACCTGCCTGAGTGGATGGTCCTGACCGTCCTGCCTGTGCTGCCGCCGGACCTGCGTCCGCTGGTACCGCTGGATGGCGGCCGCTTCGCGACCTCCGACCTGAACGACCTGTATCGTCGGGTGATCAACCGTAACAACCGTCTGAAGCGCCTGCTGGATCTGTCGGCGCCGGACATCATCGTGCGCAACGAAAAGCGCATGCTGCAGGAAGCGGTCGACGCCCTGCTGGACAACGGCCGTCGCGGTCGCGCCATCACTGGCTCGAACAAGCGTCCGCTGAAGTCCCTGGCCGACATGATCAAAGGTAAGCAAGGTCGCTTCCGTCAGAACCTGCTCGGTAAGCGTGTGGACTACTCCGGCCGTTCGGTAATTACCGTAGGCCCGACCCTGCGTCTGCACCAGTGCGGTCTGCCGAAGAAGATGGCCCTCGAGCTGTTCAAGCCGTTCATTTTCGGCAAGCTGGAAATGCGTGGTCTGGCGACCACCATCAAGGCTGCCAAGAAGATGGTCGAGCGTGAGCTGCCAGAGGTGTGGGACGTACTCGCCGAGGTGATCCGCGAACACCCCGTGCTGCTCAACCGTGCACCGACCCTGCACCGTCTGGGTATCCAGGCATTTGAACCGGTTCTGATCGAAGGTAAGGCTATCCAGCTGCACCCGCTGGTCTGTGCCGCGTACAACGCCGACTTCGACGGTGACCAGATGGCTGTTCACGTGCCGCTGACCCTGGAAGCCCAGCTCGAAGCGCGCGCGTTGATGATGTCGACCAACAACATCCTGTCGCCAGCCAACGGTGAGCCAATCATCGTTCCGTCGCAGGACGTGGTACTGGGTCTGTACTACATGACCCGTGAGGCCATCAACGCCAAGGGCGAAGGTCGCGTGTTCGCCGACCTGCAGGAAGTCGACCGCGTATTCCGCGCCGGCGAAGCTGCCCTGCACGCGAAAATCAAGGTTCGTATCAACGAAACCGTGAAAGAGCGTGACGGTTCCGTGGTCAAGAACACCCGCATCGTCGACACCACCGTCGGCCGTGCGCTGCTGTTCCAGGTTGTACCGGCAGGTCTGCCCTACGACGTGGTCAACCAGCCGATGAAGAAGAAGGCGATCTCCAAGCTGATCAACCAGTGCTACCGCGTGGTTGGTCTGAAAGAGACCGTAATCTTTGCTGACCAGCTGATGTACACCGGTTTCGCTTACTCGACCATTTCCGGCGTTTCGATTGGTGTTAACGACTTCGTTATCCCGGACGAGAAAGCTCGCATCATCGGTACCGCTACCGACGAAGTGAAGGAAATCGAGAGCCAGTACGCCTCCGGCCTGGTAACCCAGGGCGAAAAGTACAACAAGGTCATCGACTTGTGGTCGAAGGCGAACGACGAAGTGTCCAAGGCGATGATGGCCAACCTCTCGAAAGAGAAGGTCATCGATCGCGAAGGCAAGGAAGTCGAGCAAGAGTCCTTCAACTCGATGTACATGATGGCTGACTCCGGTGCGCGGGGTTCCGCAGCCCAGATCCGTCAGCTGGCCGGTATGCGTGGCCTGATGGCCAAGCCGGACGGCTCCATTATCGAGACGCCGATCACTGCGAACTTCCGTGAAGGTCTGAGCGTTCTGCAGTACTTCATTTCGACCCACGGTGCTCGTAAGGGTCTGGCGGATACCGCACTGAAGACCGCCAACTCCGGTTACCTGACTCGTCGTCTGGTAGACGTTGCCCAGGATCTGGTTGTTACCGAGATCGACTGCGGCACCGACCAGGGCCTGCTGATGACCCCGCACATCGAAGGTGGTGACGTTGTAGAACCGCTGGGTGAGCGTGTGCTGGGTCGTGTCATCGCCCGTGACGTGTTCAAGCCAGGCACCGAGGACGTCATCGTTCCGGCCGGTACCCTGGTCGACGAGAAGTGGGTCGAATTCATCGAGCTGAACAGCATCGACGAAGTGGTCGTGCGTTCGCCGATCAACTGCGAAACCCGTTACGGCATCTGCGCCAAGTGCTACGGTCGTGACCTGGCTCGCGGTCACCAGGTGAACATCGGTGAAGCTGTCGGCGTTATCGCTGCGCAGTCGATCGGTGAGCCGGGTACCCAGCTGACCATGCGTACGTTCCACATCGGTGGTGCTGCAAGCCGTACCTCGGCTGCCGACAGCGTCCAGGTGAAGAACGGCGGTATGGTGCGTCTGCACAACCTGAAGCAGGTAGAACGTGCCGATGGCAACCTGGTTGCCGTATCGCGTTCGGGCGAGTTGGCCATTGCCGACGAGTTCGGTCGTGAGCGTGAGCGCTACAAGCTGCCTTATGGTGCGGTAATTTCGGTCAAGGAAGGTGAAAAGGTCGAAGCTGGCGCTATCGTCGCCAAGTGGGACCCGCACACCCACCCGATCGTTACCGAACTGAAAGGTACCGTGACCTTCGTTGGCATGGAAGAAGGCATCACCATCAAGCGTCAGACTGACGAATTGACGGGTTTGACCAACATTGAAGTACTGGACGTCAAGGATCGCCCTGCCGCTGGCAAGGAAATCCGTCCTGCTATCAAGATGGTCGACGCTTCTGGCAAGGATCTGTACCTGCCAGGTACCGACGTACCTGCCCAGTACTTCCTGCCGGCCAACGCCCTCGTCGGCGTGGCTGACGGTGCCCAGATCGGTGTTGGTGACGTTATCGCGCGTATCCCGCAAGAAACGTCGAAGACCCGTGACATCACCGGTGGTCTGCCGCGCGTTGCCGACCTGTTCGAAGCGCGCCGTCCGAAAGAGGCCTCGATTCTGGCTGAAGTCAGCGGCACCATCGCGTTCGGCAAGGAGACCAAGGGCAAGCGTCGTCTGGTCATCACCCCGACCGACGGTAGCGATCCGTACGAAGAGCTGATTCCGAAGTGGCGCCACCTGAACGTCTTCGAAGGCGAACAGGTAAACCGCGGCGAAGTTATCTCCGACGGCCCGAGCGATCCGCACGACATTCTGCGTCTGCTGGGTGTGAGCGCGCTGGCGAAGTACATCGTCAACGAGATCCAGGACGTTTACCGTCTGCAAGGCGTTAAGATCAACGACAAGCACATCGAGACCATCCTGCGTCAGATGCTGCGCAAGGTCGAGATCACCGAGTCGGGTGACTCCAGCTTCATCAAGGGCGACCAGATGGAACTGACCCAGGTACTGGTAGAGAACGAGCGTCTCGCCAGCGAGGACAAGTTCATCTCCAAGTTCTCCCGCGTGCTGCTGGGTATCACCAAGGCCTCGCTGTCGACCGAGTCGTTCATCTCCGCGGCTTCCTTCCAGGAAACCACCCGCGTACTGACCGAAGCGGCGGTAACCGGCAAGCGCGACTACCTGCGCGGCCTGAAAGAGAACGTGGTCGTGGGTCGTCTGATTCCGGCCGGTACTGGTCTGGCCTACCACAGCGAGCGTAAGCGTCGCCGTGATGCCGACAAGCCGCTGCGTGTGAGCGCCAGTGAGGTGGAAGCCGCACTGACCGAAGCGCTGAACTCCAGCGGTAACTAAGTACAGGGCAGGGCCCCGGCAAGCCCCGAGCGATCAGCGGCGACATGAAATGTTGCCGATGATCGGACGGGGAGGGCCGGGGCCTCGTCTTGACTGGGTGCAAGATCCTCTTTAGACTTTTGTACCCTTAAATTTGGTGAGGCTCCGTCTCGCCAATTTTTGGCTTTCTTGCAAGACAATAGCGTCGCAAGACAATCAGTGGAGCTAGTAGATGGCAACTATCAACCAGCTGGTACGTCAGCCGCGTAAGCGTACCGTCGAGAAATCCGACGTACCTGCGCTGCAGAACTGCCCGCAGCGTCGTGGCGTGTGCACCCGCGTGTACACCACCACGCCGAAAAAACCAAACTCGGCACTGCGTAAAGTATGCCGTGTGCGTCTGACCAACGGTTTCGAGGTTTCCTCGTACATCGGTGGTGAAGGCCACAACCTGCAAGAGCACAGCGTCGTCCTGATCCGTGGCGGCCGTGTAAAAGACTTGCCAGGTGTTCGTTACCACACCGTTCGCGGCTCTCTGGATACTTCGGGCGTTAAAGGCCGTAACCAGGGTCGTTCGAAGTACGGTACCAAGCGTCCGAAGTAATCGGCCGTTTGCAGACATCCATTTATTTGAGTCGATAAGAGTAAGGTCGGGCAGGGGTCGAAAGACCTGGTCCCGGGCTAACCTGAAGACCGTTTGAGGGCTTATCATGCCAAGACGTCGTGTAGCAGCAAAACGTGAGATCCTTGACGATCCGAAGTACGGATCCCAGATTCTCGCCAAGTTCATGAACCACGTGATGGAAAGCGGCAAGAAGGCCGTAGCCGAGCGCATCGTTTACGGTGCCCTGGATACCGTCAAAGCACGCAAGAACAGCGACCCCCTGGAAATCTTCGAGAAAGCTCTCGACGCCATCGCTCCGCTGGTCGAAGTTAAGTCCCGCCGTGTTGGCGGTGCCACTTACCAGGTTCCGGTTGAAGTTCGTCCGTCCCGTCGTAACGCTCTGGCAATGCGCTGGCTCGTAGACTACGCCCGCAAGCGCGGCGAGAAGTCGATGGCCCTGCGCCTGGCCGGCGAACTGCTGGATGCTGCTGAAGGCAAGGGTGCTGCAGTCAAGAAGCGTGAAGACGTGCACCGTATGGCCGAGGCCAACAAAGCGTTCTCGCACTACCGCTTCTAATTCAAGCATCAATCATTTTGCGAGGGCTTTATGGCTCGTACTACAGCAATTAACCGCTACCGTAACATCGGTATCTGCGCCCACGTTGACGCGGGCAAGACTACCACTACCGAGCGGATCCTGTTCTACACAGGTCTGAGCCACAAGATGGGCGAGGTGCACGACGGCGCCGCGACCACCGACTGGATGGTGCAGGAGCAGGAGCGCGGTATCACCATTACCTCCGCTGCCGTTACCACCTTCTGGAAAGGTTCCCGTGGTCAGTACGACAACTACCGCGTAAACGTCATCGATACCCCCGGCCACGTTGACTTCACCATTGAAGTAGAGCGTTCGCTGCGTGTACTCGACGGCGCGGTCGTTGTGTTCTGCGGTACCTCCGGCGTTGAGCCGCAGTCCGAAACCGTATGGCGTCAGGCCAACAAGTACGGTGTTCCGCGTGTTGTCTACGTGAACAAGATGGACCGTGCTGGTGCCAACTTCCTGCGCGTTGTCGGTCAGATCAAGAACCGCCTGGGTCACACCCCGGTTCCGGTCCAGCTGGCTATCGGTGCAGAAGACGACTTCCAGGGTCAGGTCGACCTGATCAAGATGAAAGCCATCTACTGGAACGAAGACGACAAGGGCACCACGTACCGCGAAGAAGAAATTCCAGCGGACATGGTCGAACTGGCTAACGAATGGCGCAACAACATGGTTGAAGCCGCCGCCGAAGCCAGCGAAGAGCTGATGAACAAGTACCTTGAAGAAGGTGAGCTGACCGTCGAAGAAATCAAGGCAGGTCTGCGTGCGCGCACCCTGGCCAGCGAGATCGTTCCGGCTGTCTGCGGTTCGTCGTTCAAGAACAAGGGTGTTCCCCTGGTTCTCGACGCCGTTATCGACTTCCTGCCTGCTCCGACCGAAATTCCTGCGATCAAGGGTATCCACCCTGATCTGGCCGAAGTGCCGAAGGATGAGATCACCGAAGAGCAGCAGGACGAGCGTCACGCCGACGACAACGAGCCGTTCTCGGCTCTGGCGTTCAAGATCGCTACCGACCCGTTCGTAGGTACCCTGACCTTCGTTCGCGTCTACTCGGGCGTTCTGAGCTCCGGTGACTCGGTCATCAACTCGGTCAAAGGCAAGAAAGAGCGCGTTGGTCGTATGGTGCAGATGCACGCCAACCAGCGTGAAGAGATCAAGGAAGTGCGCGCTGGCGACATCGCGGCCCTGATCGGCATGAAGGACGTTACCACTGGTGAAACCCTGTGCGACGCCGACAAGCCAATCATCCTTGAGCGCATGGACTTCCCGGAGCCAGTGATTTCGCTGTCTGTCGAGCCGAAGACCAAGCAGGACCAGGAAAAGATGGGTATCGCTCTGGGCAAGCTGGCTCAGGAAGACCCGTCGTTCCGCGTCAAGACCGACGAAGAGACTGGTCAGACCATCATCTCCGGTATGGGTGAGCTGCACCTGGACATCATCGTTGACCGCATGAAGCGTGAATTCAACGTTGAGGCCAACATCGGCAAGCCGCAGGTTTCGTACCGCGAGAAGATCACCAAGTCCGGTGTGGAGATCGAAGGCAAGTTCGTTCGCCAGTCGGGTGGTCGTGGTCAGTTCGGTCACTGCTGGATTCGCTTCTCTCAGCCGGATGAAGACGATAAGGGCAATATCACTGAGGGCCTGGTCTTCACCAACGAAGTCGTTGGTGGTGTGGTTCCGAAGGAATACATCCCTGCGATCCAGAAGGGTATCGAAGAGCAGATGAAGAACGGCGTTGTTGCCGGCTATCCGCTGATCGGCCTGAAGGCTACCGTGTTCGACGGTTCGTACCACGACGTCGACTCCAACGAAATGGCGTTCAAGATCGCTGCTTCGATGGCAACCAAGCAACTGGCCCAGAAGGGTGGTGGCGTGGTCCTCGAGCCGATCATGAAGGTCGAAGTTGTAACCCCGGAAGACTACCTGGGTGACGTGATGGGTGACCTGAACCGTCGTCGTGGTCTGGTCCAGGGTATGGATGAATCGGTCTCTGGCCGTGTCGTCCGCGCTGAAGTTCCGCTCGGAGAGATGTTCGGTTACGCAACCGACGTTCGTTCCATGTCTCAGGGTCGCGCAAGCTACTCCATGGAATTCTCCAAATACGCCGAAGCTCCGTCGAACATCGTCGAAGCACTCGTTAAAAAACAAGGCTAATCCCCTTTAGGCAAGAGGTTCACTGTCGTGGCTAAAGAAAAATTTGATCGTTCCCTTCCCCACGTTAACGTCGGCACCATCGGCCACGTTGACCACGGTAAGACCACTCTGACCGCAGCTCTGACTCGCGTCTGCTCCGAAGTTTTCGGTTCGGCAGTCGTTGAGTTCGACAAGATCGACTCGGCTCCGGAAGAAAAAGCGCGCGGTATCACCATCAACACCGCTCACGTCGAGTACAACTCGAACATTCGTCACTACGCTCACGTTGACTGCCCAGGTCACGCTGACTACGTGAAGAACATGATCACCGGTGCTGCCCAGATGGACGGCGCGATCCTGGTTTGCTCGGCCGCCGATGGTCCGATGCCGCAAACCCGTGAGCACATCCTGCTGTCCCGTCAGGTAGGCGTTCCTTACATCGTGGTCTTCCTGAACAAGGCTGACCTGGTAGACGACGCCGAGCTGCTGGAACTGGTCGAGATGGAAGTTCGCGACCTGCTGTCCACCTACGACTTCCCAGGCGACGACACCCCGATCATCATCGGTTCGGCTCGTATGGCCCTGGAAGGCAAAGACGACAACGAAATGGGTACTACCGCTGTCAAGAAGCTGGTAGAAACTCTGGATGCCTACATCCCTGAGCCAGTTCGTGCCGTTGACCAGCCGTTCCTGATGCCGATCGAAGACGTATTCTCGATCTCGGGTCGTGGTACCGTTGTTACCGGTCGTATCGAGCGTGGTATCGTCCGCGTTCAGGATCCGCTGGAAATCGTTGGTCTGCGTGACACTTCGACCACCACCTGCACCGGTGTTGAAATGTTCCGCAAGCTGCTGGACGAAGGCCGTGCTGGCGAGAACTGCGGCGTTCTGCTGCGTGGTACCAAGCGTGATGACGTTGAGCGTGGCCAGGTTCTGGTCAAGCCAGGTTCGGTCAAGCCGCACACCAAGTTCACCGCAGAAGTCTACGTTCTGTCGAAGGAAGAAGGCGGTCGTCACACTCCGTTCTTCAAAGGCTACCGTCCTCAGTTCTACTTCCGTACCACTGACGTGACCGGTAACTGCGAACTGCCGGAAGGCGTTGAAATGGTAATGCCAGGTGACAACATTCAGATGACTGTCACCCTGATCAAGACCATCGCAATGGAAGACGGTCTGCGCTTCGCTATCCGTGAAGGCGGTCGTACCGTCGGCGCCGGCGTCGTAGCAAAAATCATCGAGTAATCACTCGACCGATTGAAAAAACCCCCGCTCAGCGGGGGTTTTTTTTATTGGGTTGACACTAAATGGGGGCGTCTATAGAATCACGCCTCCTTTTAGCGGGCGTAGTGCGTCCGTTGGGAACAGCCTGGAGTCTGAAATCCAATGCAAAATCAGCAAATCCGTATCAGGTTGAAGGCTTTCGACCATCGCCTGATCGACCAATCCACCCAGGAAATCGTGGAAACCGCGAAACGTACTGGTGCACAAGTGCGTGGTCCAATTCCACTGCCTACCCGCAAAGAGCGTTTCACCGTTCTGGTTTCCCCGCACGTCAACAAAGACGCGCGTGACCAGTACGAGATCCGCACTCATAAGCGTGTTCTGGACATCGTCCAGCCAACGGATAAAACCGTTGATGCGCTGATGAAGCTTGATCTGGCGGCAGGTGTGGAAGTACAGATCAGCCTCGGCTAAGACTTCGGTCTGGTCGTGTAACGCTCTGAAATGGGCGGCCATAGCGGGTGAAAGCCCCGTACACTCATGAGGTTTACAACATGACTATTGGTGTAATCGGTCGCAAGTGCGGTATGACCCGCATTTTCACCGAAGAAGGTGTCTCCATTCCGGTCACGGTCATCGAGATCGAGCCGAATCGCGTCACCCAGTTCAAAACTGAAGAAACCGATGGCTACCGTGCAGTGCAAGTCACTGTCGGCGAGCGTCGTGCTTCGCGCGTGACTGCCGCTCAGGCAGGCCACTTCGCCAAGGCCAACGTTGCCGCTGGTCGCGGTGTCTGGGAGTTCCGTCTTGAAGAAGGCGATTTCCAGGCTGGCGATCTGATCAAAGCTGAACTCTTCACTGCAGGCCAGCTGGTAGACGTTACTGGTCAGTCCAAAGGTAAAGGCTTCGCCGGTACCATCAAGCGCTGGAACTTCCGTGGCCAGGACAACACCCACGGTAACTCCGTGTCGCACCGTGTCCCAGGTTCCATCGGCCAGTGCCAGACTCCTGGTCGTGTGTTCAAGGGCAAGAAAATGTCCGGTCACATGGGCGCCGAGCGCGTGACTGTTCAGTCCCTGGAAGTAGTTCGCGTAGACGCTGAACGCAACCTGCTGCTGGTCAAGGGTGCCGTTCCAGGCGCTACTGGCGGCGACGTGGTTGTACGTCCAGCTGTCAAGGCTCGCGGTTAAGGGGAAACTGACATGCAACTCAATGTAAATGACGCTCAGGCGATCGAAGTTTCCGAACTGACTTTCGGTGGCGAATTCAACGAGACGCTGGTACACCAAGCAGTCGTGGCCTACATGGCCGGCGGCCGTCAGGGCACCAAGCAGCAGAAGACCCGTTCCGACGTGGCTGGTGGCGGTAAGCGCCCATGGCGTCAGAAGGGTACTGGCCGTGCTCGTGCTGGTACCACTCGTGGTCCGATCTGGCGTGGCGGTGGTGTAACCTTCGCAGCTCGCCCTCAAGATCACTCGCAGAAGCTCAACAAGAAGATGTACCGCGCAGCCCTGCGCTCCATCCTCGCTGAGCTGGTGCGTAGCGACCGTCTGGTCGTGGTTCAGGACTTCGCTGTTGAAGCACCGAAAACCAAAGATCTGCTGAACAAGCTGAACGGCATGGGTCTGAACGACGTACTGATCGTTTCCGACGCTGTTGATCAGAACCTGTACCTGGCTGCTCGCAACCTGCCGCACGTCGATGTACGTGACGTGCAAGGTTCCGACCCGGTCAGTCTGATCGCATACGAGAAAGTGTTGATCACTGTCTCGGCCGTGAAGAAATTCGAGGAGCTGCTGGGATGAACCAGGAACGCGTATTCAAAGTCCTCCTTGGCCCGCACGTTTCCGAGAAGGCTACCGTTCTGGCTGAGAAAAAAGGCCAGTTCGTATTCAAGGTTGCTACCGATGCAACCAAGCTGGAAATCAAGAAAGCTGTCGAAGGCCTGTTCAACGTAAAAGTTGAAAACGTGTCGACTGTTAACGTTCTGGGTAAAACCAAGCGTACCGCACGTGGTCTGGGCAAGCGTAATGACTGGAAGAAGGCGATCGTCTCCCTTCAGCCAGGCCAAGATCTCGATTTCAGCAGCAGTGCTGAGTAAGGAAGGGGTGCATCATGGCAATCGTTAAATGCAAACCGACTTCCCCTGGCCGCCGTTTCGTGGTCAAGGTGGTCAACCAGGAGCTGCACAAAGGCGCTCCTCACGCACCGCTGATCGAGAAAAAATCGAAGTCTGGTGGTCGTAACAACAATGGCCGCATCACCACTCGTCACGTTGGTGGTGGTCATAAGCAGCATTACCGTCTGGTCGACTTCCGTCGCAACGACAAAGATGGCATTCCAGCCACTGTCGAGCGTATCGAATACGACCCGAACCGTACTGCTCACATCGCCCTGCTGTGCTACGCAGACGGTGAGCGTCGCTACATCATCGCCCCTAAAGGCGTGAGCGCTGGCGACCAGCTGATCGCAGGTGCCCTGGCCCCAATCAAGGCCGGTAACTCCCTGCAGCTGCGCAATATCCCAGTAGGTAGCACCATTCACGGCATCGAACTGAAGCCGGGTAAAGGTGCTCAGATCGCTCGTTCCGCTGGTGCTTCGGCTCAGCTGATCGCTCGTGAAGGCGTCTACGTGACTCTGCGTCTGCGTTCCGGTGAGATGCGTAAAGTACTGGCTGAGTGCCGTGCGACCCTGGGCGAAGTCTCGAACTCCGAGCACAGCCTGCGTTCGCTGGGTAAAGCTGGTGCCAAACGCTGGCGCGGCGTTCGCCCAACCGTTCGTGGTGTTGCCATGAACCCGGTTGACCACCCGCATGGTGGTGGTGAAGGTCGTACCTCCGGTGGTCGTCATCCGGTATCGCCATGGGGCTTCCCAACCAAGGGTGCGAAGACCCGTGGTAATAAGCGTACCGACAACATGATCGTCCGTCGTCGCAAGTAACTAGAGGGATACGACAGTGCCACGTTCTCTGAAAAAAGGTCCTTTTATCGATCTTCACCTGCTGAAGAAGGTCGAAGTGGCGGTGGAGAAGAACGATCGCAAGCCAGTTAAAACCTGGTCGCGCCGTTCGATGATCCTGCCACAAATGGTCGGTCTGACCATCGCGGTACACAACGGTCGTCAACATGTCCCAGTTCTGGTGAACGAAGACATGGTCGGCCACAAACTGGGCGAGTTCGCCGGTACCCGCACCTATCGCGGGCACGTGGCTGACAAGAAAGCCAAGCGTTAAGGGGTAAGGAAATGGAAGTAGCCGCTAAGTTGTCGGGCGCTCGCATCTCCGCCCAGAAAGCCCGCTTGGTCGCCGACCAGATCCGCGGGAAGAAGGTGGGCGAAGCGCTCAACCTGTTGGCCTTCAGCAGCAAAAAAGCCGCTGAAATCATGAAGAAAGTCCTCGAGTCGGCCGTTGCCAACGCCGAACACAACGAAGGCGCAGACGTTGATGACCTGAAGGTCTCCACCGTCTTCGTCAACGAAGGGCGTTCGCTGAAGCGCATCATGCCACGTGCCAAAGGCCGTGCTGATCGCATCGTCAAGCGGTCTTGCCATATCACTGTCAAGGTTGCGGACAAGTAACGGAGTCGATCAGATGGGTCAGAAAGTACATCCCACTGGCATTCGCCTGGGAATCGTCAAGGAGCACACCTCCGTCTGGTACGCAGACGGTGCTACTTACGCAGATTACCTGTTGAAGGATCTGAAAACGCGTGAGTACCTCCAGGACAAACTAAAAAGCGCGTCCGTAAGCCGTATCGATATTCATCGTCCGGCTCAAACTGCACGCATCACCATCCACACCGCTCGTCCCGGTATCGTTATCGGTAAGAAAGGTGAAGATGTCGAGAAGCTGCGTCAGGACCTGACCAAGCAGATGGGTGTGCCTGTGCACATCAACATCGAAGAGATCCGCAAGCCGGAACTCGACGCTATGCTGGTTGCGCAGAGCGTAGCTCAGCAGCTGGAACGCCGCGTAATGTTCCGTCGCGCCATGAAGCGCGCCGTACAGAACGCCATGCGTATTGGTGCCAAGGGCATCAAGATCCAGGTGAGCGGTCGTCTCGGCGGTGCTGAGATTGCTCGTACCGAGTGGTATCGCGAAGGTCGTGTGCCTCTGCACACCCTGCGTGCCGATATCGACTACAACACCTACGAAGCTCACACCACTTACGGTGTGATCGGTGTGAAGGTTTGGATCTTCAAAGGCGAAGTTATTGGTGGTCGCCAAGAAGAACTGAAACCACAAGCACCAGCGCCTCGTAAAAAAGCTGCTAAGTAAGGGGTACGCCAAATGTTGCAACCAAAGCGTACAAAATTCCGCAAGCAGATGACTGGCCACAACCGTGGTCTGGCACTGCGCGGTAGCAAAGTCAGCTTCGGCGAATTCGCCCTGAAAGCTGTTGCTCGCGGTCGCCTCACCGCTCGCCAGATCGAGTCCGCACGTCGTGCGCTGACCCGTCACGTAAAACGTGGCGGTAAGATCTGGATCCGTGTGTTCCCGGACAAGCCGATCTCCAAGAAGCCTCTCGAGGTTCGTATGGGTAAAGGTAAGGGTTCCGTGGAATACTGGGTTGCCCAGATTCAGCCAGGCAAAGTCCTGTATGAAATCGAGGGTGTTTCTGAAGAGCTGGCGCGCGAAGCTTTCGCCCTGGCTGCTGCAAAGCTGCCTCTCGCCACCTCCTTTGTTAAGCGGACGGTGATGTGATGAAAGCGAATGAACTTCGTGAAAAATCGGCACAGCAACTGAATGAGCAACTGCTCGGCTTGCTGCGCGACCAGTTCAATCTGCGTATGCAGAAAGCAACTGGCCAGTTGGGGCAGTCGCACCTGCTCTCGCAAGTTAAGCGTGACATCGCTCGCGTGAAAACTGTGCTCAACCAGCAGGCAGGTAAGTGATCATGGCTGAAGCTGAAAAAACCGTCCGTACGCTGACTGGCCGTGTCGTCAGCGACAAAATGGACAAGACCATCACCGTTCTGATCGAGCGTCGCGTAAAGCACCCGATCTACGGTAAATACGTTAAGCGTTCGACTAAGCTGCACGCGCACGACGAAGCCAACCAGTGCAAGATCGGCGACAAGGTTTCCATCCGTGAAACCCGTCCGCTGGCCAAGACCAAGTCCTGGGCACTGGTTGAAGTCCTCGAACGCGCTGTTGAAGTCTAAGGGCTAGGGGTCGGAGAAATTTTATGATTCAGACTCAATCCATGCTCGATGTGGCCGATAACAGCGGCGCTCGTCGCGTCATGTGCATCAAGGTACTCGGCGGTTCGCACCGCCGTTACGCCGGCATCGGTGACATCATCAAAGTAACCGTCAAGGAAGCAATTCCGCGCGGTAAGGTCAAGAAAGGCCAAGTGATGACTGCTGTTGTCGTGCGCACCCGTCACGGTGTTCGTCGCGCTGACGGTTCCATCATTCGTTTCGACGGCAACGCTGCTGTTCTGCTGAACAACAAGCAAGAGCCGATCGGCACTCGCATCTTCGGGCCAGTGACCCGTGAACTTCGTACTGAGAAGTTCATGAAGATCGTCTCGCTCGCCCCTGAAGTGCTGTAAGGAGATCCGACATGCAAAAGATTCGTCGTGACGACGAGATCATCGTGATCGCCGGCAAAGACAAAGGTAAGCGCGGTAAGGTGCTGAAGGTTCTGGCTGACAACCGTCTGGTTGTTGGTGGTGTGAACCTGGTCAAGCGTCATACCAAGCCTAACCCGATGGCGGGCGTACAGGGCGGTATCGTCGAAAAAGAAGCGCCTCTGCACGCTTCCAACGTTGCCATCTTCAACGGCGAAACCAACAAGGCTGACCGCGTTGGTTTCAAAGTAGAAGACGGTAAAAAAATTCGTGTCTTCAAGTCGACCCAAAAAGCGGTTGATGCTTGAACACTGCTAGGTAGAAGACCATGGCACGACTGAAAGAGATTTACCGGAACGAAATCGCTCCTAAGCTTAAGGAAGAACTTAAGCTGTCGAACGTGATGGAAGTTCCGCGCGTTACCAAGATCACCCTGAACATGGGTCTGGGCGAAGCGATCGGCGACAAGAAAGTCATCGAGCACGCTGTTGCCGACCTGGAAAAGATCACCGGTCAAAAGCCGGTAGTGACTTTCGCTCGTAAATCCATCGCGGGCTTCAAAGTCCGTGAAGGCTGGCCGATCGGTGTCAAGGTGACCCTGCGTCGCGACAAGATGTACGAATTCCTGGACCGCCTGCTGGCGATCTCCCTGCCTCGGGTTCGCGACTTCCGCGGCCTGAATGCCAAGTCCTTCGATGGCCGTGGCAACTACAGCATGGGCGTGAAAGAGCAGATCATCTTCCCGGAAATCGACTACGACAAGATCGATGCTCTGCGCGGTTTGGACATCACCCTGACCACCACTGCTCGTTCGGACGACGAAGGCCGCGCTCTGCTGCGTGCTTTCAAGTTCCCGTTCCGCAACTGATTGGAGTAGGAAAATGGCCAAGAAGAGCATGAAAAACCGCGAGCTGAAGCGTCAGCTCACGGTAGCCAAGTACGCCAAGAAGCGTGCCGAGCTGAAAGCGACCATCGTCAACCTGAACGCCTCTCCTGAAGAGCGTTTCGCTGCCGTTGTCGCCCTGCAGAAGCAGCCACGTGATGCCAGCGCTTCGCGTCTGCGCAACCGTTGCCGCCTGACCGGTCGTCCTCACGGTGTATACCGTAAGTTCGGCCTGGGCCGTAACATGCTGCGTCAAGCTGCAATGCGCGGTGACGTACCAGGTCTGGTCAAGGCCTCCTGGTAATCGCTGCAGGCTGGATCCCGGCGGAAGGGGAGCAATCTTCCGACCGCCGGTGACCTCGCCAACAAACAAGCCCCTATATGGGGCTTGTTTCGTTTCTACCTTGTGTCTAGAATGACCGGCTCACCTGAGCCTGGGTTTTTTGCCCTGTCCGCTCGGGTGGTTGTGATAGCCGCAAGGCTAATAATTCTTGTATCAGGAGCATCTAGCCCATGAGTATGCAGGACCCGTTAGCGGACATGCTAACTCGCATCCGTAATGCCCAGATGGCTGAAAAGTCCGTCGTAAGCATGCCTTCCTCCACCCTGAAGGTCGCGGTTGCCAAAGTTCTGAAAGACGAAGGTTACATCGCCGGCTACCAGGTAACTGGTGAGGCCAAGCCTTCCCTGTCGATCGAACTGAAGTACTTCGAAGGCCGTCCGGTCATCGAGGAACTGAAGCGCTCCAGCCGTCCAGGCCTGCGCCAGTACAAGTCCGTCGCAGAACTGCCGAAAGTACGTGGCGGTCTGGGCGTGTCTATCGTCTCCACCAACAAAGGTGTGATGACTGATCGCGCTGCGCGCGCTGCCGGTGTCGGCGGCGAAGTTCTGTGCACAGTGTTCTAAGGGGAGATAGGCATGTCTCGCGTCGCTAAGAACCCCGTTAAGCTGCCAGCAGGCGTCGAAGTCAAATTCGCCGGCCAGCAGCTTTCGGTGAAGGGTGCCAAAGGCACTCTCGAACTGAACGTTCACTCGTCTGTTGAAGTTACCGAAGAGTCTGGCGAGCTGCGTTTCGTCGCTCGTAACGGTGACCAGCAAGCTCGCGCCATGGCCGGTACCACCCGCGCTCTGGTGAACAACATGGTCCAGGGCGTAAGCCAAGGCTTCGAGCGCAAGCTCCAGCTGGTCGGTGTTGGTTACAAGGCACAGGCCAAGGGCACCGTCCTGAACCTGGCCCTGGGCTTCTCGCACCCAGTGGACTACGAACTGCCAGCCGGTATCACCGCTGAAACCCCAAGCCAGACCGACATCCTGATCAAGGGTATCGACAAGCAGCTGGTGGGTCAGGTGGCCGCTGAAATCCGCGACTTCCGTCCGCCAGAGCCTTACAAAGGCAAGGGTGTGCGTTACGCGGACGAAGTAGTCCGTCGTAAAGAAGCCAAGAAGAAGTAGGGCCTAGCAAATGACCGACAAAAAAGTTACTCGACTGCGTCGCGCTCGCAAAGCACGTCTCAAGATGCACGAACTCGAAGTCGTGCGCCTGTGCGTGTTCCGCTCCTCGCAGCACATCTACGCCCAGGTCATTTCGGCCGACGGCAGCAAGGTTCTGGCAAGCGCCTCGACCTTGGACAAAGAACTGCGTGATGGCGCCACTGGCAACATCGACGCGGCCACTAAGGTTGGCAAGCTGGTAGCTGAGCGTGCGAAAGCCGCCGGTGTATCTCAAGTTGCCTTTGACCGTTCCGGCTTCAAGTACCATGGCCGCGTCAAAGCGCTGGCCGATGCTGCTCGTGAAGGCGGGCTGGAGTTCTAAGTTATGGCAAATAACGATCAAAAGCGCGACGAAGGCTACATCGAGAAGCTGGTTCAAGTTAACCGCGTTGCCAAAACCGTAAAAGGCGGCCGTATCTTCACCTTCACCGCGCTGACCGTGGTAGGTGATGGTAAAGGCCGTGTTGGCTTCGGCCGTGGCAAATCGCGCGAAGTACCTGCCGCGATCCAGAAAGCCATGGAAGCTGCTCGCCGCAACATGATCCAGGTTGACCTGAAGGGCACCACCCTGCAGTACGCCACCAAGGCTGCCCACGGCGCCTCGAAGGTTTACATGCAGCCTGCCTCGGAAGGTACCGGTATCATCGCCGGTGGCGCAATGCGTGCTGTCCTGGAAGTTGCTGGTGTTCAGAACGTTCTGGCCAAGTGCTACGGTTCGACCAACCCAGTGAACGTGGTTTACGCCACCTTCAAGGGTCTGAAAGCCATGCAATCTCCTGAATCCATTGCTGCCAAGCGCGGCAAGAGCGTCGAGGAGATCTTCTGATCATGGCAACCGTAAAAGTAACGCTGATCAAGAGCGTCTCGGGCCGTCTGCCTAACCACAAGCTGTGCGTTAAGGGCCTGGGTCTGCGTCGCATCGGTCACACTGTAGAAGTCCAGGATACTCCCGAAAACCGCGGGATGATCAACAAGGCTTACTACATGCTGAAGGTCGAGGGTTAATCGATGAAACTCAATGATCTGAGTCCAGCGCCGGGTTCCCGTCGCGAGAAGCATCGTCCAGGTCGTGGTATCGGTAGCGGTCTGGGTAAGACCGGCGGCCGTGGCCACAAAGGTCAGACTTCCCGTTCGGGTGGTTCGATCGCTCCTGGCTTCGAAGGCGGTCAACAGCCGCTGCACCGTCGTCTGCCGAAGTTCGGCTTCGTTTCCCTGAAAGCCATGGATCGCGCCGAAGTGCGTCTGTCCGAGCTGGCCAAGGTGGAAGGCGACGTGATCTCCGTGCAATCCCTGAAGGATGCCAACGTGATCGGCCAGAACGTACAGCGCGTGAAAATCATGCTGTCTGGCGAAGTCACTCGCGCAGTCACCATCAAGGGTATCGCAGCCACCAAGGGTGCGCGTGCGGCTATCGAAGCAGCTGGCGGCAAGTTCGAGGAATAAATGGCTAAGCAAGGTGCTCTCTCTTCGCTCGGTAAGGGCGGGATGTCGGAACTCTGGGCTCGTCTGCGCTTTCTGTTCATGGCGATCATCGTCTATCGGATAGGTGCGCATATCCCGGTTCCTGGCATCAATCCAGACCGTCTGGCGGATCTGTTTCGGCAGAATGAGGGGACCATTCTTAGCTTGTTCAACATGTTTTCCGGTGGCGCGCTTGAGCGCATGAGCATCTTTGCACTGGGGATCATGCCGTACATCTCGGCATCGATCATCATGCAGCTGATGACGGCGGTCAGCCCGCAACTGGAACAGTTGAAGAAGGAAGGTGAAGCTGGCCGTCGCAAGATCAGCCAGTACACCCGCTACGGCACCGTTATCCTGGCACTGGTTCAAGCCATTGGCATGTCCATTGGCCTGGCCAACCAGGGCGTGGCGTTTTCTGTAGGCCTGGGCTTCCATGTCGTTGCCGTCTCCACCTTCGTGGCAGGCGCGATGTTCATGATGTGGCTGGGCGAGCAGATCACCGAGCGCGGTGTGGGCAACGGTATCTCGATGTTGATCTTCGCGGGTATCGTTGCCGGTCTTCCGAGAGCAATCGGGCAGTCTTTCGAGTCTGCGCGCACAGGCGATATCAACATTTTCGCCCTGGTCGCTATCGGTTTGCTGGCAGTAGCGATTATCGGTTTTGTGGTGTTCATTGAGCGTGGTCAGCGTCGTATCGCCGTTCACTACGCCAAGCGTCAGCAGGGCCGCAAGGTCTTCGCTGCGCAGACCAGCCACTTGCCGCTGAAGGTGAACATGGCGGGGGTTATCCCGGCCATTTTCGCGAGCAGCATTCTGCTGTTCCCGGCTTCGCTGGGTGCCTGGTTCGGTCAGTCCGAAGGTATGGGCTGGCTGCAGGACATCTCGCAGTCGATCGCTCCTGGTCAGCCGTTGAACATTCTGCTGTTTAGTGCAGGGATCATTTTCTTCTGCTTCTTCTACACAGCGCTGATGTTCAACCCGAAAGACGTAGCGGAAAACCTGAAGAAGTCCGGTGCCTTTATTCCGGGTATCCGTCCTGGTGAGCAGTCGGCACGCTACATTGATGGCGTTCTGACCCGTCTGACCATGTTCGGTGCTCTTTACATGATGGCCGTCTGCCTTCTGCCCCAGTTCCTGGTGGTGGCAGCAAATGTGCCGTTCTACCTTGGCGGGACCTCGTTGCTGATTGTGGTAGTGGTTGTGATGGACTTCATGTCCCAAGTACAATCGCACCTCGTTTCGCACCAGTACGAATCCCTGATGAAGAAAGCCAACCTGAAAGGCTACGGTGGCAGCGGTCTGCTGCGCTGATACGCCCCTAAGGTTCGAGGAGTCGGTAATGAAAGTTCGTGCATCGGTGAAAAAGCTGTGCCGTAACTGCAAGATCATCCGTCGCGAAGGCGTCGTACGAGTGATCTGCAGCGCGGAACCGCGTCACAAACAGCGCCAAGGCTGAGTGTGATCTGCGCTTCAAACCCAGCAGCTAGTGTGCTGCTGGGTTGATTATTCGTTTCTACAGCGATATTATCTCGCGCCCTATTTCTTGGCTTCCGGGGCGTAGGTAGCTGTCAATTGGAGTCCCACTGAATGGCCCGTATTGCAGGCGTCAACATTCCAGATAACAAGCATGCTGTTATCTCGCTGACCTACATCTATGGTGTCGGTCGCACTACTGCACAGAAGATCTGTGCAGACGCTGGTGTAAACCCAGCCGCTAAGATCAAGGATCTGAGCGACGAGCAAATCGAAACCCTGCGTGGCGAAGTCGCGAAGTTCACCACCGAAGGTGACCTGCGTCGTGACATCAACATGAAGATCAAGCGCTTGATGGACCTGGGTTGCTATCGCGGCCTGCGTCATCGTAAAGGTCTGCCGGTTCGCGGTCAGCGCACCAAGACCAACGCACGCACCCGTAAGGGCCCGCGTAAGCCGATCCGCAAGTAATCGCCCAGGAATATAGACATGGCAAAACCTGCTGCTCGTCCTCGTAAGAAAGTCAAAAAGACAGTGGTTGATGGCATCGCCCACATCCATGCCTCTTTCAACAACACCATCGTGACCATCACCGACCGTCAGGGCAACGCTTTGTCCTGGGCGACCTCCGGTGGTTCGGGTTTCCGTGGTTCGCGCAAATCCACCCCGTTCGCAGCCCAGATCGCTGCTGAGCGTGCTGGTCAAGCTGCGCTGGAATACGGTCTGAAGAACCTCGACGTAAACGTCAAGGGTCCAGGTCCAGGTCGTGAGTCCGCCGTTCGTGCACTGAACAGCTGCGGCTACAAGATCGCCAGCATCACCGACGTGACGCCAATCCCGCACAACGGATGCCGTCCGCCGAAGAAGCGTCGCGTGTAATCAGGAGACAGATAAATGGCACGTTACATTGGTCCAAAATGCAAACTGTCTCGTCGTGAAGGCACTGACCTGTTCCTGAAGAGCGGCGTTCGCGCTCTGGAATCGAAGTGCAACATCGAAGCAGCCCCAGGTATCCACGGCCAGCGCCGTGGCCGTCAGTCCGACTACGGTACCCAGCTGCGCGAGAAGCAAAAAGTTCGTCGTATCTACGGTGTTCTGGAGCGCCAGTTCCGCGGTTACTACCAGGCTGCAGCCTCGAAAAAAGGCGCAACCGGTGAGAACCTGCTGCAACTGCTCGAGTGCCGTCTGGATAACGTCGTCTACCGTATGGGCTTCGGCTCGACTCGTTCCGAGTCCCGTCAGCTGGTTTCGCACAAAGCGATCAGCGTCAACGGTAAGACTGTAAACATTCCATCCTACCAAGTTCGTCCGGGTGACGTGGTCGCGGTTCGCGAGAAGTCGCTGAACCAGCTGCGCATTGTTCAAGCCCTTGAACTGTGCGCCCAGCGTGGCCGCGTTGAGTGGGTTGACGTGGATGCTGCTAAAAAGTCGGGCGTTTTCAAGAACGTTCCTGCTCGCAGCGACCTGTCTGCCGACATCAACGAGAACCTGATTGTCGAGCTCTACTCCAAGTAAGGGCTAGAAAATAGGTGCATCCATGCAGATTTCGGTAAATGAGTTCCTGACTCCCCGCCACATTGATGTGCAGGTAGTCAGTCCGACCCGCGCCAAGATTACGCTCGAGCCTCTCGAGCGTGGTTTCGGCCATACCCTGGGCAACGCGCTGCGCCGCATCCTGTTGTCCTCCATGCCTGGCTGTGCAGTAGTCGAGGCCGAGATCGACGGCGTACTCCACGAGTACTCCGCGATCGAAGGTGTTCAGGAAGACGTCATTGAAATCCTGTTGAACCTGAAAGGCCTGGCTATCAAACTGCACGGTCGTGACGAAGTTACGCTGACCTTGTCGAAAAAGGGTTCGGGGGTGGTTACCGCTGCCGATATTCAGCTGGATCACGATGTCGAGATCGTCAACCCCGATCACGTAATCGCGAACCTGGCGTCGAACGGCGCCCTGAACATGAAGCTCACTGTAGCTCGTGGTCGTGGTTACGAGCCGGCCGACTCCCGTCAAACCGACGAAGACGAAAGCCGTAGCATTGGCCGTCTGCAGTTGGACGCTTCGTTCAGCCCGGTGCGTCGTATCGCCTATGTGGTCGAGAACGCCCGTGTTGAACAGCGTACCAACCTGGACAAGCTGGTCATTGATCTGGAAACCAACGGCACCCTGGATCCTGAAGAGGCTATCCGCCGCGCTGCGACCATCCTGCAACAGCAGCTGGCCGCGTTCGTCGACCTCAAAGGTGACAGCGAGCCTGTCGTAGTCGAGCAGGAAGACGAGATCGATCCGATCCTGCTGCGTCCGGTTGACGACCTGGAACTGACTGTACGTTCGGCCAACTGCCTCAAGGCGGAGAACATCTACTACATCGGCGACCTGATTCAGCGTACCGAAGTAGAGCTGTTGAAGACTCCTAACCTGGGCAAGAAGTCCCTGACTGAAATCAAGGACGTCCTGGCCTCTCGTGGTCTGTCTCTCGGCATGCGCCTCGACAACTGGCCGCCTGCAAGTCTTAAGAAAGACGACAAGGCGACCGCCTGATCGTCGTAATCACCGAACGTAGTGTTTGGTAAGGAATGAATCATGCGTCATCGTAAAAGTGGACGTCACCTGAGCCGTACCAGCTCTCACCGCAAGGCTATGTTCCAGAACATGGCAGTGTCGCTGATCGAGCACGAGCTGATCAAAACCACCCTGCCGAAAGCCAAGGAACTGCGCCGCGTTGCCGAGCCGCTGATCACCCTGGCCAAGGAAGACAGCGTAGCTAACCGCCGTCTGGCCTTCGATCGTACCCGTTCGAAGTCCGCTGTTGGCAAGCTGTTCAACGACCTGGGCAAGCGTTACGCCACCCGTCAGGGCGGCTACCTGCGCATCCTGAAGTGCGGTTTCCGCGCTGGCGACAACGCTCCTATGGCGTACGTCGAGCTGGTTGATCGTCCGGTCGGCGGTGCTGTAGAAGCTGCTGAGTAAGACGTTCTGTCTGCTACAAAGAACCGGGCCTAGTGCCCGGTTTTTTGTTTTAAGATGTATTGTTTATTTCTATTGATTCAAGTCATGTAATGCATTTGTTCTTGTAACCTTGCTCGTCAATACTCTCCCAGAGCCGATTAGCCGGCGCTTGAAGACCGATAAGGAGAGCCCATGAGCAAGATTCTCACCACCGCCAGCGGTGCACCTGTAGCAGACAACCAGAATTCCCGTTCCGCCGGCCCGCGCGGCCCGCTGCTGCTCGATGACTTCCACCTGATCGAGAAGCTCGCCCACTTCAACCGCGAGAACATTCCTGAGCGCCGCGTACACGCAAAAGGCTCGGGCGCCTACGGCACCTTTACCGTCACCCGCGATATCACCGATTACACCAGTGCCAAGTTGTTTGAACAGGTTGGCAAGCAGACCGAAACCTTCCTGCGCTTCTCCACCGTTGGTGGTGAGCGTGGCTCCGCTGATACCGAGCGCGATCCCCGTGGTTTTGCCGTCAAGTTCTACACCGAGGAAGGCAATTGGGACATCGTCGGCAACAACACGCCGGTGTTCTTCATCCGCGACCCACTGAAGTTTCCGGACTTTATCCACACCCAGAAGCGTCACCCACAATCCAACCTGAAGAACGCTCAGATGATGTGGGACTTCTGGTCACACTCTCCCGAGGCGCTGCATCAGGTCACCATTCTGTTCTCCGATCGCGGCATTCCGGACGGCTACCGCCACATGCACGGCTTCGGTAGCCATACCTACAGCCTGATCAATGCCAAGGGTGAACGCACCTGGGTCAAATGGCACTTCAAGACCCAGCAAGGCATCAAGAACCTCGCACCGGCAGATGCTGCGCGCCTGGCAGGTACTGACCCAGACTACGCCCAGCGCGACCTGTTCGAAGCCATCGAGCGGGGCGATTACCCACGCTGGACCGTATGCATCCAGGTGATGAGCGAAGCCGAGGCTGCCAGCCGCGACGAAAACCCCTTCGACGTTACCAAGACCTGGTCGCAGAAGGACTACCCGCTGATTGAAGTGGGCGTGCTGGAGCTCAACCGTAACCCGCTCAACTACTTTGCCGAGGTCGAGCAGGCTGCGTTTGGCCCGAGCAACATGGTGCCGGGTGTTGGCCTGTCGCCGGACCGCATGCTGCAAGGGCGGGTATTCGCCTACGCCGACGCGCATCGCTACCGGGTGGGTACCAACCACCAGCAGCTGCCGGTGAACGCACCACGCTGCCCGGTCAACAGCTACCAGCGTGATGGTTCCATGGCCGCTGGCAGTTACGGCAGCGCGCCGAACTATGAGCCCAACAGCTACAGCGATGCACCGAAGCAGTCACCAGGCCACGCCGAGCCTGCACTGGCCCTGAATGGTTCGGCAGATCGCTACGACCACCGCGAGGATACCGACTACTACAGCCACGCCGGCGCGCTGTTCCGCCTGATGAGCGATGAGCAGAAAGCCCTGCTGATAAACAACATAGCCGGCACCATGGCAGGCGTCAGCGAAGACGTGATCCAGCGTCAGCTGCAATACTTCTTCAAGGCCGATCCGGCCTACGGCGAAGGGGTTGCCAAGGCCTTGGGCGTCAATCTCGCCTAAGTCGAAGTGATAAGAAGAACCGCCCTCATTTGGGCGGTTTTTCAATGAATATCACTACTGTTTAACCGATTTTTTGCTTCTAATTGCGCGGTTTTCAGTGACCGCAGGCAAAAGCTGGTTCACACTGTGTGGCATAGACGTTTTCACATGGAGAAACAGGGCGATGCAAGGTCACCCGGACGTAATCAACTACCTCGTTACGCTGCTGAAGGGCGAACTGGCGGCTCGCGACCAGTACTTCATTCACTCGCGTATGTACGAAGACTGGGGCCTGTCCAAGCTCTACGAGCGCATCAACCACGAAATGGAAGAAGAGACGCAGCACGCCGATGCCCTGATGCGTCGCATCCTCATGCTCGAAGGCACCCCTGACATGCGCGCGGACGACCTGGAAGTGGGCAGCACCGTGCCGGAAATGATCGAGGCCGACCTCAAGCTCGAGTACAAGGTACGCGGCGCGCTGTGCAAAGGCATCGAACTGTGCGAATTGCACAAGGACTACATCAGCCGCGACATCCTGCGCGCTCAGTTGGCTGATACCGAAGAAGATCACACCTACTGGCTGGAGAAGCAGCAGGGGCTGATCAAGGCCATTGGCCTCGAGAATTACCTGCAGTCGCAGATGTAAAAGGCTGGGGCTGCTCTGCAGCCCTATCGCGACAAAAGGCCGCTCCCACAGGGAAATGCATTCCTCCTGTGGAGCGGCCTTTTGTCGCGAAAAGGGCAAAAAGCGCCCCCAAGGCCTTACGCCCGATCCCGCTCCAGCAACGGTTTCAGGTAGTGCCCGGTATACGACTGCTTCATCGTACTCAGTTCTTCCGGCGTACCGCAGGCAATGATCTGCCCGCCTTTCGAACCACCCTCCGGCCCCAGATCCACCAGCCAATCCGCGGTCTTGATCACATCCAGGTTGTGCTCGATCACCACCACGGTATTGCCGTGGTCGCGCAGGCGATGCAGGACGTCCAGCAACTGCTGAATATCGGCAAAGTGCAGGCCCGTGGTC
The DNA here is from genome assembly GCF_032701105.1 of Pseudomonas sp. NBB. NCBI lineage: Bacteria > Pseudomonadati > Pseudomonadota > Gammaproteobacteria > Pseudomonadales > Pseudomonadaceae > Pseudomonas > Pseudomonas sp. NBB. The sequence goes on from NZ_CP103994.1 coordinate 550,450, forward strand.
GGCTCGTCGAGAATGTACAAGGTCTTGCCGGTATCACGCTTGGACAGCTCGCGCGACAGCTTCACTCGCTGTGCCTCACCGCCCGACAGCGTGGTCGCCGACTGGCCCAGCTTGATGTATGACAGCCCCACATCCATCAACGTCTGCAGCTTGCGCGCCAGCGCCGGCACTGCGTCGAAGAACTCGCGGGCATCCTCGATGGTCATTTCCAGCACCTCGTGGATGTTCTTGCCCTTGTACTTGATCTCCAGGGTTTCGCGGTTGTAGCGCTTGCTCTTGCACACGTCGCACGGCACATAGATATCCGGCAGGAAGTGCATCTCCACCTTGATCAGGCCATCGCCCTGGCAGGCCTCGCAACGGCCTCCCTTGACGTTGAACGAGAAACGCCCCGGACCATAGCCGCGCGAACGCGATTCCGGCACACCGGAGAACAGCTCGCGGATCGGCGTGAAGATGCCGGTGTAGGTCGCCGGGTTCGAGCGAGGGGTGCGGCCGATCGGGCTCTGGTCGATGTCCACTACCTTGTCCAGGTGCTGCAGGCCATCCATGCTGGCATGCGGCGCCGCTTCCAGGCTGCTTGAGCCATTCAGGGCGGTCGCGGCCAGTGGGAATAGGGTGTTGTTGATCAGTGTCGACTTGCCCGAACCGGACACCCCCGTCACGCAGGTCAGCAGGCCGATCGGGATTTCAAGGTCGACGTTTTGCAGGTTGTTGCCACGCGCGCCCTTGAGCTTGAGTTGCAGCTTCTTGTTGCGCGGCGTGCGCTTGGCCGGCACTACGATCTTCTTGCGCCCTGACAGGTACTTGCCGGTCAGCGAGTCGGGGTGCTCCATGACTTCCTGCGGCGACCCCTCGGCGACGATCTGACCGCCGTGCACGCCGGCCCCAGGGCCGATGTCCACCACGTAGTCAGCCAGGCGGATGGCGTCTTCGTCGTGTTCCACCACGATCACCGTGTTGCCCAGGTCGCGCAGGTGGTTGAGGGTGGCCAGCAGGCGGTCATTGTCACGTTGATGAAGGCCGATGGACGGCTCATCGAGGATGTACATCACTCCCACCAGGCCAGCACCGATCTGGCTGGCCAGGCGGATACGCTGCGCTTCGCCACCGGATAGGGTATCAGCGCTGCGGTCCAGGGTGAGATAGTCGAGACCGACGTTCACCAGGAACTGCAGGCGCTCGCAGATTTCCTTGAGGATCTTCGCCGCAATCTCGCCACGGCGTCCGGTCAGAGTCAGCTCGCCGAAGTAGTTGCTGGCTTCACCGATCGGCAGGTTGGTCACTGCCGGTAGCGTTTTTTCGCCCACCCACACATGCCTTGCCTCACGGCGCAGGCGGGTGCCGCGGCAATCGGGGCACGGCTGGGTGCCGAGGAACTTGGCCAGTTCTTCGCGCACGGTGGCCGACTCGGTCTCGCGGTAGCGACGCTCCAGGTTCGGCACGATGCCTTCGAACGGGTGCGAGCGCTTGACGATGTCGCCACGGTCGTTGAGGTACTTGAAGTCGACGCTCTGCTTGCCGCTGCCCTGCAGGATCACCTTCTGGTGCTCGGCCGAAAGCTGGCCGAATGGTTCCTCCAGGCTGAAGCCGTAATGCGCGGCCAGCGAGCCGAGCATCTGGAAGTAGTACACGTTGCGCCGGTCCCAGCCGCGGATCGCGCCTTCGGCCAAGGTGAGCTCGGCATTGACCAGGCGCTTGGTGTCGAAGAACTGCTTCACCCCCAGTCCATCGCAGGTCGGGCAGGCGCCGGCGGGGTTGTTGAAGGAGAACAGTTTCGGCTCCAGCTCGCTGATGGCATGGCCACAGACCGGGCAGGCGAAACGCGCGGAGAAGATCGTCTCCTCGCCTGGCTCGTCATCCATCGGCGCTACCAGGGCTATGCCGTCGGCCAGCTTGAGCGCGGTCTCGAACGACTCGGCCAGGCGCTGTTGCAGGTCGGCGCGGACCTTGAAACGGTCCACCACCACATCGATGCTGTGTTTTTTCTGCTTGTCCAGCTTGGGCAGTTCGTCGAGCTCGTAGAGCTTGCCGTTGACCCGGGCGCGCACAAAGCCCTGGGCCCGTAGCTCGTCGAATACCGCCAGGTGCTCGCCCTTGCGCTCGCGCACCACCGGCGCCAGCAGCATCAGCTTGCTGCCTTCCGGTCGCTCCAGCACCAGGTCGACCATCTGGCTGATCGTTTGCGCTTCCAGCGGGATATCGTGATCCGGGCAGCGTGGGGTACCCACGCGAGCGTACAGCAGGCGCAGATAGTCGTAGATTTCGGTGATGGTGCCGACCGTGGAGCGGGGGTTGTGCGAGGTCGACTTCTGCTCGATGGAAATGGCCGGCGACAGGCCTTCGATGGTGTCGACGTCGGGCTTTTCCATCATCGACAGGAACTGCCGGGCGTAGGCCGACAGCGATTCCACATAGCGGCGCTGGCCTTCGGCGTACAGGGTGTCGAACGCCAGGGACGACTTTCCGGAACCGGACAGGCCGGTGATCACGATCAGCTTGTCCCGGGGCAGGGTCAGGTCGATGTTCTTCAGGTTGTGGGTACGTGCCCCACGAATCAGGATCTTGTCCACTGCGGCCTCGCTCGGCGGGCATAAACAAGGAAGTATACGGCGCGCTGCCAGTACGCGGCAAAGCGTCGCGTAGATGCCGTCAAGCTGTCGGACTGATAGAATCGCCGCCGGTTCACACGAGGTTAATCCATGCACGACACCCACAACGAGCGCATGAGTGGCGGCGAAACCCGCGCCGCTGGCGGCCTGGCCCTGGTCTTTGCCTTTCGTATGCTGGGCATGTTCATGGTCTTGCCGGTGCTGGCTACCTACGGCATGGACCTGGCAGGTGCCACGCCTGCGCTGATCGGCCTGGCCATTGGTGCCTATGGCCTGACGCAGGCCGTATTGCAGATCCCGTTCGGGATGATTTCCGATCGCATCGGCCGCCGGCCGGTGATTTACCTGGGGCTGGTCATCTTTGCCCTGGGCAGTGTATTGGCGGCCCAGGCCGACTCCATCTGGGGAGTGATCGCCGGGCGTATCCTGCAGGGCGCCGGGGCGATTTCCGCTGCGGTCATGGCGCTGCTGTCCGACCTCACCCGCGAGCAGCACCGGACCAAGGCCATGGCCATGATCGGCATGAGCATCGGCCTGTCGTTTGCCGTCGCCATGGTCGTCGGCCCATTGCTGACTCGTGCCTTTGGCTTGTCAGGATTGTTCCTCGCCACGGCAGGACTTGCCCTGGTCGGCATCTTGCTGATCGCCTTTGTGGTGCCCAATACCCACAGCATCCTGCAGCACCGTGAGTCGGGTGTGGCGCGCCAGGCCATCGGCCCGACCCTGCGCCATCCGGACCTTCTGCGCCTGGATGTGGGCATCTTCATCCTCCACGCCATCCTCATGGCCAGCTTCGTCGCATTGCCACTGGCCTTTGTCGAGCGCGGCGGCCTGCCGAAGGAGCAGCACTGGTGGGTATACCTGACCGCGTTGTTCATCTCATTTTTTGCAATGGTCCCGTTCATCATCTATGGCGAAAAAAAGCGCAAGATGAGACGCGTGCTGGCCGGGGCGGTCAGTGTGTTGCTGCTGGTGGAGGTGTTCTTCTGGCAGTGGGCTGACGGTTTGCGCGGACTGGTGATCGGCACCGTGGTATTCTTTACTGCATTCAACCTGCTGGAGGCATCACTGCCTTCGCTGGTGAGCAAGGTGTCGCCTGCAGGTGGCAAGGGGACGGCAATGGGGGTCTACTCCACCAGCCAGTTCCTCGGTGCTGCCCTGGGAGGAATCCTCGGTGGCTGGTTGTTCCAGCACGGCGGGCTGAACATGGTGTTCCTCGGTTGTGCGGTACTGTGTGCCATCTGGTTGGTCGTCGCCTTGCGCATGAACGAGCCGCCCTATGTGACCAGCCTGCGCATGCCGCTGACGCCAGAGGCAGTCCGGGAAGCCGGCCTGACCGAGCGCCTGATGGCTGTACCGGGTGTGACCGACGCCGTCGTGGTGGCGGAAGAAGCCGCCATCTATATCAAACTGGATACGAAAATTTTGGACCGTACGACCCTCGAGCGCCTGGTGAACCCGGCCTCTTCGGCGTGCGAAGCCTAGGAGAACGTTATGGCCCGTGGGGTTAACAAAGTCATTCTGGTCGGCACCTGTGGCCAGGATCCCGAAGTCCGCTACCTGCCCAACGGTAACGCCGTGACCAACCTGAGCCTGGCTACCAGCGAGCAGTGGACCGACAAGCAGTCGGGCCAGAAGGTCGAGCGTACCGAGTGGCACCGTGTGTCGCTGTTCGGCAAGGTTGCCGAAATCGCCGGCGAATATCTGCGCAAAGGTTCGCAGTGCTACATCGAAGGCAAGCTGCAGACCCGCGAGTGGGAAAAAGACGGCATCAAGCGCTACACCACCGAGATCATCGTCGACATCAACGGCACCATGCAGCTGCTCGGCGGTCGTCCGCAGAACCAGCAGCAGGGCGGTGACCCGTACAACCAGGGTGGCGGCAACTACGGTGGCGGCCAGCCGCAGCAGTACAACCAGGCCCCACGCCAGCAGGCCCCGCGCCCGCAACAGGCTCCTCAGCGCCCGGCCCCGCAGCAGCCAGCCCCGCAGCCGGCGGCTGACTTCGACAGCTTCGATGACGATATTCCGTTCTGATCAGAACGGTTAGGCGTCTGGCAAAACCAGAAACCCAGGGCAGTTGCCCTGGGTTTTTTTATGGGCGGTGCCGCGTACCTTTTTGTGGGCGGGTTTGCCCGAGAATGAATTGGTACCGACTGCCACTCCAGTAGCGAGCCTGATCAATAGAACAGCCGCGGCTCCGGCGAGTCCAGCAAGCTGACCAGCTTGGTCAGGGCAAAGCCCAACTCCTGACGGCTGGGGGCCATCAAGGCGATGCGCACGCCGCAGCTGGCGTGGCTGCGCTCTGGCAGGAACTGGCTGCCACTGACTACAGTGACGCCGTTGTTACGCGCCAGGTTGGCGAATTCGTCGCTGGTCCACGGCGCGGGCAACTCCAGCCAGATGTGGAAGCTGTTGGGCTGGCTGCGGATCTTGTACTTGCCAAGGATCTCCTGGGCCATTTGCTGGCGCGCGGCCGCCTCTTCCTGTTGTTCTCGCACCAACTGGTCGGCCATGCCGCTGTTGATCAGGTTGCTGGCCAGTTGTGCCATCAACGGCGATGGCATCCAGACGCTGCTGCGTACCATCGACGATAGCCGCGAGAGGGTTTGCGGTGGGGCGTACAGGTAACCGATACGCAGCGCCGGCAGCACACTTTTGGACAGGCTGGTGAGATACACCGAACGTTCTGGCGCATACGCCGCCAGTGGCTGGTAATCCGGTGCGGGTTCAAGGAAGCCGTAGATATCGTCATCGACGATGAACAGGTCGAACTCGCGGGCGATCTCTGCGATGGCCTGGCGCCGTGCGTGGGGCATGATCGAGTTGGTGGGGTTCTGGTGGGTGGTGACACACACCAACAGGGAAGGGCGATGCTCCAGGCAGGCCGCGCGCAATGCCTCGGGAATAAGGCCATGCTCGTCCATGGCCACGCCACGCAGGCGGCGGCCCATGCTGTGGGCCAGGGAGATGATGCCTGGGTAGCAGAACGATTCGCACAGCACCACATCGTCGCTCTTCGACAGGCTGCTGAGGGCCACCAATAGTCCATGCTGCGCGCCAGAGGTCAGTACAACCTGTTGCCAGCGCGCATCAGGCAGCCAGCGCCGAATCCAGTCTGCACCTGCTTGTTTGTGGGAGGTGTGACCACCTTCTGTCACATAGTCGAGTACCTGTCCCAGGTCCGCAGAGGTGGCCAGCTCGCTGATCGCCGTACCCAGCCACTCGCTCATGTGGGCGTCGTTGGGTTTGATGATCGAGAGGTCGATCTGGCTGCTTTCGCCAGTAACTGGTGTAGGCACCGACGGGGCGGATAACCGCTGTCGCAACTGTCTGACAAATGTGCCACGGCCTACCTCTCCAACCACCAGGCCGCGCTTGGCGGCTTCGTCGTAGGCTCTTCCAACGGTGCCGGGGGTTACATTCAGTGCCTCGGCAAGGTCTTTGAGGGTGGGCAAACGATCGCCTGCTGTAAGCCGACCACTTTCGATGTCCTGTTCAAGGGCATTAGCGATCATCAGGTAAACCGGCTGGGTTTGATCGCCGTATTGAGGGACCCACATGGAAATGGCACCAGATTCTGCAATTGCGCGCAGCCTAACATGAAAGCCAGGATGCGGGTAATGATGGCAATCTTCGCCATTGAGTCGATTTAATTCTATATTGCATCGATTCAATTTTTGTAATTACAATCATCGCGCTGATTGGGACATGCACACTTGCGTTGTGCTTGGCAGGACATTCCACTGGATGGACTTCGCTATGGAAATTCTGGGCGCTTTCTGGGCGGAACACTGGTTGCTTGCGGTGCTCATGCTTGGGGCTATCGCTTTCGTTGCCGGCTTCGTAGACAGCATTGCCGGTGGCGGCGGGTTGTTCCTGGTGCCGGGCTTTCTGCTGGTCGGCATGCCACCGCAGGTTGCCCTCGGCCAGGAAAAACTGGTCAGTACCCTTGGCACACTGGCAGCCATTCGCAACTTCCTGGCCAACAGCAAGATGGTCTGGCAGGTGGCGCTGGTCGGCGTGCCATTCTCGTTGCTCGGTGCCTACCTGGGAGCGCACCTGATCGTCTCGATCTCCCAGGAAGCTGTGGGCAAGATCATCCTGGCGCTGATCCCCTTCGGCATCCTCATCTTCCTCACCCCCAAGGACCGCTTGGTCGAGGAGCGCGAACTGTCATCGCGCATGCTCTTCACCGTGGTGCCGCTGACCTGCCTGGCCATCGGCTTCTACGACGGCTTCTTCGGCCCGGGTACCGGCAGCATGTTCATCATCGCGTTCCACTACCTGCTGCGCATGGACCTGGTCTCCAGCTCGGCCAATTCAAAAACCTTCAACTTCGCATCCAACATCGGCGCTTTGGTGGCCTTCGTCATTGCCGGCAAGGTCGTCTACCTGCTGGCGGTGGCGCTGGTGGCCTGCAACATCCTCGGTAACCACCTTGGCAGTGCACTGGCCCTGCGCAAGGGCAACGAAGTGGTGCGCAAGGCGCTGGTGTTCTCGATGCTCTGCCTGTTCACCAGCCTGGGCGTTAAGTATCTGGCCTGACCCTTCCATAGGAGACAACTGATGAAAACTGCATTCGTAACCGGCGCCTCCTCGGGCTTTGGCCGCGCCATCTGCCGTACCTTGATCGGCAAAGGCTACCGCGTGATCGGTGGCGCCCGGCGCATGGACAAGCTGCAAGCGCTGGCCGCCGAGCTAGGCGTCAATTTCATTCCGCTGGCGCTGGATGTCACCGACCCGGTGTCGCTCGAGAAGGTGGTCGAGCAGATTAGTGATGCGTCACTGCAGGTCGACCTGCTGGTCAATAATGCCGGGCTGGCGCTGGGCGTGGACCGTGCCCAGGCCAGTAGTGCGGAAAACTGGCAGCGGATGATCGACACCAACATCACTGGCCTGGCCATGGTCACCCACAAGATCCTGCCGCAGATGGTGGAAGCTGACAGCGGCATGATCATCAATATCGGCTCGATCGCCGGCACCTATCCCTACCCGGGCGGTAACGTGTATGGCGCCAGCAAGGCCTTCGTTCGCCACTTCAGCCTCAACCTGCGCGCCGATCTGGCGGGCACCCGCGTTCGAGTGAGCAACATCGAGCCTGGGCTGTGCTCGGGGACCGATTTCTCGGTGGTGCGCCTGAACGGTGATCTGGATGCCGTGCAGGCGCTGTATCGGGACGTGGAGGCCATCCTGCCCGAGGACATCGCGGCCACGGTGGCCTGGATTGCCGAGCAGCCGGCGCATGTGAACATCAATACCATCGAGATCATGCCGGTGGCCCAGAGCAGTGCGGCGCTGAACGTGGTGCGCAACCTGCCGGCTTGCTGATCGGCCGGTGGTGGATGGCACCGGTGTTGCCGGTGTTCGCGTGCACGCCCGCTCCCACAGGAATGGCGCCCTGCTTCGGGCATGTGCAGTAACTGTGGGAGCGGGTTCACCCGCGAATCAGGCAACACAGCGCCTTCAGCTGACCCATGTCATCGCACCTTCTCGATTCTTGGCTAGTCTTAACTGTTGGCGGCCATCAATTGGCCGCCACCGTGACTACCAAGAGGCGCCGGCCATGTTCCGTGCGTCCACCACCTGATCAGGAGTGCACGATGGACCTGAACCGTCGGCAGTTCTTCAAGGTCGCCGCCGTCGGCCTTGGAGGCTCGAGCCTTGCGGCGTTGGGCATGGCCCCGACACCAGCATTTGCCGAGCAGGTGCGTCACTTCAAGCTGGCGCATACCAAGGAAACCCGTAACACCTGCCCTTACTGCTCGGTCGGCTGCGGCCTGATCATGTACAGCCAGGGCGATGCGGGCAAGAACGTCAAACAGAACATCATCCATATCGAAGGTGACGCCGACCACCCGGTCAACCGCGGCACCCTCTGCCCGAAAGGCGCTGGCCTGCTGGACTTCATCCACAGCCCGAGCCGCCTGCAGTACCCCGAGGTACGCAAGCCGGGCAGCAAGGAGTGGGTGCGGGTCAGCTGGGACGAGGCGCTCGATCGCGTCGCCGACCTGATGAAGCAGGACCGCGACGCCAACTTCATCGAAAAGAACGCCCAGGGGCAAACGGTCAACCGCTGGCTCACCACCGGTTTTCTTGCTGCTTCCGCCGCCTCCAGCGAGGCCGGCTACCTGACCCACAAGGTCATCCGCGCAACAGGCATGCTGGGGTTCGATAACCAGGCTCGTGTCTGACATGGCCCGACGGTGGCAAGTCTTGCCCCGACGTACGGCCGTGGCGCCATGACCAACCACTGGTCCGATATCGCCAATGCGAATCTGGTCCTGGTGATGGGTGGCAACGCAGCAGAAGCGCATCCGTGCGGCTTCAAGTGGGTGACCGAGGCCAAGGCGCACAACAAGGCGCGGCTGATCGTGGTCGACCCGCGGTTTACCCGTACCGCTTCGGTGGCCGACTACTACGCACCGATTCGTACCGGTACCGACATCGCCTTCATGGGCGGGTTGATCAATTACTTGCTGAGCAATGACAAGATCCAGCACGAGTACGTGCGCAACTACACCGATGTGTCGTTCATCGTCAAAGAGAACTATGGCTTCGAGGATGGCCTGTTCAGCGGGTACGACGAGGCCAAGCGCGTGTATTCCGACAAGTCCGGCTGGGGTTACGAGCTGGGTGCAGACGGCTTTGCCAAGGTTGACCCGACGCTGCAGCACCCGCGCTGCGTGTTCCAGCTGATGAAGCAGCACTACAGCCGCTATACACCGGAACTGGCAAGCATGACCTGTGGCATGCCGCAGGACGCCATGTTGAAGATCTGGGAAGAGATCGCCACCTGCTCGGTACCGGGCAAGACCATGACGATCCTCTACGCGCTGGGCTGGACGCAGCACTCGATCGGTGCGCAGATCATCCGCAGTGCGGCCATGGTGCAGTTGCTGCTGGGTAACGTCGGCATGCCAGGTGGCGGGGTCAACGCCTTGCGCGGGCACTCCAACATCCAGGGCCTGACCGACCTCGGCCTGCTGTCCAACTCGTTGCCGGGTTACTTGACCCTTGCCGGCGATGCCGAGCAGGACTATGCCGCCTATATCGACAAGCGCGCCTCCAAGCCACTGCGTCCTGGCCAACTGTCGTACTGGCAGAACTACGGCAAGTTCCATGTCAGCCTGATGAAGGCGTGGTACGGCGCCAATGCCACGGCGGAGAACAACTGGGGCTACGACTGGCTGCCCAAGCTCGATGTGCCGGCCTACGACGTGCTGCGCATGTTCGAGATGATGGGCCAGGGCAAGGTAAACGGCTACATGTGCCAAGGTTTCAACCCGATTGCCGCGCTGCCGGACAAGAACCGTGTCACTGCCGCCCTGAGCAAACTCAAGTGGCTGGTGATCATGGACCCGCTGGCCACCGAGACCTCGGAGTTCTGGCGCAACGCCGGGCCGTTCAACGATGTCGACACGGCCAACATCCAGACCGAAGTGATCCGCCTGCCCACTACCTGCTTTGCCGAGGAAGACGGCTCGCTGGTCAACAGCAGCCGCTGGCTGCAGTGGCACTGGAAGGGCGCCGACGGCCCGGGCGAGACCCGCACCGACGTTCACATCATGAGCGAGCTGTTCCTGCGCCTGCGCCGACGCTACCAGGCCGAAGGCGGCGCCTATCCTGACGCGCTGATGAACATCAACTGGCCATACAAGGTCCCTGAAGAGCCATCCCCGGAGGAGCTGGCCAAGGAAATGAACGGCTGGGCGGTGACGGACGTCACCGATCCGACTGGCGCAGTGCTCAAGGCCGGCCAGCAACTGGCGGGCTTTGGCCAGCTCAAGGACGACGGCAGCACTGCGTCCGGTTGCTGGATCTTCGCCGGCAGCTGGACCGAGCAGGGTAACCAGATGGCTCGCCGTGACAACAGCGACCCGTACGGCATGCACCAGGTGCAGAACTGGGCCTGGGCCTGGCCGGCCAACCGCCGCATCCTCTACAACCGTGCTTCCAGCGACCCGCAAGGCAAGCCGTGGGACCCGGAGAAGAAGCGCCTGGTGTGGTGGAACGGCAAGGCCTGGACCGGGACCGATGTGCCCGACTTCAAGGTCGACTCGCCGCCCGAGGCGGGGATGAACCCGTTCATCATGAACCCCGAAGGCGTGGCGCGGTTCTTTGCCATCGACAAGATGGCCGAAGGCCCGTTCCCCGAGCACTACGAGCCGTTCGAGACGCCGATTGGCATCAACCCGCTGCACCCGCAGAACAAGAAGGCCACCAGCAACCCGGCCGGGCGGGTGTTCGACTCGGTGTGGGACACCCTCGGCAAGCACGAAGAGTTCCCGTACGCGGCGACCACGTACAGGCTGACCGAGCACTTCCACTTCTGGAGCAAGCATTGCCGGCTCAACGCCATTGCCCAGCCCGAGCAGTTCGTCGAAATCGGCGAGGTGCTGGCCAACGAGAAAGGTATCAAGGCCGGTGACCGGGTGCGGGTATCGAGCAAGCGCGGGCATATCGATGCGGTGGCGGTAGTGACCAAGCGGATTCGCCCGCTCCAGGTCAACAACCAGACCGTGCACCAGATCGGCATCCCGCTGCACTGGGGCTTCACCGGGGCTACGCGGCATGGCTACCTGACCAACACCCTGGTGCCTTTCCTGGGTGACGGCAATACCCAGACGCCAGAGTCCAAGTCGTTCCTCGTCAAAGTGGAGAAACTCTGATGGCCAGCCAAGACATCATCGCCCGCTCGGCCACCACCACCGTACCGCCTTCGGTACGCCAGCAGCAGGAAGTCGCCAAGCTGATCGACACCACCAAATGCATCGGCTGCAAGGCTTGCCAGGTGGCGTGTTCGGAGTGGAACGAACTGCGTGACGAGGTCGGCCACAACCACGGCACCTACGACAACCCCCAGGACCTCACTGCCGAGACCTGGACCCTGATGCGCTTTACCGAGCACGAGCGCGACGACGGCAACCTGGAGTGGCTGATTCGCAAGGATGGCTGCATGCACTGCGCCGAGCCAGGTTGCCTGAAGGCGTGCCCGAGCCCTGGGGCGATCATCAAGCACGCCAACGGCATCGTCGACTTCAACCAGGACCACTGCATCGGTTGTGGGTACTGCATCACCGGTTGCCCGTTCAATATCCCGCGTATTTCGCAGAAGGACCACAAGGCGTACAAGTGCACCCTGTGTTCCGACCGCGTGACCGTGGGCCTGGAGCCGGCCTGCGTGAAAACCTGCCCGACCGGGGCGATCGTGTTCGGCACCAAGGATGAGATGAAGGTGCATGCTGCCGAGCGCATCGTCGACCTGCAGTCGCGGGGCTACGACAAGGCTGGGCTTTACGACCCGGACGGCGTCGGTGGCACCCACGTGATGTATGTGCTGCACCATGCCGACACGCCGAAGCTGTACGCCGGCCTGCCGGACCAGCCGGTGATCAGTCCGCTGGTGGGGCTGTGGAAGGGCATTACCAAGCCGCTGGCGCTGCTGGCCATGGGGGCTGCGGTGCTGGCCGGGTTCTTCCACTATGTGCGGGTAGGGCCACAGCGGGTGGAGGAGGACGAACACCCGACACCCGCGGATGAAAGCGTGCACCAGGTGGACCCGTCGGTCCATGTCTATGATCCGACCAAGCCCGGTGGGCAAGGGGAGCAGCGACCATGAACGACAACAAACCCATCCTGCGCTACAACGCCAACGAGCGCAGTAACCACTGGGTCGTCGCGATCCTGTTCATCCTGGCTGGCCTGTCGGGGCTGGCGCTGTTCCATCCGGCGCTGTTCTGGCTCAGCAACCTGTTCGGCGGTGGCCCGTGGACACGCATCCTGCACCCCTTCCTCGGGGTGGCGATGTTCGTGTTCTTCCTCGGCCTGGTGCTGCGTTTCTGGCGCGCCAATTTCATCACTGCCAATGACCGACTGTGGCTGCGCCGGGTGGACCGGGTGATGCTCAACAAGGAGGAGGGTGTGCCACCGATCGGCAAGTACAACGCCGGGCAGAAGCTGTTGTTCTGGACCCTGCTGGTGTGCATGCTGGTTCTGCTGGTCAGCGGTGTGGTGATCTGGCGTGCATACTTCAGCCATTTGTTCGGCATCGAGGTCATTCGGCTGTCCGCTCTGCTCCACGCCCTGGCGGCGTTCGTGCTGATCCTCAGCATCATCGTGCACATCTACGCCGGTATCTGGATCAAGGGCTCGATCGGCGCCATGCTGCATGGCTGGGTCAGCCGCGCCTGGGCGCGCAAGCACCATGAGTTGTGGTACCGCGAAGTGACTGGTGACAAGACGCCGGGCAATCACGGACGAAAAGAAGGATGAGCGCTTGAGCACGATACTCGAACCCGGGCAGATCGAAGCGTCGGCAGTGATGCCGCCGTTTCTGCACCTGCCCCCCGCCAACCTGTTCGAACTGCGCGCCGAGCGCCTGGAGCAGCTGGCCGAGGGCAATGCCCTTGGCGAATACCTGAAGCTGGTGGCTTGTTTGTGCCGTATCCAGCAGCAGCTTGTGGATAACCCACCCGCTGGCATGCCGGTGGCAGAGGAGCGTCAGCGCCTGTGCATAAGTCATGGTTTGCCGCCACTGGCGGCGGACAGCCTGGTGCGTGAAGGGCCGTGGCTGGTCTGGTTGCAGGCCTTGCTCAAGCACTTCAATGCGCAGACCAGCGGTCCATTAGGGGAGGCGCTGCAAGTCCTGCGCAGCAGTGATGACTGTCAACGCAAGGGTTGGGGCATCGCCTTGCTCGCCGGCCAGTACGACGCAGTGCCCGCAGCACTGGTGCCGTTCATCGGGGCGGCCTTGCAGGCGGCCTGGTCCAGCTGGTTGCTGGCGCTGCCCGCACCAGAGCTCAAGCCCGCCGACAGCCTGGCCCAGTGCCCGGCCTGCGGTTCGCCGGCGATGGCCGGGGTGGTGCGCAACCGCGGCAAGCACAATGGCCTGCGCTACCTGGCTTGTTCGCTGTGTGCCTGCGAATGGCATGTGGTGCGGGTCAAATGCGTGTACTGCGAGTCGAGCAAGGACCTGCGCTATACCAGCCTTGACGATGACCGCCATGCGCCGGGCAAGGCGCCGCTACGGGCGGAGTGCTGCCCGGAGTGCGAGAGCTACCTGAAGCAGAACTACCTGGAAAACGATGCGGCGGCCGAGCCGCTGGCCGATGACCTGGCCAGCCTGGCACTGGACATTCGCCTGGACGAGGAGGGCTTCCATCGGTTGGCACCGAACCTGATGCTCGCACCCGGGTAATGGAGAGTGTCTACACTGTAAGACCGAGTCGCCGTCTTCGCGGGTAAACCCGCTCCCACAGGGCCCGCGCAGCTTTTGAGGCTTGCGCGGCCCTTGTAGCAGCGGGTTTACCCGCGAAGAGGCCAGTACAGACAACGGATCAGTCCAAGGTAGTACCGCATGTCCTCCAGCCTAGCCAGCGACACCCCACGCCTGCCCTCCATCGACACCCTTTTGCGCCACCCAGCCTGCCTCCCGCTGATCGACCGCCACGGTCGCGACGCGGTCCTGGCCACCCTGCGGCAACTGCTCGACGACCTGCGCGACCCCGCCCGCACCGGCCAGCTCAGCACCGCCGAACTGGCCGCTGAAGTCCTGTTGGGCCGCACTGGCGAACGCTTGGCCACCCAGCAACGCAGCCAGGTCCGCCGAGTGTTCAACCTCACCGGCACCGTGTTGCACACCAACCTCGGCCGCGCCCTGTTGCCAGAGGAGGCCATCGAGGCCATGCAGACCGCCGCCCGCTACCCGCTCAACCTGGAGTTCGACCTGGCCACCGGCAAGCGCGGCGACCGTGACGACCTGATCGAGGGCCTGATCCGCGAGCTGACAGGCGCCGAAGCCGTCACCGTGGTCAACAACAACGCCGCCGCCGTGCTGCTGGCGCTCAACAGCCTGGGTGCGCGCAAGGAGGGGATCATCTCCCGCGGTGAGCTGATCGAGATCGGCGGTGCCTTCCGCATCCCCGACATCATGGCCCGCGCCGGCGTGAAGCTGCACGAAGTCGGCACCACCAACCGCACTCACGCCCGTGACTACGAGGCCGCCATCAGCCCGCGTACGGGCCTGCTGATGCGGGTGCATTGCAGCAACTACAGCATTCAGGGCTTCACTACCCAGGTGCCCACCGCCGAGCTGGCGCGTATCGCCCACCAACATGACTTGCCGTTGCTTGAAGACCTTGGCAGCGGCAGCCTGCTTGACCTTACCCGCTGGGGCCTGCCCGCCGAGCCTACTGTGCGTCAGGCCCTGGCTGACGGCGCCGATATCGTCACCTTCAGCGGCGACAAACTGCTTGGCGGGCCGCAAGCCGGAATCATCGTCGGGCGCAAGGAGCTGATCGCCAGAATCAAGAAGAACCCGCTCAAGCGCGCGCTGCGGGTCGACAAGATCACCCTTGCCGCACTCGAAGCGGTGCTGGCGTTGTACCGAAACCCCGACCGCCTGGCCGAGCGCCTGCCCAGCCTGCGCCTGCTGACCCGCAGCCAGGCAGAAATCCAGGCCCAGGCCGAGCGCCTGGCCCCTGAAATCAAAGCTCGCCTCGGCGAGCAATGGGCGGTCAGTGTGGAGCCGGCGTTGGGCATGATTGGCAGTGGCAGCCAACCGGTGGCCCGCCTGCCAAGCGCGGCATTGTGCCTGCGCCCGCAGGTGTCGAAGAAGTTGCGCGGGCGCAGCCTGCATGTAGTGGAGCGCGCCTTGCGCGGTCTGCCCGTGCCAGTGCTCGGCCGAATCGACGATGACGCCCTGTGGCTGGACCTGCGCCAACTGGATGACGAGGCCCAGTGGCTGGCTCAGTTGCCCGCCCTGCAATTGGGGCCGGTACAGTGATCGTTGGTACCGCCGGCCACATCGACCACGGCAAGACCGCACTGCTCCAGGCCCTGACCGGCCAGGCCGGTGACCAGCGCCAGGAGGAGCGCGCCCGTGGCATGACCATCGACCTTGGCTATCGCTATGCGGCGTTGACCGAGGGCGCAGCGCTGACCGGCTTCATCGACGTGCCCGGTCACGAGCGCTTTATCCACAACATGCTGGCCGGCGCCCATGGCATCGATCTGGTACTGCTGGTAGTGGCGGCCGACGACGGGGTAATGCCTCAAACCCGTGAGCACCTGGCGATCATCGAGTTGCTGGGCATCCCACAAGCCCTGGTGGCGATCAGCAAATGCGACCGTGTAGAGCCGGCCCGCCTGGCCGAAGTGCAGGCACAGGTCAGCGAACTTCTGGCGCCGGGCCCATATGCCGGTGCGCGGCAGTTTCCGTTGTCCAGTGTGACCGGTGAAGGTATCGATGCCTTGCGCCAGGCCTTGCTGGCCGCGCAACAGCGCGTGTGCCAGCGCAGCGTGCGCGGCGGTTTCCGCCTGGCCGTCGACCGCGCCTTTGCCGTTACCGGTGCGGGTGTGGTGGTCACGGGCACGGCGCTGGCCGGGCGGGTCAGTGCCGGTGACACCTTGTTACTGGGCAAGGCCGGCAAACCGGTGCGGGTGCGTGGCCTGCATGCGCAGAACCAGGCCGCACTGGTGGCCGAAGCGGGCCAGCGGGTGGCACTGAACATTGCTGCCGAACGCCTGGCGGTGGAGCAGGTGCGCCGGGGGGACTGGCTGGTGCCCGAGTGGCTGCATGCGCCTAGCGTGCGGGTGGATATCGAGCTGAACCTGTTGCCGGGCGAGACCCGTACCTTCGAGCATTTCAGCGCTGTGCACGTGCACCTGGGCACCCAGGATGTAACGGCCCGGGTAGCCTTGCTCGAGGGTGAAACCTTGGTGGCAGGCCAGCGCATGTTCGCCCAGTTGCTGCTCAACGCGCCGCTGCAGGCGGTGCACGGCGACCGCTTGGTGCTGCGCGATCAGCGTGCCCAGCGCACACTGGGGGGCGGCAAGGTACTCGATCCGTTCGCGCCAAGCCGTCAGCGTCGCAGTGATGAGCGCCTGCGCCAATTGCAGGTGCTGCGTGATGCCGAGGACCTGGAGCAGGCCTTGCCGGCACTGCTTGCCAGCGCACCCGGGGGTATCGACCCGCAACGTCTGGAACGGCAGTTCAATCGCCTGCGCGAAACCTGGCAGTTGCCGGAAGATGTGCTGGTGGTGGCCACGCGGCAGGGCCAACTGCTGTTTGCCAGTGCCCGGTGGCAGTCGCTCAAGCGCCAGGTGCTGGAGCAGCTGGCGCGGTTCCATGAACAGGAGCCCGACCAGCTCGGCCCGGACCGCGACCGCCTGCGCCGCTTTGCTGCCTTGCCGCTGGAGCGGCCCGCTTTTGTCAGCCTGCTGGATGAGTTGCTCGAAGACGGCGCCATTGCCAGCAGCGGGCCTTGGCTGCACCTGCCCGATCACAAGGTGCAGTTGAGCGAAGCCGACAGTGCATTATGGGCGAGTCTGCAACCGAAGTTGCTGGCGGGGCAATACGATCCGCCCTGGGTCCGGACGCTGGCGAGCGAGGAAAATTGTGCCGAAGCCGATGTGCGCCTGTTGCTGCGCAAGCTGGCCCGGTTGGGCCTGGTGCACCAGGTGGTGCGCGACCTGTTCTACCCCGAGGCGACGCTACAGCGCATGGCAGAGCTGCTGCTGGGGCAGGCCAGTGAAACGCCGATAGTGCAGGTTGCCGCGTTTCGCGATATGTTGGGCATCGGTCGCAAGCGCAGTGTGCAGATTCTGGAGTACTTCGACCGCATCGGCCTGACCCGGAGGGTGGCCGATCAGCGTCACATTCGCGCCGACAGCGCCCTGGCCCAGCAGCAGGCCAGGCACTGAGTTCAAGGAAGGCAATCGCGCCCGGTGGCGCGGCCGGGCTTCAAACCCGGTTGGGGACGGCAGCCGTTCCCGGGCAGGTTCGACTCCCGCTGCCTTCCGCCATTTTCTTTTGCCTGTCAGGGCCTATTCGCGGGTGAACCCGCTCCCACAGGTACCGTACAAGTCTCTGGAACTGTGACGCCCCTGTAGGAGCGGGTTTACCCGCGAAGAGGCCAGAGCAGGTAACAGTCAGGCCCGCTCGCCACACAGATCCAGGGCAAACCACCGCTCTGCCGTTTCGACATCCAGCCCGGCCCCCAGCAACGCAACCATCTTGGCCAGCGCCGCCTCCCGGGTCATGCCCCCGCCACTGACCAGCCCGGCCCCGCGCAAGCGGTTACCCGCCGCATAGGTATCGAACACCACCGACCCCTCAGGGCACTGGCTGATAGCTGCCAGCATCACACCCCGCTGGCGTGCCGTGCTCAGCACATCCAGCAACGCCTGGTCATCCGACGGCCCGGTTCCGCTGCCGTAGCATTCCAGCAGCAAACCCTGCACGCCGCTGCCCAGCAGTGCCTGCAAATGCCCGGCCTGCAGGCCCGGGAACACCGGCACTACCGCCAGGTTGACTGGCTGGCGCGGGTGCTTGTAGCCAAGCTCGGCAGGGATCGCCGTTGCGCGCTCACTGTCACGATGACGCGGCAGCGCGGCAAAGGCATCGAACGCCTCGCTGCGCAGCTTCGACGCCCGGCAGCCATGCAGCAGCTGCCCATGGAAGTACAGCTGCACGCCATCTTCCAGCCCTTGTTCGAACTGGCGCAGTGCGCCGCACAAGTTGCCCCAGGCGTCGCTGTCCGCGCTACCTGCCGGCAGCATCGAGCCGGTCAGCAGCACTGGCACCGGCAGGCCCAGCAGCAGGAACGACAACGCCGCGGCGCTGTAGGCCAGGCTGTCGGTACCATGCAGTACGAGCACGCCATCATGGCCAGCCACCTCTACCGCTGCGACGATTGCATCGCGCATCGCCAGCCAGTTGTGCTGTTGCATGTTGGCGCTGTCGAGCAGCGGGTTCAGTTCCTGCAAGGTCCATTGCACCTGGGGGGCGTCGGCCAACTGGGCAAAGTGTTCGCGCATGCGTGCTTCGAAGCCACCGGCGGGCGCCAGGCCTTCGGGGGTTTCGAGCATGCCGATGGTGCCCCCGGTATAGAGCACGAGGAGATTCTTTACTGCTCGCATGGGAAGTATCCGTAGCGGTGAGCGGAAGAAGGTAAGCCGCCCACGGACGGGGCGGCTGGCAGGGGAGAATATCAGCGTTGAGTCTGGACTTCGCCGACTGCTTTGTCAGTGGCTGTTTCCGCCTGCGGATTGGCAGGCCAGGCATTGCGATCCAGGTCCAGGTCGGCAAACTTGGCCGAGTCGAACACCGGTTGGTCGACGCCCGCCTTGCGCTGGTCGTCGTAGTCGCGCATCACCCGCAGGCCGACCTTGAACAGCAGGGCCAGGGCCACCAGGTTGACGAAGGCCAGGCAGGTCATGGTGATATCGGCAAAGGCGAACACAGTCGACAGGTCCTGCAACGAGCCCCATACAACCAGCGCCAGTACCAGGCCACGGAATACCATCAGTACCACACGATTGCGGCTGAGGAATTGCAGGCTGTTCTCGCCCAGGTAGTAGTTGTAGAGGATGCAGGTGAACACGAACAGCGACAGTGCCACGCTGACGAACACGCGGCCCCAGTCACCAACCACGGCGGCCAGCGAGTTCTGGGTCAGGACGATGCCGTCACCTTCGAAGCCCGGGGTGTAGAAACCCGACAACAGGATCAGCAGCGCGGTGCAGGTGCAGATCACGAAGGTGTCGAGGAACACGCTGAATGCCTGGACAACGCCCTGCGCACCCGGGTGTTTCACGGCGGCCACGGCTGCGACGTTTGGCGCACTGCCCAGGCCCGCTTCGTTGGCGAACACACCACGCTTCACGCCCATGACGATGGCGCTGCCGAGCAGGCCGCCGAACGCCGGGTCGAGGCCGAAGGCACTCTTGAAGATGGTTTCCAGCATGGCTGGCACGTGCTCGATCTGGGTGCCGATCACGTACAGGGTCACGCCGATGTACGCCAGGGTCTTGACCGGTACCAGCAGGTCCGACACCGCGGCGATGCGCTTGATGCCGCCGATGAAGGTGATGGCCAGCAGCACGGCGAGGACGATGCCGGTGTGCTTGGGGTCGAAGGCGAAGGCGTTCTGCAGCGAGTGAGTCACGGTGTACGACTGCAGGCCGATGAAGGCGAAGCCGTAAGTGACCAGCAGCAGGACCGAGAACACGATGGCCATGCTTTTCAGCTTCAGGCCGTGCTGGATGTAGTACGCCGGGCCACCACGGTACAGGCCGTCGCCATCGGCGCGCTTGTAGACCTGGGCCAGGGTGCATTCGAAGAAGCTGCTGGACATACCCACCAGTGCGGTGACCCACATCCAGAACACGGCGCCTGGACCACCCAGGGTCACGGCAATGCCGACACCGGCGATGTTACCGGCACCAACGCGGCCAGCCAGGCTCAGCATCAGGGCCTGGAAGGAGCTCAGCTGGCCTGCCTGGCCACGCAGCGATTCCTTGAACACACCGAACATGTGGCCGAAGTGGCGGAACTGGACGAACCGGGAGCGGATAGTGAAGTAGCTACCCAGCCCTACGATCAGCACAATGAGAAGTTTCCCCGAGAGGAAATCGTTGAGTACTTCGAGCATTGGAAAATGACCTCGATTCTTATTGTTCGTGTGGAAAGATCAGCGGACGGCAGGCGCACCGCTATTCGTGGGGCGCATGGTTGGCTATGACAAGAGCGGTTACAATTTCGCGGGTTGCTCTGATTTGGTGCAACTTGATGCTACAATTGCGCCATTCGCGTCACCTGAGTCCCGAGTCATGAGCGATCATTTCGCTACCAACCTCAAACTGGCCTGCAGCCACTACCGCTCTATCTCCGAAGTTTGCCGCCAGCTGTCGATCAACCGCGCGCAGTTCAACAAGTACCTGAGTGGGCAAAGCCGCCCGACGGCCTACAACCTCAAGCGCATCGGCGATTTCTTCGGGGTAGAAGATTACGAATTGCATTTGCCACCCGAGCAGTTCAGCCGCCTGATCGGTGCCCGCGTGTCGACCCCGGCCGAGCAGCCTGGCGACCCGATCAGTGATCTGTTCCGCCCGTTGCACGCCCATGCGGGGAACCTGTCGCGCTATTGCGGTTACTACCTGGAATATTCCAACTGCATGTCGGTTCCGGGTACGGTCCTGGTGTCATTGGTGCACCTGTGGGAGGAGCGCGGGCAGTTCCTTTTCGAACGCCAGGAACGCCAGGAGCGTTCCAGCGCCACCAACCCCCATGCCGGGGTGCGTTGTCGCTATCTGGGAGCGGCGTTCCAGCTGCAGGACCGGATGTTCCTGGTCGATTACGAGTCGCTGACGTTCAACGAGATGAGCCAGACTATCCTCATCCCCAGTTTCAAAAGCCGCATTACCCGCCTCAACGGCCTGAAGGCCGGCGTATCCAGCGGAGACCGGCGCAACCCGGCCTGCACTCGGGTTGTGTGGGACTACCTGGGAGAGGAGATCAATCGCATTAATGTCTACCGGCAGGTAAAACTGTACCAGCCGGATGATCCACGCATAGATGACGATGTGCGTGAGCGCCTTAGCGTGGGGCCGTTGCGTAACAGTCTGTTCGAAATCGAGTGATGCTTTTTTCAGAGAACAAGTTGATGTAACCACTCGCCAACAGGGTTGCCTGGGTCGAGCAGCAACTTGATTGCCATGATGCAGCAAACACATACCAGCAACGGCTTGATCAGACGGGGGCCAAAGTGTACTGCGCAGCGTGCGCCCAGTTGAGCCCCCACAAAAGCAGCGAATGCCATTGCCAGTGCCAGCGGCCAGATGATCGCCCCGCTCAGTGAAAAGACTGACAACGCGCCCAGGTTACAGGCTGCGTTCAAAAGCTTGCTTGTGCACACGGCTTGTATCAAGTGCTGGCCCAAGAGGATCACGCAGGCCAGCATGAAGAACGAGCCGACGCCAGGGCCGAAGATCCCGTCATAAAAGCCAATGATTGGTGCAACCGTAATGCAGAACAGGCTGGTCGATATCTTTGCCTTGCGCGCTTGTTCATTCGGCTTTGGACTGAAGGCAAAGTAGGCGGCTATCAGGATCAGCAGAGGTGGAACGCACGCCTGCAGAACGCTTTTGGGCACGTAAGTTATCGACAAGGCACCCAACGCCCCTCCGATAAACGACATGACAGCCATTGGACTGCCTTGTCTCCAGTCGATCATGCCTTTGCGGGCGAAGGCGCACGTAGCCGAAACCGTAGCCGAAGCCGCCTGGAACTTGTTGGTGGCAATTGCCGCCAAGGGTTCGATACCGGCAATGAACAACACCGGGAGCGTGATCAGGCCCCCGCCACCGGCGATAGCATCGAAAAAGCCGGCCATCAGTGCCACCAGTGCTAGGGTCAGAACAAGCGTTAAATCTAATTCGATCATTGCGTGTTTTCCTATGATCAGCCACGCACCAGCAGCGGGTCTTCAGCGAGCACCAGCGGTTCGGCGAAGGGGGAATATCCGAATTGACGGATAAGCAGGCGCCGGTTGTCCTGAACCATGTCGCGGCCGTGCAAGGCTCGGCTGTTGTTGATCAGCAGTGCGGTGTCAGGCTGCAGGACAAACGCCAACGGTTGTGTGGTATCCAGTATTTTTTGAAAGGAGTCGAAAGCGCGCGCAGCAGCGCTGCAGGCGCGTTCATTCAGACTGAAGCGATAGCAATTGTAACGAACAGAGAAACCACCATTTGGCTCGAATTGCAGTATTGAAACTGCTTTGCCTGCATTGCCTTGTCCGTGACCGAAGCAGTCACTGCGGGTGAAGTCGAAAGACGCTGAAGTCAGTGCAAGTGTGCCCATGCTACCCAAGCGTTCAATGATTCCCCGGAGCGGGAAGACATGCGTAGGTTCATTGGCGGGGTTCCAGCGCGCAGTCAGAATCAGTGCAGAGGGAGCAGGGGAGTGAGCGTTGCTGGAAATTGTCGAGCAGTTGTAGGGCGCTTCAGTGTGCGGCCCCAAGCGCAAGCCCGCATGCGAGCTGGTTTCAACTTTCAGGCAGGGATCTTCGTCGAGTCGCGGAATGCGGCCACCGCCCTTGAAGTTGCCTACCAGGCGAACCTGCTTACCCTCGTTATCTATATCGAAGGCGAAACTGCGGTGGCGCACGAGCTCCAGCAGTAGTTGATTGCGTGAGGCAAGGTATTGGCAGCGTGGGTTTTGCGCCAGGGCGGAAATGTGGGGCAGATATTCTGGTATTGGCTCGTCGGCACAAGGCATATGCCTGTACATCAAGGCAGATAGCTGGCCTTCACTGAAGCGTTGTAGCAACCCACGCTGTTCCACGCTCAAGGCTTGCTCGAATTGATCGGCGAATATACGAGCCTGAAGTGCTACTCCTTTGGCCTCTGGGCCACCCAGGTCAGCAATTGTCTGGCTTGCAAAGGCTATGGCTTTGCTTTGCTCCGGGCTGAAATCCAGGTATGCAGCTTCCGAGTGAGGCATTGAACGTTCCTTGTACTTGTTTTTGTGAAGCTCCCCGGCTGGCAAGTGGGGGAGTCAACTATTCAATGCGGTTGTGCTGTTGCGCGGAAGTCAGCTCGTTCCTGGTATGTCGTAGGAGATTTCTGCGTGTTGCGGTATTGAACGGTGGAACTTTGAATTCAGTACCGCCTGTGGCATCGAACGGGTCCGGTGTTGGACTTCCCCGCCCGGAAACCGCAAAATGACCCCTTTCCTTCAATCAACCTCTCCGGATCTGCTGACTCTATGCGTATGCGCCTAATGCTGTTGGGTGGTGGCAATGCCCTCGGGCAAGCGCTGATTCGTCTTGGGGCCGAGGAGGACATCGCATTCCTGGCTCCGCGCCCGCCCGAGAACGGCTGGACGCCGGCCAGCCTCACCCAGCTGCTCGACGATCATCGTCCCGATGCACTGGTCAACCTGGCCTATTACTTCGACTGGTTCCAGGCCGAGTCGGTCAGTGAGCAGCGCCTGGCCCAGCAGGAGCGGGCTGTGGAGCGGTTGGCAGAGCTGTGCCAGCACCACCAGATCACCCTGGTTCAGCCATCCAGCTACCGGGTGTTCGATGGTTCTCGGGCCACGGCCTACAGCGAAAAGGACGAGCCGGTACCGCTGGGCCTGCGTGGCCAGGCCCTGTGGCGCATCGAGCAGAGCGTTCGCGCGGCTTGCCCGCAACACGTGCTGTTGCGCTTTGGTTGGCTGCTCGACGAAAGCATCGACGGGGCGTTGGGCCGCTTCCTGACCCGCGCCGAGCAACCCCAGGAGCTGCTGCTGGCCGATGACCGGCGTGGCAACCCTACGCCAGTCGACGACGCCGCCCGGGTGATCCTGTCGGTGCTCAAACAACTCGATTGCAGTGCGCCGCTGTGGGGCACCTACCATTACGCCGGCAACGAGGCGACCACGCCGCTGGCGCTGGGCCAGGCGATCCTCGCCGAGGCAGGCCAGTACCGGCAGCTGGCCGTGCAGGCGCCGACGCCGCAGGCACATGCCGCACGGCCGGATGCCAGCGAAGAGCCGCAGCACGCGGTACTGGCCTGCAAGAAAATCCTTCATACCTTCGGCATCAAGCCGCGCGCCTGGCGCGCCGGCTTGCCGCCTCTACTGGACCGGTTCTACCGCCATGGCTGACGCCCCCATCCTGATCACCGGCGGTGCCGGCTTTATTGGCTCCCACCTGTGCGATGCGTTGTTGGAGAAAGGCTACGCCGTACGCATTCTCGACGATTTCTCCACTGGCCAGCGGGGCAACCTGCAGGTTGACCACCCTCGGCTGGAACTGGTTGAAGGCGATGTCGCCGATGCCAAGCTGGTCACGCAGGTTACGGCTGGCTGCAGTGCCGTGGTGCACCTGGCAGCGGTGGCCTCGGTGCAGGCCTCGGTCGAGGACCCGGTGCGGACCCACCAGAGCAATTTCATCGGTACCCTCAACGTGTGCGAAGCCATGCGCGTGCATGGGCTGCGCCGGGTGCTGTTCGCCTCCAGTGCGGCGGTGTATGGCAACAATGGTGAAGGCGAGTCGATTGCCGAAGACACCCCCAAGGCGCCGCTGACCCCGTATGCCGTGGACAAGCTGGCCAGTGAGCAGTACCTGGACTTCTACCGTCGTCAGCATGGCCTGGAGCCGGTGGTGTTCCGCTTCTTCAATATCTTCGGGCCGCGCCAGGACCCGTCATCGCCGTATTCCGGGGTGATCAGCATCTTCTCCCAACGTGCTGTGCAGGGTTTGCCGATTACCGTGTTCGGTGATGGTGAGCAGACCCGGGACTTCCTTTACGTGGGCGACCTGGTGCAGGTGATGGTGCAGGCGCTGGAGCAGCCGCAGGTCGAGGAGGGAGCGGTGAATATCGGCCTCAACCAGGCCACATCGCTTAACCAGCTGCTGGCAGCGCTTGAGAAGGTGGTGGGTAGCTTGCCGGCGGTCAGCTATGTGGCGGCACGTTCGGGTGACATTCGCCATTCGCGGGCGGATAACCAGCGCTTGTTGGCGCGGTTCGAGTTTCCGCAGGCGACGCCGATGGTCGAGGGCTTGTCGCGGCTTCTGGGTAAGGGCTGAAATTCTTGGTGGCGCTTTGCGCCCCTATCGCGACACAAGGCCGCTCCTACAGCTACCGCGCAACCTCGGCCTGGCGCGATCGCTGTAGGAGCGGCCTTGTGTCGCGATGGGCTGCGCAGCAGCCCCAGAATCACTCATGCCGCACCACTTTTCGCAGGCAATCCCCTGCCGCCAGCACCCGCCCATCCCGGGCCCGCACCTGCAGTGTTTCCAGCGCCTGCCCCGTATCACTATCCACCAACTCCGAACGCACCTCGCCCGCCTCGAACAGAAACCGCTCCCCCCACTGCCTCAAGCCAACCACCACCGGGAACACCGATCGCCCTTTCTCGGTCAGCACATACTCCTTGTAGGCACTGCCATCCGACGCCGGCTGCAGCGTCAGCAGCCCACTCTCCACCAGCCACTTCAGCCGTGAGGCGAGGATGTTCTTCGCCAGCCCCAGGTTCTTCTGGAATTCACTGAAGCGCCGCAGCCCATCGAATGCGTCGCGCAGGATCATCAGCGCCCAGCGGTCTCCCAGTACCTCCAGCGCCCGGGCTACGGGGCATTGCGCATTGTTTTCATCGAGCATGGACGGGGCCTTTCGTGATCATCTGGTTGCAGATTAAAACCACATTTGCTAAATAGCCAGTATGTGGTTTCAATTCGAAACCAGATTGACGAGACCAGCCCGATGAACCCTGCACTGACACGCTGGATAACCCTGCTGCTGGCCATTACCAGCGCCATGGCTGTGGCGACAGTGTATTTCGCCCAGCCTCTGCTCGAGTCGATGGCCGCTGACCTTGGCGTGGCGCAGCAGCAGATCGGTTGGGTAGTTGGCGCGACCCAGGCGGGCTACGCCCTGGGGTTGTTGCTGATCGTGCCGTTGGGTGACCTGATCGACCGCAAGCGCCTGCTGCTCGGGCAGTTGCTGTTCTCGGCCCTGGCGCTGGTTGGGGTAGGCATGGCGCCCAACTGGGCGCTATTGCTGCTGGCCCTGGCTATCACCGGGCTGATGGCGGTCATGGTGCAAGTGATGGTGGCGCATGCTGCGAGCCTTGCCGCCCCCGGCCAGCAAGGGCAGGCCGTGGGCACCGTCACCAGCGGCATAGTGCTGGGCATTCTGCTGGCGCGGCTGGTCTCGGGCGGGCTTGCCGACCTGGCTGGCTGGCGCAGCGTGTACCTGTTTACCGCAGGGTTGTTGATGCTGCTGGCTGGGCGTGGCGCAATGGCCAGCCGTTTGATCGGCGCCTACATGTGCTGCTATTCGCTTGGCAGTGGAGTGGGGGCAGTGCTGGCGAGCTGGGTGTATGCCCATTGGGGTTGGGCAGCGGTGTGTGGGCTCGGGATGGGCATCAGCGCGGTCGCGCTGGGGTACTGGTTATGGCTGCAACGCGCGAGGGCGGCCGAAGCCGCCCTGCAGTGTTCAGGTCAGAACTTGTAGCCAAGGCCGACCATGTACACCCATGGGTCGACATCGACGTCGACTTTGGTCTTGCTGTAGCCCAGTGCGGACGGGCCGTCGACGCTGGCCTTGGTGTCGATGTCGACGTACCAGACCGCGGCGTTGACCAGCAGGTTGTCGGTGATCATGTAGTCCATGCCCAGCTGGCCGGCGAAACCGACCGAGTCCTGCAGCTTCAGGTTGCTGAAGCCTTGCTGCTTGCGGGCGCTGCTGAGGTCTTCATCGAAGAACAGGGTGTAGTTGATGCCGACACCAGCGTACGGCTGGAACTTGGAGGTCGGTTCCATCGGGTAGTACTGCAGCGACAGGGTCGGTGGCAGCTGCTTGATGTCGGCCAGCTTGCCGTCCAGGCCGCCGCCCAGGCCCTTGACGCCAACGGTATGCTTGAACGGGGTGGCCGCCAGCAGCTCCAGGCCGACATGGTCGGTGAGCATATAGGCGAAGGTCAGGCCCAGCTGGGTGTCGCTGTCCAGGGTTGCCTTGGTGCCCGAGACTTTGTTGCCGTCGAATTTCAGGTCGCCGCTGCTCTCGTTGGGCGCGGTGGTGATCGCGCCGGCACGGACGATGACATCGCCTGCCTGGTGGGCGTTGGCAACAGGGGTAGCGAGCGCCAGGGCCGCGAGGGCGGCGCTGAGCAAGGACTTGTTCATGGAAGCTCCCAGAGGACGTGAGTAATCGAGTAGTCCAATGGTACGGATGCGTCTGAACGGAAAGTTTGACCCAGCTCAACGAAGCATCGCCACAAATTCGAAATAGTTCTCATCTCAGCTCATAAGCGTATATTTTCTCGGCTTCCATCTGGTAGCCGGCATCGGCCAGTTCGCTGCTGGAGGCTCTAACCTGAAGCTTTCCCTCGATCCAGTAGGGCTGGTAGAGGTCTTCAATGCGAACGCCCATTTCACTGAAGATGTGCACAATCTGGTTCGACGGTGGCGGTGGCACGTGGATGCACGCGCCGTAGTAGGGGACCAGCAGGAATTCGGTGGTGCGGCCTTCTTCGCTCACCTCCAGCGGTACGATGTAGCCGGGCAGTTTGATCTGCTGGCCGTCGAGGCTTTTTACCACTGGTGCATCGGGGGCCTGCTGGCGCGCCGGCGGGGCGGACTCGGCGGACAGGGCGTTGCTGAGCTGCGACATGTCGTGCAACGGCGCGAGTTGGGGCGGGATGACCGGGGCGCCTTCGGGGATGAGGGCGGGCCAGTCAAGTTCGCGGGGTTCCGAGGCCCAGGTGGGCGATGCCAGCGAAAGCAGCATGACCAGTAGTAGTTGTACTGCCTGTACTGGCCTCTTCGCGGGTGAACCCGCTCCCACAGGTCCTGCATAGGCTTTGAAGCTTGTGGTGGACCTTGTGGGAGCGGGTTCACCCGCGAAGAAGGCAGTGAGGTATTGGATCATTGCACGCCCTCAGAGGTGAATGGACAAGCCGTCGGCCAGCGACTGCCGATAGGCCCGCCACGCCGGTACGCTGCCCATCAACAGCGCAGCTCCCAGGATGATAGCCAGCAACGTCCATTCATGAGCACTCGGCATGGCCAGCGGCAAGTACAAACCATAGTTGGCCTGCACATACCCTTGTGCCAGGGCGATTCCCGCATACAGCAAGCCAAGCCCTGCAGCGATCCCTACCGCCGCCAGCGACAGTGCCTCCAGCACCAGCAGCCCTGCGATATGCCACGGCCTGGCACCAACCGAGCGCAATATCGCCATCTCCCTGCGGCGTTCATTGAGGCTGGTGAGAATCGCCGTAAGCATGCCGATCAGGCCGGTCAGCACCACGAACAGCGACACCACGAACAACGCCTGCTCCGCGGTGCCCATCAGGCTCCACAGCTCCTGCAGGGCTACCCCGGGCAGGATCGCCAGCAACGGCTCGCTGCGGTATTCATTGATCTCCCGCTGCAGGCTGAATGTCGCGATCTTGCTGTTCAGGCCGAGCATGAACGCAGTGATGGCGGCAGGCTGCAGGTCCATGGTCCGTGCCTGCTCGGCGCTGATACGCCCGGCGCCACGGGCCGGCACACCGTTGTGCCAGTCGATGTGGATGGCTTCCATGCCGCCCAGGCTGATATGCAGCGTGCGGTCGACCGGTGTGCCGGTGCGCTTGAGCACTCCGACTACGGTGAACGGCTTGTCGTCGTGCTTGACCAGGCTGATCGCGGCCACGCCGTGGGCAAGCACCAGCTTGTCGCCCAGCTTGTAGTGCAATGCCTCGGCCACTTCGGCACCCAGCACCACCTCGAACGGATCATCGGCAAACGCGCGGCCATGGCTCAATTCCAGGTGCTGGCGGCGGCCGTACTGGTAATGGCTGAAGTAATCACCGGTAGTGCCCATCACTCGATAACCACGGTGCGAGTCGCCCAGCGAGATAGGGATGGCCCATTCCACCCGCGGGTCCTTGGCGTAGTGCTCATAGCTGTCCCAACGGATGTTGTTGGTGGCGTTGCCGATGCGGAACACCGAGTACAACAGCAGGTTCACCGAGCCGGAGCGGGCGCCGACGATCAGGTCGGTACCGCTTATGGTGCTGGCGAAGCTGGCCCGGGCCTCGGTACGGACCCGCTCCACGGCCAGCAGCAGGCACACCGACAGGGCGATGGCGAAGGCGGTGAGGAATGCGGTGAAGCGGCGGTTGGCCAGGCTGGCCAAGGCAAGGCGGAGCAGGTACATCAGGCCTCCCGGGACTTGGCGGCGCGGTTGAGTTCGGCCAGCGACAGGTGGCGGTCGAACAGCGGCGCCAGGCTCTGGTCGTGGCTGACGAACAGCAGGCTGGCACCGGCGGCGCGGCATTCATCGAACAGCAGGCGGATGAACGCTTCGCGGGTGTCGGCATCCAGCGCCGAGGTCGGTTCGTCGGCGATCACCAGTTCGGGTTGGCCGATCAGTGCGCGGGCGGCAGCGACCCGTTGCTGCTGGCCGATCGACAGGCTGTCGGCGCGGCGGGCGAGCAGGGCGGGGTCGTCCAGGCCCAGGTGGGCCAGCAAGGTGCTGGCTGCCTGGTCGACACTGCCATGGCGTTGCTCGGCGCGGGCCTTGCGGCTGCGCGAGAAGCGGCAGGGCAGCTCGACATTTTCGCGTACCGAGAGGAACGGCAGCAGGTTGAACTGCTGGAAGATATAACCGGTGTGGTCGACCCGGAAGCGGTCACGGGCGCCTTGGCCCAGGCGCCCGAGGTCCTGGCCGAGCAACTGGATGCGGCCCTGGCCTGGTACGTTCACCCCGCCCAGCAGGCCCAGCAATGTGGTCTTGCCACTGCCACTGGGGCCCTTGAGAAACAGGGCTTCGCCAGCCTCCAGGCGGAATGCCGGAATATCCAGCAGCGCCGGCTGGCCGGGCCAGGCAAACACCAGGTCATGCAGTTCGATCAACGGCTGGCGCATTCAGAACGCGACCGCAGCCTTGGCTGGCGTGGCTTCCGCGCCTTTCTGGCCATTGGGGCCGATCAGTTGAACGGTGATTTTCTGGGTAGCCGGGAACGCCTTGAACAGCGGAGCGAGGTCCACCTGCGCCAGTTTGTCGGGGTCGGCGCAAGTCAGCTGGTAATGGGCGCCGATGTCGCTGTGCTGGTGGCTGTGCTCGTGGTCGTCACCATCGTCGTCGGCTTTCGGGGCATCACCGAACAGCGGGCTTTCCAGTTCCTGCTGGTCTTCCTTGCAACCGGCAGCGGCGGGCAGGCCGAACAGCTTCAGTGGCTGCTCCAGCTGCTGGCGCACCGCCGCGACCTTGGCCTTGTCGGCGTCGCTGTTGGCGGCGTGTTCGAAGCCGACCAGGTTCATTGCCGGGCTGTCCAGCTCCAGCTCCAGGGTGTTGCCATCGAGCACGGCATTGAGCTTGGCCACGCCATGCTCGTGGGCGCCGAGGGTGCCGTGGTCGTGATCATGGTCATCATCGTGGGCTTGGGCCACGGCCAGGGGCAGCAGGGCGAAGGGCAAGGCGAGCAACAGGCGACGCATGGACGACTCCGGAGCGGGCGGGAAGATCGGGTTATGTTATAACAACTTTTCCGTGTGCTGCCAGCCTGCGTGGCGCAGGTTTCATGTTGGGGTAGGATGGTGGCATTGACTTGGGTTCAGGGAATGCAGCATGAGAATTCGTGGACAGATTGGTGACTGGCCTGTGGATCTGACCATCGAGCTGGCGCCTGAAGAGTGGGCGCAACTGGGGCGGCGGATCGAATTGCCTGCGGTGGCACAGACCGCAACAGCGGAAACCGTGGCGACAACTCGTCAGGATGACGGGCAATGGACTGCGGCACGTGAGGTGTTGCGCCTGGCAGGGCAGATGAGCGGGCCGGAATTGCTGGATCGGCTGGAAGGGCTGGCTGGGAGTACGGCGGCGGGTAAACGGCTGCTGGTGCGCTTGCGGCATAGCCGTGAAGTCAAGGTGGAAAGTGGCGTGGACGCGCCGGTGTATCACTGGGTGGGATAAATCTGTATTGCCTGTGCTGGCCTCGTTCGCGGGCATGCCCGCGAACGAGGGCAAAGCCCTCGCAATAGGCCTAGGGTCAGAACATCGCCGCCGATAACTTGCGACGATACACGCCGACCAGCGGGTGATCACCGCCCAGCAGCTCGAACACCTGCAGCAACGCCTTCTGCGGCAGCCCGTTCTCATAACCACGGTTACGCTGGAACAGCTTCAGCAACCCTTCCAGCGCCGCTTCATATTGCTGGCGCGCCAGCTGCTGCACGCTCAGCTGATAAGCCGCTTCATCATCCTGCGGGTTCTGCGCCAGGCGGCTTTTCAGGTCAGCCACTTCCGGCAGACTGGCGGCCTGGCGCAGGAAGGTCAGTTGTGCCTTGGCGCCGGCCAGTGCAGCTTTGTGCTCGTCAGTCTTGACCGCATCCAGCACCACCTGGGCTTCACCCAGCTCCCCGCGCTCGGCCAGGCAACGGGCATACAGAATCAGTGCCTCGGCATTGCTGTTGTCCTCACCCAGCAGTGCCTGCAACAGTGCTTCGGCCTCGGCAAAACGGCTTTCGGCAAAAAGTCCCTTGGCCTGCTCCAGCGGCGAGGCGGTAGGCGCGGCAGGCAGTTGCACGTGCGGCTCGAGCATCGCGCGGATCGCCGATTCCGGCTGCGCACCGGCAAAACCGTCCACCGGCTGGCCGTCCTTGAACAGCACCACGGTCGGCAGGCTGCGGATGCCGAACTGGGCAACTACCTGTTGCTCCACGTCACAGTTGATCTTGGCCAGCAGCAACTCGCCCTGGTAACCCTCGGTGATCTTCGCCAGCAGTGGCATCAGTGCCTTGCACGGCGCGCACCACTCGGCCCAGAAATCCACCAGCACCGGTTTGTGGAAGGAGTTCTCGATAACCAGTTGCTGGAAGGTGGCATCGGTAGCGTCGAAAATGTATGGCGTGTCTTGGGTCATCGCGACTCTCGCAAACTCGTGGATAACACCACTATAAGGTGTCGCGGCTGGCGTGGTACAGGCTGACCCGGCGGAATTCGTGCGGCTCGGCCAGGTCTGGCAGGGTGAGCGCTTCCAGCACGCCCAGTTGTTGATACAACGGGTGGCTGAAGTCGCGTACACGCGAGTCGGCCACCAGCGCCTGGCGCCCGCGGCCGAGGAAGGCATCCAGCAGCGGCAGGTTGGCGCGGTCGTACAGCACGTCGGCAACCAGGATCAGATCGAAGCGATCGTCCTCGGCGAAGAAATTGCTGCTGTAACCCAGTTCCACCCCGTTCAGCGCGGCATTTGCGCGGCAGGCATCGAGTGCCAGCGGGTCGAGGTCGCAGGCCACCACTTCCAGCGCACCGGCGCGGGCGGCGGCAATACCGGCGATACCGGAGCCGGCGCCAAAGTCCAGCACGCGCTTGCCGGCTACCCATTCCGGGTGCTCGGCCAGGTAACGGGCCATGGCCAGGCCGCTGGCCCAGCAGAAGCTCCAGTAGGGCGGTTCTTCAAGAATGCGCCGGGTCTCTTCGCTGCTGAAGGCGCGGTCCATGTTCTGGTCGTCGATCAGCCACAGCTTGAGGTCGCAGCCGGGCAGCTCGCTGACGACAAGACGCGCTTCGCCGATCAGGCTGCTGAGGGCCTGTTGCAGGGCCTGTTGCAGGGGCTGTTGTAGGGAGACTGGCGCCACTTACGGCGCCTTCTCGAAACGCAGCGGGCCGATGGCCTGGGTCTGGGCCTGGGTAATGCGCACCGGCGGCAGGTGCATGATCAGCTGGCCAGAGCTGCTGGCGCGGCCGCGCAGCTCGACCCGGGCACCGGCGGGGAAGGCCTCGGGGTTGAAGCGCAGTTGGTAGGGCAGGGCCTGGCCGGTGCCAGTCAGGTTGCTGCTGGCCAGCAAGCGTTGTGGGCGGTCGCGTTCGTCGATGACCAGCAAGGCCAGCTCCACGTCGGCACCGGCGGGGATTTCCAGCAAGGTGCCGCTTAGCTCGCGCTGGTAGGCCGGCAGCGGGCCCAGTACTGCGGCCGGCTTGGCCGTGCGGGCTGGCGTGGGTGCCGGAGGGGTGTCGGGCTTCGGCCTGTCGCTGCCGCAGGCGGCGAGCAGGGCGGCGCAGCACAGCACGACGAGCGCTCGGTAGTGCATGGGGTAGTCCTTCACGGGCAGATTTCCCATGGATGTTAACCCCTTTGGCTTGTCTTGCCAGTGGGATGCGCTACCATGGCCCTCCCTTTTTTTGTTGCCTGCCACCATGCACTGTCCCTTTTGCGGTGCCAACGACACCAAGGTCATCGACTCTCGCCTCGTCGCCGAGGGCGAGCAGGTGCGCCGCCGCCGCGAATGCGTCGCCTGCGGCGAGCGTTTCACCACTTTCGAAACCGCCGAGCTGGTGCTGCCCCGGCTGATCAAGCAGGACGGCACGCGCCAACCCTTCGACGAAGAAAAACTGCGCGCCGGCATGCAGCGGGCACTGGAAAAGCGCCCGGTCAGCGTCGAGCGTCTGGAAGCTGCGCTGGCGCATATCAAGAGCCGCCTGCGTGCCACCGGCGAGCGTGAAGTCAAATCGCTGGTGGTGGGTGAAATGGTCATGGCCGAGCTGCGCAAGCTCGACGAAGTGGCCTATATCCGTTTTGCCTCGGTTTACCGGCGCTTCCAGGACCTCGACGAGTTCCGCGAAGAAATCGACCGCCTGGCTCGCGAGCCGGCTAAAGAGTGATCATGCCCAGCCAAGCTGCCATCCTCGACGCCCACTACATGGCCCGCGCGCTGGAGCTGGCGCGCAAGGGCCTGTACACCACCCACCCGAACCCGCGCGTAGGCTGCGTGATCGTGCGCGATGGCGAGGTGGTCGGCGAAGGCTGGCATGTACGCGCCGGCGAGCCGCATGCCGAAGTGCATGCGCTGCGCCAGGCCGGTGAGCGTGCCCGTGGCGCCTGTGCCTATGTCACCCTCGAGCCGTGCAGCCATCACGGCCGCACGCCGCCGTGCGCCGAAGCGCTGGTCAAGGCAGGCGTGGCACGGGTGGTAGCCGCCATGCAGGACCCCAACCCGCAAGTGGCGGGGCAGGGCCTGCGGCGCCTGGCCGAGGCCGGTATCGAAGTGGCCAGCGGCGTGCTCGAGGCCGAGGCCCGCGCACTCAACCCCGGTTTCCTCAAACGCATGGAACATGGCCTGCCGTTCGTTCGCGCCAAGCTGGCCATGAGCCTGGATGGCCGCACCGCCATGGCCAGTGGCGAAAGCCAGTGGATCACCGGCCCGGCCGCCCGTTCGGCGGTGCAGCGCCTGCGCGCCCGCTCCAGCGTGGTACTGACCAGCGCCACCAGCGTGTTGGCCGACAACGCGCGGATGACCGTGCGCGGCGCCGAGCTGGGCCTGGATGCCGAAACCACTGCCCTGGCTCTCAGCCGCACACCGCTGCGCGTGCTGATCGATGGCCACCTGCGCCTGCCGCTGGATGCGCCGTTCTTCCAGGCTGGCCCGGCGCTGGTGGTGACCGCTGTCGCAGATGACCCGCGCTATGCCGCTGCCGGCCACGAACTGCTCAGCTTGCCGGGTGACAATGGCCAGGTAGACCTGTCGGCGTTGCTGCAGGCCCTGGCGGCCCGCAGCATCAACGAAGTCCTGCTGGAAGCCGGTGCCGGCCTGGTCGGCGCCTTCGCCCGGCAAGGCCTGATCGACGAGTACCAACTGTTCGTCGCCGGCACTTTCCTTGGTTCCCAGGCTCGTCCGCTGTTGGACTGGCCACTGGACAAGATGAGCGAAGCGCCGCGGCTGAAAATTACTGAAATGCGCGCAGTGGGCGATGACTGGCGGGTCACGGCCATCCCCCTGCCGGCACCCCGCGTATAATGCCTGGCTTGCCCTGCGCAAAACGTTTTTGAGGAAGACCCCATGTTCACCGGCATCATCGAATCCATCGGCACCATCCGCAGCCTGACCCCCAAGGGTGGCGACGTGCGCGTATACGTCGAAACCGGCAAGCTCGACCTGGGTGACGTCAAGCTCGGCGACAGCATCGCCGTCAACGGCGTGTGCCTGACCGCCGTCGAACTGCCGGGCGACGGCTTCTGGGCCGACGTCAGCGTCGAAACCCTCAAGCGCACCGCCTTCATCGACCTCAAGAGCGGCAGCAAGGTCAACCTGGAAAAAGCCCTGACTCCCACTACCCGGCTGGGCGGGCACCTGGTCAGCGGCCACGTCGACGGGGTCGGCGAAATCATCTCGCGCAGCGATAACGCCCGCGCCATCCAGTTCCGCGTGCGTGCACCGAAGGAGCTGGCCAAGTACATCGCCCACAAGGGTTCGATCACCGTCGACGGCACCAGCCTGACGGTCAACGAGGTCAATGGCGCCGAGTTCGAGCTGACCATTGTCCCGCACACCCTGTCCGAAACCATCATGGCCGACTACCGTGCAGGGCGTCGGGTAAACCTTGAGGTCGACCTGCTGGCCCGTTACCTGGAGCGTCTGCTGCTGGGTGACAAGGCCGCCGAACCGAGCAAGGGCAGTGGCATTACCGAAAGCTTCCTGGCCGCCAACGGCTTCTTGAAATCCTGATTGAGAAGGGGGTGCCGCGTGGCGCTCAACAGCATCGAAGAACTGGTCGAAGACATCCGCCAGGGCAAAATGGTCATCCTCATGGATGACGAAGATCGCGAAAACGAAGGCGACATCATCATGGCAGCCGAGTGCTGCCTGCCCGAGCATATCAATTTCATGGCCAAGCACGCCCGTGGCCTGATCTGTATGCCGATGACCCGCGAGCGTTGCGAAACGCTGAAGCTGCCGCTGATGGCGCCGCGCAACGGCTCGGGCTTCGGCACCAAGTTCACCGTGTCGATCGAAGCCGCCGAAGGAGTCACCACCGGCATCTCCGCCGCTGACCGCGCACGCACCGTGCAGGCGGCGGCCGCCAAGGACGCCAAGGCCGAAGATATCGTCAGCCCTGGCCACATCTTCCCGCTGATGGCCCAGCCTGGCGGTACTCTGGCCCGTGCCGGCCACACCGAGGCCGCGTGCGACCTGGCGCGCATGGCCGGTTTCGAGCCGAGCGGCGTGATCTGCGAAGTGATGAACGACGACGGCACCATGTCGCGCCGCGCCGAGCTGGAAGTGTTTGCCGCCGAGCACGGCCTGAAGATCGGCACCATCGCCGACCTGATCCACTACCGCATGATCCACGAGCGCACCGTGCAGCGCGTCTCCGAGCAACCGGTCGAGAGCGAGCTGGGTGAGTTCAACCTGGTCACCTACCGCGACGCGGTGGAAGGCGACGTGCACATGGCCTTGACCCTGGGCAAGATCTGCGCCGAAGAGCCGACCCTGGTCCGCGTACACAACATGGACCCGCTGCGCGACCTGCTGCTGGTCAAGCAACCGGGCCGCTGGAGCCTGCGCGCCGCCATGGCTGCCGTGGCCGAGGCCGGCAGCGGCGTGGTATTGCTGCTGGGGCACCCGCTGGACGGCGACGTGTTGCTGGCGCACATCCGCGAAAGCGCTGGCGATGCACCAGTCAAGGCACCGACCACCTACAGCACCGTGGGTGCAGGTTCGCAGATCCTGCGCGACCTCGGTGTGCGCAAGATGCGCCTTATGAGTTCGCCGATGAAGTTCAACGCGATATCCGGATTCGATCTGGAAGTTGTAGAATACGTGCCCTCCGAGTGACTTGAGGCGGCAGTGACGCCCTCCAGCTCGAGTCCATACCCCTGTCGAGGCCGCCAGCATGCGGCCTCGCTCTTGAAGATGAGAATATCGGAATGACCCTGAAGACCATCGAAGGTACCTTCATCGCCCCCAAAGGTCGCTATGCTTTGGTGGTTGGCCGCTTCAACAGCTTCGTCGTCGAAAGCCTGGTAAGCGGTGCCGTTGATGCCCTGGTACGCCACGGTGTCAGCGAAAGCGACATCACCATCATCCGTGCCCCGGGTGCATTCGAAATCCCGCTGGTGGCACAGAAGGTCGCCCAGCAAGGCGCCTACGACGCGATCATCGCCCTGGGCGCCGTGATCCGTGGTGGTACCCCGCACTTCGAATACGTGGCGGGCGAATGCACCAAGGGCCTGGCCCAGGTGTCCATGGAGTTCGGTGTTCCGGTGGCCTTCGGCGTACTGACCGTCGACTCCATCGAGCAGGCCATCGAGCGTTCCGGCACCAAGGCCGGCAACAAAGGTGCTGAAGCTGCCCTGTCCGCTCTGGAAATGGTCAGCCTGCTGGCGCAGTTGGAGGCCAAGTGATTAGCGACGAAAGCGATCGTTTCAACCCGCGCGATCCAAAACCTGCGGATGCCGGCAAGCCATCGAAGAGTGCCAAGCGCCGCGAAGCCCGCAAGCTCGCGACCCAGGCACTGTACCAGTGGCACATGGCGCAGCATTCGCTGAACGAGATCGAAGCGCAGTTCCGGGTCGATAACGATTTCTCCGATGTCGACGGCGCTTATTTCCGCGAGATCCTGCATGGGGTCCCGGCGATCAAGAGCGAAATCGACAGCGCCCTGAAGCCATGCCTGGACCTGGCACTGGAAGAGCTCGACCCGGTCGAGCTGGCCGTGCTGCGTCTGTCTACCTGGGAGTTCATCAAGCGCGTCGACGTACCGTACCGCGTGGTGATCAACGAAGGTGTCGAGCTGGCCAAGGTCTTCGGTGCCACCGACGGCCACAAGTTCGTCAACGGTGTGCTGGACAAGCTGGCCCCGAACCTGCGCGAAGCAGAAGTCAAGGCGAACAAGCGCTGATCCTGGCGCTTGCAGACCATGGGTGAGTTCGAGCTGATCAGCCATTACTTCGCCGCCGCGCCCTGTGCGCAAGGCGGTGAAGGCGTGGCCCTTGGCATCGGTGACGACTGCGCCTTGCTGGGCCTTCCTGCCGGCGAGCAACTGGCGGTGTCCACCGACTCCCTGGTTGCCGGGGTGCATTTTCCGGCTCTGTGCGACCCTTGGTTGCTCGGCCAGCGCTCGCTGGCCGTGGCGGCCAGCGACCTGGCTGCCATGGGCGCCACCCCCATCGGCTTCACCCTTGCCCTGACCTTGCCCGAGGTCAGCGCCGACTGGCTGCAAGCCTACGCCAGCGGCCTCAACCGCATGGCCGGCCATTGCCAGCTAAGCCTTATCGGTGGCGACACCACTCGCGGCCCCCTGAGTATCACCATGACCGTGTTCGGCCGGGTTCCGGCGGGGCAGGCGTTGCGCCGTGGCGGGGCTCGTCCGGGCGACTTGCTGTGCGTGGGCGGTGAGCTGGGCAATGCGGCGGGTGCCTTGCCGCTGGTGCTGGGCCAGCGCCAGGCGGATGCCGCGCTGGCGCAACCGTTGCTCGACCATTACTGGTCGCCATCGCCACAGTTCGCCCTGGGCCAACTGCTGCGCGGGCGTGCCACCTCGGCGCTGGATATTTCCGACGGCTTGCTGGCCGACTGCGGGCATATCGCCAAGGCCTCCCGTGTGGCGCTCGAGGTGAACCTGGAGCAGGTACCGGTGTCAGCCGCTCTGCAGGGGTTCCTCGGTGCCGAGGCGGCCGTGCAGGCGGCGCTGACCGGTGGCGACGACTATGTGCTGGCGTTCACCTTGCCGCCAGCCGAGCTTTCATCCCTGCAGGCACAAGGCCTGGCGGCATTCCACGTCATCGGGCGGGTGCTCGAAGGGCAGGGTGTGAGCCTGCGCGACCGGCAGGGCCAGGACATCACCCCGCGGCAACGCGGCTATCAACATTTTAGGGAGACACCGTGACCGATCACCCCAACCAGGTGCCTGCGGAGTTTGTTCCGCCTTCGGTCTGGCGCAACCCGTGGCACTTCATCGCCTTCGGTTTTGGTTCTGGCACCTTGCCAAAGGCGCCGGGCACCTGGGGCTCGCTGGTGGCCATACCGTTCATCCCGCTGTGGCAGATGCTGCCCGACTGGGGCTACTGGCTGTTGCTGGGCGTGAGCATGCTGTTCGGCTTCTGGCTATGCGGTAAGGTCGCCAATGACTTGCGCGTGCACGACCATGAAGGCATTGTCTGGGACGAGATCGTCGGCATGTGGATAACCCTCTGGCTGGTGCCGGAAGGCTGGCAGTGGCTGCTGGCGGGGTTCCTGATGTTCCGCTTCTTCGACATTCTCAAGCCGTGGCCGATCCGCTGGGTCGACCGCCATGTGCATGGGGGTGTTGGCATCATGCTCGACGATATCCTGGCTGGCGTGTTTGCCTGGCTGGGGATGCAGGTTCTGGTTTGGGCGGTTGCCTGATACAGGGAGCGTGTGAATGGCCATGAGGACCGTGCTGCTGGCAATGCTGCTGAGCCTTGCCCCGTGGGCGGCGGCTGCCGAGGGTGTGCCGAAACAGATCCACCTGGTCAGCGAAGAGTGGCTCGACTACACCAACGCCGACGGTACCGGGGTAGCCTGGGACGTGCTGCGCAAGGTGTTCGAGCCGGCCGGGGTCAAGGTGGTGACCCAGAGCGCGCCTTACAGCCGTGCGATCGGGCTGGTCAAGCGTGGCGAGGCTGACGCCTGGGTAGGCTCGTACAAGGACGAGAACGACGACAACCTGTACCCGCGCTGGCACTTCGACATGGACCACATCTACGCCCTGGGGCTGGTCAGCAAGCCTGTGCCTACCCAGGAGACCATAGGCCAGTACCGCCTGGCCTGGGTGCGTGGCTACGATTTCGGCAGCTACCTGCCCAATGTGCATGACTTTCGCGAAGTCCAGCGCCGCGAAGGCATTTTGCCGATGCTCGAGCATGACCGCGTGGACTACTACATCGATGCGCTGACCGAGGTCGACTACGTGCTCGGCCAGACCTCCCAACCCGAGCGCTTCCGCCGCACCCATGTGGCCGAGCTGCCGCTGTACCTGGCCTTTGCCCGCAACGACCAGGCCAAGGCCCTGCGCGACCTGTTCGACAAGCGCATGGCCGAGCTGGTGCGCAGTGGCGAGCTGAAGCCGATCTTCGAGCACTGGCAGCAGCCGTATCCGTTCAGCCCGGATAGCAACCCGCATTGACCTGTGGGAGCGGGCGTGCCCGCGAAGAATCCACCGCGGTGGGAGGCACCGGCTACGCCGGTGTTCGCGGGCATGCCCGCTCCCACAGGATTGCGTACAGACCTCTGCTAAGCATCGAACTTTTCGATCTTACCCCACGATATTCAGCCAGCCCACATCCCCCAACCTGCTGATACAATCGGCCCACGAGAAATTTAAACTTATTCCAGGAGCACAACGTGCCCGTCGTCTTTGTTGCCGCCTCTAAACTCCCGACTCCCTTCGCGACCTTCACCATGCATGGCTTCCTCGACGAAGCCACTGGCCGTGAGCACGTGGTGCTCAGCCTGGGTGACATCGCGGACGGCCAGCCGGTGCTGGGGCGCCTGCACTCCGAGTGCCTGACCGGCGATGCCCTGTTCAGCCAGCGCTGCGACTGCGGCTCGCAGCTGGAAGCCGCGCTGCAGGCCATCGCCCGTGAAGGCCGTGGCGTGCTGCTGTACCTGCGCCAGGAAGGCCGTGGCATCGGCCTGCTGAACAAGATTCGCGCCTACGAGCTGCAGGACGGTGGCGCCGATACCGTCGAGGCCAACGAGCGCCTGGGCTTCGCCGCCGACCAGCGCGACTACGCCATGTGCCTGCCGATGCTGGAGCACCTGGGCGTGAAGTCGCTGCGCCTGATGACCAACAACCCGCGCAAGGTCAAAGCCCTGACCGACATGAACATCGTCGTCGCCGAGCGCGTACCGCTGCACACCGGGCACAACCCGCACAACCGCTACTACCTGGCAACCAAGGCCGGCAAGCTGGGCCACATGCTGGGTAACGAGCACCAGGGCGAGGTGCCTCAGGCGTGACCCGCGCCGAGGTCAAGCGGCGCCTGGCGCTGGCCTGGTGGCAATACCTGGCGGTGGGCCTGGTGCCGCTGCCAGTGATGGCCTGGGCCTTCGGTGGCGGTGATGCGCTTGCCTCGGTGCTGGCCATGCCACTGTTCATTGCCGGCGCGGCGACCATGTTCCTCAGCCTGCCGCGCTTCGGTGCCTACAAGCGCGCCCTTATCGCCACTTCCAAGGTGCTCGGCACTGGAGAAGAGCCCGCCGCCTGGATCGAACTGGCGCGGGTGCGGCGCCTGGCCATGCTGTATGCCTGCTTGCCGGCCTGGGTCGCCGCCTTGTCGGTGCTGGTCGGCCTCGAGGCGGTGCCGCAGATCCTGCTGGCGTTGTCCACCGCAGTGGTTCTGTACCTCTATCGCATTCCACGCCAGCTCGGCTGATGCGCCTGCTGCCCGGCCTGTTGGCGCTGCTCGTCTGCTCCACACTGGCCGCCGAACCCCTGCGAGTGGTCAGCCTGGCCCCGTCGATGAGCGAGATCATGCTCGAACTGCAGGCCGATGACCTGCTGGTCGGTGTGCTCGACGGTGGCGAACGGCCGGCGGCGCTGCGCGAGTTGCCCTCGGTGGGGCGCCAGGGGCAACTGGACCTCGAACGCCTGCTCAGCCTGCGCCCCGACCTGTTGCTGCTGTGGCCGGGCAGCGTGCCGCCGGCCCAACGCGACCAGCTCAAGCGCCTGGGTATCGCAACGTACAGCGCAGAACCCCATGATATCGACCAGCTGATCGAGCAGATCGAAGCCATCGCCGAACGAATCGGCCGTGCCGAACAGGGCCATCGGTATGCCCAGGCCCTGCGTGACCGACTGCGGCAGCTGCGCCAGCAGTATCGACGGGACGAGCCCTTGCAGGTGTTCTACCAGGTCTGGGACCGACCGCTGTATACGCTCGGTGGCCGGCAGGTGGTCAGCGATGCCCTGGCCGTTTGCGGCGCGCGTAATGTCTTCGCCGATCTCACCCAGGCGGCGCCGCAGGTAAATGTGGAGTCTGTGCTGCTGCGCAACCCGCAGGTCATTCTGGCGGGTGATCAGGCGCAGCTGGCGGGTTGGAAGGCCTGGCCACAACTGCGTGCAGTTGCCGATGATCGTTTACTGGTGGTGCCAGACAAGGGCCTGGAGCGGCCTAGTGGGCAGATGATCGAAGCTACGGCGCGTTTGTGTGCGTTGCTCGAGGCTAACGCGCCGGCGTCCAAGTAAGCTTTTGCGAGGGCTGCGCCCTCGATCGCGACGCAAGGCCGCTCCCACAGGGACTGCGCAAGGCTTGGTGGCTTGCACGACCTTTGTGGGAGCGGCCTTGTGTCGCGAAAGGGCCGCAAAGCGGCCCCCAAGGGATTACAACCCGAGCCTGGCCATCCGAGCCGTCACCGAAGCCTCGATCCCAGCCGCATCCAGCCCGCACTCAGCCAGCATCTGCGCCGGCTTGGCATGCTCGACATAGATGTCCGGCAACCCAAGGTGCAGCAGCGGTTTCACGATCGCCTGGCTGGCCAGGAACTCACCCACAGCCGCACCGGCACCGCCCATGATGGCGTTTTCTTCGATGGTTACCAGCAGCTCATGGCTTGCAGCCAGCTCCAGCACCAGCGCCTCGTCCAGCGGTTTGACGAAACGCATGTCCACAACGGTAGCGTTGATCTGCTCGGCCACCTGCATGGCCTCGGCCAGTTGCACGCCGAACACCAGCAAAGCGACTTTCTCGCCCTGGCGACGGACCACGCCCTTGCCGATTTCCAGCGGCTCCAGGTCACCGCTGATCGGCGCGTTCGGGCCGGTGCCACGCGGGTAGCGCACAGCCGCCGGGCCGTTGTACAGGTGGCCGGTGCTGAGCATCTTGCGCAGTTCGTTTTCGTCGCTTGGGGTCATCACCAGCATGCCCGGGATGCAGCGCAGGTACGACAGGTCGTAGCTGCCCGCGTGGGTCGGGCCGTCTTCGCCGACCAGGCCGGCGCGGTCGATGGCGAACAGCACGTCAAGATTCTGTACCGCCACGTCGTGAATCAGCTGGTCGTAGGCGCGCTGCAGGAAGGTGGAGTAGATCGCCACCACCGGCTTGCTGCCCTCGCAGGCCATGCCGGCCGCCAGGGTCACGGCATGTTGCTCGGCAATCGCCACGTCGAAGTAACGCTCCGGGTAGCGTTCGCTGAACTCGACCAGGTCGGAGCCTTCCTTCATCGCCGGGGTGATGCCCACCAGGCGGTTGTCGGCGGCAGCCATGTCGCACAGCCACTGGCCGAACACCGCGGAGTATTTTGGGCCGCTGGCTTTCTTCGGTGCGGCGGGTTTGTCGGCCGGCTCCAGCTTGGTGATGGCGTGGTAGCCGATAGGGTCGATCTCGGCCGGGGCGAAGCCCTTGCCCTTCTTGGTCACCACGTGCAGGAACTGCGGGCCCTTGAGGTCACGCATATTCCGCAGGGTGGCGATCATGGTCGGCAGGTCGTGGCCGTCGATCGGGCCGATGTAGTTCCAGCCCAGTTCTTCGAACAGCGTGCCCGGCACCAGCATGCCCTTGGCGTACTCCTCGGTGCGGCGGGCGATTTCCCAGGCGCCTGGCAGGCGCGACAGCACTTTCTTGCTGCCTTCGCGCATGCTCGCGTAGGTGCGGCTGGAGAGGATCTTGGCCAGGTAGTTGGACAGGCCGCCGACATTGCGCGAAATCGACATGTCGTTGTCGTTGAGG
The DNA here is from genome assembly GCF_032701105.1 of Pseudomonas sp. NBB. NCBI lineage: Bacteria > Pseudomonadati > Pseudomonadota > Gammaproteobacteria > Pseudomonadales > Pseudomonadaceae > Pseudomonas > Pseudomonas sp. NBB. The sequence continues at coordinate 593,797 of NZ_CP103994.1, forward strand.
ATCACCAGCATGTCGGCGTTGACTTCCTGGGCGTGGTTCAACGCCTCGAAGGCCATGCCGGCGGTCAGCGCGCCGTCACCGATCACCGCGATCGACTTGCGGTCGCTGTTCTGCAGGCGGGCGGCAATGGCCATGCCCAGTGCGGCGCTGATCGAGGTGCTGGAGTGGCCGACGCCGAAGGTGTCGTACTCGCTCTCGCTGCGGCGCGGGAAGGCGGCGATGCCGCCCTTCTGGCGCAGGCTGAGCATGCGGTTACGGCGCCCGGTGAGGATCTTGTGCGGGTAGGCCTGGTGCCCCACGTCCCACACCAGCCGGTCGTCGGGGGTGTCGAAGACATAGTGCAGGGCGATGGTCAGCTCGATGACGCCCAGGCCGGCACCAAAATGCCCACCGGTCTGACCCACGGTGTAGAGCAGTTCCTGGCGCAGTTCGTCGGCCAGGGTCTCCAGGTCGGCTTCGGCCAGCCGGCGCAGGCCGGCAGGCGTGTCAGCGCGGTCGAGCAACGGCGTGACCGGGCGTTCGCGGGGGATCTCTTGAAACGTCGTGGGCATCAGGCGAGTCGTTATAGGTGTGTGAAGACGCGGCAGTTTACCCCATTGTAGGAAATACTGCCCATTCAGACGGGTGTCGCATGGGGCTGCTGTGCAGCCCTTCGCGGGCAAGCCCGCTCCCACAGGTGCAGCGCTGTCCTGTAGGAGCGGGCTTGCCCGCGAAGGGCCGCACAGCGGCCCCAGTCAAATCAGTTGCGGCGTTCGACGATGTAACGCGCCAACGCCCGCAGCGGTTCGGCCTTTTCGCCGAACCCTTGCAGTGCGACCAGCGCCTGGTCGCGCAGTTCGATCGCATAGGCCTTGGCCGCTTCCAGGCCCAGAAGCGCCGGGTAGGTCGGTTTGTCACGGGCGATATCGGCCCCCTGGCGTTTGCCCAGGGTCGCAGTGTCGCTTTCCACGTCAAGGATGTCGTCCTGCACCTGGAACGCCAGGCCGATGGCCTGTGCATAGGTCTGCAAGGCATCCAGTTGCGCCTGTTCGGCGCGGGCGCTGGCCAGGGCGCCGAGGCGCACGCTGGCTTCGATCAGCGCGCCGGTCTTGTGCCGGTGCATGAACTCCAGCGCCTGCTGGTCCAGCTTCAGGCCAACCGAGCCCAGGTCGATGGCCTGGCCACCGACCATGCCTGCCGGGCCGGCAGCCTTGGCCAGGGCCTGGACCATGGCCAGGCGAATGTTGTCATCCTGCGGGCTCAGACGCGGGTCGAGCAAGGCGCTGAAGGCCAGACTCTGCAAACCGTCGCCGGCGAGGATCGCGCAGGCTTCATCGAAGGCTTTGTGGGTGGTCGGCTGGCCGCGGCGCAGGTCGTCGTCATCCATGGCCGGCAGGTCGTCATGCACCAGCGAGTACGCGTGGATCAGTTCCACCGCACAGGCTGCGCCGTTGGCCTGTTCGGCCGGGGCGCCCAATGCTTCGCAGGCCGCGTAAGCCAGCAGCGGACGAACGCGTTTGCCACCGTTCATCACGCTGTAGCGCATGGCGGCGTAAAGGCGTTCGAGTTCCTTGGTCGGGGCGACGAACAACGGTTCGAGGGCGGCATCGACTCGCGCCTGGCAGCTGGCCTGGTAGGTGCCGATCATGCTTCCGGCTCCGCGTCGAAGGGCTGGGCCGCCAGTTCGCCATCGCGTTCCAGCAGGATCTGCACCTTCTGTTCGGCCTGGGCCAGGGCACCCTGGCAATCGCGGGTCAGGGCGATGCCTTGCTCGAAGGCGGCCAGCGACTCTTCCAGCGACAACTCGCCGTTCTCCAGGCGCTCGACCAGTGCTTGCAGGTCTGCGAGGGATTGCTCGAAATCGAGGGAGGCTTTTTTGCGGGCCATGGCGACTGTCTCGGTGGCATTCAGAACGGCGCGACACTAGCAGAGCGGGGCGGGGGGAGCAAACTTCCGGCAGCCTGAGGTTGCACTTGCCGGCCTCTTCGCGGGTAAACCCGCTCCCACAGGTACTGCACCGGTTCCGAGTCTGCGCGGTCCCTGTGGGAGCGGGTTTACCCGCGAATGGGCCGCAAAGCGGCCCCGTGCGGTGGATCAGGCTGGCTCTGCTTCCAGCTCCAGCATGGCCTCACGGTACCGCGCCAGTTCCTCGATGGTCAGCACCGGCAGATTGTATTGCCGCGCATACACCGCCACCTGCTCGCCACGGGCCATCGTGCCATCGGGGTTCATCAGTTCGCACAGCACTGCCGCCGGGCGCAACCCGGCCAGGCGTGCCAGGTCCACCGAGCCTTCGGTGTGGCCACGGCGGGTCAGCACCCCACCATTGCGGGCGCGCAGCGGGAATACATGCCCCGGGCTGACGATATGGCGCTGGTCCGCAGTAGAGCGCAATGCCGCGCCAATGGTGGTGATGCGGTCCTGGGCGGACACCCCGGTGGTGATGCCTTCCGCCGCCTCGATGGTGACGGTGAAGCCGGTGCCATGGCGTGCCTGGTTGTTCTGCACCATGGGTGCCAGTTGCAGTTCGTCGACGGTGGCCTCGTCCAGGCACAGGCAGACGATGCCGCTGCAATCGCGAATCATCATGGCCATGGTCTGCAGCGAGATGTTCTCGGCGGCGGCGATGATGTCCGCTTCGTCCTCGCGGTCGTCGTCGTCGAGCAGCAGCACAGGGCGCCCGGCCCGGAAGGCGGCGATGGCGGCGCTGACATTGGGGAATTGCGGGTGGTGCTTGGTGGACATGAAACGCTCCTCGTGAATGATCGATGAACGTCTCGGGGCGAACAAAATGCGCGCGCAGGGGCGCCCGGATGGCCCCTGCCTGACGCCTTCTTTCATCCGGACTATGACCGTCGGCTCTGGAGTCTCACCAGATCTGCTGACCCCCGGCATGGCCGGGGCGCTCGCGGGCTCATCTTTCGATTTACCGCCGGTGGGGACTTTCACCCCGCCCTGAAGACCCGCCAAGCATACAGCACATTGCCACCTCGCTGGCAACCCACGGCTCTACGACCTTTGGCGGTATCATTCGGCTATGCATTCGAGGAACAACCCCATGGACATTCTCCAGGTCGCCGGCGGCAAGCCGGTCAAGTTGTGGACCGACGGCGTACCGGTGGAAGACGACGCCCGCAAGCAACTGCTCAACACGGCCAGGATGCCGTTCATCTTCAAGCACCTGGCTGTGATGCCGGACGTGCATCTGGGCAAAGGCTCGACCATCGGCAGTGTGATCCCCACGGTTGGCGCGATCATTCCCGCCGCGGTGGGTGTGGATATCGGCTGCGGAATGATCGCCGCGCGCACGTCGCTGCACGCCCGTGACTTGCCGGACAACCTGCATGGCCTGCGCAATGCCATCGAGCACGCCGTGCCGCATGGCAAGACCTTCGGCAAACGTGACCAGGGCGCCTGGGCCGATGTGCCGGCCAAGGCGGACAAGGCCTGGGGGCAGTTGGCCGGGCGCTTCAAGGCCATCACCGACAAGTACCCGCGCCTGGAGAAGACCAATAACCGCCATCACCTGGGGACGCTGGGCGGCGGCAACCACTTCATCGAGGTGTGCCTGGACGAGGCCGACCGCGTCTGGTTCATGCTGCACAGCGGCTCCCGGGGCGTGGGCAATGCCATCGGCAACCTGTTCATCGAACTGGCCCAGGCCGACATGCGCCAGCACCTGGCCAATTTGCCGGACAAGGACCTGGCGTATTTCGAGGAAGGCAGCCGCCATTTCGCCGACTACGTTGAAGCGGTGGAGTGGGCGCAGGACTACGCCAGGCAGAACCGCGAGCTGATGATGCTGGCGGTGGTCGGTGCGGCTCGCAAGGCGCTCGGCAAACCGTTCGAGGCCAGCCTGGAAGCGGTGAACTGCCACCATAACTATGTGCAGCGCGAGCAGCATTTTGGCCGAGAGGTGCTGGTGACGCGCAAGGGGGCGGTGTCGGCGCAGAAAGGGCAGTTGGGCATCATTCCCGGCTCGATGGGGGCCAAGAGCTTCATCGTGCGAGGGCTGGGCAACGAGGAATCGTTCTGTTCCTGCAGCCATGGTGCCGGCCGGGTGATGAGCCGGACCAAGGCCAAGAGCCGCTTCACCGTGGAAGACCAGCGGCGGGCCACGGCGCATGTGGAATGCCGCAAGGACAAGGAGGTGATCGACGAGATCCCCATGGCCTACAAGGACATCGATGCGGTGATGCGCGCGCAGCAGGACTTGGTGGAGGTGGTGCACACCTTGCGGCAGGTGGTGTGTGTGAAGGGCTGACGGGTTTACCGAGATATCCCTTCATTCGAGCCGCGGTATGACTTCTGATAATCAGATTTTTTCCGTTGCGCGTAGGCCATTTCTGAAATAGCTTCCTGGCGCCCCAATGGCATGCCATTGCGCGCGCTTGAGGGTGGCTGCGTACGGGAGGTTTTCGAACCTGCCGGTTTCGTTCTCTGCCGGTCTTGCAGACCTGTACGTGGCCGCCACCCATCACACTGCAAGTAATGAGTGGCGGTTCTAGCCAATCAACTGAGAACCTCACCATGCTTAAGATTGTCCCCGATCCACCCCACGATATTCATTCCCTTGAAGAAACCCTGATCCTGGCCACGGACTACGCGCTGTGCATCAGGCCATGCTGCTGCCCGCTCAGCCTCGGACTTTGCACTGAGGCTTGAGTGATGTGTTGTCTGGGCCGGCCTTTTCGCGGGTAAACCCGCTCCTACAACGATCGGTGGTCCATGTAGGAGCGGGTTTACCCGCGAAAGGGCCCGTCCAGGCAGTCGAGAATTCTCAGGGGATTCAAAAATGACCACAGAAGACACCCAATTCACTGTCGGCAAGACCACGTTCTACCAAGGCGAACATGGCACCCACCCACTGTTTCGCATCGAGCCCGGCATTCTGTGCAGAGACGCCCGCGAGCAGTCCTGAGAGTTGATGGGCTATGTCCGAGAACTGACCATCACCGGCCTGATGGATGATGCCGAGCTGGGCATGGGACAGTGATGAGCGTTCGCCGTGGCAGTTTCAACGCCTGTCGGTATACACCTGTTGGCCTGCTTGATTAGAGTGGCGCCTGAGGTGATACAGGCCAGTCAAGCCTTTCGACAAGCGAGGTGCAGGTGAGCGTTGATATCGAGTGTGTGGTGGTCGGGGCCGGCGTGGTCGGCCTGGCGGTGGCGCGCGCCTTGGCCCAGGCTGGCCATGAAGTGCTGGTGGTGGAGGCGGGCGAGGGCATTGGCGTCGGGGTCAGCTCGCGCAACTCCGAGGTGATCCACGCCGGCCTGTATTACCCCGACGGCAGCCTGAAGGCGCAGTTATGTGTCGAGGGCAAGCAACGCCTGTATGCCTATTGCGACAGTCGGGGCGTTGAATACCAACGCCTCGGCAAACTGATCGTCGCCACCGATGCGGCCCAGGTCGAAGGCTTGCAGCGCCTGCTGGAGCAGGGCCGGCGCAATGGTGTCGATGACCTGCAATGGCTCGACGCCGACCAAGCGCGTGAGTTGGAGCCGGCGCTGTCATGTGTCGCCGCGCTGTGGTCGCCGTCCACCGGCATCATCGACTCCCACGGTTTGATGCTCGCCCTGCTTGGTGACGCCGAGGCCGCAGGCGCCACCTTGGTACTGCATACCCCACTGCTTGCCGCGCGGGTGATCGAGGCCGGTTTCAGCCTGGACATGGGCGGTGCCGAGCCGATGAGCCTGACCTGCCAGCGGCTGGTCAACTGCGCCGGGTTATCGGCAGTTGAAGTCGCTGGGCACATCACCGGCCTCGATCCGGCCCATGTGCCCAAGGCCTATCTATGCAAAGGCAGCTATTTCAGCCTGAGCGGTCGCGCGCCATTTCGGCACCTGGTGTACCCCGCACCGGAGCACGCCGGCCTGGGCGTGCACATGACCCTCGACCTGGGCGGCCAGGCGCGCTTCGGCCCGGATGTGGAGTGGGTGGAAAATATCGACTACCCGGTAGACCCCCGACGCGGCGACAGCTTCTACGCTGCAGTACGGCGCTATTGGCCCAACCTGCCAGACGCCAGCCTGCAACCGGCCTACAGCGGCATCCGCCCGAAGATCAGCGGCCCGCAGGACCCGGCGGCAGACTTTGTCATCAGTACGCCCATCGAGCATGGTGTGCCGGGGCTGGTGAACCTGTTTGGTATCGAGTCACCGGGTTTGACCAGTTGCCTGGCATTGGCGGATCGCGTGCTGCGTACCCTGCGTGGCAACTGAAGGCAGTGCCGAGCTGCCTTCAGTCTTTATGCATGTGCTGCTTGCCATCGCGATGAGTATGGGCCTTTGAATGCCCCTCATCATGCTGGCTTGCGCCCGAGGCCTGCTCACCATGGTGGCCAGGCACGTTGCCGCGGTGCTGGCCTTCATGGTTGTGCATTTCATTTTCGCCACCACCATGCTGGTGGCCGCCACTGGCCGCGACCATCGTTTTGTACTGCTGGGCGTTCAACTGGGGTAGCTGATCCAGGAAGGCGACGATGCCCCAGATGTATTCATCGCCCATGCTCTTGCCCCAGGCCGGCATGCCGGAGGCCTTGATGCCGTGCTTGATGATCCAGAACGCCGCAGCGGGGTCGCTACCGATCCCGCTTTTGGTCAGGTTGGGGGGTGATGGATACAGAGCCTGGCTGAGCTCGGTCTTCTCGACGCCAGGGGCAAGGTGGCAACCGATGCACATGGCATTGTAGTTACCGGCGCCGGTACGAATCAGCGCTTCATCTTTCAGGTCTGGCACCTCGATGTCCCTGGCCCGTACTGCGATCGAGCGGTCCCGTGCCATGGCCAGAAAGGCATGCACGGCGGGGAAATGGGGATCATCGGCTCCCACATTGACCAGGCCGGAGTACGCAGCACCCAGCACGGCCACGCTGGCCATTGCGCTTGCTGCAACAAGCGTTGTTATTGTTCTTTTCATGTCTGGTTCTCAAAACCACATGCGGATACCTGCCACGAAACGCGCTTCATCCACATCACCACCGTCGTCGCGGACGAAATCGGCGGTTTTGCCGTAGGAGCGGCTCCAGGTGATGCCGATGTAGGGGGCGAACTGGCGGACAATTTCATAGCGCAGGCGCAGCCCGACTTCGGTATTTGCCAGGCCGGAACCCACACCGCGCCCAGGGTCGTTCTTGCCATAGAAATTGGCTTCAGCGGTTGGCTGCAGGATCAGGCGGTTGGTCAGCAGAATGTCGTAGTCGCCTTCCAGGCGCGCGGCAGTCTGGCCGTTCTCGCCAATGAACGCGGTGGCTTCGGCTTCGAAGTCGTAGAGCGCCATGCCCTGGATACCGAACGCCGCCCAGGTCTGGGGAGATTCAGGCTTGAAGTCCTGGCGCACCCCGGCAACCACATCCCACCATGGGCTGATCGCGCGGCCGTACAGCAGCTGCAATTCGGCATCCTCGGTGACACCGTTGGTGCGTTCACCTTCGGAGCGGATCCACAGCCGGTTGATATCGCCGCCTACCCAGCCAGAAGCATCCCAGGTCAGCGTGCTGCCTTCATCCGCATCCTGGTACTCGAGCTGATCCAGCAGGAAGAAGCTGTTGATAGCACTGTCGTGCATCTGATGCCCACCCAATGGGGGGAAGGCTGCCTGGCGGTCGGCGTCGGTCAGGACCGGGATCGGGGTACGGCTTGTTGTCGGTGTATCCGCCGAGCCTTGGTTCATTGTCGAATGGTCCATAGCCTCATGATTCATAGCTCCATGATTCATCGCGCCATGGTCCATGCCCTGCATGCTGCCATGATCCATCTCGCCGTGGTCCATCATCGAATGGTCCATTTCTTCAGCGGCGAAGCTGGGCGCAGCGCCCAGCGCCCCCAGCGTAACGGTCAGTGCCAGCAGCGATGGTCGTGCCAGGCTATTGAGCATCTTTCCCTGCCTTGGCTTTGTTACTGCCATGGGATTCCATCATCTTGCCGTGGTCCATGCCCTGCATCGAACCATGGTCCATACCCTTCATGGCGTCATGGTTCATACCTTTCATCGAGCTGTGATCCATCCCTTTCATGGCGCCATGGTCCATGCCCTTCATCGCACCATGGTCCATGCCTTGGGCACTCCTGGCTTCCTTGGCATCGGCAGACTGCTGATCGTTGCCGTCGGACCAGGATGCCGGGGCATAAACTGCAAACAGGCCGGCTATCGCAGCAGAGAGAAAAAACGCGCTTCGTTTCATTGGTTTGCTCATCTCGGATCTCCAGTTCATTCGTCCACGCGGACTTCGCGGAACATGCCCATTTCCATGTGGAACAGCAGGTGACAGTGATAGGCCCAACGCCCCAAGGCATCTGCCGTGACGCGATAGCTTCGTTTTGAGCCAGGCGGCATGTCGATCGTGTGTTTGCGCACCATGAAGTTGCCGTTCTCATCCTCCAGGTCGCTCCACATGCCATGCAGGTGGATGGGGTGAGTCATCATGGTGTCGTTGACCAGGGTGATGCGCAGGCGCTCGCCATACTTGAGGCGCAGTGGCTCGGCATCGGAAAACTTGATGCCGTCGAAGGACCACGCGAACTTTTCCATGTGGCCGGTTAGGTGCAACTCGATTGTGCGACCAGGCGCGCGGCCGTCCGGGTCCGGGAAGGTGCTGCGCAGGTCGGCATAGGTCAGCACACGGCGGCCGTTGTCACGCAGGCCGATGCCCGGATCGCCCAGTTTTGGCGTCGGGGTCATCGTTTGCATGTCGACCAGGGGGTTGTTGGTCTCGGACTCTGGGTGGCTCTGCATGGGCGCGCTGGTGCCAGCCATTTCGCCATGGTCCATGCCGGCCATGCTGCCATGGTCCATGCTGCCGTGGTCCATGCCAGCCATGTCACCGTCGTCCATGCCGGCCATGCTGCCGTGATCCATGCCGCCCATACCGCCATGGTCCATGCCCATATCGCTCATGGAAATGGTCGGCCGTGGATCGACAGCGGGAACAGGGGCCTGCAAGCCCTCGCGAACCGCCAGGGTGCCCCTGGAATACCCGGTACGGTCCATGGATTGGGCGAAAATGGTGTAAGCCTGCTCGCTTTCGGGTTCGACGATGACATCGTAGGTTTCGGCAACGGCAATGCGGAACTCGTCGACCGCAACGGGTTTGACATGCTGCCCATCCGCCGCGACAACCGTCATCTTCAGGCCGGGAATTCGCACATCGAAATACGTCATGGCCGAGCCGTTGATGAAGCGCAGGCGGATTTTCTCGCCCGGCTTGAACACGCCCGTCCAGTTACCGTCGGGGGCCTGGCCGTTCATCAGGTAGGTGTAGGTGTAGCCGCTCACGTCAGCGAGATCGGTGGGGCTCATTTTCATCTCGGCCCACATCTTGCGGTCGGCTACCGCGGCGGACCAGCCCATTTCGCTCACATCGTTGACGAAATCGCCCACCGTGCGCTTGTGGTAGTTGTAGTAGTCGGACTGCTTCTTGAGCTTGGACAGCACCCGTGCAGGGTCTTCATCCGTCCAGTCGCTGAGCATGACCACGTAGTCCCGGTCATAGGTGAACGGCTCAGGCTCTTTCGCGTCGATGACCAGGGCGCCATACACCCCGACCTGCTCCTGGAAACCGGAGTGGCTGTGGTACCAGTAGGTGCCGTTCTGCTGGACCTTGAACTTGTACTCATACATGCCGTCGGGGGCGATGCCATGGAAGCTCAGGCCCGGCACGCCGTCCATGTTCGCCGGCAGGATGATGCCGTGCCAATGGATGGAGGTGTCCTGCTGCAAGCGGTTGCGCACACGCAGCGTGACGGTATCGCCTTCGCGCCAGCGCAGGATGGGCCCGGGAATGGAGCCGTTGATGGCCATCGCTGTGCGCGCAGCGCCGGTAATGTTGACCGGCAGCTCACCGATGTAGAGATCGAAGTCGGTGCCGCTCAGCACACTCGGTTGGCCCGGGCTGGTCACGGCCCAGACCGGCGCGCGCCACATGCCAAGCCCGCCAAGCAGTCCGGTAGCGGCAAGGCCTTTGACGAAGGAGCGTCTGGTGGTTTTGCTTTGCATGCCGTTGCGTCCAGTCAGTCGTGAAGTCGCTGGCATTCAGCGGTTGAATGCCCAGCCCGTGGGACGAGAGGCCCACAATCATCATTCACGCTAGCGGACCTGCGCTGTCATCTGGCTGAGCTTCAGATTACTTTTTTGTCAGCTTCTGACTGGATGTACTGGCGAACCCTATGGTCTGGCTGCAACGCCAGTGTCCGGGAAGCCTGCAACAGTCTGCAAAGGGTGGGAGTGGCTTTTACTCGGGCATTAAAAAGCCGGCTTGTGGCCGGCTTCTCGGGGACGCTTCCGACTAATTTATGGTAAGCCGCAATCGCCTTAACTGTGTGGCCATCAAGGGCCTGAAAGAGATGGCAGATGCCCGTGTGGGATATCGCCGAGCCCTCTGGACCGCGGCTTGCGCCGGTCGGGGCTGAATGTGGGGCGTAGCATACAAGGGCGCGCGCAGGATGCCCAGCAAAAAATGGCACAGGTTTGTTTCAGTCGGGCCGTTGCTGGCGGAAATGCGACCAGTGGAACACCCAGCCCAGGATCTTCAGGCCTTGTGTCTGGCGCTGGGCGGCGGTGTAGCGTTCGACCGCATAGTTGCGCCGATCATGGCTGTGCAGGTACAGCGTGCCGTGCTGGCCGAGGCTGAGGTTGTTAACCCTGAGCACGCCGTTGTGCAGCAGGGCATAGGTTTCGCCCTCGACCACCTGGGTCATGCCCAGGTCGATGGCCAGGGTAGCTTGCAGCGGAATCAGCGGGGTCATGTTGCTGGCGGGCATGGCCAGGCAGATGGCGTCGTCGGCATGCACTCCCAACCCCTTCAGGGCTTTTGCGGGCAGGCACAGGTGTTTGCCGGCCACGGGCGACAGCAGGCCGTTGTGCAACTCGTAAAAGGGCACCTTCAATATACGGCCGCCTTGCGCAGATAGCGGCGTGGGCGGGTTGGCGGGCGCCGGCCCCGGTGGGCAGGTGCGCAGGATCGGGTTGTGGTGTTTGGGGCCTTCGCCCGTGCGCAACCAGCGACGATGCACGCAGAACAGGTCCGCCATTTCGTCCAGCCGGGCCAGGGGCACGCCGCGCTTGAGCCAGTTGTTGACGTGCTGGGGCGTGACGCTGCGCTGGGCGGCGAAATCGGAAGAGGTCAGGCCACATTCGTGGAGGAGGGCTTTGAGTCTGTCACCGGATGTGTTCATGGCGGCGAGTGTAGCGGCGGGATGCCAGCAAGGATATGAACCGGATGTTGATGGGGCTTGTGTGAAAAGCGCCTGTTTGTAGGGCGTTGGAGTAGGACTGCGTAGGACTTTTTACTCTCCCAAGCAAGTGCGCGCTCCCACAGGGATCGCGCCAGCATCTAGAATTTGAGCAAGACAGTTGTTCCCACAAAAGTGCTGCGCAGGCAGGTCATCCAGTGCCAGGGAGACCAGCCATCCATCAGGCATAAAAAAACCCCGCCGAGGCGGGGTTCTTCATGCAACCGGCATCAGCCCTTGTAGGCAGCAACCGATTTGGTGATCGCGGCGCGGGCGGCGTCAGCGCCTTCCCAGCCTTCGATCTTGACCCACTTGCCCTTCTCGAGATCTTTGTAGTTGGCAAAGAAGTGCTCGATCTGCTGGATCAGCAGGGCTGGCAGGTCGGTGTATTCCTTCACGTCGACATACAGCTGCGACAGCTTGTCGTGAGGAACAGCGATGACCTTGGCGTCGCCGCCGCCGTCGTCGGTCATGTTCAGCACGCCGACCGGACGGGCGCGGATAACCGAACCTGGGGCTACCGGGTAAGGGGTAACGACCAGCACGTCCAGCGGATCACCGTCATCGGCCAGGGTGTTCGGGATGAAGCCGTAGTTGGCTGGGTAGAACATCGGGGTAGCCATGAAACGGTCGACGAACAGGGTATCGCTGTCCTTGTCGATCTCGTATTTGATCGGCGCGTGGTTGGCCGGGATCTCGATGGCGACGTAGATGTCGTTCGGCAGGTCTTTGCCCGCCGGAATCTTGCTGTAGCTCATTGGGCAGTGCCCCCGTGTTTGACCAAAAAAGTGGCGGCGATTATAGGCACATTCTGCATGGGCATGCCACGCCTGGCCTGATGTGCGGCCCCGTCAGGCGTGGCTTTCGCGGTATTCCGGGTGTTCGGCCTGCAGCCGGCACAGGCGCGCCAGCGGGTCTTGGCGGTAGAACAGCGACAACTGGCGGTAGACCTGTGGATAAGCCTGTTGCAGCAGGTCGGGAGCACTAAAGAAGTACTCGCTGGTTACGGCAAAGAACTCTGCGGGGTTCTCTGCGGCATATGGATCGATGGCGGTTTCGGCGTCGGGGTTGGCGTCCAGCTGGCGGTTGAGGTCGTCATAGGCCTGTTGCATGGCGGTTGCCCATTCATCCACGGGCATGCCGCTGTGCAGCGGCGGCAGGCCGTTGGCATCACCATTGAGCATGTCGAGCTTGTGCGCCAGTTCATGGATGACCAGGTTGTAGGCCTCCCAGCCACCACTGGCCAGCACGCCGCTCCAGGCGAGGATGATCGGGCCCTGCTGCCAGGCTTCGCCGCTGTGCTCACCGTCCCACACGTGCTCCACGCCACTGGCATCGCGGTGGCGCTGGGGGCTCTTGAAATCGTCTGGGTAGAGGATGATTTCGTGGAAACCCTGGTACCAGTTCAGCTCGCCCAGGTGCAGCAGCGGCAATTGCGCCTGGGCCGCCAGCAACAGGCGCTGCTCGTCATCCGGCTCGACGCCGGGCAGGCAGGTGAGGTGCTTGTCGAGCAGGAACAGGATGCAGGCTTCACGCAGCCAGCGATCCTCTTCGTCAGTGATGCCGTCCAGCATTGGCAGGCGCTCGCGCACGGCCTGCCATTGCTGGGGGGTGATGGGATAGCGCGCCAGGGTGCGCTTGCGCCGCCAGGCGCTGAACGACCACATCGGCAAGTTTCAGTGCGCTTTGGCCGTGCGGCCCAGACGGCCACGCAGCAGGCCGAGGATCATCGGTACCAGCGACAGGATGATGATGCCCACCACCATCAGCGACAGGTGCTGTTTGATGAATGGCACGTTGCCGAAGAAGTAGCCCAGTGTCACCAGGCCGCCGACCCACAGTAGCGAACCGGCGACGCTGAAACCGAGGAAGCGCGGGTAGTGCATGTGGGCGATGCCGGCGACGAACGGCGCAAAGGTGCGCAGGATGGGCAGGAAGCGCGCCATGGTCACGGTCTTGCCGCCGTGGCGTTCATAGAAGTCGTGGGTACGCTGCAGGTAGTCGCGACGGAAGATCTTCGAGTTGGGGTTGTTGAACAACCGCTCGCCCGTCGTGCGGCCGATCACATAGTTGGTGCTGTCGCCGAGGATCGCGGCGGCCATCAGCAGGCCGGCCAGCAGCAACGGGTCCATGCCGCCACCGGCGGCCACGGCGCCGGCAATGAACAGCAGCGAATCGCCAGGCAGGAAGGGCATGACCACCAGCCCGGTTTCACAGAAGATCACGGTGAAGAGGATGGCGTAGATCCAGGGACCGTAGTTGGTGACCAGCAGATCGAGGTAGGCATCGAGATGCAGGATAAGGTCCAGCGGGTTGAAATCCATGTACAGCACCTGTGTTCTTGGGCGTAGGCTCGGTTACCTGCGGATGGGTAAATTTTCACACACGACAGGTGGGCCATTATACGGCTAAGTCAGGATCATGCCCGGGGAGTTTGTAGCGGGGGGTTACGGCAGGGGGTACTCCTGTACCGGCCTCTTTGCGGGTAAACCCGCTCCCACAGGTACAGCACCGACTTCAGATGTGCCGCTATGCCTGTGGGAGCGGGTTTACCCGCGAAAAGGCCGGTGCAGGTCAATCCTGGCTGATCGGCAGGATATAGCTCTTGAACTCGTTATCCTCACGAAACCCGATGGATTCGTAAGTCTTGTGCGCTACCTCATTGTCTGCACTGGTCGACACCCGCATGCGCACGGCGTTGGTTTCCTTGGCCATTTTCTTCGCCTCGCGCATCAGGTGGTCGGCCACCAGCATGCGCCGCGAGTCCTCGGCCACGTAGATATCGTTGAGAATCCATACCCGCTTCAGCGACAGCGACGAGTAGCTCGGGTACAGCTGGCAGAAGCCCAGCAGCTTGCCGTCATCATCATCGGGTAGCGCCAGGTAGATCACCGACTCATCCCGCTTCAGGCGCTTTTCCAGGAAGCTGCGCGAACTGTCGGGGTAGGGTAGCTGCCCATAGAACTCGCGGTATTTGACGAACATCGGCGTAAGCAGATCGAGGTGTTCCAGGGTTGCCTTGATGATGCGCATGTGCGGCCCTCAGAGTCCATTAGGGGAAACAGCGGATTGCCAGCAGCTTTCAAAGGCATGCTGCCCAATGCTTGGCGCAAGTGCAATCCGCCTTCCGTGACATGTTTTTTATCCTTTGCCGAGCAGGAAGTTACCTTTCTGGCCGGTGGTGTTTTCGCTCTCCAGGCTATGGACCTCGGCCTCGTCCTTCAGATTCACCCCGGAAAGCTGGCGCCGGCAGGCTTCGCGCATCAAGTACAGCAAGCGGTGCGCCGCCATGCCATAACTCAGGCCCTCCAGGCGGATGTTGGAAATGCAATTGCGGTAGGCATCGGTCAGGCCGACCTTTGGCGCATAGGTGAAGTACAGGCCAAGGCTGTCGGGCGAGCTGAGCCCCGGGCGTTCGCCGATCAGCATCACCGTCATCCGTGCGCCCAGCAGTTCACCGACCTCGTCGGCCACTGCCACGCGGCCCTGCTGCACCAGCACCACCGGGGCGCTGGTCCAGCCGTCGGCGGCGGCCTGTTCCTCGAAGCGCGCCAGGAACGGCAGCGTGTGGCGGTGCACGGCCAGCGCCGATAGGCCGTCAGCGACGACGATGGCCAGGTCGACCCCGCCGGGGTTGGCCTGGGCATGCTGGCGCAGCACGGCAACCGAATCTTCGCTCAGCCGTCGCCCCAGGTCCGGGCGTTGCAGGTACTGGTTGCGGTCGCTGGCGGCGCTGTGCAGCACCAGGCTTTCGCGCCCGCGGTCACTCAGCTGGGTAGCCAGGCCGGCATGGTCGAAGGCCAGATGCACGGCATCGCGTGCCTGGGCGTGGGCGAACTGGAAGTCCAGTTGCGCACCGGTCGGCAGGCTGGTGCCGGTACGGCCCAGGGCAATGCGCGCCGGGGTCAGGTTGCGCAGGGCCAGCCAGGGGTTTTCGGGGGTAGGCGTGCGGTGGTCCATGGTCATCCCTATGCAAGCTGTGCCAAGGCCTGGCGGAAGGCCGGCGGCAGGTTGTCACCAAAGCGCACCCGGCCATCGGCCTGGGTGAAGATGCCGGTGCGGGCCAGCCATGCCTCGAATTCCGGCCCGGGCTTCAGGCCCAGGGTCTGGCGTGCATACAGCGCGTCGTGGAACGAGGTGGTCTGGTAGTTGAGCATGATGTCGTCGGAGCCTGGGATACCCATGATGAAGTTGATCCCGGCCACGCCCAGCAGGGTCAGCAGGGTGTCCATGTCGTCCTGGTCGGCTTCGGCGTGGTTGGTGTAGCAGATGTCGCAACCCATCGGCACTCCCAGCAGCTTGCCGCAGAAGTGGTCTTCGAGGCCGGCGCGGATGATCTGCTTGCCGTTGTACAGGTATTCGGGGCCGATGAAACCGACCACGGTGTTGACCAGGAACGGCTTGAAGTGGCGGGCCACGGCATAGGCGCGGGTTTCACAGGTCTGCTGGTCGACGCCGTGGTGGGCGTTGGCCGACAGCGCGCTGCCCTGGCCGGTTTCGAAGTACATCAGGTTCTGCCCGAGGGTCCCGCGTTTCAGCGAAAGGCCCGCTTCGTAGCCTTCCTGCAGCACGTTCAGGTTGATGCCGAACCCGGCGTTGGCCGCCTCGGTGCCGGCAATGGACTGGAACACCAGGTCCAGTGGTACGCCACGGTTGATCGCCTCGATCGAGGTGGTGACGTGGGTCAGCACGCAGGCCTGGGTGGGGATGTCGTAGCGCTGGATGATGGCGTCGAGCATCTCCAGCAGGGCGCAGATCGAGGCGATGCTGTCGGTGGCCGGGTTGATGCCGATCATGGCGTCACCGTTGCCGTACAGCAGGCCGTCGAGAATGCTGGCGGCGATGCCGGCCGGCTCGTCGGTCGGGTGGTTGGGCTGCAGCCGGGTCGACAGGCGCCCGCGCAGGCCCATGGTGCCACGGAACCGGGTGACCACGCGGATCTTCTGTGCCACCAGCACCAGGTCCTGCACGCGCATGATCTTCGACACCGCTGCGGCCATTTCCGGCGTCAGCCCGGGTGCCAGGCTGCGCAGGCTGTCCTCGTTGGCCTCTTCGCTCAGCAGCCAGTCGCGCAGGCCACCCACGGTCAGGTGGCTGACCGGGGCGAAGGCCTGGGCGTCGTGAGTGTCGATGATCAGGCGCGTGACTTCATCATCTTCGTAAGGGATCAGCGCTTCGTTGAGGAAATGCGTCAGCGGGATATTGGCCAGGGCCATCTGCGCGGCGACCCGTTCGCCATCATTGCTGGCCGCCACGCCCGCCAGGTAGTCACCCGAGCGGGCGGGGCTGGCCTTGGCCATCACTTCCTTGAGGCTGTCGAAGCGGTAGACCAGGTGGCCGACCGTGTGTACGAAACTTGCCATACAGAGTCTCCAGAGCCGCGGGTTGCCCCGCGGCGGGTGGCGGCGATCAGTGCAAGGCCTCTTCGGCCTTCTGGATCGCGGCGAATTCCTCTTCCGGTGTACCCGCGACCAAGTGGTGGCGGCTGTAGAAAGCAAAGTAGGCAATTAATACCGCATAGATCACTGCGGCGCCAATCACCACCCGTGGGTCTACCAGGAAACCGGCGACCACGGCGATGCAGGCCAGTACCAGTGCCAGGCCCGAGGTGAAGATGCCACCGGGGGTGCGGTATGGGCGCTCCATCTTCGGCCGGCGGATGCGCAGGGTGATGTGCGCGGCCATCATCAGCACGTACGATAGGGTAGCGCCGAACACCGCCACCAGAATCAGCAGGTCACCCTGGCCGGTCAGCGACAGGGCAAAGCCGATGATCCCGGGGATGATCAAGGCCAGTACCGGGGCCTTGCTCTTGTTGGTTTCCGACAGCTTGCGCGGCAGGTAGCCGGCGCGGGACAGGGCGAAGATCTGCCGGGAGTAGGCGTAGATGATCGAGAAGAAGCTGGCGATCAGCCCAGCCAGGCCGACCAGGTTGACGAAACCGCCCATCCAGGTGCTACCGCCGTAGGCCTTGGACAAGGCTTCTACCAGCGGGTTGCCGGACGCTTTCAGTGCTTCGGAGCCTGCGCCGCCGGGGCCGACCACCAGGATCAGCAGGGCGAAGGCCAGCAACACCAGCATGGCGCCGATCAGGCCGCGTGGCAGGTCACGCTTGGGGTTCTTGGTTTCTTCGGCAGCCAGCGGCACGCCCTCTACGGCAAGGAAGAACCAGATGGCATAGGGGATGGCCGCCCACACGCCGACATAGCCGAACGGCAGGAAGCTGCTGGCGCCCACAGCGTCCGTTTTGGCGATGTCGAACAGGTTGGCTGCATCAAAATGGGGCACCATGCTCACCAGGAACACGGCTAGAGCGATGGCTGCGATGGCGGTGATGATGAACATCAGCTTCAACGCCTCACCCACGCCAAAGATGTGGATGCCGATGAACACGATGTAGAACGCCAGGTAGATCATCCAGCCGCCGATGCCGAACAGTGACTGGCAGTAGGCGCCGATGAATACCGCGATGGCGGCGGGGGCGATAGCGTACTCGATGAGGATCGCCGTGCCGGTGAGGAAGCCGCCCCAGGGGCCGAAGGCGCTGCGGGCAAAGCCGTAGCCGCCGCCTGCGGTGGGGATCATCGACGACAGCTCGGCCAGCGAGAAGCACATGCACAGGTACATGGTGGCCATCAGCAGGGTGGCGAGGAACATGCCGCCCCAGCCGCCCTGGGCCAGGCCGAAGTTCCAGCCGGCATAGTCGCCGGAGATGACGTAGGCCACGCCCAGGCCGACCAGCAGGACCCAGCCGGCGGCGCCTTTTTTCAATTCACGTTGCTGGAAATAGTCCGAGCCGACTTTTTCGAAGTCGACGGAAGAGCCTGCCGGCGAGCCGGCGGAATGATCGCTTGGCATAGATTCACCTGTTGTTTTTCTTGGTGGCCGGACGGGTTCCGGGCCGATGGTGATGGGTACTGCAGGAAGCGAGCCAGAGCGTTGGTGCACGGTTACCGCTCTGGGTTTTGTATATGCAGGCCTGGCCTCTTCGCGGGTGAACCCGCTCCTACAGGGGGTGTACAGCGCCTTAAGCAAGCGCAGTACCTGTGGGAGCGGGTTTACCCGCGAAGCAGGCGACGCGGTTTAGAAGAAGCCCAACGGATTGATGTCGTAGCTCACCAGCAGGTTCTTGGTCTGCTGATAGTGGTCAAGCATCATCTTGTGCGTCTCACGCCCGACCCCCGACTTCTTGTAGCCACCGAACGCGGCATGCGCCGGGTACAGGTGGTAGCAGTTGGTCCACACGCGGCCAGCCTTGATCCCACGGCCCATGCGGTAGGCACGGTTGATGTCGCGGGTCCACACGCCGGCACCCAGGCCGAACTCGGTGTCGTTGGCGATCGCCAGGGCTTCGGCTTCGTCCTTGAAGGTGGTGACGCTGACCACCGGGCCGAAGATTTCTTCCTGGAACACGCGCATCTTGTTGTTGCCCTTGAGCAGGGTCGGCTGGATGTAGTAACCGGTGGCCAGCGAGCCTTCCAGTTTTTCGACCTTGCCGCCGGTCAGCAACTCGGCGCCTTCCTTCTGGGCGATGTCCAGATACGACAGGATCTTCTCGAACTGCTGTTGCGAGGCCTGCGCTCCGACCATGGTGTCGGTGTCCAGCGGGTCGCCGCGCTTGATCTGCAGCACCTTCTTCATCACCACTTCCATGAACTGCGGGTAGATCGACTCCTGTACCAGTGCCCGTGACGGGCAGGTGCATACCTCGCCCTGGTTGAAGAACGCCAGCACCATGCCTTCGGCCGCCTTCTCGATGAAGCTTGGCTCGGCTTGCATGATGTCTTCGAAATACACGTTCGGCGACTTGCCGCCCAGTTCGACGGTGGACGGGATGATGTTCTCGGCGGCGCATTTCATGATGTGCGAGCCAACCGGGGTCGAGCCGGTGAAGGCGATCTTGGCGATGCGCTTGCTGGTGGCCAGTGCTTCACCGGCTTCGCGGCCATAGCCTTGTACCACGTTGAGCACGCCTTTTGGCAGCAGGTCACCGATCACTTCCAGCAGCACGGTGATGCCCAGCGGGGTCTGTTCGGCCGGCTTGAGCACCACGCAGTTGCCGGCGGCCAGGGCCGGGGCGAGCTTCCAGGCGGCCATCAGGATCGGGAAGTTCCACGGGATGATCTGCCCGACCACGCCCAGTGGCTCATGGATGTGGTAGGCCACGGTACCTTCGTTGATTTCCGCGGCGCCGCCTTCCTGGGCGCGGATGCAGCCAGCGAAGTAGCGGAAGTGGTCGACCGCCAGCGGAATGTCGGCATTGAGGGTTTCGCGGATCGGCTTGCCGTTGTCCCAGGTTTCGGTAATGGCCAGCAGTTCGAGGTTCTGCTCGATACGGTCGGCGATCTTCAGCAGAACGTTGGAGCGGTCCTGCACTGAAGTGCGGCCCCAGGCGTCGGCTGCAGCGTGGGCGGCATCCAGGGCTTTGTCGATGTCTTCGGCAGTGGAGCGAGGGAATTCAGCGATCAGCTTGCCATTCACCGGGGAGGTATTTTCGAAGTACTGCCCCTTTACCGGAGGAACGAACTCACCACCGATGTAGTTGCCGTAGCGGCTCTTGAAGGAAACCTTCGCGCCTTCGGTACCGGGATGTGCGTAACGCATGGTGTGTCTCCTGGCTATTGTGTTTGTTAGGGAGTTGGAAAGCGTAGAGCAAAGGTTGGGCCAGCGTTTCGAGCGCCAGGTAAATCAATGACTTGGCTCGGTCCTTTGGGCCGGGCCCACGATCTCTGTGCCAGCGCCGGTACGCGCGGGGGTGACACTTTGTGCCATTTGCGACACGTAACCGGAGGGTGCATTGCAAAGCCTTCCCGGGTGGAGGATGCTGGCGGGACTCTCTATCTGCGGAGAACTACAACAATGCAGAGCAATCATTTCAGTCGCCATGCCCAGCAAGTCCATACCGTCGCCCATGGTGGGGCCGGGGAGGGTGGCAGTGACCCGTCCATCGCCCGCTCCTGGCTACGCTGCCTGGAGGACTACCACCTCGACCCGTCGGTGATCGAGGCCCCGGTGGTGCTCGAGCATGGGCGCTTGCTGGAAAGCCGCGAGCGCCTGCGCCAGGTGCTGCAGATTGCCGACCATGAAATGAACAGCCTGCACCAGCAGCTTTCCGGGGCCGGCCATGCGGTGCTGCTGACCGATGCCCGTGGGGTGATCCTCAATTGCGTCAGCGCGCCGACCGAGCGGCGCAGCTTCGAGCGTGCCGGGCTGTGGCTGGGCGCTGACTGGAGCGAGGCGCGCGAGGGCACCAACGGCATCGGCACCTGCCTGGTCGAGCGCCAGGCGCTGACCATTCACCAGAACGAGCACTTCCGCGGTCGCCACACCGGCCTGACCTGCTCGGCCAGCCCGGTGTTCGACCCGCATGGCGAGTTGCTGGCAGTGCTGGATGTGTCTTCGGCGCGGCCCGACGTTTCCCGGCAGAGCCAGTTCCACACCATGGCTTTGGTCAACCTGTCGGCGAAGATGATCGAAAGCTGCTACTTCCTGCGCCATTTCGAACAGCAATGGCTGCTGCGTTTTCACCTGCAGGCCGAGTCGGTCGGCCTGTTCAGCGAAGGCCTGCTGGCGTTCGACGGTGACGGGCGCATCTGCGCCGCCAACCAGAGCGCGCTGAACCTGCTGGGCACGGTGCGTGGTGGCGTGCTGGGCAAACCGCTGGAACGCTTCTTCGCTTGCAGCCACGACGAACTGTTCAGCCGCGCCACGCCTGGCGGCAGCACGGCGTGGCCGCTGCATACCCTGGACGGGCGCCAAGTGTTCGCCAGCCTGCGTGGCCAGGCGCGCGCACCGGTGTGGTCGGTACCAGCCGCCCAGCCGCGGCCCACGCGGGAAGTGGAGCCGCTTATCTGCCTGCTCGACCCCGCCTTGCAAAACGACTTCCGCCGCAGCGTGCGGGTGTTCGAGCGCGATGTGCCGCTGTTGCTGCGCGGCGAGACCGGCTGCGGCAAGGAGGCCTTCGCCCAGGCCGTGCACCAGGCCAGCGAGCGGCGCGGCAAGCCGTTCGTCGCCATCAACTGCGCCTCGATCCCGGAAAGCCTGATCGAGAGCGAACTGTTCGGCTATCGCGGCGGCAGCTTTACTGGTGCACGCAAGGAAGGCATGCGCGGCAAGCTGCTGCAGGCCGATGGCGGCACCTTGCTGCTGGACGAGATTGGCGACATGCCACTGGCCCTGCAAACCCGCCTGCTGCGCGTGCTGGAGGAGCGCCAGGTGGTGCCGATCGGTGGTGAGCCGCAGGCGGTCGACGTGCGCATTGTCAGCGCTACTCACCGTGACTTGCTGGAACGGGTGGAGCAGGGCAGTTTCCGCGAGGACCTGTATTACCGGCTGAATGGTCTGGAAGTGGCATTGCCTGCGGTGCGCGAGCGCAGTGACAAGGCGCAGTTGCTGGACTTTCTGCTGCGTCAGGAGGCGCAGGGAGAACCGATCGATATCGAGCCCAGGGCGCGGCAGGCACTGCTCGACTTCGCCTGGCCGGGCAACGTGCGGCAGATGCGCAACGTGCTGCGTACCCTGGTGGCACTTTGCGAAGACTCCCGCATCGCGTTCCCGGATCTGCCCACCATTCTCCGCAACAGCACCGTCCCTGTAGGAGCGGCCTTGTGTCGCGAAAGGGCCGCAGAGCGGCCCCAGGGTCTCAGCAGCGCCGACCAATCTGCAGGGGCTGCGTCGCAGCCCGATCGCGACACAAGGCCGCTCCTACAGGATGCGGAGCGGCAAGCATTGTTGGAGACGCTAGATGCAAAACACTGGCACCTCACCCGTGTCGCCGAGCACTTGGGCATCAGCCGCAATACCTTGTATCGAAAACTGCGCAAACACGGCATCACCAGAGCCGACTGAGCGAAACATCTGGTGCGATTTGTCGCGCCCTGGGCTACCCTGCCTCGATGTTTTGCGAGGTCGACCATGCATATTCACATTCTCGGTATTTGCGGCACTTTCATGGGCTCGCTGGCGGTGCTGGCCAAGGAACTTGGCCACCGCGTCACCGGCTCGGACGCCAACGTCTATCCCCCGATGAGCACCCAGCTTGAAGCCCAGGGCATCGAGCTGACCCAAGGCTATGACCCGGCCCAGCTGGACCCGGCGCCAGACCTGGTGGTCATCGGCAACGCCATGTCGCGTGGCAACCCGGCGGTGGAGTACGTGCTGAACAAGGGCCTGCCCTATGTTTCCGGCCCGCAGTGGCTGGCCGACCACGTGTTGCAGGGCCGCTGGGTGCTGGCCGTTGCCGGTACCCACGGCAAGACCACTACCAGCAGCATGCTGGCCTGGGTGCTGGAACATGCCGGCATGAGCCCGGGCTTCCTGATTGGCGGTGTGCCGCAGAACTTCTCGGTGTCGGCGCGCCTTGGCGATACGCCGTTCTTCGTGGTCGAAGCCGACGAGTACGACAGTGCCTTCTTCGACAAGCGCTCGAAGTTCGTCCACTACCACCCGCGCACGGCGATCCTCAACAACCTCGAGTTCGACCATGCGGACATCTTCCCCGACCTGGCCTCGATCGAGCGGCAGTTCCACCACCTGGTGCGCACCATTCCCAGCGAAGGCCTGGTCATCCACCCCACCACCGAGCAGGCGCTGGAGCGAGTGATCGGCATGGGTTGCTGGACGCCGGTGCAGACCACCGGCGAAGGTGGCCAGTGGCAAGCCCGTCTGCTCAGCCCCGACGGCTCGCGCTTCGAAGTGCTGTTCGACGGCGAAGCGCAGGGCGTGGTGGACTGGGCGCTGACTGGCCAGCACAACGTCGCCAACGCCCTGGCTACCCTGGCAGCGGCGCGCCATGTAGGCGTGGTGCCCGCCATGGGCATCGAAGGCCTGAGCGCCTTCAAGAGCGTCAAGCGGCGTATGGAGAAGGTTGCCGAAGTGCAGGGCGTGACCATCTACGATGACTTCGCCCACCACCCGACCGCCATCGCCACCACCCTGGACGGCCTGCGCAAGCGCGTTGGCGAAGCCCCGGTGATCGCCGTGATCGAGCCGCGCTCCAACTCGATGAAGCTCGGTGCCCACCGTGACGGCCTGCCGGAAAGCGTCAACGACGCCGACCAGGTGATCTGGTACGCCCCGGCCAACCTTGGCTGGGACCTGGCTGCCACCGCCGCGCAATGCAAAGTGCCCAGCGTGGTGGCCGACAGCCTCGAAGCGATCATCGAGCGGGTCAAGGGGCAGGCCCGCGCGGGTACCCATGTAGTGATCATGAGCAACGGCGGCTTCGGCGGCCTGCACGGCAAGCTGGCCGAGGCACTGAAGTGAGCGGGCCGGAACGCATCACCCTGGCCATGACGGGCGCCTCTGGTGCCCAGTATGGCCTGCGCCTGCTCGACTGCCTGGTGCGTGAGGACCGCGAGGTGCACTTCCTGATCTCCAAGGCCGCGCAACTGGTGATGGCCACCGAGACGGACGTGGTGCTGCCGGCCAAGCCACAGGCGATGCAGGCTTTCCTCACCGAATATACCGGCGCTGCCGACGGGCAGATCCGCGTGTATGGCAAGGAAGACTGGATGTCGCCGGTGGCCTCGGGCTCCGGCGCCCCGGCGGCAATGGTAGTGGTGCCCTGTTCCACTGGCACGCTGTCGGCGATTGCCACCGGTGCCTGCAACAACCTGATCGAACGTGCTGCCGACGTTACCCTCAAGGAGCGTCGCCAGCTGATCCTGGTGCCGCGCGAGGCGCCGTTCTCCACCATCCACCTGGAGAACATGCTCAAGCTGTCGCAGATGGGCGCGGTGATCCTGCCGGCGGCGCCGGGCTTTTATCACCAGCCGCAGACCATCGACGACCTGGTCGACTTCGTGGTGGCGCGCATTCTCAACCTGCTGAACATTCCTCAGGACATGTTGCCGCGCTGGGGCGAGCACCACTTCGGGGTGGATGATTGAAGCGAGCGCTGGCGGGTTTGATGGCGCTGGTGCTGCTTGGTGGCTGCGCCACGGTGCGCACGCTGGATGCCAACAAGCCCGGAGCACCGGTGGTGTATGCCGGTACCCGGCTGGACTTGTATGTGATCAATGGCGGGTGCTGCCCGCGGGATCGTTACGGGGCTGAGGCGCCAGCGTATCCGGGGCTGGACCTGCCGGGGAGCATGTTGCTGGATACCTTGTTGCTGCCGTTGTCGTTGCTGACAGCGGCCGGTGTAGGCTTCCAGGCCACTGGTGGCCTGTAAGGGCCCTTTCGCGGGTAAACCCGCTCCCACAGGTACTGCACCAGGTCTGAAATCGGTGCAAATCCTGTGGGAGCGGGTTTACCCGCGAAGAGGCCCTGCCAGGTAAAGCCTACTTCTTGCCCAACCTGCGCAACTCATCCGACTCCACAATCCGCACCCCGTCCTCTTCCTCCAGCGCCAGCCGCCACAGCGCCCGGGCCAAGGTACAAGCCTCGATCCCCCGATACTTCCCGGGTATCAGCCTGGCAAACGGCGAAGCCAACTGTTCGCCGAGCCGCGGCTCGACCCGCTCACCCAGCAGCAACGACGGCCGCACGATGGTCAGCTGCGGCCAATCCTGAGCCTTGAGTGCCTCCTCCATCTCACCCTTGACCCGGTTGTAGAAAATCGACGATTTCGGGTCGGCGCCCAATGCACTGACCACCAGCAGATGCCGCGCGCCCAACTCCCGGGCACGCTTGCTGAAAGCCACC
The DNA here is from genome assembly GCF_032701105.1 of Pseudomonas sp. NBB. Taxonomy (NCBI): domain Bacteria; kingdom Pseudomonadati; phylum Pseudomonadota; class Gammaproteobacteria; order Pseudomonadales; family Pseudomonadaceae; genus Pseudomonas; species Pseudomonas sp. NBB. The sequence goes on from NZ_CP103994.1 coordinate 618,652, forward strand.
ACCATGTCCAGGTCCACCGCGCGGAAGGCCGATTCGGAACCGGCCTGCTTCAGCGTGGTGCCCAGGCAGCAATAGGCGATATCGACCCGCCCACCCAGTTGTGGAAGGAACACAGCCGGGTCGCCTACCGGGTTTTCCAGGTGCGGGTGCTCGGCCAATGGCCGGCGGGTAGGCGCCAGTACGCGAGTGATGGTGGGCTCGTTGAGCAGACGGTCAAGCAGGTGTTCACCTGTCAGACCCGTGGCACCGGCAAGCAGGACATGCTGAGGCGTCAAATACATGATGTCTCTCCCTTGTTACACACAAGCTTAGTGGCTGCCGGGCGTTTGCGCCTGTTCCCCCGCGTTGGCCTGTGCGGCGTTACGCAATGCTTCTTCGGCCTGTTGCCGGCGCAGGTGCTGCCAGTGCTCAAGCACCTTCGGCGGCGCCCACAGCTGCGGTTCGGAGGCCTCGAAACCTTCCCTTTGTTCTCTTTCGGCAACGCTGGCGCGCGCCAGTTCAAACGCCTGTTTCAGGTCGTCGGTCTGGTTCAGCGCTTCAGCGAACAGGGCATCGCCGAAATAGGTGAAATCGGCTTCTTCCGAGCAACCGAAAGACACGCGGTCGGCACGGGCGGCGGTCATGATCAGCGTGCGCTCATCTTTGAGCGGCGTGATGTAGCCCCCTGAATAGCAGGCGGATATGACAATCACCTTGTCGCGGTTCTTCAGCGGTGCCAGCGCGCTCGCCAGCTCGTCGGCAGACAGATCGGCCAGCTGCAGGCGCGGTTGGTCGAGTACCAGCTGATGGTCCTGGCTGCCATGACTGGTGAGATAGATGAACACTAGGTCTTCGGGGCCGCTGCGCTCGGCCAGGGTGCGGGCGGCGCGGGTCAGGTTTTCGCGTGTGGCCATGGCTCGGGTGGTCATGTGGTCGCGGTGGTTGATCAGGGTCACCTGGCCACTGGCGCCAAAACGCACCTTGAGCATGTTGCTGACATAGTCGGCTTCGCGCATGAACACGCTCTGCTGGCCATCGCCGGCCACCACCAGGCTGTATAGCTGAACTGGTGGCGCCGAGCGCGGTACCCGGGCCAGCGCTTCATCCAGCAAACGGCCCTGGTTGAGCAGCGCCAGGTCCAGAGGGTCGGGCAGCAGCTTGCCGTTCTGGTCCCGTACGCGCACGCCGTTGCTCCAGGTGCCACTTTCGACCTTGCCGTTGGCCAGGATCAGCCGGCCCTGGCCGTGGTAGGCATCGTTGAGAAAGCCACCGATATACTTGCTGCCGTCGGCCAGCTGCAGGCTGCCCTGGCCCGACAGGCGCCAGTCGGCGAAGGTGCCTTTGTAGTGGCTGCCATCGCTGCCCAGCAGTTCGCCTTCGCCAACCAGCGAGCCGTCCTTGAATTCGCCGATCCACACATCACCATCGGCATTTTCGTAGCGGCCACGGCCTTCCAGGCGGTTGTCCTTGAACTCGCCGATGTACTGCTCGCCGTCAACGCTGTCGTAGGTGCCGCTGCCCTCCAGCTGGCCATTTATGAAGTGGCCGCTGAACTGGTTGCCGCTGGCATCGCTGCGCACCCCGGCGCCGTTGGGCTTGCCCTTGGCGAACAGGCCCTGGTAGCGGCTGCCGTCGGCCAGTTCCAGCTCGCCGGCACCTTCGTACAGGTCGTCCTTGAACTGGCCGCGGTAGGTCTGGTCGGCTTGCTTGAGGGTGCCTTCGCCGTCGCGGCGGCCGTGGCTGAAGGTGCCGGCATAGTGGCTGCCCGGGGTGGTCAGCTCGCCCAGCCCCTGGAACAGCCCTGCGGCGAACTGGCCGCGATACACCTCGCCGTTGCGGCCGTGCCATTCGCCCTGGCCGTGCCATTGGCCGTCCTTGAAGGTACCGGCGTACCAGCTGCCGTTGGGGTAGTCGATCCGGCCCTCGCCTTGCAACAGGCCATCGACCACCTGCCCCCGGTACCGCCCACCGTCAGGCAGGCGTGCGTCCGGCGGGAGCAGCGATTCGCCATCGCCGCAGGCGGCGAGCAGCAGGACCAGGGTGACGGGGAGCAGTGAACGCATGGCGAGAACCGGGCAATAGGTCTGCCGAGTATGACGCAGAATGGGATCCTGAAACAGCGAACGCATGTGCTGGCGCAGCTCTCGAGCCTGCACTGCATTGAAAAGCTGGCACGGAACCTGTGGGAGCGGGCGTGCCCGCGAACACCGGCGAAGCCGGTGCCATGTACCGTGTGGTCTTCTTCGCGGGTGAACCCGCTCCCACAGGAATTGCGGTGACCTTCAGCTTTGCGCAATACCTGTGGGAGCGGCTTTAGCCGCGAACACCGGCGAAGCCGGTGCCATGCACCGTGTGGCTTTCTTCGCGGGTGAACCCGCTCCCACAGGTATTGCGGTGACCTTCAGCTTTGCGCAATACCTGTGGGAGCGGCTTTAGCCGCGAACACCGGCGAAGCCGGTGCCAGGCACCGTGTGGTCTTCTTCGCGGGTGAACCCGCTCCCACAGGTATTGCGGTGACCTTCAGCTTTGCGCAATACCTGTGGGAGCGGCTTTAGCCGCGAACACCGGCGAAGCCGGTGCCATGTACCGTGTGGCTTTCTTCGCGGGTGAACCCGCTCCCACAGGTATTGCGGTGACCTTCAGCTTTGCACAATCCCTGTGGGAGCGGCTTTAGCCGCGAACACCGGCGAAGCCGGTGCCAGGCACCGCGTCGCCTGCTTCGCGGGCACGCCCGCTCCCACAGGTTCCGTGTTGCCTTTGAGGTGCAATCAGCGCACGCCCGGCGAAACGATGATCTTCACGTTCTCCTCCTTGTTGTTGACCAACTCCTCGAAGCCCAGCTCGACAATCTGCTCCAGCCCGATCCGCCCGGTCACCAGCGGGCCAATGTCCAGCCTGCCGTCAGCGATGAAGGCAATCACATCGGCAAACTCGCCGTTGTACGCCAACGCGCCCAGCACCTGCTTTTCGGTGGACACCAGTTCGAAGAAGTTGAACTCGCTAGGCTCCTCGAATATCCCCACCAACACGCACTTGCCCGCCTTGCGGATGGTGTCGATGGCCAGCTTGGCCGTGTGCTTGTTGCCGATGCATTCAAAACTCACATCCGCGCCCAGCCCGGCAGTGAGCTTGCGGATTTCCACCAGGGCGTCGCACTGGCTGGGGTCCAGCACCACGCTGGCGCCAACCTCTTTGGCCTTGGCCTTGCGTGCCGAGGACATTTCCAGGGCGATCACCTGCGCCGCGCCTGCCGCCTTGGCACACATGATGGTGCACAAACCGATAGTGCCGGCTCCAACTACCACCACCGTCTCGCCAAGCAGGCTGCCGGCCTTCTTTACCGCATGCATGCCCACCGCCAGCGGTTCGATCAGCGCCCCGGCCTCAGCCGGGAAACCCTGCGGCAGCCGGTACAGCAGGTTGGCGGGCACGTTGACCAGTTCGGCAAAGGCGCCATTGTTCATCAGGCCGGTGAAGGCCAGGCGCTCGCAGATGTTGTACAGGCCGTGGGTGCAGTAGTAGCAGGTGCCGCAATGCTGGCAGGCGTCCGCAGCCACCGGGTCACCGACGGCAAAACCTTCCACGCCTTCACCCAGCTTGGCGATCTGGCCGCAGAACTCGTGGCCGAGGATGCACTGGCCCTGGATGCCGGTCAGCGGGTGCGGTGCCTCCACCGGGATGAATACCGGGCCAGCGACGTATTCGTGCAGGTCGGAGCCGCAGATGCCGCACCAGTCCACCTTGATCTGCACCCAGCCGGGCGCAGGGTCGGCCGGCAGGGGCACCTGTTCGACGCGAATATCATTGCGGCCATGCCAGACGGCGGCGCGCATGTGGGTGTGGCTCAGGTCGTTCATTGTTGTTCTCCAGGCTCACGGAAAGGGCTTAGTGCTTGCGCAGGAACGCGAGCAGTTGCTGGTTGACCTGTTCGGCCGCCTCCATTTGCACCATATGGCCAGCCTCGGGCAGCACCAGCACTTCAGCCTCCAGCCCTTCGGCATGGCTGGCCGGGATGATCGCGTCCTTGCCGCCCCACACCACCAGGGCCGGGTGTTGTCCCAGCACCCCGCGCAGGTCGTGGCGCTGCCGGTCGCCGTCGGCGATGGCCGATGCCAACAGGCGCAACGCGTCGTCCACGCCTTCCAGTCTCTTGAACTTGAGCATGTCCTCCAGCATCTGCCGCGTTACCAGTGCGGGGTCGGCAAACAGCTGTACCATCTGCGGTTTGAGGGCATTGCGGTTAGCGGCAGCGACGAAGCCTTGCAGGTACTGTCCGTTGATCTCCTCGCCCAGCCCGGCACTGGCCACCAGGCTCAGGCTGGCCACCCGTTGCGGCGCCAGGCGCGCCACATTCAGGCTGACCGCGCCGCCCATGGAGTGGCCGGCCAGGTGGGCCTTGGCGATGTCCAGGTGGTCGAGCAGGGCCAGTACGGTTTCGCTCAACTCATCCAGATCGCCCCGTTGCAGGGCCTTGGCCGACTCGCCATGGCCCGGCAGGTCGAGGGCGATTACCCGTCGCTCGGCAGCCAGCGCCGGGTGGTTGAACAGCCAGTTGTTGAGGTCGCCACCAAAACCGTGCACCAGCACCAGCGGCGTGCCGCCTTCACCCAGCTCGAACCAGCGCAACTGCCGGCCAGCCACTTCAGCCTTCTGTGGCGCCGGCCCTTGGGCCTGGTCGGCGCCACCCTCGGCGACGAACTCGGCCTGGAAGCGCTGCACCACGGCATCGATTTCGGCTTCTTCGGCTTCGCCTTCCACCACCACCGCCAGCAGGGCTCCGACCGGCAGGGTTTCATCAGGCCTGGCCACCTGACGGCGCAACACACCGCTGAACGGGGCTTCGACGCTGCTGCTGATCTTGTCGGTCTCGACGTCCAGCACCTCGTCGCCCTTGCTGATTTCGTCACCTTCCTGCTTCAGCCAGGTATCCACCCGGCCCTCGGTCATCGACAAGCCCCACTTGGGCATGGTCAGGGTATGGATCTGGCTCATGCGGCACTCCTTGCGGCTTCGATCACTTTGCGTACCGCAGCCTCGATCTTCGCCGCGTCAGGGATGTACAGGTCTTCCAAGGCATCGGAGAACGGCACAGGAGTATGCGGGGCGGTGACCATTTCGATCGGGCCCTTGAGCGCGCCGAAGGCCTTCTGTGCCACCAGCGCGCTGATGTCGGTGGCCATGGAGCAACGCGGGTTGGCTTCGTCGATCACCACCAGGCGACCGGTCTTTTCCACGCTTTCCAGGATGCTGTCCTCATCCAGCGGGCTGGTGGTGCGCAGGTCCAGCACCTCGCAGTCGATACCCTGGCGGGCCAGGTTGTTGGCGGCCTCCAGCGCCACATGCACCATGCGGCCATAGGTGACCAGGGTCACGTCGTCGCCATCACGCAGGAAGTTGGCCTCACCGAACGGTACGGTGTACACCTCTTCCGGCACCTCTCCCTGCATGCTGTAGAGCAGCTTGTGCTCGCAGAAGATCACCGGGTCGTTGTCGCGGATCGCCTGTATCAACAGGCCCTTGGCATCGTACGGCGAGGACGGGCAGACCACCTTCAGGCCGGGAATGTGCGTCCACAGCGAGGTGAGCATCTGCGAGTGCTGGGCCGCCGCGCGCAGGCCGGCGCCGTACATGGTGCGCATCACCAGCGGGGTGACCGCCTTGCCGCCGAACATGTAGCGGAACTTGGCGGCCTGGTTGAGGATCTGGTCCAGGCAGCAGCCGGCGAAGTCGACGAACATCAGCTCGCACACCGGGCGCAGGCCCTGGGTGGCAGCACCGACGGCAGCGCCGACGTAGCCGATTTCCGACAGCGGTGCGTCGAGCACGCGCCCCGGGAACTGATGGTAAAGGCCCTTGGTCACGCCCAGCACGCCCCCCCAGGCGTCATCCTCGCCGGGGGCACCGGCGCCGCCGGCAACGTCTTCGCCAATGATGAATACAGTGTTGTCGCGGCGCATTTCCTGGGCCAGGGCTTCGTTGATGGCCTGCTGGTAGCTGATCTTTCTTGCCATGGTGATTCTCCTGTTGTTCTTGTAATCCGCGGCTCAGGGGTAGGCGACGTAGACGTCGGTGAGCAGGTCGGCGGGCTGTGGCTTGGGATCGGACTTGGCGCGGCGCACGGCGTCTTCGATCAGGTCCTCGACGCGGGCGTCGATGGCGTCCAGTTGCGCAGCCGTGAGCAGGCCGGCGCGGGTGGTCTTGTTGCGGAACTGCATGAGGCAGTCGCGGGATTCGCGCAGGTTCTTCACTTCGTCCGGGGCGCGGTAGGTTTGTGCATCGCCTTCGAAATGGCCGTAGTAGCGGCTGAGCTTGACCTCGATCAGCGACGGGCCTTGCCCGGAACGCGCACGTTCGATGGCAGCGCCGGCGGCCTCGTACACGGCAAAGAAGTCGAAACCGTCGATGGTGACACCGGGCATGCCGAACCCGGCCGCGCGGTCGGCGATATGGTCGCAGGCAACCGACCAGGTCGAGGCGGTGGCTTCGGCGTAGCCGTTGTTCTCGGCCACGAAGATGCACGGCAGGTTCATGATCGAGGCCATGTTCATTGCTTCGAACACGGCGCCTTCGTTGGAAGCGCCATCGCCGAAGAAGGCCACCGATACATCGTCGCGGCCTTTGATCTTGGCCGCCAGCGCCGCCCCGGCCACCAGCGGAGCGCCGGCACCGACGATGCCGTTGGCGCCGAGCATGCCTTTTTCCAGGTCGGCGATGTGCATCGAACCGCCTTTGCCGCCGCACACGCCGGTCTTCTTGCCGTAGATCTCGGCCATCATGCCGTATACGTCCACACCCTTGGCGATGCAGTGGCCGTGGCCGCGGTGGGTCGAGGCGATACAGTCGCTATCGCGCAGGTGGGCCATGACTCCAGCGGCGGAAGCCTCTTCGCCGGCATACAGGTGCACGAAGCCAGGGATCTCGCCGGTGGCGAACTCGACGTGCAGGCGTTCTTCGAAGGCACGGATGGTGCGCATCACTTCATAGGCATGCAGCAGTTGTTCGGTACTGAGTTGATTGGACATCTTGTTGTTCTCCGGGGTTGTCTCAACACGGGTTTGCAGGGTGCAGCCGATGGCCACGGGGCACGGCCAGCAAGTGATGGCGGGCGGCGTGCGCCAGTACGGCCTCGACGTCCACGCTCAATGGGCCTTGGTGGTCGAGGGTGATGGTGGGGCTGTCATGCTCGGCGAATTCGATTTCGCGCTCGCCGTCCAGCGCCAGGGTGCCGCTGGCCAGGCTCAGGCGATGGGCTACGCCGGGCGTCAGGGCGCCGCTAGCGGTGATGCCGCAGCCTTGCAGCAGGCCGGGTGCCAGTGGTGCGAGCAGCGCTTGTTCAGCACCGGGGTTCAGGCGTACCCAGGCACCGTGCGGGTCCTGGCGCGAGACCGGGCACCACAGGCCGCACAGGGCCGAGAGGCCGATGGCATGGGGTTCGGCGAAACAGGCGAATACTTCGCAAAGGTCTTCGCTGCGGCTCAGTGCCCGAGCGCCGATGAAGCGCTGGGGCGATACCGCCACCTCCACCAGTGCCCATTCGGCAAGCTGTTGTTCGGGCACCTTCACCAGCAGGCGCTTGTTGCGGCGCAGGCCGATGCTCGGCGGTACCCGGCCGCTGGCAAGCAGGCCGCCGGCCAAGCCGGCGCTGGTGGCCTCGCGCAGTTCGGGGAAGGCATTGTTGGTGCCGGTGGACAAGGTCAGCAGCGGTACGTCACCGGCCTCGGCAGCAACTGCCTTGTGGGTGCCGTCGCCGCCGAGCACTGCAATCATCGCCACGCCGCGTTCGACCATGCGCCGGGTGGCCAGGCGGGTATCGGCAACGGTCTGGGTCAGCGGCAGGTCGAGGATCTCGATGGCCGGCCAGTGCTGGTCCTGGGCGACCGGGCCCTGGCTGGCCTTGAGCACGGCAGCGGCGATGCCGGTCATGTCGCTGGGCAGCAGCACCTGACCGATGCCGGTAGCACCGAAGGCAGCGAGCAGGCGCTGGATCGCCGATGCCTTGTCGGTACTCGAATAGAGCCCGGCATTGGCAGTCAGGCGGCGCAGGTCGCGGCCAGAGGCAGGGTTGGCAATGATGCCGACAGTTGGGGCGGGTAGCGGCATGGCGCACCTCGTTTCTTGTTTGCCAGTGCTGGAGCAAGCGGGGTGCCAGTTTTCCTTGGGTAGGCTGAAATCACCGGGGCAGAGCGGTTTCGTTGCGCTCTGGCCGGAACGTATGGCCGGGCTGGCGAGACGCCGGGTGCCAGCCGAGGTATGGCATGGCCGAGACGCTGAGACGCTGCGTCTCAAGCCAGCCGGTAATCACGCAGTGCTTGTCGGGGCATGCCCGGAAGCGCTTAATGGCCGGACAACGATAAAAACAGCAACGAGAACCGGAGGGCCTGCATGCTTGCCGCGAACTCCCGAGCCCATGTCGACTGCGTCAGCAGGGTGCTGAAGAATGCCGACCGCCTGCCGCAGGCGCCGGTGCCACCGCTGATCCTCGATTCATGGCGCCGTTCCATGGAGCTGTACCGCCTCGACCCCGGGTCCCAGCAGGGGCCGCGCATCCTGTCCCAAAGCCTGCTCAACGAATGCCGCGAGCGCGCTGAACTGTTCCTGCGCATCGCCAGCGATGCCGTGGCCCGCCTGCATGAGCGGGTGCGCGGTGCCGACTACTGCGTGCTGCTCACCGACGCCTTGGGGCGCACCATCGATTACCGGGTCGAGTCGGCCATCCGCAACGATTGCCGAAAGGCCGGGCTGTACCTGGGCACCTGCTGGTCGGAGGGCGAGGAGGGCACCTGCGGCGTGGCGGCGGTGTTGACCAGCAAGGCGCCGGTCACGGTGCACAAGCGCGACCACTTCCGCGCCGCGTTCATTGGCCTGACCTGTACGGCGGCACCGGTGTTCGACCCGCTGGGCGAGTTGCTGGGCGTGGTGGATGTCTCGGCCTTGCAGTCGCCGGACGACCGCCGCAGCCAGCACCTGATCCGCCAATTGGTCGAGCAGACTGCGCGCGAGATCGAAAATGCCTTCTTCATGCACAGTGCCCAGGGCCATTGGGTAATGCGTGCCCATGGCACGCCGGGCTATGTGGAAAGCCAGCCCGACTACCTGCTGGCCTGGGATGGCGATGGCCGCCTGCAGGCGATCAACAGCCTGGCGCGCCAGCGCCTGGTGGAGCATCTGGGGCGTTTGCCCGAGCACATTGGCGAGCTGTTCGACATGGATCAGTTGCGCCGCGTGAACGCATCGTCCGCTCAACGCCTGCCGGGCCTGGGTGGTCTGTACGGCCGGGTCAGCGCACCCCGACAGCGCCAGCGTGCGCAGCCGTTGCGCCAGGCCCAGGACGCCCGTATCGAGCAGCATCTGCGCCTGGCCACGCGGGTCAAGGACTGCAACCTGGCGGTGCTTGTGCAAGGCGAGACGGGGGCTGGCAAAGAGGTGTTCGCCCGCCAGCTGCATCAGCAAAGCCTGCGTCGCGATGGCCCGTTCGTCACCTTGAACTGCGCGGCCATCCCGGAAAGCCTGATCGAGAGCGAGCTGTTCGGCTATGTGGCCGGGGCCTTCACCGGGGCTTCCAGCAAAGGTATGCAGGGGCTGTTGCAGCAGGCCGATGGCGGCACGCTGTTCCTCGACGAAATCGGTGACATGCCGCTGAACCTGCAAACCCGGTTGCTGCGCGTGCTGGCGGAGGGTGAAGTGGCGCCGCTGGGCGCGGCGCGGCGGGAGCGGGTGGATATTCAGGTGATTTGCGCGACCCACCGCGATTTGGCGGCGATGGTGGAGGATGGGCGTTTTCGTGAGGACCTGTACTTCCGCCTGGCCAATGCCCGCTTCGAGTTGCCGCCGCTGCGCGAGCGTGAGGACCGCTTGGGGTTGATTCACCAGTTGCTGGCCGAGGAAGCCGAGGCCTGCGGAGTCGAGGTGGTGTTGGCGGATGATGCGCTGCAGGCGCTGCTGGTTTACCGCTGGCCGGGGAATTTGCGCCAGCTGCGGCAGGTGTTGCGCTATGCATGTGCGGTGAGCGAGGACGGGCGGGTGCAGGTGCAGGACCTGCCGCAGGAGGTGCGCGGCGAGGTAGTCGCGTCGGCTGAAAGCAGCATGTCCTGTCCGGCCCGGCAGTTGCTGCTGGATGCGCTGATCCGCCATCGCTGGAAGCCGGCCGATGCGGCGCGGGCTCTGGGAATATCGCGGGCAACCTTGTACCGGCGGGTGCATGAGCACCACATCGAGATGCCGCGGATGAAGGGGTAGGGTCCGGGGGCTGCTTTGCAGCCCAATCGCCGGCAAGCCAGCTCCCACCTCGACCGCATAGACCTCAAGCCGTGTGCAATCCCTGTGGGAGCTGGCTTGCCGGCGATGAGGCCCTGACAGGCAATAAAAAACCCCGGAACAAGTCCGGGGTTTTCAGTACATCACACTACGCGATCACTCCTGGCTAGCCAGTTTGTGCTCGAGGTAGTGAATGTTGACGCCGCCTTTGCAGAAACCTTCATCACGCACCAGGTCGCGGTGCAGCGGGATGTTAGTCTTGATGCCGTCGACGACGATCTCGTCCAGGGCATTGCGCATGCGCGCCATGGCTTCGTCGCGGTCCTTGCCGTAGGTGATCAGCTTGCCGATCAGCGAGTCGTAGTTCGGCGGAACCGAGTAACCGCTGTACAGGTGCGAATCAACACGCACGCCGTTGCCGCCCGGGGCGTGGAAGTGCTTCACCTTGCCTGGGCTCGGGATGAACTTCTTCGGGTCTTCGGCGTTGATACGGCATTCCAGCGCATGGCCACGGATGACCACGTCTTCCTGGCGGAACGACAGCTTGTTGCCAGCGGCGATGCTCAGCATCTCCTTGACGATGTCGATACCGGTCACCATCTCCGACACCGGGTGCTCAACCTGCACGCGGGTGTTCATCTCGATGAAGTAGAAGCGGCCGTTCTCGTACAGGAACTCGAAAGTACCCGCACCACGGTAGCCGATCTCGATGCACGCATCGACGCAGCGCTTGAACACTTCCTGACGGGCTTTCTCGTCGATGCCCGGGGCTGGCGCTTCTTCCAGTACCTTCTGGTGACGGCGCTGCAGCGAGCAGTCACGGTCACCCAGGTGAATGGCGTTGCCTTGGCCGTCGGACAGTACCTGTACTTCCACGTGGCGTGGGTTGGTCAGGAACTTCTCCAGGTAGACCATCGGGTTGCCGAAGGCTGCACCGGCTTCGGTACGGGTGAGCTTGGCCGAGGAAATCAGGTCCTCTTCCTTGTGCACCACACGCATGCCGCGACCACCACCGCCACCGGCGGCCTTGATGATTACCGGGTAGCCGACGTCACGAGCAATCGCCAGGGCGACTTCTTCATCTTCCGGCAGCGGGCCATCGGAGCCCGGTACGGTCGGTACGCCCGACTTGATCATCGCGTCCTTGGCCGAAACCTTGTCGCCCATCAGGCGAATGGTGTCGGCTTTCGGGCCGATGAAGGCGAAACCGGACTTTTCCACCTGCTCGGCGAAGTCGGCGTTTTCCGCCAGGAAGCCGTAGCCCGGGTGAATCGCGGTGGCGCCGGTCACTTCGGCGGCAGCGATGATTGCCGGGATATGCAGGTAGGAATCCTTGGACGATGCAGGGCCGATGCAGACCGACTCGTCTGCCAGGCCCAGGTGCATCAGTTCACGGTCGGCGGTGGAGTGCACGGCGACTGTCTTGATACCCAGCTCTTTGCAGGCACGCAGGATCCGCAGGGCAATTTCCCCGCGGTTGGCGATTAGGACTTTTTCGAGCTTCCCAGACATCGTTGGCTCTCCGCGATTCAAACGATGGTGAACAGCGGCTGGTCGAACTCAACCGGCTGGCCGTCTTCTACCAGGATGGCGTCGATGACACCGCCGACATCGGCTTCGATGTGGTTCATCATCTTCATGGCTTCGACGATGCACAGGGTGTCGCCCTTCTTCACGGTCTGGCCAACTTCAGCGAAGTTCGGCGAGGTCGGCGAAGGCTTGCGGTAGAAGGTACCTACCATCGGCGAGCGGATCACGGTGCCTTTCAGGGCCGGGGCGGCGGCAGCGGCTTCAGCGGCCGGAGCGGCAGCGGCGGCAACCGGGGCAGCAGCAGGGGCAGCGGCTACCGGAGCCGGTGCGAAGTACTGCTGGGCAGCCGGGGTCTTGCTGTGACGGCTGATACGGACCGACTCTTCGCCTTCCTTGATCTCCAGTTCGTCGATGCCAGACTCTTCCAGCAGCTCGATCAGTTTCTTGACTTTACGGATATCCATTAATCATCAACTCCCAAAGGTTCGGTCAGGGGGCGAAATACAAAAAAACGTATCTGAAACGTTTCTCTCGAACCCTGGCCCACTGAGGCCAGGGTTTTCATCATTTGGGCTGTGCGTTGGCAGCCAGTTGTTCCAGCGCGGACTCCAGGGCCAGGCGATAACCGCTGGCGCCCAGGCCGCAGATCACCCCTACGGCAACATCGGAAAAGTAGGAGTGGTGGCGGAACGGTTCGCGTTTGTGCACGTTGGACAGGTGCACTTCGATGAATGGGATGCTCACCGCAAGCAATGCGTCACGTAATGCGACACTTGTGTGGGTGAAAGCAGCCGGATTGATCAGGATGAAGTCCACACCCTCATTGCGTGCGGCGTGAATGCGGTCGATCAGTTCGTATTCGGCGTTGCTCTGCAGGTACTGCAGATGGTGGCCTGCGGCGCGGGCACGTTGCTCCAGGTCCTGGTTGATCTGGGCCAGGGTCACGGCGCCGTAGTGGCCAGGCTCGCGGGTACCGAGCAGGTTGAGGTTGGGGCCGTGGAGCACCAGTAGCGTTGCCATCTGCGGATTCCTTGGATTTGTAGGGCAATTCGACACAGCGCGGCGAGTGTGCCGTAAAGCGACGGCAAGTGTCCAGTTCCCGGCAATAGCCAGCACGATGTCCGAGGTTCGCGCGAAGTATGTGACCAAATAATTAAATTTGGTCACTGATTTCTGGATTTTTCACAGCTCGCGGGAAGTTATAGACCGACTTTACCGCGCACGCGTGTGAGAATTTGCGCAAATTCACCGGCATTTATCTCGCCAATGACCCGATCAGCGGTTATTTCGCTACCGTTCGCGGCAAAGAACAGCAGAGCGGGCGGGCCGAACAGCTGGTAGCGATCGAGCAGGCTGCGTTGTTCGGCATTGCTTTCGGTGATGTCAAAACGCAGCAGCTTGAAGCCGGCCAGTTGCGCTTGCACCTGCGGAGCGGTGAGCACCTCGCGTTCGATCACTTTGCAGCTGATGCACCAATCGGCGTACCAGTCCAAGAGCACCGGCTGGCCGGCTGCCTTGGCCTGGGCCAGGGCAGCGTCCAGTGCGGCGGGGGTAGTGATGGTCTGCCAGCTATCCGCCTGCACCGCCGGCCCGTTGCCGGTGGCCACAAGGGTTGCCGGCGGCAACGGGCGCAGTGGGTCGCCCTGGCCGCTGAGGGCGCCGTACCAGCAGGCCAGGGCGTACACCAGCAGGGCCAGGCCGAGCAGTTGGGCCAGGCGCTGGCGTGCGGTCTTGACGACGAACTCGAGGGCACCGAGGAACAGCGCCACGCCAGCGGCGAGGAAACCGACCAGCAGCAAGGTCAGCGGGCCTGGCAGCACTCGGCTGAGCAAGCCGATGGCCAAGCCCAGCAGCAGGACGCCGATGGCATTCTTCACCGTGTTCAGCCAGGGGCCGCTTTTCGGCAGCCAGGCCGCGCCACCGGTGGCCACCAGCAGCAATGGTGCGCCCATGCCCAGGCCCAGGGCGAACAGCTTGAGTGCGCCGCCCAGGGCATCGCCGCTGGCGCTGATGTACAGCAGCGCACCGGCCAGCGGCGCCGACACACAGGGCGAAACCAGCAGGCTGGAGAGGACGCCCAATATTGCCGCGCCCAGCAGCGAGCCGCCCCGGGTGTGGCTGGCGACATTGTTCAGGCGGTTGCTCAGGGCTTGCGGCAGTTTAAGTTCGAACAGGCCGAACATGGCCAGGGCGAACACCACGAAAAACAGAGCGAAGGGCACCAGTACCCAGGCCGACTGCAGGCGCGCCTGCAGGTTCAGGCCGGCGCCGAACAACCCCATCAACGCACCGAGTACCGCAAAGCTGGCCGCCATCGGCAGCACATAGGCAAGCGACAGCGCCAGCCCGCGCAGGCCGCCGGCCTGGCCGCGCAGCACCACGCCGGAAAGGATCGGCAGCATCGGCAGCACGCAGGGGGTGAACGTCAGGCCGACCCCAGCGAGGAAGAACAGCAGCAGCGACTTCCAGGTCCAGGCGTGTTCACCGCCGGCCGGGGTGCTTTTGCCGCCTTCGCCATCGATGTTCAGGCGTGCGGTTTCTGGCGGGTAGCACAGGCCTTTGTCGGCGCAGCCCTGGTAGCCCACCAGCAGGGTGAAGGCGCGCGGGTCATTGCGCGGCAGCTCGATATCGAGCACGCCGTGGTACACCTCGACATCGCCGAAGAACTCATCGTGCTTGGCCTCGCCCTTGGGGATGCTTGGTGTGCCCAGGGCAATGTCGGCCGGTTCGGTGCGGAACTGGAAACGGTGGCGATAGAGGTAGTAGCCGTCGGTTGCGACGAAGCGCAGCTTGATGGTTTGCGCATCGGCCTGGACCAGGCTGAGCTTGAACGCTTCGTGTACCGGCAGGAAGTCGGCGTTGTTGGCCAGCGAAGCTGCGCCGAGGGTGGCGCTGGGGCGGTTGTCGAGCAGGCCCGTGGCGAAGGCAGGGCTGGCCAGCAGCAGGAACAGCAGGAAAAACAGGCGGCGCATGGCGGACTCGCGAGGTGGAACGTGCTGGGCATGATAGCGGAGTTGGTGCGGGTTGGGGCCATGCTGGTTGCGGGGGCGACACATGGCCGCTGGCTCATGTGCTGCCTGTGCCGGCCTCTTCGCGGGTAAACCCGCTCCCCCCTCGTCCGCATAGGCTATCCCTGTGGGAGCGGGTTTACCCGCGAAGAGGCCAGCACAGGCCAACCTAGAGGGACTGTCAGTTTTTTTGTGTTCGGGCCGGTAATGGCCTGCCGCCAGGCAGGCCCTGATTTTCACCAGGTTGGCCTGATGAACCGATCTCCGTACAGA
This sequence comes from Pseudomonas sp. NBB, assembly GCF_032701105.1. NCBI lineage: Bacteria > Pseudomonadati > Pseudomonadota > Gammaproteobacteria > Pseudomonadales > Pseudomonadaceae > Pseudomonas > Pseudomonas sp. NBB. Next base: position 633,696 of record NZ_CP103994.1, read on the forward strand.
ATCGCAAATTGATTCATCGCGCTTTTCCAATCATGGGCCGGTTTTCCCCAATTGGCTGTTATGTTGCGCAATCCCAGCCAAATCAGTTTGGTCGCTGCGTCATCATTCGGGAAATGCCCGCGAGTCTTGATGACCTTGCGTAGTTGGGCGTTGATGCTCTCGATGGCGTTGGTAGTGTAAATCACCTTCCTGATGGCCGGAGGGAAGACGAAAAATGGAATCACTCGATCCCAGGCGCGTCTCCAGGCAGCCACCACCGTTGGATATTTCTCGCCCCACGGCCCGCTTTCAAATTCATCGAGTGCTTGCTCAGCCGCTTCAGCATTGATGGCTTGGTAAATCGGCTTCAGCTCCTTGGCCAGAGCCCGCCGCTTGTCCCAGGCCGCGAAGTCGAGGCTGTTGCGGATCAGGTGCACGATGCACGTCTGCAGCGTCGTCTCTGGAAACACGGCGCTGAGGGCCTCTGGCATGCCTTTGAGACCATCGGTCACAGCAATCAGCACATCTTCGACACCACGCGTCTTGAGATCGTTAAAGACCTTCATCCAGAACTTCGCACCCTCGGTGTTCTCGATCCAGATGCCCAAGATATCGCGCGTCCCGTCGGGTAGAACGCCCAGTGCCAGGTAAATGGCCTTGTTGCGCACCAGGCCTTCTTCGCGAATCTTCACCCGCAGCGCATCGAAGAAAATGACCGGGTACATCGGCTCCAGTGGTCGCTGTTGCCACGCGCCAATCTCCTCCATGACCTCATCTGTCACAGAGCTGATGAAATCGGGCGAAACGTCGGTTCCATACTGCTCGGACAGAAAGGCTCGGATCTCTCTGACCGTCATGCCTCGGGCGTACATGGCGATGATCTTGTCATCGAAGCCGGTGTACCGCCGCTCGTGCTTAGGGATCAGAATGGGTGCAAAGCTGCCGTCTCGATCTCGGGGAATTTCCAAACGAAGAGGGCCATCGCCGGTCAAAACCGTCTTGCCACTCTTACCGTTACGCTGGTTGGTTTCATCCTCTGGGCGCTGCGCGCCCGGCGGATAACCCAGGTGGTGGCCGAGCTCGGCATGCAGAGCTCGCTCAATCAGGGCCTTTTTGAACGCCGCAGAGGCATCCTCGATAGCTTCTGCGGTCATCAAACCCTCACCGAACTGCTCCAGCAGCTCTTTGGGGATTTTGGGCAGGTCACGCAGGGGTTTCTTTTTGGTTGGCATACATGCACCTCTTACTCATGTTATGCCCGAACACAAAATTTCTGACACCCTCAACCTAGACTCTGAAGGCCCGCACCGCCCGGTTCAGTTCACCCCCCAAACTCAGCAACTGCTCGCCTTGCTCGCGCCCCTCGCCAATGCGCTGCAGGTTGTCCTCACCCAGCTCATGAATTCGCTCGCTGTGGTCGCGAATCTCACTCACGGCACCACTCTGCTGCGCCGTGACATCGGCAATCCGCACCGCAGTGTCCGAAATGGTGCGAATGGCACAGACGATCTCGTCCAGCGCCCCGTCCGCCGCCTGGGCCTGGTTGGCCGTGGCCTCGGCATGCTCAAGCTGCGCACGCATCCCGGCCACCGAGCTTCTGGCTGCCTGCTGCAAGCGGTCGATCAGTGCCTGAATCTCGCCGGTCGCCCCGGTGGTGCGCTGTGCCAGCGAACGCACCTCATCGGCCACCACTGCAAAACCACGGCCCATCTCACCGGCGCGGGCCGCTTCGATCGCGGCATTCAGCGCCAGCAGGTTGGTCTGCTCGGCAATCGAGCGGATCACTGTCAGGACGCCGCCGATGGTGGCCGACTCCTCCGCCAGTTGCTCGATCATGCGGGCGTTGCCCTGCACCTCGTCGACCAACTCACGCAAGCCCGACAGGCTCTGGCCGATCACCGCCTGGCCCTGCTCCACTGCACGCCCGGCATCGCGGCTGGCGTCGGCTGCGGCGCTGGCGTCGCCGGCTACTTGCTGGATGGTCGCTTCCAGTTCACCCAAAGCATCGCGGATCTGCCCGGTGTCGCCGGCCTGGCGTTCGGCGCCGTCATGCAGGGCGGCGCTCATGCCGGCCAGGGCGTGGCTGCTGCCAGCCACCTGCTCGGCGTTGTGGCGGATGGTGCCGACCAGCTCTACCAGATACTGGCGCAGGCGGTTGAGCGATTCCTGGATGTCGCGCAGTTCGCGGTTGGTCCTGCCCAGGGCGATGGCCTCGGCGAAGTCACCCTCGGCCCAGCGCGACAGGGCCGGGGCCAGGCCGGTCAGGGTGCGCGCCAGGCGACGTTGCAAGGTGTCGATCAGCAGGGCGATAAGTAGGATCAGGCCGATCATCAGACCCTGGATGATGCGCACTTCGCCGGCAATTTTCGCATGCTGGCCGCGTACCTCGGGCTCCAGTGCCGCAATGGCCTGTTGCACGGCCTCCAGGCGTTGGCCAGTGCTGGCAGCCAGGGCGACGCGCCGCTCGATCTGTTCGCGGGTGCGCTGCAGTTCGGCCGGGTAGCGGCCGAGCAGGCTCTGCAGTTCGCGCTTGAGGCCGACGGCAATGTCTTCCTGCTGGGCGCTGGCCTGGGTTTCCAGGCCCATCATCGCGGCGAAGTCGTCGGCACCGGACTCGGCGCTACGGGTTACGCCGAGCAAGGGCAAGGCATCGATCGCCTGGGCCTGGGCACGGATCAGTTGCAGCTCGCGCTCCACTTCGTCAGCCAGCTCGGGGCGACCGCTGCTGACCAGCTTGTCCCGGGCCAGCGACAGGCGACCGAGGTGCACGGTGGCGTCGAGCAGTGGCACCAGGTAGCGGTTGGCGTCGGCGCTGCCGCTGTCGCGGGCGTAGCCGGCCAGTTGTTCGAAGTTGGCGCCCAGTTCCCGCTCGGCTTGCAGCAGCAGGGCTTGCGGGTCACCAGCCAGCTTGCCGGCGGCCAGCAGCTCCTCGGCGGTAAAGGCCTGCAGGCTGTCCAGGCTGGGGCGCAGTTTGTCGGCCAGTTCGCTGGGCCACTCGGCCAGCGCGGCCTGCAACTGCTGGTTGGCCTCCATCGCCGCGGCATGGCGCAGGGCATCGCCGCTGCCCAGGTACGCCTGGATGTTGCGGGCCGCCTGGTTCTGGAACTGCTGGGACAGGCCCAGGTAGCGCTCCATCAACTGGTAGGGGCGCTCAAGGGCCCGCTGCGACCACCAAAGGGTGGCGCCCAAGGCGATACACACGGTTACCAGCAACAGGGTGTTGAAATTGGTCAGCCACTTCAGGCGCATAGCCGCGAGCTTCCTGCGGGGGAGGGAGAGGTCGGTGGCTGAAGTTATTGCGATTTTGTGACGGGGTGATGACGGCAGGGGGTTGGCGCCATAAAAAAGTGGCACAGTGCCTCTATTTTAATCTGTGCCGGCCTCTTCGCGGCTAAAGCCGCTCCCACAGGGACTGCGCAATCCTTCAGTCCGGTGGAGTACCTGTGGGAGCGGCTTTAGCCGCGAAGAGGCTGGCACAGGCAAAGCCTGATTCAGGGCTCTACACGCACCACACAATTTCGCCCGGCATGCTTGGCCCGATACAGCGCCTCGTCCGCCGCACTGGCCATGGTCAGCGCATCCAGCCCCTCATCCAACTGCACCACCCCTGCACTGAAGGTGCACTGCAAGTCCCGTGGCTGCGCCGGGTAGAGGATCTCGGCAAAGCGCCTGCGGATTTCGTCGAGAACCTTGTGCGCCGCGTCCAGCGCGGTATTGGGCATCACAATGGCGAACTCTTCACCGCCGTAACGGCCAATGAAATCGGTCTTGCGCAAGCGCTGCTTGAGAAACAGCGCCAGGCTCTTGATCACCCGGTCGCCCATCGGGTGGCCGTGGCGGTCGTTGATCTTCTTGAAGTGGTCGATGTCGAGCATGGCAAAGCACAACGGCAGCTGCTCGCGACGGGCGCGGAAGCTGCAGTCTTCCAGCAATTGCAGGATGTGGGTGTGGTTGTACAACCCGGTCAGGCTGTCGCGCACCATGCGCGCCTTCAGGTGCCGGGCGCGAGCGGCGCGGTTGCGCACGGTGGTGATCAGGTGGCGAGAACGAAACGGTTTGGTCAGGAAGTCATCACCGCCTTCGCTCATGGCATCCAGCTGCTTGTCCAGGTCGTCTTCGGCAGACAGATAGATGATCGGCACGCTCACATAACGGTCGCTGTGGCGGATCACCTTGGCCAGTTCGGGGCCGGTGCAGGCCGGCATGTACAGATCGAGGATGATCAGGTCGGGCTGGAAGTCAGCCAGCTCGGCCATGGTGCGGATCGGGTCGGTCAGGCTGCGGGTGATCATGCCGGCGCTGGCCAGCACGCGCTCGGTGTACAGCGCCTGGGTGCGTGAGTCGTCGATGACCAGTACGCGCAACGGGTCGTGCGGGGTTGCATTGGTCAGCAGTTCGACCTTTTCCAACAGGCTGGAGGCTTCCAGGGTGCCGGTGAGGAAGTCCTGGCCACCGGCGCGCACGGCGGCCAGGCGGGTCGGGGTGTCGGTTTCGTGATGGCTGAAGAACAGCAGTGGTATATGTCGGGCCAGCCCCTGCTGCATCTGGGCAGCCAACAGCAGGCCTTGGCCGGCACCGTTGAAGTCGACATCCATGATGATGGCCGAGGGCGGGTATTCGCTGATCGAGGCCTGAAACGCCGCGGCGCTGGCAAGCGCCTGCACCACCAGGCCAAAGAATTCCAGTTGCTGGGCCAGGCGCTGGGCGCGCTCGTGGTCCTGCAGCAGGATGTACACCGGCTTGCGCAGGGGCGGCAGCAGCACCTGATCGAGCGGGTCGTCCTTGCGCAGGCCGCTACGCGTCAGCTGTTGGGCGGGGCACAGCGGGCTCGGCTCGGCTGCTTGGCTCATGTCCTGGCTACTTGTAGGTTGGGGTGTGCAGGGGCAATGATGGCTCTATGCTAGCAGTTCTTTTCAGGTGCGTGAGTGCCCTGCGTCAACAAAGCGGCCAGAACGAATATTCAGTTGCTGACCGATTGGTCGCTTATGCGTAAGGCGGTGTCTGCTTTATAGTGCTGCCACGCGGGCTTGCCGTGGCACCCTGGCGTAGGCCTGTGGTCCAAGCCCCTGAACCGTCGTGACTGATTAAGGACAAAGCCATGCTGGACTGGAAAAACCGCGAGGCCAAAGCCGAGCCCCGCGAGCGTGTCGACGGCCGTGGCGCCGCCGCCCGTAGCTATCTTGGCGGCCTCTGGAGCCGTGCCCTGGGGACCCTGATCGGGTTGTACCTGCTGGTGTGCATTGGCCTGGGCTGGTACTGGAGCCAGGAGCCGGAGCTGTTCCCGGTGCAGCAGAACGCCCAGGCCGCAGCCGAGCGTACCGGCCAGCAGATGGTGGTGGGCTACACCACTATCGAAACCCTCAAGACTGTGGCCGGCACCTTGCTGAACAAGCCGGGTGGCTACATTTCCAACGACCGCTTCCCGCCCGGGCTGTGGATGGACAACATGCCGAGCTGGGAATATGGCGTGCTGGTCCAGGTGCGTGACCTGTCCCGTGCCTTGCGCAAGGACTTCGCCCGTTCGCAGTCGCAGTCGACCGAAGACGCCGACCTGGCCAAGGCCGAGCCGCGTTTCAACTTCGACAACAAGAGCTGGATCCTGCCGTCGAGCGAGTCGGAGTTCGAAGAGGGCATCAAGTCGCTGACCCGCTACCAGACCCGTCTGGCTGCCGGCGACAAGGGCGCAATCTTCTATACCCGTGCCGACAACCTGAACAACTGGCTGGGTGACGTGGCCACCCGCCTGGGCTCGCTGTCGCAGCGCCTGTCGGCCAGCGTTGGCCGGGTCAAGCTCAACACCACTTTGAAGACTGAGTCGCTGGTCGCCGGCCAGGCGCCGCAGGTGGACGAGGAGCTGGTGGAAACCCCATGGCTGCAGATCGACAACGTGTTCTACGAAGCCCGTGGCCAGGCCTGGGCGCTGTCGCACCTGCTGCGCGCCATCGAGGTGGACTTTGCCGACGTGCTGGCGAAGAAGAACGCCACGGTCAGCGTGCGCCAGATCATCCGTGAGCTGGAAGCCTCGCAGGAGGCCCTGTGGAGCCCGATGGTGCTCAACGGCAGCGGCTTCGGCATGTGGGCCAACCACTCACTGGTCATGGCCAACTACATTTCCCGGGCCAACGCGGCGGTCATCGACCTGCGTCAGCTGCTGTCGCAGGGTTGATGATGGCGATCAGCCCGAACGAGGCCGCCCACCGGGCGGCTTCCGACCGAGAACTGGTCACCTGGGTGGACGAAGCCGACCGGGTGCTGGGTGCCTTGCCCCGGGCCGAACTGCGTGAGCGGGGCCTGATAGGGCGTTGCACGTTCATTCTGCTGTTCAACAGTGCCGGTGAGCTGTGCGTGCACCGGCGAACCCTGAGCAAGGCGCTGTACCCGGGTTACTGGGATGTGGCGGCAGGCGGCATGGTGACGGCCGGGGAGGCGTATGCCGATTCGGCGGCGCGGGAGCTGGCCGAGGAGCTGGGGATCGACGGTGTGGAGCTGCGTTTTCATGAGCGGTTCTACTTTGACCAGCCGGATAACCACTTGTGGTGTGCGGTGTATTCGGCGGTGTCGGATGCGCCATTGCGGTTACAGCCGGAAGAGGTGATCGAGGCGCGGTTCATTGGCCTGGAGCAGGCTGAGCAAGAAAGCCTGACGAAGCCGTATTGCCCGGACTCGTTGGCGGCGTTGCAGCGCTATAAAGCCAGCCTCAAATAGATGCGTGGCCCATGCGGGCCCCTTCGCGGGTAAACCCGCTCCCACAGGGATTTCACAGGTCGTGAAACCTGCGCAGTACCTGTGGGAGCGGGTTTACCCGCGAGGGGGTCGCAAAACATTCGCAAAATGCCGCATTCCGGTACTTAGCAACAGCGGGATTTATCGTTACACTGCGCGCCCTTTTCGGGCTGCCGCAGGTCTTGTGGCAGTAGCGCCGCCCCTGCCAGAGTGGGGCTTCGCGGTCGGGCTCAACCCCCTGGGGCCGACCAGTTTTTGTCCTCAGCACAGAGGAACAAAAGTGGCCAAGAAAGCTTCTTCCTTCGCCGCCCTTGGCGGTCTCGTTTACTCCACCGACACCGGTCGGCACTGCCCCGACTGTAGCCAGCCGGTGGATGCCTGTACCTGCAAGCAGCAGGTCATCCCCGAAGGCGATGGCATTGCCCGTGTGCGCCGCGAAAGCAAGGGCCGCGGCGGCAAGACCGTGACCACCGTCACCGGCGTGCCGCTGCCGCTCGATCAGCTCAAGGAGCTGGCCTCTACCCTCAAGCGCCGCTGCGGTACCGGTGGCGCCCTGAAGGATGGGGTCATCGAAATCCAGGGCGACCATGTCGAACTGCTGATCGGTGAGCTGACCAAGCAGGGCTTCAAGGCGAAAAAATCCGGCGGCTGATGCGGCCACGCGATTTTTTGCCCAGTGCTTTCTAAACTCGTTGCCGTGACCAGGGTCTATCCAGGGCACGGACGAATCGTCATTTTCGGCTTTTACACTGCGCCCGCCTCCTTGCGGGGCAGTGTCTTCGACTTATCTATAGGGGACTTGAATGTCCGTACGACGCACACGCAAAGACGATGGTAGCCAATGGACCGTGGCCGACAGCCGCAGTGTTTATGGCATCCGCCATTGGGGCGCTGGTTATTTCGCCATCAATGAAGCCGGGCGCGTCGAAGTACGCCCCAACGGCCCAAAAAGCGCACCGATCGACCTGTTCGAACAGGTCGACGAATTGCGCCAGAGCGGCCTGTCGCTGCCATTGCTGGTGCGCTTCCCCGACATTCTGCAAGACCGCGTGCGCCAGCTGACCGGCGCCTTCGATGCCAACATCGCGCGCCTGGAATACCAGAGCAAGTACACCGCGCTGTACCCGATCAAGGTCAACCAGCAGGAAGCGGTGGTGGAAAACATCATCGCTACGCAGAACGTCTCCATTGGCCTGGAAGCCGGCTCCAAGCCTGAGCTGCTGGCAGTGCTGGCGCTGGCGCCGAAGGGTGGCACCATCGTCTGCAACGGCTACAAGGACCGCGAGTTCATCCGCCTGGCGCTGATGGGCCAGAAGCTCGGCCACAACGTGTTCATCGTCATCGAGAAAGAGTCGGAAGTGGCCCTGGTGATCGACGAGGCCGCCGAGCTCAAGGTCAAGCCGCAAGTCGGCCTGCGCGTGCGCCTGTCGTCGCTGGCCTCGAGCAAGTGGGCCGACACCGGTGGCGAGAAGTCCAAGTTCGGCTTGTCCGCCGCCCAGCTGATTTCGGTGGTACAGCGCTTCCGCGATGCCGGCCTGGACCAAGGTATCCGCCTGCTTCACTTCCACATGGGCTCGCAGATCGCCAACCTGGCGGACTACCAACACGGCTTCAAGGAAGCCATCCGTTACTACGGTGAGCTGCGTGCGCTGGGCCTGCCGGTCGACCATATCGACGTTGGCGGTGGTCTGGGCGTGGACTACGACGGTACCCACTCGCGCAATGCCAGCTCGATCAACTACGACATGGACGACTACGCCGGCGTTGTTGTGGGCATGCTCAAGGAATTCTGCGACGCGCAGGGCCTGCCGCACCCGCACATCTTCTCCGAGAGCGGCCGTTCGCTGACCGCCCACCACGCCATGCTGGTGATCCAGGTGACCGACGTCGAGAAGCACAACGACGACGTGCCGACCATCGAGAACAAGGAAGCCCTGCCCGAGACCGTGCAGTGGCTGGTCGACCTGCTCGGCCCGACCGATATCGAGATGGTGACCGAGACCTACTGGCGCGCCACCCACTACATGGGTGACGTGGCTGCGCAGTATGCCGATGGCAAGATCAGCCTGGCCGAGAAGGCCCTGGCCGAACAGTGCTACTTTGCCGTGTGCCGCCGCCTGCACAACTCGCTGAAAGCCCGCCAGCGCTCGCACCGCCAAGTGCTGGACGAGCTGAACGACAAGCTGGCCGACAAGTACATCTGCAACTTCTCGGTGTTCCAGAGCCTGCCGGACACCTGGGCCATCGGCCAGGTACTGCCGATCATCCCGCTGCACCGCCTGGACGAAGAGCCGATGCGTCGTGCCGTGCTGCAGGACCTGACCTGCGACTCCGACGGCAAGATCAACCAGTACGTCGACGAGCAGAGCATCGAGACCAGCATGCCGGTGCATGCGGTGAAGGAGGGCGAGGACTACTTGCTGGGTGTGTTCCTGGTTGGTGCCTACCAGGAAATCCTCGGTGACATGCACAACCTGTTCGGTGACACCGACTCGGTGAACATCTACCAGAACGCCGACGGTAGCGTGTACCACGCCGGTATCGAGACCCACGACACCATCGAAGACATGCTGCGCTATGTGCACCTGTCGCCGGAGGAGTTGATGACGCATTACCGTGACAAGGTGGCCAGCGCCAAGATCACTGCGCGGGAGCGGACTCAGTACCTGGATGCGTTGCGCCTTGGGTTGACCCGGTCTTCGTACCTGTCCTCGTGATTGCCAGGCCGCTCCCGCTTTTTTGTGGGAGCGGCCTTGCGTCGCGATATGAGGGCGAAGCCCTCACCGCGTCATACCTGGTAATGGTCCAGTCCTCGCCTATCGCATCAGCGCCGCTACCTTTGAATGCAATGTTCAAAGGAGGACGACATGGAAAGTCCCGGCTCCCATCGTTTACGTAGTGGCCGAGTGTCCGAACCAGGGCGTCTCTACCTGCTCACCACGACCACTCGCAACCGAACACCGTTGTTCAAAGACTTCTTGTTCGCCAGAACAGTTATCCAGCAATTGCGGCTCAGCGAAGAGCGCAAGGCGTGTCGATCTCTGGCGTGGGTCTTGATGCCGGATCATCTTCACTGGCTTCTCGAGCTTGGGCCGTCGAGCCTGGGTAGGCTGATGTGCGAGTTCAAGTCCAGAAGCAGTTGTGCGCTGTACAAGGTGGGGGCTGAAAGGCGGCATATCTGGCAGACCAGCTTTCATGATCGGGCTTTGCGCCGCGAGGAGGATGTGAGGGCAGTGGCGCGCTACATCATCGCCAATCCCATTCGGGCTGGCCTGGTGCGGCGGGCTGGTGATTATCCACATTGGGATTGTGTGTGGCTGTGAATCCGCAGGTGAGGGCTTCGCCCTCATTTCGCGACACAAGGCCGCTCCCACAAAGTCCTGCGTACGCCGATCAATGTGGGAGCGGCCCCGGCATTACTGAACCCAAAGCCCTTTTTCCTGCAACCTCCACCCCACCCACCCCAATGTCACCGCCCGCAACCCCATGAACCCGAGAAACGCCAACCACAACCCATGGTTGCCAAACGCACTCATGAGCACCCCCAAGGGCAGCGCAATCACCACCGACACCAACATCGCATTACGCATCTCCCGCGCCCGTGTCGCGCCTATGAACAAGCCATCCAGCAAATAGCTCCACACCGCAATCAATGGCAGCAATGCCAGGTACGGCAGGTACGGATAAGCCGCTGCCCGCACACTCTCGATGTCGGTCTGCAAATCGATGAACAGGTGCCCGCCCAGCAGGAACAACCCGGCAAACCCCAGGCTGGTGATCAGCGACCAGCCACAGGCCACCACCAGCGAGCGGCGCAATGTGTCGCGGTCGCGGGCGCCAATGGCATGGCCGCACAGGGCCTCTACCGCGTGCGCCAACCCGTCAAGCGCATAGGCAGTCAGCAGCAGGCCGTTGAGCAGCAGGGCATTGGCCGCCACGGTGGCTTCGCCCAGACGAGCGCCTTGCACGGTGATCAGCAGGAACACCAGTTGCAGCGCCAGGCTGCGCAGGAAGATGTCGCGGTTCACCGCCAGCAGCGGCCGCCAGGCCTGCCAGCGCTTGAGCGCCGCCCACACGATCTGCCCCGGGTAGGCGCGCAGGGCCGGGCGGGTCAGGGCCAGGCCGAGCAGGGCGGCGCTCCATTCGGCGATCACCGACGCCCGCGCCGAACCCAGCACGCCCCAGTCCAGGCCAAGCACGAACCACAGGTTCAAGGCGATGTTCAGCAGGTTGGTGGTCAGCAGGATGGCCAGTGGCGCCCTGGCGTTCTGGGTGCCGAGGAACCAGCCGACCAGGGCGTAGCTGGCCAGTGCCGCGGGCAGGCCGAGCAGGCGGGTATGGAAGAAGTCTTCGGTGGCTTGCTGCAGGGCCGCGCTGGGCTGCATCGCGTGCAGCGCCAGCTGGCTGAAGGGCAGGGCCAGCAGGCCGATCAGCAGGGCGAAGCCGACCGCCAGCAACAGCCCTTGTACCAGTACCTGGCGCAACGCTGCACCGTCGCCACGGCCGGCGGCCTGGGCGGCGAAGCCGGTGGAGCCCATGCGCAGGAAGCCCATCAGGCCAACCATGAAGGTGAACAGCGTGGCGCCCACGGCTACGGCACCCAACTGGTGGGCGTGGGGGAGGTGGCCGATGACCGTGCTGTCGACCAGGGCTACCAGCGGCACGGAGATGTTGGACAGGATCATCGGCGCGGCCAGGGCCCAGACCTTGTGGTGGGTGGGGCGGTGCTGCCAGTCGGTGGTCAGTGAGGTCATCGGGTGTCCTGGGGAATCTTGGGGCTGCTGCGCAGCCCTTTCGCGACACAAGGCCGCTCCCACAAGAATCGTGTAAACCGAAGCCTGTGCAGTACCTGTGGGAGCGGCCTTGCGTCGCGAAAGGGGCGCAAAGCGCCCCCGCTTTTCTAAATTGCCAGCAGTGTACCGGCCATGCAGCCAATTCGCGCGACCATAGTTGCGCTATAGTTGCTGCCCTCACGTACACGCTGCCAAAGAGTTCTACTCCATGTTCAACAAAGGATTGTTGCTGGCCTGCGCGCTGGCTTTGCTCAGTGCCTGTGACTCTTCGACGCCGGACAAGCCGGCGCCATCCGAAAAGCCGGCGGCCACAGCGCCCGTCGCCACCCCGGCACCCCAACGCGAAGACCAGGCCGAACTCGGAAAACGCTACGAGGGCCGCGAGCTGACGGTGCTGGATGTTTCCGAAGTGCAGCTCGATGGCGCCGCGACGCTGTCGATCAGCTTCTCCGCGCCGCTGGATGCCAAACAGGACTTCGCCAGCAAAGTGCACCTGGTCGACACCGTCAAAGGCAAGCTCGACGGCGCCTGGGAGCTCTCCGACAACCAGATGGAGCTGCGTCTGCGCCATCTGGAGCCGCAGCGCAAGCTGGTGCTGACCGTCGACAAGGGCCTGCTGGCGGTCAATGGCAAGCAACTGGACAGCGAGTCGATCAGCCGCCTGGAAACCCGCGACATGCAGCCGACCATCGGCTTCGCCAGCCGCGGTTCGCTGCTGCCCACGCGCCTGGCCGAGGGTCTGCCGGTGATCGCCCTCAACGTCGACAAGGTCGATGTCGAGTTCTTCCGCGTGAAGCCGGACATGCTCTCGACCTTTCTGGTCAACTGGGGGCGCAACAGCAGCCTGTACTACTACCAGTCCAAGGAAACCCTGGACATGGCCGAGCTGGTCTACAGCGGCCGCTTCGACCTCAACCCCGCACGCAACACCCGCGAGACCGTGCTGCTGCCGATCGCCGGCATCAAGCCGCTGCAGGAGCCAGGCGTGTACCTGGCGGTGATGCGTGCCTCGGGCACCTACGACTACTCGCAACCAGCGACGCTGTTCACCCTCAGCGACATCGGTGTGTCCGCGCACCGCTACCGCGACCGCCTCGATGTGTTCGCCCAGGCCCTGGAAGGTGGCAAGGCGATGAACGGCGTCAACCTGGAAATCCATGACGACAAGGGCAAGCTGCTGGCCCAGGCCAGCACCGATAGCGATGGCCACGCCCAGCTGCCGATCACGCCCAAGGCCGACACCCTGATCGCCACCCAGGGCGTGCACACCACCCTGCTGCGCCTGAGCAGCGCGGCGCTGGACCTGGCCGAGTTCGACATCACCGGCCCGCAGGCCAACCCGCTGCAGTTCTTCATCTTCGGCCCGCGTGACCTGTATCGCCCCGGGGAAACGGTGTTGCTCAACGGCCTGCTGCGCGACCAGGACGGCAAGCCGGTCAAGGCGCAGCCAGTGAGCGTGGAAGTGCGTCGCCCGGATGAGCAGGTCAGCCGCAAGTTCGTCTGGGAAGCCGACAGCAATGGCTTGTACCAGTACCAGTTGCAGCTGGCCAGCGAGGCCCCGACCGGCCGCTGGCAACTGCTGCTCGACCTGGGCGGCGGGCGCAAGCAGGTGTATGAATTTCTCGTCGAAGACTTCCTGCCCGAGCGCCTGGCGCTGGAACTCAAGGGCAGCAGCAAACCGTTGTCTCCGGATCAGGATGCGCGCATCCAGGTCAATGGCCGTTACCTTTACGGCGCCCCGGCTGCCGGCAACCGCCTGAGCGGCCAGGCCTATGTTCGCCCACTGCGCGAGGCGGTACCGGCGCTGCCTGGCTACCAGTTCGGCTCGGTCACCGAAACCGAGCTGAACCAGGACCTGGAGCTGGACGAAGTCACCCTCGACCAGGCCGGCAAGGCCGTGGTCGATATCGAAAGCCGCTGGGCCGAAGCCCGCTCGCCGCTGCAACTGACCGTGCAGGCCAGCCTGCAGGAGTCCGGTGGCCGGCCGATCACCCGGCGCCTGGAACAACCCATCTGGCCGGCCGAGCGCCTGCCGGGCCTGCGTGGCCTGTTCGACGGCGAGGAAACCGACAGTGACGGGCCGGTGGAGTTCGAGTTCCTGGTGGCCGACCGCAACGGCAAGAAGCTGGCGGCCAACGACCTCAAGGTGCGGCTGGTACGCGAGCGCCGCGACTACTACTGGAACTACTCGCAGAGCGATGGCTGGAGCTACGCCTACAACGAGAAGTTCCTCACCCAGAGCGAAGAGACCGTCAGCGTCAAGGCCGGCTCCACGGCCAAGCTGAGCTTCCAGGTGGAATGGGGCCCGTACCGTGTCGAGGTGGAGGACCCGGAGACGGGCCTTGTGTCCAGCGCGCGCTTCTGGGCTGGCTACCGCGCCCAGGACAACGCCGAGGGCGGAGCGGTGCGGCCGGACCAGGTCAAGCTGGCGCTGGACAAACCGGCCTACGCCGACGGCGCTACCGCCAAGGTCACCGTCACCCCGCCCGCAGCCGGCAGTGGCTACCTGATGATCGAGTCCAGCGATGGCCCGCTGTGGTGGCAGGAGATCGACGTGCCCGCCGAGGGCAAGACGTTCGACGTGCAGCTGGACAAGCAGTGGGCCCGCCATGACCTGTACATCAGCGCGCTGGTGATCCGCCCGGGTGAGCGCAAGGCCAACGCCACGCCGAAACGCGCGGTGGGCGTGCTGCACCTGCCGCTGAACCGCGCCGAACGCAAGCTGGCGGTGAGCCTGCAGGCGCCGGAGAAAATGCGCCCGAAACAGCCGCTGACCGTGAAGGTCAAGGCTGCAAATGCCGATGGCAGTGTGCCTGAACAGGTGCATGTGCTGTTGTCGGCGGTGGACGTGGGCATCCTCAACATCACCGACTTCAAGACCCCCGACCCGTTCGCCAGCCTGTTCGGGCGCAAGGCCTATGGTGCTGACCAGCTGGATATCTACGGCCAGTTGATCGAAGCCGGCCAAGGCCGCCTGGCCAGCCTGGCATTTGGTGGTGACGCGGCGATGGCCAAGGGTGGCAAGCGCCCCAACACCACGGTGACCATCGTCGCCCAGCAGAGCCTGCCGGTGACCCTGGACGACAAGGGCGAGGGCCTGGCCACGGTCGATATCCCCGACTTCAATGGCGAACTGCGGCTGATGGCCCAGGCCTGGACCGACGAACACTTCGGCATGGCCGAAGGCAAGACCGTGGTCGCCGCGCCCTTGATCGCCGAACTCTCGGCGCCGCGTTTCCTGGCCGGTGGCGACCGTACCAGCCTGGCGCTGGACCTGGCCAACCTGTCGGGTCGTGCCCAGCAACTGAACGTTGAAATCAGCACCGAAGGGCAGCTGAGCCTGGCGGCCAACGCCGTGCAGAACGTTGCCCTGGCTGAAGGCCAGCGCTCGACGCTGTTGATCCCGGTCCAGGCCCAAGGTGGCCTGGGGCAGGGCAAGGTGCATGTGCGGGTCACTGGCCTGCAGCTGCCGAACGAGCCGACCGGCGCGTTCGAGCGCGAGTGGACGCTGGGCGTGCGCCCGGCTTACCCGGCGATGCTCAAGCACTACCGCGTGGCCTTGAAGGACCAGCCATGGACCCTGCCTGAAGCAGACCTGGCCGCCTTCGAACCCGCCGGGCTTGAAGCCAGCCTGGCCTTGTCGAGCCGGCCACCGCTGAACCTGGCCGAGCAGATCCGTGCCCTCGAAGCCTACCCCTACGGTTGCCTGGAGCAGACCACCAGCGGCCTCTACCCGTCGCTGTACGCCGATGCCGACAGCCTCAAGCGCCTGGGCATCAAGGGCGAGCCAGCCGATGTGCGCAAGCGCAACATCGAGATGGGTATCGAGCACCTGCTGGGCATGCAGCGCTACAACGGCAGCTTCGGCCTGTGGAGCTCGGACAGCGAAGAAGAATACTGGCTGACCGCCTATGTCACCGACTTCCTGCTGCGCGCCCGTGACCAAGGCTATGGTGTGCCGGCCGAAGCGCTGAAGAAGGCCAGCGAGCGCCTGCTGCGCTACCTGCAGGAGCGCAACCTGATCGAAGTCGACTACAGCGAGAACGCCGAACACACCCGCTTCGCCGTGCAGGCCTATGCGGCATTGGTGCTGTCGCGCAGCCAGCAGGCGCCTCTGGGGGCACTGCGCGGCTTGTTCGAACGCCGCGCCGACGCCCGCTCTGGCCTGCCACTGGTGCAACTGGCGGTGGCGCTGGACAAGATGGGCGACAAGCCGCGTGCCGAGCAGGCCCTGCAGGCAGGCCTGGGCATCAGCCGCGGTAAAGGCTGGATGGCCGACTATGGTAGCGCCCTGCGCGACCAGGCACTGATCCTGGCGCTGCTGCAGGAAAACAACCTGGCCAGCCGCCAGGTCGACCAGCGCCTGTTCGCCCTGTCGGATGAGCTGGCGGCCAACCGCTGGCTGTCGACCCAGGAGCGCAATGCGCTGTTCCTGGCCGGCCGTGGCCTGCTGGGCAAACCGGAAGGCCAGTGGCAGGCGCGCCTGGACAGCGCGGGCGAAGTGCGCGAGTTCAACAATGCCGAGTCTGGCATGAAGCTCGAAGGCCCGTTGCTGGCTTCGCCGCTTAGTGTGCAGAACCAAGGCAGCGAGACGCTGTACCAGCAACTGACCTTGTCGGGTTACCCACGCCAGGCGCCTGCGGCCGTTGGCAACGGCATGCAGATCCGCCGTGAGTACCTGGGCATGAATGGTCAGCCGTTGGATCTGCATAACCTGCGCAGCGGAGACCTGGTGCTGGTGCACCTGGCGCTCAAGGCTGAAGACCGGGTGCCGGATGCGCTGGTGGTGGACTTGTTACCGGCGGGCCTGGAGCTGGAAAACCAGAACCTGGCGCAAAGTGCCGCCAGCCTGGAAAACGCCAGCAGTGCGGTGAAGGAATGGCGCGAATCGATGCAGAATGCCAGCGTGGTGCACCAGGAGTATCGCGATGATCGTTACGTCGCCGCACTCAAGCTGGACAGCTATGGCACCACCCACCTGCTGTACCTGGCTCGGGCGGTGACCCCGGGCACCTACCGCGTGCCGTCGCCGCAGGTCGAATCGATGTACCGGCCAAACCTGCAGGCTGTGGGGGATGGGCAAGGGGAGATGACCGTAAAAGCCCGCTAAGCACCTGCCTTGCGCGTACTATGTGGGAGCGGCCTTGTGTCGCGAAAGGGCCGCAAAGCGGCCCCGGCATTTCAAGCGGCGGAGCTGAGATCCTGGGGCTGCTGCGCAGCCCTTTCGCGACACAAGGCCGCTCCCACAGGTCTGCGCCGGGCAGTTCAATGTCAGTGAATCACCCAGCTCATCACCCACAACCCCAACAGCAGCCAGATGATCCCGAGGATGATCGAGGCGCGCATGAACGCGCGGATTGCCGAGTACAGCAGCACCAGCCCGATGATCAGGGCGAGGATGCTGAGCAGCGAGGTCTCCATGCCCAAGGTGCGCGCCAGGCCATCGATGAAATTGCCACCGGCATTGGCCAGCAGGTTGAACAGCCCGCTCAATGCGTCGACGATGAAGCGGATCAACGACCCCAGCGCCTGGCCCAGCCACTCGAAAAAACCTTCTACATGCATAGTTGCTTCCTGATGAACGAATCGGCGACGTTGCCGTTCCCAAGCCTTTGGCCATCACCTGGCCAGGTCGGTTCCCGATGCCAAGCTTAACGCGGCCGCATACCCGTGCGGGCAGGCTGTTGCGCGCCACGGTGATCGGCATGCTGGTACTGTTCGGCCTGTTGTGGCTGGCCGACCGCCTATGGCCGCTGCCCATGCCCGGAGACGACCTGGCCCGCGTGGTGCTGGCCGAGGACGGCACGCCGTTGTGGCGCTTTGCCGATGCCGATGGTGTATGGCGCTACCCGGTCAGCTCCGACGAGGTCTCGCCGCTGTATCTGCAGGCGCTGCTCACCTACGAAGACCGCTGGTTCTACAGCCACCCCGGGGTCAACCCGCTGGCCCTGGCTCGCGCTGCCTGGCTGAACCTGCGTGGCGGGCGTGTGGTGTCGGGCGGCAGCACGCTGTCGATGCAGGTCGCACGCCTGCTCGACCCGCATGAGCGCACCCTGGCCGGCAAGTTGCGCCAACTATGGCGCACGGCGCAGCTGGAATGGCACTTGTCCAAGCGCGAAATCCTGCAGATCTACCTGGACCGCGCGCCCTTCGGCGGCACCCTGCAGGGCGTGGCGGCGGCCAGCTGGGCCTACCTTGGCAAGTCGCCCATGCACCTGACCCCGGCCGAAGCGGCACTGCTGGCCGTGCTGCCCCAGGCGCCCAGCCGCTTGCGCCCGGACCGTCACCCCGAGCGTGCGCAGCGCGCCCGGGACAAGGTGCTGCAACGCCTGGCCGAATACCAGGTGTGGCCGGCTCAGCAAATCCGTGAGGCTGCCGAAGAACCTCTGGTGCTGGCACCACGTCAGGAACCGGCCCTGGCGCCGCTGCTGGCCCGGCGCCTGAACAGCGCCGACAGCCCGCCGCTGATCCGCACCACGCTCGACGCCGCACTGCAGCGGCGCCTCGAAGACCTGCTGCTGGGCTGGCGCGCACGGCTTCCAGAGCGCACCTCCGCTGCCATTCTGGTGGTCGATGCGCAAACCATGGCGGTGCGTGCCTACCTGGGCTCGATCGACCTGGCCGACGAACGCCGCTTCGGGCATGTCGACATGGTGCGTTCGTTGCGCTCGCCGGGCTCCACCCTCAAGCCGTTCCTCTACGGCATGGCGCTGGATGACGGCCTGATCCATTCCGAGTCGTTGTTGCAGGATGTGCCGCGACGCTACGGTGACTACCGCCCCGGCAACTTCTCCATGGGCTTCAGCGGGCCGGTGTCGGCCAGTTCGGCGCTTGCGCTGTCGCTCAACCTGCCGGCGGTGCAGCTGTTGGAGGCCTATGGTCCGAAACGCTTTGCCGCGCAACTGCGCATGGCGGGCATGCCGCTGATATTGCCGCCTCTGGCAGAGCCCAACCTGTCGTTGATCCTGGGTGGCGCGGGCAGCCGCCTGGAGGATCTGGTGGGTGGCTACGCTGCGCTGGCGCGGGGTGGCAATAGTGCGAGGGTGCGCCTGCAACCGCAGGATCCGTTGCTGGAACGGCGCCTGCTGTCACCAGGGGCTGCGTGGATCATCCGGCGCATCCTCAGCGGCCAGGCGCGCCCCGACCGCGACCCGCATGCCGAGCTGGTGCAACGCCCGCAACTGGCGTGGAAGACGGGCACAAGCTACGGCTTTCGCGATGCCTGGTCGATCGGCGTGGGCCCGCGCTACCTGATCGGCGTATGGATTGGCCGCCCCGATGGCACACCGGTCCCCGGCCAATTCGGGCTGGCTTCGGCAGCGCCGCTGATGCTGCAGGTGCACGACCTGCTGAGCAACCGTGACAGCCAGCGTGGCATCAGCGTGCCGGTGGAGCGGGTGCCGGCGAACGTCGGCGTGGCTGCGATCTGTTGGCCACTGGGCCAGCCGATGAGCAAAAAGGACCCCAACTGCCGGCGTCAGCGTTTCGCCTGGACTTTGGACGGCACTACGCCGCCAACCCTGCAGGCCGCCGACCAGCCACTCGGCCTGGGCCTGCGTGAAAGCGTATGGGTCAACGACCAGGGGCTGCGCGTCGATGGCAGTTGCCCGGGCGCCAAGGCCCGCGATATCGCCCTATGGCCCGCCCCGCTGGAGCCTTGGCTGCCACGTGTGGAGCGGCGTGCGGCGCGCCTGCCGGCCATCGATCCGGCCTGCCCGCCGCATGTGCCGGTCAGCGCGCCACCGCTTTCGATCGTGGGCGTGCGCCCGGGCGACAACCTGCGCCGTCCGGCCACCAGCAGCGAGCCGTTGCAACTGCATGTGTCGGCGCTGGGCGGCGGCGGTCGGCGCTGGTGGTTCCTCAACGGCCAGCCATTGGGCGAAACCCAGGGCCAGGACAGCCTGCTGGTGCGCTTCCAACAGGTAGGCCAGGCCGAAATCAGCGCGCTGGATGAAAGCGGCGAGACGGCGCGCGTGGCGTTCCAGGTCAGCGAGTAGCCGTTCGACGAGGGCCGAGGCAGCACCTACGCTTGCAGGTAACGGGTGTGACCGGCTGGCGCCCCTGATGCCTGTCAGTCAAGCAATTTGGGGCCGCTTTGCAGCCCCAGGGAACATGGAGCGCGCTATGCGTCCTCTGGCCGTGCCCCTGTTGTTGCTGCCTTGGGCGCTTGCGGCCCATGCCGAGCCTTTGCCAGGTTTTCTCGACAGCCATGAGTACGAACGTCGCCTGCCCGGCGCCAACCTGCCGATAGACGCCTACCGCCCGGTCAGTGCTCACCTGCAGCTGGCCGAGGAGGATGGCGACAGCCCCGCGTGGGCGCCTGCGAATACCCGGCTGGTGCTGCATAAAGTGCGCTTCGAAGGCGGCACGGTGTTCCCCCTGAGCGACCTGCGCGAACACTACCAACCGCTGATCGGGCGCCAGACTACCTTGGGCGAGCTGCAGCAGTACACCGCGCGCCTGACCCAGCGCTATCGGCAGGAAGGCTACCTGTTGTCTTACGCCTACCTGCCGCCGCAGGAGGTGGCTGATGGCCAGGTCAATGTGGTGCTGGTCGAAGGCTATATTCGGGATTACCGCGTGGTCGGCGATATCGGCCCGGCAAGCGCCTATCTGCACCAGCTGCTGGAGCGGCTTGCAACCGAGCGCCCGCTGACCCGGGAAACGCTGGAGCGCTACCTGGGCCTGGCCGAGCGCCTGCCAGGGGTGAAGATAGACTCACAGCTGGCCATGGCGCGAACCGCTGATGGTGCCACGTTGTTGACCGTGCATGCCCGGCGCAAGCCGTTCAGCGCTGCCGTTACCGTGGTTGATGGCAACCGCGACGATGCGCAGGCGCTGCTGACGGCAACCAGCCACGCCCAGACCCGCTTTGCCGAACAGATCCAGGCCAGCGTGTTGCTGCCACCAGGGAATGACCAGGTGCATTATCAGCGCCTGGCTTACAGCCAATACCTGGATGCGGGCGGCAGCCAGCTGCTGCTGTCGGCCTCGCGTTATCGCAGCGAACCGGGCACGCGGATTCGGCTGGATGATGGCCGTGATATCACTCGCAAGCGCGACAGCGATCGCTATGCGATCGGCCTGCGCCAGCCGGTGATCGTCAGGCCGGATGAATGGATGGTGGTGCAGGGGCAGGTATATTCGGTCAGTGAGCACTTCGAAGACCGGGTAGATGGGTTGCCATCGGCACGGGACTACGACACCTACGTGCGTGCGCTGTCATTCGAGGGCGACTGGCGCAAGGTGGAAGAGGGCCATTTGCGCATCGTCAGCGCCGGGGTCTATCAGGGCCTGGATTATCTGGGGGCACGCAGCGATGCCGACTACGATCTGGATTTTCTGCGGTTGCGGCTTTCCGGCTTGCAGAGCGACAGGTTGCTCGGTAACTGGCAGGGGGTGGTGTCCGGGGCGCTGTACTGGAGTGATGACCGCTTGCCCGACAGCGAGCGTGCGGGGTTTGGCGGGCAGAGTTTCGGCCGTGGCTACCCGCGCGACCAGGCGGACGGGGACAAGGGCTGGGGTGTGGCTTACGAGGTGAATTACAGCATGCACGCCAACTGGCTGGCGTTGGTGCAGCCCTATGTGGTGGTTGATACGGCGCAGGCCTGGCATAACCGGGGGCCTGTGCAGGATGCCCACCTGGCTTCGGCGGCGCTTGGTGTGCGGTTGGGCGATGGGCGCTTGTTCAATGTGGCGCTGGAGCTGGCCAAGCCTTTGGCGGATGTGGCATTGGACAGCCTGGACCGCGCGCCTCGGCTGACTTTGACGCTTGGCGTTCAGATGTAAGGGGGCGCTGTGGGCTGCAACGCAGCCGCCAAAATCTTGAAGCTACCTGTTTAGTGGGTAGTAAACCGCTGATGCACTGGCGACGAACTGGGTGTCAGTGCCAGTGCAAGCTGGGTGCGGTTGTGCATGTGGGTCAGGCGCAGCACCTGCGACACATACAGCTTCACGGTATTCTCGGTAATGCCCAGCTCACAGGCGATCTGGTAGTTGGTCTGGCCCTTGCCCACCAGGCGGGCTACTTCCAGCTGGCGTGGCGACAGCTTCTCGAACGCCGCTGGCAGTTCGCTTTCACTCTCGTCCACATCGCTGGCACGCCGGTGCATGCCCTGGCCCCGGGCTTTTTGCAGGTCCTGGTAAAGCTCGTCCATCGACTCTGCCAGCTCTTGCAGACGCTGGCTCAACCCGCCCAGCTCGCGGAAGCTGCGCTGGCGCTCCTGCACGGCCTGTTCCTGGCGGCGTACGCCCTCCAGCAGTTCATCGAGGTCCATGGGTTTCTGGTAGTAATCGGCAAAGCCCTCGCGCAACGCTCGGATCACATCCTGCTTCTCCGCGCGACCGGTCACCATGATGGCCTCGAACGCGCGCTGCCCGCCTTGTATCTTCAGTTCGCGGACCAGTTCAATACCATCACGACCAGGCATGTGCAGGTCACAGATGACCACGCCAATGGCCTCGTCTGCCAGGTAACGTTCCAGGGCTTCGTCAGTGGAGTGGGCCGGCAGGCAGCGGTAACCCTTGGTTTCGAGAAACTCACACAATTGTTCGACTATCACTGGTTGGTCATCGACCACCAATATCTTCACATCACTGAATGCTCTGGACACGATCAACTCCCTGTCGTTACGCGGTCCTGCTCCCGGGCCAAGCGCTTTGCAAACTAAAAATAGTCGGGGGTAGTGGATTTGTACAAGTTACAAATTCTGTACAGCCATCGGACCACGAGATTGCTCACTGGATCCATACAGCAGTCAAAAGAAAACCGGTGAGCACATAGGGGACGAACGCCTGCTTGTCACCCATTTCCTCGGTCAAGGCCTGCAAGCGCTTTTTTACCTTGGGGTTGAGCAACGTCCACAGGCGCCGGCGGGTAAGCAGCCACAGCAGCACGCTGACACCGGCGCCGATGAAGGTGCCAAGCACGTATTGCGGGCTGGTGGCCAGGGCCAGGGCGCCCATCAGCTTGACGTCATCGGCACCGAAACGGCCGAGCATGTAACCGGGCAGGGTCAGCAACATGACGATGGCCAGCGCCCATCCGGCATCGCTGGCATCGGCGCCGATCCAGCTGCGGCCAGTGGCGAAAAGCCAGGCCAGGGCGCAGGCAGCCACACCCAGGGTGAGCATGTTGGATATCTGGCGTTGACGCACGTCCTGTTCGGAGCACAAGGCAAGCCACAGCAGGAGAACAATGCTTTGCATTGGCAGGTAGCCCTTCCCAAATGTTGAACACATCTACCCGGTCAGTCAGGTTTCCTTAAGTGAAGATAGACGGGAACCTGCGGGCGAGTGGGGCGGGAAAGGCAAAAAGGCGTGGTCGGGATGGATTTTGTCGCTGTTGAAACAGGCCTCGCAGGCGACCCTTGTGGGAGCGGGTTCACCCGCGAATACCGGCAAAGCCGGTGCCATGCACCGCGTTGTTTTCTTCGCGGGTAAACCCGCTCCCACAGGGGCTGCGGCGCCTGCATAACCGCGTTCGGTGTTACTTCCTGCTCCCCGGCGGGTAGTTGGCCAACACCTTGGTCACGGTGTTCTGGATAGCGCTGTTACGTTCTTCAGGGCTTGGCGGGTAGTTGTTCATGATCTGCTCGGCACTGCCGCGCCACACCAGCTTGCCGTCACGCCCATCGAACAGGTCGATCTGGATGGTGGCGACCTTGTAGTCGACGCTGCGCGTTTCGTTGTACATCGGGCCACCCCAGTAGCCGCCCCAGCCACCGCCGTAGTTGGTGGTGATCTGTTGCTGGCGCTGCTCGACGATCAGGTACGCGCGCACTGTCACGTCCGGCCGGGCGCCGCCTTGTACCGGGCGCAGGCCACGCTGGTCGAGTTGGCTTGCAACTGCCTGGCGAATGCGCTGCTCGGTGAGGTCGCTCTTGATTCGTGGGTCATCCGGGCGGTACTGCAGGCCCGGTTCCTGCCATGCCCAGCTGCGGTAGGCGGCAAAGTCACGGCTGGCATCGAAATCCTGCTGGACGTTATTGCTGGAGCAGGCGGCGAGCAACAACGCGAATGACAGTAGAACGAGACGGCGCAACATGATGGTTCTCCGTTGGATATCAACTGGGAGGATAGCCGTTGAGCGCCTTGTGCACAGAATCGCGCAGGGCGCTTTCGCGTTCACGCGGCGAGTCCTTGTCGCTGCCGCTTTCGGCACTGGCACTCCATACCGGCTGGCCGCTGCGGGCGTCGTACAGGTCGATACGCACCACCATCACCTGCACTTCGTAGGTGCGCACGATGGGCACGCTGGCATAGCCCCCATAGCCATGGCGGTAGCCGCCATAGCCGACACCGCCATAGGGATACGGGCCGTAGTAAGGGTCGTAGGCATCGTAGTCACGTACCTGGCGCAAGCGCTTTTCCAGGCGTATGTCGGCGCTGACCAGCAAGTCGCCGGGGCCGCCCCGGGCGGGACGCAGGCCATGCTGGTCCAGTGCGCCGCTGACGGCATCGGCCAGTTGCGCCGGGTCGGTATCGACCGAGCCACTGGGCAACTGGCCGTTGAGCCAGCTCCAGCTACGGTAGTGCCCGTAATCACGGGCCGGTGTCGGGTAGGCACTGGCATCGAAGGTGCTGGCCGCCTGGGCCGGTGCCGGTGGTAACGGGCGGCTACTGGCCACGTAGGGGTTGCTGCCCTGGCAGCCAGCCAGGGCAAGCGGCAGCACGGCCAGGCACAACAGACGGTACGGCATGTATTCCTCCCGGCGGGCAGGTCAACGGGGGCGGCAGACCCAGTGCAGGTAGCGGCCGAGCCCGGCGAAGCTGGGGTGGCGACGGTAGGCCAGTTCCATTTCCAGCAGGTCGAGCAGCTCGGCCTTGCCTTGGAATTCCTTGGGCATGTAGTCGTGGAACACCCGCACGCCACTTTCGCTTTCAACCTGCCACATAGGATCAAGTTGCGCCCTGAGTTCCCGTGGATCAAGCGGTTTTTGCGGGGTCAGGCTCTGCTTTTCACCTTCCAGCCGGTTGCTGCGCAACTTGCGGAAATGGCCCTTGAGCAGGTTGCGATAGACCAGGGCGTCGCGGTTGTAGAAGGCCAGCGATAGCCACCCGGAAGGGGCCGTGAGCTGGTGCAGCACCGGCAGGATGCTTTCGGGCTCGGCCAGCCACTCGAGTACGGCGTGGCATAGCACCAGATCGTAGGGTTCGGTCAGCTGGCCAAGCAGGTCTTGCCAGGGGACCTGGATGAAGGTGGCCGGTTGGCCGGCTTCGGCAAAGCGCGCCCGTGCGCCGTCGAGCATAGGCTCGGCGGGTTCGGCCAGGGTCAGCTGGTGGCCGCGCTGGGCCAGCCACAAAGCCATGTGACCCAACCCGGCACCGATGTCGAGGATGCGCAGCGGGCGGTCAGGCAGGGCTTCGGCCAGGTCGGCCTGCAGCACGGCCAGGCGGATCGCGCCCTTGGCGCCGCCGTAGATCTTTTCGGCAAAGCGGGTAGCCAGCTCATCGAAGTGACGGTCGTTCATCGGGCGAAGCGCCTCTCGCTGTCGGCCAGCTTGGCTCGCACCACCTGGTCCATGTCCAGGCCAAGTTCGCTGCACAGCAGCAACAGGTAGAGCACCACATCGCCGATTTCCTGGCCGGCATGGGCCAGCTTATCGGCTGGCAGCTGGCGCGATTGGTCTTCGCTCAGCCACTGGAAGATTTCCACCAGCTCGGCCATTTCGACACTGGCGGCCATGGCGAGGTTCTTCGGGCTGTGAAAGCCGCGCCAGTCGTTGTTGTCGCGGATCTGGTGCAGGCGTTGGGTGAGTTCTTGCAGGTTCATCGGGGGTCTCCTAATGCTGCATAGCTTCTGCGCAGGCCCGATGCAAAGCAAGGGGGCCGCTATGCGGCCCATCACGACGCAAGGCCGCTCCCACAAGAGGTCACCGGCATCAAACCGAACGCGGTACCTGTGGGAGCGGCCTTGTGTCGCGAAAAGGCTGCGAAGCAGCCTCACGATTCAAAGCCGGTCCCAGCGCCCGACCATATGCAGTACCCCTCCATGGCCATCCAGCCGCAGCTCTCCCGTAGCCCCCGCCTCACTGGCACCGAGCACCACCTCCGATGGCAACCGCACCGGCTTGCGGAAATCCACCTCGAAGGCAAAGCCACTGTGCGGCAGGTGCCCGCGCAATGCCGCCAGGGCCATGGCCTTGCTCCACATGCCATGGGCAATGGCCGTGGGGAAGCCGAACAGCCGGGCACTGGCCGCGCTGAGGTGGATCGGGTTGTAGTCCCCGCAGACCTTGGCATAACGCCGGCCGATATCGCTGTCGGCGTACCAGCGGGTTGCCTCCGGCAACGCTTGCGGTTCGTCCTCGGCAGGCTCACCTGCCTGGCTTTCCAGCTTCAGCCCGCGCACCAGCATACGGCTGGTCTCGCGCCACAGCAGGCCGATGCCGTCTTCGGCTTCGGTGACCAGGTCGAAGGTGCCGCCCTTGGCATGCGCTTGCAGATTGCCTGCATGCACCGCAAAGCGCAGCCCTTCGATACCGCCCAGCGGGCGCAGCACCTCGATGCGGTTGTGCAGGTGCACCAGGCCGAGCAGCGGGAAGGGGAAGTTTGGCGCGGTCATCAACTGCAGCTGCAGCGTGAACGCCATGACATGTGGATAAGTCCCCGGCAGGCGGCCATCGTCGGTGAAGTGGCACAACCGTCGATAGGCGGCCAGGTTGCCCGGCTGGACGCGGATGAAGCAGCGCAGGCCGTCGTCCGGCAGCTGGTCGCCGCTGATGCTGCGCTTGCTGGCCGCGCGCAGGTACAGGCTGGTGCGCGAAGCCGGGCTGTGCAGGTCGTGCCAGTGTCGGCTCATGCTCAAGCCCCCATCAAGGCCTGGCCGCATACCCGCAGCACCTGGCCGTTGACTGCACCGGAGCCTGGCTGGCTGAGCCAGGCGATGGCTTCGGCGACATCCTGCGGGCGGCCGCCCTGGCCAAGCGAACTCAAGCGTCGCCCGGCCTCGCGCAGGCCCATGGGCATGGCGGCGGTCATGTGGGTTTCGATGAAACCGGGTGCCACGGCATTGATGCTGCCGCCGCGCTCGGCGAGCCGGGGCGCCCACGCCTGGGCCAAGCCGATCAGCCCGGCCTTGCTCGCGGCATAGTTGGTCTGCCCGCGGTTGCCGGCGATACCGCTGACCGAGGCCAGCAGGGTGATGCGCGCGTTTTCACCCAGGGCGCCGTTGTCGTACAGCGCCTGTGTCAGCACCTGCGGTGCCTTGAGGTTTACCGCCAGCACCGCGTCCCAGTATTCCGGGGTCATGTTGGCCAGGGTCTTGTCGCGTGTGATACCGGCATTGTGCACCACGATGTCGACGCCGTCGGGCAGGGCCGCAAGCAGTTGCGTTGCCGCGTCGCCGGCGCAGATGTCCAAGGGCAGCGCCTTGCCACCCAGGCGCGCGGCCAGGGCGTCTAGGTCCTGGCTGGCTTGGGGCACGTCCAGCAGCAGTACGTCGGCACCGTCCCGGGCCAGGGTTTCGGCAATGGCGGCACCGATGCCGCGCGCGGCACCGGTCACCAGGGCGCGGCGCCCAGCCAGCGGCCGTGTCCAGTCCTCGACCTGGCTGGCGCAGGCATGCAGGCGCAGCACCTGGCCGGAAATGAAGGTGCTCTTGGGCGAGAGGAAGAAGCGCAGGGCGCCTTCCAGCTGGTCCTCCGCGCCGGGGCTGACATACAGCAACTGCGCGGTCGCACCGTTGCGCAGTTCCTTCGCCAGCGAGCGGCTGAAGCCTTCCAGGGCTCGTTGGGCAATGCTGGCCAACGGGTCGTCGAGGCTTTCTGGCGTGCGGCCCAGCAGCACCACATGGGCGCACGATGCCAGGCTGCGCAGCAGTGGCTGGAAAAATTCGCGCAACTGCTTCAACGCGTCGCTGTCGGACAGGTGACTGGCATCGAATACCACGGCCTTGATCTTCGGCCCCAGACCAGCCACCCATGCTTCGGCCTGGAGGTTGTCGGTATTGAAGCTGTAAAGCGTGTCGGTCAGGCGCGGGGCAATGGCTTCGACCTGGCTCGCCAGTGGCCCGCCACCCAGTACCAGGGCACCTTCGACCGGGCGCAGGCGGCCTGCCTGCCAACGCTCCAGCGGCGCTGGACGTGGCAGGCCAAGGGCATCCACAAGGCGGCGGCCGAGGTTGGAGTTGGCAAAGCCGAGGTAGCGATCGCTCATGAGTGGGTCTCCCGGAAGGCAAGCTTGAAAGTGTGGACCAACTTTGTGGCAAGGTCGTTCGAATGCGGTAAAAACACCTAGGCTGTACGGATCAAATTGTTTCAGGAGGAACAAGCGCATGCGTTCACTTCGCCGGGTCGCGATCCTGGGCGGCAACCGAATTCCCTTCGCCCGTTCCAATGGCGCCTACGCCACGGCCAGCAACCAGGCGATGCTAACCGTCGCCCTCGAAGGGCTGATCGAACGCTACCGCCTGCATGGGTTGCGCATGGGGGAGGTGGTGGCTGGCGCTGTGCTCAAGCACTCGCGAGACATGAACCTGACACGTGAGTGCGTGCTGGGTTCGCGCCTGTCGCCGCTGACGCCAGCCTATGACATCCAGCAAGCCTGCGGGACGGGGCTAGAGGCGGCACTGCTGGTGGCCAACAAGATTGCCCTGGGGCAGATCGACTGCGGCATAGCCGGCGGTGTGGACACCACCTCCGATGCGCCGATTGCGGTCAACGAAGGCCTGCGCCACATCCTGTTGCAGGCCAACCGTGGCAAGAGCCTGGGCGAACGGCTCAAGCCATTTCTCAAGCTGCGTCCTCACCACCTGAAACCCGAATTACCGCGCAACGGTGAGCCGCGCACCGGTTTGTCTATGGGCGAGCATTGCGAACGCATGGCCCAGGCCTGGCGCATTGGCCGTGCCGAGCAGGACGAGCTGGCGCTGCTGAGCCACCAGGCGCTGGCTGCCGCGTACGCCGAAGGGTGGCAGGATGACCTGCTGACGCCGTTTCTGTCTTTGACCCGTGATAACAACCTGCGCCCCGACCTGACGCTGGAACAATTGGCCAAGCTCAAGCCAGCCTTCGACCGCAGCGGGCAGGGCACGCTGACGGCGGGCAACTCCACACCGCTGACCGATGGTGCTTCGCTGGTTTTGCTGGGCAGCGAGGAATGGGCCGAGCAGCAGGGGCTGTCGGTGCTGGCCTATCTGGTCGATGGTGAAACCGCTGCGGTGGATTTCGTTACTGGTCGCGAAGGGCTGTTGATGGCGCCGATGTATGCGGTGCCGCGGCTGTTGGCGCGCAATGGCCTGACGCTGCAGGACTTTGACTATTACGAGATTCACGAAGCCTTTGCTGCCCAGGTGCTGTGCACGCTCAAGGCCTGGGAAGATGCCGATTATTGCCGCGAACGGCTGGGGCTGGATGCGCCGCTCGGGGCGATTGACCGCAGCAAGCTCAACGTCAAGGGCAGTTCGCTGGCGGCCGGGCACCCGTTTGCCGCGACCGGGGGGCGGATATTGGCCAACCTGGCCAAGCTGCTGGCGAGGTCGGGGAAGGGGCGGGGGTTGATATCGATCTGCGCTGCGGGTGGGCAGGGGGTGACCGTCATCGTCGAGCGCTGAGCTGTTAGGCTTGTCTGGTCAGAACTAAAAGAAACCACCATGCCCATCATCGGACACCCCCGCCCCATTCCGGCGCTGGACCACCTGCCCAGGCCGCTCTATGCACGAGCCGAAAGCCTTGGCGCCGGCTCCTGGACCACCCGCCACCAGCACGACTGGGTGCAGTTTTCCTATGCCATCAGCGGCGTCCTCGGGGTGTATACCCAGGAAGGCAGCTACTTCGCCCCGCCCCAGTGGGGCGTGTGGATACCAGCCGATGCCGAACACGAAGTGGTCACCTCGATGCAGGCCGAAATGCGCAGCCTTTACGTGCGCCGGGATGCCTGCCCGTGGGCCCCGGAGCAATGCCGGGTACTGGAAGTGACCCCGTTGGCGCGCGAACTGATCAAGCAGTTCTGCCTGTTCCCGGCAGAATACCCGGAGGTTGACAGCGCCGAGGCGCGGCTGGTGGCGGTGCTGCTCGACCAGTTGCGCATGCTGCCCGAAGTCGGCTTTTCGTTGCCACTGCCACGGCACCCGGGGTTGCTGGCGCTGTGCAATGGTCTGATCGCTGCACCGGACCAGTCGCAGACCTTGCAGCAGTGGGCGCGAGAGTTGGGTTGCTCGGAGAAGACGCTGATGCGGCTGTTCCAGCGGGAGACGGGCTTGAGTTTTCGCAACTGGCGGCAGCGTATGCGGCTGTTGTCGTCGCTGGCGCTGCTGGAGGCCGGGGAGAGTGTGACCGAGGCGGCGTTGGGGTGTGGGTATGACTCCACCTCGGCTTACATTGCGGCGTTCAAGCAATTGTTCGGCGCGACGCCGGGAGAATTGAGGCTTTAGTGATTGGTCGCTTGTGCCGGCCTCTTCGCGGGCACGCCCGCTCCCACAGGTACTGCACAGCTTGCAAAGCTGCGGTGATCCCTGTGGGAGCGGGTTCACCCGCGAAGAGGCCAGCGCAGGCAACACATCAGGTACGGAACCTGCGCACCAGTGCATCCAGCTCATTGGACAGCCCGGCCAGGCTCTCCGAATCCATCCGCGCCGCCTGGGCCAGTTCGGCCACCAGCTGCGCATCGCCGTGAATCTGGCTGATGTGCCGGTTGATGTCTTCGGCCACCTGGTGCTGCTCTTCGGCCGCCGTGGCAATCTGGGTGTTCATGTCGCGGATCACATCCACCGACTCGCGGATCTGCCCGAAGCTGTCACGGGCCAGGCCGATGCGGCTCACCGACTGCTGCGAAACCTCCAGGCTGGCGTGCATCTGTGCAGCCACTTCGGCAGTGCGGCTGGCCAGGTTGCCCAGCAGGCCGTCGATCTCGGCGGTGGAGTCGGCAGTGCGCTTGGCCAGCGCCCGCACCTCGTCGGCAACCACGGCAAAGCCACGGCCCTGCTCGCCGGCACGTGCCGCTTCGATGGCGGCGTTGAGCGCCAGCAGGTTGGTCTGCTCGGCAATCGAGCGGATGGTGCCGAGGATCGACTGGATGGCGTTGCTGTCACGCTCCAGTTGCTGGATCGACTGCGCCGACTGCTCGATCTCCTGGCTCAGGCGGTCAACGCTATGTACCGCGGCATCGATCTGCTGCTGGCCTTCGCGGGCCTGTTGCTGGCCGCTGTCGGCCGATTGCGCCGCCTGGCTGCAGGAACGTGCCACTTCGTTGGCGGTGGCGACCATTTCGTGGAAGGCGGTTGAGACCATGTCCACCGCTTCGCGCTGGCGGCCTGCGGCTTCGGCCATGTCGCTGGAAACGCGGGTCGAGCTGCTGGAGGTGCTGAGGATCTTGCTGGCGGCAGCACCGATGTGCTGGATCAGGCTGCGAATGGCACCGAGGAACTGGTTGAACCAGCTGGCCAGTTGTGCGGTTTCGTCGCGGCCACGGATCTCCAGATTGCGGGTCAGGTCGCCCTCGCCCTGGGCGATATCTTCCAGGCCGCTGGTGACGCTGTTGATCGGGCGTACGATCAGCTTGGCGAAGGTGGCACCGACCACGGCGAACAGCGCGGCCAGTACCAGGGCCACCACGCCGATCAGCCAGGTCAGCCGGGTGGTGGTCTGCATCACTTCGCTTTGTTCGATCAGGCCGATCAGGGTCCAGCCAAGCTGTTCGTCCGGGTAGATGTTGGCCATGTAGCGCACGCCATTCAGCTCCACTTCGGCCAGCCCCTTGCCGTGCTTGGCCAGCTCGGCGTACCCGTCGCCAAAGCTCGCCAGTTGCTTGAAGTTATGCTTGGCGTCACGAGGGTCGACCAATACGTTGCCGTTGTTTTCCACCAGTAGCACGTAGCCGCTTTCGCCCAGCTTGATCTGCTGGACGATCTCGGTAAGGCCTTTGAGCGAGACGTCGACGTTGACCACGCCACCAGGGTTGCCCAACTGGTTGGCGACGGTGCGCACGGTGCTGACCAGCACAGCGTCGTCGGCAGCCCAGTAGTAGGCGCCGGTACGCAAGGTCTTGCCAGGGTTGGCCATTGCCAATTGGTACCAGGGGCGGGTGCGCGGGTCGTAATTGACGAACTTCTGCCCGGCCGGCCAGCCGACATAGCCACCGTCATTCACCCCGTAGGACAGGTACGCATAGCTGGGATGCGTGGTGGCCAGGCGGGTCATGAACTCCAGCAGCTTGCTGGCCTGCTCGCCCAGTTCATAGGACGGGGTTGCGCTCATGTATTTGTTCAGTTCGCTACCCGTGGCGGCGACCATCGGCTGCGCAGCCAGGTACTCGACGTTCTGGTTGATGCCCTGGAAGAAGATGTTCATCGCGTTGCTGACCTGGCGGATTTCCCGGCTGCTGCCATCGAGGAATCCGTCGCGGGCTTCGCCACGCAGGTTGAGGACCACAAGGGTCGCCACTAGGACGATGGGCAAGCCGGCGATGACCGCGAATGCCCAGGTCAGTTTCTGTTTGATGCTCATCGACGCTCCCGGATTTGTTATTTTCGACATACGAGGCAGGTAACAATTGCATCGGCAGCATCCGGGTTTAATGTAGGGAAACGCCCGTATTTATTGGATAAAGTCGCAGTTGGTGACTATTCGGTCGTGTTTGGACGTATATGGCATACCAAAAGCGTTGCGGGTGGCTCAGTGACAGCAGCCACCAGCAGTGCCATTGGCCAGATCCTTGAGGATCGGGCAGTCCGGGCGCTCGTCTCCCTGGCAGTGCGATACCAGTTCGCCAAGGGTGTCGCGCAGGCTCACCAGCTCTTCGATGCGCCGGTTCAGCTCATCGATGTGCTGCATGGCCAGCGCTTTCACATCGGCGCTGGCACGCTGGCGGTCCTGCCACAAGGTCAACAGCTTGCCGACCTCCTCGAGGGAAAAGCCCAGGTCGCGGGAGCGCTTGATGAAGGCCAGGCTGTGCAAGTCTTCCGCCTGGTAAAGGCGGTAGCCGCTGTCACTGCGCGTGGCGGGTTTGAGCAGGCCGATGGACTCGTAGTAACGGATCATCTTGGTGCTGAGCCCGCTGCGGCGGGCGGCCTGGCCTATGTTCATGGGGCCTCCTGGGTGTTGCTGGTGGGTTTCCACGCCTTGAGCCACAGCGCGTTGCTCACCACGCTGACGCTGGACAGGGCCATGGCGGCGCCGGCCAGTACCGGGTTGAGGTAACCCAGCGCGGCCAGCGGGATGCCGATCAGGTTATAGATGAACGCCCAGAACAGGTTCTGGCGGATCTTCGCATAGGTCTTGCGGCTGATCTCCAGGGCGGCCGGTACCAGGCGTGGGTCGCCGCGCATCAGGGTGATGCCGGCGGCCTGCATGGCCACGTCGGTACCGCCCCCCATGGCAATGCCGATATCGGCGGCGGCCAGCGCCGGCGCATCATTGATGCCATCACCGACCATGGCGACCACGCCATCCTGCTTGAGCGCGGCCACGGTCGCGGCCTTGTCGGCCGGCAGCACTTCGGCATGCACGTCGTCGATGCCCAGGGCATCGGCCACCACTTTGGCGCTGCCGCGGTTGTCGCCGGTCAGCAGGTGGCTGCTGATGTGTTGCGCATGCAGGGTATCGATTGCCTGCGCGGCGCCGGGCTTGAGGCTGTCACCAAAGGCGAACAGGCCCAGCACACGCGGCTGCGCGCCGCGTTCGACAAGCCATGACAGGGTGCGCCCCTCGGCTTCCCAGGCCTGGGCCTTGGCGGCCAGGTCGCCGGGTGGCAGGGCGCTTTCATCGAGCAGGCGGCGGTTGCCCAGGGCCAGCTCGCGGCCTTCCACGCGCCCGGCAATACCACGCCCGGTCAGCGACTGGCTGTCGGTAACGCCAGGCACGTCCAGGCCTTGTTCGGCACAGGCATCCAGTACCGCCTTGGCCAGCGGGTGTTCGCTGCCGCGCTGCAAGGCACCGGCCAGGCGGTGCAGGTCGGCGCTGCTGCCCACCTGCGCCTGGCTGTGGACAACGCGCGGGCTGCCGGAGGTGAGGGTGCCGGTCTTGTCGAACACCACGCGGTTGACCGCATGGGCGCGCTCCAGCGCTTCGGCGTCCTTGATCAGGATGCCATGGCGGGCGGCAACCCCGGTGCCGGCCATGATCGCTGCGGGTGTGGCCAGGCCGAGGGCGCAGGGGCAGGCGATGACCAGTACCGCGACGGCATTGATCAGCGCGGTTTCCAGCGGCGCGCCGGCCAGCCACCAACCGGCCAGGGTGATCAGCGCCAGTACCAGCACGGCCGGGACGAATACCTGGCTGACCCGGTCGACCAGCTTTTGGATCGGTGCCTTGGCCGCCTGGGCGTCTTCCACCAGGCGGATGATGCGTGCCAGCACGGTTTCGGTACCCAGTGCCTTGGTGCGTACCAGCAGCCGGCCTTCGCCGTTGATGGCGCCACCGGTGACGCTGTCGCCGGGCTGCTTGGGCACCGGCAGGCTCTCGCCGCTGATCAGGGCTTCATCGGCATGGCTGCTGCCGTCTTCCACCACGCCATCGACCGGGAAGCGCTCGCCGGGTTTGACCAGTACCAGGTCGCCGAGGCGCAGTTGGGCAATGGCCACGTCTTCTTCCCGGCCATCGACCAGGCGCACGGCCCGTTCCGGGCGCAGGGCCTCGAGGGCACGGATGGCGCTGGCGGTCTGGCGCTTGGCACGGCTTTCCAGGTACTTGCCCAGCAGCACCAGGGCAATCACCACGGCCGAAGCTTCGAAGTACAGGTGAGGGGCCATGCCGGCGGGGGCTTGCGCCCACTGGTACAGGCTCAAGCCGTAGCCGGCGCTGGTACCCAGAGCCACCAGCAGGTCCATGTTGCCGGTACCTGCGCGCACGGCCTTCCAGGCGGCCACGTAGAACCGCGCGCCGAGAATGAACTGCACCGGTGTGGCCAGCAGGAACTGCACCCACGCTGGCAACATCCAGTGCACGCCAAACGGCTGCACCACCATTGGTACCACCATCGGCAGGGCGAGCAGCAATGCTGCGCCGACCGCCAGGCGTTCGTTACGCAGGCGGCGTTGGGCGGCATGCTGGTCGTCCCTGGCGACTTGCGGCAGGCTGGCGCTATAGCCGGCCTTTTGCACGGCGTCGATCAGCAGGTTGTCGTCGAGGGCCGCGAGCACTTCGAGGTGCGCACGTTCGCTGGCCAGGTTGACGCTGACCCGTTCAACACCCGGCAGCTTGCCGAGAGCGCGCTCTACGCGGCCGACGCAACTGGCGCAGGTCATGCCGCCAATCTGCAGTTCGACGGTGCGGGTGGGTACGCCATAGCCGGCTTCGCGTATGGCCTCGACCAGCGCGGGCAGACTGTTGACCGGGGCCTGGACCCGGGCCTGTTCGGTGGCGAGGTTGACGCTGACCTGTTCAGTGCCGGTGACCTTGCGCAGGGCGCGTTCGACCCGGCCGGCACAACTGGCGCAGGTCATGCCGGAGATCGGCAGGTCGTATGTGGTGGATGCGGGCATGGCTCTCCTCCTTGGACAGGCCTCCAGCATCAACCTTGCCACGCAGGTAAGGTCAATAGCCCAGGCCGGCTCGCTTCAACTCCAGCCCATATTGCCCCATGGCGATGCGGTATTTGTTGATCTGGCCCGCCTGCAGGTTCAGTCGCGTGCTGTGTTGGTCCTCGACACCCGGGGCGCAGCCGGGCATTTGCCCGGGCAGCAGGCGCAGGCGCACGTCCACCGGGCCGGGCGGCAGGTTGAACGAGGTGGACTGCTCCTGGAACACGCGCCCGGAGAGCTGGTCGTTGAGGTAGATGCCGATTTCGCAACTGGTGGCCACTTCCAGACGCTCCCGGGAAATGATCAGCACGCTGTAGTCCGAGTTGCCCTCGGCGCTGGCCGGTGGCACTGCAGCCAGCGTGCTCAATAGCCCGACGACGCCCAATGCTGCCCTGAACATGAAGAATCTCCTGCTTGCCTGATCATCAAAGGCGCAGCTTGGCCGACGCGCGCGCGGATTTCCACCCCGGCTGGTGTTGGCAAGTCTTGACCTTGCCCCGATGGCAAGCTTGAGACTTGTGGAAAACCTGAAGGAGGTAACCCCCATGCAAGTGTTCAATGTACAAGGCATGACCTGTGGCCATTGCGTGAAAGCCGTGACCCGGGCAGTGCAGGAGCAGGATGCCGCGGCCAAGGTGGAGGTCGATCTGGCGGCCAGGCAGGTACGGGTGCAGAGCGAGTTGGCTCAGGAGCGGATCCTCACGGCCATTCGCGATGAAGGTTATCAGGTCGAGGCGGCCTGAATACTGACCTGTGGGAGCGGGCGTGCCCGCGAACACCGGCGTAGCCGGTGCCATCCACCGCGCCGCCTGATTCGCGGGCACGCCCGCTCCCACAGGGGGCGCTCCAGGCTCGGTATTGTTGCAAATGTTTTCACATGGATAGGGGCCACAGCAGGTAGAATCGAGCACTTGCTTAGCCTGCTATGGATTCCTGATGAACCTGCGAATGGTGCTCATCCTGGGCGCACTCAGTGCGTTCGGGCCCTTGGCGATCGACTTCTACCTGCCCGCCTTCCCGGCCATGGCGCAGGCGTTCGCCACCGATGAAAAACACGTCCAGGCCACCTTGGCCGCCTACTTCCTTGGCCTGTCCATCGGGCAACTGGCCTACGGGCCGGTGGCTGACCGCTTTGGCCGACGCAAGCCGCTGATGTTCGGGGTGACCCTGTTCACCCTGGCGTCACTGGCATGTGCCTATGCCCCCGACCTCGATACCCTGGTGCTGGCGCGGTTTGTCCAGGCGTTGGGCGGTTGCGCCGGGATGGTGCTTTCGCGGGCCATCGTCAGTGACAAGTGCGACCCGGTGGCCTCGGCCAAGGTGTTCTCGCAGCTGATGCTGGTCATGGGGCTGGCGCCAATCCTGGCACCGATGCTGGGCGGGGTGCTGGTGAACGTGGCCGGCTGGCAATCGATCTTCCTCGCCCTGAGCCTGTTCAGTGCCGGCTGCCTGTTGGCGGTCAGCCTGGGCCTGCCGGAAAGCCTGCCCGAGCACATACCGCGGCAACCGCTGTCTGGCGCCATGCGCCAGTACTTGCGCCTGTTCGCTGACCGGGTGTTCGTCGGCCATGCCCTGACCGGTGGTATCGCCATCGCCGGCATGTTTGCCTACATCGCCGGTTCGCCTTTCGTGTTCATCAAGCTCTATGGCGTGCCGGCCGAGCATTACGGCTGGTTGTTCGGCACCAATGCCGCCGGCTTCATCCTGGTGGCGCAGGTGAATGCACGCTTGCTGGCCAAGCGCGGGCCGGCATTTCTGTTGGCGCGTGCGGTATGGCTGTACCTGGCTGCGGGCCTGGTGTTGCTGGCCGTGGCGGCAATGCGGCCAACACAGCTGTGGCCACTGCTGGTACCGCTGTTCGTCTGCATTTCCAGCCTCGGCTGCATCATCCCCAACGCCTCTGCCTGTGCCATGAGCGGGCAGGGGGCGCGGGCCGGCAGTGCCTCGGCGCTGATGGGCTGCCTGCAGTTCAGCGTCGCCGCCGGTGCAGCGGCGCTGGTGGGGCTGCTGCATGATGGCAGTGCGGTACCGATGGCGCTGGTGATCAGCCTGTGCGGGGCGCTGGTGGTCAGTGTCGCGCTGCTGACCCGACGCTTGCCGGCCAAGGCTCCCGCATAAGCGGGTGAGGTGCCTGCAGACGGGTTTCCAGCGTGGCGACGAAGGCACGCGCCTCGGCCTCGCTGCGGAAACTGACCACGTGTTGATCGAGCTGGACCTGCCAGGGGCAAGCGGGGTTTCGGCTCGACGCACTGACGACAATTTTCATCGCGGCATACCTCCAAAGGGGGAGAGCGGATGAAGTGTAGCGCTGCACTTTCTGCCCGCCATGACCTGCATCAGTGTCCTGACTGACGGTCGGCAAGAACGTTTTCTACATGTTTTTTCCAGCTTGGGGTGCAATGCCCGCAAGCACGTGGAACCTTCGCTTTGGCTTGCGCTACTTGTGGAAATTGCTTGTCGGCCGCGTCCGAAGTTGCATCCGGTGTTTTTTCCGCCTGTCGTTCCCGGGCTCCTGCCATGTGTGCCGGGCTGCTTGCCCACGCGGTCCGGGCAGCTTTCACGCACTGTTCCGCTGCCTGCCATGGGTAGGCATACCCAGTGGTATTTTGCCTGTGGCACCACTGCGCGGCGCTGCCTGAATGGCGTTTTTTGCGGCTTATACTGGCGAACCAGGCCAGTGCCAGCGAGAGGCGCTTCCCTGCCAGGGGTGGCCATCGCATCCACACAGTGAACTTGCA
Source organism: Pseudomonas sp. NBB (assembly GCF_032701105.1). Classification (NCBI taxonomy): domain Bacteria; kingdom Pseudomonadati; phylum Pseudomonadota; class Gammaproteobacteria; order Pseudomonadales; family Pseudomonadaceae; genus Pseudomonas; species Pseudomonas sp. NBB. The sequence goes on from NZ_CP103994.1 coordinate 671,387, forward strand.
GGGAGTTACAGGGACATGAACGCAGCCAGCAGTATCAGCCAGATTGCCAGCCTGATGGCCGACCCCAAGCGCAGTGCCATGTTGTGGGCATTGATCGATGGCACGCCGCGGCTGGCCAACGAGCTCGCGGTAATGACAGGCCTGACCTCGTCATCGGCCTGCGCTCATCTTTCGTTGTTGTCGTCGGCCGGTTTGCTCCGACACGAAGCGCGGGGGCGCAAGCGCTACTTCCGGCTGGCCACCCCGCAAGTCGGGGCAGCGGTGGAGGCCCTGGCCAGTGTCCAGTTGGAGAGTGCCAGGGGGGAGCGGGCCAAGGCACCGGTATCACCGCTGCCCATGTCGATACGCAGGGCGCGTCGCTGTGGCGATCACTTGGGGGGGGAACTGGCCGGTGAGCTGTATCACCGTCTGGTGGTGGCCGGCTGGCTGGAGGGTAGTGGTCGGCAGTTGATGGTAAGCGAAGAGGGGCGGACGCAGTTGGCTTTGGTCGGGGTCTACATCGATGCCTTGGCGCCGCACCAGCAACGTGGCTGCGTGATCTGCCGCTGCACCGAGTGGAACGACCAGGGGCCGCACCTGGGCGGCGTGCTGGGGCAGGCCTTGTTCCGGCTGTTCCTGCAATCTGGCTGGATGCGCGAGGCCGAGGACTCGCGGGCATTGCATATTTCTGCGTTGGGTATCCAGCAGATCAATCGCATTGCCCGCGTGCCGACGTTGCAGGTAGGTTGACGGCGCCACAGATATGTCGCCGTCAGGTCATTCAGGCCAGCCGGGCATCCAGGCTGTTCTGGGCCAGTCGACGGGCCTGGTCTTCGGTCATGCCCAGATGGGTGTACAGGGCGTGGAAGTTTTCGGTGACATAGCCGCCGAAGTAGGCCGGGTCGTCAGAGTTGACCGTGACCTTCACGCCGCGCTCGAGCATCTCGAGGATGTTATGTTGGCTCATGTGGTCGAACACGCACAGCTTGGTGTTCGACAGCGGGCACACCGTGAGCGGGATCTGCTCGTCGATGATGCGCTGCATCAGGCGCTCGTCCTCGATGGCGCGCACACCGTGGTCGATACGCTTGACCTTCAGCAGGTCCAGGGCTTCCCAGATGTACTCGGGCGGGCCTTCCTCGCCGGCATGGGCAACGGCGACCAGGCCTTCGCTGCGGGCGCGGTCGAACACTCGCTGGAACTTGCTCGGTGGGTGCCCCATTTCCGAGCTGTCCAGGCCAACGGCGATGAACGCATCGCGGAATGGCAGGGCCTGGTCGAGGGTTTTCTGTGCTTCATCTTCGCTGAGGTGGCGCAGGAAGCTGAGGATCAGGCCACTGCTGATGCCCAGTTGTTCGCGACCGTCCTTCAACGCCTGGTTGATGCCGTTGAGCACCACCTCGAAGGGGATGCCGCGGTCGGTATGGGTCTGTGGGTCGAAGAACGGTTCGGTGTGGATCACGTTCTGCGCCTTGCAGCGTTGCAGGTAGGCCCAGGTCAGGTCGTAGAAGTCCTGCTCGGTGCGCAGCACGTCGGCGCCCTGGTAATACAGGTCCAGGAACTCCTGCAGGTTGTTGAAGGCATAGGCACCGCGCAAGGTCTCCACATCGGCCCAGGGCAGGGCGATCTTGTTGCGCTCGGCCAGGGCGAACAGCAGCTCGGGCTCCAGCGAGCCTTCCAGGTGCAGGTGCAGTTCGGCCTTGGGCAGGGCGTTCAACCAGTCATACATGGTGGGTCATCTCGATCAGGTACGGTTGCCGCCATTCTACAGAGCCTGGCCGGGCATTGCGCACGGCCAGGCTGCGACCTGGTGAATCACCAGACCAAGGGTTCGCCCTTGTAGTTGATGAAGCGCAGGCCGCCGTTGCCGCTTTGCGCCTTGATCTGTTCAAGCATGCCGCGGGTGCTGGTCAGCACGTCGATCTCGGCGTTTTCACCGCCCATGTCGGTTTTCACCCAGCCCGGGTGCATGGCCAGTACGCAAAGGTCGGGGCGTTGTTGCTCGACGACGAAGCTGTTGATCATCGAGTTAAGGGCCGCCTTGCTGGCCTTGTACAGGCAGATTTCGCCGCCATCGGGGATGGTCACGCTGCCCAGGATCGAGCTCATGAAGGCGAGTACGCCGCTGCCTTCGCGTACCTGGCCGACCAGGCGGCGGGCCACGCGGATTGGCGCCACGGCGTTGGTCATGAACAGGTCGCCGATGTCCTTGTTCTGCACCGTCTCAAGGTCTTGCGGCAGAGGCCCCATGACCCCGGCGTTGATGAACACCAGGTCGAAGACTTGGTCTTGCAGGCGTTGCTTGAGGCCATCGAGCTGGGCCGTGTCGTTCATTTCCAGCTGTTCGATGCGCACGCCGGGCACGTCCGCCAGGGCGCCGGGCTGCTGCGGGTTGCGCACGGTGGCGGTGATGGTCCAGCCGTCTTCCTGCAGGCGTTGCACCAGGCCCAGTCCCAGCCCGCGCGAGGCGCCGATGATGAGTGCGGTTTTTGCGTTAGCCATTTGGATGCGCTCCGTGATCGGTTCGAAGAAGGATATTGAGGATAATGCACTGTGGTGCCGAGCGCCTCGTGGTGGGCTGTACGAAAAATCACCAGTTGCGTCAGGCCCTTGTACGGCGTGGCCTTCGGCTTGTTGGCGCACGGGTTATCCACAAGCTGGTCCACAGTTATTGTGTGCAAGCGCAGATGGCTGTGCGGGGGTACGCAGGCTGGGGACCTGGGGATAACGTCAGGAGCATCAACGGTTTGCGGCTGTCATCAAATGGTGATCAAAATATGATCAAGCCTCTGTAGCCCTTGATTAATGCTGCCTGCAAGCGAATGCCCCAAGCTTATCCACAGGCCGGCCCACAGTTGTTGTGGGCAATGTTCAACGTGCTTCGAGCAGAATGCGCCCGCGGCTCAAGTCGGCCAACTGCTGCTGCAGTGGCGCCAGGTGGGCGTCACCGAGTGCAATCAACAGGTCCACGCCATTGGCGGTGAACTGCTCATCCAGGACCAGGCCGTCAACCTCCGCCAGGCGCAGCTTCACCAGTGCCAGTTCGCTGAAACTGCAACTGCAGGTGAATTCGCTGCGCTGCACCAGCAGCCGCTTGGGTGCCTGTTGCAGGCATTTGTTGGCGCCGCCGCCGTAGGCCCTGGCCAAGCCGCCAGTTCCCAGCTGAATGCCGCCGTACCAGCGGATTACCAGCACTACCACCTGGTCGCAGTCCTGCGCTTCGATGGCCGCGAGGATTGGCCGTCCCGCGGTACCGCCAGGTTCGCCGTCATCGCTGCTGCGGTACTGGGCGCCAAGCTTCCAGGCCCAGCAGTTGTGGGTGGCGGCCAGGTCGCTGTGGCGTTCGATGAAACTCATCGCGTCGGCGGCACTGCTGATCGGCCCGGCCATGGTGATGAAGCGGCTTTTGCGGATTTCCTCGCGATACTCGCAGAGGTCGAGCAAGGTAGAAGGCATAAATGACGATCAGGCAGCCGGCTTTATGCCGCAGCCCTTCAAAATGATGTGGATAAGATTGTTGCTCGCGTCTTCCATGTCCTGCTTGGTCAGGCGGCTGCGGCCGGTCACCTGGCAGATCTGGGTGGCGAAGTCGGCGTAGTGCTGGGTGCTGCCCCACAGCAGGAAGATCAGGTGCACCGGGTCGACCGGGTCCATCTTTCCGGCTTCGATCCAGGCCTGGAACACCGCGGCCCGGCCGCGGAACCATTCGCGGTAGTCGGCACTGAAGTATTCGCTCAGGCAGGTGCCGCCGCTGATCACTTCCATGGCGAAAATCCGCGAGGCTTGCGGGTTGCGCCGGGAGAACTCCATCTTGGTGCGGATGTACTGGCTCAGGGCTTCGCCCGGATCGTCGTCGACGCTCAAGGCGTTGAAGGTGCTGTCCCACAACTCGATGATGTTGCTGAGTACTGCAATGTACAGGCCCAGCTTGTTGGTGAAGTAGTAATGCAGATTGGCCTTGGGCAACCCCGCCTTGAGGGCGATGGTGTTCATGCTGGTGCCCTTGAAACCATGGCGGGCAAACTCGTCTTCGGCGGCCTGGATAATGGCCTGTTCGTTCTTCTGGCGGATGCGGCCCGCGGGCTTGCCCGAGGCGGAGAGGCGATGCGCAGGGACTTCTAGGGTCATGGACGATTCCGTACGGGTCAGTGGCTGCGGCTGTCGGACAAGATTACCTGCCTGTGCCGAAGTGACAAGCGTTTGCGGCACAGACTGGCATCAGCGTGTCGCAGCCAGGCTTTCGAGGAAGCTTTCCAGTACCAGGTTCGGCCGCCGGCCCTTGCGCGTTACCCAGCTGAGACTCAGATCATAGAAGCGTTCCCGGGGCTTGAGGGCACGCAAGCGGCCTTGCTGCACCCAGAACGTGGCGTAGTGGTCTGGCAGGTAGCCGATGTAGCGCCCGGTAAGGATGAGAAACGCCATGCCTTCGCGGTCCGAAGCACTGGCCGTGCAATTCAGTGCCTGGTAATGCGCCTGGATTTCGGCCGGCAGGCGGAAGGTGGGGGTGATGGCTTCCTGGCTGTTGAGGCGGTCGTCGTCGATCTGCTGGTCATCTGCATAGAACAGCGGGTGGCCGACTGCGCAGTACAGCAGCGAGCGCTCACTGTACAGCGGCTGGTACTCGAGGCCCGACAGCGGGCTGGTCTGCGGCACCACGCCGACATGCAGGCTGCCATCAAGCACGCCGTGCTCGACCTGGCTGGGTGCGATCATGCGGATCTGGATGCGCACATCGGGGCCGCGGTCCTTGAGCTCGGCCAGGGCATGGGTAATGCGCATGTGCGGCAGCGTCACAAGGTTATCGGTCAGGCCAATGTTCAGCTCGCCACGCAAATGCTGGTGCAGGCCGTTGACCTCGGTGCGAAAGCTTTCCAGAGCGCTGAGCAGTTGCAGCGCCGAGTGGTAGACCTCGCGGCCTTCCTCGGTCAGCGAGAACCCGGCGCGTCCGCGCTGGCACAGGCGCAGGCCAAGGCGTTGCTCAAGGTCGTTCATTTGCTGGCTGATGGCCGAACGGCCAATGCCCAGCACGTTTTCGGCGGCCGAGAAACCGCCACACTCTACGACACTGCGATAGATCTTCAGCAGACGGATGTCAAAATCGCTGACTTGGGCGAGTGGATCGGGGCGTCGGCTCATTAGTTTAGTCAGGGCCTGTCTGAAGATTAGAAATGTTGGCTTTTCCAGACTTTATCGCCGTGCCAATTTAGCTGCAACAACATCCATCGTTGCCTAATCGTCTTCCGAGGAACCGCCGATGAACATGCCCGAAACCGCCCCCGCCGGTATCGCCAGCCAGCTCAAGCTGGATGCGCACTGGATGCCCTACACCGCCAACCGCAACTTCCAGCGCGACCCACGCCTGATCGTGGCGGCCGAAGGCAGCTACCTGTTCGACGACCAGGGGCGCAAGATCTTCGATGCCCTGTCCGGTTTGTGGACCTGCGGCGCCGGGCACACCCGCAAGGAAATCACCGAAGCGGTGGCTCGTCAGATCGGCACACTGGACTACTCCCCGGCCTTCCAGTTCGGCCACCCGCTGTCGTTCCAGCTGGCCGAGAAGATCACCGAACTTACCCCGGGCGACCTGAACCATGTGTTCTATACCAACTCCGGTTCCGAGTGTGCCGACACCGCGCTGAAGATGGTGCGTGCCTACTGGCGTCTGAAAGGCCAGGCGACCAAGACCAAGATTATCGGCCGTGCTCGCGGCTACCACGGCGTGAACATCGCCGGCACCAGCCTCGGTGGCGTCAACGGTAACCGCAAGCTGTTCGGTCAGCTGCTGGATGTCGACCACCTGCCTCACACCGTGCTGCCGGTCAACGCCTTCTCCAAAGGCATGCCGGAAGAGGGTGGTATTGCCCTCGCTGATGAGATGCTCAAGCTGATCGAGCTGCACGACGCCTCCAACATCGCTGCCGTGATCGTCGAGCCGCTGGCAGGTTCGGCTGGTGTTCTGCCGCCGCCGAAGGGTTACCTGAAGCGCCTGCGTGAAATCTGCACCCAGCACAACATCCTGCTGATCTTCGACGAAGTGATTACCGGCTTCGGCCGCATGGGCGCTATGACTGGCTCCGAAGCCTTCGGCGTGACCCCGGACCTTATGTGCATCGCCAAGCAGGTGACCAACGGCGCCATCCCGATGGGCGCGGTTATCGCCAGCAGCGAGATCTACCAGACCTTCATGAACCAGCCGACCCCGGAGTACGCCGTGGAATTCCCGCACGGCTACACCTACTCGGCCCACCCGGTAGCCTGCGCCGCCGGTATCGCCGCGCTGGACCTGCTGCAGAAGGAAAACCTGGTGCAGGCCGCCGCCGAGCTGGCGCCGCACTTCGAGAAGCTGCTGCATGGCGTGAAGGGCACCAAGAACATCGTCGATATCCGCAACTACGGCCTGGCCGGCGCGATCCAGATCGCTGCCCGCGACGGTGATGCCATCGTGCGTCCGTACGAGGCGGCGATGAAACTGTGGAAGAAAGGCTTCTATGTACGCTTCGGTGGCGACACCCTGCAGTTCGGCCCAACCTTCAACACCACGCCGCAGGAACTGGATCGCCTGTTCGACGCAGTAGGCGAAACCCTGAACCTGATCGACTGATCTTTCCGATTCTGATGCCTGGCGCGTGAACGCATCGCGCGCCTGCCTCAACCTTCTTTATCTGGAGTTTTGCATGAGCATTGTTCAGCACCTGATCCACGGCGAACTGGTTACCAAGGGTGAGCGCACCGCCGATGTCTTCAACCCGTCCACCGGCCAGGCCGTGCGCAAAGTCGAGTTGGCCAGCCGCGCGACCGTGCAGGAAGCGATCGACTCGGCCAAGGCTGCCTTCCCGGCCTGGCGTAACACCCCACCGGCCAAGCGCGCCCAGGTGATGTTCCGCTTCAAGCAACTGTTGGAGCAGAACGAAGCGCGTATCTCGCAGATGATTAGCGAAGAGCACGGCAAGACCCTGGAAGATGCTGCCGGCGAACTGAAGCGTGGCATCGAGAACGTCGAGTTCGCCTGCGCCGCGCCGGAAGTGCTCAAAGGCGAGTACAGCCGCAACGTTGGCCCGAACATCGATGCCTGGTCCGACTTCCAGCCACTGGGCGTGGTTGCCGGTATCACCCCGTTCAACTTCCCGGCCATGGTGCCGCTGTGGATGTACCCACTGGCCATCGCCTGCGGTAACGCCTTCATCCTCAAGCCTTCCGAGCGCGACCCGAGCTCGACTCTGTTCATCGCCCAGCTGCTGCTGGAAGCCGGCCTGCCGAAGGGCATCCTCAACGTGGTGCACGGCGACAAGGAAGCGGTGGATGCGCTGATCGAAGCGCCGGAAGTGAAGGCCCTGAGCTTCGTCGGTTCGACTCCGATCGCTGAGTACATCTACGCTGAAGGCACCAAGCGCGGCAAGCGTGTGCAGGCCCTGGGTGGTGCGAAGAACCATGCGGTGCTGATGCCGGATGCCGACCTGGACAATGCCGTGAGCGCACTGATGGGGGCGGCCTACGGTTCGTGCGGCGAGCGTTGCATGGCCATTTCGGTGGCGGTATGCGTGGGTGACCAGGTGGCTGACGCCCTGATTGCCAAGCTGGAACCGCAGATCAAGGCCCTGAAGATTGGTGCCGGCACCTCGTGCGGCCTGGACATGGGCCCGCTGGTGACGGCTGCTGCCCGTGACAAGGTGGTGGGCTACATTGATGACGGTGTTGCTGCTGGCGCCAAGCTGGTGGTGGATGGCCGTGGCTTCCGTGTGGCTGGTAATGAGGATGGCTACTTCGTCGGCGGCACCCTGTTCGACAAGGTGACCCCGGAGATGCGTATCTATAAGGAAGAGATCTTCGGCCCGGTGCTTTGCGTAGTGCGTGTGAACAGCCTGGAGCAGGCCATGCAACTGATCAACGATCATGAGTATGGCAACGGCACCTGCATCTTCACCCGTGACGGTGAAGCGGCGCGCCTGTTCTGCGACGAGATCGAAGTGGGCATGGTCGGTGTGAACGTACCGCTGCCGGTGCCGGTGGCCTACCACAGCTTTGGTGGCTGGAAGCGCTCGCTGTTCGGTGACCTGCATGCCTATGGTCCGGACGGTGTGCGCTTCTATACCCGTCGCAAGGCGATTACCCAGCGCTGGCCGCAGCGGGCCAGCCATGAGGCTTCGCAGTTTGCGTTCCCTAGTTTGTAAGGGATGACGCAGAAGCGGGGAGGCCGACAGGCCTCCCCGCTTTGTTTTTCAGCGATATTAAAGTTTCTTGAAATTAAAGGTTGACGCCCTCTCGAATCCCCTTATAATGCGCCCCACTTCCAGCGATATCGGAACGACAAACTTCTTGAAATTCAACAAGTTAGGTTGTTCGGAAAGAGTTGAAAGGGCTACGATCAAATGATCGACAGCGGTTGAGATGATGGTTGACAGTGCTTCTAAACGCTGTATGATTCGCCTCCCGCTACGAGAGATCGCAGCGAGTCAAGTGTTTGAAGTTAAACGAGTTTCTCGCAAAAAACTTCAAAATAAACGCTTGACAGCAAATGAGGAAAGCGTAGAATGCGCGCATCGGTTGAGACGAAACACTCTTAGCCAAACGCTCTTTAACAAATCGAATCAAGCAATTCGTGTGGGTGCTTGTGAGTACGGACTGATAGTCACAAAGATTATCAGCATCACAAGTGGCCATGCGAGAAATCACATAGTCATTTGAGATTGCTGAGCCAAGTTTAGGGTTTCTTAAAAACCCAAGCAGTATTGAACTGAAGAGTTTGATCATGGCTCAGATTGAACGCTGGCGGCAGGCCTAACACATGCAAGTCGAGCGGATGACGGGAGCTTGCTCCTTGATTCAGCGGCGGACGGGTGAGTAATGCCTAGGAATCTGCCTGGTAGTGGGGGACAACGTTTCGAAAGGAACGCTAATACCGCATACGTCCTACGGGAGAAAGCAGGGGACCTTCGGGCCTTGCGCTATCAGATGAGCCTAGGTCGGATTAGCTAGTTGGTGAGGTAATGGCTCACCAAGGCGACGATCCGTAACTGGTCTGAGAGGATGATCAGTCACACTGGAACTGAGACACGGTCCAGACTCCTACGGGAGGCAGCAGTGGGGAATATTGGACAATGGGCGAAAGCCTGATCCAGCCATGCCGCGTGTGTGAAGAAGGTCTTCGGATTGTAAAGCACTTTAAGTTGGGAGGAAGGGCAGTAAGTTAATACCTTGCTGTTTTGACGTTACCGACAGAATAAGCACCGGCTAACTCTGTGCCAGCAGCCGCGGTAATACAGAGGGTGCAAGCGTTAATCGGAATTACTGGGCGTAAAGCGCGCGTAGGTGGTTCGTTAAGTTGGATGTGAAAGCCCCGGGCTCAACCTGGGAACTGCATCCAAAACTGGCGAGCTAGAGTACGGTAGAGGGTGGTGGAATTTCCTGTGTAGCGGTGAAATGCGTAGATATAGGAAGGAACACCAGTGGCGAAGGCGACCACCTGGACTGATACTGACACTGAGGTGCGAAAGCGTGGGGAGCAAACAGGATTAGATACCCTGGTAGTCCACGCCGTAAACGATGTCAACTAGCCGTTGGAATCCTTGAGATTTTAGTGGCGCAGCTAACGCATTAAGTTGACCGCCTGGGGAGTACGGCCGCAAGGTTAAAACTCAAATGAATTGACGGGGGCCCGCACAAGCGGTGGAGCATGTGGTTTAATTCGAAGCAACGCGAAGAACCTTACCAGGCCTTGACATGCAGAGAACTTTCCAGAGATGGATTGGTGCCTTCGGGAGCTCTGACACAGGTGCTGCATGGCTGTCGTCAGCTCGTGTCGTGAGATGTTGGGTTAAGTCCCGTAACGAGCGCAACCCTTGTCCTTAGTTACCAGCACGTTATGGTGGGCACTCTAAGGAGACTGCCGGTGACAAACCGGAGGAAGGTGGGGATGACGTCAAGTCATCATGGCCCTTACGGCCTGGGCTACACACGTGCTACAATGGTCGGTACAGAGGGTTGCCAAGCCGCGAGGTGGAGCTAATCTCACAAAACCGATCGTAGTCCGGATCGCAGTCTGCAACTCGACTGCGTGAAGTCGGAATCGCTAGTAATCGCGAATCAGAATGTCGCGGTGAATACGTTCCCGGGCCTTGTACACACCGCCCGTCACACCATGGGAGTGGGTTGCACCAGAAGTAGCTAGTCTAACCTTCGGGAGGACGGTTACCACGGTGTGATTCATGACTGGGGTGAAGTCGTAACAAGGTAGCCGTAGGGGAACCTGCGGCTGGATCACCTCCTTAATCGACGACATCAGCCTGCTGATGAGCTCCCACACGAATTGCTTGATTCATGGTTGAAGACGATCAAGATCCTGTATGGATCTTGTGTTGTTCCTGGTCAGAACTTGGAAATGAGCATTCGTTTCGAATGTTGATTTCTGACTTTTGTCAGATCGTTCTTTAAAAATTCGGATATGTGATAGATATAGACTGATGGCCAGTTTCACTGCTGGTTAATCAGGCTAAGGTAAAATTTGTGAGTTCTGCTCGAAAGAGCAACATGCGAATTTTCGGCGAATGTCGTCTTCACAGTATAACCAGATTGCTTGGGGTTATATGGTCAAGTGAAGAAGCGCATACGGTGGATGCCTTGGCAGTCAGAGGCGATGAAAGACGTGGTAGCCTGCGATAAGCTTTGGGGAGTCGGCAAACAGACTGTGATCCAGAGATCTCTGAATGGGGGAACCCACTCAGCATAAGCTGAGTATCTTGTACTGAATACATAGGTGCAAGAGGCGAACCAGGGGAACTGAAACATCTAAGTACCCTGAGGAAAAGAAATCAACCGAGATTCCCTTAGTAGTGGCGAGCGAACGGGGACCAGCCCTTAAGTTGATTTGAGATTAGTGGAACGCTCTGGAAAGTGCGGCCATAGTGGGTGATAGCCCCGTACACGAAAATCTCTTGTCAATGAAATCGAGTAGGACGGAGCACGAGAAACTTTGTCTGAATATGGGGGGACCATCCTCCAAGGCTAAATACTACTGACTGACCGATAGTGAACCAGTACCGTGAGGGAAAGGCGAAAAGAACCCCGGAGAGGGGAGTGAAATAGAACCTGAAACCGTATGCGTACAAGCAGTGGGAGCCTACTTTGTTAGGTGACTGCGTACCTTTTGTATAATGGGTCAGCGACTTATATTCAGTGGCGAGCTTAACCGAATAGGGGAGGCGTAGCGAAAGCGAGTCTTAATAGGGCGCTTAGTCGCTGGGTATAGACCCGAAACCGGGCGATCTATCCATGGGCAGGTTGAAGGTTAGGTAACACTGACTGGAGGACCGAACCGACTACCGTTGAAAAGTTAGCGGATGACCTGTGGATCGGAGTGAAAGGCTAATCAAGCTCGGAGATAGCTGGTTCTCCTCGAAAGCTATTTAGGTAGCGCCTCATGTATCACTCCAGGGGGTAGAGCACTGTTTCGGCTAGGGGGTCATCCCGACTTACCAAACCGATGCAAACTCCGAATACCTGGAAGTGCCGAGCATGGGAGACACACGGCGGGTGCTAACGTCCGTCGTGAAAAGGGAAACAACCCAGACCGTCAGCTAAGGTCCCAAAGTCATGGTTAAGTGGGAAACGATGTGGGAAGGCTTAGACAGCTAGGAGGTTGGCTTAGAAGCAGCCACCCTTTAAAGAAAGCGTAATAGCTCACTAGTCGAGTCGGCCTGCGCGGAAGATGTAACGGGGCTCAAACCATGCACCGAAGCTACGGGTGTCATCTTTGATGACGCGGTAGAGGAGCGTTCTGTAAGCCTGTGAAGGTGAGTTGAGAAGCTTGCTGGAGGTATCAGAAGTGCGAATGCTGACATGAGTAACGACAATGCGAGTGAAAAACTCGCACGCCGAAAGACCAAGGTTTCCTGCGCAACGTTAATCGACGCAGGGTTAGTCGGTCCCTAAGGCGAGGCTGAAAAGCGTAGTCGATGGAAAACAGGTTAATATTCCTGTACTTCCAGTTATTGCGATGGAGGGACGGAGAAGGTTAGGCCAGCCTGGCGTTGGTTGTCCAGGTTTAAGGTGGTAGGCTGAAATCTTAGGCAAATCCGGGATTTCAAGGCCGAGAGCTGATGACGAGTTGCCTTCAGGCGACGAAGTGGTTGATACCATGCTTCCAAGAAAAGCTCCTAAGCTTCAGATAACTGGGAACCGTACCCCAAACCGACACAGGTGGTTAGGTAGAGAATACCAAGGCGCTTGAGAGAACTCGGGTGAAGGAACTAGGCAAAATGGCACCGTAACTTCGGGAGAAGGTGCGCCGGCGAGGGTGAAGGACTTGCTCCGTAAGCCCATGCCGGTCGAAGATACCAGGCCGCTGCGACTGTTTATTAAAAACACAGCACTCTGCAAACACGAAAGTGGACGTATAGGGTGTGACGCCTGCCCGGTGCCGGAAGGTTAATTGATGGGGTTAGCGCAAGCGAAGCTCTTGATCGAAGCCCCGGTAAACGGCGGCCGTAACTATAACGGTCCTAAGGTAGCGAAATTCCTTGTCGGGTAAGTTCCGACCTGCACGAATGGCGTAACGATGGCGGCGCTGTCTCCACCCGAGACTCAGTGAAATTGAAATCGCTGTGAAGATGCAGTGTATCCGCGGCTAGACGGAAAGACCCCGTGAACCTTTACTATAGCTTTGCACTGGACTTTGAATTTGCTTGTGTAGGATAGGTGGGAGGCTTTGAAGTGGGGACGCCAGTTCTCATGGAGCCATCCTTGAAATACCACCCTGGCAACTTTGAGGTTCTAACTCAGGTCCGTTATCCGGATCGAGGACAGTGTATGGTGGGTAGTTTGACTGGGGCGGTCTCCTCCCAAAGAGTAACGGAGGAGTACGAAGGTGCGCTCAGACCGGTCGGAAATCGGTCGTAGAGTATAAAGGCAAAAGCGCGCTTGACTGCGAGACAAACACGTCGAGCAGGTACGAAAGTAGGTCTTAGTGATCCGGTGGTTCTGTATGGAAGGGCCATCGCTCAACGGATAAAAGGTACTCCGGGGATAACAGGCTGATACCGCCCAAGAGTTCATATCGACGGCGGTGTTTGGCACCTCGATGTCGGCTCATCACATCCTGGGGCTGAAGCCGGTCCCAAGGGTATGGCTGTTCGCCATTTAAAGTGGTACGCGAGCTGGGTTTAGAACGTCGTGAGACAGTTCGGTCCCTATCTGCCGTGGACGTTTGAGATTTGAGAGGGGCTGCTCCTAGTACGAGAGGACCGGAGTGGACGAACCTCTGGTGTTCCGGTTGTCACGCCAGTGGCATTGCCGGGTAGCTATGTTCGGAAGAGATAACCGCTGAAAGCATCTAAGCGGGAAACTTGCCTCAAGATGAGATCTCACTGGGATCTTGAATCCCCTAAAGGGCCGTCGAAGACTACGACGTTGATAGGTTGGGTGTGTAAGCGCTGTGAGGCGTTGAGCTAACCAATACTAATTGCCCGTGAGGCTTGACCATATAACACCCAAGCAATTTGCTAGCGCAGATTGCGGTGGTGAAGACGAAACAACCGAAAGTTCGCAACATCACAAATATCGCATATCCGAATTCGCTGGGCTGTCCATCTGGACATTCTGGCAACAGAATTTCTTGACGACCATAGAGCATTGGAACCACCTGATCCCATCCCGAACTCAGCAGTGAAACGATGCATCGCCGATGGTAGTGTGGGGTTTCCCCATGTGAGAGTAGGTCATCGTCAAGATTCATTTCGCAAAACCCCTATCTGCGCATGCAGGTAGGGGTTTTGTCTTTCTGGCGCAAAAATTCCCAAGCATACGCCGCCCCTGTGGGAGCGGGTTCACCCGCGAATGCCGGCAAGGCCGGTGCCATCCACCGCGTCGCCTGCTTCGCGGCGGTTCGACGCCTCGACTCGCCCGCACTGGTCACCGTTCAATCGTCGCCTCCCACAATTCGAGCCAGAACACTAGAATAGGCCCACGCACCTATTCAGAAGCGCTATATGCCCAATCCTGTCGAACCTGAAACCCTGGCCCAGTTGCCGTTGGACGAGCTTGTCGCCTGTCATGAATGTGACCTGCTGCTGCGCAAGCCCGTGCTCCAGCATGATGAGAAAGCCCAATGCCCGCGCTGCGGCTATGAGCTGTACGCCCATCGGCACAATGTGGTCAACCGCAGCCTGGCCCTGGTGCTCACCGCCTTGCTGCTGTTTGTGCCTGCCAATTTCCTGCCGATCATGCAGCTGCACCTGCTTGGCCAGACATCGGACGATACTGTCTGGAGCGGCGTGCTGGGCCTGTACAACTCGGAAATGCGCGGTGTGGCCGTCGTGGTTTTCCTGTGCAGCATGGCCATCCCTCTGGCAAAACTGCTCTGTCAGCTGGTCGTGCTCTTGAGTATCCGTCTGAACGTGGGGCGTAGTTTCGGCCTGCTGTTCTACCGCATCTATCACCACTTGCGTGACTGGGGCATGCTCGAGGTCTATTTCATGGGCGTGCTGGTAGCCATCGTCAAGCTGGTGGACCTGGCCGAGCTGACGGTAGGTCTGGGGCTGTTCTGCTTCATCAGCCTGTTATTGATCCAGGTGTGGCTCGAGGTGGTGATGTCACCGCACCAGATCTGGAGTGCGCTATCAGGGGAGGACCTGCATGCGGGCGATTGATGCAGGCATTCTTGTCTGCAATGAATGTCACGAGCTGAACCGGCAACAGCCAGACAGCACTTCACAAACCTGTACACGCTGCGGTGCCATCGTGCATGCCCGTCGGCCGAACAGCATCGCGCGTACCTGGGCGCTGCTGATTGCCGCGTCGATCCTGTACATCCCGGCCAACATGCTGCCGATCATGACCGTGAGCACCCTGGGCCAAGGCAGCCCCGACACGATCATGTCCGGTGTCATCACCTTGCTCAAGCATGGCATGGTGCCCATTGCTGCCGTGGTGTTCATTGCCAGTATCCTGGTGCCCACGTTCAAACTGGTGGGCATCGGCTTGCTGTTGTACTCCGTTCAGCGCCGTCAGCCGCTTTCGGCACGGCAACGGATATTGATGTACCGCTTCATCGAATTCATTGGGCGCTGGTCCATGCTCGATATCTTTGTCATCGCCATCCTGGTGGCGGTGGTGAATTTCGGCCGAATAGCCAGTGTCGAAGCCAACCTGGGCGCTGTCGCCTTTGCAACTGTGGTGATCCTGACAATGCTTGCCGCTTTAACTTTCGATCCCCGACTGATTTGGGATAACACGGAGTCGGATGACGACCATGAGTGACCTGCCAACGGCTAAAACCCGCCCAGCCTCGAACTGGTCGGCCATATGGATCCTGCCTTTGATCGCCTTGATGATCGGTGGCTGGCTTGCGTGGCAGGCTTACCGTGATGCCGGTGTGGAAATTGAGGTCCGCTTCGAGTCGGGTGAGGGTATCGTCGCCAACAAGACCGAGGTGATCTACAAGGGCATGCCGGTTGGCAAGGTCAAGAGCCTGGTGCTCGACGCCAAGGGTGAGAACCAGGGGGTGATCGCCACCATCGAGATGAACAAGGCTGCCGAGCCGCATCTGACCAAAGGCACGCGTTTCTGGCTGGTGAAGCCGAGCGTCAGCCTGGCGGGTATTTCCGGCCTGGAAACTCTGGTGTCAGGCAACTACATCGCCGTCAGCCCAGGGGAGGGGGAGCGCACCAAGCGTTTTACTGCCTTGAAGGTTGCTCCGCCGCTGTCGGACACTGAGCCGGGCCTGCACCTTACCCTCAAGGCCGAGCGGCTTGGGTCGCTCAACCGTGACAGCCCAGTGTTCTACAAGCAGATCCAGGTTGGCCGGGTTAAAAGCTACCGCCTGTCCGAGGACCAGAGCACTGTCGAGATAAAGGTCTTCATCGAGCCGGCCTATGCCAGCCTGGTGCGCAAGCACACGCGTTTCTGGAATGCCAGCGGCGTCAGCATCGATGCTTCGCTGTCGGGCGTGAAAGTGCGTAGTGAATCGCTGTCGAGCATTGTCGCCGGTGGTATCGCCTTTGCCACGCCGGAACACCGCAAGGACAGTCCACCCACCGACTCGAACCTGCCGTTCCGTCTGTATGAGGACTTCGATGCGGCCCAGGCCGGCATCCGGGTGAAGGTGAAATTGAGCGATTACGAGGGCCTGCAGGCGGGCCGTACACCGGTCATGTACAAGGGCATCCAGGTAGGCTCGCTGAAAGCCCTGACAATGGCAGACAACCTGGCCAGTGCCTCGGCCGAGCTTACGCTGGACCCGTTGGCCGAGGATTATCTGGTCGAGGGCACGCAGTTCTGGGTGGTCAAACCGTCAATTTCCCTGGCGGGTATCACTGGCTTGGAGGCGCTGGTCAAGGGTAACTACATCGCCATTCGCCCTGGTGAGAAAGGGGCGCGGCCAGAGCGTGAGTTCGAAGCCCGCGCTAAGGCGCCTCCGCTCGACCTCAAGGCACCAGGCCTGCACATGGTGCTGTTCGCCGACACCCTGGGTTCGCTGGAAGTCGGTAGCCCGGTCATGTACCGCCAGGTGAAGGTGGGTAGCGTGCAGAGCTACCAGTTCGCCCGCAACAGCAATCGCATCCTGATCGGAGTGCATATCGAGAAGGAATACGAAAAGCTGGTCAACGGTTCGTCGCGCTTCTGGAATGTCAGTGGCATCACCCTGACGGGCGGCCTGTCGGGCATCAAGATCAAGAGTGAATCACTGCAGACCCTGATGGCTGGTGGTATCGCGTTCGATACGCCACGGCCTGATGTGCCGCTCAAACGACACATCCCACGCTTCCGCCTGCATGACAGCCAGGAGGCGGTCAACCGCGCGGGTACGTTGATCACCATTCGTGTGGACCGTGCCGACGGCCTCAAGCCTGGCACGGCGATTCGCTTCCGCGGCCTGGATGTGGGTAGCGTCGAGAGCGTCGACCTGACCGATGACTTGCAGGCGGTGCTGCTGCGGGCGCGCATTACCGAAGCGGCGGACCGTATCGCCCGCGTCGGTACGCAGTTCTGGGTGGTCAAGCCAGCCTTTGGCCTGGTGCGCACGCAGAACCTCGACACCCTGGTGGGCGGGCAGTACCTGGAAGTGCAGCCGGCTGCCAAGGACCGTGGCCCGCAGCGCGATTTCATCGCCTTGGCCGACGCCCCGCAGGTGGCAGGGCCTGAAGTCGGGCTGCCGTTGACGCTGAGCGCCCCGCGCCGTGGCTCGATCAAGCCGGGCGTGCCGGTGACCTATCGTGAGGTTGCGGTGGGCAAGGTGACGGGCTTCGAGCTGGGCCAGAGCGCTGACCGCGTATTGATCCATATCCTGATCGAGCCGCGCTATGCGGCCCTGGTGCGCAGCGGCAGCCGCTTCTGGAACAGCAGCGGCTTCGGTTTCGATTGGGGGCTGGTCAAGGGGGTTACGGTGCGTACCGAGTCGGTGGAGACCATGATCGACGGCGGTATCGCCTTCGCCACGCCGGATGGCGAGCAGATGGGCAACCCGGCACGGCCGCAGCAGACGTTCGCCTTGTTCGACAAGGCCGAGGATGAATGGCTGCAGTGGGCGCCGAAGATTCAGATTGCCAAGTAAGATTGCAGAAGGGGCCGCTTTGCGGCCCCTCGCCGGCAAGCCAGCTCCCACAGGGACCGCGCATGGCTTGCCGGTGATGAGGCCGGATCAGGTTATCCAGGCAAGCCCGTCAAATCGCAGGCAACAAAAAACCGACCCTAGGGTCGGTTTTTCGACTAGCGCGTCGCTTAGGCAGCTGCAGCTTCTTTCAGCGCCTTGATGTGGCCATTCAGACGGCCTTTGTGACGAGCAGCCTTGTTCTTGTGGATGATGCCCTTGTCGGCCATACGGTCGATTACAGGCACAGCCAGAACGTAAGCGGCTTGCGCTTTTTCGGCGTCTTTTGCGTCGATGGCCTTGACTACATTCTTGATGTAGGTGCGGACCATGGAACGCAGGCTGGCGTTGTGGCTGCGACGCTTCTCAGCCTGTTTTGCACGTTTCTTGGCGGAAGGTGTGTTGGCCACCGTCGAGCTCCTCGAAAGACTTTAGGTAAATAGCAAACAAAATAGGCCGCGAATCATGCCGATCAGTCGAACGGATGTCAAGGCCACCTGCAAGGTTCCGCCGAGCGGTGCGCCAACAAGAGGGAAATATTCCTTTCTGCTGCGCGACCTGTAAACTCGGGAATTTTTGGCTCCCCTGCGAAGGCGCGGGAGTATCGCACATTCGGACGCTGTCTGGCAGCGTCCTCTGCCCTTGGCGTGAATCTTTTCGATGAACCTGCTCAAATCCCTGGCTGCGGTAAGCTCGATCACCATGATTTCCCGGGTGCTAGGCTTTGTCCGCGACACCATCCTGGCGCGTGTTTTCGGCGCCGGCATCGCCACCGATGCTTTCTTCATCGCCTTCAAGCTGCCCAACCTGCTGCGGCGCATCTTCGCCGAGGGCGCGTTTTCCCAGGCCTTCGTACCGATCCTGGCCGAATACAAGACCCAGCAAGGCGAGGAGGCGACCCGCACCTTCGTCGCCTATGTCAGTGGCCTGCTGACCTTGGTTCTGGCGCTGGTGACCGCCATCGGCATCCTGGCGGCGCCATGGGTGGTGTGGGCGACCGCACCAGGCTTTGTCGACAGTGCCGAAAAGTACGAACTGACCACCGCCCTGTTGCGGGTGACTTTTCCTTATATATTGCTGATCTCGCTGTCCTCCCTGGCCGGGGCAATCCTCAATACCTGGAACCGTTTCTCGGTGCCGGCCTTTACCCCGACCTTGCTGAATGTGGCGATGATTGCCTTCGCCGTGCTGCTCACGCCGTATTTCGACCCGCCCATCATGGCCCTGGCATGGGGCGTGCTGGCCGGTGGCCTGGCACAGTTGCTGTACCAGCTGCCAGCGCTGAAGAAGATCGGCATGCTCGTGCTGCCACGCCTGAACCTGCGCGATACCGGCGTGTGGCGGGTGCTCAAGCAGATGCTGCCAGCGATCCTCGGGGTGTCGGTGAGCCAGATCTCGCTGATCATCAACACCATCTTCGCCTCCTTCCTGGTAGCCGGCTCGGTGTCGTGGATGTACTACGCCGACCGCCTCATGGAGCTGCCTTCCGGCGTACTGGGCGTGGCCCTGGGCACCATACTGCTGCCGACCCTGGCCAAGACCTACGCCAACAAGGACCGCGAGGAATACTCGCGGATCCTCGACTGGGGCCTGCGCCTGTGCTTCCTGCTGGTGCTGCCATGCACCCTGGCCCTGGCCATTCTCGCCGAGCCACTGACCGTGGCGCTGTTCCAGTACGGCAAGTTCACTGCCGTCGACGCAGCCATGACCCAGAAGGCGCTGATCGCCTATTCCGTGGGCTTGCTGGCGATCATTCTGGTCAAGGTGCTGGCACCCGGCTTCTACGCGCAGCAGAATATCCGTACACCGGTGAAGATCGCGGTATTCACCCTGGTCTGCACCCAACTGTTCAACCTGGCCCTGATCGGGCCGCTCGCGCATGCCGGCCTGGCCCTGGCGATCAGCCTGGGGGCCTGCCTGAACGCCGGCCTGCTGTTCTGGAAACTGCGCAGTCAGCAGCTGTTCCAGCCGCAACCAGGCTGGGCGATATTCCTGCTCAAGCTGGTGCTGGCGGTGGGGCTGATGTCGGCGGTGTTGCTGGCCGGCATGCATTATTTGCCGGCCTGGGAACAGGGCAACATGCTCGAGCGCCTGGTGCGCCTGGGGGCTTTGGTACTGGCGGGCGTCGTGACCTATTTCGGCTGCCTGTACCTGTGCGGCTTCCGGCCTCGGCATTTCGCCCGCAAGGCCTTGCACTGAGGCATCGGGCGGGTCAGGCGTCGGTTTTTCGAATTCCACGCCGCCCTTGGGCGCTGCTGCCTGTCACCGGCGCCCGGGTGTGGTTATAATCGGCCACTTTATGAGCAAGAAGCGCGTTATGCAGCTGGTTCGAGGTCTTCACAACCTGCGCCCCGAGCACCGGGGCTGTGTCGCCACCATTGGCAACTTCGACGGGGTTCACCGCGGCCACCAGGCTATCCTGGCGCGCCTGCGCGAGCGCGGCCAGGCCTTGGGCCTGCCGACCTGCGTGGTCATCTTCGAACCGCAACCACGCGAGTATTTCGCCCCCGACACCGCGCCGGCCCGCCTGGCCCGGCTGCGCGACAAGATCGAGCTGCTGGCGGCCGAGGGTATCGACCGGGTGCTGTGCCTGGCATTCAACCAGCGCCTGAGCAAGCTCGGCGCCGATGCCTTCGTCAAGGCCATCCTGGTCGACGGCCTGGGTGTACGCCACCTCGAAGTGGGCGATGACTTCCGCTTCGGCTGCGACCGCGCCGGCGACTTCGCTTTCCTGGTCGAGGCCGGCAAGCAGTACGGCTTCACCGTCGAGGCTGCCAACACGGTGATCCAGGACGGCCTGCGGGTCAGCAGCACCGAAGTGCGCAAGGCCCTGTCCGAAGGCAACTTCGAGCTGGCCGAGCACCTGCTGGGCCGCCCGTACCGCATCAGCGGCCGCGTGCTGCATGGCCAGAAGCTGGCCCGCCAGCTCGGCACACCTACCGCCAACATTCAGCTCAAGCGCCGCCGCGTGCCGCTGTCCGGGGTCTACCTGGCCAGCATCGAAATCGACGGCAAGGCCTGGCCGGGTGTCGGCAATATCGGCGTGCGCCCCACCGTTGCCGGTGATGGGCGCCCGCACCTGGAGATTCATCTGCTGGACTATGCCGGCGACCTTTACGGCCGGCGCCTGACGGTGGAGTTCCACCACAAGCTGCGAGAAGAGCAGCGATTCGCCTCCCTGGAGGCGCTGAAGTCGGCGATCGATGCGGATATCGCCGCCGCACGTGCACATTGGCACGCTCAACCGCTAACGAAGAGCCTGAAATGACCGACTACAAAGCCACGCTTAACCTTCCGGACACCGCCTTCCCCATGAAGGCCGGCCTGCCTCAGCGCGAACCGCAGATCCTGCAGCGCTGGGACAGCATTGGCCTGTACCAGAAGCTGCGCGAAATTGGCAAGGATCGTCCCAAGTTCGTCCTGCACGACGGCCCGCCCTATGCCAACGGCAAGATTCACATCGGTCATGCGCTGAACAAGATCCTCAAGGACATGATCGTCCGTTCCAAGACCCTGGCCGGCTTCGATGCGCCGTATGTGCCGGGCTGGGACTGCCATGGCCTGCCGATCGAGCACAAGGTCGAGGTCACCCACGGCAAGCATCTGTCCGCCGACCGCACTCGCGAGCTGTGCCGCGAGTACGCCGCCGAGCAGATCGAAGGGCAGAAGACCGAGTTCATCCGCCTGGGCGTGCTGGGTGACTGGGACAACCCGTACAAGACCATGAACTTTGCCAACGAGGCCGGCGAAATCCGCGCCCTGGCCGAGATGGTCAAGCAAGGCTTCGTGTTCAAGGGCCTGAAGCCTGTGAACTGGTGCTTCGATTGCGGTTCGGCCCTGGCCGAGGCCGAAGTCGAGTACGCCGACAAGAAATCGCAGACCATCGACGTTGCCTTCCCGGTAGCCGATGACGCCAAGCTGGCTGCTGCCTTCGGTCTGGCTTCGCTGGCCAAGCCGGCTGCCATCGTGATCTGGACCACCACCCCGTGGACTATCCCGGCCAACCAGGCGCTGAACATCCACCCGGAGTTCAAGTACGCCCTGGTCGACACCGGCGAGCGTCTGCTGGTTCTGGCCGAAGAGTTGGTCGAGTCGTGCCTCAAGCGCTACAGCCTGGAAGGCTCGGTCATTGCCACCGCCCAGGGTTCGGCACTGGAACTGATCAACTTCCGCCACCCGTTCTATGACCGCCTGTCGCCAATCTACCTGGCTGACTACGTCGAACTGGGCGCCGGTACCGGCGTGGTGCACTCCTCGCCAGCCTACGGTGAAGACGACTTCGTCACCTGCAAGCGCTACGGCATGGTCAACGACGACATCCTCACCCCGGTGCAGAGCAACGGCGTGTATGTGGACTCGCTGCCATTCTTCGGCGGCCAGTTCATCTGGAAGGCCAACCCGGCCATCGTCGAGAAGCTGAGCGAAGTCGGCGCGCTGATGCACACCGAAACCATCAGCCACAGCTACATGCACTGCTGGCGCCACAAGACCCCGCTGATCTACCGCGCCACCGCGCAGTGGTTCGTGGGTATGGACAAGCAGCCGACCACCGGCGAGCCGCTGCGTGAGCGCGCACTTAAAGCCATCGAAGACACCAAGTTCGTCCCGGCCTGGGGCCAGGCGCGCCTGCATTCGATGATCGCCAACCGCCCGGACTGGTGCATCTCCCGTCAGCGCAACTGGGGTGTACCGATCCCGTTCTTCCTGCACAAGCAGACCGGCGAGCTGCACCCACGCACCGTCGAGCTGATGGAAGCAGTGGCCAAGCGCGTCGAACAGGAAGGCATCGAGGCCTGGTTCAAGCTGGACGCCGCCGAACTGCTGGGCGCTGAAGCCGAGCAGTACGACAAGATCACCGACACCCTCGACGTGTGGTTCGACTCGGGTACCACCCACTGGCACGTGCTGCGTGGCTCGCATGACATTGGCCACGCCACCGGCCCGCGTGCCGACCTGTACCTGGAAGGTTCCGACCAGCACCGCGGCTGGTTCCACTCGTCCTTGCTGACCGGTTGCGCCATCGACGGCCACGCGCCGTACCGCGAGCTTCTGACCCACGGCTTCACCGTGGACGAGAACGGCCGCAAGATGTCCAAGTCGCTGGGCAACACCATCGAGCCAGAAAAGGTCAACAACACCCTGGGTGCCGATATCCTGCGCCTGTGGGTTGCCGCTACCGACTATTCCGGTGAAATGGCCGTTTCCGAGCAAATCCTGCAGCGCAGCGCCGACGCCTACCGCCGTATCCGCAACACTGCACGCTTCCTGCTCTCCAACCTGTCCGGCTTCGACCCGGCCCGCGATTTGCTGGCCCCGGAAGACATGCTGGCGCTGGACCGCTGGGCGGTTGACCGCACCCTGCTGCTGCAACGCGAGCTGGAAGAGCACTACAGCGAGTACCGTTTCTGGAACGTCTACTCCAAGGTGCACAACTTCTGCGTGCAGGAACTGGGCGGCTTCTACCTCGACATCATCAAGGACCGCCAGTACACCACCGGCGCCAACAGTGTCGCTCGCCGTTCCTGCCAGACCGCGCTCTACCACATCAGCGAGGCGCTGGTGCGCTGGATCGCGCCGATCCTGGCGTTTACGGCCGACGAAATCTGGCAGTACCTGCCAGGCGAGCGCAACGAGTCGGTAATGCTCAACGGCTGGTACGAAGGCCTGAGCGAGCTGCCGGTAGGTACCGAACTGGACCGCGCCTACTGGGACCGCGTGATGGCCGTCAAGGCATCGGTCAACAAGGAGCTGGAAAACCAGCGTACCGCCAAGGTCATCGGCGGCAACCTGCAGGCCGAAGTCACCCTGTACGCCGACGAAGGCCTGAGCGCCGACCTGGGCAAGCTGGGCGACGAACTGCGCTTCGTGCTGATCACCTCGGCTGCCAGCGTGGTGCCATTCGCGCAAGCGCCGGCCGAAGCGGTGGCCACCGAAGTCGAAGGCCTCAAGCTGCAAGTGGTCAAGTCCGGCCACACCAAGTGCGGCCGTTGCTGGCACTTCCGCGCCGACGTCGGCAGCCACCCGGAGCACCCGGAAATCTGCGGCCGTTGCGTCGACAACCTGAGCGGTTCCGGCGAGGTGCGCCACTATGCCTAACCCTGTAGCGGGGCGCTTCGGGCGCCTTGCATGGCTTTGGCTGAGCCTGGTGGTACTGGTCCTCGACCAGGCCACCAAGCTGTATTTCAACAATGCCCTGACCATGTACCAGCAGGTTGTCGTCATCCCTGACTACTTCAGCTGGACCCTGGCCTACAACACCGGCGCGGCGTTCAGCTTCCTGGCTGAAAGCTCCGGCTGGCAGCGCTGGCTGTTCGCCCTGATCGCCGTGGTGGTCAGTGCCGTGTTGGTAGTGTGGCTCAAGCGCCTGGGGCGCAACGAGACCTGGCTGGCCGTGGCGCTGGCGCTGGTGCTGGGTGGCGCGATCGGCAACCTGTACGACCGCGTCGTGCTCGGCCATGTGGTCGACTTCATCCTGGTGCACTGGCAGAACCGCCATTACTTCCCGGCCTTCAACCTGGCCGACAGCGCCATCACCGTTGGTGCGGTGATGCTGGCGCTGGATATGTTCAAGAGCAAGAAGTCCGAGGATCCGGTCCATGACTGACACCCGTATCGGCCAGAACACCGAAGTCACCCTGCACTTCGCGCTGCACCTGGAAAACGGCGACACCGTCGACAGCACGTTCGACAAGGCCCCGGCCACCTTCAAGGTTGGCGATGGCAACCTGCTGCCAGGGTTCGAGAACGCCCTGTTCGGCTTCAAGGGTGGCGACAAGCGTACCGTCGTGGTGGCCCCGGAGAACGCATTCGGCCAGCCAAACCCGCAGAACGTGCAAGTCATGCCACGGTCTCAGTTCGAGGGCATGGAGTTGTCCGAAGGGCTGTTGATCATCTTCAACGACGCCGCCAACACCGAGCTGCCGGGTGTAGTCAAAGCGTTCGATGACGACCAGGTGACCATCGACTTCAATCACCCATTGGCTGGCAAGACCCTGACCTTCGAGGTGGAGATCCTCGAGGTGAAGGCCCTGTAAGCCTGGAGCCGAGCATGCAAATCAAACTCGCCAACCCTCGCGGCTTCTGCGCGGGGGTCGACCGGGCGATCGAAATCGTCAACCGCGCGCTGGAAGTCTTCGGCCCGCCGATCTATGTGCGTCACGAAGTGGTGCACAACAAGTTCGTGGTGGAAGACCTGCGCAACCGTGGCGCCATCTTTGTCGAAGAGCTGGACCAGGTACCGGACGACGTCATCGTCATCTTCAGTGCCCACGGGGTTTCCCAGGCCGTGCGCCAGGAAGCTGCTGGCCGTGGCCTGAAAGTGTTCGATGCCACCTGCCCGCTGGTGACCAAGGTGCACATCGAAGTGGCCAAGTACAGCCGCGACGGCCGTGAGTGCATTCTCATCGGCCACGAAGGGCATCCGGAGGTCGAAGGCACCATGGGCCAGTACGACGCCAGCAACGGTGGCGCCATCTACCTCGTCGAAGACGAGGAGGATGTTGCCAACCTGCAGGTGAAGGACCCGGACCACCTGGCGTTCGTCACCCAGACCACGCTGTCGATGGACGACACCAGCCGCGTGATCGACGCCCTGCGTGCGCGCTTCCCGAACATTGGCGGCCCGCGCAAGGATGACATCTGCTACGCCACCCAGAACCGCCAGGACGCGGTCAAGCAACTGGCGGACGAGTGCGACGTGGTACTGGTGGTCGGCAGCCCGAACAGCTCCAACTCCAACCGCCTGCGCGAGCTGGCCGAGCGCATGGGCACCCCGGCCTACCTGATCGACGGTGCCGAGGACCTGCAGCGTGGCTGGTTCGACCAGACGGCGCGGGTCGGCATCACCGCTGGCGCTTCGGCTCCCGAAGTTCTGGTGCGTGGCGTGATCGAGCAGCTCAAGGCCTGGGGCGCCACCGGTGCTGAAGAGCTGGATGGGCGGGAAGAGAACATCACCTTCTCCATGCCCAAGGAACTGCGGGTTCGGTCGCTGATCTGAAACGGCACCCACCTGGTGCTGTTTTATGTGGGAGCGGCCTTGTGTGCGAAAGGGCCGCTCCCACAACGACCACATATGCTAGCTGGAGGTGTCTTTGCATCGGGATTTTTTTGGCTCTCCCATCTGTACGTTGACCCTGCCAGTCGATGCCATCACAACTTGATACTGGCTAGTTGCGGTCAAGCGCTCGCAAATCTCCATCGTTGAACCTAACCAATTACCGTTGGCCCCAAGCGGAACACCCTGCGCACTGAATTTCAGCTGCTCACCGCGATTGCTCGTGATCTTCAGCGGCCGTGAAAGACGCTGCTCGCGCAGCACCTGCCCGTTATGCTCCAGCATCACCTGCCAACCATTCCCCCAGTTACCGTCCAACGCCTGCACCAGCACCGGCTGGCTTTGCAACATGGCATGGCTGCGCGCACTGCGCAGTGCCTGCGCCAAGTCACGCGCAGCTGCCGCCCTGTGTAGGTCGTCGCTCAATCTGGCGTAGGCCGGCATGCCGAGTTGTGTCAGCAATACGGCCACCGCCAGGGCCGACAACATTTGTATCAGTGTTACACCTCGTTGCTTCACCGTGCATTCCTCCCTGGAAGTGCTTGGCTGTAGCTTCACGGTCGTTGGACCGGCGGTCCAGTCGCCCGGGTTCAATGCAATTGCAGGAAAAGTCGCAGGAGGTGCAGGGATGCACGCAAGACAGCGGGGCATGACGCTTCTGGAAGTGTTATTGGCGGTGGTAGTGGTGGCTGTGGGTATGTTCGCAGCGGCAGGCCTGCAACTGCAGGCATTGCAGGCTGCGGAGAACGCGCGCCGCGATGGACAGGCGGCAATGGCGGCGCACAGTGAGCATGAAAGGGGGCGGCCATGAGTCGCGGCCAGCGTGGTTTCGGCTTGCTTGAGGTGATGCTGGCGCTGACCATCGGGTTGCTGCTGTTGACGGCGGCCAGCCAGCTATTTGCCTCGGCCCACCATACCTGGCGGCTGCAAAGCACGGCAGTACGCATGCAGGATGAGGCACGCCTGGCATTGCTGCGAATGGCCCAGGATATCCGCATGACCGGGATGTTCGGCTGCCTGCGACTGCGGCCAAAGCACTTCGGCAGTTCGAGCGCAGGGCACGCATTCGCCCGGCCGATGGAAGTCGAAGCATCCACCCTTAGCCTGGTCGTTGCGGAGTTACCTGGGCAAGCCGGGGGCCCGCAGTGGTTCCTGCACACGGACTGTACTAGCAAGGTGTCTGTGGACGATGAGTTGAAGGAGGGCTACCCACAGGTTTACCCCATCAGCAGATATGTCTACCAACTCCAGGGCAATACGCTGAGATTCAAACGCAACAAAAGCAACTTCCAGCCGCTGGTTGAAAATGTGCGCTCAATACGTTTCCAACGTGTGCAAATGGCACAGGGTGAGGGGGTGGATATTGCCCTGACGCTTTACGAACCCACGCTCGAACTTGAACAGCACCATGAACTGAGCGTCGCAATCCGCAACCCGGTGCCGGCCTCATGAATCGTCAGCGTGGCATAGTCCTGTTGTTGGCCTTGGTCCTGAGCCTGCTGCTTGGGCTGTTTGCGGCGTCTGCCCTGCGTAATGCGCTGGTGCAAACGCGAATGACCGGCTATCTGAGCGAAGGCCTGCTGGCGCTGGAGCAGGCCGAGGCCACGCTGCTGGCAGGGGCAGGCGAGCTCGAGCGGGCTCCCCCCGACCCTTGCGAGGCGTGCCCGCCACCCGCTCGACCGCATGACCTGAGCGGGCAGTGGCAGCCCACGCGAACCGGCTATTTCCATTTGCAGAATCTGGGTACCAGCGAACACGCGGCGCATATGCCGGAAGGGCAGCAGGTCACCCTGTACCGCGTCACCGCCGTCAGCCTGCAAACCCAGTCACGGCATGTGCTGGAAGCGGTCTACGCCATGGACGGCGACACAACCCGGCGCATTGCCTGGCGGCAGAGATTGCGAGGAGACTGACATGCAGCAAGGCTTGAGCCTGATCGAGTTGTTGATTGTGCTGGCCGTGACCGGCATTCTGGCAGCCATTGCCTACCCCAGTTACAGCGACCAGCTACGGCGAGCCGCGCGCAGCGAAGTGGTTGGCCTGCTGCATGATGCCGCCCTGCGCCTGGAGCGCCACCGCGTACGCACTGGCCAATACGCCGAGGGCGACCCGGCCTTGCCCGACGGTACCCGCTATTACAGCCTGCAGGCCCAGCGCGACAGCGACACCTTCACGCTGCGCGCCCGGCGGCTGCCGAGCGGGCTGATGGCGCAGGACCGCTGTGGCGATTTCCAGCTCGACCAGGCCGGCGTGCAGCGCAATCCGGGTGCCGTCGAAGACAGCGTGCATTGCTGGGGAAGCTGAAGATTGAATGATGCCCGGTGCATCGCGGATTTACTTCAGGTGTTGGATCGACAGATGAGCAAGCAAGTAGTGGTGGTCGGCGGCGGGGTGATCGGCCTGCTGACGGCATTCAACCTGGCGGCGAAGGTCGGGCAGGTGGTGGTGTGCGATCAGGGGGAAGTCGGCCGCGAGTCGTCCTGGGCTGGCGGTGGCATCGTCTCGCCGCTGTACCCGTGGCGTTACAGCCCGGCCGTGACCGCCCTGGCACACTGGTCGCAAGACTTTTATCCGCAGCTGGGCGAGCGTTTGTTCGCCAGCACCGGCGTCGACCCCGAAGTGCACACCACGGGCCTGTACTGGCTCGACCTGGACGACGAGGCCGAAGCGCTGGCCTGGGCCGAGCGTGAGCAGCGGCCGCTGAGTGCCGTGGATATTTCGGCGGCCTATGACGCGGTGCCGGTGCTGGGCCCGGGCTTCAAGCGTGCCATCTACATGGCCGGCGTGGCCAACGTGCGCAACCCGCGCCTGGTGAAGTCGCTCAAGGCGGCGTTGCTGGCGTTGCCCAACGTGACCTTGCGTGAGCACTGCCAGGTTACCGGTTTTGTCCAGCAGGGCGGTCGCGTGACCGGGGTGCAGACGGCAGACGGCGTTCTGGCGGCGGATGAGGTGGTGCTCAGTGCTGGCGCGTGGAGTGGCGACCTGCTGCGTACGCTCGGCCTGGAGCTGCCGGTGGAGCCGGTGAAGGGCCAGATGATTTTGTTCAAATGTGCCGAAGACTTCCTGCCGAGCATGGTGCTGGCCAAGGGGCGCTATGCGATCCCGCGGCGTGACGGGCATATTCTGGTGGGTAGCACGCTGGAGCATGCCGGGTACGACAAGACCCCGACCGAGGAGGCGTTGGAGAGCCTGAAGGCCTCGGCGGTGGAGTTGCTGCCTGAGCTCGAGGGGGCCACGGTGGTGGCGCACTGGGCCGGGCTGCGGCCGGGGTCGCCGGAAGGTATTCCGTATATCGGGCCGGTGCCGGGGCATGCGGGGTTGTGGTTGAACTGCGGGCATTACCGCAACGGGCTGGTGCTGGCGCCGGCTTCGTGCCAGCTGTTTACCGACTTGCTGACCGGGGCCGAGCCGATCATCGACCCGGCGCCCTATGCGCCAACCGGGCGGCTGGGCTGAGGGCCTCTTCGCGGGTAGAGCACAGGTTTCGAAAACTGTGCGATCCCTGTGGGAGCGGGTTTACCCGCGAAGAAGCCAGTGGAGATTTGAATTCAGTCTTGGCGGCCTGGCCCTTGCTGCAGGTGCGCCTGGCTGCAGTACCACTCGTTGCCCTGCTGCAGCGCCCGGTCATTGGGCAGGTGCACGCCGCAATGGGCGCAGCGCACCATCTTCAGCGGCGCATCCAGCTTGGCCTCGGGGTGCGACTGTTGGCTGGCTTTGAACTTGCGCCACAGCCAGAACGCAGCGGCGATCAGGGCGATCCAGAAAAGTAGGCGAACCATGGTGTCCAGCTTGTCGGTTGAAGAAGCCGACAGTCTAGGACGCGGCCAATAAAAAAGGGAGGCCCAGGGCCTCCCTTTCATGTACCGCTACGTATCAGTCGAACAGACCAAAGGTCATGTAGCTGAACCAGGAGCGGTCTTTCTCGGCTTCCTTCGGCCCTTCCGGCACGATCGGGTCACCGTTCTCGTCAGTTGGCAGCAGCTCACGCGGCATCTCGTCACGTGCATCCTGGAACTGCTTGACGACGTCCTGGTTGGCGCGGGTTTCACCCGGTGGCAGCGGGGTTTCGGTTTCGATCAGGCCCAGGGTCGCCTTGGACAGCCAGCCGCGGCCGTCAGACTCGGTCTGCTTTGGCTGGAACTCGCCATCTACCAGGCTCGGGTGGTCCGGGTAGTTGAGTTTGAGGGTTTCCAGGCTGGTGGCGGCCAGTTCGTCCAGGTGCATCTTCTGGTACGCCTCGACCATCACCGCCAGGCCGTCGCCGACCGATGGGGTTTCCTGGAAGTTCTCCACCACGTAGCGGCCACGGTTGGCAGCGGCTACATAGGCCTGGCGGCTCAGGTAGTAGTCGGCCACATGGATTTCGTACGACGCCAGCAGGTTGCGCAGGTAGATCATGCGCTGCTTGGCATCGGGGGCGTAGCGGCTGTTGGGGAAGCGGCTGGTCAGCTGGGCGAACTCGTTGTACGAGTCGCGGGCAGCACCCGGGTCACGCTTGGTCATGTCCAGCGGCAGGAAGCGCGCCACCAGGCCACGGTCCTGGTCGAACGAGGTCAGGCCCTTGAGGTAGTAGGCGTAGTCGACGTTCGGGTGCTGCGGGTGCAGGCGGATGAAGCGCTCGGCAGCCGACTTGGCAGCCTCGGGCTCGGAGTTCTTGTAGTTGGCGTAGATCAGCTCGAGCTGCGCCTGGTCGGCATAGCGGCCGAACGGGTAGCGCGACTCCAGGGCCTTGAGCTTGTTCACGGCGCTGGTGTAGCTGGAGTTGTCCAGGTCAGCTTGCGCCTGCTGATACAGCTCGGCCTCGCTGAGGTTCTCGTCGATCACTTCCTTATTGGAGGAACAGGCCGCGGTGAGCCCGAGGATGGCGATCAGCAGCAGGTGTTTCACTTGCATGGCGGCTTGCGTCCCTTTGACGGCCGCTGTCTTGGGCGGTGCCGTCCTGTTATGATGAGCGCCCCGGCCAACCCCGGGACAAAAGAAGCCGTATTTAACCACAAGCTCGCAGCCGAAACCAAAGGCTGTGCGCCCGCCGAATCGAGCATGTCCGAGATCATTCAACTTAGCGCAGAGGTCCCGTCCGAACTGGGCGGTCAACGCCTCGACCAGGTCGCCGCCCAATTGTTCGACGAGTATTCGCGCTCGCGGCTGACTACCTGGATCAAAGAAGGCCGCCTGACGGTCGATGGCGCGGTCCTGCGCCCGCGTGACACCGTCCATGGTGGCGCCGTGCTGGCCCTGGAGGCCGAGCAAGAGGCCCAGGGCGAGTGGGAGGCCGAGGACATCGCGCTGGACATCGTCTATGAAGACGACCAGATCCTGGTGATCAACAAGCCTGCCGGCCTGGTTGTGCACCCGGCTGCCGGGCATGCCAGCGGCACCTTGCTGAACGCGCTGCTGCACCATGTGCCCGACATCATCAACGTGCCGCGCGCCGGCATCGTGCACCGCCTGGACAAGGACACCACCGGCCTGATGGTGGTGGCCAAGACCCTGCAGGCGCAGACCAACCTGGTCGACCAGCTGCAAAAGCGCTCGGTCAGCCGCATTTATGAATGCATCGTGGTTGGTGTGGTGACTGCCGGTGGCAAGATCGACGCGCCCATCGGTCGCCACGGCGGCATGCGCCAGCGCATGGCAGTCACCGACGGCGGCAAGCCTGCGATCAGCCACTACCGTGTGCTCAAGCGCTTCCGCTCGCACACCCATGTGCGGGTGAAGCTGGAAACCGGCCGTACCCACCAGATCCGCGTGCACATGGCTCATGTCGGCTACCCGCTGGTCGGCGACCAGACCTACGGCGGCCGCTTCCGCATCCCGCCGGCAGCCAGCCCGACCATGGTCGAGGCGGTGAAAACCTTCCCGCGTCAGGCCCTGCACGCACGCTTCCTGGCGCTGGTACACCCGACCACCGGTGAGCGCATGGAATGGGAATCGCCGCTGCCGGACGACTTCGTCTGGTTGCTGTCGCTGCTGAACCAGGACCGCGAGAGCTTTATCGGATGAGTGGCCTGACTCAGTCGCTGCTGTTCCCCGACTGGCCGGCCCCGGCCTCGGTGCGCGCCTGTGTCACCACTCGCCAGGGCGGCATCAGCCTGCCGCCCTATGAAACCTTCAACCTTGGCGACCATGTTGGGGACGACCCTGTCGCGGTGGCCGAGAACCGTCGTCGCCTGAGCGACGAATTCGCCATCCAGCCGGCCTGGCTCAAGCAGGTGCATGGGCTGGTGGTGGCAAATGCCGACCCGGCCGTGGTGGCCGAGGCCGACGCCAGCTGGACCGATCAGCCTGGCATTGCCTGCACCGTGATGACTGCCGATTGCCTGCCAGCGCTGTTCTGCGACCGGGCCGGTACCCGCGTGGCGGCCGCGCATGCTGGATGGCGCGGGTTGGCCGGTGGTGTGCTGGAGGCCACCTTGGATCGCCTGGCACTGCCACCCGAAGAGGTGCTGGTGTGGCTGGGCCCGGCGATTGGCCCACAGGCGTTCGAAGTGGGGCTGGAAGTGCGTGATGCCTTTACGGCGGTGCACCCGGAAGCGGCCAGGGCCTTTGTCGATGGTGCCCGGCCGGGCAAGTTGATGGCCGACATCTATGAGCTGGCGCGTATTCGTTTGGCGGCGCGTGGGGTGACTGCTGTTCATGGCGGTGGCTTGTGCACGGTCAGCGACGAGCGGTTCTTCTCCTATCGCCGTACTCCGCAGGGGGGGCGTTTTGCTTCCCTTGTGTGGCTGGAACCGCGCTAGCCTGCATCGGCCTTTTCGCGGGTGAACCCGCCCCCACAGGATAATCACAGGCCCTGAGAGCGGAGCAGTACTTGTGGGGGCGGGCATGCCCGCGAATGGCCCAGCACTAATCCAACAGGTTGATCCTGGTCAACCCCGCTACGCTTGAATCTTCCAGAATCAGCCTTATCTATAAGGTCATCTCAGGCAGGTTTCTTCACAAACAGGCGCTGTCCATCGCTCCGACCTGCCCTTTAAAAGGAAGGTATCCCCATGCGAATAGACCGTTTGACCAGCAAGCTGCAGCTTGCGATATCCGATGCCCAATCCCTGGCGGTTGGCATGGATCACCCTGCCATCGAGCCGGTGCACCTGTTGCAGGCATTGCTCGAGCAGCAGGGCGGCTCGATCAAGCCGCTGCTGATGCAGGTAGGCTTCGACATCAACAGCCTGCGCCAGGCACTGGTGAAAGAACTCGACCAGCTGCCGAAAATCCAGAACCCCACCGGCGACGTGAACATGTCGCAGGACCTGGCGCGCCTGCTCAACCAGGCCGACCGCCTGGCCCAGCAGAAGGGCGACCAGTTCATTTCCAGCGAACTGGTGTTGCTGGCTGCCATGGACGAGAACAGCAAGCTCGGCAAGCTGTTGTTGAGCCAGGGCGTGAGCAAGAAGGCCCTGGAAAACGCCATCAACAACCTGCGTGGCGGTGCGGCGGTCAATGACGCCAACGCCGAGGAATCGCGCCAGGCGCTGGACAAGTACACCGTCGACCTGACCAAGCGTGCCGAAGAGGGCAAGCTGGACCCGGTGATTGGCCGTGACGACGAAATTCGCCGTACCGTACAGGTGCTGCAACGCCGTACCAAGAACAACCCGGTGCTGATCGGTGAGCCTGGCGTAGGTAAAACCGCCATCGCCGAAGGCCTGGCCCAGCGCATCATCAATGGTGAAGTGCCGGACGGCCTGAAGGGCAAGCGCCTGCTGGCGCTGGACATGGGCGCGCTGATTGCCGGTGCCAAGTACCGCGGCGAGTTCGAAGAACGCCTCAAAGGCCTGCTGAACGAGCTGTCCAAGCAGGAAGGCCAGATCATCCTGTTCATCGACGAACTGCACACCATGGTCGGCGCCGGCAAGGGCGAGGGCGCCATGGACGCCGGCAACATGCTCAAGCCGGCCCTGGCTCGTGGCGAGCTGCACTGCGTTGGCGCCACCACGCTGAACGAGTACCGCCAGTTCATCGAAAAAGATGCTGCCCTGGAGCGCCGCTTCCAGAAGGTGCTGGTCGAGGAGCCGAGCGAGGAAGACACCATCGCCATCCTGCGGGGCCTGAAAGAGCGTTATGAAGTGCACCACAAGGTGGCCATCACCGACGGCGCCATCATTGCTGCGGCCAAGCTCAGCCACCGCTACATCACCGACCGTCAGCTGCCGGACAAGGCCATTGACCTGATCGACGAAGCGGCCAGCCGCATCCGCATGGAGATCGACTCCAAGCCGGAAGTGCTCGACCGCCTCGACCGTCGCCTGATCCAGCTGAAGGTGGAGTCGCAGGCGCTGAAGAAGGAAGAAGACGAAGCGGCGAAAAAGCGCCTGGAGAAGCTGACCGAGGAAATCGACCGGTTGGAGCGTGAATACGCCGACCTGGAAGAAATCTGGGCCTCCGAGAAGGCTGAGGTGCAGGGCTCGGCGCAGATCCAGCAAAAGATCGAGCAGGCCCGTCAGGAGCTGGAGACCGCCCGTCGCAAAGGCGACCTGAGCCGCATGGCCGAGCTGCAGTACGGGGTGATCCCGGACTTGGAGCGCAGCCTGCAGATGGTCGACCAGCACGGCAAGACCGAAAACCAGTTGCTGCGTAACAAGGTGACCGAGGAAGAAATTGCCGAAGTGGTCTCGAAGTGGACCGGTATCCCGGTGGCCAAGATGCTCGAAGGCGAGCGTGAAAAGCTGCTGAAGATGGAAGAGCTGCTGCACCAGCGTGTGATCGGTCAGAACGAGGCGGTAACCGCCGTGGCCAACGCGGTGCGCCGTTCGCGTGCCGGGCTGTCCGACCCGAACCGGCCGAGTGGTTCGTTCCTGTTCCTCGGCCCGACCGGGGTGGGCAAGACCGAGCTGTGCAAGGCGCTGGCCGAGTTCCTGTTCGACACCGAAGAGGCAATGGTGCGCATCGACATGTCCGAGTTCATGGAGAAGCATTCCGTGGCTCGCCTGATCGGTGCCCCACCAGGCTATGTGGGGTATGAAGAGGGCGGTTACCTGACCGAGGCGGTACGGCGCAAGCCATACTCGGTGGTGCTGCTGGACGAGGTGGAGAAGGCCCACCCGGATGTGTTCAACGTGCTGCTGCAGGTGCTGGAAGACGGCCGCCTGACCGACAGCCACGGGCGCACCGTGGACTTCCGCAACACCGTGATTGTGATGACCTCCAACCTGGGCTCGGCGCAGATCCAGGAACTGGTGGGTGACCGCGAGGCACAGCGTGCGGCGGTGATGGATGCGGTGGGTTCGCACTTCCGTCCGGAATTCATCAACCGTATCGACGAAGTGGTGGTGTTCGAGCCACTGGGCCGCGAGCAGATTGCCGGCATTACCGAAATCCAGCTGGGCCGCCTGCGCAGCCGTCTGCTGGAGCGCGAACTGTCGCTGAGCTTGAGCCCGGAGGCGTTGGACAAGCTGATTGCCGTGGGTTACGACCCGGTATACGGCGCACGGCCACTGAAGCGTGCGATCCAGCGCTGGATCGAGAACCCGCTGGCGCAGTTGATCCTGGCAGGCAAGTTCATGCCGGGCACGGCGATTACCGCCAAGGTGGAAGGCGACGAAATCGTCTTCGGCTGATCTGTTTCACCATGAGCCCCGCATCTGCGGGGCTTTTTTTGCCTGTGCCGGCCCCTTCGCGGGTAAACCCGCTCCCACAGGATTACCTACAGCTCAAAGGCCTGTGCAGTACCTGTGGGAGCGGGTTTACCCGCGAAGAGGCCCTCACAGCCCCAGAAAATCCGGGCCTTTCCGGCCTCCTGGATAACTAGCTGAAATTTTTGAAATTTTTGCTTGCATCTAAAATCTGGTGCCCCTAATATACGCCGCGTTGTCAGGCACTAAGCGAATCACCAGCAACACCGGTGACCGCAAAACAACTTACAAATCAGTAAGTTGAATGAAAAAAAGTGGTTGACAAGCAAAACGAAGAATGTAGAATAGCCGGCCTCAGCAGCTGCAACGCGAAAGCGGATAGCCAAAGAGACCGAAGCTAACACAAGCTTCGAAGCTGTAAAGATGTACCGAAGTTCAGTTCCGCGATAGCTCAGTCGGTAGAGCAAATGACTGTTAATCATTGGGTCCCTGGTTCGAGTCCAGGTCGCGGAGCCAATCTCGGGGTGTAGCGCAGTCCGGTAGCGCGCCTGCTTTGGGAGCAGGATGTCAGGAGTTCGAATCCCCTCACCCCGACCATTTTCCGGGTCGTTAGCTCAGTTGGTAGAGCAGTTGGCTTTTAACCAATTGGTCGTAGGTTCGAATCCTACACGACCCACCATGTAAAAAGGGCATCTCAAGCGAGATGCCCTTTTTCTTTAAGTATCACGGGGTGTAGCGCAGTCCGGTAGCGCGCCTGCTTTGGGAGCAGGATGTCAGGAGTTCGAATCCCCTCACCCCGACCATTTCCGGGTCGTTAGCTCAGTTGGTAGAGCAGTTGGCTTTTAACCAATTGGTCGTAGGTTCGAATCCTACACGACCCACCATGAAAAAAAGGGCATCTCGCATGAGATGCCCTTTTTTTGCGTTGAATTTATCCCACAAGAATGCGCTCTTGGGCCCACACAGCCCTGTGTGGGAGCGGGTTCACCCGCGAATGCGGCAGCAGGTTCACCATCGCATTCGCGGGTAAACCCGCTCCCACAGGGCATGCTGGTGTCTGTCAGTGCAGTTTCAGGCGCGGCTCGGTACCCCGGCCAATCTTGCTACCCAGCATCATCAACGCCGTACGGAAGAACCCGTACAACGCCATCTGGTGCATCCGGTACAGCGACACGTAGAACATCCGCGCCAGCCAGCCCTCCAGCTTTACGCTGCCCATCAGGTTACCCATCAGGTTGCCCACCGCCGAGAAGCGCGACAGCGACACCAGCGAACCGTAGTCCTTGTACTCATAGGTCGGCAGCGCCTTGTTCTCCAGCCGCGCCTTCAAACTCTGCGCCAGCATCGAAGCCTGCTGGTGCGCCGCCTGGGCACGTGGCGGCACGTTGCGGTCGCTACCCGGTTGCGGGCAGGCGGCGCAGTCACCGAAGGCAAAGATGTTGTCATCGCGCGTGGTCTGCAGGGTAGGGCGCACCACCAGCTGGTTGATGCGGTTGGTTTCCAGGCCATCGATGTCCTTGAGGAACGCCGGCGCACGGATACCAGCCGCCCACACTTTCAAACTGGCCTGGATCACTTCACCGTCCTTGGTTTTCAGGCCATCCTCGGTCACTTCACTGACGGCGGCATTGGTCATCACCTTCACCCCGAGCTTTTCCAGGGTCTTGTGCACCGGCACGCTGATGCGCTCCGGCAGCGCCGGCAGTACGCGCGGGCCGGCCTCGATAATGGTGATGTGCATGTCCTTGGGCTGGATGCGGTCCAGGCCATAGGCCGCCAGTTCGTGGGCCGCGTGATGCAGCTCGGCTGCCAGTTCCACACCGGTGGCACCGGCGCCGACGATGGCCACGCTGATCTTCTCGCTCGCCACGTCACCGGCGTGGGCGCGCAGATAGTGGTTGAGCAACTGCTGGTGGAAACGCTCGGCCTGCTTGCGGGTGTCGAGGAACAGGCAGTGCTGCGCCGCGCCCAAGGTGCCGAAGTCGTTGGTGTTGGAACCCACGGCAATGACCAGGGTGTCGTAGCCCAAGGTGCGCGCAGGCAGCAGCTCGCGGCCCTCTTCGTCGAGGGTGGCGGCCAGTTGAATCTGTTTGCCTTCACGGTCCAGGCCGCTCATGCGCCCCAACTGGAAGTTGAAGTGGTTCCACTTGGCCTGGGCCACGTAGTTCAGTTCGTCTTCCGAGGAGTTCAGCGAGCCGGCGGCCACTTCGTGCAGCAGAGGCTTCCAGATGTGCGTGAGGTTGGCGTCGACCAGGGTGATCTCGGCCTGCTTGCGCTTGCCCAGGCTTTTACCCAGGCGGGTCGCCAGTTCCAGGCCGCCGGCGCCGCCGCCGACAATCACGATGCGATGAGTCATGGGGATATCTCATAAGGTTTACGGAATTCGTGGCCCCGGGGGCCGGCCGCAAACTGCACGAGGGGAGGGCGAGCGCGAAGCAGCTCATAGCACCAGTCCACTGAGCAGGCGGCTGATGAGACCCAACCCGATGGTCACGGCCACCACCAGCACAAGGAGCAGCCACGGCCGGAAGGGCCTGCGCTCGACTTGGTGCTGGGGGGCTCGCAGATACTCATCGACACGACGCTGATCTTCCGGATTCAGGCGGCTGGTCATGGTAGGGCCTCGTCAGGTAGACGTTTGGGACTGCGTAAACGCTACAGCGTTCACGCAAGCGCTTGAAACAAATGATAAGGCTTTCTATCTCCGGCGCCGAGTGTACGCCATCGCAAACACTCGCTGCAGTGGATCAAAGACTGATGCCCACGTCGAACACAATGCTGCGGCCCAGGTTGCCGCGCAGGAAGTCCGGCGCATCGGGGTGGGCGAACAGCACCCGGGCAAATGTCGGCCCGACCAGTGACAGCGAGCGCCAGCCCTGGCGCAGATATTCGGTGGGCGGCGGGAAATGGGTATTGAGGTCGAGCACTTCGCGCTTGAGGCTGGCGAAGGCAATGATATCCAGCTCGTTCAGTTCCAGCCCGCGTTCCCGGTAGTTGTGCGCCTTCTTGCGCAAGGTCGGCGCCAGCCGCCCCAGCAGCTCGGTGGCACTGATGCGCCGCGGGCGCGCTTCGCGGCGCACCAGTTGCGCCAGGGAAAACGCACTGCGCCGGCGCTGCAGTTCTTCGCGCCATTCATCGTTGAGCCGGCGGCCCTCGTCGAGCACGAAAAACACCTCGAAGGCCGCGTCGCGGAACAGCACGTCTGGCGGTTCTTGCCCGGCCGGGGTGAAGTCCTCGCTGCGATAGGGGATGTTCAGCCCCTGCAACAGGCGTTGGCACACCCAACGCTCCCGCTCCCACTTGCGGGCGTTGGAGAGAAAGGCATTGGCTTGTTCCGCCTGGATGGTAAGCAGGCGCAGGTAGTCTGAGTCATCCATGCAGACAAGCTTAGCTGCTAATCGATGACGATAAGATGCTGTTTGTGCGCAGAAATCAGCCCAGTATTGGCCATTGCTGCACCACCCCAAGCAGGTGCACCAGGCCAAACCCCAGGCAGATCAGCGAACTGACCACGATGAAACGCCGCGAGCGCCCGGTACCCGCCAGCAATATCGGCCCCAGCAGGCCGCGCGCCAGGTACACCAAGGTGATCAGGCAGATGGCCGGCAGCAGCAAGGGCAACCGCCCGATGGCCCCGGCAGCTGACAACGCATACCCCGACCAGGCCAGCAGCACGCAGGCGATGGCTGCGGTGATCAGCCCTGGGTACCAGCGGCCGTTTTCGGCGGCCACGGCCATGCGCTCGCCGGCCCCGAACAAACGGTACCAGCGCGGCCCGACGGCGATGATGACCAGGTGAAGTACGCCGATGATGGCGTTGAGCGCTGCTGCCAGCAGCAGGGCGAGGTTGATTCCTTCCGGCATGAGCAATGCTTCCTGCATCGAGTGAGGGTGCCAGCCTAGCGCAACCGAATGAAACGGAGAATGGGTGTAGACTCGGATTTATCCACATGGCTGCAAGGGGAATTGGTCAGGTGATCAGCGCGCAGGTGTTGTCGGGCACCACCCTTACGCTTGGCTGGCTGGGATATGTGCCGTTGCTGATCTGGGCGGTCAGCCAGGTACGCTGGGTTGAGCTGTTCACCGACCGGCGCCGCCAGCATCTGCTGTTTGGCACGGTGTTCTGCCTGTTTGCCTTGTGGTTGGTGCGGCGTGATTTCGATACCGGTGTGTCGTACCACTTCATAGGCATGACGGCGGTCACGCTGTTGCTGGACTGGCCACTGGCGGTGCTTGGCGGGTTCATGGCCCAGCTCGGTTTGCTGGTGCTGGGGCGTCAGGACCTGGCGGCGCTGGGGGTGAATGGCTTGTTGCTGGTTGGCCTGCCGGTGCTGATCGCCGAGGCGTGCGCGATAGGGGTCGAGCGCGCCCAGCCGCGGAACCTGTTTGTGTATATCTTCTGTTCAGGGTTCTTCCCGGCGGCACTGACCGTGCTGGCCTGCCTGTCGACCGCGCTGGGGCTGTTGTGGCTGGACGGGCGCTTCGCCATGCCGGAGTGGCTCACCGATTTTGTCGGCTACCTGTGGCTGATGATGTTCCCCGAAGCGTTCATCAACGGCACGGTGATCAGTGCGTTGGTGGTGTTTTGCCCGGAGTGGCTGGAAACCTTCAACCGCACGCGGTATCTGCAGGCACCCTGGAAGGAGGATGAGCGGTGATTTTGTGGCGGCTGTACTGGCCCTTTCGCGGGTAAACCCGCTCCCACAGGTATTGCACCAGCCTTGAAAGCCGTGAGGTCTCTGTAGGAGCGGGTTCACCCGCGAAAGGGCCCTGAAGGACACCTTGCTATCGGATCAATGCCGCGGCTCCAAATCCCCCGAGTACAGCTCATCCTCGGACTCTTCCGCCCCCGGAATCTTGTGCTCCTCCGCCGCCCAGGCCCCCAGGTCGATCAGCTTGCAACGGTCCGAACAGAATGGCCGGAACGGGCTTTTCTCGTTCCATTCCACAGGTGCGCCACAGGTCG
Source organism: Pseudomonas sp. NBB (assembly GCF_032701105.1). Lineage (NCBI taxonomy): Bacteria > Pseudomonadati > Pseudomonadota > Gammaproteobacteria > Pseudomonadales > Pseudomonadaceae > Pseudomonas > Pseudomonas sp. NBB. The sequence goes on from NZ_CP103994.1 coordinate 711,535, forward strand.
GGCAATCGACGGTCAATGGCTGGCTCATGGCTGGCCTCCTCGTAAAGTCAGGTAAAAGTGGTGCAGGCGGTCAATCTGCTGATGCAGCGCGGCCAGGTCGCCGTCATTGACCACCACATCATCGGCATGGCGCAGGCGCTCCTCACGGGCCAGCTGGGCCTTGAGAATGGCCTGCACCTGCTCGGCGCTGGTGTTGTCACGCGCCAGGGTACGCGCCACCTGCAGCTCCTGAGGCGCATCGATCACCAGCACCCGTTGGGTTTTCTGGTGCTGGCCCGACTCGATCAGCAGCGGCGACACATACACCGCATACGGCGACTCCGCCTTGGCCAGGTAGCTGAAAATCTCCTGCCCGATCAGCGGGTGCAGCAATTGCTCCAGCCATTTGCGCTGCGCCGGGTCGGCGAATATCAGCTGGCGCAGTGCCGAACGATCGAGTTGGCCGTCCGCCTGCAGTACGCCGGCGCCAAAGCGCTCGACGATGCTGGCCAGGGCCGGGCGGCCAGGCTCGACCACCCAGCGCGCCGCCTGGTCGGCATCGACCAGATGCACGCCAAGTTCGACGAAACGCTCGGCAGCGGCGCTCTTGCCGCTACCAATGCCGCCGGTCAGGCCGAGAATCCAGGGGGTAAAGGCCGCAGTGGTCATCAGAATCCAAGCAGGTTTGTGTATGAGGCGTATATTTCATCACCCCAGAGCACGGCAATCCACCCCGCAATCGCCAGATAGGGGCCAAACGGGATCGCCGTGCCAATGGCATGGCGGCGCAAGCGCAACAGGCACAGCCCAGCCAGCGCCCCGACCACCGACGACAACAGCAGGGTCAACGGCAACACCTGCCAGCCACCCCAGGCCCCGATCAGCGCCATCAGCTTGAAGTCGCCATAGCCCATGCCTTCCTTGCCGGTAACCAGCTTGAACACCCAGTACACCGTCCACAGGCTGAGGTACCCGGCCACCGCGCCCCACAGTGCGCTGGTCAGCGGGACGTAGAGGCCGAAGGCGTTGACGATCAACCCCAGCCACAGCATCGGCAGCACCAGCGCATCCGGCAGCAACTGGTGCTCAGCATCGATCAGGCTCAGGGCCAGCAGGCACCAGGTCAGCGGCAGCGCCAGCAAGGCCTCGGGCGAAGCACCAAAGCGCCAGGCCACCACCAGCGACAGCAGCGCGCTGGCTAGCTCCACCAACGGGTAGCGCGGGCTGATGCGGGTTTTGCAGGCTGAGCAACGCCCGCGCAAGGCCAGGTAGCTGATGACCGGAATGTTCTCCCACGCGCGAATCCGATGCGCACAATGGGGGCAGCGCGAGGCGGGTAGCCACAGGTCGAAACGCTCGTGCGGCGTGATCGGCAACTGCAGCATTTCCTGCGCCTCACGCTGCCATTGCCGCTCCAGCATGATCGGCAGGCGGTACACCAGCACGTTGAGAAAACTGCCCACCAGCAGACCGAGCACCGTGGCCAGGGTGAGAAAGTACGCCGGCTGCTCAGCCAGCAAAGTCCATAAAGTCATGTTCAGATCAAGCTACCCAACTGGAAGATCGGCAGGTACATCGCCACCACCAGGCCGCCCACCAGCAGGCCCAGGACCAGCACGATGGCCGGCTCCAGCAGGCTGGTCAACTGGTCCAGCGCCTGGCTGACCTGTTCCTCGTAATGGCTGGCGGCTTTTTCCAGCATCTGGTCCAGCGTACCGCTGGATTCCCCGATGGCCGTCAGTTGCACCAGCAGCGGCGGAAACAGCGGCTCAGCGGCCATCGCCTGGTGCAGCCCCTGCCCATTGGCCATGCCCTGACGCAACCGCAACACCGCCTGTTCATGCAGGTCGCCACCACTGACCCTTGCCACCGTGCCCAGCGCATCCAGCAACGGCACCCCGGCGGAGTAGGACGTTGCCAAGCTGCGCGCAAAGCGCGCCAGCGCCGCCTGCCCCAGCAGCGTGCCGAACACCGGCAAACCCAGCACCCGGCGAGATATCCACAGGCGCGCTGGCGCGTGCTGCCGGTAGAGCTGGCGCATGGCAAAACCCAGCACCACGCCCATCACCAGCAACAGCGGCGCAAAGCGGCTCAGCCCTGTGGACAAGTCGATCACCCATTGGGTAAATGCCGGCAACGCCACGCCCATGCCAGAGAACATGCCCTCGAATTTCGGAATCACCTCCAGCAATAGGATCGCCGACACCCCCAACCCCGTCAGCAACAGCAGCAACGGGTAGATCATCGCCTTGCGCACCTTCTTGTGCAGCACCCGACGTTGCTCCAGCATGCCCGCCAACTGTTCCAGCTGCCGGTCGAGCGTGCCGGACTGCTCACCGACGCGCACCAGGTTGCAGTACAGCGCATCGAACCAGCCCGGGTGGCGCTGCAACGCATCCGCCAGCCCCAGGCCCGAGGCCACATCCTGTTTCAATCTATCCAGCAATGCCGCCTGCGCCGCATCACAGCCACTGCGCCCCATCACCTCGAACGCCTGCAGCAGCGGCACCCCGGCCTTGAGCAAGGTCGCCAACTGCCGGCTGAACCCCGCCGGGTCGGCCTTTGCCTGCCGTTTCGGCAAACTGAACGTCAGCCCACCGGCAGGCCGCAAGCTGGCCACCTTGATGCCCTGGCGGATAAGCCCGGCACGCACATAGGCCGGGCTGCGCCCGGACGTTTGCCCGCTGACCGGCGCGCCGTTGGCGTCGGTGCCGTGCCAGGTGTAGAGGAGTGTGGATTGGGTCATGCAAGGTCCTTTTTCTGCCCGTGCGACAAGCCTGGAAACAGCTTGCCGCGCCCATGCAAGGACGTGCGTCCGAGATGCTCACTAGAGTAGTTCAGCGAAGACGACGCCCAAGCGGGCAGGGGTGACAAAAGGTGTCTGTTCAGGCCTACTGCGCCGCTGCCAGCCGGGGTCGAGCCTGACCTCAACGAGTACGCGTATCAAAAAGGAAAACGTTCATGAAAGGGCAACGCGGTATCACCCTGATCGAACTGATGATCGTCGTCGCGATCATCGGCATTCTGGCGACCATCGCCTTACCGATGTACACCAACCACCAGTCACGCTCCAAGGCCGCGGCCGGGTTGCTGGAGATCAGCGCGCTGAAGACCGCGATGGACCTGCGGTTGAATGATGGGAAGGATGTGCCGGATGTGGCCGCGCTGGGTGGCCAGCCGGCGACGGCGCACTGTGCGATCACGGCTAGCGGCAAGGCGGCGGATGGCACTGGGAGCATCGTTTGCACGCTGGTGGATGCGCCGGCCAATGCGCTGGGCAAGGCATTGACCCTGACGCGTTCGGCTAGCGGGTGGGGGTGCACGACCGACATTGAAGAAGACCTGGCGCCGAAGGGGTGCAAGGCGCCTTGAGGGTAGGGCAATAAGTCAGGGGAAACAGGGGTTTGCGTAACGGGTGCGAGCAGTGGTACGTTGCGCTACACGCCGGTGTAGCTCAGTCGGTAGAGCAGCGCACTCGTAACGCGAAGGTCGCAGGTTCGATTCCTGTCTCCGGCACCAGAGACCAGTTTCTAGAAGTCTATGACTGTCTACGAAACACCCAGAAAAGCCCGCCTAGAGCGGGCTTTGTTGTTTCTGTCTGTCTCGTTTTGTCTCTGGGCATATACGCGATTTAGGGATATGGTTAGGGATATCTCGGTTCGACAAGGAAACGTATCCCTATGGCGCGCACAGTGGTGCCTCTCACCGATCCCAAATGTGATGCGGCCAAGCCACGGGAGAAGGACTACAAGCTGTTCGATGGCAAGGGCCTCTACCTGCTGGTGAAGCCGTCAGGGGTCAAGACCTGGCGTATGAAGTACACCAAACCTGATGGCCGGGATGGTTTAGCAACGTTTGGCAACTATCCGGCGCTCGGCTTGAAAGCGGCTAGGGAGCGACGCGCTCAGGCGCTTGAGCTCCTTGCTGCTGGGAAAGACCCCATCGAGCAGGCGCGCTTGGACAAACAGGAAGCGGCTAACGCCCGGGCGAATACATTCCGTTTGCTTGCTCAGGAATGGCACGCGGCCTGCGCTCGTAAGTGGACGCCTGGTCATGCTGCCACCGTATGGCGACGGATCGAATCACACCTGTTGCCCACCCTCGGTGATCGTCCGGTCGCGGAGCTGAAAACACGGGATCTGCTTGTCCCGCTGAAAGCGGCAGAAAAGCGGGATACCTTAGATACGGCTGCACGCCTACGTCAGTACATGACGGGCATCCTCCGCATGGCAGTTCAGCATGGGCACCTGGACTTCAATCCTGCGATCGATCTGCAAGGCGCCACTGCTACTCGCAAAACAGCACATCGGCCTGCTCTGCCATTTGATCGGTTACCTGAGCTTCTGCAGCGGATAGATGCCGACAGCGGGCGCGGCCTGACCAAGCTCGCGGTGCAGCTGACCTTGCTGGTGTTCATCCGCTCCAGTGAGCTTCGGTTCGCTCGCTGGGGAGAGATCGACATGGGGAGGTTGATGTGGGAAATCCCTGGTGAGCGAGCTCCTATCGAGGGAGTAAAGAACTCCCATCGCGGTTCGAAGATGAGCACGCCACACTTGGTTCCGCTCAGTCGTCAATCAGTTAGTGTCTTAGAGCGAATCCGTGATCTCACCGGCCGATTCGATTTGGTATTTGCAGGTGATCACCATCACTGGAAACCCATGAGCGAAAACACCGTCAACAAGGCCCTTCGACGCATGGGCTATGACACGAAGTCAGAAGTGTGCGGCCACGGGTTTAGGACAATGGCTTGTTCAGCACTGGTTGAGTCGGGGCTGTGGAGTAAAGACGCCGTCGAGCGACAGATGAGCCATCAGGAGCGAAACACAGTGCGCGCAGCGTATATCCACAAAGCAGAACACATTCAGGAGCGAAGGCTCATGGTGCAGTGGTGGGCAGATTATTTGGACGCCAATCGAGTGGAAGCGATCACCCCGTACGACTTTGCCCACCGAGATGCTGTAGCGAGCGACATTTGAGACTTCAAGAAACGCATGAAGCATCGAGAGCCCGCGATGCGTTACGGTCGACAATGCTCGTGGATCGTAGCCACCAATTGGGGTGTTTCATGTGTAACCCGTGTTTCGAGGCTGGTGGAAACGTTGAAAATCCTAGCCTTCGGACGGGTAACACATCGCTGGCCCACGCAGACAAGCAGGTGTATCAACGCAATATGGTGTTTCGCACTACTGTTGCCTGTCGTCCCTGTCGGCATCTTAGCGATCATCTGTGGCGCAGGTTCATTTTTCGATCAAGGGGGCGTGGGGTGTGATCTGGTCCCAAAATGAGGTGGAGCAATTCACGTTCGAGCTTGCGAATACTGACATCAGTAGCCTGCTCGATGAGATCCAGGTGATGGAGGATGCTGTAGCGGAAGCTGCACTTTTCCCTGAGTTTCGTGAGCACTTTCGCCATGCATTCGATGTGATAAACGAGGCAGCTTCATATTGGCTTGAGGAAGGCTTGGGGTATTCCAGTCAAGCAAGGCGGGTAATCAATGAGACGTTCAGGCAGCGAGATCTCATTTACGAGCGATTGTGCTTTGCCCAGTCGTTTTCGCTGCCGGATGTAGTGCGTGAGGTGCTAGGTCAAGTTGAAGCTATTCCTAGCTCTCGAATGGCGGCGAGCTACGCTTTCGCGCAAGCGCTGGATGCTGTTCAGATGCTGGCTGATTGGCTGGGGAATGTTGAGCTCAATGTGTACGACATCAACCCTGACTTAACCGAATCCCTAAGGCTGAATGATCCCGAGTTTTTTCAAACCATGGTTGAGCGCCAACGTCGTACTCAACCGGGCAGGGAAGCAGAGGTGAGAGAGACCTTTGCCCAGTGGGTGGCTGAATCGGAAAAGGTTTTGATGCTTGCTGACCTTCATCGCCAGTCTGAAGTCGCGTTGAGCTCTGGGACGCTTCAGCCAGGTAGTTTTTTTCCGGCGATGATCGACAAAATCTACACCGTGAAAAGCTCCGAGCGGGCTCGCTTGGCTGGCAAGGGGAACAGTCGGCCAGGTACCGCTACTCAAGATGGAAAGGCGAAGAAGCGGGAGCTTACCCGGGCCGCCGTTGAGCGTATCAAGAAGTCCTATCCTGAAATTGAACCTAAGGCACTGCTGTCTAGGCTGGTCGGTGTAGAGGGAATCGGAACACGGGACACGATTAGGGAAAATCTCAGACAGCTGGGAGAGTACGGCCCTAGGAAAAAAAGAAAAACGAGCGGACCGTGTTGATTCGTTTTTGAGTTTTTAGTCTGTGCCTGTCTCTGTAGATATAGGCATGATTATGACCACTTTCTCCGCAGCAACCTCCCTCCATTCTGGGCGCGACCCACAGACCACTCTGATACGCATCACTGAAGTGATGGCCATCGTAGGGTTGGCCCGTCCCACGATCTACAAGCTGATGCAGCAGGCCGAGAGTGGCTTCCCGCTGCCCGTGAAGCTGAGCAACAGCACCGCCCGGGGCGCTCCGGTAGCCTGGGTTCTTTCCGAGGTTCAAGCATGGACGCGTAGCCGCATTCAGGCTCGTGATCGGGTGGCAGCATGAGCGTGCGCCGCTATCACTTCACTGGCCCATATCATGATCCATATGGCGCAGCCTTCTGCCTCTACAAACCAGGGGAAATCAACTGGCGCCATCGGATCATTGCTGGCGTCAGTTGGAATGGTCAAACCCAGGAAGCGTTCTTCTTCAACCCTGATGGGCTGACCATCCCGCTCCGTGTGAATCCATGGGAAATGCCCGCCTTCATGCGAAAGCATGGGATCCGTCGCGAGTTCTCCACCATCGTGGGGGAAGGGCCGTTCGCAATGGACAAACAGCGGCGCTTGAGCCTCACAGCAAGTCAACTGGCTGAATGGGTAACCTACTGGTTCACCGATGAGAGCTATCCCTATTCGAATGATGCAGAGGTTTGGGACGGCTGGGTAGCGAACGATCTGGAAGAAGAGCGGGCTACCAGCGAACAGAGTCATGCATTTGGACGAGACCAGACAGACCTGGATACCTTCGTGGATGAGTGCGTTGCAAAGCGTGAAGAGTGGCTCACTGAGGAGTACCGCCGACGGTGCAGGGAAGACGCGAGGATCTGTGCCTGGCTGAAAGGCGAACCGCACCCGCTGATATCCCGCAACTGACAGCACCGGCCCGCACTGCTTAAACGAAAACGCCCCCGGCGGCTACCGAGGGCGTTGAGGTAATTCTTCATGCCTGCTCAATCTAATCCACCATCTGCGCTTGTGCAAGTAAGCGCACCTGTTGCGCTTTTGCTCGCTCACGATTACTCTGTGAGAGTCGCTGCAAATTCAGTGACCGACCTTGGCCGGTCGAACAACTCAAGGCGCACAAGCGCCCACCATACGATTGCAGGCGCTTTTTTTGTGCCCGCAGTTTCGTGTTATGGCGGCTGTGCGTGGGACACCTTCGGGTGTGCCGGGTGCCTTGAGTCCCGGTCGGCCAACCCGCGTACAGCCGTCACCATTCCTTGCTTGGCCGCAAGCGGTGATGGCTCCTCAACTCAAGGAGCAACACCCAATGCACGCCTTCAATCCGTCCAAAATTCGCGCCGCTGCCCATCGGGCATTGGCTCTCGCCGCTCTTCACGCCGACTCCAGCCTTCGTACTCGCCTTGCCCGTTACAACGACCATATGGCCAAAGCCCGAGCCCTGGAAAATACAGGGGGTGCGCAATGAGCACGTCTCTGACCATGGCCCTTCCCGAAGACATCCTCGCTGTTCCTAAACAGACCGATGCCGGTATTCCAGTCGATGCCATCACTTGCGCAGTAGAGCGTGCGAACGCTGTTCTGCTGCTGCTAGAAGATCAGTTCGAGTGTGACGCCCCTCGCTTGGCGAACCGCGTGATCGCCGCTGCCCTGTGGGACGTACGCGGGACGCTGGGGCTGATTCGCACGCTGGTGATTCATGCTGACGAATCAAGCCGTCGCTCAGTATCTGGAGGTGCGCAATGAAGACCTCCTTGGAGATCAACACCGCTGGCGGCGCCACCTTTGCCAATAGCAACTCGCAGAGTTCACCGCTGTTCCGTGTTAACGCCGGCATTTCTTGTGAGGAAGCGCTTGAACAAGCCTCGCTTCTGATGGACTGCATCAATAAGCTCACTCTACGGGGTGGGATGGAAAATGAGAATGGGACGGTGGTTTGGGCTGCTCATTACCTGGGGGAAATGGCTAAAGCCCTCATTGATGACGTCGCCACAGGGCTTCAAGTTGCCCAAGGCGGTGGCGCATGAGCGGAACCAAAGTCAACAGCCGTCGCCCCACCTTCGCGCAGGTCAAAGCTGAGGCGCTGTATCAGATTGATCGGGTGCTCTCCCACTGGCTGCCAAACGGAAAGCGTGTAGACGGTGGTAAGGAATACACCGCACCGAACCCCACCCGAAATGACAAGCACGCCGGCTCTCTGAAGATCAGCCTGACCAAGGGCACGTGGGCTGACTTTGCAACGGGTGACAAAGGCGGCGATTTGATCGACCTGGTGCGCTATCTCGAAAGCTCCTCTGACGTTGATGCATGTCAGAAGCTGGTCGAGTTTCTGCGTATTGATCCTTGTGGCGCGATCTCGGCTCAGCCGGTTAAAAAGCCAGCAACTGCTGAATGGCAGGCGGTATTACCGATCCCCGCTGAGGCGATGACCAAATGCCCAAGCAAGCACCGACAGCATGGGGCTCCGTCGAAAGTTTGGTGTTACCGCAATGGCCAAGGCGACCCCTTGATGGTTCTCTATCGATTCGATGTCGCCGGTAGTCCAGAACAACCCGCCAAGAAGGTATTTGCGCCGCTCACGTGGTGCACGCGTGGCGCGCAGGGACCGGCTCAATGGCGCTGGCAGGGCCTGGCTGAGCCACGCCTGTCGGCGCTGATTGAAAACTGACCCACCCTGCCGATTGAAAAATGACCCAGGGCTGCTTGCCGATTTAGACCCCGGCAATTGTGGATAAGCCTAGCAGTCGACAGCGTCGTGAAAGTGCTGACCCTGCACTCAGCAAGGCCAGCCCAAAGAGGTCAAAACGGGTCGTCCTCCGATTCCTCGACATCCTGCCGTCTGCGCTCCCTCGCCTGGATCTTGGTCTTGGCCACCAAGGTGCTGTTTTGCAGGCGGTATGATTCATTCCCCGTCTCGACGATGTGGCAGTGGTGTGTCAATCGGTCGAGCAAGGCCGTGGTCATCTTGGCGTCGCCAAATACGCTCGACCACTCGGCGAAGCTGAGGTTGGTGGTGATGATCACGCTGGTGTGCTCGTAAAGCTTCGAAAGCAGGTGGAACAGCAGGGCTCCGCCGCTCTGACTGAAAGGTAGGTAGCCAAGCTCATCAAGGATTACCAGATCTGCACGCAGTAGTCCTCGGGCGATACGCCCTGTCTTGCCCTCATGTTTTTCACGCTCCAGCAGGTTGACCAGATCGACTGTGGAGTGAAAACGCACACGCTTGTTATGTTGGGTGTTGCCGGCCACTGCCAAGGCAGTAGCGAGGTGCGTTTTACCGGTGCCAGGGCCACCGATGAACACCACATTTTGCGCTGTGTCGGTGAAGGCCAGAGTGGACAGTTCCCTGATCAATCGGACATCGGCGCTGGATACACCGAAGTCGAAGCCAGCCAGGTCACGGTGCATGGGCAGTTTCGCCATGCTCATCTGATGATGCACCGAGCGTACTGCTCGGTCGGCGTGCTCTTGATCAAGGAGATGCTCGATCAGCCATTTCGATGACGCAGTGGAAGATTCGCCTTGTGCGGCCAGCTCTGCCCAGGCATCGGCCATGCCGTGCAGGCGTAAGTCTTTGAGTTCCTCTGTGAGATCACGCATTGCGCACCTCCTCATCCGTGCTGCGCAACCGGTCATAGCGTGCGGTATTGGCAACAGGGGTAACGTTCAGTTGCAGGTTGGTTTCGACCGAGGGTGGTGCTTCACGAGCGGTCAGACGGGCCACGATGTTGAGGATGTGGTCAGCGCTCAGGCTGCCAGACTCCAAAACCAGCTCAACCGCTACGAGAACAGCATCCAGGCCAGCGATGGGCACGGCGGCCAAGACCTGGGTCATAACCCGGTCACCCTGTAGATTCCGCAGCAGCCCGCGCCTGAGCAGGCGTAGTGGCTTAGGCAGATCGGCAAACGGGGCACCATTGCGTAGGGCCCCCGGTTTGCGTTCAATGAGGGGGATGTAGTGTTGCCAGTCGTAGCTGACCTGATCGCGATCAAACAGGCGCTCATGGCTAGCAATCACACCCTCATCGGCAATCACGACGATTCGCGAGGGATAGAGCCGACTGCTGACCCACTGGCCAACACGCTCACAGGGTACTGAATAGCGGTTGCGAGCCACGTTGATCAGACAGGTGCTGGAAACGCGAACCGTGCGTTCTACATATCCGTCGAAAGGCGTCGGCATCGGCATCATTTCGACGCGCTCCAATTCCAAGACTTCTGCGACGGTAAGGCCGTTGTACTGCGGATGAATCAGCTCATGCCAGAGAGCCCGGCAGCGCTGGGCAAGCCAGGCATTCAACTCTTCGAAGCTATGGAAAGTATTGTCGCGGGCGGACAGCCAGATGCGGCGCCGACTGTCTTGGACATTCTTTTCGACGATACCTTTTTCCCAGCCGGACGCTACGTTGCAGAAGTCCGGGTCGAACAGGTAGTGCGAGCACATCACCATGAAGCGAGCATTGACCGTGCGGCCTTTACCCTTGGAGACCTTGTCGACCGCAGTTTTCATGTTGTCGTAGATGCCGCGACGCGGCACGCCACCTAAGGCGGCGAATGAGCGGGTATGGGCATCGAACAGCATTTCATGCCCTTGGCTGGGATAGGCCACTAGCCAGAAAGCTCGGCTGGCACATAGCTTCATGTGCGCGACCTGGACGCGCCTGAAAACACCGCCAACCAGCAGGCCTTCCTCGCTCCAATCGAACTGGAAGGCCTCGCCCAAGGCGAATGCCAACGGCACAAATGCCCGTACCGCCTTGCCTTGCTCTCCGCGCCAATGACGAACGAAGGCAGTGAGCTGGCTGTAGCCGCCGTCATAGCCTTCAGCGCGGATCATGGCCAGCAGCGCCTTGGCACTGCGACGATGTTGCTTGGCCCTTAAGGCATCAGCCCGCAGCGCTTGCTCCAACATCTCGTGAAAGGGACTGAGCTTGTTGAACACGGCTCGACGCTGATAAACCGGCTGTTTGGACTCCGGCGCTCTGACCCATTTTCGGATGGTGTTGCGCGACAGTCCGGTGCGCTTGGCTATCTCATGCAACGACAGCTTGTCGCGGAAATACATCCGCCGAATTTTGCCCATCATTTCCATGCTGATCACCCTGTGTTCTCCTGCTCAAAAATTGAGCAGGTGCAGTGGAACACCTGGGTCAGTTTTCAGTCAGCACAACGGGCGAAACTGGGTCAGTTTTCGGTCAGCGGCAACAAGAGCGGGGTGTTCTACAGAGCGGTAAGGACGGAAAGGCGTCCTGCACTGTGAGGCTGCCTGGCATGGGAATGCAGCGCTGTTATGTGGTGCTCAGTGAGCCGAGCACTGAGGCCCCGCTGGCTGAGGCTGTGGCTGTCTAAAAGCAGACCTTGCACATGAGGTTTACCGGCGCGTCCGGTCTCGCCAGCCGTTCAATTGATACCTCAATTTTATGGATGACAAATGAATGAAAAGCCTTGAACAACTGAACACTGAACGCTGCCAACACCAAGCAGAGCTCCAAAGACTCGAAGAGCAAATCGCTCAGTGGGAAGTGCAACTGAGTGCCCCAGATGGCGCTGAAACGTCAGCCGGCGATGACCTACAAATTCGCCTGCGAGAGGCAAATTCCAAAGTCGACAACATTGAATTCAAAATTACCGTCATTGATCAGGACATTGCATGGTACGACCGAAAAGCCAACAGCTCCGAGCTGATGGCAGGATATAAAGAAACAATGGGCAACTGGGCAATTGATAAGGCTGATCTAGAGGGGAAGCGGAAGGTGCTGAGCAGTCGGTTGGCGGAAGCCAGGAGCCAATCGGATAAGCAAATCGCTGATGCTCGCCAGGCTGAGGAGGATGCAGCACGGGCCTATGCCCAAGCGATTGCCTGGAGCGACGTCGAGGGCGAGAAGAAGGCTGCCGATGAGGCACAAAAGGCGGCAAAAGCCTTGGGCTTTGCTCTGGAGCATCAGCGTCGCCAAGGCTTGATGATTGCTGCAATGGAACTGGAAATTGAAACCATCGACGCGCATATCGAGGAAGCTGATCAAGAAATTATCAGGGCCGAGCGCTGCGCAGTCTTGGTGGCACTGGAGCGCCTGGAAGAACAATGGGATATGTCAGTAAAACAGCTTCTTGATCTCGGGGCGAAGTTGTATGCGGCGAAACGCTACATGGGACGAGAAGGAATGGCATTTCATCGCTTCCACGTGAGTAGTCAAATTGAGAGCTTTACTCACTGGAATGACCGAGATTTGGCTGAAATGAGTTGGAAGTATACCCCTTCACTGATCATTGATGCCCAGCTCCACGATTCTGATCAAATTAGCGCAGCAGCTTAATTAGGCGTCGACGTAAGTGTCCGTTAAGCACTCGGCATAGAGCAGTAATGGCGGCCAAGTATCGTAACTGTTAACTGGTCGCCATCCACCGTCAAGATTTTTATCTAGCTGTGTTGAGTCAAAGTGTGCTGTTTCTCATCATCTAACTCGTTAGTTTGCCTTGGGTAGTAGGCACTTTTAAGTGATTCGCTTATCTCCACCACAGCTATGGTGTGCGACGATCGGGAGGAGCTATTGCCGTATCCAGGCTCGTACTGACGCAGGACTATTAGGATGAGCAAGTTCACATTATTCGCAGATAGATATCTCTGGATAAGGTCCGTACGACAACTTAGCTGAGTGCCGCTGGAGAGGTGATCATCGTTACGGTCTGCTCGCTGATTCCAAATTTGAGATTGCACCAGGACAGCGCCGGAGGGATCAATCCACCGGCGTCCATATGGAGCTTCTTCGGTGATTTGTGCGAAATCATTTACCCGCCTAGCAAGTTTTAAACGCGATGCTGCTGAGGCTGCACCCAGGGTGTCATATTCATCGAGCCCTTCAGCATGGCTGGCGTCAACAATCCAAGGTATAAGAGGCAAATGCGAGCTGGCGTCAGACTCTGTATCCTCATACTCGTCCAATCGAGGTATATAGGCATGGAACGGCTCCTCATTAGCTAGGGCTGCTGCGACCCGCGCGCTTTCCTCAGTCGAAACAAAAGCTGATCGGATATGGACGTCGATGCCATCGATAGATTTCCACTCGCCGTCTACCACTACCCATTCATCCAGATTGCCATTGATGCCTAGTAGTGATTGCAGCGTACTCGCTGCTCCTGTTAGGACCACTTTACCCCCGGACACTTCCCTTAGGTTGATGCGGGTGGGCAGAGGTCGTCGATCAGTGGCATCGGCTAACCAGAACCCGTCTGTGCGGGTAAGCACTCGCTCACTCAACCATTCTTCCCACGGGTCCCCATCCCTATAAGGCCCCTGAATCACAGGGAGCTTAGCGAGAAACTCACCGGCCACCGCATGTAGGGCATGCCAACATAGTTGCTCACCATAGCTGTGTTGATCGTGAGAAAGTCCACGAGCCCTCCCGCGACGATATATGGACCGTCCTCCTTGATCTGACATATGAGTGATTTGAGCATCGTGATGTCTCACCCATAGGTTTACAGCATCTTCTGTATACCAATGCGGCTGGCCAAATACTTCACCTAATCCAGCGACATCAATCTTGCCAAAGTCGTGATCGAGGTAGAGTGGCTTAAGTGGTTTTGGTACGCCATCTGGACGCCCTTTGTAAAAAGTTCCTCCGAGATGTTTGCTCGACTTTTCAATTGGGTAGGGCGAGTGGTTGACGCGTTCAAGCTCATCCAATCTTGCTGGCTCAAGCTTAAGTTGGCCCTGATCATTACACGTGAGTAGTGCCTGTACGGAGAAGTGCTTGAAAAGTACATGAGGCTCTTCCACGTCCAGCGCGATCCGTTCCAGCAGAGCTTGGTGTTTGCTCACCTCTGCGGGCTGATCTAAAGCTATACGTGCCAACGCTATCAGAAGCCAGAGCTTTGCATGGAGATGGAAGAAGGGCAGTTCGGGAGCCTGAAAAGGAGCTGCATTCGTGGTGTCAAACTTCGACACAACCTTGTCCAAAATATCAGTTTGGCCAAGGCGCATCGCAACCCTTAGGCTGTGAGCGGCCATCCATCGTCTTTCGGCCTCTGGTGCGCCAAGTGCGAACCAAATGAGTCCTGCGGCCACCTCTGATTGATCTTGAGGCGGGTAAAGAGAGGGTTGCCAGGGGCCGTCCAAAACAGAAGACGCCAATTTTGCAGCGCCGGTATTCAAAAGTCGATGAATAGCTGTTTGTCCAACTCCCTCTGCGGCTGCACCATTCAGTGTGGTCCCTAGATTCAACCACACAGATGCCGGTACATCAAAATTGGGGCGAGAAAACTCTGTAATTAGCTCAAGTATTAGTTTTTGGCGATCCTTGCCTGTAACCGTGGAAAGCTCATTGATGTCCGAGGTACTTAGGTGACCAAATGATATGAACTCATCTGCGCAGTGCCGGATAATGATAGAGCCACAATCATAAAGAGCGTCGGAAAGAGCGTTGGATGCTTGTGACCAAGATTCTTTGCATGCGCTAAGAATGCGAATCTTCTCATGGAGCGTTAATTGCTCCTGGCGTGCAATTGTGGTGACATACTTTGACCAGTGTCCGTAAGGGACTTTGACCTGCAGCTGCTCGAAGAAGTTTTCTTGAATTCGCCTGCCCCAACTATTCAGCTCCTGAAGTTTCTCTAGTGCTTCAGACAGGGAGAGATCGTCTGTAGGGTTGATTGCCAGCACCAGTGACTCAAGTAACTTTTCTGCGTCAGCTTGTTCTCTTTGACGTCGATCGATAACCTCAGAAGCAGGGGCGCCTCGCCAATTATTCAGGTTGTTGTACTCTCGCGTAGAGACCTCAATGCTTTCAGCCAGTGAGGATAGATATTTATAATCATAAGAGTCTGTGCCTAAGGCGGATTTGGCCAGGCCTGCTAAAGCACGCGGTACTGCTGGGCTGAAGCCATGTGGATTATTTTGATGATACTGGGTGATTAATTCTCGTATTAGGTCATCCTGTTGATTAAGCTGCAGATGCTCCAAGGACTCAATTAGTTGCTCCGTGCCGCATACCCACAGCTCTGCAGGACTTGCAGTTCTGAGCATTGCAAGCGCAGCATTCGGGTGTATCTTCCTAGCGTGGATCAAGCCCCGAATATATGGGAGAAGTGTGTAGTCGAGTGTGACCCTACCTCTGTCTTCCCATCGAGAGAGCTTTGCCAGCCCCTTCAGTCCTGAGGCTTTTGCCATTGCCATGCCATACATGCCCCAGTTGAACTTATTTTCCTCATCACCAAGATTAAGTTCGCAGATGTTGGATAGCGTGTGGCAGTCTTCCTCAGAAAGCTCCTCTCCATGCAGAGAGGCTGCAAACTGCATCAGCTCATTTACGAACTGATAGTCGCCAGACCCAACAGCATCTAACTGCTCCAACCCGCGGTGAAAATAGACGGCCGCCTCTTGCTTGCTAGCTGGCGATACAGCTTGTGCTAGATCAGCAAAGAGCTCCGCACGCTGTTTAACCTCATCCTCTTGTTCGATGGCCAGTCTCACATTATTTGCTGTTGATCCTGCTAGTATGTGTAGTTCGGGTCTGACGGCCAGCACGCTTACGATTCTAATTAGATTCGAAATTTCAGATACTCCGCGTGCTTTTACTGCTTCTAGATAGTGGACAACCTCAGAGACTTCTAGAGTGGACGCCGCTTCAAACGTTAGCGTTAGGAGTCGGTCAGCCACCAGGAGGCGATGACGCTGCGCATCACTTCCACCGGACTGGTAGTCATTGCAGCGAAGCAGGTCCGGCCAAATATCGAGTAGAGGGGTCAAGCGCCGGCCAATTTCAAGCTGATCACTGAAACCGGCAGCGAATGCACGGGAGATTGTTAACCAATGCTCCAACTGGTGCGTTAAGAATCGTAGTGCGGCACTCTTCGTGTCGGCGGAGAAGGTCTTCTGACTGCTATCGTTGCGGTGCGTCTCGCTAGATCTTTTTTCAAGTTCAAGCTTTAGCGCCGCTTTGAGCTCTTCTCTCTGGATGTTTGGGGGGATATCTACAATAAGGTCCGTAAGTTCTTCGGGAAGAATTTCGCGCTCCCGAAGTTCTAGGCCATCGGAAACGCTAAGCAGCGCCACCTTCGCCAGAAATGGATAGATCTCTTCTGACCAGTATTCGCTTGTGTAGACGTATAGTGATGGGACAGGTATTGGTGTGGCGGCCAAGATCTGCTTGGCCTCGAGTTTCATGCCGTTAAGAAGGGCTACTGAAGCCGCTCGTAACAAACCGAGAATGATTCGCGGTTGTTTATAGCTGGAGTTTTTTTCTCCTAATTTCACCTGTTGGGCTTTCTCGCACGCGCCTGAAAGTTTGCTGATCAGGGCTCTCTGTAGAGATGAATTCCCGTCAAAAAGGGGAATCAACGCTGTTAGCGGTCCTGGGCCCAACAGATCAGATTTCGCAAAAGCATCGACCGAGCTGCTTTTCAGGCTTCCCAAATCAGCGCCCAAGCGTAACAAAGGCACTAACGTCTCCGTCACCTCAAAAGCGTACCAGTCCATCCACATCTTAAGATCTGCTGCCGCGCGTTCACTTTCCCCTTTGATCAGATAGCAGAAAGGTATGGCAGCCATATCTAAGGCGGTCGGATCGGCTCTGTCGCCCTGCAGTTGGCGTTCGCTGAAGTCTTGCTCAAGCCAATGAGTTCTCCATTCTTTAACCCGATGAGCGTGGTGATAGGCATCAGCCAAGTCTCCGCCGAGACCATAAGCAATAGTCAGCCGCGCGTGACGAGTACCAGGCCAATGGGTACGCAGCTCGAAAAGGCGACGTATTGAGTCCGCATCGCCGGAGTAGACCGTGAGGTGAGGGTTGTCGAGGATGTAATCAGTGCCACGCTGATCCACCGCTGCCAAGGTCGACAACTCTACAAGAAGTGGAACCAAGCGGTTTGTTTCATCCTTCTCAGCAGCGTATGCCACAGCAGCTCGTAAGCGTGCATGTCGAATGGCTTGGCGACTGACAGGACTTGTGATAATGGTTGGGATTCTCTCGTCAAACGCGAGATTGAATAGCAGTTCTCCGTCTTCCAGTTGTTTCAACAAGTCGGGCAAAGTGGTGGCGGCATAAATCGAAGTCGCCTGCATACCAAGCAGTCTTTTCGAGAGACTGCTTAAAGTGTCGCTGTTTCCACAATACTCGTCTCGAATGAGGGTCTCTGTCGGTTCATCTCGGAACATCAGCCCGTGTTTCGTGTGCTCCAAAAGTGGCGAAAGGTCTGCAGCGAAACTGGCGATTGCTCCCTCTGCAAGCCCGCTGGCTTCGGCAAATTCCCGAACCGGTACTGGTGGCGGAAGTAACGCCAGACCGGTCAAAAATGTGGTGATATCCATATCACTATAGCCCTGCTTGCGGGCTTGCATTAGCGCAGAGTTGATTCTATTGTGAAGTAGCTCATCCAACTGGATTACGTTATGCTTTTCGGAGGAAGCCAATAACGCGGGAGCATCTGCGACCAGATGTTCCAACACGCGAGCGTTTCCTCTTGATCGAGACTGGGCTACTTGAGTGTTGTCCTCACTATGATCCTCTATCCGGGTTTTCAGGAACTCACGTGTTTCATCAATCGTGAAGGCCTTCAATTCAAACTGTTCACATGTCGCTTCGCCTGTTGCAATGGCACGTCGATGAGTACGTGTGCTCACTACTAATTGCACACCGGAAATCGAACCGCCGTGAGTTAGGCTGGCGAGAAGAAGTGCAGGGAAAGAAATTTCACCGCGATCTCTTGCATGTTCGCCAGCATTATCGATTGCGTCGAGCAGGAGAACAAGTTGTCGGTCAGGTTCGAAGCGGCGAACCGTTTCTGCGGCCTGCTTCATCCGAAGGCGAAACACCCGTATTAAGTCATCGCTATTATCTGTGATCGGTAGAAGCGGGTCGCAGTAGCCTCGACATGCCAATTCGTTGACTATATGAACCAGACCTTTTCTCGGGAGATGTCGCGCATCACCAGGAGCGCGGTATTGACCCATTCCATAACAGTCGAAGAGAACAACTTGATGTCTTTCAGTCAGTCGAGCCGCAATAGAGTTCATGAAGACTGTCTTGCCGATACCGCCATCTGCATGAATGACCAGTGGAATGGTCAGTTGCGGAATCTTTTCGACGACGTCGGATAACTGGCTGCGTTCTACAACCGCACCCACATCTGGAAAGCTTGCTGGGCAAGGCAGCAGTTCATGTTCATCTTGTAACTCCAGGGCTGTCAGAATATCAGCGCGTGAAATCACATTTCGCCTCTGATTGGCAAGGTTCGCTTTATCACGCGCTAGTTCTCTTATAGCGTTGAGTCGAACCCTAGCCTGAGGATCACGTGCCACCCCCCAGTCTGCGAGAATCAGTGCTAACCGGTGCTTGCTTTCCCGTAGATCTCCTCGAAGTCCTGTAAAGCTCAGTCGACTAACGAACTCTACCAAATCCTTGCCCTTGAGATTGCAAGCCGATTTAATTTGGTCTGTCTGTTCTTTGACGGTGCCTGTCGCTGAAATTCCAGCAATAATCCCAGCGATCGCGTCGTCCAGTTCGCCGAGAATTGGACGGTTTGTCACTAACTCGAAGCGAAGTTTTTCGCGTGCTTGAGCAGTTCCGTACCTGGTCTTGTGCGACCTATAGGTCTTGGCGAACTTCTCGATGGTTTTTTTCGCATCGGCTGCACGGAACGCTTTGTCTTCCGAGGCTTTTGAGTACTTAACCTGCACCACGACGATCTTTTGGGCGTGCTCAAACGAGGCAGCTTTCCCGTAATAGAGAACGGCGTCGGCAATTTCGTTGCCTGCGTCCTCTGCACCCGTTTGATCAATGGGAGAGAAACCCTCTATCGCAACACCAACGAACTGGTCTCTGGGCAGCAGAAGTCCCAGGCATTTACGAGCGACCCACGCCTCGTGGAATTCGTGACCATCCCTGGATGCTCGAACACTGTCCATTTTTTCACGCGTGCTAGCCATTCTGATCGATGAGCTCCCTGCTGGCGATTTATAAGCTTTGTTTACCAATAATGACATTTTCTACGGGCGGGGCCTATTCGCAGGGCTAAGGGGCCATCAGCGCTAGCCTTGCATTCAGAAAGGCATTGATCGGATCACCATCCATAAACGGGGTAAGTGGTATCGGCTGCTTGCGCACACAGTGGACATGCAACACCGATACACCTAAAAGTTTCTTGTTACACATGTTATTTCACGGTTTTTTTCAGAAAAACTCTTATAAATCATAGTGTTATCGGTGGCGAAACACTTGAAACACTTGAAACCCATTTCAATAGCTTTGGCTCAATACCCACGCCCAGCATGTAGGGCCACCTTCAGCGAGAGTTGGGCTTTGGCTAAGCTTCGATGATGCCGGGGACCCTGAGCAAACCTATGAGACACGGGGCTGGAAACCCGCGGCGTTTTGTTAGCGGAGCATCTGCCAGCTTAGTGAACTGGTTGACCAAGGTGAACCAGGTGAAATGTGTGTTTTCCTGGTCATGACTTGCGACCCTTACCGTTTCTGTAAAGATTGGTACAGCCATACCTCAGCAGTGGGCTGACGCCCACGAACAACAACCCTTCAGACTCTTCCTCTACTACTGATCCCGCCTAGGTGCCCCAACGCTTTCGCATCGGAACGTTTCCTTTATCCCGGCATCCCTTTAGTCTCCCGCCTCTGAAGGTCAGAACTCACGAGGCGCTATGTTCTACACCGACGACTTTATGTATGAGGTAATGGGGATCGAAAGACTGCCCGAGAGGTTGTATCACTACACCTCCGTAGACACCTTGGGGCTCATTCTGGCCAATCAGACACTCCGCTTCGCCCGCCTCGATGGGGTGAACGATCCCGAGGAGGCGATGGCCGAGGATCTTCCCTTAGCTTCTACGCTGGTTTTCACATCCTCTTGGACGGCTCAGGCCAAAGAGTCGCTGCCAATGTGGAGTATGTACACCGGCCTGGCCGGTGTTCGGATCGCACTCCCTATCAACCCTTTTCGCGGGCGGCGTGCGCCCA
Source organism: Pseudomonas sp. NBB (assembly GCF_032701105.1). NCBI lineage: Bacteria > Pseudomonadati > Pseudomonadota > Gammaproteobacteria > Pseudomonadales > Pseudomonadaceae > Pseudomonas > Pseudomonas sp. NBB. Next base: position 731,694 of record NZ_CP103994.1, read on the forward strand.
CTGTGTACGAGAAGGGTGGGGCCATGCAGACTTTTGATGGACGGGTCTCGCTGACACGAGAAGGTGACTCTTGGCACTCTTCCTCTTCGATGGTCTTCGGTCCTAACAAGATCTATTACACGGATGAACTTCCGTACAGAAACGGATCCTGCCTGTTGGCCGACCGTGGAACCTGGTCTGTTCAATTACACGATTTGGGTATGGTGAAGAACACCCACTGGTCCTACGAGGAGGAATGGCGATTCAAAGTCATCGCAGCACCTTTCGAAGTCCAGCTGAAGGAGCCCGATCCCCTCTCGCATCCTTTTTACGACCTTAAGCAGTATCCGGTCAGGGAAAAATGGGTAGACCTGCCGTTAGATCCTTCGTGTCTAGCCGAGATCGAGGTAGTGCTTGGGCCCAAAATCAGCGAAGAGCAGGCGTGGCGGGTAGAGGCCATGCTTGCCGCCCACGCACCTGGAGGTCGCATATTGCGAAGCACGATCAAGATCCGTTGATGGGGGGCGACGTGCCTATGGCGATTGCTCATCGAAGGGGGTGGATTTGTGAATAGGGATACATTTAGGGATACGGCTGAGATAACTAATCAGCTGATCGCCGTAACCATTGGGTGATATGGGTGTCATTCGATTCCTGTCTCCGCACCAGAATTTGATGGTTTGATGCAGGTTTTCCTGCGTTCAGCCACTCCCAAAATGCCTGCCTTGTGCGGACAGTTTTTTTTGTTCAGTTTTCTGCGGCCGATCAGGCCACCTTCAGCCCAGCTTCTCGGCCGAGTGAGTAGTCAGCGGTGTTTCACTTCCGGTTGTACGGGGATTTCAAGATAATGAGTGGCCGGTATTTGGCTTTCGCCCCGTGTTTTCGGGGTGTTTGGCGAGATTTTTTAAGATGGTGCTTTAATCGGTTTACAGATATTTTCAGATGGCCGAGCTTTCCATCAGACCTCTAGCGGCTGATCCCGCCCGCTCACCACACAACCCGCAGACCAACTACTTTGTTTCCTCTGACACGACAAGAGAAACGCTATGACTGACGAAAAACACGATGATCGCCCTGTTTACCAGGCAGCCTGCCATTGTGGAACGGTGCGTTTTTCACTTCGCTTAACCGATGGTGTGCGTACAGCGCGCCGGTGCAACTGCTCGCTCTGCCGTATGCGGGGTGCAGTGGCGGTATCAGCCAACCTGGGCGATATCACTGTGACCCAAGGGCAGGATGCGCTCACCCTGTATCAGTTCAACACACGTGTTGCAAAGCACTACTTCTGCTCGAAATGCGGAATCTACACCTTCCACCAGCGCCGCTCCTCACCGGATCAATATGGGGTCAACGTTGCCTGTATCGAAGGCATGAGCCCATTTGACTTCCCGGAAGTCCCTGTCAGTGAAGGGCGGACTCATCCAAAAGACCGCGTAGGTGGAGGCTCATTGACTGCTGGATGGCTACGATATGAAAGCAGCCATGATTGATTCCGACTCTACGTGGGCATCGTGCCGAGAGCTGGATGGATACCATACAGCCCAAGACCCGTTGAATCGCCCCTGGTTTCGTAGACACCTCCAAGCCTCATAATGAGGCCCAAATAGGAGGTGCCATGAGTCGTCAGCGTTACCCTGAAGAATTCAAGATCGAAGCGGTCAAGCAAGTGACCGAGAAAGGCAAGCCTGTCGCTGAGGTTGCCCAGCGCCTGGGCATGTCCGTGCACAGCCTTTACGCCTGGATCAAGGTCTACAGCAAGCCCCAAGAGCAGCGTCAGCAAGACAATGATCAGCAGGCCGAACTGCGCAAGCTGCGCGCTGAACTCAAGCGCGTGACGGAAGAGCGAGACATCTTAAAGAAGGCCGCCGCGTACTTTGCCAAGGAGTGCGGCTGAAGTACGCCTTCATCAAGAAGCACTCGACGGATTACCCGGTGCGGCGCCTTTGCCAAACCCTCAAGGTGCATCCCAGCGGCTACTACGCTTGGTTGGCGGAGCCTCAATCTGCCCGAGCAAAAGAAGATCATCGTCTGCTTGGTTTGATCAAACATGCTTGGCTCGAAAGCGGAGGTGTGTACGGCTATCGCAAAATTCATGGTGACCTGCGTGAGCTGGGAGAGACATGCGGGCGAAATCGAGTCGGTCGTTTGATGCAAGCAGAGGGGTTGCGTTCGCAAACGGGTTATCGCCGTCGTCCTGGGTTTTATGGCGGAAAACCAACCGTGGCCTCGCCCAACCACCTTGCCCGGCAGTTCAAGGTCAGCGAGCCGAACAAGGTCTGGGTGACAGATATCACTTACATCCGCACCTATGAAGGATGGCTTTATCTGGCGGTAGTGCTGGATCTCTTCTCACGCCAAGTAATTGGTTGGTCAATGAAGCCAAGGATGTGCAGCGACCTTGCTATCGACGCGATGCTGATGGCCGTTTGGCGACGCAAGCCACAGCAGCAAGTGATGATTCACTCAGACCAAGGCAGTCAGTTCAGTAGCTCAGATTGGCAAAGCTTCCTTAAGGCCAACAATGTGGTCAGCAGCATGAGCCGACGGGGAAACTGCCACGACAATGCCGTAGCCGAGAGCTTTTTCCAGCTTTTGAAGCGGGAACGGGTTCGACGAAAGACCTACGCGACACGTGACGAAGCCCGGAGTGATATTTTCGATTACATCGAGATGTTCTATAACCCAAAACGTCGACACAGCAGTGCTATGCAGCTGTCTCCAGTAGAGTATGAGAAACGCTATTTCCTGAGCTTGGAGAGTGTCTAGGAAACCAGGGGCGATTCACGTTTCCAGTGTCGCCGTTAGCCATGGCATCAACGCTAACCTAACTCGCAAATGCATGAACGGTGGGCCAGACATCATCTTGCGGCTGGCCCTCTGCTAAAGATCTCTGATGGCCATCTTCCTACGAAACGCATAGTCCTTTCCTACTCTCAGAAACTTGCGAATACGGTCTCTCGGGAATAAAGTCCTCCCGTCACCGAAGCATCGGTGATGCGACCTTGGCCGGTCGGAATCGAAAGGCGCATCAGCGCCCAGTCTTCATCGCAGGCGCTTTTTTTGTGCCCGCGATGTCGCGTTATGGCGGTGGTGCGCGGGACACCTTCGGGTGTGCCGGGCTCCTTTCGTCCCGGTCGGCCAACCCGCGTACTGCTGCCACCTTAACTTGCTTGGCCGCGAGCGGTGGCAGTTCCATCACGAAAGGAACTCATGCATGACCACCGAAAATCCGCTAAAGATCCGCGTATCCGTTCTCCACCGTCGTACCTCGGCGGCCTTCGACGATCTCACCTCCAGTCAATCTCGCTCTGTCTCTGCAACAAGGGAGGCACGTCATGACTGACCAAGAACGCCTATCCACCATCCAAAGCTACGCTTGGACCCTAGAATTGCTAGGCGAAGCCCTGGTCCAGCACGACGAAATGCTGGAGTGCGAACACAACCCCCACCTGAGCTTTCGCAACACTGCCGGTATCCACCAGGCGATCCGGATCATCAGCCGTTTGGCCAGTGAGCAGTGTGGGAAGGTGATGGAGCGAAACGGGCAGGACCCTCTTAGTTAGGCAGGATCATTGATGAGCGGCGGGCCGGATATCACGCTTGCGGCTGGCCCTCTGCTAATGGCCTTCTGGTGGTGTATTCCTGTCGGGTAGGGTTATGGGACTGCTGCGCAGCCCTTCGCAGGCAAGCCAGCTCCTACAGGGACCGCGCTAGTCCCTCCAGCACGGCGAAATGCTGGAGTGCGAACACAACCCGCGCCTGAGTTTTCGTAACACTGCCGGTATCCACCAGGCGATCCGGATCATCAGCCGTTTGGCCAGTGAGCAGTGTGGGAAGGTGATGGAGCGAAACGGGCAGGACCCTGTTAGTTAGGCAGGATCATTGATGAGCGGCGGGCCGGATATCACGCTTGCGGCTGGCCCTCTGCTAAAGGCCTCCTGGTGGTGTATTCCTGTCGGGTAGGGTTATGGGGCTGCTGCGCAGCCCTTCGCAGGCAAGCCAGCTCCTACAGGGACCGCGCTAGTCCCTCCAGCACGACGAAATGCTGGAATGCGAACACAACCCGCGCCTGAGCTTTCGCAACACGGCCGGTATCCATCAGGTGACCCGGATCATCAGCCGTCTGGCCAGTGAGCAGTGTGGGAAGGTGATGGAGCGAAGCAGCCAGGCCCCTGAGCGTTAGGCAAGATCCCATTGTTGCGTGTAATCGCCATGCCGTCGTCAGCCCCGCACCGAATCGGAGGCTGGCAGGCTGCTGTGAGGCGCTTTGGCATGCCTTGCCTGCTCGTCTTGACCAAGCAAGAAGAACGCCGCTCCAGCCGACAACACGGTGAACCCGATCAGCACCAGCACCAAGGTGCCGAAGCCATCCAGATACGCAGCCTGCAGCAGCAACGGATCGACGCCCTGAACCTGGCCCAGGTCGCCCATCACCAGGCGCTGCGCCAGTTCGCTGTAATCGCCGGCAGGCAGTACGCGCCCAAGACTGTTACCTACCAACGCGGTGAGCAGGGCGATGGTGATCGCCAGGGCGACACCTTCGCCCGCTACCCGGGTGGTGTTGAAGATGCCGGCGGCCATGCCTGCTTGCTCTTTGGGAATCACGCTAACCGCCAGCCCGTCCATCAGGCCCCAAGGGAAACCGGTGCCGATACCAATCACCAGCATTGCCAGCACCAGTTGCTGGTAATCGCCAATAGCGGCATGGGCCAACAGGTACAACCCCGCGGCCGCCACCAGGAAGCCTGCAGCCGACAGCACGCCAGCACTTACCCAGCGGGTCAACCAGGCGGCCAGCAGCGGGACCACCAGCATCGGCGCCGACAGTGCCAGCATGATCAGGCCGCTGTGCATCGGGGCGATTCCTTCTACGCCGATCAAGCGAAACGGAAGCAGTACGATCAGCACGATGTAGCAATAACAGGTACCGATCGGCAGAATCTGCACCCCGACAAAGCGCGGGTATTTCAGCAGGCTCAGCTCGAGCATCGGCTGCCTGGCGCGCAGCTCGAGGGTCACGAACGCCAGCAAGCTCAGTGCCGCGCCGCCGAACAGGCCCAGGATCAGCGGGGAGCGCCAGCCGGCCTGCGGCCCCAGGATGATCGCAGTGGTAAACAGTGCGAGCATGCTCGAGAAAGCAAGCACACCGGGCAGGTCCAGCTTGGGCGCTTTGGGGTTGAAGCTTTCGCGCATCCGTGACAACGCTGCCAGCAGCGAGATCGCAGCAAGGGCCGCGGTGCTGACGAAGATCGAGCGCCAGCCGAACTGTTCGATCAGCAGGCCGCTGACCATCGGCCCGAACGCCAGGCCCAGCCCGAACGTGGTGCCAAGCAGGCTGAACGCGCGCGTGCGGGCCTGGTCCTCGAACTCTTGGGCCAAGGCGGCGGAGCCACTGGCCAGGGCAGCGGCGGCGGCAACGCCTTGTACCGCCCGCAGGGCATCAAGCCAGACGATGCTGTAGACGCTCGCCAGCAGGATGCTGACGATGACGAACAGGGCCAGGCCCAGCGTGAACAGGCGCTTTCGCCCGTAAATGTCCGACAGGGTTCCGGCTGCCATCAGCAGGCTGCCGAAACTGAGCATGAAGGCGTTGGTGATCCAGGTAAGCGAGGACGGCTCGGCATCGAAGGCCTTGCCGATGGCCGGCGTGGCCACGGCGCCACCGGTGAAACTCAGCGGCAGCACCAGGGCGGCCAGGCAGATGGCTGCCAGAACATGGTAACGGCCCGCGTGCGGGGTGTGATCAGTAGCCTGATCCATTGCGCTATCCCTCCTGTTGTAGCACCGTGTGCGTTAAATCTATAGTGGCCGCAATGCTGGATAAACAGGCTGTAACTCCACTCATAATGGACAAAAAGGAAGTAATGCCATGGAAAGCCTGAACGGCATCCTCGCCTTCGTGAAAACCACCGAGTCGTTGAGCTTTGTCGGCGCGGCGCGGGCGATGGGTATTTCCGCATCGGCGGTCGGCAAGAACGTTGCCCGCCTGGAGAGTTCGTTGAAGGTGCGGCTGTTCCAGCGCAGTACGCGCAAGGTCAGCCTGACGGCGGAAGGCCAGCTGTTCTATGAGCGCTGCCGGCGCATCCTCGACGACCTCCAGGATGCGGAGGCCATGCTGTCCCATGCGATACAGGCCCCGCGTGGTCGCTTGCGGGTCAGCCTCCCGACCATCGGCTACCGTTTTCTGCTGCCGTTGATGCCGGCTTTTCGCAAGGCATACCCTGAAATCGAACTGGAAATGGACTTCAACGACCACCTGGTCGACTTGATCGACGATGGCTTCGATGTGGTGATCCGCAGTGGTGGGCTAGCCGATTCAAAATTGATGTCGCGCAAGCTCGGGCCGTTCCGCTTTGTCCTGTGCGCAGCGCCTACCTACCTGGCACGCAAGGGGCGGCCCCAGACGCTAGCCGACCTGGAGCGACACGACTGCCTGCGCTATCGCTTCGTCACGACCGGCAAGATCATGGACTGGAGCCTCGGCGCCGATCCCGAGATTACCCAGTTGCGCTTACCCACGGTGCTGACGCTGAACAACATGGAGGCAATGCTGATGGCTGCGGTGGACGGCCATGGTATCGCCTACATGCCGGACTTTCTGGTACGTGAATCGGTCAGGACTGGCGCACTGGAAAGCCTGCTTGATGCGCATACCTCCGACCAGGGCCAGTTCTGGGCGCTGTGGCAATCGAGCCGGCACCTGTCGCCGAAGATCCGAGTGTTCGTCGACTTCATCGCCGAGCGTTTGTTCAAGGCGTAAATTGCCCGGCGCCTCCCACGATCTCCACAACACATAACTCATTGAGTTGGCAGTGACCTAGTGGGAGCGGGCGTGTCGAGGCGTCGAACCGCCGCGAACACCGGCGCAGCTGGTGCCAGGCATCGCGTTGGATTCTTCGCGGGCACGCCCGCTCCCACACGGTACGCGGACCGCTTGCGAGCGCTTCACAAATGAAGCAACCCCAACGCCCCGATCAAGGCAGGCGGCATTACCAGCGCCCCCAGGCGCAGGAACTCCAAGGCACCGACGTGTTCGCCTTCACGGCGAACGGCAACCAGCCAGAGCAAAGTGGCCAGGGAGCCGGTAATCGACAGGTTCGGCCCGAGGTCGACGCCAATCAGCAGCGCCGCAGTGGTTCTCGCGGGTAAATCGACAATATGGCCAACGGAGCCTGCGATCAGGCCGGTCGGCAGATTGTTCATCAGGTTGCCGGCGATAGCCGCGACCACACCGGCGCCCCAGCTCGCCTGGGTCTCGGAGCTGCGCGCCAGCGCGGCCAAGCCATGGGCCAGGTGCTCGATCACACCCGTCTGTGCCACCGCTTCCACCAGCACGAACAGGCCCGCGACCAACGGCAGTACGCCCCATGCCACGCCTTTGAGCACCGGCATCGGGTTGCGCCGTTGGCGCAGGTGGATCAGCCCGGCCGTGGCGATGCCGGCGCATAAGGTGGGTAAGCCGAGCTGTCGGTCCAGGGCGGAGGTCAGCAGCAACAGGGCGCCTGTCAGCACGATACCCAGCGCGCACAAGCGTGCACCGCTGGACAGCGGTTGCATGTCGATAGTCGTTGCCAGGGGCTGGCGTATCTGTTTGCGTTGGGCCAGCCGCAGCACCAGGTAGGTCAGGCCGATGGCCGCAAGCGACGGCAAGGTGAACTGCCGCAGCCAATCCAGCAACGGCGGCATCTGGCTGCCGAACACTACCAGGTTGGCCGGGTTGGAAATGGGCAGCACAAAACTGGCGGCATTGGCGATGAAGGCACAGATGAACAGATAGGGCAGCGGCTCGGCCTTGGCCGCCCTGCATGCGGCATACACTGCTGGGGTCAGCACCACCGCCGTGGCATCGTTGGAGAGGAACACCGTTACCAGTACCCCCACCAGGAATACCAGGTCGAACAGGCGCTGGCCGGAGCCCCGGGCATGCTGCACCGCGTACATGGCCAGCCAGTCGAACAGCCCTTCCTGGCGTGCCAGTTCGGCCAGCACCATCATACCGATCAGAAACAGGTAAACATCGCCACCCTCGGCGACAGCGCCGAGGGCCGTGGGTAGTGGCACCAGGCCAAACGCGGTCAGCAATACAGCGGCGCCGACTGCCCAGACATATTCCGGCACCCGCCAGGGGCGCAGGATTACCCCACCGGTCGCAACGGCGGCGACGGCCCAGATGAGCGAGGATGGATCAAATACAGGCATGCAGTTTACTCAGGTGAATGAATGAGTTGGCGCGGCTTGGCCGGGTGCCAGCCTTTGGTGGATGGCGTGCAGCACGCTATATCGTGTCAACGTTATTTGGCTGAGCTGGCAATTGTCGGCTTGGGTGTCCCTTCCTAAGGCCTGTCTGATAGGTGAGTAGCCCGATTGCAGCCACGATACCCAGAACGACAAAGGCTGTGCCATAGCCGAAATGTTGCGCGATCCAGCCGGCGAGTGCGTGGCTCATGGCCGCGCCTATTCCCTGTATCGTCATCACTGCACCAAGCCCGGCATTGATGTGCCCAGTGCCGCGCAGGATGGAAGCGACAAGCCCAGGCAAGGCGACACCCAGCAGGCCTGCCCCGATTCCATCAAGGGCCTGTACCGGAATCAGGGCCCACGGGGACTCCCAGCAACCGGCGATCAGCCCGCGCAAGGGCAAGGCCAGGAGGGCGGCAAGGATCAGTGCCCGATACCCGTGCCGAGAGGCATGCCGCCCGGCCCAAAGCGCCACGGGAATCATGACCAGCTGCGCCACGATGACGGTGGATGCCGTGAACACGCTGGGGTCGGCCAGCCCACGCGTGACAACCGACTGTGCCAGCAAGGGCAGCATCGCGGCATTGCCAAGGTGGAACAGCAGCATGGTGATCGCGAGCAGGCCCAGTTCGCGCGAGTGCGTCAAAACCCGCACCATGGAAGGCGAGGGGCTGCTACCTTGCGCAGGCTGGTTGCCAGTGAGGTCACCACCGCGGGCACGCTCATGATCGATGTCATGTGGATCGATCTTGCGCAAGCAGGCAAGAGCCGCGCACGCCATCAGGGCTATCAGGACGAATACGGCTGACAGCCCCCAGCGGTAGCCTGCCAGCCCGGCCAAGGCAGCCGCTACCACGTTGCCGGCATGGTTCCAGGCTTCGTTGATGCCGAGCTGCCGAGACAAGTCTTTCTGATCAACGATGCCCAAGGTGATACCCATGATGCCGGCGCCCATCAACGCACCCACAACACCCGTCACCACTTGAGAGGCGACGGCGACGCCGAACGTTGGCGCCGTCCATAGCGCTGCCGTGGCGAGAATGAGTGCAATGGCGCCGCTTGCCAGAAGCAGTCGCTTGTGGCGCGAGGCGTCGATCCATGCGCCCATCGGCGTGGTCGCCAACATGCCTGCGATGCCGCCGGCGGCCATCACGTAGCCAATGTCATCGGCTCGCCAGCCATGGCTGGCCAGAAACACACCGAGGAAGGGGCCCAGGCCGTCACTGACATCGGCCAGGAAGAAGTTGAGGCCGGACAGCCAGCGCCGTGAGCTGGCATGCGCCGGGGTTATGAAAGGTGTTGCCGGGTGCATAGCGGCATTCCCCTATGGCGCGCGGTCATAGAGCGGCTGCAGGGTGGATAACGTGGTGCCCATGCTGACCGCTTCCAAAGCGGTGCCAAATGCATTGCGCGTGCCCAGCCCGGATGCTGCGAACGGTGCGCCCGTCTGCACGGAAATACGCAGGCTCTCTGACGGGAAACGTACGATGCTGCCATCGCTCAGGATGACGCCGTTGGCCTCGCCCCGTGGGCCAGTCAGCACGGTCTCCACCTGGCCTTCCACCTGTTGGGGCTGCAGGCGCTGGGCGCGCAGGTGTGGCGGCAGGGCTCGGCCTTCGCCGACCGGTGGCGGCTGGTCGTACACAGTGCGCCCGCTGTCGGCGTGGATGATGGCGTCGGCTTTGACCGTGCCTCGCGTTTCCGCCCGCCCGATGATGCGGACGGCGTCCCCCACTTTGACCGTGGCTGTGAGCGCATCGGCCATGTGCGGTGGAAACTTTGCAATGGTCCCGTCGCTCAGGCGCAGCCCGTCGACCTCACCATAGGGATTGATGAGCATCCGTTGCACCTGGCCTTCCACCACGTACTGGCTCACCAGGCCAGGTGTTTCCACACCCTGATGCGGTGTTGGAGGCAGATGGGCGGCGGCGGGCGGCATGGCATGCGCGCTGAGGCTACCCAGGCCAATTGCCAGTGCAAGAGATGTGGCGATGAAATACCTGGACATTGGAGAAGCTCTTTTGGGTTGGGAACACCCAACCTGTAGCGCAAGCACCATGCCAGATAAAAATATTAATTAAATCAAACAGTTATGATTGATAGGAGTGATGCGCCGTCCGATTCCGTGACGCTAAGGTGTCACGGAATCGGACACCCCCTTTGCGGGCGAAGGGGTTAGTCCAGATCGAACTCGGCCAGCTTGCGGTAGAGCTGCTGGCGGGACAGACCGAGGCGCCGCGCCGCCTCTGCGCGGTTGCCCGCCGTCGCAGCCAGGGCGCGCACGATCATTTCGCGCTCCAGCTGGGCAACGGCCTGTGCCATTGGGCCTTCCCAGTCAATGTCCAGGCCCGGGGTGGGCGCCGCCGCCGTCTGCAACCCGATGTGTTCGGCCTCGATGACCGGGCCGTGGCTGAGGATGGCCGCGCGCTCCATGGCATTGCGCAGTTCGCGCACGTTGCCCGGCCAGGAATGGGCCAGCAGCAGCCGGGCTGCCGCCGCGCTCAACCGCTTGGGCGAGTCGCCGCCCAGCAGGCGTAGAAAGTGTTCGGCCAGCAGCAGCACGTCGCCCAGGCGCTCACGCAGCGGCGGTAGCCACAGGGGTACTACCTGCAGGCGGTACCACAGGTCTTCCCGGAAGCGCCCTTCCTTGACTGCGCTGGGCAGGTCTCGGTGGGTGGCCACGATGATGCGCACGTTCACCGGCTGGGCACGATTGGCGCCCACTGGGGTGATTTCGCGTTCCTGCAGCACCCGCAGAATCTTCGCCTGCGTGGACAACGGCATATCGCCTATTTCGTCGAGGAACAGGGTGCCGCCATCGGCCTCGCGAAAGCGCCCGGTGCGTTCAGTGATGGCACCGGTGAACGCGCCTTTGACATGACCGAACAGCTCGCTTTCCATCAGTTCGGCCGGGATCGCCGCGCAGTTGACGGCGACGAAGGGGCCGGTGGCTCGCCCGCTGTTGCGATGCAAGGCACGCGCGACCAGTTCCTTGCCTGTGCCCGTCTCGCCCAGGATCAACGCAGTGGCATCGGAGTTCGCGGCCAGCCCGATACGCTTGAAGACCTGGCGCATGGCCTCGCTGCTGCTTACCAGTTCGGTGCCATCCACGGGCTCTTTTGCGGCAGGTGATGCCCCGGCCGCCTGGGGGTTGTCTGGGGTTTTGGCTGCCCGTCGCAGGGCCCGTTCGAGCGTCTCGATCAGGGCGGCCCTGGTCACGGGCTTGGTCAGGTGGTCGAACGCGCCCAGGCTCATCGCCTCGATGGTGTTGCCGCCACTCGCATAGGCGGTGAGCATGATGCAAGGCACCTGCGAGATGCGCGCCGCGCGGCGCAGGAACACCAGGCCATCCTCGCCCGGCAGCCGCAGATCGACGATGGCCGCATCCACGTCCTCGGTGCGCAGCCTGTGCAGGCCTGCATCGGTGGTTTCAGCCTGCAGCACCGTATACCCCAGGTCTTGCAGCATTTCTGCAAGGCTGTCGCGGAATGCGGCGTCATCGTCGACGATCAGGATTCGGGCCACGGTAGCTCCATCTCTATGCGCGTTCCTTTGGCCGACTCGGCGAGACCGACCCGCCCGCCGTGACCCTGCACGATCTCGCGCACCAGCGCCAGCCCCAGGCCGGTACCACCAGCGCGGTTGGTGGAGAACGGTTCGAACAGTGTATCGCGCAGGTCATGCGGAATGCCGGAACCATCGTCCGCCACCCACAACAGCAATGTGCCGCGGTGCGTGCGATGTGCACCGAGCTCGATTTCACCGCGTTCTTCCGTGTGCGCCAGCGCATTGAGCAGCAGGTTGTCAAAGACCCGCGCCATTTGTGTCGGGTCGAACAGCGCAACTTGCTTCGCGCTAGCGGTCAGCTCCGGTTCAACGGCCAGTGTTATTCGTACGCCTTTCTTTTGCGCTGCTTCGGCGTGGGCATTACGCCGCTCCTCCAGCCATTCCTGCAGGTCAACTGCCTGGCGCTCGGCGCGGAAAGGTTGGGTCAATGCCAACAGGCTCGACACCAGCGTCTCCAGCCGTGCCGTTTGCGAAAGTACAGCCTCCAGGGCACCAACCACACGTGCTTCGCGCCGGTCAGCCGGGGCAGCCATCGCGTTTTCCACCTTCATGCGCATCGTGCCCAAAGGGTTGCGGATCTCGTGTGCAAGCCCGGCGGAAACGCGCCCCAGCGTGGCCAGGCGCTCGGACTGGGCCAGTTGCTTTCGCAAATGCGCCGACTGGCGCTGCCAACGCGAAATCATCCAGCCCAGCCATGCCCCGGAGACAACGACCAGCGCCAGCAGCAGGCTTACCGCGAGTATCAAGGTATTGACTGTTTCTGTGGCCAACAGCGGAACGCGCATCAGGGTCCAGGCGATCAGCTGCCGGTCATAGGCCTGAACGGGGCAGGCGGCGAAAGCCACGGCTTCGCGTAAGCCCGGTCGCACATCCGCCACCAGGCCTGCAGAATCCTGCGCACGCTGGGCCGTGGAGGCAATGCGCTGCAACTCAGCGCTCGGCGGGTCGCGTTTGATTCCCGTGCCGTCGTAGGTTGGGAAGGCGTAGGCCACCACACCCGCATCCGCTCGCCAGAAGCCGCCCTCCATGCCCGGCTGATCGCGCAGTGCCAAATCCAGCACTGCCTGTGCGGCAGCGGGGGGCATGAGATCGGGGTGGTCTTGTGCAGGCGGGAGCTGCTGGCGAACCCGTGCCGCACCCGCCTGGAGCGCCTGGCAACTGGTCGAGGTGAGTTGGCGCGCCTGCGCAATCTGGGGGCCGGCGCCTTGGCGGCTGATTATCAGCAGCAGCCATCCCAGCACAAGCGCAACTGCGGCAATGGAAAGCCACAGAATCAGCAGATCACGGCGAACGGAGGGTTGCAGTGACAGGTCAGGTTTCCTTTGATGTGGGGCACCGCTGGTCAGTCGGTGGGCGTTCTGCTGGCAACCTTGCCAGATGGAAAATCGCCGTGCAAGGACAGGGTCGGTTGAATTAGCAGTGACTCTGTGGGCGCTTGGCGGTGAACCAGTACTTTGTGGCCATTGGCGATGCGCGGCAGGTGAGCTTGTCCAGTACCTTCGAGTTCTAGGCCAGCCTGCACCGGCCTCTTCGCGGCTAAAGCCGCTCCCACAGGTACTGCACTGCACTCGAAGGTGGCGCGGTCCTTGTGGGAGCGGCTTTAGCCGCGAATACCGGCGCAGCCGGTGCCAGGCAACGCGTTGGATTCTTCGCGGTTAAAGCCGCTCCCACGGGGTACGCGTACCGCTTCCATTTGCCTTTGTGTGGTCTTTTCGCCTCAGCAGGCGATACTTCTCTGTATTGCAGGCGTGTTCCTGGTGGCGCGCGCCGCTGGGAGGTGTCGTGTGAACAAACTGACAATCGTGGGTGCCGGCATGGTCGGCGAGGCGGCAGCGCAGATCATCGCTCGGGAAGAGTTGTGCCGTGAGCTGGTGTTGATGGATGTGCAGGGCGAGATGGCGCAAGGCAAAGCGCTGGATGTGTGGCAGGCGGCAGTCGAGTCGGGTTCCGATACCCGGGTTCACGGCGGGGCCAAGGCTGAAATGCTGGACGGCTCTGAACTGGTGGTCATCACCGCAGGCGTGCCGCGCAAGCCGGGGCAGTCACGTCAGGATGTACTGAGTATCAACCTGCCAATCCTCGACGGCATCATGGCCGACATCAAGCTGCATGCACCAACTGCGACGGTGCTGGTGGTGTCGAACCCGGTCGATGTGCTCACCTATCGCGCCTGGAGCCTCAGCGGGCTGGGGCGCACCAAGGTGTTCGGCCAGGCGGGGGTGCTGGATACCGCACGCATGAAGTGTTTCATCGCCGAGCAGACCGGGTTCTCTGCCCGGGATATCACGGCGCTGGTCCTGGGCGGGCATGGCGACAGCATGGTGCCGCTGATGCGCTACTGCCAGATCGGTTCGGTGCCGTTGTCGCACTTCCTGTCCAGTGAGCAGATCGAGCAGATCGTCGAGCGCACCCGCAAGGGTGGTGGCGAGATCCTGGGGCTGAAGAAGCTGGGCAGCGCCTGCGATGCGCCGGGCGTGGCGATTGCGCAGATGGTCGATGCGATCGCCAACGGGCGAAACCGCATCTTGCCGGCGGTGGCGATCCTGGAAGGCGAGTACGGGCGCACGGATATTGCCATGGGTGTGCCCTGCGTACTGGCAGAGGAGGGGCTGGCGCGGGTGATCGAGTTGCCGCTGGATGCGCAGGAGCAGGCGATGTTTGACCAATCGGCTGATCAGGTGGCGCGGGATATTGCTGAAATGAAGGCGCTGTAACGCTGTGGGAGTGGCTTTAGCCGCGAAGAATCCAACGCGGTGCATGGCACCGGCTGCGCTGGTGTTCGCGGCTAAAGCCGCTCCCACAGTGTCCCTGCTAATTCAATGAGTTTACGTGCAATTCAATAAGGGGGGGCTGCCAACCCAGCCTGGCCCCTAGCGCTGGTAAGCCTTGCCAAAATGCCGCTCCAGCCGCGCCTGCACCAGCTCGAGCAGGATCGACAGCACCCAGTAAATCACCGCCGCCGTGGTCAGCATCTCCAGGTATCGATAGCTCGACCGCCCGTACGACTGCGCCAGGAACATCACCTCCCATACCCCCATCACCGATATCAGCGATGAATCCTTCAGCATCGAGATGAACTGGTTGGCCGTAGGCGGAATGATCACCCGCATGGCCTGGGGCAGGACGATATGCCAGAAGATCTGCGGCGTGCGCATGCCCAGCGCCAGTGCCGCTTCACGTTGCCCGCGCGCGACGCCGAGGATGCCAGCGCGGAAGATTTCGCTCAGGTAGGCCCCGTAGTTCAGCGACAAGGCGATGATGCCGGCGCTGATGGCGCCCGGTACCAGGCCCAGCTGTGGCAGCCCCAGGTAGATCAGCAGAATCTGGATCAGCAGGGGTGTGCCGCGGAAGAACGAGGTGTAGAAGCTGGCGATACCCACCAGCACCGCGCTGTTCGACAACCGCGCCAGCGCGGCGGCGAAGCCGAACAGCACCGACACCACCATCGAGCACAGGCAAAGGAACAGGGTCAGTGCCGCGCCTTGCAGAAAGCCGTTGGGCCCCAGCTTGAACCCGGCGAGGTTCGGAAACTTCTCCAGGATGATCGAGAACTTCAGATCGAAACTGAGGAAAAACGCAACGAACAGGCCAAACAGCGCCAGCCAGGTCAGCAGCAGCCGGGTGCGAAAACCGAACAGGCCGGCACCCGTGGGCTTGACCACGGGCTTGGGGGAGGAGGGGAAGGTGCTCATTTGCTGATATCGGCGCCAATCCATTTCTGCGACAGCTTGGCCAGGGTGCCGTCAGCCTTCAACTCGGCAAACACCTGGCGCACCTTGGCATCCCACTCGGGGTCGCCTTTCTCGATGGCCACCGAGTTCGGCTCTTCATACAGCGGGGCACCTGCCAGCTTGAAGCGCTTGTCCTGGTCCAGACGCGGCTGCGCGGTCACCAGGTTGGTGAGGATGGCGTCCAGGCGTACGCCGGCACCCAGGCCAAGGTCCTGGAAGGCGACGTTGTCGGTGTCGTAGGGCGCGATCTGCACGAAATCGAAGGGGTATTCGATCTTCTTGTCTTCGTCGCCTTCGATCACCAGGTTCTTGTTCAGGTAGCTCTCGTAGCTCGATGCACTGGTCAGGCCTACCTTGCGGCCTTCCAGGTCCTTGGCGCCATGGATGCGCTCATCCTTGGCGTTGACCACGATCACCGCAGGCGATGCGTAGTACTCCACCGGGAAGTCGAACACTTCGGCGCGGGCCTTGCTCGGGGTCATCGAGCAGATGCAGATGTCGTAGCGGCCGCTCCAGCGGCCTGCGGCGATCACGTCCCACGAAGGGGTTTCCAGGCGCAGCTTGACGCCGAGCTTGTCCGCCACGGCCTTGGCCACATCCACGTCGAAACCGTCCAGCTGGTTCTGGTCATTGAGGAAGGAAAACGGTGGGTAGCTTTCCATCAAAACGTTGACCAGTTCCTTGCGCGCTTCAACCCGCTCCAGCGTGGCACCGGCAAAGGCCTGGGAAGCAGTTGCGAGCAGCACAAGGCCCGCACCGAGCACAGTAGAAAATCGCATGGACATACCTGAAATGTTGGCCAATTATAGGAAGCGGTATTTAATAGTTATAAATGTCACCTACATAATGAATTTTATTCATAAGCACCTTTAGAGTAGTTATATGAAACAGCGAGCGATGGTAATTCTCGACGGTGGCATGGGCCGTGAGCTACAGCGCAGTGGGGCGCCGTTTCGTCAGCCCGAGTGGTCGGCGCTGGCGCTGAGCGAGGCGCCGGAAGCGGTGGTTGGTGTGCACGCAGCGTTTATCGCTGCCGGTGCCCAGGTCATTACCAGCAACA
This sequence comes from Pseudomonas sp. NBB, assembly GCF_032701105.1. Taxonomy (NCBI): domain Bacteria; kingdom Pseudomonadati; phylum Pseudomonadota; class Gammaproteobacteria; order Pseudomonadales; family Pseudomonadaceae; genus Pseudomonas; species Pseudomonas sp. NBB. The sequence continues at coordinate 748,269 of NZ_CP103994.1, forward strand.
GCTATGCGGTGGTGCCGTTCCACATCGGCGAAGAGCGTTTTGCAAAGGAAGGCCGACAACTGGCCAATATCGCAGGCCAGCTGGCGCGGCATGCCGCCGATACCGCAGCACACCCGGTCAAGGTGGCGGGCTCGCTGCCGCCGCTGTTCGGCTCCTATCGCCCGGACCTGTTCCAGCCCGAGCGCGTCGAGGAGGTGCTGGCCCCGTTGCTGCAGGGCCTGGCCCCGCATGTTGACTTGTGGCTGGCCGAAACCCAGAGCTCGGTTGCCGAGGTGCGAGCCATTCACGGCCAATTGCCGGCAGACGGCAGGCCGTTCTGGGTGTCGTTCACCCTGCAGGACGAAGAAGTCGACGAGGTGCCACGCCTGCGTTCCGGTGAGCCGGTGGCCGATGCCATCGAAGCCGTGGTCGGCCTGGGCGCGGCGGCCGTGCTGTTCAACTGCAGCCAGCCCGAGGTCATTGGCGCTGCACTGGATGTAGCGCGCTCGGTAATCGAGCGACACAACGCCGACATCGCCATCGGCGCCTATGCCAATGCCTTCCCGCCGCAGCCGAAGGAAGCCACCGCCAACGACGGCCTGGATGAGCTGCGCGAAGACCTTGACCCGCCGGGTTACCTGGCATGGGCCAGCGACTGGCGTGAACGGGGTGCCAGCATGATCGGTGGCTGCTGTGGCATTGGCCCGGAGCATATCGCCGAGCTGAAACGCAACCTGGCGTAAAGCCTTGAAGGGGCAGGGCGGCTTCCGCACCCGCTCGGCCCCAGCCATTAAAAAAAACGTTACTCAGACCCGGATTCCATCGTTTTTCAGTCCCCCCGCCATGCCCCTATAGTCCGCTGAAAGCCGATGCCGAATCGGTGTACACAACTCAGCGGTGCGGGAACCGGATATGAACAAGAACGAGAAATTCGAGGGCAATGCAGCGGCCGGTATCGGTACGCGTGTGGTGTGGAGCGGGGAGCAGGTTCAGCATCCGTACAACGCTACCCAGACCCCGATCGTGGTCAGTGCCGCCTACGGCTACAACGACATCGATGCCTGGTACGACGTGGCGCAGGGCAAGCTGCCCGGCTACATCTACAGCCGCATGAGCAACCCGACAGTCGCTACCCTGGAAGCCAAGCTCTGCGAGCTGGAACAGTCCGAGTCGGCGGTGGCATTCAGCAGCGGCATGGCTGCCATCAGTGCCGTGCTGCATACCTTCCTCTCAAGCGGCAAGCGTGTGGTATCGACCCGCGACAGTTACGGCGGTACCAACAAGATCTTCGAAGAGTTCCTGCCGCGCATGGGCGTGCAGGTCTGCCTGTGCGACACCCTCGACACCGAAGCGCTGGAGCGCGAGATCGCCGCGGGTTGCGACCTGCTGTATCTGGAAACCCCTACCAACCCCACGCTCAAGGTACTGGACATCCAGCGCCTGAGCGCTGCCGCCCGGAAGGCTGGCGCCGTGGTGGTGGCCGACAACACCTTCGCCACCCCGCTGAACCAGAACCCGCTGGCCCTGGGCGTGGATGTAGTGGTGCACAGTGCCACCAAGTTCCTGTCCGGGCACGGTGATGTACTGGGCGGGGTGGTGTGCGGTGCCGAGTCGTTGATGGCCCAGGTGCGCCACTACCGCGAGATCAACGGTGCGGCGCTGGACCCGTTTTCCGCCTACCTGATCATCCGCGGTATCAAGACCCTGGCCCTGCGCCTGCGTCAGCAACAGACCAGTGCCCAGGCCCTGGCGCATTACCTGACTACCGAACCGCTGGTCGAAGCGGTCAACTACCCGGGGTTGCCCCAGCACCCGGGCCATGAGATTGCCAAAGCGCAGATGCGTGGCTTCGGCGCCATTGTCAGCTTCGTGCTCAAAGGTGGCATGCCCACCGTAGCGCGGCTGCTGCCGCGCCTGAAGTACGCCCATCGGGCGGGCAACCTGGGCGCGGTAGAAACCATCTACGGCCCGGCGCGTACCACCAGCCATGTGGAAAACACCCTCGAAGAACGGCTGGCCCTGGGCATTTCCGAAGGGCTGGTGCGCATTTCGGTGGGCATCGAGGACACCGAGGACCTGCTGGCAGACCTGGCACAGGCCTGTGCATCGGTGCGCCAGGAGTTGGCCGCAGCAAAGGAATTGCACGGTGACGAAGACGCCTGCCTGGCCGAAGCACAGGCCTGAGGCAGGCGTGTAGCACCCGCTCCTTGCGGTGGGTGCCACTTCATGAAGTCGAACAAAAACAATATGCAAGGCAATTCGCTTCGCTCTGCCAAGACGAGGTCGTTGCAACGTCCTTGCCCGCCAACTTTCATGAGTAAACCACAATGTCCCTGCAGACAACGACAACGAGAAATGCTTCGGCGCATAGCTTCAAGCAGGATATGCAAACCCGCCATATCGTCATGCTGGCGCTGGGCGGTGTCATCGGTACCGGCCTGTTCCTGACGTCGGGCTACACCGTCAACCAGGCGGGCCCGCTGGGGGCGGTCATCGCCTATATCCTCGGCGCGATCATGGTCTACCTGGTGATGATGTGCCTGGGCGAACTGGCGGTACACATGCCGGAAGTCGGCTCGTTCAGCAGTTACGCCACGCGCTACCTCGGGCCGGGAACAGGCTACATGGTGGCCTGGATGTACTGGCTGACCTGGACCGTGGCCATCGGCTCGGAATTCACCGCCGCCGGTATCCTGATGGTGCGCTGGTTCCCCGATACGCCGGTGTGGATATGGAGTGCGCTGTTCGGGTTTGCGGTGTTCATCAGCAATATCATTTCGGTGCGGTCGTTTGCCGAAACCGAATTCTGGTTGTCACTGATCAAGGTGCTGGCGGTGATTGCCTTCCTGGTGGTGGGCGGCGGCGCGATCCTGGGCGTTTTCGAAATTACCCAGGCGCACAGTGTCGGGCTGGGCAACTTCACCCGCGAGGGGCTGTTCCCTACGGGCTTCTGGTCGATTGCCATGACCCTGCTGGCGGTGGCCTTCGCGTTCTCGGGTACCGAGTTGATCGGCATCGCCGCCGGCGAAACCCGCGACCCGGAAAAGAACGTACCCAAGGCCATCCGTACCACGGTCCTGCGCCTGGCACTGTTCTTCGTCGGTACCATCTTCGTGCTGGCAACCTTGTTGCCACGTGAACAGGCAGGGTTGGTTGAAAGCCCGTTCGTGATGGTGTTTGCCATGATCGGTATCCCCTATGCCGCAGACATCATGAACTTCGTCATCATCACTGCGTTGCTGTCGGCAGCCAATTCCGGGCTCTATGCTGCGGCGCGCATGCTGTGGACCCTCAGCGACCAAGGCAACATGCCCCGCCGGTACGCGGCGCTGTCGCGTCGTGGCACGCCGTTCAATGCCATCGTCCTGAGCATGGCCGGTGGCATGGCATCGCTGCTGAGCAGTGTGTTTGCCCCCGACACCATCTACCTGGCGCTGGTGTCCATTTCCGGGTTGGCGGTGGTGGTGGTGTGGATCAGCATCGCGGCCAGCCAGATGGCATTCCGTCGCCATTACATCGCCAATGGCGGCAAGCTCGAAGACCTCAAGTTCCGCGTGCGCGGCTACCCGTTCGTGCCGCTGGCGGCCATCTTCTGCTGCGTGCTGGCCTGCGTCGGCATTGCCTTCGACCCGGCCCAGCGCGTGGCCCTGTACTTTGGTCTTCCATTTATCGCCTGGTGTTACCTGGCCTACTGGCTGACCCGCAAGTACCGCGACCGTCGCCCGCTGCAACCGGAAGCCTTGGCAACAGGTTCCGAGGCCGCCAGAGCAGGGTGATACTAGGGCACCGGAACGTTGCCACGAGAAACCGCCGATGACCCAGAAAACCCTGCCCCCCTTGAACTGGCTCAGAGCCTTCGAAGTGTCGGCGCGTTACCTGAACTTCACCCATGCAGCCGAGGAACTGCACCTCACCCAAGGGGCCGTGAGCCAGCAGATCCGCCACCTGGAGAGCCAGTTGGGGGTGGCGCTGTTCAAGCGCCTGCCCCGGGGGCTGGGGTTGACCGAAGAAGGCCAGTCCTACCTGCCGGTGGTGCAGGATGCGATAAGCCGCCTGGCGGTAGGCACCAATGAAATTTTCGGGCAACGCCAGCGTCGGCCCCTGAAAGTGCGCGGCAGCCTGTCGTTCCTGCATTTCTGGCTGGCGCCCCGCCTGGCCGATTTTCGCCGTTCGCACCCACAGGTGGACATCCGCTACATCAGTAACCTGTGGGTCAAGGAACTGGATGCAGAGGATGACCTGGAAATCCGCTGGGGCAGCGGCCAGTGGGCTGGCGTGGAGGCGCAGCGCCTGACCCGCGACCTGCTGGTGCCAGTCTGCTCGCCTGCGCTGATTGCCGGCTCCCCGCTACGCGAGCCGCGCGACCTGGCCCGCGTCCCTTTGCTGCACGTGCTGGGTTACGAGGAGGGGTGGGGTTACTGGCTGGAGCGGGTAGGCGCCGATCAGGTCGATTCTTCCAGCGGCCTGCAGTTCGACACTTTGGTGGCGACCTTGCGCATGGCGGAACTGGGGCTTGGGGTGGCACTGGCGCGCTCGTCGCTGGTCGAGGACTTGCTGCAGGAGGGGCGGCTGGTGGCGCCTTTTGCGCAGCGCATCGAGGCGAGCGAGTCGTTTTACCTGGTACGTGGCCTGGGTGAGGCGTTGTCCACGGATGCCCAAGCCTTCAGCCACTGGTTGGTGGCGATGGCCCACCGTTAATCAAATATTTACCTGGAGCACCGATGCAGTACACATCCACGCGCGGCAACGAGACACGGGTTGATTTCCGCACGGCGCTGCTTTCCGGGCTGGCCGACGATGGCGGGCTTTACGTGCCGACTGCGGTGCCGACGTTCAGCCAGCAGGATATTGCCAGCTGGTCGTGGTTGCCGTTCGACGAACTGGCCTGGCGGGTAATGGCGCCGTTTGTCGGCGACACGCTCGATGAGCCGACCCTGAGGGCGCTGGTAAGCGACAGCTACCGCGGCTTCAAGCACCGTGGCATCGCACCGTTGCAGCAGATTGGCCATAACGAATGGATCCTGCAGCTGTTTCACGGGCCTACCCGTTCCTCCAAGGATTTCGCCGCGCAGTTGCAGGCGCGGCTCATTCGCCATTTCCTGGGGCCCGATTGCGAACGGGTCATGCTGGTCGGTGCCAGCAACGGCGATACGGCGGTGGCCGCTATCGAAGCCTTGCGGCATTGCCCTACGGCACGCTTGCTGGCGCTTTACCCTAGTGCCGGGACACCGGCCGACCGGGCGGCGGTGATGCGCAGTGCTGCTTCCGAAAGCGTGAGCTGCGTGGCCGTGGACGGCAGCTTCGATGACTGCCAGTCACTGGTGTCGACGTTGCTGCGTGCATGGCCGTGCCCCGGGCTGATTCCCGTGAGCTTCAACTCGACCAACTGGGTCGGCGTGCTGGCGCAGATCGTGTTCTATTTCCACGCGGCGCTTCAGCTGGGTGGTGGGATTCGGCCGGTGGGTTTCAGCATCCCCACGGCCAGTTTTGCCGAGATCTACGCGGGGTTCATTGCCCAGAAAATGGGCCTGCCGATCAACCAGATCATTGTTTCCACCAACCGCAACGATGCCTTGCACCGGTTCATCCACTGCAATCGCTACAGCCGTGGTTCCACCAGCCAGACCTTGTCGCCGGTCATGGACTTTTCGCTGTTCTCCAACCTGGAACGTTTCGTCTGGGAGCTGTATGACCGCGATGGTGGGGCGACCCGGGCACTGATGGAGCATTTCGAGGATTGTGGCGAGTTGAGCATCGGCAACCGCCAGTGGCTGCACGCGCGCATGCTGTTCGACTCCTACGCCGTGGATGACGCGCTGATTCGCGAAGAAATCGTCACGCTGTTCCAGGAAACCGGCTGCGCAGTAGACCCACACGCTGCCACCGGGGCATTCGCCGGGCGCCTGCACCGGCGCAACATTGGTGCGCCGATCGTCACGCTGGGCCAGTTTGCCCCGGAAAAGTCTGCCGGGTTGCTGGCGGAGCTTGGGGCCTGGCATGGCGAGGTGCCGGCCTGTGGTGTTGGCAGCGCGGGCAGTGGGCCGCTGCTGGCGCCAGAGGACCTGGCGGGGGTTCATGAGATATTGGCCCGGTTGCAGGCAGGACGATGAAGCGCATCCTCGACCCCCTGGACGAGCGAATTCTCGCCGAACTCACCGCCAATGCACGCATTGCCCATGCCGAACTGGGGCTCAAGGTGAACCTGTCGCGTAATGCGGTACGCCAGCGCATCGAGCGCCTGGAGCGTGACGGGGCCATCCAGGGCTATACCCTGCGTATCGGTGAGGGGCGACGACCGACCTCGCTGATCAACGCGGTCATCTTCGTCTACCGCTACGACCGCATGCGCGGAGAGGCTGTGCTCGATGCGTTGCGCCAGATCCCCGAGGTGATCCAGTGTGAAGTGCTCAGCGGCGAATTCGACCTGCTGCTGCGCGTCGAGGCTTCCAGCCCGGAACGGGTGCACCATGTATGGAAGGAGATTGCCGCCATGCCAGGGGTCGAGAACACCGTGACATCGTTCGTCCTGGCCTCGGTGATCTGAGACGCGCGTTTGCCTTTTGGCAACCATTGCTACAACAACGCCGCCCGGGTTTGCGCCCTGGCGGCGTTTTGCATTCCGGCGGCGCTCAGGCGTGCATCGGCTACTGGTCAGATTGGCCAGTAAATACAGCGGATTGCCATATTCAACTGGCATTGCACGGCTCTTACGCTTGTCCCCATCGACCAACCGTCTGGAAAGGACAGCGAACCATGACCGAATACAAAATTGCACTTGTTGGCTTTGGCGGTGTGAACCGTGCCCTGGCCCAACTGATCGCCGAACGCAATGCGCGCTGGCAGCAAGAGCTGGGCTTTGGCCTGAAGATCGTTGGCGTCACCGACCTGTTCCTGGGGTCGGCAATCGACCGCAACGGCCTGGATGCGGCCACGCTGGCTGCTCTGCCTGCTCAGAAGGGGGCGCTGGCGCAGATCCCGCAAGGTTCGGCTGAAGCGTTCAACGAATCGGTGATCAAGCAGTCTGGCGCCGACATCATCGCCGAGGCCACATTCACCAACCCCAAGGACGGTGAACCGGCGGCAACCTTCTGCCGTTGGGCGCTGGAAGCTGGCAAGCACGTGGTCACTACCAACAAGGGGCCGATCGCATTGCATGCTGCGGCGCTGAAGGCCCTGGCCAAGGCCAATGGTGTGTCGTTCGAGTACGAAGGCGCGGTCATGAGTGGTACGCCGGTGCTGCGCATGGCGCGCCAGACGTTGGCCGGCGCAGGCCTGGTGGGGTTCGAGGGCATCCTCAACGGCACCTCCAACTATGTGCTGACGCGTATGGAAGAGGGGCTCGGTTTTGCCGATGCAGTGGCCCAGGCGCAAGCACTTGGCTATGCCGAGGCGGACCCGAGCGCCGATGTGGAGGGGTATGACGTACGCCTGAAAGTGGTGATCCTTGCCAACGAGCTGCTCGGCGCTTGCTTGCAGGTGAGTGATGTGACCTGCAGCGGGATCAGCAGCCTCGATAGCGCTGCTATCCAGCAAGCGCAGGCGGCGGGCCAGCGCTGGAAACTGATCGGCAGTGCCAGCCGTGAAACCGATGGTTCGGTGCGTGCCAGCGTCGAAGCGCGCCTGTTGCCCGGCAACCACCCTCTGGCGGGTATTTCCGGTGCCACCAATGCGGTTGCGTTCAACACCGAATTGCTGGGCGCTGTAACCGTGTCCGGCCCGGGTGCGGGGCGTGTCGAAACGGCATTCGCCCTGTTGTCGGATATCGTCGCCATCCACACTGCTGGCCGCTCGGCCTGAGGAGCAACCTTCATGAGCCTGACTTCCGTGTCCCGGGTAGCCGTCCAGCAACCCGCCTTGATCGATGTCTACAGCCCGTTCGACGGTAACCTGGTCGGCAGCGTCGCCAACCTTGCTGCCGATGCCGTGCCAGGTCTGCTCGTGCGTGCTCGGCAGGGCGTGCACGAAAGTGCTGCGCTGCCTCGGCACCGTCGCGCGAGCATCCTGGAGCAGGCGGCCCGGCTGATAGAGCGCGATGCAGCCGATTTTGCCGGCCTGATTGTCGACGAAGCGGGCAAGACTCTGCGTCAGGCCGAGAAGGAGGTGAAACGCTGCATCAACACGCTCAAGCTGTCTGCCGAGGAAGCGCGGCGCAATGCCGGCGAGGTGGTGCCGTTCGATGCCTACGAAGGCTCCGAATCGCGTCAGGGCTGGTTCACACGCGAGCCGCTGGGGCTGATCCTGGCCATCACGCCGTACAACGACCCGCTCAACCTGGTGGCGCACAAGTTGGGGCCAGCGATTGCCGGGGGCAATGCGGTCATTCTCAAACCCTCGGAGCTGGCCCCGCTTTCTGCCTTGAAGCTGGTGCAGTACCTGGTCGACGCGGGGCTGCCAGAGGCCGTCGTCACCGTGGCCACTGGCGGTGCCGAACTGGGCAAGGCCCTGGTGGCTGTGCGTGAAGTGCGGATGATTTCCTTCACAGGCGGCTTCGCCACGGGCGAACAGATTGCCCGGGGGGCGGGCCTGAAAAAACTGGCCATGGACCTGGGTGGCAACGCCCCGGTGCTGGTACTGAAGGACTGCGACCTCGAGGCCACTGTCGAGTCTTGTGTGTCAGGCGCATTCTGGGCGGCCGGGCAGAACTGCATCGGCACCCAGCGCATCCTGGTGGACGCTTCGATCTATGAGGCGTTCCGCCAGCGCTTCGTTGCCTTGACCCAGGCGATGGTGGTGGGTGATCCTGGCCTGCGCGAAACCGACATGGGGCCGATGATCACCGAAGGCTCGGCCCGGCAGATTGAAGAGCGCGTGAACCAGGCCCTTCAAGGCGGCGCTCGCCTGCTCTGTGGCCACAAGCGCCAGGGGGCGACCTATTCGCCGACAGTGCTGGAGGGTGTTGACCACGCCAGCCGGCTGTGGCGTGAAGAGGTGTTCGCACCGGTGGTGATGCTGGCGCCCTTCGAGGATATCGAGCAGGCCATTGCGCTGGCCAATGCCCCGGAGTACAGCTTGCACGCTGGTGTGTTTACCCGAGACCTGTCCTTGGCGTTGAGCCTGGCACGGCGTATCGAGGCGGGCGGCGTGATGATCAACGACTCGTCCGACTACCGCTTCGATGCCATGCCATTCGGTGGCTCCAAATATGGGAGCCTTGGGCGCGAGGGGGTGCGGTTCGCCTACGAGGACATGACTCAGCCCAAAGTCGTCTGCCTCAACCAGATGGGCTAATAGGAGGAATCTTGATGATCGAACGGTATGGACAAGGCGAACGGATGTCGCTGGCGGTGAGCTACAGGGGCCTGTTCGAAACGGCTGGCGTGGTCGCGGACGACCTGCAGCAGGATGTGCAGGGGCAGTTGCGCCAGGCGTTGAGTACGATCGATGGGCTGATGGCTGAGGCCAACGTCGGCAAGGAACATTTGACCCGGGTTCAGTTATGGATTGCCGACTACAGCCACTTCGACCTGGTCAATGTGGTGTACGACGCCTGGTTGCAGGGTTGTCCGAAACCAGTACGGGCTTGCGTAGGCGCAGACTTGGGAGAGGGTTACCTGGTCGAGGTACAGGTGTTTGCCGTGTGCCCTGAGCGCTCCTGACCCAAAGCGGCTGACGCCCCGGGTCAGCGCACAAACCGGGGTATCGCCTTTACGTAGACCAGTTCGCCTAGCAGTTCCACCAATGTCTGCGTAATCACAGCTGCCGCCGCCAAACCGCGCATGTCTTCCGGCAACGCCAGCGCCAGCGGCAGCACTACCAGCGAATTGCGCGTGGCGGCGCTGAAGGTTACCGAGCGTGCTTCGGTGGCCGGCAAGCGCAGCAGCCTCGCCGATAATATGCCCAGCGCAGGCGCCAGCAGCATGAAGCCGATGTACACCGGAATCACCGGCAGCAAGCGGTCGAAATCACGCAGCACCACGGCAATCTGCGAGGCGATCACTACCACCAGCACCAAGGCCATGGCCGGTACCGGCATCCACGCCCAGGCATCGTTCCAGGCCGAGACCGTGCGCGAGCGACGGGCGCCGGCGCTGGTGAGTACGGCGAGGACCATCGGCAGCACGATCAGTAGCACGAAGGCTTCCACGAACGGGGTGATGGAAATGGCCACGCTGCTGTTGTCACCCAGCATCAGGGCCAGGTAGAGCGGCAGCATTGCCAGTTGTACCAACAGCAGCACCGGGGTGGCGGCCAGGGTCAGGCGGGAGTCGCCTTTGCCGATGTGGGTGAAAACCACCACGTAATCGATGCACGGTGTCAGCAACACCAGCAGCGCGCCGATGAGGATCGCCGGGTGCTCGACCAGCCCGCGGGTGATGGCCCATACCAGTAGCGGCACGAGGACGAAGTTGGCCAGCAGCAGGGCGGAAGTGAAGCGGCGGTTGCCCAGACCCTGGCGCAAGTCGAGGAAGGGGATCTGCAGGAACATCGCGTACATCAGCACGGCGATGGCGGGTGTGACCAGCGCCTCCAGAAGCTGTGCAGTGTCGCTTGTCAGCAGGCCGAACGTGACGGCGGCGAGCACGGCGACGAAATAGATCGGGACCTGGTGGGTTTCAAGTTGCTCTCTGGTCAATGTAGGGCCTGTGCTCGGTGGTATGGAGGAGGCACAGGGTAATACCTGCTGCCAGTAGGGGGCGCGGTTTTTTGTGGGAGCGGCCTTGTGTCGCGAAAGGACCGCGAAGCGGTCCCGGCGATCTCGATGGTGAAGGTGCAATCGTGGGGCCGCTGCGCGCCCCTTTCGCGACACAAGGCCGCTCCCACATTGACCGCATCGACTTCAAGTCATGCCGCCTGAGTCAAACGAAAAAGCCCGGCACTAGGCCGGGCTTTTTCCTGTCAGGCAATCGCCAATCAGTTGCCGTAAACCGGCAGCTTCTTGCAGATGGCCTTGACCTTTTCACGCACGGCGTCGATAACCGCTTCGTTGTTCAGGTCAGCCAGGATGTCGCAGATCCAGCCAGCCAGCTCGCGGCACTCGGCTTCCTTGAAACCACGGGTGGTAACGGCTGGGGTGCCGAAACGCAGGCCCGAGGTGACGAACGGGGAACGTGGGTCGTTCGGTACCGAGTTCTTGTTGACGGTAATGAAGGCTTTGCCCAGGGCGGCGTCAGCGTCCTTGCCGGAGATTTCCTGCTTGATCAGCGACAGCAGGAACAGGTGGTTCTGGGTGCCACCGGAAACCACGTCGAAACCACGCTCGATGAACACGCTGGCCATGGCCTGGGCGTTCTTCACGACCTGCTGCTGGTAAGCCTTGAACTCAGGCTGCAGGGCTTCCTTGAAGCAGATGGCCTTGGCAGCGATGACGTGCTCCAGCGGGCCACCCTGGGCGCCAGGGAAGACGGCGGAGTTCAGCTTCTTCTCGATCTCTTCGTTCTTGCGAGCGAGGATCAGGCCGCCGCGCGGGCCGCGCAGGGTCTTGTGGGTGGTGGTGGTGACCACGTCGGCGAACGGAACAGGGTTCGGGTACACGCCAGCGGCAACCAGGCCGGCAACGTGGGCCATGTCGACGAACAGGTAGGCACCGACCTTGTCGGCGATGGCGCGGAAGCGGGCGAAGTCCAGCACCTGCGAGTAGGCCGAGAAGCCGGCAACGATCATCTTCGGCTTGTGCTCGACAGCCAGGCGCTCGACTTCGTCATAGTCGATCAGGCCGTTGCTGTCGATGCCGTACTGGATGGCGTTGTACAGCTTGCCCGAGGAGCTTACCGAAGCACCGTGGGTCAGGTGGCCACCGTGGGCCAGGCTCATGCCCAGGATGGTGTCACCGGCCGACAGCAGGGCCAGGTAGACGGCGGCGTTGGCCTGGGAGCCGGCGTGCGGCTGGACGTTGGCGTAGTCGGCGCCGAACAGTTCCTTGGCACGGTCGATGGCCAGCTGCTCGACGACGTCGACGTACTCGCAACCACCGTAGTAGCGCTTGCCTGGGTAGCCTTCGGCGTACTTGTTGGTCAGGACCGAGCCCTGGGCCTCCATGACTGCCGGGCTGGTGTAGTTTTCCGAAGCGATCAGCTCGATATGCTCTTCCTGGCGCAGAGCTTCTTGCTGCATGGCTTCGAAGAGCTCGGCGTCGTACTTGGCAATGGTCAAATCACGGCTGAACATGGCGGTCCTCAAGGATCGGGGTGAATTGGGGGGGCATTCTAACCGATTGATCCGCGGCTGGCATATGAAGTGGCATCAAGTCGCGGACCAATGGGCTTCACGTTGCATCCCGCGCCGTTTCTGGGCTGGGCGGGAACTGGAGTTGACTCGCAGGTCCGTTTTTTGGGGCGCTGTGCGCCCCATCGCCGGCAACTGCTCAATGGAACATGAAGAGCTTCTCGTTGGCGAACTGCGCCTCGAACTGATGCGCCGGCATCGGCCGCCCGAACAGGTAGCCCTGCACCTCGTCGCAACCATGCTCGCGCAGGAACTCCAGCTGCTCGTGGGTCTCCACCCCTTCGGCGATCACCGCCAGGTTGAGGCTGTGGGCCATGGCGATGATCGCTCGGGCAATCTGCGCATCCTGCTCGCCTTCAGGCAGGCCGTCGACGAAGGTGCGGTCGATCTTCAACACATCGATCGGGAACTGCTTGAGGTAGTTCAGCGACGAGTAACCGGTGCCGAAGTCGTCCACCGCGATGCTCAGGCCGAGGTTTTTCAGGCTGGCGAGAATCTGCATGGCTTCGTTCACTTCGCGCATCAGGATGCTTTCGGTCAGCTCCAGCTCCAGGCACGCCGGTGGCAGGCCGGTTTCTTCCAGAATGGTGGCGATGCGCGTGCCCAGCTGGCCGTCGGAGAACTGCCGCGCCGAGATGTTCACCGACACCTTGGGCACGCGCACCTTGGCCTTGTGCCAGGCCTTGAGCTGGCGGCTGGCCTCGCGCAGCACCCAGTCGCCCACGTCCACCACCAGGCCCAGTTCTTCGATCACCGGGATGAATTCGCCCGGCGGGACCAGGCCGCGGGTCGGGTGGCGCCAGCGCAGCAGGGCTTCTGCGCCGGTCAGGCGCTTGCCGTCGCCACTGAACTGCGGCTGGTAGTAGAGGATGAACTCGTTCTGCTCCATGGCATGGCGCAGGTCGCTCTCCAGCTCCAGGCGTTCCAGAGCGCTGGCGTTCATCTCCGCCTGGTAGAACTGGAAGTTGTTCTTGCCGCGCTCCTTGGCGTGGTACATGGCGGTGTCGGCGTTTTTCATCAGCTGGCTCAGCTCGCTGCCGTCCTGCGGGCTGAGGGCGATGCCGATACTTGCGGTAACGAAGAACTCGCGGTTTTCCAGCACGAACGGCCGCACCAGGCTGCCGAGGATGTTCTCGGCCACGTGGATGGCGCGGTTGAGTGCCATTTCACGGGTAGCGCGCGGTTGCAGCAGCAGGGTGAACTCGTCGCCGCCCATGCGCGCCACGGTGTCGTCGTTGTCCACACAGGCCAGCAGGCGCTGGGCCATGTCCTTGAGCATGCGGTCGCCGGCAGCGTGGCCGAGGGAGTCGTTGATCGGCTTGAAGCGGTCCAGGTCGAGGAACATCAGCACCACCCAGGCCTTTTGCCGCTCGGCCTGCTGCAGGGCGTTGTACAGACGGTCCTGGAACAACGTGCGGTTGGGCAGGTGGGTGAGGGCGTCGTAGTAGGCCAGGCGGTGGATGCGCTGTTCGCTGGCCTTGCGCTCGCTGATGTCGGTGAAGAAACACACGTAGCTGGCCAGGTCGCCTTCGTCGTCCAGCACTGCGGTAATGCCGACCCAGGCCGGGTAGTGGTCGCCGTCGCGGCGCTTGAGCCACATTTCGCCCTCCCAGCTGCCGCGCTGGTAAAGCTGCTTCACCACGTAGCGCAGGTGGCCTTCCTGCTGCTCGTCGACGGTAAGCATGCCCGGCAACTGGTCGAGCACCTCGCTGACGGCGTAGCCACTGACGCGGCTGAACGCTTCGTTGGCCTGGACGATATAGCCCGCCGGGTCGGTGATGAGGATGGCCGAGGTGGAGTGCTCGAATACCGTCGCGGCCATGCGCAGGTCTTTCTCGGCACGGCGTTGCTGGCTGATGTCGCGGCCAACCCCGAGCACGCCTTCGAAGCGCTCTTCATCGTCCCACACCAGCACCAGGCGCAGTTCGATGGGGATCTTGCGGCCATCGGCGCGCAGGCAGTCGAAAAGGAACAGCTGGGTGGGCAGCTGGCTGCGTAGCTGGGCAAGCTGGGCCGGGTCGCCCATGGCCTTGCTGACGCGCTCCATCAGGCTATAGATGCCGGTGAGCTGGGACGGGTTGGCGATGATCGACTGCCAGCCGTTGGCGAAGATCCAGTCGGCCTGGTAGCCCAGCACGCTTTGCACCGAGGGGCTTACGTAGTTGAGCTGGAGCAGCCTGTCGGTAGAGAAGATCACGTCGCTGATGCTTTCGGCGAGCATGCGGTAGCGCTGTTCGCTGTCGCGCAGCGACTGGCTGGCCTCGATCTGCACCGTCACGTCCTTACCCACGCCGATGATGCGTGTCACCAGGCCGTCGGCGTCACGGGTCAGCACTTGTTCGCGGATGTCGTAGCAGCGCCAGCCGCCATCACGGTGGCGGAAACGCAGCTGGCAGTGCAGCGGCTGGTCATGGCCGCTGTCGCGCTGTTGCTGGCGCAGCGCCTGGTAGTGCGTGGCATCCTCGGGGTGCAGCAGCAGCTCCCAGAAGCGCTCGCCCATATGCGCCAGCTCGGTACGGTCGTAGCCCAGGGTCTGGCCGAGGTGGCGGTTACTGAAGATCATGCGCTGGCTGAGCACGTCCTGCACATACAACTGGTCGGGCACCGTGCGCACCACGTCCGACCAGAAGCTCTCACGCTCCAGCAGCGACAGCTCCACCTGCTTGCGGCTGGTGATGTCGCTGATGCTGAGGATGACCGCCTGGCAGTCGCGGCGCTGCTGCGGCAGGCGGGCCATCAGCCACAGGTGCAACTCGCCACCCAGCGGCGCCGGCAGGCGCACCTCCAGCTCCAGCAGCGGGCGCTGCTCGATCAGCGCGTCGATCAGTTGCATGCCGATGCTGTCGCGGCCATCGCCAGTGCCATCGATCAGGCGCTGCCAGGCACCTTCGTGGCTGTCGATGTTCAACAGTTGGCGGGCCACCTGGTTGATCTCGGTGATCTTCAGCTCCAGCAGCAGCGAGCGGCGCAGGTTGGGGTCCAGGGCCAGGCTGTGTTTGAGCGCGGCACGGTTGCGCAGGTGGTAACGGTCGAGTTGGCCGGGCAGGCTGGACAGGTCGAGCACACACAAGGCCACGCCGGTGCCTTCGAAAATTTCCTGATAGCGCCGGCGGTCGTCCTGCAGCGCCCGTTGGCGGCGGCGCATGTTGACCAGGGCCAGCATCGGCAGCAGGGCGCAGAACAGCACCAGCAGGCATTTGCCGAGCAGCGCCGGCAGCAGCTTCTGTTGGGCCAGCTTGGCGTCGAACAGGCCGCGCAACTGCCAGGTACTGTTGTCGATGAAAGCCAGCATCACGCTTTGCAGCGGTTCGTTGCTGGTAACGGCCGGCGCATGGCTTTGCAGTACCTCGCCGTTGCGGCTGTTTTCCAACAGCCACAGCGGGTGGCCGGCACCATCCAGGTGGAGGGTGAGGGTGCGGTAGTAGTCCGGCGACAGGCGCAGCAGCCAGTAGCCGCGGCCTTGTTCGGTGGCCTGGCGTAGCAATAGGTAGACGGTGCGGTTGTCGCCCGAATTGGTGAAGAAGTACGGGCTGCCCTGGTTCAGCCTAAGCAGCTCGTCAAGCAAATGGCGGTCGGGGCTGCCGGCCAGGCTGTCGGCCTGCACCTGGCCGGTAGCGTCCAGCCAGGCCATGCTCTGCAGGGCCGGGAGGCGCTCGCGAAGGGTGCCCAGCAGGCTGGGCAAGGCCGAGGGCGTCGGCGCCTTGACGTAGGGCTGCACCACATTCACGGCCTGTTGCGCCTTGAGGGCCATGTTCAGGCTCAGGTGGTCGGCCAGTTCGGCGGTGGCGTCCAGGCTCTGTTTGCGCAGGTCAGCCTGGGTATGGTTGAACTGGGCGAACAGCTGCCACAGCAGCAGGCCCAGCAGGATCAGGGCCAGCAGCGCCAGCGCACCCTTGATCGACCCGCGCAGCGAGGCGACGGGCGCCTGTGGCGCGGAACGCAATGACGACGGATGAGTAAGATTGGTCAAGCGTTGATCCTGCGATTGGGCTGGCGATGGCAGGGATGGATCATGCACGGTGTGTGCCGGTGTCTGGTTGCCAGACCGCGGTGGCGCACTATAAGGCCGGACACCCGAAACGGGCTAGCATGCCTAGGATTATGGCAAAGTGCCAGCCGATGTGACCGGTGGTGCCTGCCCGGTGGTTCGGCAAGCCCCTGCAACCTGTGCGAGAATAGCGCCCGCTTCAAATGACAACGCATCGGAGATGTTCGGTTTTGGTTACTCACTTTTCCTCCAATGGCCTCGATTCCGCCTGCGGGCGCAGCAGTCAGACCCTTGTCAGCACTGCCGTGACCGAGGACGTATCCTGCAAGTCTTGCCAGCGTTCGCTGAGCAAACCCGAGGCGGCAGCTGTCGCCAAGAGCAAGAGCCCATCACTGGCCGAACTGCGCAAGACCGCCAAGGCGGCAGTTGAGCCGGCTGTTACCGTGGCCGAGGTCAAGCCGGCGGCCAAGGTTGTCAGCGTGCCTGCGGCCGCCAAACCGGCCAAAGCTGCTGAGCAGCAGCCGGCTCGTAGCGGTGGCTTCAGCGTGAAGTCCGCCTGGGCCGCGCGCCTGGCCGAGCAGGGCGACCGTTGCCGCTTGCCTCGGGGCAAGGCCAAGCAGCGTCACGTCTGAGTCATCTGCAGCTATACCGGCCCTTTCGCGGCTAAAGCCGCTCCCACAGGGATTATCACTGCCTTCGAGAACTGTGCAGTACCTCTGGGAGCGGCTTTAGCCGCGAAGAGGCCAGCACAGGCAATAGATTCCCCCCGATCCCACCCCCACCATCCGCCCCTCCTATGCAACGCCGCGCGTTGGCGTAGAATGGTCGACTTTGTTCAATGACACCCCGTAAATACATCCCCCTGGCCAGCGCGCCGGGGCGATCGTCGATGTCTTTACCTATCTGATTAGAGGGCTTGGTTTTGGCTCAATACGTCTACACCATGCATCGGCTGAGCAAGGTCGTGCCGCCGAAGCGGGAAATTCTCAAGAACATTTCCCTGTCGTTCTTCCCGGGCGCCAAGATCGGCGTGCTCGGCCTGAACGGCGCGGGTAAATCGACCCTGCTGCGGATCATGGCGGGCGTCGACAAGGAATTCGACGGCGAAGCCCGTCCGATGCCCGACATCAACGTTGGCTACCTGCCACAGGAACCGCAACTGGACCCGAACAAGTCGGTGCGCGAAGTGGTCGAGGAAGCGGTCAGCGTGATCAAGGACGCCCAGGCACGCCTGGACGAGGTCTATGCTGCCTACGCCGAACCGGATGCCGACTTCGACAAGCTGGCCGCCGAGCAGGCCAAGCTGGAAGCCATCCTGCAGGCCGCTGACGGCCACAACCTGGAGCGCCAGCTGGACGTTGCCGCCGACGCCCTGCGTCTGCCGGCCTGGGATGCACGCATCGAGCACCTGTCCGGTGGTGAGAAGCGCCGCGTGGCCCTGTGCCGCCTGCTGCTGTCGGCCCCCGACATGCTGCTGCTCGACGAACCGACCAACCACCTGGACGCCGACTCGGTGGCCTGGCTGGAGCGCTTCCTGCACGACTTCCCGGGCACCGTGGTAGCCATTACCCACGACCGTTACTTCCTCGACAACGTCGCTGGCTGGATCCTGGAACTGGACCGCGGCGCCGGTATCCCGTACGAAGGCAACTACTCGGGCTGGCTGGAAGCCAAGTCCGAGCGTCTGGCGCAGGAATCCAAGCAGCAGAGCGCCCACGAAAAGGCCATGAAAGAGGAACTGGAGTGGGTGCGCAAAGGCGCCAAGGCCCGCCAGTCCAAGTCCAAGGCACGTCTGCAGCGCTTTGAAGAAATGCAGTCGCAGGAATTCCAGAAGCGCAGCGAAACCAACGAGATCTACATCCCGGCCGGTCCGCGCCTGGGCGACAAGGTCATCGAGTTCAAGAACGTCACCAAGGGCTACGGCGACCGCGTGCTGATCGACAACCTGTCGTTCTCCATGCCTAAAGGCGCCATCGTCGGTGTGATCGGTGGTAACGGTGCCGGTAAGTCGACCCTGTTCCGCATGCTGATGGGCAAGGAACAGCCGGACTCGGGCAGCATCGAGATCGGTGAAACCGTGCAGCTGGCCTGCGTCGACCAGAGCCGCGAAGACCTGGACGGCGGCAAGACCGTGTTCCAGCAGGTTTCCGACGGCTCTGACATGATCCGCATCGGCAACTACGAGATCCCGTCGCGTACCTATGTGGGCCGCTTCAACTTCAAGGGTGGCGACCAGCAGAAGTTCGTCAAGGACCTGTCCGGTGGTGAGCGTGGCCGCCTGCACCTGGCCCTGACCTTGAAGGAGGGCGGTAACGTCCTGCTGCTCGACGAACCGTCCAACGACCTCGACGTCGAAACCCTGCGTTCGCTGGAAGAAGCCCTGCTGGACTTCCCGGGCGCGGCGATCGTGATCTCCCACGACCGTTGGTTCCTGGACCGTGTGGCTACCCACATCCTGGCGTACGAAGACGACTCGAACGTGGTGTTCTTCGAGGGTAACTACACCGAGTACGAAGCCGACCGCAAGAAGCGCCTGGGCGATGCTGCTGCCCAGCCGCACCGTGTACGGCACAAGAAGCTGGCCCAGTAAGCCGGTGTTCTGATGCACAAGAATGGGGCCCTTCGAGGCCCCATTTTTGTGCTCGGCTGGAAAGTGGTGTTGGCTTCTTCGCGGGTAAACCCGCTCCCACAGGGATGCCCATAGCTCTCGGGCTTGCGCAGCTCCTCTGTGGGAGCGGGTTTACCCGCGAAGAGGCCAACACTGATAGCGAATTTGTATACACTTATATAAAACGCACCAAATAATTTCAAAAAAACGACATTTCGCCCTATTCCGGTGCGATTGCTTCTTGGTACATTCCTGAAAAAAACCAATAAGTCCAATCCTCTTGGTGAGATGTCTACCATGATCGAATCTGTCGACAATTTCCTCGCGCGCCTGAAGCAACGCGATCCGGCCCAACCTGAATTCCACCAGGCTGTGGAAGAAGTGCTGCGCAGCCTTTGGCCATTCCTCGAGGCCAACCCGCATTACCTGCAGGCCGGCATTCTGGAGCGCATGGTCGAGCCCGAGCGCGCCGTACTGTTCCGTGTGTCCTGGGTCGATGACCAGGGCAAGGTGCAGGTCAACCGCGGCTACCGCATCCAGATGAGCAGCGCCATCGGCCCGTACAAGGGCGGCCTGCGCTTCCACCCGTCGGTCAACCTGGGCGTGCTGAAGTTCCTGGCCTTCGAGCAGGTGTTCAAGAACTCTCTCACCTCGCTGCCCATGGGCGGCGGCAAAGGCGGCTCGGACTTCGACCCCAAAGGCAAGAGCGACGCCGAAGTCATGCGTTTCTGCCAGGCGTTCATGAGCGAGCTGTACCGCCACATTGGCGCTGACCTGGACGTCCCGGCCGGTGACATCGGCGTGGGTGCCCGCGAAATCGGCTTCATGTTCGGCCAGTACAAGCGCCTGGCCAACCAGTTCACTTCGGTGCTGACCGGCAAGGGCATGACCTACGGCGGCAGCCTGATCCGTCCGGAAGCCACCGGCTACGGCTGCGTGTACTTCGCCGAGGAAATGCTCAAGCGCCAGGACAAGCGTATCGATGGCTGCCGCGTGGCGATTTCCGGTTCGGGTAACGTGGCCCAGTATGCCGCGCGCAAGGTCATGGACCTGGGCGGCAAGGTGATTTCGCTGTCCGACTCCGAAGGCACCCTGTACGCCGAAGCCGGCCTGACCGATGCCCAGTGGGATGCGGTGATGGAGCTGAAGAACGTCAAGCGTGGCCGCATCAGCGAACTGGCCGCGCAGTTCGGCCTGGAGTTCCGCAAGGGCCAGACCCCGTGGAGCCTGCCGTGCGACATCGCCCTGCCGTGTGCCACGCAGAACGAACTGGACGCCGAAGACGCCCGCACCTTGCTGCGCAATGGCTGCATCTGCGTGGCCGAAGGCGCCAACATGCCGACTACCCTGGAGGCTGTGGATATCTTCCTGGAGGCCGGCATCCTGTACGCCCCGGGCAAGGCCTCCAACGCCGGCGGCGTGGCCGTGTCGGGCCTGGAGATGTCGCAGAACGCCATGCGCCTGCTGTGGACTGCCGGTGAGGTGGACAGCAAGCTGCACAACATCATGCAGTCGATTCACCATGCTTGCGTGCATTACGGTGAAGAGGCGGATGGCAGCATCAACTATGTCAAAGGTGCGAACATCGCGGGCTTCGTGAAAGTGGCTGATGCGATGTTGGCGCAGGGCGTGGTTTGATCTGAGGCCGTTGGGGCCGCTTTGCGGCCCTTTCGCGACACAAGGCGGGACTGTCAGTTTTTTTGTGTTCGGGCCGGTAATGGCCTGCCGCCAGGCAGGCCCTGATTTTCACCAGGTTGGCCTGATGAACCGATCTCCGTACAGAATCGCAAATTGATTCATCGCGCTTTTCCAATCATGGGCCGGTTTTCCCCAATTGGCTGTTATGTTGCGCAATCCCAGCCAAATCAGTTTGGTCGCTGCGTCATCATTCGGGAAATGCCCGCGAGTCTTGATGACCTTGCGTAGTTGGGCGTTGATGCTCTCGATGGCGTTGGTAGTGTAAATCACCTTCCTGATGGCCGGAGGGAAGACGAAAAATGGAATCACTCGATCCCAGGCGCGTCTCCAGGCAGCCACCACCGTTGGATATTTCTCGCCCCACGGCCCGCTTTCAAATTCATCGAGTGCTTGCTCAGCCGCTTCAGCATTGATGGCTTGGTAAATCGGCTTCAGCTCCTTGGCCAGAGCCCGCCGCTTGTCCCAGGCCGCGAAGTCGAGGCTGTTGCGGATCAGGTGCACGATGCACGTCTGCAGCGTCGTCTCTGGAAACACGGCGCTGAGGGCCTCTGGCATGCCTTTGAGACCATCGGTCACGGCAATCAGCACATCTTCGACACCACGCGTCTTGAGATCGTTAAAGACCTTCATCCAGAACTTCGCACCCTCGGTGTTCTCGATCCAGATGCCCAAGATATCGCGCGTCCCGTCGGGTAGAACGCCCAGTGCCAGGTAAATGGCCTTGTTGCGCACCAGGCCTTCTTCGCGAATATTCACCCGCAGCGCATCGAAGAAAATGACCGGGTACATCGGCTCCAGTGGTCGCTGTTGCCACGCGCCAATCTCCTCCATGACCTCATCTGTCACAGAGCTGATGAAATCGGGCGAAACGTCGGTTCCATACTGCTCGGACAGAAAGGCTCGGATCTCTCTGACCGTCATGCCTCGGGCGTACATGGCGATGATCTTGTCATCGAAGCCGGTGTACCGCCGCTCGTGCTTAGGGATCAGAATGGGTGCAAAGCTGCCGTCTCGATCTCGGGGAATTTCCAAACGAAGAGGGCCATCGCCGGTCAAAACCGTCTTGCCACTCTTACCGTTACGCTGGTTGGTTTCATCCTCTAGGCGCTGCGCGCCCGGCGGATAACCCAGGTGGTGGCCGAGCTCGGCATGCAGAGCTCGCTCAATCAGGGCCTTTTTGAACGCCGCAGAGGCATCCTCGATAGCTTCTGCGGTCATCAAACCCTCACCGAACTGCTCCAGCAGCTCTTTGGGGATTTTGGGCAGGTCACGCAGGGGTTTCTTTTTGGTTGGCATACATGCACCTCTTACTCATGTTATGCCCGAACACAAAATTTCTGACACCCTCCACAAGGCCGCTCCCACAGGGAATTGCGTACTCCTGTGGGAGCGGCCTTGTGTCGCGATGGGCTGCAAAGCAGCCCCCAGGTCCTCAATCTTCACCAAAAACCTCAACCACTTCGATCACCTGCTCCCCCACCGGCCGCCGCCAGACCACTTCATCCCCAGGCCCCGCCCCGAGCAAAGCCCGCCCCAACGGCGAACCCCAGTTTATCAACCCCCGCCCGGCATCCGCCTCATCCTCGCCCACCAGCCGCACCACATGTTCCTGGTCCTGCGCATCGACAAACCGCACCCGGCTGCCAATCTGCACCTTGCTGCGCGACGTCGCCGCCGGCACAACCTGGGCGCTTTGCACTCGCGCGCTGAAGTAGCGCAGGTCCCGTTCGGTATCCGCCAGCCGCTGCTTGTCGCCACGTTCAACTTGTGCCTGCAGTTCGCTGCGCAGGGCATTCAGCTCGGTCACGCGCTCCTGCAGTTGGCGCAGGCCACTGGCGGTCACGTAGTTGGGTTGTTCGCTGACCCGTCGCTCGACCGGCTGATCAGCCTGGGCGGCGGCCTGGTCTTCGTTGACGAATGCTCGGCTCATGCGTGGCCTCCTTTTGCAGGAGACCATCATCGCAGGCCGCCGGTTTCAAGGGATGTCCGTTTGCGACTCAGTTGTGGCGATAGGCGCGTGCGGCGTCGCGGTCCTTTTCCTGCTCCCAGTCGCGCTCGCGCTGGTCCCAGAAGCGCTCGTGGTACTGGCGCTGTTCTTCGCTGTTCTGCATGGCGTGGCACTGGCGAAAGCCGTCGTCCCAGCCGCTTTCGTACTGGCGCTCGTGCAGGTAGCGCGGCACGTCCTTGCGAAAAGCGCCGACCATCAGCCCTGCCGCCTGTCGGCCGCTGCTGCAGCCGTCCTGGAAGCCATCGGCATAGGCGGGGGGATAACCCTGGTGGACCATCTGCTCGTGGGTGGTTTCGCAACCAGACAGCAACAACGCCATGCACACGCCGAACCAGTACCGCGACATAACCACAAAACCCTCCGGTTGATACTGGAAAGTCTAGGTGGCGATTTGTCGGGGAGCCGTTAAAACAGTGTCAAAGAGTCGGTTGGTTCACACAGGTCAGCCTTGATGCGGTCATTTGTGGGAGCGGCCTTGCGTCGCGAAAGGGCCGCAAAGCGGCCCCGGCAATTCTGCATGAGTGCAACAATCTGGGGGCGCTTCGCACCCCTTTCGCGACGCAAGGCCGCTCCCACAAAGTCCGCTTCAGTAGTGATACCACTTCAACTCCAGCATCACCTCGTTCTGCGCCGTAGCCAGGTGGCTGAACTCTCGCGAAGCACTCAACCGCAGGCCCAGGTTCTGGCTGATCTCCCATTGCTGGTTAAGGCTCACACTGCGCCGTACTTCGCCATTGGTGAAATAATCGCCCTTGGCCTCCAGCGTCATGTTGCCCAGCCCGTTGCGCCACAGCAGCCCGCCATTGAAGCCCGCCGCCGGGGCGATGAACTGGGCAAAATCATTGTGGTGCTCGACCCGCAGCGTGCCCAGGGCAAAGCCCAGCAACCCGTCGGCCAGTTGCCAGGTGCCGCCGGCCCCGCCGTTCACATGGCTTACCAGCACTTCGTCATCATGCTTGCCCGGCACGCGCTCCAGCCCGCCGGCCACCTGCCATGACCAGGGCTTGAGCAGCTCGTTGCGCGGTGTCAGCGAGCGGATGGTGGCCAGGTCCAGGCGCTGCACCTGCCAGTCATTGCCTTCGTACTGGCGCAGCTTCAGCTGCAGGATCTCGATCTGCGCCCCCAGCGGGAAGCCATAGGCGTTGTCATTCAGGTCGTGGTAGGCCATCCGCAGGCCGTACTCGGCGTAGGCGCGGTCTTCGCGGGTGCCTACGCCCAGCTGCCAGGTGCGCGAGTCATGGCCGTCCTCGGGCAGGCCTGGGCGCTCGATCTGCAGGGGCGGGGGCGGGTTGCTGTTGATTGCCCGCAGCAGTTCGAAGCTGCGTTTCGCCTGCCCAGGGTCGCGCTCCTGGCCATTGGCACGGTAACGCTCCAGGCGGTACGCGGCGTCCTGCACCAGCGCCTGGCGCTGGCGGGGGAGGGCCTTGAATTCGGGGCTCTGCAGTTGCCCGGTGTCGGCACTTACAGCCAGCACCTGGCGCTTTTCGTCGTGATCGAGCGGCTCGGCCCGGGCCAGCAGTTCACGTTCGCGAGAGGGGCGGTACGTCTCGCTGGCGACCATGCCGGACTGCTTCACGGCTTTCACCGTGTCGGTCGGGATGGCGGTCAGCGGGAACTGCGAGGTCAGGTCAAGGCCCGGCCGGGCCACCTGCAGCAGCTCCAGCAGGCGGTACGAGCAGTTCTCATCGAAGAAGAAGTAGTCGAACTGGATCTGCTTCAGCTCCCACACATGTTCGACCATGCGCCCGGTTTCTTCCGGGGTCAGGTCCAGTTGGTATTCCCACAGGTCGCGGTTTTCCAGGCTGCGGTATTCGGACAGTTTCTCCTGGTAGGGCATCAGCGCGAACAGGCCCGGGTAGCCACCCATCAGGCCCTTCCAGGCATACAGGATGCTGTTGTCGCTGCCTTCGATGTAGGCGCCGAAGTTGATTGCGTAGCTCAGCAGCGTGGTGTCGTCGCTGCGGGTGTTGGACTGGTCGATGCGCAGCAAGGTGTGGCCGAACATCGATGACGGGCTGTTCAGGTAGGCCGCCGGGAAGATCAGCGCCGCACTGTGTGGGTCGATCGACTGGTACCAGGTGGTGAACTCCTGGCAGTCAGGTTGCGGCAAGTCTTGCAGGTCGAGCTGTTCGCGCAGCCAGCGGGTGCGCGCCGGGAATACGCACTGGGCATGTTTGTCACCGAGGCTGGCCGGGGCGTACAGCGCTTCGACCGTGGCTTGCAGCTCTTGGTCGGGGTGGTGCGCGCCGTCCTCGGCAAGGAAGAACGCATCATCATCCACGTAGCTGCGCCAACCACCCAGCTTGGCGGTTTCGTAATGGCCCAGGGCAATCCAGTAAGGGGTGTTGGCCAGTTGCTGGACACGGCCTTGGTCCAGCACAGGCGCGGCATGAACAGGGGCGCAGGCACACAGCGCCAGAGATACGAAGCGTTTGAGCATGTCGGGCAACTACTTCTTAACGATGCCGAAAAAAGGCGAAACCCGCCCCGGGGCCGGGGCGGGAGGAGCTGCACTCAGGCCTCGGTTGCGTATTTGGCCAGGCGTGGGTCGTTCTTCAGAACAGCCAGGGTGTTGCTGTGGACGGTTTCGGCAGTGACGTCGGCGCTGCTGAAGATCTGGTTGAAGTGCTGATGGGTGACCGATGCGAAGTAGCCACGGTCTTCAGGGGCCACGCCGAGAACCACGGCATAGGTGGTCAGTGCTTCGCCCTGGCCCATGGCCATGTCTTCGGAAAGCTCATTCATCATGCCGTTCATGGCGAACCAGGACTTGCCGCCGTAGGTCAGCGACGCTTTGGTCGAGCAACCGTTGGTGCCGGAGGTCATGCCGAAGGTGGCGTTACCGGAGGTGCCGTTGGTGGTGGAAGCCAGGAAGTGTGCCGGAGTGCCGCGCTGGCCTTCGAACAGCATGTTGCCCCAGCCGCAGTTCGGGCCGCCTGGCGCTTCGGCCATGGCATTGATCGAGACCACGGTGAACAGAGTACCCAGAAGAATCCGTTTCATAGCATTTGTTCTCTATTTGACTTAACCAAGGGTCAGGGTTTCTGGCAACTCGGTTGCCAGGTCGGGAAAGCTTTTCACCCACCCGCGCAGCTTGGAGTTTAGGCACGATCTAAGAGTTGCGTTGTTGATTGCGAAAAATTTGCTGTTGCATGACCCGCACCGGCTGCGACATAAAGTCCTGCGGAGCCTTGCAAGGCGCGCGCGGGCAGCGCCAGAATGCTGCCTATCTGCCCCGCCGAAGTAAGGAAACCCAATGCCCGATCCTGTCGCTGCGCGCCTGCGTCTCGCGCCTGAAGCCCTGACCCGGCGTTTCTCCCCCGAGCAGTTTGCCTTTACCAATACCGACGATCTGGAGCCGTTTCGCGGAGTCCTGGGCCAGGAGCGTGCT
This sequence comes from Pseudomonas sp. NBB, assembly GCF_032701105.1. Classification (NCBI taxonomy): domain Bacteria; kingdom Pseudomonadati; phylum Pseudomonadota; class Gammaproteobacteria; order Pseudomonadales; family Pseudomonadaceae; genus Pseudomonas; species Pseudomonas sp. NBB. The sequence goes on from NZ_CP103994.1 coordinate 774,103, forward strand.
GTCGAGGCCCTGCAGTTTGGCGTGGCCATGCCGCGCCCTGGTTACAACGTTTACGTGATGGGCGAGCCCGGCACCGGCCGCTTCTCGTTCGTCAAGCGCTACCTCAAGGCCGAGGGCAAGCGTCAGCAGACCCCGGCCGACTGGGTTTACGTCAACCACTTCGATGACACGCGCGAACCCCGCGCACTGGAATTGCCGTCCGGCACCGCCGGGGCGTTCATTGCCGACATGAACGGGCTGATCGACAACCTGTTGTCGACCTTCCCTGCGGTATTCGAGCACCCGTCCTACCAGCAGAAGAAAGGCGCCATCGACCGCGCCTTCAACCAGCGTTACGACCGCGCCCTGGATGTGATCGAGCGCGCCTCGCTGGAAAAGGACGTGGCCCTGTACCGTGACGCCAGCAACGTCGCCTTCACCCCGATGGCCGACGGCAAGGCGCTGGATGAAGCCGAATTCGCCCAGTTGCCGGAAGAGGTGCGCGAGCAGTTCCACGAGGATATCGCCCTGCTCGAGGAACGCCTGAACGAAGAGCTGGCCAGCCTGCCGCAATGGAAACGCGAGTCGAACAACCAGCTGCGCCAGCTCAACGAAGAAACCATCACCCTGGCCCTGCAGCCGTTGCTGGCGCCGCTGTCGGAGAAGTACGCCGAGAACGCTGCGGTCTGCGCCTACCTGCAGTCTGTGCAGCTGAACCTGCTGCGTACCGTGGTCGAGCAACTGGTCGATGACAGCAAGACCGACGCGGCCGCGCGCAAGCTGCTGGAAGAGCAGTACGCCCCAAGCCTGGTGGTCGGCCACCACGCCGATGGCGGTGCGCCGGTGGTGTTCGAGCCGCACCCGACCTACGACAACCTGTTTGGCCGTATCGAATACAGCACCGACCAGGGTGCGCTGTACACCTCTTACCGTCAGCTGCGCCCAGGCGCGCTACACCGCGCCAACGGCGGCTTCCTGATTCTGGAAGCCGAGAAGATGTTGGGCGAGCCGTTCGTCTGGGACGCGCTCAAGCGTGCGCTGCAGTCGCGCAAGTTGAAGATGGAGTCGCCACTGGGCGAGCTGGGGCGGGTGGCCACCGTTAGCCTGACGCCGCAGATGATCCCGCTGAACATCAAGCTGGTTATCATCGGTTCGCGCCAGCTTTACTACGCGCTGCAGGACCACGACCCGGACTTCCAGGAAATGTTCCGGGTGCTGGTGGACTTCGACGAAGACATGCCCATGGTCGACGAGAACCTGGAGCAGTTCGCCCAGCTGTTGCGCACCCGCACCAACGAAGAGGGCATGGCGCCACTGACCAGTGACGCGGTGGCGCGTCTGGCCACCTACAGCGCCCGCCTGGCAGAAAACCAGTCGCGCCTGTCGGCACGTATCGGCGACCTGTTCCAGCTGGTCAGCGAAGCCGATTTCATCCGCCAGCTGGCCAGTGACGAAATGACCGACGCCGGGCACATCGAGCGTGCGCTCAAGGCCAAGGCCACCCGCACCGGGCGTGTTTCGCAGCGGGTGCTGGACGACATGCTCGCCGGCATCATCCTGATCGACACCGAAGGCGCGGCCATCGGCAAGTGCAACGGCCTGACCGTGCTGGAAGTGGGTGATTCGGCGTTCGGTATGCCGGCGCGTATCTCCGCCACCGTGTACCCGGGCGGCAGCGGTATCGTCGACATCGAGCGTGAGGTAAACCTCGGGCAGCCGATCCACTCCAAGGGTGTGATGATCCTCACCGGCTACCTGGGCAGCCGCTATGCCCAGGAGTTCCCGCTGGCGATCTCGGCGAGTATCGCCCTGGAACAGTCCTACGGCTATGTGGACGGTGACAGTGCCTCGCTGGGCGAAGCCTGCACGCTGATCTCGGCCTTGTCGCGCACGCCGCTCAAGCAGTGCTTCGCCATTACCGGCTCGATCAACCAGTTTGGTGAAGTGCAGGCGGTGGGTGGGGTCAACGAGAAGATCGAAGGCTTCTTCCGCTTGTGCGAGGCGCGTGGCCTGACCGGCGAGCAGGGGGTGATCATCCCGCGTGCCAACGTTGCCACGCTGATGCTCGACGAGCGTGTGCTGCAGGCAGTGGAGAACGGCATGTTCCACGTGTACGCGGTCAGCCAGGCCGACGAGGCGTTGAGCCTGCTGGTAGGCGAGGAGGCCGGTGTGCTGGATGACAAGGGCCAGTTCACCGAAGGCAGCGTCAACGCGCGGGTGGTGGAGCGCCTGCGTGAGATTGCCGAGATGATCAGCGAGGAAGAAATCGAGAAGGCGGAGAAAGAGCGCCTGGAAGAGGTGATTGCCCAGGCCAAGCCAGCCTGAGTCAAGAAACCGGCGCTGGCGGCGATGTGCTACCGTTCAGCGCCGGTTTTCCATCTTTCTGTACCGTTCTTCTATGCTGGAACTTAAGGACGGTAACAGCGTTCAGGATGGAAACAGCCTGAGGTTCAGGCTGAACAAGGCTTTTTGGAGGGGGCGCGGCCATGCGCAATCTCAGCCTCACACGCCAGTGCCTGGGCCTGGTGACCCGCATCGAATGCAGCATCCGTCCGCTGGCCGGGGATAACGGCATGTGGACACTGCTGTTCGCCGCCGGCATGGCCGGTGAACAACCGTCCGCGATCAAGGCCCAAGGGCCGTTCCATGGGCCGCTGGTGGCCGAATCTGTGCTCAATGCCATTGTCGACAGCTTGACCTTGCATGGGTACCAGGTGGCCGAGGATCCGCAGATCTGGTGTTTGCATTTGCAGGCGCAGTTGCGGCGGATCAACGGTGAGCGGTGTCGGAATCTGGGGGATTACCAGTTTCATCCTGAGACCTGATTGATGCAGGGGGCCGCTTTGCGGCCCATCGCGACACAAGGCCGCTCCTACAAGGGACAGCAATCTCTTGTAGGAGCGGCCTTGTGTCGCGATGGGCTGCAAAGCAGCCCCGTTCACCGGGCTTTTGCTGTAACAGGTGGCTGGCTATACTCGCCGTCGCTTTTTTAGTCACCTGATGAGTCCCGACACTCCATGGAACGTATCCTCGAAAATGCGATGTATGCCTCGCGCTGGCTGCTCGCCCCCATCTACTTCGGCCTGTCCCTCGGCCTGCTGGCCCTGGCGCTGAAATTCTTCCAGGAAGTGGTCCACGTCCTGCCCAACGTCTTCGCCCTCAGCGAAGCCGACCTGATCCTGGTGATCCTGTCGCTGATCGACATGTCGCTGGTGGGCGGCCTGCTGGTGATGGTGATGATCTCCGGCTACGAGAACTTCGTCTCGCAACTGGACATCGACGAGAGCAAGGAAAAGCTCAACTGGCTGGGCAAGATGGACTCTTCGTCGCTGAAGATGAAGGTTGCCGCATCGATTGTGGCCATTTCGTCCATCCACCTGCTGCGGGTGTTCATGGACGCACAGAACATCTCCACCGATTACCTGATGTGGTACGTGATCATCCACATGACCTTCGTGGTCTCGGCATTCTGCATGGGTTATCTGGACAAGCTGACCAAGCACTGAACCTTTCAGGCCTCTTCGCAATCCCTGTGGGAGCGGGCAAGCCCGCGAAGAGGCCGACACGGCCCAACTGACGAGCGGCGTCAGTCATGCCTTGTGCATTCGCCCTTTCTGTACAAAAAATGAGCTCTCATGCGTGGTTCCCATCGCGAGGTGCTCTCATGAACCTGCATCAGCTCAACACCGAGGCCAGGGCTGGCCATGTCGACGAACTGAACCTGATCGCCATCGAAGGCGGTGACTACCTGCTCGAAGCGCGGATCAAAGGCCACCCCCATCCTCTCTCCGACACACGTGGTGAACGCTTGCGCGTGCATTCGGTGGAGGATGCACGCAAGTTGCTGCAAACCATCCCCATGGTCTCGATGAACCTGGTGCACTGGTCGGTGCAGGACGAAATGTGCGGCATGGGCACGCACCCGGAAGAAGACTTGAAGGTGCCGATTTCCCAGCGCTCGGCCTGGTAGCTGCTCGCAGCGCCCCAGTGTGCTAGGCTGCTCGCCCTTTTCATCAAGGGCGCGGCTTCACTGCGCCCTGCAGTGGAGCACGACAATGTCCGAACTCAACCTGTCCACCGACGAAACGCGCGTCAGCTACGGCATCGGCCGTCAGCTGGGCGGCCAGCTGCGCGACAACCCGCCACCGGGCGTCAGCCTGGAAGCCATCCTGGCTGGCCTGACCGATGCCTTCAACGGCGCCGACAGCCGCGTCAGCGAAGCCGACCTGTCGGCCAGCTTCAAGGTGATCCGCGAAGTGATGCAAGCCGAAGCAGCTGCCAAGGCTGAAGCCGCTGCTGCCGCTGGCAAGGCATTCCTGGTCGAGAACGCCAAGCGTGACGGCATCACCACCCTGGCTTCGGGCCTGCAGTTCGAAGTACTGACCGCAGGTGAAGGCGCCAAGCCGACCCGCGAAGACAATGTGCGCACCCACTACCACGGCACCCTGATCGACGGCACTGTGTTCGACAGCTCCTACGACCGTGGTCAGCCGGCTGAATTCCCGGTAGGTGGTGTGATCGCTGGCTGGACCGAAGCCCTGCAGCTGATGAACGCTGGCAGCAAATGGCGCCTGTACGTGCCGAGCGAGCTGGCCTACGGCGCCCAAGGCGTTGGCAGCATCCCGCCGCACAGCGTGCTGGTGTTCGACGTCGAGCTGCTCGACGTTCTGTAATGCCCTCGGGGCCGCTTTGCGGCCCATTCGCGGGCAAGCCCGCTCCCACAGGTACAGCGCAGGATTCAAATGCTGTGGAGTCCCTGTGGGAGCGGGTTCACCCGCGAAGAGGCCGGCCCTGCCAGCCTCAATTCCAGTCTGTCCCCCCGGGGCGCAACGCCCGCGCATAGCAGAACAGAAACAGATTCCGCACCAGCTCCTTGAGTACCCCCGGTTCACTCGAATTCAGCCCGCTCATGTCCAGGTCGCCCTGGTCACGCAGCTCGTCGAGCGCTTCTTCTTCAAGCACTGCGCACACTTCGCCGGTTTCCCGATGAAGAATGCGCAGGTAGGGGTGAGGGCGGTCCAGCCAGGCGTCGATCAGATAAGTCATGGCTATTCTCCTTGGATAGCAGTCCCAATGAGAATAATTCTTATTACCTGAATAGCAAGCGCCAATTGGCGGTTTTTTGGAAAATCAGACTTTGCGAACGAACTCGGACTTCAGCTTCATGGCGCCGATGCCGTCGATCTTGCAGTCGATGTCGTGGTCGCCGTCGCACAGGCGGATATTCTTGACCTTGGTGCCGACCTTGACCACGAGGGACGAGCCCTTGACCTTGAGGTCCTTGATCACGGTGACGGTGTCGCCATCCTGCAGGATGTTGCCGACCGAGTCCTTCTTCACCACCTCGTCGCTGGCCGCTTCGGCGTCGCCGCTGGCCGACCACTCGTGGGCGCATTCAGGACAGATCAGCTGAGTGCCATCCTCATAGGTGTATTCGGAGTTGCATTTCGGGCAGGGTGGCAGAGTGCTCACTTCGGTTCCTCAAACAAACAGACGGGCGGTTAAAAACCCGAATTGTATAAGGTATTTTTTCAGAAGTGATTATGTCCGGACAAAAGCATCGCGGGCAAGCCAGCTCATACAGGCGACGCAATCCTGTAGGAGCGGGCTTGCCCGCGAATGAAGACGACTCGGTCTATCAGTGAGTACGCGCGACAGCAAACTCGCTCAACTCGACCAGCGCATCACGATATTCGCTGGCCGGCAGCACTTCCAGGCACTGGATGGCACGCTTCACATAGTCACGCGCCAGCTCCGCCGTGTACTTCAGAGCACCCGACTCCTCGACTGCCACGCGAATCTGCTCCAGGTCTTCCAGGCCACCCTTCTGGATCGCCTGGCGCACCAGCGCAGCCTGTTCGGCGGTGCCTTCGCGCATGGTGTAGATCAGCGGCAGGGTAGGCTTGCCTTCGGCCAGGTCGTCACCGACGTTCTTGCCCAGGGTCTGCGAGTCGCCCTTGTAGTCCAGCAGGTCGTCGACCAGCTGGAACGCCACGCCCAGGTGGTCACCGAAGGTACGCAGGGCCTCGCGCTGTTCGTCGGTTGCTCCGGCCAGGGCGGCGGCGCTGTGGGTCGAAGCCTCGAACAGCATCGCGGTCTTGCCGCGGATGACCTCCATGTAGACTTCCTCGGTGGTACTGGCGTCGCGTACCCGCGACAGCTGCAGCACTTCACCTTCGGCAATCACGCGGGTGGCCTTGGACAGGATCTGCATGACCGGCATCGAGCCCAGTTCGACCATCATCTCGAACGAGCGCGAATAGAGGAAGTCGCCCACCAGCACGCTCGGCGCGTTGCCCCACAGGGCATTGGCGGTGGAGCGGCCACGGCGCATGCCGGACATGTCGACCACGTCGTCGTGCAGCAGGGTAGCGGTGTGCAGGAATTCGATGGTGGCAGCCAGCAGGCGCAGGTCGTCGCCTTCGCGGCCCAGGGCCTTGCCACACAGCAGCACCAGCAGGGGGCGCAGGCGCTTGCCACCGGCGGACGTGATATAGTCGCCGATCTTCGATACCAGCGGCACGCGCGAGGTCAGCTGCTTCTTGATGATCTCGTCGACGGCGCTGAAATCATCAGCCACCGCGCGGTAGAAGGATTGGGGTTGCATCGGCTGCTCCAGTGAGGTTGCGCGGCATGCTAGGTCGCGGGTCCCGGTGTGTCAAGGCGCGGTGCCAGCGCCCCGGGGGCGGCACTTGCAAGCAAAACCACGGTTGCGTACAATCGCGCACCCTAACTTCCTGGGCAGCACCTGCCTTACGCAATTGCGCCGGGCCGTTCCAGCCCTGTGCAGCCATGCCAGCCAATACTCATCATATAAAGCGCTGGGTGAGCAGGATTATCGGAGAAATACCATGTCTTACGCAGTAATCGTTACCGGCGGCAAGCAGTACAAAGTCGCTGAAGGTGAATTCCTCAAGATCGAAAAACTGGAAGTCGCCACTGGCGAATCCGTGACCTTCGATCGCGTCCTGCTGGTCGCCAACGGTGAAGAAGTCACCATCGGTGCTCCAGTTGTTGCTGGCGCTAAAGTAGTGGCCGAAGTCGTTTCGCAAGGCCGCCACGACAAGGTTCGCATCATCAAGTTCCGTCGTCGTAAGCACCACATGAAGCGTATGGGCCACCGCCAGTGGTTCACCGAGATCAAAATCACCGGTATCCAGGCTTAATCCCCTAGATCCCCTGAATTTATTTGGAGAATTGAACCATGGCTCACAAGAAGGCTGGTGGTAGTACTCGTAACGGTCGCGACTCAGAATCGAAACGCCTTGGCGTGAAGATGTATGGCGGCCAGGTTATCAAGCCAGGCAACATCATCGTCCGTCAGCGCGGCACCGAATTCCACGCTGGCTACGGTGTTGGCATGGGCAAGGATCACACCTTGTTCGCCAAGATCGAAGGCGTGATCAAGTTCGAGAAAAAAGGCGAGTTCATGCGCCGTTACGTGAGCATCGTCGCCGCTTAATCGCGACGTCGCTCCAGAAGCCCCGTCATGCGACGGGGCTTTTTCGTTTGTGGTGAGCCTCTTGCAAAGCTGTTTGTATGGGCTGCCGGCGTGGGTTTCTACGGTCGTACGGGGCCGCCGCGCTCATTTTTGCAAGAGCCTCAGGTTTTTCAGGTATTCAACTCGCCAGCAGGCGAGAGGCGGTTTTGAATGAAGTTTGTTGACGAAGTATCCATTCGGGTCAAGGCCGGTGACGGTGGCAACGGTTGCATGAGCTTCCGTCGCGAGAAATTCATCGAGAACGGTGGCCCCAACGGTGGTGACGGTGGCGACGGTGGTTCGGTGTACATGATCGCCGACGAAAACCTCAACACCCTGGTCGACTATCGCTACACCCGTCACCACGAGGCCCAGCGTGGCGCCAACGGCGGCAGCACCGACTGCACCGGCAAGAAAGGCGACGACCTGTACCTGCGTGTGCCGGTCGGCACTACCGTGATCGACGCCTCCACCCAGGAAGTGATCGGTGACCTGGTCACCCCGGGCCAGAAACTGATGGTCGCCCAAGGCGGCTGGCACGGCCTGGGCAACACCCGCTTCAAGTCCAGCACCAACCGTGCACCGCGCCAGACCACCCCGGGCAAGCCAGGTGACCAGCGTGACCTGAAGATGGAAATGAAAGTGCTGGCTGACGTCGGCCTGCTGGGCCTGCCGAATGCCGGCAAGAGCACCTTCATTCGCTCGGTTTCGGCCGCCAAGCCGAAAGTGGCCGACTACCCGTTCACCACCCTGGTGCCGAACCTGGGTGTGGTCAGCGTCGACCGCTGGAAGAGCTTCGTCATCGCCGACATTCCTGGCCTGATCGAAGGTGCTTCCGAGGGCGCCGGCCTGGGTATCCGCTTCCTCAAGCACCTGGCGCGTACCCGCGTACTGCTGCACCTGGTGGACATGGCGCCGCTGGACGGAAGCAGCCCAGCCGATGCCGCCGAAGTCATCGTCAACGAGCTGACCCGCTTCAGCCCGTCGCTGGCCGAGCGTGAGCGCTGGCTGGTGCTGAACAAGGCCGACATGGTCATGGACGACGAGCGCGACGAGCGGGTCAAGGAAGTGGTCGAGCGCCTGCAGTGGGAGGGCCCGGTCTACGTGATTTCGGCCATCTCCAAGCAGGGCACCGAAAAGCTCAGCCACGACCTGATGCGCTACCTCGAAGACCGCGCCGACCGCCTGGCCAACGACCCGGCCTACGCCGAAGAGCTGGCCGATCTCGACCAGCGCATCGAAGACGAAGCCCGTGCCCAGCTGCAGGCCCTGGACGACGCCCGTACCCTGCGCCGTACTGGTGTCAAGAGCGTGCACGACATCGGCGACGATGACGGTTGGGACGATGATTTCGAGGACGACGAAGACGGCCCGGAAATCATTTACGTGCGCGACTGACCGGTTGCAGTACACTAAACGCCGCTCTTTGGAGCGGCGTTTTTGTATCCACGGTATCTACAGATTCGACATAGGTTGGAAGAAGATGCGAAGCAAGGTGACGGGCGCCAAGCGCTGGGTCGTGAAGATTGGCAGTGCTCTGCTGACCGCCGATGGCAAAGGCCTCGATCGCGGTGCCATGGCCGTTTGGGTCGAGCAGATGGTCGCGCTGCGTGAGGCAGGCGTGGAGTTGGTACTGGTCTCCTCCGGGGCCGTGGCTGCCGGCATGAGCCAGCTGGGCTGGACGTCGCGACCGAGTGCGATGAACGAGCTGCAGGCGGCTGCCTCGATCGGCCAGATGCGTCTGGTGCAGGCCTGGGAGTCGAGCTTCGGCGAGCACGGCAAGCACACCGCGCAAATCCTGCTGACCCATGACGACCTGTCCGACCGCAAGCGCTACCTGAACGCCCGCAGCACCCTGCGCACGCTGGTCGACCTGGGCGTGGTGCCGGTGATCAACGAAAACGATACCGTGGTCACCGATGAGATCCGCTTCGGCGACAACGACACCCTGGCGGCGTTGGTGGCCAACCTGGTCGAGGCTGACCTGCTGGTGATCCTCACCGACCGCGATGGCATGTTCGATGCCGACCCGCGCAACAACCCCGAAGCCCAGCTGATCTACGAGGCTCGCGCCGACGACCCGGCACTGGATGCCGTGGCCGGCGGTACCGGTGGCGCGCTGGGTCGTGGCGGCATGCAGACCAAGCTGCGCGCCGCGCGCCTGGCTGCCCGTTCCGGTGCCCACACCATCATCATCGGTGGCCGCATCGAGCGCGTGCTGGATCGCCTCAAGGCTGGCGAACGCCTGGGTACCTTGCTGTCGCCCGAGCGCGGCATGCTTGCCGCGCGCAAGCAGTGGCTGGCCGGCCACCTGCAGACCCGTGGCACCCTGGTGCTGGATGCCGGTGCCGTGCAGGCGCTGCGCCAGGCCAACAAGAGCCTGCTGCCGGTTGGCGTGAAGACCGTGCAGGGCAGCTTCCGTCGTGGCGAGATGGTGGTGTGCGTCGGCCCGGACGGCCTGGAAGTAGCCCGTGGGCTGGCCAACTACAGCGCCCTTGAGGCGCAGAAGATCATCGGCCAGCCATCCGATGCCATCGAAAGCCTGCTGGGCTACAGTGCAGAACCGGAGTTGGTGCACCGCGACAACCTGGTGCTGGTATGAGCGTGCTGAAGCGGGTAATCGGCGTGGCGGCATTGGTGCTGCCAATGCTGGCCGGGGCCGAGGAAATCGGCCAGGTATCCACCGTGTTTAAGTTCCTCGGGCCGAATGACCGCATTGTGGTCGAGGCGTTCGACGACCCCAAGGTCGAGGGCGTGACCTGCTACCTGTCGCGGGCCAAGACCGGCGGCGTGAAGGGTGGGCTGGGGCTGGCGGAGGACCGGGCGGAGGCATCGATTGCCTGTCGCCAGGTCGGGCCGATCAACTTCAAGGGTGAGCTGAAGGATGGCGAGGAAGTGTTCAAGGAACGCACCTCGCTGGTGTTCAAGACCATGCAGGTGGTGCGCTTCCTCGACAAGAAGCGCAATACGCTGGTGTACCTGGTGTACAGCGACCGCATGATCGAAGGCAGCCCGCAGAATGCGGTGACCGCGATTCCGATTCTGCCTTGGGCTCATTGATAGCCTGACAGATCGCCGGGAGGCCTTTGGCCTCCATCGCGACACAAGGCCGCTCCCACAAAGGTCCTGCGTACACCGGTCAATGTGGGAGCGGCCTTGTGTCGCGAAAGGGCCGCAAAGCGGCCCCACTACTCCGATATCAGGCCAACTCTTCGGCCTGATGATCCTCACGCACAACCGCCTTCACCTCATCCCGACGGCTGATGAACTTCCAGTCCGCCTCGTCGATGTAGATGCCATTCGGCCCACTGCCACCTTCCAGGTCGATCGCCACGCGCGCCGACACCTGCGGCTTCACGCTCGCCAGGATCGGCACGAAGCCGAGCTGCAGGCTGGTCTCCAGCAGTGCAGCCTGGTTGCGTTCGTCGATGTCCGCCGCTTCGTCCAGGTAGTACGGCAGGCGGATACGCCCGGCCAGGTCGCGGTCCATCAGGTGCAGCAACAGGTACATGTTGGTCAGCGCCTTGATGGTCATGGTGGTGCCGTTGGATGCCGCGCCGTCGATGTCGGCATGGATCACCGGCTGGCCGTTGACCTTGGTGATCTCGAACGCCAGCTCGAACAGGTCCTTCAGGCCCAGCTGGTTGTGGTTGGCTGCCACCAGCCGTGCCAGGTATTCCTTGGCCTCTTCGTTCTTGTTGTCCTGCTCGGCGCTCTGGGTCAGGTCGAATACCGACAGGGTTTCGCCTTCTTCGTACTGACCGGCGCTGTGGATGATCTGGTCGATGTGCTTGAGCGCTTCCTTGTTCGGCGCCAGCACCACGCGGAAGCTCTCCAGGTTGGATACCTGGCGCTTGTTGATCTCGCGGTTGAACAGCGCCAACTGGTGCTCGAGGCTGTCGTAGTCGCTGCGGATGTTGCGCAGGGTTCGGGCGATGTCGGTGACCGCCGCGCGGCGTGCCTTGGCCAAGGTCAGGGCTTCGTCGGTGCGGTGCGCGTAGGCATTCACCAGCAGCTGCAGGCGGCGCTCCATGTCGTCTTCACTGTCGAACTTGGCTACGCCTTTCAGGCGCACCTGGGCGTACAGCGCCTCGATCTGGTTGTCGACCCGTTGCAGGCTCTGCCAGCTGTCCTGGTAGTCGTTGAGCAGTGGCAGCAGGTTGTCCATCGAGTCGTCGATGGCTTGCATGTACGGCGTGCCGTAGGGCAGGTCGGCCGGCAGCAGCTGGCGACGGCGTAGGGCGTCTTCCAGGGTGCGCTGCTTGGCCTCGAGGTCGCCGATCTGCCGGCCGACCAGCTGCAGCTTGGCCGACAGCTGCTGGACACGTTCAGTGAAGGCGTCGCTGGAGCGTTTGAGTTCGTCCTGGGCGGCTTCGAGCTGCGACAGCTGTTCCAGCTTCTCGGGCTCTTCGGCGGCCAGGGTTTCGCTGCGGCGGAAGTCTTCCAGCGCTTTTTGCGCGTCCAGTACTTCCTGGTACAGGGCCTCGGTCTGCGCCTTGGAGGCGGAGCGGTCGGCGGCCACGGCTTGCTGGGTCTTGAGCTGCTTCAGCTCTTTTTCCAGGCGCTCTTTCTGGTCACGCAGGGCGGCACGGTCGGCCAGGGCCTGCAGTGCCGGTGGGTCGATGTGCGACAGGTCGATGGACAGGCCCGGGGCTTCGAAGCGTTCGCCCTTGAAGCCGTCGAGCACCGCTTCCAGCGATTTTACCCACAGGTCGCTGTCGTCCAGTTCGATACCGCGGTCACCCAGCGGCAGGCTGAACAGCGCGCCATTGAACAGGCGCATCAGGCGGTCGACGTCCTGCTGCGAGAACTCTTCGCGCAGGCGGGCGTAGCTGTTGTTGTCGGCGTGGTCGAGCTGTTGCTTGACCTGCTTCAGGCGCTTTTCCAGGTCGCGGACGCGTTCGTCCAGGTCTTCGGCGCTGAACTGCCGCGACTGGGCCAGGGCGCCGGCCAGTTCGTCGTGGGCGTCCTTGGCCGCCAGCAGTTGCTGCTCCAGCACCTTGACGTCATCGACCAGGGCGAAGCGATGTTTGAGCACCGACAGTTCGCCCAGCCAGCGCTGGATACCGGTGATTTCACGCTCCAGGCGCATCAGTTCCTGAGTACCGCCGCGCTGGTCGTTCTGCAGGCGGTCCTGCTCGCCACGGTAGTGCTCGGCCTGGATCACCAGCTCTTCCTTGCGCGCCATGGCGTATTCCTGCCAGGTGCCCAGCAGGGTGTCGAGCACTGGTGAAATGCGGTGCAGTTTGCCGCGCAGGATGTCGCGCTGGGCCACTCCACCGGCCAGGGCCTCGACCAGCGGGCCGGCGGCGACCAGGGCGTTGTAGTCCTGTTCCATGCGGCGCACGTCGCGGAAGGCTTCCTCGCATGCGGCGATGTAGTCGACGCTACCGGAGCGCAGGCTGTGCTCGAAAGCGTCGAGGAACAGCTGCTTGAGCTTGGCGGCGGTGATTTCGCGCATGTGCAGCAGGTTGATGAACAGCGCGCGGAAGGTTTTCAGGCTTTGCTCGCTGGTCGAGCGCAGCGGGATCATGGTCAGGTCCAGCGGCACCGAGGTGTGGCCACCGACCAGCAGACGACGCAGTTCGTCCGGCTTCAGCTCGTAGGCCTTGATCCCCAGGCGCTCGAGGTTGGTGAACAGCTCTTTCTGGCGCAGGCAGGTGTCGTTCTTCTGGTAGTGGGCCAGGTCCAGTTCGCCCTTGTAGGCAAAGAACTGGTGACCGAAACCGCCGCCCGGGCCGCGGCCGACGACGCCGATGACGTGCGGGCCGTGGGGCAGGCTCAGTTCGCAGAGAATGTACGAGGTATCGCTGGCGAAGTAGAAGCGGCGCGACTGCTCGAGGCTGTACTTGCCGAAGCTCATGTCCGACATGCGCGCCAGGATCGGGAACTGCAGGGCGTTGATCGACGCCGATTTACCCAGGTTGTTGGCACCGTATACCGACAGTGGGTGCTCCAGCGGGAACAGGCCAAGGCTGTAGCCGGCGGTGTTGAGCAGTGCGAAGCGGCGGATGCCGTAGCGTTCCTGGCTCATGCGTCAATCTCCTGTTGCTCTTCGCGGATGGCCCGGGCCAGGGCTTCCTCTTCGCTTTCCTCGCCCTCGAAGGGGCTGAGGTCGAGCGGGTCGTCGGTGCGGTTGAGTTCTTCGGGGCTTTCTTCCTCGACCAGTACCGGGGTCGGCAGCGGCAGGTCGCTGTGCAGGGTGGCCGCCAGGTCGCGGTCCTGCTGCACGGCCAGGCACACGTCGAGGAAGCGATGCATCGGCGGCAGGAAGCGGTAGATGCCGCCTTCCTCGAAAGCGAAGCCGAGCTGGGTCATGCGGCGCAGGATTTTTTCTTCCAGCTCGTCCACGGTCTGCACTTCGGCCTGCAGGAACAGGTCGCGGTACTTGTCCAGCAGCGAGGGCAGTTCGTCACGGCCGATGCTGCCGCCATCGAGCACGGCCATCGGGTCGCGGCCCTGGTCGGCCAGGTGTTCGACCAGGATGAAGGTGAACAGCGACAGGCGCTGCGCGGTCTTGTTGACCTGCGCGGCGGTCATGTCCGGCACGAAGTAGTAGAAGCCACGGGTGTCGCACACCAGTTCGAAGCCCAGGGCCTTGAACAGGGTGCGGTACTGGTCCTGGAAGTTCGACAGCTGGGCGTACAGCTCGGGGTCGCGGCGGCTGACGTGGAAGCCTTTGAACAGCTCGCGGAAGATCGGCGCGAGCTGGGACAGTTCGGAAAGATCAAGATGCATGGGCTGGGCTCGCGTTGGATTCGGTAGGCGCGCTGGCGGCGTCTTCGCGGCTGGAGGTCAGGGCGAACGAGCGCAGGCTGACCAGGTGTTCCTGGGTGATGTACTCGCGGCGGTCGAGGCGTTCGCGCTTGAAGCGCTTTTCCCGCGACAGGCGCGAGAACCAGTACAGCAGCTCGTCGGTGGCGCCTTCGGGTTCCTGCTCCAGCAGCCAGACCATCAGGTCGGGCAGCGGCAGGGCCTGTTCGCAGCGTTCGGCCATTTCCTTGACCGTGCGCGGTGCACGGGGCAGGGCGCCGGACTGGGTCTTGTGGGCCTTGGGGAAGCGCGCCGGCTTGGGCTCGAAGCGGGCCAGGGCGTAGACATAGGCCTCGACCTGGCTGGCGCTGCCGAGGAAAGTGCTTTGCGGGCGGGTGAACATCGGCATGGCCGCTTGCGGTACGGCGTCGATGCCCTTGCGCCGGATCACCGACAGGGCCAGTGCGGCGCCACGGGTCACGGCGTTGTGCCGGCGGGCTTCTTCACGCAGCGGCAGCAGCAGTTCGCGGGCGTGGCGCAGGGTCAGCTGGGCGCTGGTCTGCATTTCCAGGATGCGCGCGTGGGTGCGCAGCAGCATGTCGTCGTCGACCAGGTGGCCCAGGCGCGCCTGTTCACCCAGCAGCTTCAGCAGCACGGTCTCGACCTTGCGCACGCCCTGTTCGAAGGCGCCGTCGGCGTTGACTAGCTGGATCATCGGCTCGACATACTCGTCCCAGGTCGCCAGTACTTCGGCATAGCGCTGGCGCAGCGGGATCTGGCGGTTGCTGGTCTTGGCCCGCTCGGCCACGGCCACCAGTGCCTGTTCGTCGTTGTCGAGCTTCTTCAGTACATCGCGCACGCGCATGTCGAGCAGGCGCAGCTGGCGCGCCAGGTCGTCGCTGTCGCGGTTGTCGAAGGCGTCCTGGATATGCCCGGCCAGGCGCTCCAGGTGGCGCAGGTAGGCTTCGATCTCCAGGCACAGGCCCAGCCGGTGTTCGCGGCGCAGGTAGGCGAGGAAGTCGTGGATCTGCGCGTTGAGCTCGAAACGGTTCGGGCTCTTGGCCACCGGGACCAGGATATCCAGGCGGATCCACACGTCGAGCAGCTGGGTGATGTCCTGCGGGGTGCTCTCGACCTGCTGGCGGGCCACATGCTGACGCAATTCGACCAGGCTCAGGGTGCCCTGGTCGAAACGCTCGCACAGCGGCTCGATCAGGGCCCAGTGTTCGGCTAGGGCGCGCAGGACGCGCTTGGGTTCGATCATTGGCTTCGACTCGTTGCCAAGAAAAAGGGGGCGATTGTACTGCATCCGGGGGGGAGGTTTTCACCCCTTGGTCTGTAATGAGAGATAACCTTTGTCGTTGTGCGGGATTCACTGGCCCTTTCGCGGGTGAACCCGCTCCCACAGGGCCTTGCGCAGTACCGGTGGGAGCGGGTTCACCCGCGAAAGGGCCGGTACAGGCAATAAAAATCCGCCGACCAGTTGCGGCACTCGAATGCCAACGGCGTTAGAATGGCCCTTTGTCTTCACCCCTCGGAACCCCGTCCCTTGCTCACCGAACCCCGTCGCCGCGCCTACCTTTCCGCCATGCAAGTGGTGCACTGGCTGCCGCGCGCCGAACTGCCGTTCGCCGCACCGTCGCGGCCCGAGCTGCTGCTGCCGGTGGCGCCGGTCGAGGATCTCGACTTCGACGTCAGGCCGCCACCGGCTGCCAACGAGGCGCCAGTCACCCCACAGGCCCGCTCCGGCGAGCGGCCGAAAATCGAGATTCCGCGCCCGGGCAGTGCGCCCAAGCCGGCCGCCAAGCCTGTCGAGGCCGAGGAGCAAGCCACGCCACCGCGCCCGGCCATGGTGCCACCCCCGCGCTTCTCGCTGCAGCTGCTGCGAGCCGGCAGCTGCCTGCTACTGGTGGAGTTGGCCACCGGCCAGCCGTTCCAGAGCCGCGACCCGTCGTACCTGCTGCTCAAGGACATGCTGCGCGCCGCCGGCCTGCCCGACGCACCGCAGATCATCGGCGAGCCGGTGCGCTGGCCGCTGCTGGTGCGCGGCAACATGGACCAGGGCCCGGAGGCGGCGCGCGATTTTGTCCAGGGCTTTGTCCAGGCGCGCTTGGAGGACGCCCCGTGCACCTGCCTGTGGCTGGTCGGCCTGCCGGCGCTGCGCTTTGCCGCCAATGTCGACGGCGAAGCCTATTACCAAACCCTGAAGCTCGAGGGCCTGGGCGAAGCCTGGGCCTTGCCGGGCCTTGAACTGTTGATGGACGAGCCGCAGCGCAAGGCGGACGTCTGGAAAGCCATGCGCCAGCTGATGGCGCGCTGGAAGAGCGTTGAATGAGTGACTCGATCAGCTTCCGCCGGATGACCGAGGCGGATCTGGATGCCGTACTTAAGATCGAATATGCCGCGTTCAGTCATCCCTGGACTCGAGGGATCTTTCAGGATGCGCTCAAATCGTATGAAGTCTGGCTGATGTTCGACGGCCAGCAGCAGGTGGGCCATGGCGTGATCAACGTGATCATCGACGAGGCCCACCTGCTCAACATCACCGTCAAGCCGGAAAACCAGGGCCGCGGCCTGGGCCTGCGGCTGCTCGAGCATCTGATGGCCCGGGCCTACCAGCTCAATGGCCGCGAGTGCTTCCTGGAGGTGCGTGCCAGCAACCAGTCGGCCTATCGTTTGTACGAACGCTTTGGTTTCAACGAAATCGGCCGCCGCCGCGACTATTACCCGGTTGCCGGCGGCCGTGAAGACGCCTTGGTGATGGCCTGCACCCTGCTCGAAGATTGAGCAGGGCGGGCTTCAATCACAGGTCCTGTGGCTGAGCCTCCATCGGCTTGGCCAGGTCGCGCAGGCTTCTGGTCACGCTGCCGGTATTGCATTTTGCCGCCGCCTGCTCCGGCGTGTACTTGCGAATGGTGCGGAAGAACAGCTCGCAGGTTTGTTTCTTCTGTGTAACCTGCCACTTGGTCGAGCAGGCATCCAGCGTCAGCTTGGCATCGGCCCGTTGATTGCGCCCCATCCCTGCCTGCCAGCAGGCTGCCGTCAGGTCCTGCCCCATCATTTTCAAGCCGGCAGCATCAGCTGCATCCTGGTCGCCGCCGTGGCTGTCCTTGTTTGCCGCATACCAGATGGCACTAGGGTGGTTGGCACCCAGTACCGGTACCTTGGCACCTGCCTGCGGGCTGATGCTGACCAGGCCCAGCACATTCACCTGCGGCCCGTACTGCTGCTGGATCCAGCTGCGTACCGGCGCGCCGAATGCCACCATCGGCAGAGGCCTGGCGGGGTTTTGCAGGGTCATCTCGCTGACCATGCGCACCTGGTAGTCCTTGAAGTAGCTGTAGGTTTCCTTCAGCGTTTCACCCGCGCTGGCGGGCGCGGCGATGGGAGCGATATCGATGATGGTCTGGTAGGCCGGGGTCTGGCTGGCGTCGACGCCATTGAATGTCAACAGCTCGGCCCAGCGGTCGGTGGTGTTGGAGCGCAGGTAGTCCTGGGCCTGGGTCAGCGAGTAGTCCGGCGGGAAGTGCAGCAGTTCGATGCTGCGGCGGTTCTGCAGGGCCATGCCCAGCGGCAGGAACAGATACCAGTCGTAGGACCATTTGCCGTCCTCGTTCAGCCGGGTGGCCGCCTGATAGGCCAGTTCACCGCTGTCGAGCAGCTTGCGCAGGGGTTTTGCATAGTTGGCGGGTACGCCACTGATGGTTGCGTGCAGGCGATCGTTGTCGCGGCTTACATGCACCTGGGCCGCGGCATGGCCGTCGCGGCGTACGCTCTGAGTCAGATAGTGTTCTACGGTTTGCTCCAGGGTCCAGTCGCGATAACAGATCACGTGACAGTTGTTGGGGAAGGCGAAAAGGCGGGTGACGCGCTGGGCGTCGCCCAGGTCGATTCGCGCATCGGCGGCTGCAAGGCCGCTGAAGGCCAGGGCGGCAAGGCTCGGTAGTGCCATCTTGTGCATGCTTAACTCCTTGTTGGGCGCAGCCGTATTCGGCAGCGTGGCACATACTGTGGCAAGGGGAGCAGGGATGAAAAGGGCTGGATGGCTGCCGCTGGTGCTGGGCATGTTGGGTGCAGGAGCGCAGGCCGATGAGCGTGATATCTGGTTGTTCGCGCAATGGGCCGGGGACCATCAGACACGGCCATTTCGCGAGATGCTTGTGGATGCCCGTCTTTATGGCGTGGTGCCGATCCATCAGCTGTTGCGTTCGGCTTCGGACTGGAAGCAGTGCCACGCGTCCCCCTTCGCCGTGCCGCCCGCCAGCAACTGGCCGGCAGTGCGCTCGACGCTCTCGCTGATAAAGACGCTTCACGACCAGGGCATCCTGCGTCAGTTCGAGGTGGTTTCAGCCTATCGAGCCCCGCGCCTGAATGCCTGCGCCGGCGGGGCGGCCAACAGCGCCCATACCCGGGCGTTCGCTGTCGATATCCTGCTGCCCGAGTGGGCGGACCCCAACCCGCTGTGCCGGTTCTGGCAGCAATACGGCCAGGCCTGGAACATGGGCCTGGGGCGCTACCCCTCCGGGCGTATTCATGTGGATACCGCGGGTTACCGTACCTGGGGTGGTGACGGCCGTGCGGGTTCGTCGTTCTGTATCAAGCCCAGATGAGCCAGGCAGCTCCTGCATTCGCCCATCACCCACGTGGCGAAGCGCTGGCGCTTGCCGTCGTCTTCCAGCGGCAAAGGGCTGAGCAGGTGGTAGGCCGAGCCGTCACGCACGAAGCCGAACGGTGCCTGCAACTGCCCATTGTCGAGTTCGTCGCGCACCATGAGGGCTGAGGCCATGGCCAGGCCCAGGCCGGCGCTGGCGGCCTGAATCGACAGGTAGAAGTGCTGGTAGTCACTGCGCTCGGTGTGCCGGACCTGTTCGCCGCTCAGGCGCAGCCAGTTGGGCCAGGCGCCGGGGCGGGTGGCGCTGTGCAGCAGGCGCTGGCCTTCGAGTTGGAGGGGGGCGGTGGGGTGGCAGACCGGGCCGATCCATTCGTCGCAGATCTTCTGGTTGTACAGCTGTTTGTCCCAGTGGAAGTCATCGCGGCGAATTGCCAGGTCGATACCGCTACGTGCGAAATCCAATGGCCCGCCAGCGGCCACCAGGTGCAACTGCAGGTCGGGATGGGCGGCGTGTAAGCGGGGCAGGCGCGGGATCAGCCAGCGCATGGCGATGGTCGGCTCGCACGACAGCACCAGTACGTTGTCGCGGGCCTGTTGTTGCAAACGCTGCACGGCGCCTTCGAGCTGCTCGAAGATCGCCTGGGTAGTGCCCTGCAAGGCACGGCCGGCAGGGGTGAGGAAAATGGCCCGGTTGCGGCGCTCGAACAACTCCACACCAAGGCTTTCTTCAAGCAGACGCACCTGGCGGCTGACGGCGCCATGGGTGACATGCAGGTGCTCGGCGGCGCGCACGAAGCTCTCGGTCTGGGCGGCTATGTCGAAGTAGCGGAAGGCGTTGAGTGGCGGCAGTTTCATGGCATTCCTGTTTGTCTGTGCCGACCTCTCGCGGGTAACCCGCTCCCACAGGTGATACGCCGCCCCTGTAGGAGCGGGTTTACCCGCGAAGAGGCCGACACAGGCTCTAGATATCTGTGAGGAAAGCTATCAGATTTGCTTCACTATAAATCGATTTTTCCTGGTCTATAAGCTCTCGATAATTACCCGGTCTGTGCATTTCCATCGTCTATCGAGAGCCACCAGCATGACCGAACTCATTGCCGTCGCCCTGTTCACCCTGCTCGCCGTCATCAGCCCCGGTGCCGACTTCGCCATGGTCACCCGCAGCAGTTATGCACAAGGCCGCAAGGCCGGGCTGGCTGCCGCCGTGGGCATTGCCCTGGGAGTGCAGGTGCACGTCCTGTACACGGTGCTGGGCATCGCGGTGATCATCAGCCAGAGCCCGACCCTGTTCCTGGGCATGAAAGTGCTGGGCGCGGGTTACCTGGTCTACCTGGGTTTCCAGTCGCTGACCAACACCCGGCGTATCAGCCTCGACGGGGTTGCCGCATCAGCCACCAGCGTAACGCAGGCCCTGCGCACGGGCTTTCTGACCAACGCCCTCAACCCCAAGACCATGCTGTTCGTGATCAGTGCCTTCACCCAGGTAGTGCAACCGGGCAGCTCGTTGGCGCTGGATTTTGCCTACGGCGCTTTCATGTCCATTGCTCACTGGGTGTGGTTCAGCCTGGTGGCGGTATTTTTCTCCAGTACGGCATTGCGCAAGGCGATGATCGAGCGGCAAAGGCTGGTGGACCGGGTAATCGGCCTGGCGCTGATCGGGTTGGGCCTGGCCGTGGCGGTGACCGGAATGCGTTGAGGTGGCAATTGCATGCCCTGTACGGGAAGGGTGCAGGCCTGTGGTATTTTTCGCAGGCAAAGAAAAAGGGCTTACCTTGCGGTAAGCCCTTCGTCTTGTTTGGTGGCTACACAGGGACTTGAACCCCGGACCCCAGCATTATGAATGCTATGCTCTAACCAACTGAGCTATGTAGCCGATGGCGCGCATTATTCTCTTGAACGGCCCCCCTGTCAACACTCATTTCAAAAAAAATTTGCACGCTTTCAAAAACTTAGCGGCCAGGCCCGGGTTCTGCCTTGCCCAACGGCATGTCACCGGCTTTCAACTGCCCGCTGCGCCAGCCATCGGCGGCCTTGAGGTCGGCTTTCCGTACCGGGCCGATATGCGCGCCATCGAAGGTTACCCGCTCACCCATCGATACCATGCGCTGTTCGCTGCCTTGGATAACCATGGCCTTGCCACTGAGCACCACCAGTTCGTCATGGCCTGCATGGCGGGCGACCTGCAGGCGGGTACCGAACACCTGGATGCGCGCGTCGCCCACTGCTATCTCCATGGCCCTGCCGTCGAGCATCACTTCCAGGTATACCCGGCCCTGCACCAGGTGCAGTTGGCGCGTGCGGCCACGCAGGTCGGCGTTCATCGCACTGGCGCTGCCCAGGTGCAGGGTGGTGCCATCGGCCAGGCGGATGCTGCGGCGTTCACCTGCATCGGTATGCAATTCGCTGCCCAGGCGCTGTATCAGCGGCCAGTACAGGTAGGCGGTAGCGGCCAGCCCCAGGAGGAACAATAGCGCCAGCCATTTGCCCAGATGGCTGCGGTGCGCGTTGATCTGCCGTGGACGGACGCGAACGGGCATTGGGCTCATTGGGTTGGTGTGCTCGTGATTAGGGCCGTTTCGCCCAACGATGACGGGTGTTTTGGCCAAGGATGCTAATTATATTGAGAACCATTTTCAAGTGTGTCGCGGACAAAGGAAATAAAAGGTAGCTATGTATCTATTTGTTTTCCGATAATCGGATCCCAAACTACGGACGGAGATTCAGGCACATGGCTATCAGTAGCGCCTCCACGGCGCCCACCAGTGCGGCGGCGAGCCAATCCACGCCGCTGGTGATGCGCATAATCGGTTTCTGCGCCCTGGCGCACCTGATCAATGACCTGATCCAGTCTGTGCTGCCGGCGATCTACCCGATGCTCAAGGCCAACTACGACCTGAGTTTCGCCCAGATCGGCATGATCACCCTGACGTTCCAGATCACCGCCTCGCTGCTGCAGCCTTGGGTCGGCTTCTTTACCGATCGCCGACCGGCACCGAACCTGCTGCCACTGGGCACCCTGTGTACCCTGGTGGGTATCGTGATGCTGGCCTTCGTCGGCAGCTTCCCGATGATTCTGCTGGCCTCGGCCCTGGTGGGTATCGGTTCGTCGACCTTCCACCCGGAAACCTCGCGTATTGCGCGCCTGGCATCGGGCGGGCGCTTCGGCCTGGCCCAGTCGACCTTCCAGGTCGGTGGCAACACCGGGTCGGCTTTGGGGCCGCTGCTGGCGGCAGCCATTGTCATTCCGTTCGGCCAGAGCCACGTGGCCTGGTTCGGCCTGGCTGCGCTGTTCTTTCTCGGCGTCACCCTGATGCTGCGTGGCTGGTACAAGGAGCACCTCAACCAGGCCAAGGCGCGCAAGGCTGTGCAGGCGACCCACGGCATTTCCCGCGGGCGGGTGGTGGCGGCGCTGATCGTGCTGGGCCTGCTGGTGTTCTCCAAGTACTTCTACATGGCCAGCTTTACCAGCTATTTCACCTTCTACCTGATCGAGAAGTTCGATGTGTCGGTGGCCAGCTCGCAGCTGCACCTGTTCCTGTTCCTTGGTGCGGTGGCGGCGGGTACCTTCTTTGGCGGGCCGATCGGTGACCGCATCGGGCGCAAGGCCGTGATCTGGTTTTCGATCCTTGGCGTGGCGCCGTTCACCCTGGTGCTGCCGTATGCCGATCTGTTCTGGACCACCGTGTTGAGCGTGGTGATCGGCTTTATCCTGGCTTCGGCGTTTTCCGCGATCGTGGTGTATGCGCAGGAGCTGGTTCCGGGCAGCGTGGGCATGATTGCCGGGATCTTCTTCGGGCTGATGTTCGGCTTTGGTGGCATCGGTGCGGCCTTGCTGGGGTATGTGGCGGACCTGCGTGGCATCGAGTACGTGTACGAGGTGTGTTCGTTCCTGCCTTTGTTCGGGTTGCTGGCGGTGTTCTTGCCAAGTACCGGCAAGCGCTGATATTGCCGGGGCTGCTTTGCAGCCCATCGCGACACAAGGCCGCTCCTACAGGGGGACTGCGTACTGTTGTAGGAGCGGCCTTGTGTCGCGAAACGGCCTCGTAGAGGCCCCCTGGGCAATTGACGAGCCAACCTGCGGTGGCCTAGAGTCCGCCCTTTCTTCAACCACCTGCGTAGTAGTCAAAGCAATGTGCCGTACCCAGTCCCTGCCGAACGCCCGCCAGCCTGCCTTCCAGGCCCTGCGTCGTGCGTGGCCGCGCGACACGGTGCTCAAGCGTCGCCGCAGCGTGCTGTTTGCCTTCACCTTCTCGCCACACCTCGCCTGAACTGATCTGCGCTTTCGCGTCGCTCGCCGCCCTGGCGTGCGCGCCTGTGTCTGCACGTCTTTTCGGTTTGCAAGGAGTGGTACATGAACATGCGTTTGCTGGCGGGCCTGTTGTTCGCCGTTTCGGTCGTGGGTTTCAGTTTGGGGGCCAGCCTGCCGCTGGTGTCGTTGCGCCTGCATGAAGCCGGTGCGAGCACCCTGGAAATCGGCATCATCTCGGCCATCCCCGCTGCGGGCATGATGCTCTCGGCGTTCCTGGTCGACGCCTGCTGTCGCCACCTGACCCGGCGCACCATCTACCTGCTGTGCTTCAGCCTGTGCACGCTCAGCATTGCCTTGCTCGAGTCGGCGTTCGGCTCGCTGTGGCAGCTGGCGCTGTTGCGCCTGGGCCTGGGGCTGGGCATGGGTATCGCCATCATCCTTGGCGAGTCGTGGGTCAACGAACTGTGCCCGGAGCACAACCGCGGCAAGATCATGGCCCTGTACGCCACCAGCTTCACCGGCTTCCAGGTGCTCGGCCCGGCAATGCTGGCGGTGCTGGGCGCCGACAGCCCGTGGATCACCGGTGTGGTCACCGCCTGCTATGGCCTGGCGCTGCTGTGCATCGTGCTGACCGTACCCAACGACCATGTCAAACATGAAGAGGGTGAAAAGAGCTTCGGCCTGGCCGGTTTCTTCCGTGTGGCGCCGGCGCTATGCGTGGCGGTGCTGTTCTTCTCGTTCTTCGATGCCGTGGTGCTGTCGCTGCTGCCGGTGTATGCCACCAGCCATGGCTTTGCCGTGGGCGTGGCGGCGCTGATGGTGACCGTCGTGTTTGCCGGTGACATGTTGTTCCAGTTGCCGCTTGGCTGGTTGGCCGACCGGGTGGAGCGCACCGGGCTGCACCTGGTATGCGGGCTGCTGGCGATGGCGATCGGTATCGGCCTGCCCTGGCTGCTGAACCTGACCTGGTTGCTATGGCCGCTGCTGGTGCTGCTGGGCGCCGTGGCAGGCGGCATCTATACCCTGGCGCTGGTACTGATCGGGCAGCGCTTCAAGGGGCAGGACCTGGTTACCGCCAATGCCAGCGTGGGTTTGCTGTGGGGTGTGGGTAGCCTGGTCGGGCCGCTGGTCAGCGGTGCGGCGATGGATGTGGCGCCGCATGGTCTGCCCATCGCGCTGGCGCTGATGGCCGGGTTGTTCGTGTGCTTTGCCCGGCAGTCGTACCGGCGCACGGTGCGGTTGCGGGGCGATGGTGCCGAGCAATACCCTGCCAGGAATTAGCCGCGCAAGAATCGGCGTTTGTCCGATGAACGGCTGCGTTAAGCTGGGCCTGCAATCGACCCGTTGGAGGTGCCATGATCCTGTCCGACCTATCGCCTGAAGCCTACCGTGAGGCCACTGAATACCTTGCGGCGCTCGACCCGGACTGGTCGCGGCATATCGAGGCGACCGGGCCTTGCCTGCACCAGGCCACGCCGGGGCGTGAGCCTTACGAAGTGCTGGTGCGAGCGATTGCCTACCAGCAGTTGCATGCCCGTGCTGCCGAGGCAATTCTTGGGCGCTTGCTGGCGTTGTTCCCGGAGGCTGCGTTCCCAGGGCCGGAGCAGTTGTTGGCGGTTACACCGGAAACCATGCGCGCCTGTGGTTTTTCCGCGAGCAAGATGGCGACGATCCAGGGTATTGCCCAAGGCCGGCTGGATGGCCTGGTGCCGAGCCGGGAAGAGGCGCTGGCCATGGCTGACGAGGCGTTGATCGAACGGCTGGTGGCATTGCGCGGGGTAGGGCGGTGGACGGTGGAGATGTTGCTGATCTACAGCCTGGCGCGTTCGGACGTTCTGCCGGTCGACGATTTTGGCGTACGCGAGGGGTATCGGCGGCTGAAGGGGCTGGACAAGGCGCCGACGCCGGCGCAAATGCGTTCGCTGGGTGGCGGCTGGCGGCCATACCGCACCGTGGCGGCCTGGTACCTGTGGCGGGCTTGAGGTTTTGCACTGCCTGTGCCGGCCTCTTCGCGGGCAAGCCCGCTCCCACAGGGATATCCACAGCCTTGAAAGGCTATGCAGTACCTGTGGGAGCGGGTTTACCCGCGAAAGGGCCGGCACAGGCAACAACCTATCTGGACATTTACCAATGAACCCCTACACCACCCCCGACCAACGCTGGCAAGCCGTAGAATCCCGCGAAACCGCCGCCACCGGTCACTTCGTCTACGCCGTGCGCACCACCGGCATCTACTGCCACCCCGGCTGCAAATCGCGTCTTGCCAAGCGAACCAATGTCGAGTTCTACGACACCCCAGCTGCCGCCGAAACCGCCGGCTACCGCGCCTGCAAACGTTGCACCGCCACCACCAGCGCCACCCGCCATAGCCAGCTGGTCACCCGCGCCTGCCGCCTGATCGAAGCCACCGACCCGGCACCCAGCCTCGACCAACTCAGCGCCCAACTGGCCGTCAGCCCTTTTCACCTGCATCGCCTGTTCAAGGCCGAAACCGGCTTGACCCCCAAGGCCTATGCCACCGCTTTCCGTGCCCGGCGCCTGCGCGCTCACCTGGAAGATGGCCAGCGCTCTGTCACCGATGCCATTTATGACGCCGGCTACAACTCCAGCAGCCGTTTCTACGAAAGCGCCGACCAGCGCCTGGGCATGCGTCCGCGGCAATACCGCGCCGGCGGCGCCGGGGCAACCATCCACTTCGCCCTTGGCCAATGCTCCTTGGGTGCCATCCTGGTGGCCCAGAGCGAGAAGGGCATTTGCGCGATCCTGCTGGGTGACGATCCCGAGGCCCTGCTGCACGATCTGCAGGACCAGTTCCCCAAGGCCCACCTGGTCGGCGGCGACAGTGCTTACGAACGGTTGGTCGCCGAGGTGGTGGGATTCGTCGAAGCACCCGCGCTGGGCCTGGCCCTGCCACTGGATGTGCAAGGCACTGCGTTCCAGGAGCGGGTGTGGCAAGCCCTGCGCGAGGTGCCGGCCGGCAGCCGGGTCAGCTACACCGACATCGCCGAGCGCATCGGCGCGCCCAAGGCGGTGCGTGCGGTGGCCATGGCCTGCGCGGCCAACCACATCGCCGTGGCCATCCCCTGTCATCGGGTGGTCCGCCGCGACGGCGACATCAGTGGTTACCGCTGGGGCATCGAGCGCAAACAGCAGTTGCTCAAACGAGAAACGGCACTCTCCTGATCGCGTGAAGCCGCGTAGAATCCCCCGCCAAATCGAATTGTAAAGAGGAATATTCGATGAGGCGTGTCAGCCTTGCCCGTTATTGTCCAGGCCTGATGGTTTTCATGGCCCTGATGCTGGCCATTGCCAGCCCGGCCTGGTCGGCCCCGGCCACGCCATTGTCCAATCTGGCGGTTGCCGAAGCGGACGTGCTGGATGAAAACGCCAGCATCGAGCAGTTGAGCGAGCGGCTGGACCAGATACGCCAGGGCGTTACCAGCGACGCCAATGACGATCTGCTTTCGCAGTTGCGCCTGGGCGCAATGCAGGTGCAGCGTCAGGCCGACGCGTTGACTGCCCTGCGCACCACTGATGTTGAAAAAGTCGACGACAAGCTCAAGGTCATCGGCCCGGTCCAGCCGGACGAGGCGGCTACCCTGACCCAGCAGCGTAAAGCGCTGGAGGCCGAGAAGAAGGCCTTGGTGGCGCAGCAGGACCAAGCCTCCAAGCTGACCCAGTCGGCGCGCGACTTGTCCACGCAAATCGTCAACCTGCGCCGCAGCCAGTTCAACTCGCAGATCACCAGCCGCGCGGCCTCACCGCTGACCCCGGCATTCTGGCAGAGCATCATTCGCCCCACCCAGGACGATGTGGCACGCCTGCGTGACCTGCGTGGTGAGACGGCTGATGCCATCGGCAGTGCCTTCAGCGCTGAAAATCGCTGGTTGTTCATTACCAGCCTGGTGGCGGCAATCCTGGTCTGGACCTTGGTGCGCCGCGTGCTCGAGCGCCTTCTCGCCGGCGCCATGGTCAGCTGGCTGCCCGAAGGCCGCCTGCGCCGCAGTGCGCTGGCGCTGGGTGTCAGCCTGGCAACCTTGGGCACCATCGCCGGCTCGGTCTCGCTGCTGCGTTGGGGGCTGGAGAGCAGCGCCGAGTTGGGCGCCGATATCGCCAGCCTGGCCAATCATGTACTTGCCCTGGTGGTGTTCAGTGCCTTCATCACCGGCCTGGGCCGCGCCATGCTGATGCTGCAGCGTCCGTCCTGGCGCCTGCCGCCTATTCACGATGAAGTGGCCAGCGCCCTGGGCTGGTTCCCCAAGGTGCTGGCGTTGGCGCTGATGGTCATGATGACCATGGAACGCATCAACAGCGTGATCGGTGCCAGCCTGGCGCTGACCGTGGCGGTCAACGGCCTGACCGCGCTGGTAGTGGCGTTCACCTTCGCCGGTGCGCTGCTGCGTTACCGCCGCACCCTGCGCAAGCATGACCTGGAGCGCCCCACAGGCCTGGCCGGGCTGATCCCGTTCGTGATGGTGATCTGGCTTACGTTGATCCTGCTGGCCTTGCTCGCCGGTTACCTGACACTCGCCTACTTCCTCACCGCCAAGCTGCTGTGGGTCAGCCTGGTGATTACCTGTGCCTACCTGCTGACCACATTCTTTGGCGACCTGTGCGAAACCCTGCTGTCGCCCCGCCAGCCCGGCGGCCTGGCGCTGGCCTCGACCCTGGGCCTGGCGCCACGTCACCAGGCCCAGGCCAGCACCATCCTGGCCGGTATCGGCCGCACCGTGGTGCTGTTCCTGGCGTTGTTGCTGGCACTGATGCCGTCGGGCACCAGCCCCAGCGAACTGCTGTTGAGCCTGGGTGATTGGGACGAGACCGGTGGCAAGCTGCTGGGCAACATGAACATTGTCCCCCAGGACATTCTGTTGGCAGTGGTGATGTTCCTCGGCGGCCTGTTCGCCATCCGCGTGGTCAAGCGCTGGCTGAGCGATCGCCTGCTGCCGGAAACCGACATGGACGCCGGCATGCGTGCCTCGCTGGTGACTCTGGTGGGTTACCTGGGCTTCATCTTCCTGGCCATGCTGGTGATGTCGACCCTGCGCATCAACCTCACCAGCCTGACCTGGGTGGTCAGTGCCCTGTCGGTGGGTATCGGTTTCGGCTTGCAGCAGATCGTGCAGAACTTCATTTCCGGCCTGATCCTGCTGACCGAGCGCCCGGTCAAGGTGGGCGACTGGGTCAGCCTGGCGGGTGTCGAGGGCGACATTCGCCGTATCAACGTGCGCGCCACCGAGATCCAGATGTCCGACCGCTCGACGGTTATCGTGCCCAACTCGCAGTTCATCTCGCAGAACGTGCGTAACGTGACCATGGGCAACGCCCTGGGCGTGGTCGGCATTACCCTGACCATGCCGCTGGAGACCGATGCCAACCGCGTGCGTGAACTGCTGCTGGCGGCTTACCAGGAGCACGAGGCGATTCTGGATGCGCCGGCTACCTCGGTCACCTTCAAGGACCTGACCAGCAGCGGCATGGTGATAGGTGTGAGTGGTTACGTGGCGGGGCCGCGGCAGGTGTCCGGTACGCGCAGTGACCTGTTGTTTACCATCCTTGGGCGCCTGCGTGATGAAGGTATTGCCCTGTCGTCGCCGCAGAGCATGGTGTTGGTGCAAGAGAATGCACGGCCGGCTGACGAGCCGGTGTGAGCATCGGGGGCTGCGTTGCAGCCCATCGCGACACAAGACCGCTCCTACAGGAAATGTGCAGTCCCTGTAGGAGCGGCCTTGTGTCGCGATAGGGGCGCAAGGCGCCCCCAACCCTCAATGCTGCTTGGCCTGCCTGATCCTCAGCAAAATCACCAGTAACACCAACAGCACAGGCGGCGCCATGGCCAACAGCCCATCCCGCGCCGTCAGCCCCAACCCCAGCACATTCAGCCCGCCATACAGCAGCTTGAACAAGTTCAGCAGGTAGTAGGTGATGGCAATGATCGACAGCCCCTCAACCGCCCGCTGGATCTTCACCTGGGCATCGGCCCGGGCATTGAGGCTGCGCAGGATCTCGGCGTTCTGCTCTTCCATTTCCACCTGTACCCGCGCCTGCAACAGGTCGCCCAGGTTGGCCACGTTCTTTGCCAGCTGCTCCAGGCGCTGCTCGGTGGCCGCGCAGTAGCGCACGGTTGGCTTGAACCGGCGTTCGATGAAAACCCCCAGGCGCTGGCAATCGCCCACATGGCTTTCCCGCAGCTCGCCCAGGCGTTCGAACACCAGTTGCGCATAGGCTTGCGTGGCGCCGAAGCGGTGGCGGGTTTTCACCGTACGGCTGACCACCTGGCGTGACAGGTGGGCAATGGCTTCCAGCAAGCCTTTGGAATCATGGTCATCGACACCGGCACTTCGCTCCGAGAGGTTGACCAGGGTCTTGTCGAAGGCATCCAGTTCCTGGCTGAGGTCCTTGGCCGTGGTCAGGGTCAGCGAGGCCATCATGCGGTAGGTCTCGATCTCCAGCAGACGGCGGATCATGCGGCCCTGTCGGTAGGCATTGAGGCGACGGTTGATGAACAGGAAGCGGTTGGTGCCGTCCTCGGTCAGGCGAAAATCGCTCCACACCACCGCATCGCCACCGCCGACGCAGGAGCCGCACGGGTCCTTGAAACCGTAGTGGGGCAGGTCCAGTTCGTGTTCGTCACGGACCAGCACCTGCACCGCATTGATCACTTGCGCCGCTTGCGGGGCGATAGCCTCGGCCAGCACCGGCGGCAGCGTTTGCCACTCGGTGTCGGCGGCAGTGCAGGGCACCACCAGGGTCAGGGTGAAGAACTCGGTGTGCCGTTCCCATTTGAACGGATGGCCATCCAGGCGGGTGATGCCTTGGGCGGCTGCGGTGTCCAGGGCATCCGGGCAGCATCGTTGCAGCAGTGCCGCACAGGCAGCATCGCCGCCGAGCAAGGCCAGGTGGAAGACATGCGCCGGGCCGTCGAAATACAGCGACGGGCGGGCGTGCAGTTCGTTGTGCAAGGCGGTGCGTTGAGGGTGCATGGGTGGTCCGGCCTGGTGTTGTGATTGTGGGGGTACCAGGAAGTGGGACTTTGCGGTGGGCGGGCAAAGTCACGCGGACGCAAAGTTTTGTATCGCCTGTGCCGGCCTCTTCGCGGGTAAACCCGCTCCCACAGGTACGGTGCTGCCCTTCAGGCCTGCGCTATCACTGTGGGAGCGGGTTTACCCGCGAAGAGGCCGGTGAGCCCGGCATCAATTCCAGGCCTTACTCGCGGTTCAACAGCAACTGGTTGAGCGCCCGGGTCATTTGCACGTTATGCACGGTATTGACCAACAACCCGATGCCCGGTTCGCCAGCGTTGGCGCAGATGTATTCGTCGAGGGTGTCCTCAATGCCGAGCAGCAATTGCGAGACGTAACGAAGTGCCTCGGGTGAGGGCAAGTCGTTGTTGATGGTGTAGAACGGGCGGGAGCCAGGTTTTACAGGTGGATCGGGCACAAGTTTATTCATTGCGTTTCCCTAGGTCGGTCAGGAGCTACCACCTCATTCCCTCTCACAGGATCGGGTGGCAGCCGTACGCGGGGTGAGAGACCGGAGACCTAGGAACCCGGCCAGGACCAAGCCTGCCCGCGCACAGCTACCGTTGAGGTTGCAACCAGATCAGCACGGGCTCTCACACCCGGTCGCCATTTGTGACGACCCAGGGAAATTAGCCCTGATGCTCCTGTTCAACAACAGAGAAACGGCTGCGGCGCGGGTAGGATAATTCCCAAGCTACTTCCAGCTGAAGCATTTGGTTTCAGGTTGGGAAAAGTCTTACATCTGAGGGGGGCAAGGCGAGGGCTTCGCCCTCGATCGCCGGCAAGCCAGCTCCCACAGGGATGGCATATGGCTTGCCGGCGAAAGGGCCGCAAAGCGGCCCCGGAAATCTCAACCCAGACAGCGCGTCACATGCTTGACCGACTGGTAGGCCGACAACCCCCAAGGCCCCAGCTCACGCCCGATCCCGCTACCCTTGGTGCCACCCCACGAGGTCTCGACGAACACCGCCTGCACCGAGTTGATCCACACATGGCCAACCTCCAGCGCATCGGCCACCCGCTCGGCGCGCTCCAGATCGGCGGAGCACACCGTAGCCACCAGCCCGAAGCGGCTATCGTTGGCCTCGGCAATCGCCTGTTCCTCGGTCGCAAAGCGACGCGCGCACAGCACCGGGCCAAAGATTTCCTCGGTCCACAGGCGGCTGTCTTTCGGCACATCGGCATACAGCGTCGGGCTGACGAACCAGCCATCACGGTCCAGCGCCTTGCCACCGGCCAGGCACTGCAGGCCTTCTTCCCGCGCCGTGGCAAAGTAGCCGGCCACCTTCAGCCACTGCGCCTGGCTGGTCAGCGGCCCCATGTCGACCTCTTCGGTCAATGGATTACCGACCCGTAGCTGCTCCAGTGCGGCCTGCAAACGCGGCAGCAATGCATCGGCAATGCCGTCCTGCACCAGCAGCCGCGAAGTGGCCGAGCACATCTGCCCGGCGTTCCAGGTGATGCCGGCGACGATCCATTCCACTGCCTGGCCCACGTCGCAATCATCGAACACCACGATCGCCGACTTGCCGCCCAGCTCCAGCGTCACCGGCCGGCACTGCGCCGAAGCGCTGCGCATTACCTGGCTGCCGACACTATTGCTGCCGGTGAACGACAGCTTGTCCAGGCCATTGTGGTTGCTCAGTGCAGCGCCGGTTTCGGCCTTGCCGTTGACGATGTTCAACACCCCGGCCGGCAGCTCCAGGGCATCGGCGATCTGGCCATAGGCCTGTTCGATCAGCGGGGTGACTTCCGATGGCTTGAGCACCACGGTGCAACCAGCGGCCAGGGCCGGGGCGAGCTTCCAGGCGCTGGTCACTAGCGGGAAATTCCACGGTACGATCAGGCCGACCACGCCCACTGGTTCCAGGCGGGTGCGAGCGCTGAAACCCGGCGCAGCCAGCGGCACATCGCGGTTCTTCGATGGCAGTTGCTCGGCCAGTTCGGCGTAGTAGCCGAAGGTGGCGATGGCGTCGTCCAGGTCGATTTCCGCCTCGTGACGTGGCTTGCCGTTGTTGCGCATCTGCAAGGTGATCAATGCTTCACGGCGCTGCCCGAGTTGTTCGGCAAAGCCGCGCAGGTAGGCGGCGCGTTCGCTGGCGCTGGTGTTTTTCCAGGCGGGTAGGGCGCCACGGGCAGCGGTCACTGCCTGGTCTACCTGGGCGACGCTGGCGGCCTTCAGTTCGGCAAACGGTTGCCCAAAGGCCGGGTCATTGACGCTGATGCAGTCGCTGCCCTGGCCTTCGACCCAGCGGCCGGCGATGTAGTGGGAAGTGGTCATGGTCGGTTTCCAGTCAGGCCGTTTCGGCGGTGGTTACCGGCGAGTGCGCGGTGCTTTTGCAACGCACCCAACGCGGGCCCTGGGGGCCATACACGCCGGCAGGTTCGGGGAACAGGTTGAGCAGCAGCAGGTACAGCACACCGGCCAGCCCCAGGGTGACCGGCAGGCTCAGGTCGATGCCGCCGGCCAGGTCGCCCAGTGGGCCGACGAACTGTCCTGGCAGGTTGACGAAGCACAGGCCCACCGCCGCGCTGGGGATCCACGCCCCCATGCCGCGCCAGTTCCAGCCATGCAGGAACCAGTAGTGGCCGCCACGCTGGCCGCGGGTGAACACCTGCAGGTCGTCGGCATGGTAGAAGCCGCGGCGGGTGATCAGGCCGAGGATCATGATCACCATCCACGGGCTGGTGCAGGTGATGATCAGCACAGCGAAGGTCGACACGCTCTGCACCAGGTTGAAGGTGAAGCGGCCGATGAAGATGAAACCGATAGCCAGCACGCCAATCAGCAGGGTGGCGCCGGCACGGCTGAGCAGGCGTGGGAACACGCTGGACATGTCCAGGCCAGTACCGTACAGCGCGGTGGTGCCGGTCGACATGCCGCCGATCACCGCAATCAGGCACACCGGCAGGAAGAACCAGCTTGGCGCCACCGCCAGCAGGCCACCGACGTAGTTGTTGGCGGCGATGTAGTCCGGCGCCTGGGTGGCCACCAGGGTGGCGGTGCACAGGCCGAACAGGAACGGGATCAGTGTCGCGCCCTGGGCCGCGATCACTGCCAGCATGATGCGAGCCTTTGGGGTTTCACGCGGGATGTAGCGTGACCAGTCGCCGAGGAACGCACCGAACGACACCGGGTTGCTCATGGCCAGGATCGCCGCACCGACGAATGCCGCCCAGAAGCCCGCCTGGCCGAGGTTTACGCTACCCGCATAACCGGCGTCGAACGGCCCGGCAAAGGCAACGATGCCCAGCAGGAACAGCAGGCTCGAGGCCCACACGGCGATTTTGTTGACCCACAGCATGAAGCGGAAGCCAAAGATACACACCACCAGCACCAGCACCGCGAACAGGCCGTAGGCCAGGCCCAGGGTCAGGTCGGTTTCCGGCAGGCCGGCCAGGCGCTTGGCACCGCCGACCAGGGCGTCGCCCGAGCTCCACACCGACAGCGAAAAGAATGCCACCGCGGTGAGCAGCGACAGGAACGAACCGACGATGCGCCCGTGCACGCCAAAGTGCGCACCCGACGACACCGCGTTGTTGGTGCCGTTGAGCGCGCCGAACAGGCCCATGGGCGCGAGGATCAGCGCGCCTACGCCGACGCCGAGCAGGATCGCCCACACGCCGGCCTGGAACGACAGCCCGAACAGCACCGGGAAGCTGCCCAGCACGGCCGTGGCGAAGGTATTGGCGCCGCCGAAGATCAGGCGGAACAGGTCCAGCGGGGAGGCGTCGCGTTGATCGTCGGGGATCTGTTCGACGCCGTTGGTCTCGATACCGGTCGAGTGGCTCATGGTGATGCTCCAGCGCGGTTGTTGTGGGCCGGCGCAGTGCGCGGGCCTTCTTGTGGGTGCGATGGCAGGGCGGCAGGGCCGCGTAAAGGGGATCAGGCCGGCGATACGACCGACAGGTGCTCGTGGCAGGCCAGCCACCGTTCGCCGTGGCGGCGGAAGACAATGGTTTCGCGCTCGCTCAACTGGTGTTCTTCGCCGGCGATGCGGATGTGCGTGGCCACATCATGCATGAAGATCGCCATGTCACCTTGCAGGCTCACCTGGGCATTGCCCGATTCGCAGGCGAGCACGGCAAACCCGTCGGCCTGCCATTGGGCCCAGAGTTGCTCGTAGGCATGGCGCGACAGCAGCGGTTGCGGCAGGGTGTGGAAAAGGAAGGTGGCGTCTTCGCTGAAGCAGGCGAAATAGCGAGCGGTGTCGTTGCTGGCGAACGCCGCAACGAGGTCGGCGGCGGCTTGCCGTACCTGGAGTGTCTGGTCCACGGGAGTGGCCTCACGGTTCTTGTGATTGTGGTGAAGCGATTCTGGTGGCGGTTGGCGAGGGGAAAAATCGCTGCGGGCAAATAATCAGTTCAGGAATTTGTGAAGTGATGGAGGCGCTTTCTCAGGTTTCGCACTGCGCATCCTGTGGGAGCGGGTGTGCCCGCTCTCATAAGGCTGCACATAACTCATTGAATTAGCAGGGACCCTGTGGGAGCGGCTTTAGCCGCGAACACCGGCGCAGCCGGTGCCATGCACCGCGTTGGATTCTTCGCGGCTAAAGCCGCTCCCACAGGGTATGCGGACCGCTTGCGAATTCGGCTCTCTACGCGACAGCGCAGCCCAAAGGGCTTTCAGCTATCCAGCTGTCATCTGACTGCAACGAATATTCAGCAACCTTTCTGCCATCTCCCCGTGCCTCATTGCGAGTTCGAATGGGCCATCCCGCGCTGCATCTGCCACAGGACCACGACCTGTTCGGCCTGCTCTACGCCTTCGCCTTCCGCCCTGGCCAGCCGGGGCGCGAAATCGATTCGGCGCAGTTGTTGCGCACGCTCGGCCAGCCGCTGGAACCTGGCGAGTTTCTCTGGGTGCACCTGAACCTGGCCCACGCTGCCTGCGAACGCTGGTTGCGTACCCACCTGCAGTTGCCCGAAGCCTTCTTCGAAACCCTGCGCGAAGGTTCGCGCTCGACCCGTATCGAACACGCCGACTCGACGCTGCTGGCGGTGGTCAACGATGTGGTGTTCAACTTCGGCCTGGTGTCCTCGGACATCTCCACGCTGTGGGCCTGCGCCAGCAGCCAGTTGCTGGTAAGCGCGCGGTTGCAGCCGCTGCATTCGGTGGACAAGCTGCGCTCGTCGGTCAAGCATGGCGAGCGCTTTCATTCGTCCATCGAGTTGCTGGTCCATCTGTTGCGCGACCAGGGCGATGTGCTGACCCAGATCGTGCGTGAAACCACCACCAGCGTCGACCGCATCGAAGACCAGTTGCTGTCCCAGCGCCTGAGCGACAACCGCGCCGAACTGGGCAGCATGCGCCGGGTGCTGGTGCGCTTGCAGCGCCTGCTGGCGCTGGAGCCGGGGGCGCTGCTGCGCCTGCTCAACCGGCCGCCCGACTGGCTGCAGGAACAGGACATACGCCAGCTGCGCGCGGCCACAGAAGAGTTCACCCTGGTGATCAGCGACCTCACCGCCCTCGGTGAGCGGATCAAGCTGTTGCAGGAAGAAATCGCCGCCAAGCTCAACGAACAGACCAACCGCACCCTGTTCACCCTGACCGTGGTGACCGTGCTGGCGCTGCCCATCAACATCATCGCCGGTTTCTTCGGCATGAATGTCGGGGGTGTGCCGCTGGCGGAAAACCCCCATGGTTTCTGGGTGCTGGTGGCCCTGGTGGCGACCTTCACCGTGCTGGTGGGGCGCTGGGCGTTTCGCAAGCGGCGCGAGTACTGACGCGACGATCGCCGGTCAGTTCGCCTCCCGCACTGCACTGAGGAACGCCCGGGTCCGCTCCTGTTGCGGGTTTTCGAAGATCTGCGCCGGCGTCCCCTGTTCGTGGATCTGCCCCTTGTAGAAGAAGCACACCCGATCCGCGAACTCCCTGGCAAAGCCCATCTGATGCGTCACCATCAGCATGGTCAGGTTGTGTTCGCTGCCCAACCGGCGGATCACGTTCAGCACCTCGCCACACAGTTCCGGGTCCAGCGCCGAGGTCACTTCGTCGAACAGCATCACCTTGGGTCGCATCGCCAGCGCCCGGGCAATCGCCACGCGTTGTTGCTGACCTCCGGACAATTGCGACGGGTAATGCTCGAACTTGTTGCCCAGGCCAACCATCTCCAGCAGCTCCGCAGCCCGTTCGCGCGCCTCGGAGGGCTTCACGCCCAGTACCTGGACCGGGGCTTCGATCACGTTCTGCAAGGCACTCATGTGCGGGAACAGGTTGAAACTCTGGAACACCATGCCGATCTTCGCGCGCACTTTGCGTACATGGCGCTCGTTGGCGATGAGCTGCTGGCCGTTGCGCCCGGGCATGTGGGTGAGCGATTCGCCATCGACTTCGATCATGCCCTGGTCAATGCCTTCAAGCGTCATCAGTACCCGCAGCAACGTCGATTTGCCCGAGCCGCTGGGGCCGATGATCGCCACCTTTTCGCCGGGGGCGACATCGAGGTTGAGGCCGTCGAGCACGGTGAAGCTGCCGTAGCGTTTGGTCACGTCCTTGAAGCTGACGATCGGTTGGGCAATGGCCGGTGTGGGCATGTGGGTGTCCAGCGGCTGGGTGGCGGTGGCAGTGGCGAAGTGGGTCACAGGGGCGATCATCAGCGGAGCTCCAGGCGCACTTCAAGGCGCCGAACGAGGTAGGCCAGAGCGACGCTCAAGGCCAGGAAGAACAGACCGACCAGGGTGATCGGCTCGAGGTAGCGGAAGCTTTCGGAGCCGACGTTCTTGGCCTGCTGCATGATTTCCACCACGGTGATGGCCGACAGCACCGGGGTGTCCTTGAGCATGGCGATCAGGTAGTTGCCCAACGGCGGCAGGATCGGGCGAATCGCCTGGGGCAGGATGACTGCCCGGTAGGCGGTCCACGGCGCGAAGTTGAGGGCGACCACCGCTTCCCACTGGCTGCGCGCCACCGAGTCGAGGCCGCCGCGGTAAACCTCGGCCAGGTAACAGGCGTAGTGCACGCCGATACCGATGATGCCGGCCTGCATGGCCGTCATGTTCACCCCGTAGTTGGGCAGCACGTAGTAGAGGAAATACACTTGGATCAGCAGCGGCGTACTGCGGATGAACTCGATCAGCAATGCCACCGGCCACGACAGCCAGGCCTGGCGGCTGCGTCGGGCAATGGCCAGGAACAGGCCCAGCACCACTGCGATCAGGAAGCCAACCAAGGTGATGCCCAGGGTTTTCAGCGACGCCTGCAGCAAGTCGGGGAGGATTTGCGCGACGTAGTTCCAGTCCCAGAAATTCATGACAGGCTCCCCCGCAGGCGACCACGGCTCAGGCGCCGTTCGACCCGACGCATGAGGAAGTTGATGACCTGCGCCAGGACGAAGTAGAGCAGCAGGGTGAGGCTGAAGATTTCCAGGGTCTGGAAGGTCGCCTGGTCCAGCTGACGGGCGCGGAAGCTAAGGTCCGACAGGGTGATCAGCGACACCAGCGAGGTGTTCTTCAGCAGTTCGATCAGCAGGTTGGTGCCAGGTGCGATGGCCGCCAGCAATGCCTGCGGCAGGATGATCCGCCGGAAGCGGGTGGTGGCGGGCATGTTCAGCGCGGTGCAGGCTTCGTACTGCCCCTTGGCCACCGAGCTGATCGCCCCGCGCATCACTTCGGCACCGTAGGCACCGATGTGCAGCCCGAGGCCGACGATGGCCACGGTGTAGGCGCTGAGTTCGACGTTGAACGGTGGCAGCGGCAATACGAAGAACAGCCAGAACAACTGCACCAGCAGCGAGGTTCCACGGAACAGCTCGATGTAGGCCACGCACAGCCAGCTCAATGGCCGCCATGACGAACGCCGGCCGAGGGCGGCGAGGATCGCGGCGACGATGGCCAGCAGCGAGCCGAAGAAGGTCACCTGGATGGTGATCCAGGCGCCTTGCAGTAACAACGGTATCAATTCACCCATGGTTCGACCTGAATAATCGGATTACACAGGGAATGGCACGGCAAGCGCCATGCCACCTCGATTCACTGCTGGGCACAGAGCTCGGCGGCGGTCTTGTCAGTCACGTTGCTGCGGTCGAAGCCGAACGGCGCGACGGTCTTCAGATGCTCCTCGCTGCCCAGCCACTTCTTCATCTCGGCGTTGACCGCGTCGCGCAGGGCTTTGTCCTCGGGGCGGAAGGCCAGGGCACCGTAGCCGGTGTGGGCCGGGTCATCCGTGAAGTCGCTGATCGCCTCGACCTTGTCGCCACCCTTTTTCGCCAGGCCCTTCATGGTCAGCTGGGTGCCCACGGCAGCATCGGCGCGGCCGGCACGCACGGCCTGCAACTGGGCGGTGGTGTCCGGCACCTGAAGGATCTGCGCATCGGTGATGCCGGAGTCGCGGGCATAGGCGAGGTTGACCGTGCCGGCCATGATCGCCAGCTTCACGTCCGGGCTCCTGGCGATGTCGGCGTAGCTGTGCAGGTTCTTCGGATTGCCCTGTGCCACCAGCAGGGTGTCGGGCAGGGCGTACTGCGGGTCGGTGAAGATCACCTGCTTGCAGCGTGCGGGGGTGATGTACATGCCTGCTGCAATCACATCGAAGCGCCCGGCGCGCAAGCCCGGGATCAACGAACCCCACTCGGTGAGCACGCCATCGACCTGCTTGATGCCCATTTTCTCGAAGATGATCTTGGCGATTTCCGGTGACTCACCGGTTACACGGCCATCGGTTTCGGTGAAGGCGAACGGGGTTTCGTTGGCGTAGCCGATGCGGATGCGGCTGGTTTCCTTGATCTCGTCCAGGCTGGCGGCCTGGGCGCTGGCGAGCACACCGACGGCGGCACAGGCCATCAGCAGGCGCTGGAAGGGGCGTGGAACGTTGAAAGGCTGGCTCATCAATGAAGCTCCTGTTTGTTATAAAAACCGTCGTCGACGGCTCTGTGTTAGGAGGCAGTGGAGCAAAACAGCGATAGCAGGTCGGTCTTTTGTTCGAGGCTGCCAGGCAGCGGGAGTTCGACCTTGGGGCGAGCATACAAAAGCTGAAACGGCGATGGCATTGCACTAGGACAATTGCCCGAAGCACTTGTACGGGGGATGCTGTGACCCTGGCCCCGGCAAGCGAAGCGAACCTCATGATGAACAGTTGGAAGGCAGCCCTGGACGCGGCCCGCATCGGCGAGTCCAAATACAAGATCCTGGTCCAGGCCGTCACCGGCGAGATCGAGCGCGGCGTATTGGTACATGACCAGCGCCTGCCACCGCAGCGACAGGTAGCCGATGCCCTGGGCATCAGCGTGCAGACCGTGACCAATGCCTACAAGGAACTCGAGCGCCAAGGCCTGGTACGTTGCGAGATCGGCCGTGGCAGTTTCGTCAGCCGGCGCATGAGCGACCGTGTGTCGGATGACATCATCGACCTGCCCGAGCGTACCCTGGTCGACTTCTCCATCACCCGCATCCTGCACACCCAGGTGCATGAGCGCATCTGGCGCGACACTTGCGCCGAGCTGGCCGTGGAAGAGGAGCAGCCGTGGATCCATGCCTACCGGCCCATCGCCGGTTTCGAGAGCCACCGCGAGGCCGCGGTGCGCTGGCTTGCCGGCCTGGGCATGCAGGTCGAGCGTGACGATGTGCTGGTAACCAACGGCGCCGCCCACGCCATCTTCCTGGCCCTGGCCTCGCTGGCCGGGCCGGATGATGTGGTGCTGTGCGAGGGGTTGACCGACCATGGCGTGATCGGCAATTCACAGGTGCTCGGTTTCACCCTCAAGGGCCTGGAGATGGACCGCGAGGGCATCAACCCGGAACATTTCGAGGACATCTGCAGCAACGAGCGGGTGACCGCGCTGGTGTGCACACCCAACCTCAACAACCCGACCGTCAGCCTGATGCCCGACAGCCGGCGCCAGGAGATTGCCGAAATTGCCCGGCGCTTTGGCGTGCATATCATCGAAGATGACGTTTACGGCCCGCTACTGGGTGGCAGCCATGCCAGGCCGCTCAGTTCCTATGCGCCGGAGCTGTCGTTCTACTGCACCAGCATGACCAAATCGGTGCTTACCGGCCTGCGCGTGGGCTATCTGGCCATGCCCAAGCGGCTGGCGCTGCGCACCGAGAGCATCTTGCGGGTCAACAGCTGGATGGCCACGCCCCTGGTGGCGGAGATTGCATCGCGCTGGATCAACGACGGGCGCGCGGCGCAACTGGTGGCGCTGCAGCGCACCTTGCTGGGCGAGCGTCAGGCGTTGTTGCGTGAGTACCTGGGGGAGTATGTGCGTGGTCAGCACGCCCATGCCTTGGGTGCCTGGCTGAACATTCCCGAGCGCTGGGAAGTGGACAGCCTGGTGCGTGCCTTGCGCCGCCGGCAGATTGCGGTGACGCCGCCGGAGCCGTTCCTGGTGCGCGGTACACCGCGGCCACGGGCCGTGCGCTTGTGCGTGGGCGCCGAGTGTTCCGAGGCAAAGTTGCGCCAGGCCTTTGGCGATATGCGGGAGTTGTTCGGGCAGTATCCGCAGATCCACGAGCTTTGAGCGGCCTGTACCGGCCTCTTCGCGGGTAAACCCGCTCCCACAGGAATCGCGCATTTCCTGAACCCCGCACGGAACCTGTGGGAGCGGGTTTACCCGCGAAGAGGCCGGTACAGGCAAAAACAAATTCCCCGGCAAATTGCCCTAGTACATTCAGCACGACAATTTTCGCCTCATACACTCCGCCCAACATCAGCTCACTTGTTGGGTCCCGGTCATGTCAGCGCTCTCGCTTCACGATCTCTACCTCGCCCGCCAGCGTATCCACGGCCTGGTGCGCAGCACGCCGCTGGAACTTTCCCCCAGCCTGTCACGGCGCCTGGGCACGCCGGTCTACCTGAAGCTCGAGGCCCTGCAGACTACCGGCAGCTTCAAGCTGCGCGGGGCCAGCAATGCCATCGCCGCACTCAGCGCTGAACAACGCGCTTGCGGCGTGGTTACGGCCTCCACCGGCAATCACGGCCGGGCGGTGGCCCACGCTGCTGCGCAACTGGGCGTGAAGGCAACCGTGTTTCTTTCGCAACTGGTGCCAGCCAACAAAGTCCAGGCCATCCGCGATCTGGGCGCCGAAGTGTGCATCGTCGGCCACTCCCAGGACGATGCCCAGCAGGCCGCGCAACAACATGCCGATCAACAGGGCGCAACCCTGATCCCACCTTTCGATCACCCTCAGGTCATCGCCGGCCAGGGCACGTTGGGCCTGGAAATCATCGAGCAGTTGCCCGAGGTGGAGCAGGTGCTGATTCCGCTCTCCGGTGGTGGCCTGTTCGCAGGTGTGGCGTTGGCCATGAAAAGCATCAAGCCGGCGATCACCACCCATGGCATCAGCATGCAGCGCGGCGCGGCGATGTACGCCAGCCTGCAGGCCGGCAGGCCGGTCGAGGTTGAGGAGCTGCCGACACTCGCTGACTCGCTCGGCGGCGGCATCGGCCTGGGCAACCAGCACACCCTGAACATGACCCAGCGTCTGCTCGACCAACTCCACCTGCTGCCGGAAGCGTCGATCGCCAATGGCATGCGCCACGCCTACCAGCACGAACGGTTGGTACTCGAAGGTGCCGGTGCAGTCGGCATCGCCGCGCTGCTCGACGGCTTGGTGACGGCCCGCGGCCCGGTGGTGGTGGTGGTCAGCGGGCGCAACGTCGACAGCGCACAGCATCAGCGCGTCATCAATGGCGGCGACGCCTGAAATTCACGTTCCTTCACTGGAGGTATTCGAATGCCGGCCATCACCTTGCTCAGCGAAGCCGACCTGCGTAGCTGCATTACCCTCGACCGCGACGCGATCGATGCCATCGAGCAGGCCTTTGCCCTGCTTGCCACGGCCAATGTGGCGATGCCGCCGATCCTGCGCCTGGATGTGCCCGAGCACAACGGCGAGGTGGACGTGAAAACCGCCTACCTTCCTGGTCTGGAGCGTTTCGCGATCAAGGTCAGCCCAGGCTTTTTCGACAACCCCAAGCTTGGCCTGCCCAGCCTCAACGGCATGATGATGCTGCTGTCGGCCCGCACTGGCCTGCTCGATGCCTTGCTCCTCGACAATGGCTACCTCACCGCCGTGCGCACCGCTGCAGCCGGTGCGGTGGCTGCCCGCTGGCTG
Source organism: Pseudomonas sp. NBB (assembly GCF_032701105.1). Taxonomy (NCBI): domain Bacteria; kingdom Pseudomonadati; phylum Pseudomonadota; class Gammaproteobacteria; order Pseudomonadales; family Pseudomonadaceae; genus Pseudomonas; species Pseudomonas sp. NBB. Next base: position 816,255 of record NZ_CP103994.1, read on the forward strand.
TCGCGGCAGGACAGCCGCAGCGTGGCCTTGATCGGCAGTGGCGAACAGGCACGCCTGCAGCTGCAGGCACTGCGCCTGGTGCGGCCGATCGAGCAGGTCAAGGTGTGGGGGCGCGATGCGCAGAGAACCGCAGCGTTATGTGATGACCTGGGGCGCGATGGGCAACTGCAGGTACAGGCCTGCGACAGTGTCGACCAGGCCATGCAGGCGGTCGATATCGCCATCACCTGCACCCCCAGCCGCGAGCCGCTGATCCAGCCGCATCACCTGCAACCGGGGCTGCACATCACTGCCATGGGCTCGGATGCCGAGCACAAGAACGAGATCGCGCCCATGGCCCTGGCCCGGCTCGACCGTTATGTGGCCGACCGCCTGAGCCAGACCCGCGTGCTGGGCGAACTGCACCACGCCTTGCGCGCTGGCGTGGTCAGCGAACAGGCCGTTCATTCCGAGCTGGGCCAGATCATCGCCGGCCTGCACCCGGGCCGTGTGCAGGCCGAAGAGGTCACCCTGTGCGACCTGACCGGCACCGGGGCCCAGGACACCGCCATCGCCAACCTTGCCTTCGAACGCGCAATCGCCGCCAACAAAGGCCTGGCGTTTCACAGCTGACAGTTTTCACAACCCACTCACAAGAAGGGCATCCGTATGTCACAGACAGTGGTCAACCTGCCGTTCAGCCGGCAGGAGTACGCCCAGCGCCTGGCCAAGACCCGCGCTGCCATGCAGGCACAGGGCCTGGAGCTTTTGCTGGTTACCGATCCATCGAACATGGCCTGGCTCACCGGCTATGACGGCTGGTCGTTCTACGTGCACCAGTGCGTGCTGCTGGCGCTCGATGGCGAGCCGATCTGGTTTGGCCGCGGCCAGGACGCCAATGGCGCAAGGCGCACGGTGTTCATGCAGCACGACAACATCGTCGGCTACCCGGATATCTATGTGCAGTCACGCGAGCGCCACCCGATGGACTACCTGTGCCAGGAGGTGATTCTGGCCAAGGGCTGGGGCGGCCTGAGCATCGGCGTGGAGATGGACAACTACTACTTCAGCGCGGCGGCCTACCAGGCGCTGTGCAAGCACTTGCCGCAGGCGCGCTTCAGCGATGCCGCCGGGCTGGTCAACTGGCAGCGGGCGGTCAAGTCGCCGCAGGAAATCGAATACATGCGTATCGCCGCGCGCATCGTCGAACAGATGCACGGGTGCATCCTCGAACGCATCGAGCCCGGCATGCGCAAGAACGAGCTGGTGGCCGAGATCTACCGCAGCGGCATCCTCGGTGTCGATGGCCACGGTGGCGACTACCCGGCCATCGTGCCGTTGTTGCCGACTGGCGCTGATGCCAGCGCGCCGCACCTGACCTGGGACGATTCACCGTTCACCCGCGGCGCCGGCACGTTCTTCGAGATTGCCGGCTGCTACAAGCGCTACCACTGCCCGCTGTCGCGTACCGTGTACCTGGGCAAGCCGCCGCAACACTTTCTCGATGGCGAAAAGGCGGTGGTCGAAGGTATCGCGGCCGGCCTCGATGCCGCGCGGCCAGGCAATACCACCGGTGACATCGCCAGGGCGTTCTTCCGTGTGCTGGAGAAGTTCGGCATACACAAGGACAGCCGCTGTGGTTACCCGATCGGTATCAGTTACCCGCCAGATTGGGGCGAGCGCACCATGAGCCTGCGCCCGAGCGACACCAGCGTGCTGCAACCGGGCATGACCTTCCACTTCATGCCGGGGCTGTGGATGGACGACTGGGGCCTGGAGATCACCGAAAGCATCCTCATCACCGAGACCGGGGTCGAGACCCTGTGCAACGTGCCGCGCCAGCTGTTCGTGAAGGACTGACCCATGAATGCAATCGCTCAGGCCGCCGCCACGGTGGCCAACCCGATCACCTGTACCTTGGATTTCGAGCAGGACGGTGTGCAGCACGGCTTCCTCAAGCTGCCGTACTCGCGTGACGACTCGGCCTGGGGGGCGGTGATGATTCCGCTGACGGTGGTCAGGAATGGCAGTGGCCCTACTGCCTTGCTCACTGGTGGCAATCACGGTGATGAGTACGAAGGCCCGGTGGCGCTGAGCAAGCTGGCTCAGCAGCTGCAGCCCGAGCAGGTAAACGGGCGGGTGATCATCGTGCCGTTCATGAACACACCGGCGTTCCAGGCGGGCACCCGTACTTCGCCGATCGACCGGGGCAACCTCAACCGCAGCTTCCCTGGCCGGCCTGATGGCAGCGTGACGGAAAAGATCGCCGATTATTTCCGGCGCACCTTGCTGCCGTTGGCCGATATCGTCCTGGACATCCACTCCGGTGGTCGCACCCTCGATTTCCTGCCGTTCGCTGCATGCCATGTGCTGCCCGACAAGGCCCAGCAGGCCCGCTGTGAAGCCGGCATGCAGGCCTTCGCCGCGCCCTACAGCATGCGCATGCTCGAGCTGGATGCGCAGGCGATGTACGACACCGCGGCAGAAGAGCAGGGCAAGGTGTTCATCACCACCGAACTGGGCGGTGGTGGCACCTCCACGGCGAAAAGCGTGGCCCTGGCGGAGCGCGGCGTGCGCAATGTGCTGATTCACGCCGGCATCCTTGCCGGCGAAGTGGAGCAGGGCGAGACAACCCTGCTGGACATGCCCGATGGCGATTGCTTCATCGCCAGCGAGCACGACGGATTGCTGGAGATGTGCCGCGACCTGGGCGAAACGGTCAGCCAGGGCGAAGTGATCGCCCGTATCCATGACATCCGCCGCACCGGCAGCGCCCCGGTCGAGTACCGCGCCCGACGCAATGGCTTGCTCGCAGCCCGGCACTTTCCCGGCCTGGTGCAGTGCGGCGACACCCTGGCGGTGATAGCCGACGTACTGGCCTGAACCTGGCGCCACGACAACGAGGTATGGAGAACAGTCATGTCACACCACTACCCATTCAACAGCCTGTGCCACGTCGATGGCCAATGGCTGCACAGCCACAGCGGCAACAGCATCGCCGTGCATGACCCGGCCAACCGCCAGGTCATCGGCCATGTGCCGCTGCTCGACCACGAGCAGATCGTCGCCGCGGTGGATGCCGCCCAGCGGGCTTTCCCGGCCTGGCGCCAGCAGAGTCTGGACAGCCGCGCTGCGCTGTTGCGGCGCTGGGCTGAATTGATGCTCGAGCACCAGGAGGCTCTGGCGCGCATTCTCAGCGAGGAACAGGGTAAGCCGCTGGCCGAAGCACGCGGTGAAATCGCCTATGCGGCAAGCTTCATCCCCTGGTTTGCCGAGGAGGCCCGGCGCCTCAACGGGCAGACTATCCCCAGCCATATTCCGGGTGCCCAGCTGAGTACGCTGAAGGAGCCCGTCGGGGTCTGCGCGCTGCTCACCCCGTGGAACTTCCCCAGTGCCATGATCACCCGCAAGGCGGCTGCGGCGTTGGCGGCCGGCTGCACGGTGGTGGTCAAGCCGGCCCACGAAACACCGTTTTCGGCGCTGGCCCTGGCCCAGCTGGCAGAGGACGCCGGCTTCCCGCCGGGGGTGTTCAACGTGGTAATCGGCGAGCCGCAGATGGCCATGGAAACCCTGGTGTGCGACAGCCGCGTGCGGGCGGTCAGCTTCACCGGCTCGACCCGTGTCGGCAAGCTGGTGCTGCAAGCCGCGGCTCAGGATGTGAAGAAAGTGGCGCTGGAGCTGGGCGGCAACGCGCCGTTCATCGTCTGCGCCGATGCCGACCTGGAGCTGGCCGTGCGGGTGGCCGTGGCCGCCAAGTTCCAGACGTCTGGCCAGGACTGCTGCGCGGCCAACCGGATCATGGTGCAGCGGCCGTTGTACGAAGCATTCCTGATGCGTTTCGCCGAAGCGGTGCGGGCGCTGAAGGTTGGCCCGGCGATGGTCGATGGCGAGGAGACGGCGGCAGAGGTCGGCCCGTTGATGCACCAGGCCGCCTTCGATGCCACCCAGGCCCGGGTCGAGGACGCCCTGCAGCGTGGCGCCCGGCGCCTGGTCGGTGGCGAGGGCCATGCGCTGGGTGGCTGGTTCTTCCAGCCGACGGTGCTCGCCGATGTCACGCCGGCGATGCGCATCTACCAGGAAGAAAACTTCGCGCCGATTGCCGGGGTCATGCCGTTCGACACGCTGGAGCAGGCCATCACCATGGCCAATGACACCGAGTACGGCCTGGCTGCCTACATCGTCGGCAACCGCCTCGATGTCGTGCACCCGCTGGTGCGCCGGCTCGACCACGCGATGGTGGCGATCAACGGCGTCAAGTTCACCGGCCACCCCATCCCGTTCGGCGGCATGAAGGCCTCGGGCCTGGGCCGCGAAGGCGGCAGCGAGGGCTTCGAACCCTTCGTCGAAACCAAATACGTTTGCTTGCACCACCACGGTCAGTTCTAAGGAGTGTTTGCCATGAGCCAAGATTTCAGCCAGCTGTTCGAACAGGACCGCGCCCACTTCATGCACCCTTCGACCCACGCCCATGATCACGCCAGCGGCGCGCTCAAGGGCCGGATCATCACCGGTGCCGAGGGCATCCGCCTGCGTGACCATGAAGGCCGCGAACTGATCGACGCCTTCGCCGGCCTGTACTGCGTGAACATCGGTTACGGGCGTACCGAGGTCGCTGACGCGATCCATCGTCAGGCCAAGGAGCTGGCGTATTACCACACCTACGTCGGCCACTCGACCGAAGCGATCATCGAGCTTTCCAGCCGCATCATCGACTGGGCGCCGGCTGGGATGAAAAAGGTCTATTACGGCCTGTCGGGGTCCGATGCCAACGAGACCCAGGTCAAGCTGGTGCGCTACTACAACAACATCCTCGGTCGTCCACTCAAGAAGAAGATCATCTCTCGCGACCGCGGCTATCACGGCTCGGGCATCATGACCGGCAGCCTTACCGGCCTGCCCAGCTTCCACCAGCATTTCGACCTGCCGGTGGAAGGCGTCAAGCATACGGTCTGCCCGCACTGGTACCGCAAGGCACCGGCCGGCATGGATGAGCAGGCCTTCGTGCGCTATTGCGCCGACGAGCTGGAGCAATTGATCCTGGCCGAAGGGCCCGACACGGTCGCCGCGTTCATTGGCGAGCCGCTGATGGGCACCGGTGGCATCATCGTGCCGCCCAAGGGCTACTGGAAGGCGATCCAGGCCGTGCTCGATCGCTACGACGTGCTGCTGATCGCCGACGAAGTGGTGTGCGCCTTCGGCCGCCTGGGCTCGAAGATGGGCAGCCAGCGCTACGACATCCGCCCGGACCTGATCACCACGGCCAAGGGCCTGACCAGCGCCTATGCGCCTCTGTCGGCAGTGATCGTTGGTGAGAAGGTGTGGAACGTGATCGAAGAAGGCTCGCAGAAGGCCGGCCCGATGGGCCACGGCTGGACCTACTCTGGGCACCCGATCTGCGCGGCGGCGGCGCTGGCCAACCTGGATATTCTCGAGCGCGAGAACCTGACCGAGAATGCCGAAGTGGTGGGTGCATACCTGAACCGGCGCATGCGCGAAACCTTCGAAGGCCACCCGCTGGTAGGTGAAGTACGGGGTGACGGCATGCTTTGCGCAATCGAGTTCATGGCCGATCGCGAGGCGCGTACGGCGTTCGACCCGGCGTTGAAAGTCGGGCCACAGGTGTCGGCAGCGTGCCTTGAGCGCGGGATGATCGCCCGGGCCATGCCGCATGGTGACATTCTCGGTTTCGCACCGCCGTTGGTGCTGAACCAGGAGGATGCCGAGAAGATCGTCGCCATCACCAAGGTGGCGGTCGATGAGGTAGCTGGCAAGGTACTCGGCTAAGCATCGCAGGGGCCGCCGTGCGGCCCCATCGCCGGCCTTGGCAGGCGAACCGACTGACGGTCCCATCCACCTTTCATCCTTGCCTACGCTGATATTCCCAACCCGCTAACGCAAGGAAACCCGTCATGGCCTTCCAATACAAGCGTCTGGACAAGAACAACGCCGCCGTGCTGCTGGTCGACCACCAGACCGGCCTGCTCTCGCTGGTAAGGGACATCGACCCCGACCGCTTCAAGAACAACGTCCTGGCCCTGTCGGACCTGGCCAAGTACTTCAAGCTGCCGACCATTCTCACCACCAGTTTCGAGACCGGCCCCAACGGCCCGCTGGTGCCCGAACTGAAAGAGCAGTTCCCCGACGCCCCGTACATCGCCCGGCCTGGCAACATCAACGCCTGGGACAACGAGGACTTCGTCAAGGCCGTCAAGGCTACCGGCAAGAAGCAGCTGCTGATCGCCGGCGTGGTGACCGAAGTGTGCGTGGCCTTCCCGGCACTGTCGGCGCTGGAGGAGGGCTTCGAGGTATTCGTCGTCACCGATGCCTCCGGCACCTTCAACGAACTGACCCGTGACTCGGCCTGGCGGCGCATGGAGGCCGCCGGGGCGCAACTGATGACCTGGTTCGGCGTGGCCTGCGAGCTGCACCGTGACTGGCGCAACGACATCGAAGGGCTGGGGACCCTGTTCTCCAACCATATTCCGGACTACCGCAACCTGATGACCAGCTACAACAAGATGGCCAAGTAATCCGGCCTTGAAGGCACCCCGTACCCTGTGGGGGCGGGTTCACCCGCGAATGCATCGGTAGCTTTGATGACGCATTTGCGGGTAAACCCGCTCCTACACCCACCCCGGAACACTCACCAGCACTCGTAGAATCAATGAGATAGAGGCAAGCCTGCGAAATCCATAAGCGAAGCGGCAAACTGCCATGGATCGACCATACTGACTCTTCATTCGCCCTCAGGAGAGTGCCATGTCGAAGTCGTCCAGGAAGAGAGACCCCAAGGACCAGCCGGAGAAACTGGGCGGCAAGGCGTACGAGAAGGAGCTCAAGCAGCTGCACGTGGAGCTGGTGAAGCTGCAGGAATGGGTGGTGGCCAAGGGCCTGAAGGTGTGCATTGTCTTCGAGGGCCGCGATGGCGCCGGCAAGGGCGGTACCATCAAGGCCATTACCGAGCGCGTCAGCCCGCGAGTATTCCGCGTGGTGGCGCTGCCGGCGCCAACCGAGCGGGAAAAGAGCCAGATGTATGTGCAACGCTACCTGGGCCACCTGCCTGCCGCGGGCGAGGTAGTGATCTTCGACCGCAGCTGGTACAACCGCGCCGGTGTCGAGCGAGTGATGGGCTTCTGCAGTGAAGAGCAGAGCAGCAAGTTTCTCACCGTGGTGCCGCTGTTCGAAAAGATGATGGTCGAGTCGGGGATCATCCTCATCAAGTACTGGCTGGAGGTCAGCGCCGAAGAGCAGACCCGCCGCCTGCAGGACCGCATCAACGATGGCCGCAAGCTGTGGAAGCTGTCGCCGATGGACCTCAAGTCCTACACACGCTGGGATGAATACACCCGGGCCCGCGACGAAATGTTCGCCGCCTCCGACTCGTCATGGGCACCGTGGTTCATGGCCCATTCCAACGACAAGCGCCGTGCCCGGCTGAACATCATCAGCCATCTGTTGACGCGCATTCCCTACAAGGACATCACCCGTGACGGGCTGGTGAAATTGCCCAAGCGCGGCAAGATCGGCAAATACAAGGCCGTCAACTACCCGTTCAAAGTCGTCGAAGAGCGTTTCTGATCTCTCCCCGCGGGGAGCAGCGAGGGTGCGAGCCTATGCCACATGATGGCAGCCTGTTGCAGGCGACGGTGGTGTTCCTGCTGGCCGTGGTGCTTCTGGTACCGCTGGCGCAGCGTTTGAAAATGGGGGCGGTGCCCGGCTATCTGCTGGCGGGCATCCTGATAGGGCCATCGGTATTTGGCCTGCTGAACAACCCGGATAACGTGGCACGCCTGTCGGAGATGGGTGTGGTGATGTTGCTGTTCGTCATCGGCCTGGAGCTTTCGCCGCGGCGTTTGTGGGGCATGCGCCGGGCGCTGTTTGGCGTCGGCTCGCTACAAGTGGGCCTGAGTGCTGTAGTGCTTGGCCTGCTGGCGTACTGGCTGTTCGGCCAGTCGAAGCCGGCTGCCATCGTGCTGGGCCTGGGCCTTGCGCTGTCGTCAACTGCGTTTGGCCTGCAGGTACTGGCCGAGCGCAAGGACCTGGGCAAGCCGCACGGCCGCCTGGCCGTGGCGATCCTGCTGTTCCAGGACATTGCCGCGATCCCGCTGATTGCCGTGGTGCCGCTGCTCGGTGGTGATGTCAGTACCGCCGACGAAGGCGCCTGGCCGGTGTTGGCGGTGGTGGTTGGCATAGGTGTGCTGATCATCTTTGGCCGCTACCTTTTGACCCCTGTCTTCAAATGGACAGTCGGTTCTGGCCTGCCCGAGCTGTCTACCGCTACCGCCCTGTTGGTGGTGCTGGGCACCGCCTGGGTGATGGAGCACGTAGGTGTGTCCATGGCGTTGGGGGCGTTTCTGGCGGGCGTCCTGATGGCCGAGTCGCCTTTCCGCCACGAACTGGAAACCCAGATCGAGCCCATCAAGGGGTTGCTGCTGGGGCTGTTCTTCGTTGGCGTGGGAATGAGCGCCGACCTGCGCCTGCTGTTCGGCATGCCGTTAATGGTGCTGGGGCTGACCCTGCTGCTGGTGATGATCAAATTGCCGCTGCTTTATGGCCTGGGCCGCACCGCAGGTGGGCTCACCCAGGCCCAGGCGCTGTGCCTGGGCGTGGTGCTGGCGTCTGGCGGCGAGTTTGCCTTCGTGGTGTTCAAGCTGGCGTTGGATCATCAGGTGCTGGGGCAGCAGGTGCATGACCTGCTGGTGCTGGCCATCACCTTGTCGATGGCGGTAGTGCCGTTGGTAATGATGGCCCTGGCGCGGCAGTTGCGTGACGACAGCCCCACACCGGCAGCCCCTGAAGCGGGCCACTGAATCGCGCCACATGGCGCACCTGGAGTTCGGAGGTGAAGCATGCAACCGGGTATCAAGATGGACAGCCGCCTGTCGCGGGGCTTGCTCGATGTGCTCATCAAGGCCGGCCTGGTGGCTGCGCTGGTGATATTCGCCTTCCAGACGTTCCAGCCGTTCCTGGAGCTGATGCTGTGGTCGGTGATCCTGGCGGTGACCTTGTACCCGTTGTATTGCCGCATCCAGCGCCGCACAGGGCTCAAGGACGGGCTTTCGGCGACGCTGGTCGTTCTGCTGGTACTGGTCGTGCTGCTGGTGCCGATCTACCTGGTGGTGATGTCGATCGGCGAATCGGTGGACAGCCTGGTGACGCTGCTGAAAAGCGGGGCCTGGACCGTGCCGGCCCCTCCCGACTCGGTGGCGGCCTGGCCGCTGATCGGGCCGAAGGTGCATGCCTTGTGGCTGGCCGCCTCGGAAAACATGGCCGGTGTGCTGAACCAGTGGATGCCCCAGCTCAAGGGTGCCGGGCGCACGGTGCTGGGGGCTGCAGCCAGTGCGGGCGGCGCGTTCCTGCTGTTCATCGCGGCGATCATCGTCTCGGGCATCATCATGGCGTTCGGTGACCGCGGCGAAATCGCGGCGCAGCGCATTGCCATGCGGGTGTCGGGGGAGGAGCGCGGCAAGCCATTGGCCAAGCTGTGCACCGCCACCATTCGCGCGGTGGCCCAGGGCGTGATCGGCATTGCCTTCATCCAGATGCTGCTGATCGGTGTCGGCTTCGTCATCAAAGGGGTACCGGGAGCGGGGATGCTGGCAATCGTCATCCTCATGCTGGGGATTGCCCAGGCACCGGCCACGTTGATAACGGTGCCGGTGATCATCTACATCTTCAACGTCGAAGGCTTTACCGTGGCGACCATCATTTTCGCCATCTACACCTTCGTCGCCGGGCTTGCCGACAACGTGCTCAAGCCGCTGCTGCTGGGGCGCGGGGTGGACGTGCCGATGCCGGTGGTGCTGATCGGGGCATTGGGCGGCATGGTGGTCAAAGGCATCATCGGCCTGTTCATCGGGCCGGTGATCCTGGGCGTCACTTATGTACTGTTCTGGCAGTGGGTGGCGCTGCAGGTGCCGGAAAATCCCGTCGAACCGTCGGCGTAAGCCAAGGCCTGCCATGCCCGGACGCTTCTGTGGTTTTGCACTGAGCCTGGCTGCCGCGTTGGTGGGCTGTACCCAGGTCGGCCCGGATTTCCAGCCGCCGCAGGACCCGTGGCTGGGTACCTGGAATACCCCGCTGCTGGAGCAGGCCGGGCAGCAGGCCGCGGCGCCCGACCTTCGTCAGTGGTGGGCCGTGTTCGCCGACCCTGCCCTGGATGCCTTGATCGCCGAGGCCGATGCCAATAACAGCAACCTGCGCGTGGCTGGTTTGCGCGTTGCCGAAGCCCGCGCCCAGTTGGCCATCGTGCAGACCGGGCGTTATCCACAGCTGCAGCAACTGCGCGCGCAGAGCCTTTACCTGAAGCAGGATCAGTCCGGCACCGCCACCGCTCGCGACTCGGTGTTCTGGCAATCCAGCGCGGGCTTCGACATTGGCTGGGAAATCGACTTCTGGGGGCGCTTCAGCCGCGCCATCGAAAGCGCCGACGCCGTCTACTTCGCCTCCCAGGCCAATTACGCCGATGCCATGCTGCTGTTGCGTGCGCAGGTGGCCGACACCTACTTTGCCCTGCGCACCGCCGAGGCGCGGCTGGATATCGCCGAAGAAAACGCCCGCCGCCAGGCGCGCAGCCTGGAGATAACCGAGCGGCTGTTCCGTCATGGCGAAAACGACGAACTCGACTGGCAACAGGCGCGCACCCAGTACCTGGCTACCCAGGCCACCATCCCCGAGTTCCAGAACCAGCTCAATGCCCTGCGCAACGTGCTGTGCTCGCTGCTGGGCCGCGCGCCCGGGCCGCTGCCACAGCTAGATGCCGGTCATGGCCAGTTGCCGTTGCCGGACCGTGCCGTGCTGCAGGATGTGCCCGCCCGCCTGCTGCAGCGCCGCCCGGACATCCGTGCCGCCGAGCAGGCGGTAGCGGCGCAGTCGGCGCTGGTCGGGGTAGCCGAGGCCGACCTTTATCCACAACTGAGCCTGTTGGGCAGCATCGGCTGGAGTTTCGTCACGGCCAATCATTTGCCCGATACCTTCGACATCGCCGCCGGGCCCAGCCTGATCTGGAACCCGTTCGACTACGGTCGACGCAAGAACGCTGTGCGCGTGGAAGATGCCCGCTTGCAGCAACTGATCGAGCTGTATCACCAGGATGTGCGCGAAGCCGCCCGTGAGGCCGACGATGCCGCCAGCGGGCTGGTGCGCTCGCTGCAGAGCGCAAGTATCCGCGACCAGGCCTCGCAGGCCGCGCAGCGCTCCCTGAACCTGGCCAGCTCGCAGTACCGCGAAGGCTTTGCCGACTTCCAGCGCGTGCTCGACGCCCAGCAACTGCTGCTGCAGCAACAGGACGGCTACCTGGTCAGCCGCGGCAATGCGGTCAGCAGCCTGGTGACGCTTTACAAGGCCCTGGGCGGCGGCTGGGACGCCAGCCGCGCACCGATCGACCCGGCCACCCGCCAGCAGATGCAGCAACGCACCGACTGGGGTGAGCTGCTTGACGAACCAGGCCCCAGCGCACATGCACAAGGTGAAACGAAATGAGCGACACCACGCCGACGCCATCCCCGCCAGCCCCCGATCGCGGCATGCGCTGGGTGCTGCTGCTGATTGTCGTGAGCCTGCTGTGGTACCTGCTGGCCGATCGCTTCACGCCCTATACCCAGCAAGCCCGCCTGCAGGCCTACGTGGTGCCGGTGAGTGCCGAGGTGGCTGGGCAGGTGAAGCGTGTGGCGGTGGGCAACAACCAGGAAGTGCGCAAGGGCGATGTGTTGTTCGAACTGGACCAGGAGCAATATCGCATCGCCCTGGCCCGAGCCGAAGCCGACCTGGACACGGTACGCCGGCAGATCGGCGCCCACACCGCTGGCATCGACTCGGCCCAGGCGGCGCTGGTGGCGGCCCAGGCCAACGAGCGCAAGGCCCGGCAGGACGCCGAGCGGCTCAAGCGCCTGATCGATGAAGACCCGGGCACGGTGTCGGTGCGCCGCCTCGAGGGCGCCCAGGCCACCCGCGACCAGGCCATCAGCCAGGTGGCGGCAGCCCGTGCCGAAGTTGAGCGGGCCCGTGAGCAGCAGGGCGGGGCGCAGGACGACAACGCCCAGCTGCGCAGCGCGGCGGCCAATGTGGAAAAAGCCCGGCTGGACCTGGCGCGCACCATGGTACGCGCCGATGCAGACGGGTTGATCACCGACCTGCGCACCGACGTTGGCCACTATGTTGGCGCCGGCAGCCCGATGATGACCCTGATCGCTATCCATGACGTGTGGATAAGTGCCGACATGACCGAGAACAACCTAGGTCGGCTGCGCCCTGAAACCCCGGTGCTGGTAGTGCTTGATGCGCTGCCCGGCACGGTGTTGAAGGGGCGCATTCGCAGCATCGGCTACGGTGTGAGCGTAGGCCAGAGTGCCCCGCCAGGTACGTTGCCGACCGTACAGAACAGCCGCGAGTGGCTGCGCTCCGCACAGCGCTTCCCGGTTATCGTCGAACTGGAGCGTGACCAGTTGCAGGACAAGACCGTATTGCGGGTCGGTGGCCAGGCCGAAGTCATGGCCCTGCCAAGCGAGGGCAACCCATTGAACCTGCTGGGCCGGCTGTTCATGTGGCTGATGAGCTGGCTGTCGTATGCCTATTGAACTACGCCGCCTGCGTGCCCTGCGCCTGGCCTGGGGCGTGGCGCTTTGCCTGGCGGTGAGTTTCGGCATCGGCTTGCCGGTACCGATCCTGGCGCCGGTGTTCGCGGTGTTGTTGCTGGCCATGCGCAGCCAGCCCTTGCCCCTGCGTGCGGCACCGGCCTTGGCGGTGCTGGTGCTGCTTGCCTGCGGCAGCGGGCTGCTGCTGATTCCGCTGCTGCGCCATGCCCCGGTAAGTGGGGTGTTGCTGGTGAGCGTGGGGGTTTTCCTTACCTTGCGTTATGCACTGAAAGGCGGCAATGGCCTGTTGGCCAATTTGCTGGTTATCGGCCTGACCATGATCGCTGCCGCCGGCACCAGCGACTTCAGCCTGGCGCTGTCGGTGGTCGAAGCGCTGGCCAAAGGCATGCTGCTGGCGGTGCTGGGCACGGCAGCGGCGCATGTGCTGTTTCCCGAGCCGGCCGATGCGCCGGCGCAACCGGCACCGCCTCTGCTCGACGGTGACCAGGTGAGCTGGGTTGCCTTGCGTGCTACGTTGATCGTCATGCCGGCCTTCCTGCTGGCGCTGATCGCCCCGGACCAGTACATGCCGCTGATCATGAAGGCAGTGAGCCTGGGGCAGCAGGCCGGTGAGACCCGCGCACGGCATGCCAGCCGCGAGCTGATCGGCTCGACCTTGCTGGCCGGGTTGCTGGCGATATTGATGTGGGGCGCGTTGAGCCTGTTCGTGCACCTGTGGATGTTTTTTCTGTGGGTGCTGCTGTTCGTTCTCTGGCAGGGGCGCAGGCTCTACCGTGCGGTGGATACCAGGCAAAGCCCGGCGTACTGGGTGAGTTGCCTGACGACCATGCTGATCTTGCTGGGGCAGTCGGTGCAGGACAGCGCGGGCGGGCAGGATGTGTACCGCGCCTTTGCCGTGCGCATGGCGCTGTTTCTGGCGGTGTCGGTGTATGCCAGTGCCATGCTGATCTGGATCGACCGGCTTCGGATGCGGCGTGGGCTTCTTCGCGGGTGAACCCGCTCCTACAGGTATCGTGTTGCCCATGGGATCACGCAATTCTTGTGGGAGCGGGCATGCCCGCGAAGAGGCCAGCCCAGGAAAACCTAGGGCTTCCAGTCAACCCCACTCTCTTCCAGGTAGGCGTCCACCGCTGCCCCAACAGTGGGATGAAATGCCGACTCCCCCATATGCTCGAACAACTCGAACTGCCGCATCTTGTCCTTTACCGGGTCCTTCATCTCGGCAAACTGCAACTCCACCCCCCGCGCCTCCAGCGCCCGGTCCAGCTCGGCCAGCATGTCCGCCGAGGTGATATCGATGCTGGTCACCGGCTCTGCCGCGATCACCAGCCGTTGTACCGGGGTAGGCGATGCATCCACCGCCGCCATCACCGTGCTCTGGAACTGTTCGGCATTGGCAAAGAACAGCGGGGCATCCCAACGCAGCAGCACCAGCCCCGGAATGCGTCGGGCCTGTGGATAACGCTGCACATCATGGTAACCGCGGGTGCCATCCACCCGTCCCAGCACCGCATGATGCGGCCGCCAGCCGTCCCACAGGAATTCGATCACCGATATAGCCACGGCAATGCAGATACCGGGAATGGCCCCGAATACCGCTACGCCGACGAAGCAAGTGAACGACAGCCAGAATTCCCATTGCTGCATGCGGAAGATGCGCTTGAGGTCGGCGAACTCGAACAGGCCCAATGCTGCGGCAATCACCACTGCCGCCAGGGCGCTGTTGGGCAGGTGTTGCATCAGGTTGGGCGCCACCAGCAGCAACAGGGTCACCGCCAGCGCGCCGATAATACCGGTGAGCTGAGTCTGCGAGCCGGCCGCTTCGGCCACGGGGGTGCGCGATGAGCTGCTGCTGATGGGGATGCCCTGGAACAGCCCCGAGGCCAGGTTGGCCACACCCAGGCCGAACATTTCCTGGTTGGGGTTGACCGGGGCCTTCATGCGCGCGGCGTATGAACGTGACAGCACACTGGTATCGGCGAACGACACCAGCGCTACTGCGATGCCACCGAGCAGCACCTCCACCAGGTCGATATCGCTGACCCAGGGGAACACGAAGCTGGGTAGCCCCTGGGGCAGTTCGCCGAGCACTTTCACGCCTTGCTGGTCGAGCCCCAGCAGGCTCACCGCCAGCGTGGCCAGCACCACAGCAATGAGAATGCCCGGCAAACGCTTGAACGGCTTGAGCAGCAGGATCAGCGCCAGGCTACCGCCACCGACCACGAAGCTTGGCCAATGGCCCTGGCCGGCGAGCAATGCCTGGATCAGGTTCCAGGTATCCCGCAGTGGGCCCTGGCTGTCGACCGACAGGCCGAACAGTTTGGGCAACTGGCTGATCAGCACCGTGAGGGCGATGCCGTTCATGTAGCCATAGCGGATCGGCTTGGACAGCAGTTCGGTGATGAAGCCCAGGCGCAGCAAACCGGCGATCACACAGAACGCCCCGGCGACCAGGGCCATCATGCTGGCGATGGCGATTGCCCGTTGCGGGTCGCTGGCGGCGTACTGCACCACCACTGCCAGGATCGGCGCGGCCAGCGCCGAGTCCGGGCCCAGCACCAGGATGCGGCTGGGGCCGAAAAGGGCGTAGGCCAGCAGCGGGATGATGGTGGCGTACAGGCCGTAGATGCCAGGTACGCCGGAAGCTTCGGCATAAGCGATACCCACCGGCACCAGCATGGTGGTGAGCACCAGGCCGGCGGCGATGTCCCTGGGTAGCCAGGCGGGTTGGTAGTGGAGCAGGGTGACCAGGCCGGGTAACCAGCGTTGCCAGTCGAGGCGGGTTTTTTCGGGCATGGGGCGTGCGTCCAGGGGAGGGTGCTGAATCACAGCTTAGATGCTGAATTCCGGGGCCGCTCTGCGGCCCTTTCGCGACACAAGGCCTTTGATGCAATGTCCAGAAAATGCGTGGTAGCTGTGGGAGCGGGCATGCCCGCGAACACCGGCGCAGCCGGTGCCAGGCACCGCGTTGGATTCTTCGCGGCTAAAGCCCACAGGGGGAGCGTGCCGCTTGCCAAATGCCAGAAAAAACAAAACCCCTTGAGGCGTTGGCCTCAAGGGGTTCGTGGGTACTGCAGTCTGGCGCTTAGACGTTATCCGCTAAGTCAGGCCTGAGGCAGCCGCCAGACCTGAGGGGGTGCCAACTTCTTAAAATTATGTACCCGGTTCTGTACCCGGTTTTGTGCTTCGTGCCTGCTTCAGTGTGAGGTGAGATGATTAGCGCTCGTCATGCCCTCGGTCAGTTGTCACTGCGTCTCTGAAGGCAATGTAGGCTAGCTTGTCCTTTAGGTCTTTCATTTTGGACTCCACAAGCTTCGACACATCTTCATCGCTTGCGGTGGGTGGCGTTTCGTCAGGCCACATTAGCTCCCAGCGAGCTAAAAGCGTTAGGTAGCGCTCGGTGTATTTCAGGGTTTCATCTAGTTGAGCCTCGAACAAGGCTGATTGCTGGTTGGCAATCGCGAGCTTTCGCGCTACTGACTCTTTGAGCTGCCTTTTATAGTCCCTTTCTGCGTTGAGAGCTTTCCCTTCCTCCTCAATTAGCGAAGTGATCGTGGCTGTTTCGTCCTTTTTTTGCTTCTGGGCGATGGCGTGTAGGCGGTCAATCGTTTCGTTCGTCAGCGTAAAGGTGATGGGCTGCCTGCCATTGCTGTCCGAGCGATAGCGGCGCTGACGGATTGCTCCCTGGAGCCTGATCACCAGGACTGGCATGTCTTGCTGAATCTGCCTGATAGCAGAGGCGACGTGCTCATAACTCGCAAACCTAGTAAACGCGTCACCCTTAAGTTTGCTCATGTAGTCGGCGCTGAGGCGATGCTTCAGGTACTCGGCGGCCCATTTCCATTCGTCATCCTGCTTTCGTAGCCACTTCAGCGGTTTCTCGTTTTCTGACATCTCATCCTCCAGGCGGGCCGTTTTGGCTATGAGCCAAAGCCAAGCCTTCGGGAGAGATTTATACCGTTACTGTTTCGTTACGCAACCGTTATCAGCTTTGCCACTGATATGTTAGTAAAACGTTACGTGTTGTTATGTGAGTCGTTACTGTAACTAAGGTATAGTAGATATAGGGTATATTTCCGAGTTAAAAATTGGAGGTTCTATGCTTGCTAGGCTTCTTGATGCGAAGCTAAGGGCGGGTGATCCAGATGCTAAATTTTTGCTCATTGCATTCTGGAAGCACTATGGCTCGGTGACGCCTAAGCCTCGTTCGCAGAAGCAATTGGCTGAAGACCTGCGGCTTCCGGTGCAAGCAGTTTCAAAAGCGGTTGCCCAACTGGTTGATGTGGGGGTACTGCGAGTCGTTACTCAGCCTGAAGGGAAGGGGCGGCCAAGGTGTACCTACGAGATGAGCAAAGCTATCCAGTCGGCTCTGCGGGATGTCGAGGAAAGGACGCTGAACCACCCCGGTTTGGTCAAGCATGTCTTGGGTGGCGAGCGCATCAGGGCCATCTGGTCTGGCTGGAAGGACGATGCGCCGACTGCGAAGGAGCTCAACACACGCTCGCGAGACGAGAAGCGAGTTGCTCCAGTGCGGCAGGGGAAGCTCAGCTTGGCGAATCGTTTGCTGCTCATGATCTTGCTAAGCCATGCAGATCCGTTTGGGGTTGCCAGGGGGCTGAGTAGCAAGGAGCTCTGCTTGCTGACGGGAATGGATGCGGCCTCTCTCAAGCAGCGCTTGCGCAGGCTTACGGAGCTGGGATTCATTCGTAGACACATACCTGGGTTGGCGAGTCCGATTTTCGCTGAGAAGCTCAGGAGCGTTTATTGGCTTAATCTGAACCACCTTCAGCTTTCACCTGCTGACGACGTTGTTTCCGTCGTGGTGCATAAGAAGGCCGCCGATCAAGACATCGACTACAAGTTTTTGGCTGGCGTCAGACTTGATCGCAACTCCTTCCTAAGGCGAGGGGAATACTTGGCACCTCGCAGCGTGGTTCGTCTCTTCAGGCGAGCGCCAGATCATGCGTTTGATCAGCTTGAGCTTTTTATTTGTGACTGCGTATTGGGCTTTCTGTCGCGCCACTGGGTTCAGGCTGATTCCGCCGGATGGGGAAAGGTGCGCGGTGTGGACTCGACGGTGAAGGAGCAAGTGGCGGCATTCTTTCGACTGCCGATGCTTGATCCCAAGGACAAAGCGATTCTGGACCACGAGGAGATTTTCGACTTCTTCCACCACCAAGTCCTTGAGCTGGCCAGAGAGGTGGTCCAACGTTTTTCGCAGGTATCCAGCATTGATCTGGCCAGGGTTAGCTACATCTTGGTTCCGGCGCATGTGTCGACTGGCCACCGTTGCATCGCTCTGTTGACTGAAAGAGCCTCGGACGAGGGTCTGGCCAAGCATTGGATGGTCACCAAGGGGTGCGATGATCCTGTGGTGAAAAGCGTGTTAAGGGAGGTGGATATTCCGCTGGAGCTGCGCGAAAAGTCAGGGTTGCTCACGCCAGCACGAGCTGCTGGGTAACAGGCAGTTTTTTTATACGGCCCTCGCAGATCCTCTGGGACATACAGAGGAGCCCTGCTGATGCGAATTTTCCGCTTACAAGACGTGATCACTGCTACTGGCCTGTCTAGGTCGACCCTGTACAAGTACATCTCGGAAGGCACCTTCCCGAAACCGGTATCGTTGGGCGACCGCTGCGTCGGCTGGGTCGATAGCGAGGTGCACGACTGGATCCTGGCCAGGATTGAGGAGCGTGACCAGGCTGAGGGTGCTGCTACGCGCCCGATTGGCCATCTGAGTATGGCCGGCTAGAACCGCTCCTGCGCCATGATCGGCTTCGGCTGGTCATGGCGCTTCTGCCGCCGTTCAGTCACTGGCTGTGCGGCCTCTTCGGCTTGATTTATTTCCGAAATCCGAACTCGGCAAAAATTGCCGCCATGGCGGGAAGATTGAGGTGGCTTTGCCCGAGCTGGTCGGAGAAGGAAATTGCGGTGCGGGTATTATGCTTTTACTAGCTATTACCACCCGAAGGGTTCACGCCTAACCGAGTAGCAACCTTCACTGGCCTACACAGGGAGTCGGACACTGATCCACCACCTGAGAGGCCATCACTACAGCGTATCCAGAGAGACCAACCAACGGATCAGGCGAGGACAGGTAACGGTTAAAAAGTACACAGCAGGCACTGGTTATGAAACTCAACCAACGAGAGGTCATAACCATGCTCAACGATACCGAACCCACCCAGCGCTACCCACTCCGTCATCCTGATAATCCCAACCTCCATCTGCACTACGGGGATACCTTCGAGGGCTTTCCCATACAGATCGAAGTAGGCCCCTTTATTCGGGAATACCTGTCTGATCTCAAGCGCACCGTCGACCTGGCATTGGCTGAGTATCCGAGGGTCTTGGCCTACAGGGTGGATCTGCGTTTGCCTCAGGGTGTCGAGCTACCCGACTTCGCCTATACGAATCAGGTCATCAGCCGGTTCTTCGAATCGTTTACGAAGAAGATCCAGTACCACCAGGAGCGGGTGGCTGAGCGTGGCTACTCGCGTGGTTGCAAAGTACGGTACGTCTGGTCGAGAGAGATCGGTCAGGGAGGCCGCCAGCATTATCACCTGCTGATCCTGCTTAACCGTGATGCCTATTACACCCTAGGGCTGCTGGGCTCAGAGAGGGTCAACATGATCAGCCGCATAGAAGAGTCATGGGCCAGTGCGCTGGGGTTGTTGATGTCTGAAGTCGATGGGCTGGTACATATCCCCGAAAATCCAACGTATCGGATAGATCGGCATCCCCGTATGCGGAAGGTTGCATGGTCAGAACACAAGGTTCTTGTTGATGAGCTACCGGATCTGTTCTACCGGGCCAGCTACCTGTGTAAGAAAGCGACCAAGTCCTACGGGGATCGTCAGCGGGGATTCGGCACTAGCCGAGGGTAGTGGCTAGTTCGCCTTTGCGACCATTAACTCAGACCAGCGAGTGGTGTAAGCCGGGGAGAGCAATTCTCTTCGCATAGCCCACTCGACTGGCTTGGTGATGCGTCCCGGCTGCAGCGTTCCACGTCCTCAGCAGTTTTTGATAGCTTCCATGGGGCACAGGATCATTTTCACATGCCAATGCTCGTTCCTTTATGCGTTTCAAGAAAGAGGGCCGTTATGGCTAACGAATTTGATCTGGATGAGCTGGAAGCGGAGCTTTCCGATTTCGCCACGTCAGACAAGAAGACCGGCCGCACTCCTCGCGAGGAGCGCATCATTGCCGGCTTCGAAGACATTCAGCGCTTTGTTGAGGAGCACGGCCATGCGCCGCGCCACGGCGATGATAAAGACATCTTCGAGCGCCTGTATGCCGTGCGCCTGGATCGCCTGCGCGATCAGGAAGAATGCCGCAGCCTGCTCATGCCTCTCGACCATCAGGGCCTACTGAATGCGCTTGAGGTACCAGAGCCACAAGGCGACTACAGCATCACGGACGACGAACTGTTGGCGGAACTGGCCGGCGGCGACGAGGGTTCGGATATTCAGAACCTCCGTCATGTTCGCAGCAATGCCGAAAAGCGTGAGGCCGAGGAGATTGCACAGCGCGAGCGTTGCGAGGACTTTGAGCGGTTCCAGCCGCTGTTTGAGCAAGTGCAGCGCGAGCTGCAGTCGGGCGTTCGAGTTACCCGCAACTTCATGAGGGATACCACCGTTGAGGCTGGGCAGTGGTTTATTCTCAGCGGCCAGACTGCTTATGTAGCTGAGCAAGGTGAGGACTTTGATTCGCCACAGGGCAAGAAAGATGGTAAGCGGCCAGAGAACACACCTTCAGAAATCCGGAATTAAGGGCGATGGTGTCCGCCTATTTTAAGCGGACGCGATCACCCTTATCGCTAGGATTTCCATGCGCCAACGAAGCTCCTATCCCAAACCCTTTAAGGCCCAGGTCGTGCAGGAATGCCTGAAACCCGGTGCCTCAGTTTCCAGCGTCGCCATCAGCCACGGCATCAATGCCAACGTGATTCGCAAGTGGCTGCCGATTTACCGTGATAAACCCGTCGCGCCACTTCCCGCGTTTGTACCGCTGCAACCGATTCCTAAACGGCAAGCTGATGAAGCCGTGGTCATCGCACTGTCGCTGGGCGACAAATCCATCACGGTAAAATGGCCCATCTCCGACCCGGACGGCTGCGCACGTTTTATCCGCAGCCTCTCGCAATGATGCGCATCGACGCCATCTGGCTAGCCACCGAGCCCATGGACATGCGCGCCGGCACCGAAACTGCGTTGGCCCGCGTGGTCGCTGTGTTCGGTGCGGCGAAGCCGCACTGCGCTTATCTGTTCGCCAACCGCCGGGCCAACCGGATGAAGGTGCTGGTGCACGATGGCGTGGGCATCTGGCTTGCCGCGAGGCGTTTGAACCAAGGCAAGTTTCACTGGCCTGGCACTCATCGCGGCTTGGAAGTTGGGCTCGACGCTGAACAACTTCAAGCGCTGGTGCTCGGTTTGCCATGGCAGCGAGTTGGCGCTAACGGCGCAATCACAGTGATTTAGCCTTGCTTTTCAGCTGTGGCAGGTGGATCGCTTTGGTAAAATCCACGGCATGACTTCCTCGCCCAATCTCGCCCAAATGACACCCGAACAACTGCGCGCACTCGCTGCGCAGTTGCTGTCGAAGGTCGACACCATGGCGCGAAAAATCCATCGTGACGAGACGATCATCGAGCAGCTCTCTCACGAGATTGCCATCCTCAAGCGCCACAAGTTCGCCAAGCGCAGCGAGCAGATCAGCCCAGCGCAAGGCAGCTTGCTGGATGACTTGCTCAACACCGACCTTGAGGCTATCGAGGCAGAACTGAACGCGCTTCGTCCCGCCCCAACGTCGGACGAACCCCGCCAAAAGCCCAAGCGCGCGCCGCTACCGCCGCAGTTCCCACGTACCGTCATTCGTCACGAGCCAGAGAACACCCAGTGTGTCTGCGGGTGCCAGCTTCAGCGCATCGGCGAAGACGTTAGCGAGAAGCTGGATTACACACCTGGCGTGTTTACCGTTGAGCAGCATGTACGTGGAAAGTGGGCCTGCCGCCAGTGCGAAACACTGATCCAAGCACCGGTGCCGGCCCAGGTGATCGACAAGGGCATCCCGACCGCAGGCCTACTGGCGCATGTGATGGTAGCCAAATTCGCTGACCATCTGCCGCTGTACCGGCAAGAAAAGATCTTTGGCCGTGCAGGCCTGGCGATCCCGCGTTCAACGCTGGCTCAATGGGTGGGCCAAACTGGCGTACAGCTACAACCGCTGGTGGATGCACTGCGCGAAGCGGTGCTGGCTCAGCGAGTCGTGCATGCCGATGAAACTCCGGTGCAGATGCTGGCTCCCGGAGAGAAGAAAACGCATCGAGCTTATGTCTGGGCTTATTGCACGACGCCTTACTCGGCCCTCAAGGCGGTGGTCTACGACTTCAGCCCCAGCCGCGCCGGCGAACATGCGCGCAACTTCCTGGGCACCTGGAACGGCAAGCTGGTCTGTGATGACTTCGCGGGTTACAAGGCCAGCTTCGACCTGGATATCACCGAAATCGGCTGCATGGCGCATGCCCGCCGTAAGTTCTTCGACCTGCATGCAGCGAACAAAAGCCAGTTGGCCGAACAAGCGCTGCACTCAATCGGCGGGCTGTACGAAGTCGAACGGCAGGCCAAAGACATGTGCGATGAAGAACGATGGCGATTACGCCAAGAAATAGCGGCGCCCATTGCACAGAAGTTACATGAATGGATGCTGGCTCAGCGCGACCTCGTGCCCGAGGGGTCGGCCACGGCCAAGGCTCTGGATTACAGCTTGAAACGCTGGGTAGCGCTGATGCGCTACCTGGATGATGGTGCCGTACCCATCGACAACAACCCGGTGGAGAACACGATCAGACCATGGGCGCTTGGGCGCTCCAATTGGTTGTTCGCCGGGTCTCTGCGCAGTGGCAAACGAGCGGCAGCGATCATGAGTTTGATCCAGTCGGCACGCATGAACGGGCATGATCCGTACGCATATCTCAAGGATGTACTGACGCGATTGCCGACGCAGAAAGCTAGTGAGATCGAACATCTACTGCCGCATCAGTGGATGCTGCGTAATTGCATGGACTTGACCACCCGTTTGCACTCGACTTGACCAGTTGTTTGCATCGAATTTGAACCGCGCACGGGTACGCCCTGACCGGCAGAAATCGACCGACTCTGTTGAAAAAGTCGGTTCGCCCAAACAGCCCGGTCATTGACTGGTTAAAACGCCTTTTTTGCACACTGCTACGTGAAATCTGAGTCCGGAAGCCTCTGCCGAAAGTAAAGATTTCAATCTCGGACGCATACTTTTCTGCTGCGGAAACCATGGTCGACTTTTTCAACAGAATCGGCCAAAAGCGGACGTAGCTAATAGACCACTGCTTTCGGTCAGTGCGCGGTCATGAAAGCAAGTAGCTGGCCGCAGGCACTCCGGATAAGGCCATCAGCGCCCTTCGATTAACTCTCCGAACAACTCCCTGACCTTGACTTTGGCATCCGCCAACGCGACTCGGCCTTCATCGGTAATCTCGTACATGCGTCGCTCACGGCGCCCGGTACGCTCATGGTGCGAGCGCAGATAACCTTTCTTTTCCAGACCGTGCAGCATCGGATACAGCGTGCCCGCGCTAAGCTCGTAGCCGTGGTGTCGCAACTCTTCGATGATGGCCAGCCCGAAGATGGGAGCCTCGGCGGCGTGGTGCAGGATGTGCAGGCGGATCAACCCGCCGTAGAGGTCTTTGTCGGTCATTCGCCGCCTCTCACAGGGCAATGCTCAACAGCCCGCCTAGGATACCGCTGCCCAGCACGACCAGCCACGGCGGCAGCTTCCAGAACATCAACGCCACCAGTGCCACAAGGGCCAGGCCGAAGTCTTGCGGGCCATGAATCGCACTCGTCCACACGGGCTGGTAGAGAGCAGCCAGCAGCAGGCCGACCACGGCCGCATTGATGCCGAGCAGTGCAGCCTGCGTGCGCAGGTTACGGCGCAGGTGTTCCCAGAACGGCAGGGCACCCACCACCAGCAGGAAAGACGGCGCAAAGATCGCCAGAAGGCAGATCAGGCCGCCAAGCCAGCCAGTTGGTGCTTGGTTCATCGAGGCGCCGAGAAAGGCTGCAAAGGTGAACAGAGGCCCCGGCACGGCCTGCGCCGCACCATAGCCCGCGAGGAATGCATCATTGTCGACCCAGCCTGTTGGTACGACCTCAGCTTGCAACAGCGGCAGCACGACATGCCCGCCACCGAATACCAGCGAGCCGGCGCGGTAGAAGGCATCCACCATCGCCAATGTCTGATTCGGGAACACAGCTGCTAGCAACGGCAGCCCCAGCAGAAGAGCAAAGAACAGCGCCAGCCAGAACAGGCCAACGCGACGCCGCACGCTGATCGGCAGTGGATCATGGGCCTCTCCCTGTTGCGGTTTGAACAGCAGCAGGCCGACGATGGCTGCAAGGATGATGACACTCACTTGCCCCCAGGCAGAGGGTATGAGCAGCACGAAGCAGGTCGCCGCCGCCATGATGGAAATACGCGGTGCATCGGGACACAGATTGCGCGCCATGCCCCAGACCGCCTGGGCGACCACTGCCACGGCCACCACCTTCAAACCGTGCAGCACGCCAGCAGGCATGGCATCACCATAACTGGCGATGCCGAGTGCGAAGAGGATCAGGGCAATTGCGGAGGGCAAGGTGAAGCCCAGCCACGCGGCCAGCGCGCCGCGATAGCCAGAGCGCGACAGACCGAGCGCGATACCGACCTGGCTGCTGGCCGGCCCTGGCAGAAACTGGCAAAGGGCGACAAGATCCGCATAGCTGCGCTCGCTCAACCATTGTCGACGCACCACGAACTCATCGCGGAAATAGCCCAGGTGTGCGATTGGGCCGCCGAAGGAGGTGAGCCCCAAGCAGAGGAAGATCAAAAAAACAGCCCAAGGGCTACGGTCAGTCTTGGTGATCTCAGTCATGGTCATTACTTGATCTGTGACAGGGTTGGATGAAATTATCGATGTACGATAGCGTAAATCGATAATTGAGGTCGACCATCATGGAACTCATTCTGATCGGCTTTGCGGCACTGCTGGCTTCAGGGCTGACGTTGCTCTCTGGCTTCGGTCAAGGGACAGCGCTGATGCCAGTATTTGCCCTTTTCTTCCCCTTGCAGCTCGCTATTGCGGCCACCGCCGTGGTGCACTTCGCCAACAATCTTTTTAAGCTCGGGCTGATGGCCCAGCAGACTGATTGGTCGGTTGTGGTGAAGTTCAGCTTGCCGGCTGCCTTCACGGCAACCCTGGGCGCAGGCTCACTGGCGTTCTTCGACCAACTGCCGCGCGTCGGCCCATCTGGACACCATGGTCTTTCAGCATCCGGAACGACGCGGAAAGAACTCCTTGGAAGCTACGCACCAGACTGATGTGCGAACTTCTGGCCGGCGATGTGGGGGTAGATGTTATGCACGCGATGCGGCCGCAGTTCGCACTGCAGATCGACATAGGGCAGATCGCCGCCGATTTGGTGAAAGAGTTCAACAAGACGCCAGCACTCAAAACCTGGGGCTGGATGTGCATCATTGATGGCACGCCGCAGATGATGCCGCCCACATCGTTTTTGTAGCTATTCAGTTACGCCGTGCTTTGAGTGGTCAGATCCAATGCAATTGGCTGGTCAAATCCGATGCCAACAGGTGGTCAAGTGCAATGCAAACGCTTGGTCAAGAGAGGTGCAATTTCCCAGGATGCCTGGCTGATCTACGCAAGGCGTATTCCCCGTACGCTTACGAAAGATGCGCGTCTGAGAGTAATTTTTTCCAACGGTACGCAAAGCAATCTGCTGCGACTTTCGCTGGTGCGAGCTCTTTACAAAGATGATGCCGGTCGCCGTATTACAGATGCGGATGCGGGGCCTCTGTTTGGCGAAACACTGGAGCCCGATGACATCGAGAGTGGCACCATTTACGTGCTGCGCAGTCACTCAACGCATCCCTTCGTAGCCGAACATCGCGAGCTGATCCACAAGATCGGCGTCACCGGTGGCAAGGTGGAAACTCGTATCGCCGGGGCTAACAAGGACGCCACCTACCTGCTGGCGGATGTTGAGGTGGTTGCCACCTACAAGCTGCACAACATCAATCGTACGCGGATGGAAAACTTGTTCCATCGTCTGTTCAGCCCTGCCCAGATTGAGCTGACGATCCCTGATCGCTTCGGTAATCCGGTCAAACCCCGGGAGTGGTTTTTGGTACCGCTGCACGTTATCAACGAAGCTGTGGAGCGCATTCGCGACGGTTCAATCGCCGGCGTTATTTACGATCCCGCGTCGGCATCGTTGCGAAGTGTCGGCTGAACCGAGCATTTGTCCCGTGAACATTCGTTCCCTGCAAGCCCGCTGGATGCAACGCTGGGAGACTCAATCTCATCGGCTGCTAATTGACCGTTCCTTGTTGAAGATTTGGTAGAGTCACTCCTTCAACTGAAGGAGTGCTTCACATGGGATTTTATATCGAGTGCTACCGTGGGGCTGAGTTTTTACACGCTGGGCAACCCAGCACGATCAGCGCCGATCAGATAGAGCAAGTCGTTGATGAGACGACGCAGGTATCAACACCTGCGTTCAAAGGTGGCGATGAGGTTCGTCGAGCTACGTTCGTTGCGACTACACCTCAAGGGAAATTCACTTGGCATGTACTCTTCAGTACCGGTGACGCCGATGACTGTGTGGAGGACGTTACGCTTGTCAGCGCTCCGTTGGATGCAGTCGTCAAGGTGAGTCCTGGGTTTAAGATCAGGGACGCAGATAGCTGAGTCCCCCACGGGCTTGGCTGATTAGCAATCGCACATCGGGCCTTATTTGCGAGACAAAAAATAAAGAATGTCCCGCCCTCAGTGGAGCGGGACATCCGTTTCCTCTGACGTCGGTCACTTGCTTTTTGGTGCTGCCTGGAGTCGACAGAAGATCCAGCACGCCAGTACCACCGCTATCAGCAGTGGTGGAAATCGCACCATCACAATCACCAGTAACAAGACCGCCAGGCAGCCTGCCAGGATCCCGGCAAACATCATCGCAGCACCGAAAGTGCGTAGCAGACGTTTCATACTTCTACCTCTTGGCGTGTGGCTTGCGCGTCCAACTTCTCAGCCAGGCTGGGCTTGCTGTAGGTGGCTTGTGGTGTGATTGTTGAGGCGGGCACTTCACCTTCTGGGTAGAACTCTTCCACGATGGCGCTGGCATCCTCCTCGCTGTCCTCGAAGGCTCCGTTGCCGAAGCCGCGTCGTGCTGCCTCATCCAAAGCAGCCTGGTTGAAGCCAGCTGCCTGACGCCGTGAATCGAGTTCACTAGCTGTCACCAGAGCTTCAGCCATGTCCATGCCCCCGCGTACCGTCAGATCGGCGTAGAAGATTGGCGTACCATGGCTCTGGCGCGTCGACTTCCCGCGTAGACGCAGTTCCAGCGGCAGACAGGCCAAGCGATTACCCGAGATGGCCTGGAAGTAATGCATACGAGCGGCCAGGGTGCGGATGCTGTTGAAGCCAGTGGTGCGAAACACGAAGCTGCCCAGCGGATCCTCATCACCAATGACCACGTTCAGTCGGCCGTAGGGTTTGCAGGCACCGCCTTTGGCGAGTGGGCAGGCATCCGGCGACGGGCAAGGCATCGACTGCATGCCGTCCTGGGTAACCCGCTTGCAGGTTTCGCCATTACCGACGCAAACCGGGCGCCCCGATTGCCGGTCGAACAGCGTGTAGTCAGCCCGGAAATTCAGCTCCGGCTCGTTGAACAAAAGACGTACCGGAATGCTGCGCAGCTTGTCGTCCTTGCCCAGACGCAGCTCTTCATTGAGCGGGTGCAGCAGCCAGCCGTCCTTACCCTGCACCTGGGAGGTGATGGTGAATTGGTCATCCTTCTCCGGCAGGCGCTTGCCGTTTTTCTCGATGACCTTACCGATGGAAATCCGCCCGAGCACCGGCGGAGTGATAGCCAGACCTTTGAGCATGGTGAGTCTCCTGGAAATGAAAAAAGCCAGCCACGCAGCGCGAACTGCATGGACTGGCCAAGGGGAGGGAATGGTTGGAGTAGTGGCGGTTCAGCCGACCAGGAAGCGCCGTGCACCCTGCTTCAGCAGTGGGTACTTGGCCTGCAGGTAGGGTTTGTCCTTGAGCAGTTGAGCAACATCGAGGCCGATGCTGTCCTTGGCTTTGCGCCAGCTGACATAGCCGCTGGTGAACTCAGCCCGACTGGCGTCGCCCATGGCCTGCTGCAGCATCTGCTTAAGTTCAGCCTCACGCTTTTCCCTGTCGGCAATCGACTGGCGCACGGCTTTCAGCTCTATATAGGCTGCAGTGAGCCCGGCATGCTGGCTGAAGTCGACGACCTGGCCGTTGTCCTCTGGATAGAGGCAGCGAAGTGCTGACTCAGCGGAAGCAGTGCCATCAGCCGCCGGTGGTGTGTCGGTTTCCACGTAGTGCCAGAACTGGCGCTCCAGCTCAATCAGGCGAGCAATCATCTGCTCGTCCCGCTCGATACGGTGGATCTCCAGCGTTTGGCCACCCAGCAGCACCGCCACATCCGCCGCCTGCTTGCCGGTGACGGCGAGCTGGTGCATCACCTGCAGCTGCACATATTCCGGCACGCCCTCTTTCCAGAGGCGTGCCCCGTTTATGCCGGCTGTCTTGCACTCCAGGATCTGCACATCGTCAGCCCCGATCACCTCGCGGTCGATGTTGGCCAGCATCCAGGGCAACTCCGGATCCGGGTGCTGCAGCACGGCGTTGATACGCCGCACCTTGTTCTTCGTGCGCTTGCTGTAGTGCCAAGCAACGACTGGCTCCAGTACGTTGCCCCAGTACATCGGGCTTTCCTCATCCTGAGGATCAGCCTTGGGCATGCCGGCATCGCGCCCGGTCTTCTCCAGCCACAGCTCCAACTGCGACTTGTAGGGGTTGAGGCCTACGGCAGCCGCAGCGTCTGAGCTGCCGATGCCTTGCTTGCGGATCTGCAGCCAGTCCTCGCGTGGCAGTTCCTTGGTGCTGACCAGGCGTAGTGCAGGGCGGGCTTTGCTGGTGCTGCGATTCAATGAAGTGGCTTTCATAACGTTCACCTTGCAGAAATAGAAACGCCCGACCTGCAACGAAGCGGGTCGGGCGTTATGGGGGGTAAAAGGTCAGGCGACCAATTGCAGGGCTGTATCCAATGCGCGTTGCTTGATCTGGGCACCCTGGCCGAACCAGGCGGAGTCGAGGCGGTACTCCGTGCTGCGTGCCCGGCGCTCGTGATCGACGTACTCGGTTACGGCATTGAGCAAGCCCCAGGCGGTTCCGCGTGCGGAGTCCAGTTGGCTGCCACGGCCACGACCTTCGTACAGCTCCTGCACTTTGCGCAGAGCGCGCTCGTTGGGCAGTTGCTCCGGCAGGGCGCCGGTCGGGCTGGTCTCGCACATCACGTTCATGAAGAAGCCCAGTGCCTCATGCCACTGCACCTTGCGTTCAGCCAGGTGGCGCATGCGGTACATGAAGTCGTCCCATTGCGAGACGGCTATACCGAGCTGCTTCTTGACCAGATCGCCGTCGAAGCGGGTGCTGTGCGGCACCTTGATCGCACGGCTGGTGCCGTCCAGGGCGATGGTCAGCGTGTTGTTGCAGACTACGCGGATGGTGGTGGGCGTTGCGGTGGTGGCCAGGGTGCCGTCGCAGGAAGTGGCCAGCAGCAAATAGCCATTTACCTGGTCGTTACCTTTGATCGCTGCACCCTGGCCGGTCCGTGCTAGCGCCCAGAACTTGCGACCGCCTTTAAGCACGCCAGCGGTTTCCAGCTCATAGCCGGAGACCTCGGTCAGGTCCCGGTAGAACTCCAGCACATCCTTGGGCTGAACTGTGTGGTAGCGCTGCGAGACCACCGACAGCGGTGCCTTGGTGTCCGAGCGGTAGAGCACTTTCTGCTCCGGGAACGAATGGATCGCGCCCAGGTGGCCGATGGCATCCGACTTGAAATGCACGGGGCTTTCCAGTATCTGCCAGTCCATGCCGGCTTCGCGTTGCCAGACTTCGATGGGCTGTTTCTGCGGCAGGTTGTTGCCCAGGCCGTGCCACGGAGTAGCACCAACGTAGGCCATTTGTTCGATTTGATGAGCCATGACGAATTTCCTTTGGGTGCAAGCCGGCATAAAGCGCCGCGCAGAGCGCAGCACCGGCAATCATTGATGGGTAAGGAAGAGGAGAGCGGTGGCCGGATCAGGCCGGTAGGTTGAAGCGATGACCGCAGAGCAGGCAGAGGTTGTGGGCCAGGACGTGACGGTCGAGTGACTCGCCGAGCTGAGCGCCAATCGCGCAGCCACCGACGCCTCCGGCAAGGCCGCCGAGAATGGCGCCGGATACCGAGCCGAGGGTTATGCCGACAGGGCCGGCGAATACGCCGAGTGCTGCACCGGCCTTGCCGCCTGCCAGAGCAGCACTGATGCCACGTGCGAGGCCACCGACCGCGCCGATAGCAGCGCCGGTTTTCATGGCGTGATGGAAAGAAGCGACTTTTGGGGAGTGACAGCGGGGGCACTGCAATGACATGGGACGAACCTCCTTGGTGCTGATGTCATTGCGGTAATGTGTGGTCGAGATTTTTTTGAATCGAATGGCTGCTTTTCAGCAGCGCTAACTGAGTGCGAACTGGCTGGAGTCGGCCACTAGCGGCCTGTCGTAAGCGGCATAATCTGTAGACGAGCCACCGATACTGCGCACAAGCGAAACGCTCCAGCTGCTCGATTGAGGCCATCTGGGTAAGGCGTTTACGTCGGGACTAGTCATGCTTCCGCAGTCAGCGGCGAGGTAGTCCCTGAGCTCACTGGAGCCCAGGGTTTCGAAGCAGGCCGTCTTCAACGTCTTCCTCGATGAATTGACTCTCAAGCCAGCCTTAGCCGCGCTGAGATAAGATCGTCTCGAGCAAACTAGGAAATCGATTGTTCAAATCATCCCTGCGCAACGAGTTCATATGGGTCGTGCCGATGGTTTGGGTTTGGACCAACCCGGCATCTCGCAGCACCCTGAAGTGATGGGACATGGTGGACTTTGGTCGGCCACCGTCCAATTCGCCACAGCTGGCTTCGCCCAGTTCGGCAAGGCGTCGGACGATCTCCAGGCGCACAGGATCGCTCAAGGCGTATAGCAGACGCTCGAGGACGAATTCAGTGACGGGAGGGTGTTTGTAGGGGCGCATGAACGAAGCATACACGGGTTTGCTCTATCTCCATAGTTCGAATACTATCGAATTGACGTAATAGACAACCCTCGGAGAAACCAATGTCTGCGCTGTTCCAACCCTTCACGCTTAAAGACGTCACGCTTCGCAACCGTATTGCGATTCCCCCTATGTGCATGTACTCGTCAAACGATGGCCTGATCAACGAGTGGCACAGTGTTCACTACGCCTCCCTTGCGCGTGGCGGGGCGGGGTTGGTGATTGTCGAAGCAACCGCTGTAGCGCCAGAAGGGCGGATCACTCCTGGCTGTGCGGGTATTTGGAACGATGAGCTGGCCCAGGCCTTCGTACCGGTGGTGCAGTCGATCAAGGCAGCCGGCTCGGTCCCCGGCCTGCAGATCGCCCACGCCGGTCGCAAGGCAAGCGCAAACCGTCCATGGGAAGGCGATGACCACATCGCTGAAGATGACGCCCGTGGCTGGCAGACCATCGCTCCATCGGCCATAGCTTTTGGCGGTCACCTGGCCAAGCAGCCGCAAGCCATGACGCTGGAAGACATTGCCCGTGTGCGTGAGGATTTCGTCGCAGCCGCTCGCCGTGCGCGTGACGCTGGCTTCGAGTGGCTGGAGCTGCATTTCGCCCATGGTTATCTGGCCCAGTCGTTCCTTTCCGAACACTCCAACCATCGCGATGACGCCTACGGCGGCAGTTTCGACAACCGTAGCCGCTTCCTGCTTGAAACGCTGGCGGCTGTTCGTGAGGTTTGGCCGGAGCACCTGCCGCTAACCGCTCGTCTAGGGGTTATCGAATACGACGGCCGGGACGAACAGACGCTGACCGAGGCTATCGAACTGACACGTCGCTTCAAAGATGGTGGCCTGGATCTGCTGAGCGTCAGCATTGGTTTCACCATCGCTGAAACCAACATTCCCTGGGCGCCTGGCTTCATGGGCGAAGTTGCCCAGCGCGTGAAGCGTGAGGCGGGGATACCAGTGGCTTCGGCATGGGGCTTCGGCGCGCCAAGCGTTGCCGAAGAAGCGGTCAAGAGCGGTCAGCTGGACTTGGCGATGATTGGGCGAGCACATCTGGCCAATCCAAATTGGTCCTATCTTGCCGCCCAAGAGCTGGGCGTAGAGCGTGCGTCCTGGACCTTGCCGGCTCCCTATGCCCACTGGCTTGAACGCTACAAGTGATCCGTCGGGGCGAAGACGGCCGTCATGGCCTAATCGCCCGCTGCCTCAGCGCCGATGTGCGCTGGTGGCTACCTGGCTGGGCCGCTCATGGCTCGGCCCTTCCGATAGATAGCTGAGGATTACGCTATGTCTCGCGTCATACGCTTTCATCGCACCGGTGGACCGGAGGTTCTCCAGATCGACGAGATCGACGTGCCGGCTCCCGGCGCGAACGAGGTTCAAATCAACGTCAGGGCGCTCGGCATCAACCGGGCTGAAGTGATGTACCGCACAGGCCAGTACGTCATCGAACCGACGTTTCCCGCCATGCTGGGCTATGAAGCGGCTGGGACCGTATCTGCAGTGGGTCCCGGTGTGGTCGGCTTCGCTGTTGGCGATGCGGTCAGCGTAGTGCCCGCGTTCTCCTTTGACGAATACGGCTTGTACGGTGAATTGGTCAACGCGCCGGCTCACGCGGTGGTCAAACACCCGGAAGCGCTTTCTTTCACGGAAGCAGCGGCGACCTGGATGAAGTTTGTCACTGCCTATGGCGCACTGATCGAGCTTGGTGGGCTGCAGGCCGGCGAGACGGTGCTAATCCGTGCGGCGTCCAGCAGCGTGGGGCTTGCCGCTATCCAGATTGCGAACATGGTGGGCGCCGTTCCTGTCGCGCTGACCCGCACCAGCGACAAGCGCGAGGCCTTACTTCAGGCCGGGGCGGCGGCAGTCATTGCGACGCAGGAGCAGGACATGGTGGCCGAGGTCATGACGATGACTCATGGCAAAGGCGCTCGCATGGCCTTCGATCCCGTTGGCGGGCCCGAAGTGGCCTTGGTGCTCAAGGCACTGGCGAACCACGGCATCTTCTTCCAGTACGGCGCTTTGGACACTCGGGATATCCCTGTGTCGGTCATGGACCTGCTCGGCAAGCATCTGACGCTGCGTGGTTATCAGCTGTTCGAGATCACCCAGGATCGAGAAAAACTCGAACGGGCCAAGCACTTCATCAACGAAGGGCTCGCCTCTGGGCAGCTGCAGCCGGTAATCGACCGTACATTCAGCCTCGACGAGATGGCCGAGGCTCACCGGTACATGGAATCGAATGCCCAGGTGGGCAAGATTGTTGTAACGCTTTAAACCACGTGCAGGTCTTCGCGGCATGGCCGGTAGGGTCACTGTCGATAAGCCCATGCCAGCTCGATGCGTCTCTCACACATGCACAGACAGGAGGTTCGATGACCACCCCACTCACACTGGTTGCCACATTGGTCGCCAAGGCCGGCTCCGAAGATGAGCTCCAGCAGACGCTGCAGGATCTGCAAGGCGCAAGTCGCGCCGAAGCAGACTGCATCCAATACGACTTTCATAAAGATGCAGAACAGCCTCGCACCTTCCATATGGTTGAGCAGTGGCGAGACGAAGCGGCGCTGACTGCGCACGAGGCCACCCCGCATTTCCAGGCAGCGCTGCCCGTCATCGAACGCGCCGCCGAAAAATTCTCCGTCATGAAAATGTACCGCGTCTCCTGAGGAGCTCCGAATGAAAGCCATTGCACACTTCAAATGTCTGCCTGTTGAGAACCCTGACGCCCTCGTGGAGATCGATCTACCCGAGCCAGTGCCGGGGCCGCGCGACCTGCTGGTAGAAGTCAAGGCCGTATCGGTCAACCCGGTCGATACCAAAGTCCGCCAGGGCTACGTGCCGCATACAGACGAAACACAGCCGCGCATCCTCGGTTGGGACGCTGCCGGCGTGGTCAAGTCGGTCGGTTCCGACGTAACGCTGTTCAAGCCCGGTGACAAGGTGTGGTACGCCGGGTCGCTGATCCGCCCGGGCAGCAACAGTGAGTTGCAGCTGGTAGACGAGCGCATTGTCGGATCGATGCCACAGTCGCTGGAGTTCGCCCAGGCCGCGGCGCTTCCCCTGACGTCTCTGACCGCTTGGGAATTGCTATTTGATCGCCTCGGCGTAGCGCGCGACACCACCGACCGTGGCGAAACGCTGCTGATCATTGGCGCTGCAGGCGGGGTGGGTTCAATCATGACTCAGCTGGCGCGTCAGTTGACCGGCCTGACCGTCATTGGTACGGCTTCGCGCCCTGAAACCCAGGCCTGGGTCACCGAACTCGGCGCCCATTACGTGATCGATCACACCAAGCCACTGAGCGAAGAGCTCAAGCGCATCGGCCTTCCGCAGGTCAGCTACGTCGCAAGCCTGACGCAGACCGATCGGCATTACGAGCAGATCATCGAGTCACTGAAGCCACAGGGCAGGTTGGGCCTGATCGATGACCCGGCCACGCTGGACGTCGTACCGCTCAAACGCAAGAGCCTGTCGCTGCACTGGGAGCTGATGTACACGCGCTCGCTGTACGAGACCGAGGACATGCAGGAGCAGCACAACATCCTCAATGAAGTGTCCCGCCAGATCGATGCGGGTGTGTTGCGCACCACCGTTGGCGAAAACTACGGGCGTATCAGCGCCGAAAACCTACGTCGCGCCCATGCCTTGCTGGAGAGCAGCAAGGCAAAGGGCAAGATCGTTCTGGAGGGCTTCTGACGGTATCTGGCTACCGGCTCATGCGGTAGGTAGCCAATGCTGGATTCAAGAGTAGCGCCCATGAGCGATTCAGTGAGCGCCTTGAAATGCCTCCTATTGAGATCGTCTCGCAAGACCATCACCCAGCCGTCAACGACTTCATCCGAAACGTCCAACTAATAGGAATTGGTAGCGACTCCGGAGGAGGGCGTATCGGATGAGTCAAAAGCCTGATGTAGCGTAATTGTCATGTGCTCAAACGCAACTACAGCTATGACACGATTGTCCGGGTGGTCCGCGACGAGACTGGGGTAAGCATGACCCCAACCAAGCTTCGCCACTACGTTGAGGTAAACGAGCTTGCCTCAAAACAGATGCTGTTGAGCAGCAAGGCGATGCAATCTCTGGAGGTGCAAGGCGATCCTCAGATATCTTGAGAGGAGTGCCCCTAGGGCGGTGTTCGCTAGAGAGTACCTTGGGTCTTTGGAGGGGCGATATCCCGGTCGCACGTCATGGGCTGTCAAAGCCGTTGACGTTGGTCGCACCGGGAACCGCTACAGCAAAGGCCGCACACTAGCGATGTGCAGGACCTACTTCGGTCTCTTTCGCCCGTCCCCAGCCCCAGTCCCCGAATACAAGAACTTCGACCCGCAATGCCCGCTTCTGGCCGATTCTGTGTATCCGTCCGGCCAACACACCTTCCTGGCCTCGACGCCAAAGGCGATGGTGTCCACCTGATTTAAGTGGACACCATTTCTAGCCTTTTATGCCGCTGGGCAAACCTATTTTCCCGAGGGCGTGGCGCGGCCGGGTTGGTATCAGCCAACGGACAGAGGTGTTGAGCGCAGGCCGGGAGAAAGACTCGCTTGGCTGCGCTCGCTCGATGATGAGACGCCGCCAGAGGCGGACGCCTGATCGGTCCATCCGAAACCGGCCCATCGTGATCTCACAAACTACAGGATAAGCACATGCCAGCCTCTTCTTTCGGTGAGTCCTCGGCGCATATCAGACGCAGACGCGTTGCCCACTATCTACGCACGGAGTCTGGCGCTGCGGTGCTGCTGGTGATCGTCACGGTTGTGGCGCTCGTGTGGGCGAACTCGCCGCTATCTAACGCCTATTTCGAGTTGTGGCACCTAGACGTCGGGTTCAACTTCGGGCCACTGCGCCTACACATGGATCTGCATCACTGGGTCAACGACGGCCTGATGGTCGTCTTCTTCTTCCTGATCGGACTGGAGGTGCGTCAGGAGTTCGCCCACGGATCGCTCCGTGACCGCAGCCGTGCCCGCCTCGCCCTGATCGCGGGGGTCACGGGAGTCGTGCTTCCCGCGCTGGTGTATGTCCTGATCGTGAAACTAGCCGGAAGTGAGGGCCTGCACGGGTGGGGTGCGGTGGTCGGCACCGATACGGCGTTCATGCTGGGCACCTTGGCGATCGTCGGCCCGCGGCTATCGGGTCAGTTGCGCGTGTTCCTGCTCACCCTGACCGTGGTCGATGACTTCCTCGCAGTGTCCATCATCGGCATCGTCTATAGCGAGGAGATCCGGATCGTCCCGTTGCTTATCGCCCTCGCCAGCCTCGTTGGATTGTGGTTGTTGGGGCGCACCCGCCAGTGGCGGGCGACGCCGTATGTGTTGATCGTGATCGTGCTGTGGTTCGCGACCGTGTACTCCGGCATCCATGCCTCCCTGGCCGGGATGGCTGCGGGGCTCCTGATCCCCGCCTACGCGACGCAGCGTCACAAAGTCGTCGCGGCAAGACAACTGTTCCGTGACTTCTGGCAGTCTCCGAGTGCCGCATCGGCCCACGCGGTGGACCGCGGACTATCCCGCGGTATCTCTGTGAACGAGCGGCTGCACGAGTTCCTGCGGCTGCCGGCGGCACTGCTGATCGTGCCGGTGTTCGCCTTGGCGAACGCCGGGGTGGATCTGCGTGGCGGGTTGCTCGCTGAGGCCTTCGGCTCGCCCGTGACCTGGGGCGTCATCTCGGGACTCGTGCTCGGTAAGCTTCTAGGCATCGGGCTCATCACTCTAGCCGCAGTCCGCCTCGGACTGGGGCGCCTGCCGGTGGGCGTCGGGATGGGGAGCGTGTTCGGTGGTGCGGCGCTGTCCGGGATCGGTTTCACCGTGTCGCTGCTCATCATCGGGCTCGCGTTCGGTACGACCTCTGACCTGGGCCGCCAGGCGACGGTCGGGGTGCTCGTGTCGATGTTACTCGCCACGTTGCTGGGGTGGCTCATATTCAAGGTCGCCGCTCTCA
The DNA here is from genome assembly GCF_032701105.1 of Pseudomonas sp. NBB. NCBI lineage: Bacteria > Pseudomonadati > Pseudomonadota > Gammaproteobacteria > Pseudomonadales > Pseudomonadaceae > Pseudomonas > Pseudomonas sp. NBB. Next base: position 852,960 of record NZ_CP103994.1, read on the forward strand.
AGTGGGGGGAGGAGACTGCCGATTTGCCGATGGTACTTGAGCCACCAGTCGATCCGGAGGTCGATCACATCCGCGGTCCGGAGGACGCCCAGCTCACGCTCGTGGAGTACGTTGACTTCGAGTGCGCGTACTGTGCACACGCCACCGGTTCGTGGGGCGATCTGCGCGCCCACTTCGGGGACGACCTGCGGTATGTGGTGCGCCAGTTGCCGCACCACCCCCACGGGCCGATCGCCGCGCGGGCGTCCGAGGCGGCATCGAACCAGGGGATGTTCTGGCCGTGGCTGGACTTCGTGTTCACCCGTCAGCATGCGCTGGAGCGAGAGGACTTGATCGGCTACGCCGCCGAGCTGGGTCTTGACATCGATCGGTTCATCGCGGATCTCGACAGCCCCGCAGTGATAGAGCGTGTCGAGCGTGACCTCGTCAGCGCGGTCGCCAGCGGTGCGCACGTCACTCCTACGTTCTTCATCGAGGGTCGTCGTCTGCTCGGCAGTTACGACGCCCGCACTCTCACCGCAGTGCTCGAAGCCAGTCGCCGCGGCCCTCGCACTCAGGAAGTCCCGTCCTGAGTGGGGCGAACTACAGGATAAGAACATGCCAAGCAATTCTTTCGGTGAATCCTCTTGTACCGCTGCGGCCAGCGGCCTCGTGCAGGTGCGTGGCGCGCGTGAGAACAACCTCAAAGAGGTGGACGTCTCTATCCCGCGGAATGCGCTGGTGGTGTTCTCGGGTGTCTCCGGCTCCGGGAAGTCCTCGCTGGCCTTCGGCACCATCTATGCCGAGGCGCAGCGACGCTACTTTGAGTCGGTGGCCCCCTATGCACGGCGCCTGATCGACCAGGCGGGCGTGCCGGACGTAGATGCGATCGACGGCCTGCCACCAGCGGTGGCGCTGCAGCAGCAGCGGGGGGCCAGCAATGCGCGTTCCTCCGTGGGCAGTGTGACCACCCTGTCCAGCCTGGTGCGGATGATGTATTCGCGCGCCGGCGCCTATCCCGCCAACCAGCCGATGCTGTACGCCGAGGATTTTTCGCCGAACACGCCGCAGGGGGCGTGCTCGACCTGCCACGGCTTGGGTCATGTGTACGAAGTGACCGAGGCGATCATGGTGCCCGACCCCTCCCTGAGCATCCGTGAGCGGGCGATTGCTTCCTGGCCACCCGCCTGGCAGGGCCAGAACCTGCGCGACATCCTGGTCAGCATGGGCTACGACGTTGACCGGCCGTGGAAGGACCTGCCGAAAAAGGATCGCGACTGGATTCTGTTCACCGAGGAAACACCAACGGTGCCGGTGTACGCCGGTTTCACGCCTGCCGAAACCCGCACCGCGCTCAAACGCAAGATGGAGCCGAGCTACATGGGCACCTTCACCGGCGCCCGGCGGTATGTGTTGCACACCTTCGCCAATACCCAGAGCGCGCTGATGAGAAAGCGCGTATCCCGGTTCATGGAGGGCAAGCCGTGCCCCACCTGCCACGGCAAGAGGCTCAAGCCCGAAGCGCTGTCGGTCACCTTCGCTGGGGTGGACATCGGCGCGTTTATGCAGATGCCGCTGGACCACTTGGCGGCATTGCTCGAACCCATCGCACAGGGCGATTTCCGCGCCCATGCAGCGGGTGCGGCTACGGACAAGGAAGCGACCCGGCGCGAGCGTGCCGAACGCGCTGCCACCGGCCGTGCGGTCCATGCGGTATCGCCCGACGTGCGCCGTACCTCCGCGCTGTCGGAAGAAAAGCGCCTCGCCGCACAGCGCCTGGCTGGAGGCGTGATGGCGCGCCTGCGCCAACTGCGCGAGCTAGGCCTGGGCTACCTGACGCTGGACCGGGCCACGCCGACGCTTTCGGCCGGCGAGTTGCAACGCTTGCGGTTGGCCACGCAATTAAGTTCCCTGCTGTTCGGCGTCGTGTACGTACTTGACGAACCCTCGGCGGGCCTGCATCCCTCCGACAGCCAGGCCCTGTACGATGCACTCGACCGGCTGCGCGACGCGGGCAACTCGGTGTTTGTGGTGGAGCACGACCTGGACCTGATGCGCCGCGCGCAATGGCTCGTGGATGTCGGGCCGGATGCCGGCGAGCGTGGCGGCCGCGTGCTCTACAGCGGCGAGCCGGATGGCCTGCGCAAGATTGCCGAATCGCGTACTGCACGTTACCTGTTCGACGAAATTCCCGCACCCGGAAGCCGAGCACGCGAAGCGACCGGCTGGTTGGAGCTGCAGGGCATCCACCGCCATAACCTGCATGGCGTGGATGCGCGCATTCCGCTGGGCGTGCTGACAGCCGTTACCGGCATCTCTGGCTCCGGCAAATCCAGCCTCGTCGCGCAGGCCCTGCCGGAATTGGTGCTGCTGCACCTGGGCCACGAGCCTGAAGACGATGTCGCCGAAAGCGCCACCAGCGAAGGGCCGGCAGTGGTCGAAGCGACCGGCGGCCATCTGGCGGGCGACGTGGACGCCATACAGCGCCTGGTGCAGGTGGACCAGAAGCCGATCGGGCGCACGCCGCGGTCGAACCTGGCTACCTACACGGGTCTGTTCGACCATGTGCGCAAGCTGTTCGCCGCCACGCCCGATGCTCGACGCCGCCGCTATGATGCCGGACGGTTCTCGTTCAACGTCGCCAAGGGGCGCTGCGAGACTTGCGAGGGCGAGGGTTTCGTTAGCGTGGAACTGCTGTTCATGCCCAGCGTGTACGCGCCGTGCCCGACCTGCCATGGCGCGCGCTACAACGAGGCCACGCTGAAGGTGCAGTGGAACGGGCGCAACATCGCCGAGGTGCTGCAGATGACCGTGGACGATGCCAGCGAATTCTTCGCGGGTGAAGACGCGGTGGCAAGGCCCCTGCAACTGCTGCGCGACATCGGACTGGGCTATCTGCGCCTGGGGCAACCGGCCACTGAGCTTTCCGGTGGCGAGGCGCAGCGCATCAAGCTGGCGACCGAGCTTCAGCGCAGCCAGCGCGGCCGAAGCCTGTACGTGCTCGACGAGCCGACCACCGGGCTGCACGCGTCGGATGCCGACCGGCTGCTGGTGCAGTTGCAGCGCCTGGTCGATGCCGGCAATACCGTAGTGATGATCGAGCACGACATGCGTGCGGTGGCCCAAGCCGACTGGGTGATTGACGTAGGGCCAGGCGCGGGCGCTGCCGGCGGCAGCATCGTGGTGGCGGGTTCCCCTCAGCAGGTGGCCCGAAAGTCTGGCAGCCGAACCGCTCCGTTCCTTGCACGGGAGTTGGCGCGGGCCGAGTAGCTTAGTTCGCCAAAATGTTGCCAGCTTCGCGGGGCATTGATCGTCGCCACACGGTGGTGACGGTCGCTGCCCGAGTCGCGTCATCCTTCCTGAGTCAGAGCAAGATAGGGATTGTTGGGCGGTATTTCGGCGAATACCAAGGACCCATTTTCGAGGAGGTAGCCATGCAGTCGGCGGGACTTCCTCGGGCCCGTGACTTCACAGGTCCAAATGTTCAGGCCATTTGAGTGCTTGCGGTGTAGCTGCAGTTTCTCAAAGCGCTTTTGCACCCACTGCCAATCCTGTTGCTTGTCCTGCCTGGCTAGCGCATCCACCTGGGGATGTTCCTGCGCATAGCGATGGAACACGCCGGGACTGACCAGGTAGGCGGTGTCGCTCACCGTATGCACGAGCGCCTTGGCGTCGTTGATGATGAGTCGCCGCGCGGCGACTCCCTGTTGCAGCCACGTCATGAAATGCTCCCCGGATGGTATCGCGACTATTGGAGTTGATGCAGGTCCAGGCGCAGGGGTAAGTGGCAAGGGAGACGCTGCGGCTGTGGTTGGGGCAGGAACGTCAGGCTGGGCAGGGACTTTCTCCACTGGCTCTTCACTCTTCCCCATGTCGGCCGTGCCATCCAATCCAACCATCGGCAGCATGTCCTCCATGACGTCGGGCACGGGCGGGGCCGCAGTCGGCAAGGCGGTATCGCTGCGAGGGCATTCCCAAGGGGGAGTCTCCTGACCTTCGGGTGCTGGCTGCCCCACGACCGCGGGCGGTGTGCCTGGTGCACTGCCGTTGATTTCCGCTGGCGTCGTGTCGATCGCCACCGTGCCTGCGAAAAGCGCTGGCCGCTCGCCGGATTCCCAGATCAGCGCGGGCGCGAGGCGCAACAGGGTGAACGAGTAGGACCAGCCGGTCGCACTGGTCACGGTCGCGCGCCAGACCGCCTTGCCGTCTGAGGTAGGCTGGAGCATGCCGTGGTCCTGCAGCACGTTGAAGACGGCGGTGTTGTTCGCAGGAATGCCGTCGATCCCCTGAGACAGCAGGTGCGCGCGCAGCTTGTCCGAGACAGTCTTGCTCACCAGCCACAGCCCATCCTCAGTGAGCCAGCCATCGGAGGCTTCCGGCTGATTCAGCTTCAACTGTTCCTTGAGCAGGAAGCGCAGCCCGTCCAGCAGCTTGCGTTGCAGCGCGTGCCTGGGCGCGGCCATGGCGCGCGCGGGATCGCCGCCCAGTTCCTGTGCCACAGAAGCGCGATCAGCCTGCACGACCAGTTCACCCAGCACGCCGGCGTGCTCGTACTGCCCGGCCAAGACGTAGAGCAATGGTGCCCACAGAGACGGATAGCCGCTGAGCCAGTCTAGGAGCGGACCATCGAGCAATTGGCGGTAAAGCAGCCCTGTTGCGGCGCTGTGCAACCGGTACTCGCGGTCTTCGCGGTAGCGGAAGCGGTACGACTGGTGCAGCGGGCCGTGCCAGGGATGCCACGGCGAGCCGTCTGCCAGCTCGACCAGCAGATCGACGGCCACCTTGCCGATGTCGTGCAGCAGCGCGGCGTAAGCAACGGCGGCGGTCCAGGCTTCCGACTGCGCCGCCTGGTCTTCGGGGCTGGCGCCGATGGGCAACAGATGGGACTGCCGCAGCTTGAGCGCATAGGCGACGATCTCCAACCCGTGATCCAGCATGCCGCCGGGGTAAGCGTGATGATGGCTCTCGGAAGCGGGGAATTGCTGGACCAGCTCGGCGTAGCGCTCCAGCGGCGTGCGGTACAGCGTGGCGAACTGCCGGCGCGACAGCGACGTGCGCTGCCAGATGTGTTCCAGCAGCTTCTGTCGGCGCGGTGTCGCCAGCAGCGATGCGGCCGATTCGGGCCGTAGCAGCCCTTTGGGGAGGTCGGTGGCGGGCGCTGGTGATGGGGCAGTGACCGGAGGCCGTTTTCGCTGGAACAGGGAGAGCATGTGGGTGTCCTCTGGGGGGGGCGGCCGGGATGCCTTTTCGCCTTTTCGAGGTAGGGCCTTTCCCCTTGCACTCCCATTCCCTTGCCTTTTCGGCCCTTTGGCCTTTAACCGCTTCGGTATAGCGGGAAATGGGATGCGGCTCCAGCGTCAATGGGGAACCCGCTGGAGTGGAATGGTCAGCGTCCTTCAGGTCACGCTCGATGCCGTAGAGCTTGTTGATCAGGCTCAGCGCCACGTCGGCACGCCCAGTCTTGCCCTTGGGCTTCGACGAACTTGCGTCGCGCATGCGCCCAGCAGCCCAGGCGTTCGATGCCGTCGCGTGCAGCCACGGCGTTGTAACCGGCGTAGTCGTCGGTCATCAGGTAGCCGCGGTAGCCATCGAGCAGGCGTAGCGGCACCTCCTGCGCGCGGCTGGCTGTGTAGTCGAAAAGGATCACCGGCTTGTCCGGCGGCCCACCGCTTTGCACCCACATCCAGGATTGTGCCGAGGGGTCGCGTCCCGGTTCATGCAGCACCTGCAAGCGCGTTTCGTCGCAGTGCAACACGGGGTAGTCCAGCAGCTTGTCGCGCATCAGGTTGAGCAACGGTTGCAGTTGCTCGCCACTTTGGACCCAACGCGCCAGGGGCTGGCGTGGGATGTCGACGCCGTGGCGGCTGCCCCCTAAAGAAGGTTGGCCGTAGAAGAGCACTTGAAGGGCTTCGCGTCCCTCTCTGGAGTGTGCTGTCTTTTGCGTATTCAGCCCCTGGTTTCAGCGTTGTCAAGTGGCAGTTTTGCTATAGGAGCCTTCTTTCCGCGCACGCATCACTGGTAATGCTGTTCGATCACTCGAAGCTTCGGATGATCTGATCGTTATTTGGTCAGATTGCTGTTTTTGACATCGGCAAAGACTGAAATCAGTCAGAAATACAAGGGTGTGCAGCCCTAGATTCTTTCTTGCAGCGCCTTGAAGAAGGCATCGATATTCTCATCGTGGCGTTTGTAGTAGGTCCAGGGGCCGATCCGCTGCGATGTAACCAATTGCGCGCGCTGTAGAGCTGCGAGATAAAGCGATGTCGTTGACTGAGAGAGGCCCGTGCGCTCTTGGATGATACTGACGCACACGCCTACCGTTTCTGGGTCGACTTCCTGCGCGGGAAAGACTGTCCTGGGATCCTTGAGCCAATTGAGGATGGCAAGGCGCGTCGGGTTCGCCAATGCTTTCAGGGCTTCGTTGACGTCAATAGTCATGAATTTTTTGAGACCTGTTTTTTTCGATATCTAGATATCTTCCTGATTCGCGCATCAAATTGGAAGGCTTCGCCATGATCTCTGCGCGCCAGCCCGTCGCAATGACGGGCTGGTTTGGACTGGAATCCTATTGTCCTGTCAGGTAGGACTATCGGGCACCTGTGCGCCGAATTGCGGGACGATATGTTTGCCAAGTTCCTCGATAACCTCTGCTGCGGGGCGTTTACCATACTTGAGGTTCAGGATGACGTGATCTACACCGATTTCCTGAAGTGTATCCAGCAAGGCCCGCAGGTGGTTACGTCCCAGTCGGAATCCTAGATGGATAGGCGAGGGTGGCGTGGATGGGTGTTCGTCCAGGTCGATATACAGCGATTGCAAGAACGGCTTGTAGATAGTGCCACATTGTTTAGCCGTTTCCTGTCGCCAATCTTCCACGATGAGTCGCTGTATTTTTGGCGGACGTGGATAGTTGATCCATCCATGGCTTTCACGCGCGATCCAATCGAGCGACTGGCGACTATGTCCGGTTACGAATAGCGGTATTTCCCGAGTCGTAGGTTTGGGAACGAGATCGGCCCCCAGTAACTCGCCGTGACTCCAGCGAATGGGCTCGAAGTGTGTTCGATGGGCTTGGCGTATCACATTGAGGTTTTCCTGAAAGGTCTCGCCACGCTTTTCTGGATCAACGCTGAATGCGGGAAACTCCACGGGACGATCGCCAGAGGCTACTCCCAGGAGCAAGCGACCTCCGCTCAACTGATCAATGCTCGCTGCGGCCTTTGCCGTGTGCAAGGGATTACGCAAAGTAAGGGCGATGGAGGCGGTGCCTAGTGCGATTTTTGTTGTATGGGCTGCGATGTAGCCCAGATACACCCAAGGGTCGAAAACCTGGCCGACATCACCGAAGCTTGGGTCCCTGAGCGGGACGTCGCGAAACCAGAGCGCCGAAAAACCAAGTGCCTCTGCACGTTTGGCCAGCGCGACCTGATCCAGCATGCGCGGTGTGTCACCCTCGAAAGCCTCCAGGGGAAAGAACAGCCCAAGGCTTAGATGACCCTGCCTGAAGGTCCGTTTGAATCCCCTATGCTCTTGGTAGGGAGTCGTGCTCGGTTGGTACATGCTTAACTTCCTCGGTCAGCAAACGCTGAGCCACGCCCCTGAGTTATGGGGCGTGGCTCTGAGCGTTTAGGATTTGTAAGTCGGGTAGTCGGTGTAGCCCTTATCGGTACCGCCGTACATGCTGCTTGGATCAACTGGGTTAAGCGGCCAGTTGTTGGCGATACGAGCGGGCAGGTCGGGGTTCGCAATGAAGGGACGGCCAAAAGCGATCAGGTCGCCCCAGCCAGCTTTTATCACGCGATTTCCTCGTTCAGCGGTGTACTTGCCGGCATAGATAATCTTGCCGCTGAAGGTCTTACGAACAGCTTCCCGGAACGTCTCAGGCAGCTCGGGTGCGTTTTCCCAATCGGCTTCGGCGAGCGACAGGTAGGCAATGCCCACTTCCTCGAGGATCTTCACTGCCTCGATGTAGGTTTGATGAGGATCATCTTCGACCAGACCAAGGTAGACGCGGTCTTCGTCTGTGGTCGCGAACAGCGGGGCGAAGCGAACGCCAACGCGCTCCTTGCCGACAACACCAGCAACGGCGAGGGTGATTTCGCGCAGGAAGCGAAGACGGTTCTGCAGCGAACCGCCATATTCATCATCACGCTGGTTGGTATGGGCCGAAATGAACTGGTTTACCAGGTACCCGTTCGCGCAGTGAAGCTCCACCCCGTCAAAACCTGCGTCCAAAGCATTTCGGGCTGCTTGGGCGTAGAGCGCAACCAGTTCCTTTACCTCCGCGGTGGACAGAGCTCGTGGGGTCGAAGGGTCGGTCAGTGTACCCGTGCCGGGGCCAGTTTCGATGAACACCTTGACGTTGTCCGCGCGGATGGCTGATGGCGCGATGGGCGCTTCACCACCGGGTTGCAGCGATGTGTGCGACACGCGACCCACATGCCAAAGCTGAGCAAAGATGACCCCCCCTTCGGCGTGAACAGCGTCGGTGACCTTACGCCAGCCTTGTATCTGTTCCGGGCTATGAATGCCGGGTGTCCAGGCATAACCCTGTCCTCGGGGTTCGATCTGTGTGCCCTCGGTCACCATGAAGCCAGCACCGCTGCGCTGACGGTAATACGTGGCCATCAGGTCGTTCGCAATATTGCCGGGTTGGGAGCTGCGTGAACGCGTCAGTGGCGGCAGAACGATACGGTTCTTGAGGGTGTATGGGCCCAGCTGAGTGGTTTTGAAAAGTTCTGATTGTGCCATTTTGTTTACCTGCATATCTAAAATAGTCGATGTCATGGGTCAAAAAATATGGATCAACGAGGTCGGAAGAGTCCGAGCGGTCCAGGTCACGAAGGCGCGCTGTGCGCCCTGCACCGCGCGGGCGACGTCGGCAGCTGTGGCGTTGATAATGTCGAGGGCTTCACCGTATTCGTCCGAAACTCACTGGTTGTCAATAAACAGGCCGTAGCTGCTGTCGGGAAGGTGATTCGGATGGGTATCGCTGGAATCTTTCATGGGACTACCTCCTGGGGTTTCTAGCGCGGTTATCGGTAGGCTATTCTCGATATTCATATATGTCAATATATTAATATTGATGCCGGCACGTACGCATGGTTCCACGCCCTTGCAGCTCACTTCTGGATCAGCTGGGAGCGCGCCGTGCTTCGCGCCAGGGTTGCCTATGCAGCCAGCTCCCTTGATTTTTTCATCAAGGAGGCTGGTTGCATCGACGAACACATCGACCACCCGCACCGGGTTGGTGTCCGCGACGTAGTCATCCAGGCTCTCGGGCAGCAGCGTGCTTTGGCCTCGATGTACTCCCTGGATAAAGCGCTTCATGGGCCGCCCCTGCTGAGTCTGAATCCTTCAAATCACAGCAAGGTCGATGCCAACGTTTTTACACAGCCTGGGCCAATAGCGGACGATTGGCTGGCAGGTATGCATCGCTATGTCCCCAGGCCTTGGGGAAATAGCTCGGGGTTTGAGAAAGCCTGCTTAAGATGGTCGTACACCAATCGCACCCGCTTCGATACAGGACCCTGCTGCGGGCGGTATATGAACAGATCCCATGGTGCTGGAGCGTGATCAGCCAAAACGGCAACCAGCTTTCCTGACCGCAGATGAGGCTCAGCCAGATAGGCAGGAATTTGGCCAAAACACATGCCTGCCAGGGTGGCTTCCAATTCCGTATCTGGATCATCACAGATAAGCGCTGGCTGCCTGGGCGTGAATGTTTGCCCGTCGGCAAATAGCCAAGGCCAAGGGCGACCATTTTTCTGGTCGATCAGGACTGAAAGTGGCAGCTGAGCCAAGGCATCCAGAGATCCAGGTATTGCCTTTTGCTCTATTAGCGCCGGGCTTGCGACAACGTAAAACGGCACGGGAGCTAAGGCCCGTGCGACGTAGCGCCGGTCGCGAATAACACCCACCCTGATGCCAATATCGATATGCGCCTCAACGGCATCGGTCATCTGATCTTCCAGGCGGAGATCGAATTGCAGGTCTGGATGTGCTGCGGCCAAGGGCTGAAGAAACGGTATTAAGAAGCGCCTGCCAATAGCATGTGGAGCCGTGATCCCCACCCTCCCTGACAGCTCAGGTTCCATCCTGTGCGACCGGAATAGCGTGTCGAAATGCTCCAGAGCTGATCTGGCATCTTTGGCGTAATCCTGACCGAAAGCAGTGATGCTCACCTGGCGGGTATTACGGTGAAACAGCGATTCGCCAAGCTCCGTTTCCAGGGCTTGAATGGCTCGGGTAACCCCTTGCGGGGAGATACCTAATCGGGTTGCCGCTTCGCGGAAGCTACCTGCCTCTGCTGCTGTGCAAAAAATCCTGACCATCTCCATGCGGTTAAGCATGTTGCCCTCCCATTTATTCCATATTCAGGAATAGCTTAATCCAATCATTTCCATTTATTGAGATCAATCATGGGGCTAAGGTTTGTGCACTGCCAGGTTAACCAGCCATGGCGAAGTACAAACCCGCCGATGAGGTTCTCAACATGAGCAATAACATTTCTGGAAAAGTTGTCGTTATCACCGGCGCCAGCAGTGGCTTGGGTGAAGCGACTGCACGCCACCTTGCTGCGCTTGGCGCGCGCGTAGTGCTGGCCGCACGCCGCAAAGATAAACTCGACGCATTGGTGACTGAGCTGACCAATGCAGGTGGTCAGGCAATCGCGTATCAGACCGATGTCACCTCTCAGGAAGAGGTCAAAACGCTCATTCAAGGTGCCGTGGACACCTACGGGCGCATAGATGTACTGGTCAACAATGCCGGGCTGATGGCGATTGCACCGCTCAGTGATGCTCGCACTGACGAGTGGGATCGCATGATCGACATCAACATCAAGGGGCTGCTGTACGGAGTCGCGGCTGCATTGCCGGTCTTCCAGAAACAAAACAGTGGCCACTTCATCAACATCGCATCGGTTGCAGGCCTGAAGGTATTCAGCCCTGGCGGCACGGTGTACAGCGGCACCAAGTTTGCTGTGAGGGCCATCTCCGAAGGACTGCGTCACGAAGTCGGTGGCAGCATTCGCACCACGACTATCGAACCGGGTGCCGTGGACTCCGAGTTGAAATTCGGCAGTTCCCACCAGCAGAGCCGCGACTTCGTGGTGGACTTCTACAAGCAAGCAATTCCCGCCGAATCCGTCGCACGGGCTATCGCCTTTGCGATTGAACAGCCTGCTGACGTGGATATTAACGAGATCGTTCTGCGCCCAACCGTGCAGGAATTCTAATGAGTTGAGGGCCTGTCGCTTCGGCGTCAGGCCCCGCTTATCTGGAGTGAAAAGCGGTGAGTGCCACATGGCCCGGAAGAAAAGAAGCAAGCGCTCGATGCAGGTGCTGAATGCCCTGCAATTCTTCAGCAGCTTGCAGCTGTTCGTGGGGCTGACAACGGATTGATGGCAACGGTTATGGAGAGCTATCTACGGGAAGAGTTTCCCAGTAGCGAAATCAGGAGCGATTCGCAGAACAAGTCCATTGACGAGACCATCTCCATCGTCCGCTCCTACCTGCGGTAGAGGCACCAGGGTGCCCTCGGTGAGGGAAAGTTTAGTTAGCTAGTAAAGGAAGCGACATCATGAAATCACGTGCAGCAGTTGCCTTCGGGCCTGGAAAGCCACTGGAAATCGTCGAGATCGACGTCGAGCCGCCGCGCAAGGGCGAGGTGCTTGTCAGGATCACGAATACCGGCGTTTGCCATACCGACGCCTTCACCCTGTCGGGCGAGGACCCGGAAGGCGTGTTCCCGGCGGTGCTGGGCCATGAGGGCGCCGGCATCGTGGTCGAGGTCGGCGAGGGCGTGACCTCGGTCAAGCCGGGTGACCACGTGATCCCGCTGTACACCGCCGAGTGCGGTGAGTGCCTGTTCTGCAAGAGCGGCAAGACCAACCTGTGCGTGGCGGTGCGCGCCACCCAGGGCAAGGGCGTGATGCCCGATGGCACCACCCGCTTCAGCTACAACGGCCAGCCGATCTACCACTACATGGGCTGCTCGACCTTCAGCGAATACACGGTGGTGGCCGAAGTCTCGCTGGCCAAGATCAACCCGGACGCCAATCCCGAGCATGTCTGCCTGCTGGGCTGCGGCGTGACCACCGGCATCGGCGCCGTGCACAACACGGCCAAGGTGCAGCCGGGCGACTCGGTGGCCATCTTCGGCCTCGGCGGCATCGGTCTCGCTGCGATTCAGGGGGCACGCCAGGCCAAAGCGGGTCGCATCATCGCCATCGATACCAATCCGGCGAAGTTCGATCTGGCTCGTACCTTCGGCGCGACCGAATGCCTCAATCCGAAGGACTTCGACAAGCCGATTCACGAGGTTCTGATCGAGATGACCGGCTGGGGTGTCGATCACACCTTCGAGTGCATCGGCAACGTCGACGTGATGCGTTCGGCTCTGGAAGCTGCCCACCGTGGCTGGGGCCAGTCGATCGTCATCGGCGTGGCTGGTGCTGGCAAGGAAATTTCGACCCGCCCGTTCCAGTTGGTCACCGGTCGCACCTGGAAGGGGTCGGCTTTCGGCGGGGTCAAGGGGCGCACCCAACTCCCGGGCATGGTGGAAGACGCAATGAAAGGCGAGATCGATCTCGCCCCGTTCGTCACCCACACCATGGGCCTCGACGACATCAACAAGGCCTTCGACCTGTTGCATGAAGGCAAGTCGATTCGCACGGTGATCCACTACTGACCGCCCACTTGTGCAGCAGAATTTCCCGCAGCTTCGACCAATGCTCATCGCTGAGCAGTAATCGGGGCATTGCAAGCTCGTATCGATGTTGGGTCAGAGCTTCAACGATACGGGCTTGCTCTTATAAATCAATGGGTTAGCGCGAAATGGCAACAGACCCTAGCAAACCAGTTCAAATAACGTGGCGCAGTAGTTTTGTCAGGTCCAAATGCGCCGTTTGGCCTGCGTCAGTTTCCCGGCGGTCTCCAGCTGTACATACACCAAACGCCTCTGGTCATCCACCGCGTCGCAACTCCCTGACACCTCTGCCCAGCTTGCGGCGCAACAGGGCCCGCAGGGTCACCCCATCCGAGTACCCGACCTGTGCGGCGACTTGGTCGACGCTCGCGTTTCCGGTGCGCAAGAGATGGACGGCATGCTCCACGCGCAGGTCCTGAAAATACGACAGGGGTGTCTTGCCCAAAACGCTTTGCAGCCGCCGCGCCAAGGTGCGCTCGCTTGTGCCCGCGGCGCTGGCCGCCTCGGCCAGGGAGAACCCCTTCGCGAGCTGACTTCTGGCCCAGCACTCGAAGCGCTCCACCATCGGGTCGGTATGCGCAAGGTGGTCGGGAATCACGAACTCGGCTTGCGAACTGCGTGCCTCGACCAGCAGATAGCGTGCCACCAGGGCCGCCAGCGCCGGACTGCGCTCCCGGATGATGCGCAAGGCCAGGTCGACGTGGGCCAAAGCGGCACCAGCGGTGGTGAAGCGTGTCGAGTTCACGATCATGCGTGACTCGTCCAGCTTGACGTTCGGATAGCGCTGCCGAAACATCGGCCCCAGCCACCATGACGTCGTCGCACGATGCCCATCAAGCAGGCCGCTCTCTGCAAGCAAGAAGCTACCGGAGCAAGCGGCACCTAGGTGCGCGCCAGCGGTGGACCACTGCTGTAGCGCCGCGACCGCGTCGGGCACGTCGGGGCGTGTGAGCCGAGCCGAGAGCGTGTCAGGCATCTTGTCGCCAAACGCGGGCACGAGCACGACGTCTGGTTTCGGCACACTACGCGCAGGGACCACGGGGACCGTCAAGCCTTGCGCAGTTCGGATGCGATGCCGCACGCCCACCAGCGTGAGCTCTATGTGCGCGGGAGTCTGTGGCAGCGAGCCCGCCATCGCATTGGCCAAGCCCACTGTGTCGGTGAGCGCCGCAAGCCCCAGATCAAACACGCCATCACAAACAAGGATGTGGAGTTTCATGGCAACAATGATATCAATGTTGTCATTATTGTCTATAGAGATGGCTGTCATGACGACTTAGACTGCAGGCTCATTGATCCATTCACCTAACCCATTCACCCAAAGGATTACAGTATGACCAAGCTCGCCCTGTTTGTTCGCCTCGAAGCCAAACCCGGCCAGGAGGCTGCGCTTGCCGACTTCCTGGCCAGCGCACTGCCGCTCGCCAACGCCGAGTGCGGCACCACTGCCTGGTTCGCATTGAAGTTTGGCCCTTCGACGTTCGGTGTGTTCGATGCCTTTGCCGATGAGGCAGGTCGCCAAGCACATCTGAACGGCCAGATCGCCGCGGCCTTGATGACCAACGCCGCGACCTTGCTCAGTTCTCCGCCCAATATCGAGAAGGTCGAACTGCTTGCAGCCAAACTGCCTGCATGACAACCCGGCCTTGACCCAATCAGGTCGCGCTGCAGGATGGGGGGGCACAAGCTCTACGCAGCGTCCCCCCCCCTCGATTGCACTTGCCCAGGGAGCTACCTTCCACAGCGACGGGGGGCAATATTGCAGCCAGAACTTCCAAGCTGCGTCAGCAAGCAGGGGCAACATCAGGGCTGGCTGTGATGTTCCGATTCGTCGGGTAGTTATCGAGAAGTACCGACTGTTTGCAACGTGTCGGTATCGAGAGCCGTCTGGGCGAGCCAGATTTCCGGCCCATTGGAAGTCCGCAGTCCGCAAGCGCGGATCGATCGAGCGATTTGTTGAAAATCAACGACCTAGCATCGGGTCGTTCGGGCTAGTGAGGGTTTCTGGGGGGGCGTACCGATTCGAACTCCTGCAGGGGCTCGGTGGGGTGGAACCCTGCGCCAAACCTATGTAACTCAGCGCCTTGCGACCGCTGCAAACTCCTGCGGAAAGGTGCGGAATCCGGACCTTGATGCCCGCAATCCTACCAGTTCTGCCCTGGTCGGGTCACCAACCGAGCGCATCAGACAGGGCGCCAGTTCTATTCCCGTTTGGGAATTGAACCCGCGTCAGCATCCACTCATCCGACGTTCGATCAGGCGGTGACGAACCGCTCCCGAAATGCTCGCCGGACCTGGTCGTAAGGCACAGGGCTGGTGGCGTGCGGGACCAGCGCGCTTCTGTCGCCGATGAGGTCGTTGATCCGGTAGGTGCAGTTTCCGGAGGGGTGCAGCATGCCGGCAATCACCCGGTCGGGATTCAGAACCCGCTCCTGGATCAGGCGTTCCAGCACGCTCTGGACCTACGGCCCCAAGCCAACGAACATGGCATCTTTCAGTTCTTCGACTTCCGCCGCGAAGTGCTACAGCAGGTACTTCCTCAGCAAGGGGTGCTTGGTCATATCCGGTGAGCCACGGTAATCGTCGTCCTTTACGAATACCGGATAGCGCAGACATTGATTTTCGTGCGTTAGAGAGGGCCTCGCTGCCCAAAAGCCTCACGCGCAAACTCCAAGAAGCTGCGCAGCTTTGGAGTCATTCTTCGGTCAGGGGCATAGAGGATGTGCATTGCGGTATTCGGCACCGGGTACTGCGGCAACAGACGCACCAGTGTCCCATCGCGCAGTGCATCGCTAACCAACTCTATCGGCTGTAGAACCACGCCTAGACCAGCTACAGCCGCTGCCAGCAGTGGATCACCTTGATTGATCGTTAATTTGCTTGTAATAGGAACATCTATACGCCCCTCCGGGCTGTCGAAGCTCCAGTGTGAGCGGCCATCAGAATAGGTAAACCCCAGACATTCCTGCTGCTGTAGATCCCACGGATTGATGATGGGAGGGCGACGTGCAAGATAGGACGGCGCAGCGCATAAAACCATCTGATAGGGCTCCAGTGGCAATGCCTTCAACCCACTGCTCGCCAGCTCGCCGATGCGAAATACCACGTCGTAACCATCATCAACGATATCGACCAGTTCGTTCGATAACGTTAGGTCAACAGACACCTGAGGATACCGAACCATGTATTCCAGCAGGCGTGGCGAAAGCGTGCGGATTCCGAACGTGACCGGCGCGTTGATGCGAAGGCGGCCGCTTGGTGTGCCCCGAGTGAGGGCAGCAAGGCTCTCGGCAGACTGCATGTCTGCAAGGATCAGTTTTGCTCGCGGGTAGAACGCCCTGCCGAAGTCGGTGAGGCTTTGCCTGCGCGTAGTCCGGTGCAGCAGGGAAACACCCAGATGTTGTTCGAGCATTTTCACCTGTTTCCCTACCAATTGAGGGGACAGATTCAGGTCGTCCGCAGCGGCGCTGAATGAACCCAGCTCAACTGTTTTGACGAACGTGGCCATCTGGGTCAGGCGATCCATTATAAACACCCTGTTTCTAGTAATACGCCATCGTAGGCCTTTATCTAGCGCCAACCAATGACTAAATTTTTGTCACCTTTCGAGTGCCCGGATACCTTCCGGATGTACGTCGAGGCCCATTGATAAACGAGGTATTTATGATGGCACGCATTGTCAGAATTCATGAATACGGTGACGCCAGCGTTCTGAAGCTGGAAGATCTGGAAGTATCGGCACCAGCAGCAAACGAGGTGCAAATTAGTGTTAAAGCTTTTGGCTTGAACCGAGCCGAAGTGATGTTCCGCAATCACGCATACCTACAAGAAGCGGAGTTCCCCAGCCGCTTAGGCTACGAGGCCGCAGGCATCGTAACGGCAGTTGGGAGCGACGTAACCGAGATCACGATTGGTGACTCGGTCGCTCTGATCCCACCTCTGGATATTGCTCGCTGGGGCACCTACGGCGAGTTGGCCAATGTACCGGCCCACCTGGTGGTAAAGAGCCCTGAGAACTTGTCCTTTGAAGAGGCTGCGGCGTCTTGGATGCAGTACGTCACCGCCTGGGGGGGATTGATTGAACAGGCGAAGCTACGTCAGGGCGATTTTGTCATCGTTACCGCCGCGTCAAGCAGTGTTGGCTTGGCCGCCTTCCAAATGGCTCGTATGGTTGGCGCCACATCGATTGCGATCACTCGAACTCACGCGAAGAAGCAAGCCCTACTTGATGCAGGCGCTGCGCATGTCATCGTCAGCGATGAAGAGGATATCGTCGAGCGTGTTATGACGATAACTGCCGGTCAAGGCGCTCGCGTTGTATTCGATCCTGTAGGCGGGCCGTCCTTGGAACCTCTCACGCAGAGCATGGCGCGGGGCGGAATTTTGCTGGAGTACGGCGCACTTAGCTCTGAACCGACACCATTCCCACTGTTTACCGTGCTGGGCAAAAGCCTGACTTTGAAGGGCTATCTCTACGCAGAGATTGTGGCCGACCCTGAAGCCCTGGAGAGAGCAAAGGCTTTTATTCTGCAAGGGTTGGAGTCCGGTGCGTTGCGCCCGATCATCGCCAAGACATTCACACTTAGCGACATCCAGGATGCCCATCGTTTCCTTGAAGCCAATCAGCAGATCGGCAAGATCGTGGTAACTGTCTGACCAGCAATTATGGGGCTGAGAGCGTAATCCTTCGGCCCCGATTCAAGCCAGCCCTGATGACCGCTTTTGGCCGGTTTCTGCCTGTTGTTACCGGCTGCTTTGGGCTTGCTGTGGGTCACTTCTTGCTCGTGCAGAACTTGGCCCATTCCGCCATCAGTGCACTGCGCTTCTCCAGAAGGTCGGAGCGCGAATAGGCCGCCTCGGTCTGGTCGCGTTCATCATGGGCAAGCGCAAGCTCACAAACCTCTCTCGGGTAGTTGGTGCATTCGGGTGAAAGCGCCAGCCGATGTTTTCGTAATCAGCGACGTCTCTTTCCATTCAGCCTAAGTCCTTTTTCCAGCTGTCCAGCATGTCCGCCCATCTCTGCATCATCATGGCTCGATCACTCAAATACTCGGCATGGTTGTAGGTGCGGCGGACAGCGTTTTGCTCGGTATGGGCGAGCTGTCTTTCGATCCAGTCTGCTGAATAGCCCATCTCATTGAGTCTGGTGCTGCCCGTTGTCCTCGTGGCATGCGGGCTGTATTTACCTCCCCAGCCAAGGGTGTTGAGCATCTGGCGGAATGAGGCCGCAACCATTGGGCGGGTGCGTACGTCGCGGTGAGGAAATACGTGGGTGTATTTTCCTGTGATGGAATGCAGGCCTCGCAGTATTTCGACTGCCTGTCGCGGCAGTGGCACCGTGTGCTCTTTGCGCTTTTTCATCCGCTCGGCGGGAATGCGCCAAAGCGCCTTCTCCAGGTCAAATTCTGCCCACTGAGCCTCTACAGCTTCATTGGGGCGGCACAGAGTCAGCCACATGAGCTGGAAAGCGCAGAGGGTCTCATGGCGTCCGCCGTGAGATTCGACATCGCGTAACAGTTGGCCAATTTCTTCGGTGGAGAGAGGGCGTTTGTGCTGAGTCTTGTTGGCTGGCAGGGCTTTTCGAACGGGGTGTACCGGGTCGGTGCTGGCTCGCAACGTGGAAATTGCCAGTTCGAAAACTCCGGACATGCTCCGCTTGGCCTCTGCGGCAACAGATGGGCCATTATCTTGAGCGGCTGCTCTGAGCACTTCAAGAATGTGCATGGGGGTGATGGCTTTGATCGGCAGTTCACCGATTTTGGGAAATACGACGCGTTCAAGCATGTTGAGTCGTCTGGACTTGGTGATCTCCTCCCAGTCCTTCAGTGAAAGCCACTCTTTGGCGACGGCTTCAAACGTAATGGCCTTCTCGTGGTCGCGCTTCACCCGCTCCTGTTGCCGGTGGTGCGCGGGATTGATGCCCTGTATGACTAGGGCACGGGCTTTCACGCGCTCATCGCGTGCCTCTGCAAGAGTGAAGCGGCGCCCTTTGCGGCGCTCTTCGGCGTGCTCGGGTGATTCCCCTTTGGGCGCGATTACATAGTCCCCAATCGCGAACACGCTTTCCTTCCTGCCGGTTCCGTCGTTCAGCTCGAACCGATAGCGCCATGCCTTAACCCCGTTAGGCTTCACCTCAAGGTAAAGGCCATTGCCATCTGTGAGCTTGTAGGGCTTTTCCTTGGGCTTGGCGGTACGGCACTCGGTATCGGTAAGCGGCATGGCTGCTCAATCCTGTTATACCCGGTTATATGGGTGGGTGAATTTTTCGATACCCGGTAGCGTACCCGGTAAATATGTGGATCGTATAGATTCTTGTCGGACCTTTTCGGAAAAGAAAAACCCCTTGAGGCTTCATTCCTCAAGGGGTTCTGTGTCCGGTAAGGTCCGGTGAAATACAAGTTGCTGTTTAGACGTTGAAGCGGAAGTGCATCACGTCACCGTCCTTGACGATGTAGTCCTTGCCTTCCAAACGCCATTTACCGGCTTCCTTGGCACCGCTCTCGCCCTTGAACTGGATGAAGTCGTCATAGGCCACCACTTCAGCGCGGATGAAACCTTTTTCGAAGTCGGTGTGGATCACGCCAGCGGCCTGTGGTGCGGTGGCACCGACGCGTACGGTCCAGGCGCGTACTTCCTGCACGCCGGCAGTGAAGTAGGTCTGCAGGTTCAGCAGCTCGTAACCGGCGCGGATAACGCGGTTCAGGCCAGGCTCTTCCAGGCCCAGGGCCTCAAGGAACATATCCTTCTCTTCACCGTCTTCCAGTTCGGCGATTTCCGCTTCGATCTTGTTGCACACCGGCACCACTACCGCGCCTTCTTCCTCGGCGATGGCCTTGACCACGTCCAGGTGCGGGTTGTTGTCGAAGCCGTCTTCGGCCACGTTGGCGATGTACATGACCGGCTTGCTGGTCAGCAGGTGGAAGCCGCGGATGACCGCCTTGTCTTCGGCGCTCATGTTCTTCATCAGGCTGCGCGCTGGCTTGCCTTCGGTGAAGTGCGGGATCAACTGTTCGAGGATGGCCTTCTGCGCCAGGGCTTCCTTGTCGCCGCCCTTGGCGTTGCGGGCAACCTTCTGCAGTTGCTTCTCGCAGCTGTCGAGGTCGGCGAAGATCAGCTCGAGGTCGATGATCTCGATGTCACGCTTGGGGTCGACGCTGTTGGAAACGTGGATCACGTTCTCGTCTTCGAAGCAGCGCACCACGTGGGCAATGGCGTCGGTCTCGCGGATGTTGGCGAGGAACTTGTTGCCCAGGCCTTCGCCTTTCGAGGCACCAGCCACCAGGCCGGCGATGTCGACGAACTCCATGGTGGTCGGCAGGATGCGGTTTGGCTTGACGATTTCAGCCAGTGCATTCAAGCGCGCATCGGGCATCGGCACGATGCCGCTGTTAGGCTCGATGGTGCAGAAGGGGAAGTTCTCCGCCGCGATGCCAGACTTGGTCAGGGCGTTGAACAGGGTGGACTTGCCGACGTTGGGCAGGCCGACGATGCCGCAATTGAAACCCATGGGTATTCCCCTCTCTAAGGAAATCAGGCCTTCTGGCTGTGCAGCTCGCGCATCGCCTTGGCGAAGTCGCCGGCAAGCACGTCCGGCAGCACGCCGAGGGCAAAATCGATGCTGGCGTCGAGCTTCTCCTGCTCGGCGCGCGGCGCGCGGCCCAGGACGAAGTTGGAGACCAGTTTGGCGTCACCCGGGTGGCCGATGCCAAGCCGCAGGCGGTGGAAGTCGTTCTGGTTGCCGAGCTGCGCGATGATGTCGCGCAGGCCGTTGTGCCCACCATGGCCACCGCCGCGCTTGAGCTTGGCGACGCCCGGGGGCAGGTCGAGTTCGTCATGTGCCACCAGGATCGCTTCCGGCTTGATGCGGAAGAAATTGGCCAAGGCCGCCACGGACTGGCCGCTACGGTTCATGTAGGTGGTGGGGATGAGCAGACGAACGTCGTTGCCCTGATGGCTGAACTTAGCCGTCAGGCCGAAATATTTGCGGTCAGCGGTCAACGAGACGCGCTGGGCGCTGGCAATGCGTTCAACGAAAAGAGCCCCTGCGTTATGCCGGGTCTGTTCGTATTCGGGGCCGGGGTTACCCAGGCCGACGATCAACTGGATGGCGGTCACGTCAGGGGCTCTTCCTTGGAGTTGGTGGGTTACAGGGCGCGCGGCACTGTAACCCGATCAACGCCGGCGCGCGAGTGGATTACTCGGCAGCGCCTTCTGCTTCTGGAGCAACGCGTGGAGCGTGAACGTTGGCAACAGCTTTGTCATCACCGTGGGCCAGAGCTACGAACTCTACGCCTTTCGGAGCTTTCAGGTCCGACAGGTGGATGATGGTGCCGATTTCAGCGTTGGCCAGGTCGACTTCGATGAACTCAGGCAGGTCTTTGGCTTCGCAGGAAACTTCGATCTCGGCTTCTACGTGGGAGATCTCGCCGCCTTTCTTGACCGGGGCTTCTTCATTGATGAAGTGAACCGGTACCTTGGCGGTCAGTTTCTGGCCAGCAACGACGCGAACGAAGTCGGCGTGCATGATGAAGCCTTTGGCCGGGTGGCGCTGCAGAGCCTTGACCACGACGTTTTGCTTGGCGCCGTCGACGTTCAGTTCCAGAACGTGGCTGAAGGCAGCCTCGTTTTCGAACAGCTTGGTGATTTCCTTGGCCAGGATGGTCAGGGACTGAGCGTCTTGGTTACCACCGTAGACAACGGCTGGGATGTTCGCGGAGTGACGCAGGCGGCGGCTCGCACCTTTCCCCAGGTCAGTACGCGCTTGGGCGTTCAGAGTGAATTCGGTCATTTTGTTTCTCCAAAGTAGCCCCCCGAGGGCGTTTGCGACCAGCGCCAACGGGGATGGCAAAAAAGCCCCGCCCCAACAACCAGTGTTGGGGCGGGGCGCTTTTCGTCAGCGTGTGTTCCGCTTAGCGGAACATCGCGCTGATCGATTCTTCGTTGCTGATGCGGCGGACCGCTTCAGCGACAACCGGTGCGATATCCAGCTGGCGGATACGGTCACAGGCTTGAGCAGCGGCGGACAGCGGAACGGTGTTGGTCACCACCAGCTCGTCCAGTACCGACTTCTCGATGTTCTCGATCGCGCGGCCCGACAGGACAGGGTGCGTGCAGTAGGCGTAAACCTTGGCAGCGCCGTGTTCTTTCAGGGCTTTGGCCGCGTGGCACAGGGTGCCGGCGGTGTCGACCATGTCGTCTACCAGGATGCAGGTGCGCCCTTCGACGTCGCCGATGATGTGCATGACCTCGGAGTGGTTAGCCTTCTCGCGGCGTTTGTCGATGATACCCAGGTCGACGCCCAGGGACTTGGCAACGGCACGTGCGCGCACGACACCACCGATGTCCGGGGAGACGATCATCAGGTTCTCGAAACGCTGGTCCTCGATATCGTCGACCAGTACGGGCGAGCCGTAGATGTTGTCGACCGGGATATCGAAGAAACCCTGGATCTGGTCAGCGTGCAGGTCGACGGTGAGTACACGGTCGATACCTACGACAGTCAGCATGTCAGCGACGACTTTGGCGCTGATGGCTACACGTGCCGAACGCGGACGGCGGTCCTGGCGGGCGTATCCGAAGTAAGGAATCACGGCGGTGATTCGGGATGCTGAGGAGCGGCGGAAGGCGTCGGCCATCACTACCAGTTCCATCAGGTTATCGTTGGTCGGGGCACAGGTCGGCTGAATAATGAAGACGTCTTTACCGCGGACATTCTCATTGATCTCAGTGCTGATCTCGCCGTCGGAGAACTTACCGACAGAAACGTCACCGAGAGGGATATGCAGCTGACGTACGACACGCCGAGCCAGATCGGGGTTGGCGTTCCCCGTAAAGACCATCATCTTGGACACGCGCAGTACCTGAAGGCTGAGGGTAACCTGGATGAGTATAAGGAAAATGGCAGGGGCGGCTGGATTCGAACCAACGCATGGCAGGATCAAAACCTGCTGCCTTACCGCTTGGCGACGCCCCTGTATCTGTTGCTGCGAACGCTTATGCGCTCGACTTCTTGACCAGACTTTGCAGCTTGCGATGCAACATCGAAACGTTGCTTCCTTTCGCCACAAACCCTGTTTGGGTCGCTGAAAGAAGGGCCAGAACTTTATCAGCTTCGGCTTTGCTTGGGAAGGCCCCAAACACACAACTTCCAGTACCGGTCAGTCGAGCCTCAGTGAATTTACCCAGTGAATTCAACGCATTGCGAACTTCCGGGTAACTCTGCTCTACCACCGGTTGGCAGTCATTTCGACTGTTTCCCTCGGGAACGGGGCGCATCTTAAGGGGGAGCGAATCACGTGTCAACTGTGGATGTGAAAAAATTTCTACTGTGCTGACAGACACTTGCGGCACAAGCACGACATACCACGGCTCTTCCGGGTCGACCGGGGTCAATTGTTCACCCACGCCCTGGGCGAATGCCGCGTGGCCGCGCACGAATACCGGTACGTCGGCGCCCAGGCTCAGGCCTAGTGCGGCCAGGCGGTCTTCGTCCCAGTCCAGTTGCCACAGGTGGGCGAGGGCCAACAGGGTAGTGGCGGCATCCGAGCTGCCACCGCCGATGCCGCCGCCCATGGGCAGCACCTTGGTCAGCCAGATATCGGCGCCCAACGTCGTGCCGGATTGTTCCTGCAGCTTGCGCGCAGCACGCACGATCAGGTTGCTGTCATGCGGCACTGCTTCGATCTCGGTGTGCAGGCGGATCACGCCGTCGTCACGCACGGCAAAGCTCAGTTCGTCGCCGTGATCGAGAAACTGGAACACGGTTTCCAGCTCGTGATAGCCGTCCGCACGGCGGCCGATGATGTGCAGCCACAGGTTGAGCTTGGCCGGAGCGGGCAGGGTTAGGGTCTGCATGTATCAGTGCCCCAGCTGGCGGGGCTGCCAGTCCTTGACCACCAGTGTCACGTCGAGGTCCTTGCCGTGCAGCTTCATACGCTCGGGCAGCCAGTAGCCGTTCTGTTCCGTGTAGCTCAGGTATTGCACCTGCCAGCCGTCCTGGTCGAGGCTGGCCAGGCGGCTGTCGCCGTCCAGGGTCAGCTTGCTCTTGCTGTCGGGGGCCGGCAGGCCGCGGACCCACCAGACCAGGTGCGAGACCGGCAACTGCCAGCCCAGTTGTTCTTCCAGCAGGGCTTCGGGGCTGAGGGCCTCGTAGCGGCCCTGGTTGGCCACTTCCAGTACCACGCCGCCGGGGCGGCCGGTCAGGCGAGCGGCGCCACGGCCCAGCGGGCCGGCCAGGCGAATGTCGTAGTAGTCCTGGCGTTGCAGCCAGAACAGCGTGCCGCTGCCGGAGTCGCGCGGGGCACGGATGCCGACCTTGCCGTTGATCTGCCAGCCATCGAGGCTGCTCAGTTGCTCTTTATGGGCGCGCCACTGCTGCGGGTCGCCGTGGCCCTGCAGGGCCTCGCGACTACCGAAGCCGGCACAGCCGGCCAGCAGGGCGATCAGGGTGAAGGTAATGCAATGGCGCAGGAACATGGTGTTAGAGAGTCTCGGATCCGGTCAGGCGCAGGATGGTCTTGCGCAGGATGGGGCTGTCGGCCTGGGCTTCGAAGCCCTTGGCCCAGACCTGGCGGGCTTCGCGGCGCTTGCCGTTGGCCCATAGCACTTCGCCCAGGTGGGCGGCCACTTCGTGGTCTGGGAAGCTGGCAAAGGCCTTGCGCAGGTAGGTTTCAGCCTCGTCGAGGTTGCCCAGGCGGTAATTGACCCAACCCAGGCTGTCGAGCACCGCCGGGTCATCCGGGGTCAGCTGATGGGCCTTGTCGATCAGCGCCTTGGCTTCGCTGTAGCGGGTGGTGCGGTCGGCCAGGGTGTAGCCGAGGGCGTTCAGGGCCATGGCGTTTTCCGGCTCGCGGGCGATGATGGCGCGCAGGTCTTTTTCCATCTGCGGCAGGTCGTCACGCTTTTCCGCCAGCATGGCACGGGTGTACAGCAGGTTGAGGTCGTCCGGGTAGCGCTGGATGGCTTGCTGCAGCACCTGGCTGGCCTGGGCGTCCTTGTTGTTGTTGCTGTAGCTTTCCGATTCGATCAGGAACAGCTGTATGGCGTAGTCCGGCTGGGATTCGCGGGCATCGGCGAGCAGGCGCGAGGCTTCGGTACCACGGCCGTTGGCAATCAGGATGTCGGCCTGGCGCAGCTGCGCCGGCAGGTAGTCGGGGCCCGGGCCGACCAGGGCGTATTCACGCAGGGCGCCTGCAGGGTCGTGGCGCTCTTCGCGGATGCGGCCCAGGTTCAGGTGCGCGGCGTCGACGTTGCTGTCGCGTTCGATCAGCTCCTGCAGGTAGCCCTCGGCTTCATCCCAGTCCTTGTTTTCCAGGCACACCAGCGCCAGCGAATAGCGCAGCTCGTCGTCCTCGGGGTATTGCTGGACCAGGCTGAGGAACTCGCCCTTGGCATCGGCGATGCGGTCCTGTTCGACCAGGGTGCGCGCGTAGGTCAGGCGCAGGCGCTTGTCGTCCGGGTTGTCGCGAATCGCCCCGCGCAGCAGTGGCAGGGCCTCCGGGCCGCGGTCCAGGGCTTGCAGCAGGCGCGCGCGCAGCAGGACCGGGGCGACTTCGCCGTTTTGCGGCGGGTGCGACTCGAGCAACTCCAAGGCTTCTTCGGCCTTGCCGTCCTGGTTCAGCAGCAGGGCCTTGCCGAACACCAGCTGGCTGTTGTCCGGGTACTTCGCCAGCAGGCGTTCGAAGCTTTGCAGCAAGCCGTCGCGGGTGCTCTGGTCGGTTTCGGCGGCGGACAGGGCGAGGAAATCGAAATGGGTGTCGCCTTGGCCCTGCAGGACCTTTTCCATGTAAGTCATGGAGTCGTCATAGCGGCCGGCGCGGGCCAGCTGGATGGCTGCGGCGCGCTGGGCGTCGAGGTTCTGCGGGTCGTTGCGGGCCCAGACCAGGGCGTTGTCCAGTGCCGGTTCGTCGGCGCCGAGGTATTCGGCAATGCGGTAGGCGCGCTCGGAAACCCCGGGGTCCTGGGTTTTCGCGGCCTGGTCGGTGTAGTTGGCCAGGGCGATGTCGAAGCGGTTGCGCTGGCCG
The DNA here is from genome assembly GCF_032701105.1 of Pseudomonas sp. NBB. Lineage (NCBI taxonomy): Bacteria > Pseudomonadati > Pseudomonadota > Gammaproteobacteria > Pseudomonadales > Pseudomonadaceae > Pseudomonas > Pseudomonas sp. NBB. The sequence continues at coordinate 878,672 of NZ_CP103994.1, forward strand.
GCCAGTTCGGCCACCAGCAGGCTGTAGAGCGTATCCTGCTTGAACGAGCCATACACCACGGGTTTTTCCGCCTCGCTCTTGCCGGCCTCGGCGACGGGAGGCTCGGCCTTTTGCGGGGCCAGGCTCTGGCAGCCCTGGAGCAGGGCGAAGGCAAGCAGCAATGCGTATGGTTTGTTCATAGAAGGCTTTAAAAAGGACTCACCGGCGGTCGGAGCATGATGACACAAGCGCGGTGGCAAACCCACCTGCGAAGGTCGTGGTTTACAGGCTGGGTGGTGCAGAGTGGGACAGCGGGGTGGGGGAGAGGTTCGAAGGGGCTTCTGACACAATGACCCAGCCCCTACCTGCGCCGACAATTTTGTCGAGATCACAGGTCAGGATAGATCCGCTCGTATAGTGCCACGTCGCTGGGGCAGTCAATTTCTCCCCAGGGAGCGTGCGTCGCCACGCCGGCGACTGGAAAACCCTCGCTGACTAGTGCCCCTAATAGCGATGTCATGTCAGTCTGGTCGCGTGCCTGAGGCGTGAGCCCTTGCAATTGCCTTTTCAACGCCTGCCAACCCGCTGGCGTGACTTTGAACAAGCCTATGTACTGGCCCTGAATGACCTCAAGACTGGTAGCGGTCTGTCCAATAGCGCTCACCAATCCATCGACTAACCGGAAGTTCTCCAGGTCTGGTAGCGGATCGTTGAAGCGTTGCTGCCAGAGACGCACTGCAGCGGGATCGTAGCCCAGGACAATATCGGCTGGATGGTTAATTAGCTCGGATACTAGGGTGCTGTCGTAGAAGATGTCACCGTAGCTAACAAGGCAAGGCTCTGCGCTCAACCAACCGCTGGCGCAATTTAGAGAGCTGAAAATACCGGAGCTGTGCCAGCGGTGGTTGTGAAACAAAGTGTCGGTGAATGGTGCAAGCATTTCGCTTCGATAGCCTGCAACGATGCCAACCTCGCTGACATCGCATCGACGGAGCGTTTCAATCGCGCGCTGTAGCAGTGGCACACCATTAAAGGGTACCAAGGCCTTGGGGCGTTCATCGGTCAGGGCTTGTAAGCGACTCCCGCGACCTGCAGCAAGAATAATGGCTTTCATGAAAAAGCTCCAAAGGCATGTCGCACGCGTTGAATATCCAATGGATCGGCAGGTAGTTCTCGCTCGGGGTGCCACATGATCCCGGTATGACGACGGTGGTCGTCATACACAGCCTCGATCACGCCGTCGTCGGCCAGGGCTAGTACGCGGTAGCCGTCGGGCGCCTCCCGAAAGCCGTATTCATGATAGGAATTCACTCGCCGCCGTTGTTCTTGCATGTTGATCATGTGTTCGCCTACATGGCCGGCCAAACGTTCCAAAGTGCCGCCAGCTCGCGTCAACATTACCTGCATGCCGCGGCATACACCGAGCACCGGAAGCCGTAGATTTTCCGCAAGATCAAGCAAGACCCTCTCAGTGGCGTCGCGTGTGTCGGCTGTCCCACTCAGGGCCTGGCAGCTCCCTCCACCAGTAAGCAAGAGGCCCTGAGGGCGCAATGATTGGACTAGCGCCATGCTGACTCTCGGATCGTTTGGAAGGTACAGCGGGGTCAGCCCACATTGGTCTAAGAATTCAACCCAGCGCTGGTCAAGCGCGTCCCGCCATTCCTGGCGTTCGGCGTTGAACTGCCTGAGCATGGTCATCCCAACCAAAATCATGCCAGCACCTGTATACGCCGCTCGGCGCAGTCGAGCAGCAGGCTTGTCGCCGCCAATAGGGTTTTGAATCGAGTATCGCCCACGCCGATAGCTGCGGGAATGGCGAACTCTCGGGCTCGGATCGACATATGCGAGTTCTCGCCTCCGTAGGCGGTGATGAAACCAGCAATGCGGTGGGTAAAAATCCAATCAAAACCCGGATCAGCGTTTTCGATTAAGACAATGCAACCCTCTATGTCCGGTGCCAATTGCCCTGGAAGCACTTGGGCCACCCGCGCGTGAGTGGCACGTCGAGTGATGAAGTTGGGATTGCACCAGTGCACTCGATGGCCGAATAGATCTTGCGGCTGACAGATGATGCTTGGCGTACGGACTAACTGCGTTTCATACCAGCGGCTGCGGTTGTGGGCAATTGCTTGGTGCAAACGTTTGCGATCGATGTCGGCATAAACGCTGGTAAATTCGGTGATTTGCGCAAAGCTGAGTTGGTCGCGGTCAAAACCATGTACCTCACCCCAATCGCATAGTGAGCGCAGAACATCCGAAACAAACGCTGCATAGAGGTATTTGAGCTTCTCGCGCGACGCAATAGCGGCCTGAGCAAATTGTAGAAACTGCTCGGCGGAAACGTTAAGACCGCACTGGTCAAAAGCTTGCTGAATGGCGTTGACCTGGGCCCGAGATACAGTTAGCCCGTTCATAGATTTTGGGGGCCGCTGTAATGGGCGCTGCCAGTCAAAATAACGCTCCGGAGTCTCGTCGTAGCGTGCCACACGTATATCGTAGGTACCCGGCCGGACATGACCGTGCAGCTTTAGGAAATCGTCCTTATGCAACGTCTGGAAATCGCTGGCCATCTCGCGACCGATACTATTGACCCCTCCGGTCACATGATCGATGAAACCGGCAGATACTACCCCCGCTGTTTCCAGCGATTTAATTATTGCGGTACCTATGAACGCTGCACGGGCAGCGCCAGCGAATATTTCAGCGACCACGTTGGCCGCCGATAGGCCATTCCTCATACGTTGCAAGGACTCGCGCCGAGGTTCCCCCGCCATTAAACTCTGCACCTTGTCAGTAATACTCGGTAGGCGTGTCAGGTCGGAGAAGAACGGGCCGCTGGGGGAGATAATGTGCTCGGTCAACTGGCGTAGCTCGTTCAAGTAGCATTCGTGCTGCTCGGTACTAAGAGTCCGGAGCGCCGGCAGCGCGGCAGCGGCACCGGGGCTAGTAAGCTCTGGCGTGAAGCAAGTAGGAATGATCGCGAACTCGATCTTGTCATGCAGATGAGGATGCATGGCCAAGTAGTCGCCGCACTGTTCGACTACGCGCTCGGCAACATCTTGAGGTACCGAGGCAGGGATGAATGACTCGATGCTGTGGGCAATGCAGATGTAAGGAGAGCCACCCACCTGGTACATCAGCGGTTTGCGCCGCAGATCCCGGTAGCCGTATCGGAATCTGGCAGAGGCCCAATTAAGGTCAGTGATCAGCTCCTTATATAGCGAGTAGGCTAGCGCCCGCGGCTTGGTACCGATCATTTCGCCGGGTTCCAGTCCGGCATAAGGCCAAGGAAGGCGGTCGACGTAGGACGCGGATGGCGTTGCTTGCAGATCAGCTCTTCGAGCTGAGAGGCCTCGTGCTCCAAAACTTTGCGTAGTTGGGCGTCGGCAAGTGCGCTGGCATTACGGGGCCCATCCGCGGTCATGGGACGCACTTGGAATAGCAGAGGGCCATCGACAGTGATCGCGAACTCTATGTCCAAGGCATCGTGCCCGGTTAGAACTTGTACCTCTTCGAGCAACGAAAACAGCCCTAGTAATTCCGCAGGCTCGCTTGCCGCCTCGCTGCCAAGGGAGACGAAAGCGTGCACAGTCTCGTTGCCGGCAGTGACACCGTCGGTGCTGGCACCTAGTACATAGTCAACTACGTAATATGGCAAACCCGTCTCTGGATCACGGGTCATCGCCACTCCGCTGGCCAATACACCTCTCGCCATCTGCTGCACCAGCACCTCATCGCGCTCGCGAGCTAGGCCGTAGGAGGCGATCACCGTCTTGATGGCTTCGCCGAGTGCCTGGCCGCCACACACATCTAGAATTGACGCGTACATCCCTGCACCGGAATGGCCGTCGCGGTCTTCGGCTAGACAGCTGGATCTTACAATCAGCGGCTCATCGCCAAAGAACGCCTGACAGTGCGAGATCACTGCCTGCCAGTCCTCCCGCCACTGTGCCACGGTGAATCGATGAAGGGGCAACACTTGCCCGGTGCTCAGAAGTGGTGCCAGTTGCTGCAGGGTATCGGCCTTGCCGGAAAAAGCGAACACGGAAGAAGGATTTACCGAGTGCATATGTCTTCCCTAATCAGTCCAATCAGTCCTTCGCAGGGGCTGTAAGTTTGTGTCAGGTTTAAGCCAACTCGGCGCCGGTATAAGTCGCGAGTTCAAGGCCGTAAAGTGAGGACAGCTCGCGCAGGAAGCGATTGCCCTTTTTCGCCGCAGCGTAGGGACAGTCGTCCTCAACGATGACGTGGCCAATTGTGCCGATGTTGCCGCTATAGACGTTTACCGCCTGGCCAGGCGCAACGTGGGCGGTGCAAAACCGGATGTTGTACTTGTCCAGTAATGGCTGTAGGGAGTCGGGGGTGTAGTCGTTGGCGATATGACCGCCATTGCGGGAGGCGACAGTTACGACGCTACCTGCGCGCTGAAGCACTGAGTCGTCAATTAGAATGGGCTCGCCTAGGTGCAGACGGACTAGCAGTTCGAACGGGTCGATGCCGGTCAGCATCCGGTACATCTGCGGCGCTACGCTACCCATCATGCGTGCGTTGATCTCCACTAGACAGGGCCCTTTGGCATCGCGCAACAGTTCAACATGATAAAGGCCAACATCCAGCCCCAGAGCGCTGAACACTGCCTGCACATATGCTTTGATCTCGTCGCGCTGTGCTGCGTCAAGGCCTGACGGCATGGTCGCGGTCATTTCTAATATTTCGCTATGGTCGGCGCGGAAACGGATGGTGGTCGCAAAGCAGGAGACCTTGGCGTCTTGGACGATGACTTCCGCTGAATGCAATGTACCGTTGATGTATTGCTCGACCAGATAGTCGCGGCTTACCAAGTGGTCGATCATAGGATCAGCACCCTTGCGACTCTGGCGCAGCTCGGCGAGAAAGGCGTCAACGTCGGCCTGGCTATGGCAAATGGCGGAAAACTGCTTGGCGAATCCTCGGGTCGGCTTGACAACGAATGGCAGCGACAAACTCGGAACGACCCCGTTGATCAGTTGCTCCTCGCTCAGTACTTCAAAATCAGGAGAGCGTAGTCCGTGTGCCCGCAGCGTTTCGCGCAATCGACTCTTGTATACCGCCCCGCACAGAGCTTCGTACCTCGGGTAGAGGGTGCCGATACGCTGGGCCTCACGCGCCACCGGTACTATGGCTGCTTCAGAGGTAGAGATGAGGGCGTCAATAGGACGCTCCGCGTGCAGGTTGGCCAACAACTGGCTGAGTTCGCCGTCTTCCAGATTATCGATACGCAAATAAGTATCCACATATCGCAGGTAAGGCTCGAGACGGGAGGTGTCGTCCTTGATCGAGATCGTCAGGAACGAGGCGTCGCGCTGATGAATGAAGGTGACATGGCAGCCAAGCCGTTTGGCTGCCTCAAAAGCCAGCAGGCCGCTTACGGTGCTGTCGACGAAAACCACGTGTTTCATTGGAACCTCGGATTACCAGGGATGAAAGTAAATGGTGCTGAGCCCGAACAGCATTGCGAAGCAAGCGACCGTCGAAGGTGCGCCATACTTGGGAATTCTCAAGCTGGTGACCTGGAGGATGCCGACCAGGGCCACCAGGCCGACGATCACACCGGCACCGTAATGCCCGGCCGATAGCCCCATCAGCGCCAGCGCAAAGACAAATCCTGAATATGTGGTGGGTAGCCCCTGATATCCCTCGCCAGCCGATGTGCTGGGCATGCCAAACAGCGATAGCCGCAAAATGGCTGTGAAAACCAGAGTTGCTGCGGCCAGCGTGGCCGAAAGAGACTGGTCGAGGATTAGGATGACAAGGGCTGGCGTGATGCTGAAATTGAGCAAGTCGGCAAAACTGTCTAGGGAAATCCTGAAAAAGACTTCCTGATTTGGCAAAATCCCCGGACACCAATCGCCGAGCTTTTCGATGATGAAACAAATGACCTTCGCCGATGCCGAGTACGCCGGTAAGCGCAAGCAGACCCGCAAGGAGCTGTTCCTGATAGAGATGGATCGGGTCGTACCCTGGGAGGGTTTGATTGCTCTGATCAAACCTCATTACCCAAAGGGCGAAGGGGGCCGTCCAGCCTATCCGCTGATGGCGATGCTGCGGATTCATCTAATGCAGAACTGGTTCGGTTACAGCGATCCGGCGATGGAAGAGGCGCTGTACGAGACGACGATCCTGCGCCAGTTTTCCGGTCTGAGCCTGGAGCGAATCCCGGATGAAACCACCATCCTCAACTTCCGTCGCCTGCTGGAAAAGCATGAGTTGGCCACCGGTATTCTCGGCGTGATCAATGGCTATTTGGGCGACCGTGGCTTGTCACTGCGACAAGGCACCATCGTCGATGCCACTCTGATTCATGCGCCCAGTTCGACCAAGAACAAGGACGGCAAACGCGACCCGGAAATGCATCAGACCAAGAAGGGCAACCAGTATTGTGTGTCACGAACACAGGTCGTATGACCTGTGATGCTGTACCGAAGATGGAAGTAGGCCTTCCGAAGTCGGCTTGCAGGAGCAGGCTTCAAACCACCCGGTGCTGCTGCATCCAAAAGGTGCGGTGGTGAGCGACCGAGGAAAAGTCATCCCATGATGATGGCAGGTGAGTATGGAGAAGATGAGCGAGAGCAAACCGTCCGATGACGCATCGTTATTCCCTAAAGTGCTGTCGAAACTGAGGTTGAGTATTGGCTTCAGGACGAGTTGGGGCGTTACCTGCTTACGGCCCCAGTGGCAGCCGGTGTAAAGGCGGCATGATCTTCATACAGGCTTGGGTACGGAACGTGAGAACCTTGTTCCAGATGCAAAGGAAAATGACAAATGGCTAAAACCATGAGGAAGAATACCAATGCTGGAATAAGGGGCGGAGCCTCCTGTAGTAGTGATGAAGGCTTTGTAATGAAGCTGGAGCGAAGGGGAGGCGTTATCCTGTCAACGAACGCCGCCAACCTCAGGGGATGAGCGGTGTGAGTTCGAACAAACCTTACAACATAGCGAAGCGCGTGATATGGGAGGCCTATCAGCAGGTCAGAACCAACCGGGGAGCTGCTGGAATCGACGATGAGACCATTGCCGATTTTGAGCGGAACCTGCCGAAGAATCTTTACAAGCTATGGAATCGAATGTCGTCGGGGTCTTATTTCCCGCCGCCGGTCAAGGCTGTTGAGATACCGAAGGCATCGGGGGGTATACGCAGGTTGGGAGTGCCGACGGTCAGCGACCGTATCGCACAAACTGTAGTCAAACTCCTCATCGAGCCAAAGCTGGATGCGCTTTTCCATCCGGACTCATATGGATACCGACCAGGACGTTCAGCCAAACAGGCCATAGCGATCACACGCGAACGCTGCTGGCGATACGACTGGGTGGTGGAGTTTGATATCAAGGCGGCTTTCGATCACATTGATCATGAACTGCTGATGAAAGCGGTGCGAACCCATATCAAAGAGGATTGGATACTGCTGTACATCGAACGATGGCTGGTTGCTCCATTCGAGGCAGCAGATGGCGTTCGCATTCAACGCGAACGTGGCACCCCGCAAGGCGGCGTGATCAGTCCCATGTTGATGAATCTGTTCATGCATTACGCCTTTGACGCATGGATGCAACGAAATAGCCCAAACTGTCCTTTTGCCCGGTATGCCGATGATGCGGTAGTGCATTGTCGTAGCCAGAGGCAAGCAGAACACGTGATGCGTTCAATCGCTTCACGTCTAGCGGTTTGTGGCCTCACGATGCATCCCGAGAAATCGAAAATCGTGTACTGCAAGGACAGCAATCGACGCGCAGGGTATCCGCATGTGAGCTTTACCTTCCTTGGTTTCACTTTTAGACCTAGGAAGGCAATCGGCCAGCAGAACAAGCTTTTCACCAGCTTCCTTCCGGGAGTCAGTGCGCAAGCGTTGAAGCGGATGCGGCGAGCAGTGCGCGAGTGGCGGGTCAGCCGCCAAACTCATGTGACGCTGGCTGCTGTGGCTCGGCTTTACAACCCAGTGATACAAGGTTGGTGGCAGTACTATGGCGCGTTCTATCGGACGGCCATGCTTGGTATCTTTCGACATATCGATAGCGCGCTCAAGCGTTGGGCCGGTCGTAAGTACAAAATACTTCACGGGCGCAAGCGGCGTATATCTAAATGGTTGGACACGGTGCATAAGGCTGCCCCTCGACTGTTTTATCACTGGCAAGTAACCGAGCAACAGGTTGGATAACGGGAGCCGTATGACGCGAGAGTGTCACGTACGGTTCTGCGAGCGGCTACGGGGGCAGTTCCTGTGGCCGACTCACCACTTCGGTGCCAAAGCTCACATTGGTGTCGACGATGAGTCCGGGCTTGTGCACAGCGTGGTGGTCACTGCGGCCAACGTCGCGGACGTAACCCAAGTCGACAAACTGCTGCACGGTGGTGAGAACGTGGTCTGCGCTGATGCGGGCTATACCGGTGTAGAGAAGCGTGAAGAGCATGAGGGGCGCCAAGTCATCTGGCAGATTGCAGCCCGGCGCAGCACTTACAAAAAGCACGGTAACCGCAGCGCGTTATACAAAGCGATACGTAAGATCGAAAGAGCCAAGGCCCAGGTTCGCTCCAAGGTTGAGCATCCATTTCGGGTGATCAAGCGCCAGTTTGGTTATACGAAAGTGCGCTTCCGAGGCTTGGTGAAAAACACTGCTCAGATGGTGACGCTGTTCGCCCTGTCGAACATTTGGATGGCGCGTCGACATTTGCTCTCCAATGCAGGAGAGGTGCGTCCGTGAAGAGTGAAGTGACTGCTGCGAGGTGCTTGCAGCGGCAAAAAAGGCTGAAATAGACGGCAGGTTTGACCGGGATTTGAGCGGCTACCGTTTTTTGAAAGTGTCGATGGCGAAGTAGCCGGAAAACAGGGGCTACTTCAGACCATCCCTAGATGCTTGCCGAAGGCCCGTTGCGCGTTGTTCGCCGCCAGGTAGCGTCGGGCGATGTGGCCGTCAAGGAAATCGAGCATCGCGGCCAGGCAAATCACCGTTGCCGCCAGAATGAACCGTCTTTGCAACGCAAAATAAACAGTACCGAAGGCCAAACCGATATTGAACATTGTTAATATGTTCGCCAAATCCAAAAGACGGACGAACGGAAATACACGCGCTAATGTGGGCATATTGTTCTCCTTGAAGAAACTATTTAGACAGGTTGTTTTCCCTTGATCGCAACTGTCTTTCGAAGGGCGTTGGTTACGACGAAATAGAAAGCAACGAAGATAACGCTCGTGCTGAACAGGCCTGCATACTTGACCAGAATTGAACCGACGAAGATGGTAATTATCATGCCTAAGTACACCCCAGCATACTGGACAGATGCCATCAACGGCATGGCACTGGTAGGTGTGCTCCTGACAAGATCGGCTTGCAACTTGAAAAATGTCAGTTCGAAAAAGAATATGTAGAAAAAATACGCGATGTAACTGGACTGAATATCATGGCCGAACGCTGCGAGCATCATGAACAGGCCGCTGGCTACAGCCATCGGCATAGGTAGCGGTCGCAAATTACACTTGCCCAAACGATAGAACAGTACTGCGCCCACCAAAGCTGCCAAACTATTGACGGCCTGCAACAAGCCGATATACACCTCTCCCAAGCCCAGCACATGGGCCGGTAACAGCACCCTGGACACATTGAAGAAACCCTGAAAAACGCTGACGAAGACGATGAACTGATAGAGGCTGAGGCGTAGCGCGGGATACTCCTGCAAAAGCGAACCAAGGGCAGTCAATAGTCTTGGTGCGACCTGCACGGTGATCGGAGGCTTTGTTGGCGCAGGTAGTAGATAGGCCGCCAAAGCCGCGATGGAAAAAAGACTGACAGTAATGAGCAGGGCTAACCCAGGCGTCATGTTGGCTTTGAACAGTACCAGACTGATGCCTGCCAGGCCGCCGGCAATGAATTGTGCGGTGAGTGTCAGAGGCACTGAGCTGGCGATTTGCGCACTCGGGAAATAACACTTGATGGCAACAATACGCCCTACCCGTTGCAGCGCATCCAGGGCGCCAATGACTACCGCGCCTAACACGGCGACTTCCACATGATGTGGCAGGATCTTGTAGGTGACCGCCGCGCAGCCCAGCGACAGCAAGTTGGCACTCCACAGCAAGGTGCGTGGCGCTAGATAGTCAGCCAGACGGTAGATAGGAGCGACAAAAATTACCGGCAGAACCATTGGCGCAAACAGCACCACTTGGGAAAGTATTAGGCTGGCAGTATTAGCATAAATGTAGTAGGAAAGATAAATATAACTCAGCGTAGAGGCCGAAATGGCACACAAGTTAACGCCCCAAAGGAGCACTGAGTGCCTACGAGATGCTGCAAATTCTTCCATTGCTCGCGCCTATTATATAGCTTCCTGCCATGCATGAAGCATACCCTGCATAGAAAATCATTTTTAAGATAGGTTAAACAAGAATTTAAAAAATGCTTGTTTTGGGTGCGTCACCAAGTAAATGTGCATCATTGCAGTCCGTCAATATCTTTACTAATCCTCACCAACATAGCTTCTAGTCATCAGCAAAATTAGTAGATAGAAATAAACCGACTGACTGATAAAGCCATGCTATCCCACTCGTATCGCTGTCTCGGTGAGGAATATCGATGTAGCGGCGTCAAGACTAGGTGCGGAAGGAGGGTAGGGCAACAGCTGGGCATGTATTTGGGAAATGGACTACAAGACTGTGGATAAGTCTTATGGACATATGTCAAAGAGTCTTCTCGACCCGGTCGGCGTAGTTGGCTAGGGCGATGTCGAGCCGATGGCTCTGGCTTTTGCTGTGACTGTTGCTTCTAAGGATGGTCTGAAGTAGCCCCTGTTTTCCGGCTACTTCGCCATCGACACTTTCAAAAAACGGTAGCCGCTCAAATCCCGGTCAAACCTGCCGTCTATTTCAGCCTTTTTTGCCGCTGCAAGCACCTCGCAGCAGTCACTTCACTCTTCACGGACGCACCTCTCCTGCATTGGAGAGCAAATGTCGACGCGCCATCCAAATGTTCGACAGGGCGAACAGCGTCACCATCTGAGCAGTGTTTTTCACCAAGCCTCGGAAGCGCACTTTCGTATAACCAAACTGGCGCTTGATCACCCGAAATGGATGCTCAACCTTGGAGCGAACCTGGGCCTTGGCTCTTTCGATCTTACGTATCGCTTTGTATAACGCGCTGCGGTTACCGTGCTTTTTGTAAGTGCTGCGCCGGGCTGCAATCTGCCAGATGACTTGGCGCCCCTCATGCTCTTCACGCTTCTCTACACCGGTATAGCCCGCATCAGCGCAGACCACGTTCTCACCACCGTGCAGCAGTTTGTCGACTTGGGTTACGTCCGCGACGTTGGCCGCAGTGACCACCACGCTGTGCACAAGCCCGGACTCATCGTCGACACCAATGTGAGCTTTGGCACCGAAGTAATACTGGTTGCCCTTCTTGGTCTGATGCATTTCCGGGTCGCGTTTGCCGTCCTTGTTCTTGGTCGAACTGGGCGCATGAATCAGAGTGGCATCGACGATGGTGCCTTGTCGCAGTGACAAGCCACGGTCGCCCAAATAGCCATTGATCACGCCGAGAATACCGGTGGCCAACTCATGCTTTTCCAGCAGGCGACGGAAGTTGAGGATGGTGGTTTCATCCGGGATTCGCTCCAGGCTCAGACCGGAAAACTGGCGCAGGATCGTCGTCTCGTACAGCGCCTCTTCCATCGCCGGATCGCTGTAACCGAACCAGTTCTGCATTAGATGAATCCGCAGCATCGCCATCAGCGGATAGGCTGGACGGCCCCCTTCGCCCTTTGGGTAATGAGGTTTGATCAGAGCAATCAAACCCTCCCAGGGTACGACCCGATCCATCTCTATCAGGAACAGCTCCTTGCGGGTCTGCTTGCGCTTACCGGCGTACTCGGCATCGGCGAAGGTCATTTGTTTCATCATCGAAAAGCTCGGCGATTGGTGTCCGGGGATTTTGCCAAATCAGGAAGTCTTTTTCAGGATTTCCCTAAGAGCGCGGTAGATCAGGTGCTGCAGATTGCGACTTCAGGAGGCCGAGCGTAGGGCTTGCTCCCGGGAGGACTGCGCAGCAGGCCTCATCCTGGGGCCCAGCGCTTGACGGGCATCCATGCCCGTCACCTCCATGCGCAAGGCCTGCGTTCGGCCTCCTGAAGTCGCGAAGATCAAGATCAGGATCAAAAGCCAGATCAAAAGCCGGCAAGACCTGAAAACACCGCTAGGGCAGGCTACGAAAAGGCGATAGCCGCACGACTATCAGCGCAATAGCGAACGGTGGTTGTCCTGAAACCTGCGAAAGAGGACAATTATCGGCTTCCCGTCACAACCAGCGACCTTGCATGGCCTTTCTTGCACTTGGTATCAACCATAAGACTGCCTCGGTAGACGTACGCGAGCGCGTGGCGTTTACCCCAGAGCAGCTGGTAGACGCCCTGCAGCAGCTCTGCCGGCTGACATCCAGCCGCGAAGCGGCGATTCTGTCGACCTGCAACCGTAGCGAGCTCTATATCGAGCAGGACCACCTGTCCGCCGATGCCGTGCTGCAATGGCTCGCCGACTACCACCGCCTCAGCCTGGACGAGCTGCGCGCCAGCGCCTACGTGCACGAAGAGCACGAGGCGGTGAAGCACATGATGCGGGTGGCCTCCGGCCTGGACTCGCTGGTGCTCGGCGAACCGCAGATCCTCGGCCAGATGAAGTCCGCCTATGCCGTGGCGCGTGAGGCCGGCACCGTCGGCCCGCTGCTCGGGCGCCTGTTCCAGGCCACCTTCAGTGCCGCCAAGCAGGTGCGCACCGACACTGCCATCGGTGAAAACCCGGTGTCGGTGGCGTTTGCCGCGGTCAGCCTGGCCAAGCAGATCTTCAGCGACCTGGGCCGCAGCCAGGCCCTGCTGATCGGTGCCGGCGAAACCATCACCCTGGTCGCCCGCCACCTGCATGAGCAGGGCGTGCGCCGTATCGTCGTGGCCAACCGTACCCTCGAGCGGGCCAGCATCCTGGCCGAACAGTTCGGTGCGCACGCCGTTCTGCTGGCCGACATCCCTCAGGAGCTGGCCAACAGCGACATCGTCATCAGCTCCACCGCCAGCCAGTTGCCGATCCTTGGCAAGGGTGCGGTCGAGAGCGCGCTGAAGCAGCGCCGGCACAAGCCGATTTTCATGGTCGACATTGCCGTACCGCGCGATATCGAAACCGAAGTCGGCGAACTGGATGACGTCTACCTGTACACTGTCGATGACCTGCACGACGTTGTGGCAGAAAACCTCAAAAGTCGCCAGGGCGCGGCCCAGGCCGCCGAAGAGCTGGTGTCGGTGGGGGCAGAGGACTTCATGCTGCGCCTGCGCGAGCTGGCCGCGGTGGATGTGCTCAAGGCCTATCGCCAGCAATGCGAGCGCCTGCGCGACGAAGAACTGCAAAAGGCCCAGCGGCTGCTGGCCAACGGCGGCAACCCCGAAGACGTACTGGCCCAACTGGCCCGGGGGCTGACCAACAAACTCCTGCACGCGCCCAGCGTGCAATTGAAAAGGCTCTCGGCCGAGGGCCGCCTCGATGCGCTGGCCATGGCCCAGGAACTCTTTGCCCTCAACGAGGGCTCGACGGACAAATCCCCGCAATGAAAGCGTCGCTGCTGAACAAACTGGAAATCCTCCAGGACCGCTTCGAAGAACTCACCGCTCTGCTTGGTGATGCCGAGGTCATTTCCGACCAGACGCGCTTTCGCGCCTATTCCCGTGAATACGCCGAAGTCGAGCCGGTCTACGCTGCTTATAAAGAGTGGCGCAAAGTCCAGGACGACCTCGAAGGTGCCCAGGCGCTGCTCAAGGACAGTGACCCGGACCTGCGCGAAATGGCCGTGGAAGAAGTGCGTGAAGCCAAGGAACAACTGCTGACGCTGGAGTCGCAGCTGCAACGCATGCTGTTGCCCAAGGACCCCAACGACGGCCGCAACGTGTTCCTCGAAATCCGCGCCGGCACCGGTGGCGACGAGGCGGCGATCTTCTCCGGCGACCTGTTCCGCATGTATTCGCGCTACGCCGAAAAGCGTGGCTGGCGCCTGGAAATCCTCTCGGAGAACGAAGGCGAGCACGGCGGCTACAAGGAAATCATCGCCCGCGTCGAGGGTGAGAGCGTGTACGGCAAGCTCAAGTTCGAGTCCGGCGCGCACCGCGTACAGCGCGTGCCCGAAACCGAATCCCAGGGCCGTATCCACACCTCCGCGTGCACCGTGGCAGTACTGCCCGAGCCGGACGAGCAGGCGGCCATCGAGATCAACCCGGCCGACCTGCGCGTGGACACCTACCGCGCATCCGGTGCCGGCGGCCAGCACGTCAACAAGACCGACTCGGCGATCCGTATCACCCACTTGCCCACCGGTATCGTGGTCGAGTGCCAGGAAGAGCGCTCGCAGCACAAGAACCGTGCCCGTGCCATGTCCTGGCTGTCGGCCAAGCTCAACGACATGCAGACCAGCGCCGCGCAGAATGCCATCGCCACCGAGCGCAAGCTGCTGGTCGGCTCGGGTGACCGTTCCGAGCGCATCCGTACGTACAATTATCCACAGGGGCGGGTGACCGATCACCGTATCAACCTGACCCTGTACTCGCTGGACGATATCCTCGCCGGCGGGGTGGAGGCGGTGATCGAACCGCTGCTGGCCGAATACCAGGCCGATCAACTGGCCGCTCTGGGGGACTGATGACCATCATCGCCAGCCTGCTGCGCAACGCGCAGTTGCCAGAGTCGCCTACCGAGCGGCTGGATGCCGAGTTGCTGTTGGCCGCGGCCATCGGCAAATCGCGCAGCTACCTGCACACCTGGCCCGAGCGAATCGTCAGCAGCGAAGATGCCGAGACCTATGCTGGCTACCTGCAGCGCCGCCGTGGCGGCGAACCGGTCGCCTACATTCTCGGGCTGCAGGGCTTCTGGAAGATCGATCTGGAAGTGGCACCGCATACCCTGATCCCGCGGCCGGATACCGAGCTGCTGGTCGAAGCTGCCCTTGAACTGCAACCCGCCACGCCGGCCAAGGTCCTTGACCTGGGCACCGGCACCGGCGCGATTGCCTTGGCCCTGGCCAGCGATCGCCCGGCCTGGCAGGTGACCGCAGTGGACCGCGTGGAGGAGGCTGCAGCCCTGGCTGAGCGCAACCGCCAGCGGCTGGGCCTGGCAAACGCCCAGGTACGGCTCAGCCACTGGTTCGACAGTCTGGCCGGCGAGCGTTTCGACCTGATTGTCAGCAACCCGCCCTACATCGCTGCCGCAGACCCGCATTTGGTCGCCGGTGATGTACGCTTCGAGCCCAGCAGTGCGCTGGTGGCCGGTGCCGATGGCCTGGACGACCTGCGCGTGATAGCTGCCCAGGCGCCCGCGCACCTGGTACCGGGTGGCTGGTTACTGCTGGAACACGGCTACGATCAGGCAGCGGCGGTGCGCGCCTTGCTGGCTGAACAAGGCTTCATCGAGGTCGCCAGCCGCACGGACCTGGGCGGCCATGAACGCATTACCCTGGGGCGCCTGCCATGCTGAGTGATCAGGAACTGCTGCGTTACAGCCGGCAGGTTTTGCTGGCCCAGATCGACATCGACGGCCAGTTGCGGCTCAAGCAGAGCAAGGCGCTGATCGTCGGGCTCGGCGGCCTTGGCTCGCCCGTCGCCTTGTACCTGGCCGCCGCCGGGGTCGGTGAGCTGCACCTGGCGGACTTTGACACCGTCGACCTGACCAACCTGCAACGCCAGGTGATCCACGACAGTGCGAGCGTGGGCATGAGCAAGGTCGATTCGGCCCTGCAGCGCCTGCAGGCAATCAACCCGGAAATCAGCCTGGTTGCCCATCGCCAGGCTCTGGACGAGGACTCGCTGGCGGCCGCTGTGGCAGCGGTCGACCTGGTGCTGGACTGCTCTGACAATTTCGGTACCCGCGAGGCGGTCAACGCTGCCTGCGTCGCGGCTGGCAAGCCGCTGGTCAGCGGTGCGGCGATCCGCCTGGAAGGGCAGTTGTCGGTATTCGACCCACGGCGTGACTACAGCCCTTGCTACCACTGCCTGTATGGCCATGGCAGCGAAGCCGAACTGACCTGCAGCGAGGCCGGTGTGATCGGCCCGCTGGTGGGCCTGGTGGGCAGCCTGCAGGCGCTGGAGGCGATGAAGCTGCTGGCCGGGTTCGGCGAGCCGCTGGTCGGCCGCCTGCTGTTGATCGATGCTCTCGGCACTCGTATCCGCGAATTGCGGGTCAAGCGCGACCCGGCTTGTGCGGTCTGTGGTAAGCGCGATGGCTGAGCGATCGGCGCCGGTCGGCGTGATGGACTCCGGGGTTGGCGGCTTGTCGGTACTCGCCGAGATCCAGCGCCTGCTGCCCAACGAGACGCTACTGTACGTGGGCGATTGCGGCCACATACCCTACGGCGAGAAGTCGCCGGACTATATCCGTGAGCGTCTCCGGCGCATTGCTGCGTTCTTCCATGAACAGGGCGCCAAGGCCATGGTACTGGCCTGCAATACCGCCACGGTGGCGGCGGTGGCCGACCTGCGCGAGTTGTACCCGAACTGGCCGCTGGTGGGCATGGAGCCGGCGGTGAAGCCCGCTGCCGCCGCTACGCGCTCTGGCGTGGTCGGTGTGCTGGCCACTACCGGTACCCTGCAGAGTGCCAAGTTCGCTGCCTTGCTCGATCGTTTTGCCAATGACGTACAGGTCATCACCCAACCTTGCCCGGGCCTGGTCGATCTGATCGAGACCGGTGACCTGGCCAGCCCGACGCTGCGCCAGTTGCTGCAAGGTTATGTGCAGCCGTTGCTGGCCGCTGGCTGTGACACGTTGATTCTCGGTTGCACCCATTACCCCTTCCTGCGCCCGTTGCTGGCCGGCATGGTGCCAGCCGACGTCGCCATCATCGATACCGGTGCTGCAGTGGCACGCCAACTGCAGCGGCTGCTGGGCGCGGATGACCTGTTGGCCGATGGGCCGGCCAGGGATACCCGCTTCTGGACCAGTGCCGATCCGCAATATCTCAGAAAGATCCTGCCTTTGCTGTGGCATAAGTCGGACAGTGTGCAAAGCTTTTCATTGTGAAAAAAACGTGAAAAGAAGCTGAACTATCGTACCGCTGCCGTTTTCTACCGCCTTGCCTGAAATGAGGCGGATACCAATAACAGCAAAGAAGGATGTTGCTCATGAAGAAGCTGCTCGGCTTGGCGGCGGCTGCCGTCTTCACCCTGGGGCACTCACTGTCGGCGCAGGCTACCGACGTTTCGTTTTCGGTGGGGCAGACCGGTGACTCGACCATGGTCTACCGGTTGGGGCTGCAATCGAATTGGGAAGCGAGCTGGTGGCAGACCAGCGTCGGGCGCCTGACGGGGTACTGGGATGGGGCCTACACCTATTGGGATGGTGACGAGACCGCGAGCAACCATAGCCTGTCGTTCGCGCCGGTGTTCGTCTACGAGTTTGCCGGGGAGTCGGTGAAGCCTTATATAGAGGCTGGGATTGGCGTGGCGGCATTCTCCAGCACCGAGCTGGAAGACAACGAGCTGGGCTCGGCATTCCAGTTCGAGGACCGCATCGGCTTTGGATTGCGCTTTGCCGGTGGGCATGAGATTGGCGTGCGGGCGATTCACTATTCCAACGCGGGCATCAAGCAGCCCAACGATGGGGTGGAGAGCTATAGTCTGCATTACCGCATGGCGCTCTGAGTTCTCCTGTGCCGGCCTCTTCGCGGGTGAACCCGCTCCCATAGCCCCCCCTGTATCTTGAGTGCAGTGGTGTACCTGTGGGAGCGGGTTTACCCGCGAACAAAGCAGTGCCGATGCCAGGCTCTAGCGCGTCAACGGCCACAGGCCATGGAGATCCAAGGCCTCCAGCACAAGCTCGGGCTCCCTCTGCGGCCACCGCCGCAGCAGTTCTTCTGCCGCATCCTGCGGCGTCCACGCCTCCGGTAGCGCCTGCGCCGGTGTCACGGGTGTCTTCAGCGACTGCGGCCCCACCACGGTCAGCTCAACCCCCTGCGCCTTCAACGCCTGACGCTGCTCGCGCATCCATTGCGGCGTGTTGTTCCAGCCCGCAGGCACCCGCGTCGGTGCATGCAACTGCAGCGCCGAATAACGGTTGAACACCGCCATCACCTGCGGCGAGTCACCCTTCGCCAACAACGGCAGCGCACTGGCCAGGCAATGCTCGCCGGCCAACTGGTTGTCCGTGACGATCGCCTCGAACAACTCGCTGTCAGCCACATCGTCCGCCAGGTAATCGCTGGTACCAGCGTTGATGATCAAGCCATCCAGCGCGCACCAGGCATGGCAGATCTGCTGGCTGGCCTGGGCCGCCTGATGTTCTTCGTGCAACTGCCACGGCAAGCGCAACAGTTGGCTGCCATAGCGTGCACCCAAGGCATCCAGTGCCTCGCCATGCTTCGCGCTTGCAGCTACCCGGTGTCCTTGCCCGAGCAGCCCCTCCACTAAAGCCAGGCCAAGTCCATTGCCTGCTCCCGTCACCCAGATACTGCGTGCGTTGTTCAAGATGCTGCCCTCTGATCCTGCCGGCGCGGGAGGTTCTTGAATGCCTCCAGTGCGCGCTGACGACTGCTGTCGAGATCGACAATTGGACTGTGGTAGGAATATCTAGCAAAAAGATCGGCCGACTTCACGGGGAAATGAATGGCTTTTTCATCTACCCCCTGCAATTCCGGCAGCCAGTGCCGAATGAAACGCCCTTGCGGGTCGAATCGCTGCGACTGTGAAACCGGGTTGAAGATGCGGAAATAGGGCACTGCGTCGGTGCCAGTGGACGCGCTCCACTGCCAACCGCCGTTGTTGGCGGCCAGGTCGCCGTCTATCAAGTGGCGCATGAAATGCCGCTCGCCCTTGCGCCAGTCGATCAGCAGGTTCTTGCTGAGGAACATGGCCACGATCATGCGCAGGCGGTTGTGCATCCACCCGGTGTGCAACAGTTGGCGCATGGCGGCGTCGATGATCGGGAAGCCGGTTCGGCCCTGTTCCCATGCTTCGAGGTCGGCCGGTGCATCGCGCCAGGGCAGGGCTTCGGTCTGGGCGCGGAAGGCTCGGTGACGCGAGACCTGTGGATAACCGGTCAGGATGTGTTTGTAGAATTCGCGCCAGAGCAGCTCGTTGATCCAGGTTTGCACGCCGCTGCTGCCGCTGTCGAACTCGCCGCGGTTGCTGGCCAGGGCACCGTGCAGGCACTGGCGTGGCGAGATCATGCCGGCGGCCAGATAGGCGGAGAGCTGGCTGGTACCGGGCTTGGCAGGCAAGTCACGCAGCTGTTGGTAATCGTCGATGGTTTCATCGAGAAAACGGGTCAGCCGCGCCTTCGCTTCGGCTTCGCCGGCCGGCCAGTGGTCGCGCAGTGCCTGCGCGGGTTTTTCGAAGCCGTCCACGTGCTGTGGGATCGGGTCGCTGCTGACATGCAGCGGTGCCTGGCGTTTTATCTGGCGGGCCAGGGCAGGGAGGCTGCGGTGCAGGTGCTCCAGGCAGCTCTTCTTGAACTGGCTGAACACCTGGAAGTAGTCGCCGCTGCGGGTAAGGATGGTGCCAGGGCGGAACAACAGCTGGTCGAGGTGGCTGTGGGCCTGGATGGACGACTTTTCCAGCAGCGCGCGGGTGGCGTCGTCGCGACGTTGCTCGTTGATGCCGTACTCCTCGTTCCAGTGCACGCTTTGCACCTGATGTTGGCGGCAGACGTCGAGTACGGCCTGTGGCGCCTGGTCCCAAGTGTCGATCCTGCGGATCAGCAGGGGGATGTTCAAGCGCTCCAGCGACTGGCGCAGGTCGCGCAGGCTGCGCAGCCAGAAGTCGACCTTGCAGGCGGCGTCGTCGTGGGCCAGCCATTGCCCGGGGCTGACCAGCCACAGTGCGAGGGTCGGGCCGCGTTCGCTGGCGGCGGCTAGCGCGGTGTTGTCATCGATGCGCAGGTCGCTGCGCAGCCAGGTCAGGTGCATGGTGCGGTCATCTCTCCAGGCTGGCGGTCATGGGCTTGCAGCAAACGCAATGCCGCCTGCGGGGTATCGAACAGGGCAAGATTGGGCAGCCCCAGGGCGCGCAGCCGGGTTTCATGCAGCGCCAGCGTCGGCCCGCCAGCCAGGGTCGGCACGGGCAGGTTGGACAGGGTACGGTGCAACGCCTTGTCATCGATGCGTGGCCCCAGGTGCAGGAGCACGGCGCGTGGCTTGAGCATGGTGGCTGCGCGTTGCAGGTGCGCGCCAGCAATGGTGTGCTCCAGCACTTCGACCGGCAGGCCGTTGCTGGTGAACAGCCAGGCGCACAACCACAAACCGGGGCTGAAAGTTTGTTCGCTGTCTTCGGCCAGCAAGATGGCAGGCCCTTGCAGCAACTGGTTGTCGTGGTAGACCCTGGCGCCCAGCTTGCTGCGCAACCAGCTGTGGAAAAACACCTGTTCCAGCCGTGCGTTGAAGTAATTGCGCCAGCGCAGGTCGAGGAGGTCGAGCAGCGGCAACAGCAATTGCTCGCACAGGGTGACGGCCGGGTACAGGGCCATCGCCTGGTTGAGCTGCTGGTCGAGGGCGCGCTGCGACAGCGTGGCGATGGCCTCGATCAGTTGGAACTGCCGGGCTTGCCAGTCGCCTTTCGGCGGCGTGCTGGCCGGTTTGTCGAGCAGCTCGCGTACCTGGCCGACGGAGGCGCCGCGCTGCAGCCAGGCAAGGATCGCTTCTACTCGTTCGACCTGCTCCAGCGGATACAGGCGATGGCCCTTGGCGGTACGCTGGGGCTTGAGAAGGCCGTAGCGGCGCTCCCAGGCTCGCAGGGTGACGGGATTGACGCCCGTGCGGCGAGCCAGTTCGCCGATGGGCAACAGGATCTCAGACGGCATTGCGCAGGCCCAGGCTCTCGGGGTGCGGCTGAAGGTAGGCCTGCTGCTGCAGATACGGATCGGGATGCTTGCGCAAATGGTGCTTGAGCAGGGTCAGCGGCACTACCAGCGGCACCACGCCTTGCTGGTATTGGCCGATGATGGCCTGCAGCTCGGCTTTGTCCTGCCGTGTGAGGATGTCCTTGAAGTAGCCGCTCAGATGCTGCAGCACGTTGCAATGAGTGCCGCGGCTGGCACAGCGGCGCAGAGCCTGCATCAGCTGGCTGAAGTAGCGCGGGCCGATGCTTTGCGGGTCATCGTCCTTGCTCATGCTGCCGAGCAGGCGCCCGAGGCTGCGGTAGGCCTGCGGGTTGTTGGCCATCAACAGGTACTTGTAGCGTGAGTGGAATCGCACCAGAGCGCCACGGCTCAGGCCTTCGGCCAGCAGGCGTTGCCAGTCGGCGTACGCGTACACGCGGCTGATGAAGTTCTCGCGCAGTATGGGGTCGTGCAGGCGGCCTTCTTCTTCCACCGGCAGGTCCGGCCGCCGTGCGCAGAACGCCTGCGCATACACTCCCCGCCCACCGTGGAAGGCAGGGTGGCCATTGTCTTGGTATACCTTGACCCGCTCCAGGCCACAGGAAGGCGATTTCTGCATGAAGATGTAGCCGCAGATATCATCGAGTTCCGCCGCCATTTGCTCGCCATAGCTGCGCAGCGGTCCGGTCAGGTCCATGCCGGGGTTGCGGGTGCCTACCACTTCCGGCTGCTCGGGGTCGCCGACCAGGCGGATCGGGTCGCGCGGCACGCCCAGGCCGATGGCCACCTCCGGGCACACCGGCAACCAGTCGAAATGTTCCTCGAGTTGCATACGGCACAGGTCGGAGGCCTTGTGGCCGCCGTTATAGCGCACGCTGTGCCCGGTCAGGCAGGCGCTGATGGCGATACGCGGCTTGCTGTGGGCGGATGAGTCGTGCATGGGCTGCCTCCAAAAACCTGTACGAGACAAAATAGTTGTACAGGTTCATTCCAGCACAGCCCGGAAGTTATGCAAACAGTTTTTTTTGTATAACCCTACATCACTCGAGATGTTCGAGCAGTCGACGCGCCGCTTCCTGGCCACTGAGCCAGGCGCCCTCGACACGGCCGGACAGGCACCAGTCGCCGCAGGCGTATAGGCCCTGGTCAGCATCGGCCAGTGCGCCCCATTCATGGTTGCTGCTCGGACGGGCATAAAGCCAGCGGTGGGCCAAGGCAAAAGTAGGTGCTGGCACCACGCAGCCGACCAGTTCGGCGAATTCGCCCCACAGCTGTTCGATCACTTCCTCCTTGGGCAGGTCGATGTGTTGTCGGCTCCAGTCCGATGTGGCGTGCAGTACCCAGGTGTCGAGTTGCTCGTCACGCCCGGGCTTGCTGCGGTTGCGCGCCAGCCAGTCGAGCGGGTTGTCCTGCACGAAGCAGCCTTGCATCGGGGTATCCAGCGGTGTCTGGAAGGCCAGGGCGACGGCCCAGGTGGGCTCCATCTGCACACCGGCGGCCACGGCAGCGAGCTTCGGGGTAGCGGCCAGCAGCGGCGTGGCCTGTGGCGCCGGCACGGCGATCACCACGCGGCTGTAGGGGCCGTGGCTGCAGCCTTCGGTGTCCTGCAGGTGCCAGTACTGCTTGCCGCGGAACACTTCGGCGATGCGGCAGCCGAAGTTGACCGTCACGTCCTTGAGCAGGCCGCGGGTGATTGCACTCATGCGCGGCACGCCCACCCAGCGCGTCTGCTCGTCGGGGGAGGGGCTGAGTTCACCATCGCGGTAGTTGTACAGCTGTGGCTTCCATTGCGCGGCCCAACCGGCGGCAACCCATTGCTGTACCTGCTCGACGAAGCGGCGGTCACGGGCCGTGAAGTATTGGGCGCCGAGGTCCAGCGCGCCAGCTTCGCTGCGCTTGCTGGCCATGCGCCCGCCACTGCCGTGGCCCTTGTCGAACAAATGCACGGATTGCCCGGCCTTCTGCAGGGCCTGGGCGGCTGACAGGCCGGCGATACCGGCCCCGATGATGGCGATAGGTACTGTCATGATGGCCTCTTCAAACCTTGCTGTAAGCAGACTACGCTGTCAGGAAAACCTGTACAATGCTCAAATGTTGTATAAGGTTATTCCGTGTTGGCAGGCAGGTTGGCCTATGTTTATCCGAGAGCGTCGGGTCAAAAAAGTGCCTTGATGTTAAAAATAGACCACCGCCGCATTCTGCGAGGACACAGCCATGCATATATTGCTGACAGGCGGCACCGGGTTGATTGGCAAGCACCTGTGCCAGTACTGGCTCGGCCAGGGTCATCGCCTGACGGTGTGGAGTCGGCGGCCTGAACAGGTGCCGAAAATTTGTGGGACCGGCGTGCGTGGCATCGCCCGCCTGGAACAACTGGAGGCGGATGTTCAGCTGGACGCAGTGATCAACCTGGCCGGCGCGCCGATTGCCGATCGGCCCTGGACGGCGGCCCGGCGCAACCTGCTGTGGGCCAGCCGCGTCACCCTCACCGAGCAGTTACTGGCCTGGTTGGGCAGCCGCGAACAGCGCCCGGAAGTGTTGATTTCCGGCTCTGCGGTGGGCTGGTATGGAGACGGTGGCGAACGCGAGCTGACCGAGGCTTCACCGCCGGTGCGCGAAGATTTCGCCAGCCAACTGTGCATTGCCTGGGAAGAGACAGCGATGCGTTCGCAGGCTCAGGGCATTCGCGTGGTGCTGGTGCGTACCGGGTTGGTGCTGGCCAGTGACGGCGGCTTTTTGTCGCGCCTGCGCCTGCCCTTCAAACTGGGGCTGGGCGGGCCTTTGGGTGACGGGCGGCAGTGGATGCCTTGGGTCCATATAGACGACCAGGTCGCCCTGATTGATTTTCTCTTGCAGCACAAGGATGCCAGCGGTCCTTATAATGCCTGCGCCCCGGAGCCGGTGCGCAACCGCGAGTTCGCCAGGCGCCTGGGCCGCGCCTTGCACCGGCCGGCGCTGCTGCCAGTGCCGGCACTGCTGCTCAAGGCGGGGCTGGGTGAGCTGTCGACCCTGCTACTCGGCGGCCAGCGCGCCCGCCCGGCACGCTTGCTGGCGGCAGGCTTCACCTTCCGCTTCAACGATCTGCAATCGGCTCTGGACAACCTGTCCAGCTGCCTCTGACATAGGACGCTGCATGACCGATCACGCCCTGCTGCTGGTCAACCTGGGTTCCCCGGCCTCCACCTCGGTGGCCGATGTGCGCCGCTACCTCAACCAGTTCCTCATGGACCCGTATGTGATCGACCTGCCCTGGCCGGTACGGCGCCTGCTGGTGTCGCTGATCCTGATCAAGCGCCCGGAGCAGTCGGCGCACGCCTATGGCTCGATCTGGTGGGAAGAGGGCTCGCCGCTGGTAGTGCTGACCCGTCGCCTGCAGGCGGCAATGGTCGAGCACTGGCCCCATGGCCCGGTGGAGATTGCCATGCGCTATGGCCAGCCGGCCTTGCCCGAGGTGCTGGAGCGCCTGGTGGCCCAGGGTGTGCGCAAGGTGACCCTGGCGCCGCTGTATCCACAGTTCGCTGACAGCACGGTGACCACTGTGGTGGAACTGGCCAGGCAGACGGTCAGTGAACGCCAGTTGCCGTTGCAACTTCGCGTGCTGCAGCCATTCTACGAGCACCCGGACTACATCGAGGCATTGGTCGCCAGCGCCCGGCCTTACCTGGAGCAGGATTACGATCACCTGTTGCTGAGCTTCCATGGTTTGCCGGAGCGCCACTTGAAGAAGCTGGACCCTACCGGCAAGCATGACTTCCAGGCGGCCGATTGCTGCAAGGATGCCAGTGCCGACATGCGCGCGGTGTGCTACCGCGGGCAGTGCTTGGCAACGGCCAGGGCCTTTGCGCAGAAGATGGGCATACCCGATGGCAAATGGTCGGTGTCGTTCCAGTCACGACTGGGGCGGGCCAAGTGGATCGAACCCTATACCGAGGCGCGGCTGGACGAGCTGGCCAAGGCTGGGGTGAAGAAGCTGCTGGTAATGTGCCCGGCGTTCGTGGCCGATTGCATCGAGACCCTGGAAGAGATCGGCATGCGCGGGAGCGAGCAGTTTGTCGAGGCCGGCGGGCAGGAGCTGGTGCTGGTGCCTTGCCTGAATGATCACCCGGAGTGGGTGAAGGCGCTGGCGGGGATGTGCGAAAAAACCTGAGTCCAAGGTTGCCCTCTTCGCGGGTAAACCCGCTCCCACAGGTTTTGCACAAGGCCTGAGGGCAGCGGGGTACCTGTGGGAGCGGGTTTACCCGCGAAGTGGCCGGGTCAGGCTAAAGCCGAATCAAGGCAACTGATCATCCAGCTTCTTGTGCTTCCAGCCATCATTGCCCGGCAAGATCAGGTTCAGGGCGATAGCCACGATGGCGCACAGGGCGATGCCCTTCAGGCCCCAGTCATCCGGGCCATCACCACTGCCGATCAGTACGCCGCCGATACCGAACACCAGTGTCACCGACACGATCACCAGGTTGCGCGCTTCAGCCAGGTCGATCTTGTGGCGGATCATGGTGTTCATGCCCACCGCCGCGATCGAGCCGAACAGCAGGCACAGGATGCCACCCATCACCGGTACCGGGATGCTTTGCAGCAATGCGCCGAACTTGCCGATGAAGGCGAGGGTGATAGCGAAAATCGCCGCCCAGGTCATGATCTTCGGGTTGTAGTTCTTGGTCAGCATCACCGCGCCGGTGACTTCGGCATAGGTGGTGTTGGGCGGGCCGCCGAACAGGCCGGCTGCGGTGGTGGCCAGGCCGTCGCCCAGCAGGGTGCGGTGCAGGCCGGGCTTCTTCAGGTAGTCGCGGCCGGTCACGCTGCCGACCGCGATCACCCCGCCGATGTGCTCGATCGCCGGTGCCAGGGCAACCGGGACGATGAACAGGATGGCCTGCCAGTTGAATGCTGGCGCGGTGAAGTTGGGCAGCTCCAGCCACGGCGCGGCGGCGATCTTGGCAGTGTCGACCACGCCAAAGGCGAACGACAGGGCAAAGCCTACGAACACGCCGGCAATGATCGGCACCAGACGGAAGATGCCCTTGCCGAACACGGCAACGATCAGCGTTGTCAGCAGGGCCGGCATCGAGATCATCATGGCGGTCTTGTACGGCAGCAACACGCTGCCGTCACCGGCCTTGCCCATCGCCATGTTGGCGGCGATCGGCGCCATGGCCAGGCCGATGGAGATGATCACCGGGCCGATCACCACCGGCGGCAGCATGCGGTCGATGAAGCCAGTGCCTTTGATTTTTACCATCAGGCCCATGAAGGTGTACACGAAACCTGCGGCCATCACGCCGCCCATGGTCTCGGCCAGGCCGAACTGGCCCTTGGCGAGGATGATCGGGGTGATGAAAGCAAAGCTCGAGGCCAGGAACACGGGTACCTGGCGGCCGGTGACCAGCTGGAACAGCAGGGTGCCGATGCCGGCAGTGAACAGCGCTACGTTCGGATCGAGGCCGGTGATCAGTGGCATCAGCACCAGCGCGCCAAATGCCACGAAGAGCATCTGCGCGCCCGAAACGACCTGGCGCCAGAGCGGGTCGTTGAAGCCGTCCTGCATGGTCAGGCGTCCTTTTGCTTGGTGCCGAAGATCTTGTCACCGGCATCGCCCAGGCCCGGCACGATGTAGCCGTGTTCGTTCAGGCGCTGGTCGATCGAGGCGGTGTAGATCTGCACGTTCGGGTGGGCTTTTTCCACCACTTCGATGCCTTCTGGCGCAGCGACCAAAACCATGGCGCGGATCTCTTTGCAGCCGGCCTTTTTCAGCAGGTCGATGGTGGCGACCATCGAACCGCCGGTGGCCAGCATCGGGTCGATGATCAGGGCCAGGCGCTGGTTGATGTCCGGCGCGAGCTTTTCCAGGTAGGTGTGGGCTTCGAGGGTTTCCTCGTTGCGGGCAACGCCGACGGCGCTGACCTTGGCGCCCGGGATCAGGCTGAGCACGCCGTCGAGCATGCCGATGCCGGCTCGCAGGATCGGTACCACGGTAATCTTCTTGCCGGCGATTTTTTCAACTTGCACCTTGCCGCACCAGCCGTCGATCTCGTAGGTTTCGAGCGGCAGGTCCTGGGTGGCTTCGTAGGTCAGGAGCGCGCCGACTTCCTGGGCAAGTTCGCGAAAATTCTTGGTGCTGATATCGGCACGGCGCATCAGGCCGAGCTTGTGGCGGATCAGCGGATGGCGGATCTCACGAGTGGGCATAGGGGGGCTCCGAAAGGCGGGCAAAAAAACCGCGCTAGATTAATCTATTCAGCCTGTGCTGTCGTCTGGTCATTCTGGACGTTAGTCCATAAATGCTTGATCTGTGACGAGCGGATGCGTACCTTTGCCCGCTTTTCCAAAATGCACCCCCGGAGAGCGCCATGTCCGCCGATCTCGAGCATATCCGTCAAGTCATGCGTGAAGCTGACTGCCTGTACACCGAAGCCGAAGTCGAAGCGGCCATCGCCAAAGTCGGCGAGCAGATCTGCAAGGACCTGCACGACAAGAACCCGGTGGTTTTCTGCGTGATGAACGGCGGCCTGATCTTCTCGGGCAAACTGCTGACCCACCTGCAGTTCCCACTGGAAGCCAGCTACCTGCACGCTACCCGCTACCGCAACCAGACCAGCGGCGGCGAGCTGTTCTGGAAGGCCAAGCCCGAAGTGTCGTTCATCGACCGTGACGTACTGATCGTCGATGACATCCTCGACGAAGGCCACACCCTCAGCGCCATCATCGAGTTCTGCAAGCATGCTGGTGCGCGCTCGGTGCACACCGCGGTACTGATCGACAAGGAACATGACCGCAAGGCCAGCCCGGAACTCAAGGCCAACTACGTGGGCTTGCCCTGCGTCGACCGCTATATCTTCGGTTACGGCATGGACTACAAAGGCTACTGGCGCAACGCCAACGGCATCTTCGCCGTAAAGGGGCTGTGATCATGCGCCAGCCTGCGTTCATCGACCAATCGCTGTTCGCCGGGCTGGCCGCAAAGGCTGCAGCCAACCCGCGCGGGCGGCAACATCACAATTTCCATGAGATGGAAGAGCCTTGCCACCGCATGGCAGTCGGGCTGCAACCGAGCACCTATATCCCGCCGCATCGGCACCTGAGCGATGACAAAGCCGAAACGCTGGTCGTGCTCAAGGGTTGCCTGGGCCTGCTGCTCTTCAACGAGCAGGGGGCGGTGACCGACAAGCGAGTGCTGCAGGCGGGCGGGGATTGCCTGGGTGTGGACCTGGCGCCTGGTATTTACCATGGGCTTGTGGTGCTGGAGCCGGACAGCATCCTGTTCGAGTGCAAGGCCGGACCGTATCGGCCGGTGGGTGAAGGCGAACATGCGCACTGGGCGCCGCGCGAAGGAGAAGAGGGCGTGGACGAGTACCAGGCCTGGATGCGCGCGCAGTTCGATTGATGTTGCTTGCACCGGCCCCATCGCCGGCAAGCCAGCTCCCACATGGATAGCGCGGTACCTGTGGGCGCTGGCTTGCCGGCGATAGGGCCGGTACAGCCCAGACACAGCATGCTAGAGTGCTCTTTCATTCAAGGAGCCTCACATGCGTGCGTTTCTTCCCCTCCTGCTGGCGGTCAGCCTGCCACTCGCCGCCGCACCGCTGCACAGCCAGTTCCTGCCACCAGACGACCAGTCCCTGCGCCAGGAAGCGCCGACCGGCCAGCAATTGCTGCAAGTGACCGACTACTCGGTGGTAGTGGGTACCCAACGCCAATCCGACCAGCAGCCGATCCCGATCACCTCGTCGTTGCAGGTGCGCCTCAAGGGCAAGCCGCTGAGCAAGGGCGCAACCATCGCCCAGGTACTGCTGACCTTTGACGGTGAAGCGGCCAAGAGCCTGAAGAAACCCGTATACGATGAGAAAACCCGCACCCTGAGCCTGAATTATCCGCTCAGCGACTACCGCGTGATCATGGACCTGCTGCGCAACGAGACGCTGTATGTGCAGTTCCTCACCTACGGCAACGGCCACGTCTGGGCCGACCTGCACACCGGTACCGTACGTACGCGTTGAGGCGCCCGGCCTGCGGGGGGTACACTGCCGGCCTTCGAAATTTCGTGATGGTCCAGTTGGAGTCGGCAATGCGTAAAGACAAGAAACAGGTAATCGGTGACGAGATCAGCGACGACTACATCAAGTCGTTCCTCCAGTTCGAGCCGGCCGATGGCGTGACCTCGCCGTCGCTGCACAAGCTGGTCAAGGCCTACCGCGGCCTGCGCATCGACGATTTCGAGCGTTTTGTCGGCTTCTTCGTCAAGGCTGGGCTGGATCTGGATGGCAAGGACGAGCACGGCCAGACCTTTGTCGAGCAGATTGCCGACCAGCGCAATGCGCCGGATTACATCGAGATCATCGCCAAGGCCCGTGGCTGATTTGTGAACCTGCTCCGGCCCTTTCGCGGGTAAACCCGCTCCCACAGGTACAGCACAGCCCTTAGCTGTGGTGCGGTCCTTGTGGGAGCGGGTTCACCCGCGAAAGGGCCGGAACAGGCTTACAAAGATCCAGGCACAAAAAAACGCCCCGAGGGGCGTTTTTTCGTGACCGGCCGAATCAGGCGTAATGCTTGGCCGCCGGGCTGCTTTCCACCAGGTCCAGCGCCACGTCGTTGTCGGCACTGATCTTGTGGTACAGGGCAGCATCGGTCGCCAGGGTCTTCTCGCGAGCCGGGAAGATTTCCTTGAGCTTGGCAGCCCAGGCACCTTTGGCCTGCTCGGGGAAGCAGCGCTCGATCAGTTCCAGCATGATCGAAACGGTCACCGAAGCGCCCGGCGATGCGCCGAGCAGTGCAGCCAGGCTGCCGTCCTGGGCTGAGACCAGCTCGGTACCGAACTGCAGCACGCCGCCTTTTTTCGGGTCTTTCTTGATGATCTGCACGCGCTGACCGGCTACTTCCAGGCGCCAGTCTTCGGCCTTGGCCTGCGGGTAGAAGCGACGCAGGGCTTCCAGGCGCTGCTCCATCGACTGCATCACTTCGCTGACCAGGTACTTGGTCAGGTCCATGTTGTCACGGGCCACGGCCAGCATCGGGCCGATGTTGCCCATGCGTACCGACAGCGGCAGGTCCATCAGCGAACCGTGCTTCAGGAACTTGGTGGTGAAGCCGGCATATGGACCGAACAGCAGCGATTTCTTGCCATCGACCACGCGGGTATCCAGGTGCGGTACCGACATCGGCGGGGCGCCGACCGCGGCCTGGCTGTAGACCTTGGCCTGGTGCTGCTTGACGATTTCCGGGTTGTCGCAACGCAGCCACTGGCCGCTGACCGGGAAGCCGCCGAAACCTTTGCTTTCCGGAATGCCCGACAGCTGCAGCAGCGGCAGGGCCGCGCCACCGGCGCCGAGGAAGACGAAGCGGGCGTCCACTTCACGGCTACCGCCGCTGTTGACGTCCTTGATGCTCACGGTCCAGCCCTTGCCGTTACGGCGCAGGCCAACGACCTTCTTGCTGTACTTGACCTGGGCGTCCTGCGAGTCGCCCAGCAGCTTCAGCAGCTTGTTGGTCAGGGCGCCGAAGTTGACGTCGGTGCCCTTGAGCACGCGGGTGGCGGCGATGTGCTGGTCGGCTGGGCGGCCTGGCATCATCAGCGGCATCCAGTCCTTCATCACGGCCTTGTCTTCGGTGTATTCCATGTCCGCAAAGGCATGGTGCTGCTTGAGCAGCTCATAGCGCTTCTTGAGGAAGGAAACACCCTTGTCACCCTCGACGTAGCTCAGGTGCGGGACAGGGTTGATGAAGGCACGTGCCGAGCCGAAGTTGCCCTTCTTGCTCAGGTAGGCCCAGAACTGGCGCGAAACCTCGAACTGGGTGTTGATGTGCACGGCCTTCTTGATGTCGATGCTGCCATCGGCGGCCTGGGGCGTGTAGTTAAGCTCGCACAGGCCGGCGTGGCCGGTGCCTGCGTTGTTCCAGGGGTTGGAGCTTTCCGCGGCTCCGGAGTCCATCGCCTCCACGACCTCAAGCTTCAGGGTCGGGTCGAGCTCCTTGAGCAGTACGGCCAGGGTGGCACTCATGATGCCTGCGCCTACCAGTACCACATCAACCGATTCGTTCTGCGCCATTTAACGCGTCTCCACAATCTACAGCTACCTAATTGACAGCATAGGACCTGGGTTCGCCAGGGTCGCCATGTCCGACTTTTCGCAGTTCTTGCAACTTCCGCGGACACCGCCAATCAGTCTTCGGGTTCGCGTATTGAACGCGGTTTGCCACGGGTGCGGCAATTCGACTTATGGTCAAGGTGTCGTGCGTGCGTTATGGAACGGCTCAGACACTCATACGGGATGAGCGCATTTGCCGCCTGTTCAGGGCTGTTCGGGACACATCTGCCGCTTTTGCACATGCCAGACTGTTCATTTGCTCGCCACACTCTTGTGAAGTTGTGAAAACCGTTTTTTCACGCTCTTTTGGAGACGTGAACCTCAAAAGGGGACTGCGCGATGGCAACCCGCAGGTTCATGCAGTGTGAAGGGCCGGAAAAGCAGGCACGACAGCCGATGCAAGACCTGAGTGGAAGGCTCTCTGTGGGCGAAGCATTGAAGTTGCCGGGGTCAATCGGCGAGTGCGGGGCCCGATCAGGAGACGTCCTTATAATCGGGGGGAGATTATAGCGATGTCGCGGGCAGAAATGTCGCCATTCGTGGTTTTTATTGCAGCGTTTGTCAGGCCGCGAGGATGCGCTGGTGCCAGCGGCGGCTTGCGCGGGCGCAAACCCGGGCACTGGCGGGCAGCTCGCGGCCCAGCCAGGCGAGCCGGATTTCGCCGATCTGCACCCAGCCGCTGCCGCTGGGCGCCTGGCTGCATTGCTTGAAGGCCAGGCATTTGCCGTCGGCATCGAGGCGGGCATAGGTGTTGTGGCGCGGGCGTTGGAACAGCAGGGTCCAGAGCGAGGCCATGGCAGCGAGTCCTGTGCGTTAGGGCTTGGCGCAAGGATAAGGGCGCGGCGATGAAACGATTGTGACAAGCGGGCCGGACCGATGACTGGTCGATGCGTGGCTAGGTATACTGTGGGCCTTCGCCGCTTTTTCTGGAGTAACGCGCATGTTGCAACGTCTGTTGTTCGGTTTGATCGCCGTGGCCAGCCTCAGCCTGGTCGGTTGTGCCCACAGCCCGCAACAACTCAACCCGCAACCCACGCTCAAGGCCCAGCTCGCCCCGGTCGGCCATGGCCAGCCGGTAGTGGTCCGGGTAGTTGATGGCCGGGCCTCGCAGTCCCTGGGCACTCGCGGTGGCATGTATCCCGAGACCAGTACCATCAGCGTGAGTGGCAACGACATCGTGCCCAAGCTGCAGGCCCAGGCCGAAGCCGCCGTACGCCTGCTCGGCTTCACCCCGACGCCGAACGCCTACAACGCGCCGCAGCTGACCGTGACCCTGGCCGAACTGAAGTACCAGTCGCCGAAAGACAACCTGTACGTGACCGAGGCTACCATCGGCGCCACCTTCCGTGCCGACGTGTCCAATGGCGGCCGCCGCTACAGTGGCCGTTACGGCGCTTCGCTGGACCAGCGTTTCGGCATGGCGCCGAACCAGGAAACCAACACCCAGCTGGTGGGCGATGTGCTGAGCGATGCCCTGACCCGCATGTTCAAGGACCCGACCATCGGTCAGGTGCTGGGGCAGTAAGCCTTCAGCTATAAAACAAAACCCGCTGCCTGTGTTCCAGGCAGCGGGTTTTTTGTTGTCTGTGCCCGCGAAGAGGCCGGCAAATCTTCATGCCATGCCAGATGAAATTCGATGACACTTTGTCGCCTGAACCGGGCGTCTGGGCATGACTTGGGTAGAATGCCGGCCTTTGCCGTCGCTCATACCGAGGTTGCGTGATGTCCTTGCAAGTGCTCTGGGGGTTCCTGGCCGCCCACCCGACCAAGCTGATCAATCTGCTGGCGCTGCTGCTGACCTGCCCGGGCGGGTTGCTGCTGCACAGTGCGCGGCGGCGCGAGGCCGAGACCCGCGAATACATGGCGGTGGACGAGGGGGTGGTGGACGCGTTCGACCTGCGGGTGCCGCGGTATTTCTACATTCTCGGTTTTTCGTGCCTGGCGATGGCGTTGCTGCTGTCCTGGTTCAGTACCTGGATTTGAGATTTCAGGGCCGCTTTGCGGCCCATCGCGACACAAGGCCGCTCCTACAGGTATGTGCGATCCCCTGTAGGAGCGGCCTTGTGTCGCGATGGGCTGCAAAGCAGCCCTAGGATCTATCAGGCAACCGGTGCCTGCTGCCTGACCTGGTACTGGTTGCGCACCGGCGTCGCATACTGCAGCACAAGGTACGGCCGCTGCTCCTCAGGGCAGGCATCCAGGCGGCGTTGCCATTCCTCCTTGGCCCGAGCCAGCTCATCGGCCGGGAACACCTTCTCGGCGCTCGGCACCTGTAGCGCCTCATCCTTGCCATCCCACATTGCATAGGCCAGGTAGTGCACCGGGAACAGTCGGTAGCCACCGAGGATCTGCCGGTCGATTTCCGCTGCCAGCTGCTTGGTATCCTCGTGATACTCGGTCACCGGCGGGGCAAAGTTGATGTGCACCCGGCCTTTGTAGCCGGTAATGCCCTTGGCGATGCTGTTGTCGTCCTCGCCCGGCGCCTTCTTGTAGGTGCCGGTGGTGGCGCGGATGTACAGCTCGCGGGCCTTGGCCTGGTCGCACGGGTCATATTCGTAGCTGATCGAAACCGGTGTCAGGTTCAGGCTCTGGATCACCGCGCCGAACGGCTCGTCCTTGCGGCTCATGTGGAACATCTTGAGGATCGCCGAATCGGTGCGGTCGTCACCGTCCTTGGCCCGGCCTTCTGCCTGGGCGATCCAGATCGACGTGGCGTCGTTGCGGATCGAGTGGTTGATGTAGGCCGAGAGCAGCTGGTAGGCCGCCAGCTTCTCGCGGCGCCCACTGATCGAGCGGTGCACGATGAAGCTCTTGTTCAGGCGCATCATGTCGCTGACAAACGGCTTTTGCAGCAGGTTGTCGCCAATGGCGATACGCGGCGTGGGCAGCCCGGCGTGGTACACCGCGTAGTTGACGAAGGCCGGGTCCATGACGATGTCACGGTGGTTGGCCAGAAACAGGTAGGCGGTGCCGGCCTTGAGCTGCTCCACGCCCGAATAGGTGACGCCGTCGGTGGCGCGGTCGATGGTCTGGTCGACGTAGTACTCGACTTTGTCCTGCAAGGTCGAGACACAGGTGACACCGGCGAATTCCTTGCGCAGACGGCGGGCGATCAGCGGTTTGAGCAACCAGCCGAGAGCACCGGCCGCACGCGGGAAGCGGAAGTGGGTGAGGATATCGAGGAATGCCGGGTCGCTGAGCAGGCGTGCCAGAACGGCAGGGACCTCAGCGTCGTCGTACGGTCGGATGGCATCGAATTCGCCCATCATGCTCTCTTGTTGGAAACGGCTAGGGTAATAAGGTAGGGGCGGGCTCCGAAAAACGGCTCGGACACACACAGGCCCTGTAAACAGACCGGCAATTATACGCATAAGTCACCCCGGAGGCCGCGATGCTGCAAACTGCTATCTACGATTGCCCTTATTGTGGCGAAGAAGTCGAAACCACGGTGGACCTGTCCGGTGGCGATCAGGAGTACATCGAGGACTGTCAGGTATGCTGCAAGCCTATCCGCTTCGTGCTGCAAGTTCATGGCGAGGAGTGGATGCTGGATGTATTCGGTGAGAATGACTGATGCAGCGTATCTACGAACCGGAAAACCTGCTCGAGGCTGAAATGCTGGCGGGCATGCTCGCCAGCGAGGGGGTCGAGGCGCACCTGGTTGGTCGTGACCTGATCGGTGCTGCCGGTGAACTGCCGATGCAGGGCTTGCTTGGGCTTGCCGTGGCTGATGAACAGGCCGAGTACGCACGGCAGCTGATCGATGCGTACAATGATGCCCAGCCACTGGTTGGCGACGAACCGGAGAGTTTCCCCGGTACCTTGATCTGCTAGGTTCTGAATTCGCCCATGTGTGGACGTTACGCCCTGTTTCGCTGGCCCCAGGCTCTTGCCAGTCTGCCGGGCTTTCCCGTTGGCCAGCCAGCCCAATGGAACATCTCGCCCGGGGCTTCGGTGCTGATCCAGCGCCAGCTTGACGGCCAGTTGCAACTGGCCAAGGCGCGCTGGGGGCTGACCCCGGCCTGGCTCACCGACCTGTCCCGCACCCCCGCCCATGCCCGCGCCGAAACCCTGGCCGAGCAGCCGATGTTTCGCGACGCGTTTCGCCTGCGCCGCTGCCTGATGCCGGCCAACGGCTTTTACGAATGGCGCGGCAGCGTGCGCAAGCGCCCGTACTGGCTGACCCCGGGGGAGGGTGCATCACTGTACTTCGCCGCCGTGTGGGAGGCCTACCCGGTGCAGGACCAGGTTTGGTTGAGTTGTGCGGTTGTGACCCAGGCGGCGATGAACCAGCGTCGGCCGCTGATACTGGACGAGGCAGGGCAGGCCGCCTGGCTTGACCCGGACACGCCGCTGGCCCGCCTGCATGAATTGCTGGCCAGCCCGCCGGCGACGTTGCGCGAACGGGCCCTGGCGCATTTCGTCAATGATCCGAAGCTGGATGCGCCGGAGTGCCTGACTCCGGCCTGATGTATGGCTGTGCCGGCCTCTTCGCGGCTGAAGCCGCTCCTACAACGATCGCATTATCCCTGTAGGTGGGGGTTCACCCGCGAAGGGGGCGGCACAGGCGACGAAAATCTTCCCTGCGGCTATGGCGGCCCCAAGCGACTCGGCCTACGATACGGCGCATGTAAAAAGGGAGTGTTTTCATGCGCAAGTCTTTTGTCGTCAGCCTGTTGAGTGCTGGCATCCTGCTGGCCGGCTGCCAGGCGGTTAATACCACCAGCGGCGGTGCTGTCGGCGTCGAGCGCCAGCAGTACATGTTCAGCATGCTTTCGACCGATGAGGTCAACCAGATGTACGCCCAGTCGTACCAGCAGACCCTGGGTGAGGCATCGAACAAAGGTGTGCTCGACAAGTCCAGCGCAGATGCCAAGCGTGTGCAGGTAATTGCCAACCGCCTGATTGCCCAGACCCCCAAGTTCCGCCCGGATGCCGCGCAATGGAACTGGGAAGTCAACGTGATCAAGAGCGACGAGCTCAACGCCAACTGCGGCCCGGGCGGCAAGATCATCGTCTACACCGGCCTGATCGATCAGCTCAAGCTCACCGATGCGGAAATTGCTGCGGTGGTGGGCCACGAGATCGCCCACGCTTTGCGTGAGCACAGCCGCGAGGCGATGTCCAAGGCGTATGGCGTGGAAATGGCGCGCCAGGGCGCCGGTGCCCTGTTCGGCCTCGGCCAGGGCAGCATGGCCATGGCCGATACCGTGGTGAACTATGCCATGACCCTGCCCAACAGCCGGGCCAACGAGAACGAAGCCGACCTGATCGGCCTGGAGCTCTCGGCGCGTGCCGGTTACGACCCGAATGCCGCGATCACTTTGTGGAACAAGATGAGCCAGGCTTCCGAAGGCGCACCGCCTGAGTTCATGAGCACTCACCCGGCGTCCCAGAGCCGCATTGCTTCGTTGCAGGCGGCCATTCCGAAGGTGATGCCGCTGTATCAGGCGGCCAAGAAGTAAGACCGTAAGGGGCCGCAGAGCGGCCCCCATCAGCAGTCAACCCACCCAGCCACTGGCTTTCATCGCCGAGTACACGGCCACGATCGCCAGCACGAAGAACGCCGTGGCCGCCAGGCGACGGATCAGCGTCAGCGGCAGTTTGTCCGCTGCGAAGTTACCCGCCAAAACCACCGGCACGTTGGCAATCAGCATGCCCAAGGTAGTACCGATAATGACCATGATCAGGTACGGATACTGTGCTGCCAGCATCACCGTGGCGACCTGGGTCTTGTCACCGATTTCAGCCAGGAAGAACGCGATCAGCGTGGTCAGGAACGGCCCGAAGCGGCGCGCCGGGTTCTCGTCGTCATCCATCTTGTCCGGAACCAGGGTCCATAGGGCAGTGGCGGTGAAGCTCGCGGCCAGGATCCAGTGCAGTGCCGAGTCGCTGAAGAAGCTGCCGACCCACGCGCCCACGGCACCAGCCGCGGCATGGTTGGCCAAGGTGGCGGCGATGATGCCGGCGATGATCGGCCAGGGCTTGCGGAAGCGGGCAGCGAGTATGAGCGCGAGCAGTTGCGTCTTGTCGCCGATTTCGGCGAGGGCAACGATGGCGGTGGGGACCAGCAAAGATTCCAGCATCAGAATTCCTACGGGGGCGGGTCGACACGGCTATGACACGTACAGCCTCCCCGCCCCGGGTAAGGTGTGCGTGTCATAGGTCTTGTCAAACCCTGGATCCGTCTATGCGGATCTCGCCATGCAGGCTGGCATGGTGGGTCGCACGCGCCATGGTCTGTGGACCAAGTATGTTGACGCGTACCGGGCGAGCTGGGTGCTCGCGGGAGACTACTCCCCTAGGACGGTGCGGATTCTGCCTAGGCAAAACGCTTTCGGCAAGCGCTGTTTTTATCCGTGTGTTGCCTGGTAGATGCGGAAACCGTCCGCCTCGTCGCGTACCTGGCAGTTGCCCAGCGCCCCTTCGATCAGTGGCTGGTAGCGCAGGAAGCTGTTGGCAACCAGGCGCATTTCGCCACCTTTTCGCAGATGAACGGCTGATTTTTTCAGCAAGTTTTCCGATGCCTGGTAGTTGGTGTGCACCCCGGTGTGGAACGGCGGGTTGCTCAGGATCAGGCTCAGCTCGGTCGGCGCCGCGTCGATGCCGTCGCCGCTGATCACTTCGCCCTCCAGACCATTGGCGGCCAAGGTCAGGCGGCTGGCGGCCACGGCGAAGGCATCCACATCCAGCAGGGTCACCCGGTTTTGTGGATAACGGCGCTTGACCGTGGCGCCCAGCACCCCGGCACCGCAGCCGAAGTCCAGCACATGCCCGCTCGGCAGGCCGTCGAGGTGCTTGAGCAGCAGGGCGGTACCGCGATCGAGGCGGCCATGGCTGAACACACCGGGCAGGCTGACCACTTGCAGTGGGCCGTCTTCCAGGCTGAGCTCGAAGCGTTCGGCCAGGCTTTCCAGGGGCTTGGCTTCTGGCGCGTGCTCGATGGTCACCTGCCACAGCTGGCAATGGCGGGCGCTGTCGAGCTTGCGCGGCTTGCCAAAGGCCTGCAGCTGCTTGGCCGCACCCTCGATGCCACCACGTTTCTCGCCGACCAGGTACAGCTCGCGGCCCGCCAGGCGCGAGGCCAGGGCATTGAGCAGGTAGGCGGTCAGTTCGCGGGACTTGGGCAGGAACAGCACGGCGCTGTCGAAAGCCACTTCAGGGGGCTCCACTGAATAGTGGCTGCGCCCGGCGAAGCGGCTTTCGAGCGTAGCCTGATCACCCGCATGCCAGGTCCAGGCCTGGGCATTGGGCAACTGGCCTAGCAGGCCGTCGGCGGGGGCGCCGGCGAGCAGCAGCGGGCCCTGGAACAGCTCTGCCTGGCGGAGCAACACTTCACTGCGCGGGTCCATGGACGACGCCTCCTGGAAAAAGTGGCGCAGTTTAGCAGAGGCGGGCGTCGGGCTCAGCTAACCACGCGGCGTGGCTGCCCGGCGAAGAAGGCCTGGGCGTTCTCGCTGAGCTGGCCGACGATGCGCTGGCGCGACTCTACCGCGCCCCAGGCGCTGTGCGGGGTGATGATCAGGCGCGGGATGCCGGGCTCGAGCAGCGGGTTGCCGTTGACCGGCGGCTCCACACTCAGCACGTCGGTGGCGGCGCCACCCAGGTGGCCACTGCGCAGGGCGTCGGCCAGCGCCTGCTCGTCGATAAGGCCGCCGCGGGCGGTGTTGACCACCAGTGCGTTTGGCTTGAGCAAGGCCAGTTCGCGGGCCCCGAGCATGTGTCGTGTGTGCTCGTTCAGCGGGCAGTGCAGGGTCAGGGCGTCGACTTGCGGCAGCAACTCGTCCAGCGGCAACCGGTCGGCGCGTTCCGGGCGGCCGGGGATCTGCCCGCTGAGCACGCGCATGCCAAAGGCTTCGGCCAGTCGCGCCACCGCGCCGCCCAGTTCACCGTGGCCGAGCAGGCCAAGGGTCTTGCCCTCCAGCTCGACGATGGGGAAGTCCAGCAGGCAGAACTGGCTGGCCTTGGCCCACTGGCCGTCGGCTACCGCCTGGTTGTAGTCGCACAGGCGGGTGGCCAGTGCCAGTAGCAGGGCGAGGGTGTGCTGGGCGACGGACGGTGTGCCGTAGCCCTGGCAGTTGCACACGGTGATGCCCTGGGCGCGGGCGGCCGCCAGGTCGACGTTGTTGGTGCCGGTGGCGGCCACCAGGATCAGCTTCAGCTGCGGGTTGGCGGCCAGGGTCGCGGCGTCGAGCATGACCTTGTTGCTGACTACCGCTACCGCGCCCTGAAGGCGTTCGGCGACCTGCTCAGGACGGGTGGCGGCGAACAGTTCGAACTCGTCGAACTGCTGCTTCAGGGACGAGAGGTCGAGATCGCCCAGGTCCAGGGACTGGTGATCGAGAAACACGGCGCGGCGCGGGCTGGGCATGAAGTTCTCCGAGGCTGGGCGGGATTTCGGTGTCGCGGCCATTCGCGGGTAAACCCGCTCCCACAGGTACTGCACCAGCCTTTGCAACGGTGCAATACCTGTGGGAGCGGGTTTACCCGCGAATAGGCCATCAGCTTCACCACATAACCTGAAGCTGCCGCCGCAGTGTCTAGTTCAACCTTGCCGCCCGTCAACGCCCGCCACTCATACCTTCATCACGCAAATCATTCCTTCGGCTGATTTAGCCGTCACATTGGCGAACTACAGTAGTTCCCAGACTTGTCCGGCCCGCTTTCCAGAAAAGGGATACCCATGTTGCAGACCCGCATCATCAAGCCCGCCGAGGGCGCCTACGCCTACCCCCTGCTGATCAAGCGACTGCTGATGTCAGGCAGCCGCTATGAAAAGACCCGCGAAATCGTCTACCGAGACCAGATGCGGCTGACCTACCCCCAGCTCAACGAGCGCATCGCGCGCCTGGCCAACGTGCTGACCGAAGCCGGGGTAAAGGCCGGTGACACCGTGGCGGTGATGGACTGGGACAGCCACCGCTACCTGGAATGCATGTTCGCCATCCCGATGATCGGTGCGGTGGTGCACACCATCAACGTGCGCCTGTCGCCCGAGCAGATTCTCTACACCATGAACCACGCCGAAGACCGCGTGGTGCTGGTCAACAGTGACTTCGTCGGCTTGTACCAGGCCATCGTCGGGCAACTGACCACGGTCGACAAGACCCTGCTGCTGACCGACGGCCCGGAAAAGACAGCCGAGCTGCCCAACCTGGTGGGCGAGTACGAGCAACTGCTGGCCGCTGCCAGCCCGCGCTACGACTTCCCGGACTTCGACGAGAACTCGGTGGCCACCACCTTCTACACCACTGGCACCACCGGCAACCCCAAGGGTGTGTACTTCACTCATCGGCAACTGGTGTTGCACACCCTGGCCGAAGCTTCGGTGACTGGCAGCATCGACAGCGTGCGCCTGCTGGGTAGCAACGACGTGTACATGCCCATCACGCCGATGTTCCATGTGCACGCCTGGGGCATTCCCTACGCCGCCACCATGCTGGGCATGAAGCAGGTGTATCCGGGGCGCTACGAGCCGGACATGCTGGTCAAACTGTGGCGCGAAGAGAAGGTCACGTTCTCCCATTGCGTGCCGACCATCCTGCAGATGCTACTCAACTGCCCGACCTCCCAAGGTCAGGACTTCGGCGGCTGGAAGATCATCATCGGCGGCAGCGCACTCAACCGCTCGTTGTACCAGGCCGCCCTGGCACGCGGTATCCAGCTGACCGCTGCGTATGGCATGTCCGAGACCTGCCCGCTGATTTCCGCCGCCCACCTGAACGACGAACTGCAGGCCGGCAGCGAGGATGAGCGCGTCACCTACCGCATCAAGGCCGGCGTGCCGGTGCCGCTGGTGGAGGCGGCCATCGTCGACGGCGACGGCAACTTCCTGCCCGCCGACGGTGAAACCCAGGGCGAGCTGGTGCTGCGTGCGCCATGGCTGACCATGGGCTACTTCAAGGAACCGGAAAAAAGCGAGGAGCTGTGGCAGGGCGGCTGGTTGCACACTGGTGATGTCGCCACGCTCGACGGCATGGGCTATATCGACATCCGCGACCGTATCAAGGATGTGATCAAGACCGGTGGCGAGTGGATTTCCTCGCTCGACCTCGAAGACCTGATCAGCCGTCACCCGGCCGTGCGCGAAGTGGCGGTGGTAGGGGTGGCCGACCCGCAGTGGGGTGAACGCCCGTTTGCCCTGCTGGTGGTGCGCGAAGACCAGGTCATCGACGCCAAGGCGCTGAAGGAACACCTCAAGCCGTTCGTCGAGCAAGGGCACATCAACAAGTGGGCGATTCCAAGCCAGATCGCCGTTGTTACCGAAATTCCCAAGACCAGTGTCGGCAAGCTCGACAAGAAACGCATCCGCCAGGACATCGTCCAGTGGCAGGCCAGCAACAGCGCGTTCCTCTCCACGCTGTAACCGCCATGCGGGTCGCGTACTGCAGCGCGCGACCCGCATGCTAGAGGGGTGGAGCCTTGCCAAACGGCAGAAATACGCCATCCTTTAGCACTGCCAGCGCGCAGCCGGGGCAACATGGCAGCGAGTTGGCCGCACGGAGCGCAAATCACACTTTAGAGGGATCAAGCGCCTGTGCCTTGCTGGCTATAGTCGGGGCCAGGGGATTTTCAGGAATGGGGGAGGCGACATGCGCAAACCGTGTCGCCGCGGGCGCAAGCCTGCAAGCCGGTCGCTCGGGCCGTTCTTGAAAGGACTCACTGCCATAACAAAAAAAGTACATGGAGTAGCGTCGATGAAATCTGCAAACCTGTTCTGGCGCCGGGCCAAGTTGCCCCTGGCCGTCAGCCTTGCTTCCACGCTCGCAAGTCCTGCTTTCGCTGTCAGTTTCAACATTGGTGAAATCGAAGGCCAGTTCGACTCGTCGCTCTCCATCGGCGCCAGCTGGTCGACGGCCAACCCCAACAAGAACCTGATCGGGGTGAACAACGGCGGCAAGGGCCTGTCGCAGACATCCGACGATGGCCACCTGAACTTCAAGAAGGGCGAAACCTTCTCCAAGATCTTCAAGGGTATCCATGACCTGGAGCTCAAGTACGGCGACACCGGCGTTTTCGTCCGCGGCAAGTACTGGTACGACTTCGAACTGAAGGACGAAGGCCGCGAGTTCAAGGACATCAGCGACTCCAACCGCAAGGAAGGCGCCAAATCGTCCGGTGCCGAGCTACTCGACGCATTCGTCTACCACAACTACTCCATCGGCGATCAGCCAGGCTCGGTGCGCCTGGGCAAGCAGGTGGTGAGCTGGGGTGAAAGTACCTTCATCGGTGGCGGCATCAACTCGATCAACCCGATCGACGTGTCGGCGTTTCGCCGCCCGGGGGCCGAGATCAAGGAAGGCCTGATTCCGGTCAACATGTTCTACATTTCGCAGAGCCTGACCGACAACCTGTCGGCCGAGGCCTTCTACCAGATCGAATGGGACCAGACGGTCGTCGACAACTGCGGCACGTTCTTCTCCCAGCCGGACATCATTGCCGACGGCTGTACCGACAACCTGCGTGTGCTCAACAGCAGCCGCACGGTGCCAGGGGCGGCGCAGCAGTTCCTTGCCACTCGGGGCGTGGATATCAACGAAGAAGGGGTGATGGTGCGCCGCGGCGCCGACCGCGATGCACGTGATAGCGGCCAATTCGGTGTGGCCATGCGCTACATGTTCGAACCGCTGGACACCGAGTTCGGTGCCTACTTCATGAACTATCACAGCCGTGCGCCGATCTTCAGCGCTACAGGGGCTGCACCCTCCGTGTTCGCCGGGTTGAGCGCCCTGCCTGCACAGCTGCGCGCCCTGGCACCCCTGATCGTGGCGGGTAATTCCGAGTACTTTGTCGAATACCCGGAGGATATCCGCCTCTATGGCTTGAGTTTCTCCACCACGCTGCCTACAGGGACCGCCTGGAGCGGCGAACTCAGCTACCGCCCCAACGCGCCAGTGCAACTCAACACCACAGATATATTGTTTGCCGGGGTTCGTCCCATTGGCGGCGCCTTGAGCAATGCTTCGCTGTTGACTGGTACTCCGGGGCAGGACCTGCATGGGTATCGCCGTAAGGAAATCACGCAATTCCAGACTACCCTGACGCACTTCTTCGATCAGGTGATGGGTGCCAGCCGCATGACCGTGGTGGGCGAAGTGGGTGTCACCCATGTGGGCGGCCTCGAAAACGCGCACGACACTCGCTACGGTCGCGATCCAGTGTTCGGCCCTGGCCCGCTGCCTTCCACCGGTGGTGCCGATACCTGCCAGGTACTCAACGCCAGCACCATTGCAGGCGCTGGCGCCGGTGCATCCACTGCCAACCTGAACCGCAACTGCGAGAACGACGGCTACACCACCAGTACCTCCTGGGGTTACCGCGCCCGTGTCATCTGGGACTACAACGACGTCTTCGCCGGGGTCAACCTGAAGCCGAGCGTGGCCTGGTCGCATGACGTTTCCGGCTATTCGCCTGGCCCTGGCGCCAACTTTGAGGAGGGCCGCAAGGCTGTCAGCCTGGGCCTGGACGCCGAGTACCAGAACACCTACACGGCGAGCCTGTCGTACACCAATTTCTTCGACGGCAAGTACACCACCGTGGATGACCGCGACTTCGTCGCCCTCAGCTTCGGCGTGAACTTCTAAGCATACAGATCCAGGACGACACGACATGAACAAGACCAGAAGTCTGCTGCAAGCCGGTGTGCTGGGCCTGTCCCTGCTGGCGACCAGCGTCATGGCTGCAGTATCCGCCGACGAGGCGGCCAAGCTGGGCAGTACCTTGACTCCGATGGGCGCCGAAAAGGCTGGCAACGCCGATGGCTCGATCGGCCCGTGGGAACCGCTGTCCAAGAGCGCGGGCAGCGTCGACGGCAAGGGCTTCCTGTCCGACCCGTACGGCAGTGACAAGCCA
This sequence comes from Pseudomonas sp. NBB, assembly GCF_032701105.1. NCBI lineage: Bacteria > Pseudomonadati > Pseudomonadota > Gammaproteobacteria > Pseudomonadales > Pseudomonadaceae > Pseudomonas > Pseudomonas sp. NBB. The sequence goes on from NZ_CP103994.1 coordinate 922,434, forward strand.
CTGTTCACCATCACCGCGCAGAACGCCGACCAGTACAAGGACAAGCTCTCGCCGGGCCAGCTGGCCATGCTCAAGCGCTATCCGGACACCTTCAAGATCCCGGTATTCAAGACCCATCGCGGTTCCACGGTGCCGGCCGATGTGTTCGCCGCCATCAAGGAAAACGCTACCAAGACCACCCTGGTCGAAGGCGGCAACGGTCTGAACAACTTCCGCACGGCTGTACCGTTCCCGATCCCGAAAAGCGGCCTGGAGGTGATCTGGAACCACATCACCCGCTACCGGGGCGGTAGCGTCAGCCGTCTGGTGACCCAGGCAACGCCCCAGCAGAACGGCTCTTTCAACCCGGTATACTTCTCCGACCAGTTCGTCTTCCGCGAAAGAATGAAGGATTACGACCCGAACAACCCGGGCAACATCCTGTTCTACTTCAAGCAGGAAGTGACCGCGCCTGCGCGCTTGGCCGGTACCGTGCTGCTGGTGCACGAAACCCTCGACCAGGTGAAGGAACCACGCAAGGCGTGGATCTACAACGCCGGTCAGCGCCGCGTACGCCAGGCACCACAAGTGTCGTACGACGGCCCGGGTACCGCCGCCGACGGTTTGCGCACCTCCGACAACCTGGACATGTTCAACGGTGCGCCAGACCGCTATGACTGGAAGCTGGAAGGCAAGAAGGAGATGTACATCGCGTCCAACGCCTTCAAGCTCGACGACCCCAAGCTCAAGTACACCGACATCATCAAGGCCGGGCACATCAACCAGGACCTGGCCCGTTACGAGCTGCGCCGTGTATGGCACGTGGTCGCCACCCTCAAGCCGGGCCAGCGGCACATCTATGCCAAGCGTGACTTCTACATCGACGAGGACACCTGGCAGGCTGCGGTGATTGACCAGTACGACGGCCGTGGCCAACTGTGGCGCGTGTCCGAGGCACATGCCCAGCCGTACTACAACGTGGAAGTGCCGTGGTACACCCTGGAGGCCATCTATGACCTGCAGTCGGGCCGTTACCTGGCCTTGGGCATGAAGAACGAAGAGAAGCGCGCCTACGACTTCGGCTTCAGTGCCAGCAAGGCTGACTTCCAGCCAGCGGCACTGCGCCAGTCGGGTATTCGCTAAGTATCGCGCAACCTCGGAGCGCCCCGGCTTGTCCGGGGCGTTTCATTTTCCTGTACCGGCCCCTTCGCGGGTGAACCCGCTCCCACAGGTACTGCACTGGGCTTGAAACCTGCGCAATCTCTGTAGGAGCGGGTTCACCCGTGAAGAGGCCGGTACAGCAATAAAGCTGGTGAATACCCCTCCAAACCCCCGCCCCAGCCGCTGTCCATCAGTCATGTTGCTTTTTGTCGCAGTCTTTTTCAGTGTAATTGCGCCCATCATCTTCAAATGCGTAGCGTTACCCGCTAGTCTCGCAAGCATCCATACCGCCGTAGTCTTCCAATCAGAACGAGCCGGCCATGACAGATCTGTCCCGTACGCATGGATTCACCAGCCAGGCCCTGGGCCTGCTGGACGGGCGTTTCTTCCGGCCGCCCTTGCCGGACGGCCATGTGCCGCGCCTGCGCCTGTGCCAGCGGCTGCAAGCCGGTCTCGGCGGGCGGTTGTTACTGGTCAATGCCCCGGCAGGGTTCGGCAAAAGCTCCCTTGCCATCGAATTTTGCGAAGCGCTGCCCGAGCACTGGCGTAGCCTGTGGCTGGGCCTGAGCCAACGGGATGCCGACCCTGGCCGATTCCTCGAACGCCTGCTCGAAGGCCTGCAGCAGTATTGCCCGGCGCTGGGCGGCCAGGCCATGGGTCTGCTGAAAATGCGCCAGCGCCACCAGCCGTTCGCCTTCGAGGAATGGCTCGACGGCCTGCTCGACGAGCTGGCGCTGTACCTGCAAGCCGATACTCCCTTGTTGCTGGTGCTGGACGACTATCACCTGGCCCAGGGGCCGGTACTCGACCGCTGCCTGCAGTTCTTCCTCAATCACCTGCCCCCCGGCCTGGTGCTGCTGGTCACCAGCCGCCAACGCCCGGATTGGCACCTGGCGCGCCTGCGCCTGTCGCGGCACCTGGTCGAACTCAACGAACAGGACTTGCGCCTGACCGCCGAAGAATCACTGGCGGTGATCGGCCGCCAACCCAACGGGCTGCGTGGCCAGGCTCTGGACAACCTGATCCAGCGCAGCGACGGTTGGGTGGCCGGGTTGCGTTTCTGGCAGCTGGCGGCAAGCGAGTCCGCTGACGAGCAGGCCTTGCCCCAGGCCTTGCATGGCGGCGAGGGCCTGATCCGTGACTATCTGCTGGAAGAAGTCATCGACATGCTGCCCGCCGATGTACAGGCCTTCCTTTACGAAACGGCCTGCCAGGAACGTTTCTGCGCCCCGCTGTGCGATGCCGTACGCGGCCGCCACGACAGTGCCGCGATCCTGCGTTTCTTGCAGGCGCACCAGGTGTTCCTAGTGCCGCTGGACGAGCATGGCCACTGGTTCCGCTATCACCATTTGTTCTCCGACCTGTTGCGCAGCCGCCAGGCCAGCGAGCCGCTGGCCGACCTGCAGTTGCGTGCCTGCCGCTGGTTCGAAAGCCAGGGCCTGCTGGACGAAGCGGTGGAGCAGGCCCTGCGCGCCGGTTACCTCGATGTCGCCGCCGACCTGGTGCAGAGCCTGTCCGAGGAGCAACTGCTGGCCGAACAGAACGTCGGCATGTTGCTGCGCTGGAAGATGGACCTGCCCGACAGCCTGCTGATCAGCACGCCGCGGCTGATCGTGCTGTACAGCTGGGCGTTGGGCCTGGCGTGCCAGCTGGACGCGGCCGAGGAGCTGGCGGGTTATCTCAGCCGCTTCCTGCCCGCGCCTTCGGCGACCGCGCAAAAGTCCATGCTGGCCCAGTGGCTGGCGCTGAGTGGTGTTATCGCCCGTGGCCGTGGTGATCGCGAGCGCACCCTGGCCTATTGCGGTGAAGCGCTGCAGAGTTTGCCGAGCAAGCGTTATGGCCAACGCCTGGTGTGCCTGTCGACGCTGTCCAACCTGGCGATTGCCGATGGCGATTTCTGGCGGGCCCGCGGCTGGAACCGTGAGGCGCTGGAGTTGGCCCAGCGTGTTGGCAACCCATTGTTCGAGGCCCTGGCCCATTACGACCGGGCGCGGGTGCTGCATGCCCGTGGCGAGGTGTTGCGCGCGCTGGACGAAGTTCGCCAGGGGTTGCAGCGCCTGCAAGGGCTCTCGGCACAGCGGCTTTATGCCGTGCGCGCCCGCCTGACGCTTTACGAGGGCTACCTGCTGGTGTCGCGTCTGCAGCCGTCCCAGGGTCGTGCCCGTTTACGTGCTGGGCTGGGCGAGGCTCGGGCCTGCCGTGATATCAGTGTGCTCATCGGCCACTGTGTGATCGCTACGCTCGATGGCCGAGAAGGGCACTTTGCCGAGGCCTTTGCCGAACTGGCCGAGGCCGAGCGGCTGATGCACATCTGGGATGTACCGCCGGTCTACTATCTGGCGATGATCACCCTGGTCAAATGCGAGTTGTGGTTGGCCCAGGGGCGCATCGACCTGGCCGAGTCCTGGCTGCTGCGGCTGGGCCAGACTTATGGTGGCGAGCAACCGGCGGCGGCCCCGGAGTTCCACCCGTTGCTGCCGTTGCACATCGCCTTGCAGCAGGCATCCCTCGAGCGTATCCAGTCGCGTAGCGCCGATGCGGCGCAGCGGCTGGCAGGCCTGGTCGAGCGCGGCCAGGCCAGTGGCGGCATGATGCTCAGCGTCAGTGCCCTGTGCCAGTGGCTTGGCTTGTTGCTGGGCGAAGGTCGGGAAGAGCAGGCCGCCCAGTTGTTGCCACGGTTGCTGGCGGCAGCCCATGGCGGCGTGCTGCAACCGTTCCAGCCTTTGCTGGAGCAGTACCCGCAGTGGCTTCTCGAACAGCTCCATGCAGTAGCCGCCTGCCCGGTGCAGGCCGAGTTGCTCAAGCGCTTGCCGCAGATACCAAGCGCCAGCACCGGCAGCGGCGAAGCCCTGAGCAGCCGCGAGTTGGCCGTGCTCGAGCTGATTGCCCAGGGTTGTTCCAACCAGCAGATCAGCGAGCGGTTGTTCATTTCCCTGCACACGGTGAAAACCCACGCCAGCCATATCAACAGCAAGCTGGGGGTGGAGCGGCGTACCCAGGCGGTGGCGAAGGCCAAGTCCCTGGGGCTGCTGTTGTGATATTGGCCCAGCAGGGTCTTGCTCGTTAAAGTGATGGCTCGAGGCCATGGTTCGTGGCCGCGAATGCTCTACCCTAATCTTTTCCGACCAGCTGCCGATACAGCTATCGGTGGCATCGCCTCGCGCGATTTTTCAATCATTCCAAGGCAGGTCGTGTTGATGCTGCAGTACGGGCAAAAGAGCTTTCTGATCGTCGACGACTTTACCGACTTTCGCACGTCGACCCGTTCCATGCTGCGCGAACTGGGCGTGCGTGACGTGGACACCGCCGACAGCGGCGAGCAGGCGCTGCGCATGTGCGCGCAAAAACGCTATGACGTCATACTGCAGGACTTCCACCTGGGCGACGGCAAGAAGAACGGCCAGCAGGTGCTCGAAGACCTGATCCTCGACAAGCACATCAGCCATGAGTGCATATTCATCATGGTCACTGCCGAGAGCAGCCAGGCCATTGTCCTCAGCGCCATCGAGCACGAGCCTGATGCCTATCTGACCAAGCCGTTCAACCGAGTTGGCCTGGCCCAGCGTGTCGAGAAACTGTACCAGCGCAAGACCCTGCTCAAGCCGATCCTGCAGGCCCTGGACCGAAATCGCCCGGCAGAAGTGCTGGCGGCTTGCGCCGAGCTGTGCAAGCGCGACCCACGCCTGGCCCCGCTGTGCCTGCGCTATCGGGCCGATGCCTTGCGCAACCTCAACCGCTTCGAGGAACTGGAGAAGTTCCTCAAGGCCATCCTGGCCAGCCGCCCGCAGCCGTGGGTCTACTCGGCGTTGGGCGGCCTGATGCACAAGCGTGGCCAGAATGCCCAGGCCCAGGGCGTGTACGAGCAGGCGCTCAAGGCCTTCCCGATCATGCCAGGCCTGTACGATGGCATGGCCGAGGTGCTGGTGGCCCAAGGCGAGACCAGGCGTGCGCAGAACATGCTTGAAGAAGCCGTGCGCCTGTCGCCGTTATCGGTGCGCCGGCAGTCGACGCTGGGCAAGCTGGCGTTGGAAAACGAAGACTTCGAGAGTGCTTCGAAGGCATTTCGCCACGCGGTGAATCAGGGCCAGAGCTCACGCTACAAGGACCCCGAGAACAACCTGGGCCTGGTGCAGGCGCTGATGAGCAGGAATGCCGGCTTTGGGCTGGATGCGCGCACACGGGTCGAGATCAACAGCACACTCAGCGAAGTGGCCAAGGAAAACCCCGAGGACCAAGGCCTGCAGGTGCGTGCCCGCATGATGAAGGCCGCCAGCCTGCAGCAGGCCGGCGACCCTGAAACGGCTGCAAAGCTGACCGAACAGGCGATCCAGCGCCTGGACAAGATGAACCAGTTCTTCTCGGTCGATTCGGCCCTGACCGTTGCCGCGCAGTTGCAGGCCATGGGACAGGAAGCTGCCGCCATCGGCGTGCTGAAGAACTGTGTGGAAAGTTATGGCGATGACCCAAAGGTCATGGAGAGGGTCGGCAAGCTGACGGACGACCCCAGCGTGCTCAACGCCATTACCGAAGCGGTCACCCTCAATCGCCAGGGTGTGCGCAGTTACCAGGGAGGGCAGCTCGGCGAGGCTTTGCAGCTGTTCCGCAAGGCGCTGGGTTTGCAGCCGAAGAACATCAGCATCGCCCTCAACACTGCCCAGGCGCTGCTGCGCATCGGCGGAGACAACCCTCAGCCCGCGATCATGCAGGAGTGTCGCGACGCCCTGACCAGCGTGGCCGGCATCCCCGCCAGCGACAACCGCTACGACCGTTACCGCAAACTGCACATCCGAGTGTTCGGCGCATGAATCAAGACAACCAGGGGCTGGATTTTTCCACGGTGATCGCCTCCACCGTGCACGACCTGAAGAACTCCCTGTCGGCGCTGATCCAGTCCCACAACCAGTGGATGCAGCGCTTGCCCGAGGAGCTGCGAAGTGGTGCCGAGCAAGGGGTTATGGAACATGAGTTTCGCCACCTCAACGGCATGCTTGTGCAGTTGCTGGGGTTGTACAAACTGGGCGTGAACCAGTTGCCGGTGTGCCCGGACTACCACGAACTGGACGACTTTATCGAAGCCCAGCTCGCGGCACACGAGGAGGTGCTCAAGCACAAGGACATCCTTGCCACCTGGCGCATCGACACCGACAACCCGCTGGGCTTCTTCGACCGCGAGCTGGTGGCCTCGGTGATCGCCAACGTGATCACCAACGCCACCCGCTTTGCCGCGCATGCCTTGCTGATCACCATCGAAGAGGCAGACAACCAGCTGGCCATCTGCGTCAACGATGACGGCCCGGGTTATCCACAGCGGATGCTCGAACGCCAGGAAGAATTCATCCAGGGTATCGACTCGACCAGCGGCAGTACCGGCCTTGGCCTGTATTTTGCGGCGCGGATCGCGGCACTGCATGAAAGCGGCGGGGTGCGCGGGCGGATCGAGATCTCCAATGGCGGCGCGCTTGGGGGTGGGTTGTTCAGGTTGTTTTTGCCTTGAAACTGACAAGGATTACGTTTCAAATTTTTGCAGGTGGAAAGTAGGTTCCCAAGGTGATGTAGGGCATTTCCTTCTTGAGGTTGCAGGGCTTTTGTCCATACCGGGCAAATGACAGTGTAGATACGACGTCTCTACATTTCGCTTGCAATCATTTGGAGGGTTTCTACTATGTATCTACCTTGGGAGATACTCATGCAGATCAAGATTCAACAGTGGGGTAACAGCGCCGCGATTCGCTTGCCGGCTGCAGTGCTCAAGCAGATGCGTCTCGGAGTCGGCTCTACCTTGAGCCTGGACACCGCGGGTGAGACCATGGTGCTCAAACCCGTCAGGTCGAAACCCAAATACACCCTTGAAGAGCTGATGGCTCAGTGCGATCTGGATGCACCGGAGCCAGAGGACATGGCCGACTGGAACGCGATGCCACCAGTAGGGCGTGAAGTGTGAATCGGGTGAAGTTCGCCAGGGGCGATATCGTTCGCGTCAATCTCGATCCGACTGTTGGACGGGAGCAGCAGGGGGCCGGGCGACCTGCGCTGGTGCTCACTCCCGCTGCGTTCAATGCGTCAGGCCTGGCTGTGGTAGTGCCGATCACTCAAGGTGGCGATTTTGCCAGGCATGCGGGTTTCGCCGTCACGCTCAGCGGTGTGGGTACGCAGACTCAGGGCGTGATGCTCTGCAATCAGGTGCGCACAGTCGACCTTGAAGCCAGATTTGCCAAACGCATAGAGTCGGTACCCGAGGTCGTCATCCTTGATGCACTGGCTCGCGTACAGACCCTCTTCGATTAACCGGTTCCCGTATTCCCTATGCAGAATCCATCGTCAGCGCTCATCCGCGAAACCTTCCCCGTAGGCCCCCTGCAGTGCAACTGCACCCTGATCGGCGACCCGCTTACCAAAAAGGCCATCGTCGTAGACCCCGGCGGTGACCCGGACAAGATCCTGGCCCGCCTGCAGGCCCACGGGCTGACGCTGGTGAGCATCATCCACACCCACGCGCACTTCGATCACTTCCTCGCCTCGGGCAAGCTCAAGGAGCTGACCGGCGCCACGCTGCACCTGCACAAGGACGACCAGTCGCTGTGGGACAACCTGGAAATGCAGTGCCAGATGTTCGGCGTGCCCTACACTCCGGTACCCGCGCCGGACCGCTGGCTGGGGGATGACGAGGAGCTGGCCTGTGGATGTGGCGTGGCCCTGCATACGCCAGGCCACACGCCAGGCTCGATGAGTTTCTGGTTTGCCGACGCCAAGCTGCTGATCGCCGGCGATACCCTGTTCCGCCGGGGCATTGGCCGTACCGATTTGTGGGGTGGCGACCAGCGGGCCATCGTCCGTTCCATCAGGGAGCGGCTGTACCGGCTGGACGAGGAGGCCATCGTGGTGACCGGCCACGGGCCTGATACCCGCCTGGGCGACGAAATGCGCGAGAACCCCTTTGTGCGTGCCTGATGGCACATGAAGGCACTTTCACGGAATTTTTCGGCGCCGATGCAATCCAAGGCTGGCATAGATCCCTTTATGATCTGTCGCATTCATGAATTCAGTAGGAGCTTGTCCATGTTCACCATGCGTCGTCTGATTATCGTCGCAACCGCCGCTGCCCTGATGACCGGCTGTGCCGGCCAGAACCCTTATGACAGCCAAGGGCAGGCGCAGGGCTCCACCGGGATGAGCAAAACTGCCAAATACGGCGGCCTGGGCGCGCTGGCCGGTGCTATCGCCGGTGCCGCCATCGACCACAACAACCGCGGCAAGGGCGCACTGATCGGCGCTGCCGCCGTGGGTGCCGCTGCAGCCGGTTATGGCTACTACGCCGACAAGCAGGAAGCCGAATTGCGCGCGCAAATGGCCAATACCGGTGTGGAAGTGCAGCGCCAGGGTGACCAGATCAAGCTGATCATGCCGGGCAACATCACCTTCGCAACAGACTCGGCCAACATCGCGCCAAGCTTCTACTCGCCGCTGAACAACCTGGCCGGCTCGTTCAAGCAGTTCAACCAGAACACCATCGAAGTGGTCGGCTTCACCGACAGCACTGGAAGCCGCCAGCACAACATGGACCTGTCCCAGCGCCGTGCGCAGGCGGTCAGCACCTACCTGACCTCGCAGGGTGTAGATGCCTCGCGTATCACCGTACGTGGCATGGGCCCGGACCAGCCGATCGCCAGCAACGCCGACGCCAATGGCCGTGCGCAGAACCGCCGTGTGGAAGTGAACCTGAAGCCGATTCCGGGTCAGCAGTATGACCAGCAAGGTCAGGTTCAGCAGTATCCCTGATTGACCGCCGGGGCCCCTTGGCGGCCCTTCGCGGGCTTGCCCGCTCCCACAGGTTTAGCGCGAGGCTCAGGAAATGCGCGGTTCCTGTGGGAGCGGGCGTGCCCGCGAACACCGGCGAAGCCGGTGCCATGCACCGCGGTGCATGCTTCGCAGGTATCAGCCCGCCACGCTCGCCTGAATCGCCGTCAGGGCAATGGTATGCACGATATCGTCAACCTGAGCCCCGCGCGGCAAGTCGTTCACCGGCTTGCGCAACCCTTGCAGCATCGGCCCCAGGCTGACCCCGTCGGTGCTGCGTTGCACCGCCTTGTGAGTCGTGTTGCCGGTATTCAGGTCTGGGAACACGAATACCGTCGCCCGCCCGGCTACCGGGCTGCCCGGCGCCAGGTCCCGCGCAATCGCCGGGTTGGCCGCCGCGTCATACTGCAACGGCCCGTCGATTAGCAGCTCTTGCGCCGCGCCTTGTGCCAGGCGGGTCGCTTCGCGCACTTTCTCGACTTCCTCGTCGCTGGCCGAATCGCTTGAATAACTGATCATCGCCACCCGTGGCGCGATGCCGAAGGCCTGTGCCGATTCGGCACTCTGCCGGGCGATCTCGGCCAGTTCGACAGCACTCGGGTGCGGGTTCATCACGCAGTCCCCGTACACCAGCACCTGTTCGGGGAACAGCATGAAGAATACCGACGACACCAGGCTCGAGCCCGGTGCGGTCTTTATCAGTTGCAGAGCCGGGCGGATGGTGTTGGCGGTGGAGTGCACCAGGCCCGAGACCAGGCCGTCCACTTCGTCCAGGGCCAGCATCATGGTACCGATCACCACCGGGTCTTCCAGTTGCTGCTCGGCCATTGGTGCATTGAGGTTCTTGCTCTTGCGCAGCTCGACCATCGGCTCTACATAGCGCCCGCGAATTACCTCGGGGTCCAGGATTTCCAGGCCCGGCGGCAAGGTGATGCCCTGGGCGCGGGCCACGGCGTCGACATCCTCGGGCTTGGCCAGTAGCACGCAGCGGGCAATGCCGCGGGCCTGGCAGATGGCCGCTGCCTGCACCAGCAGCGGCTCGGCGCCTTCCGGCAGGACGATGCGCTTGTTGGCCTGCTGCGCCCGCTGGATCAACTGGTAGCGGAACACGGCTGGGGACAGGCGCAATTCACGCGGCGTGCCGCAACGCTGGTGCAGCCAGGCGGCGTCGAGGTGGCTGGCGACGAAGTCGGTGATGAATTCGGCGCGCTCGCGGTCGTCCACTGGTATCTCGCGGTTCAGCGAGTTGAGCTGGTTGGCGGTGTCGTACGAGCCGGTACTGACCGACAGGATCGGCAGGCCGGCCTGCAGGGCGCCACGGCACAGACCAAGGATACGCGCGTCAGGTTTGCTGTCGCTGGTCAGCAGCAGGCCGGCCAGCGGGACGCCGTTGATCGCCGCGAGGCTGACGGCGAGGATGATGTCGTCGCGGTCGCCCGGTGTCACCACCAGGGTACCCGAGGTGAGCAGTGGCACCGTGTTGGCAACGGTACGCGCGCAGATGATGATCTTGCTCATGCGCCGCTGTTCATAGTCGCCGGCGTTGAGCACCTGGGCACCTAGCAGGTCGGCCACATCGCGGGTGCGCGGGGCGTTCAGTTCAGGCTGGTAGGGGATGCAGCCCAGCAGGCGGAAGTCGTTGCCGCGCAGTAGCGGCGAGTGCTCGCGCAGGCGGGTGGAAAAGTCGGCCATGCTTTCGTCGGTGCGCACCTTGTTGAGGATTACCCCGAGCACCTTCGGATCGCGCGGGCCGCCGAACAGCTGGGCCTGCAGTTCGACCCGGCCGGACAACTCGCTGAGCACTTCGTTTTCCGGCGCCGATACCAGAATCACCTCGGCATCCAGGCTCTTGGCCAGGTGCAGGTTGACCCGCGCCGCATAGCTGGCGTGGCGCGTGGGCACCATGCCCTCGACCACCACCACGTCGTTGCCGATGCAGGCTTGCTGGTACAGGCGGATGATTTCTTCGAGCAATTCGTCCAGCTGGCCATCGCCGAGCATGCGCTCGACGTGGGCCAGGCTCAGCGGCACCGGGGGCTTGATGCCGTGGGTGCGGGCGACCAGCTCGGTGGAGCGTTCGGGGCCGGTGTCACCCGGGTGGGGCTGGGCGATCGGCTTGAAGAAGCCGACCTTCAGCCCGGCGCGCTCCAGGGTGCGCACCAGGCCCAGGCTGATGGAGGTCAGGCCGACACCGAAATCGGTCGGCGCAATGAAAAATGTGTGCATGCGTGCTTCTCGAAATAAGCGGTGCAAGAAATTAACGGCCAAGGGTAGCGCTATCGGCACCTTGTGCGCACCAGCCGCAAGCGAAAGGCTGGCCGATGCGCTGCTCGCGCTGGGCCGGGTCGAGCACCCAGGGGCGCGCCTGCCACGGCGGCTGGTGGCGCAGGTGCTGGGTGTGGCCGCAGGACAGTTCGGCCACCCAGTGGCCCTCTTCGTCCTGGTGGAAGCCGGTGATCCGACTGATGGGCCGTTGCTCGTCCGCGGTGCGTTCGCAATCGGGCGATGGCTTGGTTACACTTGTCCGCTCTATATACTTTTGCAAAAGGTCTTGCCCCATGCTGATCGCCGCCAACAAGGCTGTCTCCATCGACTATACCCTGACCAACGACGCCGGGGAGACCATCGACAGCTCCGCCGGCGGTGCACCGCTGGTGTACCTGCACGGTGCCGGCAACATCATCCCAGGCCTGGAAAAAGCCCTGGAAGGCAAGCAGGCCGGTGACGAGCTGAACGTTTCCATCGAGCCGGAAGATGCCTACGGCGAATACCTGGCCGAGCTGGTCAGCACCCTGAACCGCAGCCTTTTCGAAGGTGTCGACGAACTGGAAGTGGGCATGCAGTTCCACGCTTCGGCGCCGGATGGCCAGATGCAGATCGTCACCATTCGCGACATCGACGGCGACGACGTGACTGTCGACGGCAACCACCCGCTGGCCGGCCAGCGTCTGACCTTCCAGGTCAAAGTGGTCAACGTTCGTGATGCCAGCGACGAAGAAATCGCTCACCGCCACATCCACGGTGAAGGTGGCCATCACCACTGATTTTTCTGCGCTAAGCTCAGAAAGTCGCCAGGCGCTCGGGCAAGCCGATTTGCCTTCCTACGGGAGGTGGACGGTTTGGACGAGCGCCTTTTTAGTGGGCGTAATTCGCCTGCGCGGCAACCGGGAACCTGAGAGGGGATTCATCATGAGTGCATTTCACGACCTGAAACTGGACGCATTGAACGGCGGGGAGCTGCCCCTCGCACCGTTCAAGGGCCAAGTGGTGCTGGTGGTCAACGTTGCCTCCAAGTGTGGCCTCACGCCGCAATACAAGGCCCTGGAGAACCTCTACCAGAATTACAAGGACAAGGGCTTCAACGTGCTTGGCCTTCCGTGCAACCAGTTTGCCGGGCAGGAGCCTGGCAGCGAAAAGGAAATTCAGGAGTTCTGCAGCCTCAACTACGGGGTGAGCTTCCCGCTGGGTGCCAAGCTGGAGGTCAACGGGCCGCAGCGCCATTCGCTGTACCGACTGCTGGCGGGTGAGGGGGCGGAGTTCCCGGGCGACATTACCTGGAACTTCGAGAAGTTCCTGGTGGGCAAGGACGGGCGGGTGCTGGCGCGTTTTTCGCCGCGCACGGCGCCGGATGATCCTGCGGTGGTGCAGGCTATCGAGAAAGCCTTGGCCTGAAGTGCCTGACGCGGTCCCTCTGTAGGAGCGGCCTGGTGTCGCGATCGGGCCGCATAGCGGCCCCCGGATATCAGCATTGTCGCAACTATCGAGGGGCTGCTCTGCAGCCCGATTGCGACACAAGGCCGCTCCTACACAGATCGCGTAGCACCCAGCCTCGAAGCTGGCGAGGTCGCAGCCTGGTTCCGGGCTGCATGCAGATACCCCTCGAACTGCTCGACAATCGCCGGCCATCCCTGGTGGCTGGCATGCTTTCGCGCATTCAGGCGCACCCGCCGTAACGTCTCTTCTTCCTCCAGCAGCCAGCAGGCTGCATCGATGAACGCCACCTGATCCCCCGGCATGGCCAGCGCACCGCTATGGCCATGACGAATATGCTGCGCGGCGGCTGCCTCGTCATAGGCGACCACCGCCAACCCCGAGGCCATGGCTTCGAGTACCACATTGCCAAAGGTTTCGGTCAGGCTCGGAAACAGGAAAAGGTCACCGCTGGCATAGTGTTCGGCCAGCACCTCGCCACGCTGGACGCCGCAGAACATGGCATCCGGTACCTGCTGTTCGAGGGCGGCACGCTGCGGGCCGTCACCGACCATTATCAGGCGCAGGCGTTTGTGTGGATAAGTTTTCTGCAGGGCCTCCAGGCTTGGGCGCAGCAAGCCCAGGTTCTTTTCTGCCGCCAGCCGCCCCACATGCAGCACGGCGATATCATCCGGGCCGAGCCCCCAGCTTTCCCGTAATGCGGGGTTGCGCCGGGCCGGGTTGAACAGGCAGGCATCGACCCCCCGGGCCAGTAGCTCCAGGCGTTCGAAGCCACGGCGTTCGAGCTCCAGGCGCTGGCTGAGGCTGGGTACCAGAGTGATCGCCGTGCGCCGATGGAACCAGCGCAGGTAGTTGGTGAGCAGGCGCGTCAGCAGGCCCAGCCCGTACTGGCCGGAATACTGCGGGAAGTTGGTGTGGAAGCCACTGACCACCGCAACCCCGAGGCGCCGGGCCGCGCGCAGTGCACTGAGCCCAAGCGGCCCCTCGGTGGCGATGTACAGCACATCCGGGCGCTGTCGACGCCAGCGGCGCAACAGCTTGTGCATCGATACCTCGCCCCATTGCAAGCCCGGGTAGCCAGGCAGTGGCCAGCCACGGCACAGCATCAGGTTCGGGTCGCTGTGCCGCGGTGCTTCTCCGGCCTGGCGTGGGCGCACCACTTCGATCTCATGGCCGCGTTGGCGCAACCCCTTGCTGAGGCGGCCAAGGGTATTGGCCACGCCGTTGATCTCGGGTGGGAAGGTTTCGCTGACCAGGGAAATGCGTAGGGCGGGTGTATTCATGACAAAAAGTTTCCGCCTGCTGGATTGCGCCAATGTGACTGCCATGTGACGTAAAGATGACGCCTGCTCGCCGACGCGTATGTCCACGTGAATATTTCATTGCAGGGCACTCAAGCGGGGGCATCGGCAGCCGATGAAGATGCATTCGACTACCCGATTCGCTCCAGGAGAGCGGTGATGTTCAACAACAAGCTCAAGCAAGAAATCCGGCAGCTTCGCGAAGACCTGATGTCCATAGAACAGGTCAAGAATAGCCTCGACAGCGAGATGCTGGTACTTCAACTCGACCCTCAGGGACGGATCGAGATGGTCAATGCCAACTTCGAGAGCGAGATGCTCTACCGTGGCGAACAATTGCTTGGGCGCAACATCGAGGACATCGTCCCCGCCCATGTGAAGACGCTGGATTTCCACCAGCGCATGAAGGGCGCAATCAGCCGCGGTGAACACCTGAACGGTGCATTCCGCCTGCTGCGTGGCAATGGCCAGGAAGCCTGGCTACGGTCGATCCTGCAGCCGGTCAAGAACAGCGAGGGGCGCATCAAGTATTTCACGCTGCATTCCAGCGACCTTACCCGCACCATCGAGACCTCCCGCGAGCACGAAAGCCTGATCAAGGCCCTGATGCGCTCCACCGCGGTGATCGAGTTCGATCTCGATGGCACCATCCTCACTGCCAACGACCGGTTCCTGGGCGCTGTCGGTTACCGCCTGGAGCAGATCCGTGGCAAGCATCACCGCATCTTCTGCGAGCCGGAGGAGGCCAACTCGGCCGGCTACCAGGCGTTCTGGGACAAGCTGCGCCGTGGCGAGTACGTTGCCGACCGCTTCAAGCGTATCGATGCCCACGGCCGGGTGGTCTGGCTGGAAGCTTCATACAACCCGATTTTCGATGCCCATGACGTGCTGTACAAGGTGGTGAAGTTCGCCACCGTCATCACCGATCAGGTCAACCAGGAGCAGGCGGTGGCCGAGGCGGCGGATGTCGCCTACAACACCTCGCTGGGTACCGATGCCAGTGCCCGCAAGGCCACCGATGTGGTAACCCAGAGCGTCAGCGTGATGCGCGGGCTGGAAGCGTCGATGCAAGAGGCGGCAGAGGGTATCCAGGCACTGGATACCCAGTCGCGGGTGATCGGCTCGATCATCAAGACCATCAGCGACATTGCCGGGCAGACCAACCTGCTGGCGCTGAACGCGGCCATCGAAGCGGCCCGCGCTGGCGAACAGGGACGTGGGTTTGCCGTGGTTGCCGATGAAGTGCGCCAACTGGCCTCGCGCACCAGCACCGCCACCGAGGAAATCGCCCGCGTGGTACAGCAGAACGAGCAACTGGCCCAAGCGGCAGTGGCGATCATCGACACCAGCAAGCGCCAGGCCGAGCAGGGCCTGGCACTGGCGGACGAGACAGGGAGCGTGATCGTCGAGATTCAGGATGGTGCGAAGCGGGTGGTGGATGTGGTGGGGCAGTTTTCCAGCCAGTTGAGTCTTTGATATGGCCTGAGGTTTTTAGCGCATATGCAGTCGAGCCCCCGCCCAGATGGGGCTCGATCTCAGGCACGACAAAGATCCCCAACCTTGTCCATGGTGCCGGCTGAACAGCTCAACTTCGCTGAACCTGCCGTAAAAGAAGTCGCATTTTCCTACAACTGGCTAAGAAACCTCCGATCCGAATCCATGATGGGATTTCCCCCTGCACACGCTGTCAGGGAGACACCTCATGTACCTGGATTACCTCGTGCCCTCCTGGCACGAGATCGAGTCACGTGTCATCGCCCTGGTGGGCTACCAAAGCGGTGGCCAGTTCCGCACCAGCCTCAATGAAGAGGTCGCCTCGCTAGGCCTCAACCTGCGCCGGATCGAAGCCGTCCGCACAGCCTTCTACCACGCCGAATGGCAGGCGGCGCACATGCTGCGCCAGCGCTTCGCCGACCTCGACATCAACAGCATCGTCGACGAACTGCTGATGGTCGTGCGGCAGATGGCGATGATCGTCGCCGGCAGCACCATTACCGGTGGCCTGCTTGGCGCGGGGGTTGGCGCATTCGCCGGCGGCGCCGGAACCATTCCGTTCGCCGGCGCGGGCGCGGCCATGGGCCTCAAGGTCAGTGGCTGGTTCCTCGGCGCGCTGGGGCTGGCCTCCATCGCCGAGTTCTTCATCGAGGGCTTGCCGCGTATCGGCGAGTACTACGTCGACGGCATTCGCTTCGCCTGGGAAGGCACCTGCGGCAATGAAGGCACGGGCCCGTTCTGCCGGGACGACCCCTATGCGATATCCCGGGCCACGCATCAGATTGCCCAAGGCCATGTGGAGGTCGTGCTGCTGTTGTTGGGGGCGATCGTGTCGTACCTCACCCGCGGCCGCGGCGATGCCCGGGTGCTGGCCCAGGAGATGGCGGCCAGCCGCAAAGGTGCGCGGCTGGGGCAATGGATGCTCAAGCATGAAGAAGGGTTGAAGAAACGGCCGGATCTGCAGGTGCCGGAGCGGCGCAAGGGGGCGGTGGGTGAGCCGCAACCGATGCAGCCTGATCGGCCGGCAGGGAAAGACAAGGAGCCCTCGACAGGGAAGCCCGGTAGCATGCCGTTGCATACCGTGGCGTGCTTCAAGGCAGACAAATTGCCAGTATCCAAGCATGGCGAGTTTGAACGGCAGTTGAAGGGACAGCAGGATGGGCTAAACCGGCTTACGGTTGAAGAGTTTCTCGAAAATATCGCTAATCCGGCCAAGCGAGATCCGCGCATTGCAAAAATAGCGAGAAAGGAACTTTATGATAAGTTGCAGGAGAGGATTCAGAGGGATCTGATGAAAACTATGAGTGCCATTGAAGCTAGAAAGCTCTCGGTGAAGCAAGCAAAGGAAACCATGTCATCTCTCGCAGCTTTGCATAATCCTGACTTGATCGCCGGTGGACGGGATACTATTTCTGACTTTGGCGACAGGCAAGTTAACTCGAGCATAGGCCCGCAATGGAAAAGCAGAGTTTATGGTTTGAAAGCTGCTGCCGAGAAAGCTTCAAGATCGGGTGTGGGGTCAGGCCTGTTAAACGTAAAACTGCATAAATGCTAGTCGCTTGAGGGTTTCGCCGTGGATGAGATTTTTTCCCTGTTTGTAGAGCAAGTTGGTGAGCCGTTTTTTCGACAGGAGGTTCCTCCCTCAAGTCTGGATCGATACAGAGGGATCTTGCCGAGCAAATTGTTAGAGTATTGGAGTGAGCACGGTTGGTGCGGATATGGTGACGGGATATTTTGGACTGTCAATCCCCAGGAATATGAAGAGGTAACTGCCTCGCTTATCGAAGGCACAATATTGGAGAGGCGGGATAGATACCACCTGATCGCTCGCGGTGCATTTGGTGACCTGTATCTCTTTGGAGAGCAAACGGGTTTCTCAGTAAAGATTTTGGCTCATATTTCACGATATAGGGGAAGTGAATATGAGTTGACGGCGGCGGATATGGACAGTGAAGTGCAAGGTTTCTTCCTTGGGAAAGAGAAGGCGTCTGTTGACTTTGATGGAATGTTCGAGCCAGCAAAGAAAAAACTGGGCATGCTAAAGCATGATGAAATGTATGGGTTCGTTCCAGCCCTGGCGTTCGGCGGCTCAAGCGACCTTGCTAACCTTGAGAAGGTTAAGGCAGTGGAGCATCTAATACTGCTTTCTCAGATTGCCACCCTCGAGCCCTACAGTTTCTCCGACTTTTGAAAATGCAGCCCGCAAAAAGGGGCTGCCCTGCAGCCCCTCGCCCCTTCAGTTCCGTTCCCGCACCCAGAACAACGTAGCCCCGGCCACCGCCGCCGGCATCATCAGCACGTTCACCACCGGCACCATCAACGCCAGATAGGTGATGCCGCCAAAGCCCAGCGATTGCCAGCGCTTCTGCCGCAGCCAGGCGAGCATGTCCTGCCAGCTCATCTTGTTGTTGTCCGCCGGGTAGTCGATGTACTGGATAGCCATCATCCATACCCCGAAGATCAGCCAAAGCGGCGCCGCCACCACGTTGACCACCGGGATCAGCGACAGGATGAACAGGCCGATGGCCCGCGGCAGGAAGTAGCCCAGCTTGCGCATTTCACGGCCGAAGGTACGTGGCACCATGGCCACCAGCTCGCCCCAGCTGAACGCGGGGAAATTGTCCTCGCCACGCACCACAACCTCGACCTTTTCCGCCAGAAAGCCATTGAACGGCGCGGCGATGATGTTGGCCACCAGGGTGAAGGTGAAGAACACCATCAGCACCACCAGGGCGACGAACAGCGGCCAGAGGATGTAGGTGAGAAAGCTCAGCCAGCTCGGCAAGCTTGGCATCAGGGCGTCCACCCACAGGCTGAACTGGTGGCCGGCGAAGTAGATCAGGCCGCCAAACAGCAGCAGGTTGACCGCCAGCGGCAGCAGCACGAACAACCGCAGATTGGGGCTCAGCACCAGTTTCAGGCCTTCGCGCAGGTACTGGGGGCCAGAGAGTACAGGGGCTTGCATCGAGAGACTCCGCAGAGAAGGAAAACGCGCTGACCTTACCGAGTTTGCCGCGCCGACGAAAGGCGGGCAGCGGGCGGGAAACGGGCTGTAACAAAAGCAGCAGGGCTTGGCTATCGATCAAATCGCTGAATAGACGATGGCTATGAGGTGGATTGTCGAAGGATATTTCCTTAATCTTTGCGACCTCGCTACAGTGCGCTCACTTTCCGCTTTATGGGCCTGCGCGTTGTAGCCTTCCCCAAGTGCTGCGTGGGTCCTTTTTAATTTCCAGGCAGGCGCAGCCGGTACACCGATGCCGGCCCTGCGGCCCGCTCGACAGGAGTTCGACATGTCTGAAGTACGTCATTCGCGCGTCATCATTCTCGGTTCCGGCCCTGCCGGTTACAGCGCCGCGGTGTATGCCGCCCGTGCCAACCTCAAGCCGCTGCTGATCACCGGTATGCAGGCCGGTGGCCAGCTGACCACCACCACCGAAGTCGACAACTGGCCGGGCGACCCCCACGGCCTGACCGGCCCTGCGCTGATGCAGCGCATGCAGGAACACGCCGAGCGTTTCGAAACCGAAATCGTCTTCGACCACATCAACGCCGTCGACCTGGCCAACAAACCCTTCACCCTGCAGGGTGACAGCGGCAAGTACACCTGTGACGCGCTGATCATCGCCACTGGCGCCAGCGCCCGCTACCTGGGCCTGCCGTCGGAAGAAACCTTCATGGGCAAGGGTGTTTCGGCCTGTGCCACCTGCGACGGCTTCTTCTACCGCAACAAGCCGGTCGCCGTGGTGGGTGGCGGCAACACTGCCGTGGAAGAGGCGCTGTACCTGGCCAACATCGCCAGCAAGGTGACTCTGGTACACCGTCGCGATACCTTCCGCGCCGAGAAGATCCTGGTCGACAAGCTGCACGCCCGTGTGGCCGAAGGCAAGATCGAGCTCAAGCTCAACGCCACCCTGGACGAAGTGCTGGGTGACAACATGGGCGTGACTGGTGCGCGCCTGAAGAACAACGATGGCAGCAGCGACGAAATCAAGGTCGACGGCGTGTTCATCGCCATTGGCCACACCCCGAACACCTCGCTGTTCGAAGGCCAGCTGACCCTCAAGGACGGCTACCTGGTGGTCAACGGCGGCCGTGAGGGCAATGCCACCGCCACCAACATCGAGGGCGTGTTCGCCGCCGGTGACGTGGCCGACCACGTTTAT
This sequence comes from Pseudomonas sp. NBB, assembly GCF_032701105.1. Classification (NCBI taxonomy): domain Bacteria; kingdom Pseudomonadati; phylum Pseudomonadota; class Gammaproteobacteria; order Pseudomonadales; family Pseudomonadaceae; genus Pseudomonas; species Pseudomonas sp. NBB. The sequence goes on from NZ_CP103994.1 coordinate 942,040, forward strand.
CGCCAGGCCATTACCTCGGCCGGTGCCGGCTGCATGGCCGCGTTGGATGTCGAGCGTTACCTGGATGGGCTGGCCAACGCTTCGTTCTGATCCGAGAGCGCCACCAATTAAAAAACCGGCCCTGAGGCCGGTTTTTTCATGCCTGCAATCAGCTTACAAGCTCAACCGCATCGACAGGTCCACTGCCTTCACATCCTTGGTCATGGCACCAATCGAGATGTAGTCCACCCCAGTCTCGGCAATCACCCGCAAGGTCGTCTCGTTGACCCCGCCACTGGCTTCCAGCTTGGCCTTGCCCGCAGTAATGCGCACTGCTTCGCGCATCTCTTCCAGAGTCAGCTCGTCGAGCATGATGATGTCGGCACCAGCGGCCAGTGCCTGGCGCAGCTCATCCAGGCTTTCCACTTCGATTTCCACCGGCTTGCCCGGCGCAATGCGGTGCGCCGCCGCCACGGCCGCGGCCACGCCGCCGCTGGCTGCGATGTGGTTTTCCTTGATCAGGAAGGCGTCGTACAGGCCGATGCGGTGGTTGTCGCAACCGCCGCAGGTCACTGCATACTTCTGCGCCAGGCGCAGGCCCGGCAGGGTCTTGCGGGTGTCCAGCAGGCGTACCTGGGTGCCTTCCACCAGGTCGGCAAGGAAGCGCGCACGAGTGGCGACACCCGACAGCATCTGCAGGAAGTTCAATGCACTGCGCTCACCACTGAGCAGCGAACGCGCGGGGCCCTCCAGATGGAACAGCGGCTGGTTGGCCGTGGCGCGCTCGCCATCGGCCACCTGCCAGTGCACGGCCACGCGTGGGTCGAGTTGGCGGAACACGGCATCGACCCAGGCGGTGCCGGCGATCACGCAGTCTTCGCGGGTAATGATGGTCGCCTTGGCCAGGCGCTCGGCCGGGATCAACTGCGCGGTGATATCGCCACTGCCGATGTCCTCCAACAGCGCACGGCGCACATTGGCTTCGATTTCAGCGGTCAGGTCGGCAAGGCGTAGGTTCGGCATGGTCGGCTCCACAAGCTAGATGCCGGCGATTATAGGGCAGGGGGCCGGTGTGTACAGTCGCCTCGGCGATGACCTTTGGTCGGCCGGTGTGAGCAGGCGGGGTAAATCAGGGTCATTAGCCAGCTAGTGAAACGGCGCTGGCAGCTGTGTGGATTTTTACCGATAATGGTGACCAGTATTTGGCGTCATGACTTTGACGATCTTCAGCCCCTTCGGGCGAGACACCCTGCAAGGAGTACAGGATGCAAAAAGAAGGCAAGGTGGTGCCCTTGGCGGCAGCCATCGATCGAGGCGGGCGTACGCCTCTGCCTTGCCTTCCGGTATTGCTCCTGCAGGTGCGCGACAAGGCCGCCTTGCAGTTGCGTCAGGGCCTGCAGGGCTTGTTCGACAATGCTGACGACACCCTTTTCGAGATGGCCGACAAGGCCTTGGACCGCAGTGACCAGAACCTGTATTTTGAGGCCATGCGCGACCTGCGCCTGAAGCGCAAGAGTATCGAGCGCGGTTTTCTCGACACGTTCTATGATGCCTTTGCCCGTATCGGCCAGGTTGACCTGCTGGCGCACATGGTCGAGCCGGGCAACCTGCGCAGCAAGGCCCACGTGGAACGGGCTGGCGCGATAGAAGGCATGGTCGCGCGTGTGCTGTCACGCGACGGTATTGCCCTGCAGCAACTGGGCCTGCGCTTGCAGGTACTGCTCGACCGCCCCCTGCACGAGCAGCACAACCCGCTGGGGCCCGCAGCGCTGTGCGGCTACTTCCTCGACGCTGGCCGCAACCTGGGGGTTGGCCTGCGGGTCAAGCTGGTCCTGCTCAAACTGTTCGAGCGCTATGTGTTGCGCGATGCCGACGTGATCTATGGTGAAGCCAACCAGTTGCTGGCCGCCGCCGGTGTACTGCCTGAGTTGCCGTCGGCACCACGTCGGCGTGCCGAAGACCGGCGCATGAGCGCAGGTCGTGGGCCGGCGAACCTGGGTCACGAGGTGGGCTCGGACGCGGCAGGGCAGGCTTTCTTTGCCTCGTTGCAAACACTGCTGGCCCCGGTGCGTGGAAAGTTCGCGCCTCGTTTGCAGGCGGTGGCCGCCGCCCAGCCAATCAGCACCGCCGACCTGCTGCGCCTGCTTTCGCATTTGCAGCACTATGTGCCCGCTACCCACGAGGCCGACGATTTCGAACTTGGCCAACAGCTTGAACAATTGCTGTTGCGGGTCAGCGTGCGCAGCGGCACACGCCGGCGTATCGATGTTGCCGACGAGGACATGATCAACCTGGTTGGCCTGCTGTTCGCGTTCATCCAGGACGACGACAACTTGCCGGCCAGCCTGCGTGCGCTGATCGGGCGTTTGCACATTCCGCTGCTTAAAGTGGCCCTGTTGGACAAGGGGCTGCTCAGTCGTGCCAGCCACCCGGCCCGCCGGCTGCTCAACGAGATCGCTGGCGCGGCAATCGGCTGGGAATGCGGCGGCGACGGTATGCGTGACAGCCTGCACCTGCGGGTGGAGCGTATCGTCCAGCGCCTTCTCAATGATTTTGCTGAAGATACCAGCCTGTTCGCCGAACTTCTCGAAGACTTTCTCGCTTTTAACCAGGACGAGCGGCGGCGCAACGAGCTGCTCGAACAACGCACCCGCGACGCCGAAGAAGGGCGTGCCCGAACACTGCAGGCCAGGCAGCAGGTGCAGCATGCACTCAACCAACGGCTGCGCGGCCGGTTATTGCCGCAGGTGGTGGTACAGATGCTGGTGCAAGCCTGGAGCCAGGTACTGCTGCTGGCCTGGCTCAAGCAAGGTGAAGCATCCCAGGCCTGGCGGGATGCCTTGCAGACGATGGACACACTGCTGGCCAGCATCACTCCGCCGCATGAGCCGCATGCCTTGCTGCAGCAGGTACCGGGCCTGCTCAAGGCACTGCGCGATGGCCTGGCCAGCGTGGCCCTGGACTCGGCAGCGACCCGCGAATTCTTCCTGCAACTGGAACAGCTGCACCTGCGTGCCTGCGCGGGTACCGCGATGCAGCCCGGCGCTGAGGGCCAGCCCTTGAGCGAAGTGCTGGTGGCCGAGGATATCGTCCTGGCGATTGCCGAGGAACCCGCTTGTGCTCCGTCGCAGTTTGCCGACGGGCAGGCTGTGGCGCTGCGCCACGTGCAGCGCCTGCGTATCGGTACCTGGGTAGAAGTGCTGGACGAGGACGAACCGCTGCGCTGCAAACTGGTGGCGCGCGTCGACAGTAGCGACCGGCTGGTGTTCGCCAACCGCACCGGTATGAAAGTACGCGAATGGAACGGGGCCAGCCTGGCCCGGGCACTGCATCGAGGTGAGGTGCGGGTGCTGGATGACGGGCTTTTGTTCGAGCGCGCGCTTGAGGCGGTGCTCGACGGGCTGCGGCGGTAGGCACAACTGTCTTGCGCATTATCTGCAAGCTGGCACGATCTCTGTGGGAGCGGGCGTGCCCGCGAAACAAGCGCCGCGGTGGATGGCATCGGCTGCGCCGGTGTTCGCGGGCACGCCCGCTCCCACAGCATTACAATGATTCACATGCAAACGCCGTTGGCCGCAGGGCATACTGTTGACCTGTTCACGGCGCTCTCAGGATCTGCCCCATGCAATTGGACCGTGCCACTGGCTGGTTCCACGGAATCGGAATCACCCACTGCCCCTCGCCGAACTTCAATGCTCGCCCCGAAGGCGAATCGATTTCCCTGCTGGTTATTCACAACATCAGCCTGCCGCCGGCCTGCTTCGGTACCGGCAAGGTCCAGCAATTCTTCCAGAACCGCCTGGACCCCAATGAGCACTCGTACTTCGCCAGCATCAACCACCTGACCGTATCGGCGCACCTGTTCGTCGAGCGTGACGGTGCGGTGACCCAGTTCGTGTCGTTGCTCGACCGTGCCTGGCACGCCGGGGTGTCGTGCTTCGACGGGCGTGAAGGCTGTAACGATTTCTCCATCGGCATCGAACTGGAAGGCACCGACGACCTGGCTTATACCGATGCCCAGTACACGGTGCTGGAGCAACTTACCCGGCACATCCGCGGTGCCTGGCCGGCCATCGGGCTGGACCGCATCCAGGGCCATAGCGACATTGCCCCGCAGCGCAAGACCGACCCCGGCCCGGCCTTCGACTGGCCGCGCTACCGAGAGGCGCTGCAGCAAAACGAGGACAAGGCATGAGTTTTCTGGTGTTGTTGCTGGCGCTTTGGGTCGAGAAGTTCTCGGCCCTGCGCCATCAGGTGCAGCGAGATGGGTTCTTCCTCGGCGAACTGGTGCGCCTGGAGCGCAGCGGCAAGGTGCACCCATGGTGGACGCTGGCCATTCTGGTGTTGGCACCGGTAGCGCTGCTGGTTTTGCTGCTGCATGTTCTGGACCCGGTGGCGTATGGCTTGCTGGCGTTGCCGGTGCACCTGCTGGTGCTGATCTACAGCCTGGGCCGCGGCGATGCCAAGGCATCGATGGGGCCGTTCCGTGATGCCTGGCGGCGCGGTGACGACCAGGCCGCGCTGCACGTGGCCGAGCGCGACCTGGGGCTGGCGGCCGACGAGCCGCAAAGCCTGTTGGTGCAGGTGCAGGGCAACCTGCTGTGGCAGGTGTACCAAGGCTTTTTCGCGGTGATCTTCTGGTACTTCGTGCTGGGCCCGGGTGCAGCCCTGGCCTATCGCTTGCTGGCTCTGTGTGGCGAACACAGCAAGCAACCGACGTTGAAGGCCCGTGCCGAGCAGCTCAGGCATATCATGGACTGGCTGCCGGTGCGGGTGCTGGCCTTGAGTTTCGCCCTGGTCGGCAATTTTCTCGCGGTTACCCGGGTGATGCTGCACGAGGTGCTCAACTGGCACATCAGCGCCGCCCACCTGGTTGCCAGGGTCGGGCGCATTGCCGATGACATTCCCGAAGAAGAAGACAGCCAGCGCGGGCTGGGACGGCTGGACAGCCTGTGGGAGCTGCTGCTGCGCTGTGCGGTGCTGTGGTATGCCGGGTTTGCGCTGTGGACGGTGCTTGTCTGAACTGACACGCTGGCTTCTTCGCGGGCTTGCCCGCTCCCACAGGTACTGCGCCGGTCTCAAGATTTGCGCGGTCCCTGTGGGAGCGGGCAAGCCCGCGAAGAGGCCCACGCAGGTGCCAGCACTTCAGCTACCAGCCAAACAACTCGCAAGCATTGCGGGTGCTGGCTTGAGCCAGTTCCGCGACATCCACCCCCATCACCTGCGCCAGCACCCCGGCAATTTCCGGCAGGTGCTCCGGGCTGTTCCTTACCCCGGGGAACATAACCGGCGCCATGTCCGGCGCATCGGTCTCCAGCACCACGCTGTCCAGCGGCAACCGCGCCAGGGTCTTGCGCAGCCGTAGGGCCTGCGGCCAGGTACCCGCACCGCCAAGCCCAAGCCGGAAGCCCAGCTTGATGTACTCGCGGGCCTCTTCGTAACTGCCGGCAAACGCATGAATCACCCCCGCCCGCGCCGGCTTGTAGCGCTTGAGCGTGGCGATCACCTGGGCATGGCTGCGGCGCACGTGCAGCAGTGCGGGCAGTTCGAAGTCGCAGGCCATCTGTAGTTGCGCTTCGAACAGCTTCTGCTGGCGGGCCTTGTCCAGGTCTTCGAGGTAATAATCCAGGCCAAACTCGCCCACGGCACAAAGCCGTGGGTCGCCGTGCAAGCGCTGCAGCCACTCGCGCAGCTGCGCCAGGTGCTCCGGGCGATGCTGGTCAAGGTAGATCGGGTGCAGGCCGAGCGCGGCGAACAGGCGCTGGTCGGCACAGGCGAGGTCCCACACCCGCTGGAAATTCGCCTGGTACACCCCCAGCACCACCATCCTCTCCACCCCGCGCGACACCGCGTTGGCCAGCAGTTGTTGGCGGTCGGCGTCGAAGTCGGGGAAGTCCAGGTGGGTGTGGGTGTCGATCAGGCGCATGTTCAGGCCGCTGTAATGCGTTGCTTGAACGTTCGACCGACGGCATGCACGCCAGGTTCGTAGCGTTTGTCCTCGATCGCGGCCAGTGCCAGTTCCAGCGCGGTGGCGGCAATCAAGCCATGCTGCTGGGCCATGGCATTGACTGGCAGCGGCAGGAAGTCGAGCAACTGGTTGTCGCCAAAGGTACCCAGCTGCAGCTGGCGTGAGTCGGCAGTGCGCGCCTGCAGGGTGTCGAACACCCCTTGCAGCAGCACGTAGGAGGTTGTCACCAGGGCATCCGGCAGGCCGCCAAGGTCATCGATCAGTTGCTGCATCAGGCGCTGGCCGCACTCTCGGCTGAACGCTTCGCCCTGATAGCGGCGAACCTCGCCGGCATAGCCTTGCAGGGCTTCGTCGAAGCCACCGGCACGTGCCTGACTGACCGACAGCTCGGGGCGGGCGCCGATCAAGGCGATGCTGCGCGGGGCGACGCTCAGCAAGCTGGCGGCCAGCTGGCGGCTGGCGTCGCGGTCGTCACTGATCACCGAGCAGAAGTGCGCAGGGTCCAGGCGGCGGTCGATGGCGATTACCGGCAGGCCTTTGTCCTGCAGCTCGCGGTAGCTGTCGTCTTCTGGCGGCAGGCAGCTGGCGACGAACAGTGCATCGCAACGGCGGGCGCGAAACAGCTGTTGCAACTGGCGCTCGCTGTCGGGCTGGTCGTCGCTGCTGGCAATCAGCAACTGGTAGCCACGGGCGCGGGCACCTTGTTCGAGCTGCTTGGCGATGCGGGCGTAGCTGGGGTTCTCCAGATCCGGGAGAATGAAGCCCAGAGTGCGGGTATGCCGGCTGCGCAGGCCAGCGGCCTGCGGGTTGGGGGTGAAGCCGTGGGCCTCGACCACCGCGCGTACCCGCTCGACAGTGCTGTTGCTGATGCGCTGCTGTTCGGCCTTGCCATTGATGACGTAGCTGGCAGTGGTCACGGACACACCGGCCAGACGGGCGATATCGCTGAGTTTCACCGAATTTTCCTTGTTATTACCGGGGCTGGCTGTGAGCCCTGACCGGGTAGTTTGACCCGGCGAGGGCGCCACGCGCAGACGACCATTGTCGCAATTGTCCGACAGGATGGGGCTTTTTCATCGGCAGATTATCGAGTAACGTGGCCGCCTGGTCAGATTAATCGTTTCAGCTGCCGAATTTTCTGCCTCGGCTGCCATCGGTGCAAGGCTGTTGAACTGGCCGTTCATGTGAATTCCACAACAATACTCCAGTACCCGACCGGGAACTGCAAAAGGAGAAGGTCATGCTCGAGCTCGCCAAGGAGCAGATAGCCATGGGCCAGAAGGCCGCCGACAAGGCCGAGGCATTGCGCCTGCTGGCCGACCGGCTGGTCGATGACGGCCTGGTCGCCGAGGGATACCTGCAAGGGCTGCAGGCCCGAGAGGCACAAGGCTCTACCTTCCTTGGGCAGGGCATTGCCATCCCCCATGGCACGCCGCAGACCCGTGACCTGGTGTACGCCACCGGCGTGCGCCTGTTGCAGTTTCCCGAGGGCGTGGACTGGGGCGATGGCCAGATGGTCTATCTGGCTATCGGCATCGCCGCCCGTTCCGATGAGCACCTGCGCCTGTTGCAACTGCTGACCCGCGCCCTGGGCGAGACCGACCTGGCCGAAGCTCTGCGCCGCGCCGGTTCCGCGGAGGCGTTGCTGAAGCTGTTGCAGGGCGCGCCTCAGGAACTGGCGCTGGATGCGCAGTTGGTCGGCCTGAACCTGCCGGCCGAAGACTTCGATGAGCTGGCCTGGCGCGGCGCCCGTCTGTTACAGCGTGCCGACTGCGTCGATAGCGGTTTTGCCGCCGTCCTGCAGCAGGCCGAACCGCTGCCGCTGGGCGAGGGCCTGTGGTGGCTGCACAGCGAGCGCCAGGTGCGCCAGCCGGGGCTGGCCTTCATCACCCCGCAGCAGCCGCTGCGTTACCGCGACCAACCGCTCAACGGCCTGTTCTGCCTGGCCAGCCTCGGTGCAGCCCACCAGGCCTTGCTCGAACGCCTGTGCGAAGTGCTGATCGAAGGCCGCGGGCAGATGCTCTACCAGGCCACCAGCAGCCGCGCGGTGCTGGAGGTACTAGGCGGTGAGGCGCCGACAGACTGGCCCAGTGCGCGCGTGGTGCTGGCCAACCCGCACGGTTTGCATGCCCGCCCGGCAAAGGTATTGGCGCAACTGGCCAAAGGTTTCGAGGGGGAAATCCGTGTGCGGCTGGCGGATAGCGCGCAGCCGGCGGTGTCCGTAAAGAGCCTGAGCAAGCTGCTCAGTCTCGGCGCCCGACGTGGCCAGACACTGGAGCTGGTGGCTGAGCCCGGCATCGCCCCCGATGCCTTGCCGGTGCTGCTGGCCGCCATCGAACAAGGCCTGGGTGAAGAGGTGGAGCCACTGCCGCAGAGTGCTGAGGTTGTAGCTGGCGCAGCGGCCGAAGTGCTGCAAGCGCCCGCGGCCGGTAGCCGTATCCACGGCGTGGGTGCTGCGCCCGGCATTGCCAGTGGCCCGGCCCATGTGTGTGTCGAGCGTGAGTTCGACTACCCCCTGCGCGGTGAGTCCTGCGCCCAGGAGCGGCAGAGGCTGCGTGAAGCTGTGGCGACCGTGAATGGCGAGCTGCAGGCTTTGGTCCAGCGCAGCGACAAGGCCATTGGCGAAATCTTCGTCACCCATCAGGAAATGCTCGCAGACCCGGCCCTGAGCGACGATGTCGAGCAGCGCCTGGGCCAGGGCGAAAGCGCCGAGGCAGCATGGATGGCAGTGATCGAGGCGGCGGCGCGTCAACAGGAGTCGCTGCACGATGCCTTGCTCGCCGAACGTGCTGCCGACCTGCGTGACATCGGCCGCCGCGTGCTGGCGCAGTTGTGTGGCGTGCAGGCCCAGGCTGAACCCGAGCAACCCTACGTGCTGGTAATGACCGAAGTCGGCCCGTCCGATGTCGCCCGGCTGGACCCGAGCCGCGTCGCCGGTATCGTCACCGCCCAGGGTGGCGCCACCGCCCACAGTGCCATCGTCGCCCGTGCCTTGGGCATTCCGGCGGTGGTGGGCGCGGGGGCGTCGATACTGCTGTTGGACAGCGGCACGCCGTTGCTGCTCGATGGCCAGCGTGGCGTGGTCAGCGTGGCGCCGCCGGCGGATGAACTGCAAAAGGCCCTGGCCGAGCGCGACCTGCGCGAGCAACGCTTGCAGGCCGCCTGGGCCAACCGCTTCGAGCCGGCGGTCACTCGCGATGGTCACGCTGTCGAGGTGTTTGCCAACATCGGCGAGAGCAACGGCATCGCCAAGGTAGTGGAGCAGGGCGCCGAAGGCGTTGGCCTGCTGCGCACCGAGTTGATTTTCATGGCCCACACCCAGGCCCCGGACGTGGCGACCCAGGAAGCCGAGTACCGTCGTGTGCTCGATGGCCTCGACGGGCGCCCGCTGGTGGTGCGCACCCTCGATGTCGGTGGCGACAAGCCGCTGCCGTACTGGCCGATCGCTGCCGAGGAAAACCCGTTCCTCGGTGTGCGCGGCGTACGCCTTACCCTGCAGCGCCCGCAGGTGATGGAAGACCAGTTGCGCGCCCTGCTGCGCGCTGCCGACCAGCGCCCGCTGCGCATCATGTTCCCGATGGTCGGGCAGGTGCATGAATGGCGCGAGGCGCGCGCCATGGTCGAGCGCCTGCGCGCCGAGATCCCGGTAGCCGACCTGCAACTGGGTATCATGGTCGAAGTGCCCTCGGCAGCGCTGTTGGCACCACAACTGGCGCGCGAAGTGGACTTTTTCAGCATCGGCACCAACGACCTGACCCAGTACACCTTGGCCATCGACCGTGGTCACCCCAGCCTCTCGGCCCAGGCCGACGGCCTGCACCCGGCGGTGCTCAGCCTGATCGACATGACCGTGCGCGCCGCCCATGCCCATGGCAAGTGGGTGGGCGTGTGCGGCGAGCTGGCGGCCGACCCGCAGGCTGTGCCCGTGCTGCTGGGCCTGGACGTGGACGAACTCAGCGTCGCCGCGCGCAGCATTGCCGAAGTCAAGGCCCTGGTTCGCCAGGCCGATCACCAGACGGCCCGCGCCCTGGCGCGCGAGGCCCTGCAACAGGACAGCGCCGCAGCGGTTCGCGCGCTGGTGGAGCGTTACTGAATGGCCAAGATCCTCACCCTCACCCTGAACCCTGCGCTGGATATCACCATCGGCCTGGGTACCCTGCGCCCAGGGCAGGTCAATCGCAGCCAGGAGCAGCACAGCCACGCCGCAGGCAAGGGGCTGAACGTTGCCCAGGTACTGGCCGACCTGGGCCACACCGTCACTGTTGGCGGCTTCCTCGGGCGTGACAACCTGCAGCCTTTCGAGGCGCTGATCGACTGGCGCGGCTTCGTCGACTGCTTTGTCCGCGTGCCGGGCGAAACCCGCAGTAATATCAAGCTGGTCGAAGCCGATGGCCGTGTCACCGACATCAACGGCCAAGGCCCGGAAGTCGACGAAGCGGCGCGCAGTGCATTGCTGCGCTGCCTGGCGCAGGTTGCCCCGGGCCACGATGCGGTGGTGGTGGCTGGTAGCCTGCCGCGTGGGATCAGCGCCGACTGGTTCCGACAGTTGCTCGAACAGCTCAAGACGCAAGGCCTGAAGGTGGCTCTGGACAGCAGCGGTGAAGCCCTGCGTGCCGGCCTGCAGAGCTCGCCCTGGCTGGTCAAGCCCAATACCGAAGAGTTGGGCGAGGTGCTCGGCCTGGCTGTGGATAACCCGGCGCAGCAGCGCGCTGCTGCCGAGCGCCTGCTGGCCAGTGGCGTCGAACACGTGGTGGTGTCGGCGGGAGAGCAGGGCGTCAGCTGGTTCACCCGCGGCCGTGCCGTACATGCTTGCCCGCCCAAGGTGCAGGTTGCCAGCACAGTGGGTGCAGGTGATTCGCTGGTGGCCGGCATGGTCCACGGCCTGCTGCAGGGCGAAGCCCCGGCGCAGACCTTGACCCGTGCCACCGCCATCGCTGCACAGGCTGTTACCCAGGTTGGTTTCGGCATCCGTGACCGCGAGCAACTGGCGCGTCTGGAAGCTGCCGTGCAACTGACAGAACAAAAAGAGGGTTGCCGATGAATATTGCCATTGTCACTGCCTGCCCCAACGGCCAGGTGTCGAGCGTGCTGAGCGCGCGCTTGCTGTCCGCCGCAGCCCAGCGGCGGGGCTGGAGTACCAGCGTCGAAGTGCAGGATGCCGGCCACCCCGAGCGGCAACTGAGCGCCACGCAGATCGCCGAGGCCGACTGGGTGCTGGTGGTCAGCACCGGCCCGGTGGACCTGGAGCGTTTCGTCGGCAAGCGCGTGTACCAGAGCACGCCATCCCAGGCTTTGGCCGACCGCGAAGGCTTCCTCGATGAGGCGGCTTCCAGCGCCCATCTGCTGGCCACGGTGCCAGGCCTTCCGGCTGAAACTGGCAGCGCTGGCGCACGCATCGTCGCCGTCACGGCTTGCCCGACTGGCGTCGCGCATACATTCATGGCCGCGGAAGCCTTGCAGCAGGCTGCGCAGCAACTGGGCTACGAGCTCACCGTCGAGACCCAGGGCTCGGTCGGTGCGCGCAACCCCTTGTCTGCCGAAGCCATCGCTGCAGCGGATGTAGTGCTGCTGGCCGCCGACATCGAAGTGCCCACCGCGCGTTTCGCTGGCAAGCGCATTTACCGTTGCGGCACCGGTATCGCCCTCAAGCAAGCCCGCGCGACCCTCGACAAGGCCCTGGCTGATGCCAAGGTGGAAAACAGCGGCGATGCCGCAGCGGCGAGCACGCCAGCCAAGGGCGAGAAGAGCGGGGTATACAAGCACCTGCTCACCGGCGTGTCGTTCATGCTGCCGATGGTGGTGGCTGGCGGCCTGCTGATTGCCCTGTCGTTCGTATTCGGTATCGAGGCTTACAAAGAAGCGGGCACCTTGCCGGCGGCGTTGATGCAGATCGGCGGCGAGGCTGCGTTCAAGTTGATGGTGCCGCTGCTGGCGGGTTACATCGCCTGGTCCATCGCCGACCGCCCGGGGCTGGCGCCCGGCATGATCGGCGGCCTGCTGGCCAGCACTCTGGGCGCCGGTTTCATCGGGGGTATCGTCGCCGGCTTCCTCGCTGGCTACAGCGCCAAGGCCATTGCCCGCTGGGCGCGCTTGCCCAGCAGCCTGGAGGCACTGAAGCCGATCCTGATCATCCCGCTGCTGGCCAGCCTGTTCACCGGCCTGGTGATGATCTACGTGGTTGGCCAGCCAGTGGCGGCGATGCTGGAAGGGCTCACGCAATTTCTCGACAGCATGGGCACCACCAATGCCATCCTGTTGGGTCTGTTGCTGGGCGGCATGATGTGCGTCGACCTGGGAGGGCCGATCAACAAGGCCGCCTATGCCTTCTCGGTGGGGCTGTTGGCTTCATCGAGCTATGCACCGATGGCGGCGACCATGGCCGCCGGCATGGTGCCGCCGATTGGCCTGGGTATCGCCAGCTTCCTGGCCCGACGCAAGTTTGCCCAGAGCGAGCGTGAAGCGGGCAAGGCGGCGTTGGCGCTGGGGCTGTGCTTCATCTCCGAAGGGGCGATCCCGTTTGCCGCCAAGGACCCGCTGCGGGTAATCCCGGCCAGCGTGGCCGGTGGGGCATTGACCGGGGCATTGTCGATGTACTTCGGCTGCAAGCTGATGGCGCCGCATGGCGGCCTGTTCGTGCTGCTGATCCCCAATGCGATCAACCATGCGCTGCTGTACTTGTTGGCGATCGTGGCGGGCAGCCTGCTGACGGCGGTGGTGTATGCGGTGATCAAGAAGAGTGAGCGGGTGGAGTTGGCGGTAGCGCCGGTGAAGGGTTAGAGATTTTAGCGGGCCTTACTGGCCTCTTCGCGGGTGAACCCGCTCCCACAGGACTGCACAGGCATCAGGTCCGGCGCGGTCTCTGTGGGAGCGGGTTCACCCGCGAAGAGGCCGGAACAGGTCAACGCCCGTGCTTCTGCCGCAACGGCACAAGCAGATCGCCCAGCCCGTTGTGATCGATCTCGTGCATCAGCGCCAGCAAGCCACCCAATTCCCCCGACGGGAAACCCTTGCGCGCAAACCAGGCCAGGTAATCCCCTGGCAGGTCGGCAATGATTCGTCCCTGGTACTTGCCAAACGGCATGGTGCGGGTGACCAGCAGTTCGAGGGTTTCCGGCTTCATCATCGGCGCACCTGGCTGTTGAAAAGCGCCGACCATACTGCAATCTGCACGAAGGCCCAAGCGGCAATCATGCAGAACGCCGTGATCAAACTCAGACCTTGTGTTTCTATCTTATTGATTGTTAAGGAATTTGTAGATAATCCTCGCTTGGCACGAACGCTGCTCCCATACAGATGACTATCACCTGCCAAGGAGTTTGTGCCATGAGCAATCCCAACAAAGACGTGATCGACGTGCTCAACGACCTGATCGAGTACAGCAAGGATGGTGAGAAAGGTTTCAAGGCCTCTGCCGATGATGTGAAGAACCCCGAACTTAAAGCGTTCTTCGTTCAGCGTGCCGGTGAGTGCGCCAATGCGGCCGGCGAACTGCAGAGCGAGGTGCGTCGCCTGGGGGGCGACCCGGAAACCTCTACCAGCATCAGCGGTGACCTGCATCGGGGTTGGGTAAACCTCAAGGCGATGGTCACCGGCAAGGATGAGGAAGCGGTGCTGAACGAGGTGGAGCGGGGCGAGGACCATGCCCTCAAGGCCTACAAGGAAGCTCGCGAGAAACTGGTCAAGCTGGGCCGCACCGCCAGCGACCAGACCTACACCTTGGTGGAAAAACAGCTGCAAGGTGTGCAGCGTAACCATGATCAGGTCAGGGCCTTGCGCAACGCCGCGCGCGCCCGCAGCTAGTCCGCAGGCCCCTCTACCCGGTTGCGGCCCTTGGCCTTGGCTCGGTAGAGCGCTTCGTCCGCAGCACCCAGCACCCCCGCCAGGTCGTGCTGGGTGCCTGACAGGCCGATGCCGATGCTCACCGTGACAGAGTGGGCATCGTCGGCAAATGGTGCCAGCGCCTCGACGCTGGCGCGGATGCGCTCCGCCAGCAGTTGCGCACCGGCCAGGTCAGTTTCCGGCAACACCACCTGGAATTCTTCACCGCCATAGCGCGCCGCCAGATCGGCCGGGCGGCGGATGCACGCCTCGATGGTCCTGGCCACTTCGCGCAAGGCATGGTCGCCACCGGCGTGGCCGTGGCGCTGGTTGAATGCCTTGAAGTGGTCCACATCCACCATCAGCACTGCCAATGACTTGCGATTGCGCTGGGCGCGGGCCCATTCCTGACGGAGTACCTGGTCCAGGTGGCGGCGGTTGGGCAAGCCGGTCAGGCTGTCGGTGGCGGCCAGGTTGGCCAGACCCTGTTCGGCTTCTTGCCGGCGGCGCAACTCGCGGCCCAGCAGCAGGGTCAGCCAGAGGATACCCACACACAGTACCCCTGTGGCGACGCCGACCACGATCGCAGTGCGGCGCCACGACTCGAAAACTTCATCGGCCGAACGCACGACCAGCACGATCAACGGCAACTGAGCGACCCGGGCAAAGGTGTACATGCGCGGGGTGCCGTTGCGGCTGGAGCGTGCGGTAAAGCTGCCGTTCTGCTCGCTGAGAATGCGTTTGAAATTGGGCCGTTCGGCATAATTGCTGCCAATCGCCGGGTCTTGCGCGCGGCTGGGCTGGCGGGCCAACAGTTGGCCGTCTGTGTTGAGCAGGTTGATGCTGCTATCGTCGCCGATGTCCAGGCGCTGAAACAGGTCACTGAAGTACGACAGGCGCAGTGCCCCCGCGGCCAGGCCGACGAACTCGCCATTGGGCCCGGAAATGCGCCGGCTGAAACTGATGCACCAGTCCAGGTCGCCGAGCCTGGCCTTGAACGGCGGGCCGACCAGCAGACCGAGGTTGGCGTTGTGCAGATGGGCCTGGAATACCCCTGTACCGCTGAAGTTGGCCTTGCGTGGCACGCTACTGGTGGAATCGCCCACCACGTTGCCTTGCTTGTCCAGCCATAGCACGTCACCGCGCTTGCGGTCGACGAAGGCTTCATTGAATAGCAGGCGTTGGCGCACCGGGCCGGGTATTTCCGGCAGCTCCTTGCGCCCGACCGCCCAGATCAGGCCCTGCAGCGACTGGTCGTAGAGTTCGACGTTGCGCAGGATGTCGCTTTCGATCAGCTGGACAATATTGTTGGACGAGCGGATCGCCGACAGCTCGATATTGTCGCGCTCCCGCGCCAGCAGGTAGCTGACGATGGCCACGATGGCGAGCACGGCAAGGCAACTGCCCAGATTGAGGATCAGCTCGGGGTGCGACCTGTAGTGTGCGAAACGCGGTAATCGGGTGGTCATGCTCGCTACTGCGTGGGCAGGGCCATTCGCGGCGGCGACATTCTAGGGAAGCGGGGATTGTCGGACAAGATTTGTCCGACGGAATCACGCAGGGGCTGCTGCGCAGCCCATCGCCGGCAAGCCAGCTCCCACAAGTACCGCACAAGGCTTGAGGTCAATGCGGTCAAGGTGGGAGCTGGCTTGCCGGCGAAACGAGGGCGAAGCCCTCGCACCCGGGTCTGGATCAGAACACGTTCAACGGGTAATCCACGATCACCCGCAGTTCATCATTGTCGCTGTTGCTGTCGATCGACGCATAACCCTGGCTGCCGCGGTGGGTGGCATAGCGCACCAGCACCGACAGGTCCTTGAGGTCTCCTTCCTGGAACACGTACTTCATGTCCACGTCGCGTTCCCAGTGCATGGCGTTCTTGCCATCGGCACGGTAGTAGTCGTAGTGGGTGGTGTCCTGGGTGGCCTTGGTCAGGTCGGCTTCACCGCGCGAGTACGACAGCACCGTACTCAGGCCAGGGATGCCCACACCAGCGAAGTCATAGTTGTACTGCAGTTTCCACGAGCGCTCGTTCGGTGCGTTGAAGTCCGAGTACATGCGCGAGTTGTCCAGGTAGACGCTGTCGCCCAGGTTGATGTAGTCGAACGGCGTGTTGCCATTGACCCGCTGATAGGCGGCCGTGACGCTGTGGAACCCGGCATTGAGGGTGAAATGCACGCTATAGGTGTTGTTGTCGATCTTGCCCAGCAGTGCCTGGCCGGTGTCCTGGGTGTGATAGAAGTGCACGCCCGGGTTCAGGCTGACCAGGTCGTTGACCACATAGGTGTAGTCGAAATCGGCGTAGTACTGGTTCCAGATGTCCTTCAGTTCGGCCGCATACAGGTTGGCAGTGATGTTCGGGGTGCCACTCCACGACGCGCCGGCCCAGTTCAGGTGCTTGCTTTTGTCATGCTCGCCCAGCGAACCGTAGTAGGTGTCGATGCGGCGGTGGCCGCTCTGGTTGTACGGCTTGGTGAAGCTCACCTGGCCGCCTTCGAGCAGCAGGCCGTCGATGCTGGTGTTGGTCAGGCTCACACCACGGAAGGTCTGCGGCAGCATGCGGGTTTCGCCGCCAGCGATCACCGGGTTGGTGAGGAACAGGTCACCGGCTTTCAGCTCGGTGTCGAACGCCTTGAGCTTGACTGCGGCACCGGCGGTGGAGAAGGAGTGCGGGGCAGCACCCAGTTCGTCTTCGTTCTTCTGGTGGGTCGGCAGGATGCTGGTGCCAGCATGGCCGCCGCCCCCGTCGAGCTTCAGGCCCAACATGGCATGGGCGTCCAGGCCAAAGCCGACCACACCCGGGGTGTAGCCCGACTCGAAACGTGCAACCGCACCTTGGCCCCACTCGCGGGTGTCGCGCACGCCGGCGTTGTGGTTGTCGCGGTTGAAGTAGGCATTACGGAAATGCAGGTTGAAGGACGAGCCTTCGATGAAGCCATCAGCCTTGTCTTCATCTGCCTGGGCGGCGAAAGGGATCGTTGCAGTCAACGCAATGAACAGCGGGGTAAAACGAAACGCGGAAGGCACCGGTACTAGCTCCTTGGGTCTGGCGGTGGGGCAGTTTTTATTTTCGAATGTGCGTCTTTTTTATAGGTGAACGTTACAGCTTGGCTGATAGTTGAAGCACATAAAAAAAGCCGCTGATCGGCAGCGGCTTTAAAAGGCTAACATATCGGCACTGGTAGTGCCCATGGTGTAGCCAAGGGAAAACGGGAGCAGCGACAGCACTTGATCAGCTGTCGGCATTGGCATCGACAGAGTCCTTGGAAGCTGTCTGTTTAGCGTCTTTTGCGGTGTCTACCTGCTGTGCGGCTACGGCTTCGCGGGCCTCTTGGTGGACTGCGGCGAACTCAGCATTACGGGTGACGAAAGCCTTGGATTCTTCAGCCATGGCCAGGGGCGACAACAACAGGGAAGACAGGACGAAGACGCTGGCAATACCCATACTGTTGGACATTTGAAACTACCTTCTTGCGATGCAAGTGCTAATGAGGACGGGGGTAAAGTTAGTCCTTTCAATGCACTTGAAACAGAGCGAAGAGCGATAAGCACTGTTGCGCAAAAGGTAACTATCGCAGTAAAAGCAATTGGACTTTCGCCGCAAACCCGCATGCTAGAGGGCCTACGCGGTCTTTACTTTTGTGGGAGTGGCCTCCTGTCAGGCATGGGTGGGCAGCCTGATACCAAAGGTATTGGCCCCAGCGGCACTACGCACGAACACCTCCCCACCATGCATCAGCGCAATCGCCTTGACGATCGCCAACCCCAACCCATGGTTACCCCCACCACTATTGCTACGTGCCGCATCCACCCGGTAGAAGCGTTCGAACAACAACGGCAGGTGCTCATCGTCGATCGCCGGCCCCGGGTTGCTCACGGCGATACTGACCTGCTCCGGCCCGGCAGCGATCTGCACCTCAATCACCTGGTGCGGTGCGGTGTGCTGCACGGCGTTGTTCAGCAGGTTGATCAGCGCCCGGCGCAGTTGGGCCTTTTCGATGGGCGCCTGGGCATCGCCGCTCACACTCACGCTGACTTGTGCATCTTCGAGAATGTAGTCCAGGTAGTCGAGGGTGGTCGCCACTTCCTGGGCCAGCGAGGCCTGGGTCAGGGCAGTGGCCTTGCTGCCCTGGTCGGCACTGGCCAGGAACAGCATGTCGTTGATGATGCTGCGCAGGCGCTCCAGCTCCTCAAGGTTCGATTGCAGCACTTCGAAGTAATGCTCGGCACTGCGCCCTCGGGTCAGTGCAACCTGGGTCTGGCCGATCAGGTTGGTCAGCGGCGAGCGCAGTTCGTGGGCGACGTCGGCATTGAACGCCTCCAGCCGCGAGTAGGCCTGGCTTACCCGGTCGAGCGCAGCATTGAAGGCGCCGGCGAACTGCGCCAGTTCCGGGGCCAGGGCGTGAGTCTGCAGGCGCCCGTCCAGGCGCGGAGGGGCCAGGGCCTGGGCCTCAACGGACAATGCCAGCAGCGGGCGCAGGCCGATACGCGCCACCCAGTAGCCCAGTAGCGAGGCCAGTAGCACGCCGAGCACCGCCAGCCCGACAATCGCCACCAGCAGGCTGTGCTGCGCCTGCCAGAATGTTTCGGTGTCGATGCCGATCAGAAAGCGCAGCGGCGGCCGCTCGCCCAGGGCCGGCAGTTCGCTGACCAGCACCTTGTAAGGGTAGGGCCGGTCGGGCAGGTGCAGGTCGCGCATGCCCTGCGCGCCTTCGGCGAAGGCGCGGACCAGCTCGCTGGGGTGGCCGTATTCGTAGGCCGGGTTGCTGCTGACCACCCAGAAGCGAATGCGCTTGTCCTCTTCACTTAGCAGGTCGAGCTTGTTGTTGATCTTGACCCAGTGCTCCGGTGTGCCGAAGCGGTTGAGGGTGGACTCGAGCACACTGAAGCGCGCGTCCAGCTCGGCTTGCGGCAGCAGGTCGAGGCTGCGGTCTACCTGGCGGTACAGCGCCGAACCGATCAGCAGGAACACGCCCAGCGCCACCAGGATGAACAGCGCCGACAGGCGCAGCGCGATGGAATTACCCCGCACGGTTTTCCAGGACATAGCCCATGCCTCGGATGGTGTGCAGCAACTTGTTGTCGAAAGGCCCGTCGAGCTTGGCGCGCAGGCGCTTGATCGCCACTTCGACGACGTTGGCGTCGCTGTCGAAATTGATGTCCCAGACCAGCTCTGCAATCGCTGTCTTTGACAGAATTTCGCCCTGCCGGCGGGCCAGCACGCTGAGCAGCGAGAACTCCTTGGCCGTCAGCTCAAGGCGTTGGCCGGCGCGCGTGGCCTTGCGCGCCATCAGGTCGATCCACAGGTCACCCACCTGCACCTGCAGCGGTTCATGGTTGCTGCTACGGCGTGTCAGGGCTTGCAGGCGGGCGACCAGTTCGAGGAAGGAAAACGGCTTGCCCAAGTAGTCGTCGGCACCCTCGCGCAGGCCATGGATACGGTCTTCGACCCGTTCACGGGCGGTCAGCATGATGACCGGTGTCTGCCTGCGCGCGCGCAGGGCGCGCAGCACGCCATAACCGTCCAGGCCCGGCAGCATCACATCCAGCACGATCACTGCGTAGTCACCTTCCAGGGCCAGGTGCAGGCCATCGATGCCGTCCCGCGCCAGGTCGACGGTAAACCCCTGTTCGCTGAGGCCGCGATGCAGGTAGTCGGCGGTTTTTTCTTCGTCTTCGATGATCAGCACACGCATGGTCTTGTCCTAACTGGCACTGGGCGCCGCCGCACGGGCGGCCTGACGGCGGTGGAACAGGCGCTCCAGGGCCAAGTATATGACCGGGGTGGTGAACAGCGTCAGCGCCTGGCTCACCAGCAGGCCGCCAACCACGGCGATGCCCAGTGGCTGGCGCAGTTCGGAACCGGTGCCGAAGCCGAACATCAGCGGCACCGCGCCGAGCAAGGCGGCCAGGGTGGTCATGATGATCGGCCGGAAGCGCGTCAGGCAGGCCTGATGGATCGCCTGCTCCGGGGTCAAGCCCTGGCGGCGTTGGGCCTCCAGGGCGAAGTCGATCAGCAGGATGCCGTTTTTCTTGACGATACCGATCAGAAGCACCACGCCGATCAGCCCCATGATGCTGAAGTCCTGGCCCAAGGCCCACAACAGGATCAGCGCGCCGAGGCCGGCCGAGGGCAGGGTGGAGATGATCGTCAGCGGGTGGACGAAGCTTTCGTACAGCACGCCGAGGATGATGTACACCGCCACCAGCGCAGCCAGGATCAGCCACGGCTGGCTCGACAGCGAACTTTGGAAGGCCTGGGCCGCGCCCTGGAAGTTGCCGCTGATGGAGTCGGGCATGCCGAGCTCGCGCTGGGTGCGCTCGAGGATGGTCACCGCATCGCCCAGGGCCACGCTTGGGGCCAGGTTGAACGACAGGTTGGCTGCCGGGAACAGGCCATCGTGGCTGATCGACAGCGGCCCGGTGCTGGGCGGCGCTACATGGGCTACTGCCGACAGCGGCACCATCTCGTTGGTCAGCGGCGAGCGCAGGTAGAAGTAGTTGAGGCTTTCGGCCTTGCCGCGCTGGCGGGCATCCAGTTCGAGGATCACCTTGTACTGGTTGGTCTCGGTCTGGAATTCACTGATCTGCCGCTGGCCGAAGGCGTCGTACAATGCCTGGTCGACGTCGGTGGTGGTCAGGCCGAAACGTGCCGCGGCCTGGCGGTCGATATCGATGCGGGTGACGCTGGCGCCCAGTTGCAGGTCGTTGGACAGGTCGCGGAACGCCGGGTTTTCCCGCAGGCGCTCGGTCAGGCGCTGGGTCCACAGGTTCAGCGCCATGCCGTCGTTGCTCTTGAGCACATACTGGTACTGGGTACGCGACGGGCCGGAGCTTAGGTTGATGTCCTGGCCGGCACGCATGTACAGGACGATGCCTGGTACCTGGGCCAGCTTGGGTCGCAGCCGGTCGATCAGTTCGCTGGCCGACACATCGCGTTCGCCACGCGGCTTGAGGGCGATCCAGAAACGGCCGTTGGCGATGGTCTGGTTGCTGCCGGTGACGCCCACCGAGTGGGAGAACGCGCGCACCGCCGGGTCGGCCTCGATGATTTTGGCCAGCGCCTGGTGCTTCTCGATCATCGACGGGTACGACACATCCGCCGCCGCCTCGCTGGTGCCGAGGATGAAGCCGGTGTCCTGCAGCGGGAAAAAGCCCTTCGGGATGCCCACGTAACCGGCCACCGCCAGGGCCAGGGTCAGGCCGAACACGCCGAGGGTGAGGCGCTGGTGGGCGAGCGCGTGATCCAGGCCCTTTTCGTACCACCTGACCAGCCGCTCGCCGAAGCCGCCCTTGTGCTCTCCGGGCGGGCGGCGCATGAACAGTGCGCACAGGGTTGGCGCCAGGGTCAGCGAAACCACCACCGAAATCAGGATGGTGGCGGTGGCGGTAAGGGCGAACTCCTTGAACAGCCGGCCGACCACGCCGCCCATGAACAGCAGCGGGATGAACGCGGCGATCAGCGAGAAACTGATCGACACCACGGTGAAGCCTATTTCCCCGGCGCCCTTGAGCGCTGCCGTGCGGCTGTCGTCGCCGGCCTCCAGGTGACGGTGGATGTTCTCCACCACGACGATGGCATCGTCGACCACGAAGCCCACCGAGATGACGATGGCCACCAGGGTCAGGTTGTTCAGGCTGAAGCCGAAGATGTACATCAGCGCGCAACTGGCGATCAGCGATACGCCGAGCACGCTGGACACCACCATGGTCGCCGACCACTGGCGCAGGAACAGCGCCATCACCCCGATCACCAAGGCCACGGCGATCATCAGGGTCAGCTCCACTTCATGCAGCGAGGCACGGATGGTCTGGGTGCGGTCCTGCAGCACCGACACTTCGACCGAGGCTGGCAGCATCTCCTGCAGCTTGGGCAGGGCAGCCAGTACCCGGTCCACGGTATCGACGATGTTGGCGCCAGGCTGGCGGAAAATCACCAGATTCAACCCGGGCTGGTCGCCGGACCAGGCTTTGACGTAGGCGTTCTCGGCGCCATTGATCACCTTTGCCACGTCCCTCAGGTGCACTGGTGCACCGTCACGGTAGGAGACGATCAGCTGGGCGTAGTCGTCGGGATGGAACAACTGGTCGTTGGCGGCGATGGTCGACACGCTGTGTTCGCCGTACAGCGCACCCTTGGCCAGGTTCAGGCTGGTCTGCTGGATGGCCTGGCGCAAGTCGGCCAGTGTCAGGCCGATGGCGGCCAGTTTCTCGGGTTGCGCCTGCACGCGGATCGCCGGGCGCAGTTGCCCGGTGATGTTGATCAGGCCGACCCCGTCGATCTGGCTCAGCTGGCGCGCGAGCAGGGTTTCGGCGTAATCGCTGAGGTCGTTGCCAGGCATCTGGCTGGAGCTTACCGTCAGCACCAGCACCGGGCTGTCGGCCGGGTTGACCTTGCGCCAGGTCGGCGGGTTGGGCAGGTCTTGCGGCAGGCGCGCGGTGGCGGTGTTGATGGCCGCCTGCACTTCCTGGGCGGCGGTGTCGATGTTCTTGTCGAGCGTGAACTGCAGGATCAGGTTGGTCGAGCCCAGTGCGCTGCTGCTGGTCATCTGGGTCATGCCGGGGATGGCGCTGAACTGCACTTCCAGCGGCGTGGCCACCGACGAGGCCATGGTTTCCGGGCTGGCGCCGGGCAGCTGGGCGGTGACCTGGATGGTCGGGAAGTCGGCTTCCGGCAGTGGTGCCACCGGCAGGCGCGGGAAGGCGATGGCCCCCAGCAGCACCAGGGCGAAGGTCAGCAGCAGGGTGGCGATGGGGTGGTCGATGCACCAGGCCGAAACACCGTTGCGCGTGTTCATGGCTGGCTCCGCCGGTCGGCCATTTCCGATGGCGCGGGGGCATCGGGGGCCACCTCGACCCGCGAACCTGGCTTGAGCCGCGACTGGCCATCGAGCACCAGGCGCTCGCCCGGCTTGACCCCGGCAATGATGTTGAGCCCGCTGTCCTGGTACAGCACCTTGACCGGCACGCTGGTGACCTTGTCACCGTCCAGGCGGTAGACAAAGTGCCCGTCGACGCCGCGCTGTACCACAGGCGGCGGTACCACCAGGGCGTTTTCTTCCACGGAGGTGCGCAGGCGGATGGTGACCAGCTGGCCCGGCCACAGGCGGCCGTCCTTGTTGTCGAACTCGGCTTTTACCCGCACGGTGCCGGTGGTGGCGGAGATCTGGTTGTCGATCAGTGCCAGGTGGCCTTCACCGAGCAGGCTGCGTTCGCCGTCGGCATCCATGTAGGCCTGCACCAGTGCCGGGGTGGGCGCCTTCAGCAGGCTTTGGAGGGTTGGCAGCATTTGCTGCGGCAGGGCGAATTCGACGGCGATCGGGTCGATCTGGGTGACGCTGAACAGGCTGCGGGTATCGCTGGTGCGCACCAGGTTGCCGGGGTCGACGTTGCGAATACCTACCCGGCCGGTCACTGGCGAGCGGATCTGCGTGTACGACAGCTGCACCTCGGCATTGGCGATGGCCGCCTGGTTGCCCTTGACCGTGGCTTGCAGGCGGTTGACCAGGGCCTGCTGCTGGTCGAGCGTCTGCTTCGACACGCCGTTGTCGTTACTCAGCAGGCGGTAGCGCTGCAGGTCGACGTTGGCTACCTGGATCTGCGCCTGGCTCTGGCCAAGTTCGGCACGGGCCTGGTCGAGGTTGGCGCGGATGGCGCGGTCGTCGAGGGTGGCCAGCAGGTCACCTTCCTTCACCCACTGGCCTTCCTTGACCAGCACCTGGGTCAGTATACCCTCCACTTGCGGGCGCACCTCGACGCTGTGCAGCGACAGCACCGAGCCGATGGCGCTGGCATAGCGCGGCACGTTCTGCTGGACGACGCTGACCACGCGCACCGGGATGGCGGTTTGCGCGCGGGTGGCAGGTACTGGCTGGCGCTGGCCGAACCAGAGGCCCGCTACCGCCAGGACCAGGAGCGCCAGGGCGGCGAGGATGACAGGGCGGGACGGACGTCGCATCGGTGCGGGCACCTTGGCCATAGGGGAGGGAAGTGGGCTGTATTCAATCTTATAGCCCCCGAACCGGGTCGGCAGCGTGACCGCCGGCTGACAGTGCTGTCAGTTTCGCCTGCGCCGCAGGAGATCGTTCGCCTTTTGCGCTGCGCTGTCGCGCAGAGAACTGATCAGCTGGGCGATCCGCGTTCCCTGTGGGAGCGGGTTTACCCGCGAAGAATCCAGCGCGGTACATGGCACCGGCTCCGCCGGTGTTCGCGGCTAAAGCCGCTCCCACAGGGATGGCGCCGGTTCATAGATCTGGAACAGGACAGTTGCCCCCGCCAAGGCATAGCTAGAAGCTGATGAAGGCGTAATACACCGGGGGCTCGCTGGTGGTGCGCAAACCATGTTCCTGCAAGCTCGCCACCAGCGCCGCGTCCTCCACGTGCAGGGCCCACTGTGCCAGGCCAGCCTCCGGTATCTGCTCCAGACCCGCGCGGAAGGCCCCCATGTCAGGCAGGTAGGCAGTAAATCCGTTGCCCTTGAGCGCACTGGTGGTCATGCCCAGCGCCTGGCACACCGCCACCTTGGCGGCGATGTCATCGCGGTCGGCCTGGCGCGAGGCCTGCACCAGCGCCTCCAGCCCGGCATCGACCAGTTGCCTGCCGTGAATCAGCTCCGGCCCCTGTTGCCAGGCTTCCGGCGGGCAGTCCTTGCTGCCCGGGCGCAGCGGTATATGTGGGTTGATTTCCACCGGGTAGATGCGACAGACCAGCGGGCGCTGGTCGTAGATGGTGCACAGGTCGTTGTCGTCGAGGTTGCGGCAGCGCCCGGGGTTGAACGCGGCAAAGGTCACCGAGACGCGTACTTCGCTGTCGCCGCAGGGCACGGGATGGGAACGACGCAGCACATGATCACGCTGTTCTACTGGCATGCCAGGGCCGTCCGCAACGAAGGCTTCGATCAGCACCACCACCTGGCCGTCGTTGTCCGCCCAGCGGCGCGCTTCGGCCAGGGTCAAGGGCACGTGGTGGCCGGTACAGCACTTGCCGCAGCCGGTACAGGCGAAACGCAGGCTGTCGGTCACTTGGCTTCCGGGCTCCACTCGCTGACGAAGGCGCGCTGGTGCTGGCGGTCGTACAAGCAAAGCTCGGTGCCGGTGCGCTGCTGCATGTGCTTCTGGGGGTAGACGCCTTCGATCAGCAGGGCGCTCATGCCGACCTGATCATCGAACTCGGCGGGCTTGCTGCGGGCGTGAGCATCCTTGAACTGGCTGGCGGCCAGGCAAGCCTTGAGCATCTGCTGGCGCTGCTCGTTCCAGGCCTGGCTGCTGGAGGCCTGGGCGATACCGCTGAAGAGGGCGAAACTGATCAGGATAGAGCTGAAAAACTTCATACGGGTTCCGGCAAGTTACTTGCGAGGGGCGCGAATTATGCCTGACTCGACCCCGACGGCAAGCCGGGGAGTTTGTCTCCGAATATATCAGCGCTCGGCGAACACCACGGCGCGCGCCGCCACCACCAGACAATCGGTCAGCTCTGGCGAGGAAAACTTGGTGAGGATGGCATTGGCCCCGGCCTGGGTCGCCTTTTCACTGCTCATTGCGCTGTCCAGCGAGGTGTGCAGCAGTATGTACAGGTGCTGGAAGTCGGGGGTTTCGCGCAGGGTGCGTGTGAAAGCGTAGCCGTCCATTTCGCTCATTTCGATGTCGGAGACGATCACGTTGATTTCTTGCGCGGTGCCCTGCAGCTCCAGCAACACGTTGATGGCGTCCTTGGCGCTGCGCGCGGTATGGCATTCGACGCCGAGGTTGCGCAGGGTGTGCACCGACTGTTGCAGGGCTACCTGGCTGTCGTCCACCACCAGGATATTGGCGGCAGCCAGCAGGCTGGCGTCTTCCTCGCTCAGGGTGCCGTGATGCGGTTCGGGCACCGGCGGGGCGATGGCGTGGATGACTTTTTCGATGTCCAGCACCTGCACCAGAGTGTTGTCGACCCGGGTCACGCCGGTGATGAACGAGCGGCTGCCGGAGCCATAAGGGGGTGGTTTGATGTCGGTGCTCAGGCAATGCACGATGCGGCTGACCGCCTGCACATGCAGGCCCTGGCGCGAGCGGCTGATCTCGGTGACGATCAGGCAGCCGCCGTCAGGGTCGGCCAGCGGCCGTTCGCCGATGGCGCGGGACAGGTCGATGACTGACAGCGAATTGCCGCGCAGGGTTGCCACGCCCTTCACGTGGGGGTGCGATTCGGGCAGCTTGGTCAACGGTGGGCAGGGGATTATCTCGCTGACCTTGAGCAGGTTGATTGCCATCAACTTGCCGCTGCGCAGGGTGAACAGCAGCAGGGACAGCGAGTCCGCGCGGGCATTTTGCGTGGCCATGGTGACCTTCGTGGCGAACAGGGGATAACCGGTTATCGGCCTGTTCGGGCTTGGCTTTAGTCATTTTGCACCGAGCCAAGGAATGCTCGGGACCCTGTGGGAGCGGCTTTAGCCGCGAACACCGGCGCAGCCGGTGCCATGCACTGCGTTGGATTCTTCGCGGCTAAAGCCGCTCCCACAGGTACCGCGCTGGTTTCAATCAGCGCAGCCCCAGCCGACGGGCCAGGCGGCTAAGGTTGGCGCGGTCCAGGCCGAGTTCCCGGGCAGCCGCTGCCCAGTTTTCCTGGTGCCGCTGCAGGCAGGCCTCGATCAGCTGGCGCTGGTAGTCGTCGACGGCTTCGCGCAGGCCCCCTTCGGGTAGCGGTGCCGCTGGCAAGGGCGCGGCAGGGGAGGGCGGGGTGCCGGGCGTTGCGGTTGCGCGCAGGTCCAGGTCGATGGCTTCCAGGGTGAGGATGCGTGGCCTGTCGGAATGTTGGCCCAGCGCCTTGAGCGCCGAGCGGCCGATCAGGTGTTCCAGTTCACGCACGTTCCCTGGCCAGTCGTAGGCCAGCAGCGCGGCCTGGGCTTCGCTGCTCAGGCGCAGGCTGTTCAGGCCCAGGCGCGAACGGTTCTGTTCGAGGAAGTAGCCAGCCAGTAGCAGCACATCCCGCCCACGTTCGCGTAACGGCGGAACGTGCAGCGGGTATACGCTGAGGCGGTGGTAGAAGTCGGCGCGGAAGTTGCCAATACGTACCTCTGCTGCCAGGTCGCGATTGGTGGCTGCGATCAGGCGCACATCCACCCGGTGTTCGCGATCCGAGCCCAGGCGTTGCAACTGGCCGCTCTGCAGTACGCGCAACAATTTGGCCTGCACCGTCAGTGGCAGTTCACCGACTTCGTCGAGGAACAATGTGCCGCCATTGGCGAGCTCGAACTTGCCGCGGCGCTCGCCATGGGCGCCGGTGAAGGCTCCGCGTACATGGCCGAACAGTTCGCTTTCTACCAGGGTGTCAGGCAGGGCGGCGCAGTTGAGGCTGACCAACGGCTTGTCAGCGCGGTTGCTGGCCTGGTGCAGGGCCTGGGCCACCAACTCCTTGCCGACGCCGGTCTCACCGGTGATCAGTACGGTCAGGTCACTGCCACCGACCAGGCGGATTTCCTCGACCAGGCGCTTGTGCGCGGGGCTCTGGCCAATCAGCTCTTTGTCCTGGCCGCTGGCCTGGCGGTAGATCTCCGCGCGATGGTGTTCGTCTTCTGCGCGCAGGGCCAGGTGCTCGATGCGCTCGGCCACGGTGACCGTGGCGGCGGCAAGGCTGGCGAAGGCCTGCAGGGCGCCCAGCTCCAGGCTCTGGAACTGCCCGGGGGTGAGGGCATCGAGGGTAACCAGGCCCCAAGGGCGCTCGTCGACCATCAACGGGCAACCCATGCAGTCATGTACTTCCAGGTTGGCATCAGGGGCGTTGACCAGGCCGTCGTAAGGGTCGGGCAGCTCGGAGTCGCTGGCGAAGCGGGTGGGTTCCCGGCTGCTGAGCAGGATCTGGAAGCGTGGGTGCTCGCTGACTCGGAAGCGCCGGCCCAGGGTATCGGGGCTCAGGCCGTCCACTGCCAGCGGCACCAGCCACTCGCCGTCCAGGCGCAGCAGCGCGGCGGCATCACAGGGCAGCAACCCCCGCATGGCCTGCAGCAGGCGGCGATAGCGTTCCTGGTCGGGCAGGTCGCGGGAAAGGTCGCTGACCAGGGGCAGCAGGGTGGTGAGCAGGGGCTTCGTGGTCATATGGACTCCTGTGGGTCGATATGACTATACGTCGAGGTGGGTCGTTTTGACATGACCTGCGTCAAGCCCCTGATTTTGCTGGAGATAAGAGTTGGCATGATTGATGTAATAGCTCGGGCAGTCATTTGAAGCCACAGGCTCAGGAGTTGTTGCAATGCTCAATGCCGAACAACGTGCAATCATCAAGGCCACTGTCCCCCTGCTGGAAAGCGGCGGCGAAGCGCTGACCACCCACTTCTACAAGATGATGCTCAGCGAGTACCCGCAAGTGCGCCCGCTGTTCAACCAGGCCCACCAGGCCAGCGGTGACCAACCGCGCGCCCTGGCCAACGGCGTGCTGATGTATGCCCGCCATATCGACCAGCTGGAGCAACTTGGCGGCCTGGTCGGCCAGATCATCAACAAGCACGTTGCCCTGCAGATTCTGCCGGAGCACTACCCGATCGTCGGCAGCTGCCTGCTGCGCGCCATCGAAGAAGTGCTGGGCAAGGAAATCGCCACCCCCGCCGTGATCGACGCCTGGGGCGCGGCCTATGGCCAGTTGGCCGACATCCTGATCGGCGCGGAAGAGAACCTCTATAAACAGAAGGAAGAAGCCGAAGGCGGCTGGCGCGGCACCCGCGAATTCCGCCTGGTGCGCCGTGAGCAGGAAAGCAGCGAAATCGTTTCGTTCTACTTTGCCCCGGTGGATGGCAAACCGGTGCTCAGGGCCGAGCCTGGCCAGTACATCGGCCTGAAGCTGGACATCGACGGCGCCGAGCAGCGCCGCAACTACTCCCTGTCGGCACTGTGCGACGGCAAGGAATACCGCATCAGCGTCAAGCGCGAGGCGGGTGGCAAGGTCTCCAACTACCTGCACGATGTGCTGGCGGTGGGCGATACCCTGCAGCTGTTCCCGCCGGCTGGCGATTTCACCCTGGCGGCGAGCGATAAGCCGCTGGTGCTGATCAGCGGTGGCGTGGGTATTACTCCGACCCTGCCAATGTTGCAGGCGGCGCTGCAAACCCAGCGTGAGGTGCATTTCATTCACTGCGCCCGTAACGGCGCCGTGCATGCCTTCCGCGCCTGGATCGACGAGCTGGCCGAGCGTCACCCACAGCTCAAGCGCTTCTACTGCTATGCAGAACCGCAGGGTGGTGCCGCGGCTGATGCCGTGGGCCTGCTGAGCGAAGACCTGCTGGCCGAGTGGCTGCCGCAAGAGCGAGACGTGGATGCCTACTTCCTCGGGCCCAAGGGTTTCATGGCGGCGGTCAAGCGCCAGTTGAAGGGCCTGGGTGTGCCAGAGCAGCAGAGCCGCTACGAGTTCTTCGGGCCGGCGGCAGCGCTGGAGTGATGTAGCGCCTGCACTGGCCTCTTCGCGGGCTTGCCCGCTCCCACAGGGTACCCCACAGGATCTGAAGTCTGTGGCGTACCTGTGGGAGCGGGCAAGCCCGCGAAGAGGTCGGTACAGGCTTACAGCATATTCATCCCAGCCGCTGGCAAGCCAGCTCCCTTGCAGCACTGCTCCCGCCCGTGGGTAATCGAGAACGAAACGGTCGATCGCATTCGCCGCCTGGGGGCTGGCTTGCCAGCCGCTGGGCCGCACTTCACCTTCCTGCCTATATATAAAGGAGAGATGAAAGCGGCTGTGCAGCTTTCATCTTTAATCCTCCTTTAATCACGGTATCCTTCACTCCCGGGTGTCGAGGGGCTTGCCCCTGCGCGGCACCCGGGCAGCCGCTTTTTTGCCGCCCTGCGTTGAACCGACGTCGTTGCGGCCGGTCTCAGCCACACCGGATAGCCCTGCGCAGCGCTATCACGCCGCTTCCTCGGCACGCTCAAAGGCCCTGCACAGCGTGTAGACTTGCGCCAGGCAGGCGGATCACGCTGCCACTATCCATCGAAGGAACCGGCAATGAACGAACAAACATCGCGCCTGAATCGGGAACGGCGCTTTCTGGTACTGTTGGGCCTGATCTGCATTTCGCTGATCGGTGGCGCCCTCTACATGCAGATAGTCCTGGGCGAGGCACCATGCCCGCTGTGCATCCTGCAACGTTATGCGCTGTTGTTCATCGCCGTGTTCGCCTTCATCGCCGCGGCGATGCCCGGGCGCCGTAGCCTCACCTTCTTCGAGGTACTGGTGGTGCTCAGCGCCATCGGCGGAATCGTTGCGGCCGGCAACCATGTGTATATACTCGCCAACCCCATGGTCAGTTGTGGCATCGACACCCTGCAGCCGATCGTGGACGACCTGCCGCTGGCCAAGCTCTGGCCGCTGGTGTTCCAGGTCGACGGCTTCTGCAGCACGCCATACCCGCCGATCCTTGGTCTGTCGCTGGCGCAATGGGCACTGGTGGCGTTCGTCCTGACGGCTGTGCTGGTTCCACTCGGGATCTATCGCAACCGACGCCAGGGTTAGACAAAAGTACCGAATTGCATGGGGTCTTTTACGCCGCATGAGAAGAGGGAAAATTCGCTCACCGCTTGATCCAGATCAACTCGGAGGCCTTGCAGAATGCGGCTTTGGGGGCTATCAAGCGGGGTGCGACAAACTGTCGCGAAGTTGAATTTTTGAGCGGTATTGTTGCAGATTCTGTAAAGGACTGTTGCTCAATAAGTCATAGTCAAGGGTTGGCGACCTATCTACAATCGCCCCCAATTTCCGTTCGGCACTGCTTGCGAGTCGCAGGATTGAAGGAAGCCCCAGCGCTCCTTTTTGCTGACTTCGTCAAGTTTCGCCCAACGGCGATACCGGGCGGATCCCCCTCCGCGTTTTCCCGCACCAAATGGACTTGGTCTGAAGTACAGGCCTGTTGCCTACGAAACCATAAGCACCGCTAACCCGCTTGACGCCAAGGTCCTGCAGTCGGACCCCGGGCAGGAGCGAGTTCGGGCGCGAAATGCCTCACTTGGCAGGACGAAGTGCTGGCTACCAAAACACAAATTGCATTGAAGCAAGCTGATCTAGAGGTCGTGAGATGAGTAAAAAGCGTTACCCCAGACTGTTTGGCATATTGCCCTTTTTAGGCATGCTTTTACTCAGTGGGTGCAACTGGACCCTGCTCGACCCGAAAGGTCAGGTCGGCATTGAGCAAAAGAACCTGATCCTGATCGCTACCGGCCTGATGCTGCTGGTGGTGATTCCTGTCATTATCATGACCGTGGTTTTCGCCTGGAAGTACCGTGCTTCCAACAAGGCTGCCACCTACACCCCCGACTGGTCGCACTCGACCAAGATCGAAGCCGCGGTGTGGATCATCCCGAT
Organism: Pseudomonas sp. NBB; assembly: GCF_032701105.1. NCBI lineage: Bacteria > Pseudomonadati > Pseudomonadota > Gammaproteobacteria > Pseudomonadales > Pseudomonadaceae > Pseudomonas > Pseudomonas sp. NBB. The sequence goes on from NZ_CP103994.1 coordinate 973,121, forward strand.
CCTGATCATCATCGCCCTGGGCTACTTCACCTACCACTCCACCCACAAGCTGGACCCGTACCGTCCGCTGGATTCCGATGTGAAGCCGGTGCAGATCGACGTGGTCGCACTGGACTGGAAGTGGCTGTTCATCTACCCGGAGCAGGGCATTGCCACGGTCAACAAGATCGTCTTCCCGGCTAACACCCCGGTCAACTTCCGCGTCACTTCCGACGCCGTGATGAACTCGTTCTTCATCCCGGGCCTGGGCGGCCAGATCTACGCCATGGCCGGCATGACCACCAAGCTGCACCTGATCGCCAACGAAAACGGCGAGTTCGACGGTATCAGCGCCAACTACAGCGGTGCTGGCTTCACCGGCATGAAATTCAAGGCTACTGCCACCTCTCAGGAAGACTTCGACAAGTGGGTCGCCGAGGTCAAGCAGTCGCCGAAGAAGCTGGACAAGGCCGAATACGACGCCTTGGCCAAACCAAGCGAAAACAACCCAGTCGCGCTGTATAGCGAGGCTTCGCCTGACCAGTTCCAGCTGATCGTCGACAAGTACGAAGGCATGAACCGCGGTCGTCCGAGCCACGAAGAAGCAGGCAGCAAAGATCTGGCCACTACCAAGGGTGTGGAATCGAGTATGCAACCAGCTGCCGGTGCAGAGGAGTAAGAGATGTTCGGTAAACTAAGCCTGGAGGCGATACCCTATCACGAGCCGATAGTCATGGTGACGCTTGCCATGATCGCGCTCGGTGGTATCGCTGTCGTCGGTGCTATCACCTACTTCCGCAAGTGGACCTACTTGTGGAGCGAGTGGTTGACGACTGTCGACCACAAGAAAATCGGGGTGATGTACATCATCGTCGCGATGGTCATGCTGCTGCGCGGCTTTGCCGACGCCATCATGATGCGTACCCAGCTGGCTGCCGCTACCGGTGGCTCCGAAGGCTACCTGCCGCCTGAACACTATGACCAGATCTTCACCGCTCACGGTGTGATCATGATCATCTTCATGGCGATGCCGTTCTTCACCGGCCTGATGAACCTTGCGGTTCCTCTGCAGATCGGTGCACGTGACGTTGCCTTCCCGTTCCTGAACTCCCTGAGCTTCTACCTGCTGCTGGCAGGCGTGCTGCTGGTCAACATCTCGCTGGGCGTTGGTGAATTCGCCAAGACCGGCTGGGTTGCCTATCCGCCGCTCGCGGGCATTCAGTACAGCCCTGGGGTGGGTGTCGACTACTACATCTGGGCGCTACAGCTCTCAGGCCTGGGTACGACGCTTACCGGCGTGAACTTCCTCGTCACCGTGATGAAGATGCGCGCACCTGGCATGAAACTGATGGACATGCCGATCTTCACCTGGACCTGCACCTGGGCCAACGTGCTGATCGTGGCTTCCTTCCCGATCCTGACCGCTGCACTCGCTCTGCTGACTGTTGACCGTTATCTGGACTTCCACATCTTCACCAACGAGCTTGGTGGGAACCCGATGATGTACGTCAACCTGTTCTGGGCGTGGGGTCACCCTGAGGTTTACATCCTGATCCTGCCGGCCTTCGGTGTGTTCTCGGAAGTTACCTCCACCTTCGCAGGCAAGCGTCTGTTCGGCCACCACTCGATGATCTACGCATCGGGCGCCATCGCCGTGCTGGGCTTCGCTGTATGGCTGCACCACTTCTTCACCATGGGTGCCGGCGCCAGCGTCAACACCTTCTTCGGCCTGGCGACGATGCTGATCTCCATTCCGACCGGTGTGAAGCTGTTCAACTGGCTGTTCACCATCTACCAGGGCCGTCTGCGCTTCACCGCGCCGATCATGTGGACCCTGGGCTTCATGATCACCTTCTCCATCGGTGGCATGACTGGTGTTCTGCTGGCTGTTCCAGGTGCTGACTTCGTGCTGCACAACAGCCTGTTCGTAATTGCTCACTTCCACAACGTGATCATCGGTGGTGCGGTATTCGGCTACATCGCCGGCTTCGCCTACTGGTTCCCGAAAGCCTTTGGTTTCACCCTGAACGAGAAGTGGGGCAAGGCTGCCTTCTGGTTCTGGATCTCGGGCTTCTACGTAGCGTTCATGCCGCTGTACGCCCTGGGCTTCATGGGCATGACGCGTCGTCTGAACCACTCCGACAACCCGCTGTGGGAACCCTACCTGTACGTAGCCGTTGTCGGCGCCGTGCTGATCCTGTTCGGTATCGCCTGCCAGCTGATCCAGCTGTACGTATCGGTTCGCGACCGCAACCAGAACCTGGACGTGACCGGCGACCCATGGGGCGGCCGTACCCTGGAATGGTCGACTTCGTCGCCACCTCCGTTCTACAACTTCGCCCACATGCCTGAGAAGGTTGGCCTGGACGCCTGGCACGAAGCCAAGGAAGCCGGTGTTGCCTACAAGCCTGCGGCCAAGTACGAAGCGATCCACATGCCGAGCAACACCTCCACCGGTTTGTTCATGGGCCTGTTCCTGACCGTCTTCGGCTTCGCCTTCATCTGGCACATCTGGTGGCTGGTTGGCGCGAGCCTGGTTGCAACCATCGCTGTCTTCGTTCGCCACGCTGCGCGTGACGACCAGGGCTACATGGTTCCGGCCGAAGAAGTGGCGCGCATCGAAGGCGAGCGCATGAAAGCGCTGGCCAAAGCAGGTGCTCTGCCTGCCGGCGCACGTGTCGAATCGTTTGAGCGGGTGTAATCAATGTCCAGTCAAGTAATGCACGGTGCTGCTCATGGTCACGACCATGGGCATGACGACCACCACCACGACTCGGGCCAGATGACCGTACTCGGTTTCTGGCTGTACCTGATGACCGACTGCATCCTGTTTGCGTCGCTCTTCGCCACCTACGCGGTGCTGTCCGGCAGTTTTGCCGGCGGCCCGTCGGGTCATGACATCTTCCAGCTCGATTTCGTAGCTGTTGAAACGCTGTTCCTGCTGCTGTCCTCGATCACCTTCGGCTTCGCCATGCTGAAGATGTTCGACGGCAAGAAAGCTGGCGTACTGGGCTGGTTGGCTGTGACCTTCCTGTTCGGTGCAGGCTTCATCGCGATGGAAATCTACGAATTCCATCACCTGATCGCCGAGGGCTACGGCCCGAACCGCAGTGGTTTCCTGTCGGGCTTCTTCGCCCTGGTAGGTACCCACGGTCTGCACGTGACCGCCGGCCTGATCTGGATGGCAATCATGATGTACCAGATCAACAAGCACGGCATCACGCCGACCGCCAAGACCCGCATGAGCTGCCTGAGCCTGTTCTGGCACTTCCTGGACGTGGTCTGGATCTGCGTATTCACCGTCGTCTACCTGCTGGGAGTTCTGTAATGGCTAACGCACACGACACTCATCACGAAGGTAACCACGGCAGCGTCAAGTCGTACATGATCGGCTTCATCCTGTCGATCATCCTGACTGCGATCCCGTTCGGCCTGGCCATGTCGCCAAGCCTGCCGAAGAACCTGACCGTTCTGATCATTGTTGCCATGGCCGTGATCCAGGTAGTAGTGCACCTCGTGTACTTCCTGCACATGGACCGCTCGAAAGAGCAACGCAACAACGTTTCGACGTTCCTGTTCACCACCCTGGTGATCGCTCTGCTTGTCGGCCTGTCGCTGTGGATCATGTTCAGCATCCACTTCGAAATGTTGGCCAAGTGAGGTAAGACTGCATGTCCGTTAAGCACTTTATCCAAATCACCAAACCGGGGATCATTTTCGGTAACGTGCTTTCCGTGGCAGGCGGTTTCTTCCTTGCCTCGAAGGGCCATGTGGATTTCGCCCTGTTCCTGGCGGTGGTGATCGGTACTTCGCTGGTGGTTGCGTCCGGATGCGTGTTCAACAACTGCATCGACCGTGACATCGACCACAAGATGGAGCGCACCAAGAACCGCGTCATGGTCCAGGGCGGCATGTCGCTGCCCCTCGCGCTGATCTACGCCACCCTGCTCGGGGTGGCGGGTTTCAGCCTGCTGTATGTCCAGGCCAACCCGCTGTCGGCGTTCTGTGCGCTGATCGGCTTCATCGTCTACGTCGGTTTCTACAGCCTGTGGCTGAAGCGTAAATCGGTGCACGGCACCTTGGTCGGCAGCCTGTCTGGTGCCATGCCTCCGGTGATCGGCTATTGCGCCGTGAGCAACAGCTTCGACCTGGCTGCGTTTACCCTGCTGGTGATGTTCAGCCTGTGGCAGATGCCGCACAGCTTCGCAATCGCGATCTTCCGCTTCAAGGATTACAGCGCTGCCAACATTCCGGTCCTGCCGGTGGCACGTGGCATCCTCGCGGCGAAGAAGCAGATCGTGCTGTACGTGCTGGCTTTCGTGCTCGCAACCCTGATGCTTACCCTCGGCGGTTACGCCGGCCTCGGCTATCTGGCCGTGGCAGCAGCCATGGGCCTGTACTGGCTGTACATGGCCTGGGCTGGCTACAAGGCCGAGGACGACAGCAAGTGGGCACGCAAGGTGTTCGGCTTCTCCATCCTCACCGTCACTGCCCTGAGTGTGATGATGGGTGTGGACAGCCAGACCGCTGCGGACGTGCTGATGACATACGCACGCTGATACTGCTGCCTGTTTCACGAAAAAGCCCGGCCACTGTGCCGGGTTTTTTTTATGGGCGTTTTTCTGTGCCGGCCTCGTTCGCGGGCTCGCCCGCTCCCACAGGTACGGCGCAGGTCTCGGGACAAGTGAGTAATCCTGTGGGAGCGGGCAAACCCGCGAAGAGGCCGGCACAGCAGAATATAAATTTCTTATTTTCAAAAAATACATCTGAAAAGATCTATGAAAACAGGAAATTGTCCTTTACAGGAATGCTGTATCGGCATTATCTTCTGATCCAGGCCGCCATATCGGCCAGCGTCGCTCGGACGGTTCCGGGCGCTTACGTACTCAGAGGAAGCCATGGCCAACCCAGGTTCGCCGCGTCGCTTTGCGCGCATCGATCGTCTCCCCCCTTACGTTTTCAACATCACTGCCGAGCTCAAGATGGCTGCCCGCCGCCGTGGCGAGGACATCATCGACCTGAGCATGGGCAACCCCGATGGCGCTACCCCACCGCACATCGTCGAGAAGCTGGTGCAGGTCGCCCAGCGTGAAGACACCCACGGCTACTCCACCTCCCGCGGCATCCCGCGCCTGCGTAGGGCCATCTCCAACTGGTACAAGGAACGCTACGAGGTCGACATCGATCCGGAAAGCGAAGCCATCGTCACCATCGGCTCGAAGGAAGGCCTGGCGCACCTGATGCTGGCCACCCTCGACCAGGGCGACACAGTGCTGGTGCCCAACCCCAGCTACCCGATCCATATCTACGGTGCGGTGATCGCCGGTGCCCAGGTGCGTTCGGTACCGCTGGTGCCGGGCGTGGACTTTTTCAACGAACTCGAGCGGGCCATCCGCGAGTCGATCCCCAAACCGAAGATGATGATCCTCGGCTTCCCGTCCAACCCCACCGCTCAGTGCGTGGAGCTGGACTTCTTCGAGCGCGTGGTGGCCCTGGCCAAGCAGTATGGCGTGTTGGTGGTCCATGACCTGGCCTATGCCGACATCGTCTACGATGGCTGGAAGGCCCCGTCGATCATGCAGGTGCCGGGGGCCAAGGACATCGCGGTGGAGTTCTTCACCCTGTCCAAGAGCTACAACATGGCCGGCTGGCGGATCGGCTTCATGGTCGGCAACCCCGAGTTGGTCAGTGCCTTGGCGCGGATCAAGAGCTACCACGACTACGGCACCTTCACCCCGCTGCAGGTGGCTGCCATTGCAGCACTGGAAGGCGACCAGCAGTGCGTACGAGACATTGCCGAGCAGTACCGCCAGCGCCGCAACCTGCTGGTGAAAGGGCTGCACGAGCTGGGCTGGATGGTCGAGAACCCCAAGGCTTCGATGTACGTATGGGCGAAGATCCCGCCGGAGTATGCGCACCTGGGCTCGCTGGAGTTTTCCAAGAAACTGCTGGCCGAAGCCAAGGTTTGTGTGTCGCCGGGGATCGGTTTTGGTGATTATGGTGATGACCATGTGCGTTTTGCCCTGATCGAGAACCAGGATCGTATTCGCCAGGCGATTCGCGGGATCCGGCAGATGTTCCGGGCTGATGGCCTGACTCGTAAGTAAGCCCCCATGTCTACAGGTACGGCACATGCCGCACGGCCTGCGCCGTACCTGTAGGAGCAGCTTTCCTACTGCTCTACAGCTACCCAGATAACTATTTTTCTGCACTCATTTCTCACTTCAGAGACCCGAAAGATGAGTGTCTTCACCGCCTATTTCTGCGGCACCGGCTCCCACCGCTTCGACGATGCCAACCCCAACTTCTGGAATGGTGAGCTGGTCTCGACCCTGGCCAGCAATGACCAGGGCCGCGAGTTCGCTCACTGGATTGCCGTTGACGGCCCCGGCAGCGGCAACCTGCAGGATGACAATCTGTTCGTCGAGCCCGGTGGTTATTTCAACTGGAGCGGCCAGTTGTTTGGCAGCGGCTGGGAAGAGAACGTCAACCATGTGCTGAAGGTGATCAAAGGCGAAAGCAGTTGGCAGCGCACCAAGCTGAGCGAGGAAGAATACGAGCGGCTCAAGGAGGCCGGTGTTCCGATCCCGGATGCCACCTCTACAGCTTCCTGGTTCTGGCGCACCTATGACTACGGCGAACGCCACCCGACGCCACAGGAGCTGCAAGAGCGCATCATCAACCTGTTCCGCAAGCCGCGCTTGCCGACCCAGGTGAACCTGGTGGGTTGGAGCAGGGGAGGGATCAGTTGCCACATGCTGGCCAACGCCATGGCGCAGGTCCCTGTATTGCGGGACATACCTGTGAATATCTTCGCCATCGACCCGGTGCCGGGCATCGGTAACCTGCAAAGCCAGCGGGTAACCTTGGCGGGCAATGTCCGCGAGTATGTGGGTTTCTATTCGCGGGACGAGCGATCCAAAGGCTTTGCCTGTGTGATCCCTTCGGTCGAACCGAGTACACGGATATGCATCTACCCGATACCAGGCCGCCACGCCACGCTGGTGGGCAACGCCTCCATCGACGGTGCGAGTGATGGCAAGGTACTGGCGGAGCCGGGATTGATCGTTCGTCATTTTGCCGAGGTCTGCCTGACCCGCTGGGGTGTGCAACTGGACAGGCGCCTGTTCCTGAGCGACGAGCATTTGATGCGATATCACATGCTCATGGCCGCTGCCGAAGGGCGTTACAAGGCCATGCGTAGCGAGTCGTATACCCTACTTACCGAGGGCGAAGATGACGACCGCTTGGTGTATTGCGGCGAGACCTGCATTCACTTCAGCAAGGTGTGTGGTGATGGCTATGAGCCGACCGAGGGCCTTGGCCTGCAGCGCTGGGATGTCAACACCTACAAGGCATTACGCTGACTTGAACGGGCGGCCGGGGAAGTCATTGGTCGCCCGTGTTCAATTGCCGGATCAGCGGCAAATATTTTTTGCATTCCCCTCTATCCAGCCGCCCCGGCTTGGATTGAAAATGGCGCCGCGGGCCAGCCCCGATAACAACAACCTTCCCTCCGTGCCATCATGTCCGAATACAACCCTTGCCTTGACTGCGGCGCCTGCTGCGGGTACTTCCGTGTGTCCTTTTTCTGGGGCGAATGCCAGTCCGCCGGGGGCCTTGTGCCGGACGACCTGGTGGTACAGATCAACCCCACCCGTGTTGCCATGATCGGCACCGATGCCAAACCCTGCCGCTGCATCAGCCTGCAGGGCGAGATCGGCCAGGAAGTGGCTTGCACCATCTACGCCAACCGTTCCAGCCCCTGCCGCGAGTTCGAGGCGTCGTGGGAGGGTGGGGTGCATAACCCCAGCTGCGACGATGCGCGGGCGGCGTATGGCCTGCCACCACTGACCCCGCCCGGGGCCAACGAACCGCATTGGCCGGATGATGGGGCTGAGGTGGCCTGATCGTATTTCGTTAGCCTGTACCGGCCCTTTCGCGGGTAAACCCGCTCCTACAGGTATCACCGTACCCTGTAGGAGCGGGTTTACCCGCGAAAGGGCCATCAGCTGTAAGAAGATTCTGAACCTGAAACCAAATGCTTCAGGTTGCCAGGGATTAGGAATTATCCTACGGCCTCAGTCGGATGCCGTCTGATAGGCAAGTAGCTACCTCAGAGATAACGTTTCGGCGTCGTCACAATTGGCGATCGGGTGTGAGAAGCCCGGTGTTTCGAGATGGCTTGCCAGTTATGGCAGCCGTGCGCGTGCAGACTTCGGTCTGGCCGGTGCCTCGGACACTGGTCTTCTCACCTCGCGTACGGCTGCCACCTTATCTGTGAGAAGGATGCGAGTGGTTGCCTCTGAAAATATTTCCGAGATGACTATGAAAAAACTTGTACCTGATCCACCCGTTACAGACCTTACTTACCAAGCCGCGAAGTCCCAGGCTACCCAGGTCATGGACATTCTCTCCAACACCATCCTCCAATACCTCGACGCAGAAGCCCCGGACCTGCGTTCCACCCTTCTCGAAAACATGTCGACGCAAACTGCCCTGCTGCACGCCTTGTTAGCCCACATAAAGGCGCAGGAGGCCCAGGCATGAGCGACCACCTCAAATCCCGCACCACCGTAGGTGCGGAGAAATTCCTTGAGCTGTACCGGGTAGAGCCGGGTGTACCGCTTGATCTGGCATTCGATGAATTGTCGGTGCTGATCGGCTGTATCAAGCATTTGAACGAAGAGGCCGAGATGGAGGGCGACAAGATCGCCGGCAGCGCGGCGCGCATCCTCAGTGCCATGGCCAAGGCGCTGATCAATGATATGGAAATGGGCTTGAATCGGGGCGCCTGAACGATTTTTGGGGCCGCTTTGCGGCCCATCGACGCGGTTCGTCGCCACGACAAGCCAGGCTCCCACAGGTATAGTGCAAGGCTCCGGGCCTGTGGTGCACCTGTGGGAGCCTGGCTTGCCGGCGATGGGCTGCGCAGCAGCCCCGGGATGCTTGAACCGATCGCTTGACGTTAAACTGTCATCTCCCCAGCAATGGACAGGAGATCCGGCGTGACCCCACCCCGCAGTTTCCCCAGTGACCTCTGCCTCGACAGCCCGCGTCTGCAATTGCGCCCCATGCGCCATGCCGATGCCGCGCAATGGCTGGCGATCATGGCCGACCCCGAGGTCATGCGCTATTGGCATCATGCACCTTGGCAAAACCTGGCCGAAGCCGAAAGCGCCCTGGCCGCCGACCGCGAAGCCTATGCCAATGGCGACCAGCTCAAGCTTGGCATGTACCGCCGTGACAACGGCGAACTGATCGGCATGGTCCAGCTGTTCAACATCGACGATGTATCCCGCCGTGGTGAAATCGGCTACTGCCTCGCCAGCGCGGTGCAGGGCAGGGGCTACATGGACGAAGCATTGACCTGCTTCATCGATTACCTCGCCCACACCCTGCACATGCGCCGCCTGGAAGGCGAGATCGACCCGCGCAACCAAGGTTCGGCACGCACTCTGGAGCGCCAGGGCTTTGTGCTGGAAGGCACATTGCGTGCGCGTTGGTGCGTTGCCGGCGAGTTGTCCGATTCGGGTATTTATGGCCTTCTGCTAGAGCCCCCGGTTGCATAGGAAGTAAATCTCTTGCCAGTTTTCTACCTGAGCGCCAGCCTGCTGCTTTACCTGCTCGCACTGTTCTTCGACGGCGCGCTGATGAGTGGTGACCGCCACATGCCGGCCCTGCAGATGCTGTTGTACGGGCCTTGGGGCATGCCCTTCGGGTTGTACCAGTGGTTTGCCAACCCGCTGCTGGCCTTGGCAATCCTTGCCCATCGGCGCTTTCGTCGTCTGGCCTTGCTGGTCGGGCTGGTGGCTGTGTATCTGGCGGCCAGCAGCTTTGGAATTGACCGCCTGCCGGACAATCAGAGCTATGAGTTCCATGACCTGACCGGTTTTGGTGCCGGTTTCTACCTGTGGCTGGCGGCAATGGTGGTGTTTTGCATGGGCCAGGCCTGGCATTGCTGGAGGGCACGCAGCGCCGACGACATGCCGGGCTGGAGCTGGCTGGATGTGGTGTTGATCGCGGCGCTTGGCGTGATGTTTTATGCGGCAACGCAGATGCCGTCGCTGCGCTTCGAGCCGGGCAATGTGCTGATGCCACCGGAACAGCCGCAGACGCTGTGATGCCCACAAGGAGAGTTTATGACCAAGCATTACCTGACGGGCCTGGCATTGGCCTGTGTGCTGCCGCTTGCCCTGGCGGATGATTACACGCCGGGATACGGGCAGTGCATGGACAAGGCGTCCAGTACCGTGGCCATGAGCGAGTGCATTCGGGCCGAGACGCAGTTGCAGGACCAGCGTTTGAACCGGGTGTACAAGCAATTGATGGGCAAGCTGGATGCCGGGCAGCAGAAGAGCCTGCGTGATGTGCAGCGCAAGTGGCTTGCCTACCGCGATGGCAATTGCGGGTTCCATGTGCAGGCCAGTGGCGGGACCATGGCACAGCTGGAAGGTGGGTCCTGTGTGATGGACATGACCCGCGACCGGGCGGCGGAGCTGGAGCGCGTGCTCAGCCCTGGGCAGTGAGTACTGCCAGTACTGGCCCTATCGCCGGCAAGCCAGCTCCCACAGGGAGCGCATACCCTGTCAGGCAGTGCAATACCTGTGGGAGCTGGCTTGCCGGCGATGGGGCGCGAAGCGGCCCCGTTTTTACTTGCGTGGTTCGCGCAGCGCCCGGGCCTTGAGATACTCGCGCACTTCCACCGCATCCCCGGCAAACTCGATACGCTCTGCTTTCGCTGCACGCTGGTAGGCATACATCGGGTCGTAATACTCGCTCAGCAAGCTTTCGATGAAGACCCGGTGCAACTCTACCGAACCACTGCGCTGCTGCTCGTCCAGCGCCTGGCGCAGGATTTCCGACAGCCGCTGATGGCGCTCGCCGCCGAGGCGCTTTTGAATCCTGCCCATGCTCTGCAGAAGTGTCTCGGCAAATAGCCGCCGGCCATCTTCTTCACCATGCAGGCTGACGAACTCGGCGCTCAGGTCGATCACGTAGTCGCGCAGGATACGCTCCACGCGGTTGGCCAAACTGTCTTCCAGCCACACCAGCGGGTATTGCTGCATGCCCTGGTACAACTCCAGCGGTACGGTGCAGCTGCCCACGATTCGGCCTTCGTCTTCCAGCACGAACTGCTCGATACCCCGGGCGCGTTTTTTCAACACGTCTATGGCCAGCCTGTTCTCGAAGTCGATCTGCGCTGGCTGTGCAGTGGCGCGCTTGCCAAAGCTGGAACCGCGATGGTTGGCGTAGCCCTCCAGGTCCAGCTCGTTGTCCAGTAGGTGCAGCACTTCGGTCTTGCCGGTGCCGGTCAGGCCGCCCACTAGCACGAAATCACATTGCGCGACCGCCTGTTGGGTAGTCTCCAGCAGGAAGTGGCGCATGGCCTTGTAGCCGCCCTCGACGAGGGGGTAGTGGATGCCCTTCTCATCGCGCAGCACTTTCTGGACAAGATGCGAGCGCAGGCCGCCACGGAAGCAGTACAGGTAGCCTTCCGGGTGATCCTCGGCGAACTTTGCCCAGGCCTCCAGACGTGCCTGCTTGATCTCACCGCTGACTAGCTTGTGGCCCAGAACGATGGCTTCAGCCTGGCCCTTCTGCTTGTAGCAGGTGCCGACCTTTTGCCGCTCCTGGTCATTCATCAGTGGCAGGTTGACGGCACCCGGGAAGGCGCCCTTGGCAAATTCGACAGGTGCACGCATGTCCATCATCGGCACGTCGTCGAGGAACAACTGGCGGAAGTCGGTGCAGTCGGGGCGCATCAGATCACCTCGACCGCGTGGCTCTGTCGCTCGACCAGCTTGCCGATCGGCGCCAGTTGCAGGCCCAGTTCGGCGGCCACCGCGAGGAACTCGGCTTCACCCTCCGGGGTAACCGCCACCAGCAGGCCACCGCTGGTCTGCGGGTCGCATAGCAGATGCTTCTGGTCGTCGCTCAGGGTGCCGATCTTGTGGCCATAGCTGTCGAAGTTGCGCAGAGTGCCGCCGGGGATGCAGCCCTCGGCCAGGTAGTGGTCGACGCTGGGCAGGCGCGGGACGGCGGCATAGTCCAAATGAGCGGTAAGGCCACTGCCCTCGGCCAGTTCCACCAGGTGGCCGAGCAGGCCGAAACCGGTGACGTCGGTCATGGCCCTGACCCCGTCAAGCTTGCCGAAGCGGCTGCCGGGCGTGTTGAGGGTGCACATCCAGTCGCGGGCAAGGCCCTGGTCCTGGGTGCGCAGCTTGGCCTTTTTCTCGGCGGTGGTGAGGATGCCGATACCCAGTGGCTTGGTCAGATACAGGCGGCAGCCTGCGCTGGCGGTGTCGTTGCGCTTGAGGTGACGCTTGCTGACCACGCCGGTGACGGCCAGGCCGAAGATCGGCTCGGGGGCGTCGATGGAGTGGCCGCCGGCCAGCGGGATACCGGCTTCGGCGCATACCGCACGGCCGCCGCGGATCACTTCGCGGGCCACTTCTGGTGGCAGCACGTTGACCGGCCAGCCGAGAATGGCAATGGCCATCAGCGGGTCGCCGCCCATGGCGTAGATGTCGCTGATGGCGTTGGTGGCGGCGATACGGCCGAAGTCGTACGGGTCATCGACGATCGGCATGAAGAAGTCGGTGGTCGAAACCACGCCGCGCTCGTCATCCAGCGCGTACACGGCAGCGTCGTCGCGCGAGGCGTTGCCCACCCACAGTTTCGGGTCCAGGGCCTGGGCGCCGCTTTCTGCGAGGATCACATCCAGCACCTTGGGGGATATCTTGCAGCCACAGCCGGCACCATGGCTGTACTGGGTCAGGCGAATCGGCTCGCTCATGTGCACCTCAGGAGGTCAATTTGATGCGCGATTGTAGCAAAGCTGGCCTTTGCGCCTGCGCCTCTTATAATTCCCGTCGTCGGCGTATAGGCCGACATTTCCCCGCTATTGAACCGGAGAACACCCCATGCTCAAACGCCCTCTGGCGCTCGCCGCCGGCCTCGTGCTGTCTTGCTGCGCCGTTGTCGCCCAGGCCGCCGACACTCTGCGGGTCAGCGCCATCCCTGACGAAGCACCGACCGAACTGCAGCGCAAGTTCAAACCGTTGGGCGAGTACCTGGCCAAGCAGTTGGGCATGGAGGTGAAGTTCGTGCCGGTGGCCGATTACCCGGCGGTAGTCGAATCGCTGGCTTCCAACCGCCTGGACCTGGCCTGGCTGGGGGGCTTCACCTTCGTTCAGGTGCACTTGAAGGACCCTGCCGCCACGCCGCTGGTGCAGCGTGAACAGGATGCGCAGTTCACTTCCAAATTCATCACCGCCAACCCTGATGTGAAGAGCCTGGCCGACCTCAAGGGCAAGTCGTTTGCCTTCGGTTCCATCTCATCCACCTCGGGCAGCCTGATGCCGCGTTACTTCATGCTCAAGCAGGACAATATCAAGCCTGAAGACTACTTCGGTCGCGTTGCCTACTCCGGCGCCCACGATGCCACTGTGGCCTGGGTGCAGGCCGGCAAGGTCGATGGCGGCGTGCTCAATGCCAGCGTTTGGCAGAAGCTGGTGGATGCCGGCAAGGTCGATACCGCCAAGGTGAAGGTTTTCGCCACCACCCCGACCTACTTCGACTACAACTGGACCGTGCGCGGCAACATGGACCCGGCGCTGAAAGAGAAGATCAAGAAAGCCTTCCTCGACCTCGACCCGGCCAACCCGGAGCACAAGGCGATCCTCGACCTGCAGGCGGCCAGCCGCTTCATCGAGACCAAACCTGAGAACTACGTGGGCACCGAGCAGGCTGCGCGCGAGGCCGGCCTGCTCAAGTGATATCGACAGTGGCTTCCAATGTGGCGATCCATCTGCACGAGGCCGGGCTGCGCCATGGCCAGGTGCGTGCGCTTGATGCCGTGAGCCTGAGCATCGGCCAGGGCGAGCGCGTCGCCATCATAGGCCCGTCGGGGGCGGGCAAGTCCAGCTTGTTGCACCTGATGGCGACCGCCGTCCAGCCCAGCAGCGGGCGCCTGGAACTGCTCGGCGAGCAGCCATGGGCGTTGTCCTCCAGAGCCCGCCAGCGCCTGCGTGCGCGGGTAGGCCTGGTGCATCAGGCACCGCCCTTGCCGCCGCGCCAGCGGGTGGTGACGGCAGTGCTGGCCGGCCGCCTGGGGCAGTGGGGCATGCTGCGTGGCCTGTTCAACCTGCTGTACCCCTGCGATGTGCCGGGGGCGCGCCAGGTACTGGCCGAGCTGGGGTTGGCCGACAAACTCTTCGTACAGTGCGGGCAATTGTCCGGTGGCCAGTTGCAGCGTGTGGGCATTGCCCGGGCGCTGTACCAGCGGCCGCAGGTCTTGTTGACCGACGAGCCGGTGTCGGCCATGGACCCGGTGCTGGCTGACCACAGTCTGGCCTTGCTCAACCGCCACGCACAGGCCAATGGCGTCACTCTGGTGGCGAGCCTGCATGCCGTGGACCTGGCGCTGGCGCACTTTCCGCGGGTGATTGGTATCCGCGAAGGGCAGGTGGTGTTCGACTGCCCGGCGCAAGCGGTGACCGAGCAGTTGCTGGATGCGTTGTATGCGAATGAACAACTGGCCTCACCACCGAGCCAGGGGCCGACCCTGACCGTGCAGATACCGCGATGTTGAAACTTGATGCCCGCGACCCGGCGCTGTTGCATCGGTTGCTGCTGACCCTGCTGGCTGTGGCGGTGCTGTGGCCTGGCGTGCAGCTGAGCGAATTGAACCCGGCGGTCCTGCTTCAAGCGGAGAATCGCCAGCAGATCGCCAGTTTCACCAGTGCCTTCTGGCCACCAGCACACGATGCCGACTTCCTTTCCCTGCTTTATGAGGCCACCTTGCAGACCCTGGCCGTGGCCACGGCCGGCATGGCGTTGGCGTTGCTGCTGGCGGTCCCTGCCGGGTTGCTGGCCAGCCGAGCCTTGTCGCTGCATGCCGCCTCACATGGCGGTCGCGCCGGGTTGTGGTCGCGTCTGCTACGCCTGCCGGTACGCTGGTTGCTGATTTTCTTGCGCAGTGTGCCGGAAATCGTCTGGGCGTTGCTGTTCGTGCGCGCCGTCGGGCTGGGGCCGACGGCGGGCGTGCTGGCTATCGCCATTACCTACAGCGGTATGCTTGGCAAGGTGTATGCCGAGATCTTCGAATCGGTCGACCAGCGCCCGGCGCATGCCTTGCTGCAGGCGGGTAGTGGCCGCCTGGCTGCGTTTTTCTACGGCATCCTGCCCAGTGCGGTGTCCGAAGTGGTGTCCTACACCGTGTACCGCTGGGAGTGCGCGGTACGCGCCTCAGTGGTGATGGGCTTTGTCGGTGCTGGCGGGCTGGGGCAGCAGATCGACCTGTCGATGCGCATGTTCGCGGGAGCGGAAGTGGCAAGCATGCTGCTGACGTTCCTGGTCCTGGTGATGCTGGCCGACCTGCTCAGCCGCTTCCTGCGCTGGAGGCTTGCATGAACCGGGTCATCAACTGGCTGGTGCTCGGCGCCATCGTGGCTGCAGTGATGGCCTCGTTCGCCTACCTGAAGCTGGACTTGCAGGCGCTGGTCGGCAACGGCGGGCTGGGGCAGATGGGCGAATATGCCGGGCGTTTCCTGCACCCTGACCTGTCTGCCGGGCATCTGCGCGCGGTAGCGCATGGGGCGCTGGAAACCTTGGCCATGTCCGGCCTGGGCACCTTGTTGGCCATGCTGCTGGGCATGCTGTTGGCGCTGCCGGCCGCTGGCCGGTTCGGTTGGCCGCTGCAGGCCTGTGCGCGGTTGTTGCTGAATGCCCTGCGGGCCATCCCGGAACTGGTGTGGGCCGCGCTGACGGTACTGGCGGCCGGGCTTGGGCCGAATGCTGGCACCCTGGCCTTGGCGCTGCATACCGCTGGCGTGCTGGGGCGGCTGTTTGCCGAGGCGCTGGAGAACGCACCGCCGGAGCCCGCAGCTGCCATCCGCTTGCAGGGCGGTAGCCAGGTGGCGGCATTCTGCTTTGGCACCTTGCCCAATCTGTGGCCGCAGTTGCTGGCTTATAGCTTGTATCGGTGGGAAAACAACATCCGCATGGCGAGCGTGCTGGGATTTGTCGGGGCTGGCGGGTTGGGGCAGATGCTGTACACAACCTTGAGTTTGTTCCAGGAGGCCCAGGCCAGCACGGTGATCATGGGGATGCTGGTGCTGGTGTTACTGGTGGATGCGTTGAGTGATGTGTTGCGCCAGCGCTATGTGCGGGCCTGACAGATAGCCGGGGCCGCGTTGCGGCCCTATCGCCGGCAAGCCAGCTCCCACAGATACGGTGCAAGGTCACAGGATTCCACGGCCCCTGTGGGAGATGGCTTGCCGCCGATAGGGCAGTTGAGGTCTGGCACTAAGCCAACTCCCCACACTGCGCCTCCCGCTGCATCGACTCCAGATTCCGCTCGATCGTCTCGCAAATGCTGTCCATCTGGATCTGATGCTCACTGAACCTGAACGGGCTCTGCAAATCCGTCCCGATCCGCTCGATGGCCAGCAGCATGAAGCCCACCACCGTCGATGCCAGCGGCGTGAACCAGCCCAGCGACTCCACCAGCCCCACCGGTACGATCAGGCAGAACAGGGTGATGAACAGCCGCGGAAAGTACACGTAAGGGTAGGGCAGTGGCGTATTGGCGATCCGTTCCATGCCACCTTGGGCATTGGACAGGTCCACCAGCGTCGATTCCAGCCTTGCCAGGCGAATGCTGTCCAGCCGCCCGGCCTGGTACTCCCGCGCCAGCAACGCCGCCGAACCACTCAGAATGTCGTTGGCGAAATTGTTCGAGCGGTTGCGCCGCTCGAATTCCGCTGGCGGAATGAACGCCATCAGTTCATCCGGGCAGCGCTCGCCCTTCAGGTGCGCCGCCAGGCAGTTTACATAGGCGATATGCCGACGCAGCAGGGTAGCCTTGACCGGGTTCAGGCCATCATCCGGGTCATCGATCAGCGTCAGCGCCTGCCGCGCGAAACTGCGTGAACTGTTCACCAACGCCCCCCACAATGTGCGAGCTTCCCACCAGCGGTTGTAGGCGCTGCTGTTGCGAAAGCTCACCAGCACCACCAGCGCCGAGCCAAGCAAGGTCAGCGGGATCAACGGCAGGGTGAACTTGCTGTTGAAGAACAGCATGAAATCGATGGTGACCAGCACATCCCAGATCAGCAGCCAGAACAGCGACCAGCCGATATAGCCGATGGTCTTCACCGCCAGGCGGTACTTGCGGACAATGATGTCTTTCACGCGGGCTACCTCGAAAATTGGCAGATGCAGGATCCGACGTCGAGGTAGGGCGAAGGTTCTGTGTGTGATTGTTGCAAGGGATTTTGGATCTTCTCGTCCAGCCCCATGCAGTGCCTCGCTGGCTCAGCCGGGTTGGATAAACACCTGTTTCATCTGCACTAACGCCACCCGCGAGCCATCCCACGCCTGCCGTTCATCGATGCCGAACGGCACGAAGCCCAGCTGTGGATAAAGCAGCAGGCCCGCTGTGTTGTGGTTGAAGCACGACACCCAGACCTCCCGGGCTGCGAACTGTTGGCGGGCCAGTTCGATCATGGTAGTTACCAGGTAGCGCGCTACGCCGTGGCCGCGTGCGGCGTGGGCCACGACCACGTTGCCCAGGGCGCACACGCCGCCGTGTTCGGCCTTGTAGAAGTTGGCGAATGCCAGCACCGTGCCGTTGCCCTCCACCACCGTGGAGCCGCTGCGCTGGGCGATGGCATCGTTCAGTTGGGCGGGGGAGAGAGGGTACTTGGCTTTGGGGAACATGTAGAACAGTTCGGCCGGGCTTTGCGGGAAGCTGCAGATTCCAGGGATATCGTCGGGCCGTACGGGGCGGTGGGTCAGGTGCATGGCAAGTCCTTGTGTGCTGGCTGGTCGGGCCACTTCGCGGGCAAGCCCGCTTGTATGGTTAGACTTGAAGGGGTGGTGGGACTAAATGCCCGATTCTGACTGTTCACAGTAGTACAGACCGTGGGAGACATCGCCCCACCCCTTCCACCAAAGCGCCGATAAAGAATGCATCGTTTGCAAGCGACGATAGAAACAAGCCAGCGCCTCTTGGTGAAACCCCTTCAAGCCGAAAAACCATAACGTGAGGAGCGGCCCATGGCAATGCAGGTAGGTAAGTTGATCGTGGGTGCGGATGTCGCGAAAGCTGAGCTGGTTATCCACCACGATGATCGCGACGAGATCATCAGGCTCAAAAACTCCAAACTCGAGATCAGAAGGTGGCTCAAGCAACAACCCCTCAACACCGCTATCGCTGTTGAGGCGACCAACGTCTATCACTTGGACCTGGTTGAATTGGCCCACAGCCTAGGCTTCGAGGTCTATGTCATCGATGGTTTTCAATTGAGCAACTACCGGAAGAGTGTTGGGGGACGGGTTAAAACCGACCCCTCCGATGCTCGGTTGCTGTCCCGTTTTTTAAAAAATGAAGGCGAGGACCTTCGCCCTTGGAGCCCGCCTCCCGCTGTCTACGGCAAGCTTCAGAGCCTCTTGCGACGCAGAGCCGCCTTGGTGACTGCTCGTACTGCAATGACTCAGAGCTGGGCTAACGAAAGCCTTTTGAAAGCCGCCTTCGAAACTTTTGTGAAGTCGATAGATCGGCTGGATCAGTTGATTCAAAAGAAGATTAAAGAAGTACTGCGAGACGCTGGGCTGCAGGAACAAGTCGCTCGCTGCCAGGCAGTAGAGGGCATTGGTTTTCTCACCGCCGCAGCATTGGTGATGGCTTTTACAAGGGGCGAGTTCAAAAGCAGTGACTCGTACATTGCATTCCTAGGAATGGATTTACGAGTCAGTGATTCCGGACAGAAGAATGGGCGACGTCGCCTCACCAAGCGAGGTTGTTCAGAAATTCGTCGCTTATTGCACAACGCTGCGATGGCGGCCAGCAGATCGGCAGCCTGGAAAGGGCTTTACGAACAGCATCGGAGCAGTGGTAAAGCAACAACCCAAGCGTTGGTAATCCTGGCAAGAAAGCTCGCGCGGGTGGCATTCGCCCTGATGAAAAATCAGGACGAATACGTCACTAAAGGCGCGAAACTGGCTTGCTGAAAACCATAGAATCTCCCACAAGGGGCGGGGAAGTCATATTCTGCCCCGCGACGGGTCAATGTTCACTATTCATGAAACTGTTTCCCCCTTGGTCGGGGTCGCGTTTCGCATCAGCTCTTTGCGCAATTTGCCGGGGGACATGCCGAACAGGTTCTGGAAATGCCGAATGAAATGGGGAGCATCGGCAAAACCGCATTCGAAAGCGATTTCTCCGATATGTCGATCCGAGCTGATGAGCAGCCAGCGGCCAAACCTGAGTCGAACCTGGCGATAGAACTGGGCCGGAGTACTACTGGTTTCGGCGACAAACAGACGCTCCAGTTGCCGTTTACTGGTACCGACAAGGTTCGCGATCGCGTCGATATCCAAAGGCTCGGTCATGTGCTTTTCCATCAGCATCACGGCTTCGTGCAGGCGCCTGTTCGAAGAGCTGGCGTAGCCGAGTGCCTTGCGCCGATCGACGAAACTGCCAGAACTGCTTTTCGCAACTGTCATCTGGTGAACGACCTTGCCGGCCCGATCCGGGCCGCAATGCATCCCGATAAGATGGATGGCCAACTCGATCACCGAGATACCACCTGCGCAGGTGATCCGATCCTTGTCGATGAGGAAGTCACTGTTGCTGACAAAGCGCAATCGTGGGAACAGACGTTTCCAGTCATCGCAATGGTAGGCATGCACACAGGCAGTACGTCCCTCCATCAGGCTATGTCGCGCGAGCACGAAGCTGCCTGTGCATAGGCCGATCAAAGGCACGTCAGCGGCGGCTGCCTGATGCAGGAATGCCGGATAAGTCTTCGGCGCTGCCTCCAGGTAGTCCAGTAGCCCACCAATCACCACGATGTAATCGAATTGATGAGGGTCGGTGAGTTCACTGTCGATGGGTACATCCAGCCCGCAACTGGAAATGACTCTTTGCCCAGGGGTACCGAGGACTTTCCATTGGCATCGTATCGGGCGGCTCTGATTGAATCGCCCCTGGTTTCCTAGACACTCTCCAAGCTCAGGAAATAGCGTTTCTCATACTCTACTGGAGACAGCTGCATAGCACTGCTGTGTCGACGTTTTGGGTTATAGAACATCTCGATGTAATCGAAAATATCACTCCGGGCTTCGTCACGTGTCGCGTAGGTCTTTCGTCGAACCCGTTCCCGCTTCAAAAGCTGGAAAAAGCTCTCGGCTACGGCATTGTCGTGGCAGTTTCCCCGTCGGCTCATGCTGCTGACCACATTGTTGGCCTTAAGGAAGCTTTGCCAATCTGAGCTACTGAACTGACTGCCTTGGTCTGAGTGAATCATCACTTGCTGCTGTGGCTTGCGTCGCCAAACGGCCATCAGCATCGCGTCGATAGCAAGGTCGCTGCACATCCTTGGCTTCATTGACCAACCAATTACTTGGCGTGAGAAGAGATCCAGCACTACCGCCAGATAAAGCCATCCTTCATAGGTGCGGATGTAAGTGATATCTGTCACCCAGACCTTGTTCGGCTCGCTGACCTTGAACTGCCGGGCAAGGTGGTTGGGCGAGGCCACGGTTGGTTTTCCGCCATAAAACCCAGGACGACGGCGATAACCCGTTTGCGAACGCAACCCCTCTGCTTGCATCAAACGACCGACTCGATTTCGCCCGCATGTCTCTCCCAGCTCACGCAGGTCACCATGAATTTTGCGATAGCCGTACACACCTCCGCTTTCGAGCCAAGCATGTTTGATCAAACCAAGCAGACGATGATCTTCTTTTGCTCGGGCAGATTGAGGCTCCGCCAACCAAGCGTAGTAGCCGCTGGGATGCACCTTGAGGGTTTGGCAAAGGCGCCGCACCGGGTAATCCGTCGAGTGCTTCTTGATGAAGGCGTACTTCAGCCGCACTCCTTGGCAAAGTACGCGGCGGCCTTCTTTAAGATGTCTCGCTCTTCCGTCACGCGCTTGAGTTCAGCGCGCAGCTTGCGCAGTTCGGCCTGCTGATCATTGTCTTGCTGACGCTGCTCTTGGGGCTTGCTGTAGACCTTGATCCAGGCGTAAAGGCTGTGCACGGACATGCCCAGGCGCTGGGCAACCTCAGCGACAGGCTTGCCTTTCTCGGTCACTTGCTTGACCGCTTCGATCTTGAATTCTTCAGGGTAACGCTGACGACTCATGGCACCTCCTATTTGGGCCTCATTATGAGGCTTGGAGGTGTCTACGAAACCAGGGGCGATTCAGATCGCCGGTATCGGCAGCATGTCGCAACGCATCGGTCAGCCCCGAGAGTGACAGCAAGGGGAAGCGCGGCCATAGCACGATACCTATAGACAACTCGGTGGCGCCGCGTCGGCTTGGCGGATGTCGTGCCTGACCCTTGTCAAGCGCTTCCACGAGGCTTGCGCTGGAGGCGTTGGGCAGTGCATCTCCGAAATGTCGCAAATGTTCAATCATTCCTGCAAAGCATCCAACCAGTTATCCCGATCATCACCATACGATGAGCTTCTGCCTAACACCATGCTGTTCATAAAAAAAGCAATCTGGGAGCACGTGATGAAGAAGCCCAACGTTCGACGTTTTGCCGGTATCTACGCGGGTTTGCTGGTATCCATGCTGGCCTCGGTGCCGGCATTCGCACTGGAAACGGTAGAGCCTGGAAGCCTTACTATCGCGTTCACTGGCGATATGCCGGGGACCGGTTATCAAGACAGCCGGATGGTCGGCTATGACGGTGAAATCCTTCAACAAATATCTGAGAAGCTGGGCTTGAAGGTCAAGCCTGCCTTGATGGACTGGGCCAGCACCATCGCTTCGGTACAAGCTAACCGCGTGGATGTCATGGCCGGCACCATGGGCTGGACCGAGCAGCGCGCGAAGATCATGACCGTGAGTGACCCGATTCACTATTTCAAGAACGGCATCACCCAGACCGACAAGACCAACTGGAGCAGCCTCAAAGATTTGCAGGGCAAGAAGGTCGGCACCATCACCGGTTTCTCGTTCATCCCAGAGATGCGCAAGATCGAAGGGTTGCAAGTTGCGTTGTACGACACCTCCGATGCTGCGGTGCGCGATCTTCTCGCCGGACGCATCGATGCAGTGATCGGTGATCCTCCAGTCATGCAATACGCCATTTTTCGCAACGAGCAGTGGCACCTGCGTTTCAACGCCTTCACCGACAACGATCCGAATTTCCCACTGCTGACGGGGCTAGGTCAGGTGGTTTACGGCTTCAACAAAGAGGCCAGCCCGCAGCTGGTGGCTGCCGTGAACGAACAGATCCAGACCCTCTGGAAAAGCTGTGAAATGCGCACGATCGGTGCCCGCTACGGCCTGACTCAGGATGTCTGGTATGTGCCGGAAGGCAAGGACCTGAGGCAGGGGGTCGACCGTCCGGCGGACTGGAAACTGCCCGGCTGCAAGTAAGCGCTTGAGCGGATGAATCGGCCCGGTACCCGGTGCCGGTTCATCGCCATGTCTATAAAAAAAAGAGGTTAACCAAGATGTCGACCCCGTCCGAACCTGCGTTGCTGCGAGTGCATGACCTGCACAAAAGTTATGGTGATCTGGAAGTACTCAAAGGGATCAACCTGGAGTTGAAAGCCGGTGAAACCCTGTCGTTGATCGGCCCCAGCGGGTCGGGAAAGTCCACGTGCCTGCGTTGCATCAATTACCTGGAAAAACCCACTCGAGGTGATATCTGGCTGGGGGATGAGTTGATCGGCCAGGTCAAGGACGGTAAACGCACACGTCTGATGAGTGATCGGGAAATGGCTCCGCAGCGTCGCGAGATCGCGATGGTGTTCCAGCTCTTTTACCTCTGGCCACATTTGAGCGTACGCGACAACGTTGCGCTGGGGCCGATCAAGGCACAGGGTATGCCGCGAAAGCTGGCCTATGAGCTGGCCGATGCCATGCTGGAAAAAGTCCATCTGCGGCATAAAGCCGAGGTCTACCCCGAGCAGTTGTCCGGTGGACAACAACAGCGAGTCGCTATCGCCCGCGCGTTGGCCCAACAACCGAAGGTCATCCTGTTCGACGAGCCGACCTCGGCACTGGACCCCGAACTGGTGGGGGAAGTACTGGCCGTGATTCGTGAGCTGGCGCAAGAGGGCCGCACCATGATCATGGTGACCCATGAAGTGCGCTTCGCTCGGGATGTGGCGGATCGGGTGATCTTCATGGATGGCGGACACATAATCGAGCAAGGGCCTTCGGCGCATGTAATCGACAACCCAAGCCATGAGCGCACCCGCAGTTTTCTTGGGCGCATGGCCATGGAGGGCGCTTGATGGCGAACTTCGAGGTCTTTGTCGGGCTACTGCCTCTGTTGTTCAAAGGCGCGCTCACCGCCCTGGAAATCGCGCTATGTACCTTGCTGCTGGCGAGTGTCGGAGGGGTAGTGCTGGCGGTGTTGCTGACGTTCAGTCGATCACGGGTGTTGCATGGGGTGATCGGCTGTTTCATTGAGTGGATGCGCAATGTTCCTGCGCTGGCTCATTTGTTCCTGATCTATTTCGGTCTCTCCTACCTTGGCATCAACTTGCCCGCGTGGCTGGCCGCCATCGTTGGATTGAGTCTGGTGGGCAGCGCGGTGTTGGCCGATATTTTCCGTAGCGGCTTGCAGTCGCTGCATGTCGGTCAGCATGAAGCCGGGTTGGCTGTGGGGCTGAGCCGGATGCAGATTTTGCGCTGCATTCTCTTGCCCCAGGCCCTGCGCGTGACGTTGCCAGCGTTCGCCAACTACGTCACGCAATTGATCAAGGACACGTCCATCGCCTCGGCCATCGCCGTGCCGGAAATCATGTTCCTTGCGCGCAATCTGGTGACATCCACCTTCCAGACTTCACTGATCTATTTGGCTGTGATGTGCATCTACGCCGCGATGATTCTACCGATCGGTGTGGGATTCATTCGCCTCGAACGTCATTTTGGGAGCGCGCGATGATCAGCTTTTTCCAACAGTACCCAGAGTACTGGAGCGACTGGAGTGCTCGCCTGTTGCTCGGGGCACGGATCACTGCCGAATTGTCCCTGGTGGGGTTCGCCCTGGCAGTCGTGCTGGGGGCGTTGTTGGTCTGGGCGATGAGAAGTCCGAGTGTCATCCTGAAACGGCTGGCAGCGTTCTTTATTCAGAGCATGCGCGCTGTGCCTCTTCTGGCGTTGCTGCTGGCCCTGTATTTCGCATTGCCCAGCCTGGGGTTGACGTTGTCCGGCTACTGGGCCGGGGCCATCGGTCTGGGGTTGCAGGGTGCCGCTTACGTTGCGGAAATCCTTCGTGGCGGCCTGGATTCGCTGCATCGCGGCCAGCGCGAAGCCGCTATCGCCATCGGACTGACGCCGCTCAGAGCGTTTACTACCGTCATCCTGCCGCAAGTGATTCGCGTCATACTGCCACCACTGCTTAACGCCTACGTGTCAATCCTCAAGGACAGCTCATTGTGCGCTCTGATCGCCACCGATGAGTTGATGCTGGCGGCGCGGGCCATCGCTTCGGAAACCTTCCTGCCAATGCATGTCTTCCTGCTGGTAGGACTCTTCTATTTTGTTATCGCCTTCCCTCTTTCAATGCTGTCGCGCGTGCTTGAAAAGCACTTTTCACGCGGGCGCAAAACCGTGCGAGGTTGAACATATGAGCATCATGGATCGAGTTACTTCCCACAGCATTGCCCAGTTGCAGCAGGCACTGCAGGCGGGATCGCTGACTAGCGAAGCGCTGGTTCGTGCGCAACTGGCGCGCATCGAGCACTTTGACGAGCAGCTCAATGCCTATGTCGAGACCTATCCCTCGCGCGCTTTGAGCGCAGCCATCGCCGCTGATCGCCAGCGTGCGTCCGGTATACACCTGGGACCGCTGCATGGCATTCCTCTGGCTATCAAGGACTTGTTCGAGATCGATGGCCAGGCCATCACGGGCGGGTCAGTGGCACAGCAACCGCGTGTTTCGAGGGTGACCGCCACTGCAGTGCAACGCCTGGAACGTGCTGGTGCAATAATTCTTGGCAAGACCCATACCGTCGAATTCGCCTTCGGCGGCTGGGGCACCAATGCGGTGATGGGCACGCCATGGAACCCATGGGACCGTAACGTGCATCACGCTCCGGGGGGCTCAAGCAGCGGTTCGGCAGTGGCCGTGGCCAGTGGATTGGCGAGCGCTGCGTTGGGCACCGATACCGGTGGTTCGGTACGAATTCCGGCGGGCATGTGCGGCCTGGTCGGGCTGAAAACCACGCGTGGGCTTATCAGTCGCCATGGCTTGATCGAACTGTGTCCTTCGCTGGATTCGGTAGGGCCTATCACTCATACCGTTGAGGATGCGGCGTGGATGCTGGATGCATTGCTGGGGCCAGACCCGCTGGATCCGGTTTCGGCCCAGGCGCCTGTATTCAGCGCCGCAAACGGTCTCAATAAGCCGGTAGCCGGTTTGCGCATCTGGGTGTTGCCACAGGCCGAACGAGCGCATGTCGCGCCCGGGGTGCTGAAGGCTTACGATTTGGGGCTCGAGCAGCTGGCCGCGTTGGGCGTGCAACTGATAGAGCAATCGCTACCCACCACGTTGGAACAGTGCATGCGCATCGCTGGTGGACTGATGAGCGCCGAAGGTTATGCCAGCCTGGGTAGCTTGTTCGAGCGCGACGATCTGCGTTTCGATCCCCATGTTCAACGTCGCATACTCAGTGGTCGCGACATCGACGCAGCGTCGTACATCCAGTTGCATAATCAGCGCCGTGCCGCTCGGCATGCCATGCAGGAGGCCATGACCAACATAGACGCCTGCGTTTTCCCGACCAACGCTATTGGCAGTGTGCCGCTGGATGAGGTCGATGAATATGGCACACCGCTGGCCTTGTTGGGACGGTTCGCCAACTTGCTGAACCTGTGTTCGGTGGCGGTGCCCATCGGGTTCGATGAGAAAGGCATGCCGGTCTCGATGCAGATTGTGGGGCGGGCATTCGCCGAACCGCTGATTCTGCGCATTGGCCATGCTTATCAACAGGTCAGTGACTGGCACACGCTACGGCCTGAGGGCTGGGCGCTGGCAGACAAAGCGGTTGCGTGATCCATGTGACGGTTTGACATATCCCTGAGTATCACCTTGGCAGCATTGCAAGCTGGCCGAGGTGGAAGGGGCATTGCCGTACAAGATGGAGGAGCTGGTCAGTAGCCTCGATTATGCTCGACAAATGGCCGCTATTGCAGAAAAACATGGGCAGCGACTGAGAAGGTCCACCTGGCCTTGAGCGCAGGTGGCATGAGCCGTAACGGTAAACAAGGAGACAGCGAAATTACCCAGAGTGAACTTGAAGAACTCAGCGGAACTTTGCTGGTGGACCTTGCTACTACCGTATGGGGGAGTAGCAATCCTCAAACCTTGGTGACGGATAAAGCTTCCGACTAACCAGTGGGGGGGTGGTCGCTACTGTGGTGGTAACGCTCACGCAGTAGCGACTTTTGGCAGTACCGCGCTCGCAGGTCCCTGCCGGCCCGTAATCTTCATGGGTATGAGCGGGGAGCAGAAGCTACTGCACCGGATCACTCACCGGCTTGGCAAAGATGGCCTTGAGTTCGCTGGTCATCGGGAACTCCAGGTTCAAGCCTTTAGGCGGAATCGGCTGTTCGAACCAGCGCTGGTAGATCCCGTTGATCTCCCCTGAGCTGTACAGTTCGCCCAGCGACGCGTTCACCAGCGCGAGGAACTGCGGGTCATCCTTGCGCACCATGCAGCTGTAGATTTCCCGCGACTGCTCTTCCCCGACCACCACCCAGTTGTGCGGATCGCGAGCCTTGGCGCGTTCGCCGTAGAGCAGCGCATCGTCCATGTAGAACGCCGCCGCCCGGCCGGACTGCAACATCTGGAAAGCTTCACCATGGTCCTTGGCGCTGATCACGTACATGTCCATCTTGTTATCGACGTTGTAGCTTTTCAGATAGCGTTCGTTCGTGGTGCCTGCAGTGGTTACCACATTCTTGCCGCGCAGGTCGGTGAAACTCTTGATTCCGCTGTCTTTGGCTGTCAGTAATTGACCTTTGACATAGATGAACCCGTAGGAAAACGCCACCTGCTTCTGGCGCTCTGCGGTGACGCCGGTCGAGCCGCACTCCAGGTCAACGGTACCGTTCTGTACCAGCGGAATGCGGGTTTGCGATGTCACCAGGTTGTACTTCACCTTGAGCTGGGGCAATGCCAGCTTTTGCTGTACCCGCTCGACGATCTTTTTCGCCAGGTCTACTGAGTAGCCCATGGGTTGTCCCGAATGGTCTCCCACGTAGGAGAACGGCACCGAAGCATCGCGATAGCCCAGGGTAATGCTGTTGGCTCTGGCAATCTTGCTCAGGGTAGGCCCCAGCGCTGCTTCGTCAGCATGGGCCTGGGTGCCTAGCAACAGGCCAAGGGTGCAGCCGATCAACGTGATTTTTCGCATTGTTATTCTCCGTTGTAGGTGAGGGGTTAGCGACGTGCTGCAATAACGGTTATTTCCACCAACACCTGCGGACGCGCCAGTTCGGCCTGCAAGGTGGTGCGACTTGGTGCCTGGCCGGGCGACAACCAGGCGGACCACACTTCATTCATCGCAGCGAAATCTTTACCGATGTCCTTCAGGTAGATGGTCGCGCTGAGCAAGTGATCCTTGTCGCTGCCCGCCTCGGCCAATAATGCGTCGATCTTTTCCAGCACTTGGCGAGTCTGGCCGCCGGCATCGGTGGCGTCGTCCGGCACCTGGCCAGAGAGAAACACCAGGTCGCCGAAGGTCACGGCGCCGGACAAGCGTGGATTGGGCTGGATACGGTTAATGGTCATCGGGTGGTCCTTCTAAGGAGTTAGCGTTCAAGCTGCGCGGGGCGTAAAACCCTGCAGGTCGATGGAGGGGCGGCGCTGGCCGATCAGTTCACTGAGCAATCGTGCACTGGCGCAGGCCAGGGTGAAGCCCAGCGCACCATGGCCGAGGTTCAGCCACAGATTGCTATACGCCGTTGCGCCCAGCAGCGGTACGCCGCTGGGGGTCGCCGGCCGCATGCCGGCCCATTCGATGGCGTAGTCGTAGTCACCAGCATTGGCGAAGGTTTCACGGGCCTGGCGTTTTAGCAGGGCCAGGCGCTTGGGGTCCAGCGACGGATCGAAACCGACAATGTCGACCATCGCCGCCACCCGCAGCTGTTCGCCAATCCGGGCGTAGACGATCTTGCGATCGTAGTCGGTGATGCTCAGGTCCGGCGCCTTGTGCTGTGCGCCGATCGGTAATGTCAGGCTATAGCCCTTGAGTGGATACAGCGGCAGGTCGATGCCCGGCAGTGCCAGCAACGCACTGCGATGGCCGGCCGCAACCACCAGGTGCTCCACCGGCAGCACTTCGTCGTCCAGTTCAATCGCATTCACCACGCCATGCGCATGGCGAATTGCGGACACCGCCTGGCCCAGGCGGAACTTGCAGCGTCCCGACGCCTGCAGGCGCGCCGCCAGTTGCTGGCAAAAGCTGTGGCAATCGCCGACTTCTTCATCCGGGGTATAGATGGCGCCGACAAAGGGCGCCTCTGCCAGTGCCGGGTCCAGACGGGTGCAGTCGGCGTGCGACAGCACCTGTTGTTGCTGGGGCGCGGCAAGGTTCTTGCGCGCATGTTCGAAGCTGCTGGCCTGGCGGAAGGTGACCAGCTTGCCGTTGCGCCGCCAGTTGAAACCGTCCAGGCCATCCTCTTCTCGCCAGGTTTGCAAGGTCGATTGGCTCAACAGCGCGAGGCGCAACAGGTGGCCTGCGTTGGCGCGGTTGACCGAGGAGCGGCAAGCACCAAGGAATGCTGCCATCCAGCGCCATTGGGCACGATCGAAGCGCGGGCGCAATCGCAGCGGCGATTCACCGCGCAGCATCCAGCCAAGGGCCTGCAATGGCACACCTGCGTCGGCCAGGGGCGCCACGTACCGATAGGACAGCTGGCCGCCGTTGGCGAAGCTGGTTTCACTGCCCAACGAATCGCGAGCCTCGATCAGCGTCACGTCAAAGCCGTCGCGTACCAGTGCGTAAGCGGTTGACAGGCCAATGACGCCACCGCCGATGATGCATACATGCTGAGCCATGTCAGTCCTTGGTCGTGGTTGGAACGAGGCTGAGGTTAGGGCCAGGTGACAGGTGGCGAAAAATGAATAAAGATCGCTGAGCCATAAACAAAGGTTATGGACTTGCCATGCGCCTTCGCCATATCGAGATTTTCCAGGCCATCCGCCAGACCGGCTCGGTCAGCGGTGCCGCACAGTTGCTGCACGTTTCCCAACCTGCCGTGACCAAGGTTCTGCAGCACGCCGAGCAGCAACTGGGCTTCCCGTTGTTCCTGCGGGTGCGCGGCAAGCTGCAGCCCACGCCCGAAGCGCTGGAGCTGGAGCGTGAGGTCGACAAGGTAACGGAGAGTCTGCAAGGGGTGCGACGCCTGGCGCAAAGCCTGCGTCGCGCGCCAGGCCACAGCCTGCGGATCGGTGCGACCCCGGCACTGGCCCTGTCGCTGCTGCCGCCGGCCATTCATGAATGGACCCAGCGTTATCCGGATATCGCCTGCGAGTTGTCCAGCGCCCACAGTCGCGAACTGGTGCAGAACCTGTTGATGCGGGAGATCGATGTCGCCCTGACCTTGCAACAGCCAGATCACCCTGCGCTCAAGGCTCAGGCGCTGGCCAGCGGGGTTTTGGTGGCATTGGCACCGGCAGGTTATTGGCCGCTGGAAGATGAAGGCAAGCCGCTGCCGTTGGCGGCACTGGCCGGTGCGCCCATGATCGGACTGTCCAGCGCCGACCCGCTGTCGGTGCGCCTCGAAAGCTACCTCAAGGCGGTGGAGCCGCCGCCACGGGTGAGCATTGCGGTGCAAACCTATTCACTGGCCAGGGCGATGGTCGAATCCGGTGCTGGGCTGGCGGTGATCGATCCCTTCACCGCACTTGGCGCGGCGCCTGGGGCGACCGCGATCAGGCCGCTGGCCCCGGCGCTGCCGATTACCTTGTATGCGGTGACCCGCACTGCCGAACCGTCACCGCATACATTGAGCGAGCTGCTGACGATTTTCAGCAGCCGTGCCCAGGGGCAGCTGGATCGCTGGCGTTGACCGGACGGGCAAAAAAAAAACCGACCATAAGGTCGGTTTTTTCCGGATCTTGGTGCCCCGAGGGAGACTCGAACTCCCACTCCTTTCGAAAACGGATTTTGAATCCGCCGCGTCTACCAATTCCGCCATCAGGGCTTGTGGCGCGCAGTATAGAGAGCCACCGCTGGTCGGTCAATCGGCTTTCATGGTCAATTTTCACACATTGGGCTAAACTTCCCGGCCCTGCCGAACCGAACATCATCATGCGCGTCGCCGATTTTTCCTTCGAACTCCCCGATTCCCTGATCGCCCGCCACCCGTTGGCCGAGCGCCATGGCAGCCGTCTGCTGGTGCTCGATGGGCCAACCGGCGCGCTGGCGCACCGGCAATTCCCCGATCTGCTCGAGTACCTGCGCCCCGGCGACCTGATGGTGTTCAACAACACCCGGGTGATCCCGGCGCGGTTGTTCGGCCAGAAAGCTTCCGGCGGCAAGCTGGAAGTGCTGGTCGAGCGCGTGCTCGACAGCCATCGGGTGCTGGCCCATGTGCGCGCCAGCAAGGCGCCCAAGGTAGGCGCGGTCATCCTCATCGATGGCGGCGGCGAGGCCGAAATGGTCGCACGCCATGACACGCTGTTCGAGCTGCGCTTCACCGAAGAGGTGCTGCCGCTGCTCGACCGTGTCGGCCACATGCCGCTGCCGCCGTACATCGACCGCCCCGACGAGGGCGCCGACCGTGAGCGCTACCAGACTGTGTACGCCGAACGAGCCGGTGCAGTCGCCGCACCGACCGCAGGCTTGCACTTCGATGAGGCGTTGCTGGAGAAGATTGCCGCCAAGGGTGTAGAGCGTGCCTTCGTCACCTTGCACGTGGGCGCGGGCACCTTCCAGCCGGTGCGGGTCGACAAGATCGAAGACCACCACATGCATAAAGAGTGGCTTGAAGTGAGCCAGGAGGTGGTCGATGCCATCGAGGCTTGCCGCGCCCGTGGTGGCCGGGTAATCGCAGTCGGCACCACCAGCGTGCGTTCGCTGGAGAGCGCAGCGCGCGATGGCGTGCTCAAGGCCTTCAGTGGCGATACCGACATCTTCATCTACCCGGGCCGGCCGTTCCATGTGGTCGACGCCCTGGTCACCAACTTCCACCTGCCGGAGTCCACGCTGCTGATGCTGGTCTCGGCCTTCGCCGGCTACCCCGAGACCATGGCCGCCTACGCGGCAGCGGTCGAGCAGGGGTACCGCTTCTTCAGTTACGGTGATGCCATGTTCATCACCCGCAATCCGGCGCCACGCGGGCCCGAGGATCAAGCATGAGTCGCACCTGTCGAATGTCCTTCGAACTGCTGGCCACCGACGGCAAGGCCCGTCGTGGCCGCATCACTTTCCCACGTGGCACCGTGGAGACTCCGGCGTTCATGCCGGTGGGCACCTATGGCACGGTCAAGGGCATGCTGCCACGCGACATCGAAGCCATCGGCGCCGAGATGATCCTGGGCAACACCTTCCACCTGTGGCTGCGCCCGGGCACCGAGGTGATCAAGAAGCACAACGGCCTGCACGACTTCATGCAGTGGAAAGGCCCGATCCTCACCGACTCTGGTGGCTTCCAGGTGTTCAGCCTGGGCGCCATGCGCAAGATCAAGGAAGAGGGCGTGACCTTCGCCTCGCCGGTCGATGGCGCCAAGGTGTTCATGGGCCCGGAAGAGTCGATGCAGGTGCAGCGTGACCTGGGCTCGGACGTGGTGATGATTTTCGACGAGTGCACCCCGTACCCGGCCGAGCACGATGTGGCGCGCGCGTCCATGGAGCTGTCGCTGCGCTGGGCCCAGCGCTCGAAGAACGCCCACGCCGACAACACTGCGGCGCTGTTCGGTATCGTCCAGGGCGGCATGTACCAGGACCTGCGCATGCGCTCGCTGGAAGGCCTGGAAAACATCGGCTTCGACGGCCTGGCCATCGGTGGCCTGTCGGTGGGCGAGCCCAAGCACGAAATGATCAAGGTGCTGGATTACCTGCCGGGCCAGATGCCTGCTGACAAACCTCGTTACCTTATGGGGGTAGGCAAACCGGAAGATCTCGTTGAGGGTGTGCGCCGCGGCGTCGACATGTTCGACTGCGTGATGCCGACGCGTAACGCGCGCAACGGTCATCTGTTCGTCGATACA
This sequence comes from Pseudomonas sp. NBB, assembly GCF_032701105.1. Taxonomy (NCBI): domain Bacteria; kingdom Pseudomonadati; phylum Pseudomonadota; class Gammaproteobacteria; order Pseudomonadales; family Pseudomonadaceae; genus Pseudomonas; species Pseudomonas sp. NBB. Next base: position 1,005,305 of record NZ_CP103994.1, read on the forward strand.
GGGGTGATCAAGATTCGCAATGCGTTCCATCGCCACGATGATTCGCCGCTGGATCCGACCTGTGACTGCTACACCTGCACCAACTTCTCCCGCGCCTATCTCCATCACCTGGACAAGTGCGGCGAAATGCTGAGCAGCATGCTGAATACCATCCACAACTTGCGCCATTACCAGCGCTTGATGGCCGGTTTACGCGAGGCTATTCAACAAGGTAAATTGGCCGCCTTTGTCGACGCCTTCTACGCCAAGCGCGGGCTTCCTGTGCCGCCTTTGGACTGACTGTCTGCATCCATTATTAGAAAATTACATTAGGAGTGCCCAATGAGCTTCTTGATCCCCGCCGCTTACGCGGACGCCGCTGCACCTGCCGCCGGCCCAGCCGGTACCGGCTTCGAGTGGATTTTCCTGGTCGGTTTCCTGGTCATCTTCTACCTGATGATCTGGCGCCCGCAGGCCAAGCGTGCAAAAGAGCAGAAGAACCTGCTGAGCAACTTGCAGAAGGGTGACGAAGTTGTCACCAACGGCGGCATCGCCGGCAAGATCGTCAAGGTTTCCGATGATTTCGTGGTCCTGGAAGTTTCCGACAACGTCGAGCTGAAGTTCCAGAAGGGTGCCATCGCGGCCACCCTGCCAAAAGGTACGCTCAAGGCTATCTGAGTTACCGGTTTCATTTTTCCAGTCGGGGCGCGCAAAGCGCCCCGCGTCTTGAACGGGCGGCGTGATGCTGAACAAATACCCTCTGTGGAAATACGCACTGATCGTGCTGGTACTGGCGATCGGTTTTATTTATTCCGCTCCCAACCTCTACCCGGATGATCCGGCGGTACAGATCAGTGGTGCCAGTTCGGCGCTGCAGGTGAACCAGGCCGACCTCGACCGCGTCAGCAAGGCGCTGGTCGATGCCAAGATCGCCGTCAAGGGCGTGAGCCTGGGTGAGAAGGGCAGCGGGCTGATCCGCCTGACCAATCAGGAAGACCAGCTACCAGCCAAGGATGTAGTGCGCAAGGCACTGGGCGATGATTACGTCGTGGCCCTGAACCTGGCCCAGACTACCCCGCAATGGCTGCGCAACCTGGGCGCAAGCCCGATGAAGCTGGGCCTGGACCTGTCAGGTGGTGTGCACTTCCTGCTGGAAGTGGACATGGACAAGGCCATGAACGCCCGCATGAAAGTCTACGAAGGCGAGGTCAAGACCTTGCTGCGCAAAGAGCGCGTCCGCTACCGCAGCCTGCCGCAGCAGGATGGCGGCATCATGCTGGGCTTCGCTGACGATGCTACCCGCGAACAGGCTCGTGTCCTGATCCGCAAGAATTTCAATGACTTCGACCTGACCACCACCGAGCGCAACGAGCTCGCCGTGCTGCGTCTGGCGCTGACCCAGGCGAAAGTCGCCGAGATCCGCGAATACTCGATCAAGCAGAACCTCACCACCGTCCGCAACCGGGTCAACGAGCTGGGTGTGGCCGAGCCGCTGGTACAGCGCCAGGGCGCCAACCGCATCGTGGTCGAGCTGCCAGGCGTGCAGGACACTGCCGAAGCCAAGCGTATCCTGGGTAAAACCGCCAACCTGGAGTTCCGCTTCGGTGCCGAGCCAGGCGCATCCAAGGCCACCACCGAGGTGTTCGAGTTCCGTGAAGGCGGCCGTTCCGCCGCGGTCGAGCGCGGCCTGATCATCACTGGTGACCAGGTAACCGACGCCCAGGCCAGCTTCGACGAACAAGGTCGCCCGCAGGTGAACATCCGCCTGGATGGCCACGGTGGCGAGCTGATGACCCGCGCTACCCGCAGCAACGTCGGCCGCAGCATGGCGGTGATCTTCATCGAGCAGAAGCCGGTCACCCGCTACGTCAAGCAGACCGTCGACGGCGTCGAGAAGGACGTTGCCGTACAGAGCTTCCAGGAAGAGAAGAAGATCATCAGCCTGGCGACCATCCAGTCGCCGCTGGGCAGCCAGTTCCGCATCACCGGCCTGAACGGCCAGGGCGAATCGTCCGAACTGGCCCTGCTGCTGCGTGCCGGTGGCCTGGCTGCGCCGATGTACTTTGCAGAAGAGCGTACCATCGGCCCAAGCCTGGGTGCCGACAACATCACCAAGGGTATCGATGCGTCGCTGTGGGGCATGCTGTTCGTCTCGCTGTTCATCATCGCCATCTACCGCGCCTTCGGTGTGATCGCCACCATCGCCCTGGCAGGCAACATGGTCCTGCTGCTGGCACTGATGTCGCTGTTGGGCGCCACCCTGACCCTGCCGGGTATTGCCGGTATCGTGTTGACCATGGGTATGGCGGTGGACGCCAACGTGCTGATCTTCTCGCGTATCCGCGAAGAGCTGAACGCCGGCATGTCGGTGCAACGCGCCATTCATGAAGGCTTCAACCGCGCCTACACCGCGATCATCGACGCCAACCTGACCAGCCTGCTGGTCGGCGGCATCCTGTTCGCCATGGGTACCGGCCCGGTCAAGGGCTTTGCGGTCACCATGTCCCTCGGGATTTTCACCTCGATGTTCACCGCCGTCATGGTGACCCGTGCAATGGTCAACCTGACCTGCGGCGGGCGTGACATCAAGAAGCTGTGGGTTTGAGGGAGCTGCGATGAAAACCATCAACTTCATGGGCGTGCGCAATGTCGCGTTCGCCGTTACCGTGCTCCTCACCGTGCTGGCTCTGTTCAGCTGGTGGCAGAAGGGCCTGAACTTCGGCCTGGACTTCACCGGCGGTACGCTGATCGAGCTGACCTACGAGCGCCCGGCCGACCTCAAGGCGGTGCGTGCCGAGCTGGTCAATTCCGGCTTCCACGAAGCAGTAGTGCAGAGCTTCGGTGCCACCACTGACCTGCTGGTGCGCATGCCGGGTGATGACCCGCAGCTGGGCAACAAGGTAGCTGAAGCCCTGCAGAAGGCTGGCGGCGACAATCCGGCCAAGGTCAAGCGTGTCGAGTTCGTTGGTCCGCAGGTGGGTGAAGAGCTGCGCGACCAGGGTGGCATGGGCATGCTTCTGGCCCTGGGCGGCATCCTCATCTACCTGGCCTTCCGCTTCCAGTGGAAGTTCGCCGTGGGCGCGATCGTCTCGCTGATCCACGACGTGGTGGTGACCCTGGGTATCCTGTCGTTCTTCCAGATCACCTTCGACCTGACGGTGCTGGCAGCGGTGCTGGCGATCATCGGCTACTCGCTGAACGACACCATCGTCGTGTTCGACCGGGTGCGCGAGAACTTCCGCGTCATGCGCAAGGCCTCGCTGATCGAGAACATCAACGTTTCCACCACCCAGACCCTGCTGCGGACCATCGCCACCTCGGTTTCGACCTTGCTGGCCATTGCCGCGCTGCTGTTCTTCGGTGGCGACAACCTGTTCGGCTTCTCGCTGGCACTGTTCATCGGCGTCATGGCCGGTACCTATTCGTCGATCTATATCGCCAACGTGGTACTGATCTGGCTGAACCTGAGCAGTGAAGACCTGATCCCGCCAGCCAAGACCGATGGTGTGGACGACCGTCCATAAGGCGTGCTCCACGCCGTTTGGCGGCCAAAAAGGCGCGAGTGTTGAACTCGCGCCTTTTTTTTTACTCCAAGGCTGGGAGAAGGCGGGTCGGACCCGCGGGTGATGATCAGGAGGTTCATGTGAACAAATCAATGCTTGTGGGTGCGGTACTGGGTGCTGTCGGTGTGACTGCCGGAGGTGCTGTCGCGACCTACAGCTTGGTCAACAAGGGGCCTGAATATGCACAGGTCACCGACGTGCAACCGATCAAACAACAGGTAAAAACCCCCCGTGAGGTCTGCAAGGACGTCGCCGTGACGCGTCAGGCGCCGGTCAAGGACCAGCACCAGATCGCCGGTACCGTGGTGGGCGCCATTGCCGGTGGCCTGCTGGGTAACCAGATCGGTGGTGGTAGCGGCAAGAAGATCGCCACCGTTGCCGGTGCGGTCGGTGGTGGTTATGCCGGTAACAAGGTGCAGGAGGGCATGCAGGAGCGTGACACCTACACCACCACGCAAACCCGCTGCAATACGGTCAACGATATCAGTGAGAAGGTGGTGGGCTACAACGTGAAGTACACCATCGGCGACAAGGTCGGGCAGGTGAAGATGGATCACGAGCCCGGTTCGACCATTCCACTGGACAAGAATGGCAAGCTGATCCTGAGTGAAGCCGGCCAGTAAGGCCGCATGGCTTCGACAGGCATAAAAAAAGCACCCCGAGGGGTGCTTTTTTGTTTGCCGGCAATCCGCGCTTAGCGCTTCATGTTCTCTGGCAGGTGCGGCTGGATGGCAGTCAGCACGGCCTTGAAGCACTTGATGTTGCCCGCAACGATATGGCCCTTCTCGAGGAAGTCATGGCCGCCGTTGAAGTCGCTCACCAGGCCGCCCGCTTCCTGGATCAGCAGCACGCCGGCCGCCATGTCCCATTCGGATAGGCCCGACTCCCAGAAAGCGTCGAAACGGCCGGCGGCCACGTAGGCCAAGTCCAGGCTGGCGGAGCCGGCGCGGCGAATGCCGGCGGTCTGGCCAGTCAGGGCGCGGAACATGCCCAGGTAGTTGTCCAGGTCGGCCATCTGGCTGTCACGGAACGGGAAGCCGGTGCCCAGCAGGGCGCCTTCCAGGCTGGTGCGCGAGCTGACACGCAGGCGGCGACCATTGAGCTGGGCGCCACGGCCGCGGCTGGCAGTGAATTCTTCCTGGCGAACCGGGTCGACGATCACGGCGTGCTCAAGGCGGCCACGGTATTTGCAGGCGATGCTGACGGCGAAGTGCGGGATGCCTCGCAGGAAGTTGGTGGTGCCGTCCAGCGGGTCGATGATCCACAGGTAATCCTTGCCTTCTTCGCCGCTACCCGCGTGCAGGCCGGTTTCCTCGCCCTGGATGGAGTGGTTCGGGTAGGCCTTGCGCAGGGCGTTGACGATGCTCTGCTCGGCGGCGCGATCGACTTCGGAGACGTAGTCCTTGGCCTCTTTCTCATCGACCTTGATGCTATCCAGGCGTTCGATGGAGCGGAAAATCAGTTCACTGGCGCTGCGAGCGGCGCGCAGGGCGATATTCAGCATAGGCTGCATGGGCGGGTCACCTGGAGATGTTAAAGAAGAAAGCCGATCATTCTAGCAGAAAACTTTGGCGGCAGAAGTGTCACATTTGCTTTCATGGCGTTACGTCTGTCGGTTCTGTAAGATCGAAGGCCCTGATTCCTGCATCTGTGAGCACAACACCTTGCTGCAAAATATTCGTGTTGTTCTGGTCAATACCAGCCACCCCGGCAACATCGGCGGCGCTGCGCGTGCCATGAAAAACATGGGCTTGTCGCGTCTGGTGCTGGTACAGCCGAAAGAGTTCCCCGCCGTGGATGCCAGTGCCCGAGCCTCGGGTGCCGACGATGTGCTGGACAATGCCCAAGTGGTCGACAGCCTCGAGCAGGCGTTGGTCGGCTGCAACCTGGTAATGGGCACCAGCGCCCGCGAGCGGAGCATCCCCTGGCCGCTGATCGGCCCGCGCGAGTGTGCGGCCAAGGCGGTGGAGCATGCCAACGGTGGCGAGGAAATCGCCCTGGTGTTCGGGCGTGAACACGCCGGCCTGACCAACGAAGAACTGCAGCGATGTCACTTCCACGTGCACATTCCCTCCAACCCCGACTTCAGCTCGCTGAACCTGGCCGCCGCTGTCCAGGTGCTCTCCTACGAGGTGCGCATGGCCTGGCTTGCCGCCGGTGCAGCGCCGGGCAAAGTCGAGAAGGTTGACGCCAGCGAGCTGGCGACGATGGACGAAATGGAGCTGTTCTACGACCACCTGGAGAAGACCCTGGTCGGTATCGGCTTTCTCGACCCCGAAAGGCCCAAGCACCTGATGCCGCGCCTGCGCCGGCTGTATGGGCGGGTGGCGGTCGAACGTTCGGAAATGAGCATTTTGCGCGGCATCCTCACCGAGACCCAGAAAGTGGTCCGGGGCGAGCCGCATAAACGGAAGGACTGACAGATGTTCGAACGCCTGCGTGAAGATATTCAAAGCGTATTCCACCGCGACCCGGCTGCGCGCAACGCCTTTGAGGTGCTGACCTGCTATCCAGGCATGCACGCCATCTGGCTGCACCGCCTGGGCAATGCCCTGTGGAAGCGTGATTTCAAGTGGCTGGCCCGCCTGGTATCGAACTTCGGCCGCTGGCTGACCGGCATCGAGATCCACCCCGGCGCCACCATCGGACGGCGCTTCTTCATTGACCACGGCATGGGCATCGTCATCGGCGAAACCGCCGAGATCGGCGACGATGTCACCCTTTATCAGGGCGTGACCCTGGGCGGCACCAGCTGGAACAAAGGCAAGCGACACCCCACCCTGGAAAACGGTGTGGTGGTAGGGGCGGGGGCCAAGGTGCTGGGCCCGTTCACCGTCGGCGCCGGGGCCAAGATCGGTTCCAATGCGGTGGTGACCAAAGCCGTGCCGGCCGGGGCTACGGCGGTTGGTATCCCCGGGCGAATCATCGTCAAGAGCGAAGACAACGAGGTCGAGGCCAAGCGTAAGGCCATGGCTGAAAAGATTGGCTTCGATGCCTACGGCGTCAGTGGCGACATGCCCGACCCGGTGGCCCGTGCCATCGGCCAGATGCTCGACCACCTGCAGGCAGTCGACGAACGGCTGGAGGGCATGTGCGGCGCCCTGACCAAGATGGGCAGTGATTACTGCGCCAAGGAACTGCCAGCCCTGCCGGAAGATGACTTCAAGGAAGTTGCCCAGGTGGCTCAGCGCGACACTCAGTCACATTGATTACGCCGCGCTGAAATCATGGTGACATACGGGGCGTGTGCTCACGCCCCCTGTCTGCTACAATCGCGCCCGCCTCCCCGATGCAAACCCGACTAAAGCACTAGGTCTAATAGTTGACTTAAATGCTCGGGAATCGCATACTCGCTCACATCCTGTAACTCCCGTGGTACCCAATAGCCATGCGACTGACTACCAAAGGCCGATACGCCGTGACCGCCATGCTCGACCTGGCGTTGCACGCGCAGCATGGGCCGGTGTCTTTGGCCGACATTTCCGAGCGCCAGGGCATTTCCCTCTCTTATCTGGAACAGCTGTTCGCCAAGCTGCGCCGCAGCAGCCTGGTCTCCAGCGTGCGTGGTCCAGGCGGTGGCTACCAGCTGTCGCGGGGCATGGAAACCATCCAGGTGGCCCAGGTCATCGATGCGGTCAACGAATCGGTCGATGCCACCCGTTGTCAGGGCCTCGGGGACTGCCATGCCGGTGATACCTGCCTGACCCACCACCTGTGGTGCGACCTCAGCCAGCAGATCCATGAATTCCTCAGCGGTATAAGCCTGGCCGACCTCGTCATGCGCCGTGAGGTGCAGGAAGTCGCCCAGCGCCAGGACCTGCGTCGTGTCGCAGGCCGAACCGCCCAGCTGGACAAGATTGAGACGTCCGCCGTCGATTGATCCCACCGGGACGACGAGCGACGCCACCGCCTGATAGGAGAGACAAATGAAGTTGCCGATCTACCTCGATTACTCCGCGACCACCCCGGTCGACCCACGCGTGGCCCAGAAGATGGCCGACTGCCTGCTGGTCGACGGGAACTTCGGTAACCCGGCTTCGCGCTCCCACGTCTTTGGCTGGAAAGCCGAGGAAGCGGTCGAGAACGGTCGCCGCCAGGTTGCCGAACTGATCAACGCCGATCCGCGCGAAATCGTCTGGACCAGCGGTGCCACAGAGTCCGACAACCTCGCACTCAAGGGCGTCGCGCACTTCTATCAGACCAAGGGCAAGCACATCATCACCTCCAAGATCGAGCACAAGGCGGTCCTGGATACCGCTCGCCAGCTGGAGCGTGAAGGTTTCGAAGTCACCTACCTCGAGCCAGGCGAAGACGGCATCGTCACCCCGGCCATGGTCGAGGCGGCGCTGCGCGACGACACCATCCTGGTTTCGCTGATGCACGTGAACAACGAAGTTGGCTCGATCAACGATATCGCCGCCATCGGTGAACTGACCCGCTCGCGCGGCGTGCTGTTCCACGTTGACGCCGCGCAATCGGCCGGCAAGGTCGAAATTGACCTGCAAAAGCTGAAGGTCGACCTGATGTCGTTCTCGGCGCACAAGGTATACGGCCCGAAAGGCATCGGCGCGCTGTACGTCAGCCGCAAGCCTCGTGTGCGCCTGGAAGCCATCATTCACGGCGGCGGCCATGAGCGCGGCATGCGTTCGGGCACCCTGCCGACCCACCAGATCGTCGGCATGGGCGAAGCCTTCGCCATCGCCAAACAGGAAATGGCCGCGGAAAACGTACGCATCAAGGCCCTGAGCGACCGCTTCTTCAAGCAGGTCTCGGACCTCGAAGAGCTGTACGTCAATGGCAGCAAGACTGCCCGCGTACCGCACAACCTGAACCTGAGCTTCAACTACGTCGAAGGCGAATCGCTGCTGATGTCGCTGAAGGATATCGCCGTATCGTCCGGTTCGGCCTGCACCTCCGCGTCGCTCGAGCCGTCCTACGTATTGCGCGCCCTGGGCCGCAACGACGAGCTGGCGCACAGCTCGATCCGCTTCTCCTTCGGCCGCTTCACCACCGAAGAAGAAGTCGACTACGCCGCGCAGAAAGTCTGCGAGGCCGTGAACAAACTGCGTGAGCTGTCGCCGCTGTGGGACATGTACAAAGACGGCGTTGACATCTCCAAGATCGAGTGGGCCGCCCACTAAGCAGTCGCCGGCAAGAGCGGCTCCCTGATGAGGAAGGAATTGCACCATGGCATACAGTGAAAAGGTCATCGACCACTACGAAAACCCGCGCAACGTCGGCAAGATGAACGCCGAAGACCCGGACGTCGGTACCGGCATGGTCGGCGCCCCGGCCTGCGGTGACGTGATGCGCCTGCAGATCAAGGTCAACGAGCAGGGCGTGATCGAAGACGCCAAGTTCAAGACCTACGGCTGCGGTTCGGCCATCGCTTCCAGCTCCCTCGCCACCGAGTGGATGAAGGGCAAGACCCTGGACGAAGCCGAAACCATCAAGAACACCCAGCTGGCCGAAGAACTGGCGTTGCCGCCGGTCAAGATCCACTGCTCGGTACTCGCCGAAGATGCCATCAAGGCAGCCGTTCGCGATTACAAGCAGAAGAAAGGCTTGATCTAAGTCGCCTGTTGCGAGGTAAGGAGTCCTGATGGCTATCAGCATGACAGAAGCCGCCGCCAACCACGTGCGGCGTTCCCTGGAAGGGCGCGGCAAGGGCGAAGGCATTCGCCTGGGCGTGCGCACCACCGGTTGCTCGGGCCTGGCCTACGTGCTGGAGTTCGTCGACGAGCTGGCGGACGAGGACCAGGTGTTCGAGAACCATGGCGTCAAGGTGATCATCGATCCCAAGAGCCTGGTCTACCTCGATGGCACCGAACTGGACTTCGTCAAGGAAGGGTTGAACGAAGGCTTCAAGTTCAACAACCCCAACGTGCGCGGTGAGTGTGGCTGCGGCGAAAGCTTCAACGTTTGAGGCTGGCTGTGGGCACTCCTTGTCATTTCGCATTGTTTGACCTCCAGCCAAGCTTCCGCCTGGATCTCGACAAGCTGGCCACTCGCTATCGCGAGCTGGCCCGCGAAGTCCATCCCGACCGCTTTGCCGACGCCTCCGAGCGCGAGCAGCGCGTGGCGCTGGAAAAGTCCGCGGCACTCAACGACGCCTACCAGACACTGCGCAGTGCGCCGCGTCGCGCCCGCTACCTGCTGGCCATCGGCGGCCACGAAGTGCCTCAGGAGGTCACGGTCCACGACCCTGACTTCCTGTTGCAGCAGATGCAGTGGCGTGAAGAGCTCGAAGAATTGCAGGACGAAGCCGACCTCGATGGCGTGGCCGTGTTCAAGAAGCGCCTGAAGGTCGCCCAGGACACGCTGAACGAGGACTTTGCCGCCTGCTGGGACGCCCCAGGCGAGCGCGACAAGGCCGAACGCCTGATGCGCCGCATGCAGTTCCTCGACAAGCTCGCCCAAGAAGTGCGCCAACTGGAAGAGCGCCTCGACGATTAACCCGGTGCTGCCCGTGATAGCACCTAAGGTATTCAGATAAGCATGGCCCTACTGCAGATTGCCGAACCCGGTCAAAGCCCTCAGCCGCATCAGCGCCGCCTGGCGGTGGGGATCGACCTGGGTACCACCAACTCCCTGGTCGCCGCACTGCGCAGCGGCCGTAGCGAGCCCCTGCCCGACGCGCAGGGCAATGTCATTCTGCCGTCCGCGGTGCGCTACCTCGAAGGGCGCAACGAAGTGGGGCAGGCTGCACGCGATGCCGCTTCCAGCGACCCGCTGAACACCGTGCTGTCGGTCAAGCGCTTGATGGGGCGCGGCCTGGCCGACGTCAAGCAACTGGGCGAGCAGCTGCCGTACCGCTTCGTTGGCGGTGAGTCGCACATGCCGTTCATCGACACTGTGCAGGGGCCGAAAAGCCCGGTGGAAGTGTCCGCCGATATTCTCAAGGTGCTGCGCGAGCGTGCCGAAGCCACCCTTGGTGGTGAGCTGGTGGGCGCGGTTATCACCGTGCCGGCCTATTTCGACGATGCCCAGCGCCAGGCCACCAAGGACGCTGCGCGCCTGGCCGGCCTGAACGTGCTGCGCCTGCTCAACGAGCCGACCGCCGCTGCCGTGGCCTATGGCCTGGACCAGAACGCCGAAGGCGTGGTGGCCATCTATGACTTGGGCGGCGGTACCTTCGACATTTCCATTTTGCGCCTGACTGCCGGCGTATTCGAAGTGCTGGCCACCGGTGGCGATACCGCCTTGGGCGGTGACGACTTCGACCACGCCATCGCTGGCTGGATCATCGAGCAGGCCGGGCTGTCATCCGACCTGGACCCGGCCACCCAGCGCGCACTGTTGCAGACCGCCTGCGCCGCGAAGGAAGCCCTGACCGACGCCGACGTGGTCAGCGTCAGCCATGGCACCTGGCAGGGCGAGCTGAGCCGCGCTGGCTTCGAAGCCATGATCGAGCCCATGGTCGCCCGCAGCCTCAAGGCCTGCCGTCGCGCCGTGCGTGACAGCGGTATCGAGCTGGAAGAAGTCAGTGCCGTGGTCATGGTCGGTGGTTCGACCCGCGTACCGCGTGTGCGTGAAGCCGTCGGAGCACTGTTCGGTCGCACCCCGCTGACCTCGATCGACCCCGACCAGGTGGTGGCCATCGGTGCCGCCATCCAGGCCGATACCTTGGCCGGCAACCGCCGCGAAGGTGGCGAACTGCTGCTGTTGGATGTCATCCCGCTGTCGCTTGGCCTTGAGACCATGGGCGGGCTGATGGAGAAGGTGATCCCGCGCAACACCACCATCCCGGTGGCGCGTGCCCAGGAGTTCACCACCTATAAAGATGGCCAGTCGGCCATGATGATCCATGTACTGCAGGGCGAGCGCGAGTTGATCAGCGACTGCCGCTCGCTGGCGCGCTTCGAGTTGCGTGGCATTCCGGCCATGGTCGCCGGTGCGGCAAAAATCCGCGTCACCTTCCAGGTCGACGCCGATGGCCTGCTCAGCGTCGCCGCACGCGAGCTGGGCTCGGGCGTGGAAGCCAGCATCCAGGTCAAGCCGTCCTATGGCCTGACCGACGGCGAAATCGCCCGCATGCTCAAGGACTCCTTCGAACACGCAGGTTCCGACAAGCAGGCCCGCCAGCTGCGCGAGCACCAGGTTGACGGCGAGCGCCTGCTCGAAGCGGTACAGGGCGCCCTGGACGCCGACGGCGAACGCCTGCTCAGCAGTGACGAGCGCGTCGCCATCGAATTCCAGATGCAAGAACTACGTGATTTGCTGGCCGGCACCGATGGCGCAGCCATCGAGCAACAGACCAAGCGTCTGTCGCAGGTGACCGACGCATTTGCCGCCCGTCGCCTTGATTCGACGGTCAAAGCCGCACTGGCCGGGCGCAACCTGAATGAGATCGAGGAGTAACCGATGCCGCTGGTGACATTCCTGCCGCACGAGAAGTTCTGCCCCGAAGGGCTGACCGTGGAAGTCGAGACCGGGACCAACATCCTGGAACTGGCCCACGACCATCACATCGAGATGGAAAGCGCCTGCGGCGGCGTCAAGGCCTGCACCACTTGCCACTGCATCGTGCGCAAGGGCTTCGACTCGCTCGAAGAAGCCGACGAACTGGAAGAGGACATGCTGGACAAGGCCTGGGGCCTGGAGGCTCAATCGCGTCTCGGCTGCCAGGTGGTTGTCGCTGACCAGGACCTGGTCATCGAGATCCCCAAGTATTCGCTCAACCACGCCGCCGAAGCGCCGCACTGAGGTTTACCCCATGAGCCTGAAATGGATTGATGTACTTGAGATCGCCATCCAGCTTGCAGAAAGCAAGCCGGAAGTCGATCCTCGTTATGTGAATTTCGTCGATCTGCACCGCTGGGTGCTGGCCTTGCCAGAGTTCAGCGACGATCCGTCACGCGGCGGTGAGAAAGTGCTCGAGGCCATCCAGGCGGCCTGGATCGAAGAAGCCGACTGAACGCGTCCTGCAGGTTAGGCAATCCCCTGGAACCCGCGTATAATTCGCGGGTTTAATTTTTCGCAACACTCATTTTTCTGGAGTTTTCCATGGCTGTTCAACGTACTTTCTCCATCATCAAGCCTGACGCCGTTGCCAAGAACGTCATCGGCGAGATCACCACTCGTTTCGAGAAAGCCGGCCTGCGCGTCGTCGCTTCGAAAATGAAGCAGCTGTCCAAGGCCGAAGCCGAGGGCTTCTACGCCGAACACAAAGAGCGCGGCTTCTTCGGTGATCTGGTTGCCTTCATGACTTCCGGCCCGGTCATCGTTCAGGTTCTGGAAGGCGAAAACGCCGTTCTGGCCAACCGCGAGCTGATGGGCGCCACCAACCCGAAAGAAGCTGCTGCCGGCACCATCCGTGCTGACTTCGCCGTTTCCATCGACGAAAACGCTGTTCACGGTTCCGACTCGGAAGCTTCGGCTGCCCGCGAAATCGCTTACTTCTTCTCCGCTACCGAGCTGTGCGACCGCATTCGCTAAGCGAAGCAGGTCTTGGGTGATTCCATGAGTGACATGACTGGCAAGATCAACCTGTTGGGCCTGACCCTGCAGGAAATGGAAAAATTCTTCGAGTCGATCGGAGAGAAGCGTTTTCGTGCCGGTCAGGTCATGAAATGGATTCACCACTATGGCGTCGACGATTTCGCCGCCATGACCAATGTCGGCAAGGCCTTGCGCGAAAAGCTCGAGGCCGTTGCCGAGATTCGGGGCCCGGAAGTGGTCAGTGAAGACATTTCCGCCGACGGTACCCGCAAGTGGGTGGTCCGCGTTGCCTCCGGCAGCTGCGTCGAGACCGTCTACATCCCCACCGACGATCGCGGCACCCTGTGCGTGTCGTCGCAAGCCGGCTGTGCCCTGGACTGCAGCTTCTGCTCCACCGGCAAGCAAGGCTTCAACAGCAACCTCACCGCCGCCGAAGTGATCGGCCAGGTGTGGCTTGCCAACAAATCCTTCGGGACCGTTCCGGCCAAGATCGACCGCGCCATTACCAACGTGGTCATGATGGGCATGGGCGAACCCCTGCTGAATTTCGACAATGTCATCGCCGCCATGAAGATCATGATGGAAGATCTGGGCTATGGCATTTCCAAGCGTCGCGTCACCCTGTCCACCTCGGGCGTGGTGCCGATGATCGACGAGCTGGCCAAGCACATCGACGTGTCGCTGGCCCTGTCGCTGCACGCGCCGAACGACGAACTGCGCAACAAGTTGGTACCGATCAACAAGAAGTACCCGCTGAAGATGCTGCTGGAATCGTGCATGGGCTACATGTCCACCCTGGGTGGCAAGCGCGTGCTGACCATCGAGTACACCCTGCTCAAGGATGTCAACGACCAGCCTGAGCATGCTGCGCAAATGATCGAGCTGCTGCGCGACGTACCCTGCAAGATCAACCTGATTCCGTTCAACCCGTTCCCGCACTCGGGCTACGAGCGGCCGAGCAACAACGCCATTCGCCGCTTCCAGGATCTGTTGCACCACGGTGGCTTCAACGTCACCACCCGCACCACCCGTGGTGATGACATCGACGCTGCCTGTGGTCAGCTGGTCGGCCAGGTCAACGACCGCACCCGCCGCAGCGAGCGCTACATCGCTGTGCGCCAGCTGTCCGCGGACGCCGAGCTGCAAGACAGCCCCGCCAGCCACTGACCGGGACCTTGCCCATGAGCCTGCGCGCCGCGCTGTCGATCCTTGCGCTTTCGCTGCTGGCCGGCTGCGTGTCGGGCGGCGCGGGCGACCCGCTGGCCAGCCGCCAGGGCAGGGCAGAGGCGGGGCGGGCCTATGTGCAGCTTGGGCTGGGTTATTTGCAACAGGGTTTGACCGAGCAGGCCAAGGCGCCGCTGGGCAAGGCCCTGGCCCTGGATGGTGGTGATGCCGATGCGCACGCCGCCCTGGCGCTGGTCTTTCAGGCCGAAGGCGAGCCCGCGCTGGCCGAAACGCACTTCCGCAAGGCGCTGAAGGCACGCACCGGCGACACGCGAATTCGCAACAATTACGGCAGTTTCCTTTATGCTCAGGGCCGATTTGCCGAGGCCGAGCAGATGTTTCGCCTTGCCAGCGCCGATACCCTGTATCCTGAGCGCTCACGCGTTTACGAGAACCTGGGCCTGACCGCCCTGAAACTCGAGCGCCGCGACCAGGCGCATGCGTATCTGCTGAAAGCTCTGCAACTCAACCAGCGGCAGCCGAAAGCGTTGCTGGAAATGGCTGAGTTGTCCTACGAAAACAGGCATTATGTGCCGGCCCGGGACTACTACGATCGTTTCAGCCAGTTGAGCGACCACGATGCCCGTAGCCTGCTGCTGGGCAGCCGCCTTGCCAGGGTATTCGACGAGCAAGGCACACTGGCCGAGCTGGGCCAGCAATTACAACGACTTTATCCCGGTACGCCGGAATATCAGCAATACCTGTCGGAGCAACGATGAAAGCCGCGCATCCCGAAGTAGCAGTAGCGCCTGGCCAGAACCCCGGTGAGCTTTTGCGTCAGGCCCGTGAGAACCGGGACTGGTCACAAGCCGAGGTGGCCCGCAAGCTCAACCTCACTGTCAGTTCGTTGAACCACGTGGAAACCGGCGCCTTCGACAAGCTGCCGGGGCATACCTTCGCCCGTGGTTATATCCGCGCCTATGCCAAGCTGATGGACCTGGACCAGGCTGCCCTGGTGGACGCCTTCGACCGTTACACCGGCACCCACGCCAAAGGCAGCGACGTGCACTCGCTGGGCCGTATCGAAGAGCCCGTGCGCCTGTCGCACAACATTCTGCGTGGCGTCAGCCTGCTGCTGCTGGTGGCAGTGGTCGGCGGCGGCTTCGTCTGGTGGCAGGACCAGGGCAGCCTGCGTGGCAAGGAGCTGGCCAAGATTGCTCTGGAGCACGTCGAAGTCGAAAGCGCCGACGGCACCACCCAGATTCACCCGCTCGATGAGCCTGAAGACCAGGCTGTTTCCGCAGGCCAGCAGCCTGAGAGTGCGCCGCTGCCGCTTGAGCAGGGCGCAGCCGAGCAGCCTGCCACCGCCGTACCGGCACCGGCAAGCCCGGCGCCTGCCGATACCGCTGCCGTAGTACCGACACCGGCCCAGCAGGCGCCTGTGCCAGCGATCGCCAGCGCACCTGCTGCCGCGCCTGCGCCGGTAGCACCGGTTGCCCCGGCCCCGGCGGCTGTTGCACCTGCTACGCCGGTAGCGGCCGTGGCCGCTGCCGCCCCTGCCGCAGTGCCGGCTGGCAGCGCCAAGGTTGCCATCCAGTTCGTCGCCGATTGCTGGACCCAGGTCACCGACGGCAACGGCAAGGTGCTGTTCAGCGCCATCAAGCGCAAGGGGGACAACCTCGAGCTGACCGGCAAGCCGCCGTTCTCGGTACGCCTGGGCTTTGCCCGTGGCGCCCAGGTCAGCTACAACGGCCAGGCCGTCGATGTTGCCCCGTTCACCAGTGGCGAGACCGCTCGCCTGAAGTTGGGACAGTAATCATGCACGGCGAATCTCCGATCAAACGTCGCGAATCCCGCAAAATCTGGGTCGGCAATGTACCGGTGGGTGGTGATGCCCCCATCGCGGTGCAGAGCATGACCAACACCGACACCAACGATGTGGCCGCCACCGTGGCGCAAATCCAGCGCCTGGTCGATGCCGGCGTGGACATCGTGCGCGTCTCGGTGCCGGACATGGACGCCGCCGAGGCGTTCGGCCGCATCAAGCAGCAGGTCAGCGTACCGCTGGTTGCCGACATCCACTTCGACTACAAAATCGCCCTGCGCGTGGCCGAACTGGGCGTCGACTGCTTGCGTATCAACCCGGGCAACATCGGCCGTGAAGACCGCGTGCGCGCGGTGGTCGATGCCGCCCGCGACCGGGGCATCCCGATCCGTATCGGCGTCAATGCCGGCTCCCTGGAAAAGGACCTGCAGAAGAAGTACGGCGAACCGACCCCGGCAGCGCTGGTCGAGTCGGCCCTGCGCCATGTCGAGCACCTCGACCGCCTGGACTTCCAGGACTTCAAGGTCAGCGTCAAGGCATCCGATGTGTTCATGGCCGTCGAAGCCTACCGCCTGCTGGCCAAGCAGATCGTGCAGCCGCTGCACCTGGGCATCACCGAAGCCGGTGGCCTGCGTTCGGGGACGGTGAAATCCGCTGTCGGCCTCGGTATGCTGCTGGCCGAAGGCATTGGCGATACCATCCGTATCTCGCTGGCGGCCGACCCGGTCGAAGAAGTGAAAGTCGGCTACGACATTCTCAAGTCGCTGCACCTGCGCTCGCGTGGCATCAACTTCATCGCCTGCCCGAGCTGCTCGCGGCAGAACTTCGATGTGGTCAAGACCATGAACGAGCTGGAAGGGCGCCTGGAAGACCTGCTGGTGCCGCTGGACGTGGCGGTGATCGGTTGCGTGGTCAACGGCCCGGGCGAAGCCAAGGAGGCCCATGTGGGGCTGACCGGCGGCACGCCGAACCTGATCTACATCGACGGCAAGCCGGCGCAGAAGCTGACCAACGACAACCTGGTCGATGAACTGGAAAAGCTCATTCGCCAGAAAGCGGCCGAAAAGGCCGAAGCCGACGCGGCGCTGATCGTCCGTGGCTGACACACAGAATTCGTAAGGACTTTTCGTGAGCAAATCGCTGCAAGCCATCCGTGGCATGAACGACATCCTGCCAGAACAGTCGCCACTGTGGCGCTACTTCGAAGGCACCGTGGCCGGTCTGCTGGATACCTACGGGTACAGCCAGATCCGCACGCCGATCGTCGAGTTCACCGAGCTGTTCAAGCGCTCCATCGGTGAAGTGACCGACATCGTCGAAAAAGAGATGTACACCTTCGAGGACCGCAACGGCGACTCGCTGACCCTGCGCCCCGAAGGTACCGCCGCTTGCGTGCGTGCCGTGCTCGAACATGGCATCACCGGCAACGGCCAGGTGCAGAAACTGTGGTACATCGGCCAGATGTTCCGCCACGAGCGCCCGCAGAAGGGCCGCTACCGCCAGTTCCACCAGATTGGCGTGGAAGTGTTCAACCTGGATGGCCCGGACATCGACGCCGAGCTGATCATGCTGACCTGGCGCCTGTGGGGCCTGCTGGGCATCCAGGACGCGGTCAAGCTGGAGCTCAACAGCCTGGGCACCAGCGAAGCCCGTGCACGCTACCGTGATGCGCTGGTCGAGTTCCTCTCGGCGCGCCTGGAGCAACTGGACGAAGACAGCCAGCGCCGCCTGAAGAGCAACCCGCTGCGCATCCTCGACAGCAAGGACCAGAACACCCAGGCGGTGCTGGTCGGCGCGCCGAAGCTGGAAGACTACCTGGACGAAGAGTCGCGCGTGCACTTCGAGGGCCTCAAGGCCCGCCTGGACGCTGCCGGCATCCCGTTCGTGATCAACACCAAGCTGGTGCGTGGCCTGGACTACTACAGCAAGACCGTGTTCGAGTGGGTCACCGACAAGCTCGGCGCCCAGGGCACTGTCTGCGCCGGCGGCCGTTATGACGGCCTGGTCGAACAGATGGGCGGCAAGCCGACCTCGGGCGTCGGTTTCGCCATGGGCATCGAGCGCCTGATCCTGCTGCTGGAAACCCTGGGCAAGGTGCCCGAGTCCATCAGCCGCCAGATCGACGTCTACCTGTGCGCCTTTGGCGAACAGGCGGAGCTGGCCGGCCTGCGCCTGTCCGAAAGCCTGCGTGACCGCTTGCCGGGCCTGCGCCTGGCAGTCAACGCCGGCGGTGGTAGCTTCAAGAGCCAGTTCAAGAAAGCCGACAAGAGTGGCGCGCTGTTCGCCCTGATCCTCGGCGACGACGAGCTGGCTAAGCAAGAGATCGGCTTCAAGCCCCTGCGTGGTCAGGGCGAACAACAGAACATTGCCTGGGATGCTCTGGCTGAGCACCTGGAAACCGCGATCGCGCAGGCGTAACGCGGTTCAACAAGCGAATAGGCGAAAAGGAGTATTGGGGTGTCGAGTACCGATGATGAACTGGCAGGGGTCAAGGACTGGTGGAACCGCAACGGCAAGCCGCTGCTGACCGGTGCCCTGTTGGCTGGCGTAGTGGTGTTGGGCTGGAATACCTGGCACAAGTACCAGAACAATCAGTCGCAAGGTGCCTCGCAGCTGTACCAGGCCTTGCTGGAGACCAGCCTGACGCCGACTGGCCAGCCTGACGCGACCAAGGTCGCGGAACTGGCCGGCAAGCTCAAGAGCGAGTTCGGTGGTACCGCCTACGCCCAGTACGGCAGCCTGTTCGTTGCCAAGGTCGCGGTCGAGAGCGGCAAGCTCGACGACGCTGCTGCCGAGTTGAAGAGCGTGCTGGATAAGCCGGCCGATGCCACTCTGGGCGAGATTTCGCGTCAGCGCCTGGCTCGTGTGCTGGCCGCCCAGAACAAGGCCGAGGATGCCCTCAAGCTGCTCGACGGCGACGCCGACAAAGCCTTCCTGGCCAGCCGCGAAGAGTTGAAAGGTGACCTGCTGGTGCAACTGGGTCGCGCCGACGACGCGCACAGCGCTTACGAGAAAGCCAAGGCTGCGTTGTCCGATGAGGCGGCGGTCGGTGGCCTGCAATTGAAGCTGGATGACTTGGCCAAAGGGGACGCGTAAGTGATCGGTTGGAAACATGCAGCAGTGCTGACCCTGGCCGTACTGGCCGCAGGTTGCAGCAGCAACAGCAAGAAGGAACTGCCTCCGGCCGAGCTGACCAAGTTCACCGAGGAAGTGGTGCTGAAAAAGCAGTGGAGCCGTTCGATCGGTGACGGCCAGGGCGAGACCTACAACACCCTCGTACCTGCCATCGAGAACGACCGTATCTACGCCTCCGACGTCAACGGCGAAGTCTTCGCCCTCGACCGCATCACCGGCGACGTGGTATGGAAGAAGGACCTCGAGCTGCCGGTTTCCGGCGCTGTCGGCGTGGGCTACGGCCTGGTCATGATCGGTACCCTCAAGGGTGAAGTCATCGCCCTGGACTCCAGCACCGGTGAGGAGCGCTGGCGCTCCCGCGTGACCAGCGAAGTGCTGGCCCCGCCTGCCAACAACGGTGATGTGGTGGTGGTGCAGACCCAAGACGATCGCCTGATCGGCCTGGATGCCGCCACTGGCGACCGCCGCTGGATCTACGAAAACACCCCGGCCGTGCTGACCCTGCGTGGCACCGGCGCGCCGATCGCCACCAACCGCCTGGCCGTCGCCGGCCTGTCCACCGGCAAGGTGGTGGCGGTGGACATCAACAACGGCGTACCGGTGTGGGAAAGCCGTGTGGCAATCCCGCAGGGCCGTTCCGAGCTGGACCGCGTGGTCGATATCGACGGCGGCCTGCTGCTGTCGGGTGGTACCCTGTACGTCAGCACCTACCAGGGCCGCGTCGCGGGCCTGGACCTGGAAAGCGGCCGCGTGCTGTGGCAGCGTGATGCCTCCAGCTACGTGGGTGTCGCCCAAGGCTACGGTAACGTCTATGTCAGCGAAGCTTCCGGTACTGTCGAAAGCGTCGACGAGCGCTCGTCCAGCGCCCTGTGGACCAACGACACCATGGCTCGCCGCCAGCTGACCGCGCCTGAAGTGTTCTCCAGCTACGTGGCGGTGGGCGACTTCGAGGGTTACCTGCACCTGCTGAGCCAGGTCGATGGCCGCTTCGTCGGCCGTGAGCGTATCGACAGTGATGGCCTGCGTGCCCGCCCACTTGTGGTCGGCGACACCATCTACGTCTTCGGCAACAGCGGCAAGCTCGAGGCACTGACCATCCGCTGAAGCTATGCTTGAAGCCTTGGCGGGCTTCAAGCCGCGGCGTAGGACACGCCGCCCGAACTCCGGCCGCTGCCTTGCAGCGGCCTTTGCATTTTCAAGAATTCAAGAGTGGAGAGCCGAATGGTTCCCGTAATCGCCCTGGTGGGCCGCCCAAACGTCGGCAAATCCACCATGTTCAACCGCCTGACCAAGACCCGCGATGCCATCGTTGGTGACCTGTCGGGCCTGACCCGTGACCGCCAGTACGGTGATGCCACCTGGCAGGGTCGTTCCTTCATCCTGATCGACACCGGCGGTATCACCGGTGACGAAGTGGGCATGGACGAGAAAATGGCCGAGCAGTCGCTCATGGCCATCGAAGAAGCTGACTATGTGCTGTTCCTGGTCGATGCCCGTGCCGGCATGACCGCTGCCGACCAGATGATCGCCGAGCACCTGCGCAAGCGGAACAAGGAAGCGATCCTGGTTGCCAACAAGATCGACAACATCGATGCCGATGTGGCACGCGCCGAGTTCTCGCCGCTGGGCATGGGCAACGCGATCCCGGTAGCCGGCTCCCAGGGCCGCGGCATCAATGCGCTGATGGAGGCCGTGCTCGGCCACCTGCCACGCGACCAGGTCGAGGAAGCGCTGGACGCCGAAGTCGCCGAAGGCGAGGAAGCGGTGCGCATCCCGGGCCCGAGCGAGAAGGATGGCATCAAGATCGCCATCATCGGCCGCCCCAACGTCGGCAAGTCGACGCTGGTCAACCGCATGCTCGGCGAAGAGCGCGTGGTGGTTTACGACCAGCCGGGCACTACCCGCGACAGTATCTACATCCCGTTCGAGCGCGATGACGAGAAGTACACCTTCATCGACACCGCCGGCGTGCGCAAGCGCGGCAAGATCCACGAGGAAGTCGAGAAGTTCTCGGTGGTGAAGACGCTGCAGGCGATCAAGGACGCCAACGTGGTGATTTTCGTCATGGACGCCCGCGAAGGCGTGGTGGATCACGACCTGAACCTGCTGGGCTTCGCCCTGGAAGCTGGCCGCGCCATCGTCATAGCCCTGAACAAGTGGGACGGCATGGAGCCGGGCGAGCGTGACTACGTGAAGACCGAGCTGGAGCGCCGGCTGTTCTTCGTCGATTTCGCCGACATCCACTTCATCTCCGCCCTGCACGGCACCGGCGTGGGCCACCTGTACAAGTCGGTGCAGGCCGCGTTCAAGTCGGCGGTAACCCGCTGGCCGACCAGCCGCCTGACGCAGATCCTCGAAGATGCCGTGAGCGAGCACCAGCCGCCGCTGGTCAACGGCCGCCGCATCAAGCTGCGCTATGCCCACCTTGGTGGTGCCAACCCGCCGCTGATCGTGATCCACGGCAACCAGACCGACAAGATTCCGAAGTCGTACTCGCGTTACCTGGAGAACACCTACCGGCGTGTGCTGAAGCTGGTCGGCACGCCGATCCGCATCGAGTACAAGGGCGGTGAGAACCCGTACGAGGGCAAGAAGAACACCCTCACCGACCGCCAGGTCAACAAGAAGCGCCGCCTGATGTCGCACCACAAGAAGGCCGAGAAGAAGCGCCGCGACAAGCGCTGATTCCGCGTCGACTTCTTCGCGGGTAAACCCGCTCCTACAGGACCCACAGTTTTCGAAATCTGTGCAGGACCTGTGGGAGCGGGTTTACCCGCGAAGAGGCCCTTTGATCCAGCGCAAATCCCCCTATTGTTTCAACCTTTTTCCTGACCGCTCGATCCGCTATGCTCGGACTCCACCCCGTGCCGGATACACCCCAGGAAAGAGGGCTCCATGATCCGCAGCAAACTGCCGAATGTCGGCACGACCATCTTCACCACCATGTCCCAGCTCGCCGTGCAGACGGGCGCGCTCAACCTGTCGCAAGGCTTCCCCGACTTCAATGGCCCGCAGGCGCTGCTCGATGCAGTCGGCCGGCATGTGGCCGCCGGGCATAACCAGTATTCGCCGATGACCGGCCTGCCGGCCCTGCGCCAGCAGGTGGCGGCCAAGGTCGCGCGGCTGTATGGCGCGCAGGTGGATGCCGACCAGGAAGTGACCATCACCCCTGGCGCCACCGAGGCGATCTTCTGCGCCATCCAGGCTGTGGTGCATGCCGGTGACGAGGTAATCGTCTTCGACCCTTGCTACGACAGCTACGAGCCGTCCGTGGAACTGGCCGGTGGCCGTTGCGTGCATGTACAACTGAGCGACGGCGATTTCCGCATCGACTGGCAGAAGTTCAGCGATGCCCTCAGCCCGCGCACGCGCATGGTCATTCTCAATTCGCCGCACAACCCCAGCGGTGCGCTGATTACCCGTGAAGACCTGGACCAACTGGCGCGGCTTATCGCTGACCGCGATATCTACCTTGTCAGCGACGAGGTCTACGAGCACTTGGTCTATGACGGTGTACTCCATGCCAGCGTGTTGGCCCACGAGCAACTGTACCAGCGCGCCTTCGTGGTCAGCTCCTTCGGCAAGACTTATCACGTCACCGGCTGGAAGACCGGCTACGTGATCGCCCCGCCGGCGCTGAGTGCCGAGCTGCGCAAGGTGCACCAGTACGTCAACTTCTGCGGTGTGACCCCGCTGCAGTGCGCCTTGGCCGATTTCATGGCCGAGCACCCCGAGCATATCGATGAACTGCCGGCCTTCTACCAGGCCAAGCGAGACCTGTTCTGCGGCTTGCTGGAGGGCTCGCGGTTCCGTTTCACCCGCACGGCGGGTACCTATTTCCAGCTGGTGGACTATTCGCAGATCCGCCCGGACCTGAACGATGTCGACATGTCGCTGTGGCTGACCGGTGAGCACGGCGTGGCGACCATCCCGGTGTCGGTGTTCTACCAGCAACCCATCCCCGAGCAACGCCTGGTTCGCCTGTGCTTTGCCAAACGAGAGGAGACGCTGCGTCAGGCAGCGGAAAAACTATGCGCGATCTGAGTACACTGCCGAATCTGAAAGTCGCCCTGGTGCAGACCACTCTGGCCTGGCACGACCGCGAGGCTAACTATGCGCACTTCGAAGTGCTGCTGGAGCAGGTGGGCGAAGTGGACCTGGTGATCCTGCCGGAAATGTTCACTACCGGTTTTTCCATGCAATCGGAAAGCCTGTGCGAGCCGGAAAACGGCCCGACCTACAAATGGCTGAAGGCCCAGGCGAAGAAGTACAACACGGTGATTACCGGCAGCGTGATCATCCAGGCCGCTGATGGCAGCCACCGCAACCGTCTGCTGTGGGCCCGACCGGATGGCGAGATCCTGCACTACGACAAGCGTCACCTGTTCCGCATGGCCGGTGAGCACAAGTATTACACCCCGGGTGAGCGCCAGGTGCAGTTCGAGCTCAAGGGCTGGCGGATTCGCCCGCTGATCTGCTACGACCTGCGCTTCCCGGTGTGGAGCCGCGATGCCCAGGACACCGACCTGTTGCTGTACACCGCCAACTGGCCGGCTGCGCGCCGCCAGCACTGGAACCGCCTGTTGCCGGCGCGGGGTATCGAGAACCTGTGCTATGTGGCGGCGGTGAACCGGGTGGGTACCGACGGCAAGGGCTTTGCCTATTCCGGCGACAGCCAGGTGCTGGATTTCCAGGGCGAGAGCCTGCTCAGTGCCGGCGAGGCCGACGGTGTTTTCACCGCTGTGTTGAGCGCGGCAGAGCTGGCGGCCTACCGGACCAAGTTCCCGGCCAACCTGGATGCCGACACCTTCGAGCTTCACTGACAGCTTGTACCGGCCTCTTCGCGGGTAAACCCGCTCCCACAGGTCCCCCACAGTGTTTGAATTCTGTGCAGTACCTGTAGGAGCGGGTTTACCCGCGAAGACGCCTGTGCTGGTTACATCAGTTTCCGATCAGTACACATCCCGCCGATACCGCCCATCCTCGATCAGCTGTTGCACAACCGCTTCCCCGAGGATGCCGTTGAGCGCTGCATCCACCCCGGCAGCCATGCCTTGCAGGCTGCCGCAGACATACACACAGGCACCATCCGCGACCCAGCGCTTGAGCGTTTCAGCCTGCTGCAGCAACACATCCTGCACATACACCTTGTCGGCCTGATCCCGCGAAAATGCCAGGTCCAGGCGTGCCAGGTCGCCGTTGTCCAGCCAGCCTTGCAGCTCGTTGCCGCACAGCAGGTCATGCGCCCGGTTACGCTCGCCGAACAGCAGCCAGTTGCGCTGCTCGCCAGCATTCACCCGCGCGCGGAGCACGCTGCGCAGGCCGGCCAGGCCGGTGCCATTGCCGATCAATACCAGCGGTGCAGCCGTTTCCGGCAGGTGGAAGCTGCTGTTGCGCCGCAAACGCAGGCTCAACATACCCCCAAGCGGCAGGTACTCGGTCAGCCAGCCGGAACCCAGGCCCAGATTGCCATCGGCATGGCGTTCCTGGCGCACGATCAGCTCCAGCACACCATCGCTGGCGATCGAGGCAATCGAGTATTCGCGGCTGCCGATCGGCACCAGTGCGTCGACCAGCGCCTGCGGCTGCAAACCGACCAAGTGATCGCGACGGGTCGGCAACTGGCGACCGGACAGGGCCTGGGCGAGGGTTTCGGCCAAGCCATTCACTTGCACCTTGGCGCAGCCGTCCAGCGCCATGCCATCGAGGAAGGCGTCGATCCTCGGCTGGCCGTTGAGCGGCAGGATCTCCACCAGGTCGCCGGCTTCCCAGCTGGCGGGCTGCTCCGGTCGCAGGCCCAGCAGGTACACCGGCTGGCCCTGGCTGCCCGGGTTGAGCAGTTCGCGGCGCACCAGCGACCAGTTGCCGAAACTCGGCGGCTGCCAGGCGGCCACTGGCTGGGCGCCGGTCAGTTGCGCCAGTTCCTGCTGCCACTGCTGCAGCGCGGCCTGGTCGGCGTTGTCCACTTCCACCGGGCTGAACGCACTGCTGGCACCGCGTTCACCCAGCCATGCCTGCAGGCGGCGGGCGAAGCCGCAGAAGTGCGGGTACTGGCGGTCACCGAGGGCGAGCAGGGCATAGCTGAGGTTGTCCAGCGCCCAAGGTTGGCCGAGCACCTTGCGCTCGAAGGCGCGGGCGCTGTCGGGGGCTTCGCCGTCGCCGAAGGTGCTGACCACGAACAGCGCACGGCGGGCCTGGCGCAGGTCGCTTTCACCCAGTTCTGCCAGGGCGCGTACCTGCACTGGCAGGCCGGCGGCCTGAAGCTGCCCGGCGCTCTGCCAGGCCAGTTGTTCGGCAAGCCCGCTCTGGCTGGCAAAGCCGATCAGCCAGCTGTCGCCGCTGGCAGTGTTGCCGGTGACGTTGCCACGGGCGGCGCGTACCTGGCGCTTCTTGCGACGGCGGTCGAGGTACAGCAGCCAGCCGGTGACGAAGAACAGCGGCATGGTCAGGCTGGCGATGGTGACGATGATGCGCCCCGGCAGGCCGAAGTATTCGCCCACGTGCAGGGCGTAGACGCTCTGCAGCAACTGGGCCTTGAAGGACTTATCGGTGTAGCGGTCATGTCTTTTCACCTGGCCGCTGGCCGGGTCCAGTACCAGGGTGTTGAAGGCACGTGGGTGGTCGGCGTTATCCAGCAGGTAGAACAGGTTGGCCGGCTGGCCGCCTACCGGTGGCAGGCGCAGGTTGTACATGGCCAGGCCCGGGCCGGCAGCGCCCTTGAGGTTGGCCCAGATCGCGTCGTAGTCGACCACCAGCGGCGGGGCGTTCTTGTCGATTTTCTGCGGCCCGTGGCGGCCCCGGCCTTCGCCGCGCTTTTGCTGCTGGCCGGCGGCAGGCGTGTCGGCCAGCAGCTTGTTCAGGCCGTCGCGGTACCACTCGTAGGACCAGAACAGCCCGGTCAGGGCGAACAGCAGGTAGAACAGCAGGCACCAGGTGCCAGCCACCGCGTGCAGGTCCCAGTTGAAGGCGCGGCCTTTCTTGGCCCAGTCGAAGGTCAGCCAGGTGCGCCAGTCCAGCGCCTTGCGCGGCCAGCGCAGGTACAGGCCGGAGAGGCAGAAGAACACCAGCATCAGGGTGCAGGCACCGGTGATCTGCCGGCCGCTGTCGCCCATGGCCAGGAAGCGGTGCAGGTTGAGCATGAGGTTGAAGAAGCCTTGCCCGGCCACTTCTCCCTTGAGTTCGCCGGTGTACGGGTCGGCGTAGCGCAACTGGCCACGGCGCTCGCCTGGCGGTGGGGTAAAGAAGACGCGTGCGGCGTTGCCTTCGCGTACATCGACCCACAGCATCGCCACCTTGTCGTGCTGCTGGGCCTCGACCCGCTGGACCAGTTCGGCCGGGGGCAGCACGCCCTCCGGGCGCACCTGGACCTTCAGGACATCGGCATTCAGCGCGCGCAGCAGTTCGTCCTGAAACGAGTACAAAGCCCCGGTGATACCCATCAAGGCCAGCACCAGGCCAGCGGTGATGCCAAAGAACCAGTGCAATTGGAACAGCGTCTTCTTCACCACATGATCACCTTGTGTTTCTGCCGCACACTGCGCGGCGTGCATTATGCCTTGATACGCAAAAGCCCCGCTCACGGGAATGAACGGGGCAGGGTGGGCGAGTCAGTCAGGCTTGTGTTGTCTGTACCGGCCTCTTCGCGGGTGAACCCGCTCCCACAGAGATATCACTGGACCTGAGGCCAGTGGAGTACCTGTGGGAGCGGGTTCACCCGCGAAAGGGCCGGCACAGGCGCAGCCCATTCAACAGATCAACCCGATCCCGGCATCAGAAGTGGACGCTGGTGGTCAACAGAGCCGTCCGCCCCGCCGCCTGGTTGGCGAAGTGGGTAGAGAAGGCCTTGTCGTAGTACACCTCGTTGGTCAGGTTCTGCACGTTCAGCTGCAGGTCGACGTTCTTGGTCAGCTTGTAGGCGGCCATGGCGTCGTAGCGTACATAGCTGTCGACCATGGTGGTGTTGGCCACGCTGCCATACACGTCATCCACGTAGAAGGCACCGCCACCCACGGTCAGCTTCGGTGTAATGGAGTAGGTGGTCCACAAGCTGGCGCTGTTGTTCGGCGTGTTCGGCAGCTGGTTGCCGTCGTTGGCCTTGTTCACGGCACCACCGTCTATCTGGCGAGCTTCCATGTAGGTGTAGCCGGCAAATACCTGCCATTTTTCGGTGATCTTGCCGCTGGCAGAGAGTTCGATGCCCTGTACGCGAGTTTCGCCGACGTTCTCGTAGGTAGTGGTGTCAACCTGGACGCGGGCGTTTTCCTTCTCGGTGCGGAACAGCGCTGCGGCCAGGGACAGGCGCTGGTCGAGCAGGTCCCACTTGGTGCCGATTTCGTAGTTGGTGGTTTCCTCCGGCTCCAGATCGCTGCTCAGCAAGTTGCCGGCGCGGTCGGTGGTGTTGCCCAGCGGGTTGCCTTCAGTACCTTCGCCCAGCATTGCTCCGGGTGGCGTTGCGGAGGTGGCGTAGGAAACGTAGATACTGCCATTCTCGGCCGGCTTCCATACAAGGCCCAGCTGGCCGGTAACGAACTCGCTTGTATCCTTGCCTTTGGAGACAACGCCCTTGCTGTTCACCACGGTGGCGCCTGTGGCGTCGTAGGTGCGGTACTGGGTGTCGAAGTGGTCGTAGCGCAGGCCCATGTTCAACAGCCACTCGGGCGTCAGTTCGAGTGTGTCAAAAACATAAATTGCGCGGGTGTTGCTCTTGGTATCGGTGCCCGCGTAGTTGCGTGCGATGCTGCCGTTCCACGGATCGTCCGGGTTCGGGTTGCTCAGTGAGGTGCAGTTGTAACCGCTGGTGGCGCCGATCATGCCTGGGGTGCAGTTGGTGTTGGCGGTGCCGCCCGGGACGGTGTCAGTATCGACGGTATAGCTCGAGCGCTTGCTCTCTTCTCGGCTCAGCTCGATACCGGTCGAGAAACTGTTCTTCATGCCACCCAGGTAGAACTCACCGAACAGGTCGGTCTGGTTGGTGGTGGTGGCAGTGTTGCCCACACGGGTATTGGCGCGGCGCCAGACGCTGCCGTTGTTGACGTTACCCTTGCTGTCGTCAGGCTGGGTCAGGATGTAGTCCTGCATGCTGTTGCCATGGCGCAGGGTGTTCTTGATGGTCAGCGAGTCGGTCAAGTCGTGCTCGATGGCAAAGGTGGCAATATCCACGCGGCTTTTGCGGAAGTCACGACCGGTCAGGCCATAGAAGTTGTCGCTGTCGCCGCCGTCGTACGGCTTGCTCGGGTGTGCCGAGGTGCGGGCAGTACTACCAGCGGTCGGGATGGTGTACGGAATGCCCGAATCCGGCAGGTCGTCGCTTTCCAGATGGTAGTAGTCGAGGTTCACGCGGGTCGGAGTACCCAGGCCGAAAGCCAGCGATGGGGCGATACCCCAACGGTCGTAGTTGACCTTGTCGCGGCCGGCGACGTTGCTTTCGTGGGTCATCAGGTTCA
This sequence comes from Pseudomonas sp. NBB, assembly GCF_032701105.1. Taxonomy (NCBI): domain Bacteria; kingdom Pseudomonadati; phylum Pseudomonadota; class Gammaproteobacteria; order Pseudomonadales; family Pseudomonadaceae; genus Pseudomonas; species Pseudomonas sp. NBB. The sequence goes on from NZ_CP103994.1 coordinate 1,033,855, forward strand.
GGCGCCCGGCAACGGAGTCGCTGAACTGGTAGTTGCCATCGAAGGTATAGCGCTGGGTCTGGTCGCTGCCCCAGGTCCAGGCGCCGTCAAGCGAGTTGCCCAGGTGGGCGCGCTTGCTCACCAGGTTGATGCTGCCGCCGGCGGCGCCTCGGCCGCCGATGGCCGAGTTCGGGCCCTTGGCTACCTCTACCGATTCGATGGCGAAGATTTCGCGGGTTTGCGCACCAGTGTCGCGCACGCCGTCCAGGTAGGTGTCGCCCTGGGCGTCGAAGCCGCGGATGAACGGGCGGTCGCCTTGCGGGTTGCCGCCTTCGCCGGCACCAAAGGTGATGCCCGGCACAGTGCGCAGTGCATCCTGCAGGGTCAGGGCGTTGGTGTCCTTGATCACTTGCTGCGGGATCACGGTTATCGAGCGGGGGGTATCCACCAGCGGCGCGGTGTACTTCTGCGAGGATGCCTGGTCGACCTTGTAATCGGTGCTGGCCTGTTCAGCCTTGCCGTTGACGCTGGTGGCGTCGAGGGTGATAGCACTGCTGGCGACCGGGTCGGCGGCGTAGGCCGACGAAGCGCTGAGGGCTACGCCGATGGCAGACACGATCAGGCGTGGTGAACTCACTGCAGATGGTACGTACTGGCGCATTGCTAAGGACCTTCCCCAAGGTGGTAAGGCCGCGGATCTTAATGTAAGCAATTGTGACTCACAATTGAGAGTCGTTACCATTCGTGAATAATTTACAATCTTTACAATTTGCCTTTACGGTTTCATCAAGCTGAAACGTCTTAAGCGGCAATTGGGGCTTGTGAAGCGCAAAAGGGAATCAATATCATTGGCGCATTACATTTTCCGACGGTGCTGTCGCCATGCTGCTTCACATCCCTGGCCTGTTTCACGCCGATGAACTGGCCCGTATCCGCGAGGCGCTGGAGCAGGCCGACTGGGCCGACGGCAAGATCACGGCCGGCTACCAGTCGGCCAAGGCCAAGCACAACCTGCAACTGCCGGAAGGCCACCCGCTGGCCAAGGAAATTGGCAGCGCGCTGATCGACCGCCTGTGGCAGAACCCGCGCTTCATGTCTGCAGCCTTGCCGCACAAGGTGTTCCCGCCGCTGATCAACTGCTATCGCGAAGGCGGCAGTTTCGGCTTCCACATCGACAACGCCCTGCGCCAGCCCAAGGGCAACCCGGAGCGGGTGCGTACCGACCTGTCTTCCACGCTGTTCCTCAGCGATCCGGACAGCTACGACGGCGGCGAGCTGGTGATTCAGGACACCTATGGCGTGCAGCAGGTCAAGCTGCCCGCCGGTGACCTGGTGCTTTACCCCGGCACCAGCCTGCACAAGGTCAACCCGGTTACCCGTGGCCAGCGTTATGCCGCGTTCTTCTGGACCCAGAGCCTGGTGCGCGAGGACAGCCAGCGGGCGTTGCTCTTCGAGATGGACAATGCCATCCAGCAACTGACTGCCGATGTGCCGGACCATCCGTCACTGCTGCAGTTGACCGGCACCTACCACAATCTGCTGCGCCGCTGGGCCGAGGTCTGAGCCGTGTCCTATCAGTTGCGGCGTGAGGAAGTGGTGGATGTGGCCGGTTTGCGGGCCATGCTGGAAGAAAGCCCTGGCAAGGCCGCCCAGGCGATCCTGGCGGCGGCAGGGCAGGGCGCGGTCGAGGCACAGTTGCTGCTAGGGCAGATCCTGCTCGACGGGCGCGGCATTCAGGCGGATGCAGCCGTCGCCAGGCGCTGGTTCGGCATCTCCGCGCAGGGTGGCAGTGCCATGGCGCACAACATGCTGGGCCGTTGCCTGGAGCATGGCTGGGGCGGTGAGCCAAGCCAGACGCAGGCGGCCATTCACTATGCGCGTGCGGCCGATGCCGGGCTGGACTGGGGGCTGTACAACCTGGGCAACTTGCTGGCCACCGGGCGCGGCATACCGGCCAACCAGGCACAGGCGCTGATGTGCTACGAGAAGGCCGCGCACATGGGGCATGCCAAGTCGATGAACCTGTACGGGCGTTACCTGGAACAAGGCATCGCCACGGCGCCCAATCCGACACGGGCGGTGCGCTGGTATCGGCGCTCGGCCGAGGCGGGGGACTTTCGTGGCATGTTCAGCCTGGCGCTGGTGCTTGTCGAGCGGGGACAGGTGGCGGAAGCCGGGCCCTGGCTGGAGCGGGCGCGGGTCGAGGGGAACATGAATTTCCTGCGCAGTGCCTTGGTGACCCTGCAGGGGGCGGGGCCGGCGTTGATGGCCTTTGCCGGGAGCTATGCCCAGGAGCTTGAGCGGCGCGAAGCCTGATGTTGACTGGGCCGGCCCCTTCGCGGGCAAGCCCGCCCCCACAGGTACAGCGCCAGTTTTCAATGTAGCGCCGTCCCTGTAGGAGCGGGCTTGCCCGCGAAGAGGCCAGCACAGGAGTACACAAATGAAAACGGGGCCTTTCGGCCCCGTTTCGCATTACAGGTAGTAAGCCTTCAGCGGCGGGAAGCCGTTGAATTCCACTGCGCTGTAGCTGGTGGTGTAGGCGCCGGTCGACAGCCAGTACAGGCGGTCACCGATGGCCAGGTTCAGCGGCAGGCCGTACTTGTAGTGCTCGTACATGATGTCGGCGCTGTCGCAGGTCGGGCCGGCGATGACCACTTCTTCGGTCTCGCCTTTCTTCTCGGTCCAGATCGGGAACTTGATGGACTCGTCCATGGTTTCGATCAGGCCGGAGAACTTGCCCACGTCGGTGTAGATCCAGCGCTCGACGGCAGTGCGCGACTTGCGTGCAACCAGTACCACTTCGCTGACCAGGATACCGGCGTTGGCAATCAGCGAACGGCCCGGCTCGAGGATGATTTCCGGCAGGTCGTCACCGAAGTCTTCCTTCAGGAAGCGGATGATCTCTTCGGCGTAGGTTTCCAGGCTGTTGGTCCGGGTGATGTAGTTGGCCGGGAAGCCGCCACCCATGTTGATCAGCTTCAGCTCGATGCCGTCTTCTTCCTTCAGGCGCTCGAAGATCACCTTGACCTTGGCGATGGCGGCGTCCCACACGCTGATGTCGCGCTGTTGCGAGCCGACATGGAAGGAAATGCCGTAAGGCACCAGACCCAGGTCGCGGGCGAGAATCAGCAGGTCCATGGCCATGTCGGTCTGGCAGCCGAATTTACGCGACAGCGGCCAGTCGGCAGTGGTCGAGCCTTCGGTGAGAATACGCACGTACACCTTCGAACCCGGTGCGGCCTTGGCGATGTTGCGCAGGTCGGCTTCCGAGTCGGTGGCATACAGGCGCACGCCCTTCTCGTAGAAGTAGCGGATGTCCTTGGACTTCTTGATGGTGTTGCCGTAGCTGATACGGTCGGCGCTGACGCCGCGGCCCAGCACCTTGTCCAGCTCGTAGATCGAGGCGATGTCGAAGCTCGAACCTTTCTCTTTGAGCAGGTCGATGATTTCCACGGCTGGGTTGGCCTTGACCGCGTAGTACACCTTGGCGAATTCGAAACCAGCGCGCAGGTCGTCGTAGGCCTGGCTGATCATCTGGGTATCGATGAGTACGAACGGGGTTTCCTGCTTGTCGGCAAACGCCTTCATTTTCTGGAAGGTGTCACGCGCGAAATAGTCTTCGACCTGGATCGACATGCTCAGGGACTCCATGGGCAAACTGAAAATTTAAGTGGCTGCAAACTGAACGTCCTCCGTATCCCCACTTTGGTTCGCCTACTCAGTACTTGAGCCGGATGGATCGTTTCCAGCATGGACGTTCGGCGCGCACTTTAGGGCGTGAAGAATGCAGAATCAACAGGCAATCCGGGCGTGATCGACGCGGATCGACGACCTGCCATTTGAATAACCGACCCATGTGACCGGCTGATGTTCCCCGGAGTGTTTCAAGCGTAAAAAATAGTGGAATGGAACGCGTTGGCCCCTTCGCGGGTACGCCCGTTCCCACAGGCATCTCGCGGTTTCTGTGGGAGCGGGCGTGCCCGCGAAGGGGCCTCAGGTGTTCATATTTATGGCCACATTGCCCTGGCACTGCCGTGCATGAAAAAGACGATAAATTTTTTGTTACCGACTGGCGGAATTGCCGTCCTTGATGAGAAACATTACTATTCGCACCCTTGTCTGCCTCCCTGATGACCCCGACCGTGTCCGGACCCAAAGGCTTCCTCGACCACTACCATGAGCTGATCGGCACCTGGACGCGCAAGTTGCGCAGTCGACAGCAGGCCGAGGACCTCACCCACGATGCCTTTGTCCGGGTACTGGAAAACCCGCGCGAGCAGGTCGAGCAGCCACGCGCCTACCTGCACCAGACCGCACGCAATATTGCCGTGGATGGTTTCCGTCGCGAGGACCGCCGCCAGGCCCTGGAGCTGGAAGCCTTCGACGAAGGCGTGGCCGGCAGTGGCGACCCCGAGGCCTACGTGCATGCGCTGGAGCTGGCCGACAGTGTCGAGCGGGCGCTGGCCGAACTGCCGCTCAATTGCCGGCAGGTGTTCATCTGGCAGAAGCTCGAAGGCCTGACCCAGGCCGAGATTGCCGAGCGCATGGGGTTGAGCAAGAACATGGTCGAAAAGTATATGATCCGCACGCTCCGGCATCTGCGCGAGCACCTGGATGTGTCGGCATGATGAGTCAGGAGACCTTTTCGATGAAACAGCACGGTACCGATACCGTCCGCGAGCAGGCGGCCGCGTGGTTCGCCCGGGTGCAGGATGCACCTCGCGATGCCGGGCTGCAGGCGCAGCTGCACGCCTGGCTGGAAGGCGATGCACGGCACCGTGATGAGTACCAGCAGCTCTCCCGCCTGTGGCAGGCCGCCGACTTCATCCCGCGCCAGCGCCTGGAAGCGCTGTGCCAGCCGGCCCCGGTACGCCAGTTGCCACGTCGGCGCTTCGTGCGCCAGGCCTTGGCCGCCAGCGTGGCGGCACTGGCGCTGGGCCTGGGCTGGGGCGGCTGGCACTACCAGCAACTGAATCACCAGGGCAGCTTGCAGACCGCCTTCAACGAACGCCGCCAGGTCGAACTGCCGGATGGATCGCACCTTGAGCTCAACGGCAGCACGCAAGTGCAGGTCGCTTTCAGCACCGGCCAGCGGCATGTCCGGCTGATGGCGGGTGAGGTGATGTTCACCGTGGCCCACGACAGTGGCAGGCCGTTCGTGGTCGACACCGCCCAGGGTAGCGTGACTGTCACCGGTACCCGTTTCGACGTCCGCCTGGAGCCGGCCAGCACCCGCGTGGCGGTGGAGCAGGGCTCGGTGCGTGTGCAGGGCAAAGGCGCCTCGCTGGCGCAGCTCACGGCGGGCCAGGGCTCGCATATAGATGCACAAGGCCAGGTGGCCGCGCCCTATGCGGTGAATACCGGCGCCCTGACTGCCTGGCGCCAAGGCAGGCTGGTGTTCGACAACGCCACCCTGGCCGAGGTGGTGGCCGAAGCCTCGCGCTACCGTAGCCAGCCGCTGTGGGTTGCCCCCGGCAAAGTCGCCCAGCTGCGGCTGTCCAGCACCTTCAGCACCGACGACACCGATGCGCTGCTGCGTGCCTTGCCGAGCATCCTGCCAGTGGCCATCAAGGCCCATGAAGATGGCTCGCGCGAAATAATCGCGAAATAGATTCAGGTTTTTTTCCGCTCGTTCGTCTTCCCCGTCAGCTGCAACTGCCAAGCATTTCCATTTGCATGCGGTTGGCGTTTATTCCGTATTCCAGGAAGTTTCGACGACGTGAACAACAACAATCCCTTCCCAGGCTTCCGCGCCCTGGCACTGGCCCTGGCGGTCAGCGCCGTGGCCGTCAACAGCCAGGCCGCAGACGCCACTATTCAGATTCAGGCCCAATCCTTGGCATCGGCGCTGAACCAACTGGGCCAGCAGACCAACCTGCAGCTGTTCTTCAACCCCGAACTGGTGGCCGGCAAGCAGGCCCCGGCGGTGTCCGGCCAGCTGGCGCCCGAGCAGGCGCTGCAGCAGTTGTTGCAAGGCAGCGGCCTGACCTACGAGATGTCCTAGGGCACCGTGGTGGTCAAGCCCGCCCAGGTCGATGGCACCCTCACCACCGGTAGCCTGGAGCTCGCGCCCACCGACGTCAAGGTGGTGGGTGACTGGCTGGGCGATGCCCAGCAGAGCGTGGTGCAGAACCACCCCGGCGCGCGCACCGTGGTGCGCCGCGAGGCGATGGTGGAAAAGGGCGCAATGAACGTGCGTGACGTGCTGCGCGGCATCCCCGGCGTTCAGGTGCAGGACTCCAACGGTACCGGCGGCAGCGACCTGTCGCTGAACGTGGGCGTTCGCGGCCTGACTTCGCGCCTGTCGCCACGCTCCACGGTGCTGATCGACGGCATTCCGGCGGCCTTCGCCCCCTATGGCCAGCCGCAACTGTCGATGGCGCCGATTTCCTCGGGCAACCTCGACAGCATCGACGTGGTGCGTGGCGCCGGTTCCGTGCGTTATGGCCCGCAGAACGTCGGTGGGGTGATCAACTTCGTTACCCGGGCAATCCCCGAGAAGCCCTCGGCCGAGCTGTCCACCACCCTGGAAACCTCCCAGCATGGCGGCTGGAAGCACACCGAGTCGGCCTTCGTCGGCGGTACGGCGGACAACGGCATGGGCGTGGCGCTGCTGTACACCGGGGTGAATGGCAACGGCTACCGTGAAAGCAACAATGGCAACGACATCGACGATGTCATCCTCAAGACCCACTGGGCACCGACCGACGTTGACGAGTTCTGGCTCAACTTCCACTACTACGACGGCCGTGCCGACATGCCTGGTGGCCTGACCCAGGCGCAGTACGACAGCAACCCGTACCAGTCGCTGCGCGACTACGACTACTTCGCCGGCCGGCGTAAGGACGTGTCGTTCAAGTGGCAGCGGCAGCTCGACGACGCCACCCAGTTCGAAGTGCTGACCTACTACACCGACAGCTTCCGCGGCAGCTCCATTGCCTCGCGCGACATGAAGACCCTGTCGTCGTACCCGCGCAACTACCACACCTTTGCCATCGAACCACGGCTGTCGCGGATCTTCTTCGCCGGCCCGACCACCCAGGAAGTCAGCGTGGGCTACCGCTACCTGAAGGAAGCGATGCGTGAGCAGTCGACCCGCCTGGCGCTGATCGACAACGTGCCGACGCCGACCCCGACCTCCGACGGCCATGTGTTCCAGGACCGCAGCGGTGGTACCGAGGCCAGTGCCTACTACATCGACGACAAGATCGACGTGGGTAACTGGACCATCACCCCAGGTATCCGCTTCGAGCATATCAACACCGACTGGCGCGATCGCCCGGTGCTCGGTGCCAACGGCCAGCCGGTGCCGGAGAAGAAACGCAGCATCACCAGCAACGAGCCGCTGCCGGCGCTGAGCGTGATGTACCACATCTCCGATGCGTGGAAGGTGTTCGCCAACTACGAGACCTCGTTCGGTAGCCTGCAGTACTTCCAGCTGGGCCAGGGTGGTACTGGCAACAGCACGGCCAATGGCCTGGAGCCGGAAAAGGCCAAGACCTACGAAATCGGTACCCGCTATGACAATGGCGGCTTTGCCGGTGAGCTGACGGCGTTCTACATCGACTTCGATGACGAACTGCAGTACATCAGCAACGATGTGGGCTGGACCAACCTCGGTGCGACCAAGCACCAGGGTATCGAGGCCTCGGTGCGCTATGACCTGGACGGGCTGGACCCGCGCCTGGAAGGCCTGTCGGTGAGCGGTGGCTATACCTATACCCGCGCTACTTATGAAGGGGACATTCCTGGCTTCGAGGGCCGTGACCTGCCGTTCTATTCACGCCAGGTGGCCACTGCCGGCGTGCGTTACGCGGTCAATCACTGGACCTGGAACCTGGATGCCTACGCCCAATCCAAGCAGCGCGCGCCGGGTACCGGGATCAATGCCGATGGCAGCTTCAACGGCGACTACATCACCGAGCCGAGTGCGGACGGGCAGTTTGGCGATATTCCGGGTTATGTGACCTGGCATGCCCGTGGCGGGTATGAGTTCGGACCCCAAATGTCCAACCTGAAGCTGGCGGCGGGGGTGAAGAACTTGTTCGACAAGCAGTACTTCACTCGCTCCAGCGACAACAATGCCGGCATCTATGTGGGTGAGCCGCGGACCTTCTATGTGCAGGCCAGTGTAGGGTTCTGACATCGCGTCGCCTGCTTCGCGGGTGAACCCGCTCCCACAGGTACCGCGCAGGTCTTTAGCCTTGCACCGACCCTGTGGGAGCGGGTTTACCCGCGAAGAGGCCGGCACAGGCAATCCATTACTTGGGTTTTGAGCCGAGATTGCCGGGGCCGCTTTGCGGCCCCCCGGCTATTACGAAACCACCGCCTCAGCCGGCGAGACAATGCTGGTCTTGGCCCCCCGCGAGCGCCCCGAACTCAGGTACGCCGCAATCGACTCCTGCGTCACCTCGCCCAAAAACACCTGCTCGGCATCCAGCACCGGCAGCCACGCCCGGTTGAACTCGTACATCCGCGACAACAGGATGCGCAAATGCTCATCATGCGACGCCGTGGCATTGAACGGCCGCAGGAAGTCGCCACAAGTCCCTTGCTGGCGATGCATGTCACGCCGGCGCACGTAGCCCAGTGCCTTGTTCTGCGCATCGGTCACCACCACGTAGCGGCGGTCGTGCTCGTCCAGCAGCTCCAGCGCATCGCTCACCGGCGTCTGCGGGCTCACCGATGGCGCGTTGTCTGCCGCATCCTCCGCACGTACCAGAAGCAGGCGCTTGAGGGTGCTGTCCTGGCCGACGAAGTTGCTGACGAAATCATCCGCCGGGTGCGCCAGCAGGGTGTCCGGGTGGTCCAGCTGCAACAGCTTGCCGGCGCGGAAGATGGCGATCTTGTCGCCCAGCTTGATCGCTTCGTCGATGTCATGGCTGACCATGATCACGGTCTTGTTCAACGCCCGCTGCATCTCGAAGAACTCGTTCTGGATCATCTCGCGGTTGATCGGGTCGACCGCGCCGAACGGCTCGTCCATCAGCAGCACTGGCGCTTCCGCCGCCAAGGCGCGGATCACGCCGATACGCTGCTGCTGGCCGCCGGATAGCTCGCGCGGGTAGCGCTGCAGGTACTGCTTGGGCTCCAGCTTGATCATGTGCATCAGCTCGCGGGCGCGTTCATGGCACTTCTGTTTGTCCCAGCCGAGCAGGCGCGGCACCACGGTGATGTTTTCTTCGATGGTCATGTTGGGGAACAGGCCGATCTGCTGGATGACATAGCCGATGTGCCGGCGCAGGGTGACCTCGTCCAGCCCGGTGGTGTCTTTGCCATTGATGAACACCTGGCCGGAAGTGGGCGTGATCAGGCGGTTGATCATTTTCAGGGTAGTGCTCTTGCCGCAGCCCGAGGGGCCGAGGAACACGCAGATTTCCCCTTCGTTGACGGTGAGGCTTACCGAGTCGACGGCTTTGACGTCCTTGCCGTTGACGTTGAAGGTTTTGCTGAGGTTCTTCAGTTCGATCATGAGCGCAGTCCTTCTGGAGTCAGGGCACGTTGCAGGGTTTGCAGCAGCAGGTCGGCGATGATCGCCAGCAGGCTGACCAGCACGGCGCCGACCAGCAGCATCGACATGTCGCTGCGGCTGATGGAGGTAAGGATGAGTACACCAAGGCCGCCGGCGCCGATGGTGGCGGCGATGGTCATCACGCCGATGTTCATCACCACGGCGGTGCGCACGCCGGCGAGGATCACCGGCACGGCGATGGGCAGTTCGACCATGCGCAGGCGCTGGCCGAAGGTCATGCCGATGCCACGTGCGGCTTCACGGATGCCGGGTTCGACGTTGGTCAAAGCCAGGTAGGTGTTGCGCATGATCGGCAGCAGTGAGTAGAGGAACACCGCAGTGATCGCCGGCAGCGGCCCCAGGCCCTGGCCGAACCTGGAGTAGAACGGCAGCAGCAGGCCGAACAGGGCGATCGAGGGAATGGTCAGCAACACCGTGGCACTGGCCTGCAATGGGCCGGCGACGGCCGGGAAGCGGGTCATGAGGATGCCCAGCGGTACGCCGACGATGATCGCCAGGCCCACGGCGACGCCGACCAGCATGATGTGTTGCCAGGTCAGCTGCAGTACCTGGGCCCAGTCGAGGTGGGCGAACGTGTCGAGCAGGCTCATGGTTGTACCTCGCCAGGCATTGGGTGGTCACGCAGGAAGGCGGCGGCCACCTTGGTCGGGTTCTGGTGTTCGACGTCGACCTTGGCATTGAGCTGGCGCATGGTTTCGTCATCCAGTTGCTCGGCCAGAGGCTTGAGCAGGCCGGCCAGTTGCGGGTTGGCGTCGAGCACCTGTTTGCGCACCACCGGGGCGGCGGTGTAGTCGGGGAAGTAGTGCTTGTCGTCTTCCAGCAGCTTGAGGTTGAACGCGTTCAGGCGACCATCGGTGGTGTACACAAGGCCGGCGAACACCTGGTTGTTGTGCATGGCGGTGTAGACCAGGCCGGCATCCATCTGGCGGATGTTGGCGCGGCCCACTTGCAGGTCGTACATCGCTTTCAGGCCTACCAGGCCGTCCGGGCGGTTGGCGAACTCGGTGTCCAGCGCCACCAGGTGGTTGCGGTGGCTTTCGTCACGCAGTACCTGGTTGAGGTCGCTGATGGAGTTGATCTGCGGATAAGCCTCGGCGACCTGCTTGGGCAGGCCCAGCGCATAGGTGTTGCTGAACTTCGACGGGGTCAGCCAGATCAGGTCCTTCTTCGCGTCCAGTGCCTTGACCTTGGCGTAGGTGGCCTCGGCACTGGGCATGCGCTCGTCGATATGGTTGTACGACACCAGTGACACGCCGGTGTATTCCCACATCAGGTCGAGCTGGCCGGTTTCCTGGGCCTGGCGTGCGATGTTGCTGCCAAGGCCGCTGGTGACGCGCACATCAAAACCGTTGGCGCGCAGGTATTGCGCGGTGATTTCGGCAAGTACGGTCTGTTCGGTGAACACCCGCGCGCCGATACGGACAAGTGGTTTTTCCGCTGCCTGGGCAAATCCTGCGAACAGCAGGGTCGCGCCCAACAACAAGGCGATTCTCTTGTTCATACGTTCCCTCTCGTTATCCAGCCAGGCCACGTTCCAGCCAGCGCTTGCTGGAGAAACTCACCGCTGCATCCAGCGCCAGCGCCAGCAGTGCGGTGCAGGCAGCCCCCAGCAGCAGTTGTGGCTGGTTGTTCAGGGCGATGCCGGGGAAGATCAGGCTGCCGAGGCTGTTGGCGCCAATCAGGAACGCCAGCGGTGCGGTGCCGACGTTCAGCGCCAGGGCCACGCGCACACCGCCAACGATGATCGGCACGGCGTTGGGCAGCTCCACCTGCCAGAGTTGCTGGCGCGGAGTCATGCCGATGCCGGTGGCGGCTTCCTTGAGCGAGGCGGGGACGTTTTTCAGGCCCTCGTAGGTATTGCGCACGATGGGCAGGAGGGAGGCGAGGAACAGCGCGAAGATCGCGGGCCCGGCGCCGATGCCCAGGATACTCAGGGCAATGGCCAGAACGGCCAGGGGAGGGATGGTGTTACCAACGTTGAAGAACTGCATGAAGCGCTCGGCTTTGTCGACCCGGTGCGGTCGACTTAACGCAATGCCGGCGGGGATGCCCACGGCCAGCGCCGCCGCCATCGAAGCCAGCACCAGTACCAGGTGCGCTTGCAGGTAGAACCCAAGATCGTCGCGATACCGCGCGATCGTGTCGATGCCGATCCAGTGGACCAGCAGGGCCAGGATGACGAGCACGGCGGCCCATCCCAACAGCCCTTTTCCGTAGCGTTTAGCCACAGGCGGACTCCTTGTGTAGTCGGCGAGCACACTTCTTGGTTGCCGGCCAGTCCTGGCGGCGGGTGGTGTGTTCGCGAGTAGCAGCGTGACGCACGCCGAAGGCTGCGATCAGGCCATGAGCCGAACCCCGTCGGGCCCGAAAATGCTGATGAAAACAACTCCCCAACCGAAGCGGGTTGCAGGGGAGTGGACGTCTCCGTGGGCGTAAAGGTTCCCATCTGGGGCGGCATTTGGCCAGCGTTAATCACTGGCTGGTTGGAAAATTTACGAGAAAAAGCAGCGGGTTGGTGCGCTGTAGGCGTTGAAATAACTGCCCTTTGGCCATTTGTCGTGATAAAGCGATTGCCTGGCGAATTTGTGGCCTCTGGGCGGGCCCTTTCGCGGGTAAACCCGCTCCCACAGGTACTGCACAGGTTTCAAAGACGGTGTGATACCTGTGGGAGCGGGTTTACCCGCGAAGAGGCCGGTACAGGCACCGCCGGTTCAGCAAATTTTGGTCCCGGCCCAACTTCAGGTATGATATCGCCCCTTTTTAATCCCCCAGTCAGGCGATTTCCCATGACCAACCAGGCCGCCGAAGTCGCGAAGCGCCGCACTTTCGCAATCATTTCCCACCCCGACGCCGGTAAGACCACCATCACCGAGAAGCTGCTGCTGATGGGCAAGGCCATTGCCGTCGCCGGTACCGTGAAGTCGCGCAAGTCCGACCGCCACGCCACCTCCGACTGGATGGAAATGGAGAAGCAGCGCGGCATCTCCATCACCACCTCGGTGATGCAGTTCCCGTACCGCGAGCACATGATCAACCTGCTCGACACCCCCGGCCACGAAGACTTCTCGGAAGACACCTACCGCACCCTGACCGCGGTGGACTCGGCGCTGATGGTGCTCGACGGCGGTAAAGGTGTAGAGCCACGTACCATCGCCCTGATGGACGTGTGCCGCCTGCGCGACACGCCGATCGTCAGCTTCATCAACAAACTCGACCGCGACATCCGCGACCCGATCGAGCTGCTGGACGAGATCGAAGCCGTGCTGAAGATCAAGGCCGCGCCGATCACCTGGCCGATCGGTTGCTACCGCGACTTCAAGGGCGTGTACCACCTGACCGGTGACTACATCGTGGTGTACACCCCGGGCCACGGCCACGAGCGCACCGAAGCCAAGATCATCCAGAAGCTGGACTCGGACGAAGCCCGTGCCCACCTGGGCGACCAGTACGATTCGTTCGTCGAACAGCTGGAGCTGGTGCAGGGCGCCTGCCACGAGTTCAACCAGGAAGAGTTCATCAACGGCCAGCTGACCCCGGTGTTCTTCGGTACCGCGCTGGGCAACTTCGGTGTCGACCATGTGCTTGACGCCGTCGTCGACTGGGCGCCGCGCCCGCTGGGCCGTGTTGCCCACGAGCGCACCGTGGAGCCTGTGGAAGAGAAGTTCACCGGTTTCGTGTTCAAGATCCAGGCGAACATGGACCCGAAACACCGCGACCGCATCGCCTTCATGCGCATCTGCTCGGGCAAGTACGAGAAGGGCATGAAGATGCGCCACGTGCGCATCAACAAGGACCTGCGCATCGGCGACGCGCTGACCTTCTTCTCCTCCGAGCGTGAGCAGCTGGAAGAGGCCTATGCCGGCGACATCATCGGCCTGCACAACCACGGCACCATCCAGATCGGCGACACCTTCACCGAAGGCGAGGCACTGGGCTTCACCGGTATCCCGCACTTCGCACCGGAGTTGTTCCGCCGCGTGCGCCTGAAGGACCCGCTGAAATCCAAGCAGCTGCGCCAGGGCCTGCAACAGCTGGCCGAAGAAGGTGCGACCCAGGTGTTCTTCCCTGAGCGCAGCAACGACATCATCCTCGGTGCAGTCGGTGTGCTGCAGTTCGACGTGGTCGCCAGCCGCCTGAAGGAAGAGTACAAGGTCGAGTGCGCCTACGAGCCGATCACCGTGTGGTCGGCCCGCTGGATCGGTTGCGACGACAAGAAGAAGCTCGAGGAATTCCAGAACAAGGCCATGGAGAACCTGGCCATCGACGGTGGTGGGCACCTGACCTACCTGGCGCCGACCCGGGTCAACCTGTCGCTGATGGAAGAACGCTGGCCGGACATCAAGTTCCGCGCTACCCGCGAGCACCACTGATTTCGAGAGCTTGCTCCTGATTTTCAGGGCCTGCTCCTGACCCTTGTGGGAGCGGGTTTACCCGCGAATGCGTCGGTAAACTCAACATCGCATTCGCGGGTGAACCCGCTCCCACAGGGACCGTGTTAAGGCCGAAATCAATTCCCGGCCTTGATACTGGTCCAGATCCGCGTGCGAATACGGTCGATCTTGGCCGGCATCGCCTCCAGCGCATACAGCTTGCCCATTACTTCCTCGCTCGGGTAAATCATCGTATTACCCTTCATCGCCGGATCCACCAGCCCGTCCGCCTTGAGATTGCCGTTGGCGTACTGCACATGGTTGCTGATGTTGGCCATCACCTCCGGCTGCAGCAGGTAGTTCATGTAGGCATACCCGGCCTTCTCATCCGGTGCATCGGCCGGCATGGCAACCATGTCGAACCACATCGGCGCGCCTTCCCTGGGTATCGAGTAGCCCACCTTCACCCCGTTCTTCGCCTCCTCGGCGCGGTTCTTCGCTTGCAGTACATCCCCCGAGAAGCCCACCACCACGCAGATATCGCCATTGGCCAGGTCGCCGGTGTACTTCGAGGAGTGGAAGTAGCTGATGTACGGTCGCACCTGCATCAGCAGCGCCTTGGCCTTGTCGTAGTCCGCCGGTTCCTGGCTGTGGTGCGGCAGGCCCAGGTAGTGCAGGGCGATCGGTAACAGTTCAGGGCCGTTGTCCAACACCGCGACGCCGCAGCTTTTCAGCTTGCTCATGTACTCGGGCTTGAAGATCAGGTCCCAGGAGTCCACCGGGGCATCGTCGCCCAGCACTGCCTTGACCTTGTCGATGTTGTAGCCGATGCCGGTGCTGCCCCACAGGTATGGGAAACCGTACTGGTTACCCGGGTCGTTCACTTCGAGCGCCTTGAGCAGCACCGGGTTGAGGTTGTGCCAGTTGGGCAATTGCGACTTGTCCAGGCGCTTGAGGGCCTTGCCCTGGATTTGCCGGGCCATGAAATGGTTGGACGGAAACACCACGTCGTAGCCGGAGTTGCCGGTCATCAGCTTGCCGTCGAGGGTTTCGTTGCTGTCGTAAACGTCGTAGGTGGGCACGATACCGCTGGCTTGCTGGAAGTTCTTCAGTGTGTCGGGGGCAACGTAGCTGGACCAGTTGTAGATCTTCACCGTTTCGGCGGCGCCGGCCACGCTGGCGGCCAGCATCAGGGGGGCGAGAAGGAGCGTGCGCATGTCGGGGTTACCTTGCTTTGTGTGTTGTTATCGAAGGCAGGCGATCAGCGGATCAGAAAATAAGGACGTAGGTTTTGCGCACGGTCTCCTGGATGACCCAGGTGCCAGTGCTGTTGGCCGGTAGCATCAGTGCGTCTCCGGCTTCTATGAGCAGGGGCTCGCCACCGTCGGGGGTGAAGGTGCAGCGGCCCTTGATGAAATGGCAGAACTCCTGCTGCACGATCTGCCGCCGCCAGCGCCCGGGGGTGCACTCCCAGATGCCGGTTTCGACGCCGTCGCTGCGTTCCACGCAGGTGACCGAAGTCAATGCAACGGGGTCGCCAAGCGGCACCGCGACCGGGTTGGAGCTGTCGAGCACGGCGCTTTCGGTGTTCTTGAAATGGGTGATGCTCATGACCGGTAAATCCTGTGTCAGTGAGGGGGAAAAATCAGCGCATGAAGCCTTCCATGAAGTCCGCAAGATTGCTGGCAAGGCGCCGCCTCCAGGGCGCACTGGCGGGGTTGGCGAGGGTCCGGTCCTCGTGGACGAAGCTCTGGATGATCGCGTTGTAGCCCAGCCATCGGCAGGGCTCGGGTGGCCAGCTGGCCAGGCTTGAAAGCGGGCGGTTGTCGAGCACCCAGGGTTGCGCGGTCAGTTCGTTGTGCTGATTGAGGATCAGCGCCGCCAAGGTGCGACCGCCCAGGTTGGTGGCGCCGACGCCTTCGCCGCCATAGCCGCCCGCCAGGGCGATGCCGCGTTGACGGTCGCAGAGCATGTGTGGGCGGAAGCGCCGCGCCATGCCCAGGTTGCCGCCCCACGAATGGGTGATGCGTGCGTTTTTCAGTTGCGGGAAAAGCTCGCCGAACAGGTAGCGACGCAGGTCGATCTCGTGCGTTTCTAGGTTGAAGTTCTCGCGCAGGCGGCCACCGAAGCGGTAGCCGCCGCGGGCGCCGAACACCAGGCGATTGTCAGCGGTACGCTGGCCGTAGGTGACCTGGCGGCTACTTTCGCTGAACGCCTGGCCCTGGTTCAGGCCGATCTGTTGCCAGGTGGCCTCCGGTAGTGGTTCGGTGGCCACCAGCAGGCTCTGTACCGGCAACTGATGTCTGCCCAGCGGCGGCAGGCTGACGGCGTAGCCCTCCACGGCGGGTACCGTCCATTGGCAACGGATGCGCGCCAACGGGGTGCGCACCTCACCCGGCTGCCAGTCGATGGCTGGGGTGTTTTCGTAGATGGGTACGCCCAGCGCTTCTACCGCCCGGGCCAGGCCACGCGCCAGCTTGGCGGGTTGGATGGTTGCGGTGTGCGGGCTGTAGATGGCGCCATAGGCGTTGCTGACCCGCAACTGAGCGTCAAGCTGTTCGGGGCGCAGCCAGCGGTAGTCGTCCTCGGTCATGCCTTGGCGATAAAGGTCGTCTAGGTAGGCGCGCAGGCTGCGCTCCTGTTCCGGGTAGCGCGCGGCGCAGTACAGCACGCCGCCTTTGCGGTAGTCGCAGTCGATGCTCTCGCGATGCAGTACGCGGTGTACTTCATCGGGAATGCCATGCAGCAGGTCGATGCTGGCGCGGCGCTGTTGCGGTGACAGGGTGGCCAGCAGCCGGTCTTCGCCGAGCAGGTTGCCCATCAGCCAGCCGCCGTTGCGCCCCGAAGCGCCGAAGCCGGCGATGTTGGCGTCGATTACCGCGATGTTCAACTGTGGCGCCTGGCGCTTGAGGTAGTAGGCGGTCCACAGGCCGGTGTAGCCAGCGCCGATGATGCATACATCCGCGTCCAGGTCCTCGCGCAGGGCCGGGCGGGCGCACAACGGCTCGTCGAGCTGGTCCATCCACAGGCTGAGCGTGCGCAGGGGTTGCATCGGGTTCGGCTCCACATCCGTCAAGGTCTGTGGGCGATCCTAGTGGTGTCGGCGGGCGGCTGTCCTACGTGCGTGCACGCAGGGAAATTTGCTTCAGGTACGCCTTGGGCGTAAGCCCGGTGTGTTCGCGGAAACACTTGTAGAACGCCGACAACGAGTTGAAACCGGCATTGAACGCCAGCTCGTCGATCGTGGCCTCGATGCTGTCGTTATCAAGGCTGGCCATCAGGTGCTGCAGGCGGGCCTGGTTGACGTAGCGGTAGAAGCTTTGCCCGAGCACCTGGTTGAGCAGGTAGGAGATCTGGTTGCGGCTGTAGCCGCTGGCGTCGGCCACCTGCTGCAGATCCAGTTCCGGGTCCAGGTAGGGGCGCTGGCGCTGGAAGTAGTGTTCCAGGTCCTGGGCCATGGTCGACAACTGCCTCGGCGACAGGCCCAGGCGGCTGGTGGCCGGGCGTGGGCCACTGCTGGCGTGGCCGCTGCCGTTGCGGTGGACCAGCGTGGCATATTCGTTGACCTGCCAGATCAGGCCGTCCTTGACGGTAATCGCCTCGCTGGACTGGAACGCCACCAGGCCATCGCCGCCCTGGACCGTGACCTGGTACTGGATGAACGCGGTACAGCCGTCGACGCGGATGCGGTCGCTGTGCACGATATCTTCGCCGGCTTCATGGGGCAGGCAGGCGCGCACGTAGTCGCGCAGTTCCTGGTAGCCGAGCACGCGGTTCTGGAAGAAGTCGTGGTACTGAATGTCGGGGTGGTAGAGCTCCATGACGCCGTCGAGGTCGCGGCGCTTCCAGCACAGGTGGTAGCGCAGCACGGTGTCGGCGGTGAGCGGGGTCTGCTCGGGGCCGTCGGGGAGGGTGTGGGCGATCATGAGCCTGATAGTGCATTGCAGAACACCCAGCTGCAAGGGTGTGGATCCGGCATATTGCACGGTTCTGCCAAGCGGTATGGGGCGTAAGCCGTTGATTTGGTTGAGACTGATTTTTTGACAGGGATGGCATGGCGAGTGCACCGGTCTGTTCAACATCGAACAAGGAGAAAGGCCATGCGCTCGATACTGCTCTGGATGATTGGGGTGCCGATTCCGGTGATTATTCTGATCTGGTTCTTCATGCATTGAAATTGTGGGGCCGCTTTGCGGCCCATCGCGACACCAGGCCGCTCCTACAGGAGATCGCGGTCCCTTGTAGGAGCGGCCTTGTGTCGAGAAAGGGCTGCAAAGCAGCCCCGGCTATCTAAAGGCTAGAGAAACTGCTCGGCATAGTGACAAGCCACCTGCCGGGTACTCACCTGCCTGAGCGCCGGCACTTCCTTGGCACAACGCTCAGTCGCATACGGGCAACGTTTGTGAAACGCACACCCATCCGGCGGGTTCAGCGGGTTGGGCAACTCACCGGCAATGCGGATCTTCGGCTTCAAAGGGTCCGGGTGAATCGCCGGCGTCGCCGACAGCAGCGCCTGGGTATACGGGTGCAGCGGCCTTTCGTAGATATCTTCTTTCGGCCCCATCTCCGCCGGCCGGCCGAGGTACATCACCAGCACCTGATCGGCCACATGCCGCACCACCGCAAGGTTGTGCGAAATGAACACGTAGGCGGTGTTGAACTCCTTCTGCAAGTCCATGAACAGGTTCAGCACCTGGGCCTGGATCGACACGTCCAGCGCCGAGGTCGGCTCGTCCGCCACCAGCACCTTGGGCTGCAGCATCATTGCCCGGGCCAGGGCAATACGTTGGCGCTGGCCACCGGAGAACATGTGCGGGTAACGCTGGTAATGCTCGGGGCGCAGGCCGACCTGTTCCATCATCTTCTGCACCTTTTCTCGCCGCTCGGCCTTGGTCAGCGAGGTGTTGATCAGCAGCGGCTCGGCCAGCTGGTCACCAATCTTCTGCCGTGGGTTGAGCGAGGCGTAGGGGCTCTGGAACACCATCTGCACGTCGCGGCGCAGTTGCTTGCGCTCGCTCTTGCTGGCGCCTTTCACTTCGGTGCCGGCAATTTGCAGCGAGCCGGACGACGGCTCTTCGATCAGGGTCAGTGCGCGGGCCAGGGTCGACTTGCCGCAGCCGGACTCGCCGACCACGGCCAGGGTTTTGCCGGCCTCCAGTTCGAACGACACGCCATTCAGCGCGCGGACCAGGGCGTGGCCCTTGAACAGCCCACGGGAGACTTCGTAGTGCCGGGTCAGCTCCCGGGCGGATAGAACGACGGCCATCACGCCACCTCCTGGTTCAGCGGGTAGAAGCAACGCACCAGGCCATGGGCCTGAGGATCGAGGGGCGGGCGCTGGCGCCGGCAGTTGTCCTGCACGTACGGGCAGCGCGGTGACAGCAGGCAACCCACGGGGCGGTCGTAGCGGCCTGGGACGATGCCGGGCAGGGTGGCCAGGCGTTCGGCACCAATGCTGTGCTCGGGGATCGCCGCCAGCAACGCTTCGCTGTAGGGGTGGGCGGGCACGTCGAACAGCTCCGGCACCTGGCCCACTTCCACGGCCTGGCCGGCGTACATCACGCACACCCGCCTGGCCGTTTCGGCGACCACGGCGAGGTCGTGGGTGATCAGGATGAGCGCCATGTTGCGCTCCTTCTGCAGGTTGACCAGCAGCTCCATGATCTGCGCCTGGATGGTCACGTCCAGCGCAGTGGTGGGTTCGTCGGCAATCAGCAGCTTGGGCTCGCCGGCAATCGCCATGGCAATCGCCACGCGCTGGCTCATGCCGCCGGACAGCTGATGCGGGTAGGCGTCCAGGCGGCTTTCCGCAGCCGGGATCTCGACCTTCTTCAGCAGCTCCAGGGCACGCTGGCGCGCGGCCTTGCCCTTCAGGCCCAGGTGCTGGCGCAGCACTTCCTCGATCTGGTAGCCCACGGTGTAGCTGGGGTTGAGCGCGGTCATCGGGTCCTGGAAGACCATGGCGATGTCCTTGCCCACCACTTTGCGTCGCTGGCGACCGCTGAGCTTGAGCATGTCGGTGCCGTCGAAGGTGAGCGAGTCGGCGGTGATGCGCCCGGGGGCGTCGATCAGGCCCATCAGGGCCATCATGGTCACGGACTTGCCCGAGCCGGATTCGCCGACGATGGCCAGGATCTCGCCGGCCTCCACCGTCAGGTCCAGGCCATCGACCACCGGTACCGCATTGGCGTCGCCGAAGCGCACGTTCAGGTTGTTGATCTGCAACAGTGACATGGCGTACTCCTCAGGCGGCGTTCTTGAGTTTCGGGTCCAGCGCATCGCGCAGGCCGTCGCCCATCAGGTTGATTGCCAGCACACTGAGCAGAATGGTCAGGCCGGGCAGGCTCACCACCCACCAGGCGCGCTCGATGTAGTCACGAGCCGAAGCCAGCATGGTGCCCCACTCCGGGGTCGGCGGCTGTACGCCAAGGCCAAGGAAGCCCAGGGCGGCGGCGTCGAGGATGGCCGAGGAGAAGCTGAGGGTGGCCTGCACGATCAGCGGGGCCATGCAGTTTGGCAGCACGGTGACGAACATCAGCCGTGGCAGCCCGGCACCGGCCAGGCGCGCGGCGGTGACGTAGTCGCGGTTCAGCTCGCCCATCACGGCGGCGCGGGTAAGGCGCACGTAGGATGGCAACGACACGATGGCGATGGCGATCACGGTGTTGATCAGGCCTGGGCCGAGGATGGCGACGATGGCCACCGCCAGCAGCAGCGAGGGCAGGGCCAGCATCACGTCCATCAGGCGCATGATCGACGGGCCGAGCAGTTGCGGGAAGAAACCGGCCAGCAGGCCCAGCAGGATGCCAGGGATCAGCGACATCACCACCGACGACAGGCCGATCAGCAGCGACAGCCGCGCGCCCTGGATCAGCCGCGAAAGCAGGTCGCGGCCCAGCTCGTCGGTGCCGAGGATGAACTGCCAGCTGCCACGTTCGAGCCACACCGGTGGGGTCAGCAGGAATTCGCGGTACTGCTCGCTCGGGTCGTGCGGGGCGACCCACGGCGCGAACAGCGCGCAGAACACCACCAGGCACATGAAGGCCAGGCCCATCACCGCACCTTTGTTGCGGGCGAAGGCTTGCCAGAATTCTTTGTATGGCGAGGGGTAGAGCAGGCTCTGGTCCACCGGGCTGGCCGGCGTGACGGATTTCGGAATCGGGCTAGTCATGGCGAAGGCCTCAGCGCTGATGACGGATGCGTGGGTTGGCCAGGCCGTAGAGGATATCCACTACGAAGTTGACCAGGATCACCAGGCAGGCGATCAACAGGATGCCGTTCTGGACCACGGGGTAGTCACGGGCACCGATGGCTTCGATCAGCCACTTGCCGATGCCCGGCCAGGAAAAGATGGTTTCGGTCAGCACCGCACCGGCCAGCAACGTGCCAACCTGCAGGCCGAATACGGTCAGTACCGGGATCAGCGCGTTGCGCAGGCCGTGCACGAACACCACGCGGGCCGGCGACAGGCCTTTGGCGCGGGCGGTGCGGATGTAGTCCTCGCGCAGCACTTCGAGCATCGACGAGCGGGTCATGCGGGCAATCACCGCCAGCGGGATGGTGCCGAGCACGATGGCCGGCAGGATCAGGTGCATCACCGCGTCCTTGAACGCACCTTCCTCGTCGCTGAGCAGGGTGTCGATGAGCATGAAGCCGGTCTTCGGCTCGATGTCGTAGAGCAGGTCGATGCGCCCGGACACCGGGGTCCAGCCCAGGCTTACCGAGAAGAACATGATCAGGATCAGACCCCACCAGAAGATCGGCATCGAATAACCCGCCAGCGAAATGCCCATCACCCCGTGGTCGAACAGCGATCCGCGCTTGAGCGCAGCGATCACCCCGGCCAGCAGGCCGACGATGCCAGCGAACAGCAGGGCGGCGAAGGCCAGTTCGAGTGTGGCCGGGAACAGGGTGAGGAACTCGCTCCACACGCTCTCGCGGGTGCGCAGCGATTCACCGAGGTCACCCTGGGCCAGCTTGCCGACGTAGTCCAGGTACTGGACCGGCAGCGGCTTGTTCAGGCCCAGGCGCTCCATGGCCTGGGCATGCATTTCGGGGTCGACCCTGCGCTCGCCCATCATCACTTCCACCGGGTCGCCGGGGATCAGGCGTATGAGCGCGAAGGTCAGCAAGGTGATACCGAAAAAGGTCGGTATCAGCAGGCCAAGGCGCCGGGCAATAAAGCTCAACATTGTCTGGGTTACCTCATCAGGCCGTGCGGCTAGCAGCACGCTACGGGGTGCCGCCGGTCCCCGTGTGGGTTGCCGGCGGTCGTTGTTGTTCTACTTCACCTTGGTGGTGGCGAAGTTGTTGTTGGCCAGAGGGCTGATCACGTAGCCCTCCACGTTGTCACGCATGGCGGCGAACACCTTGGGGTGGGCCATGCTGATCCAGGGTTGGTCGTCATCGTACACCCTTAAAGCCTCGGCATAGACCCATCGGCGCTCATTGTCATCCGTCATCTGCCGTGCGCGCGTGATGAGTTCCTGGAACTGCGGATTGCACCAGCGGGCGTAGTTCTCGCCGTTCTTGGCGGCCTCGCAGCTGAGCAGTGGGGTGAGGAAGTTGTCCGGGTCACCGTTGTCGCCTGCCCAGCCGGTGGAGACCAGGTCGGCTTCGCCGTTCTTGGCACGACGCAGCATTTCGGCCCATTCCATCACGCGGATATCCAGCTTCAGGCCGACCTGTTTCAGGTCGGCCTGCAGCATCTCGGCGGACAGGCGTGGGTTGGGGTTGGTCATGCCGCCGCCGTTGCGGGTGAACAGGGTGATCACGGTACCTTCCGGTACGCCAGCTTCCTTGAGCAGGGCGCGGGCCTTGGCCAGGTCCCGAGGCGGGTTCTGGTTGGTGGTATTGTAACCGAGCATGGTCGGCGGGTACGGGTTCACGCCCACCAGCGCGTTGTCCTTGCCAAACAGCTGGTCGACGTGTGTCTGGCGGTCGAAGGCCATGTTGATGGCTTTGCGCACGCGCACATCGCTGAGGTACTTGTGCTGGGTGTTCATGGCGATATAGCCGGTAACCAGCGCTTCGGTCTCGGCGACCTTGAGCTTGGGGTCGGCCTTGATCGTCGGCACGTCCTCCGGTTTGGGGTACAGCGCCACCTGGCATTCGTTGGCGCGCAGCTTTTGCAGGCGCACGTTGCTGTCGGTGGCGATGGCGAATATCAGGGCGTCGGCCGGGGGCTTGCCGCGGAAGTAGTCCGGGTTGGGTTTGAAGCGGACCTGGGCGTCCTTGTTGTAACGCTGGAAGATGAACGGGCCAGTGCCGATCGGCTTGCTGTTCAGCTCGGCGGTCTTGCCGGCCTTGAGCAACTGGTCGCCGTATTCGGCGGAGTAGATCGAGGTGAAGCCCATGGCCATGTCCCGCAGGAACGGTGCTTCCGGGCGAGTGAGGGTGATCACCACGGTGTGGTCATCGGTCTTGTCCACCGACTTGAGCAGGCTTTTGAAGGACATGCTTTCGAAGTACGGGTAGCCGACGCTGGTCTTGTCGTGCCACGGGTGCGCCGGGTCGAGCTGACGGCGCAGGCTCCACAGCACGTCATCGGCATTGAATTCGCGAGTGGGCGTGAAGTAGTCGGTCTTGTGGAACTTCACCCCTTGGCGCAGGTGGAAGGTGTAGGTCAGGCCGTCCGGTGAGATGTCCCAGCGTTCGGCCAGGGCCGGCTGGACATCGGTGGTACCGGGCTTGAAGTCGACCAGGCGGTTGAACAGCGCTTCGGAGGTGGCATCGAAGGTGACCCCCGTAGTGTACTGGACAACGTCGAACCCTTCCGGGCTGGCCTCGGTGCACACTACCAGCGGCTTGGCCGCCAGTTGCGTGGCGCTACCCAGTACCAGCGCTGCCAGGGCGAGGCGTAGCGGTAGCGATTTCATGAAAGCTCTCTGCATGGGTGGACTCCCTGCTTGCATTGATTCCAGCGTAGCCGCCACGGCCCGCAGCGAAGCAGGCCGTGGCGCCGGCGGTCAGAGAATGTTGAATGGAATGGTGGTAACCACCCGGAACTCATCCAGGCTGCCATCGCCCTGGGCCTTGCTGGCGCGGTGCGCGGTGTAGGTGGCACGGATGCTGGTGTCTTTCAATGGCCCGCTCTGTACCGCGTAGCTGGTGCCGAAGCCCCACTCGTAGTGGGTTTCGCCATCCAGGCCGTTCACGTCGTAGGCGGTACCGCGGTAATGGGTACCATCGATGCCCCAGCCGCGGGCGTTGTACAGGTTGAACTTCAGGCCCGGCACGCCGTACGGCGCCATGTTCAGCACGTAGGAAATCTGCAGCGATTTCTCGTTGGGGCCGTTGAAGTCCGACAGCAGCGAGTTGGCCAGGTAGATGCCGTTGGTTTCGTGCAGGTAGTCGAAGTACTCGTTGCCGTTGACCTGCTGCCAGGAGGCGCTGAGGGTGTGGGCCTGGTGGGTCAGGCCGAACGACAGGCTGTAGGTGTCGTTGTCGATATCGCCCATCTTCTTGCTGCCGGCGTCGACGGTCTTGTAGTAGTTCAGGCCGGTGCTCAGGCTTAGCACTGCGCTATCGCCGAGCACATGGTTGGCGCCGAAGTAGTACTGGTTCCAGAAGTCGTCGACCTTGGTGGCGTACAGGCTGGTGCTCAGGCTCTTGAACGGCTGGTAGTTGATGCCGGCGGTGCTGGCGCGGTCGGTCTCCACGCCAGTGGCGCTGTACTCGGTGCGGAACTTGCTGAGGCTCTGTTCGGTACGTGGCGAGACGCGGTCGAAGGTGCCCAGGTCGAAGCTCAGGTTGTCGAATTCGGCGCTGTGCAGGAACGCGCCCTGGAAGCTCGAGGGCAGGGCGCGGTTGCCGATGTAGGCGATCATCGGCGTGTCCACCGATTGGCGGCCGACGGTGAGGGTGGTGTTGGACACCCGCGCCTTGACGTTGGCCAGGCCCATCTTGCTCCACTGGCCGACCGGGTCGCCGTCGCTGTGGGTCAGGGTGCGGTTGTTGGGGCCGGCGACGTCCTCGCGGTTCTGCAGCAGGGCGATGGCATTGTAACCGGCGGCTTCGACGGCGAAGCCGACGGTGCCCTGGGTGAAACCGGAGCTGTAGTTGAGGATGGTGCCCTGCACCCAGTTCTCGCGGCTGTGGGTGTCGTGGCGGGTGCCGTCGCTCTTGTAGTACTTCCACAGCGGGGCGCGTGCGGCGCGCTCGCGGGCATACCAGTTGCGGGTGCTGCCGGACAGGCTCTGGCCGTCGACGAAGCCGCTGGCCTGCTCCTGCTCGCTGCTGCCTTTTAGTGTGATGGGCACGTATTCCTGGCTTTGTGGGTCGGCCTGGGTCACGGTGGATAAGGCACTGATGGATAACGCCAGTGCGGTCAAGGTGAATAGTCTCAAGGTTAAAGCTCCCTTTCTGTTCTTCTAGTTATTGCCTGGCCTTGTGGGCCGGGCTTCTTGCTGCGGTGTTGCCAGGGTTGCCCGGGGTCACCGGGCAGAATCGGGGCGTTGTGTTGGCTGTGCCGGCCCTTTCGCGGGTAAACCCGCTCCCACAGGGGCACCACAGGTTTCGGCATGTGCGCCGTACCTGTGGGAGCGGGTTTACCCGCGAAGAGGCCCTTGAGGGTTAAAGATCAATCAACACTCACACCGGAAAAATCGTTGCGCCCGAAAGGGCTGACCTTGAATTCGGAAACCTTGATGCTCAGCGGTTGGTTGACCATTGAATGTGCCACCGGGGTAATCGGCACCTGTTGCTTGAGCCGCTGCTGGGCCTGCTGGTACAGGGCGGTGCGCTGCGCGCGGTCGGTGACCTGCTTGGCCTGCTTGACCAGGCTGTCGTACTGCGGATCGCACCACAGCGAGTAGTTGTTGCTGCCGATGGCATCGCAGTTGTAGAGGGTGCCCAGCCAGTTGTCCGGGTCGCCGTTGTCCCCGGTCCAGCCGATCAGGGCGATATCGTGCTCGCCGCTTTTCATGCGCTTGAGGTACTCGCCCCATTCATAGCTGACAATGCGCACCTTGAAGCCGAGCTTGCTCCAGTCGGCCTGGAGCATTTCCGCCATCAGCTTGGCGTTTGGGTTGTACGGGCGCTGCACCGGCATGGCCCACAGGGTGATCTCGGTGCCCGGCTTGACTCCGGCCTGCTGCAGTAGCTGTTTGGCCTTTTCCGGATCGAAGGGGGCGTCCTTGATGCTGTCGTCATAGGACCACTGGGTTGGCGGCATGGCGTTGACTGCCAGCTGGCCGGAATCCTGATACACAGCCTGGATGATCGCCTGCTTGTTCACTGCCATATCCATTGCCTGGCGCACTTCCAACCGGTCGAACGGTGGGTGTTGAGTGTTGTAGGCGATATAGCCGAGGTTGAAGCCAGGCTGTTGCAGCACCTGCAGTTTGCTGTCGGCCTTGAGCGCCGGGAGGTCTGCGGGGCGCGGGTTCAGGGTGACCTGGCATTCGTTGCGGCGCAGCTTCTGGATGCGCACCGAAGGGTCGATGTTGATCGAGAACACCAGGTTGTCGATCTTCACGTCCTGCGGTGACCAATAGGCCTTGTTGCCCTTGTAGCGGATCTGCGAATCCTTCTGATAACGCTGGAACACGAACGGGCCGGTGCCGATCGGTTGCTGGTTGATGTCGCTGGGGCGCCCGCTGGTAATCAACTGTTCGGCGTATTCAGCAGAGAGGATCGAGGCGAAGCTCATGGCCAGGTTCTGGATGAACGCGGCATCGACCTTGTTCAGGGTGAACACCACGGTCAGTGGACCGGTCTTTTCGACACGGGCGATGTTCTTGTCCAGGCCCATGCTGATGAAATAGGGGAACTCGGTCGGGTAGGCCTGGCGGAACGGGTGGTTCTTGTCGAGCATGCGGTTGAAGGTGAACAGCACGTCGTCGGCGTTGAAGTCGCGGCTCGGTGCAAAGGCCTTGTTGCTGTGGAACTTCACCCCTTCGCGCAGGTGGAAGGTGTAGCGCAGGCCATCTTCGGACACCTCCCAGCGGGTCGCCAGGGCAGGGTGCACGGCAGTGCCGCCGCGTTCGAACTCGACCAGGCGGTTGTAGATCGGTTCGGCGGCGTCATTGTCGGTGGCGCTGGTGTACTGGGCAGTGTCGAAGCCGGCGGGGCTGCCTTCGGAACAGAACACCAGGTTGTTGGCCAGCAGGGCCGGCGATTGGCTGATCAGGCCCAGGGCCAGCAGGGCGGAAACTCGGGTGGTATTGCGCATGGCAAGTCCTTTTACGTCTGTTTGCGCCGCCTCGGGGTACGAATGGCGGCAACAGGTCGCCGACCCCGCTGCGGATGGCAGCAGGACGACATGAACGGGTATGAGGATGGCGGGGCACCCGCCGCTCGGCGGGTGCCTTGGCTAGCCTATTTGTCCACGCTGACGCCGTAGAAGGAGTTCAGCGCGAACGGGCTGATCTTGAAGTCCTTCACCTTGGCGCTCATGGGCTGGTACACGGTGGAGTGGGCGATCGGGGTGATCGGCACCTGCTCCTTGAGGATGTGCTGTGCCTGCTGATACAACTCGGTGCGCTTGGCCTGGTCGGAAGTGGCCTTGGCCTGCTTGATCAGGTCGTCGTAGGGCTTGTAGCACCATTTGGAGAAGTTGTTGCCGTTCATGGCGTCGCAGCCGTACAGGGTGCCCAGCCAGTTGTCCGGGTCACCGTTGTCACCGCTCCAGCCGATCAGCATGGCGCCCTGTTCGCCGCCTTTGGAGCGCTTGATGTACTCGCCCCATTCATAGCTGACGATCTTGGCCTTGATGCCGACCTTGGCCCAGTCGGATTGCAGCATCTCGGCCATCAGCTTGGCATTGGGGTTGTACGGGCGTTGCACGGGCATCGCCCACAGGGTGATTTCGGTGCCTTCCTTGATGCCGGCTTCCTTGAGCAGTTGCTTGGCTTTTTCAGGGTCGAATGGCGCGTCCTTGATGCTGTCGTCATAGGACCACTGGGTCGGGGGCATGGCGTTGACCGCCAGTTGGCCGGCGCCCTGGTAGACCGACTCGATGATCTTTTTCTTGTCCACGGCCATGTCCAGCGCCTCGCGGACTTTCAGCTGGGCCAGCGGGTTGGGCTCGTTGCTGCCCTTGACCTTGTCCATCACGTTGTAGGCGATGTAGCCGAGGTTGAAACCGGCTTGCTGCGGCATCTGCAGCTTGGGGTCCTGTTTCAGCGGCTGGATGTCGGCAGGGCGCGGGAACAGGGTGACCTGGCACTCGTTCTTCTTCAGCTTCTGCATGCGCACAGAGGCGTCGGTGGTGATGGCGAAGATCAGGTTGTCGATCTTCACGTCATCAGGTTGCCAGTAGTCCTTGTTGCCCTTGAAGCGGATCTGCGCGTCCTTCTGGTACTTGCTGAATACGAACGGGCCAGTGCCGATCGGCTTCTGGTTGATGTCGGCGGCCTTGCCGTCCTTGAGCAACTGGTCGGCGTATTCGGCGGACTGGATCGAGGCGAAGCTCATGGCCAGGTTCTGAATGAATGCGGCGTCGACTTCGTTGAGGGTGAACCTGACGGTATGTTCGTCGAGCTTTTCCAGCTTGGCGATATTCTTGTCCATGCCCATGTCGGTGAAGTATGGGAACTCGGTGGGGTAGGCCTTGCGGAACGGGTGGTCCTTGTCGAGCATGCGGTTGAAGGTGAACAGCACGTCGTCGGCGTTGAAGTTGCGGGTGGGCTTGAAGTAGTCGGTGGTGTGGAACTTGACCCCTTCGCGCAGGTGGAAGGTGTAGGTCTTTCCGTCGTCGGAGACTTCCCACTTGGTCGCCAGACCCGGGATGACTGCCGTGCCGCCACGTTCGAACTGGGTCAAGCGGTTGAACACGGTCTCGGCCGAGGCGTCAAAGTCAGTCCCTGTGGTGTATTGGCCCGGGTCGAAGCCGGCCGGGCTGCCTTCGGAGCAGAACACCAGGTTGGACGCTGCGAGGGCCGACGGTGCGCCGGAGAGCAAGCCTGCGCCTAGCAGGAACGGAATGACTGCGTGTTTGAGCATGGTGGCCTCATTGTTGTCATTTTTCGATTGAGGTGGCCTCGTGAGCCGACCTGCGGATACTTATGCAGGGGGTGTTCCCAATGCAATATGCGGAGGGATAGTTGGCGCCAGAAAAGTGGTACGGGCGTACATGGATGTCGCATTGATATAACTTTCGAAGAAGTTAAACGTTTGCGTAGGCAAAATGATGGCTTTTTGCGGGATATTTCGAGGCGGGGTTGGCGTAGGAAGCACCTTATTGGTGCGTAGGAAATGTCTGAAAAAGCTGATTTGACAGAGAACTGGATTCGCAAGCGATCCGCGTACCCTGTGGGAGCGGCTTTAGCCGCGAAGAATCCGACGCGGTGCATGGCACCGGCTGCGCCGGTGTTCGCGGCTAAAGCCGCTCCCACAAGGTCACTGCTAATTCAATGAGTCATGTGCAGTTCCATGAGAGCCGGCAAGCCCGCTCCCACAGGTATTTCGTGGATCCTTTAAGGCATCTGCACTTCGATCAGGCCATCGGCATTCATGCTCACTTCACTGGTCCCGGCCTCGATATCCGGCGCCGGTGCCGACTCATCAGCCCCCATGGCCTTCATCGCCATCGGCGCACTGCGCAGGTAAGGGCGCGGGTAACCGCTGCTGTTGAGGTTCAGGCTGACCACTTTGTAGCCCTTGCCACCCAGTGCCTCGGTAGCCAGTTGCGCGCGTGCCTTGAAGGCATCCACCGCATCCTTGAGCAGTGCATCTTCGCTGGCCTTGCGCGTGGCCGGGGCGATGGAGAAGTCCATGCCCCCCATCTTCAGCTCTTGCAGTAGGTCGGCGGTCAGCTGCGACAGGGCAGGGAAGTTGGCGCTTTCCAGGCGCAACTCGGCGCGCTCGCGCCAGCCGGTGATCTTCTGGCCCTTGCTGTCATATACCGGGTAGCTGTTGCGGCTACCCTGGCTGATCTTCACGTCCTTGACCTGGCGCGACTGCTGTACGGCCTTGTTCATGGTCTCGGTGATCTGCTTGGCGAGCTTGCCCGGGTCGGTGTTCTGCGCTTCGCTGTACAGGGTAACGACCATCAGGTCGCGCGCCACTTCCTTGCTGACCTCGGCACGCAGCGAGACCTGATTGTAGCGCGGCTCATCGGCAGCCAGCGCCGGCAGGCTGGCGAGCAGGCCGCAGGACAGGATCAGGGCGGTGCCGCGACGTGGGATTTGCATGTGGTACTCCTTGGCAATATAAGGCGTGGGTTGTGGCCATCCATTCCACGCATGGCCCATCAGACCGGCAACAGTGTAGTGGGTTCAAAAGTGCCATCATGAACCTGTGACAAAGTGTGGCGCTTTGCCGCATCGCTGCAGCGAGGCGCCTGGCTTCGGTATACTCCAGCCGATTTTTCTGGAGCACTCATCAGGAGAGCTCATGCTCGCCGCCGTACAACCGCTGTCTGCTACTCGCCAGAACCTCTGGCGCCTGACCGTCATTCGGGTCCTGGTCCTGGCTGCCCAGGCCGGCTCCGTGGGCGTCGCCTACTGGACCGAACTGCTGCCTTTGCCCTGGCTGTCGCTGGCCGGCACCTTGGCCTTGTCTTCGCTGCTGTGCGCCTTCACGGCCCTGCGCCTGCGCCTGTCGTTGCCTGTCACCGAGCTGGAATATGCCCT
Source organism: Pseudomonas sp. NBB (assembly GCF_032701105.1). Taxonomy (NCBI): domain Bacteria; kingdom Pseudomonadati; phylum Pseudomonadota; class Gammaproteobacteria; order Pseudomonadales; family Pseudomonadaceae; genus Pseudomonas; species Pseudomonas sp. NBB. The sequence continues at coordinate 1,064,313 of NZ_CP103994.1, forward strand.
GCAACTGGCCTGCGACCTGCTGATCCACAGTGCCTTGCTGTACTACTCCGGCGGCTCGACCAACCCGTTCGTATCGTATTACCTGGTGCCGCTGGCGATTGCCGCAGTTACCTTGCCGTGGCTGTATTCGCTGATCCTGTCCGGCATTGCCCTGACCGCCTACAGCCTGCTGCTGGTGCAGTTCTACCCGCTTGAAGGCCTGCCGATGGCGCGGGACAAGATGCAGGTGTATGGCATGTGGCTGAGTATTGCCCTGGCCGCTGCGGTGATCACCTTCTTTGCCGCACGCATGGCCGAAGAGCTGCGCCGCCAGGAGCAACTGCGTTCCGAGCGGCGTGAAGAAAGCCTGCGCGACGAGCAGCTGCTGGCCGTGGCCACCCAGGCCGCCGGTGCCGCCCATGAGCTGGGCACACCGTTGGCGACCATGAGCGTGCTGCTGAACGAAATGCGCCAGGACCACGCCGACCCGTTGCTGCAGGAAGACCTGCAGATCCTTCAGGACCAGGTGAAGCTGTGCAAGGAAACCCTGCAACAGCTGGTACGCGCCGCCGAAGCCAACCGCCGCCTGGCCGTGGTGGAGCAGGATGTCACGGCATGGCTGGACGAAGCGCTCAACCGTTGGCACCTGATGCGCCCGGAAGCCAGCTACCGCTTCCAGCGCTTGCGCGACGGCCAGGTGCCGCGCCTGACCCCGCCGCCGGACCTGACCCAAGCGTTGTTGAACCTGTTGAACAATGCCGCCGATGCCTGCCCCGATGACCTTGAAGTGCGCCTGGACTGGGACACCCATGACATCGTCATCAGCATCCGTGACCACGGCCCCGGCGTGCCGCCGGCGATCGCCGAGGCCATCGGCAAACCCTTCATTACCACCAAGGGCAAAGGCTTCGGCCTGGGCCTGTTCTTGAGCAAGGCCAGCGTGACCCGTGCGGGCGGTTCGGTGAAACTCTATAGTCATGAACAGGGTGGCACCCTGACCGAACTGCGCCTGCCCTATGGCAAGCGAGGAGATGAATGATGAGCGAAGAAAACCAGGTCGAAGGCGAAGAGCTGCCGCACCTGCTGCTGGTGGATGACGATGCCACCTTCACCCGTGTCATGGCCCGGGCCATGAGCCGCCGCGGTTTCCGCGTCAGCACCGCCAGCTCTGCCGAGGAAGGGTTGATCCTGGCCCAGCAGGACCTGCCGGACTACGCCACGCTGGACCTGAAGATGGAAGGCGACTCCGGCCTGGTGCTGCTGCCCAAGCTGCTGGAGCTGGACCCGGAAATGCGCGTGGTGATCCTGACCGGTTACTCGAGCATTGCCACTGCGGTGGAAGCGGTCAAGCGTGGTGCCTGCAACTACCTGTGCAAGCCGGCCGATGCCGATGATGTGCTGGCTGCGTTGCTGTCAGAGCACACCGACCTGGATAGCCTGGTGCCGGAAAACCCGATGTCGGTCGACCGCCTGCAATGGGAGCACATCCAGCGCGTACTGAACGAGCACGAGGGCAATATCTCGGCCACCGCGCGGGCGTTGGGCATGCACCGTCGGACCTTGCAGCGCAAACTGCAGAAGCGCCCGGTTCGGCGCTGATTCAGTACTGGCAGTGCCGGCCTCTTCGCGGGTAAACCCGCTCTTACAGGTGTTCACAGGCCTCCAGGCCTGTGCAGTACCTGTAGGAGCGGGTTTATCCGCGAAAGGGCCGTAACTGCCAGAAACTTCTCTTTATCACCCCGCGATCCCCGCAAGTCCCGGCCGTTGGCGTATCATTAGCCCCCTAACGGCAACCCCTCCAGGATCGCTTGCGCATGCTCGCCCTTCTTATCCAGACGTTGAACATCACGGCCCCGGTCTTCGCCATGCTGTTCATGGGCGTGCTGCTCAAACGTATCCGCCTGATCGACGACAATTTCAACCGCGTAGCCTCGCAACTGGTGTTCAACGTGTGCATGCCGGCGTTGCTGTTCCTCGGCATCTACCACGCCGACCTGGCCACGGCGGTCAAACCCGGCGTCCTTCTCTATTTCATCGTCGCCACCCTGGCCGGCTTCGCCATTGCCTGGGGCATGGCCATCTGGCGCAGCCCGCTGGCCGATCGGGGCATCTATACCCAGGGCGCATTCCGTGGGAACAACGGCGTGATCGGCTTGGCCCTGGCCGCCAGTCTCTACGGCGACTACGGCATCTCCCTGGGGGCGGTACTCGCCGGCCTGGTCATCCTCATGTACAACTCGTTGTCGGCAGTGGTGCTGGCGGTTTACAGCCCGGACCTGAAATCCGACCCGTGGAGCATCTGCAAGAGCATCTTCAGCAACCCGCTGATCATCAGTGTGCTGGTGGCCACGCCCATGGCCTACGGCCAGGTGCCGCTGCCCAACTGGCTGCTGACCTCGGGCGATTACCTGGCGCAGATGACCCTGCCGCTGGCGCTGATCTGCATCGGTGGCACGCTGTCGATGGCGGCACTGCGCGACAGTGGCAGGCTGGCCATCGACGCCAGCCTGGTGAAGATGGTCTGGCTACCGCTGCTGGGTACCCTCGGTGCCTGGCTATGCGGCTTCCGCGGCGCCGAGCTGGGCATCCTGTTCCTGTACATCGGCAGCCCGACTGCAGCTGCCAGCTACGTCATGGCGCGGGCGGCGAACGGCAACCATGAGCTGGCTGCATCGATCATCGTGATTACCACGCTAATGGCGGCGATCACCACCAACATTGGTATTTTCATCTTGCAGTGGGGCGGATGGATCTAGATCCTTGACTGCAAACAACACAAAAACACAGCCTCACTGAGCTAAAGGACACTTCATGCAAGACCAGAGCACGCCCGAGCGGTTACAGCGCGGGCTGAAGAATCGCCATATCCAGCTGATCGCGCTGGGCGGGGCCATCGGTACCGGGTTGTTTCTGGGCATTGCCCAGACCATCCAGCTGGCTGGCCCCTCCGTCCTGCTGGGCTACGCCATTGCCGGCCTGATGGCCTTCCTGATCATGCGCCAGCTCGGTGAAATGGTTGTTGAAGAGCCCGTGGCCGGCAGCTTCAGCCACTTCGCCCACCAGTACTGGAGCGAGTTTGCCGGGTTTGTTTCGGGCTGGAACTACTGGGTGGTGTACGTACTGGTCGGTATGGCCGAGCTTACCGCGGTGGGCATCTACGTGCAGTACTGGTGGCCCGGCTTCCCCACCTGGGCCACTGCGGCGATCTTCTTCGTGGTGATCAACCTGATCAACCTCACCCAGGTTAAGGTCTACGGCGAGATGGAGTTCTGGTTCGCCCTGGTCAAGGTGGTGGCTATCGTCAGCATGATCGGCTTCGGCGCCTGGCTGCTGACCAGCGGCCATGGCGGCCCGGACGCCAGCGTGGCCAACCTCTGGCAGTACGGCGGCTTCTTCCCCAACGGCGTCACCGGCCTGGTGATGGCACTGGCAGTGATCATGTTCTCGTTCGGTGGCCTGGAGCTGGTGGGCATCACCGCCGCCGAGGCCGACAACCCGCGTCAGAGCATCCCCAAGGCCACCAACCAGGTGGTGTATCGCATCCTCATCTTCTATATCGGTGCCCTGGCGGTGCTGCTGTCGCTGTACCCGTGGCAGAAGGTGGTGCAGGGTGGCAGCCCGTTCGTGATGATCTTCCACGAACTGGACAGTGACCTGGTGGCGACCATCCTCAATATCGTGGTGCTGACGGCGGCGCTGTCGGTGTACAACAGCTGCGTGTACGCCAACAGCCGCATGCTGTTCGGCCTGGCCAGCCAGGGCGATGCACCGCGTCAGTTGCTGAAGGTAAGCCGTAGCGGCGTGCCGCTGACCGCGCTGGGTGTGTCGGCTTTTGCCACCGGGCTGTGCGTACTGATCAACTACCTGATGCCGGGTGAAGCCTTTGGTTTGCTGATGGCCCTGGCGGTGTCGGCGCTGGTGATCAACTGGGCGAGCATCAGCATCACCCACCTGAAGTTCCGCAAGGCCAAGCTGGCGGCCGGGATTACCCCGTTCTACAAGAGCTGGGGGCACCCGGTAACCAACTACCTGTGCCTGGCGTTCATCGTGCTGATTCTGGTGGTGATGTACCTGACCCCGCCGATTCGCATCTCGGTAATGCTGATTCCGGGGTGGATCCTGGTGCTGTGGGTGGCCTTCAAGATGAAGAAGGCTCGCCAGGCCAGGTAGGTAACACAGTACCGGCCTCTTCGCGGGCACGCCCGCTCCCACAGGGATTCCACAGGCTCTAAGACCTGTGCAGTACCTGTGGGAGCGGGTTTACCCGCAAAGAGGCCGGGCCTGAAAAAGGCTGGGTCAGCCTTGATAGCTGTCGATCACTTCCTGTGCCGCACGGAACGCATCAATCGCCGCGGGCACCCCCGCATACACCGCGCAATGCAGCAGCGCTTCGCGAATTTCCTCCACCGTGCAGCCATTGTTCAACGCCCCGCGCACATGTCCCTTGAGCTCCTGCGGGCACTTGAGTGCCGTGAGCGTGGCCAGGGTAATCAGGCTGCGGGTTTTCAACGGCAGCCCGTCGCGGGCCCACACGCTACCCCAGGCATGTTCGTTGACGAAGTCCTGCAGCGGCTGGGTAAAGTCGGTGGCATTGCCCAGGGCGCGGTCGACGAATGCATCGCCCATCACCTGGCGCCGAATCTGTTCGCCGGTTTTCTTGCTATCAGCCATGTTGTTTTCCTTAGTGTTGGCGGCGCCAGGCTCGTGCGGTGGTGTACAGCAACACCATGGCGAGCACCGGCAGTACGTAGAACAGCATCAACCGCTCCAGGCGGCCGGCCAGTGGCATGCCCATGGTAAACGCCGCCACGTGCAGCCCATAGGCCAGGTACAGGCAGAGGAACACCAGGCCTTCGGCGCGAGTGATGCGGTAGCCGGAATAGAACACCGGCAGGCTCAGCGCAGCAACACCCAGCATTACCGGCAGATCGAAGGCCAAGGCGTTGGGCGAGATCGACAGCGGCTCGGGAGTGACCAGCGCGGTCAGGCCCAGCACGGCCAGCAGGTTGAACAGGTTGCTGCCGATCACTGTGCCCACGGCGATTTCCCGTTCACCGCGCAGGGCGGCGATCAGCGCAGCGGCCAGTTCCGGCAGGGAGGTGCAAATGGCAACGACAGTCAGGCCGATGATGCGCTCGGACAGGCCCAGGTCGGTGGCCACCTCCACGGCGGCTTCCAGCAACAAGTGACCTGCCAGGCTCAGCAGGCCCAGGCCGGCCAGCACCTGCAGCAGCGTGCCCGACCAGAAGCGCCCGGCGCTGCTGGTGACGGTGGTCGGTGCGGGGTAGGTGCGGGCGTAGTGGCGCGACTGGTGCCAAAGCATTGCCAGGTAGCCGATCAGTCCGGTCAGCAGCAACACCCCTTCGGCCCGGCCCAGGTGGCCGTTTGCGGATAACGCGTAGACCAGGCCGCTGGCGACGATCATCAGTGGAATGTCCAGGCGCACCAGTTGCCGCGACACGCGCAGCGGGATGATCAGTGCGGCCAGGCCGAGAATGACCAATACGTTGAATATGTTGCTGCCGATAACGCTGCCCACCGCCACGTCCGGCGCGCCCTGGTAGGCGGCCTGCAGGCTCACGGTCATTTGCGGGGCAGTGCTGCCGAAGGCCACCAGGCTAAGGCCGATGATCAGCGGGCGTACGTGCAGGCGCTGGGCCAGGCGCAGGGCTGCGCGTACCAGCAGTTCGGCACCGCCGATCAGCAACAGCAGGGCGATGCCCAGTTGCAGGAGGCTGGTGGTAGGTAGGGTAGCCAGGTCGAAAATGGTCGGACTCCTGTCGCGTCAGTCGCTAAGCCCTTGTACTCGCACGCGCGCGGTTCCGCTACGGATCATGCCGATTTTTTCTGCGGCGGCACGTGAAAGATCGATCAGGCGGCCGCGGGTGTGTGGGCCACGGTCGTTGATGCGCACCACGACGCTGCGCTGGTTGGCCAGGTTGGTCACCCGTACCCGGGTGCCGAAGGGCAGGCTGCGGTGGGCGGCGGTGAGGCCGTGCTGGTTGAACGGTTCGCCGCTGGCGGTGCGTTTGCCGTGGTGGCGAGAGCCGTAATAGGAGGCGGTGCCGGTCTTGTCGTAACCGTCGGGGTCGATGTCCTGGCTGGCGCAGCCGGCCAGCAGGGAGAAGAGGGCGAGGGTGCTCAGGGATCGTTTTAGCAATTCGAATGCTCCGGTGCGGCCATTCGCGGCTAAAGCCGCTCCCACAGGTACGGCGCTGCACTGGCGAGCGGCGCTGTACCTGTGGGAGCGGCTTTAGCCGCGAACGAGGGCGAAGCCCTCGCAGGACTACAGGGGAAAAACAATCACCCTTCGAGCTTGGCCTTGAGCAATTGGTTCACTTGCCCCGGGTTGGCCTTGCCTTTGGAGGCTTTCATCGCCTGGCCGACAAAGAAGCCGAACATCTTGCCACGCTTGGCCTCGTCGGCTGCGCGGTACTGTTCGACCTGCTCGGCGTTTGCCGCCAGCACCTCGTCGAGCATCTTGTCGATCGCACCGGTATCGGTGACCTGCTTCAGGCCCTTGCTTTCGATGATGCTGTCGGCATCGCCTTCACCGGCGGCCATGGCCTCGAACACGGTCTTGGCGATCTTGCCGCTGATGGTGTTGTCGCGGATACGCAGCAGCATGCCACCCAGCTGTGCGGCGCTGACCGGTGCCTGGTCGATCTCGATGCCCAGCTTGTTCAGCAGGCTGCCCAGTTCGACCATGACCCAGTTGGCAGCCAGCTTGGCATCGCCACCGATCTTCACCACTTCCTCGAAGTAGTCCGCCTGCTCGCGGCTGGAAGCCAGCACGTTGGCGTCGTAGGCCGACAGGCCGTACTGGTTCTGGAAGCGCTCGACCTTCTGCGTCGGCAGTTCCGGCAAGCCGGCGCGGACGGTTTCGAGGAAGCTGTCCTCGATCACCACCGGCAGCAGGTCCGGGTCGGGGAAGTAACGGTAGTCGTTGGCTTCCTCCTTGCTGCGCATGGAGCGGGTCTCGTCCTTGTTCGGGTCGTACAGGCGGGTTTCCTGTACCACCTTGCCGCCGTCCTCGATCAGGTCGATCTGGCGCTGGATCTCGCTGTTGATCGCGCGTTCGATGAAGCGGAACGAGTTGACGTTCTTGATCTCGCAGCGGGTGCCGAACTCGGCCTGGCCTTTCGGGCGGATCGACACGTTGCAGTCGCAACGCAGCGAGCCTTCGGCCATGTTGCCGTCGCAGATGCCCAGGTAACGCACCAGCGCGTGGATCGCCTTGACGTAGGCCACGGCTTCCTTGGCGCTGCGCATGTCGGGCTCGGAGACGATTTCCAGCAGCGGGGTGCCGGCACGGTTCAGGTCGATGCCGGTGGAGCCGCTGAAGTCTTCGTGCAGGCTCTTGCCGGCATCTTCTTCCAGGTGCGCGCGGGTTACCCCGATGCGCTTGATGGTGCCGTCTTCCAGGGCGATGTCCAGGTGGCCCTTGCCGACGATCGGCAGGTCCATCTGGCTGATCTGGTAGCCCTTGGGCAGGTCCGGGTAGAAGTAGTTCTTGCGCGCGAACACGTTGCGCTTGCCGATCTCGGCATCGATGGCCAGGCCGAACATGCACGCCATGCGCACGGCTTCCTGGTTCAGTACCGGCAGTACGCCAGGCATGCCCAGGTCAACCAGGCTGGCCTGGGTGTTCGGCTCGGAACCGAAGGTGGTGGCGCTGCCGGAGAAGATCTTCGACTGGGTGGCGAGCTGAGTGTGGATTTCCAGCCCGATCACAACTTCCCATTGCATGTGTGAATTCCTCAGAAGCCGTTGGGGGCGCGGGTGTGCCAGTCGGTCACTTGCTGGTAGCGGTGCGCGACGTTGAGCAGGCGGCCTTCCTGGAAGTATGGCGCCAGCAACTGCACGCCGACCGGCAGGCCATCGACGAAGCCGGCCGGCATCGACAGGCCCGGCAGGCCCGCCAGGTTGGCGGTGATGGTGTAGACGTCTTCCAGGTAGGCGGCGACCGGGTCGCTGCTCTTGGCGCCGAGCTTCCAGGCCGGGTTTGGCGTGGTCGGGCCGAGGATCAGGTCGACGTCGTTGAAGGCGGCCATGAAGTCGTTCTTGATCAGGCGGCGGATCTGCTGAGCCTTCACGTAGTAGGCATCGTAGTAGCCGGCCGACAGGGCGTAGGTGCCGACCATGATGCGGCGCTGCACTTCGACACCGAAGCCTTCGCCACGCGAACGCTTGTACAGGTCGGTCAGGTCTTTCGGGTTCTCGCAGCGGTAGCCGAAGCGCACGCCATCGAAACGCGACAGGTTGGACGAAGCTTCAGCGGGGGCGATCACGTAGTAGGCCGGGATGGCGTGCTGCATGTTCGGCAGGCTGATTTCCTTGACCACCGCGCCGAGCTTTTCCAGCTCCTTGACGCTGGCCTGGACCAGATCGGCGATGCGTGGGTCGAGGCCGGCACCGAAGTACTCCTTCGGCAGGCCGATGCGCAGGCCTTGCAGCGAAGCATTCAGGTTGTCGCTGTAGTCCGGCACCGGTTCTTCGATGCTGGTGGAGTCCTTGGCGTCGAAACCAGCCATGCCTTGCAGCAGCAGGGCGCAGTCCTCGGCGGTACGGGCCAGCGGGCCACCCTGGTCGAGGCTGGAGGCGTAGGCGATCATGCCCCAGCGCGACACGCGGCCGTAGGTTGGCTTGAGGCCGGTGAGGTTGGTCAGTGCCGCCGGTTGGCGGATGGAGCCGCCGGTGTCGGTGCCGGTGGTGGCTGGCAGCAGGCGTGCAGCCACTGCCGCGGCCGAACCGCCCGACGAGCCGCCCGGGACGTGCTCGAGGTTCCATGGGTTCTTCACCGCGCCGTAGTGGCTGGATTCGTTGGCCGAACCCATGGCGAATTCGTCCATGTTGGTCTTGCCCAGGGTGACCATGCCGGCTTCGGCCAGCTTGGCAACCACGGTGGCGTCATACGGCGCCTTGAAGTTGTCGAGCATCTTCGAGCCGCAGCTGGTGCGTACGCCGTTGGTGCAGAACAGGTCCTTGTGGGCGATGGGGGCACCCAGCAGCGCGCCGGTTTCGCCAGCGGCGCGACGGGCGTCGGCGGCACGCGCCTGGCCCAGGGCCAGGTCTTCGGTGACGCTGATGAAGCTGTTGATCTGCGGGTCGAGCTGCTTGATGCGCGCCAGCAGGGCGCCGGTCAGCTCTTCGGAGGAAAACGACTTGTCGGCGAGTCCGCGGGCGATCTCGGCCAGGGTCAATTGATGCATGGCAGGCACTATCCCTTACTCGATGACTTTGGGAACCAGGTACAGACCGCTTTCGGTCGACGGCGCGATGGCCTGGTAGGCGTCGCGCTGGTTGCTCTCGGTGACCTGGTCGGGACGCAGGCGCTGGCTGGCCTCCAGGGGGTGGGCCAGTGGCTCGATGCCAGTAGTGTCGACCGCTTGCATCTGGTCGACCAGCCCGAGAATGCTGTTCAGTGCGTCAGTAATGCGTGGCAGTTCGCCATCATTCAGGCCCAGACGGGCCAGATGGGCGATCTTTTCCACGTCGCAGCGTTCAAGCGCCATGGGGATCTCCAGGGGAAACAAAGACCGGAATTCGGGTCCGCAGTGAGGAACATGTCAGCTTTCTGGCGGTCTAACGGCCGCGAAATTCTGCTGGCGTGCTCGGAAAAACAGCCAATTTAACATATTGGCTCCTTGCCCAAAATCCCTGCCATTGTTAGAGTTTGCCGCACTTTTTTACCCACGCTTTCCCCAGGGTCACTTTCCCATGTTCAAGAAACTGCGTGGCATGTTTTCCAGCGATCTGTCCATCGACCTGGGTACTGCCAACACCCTTATTTACGTGCGTGAGCGCGGTATCGTACTGAATGAGCCCTCGGTTGTTGCCATCCGTACCCATGGCAACCAGAAAAGCGTCGTCGCCGTCGGTACCGAAGCCAAGCGCATGCTGGGCCGTACGCCTGGCAACATTGCTGCCATTCGTCCGATGAAGGACGGCGTCATCGCCGACTTCAGCGTCTGCGAAAAAATGTTGCAATATTTTATCAACAAGGTTCACGAGAACAGCTTCCTGCAGCCGAGCCCGCGCGTGCTGATCTGCGTGCCGTGCAAGTCGACCCAGGTAGAGCGCCGCGCCATTCGCGAATCGGCGCTGGGTGCCGGTGCCCGTGAAGTGTTCCTGATCGAAGAGCCGATGGCCGCCGCCATCGGTGCCGGCCTGCCGGTCGAAGAAGCCCGCGGTTCGATGGTTGTCGATATCGGTGGTGGTACCACTGAAATCGCGCTGATCTCCCTGAACGGCGTGGTCTATGCCGAATCCGTCCGCGTTGGCGGCGACCGCTTCGACGAAGCCATCGTCACCTACGTGCGCCGCAACTACGGCAGCCTGATCGGCGAGTCCACCGCCGAGCGCATCAAGCAGGAAATCGGTACTGCCTACCCGGGCGGCGAAGTACGTGAAGTCGACGTGCGCGGCCGCAACCTGGCCGAGGGCGTACCGCGTGCCTTCACCCTGAACTCCAACGAAGTGCTCGAAGCGCTGCAGGAATCCCTGGCGACCATCGTCCAGGCGGTCAAGAGTGCCCTGGAGCAATCGCCGCCCGAGCTGGCCTCGGACATCGCCGAGCGTGGCCTGGTGCTGACTGGTGGTGGCGCGCTGCTGCGTGACCTCGACAAGCTGCTGGCCCAGGAAACCGGCCTGCCGGTGATCGTCGCCGAAGACCCGCTGACCTGTGTCGCCCGTGGCGGCGGTCGCGCCCTGGAGATGATGGACAAGCACGCGATGGACCTGCTCTCCAGCGAGTGATTCCGCTCGCTGTTCACGAGCGCCCGGTTTACAGGTAGTACGCACAGTGCTACCTGTATGTGCTGGGCTGGCGCCCGTTCGGGGCGCCGTATCCGTCAACCCGCAACCAGGCTGGTGCGTTGTCCCATGTCCAATGACCTCCTGAGTCGTCCACGAGGAACGGCCCATTAAACCGCTTTTCTCCAAGGGCCCTTCGCTGGGCGTTCGCCTGCTCGTCCTGGTGGTGATGTCGGTCGCGTTGATGGTTGTCGACGCGCGCTTCGACGTGCTTAAACCAGTGCGCAGCCAGATGGGCCTGGTACTCATGGAGTCGTACTGGATCACCGACCTGCCGCAGCGTGCGTGGCAAGGTGTGGCCGGCCAGTTCGGCAGCCGCACCGAACTGATCGCCGAAAACGAAAAGCTCAAGACCGAAGCCCTGCTGCTGCAGGGGCGCCTGCAGAAACTGGCGGCCCTGACCGAGCAGAACGTGCGCCTGCGCGAGTTGCTCAACTCTTCGGCGCTGGTCAACGAAAAGGTCGAAGTGGCGGAGCTGATCGGTGTCGATCCCAACCCGTTCACCCACCGCATCCTGATCAACAAGGGCGAACGTGATGGCGTGTTCCTCGGCCAGCCGGTGCTCGATGCCCGTGGCCTCATGGGCCAGGTGGTCGAGCTGATGCCGTACACCTCGCGCGTACTGTTGCTGACCGATACCACCCATAGCATCCCGGTGCAGGTCAACCGCAACGGCCTGCGCGCCATCGCCAGCGGTACCGGCAACCCGGAGCGCCTGGAGCTGCGCCATGTGGCCGATACCGCCGACATCAAGGAAGGCGACCTGCTGGTCAGTTCCGGCATGGGGCAACGCTTCCCGGCCGGTTACCCGGTGGCCACGGTCAACGAAGTGATCCACGATTCCGGCCAGCCGTTCGCCATCGTTCGTGCCATCCCCACCGCCGCGCTCAACCGCAGCCGCTACATGCTGCTGGTGTTCAGCGACCGGCGCAGCCCGGAACAGCGCGCCACCGATGCCGCCATTGCCCAGGAAGAGGCTGACCGCAAGGGCACCTCGGCCCCAGGCCAGCCGGCCACGACGGGTGAGCAGGGCGCACCAACTGGCAGCGCCCCTGCCACGCCGGCCACACCAGCGGCCCCGACAGCCCCGGCTGCGCAGCCTGCAGCTCCGGCGGTCGCACCTGTCACGCCGGCTGCCGCGCCTGCCGCACCCGCTCACACCCGGAGGCAATGATGGCTGCATCACGCCGCAACAACGGCTGGGTCATCTGGCTGACTTTCGCCATCGGCCTGCTGCTCAGCGTCTCGCCCATGCCGCAGTTCATGGAAGTGTTCCGGCCCATGTGGCTGGCCTTGCTGGTGTCGTTCTGGACCCTCGCCGTACCGAACAAGGTCGGCATGACCACCGCGTTCGTGCTGGGCCTGGCCGAGGACGTGCTGTACGGCACTCTGCTGGGTCAGAACGCGCTGATCCTCACCCTCATCACCTTCCTGGTGCTGTCGTTGCAGCAGCGCCTGCGCATGTTCCCCATGTGGCAGCAGAGCCTGGTGATCCTGGTGATCTTCGGCATTGCCCAGCTGATCCAGCTGTGGCTCAGCGCGCTGACCGGCAACCGGCTGCCCACCCTGGCGCTGGTCTGGTCAGCAGTGATCAGTGCCTTGCTCTGGCCGTGGATAAGTTTCGCCCTGCGCGACCTGCGCCGACGCTTGCATATCAACTGACGGCGCCGCCGCGACTGACAGGGAGATGTCTGCATGAACCCGCTATACCTGGCCTCCGGCTCGCCCCGTCGTCGTGAACTGCTGACCCAGATCGGTGTGCCGTTCAGCGTCGTCAGTGCACCCATCGATGAAACCCCACTGCCCGATGAAAGCGCACCGGCCTACGTCGAGCGCCTGGCCCGGGCCAAGGCTGCCGCCGGCCTGGCCTGCCTCGAAGGTCCGGCTGTGGTGCTGGGTGCAGACACTGCCGTGGTGCTCGATGGTCGTATTCTCGGCAAACCGGAAAACCGCGAAGATGCCCTGGCCATGCTGGCCGGCCTGTCGGGCCGCGAGCACCAGGTTTTGACCGCGGTCGCCCTGAGCGATGGCCCGCGCGTGCACAGCCTTTGCGTCACCAGCAAGGTGCGCTTCCGTGCGATCAGCGCCGAGGAAGCGCAACGCTACTGGGCCAGCGGCGAGCCCGCGGACAAGGCCGGCGGCTATGCCATCCAGGGCTTGGGCGCGGTGTTCGTCACCGGCCTTTCCGGCAGCTACTCGGCGGTGGTCGGCTTGCCCCTCAGTGAAACGGCCGAACTGCTTGGCCAATTCGGCATTGCCTGCTGGCAATCGCCCGCGCATACGCCAGAGGTAACAAACCAGCGGTAGCCAGCACTGCATACGCCATCCATCATTATCCAAGACCTTTGACGAGAGCCTGCCATGAGTGAAGAGATCCTGATCAACATCACCCCGATGGAGTCGCGCGTGGCGGTGGTGGAAAACGGGGTGCTGCAGGAAGTGCATGTCGAGCGCACCCAGCGCCGGGGCATCGTCGGCAATATCTACAAAGGCAAGGTGGTGCGTGTGCTGCCGGGCATGCAGGCGGCCTTTGTCGACATCGGCCTGGAGCGCGCGGCATTCATCCATGCCTCGGAGATATCCCAGCGCGAAGGCTCGGCGGTAGAGAACATCACCGCCCTGGTGCACGAGGGCCAGGCCCTGGTGGTGCAGGTGACCAAGGACCCGATCGGCACCAAGGGCGCGCGCCTGACCACCCAGCTGTCGATCCCGTCGCGCTACCTGGTGTACATGCCGCGCAGCAGCCATGTCGGCATTTCCCTGAAGATCGAAGACGAAGCCGAGCGCGAGCGCCTCAAGCAGGTAGTCAGCGACTGCATGGAAAGCGAGAACATCAAGGACGCCGGTGGCTTCATCCTGCGTACCGCCGCCGAAGGCGCACGCGCTGAAGAGATCCTGCAGGACATCCGCTACCTGCGCCGCCTGTGGGAGCAGATCGGCACCCAGATCAAGACCTGCGGTGCGCCCACGGTCATCTACGAGGACCTGGGCCTGGCCCTGCGTACCTTGCGTGACCTGGTCAACCCGAAGATCGAGAAGATCCGCATCGACTCGCGGGAAACCTTCCAGAAGACTACGCAGTTCGTTGGCGAACTGATGCCGGAAATCGCCGACCGCCTCGAGCACTACCCGGGCGAACGGCCGATTTTCGACCTGTATGGCGTCGAGGACGAGATCCAGCGTGCACTGGAGCGCAAGGTGCCGCTGAAGTCCGGTGGCTACCTGGTGGTCGACCCGGCTGAAGCGATGACCACGATCGATGTGAACACCGGCGCCTTCGTCGGCCATCGCAACCTTGAAGAGACCATCTTCAAGACCAACCTCGAGGCCGCCACCGCGATCGCCCGGCAACTGCGCCTGCGCAACATCGGCGGCATCATCATCATCGACTTCATCGACATGGAAGACGAGGAGCACCAGCGCCAGGTGCTGCGTACTCTGGAAAAGCAGCTGGAGCGCGATCACGCCAAGACCAACATCATCGGCATCACCGAGCTGGGCCTGGTTCAGATGACCCGCAAGCGCACACGTGAAAGCCTGGAACAGGTGCTGTGCGAGCCCTGCCTGGCCTGCCAGGGCCGTGGCAAGCTGAAAACCCCCGAGACCATCTGTTACGAAATCTTCCGCGAGATCCTGCGCGAGGCCCGTGCATACCAGGCCGAAGGCTACCGCGTGCTGGCCAACCAGAAGGTGGTCGATCGGTTGCTGGATGAAGAATCCGGTAACGTCGCGGAGCTGGAAGCCTTTATCGGCCGAACCATTCGTTTCCAGGTGGAGTCGATGTATTCGCAGGAACAATACGATGTGGTGCTGCTCTGAGGCCTTCTGAAACGCGCCGCAGGTGGCCCGGGCTGGAAAATCCGGGGCTACGGGCCATCATGGATAAACGACCTGGAGGGCCATGGCCATGGGACGTCTGACCCGCGTTCTTGTCGCCTTGACCCGCTGGGCGCTGGGCGTTTGCGCCCTGCTGGCGGTACTGGTGGCGCTGTATGTCAGCCTCGGCCGCGAACTGGTGCCGTTGGTGGCCGAGTATCGCGCCGATGTGGAAAGCAAGGCCGAGCAGGCTTTGGGCCTGCCCGTGCACGTTGGTGCCCTGGAAGGCCGCTGGAGCGGCCTGGCACCGGTGCTGCGGGTGCGCGACCTGCAACTGGGCGATGGGGCGACGGCCCTGCGCTTGGACGACGTCAAGGTAGTCCCCGATGTCTGGGCTAGCCTCACTGCCCGAGAAGTACGCCTGGCACGCATTCAGTTGGGCGGCCTGCAGCTGATTCTGCGCGAGAACGAGCAGGGCGCCTGGAGCCTCGAAGGCCTGCCGAAGAAGGACGATGCGCCGCTCGACCCCGCCGAGTTGTTGCAGCGACTGCGCCAGTTGGGCCGCATTGATGTGTTCGACAGTCAGGTCACCCTGCACCCCTGGCAGCGCGACCCGTTGACCCTGACTTATGTGAGCGTTGGCCTGCAGGCCGGAGCTTCGCGCCATGCCCTGGACCTGCGCGCGACCCTGCCCGATGGCCAACCCTTGTCGCTGAACCTGCGCAGTCGTGCCACGCCCAGCGCCTGGCGCGACGGCCAGGTCGAAGCCTATCTGAGCCTGCCACAGAGTGACTGGGCGCGTTGGTTGCCGCCACGCCTGCTGGGCCAGTGGCATGCCGACGCCCTGCGGGCGGGCGGCGAGTTCTGGGTGGACTGGAGCAAGGGGCAGTTGCAGCAGGCCGTTGTACGCCTCAATGCACCGGAGCTGCACGGTGCCTATGCCGGGCGCAAGGCGGCCAGGCTGAACAACCTGGCCCTGGGTGCCTGGTTCCAGCGCCAGGAACAAGGCTTCGATGTGGTAGTCGACTCCCTGGCCATGGACGTCGGCAAGACCCGTTGGGAGTCGCACCTGCAAATGCAGCAGCGTCCAGGCGAGGACGCTGCCGCGGAAAGCTGGAACGTGCAGGCCGACCGCCTCGACCTCACGCCGTTGACACCGCTCGTCGATGCCCTGGCGCCACTCCCGGACAAGGTCATGGCCGTGGTCGATGGCCTGAATGTGACCGGCGCGTTGCGCAATGTGCGTCTGGTAGCCCGGCCCAAGGCTGAGGGTGACCAGCGCCTGCAGTTCGAAGCCAACCTGGAGAAGGTCGGTTTCGATGCCTATCACAATGCCCCGGCAGCCGGTAACGTCAGCGGCAGCATCAGCGGAGACCTTGGTCATGGCGAACTGCGCCTTGATACCGATGCGTTCATGCTGCACCTGTACCCGATCTTCGCCAAACCCTGGCATTACCAGAAGGCCAATGCGCGCCTGACCTGGGCCTTGGACAAGGAGGGTTTCACCCTGGTCGCGCCTTACCTCAAGGTACTGGGCGAGGAGGGCAAGATCGCCGGTGACTTCCTCATTCGCCTGTTGTTCGAAGAAGGCCGTGAAGACTACATGGACCTGCGCGTCGGCCTGACCGAAGGCGATGGCCGCTACACCGCCAAGTACCTGCCCGAGGTGCTCAGCCCGGCACTCGATGAATGGCTGCGCAGTGCGATCGTCAAAGGCACGGTGGACGAAGGCTACTTCCAGTACCAAGGCTCGCTGAACCATGGTGTCGCGCCGGAAGCCCGCAGCATCAGCCTGTTCTTCAAGGTGCGTGATGCAGCCCTGGACTTCCAGCCGGGCTGGCCGCAGGTGCAGCACGTGGATGGCGATGTGTTCATCGAGGACAGTGGTGTGCGCATCAAGGCCCAGCGTGGCGTACTCCTCGATACCAAGGTCAGTAATGTGAGCGTCGATATCCCGCATGTCGACGAGGGCCAGCAAAGCCACCTGTACCTCGATGGTGACTTCGACGGGAGCCTGGGCGATGGCCTGAAGATCCTCAAGGAGGCGCCAATCGGCACTGGCGAGATATTCGCCGGCTGGGAGGGCGAGGGGCCGCTCAAGGGCAAGGTCAAGCTCGACATTCCGTTGGCCCGCGGGCAGCGGCCGAAAGTGCAGGTAGACTTTGCCACCGACGATGCGCGGTTGAAGGTTGCGCCGCCGAGTCTGGAGTTGAGCCGCCTGAAGGGTGACTTCAGCTTTGATTTGGACAAGGGCCTGAGCGGCAAGGGCATCAGCCTGCAAGCGTTCGGCAAGCCTGTTACGGCGCAAATCACCGCCGAAGGCCAGCCCGGGCAGATGCAGACACGCGTCAACGCCAGCGGCCAGGTGTCACTCAAGGCTCTGACCGACTGGCTGCAGTTCAAGCAGGCCTTGCCGGCGTCCGGCGACCTGCCTTACCAGTTGCAGGTCAGCCTGGGTAGCCGGGACAACCGTCTGAGTGTCGATTCCAGCCTCAAGGGCTTGGCCATAGACCTGCCGGCACCGTTCGGCAAGGCAGCGTCCGATACCCGTGACACACGCTTCAGCATGACCCTGCAGGGGCCGGAGCGGCGCTTCGATGTCGCCTACACCGACCTTGCCCGCTTTGCCTACGCCGCGCCGGCCGAGAAGCTGGGGCAGGGCCGTGGCGAGTTGCTGCTGGGCGCCGGTGATGCCCAGGTACCTGCCGGCCAGGGCCTGCGAGTGCGCGGGCACCTGGAGACGCTGGACCTGGGGCCCTGGCAGGAACAGGCGGCGCGCCTGGCCGGCGATGACCCGGGCAGTAGCGCGAGGCAGAACCTGCAAGGCGTAGACCTGAGCATCGGCCAGCTGAAAGCCTTTGGCCTGGACCTGAACCAGGCCGTGGTGCGCCTGGCCCGTGGCGGCCCCGCCTGGGATTTGCGCCTCGATAGCAAGGAAGTCATCGGCAACGCCCGGGTGCCGGATGCCAAGGGCGCGCCAATGGTGGTGCGCATGCAGACCTTGCGCCTGCCCGCCGCCAGCGCGGCGGAAAAGCAGGCAGAGGCACAGGCCGAGGAGGGCCCGGACCCGCTGGCTTCGTTCGACCCGCGCAAGGTTCCGGCACTGGACCTGAGCATCGACAAGCTCTATCGCGGTGACGACCTGTACGGCAGTGCGTCGCTCAAGCTGCGGCCGACCGCGCGTGGCGTGACCGCCAGCGATATAGACCTCGACTTCAAAGGACTGCGTATCGATGGTGGCGGTGGCTGGGAAGGCGAACCGGGAAAAACCGGCAGTTGGTACAAAGGGCGCCTGGACGGCAACAACCTGGCGGATGTGCTCAAGGCCTGGGGCTTTGCGCCGACCGTGACCAGCCGCGACTTCCGCCTGGATGTAGATGGCCGCTGGCCGGGTTCGCCGGCCTCGGTGAGCCTCAAGCGCTTCTCCGGCAGCATGGACGCAGCCCTGCGCACCGGCCAGTTCGTGGAGGTCGAGGGCAGTGCCCAGGCGCTGCGGGTGTTCGGCCTGCTGAACTTCAACTCCATCGGCCGGCGCTTGCGCCTGGACTTCTCCGACCTGTTCGACAAGGGCCTGGCCTACGACCGCGTCAAAGGCTTGCTGGTAGCCAGTGACGGTGTCTATGTGACCCGCGAGCCAATCGCCGTGACTGGCCCGTCGAGCAACTTCGAGCTGGACGGCACCTTGGACCTGGTGCGCGACCGGGTCGATGCCAACCTGCAGGTAAGTCTGCCAGTGACCAATAACCTGCCGCTGGCAGCCCTGATTGTCGGCGCGCCAGCCGTGGGCGGGGCGCTATTCCTGGTGGACCGGCTGATCGGTGACCGGGTGTCACGCTTCGCCAGCGTGCACTACCGTGTCGAAGGTCCGGTGAAAGAGCCTAGAATCACATTTGTGAAACCTTTCGAGAAATCCCGTTAGGAGTGCCCATGAAGGCAGCGGTAATCCAGATGGTCAGCCAGGACGATGTGCTGGCCAACCTGCAGCGCGCCGGTGCCCTGTTGGAGCAGGCCGCCTTTGGCGGCGCACGGCTGGCGGTGCTGCCGGAAAACTTCGCTGCCATGGGCCGCAAGGACGCCGCTGCCATCGGCCGCGCCGAAGCGTTGGGCAAAGGGCCGATCCTGCCATGGTTGAAACGCACCGCCCGCGACCTCAAGTTATGGATTGTCGCCGGTACCTTGCCATTGCCACCGGTCGGCCAACCTGAAGCCAAGGCCCATGCCTGCTCGCTGCTGATCGACGAACACGGTGAGGTAGCGGCACGCTATGACAAGCTGCACCTGTTCGATGTGGACGTTGCCGACAATCGTGGCCGTTACCGCGAGTCCGACGACTATGCCCACGGCGCCCAAGTGGTAGTGGCCGATACGCCAGTAGGGCGGCTGGGGCTGAGCGTGTGCTACGACCTGCGCTTCCCCGAACTGTACAGCGCACTGCGCGCCGCCGGCGCGGAACTGATCACTGCGCCAGCCGCCTTCACTGCGGTAACGGGCGCGGCACATTGGGAAGTGCTTGTGCGCGCCCGTGCCATCGAGACCCAGTGCTACCTGCTGGCTGCGGCACAGGGCGGCACCCACCCGGGGCCACGGGAAACCCATGGCCATGCGGCGATCGTCGACCCCTGGGGGCGCATCGTCGCTGAACAGGCGCAAGGTGAAGCAGTATTGCTCGCCGAACGCGACATTGACGAACAAGCGTCCATCCGGGCGCGCATGCCGGTGGTATCGCACCGGCGCTTTTTCTCGCAGGGCGCGTTGCGGCCTGCGCACACCTCGGAGTGACTATGAGCCAGATGTTATCCACCGTCAGCGAGCAGCTCCTGGCCCCAGGCGGCTTGACCCTGGACAGCCTGCAGAGCGTGCTGGGTGAGTTGGCCGGCCCCGGCATCGACGCCGCCGACCTGTATTTCCAGGGGCAGATCTCGGAAACCTGGGCGCTGGAAGACGGCATCGTCAAAGAGGGCAGTTTCAACCTCGACCAGGGCGTGGGCGTGCGTGCCCAATCCGGTGAAAAGACCGGCTTTGCCTACAGCAACGCAATCAACCTCGAAGCGCTGACCTCGGCCGCCCGTGCCGCCCGTTCGATCTCGCGTGCCGGGCAGAACGGCAAGGTGCAGGCCTTCCGCAGCCAGGACGTGACCGCGCTTTACCCGGCGGACAACCCGCTGGATGTGCTCAGCCGTGCCGAAAAGGTCGAACTGCTCAAGCGTGTCGACGCCGCCACCCGCGCCCTTGACCCGCGTATCCAGCAGGTCAGTGTGAGCATGGCCGGGGTCTGGGAGCGCATCCTGATCGCTGCGGCCGATGGCAGCCTGGCCGCCGACGTGCGCCCGCTGGTGCGCTTCAACGTCAGCGTCATCGTCGAGCAGAATGGCCGCCGCGAGCGTGGCGGGCAGGGCGGTGGCGGGCGTACCGACTACCGCTTCTTCACCGAAGAGCGGGTCATGGGCTATGCCCGCGAAGCGCTGCGCCAGGCCCTGGTGAACCTGGAGGCGATCCCGGCACCGGCTGGTACCCTGCCGGTGGTGCTGGGTTCGGGCTGGTCGGGCGTGCTGCTGCACGAGGCTGTCGGCCATGGCCTGGAAGGTGACTTCAACCGCAAGGGCAGTTCGGCGTTCAGCGGCCGCATTGGCGAGAAAGTGGCGTCGAGCCTGTGCACCATTGTCGACGACGGCACCCTCGAAGGCCGCCGTGGCTCGCTGAGCGTGGATGACGAAGGCACCCCGACCGAGTGCACCACATTGATCGAGAACGGTGTGCTCAAGGGCTACATGCAGGACAAGCTGAATGCGCGCCTGATGGGCATGGCGGTGACCGGCAACGGCCGCCGCGAATCCTACGCGCACCTGCCGATGCCGCGCATGACCAACACCTACATGCGTGCGGGCGAAAGCGACCCGCAGGAAATCATCGCTTCGGTGAAGAAGGGTATCTACTGCGCCAACCTCGGCGGTGGCCAGGTGGACATTACCAGCGGCAAGTTCGTGTTCTCGACCAGTGAGGCCTACCTGATCGAAGACGGCAAGATTTCCGCGCCGGTGAAGGGGGCGACCCTGATCGGCAATGGCCCGGAAGCGATGAGCCGGGTGTCGATGGTCGGTAACGACCTGGCGCTGGACAGCGGGGTAGGGACTTGCGGCAAGGACGGGCAGTCGGTGCCGGTGGGGGTCGGGCAGCCAACCTTGAAGCTGGATGCGATCACCGTGGGCGGTACAGGGGCGTGATGGCTTCGGGTGTGGGAGCGGGCTTGCCCGCTCCCACAGGGCCCCAGCCTGTCAGCGCAACCCGCGCTGCAGCTCGTCGAGATCGCGGATGTACTTGAACACCTTGCGCGCGGCGGCAGGCGGCTTGTTCCGCGCCTTCTCGTGCTGGGCATGGCGTACCAGCGAGCGCAGCTGCTGGCGGTCGGTGTCGGGGTATTCGTTGACGAAGCGTTCGAGGTCTTCGTCATTACCGTCGATCAACCGGTCGCGCCAGCGCTCCAGGCTGTGGAAGCGCTCGTTGTACTGGCGGGTCGAGCTGTCCATCTGTTCGAGCAGGGCGTGGATGGCATCCAGATCCTGCACGCGCATCAGCTTGCCGACAAACGACATGTGGCGTTTGCGGGCACCGTGAGCGGTGTGCTTGCTGGCTTCGGCCAGGGCCTTGCGCAGCTCGTCGGTCAACGGCAGGCGAGCCAGGGTATCGGCCTTGAGCGTGGTAAGGCGCTCGCCGAGTTCGACCAGCGCATGCAGCTCGCGCTTGATCTGGGTTTTGCTTTTTTCGCCGTCGAAGGCGTCGTCGTTTGAATCAACCATGGTGGCAGTCCGCTAGAAATCGCCGCCATGATAACCAGTCGGGGGCCGCTTGTCCGGCCCGGTCGTAGAATGACCCTCGCCGAACGCAGAATTTGAGTGGAGAGAACCATGAGTGCAGTCCAGAGCGTAGGTCCGAAGGACCTGCCAGCATTGCAGGAGCAGGTCGAGGCGATCATTGCCGAGGCGCGCCGCCAGGGGGCCAGTGCCTGCGAAGTGGCGGTGTCGCTGGAGCAGGGCCTGTCCACCACGGTACGTCAGCGAGAGGTCGAGACGGTCGAATTCAATCGCGACCAGGGCTTTGGCATCACCCTCTATGTGGGCCAGCGCAAAGGCTCGGCAAGCACCTCGGCCAGTGGTCCGGAAGCGATCCGCGAAACCGTCGCCGCGGCCTTGGCGATTGCCAGGCATACCTCCGAGGACGAATGTTCCGGCTTGGCCGACGCAGCGTTGATGGCCCGCGAGATCCCTGACCTGGACCTGTATCACGACTGGAACCTCGAGCCAGAGAAGGCCATCGAGATGGCCCTGGCCTGCGAGGCGGCGGCGTTCGACGCCGACCCGCGCATCCTCAATGCCGACGGCACCACCCTCAATACCCACCAGGGTTGCCGCGTGTATGGCAACAGCCATGGTTTCATCGGTGGCTACGCCTCGACCCGGCACAGCCTGAGCTGCGTGATGATCGCCGAAGGCGACGGCCAGATGCAGCGTGACTACTGGTACGACGTGAACCGCCAGGGCAACCTGCTGGCAGACCCGCGTAGCATCGGCGTGCGCGCTGCCCAGCGTGCCGCCAGCCGCCTGGGTGCGTGTCCGGTGCCGACCTGCGAGGTGCCGGTGCTGTTCTCGGCCGAGCTGGCAGGTGGCTTGTTCGGCAGCTTCCTGTCGGCCATCTCCGGCGGCAACCTGTACCGCAAGTCGTCGTTCCTGGAGGGGACCATCGGCCAGCGCCTGTTCCCCACCTGGCTGACCCTCGACGAGCGTCCGCACATTCCGCGGGCACTGGGCAGTGCCGCATTCGACGGTGACGGCCTTGCTACCTATGCCAAGCCGTTCGTCGACAAGGGTGAGCTGGTGTCGTACCTGCTGGGTACCTATTCCGGGCGCAAGCTGGGTTTGCCAAGCACTGCCAACGCTGGTGGTGTGCACAATCTGTTCGTCAGCCATGGTGTCGAAGACCAGGCGGCGCTGATCCGGCGTATGGGCCGTGGGCTGCTGGTGACCGAGTTGATGGGGCATGGCCTGAACATGGTGACGGGGGATTATTCCCGTGGCGCGGCAGGCTTCTGGGTCGAGAATGGCGAGATTCAGCACGCAGTGCAGGAAGTGACCATTGCCGGGAACATGAAAGACATGTTCCAGCAGATTGTCGCGATCGGCAGCGATCTTGAGACCCGAAGCAACATTCACACCGGGTCGGTGCTGATCGAGCGGATGACTGTGGCGGGTAGCTGATTCATAGCCTGTAGCGGCCTCTTCGCGGGTAAACCCGCTCCTACAGGAATCGCATAAGGCTCCAGTCTAATGCGATTCCTGTAGGAGCGGGTTTACCCGCGAAGAGGCCGTTGCAGGCACTACAGAATTTTCAATGAAACCGAAGACCCGGCCCCCATGCCGGGTTTTTTGTTTCATCATCTATCTTGAAGTGATTCTATTTATCACTTAATAATGAATATCATTAACCAGTAGCTCGGCGATGATGTTCATGAAACCCGTCCTCCGCGAACTGCCCTACCTGGAAAACTGGCGCTGGCTCAGCCGACGCATCCGCTGTGCGCTCGAGCCCGACGAACCGCGCCTGATCGAGCACTACTTGGCTGAAGGCCGCTACCTGGTGTGCTGTACCGAGACCTCTTCATGGACGGTGGCGCTGACTTCCTTCCGCCTGCTGCTGGATACCGCCTGCGACCGCATGCTGCCCTGGCATTGGCGCTGCTTGTGCCTGGACCAGGCCTGGCGCCCTCTGCTGGACCTGCGCAACCTCGACCGCGAGGCACAGAACCAGCGCTGGCAGCCCTACGCCATGCAGTTGGCCAATTGCCGCCTGCTGCCGTCGATTTCTCCCGATGAACTGATGCAAGGATTTGATGATGAGTGATACCCGTATCGAGCGTGACAGCATGGGCGAACTCCAGGTGCCGGCCCAGGCCCTGTACGGCGCCCAGACCCAACGCGCGGTCGACAATTTCCCGATCAGCGGCCAGCGCATGCCGGCCCAGTTCATTCGTGCACTACTGCTGGCCAAGGCTGCCGCGGCCAAGGCCAACGTCGAACTGGAACAGTTGTCGACCGCGCAAGGCCAGGCCATCGTAACGGCAGTCGAGCAACTCCTGGCGAGTGACTTCATCCAGCATTTCCCGGTGGATGTGTTCCAGACAGGCTCCGGAACCAGCTCGAATATGAACGCCAACGAGGTGATCGCCACACTGGCCAGTCGCGTGCTGGGTGAGGTCGTCAACGCCAACGACCACATCAACTGCGGCCAGAGCAGCAACGACATCATCCCCACCACGATTCACGTCAGCGCCGCCCTGGCCTTGCATGAGCAGCTACTGCCCGCCCTGGCGCATCTGGTGCAGGTGATCGAGGCCAAGTCGGCACAGGTGCATCAGTACGTGAAGACCGGCCGCACCCACCTGATGGACGCCATGCCGGTGCGCATGAGCCAGGTGCTGGATGGCTGGGCGGCGCAGATCGATGGCGCCAAGGCACACATCGAAGCTACCCTGCCGAGCCTGCAGGCCCTGGCCCAGGGCGGCACGGCCGTGGGTACCGGCATCAACGCCCACCCGCAATTCGCTGCTGTTTTCGCCCGCCAGCTCAGCGGCCTGACCCAGGTCGAGTTCACCCCCGGGCAGAACCTGTTCGCCCTGATCGGCTCGCAGGACACCGCAGTGGCCCTGTCCGGCCAGCTCAAGACTACCGCCGTGGCGCTCATGAAGATTGCCAACGACCTGCGCTGGATGAACTCTGGCCCGCTGGCCGGGCTGGGCGAAATCGAGCTGCAAGGCCTGCAGCCGGGCTCTTCGATCATGCCGGGCAAGGTCAACCCGGTGATTCCAGAGGCCACCGCCATGGTCGCCGCCCAAGTGATCGGCAATGACGCCACCATCGCCATCGCTGGCCAGTCCGGCAACTTCGAGCTGAACGTGATGCTGCCGGTGATCACCCGCAACCTGCTGGAGAGCATCGAGCTGATGGCCAACGTTAGCCGCCTGCTGGCCGACAAGGCCATCGCCAGCTTCAAGGTCAACGAAAGCAAGCTCAAGGAAGCCCTGGCACGCAACCCGATTCTGGTCACGGCGCTGAACCCGATCATCGGCTACCTCAAGGCCGCCGAAATCGCCAAGACCGCTTACAAGCAAGGCCGTCCGATCATCGACGTGGCGCTGGAGCACACCGACCTGTCGCGTGACCAGCTGGAAACGCTACTGGACCCGGAAAAACTCACCGCCGGTGGTATCTGACACTGAGTCACGGCCCAAGCGCCAGCGGTGGCCGCATTGGTCATCGCCCAACCCATGCCTACGGAATTCACTGATATGCCCCATAAGTTGCCTGCACTGCCTTACGCTTACGCTGCGCTGGAACCGCACATCGACGCGCAGACCATGGAAATCCACCACACCAAGCACCACCAGACCTACGTCACTGGCCTCAACGCCGCCATCGAAGGCACCGAGTGGGCTGAGTGGCCGGTGGAAAAACTGCTCGGCGCGGTCGGGCAACTGCCGGAAAACCTGCGTGGTGCGGTGACCAACCATGGCGGCGGGCACGCCAACCACAGCCTGTTCTGGACCGTGATGTCGCCGCAGGGTGGGGGAGAGCCGCAGGGCGCTCTGGCGCAGGCCATAGATGCCCAACTGGGCGGCTTCGATGCCTTCAAGGAGGCTTTCACCAAGGCTGCGCTGACCCGCTTCGGCAGTGGCTGGGCCTGGCTCAGCGTGACCCCGCAGAAAACCCTGGTAGTGGAAAGCAGCGGCAACCAGGACAGCCCGCTGATGCACGGCAACACGCCAATCCTCGGCCTGGACGTGTGGGAGCATGCCTATTACCTGAAGTACCAGAACCGTCGTCCGGAATACATCGGTGCCTTTTACAACGTCATTGACTGGGCGGAAGTGGAGCGCCGCTACCTCGAAACCCTGAGGTGAGTCTCCCCGGTATGCGCTACCAGATGATGTCCGTCAGCCGTGTGCGCCTGTTTCGCCTGTTTCGCATGACGCTTGGGACTTTGCTGTTGCTCGCAGGCACTGCATTGCTATTGGCGCGCGGCTTCGCCTGGTTGGACCTGGCCTGGCCCGCTTGGGGCTGTGCATCGGTTTGCGCCGGATGATGGGGTGTTCACCGGTTTCGCTGTGGGAGCGGCACATAATTCATTGAATTAGCGGGGGCTCTGTGGGAGCGGCTTTAGCCGCGAACACCGGCGCAGCCGGTGCCATGCACCGCGTTGGATTCTTCGCGGCTAAAGCCGCTCCCACAGGGTACGCGTACCGCTTGCGAATGGGCCAGCGAATTTCATTCGCCTTCGTCGAAATAATTGTTGATCAGTTCGACCAGCGCTGCCATGGCATCGTCGTCCTGCTCGCCTTCGGTATGCAGGTGCACCTGGGTGCCCTTGCCGGCCGCCAGCATCATCACCGCCATGATGCTCTTGCCATCCACCAGCTTGTCCGGCGCACGGCCAACCCTCACCTGGCAGGGGAAGCGGCCGGCAACGCCGACGAACTTGGCTGCCGCCCGGGCATGCAGACCCAGCTTGTTGATGATGGTGATTTCACGGGCGGGCATCGTGGGGCGGATCCTTGGGCTAGAGGTCGCGGTGGCGGACCTGGACGTTTTTCAGGGATTGCTGCAACAACTGGCCAAGGCGTTCGGTGATGTACACCGAGCGGTGGTGGCCGCCGGTGCAGCCAATGGCAATGGTGACGTAGGCACGGTTGCTGGCGGCGAAGCGGGGCAGCCACTTGAGCAGGTAGCTGGAAATGTCGTTGAACATCTCTTCGACATCCGGCTGTGCGGCCAGGTAGTCGATCACCGGTTGGTCGAGGCCGGAGTGCTCACGCAGCTCGGGCTTCCAGTAGGGGTTGGGCAGGCAGCGCACATCGAACACCAGGTCGGCATCGACCGGCATTCCGCGCTTGAAACCGAACGACTCGACCAGGAACGCGGTGCCAGGCTCTGGCTGGTTGAGCAGGCGCAGCTTGATCGAATCACGCAGCTGGTACAGGTTCAGGCTGGTGGTGTCGATCTTCAGGTCGGCCAGGTCTGCAATCGGCCCCAACAATTCGCTTTCCACCCGGATCGCTTCCGCGAGCGAGCGGTTGGCGTTGGTCAGCGGGTGGCGTCGGCGGGTTTCCGAGAAGCGCTTGAGCAGTACGTCTTCGTCGGCATCCAGGTACAGCACGTCGCACTGGATATGCCGGGCGCGGGCTTCTTCGAGCAACTCGGGAAAACGCGTCAGGTGGCTGGGCAAGTTGCGCGCGTCGATCGACACGGCGACCTTGGGTTGCTGCAACTCGGTGTTGATCAGCGCATTTTCCGCCAGTTGCGGCAGCAGCCCGGCGGGCAGGTTGTCAATGCAGTAGAAACCGTTGTCTTCCAGGACATCGAGGGCGGTGCTCTTGCCGGAGCCGGACCGGCCGCTGACGATGATCAGGCGCATGTTCAGTGCTCGTTCTGTACGTCCAGGACAACCTGGAACAGGGCCTCGCTGCTGGTGGCCGCACGCAGGCGATCACGGACCTCCTTGCGATCGAGCATGCTGGCAATCTGGCGCAGCAATTCCAGATGGGCATCGGTGGCGGCTTCTGGCACCAACAGGACGAACAGCAGGTCCACCGGCGCGCCATCGATGGCGTCGTAGTCGATAGGCGCTTCCAGGTGCAGCAGGGCGCTGACCGGAGCGGAACATCCTTCAAGCCGGCAGTGCGGGATGGCGATGCCGTTGCCGAAACCGGTCGAACCGAGTTTTTCCCGGGCGACCAGTTTTTCGAAGACGTCCTGCATCTCCAGTTCGGGCACTTGTTCGGCGATGACGGTGGCGACCTTTTCCAGGGCGCGCTTCTTGCTGCCGCCCGGCACGTTCACGAGGGAACGGCCGGGGGTCAGGATGGTTTCAAGTCGGATCATGGATGAGGGGGATCAGCGGGCAGCTGCACCTTGCAGCAGGCTTTGCTGTTTTTCCTTGTGTTTTTTCAGTTGGCGGTCGAGCTTGTCGGCCAAGGCGTCGATCGCTGCATACATGTCTTCGTGTTCGGCGTTGGCAACCACTTCGCCGCCGGGAATCTGCAAGGTCGCCTCGACCTTCTGCTGCAGCTTCTCGACTTTCATGATGACCTGCACGTTGGTGATCTTGTCGAAGTGACTTTCCACGCGAGCGAGCTTTTCAAGCACATAATCGCGCAGTGGCTGGGTGACTTCTACATGCTGTCCACTGATATTGACTTGCATACAGCTTCTCCTTTGTTGCCCGTGCATAAAGAGGCAGGTCTTGCACCTGCCCCACAAACGCTGTGGCACATCTCAGGGGCTACATCAGTCGCTTGCGCTCGCTCGACGGTGCGATGCCGAGAGACTCGCGGTACTTGGCGACGGTGCGACGGGCTACCTGGATGCCTTGTGCCTCCAGTAAACCAGCGATCTTGCTGTCACTCAATGGCTTTTTCTGATTTTCCGCCGCAACCAGTTTCTTGATGATCGCGCGGATAGCCGTAGACGAGCATTCTCCGCCTTCGGAGGTGCTGACGTGGCTGGAGAAAAAGTATTTCAGTTCGTAGATGCCACGCGGGGTGTGCATGTATTTCTGCGTGGTTACCCGCGAAATGGTCGACTCGTGCATGCCCACCGCTTCGGCGATGTCATGCAGCACCAAGGGCTTCATCGCTTCGTCGCCGTGGTCGAGGAAGCCGCGTTGATGCTCGACGATCTGCGTGGCCACTTTCATCAGGGTTTCGTTGCGGCTTTGCAGGCTCTTGATGAACCAGCGCGCTTCCTGCAGCTGGTTGCGCATGAAGGTGTTGTCGGCACTGGTGTCGGCTCGGCGCACAAAGCCAGCGTACTGCGGGTTTACGCGCAGCCGCGGAATGGCCTCCTGGTTCAGCTCCACCAGCCAGCGGTCGCTGTCCTTGCGTACGATGACGTCGGGCACCACGTACTCAGGCTCGCTGGACTCGATCTGCGAGCCGGGGCGCGGGTTGAGGCTTTGTACCAGCTCGATGACCTGGCGCAGCTCGTCTTCCTTGATTTTCATGCGACGCATCAGCTGGCTGTAGTCACGGCTGCCGAGCAGGTCGATGAAGTCGGTGACCAGGCGCTTGGCTTCTGTCATCCACGGGGTGCTGGCAGGCAGCTGGCGCAATTGCAGCAACAGGCATTCGCCAAGGGTGCGTGCGGCAACGCCGGCTGGCTCGAATTGCTGGATGCGGTGCAGTACCGCTTCGACCTCGTCCAGCTCGATATCCAGCTCCGGGTCGAAACCTGCGCAGATCTCCTCGAGGCTATCTTCCAGGTAGCCCTGGCCGTTGATGCTGTCGATCAGGGTGACGGCGATCAGGCGGTCGGTGTCGGACATCGGAGCCAGGTTCAGCTGCCACAACAGGTGGCTTTGCAGGCTCTCACCGGCCGATGTGCGGGTGGTGAAGTCCCACTCGTCGTCGTCGTTGCTTGGCAGGCTGCTGGCACTGGTCTGGTAGATGTCTTCCCAGGCGGTGTCGACCGGCAGCTCGTTGGGGATGCGCTCGCTCCATTCACCGTCTTCCAGAGTGTCGGCACTGGTGGTGCTTTCCTGGAAGCTGTTGTCCTGGACTTCGGCGACCGGCTTGTTTTCGGCGTTGTCCGCCATCGGATCGCTGTTGTCGAAGTCGTCGCCGTCTTCCTGACGTTCGAGCATCGGGTTCGACTCCAGCGCTTCCTGGATTTCCTGTTGGAGGTCCAGGGTGGAGAGCTGGAGCAGGCGGATGGCCTGTTGCAACTGAGGTGTCATCGTCAGTTGCTGGCCCATTTTAAGGACGAGCGATGGTTTCATGGCTGGGGCTTAATACCTTGTTCGCCGGCGCGCATGCGCCATCCACTACACGAGGGCGCCGGGGCGCCAGATCAAGCAAGTTTTATGCCTTAAATTGTAGCGTTTGCCTAGAGTACCGTAACACTTTACCCCGGGTTTCAGGGCGATTTGCCAGTACTCCAGGCGCGTGCCAGGCTCAGAGTCGGAACTCGTGGCCCAGGTAAACTTCTTTGACCAGGTCGTTGGCCAGGATGGTTTCAGCGTCGCCTTCGGCGATCAGTCGGCCATCATTGACGATATAGGCGGTTTCGCAGATATCCAGGGTCTCACGCACATTGTGGTCGGTGATCAGTACACCGATGCCCTTGGCCTTGAGGTGGTGGATGATCTGCTTGATGTCACCGACCGAAATCGGGTCGACACCGGCAAACGGTTCGTCCAGCAGGATGAACTTGGGTGCGGTCGCCAGCGCGCGGGCAATTTCCACGCGGCGGCGCTCACCACCGGACAGGCTCATGCCGAGGTTGTCGCGAATGTGGCTGATGTGGAACTCCTGCAGCAGGCTTTCCAGCTCTTTGCGCCGGCCGTCGCGGTCGAGGTCCTTGCGGGTCTCGAGGATGGCCATGATGTTGTCGGCCACCGACAGCTTGCGGAAGATCGAGGCTTCTTGCGGAAGATAGCCGATGCCGGCGCGGGCGCGACCGTGCATGGGCTGGTGGCTGACATCGAGGTTGTCGATCAGCACGCGCCCCTGATCGGCCTGGACCAGGCCGACAATCATGTAGAAGCAGGTGGTCTTGCCGGCGCCGTTGGGGCCGAGCAGGCCGACGATCTGGCCGCTGTCGATCGACAGGCTGACGTCGCGTACGACTTGCCGCCCCTTGTAGCTCTTGGCCAGGTGCTGGGCTTTGAGGGTTGCCATTTACTCGGCCTTCTTCTTGGGCTGGATCACCATGTCGATACGCTGACGCGGCGAGGTCACGTTGCCACCACGACCGGCGGTCGCCACCTGGGTCTGGGTGTTGTAGACGATCTTCTCGCCTTCGGTGGTGTTGCCTTCGCTCTCGACCTTGGCGCGGTCGGTGAGGATGACCATGTCCTTCTGCGACTGGTACTGGATGGTCACCGCCCAGCCTTTCATCTTGTCTGGCTTGGCTGCGCTCTGCTGTTGCTCGAAGTAGGCCAGGTTGCCCACCGAGGTCACCACGTCGATGTCGCCGGAGGCGGAACGGGTGATGGTCACGGTGTTGCCTTTGATCATCATCGAACCCTGGGTGATGATCACGTCGCCGGTGTAGGTGGCCACGCCCTGCTTGTCGTCCAGGTGGGCGTTGTCGGCCTGGATGCGGATAGGCTGGTCACGGTCATTCGGCAGGGCGAGGGCGCTCGCGCTTCCCAGTGCTGCGCTCAGGCTGAGCAAAAGGGGGAGGGTTTTAACGAGCCTCATACTGTCCTCTTACGTTAGAGAGCAAGTCCATCTTGCCTTCTTTCAAATACGCTTTCATACCTTTGCCCGTAGTTGTGCCACCGGCGCCGTCGATTCTAACGGCTTGCTCGGTCTGCGCATATTGCTTCTGCGGGAACACGGTCATGCGTGTGCTGGTAATGATCATTTCACGCTGCTTTTCGTCGGTGCGGGCGACCCGTACGTTGTCGATCAGTTCGACTTCGCTGCCGTCCGGGTTGACCTCGGCGCGGGTGCTCTGTACGTGCCACGGGTATTCGGTACCGCGGTACAGGTGCAGGTCCGGCGTGGTCAGCAGGGTGATTTCGCTGGCTTTCAGGTGTTCGACCTTGTCAGCGGTCATTTCGTACTGCAGCTTGCCGTCGGGCAGGAACTGCACGCTGTGGGCGTTGACCGCGTAGTAGTCGATGGCGCTTTCGTCGACCTGGGCCACAGGTTTGTCGAGGAAGCTTTCCGGGCTGACATTCCAGTAGCCGATCGCCACCAGCAGGGCGGCGATCACTGCGAGCAGCGTAATGTTGCGGGCTTTCTTGCTGAACATGGGCAGCCTTACAGGTAGTTGGCGTTGGCAGCGTCCAGGGTGCCCTGGGCCTGCATGATCAGTTCGCAGAATTCACGGGCCGCGCCTTCGCCGCCACGTGCCTGGGTCACGCCATGTGCGTGCTGGCGAACGAACGGCGCGGCGTTGGCCACCGCCATGCCCAGGGCGACCCGGCGGATCACCGGCAGGTCGGGCAGGTCGTCGCCAAGGTAGGCCACTTCATCATAGCTCAGGCCCAGTTCGGCGAGCAGGCCGTCCAGCACCACCAGTTTGTCTTCGCGGCCCTGATACAGGTGCGGGATGCCGAGGTTCTTCGCCCGGCGCTCGACCACCGGGGTCTTGCGCCCGCTGATGATAGCGGTGGTCACGCCCGAGGCCATGAGCATCTTGATGCCCTGGCCGTCGAGGGTGTTGAAGGTCTTGAACTCGCTGCCGTCCTCGAGGAAGTACAGGCGCCCGTCGGTGAGCACGCCGTCCACGTCGAACACTGCCAGCTTGATGTGCTTGCCGCGTTGCATGAGGTTCTGGTTCATTCCATCGCTCTCTTACATCACGCCGGCGCGCAGCAGGTCGTGCATGTTCAGGGCGCCGGTGGGGCGGTCCTCGCGGTCCACCACCACCAGGGCGTTGATCTTGTGGTCTTCCATGATCTTCAGTGCCTCGGCCGCGAGCATTTCGGCGCGGGCCGTCTTGCCGTGCACGGTCATGACCTGGTCGATCAGGGTGGTGTGGATGTCGATGTTGCGGTCCAGGCTGCGGCGCAGGTCGCCGTCGGTGAAGATCCCGGCCAGCTTGCCGTCGGCTTCGACGATCACGGTCATGCCCAGGCTTTTTCGGGACATTTCAAGGAGCGCGTCCTTGAGCAGGGTACCGCGGGGCACCTGGGGCAGTTCGTCGCCAGCGTGCATCACGTTCTCCACCTTGAGTAGCAAGCGGCGGCCCAGTGCACCACCCGGGTGCGAGAAGGCAAAGTCCTCGGCGGTGAAACCGCGGGCTTCGAGCAGGGCAATGGCCAGCGCGTCGCCCAGCACCAGCGATGCGGTGGTGGAGGAGGTGGGGGCCAGGTTCAGCGGGCAGGCCTCTTGCTCGACGCGGGCGTCGAGGTTGACCTCGGCAGCCTGGGCCAGGGGCGAGTCCGGGTTGCCGGTCAGGCTGATCAGCTTGATGCCCAGGCGCTTGATCAGCGGCAGCAGGGTGACGATTTCGGCAGTGCTGCCGGAATTCGACAGGGCAAGGATGACATCATCGCGGGTGATCATGCCCATGTCGCCATGGCTGGCTTCGGCCGGGTGCACGAAAAACGCCGGTGTACCAGTGCTTGCCAGGGTGGCGGCGATCTTGTTGCCGATGTGCCCGGACTTGCCCATGCCGACCACGACGACCCGGCCCTTGCTGGCCAGGATCAGTTCGCAGGCCTTGACGAAATTTTCGTCGATGCGCGCCAGCAGGCCCTCTACGGCCTCGAGTTCCAGGCGCAGGGTGCGTTGTGCGGATTGGATCAGCTCGCTGGATTGGCTCATGTCGAAAAAGCAATGCCTGATGAAAAGGCGGCGATTATAGCTGCAATGAAAGAAACCCTCACGCTTTCGATTGCCGGGGTGAATGTCTCGCCAGCCTGTCGCAGGGCTGAACGACTCGCTAGCTGACCTTGGGGCGGCGCTGTCAGCGGTGCTATAGTTCGCCGCTATTCGGCCTGCCAGGGGCGCTTGTGCCTTCCAGATGGAGGCCGACGTCCATTAGGACGAGGCTGCACTAGCAAGGAGTCTAGATGAGTGTGGATAGCGCCTACGCGGTCGAGTTGAAGGGGGTTACCTTCAAACGTGGTTCGCGCAGCATTTTCAGCAACGTCGACATTCGCATCCCGCGCGGCAAGGTCACCGGCATCATGGGGCCATCGGGTTGCGGCAAGACCACGTTGCTCCGCCTGATGGGCGCGCAGTTGCGCCCCTCCAGCGGTGAGGTCTGGGTTGCCGGGCAGAACCTGCCGACGTTGTCGCGCAGCGACCTGTTCGACGCCCGCAAGCAAATGGGGGTGCTGTTCCAGAGCGGCGCGCTGTTCACCGATCTCGATGTGTTCGAGAACGTCGCGTTCCCGCTGCGCGTGCATACCCAGCTGTCGGATGAGATGATCCGCGATATCGTTCTGATGAAGCTGCAGGCCGTGGGGCTGCGCGGTGCCATCGACCTGATGCCCGACGAGCTGTCCGGTGGCATGAAGCGCCGTGTGGCCTTGGCCCGGGCGATTGCCCTCGACCCGCAGATCCTCATGTACGACGAGCCGTTCGTCGGCCAGGACCCGATCGCCATGGGTGTATTGGTGCGTCTGATCCGCCTGCTCAACGACGCCTTGGGTATCACCAGCATCGTCGTTTCCCACGACTTGGCGGAAACCGCCAGCATCGCCGACTACATCTATGTCGTAGGTGATGGCCAGGTGCTGGGCCAGGGGACGCCTGACGAGCTGATGGGCTCGGACAACCCGCGGATTCGCCAGTTCATGAAGGGCGACCCGGACGGCCCGGTGCCTTTCCATTTCCCTGCGCCTGACTACCGCGCCGACCTGCTGGGAGCGCGTTGATGCGCAGAAAATCCTTACTCGAACGTGTCCGCCTGCTGGGTCGCTCGGCCATCGACGTGCTGGCGGTGCTGGGGCGCTCCTGCCTGTTCCTGTTCCATGCGCTGATCGGCCGTGGCGGCATTGGCGGCGGCTTCCAGCTGCTGACCAAGCAGCTGTATTCGGTGGGCGTGCTGTCGCTGGCGATCATCGTCGTGTCCGGGGTGTTCATCGGCATGGTGCTGGCGCTACAGGGCTTCAGCATCCTGACCAAGTACGGCTCGGAGCAGGCGGTGGGGCAGATGGTCGCCCTGACCCTGCTGCGTGAGCTCGGCCCGGTGGTGACGGCGTTGCTGTTCGCCGGCCGTGCCGGTTCGGCGCTGACCGCAGAAATCGGCAACATGAAGTCCACCGAGCAGTTGTCGAGCCTTGAAATGATCGGCGTCGACCCGCTCAAGTACATCGTCGCGCCGCGCCTGTGGGCCGGTTTCATCTCGCTGCCGTTGCTGGCGCTGATTTTCAGCGTGGTCGGCATCTGGGGTGGCTCGTGGGTGGCGGTGGACTGGCTGGGCGTCTATGAGGGCTCGTTCTGGGCCAACATGCAGAACAGTGTTTCGTTCACGGACGATGTGCTCAACGGGCTGATCAAGAGCCTGGTATTTGCCTTCGTCACGACCTGGATCGCCGTATTCCAGGGGTACGACTGTGAGCCCACCTCAGAAGGGATCAGCCGTGCCACCACCAAGACCGTGGTCTATGCCTCGTTGGCAGTGCTGGGTCTGGACTTTATTCTGACCGCCTTGATGTTTGGAGATTTCTGATGCAAAACCGCACCCTGGAAATCGGTGTCGGCCTGTTCCTTCTGGCCGGGATCCTGGCGCTGCTGCTGCTGGCCCTGCGTGTCAGCGGGCTGTCGGCCAGCCCGAGCAGCGATACCTATAAAGTTTATGCCTACTTCGACAATATCGCCGGTTTGACGGTCAGAGCTAAAGTGACCATGGCCGGTGTGACCATCGGCAAGGTTACCGCCATCGATCTGGACCGCGATTCCTACACCGGTCGGGTGACGCTGCAGCTGGACAAGTCGGTGGACAACCTGCCGACCGACTCCACTGCCTCGATCCTGACCGCCGGGTTGCTTGGCGAGAAGTACATCGGCATCAGCGTGGGCGGTGAGGACCAGGTGCTCAAGGACGGCGGGACCATCCACGACACCCAGTCGGCACTGGTGCTGGAAGATCTGATTGGCAAGTTCCTGCTCAACTCCGTTGGCAAGGAACCGAAAGAAGCGCAACCGGCTAATTAAGGAGTTTCCATGATTTCAATCCTGCGACGTGGCCTGCTGGTCCTGCTGGCGGCCTTCCCCCTGCTGACCGTGGCTGCGCAGACGCCACACGATGTGGTTCAGGGCACCACCACTGAACTGCTGGGCGACCTCAAGGCCAACAAGGAACAGTACAAGTCCAACCCCAATGCCTTCTATGATGCGCTGAACCGCATCCTCGGCCCGGTGGTGGACGCTGACGGTATTTCCAAGAGCATCATGACCGTCAAGTACTCGCGCAAGGCCACCCCCGAGCAGATGCAGCGCTTCCAGGAAAACTTCAAGCGCAGCCTGATGCAGTTCTATGGCAATGCCCTGCTCGAGTACAACAACCAGGGCATCACCGTCGACCCGGCCAAGGCTGATGACGGCAAGCGCGCCAGCGTTGGCATGAAGGTCACCGGCAACAACGGTGCCGTGTATCCAGTGCAGTACACCCTGGAGAACATCGGTGGCGAGTGGAAGGTGCGCAACGTGATCGTCAACGGCATCAATATCGGCAAGCTGTTCCGCGACCAGTTCGCCGACGCCATGCAGCGCAATGGCAACGACCTGGA
Source organism: Pseudomonas sp. NBB (assembly GCF_032701105.1). Taxonomy (NCBI): domain Bacteria; kingdom Pseudomonadati; phylum Pseudomonadota; class Gammaproteobacteria; order Pseudomonadales; family Pseudomonadaceae; genus Pseudomonas; species Pseudomonas sp. NBB. The sequence goes on from NZ_CP103994.1 coordinate 1,100,163, forward strand.
CAAGACCATCGACGGCTGGGCCGGCGAAGTGGCCAAGGCCAAGCAGGCCGCCGACAACTCGCCGGAGAAGACCGTCAAATGAGTGAGGCCGGTGTAAGCATGGCCGAGCCGGGCGTGTTGCGCCTGGCCGGCGTGCTGGACTACCGCAGCGGGCCGGTCCTGCGCAAGCAGGGCAAGGCGCTGATCGCGGCCTGCCGCGAGGCGCAGCTGGTGCTCGATTGTTCGGCAGTGCAGCGTTCCACCAGTGTCGGCCTGTCGTTGCTGCTGGCCTTCATGCGCGATGCCCAGGCCGCAGGCAAGGGTTGCCAGGTGCGCAGCATGCCGGACGACATGCGGGAAATTGCCGAGGTCTATGATCTCGATGAAGTGCTGGCAACCTGATGGCCCGGCACGGATGATGGCCCCTCGGTCAGTGAAGCCCTCGTTGGGCTTCGCAGGCGAGGGGCTTTTTTGTATGATGGCCGACCCGTGCGCATCGGGCGCCGATTGAGGTTGAGCATGCAGGCCGTAGAAGTTAAAAGCTTCCTTGAAGAGAAATTGCCGGGTTCCCGGGTCGAAGTTGAAGGCGAAGGCTGCAACTTCCAGTTGAACGTGATCAGCGACGAGTTGGCTGGCCTGAGCCCGGTCAAACGCCAGCAGGCGATCTATGCTCACCTGAATCCGTGGATCGCCAATGGCAGCATCCATGCGGTAACCATGAAATTTTTCAGCAGCGCAGCCTGGGCTGAGCGCACCTGAGCCAACGTGGCGGCGAGATTCCAATGGACAAACTGATTATTACTGGCGGCGCTTGCCTTGATGGCGAGATCCGCATTTCGGGCGCGAAGAACGCAGCCCTGCCGATTCTGGCGGCGACCCTGCTGGCCGACGGCCCGGTCACCGTGGGCAACCTGCCGCACCTGCACGACATCACCACCATGATCGAGCTCTTCGGCCGCATGGGCATCGAGCCGGTGATCGACGAAAAGCTGGCTGTCGAGATCGACCCTCGCACCATCAAGACACTGGTTGCACCTTACGAGCTGGTCAAGACCATGCGCGCCTCGATTCTGGTGCTGGGCCCGATGGTTGCCCGTTTCGGCGAGGCCGAAGTGGCCCTGCCTGGCGGTTGCGCCATTGGTTCGCGCCCGGTCGACCTGCACATCCGTGGCCTCGAGGCCATGGGCGCGAAGATCGAAGTCGAAGGCGGCTACATCAAGGCCAAGGCACCTGAGGGTGGCCTGCGCGGTGCGCACTTCTTCTTCGACACCGTCAGCGTGACCGGTACCGAGAACATCATGATGGCCGCTGCCCTGGCCAAGGGCCGCAGCGTGCTGCAGAACGCCGCGCGCGAGCCGGAAGTGGTCGACCTGGCCAACTTCATCAACGCCATGGGCGGCAAGGTCCAGGGCGCTGGTACCGACACCATCGTCATCGATGGCGTCGAGCGCCTGCACTCGGCCAACTACCGCGTGATGCCGGACCGTATCGAGACCGGTACCTACCTGGTTGCCGCTGCCGTGACCGGCGGCCGCGTCAAGGTCAAGGACACCGACCCGACCATCCTTGAAGCCGTACTGGAAAAACTCAAGGAAGCCGGCGCCGACATCAACACTGGCGAAGACTGGATCGAGCTGGACATGCACGGCAAGCGGCCGAAAGCCGTCAACCTGCGTACCGCCCCTTACCCGGCGTTCCCGACCGACATGCAGGCGCAGTTCATCTCGCTCAACGCCATTGCCGAAGGCACAGGTGCAGTGATCGAGACGATCTTCGAAAACCGCTTCATGCACGTCTACGAAATGCACCGCATGGGCGCGCAGATTCAGGTCGAAGGCAACACTGCCATCGTCACTGGCGTCAAGGCGCTGAAGGGTGCCCCGGTAATGGCGACCGACCTGCGTGCTTCCGCCAGCCTGGTGCTGTCGGCGCTGGTAGCCGAAGGCGATACCCTGATCGATCGCATCTACCACATCGACCGTGGTTACGAGTGCATCGAAGAAAAACTGCAGATGCTGGGCGCGAAGATCCGTCGCGTACCGGGCTAGTCGTCTGCCTGGTGCATCCTGTGGGGGTGGGATTTGCCCGCTTTCGCAGGATGTGCCTAACGAATTGAATGCGGTCGGGCTCGACGCCCGGCCGGCAGTAGCCGCTTAAGGACCGACGTTCCAATGTTGACCATCGCGCTTTCCAAAGGCCGTATTCTCGACGATACCCTGCCGTTGCTGGCCGAGGCCGGTATCGTGCCGACCGAGAACCCGGACAAGAGCCGCAAACTGATCATCCCCACCACGCAGGACGATGTGCGCCTGCTGATCGTGCGTGCGACCGACGTGCCGACCTATGTCGAGCATGGTGCCGCCGACCTGGGTGTGGCCGGCAAGGATGTGCTGATGGAGTACGGCGGCCAGGGCCTTTACGAGCCCCTGGACCTGCAGATTGCCCGTTGCAAGCTGATGACCGCTGGCGTGGTCGGCGCACCCGAGCCCAAGGGCCGTCTGCGCGTGGCTACCAAGTTCGTCAACGTAGCCAAGCGCTACTACGCCGAACAGGGCCGCCAGGTCGACATCATCAAGCTGTACGGCTCGATGGAACTGGCACCGCTGATCAACCTCGCCGACAAGATCATCGACGTGGTCGATACCGGCAACACCCTGCGTGCCAACGGCCTGGAGCCCCAGGAACTGATCGCCACGATCAGCTCGCGCCTGGTGGTCAACAAGGCCTCCATGAAAATGCAGCACGCCCGTATCCAGAGCCTGATCGACACGCTGCGCGGAGCGGTCGAATCGCGACACCGCGGCTAACTCTCTACCGACTGCGCGCGGCCTTCGCTGCCGCGCCCGTCTATCCGCGTCATAGCCATTTTTCTCGGGTGCCCGCGCGGATGGACTGGTAGCCTAGGGCGCCTGAGCATTCGCCAATAATCGAGGCCCTCGCCATGACCGTGTCCACTGCAATTGCCCGTCTCAACGCTGCTGATCCGGATTTCGCCCGACATCTGGATCATCTGCTGAGCTGGGAAAGTGTGTCCGATGACGCGGTCAACCAGCGCGTGCTCGACATCATCAAGGCCGTGCGCGAGCGCGGCGATGCGGCACTGGTGGAATTCACCCAGCGTTTCGATGGTGTCGATGCCAAGTCCATCGATGACCTGATCCTCGGTCGCGAGCGCCTGGAACTGGCGCTGACCCGCATTACCCCGGCCCAGCGCGAAGCCCTGGAAAAGGCTGCCAACCGTGTGCGCATGTACCACGAGCGGCAGAAGCAGGACTCCTGGCAGTACACTGAGGCCGACGGTACCGTGCTCGGCCAGAAGGTCACCCCGCTGGACCGCGCCGGCCTGTACGTGCCGGGTGGCAAGGCGTCGTACCCATCGTCGGTGCTGATGAACGCCATCCCGGCCAAGGTCGCCGGCGTGGCCGAAGTGGTGATGGTGGTGCCGACCCCGCGTGGCGAGGTCAACGAACTGGTGCTGGCGGCTGCCTGCATCGCCGGTGTCGACCGTGTGTTCACCGTCGGCGGCGCCCAGGCTGTCGCCGCGCTGGCCTACGGTACCGAAAGCGTGCCGCAGGTGGACAAGATCGTCGGCCCGGGCAACATCTACGTCGCCACCGCCAAGCGCCATGTGTTCGGCCAGGTGGGTATCGACATGATCGCCGGTCCGTCGGAAATCCTCGTGGTATGCGACGGCCAGACCGACCCGGACTGGATCGCCATGGACCTGTTCTCCCAGGCCGAGCACGATGAAGACGCCCAGGCCATCCTGGTCAGCCCGGACGCCGCCTTCCTCGACCGCGTTGCCGCCAGCATCGACAAGCTGCTGCCGACCATGGAACGTGCCGAGATCATCGAGAAGTCGATCAATGGCCGTGGCGCGCTGATTCAGGTGCGTGACATGCAGCAGGCCATGGAAGTGGCCAACCGCATTGCCCCGGAGCACCTGGAACTGTCGGTCGCCGACCCGCAGGCCTGGCTGCCGCACATCCGCCACGCTGGCGCGATCTTCATGGGCCGCCACACCAGCGAAGCGCTGGGCGACTACTGCGCAGGGCCCAACCACGTGCTGCCGACCTCCGGTACCGCGCGTTTCTCGTCGCCGCTGGGGGTGTATGACTTCCAGAAGCGTTCGTCGATCATTTTCTGCTCCGAGCAGGGCGCGTCCGAGCTGGGCCACACCGCCTCGGTCCTGGCCCGTGGCGAGTCGCTGACCGCCCACGCCCGCAGCGCCGAATACCGCATTCTGACCCAAGAGAAGGGGAACTGAGCATGAGTCGATTCTGGAGCCCCTTCGTCAAGGACCTGGTGCCTTACGTGCCGGGCGAGCAGCCCAAGCTGGCCCGCCTGGTCAAGCTGAACACCAACGAAAACCCCTACGGCCCGTCGCCCAAGGCGCTGGAGGCCATGCGCGGCGAGCTGAACGACAACCTGCGCCTGTACCCGGACCCGAACGGTGACCGGCTGAAGCAGGCGGTGGCCGAGTACTACGGCGTCACGCCGGCACAAGTGTTCGTCGGCAACGGCTCGGACGAGGTGCTGGCGCACATCTTCCACGGCCTGTTCCAGCACGACGCACCGCTGCTGTTCCCGGACATCAGCTACAGCTTCTACCCGGTCTACTGCGGTCTTTACGGTATTGCCTTCGAGCAGGTGGCGTTGGACGAGCAGTTCCAGATCCGCATCGAGGACTACAACAAGCCCAACGCCGGCATCATCTTCCCCAACCCCAACGCGCCGACCGGCTGCCTGATGCCGCTGCAGGCGGTGGAGCAGTTGCTGCAGGCCAACCGTGATTCGGTGGTGGTGGTCGATGAAGCCTACATCGACTTCGGTGGCGAAACGGCAATCAGCCTGGTGGACCGCTACGACAACTTGCTGGTCACCCAGACCCTGTCGAAGTCGCGCTCGCTGGCCGGGCTGCGGGTTGGCCTGGCGGTGGGGCACCCGGACCTGATCGAGGCGCTGGAGCGGATCAAGAACAGCTTCAACTCCTACCCGCTGGACCGTGCCGCGATCGTCGGCGCAGCGGTGGCGTTCGAGGACCGCGAGTACTTCGAAGAAACCTGCCGCAAGGTGATCGACAGCCGCGAGGTATTGGTCGGGCAACTGCGGGCCAAGGGCTTCGAAGTGCTGCCGTCGGCGGCCAACTTCATCTTCGCCCGCCATCCGCAGCACGATGCCGGTGAGCTGGCTGCACGCCTGCGCGAGCAGGGCGTGATCGTGCGCCACTTCAAGCAGCCGCGCATTGCCCAGTTCCTGCGCATCACCATCGGTACGCCAGAGATGAACCAGGCGCTGCTCGATGCGTTGAACTGACGGTATTGCAAGCTGCCGTGACGCGGCCCTTGTGGGAGCGGGCGTGCCCGCTCCCACAGGGACTTCCAATATCGCCAGAAACCATCGGTATTTGCTGTATTGCCGGTATACATTATGCTGACCAAATTCATCGGATGATTGGTTGAGTTTCATGAGTACCGAATTGACCAAGCGCTCCCTGGTCGAACTGGCCGTCGAGCGCATGCGAGAACGCATCCTGCTGGGCGACTGGCAGGTTGGCCAGCGTTTGCCGACCGAGCCGGAACTGGCCCTGCAGTTGGGCATAAGCCGCAACACCGTACGCGAGGCCATGCGTGTGCTGGCGTTCAGTGGCCTGGTGGAGATTCGCCAGGGGGATGGCAGCTACCTGCGCACGGCCCAGGACCCGCTACAGGCGGTGCAGGCGATGTCGCGCTGCACGCCCGAGCAGGCCCGTGAAACCCGGCACATCCTAGAAGCCGAGGCCATCGGCCTGGCCGCGCTGCGCCGAACCGACGCCGATCTTCAGGCGCTTCGTGATGCCCTGGCCAACAGTGCCGGGCATTTTCACGGTGATATCGATGCTTATGTGGCCTGCGACCTGGTGTTTCACCAGCGGCTGGTCGATGCCGCCCACAACCCGGCCTTGAGTGAGCTGTATCGATACTTTTCCGGGGTGGTGGCTGCCGCGCTGCAGCACAACATGGCAACCGTGCCGCGCTGCCAGGCCACGTTCGACCTGCATGGGCAGATCCTTGCCGCAATCGAGCAACGCGATGCGGAGCAGGCCAAGCGCCTGAGCCGTACCCTTATCGAATCCTGACTCCGAGAAGGCCATGGCTGATTCCATCACCCGTAACACCCCACCGAGCGAGCGGGACCTCGATGAGTTGCTGATCGACGCCGAGGCTGACGACGAGCAGGTCCAACAGCAGTCGGTACAGATACAGCGGCCTTGGCTGTTGTTGCTCGGCCTGGTGCTGGTGGCATTGAACCTGCGCCCGGCATTGTCGAGCATGGCGCCGGTGCTGGGCCAGGTGTCCGAAGGCTTGGGGCTGAATGCCTCGCAGGCCGGTTTGCTGACTACCTTACCAGTGCTGTGCCTGGGCCTGTTCGCCCCTTTGGCGCCGGTGCTGGCGCGGCGCTTTGGCAGCGAGCGGGTGATCCTCGGCATCCTCGCCACCCTGGCGCTTGGCATCGTTGTGCGCAGTAGCCTGGGGGCCACCGGGGTGTTCCTCGGCAGCCTGATGGCCGGGGCCAGTATCGGCATCATTGGCGTGCTGTTGCCGGGCATCGTCAAGCGCGATTTCCCGCAGCACGCTGGCACGCTGACCGGCGTGTACACCATGGCCTTGTGCCTGGGCGCCGCCATGGCGGCTGGCGCCACGGTGCCCCTGGCCCAGCATTTCGACGGCAGCTGGGCGCTGGGGCTTGGCTTCTGGATGTTGCCGGCCCTGCTGGCCATGCTGGTATGGCTGCCGCAGGCCCGCCAAGGTCATGGCCTGCACAAGGTGGCCTATCGTGTGCGTGGGCTGTGGCGTGATCCGCTGGCCTGGCAGGTGACCCTGTACATGGGGCTGCAGTCGTCACTGGCCTATATCGTCTTTGGCTGGTTGCCATCGATCCTGATCGGTCGCGGCCTGAGCCCGACCGAGGCGGGGCTGGTGCTGTCGGGGTCGGTAATCGTGCAGTTGGTCAGTTCGCTCAGTGCGCCCTGGCTGGCCACTCGCGGCAAGGACCAGCGCCTGGCCATCGTGCTGGTCATGCTGATTACCCTGGCCGGTCTGTTCGGTTGCCTGTATGCGCCGCTTTCCGGGCTGTGGGGCTGGGCGGTTGTGCTGGGCCTGGGGCAGGGCGGTACCTTTGCCCTGGCGCTGACCTTGATCGTGCTGCGCTCGAAGGATGCCCATGTGGCGGCGAACCTGTCGAGCATGGCGCAGGGGGTGGGTTATACCCTGGCGTCGATGGGGCCGTTTGCGGTGGGACTGGTGCATGACCTGACCGGGGGCTGGGCGGCCGTGGGGTGGATCTTTGCCGTGCTGGGGGCGGGGGCCATCGTGTTCGGCCTGGGGGCCGGGCGGGCTTTGCATGTGCAGGTGAGCAGCGAGAAAGTCTGAAGGGGCATGTGGCATTGCCGGCCTCTTCGCGGGTAAACCCGCTCCCACAGGGTGGACTGCCCCCAAGAAGTTGGACACCAATCCAACCCTTGGGGGATCTATGGGTAAATACACAGAGCAGTTCAAGCTCACGGCTATCACCGCTTACCTAGAGGGCAGCCGGGGCTTTCGCAAGGTGGCACAACACTTTGGCATCGATTTCAGCCTGCTTCGGCGCTGGGTTGCTGGCTACCAAGTCGATGCCAGCCTCGGCCCTCGCTCGCATGGTCGCCGCTACACCGAGGAATTCAAGCGGCGGGTGCTCAAGTACATGCTTGAGCATCGCCTGTCCCTGCGCCAAACAGCGGCGCACTTTGACCTTGGACAGTCCTCACAGATAGGCATTTGGCTGCGGCAGCACTACAGTGGCAGTCCTGAAGCCACTCTCGCCAAACAAAGAAAATCAGCCGTGCCGAAGAAAATTAAGCCCATCAAGCCGACAGATACCAATGACGCAGAGAAATCTCGTGAGCAGTTGTTGAGCGAGCTCGAGTATCTGCGCATGGAGAATGATGTCCTAAAGGAGTTAAAGGCTCTGCGAGAGGAGAAGGAGCGAACACGGACGAAAAAGCCCTGATCGTCTGTAAATTCAGACATAAATATCCGCTGCCTGATCTCTTGCAGATGGTGGGGTTGGCACGCAGTACCTTTTATTACCAGATCAAGTGCCAGCAAAAGCCGGACAGGCACGCCTCGCTCAAGGAGTTGGTGCAGCGTGTCTATCACGAGGAGAAAGGGCTGTATGGCTACCGCCGCATTGCCCTTGCCATCAGGAATCAGGGGACCTTGGTCAACAAGAAGGTCATTGAACGGTTGATGGCTGAGCTTGGTTTGCAGTCCGTTGTACGCCCGAAGAAGTATCGATCCTATCGCGGCATTGTCGGCAAGGTGGCAATGAATTTGCTGGAGCGTAATTTCGTCGCGCAACGCCCCAACCAGAAGTGGGTGACCGATGTCACTGAGTTCAAAGTGGCCCAACAAAAGCTCTACCTGTCGCCCGTGATGGACTTGTACAACGGTGAGATCATCGCCTATGAAACAGCTTGCCGGCCTACTTATGGCTTGGTCGGGAACATGCTGGAAAAGGCGCTCGATGGGTTGGGTGAAAAGCCCAAGCTAGTGATCCACTCAGACCAAGGATGGCATTACCAGCAGCCCCAATACCGCCATAAGCTCGCAGCGCGCGGTGTGAAGCAGAGCATGTCTCGCAAGGGCAATTGTCTGGATAATGCAGCGATGGAAAGCTTCTTCGGCACACTGAAGTCAGAGTTCTTCTACCTGAAGCGCTTTGAAAGCGTCGAACAGCTGAAGGCGGGCCTGGAGGAGTACATCCATTACTACAACCATGACCGCATCAGGCTGAAACTCAATGGCCTGAGCCCTGTCAGCTACAGGACTCAGGCCACTGGCTAAAACTGTCCAACTTTTCGGGGGCAGTCTAGGGATTGCACACATCTTGAAGTCATGTTGTACCTGTGGGAGCGGGTTTACCCGCGAAAGGGCCGGTACTGGCATAACCAACCGGGGAAGATTATCGTGCTGCTTTCGACTCCCAGGACGGACCAGCCCACATGAGCGACGCCAACCGCGACCTGATTACCCGCTTCTACCAGGCCTTCCAGCGCCTGGACGCCGAGGCCATGGTCGCCTGCTACAGCGACGATATCGTCTTCAGCGACCCGGTCTTCGGCACCTTGCGTGGCAAGGATGCAGGCGACATGTGGCGAATGCTCACCAGCCGGGCCAAGGACTTCACCCTGACCTTCGACAACGTCCGCGCCGATGAACGCACGGGCGCCGCACATTGGGTGGCCACCTACGTGTTCAGCCAGACCGGCCGCATCGTGGTCAATGATATCCAGGCGCGTTTCGTGATCCGTGACGGTTTGATCTGCCAGCACGATGACCACTTCGACTTGTGGCATTGGTCGCGGCAGGCGCTGGGTGTACCTGGCATGCTGCTGGGCTGGTCGCCGCTGGTGCAGAACAAGGTACGCCAGCAGGCGTTCAAAGGATTGCGAGCATTCCAGCAGGCCCAGGGTGAGTGAGCCCGTCGAAATTGCCGCCAGCAAACCCTGGTATGTCTACTTGGTAAGGGCTGCCAATGGATCGCTGTATTGCGGTATCAGCGATGACCCGCAGCGGCGCTTTCTGGCGCACCAGAAAGGACAGGGCGCGCGTTACTTCAAGACCAGCCCGGCCCAGGCGCTGGTGTATGTGGAGCAATGGCCGGATAAGGGCGAGGCGTTACGCCAGGAGCGGCTGGTGAAGCGGCTGCGCAAGTCGGCGAAGGAGGCGTTGGTGGCCTCCTATGGCGCAGTAGTGGCTGCTAATTAGGGCTGCGCAGCAGCCCTGGGGTCATCAGTCCTTGCGCCGCTTCAACTGATCCACCAAGGTGGTCGGAAGGCCCTTGATGATCAAGGTCCCTGCCGCTTCGTCATACTCGACCTTGTCCCCCAGCAGGTGCGCTTCGAAGCTGATCGACAACCCCTCGGCACGGCCGGTGAAGCGGCGGAACTGGTTGAGGGTGCGCTTGTCCGCAGGGATTTCCGGCGACAGACCGTAGTCCTTGTTGCGGATGTGGTCGTAGAACGCCTTGGGCCGATCCTCGTCGATCAGGCTGGACAGCTCCTCCAGCGTGACCGGTTCGCCCAGCTTGGTCTGGGTAGTGGCGTACTCGACCAGGGTCTGGGTTTTTTCGCGGGCGGACTCTTCCGGCAGGTCTTCGCTCTCGACGAAGTCGCTGAAGGCCTTGAGCAGGGTGCGGGTTTCGCCCGGGCCGTCGACGCCCTCCTGGCAGCCGATGAAGTCACGGAAGTAGTCCGAGACCTTCTTGCCGTTCTTGCCCTTGATGAACGAAATGTACTGTTTGGAGTTCTGGTTGTTCTTCCACTCCGACAGGTTGATGCGCGCCGCCAGGTGCAGTTGGCCAAGGTCGAGGTGCCGCGAAGGCGTCACATCAAGCTCGGCGTTCACTGCCACACCTTCGCTGTGGTGCAGAAGGGCGATCGCCAGGTATTCGGTCATGCCTTGCTGGTAGTGGGCAAAAAGGATGTGGCCGCCGGTGGACAGGTTGGACTCTTCCATCAGCTTTTGCAGGTGCTCCACGGCCACACGGCTGAAGGAGGTAAAGTCCTTTTCTTCGTCCAGGTACTGCTTCAGCCAGCCGCTCAGCGGGTAGGCGCCGGACTCGCCGTGGAAAAAGCCCCAGGCCTTGCCTTGCTTGGCGTTGTAGCTGTCATTGAGGTCGGCCAGCAGGTTTTCGATGGCGTCGGAGGCAGCCAGTTCGGAATCGCGGGCATGCAGCACGGCGGGGCTGCCATCGGGCTTTTTGTCGATCAGGTGAACGATGCAATGACGGATTGGCATGGAATTCTCGGCGAGCTGCAAAAGTCGTCCAGTTTACCCTAGACACCAGGTGATGCAGTGGCCGGATGTTGGCAGAAATGCCGGTTGTTCGTTTTTTGTTCAATTTTTTGCGTTTTGGGCTAAAACCCCCGAAAAACCTGCATTAAATCGAAGCGTGCAGCGGATATTTATCTGCTCCTGTGGTAGTTTTGCGCGGTCTTGCGCCCCTTGTGTGGCGCATTGCTGGCAGCGTGCTGTCGTCGTGTCGAACCAAACGTCGATTTGCGTATCTACATACGCGATTGGCGCGGCCCTCCACTTTCAGGGGCTGGCCCGATAACGTCGTAGTCCGCTGCATAACCATCGAATTTGATAGGGAAGGAACACCACCATGGCATTGACCAAAGACCAACTGATTGCCGACATCGCCGAATCGATCGCCGCGCCAAAAGCCACCGCCAAGAATGCTCTGGAGCAACTGGGCCAGATCGTTGCCGACCAGCTGGAAAACGGCGCTGAAATCACTCTGCCAGGTATCGGCAAACTGAAAGTCGCTGAGCGTCCTGCCCGTACCGGCCGCAACCCTTCGACTGGCGCTGCCATCGAAATCGCTGCCAAGAAAGTCGTCAAGTTCGTTCCGGCCAAAGTGCTGACCGACGCCATCAACAAGTAATTGTTGAAGCTTTGACGAAACCGCGCCCGGCTTGCCCGGACGCGGTTTTTTCATGCCTGGGTTTTACGCGCGGCGTGCCAGGCCTGGCGCGCCTCGTCGTCGTGGAAGCTCCAGGCGACCATGCGGCTTTGCTTCTGCCCCTGGCCCATTTCACTGATGCGCACGGCCTTGGCGCCCGCTTTCCTGAGCGCAGCCTCGATCCCCGGCAAGTTGCTGGCCTTGGACACCAGGCTGGTGAACCACAGTACCCGTTCGGCGTACTGCACGCTTTCACTGACCAGTTGGCTGACAAAGCGGATCTCGCCGCCTTCGCACCACAGTTCGTTGTTCTGGCCACCGAAGTTGAGCACCGGCAGCTTGCGCTTGGGGTCCTGCTTGCCGAGGTTCTTCCACTTGCGCTGGCTGCCACGGGTGGCTTCGTCGCGTGAGGCATGGAAGGGCGGGTTGCACAGGGTCAGGTCGAAGCGTTCGCCCTCCTGCAGCAGGCCGCTGAGGATGTGCGCACGGTTGGCCTGTTGGCGCAGGGTGATGGCCTTGCCCAGGCCGTTGGCCTGGACGATGGCCTTGGCCGAAGCCAGGGCCACGGGGTCGATGTCCGAGCCGAGGAAGCGCCAGCGGTAGTCGCTGTGGCCCAGCAGCGGGTAGATGCAGTTGGCCCCCACGCCGATGTCCAGCGCACGCACCTGGGCGCCCTTGGGGATCTCGCCTGCATTGTCGTCGGCCAGCAGGTCGGCGGCCACGTGAATATAGTCGGCGCGGCCGGGAATCGGCGGGCACAGGTAGTCGGCGGGGATATCCCAGTGCTGGATGCCGTACTGGGCCTTCAGCAGCGCACGGTTGAACACCCGCACGGCCTCGGGGTTGGCGAAGTCGATGCTGGGTTTGCCGTGGGGGTTGGTGATGGTGAAGCGCGCCAGGTCAGGGTGGGCCTTGATCAGGCTGGGGAAGTCGTAGCGGCCCTGGTGGCGGTTGCGCGGGTGCAGGGTGGGTTTTTCGGTCATGGTGGGGTCCTGAAAAGCATCGCCGGCAAGCCAGCTCCCACAGGTACAGCGCTTTCCTGTGGGAGCTGGCTTGCCGGCGATGGGCTGCGAAGCAGCCCGCTATGGCTTCACTTTTGGTTACAGCGCTGCAATCCGCGCATGCTGCTCGGTGAAGTTGGCCAGGGCCTGTTCGGACTCGGCCAGCTTGGCGCGTTCCTTCTCGATCACGGCAGGTGGTGCCTTGTCGACGAAGGCGGCGTTGGACAGCTTGCCACCCACGCGTGCCACTTCACCCTGCAGGCGCTGGATTTCCTTGTTCAGGCGCGCCAGCTCGGCATCCTTGTCGATCAGGCCGGCCATTGGCACTAGCACTTGCAGGTCACCGACCAGGGCGGTGGCCGACAGCGGCGCTTCGTCGGCATCGCCCAGTACGGTGAACGATTCGACCTTGGCCAGCTTCTTCAGCAGGGCTTCGTTTTCCTGCAGGCGACGCTGGTCGTCGGCGTTGGCGTTCTTAAGGAACAGCGGCAGCGGCTTGCCCGGGCCGATGTTCATTTCGGCGCGGATGTTGCGCAGGCCGACCATCAGCTCCTTGAGCCACTCGATGTCGCCTTCGGCGGCAGCATCGATGCGGCTTTCATTGGCCACCGGCCATGGCTGCAGCATGATGGTCTTGCCTTCGATGCCGGCCAGCGGCGCGATGCGCTGCCAGATTTCTTCGGTGATGAACGGCATGAACGGATGCGCCAGGCGCAGCGCCACTTCCAGCACGCGCACCAGGGTGCGGCGGGTGCCACGGGCGCGCTCGACCGGGGCGTTCTCGTCCCACAGCACCGGCTTGGACAGCTCCAGGTACCAGTCGCAGTACTGGTTCCAGATGAACTCGTACAGCGCCTGGCTGGCCAGGTCGAAGCGGAACTGCTCCAGCTGGCGGGTCACTTCGGCTTCGGTACGCTGCAGCTGCGAGATGATCCAGCGGTCGGCCAGCGACAGCTCGTAGGCCTCGCCGTTCTGGCCGCAGTCTTCGCCCTTGTCCAGCACGTAGCGGGCGGCGTTCCAGATCTTGTTGCAGAAGTTGCGGTAGCCTTCGACGCGGCCCATGTCGAACTTGATGTCGCGGCCGGTGGAGGCCAACGAGCAGAAGGTGAAGCGCAGGGCGTCGGTACCGTAGCTGGCGATACCTTCGGGGAACTCGGCCTTGGTCTGCTTGGCGATTTTCTCGGCAAGCTTGGGCTGCATCATGCCGCTGGTGCGTTTTTCCAGCAGGGCGTCGAGGGTGATGCCGTCGACGATGTCCAGCGGGTCCAGCACGTTGCCCTTGGACTTGGACATCTTCTGGCCCTGGCCGTCACGCACCAGGCCGTGCACGTACACGGTCTTGAACGGTACCTGCGGGGTGCCATCCTCGTTCTTGATCAGGTGCATGGTCAGCATGATCATGCGCGCAACCCAGAAGAAGATGATGTCGAAGCCGGTTACCAGCACGTCGGTGGAGTGGAATTTCTTGAGGAACTCGGTCTGTTCCGGCCAGCCCAGGGTGGAGAAGGTCCACAGGCCCGAGCTGAACCAGGTGTCGAGTACGTCGTCGTCCTGGCGCAGGACCACGTCGGCGCCCAGGTTGTGCTTGGCGCGCACTTCTTCCTCGTTGCGGCCGACATAGACCTGGCCGGCCTCGTCGTACCATGCCGGGATGCGGTGGCCCCACCACAGCTGTCGGCTGATGCACCAGTCCTGGATGTCACGCATCCAGGAGAAGTACATGTTCTCGTACTGCTTGGGCACGAACTGGATGCGGCCATCTTCCACGGCGGCGATGGCAGGTTCTGCCAGCGGCTTGGTGGAAACGTACCACTGGTCGGTCAGCCACGGCTCGATGACGGTGCCCGAACGGTCGCCCTTCGGCACTTTCAGCGCGTGGTCGTCGATGCTCACCAGCAGGCCCTGGGCATCCAGGTCGGCGACGATCTGCTTGCGTGCGACGAAGCGGTCGAGGTTGGCGTATTGGGCCGGCAGGCGGGTGTCCACCTGCTCGTTGACGCTGCCGTCGAGGTTGAAGGCCTGCGCGCTGGCCAGCACGAAGGCGTTCTTGTCGAAGATGTTCAGCAGCGGCAGGTTGTGGCGCTTGCCGACTTCGTAGTCGTTGAAGTCGTGGGCCGGGGTGATCTTCACGCAGCCGGTACCGAACTCGGGGTCGCAGTAGTCGTCGGCGATGATCGGGATGCGGCGGCCGACCAGCGGCAGTTCGACGAACTTGCCGATCAGTGCCTGGTAGCGCTCGTCGTTCGGGTTGACCGCCACGGCGGCGTCACCCAGCAGGGTTTCCGGACGGGTGGTGGCGACTACCAGGTAGTCCTTGCCTTCGGCGGTCTTGGCGCCGTCGGCCAGCGGGTAGCGCAGGTTCCACAGGTGGCCCTTCTCGTCGTGGTTTTCCACTTCGAGGTCGGAGATGGCCGTGTGCAGCTTGGTGTCCCAGTTGACCAGGCGCTTGCCACGGTAGATCAGGCCGTCTTCATGCAGGCGCACGAATGCTTCCTTGACCGCTTCGGACAGGCCGTCGTCCATGGTGAAGCGCTCGCGGCTCCAGTCGACCGACGAGCCCAGGCGGCGGATCTGACGGCTGATGTTGCCGCCGGACTGGTCCTTCCATTCCCAGACCTTCTCCAGGAACTTTTCGCGGCCCAGATCATGACGGTTCTGGCCCTTGGCCTCTAGCTGGCGCTCGACCAGCATCTGGGTGGCGATACCGGCGTGGTCGGTGCCTGGCTGCCACAGGGTGTCGCGGCCTTGCATGCGGCGGAAACGGATCAGGGCGTCCATGATCGCGTTGTTGAACCCGTGGCCCATGTGCAGGCTGCCGGTCACGTTCGGCGGCGGGATCATGATGGTGTAGGACTCGCCTGCACCTTGTGGAGCGAAATAGTTCTCGGACTCCCAGGTGTTGTACCAGGAAGTTTCGATGGCGTGCGGCTGGTAGGTCTTATCCATGCGCGGCGGGACCCTGTGCATTTATTCGGGAAAGCCGGGAAGTATAACCAAGCTGGGGGCCGCAGGCGACAAGCTGCTGCTATCTGGCAGGCAGGGACGGCCTATTCGCGGGTAAACCCGCTCCCACAGGAGCTGCGCAAGCTTTCAGACTTGCGCCGGTCCTGTGGGAGCGGGTTTACCCGCGAAGAAGGCACCGCCGAATTTCGGTTTTACTCGGAACGCTTGATCAACCGCTCGATCCGCGCATCCAGCCGGCGCTTGATCTCGTTCTCGATGTGCGGGGTGAAGTCGTTGATCACGTCCTGCATGATCATCTGCGCCGCCGCACGCAGTTCGCTTTCCAGGTGCAGCAGGGTGTCCTGGCGACGGGTTTGCGGGTCGTCTTCGGGTTCGGCAGCTACCGGTTCGGCCGCAGGCACATGGTTGCCGGGCGCTTCTTCCAGCAGCAACGGGATCTGCTCCACCGTCTCGGTCAGCAGCGGTGGTTGCAGGTCGGCGTCGCCAAGCAACTGGCGTATCGACTCGAGGTCATCGAGAAGATGGGCGGAATCGGGCAGGGGGGAGGGCTTGTCCATCGTCGTCAAAGTCGCTGTAAGCGGTGGTCTTGCAGAGCATAGCCCTGTTCACGGTAGAAACGGAATCGTTCACGGGCCGATTGGCGGATGCCAGGCTCTTCGACGACGATTTCGGCCACACGCACGAACTGGCCGACGAAGGCTGGTACGCCGGCGCCCAGGTTGATCAACAGGTCGTGGTGGTCGCCCGCACTGTCGGCGGCCAGGCCCAATGCCACGCTGGCATCGGCATGTACCTCCGCGAGGTCGTGGGGCACGAAGGCCTCGCCCTTGAAGCGCCACAGGCGTTGGTCCAGCTCGGTGCGTTGCTCGGCGTCCTGGCAATGCAGGTAGACCCCGTGGCCAAGGCGCCAGGCCTTTTCGCACAGCTTGCAGGCGAAATCGAGCCGCGCCGACAGCGAGTCGGTGGGCAGGATGTAGAAATCGACTTTGCTCATGGTGGTATCGCCGGCCGGTGGCGCGCGCGGCGCCACCGGCTCAATGGCGTCAGGCGCCGGCGCGGTCCAGCAGGTACTGGGTCAGCAGGGGTACAGGGCGGCCAGTGGCGCCCTTGTCCTTGCCGCCGCTGACCCAGGCAGTGCCGGCGATGTCCATGTGCGCCCAGTCGTAGGCCTTGGCAAAGCGCGACAGGAAGCAGCCGGCGGTGATGGTGCCGGCCTTCGGTCCGCCGATGTTGCCCATGTCGGCGAACGGGCTGTCCAGCTGCTCCTGGTACTCATCGAACAGCGGCAGCTGCCAGGCACGGTCGTCGGCGCGCTTGCCGGCGTCGAGCAACTGGCCGACCAGGTCGTCGTTGTTGCCCATCAGGCCGGTGGTGTGGCTGCCCAGGGCGACGATGCAGGCACCGGTCAGGGTGGCGATGTCGATGACTGCCTGCGGCTTGAAGCGCTCGGCGTAGGTCAGGGTGTCGCACAGCACCAGGCGGCCTTCGGCGTCGGTGTTGAGGATTTCCACGGTCTGCCCGCTCATGGTGGTGACGATGTCACCCGGGCGGGTGGCGCCGCCGCTCGGCATGTTCTCGGCGCAGGCCAGCAGGCACACCAGGTTGACCGGCAGCTGCAGCTCGAGCACCGCACGCAGGGTGCCGAGCACGCTGGCGGCACCGCACATGTCGTACTTCATTTCGTCCATGCCGGCACCAGGCTTGAGGCTGATGCCGCCGGTGTCGAAGGTAATGCCCTTGCCCACCAGCACGAACGGCTTGTCCGCCTTCTTGCCGCCCTGGTAGTTGAGCACGATCAGGCGTGGCGGCTGGTCGCTGCCCTGGCCGACGGCATAGAACGCGCCCATGCCGAGGTCCTTGATCTTCTTCTCGTCCAGCACTTCGACTTTCAGCGCCTTGTGCGCCTTGCCCAGGTCCTTGGCCTGTTCGGCCAGGAAGCTTGGGTGGCACAGGTTGGGCGGCAGGTTGCCCAGGTCGCGCGTGAAGGCCATGCCGGTGGCGATGGCACTGGCATGCTTGACGGCACGTTCGACCTCGGCCTGGCCGGTCTTTTCGGTCAGCAGGGTGACCTTCTTCAGGGCGCGCGGCTCTGCCTTCTGGCTCTTGAAACGATCGAACACGTACTCGCCGTCGAGCAGGGTTTCGGCCAGCAGGCGGTACTTGCCGTAGTGGGCGTCACGGTTGCTGACCGCGATGTCGTCCAGGGCCAGCACGGCGTCAGCGCCGTTCAGACCCTTGAGCACGCCGGCGACGCTGGCGACCAGTTTGCGCCAGGCGCGGTCGCCCAGGGCTTCGTCCTTGCCACTGCCCACCAGCAGCACGCGCTCGGCCTTCAGGCCCGCGAGATTCTGCAGAAGCAGGGTCTGGCCCGGTTTGCCGGCCAGGTCGCCACGCTTGAGCACGGCACTGATGGCACCTTCGCTGGCCTGGTCGACGGCCTTGGCCACAGCGCCGAGCTTGCGGTTTTCACCTACCGGGAGGACCAAGGTGGCGGTTTTTACAGATGCAGCAGCTACGCTTTTTACAACCAGTTCCATGTCAGGATCCCCGAATGATCGATACAGTCGGCGCTGTGTATTCCAGCGCTCTGGACGGGCCTGGCCGCGTCGTCGCGCGCCAGCGGAAAAGCTGCCAGTTTGAGCCTGCGGCAAGCGTGCTGACAACCCCGTTATGCGCCTTCATGCGCGGCGAAGTGACAGGGGCGGTCAATCACAGGATAATGCGCGCACTTTACATGGAGGTTCGCCTTTGGCGAACCGGCATTGGTCTTGGCTGTACTAAGTCATTGTTTGGCGCCATTGATTGGCAGTCCGCCCTGACAACCCAGGAGTGTCTGGTTTGATCGTCTTTCGTTATCTGTCCCGCGAGGTCCTGGTGACCTTGAGCGCCGTCAGCGCCGTGCTGCTGGTGATCATCATGAGCGGGCGCTTCATCAAGTACCTGGCCCAGGCTGCCCAGGGTGTGCTCGACCCGAGCGTACTGTTCCTGATCATGGGCTTCCGTCTGCCGGGCTTCCTGCAGCTTATCCTGCCTTTGGGGCTGTTCCTCGGCATTCTCCTGGCGTACGGGCGCCTGTACCTGGAAAGCGAGATGACCGTGCTGTCGGCCACCGGTATGAGCCAGCAGCGCCTGCTGGGCTTGACCATGGCGCCGGCCGCCGTGGTCGCCCTGCTGGTGGCCTGGCTGAGCCTGAGCCTGGCGCCGCTTGGTGTTGCCCAGGTGCAGCAGATCATCAGCCAGCAGGATGCCCTGACAGAGTTCGACACCCTGGTGCCGGGCCGCTTCCAGACCCTGCGCGACGGCTCTCGGGTGACCTACACCGAAGAACTGTCGGATGACCGCATCAACCTGGCCGGGGTGTTCATTTCCGAGAAGCGCTTCAACCAGGACAAGACGAAGGACCGCGCCCCGTCGGTGCTGGTTGCCGAAAAAGGCCATCAGGAAATCCAGGCCGACGGCAACCGCTACCTGGTGCTGGAAAACGGTTACCGTTACGACGGCAACCCGGGCCAGGCCGATTACCGTGCTATCAAGTACGACACCTACGGCGTGCTGCTGCCCAAGCCGGAAGTCGCCGAGGAAGTGACCGATCGCGAAGCCATCCCCACTTCCGAGCTGATCGGCAAGAAGGACCTGCGTGAGCGCGCTGAGCTGCAATGGCGGCTGTCGCTGCCGATCCTGGTGTTCATCGTCACCATGCTGGCGGTGCCGCTGTCCCGGGTCAACCCGCGCCAGGGTCGCTTCCTCAAGCTGCTGCCGGCAATTCTTCTGTACATGGCTTACCTGACAATGCTGATTTCCGTACGTGGCGCCCTAGAGAAGGGCAAACTGCCGATCGCCCTGGGCATGTGGTGGGTCCACGGCCTGTTCCTGCTGATCGGTCTGGGCCTGATGTACTGGGAGCCGCTGCGCCTCAAGCGCGCTGCCCGTCGTGCGGAGGTGGCCCATGGGTAAGCTCGACCGCTACATCGGCCAGAGCGTTCTGCTGGCCATTCTCGCCGTGTTGGGGATCATCCTCGGCCTGGCTTCGCTGTTTGCCTTCATCGACGAGATGAACGACCTGAGTGACACCTACACGGTGATGGAGGCGGGCAACTTCGTCCTGCTGACCGCACCACGGCGCCTGTACGAAATGCTGCCGATGGCCGCCTTGATCGGCTGCCTGATTGGCCTGGGCAGCCTGGCCAGCAGCAGCGAACTGACCATCATGCGTGCTGCCGGGGTTTCCATCGGGCGCATCGTCTGGGCGGTGATGAAGCCGATGCTGGTACTGATGCTGGTCGGCCTGCTGATTGGCGAGTACGTGGCGCCG
The DNA here is from genome assembly GCF_032701105.1 of Pseudomonas sp. NBB. Taxonomy (NCBI): domain Bacteria; kingdom Pseudomonadati; phylum Pseudomonadota; class Gammaproteobacteria; order Pseudomonadales; family Pseudomonadaceae; genus Pseudomonas; species Pseudomonas sp. NBB. Next base: position 1,119,909 of record NZ_CP103994.1, read on the forward strand.
GTGACCGAGAACAAGGCCCAGGCCGACCGTTCCCTGGCCCAGGGCGGTGGTGAGGCGCAAAGCTCCAAGCGCGGCATGTGGCACCGCCAGGGCGAGGAGTACGTGCACATCAACGCCGTGCAGCCTAACGGCCTGCTGCTGGGTGTGACCCGTTACCGCTTCGACAGCGAGCGCAAGATCGTCACCTCCAGCTTCGCCCGCCGTGCACAGTACCAGGACGACCACTGGATGCTCAGCGACGTGCGCACCACCTTCTTCCGTGGCGACCACACTGAAGTGGTGACCGCGCCGCAGGAGCGCTGGGACGTTTCGCTCACCCCACAACTGCTCAATACCGTGATCCTGGCGCCGGAGTCGCTGTCCATCACTGGGCTGTGGGGCTACATCCACTACCTGTCCGACCAGGGCCTGAACAATGCCCGTTACTGGCTGGCGTTCTGGACCAAGGTATTGCAGCCGATGGTGACCGCGGCGCTGGTGCTGATGGCCATTTCCTTCATCTTCGGCCCGCTGCGTTCGGTAACCCTTGGCCAGCGCGTGTTCACCGGTGTACTGGTGGGCTTCGTGTTCCGCATCGCCCAGGACCTGCTGGGGCCTTCGAGCCAGGTGTTCGGCTTCCCGCCGCTGCTGGCGGTGGTGATCCCGGCAGGCATCTGTGCGCTGGCCGGTGTGTGGTTGTTGCGCCGGGCAGGTTGATGGCCTGAGCTGTACAAAAAAGCCGACCTCGGGGTCGGCTTTTTCATGGGTGTTCACCTGTGCGGGCCCCTTCGCGGGTAAACCCGCTTGTATGGTTAGACTTGAAGGGGTGGTGGGACTAAATGCCCGATTCTGACTGTTCACAGCAGTACAGACCGTGGGAGACATCGCCCCACCCCTTCCACCAAAGCGCCGATAAAGAATGCATCGTTTGCAAGCGACGATAGAAACAAGCCAGCGCCTCTTGGTGAAACCCCTTCAAGCCGAAAAACCATAACGTGAGGAGCGGCCCATGGCAATGCAGGTAGGTAAGTTGATCGTGGGTGCGGATGTCGCGAAAGCTGAGCTGGTTATCCACCACGATGATCGCGACGAGATCATCAGGCTCAAAAACTCCAAACTCGAGATCAGAAGGTGGCTCAAGCAACAACCCCTCAACACCGCTATCGCTGTTGAGGCGACCAACGTCTATCACTTGGACCTGGTTGAATTGGCCCACAGCCTAGGCTTCGAGGTCTATGTCATCGATGGTTTTCAATTGAGCAACTACCGGAAGAGTGTTGGGGGACGGGTTAAAACCGACCCCTCCGATGCTCGGTTGCTGTCCCGTTTTTTAAAAAATGAAGGCGAGGACCTTCGCCCTTGGAGCCCGCCTCCCGCTGTCTACGGCAAGCTTCAGAGCCTCTTGCGACGCAGAGCCGCCTTGGTGACTGCTCGTACTGCAATGACTCAGAGCTGGGCTAACGAAAGCCTTTTGAAAGCCGCCTTCGAAACTTTTGTGAAGTCGATAGATCGGCTGGATCAGTTGATTCAAAAGAAGATTAAAGAAGTACTGCGAGACGCTGGGCTGCAGGAACAAGTCGCTCGCTGCCAGGCAGTAGAGGGCATTGGTTTTCTCACCGCCGCAGCATTGGTGATGGCTTTTACAAGGGGCGAGTTCAAAAGCAGTGACTCGTACATTGCATTCCTAGGAATGGATTTACGAGTCAGTGATTCCGGACAGAAGAATGGGCGACGTCGCCTCACCAAGCGAGGTTGTTCAGAAATTCGTCGCTTATTGCACAACGCTGCGATGGCGGCCAGCAGATCGGCAGCCTGGAAAGGGCTTTACGAACAGCATCGGAGCAGTGGTAAAGCAACAACCCAAGCGTTGGTAATCCTGGCAAGAAAGCTCGCGCGGGTGGCATTCGCCCTGATGAAAAATCAGGACGAATACGTCACTAAAGGCGCGAAACTGGCTTGCTGAAAACCATAGAATCTCCCACAGGAATCGCACCGGTCGTGATGCCTGTGCTGCACCTGTGGGAGCGGGTTTACCCGCGAAGAGGTCAGCACAGGCAATACAGGTCTCAGCTCATTTCTTCTGCTTCGGCACCCGCACCAGCTGGCTTTCCGAATAGATGTCATGCCAGCCCCTCTGGCGCTTGTCGATCAACGCCCAGAAAAAACCCAGCCCCAGGCACAGCCACGAGGCAATCGACACCACGAAGCGCAGCAGCGCCTGCCACAGGCTGATGGCCGTGCCATCGGCGTTCTGCACCCGCACGCCCCACACCTGCATGCCCAGGGTCTGCCCGCCATGGGTCCAGAACTTGGCAAAGAAACCGAACAGGACGAACAGCAGCACCGTCGACAGCAGAGGGTCGCCGTCCAGTGCGCCAGCCTCGGTCAATTCACGCATGCGGGCTTCGCCGATGATCGCCATCTGGATCATCTTGTAGGCGCCGGCGGTCACGATCAGCAGCGCCGTGCACAACAGGAAGTCGTAGAACATCGCCGCCAGGCGCCGGCCCAGGCCGACCGGCGGAAAATCACCCTGAGGTGTGAGCTGAGGCTTGGACATGCAAAACGGCTCCAGAAGACGAAGCCGCTATTCTACGGGCAAAAAAAAGCCCCTGCACATGGCAGGGGCTTTTCTCGAAGTCTGGTTCGGCTTAGCCGGCGACCTGAACTTTGTCAGCCTGCATGCCTTTCTGGCCCTGGACTGCTTCGAAGGTGACCTTCTGGCCTTCTTTCAGGCTCTTGAAGCCGTTACCTTCGATAGCGCGGAAGTGCACGAACAGATCCGGACCGCTCTCTGGGGTGATGAAGCCGTAACCTTTTTCGTCATTGAACCACTTGACGGTACCGTTCTGACGCTCAGCCATTGTCTTATTTCCTATGAAGCTTGAATTTTGATGACAGTTTCTTTTGCAATAAAGGAAGCAAAAGATTACTGGGCTGGGTTGCAGGAAAGTAAGAGACGTCGAACGGGTTGTAGCAGATTGCGGCTACTGGCCCAGGTCACGAACTGTTGCGACCCATGCAAACACAGTGCAGTGACTCTACGCCAACTCCCGAGCGAAAAACAAGCCCTTGGTCGTATGGAAAATCGGCCGTTTGCCGATAACCGACCGATTTGTCGGAAACGGCATGGCGCCTGGCCTGGCGCCATGTTCAAAAGTTATTGGACAGGTTCGAAAACGAATATGTCGAACCTGCCCGCAACCTTCACAAAGCGGCTTCAGCCCCGGTAGTAACGTTGTGCCACGAAAGGCATTTTGCTGACTTTCAAGGCAACCTTCTTGCCACGCACCACGGCAAACAGTGGGGTGTCGATAGCGGTATGTTCACTATCGATATAACCCATTGCTACAGGTGCACCGAGTGTCGGGCCAAAGCCGCCGCTGCACACTTTGCCTACAGGTTTATCGTTTGCATCGACAATATCCGCGCCTTCGCGTACTGGCGTACGTTCCTGCGGCAACAGGCCCACACGTTTGCGCGAGACGCCCTCGCGCTGATGGGCGAAGATGGCCTCGGCACCCGGGAAGCCGGCGGCACGCGCGCCATCGGCACGGCGAACCTTGGAAATGGCCCACAGCAGGCTGGCTTCCACCGGCGTGGTTTCGGTATTCATGTCGTGGCCATACAGGCACAGGCCGGCTTCCAGGCGCAGCGAGTCACGCGCACCCAGGCCGATCGGTTGTACTTCGGGCTCTGCCAGCAGGCGGCGGGCCAGGGCTTCGGCGGCATGCACCGGTACCGAAATTTCGTAGCCATCTTCGCCGGTGTAGCCTGAGCGGCTGACGAAGCAGTCTTCACCCAGCAGTTTCACCGGGCGGAACTGCATGAAGGTCATGCCGGCCACTTCCGGGGCCAGGCGTTCCAGCACCTTGACTGCCGACGGGCCTTGCAAGGCCAGCAGGGCGCGCTGCTCGAACAGTGGCTGTACCTCGCAACGGCTGCCGATGTGCGCTTGCAGGTGGGCCAGGTCCTGATCCTTGCAGGCGGCGTTGACCACAAGGAACAGCGTGTCGTCGCCCAGGTTGGCAACCATCAGGTCGTCGAGGATGCCGCCTTGCTCATTGGTGAACATGGCATAGCGCTGCATGCCCACCGGCAGGTCGATGATATCCACCGGCACCAGGCTTTCCAGGGCCTTGGCGGCATCGGTGCCGCGCAGGGTGATCTGGCCCATGTGCGAGACATCGAACAGGCCGGCCTGCTCGCGCGTGTGCAGGTGTTCCTTGAGCACGCCCAACGGGTACTGCACCGGCATGTCATAGCCGGCGAACGGCACCATGCGCGCACCCAGTTCCAGGTGCAGGGCGTGCAGTGGGGTCTTGAGCAGTGTTTCGGACATCGGTGACTCCTTGCTGTTGTTGTCGGGTCAACATTCGATGATGTTGACGGCCAGGCCGCCACGGGCGGTCTCTTTGTATTTGCTTTTCATGTCGGCGCCGGTCTGGCGCATGGTGCGGATGACCTTGTCGAGCGACACGTAGTGCTGCCCGTCGCCGCGCAAGGCCATGCGCACCGCGTTGATCGCCTTCACCGAGCCCATGGCGTTGCGCTCGATGCAAGGCACCTGGACCAGCCCGCCAATCGGGTCGCAGGTCAGGCCCAGGTTGTGTTCCATGCCGATTTCGGCAGCGTTTTCCACCTGTTGCACGCTGCCACCCATCACCTCGCACAGCGCCCCGGCGGCCATCGAACAGGCCACGCCGACCTCGCCCTGGCAGCCTACTTCGGCACCGGAGATGGAGGCGTTTTCCTTGTACAGGATGCCGATTGCCGCGGCGGTGAGCAGAAACCGCACCACCCCGTCCTCGTTGGCTCCCGGTACGAAGCGCATGTAGTAGTGCAGCACCGCCGGGACAATGCCCGCCGCGCCGTTGGTCGGCGCGGTGACCACGCGCCCGCCGTAGGCGTTTTCCTCGTTCACTGCCAGTGCATAGAGGTTGACCCAGTCGAGCACCGACAGGGCATCGCGCAAGCTGGCTTCCGGGTTGCGGCTCAGTTGGCGGTACAACGCCGGCGCCCGGCGCTTGACCTTCAGCCCGCCCGGCAGGATGCCTTCATGCTGGCAACCGGCTTCGACGCAGTCCTGCATCACCTGCCAGATGCGCAGCAGCCTGGCACGGGTTTCCGCTTCGGGGCGCCAAGCCGCCTCGTTGGCCAGCATTACCTGGCTGATCGACAGGTTTTGCCCGGTGCAATGGCCGAGCAGCTCCTTGGCGGTCTTGAACGGGTAGGTCAGCGGTGTGCTGTCCTCGACGATGCGGTCGTGGCCGGCAGCGTCCTGGTCGACCACGAAACCGCCGCCCACCGAGTAATACTCGCGGCTGCGGATTTGCAGGCCGGCCTCGTCGAAGGCGCGGAAGATCATGCCGTTGGGGTGGTAGTCCAGCGGCTTGCGGATCATCGCCAGGTGCTGCTTTTCGATGAACGCGATGCTGTGCTCGCCGAGCAGGTTCAGCCGACCGCTGTCGCGGATGGCCTGCAGGCGGGCAGGGATGGTGTCGGTGTCGATGACATCGGGGTGTTCGCCTTCAAGGCCCAGCAGCACGGCCTTGTCGCTGCCGTGGCCCTTGCCGGTGGCGCCGAGCGAGCCGTACAGCTCGGCCTTGACGCTGACCGTGCCGGCAAGCAGGCCATCACGGCGCAGCCCTTCGGCGAAGCGCGCGGCGGCGCGCATCGGGCCGACCGTGTGCGAGCTGGAGGGGCCGATGCCGATCTTGAACAGGTCGAAGACGCTCAAAGACATGGTGGACCTCCAGCCAGGATATTGGGCAAACGGTGAACTCTGTGGGAGCGGGCGTGCCCGCGAATGCGTGGTTGAAGCCAACATCGCATTCGCGGGCACGCCCGCTCCCACAGCGGACCACACCTTGAGTCAGGTGGCGGGCCCGAGGGCTATCAGGCGTCCTGATAGCTCTCGATCGACGGGCAGGCGCACACCAGGTTGCGGTCGCCGAACACGTTGTCGACCCGACCGACCGGCGGCCAGTACTTGCCTTCCACCAGGCTTGGCAGCGGGTACACCGCCTGCTCGCGGCTGTAGCCATGGGCCCATTCGCCAACCAGCTCGGCCGCAGTGTGCGGGGCGTTCTTCAGCGGGTTGTCGTCCTTGTCCAGGCTACCGTTCTCGACCGCGCGAATTTCTTCGCGGATCTGGATCATCGCGTCGCAGAAGCGGTCCAGTTCTTCCTTGGACTCGCTTTCGGTCGGTTCGATCATCAGCGTGCCCGCCACCGGGAAGGACATGGTCGGGGCGTGGAAGCCGAAGTCGATCAGGCGCTTGGCCACGTCGTCGACGCTGATGCCGCTGGTGTCCTTCAGCGGGCGCAGGTCGAGGATGCACTCGTGGGCCACCAGGCCATTGCCGCCGGTATACAGAACAGGATAGTGCTCTTCCAGGCGACGGGCGATGTAGTTGGCGTTGAGGATTGCCATCTGCGAGGCACGCTTGAGACCGGCACCGCCCATCATGCGGATATACATCCAGGTGATCGGCAGGATGCTGGCGCTGCCGAACGGCGCGGCACAAACCGCGCCCTCGGAGTTTTCCAGCTGCGCGTGGCCGGGCAGGAACGGCGCCAGGTGCGACTTGACACCGATCGGGCCGACGCCCGGGCCGCCACCGCCGTGCGGGATGCAGAAGGTCTTGTGCAGGTTCAGGTGGGAAACGTCGCCGCCGAACTTGCCCGGGGCGCACAGGCCGACCATGGCGTTCATGTTGGCGCCGTCGATGTACACCTGGCCACCGTTGTCGTGGATGATCGCGCAGATTTCGCCGATCGCTTCCTCGAATACGCCGTGGGTCGACGGGTAGGTGATCATGATCGCGGCCAGGCGCTCGCGGTGCTCGATGGCCTTGGCGCGCAGGTCCTCGACATCGACGTTGCCGCGGGCATCACAGGCGGTGACCACCACGCGCATGCCGGCCATGTGCGCGGTTGCCGGGTTGGTGCCGTGGGCCGACGACGGGATCAGGCAGATGTCGCGGTGGCCTTCGCCACGGCTACGGTGGTAGGCGCGGATGGCCAGCAGGCCTGCGTACTCGCCCTGGGAACCGGCGTTGGGCTGCAGCGACACGGCGTCGTAGCCGGTGGCGGCGCAGAGCATGGCTTCCAGCTCGGTGGTCATCTGCAGGTAGCCCTGGCTCTGCTCGGCCGGGGCGAACGGGTGCAGGTTGCCGAACTCGGCCCAGGTGACCGGGATCATTTCGCTGGCGGCGTTCAGCTTCATGGTGCACGAGCCCAGCGGGATCATGCTGCGATCCAGCGCCAGGTCCTTGTCGGCAAGGCGGCGCAGGTAGCGCATCAGCTCGGTTTCGCTGTGGTAGCGGTTGAATACCGGGTGCGAGAGGATGGCCGACTGGCGCAGCAGGGCGGCAGGCAGCAGCGAGCCGGTGCTGGCGGCCAGCGCGTTGAAGTCCGGCTGGGTCTGGTCGCCACCGATCAGTTGCCACAGGCTCTCGACATCGGCCTGGCTAGTGGTTTCGTCCAGCGACAGGCCCACGTGGGCAGCGTCGATCTGGCGCAGGTTGATGCCCTGGGCGCGGGCCTTGTCATGCAGGCTGGCAGTGGCGCTGCCGGTGGCCAGGGTCAGGGTGTCGAAGGCGCTGGCGCCCACTACCTGCACGCCCAGCGTCTTCAGGCCGGCGGCCAGGATCGCGGTCAGGGCATGGGTACGTTCGGCGATGCGCTTGAGGCCGGCCGGGCCGTGGTACACGGCGAACATGCTGGCGATGTTGGCCAGCAGCACCTGGGCGGTGCAGATGTTGCTGGTGGCCTTTTCGCGGCGGATGTGCTGTTCGCGGGTCTGCATGGCCAGGCGCAGGGCGGTCTTGCCGAAGCGGTCGATCGACACGCCGACCAGGCGGCCTGGCATGTCGCGCTTGAATGCGTCACGGGTGGAGAAGTAGGCCGCGTGCGGGCCACCAAAGCCCAGCGGCACACCGAAGCGCTGGGCGCTGCCGATGGCCACGTCGGCGCCGAACTCGCCCGGCGGGGTCAGCAGGGTCAGGGCCAGCAGGTCGGCGGCCACGGCGACCAGGGCGTTGGCGGCGTGGAAGCGCTCGACCACTTCGCGGTAGTCGAACACTTCACCGTTGCTGGCCGGATATTGCAGCAGGGCGCCGAAGAAGGCGCTGACATCGCCCAGCTCGCGTTCGTCGCCGACCACGATCTCGATACCCAGCGGCTCGGCACGGGTTCGCAGCACGTCGAGGGTTTGCGGGTGGCAGTGCACGGAGGCGAAGAAGGCGTGGCTGGCCTTGTTCTTCGACAGGCGCTTGCAGAAGGTCATGGCCTCGGCTGCAGCGGTGGCTTCGTCGAGCAGGGAGGCGTTGGCGATCGGCAGGCCGGTCAGGTCGCTGATCAGGGTCTGGAAGTTCAGCAGCGCTTCCAGGCGGCCCTGGGAAATTTCTGGCTGGTACGGGGTATAGGCGGTGTACCAGGCCGGGTTTTCCAGCAGGTTGCGCAGGATCGGCGCCGGAGTGTGGGTGTTGTAGTAGCCCTGGCCGATGTAGCTCTTGAACAGCTGGTTTTTGCCGGCGATGGCCTTGAGCGCGGCAAGGGCGTCGGCTTCGCTTTGGCCGTCGTGCGAGCCGAGCACGCTGGTGCCTTTGATGCTGTCGGGAATGACGGCGGCGGTCATGGCTTCCAGCGAGTCGAAGCCGAGGGCGGCCAGCATGGCTTGCTCGTCAGCGGCGCGCGGGCCGATGTGGCGGGCGATGAATTCGTTGGCGGTGCCGAGGTTGATAGTCATGGCGGGGTTCCTCAGGCGTCGTCGTTGGCTTTGATCAGGCGGTCGTAGGCGTCCTGGTCGAGCAGGGCGGCCACGGCGCTGGCATCGGCGGGAATGAAGCGGAAGAACCAGCCTTCGCCCATCGGGTCTTCGTTGACCAGTTCCGGGCTGTCTTCGAGTTGGTCGTTGATCTGGACCACTTCGCCGGTCAGGGGCATGTACACACCGCTGGCGGCCTTGACCGACTCGACGGTGGACGCTTCGCTGCCTTTCTCATACTGCTGCAACTCTGGCAGTTGCACGAAAACCACATCGCCAAGGGCATTCTGGGCGTAGGCGGTGATGCCCACGGTAACGCTGCCATCGGCTTCGACGCGCAGCCATTCGTGATCTTCAGTGAAACGCAACTCGCTCATGGGGAATCCTCGGGAAGCAGGGCGTTAGGCGCGGTGGCTCCGCGCTCTTGGGGTTGGGATTCCCTTAGCAAAAATGCGGCCAATCGTTAAAAAACGTTATAAATCAATATGTTAATTATTTTACGTATTCAGTTTGTCATACTTGTGGAATGAAAACGCTACAGCGGGAGGGGGATGAAAAAGGGTTTGGGGATCAAACCCTTGCACTGCCGTATCTGAATGGGTGTGTATCGATTTGAATACGGTGTATTTAAATCGATACGGCGTTGCCTGCGGGGTGCCAGTCTTTGCGGCTAAAAACATCCGCGCTCCAATAACGGCTGCCGTTCTGGTGTTGGCGAGTCCAGCCCTTTGCAATGAGCTCCTTGGCAATCATCCGGTTCATGAAACCGTGACCTAGCAGCAGTACCGGCCCTTCGCTTGCAAGTGATAACAGCCGTTGTGCTGCCATGCTGGCGCGAAGCCTGGCACCGCTGACCGTTTCGACATTGCGCGAGTAACCACACAACCACAGGAGGCGAAGGATGAATGCCCAGGTAAACGGTGAAAGTCGAGGCAACTTCCATTGGCCATACGGCAGGTGCGCTTCACAAAAAAGCGCATCGACGTGGCTGGGCTCAAGACCGAGCGCCTGCAGCGAGCTCAATGCACGTGGCGCTGTGCTCGAGACAATCACCCTCGCCGTTGCGGCGAGCTGCAGGCTGGCGGCCGGGACGGGCTGGTCGGTAATTTCGGCGCGGTTGTAGCCTTCGATCCAGTCCTTCATATCCAGCGCTGACACTTTGTTGCTTGTAACCAGTGCTGGCTGGCCGTGGCGCATCAAGATTATTTCCGCGGTCATGGTGTAACTACTTCCTTGTCCTGGTGGGCGCGCCCTGTTGTTCAAACCAGCCGTGATCACGATACCACGCCACGGTATCGGCGATTGTCAGCTCCAGCGCCCGAAAGCTCAGGCCAAGCGCGTGTTCACTTTTGCTGTGGTTGAAACGCGTACGATCCTTTTCCCGTACCAGCAGGCGCAGTGTGGCCAAGCTTAGCAGGATGGGCTTGCCGGTAAGCCGCGCATACATTTCCTGCACTGCGGCCAGGCAGAACAACAACGGCAACGGTAAATGCCGTGCTGGCGTTCGTACGCCTGCCAGATGGCCCACTATTGGTACCAGTTCAGCCATGGTCATATGCCGCCCGGCGGCCAGGTAGCGTTCGCCACTTCGTCCTTGCGTGGCTGCTGCAATGTGCGCCAAAGCCACATCGCGGGCATCGACCACCGAGAAACTGCCCGGGATCAAGCCAGGCAGTTTGCCGTGCACGACATCGTTGACCAGTTGCCCGGACGACGTAGGGCCGATGTCGCCAGGGCCCCACATCCAGCCGGGGAGCACCATGCAGGCGTGCATGTCGGGGCAGGCATCGAGAAACTCAGTCACGACGCGGTCGGCGAGGATCTTGCTGCGGTAGTAGTCATCTGCATCTGCTTCGGCCCGCAGGCATGTCTCATCGATCGACGTGCCTGGTGCCCCGTCGAGCACTGCAATGGACGAGGTATGGATAAACCGCCGGATGCCGGCCAGGTAGGCCTGTTCCAGCAGGCGGCGGGTACCTGTCACATTGATCTGCTCGAGTGCTTGCCAATGGCTGCCGCCTTTGTAGTTGTCACGAAAGAACGCCGCAGTATGGAACACCGTGTCGCAGCCGCGCAGCGATGCCGCGAAGGCGTCGACATCGGCCATGTCGCCTTCGACCAGCTCCACTTCGGGCACATCACCGAACTGCTGTTCCCCCTTTGCTCTTGACCGCACCAGCCCTTTGACCGCGTAGCCATGAGCGACCAGTTCACGGACCAGGTTGTTGCCCAGCAAGCCGGTTGCTCCGGTAACGAACACATTGCGCATGGCTCAACCCTCGCTCTGTTCGGCAGATGGCTTCAACATGGCACTGTCGAAAAACACCGCTTCACGGATGGCCAGGCCATTTCTGAAGGTGAAGTGCGCCGCATAGTGCACGCAAATCCGACGCCCATGGGCCGGAACGATCACGCCTGCTGGCAGCAGCAGCGGGGCAGTGAAGGTGCCGGTCAGGACGGCGGTCATTGCCAGCCGATCGTCCGAGACCATGAATGGGGTCAGGGCCACCTGGGCATCAGGGAGTGCGCTGAACAGCGCCATCTCCCGCGCGCGCATGGCTTCGCGCCCGGAGGTAAACGAAGTCTTCGTCGACCAGTGCCAGCAGCCCTTGCACATCACGCTGGTTAAAGGCATTGGCGGCGCGTTGGGCATAGTCCTTGGGGCTCGTCATCATGCAATCCATTCCATTTGTTCAGAGGGGCCCAAGGTATACTCCCGCGCTTGCTGTCGAAAAACAGCGCCTACTGCATAGTGGGTTTGCGAATTTGCAGACCAGGGAGAGGCCAGCACATATGGCATTGCAGGAAAACTGGGACGATATTCGGCTGCTATTGGCCGTATCGCGGCGTGGCAGCTTTCTTCGCGCTGGCGAGTTGCTGGGTATTGCACCATCGACCGTTTCGCGTCGCCTGACCCAGCTTGAGGCTGCATTGGGCGAGCCGCTCGTCGAGCGGGGCGTAGAGGGATGCAGGCTGACCTCGCGCGGTCAATCGCTGGTCGAAGTGGCCCAGGCAGCAGAAGCTGGGCTACGGCGCCAGACGCCTGCTGGCGCAGCCGAGCTGCCTTGCGAACTCTCTGGCACTGTGCAGGTGAGCGCAGGGGAAGGCTTTTCGACTTGCGTACTGGAGGCGGCCAACCGCTTCACCGGACTACACCCGGGTTGCTCGGTGGAGTTGACCGTGACCGCCGACTTCCACAAGATCGTCCGGGGTGTGGCGGACATTGCCGTGCGCACGGCCCATCTGGGTGAGCCCTCACTGATTTATCGGCCGATAGGCCGGCTTGGCTATGGTGTGTTCGCCGCTGCTGGTTACCTGCACCGTTTTCCGGGGGTTACCCCTGCGACGGCGGTCAATATCGGCCTGCTTCCGCCGCTGGACGTGTTGCCGCAAGTACGTGCGGCAAAGGCGGGGGGGCTGGAACGTGCGCCGATCCGCGTGACCTCGTTCAGCGCACAGCTCGAATCGGTGAGACGAGGCATGGGGGTGGCGGTACTGCCCCGGATTCTGGCCAAGGATTTGATCGAGTTGTTCGTCGACCTTCCCCTTCCAGATTTGGAGGTCTACATGGTGACCCGGCCACAGGCATTGAAGCAGCCTCACATAAAGTGCTTTTTCTCGATCCTGGAGGAAATGCTGCACCAGGCCCTGTCTACGGATTCTGGGCAGGACCTGGCGCAGCAACATACCGGCTGAGCGTTCAGCGTCTGGCTCAAAAGAACGGCAACGCCAGATACAGCTTGATGACGATGACATTGATGATGTCGATGAAGAATGCCCCCACCATCGGCACCACCAGGAAGGCAATGCGCGAGGCTCCGTAGCGCTGGGTCACCGCTTGCATGTTGGCGATTGCCGTTGGCGTTGCACCCAGGCCGAAACCACAGTGCCCGGCAGCCAGTACCGCTGCATCATAGTTGCGGCCCATGACCCGGAACGTGACGAATATCGCGAACAGTGCCATGACCAATGTCTGTGCGGCGAGCAATGCAAAGAATGGTAATGCCAGCGCTGAAAGGTCCCACAACTTGAGCGACATCAAGGCAATGGCCAGGAATAACGACAAACTCACATTGCCCAATACCGAGACTTCCCGTTCGAATACTTGATAAAAGCCGAGCGCCGAAAGGCCGTTTCGCAACACCACGCCCACAAACAACACGCAAACGAACGTTGGCAGTTCAAACGCAGTGCCTTTCAGCATACCGTTAAGTAACGAGCCTGCGAGCAAACTGACAGCGATCAGCGCCAGTGTTTCGATAAATGAAAACGGTGTAATCAGGCGCTCTTTGTCTGGTTGTTCGAAACCCTTGGGCAGTTGTGGTGCTGGTTCTTCGATACCAGGTGTCGTTACCCGTCTGATCAGCAACCGGGCGACCGGGCCACCAATAAGGCCACCCAGTACCAGGCCGAAGGTAGCTGATGCCATTGCCAGTTCGGAGGCCGACGCCAGACCGAACTTTTCGGTGAAAGTGGCCCCCCACGCGGCGCCTGTACCGTGGCCGCCGGACAAGGTAATAGAGCCGGCCAGCAGGCCCATCAGCGGGTCGAGCCCCAGTGCCGTTGCCAGGCCGATGCCCATGGCGTTCTGGACCAGCAGCAAACCGGTTACCACCAGCAGGAACACGGTAACCACGCGGCCACCTTTTTTCAGGCTGGCGAAGTCTGCACTCAAACCGATGGTGGCGAAGAATGCCAGCATCAGAGGAGTTTGCAGTGAAGTATCGAATTGCACGTGGATATCGAAACTGCGCAACCCCAGGAACGCCAAGGCCACTACCAGGCCGCCAGCGACAGGTTCCGGAATATTGTAAGTGCGCAGGAAACCAATACGCGCGACCAGGCCGCGCCCCAATAACAGTACCAAAGAGGCGGCTACAAGCGTCCCGTAAAAATCGAGTTCAAACATCAGGTGCTCTCGTTATATCCAGTAGCGGACCACTTCCCGCTATGGGGCGGAAAGTGGGGTGACAGGTGGGAATACACTGTCACCATTCTACGAGGCATACGTGGGAGAGTGTCTTTCACTGGCGTAGGAAAAGCCTGAATAACAACCGTGTTATTACAATAACTATCAGGGGCCGCTTTGCGGCCCATCGCAGGCAAGCCAGCTTCCACAGGTATCAGGCTTTGCCCGGTATTCCATATTTGCGCAGGCGCTGCGCAATGGCGGTATGTGAAGTTTGCAAGCGCCCGGCCAGTTGCCGCGTCGATGGGTAGCTGGCGTACAGACGTTGCAGCAGCTCGCGCTCGAAATCGCCCACGGCCTGTTCCAGGCTGGCCACTTCGCCGTCCTGACCACGGGCCACCGAGGTGCCGGCGATGTCCAGGTCACCAATATCCACCAGGTTGCCCTCGCAGATGGCTGCGGCGCGGAATATCACGTTCTGCAACTGGCGCACATTGCCCGGCCAAGGGTTGGCCAGCAGTGCCGAATGGGTAGCCGGGGTCAGCCTGCAGGGTGGGCGCTGGATCTGCGTGCAGGCCTGCTGCATGAAGAAATGCGCCAGCATCAGGATGTCCTGGCCGCGGTCGCGCAGCGGTGGCACTTGCAAATTGAGCACGTTCAGGCGGTAGAACAGGTCTTCGCGGAAGCTGCCTTCGGCGACCATGCGCTCCAGGTCACGGTGGGTGGCGCTGATGATGCGTACATCCACCTTCACTTCGCGGTCACCACCCACCCGGCGGAAGCTGCCATCGCTGAGAAAGCGCAGCAGCTTGGCCTGCAGGTATGGCGACATCTCGCCGATTTCATCGAGGAACACCGTGCCCTGGTTGGCCAGCTCCATCAACCCGGGCTTGCCGCCCCGTTGCGCACCGGTGAAGGCCCCGGGGGCGTAGCCGAACAGTTCGCTTTCGGCCAGGCTCTCGGGCAGCGCGGCACAGTTCAGGGCCAGGAATGGCGCCGCATGGCGGCTGCTGATGGCGTGGCAGGCGCGGGCTACCAGTTCTTTGCCGGTGCCGGTTTCGCCATGCACCAGCAGCGGTGCATCGAGCGCCGCCACGCGCAGGGCGCGGGCCTTGAGGGTGCGGATGGCCGGTGACTCGCCGAGCAAGGCATCGAAGCCTTCGGCATGGTCGTGGTGCAGGGCCGACAGGCGTTCGCCCATGCGCGTAGGCGGATACAGTGTCAGCAGGCCACCGGCGTTGGTGATCGGCATGGCGTCCAGCAACAGGCTCTGGCCGTTGAGCTGCATCTCGCGCATGGGCAGGTGGAAGTTGTTGTCCAGCAGGGCCTGCAGCAGCGCCGGGTCGCCGAACAGCTCACCCACCGAGCGCCCGGCCGATTCGCGGCCGCACAGTTCGATCAGCGCCGGGTTGGCCAGCAGCACCTTGCCGGCACTGTCCACGGCCAGCACCGGGTCGCTCATCGCCGCCAGCAGGGCATCGAGCTGCAGGTGCCGGCGTTGGCCAGGGAGGATGTCGACCACGTCCACCGATTGCACGCCATGTACCTCGAACAGCGCGTCGTGCAGTTCTTCGAGTACGGCGGGGCTGAGGGTAGGGGCGTCGATGTAGACGTTCGGCGGTACCATCTCCACGGCGTCCAGGTTGAGGTTGCGGGCACCGAGCAGGGCGAGGACTTCCTGGGTGATGCCGACGCGGTCGATGAAGCTGACGTGGATGCGCATGGGGAGGGTGCGGTTGTGGCTGGGGGAGGGCGGTAGTATGCCTCAACATTGTCGGGGCCGCTTTGCGGCCCCGGTTCTTGAAATCACTCCAGATGTTCAGGCTTGATCGGGTCGCCCGATTTCACATCCAGCTTTTCGCGAATGTCCGCGAACATATGGTCATAAAGCTTGTGCGGCGAGCTCAGGCTCTCGAATTTCTTCGGTGGCTTCAGGTACGACTGCGCCCTTCGGCTCAGTTGCATGAGGAAGCTGGGCAATACCTGATCCTTGGCCAGGAAGAACTTTTCTTCCACTGGCTTGCCTTCGATGCTGCCATGCATCTTGAACTGGATGCCTCTACCTTCCTTGGGGTCCGACACTGCCTCGTATTCGATGTTCAGGTCATAGCTGTGGTCATTCTGGTTCAGCGCGGTGCGCTCGATGTGTACATGACCGGGTTGGTACTGGGCCATGGCAAGCTCCTTTGGAAGGTCGAAAATGGCGGACGCTGGCGCCCGCCTACTGCATTCAACGGTAGCTGATCCCCGGCTTCGCGGTGGAAACGCGCGTGCCGGCGGTGCCTTTGACGATGTCTTCGATGTTCTCCAGCGAACTGATCACTGCCACTTTGCCGGTGTTGCGGGCAAAGTCGCAGGCGGCCTGCACCTTCGGCCCCATGGAGCCAGCGGCGAAGCCAAGGCGTTCGAGTTCGTCGGGGTGGGCCTGGGCAATGGCCTTTTGTGTGGGCTTGCCCCAGTCAACATAGGCCGCATCGACGTCGGTGGCAATGATCAGTAGGTCGGCGTCCAGCTGCTCTGCCAGCAGGGCCGAGCACAGGTCCTTGTCGATCACCGCCTCGATGCCCTTGAGCTTGCGGTTCTCATCGTACATGGTGGGGATGCCGCCGCCGCCGGCGCAAATCACGATGCTGCTCTTTTCCAGCAGCCACTTGATCGGGCGGATCTCGAAGATGCGTTTGGGTTTCGGGCTGGCCACCACTCGGCGGTACTTGTCGCCGTCGGCCTTGACCACCCAACCCTTTTCCTTGGCCAGGCGCTCGGCCTCTTCCTTGCCATAGACCGGGCCGATGAACTTGGTCGGGTCCTTGAAGGCGGGGTCGTTGGCGTCCACTTCGACCTGGGTCAGCAGGGTGGCGAACGGCACTTCGAAGGCCAGCAAGTTGCCCAGTTCCTGTTCGATCATGTAGCCGATCATGCCCTCGGTCTCGGCCCCCAGCACGTCCAGCGGGTAGGCCTCGTCGGGCTTGTAGGACAGGCCCTGCAGCGATAGCAGGCCAACTTGCGGGCCGTTGCCGTGGGCTATGACAAGCTCGTTGCCTGGGTGGATCTTGGCGATCTGTTCGGTGGCGGTGCGAATATTGGCCCGCTGGTTATCAGCGGTCATGGGCTCGCCGCGACGCAGCAGGGCGTTGCCGCCCAATGCAACAACGATACGCATGGGGAATGTCCTTTAACGAAAAGAAGGGAGCGCTGCTCTCGTCCGGTATCGCCGCCCCTTGTGGGAGCGGGTTTACCCGCGAAAGCGTCAGCCCATGCAACGCGGCTGGTGCTACTGACGCATTCGCGGGTAAACCCGCTCCCACACGGGGTTCGGGTTGCCCGGCTTGCCGAGTCAGCCTTTACAGGTCAGCCAGTGTCGACACCAGGATCGCCTTGATCGTGTGCATGCGGTTTTCCGCCTGCTCGAAGGCGATGCAGGCCGGCGACTCGAAGACGTCGTCGGTCACTTCGATACCGTTGGCCAGGTCCGGGTACTGTTCGGCGATCTGCTTGCCTACCTTGGTTTCGGAGTTGTGGAACGCCGGCAGGCAGTGCATGAACTTGGTCCGCGGGTTGCCGGTGGACTTCATCAGCTGTGCATTCACCTGATACGGCTTGAGCAGCTTGATGCGCTCACCCCAGGCTTCGATCGGCTCACCCATCGATACCCACACGTCGGTGTGCACGAAGTCCACACCCTTGACCGCGGCAACCGGGTCTTCGGTGAGGGTGATGCGTGCGCCGCTTTCCTCGGCGTACTTGTGGCAACGTTCGACCAGGTCGTCATGCGGCCACAGCGCCTTGGGCGCGGCGATGCGTACGTCCATGCCAAGCTTGGCGCCGATCAGCAGCAGCGAGTTGCCCATGTTGTTGCGGGCGTCGCCCAGGTAGGCGTAGCTGATGTCGTGCAGGGGCTTGTCGCTGTGCTCACGCATGGTCAGCACGTCGGCGATCATCTGGGTTGGGTGGTATTCGTCGGTCAGGCCGTTGAACACCGGAACGCCGGCGAACTTGGCCAGCTCTTCGACGATTTCCTGCTTGAAGCCCCGGTACTCGATGGCGTCGTACATGCGCCCGAGCACGCGGGCAGTATCCTTCATGCTTTCCTTGTGGCCGATCTGCGAGGAGGTCGGGTCGATGTAGGTGACATTGGCGCCCTGGTCATAGGCGGCCACTTCGAAGGCGCAGCGGGTACGGGTAGAGGTTTTTTCGAAGATCAGCGCGATGTTGTTGCCCTTCAGGTGCTGCTGCTCGGTGCCGGTGTACTTGGCACGCTTGAGGTCGCGGGACAGGTCCAGCAGGTAGCGCAGCTCACGGGTGGTGTGGTGTTCCAGGCTGAGCAGGTTGCGGTTGTGAATATTGAACGCCATGACTTTTCTCCTTGAGTTTGGTGAACGCACCGGCCGCCGCTTTATGAGGGCGGCCGGGGGTAATGGTCGTTAGTAGTCGATCGGGTCGCGCACGATCGGGCAGGTCATGCAGTGGCCGCCACCCCGGCCCCGGCCCAGTTCGCCGGCACTGATGGTGATGACCTCGATCCCGGCTTTGCGTAGCAGGGTATTGGTGTAGGTGTTGCGGTCGTAGCCAATGACCACGCCCGGTTCCATGGCCACCACGTTGTTGCCGTCATCCCACTGTTCGCGCTCGGCGGCAAAGCTGTTGCCACCGGTTTCGACCACGCGCAGCTTGACCCCAAGCTGCTCGCCCACCACCTCGATGAACGACTTGTTCTCGCGGCGCACGTCCATGCCGTAAGGCTTGCTTTCGTCCGGGCGGATGATGAACGGCACGATCTCTTTCACCACTTCCGGGAAGACCGTTACCAGGTCGCGGTCGCAGAAGCTGAACACGGTGTCCAGGTGCATGGCAGCGCGGGATTTTGGCAGGCCGGCGACGATGACTTTTTCCACCGCGCCCTTGGCGAACAGGTTTTGCGCCAACTGGCCGATGGCCTGGCGCGAGGTGCGCTCGCCCATGCCGATCAGCACGATGCCTTTGCCGATCGGCATCACGTCACCGCCTTCGAGGGTAGCGTTGCCGTGGTCCTTGTCCGGGTCGCCGTACCACACCTGGAAGTCGGCGCCGGTGAACTCCTTGTGGAACTTGTAGATGGCGGTGGTCAACAGGGTTTCCTGGCGGCGCGCCGGCCAGTACATCGGGTTGAGCGTGACGCCGCCATAGATCCAGCAGGTGGTGTCACGGGTGAACTGGGTGTTGGGCAACGGTGGCAGGATGAAGCTGGAGTGGCCCAGGTAGTCGTTGTACATCTTGACCACGCTGGCGCCTTCGCTTTCCGGCAAGTCCTGGCCTGCCACGCCGCCGATCAGAAACTCGGCCAGATGGCGTGGCTCGAGGCCTTCGAGCCAGCTTCGCACTTCATTGGTCAGGCCGACACCGACGGTGTCGGAGGTGATCTTGCGATCGAGGATCCACTTCAGTGCTTCGGGTTGCTGGACGATGTCGGTCAGCAGGTTGTGCATCTCCAGCACATCCACGCCACGCTCGCGCATCTTGGTGACAAAGTCGAAATGGTCACGCTTGGCCTGGTCGACCCAGATCACGTCGTCGAACAGCAGCTCGTCACAGTTGCTCGGCGTCAGGCGCTTGTGCGCCAGGCCCGGCGAGCAAACCATCACTTTGCGCAGTTTGCCGGCTTCGGAGTGGACACCGTACTTCTGTTTTTCAGCGGACATGATTTCATTCCTCCAGTTGAACGAAGACGTGGGTCAAAGGGTCAGGAAGCCGTCGTACAGGCCAAAGGCTGCCACCAGGGCACCGATGACCACGGCTGCGAAGATCAGTTTTTCCACGTTGGTGAAGACAGGTTGGCCAACCTCACGCTTGGCCTTGGCGAACAGGATTGCGCCAGGTGCGTAGAGCAGGGCCGAGAGCAGCAGGTATTTCACGCCACCGGCGTACAGCAGCCAGACGGCGTACAACAGGGCGATACCACCGATCACCAGGTCCTTCTGCCGTTCGGCCAGGGCCTGCTCGTAGGTTTCGCTACGCAGAGCCAGCAGGAAGGCATAGGCGGCCGACCACAGGTAGGGCACCAGGATCATCGAGGTGGCCAGGTAGATCAGCGACAGGTAGGTACTGCTGGAGAACAGCGTGATCACCAGGAAGATCTGCACCATGGCGTTGGTCAGCCACAGGGCGTTGGCCGGTACCTGGTTGGCGTTCTCGCGGCGCAGGAACTCCGGCATGGTATGGTCCTTGGCGGCGGCGAACATGATCTCGGCGCACAGCAGCACCCACGACAGCAGGGCCCCGAGCAGCGAGATGATCAGGCCGACGCTGATCAGTACCGCGCCCCAGTGGCCGACCACATGCTCCAGTACGGCAGCCATCGACGGGTTCTGCAGCTTGGCCAGTTCTGGTTGGGTCATGATGCCCAGCGACAGCACGTTGACCAGCACCAGGAACAGCAGCACGGTGACGAAGCCGATGACCGTGGCCTTGCCCACGTCAGAGCGTTTTTCCGCCCGCGACGAGAAGATGCTCGCACCCTCGATGCCGATGAACACCCACACGGTGACCAGCATCATGTTGCGCACCTGGTTCATCACGCTGCCCAGCTCTGGCGTACCTACCGCCCAGATGTCGGCGGTGAAGATGTCGAGCTTGAAGGCGAACAGGCAGATCAGGGCGAACAGCAGCAGCGGCACCACCTTGGCCACGGTGGTGATCAGGTTGATGAATGCTGCTTCCTTGATGCCGCGCAGCACCAGGAAATGTACGGCCCACAGCAGCACTGATGCGCCGATGATGGCGGCCGGGGTGTTGCCTTCGCCGAAGATCGGGAAGAAGTAGCCCAGGGTACTGAACAGCAGCACGAAGTAGCCGACGTTGCCCAGCCAGGCACTGATCCAGTAGCCCCAGGCCGAGGAGAAGCCCATGTAGTCGCCAAAACCGGCCTTGGCGTAGGCATACACCCCGCCATCCAGGTCAGGCTTGCGGTTGGCCAGGGTCTGGAACACGAACGCCAGGGTCAGCATGCCGACCGCGGTGATCGCCCAGCCGATCAGTACAGCGCCAACCCCTGCGCTGGCAGCCATGTTTTGCGGCAGCGAGAAGATCCCGCCACCAATCATCGAACCGACGACAAGTGCAACTAACGCGCCGAGCTTTAGTTTTCCGGATGAATCAGACATTTAACAACTCCTGCCAGGAGAAAGTTGACGACAGAGTAAATCCGACGCCGCTGCCATTCGCTGACTTGGGTCAGTTCATGGCGACGTGAAGTAGGAAAATTCCTTCACGAAGCTCCTGGAGAGTGCCGACAACTTATGCCGCAGGCCCTGCATGCTGGCACCTCCATGTCCATCTAGAGCAAACGCTCTGTTCAGCCTGCGATGCTTGACGCTAGCCGTTTTTGCCGCTTTCGCAAATTTTTCACAAGAATTTCGAGTTTTATCGGATTCTTTTCTAGTTGCTCCGGAGCTGCTAGGTTTTACTCAAAAGCTGGCATAGACAAAGCAGTTATTAGTGCTATAGCTTCATTGGTCAGGATCATTATAAGTAGCAACACTTATATGGACTGCATGGCTGTTTCAAGCCCATGACAGTGCGCAAAAAAAGGAAGGCTCATGAGCGAACCGGGACAGAAGCTGCGCCTGGGCGCGCTGATCGCATTGGTGGTCGGCTCGATGATTGGAGGCGGGATCTTCTCGTTGCCGCAGAACATGGCGGCGCGTGCCGATGTGGGGGCTGTGCTGATCGGTTGGGGTATCACCGCAGTCGGCATGTTGGCCCTGGCTTTCGTATTCCAGACCCTGGCCAATCGCAAGCCGGAGCTGGACTCGGGAGTGTACGCCTACGCCAAGGCCGGCTTTGGCGAGTACATGGGTTTTTCCTCGGCCTGGGGCTACTGGATCAGTGCCTGGCTGGGCAACGTCGGCTACTTCGTGCTGCTGTTCAGCACCCTGGGTTTCTACTTCCCGGTATTCGGCGAGGGCAACACGCCAATCGCCATCGGCTGCGCTTCGCTGCTGCTCTGGGCGGTGCATTTCCTGGTGCTGCGCGGCATCAAGGAAGCGGCGTTCATCAACCAGGTGACTACCGTCGCCAAGGTGGTACCGTTGCTGATTTTCGTGGTGATCGCGGCGTTCGCCTTCCGCGCCGATATCTTCACACGTGACATCTGGGGCCTGAGCAACCCGCAGTTCGGCAGCGTGCTGGAGCAGGTGCGTAACATGATGCTGGTCACCGTGTTCGTGTTCATCGGCATCGAGGGCGCCAGTGTGTATTCCGGGCGCGCCCAGCGCCGCTCGGATGTGGGCAAGGCTACGGTGATCGGTTTTCTGGGAGTGCTGGCGCTGCTGGTGCTGGTCAACGTGCTGTCGCTGGGGGTGATGACCCAGCCGCAACTGGCCGGGCTGCAGAACCCGTCACTGGCTTCGGTGCTGGAGCATATCGTCGGGCCATGGGGTGCCTTGTTGATCAGTATCGGCCTGGCGGTTTCGCTGCTTGGCGCGCTGCTGTCGTGGGCGTTGCTGTGTGCCGAGATCCTCTACGCCACGGCGCGGGACAAGACCATGCCGCGTTTCCTGGCCAAGGAAAACGCCAACCATGTACCGGCCAACGCCCTGTGGCTGACCAACTGCATGATCCAGGGCTTCCTGCTGATCACGCTGTTTTCCGCCGGTACCTATACCAGCCTGATCTACCTGGCCTCGTCGATGATTCTTGTGCCCTACCTGTGGTCGGCGGCCTACGCCGTGCTGTTGGCGGTACGTGCAGAAACCTACGACGAGCAGCCGGCCCTGCGCCGCAAGGACCTGCTGGTGGCGCTGGTTGCCCTGGTATATGCCGTGTGGCTGTTGTACGCCGGCGGGCTGAAGTACCTGCTGCTGTCGGCGCTGCTGTACGCCCCGGGCGTGATCCTGTTCGCCAGGGCCAAGCATGAGCAGGGTAAAACCTTGTTCACCACTTGGGAAAAGCTGATTTTCGCTGCCGTGCTGGCAGGTGCCGCGCTGGCGGCCTATGCCCTGTACTCAGGGCTGCTGAGCTTGTGACGGGGCAGGGCAGGGGGCGTGCTCGGGGCGGGACCAGATCCACAGGTTGCCCAGGGTCATGCCGGCAATGGCCAGGAACACCGGCCAGCGGTGTTCCAGGAACGTCAGCATCAGGCCCGCGCACAGCAGCATGCTGAGGGTCGCGCTGACCTTGGCCCGGCGCTGGATCACCTTGCCATTGCGCCAGTTGTGCAATATCGGCCCGAAGAGCCGATGGTTCTCCAGCCAGGCAGACAGGCGCGGCGAACTGCGTGTGGCCGCCCAGGCAGCCAGCAGGATGAATTCGGTGGTCGGCAGGCCGGGAATGACGATCGCGACCAGGCCCACGCCCAGGCTCACGTAAGCCAAGGTCGCATACAGCAGGCGGGCGAGTTTCGAACGGGCGGGTCGGGTCATGGTCTCACTGCATGGAAGCGGTTCGGCCACCGGTAGGGTGGCCGGGGTATGGCGTGTCAAACCAGCGCGGCATCTGCAGCATAGGCATGCTTGAGCAGCTTGGTGAAGCGCTCGAAGGCAGCAATTGCGCCGCGTTCGGCAGCGGCTTCCTCTTCGGCCGACAGGGCCAGGCCATCAAGAATGCGGGTGAACTGTTTCCAGCCTTCGGCACGGCCACCGGCCGGTTCGCCCAGGTGTCGGGCACCGAAGCTGTCGGACAGTTCCAGGGCCACGGCACGCTTGATCAGAAACGCAGCGCCCAGTTTGGAGCCTTCGGAGACGAAGATCCAGCCCATTGCCTCGCCCAGGCTCGGGTTGCGCAGGGCGCCCGGCACGGCTGGTGGTATTTCGGTGTCAAGGTCGGCGAGGTCCAGACGGGCCTGTTCGGCACGGCAGCGCTCGGCAAGGTCGGGGATGATGGCGATCAGTTGCGGGTCGTTGTACAGGGCCTGCAGCTCGGCCTGGAACAGGTACTGGGCGACCACGAAGCGGGCGAAGCTTTCGCGGCTGTCGAAGGGCGCGTGGGCTTTGACCAGGGCATCAAGTTCGGCGTGGGGGGCGTGGGTGATCTGGTTGAGGCGCTGGGAGCGCAGGGCTGGGCGGTCGGTCATGGGGCAGTCCTTGGAAGAGGGGGTCTAGAGACAAGACGAAATAGCGGGGGTGGGACAGTAAAAAAAATCGGGATTTCGTGTTGCCTGTACTGGCCTCTTCGCGGGCATGCCCGCTCCCACAGGTTCATCGCAGGCCCAAGGCTTGCGCAGTATCTGTGGGAGATTCTATGGTTTTCAGCAAGCCAGTTTCGCGCCTTTAGTGACGTATTCGTCCTGATTTTTCATCAGGGCGAATGCCACCCGCGCGAGCTTTCTTGCCAGGATTACCAACGCTTGGGTTGTTGCTTTACCACTGCTCCGATGCTGTTCGTAAAGCCCTTTCCAGGCTGCCGATCTGCTGGCCGCCATCGCAGCGTTGTGCAATAAGCGACGAATTTCTGAACAACCTCGCTTGGTGAGGCGACGTCGCCCATTCTTCTGTCCGGAATCACTGACTCGTAAATCCATTCCTAGGAATGCAATGTACGAGTCACTGCTTTTGAACTCGCCCCTTGTAAAAGCCATCACCAATGCTGCGGCGGTGAGAAAACCAATGCCCTCTACTGCCTGGCAGCGAGCGACTTGTTCCTGCAGCCCAGCGTCTCGCAGTACTTCTTTAATCTTCTTTTGAATCAACTGATCCAGCCGATCTATCGACTTCACAAAAGTTTCGAAGGCGGCTTTCAAAAGGCTTTCGTTAGCCCAGCTCTGAGTCATTGCAGTACGAGCAGTCACCAAGGCGGCTCTGCGTCGCAAGAGGCTCTGAAGCTTGCCGTAGACAGCGGGAGGCGGGCTCCAAGGGCGAAGGTCCTCGCCTTCATTTTTTAAAAAACGGGACAGCAACCGAGCATCGGAGGGGTCGGTTTTAACCCGTCCCCCAACACTCTTCCGGTAGTTGCTCAATTGAAAACCATCGATGACATAGACCTCGAAGCCTAGGCTGTGGGCCAATTCAACCAGGTCCAAGTGATAGACGTTGGTCGCCTCAACAGCGATAGCGGTGTTGAGGGGTTGTTGCTTGAGCCACCTTCTGATCTCGAGTTTGGAGTTTTTGAGCCTGATGATCTCGTCGCGATCATCGTGGTGGATAACCAGCTCAGCTTTCGCGACATCCGCACCCACGATCAACTTACCTACCTGCATTGCCATGGGCCGCTCCTCACGTTATGGTTTTTCGGCTTGAAGGGGTTTCACCAAGAGGCGCTGGCTTGTTTCTATCGTCGCTTGCAAACGATGCATTCTTTATCGGCGCTTTGGTGGAAGGGGTGGGGCGATGTCTCCCACGGTCTGTACTGCTGTGAACAGTCAGAATCGGGCATTTAGTCCCACCACCCCTTCAAGTCTAACCATACAAGCGGGCAAGCCCGCGAAGAGGCCGGCAAAGGCGCAAGGGGTCAGATATCCCAAACCACATTGATGCCGAAGTTGCGCCCCGGCATGGTCAGGCGGTCGATGTTGGCCGGCTGAGTCACGGCCGCTTCACCCTGGCCGTCGTAGCTGCGTACCGAATCCCACTGCCAGTACTTCTTGTCGGTGAGGTTGTACAGGCCGGCGTTGATGGTCACGTCGTCGGTGACCTTGTAGTAACCGGTCAGGTCCAGCACCCCGTAGCCCGGGGTGCGGAACTTGGAGCTCGAACCGTCGGGCGAGTAGAAGGTGCTGTCGTCGACGCGGGTCTTGCGCTTGACCAATGTCCAGCTCAGCAGGCCGCCGTAGTGTTGTTGTTCGTAACCCAGGCCGAACACGCCCTTGAGCGGGTTGACGCTGTTCAGTGGCTCGCCGGTGTCATCGTTGCGGCCATAGGTGTAGGCGATCGAGCCCTGGGTATACAGGCCCTGCGGCGCACCGAAGTGGTCCAGGTTCAGGCGGCCCTTGACCTCGGTACCCTTGATGGTGGCGTGCTTGATGTTGTTGGCCTTGAAGGTCTGCTCCAGGTTGGCGCTTTGTACGGCATCTTCGTCAATGAAGTCGCGGTACTTGTTGTAGAACACCGCCACGTCGAAATTACCGGCGTCGAAGTTGCCACGCAGGCCGGTTTCATAGCTTTTGCTCTTTTCGGGTTCGAGACCCGGGTTGCCTTCGACGCGGTAGCCTTGCTCGATGTTCTCAAACTTCCCGTACATGGATTTGGCAGTCGGGGTGCGGAAACCTTCGGCGTACTGGCCATACCAGGTGTAGTTGTCGTTGAAGGCGTAGGTCAGGCCGAACTTGGGCGAGACGCGATGCCACTTCTTGTCCGAGTCGTCCTGGGAGATAGGTGCGGTACCGCTGGACTCCAGGCCACGCAGGAATTCCTCGGTGAACCTGGGCTCCATGCGCGTGTAGTCGTAACGAGCACCAGGCATGAAGGTCCAGTTGTTCCAGCGGATTTCATCCTGCACGAACAGGCTGTAGGTGTTCACCGTCGGGTCCGGGAAGTCGCTGACCAGGGCCTGGCCGTCTGCCGGGCGCTCGGCGCCAGCGCCAGAACAACCTGAACCAACGGCCAGGCAGGTGCCAGTGCCGCTGCGCGAACCGGTGACCTTCTCGTGCTTGAGGGTGGTGCCGTAGGTCAGCAGGTGGTCGGTGGCGCCGAGGCTGAAGGCCTTGTCCAGCTGGGCGTCGAATACCCACTGGCGGTCCTTGTACAGAGTGTCTCGGGTACGCAGTACCTGACGGCCAGGCGGTGCGTAGACTTCCTCGGTGTGCTGGTCGGTCTTGGCGATCTGGTAGTTCAGGCTCCACTTCACATGGTCGGCGACCAGCGAATCCAGGCCGAACTCATGGTTGATGCCAAGGCGTTCGCGGGTGACGGTGTCGTTGCCGTTACGCGCCTTGTAGTAACCTGGGGCACCAAAGCCAGGAATGAAAGGCCCGCCCACCGCACTGAGGATGTTCTGGTCGCGATCATCCTTGTAGCGCTCGTAGGTGAAGCCCAGGCGCGCTTCGTCGGCGTAGTTCCAGCCCAGCTTGGCCAGCACGTTTGTGGTGCGCACGTCCATCGGGTTGGCTTCGGTACGCGCCAGGCCGTCACCGCTGTGGCCGCCGTGGGTCTCGGTTTCGTGACCGTTGCGCTGGCTCAGGTGCAACAGGCCGTCGAAGTCGCCCTGGCGGCCGGCGACGGTGGCGGAGGTCAGCCAGCTTTCGTCGGCCGAGCTGTAGCCGGTCTTCAGGCGGGCACCGGCGTCCTTGCCAGGCTTGATGATGTCGTCCGGGTCGAGGGTGAAGTAGCTCACCGCTCCGCCGATGGCGTTGCTGCCATACAGCACCGAGGCCGGGCCGCGAAGGATTTCCACACGCTTGACGATCTCCGGGTCAACGTAGTTGCGCTGGGTCTGGGCGTAGGGGCCGAAGAAGAAGCTGTCGGGGATCGACACGCCGTCCACCTGGGTGAGGATGCGCTCGCCATCGATACCACGGATGTTGTAGCCGTTCAGGCCGCTGCGCTGGCCGGTGCCGGCTACCGACACGCCCGGTTCGTAGCGCACCAGGTCCTGGATGTTGTTGACGTTCTGCCGGTCCAGTTGCTCTCGGGTCTGCACGCTGACGGTGCTCGGCACCTGGCTGACGTCCTGGGCGCTGCGGGTGGCGCTGACGGTCACCTGCTGCAGGGCAATCACATTGGCGCTGGCCTGGCGTTCGAGCACCACATTGCCGTTGCTGATCTTGCGAAAGCCCAGGCCGGTGCCGTGCAGCAGGCGCTTGAGTGCGGCTTCCGGCGGTAGCGAACCCTGCACCCCTGGCGATGCCACGCCGTCGGCCAGTTCGGCGCTGAAGCCGACCTGCCAGCCGGTGACCTGGCTGAAAGCATTTATGGCCGAAACCAGCGGCTGCTGGCCGATGCTGAAGCGGTAGTCGCCCATGCGCGGGCTGCTGGCCTGTGCCGGTTCGGCGGCCAGTGCCGGCAGGCTGATGGCGCCGCTGGCGAGCAGGGCGAGGTTCAGTAGGGAAAGGCTCAGGAGGGACAGTTGCCCTCCATGGCGAGGAAGGGTGGAGGGGCGGGTAGGACCTGTGGACATCGGAAGCGCTCCCTGACGCGCGGACTGTTATAGGTGATGGCTGTCCTCGTTTTCAAACGAGAATCAGTTGCATTGGCTATAACGAGACGGGCGGGGTAGCGTGACTGCGTAAAAAAAGTTGGATTGCGGTTTGGCGGTCTGTATCGCGATTTCTGTGGGAGCGGGCATGCCCGCGAAACAGGCACCGCGGTGGATGGCACGGGCGTTGCCCGTGTTCGCGGGCACGCCCGCTCCCACAGGGACCGTGTCGGGTTTCAGATTTGCGGATCAGTTCAGGATAACCAGCGCCGGGTACTCATGCAGCTGTGCCGAGGTGATGTGGGCCAGCGCACGCAGGGTTTCCAGCGGTTGGTCGAGGCGGTAGTTGCCGGTGACCGCCATGTCTTCCAGCTGCGCATTGCGGTTGATGATCCAGCCCGGGTAGTAGCGCTGCACCTCGGCCAGCACCTGGCTCAGCGGGCAGTTCTCGAACACCAGGCGGCCGTCGACCCAGGCCAGGTCCTTGTGCA
Source organism: Pseudomonas sp. NBB (assembly GCF_032701105.1). NCBI lineage: Bacteria > Pseudomonadati > Pseudomonadota > Gammaproteobacteria > Pseudomonadales > Pseudomonadaceae > Pseudomonas > Pseudomonas sp. NBB. The sequence continues at coordinate 1,148,100 of NZ_CP103994.1, forward strand.
TGTCGGGGCGCTGGCGCTTGCCGAATCCCTGGGGGCCGACGCTGATGCTGTCGCCGGCGCTCAGGCGGATGCGCTGGTCGCGGGCCCCCTGCAGGTCGACATCGCCGCGCTGCACCCGCACCTGTGCCTCGCCGTCGAGGTAGCGCACGGCAAAGTCGGTGTCGCGCACCTGCGCGCGCAATGGCCCGGCCTGCACTTCCAGTGGCAGCAGCGCGCCCTCGGGGACCTGAAAATAGGCCTCACCCTGCAATAAGCGGGCGACCTGGCGGCCGTCACGCTGCTCGCTGGCAAATGCCGAATTGGTGTTGAGCAGCACTTTCGCCCCGTCTTCCAGCTGCAGGCGCTGGCGTTCTCCCACCACTGTCAGGTGGTCGGCTTGCAGGCGTATGGGCAGGTTGCCGAGGGTGAACAGCCCGACCAGCAGCAGCGCTGCCGTGGCCAGGGGTTTCCAGTGGCTGCGCAGGCGCCCGCGCCACGAGCGGCGCTGTTGCTGATGCATCTGTACGGCCACCTGGTGCAGCGGTGCGCCGTTCCACAATGCTTCTGCCTCGACATAGGCCTCGGCATTTTCCGGCGCTGCGCTCAGCCAGGCTTCGAAGGCCTGGGTGTCCTCGGCGTCGGCGCATTGCAGGCGTACCAGCCAGTCCAGCGCCTCGTCCATGGCACGAGCACGGGCGCTGGGCCCGGCGGGTGACGGGCGAGGGGCAGGGCTGTCGGTCACGGTGAATCCTTGAATGGTTTTTTTCGAATGATCAAGGCTGAGGCGGGGTGTGGCAAGGGCTTTGGGTTGCCTCACTTGAGGCGGTCGGCGACACCCATGCAGATCGCCATGATCAGTTTCAGCTCCTTCTGTACCGTGCTGGGCGAAACATTCAGTTGTCTGGCGATTTCCAGGTAGGTGGCGCCATGCAGCCGGCTTAGCATGAAGATGCGCTGCTGACGTTCGCTCAGCTGTTTGAGGCTGATACTCAGGTGCTTGAGCAACTGCTCGGCATGGGCCGCATCCTCGCTGCTGGTGGCCGGCGCGGCCACGCTGTGCAGGACCTCGTCGGGCACGTCGTCGACCAGCATGCGCGATTGCACCCGGCGCGCGCGCAGGTGGTCGAGGGCCAGGTTGCGTGCGGTCTGGAACACGAACGGTTCGATGTGTTCGATGGGCCGCTCACCGAGGGCGCGGGACACCCGCAGGTAGGTTTCCTGCAACAGGTCCTCGGCCGTATTGGGGTTGCCCACCATGCGCTGCAAGGTGCGCAGCAGGGTAAGGCGCTGGACGAGGAAGACAGAGTTGAACCGGGACTGACTCACAGGGGGACCTGGCCGACGAAAGGTTAATGATAATGCTTATCATCCTCCTCGAAGGTCAAGTCTGGAAATGTTAGGAAAAGGTAAAGATTGTGAGTGGCAGGCGCCGGCATGCTTTTTGTGGGAGCGGCCTTGCGTCGCGAAAGGGCCGCAAAGCGGCCCCGGAGGTCTCAGCACCACCGCTGAGGTCCGAGGGCTGCTTTGCAGCCCTTTCGCGACGCAAGGCCGCTCCCACAAGGGGCACACCCACATTGGCCGCCAGGCTGAGAAGCTCAGCCGGCGCGGCACAACGCCAGGCAGTTATCCAGCATGCGGTTGGAGAACCCCCACTCATTGTCATACCAGGCCAGCACCTTGAGCATGCGCCCGTTGGCCCGGGTATGGTTGGCATCGAAGATCGACGACAGCGGGTTGTGGTTGAAATCGCAGGAAACCAGCGGCAAGGCGTTGTAGCCCAATACCCTGGAATGCTTGCTGGCCTCGAGGAACAGCTGGTTGACCTGTTCGGCCGTGGCCTCGCGCTTGAGGTTGACCGTGAGGTCCACCAGCGACACGTTGATCACCGGCACCCGTACCGCCATGCCGGTCAGCTTGCCGGCCAGCTCCGGCAATACCAGGCCCACGGCCTCGGCAGCGCCGGTCTTGCTCGGGATCATCGACTGGGTTGCCGAACGCGCACGATACGGGTCGCCGTGGTACACATCGGTCAGCACCTGATCGTTGGTATAGGCATGGATGGTGGTCATCAGGCCCTGTTCGATGCCGAACTCGCGGTGCAGCACCTGGGCAATCGGTGCCAGGCAGTTGGTAGTGCAGGAGGCATTGGAGATGATCTGGTGCGAGGCCCGCAGGATGTCATGGTTGACCCCGTACACCACGGTGGCATCGGCGCCTTTGGCCGGTGCCGAGACAATCACCTTGCCAGCCCCCGCAGCCAGGTGGGCGGCGGCCTTGGCACGCTCGGTGAACAGCCCGGTGCATTCGAACACCACGTCGATCGCCTCGGCCTTCCAGGGCAGTTCGGCCGGGTTGCGGATGGCACTGACCGCGATACGGTCACCATTGACCGTGAGGCTTTCGTGGTCGGCCTCGACACTGGCGTCGAAGGTACCGTGCACGCTGTCGTACTTGAGCAGGTGGGCATTCATGGCGCTGTCGCCCAGGTCGTTGATGGCGACGACCTGCAGGTCCTGGCGGTAGCCTTGGGTATACAGTGCGCGCAGGACGTTGCGCCCGATGCGGCCGAATCCATTGATGGCGATGCGTAGGGTCATGGCAGTACCTCTGGCAGTCCGAGTGAAAGCTGTGGCACAAAGGAGCTTCACTGAAACGGTTTTGTTGTTGGAATTACAAGATTATTCACCTGCCGATAGAAAACAAGCCTTTTTAGTGGCAGTATTTTGTTTAAATATACAACGAGTGGTTGGGCGACGTGCCTCCACCGATGCAGCGGGCTCCTCTACCTTGAGCCTAGGCCGCAATCGTTTGGAGGGGAAATGCCCGGCAAACCGCCCTTACAATTAGCCTGGAGTCCAGTACATGCATCCGCGCATCCTTGAGGTTACCCAGCGGCTGGTCGAACGTAGCCGTGCCACCCGCGAACGCTACCTGCAACTGATTCGCGGCGCGGCCAGTGACGGCCCCATGCGTGCCAGCCTGCAGTGCGCCAACTTCGCCCATGGCGTGGCCGGTTGCGGCAGCGACGACAAGCAGACCCTGCGCCTGATGAACGCGGCCAACGTGGCCATCGTCTCGGCCTACAACGACATGCTTTCGGCGCACCAGCCGTATCAGCACTTCCCCGAGCAGATCAAGCAGGCCTTGCGTGAGGTCGGCTCGGTCGGCCAGTTCGCCGGTGGCGTGCCAGCCATGTGCGATGGCGTGACTCAGGGCGAGCCGGGCATGGAGCTGGCCATCGCCAGCCGCGAAGTGATCGCCATGTCCACTGCCGTGGCCCTGTCGCACAACATGTTCGACGCCGCGCTGATGCTGGGCATCTGCGACAAGATCGTTCCCGGCCTGATGATGGGGGCGCTGCGCTTCGGCCACCTGCCGACCATCTTCGTTCCGGGCGGGCCGATGGTCTCCGGCATTTCCAACAAGCAGAAGGCCGATGTGCGCCAGCGCTACGCCGAAGGCAAGGCCAGCCGCGAAGAGCTGCTGGAGTCGGAGATGAAGTCCTACCACAGTCCTGGCACCTGCACCTTCTACGGCACTGCCAATACCAACCAGTTGGTGATGGAGGTGATGGGCCTGCACCTGCCGGGCGCCTCGTTCGTCAACCCGTACACACCGCTGCGCGACGCGCTCACCGCCGAGGCCGCGCAGCAGGTCACGCGCATGACCAAGGCCAGCGGCAGCTTCATGCCGCTGGGTGAAATCGTCGACGAGAAGGCGTTGGTCAACTCCATCGTCGCCCTGCATGCCACCGGCGGCTCGACCAACCATACCCTGCACATCCCGGCGATTGCCCAGGCTGCGGGTATCCAGCTGACCTGGCAGGACATGGCCGACCTGTCCGAGGTGGTGCCGACCCTGTCCCACGTCTACCCCAACGGCAAGGCCGACATCAACCACTTCCAGGCCGCTGGCGGCATGGCCTTCCTGATCCGCGAGCTGCTCGATGCCGGGCTGCTGCACGAAGATGTCAACACCGTGGCCGGCCATGGCCTGCGCCGCTACACCCAGGAGCCGTTCCTCGACAACGGCAAGCTGGTGTGGCGCGAAGGGCCGCAGCACAGCCTGGACGAAAGCATCCTGCGCCCGGTGGCGCGGCCGTTCTCGGCCGAAGGCGGCCTGCGGGTGATGGAGGGCAACCTTGGCCGCGGCGTGATGAAGGTGTCCGCTGTCGCCCCCGAGCACCAGGTGGTCGAGGCCCCGGCGCGGGTGTTCCACGACCAGCAGTCGCTGGCCGATGCGTTCAAGGCCGGCGAGCTGGAGCGTGACTTCGTCGCCGTGGTGCGCTTCCAGGGCCCGCGCTGCAACGGCATGCCGGAGCTGCACAAGCTCACACCGTTCCTCGGTGTGCTGCAGGACCGTGGCTTCAAGGTGGCGCTGGTCACCGACGGTCGCATGTCCGGTGCCTCGGGCAAGATCCCGGCGGCCATTCACGTTTGCCCCGAGGCTTATGACGGCGGCCCGCTGGCACGGGTGCGCGATGGTGATATTGTGCGGGTCGATGGTGTCGAAGGCACGCTGCGGGTAATGGTGTCGGCTGAAGAATTGGCCAGCCGCGACCTGCCGCCAGCGCCACAGGGCAACGACCTGGGCTGCGGGCGCGAGCTGTTCGGCTTCATGCGCATGGCGTTCAGCCCGGCAGAGCAGGGCGCCAGTGCGTTCACCTCGGCCCTGGAGAACCTCAAATGAAGGACCTGCTGGTTGGCGACATCGGCGGCACCAATGCCCGTTTTGCGTTGTGGCGTGACAACCAGCTGCATGAAGTGAAGGTCTTTGCCACCGAGGACTACACCAGCCCGGAACAGGCCATCGAGGCTTACCTCGAAGGCTTGGGCATTCCCCGCGGCGGCGTGACTGCTGCCTGCCTGGCGGTGGCCGGGCCGGTCGATGGCGATGAGTTCCGCTTCACCAACAACCACTGGCGCCTCAGCCGCGTGGCCTTCTGCCAGACATTGCAGGTCGAGCGGCTGCTGCTGATCAACGATTTTACCGCTATGGCGCTGGGCATGACCCGCCTGCGCCCCGGCGAATTCCGCGAAGTATGCCCAGGCCAGGCGGACCTGTCTCGGCCGGCATTGGTCATTGGCCCGGGTACCGGGCTGGGCGTTGGCGCGCTATTGCGCCTGGGCGAACAGCACTGGCATGCCTTGCCGGGAGAGGGCGGGCACGTCGACCTGCCGGTGGGCAATGCCCGCGAAGCGGCGATTCACCAACAGATTCACGGGCAGATCGGCCATGTCAGCGCCGAGACCGTGCTCAGTGGCGGTGGCCTGCTGCGCCTGTACCAGGCAATTTGCGCGCTGGACGGCGACACACCCCGACACAAGACCCCGGCACAGATCACCGATGCCGCGCTCGGCGGCGAGCCGCGGGCGCTGGCGGTGATCGAGCAGTTCTGCCGGTTCCTCGGCCGAGTCGCTGGTAACAATGTTCTGACGCTGGGCGCGCGGGGTGGGGTCTATATTGTCGGCGGCGTGATCCCGCGCTTTGCCGAGCTGTTCCTGCGCAGCGGGTTTGCCGCGAGTTTTTCCGACAAGGGCTGCATGAGTGGCTATTTCGCTGGCGTGCCGGTTTGGCTGGTGACGGCGGAGTTTTCCGGGTTGCTGGGGGCCGGGGTGGCTTTGCAACAGGCGCAGGTTCACTGACTGGGGCTGCTTTGCAGCCCTTCGCGGGCTTGCCCGCTCCCACAGGGATCGCACAATTCATGGGCATAGCGTCACTCCTGTGGGAGCGGGCAAGCCCGCGAAGGGCCGCAAAGCGGCCCCAATAAAAACAGGCAACAAAGACCTGTAACTAACAAAAGGACGGACCACCTTGAGCACTGCCGGCAAATCAATCCTGATGGTCGACGACGACCAGGAAATCCGCGAACTGCTGCAAACCTACCTGAGCCGCTCCGGCTTCCAGGTGCATGCCGAAGCCGACGGAAAGGGCTTTCGCCGCGCGCTGGAAACCACCCCCTGCGACCTGGTCATCCTCGATGTCATGCTGCCCGACGAAGACGGCTTCAGCTTGTGCCGCTGGGTACGCCAGCACCCGCGACAGGCACGGGTACCGATCATCATGCTCACCGCCAGCTCCGACGAAACCGACCGGGTCATCGGCCTGGAGCTGGGCGCCGACGACTACCTGGGCAAGCCATTCAGCCCCCGCGAACTGCAAGCGCGGATCAAGGCCCTGCTGCGCCGCGCCGAGTTCGGCCAGGCGGCGCCGGGCAGTGCGGTGCTGGCCTTCGACGACTGGCGCCTGGACACGGTCAGCCACCGCCTGTTCCATCGCGACGGTGAGGAAGTGATTCTCTCCGGCGCCGACTTCGCCCTGCTCAAGCTGTTCCTCGACCACCCACAGCAGATCCTCGACCGCGACACCATCGGCAACGCCACCCGTGGTCGCGAGCCGATGCCGCTGGACCGCATCGTCGACATGGCGGTCAGCCGCCTGCGCCAGCGCCTGCGCGATACCGACAAACCACCCCGGCTGATCCGCACCGTACGCGGCAGCGGTTACCTGTTGGCTGCCCATGTCTGCAATGCGCCCTGAGCGGCGCTGGCGTCTGCTGCCGCGTTCGCTACTGGGGCGCATGTTGCTGCTGACCCTGCTGGTAGTGCTGCTGGCCCAGGGGTTGTCGAGCATCATCTGGGTTGCCCAATTGCGCGCCAGCCAGTTGCAGGGCCTGCGTGCAAGCGCCAGCAGCCTGGCTCATTCGATGAGTGCCAGCGTCAGCTACTTCCGCTCGTTGCCGGTGGCCTACCGGCCGATGGTCCTCGATCAGCTGCGCAGCATGGGCGGCACGCGCTTTTTCGTGTCCCTCAACGCCAAGCCGCTGGACATGCCGCTACTGCCCGTTACCCCACGCAAGCAGGCGGTGATCGATGTGTTCCAGCAAGTGCTGCATGAGCGCCTGGGTTCGCAGATGGAAATTTCCGTGGAGTTCGTGGGGCCGGACGACCTGCGTATCTTCAACAGCGGGCTGAAGCTCGACGAACTGCCACGGTCCTGGGCGCATTACTCGCTGACCCTGGAGCCACTCAACCCGCCGGTGCTGGTAACCCAGATCCGCCTGGGCGAGGGTGAGTGGCTGTACATCGCCTCGCTGCTGCCCGAACCCTACACCAGCCTGGAGGCCGAGCGCCTGCCGCGTCAACAGATCGGCTTCATCGTGCTGACCACGGCCTTGCTGCTGTTGTTCATCGGCTTGCTGGTGCACTGGCAAAGCTGGCCGCTCAAGCGCCTGGCGCGGGCTGCGCGGGAGATGTCGCTGGGCGCCGATGTAGCGCCGGTGGCCGAAGGCGGTGGCAGCGAGGTGGTCGAGGTGGGGCGTGCGTTCAACAGCATGCGCGAGCGCATCAGCCGATACCTGACCGAGCGCAGCCAGCTGTTCAGCGCCATTTCCCACGACCTGCGCACACCGATCACCCGCTTGCGCCTGCGCGTCGAGCTGCTGGAGGACGAGCGCCTGCAGGCCAAGTTCAGCCAGGATCTGGACGAGCTGGAACTGCTGGTCAAAGGCGCGTTGCAGTGCGTGAAGGACACCGACATCCACGAGAACATCGAGCCGGTCGATCTCAACCAGGTGCTGGAAATCCTGGCCGAGCCTTACCTGGGCGATGGCCGCATAACGCTCGAAGGCCGGGCGCTGGCGCCGTACCCGGGCAAGCCGCTGGCGTTGCGGCGCTGCATCGGCAACCTGATCGACAATGCCATCAAGTACGGCGAGCGGGCACGGTTGCGCATCATCGACAATGCCGAGGGGTTTGTCCTGCAGGTGGATGACCAGGGGCCGGGGGTGCCGCAGCAGCAGCTGGAGCAGGTGTTCGAGCCGCACTTCCGTCTGGCCGGGAAGCAGCAGGGGTACGGGCTGGGGTTGGGGATTGCGCGCAACATTGCCCATAGCCATGGCGGGGAGGTGAGCTTGCTGAACCTGCGTGAGGGCGGGTTGCGGGTGACCTTGTATCTGCCGCGGGGCATGGACTGAAGGGTTGTATTGCCTCTACCGGCCCCTTCGCGGGTAAATCCGCTCCCACAAAGACCTCACAGGTCCATACAGACTCCGAGGCTAACGCAAAAACTTGTAGGAGCGGGTTTACCCGCGAAGAGGCCGGCACAGGCAACACAAATGTCACTGGCTGGTGACAAACCCACCCTCCTTGGTGACATTCCCATCCAGGCCCGCTCACTAGAATTCGCAGACGACTGGCAAGGATCAAGCTGGCCCATGAGCACCTCCAACCTGGCTTCCACCCGCTGGCTCGACGCCCCGGCCCACAACGCCTGGCGCATGGCAGAAGGGCAACGCCTGCTGGCCTTCGCCACGGCTTCGAAACTGCCCGATGGCTTCGGTAGCCTCGACGCCGCAGGCCTGCTTGCCCCCGGTGCCCGCGCCGAAACCCTGATCACCACCCGCATGACCCACTGTTTTGCCCTGGCCCACCTGCAAGGGGTGCCCGGCTACCTGGCCTATGCCGAACACGGCGTGGCCGCACTGCGTGGCGCGCTGCAGGATGCCACCTACGGCGGCTGGTTCGCCCACCCCGGTGGCCATGACGACAGCGGCAAGGCGGCTTACCTGCATGCCTTTGTCGCCCTGGCCGCCAGCTCGGCGGTAATGGCAGGTGCTGGTGGTGCACCAGCCCTGCTGGCAGACGCGGTGCAGGTGCTCGAAGCGCATTTCTGGAGCGAAGAGGAGGGTGCCCTGCGGGAAGCCTTCTCCCGCGCCTGGCAGCTGCCCGAGCAGTACCGTGGTGCCAACAGCAACATGCATGCGGTCGAGGCCTTCCTGGCCCTGGCAGACGTAACTGGCGACAACCTGTGGCTGCAACGTGCCTTGCGCATCGCCGAACGCATCATCCATACCCATGCCGCCGCCAACGGCTACCGGGTCATCGAGCATTTCGACGCCCTCTGGCAGCCGCTGCCGCACTACAACCAGGCGTACCCGGCAGACCACTTCCGGCCTTATGGCTCCACGCCCGGGCATGCCCTGGAGTGGGCGCGGTTGCTGCTGCACCTGGAGGCCAGCCTGGAACGGTCCGGCCTGCAAGCCCCGCGGTGGCTGCCAGACTGCGCCTGCGCATTATTCGACACAGCCTGCCAGCAGGCCTGGAACGTCGATGGCGCGCCCGGTTTCGTCTACACCCTGGACTGGGACGATCGCCCGGTGGTGCGCGCACGCCTGCATTGGGTACATGCCGAAGCCTGCGCCGCCGCAGCAGCACTGTTGCAGCGCACGGGCGACAGGCACTACGAACAGTGGTACCGCCGTTGCTGGGACTTCATCGCCAACCATTTCATCGACCATGGCGCTGGCAGCTGGCACCACGAACTCGATGCGCACAACCAGCCGGCCGCGACCATCTGGCCAGGCAAACCCGACCTCTACCATGCCTATCAGGCGCTGCTGCTGCCGGGCTTGCCACTGGCACCCAGCCTGGCCTGCAGCTTTGCCGGCAATGTAACCAAACGATGACATTCACGCATCGCTTCGTTACCTGGCGAGGCGAGCACGCTGTTTAGACTTCATGCAACGCAAGCGATCGACTTGCACGGCATAACAACAAGAAAGGTGCTTCGATGAATTCCACGCTCCGTCTCGCTGCCGCAATCTCACTGGCCTCCTTGTTCCCGCTGAGTGCCTTGGCTGCCGATGCCAAAGGCAGTGTCGAGGTCGTGCACTGGTGGACCTCCGGTGGTGAAAAAGCGGCGGTCGATGTGCTCAAGGCCCAGGTCGAAAAAGATGGCTTCACCTGGAAGGACGGCGCCGTCGCCGGTGGTGGTGGTGCCACCGCCATGACCGTGCTCAAGAGCCGCGCCGTGGCCGGCAACCCGCCGGGTGTCGCGCAGATCAAGGGCCCGGACATCCAGGACTGGGCTGCCACCGGCCTGCTCGACGCCGATGTGCTCAAGAATGTGGCCAAGGAAGAAAAGTGGGACTCACTGCTCGACAAGAAGGTCGCGGACACCGTCAAGTACGACGGTGACTATGTCGCCGTGCCGGTGAACATCCACCGCATCAACTGGCTGTGGATCAATCCCGAGGTCTTCAAGAAGGCCGGGATCGACAAGGCGCCAGCCACCCTCGACGAATTCTACGCCGCCGCCGACAAGCTCAAGGCCGCCGGCTTCATCCCGCTCGCCCATGGCGGCCAGCCGTGGCAGGACAGCACCGTGTTCGAAAGCGTGGTGCTGGCGGTGATGGGGGCCGATGGCTACAAGAAGGCCCTGGTCGATCTCGACAGCACGGCCCTGACCGGCCCGCAGATGGTCAAGGCGCTGACCGAACTGAAAAAGGTCGCCACCTACATGGACCCGGATGGCAAAGGCCAGGACTGGAACCTGGAAGCGGCCAAGGTCATCAACGGCAAGGCCGGCATGCAGATCATGGGCGACTGGGCCAAGAGCGAATGGACCCTGGCGAAGAAGACCGCCGGCAAGGACTACCAGTGCGTGCCGTTCCCCGGCACCGAAAAGGCCTTCCTGTACAACATCGACTCGCTGGTGGTGTTCAAGCAGAACGACGCCGGCACGTCTGCCGGCCAGCAGGACATTGCCCGCAAGGTGCTGGGTGAGGACTTCCAGAAGGTCTTCAGCAGCAACAAGGGCTCGATCCCGGTGCGCAACGACATGCTGGCCGACATGGGCAAGTATGGTTTCGACGCCTGCGCGCAGACCTCTGCCAAGGACTTCCTGGCCGATGCCAAAAATGGCGGCCTGCAGCCGAGCATGGCGCACAACATGGCCACCACGCTGGCCGTCCAGGGCGCGTTCTTCGATGTGGTGACCAACTACATCAACGACCCCAAGGCCGAACCGGCCGATGCGGCGAAGAAGCTGGCGGCGGCGATCAAGGCTGCCCAGTAAGCAGCTCGGAGGCTAACGCAGCCTGACTGTGGGAGCGGCCTTGCGTCGCGAAAAGGACCGCAAAGCGGTCCCAGAACCAGGCAGCGCAGTCCTTCCAGAACAGTTTCGTTCATCAGGCCCCCGGGGCTGCTTCGCAGCCCTTTCGCGACACAAGGCCGCTCCCACAAAAGCGGGCCGTTGTGCCTTTGAGGTGAACCATGACCACAGCAACCGCCCAACTGCGGGCCTCACCCCTGGACGCGCTACAGCGCTGGCTGCCCAAGCTGGTGCTGGCGCCTAGTATGTTCATCATCCTGGTGGGCTTCTACGGCTACATCCTCTGGACCTTCGTTCTGTCCTTCACCACCTCGACCTTCCTGCCGACCTACAAATGGGCCGGCCTGGCGCAATACGCCCGGCTGTTCGACAACGACCGCTGGTGGGTGGCAAGCAAGAACCTGCTGCTGTTCGGCGGCCTGTTCATCGCCATCAGCCTGGTCATCGGCGTAGTGCTGGCGGTCTTGCTGGACCAGCGCATCCGTCGCGAAGGTTTCATCCGCACCATCTACCTGTACCCCATGGCGCTGTCGATGATCGTCACCGGTACCGCCTGGAAGTGGCTGCTCAACCCCGGCATGGGCCTGGACAAGCTGCTGCGTGACTGGGGCTGGGAGGGCTTTCGCCTGGACTGGCTGATCGATCCCGACCGGGTGGTGTACTGCCTGGTGATCGCCGCCGTGTGGCAGGCCTCGGGTTTCATCATGGCAATGTTCCTTGCCGGCCTGCGTGGCGTCGACCCGTCGATCATCCGTGCCGCGCAGATCGACGGCGCCAGCCTGCCGCGCATCTACTGGCGCGTGGTACTGCCCAGTCTGCGCCCGGTGTTCTTCAGCTCGCTGATGATCCTCGCGCACATTGCCATCAAGAGCTTCGACCTGGTGGCGGCCATGACTGCCGGCGGCCCAGGCTACTCGTCCGACCTGCCGGCGATGTTCATGTATTCGTTCACCTTCAGCCGCGGCCAGATGGGCATGGGCTCGGCCAGCGCCATCCTGATGCTCGGGGCGATCCTGGCGATCCTCGTGCCTTACCTGTACTCGGAGCTGCGGAGCAAACGCCATGCATAGCCCTCTCGACAAAGCGGTGCTGAGCCCGAGCCGCATCGCCATCCACGCCGTGCTGTTGCTGGCGGTGCTGCTGTACCTGGTACCGCTGGTGGTGATGCTGCTGACCAGCTTCAAGACCCCGGAAGACATCAGCACCGGCAACCTGCTGAGCTGGCCGGCAGTATTTACCGGCATCGGTTGGGTCAAGGCCTGGAGCACGGTCAGCGGTTACTTCTGGAATTCGATCATGATCACCGTGCCAGCGGTGCTGATCTCCACTGCCATCGGCGCGCTGAACGGCTATGTGCTGTCGATGTGGCGCTTCCGCGGTTCGCAGCTGTTCTTCGGCCTGCTGCTGTTCGGCTGCTTCCTGCCGTTCCAGACTGTACTGCTGCCGGCCTCGTTCACCCTCGGCAAGCTCGGCCTGGCCAGCACCACGACCGGCCTGGTGCTGGTACACGTGGTCTACGGCCTGGCCTTCACCACGCTGTTCTTCCGCAACTTCTACGTAAGCATCCCCGATGCGCTGGTCAAGGCCGCGCGTCTGGACGGTGCCGGGTTCTTCACCATCTTCCGCCGCATCATCCTGCCGATGTCCACGCCGATCATCATGGTCTGCCTGATCTGGCAGTTCACCCAGATCTGGAACGACTTCCTGTTCGGCGTGGTGTTCTCCAGCGGCGATTCGCAACCGATTACCGTGGCCCTGAACAACCTGGTCAATACCAGCACCGGGGCCAAGGAATACAACGTCGACATGGCGGCGGCGATGATCGCCGGCCTGCCAACCCTGCTGGTCTACGTGGTGGCAGGCAAATATTTCGTCCGCGGGCTGACTGCTGGCGCGGTAAAGGGGTAAGTCATGGCAACGCTCGAACTTCGCAATGTGAACAAGACCTACGGCAGCGGTTTGCCGGACACCCTCAAGGACATCCAGCTGTCGATCAAGGATGGCGAGTTCCTGATCCTGGTCGGCCCCTCGGGCTGCGGCAAGTCGACCTTGATGAACTGCATCGCCGGGCTGGAGCAGATCACCGGCGGCGCGATACTCATCGACCAGCAGGACGTCAGCGGCATGAGCCCCAAGGACCGCGACATCGCCATGGTGTTTCAGTCCTACGCGCTGTACCCGACCATGAGCGTGCGCGAGAACATCGAGTTCGGCCTGAAGATCCGCAAGCTGCCGCAAGCTGCAATCGACGAGGAAGTGGCGAGGGTGGCCAAGCTGTTGCAGATCGAGCACTTGCTGGCACGCAAGCCGGCGCAGCTGTCCGGTGGCCAGCAACAGCGCGTGGCCATGGGCCGGGCGCTGGCACGGCGGCCGAAGATCTACCTGTTCGATGAACCGCTGTCCAACCTCGATGCCAAGTTGCGCGTCGAGATGCGCACCGAAATGAAGCTGATGCACCAGCGCCTGAAGACCACCACCGTGTACGTCACCCATGACCAGATCGAGGCCATGACCCTGGGCGACAAGGTGGCGGTGATGAAGGACGGCATCATCCAGCAGTTCGGCACCCCCCAGCAAATCTACAACGATCCGGCCAACCAGTTCGTCGCCAGCTTCATCGGCTCGCCGCCGATGAATTTCATCCCGGTGCGCCTCACGCAACAGGACGGGCGCCTGCTGGCCGTGCTCGACAGCGGCCAGGCGCGTTGCGAGCTGCCCTTGGGAATGGCCGCGGACGAGATGGATGGCCGCGAGGTGATCCTCGGCATCCGCCCCGAGCAGATTGCCCTGGGCGCAGCCGAGGGCAATGGCCTGCCCGGCATTCGCGCCGAGGTGCAGGTGACCGAGCCCACCGGGCCAGACCTGCTGGTATTCGTCACCCTCAACCAGACCAAGGTCTGCTGCCGCCTGGCGCCGGATGTGGCGTGCCGGGTCGGCGATAACCTGAACCTGCAATTCGACCCAGCCCGGGTGCTGCTGTTCGACGCCGCCAGCGGCGAGCGCCTGCACCTGGCCACCACTGCTGCAACCATGAAAGACAACGTGGCGCACTTCAAGGGCCGATAACTCGTCTACACCATCAAATAAGAAAAAGAGGACGCAAAGGGATGGAACAGCGCAAACGCATCAGGACATTGGGCTCGCTGGCCTTGCTCGCGCCACTGGCGATGGCTGTTGGCAGCAGCGTTCAGGCTGCCGAAGCTTTCTCCAGCGAATCGAAGTGGATGACCGGCGACTGGGGCGGCACCCGCACCGAGTTGCTGGAAAAGGGCTATGACTTCACCCTCGATTACGTCGGCGAGGTTGCCGGTAACCTGCACGGTGGATACAACGACGACAAGACTGCGCGCTACAGCGACCAGTTCGCCCTCGGCGCGCACCTGGACCTGCAGAAAATCTTTGGCTGGCACGACGCCGAGTTCAAGCTGGCGATCACCGAGCGCAGCGGCCGCAACCTGTCCAACGACCGCATCAGCGACCCGCGCGCCGGGCAGTTCAGCTCGGTGCAGGAGGTGTGGGGCCGCGGCCAGACCTGGCGCCTGACCCAGATGTGGGTCAAGCAGAAGTACTTCGACGGCGCACTGGACGTCAAATTTGGCCGCTTCGGCGAGGGCGAGGACTTCAACAGTTTCCCCTGCGACTTCCAGAACCTGGCCTTCTGCGGCTCGCAGGTGGGCAACTGGGTTGGCGGCATTTGGTACAACTGGCCGGTCAGCCAGTGGGCGCTGCGGGTGAAATACAACATCACTCCGGAATTCTTCGTTCAGGTCGGTGCCTTCGAGCAGAACCCTTCCAACCTGGAAACCGGCAACGGCTTCAAGCTCAGTGGCAGCGGCACCAAAGGCGCGATCCTGCCGGTGGAAGCGGTGTGGTCACCCAAGGTCAATGGCCTGCCGGGCGAGTACCGCCTGGGTTATTACTACAGCACGGCCAAGGCCGACGATGTGTTCGATGACGTCAACGGCAACCCGCAGGCGCTGACGGGCGAGGCCTTCAAGTCGCACTCCAGCAAGCATGGCTGGTGGGTGGTGGCACAGCAGCAGGTCACTGCCCATGGCGGCGATGTAAACCGTGGCCTGAGCCTGTTCGCCAACTTCACCGTGCACGACAAGGCCACCAACGTCGTCGACAACTATCAGCAACTGGGCTTGGTCTACAAAGGCGCATTCGACGCCCGGCCCAAGGACGATATCGGCTTCGGCGTGGCGCGCATTCATGTGAATGACGATGTGAAGAAACGCGCCGAACTGCTCAACGCCCAGAGCGGCATCAGCGATTACGACAACCCAGGCTTCGTGCCGCTGCAGCGTACCGAGTACAACGCCGAGCTCTACTACGGCTTCCACGTCACCAACTGGCTGACCGTGCGGCCCAACCTGCAGTACATCAAGAGCCCCGGCGGCGTGGATGAGGTGGACAACGCGCTGGTCGCAGGGTTGAAGATTCAGTCGTCATTCTGAGAGCAATTGTTGTAAATTTACGCCAATCCACTTCGGTACCCGGCAACCACTGGTCTTCAGTGGTTGTCGGGGATAGGCCGAGACAGCGCTATCTCAAACAACAAGAGCTCTGAACCATGCCCGAACATCCGCTCCATCGCTTCTTCACCTCGCAGCGGCCCCGGCCGACATTCGAGTGGGAGCGTTACCAGCAGCGCGATGTGCTGATCATCGACCATCCCCGTTGTCAGGCGGTGTTCAGCCGCCAGGGTGCGCAACTGCTGCATTTTCAACCAGCGGGTGAACGGCCCTGGCTGTGGTGCGCCGAGCAGTGGCCGCAGGTGGGGGCGATCCGCGGTGGCGTGCCGGTGTGCTGGCCATGGTATGGCCGCCACCCCAGCGAGGACTTGTGGCCCGCCCATGGCTGGGCGCGCCTGCTCGACTGGAAGCTGGTGGACAGCCGTGAGGACGAGGAGGGCGTAACCCTGAAATGGCGGCTGGACCTGTGCGACTGGCAGGTCGACCTTCATGCCCGGTTGGGTAGCCGCATGGAGCTGAGCCTGAGCACCGAGCACCAGGACAGCGAACCCTGTCAGCTGAGCCATGCCCTGCTGGCCTACTGGCGCATCAGTGACGTGTCCGAGATAGCGCTGTCCGGGCTGGAGGATATCGAAGGCTACGACCGTCTGAACCGCCAGGCCTGCCGTGAAGATGGCGCGCTGAAGCTCAAGGGCGGTTGCCAGAAGGTCTACCCCGGCACGCCGCGGGTGCAATTGCAGGACCCGGCCTGGCAGCGCGAGCTGTGCATCGATACCGGTGACAGCGACGACACGGTGGTGTGGCACCCGGGCAACCGCCCGCTGATGGGCGTGACCGGGCGTGAATGCCAGCGCTTCGTCTGTGTCGAGGCCGCCAGCGGCAGTGGCGAGGGCCTGAGCCTGGCGCCGGGGCAGCGTGCACACCTGCGCCTGCAGGCACACCGGCTCAGTTGAGCTCGTCGTCCTCGATCGGGTAGCGGCTGGCGTTGAGGCTTTCCTTGATCTTGCGCAGGTGAGGCTGGAAGTCCACGCCGCGACGCAGGGTCATGCCGGTGGCCAGCACATCGAGCACGGTCAGCTGGATGATCCGCGAGGTCATCGGCATGTAGATGTCGGTGTCTTCCGGCAGCGGAATGTGCAGGCTCAGGCTGCAGGCATTGGCCAGTGGCGAACCGGCAGCGGTCAGGCCCAGTACCGAGGCGCCGTTTTCCCGGGCCAGGCGGGCCACCTCGACCAGTTCGCGGGTGCGCCCGGTGTAGGAGATGATCACGAACAGGTCGCCGGTGTGCGCCACCGAGGCCAGCATGCGCTGCATCAGCACGTCGGCGTGGGCCGATACTGCCAGGTTGAAGCGGAAGAACTTGTGCTGGGCGTCCAGCGCCACCGGGGCCGAGGCGCCCAGGCCGAAGAAGTGGATCTGCCGGGCCTGGATCATCATGTCCACGGCACGGCTGACCTGTTGCGGGTCGAGCTGCTGGCAGGCGCTGTCGAGCGAGGCGATGGCACTGGCGAAGATCTTCTGGGTGTAGGCTGCCGGGTCATCGTCAGCCTCCACCGCGCGGCTGACGTAGGCGGCGCCGCTGGCCAGGCTCTGCGCAAGCTGCAGCTTGAGCTCGGGGTAGCCGCTGACGCCGAACGAGCGGCAGAAGCGGTTGACGGTCGGTTCGCTGACCTTGGCCGCCTGGGCCAGCGCAGCGATGCTGAAACGGGTGGCTTGTTGCGGATTGAGCAGGATGACTTCGGCGACTTTGCGTTCGGCCTTGTTCAGCTCGTCGAGGCGGCCCTGGATCTGTTCCAGGAGGTTTCGCACGCGGTCCATGGGTGTGTCCTTGGGTCGGGAAGACAGCCGGCTGTTGGAGCAGCAGGCTTTTTGCACGGTCGTCTATCGTACTGTCGGCGCGGTTGACGTACCACTTGTCTGTAACACTTGTGTGTAATGTTGTGGTTTTTACTACATTATCCCTTGAAAACCGTATGTGAAAGCGGTATTCCTAGACCAACTTTAGGAAAGAACCAACATCATGGCTGCGATCAGTGTCGAACCTTGCACCTTTGCCCTGTTTGGCGCCTTAGGCGACCTGGCATTGCGCAAGCTGTTTCCTGCCCTCTATCAGCTCGACCGGGCCAACCTGCTGCACCCGGAAACCCGCCTGCTGGCGCTGGCCCGCGAGGCCGGTAGCGCGCAGGGCCACCTGGACAGCATCGAGGCGCACCTGCGCCGGCATGTGCCCGAGGCCGATATCGAGCCCGCCGCACTGGGCCGTTTCCTCGCCAGGCTGAGCTACCAGCACCTGGATTTCCTCCAGCCCGAGGGCTATCAGGCCCTGGCCGAGCAGTTGCCGGACGAGCTGCCGCTGATTGCCTACTTCGCCACCGCTGCGGCGGTGTACGGGGCCATCTGCGAAAACCTCGACAAGGCCGGGCTGGCCGCACGCACCCGAGTGGTGCTGGAGAAGCCCATTGGCCACGACCTGGAGTCGTCGCGCCGGGTCAATGATGCTGTGGCTCGGTTCTTCCCAGAGAGCCGGGTCTACCGCATCGACCACTACCTGGGCAAGGAAACAGTGCAGAACCTGATCGCCCTGCGTTTCGCCAACAGCCTGTTCGAAACCCAGTGGAACCAGAATTCCATCTCCCATGTGGAGATCACCGTCGCCGAGAAGGTCGGTATCGAAGGTCGCTGGGGCTACTTCGACAAGGCCGGCCAGCTGCGCGACATGATCCAGAACCACCTGCTGCAGCTGCTGTGCCTGATCGCCATGGACCCGCCCAGCGAACTGTCGGCCGACGCCATCCGTGACGAGAAGGTCAAGGTACTCAAGGCCCTGGCACCGATCACCGGCGAAGGGCTGAGCACCCGTGTGGTGCGCGGCCAGTACATCGCCGGCTACAGCGATGGCAAACCTGTGCCCGGTTACCTGGAAGAAGACAACGCCAACGCCCAGAGCGACACCGAAACCTTCGTCGCACTGCGTGCCGACATCCGCAACTGGCGCTGGTCGGGGGTGCCGTTCTACCTGCGTACCGGCAAGCGCATGCCGCAGAAACTGTCGCAGATCGTCATCCACTTCAAGGAAACGCCTCACTACATCTTCGCTCCGGAACAGCGTTTGCAAATCGGTAACAAGCTGATCATCCGCCTGCAACCGGACGAAGGCATTTCTTTACGGGTTATGACCAAGGAGCAGGGCCTGGATAAAGGCATGCAACTGCGCAGCGGCCCGTTGCAGCTGAATTTCTCCGATACCTGGCGCAGTGCAAGGATCCCGGATGCCTACGAGCGGCTGTTGCTCGAAGTGATGCGCGGTAACCAGAACCTGTTCGTGCGCAAGGATGAAATCGAGTATGCCTGGAAGTGGTGCGACCAGCTGATTGCTGGCTGGCGTAACGCAGGCGATGCGCCCAAGCCGTACGCCGCAGGCTCCTGGGGGCCGATGAGCTCGATTGCACTGATCACACGCGATGGGAGGGCGTGGTATGGGGATATCTGAACTGAAACTGCCAGCGACTGTGACGGTACATGAGCTGGCGGATGCCAAGGCTCTGGCCGCAGCCCAGGCCCATGACGTGGCCGAGCGCCTGCGCGCAGCCATTGCCGCCAAGGGCCAGGCCTGCGTGGTGCTATCCGGCGGCCGTAGCCCGGTACCGTTTCTCGAGAAGCTGGCCAGCGAAAACCTCGACTGGGCCAAGGTCACCGTCAGCCTGGCCGATGAGCGCTGGGTGCCGGTGGAGCATGCCGACAGCAATGCCGGCCTGCTGGCGCGCCACCTGTTCAAGGGCGCGGCGGCCAAGGCCCGCTTCGTTGGTCTTTACCAGCAGGCGGAGAACCTTGATGCCGCTGCAGGCAAGGCCGATCAGGCCTTGGCCGAGCTGCCGCCAATTGACGTACTGGTGCTGGGCATGGGGGATGATGGCCATACAGCTTCGCTGTTCCCCGCCAGCCCCAACCTGGAAGCAGGCCTCGACCTGGCCAACCCACGCCGCTGCCTGCCTTTGCTGGCACCGAGCGTACCGCGCCAGCGCCTTTCGATGACCCGCTCGCTGCTGGCCAGTTCCGCCTTTACCGCGCTGTCCCTACAAGGGCAGGGCAAACTCGCTACCCTGCGCGCCGCGCTGGCTGGCACCGACCTTTCCGAAATGCCGATACGCGCTTTTCTTCACGCCCCCCTGGACATCTACTGGTGCCCATGAGCCAAGGATCCACAGTCATGACCACCCTCGAACGCCCACAGCCCAAGCTCTCGATGGCCGACAAAGCCGCACGGATCGACGCCATTTGCAAAGAGGCGCGCATCCTGCCGGTGATCACCATCGCCCGTGAGGAAGACATCCTGCCGCTGGCTGACGCCCTGGCCGCCGGCGGTATCCGTACCCTGGAAGTGACCTTGCGCTCGCAATATGGCCTGAAGGCCATCCAGGTGTTGCGCGAGCAGCGCCCGGAGCTTTGTGTCGGTGCCGGCACCGTGCTCGATCGTGGCATGTTCGCCGCGGTTGAAGCTGCGGGTGCGCAATTCGTCGTTACGCCAGGCATTACCCAAGACATTCTCGAATCTGGTGTGGACAGCGAGATCCCGCTGCTGCCAGGCATCAGCACGCCGTCCGAAATCATGATGGGCTACGCCCTGGGCTACCGCCGCTTCAAGCTGTTCCCGGCGGAGATCAGCGGCGGGGTAGCGGCGATCAAGGCCTTTGGCGGCCCGTTCGGCGATATTCGTTTCTGCCCTACGGGCGGGGTGAACCCGGCCAACGTGCGCAACTACATGGCGTTGCCCAATGTGATGTGCGTGGGTGGTACCTGGATGCTCGACAGCAGCTGGATCAAGAACGGCGACTGGGCGCGGATCGAAGCGTGCAGTGCGGAAGCGATGGCGCTGCTGGACGCCAACTGAATTTGTTGTGTGCTTTACGGCTTGTGGGGCGCTTGGTCGGCGCCCCTTTTTTTTGCCTGGAGATCTTGCAGCGCCTGTACCGGCCCTTTCGCGGGTGAACCCGCTCCCTCAGGTACTGTACAGATGCTAAGTGCAGCGCGATCCCTGTAGGAGCGGGTTCACCCGCGAAGAGGCCGGCACAGGCCAACAAAAAAGCCCGCATCAAACGATGCGGGCTTTCTCATTCATTGCGGTACGGCTCAGGCCGCCTTGGCTTCCTGCTGGCTCAGCGAGCGATTCAGCGCGCTGAACAATGCCTTGAAGCTGGCCGTGGTGATGTTTTCATCGATACCCACACCATGCACCGGGCGGCCACCGGCCACGCGCAGTTCGATATAGGCCGCGGCCTTGGCATTGGTGCCGGCGCCAATGGCATGCTCGTTGTAGTCCATGATCTCCACGGCAATCGGCAGGCCGGCCACCAGTGCTTCCAGTGCACCGTTGCCCTTGCCGCGCCAGTGCAGGGTGGTTTCGCCTTCACCAGCGACTTCCACTTCCACGGCGCTGTGGCCGTTCTCTTCCTGCAGACGGTGGCTGACCAGCGCATACGGGGAGTTGGCCTGCAGGTATTCCTTGTGCAGCAGGCTGTAGATCTGCTGGGCGGTCATTTCCAGGCCCAGGCGGTCGGTTTCGCCCTGTACTACCTGGCTGAATTCGATCTGCATGCGGCGCGGCAGGCTGATGCCGTATTCCTGCTCGAGCAGGTAGGTGATGCCGCCTTTGCCCGACTGGCTGTTGACGCGGATTACCGCCTCGTAGCTGCGACCGATGTCGGCCGGGTCGATCGGCAAGTAAGGTACTTCCCACAGTTCGCCTTCCTGCTGCTTGGCGAAGCCCTTGCGGATGGCGTCCTGGTGCGAGCCGGAGAACGCGGTGTGGACCAGGTCGCCCACGTACGGGTGGCGTGGGTGCACCGGCAGCTGGTTGCACTCTTCGACCACCTTGCGCACGCCGTCGATGTCGGAGAAGTCCAGCAGTGGGTCGATGCCCTGGGTGTAGAGGTTCAGCGCCAGGGTCACCAGGTCGACGTTACCGGTACGCTCGCCGTTGCCGAACAGGCAGCCTTCGGCACGATCGGCGCCGGCCATCAGGCCCAGCTCGGTGGCGGCAATGCCGGTGCCACGGTCGTTGTGGCAGTGCAGGCTGATGATCACGCTGTCGCGACGGCTGACATTACGGCAGAACCACTCGATCTGGTCGGCGTAGATGTTCGGGGTGGACACTTCCACGGTGGCCGGCAGGTTGAGGATGATCTTGTGCTCGGGGGTCGGGTTCCACACCTCGATGACCGCGTCGCAGACTTCCTTGGCGAACTCCATCTCGGTGGCGCTGAAGGTTTCCGGCGAGTACTGGAAGGTCCACTGGGTTTCCGGCTGCTGGGCGGCGTACTTGACGAACAGCTTGGCCGCGTTCACCGCGATGTCCTTCACGCCTTGCTTGTCCTGATTGAAGACAATACGGCGGAACGACGGGCTGGTGGCGTTGTACAGGTGGACGATGGCCTTCTTCGCCCCGCGCAGCGATTCGAAGGTACGGGCGATGAGGTCTTCACGGGCCTGGGTGAGCACCTGGATGGTGGTGTCGTCCGGGATGTGGCCGTCTTCGATCAGCATGCGCACGAAGTCGAAATCGGTCTGCGAGGCGGATGGGAATGAGGCTTCGATTTCCTTCACGCCAACCTGCACCAGGGTCTTCCAGAAGCGCAGTTTCTTCTCCGAATCCATCGGCTCGATCAGCGACTGGTTGCCATCACGCAGGTCGGAGCTGCACCAGATTGGCGCGGCGGTGATGGTCTTCGACGGCCAGGTACGGTCAGGCAGGTCGATGGTCGGGAAAGCGCGGTATTTCTTCGAAGGGTCTTTGAGCATGGTCATGGAAGCAATCCTTTTGTGTGCGGCCGAGATCGGGCCTGCCGAGCGATAACGAGATAAAAGGCGAGGCGACGCGATTCAGCCTGGTAGTCGGGCGCTGACCAGGCAGAGGCTGCGATGTTGTCGGAGCAGGATGAGGGTGCTGTAGGTTTTCATGCCTTCAACCCTAACCAGTGGGGTGGGTGATGGCAAGCGTTCAGAAAAAATTGAGAGGAATGTTTAAAAAAAGCTGAAAGGCGAGATTTTATGGCATGAAAGAAAGGCTGGCTTATTGATTGTTGCGCAGTATTTTTCGATGGCGCAACACAGTTGAACTGATGTCGACTGTGCTGGCCCTTTCGCGGGTGAACCCGCCCCCACAGGTGCAGCGCCATCCCTGTGGGAGCGGGTTTACCCGCGAAGAGGCCGGCACAGGCAGTACCGCTCTCAGGGTTGGAACGCACCAATGAAAATCGCCGGATCCACCCGTGCATCGTTCAGGCTGACGTTCCAGTGCATGTGCGGCCCGGTAGCCCGCCCGGTCGAGCCCACGCGCCCGACCACCTCGCCCCGGCGCAGTTGCTGCCCCACTTGCACATCGATCTTCGACATATGGCAGAACATGCTGATAAAGCCCTGCCCGTGGTCGACGAACACCGTGCGGCCGTTGAAAAAGTAATCGCCCACCAGGATCACCTTGCCATTGGCCGGGGTCTTGATTGGCGTGCCGGCCGGCACCGCGAAGTCCAGCCCGGCATGCGGGTTGCGTTCTTCGCCATTGAAGAAACGGCGCACGCCGAACTTGCTCGACAGCGGGCCACTGACCGGCTTGTCGAGAATCAGATTGCTGGGCAGGGTCGGGCTGAAGCTGCGGTAAGCCTTGATCTGCTCGGCCAGCTCACGATCGATGCGCTTGAGGTCGGCCGGGTTCGGGTTGACCTGGCGGGTGTTCTTCAGGGTGATGCGCTGCTCGGGGTATTTCTTGCTACCGACCGTGAAGGGCAGGGTACGGCCGCCCTGGCTCAGCGTCGCGGTGCCGGGCTTCTGGGTCAGCGGGATGCCGACGATGGCCAGCCAGTTGTCCTGCTCCTTCACCACCAGCACCGGTTTGCCGTCGAAGCGGGCGCTGGGCGCGCTGGCGGCGGGGCCGAGGTCGACCACCGCCACGCCGCCGGGTACCGGCTTGTTCAGCGTGCGGGTGATGTAGCTGGCCTGGGCGCCGCCGGCCAGCAGCAGGATGCAAAGGGCAAGCAGGGGCGCGAGCAGGCGGGGCATGTGTCAGTCCAGAAGTGAGAGGGTGACCGGGGTCAGGTGGTTGTCTTCGACCCGCACCAACAGCTCGCCTTCGTTCAGGCGGGCGGTCAGGCGCTGGCCATTTCGGGTCTGTTCGGCGCTGCGGATGGCCTGGCCCTGTTCGTCCAGCAGGATGCTGTAGCCGCGGGCGAGGGTGGCCAGCGGGCTGACCACCTGCAGCGTCTGCAACTGGGCCTGGAAGCGCTGGCGGCGGTCCTTGAGCACCTCGCGCATGGCCCGTGGCAGGCGCTCGGCCAGGCTGTCCAGGCGTTGGCCCAGCAGTTTCAGGGTTCGCCCCGGGTGCTGCGCGGCGAGGCGGGTGTCCAGGCGTGCCAGGCGCTCGTGTCGCTGGTTGAGGTTGAGCATGAACGCGCGGCGCAAGCGCATGTCCAGGTCGTCCAGGCGTTGGGCCTGCTGGCGCAGGCGCTCGCCCGGGTGGCGCAGGCGCCGGGTCAGCGACTCCAGGCGCAGGCGGTCGTGGGTCAGGCGGTTCTGAATGCGCAGCAGCAGGCGCCGTTGCAGGCCATCCAGACGTTGCTGCAGGCCACTGTTGTCGGGGGCCAGCAGCTCGGCAGCGGCAGAGGGTGTGGGCGCGCGCACGTCGGCGACAAAGTCGCTGATCGAGACATCGGTCTCATGGCCCACGGCGCTGACAATCGGCGTGACACAAGCGGCCACGGCCCGCGCCACGGCTTCTTCGTTGAAGCACCACAAGTCTTCAAGCGAGCCGCCGCCCCGGGCCAGGATCAGCGCATCGAACCCCAGGCTATCGGCCAGGCGGATCGCGCGCACGATCTGTGCAGTGGCTTCGCGGCCCTGTACTGCGGTGGGGATCAGGTTCAGTTCCACTTGCGGGGCGCGGCGACCGAACACACTGATGATGTCGCGGATCACTGCGCCGGTGGGCGACGTAATGATGCCGATGCGCTGCGGGTGGGCCGGCAGCGGCTGCTTGCGTTCGGCGCTGAACAGCCCCTCGGCACCGAGCTTCTCTTTCAATGCCTCGAAGGCCAGGCGCAAGGCGCCATCACCGGCCGGCTCGACGGTGTCGAGAATCAGCTGGTAATCGCCACGCCCTTCGAACAGCGAAACCTTGCCGCGTACCCGCACCGCCAGACCGTCGCGCAGGGCCTGGCGCACCCGCGTGGCGTTCTGCCGGAACAGCGCGCAGCGTACCTGTGCGCCGCTGTCCTTGAGGGTGAAGTACATGTGGCCGGACGCCGGGCGGGCGAGGTTGGAAATCTCGCCTTCCACCCACACGCTGCGGAACACGTCTTCCAGCAGCACGCGGGCGCGGCCGTTGAGTTGGCTGACGGTAAGGACCTCGCGGTCCAGGCCGAGTCGTTCGAAAGGGTCTCTGATCATGGCGGGCATCATAAAGGACATCGGCCCCGGTTGTCTGTCCCGGCCCTATCGCCGGCAAGCCGGCTCCCATAGGTATCGCGCTGGCTTGGGCCTCATGCTGTCCCTGTGGGAGCCGGCCCAGCCCTTTGGGCTGCGCTGTCGCGTAGATAACTGAAAGTGCAAGCAGTCCGCATACCCTGTGGGAGCGGCTTTAGCCGCGAAGAATCCAACGCGGTGCATGGCACCGGCTGCGCCGGTGTTCGCGGCTAAAGCCGCTCCCACAGGGCCCCTGCTAATTCAATGAGTTAAGTGCAGTTCTATGGGGGCCGGCCTTTCAGGCCTGCATCGCCGTCACGAACTGGCGCACCATCGAACCTGCGTCACGCCTGCAAGCCATCGCCACAGTACTCTCACACCCTCCTTCCAGTGCCACGAAGCTGACTGAGGCTGGCGCAATCTCTCGCATGCATTCCGGCAACAACGCCACCCCAAACCCCGCCTGAATCAACTGCAACTGGGTGGTCTTGCGCGACAGCACCTGCGCTGCTCGCGGGAAAAAGCCTGCCTCCATGCACATCGAGGCCGACAGGTAGCTCAGCCCGCCACGGTCCCGGTGCGGAATGGAAATGAAGCGCTCTTCCCGCAGTTGTTCCAGTTTCACCTGTGGCGCGCTGGCCAAGGGATGCGCGGCGGCGACCGCCAGTAGCAGGGGTTCGCTGAACAGTTCATGCAGCACCACCCCTTCATGCTGGCGCAGCACCGGCAAGCGCAGCAGGCCGATATCCAACCGCCCGGCAGCGATATCCTCCAACTGCGCCTCCGACGACTGCTGGGCAATTTCCAGCGAAACACCTGGGTTGTCGCGCAAGTAACCGCCCAGGCGAGCCAGCAGCGGGCCGGTCAGCGGCACTGTACTGGAGTGGTTCAGGCGCAGACTGCCCTGCAGCCCTTCGCCAATGTCGCGGGTTACACGCTCGGCCTGCGCCAAGTCGGCCAGCAAGCGCCGCGCCCGTTCCAAAAAGGCCTGGCCAGCCAGTGTCAGGCGCGGGAGGCGCGCGGTGCGTTCGAACAGCGGCGTGCCCAGTTGCTGCTCCAGTTCCTTGATCTGCCGGCTCAGCGCCGACTGGGCGATGTACAGCCGCTCGGCGGCAGCGCTGAAGCTGCCGCATTCGGCGATTTCCACGAAGTAACGCAATTGGCGGATCGACGTCATGTCATGCCTTTTCGAGATGAGTGTGGCGACAAAGGCATATTAGTCGGCATGGCTCATGGCTGGCTAACCTTTGCCTGTCTTCCCAGGAACTGCTGTCATGCTCGCCCAACTGTCGTTTTCCGGCCTCGACTGGCTGCCTATCCTGCTTGGTGTCGGCGCTGCCTACATCGTCTTCGGCATCGCCGGTTTCGGCACCGCGCTGGTGGCCGGCCCAGTGCTGATCCACTTCATGCCGCTGTCGCGGATCATTCCGCTGCTGGTGCTGCTGGACTTCGTCGCCGCCTTCGGCAACCTGCTGCCCTCGCGCCGCGATGTCGTGCGCGGCGAACTGTTGCGGCTGCTGCCGTTCATGGCCATTGGCTGCGCGCTGGGTGTGGTATTCCTGCTACAGCTGAAGTCAGACCTGTTGCTGCTGCTGATGGGGCTGTTCGTCACGGCGTATGCCCTGTACGGGCTGGCGGTGAAGGTACGGCCGGCCAGTCTGTCGGGTTTCTGGGCAATGCCGATGGGCACGGCAGGCGGGCTGTTCGGCGCCTTGTTCGGCAGCGGCGGCTTCCTTTATGCGCTGTACCTGAGCGCGCGGCTGGAGGTGAAGGAGCAGGTGCGCGCTACCCAGAGCGCGCTGATCAGTTGCAGTACGGTGGTGCGGCTGACGCTGTTCCTTATCGCAGGCGTCTATGCCGACCAGAGCCTGCTGTTGCTCGCCGCCTGCCTGTTGCCGGTCATGCTCGTCGGCCTCTGGGCAGGGCGCAGGCTTACCCATCGGCTGTCTCGCGAAGCCTTTGTGCGCCTGGTCACCTGGCTGGTGCTGGCCAGCGGCCTGGCGCTGATCGGTCGCTACCTGAGCGCCTGAGCAGGCGGTAGAATTGCGCTATTACCGCAGTTTTTCAGGCTTGTCCCGTTCATGAACACCCAGAGCATCATCGTTCCCAAGCTGTCTACCGTCCCGGTGCACGAAGCCCGTGCCCGCGCCATCCTGCGCTGGCTGGTGCGCGAGAAAGTCGTCGAGGAACAGCTGACCACCTGTGGCCGCACCGGCAACCGCATGGGCCATGCCCTGGCCGAAGGTGCCCGCAAAGTGGCCCTGCATCCGGAGAAACTGCCCTTCGGCGAACAGGTCAACGGCCTGGAGGTGATGCTCAAGCGCTGCATCTATACCCCTACCGAAGGTTTCCTCGAAGAGGCCGGTTGCCCCGAGTGCCGGCGCGAGGTGGGTGAGCCGCTGTTCGAAAGCCTGGAAGAATGGATGCCGGCAGTTAGCGACAACTTCACCTGCCCGTTGTGCGGCTTCGAAGATGACATCAATGGCTTCATTTACCTGCAGCCATGTGCCTTTTCCAACCTGGGGTTCATCTTCAACAACTGGGGCGAGGCCGGGTTCACCCAGGCCTTTCTCGACAGCTTCGCCGACTGGCTCGACCAGCCGGTGGCCGTGGTACAGGTAAAACTGCCACAAGGCTGACCGAAGGCCCTTATTTTGCATTGAGCGGCGCGCCGTGCATGAGTATAATGGCGCGCTTCCATTTTTCCCGCCCGGGAGCCCCCGCGATGCTGCGTATCAGCCAAGAAGCCCTGACCTTCGACGATATCCTCCTTGTACCTGGCTATTCCGAGGTACTGCCTAATGAAGTCAGTCTCAAGACCCGTTTGACCCGTGGCATCGAGCTGAACATTCCGCTGGTATCCGCTGCCATGGATACCGTGACCGAAGCGCGCCTGGCCATTGCCATGGCCCAGGAAGGCGGCATCGGCATCATCCACAAGAACATGACCATCGAACAGCAGGCCAGCGAAGTCCGCAAGGTCAAGAAGTTCGAGGCTGGCGTGGTCAAGGACCCGATCACCATCGACGCCGACGCCACCGTGCGCGATCTGTTCGATCTGACCCGCCTGAACAACATCTCCGGCGTTCCGGTGCTGGCGAACGGCGACCTGGTCGGCATCGTCACCTCCCGTGACGTGCGCTTCGAAAGCCGCCTGGACGCCAAGGTCCGCGACGTGATGACCCCGAAAGAGCGTCTGGTCACCGTCCGCGAAGGCGCCGACAAGAACGAAGTCCGCGAGCTGCTGCACAAGCACCGCCTGGAAAAAGTCCTGATCGTTGACGACAAGTTCAACCTCAAGGGCATGATGACCGTCAAGGACATCGAAAAGGCCAAGGCCTACCCGCTGGCCAGCAAGGACGACCAGGGTCGCCTGCGCGTCGGCGCCGCGGTCGGCACCGGCAAGGACACCGGCGAGCGTGTTGCCGCCCTGGTGGCTGCTGGCGTTGACGTGGTTGTGGTCGACACCGCCCACGGTCACTCCAAAGGTGTGATCGATCGCGTTCGCTGGGTCAAGGAAACCTACCCGCAAGTGCAGGTGATCGGCGGCAACATCGCCACCGGCGCTGCCGCCAAGGCTCTGGCCGAAGCTGGCGCTGACGCGGTCAAGGTCGGTATCGGCCCAGGCTCGATCTGCACCACCCGTATCGTTGCCGGCGTAGGCGTGCCGCAAATCAGCGCCATCGCCAACGTTGCCGCTGCACTGGAAGGCACTGGCGTGCCACTGATCGCCGACGGCGGCATCCGCTTCTCGGGTGACCTGTCCAAGGCCATCGTTGCCGGTGCTTCCTGCGTGATGATGGGTTCGATGTTCGCCGGTACCGAAGAGGCTCCGGGTGAAGTCGAACTGTTCCAGGGCCGTTCCTACAAGGCCTACCGCGGCATGGGCTCGCTGGGTGCCATGGCACAGGCGCAAGGCTCGTCCGACCGCTACTTCCAGGACTCCTCGGCCGGCGCCGAGAAGCTGGTACCGGAAGGTATCGAAGGCCGTGTTCCCTACAAGGGCGCGCTGGCCGCGATCATCCACCAGCTGATGGGCGGCCTGCGTTCGTCCATGGGCTACACCGGCAGCGCAACCATCGAAGAGATGCGCACCAAGCCGGAATTCGTGCGCATCACCGGTGCCGGCATGGCCGAGTCCCACGTGCATGACGTGCAGATCACCAAAGAAGCCCCTAACTACCGCGTAGGCTGAGGCTTCCAGCTACAACAGAAAGCGGGGCTGTCATGACAGCCCCGCGTCGTTTCCGATTTCCACTGACGAGATTGAGTCATGGCCCTCGACATTCACGCTCACCGCATCCTGATCCTCGATTTCGGTTCCCAGTACACCCAGCTGATCGCCCGCCGCGTGCGCGAAATCGGCGTGTACTGCGAGCTGCATCCGTTCGACATGGACGATGAAGCGATCCGCGAATTCAACCCGCGCGGCATCATCCTCGCCGGCGGCCCCGAGTCGGTCCACGAAGCCAACAGCCCGCGCGCCCCGCAGGCGGTGTTCGACCTGAACGTACCAGTGCTGGGCATCTGCTACGGCATGCAGACCATGGCCGAGCAGATGGGCGGCAAGGTCGAAGGTTCCGACCTGCGTGAATTCGGTTATGCCCGCGTGGACGTGGTTGGCAAGAGCCGCCTGCTCGACGGCATCGAAGACCACATCGACGCCGACGGCGTGCTGGGTCTGGACGTGTGGATGAGCCACGGCGACAAGGTCACCCAGATGCCGGGCAACTTCCACGTGCTGGCCAGCACCCCGAGCTGCCCGATCGCTGGCATGTTCGACGACGCGCGCGGCTACTACGGCGTGCAGTTCCACCCGGAAGTGACCCACACCAAGCAGGGCGGTCGCATCCTGTCCCGCTTCGTGCAGGACATCTGCGGCTGTGAAGCCCTGTGGACTCCGTCCAACATCGTCGAAGACGCCATTGCCCAGGTGCGTGAGCAGGTCGGTTCGGCCAACGTCCTGCTGGGCCTGTCCGGCGGCGTCGACAGCTCCGTCGTTGCCGCACTGCTGCACCGCGCCATCGGCGACCAGCTGACCTGCGTATTCGTGGACAACGGCCTGCTGCGCCTGCACGAAGGTGACCAGGTGATGGCCATGTTCAAGGAGAACATGGGCGTCAAGGTCATCCGCGCCGACGCTGAAAAGCAGTTCCTCGACAACCTGGCCGGCGAAGCCGACCCGGAGAAGAAGCGCAAGATCATCGGCCGCACCTTCATCGACGTGTTCGATGCCGAAGCCAGCAAGCTGGAAAACATCCAGTTCCTCGCCCAAGGCACCATCTACCCGGACGTGATCGAGTCGGCGGGCGCCAAGAGCGGCAAGGCCCACGTGATCAAGTCGCACCACAACGTCGGTGGCCTGCCGGAGGAAATGAACCTCAAGCTGGTCGAGCCGCTGCGTGAACTGTTCAAGGACGAAGTGCGCAAGATCGGCCTGGAGCTGGGCCTGCCGTACGACATGGTCTACCGCCACCCGTTCCCGGGCCCGGGCCTGGGCGTGCGTATCCTTGGTGAAGTGAAGAAGGAATACGCCGACATCCTGCGTCGCGCCGACCACATCTTCATCGAAGAGCTGCGCAAGGCCGACTGGTACCACAAGACCAGCCAGGCATTCGTGGTGTTCCAGCCGGTCAAGTCGGTAGGCGTCGTTGGCGATGGCCGTCGCTACGCCTGGGTCGTGGCCCTGCGTGCCGTCGAGACCGTGGACTTCATGACCGCGCGCTGGGCGCACCTGCCGTACGAGCTGCTGGAAACCGTCAGCGGCCGTATCATCAATGAAATCGACGGCATCTCGCGCGTTACCTACGACGTGTCGAGCAAGCCGCCGGCGACTATCGAGTGGGAATGATCCCGCGTCTGGCACTGCCAGGTACGATCTAGCAAAAAATGCCCTGAAGCCCGCGTAATTGCGGGCTTTTGGCTTTTTGGGTCTGGCAAATTCGGGTAGCGTTATGCATCGCCAAGCACGGTGTTTGTGTGGCATGGTACGGGGTATTGACTGCATCTAATGCCATGCATGACGCTCAATACCATGTCCTTTGCTTCAGTGTTGGCATGGTATCGAGTTGGCCTAAAGGCCCGGTTTTACTGGGTATAGACCCCATTTTTCCGCGCTTTTCAGGGCATGGTATTTTTTCATGGAAATAGTGGAAGCCATGCTCACCGATACCAAGCTTCGAAATCTCAAGCCCCAGGACAAGCTCTACAAGGTGATTGACCGTGACGGCTTGTACGTAGCCGTTACCCCAGCCGGCTCAATCTCCTTTCGCTACAACTACTCCATCAACGGCCGGCAGGAGACCATCACCTTCGGTCGTTATGGCTTAGGGGGCATCACCTTGGCAGAGGCGCGTGAGCGGCTAGGGGAGGCTAAGAAGATGGTCGCCGCTGGCAAGTCTCCAGCGAAGGAAAAAGCGCGTGCGAAGGCTCGCACGAAGGGCGCTGAGACCTTTGATGCTTGGGCTGAAAAATGGCTGCGAGGCTACCAGATGGCGGACTCGACGCGAGACATGCGTCGATCAGTCTACGAGCGTGAGTTGAAGCCGAAATTTGGCAATCAGAAGCTGGTCGAAATCACCCATGAGGATCTGCGTGCGCTGACGGATGCCATAGTGGAGCGGGGTGCCCCTGCAACCGCCGTCCACTCAAGAGAGATCGTGCTGCAAGTCTTCCGTTGGGCCATCGAGCGTGGCCAGAAGGTTGAAAACCCGGCCGATCTGGTACGGCCTGCCAGCATCGCGAAATTCGAGCCACGCGACCGTGCGTTGACGCCCGATGAAATTGCGCTGATGTACCAGTACATGGACAGAATCGGTACCGCGACTTCGGTTCGTGCTGCGGCAAAGCTCCTTCTGCTGACGATGGTGCGCAAGAGCGAGCTGACCAATGCGACGTGGAATGAGATCAATTTCAGCGAAGCGTTATGGACCATCCCAAAAGAGCGGATGAAGCGTCGTAACCCTCATTTGGTATTTCTGTCCCAGCAGGCATTGGATTTCTTCATCGCATTGAAAACCTTGGCAGGAGGTTCGGACTACGTTTTGCCGTCACGCTACGACTCTGATTTGCCAATGAGTGCGGCCACGATCAACCAGGTACTGACGCTGACCTATCGTCTTGCCCAAAAGGAGGGGGTTCCCCTAGGCAAGTTCGGTCCTCACGACCTGCGGCGCACGGCCAGCACGCTGTTGCATGAGGCGGGCTACAACTCCGACTGGATCGAGAAGTGCCTCGCGCACGAGCAGAAAGGTGTGCGAGCCGTGTACAACAAAGCCGAGTATCGTGATCAGCGTCGAGCCATGTTGCAGGATTGGGCCGACATGATTGATGAGTGGACGCTTGATAAACCTCGGAAAACAAATAGGTAGGCGCTGTCCAGACACCAGTGACCAGCCATGCTCCACGCCCGTGCCTTCACAGCACGCTCGTAACAAAAATTAAGTAAACGCAAAATCAGCCGAAGCAGATATGACCAATCATACCCAGAGGTGATCGCAAGTGAATGTAATCAATCTTCCTAGTGAAGACGAGACCCTTGGGCCTTTAATGCTTGATCACATCTACGTGACAGAAGGTGCCTCAGTCAAAGATGTAGAGGGCTCGCTCAGTCCAATCTCACCAGATGAAAAAAGCTGGGATAAGCTGGCGTTGAGCGGATTGAGCCTTGCCGCTATCGCTACGATGCGGACCACCCCGATTGGGCTTTTAGTCTCTGCAGTCGGCGCAGCGGCAGTTAGCCCATTTTTCGTTCAATTGATATCCCGCTATGCGGTAGCGAATGCGGAAGAACGAAAACAGTTGAACGAAGCTCAGGCACTAGAAGCCGCTCGATTTGCAGCGTATATGCGTAAGCACTCTGTAACTCCCGCCCTGGCCGAGAAGGCGGGGTTCCGATTCGAGCCAGGGCACCCGCTAGTTGGAAAAGTCTACAAGCGTCATCCGCTGGCAGGTGCCGCAACCCATGACAAGCATAACCTGTACATCCCAAGCGAGCGGTATGACCAAATTTTGCTCGCTGAGCGTGAAGCAGAGCTGATCAAAATGCTGGTCGACATGGGGGCGACCAGAATCCAGATCTCAAAAAAATCCGCTGAGGTAGCCCGTAGCTCAATCGACGGATCTGCATCCACTGACGTTGCTGGTTACGGCGGTAGTAGTGCGTCCTACTCCAGCAAGAACGATCAGGCCAGGAATGCTATGGACTCCAGGGAGTTTCGGCTCAGAGGTAAGCAATGGCATGAGGGCGACCGCCTGACCAGAGCGGATTACTTCTGGCTGGCCTTTGAACCATCTTGGGCAGCAGTGGTGATGGCTCGTGAAATCGGTGCGTGTGAAGCAGCGTCGCTCGAAATCAAAGAGACCACGTCGTTCTCGAACGACCGCAATATAGAGTTCCAAATCCAAGCTCAAATGCTACAAGCAGGCGCAAACGCGCAGATCACCGCAAGCACGAAGGAGGAGACCGAGTACTTCATCACGGTGGAATTCGCCCCCGCTAAGGAGCCTCGAAATCAGGGCGCATAGCTCTTCTGACCATTTACTAATCAGGTTATATGGGGGAGCAAAAAAACATTCTGAATTGCGATCGAGCCGCTCAGGGGGGAGTGCTCACCTTTGAGCGAGATTCTGCTTCTGGCAGTTAGCTGCCGGGCGTTGATGGCTGCTTTCGTCCCTCAGCCATGCGAATGACTGGTCACGTCGAATACAAGTGTGTGGTCACGTGGGCGCAATTTACCCAGTTCGACGCATTCACGGCGTCGAAAGCCGAAAGCAATCAGGAATCGAGCGAAGAGCTTTGGATACTGCTTGGCGCTCGATCTCCAGTCTGCGAGCAATTTCTGACTGGTTGAAGCCGAATTTTTGCAGTACGAGTATTTGCTTTCTTCGGTCTGTCAGTTTCATGTCCACCATTAGTCGAGCGAGATTTCTTAACTCCGCTTCGTCCGCTAGGTGCAGGGTTTGGCTAAGCATGTATCGAAAGATATACGCGTCGACCAGTTCGTCACCTGACTTTGCCTTAGGCTCTGCTCGCATCGCGCATTGTCTGCTCAACCTGGCCAGCTCTAGGTCGAACTGCGCTACAGATCTCATTGCTTGCCTGTATGCCGGGTTCCATCGTCCATCTGGTGTCTTTGGGCGGTGGGTGGTGCAGTAAAGGTTGCTCAGGCGTAGGTGTTCATCAAGGTCACGCTGACCTTCACCTTCTGCGAACAATGCTAGCTCTGCTCGCGCGCCGCAGAATCTACAAAAGCCCTTCAAGCGTTGACCGTTCAAACCGCCCAGATCCTTGTTAGACGGTTGCTTGCGCTTACATGCCAGCACCAGTTCTATCAACGTCTCAAGCGTCGCAATGAAGCGGCGATCATCTTCCGACTGCTTGTCATGGGTCAGAACAAAGGCTCGTAGCAGTTGGCGCTGTAGGCGGACCATAGCGGCAACGCCAACCAGCTGCATAATCGCGCTGAACGC
The DNA here is from genome assembly GCF_032701105.1 of Pseudomonas sp. NBB. NCBI lineage: Bacteria > Pseudomonadati > Pseudomonadota > Gammaproteobacteria > Pseudomonadales > Pseudomonadaceae > Pseudomonas > Pseudomonas sp. NBB. The sequence goes on from NZ_CP103994.1 coordinate 1,182,371, forward strand.
TACATTCGTTCCTGCTCCGGGTATATGGCCCGTATAGCGCGATGGAAGCGTTTCGACATATGCCGCCACGGCAGGGTCGATAAGCTCTTCGACCAGACGAACGATCGCATAGCGTTTAGATGCAGTGGAGTAAGGCTCCCAGCGATCAAGGAACCGGTGAAGGGCCTCTGCGACGGAGGGGTCACACCCCTCCCAAATAGCTATGGTCGTTTGTTTTTTCATGTCAACCATTCTAGCCAATCATTCTGTCGAAGCAATAGGCACCTAAAGGCACGATCAGGCACACATTCGCTGTGACTGGTAGGGCCTAGCTATGCATCCATCGAGCAAAAAACTCATCGACAAAAAGACACTCCTGGCGATGATCCCGCTGTGTGAGCGCACGATCTATAACTTTGAAATGAAGGGTAAATTTCGTAACCGATCCATAAACCCCACCTACCACAAGGTGGAAGCCAAGGTTACCGTGGCATCTCTGGCGAACAGTTCCATGGCAGCAGCGCTTCGTAGGCTGCTACCGATGAGGCGTGCGGCAGTCGCTCCAGGACGTGGCGCAGCCACGTATAGGGCTCTTGGCCGTTGACCTTGGCGGTTTCGACCAAGCTGTAGATCTGCGCGCTAGCCGTGGCTCCCTTGGGCGTGTCACTGAACAGCCAAGCTTTGCGCCCGATCACAAACGGCTTTATGGCCCGCTCTGCCAGGTTGTTGTCGATCGGCAGGTGGCCCGCCTCGACATACCGCTCCAAGCGGTTCCAGTTGTTTGCCAGGTAAAGCACCGCCTTGCCCAGTACGCTTTGCGGTGTCACCTGTGAGTGCGTCTTGTCGAGCCAACTTTTCAACTGCTCAAGGATCGGCAGGCTTCGTTCCTGACGACCGATGAATCGCTGTTCATCGCTGGCATCCTTGAGGTCGCGTTCGATGCCATACAGTTTGTTGATCATCGTCAGCGCAACATCGGCGCGACCGGTCTTGCCCTTAGGCTGCACCTTCTGCGCTTCGACGAATTTACGCCGGACATGCGCCATGCACGCCAGTCGTTCAACGCCCGGCTGTAGCGCCAACGCGTTGTAACCGGCGTAATCATCGGTCATCACGTAACCGCGATAGCCCTCCAGCAGGCGCAGCGGCACCTCCTGCGCGCGGCTGGTGGTGTAATCGAACAGCACGACTTGTCGATCAGGCGGGCCACTGGCCTGCACCCACATCCAGGATTGACTGGTCGGATCACGATCCGGCTCTTTGAGCACCTGCACGCGAGTTTCATCGCAATGGATCACCGGGCTTTCCAGCAGGCGGTCACGCATCAGGTTCAGCAGTGGCTGAAAGTGTTCGCTGCACTGGATGACCCAGCGGGCCAGGGTTTGCCGGGGGATCTCGATACCATGTCGGTTCAGCACCGTTTCGAAGCGGTGCAGCGGCAGGCCATCGACGTACTTGGTGGTTAGCAACATCGCCAGCACGCTGGGACTGGCCATGCTCTTTTCAATCAATTGGGCCGGCTTGTCAGCGGTGACCGGCGCGGTTTCGCAGCCACGGCAGCCATAGATTTTGCGTACGTGTTTAAGCACACGGATCTGCATCGGCACGATGTCGAGTTGTTCGCTGGTTTGCTCGCCAACCACGTGTTTGCGGCAACCACAGGCGCAAGTCAGTTCGTGCTCGGGCAAGTCATGAATGACTTCAATGCGTGGCAGGTCAGCCGACAGTGGCTTGCGTTTGCCGCGCTGCTTGCTTGGCGCAACAACTTCTTCGTCGGCATCATCAGCGGTAGGTACCCACTGACTTTCGGGTTCATTGAACAACGCCAGTTGGGGCGTGTTGGACTCGACGGTTTGCTCGGACTTGCGATTGAATAATCGGTCACGCAGCAGCTTGACCTGTTCTTTAAGGTCGACGATCTGACCTTTGTCGACCGTGCGCTCGGCCAACAACTGCGCAAGCAGTAGTTTGAGCGCGGCAGGGTCGTCAGGAAGGTTATCGGGCACTGAAATCATGGCCCGGATTATACCCGGTCAGGCGACGAAACGAGGAGTCAAAACCTGATGCGGACGGTTGCGCCAGAGATCGAAACCGTCGAGTAGCCAATTCAGTTCCTGGACGGTCAGTACGATAGCTTCGTCGGTCGCGTCGGGTGAAGTTTTGAAACGCTCGGCTTCGAGGCGCTTGAGCCAAAGGCAGAAGCCGTTGCGCTCCCAATACAACACCTTGATGCGGTTACGGGCTTTATTGAGGAAGACGAAAAGTACCGGGTCGAACACGGCGACCTTGATGTCCAGTTCGACCAGGGCAGTGAGGCCGTCGATGGACTTTCGAAAGTCCACGGGCTTGGGGTAGAGGTAGACTTTTTCGACTTTGCTGTCGGGGCGCATCATGGCGGGCTGGCTCCAGAAAGAAATCGGGAGCACAGCATCGGGAATCAGGTGGACGGTTGGAATGTGGGGATGATGGATCCCTTACTAAATTTCCACGTCGAATTGCGGTGAGTAGCCGCAAGGTCGTGTGGGATTTAGCTGAGATAGAGGAGTGGATTGATACATGCAGGGAGTTCGGCCCTCCTCCTAGGCCAGGAATGGCAGTCTGAGCGGTGCAGGTCAGGCCTGAGACAAGGTCGATATCGCGTCTTTACTCAGACACTGCAAACGCTCTGGTAGAGCTGAATAGCGCATGTTCACAGCTTGTGCTTTTCAGTTCTCAGGACGAAGCGCAGATGTACCACGATAGGATGAGAGCCGGTTTTTTTTCGTTGCTCGTCGACTCCCGAGGTGAAAAGCGCCAGTCTTCTCATCGTTTGGCTGATATGCCAAAAGTGCTCAGTTTGTTGGACAAAAAACGTGACACGTGGATGTCCCAAGCAGAGTTCATCCGACCCAATAGGCGAGTCGTTAATCTTCTGCGGCTTGGCTTGCTGTTCGCCGACCTCGACACTTACCGCGTGCCCGCGCTGGCTGGGCGAGCGCCTGACCAATTGGCCGCGTCCGTCCTATACTTCTGCGCCGAAGAGGGCTTGCCGCCGCCGTCCGTGCTGATCTACAGCGGCCGGGGCATACAAGCCAAGTGGCTGCTGGAGGGCACGATTCCACGACAGGCCCTGCCCCGCTGGAACGCCTGCCAACGCTACCTTGTGGATCGTCTCGCGCACGTCGGGGCCGACCCGATGGCCAAGGATGCCAGCCGCGTGCTGCGCACCGTCGAGACGGTCAACAGCAAGAGCGGCGAAGTCTGCCGTGTGGTTCACGTTCAGAGCGGCCTCGATGGTCAGCCGATCCGCTACAACTTCGAGTATCTAGCCGAGGCCCTTCTACCGGCAGCCCGATGGACTATCGAGCAGCAACGGCAGGAGCAACAGAAACAGGCCGAACAGCGCGCATCGAGAAAGCCTTTCCTTTTGGTGCCCGGCAGCAAAATCGACAATCTGCGCGGGTTTTCCGGCCGACAGCTCGCGTGGGATCGGCTGGAAGACCTGCGCAAGCTGGCCGAGCTGCGCGGTGGTGTCGGTGAAGGCAGCCGGATGCAGCACCTGTTTTGGCGATTGAATTTCCTGCTGCTGTCCGGGGCGACCAACAGCAAGCAGATGTACCACGAAGCGGCTGCGCTGGCCCGCGAACTCGATCCGCAGTGGAATAGCCGCTCGAAAGAGCTTATGACCCTGTTCAGCAAGGCCAAAGCCTACGAGGCCGGGGAGAAAATCAGCTTTGGCGGAAAGAACTACGCGCCGCTGTACACGCCGAAGAACGACACCCTTATCAACCTGTTCGGCATCACTGAGGACGAACAACGCCAGCTCAAAACGATTGTCAGTCGGGTCGAGGCTGCAGAGCGCGATAGGAGGCGCCACGAACTTCGTAGGCGAGCTGCCGGTTCTGTAGATCGAGAAACCTACCTTGAGGCTGCCAACGCTAAGCAGGCGCAGGCGCAGGCCCTCAGACGCGAAGGCCTGAGCGTGCGAGCCATCGCTAAGCAAATGGCTGTATCCGTGGGGGCCGTCTCGGGCTATCTCAAAGCTCCCGCCGTAGAGTGTTCAGAGTCCGTCCGTATTACTAATGGCGAAGCCCCTGCGCTTTTGGCGGCGCTCCGTCCAAGCTGATGGTCTAGGTGTTCAAAGTCCGTGCGTATTACTAATGGCAGAGCCTTCCGAGCGTTGGATCAAGGCTGTCTGGGGTCGTCATTCTGATGAAATGCCAGAAGGGTGCTGGTCCGAAGTAATAAGGCGGCTCGGATTTTGAATTCAGGGGGAGATGACGCTTACGTGCGGGAGATCTGAAGGGATGAGCTGAGACAAGTCCGTGCGTATTACTCGGATTGGGTATCTCCGGAAAAACAAACCCCCGCACTCTGGCGGGGGTTGTAGGGTCAACGGTCGCCGGGGGAGTCGAGCCTTTGGGCTTCCTGCGTCGCTCGGATCGCCATCAGAATTTGCTGGGCTTGAGCAGCATTGCTCTTGCTACCAAGCAGTGGGAGGCGATTCAGGTGTTGCACTCCGGAAAACATGTGAAAGGAAGCCGAAAGGGCCAGCGGGCTAACTCGAAGCTGCAACGCGGTACATTGTCGACCCAGTCTATCGAGCAATGGCCCGTAGCCTTTGCTTCGTAGCCAGCGGCCGAACGCCCACATGGCAATGGCCAAGGTGGAGGCGAGTACGACGAATCCAGCGAACATCAGAATGCTATTCATGGTTATTTCTCCGGGTGGTCATTGCTTGAGGTTATGCTCGAAACGTCGGTGCCTCCGGAGTTCGAGCTGGTGTGCGTATCTGGTCGAATGACATTGGATTCCATAGCTAGGGCTTCCGCAGCCGGCGTTGCGGATTTGAGCGAACTGGAGGCACCGTGAGCTGGCTGTGGAGGACCAGCGCCAAGCGACGCTGAGTGTGCATTCTCCATGCCCGGGACTGTCAGTGAGGCGATTACGCCAAGCGCTTTTGCACCACCATTGGCCGCTTGGGACAGTGCGTTGCCGGAACTAACAGCTCCCCCTTTCGGTGTTGCTTTCTGATCATTGTCATCGCCGCTCTGCGAGGCCTTCCCGGTCTGCTTAGCGGCCTGCTGTGTGCCGCTGCTGGGCGGGGCCGATTGGGTAGTTGCGCCACCTCCAGTTTTCACGCCTGCGGAGCTGGCCGTCTTGGCAACTGCCCCGCCGCCAGTGTTGGCCCCGACGCCAGTGGGGGTAGCGCCACCTACAGCCGGAGCGGCACCACCGGCGGAGCTTGCACCGGCAAAGCTGGAGTTGATCGCCCCTGCGAGACCGCCCCCGGCACCCGCTGCACCTGCACCGGTACCGGCTGCACCACTGCTGCCAGCGGCGCCGAGAGCACCGACAGTAGCAGGAGCGGCAGCCCCGGCTGTGGCGATGGTTGCGATTGCCGCCGCTGCACCGGCAGCACCAGCCGCCGCCATACCGCCGATGGCTGATCCACCACCCATCGAGGTGCCACTTATCATGCCGCCGATGAGGTCAGGAATGGTCTTTGTCAGATAGCAGCACACCAAGGCCAGACCAACCATCGTCATCAACGACGCTTCGTCATTGGTGTAGGCGGCCAACCACTGCTTGGCCGACTGAACGATCAGGCCGACGATCAGCGTTAAGACGAACAGCTTGGCTCCGATTGCGACGGTGAAACGCATTGGGGCGATCGCAAAATCACGCGTCCATTGTGAGCCGCCAAAGCCAAAGAACAGCACCGAAGCATTGATGATGACGTAAGACTCTACGAGCGTTACGAACATGAATGCAGCGATGAAGGCGAAACACGCCAATACAAGGATTGCGCAAACTGCGATCAGAAGTCCTTTGGCCGGCGAAAACACTGATATGCCCTTCACCATAGTGCGGCCAAAATCCAGCGCAACCGCCAGCATATCGCCGGGTTCTAACGCACGGCTGAGGCCGCTCGCAGATGCCGCCGCATCGCGGAAACTATCGACAATGGCAGATGACCACTCCACCGAGTACTTCATAATGGCAAGGAAGAAACCGACCACCAGGACGAAGCGCAGCAGCTCGCCGACAATCTCGCCGAAGTCGGCTTGCTTCATGACCAGAGGTATGAACGTCCAGATGAACTGAATCGAGGCCAACAGCCAGAATAATCTGATCGCATAGTCATACAGCTTTCCTGACCACTGGTGCGACTGATGTAAAACGAGGTCGAGTAGGCCCTGCACCGATGTGTCAGCATGGGAAAGGTCGGAGGTTGCCATAGCATTTCCGCTCACGAACGCACTCGCTAAGGCGAGGAACAACAGTAGGCGAGTATCCATAGCTAGTACCCCTTAACGCCGCCGCGAGTGTTCGGGCGCGCTTCAAACGAGGCATCAGCGTCATGCTGTTGCCGTTGGTGCTCAATCACAGAGGTACATTCGCAGTCGCTCTGAATCGCCACGGTGATCATCGAACCGATTAGTGCAGAGCCGAAGCAGATCAACGTGATGAGCCATTTCGAAATAGCCATTCTCAGTACCCCTTCACGCCGCCGCGTGTGTTTTTGCGAGCTTCAAACTGTAGTTCGGTAGCTTCGCTGGCTGCTGCCCTGTCGCCCTGCTGAGCCAGATAGTTGCCCTGCATGTTGATTTGCGTAGCCACAAGATCGCGCAGCTTTTGCAATTGCTGTACGTTCTGTGAGGCAATTTCGTTGCCCGCCTGAAGTGCCTGCATCCGGCCGACGGCCGACTGTGAGCGGGTCATCATGCGGTCAAGCTGCTCGCCCTCAGTCTCAAAGGTGCTGGTATTGAGGTTCGCCGCTTCCAGCGCAGCTTTCACGTTATCGCGGCCTTGCTCAGACCACGCCTGAAAGCGGTCTTGTGCCGGTGACTCAGCCGAGTTGGCAGCTTGATTCAGGTACGAATTGAAACCGGGGAAAGCCCTGCTGAACTGCGAATCCATGTTCTGGATTTGGCGGCCTAACGCTTGCGAGCGGTCGTAGATGTTCATCACGTTTCTAAGATCAGCCGCGATACTGCCGAACATCGAATCAGGCAAGCCCGTGCCCTGCGTGATCATGCTTTGATACTGCTGCACTTGGGTTTGCAGTTGCTCGGCGGTGTTTAGAGCCGTGTTAACCGCCTCAGCGTACTCGAACATTTGCTGGTAGAACGTTGAGCAGTTCGAACAGTAGATTGCATAGGCCGGGGTTGATGCGATGTATACGGCCATCGCTATAAAAGCGGCTCCAACTATTTTGGTGCTATAGGCCGCTTGGCGTAGGAATTTTTGGAACGGAGAAGCGGGTGTTTCGTTCGAGATGTTTTCTGACAGCGTTTTGTCTTTAAATCGGGCTGCGGATATATTACGCATATGATTGACCTCGATCAGTCACTATTATTCGTGCCTGATCGTGCCCCGATATGCCAGTTGCATCGATAGAATGATTGGCTACTTAGGTTGACATGAACAATATCGACTGTAATGAATGTCGCTGTGGTTCGCCCTAAAAATAATTAAGCGCCCGATTGACCGTGTTTTTCGGTCAGTCGGCGCTGATCGTGTCCCAGGTAGGCACAGAAACTCATAAAGATTTAGATGAGATCGTCACGATTGTTGCCGCTGCTTGGGTCATGCTGAAACCCAGGCTGACGTTTCGACATGGTGCTTGGTTGCGTTGGGTGGGTAGATTGCCTTTGCTCAAGCAAAGGTGTCGTTGGGGGTTGCGTTCCGTCCGTAGCCCTTGCTCGCTGGGCTCCGCGTTTGGTTGGTGTGCGGATGTATTTTCCAACGTATCGGGCGAACTGACTGTAGCTGAGGCTCGTCTTGTCTCCACCATGATTCTCGTATACGACCGTCACGGGCCAACCGGCCTGAATCAGGACTCGGAACTCCTCAAGACGCGCTAGAAATGCTACGCGACCCGCGCCGCTGAGTCCCTCTTTTGGTGTGTTCTTCATCGCAAGCTCCGCCTAAGCATGATTACGCAAGTATGCGCATAAAGTTGCATTTGTGCCACGCTCAACCTAGCGTATATATGCGTAAGTATGCTTAGTGATACTAGTCCAGAGCTGTTCGCAGAGATACGCACGTGTTTGCGCTTCACTGGACGGCAAGATGTGTGTTGTACGGGTACGGGCAAGCCCGAACCCATCCAACACCGCCCCGTATTCGCCTGCGGCTCAATGGTATCTTGCTCTGCGAGGCCCCAGCCGCTGCCGCGTCTAAGATCGCTGAAGGCAACAATAGGAGCAAAAGTCATGACAGAGGACACCAAGGGGAAGGCCCAACCTCGACGGCGGGGAAAGCCTATAGAGGTGTGGGTGACCGACGAGGAAAAAGCGACCATCACTGAACGTGCCGAGGAGGCGGGCATGTCCCGTTCGGGTTACCTCCGGGCGCTTGGGTTGAACACGCCAATGCGTTCTGTCGTCGATCTGAAAGCTGTTTCCGATTTGGCCAAGGTCAACGGCGATCTCGGTCGAGCCGCTGGGTTGTTAAAACTGTGGTTGGTTAAGAGGCCAGGGGGGGGAATAAGGCCGATAAACTTGGATGCGCTGATAAGCGATTTTCGAACTCTACAATCGCAGATTTTGAATCTTATGAGTCAGATCGTAAACAATAAAAAATAGTATGTTTGCAGCACTTTAAGTTCTAGGAGGGTATGCTATTGGCTTGATGTTGTAATTAGAAGGTTTCTTGTTAATTCAGCCTGTATGGGCTCTGTATCTTGTATGCTCGAATTTTAATATTGTGAGGTGAATTGAAAGCAAAATAGTAGGTCAGCTGCAATAGTTAGGATTGAGTGGTTATTTAAATATGTGAGGTGGTAGCATTTGAGAGATCGAGCGCGCGACGATGCGGTTGTTGAGCAATTCAGGCGAGATCCACTATATGCGGCAGAATTACTGACTGAGGTACTCCAAAACGGGAGCACGGCAGAGCTGGATATTCTCTTGAGGCAAATATCAAAAGCTTTCGGGTGTTATAGGGCTAGCTGCCAAGACATTGAGCATGATTAATAGCTTCGGTTGAAGTCTATGATGCTTCGTGAGTTTTCCTAAGTGCTAATCTTATGTGGCGGAGTTATCAGATTTCCGTTGAAGACTGGAGTAGACATTTGAGTGCGTAAAATGATATGATGATTTTAAGTACCGCACTTAAGAAAAAGTGACAATGAAGAAACAAATTCTCAAACAGTATTTCACCGATGCCCCGGAAATAAAATCCTTAATGTGCCAACTTTTGGGGGATGTTACCAATTTGTCGGTGCTTGAACCCAGTGTAGGTCATGGTTCCTTCCTATCAGGTCTTATCGGTTCACCAAGCAAAATCGATGCTGTGGATGTAGATGCTGACGCTTTAAACGTTACACGACAACGTTTCGGTCATCTTAATCTAAGCCTTCACCATAAAGATTTTATTAGGATTTTTGATGGTGATTTGTTAACTGGTTACGATGCGATATGTGAAACGCTTTACGATGCGGTAATTTCAAATCCTCCGTATGGTTTGTATTTCGATTTGGACTATCGGCGCCAACTCAAGAAAAGATATCCGAATTTCTATGTGAAAGAGTCGTACGGGTTGTTTTTCATGCTGTCGATATTGCGACTCAAGGAAAATGGACGTTATGTTTTTATTGTTCCGGATACTTTCTTGACAAGTGTTTCTCATAAGCCGCTGAGAGAGTTTATAGTAAGTGCGGCGGCACCTACGCATATCATCAGATTTTCCTCTCGACGTTTTGAAACTGTAAATTTTGGTTATGGAAATTTGTGTATAATTGCTGGTGATCGGAAATCATTAGATACTACTGGATCAGTTTATTGGGCCGATCTTTTTGATGATGAGCTGCCTCTGAATTTGACATCTGTTTTGCAGTCTAGCGTGGCTTCTAAAGATCTTGTTCGGGGAGTTTCTACAGGGTGGAGTTCTGGTATGTTAGTGGAGGAGGGAAGAGATTCTGCTAATCATACAGTCCTTGGGGATATCGCAGAATGCCGTACTGGTATCTACACTGGTGATAATGAGAGATTCATTGGATTCGATCCTAGGCGCATTCCGCGGAGAATTAACGGTCATCCTATTCCATGGGAAGAAGTAAAGAGTGATAAGCTCACTGCAGCGGAAATGGAAACTGGGATAAAAAGTGGAAAAGCATATGTCCCATTGATTCGTGGAGGGCATAGGCAGCCATTTGAGCAGCCTTCTTCAGCCGTGCATTGGAGCGAGGAGTCAGTAAGCTTTTATAAAACGAATAAAAAAGCTCGCCTTCAAAATTCTAGTTTTTACTTTCGGCGTGGCATCTCGGTTCCTATGGTTTCAACGAGCCGTATCTCTGCTGCTCTGATGGAAAATGCTGTATTTGACCAAGGTGTTGTTGGTATTTTTCCAAAAGAGGAGCGAGATATTCCTTTTCTTCTCATTTATTTAAATTCTTCTATCGCGTCTCGTAAAGTTAAGGAAATTACGAACGGTAGCGCTAATAATTCCGCTAATTATCTAAAGCGCCTCGCTGTGCCTAAACTAACGGAGGAGCAATATAGAGTTGCGGCAGAGATTTATGCTAAAGCCAAGACTGACAATGCTCTGCCGCAAGATGTGTGCGATAAATTTATAGAGTCGTTGGATGTATTACCACTCTAGATAGGCTCGGAGATCCGTTGTTTGTTCTGATAGATGGTTTATGAATTCTGGGGAGAGATCGTGCTCCCAATCTATTATCATGCGCCGAACTTGCTGGATGTCAGCTCCGGTAAGTTCGGAGATGAGGTTGTAAGCGTTGTCGCTTGTATGGACTTCCCATAACCCAAGGTTCTGTAGAACCCTGAGGTAGTTGTTGTTAGTTGACTGTCTGACGAGAAGCAATAGTCGAGTGTTTAGGTTCCAAAGCTTATATGCGCGCCCAACGGTTTGTAGGCGAAGCATATTTCCTTTTTCGTTGGACCCAAATCCACTTTTGAAATCAATAACATGAGGGATGCCGTCTACCTCGAAGACTTCGTCCTCCCTCATGTTGATGTCGCCAATAATGTCGAATAGTATATCTATGTCTGCCTGCAGTTCCGTTTTGCGTGCATGACCACCGATGTTAGAGTCCAGGCGTGCTCGTAGTGTTCTTCTAACGTCATCAAAATGAGGATGACTAAAGCGCTGTACATTTGCTCTGTTTGGGAAGTTCCAGGCGGCTGAACAAAAACCCTCCCACAACTCGCCTACTCGCCGGGAGAAAGCCATATACTCATATGGCCAAACTTTGTTTCTGTATTCTAGGCTTGCCACTGAATAACAGTATTGGAGCACAAGCGATGCATTCGTCCTATCCGTTGTAGGGAGAGAAGCAATCCAGTTAATCCATGCGTTTCTTATTTGTCCAGCAAGAGAGTTGACAGCCTGTGCTTTTTTTTGATGCTCAATATTCAGTCTGCTTATTTCGTCGACTGCTGGGCGTAGATCTCGGTGAAAATTGTCCAAAATATCAAATTTTAACTTGTTGAGGTCCAATGTCACTTGCTCGTTCCTTATATGCTTTCAAATAAATTTGATAGTGAGACGTCGAGTGCTTTTGCTAGTCGATATATATTCTTTAGCGCAGGATTACGCTCGCCGCGCTCGATTCCACCAATGTAGGTTCTATCCAGGTCACACAAGTTGGCCAATTGCTCCTGGGAAAGCCCTGCACTCATTCGTAGGAGCCTGATCCTCTTACCAAAATTTTTGCAAACTATATCGCCCACAGTTCTTCCTAGAGGGTCTCGGTAGCTTGAAATTTCGCAGGGTGATGCCTATAAGTCTACGGACTATAAGTATCATGCGTGCCCTGATGCTGGGTGTGAGGTAGAAGGTCATGCCTCAATAGTCGATCTAAGACTCCAGAGAAATGGTGTCTATTAGGGTGGCGATCGTTTTTGGAGATATCTGCTCTCGCTAGAAGTGACGTATTTGACTGAAACGCTGTTAATGCAGCTCTCATAGGCCGCAACGGGTTGCCGACAATGGCTTTTCTCCTCAGCAAAATTGGCAGTATGCGAAGATTGCCAAAGCGTCTCGGGGGGGGTTCGAGCCCCTTCCCTTGAAGCGTTAGCAGCGCGACAAGAGACCCTTTACAAAAAGTGGTACGCTAATACTCGAAATCCTTTTAGAAAGCAGTTAAGCCCCGGCATATCCTTGTGGTTAGCAAGCTAGAGCCCTTCTGCGCTTACGGCGGACGCACCGATGACAATCGGATATGGTGTTTTTCATGGTATTTATTCCGAGTGGTAGATTTTTAGCCCTATTTCCTCGGGTGCTAGTCTATTATTGATAATAGAGTGGGAATGATCCCTACCCGCCGCTGAACGAGAAGGGCCTGCATTGCAGGCCCTTTTCATTTGCGCGAGGAAAACCTATTCGCTACCCGGAGGGTGGCCGAAATAGGCCTTGTAGGCATGGCAGAAGTTGGCGGGGTTGGCATAGCCGACATGGTAGGCCACCTGCGAGACCTGCCAGAGCCGCTGCAGCAGCAGGCTGCGGGCCAGTTCCAGGCGTTGTTGCCGCACGTATTGCAGGATAGGCCGGCCAAATTCTTCGCGGAAAGCACGGCGCAACGTGGTCTCGCCCACGCCCAGCTGGCGCGCCAGGCTGGCGGCGGTTGGCGGGGCGCTCAGTTGCGCGTCGAGCAGGCGGCGCGCTTCGATGGCCAGGTCGCGTAGCCCGCGATCCGGCCTGCTCGTGGCTTGCGCAGGGCCGATCAGGTGGCGGGCCAGTTCCAATACGATGGCCAGGCTCAGGCTTTCGCAATGCAGGCGCCTGAGACCGCCGGTATAAGGTGACAGATACAGCTGCTGCAGCAGGCGGCTTACTGCCGGGCAGTGTGGTAACTGATCGAAACGCATGCCGTCTGCCGTCAAGGCCAGCAGGGGTATCAGCTGCGCTTCGTCCCGGGCCAGCTCATGCAGGTAGTCACCGGCAATACGCACGCCCGCCATGCGCGCATGGCTATCGGCAGGCAACTGGTCCTGCGCCTCCAGACTCTCGCCGAGGCCTAGCAGGTGCAGCTGGCCTGGCGTGTAACGGTTCAGTGTGCCATCGACCTTGTGCTGCCAGGCGCCATCGAACAGTTGCACGATGCACAGGCTCTGCGGCAGCACCTTGTCGATCTTCAGCGGCTCCGGGAACTGCAGGTTGCAATCGAAGTACTGCAACCCTGTGTGTACCGTCTGCGCCCGATAGTGCCCGGTTGCGCTACCCATTATCCGCGCCTTGCGGCTGTCCAGCACACCGGCTTCGGCGAGCGACCCCGGGCTGTCGAAGGAGAAGTCGGTGTCCAGGTAGGGGCTGGTCGATGGCATGAGCGCTACGCATCCTTGGTCGGCGGCGGCATGAGCACAAATGGTAACCCGCGCACATTTTCGGCAACAGCCATTGTGCGCGACGGGCCGTCTTTTGTGCGAACCGGCCATGGGGGTTGGCAGTGACGGCGGTGCTGTTTTCAATGGTCGATCGTTTCGCATCAGGATGGAAAAGATGTTCGCTTATCGCAAATGGGTTGCCTTGCTGGTGGCCTCGCTCATCTTCTGGCTGAGCCAGGCCCACGCAGAACAACGGCCGGATGTGGCCGAGCAGGTTGTCGCCTACATGGGGACAGAGGGCGTCAAAGTGTGGACGCTGCGCATTGGCGAGCGCGCCGCCAATGAAGCACTGGTTCAGATCGAAGGGGTTGATCACGACTGGGACATGCGCATCCAGAAGATGCAGGTGGAGAAGACCACAAAGGACACCCGTTACTCGACGACGGTTGACGGCAAGAAGTTCGTGGTACTGGTCGTTCAAAGCGGCTGGGGCGGTGAACTGTACCTGCCCGGCGAGCCGCAACCGATGCAGGTTGGCTATTCCGAGGGGCTGTCGCGTCAAGGCAATGCCCAGGCATTCCTGACCGATTACCTGGCCAAGCAGCAATGAGCAGGGAGAACGACTGACCATGGTTGAACCTAACGATCCGCTGTCCGAGCTTTCCGGCTCGCTCGGCGAAGCCTATGACCAATCCCGTGCAGCCCAGCGCGACCGGGTAATCGCCGAGCTCAAGCAGGTGATCGAGCGCGTACCGCCGCAAAGCGAGTTCACCAATTCCCGCCGTTACAAGGTCTGGGGGCCGATAATCCTGGTGGGCGCCCTGATCTTGCTGGGCGTCACCTTCAATCTGCAACGCATGGGTGCGGTCGCCGCGGGTGTCTTCATCGTCTGCATTGCTGCCGCGGTGACCTGGCAGCACCGCAATGCTGGCACCCAGGTGTTCATGCGCCTGACACGTCGGCAGTTGTTCGTCGATACGCTGGATGCTCCGGTTGATATGGCCGAAGTCGAGGACATCGCGGTCAAGGATGAAGGCCTGGTCATGGTGCAGACGCTGGAAATGAGCAGCGACGCCGCGCTGCCGAAGCATCGTGTGGTCAAGCTGCAGTTCTTCGGTAACCAGGCGATGGCACTGAAAAAACCACGACCGCAGATCCGTATCATGTCCGCCGGCCTGGCCTGCAATGGTCGCAAGCTGGACAACGAGGAAGTGCTCGCAATGCTGGCGGCCTACCGCGATGCGGCCCACGCGCAGCGGCAACTGGAACTGATGCAGGCAGATGGATAATGCCGAGCGCGAAGCGCATCTGGCGTACCTGCAGGCACAGGCCGACGGTCCCCACGACAGCTTCGAACTGCTGGAGCGTTCGTTCGGCAAAGCGCTGACTTGCGCCCTAACCGGCCTGTTGCTCTGCGGCCTGGGCGCCTGGCTGGTCTGGTTGGCGTTGCTGTTCGGCGCTCAGGCCAGCAGTGGCGCGCTGTGGCTGCTTGCGGGCTGCGGCCTTGGCCTGCTCGCTGTGGGGCTGGCCGCTCTGGCCTGCTCCGCCGCGCTGTACCGCCGGCAGGGCAAGCGGGTATTGAGCGTGACACCCGATACCTTGTGCTTTGCCAACGCCCAGGCACCGACCCCCTTGCATGCGTTCGACGGCTTCGAGGTCCAGCAGGGTTATTCCAGCACCCGCCTGATCTTCACACTAGCGGCTTCCAGCCTCGCGCCCGCGCTGCTTCCGGCCAGTTTCAATGGGCTGGCTTCGCCTGACGCGATCACTGTGGCCGGTGGCTTGCGCGTGCGTGTGTGGCTGTGCACGCCGGTAGTGAACGGGCGTCGCCTTGACCTGCAGGAACTGGTGGACATGCTCTTTGCCTACCTGCAAGCCGCGCAGGCCAGGCACACCCTGGCACAGTTGTTTCCGGGCGTGGCACGGCTGGGCGTAACGGCTCCATGAAGCGCCTGGGGTGGGGCCTGGTCATGCTGCTGTTGCCGCTGGCGCTGTTCGGCTGGGCCACTGTGCAGCACTGGCGGGCGGAGACGGCGCAAGAGCAGGCGCGGATCACCCGGCAATGGCTGGCGGCACCCAGCGATACCCTGCTGCAGGCACTGCCTTGGGCTGCACGCAAGCAATTTGCCGGGCGCGTCGACACGCGTGAGGTGCTGCAGCGGCAGTTGGACGAACTCGACAGCGACCGTCACTGGTCGAGCATGCGCAAATCCATGGCCTGCCTCGGCGGCTGGCTGGCGCTGGGCGCTCTGGTCGCCGGCATTGGCGCCTGGCTCAGGCTCAGGGTCGACGCCTGGCGCGCCTTGCGCTCGGCGCACTACCTGCATCAACGCATGACGGCCAGCTGGCGGGTGCTGGTGTGTTGGCTGAGCGCCTACATGGGCATGCTCGCAGGCTCGCTTTGCCTTTTACTGCTCTATGAAACCAGCGCCGGCTTGAGTCACGCTGCGCAGGGCGGCTTGACCGCACTGGTCGTGGTACTGCCGCTGGCTTCAGTGCTGGCCGTCTGCCTGCGTACCCTGCAGCGAATGCGCCAGCAGTGGCCGCGCATGGGGGCTTCCACTGCTGGCTTTCTCGGCCGTGAGCTTGAACGGCAAGGGGCTGTGGCGCTGTGGCAATGGGTCGAAGGCCTGGCTGCGCACCTGCAGGCGCCGGTGCCGGACCATATCGTGGTCGGGATCGACCAAGGCTTTTTCGTCACCAGCGTGCCGATTGTGCTGCAGCCTGGCCAGTCGGCGCTCAGCGGACGAACCTTGTACTTGTCATTGCCGTGTCTCAGCGTCTTGAGCCAGCAAGAGGCCGCCGCGCTCATTGGTCATGAGCTTGGCCATTTCCGCAGTCGAGATACGGAGCAGGGCAGTGAAATCAATGCGCGCTTCAGCATGATGTGCGCACAGTTCTCGGCCATTGTCGACGCCGAGCGCGCCGTGGACTGGGTGGCCCGGCCAGTGGTGTGGATGGCCGGGCAGTTCCTGCATCACTTCCAGATCGCGGTGCATCACTGGGGGCGCGCGCAGGAATTGTTGGCGGATCGGGCCGGGGCCGAAGTGCATGGTCCGAAGCTGTTCGTTCAGGCGCTGCTGCGGGCAATTGCCTTGGGCAGGGTGGTCGATGCATTGCTGCTCGAACGCGGTGGCGAAGGGCTGCTTGCAGCGCTGACCCGGTACCTGCAGCAGGTGCCGTTGCACTTGGGCGAGGAAGTGCTCGGGCTGACAATGCCCCATCCCTTCGACACGCACCCACCCATCGCCGCGCGCCTTGACAATCTGAACGTGATGCTTGACGCGGCGCTGGTGCAGGCCGCCATGCGCGAACCCTCTGGCCATGACCGGCAGTGGTTCAACAAGCTCTGCGGGGCTCCTGCAGCCAAGGTATGGACAGACTTCACTTAATATTTCCCATTTGCAGGTGTATCGTATTCGCCCTTCATCGCCAGCCGTGCTGGCAGCTTGATTGCGCAGAACGCGAGGTACCCGCACCGATGTCCTTCACCCGTCGATAAATGCTCAAGGGCCCGACCGGCCTGGTTGTGGTTGGCCTGGGCGCTGGTGGCGCGGCGCGTTACTGGCTGGGCAAGGTCCAGGACGAAACGCCGGGCATGACTACGAACTGATCGCCGCGCCGCTTGACGTCGAGCTGGTGCCGGGGTTCAAGACCGAGGCCTGGGCCTTTATCATTCAGCTGTCTGCCCCGACGGGCGCATCATCACAGCGAATAGAACGGGTCGTTTTCAGGCGCCTGGTCGTGCAACGCTTGGGCGAGGTCCTGGATGTGTTCAGACCACGCCACTGTCTTTACCCATTCCTCGGGCATGCCGGATACCCCGTACAACGCTCCGGCCAGCTGCCCAGCCACGGCTGCCACGCTGTCGGCGTCATCTGCCAGGTTTGCCGCCAGTAGCACTGCGTCTCTGAAATTGTCGGTATTCCAAACCGCCCATAGCGCAGCTTCCAAGGTGTCGATGACATACCCTGAGGAGCGGATCTGGTCGCGGCTTTTTTCCTTGTATTCGCCAGCGTTGATGATGGTGGCGCGGGGCTGCAGCGGGCGGACCATCGGGCGGCACATTTCATCCTTGTCGGCGCCATTCAGGGCAAGGTGCAGCTGCGCGCCCAGCAGTTCGCAGCCACTCACTGCTTCGGGCGCCCGATGGGTGGCCCGACTCTGGCTTTGGGCTTCGCGCCACGTGGATGGCAGCATGTGGCGCCTGAATATGGCGGTGGGGGCGAGCCGGATGATGGAGCCATTGCCGGCCGTATTCGGCTCTGTGTTGCCTATCCAGTCCAGGCCATGGCGTAGCCACCCTTCCAAGGCAAGGCGTGTAGCATTGCCGATGTCGAAACAGACACCGTTTGCGCTGTTTTCCCCTCGCTTGTACCACCTGCACAGTCGCTCGAGATAATCTGCATGGTCGAATCGCATGCAAGCCAGGTACGAGTCCGCCAGGCAAAGCGCCATGCTCGTATCATCGGTCCACTCACCTGGCTTGAGCCTGAACGGCCCGCCGCCGACCATGTCATCGACGTGTGCTTTATCGCGAGGCAGGAACTCCAGGGTGGTGCCTACGGCATCACCAATGGCCAAACCCAGCAACGCACCTTTGGCTCGGTCGAGCGATTGTTCGGGGGTTAATGTGCAAGCGCGCGATTCTTGCCATTGCGGGTGCACGTAGGCACGGCCTGCGGACTCGCGTGGGGTGGGCGCTGGTAGCAAGTGGTTGTACCGGTAGGCATACTCGGTAACTTCAAGGGTAGGGCTGTGCAGGTCGATCATAGAACTTCTTCTAATAAGAGATGAGTCGTGGGGCCTTGCTCAATCCGGTTCAGTACCCTGAAAGAAGTACCCGGCGGGTACAGTACTTCCGCCTCGGGAATTTGCGTCAGGAAACTGATGTCCTTGCCGGATACGCCGCGTACGACCATCTGGGTATTGCCTGCGAATGGTGTTGTCGCGGATGAGCTGAAGAATGCCATGTCGGTCTCCACTGCGCCCATTTGCATCCGATTGAGCACATCCAGTGGCAGATCCGTTCCACGGTAGGTTTCAGCGCCAACGTAGCGAGGCAAGCGTGCCAGACCTTCGGTTGCATGCTCGGCAAAAGCCATGATTTCAGGCGTGGCTGTGCCTTGGCGCATCGCCAGGTTATACGCCTTGTACACATCGTTGGTAGAGTAACCGTAAAGTGCGCCTATTTGATCGTCGCTGAGCAGTTTCGAAAGCTCCGGGGCCCGAACATCTGCCCGGGCGCGGCCTTCGGCAATCCATCGCTCTGCCATGTCCTTGCCCACTGCCTCTCGCAGGCTCATGAGCTTCTTGGGCGCCGCCGCAATGTTTTTTTCAGTGGCTTGCTTTGCTGGCGGCAGCTCTGGCTCGGCTTTCTGCAGCGGTGTCGCGGCCTTCATCTGCAACTCAGGTTCAGCCAGCAGCCTGCTTTCGTTCTTCGCCAGCCAGTTGGCCAACTGTTTGTTGGAGATTTCGGCCTGAAGCTTGGCACTACGGCTGGCGATGCTTTCCACGCTGCTCATCACGCCGGCTTTCATCTGCCCGCGGGTCAGGTAGGTCACAATTGCCATCAGCAAAAGCATCACCAGCTGCTCTTGCCCACGGGCCAGTTGCCTTGCAGCGTGTTCGGTACGCTCTTGAACCAGCGCCGCCGAGCCGCCCGAAGGGTCGAGACCGGAGGGTTTCAAGCCGTCTTCGGCAGTCCACGCGGTAGCAAGCCCCTCTTGCATGGAGGCCAGGCACGCGGGAAGCCCTTGATAGAAATACTCCGCGATGGCGGCCAGGCCCAGCGCCATCAGGATCAGGTTGCCGACCTGCAGGCCGATACCGCTGCCTGCGACCACCCCAGGTGCCGCACCGACGCCAAAGGCGAGAGAACCCACGGCGCCGCCGATAGCGCCGCCTAGCGCGACGCTGCCGCCGAGAATCATCACCACTTCCTGCACGAGCTTGAGCAGTACGGGCAAAATCTGGTCGATATTGATGGACGCCCATTTGCGCGACAGATTTGACTGCATCATGGGATAGGACAAAGCCATCGCCTGCCGGACATTGTCTATCCGGTGTCCGCCTACAGCGCCATAAGCCTGGCTGGCGCCATCGCTTACGCGACGGGTGAAGCCGTCCCAGCTGTCATGGACATTGCGCAAGCCGCTGCTGACGCTTTGATTGAGGACGCTGAATTTTTGGTCCAGGTTGCGTTCGATGTCGCCCCAGCTAGGGACGTGAGTTGATAAGTCCATTTACCATTGCATTCCTTTAGAGAAGGCAGGTGAGTGTGCGGGCGGCAGGCGATTCTTTCCCATGCACCACGCTGACGGTCAAGCCAGCCGCCAATCGAGCTGCCGATTGCATTGCGAGGCATTTTCTCATCTGAGGTGCCTCTGGCAATGGTGTCAATTTGATCTCGTGCTTGTCGGTCAGTTCCGTTAAGTCTGCCGAATGGCCAATAGAGTGGCTAAAGCAAACGATGGCTGGATACTTCACTTAATATTTCCCATTTGCAGGTGTATCGTATTCGCCCTTCACCGCCAGCCATGCTGGCAGCTTGATTGCGCAGAACGCGAGGTACCCGCACCGATGTCCTTCACCCGTCGACAAATGCTCAAGGGCCTGACCGGCCTGGTTGTGGTTGGCCTGGGCGCCGGTGGCGCGGCACGTTACTGGCTGGGCAAGGTCGAGGACGACAACGCCGGGCATGACTACGAGCTGATCGCTGCTCCCCTGGACGTCGAGCTGGTGACGGGCTTCAAGACCGAGGCCTGGGCCTTCGGCCCTTCGGCGCCAGGCACCGAGTTGCGTGTGCGCCAGGGCACCTGGCTGCGGGTGCGCTTCATCAATCACCTGCCGGTGGAAACCACCATCCACTGGCATGGCATTCGCCTGCCGCTGGAAATGGACGGTGTGCCCTATGTGTCGCAACTGCCAGTCAAGCCGGGCGAGTACTTCGACTACAAATTCCGTGTGCCGGACGCCGGCAGCTACTGGTACCACCCGCATGTCAGCAGTTCCGAAGAGCTGGGCCGTGGCCTGGTCGGCCCGCTGATCGTCGAGGAGCGCGAGCCGACCGGCTTCCAGCATGAACGCACGCTCAGCCTGAAGAACTGGCACGTGGACGAGCAGGGCGCCTGGTTGCCGTTCAGCATCCCGCGTGAGGCGGCGCGCAACGGCACCGCCGGGCGCCTGATCACCATCAATGGCCAGGCCGATTCGGTCACCGAGTTGCCAGCCGGCCAGGTTGTGCGGGTGCGTCTGCTTAACCTGGACAACACCTGGACCTACCGCATCAACCTCAAGGGCAACTGCGAGGCAAAAATCTATGCTCTGGACGGCAATCCGGTAACCCCGCGCCCATTGGACGATGACTACTGGCTCGGCCCAGGCATGCGTATCTGCCTGGCTGTCCGTATTCCTGTGGAGGGTGAGGAGATCTCCCTGCGCGACGGTTTCGTGCGCCTGGGCACCCTGCGTTCGGTTGCCAGCAACGACGCGCCAAGTGACTGGCCGCCGGCGCTACCGCCCAACCCGATCGCCGAGCCGGACCTGGAGAATGCCGAAAAGCTCAACTTCAATTTTGAGTGGGCGGCGAAAGTCTCGGTCACTACGGACCAGGATAAGCCGTCGAGCATGTGGCAGATCAACGGCCAGGCCTGGGACATCACCGACAAGACCTGCGCCGAGCGCCCCATTGCCACGTTGCAGAAGGGCAAGAGCTACATCTTCGAGCTGAAGAACATGACCCAATACCAGCACCCGATCCACCTGCACGGCATGAGCTTCAAGGTGATCGGCTCCAACCGTCATGACATCAAGGAGCCGTGGTTCACCGATACCTACCTGCTGGGCAAGAACGAGCGCGCCCAGGTGGCGCTGGTGGCGGATAACCCGGGCACCTGGATGTTCCACTGCCACGTCATCGACCACATGGAAACCGGCCTGATGGCCGCGATCGCGGTGGTCTGATGCGCCCGCAGATCATCGATCGCAGCCGCGATCAGGAATTCATGCGTCTGGCCCTGGCCCTGGCCGCCGAAGGTGCGGCCATGGGCGAGGTGCCGGTGGGCGCAGTACTGGTGCAGCATGGGCAGGTGATCGGGCAGGGCTTCAACCGGCCGATCATCGACAGTGACCCCAGTGCGCACGCCGAGATGGTGGCCATTCGCGCGGCGGCGAAATCCGCCAGTAACTACCGGCTACCCGGCAGCACCCTGTATGTGACCCTGGAGCCGTGCAGCATGTGTGCGGGGTTGATCGTGCATTCGCGGGTGATGCGGGTGGTATTCGGTGCGCTGGAGCCCAAGGCGGGGATCGTGCAGAGCCAGGGGCAGTTCTTCGGGCAGGGTTTCCTGAACCACCGGGTGATGGTGGAGGGCGGGGTGCTGGCGGAGGAGTGCGGGCAGATCCTCAGTGACTTCTTCAAGGCTCGCCGAGCCAAGTCTTGACCTGTTCCGGCCCCTTCGCGGGCACGCCCGCTCCTACAGGTACACCGCAGGCCTGAGGAGATTGATATTCCTGTGGGAGCGGGCGTGCCCGCGAAGAGGCCGGTGCAGGCCTACATCGGCGGCGACTGCTCCGCCGGCTTGTCCTTGTTCACCCCGGGCACATGCAGGCTGCCCTCGGCCACCTGGCCTTCGAGCTGCGGCTGGGTCACCCAGGTGAGGATGTCGTAGTAGCGACGGATGTTGGCCACGAAATGCACCGGCTCGCCGCCACGTGCATAGCCGTATTTGGTCTGGCGATACCACTGCTTCTGCGACAGCCGCGGCAGCATCTTCTTCACGTCCAGCCACTTGTTCGGGTTGAGCTTCTCGCGCTTGGCCAGGGTGCGGGCGTCTTCCAGGTGGCCGGTGCCGACGTTGTAGGCAGCCAGGGCGAACCAGGTGCGGTCCGGTTCCTGGATGCTGTCGTCGAGCTCTTCCTTGATCTTCATGAAGTACTTGGCGCCGCCCTGGATGCTCTGCTTCGGGTCCAGGCGGTTGGACACGCCCATGGCCTGGGCGGTGCGCTGGGTCAGCATCATCAGGCCGCGCACGCCGGTCTTGGAGGTGACCTCGGGCTGCCACATCGATTCCTGGTAGCCGATGGCGGCCAGCAGGCGCCAGTCCACCTGCTCAACCTTGGCGTAGCTCTTGAAGTGCTTCTCGTACTTGGGCAGGCGCTGCTGCAGGTGCTGGGCGAAAGTGTAGGCACCCACATAGCCCAGGACGTCGACATGGCCGTAGTAGCGGTCCTTCAGGCGTTGCAGGGTGCCGTTCTTCTGCGCCTTGTCGAGGAACTCATTGACCTCGTTGAGCAGGCTGTTGTCTTCACCGGCCGCCACCGCCCAACGCTGGTCGCGGGTGTCGCCAAGGTCGAAGGCAACCCGCACGTTGGGGAAGTACACCTGGTTCATCGCCAGCTCGTTGGAGTCGACCAGGGTCAGGTCGATCTGGCCTTCATCGACCATGCGCAGCAGGTCGACCACCTCGACGGCGTCGGATTCCTCGTATTCCAGGCCCGGGTACTGCTTTTTCAGCTCGGCCAGCTGGTCGGCATGGCTGCTGCCCTTGAGCACCATGATCTTCTTTCCGACCAGGCCCTTGGCGTTGGTGGGGCGCGTGCGGCCGTTGCGGTAGATGACCTGTGGGGTCACTTCCAGATAAGGGTGGGAGTACCTGACCTGGGCCTTGCGCCGTTCGCTGGTGACCAGGCCGGCCGCTGCCAGCACCGGGCCGGAGGGCTTGCCGAGGCTGTCATACAGCTCGTCGAGGTTGTCGGCGGTCTCGATCTGCAGCTTCACGCCCAGATCTTCGGCGAAATGCTGGACCAACTCGTATTCGAAGCCGGTTTCGCCGTTGCGGTCCTGGAAGTAGGTGGCCGGGCTGTTGCGGGTGATCACGCGCAGCACGCCATCCTCCTTCACGCGCTCGAGGGTGCTGGGTTTTTCAACGCAGGCACCGAGCAGCAGAAAGAGTCCGGTTGCGAAAAGCCATCTGGCGCAACGCTGGCGCAAAGCAGTGTGGGCGAACATAGGTTGCAGTATACGCAAAGGACTGGCCCAACCATATCTCGACAACTGTTAGCTTGTCTGGTAGCAGGTTCTGTGCTTTACCGGCCCTATCGCCGGCAAGCCGGCTCCCACAGGTACAACGCAGGCCTTGAGGGTGGTGGTATACCTGTGGGAGCCGGCTTGCCGGCGATAGGGCCGGAGCAGGCAACACAAGGCAATTTTTTTTTGACCCGCAAGTCCGGTTCCGCCGCCCGGCAGCCGTGGCTTAGAGCGGGTGCCGAAACCCTTCGAATTAGGCTAGAATGCACGGCCTCTAAGCACACCCCTTCCTGAGGCTGTCCCGACGATGTTGATCCTGCGCGGCGCTCCTGCCCTTTCTGCCTTTCGCCACGGTAAATTACTCGAGCAACTGAGCCAGAAAGTCCCCGCTGTTACTGGTTTGTATGCCGAATTTGCCCATTTCGCCGATGTCGACGGCGAGCTGACTGCCGACCAGCAGCAGGTGCTGGGGCGTCTGCTCAAGTACGGCCCGAGCGTGCCGGTACAGGAGCCGAGCGGCCGCCTGTTCCTGGTCGTGCCGCGCCTGGGCACCATTTCGCCGTGGGCCAGCAAGGCCAGCGACATTGCTCACAACTGCGGCCTGCAGTCGATCCAGCGCCTGGAGCGCGGTATTGCCTACTACGTTGCCGGCAGCCTGAGCGAAGCCGACGCCGAACTGATCGCCGCCGAGCTGCACGACCGCATGACCCAGCGCGTGCTCGGCCAGCTGGAGCAGGCCGCTGACCTGTTCAGCCATGCCCAGCCCAAGCCGATGACCTCGGTGGACATCCTCGCCGGTGGCCGTGACGCCCTGGCCAAGGCCAACATCGACCTGGGCCTGGCCCTGGCCGAAGACGAGATCGACTACCTGGTCAACGCCTTCCAGGGCCTCAAGCGCAACCCGAACGACATCGAACTGATGATGTTCGCCCAGGCCAACTCCGAGCACTGCCGCCACAAGATCTTCAACGCCAGTTGGGACATCGACGGCCAGGCTCAGGAAAAGAGCCTGTTCGGCATGATCAAGAACACCTACCAGATGCACAACGAAGGCGTGCTGTCTGCGTACAAGGACAACGCCTCGGTGATCGTCGGCAACGTTGCCGGCCGTTTCTTCCCGAACCCTGAAACCCGCCAGTACGGCGCGGTGCAGGAGCCGGTGCACATCCTGATGAAGGTCGAGACGCACAACCACCCGACCGCCATCGCCCCGTTCTCCGGCGCCTCCACCGGCTCCGGCGGCGAAATCCGCGACGAAGGCGCGACCGGCCGTGGCGCCAAGCCCAAGGCTGGCCTGACCGGCTTCACCGTGTCCAACCTGCGTATCCCGGGCTTCGAACAGCCGTGGGAGCAGGCCTACGGCAAGCCTGAGCGTATCGTCGACGCCCTCGACATCATGATTGAAGGCCCACTGGGTGGCGCTGCGTTCAACAACGAATTCGGTCGCCCGGCCCTGACCGGCTACTTCCGTACCTTCGAGCAGGCCATCAACACCCCGCACGGTGAAGAAGTTCGCGGCTACCACAAGCCGATCATGCTGGCCGGTGGCATGGGCAACATCCGTGAAGACCACGTGCAGAAAGGCGAGATCACTGTCGGCGCCAAGCTGATCGTGCTCGGCGGCCCGGCCATGCTGATCGGTCTGGGCGGCGGCGCCGCTTCGTCGGTGGCGACCGGTGCCAGCTCGGCTGACCTCGACTTCGCTTCGGTACAGCGCGAAAACCCGGAAATGGAGCGCCGTTGCCAGGAGGTCATCGACCGCTGCTGGCAGCTGGGCGACAACAACCCGATCGCCTTCATCCACGACGTTGGCGCCGGTGGTATCTCCAACGCCTTCCCAGAACTGGTCAACGATGGTGGCCGTGGTGGCCGCTTCGAACTGCGCAACGTGCCCAACGACGAGCCGGGCATGGCCCCGCACGAAATCTGGAGCAACGAATCGCAGGAGCGTTACGTGCTGGCCGTCAGCGCCGTCGACTTCGAGCGCTTCAAGGCAATCTGCGAGCGTGAGCGTTGCCCGTTTGCCGTAGTGGGTGAAGCGACTGAAGAGAAGCACCTGACCGTAAGCGACAGCCATTTCGGCAACACGCCGGTAGACATGCCGCTCGACGTACTGCTGGGCAAGCCGCCACGCATGCACCGTTCGGTTACCCGCGAAGCCGAGCTGGGCGATGACTTCGACCCGAGCAAGCTGGACCTGGACAACGCCGTTCAGCGCGTCCTCAGCCACCCGGCCGTGGCCAGCAAGAGCTTCCTGATCACCATCGGCGACCGTACCATCACCGGCCTGGTAGCCCGTGACCAGATGGTCGGCCCGTGGCAGGTACCGGTGGCCGACTGCGCCGTCACCGCCACCAGCTTCGACGTCTACACCGGTGAAGCCATGGCCATGGGCGAGCGCACCCCGCTGGCTCTGCTGGATGCCCCGGCGTCCGGCCGCATGGCAATTGGCGAGACACTGACCAACCTGGCTGCCTCGCGCATCGAGAAGCTGTCCGACATCAAACTGTCGGCCAACTGGATGTCTGCCGCCGGCCACCCAGGTGAAGACGCCCGCCTGTACGACACCGTCAAGGCTGTCGGCATGGAGCTGTGCCCGGAGCTGGGCATTACCATTCCGGTCGGCAAAGACTCGATGTCGATGAAGACCAAGTGGAGCGACGAGGGCGTAGAGAAGAGCGTTACCTCGCCAATGTCGCTGATCATCACCGGCTTCGCCCCGGTCACCGACATCCGCAAGACCCTGACCCCGCAACTGCGCATGGACAAGGGCGAGACCGACCTGATCCTGATCGACCTGGGCCGCGGCAAGAACCGCATGGGCGCTTCGATCCTGGCACAGACCTACGGCAAGATCGCTGCCCAGGCACCGGACGTCGACGACGCCGAAGACCTGAAGGCGTTCTTCGCCGTGATCCAGGGCCTGAACGAAGATGGTCACCTGCTGGCCTACCATGACCGTTCCGACGGCGGCCTGGTCACCACCGTGCTGGAAATGGCCTTCGCCGGCCACTGCGGCCTCGACCTGCACCTCGACCCGCTGACCGACAGCAAAGGCGACGTGCCGGCCATCCTCTTCAACGAAGAACTGGGCGCGGTCATCCAGGTTCGCCAGGATGCCACCCCGGACGTACTGGCACAGTTCAGCGCCGCTGGCCTGGGTGAAGGCTGCGTCGCGGTGATCGGCAAGCCGGTCAACAACGGTGAAGTGTCCATCAGCCTGAACGGCGAAGTGCTGTTCGACGACGACCGCCGCATGCTGCAGCGCCAGTGGGCCGAGACCAGCTACCAGATCCAGCGCCTGCGTGACAACGCCGACTGCGCCGACCAGGAATTCGACCTGCTGCTCGAGGAAGACAACCCGGGCCTGTCGGTCAAGCTGGGCTTCGACGTCAACGACGACATCGCCGCCCCGTACATCAAGAAGGGCGTGCGTCCGCAAGTGGCCATCCTGCGCGAGCAGGGCGTCAACGGTCAGGTCGAGATGGCAGCCGCCTTCGACCGCGCCGGCTTCGCCGCCATCGACGTGCACATGAGCGACATCCTCGCCGGCCGTGTCGACTTCGAGGCCTTCAAGGGCCTGGTCGCCTGCGGTGGCTTCTCCTACGGTGACGTGCTGGGTGCCGGTGAAGGCTGGGCCAAGTCGGCGCTGTTCAACAGCCGCGCCCGTGACGCCTTCCAGGCCTTCTTCGAGCGCACCGACAGCTTCGCCCTGGGCGTGTGCAACGGTTGCCAGATGATGTCCAACCTGCACGAACTGATCCCGGGCACCGAGCACTGGCCGCACTTCGTGCGCAACCGCTCGGAGCAGTTCGAGGCGCGTGTGGCCATGGTCGAAGTGCAGAAGTCCAACTCGATCTTCCTGCAGGGTATGGCCGGTTCGCGCATGCCGATCGCCATCGCCCACGGTGAAGGCCATGCCGAGTTCGCCAGCGAAGAGGCACTGCTGGCTGCGGACATGTCCGGCTGCGTGGCCCTGCGCTACGTCGACAACCACGGCAAGGTCACCGAAGCCTACCCGGCCAACCCGAACGGCTCGCCGCGTGGTATCACCGGCCTCACCAGCCGCGACGGCCGCGTGACCATCATGATGCCGCACCCGGAGCGTATGTTCCGTGCCGTGCAGAACTCCTGGCGCCCGGATGAGTGGCAGGAAGATGCCGCGCTGATGCGTATGTTCCGTAACGCACGGGTGTGGGTGAACTAAGGCGTGTACAAGCTCGCCTTCTTCGTCCCCGCCAGCCACGTCGAAGTGGTCAAGGCCGCTGTGTTCGCCGCTGGTGGCGGGCGCATCGGTGACTATGACCACTGCGCCTGGCAGACGCTGGGCCAGGGCCAGTTCCGCCCGCTGGACGGCAGCCAGCCGTTCCTCGGGCAAACCGGCCAGGTCGAGGCGGTGGAAGAGTGGAAGGTGGAGCTGGTGGTGGCTGACGATCTGATTGCCCAGGTCGTCGCTGCACTCAAGCAGAGCCACCCGTACGAGACGCCAGCCTACGAAGTCTGGCGGCTTGCCGAGTTCTAGACTGCATCAAGGCTATTCGCGGGCAAGCCCGCTCCTACAGGAATATCGCAGTCATAAGAACCTGTGATATCTCTGTGGGAGCTGGCTTGCCGGCGATAGGGCCCTACAATCCAGCCACAATCTCCTTGCCCTGCCCAGGCCGCTTCAACCACCCACAAGCCAGCAACCCCACCTCGAACAGCACCCACATCGGCACCGCCAGCATCGTCTGTGAAAACACATCCGGCGGCGTCAGGATCATCCCCACCACGAAGCAGCCGACGATCACGTAGGGCCTGCTGCGCCGCAATGTAGCCACATCGGCCAACCCCACCCAGACCACGATAAACGTCGCTACCGGGATCTCGAACGCCAGCCCGAACGCCAGAAACAGCGCAAGGATGAAGTCCAGGTACTGGCTGATATCGGTCATCATCGCCACCCCCTCCGGTGTCACGCTGGCAAAGAAGCCGAACATCATCGGGAACACCAGGAAAAAGGCGAAGGCCATGCCGGCGTAGAACAGCACGATGCTCGATACCAGCAACGGCAGGGCAATGCGCCGTTCACGGCGGTACAGCCCCGGCGCCAGAAAGCCCCAGGCCTGGTGCAGCAGTAGTGGCATGGCGATAAACACTGCGCACATCGCAGTCAGCTTGAACGGCGTCAGGAACGGCGAAGTGACGCTGGTGGCGATCATGCTCGCACCTTCCGGCAAGAAGCGCCGCAGCGGTTCGGAGATCAGCGTGTACAACGTCTGGGCGAAGGGGAACAGGCCGGCGAACACCAGCGCCACCAGCGCCAGGCAACGCACCAGGCGTTTGCGCAGGTCGCGCAGGTGTTCGGTCAGCGGCATGCTCGCCACCGGATCCATGGCAATGCTCATGAAAGGTTTTCCTTGGGGGGCGCGACCGTGGCCGCATCATTGGCCGGCTCCGCTTTCAGGCTGATGCCTTGGCGGATCTCCTGTTCCAGGCGCTGCAAAGGCGTACTGTCGAGATTGGGTAGCTCGACAGCGGGCAGTTCGATCTCCCGCTCCACCTGCCTGCGCAGGGCGTGCATGGCCCTGCGCGCCTGGCCCAGGCCGCGCCCGACGGTGCGTGCCGCCACCGGTAGGCGCTCCGGGCCTAAAACCAACAGCGCGACGATGCCGACCAGCAGCAACTCGCTGAAGCCTACCTCGAACATCAGGGCTGACGATCCGCTTGCGGTTGCTGCGTACCCTGACCTGTCAGCGGGCACTGTTGCTGCACCTGCGTATGCGCTGGGGGAGTGGCGTCGGTGTCACCGCCCATGGACTTGCGAAAACCCTGGATCGCCTCGCCCACATCGCTACCCAGGCCCTTGAGGCGCTTGGTACCAAACAGCAGGAATACGATCAGCAGTACGATCACCAGTTGCCAGATTCCAATGCCACCCATTGCGACCACTCCTCTAAGGTCATGAAAAGGAAAGACAATCCTGCCGCGCGCAGATGACGTACACATGACGAACGGTCACTGCCATCTACCTGCAACACCGGGCGTGTTGACTGGCGTCTTTATTCGGCGACAGAGGCAGGCAAGGATGGGTGGCAGGCAACAGCAGGGCGCGGCCCTGTTGATGGTGATGGTTGTGCTGGCGATGCTGGCGGCGGGCATGGCCTGGCTGGTGGAAGATGGCCGACGCCAGGTCGATGATGTGCGCCTGTTGCACCAGCGGGTGCAGGCGCGCGCGATGGAGCAGGCCGGCCTGGCCTATGCCGAGCAGGCCCTGCGTGACCCCAGCTGGCGGCTTAGCCCGCTGTTCTGGCAGGCCTTGCGCGGGCAGCCGTTGAACTACGATTTTGGCGCCGGCCAGGCGCAGTTGCGGGTGCGCGACCAGCACAGCTGTTTCAACGTCAATGCGCTGCTTGGCGCTGACGGCGAGCGTGCTGCGCGCCAGTTGCGTTACCTGCTGGGCGACGACATGGCTGCCGAGCGCCTGGTCGATGCCCTGGCCGACTGGCTGGATGCCGACAGCGATGCCCGCCTGCAGGGCGCCGAGAGCGCCCAGTACCTGCGCCAGCAACCACCGCGCCTGGCTGCCAACCAGCCGATGCTCGATACCAGCGAGCTGAATCTGCTACTGGAGCCGGACGCCAGCCGCCAGGGCCGTTACCCGATGCTGTGCGCCTTGCCGCAGACCACCGGCTGGCGGCTGAATGCCAATGCCCTGGGGTTGGAGCATCTGCCGTTGCTGGAGGCGCTGTATGAAGGGCGTTATCCGCGCTCGTTGCTCAGCCGCATCATCAGCGGACGGCCGGCGTCGGGATATGTGGATGCAACTGCGCTACGCCAGGCCCTGGGGGCGGTGGATGACGAAACTTTCGAACGCTTGAGCGAAGGGCTGCTGCTGAACAGCGGGTATTTCCTGTTGCAACTGTCGTTCGCGGAGGAGGGGCGGGTGATACGCAGCGAGTTCCAGGTGGAGGCATTGGGGGTGGTGCAATGGCATGCCCGGCTACCGGCGCAGCAAGTGCGGGTGCGTAGCCGCGAGCCGATAGCCTGGTAAGGCTTGAAATAGCCGGGGCTGCTCTGCAGCCCAATCGCCGGCAAGCCAGCCACATACGGGAATTGCACGGTATTCAGGACCTGTGATCGTGAGCTGAAACCAGCCGCGTGTACTGATAATCTTGCTAGTTGCGCCTGGCCTCGGAAAGACCATAACTTTCAGCTCGCCGTCTTGCGAGGCCAAACTTTGTGTCAGTAGCTCTGCGTGCCTATTGCCCTTACGGGCACCACCAAAACCAAGGTAGCTCGGCATTCATGCTTGGCTACAATGGTGAGCGAGAAGACTGCCGTTCCGGCACCTACCTGCTAGGCAATGGTTATCGGGCTTACAGCCCAGCCCTGAGGCGATTTCTTTCACCTGATGGCTGGAGCCCTTTTGGTGCAGGCGGACGAAATGCTTATAGCTATTGCTCAGGAAATCCAGTCATGGGGTCGGATCCAAGTGGTCACGCGGATCTAAGCGGTCTGCGTAAAGTACCGCAAAAGCTATTGAAGCAACCGCGAAGGGCAGGGGCCCAACACGCTCAGCGGCAGACTGCAGCACAGCGTGTGGAGGCACTACGTGCCAGACTACAGCGGCAACAAACACAAGCCGATATGCCCACACAAGCTGTTACGCAAACACTGAGAAACCCTATGGCTCAGCGGGGTACAGAGTATCTGGCTAACCGTCGTGCACCAGCAGGTAGTACAGATCAACAGCTGCCATCGGCCAACGGGGTTCGAACTCCGCCCCGCCATGAAACTGCGGGACCACAGCTACTTGACCTCGATCAGGCAGAGTCTCTGTATCAGCAACTTATTGACATTAATCGGCACGAACAAGTCTTTAGTCAGAATATTTCATATGTGGCAGAAGGCACCGAACTACGTTTAGATTATGAGCGAACCATGTCCAATATCAGAGAGCGCGCAGACCAAATCCGTAGTCGACTTGGTGTTGACGCACTCAGTTGGTTTCACTTCTGAGGAAATGGTTTGCCGGTGATTGGGCAGTTCCACGGGTACCGCGCAGCAAGTGCGGGTGCGTGGCTCAAATCCAATAGCCTGGTAGGGTAGCCGGGGCTGCTTTGCAGCCCATCGCGACACAAGGCCGCTCCTACAGGGGAATGCGATCCCTTGTAGGAGCGGCCTTGTGTCGCGATAGGGCCGCAAAGCGGCCCCCGTGCGCAGATCGATCAGGCGGTGCCGATCTCCCCGCCATCGATACGCTGGATCACCACGGTCGCAGCCCGCGGCCTTACCGTGGCACCTGCCGGGGTGGCATCGGTGGCCTTGTCGGTATACGGCCAGTTATCCGGGTGCTGGATGTTGACGAACAGCGTCTTGTTGTCCGGCGTAAAGGTAATCCCGGTCACTTCGCAGCCATTCGGTCCGACGAAGAAGCGGCGCAGGTCCACCTGGTTCTGCGCGTTCACCGGCACCTGCTTGCCGCTGGCATCCACCAGATTGGTGGGGATCACTGCCAGCAGCTGGTCGTTGGTGTAGTCGGTCACGGTGCTCTCGCCGTTGTCGGTCTCGAACCACAACACGCCACGGCTATCGAAGCTCATGCCGTCCGGGCTGGCGAACTGGTTCAGTTCGGTCAGGCCGGAGCGGTTGATGTCGGCGGTGCCCGCAGCGTTGGCGCCGAACACGAAGATGTCCCAGGTGAAGCTCAGCTGGTCGTCGCTGTCGTGCCAGCGGATGATGTGGCCGTGACGGTTCGGGCCGCGCGGGTTGGCTGCATCGACCTTTTCCGGGGTGCGCGCGCTGTTGTTGGTCAGGGTCAGGTACACGTCGCCGTTCAGCGGGTTGACCGTGGTCCATTCCGGGCGGTCCATCGGCGTTGCGCCCACCGCATCGCCAGCACCACGGGTGTTGAGGATGATGCCCGGCAGGTCGCCATACAGCGCACCCAAGGTGCTGCCGCCAGTGGTCGCAGTGCCTACGTCCAGCAGCAGCCAAACGCCAGTGCCGTCGGCATTGAAGCGGGCCACGTACAGCTTGCCCTGGTCAAGGTACTTGGCGCCGGTGGCCAGGCGGTCGGCCGGGTTGGCGTCGGCGGCGTCCCACACCGCGGTGGAAACCCACTTGTACAGGTACTCGTTGTTCGAGTCGTCACCCATGTACCAAACCAGCGGCTTGCCAGCGACGGGCAGGCCCGGGGCGCAGCCTTCGTGGCGGAAACGGCCCAGCGCGGTGCGCTTGGTGGCCAGTGTGGCGCTGTTGTACGGATCGATCTCGACGATGTAGCCGTAGGTGCTGGCTTCGTTGCGGTAGTCGTCGGTAGCGCTGGCGCCTTTTACGGTGACGTCGAAACGGGCGAACTCATCTGCCACTTCGCTGCTGTCACCGGCTGCGGTTTCCCACTTGTACTGGCCGCTGGAGGTACCCACGCCAATGCGGCGCTGGTCTTCAGGGCGGGTACCTTTGTTGACGAAGATGCCTGGCCAGTTCTCTTCACAGGTCAGGTAGGTACCCCAGGGGGTGTAGCCGTTGCCGCAGTTGTTGTTGGTGCCGCGGCAGTGGGTGCCGTCCGGCGAATACTTGGTCTTCACGTGATCGGTGCCGCGCAGGGGGCCGGTTATTTCCATGCGCGAGGCGGTAGTGAAACGGCGGTTGAGCGGGTCGTTGTCGACCACCTGCCAGCGGCCGCCGATTTTCTGCAGGCGCACCACGCCGGCGCCGTGGGCGTTGATTTCCTTGCGCACTTCCTCGACCGGGCGCTTGCCGTTCACATCGGTGGTCGGGCCGGCCGGGTGCAGGGCGGCGGTGTCGATGTACTCGAAGTTGATCGCCAGCAGGCCGTCTTCGGAGCTGCCGTTGATGGGGAAGAAGTGCATGCCATCATGGTGCATGCCCATGGCGTTGGCCTGGTCGGTCGAGGTGTTGCTGCCGTCGGATTTCCACGGGTTGCCATTGCTGTTGATCGGCGTGCCCCAGGGTGCCAGCACGTAGGCGCTGTAGCCGGCGGCTACCACACAGGCGTCGGTGCGCGAGCCCGGAATGGACTGGAAGCCCAGGGCCAGTTTCGGCACTTCCGGCTCAGTCACGGGGGGCTCGGTCACTGGCGGTTCGGTGACCGGGTCATCGTGGTCGGAACCCCCACCGTCGAAGCAGCCTGTCAGGCCGGTACCGGCAATCATGGCGATGGCGGCGCCCAGGCTGCCACGCATCACGCTGCGGCGGCTCAGGTAGGCGTCCATGACGCTGGCCATCGGCAGGTTGCCGCTTTGGTTCCGGTCCAGGTTGTCGCCGGTATCTCGACTCATCAGGGTGTCCTTATGTTGGCTGAGTTGGAGGAACCGCGACTTTAGTGCGCAAATATGATGATTCATTGGCAGAAATGTTAAAGGGGTTTTAAAACAACTCGCTCTTAGAAGCGTGCTCTACAGATCACTTTGGAATGGCTGTCGGATTTCTGCCATCAAACTGTAATGCCAACGCCGCAACATCCGGTGCCCTGAGTGAACATGGATAAGGATGGCGGGTTCGATGGCAAGCAGTGTGCACAGGCGCGAAGTGATCGGCTGGATGGGTATCGGTGCCTTGGCACCGTTGCTCGGCGCCTGCTCCGCCTTCCCTGGGCAGCAGGGCGGCAACGCCAGCCTCGACCTGCTGTACGTGGCCGATACCCTCGATGCCCGCCAAGCTGGCCAGGCCGTGGTGCCGGCCACCCGCCTGGGGCCGGTCAGCCATCTGGGCCGCGCACCATGGATGACCGGCAGCAGTGCCAGTATCGCCTACCCGCAACTGGCGCCACTGCTCGATGCCAGCCAGGCTGCATCTGCCCAGCTGGGCGGCTATGCGGTGCTGGCGGCGTTGCTCGAGCAACTGCGCGGCGAGGCTGGGGCGGGCAACAGCCTGACCCTGGAAAACGGCCAGGGCTGGAATGGCAGTGGCCTGGCCTACTTGACCCAGGGCGAAAGCGGCCTGCAGGGCAGCCAACTGCTGGGCAGCGAAGCGCGGGTCAGCAGCGACGAGCGCGTGCTGTGGCCACAGCGCAGCCCGGCGCTGTATCGCCAGGCTGGCACCGTTACCCTGGGCGCCGGGCTGGCAGACACGCAACGCCGGGCTTTGGGCCTGGAAGCCTTGCACATCTTCGAACGTGGCGGTGCACGTATTGCTGTGGTCGGCGTGACCGACCCCTACGCCCAGGACCAGAAAGCCTCTCTTAAACAGTGGTACCAATCATTGCAGCCGGTGTTCGAACAGGCGCGGCGCGATGCTGACCTGGTGGTAGCCATGGCCGATGTCGGTACCGGGCCGGGCCTGTGGCTGGCCGAGCGGGTGCCGCAGATCGACGTGCTGCTGTGCGCCCGCGGCCAGGACCTGTGGCCGGCGCCGGTCGAGGTTAGCCAGGCCAGCGGCCGCCGCGTGCCGGTGCTGTTCGCTGGGTGCCGGGGCAGCGGCGCCTTCCGCCTGCGCTGCCAGCGCGTGGCGGGGTTGTGGCAGTTCGATGGGCGTTTCTACCCGGCCTTTGAGCACCAGCTGGCACCCGCCGCGCAGCAGCGTATCGGGGCATTGCAGGCAGAACTGCGCCAGCAGCGCGCCGGCCACGCGGCCTGGCTCGATCAACCGCTGGCCCGCGCGCCCCAGGCGCTGTGGCGCCGCGACACCCGAGGCGGCAGCTGGGACCGTCTGCTGCATCAGGCCCTGGCCGATGACAGCAGCATGTCGGTGCTGCTGCCGGGCCTGCGCTATGACTACCCGCTGCCCGCCGGGGCGGCCATTACCCGCGAACACCTGATCAGCCTCACCGGTGGCTACCCGGCACCGGTGGTCGAAGCGCCGGCCCGGCAGGTCGAACAAGTGCTGGAAAACGCCGCGGAGCAACTGTTCGGCGACCCGCTGCTGCTGGACAACAGCCAGGACCTGCCGCGCTGGCAGGGCCAGGCCTGGCGTGTCAGCTACAGCCCGCAAGGCAAGCGCATCAGTGGCCTGGAACCGGTGCAGGGCCTGTGCCGCACCTTTGGCCTGCAATTCGAAACCCAGGCCGGCGAGCCGCTGTGGCAACGGGTCGAAGCCTGGCTCGCCCGCCAGCCGACCGACTGGCAACTGGCGCCGCTGCAACTGCCCGAAGTGCGTTACGTGCAGGGGCACCCGGGCTGGCACCCAAGGCAACTGGCCTCGTGATGCTCGCCTCGCGCCTGCTGACTGGCGCTGGCCTGACCCTGGCCGGCTGGCTGGCCGCCCAGTGCGTGCTGCAACTGGGCCGCCAGCCGCAACCGGCCACTGCGCCTGCCGTGGCCGACAAACCGTTGCCTGGCTTGATGGTCGGCCATTGGCAGGTACCCGTCGACGACGGTGCCATCGCCATCACCCGCCTGCCGTTGCAATACCTGGGTGGCCTCAAGGCCCAGCCGCTGGCCTCCAGCGTGGTGGTGCTGCGCTATGGCGAGCAGGTGCGCACCTTGGCCCGCGGCCAGCGCCTGGCGCCAGGGATCGTGCTGCAGGACATCGACAGCGATGGCCTGATTTTCAACAACCAGGGGCGGCGTGAACGCCTGCCCTGGCCGCCACGCCCCGCCGTGACCGGCTTCAAGCGGCAAGGATGAACGATGCCTGTTAGATATTGCGTGGCGGCCGCGCTGAGCCTGGCCCTGTCCATGGCCTGTGCTGAAGAGCCGGTGTTCGACGACAACGGTACGCCGATGTACGAGGTGAACTTCGTCGACACCGAACTGGGCGAGTTCATCGACAGCGTGTCGCGCATCACCGGCACCACCTTCATCGTCGACCCCCGGGTCAAGGGCAAGGTCACCGTGCGCACCGTCGACCTGCACGACGCCGATGCCATCTACGACATCTTTCTGGCCCAGCTGCGCGCCCAGGGCTACGCCACTGTCGACCTGCCCAACGGCAGCGTGAAGATCGTTCCCGACCAGGCCGCCCGCCTGGAGCCTGTGCCGGTGGAGGCGGGAGGGCAGCAGGGGGAAGGCAGCGACAGTGTGGCTACGCGGGTATTCAATGTGCGCAACGCCGCCAGCGAGCAGGTGCTGGGCATTCTCAAGCCCCTGATCGACCCACGGGTCGGTGTGATCACACCTTATCCGGCAGCGCACCAGTTGGTAGTTACCGACTGGCGCAGCAACCTGGAACGTATCGCCAGCTTGCTGCGCCAGCTCGACCGCCCCCAGGACGCACCAGGCAGTGGCAGTACCCAGGTCATCTACTTGCGCCATGCCAATGCTGGTGAAGTGGTCAAGGTGTTGCGCGGGCTCAGCCAGGAAGGCATGGCGCCCTCTGAAGGTGCTGGCGAAGCAGAGGGCAAGGAAAGGCCCGTAGTGCCTGTCGCCGGAGGCTCGGGCATCCGCCTGGAATACGAAGAAGGCACCAACGCCGTGGTCATGGTCGGCCCCGACAGCGAGCTGGCTGCTTACCGCGCCATCGTCCAGCAGCTGGACATCCGCCGTGCCCAGGTAGTGGTGGAAGCGATCATCGCCGAGGTGTCCGACAGCAGCGCCCAGGAGCTGGGCGTGCAGTGGCTGTTCGCCGACGAGAAGTTCGGTGCCGGCATCGTCAATTTCGGCAGTAACGGGGTGAACATCGCCAGCATCGCCGGGGCCGCTGCCAGTGGCGACAACGAGGCCCTTGGCGATTTGCTGTCCAGCACCACCGGCGCCATGGCGGGTATCGGCCATTTCGGCGGCGGTTTCAATTTCGCCATGCTGGTCAACGCGCTGAAGGGCAAGAGCGGCTTCAACCTGCTGTCCACGCCCACCCTGCTGACCCTGGACAACGCCGAGGCGTCGATCCTGGTCGGCCAGGAAGTGCCCTTCGTCACCGGATCGGTGACGCAGAACAACGCCAACCCGTACCAGACCATCGAGCGCAAGGAAGTCGGGGTGAAGCTGCGCATCAAGCCGCAGATCAACGTCGACAACAGCGTGCGCCTGGACATCGTCCAGGAAGTGTCGTCGATTGCCGACACCACGGCTGCCAGCGACGTGATCACCAACAAGCGCGAGATCAAGACCAAGGTCATGGTCGAGGACAACGGCCTGGTGATCCTCGGCGGCCTGATCAGCGACGAACTGAGCACCAGCGACCAGCGTGTGCCGCTGCTTGGCGATATCCCTTACCTGGGCCGGCTGTTCCGCTCCGACGCCACGAAGAACACCAAGCAGAACCTGATGGTGTTCATCCGCCCGCGCATCCTGCGTGACGGGCCGAGCCTGGCCGGGCTCAGCGAAGACAAGTACCGCACCTTGCAGCAGACCACGCCGCTGCAGTTACCCGACCTGGCGGATGCGCAAAACGCTACGCCGCTGTTGCAGGTGTTCCCCTCCAGCCGCGCACGGCTGGAAGGCGGTGACTGGTGATGCTGCCCTATCGCCAGGCACGGCAGAGCGGGGTGGCCATGGCCCCTGCGGAGGAGGGCTGGCAGCTATGGTTGCGGCACGACGCCGACAGCGCCCAATTGCAGGAGCTGCTGCGCGTGCACGGCCAGCCAAGCCTGCTCGAATACCTGGAGCCTGCACTGTTCGACGAACGCCTCGGCCAGCTGTACCAGGCCGGCGATGCTGCCACCGAGGCGCTGATCGAGGGCATCGGCGACCAGGTCGACCTGGACAGCCTGATGAGCGAAATGCCGCGCATCGAGGACCTGCTGGAAAGCGACGATGAAGCCCCGGTGATCCGCCTGATCAACGGCCTGTTCGGCCAGGCCCTGCGCCTGCGCGCTTCGGACATTCATATAGAAACCTTCGAGCAGAGCCTCGTGGTGCGCCTGCGGGTCGATGGCCACCTGCGCGAAGTGTTGCGCCCACCGCGTGCGCTGTCGGCCATGCTGGTGTCGCGGATCAAGGTCATGGCCCGTCTGGACATCGCCGAAAAGCGCCAGCCCCAGGATGGCCGTATCACCCTGCGTGCGGCGGGGCGCGAAGTGGATGTGCGGGTCTCGACACTGCCCGGCATCCACGGCGAACGGGTGGTGATGCGCGTGCTCGACAAGCAGGCCAGCCTGCTGGCGCTGGGCAACCTGGGCATGCCGGCGGCGGTGTTGCAAGGCCTGCGCAGTTGCCTGGCGCGGCCCAACGGCATAGTGCTGTCCACGGGGCCGACCGGTTCGGGCAAGACCACGACCCTGTATGCCAGCCTCAACAGCCTCAACGACGGCAGCCGCAATATCCTCACTGTCGAGGACCCGGTGGAATACGCTATCGCCGGCATCGGCCAGACTGCCATCAACCCGCGTGCCGGGCTGACCTTTGCCAGCGGCCTGCGCGCCATCCTGCGCCAGGACCCGGACGTGATCATGCTCGGCGAAATCCGTGACCAGGAGA
This sequence comes from Pseudomonas sp. NBB, assembly GCF_032701105.1. Taxonomy (NCBI): domain Bacteria; kingdom Pseudomonadati; phylum Pseudomonadota; class Gammaproteobacteria; order Pseudomonadales; family Pseudomonadaceae; genus Pseudomonas; species Pseudomonas sp. NBB. The sequence goes on from NZ_CP103994.1 coordinate 1,220,956, forward strand.
CCGCGCAGATCGCCGTGCAGGCCAGCCTCACCGGTCACCTGGTGTTGTCCACGCTGCACACCAACAGTGCGGTGGGCGCGGTGACCCGCCTGCGCGACATGGGCATCGAACCGTTCCTGATTGCCTCGTGCCTGCGCGGCGTACTGGCCCAGCGTTTGGTGCGGCGCCTGTGCAGTTGCGCCGTGGCGCACCCGCTGCAGCCGGCGGAACGCGACCTGTGGCCCGAGCTGGCAGCGCTGGGCAGCAGCTACCATGCGGTGGGCTGCGAGCAGTGCCAGGGCAGCGGGTATGTCGGGCGCCTGGGCCTGTATGAATTCATCGAGCTGGATGCCGGGCTGATCGGCCTGTTGTACGACGGCGCCAGTGAGCTGGCCATGCAGGACTACCTGGCCGAGCGCCGGCAGAGTCTGGTGGCGATGGCCAGTGACTGCCTGGCCCGTGGCGAGACCAGCCTGGCCGAAGTACTGCGCGTGGTGCAGGGCTGAGCCATGCCGACCTATCGCTACCAGGCCGTCGACCTCGCCGGCAAGACCCACAAGGCCAGCTTGCAGGCCGACAGCGAACGTCATGCCCGCCAGTTGTTGCGTGAGCAGGGCCTGTTCGCCCGCCGCTTGCAGCGTCACGAAGCCGGCACCCGGCAACCCCGGCGCCAGCGCCTGAGCCGCGCCCAGCTGTGCGAACTGACTCGTCAGCTGGCCACCCTGACCGGTGCCGGTATCCCTCTGGTCGACGCCCTGGCTACCCTGGAACGGCAACTGCGCCAGCCCGCCCTGCACAGTGTGCTGGTGGCCTTGTGCGGCTCGTTGGCCGAAGGCCTGGGCCTGGCTCGCAGCCTGGCACGTCAGGGGGCACCGTTTACCGGCCTGTACTGCGCGCTGGTCGAGGCCGGCGAGCGGTCCGGCCGCCTGGCCCAGGTGCTGACCCGCCTCGCCGACCATCTGGAGCAGGTTCAACGACAGCAGCACAAGGCACGTACCGCGCTGATTTACCCCGCCGTGTTGATGGGGGTGTCGCTTGCCGTGGTGGTAGGCCTGATGACCTTCGTCGTACCCAAGCTCACCGAACAGTTCGCCCATGCCGGGCAAAGCCTGCCGCTCATTACCTCGTTACTGATCGGCCTGAGCCAAGGGTTGGTGCAGGCCGGGCCCTGGCTTTTGGCGCTGGCCCTGTTGCTTGGAGCGCTCGGCGGCTGGTTGCTGCGCAAGCCGCACTGGTGCCTGCGCCGTGACCAGCTGCTGCTACGCCTGCCACATATAAGCAACCTGCTGCAGGTGCTGGAAAGCGCGCGCCTGGCACGCAGCCTGGCAATCCTCAGCGGCAGTGGCGTGGCCCTGCTCGAAGCCCTGCAAGTGGCCACCGAAACCGTCGGCAACCGGCGTATCCGCCTGGCCATGGAGCAGGTGCGCCAGCAAGTTCAGGGCGGCACCAGCCTGCATCGCGCGCTGGATGCCAGCCAGCAGTTCCCGCCGTTGCTGGTGAACATGGTCGGCAGCGGCGAGGCCAGCGGCACCCTGGCCGACATGCTCGAGCGCGTGGCCGATGACCAGGAGCGCGGTTTCGCCCGCCAGGTCGATACCGCCATGGCGCTGTTCGAACCCCTGATGATCCTGGTGATGGGCGCCGTGGTGCTGTTCATCGTGCTGGCGGTGCTGTTGCCGATCATGCAACTCAACCAGGGCCTGCAACTTTGACGACAAGGAGTACTGCCATGCAGCATCGACGTAACCGCCAGCGCGGTTTCACCCTCATGGAAATCATGGTGGTGATTTTCATCATCGGCCTGCTCATCGCCGTGGTCGCGCCCAGCGTGCTGGGCAACCAGGACAAGGCCATGAAGCAGAAGGTGATGGCCGACCTGGCCACCCTGGAGCAGGCGCTGGACATGTACCGCCTGGACAACCTGCGCTTCCCCAGTAGCGAGCAGGGCCTGGCCGCGCTGGTGAAAAAGCCGGCCCAGGAGCCGCTGCCACGGGCCTGGCGCAGCGACGGCTACGTGCGCCGCCTGCCGGAGGACCCGTGGGGCACCCCTTACCAGTACCGCATGCCCGGCGAACATGGCCGGGTCGACGTGTACTCGCTGGGTGCCGACGGGCTGCCGGGCGGCGAAGGCCAGGATGCCGACCTGGGTAACTGGGAGCTGTAACGGGTGCGTCGTCAGCGGGGCTTCAGCCTGATCGAATTGCTGGTGGTGCTGGCCATCGCCGGGCTGATGACCGGATTGGCGGTGGCCGGGTTCGGCAACAGCCAGGCCAGTGTCGACCAGGCGCTGCAACGGCTGGCGAGCGAGGCCCGGTCGCAGGCCGCGCTGGCCCGGCATGCCGGGCAGCTGCGCGGGCTGCGCTGGAATGGCCAGCGTCCGGAGTTCGTCCGGCGCGAGGGTAATGGCTGGGTGGTCGAGGCAGTCGCCCTTGGTGACTGGCCCAAGGGGCTGCGCCCGGACTGGCCGGCCAGCCCGCAGCCGCGCCTGTTGTTCACTCCGCATGGCTGGGCGCAACCAGGCAAGGTGCGCTGGCGTTGGGCCGATGGCAGCCAGCAATGGGCCTGGAGCCGCGATGGCCGCTTGCAGGTGGTGGTCGCCCCATGAAGCGACATCAGCATGGCTTCACCCTGCTTGAGGTGACCGTGGCCCTGGCGATTGCCGCGGTGCTGGCGGTGATCACCAGCCAGGTTTTGCGCCAGCGCCTGGCGGTGCAGGACAACCTGCAGCAACACCGCCTTGGCCTGCTATGCGCGCGAGAACTGCAAACCCGCTTTGCCGTCGAGCAGTACTGGCCAGCTGAAAACCAGGTTGGCGGTGAACTGAGCCAAGGCGGCCAGCGCTGCCACTGGCAACTGCAACTGCGCCGCACCGGCGTACGCGACCTGCGCCGTGGCGAGCTGCTGTTGTTCGCCGACCGCGACCAGCGCCTGCCGCTAGGCCAGTACACCGTGTTCCTGGAGCGGCCATGAGTTACAGAAACCGTGAAGCTTGTGCGGTCCCTGTAGGAGCGGGTTTACCCGCGAAGCAGGCAACGCGGTGGATGGCACCGGCTTCGCCGGTGTTCGCGGGTGAACCCGCTCCCACAGAGGCCCGGTACCACCCCGCGCAGATGCCTGCCCCTGGAGCGGCCATGAGTTACAGAGACCGTGAAGCTTGTGCGGTCCCTGTAGGAGCGGGTTTACCCGCGAAGCAGGCACCGCGGTGCATGGCACCGGCTTCGCCGGTGTTCGCGGGTGAACCCGCTCCTACAGATGCCCAGTTCCACCCCGCGCAGATGCCTGCCCCTGGAGCAGCCGTGAGTTGCAGAGATCGTGAAGCTTGTGCGGTCCCTGTAGGAGCGGGTTTACCCGCGAAGCAGGCACCGCGGTGCATGGCACCGGCTTCGCCGGTGTTCGCGGGTGAACCCGCTCCTACAGATGCCCAGTTCCACCCCGCGCAGATGCCTGCCCCTGGAGCAGCCGTGAGTTGCAGAGATCGTGAAGCTTGTGCGGTCCCTGTAGGAGCGGGTTTACCCGCGAAGCAGGCACCGCGGTGCATGGCACCGGCTTCGCCGGTGTTCGCGGGTGAACCCGCTCCTACAGATGCCCAGTTCCACCCCGCGCAGATGCCTGCCCCTGGAGCAGCCGTGAGTTGCGGAGACCGTGAAGCTTGTGCGGTCCCTGTAGGAGCGGGTTTACCCGCGAAGCAGGCACCGCGGTGCATGGCACCGGCTTCGCCGGTGTTCGCGGGTGAACCCGCTCCCACAGAGGCCCGGTACCACCCCGCGCAGATGCCTGCCCCTGGAGCGGCCATGAGTTACAGAGACCGTGAAGCTTGTGCGGTCCCTGTAGGAGCGGGTTTACCCGCGAAGCAGGCACCGCGGTGCATGGCACCGGCTTCGCCGGTGTTCGCGGGTGAACCCGCTCCTACAGATGCCCAGTTCCACCCCGCGCAGATGCCTGCCCCTGGAGCGGCCATGAGTTACAGAGACCGTGAAGCTTGCGCGGTCCCTGTAGGAGCGGGTTTACCCGCGAAGCAGGCACCGCGGTGCATGGCACCGGCTTCGCCGGTGTTCGCGGGTGAACCCGCTCCTACAGATGCCCAGTTCCACCCCGCGCAGATGCCTGCCCCTGGAGCAGCCGTGAGTTGCAGAGATCGTGAAGCTTGTGCGGTCCCTGTAGGAGCGGGTTTACCCGCGAAGCAGGCAACGCGGTGGATGGCACCGGCTTCGCCGGTGTTCGCGGGTGAACCCGCTCCCACAGAGGCCCGGTACCACCCCGCGCAGATGCGTGCCCCTGGAGCGGCCATGAGTTACAGAGACCGTGAAGCTTGCGCGGTCCCTGTAGGAGCGGGTTTGCCCGCGAAGCAGGCACCGCGGTGGATGGCACCGGCTGCGCCGGTGTTCGCGGGCGCGCCCGCTCCCACAGAGGCCCGGTTCCACCCCGCGCAGATGCCTGCCCCTGAAGCGGCCATGAGTTACAGAGACCGTGAAGCTTGTGCGGTCCCTGTAGAAGCGGGTTTACCCGCGAAGCAGGCACCGCGGTGCATGGCACCGGCTGCGCCGGTGTTCGCGGGCGCGCCCGCTCCCACAGAGACCCAGTTTCACCCCCCGCGCAGATGTCTACCCACGAGGCACCGCCAGGCCGGCCTTACCCTGATCGAGCTGATGGTCGCCCTGGCACTTACCGCCGTACTCGGCATCATGCTCGCCGCCCTGGTCAACGGCTGGCTCAAGGTTCGCGAACGCCTGCAGGTCACCACGCAGGAAACCTCGGTGCTGGACTTCTGCCTGGCCTTGGAGCGTCGCTTCGATAGCCCGGTAATGCGCCGGGTCTACGACCAGCGCCTGCCCTTGGCCAGCCGCTGGCTGGACTGGCAACCGGCAAGCAACCAGTTGCTCTGGGTCGCCAGCACCGGCATGCCGGAAGCCGAGGGCGGCTCGCGCCTGCAGCGCCAGCGCCTGCGCTTCGAGGCCCGCGAGCAGCGCCTGCTGCTGGAAAGCTCGGCCGACCTCTATGCCGCCGCCGCCCCACGCTGGGTCCAGCGCGAGCGGCTCGACCGGGTCAGCGCCATGAATGTTCTTTATTACCAGGGCGGCCGCTGGCTGGCCTGGCCTTCCGACCAACCTGCGCACCCCGGCCGTGGCGTGCGTCTGGAACTGCAGCGTGACGGAGCACCCTATGTCTGCACCTTCGCCCTCCCGTGGGGGCGCTCATGAAGTTTGAATGGCGGCGGCGCAGCCCGGCTCAGTCGTGGCTGTTGCTGCGACCGGGCGTTGTCTGGCACTGGGCGCTTGCCGAGGGTGGCCTTGTGCAACGCCATGGGCAGGGCGAGCCCCCGGCGAACCTGCAAGCCCGTGTGGCGTTGATCCTGCCTGCCGAGACCTGCAGCTACTTCCGCGTGCCGGCACCGCCCGGGCTCAAGCGTGAAGAATGGCCGCTGTTGCTCGAAGACCGTTTGCTGCAGGCAGTCGACGAGGTGGCATGCGCCTGCCTGGCCCGCGAGCCTGGCCATCTTCGGTTACTGGTAGTGGCCCGTCAGCAACTGGACGACTGGCGCGGGCAGTGCGCCGAATGGGGCTTGCAGGTGGCACGTTGCTGGGCAGAACTACAGTTGCTGCCGCCCCCCGAGGCGGGACATGCCTGGCAATGGCAGCGCACACCCGGCATGTATTTGTACAAAGGGCTGGCCGAAGGCGGGCAGGAGCACTGGCTGGCCTGGCCGGATGCACTGGGCGAGGTGCCACGGCAACCGTGGGCGGAGCTGCAAAAGGTTTCGCTGAGCGGCGACTGGCCCAGTACGCTGGCACCGCTCGATTCATTGCCCGGCCTGTTCGAGCGTACCCGCAAGGTGCGTTCGCTGCCGGTGGTGTCCCGGCTGCAGCAACGGTTGCTTGCGGCCTGCCTGGTACTGGCTGCCGTCTGGGGCGGGCTGTGGTTGAGCAAGCAGTGGGCCCAGGCGCAACTCTGGCGCAGCCAGGTCATCGCCGTGACCGGTGAGCAGGCCAGCCCCCGGCACGCCGCGCAGGCCCTCAAACGCCTGCGCGAAAGTGAATTGCAACAGCAGCTGCGCACGCGCCAGCTCGAAGACCTGCAGGCTGCGTTGCAGGCCTGGCTGCGTGACCACCCCGGCTGGCGCCTGCAAGCGGTGCGCTTCGATGGCCAGCGCTGGCACTTGCGGCTGGAAGGCGAGGGCGGTGCGCCGCCATGGAGCGACATGGCGACAGCCGCCGGGGCCTCTGTCCAGGTGCAGGACGGCCAAGTGGTGTTCGACCTGGGAGCAGCCTCATGAACCGGGACTGGATACAGCGTCACCGTTTGAAGTTCGCCTGGCTACTGATTGCTGTTTTGCTGGCCTTCCTGTCCCTGCGCGCAGGCCTTGAGCAATGGCGCGAGCTCAGCCAGTGGCGCGGGCTGGCCGAACAGGCGGCCAGCCTTCAAGGCGGCCCGGGGTTGAGCCTGGAGCGGCTACGCCAGTCGGCCCAGGCGCGGCAGATCGAACTGGCCGAGGTCGATGCGCAGGGCAAGACCTGGCAACTGCGTGGGCAGGTGGCCGACGAGCGAGTGCTGCAGGGCTGGTTGCAGACCCTGCGTGCAGAAGGCGTACAGCCATTGCAGTGGGGGCTGGAACAGCATGAAAAGAGATTGCGCTTCGACCTGGTGGTGCGGCCATGAGCCGAAGAAGTGTGGCGTGGGTGCTGTTGGTATTCACCGTGACATTGCTGGTGGAACTACCGGCTAGCTGGGTGGTGCGCGGGATAGGCCTGCCTGCGCGTGAGGTCAGCGGCAGCCTGTGGCAAGGCCAGGCGCAGCAACTGGGGCCGGTCGGGCCATTGCGTTGGGTGGTGCAGCCCTGGCGCATGCAGGCGAACGCGCAGCTCGGCTTCCAGAGCCAGGCCTGGCAGTTGCGCGCCGAAGGCTGGCCATGGCGTTGGCGGCTGGAGGCGACGGCCATGGGGGCCCAGGCGACGGTGGCGACGGATTACCGTTTGGCCGGCCAGTGGCAGGGCACGTTGCGGGTGCAGGGGGCAGGGCGGCAATGCCGTGCCAGCGAAGGCCGCATGACGGTAACCGACCTTGCCCTGAGCGAGCCTTGGTCACTGGGCTTGGGGCAGGGCTGGCTGGAAATGGACTGCCGCAGCGGCTGGCACCTGCGCGGGCAGTTGGCGCAGCAGGGGCAGCATCAGTTGGCCGTGGATGCTGACCTGCCCGCGCGCCGGGCGCAGGTGGTGGTCGAGTTGCAGCCGGAGGCGGCGCTGACGCCTTTGCTGCGTGGGGTGCAGTGGCTTGGACCGCAGGCGCTGGCAGGGCAGCGGGATTTGCGCTGGTAGACAGGTGTTATCGCCGGCAAGCTGGCTTGCCGCTCCTACAACCAATCAACTGTCTGGCCCAAATGCTAAAAGAGGGCACGAAGCCCGTGCCCTCCAGCGCGGCGCCTGCCTCAGTTTTTCTTGCCCTGCACACTCGAAGCCCACTGCTCACTGCGATTGTGCCCACTGGTCCTCAACAACCCCAGGTCCAGTGCATTTTCCCCATCCGCCGCACCCTTGCCCTTGGCCATTTCGGCCACCGCGGTGCCCAGGTCCACTGGCGAGTTGGACGCATCGATCGACACATCCCGGCGATAGTCGTTACCGCTCAGTGTTTCCCGGCTAACCGAGTTGGCGTCGAGTACCACATCGCCTTTGGCCGACTGCAAGCGTGCCCCCACCAGCTGAGCTTTGCCACCAACCTGCAGGTCGATGCCGTCGCTACCTTTGAGCGTGGCCTGCTGGCCTACGCTGTCGCGCTGCACGTGCGACACGTCGAGGCTGAAAGTGGGCGACAGCCCCGGGTCTGCCTTGCTCAGGGCGGAGCCAGCTTTTTCATTCACCTTGCTCCCCAGCGGCCCTGCCACCGAAGTGGCCGCGTTGACGTAGCCCCGCGGGTTTTTCTCCTGGCTCAGGCGGGCATCGCCTTTCACGCTCAGGGTATCGACGCTGTCCTTGCGGCTGGCGATACGCAGGTCGCCATCGATCATTCCCTTGATATGCCCAGCTTCCACGGTGGTGCCTTCGAGGCGGGTATCGCCGCGGCTTTGCAAGTCGATGCGCTCGGCGCGCAGGTCGCTGGCATTCCAGGTGAGGTTGTCGCGCTTGTCGAGCTCCACTTTGACGCGGCCATGCAGGCCGCGAGTATCGAGCGCGCCCTTGGCCATGTCGAAGCCGGCCCCGGCGGTGATGTCGAGGTTGTCACGTCGCTCCTGGCTGGATGACGCTTCCACCAGCATGCCCCCATTCGATGCGTCGAGGGTTATTTGTTCGGCCGAAGCCTGCAGGCCCTCAAGGTGCAGGGCGACATTCTCGCGGGCGCTGCTGCCCAGGGTCACTGTGCCGTTGCTTGCGAACAGGGCATTCACCGCCTGGCGTGCCTCTTCATCCTGCTTGCCGTGGCTGAAGTGGCCTCCGATGGCACCGCCCTTGGTGTCGCCAGCCTTGACCGCCAGCTCCACGCCGCCGCCCATCTTGGCGCCGGTAGCGTTCTGGGTATCGCTGGCCGCCTTGACCTGCAGCCGGCCGCCGCTTTGCAGTTGAATGTCGCCGGTCTTGGCCTCACGGCTGCCAATGCGGGTGCCTTCGAGCAACAGGTCGCCGCCACTGCTCAGTTGTACCTGGCCCTTGGCGTCGATCTGCGCCACCTGGGCCTTGCGCTGTGTGCTCTGGTTCTGGCCATGGTCGAGGTAGCCCCGGCCATCGACGCCGGTGCTGCCCGGGCGGTTGCCGACCTTGGCCCAGGCATTGCCGTCGAGCTGGCGTGACTGCTGTTCGACCTGGTCGGTTGCCTGGGGCAATGTCAGCGAACCGGCACTGCTCATGACCACGCTGCCTTCACCGCCATCGATACGCGTCCCTTCATAATGGCCTGAGCTGCCCAGTTGCACCTGGATGCCCTGTTGCCCATACAGGCTGCCGGGTACGGCGCTGCTGGTGCTGTCCTTTTTGTCCAGCGAGCCGCCTTTGCCGGCGGCGCGTACATTGAGGTCTTCGCCGGTGCTGGTGTCCAGGCGAACATCGCCGCCGTAGGCCAGGCGTTGCACGGTATTTTCCTGGGTGTTCTCGGCCGCCTGCATCTGGTGTTGTCGGGCCTCGATCTGCAGCTTGCCGGCGTTGGCGCGCCAGGCGGTGCCTTGGTCGGTGATGTTGTCGGCCTTGACTTCGACCTTGGCTCCGGACAACTCGCTCACCTGGGCAAAGCCGCGGCGCTGGTTTTCCAGGCGCTTGAGGTGGTCCACGGTCATGTCGGCGCCGACACTGGGCGGCGCCATGGCGTCTTCGGGGGAGGCTTGCTGGAAGCGTGCGGCTTCTTCGCCCAGCACCAGGCGTTCGATGGGGCGGGTAAGGTCGCGATACTCGACACTGGCGCCGAGGCTGCCCGACCAGTCGTCACGGCTTTGTTCACGTTCCTCGGTATCCTGCACCGCGCGGTTGTCGATGCGTTTGGCCGTTACCTGCAGAGTGTTGCCAGCCTTGACGCGTGCGGCCTCGGTGACCAGTTCATCGCCTTTGAGCTTCAGGTCGCCGCTGGCCTGCAATGTGCTGCGTTGCGCCTTGCTGTCGCGTTCAGTCTGCACCTGGCGGTTGTGATGGCCTTCGAACAAGCTGCCCAGCCGGTCGATGCCGCCGGTCACCGTCAAGCCGCCGCCACTCTGGGTGGTGCTGGTGGTGGTGTCGTGGTCATTGCGGGTTGCCCCCAGGGTCACCTTTTGGGCCTGCACATCGAGGTCGCCTGCGGCGGCTTTCACCGTGGAACCGTTGACTTGCAGGTGAGCCCTGCTGCCAAGGCTCACCGAGGCGCCCTCGAGCTCACTGGCGACCTGGCTGCTGGTGCGCTGCCTGCTGCTGGTGGTGGCGACGTCATAGGCAATGCCGGCCGAATACTGGCGGGACTCGGGCTTGCCATCCTCGGCCTCCTGGGTCTGCTTGGCGCTGGCAGTGAAACCACGTTGCTGGTTACGGGTTTCGCGCTCGTCAACCCCTTGTGCGCTGGTAATCAGCAGGTCGCCCTTGGCCTCTACCTGCAGGTGCTCGCCCGCTACGACCTTGGCCCCCTGGATGCGCATTTCCTCGGCGCTGGCCAGGCGCAAATTGGTGGCCGAGCTGACGTCGCTGGTAAGCACCTGTTGCGTACGTTCGGTGTTCTCGCGGTCGCTGCCAATCAGGCCGAACAGCTTGCTGTCGCTGGTACGGTCGGTAGAGGTGGTTCGACCATGGTCGGCTTCGATGGCCAGTGAACCTTTTGTGCTGTAGAGCACCGAGTCCTCCTTGCCGAACACGGTACTGCCCTTGATGGCTACCTGGTCAGCTGTCACGGTAAGCTTGCCATCCGCCGTGACACTGCTGCCGGCAACGGCCTGGCCTTCGCTGTCGTTACCCTTGCGGTCGCCAAAGAAGGTGCCGGATACCAGGTCGCCGCGATAGTCGCGCCGGGTACCGCGCTGCTGCAGGGCGGTGGTACCGATGTTTGCCTCCTTGGCTTCGATCGCCATGTCGCCGCGGCTGTGCAGGCTGCTCCCCTTCACATCGACAGTATTCTTGGCCTTGAGCGTCATGCGCTGGGCCTGGAGCGCACTGCCTTGTGCGGTTTCCTTGTACTGGTCGGTATCACTGTCACCGCGCCACAAGTCCTTGCGGTGGCGAACCTGCTCTTCGGTGTGCTGGCTGTCGATGCCGGCAGCGATGGCCAGGTTGGCGCCGCTGTCGAGGGTCAGCTCATTGCCAGCATCCACCTTGGCAGCCACCAGGCGCATGTCGTCAGCGGATTGCAGCAGCACGCTGTCCTTGCCTTGCAAGCGGCTGCCCTGTTGCTGCTGCTGGGTGGTGGTAGTTTCGCGGTTGTAGGTTTCGCGGGTGACGAACAGGAACTTCTTGTTCCAGCTGTCGCTGTCGCGCTCGATGTTCTCGCGGGTTGTGGCATCCAGAGTGAGCTTCTTGCCCGCCTTGGCCTCGATTCGCCGAGCCTGCCCATCGACGGCTTCGAGTGTCAGGTCATCGGCAGCGGTCAGCCGCAGATCGCCCTGTTCGCTATGCAGTTCGACGGGGCTGTCGGCCTTGCCGCTGACCTGCAGGGCGCCGGCCGACTGGATGTCGACCCCGTCGATGCCAAGCAGCTGCGATGCCCCCACACGCACACCAGCACCTTCTGCGGTGCTCACCACGCGAATGCGCCCGGCGCGCATGGCACCGAACAGGCTGGCATCGATGCTGGAAGGGGTGCCGGGCAGGTGCTCGACAATTTCGCCGCTGCTGCTGTCGATACGGTTGCGACCCACTGTGATATCGATGGAGTTGCGCGCCATCAGCAGCCCTTTGCTGTCCACGCGCGGGGCAATCAGCTCGAGGGCGCCGTTGGGGTTTCGCTGGCCGCCCTCGAGCACTTGCAGGGTACCGCTGGCGTTGAGCGTGTCGAGGTACTTCAGTTGCTGGCCCTCGAACTCGGGGGTACCCACCACGAAGCCGGCGCGTGTGGTGTTGATGAAACTGCCGCCGTTGAGGGTGATGCCATTGGGGTTGGCCAGTATGTAGTCGGCCGGGCGGCCGAAGATTTCCTGCGGCCCTTCGATCAGCGAGGCGTTGCGGCTGACCACCTCGTTGAGGATGGTCGAGGCGGCCTGGCCCTGGAATTGCGGGTTGGCCGCCAGGGCACCGGCCAGTTCCGACTGCCCGGCCTGGGTGGCATTGTTCAGCACCAATCCTGAACGGTCGACGTTGTAGTCGAGGAACTGGTTGTGCGACAGCCCGTTGGCGTTTGGCGCGACAATATCGATGACCGGGACGCCGTGGCCGTCGTTGATGACCGGTGTACCACCGGGGCCGCTGGTTGCTGCCAGGCCGCCCTGGGCCAGTGCGGCGCCGGGCCCGAGCAGGGCGAGGAAGATGGCCCAGCGCAAGGTATCTGGGCGGGAAGACGACTGCGAGAGTGTTTGCATGTTCTCGTTCTCTTTGTTGTGGGTGAATCAGATGTTCAGGGCCAGTTCCACTACCCAGAAACCGGGTTCCAGCAGCGGGCGGGGCGAGTCGCTGGCGTACAGTGCCCGTTGGTAGCCCAGGCGCAGGTGGCTGCCGGGCAGGCTCAGTTCGGCACCGGCAGTGGCCCCGGCGAGGCGTTGTGAAGGCTTGCCTTCGGCAGTGCGGGTCCAGCCCAGGTCCAGGCCGATGTAGGGGCGTACCTGCAGGGGAGCCGTCCAGCGCTCCGGCAGCGGCTGACTGACGGTGTTGCGCCAGACGGCGCTGCTGGCACCTGAGTAGGTACGCAGGCGAAACCCGCGCACGGCCGAATCGTCGCTGGCCAGCAACTGCTCGACGGCGGGTAGCGGGTCACTGCTGTATTGCAGAGCCAGTTCGCTCTGCCAGCGCCATGGGTGGCTGGCCGGGCCCTGGCGCAGGTGCAGCAGGTTGGCGCGGTACTTGCGAAAATCCGGGCGCAGGCGTTCCGCTCCCAGCGGTGAGCGGTCGGCGCCGAAGGCATCGACGCCCTGGGCGACACCGAGGTAGCCATTCCACAGGCCGCCCTGGAGCCACAGCAGGTTGATACCCGCTTCCAAGGAGACCAGGGTGGGGCTCTGCTGGACGATCACCGCGCCCGCGCTGCGGTTGACCATCTGCTTGCGGTCCAGCCGGGCGCTGGCGCTGAGCATGCCTTGCTGGTTGCGCCACAGCACCCGCTCGACGCTCAGGCCCTGGTAGCTGCTGCTGCCGTCGGCTACCTGGCGGCTGTGGGGGAGCGGCGCCTCGTAGCGCAGCTCGCTGGCGCTGAGCGCGAAGGTCCAGGCGCCGTAGGGGATGCTGTAGTACAGCGAGATGCCTTGGCTTTGCCCGGGCGCATCAAGCACCGTGCCGTACAGCGACAGGCGCAGGTCATCATTGAGGCCCAGCGGGCTGTCCAGGCCGAAGCCTAAGTTCAGGCGATGACGCCCGGTCAGGTCGCTGCCGCGGTTGTCGAAGCGGCTGTCCAAGTGCCCGCGCGAGGCCACCTTGCGCGGCTGCACGACAACCCGGGTGCCGCCCTGCAGTTCGCCGGGCAGCAACTCTGCGGACAGGTCATAAGCGCGCAGCCGGTTGAGCTGGTCGAGGCCTTGCTCCAGGGCTGGCAGGAACAGTGGCTGCCCGAGCAGGCCGGGAAACGCGCCGGGGAGCGACAGGGGCAACTCGGGGCCGGCCATTTCGATGGACTCGACGAACCCCTCGACGATGACCAGATTCAGCGGTGCGCCGTTTTGTGGAGGTTGCTGCAGGTAGGGCCGGCTGGTCGGGTATCCGGCTTGCACATAGCGCTGGGTGATGGCTTTCAGCAGCCCGTTGATTTCCGCGATACCCATGCACGGGGTAATGAACCTGCGGAGGGTTGGCGTTAGCGCCGAGTCGGAAAGCTCGCGGTTGCCGGCCACGCGTACGCCGGTGATGGCCCAGCAGCGCTGGTCGTGCGGGAGGGGGGCGGTGGTGTCGTGGCTTTCAGCCGGGGCGGGCTGGCGCTGCCAGCGTTCCAGGCGCTGTTGCTGTTCCAGCTGTCGCAGCCCGCGCTGCTGATCGCGCAGTTGCTGGCTGGCCGGGTCGTCGGCCAACGCCTGTGGTGCGGCCAGCAAACCTGACAGGCAGCAGGTGAGCGCCCAGCAGGTGGCGCGATGAATGTGGAACGGCATTGAAGCACCCCGCAAATGATGTACGGATTTCGTACTCGTCTGCGTGGATGCTAAAAATTAAGGGGTTCGCCTGGATGCAGTACCCGGCCTAAGCGCTTGTAGGGCGCGTTCTTGCCTGATGGTGGGAAGCTTCCTACAGCATCAGTTGAAAGGCCCGCTATCAGGGCCGAATTTCGATCAACGTGCCATCCCGCACCAGGTCCCACACTTCCTGCATGTCGCGGTTACGCATGGCAATACACCCATCCGTCCAGTCCAGGGTGTGGAAGTACCACTCCGGATACTCGTCGTTGATCGGCGTGCCATGGATCATGATCATGCTGCCGGCACTCACCCCTTCACGAGTGGCACGGGCCGCGTCGTTGATGTTCGGGTAGTTGATGTGTATGGCCAGGTTGAAACGGTCGCTTTGCTTACGCCAGTCCAGCCAGTAAAGGCCCTCGGGGGTTTTCTTGTCGCCTTCGCGCTCCTTGGCACCCTTTGGCTGCTTGCCCAGCGAGATGCGGTAGGTCTTCAGCGGTTCGCCACGGCTGATCAGTTGCAGACGGCGCTCGGACTTGATCACCAGCACCTTGTCGATCAGCGGTTGCATGGCCTGCTGCGAAGGCGACGGGGTTTGCACTGCCGGCTGGGGCTTGCGGATGATGGTCTCGGTGAAGGCCGCCTGGGACACCGAGGTAACGCAAAGGCAGAAAAGGGCAAGCAACCAGCGCATGTAACGGTATCCCTGAAGGCTTCTAGGTGGTGGGCGAGACGTTCATCGGCGGCAGGTATTCATGGCCTATGGGGTAGTGCTGCCCGATGCGATCGCGATAGTAGCATTCTAGTGTGCGAGTGACGGTGCGGAAAGCCAGCTCGCCCCACGGAATCTCATGTTCCTCGAACAGCCGCACCTCCAGGCTTTCGACACCGACAGCGAAATCAAGGTCCGCAAGCTCGGCGCGGAAGAACACGTGCACCTGGTTGATGTGTGGCAGGTCGAACAGCTGGTACAGGCTCATGCTGCCGACCCGGGCGCAGGCCTCCTCGACGGTTTCGCGACGGGCGGCCTGGTCCAGGGTTTCGCCGTTTTCCATGAAACCGGCGGGCAGGGTCCAGAAGCCGCGGCGTGGCTCGATGGCGCGCCGGCACAGCAACACCTGGCTGCCCCAGGTCGGCAACACGCCGGCGACGATGTTGGGGTTCTGGTAGTGGATGGTCTGGCAAACCCCGCAGACATACCGCAGGCGGCTGTCGCCCTCGGGGATCCGCTGAGTGACCGGCTGGCCGCACGCGCTGCAGAATTTCATGTGTCGTTCCTTTTGCTTCGGGCTATCTTGGCGCGCCGGCCGTGCCGTCGCAAGCGCACGGGGCTTGGGTGCTTCGCGCCTTTGGTGCATCATGCAAGGCAGGCCTTGGATATGAGCGTGCGCAATGCTGGACGAGCTACTTCGCCGAATGAGCAACCACCAACCCGCATCACTGGAAACCGACCGGCGGTTCCCCGAAGCGGCGGTCCTCTTGCCCATTACCCGCAGCGAAGCGCCCGAGCTGGTCCTGACCCTGCGCGCCAAGGGCCTGTCCACCCACGGCGGCGAAGTGGCCTTTCCCGGTGGCCGCCGCGACCCGGAAGACCCGGACCTGGTGTTCACCGCGCTACGTGAAGCCGAAGAAGAAATCGGCCTGCCACCAGGCCTGGTGGAAGTGATCGGCCCGCTCAGCCCGCTGATTTCGCTGCACGGCCTGAAAGTGACGCCATTCGTCGGGCTCATCCCCGATTTTGTCGAATACCGTGCCAATGATGCCGAGATCGCGGCAGTATTCACCGTGCCGCTGGAATTCTTCCGCCAGGACCCGCGCGACCATACCCATCGTATCGATTACCAGGGGCGCAGCTGGTATGTGCCCAGCTATCGCTATGGCGAATACAAGATCTGGGGGTTGTCGGCGATCATGATCGTCGAACTGGTCAACCTGCTGTTCGATGCCGGCATCAGCCTGCACCAGCCCCCGGAGCGTTACATCGAAAACTGAGCGGGGCCAACCCCGTCCTCTGCATTGCAGCCTGAGGAGCAAGCATGAAATACCGCCTGGGCGACCTGCGGGTCGAGAGCCACCCCACCAGTTGGGCCGCACCCAACGCCACGCTGATCGGCAAGGTGCGCCTGCAGGCCGATGCCAGCGTGTGGTTTGGCGCGGTGCTGCGCGGGGACAACGAGCTGATCGACATTGGCGAAGGCAGCAACGTGCAGGATGGCACGGTGATGCACACTGACATGGGCTCGCCGCTGACCCTGGGCAAGGGCGTGACCGTTGGCCACAACGCCATGCTGCATGGTTGCACGGTGGGCGACTACAGCCTGGTTGGTATCAATGCGGTGATCCTTAATGGCGCGCGCATCGGCAAGCATTGCATCATTGGCGCCAATGCGCTGATTGCAGAAGGCAAGGAGATCCCCGACGGTTCGCTGGTGGTGGGTTCGCCGGGCAAGGTGGTGCGCGAGCTGACCGAACAGCAGAAACGCATGCTCGAAGCCAGTGCCGCGCATTACGTGCACAATGCCCAGCGTTATGCACGGGAGTTGGTGGTTGATGATGAGTGATGTAGTGGAGCGCCCGGTAGCCTCGCCGTGCGTGAGTATCTGTGCGTTGGACGAGCAGGATATCTGCACAGGTTGCCAGCGAACCGTGGCCGAGATCGGCCGCTGGGGGCGGATGGACAACGACGAACGCCGGGCGGTGCTCAAACTTTGCCATGAAAGGGCAGTAGAGGCCGGCCTCATCCTGTAGGGCTGACTCGCCCCCCCTGTGGGAGCGGGTTCACCCGCGAACACCGGCGCAGCCGGTGCCATCCACCGTGTTGGATTCTTCGCGGGTGAACCCGCTCCCACAGGTACTGCGCAGCCCTCGAACCTGAAGCTGTACCTTTGAGAGCGGGTTTACCCGCGAACCAGCCAGCGGTAATCTGTGCGGCTTGCCCACAGACTACCCGCCATGTTCTATCTGATTGCCTACATCAGCAGCGTAGTGCTGATCAACTACGCCTTCTCCAGCGCGCCACACCTGGACATCATCTGGTCCGCCTGGGGCGGCCTGGTGTTCATCCTGCGCGACATGGTGCAAACCCGCTTCGGCCATGGCGCTCTGGTCGCCATGCTGGCGGCGCTGGTGCTGTCCTACGTCACCTCGGAACCGGCCATAGCCCTGGCCAGCGCCACCGCCTTCTTCATTTCCGAACTTATCGACTGGCTGGTGTTCAGCATCACCCGCCGACCGCTGCGCGACCGCCTGTGGCTGAGCTCGGCGCTGAGCATCCCGATCGACACCTTCATCTTCTTCGGCATGATCGGTGCCCTGACCCCAGCCGTGATCGGCACCGCCATGGCCTCGAAATTCGCTGGTGTCACCGCCGTGTGGCTGGCCATGGCATTTCGCGCCCGGCGGGCCGCCGTGGCGGGTTGATGGTGTAGAATAGCGCTCCTTTTTCAGCGGGCGGCGCCAAGCCTGGTGCGGCCCCGGACGCCTTCGAGGACCTGAAATGACCCGTATCGGAACCCCCTTGTCGCCCACCGCGACCCGTGTACTGCTCTGCGGCTGTGGCGAGCTGGGCAAGGAAGTGGTGATCGAGCTGCAGCGCCTGGGCGTCGAAGTGATCGCCGTCGACCGCTACGCCAATGCCCCGGCAATGCAGGTGGCGCACCGCAGCCACGTGGTCAACATGCTCGATGGCGTGGCCCTGCGCGCGGTGATCGAGGCCGAGAAGCCGCACTACATCGTCCCTGAAATCGAAGCCATCGCCACCGCCACCTTGGTCGAGCTGGAAAACGAAGGTTTCAACGTGGTGCCGACCGCCCGCGCCACCCAGCTCACCATGAACCGTGAAGGCATCCGCCGCCTGGCCGCCGAAGAGCTGGACCTGCCAACCTCGCCGTACCACTTCGCCGACACCTACGAAGACTACGCCAAGGCCGTGGCCGATGTCGGCTACCCGTGCGTGGTCAAACCGGTGATGAGCTCGTCGGGCAAGGGCCAGAGCCTGCTGCGCAGCGATGCCGACTTGCAGAAGTCGTGGGCCTACGCCCAGGAAGGCGGCCGCGCCGGCAAAGGCCGGGTCATCGTCGAGGGCTTCATCGACTTCGAATACGAAATCACCCTGCTGACCGTGCGCCACGTCGGTGGCACCACCTTCCTCGAGCCAGTCGGCCACCGCCAGGAGAAGGGTGACTACCAGGAATCGTGGCAGCCGCAGGCCATGAGCCCGAAGGCGCTGGCCGAATCGCAGCGGGTGGCCAAGGCGGTCACCGATGCCCTGGGCGGTCGTGGCCTGTTTGGCGTGGAACTGTTCGTGAAGGGCGACCAGGTGTGGTTCAGCGAAGTCTCGCCACGCCCGCATGACACCGGCCTGGTGACCCTGATTTCCCAGGACCTGTCGCAGTTTGCCCTGCATGCCCGTGCCATTCTTGGCCTGCCGATTCCGGTAGTGCGCCAGTTCGGCCCTTCTGCTTCGGCGGTGATCTTGCCCGAGGGGCAGTCGCAGCAGACCAGCTTTGCCAACCTGGGTGCGGCGCTGAGCGAGCCGGATACCGCCATTCGCCTGTTCGGCAAGCCGGAAATCAACGGTACCCGCCGCATGGGCGTGTGCCTGGCGCGTGATGAGTCGGTCGAAGCGGCGCGTGCCAAGGCGACCCGTGCTTCGCAGGCGGTCAAGGTCGAGTTCTGATCCGATTGGGGCCGCGTTGCAGCCCTTCGCGGGCACGCCCGCTCCCACAGGTTTCGGCGCTACCCCTGTGGGAGCGGGCGTGCCCGCGAAGGGCCGCAACGCGGCCCCAATTACTTACAGCTGCGTATTGCGGGTCTCTTTCAGGCACAGCACGGCAATCAAGCTGATCAACGCCGCCACCGACACATAACCCCCCACCCAGCTCAACCCACCCATGCTCACCAGCTTCTGGGCAAAGAACGGTGCCGCCGATGCGCCGACGATGCCGCCCAGGTTATAGGCCGCCGAAGCGCCGGTATAACGCACGTGGGTCGGGAACAGTTCAGGCAGCAGTGCCCCCATCGGCGCAAAAGTCACGCCCATCAGGAACAATTCGATGGCCAGGAACAGCGCCACACCTGCGGTCGACCCCGAAGTCAGCAGCGGCCCCATGGTAAAGCCCGAGGCCACTGCCAGCAGGCCGCCGACGATCAGCACCGGTTTGCGCCCGTAGCGGTCGCTGAGCCAGGCCGACAGTGGTGTGGCCAGGGCCATGAACACCACCGCGAAGCACAGCAGGCCAAGGAACGTTTCGCGGCTGTAGCCCAGCGTGGTCACGCCATAGCTCAGCGAGAACACCGTGGAGATGTAGAACAGCGCGTAGCACACCACCATCGCCGCTGCGCCCAGCAGGGTCGGCAGCCAGTATCTGGAAAACAGGTCGACCACCGGCATTTTCACCCGCTCGTGGCGGGCGACGGCCTTGGCGAACACCGGGCTTTCTTCCAGCTTCAGGCGCACATACAGGCCCACCAGGACCAGCGCGGCGCTGAGCAGGAACGGAATGCGCCAGCCCCACTCGCGGAACTGCTCGTCGCTGAGCACCAGGGCCAGGGTCAGGAACAGGCCGTTGGCGGCCAAAAAGCCGATCGACGGGCCCAGCTGCGGGAACATGCCGAACCAGGCGCGCTTGCCTTCGGGCGCGTTCTCGGTGGCCAGCAAGGCCGCGCCACCCCATTCGCCACCCAGCCCCAGGCCTTGGCCAAAGCGCAGCAGGCAGAGGATGATCGGCGCCCATACACCAATGCTTTCATATCCTGGCAGCACACCGATGGCCGTGGTGGACACGCCCATCAGCAGCAGCGAGGCGACCAGGGTCGACTTGCGGCCGATACGGTCGCCAAAGTGGCCGAACAGTGCCGAGCCTAGCGGGCGCGCCAGGAAGGCGATACCGAAGGTGAGGAAGGCCGCCAGCATCTGCGCGGTGCCTGACCCGGACGGGAAGAACACCGGGCCGATCACCAGGGCGGCGGCAGTGGCGTAGACGTAGAAATCGTAGAACTCGATGGCGGTGCCGATGAAGCTGGCGGTGGCCACCCGCGCGGGCGAGTTGACCGGCGCGGCAGGCGCTTCGGCATAGGTGCTGCTGGTTGTCATTGAATAGGTCCCTGACAGTCTGGTCCGGCTCCATTGGGATAAGCCCCGCGGCGTGCAATGCAAAAGGGCAGGCACGGTGGCGCGGGCGCCGGAGCGTTTTGTTGTTGTGTGCGCCCGACTGACGATAGCCCAAGGGGGATAGGGGCGGGGGCGGGCACTGTTCGGGGTGTTGAAGCAGGACCGCGGGGCGTGTCAGTGGAGCGGACTGGCCGTGGAGCGCCGGATGCGGGTAGCAGGCGGGACGGCGGGGCTGGGTAAGCGTGACCCGAGTATAGCTATCGGGTCACGGTCCACACCAGTACCTTGCTGGCACAATTGTCCTCTGTTTCGAGGATTTCCAGGCGATAGCGGCCGATCTTCAGGCAAACGGCGCTTTCCGGGATACTTTCCAGCGCTTCGGTGACCAGCCCGTTGAGGGTTTTCGGCCCGCCGTCGCAGGGCAGGTGCCAGCCCAGACTGCGGTTGATTTCACGCAGCGAAGCGGTGCCGTCAATGACGAAAGTGCCATCGGGCTGTGGGTGCACGTGGGGGTTGTCCAGGCTGTGTTCATCCTCGAACTCGCCAACGATCTCTTCGAGGATGTCTTCCAGGGTGACGATGCCCAGCACCTCGCCGTATTCGTCCACCACCACGCCCAGGCGGCGCTGCTGCTTGTGGAAGTTCAGCAGCTGCATTTGCAGGGGCGTGCTCTCGGGTACGAAATAGGGCTCGTAGCAGGCGCCGAGCAGCATCTCCAGGGTCAGCTCGGCCTTGGGCAGCAGGTGGCTGATCAGCTTGGTATTGAGGATTGCTTCAACCTGGTTGATGTCGCTGTGGTACACCGGCAGGCGGGTGTGGCGGCTGACGATCAGTTGCTCGATGATGCGCTCGATCGGCTCGTCGAGGCTGATGCCGTCCACTTCGTTGCGCGGTACCAGGATGTCGTTGACGGTCATCTTGTCCAGTGACTGCAGGCCGTCGAGCAGGCCGTGGCGCGGTGCTTCGTGTTCCTCATCCTCGTCGAATTCGTCGGCTTCCTGCGGGTGCAGGGCCACGGCCGTGGGTTGCACGCGGAACGGACGCAGGATCAGCTTGGCCATGCCATCCAGCAGGCAGGCCAGCGGTTGCAGCAGGACGAGGGGCACTTTCAGCAGGCTGGTGCCGAGGCTGACGAACGCTTGCGGGTTGCGCCGGGCCAGGCGCCGCGGCAGGTATTCGGCAAACACCAGCAGGACGAGGGTGGCGGCCAACCCGGCCAGCCAGAAGCCGTGCTCGCCGCTATGGCGCTGGCCGAGCAGGCAGGCCAGGCCCAGCACCAGCAGCTTGCCCAGGCTGGCGCACAGCACCAGGGCCTGGGCCGGCAGCACGGGCTGGCCGTCCTCGCCGGTGCGCAGCGTGCCATTGAGTTGCAGGCGGGCGGCGTCCACCGCGGTGAACAGCGCCGACCACAACAGGGCCAGTGCCAGGGTGCCGAATAGCGGTGCGTACGGCAGGGTATCCATGGGCGGCCGTCAGATATGCAGGATGAATTCGCGGACCAGCTTGCTGCCGAAATAGGCCAGCATCAGCAGGCAGAAACCGGCCAGCGTCCAGCGGATGGCCTTGTGGCCACGCCAGCCCAGCCGGGTGCGGCCCCACAGCAGCACGCTGAACACCACCCAGGCGATACAGGCCAGCAGGGTCTTGTGTACCAGGTGCTGGGCGAACAGGTTGTCGAGGAACAGCCAGCCGGAGATCAGCGACAGCGACAGCAGGCACCAGCCAGCCCAGAGGAAGCCGAACAGCAGGCTTTCCATGGTTTGCAGCGGCGGGAAGTTGCGGATCAGCCCGGACGGGTGCTTGTTCTTGAGTTGGCGGTCCTGCAGCAGCAACAGCAGGGCCTGGAACACCGCAATGGTGAACAGCCCATAGGCCAGGATCGACAGCAGGATATGCGCGAGGATACCCGGCTCTTCGTTGACCAGCGGCACCGTGCCGGGGGGCGCGAACTGGGCCAGCAGCGCGGTCACCGCGCCCAGCGGGAACAGCAGCACCAACAGGTTTTCCACGGGTATGCGCAAGCAGGCCAGCAGGGTCAGGGCGATGACCGCCACGGCGATCAGGCTGGCGGCACTGAAGAAGTCCAGGCTCAGGCCCAGCGGGGTGATCAGCTGGAAGAACAGCGCACCGGCCTGGGCGAGTACCGCGAAGGCACCCAGCAGGGCAAGCAGGCGCTTGTCGGCCTTGCGGTTCTGGGCAAGGTAAGAGCCCTGGTAGATGGCCGCAGCTATATATAGGCCGGCGGCGATCAGGTTGGGGATGAGGCTGGGTGAGGAGAACATAAGTCCTGGTTGGCGAGCCTTAAAGAGACGGAGTTTGGCATAGATCGCGCTGGTCTAGGAAGACTGGCAGACTGCGGTGCGGCATTCGCGGGCGCGCCCGCTCCCACAGGGATCGCGCCGCTCTTCAGGATGGTGATGTTCCTGTGGGAGCGGGTTCACCCGCGAAGAGGCCGGCACAGCCACCGAATATCTACCCGGCCGCCAGCAAGGTGTGCGCCGCCGCCGCACTTCGCTATAATCGCCGCCTTGCTGTGCCCGGCGGGTATGCATTCCCCCCTGGGCGCCTGACAAACCTCGGCTTTTACTGGGCCTGAAAGGATCACCATGTTCGAAAACCTGACCGACCGCCTGTCACAGACGCTGCGCCATGTCACCGGCAAGGCCAAGCTGACCGAAGACAACATCAAGGACACGCTGCGCGAAGTGCGCATGGCCCTGCTCGAGGCCGACGTTGCCCTGCCGGTGGTCAAGGATTTCGTCAACAGCGTCAAGGACCGTGCAGTCGGCACCGAAGTGTCGCGCAGCCTGACCCCAGGCCAGGCGTTCGTGAAGATCGTCCAGGCCGAGCTGGAAAGCCTGATGGGCGCGGCCAACGAAGACCTCGCACTGAACGCCGCTCCGCCAGCCGTGGTGTTGATGGCCGGCTTGCAGGGCGCCGGTAAGACGACCACCGCCGGCAAGCTGGCGCGCTTCCTCAAGGAGCGCAAGAAAAAGAGCGTGATGGTGGTGTCCGCCGACGTCTACCGCCCGGCGGCGATCAAGCAGCTGGAAACCCTGGCCAACGACATCGGCGTAACCTTCTTCCCGTCCGACATCAGCCAGAAGCCGGTGGCCATCGCTGAAGCGGCCATCCGCGAAGCCAAGCTGAAGTTCATCGACGTGGTCATCGTCGACACCGCCGGCCGTCTGCACATCGACGCCGACATGATGGACGAGATCAAGGCGTTGCATGCCGCGGTCAAGCCGATCGAGACCCTGTTCGTGGTCGACGCCATGACCGGCCAGGACGCCGCCAACACCGCCAAGGCCTTTGGCGAGGCGCTGCCGCTGACCGGCGTGGTGCTGACCAAGGTCGACGGTGACGCCCGTGGTGGTGCCGCGCTGTCGGTGCGTGCCATCACCGGCAAGCCGATCAAGTTCATCGGTATGGGCGAGAAGACCGAAGCCCTCGAACCGTTCCACCCCGACCGCGTCGCCTCGCGCATCCTCGGCATGGGTGACGTGCTCAGCCTGATCGAGCAGGCCGAGCAGAACATCGACAAGGCCAAGGCCGACAAGCTGGCCAAGAAGCTGAAGAAGGGCAAGGGCTTCGATCTCGAAGACTTCCGTGACCAGCTGCAG
Organism: Pseudomonas sp. NBB; assembly: GCF_032701105.1. NCBI lineage: Bacteria > Pseudomonadati > Pseudomonadota > Gammaproteobacteria > Pseudomonadales > Pseudomonadaceae > Pseudomonas > Pseudomonas sp. NBB. The sequence continues at coordinate 1,244,345 of NZ_CP103994.1, forward strand.
CAGATGAAGAACATGGGCGGCCTCGGCGGCCTGATGGACAAGCTGCCGAGCATCGGCGGGGTCAACCTGTCGCAGATGGGCAACGCCCAGGGCGCCGCCGAGAAGCAGTTCAAGCAGATGGAAGCGATCATCAACTCCATGACCCCGGCCGAGCGCCGTGATCCGGAGCTGATCAGCGGCTCGCGCAAGCGCCGCATCGCCATCGGTTCCGGCACCCAAGTGCAGGACGTCGGCCGCCTGATCAAACAGCACAAGCAAATGCAGAAGATGATGAAGAAATTCTCCGCCAAGGGCGGCATGGCCAAGATGATGCGCGGCCTGGGCGGGATGCTGCCGGGCGGCGGCATGCCGAAGCTGTAAACCCTATTCCGGGGGCCTGCCGTTTGTCCGGCAGGCGCCCAGAACCCCCGCCGTGGCGGGGCAATGGCCGCGGATTTCGCGGCTCAACCGGCAGATCTGGACGGCAGGGCAGGGCCTTGCCGAAAAAGTCATTTGCAAATGTCCGTGTATTCCCCGAGAATATGCGGCCTTTTGGGCACCCGTGTGCCTATTTGGCATTCAGATTTGCAGTACCAGCTGCTGTATCAACTGCAGCACCGACTATAGGAACGATGTTCACATGGTAACCATTCGTCTGGCCCGTGGCGGCTCGAAAAAGCGCCCATTCTACCACCTGACCGTGACCAACTCGCGTAACGCCCGTGACGGCCGTTTCGTTGAGCGCGTAGGTTTCTTCAACCCGATCGCTGCTGGCGCCGAAGTCAAGCTGTCGGTCAACCAAGAGCGCGTCAACTACTGGCTGAGCCAGGGTGCACAGCCGTCTGAGCGCGTTGCTCAGCTGCTGAAGGACGCTGCCAAGGCTGCTGCCTGAGTAGTATGAACGCGACGCCAGAAAAGGCTGACGACCTCATCGTCGTTGGCAAGATTTTTTCGGTTCACGGCGTTCGCGGCGAGGTGAAGGTGTATTCCTTTACCGATCCGATTGAAAACCTGTTGGATTATCCGCGCTGGACGCTTCGGCACGAAGGCAAGGTAAAGCAGGTCGAGCTGGTCAACGGTCGTGGCTCCCAGAAGGGCCTGGTCGTGAAGCTGAAAGGCCTCGATGATCGCGATGAAGCCCGTCTTCTGAGCGGTTACGAAATCTGCATTCCGCGGAGCCTTTTGCCCAACCTGGCTGCTGACGAGTACTACTGGTACCAGTTGGTCGGCCTCAAGGTCATCAACCAGGACGAACAACTGTTCGGCAAGGTCGATCACCTGTTGGAGACCGGTGCGAACGATGTAATGGTGGTCAAGCCCTGCGCAGGCAGCCTGGATGATCGCGAGCGTCTGTTGCCCTATACGGCGCAATGCGTGCTCGACGTCGACCTGGAAGCAGGCGTGATGCGGGTTGAATGGGACGCGGACTTCTAAACGATGGGTAACCTTCGCGTAGACGTCATCACGTTGTTCCCCGAGATGTTCTCGGCCATCACGGAGTACGGCATTACCAGCCGCGCGGTGAAACAGGGGTTGCTTCAGGTGACTTGCTGGAACCCGCGGGACTACACCACAGATCGTCACCACACGGTGGATGATCGGCCGTTTGGCGGTGGTCCGGGCATGGTGATGAAAATCAAGCCTCTGGAAGACGCCCTGGTTAGCGCCAGGCAAGCGACCGGAGCAGCGGCGAAGGTGATCTACCTTTCGCCACAAGGCCGCAAGCTGACTCAGCAGGCGGTCAAAGGCCTGGCCGAACAGGAATCGTTGATCCTGATCGCCGGTCGTTATGAAGGCATCGACGAGCGCTTTATCGAGGCTCATGTCGATGAGGAGTGGTCGATTGGCGACTATGTGCTTTCCGGTGGCGAGCTGCCGGCCATGGTACTGATCGATGCGGTTACACGGCTGCTGCCCGGAGCTTTAGGGCATGTGGACTCGGCGGAAGAGGATTCCTTCACCGACGGTCTGCTCGATTGCCCGCACTACACCCGACCTGAGGTGTATGCGGATCAGCGTGTTCCCGACGTGTTGCTAAGTGGCAACCATGCACACATCCGGCGTTGGAGAATGAAGCAGTCCCTTGGTAGGACCTTCGAACGACGCGCCGATCTTCTGGAAAGTCGCTCGCTTTCTGGAGAAGAGAAGAAGCTGCTCGAGGAATATCTCCGCGAGCGGGACGATAGTTAAACGTATCGATGGTGGATCACGTATCCATCTTAGGAGCACAGCATGACCAACAAGATCATCCAGCAGCTCGAAGCCGAGCAGATGAGCAAGGAAATCCCGACCTTCGCACCAGGCGACACCGTTGTCGTTCAGGTTAAAGTGAAGGAAGGTGAGCGTTCCCGTCTGCAGGCGTTCGAAGGCGTCGTTATCGCCAAGCGTAACCGCGGTCTGAACAGCGCCTTCACCGTGCGCAAGATCTCCAGCGGCGTTGGCGTAGAGCGTACCTTCCAGACCTACAGCCCGCAAATCGACAGCCTGGCCGTGAAACGTCGTGGTGACGTGCGTAAAGCCAAGCTGTACTACCTGCGCGACCTGTCCGGCAAAGCCGCTCGCATCAAGGAAAAACTGTCCTGAGTGCAGTTTGCCCGGTGGCCGAGGCCGCCTAGCGAGAAAAAAGCAGCCTTCGGGCTGCTTTTTTGCGTTTTGACCCCCCGAAGATGTGATTGCCATGACTACCCGAGACCAGGAAATCCTGCGCCGCACAGAGCTGTCGGTGACCCGCGTGACCAAGGCGGTGTTCCCCAACACCACCAACCACCACAACACCCTGTTCGGCGGCACCGCCCTGGCCTGGATGGACGAAGTGTCGTTCATTGCTGCCACGCGCTTCTGCCGCCTGCCACTGGTGACCGTGTCCACTGACCGCATCGACTTCAAGCACCCGATACCGGCGGGCTCGATCGTCGAGTTGGTGGGGACGGTCATCAAGGTGGGTAATACCAGTTTGCAGGTGCAGGTGGATGTGTTCGTCGAGAACATGTACCTGGATGGGCGCGAGCGAGCGATTCACGGGGTGTTCAGCTTCGTCGCCATCGACGAGGACAAGCGGCCGGTGCCGGTTTTGCCCCAGGCCTGAGTTCTCCTGCACTGGCCCTTTCGCGGCTAAAGCCGCTCCCACAGGGATCGCACATACCTCAAGGGCGGTGATATCTCTGTGGGAGCGGCTTTAGCCGCGAAGAGGCCAGTACAGACAACAATTATGCTGCTGTGAAACACTAAGCCACCTCCAACACCCAGCAGCCCCGAATGCCCGCCCTAGACCACCCCCTGATCGACCAGTTCCTCGACGCCCTGTGGCTTGAAAAGGGCCTGTCCGACAACACCCGCATGTCCTACCGCAGCGACCTGGCCCTGTTCAACGGTTGGCTGCAGGAACACGGCGTCAGCTTGCCCGACGCCGGCCGCGACCTGATTATCGACCACCTGGCCTGGCGCCTCGACCAAGGCTACAAGCCGCGCTCCACGGCACGCTTCCTGTCCGGCCTGCGCGGTTTTTTCCGCTACCTGCTGCGGGAAAAGCTGGTGGCCATCGACCCGACCCTGCAAGTCGACATGCCGCAACTGGGCAAGCCGCTGCCCAAGTCGTTGTCCGAAGCCGACGTCGAAGCCTTGCTGCAGGCCCCGGACCTGGGCGAAGCCATTGGCCAGCGTGACCGCGCCATGCTCGAAGTGCTTTACGCCTGCGGCCTGCGGGTCACCGAACTGGTCAGCCTGGCCCTCGACCAGGTCAACCTGCGCCAAGGCGTGCTGCGGGTGATGGGCAAGGGCAGCAAGGAGCGCCTGGTGCCCATGGGCGAAGAGGCGGTGCTTTGGTTGCAGCGCTACCTGCGCGATGGCCGCGCCGAACTGCTCAATGGCCGCCCCAGCGATGTCTTGTTCCCCAGCCAGCGTGGCGAGCAGATGACCCGCCAGACCTTCTGGCATCGCATCAAGCACCATGCCCGGGTCGCCGGTATCGACAAACCGCTGTCGCCGCATACCCTGCGCCATGCCTTCGCTACTCATCTGCTCAACCATGGTGCCGACCTGCGCGTGGTGCAGATGCTGCTGGGCCACAGTGACCTTTCGACCACGCAGATCTACACCCATGTCGCCAAGGCCCGCCTGCAGCAATTGCATGCCCAGCACCACCCGCGTGGATGAATGTTTTTCATGTTCCGCCGACCGGTCCTTGCAAGGCCCTTCACCGGCGGTGTGATGTGGTAGGCTTGAGCGGTTTGCACCAAGGGCCGCACGGTCACCGCGTATTTTCCGCAGGTGGCGCCCTCCGGCCCCTGTCCGCCTTCAGGAGTTCCCATGCGCGTGACCCAGTTTTTCGCCGCCGCCGCGTTGGCGCTGGCCAGTACCTTTGCCGCTGCCGCGGCAACCGATAGCAATGCTGCTGCCGAGCAGGCCATCCGTAAGTCATTGCAGAACCTTGAGCTGGAAGTGCCCGTCGAAAGCGTGGCCAGCAGCCCGGTCAGCGGCCTCTATGAAGTCAAGCTGCAGGGCGGCCGCGTGCTGTATGCCAGCGGCGACGGCCAGTTCGTGATGCAGGGCTACCTGTTCCAGATCCAGGACGGCAAGCCGGTCAACCTCACCGAGAAGACCGAGCGCCTGGGCATTGCCAAGCTCATCAACGGCATTCCAGCCGCCGAGATGGTGGTTTATCCTGCCAAAGGCGAGACCAAGTCGCACATCACCGTGTTCACCGACACCACCTGCCCGTACTGCCACAAGCTGCACGCCGAGGTGCCCGAGCTCAACCGCCGCGGTATCGAAGTGCGCTATGTCGCCTTCCCGCGCCAGGGCCTCGGTTCGTCGGGTGACCAGCAGTTGCAGGCTGTCTGGTGTTCCAGCGACCGCCGTGCGGCGATGGACAAGATGGTCGAGGGTGAGGAAATCAAGGCCGCCAAGTGCGCCAACCCGGTCAGCAAGCAGTTCCAGCTGGGCCAGTCGATCGGCGTCAATGGCACGCCGGCGATTGTCCTTGAAAGCGGCCAGGTCATTCCGGGCTACCAGCCGGCACCGCAGGTCGCCAAGCTGGCACTGGCCAAGTAATCCAATTCAGTACGCCGTCGTCATGGGGTGACGGCATGTTTCACGGTCGGCATAGGTGCCGGCCGTTCAATGGGGAGTTCACAGTGAAACCGGTCAAAGTAGGCATCTGTGGGTTGGGGACCGTCGGTGGCGGAACCTTCAATGTACTTCAGCGCAACGCCGAGGAGATCGCCCGCCGTGCCGGGCGCGGTATTGAAGTGGCACAGATTGCCATGCGCTCGCAGAACCCGAACTGCCAGATTACCGGTACCCCCATTACCGCTGATGTGTTCGAAGTTGCGAGCAACCCGGAGATCGACATTGTCATCGAGCTGATCGGTGGCTACACCGTGGCCCGCGAACTGGTGCTCAAGGCCATCGAAAACGGCAAGCACGTGGTCACCGCCAACAAGGCGCTGATTGCCGTGCACGGCAACGAAATCTTCGCCAAGGCCCGCGAGAAGGGCGTGATCGTCGCCTTCGAAGCGGCCGTGGCCGGTGGCATCCCGGTGATCAAGGCCATCCGCGAAGGCCTGTCGGCCAACCACATCAACTGGCTGGCCGGCATCATCAACGGCACCGGCAACTTCATCCTCACCGAAATGCGTGAGAAGGACCGCGCCTTCCCGGACGTGCTGGCCGAAGCCCAGGCGCTGGGTTACGCCGAAGCCGACCCGACCTTCGACGTTGAAGGCATCGATGCCGCGCACAAGTTGACCATCCTGGCCTCGATCGCTTTCGGCATCCCGCTGCAATTCGACAAGGCCTACACCGAAGGCATCACCCAGCTGACCACTGCTGACGTGAACTATGCCGAGGCCCTGGGCTACCGCATCAAGCACCTGGGTGTGGCCCGCCGCACTGCCGAAGGTATCGAGCTTCGCGTACACCCGACGCTGATCCCGGCCGACCGCCTGATCGCCAACGTCAACGGCGTGATGAACGCCGTCATGGTCAACGGCGACGCCGCTGGCTCCACCCTGTACTACGGCGCCGGTGCCGGCATGGAGCCTACCGCTTCGTCGGTGGTCGGTGATCTGGTGGATGTGGTCCGTGCCATGACCTCCGACCCGGAAAACCGCGTGCCGCACCTGGCCTTCCAGCCGGATTCGCTGTCGGCCCACCCGATCCTGCCGATCGAAGCCTGCGAAAGTGCCTACTACCTGCGCATCCAGGCCAAGGATCACCCTGGCGTACTGGCCCAGGTGGCCAGCATCCTCTCGGAGCGTGGCATCAACATCGAGTCGATCATGCAGAAGGAAGCCGAGGAACAGGACGGCCTGGTGCCGATGATCCTGCTGACCCATCGCGTGGTCGAGCAGCGCATCAACGACGCCATCGTCGCCCTGGAAGCCCTGCAGGACGTCATCGGCAAGGTCGTGCGCATTCGCGTCGAGCAGCTCAACTAACAATAGTGCCGTGGGGCCGCCAGCGCGGCCCCGGCCCCAGTATCGAAGGTTTGCACCCATGCGCTATATCAGTACCCGCGGCCAGGCTCCGGCCCTCAATTTCGAAGACGTCCTGCTGGCTGGCCTGGCCAGCGACGGCGGCCTGTACGTCCCGGAAAACCTGCCACGCTTCACCCAGGAAGAAATCGCCTCGTGGGCTGGCCTGCCGTACCACGAACTTGCTTTCCGGGTGATGCGCCCGTTCGTCGAAGGTAGCATCGCCGACGCCGACTTCAAGAAGATCCTCGAGGAAACCTACGGCGAGTTCGCCCACGCCGCGGTTGCCCCGCTGCGTCAATTGAACAGCAACGAGTGGGTGCTGGAGCTGTTCCACGGCCCGACCCTGGCGTTCAAGGACTTCGCCCTGCAACTGCTCGGCCGCCTGCTGGACCACGTGCTGGCCAAGCGCAACGAGCGCGTGGTGATCATCGGCGCCACCAGCGGTGACACCGGTTCCGCCGCCATCGAAGGTTGCCGCCGTTGCGACAACGTCGACATCTTCATCCTGCACCCGCACCAGCGCGTGTCGGAAGTGCAGCGCCGGCAGATGACCACCATCTTCGGCGACAACATCCACAACATCGCCATCGAAGGCAACTTCGACGACTGCCAGGAAATGGTCAAGGCCAGCTTCGCCGACCAGTCGTTCCTCAAGGGCACCCGCCTGGTTGCGGTCAACTCGATCAACTGGGCGCGGATCATGGCCCAGATCGTCTACTACTTCCACGCTGCCCTGCAGCTGGGTGGCCCGGCGCGTTCCGTGGCGTTCTCGGTGCCGACCGGCAACTTCGGCGACATCTTCGCCGGTTACCTGGCACGTAACATGGGGCTGCCGGTCAGCCAGCTGATCGTCGCCACCAACCGCAACGACATCCTGCACCGCTTCATGAGCGGCAACCAGTATGTCAAGGAAACCCTGCACGCGACCCTGTCGCCGTCGATGGACATCATGGTCTCGTCCAACTTCGAGCGCCTGCTGTTCGACCTGCACGGCCGCAACGGCGGCGCCATTGCCGAGCTGATGGCCAACTTCAAGCAAGGTGGCGGTTTCAGCGTCGAGCAAGACCGCTGGACCGAAGCGCGCAAGCTGTTCGACTCGCTGGCAGTGAGCGACGAGCAGACCTGCGAAACCATCGCCGAAGTGTTCGCCGCTACCGGCGAAGTGCTCGACCCGCACACCGCTATCGGCGTCAAGGCCGCCCGCGAGTGCCGCCGCAGCCTGGACACGCCGATGGTGGTGCTGGGTACCGCGCACCCGGTCAAGTTCCCGGAAGCGGTGGAGAAGGCCGGTGTTGGCAAGGCGCTGGAGCTGCCAGCGCACCTCAGCGACCTGTTCAGCCGTGAAGAGCGTTGCACGGTGCTGGCCAATGACCTGAAGGCCGTGCAGGGCTTTGTCAGCCAGCATGGTAACCGCGGCAAGCCTTTGTAAGCATCGGGGCCGCACTGCGGCCCATCGCCGGAAAGCCAGCTCCCACCCCGACCACATAGACCCAAGGTCATGTGCAATCTCTGTGGGAGCAACTGTCTTTAGAAATTTATTTTCAAGCGTGCCATTCGGGCAGGGCTTCGCTCGATACCGCGTAGCGGTGTCGCTGGCGAAGCCCGCATTTGTAGAAAATCGATCCTCGTTCGTGATCAGGGTGCGGGTACCTGAGGCTTGAGCTCTTTCCACTCCGTTCCGTCACGCAGCATTGCGTTCAGGCGCACCAGCAACACGCGCATGCACGCCACTGCGGCAACTTTTGCGCGCTTGCCTCGGGCTATCAGGGCTTCATAGCGGGTTCTAACTTCTGGGACATGCTGGATCATTGACCAGATCGACATGTAGGCCGCCTTGCGGACTCTGTAACGCCCGCCTTCGATCTTCCTCGGGCCACTCTTCTTGCCGCTGTCTTTGTTGTACGGCGCTAACCCAGCCAAGGCTGCAATTTCGCGCCCCGTCACGCTTCCCAGCTCAGGTAGGTAGGCCATGAAGGTGCCACAACTGATGACGCCAATCCCTTTCACAGACCTTAGCCGCATGGCTGTCGTGCGATCCAGCACGTTCGAGGCACGCTCAATCGCCTTGTCCAAGGCCTTAATCTGATCATTCAGGTAAGCGACATGCTCGGTATAAACGGTAATGGCCGTAGCTGAAGTGGTTTGTTTCATCCGACGCTTGTCATCATCCCGATGCTGGACAAGATTGCCACGGAGTTTGATGAGCTCTCCCAGTTCATCCCGATCTTGATTAGGCTCTATCTGCGGCAAGTCCTCGAAGTCCCTGGCAAACCGCGCCAGCATCTGGGCGTCGATCTTGTCAGTCTTGGCAATTTTGCCCATGGCACTCGCATAGTCCCGACAGCGCCTGGGGTTGACCCTGACGACGTTCAAACCCTCCAGTCGCAAGGCTTTGAATACGGCCCGTTCATAGCCACCGGTGGCTTCCAGCAAGACCCGTTCGACCTCAAGCTCGTTCAGGCATGCGATCAGTTGCGCAAAGCCCTCAGAGTCATTCCTGACCTGGAACTGGGGAATACTTTCAGGAAGAAAGCCCACATCCAGAGTCGCTTTCGAAACGTCGAGACCAACGAAGTAGGAAATCATCGCCAAGCCCTCTTACACTCAAGAAGTGAGAGCACTCTGACTTAGCCCTAGCTTGTGACTGCGAGTTCGCCACTCATTCAACTGTTCGGGCTTAGGTCAGAGTGGGAGGTGGATGGCGACTAGGCTCCCACTCGTGCTTTAGAGCACACCTGGCTTTCAGTCTGCCATCCACTGCTCTCACCCTTTCGAGTTTAAGAGACCTTGAAGACACAAGCTGGCTTGCCGGCGATGGGCTGCGGAGCAGGTCTAATTATCCGAATCTTCCCACTGCTCCATCAGAAACATCCTATTCAGGTCGCCCAGCGCAACGCCTAAATTAGCCGGTCCTCCCATCAGGAGCGGCTCATGCACCAGCCCTACGTGTTGATCCACCAGGCTCGCCCATCCCATCAGATCCTCCTGCACCAGGCCCTCAACGCTCAGGGCATGTTCCATGTGCGCATCAGCGAAACCAGTGCAGACCTCGACGCCTGCCTGAACGCCGATCACCGCCCCGATCTGCTGATCCTTGACCACGCCATGCCAACCCGGGCCGGCCTTGCCTTGCTCGAACAGCAGCACCGAACTCGTGCTTTGCTGTTCGTCGGCCAGGCTACCCCCGAGCGCCGCAACCTTGCCCAAGAGGCCAGAAACCGGGGCCTGTGGGTGCTCGCCGAACTGCCCTGGCCGCTGTCGATGCCAAGCCTGCAGCGCGCTCTGCAGGCACTGCAGGTGCGCCCGTGGCGGCGTATTCAAACTGTCACGTCCGCCCCGCATGCTCACTGAAGCAGCCGCGGTGTAACGAACTTTCCGCTGCGTCTGTTGGTCAGTTCCTCTATATCCCACCACGCAGCGAGTGATCCGGATGGAAAGAATCTGCAGACTGCTCAACGAAGCCCTGACCCCTTATCAGACCCACCTCGGCATAGCCGATGCCCAGGGTAATCGCCAACTGACCGTTCATGACCGCCTCGCCGGCATTACCTTGCGACGCACGGTGAGCGAACGCCAGTTGCAGGAACAACGCCTGTTGGTCGACCTGGTGGATGGCCTTCACCGTGACCTGCAGATCGCCGAAGGGCGTTTGCAGCCCTGTGTGATCGCGGCATTGCAGCAGCGCCAGCAACCCCATGGAACCTTTGCCTGAGTGGTTTATCAGACACTGTAGGGGCAGCCGGGCCAGTGCTTTGCTCCGGCGCTGGCAAGGCTGCACGGGAAGCCCCCAAGGGCTTTCGCTTGGCCCCGGGCGTGTTTCCCCAGCGTCCGGGGTTTCTTTTTGAGTTGCCTGCACCGGCCCTATCGCCTGCAATCCATCTCCCACAGTTACTGCACATGGCTTGAGGTTGATGCGGTCGAGGTGGGAGCTGGCTTGCCGGCGATAGGGCCGGTGCAGGCAATCAGCGGTCTTCGAAGAAGCGCTTGCTCTCTTCCAGATAGTCTTCCTGCAACGCCGGGTCCAGCCAGCGTGCATACAACTCCGGCAACACATCCCGACGCAGGGCAGGCAGCAGCTGGTCGATGTGCGCAATGGCTTCATGCCCCAGCTCGCTGTTTGAACAGCCCACATGCAGAAACTGGTAGCGGTTTACCCCTTTCACAGGGTGAAACTGGTAGTCAGCCAGTGCCCCGCCTTGCAGGTCGACCAGGTAGCGCACCTCGGGCCAGTAGCCGAGCACCATGCGCAGGCGCCCGAGCTGTTGCATCTGCAGCAGGTTGGCGGTGGCGTCGTTGCCGTAGTGGCGGCTGAACGCGGTGTCGGGCAACTGGCGCAGGATGGCGTCGATCTGTGTGCCATAGCTGCGCTCGGCGACAACACCCAGCTTCAGTGGGGTCTTGCTCAGCAGGTTGAGCAGGTCTACCTCCTGGCCGTCGAGGTAAGGCGCCACCAGCGCCTCGCTTTCCTTGCGCAGCACCAGGCCGCCACTGAGCACGCCCAGGGAAGGCACGGAAAACCTCACATATTCGGCGCGTTCCGGCGTCCACAGCAGGGTCGGGTCGCAGGTGAAACTTTTCGGGTCCTGCAGCATCTGGATGCCGCGGGCGCGGTTGACCCGCAGGATGCTGTGGTCGTACTCGGGCATCTGCCTGATCAGCAGGGGCAGCAACTGGTCGATCACCCCTTGGCCTTTTTCCGGCCCTTCCAGAATGGTAAACGGCGGCAGGTCGCGCACCAGCCAGAAGAGGCGCTCCTTGGCGCTGGCAGGCTGCAACAGCAATGCGGGCAGCAGCCCGCACAGCAGGGCCAGGTGGCGTAGGCAACGGGCAGCGCGCATGGACCAGGGCCGCGCCAGGGTCAGACCGTGCCTGCTTCGCGCAGGCTGGCGATGGCCGCCGCGTCGTAGCCCAGGTTGCCGAGCAGTGCCTCGGTGTGTTCGCCCAGCGCCGGGCCTACCCACTCGGTGGAGCCGGGGGTGTCCGACAGCTTGGGCACGATGCCCGGCATGCGGAATGGCTTGCCGTCCGGCAGCTTGGCCTGCAGGAACATTTCGCGTGCCAGGTACTGCGGGTCGTTGAACATGTCCTCGGCCGAATAGATGCGGCTGGCCGGCACTTCGGCGGTGTTCAGCACCTGTATCAGTTGCTCCAGCGGCAGGCTGTTGGCCCAGCGGTCGATTACCCCGTACAGCTCGTCACGGCGCAGGTCCCGGCCATCGTTGGTGGCCAAGGTCGGGTCGTCGGCCAGGTCGGTGCGGCCAATGGCTTGCATGAAGCGCTTGAAGATCGCATCGCCGTTGGCGCCGATCTGCACATGCTTGCCGTCGGCGCTGGTGTGAATGGAGGAGGGCGTGATGCCTGGCATGATGTTGCCGGTACGTTCGCGGATAAAGCCGAACACATCGAACTCCGGGACCATGCTTTCCATCATGGCGAATATCGCTTCGTACAGGGCCACGTCCACCACCTGGCCCTGGCCGCCGTTGACTTCCCGGTGTCGCAGCGCCATCAGTGCACCGATCACACCCCACAGGGCAGCAATCGAGTCACCGATGGAAATGCCCGTGCGCACCGGTGGGCGGTCGTCGAAGCCGGTGATGTAGCGCAGGCCGCCCATCGACTCGCCCACGGCGCCGAAGCCCGGCTGGTCCTTCATCGGCCCGGTCTGGCCGAAGCCCGACAGGCGCACCATTACCAGGCGCGGGTTGAGCGCGTGCAGCACGTCCCAGCCCAGGCCGAGTTTTTCCAGCACGCCTGGGCGGAAGTTCTCGATCAGGATGTCGGCGTCGGCCAGCAGGCGTTTTAGAATCTCGCGCCCCTCTGGGTGCTTGAGGTTGAGGGTGAGCGACTGCTTGTTGCGGGCCTGCACGAACCACCACAGCGAGGTGCCCTCGTACAGCTTGCGCCATTTGCGCAACGGGTCGCCGCCATCGGGCGATTCGACCTTGATCACCTCGGCGCCGAATTCGGCACAGATACGCGAGGCGAACGGGCCAGCGATGAGGGTGCCGAGTTCGACAACCTTGAGACCGGCGAGGGGTTTGCTGGGCGTAGTCATGGGGCATCCGTGGCAGCTGGGCAGATGCGTGGTTTTATCATAGGTCCGAAGCGGCAGATACTGCTGCGGGGCAACGAAGGGCAGTATCGGTTAGACTGTGTCACTTTTTCTCTGCGCAAGAAGCCCGTCGACCATGGCCCAGCCGTCCACCACCTACAAATTCGAACTGAACCTGACCGACCTCGACCGCGGCGTGTACGAAAACGTCCGTCAGACCATTGCCCGCCACCCTTCGGAAACCGAAGAGCGCATGGCCGTACGCTTGCTGGCCTACGCCCTCTGGTACAACGAAAACCTGTCGTTCGGCCGTGGCCTGTCCGACGTGGACGAGGCGGCGCTGTGGGAAAAGAGCCTGGACGATCGCATCCTGCACTGGATCGAGGTAGGCCAGCCGGACGCCGACCGACTGACCTGGTGCTCGCGCCGCACCGAGCGTACCAGCCTGCTGGCCTACGGCAGCCTGCGCGTATGGCAGAACAAGGTGGTAGACGCGGTCAAGGGGCTGAAGAACCTGAGCATCGCCGCCGTGCCGCAGGAGGTGCTGGAAACCCTCGCCACCGACATGCCCCGCACCATCAAGTGGGACGTGATGATCAGTGAAGGCACGTTGTTCGTCACCGACGACCGTGGCCAGCACGAAGTGCAGCTGGAGTGGCTGCTTGGTGAGCGTGGCTGAAGCCCCTCATGCGTATCGAACCTCGCCCGCTGCCGCCCACCCTGCCATTCCTGGGTAACCTGCCACCCTTGCTGACCCGCCTGTACGCCGCGCGCGGCGTGCAGAGCGAGGCCGAGCTGGACAAAAGCCTCGCGCGCCTGCTGCCGTACCAGCAGCTCAAGGGCATCGAGGCCGGCGTGGATCTGCTGGTCGAGGCTATCGACCAGCGCCAGCGCATCCTCATCGTCGGCGACTTCGATGCCGACGGCGCCACTGCCAGTACTGTCGGCGTGCTGGGCCTGCGCCTGCTGGGCGCGGCCCACGTCGACTACCTTGTGCCCAACCGCTTCGAGTACGGCTACGGCCTGACCCCGGAGATCGTCGAGGTGGCGCTGCAACGCCAGCCGCAGCTGCTGATCACCGTGGACAATGGGATTTCCAGCGTCGACGGTGTGGCAGCCGCCAAAGCCGCCGGGCTCAAGGTGCTGGTCACCGACCACCACCTGCCGGGCGCGGAGTTGCCCGACGCCGACGCCATCATCAACCCCAACCAGCCGGGCTGTAGTTTCCCGAGCAAGGCGCTGGCTGGGGTAGGGGTGATCTTCTACGTGCTGATGGCCCTGCGTGCGCGTCTGCGCAGCCTGGGCCGCTATGAAACGCAGCCGCAGCCGAACATCGGCGAATTGCTCGACCTGGTGGCCCTGGGCAGCGTCGCGGACGTGGTGCCATTGGATGCCAACAACCGCATCCTGGTGCACCAGGGCCTCGAACGCATTCGTGCCGGCCGCGCCCGACCGGGGCTGAAGGCCATTCTTGAAGTGGCCCGTCGCGATCATCGGCGCATCACCTCGACTGACCTCGGCTTCATCCTTGGCCCGCGGCTGAATGCTGCCGGGCGCCTGGACGACATGAGCCTGGGCATCGAATGCCTGCTGTGTGAAGACGCGGCCCTGGCCCAGGACATGGCCCAGCAGCTGGACGACCTGAACCAGGACCGCAAGTCCATCGAACAGGGCATGCAGCGCGAGGCCCTGGCCCAGCTCAAGGACCTGCCTGTCGAGTCGATGCCATATGGCCTGTGCCTGTTCGATGCCGACTGGCACCAGGGGGTAATCGGTATTCTGGCTTCGCGCCTGAAGGAGCGTTACCACCGGCCGACCATCGCTTTTGCCGACGCTGGCGAGGGCATGCTCAAAGGGTCGGCGCGTTCGGTGCCGGGGTTCCATATTCGCGATGCGCTGGATGCGGTGGCGGCGCGCCACCCGCACCTGATCAGCAAATTCGGCGGCCACGCGATGGCGGCGGGGTTGTCGTTGCCCGAGGCCAATTTCCCGGCATTTGCCGAGGCGTTCGATGAAGAAGTACGACGCCAGCTGCGCGAAGAGGACCTGACCGGTCGGCTGTTGTCCGACGGCAGCCTGGCGGTGGAGGAGTTCCACCTCGACCTGGCCAAGGCCCTGCGCCATGCCGGGCCCTGGGGGCAGCACTTCCCCGAGCCGCTGTTCCATGGCGTGTTCCAGCTGGTGGAGCAACGCGTGGTGGGCGAGCGGCACCTGAAGGTGGTGCTCAAGAGCGAGTGCGGCTCGGTGCGGTTGGACGGCATTGCCTTTGGCATTGACCGCGAAGTGTGGCCGAACCCGACGGTGCGTTGGGTCGAGCTGGCGTACAAGCTGGATGTGAACGAGTTTCGTGGTAATGAAAGTGTGCAGTTGATGATTGCCCACATGGAGCCCCGTTGAGGGTAGATACCGCCGCTGCTGACGGCCTGGCGCTGGCCCGTTGTGGGAGCGGGTTCACCCGCGAACACCGGCGAACCCGGTGCCATCCACTGCGTCGCCTGCTTCGCGGGTAAACCCGCTCCCACAGGGCCTGCGGCGGGCTTGAAACTTGCGCTGTACCTGAGGGAGCTGGCTTGCCGGCGATCACCGGCGAAGACGGTGCCATCCACCGCGTCGCTGCTTCGCGGGCATGCCCGCTCCCACAGGGCCTTCACCGGGCTCGAGGCTTGCGCTGTACCTGTGGGAGCGGGTTCACCCGCGAACACCGGCGAAGCCGGTGCCATGCACCAAGTCGCATTCTTCGCGGGTAAACCCGCTCCCACAAGGCTCTGCGGCGGGCTGGCTAATGTGCTCCATGTGCGATCGATGATCACATCAAACTCAGCGCGCCATACCTAACTCGGCATCATCCATCAGTGCCTTGGCCATCGCACTGAGATAGTGCGCAGCCCAGATCATCATGGGTTTCTCATCCATTAGCCCGACGATGGTCAACTCCCGCACATAGCCCATCAATTCCGAAGCCTGATCACGGGCGTCTCGGCACGGAATGCCCGCTTCGATGCGAAATAATGGGTGGGTCTGGTTTTCACCCTGAAAGAAAGTGGTCTTGCCGACGGTGTACTGGGTGTCGTCTGTGTTCATTGATCCCTCTCCTGATCATTCTGAGCGTTTTGTCGAAGGAGAAGAAATGAGGGAGGATCAGGGACTGTCATTTTCATATCAATCACTCGTATGGTTGCTGATTGACCGCCTCTCCGATTCCACACGAAGGGTGGCAGTTGTACGCGGTGTGGAATCCAGGCTACGAGTAAACCCGGTAGGCTTTGCGGCCTTCCGCGCACAACTGCCATGACGACAGCTACTCGGTAATTGATCGGGATTCCACCCCCGGCCGCTGAATGCCAGCGACCAGCAAAGGCTAGAGAGTCGGGATTCCAGTAACAATCAGACGCGAGTCGACAGGACTTGTAGGTTATTTCCTCAGCCTAGGCTTCACCAGATCTGGGCCGTAAGGGATATCTGAAGCTCTGATCAGACATGGCGCTGGTAACGCAGAGCCGTTCAACCTCTACCAAATCCCATGGAACCTCCCCCCCAACCATTCTGGTCTAGTCTGAAGTTATGACCGGACCTGGGCCAGGGACGTGCAATTGAGTGTCCGGGCCGGATCACCATTGGAGTCCTTGGGAGGTGCCCTCATGAGCCTGCTGCTCGAGCCTTACACCCTGCGTCAGCTGACCCTGCCCAACCGCATCGCCGTTTCGCCGATGTGCCAGTATTCCGCCGTCGATGGCCTGGCCAACGATTGGCACCTTGTCCATTTAGGCAGCCGCGCCGTGGGCGGCGCTGGCCTGGTAATCACTGAAGCCGTGGCGGTGACCGCCGATGGCCGCATCACCGCCGAAGACCTCGGCCTGTGGGACGACGCTCAGATCGCCCCGCTGCAACGCATCACCCGTTTCATCACCGCCCAGGGGAGCGTGCCCGGCATCCAGCTGGCTCACGCCGGGCGCAAGGCCAGCACCTATCGCCCATGGCTGGGCAAGCAAGGCAGCGTCAAGCTCGAGGAGGGCGGCTGGCAACCGGTGGGCCCGTCGAAAATCGCCTTCGACCCGCAACACACGACGCCGCACGAGTTGAACCACAATGAGATTCAGGCTGTGATCTCCGCCTTTGTCGCCTCTACCGAGCGCGCCCTGAAGGCCGGTTTCAAGGTGGTCGAAATCCACGCCGCCCACGGCTACCTGTTGCACCAGTTCCTGTCGCCGCTGAGCAACCAGCGTCGCGACGAATACGGCAGTTGCTTCGAAAACCGCATCCGCCTGACCCTGCAGGTGGTCGAGGCCGTGCGCAAAGTCTGGCCTGCCGAGTTACCGCTGTTCGTGCGGGTGTCGGCGACCGACTGGGTCGAGGACGGCTGGAACCCGGATGAAACCGTCGAACTGGCCCGCCGCCTGCGTGGTTTGGGCGTCGACCTGATCGATGTGTCCTCCGGCGGCACCTCGGTCAACGCCGAAATCCCCACCGGCCCGGGCTACCAGACGCGCTTCGCCGAGCGTGTGCGCAAGGAATCGGAAATCGCCACCGGCACCGTGGGCATGATCACCGAACCGGCCCAGGCCGAGCACATTCTGCGCACTGGCCAGGCCGACATCATCTTCCTCGCCCGCGAACTGCTGCGCGACCCGTACTGGCCGCTGCACGCCGACGACGACCTGGGCGGCAACAAAGCTACCTGGCCTGCGCAGTACCAGCGCGCCACCAGCCGGGCCAACCCGATTCACGAGTCGGACCTGCGGGATTGACCTGACCCAAGCATTACACGGTCGTTATAGGAGCGGCCTTGTGTCGCGAAAGGGCTGCGAAGCGGCCCCAGGTTTCCAGCTCCGCCGCTGATATTGCCGGGGCCGCTTTGCGGCCCTTTCGCGACACAAGGTCGCTTCTACAACGACCGCGTCGGCATCTCAATTCAGCTATAGGCAGCCTTGCTGAGAATATCGCTTACCCACTGGTTGATACTTTTCTCGGCCAACTCGGCCTTGGCCGCCACACTGGCATGAAGGGTAGGCTCCAGGCGCAGGCTGAGCTTGCCGGAGTAGGTTTTCTGTGGCTCACGGCCCAGGCGTTGGCAAGTCTCAAGATAATCGTCCACGGCGTCTTCGAATGCTTGGCGCAGCTCACTGATCGATTCGCCATGGAAACCGATCACATCGCGAATACCTGCGACATGGCCGATCAGTAACTGGTCTTCGTCGCTGTATTCGATACGAGCGGCGTAGCCGCGGTAGGTCATGACATTCATGGTATTACTCCTGCCTGCTCGAGGAACTGGCGGGCGTCTCTTAGTTGATAGGGCTTGGCGTGCCTGTCCGGATGAGGGCGATGGAAGGTTGCTACTGCGCCATTGAGTTCAAAGCGAACCCGTGACCCTCTTCCTTCGATGATCCGGGCACCCAGTGATACCAACATTGACTCCAGTCGCACCCATTCCAGCGTCCTGGGAACCGGCTTTTTCAGTACTGCTTCAAGTGTGGCTTGCTGATGGTTATTCATGGTATCAGATTATGATACCAATGAGAGGGGCTCAATGGATGCGTAGTAGGATGGAGGGGATCGTGCTTGAAGGAAATGTCTGAGATGTTGATCGAGGGGATGCAAAAGCCCCTCGATCAACACGACCGCTCAATGCTTGATCATCACATGCCGCACACAGGTGTAGTCCTCCAGCCCATACATCGACATGTCCTTGCCATACCCCGAATGCTTCTGCCCGCCATGGGGCATTTCGCTGACCAGCATGAAGTGGGTGTTCACCCAGGTGCAGCCATACTGCAGGCGCGCCGCCAGGCGGTGGGCGCGGCCGGTGTCGCGGGTCCATACCGATGAGGCCAGGCCGTAGTTGGAGTCGTTGGCCCATTCCAGCGCCTGCGCTTCGTCGTTGAAGCGGGTCACCGACACTACCGGGCCGAACACTTCGTTACGCACGATTTCGTCGTCCTGCAGGGCGTCGGCCAGCACTGTCGGCTCGAAGAAGAAACCGTCGCCATCAATCGCCTTGCCACCGGTCACCAGGCGAATGTGTGGCTGGGCAATGGCCCGTTGCACCAGCCCTGCGACCTTGTCACGGTGTTGGGCACTGATCAGTGGCCCCAGTTCGGTGTCCTCGGCTTCCTGCAGGCCCGGTTTGAGGCTGGCCACCGCGGCCCCCAGGCGTTCGACGAAACGCTCGTAGATGCCATCCTGCACGTACAGCCGACAGGCGGCGGTGCAGTCCTGGCCGGCGTTGTAGAAGCCGAAGGTACGGATGCCGTCGATGGCGGCATCGATGTCGGCATCGTCGAACACCAGCACCGGGGCCTTGCCGCCCAGTTCCATGTGCATGCGTTTCACGCTGTCGGCGGTGGCGCTGATGATGTGCGCGCCGGTGGGGATCGAGCCGGTCAGCGACACCATGCGCACCTTGGGGTGGTTGACCAGCGGGTTGCCGACCGTCTGGCCACGGCCGAAGAGGATGTTCAGCACCCCCGGTGGCAGCAGGTCCCGGGCCAGGTCGCCGAGGCGCAGGGCGGTCAGCGGGGTCAGCTCGGAGGGCTTGATCACCACCGTGTTGCCGGCGGCCAGGGCCGGGGCGATCTTCCACGCCAGCATCATCAACGGGTAGTTCCACGGCGCGATCGAGGCCACCACGCCCAGCGGGTCGCGGCGGATCATCGAAGTATGGCCCGGCAGGTACTCGCCAGCTGCCGAGCCGCCCAGGCAGCGCGCCGCACCGGCGAAGTAGCGGAACACGTCGGCAATTGCCGGGATCTCGTCATTCAGCGCGGCGCTCAGCGGCTTGCCGCAGTTCTGCGATTCCAGTCGGGCCAGTTCGTCGCCATGGGCTTCGATAGCGTCAGCCAGTGCCAGCAAGGCTTGCGAGCGTTCCTTGGGGCTGGTTTGCGACCAGCTGTCGAAGGCCTGGTCGGCGGCGCGCACGGCGCTGTCCACCTGGGCCTCGCTGGCTTCGTTGATCTGCGCCAGGGCACTGCCCAGCGCCGGGTTGAGCACCGTCCAGGCCGGGCCTTCGCCAGCGACCAGCTGGCCATTGATCAGCATCTGCGTTTGCATCGGGGACTCCTCCAGGGTCATTTGCCGCTGCCCGCGACGCTTTCGCCGCCACGGGTCAGGTAATAGGCGCCAAGTATCGGCAGCATGGTCACCAGCATCACCAGCATGGCGACCACGTTGGTCACCGGCACGTCGCGCGGGCGGCTGAGCTGGTTGAGCAGCCAGATCGGCAGGGTGCGTTCGTGGCCGGCAGTGAAGGTGGTGACGATGATTTCGTCGAACGACAGGGCAAAGGCCAGCATGCCACCGGCCAGCAGCGCCGAACCGAGGTTGGGCAGGATGATGTAGCGGAAGGTTTGCCAACCGTCGGCACCGAGGTCCATCGAAGCTTCGATCAGGCTCTGCGAAGTGCGCCGCAGGCGGGCGATCACGTTGTTGTAGACGATAACCACACAGAACGTGGCGTGGCCGACCACGATGGTGAACACGCCGGGCTCGATCCCCAGGCTCTTGAACGCCGAGAGCAGGGCGATGCCGGTAATGATGCCAGGCAGGGCAATAGGCAGTATCAGCATCAGCGAAATGCTCTCCTTGCCGAAAAAGCTGCGCCGGTACAGCGCCGCCGAGGCCAGCGTGCCGAGCACCAGGGCGATCAGCGTGGCCAGGCAGGCCACCTGCAGCGACAGCTTTATCGCTTCCAGCACATCGGGCCGGGCAAAGGCCACGGCGAACCACTTCAGGGTAAAGCCCTTGGGCGGGAAGCTGAACGCCGCGTCTTCGGTGTTGAAGGCATACAGGAAGATGATCAGGATCGGGAAGTGCAGGAACAGTAACCCGCCCCAGGCCGCCAGGCGCAGCCCGGTCGAGGCTTTTTCAGAGTGCATCGAAGGCTCCCAGTCGCTTGACGATGGACAGGTACACCGCGATCAGCACGATCGGCACCAGGGTGAACGCGGCGGCCATCGGCATGTTGCCGATCGCCCCTTGCTGGGCATAGACCATGCTGCCGATGAAATAGCCGGGCGGGCCGATCAGCTGCGGCACGATGAAGTCGCCCAGGGTCAGCGAGAAGGTGAAGATCGAACCGGCGGCAATGCCCGGGATCGACAGCGGCAGGATCACCTGCACGAAGGTCTGGCCGGGCCTGGCGCCCAAGTCTGCCGAAGCTTGCAGCAGCGACGGCGGCAAGCGTTCCAGCGAGGCCTGGATCGGCAGGATCATGAACGGCAGCCAGATGTACACGAACACCATGAAGCGCCCCAGGTGCGAAGTCGACAGCGTGCTGCCGCCCACGCCCGGGACCGCCAGCACCATTTGCAGCAGGGCATCCAGGTGCAGCTGCTGGACGAACCACTGGGCCACGCCGCCCTTGGCCAGCAGCAAGGTCCAGGCGTAGGTCTTGACGATGTAGCTGGCCCACATCGGCATCATCACTGCGATGTAGAAAAATGCCTTGGTCTTGCCGCTGGTGTAGCGCGCCATGTAGTAGGCGATGGGGAAGGCCAGCACCGCGCTGGCCAGCGACACCGCCAGCGCCATTCCCAGGGTGCGCAGGATGATGTCGAAGTTCGACGGGTTGAACAGCGCGGCGAAATTGCCCAGGGTCAGGTCCGGGGTCACCGCCATGGTGAAGTCGTCGAAGGTATAGAAGCCTTGCCACAGCAGGTTCAGCAGCGAGCCCAGGTAGATCGCGCCGAACCAGGTCAGCGGTGGGATCAGCAGCAGGGCCAGGTACAGGTTGGGGCGCCGGTACAGCAGGTTGGACAGGCCGCGCAGCGTGCTCATGTCAGCGGCCCTCCGTTTCCTGCAGCACCGTCATGGCTTCGCGGGGCCAGTGCGCCTGTACTCGTTGCCCGGGTTGCCAGGCCTGTGCCTGGGCCTGCCAGCGGTCGTTGGCCTGGCTCACCGCCAGCAACTGGCCGCTGTCCAGTTGCAGCTCGTAGCGGGTGGCACTGCCCTGGTACTGGATATCGCGCAGCTGGCCGCTGACCTGGACGTGCTGGCCGGCTGTGGCCGGGTCGCCGAGGCGGATGTGTTCGGGGCGAATGGAGAAGGGCGCCGGGCTGCCATTGAGCAAGGTGGCCAGTTCGCCGCGCACAACGTTGGAGGTGCCGACGAACTCGGCTACGAAGGTGGTGGCCGGCTGCATGTACAGGTTGCGCGGGGTGTCGACCTGCTCGATACGGCCGCGGTTGAACACTGCGACGCGATCGGACATCGACAGCGCCTCGGTCTGGTCGTGGGTGACGAAGATGAAGGTGATGCCCAGCTGGCGCTGCAGCTTTTTCAGCTCGCCCTGCATCTGTTCGCGCAACTTCAGGTCCAGCGCGCCAAGCGGCTCGTCCAGCAGCAGTACTCGTGGCCGATTGACCAGCGCGCGGGCCAGGGCCACGCGCTGGCGCTGGCCACCGGACAACTGCGCCGGCTTGCGCGCGCCGTAGCCGGCCAGGGCCACCATCGCCAGGGCTTCTTCGGCGCGGCTGTGGCGTTCGGCCTTGGCAACGCCTTTTACCTTCAGGCCGTAGGCGATGTTGTCCAGTACGTTCATGTGCGGGAACAGGGCGTAGTCCTGGAATACGGTGTTGACGTCGCGCTGGTAGGGCGGTACGCCCGCAGCCTCGACACCGTGGATGCGGATCGAACCGCTTGTGGGTTGCTCGAAGCCGGCGATCAGGCGCAGGCAGGTGGTCTTGCCCGAGCCAGAGGGGCCGAGCATGGAGAAGAATTCGCCATCGATGATGTCGATGCTGACCTGGTCGACGGCCTTGACCTCGCCGAAGGTGCGGGAAACGTGGGTGAACTGGACGGCTAGGGGCATGCGTGTGCTCCGGACAACTGGCTTACTCCTGTGCCTGCCTCTTCGCGGGTGAACCCGCTCCTACAGGTTCATCACCGCCTGTAAGGGTGGTGCTCTACCTGTGGGAGCGGGTTCACCCGCGAAGAGGCCGGCACAGGCATTCAGGCAACCTCAGCGCCCGCCCATGATCGCAATGTAATCCTGGGTCCAGCGGCTATACGGCACGAACTTGCCGCCCTGGGCCTGCGGGGTTTTCCAGAAGGCGATCTTGTCGAAGTTGTCGAAACCGTTGGTCTTGCAGCCCTCGGCCCCCAGCAGCTCGTTGCCGGTGCAGGCCGCCGGCACCGCCGGCAACGAACCGAACCAGGCCGCCACGTCACCCTGTACTTTCGGCTGCAGCGACCAGTCCATCCATTTGTAGGCACAGTTGGGGTGCTTGGCCTCGCTGTGCAGCATGGTGGTGTCGGCCCAGCCGGTCGCGCCTTCCTTGGGAATGGTCGAGGCCACGGGCTGCTTTTCGGCTTTGAGGCCATTGACCATGTAGCCCCAGGAGCTGGAGGCAACCACGCCTTCGTTCTTCACGTCGCTCATCTGCACCGTGGCGTCATGCCAGTAGCGGTGGATCAGCGGTTGTTGCTGGCGCAGCAGTTCCAGCACGGCCTTGTATTGTGTTTCGCTCAGCTCGTACGGGTCCTGGATGCCCAGTTCCGGTTTGGCCGTCTTCAGGTACAACGCCGCATCGGCGATGTAGATCGGCCCATCGTAGGCCTGCACGCGGCCCTTGTTCGGCTTGCCGTCGGGCAGGTTCTGCGGCTCGAACAGCACACCCCAGGTGGTGGGCGCCTGCTTGAACACGTCGGTGTTGTACAGCAGCACGTTCGGGCCCCATTGGTACGGGGTGCCGTAGACCCGCTTGTCGACCACGTACCAGCCACCGTTCTGCAGCCGTGGGTCGATGTTCTTCCAGTTGGGGATCAAGTCGGTGTTGATCGGCTGTACCCGCTTGCCCGCGATCAGCCGCAGCGAGGCATCTCCCGAGGCGGTGACCAGGTCGTAGCCGCCCTTGGTCATCAGGCTGACCATTTCGTCCGAGGTGGCGGCGGTCTTGACGCTGACCTTGCAGCCGGTTTCCTTCTCGAAGCCGGTCACCCAGTCGTAGGCCTTATCGCTTTCACCGCGCTCGATGTAGCCGGGCCAGGCGACGATGTCCAGGCGGCCCTCGCCGGGCCCCAGGGCCTTGGGCGGTTCGGCAGCCTGCAGGCTGGCGCTGGCCAGCACGGCGCAGGCGGTTGCGCCGAGCAATGCGGTCTTGTGCACTGACATGGTGTTCCCTCTTCTTGGAGATTTTGGTCGGGGCAGTCATCAAGCAAGCCGTGAAGCGAGCGTTATAGGCGTAGTGCGGTTTACGCGCGGTATTGGCGATATCGAGTCTAGTTGGCTTTTTGCCAGCCAATGCAACATCCGGAAGCAAATCCCCCCATGGCGATCGAGCGGGCAGGGCTTAACCTGACGGTTCCCTTGGCCAACGTGGAGACCGTTTGATGAACACCCGGGGATTGCTCGACCAGTTGCTCAAGTCCGGCCAGGACTTGCTCGCCAGCCAGGCCGGCAAGGGCAGCTCTGGCAAGCCAGGCGCCAGTGCCGGCGGCCTTGGCAGCCTGCTTTCCGGTGCCGGTGGTGGTGCCCTGGCAGCGGGTGCCATGGGTTTGCTGCTGGGCAACAAGAAAGCCCGCAAATATGGCGGCAAGGCCCTCACCTATGGCGGCCTGGCCGCGCTCGGTGTGCTGGCCTACAAGGCCTACGGCAACTGGCAGGCGCGCCAGCAGGTGGCCGCCACCGAGCCACAGACCGTCGACCGCCTGCCGCCGGCCCAGGCCGAGCTGCACAGCCAGGCGGTACTGCGGGCGCTGGTGGCGGCGGCCAAGTCCGATGGCCATATCGACGAACGCGAGCGTGCGCTGATCGAGGGTGAATTCACCCGCCTGGACAACGACCGCGAGTTGCAGCACTGGCTGCATGCCGAGCTGAACAAGCCGCTGGATCCGGCCGAAGTGGCCCGTGCCGCGCAAACGCCGGAAATGGCCGCCGAGATGTACCTGGCCAGCGTGATGATGGTCGACCAGGAAAACTTCATGGAGCGCGCCTACCTGGACGAACTGGCCCGCCAGCTGCGCCTGGACCCGGCCCTGCGCCAGGAGCTGGAAAGCCAGGCAAGGCTTGCCGCCGGCCAGTGATGGGGGCTGCGTTGCAGCCCATCGCCGGCAAGCCGGGTCCCACATGGATCACACATGACCTGAGGTCATGCGGTCGAGGTGGGAGCCTGGCTTGCCGGCGATGGGCCGCACAGCGGCCCCAATGGCGTTGGGCACAAATGACCGGTCTGTCGGCAAGGTTACCTGGTCACCCCACATTTCAGCCGCATGAGCACTGGGCGCCTGGGCTATACTTCGGCGATTTTTCCCGCTCGTTGTGAATTCCTGAGGGCTGAATGTGAAGAACTGGACCTTGCGCCAACGGATCCTGGCAAGTTTCGCCGTGATCATCGCCATCATGCTGCTGATGATCGTGGCCGCCTACTCGCGGTTGGTGACCATCGCATCCGCCGAACAGGCAGTGGGGACCGACAGCATTCCCGGCCTCTACTACAGCTCGATGATCCGCAGTGCCTGGGTCGACGGTTACGTGGCTAGCCAGCAGTTGGTAGGCCTGTCCAACCAGCGTGAATTCACCTCGGCCGATGCGGAACTGTTCAAGAGCTTCCAGGACCGCCTGAAAGAGCACATGGCCAGCTACCAGGGCACCATTCAGGATGATGACGACCAGGCGCGGTTCGATGCCTTCATCCAGATGGAGGTTGCCTACCTCAAGATCATCGAGCAGGTGCTGGAAGCCTACCGAAAGCACGACTATGCCGAAGCCCAGCGGTTGATCACCGATGTGCTGACCCCGGCCTGGGTGGACGGCCGCAAGCTTCTGAACGAAGTGATCGAGCACAACCGTGCCGCTGCTGACGCCGACACCAACGAGATTGTCGGTGCCGTGAGCACCGCCAAGGGCAGCATGATGGTTTCGCTGCTGCTGGCGATCATCGCCGCCGGTATCTGCGGCCTGTTGCTGATGCGCGCCATCACCGCGCCCATGCAACGCATTGTCCATGCCCTCGACAAACTGCGCTCCGGCGACCTGAGCATGCGCCTGAGCCTGGACCGCAAGGACGAGTTCGGCGCCATCGAAAGCGGCTTCAACGAAATGGCCGAGGCCCTGGCCAACCTGGTGGCCCAAGCCCAGCGTTCGTCGGTGCAGGTGACCACCTCGGTGACCGAAATTGCCGCAACCTCCAAGCAACAGCAGGCCACCGCCACCGAAACGGCTGCCACCACCACCGAAATCGGCGCCACCTCGCGGGAAATCGCCGCCACCTCGCGTGACCTGGTGCGTACCATGACCGAAGTCACCTCGGCCGCCGACCAGGCCTCCAGCCTGGCCGGCTCCGGCCAACAGGGCCTGGCACGCATGGAAGAAACCATGCACCAGGTGATGGGCGCCGCCGACCTGGTCAACGCCAAGCTGGGCATCCTCAACGAAAAGGCCAGCAACATCACCCAGATGGTGGTGACCATCGTCAAGGTTGCCGACCAGACCAACTTGCTGTCGCTCAATGCTGCCATCGAAGCGGAAAAGGCCGGCGAGTACGGCCGCGGCTTTGCCGTGGTGGCCACCGAAGTGCGCCGCCTGGCCGACCAGACCGCCGTTGCCACCTACGACATCGAGCAGATGGTGCGCGAGATCCAGTCGGCGGTGTCGGCCGGGGTCATGGGCATGGACAAGTTTTCCGAAGAAGTGCGCCGCGGCATGTTCGAGGTGCAGCAGGTGGGCGAACAGCTCAGCCAGATCATCCACCAGGTGCAGGCTCTGGCGCCGCGCGTGCTTATGGTCAACGAAGGCATGCAGGCCCAGGCCACCGGTGCCGAGCAGATCAACCAGGCGCTGGCCCAGCTCAGCGATGCCAGCACCCAGACAGTCGAGTCGCTGCGCCAGGCCAGTTTCGCCATCGATGAGCTGAGCCAGGTGGCCGCAGGCCTGCGTGGCGGCGTATCGCGCTTCAAAGTCTGACCGCGATGAACGACTTGCAACCGCGCGCCGCGCGGACGGGCAACGCCAAGGGGGCGTTGTACCTGCAGTTTCGCATTCGGGAGCAACGCTTTGCCCTGAGCGTGCACGAGGTGATCGAGGTGCTGCCGCGCCAGCCGTTGAAACCGATCGCCAAGGCACCTGCCTGGGTCGCAGGTATCCTTGCGCACCGAGGCCTGTTGGTACCAGTGGTCGACCTGGCGGCATTGAGCTTCGGCCAACCGGCAGCGCAGCGCACCAGTACCCGCCTGGTTCTGGTGCACTACCGAGTCGGCCTGCAGCTTGGCCTGATACTGGAGCAGGCCACCGAAACCCTGCGTTGCCACCCCGACGAGTTCCAGCCGTATGGCGTGGACAGCGGCGAGGCCCCGTATCTGGGCCCGGTGCGTCAGGATGAGCAGGGCTTGTTGCAGCGCATCGAAGTCAACGACCTGCTCCCCGATGCCGTGCACGAGTTGCTGTATGCGGGTGATCCGACAGGGATGCCGACATGAACGAACAGCATTTTTTCCGCTATTTGCGCGAGCGCATTGGCCTGGACGTGGAGTCGGTGGGCTCGCCCATGGTCGAGCGTGCGCTGCGCCAGCGTTGCGTGGCCGTGGACGCCGCGGACCTGGATGATTACTGGCTGCATCTGCAGCAGTCGACGGATGAGCAACAGGCGCTGATCGAAGCGGTCATCGTCCCGGAAACCTGGTTCTTCCGTTACCCCGAATCCTTCACCGCCTTGGCCAGCCTGGCGCACAAGCGCCTGGCCGAGCTGGCCGGGGCGCGCCCGCTGCGCTTGCTCAGCCTGCCTTGCTCGACCGGCGAGGAGCCCTATTCGCTGGCCATGGCCTTGCTCGATGCCGGTATCGCGCCGGGGGCGTTCATGATCGACGGCATGGACATCAGCCCCAGTTCCGTGGCCAAGGCCGGGCAGGCCGTGTACGGGCGCAATGCCTTCCGTGGCAGTAACCTGGGCTTTCGCGAGCGTTACTTCGATGCGCTCGACGAAGGCCACCTCCTGCATGAGCGGGTGCGTGACCAAGTCAGCCTGCAGGTGGGCAACGTACTCGACCCGGCGCTGGCCAGCCGCGATGGCCTGTACGACTTCGTGTTCTGCCGCAACCTGCTGATCTATTTCGACGTGCCGACCCAGCAACGGGTGTTCGAAGTGCTCAAGCGCTTGCTGCATCCACAAGGCGTGCTGTTCATCGGCCCCGCCGAAGGCAGCTTGCTGGCGCGGTTGGGCATGCGCCCGCTGGGGATTGCCCAGTCGTTCGCCTACGTGCGCCAGGAGGGCGGTAGCGCTGCGCTGGCTACGCCCCCGGTCCAGCCCTTGCGGCGCACGTCGCCAGCACCTGCCAAGCCAGGCTCTCCGTTACCGAGCGCAGCGTTGCCGCGCCCATTGCGGGTGCTCCCCTTTGCCGCCAAGCCAGCACCGGCGCGCGAGCACAAACGCGAGGATGCAACTGAGTTGCTGGCCAGCATTGCCCGGCTTGCCAACGCCGGTGCCAGCGAGCAGGCCCGTGCCGAATGCCAGCGCTACCTGGGCCAGTTCGCGCCTTCGGCGCAGGTTTACTACTGGCTGGGGCTGCTCAGCGACACCGAAGGCGATGCGCAGCAGGCTCTGACCCACTATCGCAAAGCCCTGTACCTGGAACCGCAGCACTCCGAGGCGCTGGTACACCTGGCTGCCTTGCTGGCAGCCCAGGGTGACCTGGCCGGTGCCCGGCGCCTGCAGGAGCGCGCCGCGCGGGTTGGCCGGGAGTCTGAACGATGAAGGAATCCGCGATGCAATTGCTCGCCGAGGCTGACACGCACGTCGATGACTGCTGGAACCGTATTGGCGTGCACGGCGACAAGCAGTGCCCATTGCTGGAGCGTCATGTTCACTGTCGCAACTGCGAGGTATATGCCGCAGCGGCCACACGCCTGCTCGACCGCTACGCACTTATGCAGGACCACCAGGCAGCCGTGGCTGCGCCGGTGGAGGAAAACACCGGCCGCTCCATGCTGCTGTTCCGCCTTGGCGAAGAATGGCTGGCGCTGCCCACCGCCTGCCTGGCCGAAATTGCCCCGCTGCAGGCGGTGCATTCGCTGCCGCACCAGCGCTCGCGGGTGCTGCAGGGGGTGGCCAACGTACGTGGTGCGCTGGTGCCGTGCCTGTCACTGGCTGACTTGCTGGGTGTGCAGGCCAGCGCTGCCGAGCAACGTGGCGGCCGGGCGATGCCACGCATGCTGATCCTGGCCGCGGAGGGCGGGCCGGTGGTGATGGCGGTCGAGGAAATCGACGGCATTCACCGGCTCGACCCGCTGCTGCTGAACAGCGGGCAGGACGCCTCCCACTTCACCGCAGCGGTCCTGCAATGGCGTGGCCGCAGCGTGCGGGTGCTGGACGATCAACATTTACTGTCTGCCGTGCAGCGGAGCCTGTCATGACCCCAGAGCAAATGCGCGACGCATCGTTGCTCGAACTGTTCAGCCTGGAGGCCGAGGCGCAGACCCAGGTGCTCAGTGCCGGCCTGATGGCGCTGGAGCGTAATCCCACGCAGGCCGACCAGCTCGAGGCTTGCATGCGCGCGGCCCACTCGCTGAAGGGCGCGGCGCGGATCGTCGGAGTGGACGCTGGCGTCAGTGTCGCCCATGTCATGGAGGACTGCCTGGTGGCAGCCCAGGAGGGTCGCCTGCGGCTGAGCGCCGAGCATATCGATGCCCTGTTGCAGGGCACCGACCTGTTGATGCGCATCGCCACGCCTGGCGATGCCGGGGCGCAGGCGACCCTGCCGGTGTTCCTTGCGCAAATGGCCAACCTGCTCGACCCGGGGGCGGCAGCCTTGCCCCCCGCGCCGCCAGCCGTGCCAGCGCTGCCGGAAGCGCCGGCGCAAACCGTGCAAGCCAAACCGTTGCCGCTGCCCGTCGAACCCTTGGAGCCTGAGCCCGAGCTGGCCCCGCGTCGCAAGGCCGGCAAGCGCACCGGCGAAGGTACGGAGCGGGTGCTGCGGGTCACCGCCGATCGCCTCAACAGCCTGCTCGACCTGTCCAGCAAGTCGCTGGTGGAAACCCAGCGGCTCAAGCCTTACCTGGCCACCCTGCAGCGCCTCAAGCGCATGCACGGCCAGGGCATGCAAGCGCTTGATGGCCTGCGCATGCAACTGGAGGACAGTGGCCAGAGCAGCGAGGTGCTCGAGGCCCTGGCACAGACCCAGCGCCTGCTGGCGGAAACCCAGCAGATCCTGCAGCAGCAGGCTGCCGACCTGGACGAGTTCGGCTGGCAGGCCAGCCAGCGCGCACAATTGCTGTACGACACCGCGCTGGCCTGCCGGATGCGGCCGTTTGCCGATGTGCTGACCGGCCAGAGCCGCATGGTGCGCGACCTTGGCCGTTCGCTGGGCAAGCCGGTGCGGCTGCTGGTGGAAGGGGAGAAGACCCAGGTCGACCGTGATGTGCTGGAAAAGCTCGAGGCACCGTTGACCCACCTGTTGCGCAACGCGGTCGACCACGGCATCGAGCTGCCCGAGCGGCGCCTGCTGGCGGGCAAGGCGGAGGAGGGCGTGATCCGCCTGCGGGCCTCGCACCAGGCCGGTATGCTCAGCCTGGAACTGATTGACGACGGTGCCGGCATCGACCTCGAACGCCTGCGCAGCAGCATTGTCGAGCGCGCCCTGTCGCCCGCTGACACGGTGGCGCGCATGAGCGAGGAAGAGTTGCTGACATTCCTGTTCCTGCCCGGTTTCAGCCTGCGCGACAAAGTCACCGAGGTGTCTGGGCGCGGTGTCGGCCTGGATGCGGTGCAGCA
The DNA here is from genome assembly GCF_032701105.1 of Pseudomonas sp. NBB. Classification (NCBI taxonomy): domain Bacteria; kingdom Pseudomonadati; phylum Pseudomonadota; class Gammaproteobacteria; order Pseudomonadales; family Pseudomonadaceae; genus Pseudomonas; species Pseudomonas sp. NBB. The sequence goes on from NZ_CP103994.1 coordinate 1,274,551, forward strand.
CATGATCCGGGAGCTGCGCGGTTCGATAGAGCTGACCCAGCTGGCCGGGCAGGGCTGCCGTTTCCATTTGCAGGTGCCACTGACCTTGTCGGTTGTGCGCAGCCTGGTGGTCGAGGTGGGTGGCGAGGCCTATGCCTTCCCGCTCGCTCATATCGAACGCACGCTCGAAGTAAGTGCCGAAGAGATCGTGCAGATCGAGGGGCGCCAGCATTTCTGGCACGAAGGCCGGCACATAGGCCTGGTCGCGGCCAGCCAACTGCTCAATCGCCCGGCCGGGCAAACGCAGGAGAGCAACCTGCGCGTGGTGGTGATCCGCGAGCGCGAGCAGCTGTACGGGGTAGCCGTGGAGCGACTGATGGGCGAGCGGGTGCTGGTGGTGATGCCGCTCGACCCACGGCTGGGCAAGGTGCAGGACATCTCTTCCGGCGCCCTGCTCGACGACGGCTCGGTGGTGCTGATCGTCGATGTGGAGGACCTGCTGCGTTCGGTGGAGAAGCTGCTCAGCACTGGCAGCCTGGAACGCATTGACCGCGGCAGCAGCGGCACCCGTGGCGTGGCGCGCCAGCGCATCCTGGTGGTCGATGATTCGCTGACCGTGCGTGAACTGCAGCGCAAGCTGCTCGGCAACCGTGGCTACGACGTGGCCGTTGCGGTGGATGGCATGGACGGCTGGAATGCCTTGCGTGGCGAGGACTTCGACCTGCTGATCACCGACATCGACATGCCACGCATGGACGGCATCGAGCTGGTCACCCTGGTACGCCGCGACCAGCGCCTGCAATCGCTGCCGGTGATGGTGGTGTCCTACAAGGACCGTGAGGAAGACCGACGGCGGGGCCTGGATGCCGGCGCCGACTACTATTTGGCAAAGGCCAGTTTCCATGACGATGCGTTGCTGGATGCTGTGGTTGAGCTGATCGGAGGTGCTCAGGGATGAAGATCGCCATCGTCAACGACATGCCCATGGCCGTCGAGGCGCTGCGCCGGGCGGTTGCCCTCGAACCGGCGCACCAGGTGGTGTGGGTGGCCAGTAATGGCGCCGAGGCGGTGCAGCGCTGCACCGAGCAGCAGCCAGACCTGATCCTCATGGACCTGATCATGCCGGTCATGGATGGCGTCGAGGCCACCAGGCGGATCATGGCCGAAACCCCTTGCGCCATCGTCATCGTCACGGTCGATCGCAAGCAGAACGTGCACCGGGTATTCGAGGCCATGGGCCACGGCGCCCTCGACGTGGTCGACACGCCGGCGCTGGGGGCGGGCGATCCGCGTGAAGCGGCAGCGCCACTGCTGCGCAAGATCCTCAACATAAGCTGGTTGATTGGTCAGCAGCGCGCACCGGCCGCACGCCCGGTCGCCGCACCCGTGCGGGCGGCGTCACAGCACCGCGGGCTGGTCGCGATCGGTTCGTCCGCTGGCGGCCCGGCGGCCCTCGAAGTACTGCTCAAGGGCCTGCCGGCGGCGTTTCCGGCGGCCATCGTGCTGGTCCAGCATGTGGACCAGGTATTTGCCGCGGGCATGGCAGAATGGCTCAGCAGCGCCGCCGGCTTGCCGGTGCGCCTGGCCCGTGAGGGCGAGCCACCACAGCCGGGGCAGGTATTGCTGGCCGGCACCAATCACCACATCCGCCTGCTACAGAACGGCCAACTGGCCTACACTGCCGAACCTGTCAATGAAATCTACCGGCCCTCGATCGATGTGTTCTTCGAGAGTGTGGCGCGCTATTGGACCGGCGATGCGGTGGGTGTGTTGCTTACCGGCATGGGCCGCGATGGTGCCCAGGGCCTGAAGCTGATGCGCCAGCAGGGTTTCCTGACCATTGCCCAGGACCAGGCCAGCAGCGCGGTATACGGGATGCCCAAGGCCGCTGCGGCCATCGATGCCGCAGTGGAGATCCGCCCGCTGGAACGCATAGCCGGGCGCTTGATGGAATTTTTCGCAAAATGACGAAGTGTATTGAATCACGCCGCCAGGCCGGCAGTGATCGGGTGAACAGGTATGAATGATTTACCGATCGAAGGTTTCACGACCCCCAACGAGAACTCGGCGATGGTGCTGCTGGTCGACGACCAGGCCATGATCGGCGAGGCGGTGCGGCGTGGCCTGGCCAACGAAGAGAACATCGACTTCCACTTCTGCGCCGATCCGCACCAGGCAGTGGCCCAGGCCGTGCGAATCAAGCCTACGGTGATCCTCCAGGACCTGATCATGCCTGGCCTGGACGGGCTGACCCTGGTGCGTGAATACCGCAACAACCCGGCGACCCAGGATATCCCGATCATCGTCCTGTCGACCAAGGAGGACCCGCTGGTCAAGAGCGCAGCCTTTGCTGCCGGGGCCAACGATTACCTGGTCAAGTTGCCGGATACCATCGAGCTGGTGGCGCGCATCCGCTATCACTCGCGTTCCTACCTTACCCTGTTGCAGCGCGACGAGGCCTACCGTGCTTTGCGCGTCAGCCAGCAGCAACTGCTCGATACCAACCTGATGCTGCAGCGGCTGATGAACTCCGATGGCCTGACCGGGTTGTCCAACCGCCGCCATTTCGACGAGTACCTGGAACTGGAATGGCGCCGGGCCATGCGTGAGCAGCAGCAGTTGTCGCTGCTGATGATCGACGTGGATTACTTCAAGGCCTACAACGACAGCTTTGGCCACCTGGCCGGTGACGAGGCCTTGCGCCAGGTGGCCGAGGCGATCCGCGGCTCGTGCTCGCGGCCGACCGACCTGCCGGCGCGCTATGGCGGCGAGGAATTCGTCCTGGTATTGCCCAACACCTCGCCGGGTGGGGCACGCCTGGTGGCCGAGAAGCTGCGCCAGACCGTGCTCGGCCTGGGCATCCCGCACACCGCGCCGGTGCCCGACTCGTATCTGACCGTGAGCATTGGCCTTGCCACCCAGACTCCGTCCATCGGCAGCCATAGCCGGCAACTGATCTCGGCTGCGGACAAAGGCCTGTACCAGGCCAAGAATGGCGGGCGCAACCAGGTTGGCATCGCCTGACAGGGCCTGCACGGTAATTGCGGCCATTCGGCGCCCGGCGGGTCTGCCGCCCTGCGGCGGACTCGGTTATACTCGCAGGCTTTTCACCGAATTCGTGCGAGTAGCCAGCCCATGGAAATCCAACCGATCCTGAACACCATCAAGGACCTCACCGAGCGTTCCCAGTCCATTCGGGGGTATCTTTGACTACGATCACAAGCATGACCGCCTGATCGAAGTCAACCGCGAGCTGGAAGACCCCAACGTCTGGAACAAGCCCGAGTACGCCCAGGCCCTGGGCCGCGAGCGTGCCATGCTGGCACAGGTTGTCGAGACCCTGGACAAGCTGTCCGGCGGCCTGGCGGACTGCCAGGACCTGCTCGACATGGCCGTCGAGGAAAATGACGAAGGCGCCGTCGGCGACGTCGTGACCGAGCTGGAAGGCCTGGAAGAAAAACTGGCCCAACTCGAGTTCCGTCGCATGTTCAGCGGCGAAATGGACATGAACAACGCCTACCTGGATATCCAGGCCGGCTCCGGTGGTACCGAGGCGCAGGACTGGGCCAACATCCTGCTGCGCATGTACCTGCGCTGGGCCGACAAGCGTGGTTTCGATGCCACCATCATCGAGCTTTCCGAAGGTGAAGTCGCCGGCATCAAGGGCGCCACCGTGCATATCAAGGGCGAGTATGCCTTCGGCTGGCTGCGCACCGAGATCGGCGTGCATCGCCTGGTGCGCAAGAGCCCGTTCGACTCCGGTGCCCGTCGCCACACCTCGTTCTCGGCGGTGTTCGTGTCGCCCGAGATCGACGACAAGGTCGAGATCGAGATCAACCCGGCCGACCTGCGTATCGACACCTATCGTTCCTCCGGTGCCGGTGGTCAGCACGTGAACACCACCGACTCGGCGGTGCGTATTACCCACGTACCGACCAACACCGTGGTGGCCTGCCAGAACGAACGCTCCCAGCACGCCAACAAGGACACCGCCATGAAAATGCTGCGGGCCAAGTTGTACGAGCTGGAAATGCAGAAGCGCAACGCCGCCTCGCAGGCGCTGGAAGATAGCAAGTCGGACATCGGCTGGGGCCACCAGATCCGCTCCTACGTGCTGGATGACTCGCGTATCAAGGACCTGCGTACCGGTGTAGAGCGCAGCGACTGCCAGAAGGTATTGGACGGCGACCTCGACCAGTACCTGGAAGCGAGCCTCAAGCAAGGGCTGTAAATCGCACACAACCGCCGCGGTACCTGGCATGGGCCGGTACCGCGTGCCCTGCCCGAAAGGGGCACCGAACACCTGATGGAAAGAATGACGAAATGAGCGACCTCAAGACCGAAGCGCAAGACCTGCAACAGGAAGAAAACGCCCTGATCGCCCTGCGCAAGGAAAAGCTTGCCGCCGAGCGCGCCAAGGGCAATGCCTTCCCCAATGACTTCCGTCGCGACAGCTACTGCAACGACCTGCAGAAGCAGTATGCGGACAAGACCAAGGAAGAACTGGAAGCTGCAGCGATTCCGGTCAAGGTTGCCGGCCGCATCATGCTCAACCGCGGCTCGTTCATGGTCATTCAGGACATGACCGGCCGTATCCAGGTCTACGTCAACCGCAAGACCCTGCCGGAAGAAACCCTGGCCGCGGTCAAGACCTGGGACCTGGGCGACATCATCAGCGCCGAAGGTACCCTGGCCCGTTCCGGCAAGGGCGACCTGTACGTCGAAATGACCAACGTGCGCCTGCTGACCAAGTCGCTGCGCCCGCTGCCCGACAAGCACCACGGCCTGACCGACACCGAGCAGCGCTACCGCCAGCGTTACGTCGACCTGATGGTCAATGAAGAAACCCGCCACACCTTCCGTGTGCGTTCGCAGGTGATCTCGCACATCCGCAAGTTCCTCATCGAGCGCGACTTCCTCGAAGTCGAGACGCCGATGCTGCAAACCATCCCGGGCGGTGCCGCGGCCAAGCCGTTCGAAACCCACCACAACGCCCTGGACATGGCCATGTTCCTGCGCATCGCGCCGGAGCTGTACCTCAAGCGCCTGGTGGTTGGTGGCTTCGAGAAGGTGTTCGAGATCAACCGCAACTTCCGTAACGAAGGCGTTTCGACTCGTCACAACCCTGAATTCACCATGCTCGAGTTCTACCAGGCCTACGCCGACTATCGCGACAACATGGACCTCACCGAGGAACTGTTCCGCGAGCTGGCGCAGCTGGTACTGGGCACTACCGACGTGCCGTATGGCGACAAGGTGTTCCACTTCGGCGAGCCGTTCGCCCGCCTGTCGGTATTCGACTCGATCCTCAAGTACAACCCGGAGCTGACCGCTGCCGACCTGCAGGACGTCGACCGCGCCCGCGACATCGCCAAAAAGGCCGGTGCCAAGGTGCTGGGCCACGAAGGCCTGGGCAAGCTGCAGGTGATGATTTTCGAAGAGCTGGTCGAGCACAAGCTGGAGCAGCCGCACTTCATCACCGAGTACCCGTTCGAAGTATCGCCGCTGGCCCGTCGCAACGACGACAACCCGGCTGTTACCGACCGTTTCGAGCTGTTCATCGGTGGCCGCGAGATCGCCAACGCCTACTCCGAGCTCAACGATGCCGAAGACCAGGCCGAGCGCTTCCTGGCCCAGGTGGCCGAGAAGGACGCCGGTGACGACGAAGCCATGCACTACGACGCCGACTTCGTTCGCGCACTGGAGTACGGCATGCCGCCGACTGCAGGTGAAGGTATCGGTATCGACCGCCTGGTGATGCTGCTGACCAACTCGCCGTCGATCCGCGACGTGATCCTGTTCCCGCACATGCGTCCGCAGGCCTGAGTGAATTGAATGAGCCGCCTTTCGAGGCGGCTTTTTCTTGCCTGAAGCTTTATGTTGTCAGTACCGGCCTCTTCGCGGCTAAAGCCGCTCCCACAGGGATCCCACTACCCTCAGGCTGGTGCGGTCCCTGTGGGAGCGGCTTTAGCCGCGAAGAGGCCGGCACTGACGAAACACTGTCCATGAGGTACCCCCCGTGACACCCGCAATGCCTCAACAGGGCGCCGCCGGCATCGCCACCGCCGTCGCCGAAAGCGTGCAATACCAAGGCCGCAAGACTGCCCGGCAGGGCAGCGAGCAGCGCCGCCAACTGATCCTCGACGCCGCCATGCGCATTGTCGTGCGCGATGGCGTACGCGGTGTGCGCCATCGCGCCGTCGCCGCCGAGGCCGGTGTGCCATTGTCGGCCACCACCTACTACTTCAAGGATATCGAGGACCTGCTGACCGATACCTTCGCGCAGTACGTCGAACGCAGCGCCGCCTACATGGCCAAGCTGTGGGCCAATACCGAGGTGGTGTTGCGCCAGTTGCTGGCCCAGGGTGACGGCAGCCCGCAGGCGCGGGCGCGGTTGGCTGACGAGGTAGCACGCATGACTGCCGACTACGTGCAGCGACAACTGCTGAATCGCCGCGATTTCCTGATGGCCGAGCAGGCCTTCCGCCAGGAGGCGCTGCTGTGCCCGCGCCTGGCTCAACTGGTGTGCGCCCATGACCAGATCCTGCTGCATGGCACCCGCCAATTGCTGCAGGTGGTGGGCTCGCAGCAACCGGAACAGGACGCCCAAATGTTGACGGCGATTATCGAGCAGATGGAATATCAGGGCCTGCTCAAGGATGCGAACGCGCAAGCCGATGGGCAGATGCTCGCTATGCTTAGCCGATACCTGCAGCTGGTGCTGGCATCGGCCTGAGCCGAGACCGACTTTTCAAGGAGAACCTGATGAAAGCCTGGCGTGTGGTGTTGTTGACTTTGTCATTCCTGCTGCTGGGCGGTTGTCTGGTGACCTTCCACGAGCCGTTGCCGAGCAACCAGGCGGCGCCCAAGGCCCTGCTGGGCAAGTGGAGCAGCAAGGACGCCTGGGGCGAGCCGCTGAAGCTGGTGATCAGCCGTAGCGGCGGTGATGCCTACAAGGCGGTGGCCACGGCCAAGGGCAAGGCCCCTGAGGAATACGTGTTCACCGTGTCGCGCCACGGTAACCGCTGGTACCTGTCGGCTGGCGTGCCGAAGCGCCTGGGTGGCAACTTCCTGATCGGCGGTTTCGATATCGTCGATGGCAAGGAACTGGTGGTCTACAACCTGGATGTCGAGCAGGTGCAGCAGGCGGTGGACAAGAAGGAGCTGACCGGGCGCAGCACCGAAGTGCCGGAAGACAACGGCGACGGCGTGCTGATCGACAGCCCGTCGGCGCGGGTGCTGGCGTACCTGGACGACCCGGCCAACTCCGACCTGTTCGTTGAAGTGGCACGGTTCCAGCGCTCCGGCAAATGACCGTGCTGGCTTCTTCGCGGCTAAAGCCGCTCCCACAGGGACCGCACCGGTTTCGAGCCTGATGCAGTACCTGTGGGAGCGGCTTTAGCCGCGAAGAGGCCGGTACAGGTTTCTTGTACTAGAAAGGAGTCCCCGGTGGACGAATACCAGCAAACCATCCGTGCCCTGTCCGACCGCATCGTTGCGGCGCAGACCCCGATCCGGGTTCTGGACGCGGTGAAGTGGGACGACAACATCCGCCAGGGGTTCCTCAAGGCCAAGGGCAAGGAGCCGCCGGCTGTCGACCGTGCCTACTACCAGTCGCGCCCGCTGGCGTTCGATTCCAGCGCGGTAAAGGCCGAGTTTCAGGGCATCGAGCGCGACATCATTCGCCAGCTCGGCCAGTTCAACCCGGTCGGGCAGATCATGAAGCGCATGTGCCGCGAATACCGCATGGTGGTGCGCATGCTCGAAGCGCGTGGCACCGAGGATTTCGGGCTGATCTCCCAGGAACTGTACGGCGCTGCCTCGGATGCCTTCCACGCTGGTGATCCGACCTTGGCCGACCTTGGCCTGATGCTGTCGGACTACCTGAACAACATCGATGGCCGTGGCGACCTCAAGGACGAGCCGAAGAACCTCACTGCCAAGGAAGCCGTGGAAATCCTCCAGCACCGGTTGAACAAGGTATTCGGCGAGGCCGAGGAGACCATCCGTGTGTTCGAGTCCGACGGTATCGTCGCCGATGCCGCGGCCGGGGCCGACTACATCAAGGTGCGTGCCGACGCCATGTTCAACTCCCGTGACGTGCGCGCCCTGGAGGTGCACGAAGGGCTGGTGCATGTCGGCACCACGCTCAACGGCCTGAACCAGCCGATCTGTACCTTCCTGGCCAAGGGCCCGCCCTCGTCGACGGTCACCCAGGAAGGCCTGGCCATCCTCATGGAGGTGATCGCCTTCGCCTCCTACCCCAGCCGCCTGCGCAAGCTCACCAACCGCACCCGCGCCATCCACATGGTCGAGGAGGGTGCCGATTTCATGCAGATCTACAACTTCTTCCGCGAGCAGGGGTTCGAGATGGCGCAGAGCTACAGCAACGCCAGCCGTGTGTTCCGCGGGTCGGTGCCCAATGGCCTGCCATTTACCAAGGACTTGTCCTACCTCAAAGGCTTCATCATGGTTTACAACTACATTCAGTTGGCCGTGAAGAAGGGCAAGCTCGAACAGATCCCGTTGCTGTTCTGTGGCAAGACCACCCTGGAAGACATGCGTACCCTGCGACAGCTGGTCGAGGAAGGCCTGGTCGAGCCGCCCAAGTATCTGCCCGAGCAGTTCCGCGACCTCAATGCGCTGTCGGCCTGGATGTGCTTCTCCAACTTCCTCAACCACCTGAGCCTGGACCGTATTGAAGCCGATTACGCGAACATTCTCTGAGTGCTGCCGCCTGCTGGCCCTGGGTTTGATCCTGCTGGGCCTGGGCGGTTGCAGCAGCTTGCTGTTCTATCCCGAGCGCGGCCAGCCGTTCACGCCCGAGCGGGCCAGGCTCGAGTACCGCGATGTCACCTTGATCACTGCTGATGGTATCCGCCTGCACGGCTGGTGGTTGCCGGCCAAGGCCGGGGTGGAGGTCAAGGGCACGGTGCTGCACCTGCATGGCAATGGCGGCAACCTGCCTGGGCACCTGGGCGGCAGCTACTGGCTGCCGGAGCAGGGCTACCAGGTGTTGATGATCGATTACCGCGGCTATGGCCTGTCCCAGGGCGAGCCGAGCCTGCCCGAGGTGTACCAGGACATCGCCGCGGCCATGGCCTGGCTGGAGCAGGCGCCCGAAGTCAAGGGCAAGCCGCTGGTGCTGCTGGGGCAGAGCCTTGGCGGGGCCATGGCCATTCACTACCTGGCGGCCCACCCGGAGCAGCGCCAGCGTTTCAGTGCTTTGGTATTCGACGGTGTGCCGGCCAGTTACCGTGCGGTCGGGCGCTTTGCCCTCAGCACCTCGTGGATGACCTGGCCGCTGCAGGTGCCGCTGTCGTGGCTGGTGCCGGACGGTGACAGCGCGATCCGCTCGATCGAGCAGCTGAGCAGCCCGCCCAAGCTGTTCTTCCACAGCATCGACGATACCCTGGTGCCGATGGACAACGGAATCCGCCTGTACCAGCACGCGCCAGCGCCGCGGGTGCTGCAACTGACCCGTGGTGGCCACGTGCAGACCTTCGCCGACCCGACCTGGCGCCAGGTGATGCTGCGTTTCCTCGACGACCCCAGCCATTTCAACGGCCTGCGGCGGCTGGCCGAAGTGCCCAATTACCCTGACGAGAAGAACAAGCAATGAGTGAAGAACGCAACGCCATCCCGCTGATCCTGACCGGTGTCGGCAGCATCATCGTGACGGTGGGGGCCTTGTGGTACTACGGTTACCTGCATTTCGCCAAGCCCGAAGATGCCCTGTTGCTGCAGGACTTCACCATGCTCAAGACCATCCCCGGCGAGGACTACAAGGTCTCGCTGGACCCGGCGCCACAAATGGCCCAGTGCGTCGACGGCGTGTTGGTGCTGTTCGATACCCAGCAGAAAGGCCTGACAGGGGTGCTGGTGGACAACCGCAAGCGTGCTGTGCGTTGCATGGGCGAGGAAACGCCGCAGCAGGTGCAGTGAGCCATTATCTCTGCTGCCTGTGCTGGCCCTTTCGCGGCTAAAGCCGCTCCTACAGGGACCGCGCCAGTCCCTGTGGGAGCGGCTTCAGCCGCGAAAGGGTCGGAACAGGCAAAAGAAAGCCCCGCTTCGATCGCGGGGCTTGTCAGTTCAGCTAGCCAGCCTTACCGCTGTACCTGGCTCACAGAGCGAGGTGCCACCGGCTGGTTGTCGTTGGAGATGGTCACCTCCACCCGGCGGTTCTGCGCACGCCCCGAATTGCTCGAGTTGTCCGCGACCGGGTACTCCTTGCCATAGCCCTGGGCGACGATGCGCGCTGGGTCGACGCCGGCACGTACCAGTGCCATGCGTACGCTGTTGGCGCGGCGCTCTGACAGGCCCTGGTTGTAGTTGGCCGAGCCGACGCTGTCGGTGTAACCCTCGACGATCACCTTGCGTTCCGGGTTTTCCTGGAGGAATTGCGCCAGCTTGGTGACGTTCGGGTAGGCGTTGCTCTTGAGTTCGGCCTTGTTGAAGTCGAACAGCACGTCTCCGAAGGTGACCAGCGTGCCGCGGTCGGTCTGCTTGGCGTTGAGGCTGTCCTGCAGCTTGGCGATCTGTGCGTCGCGTGCGTCAAGCTTGGCCTGGGCGCGCTGGGCTGAAGCGTTTTTCAGTTCGCTTTCGGCAGTGCGCAGGGCGATGGTCTGCTTGGCCACTTCGACGCGCTGGTTGGTCAGGTAGGCCAATTGGTCGACCTTCTTCTCGTCTTCACGGTCCATGTAGGCCTTGTCGGCCTTGTTCAGCCAGTCCTGTGCGTCCTTGGTCTCCAGCGCCGCAACCTTGCTCGATTGCGGGTCGCTCTGCAGCGAGGAGAAGTTGGTGCGGGCCGATTCGAGGTTGGCGTTAGGGTCGTGCGAGCAGGCGGCAAGGCCGACGCTCAGGGCCAGCAGGGCGGGAATCATGACGTAGTTGCGCATAGTGTTCATCCTTTGATCGTGTGCGAAGACCGAGGTGGGCAGGGCAGGGCTCACTGAGCGCTGCGCAGGCCTTCCTCACGTACGTCCTGAACGCCCTGGCGGGCATCCTGCACGGCCTTCTGGGCCTTGGCCGCCTGGGCCTTGCGTTCGGCGAGGCGGGCGTCCCATTCGGCCTGTTCGGCCAGGCGCCTGGCGTCGTCGTACTTCTTGTCATGCATGGCGATCTCGGCCTGCTTGAACTTGTCCTGGGCCGCTTTCATTTCCACGGCGGCGAACTCGGTGCCGCCAGCGCTGACGGCCGAGTTCACGGCGGACTGGGTGACTGCATACTGCTCGGTGGGCGGGTTGCCCGCACAGCCGGCCAGGACCAGGCTGCTGCCCAAGGCCAGCGCTGCCAGCTTGAACCCGCGCACATGAGTGGATGAGGGTTTGTAGATGCGGGTGTTCTTGGTGGTCAGTTCCATTGGATCACTCCTGTTTACGACGTTGTCCGTAGCAGTCCATCGCTCGTTCCCTGACACGTGCACGCGCTTCAGCTCAACGGTGCACAACGGCAGGTGTGCAGGGTTTTAGCGTGATGGCTATTGGCTGTGACTGACGCGTTTTTCGGATAGTTCAGAAAAAATCATCTTGAGCGGATAACTATTTCTGACTAATCGGTCAGTGCGATTCGCCTGGAACTTTCGCGGGGCGTAGCGGTATTCCGGGCCTTTGCCAGGCCCGGAGCGGGGGCGGCCGGTTACTTCTCGCTGTCGGCTGCTGGGTTGCTCAGGGCGTGCAGATGCTGTCGCGACAGTGACAGAAAGCGCGGAGTAGGGCCGATGTCCTCGTACAGCGGGTCGCCTTCCTCGTCGGTGGCAATGACCTGGCGGCCTTGCACATAGGGGAAGCTGGCTTCCAGTTCCTCGAGGGCTGCCGCGACGAGCTCACCGAGCAGTTCCTCGGCGGTGCGCTTGGGGTACATGTCGATCAGCGCGGCCAGGCGCGCTTCGGACTCAAGGTCCAGATGCAGGACATGGCCCGTGGGGCTGAGGGTGCCGGCGGCATTCTGTTCCCAGTGCTGGGCGAGTTCACGGATTTTCATGCTGACCTCTGTTGACGCCTGAAAGGGCTGCAATGCATGGGAGTGTCGTGCTTTCACTTTAGTTTGCTTTGGCCGATCACGGCTTGCCATCGGCGCCTGGCTGTGGGCACTCTTGGAGCGAATACCGAGCCCCCCTGTGGGAGCGGGTTCACCCGCGAACACCGGCGCAGCCGGTGCCAGGCACCGCGCTGGATGCTTCGCGGGTGAACCCGCTCCCACAGGGGATCGCGTAAGGGCTGAAAAAGGGATGCAATGCGCCAGAGCCGCGCCGGAGAGAGGGCCAATGACCGATATCGATGTGCGTTTGCGTGAAGATGTCCATGTGTTGGGTGAACTGCTTGGCGATACCATTCGCCTGCAGCATGGCGAGGCGTTCCTGCAGAAGATCGAAGACATCCGTCACAGTGCCAAGGCCGACCGCCGTAGCGCCGGCGAGCAACTGAGCTCGACCCTGGCGGACCTGGCCGATGAAGACTTGCTGCCCGTGGCCAGGGCCTTCAACCAGTTCCTCAACCTGGCCAACATGGCCGAGCAGTACCAGTTGATCCGCCGCCGCGACGCCGACCACCCCGAGCCGTTCGAGGCCCGGGTGCTGCCCGAGTTGCTGGCGCGCCTGAAGCAGGCCGGGCACAGCAATGATGCCCTGGCCCGGCAATTGGCCAAGCTCGACATCCAGCTGGTGCTCACTGCGCACCCCACCGAAGTGGCCCGCCGCACCCTGATCCAGAAGTACGACGCCATCGCCGGCCAACTGGCTGCCCAGGACCACCGCGACCTGACCCCGGGGGAGCGCCAGCAGGTGCGCGAGCGCCTTCGCCGGCTGATCGCCGAGGCCTGGCACACCGAAGAAATCCGCCGCACCCGACCGACGCCGGTAGATGAAGCCAAGTGGGGCTTTGCGGTAATCGAGCATTCGCTGTGGCACGCCATTCCCAGCCACTTGCGCAAGGTCGACAAGGCCCTGCTGGAGGCTACCGGCCTGCGCCTGCCGCTGGAAGCGGCGCCGATCCGCTTCGCCTCGTGGATGGGCGGTGACCGTGATGGCAACCCCAACGTGACCGCAGCGGTCACCCGCGAAGTCCTGCTGCTGGCGCGCTGGATGGCTGCCGACCTGTTCCTGCGCGACATCGATGCGCTGGCTTCCGAGTTGTCCATGCAGCAGGCGGACGATGCGCTGCGTGAGCAGGTCGGCGACAGTGCCGAACCCTACCGCTCCCTGCTCAAGCAACTGCGCGATCGCCTGCGAGCAACGCGCGCGTGGGCGCATTCGGCATTGACCAGCAGCCAGCCGGCCAGCGCCGAGGTGCTGGTGGACAACCGCGACCTGATCGCGCCGCTGGAGCTGTGCTACCAGTCCCTGCACGCCTGCGGCATGGGTGTGATCGCCGAAGGCCCGTTGCTCGACTGCCTGCGCCGCGCCGTGACCTTTGGCCTGTTCCTGGGCCGCCTGGACGTGCGCCAGGACGCCGCTCGCCACCGTGATGCGTTGAGCGAGATTACCGACTACCTGGGCTTGGGGCGTTATGCCGACTGGGATGAAGAGCAGCGCATCGAGTTCCTCCAGGCCGAGCTGAAAAACCGCCGGCCACTGCTGCCCGCGCACTTCAAGCCGCAGGCCGATACCGCCGAGGTACTGGCCACCTGCCGGGAAATTGCCGCTGCGCCGGCCGCCTCGCTGGGCTCTTACGTCATCTCGATGGCCGGTGCTGCCTCGGATGTGCTGGCGGTGCAGTTGCTGCTCAAGGAGGCCGGCCTGACTCGGCCCATGCGCGTGGTGCCGCTGTTCGAGACCCTGGCCGACCTCGACAATGCCGGCCCGGTGATGCAGCGCCTGCTCGGCCTGCCAGGCTACCGTGCGAACCTGCGCGGCCCGCAGGAAGTGATGATCGGCTATTCCGACTCGGCCAAGGACGCTGGTACCACGGCTGCGGCCTGGGCGCAGTACCGGGCCCAGGAAAACCTGGTGCGTATCTGCGCCGAGCACCAGGTCGAATTGCTGCTGTTCCACGGCCGTGGCGGCACGGTAGGCCGCGGCGGCGGCCCGGCCCACGCAGCGATCCTGTCGCAGCCACCAGGGTCGGTGGCGGGACGCTTCCGCACCACCGAGCAGGGCGAGATGATCCGCTTCAAGTTCGGTTTGCCGGGCATCGCCGAGCAGAACCTGAACCTGTATCTGGCTGCGGTGCTGGAGGCCACCTTGTTGCCACCGCCACCACCGCAGCCGGCCTGGCGCGAGGTGATGGTCCAACTGGCCGCCGATGGCGTCAAGGCCTACCGCGGCGTGGTGCGGGAGAACCCCGATTTTGTAGAGTATTTCCGCCAGTCCACCCCGGAGCAGGAACTGGGGCGCCTGCCGCTGGGCAGCCGACCGGCCAAGCGCCGCGCCGGTGGCATCGAAAGCCTGCGGGCCATCCCGTGGATTTTCGGCTGGACCCAGACCCGCCTGATGCTGCCAGCCTGGCTTGGTTGGGAAACGGCATTGAACAATGCACTGGCGCGTGGCCAGGGTGAACTGCTGGCGCAGATGCGCGAGCAATGGCCGTTCTTCCGCACCCGCATCGACATGCTCGAGATGGTGCTGGCCAAGGCCGATGCGCAGATCGCCGAGGCCTACGACGAACGTCTAGTGCAACCTCACCTGCTGCCTTTGGGTGCGCACCTGCGCGACCTATTGTCGCAGTCGTGCCAGGTGGTACTGGGCCTTACCGGGCAGCCGGTGCTACTGGCGCACAGCCCCGAGACGCTGGAATTCATCAGCCTGCGCAATACCTACCTGGACCCGTTGCACCGCCTGCAGGCCGAGTTGCTGGCCCGCTCGCGCAGCCGCGAAGCCGCTCTGGACAGCCCGTTGGAGCAGGCCTTGCTGGTGACTGTGGCGGGTATCGCAGCCGGCCTGCGCAATACCGGCTGAAGGTAGGCCCGGGGCGCACAGGGCAGGTGCCGTGCGGGGGATGCAAGTGGGCGAAGAGGGTGGTTGCGCCGGGCGCAACCGCCTGCCAGGCCAGCCGTAGGTGGCGCAATCCTGCAACTTTGGGACGCTTGTCTGGCTGCCGGGCGCTGTGTATCTTGAGCAGCCTTCTGACCGATTTATGGTCATACCCGATTTTCCGGACTTGGCCCTGGTTGCCGAATCCATTGAATTTCATAACAAAATTTGAGGAGCACGAGATGCGCGTAATTCTGCTGGGAGCTCCCGGGGCCGGTAAAGGTACTCAGGCAAAGTTCATCACCGAAAAGTTCGGTATCCCCCAGATTTCCACCGGTGACATGCTGCGTGCCGCCGTCAAGGCTGGTACCCCGCTGGGCCTGGAACTGAAGAAAGTCATGGATGCCGGCCAGCTGGTCTCCGACGAGTTGATCATCAGCCTGGTCAAGGAGCGCATCGCCCAGCCTGATTGCGCCAAGGGCTGCCTGTTCGACGGCTTCCCACGCACCATCCCGCAAGCCGAAGCCATGGTCGCTGCCGGTGTCGACATCGACGCCGTGGTCGAAATCGCCGTGGACGACGAAGAAATCGTCGGCCGCATGGCTGGCCGCCGCGTGCACCTGGCTTCGGGCCGCACCTACCACATTCAGTACAACCCGCCGAAAGTGGAAGGCAAGGACGACGAGACGGGTGAAGACCTGATCCAGCGTGATGACGACAAGGAAGAGACCGTTCGCCATCGCCTGTCGGTTTACCACAGCCAGACCAAGCCGCTGGTGGACTTCTACCAGAAGCTGTCGGCCGCCAATGCCGGCAAGCCGAAGTACAGCCACATCGAAGGCGTCGGCTCGGTCGAAGCCATCACCGCCAAGGTCCTGGCAGCCCTGAGCTGATCCAGCACCCGACGCACCTCGACAACGGCCCGCTTGCGGGCCGTTGTCGTTTGTGGGTCGCGGTCCCTGTGGGAGCGGCCTTGCGTCGCGAAAGGGCTGCGGAGCAGCCCCGGCAATCTTCGCGGCGAAGCTGAAAATGTGGGGCCGCTGCGCGCCCCATCGCGACACAAGGCCGCTCCCACAGAGACCGCGTCAAAGGGCCGTACAGCTGCCCCTTCGGGACACAACGCCGCCGCTGCTCTATACTGCCGCTCTTTTCCCCCTTGTACCTGGATACCCGTTCGATGACCACCCTCCTGGCCCTGGATACCGCCACCGAAGCCTGTTCCGTCGCACTGCTGCATGACGGCAAGGTAACCAGCCATTACGAGGTGATCCCGCGCATGCATGCCCAGAAGCTGCTGCCGATGATCAAGCAGCTGCTGGCCGAGTCCGGCGTGACGCTGAATGCGCTGGATGCCATCGCCTTTGGCCGTGGCCCGGGCGCTTTCACCGGCGTGCGCATTGCCATCGGGGTGGTCCAGGGCCTGGCCTTCGCACTGGAACGCCCGGTTTTGCCGGTGTCCAACCTGGCCGCACTGGCCCAGGGCGCGCTGCGCGAACACGGTGTACAGCAAGTGGCGGCCGCCATTGACGCGCGCATGGATGAAGTGTATTGGGGCTGCTATCAGGCCGCCGAAGGTGAAATGCGCCTGGTCGGCCAGGAGGCAGTGCTGCCGCCCGAGCAGGTGGCGCTGCCGGCGGGCAGCGCTGGCGAGTGGTTCGGTGCCGGTACCGGTTGGGGCTATGCCGAGCGCCTGGCGGTGCAGGTGGCCGCCAGCAATGCCAGTGCCTTGCCCAACGCCCTGGACATCCTTAGCCTGGCCAGCTTTGCCTGGGCACGCGGCGAGGCGATCGTTGCCGAACAGGCGCAACCGGTCTACCTGCGCGATAATGTAGCGACACCCAAGAAGCGCTGAGTGTTGTTCGTCGGTTATCGCCGATGACACTAAAACCTTTTGCGCGATCTGTGGTCCAGTTATCACTCGAGCATTAGCGATGGAACCCTGATGCTGCTAAATTGCCATCATTGGTTCTGAGTGCTCATGCCATGCGTATCGACGGTTTCTCATCGCAGTCCTATCCGATCAAGCGCACCCCGCGCAAGGCAGCGGTACGTGACGAGGCCATCGATGATGCCGAGGTGATCGAGGAGGTCGAAACTGCCCCTCAGGAAGCCACCGCCCGCCGTCGCAGCGATGGCCTGCCAGCCCGCCAGCAGGACATGATTTTCCCCCGCGCCCGTGACCGCCGCACCGCTACCGCATTGGCCAGCTACCTGAGCACTGCCGGTTTTACCGACTGGGACATGGAAGTACTGGGGCTCGACCTGTACATTTAGTGGATGAGTCCATCACCACTGCCTTATTTTCTCGGTTGCCCGTCATGGAGCGAAAACGCCTGGCGCGACTACCTGTATCCCGCCGACGCCAACAGCGGTGAAATGCTCGGCTACTACAGCCAGGTGTTCAACGCCGTCGAGGGCAATACCACTTTCTACGCACGTCCCGCACCCGGCACCATTGCGCGCTGGGCGCAGATCATGCCCGAACACTTTCGCTTCACTGCCAAGTTCCCCCGGGACATCAGCCATGAAGGCGACCTGCGTGATCAGCTGGAACCGGCCTTTGACTTCACCCGCCTGATGGCCCCGCTGGGCCAGCGCGTAGCGCCGTACTGGCTACAGTTGCCGGCCCAGTTCAGCCCCGCACGGCTGGGCGAGCTTTGCCACTTCCTTGACGAAGTCGGAGTGCCGGTGGCCGTGGAGGTGCGCAACCAGGCTTTCTTCGCCAAGGGTGAAGAAGAGCGGTTGCTAAACCGCCTGCTGCATGAGCGTGGCGTGGAACGTATCTGCCTGGACCCGCGCGCCTTGTTCAGCTGCACCTCTCGTGAACCTGCCGTGCTGCATGCGCAGGCGAAGAAGCCCAAGGTACCGCCACGCCCGGCAGCCTTCAGCCAGCACCCGCAGGTGCGCTTCATCGGCCACCCGCAGCTGGAGGCCAACGAGGCCTTTCTTACCCCCTGGGTGGACAAGGTCGCCGCCTGGATCGAGGAAGGCCGCAACCCCTACATCTTCCTGCATACCTCGGACAATCGCCTGGCCGCGGCACTGGCCCAGCGCTTTCATCAACGCCTGATGCAGCGCCTGCCGGGCCTTGCCGCGTTGCCGGAATTGCCGCGCACCCCCGAGGTCGAACAATTGGGGCTACTCTGACCTTCCCCTGACTGCCGGAGGTTGAACCATGGATGTGCAAACCCTGCGAGCCGAAGCCTTCAAGGCCCTGCACGAGCGCGACAGCGCCTTCGTCATCCCCAACCCGTGGGATGCCGGCTCGGCCAAGTTGCTGGCCAGCCTGGGCTTCGAGGCGCTGGCCACCACCAGTGCAGGCCTGGCTTTCAGCCTGGGCCGTCCGGACGCCGAAGGCGCCTTGAGCCTGGACGATACCCTTGATAATGCTGGGGAGATCGTCGATGCCACCCCGCTGCCGGTGGCTGCCGACTTGGAGAACGGCTTTGGTGACCTGCCCGAAGATTGTGCCCAGACCATCCTGCGCGCTGCCGAGGGTGGCCTGGTAGGCGGTTCCATCGAAGATGCCAGTGGCCGCAGTGAAGCGCCCATCTACGACTTCGGGCTGGCCGTGGAGCGCATTCGTGCAGCTGTGCAGGCAGCGCGTAGCCTGTCGTTCCCGTTCACCCTGTGCGCCCGGGCAGAGAACCTGCTGCACGGGCGCATGGACCTGGACGACACCATCCGGCGCTTGCAGGCCTATGCCGAGGCCGGTGCTGATGTGCTCTACGCGCCAGGGCTGCGTACTGTCGAGGAAATCCGCGCGGTGGTGCAGGCCGTCGCGCCACGGCCGGTGAATGTGCTGATGGGCATGGCGGGCGTGCCGCTGAGCGTCAACCAGTTGCAGGACCTGGGTGTACGCCGCATCAGCGTCGGCTCGTCGCTTGCCCGTGCCGCGTTGGGGGCCTTCCACCGTGCCGCGCTGGAGATTCGCGATGAGGGCACCTTCGGCTATGGGGAGCAGGCGCTGCCGTTCGCACAACTCAACGACCTGTTCCGCCGCTGATGAGGGCCGTGCTGGCGTTGCTGGCCAGCCTGTCGCTGCTTGCGGGGCTGGCCTGGCACCTGGGTTGGCGGCTGCCCGCCGCGTGGAACCCGTGGGCGCCGCTGGACGTGCGTCAGCCCCCCAACCTGCTGACCCCATACAAGTTGTCCCGCCTTCGCGATGACCCGACGCTGTGTCGCCTGGCACTTCAAACCAGCCAACTGCGCTACCGGGCACAAGCCGACAGTTCGGCTACTGCCAACTGCCCATTGCGGAATGTATGGCGTATCGACGGTGGTCAGGCGCGGCTCGGCGGCAGCTTCCTGGCCAGTTGTCCGTTGGCAGTGGCGTATGCACTGTTCGAAAACCATGGCCTGCAGCCTGTGGCGCAACGGGTGTTGGGGCAGTCGGTGGCTCAGGTCGACCACCTGGGCAGTTTTGCCTGCCGCAATGTCTACCACCGCAAGCAGGGCCGGCTGAGCCAGCACGCCACGGCCGATGCCCTGGACATCAGTGGCTTTCGCCTGCGAGACGGCCAGCGCATCGTCCTTGCGCGGGACTGGCAGGCGGGCGGGCAGAAAGCGGAATTCCTTCGTCAGGTGCAGCGGGCGGCTTGTGACAGCTTCAGCACGGTACTTGGGCCGGACTACAACGCTGCACACCACAACCACTTTCATGTGGACATGGGCCGCTGGCAGATCTGTCGCTGAGCCTGGGCGCGTTCAGGCGTGGGCGCGCACGTTGTTAAGCACCACCGGGCGTGCCCAGTGAATGTCGAACTCCAGGTCGTTCTGTTGCTTGGCCAGGGTGGTGTCATCGAACGGTTCGGGCGCCGGGTCCAGCAGGTTGGTCTCGAACTCGGCGATCGGCAGGAACAGCGAGCGCGGAACAGGGCCGGGGCCGGGCTCGGCAATCGGGTGACCTTGGCTCATCACCACCGGGCGTAGCCAGCTGTTGCTGATATCGAGCTGGCGCTGCTGCTCGATCAGCTCGACTGCGCTGAACGGTTCGGGGGCGGGCGGCAGCAGGTTGGCTTCGAGTTCTGCCTTGGGCAGGAACAGTGGCTCGGGCGGTGCCACGATGGTGTCATGCACCGGGCAGGCACGCTGGGCGTCGATCAGGGCTAGCGCCCGGGCGCCGCCGATCGGCTCGCCACTGCTCTGGTCGTATTGCACGAACGACTGGCTGACGCTGTCTACGGGCTCTTCCTGCTGCTCGGCCATGGCCCGGGCAAAGAAATCCTGCCACAGGTGGCTGACGCCCCCGAGTGCCTGAGTGTTGTGCTGACTGTAGTTGCCGACAGGCGACAGGTAGGTCAAGCCGATGGGAAGAGTATCTGACATGGCAGTCGCGCGCGTTGTGCTCTGGCAGAATAGCGGGATATTGCCTGTATCGGCCGAAGTAGCCGATACATTAAGGGCTGGGTTTAATTTCTAGGTGTGAATGATGGAAGAGCAGGGCACAGGTATCCGGGTCGAGGCGCTGTCGGCTGAATTCGAGGCGCAAGCCGCTGCGTGGGCACAGCGCCTGGAGTTGCCGCTGCAGGACGATGCTGCCGGGTTTGCCGTACAGGTGGGCGTCGATGGCTTGCAGATCCAGCAATTGGGCCCGCAGGCACCGGGGCCGGTGCGGGTGGACTTTGTCGAAGGCCAGGCCGCGCACCGGCGCCTGTTCGGTGGTGGCAACGGGCAGATGATCGCCAAGGCGGTGGGCATTGCCCAGGGCGTGCGTCCGCAGGTGCTGGATGCCACTGCCGGGCTGGGCAAGGACGCGTTCGTGCTGGCCAGCCTGGGCTGCCAGATGACCCTGATCGAACGCCAGCCGCTGATTGCCGCGCTGCTGGAGGACGGCCTGGCGCGGGCCCGTGCGGATGAAGAGGTGGGGCCGATCGTGGGGCGCATGCGCCTGCTGACCGGCAACGCCATCGAGCGCATGCGCGCCTGGGAAGGCGAGGCGCCCCAGGTGATCTACCTCGACCCGATGTTCCCGCACCGGGACAAGAGTGCGCTGGTGAAGAAGGAAATGCGTGTGTTCCGCCCATTGGTCGGTGATGACCTGGATGCCCCGGCCCTGCTCGAAGCCGCCCTGGCGCTGGCCAGCCACCGGGTGGTGGTGAAGCGGCCGCGCAAGGCGCCGATCATTGACGGGCCCAAGCCGAGCCACAGCCTGGAGGGCAAGTCGAGCCGGTATGACATTTACCCGAAGAAGGCGCTGAAGGCCTGATTTGGCTATGCCTGTTCGGGCCTCTTCGCGGGTAAACCCGCTCCCACAGGTGCTGTACAAACTTCAAGATCACATCGACCCTGTGGGAGCGGGTTTACCCGCGAAGAGGCCCGCACAGGCAGCCTGATATCAGGGCTGGAATGCCCGCAAGAACACCCCAACCACCTCGCGCACATGCGCCTCGGCCTCATCCCCCTCCAGCGGCCCCGCGCACCCCAGCAGCAACCGGTAATCCGGTGCGCCCTTGACCAGGCAGAAGAAGTGCTCCGCCGCACGCAGGGGGTTGTCGATACGCAACAGGCCGCGCTCATGCGCCCCTCGCAACAGTGCCTCCATCCCCGCCAGCACGCGCTTGGGCCCGGCTTCGTAGAAGTACTCGCCAAAGCTCGGGTCCAGGCTGCCCTGGGCCATGATCAAGCGGCTGAGCTTGACTGCCTCATCGCTGCTGATCAGCGCCTGGAAACCACGGGCAATAGTCAGCAGCACCTCTTCCACCGGCACCCCCTCGGGGTACTCGAACAGCATGTCGGGCAACTGGATCTGGCAGGTTGCCATTACCGCCGAGCCGAAAAGCGTCTGCTTGTCGGTGAAGTGGCTGTATACGGTGAGCTTTGAAACACCTGCCGCCGCAGCGACCGCATCCATGCTGGTGTTGGCGTAGCCGAGGCTGAGGAAAAGGGCTTTGGCTGCTTCGAGAATTGCCTCGCGTTTGGCCAGGTCCTTGGGCCGGCCCGGGCCGATGGGTGCGTCGTTGGACATTGTGGTCTGCATCTGGTTGAAGAATCGCTCATCTTAACGGGTCAGGCGCCAGCCTTCGAGTTGAACCGTTCTGGCGTGTCAGGCGAACAGGGCTTCGGCCATATCCTGCAAAAACCAATGCATCCTACCTTCCCGGCGCCGGTTGCCTGACTTAATATACTCCCCAGTACAAATATTGAATGTACCCATCGCGAAAGGATTCATCATGTTGCGCCCTGCCTTGTTCATTGCTCTGTCTGCCGCTGCCGCGATGTTGCTGGCGGCGTGCGGCCAGGAAGCCGCCCCACCGGCTGCGCCGCGCCCGGCGCTGGTGGTGCAGCCGCAGCCGGCCGAAGCCGCTGCCGACAGTTACCCCGGCGAAGTGCGTGCACGCTTCGAGCCGGAACTGGCTTTCCGCATAGGCGGCAAGGTCAGCAAGCGCCTGGTCGAGGAGGGGCAGCGGGTAAAGGCCGACCAGCCGCTGGCCGAACTGGACCCGCAGGATGTGCGCCTGCAACTGGAGGCCAACCGTGCCCAGCTGGCAGCCGCCGAGGCCAACCTGTCGCTGGTGCGCGCCGAGCGCGATCGCTACCAGAAGCTGCTGGACCGGCAAATGGTCAGCCATTCCCAGTTCGATAACGCCGAAAATCTCTACCGTGCCGGCCTGGCCCGGCTGAAACAGGCCAAGGCCGAGTTCGACGTGGCTGGTAACCAGGCTGAATATGCTGTGCTGCGCGCCCCGCAGGCCGGGGTGATCGCCAAGCGCCAGGTGGAAGTGGGCCAGGTGGTCGGCGCAGGGCAGACCGTGTTCACCCTGGCCGCAGATGGCGAGCGGGAAGTCGCCATCGGCCTGCCGGAGCAGCAGTTCGCCCGCTTTGCCGTGGGCCAGCCGGTGAGCGTGGAGCTATGGTCGCACCCGCAGGAGCGCTTCCAGGGGCGTATCCGCGAGCTGTCACCGGCTGCCGACCCACGTTCGCGCACTTTCGCTGCCCGCATCGCCTTTACCTCGGCCGACACCCCGGCGGAGCTGGGCCAGAGCGCCCGGGTGTTCATCGCCCACGAAGGGCTGATCCCGTTGGCGGTGCCCCTGTCGGCAGTCACAGCGGAAAACGGCCAGGCCTACGTCTGGCGGGTCAACAAGGACAGCCGCCTGGAGCGGGCAGTGGTGCGCCTGGGGCCCTACGGCGCCGACAGCGTACCCGTGCTCGAAGGCCTCGCCCCCGGCGACTGGGTTGTCGCCGCGGGTGGCCATGTATTGCGCGAGGGCCAGGAGATACGCCCCGTGGACCGTACCAACCGCGTAGTGAACCTGACGGCCAAGGAGTAAGTCCCGATGGGTTTCAACCTTTCTGCCTGGGCGCTGCGCAACCGCCAGATCGTCCTGTTCCTGATGATCCTGCTGGCGGCCATTGGCGCCATGTCCTACACCAAGCTCGGCCAGAGTGAGGACCCGCCGTTCACCTTCAAGGCCATGGTCATTCGTACCCTGTGGCCCGGTGCCACCGCTGAGGAAGTGTCGCGTCAGGTCACCGAGCGCATCGAAAAAAAGCTGATGGAAACCGGCGAGTACGAGCGGATCGTCTCGTTCTCCCGCCCGGGCGAATCGCAGGTCACCTTCATGGCCCGCGACTCGCTGCATTCCAGGGACATCCCCGAGCTGTGGTACCAGATCCGCAAGAAGGTCGCGGACATACGCCACACCTTGCCGCCGGAGATCCAGGGCCCGTTCTTCAATGACGAGTTCGGCACCACCTTCGGCAATATCTATGCACTGACCGGTGAGGGCTTCGACTACGCGGTGCTCAAGGACTATGCCGACCGTATCCAGATCCAGTTGCAGCGGGTCAAGGACGTGGGCAAGGTCGAGCTGATCGGGCTGCAGGACGAGAAAATCTGGATCGAGCTATCCAACGTCAAGCTGGCCACCCTCGGCGTGCCGCTGGAGGCCGTGCAGCAGGCCCTGCAGGAGCAGAATGCGGTCAGCACCGCCGGTTTCTTCGAAACGCCCAGCGAGCGCCTGCAACTGCGGGTGAGCGGGCGCTTCGACAGCGTCGAGCAGATCCGCCAGTTCCCCATCCGCATAGCTGAACGCACCTTCCGTATCGGCGATGTGGCCGAGGTGCACCGCGGCTTCAACGACCCGCCCGCACCGCGCATGCGTTTCATGGGCGAGGATGCCATTGGCCTGGCGGTTTCGATGAAGGACGGCGGCGACATCCTGGTGCTGGGCAAGGCATTGGAAAGCGAGTTCGAGCGCCTGGCACGCAGCCTGCCGGCCGGCATGGAACTGCGCAAGGTCTCGGACCAGCCGGCGGCGGTCAAGGCCGGCGTGGGCGAGTTTGTCCAGGTGCTGGTCGAGGCGCTGGTCATCGTGCTGTTGGTAAGTTTCTTCTCGTTGGGCTTGCGCACGGGGCTGGTGGTGGCGCTGGCCATCCCGTTGGTGCTGGCCATGACCTTCGCCGCCATGCACTACTTCGGTATCGGCCTGCACAAGATCTCCCTCGGCGCGCTGGTGCTGGCCTTGGGCTTGTTGGTCGATGATGCGATCATTGCCGTGGAGATGATGGCGATCAAGATGGAGCAGGGCTACGACCGCCTCAAGGCGGCCAGCTACGCCTGGAGCAGCACCGCGTTCCCGATGCTCACCGGCACCCTGATCACGGCGGCGGGTTTCCTGCCCATTGCCACGGCGGCCTCCAGTACGGGCGAATACACCCGTTCGATTTTCCAGGTGGTGACCATCGCCTTGCTGACCTCCTGGGTCGCCGCCGTGGTATTCGTGCCTTACCTGGGCGAGCGCCTGCTGCCGGACCTGGCCAAGCTGCATGCCTCCCGTCATGGCAAGGACGGCCACGCGCCAGACCCTTACGCCACACCGTTCTACCAGCGTGTACGGCGTGTGGTGGAGTGGTGCGTGCGGCGGCGCAAGACGGTGATCCTGCTGACCATTGCCGCCTTTGTAGGAAGTATCCTGCTGTTCCGTTTCGTGCCCCAGCAGTTCTTCCCGGCCTCAGGGCGCCCGGAGTTGATGGTCGACCTGAAACTGGCCGAGGGTGCCTCGCTGGCCAACACCGCCGAGCGGGTCAAGCAACTGGAGGCGTTGCTCAAGCAGCAGGAAGGTATCGACAATTATGTGGCCTACGTGGGCACCGGTTCGCCGCGTTTCTACCTGCCACTGGACCAGCAGCTGCCGGCGGCCAGCTTCGCCCAGTTCGTGGTACTGGCTAAGTCGATGGAGGACCGCGAGCGCCTGCGCAGCTGGCTGATCAGCACCATGGACCAGCAGTTCCCCGACCTGCGTGCCCGGGTCACCCGCCTGGAAAATGGCCCGCCCGTGGGGTACCCAGTGCAGTTCCGGGTGACTGGCGAGCACATCGAGAAGGCCCGTGCGCTGGCCCGTGAAGTGGCCGACAAGGTGCGCCAGAACCCGCATGTGGTGAATGTGCACCTGGACTGGGAAGAGCCGAGCAAGGCGGTGTTCCTCGAAATCGACCAGGACCGCGCCCGCGCCTTGGGCGTGAGCACCGCTCACCTGTCGAGCTTCCTGCAAAGCTCGCTGACCGGCACCACGGTCAGCCAGTATCGCGAGGACAACGAGTTGATCGAGATCCTGCTGCGCGGCACTCGGCAGGAACGCAGCGAGCTGGGCAACCTCGGCAGCCTGGCACTGCCGACCGACAATGGCCAGAGCGTGGCGTTGTCGCAGGTCGCGACTCTGGAGTACGGCTTCGAGGAGGGCATCATCTGGCACCGTAACCGCTTGCCGACGGTGACCGTGCGCGCCGATATCTACGACAAGGAGCAGCCGGCGACGCTGGTGAAGCAGATCGAGCCGACCCTGCATGACATCCGCGCCAAGCTGCCGGACGGCTATTTGCTGGAAGTGGGCGGCACGGTCGAGGACTCCGAGCGCGGGCAGAAGTCGGTGAATGCCGGCATGCCGCTGTTCGTGGTGGTGGTGCTGAGCTTGCTGATGATCCAGCTGCGCAGCTTCTCGCGCACGGTGATGGTGTTCCTCACTGCGCCGCTGGGGCTGATTGGCGTGACCTTGTTCTTGCTGGTATTCCGCCAGCCGTTCGGCTTTGTCGCCATGCTTGGCACCATTGCCCTGGCGGGGATGATCATGCGCAACTCGGTGATCCTGGTGGACCAGATCGAGCAGGACATCGCGGCGGGGCTGGATCGCTGGCAAGCGATCATCGAAGCCACGGTGAGGCGCTTCCGCCCGATCGTGCTGACTGCTCTGGCGGCGGTGCTGGCGATGATCCCGTTGTCGCGCAGTGTGTTCTACGGGCCGATGGCGGTGGCGATCATGGGCGGGTTGATCGTGGCCACCGTGCTTACCCTGCTGTTCTTGCCGGCGTTGTATGCGGCTTGGTTCAGGGTGAAGAAGGGCTGAAGGCCGCAGGGGAGGGCTTTGCCCTCGAATCGCCGGCAAGCCAGTTCCCACAGAACTGCACATAACTCGTTAGCAGGGACACTGTGGGAGCGGCTTTAGCCGCGAACACCGGCGCAGCCGGTGCCATACACCGCGTTGGATTCTTCGCGGCTAAAGCCGCTCCCACCTCGACCGCATTGTCCTCAAGCCATGCGCTATCTCTGTGGGAGCTGGCTTGCCGGCGATGGGCTGCAAAGCAGCCCCCAGGGGGCCCTCAGAGGGC
The DNA here is from genome assembly GCF_032701105.1 of Pseudomonas sp. NBB. Classification (NCBI taxonomy): domain Bacteria; kingdom Pseudomonadati; phylum Pseudomonadota; class Gammaproteobacteria; order Pseudomonadales; family Pseudomonadaceae; genus Pseudomonas; species Pseudomonas sp. NBB. The sequence goes on from NZ_CP103994.1 coordinate 1,301,045, forward strand.
GCCGAAGACCTTCTTGGCCAGGCTTGTAGCCGCTTCGGCCGGGTTCTGACGAATGCTCTGCTCCTGCTTGGCAATCATTTCAAACAGGCCATCCAGTGCCTTTTCAGTCACGTAGTTCTCGATGCTGGCGCTCTTGGCATCGACCACACCCAACGCCACTGCCTGCCCGGCAAAGTTGTTGTACTGCTGAGCCAGGCCAACCTTGTCGGTAGCCTGCTTGACGATCGGCAGGAACTTGGCGCGGATCTGCTCGCGGCTGCTCTTGTTCAGGTACTGGGTGGCCGAATCGTCACCGCCGGCGAGGATGCCCTTGGCATCGGTCACGCTCATGTTCTTCACGGCATCTACCAGAATCGCCTGGGCCTGCGGCACAGCAGCCTCGGCGGCCTTGTTCATGCTGGCTTCCAAGGCCTCGACCTGTTCACCCTTGCCGAACATCTTCATCGCCTTGGCGGCCTTGCCCAGGTTGCCAGGCAGTTCGATGCGCACGTCGGGGTTGTCGCTGAAGCCGCCGGGGGTGCTCAGCTGCTTGACGGCCAATTGTGCGCCTTGGGTCAGGGCATCCTTCAGGCCGCCAGTGGCGTCTTTCTGGGTCAGATCGCCCAGCGACAGGGCCAGGGCACTGGCCGACAGCAGCAGGCCGGCACACAGGGTGGTGAAGCGCAGGGAAGTGCGGATCATGAAGCTTTCCTTGTAAACAGATGAATACGGGTGTCAGCGGACCGGATCGACCTTGATCCGCACGGGCTGAGGGTCACTGCCGTCGAGCATGACACCGTGGTGCTCGGTGTTTATGAACAGCAGCTTGCCGTCCAGCTCGATGCGCGCGCTTACCGCATAGCGGTGGCCTGGCTTGACCTGGGCCGGGTCGTAGATGAGGTGGAATGGCAGCGGTACGTTGCCTTTGACCGGGCCAGCCTGGCGGGCCAGGGTAACCGCCGGGGCGTCCATCAGCGAGACGTCCTGCAGCTCCACGCTGAGGGTGGCGGCCGGTGGCAGGGCACTGCGTTGCAGGTAGAAGACTTCGCCATCCAGGCTGGCCTGGTTGGACGGGGTATGGCTGGAACAGGCTGCTAGCAAGGATGCGCAACACAGCATAAAGAGCTTTTTCATGGTATCTCCGAAGTCCTTGGCGTTGGCTTGTGGCCAACCCCAGGGACTTTAGCGGATTTCTTCTGGTGGGTCCTTGATGAAGATGCGACAAGGAGGGGGAGAGCAAGGCGAAGCGCAATATTCAGCTGCGGCGCGGCGGTCGCAGGCTGATTGCCTCCAGTTCGGTAACGCTTTGAAGGGTCAGGCCGCGCAGCGTTCTCCCGGCGTACGGGGTCATGGTATGTGGGTCGTAGTAGGCCACGCGCAGATGCAAGGGTTCGTCGTCATTGACTGTGTTGCCATCCAGGTACGTGGTAAGCGTCACAGGTCCCTGTGTCGGCCACAGGGCGGCACCGGCAATGTAGCTGGAGCTTCTGTTGCTGTAACCGTCTTCCTGGGTCCGATACAGGCCGAACGTCATCAGCGCCTGTGGCCTTAGCAACTCTTCGGGAATCTCGATGATGTTCTTCATCTCGATGATCGCGGGCGACAGGGGCTGCTGACTTTGCTCGCCAGGCTGGGCGGGTATCCTCAGGACCATGGGAGGGTTTGGCTCAGGCTGGTCGATTGCAAGTGGCATCGACAGGCTCAAGCTGTTTGGCTCTTCATTGACGCCAACACCATAACTGGCCACTAGCGTTGGTTCGGCACCTTCCGGCAGGCTATTGCGGTCCAGCAGCAAGTTGAAAGGCATTGCGACGCCAAGCGTCTGGCACCCCCAGGCGGCCAGGATGATCTTGTTCTCATCCGTGCCCAACTGTACGCGTACGCCAAGGTGCGGTGCGCCTTCAGCTGTATGGATGCACGACGGGACAAGCACGGTCCCGCGGATCTCGATGAAGTTGGCGGGTAGCATGTTGGTTTTCCTCGGTTCGGTCATGGGTACAGGCGCCAGTCACTCAGCGAGGTTGTCGCTGAACTGGCGACCGTTTTCGGTGGCAATCTGGTCGACAGTCACCCGTTGTGTACCCGATACCGTGGCTGGTTCTATCGAGTGACGGCTGGTGGTGATGTAGCGCAGTTGGCCGTCTATCTCGATGCGCGCGGCGAGGGCATAGCTGCGGCGTGGGTCGATGAGGCTGGTATCAAACGTCAGCGGCAGTTTGATCGGCATCAGGCCGCCACAGCGCAGACGCAACTCGGCAAGGCTGATGGAGCGCGCATCTGCCTTCGAAATATCGATCAGCTTCAATTCAACCAGGCCGGACGGTGCGAGCGTGTTATCGCCAGAGGAAACGATTTCAACGTCCAGCGTCTTCATTTGAGTCATGTTGGTGCTCCTTGAGAGGGATGTGCTGAAGTAGCACCGTGATCCTGATCCCTCCCAAGGGCTGAGAGCAGCCTGAAAAGCTACCGCTGTATAACCTCCGCAGGCTCATCGCGGTGCAATGCCACCTGGCGGATCGACAGGCGCAGCTCCGCGGACAGCACGCGCTTGGCCACGCCTTCGGCCAGCTCGCCGAGCTTGTTGCGATAACCGAGCTTGCCTTGGGCGTCAGCATGCAGCACGCCTTGCTCGACCAAGGTCTGGATGAAGTGGCGGAACAGGGTCTTGTCGAAGAATTCCGGGGCGTTCAGGCCGTGCAGGATCGACAGGCGCTGGGCCATCATCACGCACAGGTCTTCCAGCTCTTCGGCGCTGAGGCTGTTCTGCCCGCTGTTGAGCAACAGCGAGGTGGCCATGTAGAAACGCTGCAGGGTCTGGGTGATAGTGCGGGCGAGCAGGGTCAGCAACACGAACTGCCGCGAGCTGGGCGCCGGGCGAATGTAGATGGCGTTGTCCTGGCGCAGCAGCCCTTGCTCAACCAGTGCGGCCAGCCACTGGTCGATCACCGCATCCAGTTGTTCCGGCGTCCAGCGCAGGAACAGTTCGGCCTGCAGGTAGGGATACAGCGCGTGTACATACTGGCCCAGCAGTTCGCGGCTCATGCGCGAGCTGCTGAGGAAGAAGCTGGCCAGCAGCGCCGGCAGGGCGAAGATGTGCAGCACGTTGTTGCGGTAATAGGTCATCAGTACCGCGTTGCCTTCATCCAGGTACAGGATGCGGCCCAGGGCGTCCTTCTGCTCGGCCACCAGGTTCATCCCGCGCACATGCTCGATCAGCGCCTGGCCGTCGCCGTCGGGCAGGGTGGTGTGCGGCGAGTAGGGTACCTGGCGCAGCAAGGTCAGGTACAGGTCGAGCACGCGGGTCAGGGCGCGCTCGTCCAGGGCCAGGCGGCTGGTGGACAGCAGCGCCAGCGCCACCAGGTTGACCGGGTTGATAGCGGCCGCCTCGTTGAGGTGGCGGGCAACGGTTTCGCCCAGGCGGGTGGTGGTGGCGTTGAGCCAGGCCGGGCGGTACTGCGGGCCGTGGTCCTGTTCACGCCAGCCGGGTTGTTGCTGGTCGAGGAAACCGGCCAGGCGGATCGGCTCGCCAAAGTTCACGTACACCTGGCCAAATCGCTGCCTGAGCGCGCCGAACACCTTGAAGATATCGAAGATCGACTCTTTCTTCTTGCTGGCACCGCGCAGCTCGCCCAGGTAGGTGCGGCCTTCGAGCACGCGCTCGTAGCCGATGTAAACCGGCACGAAAACGATTGGCGTACGCGATGAACGCAGGAAGCTGCGCAGGGTAATGGCCAGCATCCCGGTGCGCGGCTGCAGCATGCGCCCGGTGCGCGAGCGCCCGCCTTCGACGAAGTACTCGACCGGAAAGCCCTTGGTGTACAGGGTGTGCAGGTACTCGTTGAACACCGCGGTGTACAGCGGGTTGCCCTTGAACGTGCGGCGCATGAAGAAGGCGCCGCCACGGCGTAGCAGGTTACCCACCAGCGGCATGTTGAGGTTGATGCCCGCGGCCACGTGCGGCGGCGTCAGGCCGTTGCGAAACAGCAGGTACGACAGCAGCAGGTAGTCGATGTGGCTGCGGTGGCACGGCACATAGATCACTTCGTGGCCGGGTGCGATGCCTTGCACCTGCTCGATGTGGTTGACCTTGATGCCGTCGTAGATCTTGTTCCAGAACCAGCTCAGCACCACTTCGAGGAAGCGGATCGCGGTGTAGGTGTAGTCCGAGGCAATCTCGTTGCCATAGCGCAGGGCCTGGGCTTCGGCCTTGGCCAGCGGCAGGTTTTCCCGCTGCGCCTCATCGACGATGGCCTGGCGCACCTGGGGCGCGTGGATCAGGCCTTTGACCAGGTTGCGCCGGTGCGAGATGTCCGGGCCGATGACTGCGGTCTTCAGGTTGCGAAAGTGCACGCGCATCACGCGCTGGGCCATGCGTACGGTGCGTTCGTGGCCCTTGTTGTGCTGTACCAGTTCGCGCAGGTGAATGGGCGCGGAGAACTGCACCCGGGTCTTGCGCCCGAGGATCAGTACGGTCAGCAGCCGGCGCAGGCGCCCGGTAACCGCCCAGCTGTCGGCGAACAGCAACTTCCACGGGCTGGATTCACTTGCCGGGGTCTGCCCCCAGAACACACTGACCGGAATGATCTGCGCATCCTCTTCGGCATGCTGGCTGATGGCGGCGACCAGGCGCTCCAGGGTGGGTGGGGCACCGCGCTTGTCATGGCGGCCGAGCCAGTCCGGGTCCGGGGTGAGGTAGAAGAATGCCGCAGGTTCCTGCAGCGGGCCAACCGCCACCGGCAGCACCGGGCGCGGCAGGCCCGCCTTGGTGCATTCATGGTCGAGCACGACCAGGTCGGTGAGCGCGGGCGAGGGCAAGGCATAGAATACCGGCCGGCTGCGGTCGAGCTTGAGGGTGAGGGAAGACTGGTTGATGGTCTCGGAGCGCACCCACAGGTACAACAGGCGACGCAGGGCGCCGAAGATCAGGCGGCGCAGGGGGGAACGGGTCATGGGGTGTGTGCCCTGGGGGTGGTTTTCAGGTGGGTATCCAGCCAATTAGTCTGCCGTATCCGCGCAAGTTCAGCAAAAATCGCCGAACGGCGCGACGGTCATCAAATTTTTTTGTTCTGTGTCATATACTCGGCCTGCCACTTGCAAGATATTTGCGCAAGCGGCGTCGACACAGGGAGGGACTCTGTGTCTGCAAGGCGATCTTCACAATAAAAATCCGGAGTAGTTCAGATGTCGTCTCGTGAGACTGGGAATGTAAAGTGGTTCAACGATGCCAAGGGTTATGGCTTCATTCAGCGCGAAGGTGGTGCGGATGTATTCGTCCACTATCGGGCGATCCGCGGTGAGGGGCATCGTACCCTGGTCGAAGGTCAGCGGGTGGAATACGCCTGCGTGCAGGGCCAGAAAGGCCTGCAAGCCGAGGACGTGGTAGGCCTCTGAGCCTCATGCGGTAAGGCTTGTTGTGGGAGCTGGCTTGCCGGCGATCACCGGCGAAGCCGGTGCCAGGCACCGTGTTGCCTGCATCGCCGGCAAGCCGGGCTCCCACAAAGAATGCAGTGCATTCAGGTGCGCCAGGTGATTTCCTCTTCACCGTCGGCGCTGATGCGGACCCAGCGGTCGGCATCTTCTTCCCCATCTTCCTCCACCCAGCCACCTGGCGCGCAGCGCACTTCCACGCCCAGTGCGGCAAATGCGGCGCGGGCGCAGGCAACGTCATCGGCCCACGGCGTCTGGTCGCTTTCCAGGTACAGGCTGTTCCATTTCCCTACAGCCTTGGGTAACCAGGTGACCGGAATGTTACCGGCCTGGCATTTGAAGGTATGGCCTTTCTGCTTCCATTCGCTGCATGGGCCGATTGCCTGGGCGAGCCACTCGGCAATCTGCTTGTGGTCGACGTCGGCGTCCTTCAGGTAGATCTCGATATCAGGTTGGCGCATAAGGGCTCCGGGTGTGCTCAGTCTTGGCGCACGAAATAGTCATAACGCATTGAAACCGTGACTTCGAACGGCTCGGGCTGGTCAATCACCCGGGCACGCTTTTCGGCACTGGCGCGCCAGCCGTGCGGGGTCATGGCCAGCAGGTCGGCGCGGGCCTTGGGCGCGGCCAGGCTCAGGCGGAACTCCAGGGTTTCGCTGTGGGCGTGGACCATGCCTTCGGGGACCAGGGCCAGGTGTTTGTCGTCGGCGTAAGGGCGTACTTCATCGTAGAGCACTTCGCGCAGCTCCATCAGGTGGCCGCTGGTGGGGCCGACCCGCATCAGGCCGCCGCCGGGACTGAGCAGGCGCTTGGCCTCGGCCCAGTCCAGCGGGCTGAATACGCTGGCGATGAACTGGCAGCTGGCGTCGGCCAGCGGCACGCGGGCCATACTGGCGACCATCCAGGTAACCTCGGGCGCTCGGCGGCAAGCACGCTTGACCGCCTCACGGGAGATGTCCAGGGCGTAGCCGTCGGCGGCCGGCAGGGCCTGGGCGATCTGCGCGGTGTAGTAACCCTCGCCACAGCCGATGTCCAGCCAGGCCCCGGGCTGGCGCTCGGCGGCCAGCTCGGCCAGGCGGCGCGCCACCGGCGCGTAGTGGCCGGCGTCGAGGAAATCGCGGCGGGCTTCGACCATGGCCTGGTTGTCACCCGGGTCGCGGCTGTTCTTGTGCTGCACCGGCAGCAGGTTCAGGTAACCCTGGCGGGCCCGGTCGAAGCGGTGGCCGGCCGGGCACACCACACCGTTGTCGAGCCGGCTCAGTGGCGCCTGGCAAAGAGGGCAGGCGAGCATCAGGCGAGCAACCGGACCAGAGTCTGGTAATAGATTTCGGTCAGCAGATCGAGATCGCTGGCCAGGATCCGCTCATCCACCTGGTGGATGGTGGCGTTGACCGGGCCGAGCTCGACCACCTGGGTGCCCATGGTGGCGATGAAGCGCCCATCGGAGGTACCGCCGCTGGTCGACGGCTGGGTGTCGCGGCCGGTGACGCCCTTGATGCTGGCCGAGACGGCGTCCAGCAATTCGCCCGGTTCGGTAAGGAACGGCAGGCCCGACAACGCCCAGTCGATCGACCAGTCCAGCTCATGCTTGTCGAGGATCGCCGACACCCGCGCCTGCAGGCCTTCGACGGTGGACTCGGTAGAGAAACGGAAGTTGAACAGGGCGGTCAGCTCGCCGGGGACCACGTTGGTGGCGCCGGTGCCGGAATTGAGGTTGGAGATCTGGAAACTGGTCGGCGGGAAGAACGCGTTGCCTTCGTCCCAGTGCTCGGCCGCCAGTTCCGCCAGGGCCGGAGCGGCCAGGTGGATCGGGTTGCGCGCCAGGTGCGGGTAGGCCACATGGCCCTGCTTGCCGCGCACGGTCAGCTTGGCGCCCAGCGAGCCACGGCGGCCATTCTTGACCACGTCACCCAGCAGGGTGGTGCTGGAGGGTTCGCCGACGATGCACCAGTCCAGGCGCTCGTTGCGTGCTTTCAGGCGCTCGACCACGGCCTTGGTGCCATGGTGGGCCGGGCCTTCCTCGTCGCTGGTAATCAGGAACGCGACCTTGCCGCGGTGGTCCGGGTAGTCCTGCACGAAGCGTTCGCTGGCAATCACCATGGAGGCCAGGCTGCCTTTCATGTCGGCGGCGCCACGACCGCAGAGCATGCCGTCGGCGTCGATCAGCGCTTCGAACGGCTCATGCTGCCATTGCTGCACCGGGCCGGTGGGTACCACGTCGGTGTGGCCGGCGAAGCACAGCACCGGGCCATCCTGGCTGCCGTGGGTGGCCCAGAAATTGTCGACGTCCTCGATGCGCATCGGCTCGAGCTGGAAGCCTACGGCGCCCAAGCGGTTCATCATCTGCGCCTGGCAGTCGGCGTCGACGGGGGTGACCGAGGGGCGACGGATCAGGTCGCAGGCCAGTTGAAGGGTAGGCGAGAGCTCGGCAGGGGCCGTCATGGGGAACTCCGGGGCAAGGCAAGGCGGGGAAATCTGAGGGCGTTATCTTATATCAAACCGATGGGCCATTGGGGCCGCTTTGCGGCCCTATCGCGACACAAGGCCGCTCCCACAGGATCACCACAGCCCATCAGGCGTGTGCAATACCTGTGGGAACGGCCTTGTGTCGCGAAAGGGGCGCAAAGCGGCCCCAGGATCTCAGGCCTGCTGCGCCTCGGCGGCCTTTTCCCCAGGCTTGGGCAGCGAAGACAGGAACGCCATCACCAGCGCCGCCACATAAGGCAACGATTGCACCAGCAACATCGCCACCCAGAAGCGCATGTCCGAGCTCGGCAGCCCCTGTACCAGGTAGATGCCCAGCGCTGCGCCCCACAGCAGCAACATGATGAACAGCTCTTCCCGCGCCTCGGAAATCGCCACCAGCAGCCCGTGGCTGTCGGCGTTCTTCGGTGTGCGGAAGAACGGCATGCTGCTGGTGAAGAACCCGTACAGCACCGCCTTGGCGATGGTATGCGACAGTGCCAGCCCGGCCAGCGCCGCAGCAAAGGCATCTTTCAGGTTCACCCCTACCGCGCGGCGGTAGAGGAAGATGATCTTGCCGACCTTGAAGAAGAACAGTGCCAGCGGCGGAATGGCAAAGATCATCAGCGGCGGGTCGACCCGGTGCGGCACGATGATCATCGCCGCCGACCACAGCAGCGCGCCGATGGTGAAGAAGATGTTCATGCCATCGGCGATCCACGGCAGCCAGCCGGCCAGGAAGTGGTAGCGCTGGCCGCGGGTCAGCTCGCTGCCCTTGCCGCGCAGCAGGGCGCTGGCGTGGTGCTTGATGATCTGGATGGCGCCGTAGGCCCAGCGGAAGCGTTGCTTCTTGAAGTCGATGAAGGTGTCGGGCATCAGGCCCTTGCCGTAGCTGTTGTGGGCATAGGCGGCCGACAGGCCCTTTTCGAATACCCGCAAGCCCAGTTCGGCGTCCTCGCAGATGCACCACTCGGCCCAGCCTAGCTCTTCCAGCACGCTGCGGCGGGTCATGGTCATGGTACCGTGCTGGATGATCGCGTCCCGGTCGTTGCGGGTGACCATACCGATGTGGAAGAAGCCCTTGTACTCGCTGTAGCACAGCTTCTTGAAGGCGCTTTCGTGCTGGTCGCGGTAGTCCTGCGGCGACTGCACCACGGCAATCTTCGGGTCGGCGAAGTGCGGCACCATGTGCTTGAGCCAGTTGCGGTCGACGCAGTAGTCCGAGTCGATCACCGCGATCACTTCGGCGTCCTTGGCGGTATGCGGGATCAGGTAGTTCAATGCGCCGCCCTTGAAACCGGCCAGGGGCGCGACGTGGAAGAACCTGAAGCGCTCGCCGAGCTTCTCGCAATGGGCCTTGAGCGGCTCCCACACGGCCGGGTCCTTGGTGTTGTTGTCGATCACCAGCACTTCGTAGTCGGGGTAGTCCAGCGCGGCCAGGGCATCGAGGGTTTGTTTGACCATCTCCGGCGGCTCGTTGTAGCACGGCACATGCACCGATACCTTGGGCCGGTAGGCGCTATCGGCCTGCACCGGCAGGAATTCGCGCCGGCGCTTGTGTATCCATACTGCCTCGGCCAGTTCGTGGGCCTCGGTCAGCAGCACGATGAACACGCCCAGCGCGCCGAGGGCAAGCAGCACGCCTACGGTCAGGCTGAACCAGGTGCTGTATTGCTGGCTGTAGTCGTAGGCGATCCATACCAGCACCGACCCGCACAGGAAGGTGATGAAGGTCAGGAAGGTGCGGCCGCGCTGGCGCAGGGCCGAACCGTCGATGAACAGTACCATCAGGGCGATCATCGCCAGCACTACCGAGGCCACCGCCAGGGCGCGCCATTGCGGTATTGCCACCACCGGGCCGTCAAAGTTGAATTTTTGCTGGCGTTCGGCGTTGTACACGCCCCAGTAGGCGCCCACCGAGCCTTCGTCGCTGGCCTTCCACGGCTGGTCGTAGGCTTCGATGACGAAGTAATTGTAACCACGGCGGTTGAGGGTGTTGACCAGGGTACGCAGGTAGATGGCCTGGTCAGCCTGGGTGGCATCGGCGCCGCCGCGCATGCGGCCGTTGCTCGGCCAGCCGACTTCCGACAGCAGCAGGGGTTTGCGCGGGAACTGGTGCTTCAGCTCGCGGGCACGGTCGAGCACGAACTCGACCGAATCCTTCATAGGTACGAACTCCCAGTACGGCAGGATGTGCGCGGCAATCAGGTCGACGTGCTTGGCCAGCTGCGGGTTTTCCTTCCAGATGTGCCATTGCTCACTGGTGGTTACCGGCACCTTGACCGCTGCGCGTACCCGGTCCAGGTACTTGATCAGGTTTTCCGGGGTGACTTCTTCGCGGAACAGCGCCTCGTTGCCGACCACCACCCGCACCACGCTGCGCGAGGTGTTGGCCAGCTGGATGGCCGTGGCGATTTCGCGTTCGTTGCGCTCCAGGTCCGGGCTGATCCAGATGCCCAGCGTCACCCGCAGGCCGAATTCCTCGGCCAGGCGCGGGATATCCGCCTGGGTGCCCTCCACGGTGTAGATCCGGATGCTGTCGGTCAGTTTGCTCAACTGCTCCAGGTCCTGGCGCATCTCGTCGTCACTGGGGTACTGGCCCTTCTGCGGGCTTTCGCCCAGGCGGAAGGGTGAATACGAGAAGCCAGAGATCTGCTCTGGCCAGGCGGGGGCGGAGACCGGGCGGTTGATCAGTGCCCAGAACCCGGTGAACAACGCGGCGATGGCCAGGACCACGACCAGGTTCAGGCCGAATTTACGTGAAGACATTGTCGTCCATATGTGTCGAAGTGATAGGACATTAAAGCAGGGTTGGTAGTCTCTTTCCTAACGATGCAGGCCATGGGCCCGCTGGCATATAATGCGCGCCGGTTTTTTGGGGTATGAACATGAGCACAGAAGATCCACGCTTCGCCGGCGTTGCCCGGCTGTATGGCGACCAGGGGTTGCACCGTCTGGGCCAGGCCCATGTGGCCGTGGTCGGCATTGGCGGAGTAGGCTCGTGGGCGGCGGAAGCGCTGGCACGCAGTGGCGTGGGCGAGATCACCCTGTTCGACCTTGACGATGTGTGCGTCAGCAACACCAACCGCCAGGCCCATGCTTTGGAAGGGCAGGTGGGGCGGCCCAAGGTCGAGGTCATGGCCGAGCGCCTGCGGGCGATCAACCCGGGGTGTACGGTGCATGCTGTCGCTGACTTCGTCACCCGCGACACCATGGTCGAGTACATCACCGAGAACCTCGACTGTGTGATCGACTGCATCGACAGCGTCATGGCCAAGGCGGCGCTGATTGCCTGGTGCCGGCGGCGCAAGATCGCCATCGTCACCACGGGGGGCGCCGGTGGGCAGATCGACCCGACACAGATCCAGATCGCCGACCTGAACAAGACCTTCAACGACCCGCTGGCCTCGCGGGTGCGTTCCACCCTGCGCCGCGACTATAACTTCTCGCGCAATGTCAGCCGCAACTATGGCGTGCCATGCGTGTTCTCCAGTGAACAGCTGCGCTACCCCAAGGGCGATGGCAGCGTTTGCCTGCAGAAAAGCTTCGTGGGCGAGGGCGTGCGGCTGGACTGCTCGGGTGGCTTTGGCGCGGTGATGATGGTGACCGCGACCTTTGGCATGGTGGCAGCGAGCAAGGCGGTGGAAAAACTGGTAGCGGGGGCGCGGCGGCCTTCGGAGCGGGTCAAGCCTGAATAGACCGCGTGGGCTTCTTCGCGGGCTTGCCCGCTCCCACAGGTACTGCATCTCTCTCAAGATAGGTGAAGGTCCTGTGGGAGCGGGCGAGCCCGCGAAGAAGCCAGCACCGATTCAACGGTTGGACGCCAGCTCCGCCATCCGCTGCAACACCGCATGCAGCCCATTGCTGCGCGATGGCGAAAGCTGGCGCTCCAGGCCCAGCTGAGTAAACCACTCACGCAGATCGAGCCCGGCAAGTTCTTCACTGGCCAACCCCTGCACCCGCACCAGCAACAACGCCAGCAGCCCGCGCAACAGGCGTGCATCGCTGCTGGCCTTGAACCGCCACAAACCCTCGGCCTGCTCGGCCACCAGCCATACCAGGCTTTCGCAACCATGCACCCGGTTGGCCTCGGTCTTTTCAGTATCAGCCAGCGGTTCCAGCCGATCGCCCCACTGCATCAGCAGCCGCGCACGCTGTTCCCAACCCTTGCCCTGCTCGAAAGCTTCCAGCGCCTGGCGCGCCTGATCGGGCAAGGTCATCGCAACAGCTCCAGGCCTTGATCCAACGCCTCGAAGAAACGCTGCAAGTCATCGCTGTCGTTATACAGCCCCAATGACACGCGGATCGCGCCCTCCAGGCCCAAGCCCTTCAGCAGCGGCATCGCACAGTGGTGCCCGGCACGCACGGCAATGCCTTGCTCGGTCAGCAGGTGGGCGATGTCGGCGTTGTGCACGCCTTCGATGACGAAACTGGCAAGGGCCGCCTGTGGCGTCCCCAGGATGCGCACGCCATCGCGGTCTGCCAGGCCGCGCAGCAAGTGCTGGTGCAGGCTGGTTTCATGGGCTACGAGTGCCTGGGCATCGAGGCTGGCCAGGTAGTCTAGGGTCGCACCCAGGCCGATCACCCCGGCGATCGGTGGCGTGCCAGCCTCGAACCCCAGCGGCGCCGGGCGGAAGCTGGCGCTGTGGTACTCGGCCAGTTGCACCATCTCGCCGCCGAACTGCCAATGGTGCAGCAGCTCCAGCGCCTGGCTGCGGCCGTACAGCACGCCCACGCCTTCCGGGCCGTACAGCTTGTGACTGGAGAACACATAGAAGTCGCAGCCAAGCTGCTGCACATCATGGCGGCCATGCACCACGCCCTGGGCACCGTCGACCACTGTCAGCGCGCCTTGCGCACGGGCATGGGCCAGCAGTGCCGGTAACGGTTGCCAGGTGCCCAGCACGTTGGACAGCTGGCTCACCGCCAGCACCCGGGTGCGCGGGCCGATCAGTTGCAGCGCCTGGTCCAGGTCGATGCGGCCATGGGCATCCAGCGGCAGCACCACCAGACGCAGGTTGCGCCGGCGCGCCAGCTGTTGCCAGGGCAGCAGGTTGGCATGGTGCTCCAGGGCACTGACGGCAATTTCGTCACCGGCCTCGAAGCGGTGTTCCAGGCCATAGGCCAGCAGGTTCAGCGCCGAAGTGGCACCGTGGGTGAAGATGATCTGCCGCGAGTCTGGCGCATTGAGCCAGGCGGCAACCTTGTCGCGGCTGGTTTCGAAGGCCTGTGTGGCCAGTGCGCCGGGCAAGTGCTGGGCACGGTGCACGTTGGCTGCGCCATGGCCGTAGTAATGGCTCAGGGCATCGAGCAGGGCTTGCGGCTTCTGGGTGGTGGCGGCGCTGTCCAGGTAGGTCTGGTGCTGCCGTTGCAGGGCGGCGATGGCGGGAAAATCGGCACGCCAGGGGGAGGGCTGAAACATGGTCGCGGGGCCTGGAATGAAAATCGGGTCTGGCGTGGTGCCAGACCCGATCTTAACATTTCAAACGCTGAGAATCCGCTGTTCGCGAGCAAGCTCGCTCCGGCAGCGGTTGAAGGGGTCTCAGTTGTGCGCGTGCAGCGCCTCGTTCAGCTCGATGGCCGACTTGTGGGTCTTGCACTCCACCGCGCCGTTCAGCGAGTTGCGGCGGAACAGCAGGTCGGTCTGGCCGGCCAGGTCGCGGGCCTTGACCACTTTGACCAGCTGGTTGTTCTCGTCCAGCAGGTTCACCTTGGTACCGGCGGTGATGTACAGGCCGGCTTCGACAGTGTTGCGGTCGCCCAGCGGAATGCCGATACCGGCGTTGGCGCCGATCAGGCAGCCTTCGCCAACCTTGATGACGATGTTGCCGCCACCGGACAGGGTGCCCATGGTCGAGCAGCCGCCGCCCAGGTCCGAGCCCTTGCCGACGAATACGCCAGCGGAAACGCGGCCTTCGATCATGCCCGGGCCTTCGGTGCCAGCGTTAAAGTTGACGAAGCCTTCGTGCATGATGGTGGTGCCTTCGCCGATGTAGGCGCCCAGGCGCACGCGGGCGGTGTCGGCGATACGCACGCCGGCCGGGACCACGTAGTCGGTCATTTTCGGGAACTTGTCCACCGAGAACACTTCCAGCAGCTCGCCCTTCAGGCGCGCTTCCAGTTGCAGTTCGGCGAGTTCGGCCAGATCGACCGCGCCCTGGTTGGTCCAGGCCACGTTAGGCAGCAGCGGGAAGATGCCAGCCAGGCTCACGCCGTGCGGCTTGACCAGGCGGTGCGACAGCAGGTGCAGCTTGAGGTAGGCCTCTGGGGTCGAGGTCAGCGCGGCGTCTTCGGCCAGCAGGGTGGCGACCAGCGGCTTGTGGCTTTCGGCCAGGCGGGTCAGCAGGGCGGCTTGGGTGGCATCCACACCTTTCACGGCTTCGGCCAGTTGCGCGGCCTGGGCGTTGCTGAAGGCGATGGCCTGGTTGCCACCTTGGTATCCGAGAACAGGGGCTACTGCAGCGACCAGTTCGGCGCTCGGGTTGAGCAGCGGTTGTGCGTAGAACACTTCCAGCCAGGCGCCCTGGCGGTTCTGGGAGCCGACACCGAAGGCCAGGCTGAACAGGGTATTGGACATGTGATTACCTCGTGCGAAATAGGGTAGGGGCTCAGGCCAGGGCAGCGGCGTACAGGTCGGGCTTGAAGCCGACCAGGGTGCGCGCGCCAAGGTCGAGCACCGGGCGCTTGATCATCGACGGCTGGGCCAGCATCAGCTCGACGGCCTTGGCCTGGTCGAGGTCGGCCTTGCTGGCGTCGTCCAGCTTGCGGAAGGTGGTGCCGGCACGGTTGAGGATGACTTCCCAGCCGTGTTCCTCGCACCAGCGGTTCAGGCTGTCACGGTCGATGCCTTGGGCCTTGTAGTCGTGGAATTCGTAGGCGATGGCCTGGTCTTCGAGCCAGGTACGTGCCTTTTTCATGGTGTCACAGGCTTTAATGCCGTAGAGCGTGTAGGTCATTGTGTGCATTGGGGATCACAGGCTGCCCCAATCTCTCCGTTTTCCGATTTCAGTCGCGGGATTATGCGGGAACGATCCTGTGAGCGCCACGGGTGTGCATGTCTTGGGTCTTGCAGTGTGTCGGAGACCGAGCGCCGCCCGCGCGGCGCTCGGTCTCCGACACACTGCAAGGCTCAAGGCATGCATCTGCTGGGCGATAAGGGGTCGAACCTGCGCCACCGACAAACCGAAGTATCATCATGTTACATATTCATCCGCCACCTGCGACTATCGTGCAGCGGCCCCGAATCGCCCACCGCCGCTAACATATTGTTTCAATGGCGATGTGTCGCCCTGTTGTCGTTTCTGGTTCACAAAGGAAGCTTTCCCGGATGCAGTCCGCCTACACCGTCCTCATCCTGCTGACGCTGGTCAGCGTGTCGAAGCTGGTCGGCCGCATGATTCCGCTGCCCTTGCCGCTAGTACAGATCGCCGCTGGTGCCTTGCTCGCTTGGCCGACACTGGGCCTGCATGTGGCACTGGACCCCGAGCTGTTCCTGTTCCTGTTCCTGCCACCGTTGCTGTTCGCCGACGGCTGGCGCATTCCCAAGCGCGAGTTGTGGCGCATTCGTGGGCCGGTGGTGGCGCTGGCCGTGGGCCTGGTGCTGTTTACCGTGGTTGGGGCCGGTTACTTCATTCACTGGCTGCTGCCGAGCATCCCGCTGCCCGTGGCCTTCGCCTTGGCCGCAGTGTTGTCGCCAACCGACGCCGTGGCGGTTTCGGCCATTACCCAGGACCGCCTGCCCACCCCGCTGATGCACATGCTCCAGGGCGAGGCCCTGATGAACGATGCCTCGGGCCTGGTGACCTTCAAGTTCGCCCTGGCGGCGGCGATCACCGGGGTGTTTTCGCTGACCGACGCAAGCTTCAGCTTCGTACTGGTCGCCCTGGGTGGCCTGGCGGTGGGCGTGGCCCTGAGCTGGCTGATCGGCCGCCTGCGTGCCTGGATGATCGCTCGCGGCTGGGACGACCCGGCCACCCACGTGGTGTTCATGTTGCTGCTGCCGTTCGCTGCCTACGTGCTGGCCGAGCGCCTGGGCGTGTCGGGCATCCTTTCGGCGGTAGCGGCTGGCATGATGCAGAGTTGGCTCGACCTGCTGCCACGGCAGACCAGCACGCGCCTGCTCAACCGCAGTGTGTGGTCGCTGCTGGAGTTCGCTTTCAACGGCCTGATCTTCCTGCTGCTGGGCCTGCAGTTACCGGACATCATCAAGGCCGTGGTCAGCCATGAACCCACCGTATGGCCGACCCTGGCCTGGCGCTGCCTGGACGTGGTGGCGATCTTTGTGGCGCTGATCTTGCTGCGGTTCATCTGGGTCCAGAGCATCTGGCGCTCGATCGGTGTGGTACGCCGCTGGCGCGGCAAGCCGGCGCTGGTGCTGATGCCCACGGCGCGCTCCTGCTGGCTGCTGACCCTGGGTGGTGTGCGCGGTGCGGTTACCCTGGCCGGTGTGATGTCGATCCCGTTGCTTATGGGAGCAGGCAAGGCCTTCCCGGAGCGTGACTTGCTGATCTTCATTGCGGCCGGTGTGATCCTGTTGTCATTGATCAGCGCTTGTATCGCGCTGCCGCTGTTGCTGCGCGGGGTGACCAAGAGCCCGGACGAGCGCTTGCACCAGGAAGTGCAGGAGGCCTGGCGACGGACGGCCGAGGCGGCGATCCATGCGCTGGAGGCAGAGGAAGTGATCGACAGCAACGCGCCGCAGGATGCCGCGCAGGCGACCCTGGCGACCGAGTTGAAGGCGCGCTTGATGGCGGAATACCGCGATGAGCTGGACAGCTACAATGACAGCGCCGAGGCCAAGGCCCTGGCTGAGCAGATGGACTTGCTGGAGCGGCGTTTGCGCCTGCGGGCGCTGCGGGCCCAGCGGCTGGAGCTGTATGAACTGCATCGCCAGCATCTGGTGGGGGATGAAGTGGTGAGGCAGGTGCTGGGTGAGCTGGATATGAGTGAAGCAAACCTGGGGTCAGTCAGGTAGACCCCAAGGGGCCGCTTTGCGGCCCTGTGGGAGCGGGTTTACCCGCGAATCAGGCGACGCGGTGCATGGCACCGGCTGTGCCGGTGTTCGCGGGTAAACCCGCTCCTACAGGTACTGCACAACACTCGAGGGCTGTACGGCGCCTGTCGAATCAGCGGTTCTGCAGGAATTCGCGAATCCGCTCCGCCGCTTCGATGCACTCGGCCAGCGGTGCAACCAGTGCCATGCGCACACGCCCGGCACCCGGGTTCACGCCATCCACTTCACGCGACAGGTACGACCCCGGTACCACCGTCACATGCTGGGCCTCGAACAGGTCGCGGGTGAACTCGGCATCGCTGCCGGGCACCTTGGCCCACAGGTAGAAGCTGCCATCCGGGCGCTGCACATCCAGCACCGGCTGCAGGATATCAAGCACGGCGTCGTACTTGGCGCGGTACTGGTCGCGGTTCTCACGCACATGCGCCTCGTCCTGCCAGGCAGCGATACTGGCCAGCTGGGTTTGTACCGGCATGGCGCAGCCGTGGTAGGTACGGTACAGCAGGAACGGCTTGATGATCTCGGCGTCACCGGCGACGAAGCCCGAGCGCAGGCCCGGCAGGTTGGAGCGCTTGGACAGGCTGTGGAATACCACGCAGCGCTTGAAGTCGCTGCGGCCCAGTTCCGCACAGGCAGTCAGCAGGCCTGGTGGTGGGGCATCCTCGTCGAAGTACAGCTCGCTGTAGCACTCGTCGGCGGCAATCACGAAGTCGTGCTCGTCGGCCAGGGCAATCAGCTTCTTCAGGGTGTCCATCGGCACCAGTGCGCCGGTGGGGTTGCCCGGCGAGCACAGGAACAGGATCTGGCAACGCTTCCACACTTCAGCCGGCACGGCGTCGAAGTCGGGGTTGAAACCGTTGCTTTCCAGGCACGGCAGGTAGTGCGGGGTGGCACCGGCCAGCAGCGCTGCGCCTTCGTAGATCTGGTAGAACGGGTTGGGGCTGACCACCAGGCCGTCATCGGCGCGGTTGACCACGGCCTGGGTGAAGGCGAACAGCGCTTCACGGGTGCCGTTGACCGGCAGGATGTGGCGGTCGGCATCCAGCCAGCCGGCCGGTACGCCGAAGCGCCGCTCGCACCACTGGCCGATGGCCTGGCGCAGGGCGGGCAGGCCGATGGTGCTCGGGTACACCGCCAGCTTGTCGAGGTTGTCGGCCATGGCCTGGGCGACGAACGCCGGCGATTCGTGCTTCGGCTCACCGATCGACAGGGCGATGGCGCGCTTGTCCGCCGCAGGTGCAACGCTGCCCAGCAGGGCGCGGAGTTTCTCGAACGGGTAGGGCTGAAGCTGGGTCAAGGCATGGTTCATCGGCGCAAGGTCTCGTCAATCGTCTAATCGTTAAAAGGTCACGCGGGTAGGGCTGGCATCGCTGGCCTGGCCGGCCTGCAGCTGCTGGACGATGGCTTCCTGCAGTCGGCTGCACAGTTGCGGGTCGGACAGCGGCTGGTTGTCGGCATCGGTGATGAAGAACACGTCTTCCACCCGCTCGCCAAGGGTGGCGATCTTGGCGTTCTGCAGCGACAGGTCGAACTCCAGGAAGATCCGCCCCAGCCGGGCCAGCAGGCCAGGGCGGTCAGGTGCGGTGATTTCGAGGATGGTCACCGGCCGCTGGGCATCGTTGAGGATGGTTACCTGTGGCGGGAAGTCGAAATGCTTGAGCTGGCGCGGTACCCGGCGCTGGATGATGGTCGGGTAGTCCTCGGGGTTGCGCAGCGCTTCGGTCAGGCCGTCGCGAATCTGCTTGACCCGCTGCGGGTTGTCGCCGATCGAGCCGCCGTCGTTGTCCAGCACGATGTAGGTATCGAGGGTGAACTGGCTGCTCGAGGTGATGATCCGCGCGTCATGAATGTTCAGGTTCAACTGCGACATCGCCGCCACGGTCACGGCGAAGAAGTCGTGCTGGTCGGGGGCATAAATGAAGATCTGCGTGCCACCCTCGAACTCGCGCTGGGTGGTTTCCTTGATCAGCACCAGCGGCCCGCCATCGGCCGGCTGCTGGAGGATCGCGTCACTGTGCCAGGCCACGTCGGCGGCGGTGTGCTTGAGGAAGTAGTCATCGCCCAGCTGCGACCACAGCTGCTCGACATCGTCCGGGTCGGTGCCTTCGCGCACCAGGATATCCAGCGCCGCCGATTGGGTCTGGCGAATCTGCTCTTCGCGGTCTAGCGGGTTTTCCAGGCCTCGGCGCAGGGCGCGTTTGGTCTCGGTGTACAGCTGGCGCAGCAGGCTGGCCCGCCACGAGTTCCACAGGCTGGGGTTGGTGGCGTTGATATCGGCCACGGTCAGCACGTACAGGTAGTCCAGGCGTGTCTCGTCGCCCACGTGCAGGGCAAAATCGTTGATTACCTGAGGGTCGGACAGGTCCTTGCGCTGGGCGGTGGTCGACATCACCAGGTGGTTCAGCACCAGCCAGACGATCAGCCGGCTGTCCCAGGCCGGCAACTGGTGGCGCTCGCAGAACTTCTGCGCATCCACCGCACCCAGCTCGGAATGGTCGCCCTGGCGGCCCTTGCCGATGTCGTGATACAGGCCGGCCAGGTAGATCAGCTCGGGCTTGGGCAGGCGGCCCATGAGCTTGCTGGCCAGCGGGAATTTCTCGGACACCGGGGTGTATTGCAACTTGCGCAGGTGCTTGATGAGGTTGAGGGTGTGCGCATCGACCGTATAGATGTGGAACAGGTCGTGCTGCATCTGCCCGACGATCAGGCCGAACTCCGGCAGATAGCGGCCAAGGATGCCGTAGCGGTTCATCCGCCGCAGGTTGCGGTGGATACCGATTTCACACTTGAACAGCTCGATGAACAGGCTGGTGTTGCGGATATCGGTGCGGAAAGTGTCGTCGATCAGGTGCCGGTGTTCGCGCAGCAGCCGCACCGTATCGGCGCGTACGCCCTTGATCTCGGGATGCTGAGCCATCAGCACGAAGATTTCCAGCATGGCGAACGGTGTGCGCCTGAACACGTTCGGCCTGACTGCCTCTATATAGCCATCATGCAGGCGGAAGCGCGCATTCAGCGGCTGGGTGGTGCCGCTGTCGTCATCGGCGAGGATGACCTCCTCGAAGTGCTGGATGATCAGGTCGCACAGCTGGCTGATGCTCATCACCACCCGATAGTACTGCTGCATGAACTGCTCGATCGCCCGCTTGGGGTTGTCGTCGCTGTAGCCCAGCAGCGCGGCGATGCTGCGCTGGTGGTCGAACAGCAGGCGGTCCTCGGCGCGCCCGGCCAGCATATGCAAGGCGTAGCGCACCTTCCACAGGAAGTCCTGGGACGAGGCCAGCAGCTCGTTCTCGCTTTCCAGCAGGAAACCTTCGCCGGCCAAGGCGTGCAGGTTGAGTGTGCCGTACTGGCGGCGGGCCACCCACAGCACTGTCTGGATGTCGCGCAGGCCACCGGGTGAACCTTTCACGTTGGGTTCGAGGTTGTACTCGGTATCGTTGTACTTGTGGTGGCGGGCCTTGAGTTCGGCGCGCTTGGCCAGGAAGAAGTCCTTGCTCGGCCACATGTGCGCAGTGCTGGTCACCTCAAGCATGCGTTGGCGCAGCGCCTCGGGGCCGGCAATGGTGCGGCTTTCCATCAGGTTGGTGATGACCGTCAGGTCGGCGCGGGCCTGCTCGGCGCACTCGTCGACGGTGCGCACGCTCTGGCCCACTTCCAGGCCGATGTCCCACAGCAGGGTGAGAAACCTCTCTATGGCGTCGCGGTACTGCTCGTGTTCGGCAGCACCCAGCAGGATCAGCAGGTCGATGTCCGAATGCGGGTGCAGCTCGCCGCGCCCGTAGCCACCCACCGCGACCAGGGCGATGCCGCTCTGGTCGCCCCAGTCGAACTGGTTCCAGGCCTGTTGCAGGATGTTGTCGACGAGCCAGGCGCGGGCCTCGATCAGTGGGCGGATTTCGCTGCCACTGCGGAAACGCTTGTCGAGCACCTCGCCGGCCTGGCGGATGGCTTTCTTGAAGGCGGCGATGGGGCTCGCCTTGAGGGCCAGTTCCGCCTGGAACTGGCCGCGGTCGAACAGCTCGGGGTCCACCTGGGGCATCGCGTCACGTTCCTGTCGTGGGGGTGGCCTGTGGGAGTGCGGTCAGGCCGAGGTGCGCGGGATGGTGTCGTCCTTGCGCAGGGTGAAGATCTCGTAGCCGGTTGCGGTCACCACCAGGGTGTGCTCCCACTGGGCCGAGAGCTTGCGGTCCTTGGTGATGGCGGTCCAGCCGTCGCCCAGCACCTTGGTGTCGGCCTTGCCCTGGTTGATCATCGGCTCGATGGTGAAGGTCATGCCTTCCTTCAGCTCCATGCCGGTGCCGGCGCGGCCGTAGTGCAGGATCTGCGGCTCTTCGTGGAACACCTTGCCGATGCCGTGGCCGCAGAACTCGCGCACCACCGAGAAGCCGTTCTTTTCAGCGTGCTTCTGGATCACTTCGCCGATGTCGCCCAGGCGGCAGCCCGGCTTGACCAGTTCGATGGCCTTGTACATGCACTCCTGGGTGACCTTGGACAGGCGCTCGGCCCATACCGGCACGGTGCCGACGTGGAACATGCGGCTGGTGTCGCCGTGGTAGCCGTCCTTGATCACGGTGACGTCGATGTTCAGCGTGTCACCGTCCTTGAGCGGCTTGTCGTTGGGGATGCCGTGGCAGACCACATGGTTGATCGAGGTGCAGATCGACTTCGGGTAGCCCTTGTAGTTGAGCGGTGCCGGGATGGCCTGCTGGACGTTGACGATGTAGTCGTGACACAGGCGGTCCAGCTCTTCGGTGGTGACACCGGGCTTGACGTGTTCCTCGATCATTTCCAGCACCTCGGCGGCCAGGCGGCCAGCGATGCGCATCTTCTCGATGTCTTCTGCGGTCTTGATGGTGACGGTCATTACAGGCTCTCTACAGCGCCGTGCACGGCGCGAACAAACGGGAAAGGCCGGATTCTAGCAGAGCAGGGCGCCGATCGGTCGGGATAAAGGCGGCAATGCTGCTGTCTACAGCTGGCATTCTGGCGCGAAAGCCGGGGTGCTGCAAAAACCGCTGACGGACGCAACAGTATCCGGGTTCCGTTCGGTCGCGGTCTGTGGTATAAAATGCGCCGCTTTCGGGGACGACCCCGTCAGCACTTAACCCACACACGTGTCGACACGATGACCTGGGTGCCCCGAGTTGCAGAATTCGCGGGTTGGTCATTGGGATACGTGGAGGCCCAACCCGACTTATCAAGGAACTATCATGTCCCAAGTCAACATGCGCGATATGCTGAAGGCCGGTGTGCACTTCGGCCACCAGACCCGTTACTGGAACCCGAAAATGGGCAAGTACATTTTCGGCGCGCGTAACAAGATCCACATCGTCAACCTGGAAAAAACCCTGCCAATGTTCAACGACGCTCTGTCGTTCGTAGAGCGCCTGGCTCAGGGCAAGAACAAGATCCTGTTCGTCGGCACCAAGCGTTCCGCCGGCAAGATCGTCGCCGAGCAAGCTGCTCGTTGCGGTTCGCCGTACGTTGACCACCGTTGGTTGGGCGGCATGCTGACCAACTACAAGACCATCCGCGCTTCGATCAAGCGTCTGCGCGACCTGGAAACCCAGGCCGAAGACGGCACTTTCGCCAAGCTGACCAAGAAAGAAGCCCTGATGCGCTCCCGCGACCTGGAAAAACTGGATCGCAGCCTGGGCGGCATCAAGGACATGGGTGGTCTGCCAGACGCTCTGTTCGTTATCGACGTTGATCACGAGCGCATCGCGATCACCGAAGCCAACAAGCTGGGCATCCCGGTAATCGGCGTTGTCGATACCAACAGCAGCCCGGAAGGTGTTGACTACATCATCCCAGGTAACGATGACGCCATCCGCGCTATCGAGCTGTACATGACTTCGATGGCTGACGCAGTCATCCGCGGCCGCAACAACGTTGCCGGCGGCACCGAAGTTTACGCTGAAGAAGCGGCTGCACCTGCTGCCGAGTAATTAGACGCTAGCGTCGACTTGGCACGCAAAAAGGGGGCTCTGCCCCCTTTTTGCCACCTTGAAATCCTGCTGTCAGCATCGGCCCCGCATCATGGGCCCGCTGAGATAAACACAGTGGATTTGCAGAATTGAACGCCCGTGACGAACGGGTGGAATGGTTGAAAAACTTTCCAAGAGGATTTTGAAATGGCAGCAATTACTGCAGCGCTGGTCAAAGAACTGCGCGAGCGTACCGGCGAAGGCATGATGGATTGCAAGAAGGCCCTGGAAAAGGCCGGCGGCGACATCGAAAAAGCCATTGACGACATGCGTGCCTCGGGCGCCATCAAGGCCGCCAAAAAGGCTGGCAACGTCGCTGCTGAAGGCGCTATCGCCGTCAAGACCGACGGTAAATCCGCCGTCCTGCTGGAAGTGAACTCGCAGACCGACTTCCTGGCCCTGCAAGACGACTTCAAGAACTTCGTTGCCGACAGCATCGAAGAAGCCTTCGCCCAGAAGCTGACCGACGCTGCTCCGCTGATCGCTTCGCGTGAAGCTGCTCGTGAAGCCCTGGTTGCCAAGTGCGGCGAGAACGTCAACATCCGTCGCCTGGTGCGCGTTGAAGGTGACGTTGTCGGTGCCTACCTGCACGGCAACAAGATCGGCGCTGCCGTTGTCCTGAAAGGCGGCGACGTCGATCTGGCCAAGAACATCGCCATGCACGTTGCAGCTTCGAACCCTGAGTTCCTGCTGCCGTCGGAAGTATCGGCCGAAGCCATCGAGCGCGAGAAGGGCGTCTTCCTGCAGCTGAACGCTGACAAGATCGCCGGCAAGCCGGAAAACATCGTCGAGAACATGATCAAAGGTCGTATCTCGAAGTTCCTGGCCGAAGCCTCGCTGGTCGAGCAAGCCTTCGTCATGAACCCGGAAGTCAAGGTTGGCGAGCTGGCCAAGAAAGCCGGTGCTGAAATCGTTTCCTTCACCTACTTCAAAGTAGGCGAAGGCATCGAGAAGCCAGTCGACGACTTCGCTGCTGAAGTTGCCGCTCAGGTAGCTGCTGCCAAGCAGTAAGACAGCCCCGTCTGTCGCCCCGAAGAGGCTGCCCGCTCACGCGCGCAGCCTCTTTGTCAAAACGGCGAAGGGTTTATAAGGCCCGTCGCCGCTGGCACCGAAGCGGTGCCACGCTACAGTTAGCAGGCTGCAAACAGCCCGCACGAATTTTCTAAAAGTACGCCGCAGGAGAGACTCGCAATGGCTCAGCAGGTGAGTGGTCGCCAACCTCGCTATAAACGCATTTTGCTCAAACTTAGCGGCGAGGCCCTGATGGGCTCGGAAGACTTCGGGATCGACCCGAAAGTGCTGGATCGCATGGCCCTCGAAGTTGGCCAGCTGGTAGGGATCGGTGTCCAGGTCGGCCTGGTGATCGGTGGTGGCAACCTGTTCCGCGGTGCCGCGCTCAGCGCAGCCGGCATGGACCGCGTCACCGGTGACCACATGGGCATGCTGGCCACCGTGATGAACGGCCTGGCCATGCGCGATGCGCTGGAGCGCTCGAACATCCCGGCCCTGGTAATGTCGGCCATTTCCATGGTCGGTGTCACCGATCATTACGATCGTCGCAAAGCTATTCGCCACCTCAACTCCGGGGATGTGGTAATTTTCTCCGCCGGTACCGGCAACCCGTTCTTCACCACCGACTCCGCCGCCTGCCTGCGCGCCATCGAAATCGATGCCGACGTGGTGTTGAAGGCGACCAAGGTCGATGGTGTGTACACTGCCGATCCATTCAAGGACCCGCATGCCGAGAAGTTCGATCACCTGACCTACGACGAGGTCCTGGATCGCAAGCTGGGTGTAATGGACCTGACCGCAATCTGCCTGTGCCGTGACCACAAGATGCCATTGCGGGTATTCAACATGAACAAGCCTGGCGCCCTGCTGAACATTGTGGTGGGTGGCGCTGAAGGTACTCTGATCGAGGAAGGCCAAGCATGATCAACGACATCAAGAAAGACGCGCAGGAGCGCATGACCAAGTCCCTCGAGGCCCTGGCTCGCAACCTCGCGGCAATCCGCACCGGTCGCGCCCACCCAAGCATCCTGGACAGCGTCAAGGTCACTGCCTGGGGTAGCGAGATGCCGCTGAACCAGGTGGCCGCGATCACCGTCGAAGATGCCCGCACCCTGAAGATCGTCGCGCACGACAAAAACCTTAGTGCTGCCATCGAAAAGGCCATCCTCACCTCCGACCTGGGCCTGAACCCGTCCAGCGCCGGCACCACCATCCGTGTGCCGATGCCGGCCCTGACCGAGGAAACCCGCAAGGGCTACACCAAGCAGGCCAGCGGCGTTGCCGAGGATGCCAAGGTGGCTGTGCGCAACGTGCGCCGTGACGCTCTGGCCGACCTGAAGAAGCTGACCAAGGACAAGGAAATCAGCGAAGACGAAGAACGTCGCGCCGCTGACGAGATCCAGAAGCTGACCGACAAGTACGTTGCCGAAGTCGATGCCGCCTTCAAAGCCAAGGAAAAGGACCTGATGGCCGTCTAAGGCCGGGGTTTTTTAATGGAAAAGACCAAGCCAGCGGCACCGTCCTCGGTGCCGCGTCATGTCGCGATCATCATGGATGGCAACAACCGCTGGGCGAAAAAACGCCTGTTGCCCGGTGTTGCCGGGCACAAGGCGGGTGTCGACGCCGTTCGCGCGGTCATCGAAGTCTGTGCCGAATCCGGGGTCGAGGTGCTGACCCTGTTCGCCTTCTCCAGCGAGAACTGGCAGCGTCCCGCCGAAGAGGTCGGTGCGCTGATGGAACTGTTCTTCTCGGCCCTGCGCCGCGAGGCCAAACGCCTCAACGAGAACAACATCAGCCTGCGTATCATCGGTGACCGTTCGCGCTTCCATCCCGAGCTGCAGGCCGCCATGCGCGAGGCCGAGGCGCTGACCGCCGGCAACAACCGCTTCATCCTGCAGATCGCGGCCAACTACGGTGGCCAGTGGGACATCGCCCAGGCCGCCCAGCGGCTGGCGCGGGAAGTGCAAGCCGGGCACCTGCGCCCGGAAGACATCACCCCGGGCCTGCTGCAGACCTGCCTGGCAACCGGCGAGCTGCCGCTGCCGGACCTGTGCATCCGCACCGGTGGCGAGCACCGCATCAGCAACTTCCTATTGTGGCAGCTGGCCTACGCCGAGCTGTACTTCTCCGACCTGTACTGGCCGGACTTCAAACACGAGGCCATGCGCACCGCCCTGGCCGATTTCGCTTCGCGCCAGCGCCGCTTCGGTAAGACCAGCGAGCAGGTCGAGGCTGGAGCTCGTGCTTAATGCTTAAACAACGCATCATTACCGCGCTGATCCTGCTGCCGATCGCGCTGGGTGGCTTCTTCCTGCTCAACGGTGGGGACTTCGCCCTGTTCATCGGCTTCGTGGTGACCCTCGGCGCCTGGGAGTGGGCGCGTCTGGCCGGGCTCATGGCCCAGCCGCTGCGCATCGCCTATGCCGTGGTCGTCGCCGGAGCGCTGATGCTGCTGTACATCCTTCCGGAGCTGGCGCCCTGGGTGCTGGGCGCTGCGGTGATCTGGTGGGGGTTGGCCACCTGGCTGGTGCTTACCTATCCACGTAGTAGCGAGCTGTGGGCCAGTGCAGCCTGCCGGTTGCTGATCGGCCTGCTGGTTTTGCTGCCGGCCTGGCAGGGTCTGGTGCTGCTCAAGCACTGGCCGCTGGGTAACTGGCTGATCCTGTCGGTCATGGTGCTGGTGTGGGCTGCCGATATTGGCGCGTACTTCTCTGGCCGTGCCTTCGGCAAGCGCAAGCTGGCGCCTCAGGTCAGCCCTGGCAAGAGCTGGGAAGGCGTGTATGGCGGCCTGGCGGTCAGCCTGGTGATTACCCTGGTGGTCGGAATCAGTCGCGACTGGGGCTTCGGCCAGATTCTGCTGGGCCTGCTGAGTGCAGCCCTGGTGGTCATGTCTTCGGTGGTCGGTGACCTGACCGAAAGCATGTTCAAGCGCCGTTCCGGCATCAAGGACAGCAGCAACCTGTTGCCTGGCCATGGTGGGGTACTCGATCGTATCGACAGCCTGACTGCGGCGATCCCGATTTTCGCCGTGCTGCTATGGGCCGCCGAATGGGGTGTGATGTGAGTCGTCCGCAGCGTATTACCGTGCTCGGGGCCACCGGCTCCATCGGCCTGAGCACGCTGGATGTCATCGCGCGCCATCCCGACCGTTATCAGGTGTTCGCCCTGAGTGGCTATTCGCGTATCGACGAATTGCTTGCGCTGTGCGTGCGCCATCGGCCGACATTCGCCGTGGTACCGAATGCCGAGGCGGCCGCGCGACTGCGCGAAAGCCTGGTTGCGGCAGGTTGCGCCACCGAGGTGCTGGAAGGCGAGGTCGGGTTGTGCCAGGTGGCTTCTGCGTCGGAAGTGGACGCGGTGATGGCGGCCATCGTCGGCGCCGCCGGCCTGCGCCCCACCCTGGCGGCGGTCGAGGCGGGCAAGAAGGTGTTGCTGGCCAACAAGGAGGCGCTGGTGATGTCCGGCGCGCTGTTCATGGAGGCGGTGCGGCGCAGTGGTGCCGTGCTGCTGCCGATCGACAGCGAGCACAATGCGATCTTCCAGTGCATGCCCGGCGACTACGCGCGCGGACTGAGTGCCGTCGGCGTGCGCCGGATCCTGCTCACCGCATCCGGTGGCCCGTTCCGCGAGACCCCCGTCGAGGCGCTGCTGGACGTCACCCCGGAACAGGCCTGCGCGCACCCCAACTGGTCCATGGGGCGCAAGATTTCCGTGGATTCGGCCAGCATGATGAACAAGGGCCTGGAGCTGATCGAGGCCTGCTGGTTGTTCGATGCTGCACCGGCCAAGGTCGAGGTGGTGGTGCACCCGCAGAGCGTGATCCACTCCCTGGTGGATTATGTGGACGGTTCGGTGCTGGCGCAGTTGGGTAACCCGGACATGCGCACACCCATCGCCAACGCCCTGGCCTGGCCCGAGCGGATCGATTCCGGGGTGGCGCCGCTGGACCTGTTCGCCATCGCCCGTCTGGACTTCCAGGCGCCCGACGAACAGCGCTTCCCTTGCCTGCGCCTGGCGCGGCAGGCTGCCGAGGCCGGCAACAGCGCACCGGCCGTGCTCAATGCGGCAAATGAGGTCGCAGTCGAGGCATTTCTCCAGCGGCGTATCCGCTTCCCGGAGATCGCGGGTATGATCGAACAGGTGCTCGATCAGGAGCCCGTCGTACCGCTGCCGTCGCTGGACGCGGTGTTCGCCGCCGACCAGCGTGCCCGGGAGCTTTCCCGTGAGTGGCTGAGGCGTCACGGTCGCTGATGCAGGCTCGCCACGGTTCACGAGGGGGCTGGGCATGATGCCAGCCCGCTGAACATCATTCGGAGATGGATATGACAGCGCTCTACATGATTATCGGCACCCTCGTAGCCTTGGGTGTGCTGGTCACTTTCCATGAATTCGGCCACTTCTGGGTGGCACGCCGCTGCGGTGTCAAGGTGCTGCGCTTCTCGGTGGGCTTCGGCACGCCGCTGCTGCGCTGGCATGACCGCCATGGCACCGAGTTCGTGATCGCGGCGATCCCGCTGGGTGGCTACGTCAAGATGCTCGACGAGCGCGAGGGGGACGTGCCGCCGGCGCTGATCGAGCAGTCGTTCAACCGCAAGACCGTACGCCAGCGCATCGCGATCGTCGCGGCGGGCCCGGTTGCCAACTTCCTGCTGGCCATCCTGTTCTTCTGGGTGCTGGCGATGCTGGGTACCCAGCAGATCCGCCCGGTGATCGGCGCGGTCGATGCGGGCAGCCTGGCAGCATCGGCAGGCCTGACCGCAGGTCAGGAAATCGTCTCCATCGATGGCAAGCCGACCAATGGTTGGTCTGCGGTCAACCTGCAACTGGTTCGCCGCCTGGGCGAGAGCGGCACCTTGCAGGTTGGCGTGCGTGAAGAGGGCGCCAGCGCCGAGCGCCAGCTGCAGGTGAAGCTGGACAGCTGGCTCAAGGGCGCCGACGAGCCGGACCCGATCCAGTCCCTTGGGCTGCACCCTTGGCGCCCGGCGATCTTGCCGGTGTTGGCCGAGATCGATCCGAAGGGGCCGGCTGCCGCTGCGGGCCTGAAAACCGGTGACAAGCTGCTGGCGCTCGATGGCGTGGCGGTGAGCGAATGGCAGCAGGTGGTCGATGCCGTGCGGGCCCGCCCGCAAGCCAAGGTTCTGGTGCGTGTCGAGCGCGATGATGCTGTGCTGGACGTCCCGGTCACCCTGGCGCGCAAGGGCGAGGGCAAGGCGGCCGGCGGCTATCTGGGCGCCGGGGTAAAAGGTGGCGAATGGCCTGCCAACATGCTCCGCGAAGTCAGCTACGGCCCGCTGGATGCGGTGGGTGAGGGCTTGTCACGCACCTGGAACATGAGCGTCCTGACCCTTGAATCGCTGAAGAAAATGCTGTTCGGGGAGCTCTCGGTAAAAAACTTGAGCGGACCGATAACCATTGCTAAAGTGGCGGGCGCTTCAGCCCAGTCCGGCGTGGGGGATTTCCTGAATTTCCTGGCCTACCTGAGCATAAGCCTGGGGGTTCTTAACCTGCTGCCTATCCCGGTTCTGGATGGGGGGCATTTGCTGTTTTACCTGGTCGAGTGGGTGCGCGGTCGTCCGCTGTCGGATCGGGTGCAAGGTTGGGGGGTCCAGATCGGTATCAGTTTGGTCATAGGGGTGATGTTGCTCGCCCTGATCAACGATCTGGGTCGACTATAAAGCTTCGCTCAATTGCGAAACCTGCCGTCTTGTCGCGGCGGGCTGTTTATTGCCAGTTGGAATAAAAGGACTTCATGAAACGTCTGCTGCTAACTGCGGTCATGTCCGCACTGATGATCGCTGAAGTTCACGCCGAGTCCTTCACCATCTCCGATATCCGCGTCAACGGCCTGCAGCGGGTTTCCGCCGGCAGTGTCTTCGGTGCCTTGCCGCTGAACGTCGGCGACCAGGCCGATGACCGCCGACTGGTGGAGTCGACCCGTTCCCTGTTCAAGACCGGCTTCTTCCAGGACATTCAGCTGAACCGCGATGGCAATGTCCTGATCATCAACGTGGTCGAACGCCCGTCGGTGTCGAGCATCGAGATCGAAGGCAACAAGGCGATCAGCACCGAAGACCTGATGAAAGGCCTGAAGCAATCCGGCCTGGCCGAAGGCGAGATCTTCCAGCGTGCCACCCTCGAAGGTGTGCGTAACGAACTGCAGCGCCAATACGTGGCCCAGGGCCGCTATTCGGCCGAGGTCGACGCCGAGGTGGTGCCGCAGCCGCGCAACCGCGTGGCGCTGAAGATCAAGATCAACGAAGGCACCGTCGCCGCCATCCAGCACATCAACATCGTTGGCAACAACGTGTTCGACGACGAGACCCTGGCGCAGCTGTTCGAGCTGAAGACCACCAACTGGCTGTCGTTCTTCAAGAACGACGACAAGTACGCCCGCGAAAAGCTCTCCGGTGACCTGGAGCGCCTGCGTTCCTACTACCTGGACCGCGGCTACATCAACATGGACATCGCCTCCACCCAGGTGTCCATCACGCCGGACAAGAAACACGTCTACATCACCGTCAACATCAACGAAGGCGAGAAGTACACCGTCCGTGACGTGAAGCTGTCCGGTGACCTGAAGGTGCCGGAAGACCAGGTCAAGTCGCTGCTGCTGGTGCAGCCTGGCCAGGTGTTCTCGCGCAAGGTGATGACCAGCACCTCCGAGCTGATCACCCGCCGCCTGGGTAACGAAGGCTACACCTTCGCCAACGTCAACGGCGTGCCGCAGCCGAACGATGAAGACCACACCGTCGACATCATGTTCGTGGTCGACCCGGGCAAGCGTGCCTACGTCAACCGCATCAACTACCGCGGCAACACCAAGACCGAAGACGAAGTGCTGCGTCGCGAAATGCGCCAGATGGAAGGCGGCTGGGCCTCGACCTACCTGATCGACCAGTCCAAGACCCGCCTGGAACGCCTGGGCTTCTTCAAGGAAGTGAACGTCGAGACCCCGCCGGTGCCGGGCACCGACGACCAGGTCGACGTCAACTACAGCGTCGAGGAACAGGCCTCCGGCTCGATCACCGCCAGCGTCGGTTTCGCCCAGAGCGCCGGCCTGATCCTCGGTGGTTCGATCAGCCAGAGCAACTTCCTCGGTACTGGTAACAAGGTATCCATCGGCCTGACCCGTTCGGAATACCAGACCCGCTACAACTTCGGCTTCGTTGACCCCTACTTCACTGCCGATGGCGTGAGCCTGGGTTACAACGCCTTCTACCGCAGCACCGACTACGACGACCTCGACGTCGACGTGGCCAGCTACGCGGTGGACAGCTACGGTGCAGGCGTCAGCCTCGGCTACCCGATCAGCGAGACCTCGCGCCTGACCTATGGCCTGAGCGTGCAGCAGGACAAGATCAAGACCGGCAAGTACACCGTTGACGAGATCTTCGATTTCCTCGAAGAGGAAGGCGACAGCTTCCTGAACTTCAAGGCCTCGATCGGCTGGTCGGAGTCGACCCTGAACAAAGGCGTGCTGGCGACCCGTGGTCACTCGCAAAGCCTGACCCTGGAATCCACCATTCCGGGCAGCGACCTGTCGTTCTTCAAGCTCGACTACCGCGGCCAGCTGTTCAAGCCGATTACCAACGACTACACCCTGCGCCTGCACACCGAACTGGGCTATGGTGATGGTTACGGCAGCACCTCCGGCCTGCCGTTCTACGAGAACTACTTCGCGGGTGGCTTCAACTCCGTCCGTGGCTTCAAGGACAGTAGCCTGGGCCCACGCAGTACCCCAAGCCGCGGCGAGGCCAACGGTGGCAAGCCAGGCACCATTGCCGACCCGGACCAGGATCCGTTGCCGTTTGGTGGCAACGTGCTGGTACAAGGTGGTGTGGAGCTGCTGTTCCCGCTGCCATTCGTCAAGGATCAGCGTTCGCTGCGCACGTCCGTGTTCTGGGATGTGGGTAACGTGTTCGACACCAATTGCGGCAACCAGCCTGATTGCGAGAAGGTCGGTTTCTCGGGTATGGCCAGCTCGGTCGGCCTGGGCGTGACCTGGATCACCGCACTGGGCCCGCTGAGCTTCAGCCTGGCAATGCCGGTGAAGAAGCCGGACGATGCCGACACCCAGGTGTTCCAATTCTCTCTGGGCCAGACCTTCTGAGGTCGGCCCTCGCTTAATGACAACGGTTTATCCAGGAGTGCATCGTGCGTAAGTTGACCCAACTGGCCGTAGTGGCCGCGGCGCTTGTCGCCACCCCGGCTTTCGCCGAAATGAAGGTTGCCGTCCTGAACTATCAGATGGCCCTGCTGGAGTCGGACGCCGCCAAGAAATACGCGGTGGATGCCGAGAAGAAGTTCGGCCCGCAACTGACCAAGCTGAAAAGCCTGGAAAGCAGCGCCAAGGGCATCCAGGACCGTCTGATCAAGGGCGGCGACAAGATGCAGCAGCAGGAGCGCGAGCGCCTGGAACTCGAGTTCAAGCAGAAGGCCCGTGACTTCCAGTTCCAGTCCAAGGAACTGAACGAAGCCAAGGCCGTTGCTGACCGCGACATGCTCAAGCAGCTGAAGCCGAAGTTGGATGGCGCTGTCGAGGAAGTGATCAAGAAAGGTGGTTACGACCTGGTCCTCGAGCGTGGCGCGGTCATCGATGTCAAGCCTCAGTACGACATCACCCGCCAGGTCATCGAGCGCATGAACCAAGCCCGTTGATATGACCGTGACCATGACGCTAGGCCAGTTGGCCGAGGCCCTCGGCGCCACTCTCAAGGGCCCCGAGGCGCTGCAGATTACCGGGCTGGCCACCTTGCAGGAGGCTGGCCCAGGTCAGTTGAGCTTCCTCGCCAACCCGCAGTACCGCAAGTTCCTGGATAGCAGCCAGGCGGCTGCGGTGCTGCTGAAGGCGGCGGACGCCGAAGGCTTTGCCGGCAATGCGCTGATCGTCGCCGACCCGTATCTGGCCTATGCGCGCATCTCCCACCTGTTCGACCCCAAACCCAAGGCTGTGGCGGGTATTCATCCCAGCGCCGTGGTGGCCGAGGACGCGCAGGTGGACGCCAGTGCCAGCATCGGGCCGTTCGCGGTCATCGAAAGCGGTGCGCGCATCGCGGCCAATGTCAGTGTGGGAGCACACTGTGTGGTCGGTGCCCGTTGCGTGATCGGTGAGGGCGGCTGGCTGGCCCCGAGGGTCACCCTGTACCATGATGTGACCATCGGCAAGCGTGTGGTCATCCAGTCAGGTGCCGTGATTGGCGGTGAAGGCTTCGGTTTTGCCAACGAGAAGGGCGTGTGGCGCAAAATTGCCCAGATCGGTGGTGTTACCATCGGCGACGACGTGGAAATCGGTGTCAACACTGCGGTCGATCGCGGGGCACTGTCGGATACTCGCATCGCTGATGGGGTCAAGCTCGACAACCAGATCCAGATCGCCCACAACGTTCAGATCGGTGAGCATACGGCCATGGCTGCATGCGTCGGGATTTCCGGCAGCACGCGCATCGGCAAGCATTGCACCATTGCCGGAGGTGTCGGCATGGTGGGTCATATCGATGTCTGTGATAACGTTTTCGTGTCCGGGATGACCATGGTGACCCGTTCGATCACCGAACCGGGTGCCTATTCTTCCGGCACTGCCATGCAGCCACTGGCTGAATGGCGCAAGAGCGCCGCGCGTATCCGCCACCTGGACGACATGGCCAAGCGTCTCCAGCAGCTGGAAAAACGCGTCGATACCGTGACCTCAGGTGGCCAGCCGACATCAGAAGGCTGATACCATTCCCTGAGCAAGAGTGAACAGTCGCTAGCTGGCTCCTCTTTGGACTGCAAAAGGAGCGTGTGGTCAGCACCTGCGCTCCCTATTCTTATTACAGGCTTCCCCCCCGAAATGATGGACATCAACGAGATTCGCGAATACCTGCCTCACCGTTACCCGTTCCTGTTGGTGGACCGCGTGACGGAGCTGGACTACGAGGCCCAGAGCATTCGTGCCTACAAGAATGTCAGCATCAACGAGCCGTTCTTCAACGGCCATTTCCCGGCGCACCCGATCATGCCGGGCGTCCTGATCATCGAAGCCATGGCACAGGCCGCGGGTATCCTCGGTTTCAAGATGCTCGACGCCAAACCGGCCGATGGCACCCTGTACTACTTCGTCGGCTCCGACAAGCTGCGTTTCCGTCAGCCGGTACTGCCAGGTGACCAGTTGGTGCTGGAAGCCAAGTTCCTCAGCCGCAAGAGCATGATCTGGAAATTCGAGTGCCGCGCCCTGGTCGACGGCAAGCCGGTTTGCTCGGCAGAAATCACCTGCGCGGAACGCTCCCTATGAATTCGATTGATCCTCGGGCCATTATCGACCCGTCGGCCAGGCTGGCCGATGGTGTCGAGGTCGGCCCCTGGTCGATCGTTGGCCCTGATGTGGAAGTCGGGGAGGGCACCGTTATCGGCCCGCATGTTGTGCTCAAAGGGCCGACCCGCATCGGCAAGCACAACCGAATCTTTCAGTTTTCCTCGATCGGCGAAGACACCCCGGACCTCAAGTACAAGGGTGAGCCGACGCGCCTGGTGATCGGTGACCACAATGTGATCCGCGAAGGGGTGACCATCCACCGCGGTACCGTCCAGGACCGTTCTGAAACCACCGTCGGTGACCATAACCTGATCATGGCCTATGCCCACATCGGCCACGACAGCGTCATCGGCAACCACTGCATCCTGGTCAACAACACGGCCTTGGCCGGCCATGTGCACGTGGGGGATTGGGCGATCCTGTCCGGCTACACCCTGGTGCACCAGTACTGCCATATCGGTGCCCACGCGTTTTCCGGCATGGGCACGGCGATCGGCAAGGATGTCCCGGCCTTCGTCACCGTGTTCGGCAGCCCGGCCGAAGCCCGCAGCATGAACTTCGAAGGCATGCGCCGCCGGGGTTTCAGCGACGAGGTGATCCATGTGCTGCGCCGTTGCTACAAGATCGTCTATCGCCAGGGCCTGACCGTCGAAGACGCGCTCAAGGAGCTGGACGAACTGGCTGCGAAGCACCCTGAGGTCGATCTGTTCCGCCAGTCGATCGTGAACTCCGCCCGCGGCATCACCCGCTGACATGGCCCAGCTTTGCGTAGCCTTGGTCGCAGGTGAGGCCAGCGGCGATATTCTCGGTTCAGGCTTGATGCGTGCCATCAAGGCACGCCACCCCGATGTACGGTTCATCGGCGTTGGTGGTCCCTTGATGGAAGCCGAAGGCCTGCAATCCTATTTCCCCATGGAGCGCCTGGCCGTCATGGGCCTGGTCGAAGTGCTGGGGCGCCTGCGCGAGCTGCTCAAGCGGCGCAAGCTGCTGATCGAGACCCTGATCGGTGAAAAACCCGATGTGTTCATCGGCATCGATGCCCCCGACTTCACCCTCAACATCGAACTGAAACTGCGTCAGGCCGGGATCAAGACCGTGCACTACGTCAGCCCGTCGGTATGGGCCTGGCGGCAGAAGCGTGTGCTGAAGATTCGCGAAGGCTGCGACCTGATGCTGACGCTGTTGCCATTCGAGGCGCGGTTCTATGAAGAGCAGGGCGTGCCAGTGCGCTTCGTTGGCCACCCGTTGGCCGATACCATCCCGCTAGAAGCCGACCGTCCTGCGGCGCGTGCCGCGCTGGGCTTGGGCGAAGGGCCGGTAGTGGCGTTGATGCCGGGCAGCCGGGGCGGCGAAGTAGGGCGCCTGGGGGCACTGTTCCTGGATGCTGCCGAAAGGCTGCGCCAGCAGGTACCGGGCGTGCGTTTCGTACTGCCCTGTGCCAATGCCGCGCGGCGCGCCCAGATCGAGCAGATGCTCGAAGGGCGTAAGCTGCCGCTGACCCTGCTCGATGGCCAGTCGCACCAGGCCCTGGCGGCCTGTGACGCGGTGCTGATCGCCTCGGGTACTGCCACCCTCGAAGCGCTGCTGTACAAGCGGCCGATGGTTGTGGCCTATCGCCTGGCGCCGCTGACCTACTGGATCCTCAAACGTCTGGTAAAGAGCCCCTACGTTTCGTTGCCGAACCTGCTGGCCCAGCGTGCGCTGGTACCCGAGCTGCTGCAGGATGACGCCACCAGCGAAGCACTGGCCAATACCCTGGCGCCGCTGGTAGCCGATGGCAGCCGGCAGACCGAAAGTTTCGACGAAATTCACCGCACCCTTCGCCGTGACGCCTCCAACCAGGCGGCCGAGGCGGTACTGGCCTTGCTCAAGGACCGGTGACATGCAAATTGGACTGGACTTCAACCTGGTCGAAGACCTGGTCGCCGGCGTCGACGAAGTGGGCCGTGGCCCGCTGTGCGGCGCGGTGGTGACCGCAGCGGTGATCCTCGACCCGGCGCGCCCGATCCTCGGCCTGAACGATTCGAAGAAGCTCACCGAAGCCAAGCGCGAGGCGCTGTTCGACGAGATCTGCGAAAAGGCCCTGAGCTTCTGCATCGCCCGCGCCGAGGTCGAGGAAATCGACCGCCTGAACATCCTGCACGCGACCATGCTGGCCATGCAGCGCGCGGTGGAAGGCCTGCACATTACACCGAAGCTGGCCCTGATCGACGGTAACCGTTGCCCGAAACTGGCCGTACCGGCGTCGCCGGTAGTCAAGGGCGATAGCCAGGTGCCGGCCATCGCGGCGGCGTCGATCCTGGCCAAGGTGACCCGTGACCGGGAGATGAGCGCATTCGAGCTGATCTACCCGGGCTATGGCATTGGCGGGCACAAGGGCTACCCGACCCCGGTGCACCTCGAGGCGCTGGCACGGTTGGGGCCTACGCCCATTCATCGGCGCTCCTTTGCCCCGGTGCGGGCCGCGTGGGACGCACGTGAAGGCGTTACCGACTCCCTGATCTGACCTATTAGTTCGTTGCTGCAGATGTCACGC
Organism: Pseudomonas sp. NBB; assembly: GCF_032701105.1. Classification (NCBI taxonomy): domain Bacteria; kingdom Pseudomonadati; phylum Pseudomonadota; class Gammaproteobacteria; order Pseudomonadales; family Pseudomonadaceae; genus Pseudomonas; species Pseudomonas sp. NBB. The sequence continues at coordinate 1,337,755 of NZ_CP103994.1, forward strand.
TATCCTCTGTGGGAGCGGCTTTAGCCGCGAACACCGGCGCAGCCGGTGCCATACACCGCGTTGGATTCTTCGCGGCGGTTCGACGCCTCGATGAACCCGCTCCCACAGTGGGGCGGTGCGCGCACATTCTTTATTCTCTGGCCGACACCGCAATCCCAAATCCTATCCCCATTTACGCTACAATCCCGCCCTTGTCGTTCAGCACTGCTACAGGATCTTCCATGTCGGTTCCCTTCGTTCACCTGCGCGTCCACTCCGAATTCTCGCTGGTCGACGGCCTGGTGCGGATCAAGCCGCTGGCCAAGGCGCTGGCCGGGATGAACATGCCGGCGGTGGCGATCACCGACCAGAGCAACATGTGCTCGCTGGTAAAGTTCTACAAGACTGCCATGGGCGCGGGCATCAAGCCGATCTGCGGCGCCGACCTGTGGCTGGCCGCTGCCGACCCGGAAGCACCGCTGTCGCGTATCTGCTTCCTGGCCATGAACCCCAAGGGGTACCGCAACCTCACCGAGCTGATCTCGCGCGGCTGGACCGAGGGCCAGCGCAACGGCCTGGTGATCCTTCAGCGTGAATGGATCGCCCCGGCCAGCGAGGGCTTGATCGCCCTGTCCGCAGGCAAGGAAGGTGACATCGGCATGGCCTTGCTGGCGGGGCGGCAAGATGAAGCCGAGGCCCTGCTGCAGGACTGGATGGCGATGTTCCCCGAGCGCTTCTATGTCGAGGTGCAGCGCACCAACCGCGCCCGCGACGAGGAATATGTGCACGCCGCCGTGGCCTTGGCCGACAGGTTCGGCGCTCCGCTGGTGGCAACCAACGATGTGCGTTTCATCAAGCAATCGGACTTCGATGCTCACGAAACCCGCGTATGCATCGGTGAGGGCTGGACCCTCGACGATCCGCGCCGGCCAAGGATGTACAGCGACCAGCAGTACCTGAAGTCGGCCGAAGAAATGACCGAACTGTTCAGCGACCTGCCCGACGCCATTGCCAACACCGTCGAGATTGCCAAGCGTTGCAACATCCAGGTGCAGTTGGGCAAGTACTTCCTGCCCGACTTCCCCACGCCCAATGGCATGGGCATCGATGACTACCTGCGGCATGTGTCCCACGAAGGCCTGGAAGAGCGCCTGGCAGTGCTGTGGCCGAAAGAGACCACGCCCAACTACGAAGAGAAGCGCCAGGTTTACCTGGACCGCCTGAAGTTCGAACTGGACATCATCATCCAGATGGGCTTCCCCGGTTACTTCCTGATCGTGATGGACTTCATCAAGTGGGCCAAGAACAACGGTGTGCCTGTCGGCCCGGGCCGGGGGTCGGGTGCTGGCTCGCTGGTGGCCTATGTACTGAAGATCACCGACCTCGACCCGCTGGCCTACGACCTGCTGTTCGAGCGCTTCCTCAACCCTGAACGTATTTCCATGCCCGACTTCGACGTCGACTTCTGCATGGATGGCCGTGACCGGGTGATCGACTATGTGGCCGAAGCCTATGGCCGCAACGCGGTCAGCCAGATCATCACCTTCGGTACCATGGCGGCGAAGGCGGTGGTGCGGGACGTGGCGCGGGTACAGGGCAAGTCATACGGTCTAGCCGACCGCCTGTCGAAGATGATCCCGTTCGAAGTGGGCATGACCCTGGAAAAGGCCTACGAGCAGGAAGAGATCCTGCGCGACTTCCTCAAGGGTGACGAAGACGCCCGCGAAATCTGGGACATGGCCCTGAAGCTCGAGGGCGTGACACGCGGTACCGGCAAGCACGCCGGTGGTGTGGTCATCGCCCCGACCAAGCTCACCGACTTCTCGCCGATCGCCTGTGATGAAGAGGGCGGCGGCCTGGTAACCCAGTTCGACAAGGATGACGTCGAGGCCGCCGGCCTGGTGAAGTTCGACTTCCTCGGCCTGCGGACCCTGACCATCATCAAGTGGGCGATGGAGATCATCAACCGCGAGCAGGCCAAGAAGAACCTGCCCGATGTAAACATCGACTTCATCCCGCTGGACGACCGCAAGACCTACGAGCTGTTGCAGAAGGCCGAAACCACGGCGGTGTTCCAGCTTGAATCGCGGGGCATGAAAGAGCTGATCAAGAAGCTCAAGCCCGACTGCCTGGAAGACCTTATCGCACTGGTGGCGTTGTTCCGCCCAGGCCCGCTGCAGTCGGGCATGGTGGACGACTTCATCAACCGCAAGCACGGCCGCGCCGAGCTCGCCTACCCCCATCCGGACTACCAGTACGAAGGCCTGAAGCCGGTGCTGGCACCGACCTACGGCATCATCCTGTACCAGGAACAGGTGATGCAGATCGCCCAGGTGATGGCTGGCTATACCCTCGGCGGCGCCGACATGCTGCGCCGTGCGATGGGTAAGAAGAAGCCCGAGGAGATGGCCAAGCAGCGCGGTGGTTTCATCGAAGGTTGTGCCAACAACAATATCGATGCAGACCTGGCTGGTAACATCTTCGACCTGGTGGAAAAGTTCGCCGGTTACGGCTTCAACAAATCCCACTCCGCCGCCTATGGCCTGGTGTCGTACCAGACCGCGTGGCTGAAAACCCACCACCCGGCGCCGTTCATGGCTGCGGTGTTGTCGGCGGATATGCACAACACCGACAAGGTGGTGGTGCTGGTCGAGGAAGTGCGCAGCATGAAGCTGCGCCTCGACGCGCCCGACGTGAACTTCTCCGACTTCAAGTTCACCGTCAACAATGACGGGCGCATCGTCTACGGCCTGGGCGCCATCAAGGGCGTCGGCGAGGGCCCGGTGGAGGCGATCGTCGAGGCCCGCGCCCAGGGTGGCCCATTCAAGGACCTGTTCGACTTCTGTGAGCGCATCGACCTCAAACGGGTCAACAAGCGCACCCTCGACGCGCTGATCCGCAGTGGTGCGCTGGACCGCCTGGGCCCGCACTTCCATGACGAGATCAAGGCCTACCACGCCAACATCGACATCAACCGTGCAACCCTGCTCTCGGCGCTGGGCGAGGCAATCAAGGCTGCCGAGCAGGCCGCCCACACCGCTGACAGTGGGCACGTTGACCTGTTCGGCGGCATGTTCGAAGAGGCGGATGCCGACGTCTACGCCAACCACCGCAAGGTGCGCGAACTGACCCTCAAGGAACGCCTGAAGGGCGAAAAAGACACCCTTGGCTTGTACCTCACCGGCCACCCGATCGACGAGTACGAGACCGAGATCCGCCGCTTCGCCCGCCAGCGCATCATCGACCTCAAGCCGTCACGCGATACCCAGACCATCGCCGGCATGATCATTGCCCTTCGGGTGATGAAGAACAAGAAGGGTGACAAGATGGGCTTCGTCACCCTGGATGACCGCTCCGGGCGCATCGAGGCGTCGCTGTTTGCCGATGCCTTCATGGCGGCACAGTCCTTGCTGCAGACCGATGCCATGGTGGTTGTCGAAGGCGAGGTCAGCAACGACGATTTCTCCGGTGGCCTGCGCCTGCGGGTGAAGCAGGTGATGACCATGGAAGATGCGCGCACCAAGCTGGCCGAGAGCCTGCGCCTGAAGGTGGCACACGAAGCGCTCAAGGGCGACCGGCTGAAGTGGCTGGGCGAGTTGATTACCCGCCATCGCGGCGCTTGCCCGATCACTCTCGAATACACCGGCAGCGACGCCAAGGCCATGCTGCAGTTCGGCGAGCAGTGGGCTATCGACCCGGCCGATGGGCTGATTCAGGCGCTGCGTGACCAGTTCGGGCGTGAGAACGTCTTCCTGCAATATCGTTGAACCGACAAAAATTTAATCTCGACCTGAATGCGCCTGATCCCTTAAGGTAGGGCGCCAAACGGATCAACCGGCCGGCCGCCTGGCCGTAGACCCAAGACGGATGACTATGAACCCGAATTTTCTCGATTTCGAACAGCCGATTGCCGACCTGCAAGCCAAGATCGAAGGCCTGCGCCTGGTAGGCAACGACAACTCGCTGAACATCAGCGATGAAATTGCCCGTCTGCAAGACAAGAGCAACACCCTGACCGAAAGCATCTTCGGCAACCTGACCAGCTGGCAGATCGCCCGCCTGGCTCGTCATCCGCGTCGTCCTTACACCCTGGACTACCTGGAGCACATCTTCACCGAGTTCGAAGAGCTGCACGGCGACCGCCACTTCTCCGACGACGCTGCCATCGTCGGCGGTACTGCGCGCCTGGACGGCAAGCCGGTCATGGTCATCGGTCACCAGAAGGGCCGCGAAGTGCGCGAGAAGGTACGCCGCAACTTCGGCATGCCGCGCCCTGAAGGCTACCGCAAGGCCTGCCGCCTGATGGAAATGGCCGAGCGCTTCAAGATGCCGATCCTGACCTTCATCGACACCCCGGGCGCCTACCCGGGCATCGACGCCGAAGAGCGCAACCAGAGCGAGGCCATCGCCTGGAACCTGCGCGTGATGGCGCGCCTGAAAACCCCGATCATCGCCACCGTGATCGGTGAGGGTGGTTCCGGCGGTGCGCTGGCCATCGGTGTGTGCGACCAGTTGAACATGCTGCAGTACTCCACCTACTCGGTGATCTCGCCGGAAGGCTGCGCCTCGATCCTGTGGAAGACAGCCGACAAGGCAGCTGACGCGGCCGAGGCAATGGGCATCACTGCCGAGCGCCTGAAGAGCCTGAACATCGTCGACAAGGTCATCCAGGAGCCGCTGGGCGGCGCCCACCGTGACCCGGCGAAGATGTCGGAAAGCATCCGTGCCGACCTGGTACAGCAGCTGGACATGCTCGGCAAGCTCGACCATGACGCGCTGCTGGCTCGCCGTTACGATCGCCTGATGAGCTACGGTATCTGATAGCGAGATGAATGGCACCGGCTTCGCCGGTGTTCGCGGGCGCTCCCACAGGTACTGCGCAGCCCTCTGAAACGGCGCGATCCCTGTGGGAGCGGGTTCACCCGCGAATGCATTCTCGAATTGAGTGCGGGTTCGATGATCAACCTCACCCCTTGGCTCAACGCCCCAGCCTGGTACATCGCCTTCTCCGGCGGCCTCGATTCCACCGTCCTCCTGCACCTGCTGGCCGACTACGCCCGCAATCACGCATCCCCTCCATTGCGCGCCATCCACGTCCACCATGGGCTGCAACCCGCCGCCGATGCCTGGCCCGCCCACTGCCAAACCGTCTGCGACAATCTCGGCATCGAACTCCAGGTCATCCACGTCCAGGTCATCCCCGGCGCCAGCCTCGAACAGGCCGCCCGCGACGCCCGCTATGCTGCCTTCAGGCAAGCCCTCGGCCCAGGCGACATCCTGTTCACCGGCCAGCACCGCGACGACCAGGCCGAAACCCTGCTGTTCCGCCTGCTGCGCGGCGCAGGCCTGCGTGGCATGGCTGCAATGCCGGGGCAGCGGGCGCTAGGGCAGGGTAGCCTGGTCAGGCCGTTGCTGGGCTGTTCCCGCCAGCAACTGCAGGACCACGCCCAGGTCAATGGGCTGGCCTGGATCGAAGATCCGACGAACGCTGACACACAATTTGCCCGCAACTACCTGCGCAGCGAAGTCTTTCCGCTGCTTCGGCAACGTTGGCCGCAGGCCAGCCAGAACCTTGCCCGCGCCGCCGAGCACCTGAGCGAAGCCCAAGGCCTGCTGGACGAGCTTGCCCAGGACGACCTGGCGCTCGCCGGGGAGGGCGCGCCGCTGGCTTGGCCGGGGCTGGACTCCCTCGATCTGGCCAACCTGGTGGCGCTGTCGCCGGCCCGTCAGCGCAATGCCCTGCAGTACTGGCTGAGCCACCGTACCCGCCTGCCCGACACCCGACACTGGGCCGGCTGGGCGGACCTGCGCGATGCCGCGGCCGATGCCCGGCCCGCCTGGCAGCTTGCCGATGGGCAGTTGCTGCGCAGTCATGGCCGCATCTGGTGGTTGAGTGGTGACTGGCTGCAGCTGCCCGTCGGCGAACTGCCCTGGGCCGATCCCACCAAGCCTTTGCTGTTGCCGGGTAACGGCAGGGTGCGTCTTGTTGGCGCAGCGCCGCTGGGCGGCTTGCGCATTGCCTACCGCCAGGGCGGTGAAGTGCTGGATGTCCCCGGCCGCGGCCGACGCGACCTCAAGCGCCTGTTAAACGAACTGCAGGTGCCGCTTTTCCTGCGCCCGCGCCTGCCACTGCTGTACCAGGGCGAACGCTTGCTGGCGGTGGCCAACCTGCCCGGGCTGGTGCAGGCTGATTGCCAGCTGTCCTGGCAGTTGCCGACGAACGCGCAAGGTTTGAGCTGAAGGGTACATTCGGGTAGACTACCCTCCCTTCTTGATACAGCTTCTGTGGGTTCCGCGAAAACACAGGAGTTGCCGATTACCAAGCAGTTTTTTGCTGGGCTGATTCTGGAAATGACGAGCGAGCTCCATGCCGGGGATACCCCTGGTCTGTACAGACGCGGCAGTTTTTCGAGATGCACTGTGATTGACGCAGGTGATCGGGGGCTTCGGCCTTCCTTCGCTTTCTCCGGCGGCGCTGGCCGCCTTAACGCAGACTTCTAGGGTTTTTCATGACGCGCTACATATTCGTCACGGGCGGTGTTGTTTCTTCATTGGGGAAAGGCATTGCCTCGGCTTCCCTGGCGGCCATCCTGGAAGCGCGGGGCCTGAAGGTCACCATGCTCAAGCTGGATCCGTACATCAACGTCGATCCGGGCACCATGAGCCCGTTCCAGCACGGTGAAGTGTTCGTCACCCACGATGGCGCCGAGACCGACCTCGACCTGGGCCACTACGAGCGGTTCATCCGCACCACCATGACCCAGAACAACAACTTCACCACCGGCCGCATCTACGAGCACGTACTGCGCAAGGAACGTCGTGGTGACTATCTGGGCGCGACCATCCAGGTCATCCCGCACATCACCGATGAAATCAAGCGTCGCATCATCAAGGGCGCCGGCGATGCCGACGTGGCCCTGGTGGAAATCGGCGGTACCGTGGGTGACATCGAGTCGCAGCCGTTCCTCGAAGCCATCCGCCAGCTGCGCGTCGAAGTGGGCTCCAAGCGCGCCATGCTGATGCACCTGACCCTGGTCCCGTATATCGCCACCGCTGGCGAGACCAAGACCAAGCCGACCCAACACTCGGTCAAGGAGCTGCGCTCCATCGGCCTGCAGCCTGACGTGCTGATCTGCCGCTCCGACCACCCGGTCGATGCCTCGTCGCGTCGCAAGATCGCGCTGTTCACCAACGTTGAAGAGCGTGCGGTGATTTCGCTGGAAGACGTCGACACCATCTACAAGATCCCGGGCGTGCTGCACGCACAGGGCCTGGATGACTTCGTCGTCGAGCGTTTCGGCCTGCAGTGCAATGGCGCCGACCTGTCCGAGTGGGACAAGGTGGTCGATGCCAAGCTAAACCCTGAGCACGAAGTGACCATCGCCATGGTCGGCAAGTACATGGAGCTGCTGGATGCGTACAAGTCGCTGATCGAAGCGATGAGCCACGCCGGCATTACCAACCGCACCAAGGTCAACCTGCGCTACATCGACTCGGAAGACATCGAGAACCAGGGCACCAGCCTGCTCGAAGGTGCCGATGCCATCCTGGTGCCGGGCGGTTTCGGCCTGCGCGGCGTGGAAGGCAAGATCACCGCGGTGCAATACGCCCGTGAGAACAAGGTGCCGTACCTGGGTATCTGCCTGGGCATGCAGGTGGCCGTGATCGAATTCGCCCGTAACGTGATGGGCTGGAAGGACGCCAACTCCACCGAGTTCGACCGCAACAGCGGCCACCCGGTAGTCGGCCTGATCACCGAGTGGGCCGATGCCACCGGTGCCGTCGAAACCCGCAGCGAAGCCTCCGACCTGGGTGGCACCATGCGCCTGGGCGCACAGGATTGCCAGCTGGCGGCCGGTTCCAAGGTGCACGATTGCTACGGCAAGGACGTGATCACCGAGCGTCACCGCCATCGCTACGAAGTGAACAACAACCTGTTGCCGCAACTGATCGATGCCGGCCTGGTGGTTTCCGGCCGCTCTGAAGACGGCGCGCTGGTGGAAGTGGTCGAGTCCAAGGACCACCCATGGTTCGTCGCCTGCCAGTTCCACCCGGAATTCACCTCGACCCCGCGTGACGGCCACCCGCTGTTCAGCGGTTTCGTCAAGGCAGCCCTGGCTCAGAAGAACAAGGCCTGATCAATGACCCAGAAGATCATTCGCGTCGGTAACATCGAGATCGCCAACGACAAGCCGTTCGTCCTGTTCGGCGGCATGAACGTCCTGGAGTCCCGTGACCTGGCAATGAAGGTCTGCGAAGAGTACGTGCGGGTGACCGAGAAGCTTGGTATCCCGTACGTGTTCAAGGCCAGCTTCGACAAGGCCAACCGTTCGTCGGTAACCTCCTACCGTGGCCCTGGCATGGAAGAGGGGCTGAAGATCTTCGAAGAGATCAAGCGCACCTTCAACGTGCCGGTCATCACCGACGTACACGAGCCTTATCAGGCCGAGCCTGTAGCCAAAGTGTGCGACATCATCCAGCTGCCGGCATTCCTGTCGCGCCAGACCGATCTGGTGGTGGCCATGGCCAAGACCGGCGTAGTGATCAACATCAAGAAGGCCCAGTTTCTCGCGCCTCAGGAAATGAAACACATCCTGACCAAGTGCGAAGAAGCCGGTAACGACCAGTTGATTCTCTGCGAGCGTGGTTCGAGCTTCGGCTACAACAACCTGGTGGTGGACATGCTCGGCTTCGGCATCATGAAGCAGTTCGAGTACCCGGTGTTCTTCGACGTGACCCACGCCCTGCAGATGCCGGGTGGTCGCGCCGATTCCGCCGGTGGTCGCCGCGCCCAGGTCACCGACCTGGCCAAGGCCGGCATGAGCCAAGGCCTGGCCGGTCTGTTCCTCGAAGCCCACCCCGATCCGGACAACGCCAAGTGCGATGGCCCATGTGCCCTGCGCCTGGACAAACTGGAGCCATTCCTGGCCCAGCTCAAGCAACTGGACGACCTGGTGAAAAGTTTTCCGACGGTAGAAACCGCGTAAAGCTCGATTCTCGGGTAAAGTACCGCCCGATCCACCCCTGACCAGTCGGTCAGGGGTTCCCTTCACCCGGCCTGCCCACTGCAAGTCCGCCCGGTGAACGGCTGGAATTTCCTAAGCTAAGTTGTTTTCGTCAATTCTGGAGTGCTTACAACAATGGCAAAAATCGTCGACATCAAAGGTCGTGAAGTTCTCGATTCGCGTGGCAACCCCACCGTGGAAGCCGATGTACTGCTCGACAACGGCATCATCGGCAGCGCCTGCGCGCCGTCCGGTGCTTCCACTGGCTCGCGCGAAGCGCTGGAGCTGCGTGATGGCGACAAGAGCCGTTACCTGGGCAAGGGCGTGCTGAAGGCTGTTGCCAACATCAATGGCCCGATTCGTGACCTGCTGCTGGGCAAGGACCCTGCCGACCAGAAGGCCCTGGACCGCGCCATGATCGAGCTGGACGGTACCGAGAACAAGGCCAAGCTGGGCGCCAATGCCATCCTGGCCGTTTCCCTGGCTGCCGCCAAGGCCGCTGCCCAGGACCAGGACCTGCCGCTGTACGCGCACATCGCCAACCTGAACGGCACCCCTGGCCAGTACTCGATGCCGGTACCGATGATGAACATCATCAACGGTGGCGAGCACGCCGACAACAACGTCGACATCCAGGAGTTCATGGTACAGCCGGTTGGCGCCAAGACCTTCTCCGACGGCCTGCGCATGGGTACCGAAATCTTCCACCACCTCAAAGCCGTGCTCAAGGCCCGTGGCCTGAACACCGCCGTTGGTGACGAAGGTGGTTTCGCCCCTAACCTGGCTTCCAACGAAGACGCTCTGGGCGCCATCGCCGAAGCCGTTGAGAAAGCCGGCTACAAGCTGGGCACCGACGTGACCCTGGCCTTGGACTGCGCGGCTTCCGAGTTCTACGAAGACGGCAAGTACAACCTGTCCGGCGAAGGCAAGTCGTTCGACGCTGAAGGCTTTGCCGAGTACCTGAAAGGCCTGACCGAGCGCTTCCCGATCATCTCGATCGAAGACGGCCTGGACGAGTCCGACTGGGCTGGCTGGAAGATCCTCACCGACAAGATCGGTGCCAAGGTGCAGCTGGTTGGCGACGACCTGTTCGTGACCAACACCAAGATCCTCAAGGAAGGCATCGAGAAGGGCATCGGTAACTCGATCCTGATCAAGTTCAACCAGATCGGTTCGCTGACCGAAACCCTGGAAGCCATCCAGATGGCCAAGGCTGCTGGCTACACCGCAGTGATTTCGCACCGCTCCGGTGAAACCGAAGACTCGACCATTGCCGACCTGGCCGTGGGTACTGCTGCCGGCCAGATCAAGACTGGCTCGCTGTGCCGTTCCGACCGCGTTTCCAAGTACAACCAACTGCTGCGCATCGAAGAGCAACTGGGTGCCAAAGCGGTTTACCGCGGTCGTGCCGAGTTTCGCGGTTAAGCAAGAGATGGTAAAAAGACAGCAGCCGGAGTTGTGGGAACGTTCGTACTGAACTTTCCTACATTTCAACGGGTTTCTGTCGACGAAGCCTGGCCTCGGCCAGGCTTCGTGCTATTCGAGGCCCGGAAGTAAAAATACCCGGCAGCCTTTTTAACCTGGATAACGTGATGCGCAGTCCCTATTGGTTGTTCCTCGTCCTGCTCCTGCTGCTGGGTGGCCTGCAGTACCGCCTGTGGGTGGGTAATGGCAGCCTGGCGCAAGTGACCGAGCTGAAGCAGCAGATTGCTGAGCAGCATGCCGAAAACGAGCGCTTGCTCGAGCGCAATCGCGTGCTCGATGCCGAAGTGCTGGAGCTGAAAAAAGGCATGGAGACCGTTGAAGAGCGGGCTCGCCACGAATTGGGAATGGTCAAAGAGGGCGAAACCCTCTTCCAGTTGCCACAGAAATGATCGAAACCTTACCGGCCTTCTGGGCCGTGATTCCTGCTGCGGGCGTAGGTGCCCGCATGGCTGCCGACCGCCCCAAGCAGTACCTGGAGCTGGCCGGGCAAACCATTATCGAGCACAGCCTCGACTGTTTTCTTGGCCACCCGATGCTCAAGGGCGTGGTGGTCAGCATTGCCGAAGATGACCCGTACTGGCCTCGCCTGCGCTGCGCCAGCGACCCGCGCATCCAGCGTGCCGCGGGTGGTCGAGAGCGTGCCGACTCGGTGCTCAATGCCTTGCTGGTGCTGCATGCTCTCGGGGCTGCGGACAGTGATTGGGTGCTGGTACACGATGCTGCACGACCGAACCTGGCGCGCAGCGATCTGGACAAGCTATTGTCGGAGCTGGCGGACGACCCGGTGGGTGGCCTGCTGGCGGTGCCGGCGCGCGATACCCTCAAGCGGGCCGATGCTGATGGCCGGGTGGGCGCTACCGTAGACCGCAGTACCATCTGGCAGGCCTATACACCGCAGATGTTCCGCCTTGGGGCGTTGCATCAGGCGCTGGCCGAGTGTCTTGTGTCGGATGTGCTGGTGACCGACGAGTCCTCTGCCATCGAGTGGTCCGGCCAGGCGCCGCGGCTGGTCGAAGGGCGCAGCGACAACATCAAGGTGACCCGGCCGGAAGATCTGGAGTGGTTGCGCCAGCGTTGGGCAGGGCGCCGCTGAATTTCTTGCTCCTGTGCCGGCCTCTTCGCGGGTAAACCCGCTCCCACAGGTATCGCACATCCCTTCAGGTTTGCGCTGTACCTGTGGGAGCGGGTTTACCCGCGAAGAGGCCAGAGCAGCCAGCACAAGGTTTCAGTTCAAGCGATACTCCGGCAACCCCGCCAACCCTTCTTTCAGGTAATCCACCAGCCGCCGTACCTTCGGCGACAGGTGCCGCTGCTGCGGATACAGCGCCCACACCGCGGTATTCGGTGGCTGGTGCGCCTCAAGCAACGACACCAGCGCACCACTGTTCAAGTGCTCCAGCACGTAGTAATCCGGCAACTGGCACAACCCCATCCCCTGCAGCGCTGCGTCCAGCACCGCCTGCCCGCTGTTGCAACGCCAGTTGCCCTGGACTCGCTGGCTGATCTCGCGGCCGTCCTGCTGTAGCGCCCACAAATCCGAACTGCCTACCAGGCAGTTGTGCCGCGCCAGTTCCGACAGGCTGTGCGGCCGACCATAACGTTCCAGGTAGTCCGGCGAAGCACACAGGTACATGCGCCGGGGCGCCAGGCGGGTTGCCACCAATCGCGAGTCGGCCAGCCGGCCCAGGCGGATGGCCAGGTCCATGCCTTCATGCACCAGGTCGAGGGTATGGTTGCTCAGTTCCACTTCCACCCGCAGCTGCGGGTACAGCGCCATGAACCGCGTCACCAGCGGCACGATGAAACGCTCGCCGTAGGCCACCGCGCAGGTCATGCGCAGCAGCCCCTTGGGCTCGCTGGCCAGATCGCCCATGGCGCGCAGGGCTTCCTCGCGGCCATCCTGCAAGCGCTGGCAGTGCTGCAGGAACGTCTGCCCGGCCTCGCTCAGGGTCACCCGCCGGGTGCTGCGGTACAGCAGGCGCGTCTGCAGCCGTTCCTCCAGTCGGGCGATCTGCCGGCTGATGTGCGACGAGGAAACCCCCAGACGCTCTGCGGCCGCGGTGAACTGGCCCGACTCGGCCACGGCGACGAACTCGTCGATGCCTTCCCAGCGGCTGCTCATTGATTATCCCTGTATGGCAATAATGTTTTGTCTTTGGCCTGATTATTCATCAAAAAGCGGTGAATTACACTGCCAGACTGAATCGACACTCTGTCTGGAGACCTTTGATGATCAAGTCCCGTGCTGCTGTAGCTTTCGAAGCCAAGAAACCCCTGGAAATCGTCGAAGTCGACGTGGCCATGCCCAAGGCCGGTGAAGTGCTGCTGCGCGTGGTCGCCAGCGGTGTCTGCCACACCGACGCCTACACCCTGTCGGGCGCCGACCCGGAGGGCATCTTCCCGTCGATCCTCGGTCACGAAGGTGGCGCGATCGTCGAGGCGGTAGGCGAGGGCGTCACCTCGGTCGCCGTCGGTGACCACGTCATTCCGCTGTACACCCCGGAATGCGGCAAGTGCAAGTTCTGCCTCTCGGGCAAGACCAACCTTTGCCAGGCCATCCGCGCCACCCAGGGCAAGGGCCTGATGCCGGACGGCACCACGCGCTTCTCCTACAAAGGCCAGCAACTGTTCCACTACATGGGTACCTCGACCTTCTCCGAGTACACCGTGCTGCCGGAAATCTCCGTGGCCAAGATCCAGAAAGAAGCGCCGCTGGAAAAGGTCTGCCTGCTGGGTTGCGGCGTCACCACCGGTATCGGCGCGGTGCTCAACACCGCCAAGGTCAAGGCGGGTGACACCGTGGCCATCTTCGGTCTGGGCGGCATCGGCCTGTCGGCAGTGATCGGTGCGGTCAAGGCCAAGGCGTCGCGCATCATTGCCATCGATATCAACCCGGCCAAGTTCGAGATCGCCCGTCAGCTGGGTGCTACCGACTGCATCAACCCGAAAGACTACGACCGCCCGATCCAGGAAGTGATCGTCGATCTCACCGACGGCGGCGTGGACTTCTCGTTCGAGTGCATCGGCAACGTGCAGCTGATGCGTGCTGCGCTGGAATGCTGCCACAAGGGCTGGGGTGAGTCGGTGATCATCGGCGTGGCCGGTGCCGGCCAGGAAATCGCCACCCGTCCGTTCCAGCTGGTTACCGGTCGCGTATGGCGTGGTTCGGCGTTCGGTGGCGTGCGTGGTCGTAGCGAGCTGCCGAGCTACGTGGAAATGTCCGAGAAGGGCGAGATCCCGCTGGATACCTTCATCACCCACACCATGGGCCTGGAAGACATCAACAAGGCCTTCGACCTGATGCATGAAGGCAAGAGCATCCGCAGCGTCATCCACTTCTGAGGTTTGCCATGAGCCTGGATAACATCTCCTGCCAGAAGAGCTTCGGCGGCTGGCACAAGCGTTACCGGCATCACTCCAAGGTGCTGGGTTGCGACATGGTGTTCGCCGTCTACCTGCCGCCGCAGGCCGAACAGGGCGAGAAGCTGCCGGTGCTGTACTGGCTCAGCGGCCTCACCTGCACCGACGAGAACTTCATGCAGAAAGCCGGCGCCCAGCGCCTGGCTGCGGAGCTTGGGTTGATCATCGTAGCCCCCGACACCAGCCCGCGTGGTGAGCAGGTGCCGAGCGACCCGGACGGTGCCTGGGACTTCGGCCTGGGTGCCGGGTTCTACCTCAATGCCACTCAGCAGCCCTGGGCCCAGCACTACCGCATGCACGACTATGTGGTGGAGGAATTGCCCGCGTTGATCGAGGCGCACTTCCCGGCTTCGGGCGAGCGCAGCATCAGTGGCCACTCCATGGGTGGGCATGGCGCGCTGGTGTGCGCCTTGCGCAACCCGGGGCGCTACCGCTCGGTGTCGGCGTTCTCGCCGATCAGCAACCCGATGGATTGCCCGTGGGGCGAGAAAGCCTTCAGCCGCTACCTGGGTGAAGACCGGGCGCGCTGGCGCGAGTGGGATGCCAGCGTGCTGCTGGCCGAGGCTCCGGCCGGCGAATGCCCGCCGTTGCTGGTGGACCAGGGCGACCGCGACGACTTCCTCGAGAAGCAGCTTAAGCCTGAAGCCTTGGAGCAGGCGGCACGCAAAGGTGGGCATGAACTGACCCTGCGCCTGCAGCCTGGCTATGACCACAGCTACTACTTCATCGCCAGCTTCATCGAGGAGCACCTGCGTCATCATGCGGTGGCCTTGGGGCGGGTGTAAGGCGTAGCTGTGGTGCTTGCTTCATCGCTGGCAAGCCAGCTCCCACCTCGACTGCATGGCCCTCGGGCCCCGTGCCATACCTGTGGGAGCTGGCATGCCGGCGATGGGCTGCGAAGCAGCCCCAATGCCTCAAAAGCAGGTAGAATCACGCCCTGACTCATTCAGGGCGTTTTTCTATGCGTATTGGCCACGGCTACGATGTGCACCGTTTCTGCGACGGTGATTTCATTACCCTGGGCGGGGTGCGTATCCCCCACAAATACGGCCTCCTGGCCCACTCCGATGGCGACGTGCTGCTGCACGCCCTGAGCGATGCCTTGCTTGGCGCGGCAGCGCTGGGTGACATCGGCAAGCATTTCCCCGACACCGACCCGCAGTTCAAAGGCGCCAACAGCCGTGTTCTGCTGCGCCATGTGGTCGGCATCGTCCAGGCCAAGGGCTGGAAGGTCGGCAACATCGACGCCACCATCGTCGCCCAGGCGCCGAAGATGGCACCGCACATCGAAACCATGCGCAAACTGATCGCCGAAGACCTGCAGGTCGAACTCGACCAGGTCAATGTCAAGGCTACCACCACCGAGAAGCTCGGCTTCACCGGCCGCGAGGAGGGCATCGCCGTGCATTCGGTAGCCCTGTTGCTGCCAGCATGACCGAACTGGAACTGTTGGGCCCGCGTGCATCGGGCGAACCACTGGGTACCGCCGTTCTCAAGGCAGTGGCCGAAGATTTCCAAGTCGACGAAGTGCTGGACATCCCGCTGTCGGGACAGGGCGAGCACTTGTGGCTGTGGGTCGAAAAGCGTGACCTGAACACCGAGGAGGCGGCCCGCCGCCTGGCCCGTGCCGCAGGGGTGCCGGTGCGCACGATCAGCTACGCCGGCCTCAAGGACCGCCAGGCCCTGACCCGCCAGTGGTTCAGCCTGCACCTGCCCGGCAAGGCCGACCCGGACCTGTCGCGTGCCGAGGATGCCAGCCTGCGTGTGCTCAAGCAGGTGCGCCACCAGCGCAAGCTGCAGCGCGGTGCGCATTCGGCCAATGGCTTCACGCTGCGCCTGACTGCCCTGGCTGCCGATCACCAAGCGGTGGATGCGCGCCTGGAACAGCTCAAGCAGTACGGTGTGCCGAATTATTTCGGCACCCAGCGCTTCGGCCACGGTGGCGGCAACGTTCACGACGCTCTTGATTGGGCCGCACGCAATGCCCTGCCCGAACAGCGCAACGTGCGTTCGCGGTTGCTCTCGGCCGGGCGCAGCTACCTGTTCAACCAGGTGCTGGCAGCCCGTGTTGCCGACGGCAGCTGGGCGCGTGCGCAGGTGGGCGACCTGTTGGCGTTCACCACGAGTCGTAGCTTCTTTCCTGCTGGGGAGTCGGAATGTTCCGATCCTCGGCTGGCGATTCTTGACCTGCATCCGACCGGCCCGCTGTGGGGGGCAGGCGATTCGCCGGCTACGGGGAGTACTGCGCAACAAGAGGATGCGATCGCCGCACGGCAGCCGGCACTTTGCCAGTGGCTGGCCCTGGCGGGCATGGATCACGAACGACGCATTCTGCGGCTCCCTATTGGCGGTCTTACGTGGCATTATCCCGAGCCTGATATCCTGCAACTGGAATTCGTCCTTCCGGCCGGATGTTTCGCCACCGTGGTGGTGCGCGAAATCGTGGATCTGGTGTCGGCGGGGCAGACGGACAGCTCATGCGTATTCTGATTTCGAACGACGACGGTGTTACCGCACCCGGCATCGCCGCGCTGCATGCTGCGCTGGTGGATTACGCCGAGTGCGTGGTTATTGCCCCGGATCAAGACAAGAGCGGCGCCAGCAGTTCGCTGACGCTGGACCGGCCACTGCACCCGCAGACCTTGGCCAATGGCTTCATCAGCCTCAACGGCACGCCGACCGACTGCGTGCATCTGGGGCTCAATGGGCTGTTGCCACAGGCGCCGGACATGGTTGTGTCGGGGATCAACCTCGGTGCCAACCTGGGTGACGACGTGCTCTATTCGGGCACGGTCGCGGCCGCGTTGGAAGGCCGTTTCCTCGGCGGTACCTCGCTGGCGTTTTCGCTGTTGTCGCGCCAGCCGGACAACCTGCCCACCGCGGCCCACATCGCCCGCCGCCTGGTCGAGGCTCAGTCGCGCCTGGCCTTGCCACCGCGCACCGTGCTCAACGTCAATATCCCCAACCTGCCGCTGGAGCACATTCGTGGCATCCAGCTCACCCGCCTCGGTCACCGGGCGCGGGCGGCGGCGCCGACCAAGGTGGTCAACCCACGCGGCAAGGAAGGCTACTGGATCGCTGTCGCCGGGGATGCCGAGGACGGTGGCCCGGGGACCGACTTCCACGCGGTGATGCAAGGCTATGTATCGATCACTCCGCTGCAGCTCGACCGCACCTTCAGTGATGCCTTCGAGCAGCTCGACGGTTGGCTGGAGGGCCTGCTCTGATGCGTGAGGACGATATGCTGCGGCGTGGCATCGGCATGACCTCCCAGCGCACCCGGGAGCGGCTGATCCAGCGCCTGTGCGAGGAGGGCGTTTCGAACACCAAGGTGCTCGACGTCATCCGTCGTACCCCGCGCCACCTGTTCGTCGACGAGGCGCTGGCGCATCGCGCCTACGAAGACACCGCGCTGCCGATCGGCCACAACCAGACGATCTCGCAACCGTTCATGGTTGCCCACATGAGTGAACTGCTGCTCGAGGCCGGGCCGCTGGACAAGGTGCTCGAGATCGGCACCGGCTCGGGCTACCAGACGGCAATCCTGGCTCAGTTGGTCGAGCGGGTGTTCTCGGTGGAACGCATCAAGGTGTTGCAGGACCGGGCCAAGGAGCGCCTGGTGGAGCTGAACCTGCGCAACGTGGTGTTCCGCTGGGGGGATGGTTGCGAAGGCTGGCCGGCGCTGGCGCCGTACAACGGCATCATCGTCACCGCCGTAGCGCCGGAAGTGCCGCAGGCACTGCTCGACCAGCTTGCGCCGGGTGGCCGTATGGTGATCCCGGTGGGCCCAGCCGGCGAAACCCAGCAGCTGATGCTGATCGTGCGCGAGGAGCATGGATTCTCCCGCCGCGTGCTGGGGGCCGTGCGCTTCGTACCGCTGCTCAACGGCCCGCTGGCCTGAACACTGCTGGTTCGAGTCGCGCGATATTTTTGCGCCAGCACCGAATTCTTGCTGCAACGCCCTGTCTATCTGGCGGGGTGAAGCGCTAGCGCACAGCGTGTTGCAAGGCTTTGCAGCAGTCTTTCACCAACCCTGCCAATGCGGGCGGGCTTGGTTATAATTGCAATAATATTGCATTTGTTGTCATTTCGTTTTCGGCACCATGAGGGGAGCGCGGGTGGGTCACACAGTCATTCGGCAGCGCAAGGACGGGTCGGGTTTCACGCTTCTGGTGATTGCACTGGCCATGGGCACGCTACTGGTAGGTTGCTCGAGCACCAGCAGCAACAGCGCGCGGGTGGTCGACCGCAACAACACCGTGCCCAAGCGCCCGGCAGTAACCACCGGGCAGTACATCGTCAAACCTGGCGATACGCTGTTCTCCATCGCCTTCCGTTATGGCTGGGACTACAAGGAGCTGGCTGCGCGCAACGGTATCGCGGCGCCCTACACCATTCGCCCGGGGCAAGCGATTCGTTTCAGCAGCGGCTCTACCGGCAGCACCACGGTGGTGTCCAGCCCGTCGTCGTCGAGCAAGACCACGGTCATCCGGCGGCCTGTGGGAAGCACCAGCACACCTCCTGGCAACACCAGCAAACCGGCCACGCCGGCAGCCTCCAGCAGCGCCCCGGTGGTCGCCACGGTGCCTGCCGCGGAGCGTGCGGTAGGTGGCTGGACCTGGCCCGCCAACGGCGTGCTGATTGGAAAATTCGCTTCAAACGGTAGTTTGAATAAAGGCATTGATATCGCCGGTGATTTGGGACAGCCTGTTTTTGCTGCGTCTGATGGTGCAGTGGTGTACGCCGGGAGTGGCTTGAGGGGCTACGGCGAACTGATCATCATCAAGCACAGCGATACCTACGTCAGTGCCTACGGCCATAACCGCAGGCTGTTGGTTCGGGAGGGGCAGCAGGTCAAGGCAGGGCAGTCGATTGCTGAAATGGGGTCCACGGGCACAGATCGGGTGAAGCTGCATTTCGAGATTCGCCGCCAGGGCAAACCCGTCGATCCGCTCCAGTTCCTGCCACGTCGTTGACCGTTGTACCCGGCCTGTTCCTGTGATGTAGAGGGGACAGGCTCCAGCGCTGCCAAGGAGATAGGTGCCGCTCGAGTCTGAGTTCGAACTCAGCAAAGGACTATAACAATGGCTCTCAGTAAAGAAGTGCCGGAGTTTGACATCGACGATGACCTGCTTCTGATGGAGACGGGTATCGTTTTGGAAACGGATGTGGTGTCAGACGAACCTGCTGTATCTTCGGTTCGGACGAGGGCCAAGTCGGGCTCTTCGCTCAAGCAACACAAGTACATCGATTACAGCCGGGCGCTCGATGCCACCCAGTTGTATCTCAACGAGATAGGATTCTCGCCTCTGCTTTCGCCGGAAGAGGAAGTGCACTTTGCGCGCCTGTCGCAAAAGGGCGACCCTGCCGGCCGCAAGCGCATGATCGAAAGCAACCTGCGCCTGGTTGTAAAAATTGCCCGTCGTTACGTGAACCGCGGCCTGTCGCTGCTCGACCTGATCGAGGAGGGCAACCTTGGGCTGATCCGTGCGGTCGAGAAGTTCGACCCGGAGCGTGGTTTCCGGTTCTCGACTTATGCGACCTGGTGGATTCGCCAGACCATCGAACGGGCGATCATGAACCAGACCCGCACCATTCGCCTGCCGATCCACGTGGTCAAGGAACTGAACGTCTACCTGCGCGCTGCGCGCGAGCTGACCCAGAAACTGGACCACGAACCCTCGCCAGAAGAAATAGCCACGCTGCTGGAGAAGCCGGTCGCCGAGGTCAAGCGTATGCTGGGCCTGAACGAGCGGGTGTCTTCGGTGGATGTGTCGCTCGGCCCAGACTCGGACAAGACCCTGCTCGATACCTTGACCGACGACCGCCCGACCGACCCATGCGAACTGCTGCAGGATGATGACCTGTCGCAGAGTATCGACCAGTGGCTGGGCGAGTTGACCGACAAGCAGCGTGAAGTGGTGGTGCGCCGCTTTGGCTTGCGCGGGCATGAAAGCAGCACCCTGGAAGATGTTGGACTGGAGATTGGCCTGACCCGCGAACGGGTGCGGCAGATCCAGGTCGAGGGGCTCAAGCGTTTGCGTGAGATTCTCGAGAAGAACGGCCTGTCCAGTGAGTCGTTGTTCCAGTAGCGGAAGTCTGTAACACAAAGCGCCCCGATGATTTCGGGGCGTTTTTGTATGTGGCGATCAGAGGTGTCCCATTCAAAATTGCGGGGGCGCTTTGCGCCCCTTTCGCGACACAAGGCCGCTCCCACAGGTATTTCATCGCCTTTGAATGCACCACTATCCTGTGGGAGCGGCCTTGTGTCGCGAAAGGGCTGCAAAGCAGCCCCAAGACATTATGTACTGCGCTACCCCAATAACATCGCGTGTAAGCCTTTGCTTACTTGTTCTGTAAGCCTTTTATGCACGCTTCAGTAAATCATTGTCGTATCCAGATCCTGCGTTTTCCCAACTCATTGAAAATCCGGACTTATTCAGCTGTGAGGAGATGTGTCACCTGCAACACCCTGTGAGGTTTCGCGGTTGCCGGCCAGGCTCAAGTCGCTAGTATTCGAACTGTGCACAGGGACATGCACAGGCTTTCAGGAGGAAAGCCAGGGACATCGCAAGACGCGATTTCATCAGGATGATGTTTGGGACAAGCAGGGACTACGGAAAAAATGTGGGCGGGTCAAACCGCCCCTTTTTTTGCCCGCAGAAAACAAAAAAGGCCCCAAAGGGCCTTTTTAGTGTCCGGACGCTATCAGCGCTCCAGATCGGCAATCTTGCCAGTCTTGCCATCCCATTCCTCAGCGTCCGGCAGGGCGTCCTTACGCTCGGTGATGTTCGGCCAGATTTCCGCCAGTTCGGCGTTCAGCTCGATGAAGTTTTCCATGCCCGCAGGCACTTCGTCTTCCGAGAAGATGGCTTGCGCTGGGCATTCCGGCTCGCACAGGGCACAGTCGATGCACTCGTCCGGGTGGATGACCAGGAAGTTCGGGCCTTCGTAGAAGCAGTCCACCGGACAGACTTCCACGCAGTCGGTGTATTTGCATTTGATGCAGTTGTCGGTGACGACGAAGGTCATTTCTAATTCTCTCCTCAGGCGACGGCGGCGGCCCTTCCTCTCAGGGCCGCGCGGTTTACGGGTATGTGGCTGCAGGCCAGGCTAATAACCTGCAGCACCAGCAAACCGCGGCGGATTCTACCAGCTTGTAGTGGGCGCCGTTATAACAGGTTCTTTAGTTGATATAGCATTTCGATAGCTTGACGCGGTGTCATTTCGTCCAGCTGCAGCTTGCCCAGCTTCTCTATGGCCGGGTGTGGCAGGCTGGCGAACAGGTCGCTCTGGTGCGGGACCTGTGGCACGTCCTTGGCCTTTTGGGCCGTGGGTTGTTCATGCGGCAGGCTGGTGGTTTCCAGCCTCGCCAAGTGTTCACGGGCACGCTGGATGACGGCCGTCGGCACGCCGGCCAGCTGCGCCACGGCCAGACCGTAGCTCTGGCTGGCAGGACCAGGCAGCACGTGGTGCAGGAATACGATGCGTTCGTTGTGTTCGGTGGCGTTCAGGTGCACGTTGGCCACCAGTGGCTCGCTTTCCGGCAGCACGGTGAGTTCGAAGTAGTGCGTGGCGAACAGCGTGTAGGCGCGCAGCTGGGCCAGGCGCTCTGCGGCGGCCCAGGCCAGCGACAGGCCGTCGAAGGTACTGGTGCCGCGGCCCACTTCATCCATCAGCACCAGGCTGCGGTCGGTGGCGTTGTGCAGGATGTTGGCGGTTTCGCTCATCTCGACCATGAAGGTCGAGCGGCCACCGGCCAGGTCGTCGCTGGAGCCGATGCGGGTGAAGATGCGGTCGACCAGCGACAGCTCGCAGCTGGCAGCCGGCACGAAGCTGCCGATATGCGCCAGCAGCACGATCAGGGCGGTCTGGCGCATGTAGGTGGACTTACCGCCCATGTTCGGGCCGGTGATGATCAGCATGCGCGTGCTGTTGTCCAAGCCCAGGTCGTTGGCCACGAAGGGTGTGGTCAGTACCTGTTCCACCACTGGGTGACGGCCCTGCTCGATGCGCAGGCACGGCTCGTCTACGAAGCGTGGGCAGTTCAGGTCGAGGTTCAGTGCTCGTTCGGCCAGGTTGCTGAGCACGTCCAGTTCGGCCAGGGCGGCGGCGCTGTCCTGCAGCGGTGCCAGGTGGCTGATCAGGGTTTCCAGCAGGGCATCGTAGAGCATCTTCTCGCGTGCCAGGGCGCGGCTCTTGGCCGACAGTGCCTTGTCCTCGAACGCCTTCAGCTCCGGGGTGATGAAGCGCTCGGCGCCCTTTAGGGTCTGACGGCGGATGTAGTCACCCGGGGCCTGCTCGGCCTGCTTGGTCGGTAGTTCGATGAAGTAGCCGTGCACCCGGTTGTAGCCGACCTTGAGGTTGGCAAGGCCAGTACGGGCCTTTTCCCGCGCTTCCAGATCGATCAGGAATTGGCCGGCGTTTTCGCTGATCGCCAGCAACTCGTCCAGTTCGTTGTCATAGCCGGCCTTGAGCACGCCGCCATCGCGGATCACCGCCGGCGGGTTGTCTATGATCGCCCGCTCCAGCAGGCTAGCCAGTTCGGGATAGGTGCCGGTAATGGCGGCCAGACGCGCCAGGTGCGGTGCCTCCAGCTCGGCCATGGCATTCTGCAACTCGGGCAGCGCCCCAAGTGCATCGCGCAGGCGTGCCAGATCGCGTGGGCGGGCATTGCGCAGGCCGATACGGGCGAGAATCCGCTCGATATCGCCAATTTCCTTGAGCTGCGGCTGCAGCTTCTCGAAGCGGTAGCCGTCGAGCAGGCAGCGGATCGAGTCCTGGCGCGCCTGCAGCACCTTGAGATCGCGCAACGGGCGGTTCAACCAGCGGCTCAGCAAACGGCTGGCCATGGCGGTCTGGCAGCGGTCGATCACCGACTGCAGGGTGTTGTCTCGGCCGCCGGCCAGGTTGATGTCCAGCTCCAGGTTGCGGCGGCTGGCACCGTCGAGAATGACCGTGTCGTCCAGGCGTTCGTGGCGCAGGCTGCGCAGGTGTGGCAGGGCGGTGCGCTGGGTTTCCTTGGCATAGATCAGCAGGCAACCGGCGGCACCGATGGCCAGGGTCAGCTTGTCGCAGCCAAAGCCCTTGAGGTCCTTGGTCGCGAACTGCTGGCACAGGGCCTTGCGCGCCGAGTCGCGGTCGAAGTCCCATGGCGCACGGCGACGGGCGCCCGGTCGTTTCTCGGCCGGCAGGTCGCGCGGCCAGTCGTCGGGGATCAACAGCTCGACCGGGTTGAGGCGCTCGAGCTCGGCCAGCAGGTTTTCCCAGCCCTTGATCTCCTGCACGCTGAAGTTGCCACTGGTGATGTCCAGTACGGCCAGGCCGAACAGGCGCTCGTCCCCGAGCAGCGCGGCAATCAGGTTGTCGCGACGCTCGTCGAGCAGGGCCTCGTCGCTGACCGTACCCGGGGTGATGATGCGCACAACCTGACGTTCCACCGGGCCCTTGCTGGTGGCAGGGTCGCCAATCTGCTCGCAGATCACCACCGATTCGCCGAGCTTGACCAGCTTGGCCAGGTAGCCTTCCAGCGAATGGAACGGAATCCCGCACATTGGGATGGACTGGCCGGCCGACTGACCGCGCGCGGTCAGGGTGATGTCCAGCAGTTTCGCGGCTTTTTTCGCATCTTCGTAGAAGATCTCGTAGAAGTCGCCCATGCGGTAGAACATCAGCTGGTCCGGGTGCTGGTTCTTCAGCTTCCAGTACTGCTGCATCATCGGGGTGTGGTCGGAAAGACTGGACATTCAAGGCCTTGGAGCTAAGCGTCTATTAGACAATCGCAAAGTGTCTAATACTACAGGCTTTTTTTCGGCATTGCTGGAGGCTGTGCGATGTCAATTTTACGCAGGCGGAGATAGCGCTCGGTCATCTTGGCGTTTGTGTGGCCGCCGAGCTTTTGCGCATCGTTGCCTTGGTCGTCGGTGTCGGTCAGCGATTTCGCCCTGAGGTCGTGTATGGTGGCGCCGGTGACCTTTGCCTTCTCGCAAGCCTTCTTGAAGGCATCCTTCACCGTATCGTATGAGACCGGCTTACCGCCGCCCCTGGTACAGAACAGCGTGAGCCCGCGCACTTTCCTGGGTATGGCCTTCGCCCGTGCGATCAGTTGCTCCAGATCCGGTGTCATGCCAACGATCAGCTTGGCCCCGGTCTTTTGCTGGTCAAAGGCGATGCCTTTCTCGCTGATGTCCGAGAGCTTGATGGCCAGCACGTCGCCAATGCGCTGCCCAGTGAGATAGCACATTTCGAGAATTGCCCGGATGTACGGTGACGATGCATCGCAGATCGCCGAAAATTCCTCGTCGGTGATATAGCGGTCCCGCTTTTTCTCGGTGTGCCGCTTGATTCCTGTGCATGGGTTTGAGTCGACTATCTGCTGCTCCAATGCGAAGTTGAACACCATCCGCAGGAACGAGATAACCCGGTTCGCCATGTTCGGCGTGTCTGACATGTGCAGCTTTAAGGCTGCCACATGCCTTGGCAGCACCTGGCGGGGCTCGAACTCGGCCAAGTACTTCTTCAGCCGCTCGGCCGCCGCCTCATATTGCTTTACGGTGTTCTCTGCCAGGCGCCCGCGCATGGCGTCCAGGGCGTCATCAATCAGCTTCGGCATTGCGCCTTGGCCTTTGCCACCCATGATCTTGGCATATTCCAGCAGGGCGCCTTGATAATCCTTGTCGAGGCGCTCCCACTTTCCCTTCCTGACCAGGTAGTACGCCCCGTGCTTCATGTACATGCACGGGGGTAGATGCCTATCCTTCTTTCGCGGCCGCATCGGTCGTCCCTTCTATCCAAGCCGGAGTTCCGGCCCTTTCTTCTCAGACTTACCGCCCAGGCGGGCGATCACGACTTGCCTCAGCACCTTCGGTTTTCCGTCGGCACCCATCACATAGCCAAATTTTTCACCCTGCAGCCAGCGAACCTGGTCCTTGGGGCGAAGGTAGCCCGTCATGTCGGCTACCTCATCCGGGGTCATGAACATGGTTTCACTCCACGCCGCCGGTGGCGGCAGGTTGGTGGTCAGGCCGTGGCCGCGGCAATGGTCTGCTCGAAGCGCGAGGCAAGTTCGGCGTTGACCTCCGCCTTGGCCAGGCTGTCCTGAGTGCCCTTGGCCCGGTGCAGGGTTTCGTACTTGCGCAGCTGGGCGGCAGCTTCGGACAGATCAGCCAGAAGCAGGGGGGCAGCGGCGATAAGCTTGGCGTTGTCCTTGGTCTGTTCGCCGTTGAACCATTCGCCCGAGTCGCTCTCGCTATCCTCATCGATGACCATCACATTGCAGATGGCGATCTGCTCGTGGCGATCAACTGGCGAGACGTAGATCGGGGTTTTGTCGCTGGACTCAACGAACCATGGGCCCGGCGTGTACTTATGCTTCGTCATGGCAATAGCTCTCCATTCCCGCGCATGTCGGCGGGATTTACGGGTAGAGGTTTAGAAAGGGGGAGGTCAGCCGCGGCAGATGCTCAGCAAGCCGGTGATGAGCCACCAGAAATCCTGCGCAATCATGAATCCAAGCCCGGCGGCGAAGCCGAGGACGAGAGCTTTCAGGGGTAGGGTCATAGAAGGTGAGCTCCGCCTTCCAGCAGGCCGTCGCGGTCTTGCCGAAGGTTGTCGCGTTCGGTGGCCAGCCGCTGAATCTCGCGGTGCAGATACTGGGCGATGGACTCGCCACATCGCAGGTCGCCGGGAATGGCGCGGCCTTTCAGAGCGGCCTCCAATTCGTAAAGGGTGAATTGCTCAATCATGGCATGAGCTCTTGCGGCACTTTGACGGACTGTCCGAACTTCGCGTGGACCAGGGCTCTGCAGAAGGCGATAAGGGGAGTCGGGCCTGAAAGCCAAGTCGAGTTGTGCGGGCCTGCGCTCCAACCACATGGTCCGCCTGACAGATACCGGTCATGGCTCAAGCTTCCCTGGTATTTGTCGATCAGCGGCCCGCCGTGATCCCAGTTGCTGGAAGGGCGATAGCCGAAGCCCTCGGCCGCGCCTCGGATGCTGACGCTGGTAGGGTCAGTCCTGGTGATCCAGATTGTGGTCCGGCACTCGGGGTCTGTGCCGAAGCCATCGGCCATGGCCACAGCCCAGTCCAGCGCCGCGCCGACCAGGTTGGATAACCTCACTTCGATCAGGTCGGTCATCGCTGCACCGCCTGCCAGAACGGCCCCTTGTTGGTCACCAGGCCCTTTCGCTTCAGGCGCTGACATGCCTTGCTGATCTCCTCGCGAGATTCGCGGATGGTCCCGCACATGGCGTGGGCCGTTGATCCCTCGATGCCAAGCAGGTGCACCAGGACCCGCTCATCAGGGCCGCCGTCGATCATGTTTTCCGCGTACTTGGCTGCCACTGTGGCGATAGCCAGGCGCAGAGCTGCGCGGCGAGCCGCTGGCTCATCTGCATGCGGAATCTCGCACGCCTTGTAGCCGGTGTACGGCACGAAGGCAGTTGCGCGAGCGCGGCTGTGAAGGGAGCAGATGTCCACCTTCAACTTCGAGATGATGAGCATCGTCTGCCGGTCATCCTGCATCGGCAGCCAAACCTCCCGGCCCGTCTCGGGGTCGTCGTAGTAGAAGGCGTCACTGCCGCGCCGGTACTCCAGCTCGAAGCCCATGGCCTTGGCCGACAGCTTGATGATGTCGTCTTCTGTCACAGCTGATACCTCTCATCAATCCAGCGCCCAGGCGCCAGAGCGGGTGTAGGTTCGGGTTGGGTTTCGTGCGGGGAGAGCTGGCGCTCGTTGCTGGCCTGGTAGTTGCTGCCGGTGACGCCGCTCTGCTGCGAGCAGTTCTTCCCGCAGCTCTCTTCCCACTGGGTGGAGCCGGCGCAGTTGGTGAAGTACCGGGCCCGGCCGCCGTCGTGGAATCGGTAGACGGTGCAGCCATCGACCTTGAAGAGCCGGTCGACCTTGAAATCCGAGCCGGCGCTCGTGGTTGATTCAGCTTCCCCTTGGCAGCCGGCCAGGGTGGCCAGCAGCAGTAGGCAGAGGGCGAGGCGGGTCATGCCGCCACCTTGTGGCGGACCCACACGCAAACAGGGCCGTCTTCGGTGTCGTGGATCGAGAAGGTGAACCAGCCATCACCGACCGGCTTGCTTGGCTGCCAGGGCGTGCAGTCATAGTCGCCGCCGGCGTCGAGCCATTCCGCATTCAGTTCTTCCGGGCCGTCGTTTTCCATCTCGACCACGCAGTACTCCAGGCCGTGGTCGCCGAACCAGCTGAACGGAAGCGCGCATTCGTCGCCGTCGTCCGGCCAGGCCGGGTGGGTCCAGAAGCCGTATTCGTCGCGCTCAACCTGCAGCGGCTGGATCAGTTGCTTTTCTTCAGGCATGACTTCGTCCTTAGCCGCCATATCGCGGCAGTAAGTTGTACAAGTGGTTTGGTTCGGTACAAGAAAATCGGCCGGTGGTCCGATTCAGTTCTCAAGCTGCGATACCGAGATTGCGTCTCGCCTCGCTTTGGCTATGGTGAGGGTTCACCTGTGGCATACAACTAAAGTCGTAGGAGGCCGACATGAGGATTCGCGGTGAAGTTTTCTGGGGGTGGGCTGATCCAACGCTTCACCACCGTGCTCACGACGAAACCCTCAGCGATGGAACGCACATTGATGTTCAGGTGCGCCTGTCGCGGGCAGGTAACACGCAGATGTTCATTGGGGTCTATGCCGCGAGTGGCATGGCCCTTCATGAAGAGGCGTTCGACTCCCGTCCCGGTGAATCTATGACCAGGGCTTTAGCCTGGGGCGTCGGACGGGCTCGCCGCATTGCCACAGATACCCAGCCGAAATTCGACCAGGTCGCCTGCTCGGGATAGGGCAGATTGGCTACAACGGGGTGGAGTACAGATGTGCTCCGTAGCGGTCTAGCCTTGCGCACGCATGAATGCCGCCATGTCTCCCATCTGCTCGACGATGAAGCGCTCTTCTTCTGCTGCGCCTGCGATGATCCTTTCCTTGCGTTTCTGGCAGAGCTGGCAATCGACTTCAGACCAGTCGCCTGACAACTCAGGGGATTCGCCCAGCCAGGTACCGCATGGGGCCTGTTCGATATCTTCCAGGTCGGTGAATGGTGCGAAGTGCGTCCTCACGTTGCCTCCGGCTCTGCGCTGGCGGATAGGGCTTTGATGCGGACAACAAGGTCGTGGGGCAGGTCGAAATCGACGCCGGACCAATGCCGCTTTTCGACTTCACGCAGCAGCGCATCCCGCTCGGCAAGCTTCTCGCCGACCTCATGCAAGTCGTTGTGCAGCTGGGTGAAAGCGGCCTCTACCTTGCTGGAAATATCGCCGGTACCGGCGTGCTCTGCCCATTCGCGCTCGGCAACCATAGCGGCCATGGCCTCGCACTCGGCAAGCTGGGCGCGCAGCCGCTCAACATCAAGGTTGAACCGGTGCGCCTCATTGCGCCATTTGCCAGCCTCTCCAGGATCGGCGTGGGTGTATAGCGGCGTTTCCACCTTGCAGCAAATGTCGAAGACATCGCCGCAGTCTGCCTTGGTCAACACTATGCCATTGGCATACAGCACCGCCACCGGCTCCGACCCGCCCTGGTGCTGCTCGGTGTGCTGCAGGGACTCTGCATGCGTTTCGCGGTACCCCGCCAGGAACAGCAGGTAGTCGCTGTGTGTGCGCTGGTCTTCGAAGCCGGTGCTGTCCTTGCGCAGCTCCGCCTCGCCCAGACCGAGCGGGTTGAGCCTGATGAACACATCGCGTGGGTCGGTGTTGCTGGATCGGTTTTCTGTGGGCATGGGGATACCTCAAGTCGTGGTCTACCTGCTAGCATCAGCGGAACTAGGGTGGAAAAAGCTAAATGAAATACAGGTTTGAAGGATTCATTTGCGTTGGTGTTTTTGCGGCAGGTGTGATTTGGTCGAGACTTATTTTTCCAAGTGACTTTTGGAAAGTCGATAACATTCATGATCTGTTCGAAATGCTTGGCGTGGTTGCTACGATTATAGCTGCTTCAGTTGCGGTATCTGCTTTGAATGGATGGAAGGGTCAGTTTGCACATACTGAAAAATATAGGTTGATTCGTGATTTTCACGGCGCGTGCCAAGGGGCGTGGAACGGTTACTGGTACGTTTCCCATGGCTTCGGCTTGATTGGTCAAGCCTGGAGAAACAGAGAGAACGATGATTGGTTACATAATGAGCTCGAGATATACAGAACAGCTTTAGTTGAAAGTCGAACATCACTGGAGTCCGCATTTTTCGTGTTGAAACATCACCTTTCAGGCGACGATCTTGAGCGGTTTTCAGAGGTTTATCATGAATACATGAATCAGGTGAGCTTTGGTAGTTCTGAAATAATTGCCTACAATACTCGATGCCGGGCAATGATCGCTGAGCCAGTTGATCTATATGGCGAATATTTGGATAAAGGGATAAAGCGATTGGAGTTAATTGATAAGGCGCGAACAGACTTATGTGATACGGCTGATTACCTGCTCGCGAAATACGCTCAGCCTACCTGACTGTAGGCTCGGCGTAAGGTTTCAGTCACCGCAGAAACAGTCGACGTCTTCGGCCAAGTAGTCGAAATCAAAATCCGTCTGCCTGGTTCGCTGATCCGCTGACCAAGCCAGCGACCGGTAATTGGGCCGGTCCTGCCGGAACACCTGGCCGAACCGCTCCTCGGTGCCAGACCACCAGATCACCCTGGCCGGGTCTTCCTGGATGGTCCTGATCAGCTTGGCCTCGTTCTTCTTCCAGCACAGGTCGCAATTTCCGTAGTCCGAATCCATGCCCAGGTCGAAAGGCTGGTCGGCCCAGAAAGCCGCCACGTCCTCTTTGATGATTCCGGCGACGTAGGATGGGCAAACGCTGTCCCAGCGGGCATTGCCGCGCTCGTTGGCGGTCATCATCCGGCTGTACCGGCGAGGCTCGTCATAGCGGATGCCGACGATACAATCCCACTCGTCGTAGCCCAGGGCGCGCATGTGCTTCTCGCCGATCTTGACCTTCAAGTAAGCGGTGCACATGTTGTTGCTGAAGTTCGGCAGCACGGCCGGCAGGTTCTTTTCGGCCTTCCGGTATGCCTGGTAGTACTCGAGCATCATCGTGAACGGCTCGCCGTTGCGGCTGGCCGTCTCGAAGTCGACGATCTTGTACCAAGGCGCGTCGTCCGGCTGGCCGTACACCCGGCACCATTCCATCCAGACGATGTTGACGCCCCAGTGCTTGGCCATGGCGTCGATGAACACCAGGGTTTCCTCACGCTCCTTGCCGGTGTTCTGGAAGAAGGCGTGCACATCTGCCGGGAGCTTGCCGCCGTGGGCCTCAAGGATTTTCCAGAGCATGTGCCCGCTGGTGCGGCCACCACTGACACCGATCTGCGCCGGCCCAGTGATCTGGTAGGGGTTCATGGGCAATCTCCATTGCAGGCGCCGCCCTCGCCGGGGGGGCGTTATCGTTGAATAGGGGAAGGCGCTGGCGGGCAGCGCCGGGGTGGCGTGATTCGTTGAAGTGATGTATTGATGACGCGCTTTTTTAGAGGAGAGCGTTGTGGAGTGGTACGAATCTTTGTTTTTGCAGGCTTGCGCCCATGTGATCAACCAGTCTCGTGTCGCAAGCAATCGCCGCGCAGACGGTGTACTGAACCTTGACATCGCTTCTACACGGGACTTGGTTTCGTCCTATCAGCGAGGGGGCGGGCTTGCGTTCAGCACCTCAGAGATGAAGCAGCAGTTCTCTGCTGGAGCTGACTGCGTTCTGCTGCTGTTGGTCCATGAGCACCAGTTCACTAATGCCCTGGGGGCGGTAAAGAAGAGTCAAGACGTAGTCTTGAGCGCAACTTTGCGAACCGATGCCCGAGCAAGCGATTTTTCCATGTACCACGTTGATGTGGCCTTGGTTCGCCGGACCGAGTCAGGGGCTATGGATATCGCCCACTGAGGGCGCTTAATGCGGCCCCGTAGCCTACCTATAAAGGCTCTATAGTCGGCTATAAACCAGACCTGGCGGCCAGCGCCGGAGGGTCAGGCGGCTTTCGTTTCCGATTGCTGGGCGACGATCGCCTTGGCTGCGTGATTGATCAGGTACAGCCGGTTGATCAGGCTTTCGCGCGGCTTGTCGATGGTGATCTCCCAGTAGTCGCAGCCAAGGCCCAGCACTTCGTGGTGTTCGCTCATGAACATGCTGGCTTGCTCGACGCAGCTGATGTCGTCGGCTTCGTACAGGCGATCTTTCAGGGAGCTCCAGAAGTCGTAGCCATCCTCTCCATATTTGAGGGGGGCAAGTTGTTCCTTGACCAGGTTGCGCAACTCATCCCACCGGCCAGCCTCACCGGCACCGCCGTCATTACGCATCCACTCAGGCAGTGCAGCGTACTGATCGTCGTCATGGGTGTTTTCGCAGATCTGGCTGCAGACGCCGGTTACGAGCGCGGCGCGGAAGGCATCCTCATCAAACTCTCGTTCGCGGCAATGCTCTTCGAGCTTCGAATGGATGTAGTAGCCGATGTCGCTCCCTGCCAGGAACTCGATGCCGTAGGAGAGGCCGACGTTGAAGGTCAGGCCGTCGATGTCGCCGACAATGGCGATGCCGAAGCGGGTGATTAGGATGTCGAAGGCATAGCAGGTGGTGCGCGGGGCCTTGCAGCGCCATACCTTCAGCTGATCGGTGTCAGCCAGCACGGTGTATTCGTGGTCCTTCAAGCATTCAGCGGCACGCTCGCGGCGCTTGGCCTCTTCGGCTTTGCGCTGGGCGATCCATTCTTGGTGGCGTTGTTCGTCGTTCATGACTTTATCCTGGGTATGCGCCGCCCTCCGTGGCCTGGGCGGCATGGTGGCAATTTGGTTTGGGATGGGGTATTACGGGTGAATGGCAGACTGCACATAGGAGTGCGAAGCTATGGCGGTAAAGTTCACCAATCCGACGATGATCAATGTTGGAACTGCATTCGAGGTATCCCACGGCTCTACCGTCGACTTAGAAGTTGATGGCGGCGAGTTTCGCGATGTGACTAAAGTTTTCAACGAGCGTGATCCGGTTTCGCTTTATCAGTACGTAGGCTTGCCAGCGAATACGCCTCGCGAGGATGTGCGCGAGCTGCTACTGGAGCTAATCAGACAGGAGGGCAACCCCGACGTTTCTGCTGAACAGGTGATCAAGTCTTCCCGACTTTGGGGGTACATTGGGCATGCTGAGAAAGCTGCTTCGATGCTAGAAAGACTGCTCGCCCTTGCTGCCAAGGGTGCGGACTTCATGTCCCGAATGCCGTTCCAGGGATAGCTCAATCCGCTGGGCGGCAGATTGATGTGCTGCTGGCGCCGGCCGTGCCGGACGCGTGCGTTGATGCGCTTCATGCTGCTTTCTGCTGATTCCAGGCGCCGACAGCGGCAAAGATCTCGGCGGCCTTTGCTTCGTCAAGCATTGTGTCGGTGGGGATCGCGATCCAGCCGGCCGCCACCAGGTGATTAGGGTTGGCCGTGGCGCGCAGGTCGGTGTAGGTAGCCTCGATAACGTCGGTCAGGTGCTCGGCCCTATAGTTGCCCTGCGGGGCGACCTCGATCGACTTGTGGTATCGCTCGCCGAACTCCGTCCGGCACAGCACGCTCAAGTAGATCGTCCAGCGGTGCGGGATATCGCACACGGCATCAACCACTTGGCGCACGCAGATCTGCTTGAGGTTCTTCCAATTGATCAGCACCTGCTGGCCGCTGGGGTCGATGTTCACCACGGCGGCGTGGTTGGCCGAGACCAGGGCCCTGCAGGTGCGCTCTAGTCGGGCACGCATGTTGTGCGGCTTGCGCTTGCTCATTGCATGCCGCCTTGCTTGCTCGCCGCACCTGCCTCCATCGCATCCACAAACCGCATGGCCGTCTGGTAGCTGTAGGCAAAGCCCTGCTTGGCGCCGGTGGCGATTTCGATCACATCCCAGATCTTGCCCTTGCCAGAGGCCTGATAGCGCGGGGCGCCTTTGCCTATCTTGGCGAAGGCCTCGTCACGGGCTTCCTGAGTGCGAGCCAGGAGCGCCTTGAGCGTGTCCACCTTCTCTTGGAAGGCCGGGTGCATTGTTGTCTGCATGGGGGATCCTCGGGTGGGTCAGGCGTGGAGCTCGAAGGCTTCGGCCTTGCGAACGATTCGAACTTGGGCGGTGCGGCGCTCCGGTGCGCGGCGGTCGCGGCGCATGGGGTCGCTCTCGCCAATCACCGCATGCACAGCGATGAGGCCGGCGAGGGCGATGCAGAGCGGGCTGATGATCTGCTGCCGCATGGCCTTCGTGACCGCCTCGATGCGGCGCCCGGCTTCCAGCTTGAACAGCGCGGCCTCGATGCGATTGGCCACAGTGCCCGGGCTGACCTCCATCTGGCGGGCGATTTCTTTAGTGGTTAGGCCTTGGGCCACCCACAGCAATGCTTCGAGCTCACGGGGAGCCAGCGCCTTGCCGAGCTGGCCAATCCATGAGCCGCAAGTGATCGTTTCCATGAAGAGTCCTCGGTGAGATGCATTGGTGGAGCAACTGGCTTCATAGCGCGACCCGCTTCGGCATGCGCATGAGTGGCGGGGTGGTCCTCGACCAGTTACTCCACCGATGCAGCCTGGTGATGGGGAACCAAGCGGATCGGGCAGTTTTCGTCAGGCTGACGTGGCTCTGTTTGTTACTGCTGGGTGCGAATTTCGCTTCGCGGTACCCATGCATCATGCATTTGCACCATGCAACCGACGAAAGCGGCGTACCGGGTATCGCGCTCGGTCTGGTAGCCGTACCAGGCGCAGGAGGCGCGATTGAGGATGCTGCTAAGGATGAGTAGGACGAGGAGGAAGACGCTCATGATCAGCAGAGCCGAGGTTGCCGGATTCCATCGTGCCCAGGCCTTCACAGGTAGTCCTTGAGGCGCAGATTGAGCTTCGCCGCGGCGCGCTCCAGCACTGCAACTTCGGCTGGCTCGATCTCGCCGTCGGCTTCAGCGATGGTCAGCATGAAGTTGATCACCACCTCGGCATCGCCAGGCGTGTGTGCCAGGTCGCCAAGCTCGCGCTCAGCGTTCATGCGGATGATGCGAGGGCCGCCCTCGTTGAAGTCGGCCTTGGCCTTGTCGATCAGGTTGCCCAGCTCGGCGCCGAACCCCTGCAGCTTTGGCTCGTTGCGCAACAGGCGGTCGATTTTGTCCAGTTCGGCCGGCTCGATCTCGCCGTCAGCTGCTGCAACGTAGAAACAGCCATAAACGATGCCCTGGAGCAGGTCGCGGTTTTCCAACTTGGCCATGGCCGCGCGGGCCTCGCGGCCTTTGCCGAACAGCTTCTTCAGTCCAAACATGGTGAATCCTCTTGGTGGTGCGGTTGATTTCCCGTCTGGCCCTGTCGCCAAGGCCAGCCAGTGAAATCGAAGTGATCCAGGCGCCCATCGCTCTCTGGGCTACGCGCTTCCCCGCATTGGCATGCGCGCCACTTGGTTACCTGAACCCAGCTCACTGCATGAGGCAGCTGCTGCCCTCATGTGCCGCTGAGGGTGACGGGTGTCGAGTTGTGTAAAGAGCGGTGGCTGCCGTAGCTGCCTATAACCTGTGTTATGGATTGAATCATAACTCAGGTTTTCTTCGTGTCAATAACTCAAGTTATAAATCCGGCCAAAAAAAGCCCGCGTTATGCGGGCGCTTGTTCATGCTTCAGTAAATCCTCGCCATCCAATCCTGATGAGGCCTGAATCCAAGGTGTCGATTGTGATACCTGAAGTCTCTTCCAGGTCGGCGAGCAATCGCTGCCAGTCGGCAGGGGATTCATCCGCGCTCGGCTTGACCTCAACAAACTGCCTTTTCTGTACGTGGGGTGATGAGATTGCTTGCTGGATACGGTATCCGAGCCGTTCGTAGGACAACGATGGGGAATGCGAAAAGGCAGGGTGGGGCACGGCATGAAACTCCTTGTACTGTATGTGCATACAGTTATCCTCTGCTGTAGGAATTTTCAATAGCCTCGAGCTAATTTTTTTTAGCTTGCATTCTTCGGGCAAAAAAAAGCCCAGCATTTCGCCGGGCTATTTGGGCCAAGTATCTTCAGAGCTTGATGGTAGCGCGTACCACGACACCCACGATTCTGCAGCCCTCCATGCACATCTCCATAGGGTAGGCCGGATTGAGCGGCTTCAAGAACCTCCGCCCGCCGTCTTCCACCAGTTTTTTGAAGGTCGCTTCATTGCTGTCGGCTAGCTTGGCAACGACAAGCTTTCCAGGGGTGGCCTCAGCTTCGGTGTCCACCAGGATGAGCATCCCCTCAGGGATGCTTGTACCGACTGGTGAAGTCATCGAGTCTCCTTTGACCTCCAGCCAAAACGCTGCCCCTTTGGAGTCGTAATCAGACATTTCGTAGCGGTCAGAAAACCCAGGTGGAAATGGTTCGACCGCTTCCGCCCAAGCTCCCGCAGCGACCCAGCTAATTACCGGGTACCTGAAGGATTCGGGCTGCTCTTTCAGCGCCCTGACATTGCTCGGCTCTCGCTGCGACCCTTGTCCGGACGCCAGCCATTCGGCAGTCACTCCAAGAGCCCTCGCTATTTCAAGCAGCTTTTTGGAAGTCGAGTTCCGACCACTTTCGAGGTGCTGGATCGTGACCTGGCTTACCCCGGCTTTCTCGGCCAACTGGGCCTGACTTAGGCCAAGCGCCGTGCGACGTTCAAGGATTCGGTCTTTGAGCATTTCGGAAGGTTTGTTCATGCCTCCAAGGGTAAAACACACGTTATTACCCTTCAAATAACATGTGTTTGCCTTATCTATAACTTGAGTTATCATCGAGTGCACGATCCATTGAGGCACGCAGACATGCCGAACACAGAAAGACCAATTGACGAGGTCGTGCGGTTGGCCGGAGGCCAAGCAGAGCTCGCCCGAAGATGCAACACCAGCCAGCCACGTATTTGGCAGTGCGTACACCGGAACCAGAAGGTGCCGGCAGATCTAGTGATTCCGTTTGAGAAGGCGGTTGGTGGTCAGGTTACCCGCCATCAGCTGAGGCCGGATCTCTATCCGGCAGAAGATAAGGCAGCTTCGTGATGAGCATTGTGCATCTGAAGGCTTTTCGCCAGTAGATGACCGAAACACCTGCGAATTCATCCAGTAGAGGAATCGCAGGCGAAAAAAAACCGCCTGGCAGGGCGGCTTTCTCTACAGCATTTCTACGGGTTTAAGCATGACAAACATCGTCCCACTTGACAAGTCCAGGGGGTTTACCCGGATGGACAACCAGCTCATGGATGGCCTGCTGGCTATCGATCTCCCGGCCCGGGAGATGAAGATTGTGCTGTATGTGGCCAAGGCCACTATCAACTACGGCGCGGGAGCTCAGCGCATCCCGGCGACCGACATCGCGAAAGCCATCCATGCCCACCCTGACACCGTATCCAAGGCGGTTTCGAGCCTGCTGCGTCGTCGGGTTCTGTTCCGCGAGGGCGGTGCACGGGGTGACATCGGCGTGAATGACCCGAAAGACTGGGTCTACGTCATTGAGCCGAAACAGACCAAAACAGCCGACTCGGCTGAAGTGGTCCGAATCGGCGAAGAGTCGAAACAGACCAAAACCGCCGAGTGCCTTCTTTATTCTAAGAATCTAACCCCCTATGTATCTCTTCCTTCGGAAGAGAATACATTCTCCCCCAGCGACGAAGAGCCGGCTCCGGCCAAGGCTGACCGCAAGGTGCCATTCGGGAAGGCCGCTATGTTGGCCAACAACCCGCACGGCCTGGATGAGTCGCTGATCGCTGACTACCTGACTGTTCGCAAGGCCGCCAAGGCCCCAGTGACGGCCCGCATTTGGGCAGGCCTCAACCTCAAGCTGGAGCAGTGCAAGGCGTTCGGCATCCAGCCCGCCCAAGCCCTGGAAGTCGCCGTCGAGAACGGCTGGCGCGGCTTCGAGGTGGAGTGGGTTACCAAGCGCATCAGTGCGCAGTTGCCTGCCCAGGCCAAACCGCACAGCCGTCACCACGGCTTCGACGACCGCGACTACACCGCCGGCCTGGCCGCGCGAGAGGACGGCACCTATGCGATCTGAATCGGTGATCACCATGTCCGAGGTGCGAAACGCCGCGGGTTTCCGCGTCCAGCCCGCGCACTGCGAGCATCACGGCGACTTCGAGCAGCGTGTAACCATGCTGATGGGTCGTGAAATCGTCGGGCGCTGCCCTGTGTGCGAGAAAGCGGCCGTTGCCGAGCGCGAAGCCAAGCAGCTGGCGGAGGACACCCGCCTGAAGCGTGAGGCTATGACCCGCAAGCTGGGTTCGGCGCTGATCCCCAAGCGCTTCGCCGACCGCACCCTGGCCAATTACCGCGTCGAGCATGAAGGGCAGCGCAAGGCCCTGGCCTACTGCACTCGCTACGTGGCGGCTTTCTCGGAAATTGAGCGCACTGGGCGCTGCCTGATGCTGCTGGGCAAGGTCGGTACAGGCAAGACGCACCTGGGCGCGGGCATGGCCAACGAGCTGATGCGCAACACCTCGGCAACAGCCGTGTACCGGACGGTGGGCGCCATCCTGCAATCCATCCGCGCCACGTACGACCGTCACAGCGAACAGACCGAAGCCGACATCCTGTCCAGCCTGATCGAACCGTCGCTGCTGGTGCTGGACGAGGTCGGGGTGAGCAAGGAGCAGCCGAGCGAGTTCGAGCTGACCGCCCTGTTTTCGATCATCAACGGGCGCTACGAGCAGATGCGCCCCACGGTGGTGATTTCCAACCTGGAGCCTGCCCAGCTGCGCCACGCCATGGGCGAGCGCTGCTACGACCGCCTGCGCGAGGGAGGAGGGGTGATTGTGCCCTTCGAGTGGGAATCGCACCGTGGCAAGGAGGAGTTCTGACCATGCGGCAAACCAAGCTGACCAAGGCCGCGCGCGGCAGGGAGTGCCAGGTGCGCATCCCGGGCGTGTGCAATGGCAACCCCGAGACCACCGTACTCGCGCACTACCGGCTGGCCGGCACCTGCGGCGTCGGCAAGAAGCCGCACGACCTGCAGGGCGCCTGGTGCTGCAGCGCCTGCCATGACGCTTGCGACGGGCGCAGCCGGGCCGTGGACCGCGATACCGCCCGCCAGTACCACGCCGAGGGCGTCATGCGCACCCAGGCGCTGCTGCTGAACGAGGGGGTGCTGATCGCATGAATGCTCCTGCCCTTCGCCCGTTCAAGGCCAAGCCGGCCCGCGCCAAGCCCGTCGACCGGGAAGGGCAGGAGCAGGCCGCGCTGATGCAGGAGCTGCAGCTGCGCTACCCGCAGGCCTACAAGCTGATCTACCACGCGCCCAACGGCGGGTATCGGGTCAAGGCCGTGGCCGCCAAGCTGAAGGGGCAGGGGGTGAAGGCCGGCATTCCCGACCTGGTGCTGCCCATGGCGCGGGGCGGCTACTTCGGCCTGTACATCGAGTTCAAGGCCATGCCGCCGTTCGACGCGCCGGTATCGCCCAGCCAGTACGCCTACCTGCAGGCACTGGCTGCCCAGGGTTACCTGGCCATTGTGTGCCGGGGCAATATCGACGCGGCCGAGGCTATCCGTGCTTACCTGCTGCAGCCTGCGACGGTGGCCGCATGAGCGCGACCCGGGAAGTGAAGCTGAGCGAAGCAGAGGTGCGCCGGCAGGCTGCCGACAAGTCGGTGCGCGACCTGCGCGACCCACGACACCCCGGCCTGTACCTGCGCTTCTGGAGCAATCGCGAGCGCGGTACCTGGCACCTGGTGCGTGGCAAGAAGTGGGTACCGGTCGCCCGCTGGCCTGACCTGACCGTGGCAGCGGTGATTGCCGAACTGCCCGCGCTGCGTCAGCGCCTGCTGCGTGATCCGGCCACTGCGTCCGTGGTGTCGGGCATGGTCACCGTGGGCCAACTGCTGGACTGGTACGGCGACCGCATGGCCCGCGACCGCTCGCTGTCGGCAAAGCGCAAGGCCGGCGCTCGGTCTGCCATTGCCCAGCACCTGAAGCCGCGCCTGGAGGACCTGGCCATCGTCGATGTGAACGCCGATACGCTCGACAAGCTCCTGATGTGGCCGTGCCAGGCCGAAGTGTCGCTGTCGTATCTGCGGCAGATGTTCGCGCTGCTGCTGACCGCCTTCCGCCAGGCCCTGCAGCTGGGGCTGATCGACCGCAACCCGATGGCCGGGATGCGCTTCAACGATTTCACCAAGGCCCGGATCCTGCCAAAGGCAGCCCGGTTGCGGGGCGTGCAGCTGCCCGAGCTGATGCAGCAGCTGACCTTGGCCTTCGGGCAGGAGCCGGGCGATGCCATGCTGGCCCTGATGATGCTCGCCCACGGCACCCGCATCGGCGAGACCCGCATGGCACGCTGGAGCGAGATCTCCCTGGCCGCTGCCGAATGGTTCATCCCAGCTGGCAACACGAAGACCCGCACCGAGCACCGGCTGCCGCTGACTGCCCAGGTGGCGGCGCTGCTGACCCGGTACCGGACGATCCAGCAGGCCCGGGGCTATAAGGGCGTGTACCTGTTCCCGAACCGCCGCGGGCTGTCGCTGAGCGAGACCCAGGCCAGCATGGTGTTCACCCGGCTGGGGCAGGGCGAGTGGACCAGCCACGACCTGCGCAAGGTGTCCCGCACCACCTGGACCGACCTCGGCATCGACGGCCACATCGGCGAGATGTTGCTGAACCACACGCTGGGGAAGATCGCCAGCACCTACATCCACACCCAGGCCATGCAGCAGCGCCGGGCCGCCCTGGAGAAGTGGCACGCCTGGTTAGACGGCATCGGATTCGGTGCCATTCACGGCCTTACCAAGGCCTTATCCGGAATTTCACAGAATTCGGCCCAGCCAGCGGAACACAAGGCGTCCAGCGACCTTGCCGAATTTGTAATTAGCGAGGATTCGAAATGAGTATTTCCGAGCCCCAGGCTCTACGGGATCAGTTCATCAAGGCATACCGCAGCCTGCTGCTAGCCGAAGGAATGAACATCCAAGAATGTCGATTCGAATGGTGTGAAGTCGGATTTGTCCATCGCGAAACGGCAGTCGCTTGGTGGGCCTGGCAGGCCTCCCGTGAAAGCCTTCGCGTCACCAACCCGTTCCCCGTCCAGATGGGTGATCCGGACGGGGATTGGGCGCGAGAGGCGGCCGAGAAATCGCTGCGGGCCCAAGGACTGAAGGTGGTCGGCTGATGAAGAAGCACGGCCCAGCCTTCAAGAAGGCCGTGATCGAGCTGGGCAAGTGCCCTTTGTGCCGTGGGAGAGCGGTCACAAAGAGCATCTTCTACGAGATGCCCTGCGGTCACTGCAACGGCTCCGGCTGGGTAGAGGCAGCAACAGGCGAGGCCCTGGCCTTGGATGAACTGGTGACCCAGCTCAGCCTCAAGCTACAGGCTGCGACACGGCAGATCGAGCAGTTGAAGAACCCTCAGGCATCCGGGCCTGAGGCTACATATCAGGGAAGCAACCGGCGCGGCGCCGGTGGCACCAACTACACCGGGGATTGAGGGGGAAGGACGATGAAAATTATTAGTGCTCGCCAAGCATGGCACGATGCAATGCATGAAGATCGCCCATCGGCCTTGGCGGTCGCGGCAGAGGCGGCGGCTCTCGGTAAGAAGGGCGGCCCAGGCGAGAAGAAAGTGATGGTGATGCTGGAAAACCATGACGGTAAAGAGGTGGCCAAGATCTACGAGATCCGCACAGAGGCTGTGCACGAAACCCGCTCAGGTCGCCGCCTTACTGATGCTCGCTGTGCGCACATGCTTGCCGCTGGGCTAGTCATGGTTGCGATCGACACGCTGCCAAAGTCTCTGCGCACCTTCGGTAACTTCTTGTACTCGCCGATCACCAACGCCAATGACCTGAGCATCGCTCACGGCTTGGCGTGGCTGGGCAGCGGCCTTGATGACCTTTCAGGCCGCAAGAAGGAGCGCGCTTACTGGATGGCCATGGCAGCTTTGCAATCGCACAAGCAGATAGTCCATGACCGTGAAGGGTGGGGTCCAGGTGCGGTATGCATCTTCGTCGAGGAGCGCACCGGTATTAAGATGGATCCTAGCCATTGGGCCCGTGACTGGGCCGAAATTTGGGAGAAGTTAGGCGCCCATATCGACAAACTGGACCGGCAGGCGCTCAGACCTGTTGCCCAGGTTGTAGACCGTATGAGGGAGCGCGAAAAAGCCGCTTGACTGTTTGGCGAGTGTTTTGGCACTATTTCGCCATCGTGATAATTTCGCCTTTGGCGAAAACATTCAAAAGCCCGGCCAAAAAGCCGGGTTTTTTCGTCTGGATAGCTCAGTTGGTTAGAGCGCTCGGCCTGTCGTATTTACGATGGTGTACGTGCTGAGAGGTCGCGGGTTCAACTCCCGAGCCAGACGCCACATTCAAGCCCCGCCATCGTGCGGGGCTTTTTCGTTCTCGGCTCCACCACGCCCATCGCTCCAAGCTGGGAGTGCTGTTGGGGCCGAACCTAATCTGCTCCCCGAAACGGGAGGAATCGAGATGCCGAACATGCCCGAGAAGGATCCTGGCCTGTGGGCCGCTGTGCTCACCTGGGGGCTAGCTCATCAGCCTCAGCTGTATGCCGCTGGCTTGTCAGTTGCGATCGCCGTCCTCCGGGTGGTGTATGGCGGCGGGACCCGCCGGCAGATGTTCTTGGAGGGCGCCTTGTGCGGCCTCATCACCCTGGCCCTGGTGCCGCTGCTCGAATGGATGGGCCTGCCACAGGGCATGGCCACCTTCGCTGGCGGCATGGTCGGCTTCATGGGCGTTGAGAAGCTTCGCGGCTACTCCGACCTTTTCCTTTCTCGCAAGGCGCAGGGGTGATCCATGCCCCTGCCCGAGACCGCCAAGAAACCCAGCCCCTACGGTTACCGCTGGCAGCAGGCCCGTGAAGGCTGGCTGCGCAAGAACCCACTTTGCATTCGGTGCGAAAGTGCTGGCCTCAAGAAGCCCGCTACGGTCGTAGACCACATCCGCCCTCACCGCGGCGACATGACCCTGTTTTGGGATAGGGACAACTGGCAGTCGCTGTGCACCAACTGCCATAGCTCCTACAAGCAGCGCCTGGAGAAGTCAGGGCGCGAGGCTGGCTGCGACGTCAGCGGGAGGCCGCTTGATCCCAGGCACCACTGGAATCGGCCCTCCTGAAAGCCTCAG
The DNA here is from genome assembly GCF_032701105.1 of Pseudomonas sp. NBB. Taxonomy (NCBI): domain Bacteria; kingdom Pseudomonadati; phylum Pseudomonadota; class Gammaproteobacteria; order Pseudomonadales; family Pseudomonadaceae; genus Pseudomonas; species Pseudomonas sp. NBB. The sequence goes on from NZ_CP103994.1 coordinate 1,379,684, forward strand.
GGCGCGCCGGGGCCCCATGAAATGGGTAGGGGGGGTGAAAATGTTTCTCCGGAAATCTTTCCTGACCGATCGCCCTCCTCCGTGCGCAAAACCGCGAAATGAAATGATTTTTTTGAGAGCAGAAAATGGCCGGGAGACGACCCACACCGACGGAGCTGAAGCTTGTCAGAGGGAATCCCGGTAAGCGCCCGATCAACAAGAACGAGCCTCAGCCAGCCAAGCGCATTCCCAGCGCCCCCGACCACTTGAGCTCTGATGGCCAGGTGGCGTGGGGGCGGCTCACGGTGCTGCTTGACCGCATGGGCGTGCTTACCGAAGCCGATGGCTTTGCGCTTGAGCGCCTCTGCGACTGCTACTCCGAAATCCTTGCCCTACGTGACGTGATAGACGAGCAGGGGCGCACATACGAAACCACCAGCACCCAGGGCGAACTGGTGCTCAAGGCGAACCCGGCGGTGGCCATGCTTGCGGACGTAGACCGCCGCTTCAAAAGCTACCTGGTCGAGTTCGGCCTGACCCCGGCCGCGCGATCCAAGGTGCAAGTAAAAGACGATGAGCCAAAAGAAGACCAGTTCGCGGAGTTCTTCGGTTGACGACCCAGCGACTCAGTACGCCAAGGAAGTGCATTCCGGTGAGCGCGTCGCGGGGCCAGATATTCGAAATGCGTGCGCGCGTCACCTGCGGGATCTGGAGGAAGGGCCAAAGCGAGGGCTGACCTGGGATTTGGCTGCGGCCAACAAAGCTATTCGCTTCTATCGCACCGTCCTCAAGTTGAACGGTGGAGAGTTTGAAGGGCTGCCGTTCGAGCTGTTGCCCTGGCAGAAATTCATCGTGGGCAGCATCTTCGGGTGGAAGTCGAGTGATGGTTATCGCCGCTTCCGGGTCGTTTACGTCGAGAGCGGTAAGGGTTCAGGCAAGTCGCCCCTGGCCGCCGGGGTGGGGCTGACCGGACTGATCGCGGACAACGAGGCCCGCGCCGAGATCTACGCTGCCGCGACCAAGAAAGATCAGGCCATGATCCTGTTCCGGGATGCTGTGGCGATGGTGCAGCAATCGCCTGAGTTGACCAAGCGCCTGGTCTGCAGCGGCACCGGCCAGAATATCTGGAACTTGGCCTATCTCAAGTCAGGATCGTTTTTCAGACCGATCAGCTCGGACGATGGTCAGTCTGGTCCGCGGCCACACATGGCGCTGATCGACGAAGTGCACGAGCACAAGACCAACATGGTCGTGGAGATGATGCGCGCCGGCACCAAGAGCCGGAAGCAGGCGCTCATTTTCATGATCACCAACAGCGGCTCGAACAAGCGCGGCCCTTGCTGGGAATACCACGAGTATGGCTCCCGGGTTGCATCTGGGGCGCTCACTGATGACGGATTCTTCGCCTATATCTGTTCGCTGGACGAGGGTGATGATCCGATTCAGGACGAAAGCTGCTGGTTCAAGTCGAACCCTTCGCTGCAGGATGCTGATCTTCCGGGCATGAAGTACTTGCGCGAACAGGTGACCGAAGCTCGCGGGATGCCGAGCAAAGAAGCGATGGTGCGGCGCCTCAACTTCTGCGAATGGACCGGTGCTGAGTCACCGTGGATCTCCTGGGATGTCTGGAGCCAGGCTGAAGAACGCGTACCGATGTCGCTGCTACGCAATCGCCCCAGCGTTGGCGGACTGGACCTGTCCAGTACGACGGACCTGACATCATTTGTCCTGCTCTTCTACCCGACCTACGAGGATCCTCACTGGCGGCTGTTGCCGTATTTCTGGATTCCCGACCACGAACTCGACAAGCGCGAAGCCCGCGACAAGGTGCCCTACGCGGCGTGGGTTAAATCGCGAGATCTAGAAACAACGCCAGGGCGTGCCATCAGCAAGCTGCATGTGTTGCGTCGACTCCAGACCATCTGTGACTTCTTCCAGGTGGACAAGATCGCCTTTGACCGTTGGCGCATTGAAGACATGCGGCAGCTGATGACCGAGTACGACATCACACTGCCTGAGCTCGTTGAGTTCGGGCAGGGCTTCAAGGATATGGGGCCGGCGGTAGACGAGTTTGAGCGGCGCCTGCTCGGCATGATCGAGCAGCAATCAGAAGAAGAGGGTGGCACGGCGGAGTTCTTCGATGATGCTCTGCCGGCCGAGGCCGTGGAGTCTCTGCGGCACGATGGCAATCCAGTAATGACCTGGTGCGCCGGTAACGCGGTGATTGTTTCCGATCCGGCAAACAACCGAAAGGCCGACAAGGCGAAGGCAACGGGCCGAATTGACGGAATCATTGCCGCGATCATGGCGACCGGCATCAGTGGGGCAGTGTCTTCCGGCAGTAGCGGCAGTTCCATTTACGACGAAGGAGTAGGGGTTTGAACACCATTGCAATCGCTGCGTGGGTTGCCGGGCTGGTTGGCTTCGGCCTGCTGGTCGCCGGGATCGCCCTGATCCATGTGCCCGCTGCGCTCATTTCTGCCGGATTAGGCTTGATCGGCTGGGCCTGGCTGGCCGACAAAGCCGCAGCCCGAGTACCTCTCAAACCCAGCCCAGAGGGAGGCTGATTATGTTCTTCAGCAATCTTCTTGGCGCCAATGAAGGGCTTGTTTCGGATGGTGGCAGCAGTTTTTGGCGGCGCGGGGTAGGGTCTAGCCGCTCCGCAGCCGGAGTGACGGTGACCCCGGACACCGCGTTGGCGATCACTGTCTTGCAGACGTGTGTCACGCTGCTGGCGGAGAGCGTGGGCCAGTTACCACTTGAGCTGTATCGCCGGCTGGGTGACGGCAAGCGTGAATCGGCAACGGCTCATCCGCTCTATGATGTTCTGCGCTATCAGCCGAATCCCTGGCAAACCCCTTATGAGTACCGAGAATCGGGCCAGCTCGCCTTGGGGCTGCGAGGGAACTGCTACAGCTTCATCGAGCGCAACGACGACGGCTCGGTGAAGGCCCTCTATCCGCTGCGGAACGACAAGGTGGTGGTGCTCAAAGGAGGCGATCTACGTCCCGTGTACCGCATTGGCGGGCACGATCCGCTACCCATGCGGCTGATTCATCATGTGCGCTGGCATACGAAGAACCATTACACCGGCCTCTCTCCTGTTGAGCTGCACGCCGATGCCGTTGGCCTGGCGCAGGCTGTGAGGCAGTACGCGGGCAAGTCATTTGCCAACGGCACTGCGGTGAGTGGTGTCATTGAGCGCCCGAAAGAGGCACCGCCGATCAAGGAGCAGTCCAGTATTGACCGCATCCTCGATCAGTGGGGCAACAAGTTCTCGGGGATCGACAACGCGAAAAAGGTCGCGATGTTGCAGGAAGGCATGACCTTCAAGGCCGTGTCGATGAACAACGTCGACGCCGAGCTGCTGGGCATCCTCAAGGCCACCGGGCTCGATATCGCCCGAATCTACAAGATTCCGCCGCACATGATTAACGAGCTGGAGAAGGCCAGCTACAACAGCCTTGAACAGCTGTTGATCCAGTACGTGATCTTCGCCCTGATGCCCTGGGTGAAGCGCCACGAGCAGGCCATGATGCGCGATTTCCTGCTGCCGTCGGAGCGGCGGGATTACTTCATCGAGTTCAACCTGTCTGGCCTGCTGCGCGGCGACCAAAAAAGCCGCTACGACGCCTATGCAATTGGCAGGCAGTGGGGATGGTTGTCGATCAACGACATCCGGCGCCTGGAAAACATGCCGCCCGTTGCCAGCGGCGACAGTTATCTGCAGCCGCTCAACATGGCCGATGTGGCCAACGGCCTGCCCGACATGACTAACCCCAACGTCCGCGCCCAGCTGGAACAGCAGCGTGACGACATCCTGAGGATGCTTGCCGCATGAAACGACATTTGCGCGCTGCCAGCTTGCTGTTCAACCAGCCGCTACTGACTACACCCGGCATGCTGGACCTGGCAGTGCGCTGGGCGAACCAGACCATGAGCCTGAACATCGTAAATCTGAACATGAGCGGCGCCGCTGCTAATCCATCGATGTTCTGTGACGATGAAGACTACCAGACCGAGCAGGATCGCCGCGAAGAACAGCGCCGCGCCGCCATCGCTCAGACGGGCGTGGAGGTGATCCCCGTTCATGGCGTTCTGGTGAGTCGCGGCAGCCACTTGAACGCCTGCGAGACCATGACCAGCTACGAAGGGCTGCGAGCAGCCCTGAATAAGGCAATCACCGACCCCATGGTCGAGCACATTGTTCTCGACATTGACAGTCCAGGTGGCAGCGCAGTCGGCGCTTTCGAGCTGGCGGCGGACATTCGCGCCGCGACCAAGATCAAGCCAATCACCGGCCTGGTTAACTTCATGGCCTACTCGGGGGGATACCTGATTGCGTCTGCTTGTACTGAAGTCGTGGTCAGCCTGACCTCCGGTGTAGGGTCCATCGGCGTGGTGGCCAGCCACATGGACCGCTCGAAGATGATCGAAGGCATGGGCGTGAAGGTCACAACCGTTTTTGCCGGGGCGCACAAGAACGATCTGAGCCCGAACGAGCCGATTACCGAGCAATCGCTGCAGGTGCTTAACGAAGTCGTGCAAGAAAGTTATCAGCTGTTCACGACCCACGTTGCCGAATATCGCGGCCGTGATGTTGCAGACATCATCGCCACCGAGGCTGCCTGCTATCGCGGCGCTTCTGCCATCGCCATCGGCCTGGCGGACCGCCTGGAATCGCCGCAACTTGCGGTGGACAACCTCTCGCGCGCCGTTGCCCTCAGCCGTGCGCAGCGGCAAGGACCACAGACACAGCAGCGCATCAGCGTGCGGGCCTCGGCCTTTGCCATTCAGTCCCAACTCTGACCGCGTTCGCGGCAGTGACCACAACCGCCTGATGGCGGTTTTTTTATGCCCAGGAGGCAGCATGTCCCTCGTAACTCAATTGCGTAGCGAACGCGCCACTATCAATAGCTCGATCCAGGCGCTTGCCCAGATCGAAGCGGCCGGCACTGCGCTCAGTGCCGAGCAACTGGCCCAGTTCGAGCAACTCAGCAATCAATTCAATGCGCTGACCGACAAGCTCGCGCGTGCCGAGGCCGCTGAGCGTATGGCCACGACCAGTGCCGTGCCGGTAAATGAAAGCGCCCAAGGCATCAATGGCCCGCCCAGCAATATCAGCGGCCCTTTCACCGCCAAGCCGGTGCCGGGTGCCAACATGGCGCAGATGGTCCGCGTGCTGGCCGCTTCCCGTGGCGATCAACAGGCAGCCGCGAAGTTGGCCGCCGACTCGGGCTACAACCCTGAAATCGCCATGGCGCTCAGCACCGTAACCCCAGGCGCCGGCGGGGTGCTGGTGCCGCAGAGCTTCTCTAGCGAAGTCATCGAGCTGCTCCGGCCAAAGTCGGTGGTTCGCAAGCTCGGGGCGGTTTCGCTGCCACTGGAAAGTGGCAATCTCACTGTTCCGCGCATCAAGGGCGGTGCGGTGGTGGGGTACATCGGTACTGAAGAGGATATGCCTGCCACCGATATGCAGTTCGACGACCTCAAATTGTCGTCGAAGAAGCTGGCGGCACTGGTTCCGATCAGCAACGACCTGCTGGGGTACTCGGGTACCAACCCCAACGTAGACCGCCTGGTGGTGAACGATCTCACTGCCTCCGTGGCACTGGCAGAGGACCTGTCCTTCCTGCGTGGCGCCGGCACCGGAAACCTGCCAAAAGGTCTGCGTTTCTGGGCGCCGTCCTTCAACGTCTTTGCCGCACCTGCAGAGATCACCCTGCAGGCGGTGGAGAATGCGCTTTCCGCATTGATCCTGCGCCTGGAGAACGCAAACTCCAACATGACCTCTCCGGGCTTTGTCATGGCGCCGCGGACCAAGCGCTGGCTGGCTGCGCTGCGTGATGGCAACGGCAACAAAGCTTACCCGGAACTGGACATGAACCTGTTGAAGGGCTTCCCGGTCGGCTCGACTACTCAGATCCCCATCAACCTGGGGGCCGAGGGCGATGCTTCGGAGATCCACTTCGCGGACTTTGCCGACTGCTTCATCGGCGAAGACGATGCCATGGTCATCGATTTCAGCAAGGAAGCAACCTACAAAGACGGCAGCGGCAACGTCATCAGCGCATTCCAGCGTGACCAGACCCTGGTTCGCGTAATCGCCAAGCACGACTTCGGTCCGCGCCATGTCGAATCGGTCGCAGTGATGACCGATGTCAAATGGGGTAGCTCCCTGTAACGCAGTACGCCCGGTACGCCGGGCCTTCCTTTCCAATATCCGGGAGCATCCCATGACCAAAGTCATTGTTACTTTTGAAAAAAACTGGCGCGGCTATGCCGCTGGCGAAACCGCCGGCTTTGACGCCGCTGTAGCCGAAGGTTTGGTGGAGGCGGGTTATGCCAGTGAGGCGGGCAAGCAGGCGAAGAAAGGCAAGTCCGGGGTGGCCAGCGGCAGTGCAGCGGGCAAAGATGGCGGTGCCGATGCCTCCGCCGCTGCGGGCAAGCCCGATGATTCGGCAGGCTCTGACGGCAAGCCCTGATCATGGCTCGCCGCATCGCTTACACGGGGGAGCCCGTGTTGACGTTGGAGCAAGTTGCCTTTCAGTGCCGCGCTGAACCAGAAGATCTGCAGCCCGCGCTGATCAATCAGATCATCATCCCAGGCGTTACAGCGCAGGGCGAGTCGAGGACGGGCGCGGCCATACGAGAGGCGAGCTACGAGGAAGATTGGCCGGCGCACTATCCCTCAGGACACCATCTCGATGTTGGCCAGGTGGTCGCTGTCGAATCCGTCATGCTGCTCGGCGCTGCTGGCCCACCGGTGGAATTCACTGGTGCGGTTGAGCTCATTCAAGGTGACAAGGAAAGCTACCTGGCATTTCCATCCGGCCGACCAGAAGGACGCCTGCGCATTCGCTACCGCGCAGGCGTCGATCTAGAGGCGCACCCTGGGGTTGTGAGCTGGCTGCTGATGGCTGCCGAAACGGCATTCGCCCAGCGCGGGCTGTTGATTGTTGGCCAAACGCTGACCGAGGTTCCTTCGGGTTTTGTCGACCACTTACTGGCGGATATCACTGTTCCGCCGAGGTTCTGAACATGGCTAGTTCGATAGGCACACGCGAGCCGGAATCCGGCGAGCTGGACCGGCGCATCACTATTCGGCTGCGCGAAGATCTGCCTGTTGAAGACGCAGATCTGGATGCGGTATTCACCCAGCCTCGCCACCGCTGGGCCAAGATCCGCGCCGTCGGCACAGCGGTCTACACCGACAGCGTCCAAACGGACGACAAGATCACGCATCGGGTGTGGGTTCGACTGCTGGGCGGCATCACGACCTCGCATGAAGTGGTGGCGGGAGGCGCGATTTACCGCGTCAAGCGCTGCGCACCCTGGGGTGCAGGTAAGCGCTTCACCTTGATTGAAGTTGAAGAGCTCGGCCAGCAGCAAGAGGAAGGGGGGCTCTATGGCTAACTCGGCTTCCATTGACGGCTATTTGCACATCGAGGGCTTCGACCAGTTCGGGCGTGAAATCTTCGACAAGAAGCAGATCAGGAAAGGGATGCGCAAGGCTGGCCGTCTGGTCAGTCGCCGTGCCCAGCTGAACCTTGCTTTGGCCCGTGGGAAAGACAACTACCCGGTCAGTCGAACCGGCAGGACCGTCGAGTCGATCACGTTCAAGGTCTCCCGGGCGGGTTTCCTGGTGAAGATTGCGCCGCGCAAGACCTCGTCCATGAAGGACTACTACCCGACCTACCTGCATTACGGCGTGAAGCAGGGGGCTCGTGTTCGCGGGCTCGCATCCGGCAAGCGCCGTGGCAAGGGCGAACGTGCCGCCGCTCTCGCAGAGCGGGCCGCAAGCGGATGGCGCATCGCGCCGCGGGCCAACTACATGGAAGACGCCCTGCAGGACGAAAAAGATCAGGTCCAGTCGATCCTCAAAGCAGCCTTCGCCGCCGCGTTGCGCTGACCAGCAGGCCCGCCGGGCCGGTAAACCAGCATGAAAATCTCACCCGTCATCGCGCACCTGCGCGAGTACTGCCCGAGCCTGGCCGACAGAATCTCGGGCGGCATCGACCTCGATGCCGTCAGCTCGTCCACGCTGCTGAAGAACCCCTCGGCCTATGTGATCGCCGCTGATGACAAAGCCGGCGAGAACAAGGCGCAGAACGCAGTTACCCAGGACATCGAGGATCGCTTTGAGGTGGTGTTCGCCATGGACACCAAGGACGAGCGCGGCCAGCAGGCCGCCGACCTGCTGCACGACTTTCGCAAGGAGCTGTGGCGGGCCTTGGTCGGCTGGCGGCCTGGTGAGGAGTACGACCCCATCGTCTACGACGGTGGCGGGTTGGTGCTGATCAACCGTGCTCGGGTGGTCTACCGCTTCAGTTTCTCGGCTGGCTTCCAGCTGGGCCGCAACCGCGGCAGTGACCCCGCCGAAACCTGGCACGAGTTTGAGCTTGACGGCCTCCCGCCGCTGAAGGGCATCGATTTCAGCCTGGACAGCCTTGACCCGAAAGACCCCAACCACACCTCGCCTGGGCCTGATGGTCGGGTCGAAGTGCGCTTTTCCACCGAACTACCACAAGGGTAATCCCCATGACTCGAATCACCGTGTATCCGGTGGAGGGCCGCGTCGTGCCCGACCCGGAGCTGGGCGGCACGCTGCCTGCCGCCGGGCGCGAAGTGCCGCGCGATGCCTACTGGTTGCGTCGCCTGCGCGCGGGCGATGTAACCGACAAGAAATCTGCTGCTGCCAAGGCTTCGACCAAGGCGCCGGCCACCACCGGGAGCGCTGAATAATGGCCGTCAGTTTCAATACCATCCCCAGCGACCTGCGTGTGCCGCTGTTCTATGCCGAGGTCGATAACAGCCAGGCCAACAGCGCGAGCGGCAGTTTGCTGCGCCTGCTGGTCGGTCAGGTCAACGACGATGCCGACGCCCCGGAAATCGGCAAGCTGACGCTGGTGTCGGACCTCAGTCTGGCCAAGACCATTGGCGGCGTCGGTTCGATGCTGGCCGACATGTACGAGACCTGGCGCCGCATCGACCTGGTGGGCGAGGTGTGGTGCCTGCCCATCAAGGCGACCGGCACCAAGGCCACCGGCAAGGTAGCCATTACCGGTACCACCACGGCCGGCGGGCAGATCAATTTGTACGTCGGTGGCCAGCGCGTGCGCGCCACGGTGGCCAGTGGGGCGTCGGCGGCGGCAGTGGCCACCGCGCTGGCAGCAGCGGTCAACGCCGCCGGCCTGGGTGTTTCGGCGACCACCGCCACCGGTGACGTGACCTTGACCTGTCGCTGGTCCGGCCTCAGCGGCAACGACATTCAGCTGGAGCTGAACCGCCAAGGGCGCAGCAATGGCGAGATGACCCCGGCCGGCCTGGTCGTGACTGTCACGGCGATGGCCGGCGGGGTCGGTTCGCCGGACGTGGCCGAAGCGCTGTCGGTGCTCGGCGACGAGCCGTTTGAGTTCATCTGTGCGCCGTGGACCGATGCCACCTCACTGGATGCCTGGAAAGGCTTCATGGACGACAGCAGCGGCCGCTGGAGCTGGTCGCGGCAACTGTACGGCCATGTCTACTCGGCCTGCCGTGGCACGCTGGGCGAGCTGGTGGCCTTGGGCAGTGCCCGCAACGACCCGCACATGACCGTGTACGGCTTCGAGCCGGAATGCCCGGACCCGGTGTGGCGCCAGGCCGCCAGCTATGCCGCGCGCACCGCCGTGTTCATCTCGGCGGACCCGGCCAGGCCGACGCAAACCGGCGAGCTGAACGGCATTACCCCGGCGCCGTCGGGGGATCGCTTCACTTTGACCGAGCGGCAATCGCTGCTGACCCATGGCATTGCCACCGGCTACAGCAGTGGTGGGGCGCAGCGCATCGAGCGCGGCATTACCACCTACCAGCAGAATGCCCTGGGCCAGCCGGACAACTCGTTCTTGGACAGCGAAACGCTGCATCAGTCGGCCTACATCATCAACTTCCTCAAGGGTCGGGTCACCAGCAAGTACGGGCGGCACAAGCTGGCCGATGACGGCACGCGCTTCGGCGCTGGCCAGGCCATCGTCACGCCGAATGTGATCCGCGCCGAACTGATCGCCGGTTACTACGTTCTGGAGTCGATGGGCATCACTGAGAACGCTGAACTGTTCGCCAAGTACCTGGTGGTGGAGCGTTCGGCCACTGATCCGACCCGTCTGGATGTGCTGTATCCGCCGGACCTGGTGAACCAGCTGCGCGTGCTCGCGCTGCAGTACCAGTTCCGCCTGCAGTACGCGGCGTCGTAACTGAACCACCCACCAAGGCCCGCCGTGTGCGGGCCTTTTTGTAGGAGTTGCCCATGGGCAAAAAAGTCGCAGGCACCGTCTTCATCAAGGCTGACGGCGCCCAATTCACTGTCACGGGTGGGGTTGAATGTCCGCTCAGTGACGTCAAGCGCGAATCCGTCGCGCCGGGCTTCTTCAAGGAAGAGGACCGGGTGCCCTATGTCCAGGCCACGGTGGTCGATGACCCTGATTTGCCGATCGCGCAGATCACCGGAGCAACCGACGCAACGATCACGGCCGAGCTCGGCAATGGCCGCGTCTATGTGCTGTCCGGCGCTTACCTAGTCGACGAGCCGGCGGCCAAGGGCGATGACGGCACCATCGATCTCAAGTGGGAAGGCACCAAGGGGGTGTGGCAATGACCGAAGTCATCAAGCTGTCGGCGCCGATCCAGGCGCACGGCGCGGACGTCACCCAGCTCGAGCTACGCCGGCCCACGGTGCAGGAGGTGCGAAACATCAAGGCGCTGCCGTACAAGATGGACAAGGACGAGGCCGTGTCGCTCGACATGGACGTGGCCGCCAAGTACATCGCCGTCTGCGCCGCCATCCCGACCTCATCGGTCAACCAGCTGGACCTGGCGGACCTGAACAACGCCGCCTGGACCGTCGCCGGTTTTTTCTTGGCGCCGGCATCAGCGACGTTGACGGCCTGATCGCCACAGCCTACGACCTGGCCTGGTTCTGGAAGTCAGACCCGGAGCAGGTCATGGGCCGCACCCTGGACGTGATCTTGGAAGCCACCGCGCATAGCCAGCGCATCGCGGAAACGCTGAGGGGGGAGGATGGCTGACAAGTTCCAGCTCAAGGCGCTGATCACCGGCGTCGACAAGCTCTCGCCGACCTTGGCGGGCGTGCGCAAGAACATCTCCACGTTCCGCAAGAACCTGGAGAGCACCGGCCTCGGGAAGATCGGCTGGAGCGACATCATCACCGGCGGGGCGATGGCGGCCCCATTCATTGCCGGCGCGCGGGCTGCCATCGACTTCGAGTCGCAGATGGCCGACGTGCGCAAGGTGGTGAACTTCGACACGCCGACCCAGTTTAAGGAAATGGGTGACGACATCGGGCGTTTGTCCGAGCGCTTGCCCATGGCGGCGACCGACATCGCCAAGATCGTCGCAGCCGGTGGTCAGTCTGGCATCGCCCGGGATGAGCTGCTGAGTTTCGCCGAATCGGCGGTCAAGATGGGCATTGCCTTTGACCAGACTGCCGACGAAAGCGGCGACATGATGGCCAAATGGCGCACTGCCTTTCGCATGAACCAGGGCGAGGTGGTGGCCTTGGCCGACCGGATCAACTACCTGGGCAACACCGGCCCGGCCACCACCAAGCAGATCTCCGGCATCGTCACCGAAGTCGGCGCACTGGGCGAAGTCGCAGGCCTGTCGTCGGCACAGGTCGCCGCCATCGGCGCAACCATGGCCGGTGTGGGCGTCAAACAGGACGTGGCGGCTACCGGTATCAAGAACTTCATGCTGGCCATGACCAAGGGCACGGCTGCCACGAAGTCCCAGGCGCAGGCGTACAAGTCGCTGCGGCTGGATTCCAAGACGGTGGCCGAGAACATGCAGAAGGATGCCCAGGGCACCATGCTGGATCTGCTCAAGCGGATTGGCCAGGTCAACGCGGCGAAGCGACCGGCACTGCTGGCCGAGCTGTTCGGCACCGAGTCCATTGGGGCCATCACGCCGCTGCTGACCAATCTGGAGCTGTTGCGCGGCAACCTGGAAAAGGTCAGTGACGCGCAGCAGTTCGCCGGCTCCATGGAACAGGAGTATTCGTCGCGGGCTGCGACCACAGCCAACAACCTGCAGCTGCTGCGCAACGGCGTGGACAGCGCGGCCAGGGCTATCGGCAATGCGTTGTTGCCCGGTATCAACGCCGTACTCGACAAGCTGCGCCCATGGATCAGCCAGGTGGCGCAGATGATCAGCGACAACCCGCAGCTGGTGCGCGGCATCGTCATCGCTGGGGCGGCCTTCACGGCGCTGCGCGCCGCAGTGTTTGCAGCGACCGTGGCCACGCGGGTACTCGGCGTGGCATTTGCCGCCACCCCGATTGGCCTCATTGCCGTGGGTATCGCAGCGGCGGCCGGCCTTATCGTCGCCAACTGGGAGAAGGTAGGGCCGTTCTTCGGCGCCCTGTGGGACCTGATAAAGGCCTACACCACGCCGTTCGTGGAATTTCTGAAAGGCATGTTCGCCTGGACCCCGCTGACCCTGATCATGAAGAACTGGGAGCCGATTGTGGGGTGGTTTAAGGGGCTATGGGATCGGGTCAGTCCGTACCTGGAGCCGCTGCTAAAGCTGTTCGGTGGGGGAGATGGCGAAAGCCTGACGGTGCGGGTGCAACGCCTGGCCGACGAGCAGAAAGCGCTCAACTCGGTCGCCGGTGGTACTGGCGCCCTGGTGCAGGCCAATGCTGTTCAGGTGGCGCAGGGCGCACAAGCCGCCCGCAACCAGGCGTTCGGGGTGAGTCCAGGCGCGCTGTTGCGGGCTCCAGAGCCGCTGCCAGCGCCTGGTGGGCTGTTGCGAGCCTCTGGCCAGATGCCTGAGCCTGGCGCCCTGTTGCGCCACTCGGCTCAGGTCAGCGCTAAGCCGCAGCTGGAAGGCGAGCTGCGCATGACGTTCGACAACCCGCCGCCGGGTCTGCGGGTAGAGAAGGTGAAGACCAACCAGCCTGGCCTGTCGGTGACCCCGAAGGTTGGCTACCGAACGATGGGAGGCACCAATGAGTGAATGGCGCGATCTTCGCCGCGAGGCGTCGTTTCGCGGCGTGCCGTTCTGGGTCGACAGCGACAGCGTGCCGGTCGGCCGGCGCACCCAGCTGCACGAATACCCCAAGCGCGACCAGCCGCTGGTGGAGGACATGGGCCGGCAGACCCGTGAATACAAGTTCGACGGTTTCATCATCGGCCCGGACTTCATCAGCCAGCGTGACCGACTGCTGGCTGCGCTGGATACGCCGGGTCCGGGCGAGCTGGTGCACCCTTGGTTCGGGCGCCTGACCGTCACGGCGGGGGATTGCGAAATCTCCCATTCCCGTTTCGAGCTGGGCATGGTGCGGTTCAACCTGGCGTTCATCGACGGCGCGCTGGCTTTCCCGGTGCAGCGGGTCAACACCCGTCGGCAACTGGCGGCGCATGTGCCGACCTTGCTGGAGTCGATCAAGGCGCGCTTTGCGGCGGTGATGGCCAAGGTTAACTGGGCGCGACAGCAGGTCAACAAGGTGCGCCGTGCCATCGCCAGTGCGTATGCCTTCGCCATCAACTTCCTCAAGCCGCTGACCTCGCTGGTGGCGGATATCGGGGCCTTGGTGCAGTCACTGATCAATGCCCCAGGCGCCTTGGCAGCCAGCCTGTTGAGTGACATTGCCAGTATTGAGCGCTGGTTCAGCGGCTACGGTTCGACCGGTTCGTCGCTGCAGTCGTCCAAGGCCAAGGCCGAGGCGATCACGGCACTGTCGGCCACGCGCGTGGCCACCGATGACCCTGATACTGCGTTGATCCAGTCGGCGGTGATTGGCCTAGTGCAGGATGCCGCGCTGGTCGACCTTCTGCTGGACATGGCCGAAGTGCCTGTGGCCAGCGTGCGCAGCATCGAGCAGCCGGCCGCGCTCAGTGTCCAGCTGGAGCAGCAGGGTGCGACTGTGACGTCAGGCAGTGTGATGGATGCCGGGGTTCCGGTAGCTGACGACATTCTGGCCGTCAGGGACGCGATCAGCGAGGCGATGTGGACCATTGCCGAGGACAGCCAGCCGGATCACTTCGGCGTTCTCAGTGACGCGCGGCAGGCCTTGGACCGGCATCTGACCGATGTGGCCCGTAGCGGGGTGTGGTTGCATCCCTATCGGCCGCGGCTGGCGGTGCCATCCCTGGTGCTGGCTCACCGGTTGTACGGCGACGCCCTGCGCGGCAGTGAAATCGTTACGCGTAACAAGATCCGCCACCCGGGCTTCGTGCCTGCCATCGAACTGCAAGTCGCCAAGAGTTAAGCCATGGAGCCAGACAACACCGTCACCCTCAGCGTTGGCGCGCATGACTATGGGGGTTGGAAAGATGTCAGCATCAGCGCCGGGCTTGAGCGGCAGGCCCGTGACTTCAGCGTTGGCGTTACCTGGAAGTGGCCGGGTAGCGGCGAAATGCCGGTGCGTATCCAGCAGGGTGAAACGGTCGAGGTGCGTATTGGCAACGACCTGGTGCTGACCGGGTACGTGTTCAGTACGCCGATCCGCTACGACGCCCACTCGATCACCCTGAGCATTTCCGGGCGTTCGAAGACCGCCGACCTGGTGGATTGTGCGGCGGTCAACTCGCCCGGCCAGTGGCGCGGACAGAGCGTGCAGAAGATTGTCGAGGCCTTGGCCGGCGAGTACGGCATCAAGGTGGTAAACGAAGCGGCGGTCACCCTCGGCCTTGATGACCACACCATCGAGCCTGGGGAAACCGCTTTCGAGAGCATCGACCGGCTACTGACCCTGTCGCGGCTGTTCAGCACGGACGATGGCCGTGGTCGCCTTGTGATTGCCACCCCGGGTACTGCCGGCCGTGCCGTCGACAACTTGGAACTGGGCAAGAACATCCTGTCGGGTGACACCAATCTGGATTTCTCCAATGTGTTCTCCGAATACATCAGCCGGGGCCAGCGCAGTGGCACCGACACGACTTTCGGCACGGCGGCCAGCGAGGTGGAAGCAACGCTGGCGGATGACCGCGTGACGCGGCGCCGGGTCAAGGTGATTCACCAGTCCGGGCAGATGACCCCGGCGATGGCACGGGCACGGGTGGATTGGGAGCGGGCCAATGCGATCAGCCGCGCCTTGACCCTGAACTACGTGGTACAGGGGTGGCGCCAGAGCAACGGGGCGTTGTGGCGGCACAACATGATCGTGCGGGTGATTGACCCGCTGATCGGCCTGGACCGCGACATGCTGATCAGTGAAATCAACTACGAGCTGGGCGAGTCGGGGACCGTGTGCAAGGTCACTGTGGCGCCGCCTGACGGCTTCCTGCCCGAGCCGAACGACGCCTACGAGAGCCGCAAGCTCAAGAAGGGCAAGAAGACCGACAACTTTGAATACCTCATTCCTGCGGACTACAAGCCATGAGAAACCCAATGGCGGGCGTATTGGCCCGTGGTGTGGTGGTGCTGGCCAACGCCACGCGCAAGCTGCAGAGCCTGCAGTTACGCATCACGGCCGGCGAAGTGAAAGACGACATGGAACACCTGGAGCCCTACGGGTTTACATCCTGCCCGCTTGAAGGCGCCGAGGCCTTGGCTGGCTTTATCGGTGACCGCAGCCACGGCGTGGTGCTGGTGGTATCGGATCGGCGTTACCGCCTGCCCGGCCTGAAGAGCGGTGAAGTGGCCTTGTACACCGACGAAGGCGACCGGGTTGTGCTCAAGCGTGGCCGGGTCATCGAGATGGAAACCCAGACGCTGCGGATCAAGGCCAGCCAGGCGGTGGAGTTCGATAGCCCGTTGATCAACACCACTGGCCGGATCGAGTCTGCCGGTGATCAAGTGGCGGGCGGTGTCAGCCAGATTAACCACCCCCATGAGGGGGTCATGCCCGGGCCGGGTCAATCCGGCAAACCGGTGGGCGGTGGCGAATGAGCCGCGAACCCCTGCTGCGCCGTGCTGTGACCATCAGCTTGTTCAGCTGGCGGCGCGCGGCTGCCGACGACGCGCTGGACGATGCCGACCGGCAGGGGTGGTGGGGCGACTGTGCGCCGAGCGAGGCCGGCGATCAGATCGGTTCGCGGCTGTATCTGCTGCGCCGCCGCACGCTGACCGATGACACCCTGCGCGATGCGCGGGAGTACGCCGAAGAGGCGCTGCGCTGGATGACCGATGACGACATTGTCACCACCGTGACGGTAACGGCGGAGCGCTTGGGTAATGACCGGCTCAACCTGGTGGTGCTGCTGACAGAGCTGAACGGGGAAACCCTCAAGCTTGCTTTTGAAGACACCTGGAGTCTGATCAATGCCGTATGAGATGCCGACGCTTCCCGCGCTGATCACGCGCACCCAATCGGATTTTGAGCGCAATGCCCCGGACGCGCTGCGCCGTTCTGACGCCAAGGTGGCTTCGCGGGTGCTGAGTGGTGCCGCCTACGGCCTGTACGGCCATCAGGAGTGGATCGCGCGGCAGTCCCACCCGGCGACCTGCGATGAAGAGATGCTGCTGAAATGGGCTGAATGGCGCCTAAAGGACGGGCGCAAGGCGGCTGTTCCAGCCGCAGGCCTCATTGTCGTCAGCGGCGCTAATAACGCCCTGGTGGATGCCGATATGGTCTACCAGCATCAGGACGGCCGCCGCTACGTCGTGACCGTAACGACGCGTCTGGTGGGCGGTACGGCGCAGGTGCCGGTGCGCGCCGAAGAACCTGGCGCCTTGGGTAACGTCGAGTCGGGCAAGCTGACCGCCGTCAGCCCTGCCTTGGCTGTGAATCCTGAGGCCATCATTGGCGCCGGCGGCTTGGCCGGCGGTGCCGATCAGGAAGAGATCGAGCAGCTGCGTACGCGAGTCCAGGCAGCGTTCCAGAACCCGAGCAAGGTAGGCAGCGGTGCCGACTTTGAAGAGTGGGCGCGGGAGGTTCCAGGTGTGACCCGCGCCTGGGCGCTGTCGCGCTGGATGGGGCCTGGTACGTTTGGCCTGATGTTCGTGTGCGACGGTGATGAGGACATTTTCCCCAGCGCTGAAAAGGTGGCTGAGGTGCAGGCTTATCTGGACGCCAAGCGCCCAGTCACTGCGGAGGTCTATGCCTTCGCACCGATCAATCGGGTCATCGACTTCACTGTCAAGCTGACCCCCGACAGTGGGGCGTTGCGCGAAGAGGTGCGCAAGTCACTGGCCACCTTGATCGCGGATGAGGCCGGGCCGGGGTCAAGGCTGTATCGCACGCATATTCGCTCCGCGATCAGTAACACCCCAGGGGAAACCGATCATGAACTGCCGACCCCGGCGGCGGATGTGCTGGTGGCCACCAATGAAATGGGCACGCTGGGGGACATCACATGGCTATGAGTGAGGACGATTACCGCGACCAGCTGCAGCAGCTGTTCCCCCCGGGGCCGGCGTTTGATGCCGAGCTGCAGCCGGATGTTGCTCAGCTGATTGACGGTTCTGCCCCGGAGCTGGCCCGCGTCGACGCGGCGGGGGCACAGCTTTCCCTTGAGCAGAACCCGGCCACGGTGACGTGGCTGCTGCCGGACTGGGAGGCGTATCTCGGCTTGCCGGATGCCTGCACGGTGCCCGGCTCGCAAACGCTGGAAGAACGCCGGCAGGCGGTCATCAACAAGCTGACCGCGACGGGTGCCCCGCAGCGCTCGTATTACCTGAGCCTGGCGGATCAAGCCGGTGTCGAGGCGCAGATTGCCGAGTTTCGGCCGCCGCGCGTGGGGCCGGCCGTGGCTGGCGACTTCCTCTACGGCGATGGCTGGCCGTGGGCGTGGCAGGTCCAAGTGCCTATCGACCACTTTGGCACAGTCGAGGCCGCCGCGCTGGATTGCCGTCTGCAGCTGGAGGCGCCCGAATATACCGATGTGCGCATGGGCTTCGGCTTGGAGGTGGTGCAGGGGATTCTCGAGAAGATTGACCAGCTGTTCAACGCCATTCATTACGTCGCCCCCGCAGCGGTGGGCGGTAACAAGGACCTTTGACGATGCAGAAGATTTCCGCATGGACGGACCTGGCCACCCCGGCCGGTGCCTACCGTTACGGCTCGCTGGTGGGCGGTGTGGCGCCTACGCCCCTCAAGGCTGAATGGCTCAACATGGTTCAGGATGAGCTGTGCAATTTTATCCTAGCTTACCTGCCGGCCCTGGACAAAGACGACAACGCCCAGATGTTGAAAGCGGCGCAGAAGATGGTCGCCAACTTCGCGCTCAAGGCCACCACTTTGGCGGGGTACGGCATTCTTGATGCCTACACCAAGGTGCAGACGGACTACCTGCTGTCGCAAAAAGCCAACTGGGCGATCACGCTGGGTGGTTACGGCATCACTGATGCCTACACCAAGACCGAAATCAACACGCTGCTGAATAGCAAGGCGAACAACGCCATCACCTTGGCCGGCTATGGCATCGGTGATGCTTACACCAAAAGCGAGACTGAAAGTCGCCTGAGCACCAAGCAAGATCTCAATACGGCTGGATTCGGCAGCTCGGCGTCGTGGGAGCGCGATGGCTCAACCGGCGCAGTCCAACAGTACGGTGTGTTCAACATGGCGGCAGGCCCCAATGAGCAGACGATACCCTTCCCGGTGAGCTTCCCTACCGCATGCAGGTATGTGGGGCTGACCAACATGGAGGATTCGCCGGCCGAGGGCAATATTGTACGCATCCTGCGGTGGACGAACTCTTCGGTGACCATCCTCAACTCGGGCGGTAACACCTCAACCGCCTACACCTGGCATGCCAAAGGGAACTGATCATGGGGTACTTCTTCAGCCCGTCGCGACTGGCGTTCTTCCATTCCGATGTTCCGTGCGATGACGCACCTGATGATCTTCGGCCGCTCACGAATGAGCGTCATGAAGCATTGATGGATGACGTTTTGCGTAATGGTAAACAGCTCGCCGCCGATGATGCTGGCGATCCAACGGCCGTAGAGCGTGACGCGTAACGAGCCTGCTCAAATCGTTTGACCCAAACCCGCCGCGGCGGGTTTTTTGATGCCTGGAGAAAGGTAAATGACTGATATTTCGGCGCTTGAGGCTTATGCCGGGCAAATGTCCGAGGCGGCTATAAAGTCTGGGGCCGCTGCACAATTGCAGCATGAGTACATCCACGGTGATGAAACGCTGGATGTATTAACCGAGTCCGGGCCGCTGCCCACATTGGCCAAGCAGGCCGCGCAGGCGCAGGAGAAAGTTACAGAAGTTCTTGTCGATGTGGCTTCGCAGATCACCGGGAGCGGCACCTACAGTACGATTGCGATTGGTCAACAAAAGACCGTCAACGGTGCGTATTTCAGCGTGCCCAGCGCAGCAGATAAAGAATATTTGATTCTTTATGAGAACGTTAATGGTGCAGCGGAAGAGCGCAAAAAGTACCCCAGTGCGTCGGCGATTAATAAAACGGTCAAGTCGTATCGGACCGTGCTGTTGATGTTGGCCGATCTTGAGCCAGATGCGGAAGTAAGGGCGGTTGTAACCAGTGATGAGATCCCTGGTAACAATGGTTGGTATGACAAGGTTGGCGCAACTGGAACCGGTGGATGGCGCAAGCTAGAAGATCAGCCGGCAATGGACTCAAAACTCACCGCGCTGCGCAAGGAAGTGAGTGTCATGAACCGGCCGCGTGGAAAAAACAGCGGTAAAGATAAGCTTGTCTTCGCAGTGGATGGCGCGCAGGTGTTGTTTGGTGTCCACCAAAAACTACCGCGCGGTCGTGAGGGGCGTCGGGGCACCGTCCCTATGGTCGGTGACACCCAGATGCTGCCGATGATCTCGCTGCTACGGCCAAGAAGCCGACACTTTACCTCGGAAGTGGTTCTTGTTTCCGGTAACTCGGTGATGTTGGAGTCGGGCAGCTCGAATGCCCCCGTCGAGCCCGTTGTCAACTTTGATGCCAAGCTGATGGAGCAGCAGAGCCAGAGTACCGCGCCTAAGCGATACGCTGCGATCAGCGGCGGGCAGGTATGGTCGTATGGCCCAGACGGTGCGAAGCAGATCACCCACGATGGTGAATGGTTCGCTGCGCAGAGCACCGACTTCGATATTATCAGGGCGCTCAAGGTGACGAGCGGCGGGTTGGTGCCCTACACCATCACTCAGGATGGTCGAGCATTGCGCGATGGCAAGGTGCTGATTCACAAGCTCTCAACGGGACAAAGTCTTGCCTTGGGCTCTCGCGGCATTATCCCTGACCCTAACGGGGATTATGTAATCAATGGCATTCGCGGGAACTTGTTCTCGCCCTGGACGCCGCCTGGCTACGCCGACAAGCTGTGGACCCTCGCCGGTGGCCCTAGACCGTCCGCATGGGAAGGAACTACGGCATTTGAACCTGTTCGCGAATATGTTGCCGGTGTTCTGGGCGAAACCCCGGCCACCTCCTACATGCTGGCAACGCGCAAGTGGCATGAGCGCACGACCTCTGTTTCGCCCCAGATGCTGTACAGCGTATCTGCGCTCGGCGGCACGGCCTACGCCGGCATCAAGAAGGGCACCACCACCTACACCAACGCCATCTCGCAGGTGACCACCGCCAAAGCCATTGCTGAGAGCATGGGGCTTGACTATGTAGTGCCCAGCATCTCCATCGTGCATGGGGAAAGCCAGAGCAACACCACCCAGGCTGAGTACGTGGCGATGATGGCCGAATGGGTGAGTGACTACCGAGGTGACATCGTCGCGATCACCGGTCAGGCCGTACCCCCGGTGGCGTTCATCTCGCAGATGCTCACGGGCGACCCTGGCACCATTCCGCAGATCCCCTTGGCCCAGTTGCAGGCGCACAACGAGAACCCGAACGTCGTCATGGTCGGGCCGAAGTATGCCTATCCCTTCTGGGACACCTACCACATGCAGGGGCCTGGTTACATGAAGATGGGTGAGCTGGAAGCTCGTGCCGAGCGCTTGACCCAAGTCAGCGGCAAGTGGCAGCCGCTCAAGGTCATGTCGGCAGTTGTATCGGGCACGAAGATCACGCTGCGCCTGAACAACCTCCCGGATGGCAATGCTGGCACGCCTGGCCCGATTGGGAAGCTGGCGATCGACACGGCCATCGTTAGTGACCCAGGCAACTACGGTTTCCAGCTGTCGGCGGGCACCATCGGCACCGTGGCAATGGGTGCTGACGGTGTTTCTATCGTAATCACCGCGACTACAGCCATTGCCGCCGACACGGTCCTGACTTACGCCTTGCAGCCCACCTTAAATTCGCCACAGACCGGTAACGGCCGGCGTGGCTGTATTCGTGACACCGACCTTCGCGACTCTTCGCGCTACGACATGACGCCTCTCTACAACTGGCTTTGCGCCTTCTCGATCACTTTGGAGATTTGAAAATATGGCTCGCTCTATTCTGATTTTCCCTGGTTCCGCCCCGGTCGCAGGTATGCCTAAGCTCGACGTTACCGAGGCTGAAATTGCCGTGTCCAATATCGCCGGCCTCAAACACTGGCCAGGCCTGTTCGAATGGGATGTCTCGACTGGCGTAATCCTTGATCGCATGAATGATGGCGTGATTCCGAGCTACGGACTTTCTCAGCCAGGGGCCAACTTCGTCACGATGGTGAACGGGAAGAAGGGATACAAAATCAATGCCCTGGCGAACACTTTGACCATGCCAGGGTTCGATACCTCCGGATCGTTCACGGTCGGCTGCGTGTGCGGCATGGACATCACCTTTGGCAGCTTCACCGAAACTGAGCTGAACACTTCAGTTCCGGCACCGTGGGGAATCTACTCTGACGTCAGTCCAACCGGCCTGGCCTCATTTGTCTTCGGAACAATTGCCATCGCTTCATCGGTAGCGGCCACTTGGCCCATCAAGTTGAGCGCTGACAAGCTGACCGCAGTGGTGATCGTGTTCGACCGTGGGGCAGGTAAGCTCAGCATCCGCTACAACGGCATTGAAATGTATTCGAGCACAGTCGCAGCCATAAAGACTGTGAGTCTGCACAAGGAGCTGATGATGGGGGGCATGCGTACCGCTGGCACCGGGCGAGCCATCGCCACGCGAGCGATGTCGACCAATGCTTTCGCAGCGTTCGAGACCGCCCTGAAGGGCGAGGACCTCGTCGCGTTTGAGACAATGCTCCTTGAGGCGGCTGCTGCTGCCTAAAAAAGGGTGGTTTCACTAGCGCCCCCTAACGGGGCGCCATGAGCTGAACAACTAAGCCAAAAGCACGGACTTCCTGTTTTTGAGCACGCCTGCCGCTTTATTTCCGTGTACGTCCTTCATGTGCTGCGCCAATCGCCTTGCCTCGATCAGGTTTTGCTGCTCGATATGGATATCTAGAAGCTCCCGCATGATGCCGAAGTCTTTGTGGAATTTCTTAAGGCCGGACAAGCACGTAGACTTGGCTACTTGCATCTCCCCGCTCAGCCTAGAAAACTTCGCTGCGCGCACGTACGCCAGAGAAGGGGCATCGCTACCCAGGGAGCTAATAGCGAAAAACCATCTTGATGCGGCTTGTTCTGGAGTGCCTGCTTTTTCCGCTGCTTCGCAGAAAACCTGTAATGAGGAAAAGAGCTTGGTCGATTCGTACAGGGAGAATGCGTGGCGGCTGGCTTCCGCGAGATTTTTGTTGCGAGTATGCCACTGAGCCATCTTCAGCTTCATGGCATCCATGTACGTGGGGACGTGGTGGCGGTTTCGCCTGAATTGCTGGCGCACTGTATTGATATGGGATTTGCCGTCAGTAATCAGGGCTAGCAAATACCCGGGTATCATCCCGGCATGCTTGAGTGACTCGCTGACCCCATGGCCACAGAAGGGCATTCTGAGCCGATACAGATTTTTCAGGTTCTTTTCGTATTCTTTGTAGTGGTTATTGTCGATTTGATAAAGCTGATCAAATGCTATGACAAACTCTGTTTCTGTGCTGGCATTTTTGGAAATGTCATCCCGGACAAAGCTGATATCAGCAGCTAGCACTTTGAAGCCTGAGTCGAAAGCAATCCGAGTCGGATCTACCGAAAACTGCGGGCAAATCGCCAGAACCTTCGCCGGTCGAAGGGCTGCGGAGGTGTGAATGGCTGCGTAGGCGCCCATAGACTGACCGTATGCCACGACCTCCTGATATCTATCGGAGATGTTGCGAACTGCCAAGATCATCTCGTCGATATCGTCGTACTGATACCACTGATTGCCGCGAGGGATGACCTGGACCGCATCAAGCCCTGCAGCCCGGAGGGTCTCGCGGCTCTGGCCCTTGCGAGGCAAGTCCAGATATTGCGTAAGCTGCAACGCATGGAAAGCAACCACCAGTTGCCTCGATGGAGTTTCTGATGCGGGGCAGTAGATCGCTACGAGGTTCTCCGACGCGTAGATGACCTCGTCTGAATCGGGGAAATCCAGAGGAATGGAAGTGCTTCGCATGTTGTCCCTTCTCGCGCGAAATACCGAAGTATACAAGCGTTCTCGTAGCTAGTGCAGAGCATGCACTGCCACATCGACTCAATTTCCAGCCCGCCCAGTGCGGGCTTCTTTTTGCCTGGAGAAAACCATGGCCCGAATTTCTGTCGCGGATGCCGGCGGCGTAAACGTGATTGCTTTCCTGGACATGCTGGCCTGGTCCGAGGGTACTTCGATTGTCAAGGCCAGTGACGACGGGTACAACGTCCTGGTGGGCGGCAAGATGTTCAGCGACTACGGGAAGCACCCGAGAGTGAAGGTGTGGCTGCCGAAGTACAGCATCTACAGCACTGCTGCTGGCCGGTACCAGTTCCTCGCCGGCACTTGGGACGCCATCGTGAAGAACTACGGGTTCAAGGGTCGCTTCATTCCCGAGGCCCAGGACCTGGCTGCAATCAAATTGCTGACGGAGTGCGGCGCGCTGCTGTTAATCAGGGCCGGCCGTATTGCCGAAGCAATCGCCAAAGCCGCGCCGATCTGGGCCAGCTTGCCCGGAGCCGGCTATGGCCAACGCGAGCACAAACTGGCCGAGCTGCTGGGCATCTACGAGGAGGAGCGGGCGGTTGAGGCCAAGCCACAAGATCAGCTTCTGGCGATGTTCAGCGCCTGCGGCGGGGAGATGGCGGCATGAATCGCAAGCTGCTGGTGCCAGTGCAGGCTGCAGCACTGTTGATTGCGTTTGGTGGGGCCGGCGGAGTCTGGTTGGCTGCTGGCCACTACCGCCCATTGCTGGACGAGTCCAAAGGGAAAGCGGTCGCATGCGTGGCCGCCCGAGACAACCTTAGCGGCCTCGCAGCGGAGCAGGGCAAGGCTCTGGGCGACCTGGCACTGGCGGCGAACGCTCGCCAAGCTGGGGCGGAAAAGGCGGTTGGTGAGGCTAAGGCCAGGACGGAAGTTGATTACGCCGCGGCGAGCCGCCTGCAGAAGGAGCGCACCGGTGGGGACCAATGCGCGGCTTCCACCGCGATCATCGACAAGGAGCTTGCCCTTTGAGCGACAAGATCAACCGCAAAATATTCCTACTGGCCTGCCTGGTATTGACCGGGTGCGCGACCAAGCCGTCACCCCAGGTTCAGTACGTGCGCGTCGAGGTGCCGGTGCAGGTGCCGTGCCGCGCGCCAGATGTAGCTGAGCCTCCTTGGGCTGCCATCGGCCTGCGCAAGACGGACAGCCTGGAGGTGAAGGTACGGGCGCTCCTGGCTGAGCGGCGGCAGCGAATCGGGTACGAGCGACAGCTGGAGGCAGCGGTTCGATCGTGTCGCTGAGTTAGGCGGCAATCAACAAGTTTTCCGAGCGGATAACTGGAAAGCCGAGCTCATTTCATGTAGATAGGGTCTGCCAAAGAAACCTTATGGAGCAGATCAGTGAACAATTGCGATTTTGAGGATGACCTGGAATCCTTCTCGGAGAAATTCAAGCGTCATGCTGAAAGCTCCGAGGCAGCTTTGAGAAAGCTTTGGGCTATCTTTGATCGCTGGCCAGCGTTCGCTGACAACGCTCTCGAGGGCAAGGCTGACCTGTCTCTGGGCACATTGGGAGATCGGGTGTCAGGGAATGTCCTTGGCAAGCGGTTTCAAATCGATTTCGCCGCTGTATCCTCTGAAGGCCTAGGTCTTGTTGAAGCCGTCATTTCCGTTTCCTCTGTTAAGGATGCTTCTCCAGTCGAAGTCGGTCGCTTCCTGACAAGTCCTGAGGGGGACATAATCTCCACGGAGAATGAAATACTGCTAACCAGCGATAATGCAGCCCAGTCTAGTGCTCTGCTCATTGCTGTGGTGAACAAGGTAATGCAAGCACCGCAATCCTTGTGATGTCCAAAGTTACATAGGGTAATCGGTCAGAGGGGTTGAGAAGCCTTCCACTGACCGATACTGCCCTATGCAATTTCTGCGATTATGTGATGATCATTAAAGAACAAAATCAGATAGCGCCATACTTGTTATTCCGGTAATTTGAATCGAGAACTCTGGGTTGCTGTCCGAATTCGTATTTCCGTAAAGAATCCCGCCCTCGAACTTTAGTTGCCCAGCTGCTGTGAAATTAACTGGACCATTGAAGACGGTGTGAAACGCATCATTAGCAATCGTGGCGGTGTTAGCGTCTAGTTTCGACAGGTCAATTTTGTCAGTCCCGCGCTGGAAGTCGCTGATGGTGTCCCTGGCCGAGATTGTCAAACCAGAATCTGCGGGGGTGTTGTAGACGAAAACATCCTTTCCGGATCCGCCTGTAAGTACATCTTTGCCCAGTCCGCCGATCAAGCGGTCATTTCCCCCGCCCCCTGATATGGTGTCGTTACCAGAGCCGCCGTTGAGAACATTATTCCCACTATTGCCAGTCAGCACATTGGCAAGGCTATTGCCATTTCCATATATAGAATCAGTGCCTGTTAAGACAAGATTTTCCTGATAATCGCCCAGGGTGCGGTTGATGCTGGAGATGATGGTGTCAATGCCGCCGTTGGCAGAGGTTTCAATAACCTTGTCACTAAACCAGTCAACGTAGTAGGTGTCATTCCCTAGCCCTCCAATCATGGTATCCGAGCCAGCACCACCGTTGAGCACGTTGTTTCCGTCGTTACCTGTCAAGATGTTATCTAGATTGTTGCCATTGCCATAGGTCGACGCAGTCCCTGTAAGGATGAGATTTTCCTGGAAGTCACCCAGGGTTCGGCTGATGCTAGAAATTACCGTGTCAACGCCGCCGGTTGCAGAAGTTTCGATAACTTTATCGCTGAACCAGTCGACATAGTAAGTATCATTTCCCATCCCGCCAATCATGGTATCTGAACCAGACCCGCCGTCTAGCACATCATCTCCGTTGCCTCCATCTAACAAGTCGTCGCCTGCCATTCCTTTGATGATGTCTCTGCCGTTGCCGCCGACTACCCAGTCAGCGAAGCGGCCTCCTACAAACGAATCGTCCCCAGATGTCAGAACAGACTTGCTAGACACCATCAGAACGGTGGTGTTTATGCCAAGGTCAGCTAATTCACTCGGAGAATAGGACCGGGCGTTGCCCTGGAAATCTTGAATTACAATGCTGGTGATCTTGTATACTCCAGATGGGTTGCTGCCAGCAATGCCCCACGTCTGAACTGATGAGCCATCAGCCCAAGAATCACCTACTCCTGAGTTCAGAAGAAAATTGTATTTCTCGGTTAGAGTCCCATCAAGCGAATATGAATACGAAATGGTTTTATCAAATATAACCTGTATGTGCTTGATGCCAGATCTGTCATCTGAGGCGGTTCCCGCTATAGTGAGTGTACCCATTCCTGACGAAAGGTCGACTACAGTTGGGATTGTTAGTGACTTCAGTTGCGGTGATGTGCTGTCTGCAACTGAGTTTATGAAGTTGATGCTCGTGTTCACGCCGATTTTAGCTAGTTCGCTAGCAGAGTATGATTTAGTATTGCCTTGAAAGTCTTTAATTATGACTTCAGTAATATTGTATGGTCCAGATGGGTTAGTGCCAGCAACAGCCCATGTTTGAGATGATGAACCATCCGCCCATGAATCGCTAATCCCAGAGTTGAGAAGGAAATTGTATTTTTCAGTGGGGTTCCCATTCAGTGAATAAGAGTATACAAGATCCTTGTCAAATATAATTTGAACATGCTTAATTCCGGAGTGGTTGTCCGAAGCAGTTCCGGATATCGTTAACTCGCCAGTTCCTGAGGAAAGGTCAATCTCAGTGGGAATTGTGAGCGATTCTAGTTGTGGCGCGGTCGTGTCCTCGGTTGAGTTGATAAAATTGATGCTGGTGTTTATTCCCATCTTGGAGAGCTCGCTAGCTGAGTAAGTGCTAGTGTTGCCCTGAAAGTCCGAGACCAAGACCTCAGTAACGTTGTACCTACCGGATGGGTTAGTGTCAGCGATGCCCCATGTCGCAGATGAGTATCCATCTGACCAAGAGTCGTTGATTCCTGAGTTTAGAAGAAAGTTGTACTGTTCAGTAGGCTTTGCGTTCAGCGAGTATGAGTATGTTAGCGTTCTATCAAAACGAATCTGAACGTTCTTGACGCCGGAGTTATCGTCAGAAATCATCCCGGCTATCGTTAATTTAGCCATGCCTGAGTAAAGGTCTATCACGGTGGGGATTTCTAGCGATGAAAGTTTTGGTGCGGTGGTGTCGACTACAGAACTCATTTATTTTCATCCATGGCGTTGGTGAGTTTTACTGCTCTGGAATGTCGTGATGGTGCGCTTGAAAGCGTGAAAAAACTTTTGTACGAATAGCTAAGCATCCGTCCAAACCCTGTACCCAAAAGAAGCATTTCTATTTTGAGTGTGTCGAGTGATGGCATAATCATAGCGCGCCTGAGTCAGCGCTTGCTACTCTGCCTTGCTACTCTGCCTCATGCCCGCGCTTGCGAAGCCTTTGCCTGGCTTTCTAGATGGTGTGCAGTGGTTGGTGCGCCCTGTACGTTCTCCGACACATTATGGCGACTCCATCCGCTCCGCGTAGGACGGTGAAGTCACAGAGCGTAGACTTCCAGTTCGGCAACCGTCACAGTGAGCCACTCAGGTGCGTGGCCATGCAGGCCAAGAGGTGCGACGCCAAGCCCGATGGTCAGCTCAGCGCTGCGTGATGGTGAGGCTAATCGCATAGTCCAGCTCGGTATGAGCATCAATGGAATCTAGGAAATTAAAGGGTGCAGTAGGCGCAGCCCTGATGGCTGGTAGACCTAGCCTGCATCCCTGGGCAAAAAGGCGTGTTAGACTGCGGTCCATTTTGTCTTCACGTAAGTATGGATGCCACGGAACCTATGCAGGAAAATAAATTGCGCGCAGTCCTCGAGGTCTGCAAAAGCAGCTTCATTTCAATTGGACTATTTAGCGCGTTCGTGAATGTCCTCGCGCTAACGCCGATTTTCTACATGATCCAAATAACCGGCCGTGTAGTAACTTCGAGTAGCGCTTCAACACTAGTGATGCTCACGCTAATTCTCACCGTGCTCTTATTTACAATGAGCTCGCTGGAACTGGTGCGATCGTTGATCCTGGTGAGGATTGGCAATCGAATGGATGCTCTGCTCAGTAGAGACTCATATCGGGCCAGCTTCAAGCATGCATTAACTAGTGGGGGTGCAAACTCTACAGCCCAGTCATTAAATGACTTAGGTGCTCTTAGGCAGTTGTTTGGCGGGACGAGCATCTTCACTTTCTTTGATGCACCCTGGTTTCCAATCTATACCGCTGTTATGTTCCTTTTCCATCCTTGGTTTGGCTGGCTGACCCTAGCGTCAGGCACAATGCTATCGATTTTGGCCTACCTGAACCATCGTCATACAAGTAACCATCTGGCCGAAGCCAATAAGGAGAACGTAACCTCTAACCTCGCAACGGTTAAGGTGCTGCGTAATGCCGAAGTGATCGAGTCAATGGGGATGCTTGAAACCCTGATGAGTCGGTGGGTGAAGAGCAAACGAAAGATGCTGGCATTGCAGTCACACGCCAGTGACAAAGGTGGTGTGGTTAGCACAATTGCAAAAACCTATCGAATCTGGTCTCAGTCTATTATGCTCGCCATGGGCGCTTACTTGGTAATTACCCGGCAGTTGGACGCTAGTTATCTTATGGCCGGGTCGCTGCTGTTAGGAAAGGCTCTTTCGCCAATCGACCAGATAATTAACAACTGGAAAACTATTGTCGTTGCCAAGGTCCAATATGACCGCCTGAACAAGGCCCTTGAAGAGCTCAGTGCCGAACCTGAGCGTATGATGCTGCCCCCGCCGAAAGGGCACATCCAGGTCGAGAATTTGATGGTTGCTCCCCCTGGAGCCAAGGCCCCAGTTCTCCGAAATGTCAATTTCACTGTGCCTGCCGGCTCAATCGTTGGCATCGTTGGCCCAAGCGCAGCAGGAAAATCGACGCTGGCGCGCGCTCTGATGGGAATATGGCCACGCCAGCACGGCGTGGTACGCCTCGACGGGGCAGACATCAGCACCTGGGACAAGCAAGAGCTTGGACCTTATGTCGGCTATTTGCCGCAAGATATCGAGCTATTCGAGGGATCGATCAGCGACAACATTGCTCGGTTTGAGGTGGCTGACCCGGAAAAGGTCATGCAGGCGGCGCAGCTCGCTGGCGTGCATGAGATGATCCTGATGCTTCCCGATGGATATGACACCGTAATCGGCAGCGATGGGGTTAACCTCTCAGGCGGTCAACGCCAGCGCATCGGGCTTGCCCGCGCAGTCTATGGAACTCCGCGTCTTATAGTGCTAGACGAACCTAACTCCAACCTCGACGAAGTGGGGGAGCGAGCGCTTGGCGTAGCCTTGCAGAAAATGAAGGAAGCCGGTTCAACGGTCTTCATTGTTTCTCATCGCCCAAATATCCTGAGCAACCTTGATCGAATCATTGTGATGGCCGGCGGCACTGTTTCCATTTATGGAGAACGTGACAAAGTACTTGCCCATCTGGCTCAGCAGCAGATCGCGGCACAGAAGCGTTCCGCCCAAGCGCCTGCCACAGTTGTGCCCATCACTCCAGACGCAGCCTCTGCAAAAGCCTAGAGGCATTGGGGCAAGGCAAGAAAAACGAAGCCCTGGATGCTGGTGTCCAGGGCTTCTAGCTAGCTTGGTCCCTATGAATGGCAAGTTAGCGTGGCCAGATGGTACCAGCATGCGGCACTAGAGTCACCGGTGGTTCCTGTTCTACCCACTCGCAACCCGTCCTATACTCTGCCGACTAAATGATCAGGTCATGGAATTGGACAAGCGCACTTTTATCGGAATGGTCGAAGCCGGCGAGCCGCTGATTCAGCAGGCTATCGACGCCATGCGCGAGTACCATCAAGCGCAGGATCGCGGCGCGCCGGCAGAAGAGGTAGAGCGCCTGCGCCTGGTGGCCGAGTCGCTGTTCCAGGCAGTCTCCGATTATCAGCTTCGTGTCGTGGCCAAGGCCCGGGGCAAGGAGTTGCCCCCGCTACATTAGGCCGCCAGTCGGTCGTTGCCTGCAATACCGAAGGGTTATACGATACTGTCTATATATACAGTATTGGTGCCACATGTACTTCCTTCTCGTTCGACGCCGCGAGCATGGCGTGGCCTTACCCTCCGACCGTCTACGGAAAGTCCAGCCACTCCGCGCGGACGTCCACATCGGTGATCACCACAGCGAGCCTCTGGGGCGTGTGTCGACTCAGGCCTGGGTGTTTAACCCTACGCCTGGGCCCGACATCATCCCCCGGCTGCATGACGCGAAGGTCAACGGCATGGCCCAGCTCGGCATCAACATCAACGGAATTGAAGAGGTCGACGGCGTGCTCTACGCGCAGTCCTGGTGGTGCAGGGCAGAATGATGGCCGGGATACCGCAAGCGTGGATGGATGAATTGAACGACCGATTCGCCTTGGTTACAGATCCCGATGGGCGTGCCGCCGTGCTCGATGAGATGGCCTATGCCGCCCATCGTCGTCGAGAGGTTGGCGACGATAGCCTGGTCGATATGCTGGAGCTGGCGGAATCGGCACGGGCGTGGGCGCTGCTCGAGCACGAAGAAGCTTGGCACTTGGGCCTTTTCGAGTATGAGGGCAGGGTTGAGCGCGAGCCAGGAAGGATCGCCGTCGGCAGAACGCCGGGAAGGGGTTAGAACGTTGTCTAAAACTGAGCTTATGTATCTCGCTTTTGCTGGGCGAAAGCCGGTGAAACTGGCCGAACCGTATTAGACAGTTGCGCTCCGCAGGCCGCTAGCGGCGCGGCCTGAGGATCGATTCTCACGCTACTGCTGCATCATTGGGGTGTGTGCGGAAAAATCGGAAATTGCTTTATTCATCAAAGGCTTAGAAAGTAGGTCTCAATATTGTGGGGCAAATTGTGGCGTTCTGTGTTGCATGCGCGACGCCGAGACCCACCGGATTTTCAAGCCGCATAGGTTAACACGGCTACCCGGCGGGCTGTACCTGCGATATTCCGCCCGGCGCCCCTGCCGTGGCCGGTAGTGGCCTGGAACAAGTGATGTGCGAGACCGAAGCGGGCGCCCATCCCACCTCACCAAGATGCTAGGGTAGAAGCCTGCCTCCAAGGAGCCCGACATGGACCCGATCACTACGCTTGCCACCCGCCTGGGTGAACACCTGCGCCGCTTCAACGCGCAGGTGACCACCGCCGAATCCTGCACCGGTGGCGGCATCGCCGAGGCCATCACCCGCGTGCCCGGCAGCTCGGCCTGGTTCGAGGCTGGGTACGTGACCTATTCCAACATCCAGAAAACCCGTCAGCTGGGAGTGCCCGCAGCGTTGTTCGGCCAGGTTGGCGCGGTCAGCCAGGAAGTGGTCGAAGCCATGGTCCGCGGCGCCCAGGCCGCCAGCGGCGCGCGCTTTGCCGTGGCGGTGAGCGGCGTGGCCGGGCCGGACGGTGGTTCGCCGGCCAAACCGGTGGGCACCGTGTGGCTGGCCTGGGCCGATGGCAACCATGTATTCAGCGAGCGGCGC
Source organism: Pseudomonas sp. NBB (assembly GCF_032701105.1). Taxonomy (NCBI): domain Bacteria; kingdom Pseudomonadati; phylum Pseudomonadota; class Gammaproteobacteria; order Pseudomonadales; family Pseudomonadaceae; genus Pseudomonas; species Pseudomonas sp. NBB. The sequence goes on from NZ_CP103994.1 coordinate 1,411,468, forward strand.
CAGTTCGACGGCGACCGCGAGGCGGTGCGTCGACAGACGGTGATCGCCGCGTTAGACGGCTTGTTACAGCTTGGTGCCGAGTAAATCGACGACAGGGGTTTGCGCGGGCGCCTGCCTGTGGAATAATACTGGCTACTTATACAGGTATTCCGGCCGTCAGGGCCAAGTCGAACACGTGAGGATTTCAATGGACGACAACAAGAAGCGCGCCTTGGCTGCGGCCCTGGGTCAGATCGAACGCCAATTCGGCAAGGGCGCCGTCATGCGCATGGGCGACCACGAGCGCCAGGCTATCCCTGCCATCTCCACCGGCTCGCTGGGCCTGGACATCGCCCTGGGCATCGGCGGCCTGCCAAAAGGCCGTATCGTCGAGATCTACGGCCCGGAGTCGTCGGGTAAGACCACGCTGACCCTGTCGGTCATCGCCGAAGCCCAGAAAAACGGCGCCACCTGTGCCTTCGTCGACGCCGAACACGCCCTCGACCCCGAGTACGCCGGCAAGCTGGGCGTCAACGTCGACGACCTGCTGGTTTCGCAGCCGGACACCGGCGAACAGGCCCTGGAAATCACCGACATGCTGGTGCGTTCCAACGCCGTTGACGTGATCATCGTCGACTCCGTGGCCGCCCTGGTACCGAAGGCCGAGATCGAAGGCGAGATGGGTGACATGCACGTGGGTCTGCAGGCGCGCCTGATGTCCCAGGCGCTGCGCAAGATCACCGGTAACATCAAGAACGCCAACTGCCTGGTCATCTTCATCAACCAGATCCGTATGAAGATCGGTGTGATGTTCGGCAGCCCGGAAACCACCACCGGTGGTAACGCCCTGAAGTTCTACGCCTCGGTGCGTCTGGATATTCGCCGTACCGGTGCGGTCAAGGAAGGCGACGAGGTGGTCGGTAGCGAAACCCGCGTCAAGATCGTCAAGAACAAGGTTTCGCCGCCATTCCGTCAGGCTGAGTTCCAGATCCTCTACGGCAAGGGTATCTACCGTAACGGCGAGATCATTGACCTGGGTGTTTCCCAAGGCCTGGTCGAGAAATCCGGTGCCTGGTACGCCTACCAAGGCAACAAGATCGGTCAAGGCAAAGCAAACGCCGCGAAGTACCTTGCTGAGAACCCGGCTATTGGCGCCGAGATTGAGAAGCAGATTCGCGAGAAGCTGCTGACCGCTGGTGCTGTTGCGGCTGCTGGCAAGGCTGCTGCTGCCGAAGCCGATGCCGATGACATGGCCGACGCTGACGCCGGCTATTGATTGCGCGGTAGATAGCCGAACATGTCCGCCGTACTCGACACCCCCGTCGCCATCCGGCGGACAGCCATGGACCTGCTTGCGCGACGTGAGCACGGTCGCGTCGAGCTGACGCGCAAGTTGCGTCAGCGCGGCGCTTCGGACGAGTTGATTGGGCCTGAACTCGATCGGCTCGCCGAAGAAGGGTTGCTTAGCGAAGCCCGCTACCTCGAAAGTTTCATCCGGTACCGTTCAAGCTCCGGCTATGGCCCTGCGCGTATTCGCGAAGAGCTAGGCCAGCGCGGTTTGGCGCGTGCTGATATCGAGCAGGCGCTACGCGAGAGCGAGGTGGACTGGGGCGAGCGCATGCGTGACGTATGGCAGCGCAAGTTTGCCGGGCAGCGCCCGCAAGATCCCCGCGGCCGTGCCCAGCAGACCCGGTTTCTGGCTTACCGGGGTTTCCCCATGGACATGATCGGCCGGCTGCTCAGTGGGCGTGATCGCGACGATTACTGAGGGCTGGGGCCGTTTTGCAGTCCTTTGCGGGAGCGGACCTGTGTCACGATCAACTGACCTTCAACGCCTCCCTGGCCCGCTGCGTCGTATGCATGGGCTGCGGCTTGGCCCAGTTCTCCGGCAGGTTGATGAAATCCACCAGCTCGCGCAGCCTGCCCTGATCCCGGCCATTGAAGGCAAATGACAAGCGGGTCAGGTGGTTGAAGTTGCCCACTTCGTGCTCGGCGCTGCTGTCAGGTTGCTGGTGGTACGTGCCACTCAAACGCAAATCGGCAAAACCTTCCTGGATGTCATACAGCGCCGCTTCGCTGAGCGGGTGATGCATGCGGATCACGAACTGGCTCTTCAGCCAGCGGCTGGAGTGGTAGTTGCTGTAGAACTGGTTGATTTCCTCCACTGCCTCGTCAGCGCTGTGCACCAGGCGCAGCAGTTTCAGGTCGCTGGGCAAGATGTAGCGGTTTTCCTCCAGTTGGCGGCTGATGAAGTCCAGGCAGTCGCGCCAGAAGCTGCCACCTGGTGAGTCCAGCAGCACCACCGGTACCAGCGGGCTCTTGCCGGTCTGGATCAGGGTCAGCACCTCCAATGCTTCATCCAAAGTGCCGAAACCACCCGGGCACAGCACCAGGCCATCGGCCTCCTTGACGAAGAACAGCTTGCGGATGAAGAAGAAATGGAACGGCAGCAGCTTGTCGGTGCCATCTACCGTGGGGTTGGCGTGTTGTTCGAAGGGTAGGGTGATGTTGAATCCGAGGCTGTGGTCGCTGCCGGCGCCTTCGTGGGCGGCTGCCATGATGCCGCCGCCGGCACCGGTTATGACCATCAGGTCGGAGCGCGCCAGGGTTGCGCCCAGTTCGCGGGCCAGGGCGTACATCGGGTGTTCCAGCGGGGTGCGCGCCGAGCCGAACACGGTCACCTTGCGGCGGTCCTTGTAGCGTTCCAGGGTGCGGAACGAGTGGTCCAGTTCGCGCAGGGCCTGCAGGGTGATCTTGGCGCTCCAGCGGTCGGTGTCGTCATGGGCCATGCGCAGGATGGTCAGCATCATGTCTCGGTACAGCGCCAGGTTGGGGCTGTTCGGTGCCACCAGTTGCAGTTGTGCGTCGATGTTGCTCAGGTCGATGTTGTTGTCGCGGAAATGGCTGAACAGCAGTTCACTCGATTGGTAAGGCATGCAACGTCTCCTTCTGCACCTATACCTCTGACCTCAATCTAGACCCTTGCGCTCAATCCTGCCGGGGGTGTTCGCCACAGCCGCCCGTCGGCATGCAGCCACGGGGAATGCGGGTTTGGTTAACTGGGTAAAGCGAAACGTGTCGATGCAGGAGGTGGCGGTATGCATCGCTTGATCATCGAAGTTGACCGGCAGCTTTACCAGCAGCTGGAGAATGCGGCCCAGGTGCATCACCTGAGCCTGGAGGCCGAGTGTCGGCGCAGGCTGTCGGGGCTGGAATGCCAGTCGCGCTACCTGCAGGCGCTGCTGGCAGAGATGCGCGCCGATGCCGCTGAGGGGCGCTGGTGCGCCCGTGAAGACGAGAAGGCGTAGCGATCCGAGCTGGTTACTTCTTCTTGTTGCCGGCCACGCAGCTGGCGTTGTCGAATGCCTGGTCCATGATCGGTTGGTTGGTCTTGTATACCGTGAAGCGGTAGACCATCACCGCGCCTTTGGACATCAGGTTACGGAAACCGCTGTTACGGCAGACGCTATCACCCAGCTGGCTGCGGACCTGTTCGGGGTTGGCCTGCATGCGCGCGGCATGGTCCTGGCGCACGCTCAGGTGGTTGACCAGTGCCTTGCCTTCCACCGTGTAACCCTGATCGAGGATGTCCTCGTTGATGGCTCGCGGGGTGCCGACACTGCTCTCTTTGGCAACCTTCTGCAACATGTTGTTCAGGTCGTATTCCTGCTTGGAAGCCGCCTGGGCTGCCAGGGGCAGGGCGAGCAACAGGCTCAGGGCGGGGACGATACGGCGCAGCATGAATCTCTCCTGGTTCGATGACTGGCGCTTTGACATGCGCAGGTCGACGGCGTTCCCTGAAAATCGCGCAGGCGCGAGGCTGGGGTACGGTAAAAGCAGCGATTATAAGGACCGCGTCGCCACCTGCACAGCAATTGCCCCCTGTTCTGGTAGACTGGCGCCCTTAGTTTTCTCCGAGTCATCCTTGTGTCCATTCCCAACCTGTCCAGAGGCCTGCCGGCATGAGCCATGCGGTAGCGCGCCTGCGCGCCGAACGCCTGGCTCGCAGCAACAAGCCCTTCATCGCCCGTGGTTCACGTGCCGAACGCTGCCCCGATTGCCGGGTCATTGCCACTCATTGCCTGTGCGCCTGGAAGCCCCGGGTGCAGGCCGAGTCCGGCGTGTGCCTGCTGATGCATGACACCGAGCCGCTCAAGCCCACCAATACCGGTTGGCTGATTGCCGACCTGATCGAGGACACCTCGGCTTTCGGCTGGCTGCGCACTTCGGTAGACGAACGCTTGCTGGCGTTGCTTGACGACCCGCGTTGGCAGCCCTACATCGTCTTCCCCGGCGAATTCGTTGCCCAGGAGCGAGTGGTCAGCGAGGTAGTGCGTGAGCCCGGCAAGCGTCCGCTGTTCATCCTGCTGGATGCCACCTGGACCGAAGCGCGCAAGATGTTCCGCAAAAGCCCGTACCTTGATCGCTTCCCGGTGTTGAGCCTGCAGGCCGAGCAGATGTCCCGCTACCGCCTGCGCCGCTCCAAGCGCGATGATCACTTCTGTACCGCGGAAGTCGCGGCCATGTGCCTGGACCTTGCCGGCGATACCCAGGCCTCGCAGGCGCTGGACGCCTACCTGGATGTCTTCAGCCTGCATTACCTGAGCGGCAAGCGTCGTCTGCCGCTGGACGAGCAGGACGACACCCACCAGCGTTTGCATACCTTCCTATAGTCCAAGGGGCACAACCCCTGCTTTGGTTCATAATGACCCTTACCCGAGTGCCCGACACAGAACAGGATCCCCAGATCGATGGCCACTTACGAAATCCTGATTGCCGATGACCACCCGCTGTTTCGTGGCGCCTTGCGCCAGGCCGTTACCCTCGGCCTGGGCCCGGATGTACGCCTGGTAGAAGTTGCCAGCATTGCCGAACTGGAAACCCGTCTGAGCGAAAAAGACAACTGGGACCTGGTGTTGCTGGACTTGAACATGCCGGGTGCCTATGGTTTTTCCGGGCTGGTGCTGCTGCGCGGGCAATACCCGCAGATCCCCGTTGTGATGGTATCGGCGCAGGAAGAGGCTGCAGTGGTGGTCAAGTCCCGCGAATTTGGCGCCAGTGGCTTCATTCCCAAGTCCAGCACCCTGGAAGTGATCCAGGATGCAGTGCGCAAGGTGCTCGATGGTGAGGTCTGGTGGCCGCCGCAGGCGTTCGAAAGGGTCGATGTCTCGGCCGAAGCCAAGGCCGCCAGCGAAGGCCTTGCCAGCCTCACGCCGCAGCAGTTCCGGGTGCTGACCATGGTCTGCGAAGGGCTGCTGAACAAACAGATCGCCTATGAGCTGAACGTGTCGGAAGCAACCATCAAGGCTCACGTGACGGCGATCTTCCGCAAGCTGGGTGTGCGTACCCGCACCCAGGCGGCGTTGTTGCTGCAACAACTTGAATCGGTTGCCAGCAGCTGAGTGGGCGTGGCTTCACGCTTTTTTTACCCGTGCCGGTCTAGTCTGCTGGCCTTTCCGCTGTGAAGTGACTCACATGACATCGCCATTCAAGGGCCAGACTGGCCTCAAACGTATCTTCAACGCCGCCGGCTATTCGCTGGATGGGCTGCGCGCTGCCTTCAAGGGTGAGGCCGCGTTCCGCCAACTGGTGCTGCTCAACGTGCTGCTGGTCCCGATTGCCTTCTGGCTGCCGGTCAGCCGTGCAGAGCGTGCAATCATGATCGCCGTGTGCCTGTTGGGCTTGATCGTCGAATTGTTCAACTCGGCGGTGGAGGCAGCCATCGATCGTATTTCGCTGGAGCGCCACCCGCTGTCGAAAAACGCCAAGGACATGGGCAGCGCCGCGCAACTGGTGGCATTGACCATGGTGGCGCTGGTGTGGGGTGTGATCCTGCTTTAAGCGATCGGTGGCAACACGATCTCGTCACTGCGTGTGAAACCCGCGGTGAAGTTGCGGCACAGTTCGAGAAATTCGCGCATGGCCGAGGTCTGGTACTTCTGTTTGTGCCAGATGAAGTAGAACTGGCGCATCAGGTCCAGCTCCGGGGTTTCCACCGCTACCAGGCTGCCGCGGCGGAAGGCGTCACGCAGGGCAAGGCGCGAGATGCAGCCGATGCCCAGGCCCGATTCCACCGCGCGCTTGATGGCTTCGGTGTGTTCCAGCTCCAGGCGGATGTTGAGGTTGGTGCGGTGGTGGCGCATGGCCTGGTCGAAAGTCAGGCGCGTGCCTGAGCCCTGTTCGCGCAGGATCCACGCCTCCTGGGACAAGGTCTGTACATCGGCGCGTCCCAGTTTGGCCAGCGGATGCTGTGGCGCGCAGAACACCACAAGTTCGTCCTCGACCCAGGGCTGCACTTCCAGGTCCGGGTGGTTGCAATCGCCTTCGATCAGACCCAGATCAATTTCGTAATGCGCCACCTGTTGCACGATATGCGCGGTGTTCTGCACATGCAGCTTCACCTGGCTTTCCGGGTGCACCTGCATGAAGCTACCGATCAGCAGGGTGGCCAGGTAGTTGCCGATGGTCAGCGTGGCGCCGACTGCCAGCGAGCCGAAACCGGACTTGCCGTTGAGCAGGTCTTCGATTTCCTTGGCCTGGTCGAGCAGGGCCACTGCCTGCGGCAACAGTTGCTGGCCCAGGGCGTTGAGGCTCAGGCGCTTGCCGGCCCGGTCGAACAGCTGGCAGCTGGACTGTCGCTCAAGCTCGGTGATCGAGGTGCTGGCGGCCGACTGCGACAAGGCCAACACACTGGCGGCGCGGGAAACGCTCTGGTGCTGGGCCACGGCAACGAAGACTTGCAGTTGACGAAGTGTAAATCGCATATCGATATAACCGATAACACATATCTTGATAATCCAGTTAACAGATATTGTCGCTGCCCCTAAACTATCGCGCAACTGCGCGTCTTGCGCGCGCCGCGTCTTTCTTCAGGAGCCCCATTAAATGAGCAACATGAACCACGAACGTGTCCTCAGTGTGCACCACTGGAACGACACCCTGTTCAGCTTCAAGTGCACCCGCGACCCGGGCCTGCGCTTCGAGAACGGTCAGTTCGTGATGATCGGCCTGCAACAAGAAAGCGGCCGTCCGCTCATGCGCGCCTATTCCATCGCCTCGCCGAACTGGGAAGAGCACCTGGAGTTCTTCAGCATCAAGGTGCCGGACGGTCCGCTGACCTCGCAGCTGCAGCACCTGAAGGAAGGCGACGAGATCATCATCAGCAAGAAGCCTACCGGTACCCTGGTACTCGACGACCTGAACCCGGGCAAGCACTTGTACCTGCTGAGCACCGGCACTGGCCTGGCACCGTTCATGAGTGTCATCCAGGACCCGGAAACCTACGAGCGCTTCGAGAAAGTGATCCTGGTGCACGGCGTGCGCTACGTGAACGAAGTGGCCTACCGCGAGTTCATCACCGAGCACCTGCCGCAGAACGAGTTCTTCGGTGAGTCGGTTCGCGACAAGCTGATCTACTACCCGACCGTGACTCGTGAACCGTTCGAGAACCAGGGCCGCCTGACCGACCTGATGCGCAGCGGCAAGCTGTTCAGCGACATCGGCCTGCCACCGATCAACCCGCAGGACGACCGCGCGATGATCTGCGGCAGCCCGAGCATGCTCGACGAAACCAGCGAAGTGCTGGACAGCTTCGGTCTGAAGATTTCCCCGCGCATGCGCGAGCCGGGTGACTACCTGATCGAGCGAGCCTTCGTCGAGAAGTAAGGCGCAGGCTGATGCACAAGAAAGGCGACCCTGGGGTCGCCTTTCTTGTGCCTGTGATTCATATATCGCCAGCACTGGCCTCTTCGCGGGTAAACCCGCTCCCACAGGGCAGTGGTACCCCTGTGGGAGATTCTATGGTTTTCAGCAAGCCAGTTTCGCGCCTTTAGTGACGTATTCGTCCTGATTTTTCATCAGGGCGAATGCCACCCGCGCGAGCTTTCTTGCCAGGATTACCAACGCTTGGGTTGTTGCTTTACCACTGCTCCGATGCTGTTCGTAAAGCCCTTTCCAGGCTGCCGATCTGCTGGCCGCCATCGCAGCGTTGTGCAATAAGCGACGAATTTCTGAACAACCTCGCTTGGTGAGGCGACGTCGCCCATTCTTCTGTCCGGAATCACTGACTCGTAAATCCATTCCTAGGAATGCAATGTACGAGTCACTGCTTTTGAACTCGCCCCTTGTAAAAGCCATCACCAATGCTGCGGCGGTGAGAAAACCAATGCCCTCTACTGCCTGGCAGCGAGCGACTTGTTCCTGCAGCCCAGCGTCTCGCAGTACTTCTTTAATCTTCTTTTGAATCAACTGATCCAGCCGATCTATCGACTTCACAAAAGTTTCGAAGGCGGCTTTCAAAAGGCTTTCGTTAGCCCAGCTCTGAGTCATTGCAGTACGAGCAGTCACCAAGGCGGCTCTGCGTCGCAAGAGGCTCTGAAGCTTGCCGTAGACAGCGGGAGGCGGGCTCCAAGGGCGAAGGTCCTCGCCTTCATTTTTTAAAAAACGGGACAGCAACCGAGCATCGGAGGGGTCGGTTTTAACCCGTCCCCCAACACTCTTCCGGTAGTTGCTCAATTGAAAACCATCGATGACATAGACCTCGAAGCCTAGGCTGTGGGCCAATTCAACCAGGTCCAAGTGATAGACGTTGGTCGCCTCAACAGCGATAGCGGTGTTGAGGGGTTGTTGCTTGAGCCACCTTCTGATCTCGAGTTTGGAGTTTTTGAGCCTGATGATCTCGTCGCGATCATCGTGGTGGATAACCAGCTCAGCTTTCGCGACATCCGCACCCACGATCAACTTACCTACCTGCATTGCCATGGGCCGCTCCTCACGTTATGGTTTTTCGGCTTGAAGGGGTTTCACCAAGAGGCGCTGGCTTGTTTCTATCGTCGCTTGCAAACGATGCATTCTTTATCGGCGCTTTGGTGGAAGGGGTGGGGCGATGTCTCCCACGGTCTGTACTGCTGTGAACAGTCAGAATCGGGCATTTAGTCCCACCACCCCTTCAAGTCTAACCATACAAGCGGGTTTACCCGCGAAGAGGCCGGAACAGGCAAGACACAATCTATTCGACGCGCGTCTCGCCGCTATACACCAATATCTCCCGACACCGCTTGCACAGGTAGCGCCGCCCTTGGCGCACCAGCTTGTGTCGTTGCGCGGTAAACGGGAAGTCGCTCTGCGGGCAGGGGCAGCGGTAGATGTAGCGGGTCACCACGCGCCTTTGCACTTCGTAGTTGTGGCAACGGTTGGGCGGCAGTTCATACACCCCGCGCATGATCAGCTGCCACTCTTCGCCATGGGCCTGGATTCGGTCGCCGAACAGATGGTGGGCCACCAGGTGCGCCACCTCATGGGCCACGGTCTGGCGCAGGAAGTCTTCCTGGTTTTCGCGGTAAAGCTGCAGGTTGAAGCGCAGCAGGTTCTCGTGCAGGTGGGCGACGCCGGCTTTTTGCCCGCGCAGCTTGAAGCTGATTTCCGGGCGTGGGAAGGGGCGTTTGAAGAAGGTTTCAGCTTGCTGGTAACAGGTTTCGACGCGTTGTCTGAGCAGCTCGGGCATGGCGGGGTGGTTCTCCTGACCGGACATTATGCCGCAACCCCGGGCAACCTGCCGAGCCACCGGTCAGCGCACAGCCAGAGGCCGCCTTGCGGCGGCCCCAGGTTTGATGCCCCAGTGTTGGTCGAGTCTGTTCTAGTTGGTGTAGACGGGCCCCACGCCCAGTCCCCAGATGATCACCGTGGCGGCCATGATCGCCACCAGTACCACAAGGCCTACCGCCAGCACCGAGCTGGAGAACAGGAAGCCTTCGTCGGACGGTATGTTCATGAACGTCGGCAAACCGACGTACAACAGGTACACGGTGTAACAGATGGCGGCCGTGCCGATCAGCATGCCCAGCCACAGGTGAGGGTACAGCGCCGCCAGGCCGCCGATGAACAACGGTGTGGCGGTGTAGGTGGCAAAGGCGATGCACTGAGCCATGGACGGGTTGGCATCATAGGTGCGGGCCATCCAGTGGATGAACGCCCCCATTACCGCCACCCCGGCAAGCATCGCCAGGTACGACATGATGCTCATCCAGATGGCGCTTTCCATGGTCAGCATCACCGCTGGCCGGTCGCCGATTACCCAGCCGACCTGGGTTGTACCGATGAACGCCGAAACGGCGGGGATCGCAGCCAGGATCAGGGTGTGCGTCAGGTACATGTGGCTGATGGTTTCTTCTTCGCCACGAATTTCCCGCCATTCCTGGTCGGGATGGGTAAACAGCCCCACAACGTGATGAATCATGCCGATCACTCCTCTCAATGTTGCCAAACGCCCCCCAGATGGAGCGCAAGCGGCCCTAGGCCCGAACACCGAAGCAAGCGGTAATGTGGCCTTATGTCGCAGTATAGGAAGCGGTTACCCGCATAAACCGTGCTTTTTAGAGCAAATTGCGCTGTAAGGCGCGCTGTTGATTACAATGAAGTCTTTATCGGAATGCCTACAGCGCCGCCGCGTTTGTGCGTAAAATAGTCGGCTTTTGTCACACCTCGCGGATCCAAGCGCTATGGGCACCCTCTCGGTCAACCAGAACAAACTGCAAAAACGCCTGCGTCGTCTCGCCGGCGAAGCCATCACCGACTACAACATGATCGAGGATGGCGACAAGGTCATGGTCTGCCTGTCCGGCGGCAAGGACAGCTACACCATGCTCGACGTTCTGTTGCACCTGCAGAAGGTGGCACCGATCAAGTTCGAGATCGTCGCGGTGAACATGGACCAGAAGCAGCCGGGGTTCCCCGAGCATGTGCTGCCGGCCTACCTGAAGGAACTGGGTGTCGAGTACCACATTGTCGAGAAGGACACCTATTCGGTGGTCAAGGAGCTTGTCCCCGAGGGCAAGACCACCTGCTCGCTGTGTTCGCGCCTGCGCCGTGGCACCCTGTACACCTTTGCCGACGAAATCGGCGCGACCAAGATGGCGCTGGGGCACCACCGCGACGATATCGTCGAAACCTTCTTCCTCAACATGTTCTTCAACGGCGCGCTCAAGGGTATGCCGCCGAAGCTGCGCGCCGACGATGGCCGCAATGTGGTGATCCGCCCGCTGGCCTACTGCAGCGAGAAGGATATCCAGGCCTACTCGGACATGAAGGAATTCCCGATCATCCCGTGCAACCTGTGCGGTTCGCAGGAAAACCTGCAGCGCCAGGTGGTCAAGGACATGCTGGTGGAGTGGGAGCGCAAGCACCCGGGGCGTACCGAGAGCATCTTCCGTGCCCTGCAGAACGTGGCACCGTCGCAGTTGGCCGACCGCAACCTGTTCGACTTCACCAGCCTGAAGATCGACGAGAATGCCACTCCGCGTTTCCTTGACGTGCTGAACATCTGAGCCCATGCGCGATTACCAGTGGTTGCACGAGTACTGCCTGAACCGCTTCGGCTCGGCTCAGGCCCTGGAGGCCTTCCTGCCGCAGCCGCGCACACCGGCGCAACTGCGTGATATCAGCGACGACCGCTACCTTTCGACCTTGGCCCTGCGCGTGTTCCGCGCCGGGCTCAAGCACAGCCTGGTGGATGCCAAGTGGCCGGCGTTCGAGCAGGTGTTCTTCGGCTTCGACCCGGAGAAGGTGGTATTGATGGGCGCCGAGCACCTCGAGCGGCTGATGCACGACGAGCGCATCATTCGCCACCTGGGCAAGCTCAAGAGCGTGCCGCGCAATGCGCAGATGGTTCTTGACGTGGCCAAGGAGAAGGGCAGTTTCGGCGCCTTCATCGCCGACTGGCCGGTGACCGACATCGTCGGTTTGTGGAAGTACCTGGCCAAGCACGGCAACCAGCTGGGCGGGTTGTCGGCACCGCGTTTCTTGCGCATGGTCGGCAAGGACACGTTCATCCCTACCGATGACATGGCTGCGGCGTTGATTGCGCAGAAGGTGGTCGACAAGCCGCCGACCAGCCAGCGGGACCTGGCCCTGGTGCAGCAGGCGTTCAACCAGTGGCATGCGGAGAGTGGGCGGCCGCTGTGCCAGTTGTCGGTGATGCTGGCGCATACCGTCAACCATTGAGAGTTGTGCTGGCCCCTTCGCGGGCATGCCCGCTCCCACAGGTACAGCGCCGACCTCAAGTGTGGCGCGAACCCTGTGGGAGCGGGCAAGCCCGCGAAGAATCTAACTGCCTTCGCCCGCCATGCGCCGCTCATGCTGGAACTTCCAGCGCACATACAGCAGCCCGGAAATGAACAGCCCCAGGCTCACCAGTACTTCAACCCAGCCAAATACCGCCCGCGCCGGGTCGAACGCCGCCAGCACGCCCTTGATGAAATAGATATTCACCACGAAGCAGCTCCAGGCATGTGCCCGGGCGCTGCCTGTCAGCATGCCCGGCAGCAACAGCAGCAACGGCACCAGTTCGATCGCCAGGATCACCTCGACCCGCGCCCCGTGCAGGTTGGCGAACCACAGGTTGTTCGCCACCAGCAGGGCGATCAGGCCGAAGAAGAATGCCAGGCTCAGCGCCCGCGTCAGGCGCAGGCGAGGCGCCAGCCACTCAAGCGGCGGCAATACCTTGGGCTTCTTAGCCACGTGCAGCCTCCAGGGCCTTTGCAGTGGTCGCCAGGCGTTGGCCAAGGGCGCGGCACAGGGCTATCTCGTGCTGGTCGAGCTCGCGCTTGCCATCGGCGCCAGCATGATGGCTGGCGCCATACGGGGTGCCGCCGCCACGGGTATCGAGCAATGCCGATTCGCTGTACGGCAGGCCCATCACCAGCATGCCGTGGTGCATCAGCGGCAGCATCATCGACAGCAGAGTGGTTTCCTGCCCGCCGTGCAGGCTGGCGGTAGAGGTGAACACGCCTGCCGGCTTGCCGACCAGTTCACCGCCCAGCCACAGGCTGCTGGTGCCATCCAGGAAGTACTTGAGCGGCGCCGCCATGTTGCCGAAGCGGGTCGGGCTGCCCAGTACCAGGCCGGCGCAGTGGCGCAGGTCATCCAGGGTGGCGTACAGCGCACCATTGGCAGGGATGTCCGGGGCCACTGCTTCGCACTCGGTGGAAATCGCCGGTACCGTGCGCAGGCGGGCTTCCATGCCGGCCAGCTCGATGCCGCGGGCGATGTGCCGGGCCATCTCGCTGGTCGACCCATGGCGGCTGTAATACAGCACCAGGATGTAGGGCTCGCTCACGGCAGGATCTCCAGTACTTTCTCGGGTGGTCGGCCGACTACGGCCTTGTCGCCAGCGATGAAGATCGGCCGCTCGATCAGTTTGGGGTGCCGGGCCATGGCGTCGATCAGTTGCGCGTCGGTAAGCGACGGGTCGGCCAGGTTCAGCTCCTCGTACTCGTCCTCGCCGGTACGCAGCAGCTGGCGCGGGGCGATGCCCAGCTTGCCGAGCAGAGACTTCAGGGTGGCCGCGTCGGGCGGGGTCTCGAGGTAGCGCACGATTGTCGGCGCCAGGCCGCGAGCTTCGAGCAGTTCCAGGGCGCCGCGGGATTTCGAGCAGCGCGGGTTATGATAGAGCGTGAGGTCGGTCATGTCGGGTCGCATCCAGCAGGGTGTGGCGGCTATTCTAACCGCAGCGACTGACCAATTTGCTTTAAAACTCGAGAAGGATTGACCCATGGCAAGGCGTCTGGCAGCAGTACTGGCCATCACCGCGAGCCTGTTGCTCGGTGGTTGCGGTGCCGATTATGGCGTGGACCAACACGGTAAGACGGTTAAGGCCGAACAAATCGACGGGCACTGGCTGGTGCTCAACTACTGGGCCGAATGGTGCGGGCCGTGCCGTACCGAAATCCCTGAACTGAACGCGGCAGCCAAGCAGTGGGCGGCCGATGGTATCAAGGTGGTGGGGGTGAACTTCGATGGCTTGCAAGGGCAGGAGCTGAAGCAGGCTGCCGAAACCCTGGGGATCGCTTTCACCGTATTGGCGCAGGACCCGGCCGAGCGCTATGACCTGCCGCGTAGCGAGGCATTGCCGGTGACCTATATCATCGATGACAAGGGCAAGGTGCGGGAACAATTGATGGGCGAGCAGACCCTGGAAGGGCTGCAGGCCAGGATCAAGGCACTGAAGGGCGCCTGATGCATTTTGGGGCTGCTTTGCAGCCCATCGCGACACAAGGCCGCTCCTACAGGGGGATGCGATCTCCTGTAGGAGCGGCCTTGTGTCGCGATGGGCCGCACAGCGGCCCCGGCAATATTCAGCCTTCCTCAGGCCAGAAGCGCAGTGGCTTGCCTTCGGCCGGCCAGAAACGCATCTGCTCGATAGGCGACACATCCCAGCGCTGCACTGTTTCCAGCGCCTGCAGGAAGCGTTTTTCCTGTTCCATCAACGCCGGCGCGCAGAGCTTGCGGGTCTTGCCGACCTTGCCGAAGCTAAGGTGCTCGCCGTCCAGTGTGTATGGCGCGAACCAGTGGTTGCAGCCGCCATTGCCATAGGCACGGCCATCGCTGGCCAAGGTCAGGGTCAGGTGGCTGTAGTCGATCAGCGGCCGTTCGCCAATCCACTCCAGCACATAGCTGCGCTCCTGCTGCAGCTTGGAAGGTTCTGCGGCGCAGCCGAGCAGGCCGGTGGCAATCAGCACGCCGGTCAGCAGATTTTTCACTCGGCGCTCTCCTGGCAACGCGGGCACAGGTGTTTTTCGCCACGGCTGGCCCAGCCCAGCTCGGCAATGCGTGCGCTGGCGGCAGGCTGGCGGGCTTTCTTGCCCAGCTTGGCGTCCACCGCGAACTCGAAGTCCAGCACGGCGTCGCAGCTGTCGCACGCGACCTGCCAGGTGAGGATTTCCAGCTCGTTGAACACCGGGCCGCTGGCCACGGCAACCCACTGGCCGCGCGGGTTGATCAGGTGGCGCACGCTCTCCACTGTCAGGCGCATGGACAAGTCCTTGCTGCCCTTGAGGGTGACCAGCAGGGTGTCGCCTTTGTGCATCGAGCCGCCGTTGCCGGTGACCTGGTAGCGGCCCGGCACCAGGGCGCGGCACTCGATCAGGGTATGTTGCGGGTTGAAAAGGGTGTAGCGGAAATCGTGCTCGACCATGGGTCCTCCAGAAATGCCGCGTATCCTAGCACTAACCCATCACCAGATTCTGTGGATTGCCTGCCGCCCAGCGGTTGATGTTGTCCAGCGTGGTCGCGGCGATGGCATCCAGTGCCTCGCGGGTAAGGAACGCCTGGTGGGCAGTGATGATCACGTTTGGGAAGGTCAGCAGACGGGCCAGCACGTCGTCCTGCAGCGGCAGGTCGGAGCGGTCCTCGAAGAACAGCTGGGCTTCTTCTTCGTATACGTCCAGGCCCAGGTAGCCGAGCTGACCGCTCTTCAGCGCGTCGATCAGCGCCGGGGTGTCGACCAGCGCGCCGCGGCCGGTGTTGATCAGCATGGCGCCGGGCTGCAGCTGGGCCAGGCTTTGTGCATTGATAAGGTGCCGGGTGTGCTCGGTCAGCGGGCAGTGCAGGCTGATGACGCGCGCTTCACGCAGCAACTCGGGCAATGGCAGGTAGCGCGCGCCCAAGGCCAGCAGCTCGGGGTTGGGGTAAGGGTCATAGGCCAGCAACTGGCAGCCGAAACCGGCCATGATGCGGGCAAAGGCGGTGCCGATCTGGCCGGTACCGACCACGCCGACGGTCTTGTCGTGCAGGTCGAAGCCGGTCAGCCCGTGCAGGGTGAAGTCACCCTCGCGGGTGCGGTTGTAGGCCCGGTGCAGGCGCCGGTTCAGGGCCAGGATCAGCGCCACGGCGTGTTCGGCCACGGCGTGCGGCGAGTAGGCCGGCACTCGCACTACGGTCAGGCCCAGGCGCTGGGCGGCGGCCAGGTCGACATGGTTGTAGCCGGCCGAGCGCAGGGCGACCAGGCGCGTGCCGCCTGCGGCCAGGCGCTGCAGCACCTGGGCGTCGAGCTCGTCATTGATGAAGGCGCAGACCACCTCGTAGCCATCGGCCAGGGTAGCGGTATCGAGGGTCAGGCGGGCGGGCTGGAAGTGCAGGTCCAGTGTGGTGCCGCTGGCGGCACGGGTGAAGCTTTCCTGGTCGTAGTGCTGGCTGCTGAACAACAGGGCGCGCATGGTGGGTTCCTTTTCCAGTGCAGGAGGTACAGCATACCTTGAATATGGCGCGGGCCACTGTGGGAGCGGGCGTGCCCGCGAAGAAGACTTCGCGATGGATGGCACGGGCTTCGCCCATGTTCGCGGGCACGCCCGCTCCCACAGGGAACTGTGTCAGGCGCTCAGTCTGGCCTGCGCCGCCAGGCGGTTGATTGCCGCATCCAGTTCGTCCAGTGCCTGCTGTGCCAGCGGGTTTTCCTGCTTGAGCAAGGTTTCGCTGCGCTGGCACGCGGCCCGCAACTGCGGGACGCCGCAATAACGTGAGGCGCCGTTCAGGCGGTGCACCTGTTCGATCAGGCGGTTGCGGTCGTCGGCCTCGCGGGCGGCGCGTATGGCTTCGCGGTCGGCTTCCAGCGAGCCCAGCAGCATGCTTAGCATATCGGCCGCCAGGTCCGCTTTGCCGGCGGCCAGGCGCAGGCCTTCCTCAGGGTCCAGCACCTTCAGGTCATCACCGTTGGCCAGTTGCTCGGCCAGGCGTTCCTGCTCTGGCGCACCCAGGCTCAGGCCGGTCCATTTCATTACCACCTGGGCCAGCTGCCGTTCGCTGATTGGCTTGGTCAGGTAGTCGTCCATGCCTCCATGCAGCAACGCGCGTTTCTCGTTGGCCATGGCGTGGGCGGTGAGGGCGACGATCGGCAACGGGTCGCCGCTTTGGGTGTTTTCCCACAGGCGGATCTGCTCGGTGCAGGCGCGGCCGTCCATGCCGGGCATCTGCACGTCCATCAGCACCAGGTCGAACGGTTCGTTCTGTACCGCCTGTACTGCCGCATAGCCGTTGTCGACGGCCAGCACCTCGGCGCCCAGGTCTTCGAGCAGGGTCTGCACCAGCAGTAGGTTGGCGGGGTTGTCGTCGACGCAGAGAATCTTCGGCTGGCGCTGGCCGTTGATGCTGTTCACCTCGCCCTGCGGGCGGCGCGGTTGCACCAGTTCCAGCAACAGGCGGCGCAGTTTGCGCGTGCAGGTCGGCTTGGACAGCAACTGGCCATGGCCGTTGGGCAGGTACGGGTGGTACAGCGCCTGCTCGGTGGTCGGGCACAGCACCACGTACTGGCAATGGTAGCGCTCGAGCTGCTGATGGTAATGGCCCAGCTGCTCGGGCGACAGGTTGCCAAGGTTGGCCCCGAGCACGGCGAACTCGAACGGCAGGCCGGCCTGGCTGGCGGCTTGCACGCCCTGCAGCAGTTGGTCGAAGGAGGCGAACAGGCTGACGCTGAGGCCGAAGTCTTCCAGCTGGTGCTCCAACGCCTGGCGCGCCAGTTCGTGGCCATCGACGATGGCTGCGCGGCGGCCCAGCAGCGGTTGCAGCGGCAGCTCCTCGACACCATCGTGGGCCTTGGGCAGGTTGAGGCTGATCCAGAACTGCGAACCCTCGCCCGGGGTGCTGTCGACGCCGATTTCGCCGCCCATCTGCTCGATCAGGCGCTTGGAAATCACCAGCCCCAGGCCGGTGCCGCCAGGCTGGCGGGCCAGCGAGTTGTCGGCCTGGCTGAAGGCCTGGAACAGCGTACGCACATCCTGCGGCGACAAGCCGATGCCGGTGTCCTGCACGCTGATGCGCAGCTGCGCACTGTCCTCGTGCTCATCTTCGAGCATGGCGCGTACGACGATGGTGCCCTCGCGGGTGAACTTGATTGCGTTGCTGACCAGGTTGGTAAGGATCTGCTTGAGCCGCAACGGGTCGCCGATCAGCGACGACGGGGTATCGCGGTAGATCAGGCTGAGCAGTTCCAGCTGCTTGGCGTGGGCGGCCGGGGCGAGGATGGTCAGGGTGTCCTGGATCAGGTCGCGCAGGTTGAAGGGGATGCTGTCGAGCACCAGTTTGCCGGCCTCGATCTTGGAGAAGTCGAGGATCTCGTTGATGATCCCGAGCAGGTTGTCGGCAGACTTCTCGATGGTGCTCAGGTAGTCGAGCTGGCGCGGTGTCAGCTCGCTTTTTTGCAGCAGGTGGGTGAAACCGAGGATACCGTTGAGCGGGGTGCGGATTTCGTGGCTCATGTTGGCCAGGAACTCCGACTTGATGCGGCTGGCCTCCAGGGCTTCCTTGCGCGCCATGTCCAGCTCGATGTTCTGGATCTCGATGGTTTCCAGGTTCTGGCGTACGTCCTCGGTGGCCTGGTCGATGCTGTGCTGCAGTTCTTCGTGGGCGTTGTGAAGGGTTTCGGCCATGCGGTTGATGCCGCGCGCCAGCTCGTCCAGCTCATGGCTGCCCATGGCCGGCAGGCGTTCCTCGAGGTGGCCGTCCTTGAGCTGGTTGACCGCATGCTTGATGCGCTTGATCGGGTCGTTGATGGTGCGGCTCATGCGCAGTGCCAGCAGGCCGCTGAGCACCAGGCAGGCGAGAATCAGCAACAGGCTGGTGAACAGGTTGCGGTAGCCGCGCAGCAGGGTGCCGTCGTGGGACAGCTCGATCTCGACCCAGCCCAGCAGGCGTTCGGCTTCGGTCGGCACGGCATCGGTGGCCAGGTCGCGGTGGTGGCCGAACACTGGCATCAGATAGCGGGTGGCGTCATTGCCGCTGCGTTGCAGCAGCTGGGTGCCGGTGCCGCCGCTGGGCGGCTGGTTGAGCATGCTCGGGCCGGCATGGGCCAGGCGCGTGCGGTCCGGGGCCAGAAAGGCGACTGCGCGCACATCGGCCTGCTCCAGTGTTTGTGCGGCAATGCGCTCAAGTTGTGCCGGTGCCAGCTTGGCCATGGCGGGCGCGGCCAACGGCGCCAGCTGCTCGGCGATCATCTTGCCGCGTTGCAGCAGCTGGGTGCGCAGGTCGTTCTGTTGCAGCCAGGTGAAGTAACTACCCAGCACCAATGCCATCAGGCCGGCCGGCAGCAGGGCCAGCAGCAGGACCCGGCTGCGAATTCCCAAGCGATCGAGCACACTCGCCTCCTGTCATGTGCCTGGACACCGTCAAGCGATGACGGCCAAGCCGGGAAGTTACTCCGCCTGCCGTGCTATTGCACCTCTTTAGTACGTGTTTTGTGCCCTTGCAGCGGCATTGGTCGCAGGGCGGTTGCCTGGCAGGCGCTGGATACTCAATAATCACCCAATTGAGAATGCATGGCAGTTGCCAATGAATCCTGTAGCTATTCACAACTCCAATATCCTCGCCATCGAGGATGATCCGGTCCTCGGTGCCTATCTGCACGAAGAGCTGCAGCGCGGCGGCTTCCAGGTGACTTGGTGCCGCAACGGCCTGGAGGGCCTTGAAACGGCGGGACGCCATGCTTTCGACGTGGTGCTCATGGACATCCTGCTGCCCGGGCTAAACGGCCTGGATGCCCTGGCGCAGTTGCGCAAGCGCAGCGCCACGCCGGTGATCCTGATGTCGGCGCTAGGTGCCGAAGCCGACCGCATCAGCGGCTTCCAGCGTGGTGCCGACGACTACCTGCCCAAGCCGTTCAGCATGGCAGAGCTGCGGGTGCGCATCGAGGCTATCCTGCGCCGTGTGGCCCTCGAGCGGCGCCATCACGCCCCGCAGGTGCAGGAAGGCGGTGGCGAGTTGCAATATGACGAGGCGCTGTGCGACGTGCGCCTGGATGGCCACCTGGCCGGCCTGACACCCAGCGAATACCGCCTGCTCGACATTCTCAACCGCAACCTCGACGAAGTCCTGAGCAAGCCGTTCCTTTACCAGCAAGTGCTACAACGAGGCTATTCGCGGCATGACCGCAGCCTGGACATGCACGTCAGCCAGATACGCCGCAAGCTCAAGGGCATCGGCTATCACGAACGGCAGATCCGTACCGTGTGGGGCAAGGGCTACGTGCTCAGCGCCAGCGAGGCGGAGTAACCCATGCTCGACCGCCATTCGCTGTTCTGGAAGCTGGCGATCCTGCTGGTGGGCTTCTGCCTGCTGATGATCGGCCTCAGTTACACCTGGGGTCGGCACATGGAGACCCAGAACGCCTTCCTTTCGGAGCCGGCGCGGCAGGCTTTGCGTGGCTATGCCGCCGAGGCAGAGCAGGCATGGCGCAGTGGTGGGCGGGCAGGGCTGGACCGCTGGGTGGCGACGATGCACCAGCGCGAACGCGGCTGGGTTGGCGTGCTCGACCTGAACCTGCGGCCGCTCGACAGCGCCAGCCTCGACCCGCAGATCATGCAGCGGTTGACCCGCCTGCGCGGTGTCGACTGGCCGATGAGCCGGCGCAGTGTCGACCAGCCTTGGTTGCGCATACCGTTCCCGGGGGCACCGGAGCAGGGCATGTTGGTGATCGAACTGCCGCAGCGCTTCAACCCCGGCCAGTACCGGATGCTGTGGCGTATCGTCACCAACGGCATTATCCCGGGTCTGTTCACCCTGCTGTTGTGTGTTGGCCTTTATCGCATGCTGATCGTGCCGTTGAACCAATTGCGCGAGCAGGCCAATGCCTGGCGCGCCGACCAGTTGTCGGCTCGCCTGGACTCACGCACCATCGCCCGGCATGACGAGCTGGGTGAACTGGCCCGTGCCTTCGACCAGATGGCCGAGCGGCTGCAGGGCACGGTAGCCATGCAGCAGCAGTTGCTGCGTGATCTGTCTCACGAAATGCGTACGCCACTCAGCCGGCTGCGGGTGGCCTGCGATGGCGAAACCGACCTGCTGCGCCTGCGTGAACGCCTGGCGCGGGAGGTGGACTGCATGCAGCAGTTGGTCGAGGATACCCTGCAACTGGCCTGGCAGGACGCCGAACGTGCGCCGATGAACCTTGAGCCGATCGAGGTGCAGGCGCTGTGGGAGCTGCTGGCCGAGAATGCCAGGTACGAAAGCGGCTGGGCACCGGCGCGGCTGCGCTGCGAAGTGCCGGCGGACTGCTGGGTGCAGGGCAACCTGAACTACCTGGCCCAGGCGCTGGAGAACATGTTGCGCAATGCCATTCGTCACTCGCCGGCCGAGGGTGTGGTGCGCCTCGGTGGGCAGCGTGAAGGCGAGTATTGGCGGTTGTGGCTGGAAGACGAAGGCGGTGGCGTGGCTGAAGAAGACCTGGAGCGGATCTTTGCACCGTTCTCACGGCTGGACGGTTCGCGGCCCGGGGATGGTGGTTTCGGCCTGGGGCTGAGCATCGCCCGCAGTGCCATCCAGCGTCAGGGTGGCACCTTGTGGGCGCAGAATGGCAAACGCGGGCTGCGGTTGTGGATGCGCTTGCCAATACATGTCCCGGCCCCTTCGCGGGTGAACCCGCTCCCACAGGTTCATCACTACTCTTGAGGCTAGTGGAGTCCCTGTGGGAGCGGGTTCACCCGCGAAAGGGCCGGAACAGGCTATCGATATAGCTTGTAGCTATATTCATCACAGATTGCGTGATATGGCCGGGAAGGGTTTGCCGGTATGATAGGCACCCCTGCCGTCCGGATTGTGAAATACGCCATGACCTTGCAGTACCCAACCATCGCCGATTGCGTCGGCAATACGCCCCTGGTTCGCCTGCAGCGTATCGCTGGCGAAACCAGCAACACCCTCCTGCTCAAGCTCGAAGGTAACAATCCCGCCGGCTCGGTGAAGGACCGCCCGGCATTGTCGATGATCACCCGCGCCGAACTGCGCGGCCAGATCAAGCCCGGCGATACCCTGATCGAAGCCACCTCCGGCAACACCGGCATCGCCCTGGCGATGGCTGCGGCGATCAAGGGCTACAAGATGATCCTGATCATGCCTGACAATTCCACCGCCGAGCGCAAAGCCGCCATGACCGCCTACGGCGCCGAGCTGATCCTGGTGACCAAGGAAGAGGGTATGGAGGGCGCCCGTGACCTGGCCGAGAAGCTGCAGGCCGAAGGCCGCGGCCTGGTGCTGGACCAGTTCGCCAATGGCGACAACCCCATCGCCCACTACAACAGCACCGGCCCCGAGATTTGGCAGCAGACCCAGGGCACCATCACCCATTTCGTCAGCTCCATGGGTACCACCGGTACCATCATGGGCTGCTCGCAGTACCTCAAGGAACAAAACCCGGCGGTGCAGATCATTGGCCTGCAACCAATGGAGGGCTCGGCAATTCCGGGCATCCGCCGCTGGCCCGAGGAATACCTGCCGAAAATCTTCGACGCCAGCCGTGTCGACCGCGTGGTCGACATGTCGCAGCAGGAAGCCGAGGAAACCACCCGCCGCCTTGCCCGTGAAGAGGGCATTTTCTGCGGCGTGTCTTCCGGTGGTGCAGTCGCGGCCATGCTGCGCCTGTCCCGCGAGGTGGAAAATGCCACGATGGTCGCGATCATCTGCGACCGCGGCGACCGTTACCTGTCCACCGGCCTGTTCGACCCGAGCTAAATGTCAAAGAAAAAAAGCAACAGCGGCCTGCGCTTCCAGCCGGCTGGCGGCAACCGCAGCCCCCAGGTCCCGGTGGGCAAGAAGCAGCGCCTGGAAATCGAGCGCCTGGCCGGTGACGGCCGGGGCATTGCCTTCCACGAAGGGCGCACCTGGTTCGTCAGCGGCGCCCTGGCCGGTGAGGCCGTCGAGGCGCGGGTGCTCAATGCCCGTGGCAAAGTGGTCGAGGCCCGCCTGGAGCGCCTGCTGCAGGCCAGCCCCGAACGCCGTCAGGCACCGTGCCGGTATTACGAGCGTTGCGGAGGCTGCAACCTGCAGCACCTGCCGCACGAAGCGCAGCTGGCGCTCAAGCAGCGCACCCTGGCAGAGCAGCTTCAGCGGGTGGCCAGCGTGCAGCCCGAGGAATGGGCCGCACCGCTGAGTGGGCCGGAGTTCGGCTACCGGCGCCGCGCCCGCGTGGCCGTGCGCTGGGACGCCAAGGCGCGTCAGCTGGAGGTCGGCTTCCGTGCCGAAGCCAGCCAGGACATCATTGCCATCGACGATTGCGCGGTGCTGGTACAGCCCTTGCAGTCGATTCTGCGCCATTTACCGACCGTGCTGCGCTCGCTGAGCAAGCCGCAGGCGCTGGGCCATGTGGAACTGTTCAGCGGTACTGCCGAGGCGCTGCTGGTGCGCCATGTCGCGCCGTTGCCCGCCGAAGACCTGGCCAGGCTGCAGGCGTTCTGCGAACAGGCCAATGCCCAGTTGTGGCTGCAGGGCGAAGGGGAGCCGGCGCCAGTGGACCCGGCCGCGCAGCTGGGCTTTGCCTTGGCGCCTTGGCAGTTGGAACTGGCCTGGCGCCCAGGTGACTTCGTACAGGTGAATGCCCAGGTCAACACGGCAATGATAGAGCAGGCGCTGGCCTGGCTCGCACCGCAGGCCGACGAGCGCGTGCTGGACCTGTTCTGCGGCCTGGGCAACTTCGCCCTGCCACTGGCCCGGCAGGCGCGCGAGGTAGTGGCAGTGGAAGGAGTGCAGGCCATGGTCGATCGGGCCGCGGCCAATGCCCGGAACAACAATGTGCATAACGCACGGTTTTTTCAGGCCGATTTATCGCAGCCTTTGGCGGGTGCCGGATGGGCCGCCGAGGGCTTTTCTGCGGTACTCTTGGATCCACCGCGCGACGGTGCTTTCGAGGTGGTGCAAGGCATCGCCCGCCTCAAGGCCAGAAGGCTGGTCTATGTATCGTGCAACCCGGCCACGCTGGCGCGAGACGCGCAGGTGCTGGTCGGCCAGGGGTACCGGTTAAAAAGGGCCGGGATTCTCGACATGTTTCCTCAGACGGCGCATGTCGAGGCCATGGCGTTATTCGAAGCGGGCTAGCTGACTGGCCCCTTGGTGCGGCTTTCATGGAATGGTGGCCGCACGGTGATCGCCAGCGCACCCGTGTGGTGTGCTGTATGGAAAGGTAAAACAAAGATGGTACAGGTGAGAGTGCACCAGCCGGTCAACACCGACGGCAGTATCAATCTCGAAGCATGGTTGGACCATGTGGTAAGCGTCGATTCGGCACTGGATCGCGCAGCGCTGAAAGAGGCCTGCGAGTTTGCCCATGAAGTCGAGAAAAAGGGCAACCCGGCCAAGCATTCCTGGGCGGACGGTACGTCCAGCTTCCAGGCGGGCCTTGAGATCGCGGAAATCCTAGCCGACCTCAAGCTCGACCAGGATTCCCTGGTGGCGGCGGTCATCTACCGCTCGGTGCGCGAGGGCAAGGTGACGCTGGCCGAGGTCAGCCAGCGCTTTGGCCCGGTAGTGTCCAAGCTGATCGACGGTGTGCTGCGCATGGCCGCCATCAGCGCCAGCCTCAGCCCGCGCCAATCGCTGGTGCTGGGCTCGCAGGCGCAGGTCGAGAACCTGCGCAAGATGCTCGTGGCCATGGTCGACGACGTGCGCGTGGCGCTGATCAAGCTGGCCGAGCGCACCTGCGCGATCCGTGCGGTGAAGGCCGCCGACGACGAGAAACGCCTGCGTGTCGCGCGCGAGGTGTTCGATATCTATGCGCCGCTGGCGCACCGCCTGGGTATCGGCCACATCAAGTGGGAGTTGGAAGACCTTTCCTTCCGCTACCTCGAACCCGACCAGTACAAACAGATCGCCAAGCTGCTGCACGAGCGCCGGTTGGACCGCGAGCGGTTCATCAGCGAGGTTATGAACCAGCTGCAGAACGAGCTGCTGGCCACTGGCGTCAAGGCCGACATCAGCGGCCGGGCGAAACATATCTATTCGATCTGGCGCAAGATGCAGCGCAAAGGCCTGGAATTCAGCCAGATCTACGACGTGCGCGCGGTACGCGTGCTGGTGCCGGAAATTCGCGACTGCTACACCGCGTTGGGCATCGTGCATACCCTGTGGCGGCATATCCCCAAGGAGTTCGACGATTACATCGCCAACCCCAAGGAGAACGGCTATCGCTCCCTGCACACCGCGGTGATCGGCCCCGAGGGCAAGGTGCTGGAAGTGCAGATCCGTACCCACGGCATGCACGAGGAAGCCGAGCTTGGGGTATGTGCCCACTGGCGCTACAAGGGCACCGACGTCAAGTCCAGTTCCAACCATTACGAAGAGAAGATCTCCTGGCTGCGCCAGGTGCTGGAGTGGCACGAAGAGCTGGGCGACATCGGTGGCCTGGCCGAGCAGCTGCGGGTCGACATCGAGCCGGACCGGGTCTATGTGTTCACCCCGGACGGCCACGCCATCGACTTGCCAAAAGGTGCCACGCCGCTGGACTTCGCCTACCGCGTGCACACCGAAATCGGCCACAACTGCCGCGGCGCCAAGATCAACGGGCGCATCGTGCCGCTCAACTACAGCCTGCAGACCGGCGAGCAGGTCGAGATCATTACCAGCAAGCACGGCAATCCCAGCCGTGACTGGTTGAACTCCAACCTGGGCTACGTCACTACCTCGCGGGCACGGGCCAAGATCGTACACTGGTTCAAGCTGCAGGCACGCGATCAGAACGTCGCTGCCGGCAAGACCTTGCTCGAACGCGAGCTCAGCCGCCTGGGCCTGCCGCAGGTGGATTTCGAGCGCCTGGCCGAGAAGACCAACGTCAAGACCGCCGAGGACATGTTCGCCTCGCTCGGTGCCGGCGACCTGCGCCTGGCGCACCTGGTCAACGCCGCCCAGCAGCTGCTTGAGCCCGAGCGCATCGAGCAGATCGAACTGGTACCGCGCAAGCCTACCGGGCCGCGTACCGGCAAGCGTGGCGACATCCAGATCCAGGGTGTCGGCAACCTGCTGACGCAGATGGCCGGTTGCTGCCAGCCGCTGCCTGGCGACGCCATCGTCGGCTACATCACTCAGGGCCGCGGTGTGAGCATCCACCGCCAGGACTGCGCTTCGGTGCTGCAGTTGGCGGGCAAGGAACCGGAGCGCATGATCCAGGTAAGCTGGGGGCCGATCCCGGTGCAGACCTACCCGGTCGACATCGTCATCCGTGCCTACGACCGCCCGGGCTTGCTGCGCGATGTGTCGCAAGTGCTGCTGAACGAAAAGATCAACGTGCTGGCGGTGAACACCCGCTCGAACAAGGAAGACAACACCGCGCTGATGTCGCTGACCATCGAGATTCCAGGCCTGGATGCGCTGGGGCGCCTGCTGGGGCGGATCTCGCAGTTGCCCAACATCATCGAGACGCGGCGTAATCGTACACCTTGAGACTGCGGTGCCTGCTTCGCGGGCTTGCCTGCTCCCATAGGCAAGATGCAGATTTCGAAACCTGCATGCATCCTGTGGGAGCGGGCAAGCCCGCGAAGAAGCCACCACCGAAGGACCTGCCTGAATGACCTACACCCTCGAAGACCTGCTGCACCTCATGGCCCGCCTGCGCGACCCGCAGTACGGCTGCCCGTGGGACCTGAAGCAGAACTACGCGAGCATCGTCCCGCACACCATCGAAGAGGCCTACGAGGTTGCCGATACCATCGAGCGTGGCGACTTCGAGCACCTGCAAGGTGAGCTGGGCGACCTGCTGTTCCAGGTGGTCTACTACAGCCAGCTGGCCCGCGAGGAGGGGCGTTTCGAGTTCGACGGCGTGGTCGACAGCATCACCCGCAAGCTCATTCGCCGTCACCCGCATGTATTCCCCACCGGCGAGCTGTATGCGCCGGTGGACACCCCCAGCCTGAACGAGGCCCAGGTCAAGTCACGCTGGGAAGAAATCAAGGCTGAAGAGCGCGCGGAAAAGAGCCAGCCCGAACAGCTGTCGTTGCTCGACGACGTACCAGCGGCATTGCCGGCGTTGTCGCGGGCAGCCAAACTGCAAAAGCGCGCAGCCACGGTTGGTTTCGACTGGCCTGCGGCATTGCCGGTGCTGGACAAGGTGCGCGAAGAGCTGGACGAAGTGCTGCAGGCCATGGCCGACGGCGATGCCGATGCGCTCGAGGATGAAATCGGCGACCTGCTGTTTGCCGCCGTCAACCTGGCCCGCCACCTCAAACATGACCCGGAACACGCCCTGCGCCGTGCCAATCGCAAGTTCGAGCGGCGTTTCCGCTTCATCGAACAGGCATTGCGCGACAGTGGCCGCCCCATCGAAGATTGTAACCTTGATGAACTGGATGCCCTTTGGGGTGAAGCCAAACGTCAGGAAAAGAACCTGCCCAGCTGCGGCTGAGCTGTTGCATAAGTGAGTGAACATTCATGAGCCTTTCCCTTCGCGACCAACTGCTCAAAGCCGGTCTGGTCAACCAGAAACAGGTTTCCCAGGCCAACAAGGCCGAGAAGAAACAGAAACGCCTGGAGCACAAAGGCCAGGTCGAGGTGGACGACAGCCAGCAGCGCATGGCCAAGGAAGCCATGGCCGAGAAAGCCAAGCGTGACCAGGAACTGAACCGCCAGCAGCAGGAAAAAGCCGAGCAGAAGGCCCGCGCGGCGCAGATCAAGCAGTTGATCGAAGCGACTCGCCTGCCGAAGCTGAGCACCGAGGACTACTACAACTTCGTCGACGACAAGAAGGTCAAGCGCATTGCCGTCAATGCTCTGATGCGGACCAAGCTGAGCAATGGTGCGCTGGCCGTGGTGTCGTTTGCCGGCGGCTATGAGGTGATCCCTCGTGAGGCGGCATTGAAGATCCAGGAGCGCGACCCTGGCCGTGTCCTGCTGCTGAACACCCATGTCGAGGAAGCGGACGAGGACGACCCGTACGCAGCCTACAAGATCCCTGATGATCTGATGTGGTAACCACGAAAAACCCCGCCTTGGCGGGGTTTTTCATTTGAAGATGGGTCATTGCGTGGCGCGCTGGTTTTCCAGGTTTTCCAGCTCTGTACGGTACTGATGCGCTTCATGTTCGTTGTGGAACATCCCCACCAGTTGGCCCTGTTGGTGCACATCCCAGATCCGCACACCAGCGGCCAGGCCTTCGTGGGACATTTTCGATTCGTCGCGTTCGGTTACTTGGACTGTCATCGTTAAACTCCACTGTTTCAGTTGGCTGCGACACTGTGTCGCACAACCTCTTTATAGAGTTTGTTAGCAGGCTAAGTAAATAAAACCGGCATGAAACAAGTTTCATGGAAGCCGGAGCGCAATCAAAAAAAAGCCCCGCACAAGGCGGGGCTTCGGGTACTGCTGGCAGCGCTGGCTCAGTTGCCCTTCACCGGCTTGCCATCGACCGTGCCATCCTGCAGCACGATCACGTATTCCTTGCCATCGGTCTCGACCTGGCGCAGTTGCACCAGCAGGTAGTCCCAGTTCTTGGCGAACCACAGCTCGGTGATGCGCTTGCTCTGGCTTGGGTCGCGCACGCGCTCGACCTTCACCGCATCGACCTGGCCAGTCTTGGTAGTGACCTTTTCGGTGCCCAGCACGCGGAAGTCGTAGGTGTCGATCTCGTCACCATCGACCACCTGGTAGGTCATGCTCTTCTTGCCGGCGGCCAAGTCATGTTGCAGGGCCAACTGGTAGGACGACTTGTCCAGCACACCACGGTTCAGCGGCAGGTTGATGGCATCGCCACGGTCGCTGCCGGTGACCTTTTTGCTGTTCCAGTCGAAAGTCAGGTCGACCTTCTTGGCCTTGCCCAGGCCACCACGCTCGAAGTGGTACTTCTGTGGCAGCAGGGTGTCGTTGTCCATGCGCAGGGTGCTTTGCTCGGTCAGGCTGGCGATCATCATGGAAGCCTTGAAATTAAGGTCCCAGGTACCGTTGGCATTCTTGACCAGGCTGCGCTCGGCGGTGCCGCTCATGGGCAGTTGCTTCCAGTCTGCGGTATAGCTGGCCGAGAAAGGCTTCAGATCAGCTGCCTGGAGGGGCAGGGCGAGCACGGCGAGAGCCAAGAGCAGGGCGCGACGCATAAATTCTCCTAGGATCGAATCAAGTGACCGCTGGCCGCCAGTGGCTGGCCATCCAGTAATGCACCCTGTTCGCCAAGACGCAAGCGCCCTTCGGCGAACCAGCGCACCGCCAGCGGGTAAATCAGGTGTTCCTGGCGGTGTACCCGCTGGGCCAGGCTTTCGACGGTGTCGTCAGGCACCACCGGCACCACAGCCTGTACGACCAGAGGGCCGCCATCGAGTTCCTCAGTCACGAAGTGTACGCTGCAGCCGTGCTCGCCGTCGCCTGCCTCCAGCGCCCGACGGTGGGTATGCAAGCCCTTGTACTTGGGCAGCAGCGACGGGTGGATGTTGAGCAGGCGGCCCTGGTAGTGGCGCACGAAGTCGCCACTGAGGATGCGCATGAAACCGGCCAGCACCACCAGGTCGGGGGCGAAACCGTCGATGCGCGCCATCAGCGCGGCATCGAAGGCTTCACGGCCGTCGAACTGGGTGTGCTCGAGCACGACGCTGTCTATGCCGGCCGCCGCGGCGCGTTGCAGGCCGTAGGCATCGGCGCGGTTGGAAACCACTGCACGGATGCGCACCGGGCTGTCCTGGCCTTGGCAGCTGTCGATCAGGGCTTGCAGGTTGCTGCCGGAGCCCGACAGCAGTACCACTACATTGCAGGTCTTGCTTGGCATCAGTGTGCCTTGAGGTTTTGCAGCTCGACCTGGGCAGCGCCTTCGGCGGCTTCGGCGATGTGGCCGATCACCCATGGCTGCTCGCCAGCGGCGCGCAGTTCGTTCAGGGCTGCTTCTACCTGGTCCTGGGCCACGCAGATGACCATGCCGACGCCGCAGTTCAGCACGCGGTGCATTTCATGCTCGTCGACGTTGCCTTTTTCCTGCAGGAAGTCGAATACCGCCGGGCGCTGCCAGCTGGCCACGTCGATGACCGCCTGGGCGTTGGCCGGCAGTACGCGCGGGATGTTGTCCAGCAGGCCGCCACCGGTGATGTGGGCCATGGCCTTGACCGCGCCGGTGTTCTTGATCAGTTGCAGCAGCGGCTTGACGTAGATGCGGGTCGGCGCCATCAGCAGGTCGGTCAGCGGCTTGCCGTCCAGCTGGGTGTTCTCGATGTCGGTGGCGGACACTTCGAGGATCTTGCGGATCAGCGAGTAGCCGTTGGAGTGCGGTCCCGAGGACGGCAGGGCGATCAGTGCGTCGCCGGTGGCAACCTTGGAGCCGTCGATGATCTCGGCCTTTTCCACCACGCCGACGCAGAAGCCGGCCAGATCGTAGTCTTCGCCTTCGTACATGCCAGGCATTTCGGCGGTTTCACCACCGACCAGCGAGCAGCCGGCCAGTTCGCAGCCGGCACCGATGCCGGTGACCACGGTGGCGGCCACGTCGACGTTCAGTTTGCCGGTGGCATAGTAGTCGAGGAAGAACAATGGCTCGGCGCCGCACACTACCAGGTCGTTGACGCACATGGCGACCAGGTCCTGGCCGATGCTGTCGTGCTTGTTCAGGTTCAGTGCCAGACGCAGCTTGGTGCCGACGCCGTCGGTGCCGGAGACCAGCACCGGCTGCTTGTAGCCGGCCGGGATCTCGCAGAGGGCGCCGAAGCCGCCCAGGCCACCCATGACTTCAGGGCGTGCGGTGCGTTTTGCCACGCCCTTGATGCGTTCGACCAGTGCTTCGCCGGCGTCGATGTCTACACCGGCGTCCTTGTAGCTCAGGGAGGGTTGCTTGCTCATTGATCCAGGCCTTTAGGAGGGAGGGATTCTTAAAAACGACCATGACGGCCAAGGCCGGCTGGTAAGCGGCGGCTGCCTGAAACGTCAGTGGTCTGTGAAGGCGCGCGATTTTATCAGGGTTGCCGGGCAGCGGCCATCCTCAGGCCGACGGGCAGGGCATGAAAATAGGTAAAAAGTTGGGGGTGTACGCCACAAGGGCCGCGCCATGCACGCGCAGGCGCTGAACCTGTTGCGGCGAGCACCTGTCAGACCATCACATTTCCCAGGCAATCTCCGCAACCAATCTTTCATCCTCGCGACTGGTTACCTTTCGCCCCCGTGTATAAGGTATAGGCATTGCGGTAAATGGACAGGAATCCTCCATGCGTCTCTTCAATATTCTGGCAGCCGGTTGCCTGGCCCTGATCTCGGCCACTGCCCAGGCTGAAAATGTCACCGGCCTTTACCAGGTGCGCGAGCCGGTGACAGGGCAGGGCGCCGAAGCCCGTGCCGCGGCTACCATCCAGGCTCTCGATACCCTGGTAACGCGCCTGACCGGCGACCCCAAGGCGGCGCAAAGCCCGGCATTGGCCGCTTTGCGCAAGGACCCGCAGCAAATCATCAACCAGGTCGCCAGCGAAGCCGGGCCACCCGAATCGGTGCTGGTCGAGTTCGACCCTGGCAGTACCGAACGGGCCTTGCGCAAGGCCGGCCTGGCATTGTGGGGCAGCAACCGACCCTCGATTCTCGGCTGGTGGCTGAACGACAGTGTCGAAGGCAGCAACCTGGTAGGTGACGGCCAGGCCAGCGCCCAGCCCCTGCGTCGTGCCGCCCAGCACCGTGGCCTGCCGTTGCGGCTGCCGCTGGCCGACCTGCAGGAGCAATTGGTGGCCAATGCCGAGCAGATCGAAGGCAGTGACCCTGCGGCGCTGCGCGAAGCCTCAGGGCGCTACGGCGCCGATGCCTTGCTGGCGGTGCATGCCCGGGAAGCCGACGGCAAATGGCAGGGCAAATGGCAGCTTTGGCTGGGCGACCAGCGTGAACATGGCACTGCCGAGGGTGCCGACCCGGCAGCACTGGCCGACGCCGTGATGCTGGCGCTCAGCAGCAGCCTGGCGCCGCGCTACGTCACCCGCCCGGGCGCCAGCAGCCAGTTGCAGGTGCAAGTGCAGGGGATGAACCTGCAGCGCTACGCCGAGCTGGCCCGCGTGCTCGAACCCTTTGGCCCGCGCCTGCAGATGGCCGAAGGCAGCACCCTGACCTACGGCGTGACCGCCAACCGCGAACAGCTGCGCGCCCAGCTTGGCCTGGCCAAGCTGCAGGAAGTACCGGTAGAGCAGGCGCCCGCTGTGCAGCCCCCTCCAGCTCCGGCAGACGCTGCCGGCGCTGGGCAACCAGTGCCGGCCCAGCCAGCACCCAAGCCGTTCGACGGTTTGCGTTTTCGCTGGTAAGAGGAGCACACCGTGACCGACGTACGTCGTTGGATCTGGCTGGGCGTTGCCCTGCTGGTCGCCGTGCTGCTTTACAGCCTGCACAACATTCTTACCCCGTTCCTGGTCGGCGTGCTGCTGGCCTATCTGGCCGACCCGCTGGTTGACCGCCTGGAGCGCCTGGGGCTGTCGCGCACCTGGGGCGTAGTGGTGGTGTTCGGCCTGTTCACCTTGCTGTTGCTGGCCTTGCTGCTGGTTTTGGTGCCGCTGCTGGCCAAGCAGCTGGTGCGCCTGTACGAACTGGCGCCGCAGATGCTCGACTGGCTCGAGCACGTGGCGCTGCCCTGGGTGCAGAGCCGCCTGGGCCTGGCTGACGGCTTCTGGAAGTTCGACAAGATCAAGGCCGCCATCGGCACGCACATGGGCCAGACCACCGATATCGTCGGTGTGCTGCTGTCCCATGCCACTGCCTCGAGCCTGGCGCTGATGGCCTGGCTGGCCAACATGGTGCTGATCCCGGTGGTGGGTTTCTATCTGCTGCGCGACTGGGACCTGATGATGGCCAAGCTGCGTGGCCTGCTGCCGCGCCAGCGTGAGCCGCAAGTGATGGGCCTTGCAGGCGAATGCCATGAGGTGCTGGGGGCGTTCGTGCGCGGGCAATTGATGGTGATGGTGGCCCTGGGCATCATCTATTCGGCCGGGCTGATGCTGGTGGGGCTGGAACTGGGGCTACTGATCGGCATGCTCGCCGGGTTGGCTGCCATCGTGCCGTACATGGGTTTCATCATCGGCATCGGCGCGGCCTTGGTGGCTGGCCTGTTCCAGTATGGCGGCGACCTGTACCCGATGCTGGGTATCGTCGCAGTGTTCATGGTCGGCCAGGCGCTGGAAGGCATGGTGCTGACCCCGCTGCTGGTCGGTGACCGCATTGGCCTGCACCCGGTTGCGGTGATTTTCGCGATCCTGGCCGGCGGTGAGCTGTTCGGCTTTACCGGGGTGTTGCTGGCGCTGCCGGTGGCGGCGGTGATCATGGTGCTGCTGCGGCATGTGCATGACTTGTACAAGGAATCGGACATGTATGCCGGGGATATCGACCCGGAGTTGTGATCCCAGGGCCGCCTTAATGCCGGCCAGTTAAGAAAATTGGGGCCGCGTTGCGGCCCTTCGCGGGCTTGCCCGCTCCCACAGATGTGTCGCTGAGCCCATGATTTACGCGCCCCCTGTGGGAGCGGACAAGCCCGCGAAGGGTTGCAAAGCAGCCCCAAAATAGCCAAAAAAAGCGCAACTCATTGATTTTACTTGTGCTATCCGCTGCCGTGATTGTGCGCCCCGCGCTGCGGGTATAGACTTTGCACATTGTTCACCAAAGGCCCCCTGCGGTCCTGTCGACCGCCCGCGAGCATGAAACCACCGATCCAGTTGCCCCTGGGTGTGCGCCTGCGCGATGACGCCACCTTCATCAACTACTATCCGGGCGCCAATGCTGCGGCATTGGGCTACGTCGAGCGGCTATGCGAAGCCGACGCCGGCTGGACCGAGAGCCTTATCTACCTGTGGGGCAAGCAAGGTGTTGGCCGTACCCACCTGCTACAGGCCGCTACCCACCGCTTCCAGCAACGCGGCGAGCCAGCCGTCTACCTGCCGCTGGCGCAATTGCTCGATCGTGGCGTAGGGCTGCTCGACTACCTGGCCCAGTACGAACTGGTGTGCATCGACGACCTGCACGTGATCGCCGGCAAGGCTGACTGGGAAGAGGCCATGTTCCACCTGTTCAACCGCCTGCGTGACAGCGGCCGGCGCCTGCTGCTGGCCGCCTCGGCATCGCCGCGCGAACTGCCGATCAAGCTGCCCGACCTGAAGTCGCGGCTGACCCTGGCCCTGGTGTTCCAGATGCGTGGCCTGTCCGATGAAGACAAGCTGCGTGCCCTGCAACTGCGTGCTTCGCGCCGTGGCCTGCACCTTACCGACGAAGTCGGCCACTTCATCCTCACCCGCGGCGCACGCAGCATGAGCGCGTTGTTCGACCTGCTGGAACGCCTCGATCAGGCCTCGTTGCAGGCACAGCGCAAGCTCACCATCCCTTTCCTCAAAGAAACCCTGGGCTGGTAGCCCCGAAAACGCTGGGCCAGAGCGGCAAAACGAAAAAGTCACATCTTTTTCGATAAAATTTGCAAATGGCCATGATAGAGGGCATAGTTTCACCCTTCTAAAGGATTACAGACACGGTCGTGCCCATGCTGAAGCGCTTCGCACCCCTCGTGCCACTCGCACTCGTGACCCTGCTTTTTGGCTGCGCGGCCCAAGGCCCAGCTTCTCATTCAGAGCTGCAGTCCCAGGATCACTCCCCGATCGCCGCACAATCGGCCTTCAAGGCCAAAGCCTCCTCCTCGTCGGTATTCGGCGAGCCGGAAGAGCTGGCTACCGAAGATGACCTGGAGGCCTTCTCCAGCAGCAAGCCTTACCAGTTGCCAGCTCTGGCTGACAGCATTCTCGAGCGCGGCATGTCGCTGATCGGCACTCGCTATCGCTTCGGCGGTACCTCGGAGAAGTCCGGCTTCGACTGCAGTGGTTTCATCGGCTATCTGTTCCGCGAAGAGGCGGGTGTGACCCTGCCGCGTTCCACGCGTGAAATGATCAACGTCGATGCCC
This sequence comes from Pseudomonas sp. NBB, assembly GCF_032701105.1. Lineage (NCBI taxonomy): Bacteria > Pseudomonadati > Pseudomonadota > Gammaproteobacteria > Pseudomonadales > Pseudomonadaceae > Pseudomonas > Pseudomonas sp. NBB. The sequence goes on from NZ_CP103994.1 coordinate 1,445,826, forward strand.
CGAAAGTGGCCCGCAACAAACTCAAGCCAGGTGACCTGCTGTTCTTCAGCACCAATGGTCGCGGCCGAGTCAGCCATGCTGGCATTTACCTGGGTGACAACCAGTTCATTCACTCCAGCAGCCGCCGCAGCGGTGGTGTGCGCATCGACAGCCTCGGTGACCGCTACTGGAGCAAGACCTTCATCGAAGCCAAGCGTGCCTTGGCCATGGCGCCGACCACCAATATCGCGCGCAACTGATAGCAAAATGATGTACCCTGCCGCGGCGGCGATGCTTTGAAAAAAAGCTCGCCGCCGTGCGCATTTATAGAAAGCGTCTAATCTAATTTCTCAACTCTTTTCGGCTGCGGCCCAGCGGACTCAGACAGGATGTTCTGGCCATGGTAAAGATGGCGCGCTTCGCATTTCTCTCCTTGGCAGCCTTGCTGGCTGCCTGCTCCAGCCGTGCGCCTGCGCCGGCTCCTGTGGTACAGCCGCAGGTAACCTATAGCCAGCCCAGCCCTTCGCCGATTGCCGATGACGTGCTGATGCGTGCCATCGGCCTGGTGGGCACGCCTTATCGCTGGGGTGGCAATACGCCGGACTCCGGTTTCGATTGCAGTGGCCTGATCAAGTACGTCTATCGTGATGCTGCCGGCATAAGCCTGCCGCGTTCGACGCGTGAGATGATCGTAATGCGCGCGCCAACCGTGGATGCCAAGTCGCTGCAGTCCGGCGACCTGGTGTTCTTCGCCACCAGTGGCGGCTCGCAGGTCAGCCATGCGGGCATCTATGTCGGGGAAGGGCGCTTCGTGCATGCACCTTCCAGCGGTGGCACGGTGCGTCTGGACTACCTGTCCAACAGTTACTGGGCCAAGGCTTACCTGCAGGCCAAGCGCGTCATTCCGCAAGGGCATCTGGCGCAGAACCCCTGAGGACAGGCGGGGCTTTGCTCACCCGCCAGACCACGTTGCCGACATCATCGGCTACCAGCACGCCGCCACGCCCGTCGGTGATTACGCCGACCGGGCGCCCTTGGGCCTTGCCATGCTCATCCAGAAAACCGGTAAGCAGGTCTACGGGCTTGCCCGAGGGCTTTCCTGATGGGTCGAACGGTACGAAAATCACCTTGTAGCCACTGTGTGGCTTGCGGTTCCACGACCCGTGCTGGCCCACGAATGCCCCTTGTTCGAAGGGCGGTGGTAGCCCGTTCGGTTCGGCGAATGCCAGCCCTAGCGATGCCGTGTGTGGGCCTACGGCGTAGTCGGGCACCAGCGCCTGGGCTACTTTTTCAGGCGCTGGCGGTTGCACGCGCTCGTCCACGTGGCGGCCGTAGTAGCTATAGGGCCAGCCATAGAAACCGCCGTCCTTCACGGAAGTGATGTAGTCCGGTACCAGATCGCTACCGATCTCGTCACGCTCGTTGACTGCCGTCCACAACGTACCGCTGTGCGGCTCCCAGGCCAGGCCGTTAGGGTTGCGCAGGCCGGTGGCGAACAGGCGGTGCTGGCCGCTGGTGGGGTCCACTTCCCAGATCGCGGCGCGTCCCTGTTCCTTGTCCATACCGTTTTCGCCTACGTTGCTGTTGGAGCCGACCGTCACGAAAAGCTTCTTGCCATCAGGGCTGGCGATCACGTTCTTGGTCCAGTGGTGGTTGAGCGGCCCGCCTGGCAACTCGACCACTGGCTGGCCTTCATTGCGAATTTGCATGGCACCGGGCTCATAGTGAAAGCGCATCAACCTGTCGGTGTTGGCGATATACAGGTCCTTCCCGACCAGCGCCATGCCGAACGGTGAGTTGAGCTCTTCGATGAAGGTCGTACGGATTTCAGCCACGCCGTCGTGGTCGGCGTCACGTAACAGGGTAATGCGGTTTGCGCTGGGTACGCCTGCGCCTGCCCGCTTCATCACCTTCTTCATGACCCAGCCGCGCAGGCCTTTGCCATCTTCGGGCTTGGATGGGGCATTGGTTTCGGCTACCAGGACGTCGCCGTTGGGCAGCAGGTATAGCCAGCGAGGGTGGTCGAGCCCGCTGGCGAATGCTTTCACCTGAGTGCCTGGTGCTACCTCGGGCTTGGCGTCCTTGGGCCAGCCCACTGCCGGGGCGATATTCACGGTGGGGAGGGTTGTCTTGACCGGAGCAGGCAGCTGGGGGGTTGGACCACTGCCGTCGAGTACATTCAGCAGGGCGGTTTCGCCGCAGGCAGTCAGGCTGGCGGCCAATAACCAAGGCGTCAGGTGTTTCATGGGGCGGCGTCCTCCTAACAGGGCCTATGAATTGAGAGGTCGGTGACATTCGCCAGGTTCCCGGCAACTTTCCAACTGCCGTTGCCGTTGCTTTTGCTTCTAAGCGCGCGATAGTTCAGGCGCCACCGATTGCGACTTCAGGAGGCCGAGCGAAGGGACTGCGGAGGGAGGTGACGGGCATGGATGCCCGTCAAGCGCTGAGGCCCCATGGATGGGGCCTGCAGCGCGTACTCCCGGGAGCAGGCCCGTAGCGAGGGGACCCCGGAGCGCAGCGTAGGGGCCGGATGATAGGAGCCAGCGTTTTTTGGTTACTTTTTGTCGCGTTTGACAAAAAGTGACCCGCCGTAAGGGCGGAAAGGTGATTAAGCGCCACCTTCGAAAATGAATGTTGACCTTGTTGTTGATGCCCACGCTTGAAAGCGAAGAGCGAAGAGCGAAGAGCGAAGAGCGAAGAGCGAAGAGCTGAAAAAGTACTGGTCTTGATCGCGCGCATAGTCCATTTACGATGGCGACGCATACTCACCTTTTCGCCCTTACGGCGAGTCACTTTTTGTCAAACGCGACAAAAAGTAACCAAAAAACGCTGCGCTCCCATCATCCGGCCCCTCCGCTACGCTACGGGGTTCCCTCGCGCCGGTCTTGCTCCCGGGAGTACGCGCTGCAGGCCCCATCCATGGGGCCTCAGCGCTTGACGGGCATCCATGCCCGTCACCTCCCTCCGCAAGACCTCTGCTCGGCCTCCTGAAGTCGCGAAGATCAAGAGCAAGAGCAAGAGCAAGAGCAAGAGCAAGAGCAAGAGCAAGAGCAAGAGCAAGAGCAAGAGCAAGAGCAAGAGCAAGAGCAAGAGCAAGAGCAAGAGCAAGAGCAAGAGCAAGAGCAAGAGCAAGAGCAAGAGCAAGAGCAAGAGCAAGAGCAAGAGCAAGAGCAAGAGCAAGAGCAAGAGCAAGAGCAAGAGCAAGAGCAAGAGCAAGAGCAAGAGCATGCAGGTCTGGTGGTGACTCAATGTGCCAGTGAGATGCGCTGTGGCGTCGGGGCGAGACCAAGAATCAGATTTAACACCTTTCTTGTAGGCCGTTTCCCAAAGATACTCTTAACACCTATTCTCCGTTGCGCGCGCCAAATGCGGCCTCTAGTCTCGGCATGTCGTTGACCTTCAATGACCGGGTTAGCCGCCCGAAATCGTCAGACACCGCAGCTGAGCAATACCGAGTAATCGGCATTGACGCCTTATGGCGGCTGTGCGTGGGGCACCTGCGGGTGCGCCGGGTGCCTGACGTCCCGGTCGGCTAACCCACGTACAGCTGCCACCATACTGTTTAGCCGCGGTTGGTGGTCGCTTCACTACGACAGGAGCCTTAAATGACCACCGAAGACACGAAATGCACAGTCGGCAAAACCATATTCTTTCAAGGTGAAAACCAGACCCACCCCCTGTTCCGCATCGAACCCGGCATCTCCTGCCAGAACGCCCGCGAACAAGCCTCGGAATTGATCGGCTATGCGCGGGACCTGACCATCGACGGCCTGATGGAAGAAAAGCCAAAGCTGATCTGGGCCGCGCACTACCTTTGCGCCTTGGGCAAAGCGCTGCTGGATGATGCCGAACTCGGCATGATGCGTTAGGACCTGAAACGCGCGCAGGCCATTCGCGGCACGGGCCGCGCTCTCATGGAGCCGCATATAACAGAAAGATTTAGCAGGGGCTCTGTGGGAGCGGGCGCGCCCGCGAACACCGGCGCAGCCGGTGCCAGTCACCGCGTTGGGTTCTTCGCGGGCACGCCCGCTCCCACAGAAGCCACGTCGCCCGGCCTGAGCCGAAGTTGCTTCAAGCCTGCTTGAGCAACAACGCCACCCCCGGGAAATACTGCCCCAGCTCGTTGTGCAACTTGCGGTAGGCATACGGGAAGTACCAGGCGATGGCACAGGCGGTATGTTTCTGCAGATCGTCGACCAGGTCCTGCAGTTCCTCGGGGCTGGCATGCTGGCCAGCCTTCCACGGGCTGATGAACAGCGCACCAGCTTTCAACTGGCTGGGGTAGGCCACCTGGCGCGCCAAGGCAGTGGTCTGCTGCAGGGCGTCGGCCATGTCCAGCCGAGCGATTCTTGGCCAGCGCTGACTGACACTGAGGTACAGCGCTTCATCGGCACTGCTGATCGACAGGTCGCAGCGCCCTTCGTGTTCACCTTCGTCGCGCTGCTTCTTGCCGGCAAACTGCTGCAGCGCCGCCAGTTCGGTTTGCCAGGCCGCTGCGGCAAGCAGCCCCGTATTGGCGGCGGCGCCATGCCAGTAAGGTGCTTCGGCATCGCCAGCAAACTGGTTGAAGCGGTCGATACAGTCGCCCCAGCGCTCCAGCACCGGAGAAAGAAACTCCAGGCGCGGGTTGTTGATGATCTGGCCTCGCATGCTGCGCTCTCCTGTTGTAGTTGTGATCGCGTTCAGCCGAAAGTGATGGCTATGTGATATCACTGTATTCAGTGTGGCACAACAAGGTGAATTGGCCATTACCCAGGCGGAGCCTGTTCGGCTGCAAAGCGGCCCGCTTCGATTGACGCTCCCGGTCCAACCCTCTAACCTTCGCGCGTGTTTCAGGTGCCCTGCCAGCCCCGACTGGGCAGGGTGAAACTGGGAAGCCGGTGGGTGCCAGCATGGCGCGATTCCGGCGCTGCCCCCGCAACGGTAGGTGAGTCACGGCCGCGCAGGGCCACTGGGTGCAAGCACCCGGGAAGGCGCGCAGGCCTGGGCCAAGGCCCGCTCACAAGCCCGGAGACCGGCCTGATACTGCCAACGGCATCACGGAGGGTGATGCGCGGTGCACCGTGGCGTACGGCCACGGCCCCTGCGCGTTCTCCGTCTGCCCGCCTTTTACCTGTCGCCGCGCGTTGCCGTGGCGCCAGCCAGCGGAGAACCCTGATGAGCGAATCCACCGAACGCGACGAACGCCACCTGGCGCGCATGCAGCGCAAGAAGGCGATCATCGACGAACGCATCGCCAATTCCCCCAACGAATGCGGCCTGCTGCTGGTACTGACCGGCAATGGCAAGGGCAAGAGCAGCTCGGCCTTCGGTATGCTCGCGCGCGCACTGGGCCATGGCATGCAATGCGGTGTGGTGCAGTTCATCAAGGGCCGCAACAGCACCGGCGAAGAGCTGTTCTTCCGCCGTTTCCCCGAGCAGGTGCGCTACCACGTGATGGGCGAGGGCTTTACCTGGGAAACCCAGGATCGCCAGCGCGACATCGCCGCCGCCGAAGCCGCCTGGGCCGTTTCGCGCCAGTTGCTGCAAGACCCGAGCGTGCAGTTCGTGGTGCTCGATGAACTGAACATCGCCCTCAAGCACGGCTACCTCGACCTTGACCAGGTGCTGTCCGACATCCAGGCCCGCCCACCGATGCAGCATGTGATCGTCACTGGCCGTGCCGCGAAACCCGAGATGATCGAGCTGGCCGACACCGTGACCGAGATGGGCATGCTCAAGCACGCCTTCCAGGCCGGCATCCGTGCACAGAAGGGCGTGGAACTGTGAGCCAGCCGCGCCAGTGCCCTGCCGTGCTGATCGCGGCGCCGGCCTCAGGCCAGGGCAAGACCACTGTCACCGCTGCCTTGGCCCGGCTGCACCGCAACCTCGGGCGCAAGGTCCGGGTGTTCAAGTGCGGGCCCGACTTCCTCGACCCGATGATCCTCGAACGGGCCAGCGGCGCGCCGGTGTACCAGCTCGACCTGTGGATGATCGGCGCCGAGGAAAGCCGCCGCCTGCTGTGGGAAGCCGCCGGCGAGGCCGACCTGATCCTGATCGAAGGGGTGATGGGGCTGTTCGACGGCACGCCGTCCAGCGCCGACCTGGCGCGTCACTTCGGCGTGCCGGTACTGGCGGTGATCGACGGCACGGCCATGGCCCAGACCTTTGGCGCCCTGGCCCTGGGCTTGGCACGCTACCAGGCGGACCTGCCGTTTGCCGGTGTATTGGCCAACCGGGTGGGCAGCCTGCGCCACGCGCAACTGCTGGAAGGTAGCCTGACCGAAGGCCTGCGCTGGTATGGCGGCTTGTCCCGCGAGCGCGGTATAGAGCTACCCAGCCGCCACCTGGGGCTGGTCCAGGCCAGCGAGCTGAACGACCTGGACGCTCGCCTGGATGCCGCTGCCGAGGCGCTTGGCGCCAGTTGCGATGCCGCCTTGCCGCCGCCAGTGACCTTTGCCGAACCCGAGCCGCAAGCCACTACCGCCTCGTTGACCGGTGTGCGCATTGGCGTGGCGCGGGACGAGGCCTTTGCCTTCACCTATGGCGCCAACCTCGACCTGCTGCGCAACCTGGGCGCGCAGCTGGAGTTTTTCTCGCCGCTGCATGACCGCGAACTGCCAGCAGTGGACAGCCTGTATCTGCCAGGCGGTTATCCCGAACTGCACCACCACGCCCTGGCTGCCAACGCGCCAATGAGCGAGGCGATCCGTGCCCATCACGCCCAGGGCAAACCGTTGCTGGCAGAGTGCGGCGGCATGCTGTACCTGCTTGATGCCCTGACCGACGTGGTCGGCGAGCGTGCCGAGCTGCTCGGCCTGCTGCCGGGCGAAGCGACCATGCAGAAGCGCCTGGCTGCCTTGGCCCTGCAGGCGGTGGAACTGCCGGAAGGCACCCTGCGCGGTCACACCTATCACCATTCGTTGACCAGTACCGTACTGGAGCCGATCGCACGTGGTCTGAGCCCCAACGGCGGGCGTGGCAACGAAGCGGTGTATCGTCTGGGTCGGCTGACGGCTTCCTACGTGCACTTCTACTTTCCCTCCAACCCTGATGCGGCGGCGGCGCTGTTGCGACCATGAGCGAACACGCCTACAGCGACGCCGAGCGCGCCGCGATCTATCGGGCCATCGGCGAACGCCGTGACATGCGCCATTTCGCCGGTGGCAAGGTAGCCCCGGAACTGCTGGGCCGCCTGTTGGCTGCCGCGCACCAGGCGCCCAGCGTCGGGCTGATGCAGCCCTGGCGTTTCATCCGCATCACCCAGCGCGACCTGCGTGCGCGCATCCAGGCCTTGGTGGAAGCAGAGCGGGTGCGTACCGCCGAAGCGTTGGGCGAACGCTCCGACGCCTTCATGAAACTGAAGGTGGAGGGCATCAATGACTGCGCCGAGTTGCTGGTGGCCGCCCTGATGGACAACCGCGAGCCGCATATCTTCGGCCGCCGCACCCTGCCGGAAATGGACCTGGCATCGCTGGCCTGCGCCATCCAGAACCTGTGGCTGGCAGCCCGTGGCGAAGGCCTGGGCATGGGCTGGGTGTCGCTGTTCGACCCGCAGGCGCTGGCGGCGCTGCTGGGCATGCCGGCCGGGGCCAAGCCGGTCGCGGTGCTGTGCCTGGGGCCGGTAACCGAGTTCTACCCGGCACCGATGCTGGTGCTGGAAAACTGGGCCGAGGAACGGCCCTTGAGTGAAATGCTCTTTGAGAACCAATGGGGAGAGCGCCAATGAGCGTGGCCTTGCTGACCGTGGCCGGGATGGCCCTGGATGCCTTGCTGGGCGAACCGCAGCGGCGCCATCCGCTGGTAGCCTTCGGCAACATGGCCAGTAACCTCGAGCGCCGCCTGAATGCAGGTGGGCGCGGCTGGCGCAGCCACGGGGTGAGCGCATGGTTCCTGGCCGTGGTGCCGCTTACCCTGGTGGTACTGATCCTCTCCTGGCTGCCGTACATCGGCTGGCTGGTCGACGTGCTGGCGCTGTACTGCGCCGTCGGGCTGCGCAGCCTGGGCGAACACGTGTTGCCAGTGGCCAGTGCCTTGCGCCAGGGTGACCTGCAAGAAGCGCGGCGCCGTGTGGGCTACCTGGTCAGCCGCGAAACCCGTGAACTGGACGAACCTGCGGTTGCCCGGGCGGCCACCGAATCGGTACTGGAGAATGGCAGCGATGCTGTATTCGCCGCGCTGTTCTGGTTCGTGGTCGCCGGCGCGCCGGGCGTGGTGCTGTACCGCCTGAGCAACACCCTGGACGCCATGTGGGGCTACCGCAACGAGCGCTTCGAACGCTTCGGCTGGTGCGCGGCGCGCGTCGACGATGTGCTCAACTATATTCCCGCCAGGCTGGTGGCGTTGACCTACGCGCTGCTGGGCAAGACCCGCCTGGCCCTGGCCTGCTGGCGCAAGCAGGGCCCGCTGTGGGACAGCCCCAATGCCGGGCCGGTGATGGCCGCCGGTGCTGGTGCGTTGGGGGTGGAACTCGGTGGCCCGGCGGTGTACCACGGCGAGCTGCATGAGCGGCCACGCCTGGGTGACGGGCCAATGGCCGACGCCGACGCCATCGATCGTGGCTGGGGCTTGGTGCAGCGCGGCGTATGGCTGTGGCTGCTGGTGATCTGCCTGGGGGCCTATATCAATGCTTGAACACGGAGGCCGCCTGCTGCGGGCGGTACGGCAATACGGCATCGCCCGCGAGCAGTGGCTCGACCTGTCCAGCGGCATTGCGCCATGGCCTTTCCCGATTCCACCGATCCCCATGGAGGCCTGGGCCCGCCTGCCGGAGACCGAGGACGGCCTGGAGGACGCCGCGCGTGCGTATTACGGCGCCCGCCAATTGCTGGCGGTGGCCGGTTCCCAGGCCGCGATCCAGGCCTTGCCGCTGTTGCGCGCAGCCGGCCGGGTAGGGGTGTTGACGCCATGCTATGCCGAGCATCCATACGCGTGGCAACGGGCGGAGCACCAGTTGCTGGAGCTGGATGAAGCGCAGGTCGAGGCGACGCTCGACAGCCTCGACGTACTGGTGCTGGTGAACCCCAACAACCCTACCGGCCGCCGGGTGCCGCGTGAACGCCTGCTGGATTGGCACATGCGCCTGGCCGCCCGCGGTGGCTGGCTGCTGGTCGATGAAGCGTTCATGGACAACACCCCGGCGCAAAGCGTGGTCGATTGTGCCGAGCGCCCGGGGCTGATCGTGCTGCGCTCGTTCGGCAAGTTCTTCGGCCTGGCTGGTGTGCGCCTGGGGTTCGTTGCCGCCGAACGCAGCCTGCTGCTGCGCCTGGCCGAGTTGCTCGGCCCGTGGACTGTCAATGGCCCGACCCGGGTGCTGGCCCAGGCCAGCCTGGCCGACCACGTCGCCCAGCGTGTGCAGGTCGAACGCTGCGCTGCCGCCAGCCAGCGGCTGGCTATGCTGTTGCGCAGCGCCGGCCTGGCGCCCAGCGGTGGTTGCGATCTGTTCCAGTACGTACGCAGCGAGCACGCTGCGCAACTGCATGACTTTCTCGCCCGCCGCGGCATCTTGGTGCGGCTGTTCGAGCAGCCGCAGGCGATACGCCTGGGGCTGCCAGCCTGTGCGGCGGACGAACAGCGCCTGGCCCAAGCCCTGGCGGCCTATCAGAAGGAAACGGCATGACCACCCTCATGGTGCAAGGCACCACCTCCGACGCTGGCAAGAGCACGCTGGTGACCGCACTGTGCCGCTGGCTGTTGCGCCAGGGCGTCGGCGTGGTGCCGTTCAAGCCGCAGAACATGGCGCTGAACAGCGCGGTGACCGCCGATGGCGGTGAAATCGGCCGGGCCCAGGCGGTGCAGGCCCAGGCCTGCCGGCTGCAACCACACACCGACATGAACCCGGTGCTGCTCAAGCCCAACAGCGACACCGGCGCCCAGGTGATCATCCATGGCCGTGCCGTTACCAGCATGAACGCGGTGGCCTACCACGACTACAAGGCTATCGCCATGCAGGCGGTGCTGGCTTCGCATCAGCGCCTGAGTGCTGCCTGGCCGGTGGTCATGGTCGAAGGCGCGGGCTCGCCGGCGGAGATCAACCTGCGTGCCGGTGACATCGCCAACATGGGCTTTGCCGAAGCGGTGGACTGCCCGGTGATCCTGGTTGCCGACATCAATCGTGGTGGTGTTTTCGCCCATCTTGTCGGCACCCTGGAACTGCTGTCGCCCAGTGAGCAGGCGCGGGTAAAGGGTTTTGTCATAAACCGCTTCCGCGGCGACATCGCCTTGCTGCAGCCGGGGCTGGACTGGCTGGAACAGCGCACCGGCAAACCGGTACTGGGCGTGCTGCCGTATGTTAACGACCTGCATCTGGAAGCCGAAGACGGCATCGACGCACGCCAGGGGGCAAAGGCCGAGCGCGTGCTCAAGGTGATCGTCCCGGTGCTGCCGCGTATCAGCAACCACACCGACTTCGACCCACTGCGCCTGCACCCCCAGGTGGACCTGCAGTTCATCGGCGCGGGCCAGCCGATCCCGGCCGCCGACCTGATCATCCTGCCGGGTTCCAAGAGTGTGCGCGGCGACCTGGCGCAACTGCGTGAGCGCGGTTGGGACAAGGCCATCGACCGGCACCTGCGCTATGGCGGCAAGCTGATCGGGATCTGCGGTGGCCTGCAGATGCTGGGCCGCGAAGTGCATGACCCGCTTGGTCTCGAAGGGGCCGCTGGCTCCAGCCCGGGGCTTGGCCTGCTCGATTACGTCACGGTACTCGAAGCCGAAAAGCAACTGCGCAACGTTGCCGGCACGCTGAACCTCGAAGCAGTCCCGGTTGCCGGTTATGAAATTCATGCCGGCGTCACCACGGGGCCTGCCCTGGAGCAGCCAGCCGTGCAACTTGCCGATGGCCGTTGCGATGGCGCTGTCAGTGCTGATGGCCAGATACTTGCCACCTACCTGCACGGCCTGTTCGAAGGCAGCCAGTCGTGCGCGGCGCTGCTGCGCTGGGCTGGGCTGGATGATGTGCAGGCCGTCGACTACCAGGCCCTGCGCGAACGCGATATCGAACGCCTGGCCGACCTGGTGGAAAAGCACCTGGACACCGCGCGCCTGCGCCAGCTCTGTGGGGTGGCCTGACATGCTCAACCTGATCCTCGGCGGCGCCCGCTCGGGCAAGAGCCGCCTGGCCGAACAGCTGGCCAGCGCCAGTGGCCTGCCGGTGACCTACATCGCCACCAGCCAGCCGCTGGATGGTGAAATGAACGAACGCGTGCTGCTGCATCGCCAGCGTCGCCCTGATGACTGGGGGTTGATCGAGGAACCCCTGGCCCTGGCCGCGGTGCTGCGCGCCGAAGCGGCCGAAGGGCGCTGCCTGCTGGTGGATTGCCTGACCCTGTGGCTGACCAACCTGCTGATGCTCGAAGACGACCAGCGCCTGGCCGAGGAGCGTGATGCGCTGCTGGCCTGCCTGGAACAGTTGCCGGGCACGGTCATCCTGGTCAGTAACGAAACCGGCCTGGGCGTCGTGCCCATGGGCGAGCTGACTCGTCGCTATGTCGACCTGGCCGGCTGGTTGCACCAGGCCGTGGCCGAACGCTGTCAGCGCGTGGTGCTGACTGTGGCCGGCCTGCCCCTAATGCTCAAAGGACCTGCACTATGACCCAAGCCTGGTGGCGTGACGCCTGCCAACCTCTCGACAACGCCGCCATGGACCAGGCCCGCGCCCGTCAGCAACAGCTGACCAAACCTGCCGGTTCGCTAGGCCAACTGGAAGGATTGGCCATTCAGCTGGCCGGCCTGCAGGGGTGTGAACGGCCGACCTTGGATAACGCCGCAATCAGCATTTTTGCCGGTGACCACGGCGTGGTCGAGGAAGGCATCTCGGCCTACCCGCAAGCGGTGACCGGGCAGATGCTGCGCAACTTCGTCGGTGGTGGCGCGGCAATCAGCGTGCTGGCGCGCCAGCTGCAGGCGAGTCTGGAAGTGGTCGACCTGGGCACCATCGACCCGCACCTGGAACTGCCTGGCGTGCGCCATCTGCGCCTGGGCGCCGGTACCGCCAACTTCGCCTGCCAGCCAGCAATGACCGAGAGCCAGCTGCAGGCCGCCCTGCAGGCTGGCCGCGATAGTGCCCTGCGCGCCGCCGAACAGGGCGCGCAGCTGTTCATCGGTGGCGAGATGGGTATTGGCAACACCACGGCTGCCGCTGCCCTGGCCAGCGTGTTGCTCGGCTGCCCGCCGGCTGAATTGAGTGGCCCGGGTACCGGCCTGGACCACGCCGGGGTGCGGCACAAGGCCGAGGTCATCGAGCGTGCGTTGAGCCTGCATGGCCTTAGCGCCAACGATCCATTGCAGGCACTGGGCTGTGTCGGTGGTTTCGAGATCGCGGCCTTGGCCGGTGCCTACATTGGCTGCGCGCAGGCGGGTATCGCGGTACTGGTGGACGGCTTCATCTGCAGTGTCGCCGCGCTGCTGGCGGTGCGCCTCAACCCGCAGTGTCGGGCCTGGTTGCTGTTCGCCCACCAAGGCGCAGAGCCTGGGCACAAAGCCTTGCTCGACGCCTTGCAGGCCGAGCCGTTGCTGGCCCTGGGCCTGCGCCTGGGCGAGGGCAGTGGGGCTGCCCTGGCCGTACCGCTGTTGCGCCTGGCCTGTGCGTTGCACGAGCAGATGGCGACCTTCGCCGAGGCTGCGGTGGCGGACCGCCCGGCATGATCCTCGACCTGCTGCGCCATGGCGAAACGGAACAGGGCGGCCTGCGTGGCAGCCTTGATGATGCCTTGACCGACAAGGGCTGGGCGCAGATGCGTCAAGCCGTGGCCGAAGCCGGCCCGTGGGAGGTGCTGGTCAGTTCGCCGCTGCAGCGCTGTGCGTGTTTTGCCGAGGAACTGGGCGAGCGGCTGAACCTGCCTGTGCAGCGCGAAGCGGCATTGCAGGAGCTGCATTTTGGCGACTGGGAGGGCCGTAGTGCGGCGCAGATCATGGAAGACCAGGCGGACGCGCTGGGGCGCTTCTGGGCGGACCCTTACGCGTTTACACCGCCCAATGGCGAGCCGGTCGAGGCGTTCGCCGAGCGTGTGCTGGCGGCTGTCGAGCGCCTGAGCCAGCAGCATGCTGGCAAGCGTGTGCTGCTGGTCACCCATGGCGGCGTGATGCGGCTGCTGCTGGCCCGTGCCCGTGGTTTGCCAAGGGCGCAGTTGCTGCAGGTCGAAGTCGGCCACGCTGCGCTCATGCGATTGGTGCCGGGTGACGACGGCCAGTGGGTCGAGGGGCGCTGACATGTTGCCGTTGTGGATTGCCTTGCAGTTTCTCAGCAGCCTGCCGGTGAGTCTGCCGGGCATGCCGGCGCCGCGCGAGGTGGGGCGCTCGCTGCTCTGCTACCCGCTGGTCGGGTTGCTGTTCGGCCTGTTGCTGTGGCTGGCCAGCTACCTGCTGCAGGGCACGCCTGCGCCGCTGCACGCGGCCCTGCTGCTCACGTTGTGGGTGTTGCTCAGTGGCGCCTTGCACCTGGATGGCCTGGCGGACAGCGCCGACGCTTGGCTTGGCGGTTTCGGTGACCGCGAACGCACCTTGCTGATCATGAAGGACCCACGTAGCGGGCCGATTGCCGTGGTCACCCTGGTGCTGGTGCTGTTGCTGAAGTTCTGCGCTTTGTGGGTGGTGGTCGAGCAGGGCATTGGCGCACAGTTGCTACTGGCACCGTTGATCGGGCGGGCGGCGATGCTCGGGCTGTTCCTGAGTACACCTTATGTACGGCAGGGCGGTTTGGGGCAGGCGCTGGCCGAGCACCTGCCCCGGCAGGCGGCCGGCTGGGTGCTGCTGGGCTGTGTGCTTTTCTGCCTGGTCCTGGGCGGGTGGATCGTGGTGCTGGCGTTGGCGGTGTTTGCCTGGTTGCGGCACCTGATGTGCCGGCGCCTGGGCGGGACTACCGGCGATACCGCTGGTGCAATGCTGGAGTTGCTCGAACTGGCCGTGGTGCTGGGGTTGGCGTTGGGCCTCTGAGCCTTGCTCTGGGCCCTGCAGGAGCGCAATCAGATGTGTCTGTAGGGCGTTTCTGAGCCTAACGTGTCGGTAAATTCCTGAAAAAACTCAGCAAGAACCGGCATCTTTTCACTGGCGTATGCTTGCCCCTCCCGCAAACTGTCGAGGAGTGTCGGCACCATGCGTCATGTCATTCTTGCTGCGTTTTTGTTGGCCATGGGGCCTGCCGCCGTGGCAGCCGATCTCATGGCTTTCTGGAACTACCCCCGCCACGGTGGCAACAGCTTCAACCGGCTGCCACCTGACCAAGCCTACTTCGACGCCTTGAGCGGTTATGGCGCGACCTGGGTGCGGCTGTCCTACGACAAATGGCAGCCGGCGGAACGCGATTTCCTCATCGGCGATGCCGATGCCTACCAAGGCCTGCCTGCCGCCGACCTGGCCACGCTGCGAGCTACCCTCGACCGCGCCCACCAGGCCGGCCTCAAGGTGGTCATCTCACCGCTCTCGTTACCCGGCATGCGCTGGTCGCAAAACAACCAGGGCCAGTTCGACGACCGCCTCTGGCAGGACAAACGCTACTGGTTGCAGTCTGCGGCCTTCTGGCGGGATCTGGCCCGTGAGCTGAAAGGTCACCCGGCCATCGCCGCCTACAACCTGGTCAACGAGCCCGCTCCGGAGAAGCACGGTGGCCTGGCCGAGCATGCCGACCTTGGGCGAATGCAGCAATGGTATGCAGGGCAGCAGGGCAGTGCGCGTGATCTGCCGGCTCTGTATCGGCAGTTGATAGCGGCCATTCGCGAGGAGGACGCGGACACGCCGGTCATGCTCGATGCCGGCTGGTTCGCCGCCGCCGACGCCTTCGGTTACTGGCCGGCTCCCCTGGAAGACCAGCGGGTGCTGTACAGCGTGCACATGTACGAGCCCTATCTGGTGACCAGTGCACCGAACATGACGCGCAAGCAACCCATCGCCTATCCCGGCCCGGCACCGTTTGCGGGGCAGACGCAGCAGTGGGATGGCCAGCGTGTGGCGCAATACCTGCGCCAGCCGCTGGATTGGGCTGCGGCCATGAACGTGCCCCGCTCGCGGCTAGTGGTGGGTGAGTTCGGCTGCATGCGCAGGCTGCCGGGCTGCCGGCAATACCTGGAAGACGTGCTCAGCGTGCTGGATCGCCACCGGTTGCACTGGGCCTTCTACAGCTTCCGTGAAGACAACTGGGATGGCATGGACTACGAACTGGGCTCGACCAAGGTGCCGTGGCGCTATTGGCAGGCAATCGAGCAGGGCACTCCAGACCCGCTACCGCGCAAGGCCACGGTTGAGTTCGAGCCGATTCGCAAGCGGCTGAACCCAGGCTGAGGTGTCTGACAGTCGTGAAAACTCTTGCAACACACATGACGCGGGTATATACACGTATCCATGTTGACCAGTGAATGCATCTGCACCCATCTGCGTCGCGCCGCCCGTGGGGTGAGCCGGCATTACGACGAGGCCCTTGCCAGCTTTGGGGTCAATGTCGCCCAGTTTTCCCTGTTGCGCCATCTGCAGCGGCTCGATCGTCCTAGTATCACCACCCTGGCGGAGGCCATGGGCCTGGAGCGCAGTACCCTGGGCCGCAACCTGCGGGTGCTGGAGGCTGAAGGGCTGGTGGCCTTGGCCGATGGTGACGACCAACGCAACCGCGTGGTGCTGCTGACCGAGGCCGGTACCCAATTGCTGCACGCGGCCCATCCGGCCTGGGAACAGGCACAGGCAGAGTTGGTGGAGCGGCTGGGGGCAGGGCAGCGGGATGAACTGGTCCGTTTGCTCAATCAGCTGGCTTGAAATTGATACGACTATAAGCGGGTATATACCCGTAAAACCTTGCGATGTGCTGGAGATAACGACAATGACTTCGGTGTGGCGAACCAGCGGGTGGGTATTGGTGGGGGCAGCGCTGATCCTGGCGCTATCCCTGGGTGTGCGGCACGGCTTCGGCCTGTTCCTGGCGCCTATGAGCGCGGACTTCGGCTGGGGGCGTGAGGTGTTTGCTTTCGCCATTGCCTTGCAGAACCTGATCTGGGGGCTGGCGCAACCGTTCGCCGGCGCCCTGGCCGACCGCATGGGTGCGGCGCGGGTGGTGATCATTGGCGGTATTCTCTACGCTGCCGGGTTGGTGTTGATGGGCATGGCCGACTCGGCCTGGTCGTTGTCGCTGAGTGCCGGCTTGCTGATCGGTATCGGTCTGTCCGGCACCTCGTTCTCGGTCATCCTCGGCGTGGTCGGGCGTGCCGTGCCGGCGGAAAAGCGCAGCATGGCCATGGGTATTGCCAGCGCTGCCGGTTCTTTCGGCCAGTTCGCAATGTTGCCGGGCACTCTCGGCCTTATCCAGTGGCTGGGCTGGTCCGCAGCGTTGCTGGTACTGGGCCTGATGGTGGCGCTGATCGTGCCCTTCGTCGGCCTGCTGCGCGACCGGCCTCTGCCCACTCATGGAGCCGAACAGACCCTGAGCCAGGCTTTGCGCGAGGCTTGCTCGCACTCAGGCTTCTGGTTGCTGGCGCTGGGCTTTTTCGTTTGTGGTTTCCAGGTGGTGTTCATTGGCGTGCATCTGCCGGCCTACCTGGTCGACCAGCATCTGGCCGCGACTACCGGCACCACGGTGCTGGCGCTGGTAGGCCTTTTCAATATCGTCGGTACCTTCACTGCCGGCTGGCTGGGTGGGCGCATGTCCAAGCCGCGCCTGCTGACCGGGTTGTACCTGCTGCGTGCGGTAGTGATCGTGCTGTTCCTCTGGGCGCCGGTGACCGAATTCAGTGCTTATCTGTTCGGCATCGCCATGGGCCTGCTGTGGTTGTCCACGGTGCCGTTGACCAACGGTACCGTTGCCACCGTATTCGGCGTGCGCAACTTGTCCATGCTTGGCGGTATCGTCTTCCTGTTCCACCAGCTGGGTGCCTTCCTGGGCGGTTGGTTGGGCGGGGTGGTGTATGACCGCACCGGCAGCTACGACCTGGTCTGGCAGATTTCCATCCTGCTCAGCCTGCTGGCTGCCGCCCTCAATTGGCCCGTGCGCGAACGCCCGGTTGCCCGCCTGCAGGCCCAGGCCGCATGAACCGCTACCTGGCTCGAGGGCTACTGGCCCTCGCCGCCCTGTCGTTGCTGGCGCTGGTGTGGTGGGGCTGGCACAAGGGCGGGATGGCGTTGATGCAACTGGGCATGAGTGTTTGTTAGGCGCTACCCTGCAAGTTCGAGGATTGTCTTGCGGGAGAAAAGAGTCATGCGTGCACATTGGTTGACGGTGCCGGTGCTGGCCCTGCTTGCCAGCGCATCGAGCTGGGCTGCCGATTGCCCGGCGTTGTTGCAGGGCAGCCTGCCAGAGTTGCGAGGCAAGGGGCAGGTGGACCTGTGCGAGCGCTTTGCCGGCAAGCCCTTGGTGGTGGTGAATACGGCCAGTTACTGCGGTTTCGCGCCGCAGTTCGAGGGGCTTGAAGCGACCTACAAGGAGTATCACGGGCAAGGCTTGGAAATGCTTGGCGTGCCGTCCAATGACTTCAAGCAGGAGGACGCCGACAGCGAGAAGACAGCCAAGGTATGTTATGCCAACTATGGCGTTACCTTTACCATGACCAAGACACAGTCGGTGCGGGGGGCGGATGCGATACCGCTGTTCGCGGAGCTGGCAAGCCAGAGCAGTGCGCCGAAGTGGAATTTCTACAAGTACGTGGTGGACCGCAAGGGCAAGGTGATTGATAACTTTTCCAGCCTGACCAAGCCGGATGATCCAGCATTCCGGGCAGCCATCGAAAAGGCCATTGCCTCCCAGCCATAACCTAGCAGCTCTTGCTCTTGCTTCGGCTTTTGCTTCTAAGTGCGCGATAGTTCAGGCGCCGCAGATTGCGACTTCAGGAAGCCGAGCGAAGGGACTGCGGAGGGAGGTGACGGGCATGGATGCCCGTCAAGCGCTGAGGCCCCATGGATGGGGCCTGCAGCGCGTACTCCCGGGAGTAGGCCCGTAGCGAGGGAACCCCGGAGCGCAGCGTAGGGGCCGGATGATAGGAGCCAGCGTTTTTTGGTTACTTTTTGTCGCGTTTGACAAAAAGTGACCCGCCGTAAGGGCGGAAAGGTGATTAAGCGCCACCTTCGCAAATGAATGTTGACCTTGTTGTTGATGCCCACGCTTGAAAGCGAAGAGCGAAGAGCGAAGAGCGAAGAGCGAAGAGCGAAGAGCGAAGAGCGGAAAAGTACTGGTCTTGATCTCGCGCATAGTCCATTTACGATGGCGACGCATACTCACCTTTTCGCCCTTACGGCGAGTCACTTTTTGTCAAACGCGACAAAAAGTAACCAAAAAACGCTGCGCTCCCATCATCCGGCCCCTCCGCTACGCTACGGGGTTCCCTCGCGCCGGTCTTGCTCCCGGGAGTACGCGCTGCAGGCCCCATCCATGGGGCCTCAGCGCTTGACGGGCATCCATGCCCGTCACCTCCCTCCGCAAGCCCTCTGCTCGGCCTCCTGAAGTCGCGAAGATCAAGATCAAGATCAAGATCAAGATCAAGATCAAGATCAAGATCAAGATCAAGATCAAGATCAAGAGCAAGAGCAAGAGCAGGGGGCTTGCCTGGGCTTTGGGGTTACTTCACTTTGCATGCACAGTAATCGCCACCAACCGCACAACCACCGGCCTGACCATCAATACACAGACGAACGCCACAGGCATCGCCAACTGGTAAGCCTTCAGCACGTTGCCAAGGTATTCAGGGTTGACCCCCCCATTCGCTGCCGTGATCACGAAACACATCAATAGCGCCATGATCGACGACATGTAGAAGGCAAAAACGTAGGGCGTGGCGCCCGGGTGCAATTTGCGTCGGCCGCGTGCCTGGGACAGGTTGCTCATGCGAACTCCTGAAAAGTAAGTAGAGGCGCAGGTTAGCAACGCACCCGGCAGCAGCTGTAGACCAGCCGCATTGAGTTCTTTATAAAGAGATTCTTACGAATCCAAGGGCTCAGCATGGACCTGCTCAACGCCATTCGCAGTTTCATCAAGGTGGTCGAAGCCGGCAGCATCGCCGCCGGTGCCCGCAACCTGGGCCTGAGCCCGGCCGCGGTTAGCCAGAACCTGGCACGCCTGGAAGGCCACTTGCAGGTTCGCCTGCTCAGCCGCACCACCCGCAGTATGGCGCTGACACCCGCCGGCACCCAGTATTACGAACGCGTCAGGCACATCGAGCGCGACCTGGCCTTGGCCGAGCAGGCCGTCACCACCCCCGACAGTGAGCCCCAAGGGCGGCTGTGCATTGCCTCGACGTCCGCCTTCGGTCGCCACGTGCTGGCGCCATTGATACCCGCGTTCAGCGCCCGCTACCCACTGCTTTCGATAGAGTTGGTAACGACTGATCGCCGGGTCAACCACGCGCGGGAGGATGTGGACGTGAGCCTGCGCATTGCCCCGCAACTCGAAGACCAGTTGCTGGCCCGGCATATCGCCCGTATACCGTTCATTTGCTGTGCCTCGCCCGGTTACCTGCAAAGCGCCGGCGTGCCGGCCACGCCCGAGGCCTTGCGTGAGCACCGCTGCCTGGTGTTCCGCTACCCGGTGGATGGACGCTTCCTGCGTTGGGGGTTCATGCGCGACGGGCTGCGGTTCGAGGCAGAGTTCGGTAGTGTCCTGATCAGCGACGACATCGATGCCCTGACCCAGATGGCGCTGCACGATGGCGGCATCACCCGCCTTGCCGAGTTCATCGTAAGGCCGCATCTGGATAACGGGGCGCTGGTGCCGTTGTTCGAATACAGCGATAGCGGCCAGGCCTATGCCCAGACCGAACCGATGGATATCTATCTGTGCCTGGCCGACCGCTTTGCCATGACCGCAAAAGTACAGGTGTTCATGGACTACCTGCGCGAATGCCTGGGCGATGACTGGCAGGTGAAGGTGTAAAAAAACCGCCACGAGGGCGGTTTTCATGTCACGCGTATGAATCAGAAGCGGTAGGTAAGGGATGCACCAATACCGTGAGCACTGTTCTCATACTTGGCCTGATAGGTGCCTTTCAGCGCCTGTTGTGTCGGCGAGCCGGACACATTGTTCACCTTGGTATCCTCTTCCCACAGATACGAGTAGGCAACATCGATGGTCATGTCGTCGTTCGGGCTCCAACCGGCACCAAAGCTGACAGCCTTGCGGTCGCCGGTAGGAATGCGCGGCGAGCGATCATGGTTGTTGGTGGGCGACTGGTCGACGGAGAAGCCTGCACGCAGGGTCCACTCCTTGTTCACCTTGTAGGCAGCACCAATGGCGTGTGCCCAGGTGTCATGCCAGTTTTGCTCTTCGGTGATGGTCTGCAGTGGGTAGCCCGCCGGTGCTTCGTTCTTGACAACGATGCTCTCCAGGCGGCTCCAGCGAGTCCAGGTGCTACCCGCATAGAGTGTCCACTGGTCATCCAGTTCATGGGTGATCGAGAAGTCCACCGATTCTGGCGTCTTTATTTTCAGGCTGGCGTCGAATTTGCCGTTCAGACCGAGGGCTGCAATCGGGTACGACACTCGCGTGTCGCCTTCAAGCTTGTAGTCGACCATCGAGTGATAGGTCAGGCCCAGGCGGGTACGGTCTGTAGCTTGTACGAGGACGCCAATGTTGTAACCGATCGCGGTGTCGTCGCCCTTGATCTTGATTTCGCCATCCGGCCCGTTCGGGCCCAGCAGCGCCTTGCTGGACAGATTCGAGCCCAGTTCACCCTTGATACGGTTGATGGTCGGACCGAAACCGATCGACACCTTGTCGTTGAAGGCATAGCTGATGGTTGGCTGGAAGGTGACGACCTCGACCTTGCTCTTCTTGCCCCAGTAGCGTGCCGCGTCGTCGCTGCCGTAGTCCGTGATCAGGCCGTATGGCACGTAAACGCCGAAACCGACGCTCCAGTGATCATCGATCGGTTTGACGTAATAGCCCATGGGTACACCCACGACCGGGACCATGTCGCCATCGGTTTCCCCCCCGAAATTGCTACCACGACCCGAAATATCAGTTTTGGCAATGACAGCCGCGCCACCCACGGTGACCTGTTCGCGCTTGAGGCGAGACATGCCCGCAGGGTTGCCATACACCGTGCTGGCATCTTCGGCAGAAGACGAACGTCCCGCAAACCCGGTTCCCATGCCGCTGATGCTTTGTTCGTTCAGCGCGAAACCTGCGGCGAGCAGTTGGCTGGAAGCAAGTGCAACGGCTACGCCGAGGGAGGCTTTGAGCATTACTTTTTTCATTATTAGAAAACTCCTTGGGATCTCCGGGGCGAAAAGCTACCAACAAATCACGCGCCGCGCTATAGCCTCAATCGCAGGAGATAGAGCGGTTTTGTAGGACAATCCGACCAAAATTCCCTTTTTTCCGGGCACGTTGTAGGACGCGTCTTAAGATGCCTGCGGCAATCTCTGATCTATGCAGGTATGCCAGGCGTGTGTGAAGTCGCGCAGGCGACCTTGAGGGTTGAAAATCTGTCGCCAGATTCGCGCAAGCGCAAGGAGGTCATCGGCGGCAGGCAGTGGCGTGGCCTGCTCTTCGATGAGCATCCAGGCAATCGCGGTTGAATAACGCAGGTTGACGGTGAGTTCCAGGTGCGGGCCGCCGAGGAAGGCGTGCTGGCTGGCCAGGCCGCGGACCAGGCTGGCCAGGTCGGGGTCACGGGCAAGATAGTCGTCCCAGATAGCCTGGTGACGGTGTTCGCCGATACGGTACAGACCGTGCCCACGACGGTCGTGCAAGGCCGACCCCAGGGCCGACTGGCTGGCGGCGATGCCAAGCAACAAGGCTTCGGCGCTGGCGCAGTGACGGTTCAGGTAGACCAGGGTGGGTCGGATCACATACTGACACAATTCATTCGCCGCGATACCCATGATGCCCTCGAGCAATTAAGGGCCGGACGGGCGCTGGAGCTTGGCAGCTGGTGAGTGATCAGGCCCGCCGGAAGCGGCAAGCACCGCTCGAGTTGAAGTGTAGTGTGATAATCGTGGTGTAAAGGGCTGTTTTTAAATCGATTGCTGCCTGACGTACTTGGCTATATACCTTAAGGCAATTACGCCACGAACGTTCAGGCAGGCTTGCGATGGCATGATTCAGCGCTTGAATACCGCAGCATTCGCCGCTCACGCGGTGAGCGACTGGCGGGTTCGGGCGATGACCGCCTGCAGCGGTTCACTGCGGCTGTACTGTTCGGGGTACAGGCGCTCGGTGTGGCAGGCGACGCCGTGTTCGTCTACCAGGGTGAAGCTGAAGCTGCCTTTGCGAGGGGCAACGATAAGGCACTTCAACGGCGAGAAGGCCTGGGAGAGGGTGCCAATGGCAGCCTGAATCTGATGATGAGTTTGCATATTGTTGGAGGTTCCTGCTTTAAACACGGGGGTTATGATCCGTGCATGATAGAAACGTTCCAGTGACGCCTTTATTAAGGGACGAACGAACCTGACTGGAACAGGGCAGCCAGAGGGAGCGCAATCAAAGGTGGGCGCGTGGGCTGACTGGTAGGTACTTCAGAGGGCAGGCAGCACGCCGGGGCCAAGGTTCTAGGCCGTCGGGGTGGGATCCTGATCAATCTGTCACGTGATTCGTGCTTGAACAGCGCTGGGCTAGCGAGTGAATCATCGAATGGGCCGGTCCTGGTTTCAGCAGCGCCACCCTTGGGAGGAGTGTGTCTGCAAGGACGCTTGAGGCCAGAATTGACTTTCAGCTTGGTACTAACGATGCGCACCTTAACGAAAATACAGGTGCTTGGCAAGGACTTCGTGCAAGTACAGGTTAGCCGCGCAGTATGGCGCGTATTTTCCCTGATGGGAAGGGGCTGCAAAAGGCCCGTATCCGGGCTGATGTACCGATTTCGTGCATTCAATTGAAGGTTTTTGGTGCACTTGTTCACATTTGAAGCAGCGCTTGCAACTGCCTTGCAGCATGCCATGACAGCCTCGCCAATGCCTTGACTGGCCGGTTAAGTCAATGAAAAAAAACACTATTTTTAGCTGGTGAAAAAATCGTCAGTTTGAGCGAAAGCCCCAATTCATAGGGGTTTGCGGGGGATGCCAGGGGGTTGTCCACCGAGTTATCCACAGGAACTGTGGATTGTCCCTGGCGCTTGCTCTAGGACGGGCGTGCCAGCAATACAGTGAACTGTCCGACAATCGACATGCTTCAGAAGGCCAGTTGGTCATCCACTTGAAAACGTCAAGAAAAGATCATTGAAAATTTTTTCAATCCTGCAGAAATCGGAAGGCCATGTCGCAAAAAAAAGGGTAGAGTGGCGCGCCTTTCGAGTTGCCAATCCTGTTGCTCATGAAGTTTCGCGGTAAACACCTCGCCAGCCCTGCTGCATCGACGCCTGCGCCTCCCCCCAAACGTTTCTCCCTCAAAGTGGCCTTGTGGCTGCTCGACAACCCGCGCCTGGGTGACAAGCCGCAGGTCAAGCACTTGGCCGGGCGCCTGTTGAAACAGCCGGCGCGTCAGGGTGTGGTAGTGGCGCAAAGCCGCCTGGGACAGATGTTGTGCCGTGATTGCGGCAACGCCCGTGACCGGCGTATTGGCCATGAACTGCTGCGCCAGGCGGCCCGCGCCGGTGATCGGCGCGCGCAACTGGAGTATGCGCGGCTGTGCCAGCACAACGAGCCGGAGCAGGCGCGGTACTGGCTGGAGCTGGCGGCGGGGCAGGGGTCGCAGGAAGCGCGGCGGCTTTTGCGGCAGTGGTTCCATGCCTGAGGTGTGTTGCCAGCACTGGCCTTTTCGCGAGTAAACCCGCTCCCACAGGAATAGCTATACCTCGGATACTGTGCAATCCCTGTAGGAGCGGGTTTACCCGCGAAGAGGCCTGAACAGGCAACACGCCGCTCAGGCTGATAAGCTGCGATGCATTCATCCAGGATCATTCGGGGTAAGCATGACAGTGGATCTGGCCAGCATTCTGCTGGGCTTGGTGGCAGGTGCATTACCTTGCCTGGGTTGGGTCATGCAGGTGCAGCGTCGCCAGGGCACGCGGCAAGGCGAGCAGGCTTTGCTCGAAGAGCGCCTCAATGCTGCCCAGCTGGCTCTGGCCGGCCTGCAGGCGCAACTGGACGCCAGCCGCGATGAAATAAGCGATCTCAGCGAAGCCAACACCGTCAAGCAGACCCAGCTGGCCGCCCAGGGCCGTGAGCTGGAACTGCTGCAGATCGACCGTGACAATGCCCGTGATGCCGCTCACGCCTGGAACCTCGAACGTGCCAACCGCGAAGCCGAACTGCGTCGCCTGGAGGCCCAGACCGCACGCCTGGACGCCGAACTGCGCGAGCAGCAGGAAAGCCACCAGCAGCGCCTGGAAGACCTGCAGGAAGCCCGCGACACCCTGCGCGCCCAGTTCGCTGACATGGCTACCAAGATCTTCGACGAGCGCGAGCAGCGCTTCGCCCAGACCAGCCAGCAGCATCTCGGCCAGTTGCTCGACCCGCTCAAGGAGCGCATCCAGGCTTTCGAAAAACGCGTGGAAGAGAGCTACCAGCAGGAAGCCCGCGAGCGCTTCTCGCTGGGCAAGGAGCTGGAGCGCCTGCAGCAACTCAACCTGCGCCTGTCCGACGAAGCCACCAACCTGACCCAGGCGCTGAAGGGCCAGAAAACCCAGGGCAACTGGGGTGAGCTGATCCTCGAACGGGTATTGGAGCATGCCGGCCTGGAAAAGGGCCGCGAATACCAGACCCAAGTCAGCTTGAAGAGCGCCGATGGCGAGCGCTTCCAGCCTGACGTTCTGATCATGCTGCCCGGCGACAAGCAGGTAGTGGTGGATGCCAAGGTCAGCCTCACCGCCTACCAGCAGTTCGTCGCCGGCAACGACGAGGCTGCGCTCAAGCAGCATGTGCAGTCGCTGCGCAGCCACGTCAAAGGCCTGTCGAGCAAGGACTACAACCGCCTCGAAGGCCTGCACAGCCTGGATTTCGTGCTGCTGTTCGTACCGATCGAGGCCGCCTTCTCGGCAGCCCTGCAGGCCGAGCCTAACCTGTTCCAGGAAGCCTTCGACCGGCAGATCGTGATCGTCAGCCCGACCACATTGCTGGCCACCTTGCGGGTGATCGACAGCCTGTGGAAGCAGGAACGCCAGGGCCAGAACGCCCGCGAGATTGCCGAACGTGCCGGCTGGCTGTACGACAAGTTCGTGCTGTTCATCCAGGACCTGGACGAGTTGGGCAGCCGCCTGCAGCAGGTGGACAAGGCCTATGCTGCCGCGCGTAACAAGCTATGCGAAGGGCGCGGCAACCTGGTCAGCCGCAGCGAACAGCTGAAGCTGCTGGGCGCCCGCGCCAGCAAGAGCCTGCCGGCCGACCTGCTGGAGCGGGCGCTGTCCGATGAGGCGTTGCCGGACGAAGCGCTTACTGAACCAGGCTCAGATGGCGATTGAGCATGGCACGCAGGGCCGCCGGCTTGACCGGCTTGGCCAGGTAGTCCAGGCCAGAGGCATGCACCATGGCGATGGTTTCCTTGCTGCCGTCAGCGCTGATCACCACGCCCGGCACCGGCTCGCCAAGGCGCGCGCGTAGCCAGCCCATCAGCCCGGTACCAGTTTCGCCGTCGTCCAGGTGGTAGTCCACCAGCGCCAGGTGCGGGCGCATGCCCTTGGCCAGCAGAGCTTCGCATTCGGCGCGGTTGCGCGCGGTCCACACCTGGCAACCCCAGCGGCTGAGCAGGCTGTTCATGCCGATCAGGATGCTGTCTTCGTTATCCACGCACAGTACCTGCAGCCCGGCCAGTGGCTGGCCGCCCTGTTCCACCGGGGCGGCGGGCGCCGGTGCGGCCTGGTGGGCAATTGGTACGCTGACGCGGAACACCGTGCCCTTGCCCGGCCACGAGCGCACTTCCAGCTTGTGCCCCAGCACCCGGCACAGGCCGTCGGCGATCGCCAGGCCCAGGCCCAGGCCCTTCTCGGCGCGGGTCTGGTGGCTGTCCAGGCGCTTGAACTCCTGGAAGATCACCTGCAGCTTGTCGTCGGCGATGCCGGGGCCGCGGTCCCACACTTCAAGCCACAACTGTTCACCCTGGCGCCGTGCGCCCAGCAGGATCGGGCTCTTGCCGTAGCGCAGGGCGTTGGTCAGGAAGTTCTGCAGCACCCGGCGCAGCAGCTTCATGTCACTGTCCACCCGCAGGCGGCTGCCGCGCAGGCGGAATTTCAGGCCCTTCTCGGCGGCCAGCACCTTGAATTCGGCACCCAGGGTGTCGAACAGCTCGTTGAGGGCAAAGGGTTTGGCATCCGGGGTAATCTTGCCGTTTTCAAGGCGTGAGATGTCCAGCAGGTCGCTGATCAGCTCTTCGGCCGAGCGCAGCGAACTGTCCATGTGCTGCACCAGCTGCCGGGCCTCTTCATTCATGCCCTCGGCCTGTTGCGACAAGGCGGCGGAGAACAGCCGGGCCGCGTTCAGCGGCTGCATCAGGTCATGGCTGACCGCAGCCAGGAAACGGGTCTTGGACTGGCTCACCGCTTCGGCACGGCTCTTGGCTTCGGACAACGCCTGGTTAAGTTGCGACAGCTCCTGGGTGCGTTCCGCCACCCGTTGCTCCAGGCGTTCGTTGGCATCGCGCAGGGCCTGCTCGGCCTCACGGAACGGGGTGATGTCGGTGAAGCTCATGACGAAACCGCCGCCCGGCATCGGGTTGCCGATCAGCTCGATCACCCGGCCATTGGGGAACAAGCGCTCGGAGGAGTGCGCACGGCCCTGACGCATCCAGTGCAGGCGCCGCGCCACGTGCACCTGCGCCTCGCCCGGGCCGCACAGGCCACGCTCGGCGTTGTAGCGGATGATGTCGGCGATCGGCCGGCCCACGCTGATCAGCCCGTCGGGGTAGTTGAACAGTTCCAGGTAACGGCGGTTCCAGGCCACCAGGTGCAGGTTCTGGTCGACCACGCTGATGCCCTGGTTGATGTTCTCGATGGCCCCTTGCAGCAGGGCGCGGTTGAACTGCAGCACCTCGCTGGCTTCGTCGGCGATACGCACCACGTCTTCCAGCTGCATGTCGCGGCCTTCGATGGCGGCCTTGACCACGGCGCGGGTCGACGACGTGCCGAGTACGCCGGCCAGCAGGCGTTCGGTATGTTCGATCCAGTCGCCGTCGGCGTTCTGGTTGGGGTTGAAGCCCTTGCCCTGGCGGTAGGCGAAGCGGATGAAGCTCTGCCGGGCGCGTTCTTCACCAACGAAGCGCGAGGCCAGGGTCAGCAGGTCGTCGATCTGCACCGCCAGCAGCGGCTTGCTGCTGGGCCTGGCGCTAGTCTGCTGGCCGATGAAGCGGCCGGCCTGCCAATGCTCGGAAACTCGCGTGCGCGAAAGCACGGAAACCCAGGCGAACAGCGTGAAGTTACCCGCCAGCGACAGCACCACGCCTTGGGTCAGCGGGCTGATCGGCAGGTTTAGCGGATTGCCGTGCAGCCACGCCAACCCCGGAAACAGCTGCAGCGACCATCCCAGGCTGTGCGCCGCGATCGGCAGGACGAGGGTGTAGAACCAAAGGAAGATACCTGCAGCCAGGCCGGCGAACACGCCGCGGCGGTTGGCCTGCTTCCAGTACAGCGCACCGAGCATGGCCGGGGTCAGCTGGGTTACGGCGGCAAAGGCGATCTGGCCGATGGTCGCCAGGCTGGCGGTGGAACCCAGCAGGCGGTAGCTGACATACGCCAGCAGCAGGATCACCACGATGGTCACCCGGCGTACCGAGAGCATCCAGTGGCGGAATGCCTCGAACGGCCGCTCGGCGTTGGTACGGCGCAGCAGCCAGGGCAGCAGCATGTCGTTGGAGACCATGGTCGACAGCGCCACGGCCTCGACGATGACCATGCCCGTGGCCGCCGATGCACCACCGATGAATGCCAGCAGGGCCAGGCTCGGGTGTGCCTCGGCCAGAGGAAGGCTGATGACGAACGAATCGGAGATCACCGTGCCCGGCAGCAGCATCTGCCCGGCCAGGGCGATCGGCACCACGAACAATGCGGCGAGCGCCAGGTACATCGGGAATACCCAGCGCGCCAGGCGCATGTCCTGGGGTTCGATGTTCTCCACCACGGTAACGTGGAATTGCCGTGGCAGGCAGATGATCGCCATCATCGCCACGGCGGTCTGCACCACCATCGACGGCCAATTGATGGTCTCCTGCCAATAGTCCTGAAGGTGGATCGACTGGCGGGCCTGGCTGAACAGGTCGTCGAAGCCGTCATACAGGTTGAAGACGACGAAGATGCCCACGGCGAGGAAGGCCAGCAGCTTGATCAGTGATTCGAAGGCAATCGCCAGGACCATGCCACGGTGGTGTTCGGTCACGTCCAGGCTGCGGGTACCGAAGACGATGGCGAACAGCGCCAGCACCAGCGAAACAACCAGTGCGGTGTCCTGTACGCGGGTGCCGGTGGCGTCGGCGTTGGCGCCGATCAGCAGGTTCACGCCCAGCACGATGCCCTTGAGTTGCAAGGCGATGTACGGCAGCACGCCTACCAGGCAGATGAGCGCCACGACCACCGCCAGGGACTGCGACTTGCCATAGCGCGCGGCGATGAAGTCGGCGATCGAGGTGATGTTCTGTTGCTTGCTGATCAGCACCATCTTCTGCAGCACCCAGGGCGCGAAGATCAGCAGCAGCACCGGGCCCAGGTAAATCGGCAGGAATGCCCAGAGCTGTTCGGCGGCCTGGCCGACCGCGCCGAAGAAGGTCCAGCTGGTGCAGTAAACGGCCAGCGACAGGCTGTACACCCAGGCACGCAGCTTCGGCGGCAACGGCGTGCTGCGGCGGTCGCCGTAGAAGGCGATGGCGAACATGATGGCCATATAGGCCAGGGCGACCACGGCGATCAGCCCGCTGGACAACGACATGAAGACTCCGAAGCAAAAAGATAACGCGGTCCCGATCAATCAGTCTGGCACGCAGGTGCCGCTTCGTCAGCGCAGACGATGGTCGCAGTGGCAGGTGGTCGCAGGGTTCTCTTTAACCTGTGCCGGCCCTTTCGCGGGTGAACCCGCTCCCACAGCTACTGCACAGGCTTCGAAAGCGGCGCTGTCCTGTGGGAGCGGGTTCACCCGCGAAGAGGCCAGCAGAGCAGACATCATCCTTTGCGGGTACCCAGCCAATAAAACAACCCCGCCAGTATCACCGACAACACCAGCAGGTAGAAGATCGCCCCCGGCCACAGATGTACCAGGGCAAACCCCACCATCACCGGCCCCAGCGCCGCACCGAGGTTGGACAGGTTCTGCGCGCCGTAATACACCCCACGCAAGTGCTCCGGCGCGATCAGGTCGATGAACATGTACTCGGCCGGGATCACGATGATCTCGCCCAGGGTGAACACCAGCATCGCCAGGCACCACGCCAGCGCCGAACCGGCCAGGGCAAAGCCCAGCAGCCCGGCGATGAACAGGCCCATGCCGGCCAGCAGCCAGGGCATCAGGCGCTGGCGGCTGATGCGGCGGCCGATCAGGTACTGCAGGGCAATCACCGTCACCGCGTTGGTGGTCACCAGGTAACCGATCAGGCGCGCCGCCTCGGCCGGGCTGCTGGTTATCACCAGGTACTGCGACAGGTAGGCAGTGAACTGGCCGAATACTACCGCGCTCAGTACCCCGCCCAGGGTGAAGCATACCAGCCGTCGGTCACGGGCCAGACCCAGCGCCACCTGGCCAAAGCCGACCCCGGGCTTGTCCGGCGCACTGGCCTGCAGGTCGCGGTCCCCCAGGCGCCAGTAGGCCAGGCACATACCCAGGCCGAGCAGGGCGGAGGCAATGAACGGCATGTGGTCGTTCAGTTCCAGCATGGCCACGCCCAGCAGCGGGCCGGCGGCGTAGCCGACGTTGCTGAGGGTGTACTTGATGGCGAATACTTCGGCCCGTTCCTCCACCGGCAGCAAGGCGCAGAAGCCCGCCTTGGCAGCGATGTCGACCACTGCCAGGGCCAGGTTGATCAGTACCAGGCAGATAAAGAACAGCAGCGCCGAGTTGCTGGCGACCGCGCCGACGAAAGCCAGGGCAAACAGCAGGGTGCTGGCGCTGACCAGGGTGTGGTTGCGCAAGGTATCCACAAGGTGGCCGCCATACAGGCTCAGCAGCGAGGCGATGATCAGCGCACCACCGATCAGCAGGCCGATCTGGCTGATCGGCAGCTGGAAGTTGTCAGCCAGGTACACCACCAGGTAGGGCAGGGTAAGGGCACGGGCGACGGTGAGGGTGAAGGTGGTGCCGAGCAGCAGGCGCACACTGTGCGGGTAGCGTTTTATGGCGGCGAGCATTACACATCCTTGTTGTTCTGTTTTGCCGGGGGCCAGCATATGCCAACAGAGGCCTGCTGCGCAGGCCTTTCGCGGCCACACCCGCTATCACATGCCCTCAAGGCATGTGATATCCCTGTGGGAGCGGGCGTGCCCGCGAAAGGGCCGGTACAGCCCTCCAAAATCCTTGAGCGCTTGCCAGTCAGTGCATTTCCCATGCAGATTTGTGGCTTGTCGCGCCCTGCGCGCCTCCAATTGAAAAGCCCTCAGGACCAAGGACGATGAGTCACTCCTCGCAATTCACCTTGCTCGGCAAGCGGCGTTTCCTGCCGTTTTTCATCACCCAGTCGCTGGGTGCCTTCAACGACAACCTGTTCAAGCAGTCGCTGATCCTGGCGATCCTGTTCAAGCTCAGCCTGGGCGACGGCGACCGTTCCATCTGGGTCAACCTGTGCGCCCTGCTGTTCATCCTGCCGTTCTTCCTGTTCTCTGCGCTGGGCGGGCAGTTTGGCGAGAAGTTCGCCAAGGATGCGCTGATCCGGGCCATCAAGCTGGCCGAGATCGCGATCATGGCGGTAGGCGCGCTCGGTTTCATCACCAACCACCTGGCGCTGATGCTGGTGGCGCTGTTCGGCATGGGAACCCACTCGGCGCTGTTCGGCCCGGTGAAGTACTCGATCCTGCCGCAGGCCCTGCGCGAGGAAGAGCTGGTCGGCGGCAACGGGCTGGTGGAAACCGGTACCTTCCTGGCCATCCTCGCCGGCACCATCGGCGCCGGGGTGATGATGTCGGCCGACAGCTATGCCACCGTGGTGGCTGGTGGCGTGGTCGGCACTGCCGTGCTCGGTTACCTGGCCAGCCGCTGGATCCCGCGGGCCGCTGCCGCTTCACCGCAAATGCTGCTGGACTGGAACATCTTCAGGCAGTCGTGGGCGATCCTGCGCATGGGCCTGGGGCAGCCGCCGGCGGTGTCGCGCTCGATCGTCGGCAACTCGTGGTTCTGGTTCGTCGGTGCCATCTACCTCACGCAGATCCCGGCCTACGCCAAGGACTGGCTGCACGGTGACGGCACGGTGGTGACACTGGTGCTGACCCTGTTCTCGGTGGGGATTGCCTTGGGTTCGCTGCTGTGCGAGCGGCTCAGCGGGCGCAAGGTGGAAATCGGCCTGGTGCCGTTCGGCTCGTTCGGGCTGAGCCTGTTCGGCCTGCTTTGGTGGTGGCACTCCGGCGATGTGCCGGCTGCGGCGGCACCGCACGACTGGCTGGCGCTGTTGGGCATGGGCCAGGCCTGGTGGATCCTGCTGTCTATCGTCGGCCTTGGGGTGTTCGGCGGCTTCTATATCGTACCGCTGTATGCACTAATCCAGGCCCGCACCGCCGAAGACCAGCGCGCCCGGGTGATCGCGGCCAACAACATCCTCAATGCCCTGTTCATGGTGGTGTCGGCAGTGCTCACCATCATCCTGCTGGGCCTGGCCAAGCTGACCATCCCGCAACTGTTCCTGGTGGTGTCGCTGCTCAATATCGCGGTCAACGCCTATATCTTCAGGATCGTGCCCGAGTTCACCATGCGCTTCCTGATCTGGCTGCTCAGCCATTCGATGTACCGCGTGCAGCACCGCGACCTCGAGCGCATCCCCGACGAAGGCGCGGCGCTGCTGGTTTGCAACCACGTGTCGTTCGTCGATGCGCTGCTGCTGGGAGGGGCGATTCGCCGGCCGATACGCTTCGTCATGTACTATAAGATCTACAACCTGCCGGTACTCAACTTCGTGTTCCGCACCGCAGGCGCCATCCCGATTGCCGGGCGCAACGAAGACCTGGCCATCTACGAACGTGCTTTCGCGCGCATTGCCGAGTACCTGGCCGATGGCGAGTTGGTATGCATCTTCCCTGAAGGCAAGCTGACCGGGGATGGCGAAATCGACGTGTTCAAGGGCGGCGTCAACCGCATCCTCGAAGAAACCCCGGTGCCGGTCATTCCGTTGGCCTTGCAGGGGCTGTGGGGCAGCTTCTTCAGCCGTGACCCGGCCAAGGGCTTTTTCAAGCGCCTGTGGTCGCGGGTGACCATCGTGGCAGGCGCCGCCATCCCGGTGGAGGCGGCGCAGCCAGAAGCCTTGCGTGAGCAGGTCAGCCGCCTGCGCGGCAACCTGCGCTAGGGAAGGGCGTCAGCTGGCGCTGACTTTCAGGCCGACCAGGCCGGTAATGATCAGCGCCACGCTGACCAGGCGTACCAGGGCCATGGACTCGCCGAACAGGATGATGCCGGCGATCACCGTGCCGACGGCGCCGACGCCGGTCCAGATGGCATAGGCGGTGCCCAGCGGCAGCTCTTTCATGGCCAGGCCCAGCAGACCCAGGCTGATGGCCATGGCGGCGACAGTGAGGATGGTGGGCAGTGGCTTGCTGAAGCCGTCGGTGTATTTCAGGCCGACGGCCCAGCCGACCTCGAACAGGCCGGCGAAGAACAGGATGATCCAGGACATGGTGCGTCTCCATCGTTGTGAATGATGGGGCCGTCCCCGGAATGGTCACGCGGTGCGTCGTGAGGTCGTCCTCACAGTGGGTGCCATGGTGCACATATGCAGCGCTCTGGGCAAGCCTGCGCGGGCCTCTTCGCGGGTAAACCCGCTCCTACAGGGTTCTCCACAATTTTCAGACCTGTGCAGTACCTGTGGGAGCGGGTTTACCCGCGAAGGGGCCAGTGCAGGCAACATCAATGCCTGGCCGGCTCCCCACCTTCGGCTTCTGCCACAGGTTCCCCCATGCGCCGGAACCAGGTAGACAGCAGCGCCCCGGAAATATTGTGCCAAACGCTGAACAACGCACTCGGCACCGCAGCCAGCGGCGAAAAATGCGCCGCCGCCAGTGCCGCGCCCAGCCCGGAGTTCTGCATGCCCACCTCCAGCGCCAGCGACTTGCGCTGTGCCAGCGGCAGCTTGCACAGCCTGCCGGTCAGGTACCCCAGCAAGTAGCCGAAGCTGTTGTGCAATATCACCACCGCCATGATCAGCAGCCCTGACTCGGCGATCTTCGCCTGGCTGGCCGCCACCACCGCGCACACGATCATCACGATACTCACCACCGACACCAGCGGCAGTACCTGCACCGCCGCCTGCACCCGCGCGCCAAGCAGCCGCTGGGCCAGTACGCCGAGCACGATCGGCAGCATCACCAGCTGCAGGATCGACCAGAACATGTCCATGAAGGACACCGGCAGCCAGGCCGAGGCCAGGAACCAGATCAGCGCCGGGGTCAGCAGCGGGGCGAGCAGGGTGGTCACCGCAGCGATGGCCACCGCCAGCGCCAGGTCGCCACGGGACAGCCAGACCATCACGTTCGATGCCGTGCCGCTCGGGCAGCAGCCAACCAGGATCACGCCCACGGCGATTTCCGGCGGCAGGTGGAACAGCTGGCACAGCAGCCAGGCCATGCCCGGCATGATCACGAAGTGCGCGACCACCCCCAGCATCACCCGCCAGGGCTGGCGGGCGAGGGCGGCGAAGTCATCGAGCTTGAGGGTGAGGCCCATGCCGAACATCACCAGCCCCAGCAGCGGCACGATGGCCACCTTCAGGGCGATGAACCATTGCGGTTGCAGGAAGGCCAGTACGGCGAACACCAGCACCCACAGGGCGAAGGTATTGCCGACGAAGCGGCTGAGGGTGGCGAGGGCACGCATGGGGGGCAATTCCTTTTTGTTTTATCGCTTCAATAATTTCACTGGCCTCTTCGCGGGCTTGCCCGCTCCCACAGGTACACCACAGTACTCAGAAGCTGTGGTGTACCTGTGGGAGCGGGCAAGCCCGCGAAAGGGCCAGTACGGTCTGAGGATATCTCCCAGGCCAGCACCGGCATTTCAAAACCAGTCAGACCCCTTGCGGAATCTCTTCTCCACCCAGCGCCTCGAACAGCACCGGCAGGAATTCGGCAAAGGTCATCATCATCAGTTGGAAGCTGGCATCGAACTGTTGCGCAGCCTCATCGCCACCATCCTGTTCGGCCTGCTCCTGCAGCAGCTCTTCGAACTTCAGGCGCTTGATCACCATCTTGTCATCCAGAATGAACGACAGTTTGTCCTGCCAGGCCAGGGCCAGCTGGGTGACCACCTTGCCAGTGCTCAGGTGCAGCTGAATTTCCTCGCCGGTCAGGTCCTGGCGCTTGCAGCGCACGATGCCGCCGTCTTCGGCAGTGTCGCGCAGTTCGCACTCGTCCAGCACATAGAAGCCTTCGGCAGCTTCCTGCGACTTGACCCACTCGGTCATGGTGGCAACCGGTGCGATTTTCACGGTGGCCGGGCGCACCGGCAGCGAGCCCATCACTTCACGCAAGGTCGACAGCAGGTCTTCGGCACGCTTGGCGCTGGCCGAGTTGACCAGGATCACGCCCAGGCGCGGGGCGATGGCGGCGAAGATCATCGAGCGGCGGATGAACGCGCGCGGCAGGAAGGCCTGGATGATCTCGTCCTTGATCTGGTCGCGTTCCTTTTTATAGACCTTGCGCATCTGCTCGGTCTCGATCTCTTCGACCTTTTCCTTCACCGCGTCGTTGACCACGCTGCTGGGCAGGATGCGTTCTTCCTTGCGCGCGGCAATCAGCAGGTACTCGCCGCTGACATGCACCAGGGGAGCGTCTTCGCCCTTGCCGAATGGCGCGACGAAACCATAGGTGGTCAGCTCCTGGCTGGCGCAGGGGCGGGCCGGCTTGCTGGCCAGGGCCGCTTCCAGCGCTTCAGGCTCGAACGGGACTTCCTGGGTCAGACGGTAGGTCAGCAGGTTCTTGAACCACATGAGGGGCAATCTCTCCTTAATGCATAAGGCGGGCATTATTCTCCGAGCGGTGCTCTCAGGCCAACCCTGTCGGAGTGCCAGTAGCTGTAGCTGAATGTAAAGATGCACGTGGCAACGCTAGGTCTTTGAAAGGCCTGAGGTTTTTTTTGAAAAAAGTTAAAAAAGTGCTTGCCAGGGTACGGGGCCGTCCGTAGAATGCGCGCCACACCGAGACGAAGGGTGATTAGCTCAGCCGGGAGAGCATCTGCCTTACAAGCAGAGGGTCGGCGGTTCGATCCCGTCATCACCCACCACTCGATGTTTAGCGCAGCGGTAGTTCAGTCGGTTAGAATACCGGCCTGTCACGCCGGGGGTCGCGGGTTCGAGTCCCGTCCGCTGCGCCATATTTCACTTCCAGGGCCTACTGA
The DNA here is from genome assembly GCF_032701105.1 of Pseudomonas sp. NBB. NCBI lineage: Bacteria > Pseudomonadati > Pseudomonadota > Gammaproteobacteria > Pseudomonadales > Pseudomonadaceae > Pseudomonas > Pseudomonas sp. NBB. The sequence continues at coordinate 1,481,115 of NZ_CP103994.1, forward strand.
ACACCCGGAAGTAACAAGGAAAGCGACCTCAGGGTCGCTTTTTTTGTGCCTGCGATTTGGTGTTTTCGCGAATTTTGCAAAAAGTTTGATAAGTGCTTGCCAGAGCGCCAAGTCGCCCGTAGAATGCGCGCCACACCGAGAGACATGGGTGATTAGCTCAGCCGGGAGAGCATCTGCCTTACAAGCAGAGGGTCGGCGGTTCGATCCCGTCATCACCCACCACTCGATGTTTAGCGCAGCGGTAGTTCAGTCGGTTAGAATACCGGCCTGTCACGCCGGGGGTCGCGGGTTCGAGTCCCGTCCGCTGCGCCATATTCCACTTCCAGGGCCTACTGAACACCCGGAAGTAACAGAGAAAGCGACCTTAGGGTCGCTTTTTTTGTTTCTGCAAAAAACCATCAGGCGCTGCCTGGCCCCTGTGGGAGCGGGTTTACCCGCGAAGGATGCGACACGGTGCATGGCACCGGCTTTGCCGGTGTTCGCGGGTGAACCCGCTCCCACAGAGGGTCTGTAGCAATTTCAGCGGCGACGCTCTTCTTCCCGTAAGGTCAGCACCTCGACCCCATCCCCGGTCACCGCCACTGTATGCTCCCACTGCGCCGACAAGCTGTGGTCGCGGGTAATCACTGTCCAGCCGTCCTTCAGCGTGCGCGTCCCGCGTCCGCCCTGGTTGATCATCGGTTCGATGGTAAACACCATCCCCGGCTTCAACTTCAGGCCCATCCCGCGCTGACCAATGTGCAGCACCTCGGGCCCTTCATGCATCTGTTGGCCAATGCCATGCCCGCAATACTCACGTACGACGCTGTAGCCCGCCGCTTCGGCATGGGTCTGGATGGCATGGCCGATATCACCCAGCGTAGCCCCGGGGCGTACCTGTTCGATGCCTTTCCATAGCGCGTCATAGGTGGTGTCGACCAGGCGCTGCGCCTCATCGCTGATCGGCCCGATGCTGTACATCTTTGACGAGTCGGCGATATAGCCGCCTTGTTCCAGAGTGATGTCGACGTTGATGATCGAGCCTTCCTTCAGCACTTCATCGACCTTGGGCATGCCATGGCACACCACATGGTCCACCGAGGTGTTGAGCGAATAGGGGAAACCATACTGGCCCTTGCTCGCCGGGCGGGCCTTGAGCGTGCCGACGATGAACGCCTCGGCGCGGTCGTTGATCTGCATGGTGGTCACGCCGGGGCGGATGAAGCTGTCGAGGTCGGCGAACACCTGGGCAAGCAGCTGGCCGGCGCGGCGCATCAGGTCGAGTTGGGCGGGGGTCTTGATAATCACCTGGGACATGGGGGGAGGGCAGTGGCTCATGCTGGAATGTGCCCCAGCATAGCGCCATGGGGTGCGGGGTTGCCATCGCATGGTGCACTCCTGTGCCGGCCCCTTCGCGGGTAAACCCGCTCCTACAGGTACATCACTGCCCTCAGGCCTTGCTATACCTCTGTGGGAGCGGGTTTACCCGCGAAGGGGCCGGCACAGCTGGCCCATTAATTGCTGATCTACCGCTACCCAGGGCTATCAACGTCGACAGCCCACAAAACTTCACGACAAAGGCGCCGTGTTGCCCCGCTTGCCCAGCAAGCAGGGGCAGCCGGCGCCTTTTTGCGTTCCCTACAGGAGCCCGCCCATGGCCAACAGCGAAGTACGCAGCGTCTGCCCCTACTGCGGCGTCGGTTGCGGCATCGTCATGAGCGTCGCCGATGGCAAGGTCGGCAAGATCAGCGGCGACAAGCAGCACCCCAGCAACTTCGGCCGCCTGTGCACCAAAGGTCTCACCGCACACCTGCCGCTGACTGCTGCCGGGCGCATGGAGGATGCCTATGTGCGCCAGCAGCGCAGCCAGCAGCCAGCGCGTACCGGCATCGACCAGGCCATCGCCGCAGCCGCCGGTCGCTTGCGCGGCATCATCGACCAGCACGGCCCCGACGCCGTGGCGCTTTACGTGTCCGGGCAGATGTCGCTGGAGGCCCAGTACCTGGCCAACAAGCTGGCCAAGGGCTTTATCCGCACCCGCCACATCGAGTCCAACTCGCGCCTGTGCATGGCCAGTGCCGGCAGCGGCTACAAGCTGTCGCTCGGTGCCGATGGCCCGCCCGGCAGCTACCAGGACTTCGAGCACGCCGACGTATTCCTGGTGATCGGCGCCAACATGGCCGACTGTCACCCGATCCTGTTCCTGCGCCTGCTCGACCGGGTCAAGGCGGGGGCCAAGCTGATCGTCGTCGACCCGCGGCGCAGTGCCACCGCCGACAAGGCCGACCTGTTCCTGCAGGTGCGCCCCGGCAGCGACATGGCCTTGCTCAACGGCCTGTTGCACCTGCTGCTGCGTAACGGCCACACCGACCCTGATTTCATCGCCCGCCATACCGAAGGCTGGGATGAACTGCCGGCCTTTCTCGATGACTACACCCCTGACCACGTGGCCGCCATCACCGGGTTGGCCGAGGCCGACATCATCAAGGCCGCCGAATGGATCGGCAGTGCCCGCAACTGGATGAGTTGCTGGACCATGGGCCTGAACCAGAGCATCCATGGTACCTGGCACACCAATGCGATCTGCAACCTGCACCTGGCCACGGGCGCGATCTGCCGCCCGGGCAGCGGCCCGTTCTCGTTGACCGGCCAACCCAATGCCATGGGCGGACGCGAGATGGGCTACATGGGCCCCGGCCTGCCAGGCCAGCGCTCGGCGCTGGTAGCGCAGGACCGTGCCTTCGTCGAGCAACAGTGGCAACTGGCCCCGGGCAGCCTGCGCAGCGAAGGCGGCGAGGGCACGGTGGCGCTGTTCGAGCAGATGAAAAGCGGCGTGGTAAAAGCCTGCTGGGTCATCTGCAGCAACCCGGTGGCCAGTGTCGCCAACCGCCAGCAGGTGATCGACGGCCTGCGCCAGGCTGAACTGGTGATTACCCAGGATGCCTTCCTCGACACCGAGACCAACCGCTACGCCGACATCCTGCTACCAGCTGCGCTGTGGGCCGAAGGCGAGGGCGTGATGATCAACAGCGAGCGCAACCTCACCCTCATGCCACGTGCCGTCGAACCGCCCGGGCAGAGCCTGCCGGACTGGCAGATCATCGCCCGGGTCGCCTGCGCCATGGGCTATGCCGACGCCTTCGACTACCCCGATGCCGAGGCGGTGTACGAGGAGATCCGCCGCTTTCACAACCCAACCACCGGCTACGACCTGCGGGGCATCGGCTATGCCGAACTGCGCGAGCAGCCGCACCAGTGGCCCTGCGCCCCGGGCAACAACAACCCGCGAAGCCCGCTGCGCTACCACAACGACGGCAGCAGCCAGACGCTGTTGCGCGATGCCCAGGGCGAGCGCCCGGTGTTGGCCTTCCCGACCGCCAGCGGCAAGGCCCGCTTCTTCGCCCGGCCCTGGTTGCCGGCGGCGGAGTTGCCGGATGGCAATTACCCCATGGTGCTGAATACCGGCCGCGTGCAGCACCAGTGGCACACCCTGACCAAGACCGGCAAGGTACCGGCGCTGAACAAGCTGGAGCCCGGCCCCTTCGTGGAAATCCACTGCGACGATGCTGCCCGGCTGGGCATCGCCGAAAAGGACCTGGTGGCCATTCGCTCGCGCCGCGGGCAGGCCGTGCTACCCGCGCGAATCAGCGACCGGGTCATGCCTGGCAACTGCTTTGCCCCGTTTCACTGGAATGACCTGATCGGCGAGCAACTGGCGATCAACGCCGTGACGTGTGATGCGGTCGACCCGCTGTCGCTGCAGCCGGCGTTCAAGCATTGTGCCGTGACCCTGGAGCGGGTTGCCGGTGAGCGCATCGAAGCCCTTGATCTGAACACTGCCAATCCGGAGCCTGCCCGCATGCCGACCGCCACCCTGTCCCGTCTGCTTGGCCTGGACACCCTGCCAGCTCCGGTGCTGGCCGAGGAAGAGCGCCATTACCTGCAAGGCTTTCTGCTGGGCCTGGACCAGGCCCGCGCCGAGGGCGTGCCCTGTCTGCCGGCCAGTGCGCCGCTGGCCGCCAACCGCCGGTTGTTCGTCGATGGCTTGCTGGCCGGGCTGTTCGCCCAGCCGGCGGTGCTGCCCGATGCGGCGTTGATGGCACCACGGCACCAGGTGCTGTGGGCTTCGCAAACCGGCAACGGCGAGCTGTTGGCCGAACGCTGTGCCGAGCGCCTGCGCGGTGCCGGCCTCGACGTGCAGCTCAGCTGCATGGAAGCGGTCAGCCCGCGCCAGCTGCAGGGCGCCGCCAGCGTGGTGCTGATCGCCAGCACCTTTGGCGATGGTGACGCGCCCGACAGCGCAGCGGCATTCTGGCAAGCCTTGCAGGGCGAGGAGGGCGCCCACTGCGCCGAACTGCCTTTTGCCGTGCTGGCCCTGGGCGACTCCAGTTACGACCAGTTCTGCGGCTTCGGCCGCAAGCTCGACCAACGCCTGGCCGAGCTGGGTGGGCGGCGCCTGCTGCAGCGGGTGGACTGCGAGCCGGACTTCGACGACGCCTTCGCCGCCTGGCTGGATGCGCTGCTGCCTACGCTTGGCAGCACTGCTGCACCGCAACCGGTCACCGAGCCTGCGCCCGTGGCGGCCTATGGCAAGCAGCAACCCTGGGCTGCCACCTTGCTGGAAAACCGCCTGCTGAACGGCCCGGGTGCTACCAAGGAAACCCGTCAACTGGTGTTCGACCTCAGCGGCAGCGGCTTCACCTATACCGCCGGTGATGCCCTGGGCGTGTGGCCGCGCAACTGTCCCGCCCTGGTCGACGAACTGCTGGCGCTAATACAGCTCGATGGCCAGACCATGGTCGAGCTGAAAGGCCAGCCCGCCATGCCGCTGACCGAAGCCCTTCAAGCGCACCTGGAAATCGCCAAGGTCACCACGCAGCAGCTGCAGGCCTTCGCCGGCAATGCTCCGGACCTGCAGCGCCTGCTGCAGCCCGAGTGCAAGGCCGAGCTGCAGGACTGGTTGTGGGGGCGGCAACTGGTCGATGTTCTGCGCGCCTTTCCCCAGCAACTGCCGTTGGCCAGCTGGCTGGAGCTGCTCAAGCCCTTGCAGCCGCGCCTGTACTCGATCAGCTCCAGCCCGCTGGCGCACCCGCAGCAGGTGCACCTGACCGTTTCCACGGTGCGCTATGGCGCGCGCAAAGGGGTGTGTTCAAGCTTCCTCGCCGACCGTGCGCAGGCGCTGAAGGTTGCCATCTTCCCGCAGGTGTCGAAGCACTTTCGCCTGCCCGAGGACGACAGCGTGCCGGTGATCATGGTCGGTCCCGGCACCGGCATTGCGCCGTTCAGGGCCTTCCTCGAAGAACGAGAGGCACGTGGGGCGAAAGGGGCTAACTGGCTGTTCTTTGGCGAGCAGTACGCGGCCACCGATTTCTATTACCAGGAGCAGCTACAGGCCTGGCAGGCTGCAGGGCACTTGCGCCTGGACACAGCGTTCTCGCGCGACCAGGCCGAGAAGGTCTATGTGCAGCAGCGCATGCTCGAACAGGGCGCGCAGTTGTGGCAATGGCTGGAGGCGGGTGCGTATTTCTATGTGTGTGGCGATGCGCAGCGCATGGCCAAGGATGTGGATGCGGCGTTGCGGGCGATCGTGGCCGAGCATGGCGGCATGGATGCCGCGGTGGCTGCGGCTTATGTCGAAGCGCTGGGCAGGGCCAAGCGGTATCGGCGGGATGTTTATTGATGTGCACCGGGATGGGGTGTTGTGCACTGCGAATGTGCATGACCTGTGCCGGCCTCTTCGCGGGTAAACCCGCTCCCACAGGTACTGCACCGGTCTGAAAATTGTGGAGATCCCTGTGGGAGCGGGTTTACCCGCGAAGAGGCCGGCACAGGCAACCCAGTTGGCACACTCCCTGCTTTACCCTAGTTACAACAAAGCCCACTGATCAACGGCGATCAACCCGGGCCCCCTACCGTGATGAATACAGGCAAAGGCGCCTGGAGCTTCGGCTCCAGGCGCTTTTTTTTTGATCGAGGATCGGCTTATGAAGGCAACAGCGAGCAGCGGGCAACGAGAGCGACTGGTCATCGTCGGCAACGGCATGGTCGGCCACCATTGCGTCGAACAACTGGTCAGCCGCGGCGCCTTGCAGCGCTTCGAAGTGCATGTGTTCGGCGAAGAGCGCCAGCGTGCCTACGACCGCGTGCACCTGTCCGAGTACTTCGGCGGCAGCTGTGCCGAAACCCTGGCTCTGTGCGGGCAGGACTTCTACGGCGCCAACGGTGTGCACCTGCACCTCGGTGAAGCGGTGCTGGAAATCGACCGTGAGCACGCCGAAGTGGTTACCGCCGAGGGCCGTTACGGCTACGACCAGTTGGTGCTGGCCACGGGTTCCTATCCCTTCGTGCCACCGATCGAAGGTTCCAGCGGCAATGCCCGCCTGGTCTACCGCACCCTCGACGACCTCGACGCCATCCGCGCTGCCGCAGCCAGTGCCCGACGTGGCGTGGTAGTGGGCGGTGGCCTGCTTGGCCTGGAAGCAGCCAACGCCCTCAAGTCGCTGGGCCTGGAAGCCCACGTGGTGGAGTTCGCCCCACGGCTGATGCCGGTGCAGCTGGACGGCGAGGGCGGTGCCGCGCTCAAGGCACAGATCGAAGCGCTGGGTGTTGGCGTGCATCTGTCGCGGGCCACCCAGTCGATCAGTGCGGGTGAAGACTACCGCTATCGCATGAACTTCGATGGCGGCGAGCATCTGGAAACCGACCTGATTGTGTTCTCCGCAGGTATCCGCCCGCAGGATGCCCTGGGCCGTGCCTGTGGCCTGGACATCGCCGCGCGTGGTGGCGTGGTGATCGACAACCACTGCCGCAGCAGCGACCCGCGCATCTTCGCCATCGGCGAGTGCGCCTCGTGGAACGGCAGCGTGTTCGGCCTGGTCGCCCCGGGCTACAGCATGGCGCGCAACCTGGCGGCATTGCTGATGGGTGAAGCCGCTGGCGAATTCACCGGTGCCGACATGTCGACCAAGCTCAAGTTGCTGGGCGTGGATGTCGGCTCCATCGGCGATGCCCATGGCGCCACTCCGGGCGCACGCAGCTACCGCTTCATCGACGAAGCCAACAGCGCCTATCGCCGGCTGGTGGTGGATGCCAGCGGCAAGCACGTGCTCGGTGCGGTGCTGGTGGGCGACAACAGCTACTACGACACTCTGCTGCAATACGCCCAGAACGGCATCGCCCTGCCAGCCGACCCCGCGGCACTGATCCTGCCGCAAGGCGGCGGCGCACCGGCCCTGGGTGCCGATGCGCTGCCCGACAGCGCGACCATCTGTTCCTGCCACAACGTCAGCAAGGGCGCGGTCTGCGCCGCCATCGACAGCGGCTGCGGCGACCTTGCCGCAGTCAAGGGCTGCACCAAGGCCGCCACCGGTTGTGGTGGTTGCGCGGCACTGCTCAAGCAGGTGTTCGAGCACGAGCTGACCGCCCGTGGCGTGGCGGTGGACAGGAGCCTGTGCGAGCACTTCGCCTACACCCGTCAGGAGCTGTACGGGCTGGTGCGGGTAGAGGGTATCCGTACCTTCAACGAACTGCTCGAACGCCACGGCAAGGGCCACGTTGGCTGCGACATCTGCAAGCCGGCGGTGGGCAGTATTCTCGCCTCGTGCTGGAACCAGCCGATCATGGACCCGGCGCTGGTGCCGCTGCAGGACACCAACGACACCTTCATGGCCAACATGCAGAAGAACGGCACCTACTCGGTGGTGCCGCGCATCCCCGGTGGTGAAATCACCCCCGACAAGCTCATCGTGATCGGCCAGGTGGCGAAAAAGTACGACCTGTACACCAAGATCACCGGCGGCCAGCGCATCGACCTGTTCGGCGCCCAGTTGCACGAGCTGCCGCTGATCTGGGGCGAGCTGATCGAGGCCGGCTTCGAAACCGGCCACGCCTACGGCAAGTCGACCCGCACGGTAAAGTCGTGCGTCGGCAGCACCTGGTGCCGTTATGGCGTGCAGGATAGCGTCGGCATGGCCCTGCGCCTGGAAGACCGCTACAAAGGCCTGCGCAGCCCGCACAAGCTAAAGTTCGCGGTGTCCGGCTGCACTCGCGAATGCGCCGAGGCACAAAGCAAGGACATCGGCGTGATCGCCACCGACAAGGGCTGGAACCTTTACGTATGCGGCAACGGCGGCATGCGCCCGCGGCACGCCGAACTGTTCGCCACCGACCTCGACGACGAAACCCTGGTGCGCCTGATCGACCGCGTGCTGATGTTCTACATCCGCACCGCCGACAAACTGCAGCGCACCTCGGTGTGGCGCGAGAACCTGGAAGGTGGGCTGGACTACCTGAAGCAGGTGATCCTCGACGACAGCCTGGGCCTGGCCAGCGAGCTGGAGGCGCAGATGCAGCATGTGGTCGACCAGTATGAATGCGAATGGGCCAACGCCCTCAACGACCCCGAGAAGCTCAAGCGCTTCCGTACTTTCGTCAACGACCGCCGCGCCGACCCGGACGTGCACTTCGTGCGCGAACGCGAACAGCGCCGGCCTGCTGCGCCACTGCACCTGATCCCAACCGTCGAGGAGGCTGTCTGATGAACTTGTCCAATGCTGCTGTGAAAACCCACGAGAACTGGCAGGTGGTGTGCCAGGCCGATGACCTGGTGGCTGATTCCGGGGTGGTGGTCTGGCTCGACGGGGCCCAGGTGGCGCTGTTCTACCTGCCGGGGCAGGCGCAGCCGCTGTACGCGGTGGACAACCGTGACCCGCGATCCGGCGCCAACATCATCGGCCGCGGCCTGGTTGGCAGTGTGCAGGGCGAGCTGGTGGTGGCCGCGCCGTTGTACAAGCAGCACTTCAGCCTGGAGAGCGGGGAGTGCCTGGAGGATAGCGGGCAGCGCCTGCGGGTGTGGCCGGTGCGGTTGAACGGGGAGGCGGTGGAGTTGGCTGTGGCCTGATATTCATCTGCCGCCTGCACCGGCCTCTTCGCGGGCACGCCCGCTCCCACAGGTACTGCACAGGTCTGGAGAACTGCGGAGATCCCTGTGGGAGCGGGTTCACCCGCGAAAGGGCCGGTACAGGCTATCTGCATGCGGTAAGCTTGAGCCCATGAACCTCGACACCCGCATCAAGTACCGCCACCTGCTGTGCTTCCTGGAGATTGCCCGGCAGGGCAGCCTGGCCAGGGCTGCCGACATCCTGGCAATCAGCCAGCCAGCCATCTCCAAGACCCTCAAGGAACTCGAAGACCTGCTGGAAACGCGCCTGTTCGCGCGCAGCCGTCAGGGCGTCGAGCTGACCCCGGCGGGCACGCGTTTCATGCGCTACGCCGGGCCCAGCGTGCAGGCCCTGCGCGATGGCGTCAGCAGCCTGCGTGGCGAGGCGCGGGCGCCGTCGCAGGTGCGTATCGGTGTGCTGTCCACGGTCGAAGGCCTGCTCATGCCCGAAGTGCTGTGCCGCCTGCACCAGCGGCATGAGGCGCTGGTAATCAGTGTGGTCACCGGGGTCAGCGCGCAGCTGCTCGGCCAGTTGCGCCTCGGCGAACTGGAACTGGTGGTCGGGCGCATGACCGACAGCCCGCAGATCCAAGGCCTGTCGTTCGAGCACCTGTACAGCGAGTCGATGAGCCTGGTGGTGCGGCCAGGCCACCCGCTGCTGGCCTGCAAGCCAGTAGAGCGCGGGGAGGTTGGACATTACCCGCTGGTGCTGCCGCCAGCCGGCACCACCATCCGCCAGCATGCCGACAGCCTGTTCGTGCAATGTGGCATCCAGATGCCCGCCCAGCGCCTGGAAACCCTGTCGCTGGCGCTGAGCCGGCGCTACCTGCTGGGCAGTGATGCAGTGTGGGTTGCGCCGCGCGATGCGGTGCTGCTCGACCTGCGCCGGGGCGAGCTGGTCGAGCTCGACCTGGGTGTGCGCGAGCCGGGCGGCTCGGTCGGCATCTGTCGCAATGCTGCCTTGCCGCAGAGCCTGCCTGGGCAGTGGGTATGCGAGGTGTTGCGCGAGGTAGCGGGGCAGTACCGAGAGGGCAGCTACCCCTGAACGCAGGTATTTTTGGCCCTTTCGCCGGCAAGCCACACACAGGGATAGCAACTGCTTCCGGGCCTGTGGTGAACCTGTGGGAGCTGGCTTGCCGGCGATAGGGCCAGTGCAGGCTTTTCAGCATTCAGCTAAATAAATCCGCCGCAAAACCGGGCAAAGGCGCCGCAACCGATCAATACTGGCCAGTGGCTGCACATCCTTTGATGAATAAGCGTTTAACTACTGAACTTCCTTACCAAAACCCGCTCCTATGCCGGTAGCCATTGGTCATGGCCGCCTGCTAAGCTCGCGGCTTTACCCTGATTGCCCTTTTGGCGCATGAACAAGGAAATAGCATGAAACAGCATCGTTTGGCGGCTGCGGTTGCCCTGGTAGGCCTGGTACTGGCTGGCTGTGATCAACAGACCAGCAGCCCCGAGCTGAAGACTCCGGCACAGAAAGCCTCCTACGGTATCGGCCTGAACATGGGCAAGAGCCTGGCTCAGGAAGGCATGGAAGACCTTGATTCGAAAGCAGTAGCCCTCGGCATCGAAGACGCCGTTGGCAAGAAGGAACAGCGCATCAAGGACGAAGAGCTGGTAGAGGCCTTCACCGCGCTGCAGAAGCGTGCCGAAGAGCGCCTGGCCAAGGCCAGCGAAGAAGCCGCCTCCGCCGGCAAGAAGTTCCTCGAGGAAAACGCCAAGAAGCCAGGCGTGGTCACCACTGCCTCGGGCCTGCAGTACGAAGTGGTCAAAAAGGCCGACGGCCCGCAGCCCAAGGCGACTGATGTGGTCACCGTCCACTACGAAGGCAAGCTGATCGATGGCAAGGTGTTCGACAGCTCCGTCGAGCGCGGCAGCCCGATCGACCTGCCGGTCAGCGGCGTGATCCCGGGGTGGGTCGAAGGCCTGCAGCTGATGCACGTCGGCGAGAAGTACAAGCTGTTCATCCCGGCTGAACTGGCCTACGGTGCGCAGAGCCCAAGCCCGCTGATCCCGGCCAACTCGGTACTGGTATTCGACCTGGAACTGATCGCCATCAAGGATCCGGCCCAGCTGCAAGGCGCCGAGCCAGAAGCGGAAGCTCCTGCCGAGGCCCCGGCCGAAGCGCCTGCCAAGTAACACTGGCTGGCCCACGCAAAACGCCCCGTCCCGACGGGGCGTTTTCGTTTGTGCCGGGTAGTTGGACGAACCTGCAACTGCTGATACTGTCCGAGGAAATGCAGCGTGAAGCAGCAGGATGCTTCTGACGCAAATCGTTTGCGGCGTACGCACCCACGGTGTGAAACGACTGTGTAAAAAACGCCCGATCTGACCGAGGCCCTTGCCTGGCAGGCACCTGGGGTCAGAAACGTCGCCCTGTTCACAAGGTTATCCACAATAAATGTGGATAACCTTTTCCTCTGGAGGCTCCATGAGCTCACCCTGGAATTTTGCCCGTTTCCTGCCGTTGGCCGAGCGCCTGCTCAGCCGCGGCCGGTTGCCCGCCTTGCTGTTCGCGGTAGCTCGCAAAGGCCCGCGCATCGGCCAGCTGCGCGAAGACGTGAAGCTGCTGCAGTCGTTGTGCCTGGCCTGGTGGCGCGGCGAGTACCGTGCCATCAGCCCCAAGGCGCTGGTCACCATCGTCGCCGGGCTGCTGTATTTCGTCAGCCCCATCGACGCCATCCCCGACTGGCTGCTGGGCGTGGGTTTCCTCGACGACATCGCGGTCCTGGGCTGGGTACTGAAGACCGTGGCTGACGAACTGGCGCGCTTCAAGGCCTGGCGCGACAGCCAGGCGCCCGAACGGCTGCGCGTGGTCGAGCGCCTGCCGGCTACCCCCGAAGCGCTGCGGTTGGAACGCAACACGCAGTGAAACTGGCCGCAACCGCAGCGCAACTGCACAGACCCCAGAGTTGGTAATATAATTGGCATAAGGGTTATGCCTACGGATTACATGCTGTAATCCTTTTTAAAGGGGTTTGTAATGGGTATTCAGGTCATCAGCCGGGACGGTCAACCCGAGTACGCCGTCGTTCCCTGGGAACAGTACCAGGCACTGCTCAAGGCCGCTGGGCAGGCACCAGCCGAGGTGCTTGCCAGTGAAGCGCAGGGCGATGTGGCCAGTGCGCCATTGCCGGCCTTCAGCGAAGTGGCACAGATTCGCCAGGCCAAGGGCATTGCCCCTGAGCAACTGGCGCGCAATGTCGGGGTAAGCCCGGCATACCTGGCCATGATCGAATCAGGTGAACGCCAGCCGGATGCTGCTATCCGCCGTGCCCTGGCCTGGCATCTGGGGGTGGCTGGCTGGAGCGAACCATCATGAGCCAGGTCAGGATCAGCCGTCAGCACTGGGATAACCTGCTGGGCGAGCTTGACCTGGCCCGTCGTCAACGTCACTTGCTGACCTATCGAGCGCTGATCGAGCGTTTGCAGTTGCCCAGCCCGGCCATGCAGACGCTGACAGCCGCGCTGGAGTACCTGGCGGTGCTGGATGCCCGCGCAGAGCAGCCATTGCGCAGCTCGCTGGTGATCAGCCAGGGTGCCAGCCGTTTGCCGCGTACCGGGTTTTTTGAGTGCGTTGAACGGTTGGGCCGATTTTCCGGGCCGGTCGACGGCATGGAAGCGGCCTCATGGCATGCCTCCGAGGTGGTCAGGGTGTTCGAGTACAGCTATCCCGAAACGGCCTGATTCGTTGCCTGTCCCGGCCTCTTCGCGGGTAAACCCGCTCCCACAGGTTCACCACAGGTCTTGAGCCTTGTGTTGTACCTGTGGGAGCGGGTTTACCCGCGAAGAGGCCGGAACAGGCAAAGCATCTCTGTGGATCAGCCCACAAGCCCTGCCATCGGCATCTACCACCTCCAATACCTCCAGGTGCCGGTGCCGGCCAAACAACTCCAGCAACTGCCCAATCGTCGCGTTGAGCCGCACCGTCGGCTGTTCGGCCTGCGGAACGTTCATCAGCGCCGGTAGTGGCCGGCTTTCGCGCGCCCCCAGCTCCTGCGGCCGCCCCAGCAGGTAGCCCTGCACCAAGTCCACCCCCATCTCCACCAGCACCGCCAGCTCCTCCGCCATCTCGATGCCTTCGGCAATTACCTGCGCCTTCGACGCCCGGGCAATCTGCAATATCGAACCGACGAACTCACGCTTGAGCGGGTCGCGGTGGATGCCGTCGATGAAGTGGCGATCGATTTTCACATATTCGGGGCGCAGCTCCGACCACAGGCGCAGGCTCGAATAACCCGCTCCCAGATCGTCGATGGCAATCGAGAAGCCCACGTCCCGGTAGTGGTGCAGCGCATTGGACAGCAGCTGAAAGTCGTCGGTCGGGGTATGTTCGGTCAGCTCGATCACCACCCGGCTGGGTGGCAGGCCGACTTGTTCGAGCAGTTTCAGGGTCTGCCCGGAGGGGTAGTGCGGCTCCAGCAGCGATTCAGGCGAGATGTTGAGAAACAGCTTGCCCTGCAACTGCTGTTCGCTGAAACGCCGGCAGGCGCTTTCCCGGCAGGCAGCCTCCAGTTCGGTCAGGCGGCCGGCCTGGCGGGCGATGGTAAACAGGTTCAGCGGTGCGTGCAGCGGGCTGTTGGACGGCCCGCGGCTCAACGCCTCATGGCCGAAAACCCGTTGCTCGCTCAGGCACATGATCGGCTGGAACAGACTGTGGATGCTGCGTTGAGCCAGGATGGCACTCAAGGCACTGAGCTGTTCGGCGACGGTCATGGCGTATTCCTGAAAATGAAAGGGCCGGGCGATTCCACGCCCGGCCCCTCTATTTCACGACAGCGCGATGACTGTTTGATGACAAGTAAAGCTAATTTGCCATCATTGCCACAGTCTTACTTCTTGGCCACCTTGGTGCTTGCACTCAGGTAGTCGATAAGGATGCGGCCGGTTTCCGACAGGTAGGCATCGTCTTCCGGCTTGGTGTTTTCATCCTCGGTCGGCAGCGCGTCCTCGTCCTCTTTCTTCAGCTCCTTCAGCGGCTCTTCACCCTTGGCCTTGCGGCGGATGTTCTCCAGTGCAAGCTGCTTGGCCTCGATTGCATCGTGGCGTGCACGACGGTCCTGCTCGTTGAGGCTGACGGTCTTTTCGTTCATCAGCTTCTGGGTCAGGGCCAGGCGGTCGCGGATGTAGGTGAACTCTGCATCCTTGTCGCTGCGCGCTTCATGCTGCGCCTTGAGTTGGGCCAGGAACGGCTTGAACGGGTCGGCCGCCGGCTTGACCACCGGGCGAATGGTGTCCCACGGCATGGCCTCGGGCAGGGCGCTCTCGCCGATCTCCTTGGTATCGATGATCGACGGGTAGTCGATGTCCGGCAGCACGCCCTGATGCTGGGTGCTCTGCCCGGAAACCCGGTAGAACTTGGCCAGGGTAAGCTTCAGCTCGCCATGGTTGAGTGGCTGGATGGTCTGCACGGTGCCTTTGCCGAAGGTCTGGCCGCCGATGATCAGCGCACGGTGGTAGTCCTGCATGGCACCGGCGAAGATCTCCGAAGCCGAGGCCGACAGGCGGTTGACCAGCAGTGCCAGTGGGCCCTTGTAGAAGGCACCGGGGTTTTCGTCTTCCAGCACGTCGACACGGCCGTCGCTGTTGCGCACCAGCACGGTCGGGCCTTTCTCGATGAACAGGCTGGTCAGCTCGGTGGCTTCCTGCAGCGAGCCGCCGCCGTTGTTGCGCAGGTCGATGACCACGCCGTCGACTTTTTCTTTCTGCAGCTCGGTCAGCAGCTTCTTCACGTCACGCGTGGTGCTCTTGTACTCCGGGTCACCGGCGCGATAGGCCTTGAAGTCGAGGTAGAAGGCCGGGATCTCGATGATGCCCAGCTTGTAGTCACGCCCGTCCTGCTTGAGCTTGAGCACCGACTTCTTCGCTGCCTGCTCCTCGAGCTTCACCGCCTCGCGGGTGATCGACACGATCTTGCTGGTCTGGTCGCTAGGCGCGTTACTGGCGGGGATGATCTCCAGGCGCACCACCGAGCCTTTCGGGCCGCGGATCAGCTTGACCACTTCGTCCAGGCGCCAGCCGACCACGTCGACCATCTCCTTGTTGCCCTGGGCCACACCGATGATCTTGTCGGCCGGTGCCACCTGCTTGGTCTTGGCCGCCGGGCCTGCCGGCACCAGACGCACGATCTTGACCTGGTCGTTGTCGCTTTGCAGTACTGCGCCGATGCCTTCCAGCGACAGGCTCATGTTGATGTCGAAGTTTTCTGCGTTGTCCGGCGACAGGTAGTTGGTGTGCGGGTCGTAGGACTGGGCGAAGGTGTTGATGTAGGCCTGGAAGATGTCCTCGGCACGGGTCTGGTCCAGGCGCGACAGTTGGTTCTTGTAGCGCTTGGTCAGGGTTTCCTGGATCTGCTTGGGTTCCTTGCCGGCGATCTTCTGGCGCAGCACTTCGTCCTTGACGCGTTTGCGCCACAAATCGTCGAGCTCGGCCTGGTCCTTCATCCACGGGGCGTCCTTGCGGTCGATCAGCAAGGTTTCCTTGGCGTTGAAGTCGATCTTGTCCACGCCCTTGTTCAGCTCGGCCAGGGCGAAGTCCAGACGTTGCTTGACGCGGTCCAGGTAGCGTTTGTAGATGGTGAAGCCCGGGTCCAGGTTACCGCTCTTGAGGAAATCGTCGAATTGCGTTTTCCATTTGTCGAATTCGGCGATGTCGGCAGCGGTGAAGTAGCTGCGCGCCGGGTCCAGCAGCTTGATGTAGCTGTCATAGATGATGACCGAACGGGCGTCGTCCAGCGGCGGCTTGCTGTAGTGGTGGCGCTTGAGCAATTCCACCACGTTGAGGCTGGCGACGATCTCGTCGCGGTCCGGCTGCAGGCTGTCCCATTTGTTGGCGGCCGCCGCATTGCCGCCGAGCGTGAGGCTGCCCAGGCCGATCATCAGCGCCAGGGCGGTGCTTGGGAGGAAATGCTTCATGCTGATTCGACGTGGAGACAATTGATCACGCATAGTAGGCCGTCTTTTCTGTTCACCGGTTGCAAAAAACCGGATGCATACTGCAAAAAGCCTGGGGACTTGGCGTTCCCAGGCTCGGTCATATGATTCAACTATGGAGGCACTGTGAAGGCATTGCAAGGCGTTGACGGACATGTGGCTTGGGTCGAGGCCGAGCGCCCGGCCTGCGACGCGGGTCAAGTGCGCATTCGCGTGGCTGCTGCGGGGCTGAACCGCGCCGATCTGCTGCAGATGAAAGGTTTGTACCCACCACCGCCAGGCGCCAGCCCGTACATGGGCCTGGAGTGCTCCGGGGTGATCGAGGAAGTGGGGGCCGGTGCCGACTGGCGGGTGGGTGACCGGGTGTGCGCACTGCTGGCCAGCGGCGCCATGGCCGAGGAAGTGGTGGTGGATGCCCGCCACGTGCTGCCGGTGCCCGAAGGCCTGAGCCTGCACGAAGCGGCGGCGTTGCCGGAGGTATATGCCACTGCCTGGCTGAACATCTTCCAGCTGGGTGGCGTGAAAGCTGGCGAGAAGGTGCTGGTGCACGCTGGCGCCAGCGGCGTTGGCTCGGCCGCCATCCAGCTGTGCAAGGCGTTCGGCAGCCCGGTATGGGTAAGCGTCGGTTCCCAGGACCGCCTGGCCTACTGCGAGGCGCTGGGCGCCGCCGGTGGTGTGGTACGTAACGAAAACCTGGAAGCGCTGGAAGGTTTTGGCCCGTTCGACGTGATTCTCGACCCGGTGGGCGCCAGCTACGGCGAGCTCAACCTCAAGTTGCTGGCGCGTGACGGGCGCTGGGTGATCATCGGTCTGATGGGCGGGCGCAAGTTCGAGCTGGACCTGGCACAGGTACTGGGCAAGCGCCTGGAGATTACCGGTTCCACGCTGCGTAACCGCGATGACGGCTTCAAGGCCGAACTGCTGCGCGAGTTGCAGCAGCAGGTGTGGCCGCTGTTTGCCGAAGGGCGCCTGTCGCCGCAGTTGGTGGACACCTACCCGGTGGAGTTTGGCCAGGCGGCGTATGCCGAGCTTGAGACCAACCAGGTGTCGGGCAAGCTGGTGATGGTGATAGACCCTAGCCTGATGTAAGCAGGCCTGGCCTCTTCGCGGGTGAACCCGCTCCCACAGGGATTACCACAGGCTTGAAAACTGTGTGGTCCCTGTGGGAGCGGGTTTACCCGCGAAAGGGCCGGTGCAGGCAATGCGATTACCTCAGGCCCAGCTCAGGATCGGCCACTTGTTGATCTCGGCATGCTCCCGCAACACCGCATCCGGGTTCACCACATGCGGATGATCCACCTTCAGCAACAGCGGCAAATCGTTGCGCGAGTCGGAATAGAAAGTCGCGCCTTCCAGGTTCTCCTGCTCCTGGTCCAGCCATTCCAGCAACCGCGTGATCTTCCCTTCGCGGTAGGTCAGCACCCCGTGGGTCTTGCCGGTATAAACCCCGTTCACCGCCTCCAGTTCGATCGCCAGGTATTCGTCCACCCCCAGCCGCGCCGCAATCGGCCCGACCAGGTGCGTACCCGACGCCGAAATGATCAGGATGCGATCCCCGCGCTTGCGGTGCTCGGCAATGCAGCGGCAGGCGTCGCCGTAGATGATTGGCTCGATCACCTCTTCGACCCACGGTGCTACCAGGTGCTCGACCTCTTCCAGGGTGCGCCCGGCAATCGGCTCCAGGCTGAAGGCCATGTAGTCCTCCATCCGCAGGTGGCCCTTGCCATAGGCTTCCATCAACTCATGGTCGCGGCGCAGGAAGGCTTTACCGTCGACCCAGCCTAGCCGGGCCATCTGCTCGCTCCACAGTGAGGCGCAGTCGCCGTGGATCAGGGTTTCGTCCAGATCGAAAATTGCCAGTGCCATGGTGTTGATTCTCCTTAGGCCACTTCCCGTAGCGCCGTGGGGTCGATCGACAAGCTTACCCGTTGCCCATCCGCGTGCAGGTCGGACGGTGAGCGGTTGAGCACGTCGACCACCAGTTCCACCTCGCGCACCCGCACCCGGTAGCGGATCACGTTGCCCAGCAGGCTGTGGCTGCGCACTTCGGCGTCCAGTTCACCGTTGATGCCCAAGGTAATCGACTCGGGGCGTATCGCCAGGCGGCTGGCCACCGGGCGCTGCAACAGGCGGCTGGCGCTGTCGGCGTCGAGCAGGTTGTAGTTGCCGATGAAGCCGGCGGCAAACAGGTCCACCGGCGCGGTGTAGAGGGTTTCGGCATCGCCGCTCTGGACGATGCGCCCCTGGTTCATCAGGAAGATGCGATCGGACATGGTCAGCGCCTCCTCCTGGTCGTGGGTGACGAAGATGGTGGTCAGCCCCAGCTCGCGCTGGATGGCGCGGATCTGCTCGCGCAGGTGCTTGCGGATGCGCGCATCCAGCGCCGACAGCGGCTCGTCGAGCAGCAGCAGGCGCGGGCGGGTGACCAGCGAGCGGGCCAGGGCAACGCGCTGGCACTGGCCGCCGGACAACTGGTGCGGGTAGCGCCCGGCGAAGTTGCCCAGTTCCACCAGTTCCAGCGCCTCGCGTACCCGGGCCTGGCTTTCGTCGGCCTTGACCTTCTGCATGCGCAGGCCGAAGGCGACGTTCTGCTCCACGGTCATGTTGGGGAACAGCGCATAGCTTTGAAACACCATGCCGATGCCACGCTTTTGCGGGCTCAGCGGTACGATGTCATGGCCGTCGAGCAGGATCTGCCCGCTGTCCACCGGGGTCAGCCCGGCGATGCAGCGCAGCAGCGTGGACTTGCCGCAACCGGACGGGCCAAGCAGGGTGACGAACTCACCGCGTTCGATATGGCAGTCGATGTTCTCGAACACCGGGCTGCCGGCGTAGCTTTTTTGCAGTTTCTGTACGCTGACGAAGCTCATGTCAGGTCTTGTCCTTGTTCAGGCGGTTGGCGACCCAGGTCAGTACCAGCACGAAGGCGAAATACGAGATCACCAGCGCGCTGTTGAAGTGGCCGCTGCTGTTGCGCATGTTGTTCAGGTACACCTGCAGGGTCTCGTAGCGGGTGCCGACCAGCAGGTTGGCGAACACGAACTCGCCGAACAGGAACGAGAACGACAGCAGCAGTGCCACCATCAGGCCCTTGCGCAGGTTCGGCAGCACCACCAGCAGCGCCGCCTGCCAGGTGCTGGCGCCCAGCAGCTGGGCGGCGTCCATCAGGTCGCGCAGGTTGATCGCCTGCAGGTTGTTGGTAATGGCCCGGTACATGAACGGCAAGGCGATGGTGAAATAGCAGCCGATCAGGATCCACGGTGTACCGACCATGGCCATGGGCCCGCTGCCATACAGCTGCAGCAGCCCCACCGACGACACCACCGGCGGCACCGCGAACGGCAGCAGGATGAGGATGTTCATCAGCGCATCGAGCCTCGGGAAGTGGTAGTGCACCACGAACAGCAGCGGCAGGATCAGTACCACCGACAGCAGCAGCGCGCCCACGCACACCAGCAGCGACTGGCCGAAGGCGGCCAGGAAGCGCGGCTCGCTCCACAGCGCGATGTACCACTTGAAGGTCAGGCCGCTGGGCAGCAGGCTGGCCGACCAGCTGGTGGCCAGCGAGTAGAGCAGGGTGCCGGCCAGCGGCAGCAGCAGGATGAGGAACAGCAGGTAGACCACGGCGCGGTGGTACCAGCCGCCGGAACGGGCGTCAGCGCGCATGGTAGCTCCTTTTCAGCAGCCATTGGTGCATCACCGTGACCAGCGTCATCAGCCCCACCAGTACCATCGCCAGGGCGCTGGCCAGGTTGGGATCGAGGCTGATGTCACCGGCCACCAGGCCGGCGATGCGGATCGGCAGTACGTTGAAGTTGCCGGTTGTCAGCGCGTACACGGTGGCGTAGGCACCGAGGGCGTTGGCCAACAGGATGACGAAAGTGCCCAGCAGTGCCGGGGTCAGCACCGGCAGGCCGATGTGTCGCCAGAATTGCCAGTGGCTGGCCCCCAGCAGTGCGGCCGACTCGCGCCAGTCTTCGCGCAGTGCGTCGAACGCGGGGTACAGCAGCAACACGCCAAGCGGGATCTGGAAGTAGGTGTACACCAGGATCAGCCCGCTCTTGGAATAGATACTGAAGTCCTCCAGCAGGCCGACCTGCTTCAGCAGCAGGGTCAGCGCGCCGTTGAAACCGAGCAGGATGATGAAGGCGAAGGCCAGCGGCACCCCGGCGAAGTTGCTGGTCATGTTGGCGAAGGCGCTGACGAAGTCGCGCAGCTTCGAGTCCACCTGGCGCAGCGAGTAGGCGCCCAGAGTGGCGATGACGATGCCGAACAGGCTCGACCAGAAGCTGATCTCCAGGCTGCGTTGCAGGGCCTGCAGGTAGAACTTCGAGGCGAATACCTTGCTGAAGTTGTCCACGCCCCAACCCGCTTCCGATTGCAGGCTGTTGATCGCCACCCAGGCCAGCGGGGCGATCTGGAAGATGACGAAGAACACGGCGAACGGTAGCAGGCAGAGCAGGGCCAGGTAGCGGCCACGGGTGTTGCTGCTCTTGGGTGTGGTCACTTCAGCAGCTCCCGGCAGACGGTCTTGTCATGCGGCGCGCCGAGCAGCTCGCAGATGGTCCCGCACAACTCGGTCTGCAGCGGTTTGGCCGCAGGGTCGAGGCTGAAGGCATCGCCGAAGACGAACAGCGGCACTTCGCGCTCCTCGGTCAGCAGGCCATTGTGCGAGCGGTCGTTGTTCATGCCGTGGTCGGCGGTGACCAGTACCTGGTAGCCCTCTTCGAGCCAGCCTGGCAGGTAGTCGGCCAGCAGGATGTCGGCGCTGCGCGCGGCGTTGCGGTACTGGCTGCTGTCCAGGCCGTGATGGTGGCCGACATCGTCGATGCTCATCGGGTGCACCAGCAGGAAATTGGGGGCGTGGCGGCGGCGCAGGTATTCGCCATCGGCCAGCAGGTGCGAATCGGGGTAACGGTCGTCCCAGTAGAACAGCCCGTGCTGGATCGGCAGCTTCGGTGCGTGGGTATGGCGGTCGCGCTGCGGGTCGAAGGGCGAGCGGTTGTACAGCTCGCTCATCCAGTGATAGGCCGCAGCCGCAGTGCCCAGGTTGGCCTCGCGGGCGTAGTGGAACACGCTGCGCTGGTTGGACAGACGGTTGACGTTGTTGTGCACGATGCCGCTGTCGATCGGCGGTACACCGGTGAGGATGCACTCATACAGCGGCCGCGACAGCGACGGCAGTTCGCATTCCACGCGGTATAGCGCGGCACGGTCGGCCTCGACGTAGGCGTGCAGGTGGCCCATGGCATGATGCGCGACCTGGTAGTTGAGGCCGTCGAGCAGGACCAGAATGACGTTGTGTTGCATGGTGGCTCCAGTCATAAACCGCGTTGGCTTCTTCGCGGGTAAACCCGCTCCTACAGGGTCATGCGCCGGCCTTGAGGTGTGCGCTGTACCTGTGGGAGCGGGTTTACCCGCGAAAGGGCCCGTCCAGGCGCTAGAGAAACTAGCCCCTTACTCCATCTCGATGATCACCTGCTCCTGCCACATCTGCGGCAGTTTCTTCGAGCTCGCTTCCCAGGCCTCGGCATTCTTGATCGGCTGTGCAGCCTTGTACTGTTCGTTGGGCAGCAGCTTGGCCTGCACATCGTCCGGCAGCTTCAGGTGCTCGGCACGGATCGGCCGCGCATGCCCTTTGGCCAGGTTGATCTGCCCGGCATCGCTGAAGATGTATTCACGTGTCAGCTTGGCCGCATTCGGGTGCTTGGCGTACTTGTTGATGATGGTGGTATAGCCGGAGATCACCGAGCCATCCGACGGGATCAGCACTTCGAAACGCTTGGGGTCGATCTGTTCACGGTAGCTCAGGCCGTTGAAGTCCCACACCACGCCCACTTCCACCTCGCCCTTCTCCAGGGTCTGGATGGTCGGGTTGGCCAGCGACAGGCGCTTCTGCTGGGCCAGCTTGGTGAACAGTTGCAGGCCCGGTGCCAGGTTGGTCTCGTCACCCTTGTAGGCGATAGCCGCTGCCAGCACGCCGTTGGCGGCCTGGGCTGCGGTGCCGACGTCACCGATGGCAACCTTGTACTTGCCTTTTTCCAGGTCGTGCCAGGTCGTTGGCCGCTCGCCTTCCTTGACCAGGTCCTTGTTGATGATGAAGGCGATGGTGCCGGTATAGGCCAGCGCCCAGTGGCCGTCCTTGTCCTTGGCCCAGGTCGGCACCTGGTCCCAGGTGCTCGGCTTGTACGCTTGGCTCACGCCCTTGCTCACGGCGATCGGGCCGAAGGCGGCACCCACGTCGCCGATGTCGGCGCTGGCGTTGTCCTTCTCGGCTTCGAACTTGGCGATTTCCTGGGCCGAGCTCATGTCGGTGTCGCTGTGCTTCAGGCCGTACTTGCTGGCCAGGTCTTCCCAGGTGCCTTTCCAGTTGGCCCAGGCATCGGGCATGCCCACGCTGTTGACGTTGCCTTCCTTGCGGGCGGCGTCTTCCAGGGCCTTGAGGTCGGTATCGGCGGCCATTGCCGTGGTACACAGGGCGATGGCCGAACCGAGCAGTGACGCCATGAACAACTTTTTCATCCGAAGCTCCTTGGTGGGTGCCTTTAGCGATGGTTGTTATGAGTGAAGCCGTTGTCTGGTGACCGTTGGTCTAGGTCAGCAAACCTTGAGCCAAGGTAGGCTGCTTGCGTGACAGTTTGATGTAGGGAAGGGCCGATGAAGGCCCTGAAGCTACAGCGTAGACCACTGAACCGCCCCGGTTCTGCTGGCTTGGCGCGTTTCTGGCAGTGTCTGGTCAAAGCCTTGTCACAGGATGTTCATCAGCCCTGCCTAGGCTTGCACTATTCTCCAAGTGCCCTGTTCTGGGGCTGGACTAGTCCAGATAGGTAACCTTTGATGCAGCCGATGCCACCGCGTGCGGTAACAGCCATCTGTCACGCCCTGCAGGAACAGATAGAGCACGGCCTGCTGGCGCCGGGCGGCAAGCTGCCGGCCGAGCGCAAGCTCAGCGAGGTGTTCGATACCACGCGCATTACCCTGCGTGAGGCGCTGGTGCAGCTGGAAGCCCAGGGGCTGATCTACCGCGAAGAGCGTCGCGGCTGGTTCGTCGCGCCCGAGCGGCTGACCTACGACCTGATCGAGCGCAGCCACTTCCATGCCATGGTCCGCGACCAGGGGCGGGTGCCCAGTACCGAACTCTTGTCAGCTCGGCTGCAGCCGGCGTCGGCGGCCATCTGTGCGCGCTTGCAACTGCCTGCGTTGTCCAGCGTGGTACGTATCTGCCGGTTGCGGCGGATCGATGGGCGGGCGGTGCTGTATGCCGAGCACTACCTCAACCCCAGGTACTTCCCGGAGATTCTCGAGCAGGACCTGGCCCAGTCGCTGACCGAGATTTATGGGCGGGTGTACGGCATCCAGTATGGGCAGGTGTGCTTCGAGATCTTGCCGACGGCGTTGCCGGTGGAGGCAGCCGGTGCCTTGAAGGTGTCGGCGGGAAGCCCCGGGTTGCATATCACCCGGGTCAACAGTGACCAGCATGGGCACCTGATCGACTGCGACCTGGAGTATTGGCGGCATGATGCCATCCGCATCCGCGCCCAGGCGGGTTGAGGTGTTGGCTTCTTCGCGGGCTCGCCCGCTCCCACAGGGGCCGCACAGGTTTCAGCCTTTGCACAGTACTTGTGGGAGCGGGTTCACCCGCGAATAGGCCTTAACTGGAAGAACCGGCAGTCACTACCTGCACTGACAACCGTGGCGTTGCCAAATCCAGCCCGGCCTCATCCAGCTGCCGCTTCAAAGCCAGGTTGAAGGCCCGCGACACTTCCCATTGCTTGATCGGCGCAGTCTTGAACCGCGCACGCAAGATCGCCGACCCCGACTCGAAGCTCTCCACCCCCTGCAGCTCCAGCGGCGACCAGATGTTGCGGCGCATCAGCGGGTCGTTGCGCAGCTTCTGCCCCACTTCGCGAATCAGCGTGATGGCCTGGTCGATGTTCATGCTGTGCGGGATCGCCACGCGGAAGATCGCGTAGCCGAACTCGCGCGAGTAGTTCTTGATGCTCTTGATCTCGCTGAACGGGATGGTATGCACGATGCCGTCGATGTCACGCAGGCGTACGGTACGGATGGTCAGCCCCTCCACCGTGCCCAGGTGGCCGCCCACATCCACGTAGTCGTCGATGGCCAGCGAGTCCTCGATGATGATGAACAAGCCGGTGATCAGGTCGGCCACCAGCGACTGGGCACCAAAGCCGATGGCCAGGCCGATCACACCGGCACCCGCCAGCAGCGGGGTGACGTTCATGCCCATGTTGGCCAGGGCGACAATCACCGCGATGATGAAGATGACCACGAACATCACGTTGCGGATCAACGGCATCATGGTTTGCGCGCGGGCGTTGGCCAGGCCCCGGCGCGAGCGCACCAGGGCGTGGTGCACGGCGGTGTCGGCAAGGATCCACACCAGCCAGGCGACGATCAGCGTGCCGGCCAGGCCCAGCAGGCGCACGCTTATGTCGTGGCCGTCGCCCTCGGCGAAGCTGATCATCGACAGGCCCCACACACGCAGCCCCAGTTCGATGAACACCAGCCAGATGAACAGGTGCACCAGCAGGTAGCCGAAGTTGCGCAGGCGTTCGGCGTACACCGCCTGGCGCTTGCTGGCGCGCTTGGGGTTGGCGGCGTGGCGGCGCACCAGGCCGTTGAGCACCATGCACACCACCACCAACACCGTGCACATCAGCGACTGGCGCAGGGCGGTGCTGGTGTCGCCGGCCGAGATAAAGGTAGCGAACAGCGAAATCGCCACCAGGATCAGTGCTGGCACGAACCAGAAGCTGCCGAGGATCTCGATGGTGTCACTTAGGGTGCGCCGGGTCAGGCGCCGTGACAGCGGCTGGTTGCGGATCAGGTGGGCGATCGGGCGACGGAAGCGCAGGATGAACAGCCCGGTGCACAGCGCCGCGATCACGTTGGCCAGGGTAGCCAGGGCGTGGGCCAGGTGGGTGCCGAGGGCGACCATCAGGCGCGGATCGCTCATCGCTTCGCCAAACGCGGCGAAACTGCCGATCAGCCACAGCGGGCGGAAGGCCTGGTGGCGCAGGATGTACAGGGCGCGGTGGCGGTGGGGGCCGTCGAGCAGCGAGAAGGCAATCACGCAGATGGCCGAGAAGCAGGTGCCGACCACCAGTGCGTAGGCCAGCACCATGGCCAGCGACTTGCCCAGCGACGGCGGCAGCACGAAGCTCAGGTAAACGGTGAACACCAGCGCCACCAGCCATGGGCCCAGCTTGCGCAGGGCAAAGCGCACCAGATCCCAGGTGCGTGGGTGCTGCGGCAGTTCCTCGCTCAGGCCAAAACGCAGGCGTACCCGATGCCCGACCCAGTTGAAGGCGTAGGCCAGCACGCTCCAGACGGCGATGACGGCGGCAAAGCCGAACAGAATGGCCGGCCACTGGTGCACCGGCACCATCAACTCGGTCAGTTCGGCCTGGGCCTGTTCGATTTCCGCGGCCCAGCGATGGAACGGGCTGGCATCGCCGCTGAACTGCTTTTCGAAGTCCTGCAGGGCGCCGCCGATCAGGCCGAGCACGCCCTGTTCGACGGTGGGTTGCGATTGCCTGGTGGCGTCGCGCAGCTTTTTCAGGTCGGCCAGGAGTTTGGCCCGCTGCTGGTCGTTTTCCAGGTTCTTGATCACCTCGTCCAGCGACTTGCCCAGCGGTTCGCTGGCTTCTGGCTGCGCGGGCGCGCTGCCACCCAGCAGGCCTGGCAGGCCCGCAGCCTGTAACGGGGTGACAAACAGGAACAGCAGCAGGAACAGGCAACGCAGGAGAGCAGGCACTGGCAAAACTACCTCAGGTCAAACGATTGACCGAGTGTAGAGGTTCACGACGGCAGTTGCTCCAGGATTTTCCAGCAGGTGAGGCCGAAGATACCCAGTGTGCCGACCCACATCATCACAACGCCGATATTGCGCTCGCGCAGGCTGAAACCGATGGTCAGCAGCAACAGGAACAGAAACACCGGCACGAACAGGGACAGGAACGGGGACATGGACAGCAATCCTTTTGCAGTGGGGCCATGTAACAAGCATAGCGGGTAGCGGGCGAAGCGGGATTGACCTTCAGCAGGTGCGAGCAGGCCCGGCCTCTTCGCGGGTGAACCCGCTCCCACAGGAACTGTGCGGTACCTGTGGGAGCGGGTTTACCCGCGAAGAGGCCAGGCCTGCTTGCATCAAGGCATCAGGGCAACTCGCGGCAACGGTAGAAGGCGCTCAGCACCTTCACCAGGTGCGCCAGGTCATGGCTGCCGCACAGTTCGCGAATCGAATGCATGGCAAAGGTCGGCAAGCCTATATCCACCGTACGCACGCCCAGGTGGCTGGCGGCAATCGGCCCGATGGTCGAACCACAGCCCATGTCGCTGCGTACCACGAAGCTCTGCACCGGCACTTCCTCGGCCATGCACAGGTGACGGAAGAACCCGGCGGTTTCGCTGTTGGTAGCGTAGCGCTGGTTGTTGTTCACCTTGATTACCGGCCCGGCGTTGAGCTTGGGCCCGTGGTTGCCGTCGTGCTTGTCGGCGTAGTTGGGGTGCACGCCGTGGGCGTTGTCGGCCGACACCATCAGCGAGCGCTGGATGGTGCGCACGTAGGCGTCGCCATCCGGCAGCAGGCGTTGCAGGGTCTGCTCCAGCATCGGCCCGTCGGCGCCACAGGCCGAGCAGCTGCCGACTTCTTCATGGTCGTTGCACACCAGTACGCAGGTCTCGTCGCTGTCGGCGGCCAGCAGTGCCTGCAGGCCGGCATAGCACGACAACAGGTTGTCCAGGCGCGCGCCGGCGATGAAGTCGCCGTTCAGGCCGACCAGCGCGGCGTTTTGGGTGTCGTAGAAGCTCAGCTCGTAATCCAGCACCACGTCGGCGATCAGCTCGTGCTCGCGGGCCAGTTGCTCGGTGAGCAGGGCGCGGAAGTCGATGCGCTCGTCACCCGCCACCTGGGCCAGGATCGGCGGCAGCTCGTTCTGCGGGTTGATCGCCCAGCCTTCGTTGGCGGTGCGGTTGAGATGGATTGCCAGGTTGGGAATGACCGCGATCGGCAGCTTGAAGTCGATCAGCTGGCTTTCGACCTTGCCGTCTCGGCGATATGTGACCCGGCCGGCCAGCGACAGGTCGCGGTCGAACCATGGCGCCAGCAGGGCGCCGCCATACACTTCGACGCCCAGCTGCAGGAAGCCCTGGCGCTGCAGCTCGGGCTGCGGCTTGACCCGCAGGCACGGGCTGTCGGTGTGGGCACCGACCATGCGAATGCCGTTCAGCAACGGTGCCTGCTTGCCCAGCTTGATGGCGATGATCGACGAGTCGTTACGGGTGACGTAGTAGCGGCCGCCAGGTACCGTGACCCAGCTGTCGCGCTCGTCCAGGCGCTGGTAGCCGGCAGCTTCCAGGCGCTGGGCCAGGCTGGCGGTGGCATGGAAGGGCGTGGGGGAGGCCTTGAGGAAGTCGATAAGGCCAGAATTCAGTGCGTCGCGCATAGCTCACTCCAGACAGCAGTGGCGCGAGTTTAGCGTATTAGGTCGACAAATTGTGTCTGCCTCTTCGCGGCTGAAGCCTCTCCCACAGGTACTGCACAACCGTCGAAAGCGGTGCGGTCCCTGTGGGAGCGGCTTTAGCCGCGAAGAGGCCAGTACAGGCTGTACACAATCAGAAGGGCGCAGGGCACTCGAACTTCAACCGCTCCCCGGACACCGGGTGGGTAAAGCTCAGCATCGAGGCATGCAGGCACAACCGCTCATGGGCAGCCAGTGCCTCGGGGTTGGCATACAGCCGGTCGCCCAGCAGCGGGTGCCCGATCGACAGCATGTGCACGCGCAACTGGTGCGAACGCCCGGTAATCGGTGTCAGCTCTACCCGGCAGTAATCACCGCAGCGCTCGACGATGCGCCAGAAGGTCAGCGCATGCTTGCCCTGCTCGTGGTCCACCACATGCCGTGGCTTGGTCGGCGGGTCGTAGCGCAGCGGCAGGTCGATGCTGCCGCTGTCCAGCGCCGGCTGGCCCCAGCACAGCGCGGTGTAGGCCTTTTCGGTTTCGCGGTCGTGGAACTGGCGCGACAGCTCACGATGGCTGTCGGCATCCCGTGCCAGCAGGATGATGCCGGAAGTTTCCCAGTCCAGGCGGTGCACGATCAGCGCGTCGGGGTAGCCGTTTTCCTGCAGGCGAGTGATCAGGCAGTCCTTGTTGTCCTCGGTGCGGCCGGGTACCGACAGCAGCAGGGTCGGTTTGTTGATCACCAGGATGGCGGCGTCTTCGTGCAGGATCTGGATGTTGGACAGCGGCATTGCTTGGTCTCGGTTATATCGGGGAAAACACTGGGGCCGCCTTGCGGCCCATCGCGACACAAGGCCGCTCCTACAGGGGAAATGCATAACCCTTGTAGGAGCGGCCTTGTGTCGCGATGGGCTGCAAAGCAGCCCCAATGATCAAAACCTGGTCGCCGGATCAGCGATCCGGCAAGGTGATGTTCAGCTCCAGAATCGAGCAGCTACCCTGGTTTTCCAGCTCGATATGCACATCATCGTTGCCGATGTTCACATATTTGCGGATCACTTCCAGCAGTTCTTTCTGCAGCGCTGGCAGGTAGTCCGGTTCGCTGCGTTGGCCGCGCTCGTGCGCCACGATGATCTGTAGACGCTCTTTCGCTACCGACGCGCTGGTCTGTTTCTGTCTGCCACGAAAGAAGTCAAAAAGGTTCATGGTTTACTTGCCTCCAAACAGGCGCGCGAAGAATCCTTGCTTCGGCACTTCGATGAACCGCAGGGGCTTTTCTTTGCCCAGCAGACGGTCGACGGTATCGCTATAGGCCTGGCCGGCATCGCTCTGGTCGTCGAGGATGACCGGGATACCCTGGTTGGAAGCCTTGAGCACTGCCTGGCTCTCGGGGATCACACCCTTGAGCTTGATCGCCAGGATCTCTTCGACGTCGGCGATGCTCAGCATTTCGCCCTTTTCCACGCGCTCCGGGTGGTAGCGGGTGATAAGCAGGTGTTCCTTGATCGGCTCTTCGCCGTTCTCGGAGCGGCGCGACTTGCTCGACAGGATGCCCAGCATGCGGTCGGAGTCTCGTACCGAGGATACCTCGGGGTTGGTGACCACGACGGCTTCGTCGGCAAAGTACATGGCCAGGTGTGCGCCTTTCTCGATACCGGCCGGCGAGTCGCAGATGACGAAGTCGAAGTCTTTCTTCAGCTCCATCAGGACCTTTTCCACGCCTTCCTGGGTCAGCGCGTCCTTGTCACGGGTCTGGCTGGCGGCCAGCACGTACAGGTTCTCGAGGCGCTTGTCCTTGATCAGGGCCTGTTGCAGGTTGGCTTCGCCGTTGACCACGTTGACGAAGTCGTACACCACGCGGCGTTCGCAGCCCATGATCAGGTCGAGGTTACGCAGGCCCACGTCGAAGTCGACGATGACGGTCTTGTGGCCACGCAGTGCGAGGCCGGTACCAATGGCGGCGCTGGTGGTGGTCTTGCCCACACCCCCCTTGCCGGAAGTAACCACGATAATCTTGGCCAAGGTGTTTCACCCCTAAAATAATCGGGACACACGTCCCTGCAAAAATACAAATAAATGGCAACGGTAAGAAAAGTTGCACTAAAAATGCTGGCAAGTATCCGTTAAAGACGGGTGATGTTCAACACGTCGCCAGACAGGCTGACTTGCACGCCGGTACCCCACAGCGGGTCGCGGCGCAGGTCCTCGCAGACCTTGTACTGGCCGGCGATGGAGACCATTTCGGCGGTCATCTGCTGACAGAAGATACGTGCCTTGGTGTTGCCTTTGATGCCGGCCAGGGCGCGGCCGCGCATGGCGCCGTACACATGGATGTTGCCATCGGCCAGAAGTTCCGCCCCCGGGCTGACCGAAGCGGTCACCACCAGGTCGCCGCCCTGGGCGTAGATCTGCTGGCCGCCACGTACTGGCGTAGTGATGATGCGGGTCGGGCGTACCTCGGGTTCGAGGATTGGTGGCGGGACAGGGGCCGGCTCGGGCTTCTTCACCTCGGGTTCGGGCTCCAGCGGCCGCTCGCGCGCGCCGGATGGCGGCAGCACCGGCAGGTCGATGGCGATGGCGGCGGCGATGTCCTCGATGCGGTTGGCACGGATGGCCAGGGTACGCAGGCCGTGGTGGCGGCAGATCCGCATCAAGCCGGGCAGGTCGATTGCCCCCTCGTCGGCCGGCAGCTTGTCCAGCGCCAGCACCAGTGGCGTGTTGCTGAAGAAGTTCGGTGCCTGGGCGACTTTGGCCGCCAGTTGGCGGTCGAGGGCTTCAAGGTCATTGCGCGCCAGCTCCAGCACTGTAATGGCGAGCATGCTGCCCTTGAGCTGGAACACGGAGGCGGTGTCGGGTGTGTGGTTTGGGCTCATGGTCTGCATAGACGGCTTGTTGCGAAAAAAGTGCCCTGACTTATAACGATAAGACCGGTTGCCCGCAACATGCGCTGATCCGTTGTAGAATGCGCGGCCTTTGTCTTTCCGGAAGCTTCAATGGAACGCCCGCGTTTTCGTCCCTATTTCCTTCACCCACGTTTCTGGGGCCTGTGGCTGGGCCTGGGCCTGCTGTGGCTGGTGGTCCAGTTGCCGTATCGGGTCCTGTTGAAAGTCGGTGCCGCGCTGGGAGCGGTGATGTACCGCTTTGCCGGTGAGCGGCGGCGCATTGCCGCGCGCAACCTGGAGCTGTGCTTCCCGGAGCTGTCGGTCGACGAACGGCAGCGCCTGCTCAAGGCCAACTTCGCCTCCACCGGTATCGCCTTCTTCGAAATGGCCATGAGCTGGTGGTGGCCCAAGGCCCGGTTGGCGCGCCTGGCCCATGTCGAGGGGCTGGAGCACTTGCAGGCCGCCCAGCAGGCGGGGCAGGGGGCCATTCTGATGGCGGTGCACTTCACCACCCTGGAGATCGGCGCCGCACTGCTGGGCCAGCATCACACCATCGATGGCATGTACCGTGAGCACGGCAACCCGCTGTTCGACTTCATCCAGCGCAGCGGCCGCGAGCGGCATAACCTCGACTCGCTGGCGGTGGAGCGCGAGGATGTGCGCGGCATGCTCAAGCTGCTGCGTTCGGGCCGGGCGATCTGGTACGCACCCGACCAGGACTACGGCGCCAAGCAGAGCCTGTTCGTGCCGCTGTTCGGCATCCCGGCGGCGACGGTGACCGCTACCACCAAGTTTGCCCGGTTGGGCAAGGCGCAGGTGATTCCGTTCACCCAGAAGCGCCTGGAGGACGGCAGCGGCTATCGCCTGGTGGTCCACCCGCCGCTGGCGGATTTCCCCGGGGAGAGCGAAGAGGCTGACTGCCTGCGAATCAACCAGTGGGTGGAAAGCGTGTTGCGCGAATGCCCCGAGCAGTACCTTTGGGCGCATCGCCGGTTCAAGTCGCGACCCGAAGGGGAGCCGCGGCTGTATGACAAGAAGAAGCGCTGAATTTTGTTTTGCCTGTGCCGGCCCTTTCGCGGGTGAACCCGCTCCCACAGGTATTGCACAGCCTTCAAGGCCGGTGAAGAACCTGTAGGAGCGGGTTTACCCGCGAAAGGGCCGGCACTGACAGCCCACCAACCCCAGGAAGGACTCCAATGGCCCCACCCCCGGTAACCGGTCTTATCCTTTCTGGCGGCGGCGCCCGCGCCGCCTACCAGGTGGGCGTGCTGGCCGGCATTGCCGAATTGCTGCCCGCCGGCGCGCACAACCCGTTCCCGGTCATCGTGGGCACCTCCGCCGGGGCCATCAACGCCGTCACCCTGGCCAGCGGCGCCACCCATTTCAGCGATGCCGTACAACGGCTCACCGCCTTCTGGCAGAACTTCCGCAGCCACCTGGTCATCCGCAGCGACTGGCCCGGTGTAGTCCGCCAGGCCAGCCGCTTCGTCGCCCACAACCTGCTGGGCGTGGGTGGCCCGGCGCCAGTGGCGCTCCTGGACAGCAGCCCATTGCGCGGCTTGCTGCAGGCGCACCTGAACCTGGACGGCATCGCCCACTCCCTGGCCGCCGAGCAACTGCGCGCCGTCGCGGTGACCGCGTTTGGCTACGAGTCCGGCCAGGCGGTAACCTTCTACCAGGGCCGCGGCACCATCGAAGCCTGGTTGCGCCATCGCCGTATCGGCATGCCCACGCCATTGACCATCGATCATCTGCTGGCCAGCGCGGCCATCCCGTTGCTGTTCGCCCCGGTGCGGCTGGGTGATGAATATTTCGGCGATGGTGCGGTGCGCCAGTCGGCACCGATCAGCCCGGCCCTGCACCTGGGCGCCAGCCGGGTACTGGTAGTCGGGGTCAGTGGCAACCCGCAGCGGCCGGCGCCACCGTTGCCGACCCAGCGCGTGTTCAGCGGCCAGCAGCCGAGCCTGGCGCAGATCGGCGGGCACATGCTCAACAGTACGTTCATTGACAGCCTGGAAGACGACATCGAGCTGCTGCAGCGCCTCAACCACCTGAGCCACCTGTTGCCGGCGCACCTGGACGCCCGGCGCTTGGGCCTGGCGCCGATCGACGTGCTGGTGGTGGCGCCCAGCCAGCCGCTGGACGAGATTGCCGCGCGACATCGGCGCGAGTTGCCGGCGGCGTTGCGCATGTTCCTGCGTGGGCCGGGGGCGACGCGTACCAGCGGGGCGGGGGTGTTGAGCTATTTGCTGTTCGAGGCCAGTTACTGCAGCGAGCTGATAGAGCTGGGGCGAAAGGATGCCTTGGCCAAGAAGCGGGAGCTTTGCCAGTTCCTGGGGATTTGATGTTGCTTGTGCCGGCCTCTTCGCGGGTAAACCCGCTCCCACAGGGATCGCACGATACCCGCGAAGAGGCCTGGCCTGCCTACTCGGCTATCTGCAACTTGCGCGCCTGGGTATACACATACCGCACCTTCTCGTACTCGAACGGCGAGTTGAGCTGGCCATAGCGGAATTTGGTGCTGTAGCGCTTGTCCACCACGCGCAGCACGGAGATTTCCGGGTGGTCGCTGCTGGCTTCGGCCACGTTCAGGTAGTTGATCGCCTGTTCGCCTGCATAGTCCACCACCAGCCCGGTGGTATCGCGCAGGTTCGAAGGCCCCAGCACCGGCAGCATCAGGTACGGCCCGTCCGGTACGCCATAGAAGCCCAAGGTCTGGCCAAAGTCTTCACTTTGCCGCGGCAGGCCCATCTTGGTTGCCGGGTCCCAAAGCCCACCCACGCCGATGATGGTGTTGAACATCAGCCGCGCGGTGATCTCGGCCGAGCGCTTGGCCTTGAGCTGCAACACGCTGTTGAACAGGTTCGGCACGTCGCCCAGGTTGTTGAAGAAGTTGGTCACCCCGGTGCGCACGAAGCGCGGGGTGACGTATTGGTAGCCGCTTACCATCGGCAGCAGCACCCATTGGTCCAGACGGTAGTTGAAGTGATAGACGCGCCGGTTGATCGACTCCAGCGGGTCGTACACGTTCAGCGCTTGCAGGGTGGAGCGCTCGAACTCGCGCTGGTCCAGCCCCGGGTTGAATTTCAGCTCACGCAGCGGGTCGAGGAAACCATCGGTCTCGGGCGCCAGTGGCGCTTCGGTGACTTGCGGGTCGGCCTCGACCACGCTGGCCCGGGGGGCGGTTTCGGCAGCCAGGGCGTGGCCGGCGGCGAACAGGGCAGTGGCGAAGAGGAGTTTGTTAACCACGGAAGAACTCCAGCATGGCGTCACTGTTGACGCGGTAATTGAGGTTGCCGCAATGGCCGCCATGGGGGTAAAGGGTCAGACGCTCACCGAACACCTTGCGCAGGAAGCCGATGTCACCAGGGCCGAGGATGACGTCGTCGGCGTTGTGCATCACGGCGATCTTGTCGCTGCTGCTCAGGTAGTCTTCAAGTGCATACAGGCTGACCTGGTTGACCAGTTGCAGGATGCTGTTGCCGTCGGTCCGGGCGCGCCACATGGGGATGACCTGCTCGGTCATGTAGCAGTCGAAGTCGCACTGCAGGGCACGCTTGAAGAATGGCGTGAGGCTGCTGCCCTCGGTGATCGGGAACTTCGGCGGAATGATCAGGCCGCGGCGGTTGATCAGGTCGGAGGTAAAGGCAATGTCGGCTGCCGAGAAGCGGAACGAGGTGCCGATCAGCATGGCCATCTGCTCGTTGGACAGGTGCTGGCGCGACTGCTGGAAGTCGTACAGCAAGGCCTCATTGAGGTCGATGTAGCCCTTTTCCTGGAAGTAGCGGGTCAGCTTGGCCAACATCAGCTCGTAGAAGGTGGTGCTGCGGTCGATGCCCTTGACCTGGGTCTGCACCAGCTTGTCTAGGTTGTTGATCGAGGTGTACAGGTTGACCGGCGGGTTCAGCAGCAGTACACGCTTGAAGTTGAAGCTGCGGCGGGTTTCGTCCAGGTGGCTGACAAAG
Organism: Pseudomonas sp. NBB; assembly: GCF_032701105.1. Taxonomy (NCBI): domain Bacteria; kingdom Pseudomonadati; phylum Pseudomonadota; class Gammaproteobacteria; order Pseudomonadales; family Pseudomonadaceae; genus Pseudomonas; species Pseudomonas sp. NBB. The sequence goes on from NZ_CP103994.1 coordinate 1,515,302, forward strand.
GCAGCGTCGAGTGCGCCCAGGCTGTAGCCGGTGAGGTAGAACTCGCTGATCGGCAGGCGCGGGTGCTGGGCACGCACGGCCTGCATCACCCGGTACATGTCTTCGGCATCCTCCTGGCTGACGCCTGGGGTGGCGAAGCGCGAGGCGGCGCTCATGAAGTCGTAACTGGTTGGCGACGACAGCTGCACCACGTGGAAGCCGGCCTGGTAGAACAGCTTCTTCAGGTATTCGTTGATGCTGCTGGTGTAGGGCGCACCGGTGCCGGCGATGATGAAGATCAGCGGCGCCTCGCGGTCCTGGCGGGCCAGGCGGTACTTGAGCTTTTTCACCGCCCAGAAATTGTCCGGCAGAGTGAATTCACGGTCCGGGCGCAGGTTGAGGCTGTAGTCGGACTGGTTGATTTCGTCATCTTCGGGCAGGGTGGGGCGCTGGTCCGGTGGCGTGGTGGCGATGGTTGCCTCGAACGGGTTGGTCAAGGGGAAACCATAGCTCGCGGCGTCGATATCCCGCGCCGAAGCGGCCACAGCCATGAGCAGGCCACCGAGCAAGGCAGCGAGGCGCAAAGATCGAAGCATGTAATCCCCCAAAAGAACGCAAGGTCGAGCAGTGTGCAGGCTAGGACCACAACGGGCCGGGCAAAGTTGCCAGGTGCGGTGGTCTTTGGTGTGCTTGTTATCTGCAACATAGCTGCAGGGATGTGATTTTGCCTTACAACTGGGCATAAGCGATCATGGATGCTTTCGATTACCGCTATTGGAGAGCTGGATGTCTCGTTCGCTGCCGGCTGCGCTGCTTGTGCTGTTTCTGGGGCTCTGGCTTGCTGCCAGTTATGGCGTGCGCTATGGGCTGATGGAGGACGGGCAGTGGGTGGGGCTGTGCACGGCGCCGGCGGCGTACTGGCAGTGTGAGGTGCGGTCTTTGTTGGGGTTGGGCATTCATCATCAGGTGATGGCCTGGAGCGGGCTGGGGCTGGCGCTGCTGGCGCAGGTCGTTGCCGGCCGTGGCGGCTGGTGGCTGGCGGTGGTGGCGTTGGTGTTCGCGGTGCCGGCACTGGTGCTGTATACCGCCAGCATTGCCGTGTTCGCGCTGGTGTTGGCGGGGTTGCGGTTGGTCAGGTCGCCGGATCAAGGCTGAAAGGGGCCGCTTTGCGGCCCATCGCAGGCAAGCCAGCTCCCACAGGAGTTAAGCTGCCTATGAAATCGGCGCGGTCCCAAAGATATCAGGCCGGGCGCAGCCGCAAGCTCCGCCACAAGGCCGCGGTCATCAGCACACTGACCACTGCCCACCCCCAGGCCTGTCGGTTCTCCAACCCTTCCACAAACAACTGCGGCGCCACCCCGGCACCGACGATGAACGCCAGTAACGCTACCTCCGCACGCCGCGCCCGCACCGGCCACACTGCAAACACCAGCGCCGGCAACGCCAACGCTGCGCTGGGGAAGCTGCGGTAGCGTGGGTCGAACACCATCGCCAGCATGCTCACCGCCGCGGCAAAACCCGCCGCCAGCAACAGCCAGCCGGCCCGCGCCTGCAACCAGGCGTACAGGCGTTCGCGCCAGCCCGCGCGCCGTGCCAGGGCCAGCACGGCATGGGCCAGCACCAACAGGTTCAGCCCTGCCAGCAGCACCGCCCACAGCCACTCCCCGGCAAAGCGCGCATGGGTGCGCATCAGCTCGCCCCAGAGCCCCAGGCAGCCTGCCCCAAACGCTGCCAGCAACGGCAACAACATGGCTGCCGTCGGGGTGGCAGGGCGCCCGGCAAGCATCAGCATCAGCACCATCAGCACGGCACTGGCCAGCAACCACTGCGGCCAGTAAGGCAGGTTGCTCACCGGCCCTTCGAGTATGCCCTTGTCCTGCCGGTTGGCATCGTAAAGCCCCCAGTAACCACCAACCGCCCCCTCATTGGCGCGCTTCCATGGCTGGTCGAACGCCTCGATCAGGTTGTAGTGCCAGCCGTTGCTTTCGGCCATGGCCACGAACCCGCGAATGAAGCGCGCCTCGTTGACCCGGCTGGGCTGCGCGGTTTCGCGCTGGCGGCCTTCGCTGGGCCAGCCGGTTTCACCGATCAGAATGTCCTTCGGCGCGAAGCGCGTGCCGAACACCCGGCGCACATCGGCGACGTGGGCCAGGGCTTCGTCGATGCCCCGCGGGTCGTCTTCCCAGTAAGGCAGCAAGTGAATAGTCAGGAAGTCCACCGCAGGCGCTACCTGCGGGTGCTGCAACCAGAATTCCCACACATCGGCGTAGGTTACCGGCACCTTGACCTGGCTTTTCACCCGGGCGATCAGCGTGGCCAGGTGCGCGCCAGTCACTTCCTTGCGCAGCAGCGTCTCGTTGCCGACGATCACCGCGCTGACCACGTCGGGGTTGGCATTGGCGGCGGCGATCAGCAGCTCGATTTCTTTCTCGGTGTCGGCCGGGTGGGCGTTGACCCAGGCACCTAGCATCACCTTCAGGCCATGCTTGCGCGCCAGCGCCGGAATTGCCTCAAGACCGGTCTGGGAATAGGTGCGGATGCACTGGAAACGCTCGGCCAGCAACGCCAGGTCGGCATCCATGCGGGCCGGGCGCAGGCGCAACGGTTGGTCGTAGGGCGACTGGTCCTTGTCGAACGGGGTATACGAGGCGCATTGCAGCTTGTGCGTCGCGCTGGCCGCGTCCGGCAGTTGCACCGGCTTGCCAAGCCCGTACCAGAGCCCTCCGAGCCCGAGCAGGGCGAGCAGGCAGGCAAGCAGGTACAACGGCAGCAGCAGGCGGGTAGAACTGGGCATCGGGCGGTCCATCGTCAGGTGCAAAAGGGTAGATAGTAGCCCGGCGCCAAACTTTTGGCATGCAAGGATCGCGCAGGGCGGCATAGGCCGATGGCGCTAATGGCATAGTGCTGTCGCATATGGGGCGGATATAGGTCGTAGCTGGAGCAGGTCGACTATTGTTGCAGGACGATGATGCAAATTCCGAGACCTGACGAGGGGATGCTTTGATGGCTGCTAATACAAAAATGCGACGTTTCCTGGGTGTGGGCACCGCCATGGTACTGGCCATGAGTGCGGCACAGGCAATGGCCAAAGAAGTCAGCATTGGTTACGTGGATGGTTGGGCTGACAGCGTGGCGACCACCAACGTGGCTGCCGAAGTAATCAAGCAGAAACTCGGCTACGACGTGAAGTTGCAGGCCGTGGCCACCGGGATCATGTGGCAGGGCGTGGCCACCGGCAAGCTCGATGCCATGTTGTCGGCCTGGTTGCCGGTGACCCATGGCGAGTACTGGGCCAAGAACAAGGACAACGTGGTCGACTACGGCCCGAACTTCAAGGACGCCAAGATTGGCCTGATCGTCCCTGAGTACGTCAAGGCGGTGAGCATCGCCGACCTCAAGACCGATGACACCTTCAAGCAGAAGATCGTCGGCATCGACGCCGGCTCCGGCGTAATGCTCAAGACCGACCAGGCAATCAAGGACTACGACCTGACCGGTTACAAGCTGCAGGCCAGTTCCGGCGCGGCGATGACAGCAGAACTGGGCCGTGCCTATGCCAAGCAGCAGTCGATTGCGGTGACCGGCTGGGTACCGCACTGGATGTTCGCCAAGTGGAAGCTGAAGTTCCTCGAAGACCCGAAAGGCGTGTATGGCGCCGCGGAAACCGTGAACAGCATCGGCAGCAAGGAACTGGCCACCAAGGCACCGGAAGTGGCGGAGTTCCTGAAGAAGTTCAACTGGCAGTCGAAGGACGAGATTGGCGAAGTGATGCTGGCTATCCAGGAAGGCGCCAAGCCTGAAGCGGCGGCCAAGGACTGGGTGGCCAAGCACCCTGATCGCGTGAAGGAGTGGACTGGCAAATAACAACCCGTCAGGGCCAGTTTTGCTGCTTCGCGGGTGAATCCGCTCCTACAGGGATATCACTGCCTTCCGGGCTGGTGATGCCCCTGTGGGAGCGGGCGTGCCCGCGAATGGGCCATCACTTTGTTACGCAACCGGTAAAACACCGTTGCATCTAAGACTAAGGTCGTCTGGTTGGCGTCCGATAGCCGCATAAAGTAAGGGTCGTGGGTTCCACCCCTATCTGTGCTGCTAGGACAAAAACAATGAACGACAGCATTTACCTCTCGATACAAAACAGCCCCCGCTTCAAGGAGCTGGTCACCAAACGCGAACGGTTCGCCTGGATTCTCTCGGCGATCATGCTCGGCCTGTACTGCGCCTTCATCCTCCTGATCGCCTACGGTCCTCAGATCCTGGGCACCAAGCTCAGCCCTGAGTCGTCGATTACCTGGGGCATCCCCCTGGGCGTCGGCCTGATCGTCTCGGCATTCGTCCTGACCGCCATCTACGTACGCCGCGCCAACGGCGAATTCGATGAGCTGAACAAGGCCATCCTGAAGGAGGCGCAACAATGATTCGCCACGCCAAAGCCCTGGCCGTACTGGCCTGCGGAGCCTTCGCACCCGCCGTGTGGGCCGCCGATGCCCTGACCGGCGAGGTGCAGAAGCAACCGCTGAACGTCTCCGCGATCGCCATGTTCGTGGCCTTCGTCGCCTTCACCCTCGGTATCACCTACTGGGCCTCCAAGCGCAACAAGTCGGCGTCGGACTACTACGCCGCCGGGGGCAAGATCACCGGCTTCCAGAACGGCTTGGCGATTGCCGGTGACTACATGTCGGCCGCCTCGTTCCTGGGTATTTCCGCACTTGTGTTCACCTCTGGCTACGACGGCCTGATCTATTCGATCGGCTTCCTGGTCGGCTGGCCGATCATCCTCTTCCTGATCGCCGAACGCCTGCGCAACCTGGGCAAGTACACCTTCGCCGACGTGGCCTCGTACCGCCTTGGGCAGAAGGAGATCCGCACCCTGTCGGCCTCCGGTTCGCTGGTGGTGGTGGCGTTCTACCTGATCGCGCAGATGGTCGGTGCCGGCAAGCTGATCGAGCTGCTGTTCGGCCTGGACTACCACGTGGCGGTGATCCTGGTGGGTATCCTGATGTGCCTGTACGTGCTGTTTGGCGGCATGCTGGCCACCACCTGGGTACAGATCATCAAGGCCGTGTTGCTGCTGTCCGGTGCCAGCTTCATGGCGCTGATGGTAATGAAGCACGTGGGCTTCGACTTCAACACCCTGTTCTCCGAGGCAATCAAGGTGCACGCCAAGGGCGAGGCGATCATGAGCCCGGGCGGCCTGGTCAAGGACCCGATCTCGGCATTCTCTCTGGGCCTGGCGTTGATGTTCGGTACCGCCGGCCTGCCGCACATCCTGATGCGCTTCTTCACCGTCAGTGACGCCAAGGAAGCGCGCAAGAGCGTGCTGTACGCCACCGGCTTCATCGGCTACTTCTACATCCTCACCTTCATTATCGGCTTTGGCGCCATCCTGCTGGTCAGCACCAACCCGGACTTCAAGGACGCCGCTGGCGCCCTGCTGGGTGGCAACAACATGGCAGCGGTGCACCTGGCCAACGCCGTGGGTGGCAGCGTGTTCCTCGGCTTCATCTCGGCTGTTGCCTTCGCCACCATCCTGGCGGTGGTCGCCGGCCTGACCCTGGCCGGTGCCTCGGCGGTGTCCCACGACCTGTACGCCAGTGTATGGCGCAAGGGCAAGGCCAACGACAAGGACGAGATCCGCGTGTCGAAGATCACCACCGTCGCCCTGGGCGTACTGGCGATCGGCCTGGGCATCCTGTTCGAGAAGCAGAACATCGCCTTCATGGTCGGCCTGGCGTTCTCCATCGCGGCCAGCTGCAACTTCCCGGTACTGCTGCTCTCGATGTACTGGAAGAAGCTGACCACCCGCGGTGCCATGATCGGCGGCTGGCTGGGCCTGGTGAGCGCGGTGACGCTGATGATCCTCGGCCCGACCATCTGGGTGCAGATCCTCGGCCACGAGAAGCCGATCTACCCGTACGAGTACCCGGCGCTGTTCTCGATGCTGATCGCCTTCGTCGGTATCTGGTTCTTCTCGGTCACCGACAAGTCCAAGGCTGCCGAAGACGAACGTGCGCTGTTCTTCCCGCAATTCGTGCGTTCGCAGACTGGCCTGGGCGCTTCGGGTGCTGTTTCGCACTGATCCTTCCGGCAATGAAAAAACCGCGCTTCGGCGCGGTTTTTTTGTGTTTTCGCTGCTAGATCATGCCTAGTAGCAACAAAACCAGCAGAACTACCAGCACCACGCCGATGATGCCGGACGGGCCATAGCCCCAACTGCGCGAGTGCGGGAAGACCGGTAAGCCACCAATCAGCAGAAGGATCAGGATGATGATGAGAATCGTGGTCATGACGGAGTCCTTGCGTGGTTGAGGGTCAAGGGCCTCGGACTGCTGGCCTCTTGTAAATAAGGACCGGTGGTGAGTGTTAAAGATTCCATTTGAATGGTTGCCAGTACCGGCCTCTTCGCGGGTAAACCCGCTCCCACAGGGACAGCGCAACCCTCAGGCTTGTGATGATCCTGTGGGAGCGGGTTTACCCGCGAAGAGGCCGGTACTGACCACACAGTCATGCCCCTCCATTCACTACCTTGATGAACCCTGCCTGCCCATCAGGCCTTGATTAGACTGGTTGCACAACCCATCAGAACAAGGCCAGCCACCATGCAAAACCGCATCATGATCACCGGCGCCGGGTCCGGCCTCGGTCGCGAGATCGCCCTGCGCTGGGCGCGCGAGGGCTGGCGCCTGGCGCTGGCCGATGTCAACGAAGCCGGCCTGCGCGAAACCCTGGAGCTGGCCCGCGCAGCCGGTGGCGATGGCTTTGCCCAGCGTTGCGACGTGCGCGACTACAGCCAGCTCACCGCCCTGGCCCAGGCCTGCACCGAGCAGTTCGGTGGTATCGATGTGATCGTCAACAACGCCGGCGTTGCTTCGGGCGGGTTCTTCGCCGAACTGTCGCTGGAGGACTGGGACTGGCAGGTCGCAGTCAACCTGATGGGCGTGGTCAAGGGCTGCAAGGCCTTTCTGCCGCTGCTGGAGCGCAGCAAGGGGCGGATCATCAACATCGCCTCGATGGCTGCGCTGATGCAGGGGCCGGGCATGAGCAACTACAACGTGGCCAAGGCCGGCGTACTGGCCCTGTCGGAAAGCCTGCTGGTCGAGCTACGCGAACTGGAAGTGGCGGTGCACGTGGTGTGCCCGTCTTTCTTCCAGACCAACCTGCTGGACTCGTTCCGCGGGCCGAACCCGGCGATGAAAGCCCAGGTTGGCAAGCTGCTTGAAGGCTCGCCGATCAATGCGGCGGAGATCGCCGAATACATCCACCGGCAGGTTGCCGCTGGTGAGTTCCTGATCCTGCCCCATGAAGCCGGGCGCCAGGCCTGGCAACTGAAGCGTCAGGCACCTGAGCGGCTGTATGACGAGATGGCTGAGATGGCGGTGAAAATGCGGGCCAAGGCTCGGTCGCGATGATTCGTCTGTAAGGAAAGTTACCGGCAGATGTAGGGTGCTTCTGAATCACGGCAGAACTATTGAGTAGCCCTATGCCGTCAAGGCAGGCTCTGGTTTTCCCTTTCGCTGGAGGAACGGAGCATGCTGGTAATAGGGCGCGAAGTGGGAGAGATCATCGTGATTGGTGATGACATTCGGATCATGGTCGTGGAAACGCGGGACGGGATGGTGCGCTTTGGCGTGGACGCACCGCGGCAGGTACCGGTGCATCGGGCCGAGGTGTACAAGCGCATCAAGGAAGGGCAGCAGGCCAAAGCCCGCAGGGTTTGATGTTGCCTGTGCCGGCCTCTTCGCGGGCACGCCCGCTCCCACGGGTACTGCACCGCCCTCAAGACTTGTGAAATGCCTGTGGGAGCGGGCGAGCCCGCGAAGAGGCCAGGCCTGTTAGTCGAGCAGCTCGCGGGGCACATCATGCTTGGCCAGCAACTGGCACTGCTGGCTTTCCGGGTCGAACAGGATGAACGCCTGGCCCTTGGCCAATGCCTGGCGCACCCGCAGCACGCGGGTTTCCAGCGGGGTGTCGTCGCCGTTGTCGGTACCGTCACGGGTGACGAAGTCCTCGATCAGGCGGGTCAGGGTTTCGGCTTGCAGTTGGTCGTAAGGGATCAGCATGTTGGCGTTGCCTAGGGTGTTGGTGGGGGCATGCTACGCGAAACATTCGAGATTTTGGGGCTGCAACACAGCCCCCATGGCCTCAAGCCTTGTTGCCAACCAGGCTATCCACCGCCGGCACCCGCGTATCGCTCTCCATCTGTGCATCATGTTCCAGCTGGTGGCTGAAGCGCTCCAACGACGCATTGGCCGGCTGCGAATCACTGGCAAACACCGGCGGGCTAAGCAGGTACGCCGACAACAAGCGGCTCAACGCCGCCAGGCTGTCGATGTGTGTTCGCTCGTAGCCATGGGTGGCATCGCAACCAAAGGCTACCAGCGCGGTACGAATATCGTGCCCCGCCGTCACTGCCGAATGGGCATCGCTGAAGTAGTAGCGAAACAGATCGCGCCGCACCGGCAGGTCGTGGTCGCCGGCCAGTTTCAGCAGGTGCCGGGACAGGTGGTAGTCGTACGGCCCCGACGAGTCCTGCATGGCCACGCTCACCGCATGCTCACTGGAGGCCTGCCCAGGCGCCACCGGGGCGATGTCGATGCCGACGAACTCGCTGACGTCCCAGGGCAGGGCGCCAGCCGCTCCCGAGCCGGTCTCTTCGGTGATGGTGAACAGCGGGTGGCAGTCGATCAACGGTTGGCGGCCGCTTTCCACCACGGCTTTCAGCGCCGCCAGCAGCGCTGCCACGCCGGCCTTGTCGTCCAGGTGGCGGGCGCTGATGTGGCCGCTTTCGGTGAATTCGGGCAGCGGGTCGAAGGCAACGAAATCACCGATGCTTACACCCAGCGCCTCGCAGTCGGCGCGGGTGGCGCAGTAGGCGTCCAGGCGCACCTCAACGTGCTCCCAGCTGACCGGCATCTGGTCGATGGCGGTGTTGAAGGCATGCCCGCTGGCCATCAGCGGCAGCACGCTGCCCCGGTATACGCCGGTATCGGTGAACACGCTGACCCGGCTGCCTTCGGCGAAGCGGCTGGACCAGCAACCGACCGGCGCCAGGGCCAGGCGGCCGTTGTCCTGCAACTGGCGCACGCTGGCGCCGATGGTGTCCAGGTGAGCGGACACGGCGCGGTCGGGTGAGGTCTGGCGGCCCTTGAGTGTGGCGCGGATGGTGCCGCGGCGGGTCAGCTCGAAAGGGATGCCCAGTTCGTCCAGGCGCTCGGCCACGTAGCGCACAATGGTGTCGGTGAAACCGGTGGGGCTGGGGATGGCGAGCATCTCCAGCAGCACGCGCTTGAGGTAGTCGAGATCGGGTTCGGGATGTCGGTCGGACATGGTTGGGGACTCCTTTACTCCTGAGCCGGCCTCTTCGCGGGTAAACCCGCTCCCACAGGGCCCCACAGAGCCCGAGTGCAGCACCGTACCTGTGGGAGCGGGTTTACCCGCGAAGAGGCCAGCAGCGGTTACGCCAAAGGCCGGCTATGCGGAAACAGCAGATCGATAAAACGCTCGGCGGTCGGTTGCGGTTCATGGTTGGCCAAGCCGGCACGCTCGTTGGCCTCGATGATCACGTACTCCGGTTGCCCGGCATCACGCACCATGAAGTCCAGCCCCACCACCGGGATCTCCAGCGCCCGCGCCGCGCGCACGGCGGCGTCGGCCAGCACCGGGTGCAGGCGTTCGGTCACGTCTTCCAGGGTGCCGCCGGTGTGCAGGTTGGCGGTGCGTCGCACGGCCAGGCGCTGGCCGGCGGGCAACACGTCGTCGTAGCCAAAGCCCGCCGCGCGCAGGGTGCGCTCGGTTTCGTCATCCAGTGGAATGCGGCTTTCGCCACCGGTTGCGGCCTGGCGCCGACGGCTCTGGGCATCGATCAGCTCGCGGATGCTGTGCTTGCCATCGCCCAGCACTTGCGCTGGGTGGCGGATGGCTGCCGCCACCACTTCATAGCCGATCACCACGATGCGCAGGTCATGCCCGGCATGGAAGCTTTCCAGCAACACGCGGCTGTCGAACTGGCGGGCATGCGCCACGGCTTGGGTGATGTCGTCGATGCAGGTGAGGTTCACCGCCACGCCCTGGCCTTGCTCGCCATCGACCGGCTTGACCACCACCGCGCCATGCTCTTCGAGAAACGCCAGGTTGTCGTCGGCATTGCCGGCCAGCTGCTGCGCCGGCACCTGCAGCCCGGCATTGTGCAAGGCATGTTGGGTAAGGCGCTTGTCCTGGCACAGGGTCATGGTCACGGCGCTGGTCAGGTCGCTGAGCGACTCACGGCAGCGAATGCGGCGCCCGCCCAGGCTGAGGGTGAACAGGCCGCCAGCGGCATCGTCAACTTGTACCTCGATGCCTCGACGCAGCGCTTCGTCGACGATGATGCGTGCGTAGGGGTTGAGGTCGGCTTGAGGCCCCGGCCCCAGAAACAGCTGTTCGTTGATGCCGTTCTTGCGCTTGACCGCGAAGGTCGGCAGGTTGCGAAAACCCAGCTTCTGGTAAAGGCGCTTGGCCTGGCGGTTGTCGTGCAGCACCGACAGGTCCAGGTAGGCCAGGCCGCGGCTCATGAAGTGTTCGATCAGATGGCGCACCAGCACCTCGCCCACGCCGGGGCGGGTGCAGTGCGGGTCTACCGCCAGGCACCAGAGGCTGCTGCCGTGCTCGGGGTCGTCGAACGCCTTGGCGTGGTTCAGGCCCATGACGCTGCCGATCACCGCGCCGCTGTCTTCGTCCTCGGCCAGCCAGTACGCCGGGCCGCCCAGGTGCAGAGGCGTAAGCAGCTCGGCGTCGACCGGCAACATGCCGCGCGCCTGGTACAGGGTGTTTATCGCCTGCCAGTCGCCCGGGTTCTGCGCCCGGCGCACACGAAAGCCGCGGAACACTCGCTGCGCCGGGCGGTAGTCGGTGAACCACAGGCGCAGGGTATCGGACGGGTCGAGGAACAGTTGTTGCGGGGCCTGGGCCAGCAGCTGCTGCGGCGCGGCCACGTACAGGGCGATATCGCGCTCGCCGGGGCGTTCTTCCAGCAGGTCGGCGGCCAGGTCGGCCGGGTTGGGGTAGGTGTGGCCGATCAGCAGCCGGCCCCAGCCGCAATGTACGGCGCGCGGCTGGTCGTGGGGCTGGCTGCCGTCGCCGGCCAGGCGCGCCTGCAGGCGCTCGTAGGACGGCGCCTGGCCGCGCAGCAGGCGCTGACCGTAAGCGATTTCATGGGCTTTCATCGGTCAGATTCCTTGTTCGCTCAGCCACAGGTTCAGCGCCGCCAGCTGCCACAGCTTGGAGCCGCGTAGCGGTGTCAGCTGGCCGTGCGGGTTGCTCAGCAGGCGGTCGAGCATGGCCGGGTTGAACAGCCCGCGGTCCTGGCTGGGGTCGGTCAGCAGTTCACGTACCCAGCCGAGGGTGGCGCCTTCCAGATGCTTCAGGCCCGGCACCGGGAAGTAGCCCTTCTTGCGGTCGATCACCTCGTGCGGGATCACCCGCCGCGCCGCCTGCTTGAGCACCTGCTTGCCGCCGTCGGGCAGCTTGAAGCGTGCCGGAATGCGTGCCGAAAGCTCCACCAGCCGGTAGTCGAGGAATGGCGTGCGCGCCTCCAGGCCCCAGGCCATGGTCATGTTGTCGACCCGTTTGACCGGGTCGTCGACCAGCATCACCGTGCTGTCCAGGCGCAGCGCCTTGTCTACCGCATCGGGGGCGCCAGGGCGGGCGAAGTGTTCACGGACGAAGTCGCCCGCTGCGTCGCTTTCCAGCAGCCAGGGTGCCTGCACGGTGTCGCGGTACTCGGCGTGGCTGCGATCGAAGAAGGCTTCGCGGTAGGCGGCAAAGGCATCCTCTGCGCCGTCCACCTGCGGGTACCAGTGGTATCCGGCGAACAGCTCGTCGGCGCCCTGGCCGCTTTGCACGCCCTTGCAGTGCCTGGCCACTTCCCGCGACAGCAGGTAGAAGGCGATGCAGTCATGGCTGACCATGGGTTCGCTCATGGCGCGGAAGGCGGCTGGCAACTGGTCGATGATTTCGTGCTCGGCAATGCGCAGCTGGTGGTGACGGGTGCCGTAGTGCTTGGCGATCAGGTCGGAGTACTGGAACTCGTCGCCGCGTTCGCCACCGGCATCCTCGAAACCGATGGAGAAGGTCGACAGGTCATCCACGCCCACTTCGCGCAGCAGGCCGACCAGCAGGCTGGAATCGACCCCGCCAGACAGCAGTACACCTACGTCCACCGCTGCCCGTTGGCGAATGGCCACGGCGTCGCGGGTGGCGTCGAGCACGCGGGTGGTCCAGCCTTCCAGGTCCAGCTCACGTTCATCGGGGTTGGCGCCGTAGTGCAGCTGCCACCAGGTCTGGCGTTCCACTTCGCCATGACGATCGATGCGCATCCAGGTACCGGGTTCCAGCTTTTGCACGTTGGCCAGCAGGGTGCGTGGCGCCGGCACCACGGCGTGGAAATTCAGGTAGTGGTTGAGTGCCACCGGGTCGAGCATCGGGTCGATGTCACCACCCTTGAGCAGCGCTGGCAGGGTCGAGGCGAAGCGCAGGCGCTCGCCGTTGCGCGACAGGTACAAGGGCTTTACGCCCAGGCGGTCGCGGGCGAGGAACAGGCGCTGGTTGTCGCGTTCCCAGATGGCCAGGGCGAACATGCCATTGAGCTTGGGCAGCAGGGCCGCGCCCCAGGCGTGGTAGCCCTTCAGCAATACCTCGGTGTCGCCGTCGGACCAGAAGCTGTAGCCCAGGGCCTGCAGCTCCTGGCGCAGTTCGGGGAAGTTGTAGATGGCGCCGTTGAAGGCCAGCGACAGGCCCAGGGTGTTGTCCACCATCGGCTGGGCAGAGCCGTCGGACAGGTCCATGATTTTCAGGCGCCGGTGGCCGAGGGCGATCGGGCCTTGGCTATGGAAGCCCCAGGCATCCGGGCCGCGGGGCGCCAGGTGGTGGGTTATGCGCTCTACCGCAGCCAGGTCGGCTGGGCGAGGGGCTTGGTCGATGGGTGTAAAACGCAACTCTCCTGCTAATCCGCACATAGGTCCTTACCGGTTTTTCCGTTGGGGAGGGGGTGCCCCGGATTAGGGCACCTTAAGGAACTGACCCATGTGGTTTGCGAGAGTTTTAGATCGATCTGTTATATGGGGCTGCTGCGCAGCCCTTCGCGGGGTCGCCCGCGAAGGGCCGCACAGCGGCCCCAATCCCCTATTTCCCGCGAATCAACCTGCGCAAGGCAAACCGATTCGGGTGGCACGCCTCCGCCACCGCCCGTGGCAACGGCAGCGGTTCCCCGCACACCCACGCCGCCACCAGTTCGCCGCTCAACGGCGCCGTGATCAACCCGCGCGAGCCGTGCCCGCTGTTCACATACAACCCATCCAGCCAGGGGCAGGCCACATCCGGCACCTGCCGCGCATCCCGGCTCAGTACTGCATAGGCCTGGGCGAACGCCTGCGCATCCGCCACCGGCCCAACGATCGGCAGGTAATCCGGGCTGGTGCAACGGAACGCTGCACGCCCCTGCAATTGCCCGGGGTCCAGTTCGGTGCTGCCCAGGCGCTGGGCCAGATCGACCGAAATCTCGTCCAGCAATGCCAGGTTGCCCTGGTGCTCGGTCACCGTCGGCGCCAGGTCTGTGCTGTGGAAGTCGAAGCTCGCGCCCAAGGTGTGTTCATCGCCGCGCGGCGGCGCTACATAGCCTTCCGCACACACCACGGTGCGCAGCGCGCGGCTGCTGGGGGTGGCCGGCAGGCGGGTGATCTGCCCGCGGATGCGCTTGAGCGGCAGCTGCGCGCATGGTTCGAAGCGCAGTACGTCGGCGGCACCGGCCAGCACCACCACCGGCGCGCTGGCCAGCAAACGTTCGCCAGCCCAGGCTTGCCACTGCCCGTCGACCTTGCGCAGCTCGAGCACCTCCTGGTGCGTCAGCAGGCGAATACCCGGGTGCTGCAACTGCTGTTGGCACAGCGCCGGCGGGTGCACCCAGCCACCTTCGGGATAGAACAGCCCGCCAGCCGGCAAGGCCACACCTGCGATGGCTTCGGCTTCTGCACGTTCCAGCGAGTGCAGCAGGCCATGTTCGAAGGCCCCAGCCAGTTTGCCCTGGCGTTCGGCTTCCTTGCTGTCGAAGGCCAGTTGCAGCACGCCGCAGGCATCCCAGTCATGGCCACGTTGCAGGCGCTGCAGCTGGCGCCGGGTGTAACCGAAACCGGCCAGGATCATCTGCGACAACGCCGTGCCATGGGCGGACAGCTTGAGGTACAGCACCCCTTGCGGGTTACCCGAAGCTTCCCGAGCCGGCGTGTCGTGGCGTTCCAGCACGGTAACCTGCCAGCCACGCCGTGCCAGGCTGGCGGCGGTGGTGCTGCCGGCGAGCCCGGCGCCTATCACCAGCGCTTCACGCGGCCCCGCAACGGCAGCCGGGCGCGCATACCATGGCGCACCGGGGCTGGGCACAGGGCCGACATAGGCGCCGCTCATCACTTCCCATTTCTTGCCGATGCCCGGCACCTTCTTCATGGCGAAGCCGGCATCGACCAGGCTGCGGCGTACCCAGCCGGTGGTGGTGAAGGTGCCCAGCACCGTGCCCGGGTGTGACAGCCGTGCCAGTTGCGCGAACAGCTCCGGGGTCCACATGTCGGGGTTCTTGGCCGGCGCGAAGCCGTCGAGGAACCACACATCGATCTGCGCATCGAGTTGCGGCAGCTGCTCCAGTACGTCGCCTACCAGCAGGGTGAGGGTGACCCGGCCGTTGTCGAAGGTGAACTGCTGGAAGCCAGGGTGCACCGCCACGTACTGCTCCAGCAGGGGCTGGCTGTAGGCCGCCAGTTCCGGCCACAGGCGTATGGCACGGGCCAGGTCGTCGCGACCGAGGGGGTATTTTTCGACGCTGACGAAATGCAGGCGGGCCTCGGCATGGGCGTGCTGCTCGAACAGTTGCCAGGCGCAGTAGAAATTCATGCCGGTGCCGAACCCGGTTTCGCCGATCACCACGCAGGCGTGCGGGGCGAGGTTGGCAAAGCGCTCGGCCAGACGGGTTTGCCCGAGAAACACGTGCCTGGTTTCTTCGATGCCTTCGTTGACTGCGAAATAGACGTCGTCGTATTGCCGCGAATGGGGGCGGCCCTGGTCGTCCCAGTCGATCTGGGCGTGCTGGAGGAGGGTGGACATGGTTGGCTCGGTTGCAGCGGATGGGCGGATTTTATGCCATCTGAGGATTTTGCGCTGGCTGTGCCGGCCCTATCGCCGGCACGCCCGCTCCCACAGGTACTGCACAAGCCTTCAAATCCGCTAGTCTTGCTTATCCATTGAAGGAGCCAGTGCATGTTCGAATCCGCAGAAATCGGCCACAGCATCGACAAGGAGGCTTACGACGCCGAGGTACCCGCTTTGCGCGAGGCCCTGCTCGAAGCCCAGTACGAACTCAAGCAGCAGGCGCGCTTCCCGGTGATCGTGCTGATCAACGGTATCGAAGGCGCCGGCAAGGGCGAGACGGTCAAACTGCTGAACGAGTGGATGGACCCGCGCATGATCGATGTGCTCACCTTCGACCAGCAGACCGACGAAGAGCTGGCCCGCCCGCCGGCCTGGCGCTACTGGCGGGCCCTGCCACCCAAGGGGCGGATGGGCGTGTTCTTCGGCAACTGGTACAGCCAGATGCTGCAGGGGCGGGTGCACGGGGTGTTCAAGGATGCCGTGCTCGACCAGGCCATCACCGGCGCCGAACGCCTGGAAGAGATGCTGTGCGACGAAGGTGCGCTGATCATCAAGTTCTGGTTCCACCTGTCCAAGAAGCAGATGAAGGCGCGGCTGAAATCGCTCAAGGACGACCCGCTGCACAGCTGGAAGATCAGCCCGCTGGACTGGCAGCAGTCGGAAACCTACGACCGTTTCGTGCGCTTTGGTGAGCGCGTGCTGCGCCGCACCAGCCGCGACTACGCGCCATGGCATGTCATCGAGGGCGTCGACCCGAACTACCGCAGCCTGGCGGTAGGGCGCATCCTGCTGGAAAGCCTGCAGGCGGCACTGGACAACAACCCCAAAGGCAAGCACCAGGGCAACGTCGCCCCGCTGGGCCGCAGCATCGACCAGCGCAGCCTGCTCGGCGCGCTGGACATGACCCTGCGCCTGGACAAGTCCGACTACCAGGAGCAACTGGTCACCGAGCAGGCCCGCCTGGCCGGCCTGCTGCGCCACAAGCACATGCGCCGGCATGCCTTGGTGGCGGTGTTCGAAGGCAACGACGCTGCCGGCAAAGGGGGCGCCATCCGCCGCGTGGCGGCAGCGCTGGACCCGCGCCAGTACCGCATCGTGCCCATTGCCGCACCCACTGAAGAAGAACGCGCGCAGCCATACCTGTGGCGGTTCTGGCGGCACATTCCGGCGCGTGGCAAGTTCACCATCTTCGACCGTTCCTGGTATGGCCGGGTGCTGGTGGAACGTGTGGAAGGCTTCTGCAGCCCGGCGGACTGGATGCGTGCCTACAGCGAGATCAACGATTTCGAGGAACAGCTGGTGAATGCCGGCACGGTGTTGGTCAAGTTCTGGTTGGCGATCGACCAGCAGACCCAGCTGGAGCGTTTCGAAGAGCGCGAGCAGATCCCGTTCAAGCGTTACAAGATCACCGAGGATGACTGGCGCAACCGCGACAAATGGGACGACTATGTCCAGGCGGTGGGCGACATGGTCGACCGCACCAGCACCGAAATTGCGCCGTGGACGCTGGTGGAGGCCAACGACAAGCGCTGGGCGCGGGTGAAGGTGTTGCGCACCATCAACCAGGCGCTTGAGGCGGCGTTTGCCAGGGACAAGAAATAATCGAAGTTCCTGTTTGCCTGTGCCGGCCTCTTCGCGGGTGAACCCGCTCCCACAGAAATACCACAGGGCTGAATCTTGTATGATCCTTGTGGGAGCGGGTTTACCCGCGAAGAGGCCAGAACAGGCAGCACACCCGCCAAGCCATGCCGCAGAAGAATGACCTGATGAATTCTTTTCCCGGCACCCACCACCGTCCCCGCCCTCCAAGCCCGTAGAATTCAACCACCCCCACCACGGGCTCGATCGAGGATTTTATGCACACCATTACCGGCCGCTGGGGCTATGGCCTTTTCCTGGCACTTTTGACGGCGTTGCTCTGGGGCATCCTGCCGATCAAGCTCAAGCAGGTGCTGCAAGTGGTCGACCCGGTCACCGTCACCTGGTACCGCCTGCTGGTCTCCGGCGGCCTGCTGTTCGCCTGGCTGGCCGCCAAGCGCAGGCTGCCTTCCTTCAGCAAGCTGACGCCCAAGGGCAAAGGCCTGGTGGTAGTGGCCGTGCTTGGCCTGATGGGCAACTACGTGCTGTACCTGATCGGCCTGAACCTGCTCAGCCCGGGCACCGCGCAACTGGTCGTGCAGATCGGCCCGGTGCTGTTGCTGGTGGCCAGCGTGTTCGTGTTCCGCGAGCGCTTCAGCCTGGGGCAGGGCGTGGGCCTGCTGATCCTGCTGGCGGGGTTCGGGCTGTTTTTCAACCAGCGCCTGGAAGAGCTGCTGACCTCGCTCGGCACCTATACCACCGGCGTACTGATCATCCTGCTGGCCACCAGCGTCTGGGTGTTCTATGCGCTCAGCCAGAAGCAGTTGCTGACGGTGTGGCATTCGCAGCAGGTAATGATGGTGATCTACCTCAGTTGCGCCGCGCTGCTGACACCCTGGGCCCACCCGTTGGAGGCGTTGCAGCTGACCCCGGTGCAAGGCTGGCTGTTGCTGGCCTGTTGCCTGAACACCCTGGTGGCCTATGGCGCGTTCGCCGAGGCGCTGGCGCACTGGGAGGCGTCGCGGGTGAGTGCCACGCTGGCGCTGACCCCGCTGGTGACCTTTGTCGCGGTGGCACTGGCGGCCTTGGTCTGGCCTGATTATGTGCACGCCGAGGACATCAATGCCCTGGGCTATGTGGGGGCAGTGACCGTGGTGCTGGGCTCGGCGCTGGTGGCACTGGGGCCTTCGCTGGTGGCCGGGTGGCGCGCCCGCAGGGCGCGGTTGGCCCAGGCTCAATGATCGCCTGTACCGGCCTCTTCGCGGGTGAACCCGCTCCCACAGGCATCCCACAATATTCAGCCTTGTGGTAATCCTGTGGGAGCGGGTTCACCCGCGAAAGGGCCGGTAAAGGCAGTGCACGACTCAGCCCTTGCCCCCCGGAGCCAGCATGTTCTCCGGCCTCACCCACTGGTCGAACTGCTCATTTGTCAGGTACTTCAACTCCAGTGCCGCCTCGCGCAAGGTCTTGCCTTCGCCATAGGCCTTCTTGGCAATTTCTGCCGCCTTGTCATAGCCAATATGCGGGTTCAGTGCCGTCACCAGCATCAACCCCCGCTCCAGGTGTGCCGCCATCTGCTCGGCATCCGGCTCGATGCCCGCCACGCAATGCTGCTGGAAGTTGCGGCAGCCGTCAGCCAGCAATTCGATCGACTGCAGCAGGTTGTGGATGATCACCGGCTTGAACACGTTCAGTTGCAAATGCCCCTGGCTGGCGGCAAAGCCGATCGCCGCGTCGTTACCCAGCACCTGACAGGCCAGCATCGACAGCGCCTCGCACTGGGTAGGGTTGACCTTGCCTGGCATGATCGAGCTGCCCGGCTCGTTGGCCGGCAGGCGTACCTCGGCCAACCCGGCGCGCGGGCCGGAACCCAGCAGGCGCAGGTCATTGGCGATTTTCATCAGGGCCACGGCCAGGGTCTTCAGGGCGCCGGCCAGGCTGGTCAGCGGTTCGTGGCCGGCGAGGGCAGCGAACTTGTTCGGCGCAGTGACGAACGGCAGGCCGGATAGCGCCGCCAGCTCGGCGGCGATGGCTTCGGCAAAACCATGCGGGGCGTTGAGCCCGGTACCCACGGCAGTGCCACCCTGGGCCAGTTCGCACACCGCCGGCAGGGTGGCGCGGATGGCACGCTGGGCGTAGTCGAGCTGCGCGACGAAGGCCGAGACCTCCTGGCCGAAGGTGATCGGCGTGGCGTCCATCATGTGCGTGCGACCGGTCTTTACCAGCTTGTGGTGGCGTGCCGACAGCTCGGCCAGCCCCGAGGACAGCTCGGCGATGGCCGGCAGCAGCTTGTCGTGCACCGCGTGCGCCGCAGCGATGTGCATGGCGGTGGGGAAGCAGTCGTTGGAGCTCTGCGAGCGGTTGACGTGGTCGTTGGGGTGCACGGGCGCCTTGCCGCCACGGCCCTTGCCGGCCAGTTCATTGGCCCGACCGGCGATCACTTCGTTGACGTTCATGTTGCTCTGGGTGCCGCTGCCAGTCTGCCAGACCACCAGCGGGAACTGGTCGTCATGCTCGCCGCCCAGCACTTCGTCGGCGGCCTGTTCGATCAGCCGGGCGATGTCGGCTGGCAAGTCGCCGTTGCGGTCGTTGACACGTGCCGCGGCCTTCTTGATCAGCGCCAGGGCATGCAGCACCGCGATGGGCATGCGTTCCTTGCCAATGGCGAAGTTGATCAGCGAACGCTGGGTCTGCGCACCCCAGTAGGCGTCCTCAGGAACTTCGACCGGGCCCAGGCTGTCTGTCTCGATACGGCTCATTCTGTACTCACTCCCTTGTAGTTCGAAATCGCAGTTTAGGCCCTGATTCGACCGAGCGGTTCCGTCGCTCGTCGTGCCACTTGAGCACATCGCCACCACGGCGCAGAATGCTCTACTCTGAGGTACCCGCCTCCCTCTCTTCTGAAGGAAATGCAATGACCCGTCTCCGTGTCCTTTGTGCCGCCGTTGCCCTGGCTTGCGCCAGCGGCCAGGTACTCGCTGCCACCGCCAGCCACAACGCTGCTGCCGAGAAATTCCTGACCCTGGCCAACGCCGACAAGCTGGGCACCCCGGTGTACATGCAGGTCCAGCAGATGTTCGCCCAGCGTTTCGCCCAGACCAAGGCCCCGGCCACCAAGCAGCCGGTGCTGGAAAGCTACCAGGCCAAGGCCAACGCCGCGCTGGACAACGCCATCGGCTGGAACAAGCTGAAGCCGAAGATGGTCGACCTGTACACCCAGACCTTCACCGAGCAGGAGCTCAAGGACCTGGTCAAGTTCTACGAATCGCCGCTGGGCAAGAAAGTGCTGCGCGAAATGCCCAAGGTCACCCAGCAGTCGGCCCAGCTGACGCAGCAGAGCCTGGAGCCAGCGGTACCGGTGGTGAACAAGCTGCTGGATGACATGACCAAGGAACTGGACCCGAACGCTGGCAAGGCCGCCGCCCCGGCGAAGAAGTGAGTACGCCGCGATGACCATGCAACAGCGTATCGAACAGCAGCTGGCCGCCCTGGCGCCGCAACACCTGCAAGTGCTCAATGAAAGCCACATGCACAGTCGTGGTCAGGAGACCCACTACAAGGCAGTGATCGTCAGCGAGCAGTTTGCCGGGTTGAACAGCGTCAAGCGCCACCAGAAGGTGTACGCCACCATGGGTGAGCTGATGGGCGAGATCCATGCCCTGGCCATCCACACCTACACCGCCGAAGAGTGGGCCAAGGTCGGCGTTGCACCGGCCTCGCCGGTGTGCGCGGGCGGCGGGCACTGAAACCTTGTTGTTGTTCTGGTAGAATCCTGCAAAATCCGGGGGCCGCTTTGCGGCCCTTTCGCGACACAAGGCCGCTCCTACAGGGGGATCGCAACAGCCATCGGGTTGTGCATTCCCTTGTAGGAGCGGCCTTGTGTCGCGAAAGGGGCGCAAAGCGCCCCCAAGCTTTTTCTACACCTGTCAAACCCGGTCCGCCCCTTACGAGGGCAACCACTGGAGATCCTGCTTCATGTCCCAACCCATCGTCGTCGCGGCGCTGTACAAGTTCGTCACCCTGGAAGACTACGTCGAGCTGCGCGAGCCGCTGCTCAAGACCATGCTCGACAACAACGTCAAGGGCACCCTGCTGCTGGCCCACGAGGGCATCAACGGCACCGTGTCGGCCACCCGCGAAGGCATCGACGGCCTGCTGGCCTGGTTGCGCAACGACCCACGCCTGGCCGATGTCGACCACAAGGAGTCGTACTGCGACGAACAGCCGTTCTACCGCACCAAGGTCAAGCTCAAGAAAGAGATCGTAACCCTCGGCGTACCGGGCGTGGACCCGAACCAGGCGGTCGGCACCTACGTCGAGCCCAAGGACTGGAACGCGCTGATCAGCGACCCGGAAGTACTGCTGATCGACACCCGCAACGACTACGAAGTGGCCATCGGCACCTTCAAGGGCGCCATCGACCCGAAGACCGAAACCTTCCGCGAGTTCCCCGACTACATCAAGGCCAACTTCGATCCCAGCAAGCACAAGAAGGTTGCGATGTTCTGTACCGGCGGTATCCGTTGCGAAAAAGCCTCCAGCTACATGCTCGGTGAAGGCTTCGAGGAGGTCTATCATCTTAAGGGCGGCATCCTGAAATACTTCGAGGAAGTGCCTCAGGAAGAAAGCCTGTGGGACGGCGACTGCTTCGTCTTCGACAACCGCGTCACGGTGCGCCATGACCTGAGCGAAGGCGAGTACGACCAGTGCCACGCCTGCCGCCACCCGATCAACGCAGAGGAGCGCGCGTCCGAGCACTATTCGCCAGGGGTCAGCTGCCCGCACTGCTGGGACACCCTGAGCGAGAAGACCCGGCGTAGCGCCATCGACCGGCAGAAGCAGATCGAGCTGGCCAAGGCCCGCAACCTGCCGCACCCGATCGGTTACAACTACAAAGCCGAGGCTTGATGCATGTCTGCCCGCCTGATCTATGTGATGGACCCGATGTGCTCCTGGTGCTGGGGTTTCGCACCCGTGGCCGCGGCCCTGATCGCCCAGGCGCGTGACGCAGGCGTGCCTACCCGCCTGGTGCCGGGCGGGCTGCGTACCGGCGGCAGTGCCCTGGACAGCTCTACCCGCAAGTACATCCTTGAACACTGGCAGGCGGTGGCCGACGCCACCGGCCAGCCGTTCCGCTTCGAGGGGGCCATGCCCGACGGCTTCGTCTACGACACCGAGCCGGCCTGCCGTGCCCTGGTCACCGCCCGCGAGCTGGACGCCGAACGCGTCTGGCCGCTGCTGGCGCTGATCCAGCGTTCGTTCTACGAGCAGGGCGTGGACGTCACCATTGCGCCGCATCTGGTCGACCTGGCCGAACAGGCAGGCTTCGACCGCACCGTGTTCGCCGAGGCCTTCGCCTGTGCCGACACCCGCGCCGCCACTGTAGCCGATTTCAGCTGGGCCCAGGACCTGGGCATCGCCGGTTTCCCGACCTTGCTGGCCGAACGCAATGGCCAACTGGCCCTGCTGACCAACGGCTATCAGCCGCTGGAGCGCCTGCAACCCTTGCTCGGCCGCTGGCTGCAGCAGGCCGCCTGTGCTTGATGTGCCTGGGTCACCCGACCCGGTGCCGGGCAAGCCCCACACTGCGGCCGATCGACTGAGCTGGGCGGAAATCCGCCGCCTGGCCCTGCATCACAAGAAAAACCTCTGGTCCGCCAACTTCATCGCCGTATTGGCGGCCTGCTGCAGCGTGCCCATCCCGCTGTTGCTGCCGCTGCTGGTGGACGAAGTGCTGCTGGGCCACGGCGATGCCGCGCTGAAGTGGATGAACCACCTGCTGCCGTCCAGCTGGCAGGTGGCGGCGGGCTACATCGGCCTGATGTTGCTGCTGACCCTGTGCCTGCGCCTGGCCGCGCTGGCGTTCAACGTGATCCAGGCCAAGCTGTTTGCCGGCCTGGCCAAGGACATCGTCTATCGCCTGCGCATTCGCCTGATAGAGCGGCTCAAGCGCATCTCGCTGAAGGAATACGAAAGCCTGGGTAGCGGCACGGTAACCACCCATCTGGTCACTGACCTGGACACCCTCGACAAGTTCGTCGGCGAAACCCTGAGCCGCTTCCTGGTGGCCATGCTGACCCTTACCGGCACGGCGGCCATCCTGATCTGGATGCACTGGCAGCTGGCCATGCTGATCTTGCTGTTCAACCCGCTGGTGATCTATTTCACCGTGCAGCTGGGCAAGCGCGTCAAGCACCTGAAAAAGCTCGAGAACGACAGCACCGCACGCTTTACCCAGGCGCTGGCGGAAACCCTCGACGCCATTCAGGAAATCCGTGCCGGTAACCGCCAGGGCTACTTCCTCGGTCGCCTTGGCCTGCGCGCCCGCGAAGTGCGGGACTACGCCGTGGACTCGCAGTGGAAGAGCGATGCCAGCGGCCGCGCCAGTGGCCTGCTGTTCCAGTTCGGCATCGATATCTTCCGCGCCGCGGCCATGCTCACCGTGCTGTTCTCCGACCTGTCGATCGGCCAGATGCTGGCGGTATTCAGCTACCTGTGGTTCATGATCGGCCCGGTGGAGCAGCTGCTAAACCTGCAATACGCCTACTACGCCGCCGGCGGTGCATTGAGCCGCCTCAACGAACTGCTGGCACGTGCCGACGAGCCGCAGTACCCGGCGGCCAGCGACCCGTTCGCCGGCCGCGAGACGGTAGGTATCGAAGTACGCGACCTGCGCTTTGCCTATGCCGACGAGCCGGTGCTCGAGCACCTCGACCTGTCCATCGCCCCGGGCGAGAAGGTGGCGATAGTCGGCGCCAGCGGTGGCGGCAAGAGCACCCTGGTGCAGCTGTTGCTGGGGCTTTACAGCGCCCAGGCCGGCACCATCCGCTTTGGCGGTGCCAGCCTGCAGGAAATCGGCCTGGAAACCCTGCGTGAAAACGTCGCGGTGGTGTTGCAGCACCCGTCGTTGTTCAACGACACCGTGCGCGCCAACCTGACCATGGGCCGTGACTGCAGCGACGAGGCCTGCTGGCAGGCACTGCGCATCGCCCAGCTGGATGCCACCATCGCCGCCTTGCCGCAGGGCCTGGACAGTGTGGTGGGGCGCTCCGGCGTGCGCTTGTCCGGTGGCCAGCGCCAGCGCCTGGCCATTGCCCGCATGGTGCTGGCCGAACCCAAGGTGGTGATCCTCGACGAAGCCACCTCGGCCCTGGATGCCGCCACTGAATACAACCTGCACCAGGCCCTGGCGCGCTTCCTCAGCGGCCGCACCACACTGATCATCGCCCACCGCCTGTCGGCGGTGAAACAGGCCGACCGGGTGCTGGTGTTCGACGGCGGGCATGTGGCCGAGGATGGCGACCACCAGCAGCTGATTGCCGAGGGTGGGTTGTATGCCAAGCTTTACGGGCACCTGCAGCAGAGCTGAATTTGTGTCTGCCTGTGCGGGCCCCTGTGGGAGCGGCCTTGCGTCGCGAAAGGGCCGCAAAGCGGCCCCAGACAATCAAGGCAGATGCAGAAATTGCCGGGGCTGCTTTGCAGCCCTTTCGCGACGCAAGGCCGCTCCCACAGTGCCAGTTCAGGCCATATGCAAATCACCCCCTTTCCTGCCATAAAAAACCCAACCGCCGGGATGGCAAATGGCCTACGCTGTGCTTTGTCTGGGTTGATTTGCGCCTTATCTGCTCTGTGACAGGGACTCCATGAAGGGACATCGCACTCTAGAAGCGCCAAAGTTGCTCGGCATCACCTGGCCCTTCATCGCCGTTGTGGTCTTCCAGGTAGCCTTGGGCAGCCTGAGCCTTTATACGCTCTCGGCCGTGCGTGCCTACGTCGCGGGCGAAAGCCTGTGGTCCAAGGCGCAGAAAGACGCCATCTACTACCTCAACCTGTACGCCGAAACCCGCGACGACAGCACCTATCAGCGCTATCGCCAGGCCATCACCGTGCCCCAGGGCGACCACCAACTGCGCGAAGTGATGGACCAGCCCAGCCCCGACCTGGATGCCGCACGCCAGGCCGTGCTGCAAGGCGGCAACCACCCCGACGATGTCGAGCGGATCATCTGGTTCTACCGTAACTTTCGCAACGTAAGCTACATGCAGACGGCCATCGACTACTGGGACATCGGCGACGACTACCTGGGCAAGCTGGATATGCTGGCCGTGGAAATGCGCAGCAGCTTCGCCGCTGGCTCGGTCGACGCCCGCACGGTCAGCGACTGGAAGGCGCGCATCGTCACCATCAACGAAGGGGTAACCCCGGCCGCCAAGGCGTTCAGCGATGCCTTGGGCGAAGGCTCGCGCATGCTGCTGCGGGTGCTGCTGATCACCAACCTGCTGACCGCGATGTTCCTGATTGCCATTGCCTGGCGCCGCTCCAGCAAGCTGCTGGCCCAGCGCCAGGCCTTTGCCAGCGCCCTGCAAGAAGAAAAGGAGCGGGCGCAGATTACCCTGCAGGCCATTGGCGATGCGGTGATTACCACCGATGTGGAGGGCAGTATCGGCTACATGAACCCGGCCGCCGAACAACTGACCCACTGGCAGGCCGGCCAAGCCCAGGGCCTGCCGTTGTCGGCGCTGTTCAGCCTGGTGGACGAGCAGGCCGAGGAAGACGGCCGCAGCCTGGTCGAGCAGGTGCTCAGTGGCAGCCTCAAGGGCGGCGCCGAGCATGCCCGGCTGATCCAGCGCCTGGACGGCAGCACTGTGTCGGTCAACCTGGTCGGCTCGCCGATCGTCAATGACGGCCAGGTCAGCGGTATCGTGCTGGTGCTGCACGACATGACCCAGGAGCGCCAGTACATCGCCAACCTGTCCTGGCAGGCGACCCATGACGCCCTGACCGGCCTGGCCAACCGCCGCGAGTTCGAATACCGCCTGGAGCAGGCGCTCAATGACCTGGCGCGCCAGGCCGGGCGGCATTCGCTGATGTTCCTGGACCTCGACCAGTTCAAGCTGGTCAACGATACCTGCGGGCATGCCGCCGGCGACGAGCTGCTGCGGCACATCTGCGCCGTGCTGCAGTCCGGCCTGCGCGAGGGCGATACCCTGGCCCGGCTGGGTGGTGACGAATTCGGCGTGCTGCTGGAAAACTGCCCGCCCGACCAGGCCGAGCGCATTGCCGAGCAGCTGCGCCAGCTGGTGCAGAGCCTGCATTTCGTGTGGAAAGGGCGGCCGTTCGTCACCACCGTCAGTGTCGGCCTCGTGCACATGGCCCAGTCCCCCGGCACCCTCGAAACCTCGCTGCGCGCCGCCGACATGGCTTGCTACATGGCCAAGGAAAAGGGCCGCAACCGCGTGCAGGTGTACCATGCCGACGACAGCGAGCTGTCCATGCGCTTTGGTGAAATGGCCTGGATCCAGCGCTTGCACGTGGCCCTGGAAGAAAACCGCTTCTGCCTGTACGCCCAGGAAATCGCCCCGCTGAAAACATTCGAAGGCCCCGGCCATATCGAGATCCTGCTGCGCCTGCACGACGAAAGCGGGCGTACCATCCTGCCCAGCAGCTTCATCCCGGCGGCCGAGCGCTACGGCCTGATGACCGCGCTGGACCGCTGGGTGGTGCGCAATGTGTTCCTGGTCATCCGTCAGTGCCTGGACGAAGGGCGCGAGGGGCCGCTTTCGATCTGCGCGATCAACCTGTCGGGGTCGAGTATCGGTGACGACAAGTTCCTCGAATACTTGCAACGCCTGTTCGTCGAATACGCTATTCCGCCACGGATGATCTGTTTCGAAATCACCGAAACCAGCGCCATAGCCAACCTTGGCAGTGCCATCCGCTTCATCAACGAGTTGAAGGGGTTGGGTTGTCGCTTCTCGCTCGACGATTTCTGCGCCGGCATGTCGTCGTTCGCCTATCTCAAGCATTTGCCCGTGGATTACCTGAAGATCGACGGAAGTTTCGTCAAGGACATGCTCGACGACCCGGTCAATCGGGCCATGGTCGAGGTCATCAACCACATTGGTCACGTAATGGGCAAGCGCACCATTGCCGAATTCGTCGAAACACCCTTGATCGAGCAGGCCTTGCAGGAAATTGGCGTGGATTATGCCCAGGGCTACCTCATCGAACGCCCCCAGGTGTTCACCTGTGACAGTCTGCAGCGCCAACGGATCGCCGCCCGGCCTCTGTTGCAGCGGGCACCTGGCACGTTTCGCTAGCTAGAAATCACAAGGATCAAGGAGCTGAAAGTGATTGACGCATTCGTTCGTATCGGGCCTTTGATGGATCCCGCCAGCTACCCCCAATGGGCCCAGCAACTGATTGAAGACTGCCGCGAGAGCAAGCGCCGGGTAGTCGAGCATGAGTTCTACGCGCGCCTGCGCGATGGCCAGTTGAAGCAATCGACCATTCGCCAGTACCTGATCGGTGGCTGGCCGGTGGTGGAGCAGTTTTCGCTGTACATGGCCCACAACCTGACCAAGACCCGCTATGGTCGGCACCAGGGCGAAGACATGGCGCGGCGCTGGCTGATGCGCAACATCCGTGTCGAGCTCAACCACGCCGACTATTGGGTGAACTGGTGCCAGGCGCATGGCGTGCACCTGCACGAGCTGCAGGCCCAGGAAGTGCCGCCTGAACTGAACGGCCTGAACGACTGGTGCTGGCGCGTGTGCGCCACCGAGAACCTGGCCATTTCCATGGCGGCGACCAACTACGCCATCGAAGGTGCGACCGGTGAATGGTCGGCGGTGGTGTGCTCCACCGACACCTATGCGCTGGGCTTCCCGGAGGACCAGCGCAAGCGGGCGATGAAGTGGCTGAAGATGCATGCCCAGTATGACGACGCGCACCCGTGGGAGGCGCTGGAGATCATCTGCACCCTGGCGGGCGAGAACCCGACCCTGGGGCTGCGCAATGAACTGCGCAAGGCGATTTGCAAGAGCTACGACTGCATGTACCTGTTCCTGGAACGGTGCATGCAGCTGGAAGGGCGCCAGCAGGGGCGCATGCGCCCGGTGTTGGCAGCGGGCTGATCGCTCTTCTGTCCCGGCCTCTTCGCGGGTAAACCCGCTCCCACAAGTATTGCGCTGCCCTCATGGGCGGTGAATAACCCTGTGGGAGCGGGTTCACCCGCGAAAGGGCCAGTACCGGCAAAAGCCTTACTGGGCGTTGAACGCCTGCCCATTCACCCCTTTGCTGTCCGGCCCCATCAGGTACAGGTACACCGGCATGATCTCTTCCGGCAGCGGGTTGTTCTGCGGGTTTTCGCTAGGGTAGGCCTGTGCCCGCATCGCCGTGCGCGTGGCGCCCGGGTTGATGCTGTTGGAGCGCACCGGTGCCACGCCTTCCAGTTCATCGGCCAGGGTTTGCATCAGGCCCTCGGTGGCGAACTTGGACACGCCATAGGCGCCCCAGTAGGCCCGGCCCTTGCGCCCGACACTGCTGCTGGTGAACACCACCGAAGCGTCTTCCGACAGCTTCAGCAGCGGCAGCAGGGTGCTGGTGAGCATGAAGGTGGCATTGACGTTGATGTGCATCACGCGCATGAAGTTGTCACCCGACAGCTGCTCCAGCGGCGTACGCGGGCCGATGATCGAAGCGTTGTTCAGCAGGCCGTCGAGGCGGCCGAACTGGTCTTCGATCATCACCGCCAGTTCGTCGTACTGGTGGGGCAGGGCGGTTTCCAGGTTGAACGGGATCACCACGGGTTGCGGGTGCCCGGCGGCTTCGATCTGGTCGTAGACCTCGTTGAGATTGGACTCGGTCTTGCCCAGCAGCAGCACAGTAGCGCCCAGCGCAGCGTAGGCCTTGGCGGCAGCGGCGCCGATGCCGCGGCCGGCACCGGTAACCAGGATGACCCGGCCTTGCAGCAGGTCGGGGCGGGCGGTGTAGTCGAACATGGTAGGTCCTTCGAGTTCGTTGGCGCGGCACCGTCCCCTGTGGGAGCGGGTTTACCCGCGAATGCGTACTATCAGACGCCGGTGTCGCCTGGGCTGGCGCATTCGCGGGTGAACCCGCTCCCACAGGGGCTGTGCTGCGGTCTAGACGGGGTTCAGCAGCCGCACAGCGCGCTGTCGATCACCTTGCGCAGTTCCAGCGGGTGGTCCACCACCACATCGGCGCCCCAGTTGTTGGGGTTGTCCTCTGGATGAATATAGCCGTAGCGCACTGCCGCCGTGCGAGTACCGGCGTCGCGGCCAGACTCGATGTCGCGCAGGTCGTCGCCGACGAACAATACGCTGGCCGGGTCCAGGCCGAGGGTCTTGCAGGCGAGGATCAGCGGCTCGGGGTCGGGCTTGCTGTTCTTGACGTGGTCCGGGCAGATCAGCAGCGCCGAACGCTCGGCCAGGCCCAGTTGCTGCATGATCGGCTCGGCGAAGCGCACCGGCTTGTTGGTGACCACACCCCACAGCAGGTTGCCTTTCTCGATGTCGGCCAGCAGCTCGGCCATGCCGTCGAACAGCTTGCTGTGCACCGCGCAGTCGCGCTGGTAGCGCTCGAGGAACTCCAGGCGCAGGGCTTCGAAGCCCTCGGCCTCCGGGCTGATGGCGAAGGTCGCGGCGACCATCGCGCGGGCACCGCCGGAGATCACGTCGCGGATCACCTTGTCATCGACGGCCGGCAGGCCGCGCTCGGCGAGCATGGCCTGGCAGATGGCGATGAAGTCCGGCGCCGTGTCGAGCAAGGTGCCGTCCATGTCGAAGAGTACTGCTCGCAAACTCATGTTTATTCCTCGCGCAGGGTCTGGACCATGTAGTTGACGTCGACGTCGCTGCTGAGCTTGTAGTGCTTGGTCAGTGGGTTGTAGGTCAGGCCGATGATGTCTTTCACCTGAAGGCCGGCAACGCGGCTCCAGGCGCCCAGCTCGGACGGGCGGATGAACTTCTTGAAGTCGTGGGTGCCGCGCGGCAGCATCTTCAGGATGTACTCGGCGCCGACGATGGCCAGCAGGTAGGCCTTGGGGTTGCGGTTGATGGTGGAGAAGAACACCTGGCCGCCAGGCTTGACCATGCGGTAGCAGGCGCGGATGACCGAAGACGGGTCGGGCACGTGCTCGAGCATTTCCAGGCAGGTGACCACGTCGAACTGTTCGGGCATTTCCTCGGCCAGGGCTTCGGCGGTGATCTGCCGGTATTCCACCTGCACACCCGACTCCAGCTGGTGCAGCTGGGCCACGGCCAGTGGCGCCTCGCCCATGTCGATGCCGGTGACCGTGGCGCCGCGCAGGGCCATCGCCTCGCTGAGGATGCCGCCGCCGCAACCCACGTCCAGCACCTTCTTGCCGGCGAGGCTGACGCGCTCGTCGATCCAGTTGACGCGCAGCGGGTTGATTTCGTGCAGCGGCTTGAACTCGCTTTCGCGGTCCCACCAGCGGTGGGCCAGCGCTTCGAACTTGGCGATTTCGGCGCGGTCGACGTTGCTCATTAGAACAGTCCTCTGAAACTTCGCAAAATTGCGCCGGAGTATACCCGAGCGCTCGGCCCCGAGGGTCGCTATAATCGCCGGCTTTTGATATCCGAACGACGGGGAGAGGCGATGCGCGAGCGACTTTTGGCGGCGGAGAAGGTGACCGGGATCCGCTGGCAGGGCGGCGTCCTGCACCTGCTCGACCAGCGCCTGCTGCCGTCGGAAGAGCGCTGGCTGGCCTGCGACAATGTCGCGCAGGTTGCAGCGGCGATCCGCGACATGGCCGTGCGCGGCGCCTCGGCCATCGGCATTGCCGCGGCCTATGGCCTGGTGCTGGCCCTTGAGGAGCGGCTGGCCGAGGGCGGCGACTGGGAAATGGACCTGGAGGAAGACTTCCTTGTCCTGGCTGAAGCGCGCCCTACCGCCGCCAACCTGTTCTGGGCGCTGAACCGCATGCGTGAGCGCCTGCAGCGCCTGCGTCCGGACGAAGACGTGCTGGCGGCACTGGAGGCCGAAGCGGTGGCCATCCACGAGAGCGATCGCGAGGCCAACCTGACCATGGCCCAGTACGGTATCGAGCTGATTCGTCGCCACCAGGGCAACGCCCAGATCCTGCTCACCTATGGCAACGCCGGTGCTTTGGCCTGTGGTGGTTTCGGTACCGCACTGGGGGTGATCCGTGCCGGTTACCTGGAGGGCATGGTCGAGCGTGTATACGCTGGCGAGACCCGCCCCTGGTTGCATGGCTCGCGCCTGACCGCCTGGGAACTGGCCAACGAAGGCATCCCGGTGACCCTGTGCGCCGACTCGGCGCTGGCCCACCTGATGAAAAGCAAGGGCATCACCTGGGTGGTGGTGGGCGCGGACTGCATCGCCGCCAACGGCGATGTGGCCAGCAAGATCGGCACCTATCAGCTGGCGGTCAGCGCCATGCATCATGGCGTACGGTTCATGGTGGTGGCGCCGAGTACCAGCATCGACCTGAACCTGGCCACGGGCGAGGACATCCCGCTGGAAGAGCGCGCTGCCGACGAGTTGCTGGACATTGGCGGCACCCGCGTGGCGCCGGATGTCGAGGTGTTCAACCCGGTATTCGACGTGACCCCGGCCGACCTGATCGACGTGATCGTGACCGAGCGCGGCATCGTCGAGCGGCCGGATGCCGCCAAGCTGGCGCAATTGATCTGCCGCAAGCGGCTGCACTGATATTCGTGGCGCCTGTGCCGGCCTCTTCGCGGGTAAACCCGCTCCCACAGGGATAGCACAAGGCCTGAGGATGGTGGTGTACCTGTGGGAGCGGGTTTACCCGCGAAGAGGCCGGCACAGGCTATAAAAAATCCAGATTCAACCTCGTGTGAGGCCACCTGCCACATCTCCCCACCGCCCCTGCCTTTGTGATAACATCCGGCAGTTTCCAAGACCGCCCACCACGGCGGCCTTCATTGCGCAGATCCATGGCACAACTCATTGATTTGTCGTAAGTCGTCGCACCCTTATGCGCTGCGGCGGCGAGCTTCGTTCGGCCCTTGATGGAGCTGCGAAGTTTCACCAGAAAAAGGAATCAGGCTTCTCATGGGCGAACTGGCCAAAGAAATCCTCCCGGTCAATATCGAAGACGAACTGAGACAGTCTTACCTCGACTACGCGATGAGCGTGATTGTCGGGCGAGCGCTGCCCGATGCGCGTGACGGCTTGAAGCCCGTGCATCGTCGCGTTCTCTATGCGATGAGCGAACTGGGCAACGACTGGAACAAGCCGTACAAGAAATCCGCCCGTGTGGTCGGTGACGTGATCGGTAAGTACCACCCGCACGGCGACACCGCGGTCTACGACACCATCGTGCGTATGGCCCAGCCGTTCTCGCTGCGCTACCTGCTGGTCGACGGCCAGGGCAACTTCGGTTCGGTGGACGGCGACAACGCCGCAGCCATGCGATACACCGAAGTGCGCATGGCCAAGCTGGCCCACGAGCTGCTGGCCGACCTGCACAAGGAGACCGTCGACTGGGTGCCCAACTACGACGGCACCGAGCAGATCCCGGCGGTCATGCCGACCCGTATTCCCAACCTGCTGGTCAACGGTTCCAGCGGTATCGCCGTGGGCATGGCGACCAACATCCCGCCGCACAACCTCGGCGAGGTCATCGATGGCTGCCTGGCACTCATCGACAACCCCGAAGTCACCATCGATGAGCTGATGCAGCACATCCCTGGCCCGGACTTCCCGACTGCCGGCCTGATCAACGGCCGCCAGGGCATCATCGAGGCCTATCGCACCGGCCGTGGCCGCATCTACATGCGCGCCCGTTCCGAGATCGAAGACATCGACAAGGTCGGTGGTCGCCAGCAGATCGTGGTTACCGAGCTGCCGTACCAGCTGAACAAGGCTCGTCTGATCGAAAAGATCGCCGAGCTGGTCAAAGAGAAGAAGATCGAAGGCATCACCGAGCTGCGCGACGAGTCCGACAAGGACGGCATGCGCATCGTCATCGAGCTGCGTCGCGGCGAGGTGCCGGAAGTGGTGCTCAACAACCTCTACCAGCAAACCCAGCTGCAGAGCGTATTCGGTATCAACGTGGTGGCCCTGGTCGACGGCCGTCCGCGTCTGCTCAACCTCAAGGATCTGCTCGAAGCGTTCGTGCGTCACCGCCGTGAAGTGGTAACCCGCCGTACCGTGTTCGAGCTGCGCAAGGCCCGCGAACGCGGCCATATCCTCGAAGGCCAGGCGGTCGCGCTGTCCAACATCGACCCGGTCATCGCCCTGATCAAGGCCTCGCCGACCCCGTCCGAGGCCAAGGAAGCCCTGATCTCCACTGCCTGGGAATCCAGTGCCGTGCAGGTCATGGTCGAGCGCGCCGGCGCCGATTCCTGCCGCCCCGAGGACCTGCCGGAGCAGTACGGCCTGCGTGAAGGCAAGTACTACCTGTCGCCGGAACAGGCCCAGGCCATTCTCGACCTGCGCCTGCACCGCCTGACCGGCCTGGAGCACGAGAAGCTGCTGGCCGAGTACCAGGAAATCCTCGAGCAGATCGGCGAACTGATCCGCATCCTCAGCAGCGCCGAGCGCCTGATGGAAGTGATCCGCGAAGAGCTGGAAGCCATCCGCGCCGAATATGGCGATGCCCGCCGTACCGAAATCCTCGATGCGCGCCACGACCTCAACTACGGCGACATGATCCCGGAAGAAGAGCGCGTGGTGACCATCTCCCACGGCGGCTACGCCAAGACCCAGCCGCTGTCCGCCTACCAGGCCCAGCGCCGTGGCGGCAAAGGCAAGTCGGCTACTGGGGTGAAGGACGAGGACTACGTCGAGCACCTGCTGGTTGCCAACAGCCATGCCACCTTGCTGTTGTTCTCCAGCAAGGGCAAGGTGTACTGGCTGAAGACCTACGATATCCCTGAAGCGTCCCGCGCCGCCCGCGGCCGCCCGCTGGTCAACCTGTTGCCGCTGGAGGAAGGTGAGCGCATCACCGCCATGCTGCAGATCGACCTCGAGGCCCTGCAGCAGAACGCTGACGCCGACGAAGAGCTGGAGGACGCGGAAGACACCGTGCTCGAAGGCGAAGTGGTCGAGGCCGAGGAAGTGGACGAGGAAGACGGCGACACCCCTGAATGGGTGGCCGAGCCGACCGGCGCCTACATCTTCATGGCCACCGCTTCGGGTACTGTGAAGAAGACCCCGCTGGTGCAGTTCGCCCGTCCGCGCTCCAACGGCCTGATCGCCCTGAAGCTCAAGGAAGGCGACACCCTGATCGCTGCGGCCATCACCGACGGCGCCAAGGAAGTCATGATGTTCTCCGACGCCGGCAAGGTGATCCGCTTCGCTGAAAGCGTGGTGCGCGAGATGGGCCGTAACGCCCGTGGCGTGCGCGGCATGAAGCTGGGCAAGGGCCAGCAGATCATCTCCATGCTGATCCCGGAATCTGGCGCGCAGATCCTCACCGCCTCCGAGCGTGGCTTCGGCAAGCGCACTCCGCTGTCCAAGTTCCCGCGTCGCGGCCGTGGTGGCCAGGGTGTGATCGCCATGGGCACCAAGGGGCGCAACGGTCTGCTGATCGGTGCCATCCAGGTGCAGGAAGGCGAGGAGATCATGCTGATCTCCGACCAGGGCACGCTGGTGCGTACCCGCGTTGGCGAGGTGTCCAGCCTGGGTCGTAACACTCAGGGTGTGACCTTGATCAAGCTGGCTACCGACGAGACGCTGGTGGGCCTGGAGCGTATCCAGGAGCCTTCCGAGGACGAACTCGATGATGTGATCGAGGCGGACGAAGAGGGCGTCGAGGCTGAAGCGCCAGACAACGAAGAAGCTGCTGGTGCCGAAGAGGCCCCGCAGGAGTAAGCAAGCGTAAAACCCGAACGGGGCGACCAAGGTCGCCCCGTTTGACTGATCAGGCCAGGTATCACTTGCTTTTTGTGGGAGCGGCCTTGTGTCGCGAAAGGGGCGCGAAGCGGCCCCAGGATTTCAGCGACACTGCAAAATTGCTGGGGCTGCTGCGCAGCCCTTTCGCGACACAAGGCCGCTCCCACAGGGGCCGTGTGTGGCATGCAACAATGAATTTGTACCATTTGGCAGAGCGAGAGTGGATGTGAGCAAACGAGCCTTTAACTTCTGCGCAGGCCCTGCCGCGCTTCCTGATGCTGTTCTGCAGCGCGCCCAGGCCGAGATGATGGATTGGCGTGGCAAGGGCTTGTCGGTGATGGAAATGAGCCATCGTAGCGACGATTACGTGGCCATCGCCGAAAAGGCCGAGCAGGACTTGCGTGACCTGCTGTCCGTCCCCTCCAACTACAAGGTGCTGTTCCTGCAGGGCGGCGCCAGCCAGCAGTTCGCCGAAATCCCGCTGAACCTGCTGCCGGAAAACGGCACCGCCGACTACATCGAGACCGGCATCTGGTCGAAAAAGGCCATCGAGGAAGGGCGCCGCTTCGGCAACGTCAACGTCGCCGCCAGCGCCAAGCCCTACGACTACCTGGCCATCCCGGGCCAGAACGAGTGGAAGCTGACCAAGAACGCTGCCTACGTGCACTATGCGTCCAACGAGACCATTGGTGGCCTGCAGTTCGACTGGGTGCCGGAAACCGGTGAAGTGCCACTGGTGGTCGACATGTCGTCCGACATCCTCTCGCGCCCGATCGACGTGTCGCAGTACGGCCTGATCTACGCCGGCGCGCAGAAGAACATCGGCCCGAGCGGCCTGGTAGTGGTGATCGTGCGCGAAGACCTGCTGGGCCGCGCCCGCAGCAGCTGCCCGACCATGCTCGACTACAAGGTATCGGCCGACAACGGCTCGATGTACAACACCCCGGCCACCTACTCCTGGTACCTCTCGGGCCTGGTGTTCGAGTGGCTGAAAGAGCAGGGTGGCGTCGATGCCATGGAACAGCGCAACCGCGCCAAGAAAGACCGCCTGTATGGCTTCATCGACAGCAGCGAGTTCTACACCAACCCGATCAGCCACAATGCCCGTTCGTGGATGAACGTGCCGTTCCGCCTGGCTGACGAGCGCCTGGACAAGGCCTTCCTCGCCGGCGCCGATGCCCGTGGCCTGCTCAACCTCAAGGGCCACCGTTCGGTAGGCGGCATGCGCGCCTCCATCTACAACGCCCTGGGCCTTGAAGCAGTCGAAGCCCTGGTGGCCTACATGGCCGAATTCGAGAAGGAGCACGGCTGATGTCCGAGCACGAACTGAAGGCGTTGCGCGTTCGCATCGACAGCCTCGACGAGAAGATCCTCGAGCTGATCAGCGAGCGCGCCCGGTGCGCCCAGGAAGTGGCCAAGGTCAAGACCGCCTCGCTGGCGGAAGGCGAAAAGCCGGTGTTCTACCGCCCCGAGCGTGAAGCCGCCGTGCTCAAGCGCGTGATGGAGCGCAACAAGGGTCCGCTGGACAACGAAGAGATGGCGCGGCTGTTCCGCGAAATCATGTCGTCGTGCCTGGCCCTGGAAGAGCCGCTGAAAATCGCCTACCTCGGCCCTGAAGGCACCTTCACCCAGGCTGCAGCCATGAAGCACTTCGGCCACGCGGTGATCAGCCGGCCTATGGCGGCCATCGACGAAGTGTTCCGCGAAGTGGCGGCCGGTGCCGTCAACTTCGGCGTGGTGCCGGTGGAAAACTCCACCGAAGGCGCGGTCAGCCACACCCTGGACAGCTTCCTCGAACACGACATGGTGATTTGCGGTGAGGTCGAGCTGCGCATCCACCACCACCTGCTGGTGGGCGAGAACACCAAGACCGACAGCATCACCCGCATCTACTCTCACGCCCAGTCGCTGGCCCAGTGCCGCAAGTGGCTGGACGCGCACTACCCAAACGTGGAGCGCGTGGCCGTGTCTAGCAATGCCGAGGCCGCCAAGCGGGTCAAGGGCGAGTGGAATTCGGCGGCGATCGCCGGCGACATGGCGGCCAACCTGTACGGGTTGACTCGCCTGGCCGAGAAGATCGAAGACCGCCCGGACAACTCCACGCGCTTCCTGATGATCGGTAACCAGGAAGTGCCGCCGACCGGCGACGACAAGACCTCGATCATCGTTTCGATGAGCAACAAGCCGGGTGCCTTGCACGAGCTGTTGGTACCGTTCCACCAGAACGGCATCGACCTGACTCGCATCGAGACCCGCCCGTCGCGCAGCGGCAAGTGGACCTACGTGTTCTTCATCGACTTCGTCGGCCACCACCGCGACCCGCTGATCAAGGCGGTGCTCGAGCAGATCAGCCAGGAGGCTGTGGCGCTGAAGGTGCTGGGGTCGTATCCGAAGGCGGTGCTTTGATTCAAGGCCTTTGGGGCTGCTTTGCAGCCCTTCGCGGGCACGCCCGCTCCCACAGTGACAGCGTGATGTCGAACTCTGTGGGAGCGGGCGTGCCCGCGAAGGGCCGCACAGCGGCCCCAATGGGCCCCGCAGGCTGTCTAGATTTCTGAACAGGGTTCGCACCAGTGGTAAAAGCAGTAACAACCAAACCCGCGCCAATCATCAACCGCCTGGTCGTGGTCGGCCTCGGCCTGATCGGTGGCTCGTTCGCCAAGGGCCTGCGTGAAAGCGGCCTGTGCCGCGAAGTGGTCGGTGTCGACCTGGACGCCCCCTCGCGCAAGCAGGCCGTGGCCCTGGGCGTGGTCGATCGCTGCGAAGAAGACCTTGCCGCCGCCTGTGTCGGTGCCGATGTCATCCAGTTGGCCGTGCCGATCCTGGCCATGGAAAAAGTCCTGGCCCGCCTGGCCAAGCTCGACCTTGGCGCTGCCGTCATCACCGACGTCGGCAGCGCCAAGGGCAACGTCGTGCGTGAGGCGCGGGTGGTCTTTGGGGAGCGCTTGCCGCGCTTCGTCCCCGGCCACCCCATCGCCGGCTCCGAGCAGAGCGGGGTAGAGGCCTCCAATGCTGCCCTGTTCCGCCGACACAAGGTCATCCTCACGCCGCTGGCCGAAACCGACCCGGCCGCCCTGGCCCTGGTCGACCGCCTGTGGCGTGCGCTGGACGCCGATGTGGAGCACATGTCGGTCGAACGCCACGACGAAGTGCTTGCCGCCACCAGTCATCTGCCGCATCTGCTGGCCTTCGGCCTGGTCGATTCGCTGGCCAAGCGCAATGAAAACCTCGAGATCTTCCGGTACGCTGCGGGAGGCTTCCGCGATTTCACGAGAATCGCCGGCAGCGACCCGACCATGTGGCACGACATCTTTCTCGCCAACCGCGACGCTGTCCTGCGCACGCTTGATACATATCGCAGCGATCTCGACGCCTTGCGCGACGCGATCGCTGAAGGGGACGGGCACCAGCTGCTGGGTGTATTCACCCGCGCACGCGTTGCCCGCGAGCATTTCAGTAAAATCCTGGCCCGCCGGGCCTATGTGGACGCTATGAACGCCAACGATCTGATTTTCCTGGCCCAACCGGGTGGCCGCCTGTCCGGGCGAATCCGCGTACCGGGCGACAAGTCGATTTCCCACCGCTCGATCATGCTCGGCTCGCTGGCCGAAGGCACCACCGAGGTCGAAGGCTTCCTCGAAGGTGAGGACGCGCTGGCGACCCTGCAGGCATTCCGTGACATGGGTGTGGTCATCGAAGGCCCGAACCACGGTCGCGTGACCATTCACGGTGTCGGCCTGCACGGCCTCAAGCCACCACCCGGGCCGCTATATGTGGGCAATTCGGGTACCTCGATGCGCCTGCTGTCGGGCCTGCTGGCCGGCCAGCCGTTCGACGTGACCATGACCGGCGACGCTTCGCTGTCCAAGCGCCCGATGAACCGCGTGGCCAACCCGCTGCGCGAAATGGGTGCCGTGGTCGAGACTGGCCCTGAAGGCCGCCCGCCGCTGACCATCCGCGGTGGCCACAAGCTCAAGGCGCTGACCTACACGCTGCCGATGGCCAGTGCCCAGGTCAAATCCTGCCTGCTGCTGGCCGGCCTGTACGCCGAAGGCAAGACCACCGTCACCGAGCCTGCACCAACCCGTGACCACACCGAGCGCATGCTGCGCGGCTTTGGCTACAGCGTCGAAAGCAACGGCCCGGTGGCCTCACTGCAGTCCGGCGGCAAGCTCACTGCTACCCGTATCGAAGTGCCGGCAGACATCTCCTCGGCGGCGTTCTTCCTGGTGGCAGCGTCCATCGCCGAAGGTTCCGAGCTGGTGCTGGAGCACGTTGGCATCAACCCGACCCGTACCGGCGTGATCGACATCCTGCGCCTGATGGGTGGCGACATCACTCTGGAAAACCAGCGTGAAGTCGGCGGCGAACCGGTGGCCGACCTGCGTGTGCGCGGCGCCAAGCTGAAGGGTATCGACATTCCTGAAGAGCTGGTGCCACTGGCCATCGACGAGTTCCCGGTGCTGTTCGTCGCCGCTGCCTGCGCAGAAGGGCGTACCGTGCTGCGTGGTGCCGAAGAGCTGCGGGTGAAGGAATCCGACCGTATCCAGGTCATGGCCGACGGCCTGATCACCCTTGGCATCAAGTGCGAGCCGACCCCGGACGGCATCATCATTGATGGCGGCCAGTTGGGCGGCGGCGAAGTGCATGGCCACGGTGACCACCGTATCGCCATGGCCTTCAGTGTTGCCTCGCTGCGCGCCAGCGCGCCGATCCGCATCCACGATTGCGCCAACGTCGCAACCTCGTTCCCCAACTTCCTGGCGCTGTGCGCCGAAGTGGGCATCCGCGTGGCGGAAGAGGGCAAGTCGTGAGTGCCCTGACTCCGGTTATCACCATCGATGGGCCAAGCGGTTCGGGCAAGGGTACGGTCGCCGGGCTGCTGGCCCGCGAGCTGGGCTGGAAGTTGCTGGACTCTGGCGCGCTGTACCGTCTGCTGGCGTTCAACGCCAGCAACCATGGCGTCGATCTGACCAACGAAGAGCTGCTGACCAAGCTTGCCGCCCATCTGGATGTGCAGTTCATCGCCGCCGAGCCCGGTAAGCTGCAACAGATCATCCTCGAGGGCGAGGACGTCAGCAACGTCATCCGCACCGAGACCGTCGGTGCCGGTGCCTCGATGGTTGCTTCGCTGCCGGCCGTGCGGGATGCACTGCTGGTGCGCCAGCGCGAATTCCGCGAGGCGCCGGGCCTGATAGCCGACGGCCGCGACATGGGCACCGTGGTGTTCCCGGATGCGCCGTTGAAAGTCTTCCTCACCGCCAGCGCGGAGGAGCGAGCGCGTCGCCGCTACCTGCAGTTGAAGGGCAAGGGTGAAGATGTTAGTCTGTCGAGTCTGCTGGATGAGATTCGTGCGCGCGATGAGCGCGACACCCAACGTGCAGTGGCCCCGCTGAAGCCAGCGGCCGATGCCATTCAGTTGGACTCTACCGAGTTGTCCATCGAGCAGGTGTTGCAACGTATCAGGAGCGAGATCGCACTGCGCGACCTTCTCTGATAGCCAGGAAAGCAGGCAGGGGCACCAGTCAACGTCCTGCCGGCTTTCCTTTACTTAAAACAAACCCACATTGTCTGGAATGTGGCTATGGGCGTCTGTTTCGCCCGAATCTACAGGAATTAAAATGAGCGAAAGCTTTGCAGAACTCTTTGAAGAAAGCCTGAAAACCCTCAATCTTCAGCCGGGTGCCATCATCACCGGTATCGTTGTCGACATCGACGGCGACTGGGTTACCGTACACGCTGGCCTGAAGTCCGAGGGCGTCATCCCGCTCGAGCAGTTCTACAACGAAGCTGGCGAGCTGACCATCAAGGTCGGTGACGAAGTTCACGTTGCGCTGGACGCGGTCGAAGACGGCTTTGGCGAAACCAAGCTGTCCCGTGAAAAAGCCAAGCGCGCCGAGTGCTGGATTGTTCTGGAAGCAGCTTTCGCCGCCGAAGAAGTGGTCAAGGGCGTTATCAACGGTAAGGTTAAGGGCGGCTTCACTGTCGACGTTAACGGCATCCGTGCGTTCCTGCCGGGCTCCCTGGTTGATGTCCGCCCTGTGCGCGACACCACCCACCTGGAAGGCAAAGAGCTGGAATTCAAGGTCATCAAGCTGGACCAGAAGCGCAACAACGTTGTCGTTTCCCGTCGCAGCGTGCTGGAAGCCGAGAACAGCGCCGAGCGCGAAGCCCTGCTGGAAACCCTGCAGGAAGGCCAACAAGTCAAAGGTATCGTCAAGAACCTCACCGACTACGGCGCCTTCGTGGACCTGGGCGGTATCGACGGCCTGCTGCACATCACCGACATGGCTTGGAAGCGCATCAAGCACCCATCGGAAATCGTTAACGTTGGCGACGAAGTCGACGTACGCGTTCTGAAGTTCGA
This sequence comes from Pseudomonas sp. NBB, assembly GCF_032701105.1. NCBI lineage: Bacteria > Pseudomonadati > Pseudomonadota > Gammaproteobacteria > Pseudomonadales > Pseudomonadaceae > Pseudomonas > Pseudomonas sp. NBB. Next base: position 1,556,040 of record NZ_CP103994.1, read on the forward strand.
CCGCGAGCGCAACCGCGTTTCGCTGGGTCTGAAGCAGATGGGCGAAGATCCGTGGGTAGCTATCACTGCCCGTTACCCAGAAGGTACTCGCGTACAGGCTCGCGTTACCAACCTGACCGACTACGGCTGCTTCGCTGAGCTGGAAGAAGGCGTTGAAGGTCTGGTACACGTTTCCGAAATGGACTGGACCAACAAGAACATCCACCCGTCGAAAGTCGTTCAGGTTGGCGACGAAGTGGAAGTCATGGTTCTGGACATCGACGAAGAGCGTCGTCGTATCTCCCTGGGCATCAAGCAGTGCAAGTCCAACCCATGGGAAGACTTCTCCGGCCAGTTCAACAAGGGTGACAAGATCACCGGTACCATCAAGTCGATCACCGACTTCGGTATCTTCATTGGTCTGGACGGCGGCATCGACGGCCTGGTTCACCTGTCCGACATCTCCTGGAACGAAACCGGCGAAGAAGCCGTACGTCGTTTCAAGAAGGGCGACGAGCTGGAAACCGTCATCCTGTCGGTTGACCCGGAGCGCGAGCGCATCTCCCTGGGCATCAAGCAGCTGGAAGACGATCCGTTCTCCAACTTCGTTGCTGTCAATGACAAGGGCGCTATCGTCAAGGGCATCGTGAAAGAAGTTGACGCCAAAGGCGCCATCGTCACTCTGGCCGACGACATCGAAGCTACTCTGAAAGCTTCCGAAATCAGCCGTGACCGCGTTGAAGACGCGCGTAACGTCCTGAAGGAAGGCGAAGAGATCGAAGCCAAGATCATCAGCGTTGACCGCAAGTCCCGCGTTATCAGCCTGTCGATCAAATCGAAAGACGACGCTGAAGAGCGCGAAGCCATCCAGAGCCTGAAAAACGCTCCGGAAGCGGCTGCCGACACCACCATGGCTGCGCTGCTGCGCGAAGCAATGGCCAAGCAGAACTGAGTTCTGTTTGATCGGTAAAAAAGGGCGACCCTCGGGTCGCCTTTTTTTATGCCTGTCGCGCAAGATGCAAGGTCCGAGAGGGTGTCGCATTACCTGTGGAAGCGGGTGGCGCAGGCATTACAAGGCATGCACGATCCCTGTAGGAGCGGGTTTACCCGCGAAGCAGGCGCCGCGGTGTATGGCACCGGCTGCGCCGGTGTTCGCGGGTGAACCCGCTCCCACCTGGGTGGCGCAGGCATGCAACGCATGTGGCATCTCTGCGGTGCAGCGCTCTTGCCCAGGCTTCCAAAAAGCTTACACGATACCTGTGGCAGCCGGCTTGCCGGCGATGAGGCCGGCCCTGCCAACCCCATCCAGCTAGACCATTCCTGTAAAACTTCAATCTTGAATTTTTTTATTAAGTCAAGAACCACCCTGTTCAAATCCTTCCCAGCGTGCTACAAACTGGTTAAGCAATGATCTAGCTGCTTGATAACGAAGGGAAAAATATGACGAAGTCGGAGCTGATCGAACGTATTGTCACCCATCAGGGGCTGCTCTCGTCCAAGGACGTGGAGCTGGCCATCAAGACCATGCTTGAGCAGATGTCACAATGCCTTGCCACCGGCGATCGCATCGAGATCCGCGGTTTTGGTAGCTTCTCGCTGCACTATCGCGCACCTCGTGTAGGCCGCAACCCTAAGACCGGCCAGTCGGTCAGCCTCGAAGGCAAGTTCGTGCCGCACTTCAAGCCCGGTAAAGAGTTGCGCGATCGGGTCAATGAAGAAGAGCATGAGGCCCACACCTGATTCCACAAGGAGCAATCTGATGCGTAACCTCAAGCGCGCCCTGGCGGCGGTATTCGTGCTGCTGTTGGCGGCTGTGGTGCTGTTCTTCGTGCTGGAGAACCAGCAAACCGTCTCGTTGGTACTGTTCGGTTGGGCCGCTCCGGCCATGCCGGTGGCCGTGCTGGTGCTGGCCGCCCTGGTCATTGGCCTGGCAGTCGGGCCGTTGCTGGGTGCCTACGGCGTGCAGCGAAGCAAACGCAAGATCAGGGCGTCTGCCCGGCAAGTTGCACTGAGCGGCAACTAAAGAAATATCCTACGCACTTTTAGGAAAGGCTCACCTATGCGTCAGTCGGCCGTCGTGGAGTAATAGCCCACTTCATTTTCGGCCAGGCGAGTGTGCGTAGCATGGAGTACCCCTGTCTTTCCCATCACGGTGGTACCCGGGGTGTCACCGGGTCCTGTCACCAACTGCACCTGGATCCGTCCACCAGCTTGCTGGTCGACTGCGGTCTGGAACAGGGTGCCGATGCAGCGCCAGGCGCGGAGCCCGCGCCGCTCGGCTTTGACGTGCAGGGCATCCAGGCCCTGGTCATCACCCATGTGCATCTCGATCACGTCGGCCGTATCCCGGCCCTGCTGGCCGCTGGCTACCGCGGCCCCATCCTGTGCAGTGAGCCGTCTGCCAGGTTGCTGCCGCTGGCACTGGAAGACGCCTACAAGCTGAGCATCAGCAGCGAGCCCGCCCAAGTGGCGAGGTACCTCGATTTCATACGCGGCCTTATCGTGCCCTTGCCTTTCGAGCAGTGGCATTCGCTGGTCGAACGCCCCGGTCTCGCCTGCCGCATTCGTCTGCAGCGCGCCGGCCATCTGCTGGGTTCGGCCTATGTCGAATGCGACGTACAGCATGAGCAGGCCAATACCCGCTACGTCTTCTCCGGCGACCTGGGTGCTTGTGGCAACCCCTTGCTGCGCCCGTTGCAGCCCCCGGAACGTGCCGACGTACTAGTGCTGGAAAGCACCTATGGGGACCGCCTGCACCCCCATGCAGGCGACCGTCGGCAGCGCTTGGAACACGCTATCGATCGCGCCCTGGCCGATAAGGGCACTATCCTCATTCCCGCGTTCAGCCTTGGCCGCACCCAGGAGCTGCTCTACGAGCTCGAAGACATTCTTCACCGCAAGGCTTTGCTGAACAAACCCGGCCCGGCCCCCGACGGCGACCCGCTCGACTGGTCGCAATTGCCCATCATCCTCGATTCACCCTTGGCCCAGCGCATCACCACGGCGTACCGGGAGCTGCACGATTACTGGAATGCCGAGGCCAGGGCCCGCCTTGCCGAAGGGCGCGACCCGCTCGGTTTCAGTCAACTGATCAGCGTGGACACCCACGCCCGCCATCAGCAGGTGGTCAATTACCTCAAGAGCACCGGGCGGCCAGCGATCGTGATTGCTGGCAACGGCATGTGCTCGGGTGGGCGCATTGTCAATTACCTCAAGGCCATGCTGGGGGATCCGCGGCATGAGGTGTTGTTTGTCGGCTATCAGGCCAAAGGTACGCCAGGGGCGGTGATTCAGGCCAGTGAAGGGGCAGAAGGCTTTGTGAAGATTGACCTTGACGGGGAGATGCATGAAATCCGCGCAAAGGTCATGACGCTGGGAGGGTATTCAGGGCATGCAGACCAAAAGGCGTTGGTCAATTTTGTTGAGGCAATAGCGCATGTTCCTGCAAGGGTGGTGTTAGTACACGGTGAGCAGCGTGCGAAAGTGGCTCTGCAGAGCGCTCTCAGGGCCCGCCTCGAACAGCGTAATCCAAGGCTGGAATTATTTATTCCTCAATAAATGGGCTGGCCACTGAACGTTGGCGACCACCGTTGTCTCATACCCCAACATCGGGTTTCGGAGGCGCCTGAAGCTGTTGCCAATATTGCCTTTGAACTGCCGGTTAGCCGCGCGGTCTCTTACGCCCCCGGGACAAGCTACACGAAAAAATCTCTGGTATTCTATAGGCCTGAGCTTGCCTCTTGTGCCTATGGATGGCCAAGAATTATCTCGCTGGGCGCGTACAGTTATCGCCGCTGCACCTGAACGCAGCGGCTGTCAGATATAAGACACATGTAGGTTTCCTGAGGTTTGAAACTTCAAGTGGCCGTTAAGGACTCGAATATGGAATTGATCCCGGTAATTTTATCCGGTGGCGTTGGTAGCCGTCTGTGGCCTGTGTCGCGTGAGGCTCATCCCAAGCCGTTCATGAACCTGCCAGACGGGCAGAACCTCATCCAGAAAACCTTCCTGCGCGCCGCCGATCTGAATGGTGTGGTTGAAATCCTCACGGTGACCAACCGCGAGCTGCTGTTCAAGACTGAGGACGAATATCGCACGATCAACAAGCACAACCTCAACCAGGGTTACATCCTTGAGCCATTCGGCCGCAATACTGCCGCCGCCGTGGCCGCTGCGGCGCTGCAACTGCTACAGTCCCATGGCCCTCAGGCACATATGCTCGTGCTGGCAGCCGACCACCTGATCCAGAACGAAGCGGCCTTCTCCGAAGCGGTGACCCAGGCCGTTCAGTTGGCCGAGCAGGGCTGGCTGGTCACTTTTGGCATCAAGCCCCAGTACCCTGAAACCGGCTTCGGATATATCGAAGCGGCAGCTGGCGGTGTGCTTGAAGGTGGGCTAAAGGTCGAGCGCTTCGTCGAAAAACCTGATGCTAAAACTGCCGAGTCCTATGTTGCCGCTGGCAACTATTTCTGGAACGCCGGCATGTTCTGCTTCCAGGTTGGCGCAGTGATCGAAGAGTTCAAGGCTCATGCGCCCGATGTGCTCGAAGCTGTCGAACGTACGCTTGAAGCCTCGCGCCGATCCACCTCCAAAGGTTATAGCTGCCTGGCCCTGGATGCCGAGAGCTTCGCCAACGTGCCGGACATCTCTATCGACTACGCCTTGATGGAGCGCTCACGCAAAGTGGCGACCATTCCATGCGATATCGGTTGGAGCGATATTGGCTCGTGGAATGCGGTCAGTGAACTGACCCCGCCGGACGCGTCTGGTAACCGCTTTGAAGGCGAAGTGATGGCCCACGGGGCACGTAACAACTATGTAAGCACCGAGGACCGCCTGGCTGCACTGGTAGGCGTGCAGGACTTGCTGGTAGTGGATACCCCAGATGCATTGCTCATTGCCCACAAAGATCATGCTCAGGACGTCAAGCATATCGTCAAGCGCTTGAAGAGCGATGGCCATGCCGCCCACCTGCTGCACCGGACCGTGCACCGTCCATGGGGTACATACACCACGCTGGAAGACGGAGACCGCTTCAAGATCAAGCGCATTGTGGTCAAGCCCAAGGCATCGCTGTCACTGCAGATGCACCACCACCGTAGTGAGCACTGGATTGTGGTCAGCGGTATGGCAGTGGTGGTCAATGACGACCAAGAGTTGATGCTCAACACCAATGAATCCACGTTCATTCGTGCGGGCCACAAGCACCGTTTGCAGAACCCAGGTGTAATCGACCTGGTGTTGATCGAAGTTCAAAGTGGCGACTACCTCGGCGAAGACGATATCGTCCGCTTCGAGGACAACTACGGTCGTTGCGACGCCTGAACCCAGGCCCTCCAGTCGGCCTCAAGCGCCTGATCAAGGCGCGGGGCCGATTTCATTCGGCAAATCTTTCGCCGATCATCCCCTTTCGAATGGCGTTCGCTTCAAGCGGCGCCGTATACAAGTGAGATGTATGCACCCACCCATCCAGACCCGCTGCTTCAAAGCCTACGACATTCGAGGCCAAGTGCCGGCTGACCTCAACGACGACATTGCCTATCGCATTGGCCGTGCCTTAGTGGCAGAGCTGGGCGGGCGCAGCTACGTGGTAGGCCGCGACATGCGCCTGGAAAGCCCCGGCCTGTCCCTGGCTCTGATGAAGGGGCTGACCGAAGGCGGTGCCGATGTGATTGACATCGGCCTATGCGGCACTGAAGAAGTCTATTTCGCTACCAGCCATTACCAGGCTGATGGCGGCATCATGGTGACTGCCAGCCATAACCCCAAAGGCTACAACGGCATGAAACTGGTTCGCGAGCAGTCGCGACCAATCAGTGGTGACACGGGCCTCGACGACATTCGCCAGCGAGTGGAAGCCGGTGACCTGGGGGCCGCAGCCCCATCCGCCGGCAGCGTGCGGCAGGCGTTCGACAAAGGCGCTTATATCGACCACTTGCTCACTTATGTCGACCTGTCTAGCCTCAAACCGTTGAAAGTACTGGCCGACCCAGGTAATGGCGCCGTCGGCCCTGTGCTGGAACTTCTCAAGGCGCGTCTGCCGTTGCACCTCACCATCATCAACGGTGAGCCCGATGGCAACTTCCCCAACGGCATCCCCAACCCGCTGCTGCCGGAAAACCGCGACCTCACGCGTCAGGCCGTGCTCGACACTGGCGCTGACATGGGTATTGCTTTCGACGGTGATTTCGACCGTTGCTTCTTCTTCGACAACCAAGGCCGCTTTATCGAGGGGTACTATGTGGTTGGTCTGTTGGCTGAAATGCTGCTGGCCAAGCACCCAGGCAGCAAAGTCATCCATGACCCGCGCTTGACCTGGAACACCATCGAACAGGTGCAGGCAGCTGGCGGTGTGGCGATCCAGAGCAAGACCGGTCACGCCTTCATCAAAGAACGCATGCGCGCCGAGGACGCCGTTTATGGCGGTGAAATGAGTGCTCACCATTACTTCCGCGATTTTGCCTACTGCGACAGCGGCAATATACCGTGGCTGTTGGTTGCTCAGTTAATGAGCGTGACCGGCAAAAGCCTGGCGCAACTGGTGGATGAGCGTATTGCGGCGTTCCCGTGCAGCGGCGAAATCAACTATGAAGTGGCGGATGTCAAAGGCACCATCGAGAAGATTCTTGCCCACTACCTGCCGCAAAATCCCAGCGTTGATCGTACCGACGGCATCAGTGTGGAGTTTGCCGATTGGCGTTTCAGCCTGCGTGGCTCCAATACCGAGCCGTTGCTACGCCTGAACGTCGAAAGCCGCGGCGATCAAGCAGTCGTGGACCGCCAGGTGGCGCAAATCGCGGGCCTAATCAGAGGTTAGTTATGTTTGGCATGATCAAGGGAGTATGGAGCTACCGAGGCTTCATCATCTCCTCCATCAAGAACGAATTCGTTTCACGCTTCGCACGTAGCAAGTTGGGCGGGCTTTGGATGATTATTCATCCCCTGGCCCAAGTGGCCATCTATGCGCTGATCCTGTCCAATGTACTGGCCGCCAAGCTGCCAGGCATCGACAATAAATACGCTTATGCCTTGTATCTGATGGCCGGCATTCTGGCCTGGAACCTGTTCGCCGAGATCGTCAGCCGGTGTCTGACGCTCTTCATCGAGCAGGGCAACATCATGAAGAAGATGCGCTTTCCGCGTATTACGCTACCGGTGATCGTGGTGGGCTCGTGTTTGCTGAACAATGTCTTGTTGTTCGCGGCGGTTATGCTTGTTTTCGCTTTGCTTGGCCACTACCCGACGCTGCAGATACTTTGGCTAATTCCGTTGGTCATGATCGTCGTCGCATTGAGCGTTGGTATTGGCCTGGTGTTGGGTATTCTCAATGTGTTTCTACGGGATGTTGGTCAGGTAGTACCCATCGTGCTGCAAGTGTTGTTCTGGTTCACCCCAATCGTTTACATGGTCAATGTGATACCTGAGCACTTGCGCGTCACCCTCAGCTTCAACCCCATGTACCCGGTTGTTACTGCGTATCATGATGTACTCGTCTTCGCCAAAGCTCCTGACTTGAGCCAGGCGGTTGTCATGATTGGGATTTCCTTCGGGCTATTGCTGCTTGGCCTGTTCCTGTTCCGTCGGTCCGTGCCCGAGATGGTGGATGTGCTATGAGCCTTTTGAGTGTCAGTGATGTAGGCAAGGCCTACAAAACGTACCGTTCGGAATGGCAGCGCATTGCCCACTGGTTCTTCTTGCCCTCCAAGGCAACCAGCGAGCACTGGGTGCTGAAACATATCAACTTTGCAATTGAGCCCGGCGAGGCCATTGGCATCATCGGGCAAAATGGTGCGGGCAAGTCCACATTGCTGAAGATGATCACCGGCACCTTGCAGCCGACTCAGGGACGGGTGCAGGTCAATGGCCGGATTGCCGCTATTCTGGAACTGGGCATGGGCTTCAACCCAGAACTCACTGGGCGTCAGAACGTCTATCACGCTGCCGGTCTGATGGGTTTCGATGCGCAGCAGATCAATGGTGCTATCGATGAAATCGAAGCCTTCGCCGAGATTGGCGAATACTTCGATGAGGCCGTGCGAACCTATTCCAGCGGTATGCAGATGCGCGTCGCGTTTGCCGTGGCGACTGCTTTCCGCCCGGAAATCCTCATTGTGGATGAGGCGCTGTCGGTGGGTGACAGTTACTTCCAGCACAAGAGTTTCGAGCGCATCCGTGAGTTCCAGCGCCTAGGCACATCGTTGTTGATCGTGTCGCATGACCGTGGCGCTATCCAATCGTTATGCAGCCGGGCACTGTTGTTGGAAAACGGTTCCATTATCAAAGATGGCCCGCCAGAGCAGGTCATGGATTATTACAATGCTCTGATTGCCGAAAAAGAAAACAGCACTGTGCAAGTCAAGCAACTGGCCGACGGCACGGTGCAAACCCAATCTGGCAGTGGCGAGGCAACTATCGGCGCGGTTGCCCTATACGATACTGCTGGGCAACCGGTCGAGTTTGTTGCGGTGGGTGACAAAGTTACGTTGAGCGTGCAGGTGGATGTACACGCGCCGATCCCTGAACTTGTCGTCGGCTATGTGATCAAGGATCGCTTGGGCCAGCATGTCTTTGGTACCAATACACACCACTTGGGCAAAGCCCTCAAGGCACTGACAGCTGGCGAGCAACTGGAGTATCGCTTCGATTTCGACATGAATCTTGGCCCTGGGTCCTATTCCGTGGCTGTTGCCTTGCATGCCAATGAGGTGCATATCGGCAGCAATTACGAATGGCGAGACCTTGCCCTGGTGTTCAACGTGGTCAATACCTCAAAGCCTCAATTTGTCGGCATGGCGTGGGTTCCAACAGCTGTGGAGTGCATTCGGTGAAAAAAACCTTCTATCGCGCTTTCGAGGACCGCTACCGTGGCTCCACGAAACTGATCACCGAGCGGCTGCAGGTGTACCTGCCGTTCCTTCATCCGCTGTTGGCGCTGGATGATGAGCATCGTGCGATTGACCTGGGCTGTGGTCGCGGGGAATGGCTGGGCGTACTGACCGAACAAGGCTTCAATGCGCTAGGCGTAGACCTGGATGATGGCATGTTGGAGCAATGCCGGGTTGAAGGCTATGCAGTTGAAAATGGCGACGCTGTAGCCAAGCTCAAATCGTTAGCCGATGCCAGCCACGTGCTGGTATCGGGGTTTCACATTGCTGAGCACGTCCCATTTCCAGTGTTGCAAGAGCTGGTAGGGCAAGCGCTTAGAGTACTCAAGCCAGGTGGGCTGCTGATTCTGGAAACCCCTAATGCCGAAAACCTTATGGTGGGGACCAATAGCTTTTACCTAGACCCCAGCCATGAAAAACCGATCCCCAACCTGCTACTGAGCTTCCTGGCGGAATACGAAGGCTTTGGTCGAACCAAACTCTTGCGTTTGCAAGAGCTTTCGCCATTACCCGCACGGGAAGACATACGGCTGCTGAATGTGCTTAGCGGTGTGAGCCCAGACTATGCGGTCATAGCCCAGAAAGAGGCGCCAGAGCATACACTCTCGGCCTTTGCCTGCGCGTTTGGCACTGAGTATGGGGTTACCCTTGAGGGCTTGGCTGAGCGTTACGAAGAAAGGCTAAGTACCAACTTCCAGGAAGTGGGCGAAAGAGTCGACAGCTGCAGCGCAACGCTTGAGCAAGTAAAGCAAGAGCTGAGCGAGCATCAAGCTGGCCTTTCGGGTTTGAGCCAGGAAGTTGAGGGGCATCGCACCGAACTGGATAGGCTCAAGCAGGTAGTTGACGACTTGAATAGTAGTCTGGCCGATGCTCATCAGCGTTTTGCCGAAGCAGACCGGCGTTTTGCCGAAGTAGACCAGCGTCTGGCGGCGACAGAAGCGTGGATCAAGCACAAACAGGCCAACTCAGTCGTAGGCATCTTGAAGCGCACAGCCAGGCCGGTTGCCGTGAAGATGATTCGATCGGTGCTTGGCAACCAGCTGCTTCGTCAAAACGCTAACCAGCTGTTGCGAAAATTCCCCAAACTGCACCATCAATTAAAGCTTTTCGCACAGCACCGGGGGTTGATTGGCGGCGGTGTGTTCACGCCATCCGGCACAGGCCACGTCGGGTTCCAGGCGGTGGATTACTCGCGTGTAAGTTTTGCCGTGTATCCCAAGGCGCCATTGCTGCCTGAGGCGTATTACCTTAAGGACGAGGCTGTCACGCCCGCGTTTGGGGCCGCCAGGATCACCGGGCATATCGAGGGCCACTACAGCTTGGCCATTGTGAACCGCGGCCTGGGCTTAGCGTTGTTCGACCTGCTTGAAGGTAAGCTCGCTTTCCAGCCATACCACGGCAAGGCTTACGACAATGTTATCGATATACCGGCCTTCCAGCAGCGGTTGATGCCTGCGGTCGGCCAGCGGTTTGATGAATCGTTGGAAGGGGAAGTGCTGTCGATTGTCCATCACTACCCCATGATCAAGGACTTACAGGGCTCTGGCATGCGCCTGGTCATCTTCTTCTGGGAAGAAACTGCAGTACCGTTCGATACCATCAGTTTCATCAACGAGAACTTCGACGGTGTTATCGTGGCGGCTTCTTTCGTCAAGAAAGTACTGCATGATTCCGGTTGCCAGGTACCCGTATTCATTTGCCCTGTAGGGGTAGACCACATCATTACCGATGTCGTGCCACCGATTACAGATATTCGCCCTGCTGCCGGGCAGCGGTTCCGCTTCTTGCATGTTTCATCAATGTTCGAGCGTAAAGGGCCAGACGTGCTGCTTGAGGCTTTTGTCGAAGCCTTCTCCAGTGCCGATAACGTCGAGCTTTACATCAAGACGTTCCCTAACCCGCATAATCGTGTCCATGAAATGATCGCCAACCTTACGGCCGACCGGCAAAACATGCCGTCGATCGTGGTTGATGAAAGCCCAATGGATGACCAAGGTATTATCGCGCTGTATCGCTCAGCCCATACCCTGGTACTGCCCACGCGTGGCGAAGGCTTCAACTTGCCTGCGGCCGAAGCGCTGGCAATGGGGTTGCCGGTGATCGTGACCGGCTTTGGCGCGCATGTTGATTTCTGCACGCTTGGCACTGCCGAGTTGCTGCCGTTCCTGTTTGCCAAGTCGGGCAGCCACCTGGGGGCGGCCAACTCTTGCTGGGTCGAGCCGGACAAGCATTCGTTGGCCCTCAAGATGGGCGAACTGCGCGGCAAAATCGTCGAAGGCGACAACGCACTCGAGCAGCGCCGGCGCCAAGGCATTGAACTGGTTCGTAGCATCTACACCTGGGAGCAGAGTGCGCGGGCGGTTTTGGCCAGTGCCAACTGGCTCAAACACGAAATGCCTGCGGCCGCCGCCCGCAAGACCAAACTGGTGGTGGTGTCCCCTTGGGCAACCAAATGCGGGATTGCTGAATACACGCAGGCATTGCTCAGCGAGTTCAAACAGGACGACTACGACATTCGCATCTACTGCGATGAGCGCACCACAGATACAACCTCCGAGGTCTATCAGCCTATCTGGAAGCTTTCTGACGCCAAATCGGTAGGCAAGGTATTGGCCAACGACGGCTGTGCCGCTGCGGATGTCGTTTTGGTTCAGCATCAGCCGAGCCTTTTCGCCCTCAATGATGAAGTTTGCGAGCGTTTGGCGCAGTTGCACGACCAAGGCAAGGTTGTGGTGCTTGAACTGCACTCTACACAGCCGCTGATTACCGACCACCGTCTCTCCGAAAGGGCTGTGCGTGCGCTGCACAAGCTTGACCGCATCATCGTGCACAAGCCAGAGGACCTGAACAACCTGCTGGTGCTGGGCTTGGCCGCCAACGTCATGATGATGGCGCATGGTGTTATCTCGCCGCTCACTGACGTGCAGCCAGCGGCTGTCCGCGATGAGTTAGGTATCGCTCAGGATGACCTGGTCATTTCGTGTTTCGGTTTCATTCTTGCGCACAAAGGTATCGATACGTTGATCGAGACCATCCTGCCGTTGGCGCAAGAAACAGGGCGCAACGTCCACATGCTCGGTTTGCACTCCATCCTCGATGCGCGTAGCGAGCAGACACTGGATGCCTATCGGGCAAGGGCGGTTGAGCTTGGTGTGGACGACAAGATTACCTGGGTTACCGATTTCCGCCCCATCAAGGAGTGCCTGCGCTTGATGAGCGCAGCGGACTATGTGATTTTCCCCTACAAGGAAACACAAGAAAGCGCCAGCGGTGCGGTAACGATCGGCATCACCACCCTCAAGCCCGTGCTGGTAAGCCCGATCCATATTTTCTCGGACATGGCTGAGGCGACCTTACAGATGTCGGGTAGCCACGCAGCGGATATTGTGGCGTCGATTGCCGAGCTCGAACGTAACCCAGACAAAGCCCAGGCATTGGTGGCGCAACAGGAACGCTGGATTGACGACCGCAGTTGGGAGCGGGTTTCTGCCCGCCTGGGGGCTACCGTTCAGGCGCTGTTGTTCGAAAACAATCACTTGGCCCCGGTTGTGGAAAAGCAGCGCCGGCTCAGCCCAGGCATCACCCAGGCAGCACCAAAGAAGTTGTTGGTCGATGTCTCTGAGCTGTACTTCCGGGATGCAAAGACCGGTATCCAGCGTGTGGTGAAGCGGGTAATCAACGAGTTCCAACGCGGCGAAGGTGTGGATTACCAGGTCGTTCCGGTATTCGGTGTTACCGGCAAAGGGTACCGCGTTGCCAGTGGTTTTCCAGGTTCTAGTGCGTATGTGGTCAGCCTGAACGAACGCCCGATCGAATACGCGGCGGGGGATGTGTTCCTGGGGCTGGACCTTAGCGCACATTTGTTCCCGGAGTTTGATGCAGAACTCGAACGCATGCGCCGCGCGGGCGTCAGTATCCACTTCGTGGTCTATGATCTGATCCCATTGTTGCACGCGAAATTTGCCTATCCTGGTATCGATGGAGCATTCACCAACTGGATGCGCTCTATCAGCCAGTATGCCGATGGCGTTGTAGCGATTTCCGCTGCCGTGGCTGCTGACGTTAAAGTATGGTTGCAGCAGCATGGCGGTGGGCGCGTGATGCCGTCCATCAGCCATTTCCACTTGGGGGCTGACATCGAAGACGTTCAAGGCCAAGGTGGTGCGTCGTTGGAAGATGCCTTCATTGCCCAATTAAAAGCGGTGCCCACGTTCCTGATGGTAGGCACGCTCGAGCCGCGCAAAGGCCATGCACAGACATTGGCTGCGTTCGATGTGTTGTGGTCGCAAGGTGTCGAGGTGAATCTGGTGCTGGTAGGCAAGGAGGGCTGGGCCGTTGAGCACTTGGTCCAGGACCTGCGCGCGCACCCACAGCTAGGCAAGCGCTTATTCTGGCTGCAAGGCTTGAGCGATGCCGACCTGACCGAACTTTACAGTGCCAGCGGTGCGTTGATTGCCGCATCAGAGGCCGAAGGCTTCGGCTTGCCGTTGATTGAAGCTGCGCAGCACAAACTGCCCATCATTGCGCGCGACATCCCCGTGTTCCGCGAGGTGGCGGGGGAGTATGCCTACTACTTCCAGGCTGGGGCAGCGGATGAACTGGCGCACGCCATCAAGCAATGGCTGGAGCTATTCGAACAAGGTACCCAGCCGCTGTCGGATGAGATGCTTTGGTTACATTGGAGTGAAAGTGCAGCTGAACTCAAACGCCTAGTGTTGGGCGTACCGGAAAGTACTGAGTTGAAGCACGAGGAGCCCGCTCAAGCGCACTGATAGCGCCACCCGGCCACCCATGAACCCTGCAGTGCGGCGCGGCCGCACTGCAGGGTTTTTGCTATAAGGGGTGAGCTTGTAAGCGTTCAGTCAGCCCTGATTCTGCCACCGACCGCACGCGCTTGGGCGTTGAGCCCAATTGGGGACTAGAAAATGTTTGCCGGCTTGATGACTGGGAGCAATTCTGATGACTTGCCAGACCATGCAGCAGTTACTTCTGTCGGCATGTAAAGAATCACCACCGACAAGCCTCGGTTACGGCTTCTGTCCAAGGACAAAGGCTGCGCTAGCGCAGCCCTTCGCCGCGAAAACCGTTACTCGAACAGCTCGGCATCAGCCAACGCGACCCCAAGCTGGTCCTTGCCGGACAGGCTTGGGATGAAGTCGATAGGCCATTCGATGCCGACTGCCGGATCATCCCAGGCAATGCAGCGCTCGCACTTCGGCGAGTAGAAGTCGGTTGTCTTGTAGAGGAACTCTGCGGTTTCACTCAACGTGACGAAGCCGTGCGCGAACCCTGGCGGGATCCACAGTTGGTTCTTGTTCTCGGCCGACAGCACCGCCCCAACCCATTTACCGAAGGTGGGGGACGAGCGACGGATATCCACCGCAACGTCAAAAACCTCGCCCTGCACCACGCGTACCAGCTTGCCCTGTGCGTGAGGTGCCAGCTGATAGTGCAGGCCACGGAGCACGCCTTTTACCGAGCGCGAGTGGTTGTCTTGTACAAAGTCAGGCTGCAGCCCGGTTACTTCATTGAACACACGGGCATTGAAGCTTTCGTAGAAGAAGCCACGTTCGTCGCCGAATACCTTGGGGGTAAACAGGACGACTTCGGGGATGTCCAGCGGAATGGCTTGCATCAGAATACCTTTTCATTCAACAAGTTTTGCAGATACTTGCCATAGCCGTTTTTCAACATTGGCTTGGCCAGGCGCTCAACTTGCTCAGCGTTGATCCAGCCTGCGCGGTAGCAAATTTCTTCAGGGCAGGCGACTTTCAGGCCCTGGCGGCGCTCCATCGTGGCGATGTACTGGCTAGCTTCGAGCAGGCTGTCGTGCGTGCCGGTGTCCAGCCACGCATAGCCACGGCCCATGATTTCGACCTGCAACTGCTGCTGCTGCAGATAAAGATTGTTCAGGTCAGTGATTTCCAGCTCGCCACGTGCAGATGGCTTAAGCTCGCGCGCCAACTCGACCACTTGATTGTCGTAGAAGTACAGGCCGGTAACCGCATAGCTCGACTTTGGAGCGGTCGGTTTTTCCTCCAGCGACAATACACGGCCGCTGTCGTCGAACTCGGCTACGCCATAGCGTTCTGGGTCATGCACGTGATAAGCGAACACCGAAGCACCGGCTTCACGCTTGTCTGCGTTCAATAGCAGTGCCTGGAAGTCATGGCCGTAGAAAATATTGTCGCCAAGCACGAGCGCAGACGGGTCGTTACCGATGAAGTCAGCGCCGATGGTGAACGCTTGCGCCAAGCCGTCAGGGCTTGGTTGCACTGCGTAGGACAAGTTCAGGCCCCACTGGCTGCCATCGCCCAGCAGCTGTTCGAAGCGCGGGGTGTCCTGCGGGGTGGAAATGATCAGGATGTCCCGGATACCGGCGAGCAGCAAGGTGCTCAGCGGGTAGTAGATCATCGGTTTGTCATACACCGGCAGCAGCTGCTTCGAAACCGAAAGTGTGGCCGGATGCAGGCGTGTACCCGAACCGCCGGCCAGAATAATTCCTTTACGAGCCATGAGAGTCCCTATTACTGGATTTCGTCCAGCATACGTTGCACGCCTTGCTCCCAAAGCGGCATTTTGAAATTGAACGTGTTTTCGAGCTTGTCCAGTGCCAGGCGCGAGTTGCGCGGGCGCGGTGCGGGTACTGGGTAAGCTTCGGTGCTGATTGCAACAACCTGATCGGCCGCTACTTTCAGCGCTACGCCATTGCGTTGGGCGTGCGCCAGCACGAATTGCGCAAAACCATGCCAGCTGGTCTCACCGGACGCCGCCAAATGGTAAACCCCAGCCAGCTGTCGGTTGTCTTGCCCGTTGAAGATTTGCCGCAGAATGTGCGCGGTAACGTCGGCGATCAGCTCAGCACCCGTGGGTGCACCAAACTGGTCTGCCACCACACTTAATGCTTCACGTTTTGTTGCCAGGCGCAGCATGGTCTTGGCAAAGTTGTGCCCGCGCGCAGCATACACCCAGCTGGTGCGCAGTACCACGGCCTTGGCGCCGCTGGCATCAATGCCACGTTCGCCTTCGAGCTTGGTGCGGCCGTAGACCGAGAGGGGCCCGGTAGGCGCATTTTCTTGCCAGCGGTGGCTGCCGCTGCCATCGAACACATAGTCGGTGGAGTAATGAATCAGCCACGCACCCAGTGCCGCTGCTTCGCGTGCCAGAACAGCAGGGGCCTCGGCGTTGATCATTGCTGCCAGCGCCTGATCGCTCTCGGCTTTATCCACTGCGGTGTAGGCAGCAGCGTTGACGATCACGTCCGGCGCTAGCTGGCGCACCGTGGCGGCCAAGGCTTCCAGGTTGGACAAATCGCCACACAGGCCTTCGGCGCCTTGACGATCCAGCGCAATCACCTCGCCCAGCGGCGCCAAGGCGCGCTGCAGCTCCCAGCCTACTTGCCCGTTTTTCCCCAACAGCAGGATTTTCACGCTTTATTCGCCCCGTATTGCTGTGCTACCCAGTCACGGTAGCTACCGTCCATGACACCTTTCACCCATTCCTGGTTGGCCAGGTACCAAGCGACTGTCTTGCGAATGCCGGTTTCGAAGGTTTCGGCAGGTTTCCAGCCGAGTTCACGCTCGATCTTGCGTGCGTCGATGGCATAGCGGCGGTCATGGCCTGGGCGGTCGGTGACATAGGTAATGAGTTCGGCATACTGCTCGACTGGCTTGCCGGTCTTCTGGTTGATTACCTGGCGCGACGCCGCAGGCGCCATTTCGTCGAGAAGCCCGCAGAGGGTCCGCACGATGTCAATGTTGGCTTTTTCGTTCCAGCCGCCAATATTGTACGTCTCGCCGAACGCGCCGGCCTCCAGTACGCGACGGATGCCCGAGCAATGGTCTTCTACATACAGCCAGTCGCGAATTTGCTGGCCGTCGCCATAAACAGGCAGCGCCTTGCCTGCAAGGGCATTGACGATCATCAACGGGATCAGTTTTTCCGGGAAGTGGAACGGCCCGTAGTTGTTGGAGCAGTTGGTGGTGAGTACCGGCATACCGTAGGTATGGAAGTACGAACGTACCAAGTGATCGCTGGCGGCCTTGCTGGCCGAGTACGGGCTGTTTGGCGCGTACGGGGTGGTTTCGGTGAAGGCTGGGTCGTTTGGCCCGAGTGTGCCGTAGACTTCGTCAGTGGAGACGTGCAGGAAGCGGAATGCCTCTTTCTCGGCACCCTCCAGGCTATTCCAATGCGCCCGGGCGGCTTCCAGCAAACGGAAGGTGCCCATTACGTTGGTCTCGACAAATGCTTCGGGGCCAGTGATGGAGCGGTCTACATGGGATTCGGCCGCAAAGTGAACCACGGCGCGCGGGCGATGCTCGGCGAACAGCTCGGCCAGCAGCGATGCATCGCAAATATTGCCCTGGACGAAGTGATGCTGAGCGTTCCCTTCCAGCGATTGCAGGTTGGTCAGGTTGCCTGCGTAGGTCAGGGCGTCGAGGTTGAGGACTGGCTCCCCGTGTTGCGCACACCATTGCAGAACAAAATTTGAGCCGATGAAGCCGGCTCCGCCTGTTACTAGAATCATAATTTGGCTCTAATTGGACAAAAGGTGTTGTCGTAGACAGATGACGCTGAGAAACTTCGCCCCGGCAACGCGAGGCGAGCAGCTAGCGCTGCCCGGAATTAGACCACCCTGATGTCGAAAAATACACTGCTGGGTACCGGTACTGATCGTGCCGATCAATCCTCGCTCGCCGAGGACGAGCCCTTGAGCGGCGCAGGCTGACCGCATGGTCGCCAAAACAGAAAAGGAAGTGGTTAGGTGCCCGTGCAACAAACGGGTGTTTGAGCAATGCAACTCACGGAGGATGACCGAGGTGCCTACAAGTCATGAGAGCCTTAAGAGACCGCGGTGTTGGAGGTTCCAGCTCGGCGGGCAGTGCAGTGCAGGGGGCACACCGGGAGTCGGGTTTGATCCCGCGAGCTGCACAGTGTCATTTTTTAATTGTCAGCATTCCTGAAATAGGAATTAGAGTGATGGCAGTTCTTGCATTCATGTTGATCGACCCAACAAGAAATATAATAGGCTCGGGGCTCGGCAGGTTAGACGTCATTCTCAATGTTTCAGCTGTCTGGCGCTCTTGAATATTCATAGGAAAGTGATAAATGTCTGTTAAGGAAGGCTTGCCGAGCGTAGATGTAAAGCCGGTCGTGCATGTAAAGGAAAATGCAGTCTCCGTCGCTCAAAAAAAAGGCGGCTCAGCGCGTTTTGTGCTGGATCTGGCCTATTATCGAAATCGGTACCCGGACCTGTCTTCGCTTACGGATGATGCGCTGGCGCAGCACTGGCATGCGTTCGGTTATCAAGAAGGCCGTTATGCTTCAGCTTCGCACGAAAGTGGTGATGCGGAGCTTATTGCTGAATCAGTACTCAATGTGGCCGAAAGCGCAATTGCGGTCAAGCTAGAACCTCCAAAAGTGGACTTGGATTTCTACTTGACCTTCTACCCTGACCTCAAAGCCGGCGGCGTTGATACTCAAGCTATTGCCGAAGTGCATTTCGAACGCTATGGGCGAGCGGAAGGGCGATATCCAACACTCAAAGCCTGGGCCAAGAAGCACGACCTTCCTCTGGAGCTGCTGCCCAGCGGGTTCAGCCTGTCAGCAGTGATTGAGCGCAGTGCGAAGCGCGGCGTGGAGCTTGAACCACAACGGGTTATGGATATTTTCCTGGGGCACGATGTTGTCCCTGTAGAGCTCGCTGAGACGGCGCAGCAAACCCAGGTTGTGTTTTCAAAGCTGGGTATGCATTACCTGTCCTGCCACAAGGTCCAACAAGGCCGAATCCTACTTGAGGCGGCCTTGAGCATCGCGCCGAGTGCGGAGGTATTCAATCGGCTGGGTGGTAGCTACATGGAGGACGGTCATTTCAGTATTGCCTTGCAATACTTCAATGCTGCCGCGCAACTGCCGAATCCACCGGTTTGGACAGCCTTTAACCGCGCGCACTGCCTGGCCAAGTTGCATCGGCTGGATGAAGCCATTCAAGTGCTTTCTGATGGTATTGCCAGTAATCCGAACCACCGTCCCCAGCAAGATGAACTCGAGCGCCTCGCAGAGCAGAAATGGCGAGATTTGCACGCGAAGCTCATGACCCGAGTGGATATGTTGGACCGCGAACGCCTGATCAATGCCGCATACGCTTATGCGGCTCAGATGTACCGAGCCTATCTGCCGGTATATGGTGACCTGTCGCAAAGCTCTGCGGATGATTTGCCAGCGCTGCCACCTTTGGGGGAATTGAATACCGACCGCATCTTGATCGTCGGTGACTTCCACATCGCCCAATGCGTTCGCTACCGCATTCAGCAAAAAATTGAACAGCTGGAAGCAGTTGGCAAGCAAGTGACGGCCATCAGCTGGACTGAGCTGGACAAGAACCAAAATGCATTGGCACTTCACGATGTAGTAATCTTCTATCGCGTGCCAGCCGTGGTGCAGGTGATCAAGGCGATCGCCCAAGTCAACGCAACGGGCAAATTGAGCCTGTATGAAATCGATGACCTGCTGTTTGTTCCTGAATATCCACCTTCAATCGACAGCTATGGTGGCTATGTTTCGCTGGCGACACACCGTGAACTTACACGTGGCATGGCCTTGTTCAATGCCGCTGCCCGGCTGTGCCGCCAAGGTCTAGCGTCCACCGAACCGCTACGCCTGGAACTGGCAAAGCTGGTCAGGGAAAATAAATGCTGGTTGCACCGCAACGGCCTGGATAGTCTGAATCGCATTCGTACTACCGACAAATCGTACAAGAAGACCATCGATATCTTTTACGGCAGCGGTACTCAGGCACACAACACCGACTTTATCGAGCAGGCGCTGCCAGCAATTGAGCGTGTGCTTGGCGAAAACCCGCAAGCTCGTTTGGTAGTGGTTGGTTACCTGCGGTTGCCGGTGTCATTTACCACAAAATATGCCCAGCAGTTTACCCAGCTGCCGGCAATGGACAGTGTGCAAGGCTATTGGTCGCTGCTTGAACAAGCGGATATCAATATCGCTGTGCTGCACGATGACAAGGTCAATGCCTGTAAAAGTGAGCTGAAATGGTTTGAAGCTGGCTGCTTTGGTATTCCATCGGTGCTGAGCAGCACGGCCAATTACCGGGATGTCGTCAAGGATGGTAAAGACGGTTTCTTGGCCACTACTGAGGAAGAATGGTATTCCGCGTTGAAAAAACTCGTCGGAAGCCAAGCCCTTCGGCAAAAGATAGGCCAGGCCGCTCAGCTACGGGCCAAAAACGATTACAGCCTGCAGTCCTTGGGCAGTAGTCTGGCAGCTACGCTTGATGACTTTGTGAAAGGTATTCGAAAAGCCAAGCCGAAGACAAAAATTGCGTTGGTCAACGTGTTCTTCCCGCCCCAGGCAATCGGTGGCGCAACCCGTGTGGTGGCAGATAACTTCTCCGAGTTCCGCAATACTTACGCTGAAGACCTTGATGTCTGTGTATTCACTGCAGATGTAGAGTGCAGGCCTTCTCATCAGATGACTGTCTATAACTACGAAGGGAGCCGGGTCTACCGATCGACGACCCTCTGGCGTGAGCATATGGACTGGCATGCTAAAGACCCGGAGATGTATCGCCTGTTCCAAGAGTTCCTCGAGCTGGAAAAACCTGATTTGATTCACTTCCACTGCGTCCAGCGACTAACAGCGTCGATAGTGGAAGCAGCACGGGATGCGAAGATTCCATACATGGTCACGGTCCACGATGCCTGGTGGATCTCTGATTTCCAGTTTTTGGTTGACCATAACTCGAAAGTTTACCCTGAGGGGCACCCGGATCCTTATCAAGTCATCGAGATGCCAACCAATATGAAGTTGGCTGATTCTATTGAGCGTCGTCGTGATTTGAAAGAACTACTGCACGGCGCTTTTAAAGTCTTGACGGTGTCCAACGCTTTCGCGGAAATTTATCGTCAAAACGGCATCCCTCAAATAGAGGTTGTAGCCAATGGTGTCTCCAGCGACATTCCCTGGACACAGAAGGATACCTCTTATACCAAGCGGGTAGTATGTGGGCATATCGGCGGAATGTCGGAGCACAAGGGCTATTATCTGCTCAAGGAGGCATTGCTTCAGAGCCAGCCTGAAAATCTTGAACTCTTGGTTGTTGACCATTCAAAGGAAGAAGGCTATGAACACCAGACCCTTTGGGGGAAAGTACCTGTAACCTTTATTGGTCGCGTAAGCCAGAAAGGCATCATAGACCTTTATGGGAAAATCGATGTTCTCTTTGCACCGTCGATGTGGCCTGAAAGCTTCGGTCTGGTCACGCGGGAAGCGGTCGCTAGCGGATGTTGGGTTGTGGCTAGCAACATGGGCGGAATAGGTGAGGATATTGTTCAAAACAAGAATGGGTATGTGATTGAGCCGAACCAGAAAATGTTGGTGGCTGCTTTACAGCATATCAATGGATCAGTAGCGAAGCATAAGTCACCATCCAACACCGAGGTGAGAAGGACCTCTGCCAGTCAAGCAGCGGAGCTGCAGAAAATCTACTCCGACCTGAGCAAGGGGCAGGGTACGCTTGAGGTGGCGGTGAAATGAAATTAAGTTATTCATCGCCACTGGTTGTTTTGGCCGTTATGGATATCGGGCGTACTCCACTTCCTCAGTTGCTGAATTTCGACTCTAGTAGGTGAATTAATGTCATCCATAACATTTGAGTATGCCGCTTTTGAAGTGAATCTAAGAGTTCCGTTGGGGGGGGCGAAGACTGTTAGTTTTGATGGGGGAGGCAATTGGCTAGAGCCAGGCCTCGTTACCTCGGAAGAATGTGTTTTTTCTGTGCCAGGGAGCTTCTCGCTTGTTGGTGACAGTGCCTTGGTCAAGGATGCCGATGGCAAAGTGATAACCATCGCTCCTCCTTTAGATTTTGATGTTCAGCGTTCACATGACATCCATTATCTTAATAAGATGGTGTTCAACTTTCGAACCAGGATTTCTGATAAGACAGTTTTTTACCATTATTTGCGCTCTCTATTGCTGTCGATGGATAGGACCAGTAAGTTTTACCTGGGCGTACTGTCCGTTTTGGCGTTTCGCGTCGGTGAAGATCCTGTCAATCGTGCGCAAGTTGGTCGCGAGATTGTTCGTATTCGCACAGAGTTGATCGCTGTGAAGCCCGCGACTCCTTTGGATCCAGTGACATTGCGATGGTGGGTTTCCTCGGGTACGAATATAGTGCCACTGGCGGAGTTTTATCAGCTTCGCAGTAGTGCATACGAGATTGCTAAAGATATCTATAGCATGCGCGATGAGAGTGCTAGAGCGCGCATCGTTTACTGGAACGCTACGTCGTCGATGCTACTCTACGGTTTCTATCTCTATGGAGAAGGGCGAGTAGGCGAAGCTTCTGAGGTGTTCTTAAGTACGTTTACCGTATGTCAGCGCGGTCTGTCTGAGATCTTTTCCTCAACCAATAAAAGTATTTTGAGTCAATATCCAGATTGTACGGCTCTGGTGGAGATTGGTCGGAACGCGTTCGCGGCACACGCTGTTCTCAGTGGTGATAAGTTTTCGCCGGGTAGTACTGCTGAATACCCTGTTGATCTAGAGGGTTACTATATTGATTTCATTGGCGCAGTGCGTCGTCATGACAAATCATTCCCTCCGAAGCTCGGCTATTTCATAGAGTTGAAGGATCGACTGAATAAGGCGAAGACCAACTTGTTCGTGAATTGATTGTTTGCGCGAGCGGGTGGATGATAGATCGCTAGGTTGGAGCTGCGGTGCTCGGCATTGAGGGGTACCGTAGTTTTTATTCGTCAGTTCCCCTGCCCTGGTTTTAACTGTAGCGTACAACGAATTGGTTGCTTTGTATTGGATGGTTTTCTCTTTTTGTCGTTTGAATAATCATTAAGGGATTTTAGGTATGATTATTGGTCCGTCTCATGTGGTTCGTTGGGAAAGGCTTAAAGATTTTTTTGGTATAAATGATCAGTTTTACGGGCATGGAAGTTTGCCGATTTGGCATGAGAGAGTTAAGAGTTATTCTCAGGTCGCACATCCGTTTATTATGGTTGGCGACTTCAGGTTTGGGAATGCATATCTTGTAACTAATAATCCCAAAGACATGTGCTCAATAAAGAAGGAGTTTTTTGATCTAGAGACTGATCGGCGTGCTTTTGACGTGTCCATGAAAAGTCTGGGAGGTCTAAATAGGCATGATATTAGATTGGTTTTCTGGTGCTTGTTTATCAGAGAATATAAAAATAGAAACAGCGGAAAATATACAGTTGATGGTAATTACAATCATCCTGTCTGGAATCTCCGCTTTGTCGAATGTCGGCGCTGATTGAAAACTGACCCACCCTGCCGATTGAAAAATGACCCAGGGCTGCTTGCCGATTTAGACCCCGGCAATTGTGGATAAGCCTAGCAGTCGACAGCGTCGTGAAAGTGCTGACCCTGCACTCAGCAAGGCCAGCCCAAAGAGGTCAAAACGGGTCGTCCTCCGATTCCTCGACATCCTGCCGTCTGCGCTCCCTCGCCTGGATCTTGGTCTTGGCCACCAAGGTGCTGTTTTGCAGGCGGTATGATTCATTGTAACCGATCCATAAACCCCACCTACCACAAGGTGGAAGCCAAGGTTACCGTGGCATCTCTGGCGAACAGTTCCATGGCAGCAGCGCTTCGTAGGCTGCTACCGATGAGGCGTGCGGCAGTCGCTCCAGGACGTGGCGCAGCCACGTATAGGGCTCTTGGCCGTTGACCTTGGCGGTTTCGACCAAGCTGTAGATCTGCGCGCTAGCCGTGGCTCCCTTGGGCGTGTCACTGAACAGCCAAGCTTTGCGCCCGATCACAAACGGCTTTATGGCCCGCTCTGCCAGGTTGTTGTCGATCGGCAGGTGGCCCGCCTCGACATACCGCTCCAAGCGGTTCCAGTTGTTTGCCAGGTAAAGCACCGCCTTGCCCAGTACGCTTTGCGGTGTCACCTGTGAGTGCGTCTTGTCGAGCCAACTTTTCAACTGCTCAAGGATCGGCAGGCTTCGTTCCTGACGACCGATGAATCGCTGTTCATCGCTGGCATCCTTGAGGTCGCGTTCGATGCCATACAGTTTGTTGATCATCGTCAGCGCAACATCGGCGCGACCGGTCTTGCCCTTAGGCTGCACCTTCTGCGCTTCGACGAATTTACGCCGGACATGCGCCATGCACGCCAGTCGTTCAACGCCCGGCTGTAGCGCCAACGCGTTGTAACCGGCGTAATCATCGGTCATCACGTAACCGCGATAGCCCTCCAGCAGGCGCAGCGGCACCTCCTGCGCGCGGCTGGTGGTGTAATCGAACAGCACGACTTGTCGATCAGGCGGGCCACTGGCCTGCACCCACATCCAGGATTGACTGGTCGGATCACGATCCGGCTCTTTGAGCACCTGCACGCGAGTTTCATCGCAATGGATCACCGGGCTTTCCAGCAGGCGGTCACGCATCAGGTTCAGCAGTGGCTGAAAGTGTTCGCTGCACTGGATGACCCAGCGGGCCAGGGTTTGCCGGGGGATCTCGATACCATGTCGGTTCAGCACCGTTTCGAAGCGGTGCAGCGGCAGGCCATCGACGTACTTGGTGGTTAGCAACATCGCCAGCACGCTGGGACTGGCCATGCTCTTTTCAATCAATTGGGCCGGCTTGTCAGCGGTGACCGGCGCGGTTTCGCAGCCACGGCAGCCATAGATTTTGCGTACGTGTTTAAGCACACGGATCTGCATCGGCACGATGTCGAGTTGTTCGCTGGTTTGCTCGCCAACCACGTGTTTGCGGCAACCACAGGCGCAAGTCAGTTCGTGCTCGGGCAAGTCATGAATGACTTCAATGCGTGGCAGGTCAGCCGACAGTGGCTTGCGTTTGCCGCGCTGCTTGCTTGGCGCAACAACTTCTTCGTCGGCATCATCAGCGGTAGGTACCCACTGACTTTCGGGTTCATTGAACAACGCCAGTTGGGGCGTGTTGGACTCGACGGTTTGCTCGGACTTGCGATTGAATAATCGGTCACGCAGCAGCTTGACCTGTTCTTTAAGGTCGACGATCTGACCTTTGTCGACCGTGCGCTCGGCCAACAACTGCGCAAGCAGTAGTTTGAGCGCGGCAGGGTCGTCAGGAAGGTTATCGGGCACTGAAATCATGGCCCGGATTATACCCGGTCAGGCGACGAAACGAGGAGTCAAAACCTGATGCGGACGGTTGCGCCAGAGATCGAAACCGTCGAGTAGCCAATTCAGTTCCTGGACGGTCAGTACGATAGCTTCGTCGGTCGCGTCGGGTGAAGTTTTGAAACGCTCGGCTTCGAGGCGCTTGAGCCAAAGGCAGAAGCCGTTGCGCTCCCAATACAACACCTTGATGCGGTTACGGGCTTTATTGAGGAAGACGAAAAGTACCGGGTCGAACACGGCGACCTTGATGTCCAGTTCGACCAGGGCAGTGAGGCCGTCGATGGACTTTCGAAAGTCCACGGGCTTGGGGTAGAGGTAGACTTTTTCGACTTTGCTGTCGGGGCGCATCATGGCGGGCTGGCTCCAGAAAGAAATCGGGAGCACAGCATCGGGAATCAGGTGGACGGTTGGAATGTGGGGATGATGGATCCCTTACGATTCATTCCCCGTCTCGACGATGTGGCAGTGGTGTGTCAATCGGTCGAGCAAGGCCGTGGTCATCTTGGCGTCGCCAAATACGCTCGACCACTCGGCGAAGCTGAGGTTGGTGGTGATGATCACGCTGGTGTGCTCGTAAAGCTTCGAAAGCAGGTGGAACAGCAGGGCTCCGCCGCTCTGACTGAAAGGTAGGTAGCCAAGCTCATCAAGGATTACCAGATCTGCACGCAGTAGTCCTCGGGCGATACGCCCTGTCTTGCCCTCATGTTTTTCACGCTCCAGCAGGTTGACCAGATCGACTGTGGAGTGAAAACGCACACGCTTGTTATGTTGGGTGATGCCGGCCACTGCCAAGGCAGTAGCGAGGTGCGTTTTACCGGTGCCAGGGCCACCGATGAACACCACATTTTGCGCTGTGTCGGTGAAGGCCAGAGTGGACAGTTCCCTGATCAATCGGACATCGGCGCTGGATACACCGAAGTCGAAGCCAGCCAGGTCACGGTGCATGGGCAGTTTCGCCATGCTCATCTGATGATGCACCGAGCGTACTGCTCGGTCGGCGTGCTCTTGATCAAGGAGATGCTCGATCAGCCATTTCGATGACGCAGTGGAAGATTCGCCTTGTGCGGCCAGCTCTGCCCAGGCATCGGCCATGCCGTGCAGGCGTAAGTCTTTGAGTTCCTCTGTGAGATCACGCATTGCGCACCTCCTCATCCGTGCTGCGCAACCGGTCATAGCGTGCGGTATTGGCAACAGGGGTAACGTTCAGTTGCAGGTTGGTTTCGACCGAGGGTGGTGCTTCACGAGCGGTCAGACGGGCCACGATGTTGAGGATGTGGTCAGCGCTCAGGCTGCCAGACTCCAAAACCAGCTCAACCGCTACGAGAACAGCATCCAGGCCAGCGATGGGCACGGCGGCCAAGACCTGGGTCATAACCCGGTCACCCTGTAGATTCCGCAGCAGCCCGCGCCTGAGCAGGCGTAGTGGCTTAGGCAGATCGGCAAACGGGGCACCATTGCGTAGGGCCCCCGGTTTGCGTTCAATGAGGGGGATGTAGTGTTGCCAGTCGTAGCTGACCTGATCGCGATCAAACAGGCGCTCATGGCTAGCAATCACACCCTCATCGGCAATCACGACGATTCGCGAGGGATAGAGCCGACTGCTGACCCACTGGCCAACACGCTCACAGGGTACTGAATAGCGGTTGCGAGCCACGTTGATCAGACAGGTGCTGGAAACGCGAACCGTGCGTTCTACATATCCGTCGAAAGGCGTCGGCATCGGCATCATTTCGACGCGCTCCAATTCCAAGACTTCTGCGACGGTAAGGCCGTTGTACTGCGGATGAATCAGCTCATGCCAGAGAGCCCGGCAGCGCTGGGCAAGCCAGGCATTCAACTCTTCGAAGCTATGGAAAGTATTGTCGCGGGCGGACAGCCAGATGCGGCGCCGACTGTCTTGGACATTCTTTTCGACGATACCTTTTTCCCAGCCGGACGCTACGTTGCAGAAGTCCGGGTCGAACAGGTAGTGCGAGCACATCACCATGAAGCGAGCATTGACCGTGCGGCCTTTACCCTTGGAGACCTTGTCGACCGCAGTTTTCATGTTGTCGTAGATGCCGCGACGCGGCACGCCACCTAAGGCGGCGAATGAGCGGGTATGGGCATCGAACAGCATTTCATGCCCTTGGCTGGGATAGGCCACTAGCCAGAAAGCTCGGCTGGCACATAGCTTCATGTGCGCGACCTGGACGCGCCTGAAAACACCGCCAACCAGCAGGCCTTCCTCGCTCCAATCGAACTGGAAGGCCTCGCCCAAGGCGAATGCCAACGGCACAAATGCCCGTACCGCCTTGCCTTGCTCTCCGCGCCAATGACGAACGAAGGCAGTGAGCTGGCTGTAGCCGCCGTCATAGCCTTCAGCGCGGATCATGGCCAGCAGCGCCTTGGCACTGCGACGATGTTGCTTGGCCCTTAAGGCATCAGCCCGCAGCGCTTGCTCCAACATCTCGTGAAAGGGACTGAGCTTGTTGAACACGGCTCGACGCTGATAAACCGGCTGTTTGGACTCCGGCGCTCTGACCCATTTTCGGATGGTGTTGCGCGACAGTCCGGTGCGCTTGGCTATCTCATGCAACGACAGCTTGTCGCGGAAATACATCCGCCGAATTTTGCCCATCATTTCCATGCTGATCACCCTGTGTTCTCCTGCTCAAAAATTGAGCAGGTGCAGTGGAACACCTGGGTCAGTTTTCAGTCAGCACAACGGGCGAAACTGGGTCAGTTTTCGGTCAGCGGCAACAGTGGAAGCGATCCGCAAGCTCATTCATCAGAAGATGACTGCAGTCCTCTATTGGGCACTGCTTGGCGGGCTGCTTAGTAAAATTGCAAGCGCATATCGCTACTTTTAAACCTCACCTTTGGAAAGGTGAGGTTTGCGAAAGTTTGGGTGTAAAGCAGTGCGGTTTTCAACAGCTCCGCTGTTTTAATTTAATGCTTGCTCAAGCTTCTAGTGTTGTAGGTGTTTAAGTGATTAAGTTTTTGAGGTTCGAAATATTTGCTAGTGCGAATATCTCGTTTTCTAGGCACCATTGCTCCCAGTTTATCACTTCTGACCAGTCGCTCATAAATACGAAGTCAATTTTTGCTTCGCTAGCGGCCTTGTAATCATACTTGCTGTCACCAATGAACAAGGCTGGTGCGATAATATTCGTTCGGGATTGCTCGCGCGAAAGAATATCTTCTTTGATATCGGGGCTTCCAAATATGCCACCATCAAACAGGCCATCAAGTTTGCGCTGCGTAAAAATCTCACGGAGCTCAGCTTGGTCGCCGCCGGATACGACCAACCAGCGAGTGTTCGGAGTATTATCTCGAAGCTCCTGAAGCCCAATCGCTACATCGCAACTGAGCAGGCCGCTCCTGACGAACTCAGCGTAACGATCAAGAAGATTTTCTAGTGTGACACCCTCAATGTGCTTGGTAACAATATGCTCTAAAAAATATGAGAATTTTTTATAACGTGAAACACCGCCATTTGCAACGTGGTAGTCTGCAAGAGCCTGAGCGGCTATTTCGCCGTAAGGCAGTGCTGCCTGGTAGAAAGCTTGGGTTTTAACTTTGTTTGAATCCAGCAGAACTCCATCACAATCGAACACCAGTGTTGCATAGGAGGCAGGGTTCAGTTGGATATTTTTCATAGGTTAACCAAGCCCTTTTCCAGCAAGCATTCCGCGATGGTGAAGTCTTCCGGCCAGTCAATGTCATGGCTTATCAACTTTCCTAGGGGGTGAAGATAAGGCTTGCGTCCGATCCGGTCATCTAGTTCCCTGTAGATACTTGCATGCGCCAGGAATATACCGCTATTGACTTCATGCACAGGAGTAAGTGTTTGTGTTCTTGGCCATTTTTCGAGGCTTCTATCATAGTTCATGGCTTCGCCGTTCTGCCAAAGGAAGCCGTGCAACAGGTTTGTCGTCATCAAGGAGTCATACCCATCGAGCACTTTTTCATTGTGAAGCTTTACAATTTCATTGTAGTGGCTGGCGGTCAGGAACGGCGATGTGACATGGGTCCACAAGATGTTGCCGTCCTTGATCAAATCAAGAGCGTGCGCAACCAATTGGTCAGTACTTGTCTGGCTGGAAGACAGGTCTTCCCGTCGTTTATGAAGCTGGATCTTGCTGTTTTGAAGCGTCGATGCGTAGTCAAGGATGCTTTCATCGTTAGTGCTCAATACGATCGCATCAATGGCGTCAGCTTCAAGCAACTGCTTCAGTTTTATTTCAATCAAGCCGAAGGCATGGCCGCCAAACGGTTTTATGTTCTTGTTCGGGATGCGTTCGCTGCCTTTTCGGCAGGGCAGGAAACACGTCGTTTTTTCAAAATTCATTTCAGTGGCCCATAAATGCTTTGGCAGTCAATGTCATACCGAGTTGGCGTGAGGCAGAGCAAAGGTGTGCTGGATGGTGTGTCTTGATACTGCCGCAACAGTTTATTGGTATCAGTATTACGCGGATCTTCGCCAGGGTAGCCGTCAAAGCCGGCCATCAGAATGCGTTTGGCCTTGCCGGAGCTGGCTGCAGCCATGGCGTAGGCGACGACCAGCGAAGTCGGGATAGTGCAGTGGGTGTTCTCGAATGCGAAATTGTCAGGCTGGACATTCAGGCCGAAATCAAGAACATTTTTATTGGCGAGCGCCCCCTGTACGTCGATCGGCAGCATGGAATAGGGCGTAATCAACGGCTGGGGCAGTTCGATATGCGCCTCGCAGTCCGCCAGAAGACGGACGGGATGGCAGGCAACCCTGACATCAATCAATTCAGCAGCAATTGAGCTCTGCGTGTTCAGAGCCATCACAACCGGTTTGTGCTCGCGAATGAAGTGTTCCAATGCTTGCCGGTGCGCTGCGACACCAGGGCCAGTACCCAAGAGCAACACGTCTTGGTCAGCAAAAAGCGCTTGTGGCGCCCATTGACCGGTGGGCACGCCGCGGTAAAAGTGTCGCGCTGCATCCAGTGTATGAACGCTGAACTTTTTACCGCCCTCATTGCGAAGGTATTCAATCACCGCAAGAATATCTTCCTCACCGAAGCGGGAGTCACCCAGCATTTCCTGTATATAGGTTGGGTGAATGCCATATTTGCCAGCGAGGTAGTAGTAGGGGTTGGTACCCCAGCCATACGTAACCTGCATCGGCTTGAAGTGCTCGCGAAGAAGCGTCATCAAAGGGATCAGGTTGGCTGGCTTGCCGGTGCGTGCGGCAATCTCGATTGCAAGCTCTTCAGTACGGGCATTGCCGGGGCCACGGCCCATGCCCGTTACTGTAGAGTCAACCCAGGTAACACCCTCATCCATTGCGCGCAATGTATTGGAGAGTGCCAGGCCCAAGTTATCGTGGGTGTGGATGCCCAGTGCACCCTGCCATTCACTACGCAGCCACTGGATGATCTGTGCCGCCTCATCCGGGGACATGCTGCCCATACTGTCCGCAAAATACAGTACATCCAGCGGATAGTTATTCGCAAGTTTAGCCAGTGCCTTGATTTCGCTCTCTGAGCAGTTTGCAATCTGCATCAGGTTGAAACCGACATCGTAGCCCTGTTCCTTAAGCCAGCTCGCCGCAGGCAGCGCTTCTGCAAACTCATGCACGTGGCAGGCGATACGTACCAGGTCAACCGGCGATTCGTTGGCAGAGTTGGGGAACAGCCGCGGCAGTGCATGCTGCCCGCCGTTTTTTCCGACCAGTTCGCTGCCGTTTACCATCACGCCAATTGTCATGGAAGGGGGCAGATCGAGCGTCTTCAGGAAGGCATCAGTGGTATACGCGCAGGCGCCACTAAAGCTGCTGTTTTTCAGCGAGCGCAGGCCCAGCTCGATCGTCTGTATCCCAGCAGCCTGCATGGCAGTTATATATTGGGCGATCAGCGCTTCGGAGAAGTTCCAGTTATTGTAGTAACCACCATCTCGTAGAGTGCAGTCCAGATGCTTCATGTCAATATGTCCCTGTAGTGATGGGTGATGGTATGAGTGCTTCAGGAAGGATCAGACGAACAGATGCGACTCTGATTCTCACCGGATACCAATTTTCTGGGGGCGCAATATCCTGGTTCTGGAGGCAATGACAAGCCCCCATAGGGACCGGTCAGATAGTCCAGGCTTAAAGCCGGGTGGTAATAGGGGTCGTTGTAGCGGATAGACCACCGTTCTGTAAACAGTTGCTGCTCTCGCTGGGCGCGCGCCATCTTTTCTGGCGAAACATCTTTGCCCCGGCTAGCGGATTCGGCATGGATCAACTGGGCGAAAGCGGTCCAGACATTACGCAGGCCCAGTTCTTGGATACGCAAACATAAATCGACGTCGTTGAAGGCCACGGGAAACGCTCGCTCATCCAAGCCCTGGACGGCGTCGTATACAGACTTGCGTAGCAGCAGGCACGCCGCAGTAACCGCGCTTTGCCGCCTGGTGATCTGGTTCATCCCTAGGTAGCCCGCATCGCGTTGGTCCAGTGCATTACCGGTGTGCGCAGCAAGTCCATTCACGCCAACGACAACGCCACCATGCTGGACCATCCTGTTGGGCCATAGCAATTTGGCGCCCACTGCTCCAACTCCGGGGCGAAGTACCTGTGAAACCATCTCTTTGAGCCAACCGCTTTCAATGATTTCGATATCGTTGTTGACCAGGCCGATCAGCTCGCCAGAGGCAAGGCTCGCTGCGCGATTGTTGATCGTCGAATAGTTGAAGGGGTAGGGGTGCGCAACAATTTTGACGCCGCGCTGCATGAGCTCGGCGAAGTAGGCCAACGTTTGTGGATCAGTGGACTGGTTGTCGACAACAATGATTTCCAGGTCCGGGTAATCCGTATTGTTCAACAAGCCCTCGATGCATGCGTGCAGCAGCTTGTACTGGTCCCGAGTGGGGACAAGCAGGCTGACACGTGGCAGTTGCACGGGAAGGGGCCAGTGCGCCCGTAGCAAAGCTGGATAATCGGCTACAGCACTGACCTGTGCACCTGGGGCCAGGCGCTGGCACAACCAGGTAATGGCGTCTTGGCGTTGCTTAGAAGGCGGAGCTTGCTCCGGGCTTGTAGGGGCAATACTCGAGCGGTGGTAGAGTACTCGCGGTAAATGCGTTACAGATCTGTTGTTCAGCTCTGTAGCCAGTGCTATTCCAGCAACCAGCTCGTCCCGGTTCATAACCAGCTGCTTTGCACCTGTCCTGAGCAAGGCCAAAGCCTCTTCAACAATGGCGGCAGAGAATATTGCACCATCAGAAAAAATGTCTGCACCCATGAACAGGTCAATGTCCCAAACCGGCTTGAACCATGGCTGGCTGCGTTGGCCTTGTGGCCCGTCGCGGTCACAGTCGGCGAAGGCCCAGGCGCAACCATCCTGAAGCAAATTACCAAGCTGCATGATGGCCTGTGGTGCCAGCCTGTCACCAGAAACGATCGGAATTATGCTGTCGCAGCCAGCTGCCAACAGCTGTTCAACTGCGGGTAGGAGGTTAGCTGGGGCAGCTTTAGCCAGCTGACAAATATTTTGAATGTCGCCGCCCAGGCTATCGAGGCTGATTTGCTCGAGCGCAGCATTACCTTCACTAACCAGCAATACGCCGGGTTTGAACTTGAGGGGGGTGACTGCGATCGGGTTCTGCTTCTGGAAGGCTTCGAACCATCGGGGATAATGTTGCCATCCTGCGCTTTTTGGCAGGCGCGAGGATTGTTCTTTCGCCACTTCTGTCAGCAGGGCCAGCAGGGCCGTATCGGGGTTCGGTTGAAGCTGTTGCAGTAAGCTCTCCAGGCCCTCGGGGCGGCAGCGCAAGCGGATGGGGCTTCCAGATAGAGGCATCCCAAGGTCATTCAGTACTTCAATGACGTGCAGCTTGCCATCTGCCAGTTCCCACGGCAGGTCAATTGTGAAACCGTGGTCACTGGTGGCGCGATAAGCGAGCGCCTGGTGATGCATATTGCATGTGGCCTGCGCGATGACACGGTTGTCTTCACGAAGCGTGACCTGAACATGGC
This sequence comes from Pseudomonas sp. NBB, assembly GCF_032701105.1. NCBI lineage: Bacteria > Pseudomonadati > Pseudomonadota > Gammaproteobacteria > Pseudomonadales > Pseudomonadaceae > Pseudomonas > Pseudomonas sp. NBB. The sequence goes on from NZ_CP103994.1 coordinate 1,589,030, forward strand.
GATGCGGGGTTTGAGGGTCCCAGCACCAGCCGGCGACGCGCAGCCCGCCGGTGTGCCATACCTGTGACGCTACAGCGGCGGCTTCTTGCCGAGGGGAAGAGGGCAGCAGTATTTCCCCTTCGAGCTCGAAGCCAGTATTCGCAATTTTTGCAGTTATCAGTTGGGCATCTTCGAGAACTCTCTGGCGTAACTGAACCGTAAAGCCATGAAATTGATCGCCGTGTGGCGCGTCGGGCTCATATTGGTCTGCCTTGGCCAGCGCTACGCTGGCGCCATCAATGAACACTTCGATGACAGGCCGCAGGTGTGGCTGCGTGACATCCATGGCCCAGCCCTGCAGAACATCCCCATGAAGTCCGTTGATACAACCACGAAAGGAGGAGGGCGCTACAGGTTTCTGACCTGCCGGCCGGTCGTCGAGGACGTTCTGTGTCATCAGCTTTGGCTCAATGAAAAGGGTAATTGGGCTACAGCGATTGCCCCTGCTTCAGTGCCCAGAGAATGGGGACTGGTATACAAAGGCAAATCGAATTGCTTGGCAAGCGTCGGAGCAAGCCATGTCGCTCCGGGAGAGGGAGCGAGGCTTACTACCGCATCACACCCGGCCGCTTTGACAATTTCCGTCAAACTGAAACCGTTTACCGCGGGTAGCACCTGCACGGCACCTGTTGCCGTTAAGGTTTTCAGCCACGGTGTGTCTTGTTTCACCAGCAGGGTAACTGGCAACCGCTCCCGGGTGATGCGCCTGCCAAGGCTGACCCAGCTCTGGATGAGTTGCGGGTTATCCAGGGTGTCGCCAATCATCAGTACGTGTGGTTTGCTGGTTGCAGGCGCAGGGTGAGCCAGGCCGGGTTCGACAACGAGGTTGGCTTGTGGATACGCCTCGTTAAATGCGCAATGCCAAGATCGCCACGGCAAGATGACGCTTTCTGCCTGGGTGACAAAATGCTGCCAATTGTAGGTGGGGTCCAGACCTTGCAGATGGCCATCACGCTGGACAATTGTGTAAGGAATGCGTAGCACGGCAGGCAGATCACAAAGCTTGGCGGGCGTCCGGAGCTGATGCTCGAACACGATGTTTTTAAATGGCAGCGCCGAAAGACTGTTCACCAGCTCGGGGAAGTCACCGGGTAACTCGTAGTCAAGTTCTAACGCCAAGGGGGCTAGCGGGGCCTTCAGCGTTACCCAAGTGCGATGGCTGTCGCGCTGCCACACGAGGGAGAGGCTGTGTTCAGGGCCTGTACCGTCATGGACATGCAGCGTATTGCTGCCTTCCTTGGGCCATTGAGAACGCTTGCTCACATCATTTTGTTGAGCGAAACGAGCCAGGCGAGCGCGCTGCAGTGCATTGCGAGCGGGCTTGATTGGGTCGCGTAGGCAGAACGCTTTGTAGCGCGATGAAGCGTCTGGATACCGGCGGCGCAAGATCGCGTTGTTCTGTGCTACGCGCAGTGTTTTTTCGGCCCCAAAAGAAACCCCACCTTGATGTGCCACGAAAACATGCGGTGCGCCCATGTGCCTCCAGCCAAAGCTGCGAGCGCGCAAGCACCAGTCTGTTTCCTCGCCATAGCCACGAGCCAGATGAACCTCATCCAGATAACCTACCTGGTTGAGCGCCGTGCGCTTTATGTACAGGCAGAAACCACAGCCAGTCTCGATTTCGACGGGATTGATGTTGGCGTATTGGGCAAGTTCGTCCAATTCTGCCTGCTCGCGTGCGCTGGGCATTGCATGGCTGACCTGGCTTTGAGGAAAGCTCATCAACTCGCCATTGTTGGTGAAGGGTGTTACGGAAGCAATATCCTCGCTGCTGTAAGCTACATTGCGTAACCGATCGAGCCAGTTGCCATGCACCCGTGTGTCAGCGTTTAGCCATACCACATCCTTGTCGGGGCTCATGGCCATCGCGCGGTTCATGGTACGGATAAAGCCCAGGTTAACAGCGTTGTTCACTAGTGTGATCTTGCCTTTGCCCGCGAGTAGCTTCAGCGCCTTTGCCAGCCCTCGCACCGGAGTAGCATCTTCAATTACAACAAGGCGATGAGGTGTACGGTTCCGCTTGCGGGCTTCGAGTGCGCTATTAATGCACTCCAAGGTTTCGTCCAACCCGTTAAAAACCGGTATCAGTACATCGACGTGCTGCTGCACGCCCTCTGCACGGTGTGCAGGGGGGGAAAATGACGGCATCGCGAACACCGGGCTGCCCAGTAACGGGGTGTTGTCGGCAAAATGGACATGCACGGCGGCTGTCGGGTTTGGCACGCTGATGCGGAAGCCGCCATGGGAGGCGGGCAGGCCGGCGGCACTAAGTAACGGGTGAGGTATGTTGGCGACGGCGTCAACCTTCGCGCTGCCAGCCTCGATCTTCAAGGAGACCAGAGCCTGCGTATTCCTGATATCAAGGGCCCACCCTTGGACTTCGCGTTGCTCCTGCAGGTAATGCACAACACCTACCACAGCGGGAGCGTCAGCTTGCGCCGCAAGTAACTTGATTACTTGAGCCAACTCCTTGGGTGCGCTGATCTCTGGCAAGTGGGCAAGAATCATGCTGCGCAGCGTGGCGGGTGTTTCGGACTGACTGCGTGCCTGCCATAGCAGCATACGAAGGTTAAGGTCACCCGGTATTTTTCGCCATGCCAGCGTCAGATAGCGAGTAGCGAGTTCGGCGTCCCCTTGTGCCAACAGGGCGCGTCCTGCCAGTGCTTGTACATCGGCGCGGTCTGGTAACAATTGTGCTGCGTTGACAAGAAATAAAAAGGCCAGCTTAGGGTCATGCGGCAATGCCGCAATGCCTTTCCATATCAACGCCTCCGGGCGGTGCTCAGCGATTTGCATGGCCCGCTCGAGTGCGCGGGCGGCAAGTTCATCTTCACCTGCCTTGCGATGGCGATGGAAAATGTCCATGAGCGTTTCTCGCCCATGGTCGAGTTGTATGGACATAAGCTTTGGCTTGGCTACACAAATAAAAAAGAGGGGCGACCCGAAAGTCGCCCCTTTGGCATATGCCCAGCCCTAAGGCCAGGCATATGCAGCGCTACAGCAGGGCTAGTTAAACTTGGCCGTGCAGTACAACAACGTTGTCGTTGTGAGCAACGGCTTCGTCGGAACCAACGATGCCCAGGGCAACGTCTGCTTGAGAAGCGCCAGCTTCCAGCTGAGCAGCCCAGTGTGCCTTGCCGGCGTCATCAGCAGTACGGTCCAGAGCGGACTGGTACAGCGAATCGATGAAGTCGGAGTTGGCTTTCGAGGCAGCTTCGGCAGAGCCTACGATCGCTTGAGCGATATCGGCACGGCTAGCGCCGTTGAACAGCTGGGATACCCAGTTCTGCAGGCCAGCTTCGTCAGCTTCGCGACCCAGGGCAGCTTCGTACAGGTTCTCAACGAAGGTACCGTTCGACGCATCCAGTGCCTGAGCTTCGGCCGAAACCGAAATGGCAGCTGCTACGTCAGCCAGGCTGCCGCCGTTGGCCAGCAGGTCGGTCCAAACACTGGAACCGGCGTCGTCAGCAGCACCACGACCCAGCAAGGCCTGGTACAGGTCGTTAACGTCAGCAGCGTTGTTAACGCCTGCGAATTCAGACGAATTCAGCAGGGCATTGGCAACGTCGGTCAGCGAGCCACCGTTGTTGACATAACCAGTGAAGAACTTGGCGCCTTCCTGGTCTACGTCGCGGTCCAGGATGCCTTGGTACAGGCGCAGGGCAGCGGCTTCGTTGTCGTTCTGAGCCAGGGCAACGGTTTCAACTTCTTCACCGTTGACGAAGGTCAGGAACTCAGCGCCAGTGATCGAAGCGGTTTGGTTACCGGTCAGGTTGACGTTGAAGTTGTTGCCGACTGCGAAGTCGTAGTCATCGCGCGAGCCGTCCAGCTGGACAACGTCGTAGCCAGCACCAGCGTTGACGATGTCAGCGTGGTTGCTACCGCTCAGGATGATGGTGTCATCGCCGGTACCGGTGGTAACGTTGTTGTTGCCAGCGCCAGCGATAACGACGTTGTTGCCGTTGCCAGTAACGATGGTGTCGTTGCCGTCGCCAGCGTCGATCAGGGTGTTCTGGTCGCCTTTCACGGTGATTACGTCGTCACCGTTGCCGGTGGTAACTACCAGGTCGATGGCCGAGGTGTCGACAGCCAGGGCAGCGAACAGTTGTACGTCGGCAGCGCCAGCGGCAGCTTGGCCTTCCAGGTTCACAACCAGGTTGGCATCGCTTTGCAGGTTGTAAACGGTGGCGCCAGCGGCTTCAGCGGCAGCCAGGTCAACAACGACGGTGTCGCCTTTGACGCCGGCAACAGTGCCTTGAACGATGCTTGCAGTGCCGGATTCTGGCAGCTGAACGGTGGAGCCGGTGATGCCAGCAACTTCCACGGTCTCTACGTTATCCAGGTTCAGCAGGCTGTTGATGGCCTCGATAGTGGAGTCGGAGAGGTTGGCGCTTTCGGCGGTCAGAGTAGCCTGTACGTCGCTGCTCGATACGGGATTATCGTATTGCATGGTGTATTCCTGTTACGTCAAGCCATTTGGCCTGCTCCAATAGTGTTCTGCTCAGTTGCAGAGTTTTCCCACGGAGACTTAAGGCGGGCAGCGTTCATCTTCGTTACGGGGGTCAGGGCGATATGCAGCGCCACCAACGGCTCGTTGCCGGTGGGGCCATGCATCATCTGATTGGCGACCAGGCGTTGTGGCTCGGCGTTACCGAACACAACAAGGCCTGTCAATTCGTAGTGTTTGCGCAGCGGGCCTACCAGGCTGAAGCCTACGCACAGCAGCGGCAGGCCCTGGGCGCGGGCACCGACAAAGGTACCGGTGGAGACGTTGCGGCAGGGGCCGGAGCCGGCCACCATGCAGGTATAAAGCAAGTCGACGCCGACGGGCTTTTCTGCCCAGTCGACGGCAAAGGAGTCGATAAAATCGTCAGTGCCCGGTGCGCCAACCCAGCCTTCGCCGGATACCACTTCGCCCATGTTCTTCAGGTGGGCTGTAATCGTGATAGGCAGCGGTTTGGTGCTGGCAGCAATAGAGTGGGCGGGTTCGGCAGTGGCAACCACGGCGTACGTGCGCATGATGGCAGGTGACGTGTCGATGCGGTCGATGCGCAGGTCGACGGGCTCGATCACTTCGTCGAACATGTGGTATTCGGTAATCAGCACGGTGGTCACACCACCTTTCACCCGTGCGACAATGGTGTCGCCCAGCTTGGTCAGCATGTTTTTGCTGACGCCCTCGGCGGGGAAGAAGTCGATAGAGCCTTTGCCCAGCGGTGCTTGCTGCAAGGCAATGCACACGGGCTTGTCAGCAGGAGGCTGCGAGGCGTATCGGAAGATATACATGCCCGGCTCGAGCAGCGTAACCCGTGAGCTGATTTTCAGGCCGTCAAGGGTCTGCGAAGGCATAGACATGGCGTTGTTAAGCTCCTTTTAAGCAAAAACACTGGTAGCTAACTTGCTCAACCCCGTGCGTGCACAAAACGGCCAGTGATGGCTCCCTGCGAGTGGCGAAGATGCCGTCAGAGGGAAATGTTGTCAACAAAGAATTCTAAAAAAAATTTCATATCCGATGGGAACTTAGCGCGGTTAGTGGCGATCTGCCGGGTGGTTTTTCGATACCTGATCACGACGCTTGGACTAAAAATTCTAAGAAAAAAATGACGGAAAATCAGTGATCTGCGGCTGATGGCATGCAATATGCTAGTATTTTGTGGTTTTTTTTGACGTGGGGTCAACGGCTTTTTTCTCTCAATTGCCGTTTGTCGATTCGCGGATGAACGGCATCGCGCACACGATTTTGAGTGTGTCGGATCGCAAAAAAAATTCATGATCCAAAGGGAGCACCGGGGAACGAGCCGGATTCCGGACAATCTGACACGCAGTTGCACCGATGCGGGTGGTACACTGCCCGCCGCTTTCGCCTACCTCAGTATGGATGCCATGAGTACACAATCCGAAAATAACCTGCAAGCTGCTCTCAAAGCTTGTAAAAGCAGCTTCCTTTCGGTCGGTTTTTTCAGCTTCTGCGTCAACGCGCTGATGCTGGTGCCTACTTTCTATATGATCCAGGTGTCGGGGCGGGTCGTGCCCTCCAGTAGCACGTCTACGTTGTTGATGTTGACGCTGATTTTGACTTTATTGTTGCTTACTCTGGGGTCGCTAGAGTGGGTGCGGTCGCGGATAATGGTGCGTATCAGCAATCGGCTGGATGTGCTGCTAAGCCGTGATGTCTACCGAGCTAGCTTCAAACGAGCCCTGCAAAGCGGTGGCGGTGATGCTACTGCGCAGTCTCTGAACGACCTGACTTCCTTGCGGCAGTTTTTCACTGGTGCGGGCGTTTTTGCTTTCTTTGATGCTCCGTGGTTCCCTATCTATACAGTCATAATGTTCCTATTTCATCCGTGGTTCGGGTGGATGACATTGGCATGTGGTACGGTCCTTAGTGTTCTAGCAGTGGTCAATCATCGTGTGACAGGCAAGGCTTTAGCCTCAGCGAATAAAGAGAACGTAGCATCGAATGTGATAACCACTAAGACGCTACGTAATGCTGAGGTCATCGAGTCGATGGGGATGTTGGAAACACTTATGAATCGCTGGGCTAAACGCCAGCGGAACGTAATGATGCTCCAGTCACAGGCGAGCGATAAAGGGGGGGTTGTTAGCTCTGTATCGAAAATGTTCCGTACCTGGTCCCAATCCCTTATGCTGGCGTTGGGGGCTTATCTTGTTATCACACACCAAATTAATCCTGGGCTGTTGATGGCAGGTTCTCTCCTGCTTGGACGGGCTTTGTCGCCTATAGATCAGATGATAGGTAGCTGGAAAGGATTCGTAGCCGCGAAAGTTCAATACGACCGTTTGAACAAAGTTATGAGCGATTTGAATAAGGAGCCTGAGCGGATGCCGCTGCCCGCTCCAGAAGGTCAGATTCAAGTCGAAAACATTATTGTCACGCCTCCAGGTGCAAAAGCTCCGGTTCTGAGGAATGTGAGTTTCGTGGTTCCAGCTGGTGCGATCGTCGGCATCGTGGGTCCTAGTGCGGCAGGAAAGTCCACATTAGTCCGAGCGCTAATGGGTATTTGGTCTCCACAACACGGGGTCGTGCGCCTTGATGGCGCGGATATCGCGAGTTGGGACAAGCAAGCTCTCGGCCCTCATGTGGGCTACTTACCGCAGGACATTGAACTCTTTGAAGGCAGTATTAGCGAAAATATCGCCCGTTTTGACAAGATCGATCCGGATAAGGTAATCGAGGCTGCGCAGATGGCCGGCGTTCACGAAATGATCCTGATGTTGCCGGATGGCTATGACACGGTCATCGGCAGCTCTGGCGTAAATTTGTCAGGCGGACAGCGTCAGCGCATAGGTCTGGCACGCGCCGTTTATGGTCGTCCGCGCTTGATCGTTCTCGACGAACCAAACTCCAATCTTGATGACGTGGGGGAGCGTGCATTGGGTGTGGCCCTGCAGAAGCTCAAAGAAACTGGCGCAACTGTATTCATCGTTTCGCACCGCCCCAATATTTTGGCAAGGCTCGATCGCATTTTGGTGATGTCTGCCGGCACCGTTTCGCTATACGGTGAACGTGATCGTGTCATCGCCGAGCTAGCGGCACAACAAGCGAAGGCCCAGCAGAGGGTTGCTCAGACTTCTGCAGCCAACTCCAATCCGACTGTAGGTCCGGCTGCCGCGTCCGCAGTCGCTAACAGCGCTGGTGTTTGAAAGGATTTCTGAATGAGCAGCAAGGCTATCACCACGTTTGACCATAACTTCGATGACATGCCCACCTCTGATCGAGGTATTCGCCGTTTCGGGTTAACTGTAGTTTTCTTGACTTTTGGAGTGTTTGGTACTTGGGCCGCATTTGCACCCTTGAGCAGCGCAGTGCACGGCACTGGAGTAGTCACTGTGCAAAATTATCGCAAGACCGTTCAGCACTTAGAGGGCGGTATTGTAAAAGAGCTGTATGCGCGGGACGGCGATCTGGTGGACAAAGGTGATCCGCTCATCGTGCTGGATGAGTCGCAGCTCAGTGCAGAGTATGAGTCCACTCGCAACCAACTGATCGTAGCTCGCTACAAAGAAGCGCGCTTGCGCGCAGAGCGTGATGGGTTAGGGGAGATTCCGCCGGTGGCAATGGAGGGCATTGATTCGGAGCGTGCCCAGGAGGCTTTGGCCGGTGAGCAGCAGGTGTTCAAGGCTCGCCACGACTCATTGCAAGGCGAAATCTCGGTCAACCGTGAACGGATCCAGCAGATGCAGCAGCAGATTGCTGGTCTGAATGACATGATTCGCACCAAAGCAGGGCTCAACAAGTCCTACTCAGGTGAAATTAAACAATTGAAGGAGTTATTGGCAGAGGGTTTCGTCGACAACCAGCGCTTGCTTGAGCAGGAGCGGAAACTGGATATGCTCAAGACAGATGTGGCTGACCATCAATCCAATATAACTAAGACCAAGCTGCAGATCAGTGAGACCGAGCTACAGATCGTGCAGCTCAAGAAGAAATTTGATGCGGATGTGGCCAAGGAACTGTCTGACGTTCAGGCGCAGGTCTTCGACCTGCAGGAAAAGGAGGCGGCTCTACGTGATCGGCTTTCGCGTGTGGTGATCCGTGCGCCGGAAAGCGGCATGGTGCTGGATATGAAAGTGCATACCATTGGTGGCGTTGTAAGCGCTGCTACGCCGCTGTTGGACATAGTGCCCGCTCAGTCTGAACTTGTAGTTGAGGCGAAAGTTGAGCCTCGTGACATTGATAGGCTGGAGCTAGGCAAGACTGCGGATGTCCGCTTTTCTGCATTCAACCAGGCCACTACCCCGGTCATTGAAGGCAAGTTGACGCGCATTTCGGCGGACAGCTTGGTAGATGAGCGATCTGGAGAACAATATTACCTGGTCCGCGTCAAGGTCACTGAAGACGGCATGAAAAAACTGGCCAACCGCAAGCTGCAACCTGGCATGCCAGCCGAAGTCCTCATCAACGCAGGCGACCGCACCATGCTGCAGTACCTGATGAAACCGGCGCGCAACATGTTCGCTGAATCGCTGATCGAGGAATGATTGTGCTGCGTTTGCTACCGGGAGTAATGATGTGCATGGTCGCCTGGCAGGCTGTGGCCGTTGAAGGGAAGGGTGGTGAGGGTGTAGTGCCGAAAGGGGTTTCGGCCTCTACCTACGCGTTGGACCTGGTTGGGCTCTACCGTGAGGCGCGCCTGGAGGACCCGCGGGTCCTCGCTGCTTACGCACGTGCGCGCTCTGCCAGCGAGCAGCAACGGGCGGCGCTGGGTAATCTGCTGCCGCAGGTTTCGGCCAATGCCAACTCCAGCCGCATCCTGCGCAAGAACGAAGCCGAGCGTGACATTTATAACACCGAAACCTACTCGCTCAGCCTTACCCAATACCTGTACAACAAGCCGGCTTGGGAGCGTTACCAGAAATCCAAGAGTGTCAAAGACCAAAAAGGTCATGAAGCTGAAGACACACTGGCAGAGGCCACGGTTGACCTTGCAAAGCGCTACTTCGTGGCCCTGGCCGCCGACGACGAACTGGCTTTGGTGCAGGCTGAGCGTCGGGCAACCCAGAAAAACCTCGATCGCGTCAGCAGCATGTTCGAGCGGCAGATGGCCAAGATCACCGACAAGCTCGACATGCAGGCGCGGGTAGATTTCTTGCTTGCGCAAGAAGTTGAGGCGCGTAATCAGGTGCTGGTAAGTCGCGAGGCCTTGGCCGAGATTGTCGGGCGGCCGATTACCGAGCCGCTCAGCCGGGTACGCAATGATGTGACATTGCAGGCCCCCACCCGGCCCTTGCAGAGCTGGGTGACCCAGGCGATTGAAACCAACCCGTTGCTCAAGTCGTACCAAAGCGGGGCAGATGCGGCCAATGCCGCGGTGCGCGAGGGCAAGGGCGAGCACTACCCGCAATTGGGTTTGAGTTTGAGCGCGCAGCAGAACGACCAGGGTTATGACAACACTCAGACGCCACGCAGTGACAGCTATGTGGCCTCGCTGGGGTTGAAAATCCCGATCTACAGCGGTGGTTCCACTTCCGCCCGGGTGCGTGGCTTGTACGATGACCAACTGGCAGCCGAGGAGCAGCTGGAAGGCGTGCGGCGCCAGGTGGTGAAGGAAACTACCACGGCTTACCTGACGGCACAGGCGGCCGTCGAAAAAATCCGGGCGAACCGCAATGCGCTTTCGTCGGCGCAGCAGTCCAGTGTTGCGGCGCAGAAGGCTTTCACCTTTGGCGTGGTCAATGCGGTGGATGTGCTCACGGCGGTGCAGAATGAGTTCAAGGCCCGGCGCGATCTGTTGAAGACGCAATATGACTTCATTACCAACCTGTTCCTGCTCAACCGCTGGGCGGGCGAATTGAGTGAAGAGAGCGTCAATAACGTCAATGTCTGGCTCAGCCCGGTGCCGGAAACCAGCCTGCCGGGTGGTGAAGTGGCTCGGGTGGATGGCCGTAGCTGATTGCTGCAGGTGTGCCGGGGGTGTTCGTCATGGTGGTTGTGCTGACTACTCGATCGAGCGCCTTCGCACACAACCCAAGACCCGCGCCTGCCAGCCCCTCACTTCAATACCTCTCCATCTTCCATCGCAAACGCTCCGATTCGGATATTTCCTACACACTGAGCAGTGGCGCTTCAGGGTGCAGCGCCCTATGCTTCCACCCCCACCGCACCCAAGTCGTTCAGCGAGGTTAGCCTTGCCGCAGGTCAGTGGCAGGCCACCTTCAGTCGACAGCCCATGGCGCACCGGTACTTTGTAAGTCGAGTACTGCGTACGACCTATGTATACTGCGGTATGGAACCAAGAGAGCGCGGCTGGAACTGCCCGCGTGACCCCTATTGAACATACATGCCCGCACGGCACTATCGGAGTTGGTTAAGTCGCATGAAAGCAATCGTTACTGGGATTACTGGTCAAGATGGTGCCTACCTGGCCGAACTGCTGCTGGAAAAAGGCTATACAGTCTATGGCACCTATCGCCGTACCAGCTCGGTTAACTTCTGGCGCATCGAGGAGTTGGGCATCCACACCAACCCCAACCTGCACCTGGTCGAGTACGACCTCACCGACCTGTCTGCCAGCATCCGCCTGCTGCAAACCACCGAAGCTACCGAGGTCTACAACCTCGCTGCGCAAAGCTTTGTCGGTGTGTCGTTCGAGCAGCCGCTGACCACCGCCGAAATTACCGGCCTGGGTGCAGTCAACCTGCTCGAAGCCATTCGCATCGTCAACCCGAAGGCGCGTTTCTACCAGGCGTCGACTTCGGAAATGTTCGGCAAGGTCCAGGAAATTCCGCAGGTCGAAACTACCCCGTTCTACCCGCGTAGCCCTTACGGTGTGGCCAAGCTCTATGCCCACTGGATGACCATCAACTACCGCGAGTCGTACAACATCTTCGCCACCAGCGGTATCCTGTTCAACCACGAGTCGCCATTGCGTGGCCGTGAGTTTGTCACCCGCAAAATCACCGACTCCGTTGCCAAAATCAAGCTGGGCCTGCTCGACAAGCTGGAACTGGGCAACCTTGACGCCAAGCGCGACTGGGGCTTCGCCAAAGAATACGTTGAAGGCATGTGGCGCATGCTGCAGGCAGAGGTGCCAGACACCTTCGTGCTGGCCACCAACCGTACCGAAACCGTGCGCGACTTCGTCACCATGGCATTCAAGGCTGCCGGTATTGAAATCACCTGGGCCGGCAAGGACGAGGCCGAGCAAGGCACCTGTGCAGCCACTGGCAAAGTGCTGGTTGTCATCAACCCGAAATTCTACCGGCCGGCCGAAGTCGAGCTGCTCATCGGCAACCCGGAAAAGGCCAAGCAGGTACTGGGCTGGGAACCGAAGACCAACCTCGAAGAACTCTGCCGCATGATGGTCGAAGCCGACTTGCGTCGTAACGAAAAAGGGTTCTCGTTCTGATGCAAAAGGCCAGCAAACGCGCGCTGATTACTGGTATTCACGGGTTCACTGGCCGCTACATGGCGGCCGAGTTGCGGGCCGGTGGTTATGAAGTGTTCGGAACAGGCAGCCAGCCATTGCAGGCGCCTGACTACCGCCAGGTTGACCTGACCGATGGGCCGGGCCTGTGCGCGTTGCTGGCCGAACTGCAGCCGGATGTGGTCGTGCATCTGGCTGCCATTGCTTTTGTCGGGCATGGTGCAGCTGACGCGTTCTACCAGGTCAACCTGATAGGCACGCGCAACTTGCTCGAAGCCATCGCTGGCTGCGGCAAAACGCCTGAGTGCGTGCTGATTGCCAGCAGTGCCAATGTGTATGGCAACGTTTCCGAAGGGATGCTGGACGAACAGACTCCGCCAGCGCCGGCCAATGATTACGCGGTCAGCAAGTTGGCCATGGAGTACATGGCGCGGCTGTGGTGCGACCGGCTGCCTATCGTTATCACGCGTCCCTTCAATTACACTGGTGTTGGCCAGGCAGACAACTTTTTGCTGCCCAAGATCGTTTCGCACTTCCGCCGCAAGGCCGATGTCATCGAGCTTGGCAACCTGGACGTATGGCGCGATTTCAGTGACGTGCGCGCGGTTGTCCGGGCCTATCGTGGCCTGATCGAAGCCCGCCCGCTGGGGCAAACGGTAAACGTCAGCTCCGGGCACACCCACTCGCTTCGCGAAGTCATCGCCAAATGCACGGCCATTACCGGGCATCAGCTGCACGTGCAGGTGAACCAGGCCTTTGTCCGCGCCAACGAGGTAAAAACCCTGTGTGGCGACAATGGCAAGCTGCGCGCACTGGTGCCTGGCTGGCAAACGCCCTCGCTGGATGAAACGCTAGGTTGGATGCTTGCTGATCAATGAAGCTCATCCTTTCTGTCGAGTCGGTCCGCTTCCCGCTGACCGGCATCGGGCGCTACACCTATGAATTGGCTTCGCGGCTGCAGCACGCTGCTGAAATCAGCGATTTGCGGCTGTTCGCCGGGCGCAGGTTCTTGCCCGAGTTGCTCAAGCCTTCGGACCAGTCCGATGCGGTGCACGGCCTTAAGCGTTTTGTGCAGAAGAACGCCTTGGCTGTGGAAGCGTATCGCCGGCTAATGCCCTTTTTGCGCAAGCGCGCCCTGCGTGGGCATGAAGACTTCATCTACCACAGCACCAATTTTTACCTGCCACCATTTGCGGGGCCCAGGGTAGCGACCTTCCACGATTTGTCGCCGTTTACCTGGGCGCATTGCCATACGCCGCAAATTGCTCGTTACTTGCAAAAAGAGCTTAGGCAAAGCCTTGAACGTGCAGATGCCCTGATCACCGTTTCGCACTGCATGCGGCAGGAACTGGCGGACTATTTCAATTGGCCCCTGCAACGCATTCACGCGGTACCTCTGGCCAGTTCACCGCAGTTTCACCCGCGCAGCCCGGATGCACTGCGCCCAGCCCTGGCCCGCCATGGCCTGGAACCGGGCGGCTATAGCCTGTTTGTCGGGACCATCGAGCCGCGCAAGAACATCGAAACCCTGCTGGATGCCTATGGTCGCCTGCCGCTAGCGCTTCGCCAGCGTTGGCCATTGATTCTCAGCGGCTACCATGGCTGGCGCAGCGAGGCTATCCACAGCCGTATTGCCCAGGCGCAGCAGCAAGGCTGGGCGCGTTACCTCGGTTTCGTTGCCAGTGAAGACCTGCCTTTGCTGTTCGCCGGGGCACGCCTGTTTACGTTCCCTTCGCATTACGAAGGCTTTGGCTTGCCTGTACTCGAAGCCATGAGTTCCGGGGTGCCTGTGGTGTGCTCCAACAGCTCGTCGCTCCCGGAGGTAGCAGGCCCGGCAGCGCTGATGTGCGCACCTGATGATGTAGAGGGGCTGAGTGCATTGTTGGGTCAGGGGCTGGAGGATGAAGCCTGGCGGGCTGGTGCGGTGCAGCAGGGCCTGTTGCATGCCGGTGGCTTCTCGTGGGAGCGCTGTGCACAGGCCACCGTTGAGGTCTACAAATCGGTCAGGGAACGATGATCAAGGTTCTGCATTTTTTCAAAACGTACTACCCAGACTCCATGGGGGGCATCGAGCAGGTCATTTTCCAGATTGCGGAAGGTACCCGCGCCCATGGCGTGCAGTCAGAGGTGCTTTATCTGAGTGCGCGCGGCGCTGCGCGTAACGAGGCAGTGGCCAATCATCTGACGCACCGTTCAAGGCTTGACTTGCATGTGGCTTCCACGGGGTTTTCGCTGTCGGCCATGAAGGACTTTGCCGAACTGGCTCGCCAGGCTGACATTGTCCATTACCACTTCCCGTGGCCATACATGGATCTGGTGCATTTCATTACGCGGCTTAAAAATCCTACGGTGGTCAGTTACCATTCGGACATCATCAAGCAAAAGTGGCTGCTGAAGCTCTACCAGCCATTGATGCACAGCTTTTTTACCAGCGTGGACCGCGTGGTGGCATCTTCGCCCAATTACGCGGCGCATAGCCCGGTGTTGACCCGCTTCCAGGACAAGGTTTCGATCATTCCCTATGGCCTGGACCGGGCGACTTACCCGAAGGTCAGCGCCGAGAAGCTGGCGTACTGGCGTGGGCGCCTGGGTGAGCGGTTCTTTCTGTTTGTGGGGGCCTTGCGTTACTACAAGGGCCTGGACTTCCTGCTGGAGGCCGCGTGCATTAATCGCTTGCCGGTAGTGATCCTGGGCGGCGGCTTCCTTGAGGCGCAACTCCGGCAGCAGGCGGCAGCGTTGGGCCTGGGCAACGTGCACTTTCTGGGTGGCCTGGCGGATGAGGACAAGGCAGCGCTGCTGCAGTTGTGCTACGGCTTCGTGTTCCCCTCGCATTTACGGTCAGAATCGTTCGGCATCTCGCTGCTTGAGGCCGCGATGTATGGCAAGCCGCTGATCTCCTGCGAGATGGGCTCGGGTACGACCTTCATCAACCTGGCTGACCAGACCGGCCTGGTGGTGCCGCCCAGGGATGCCGCAGCATTGGCGCAGGCCATGCAACGCTTGTGGGATGAGCCTGCCATGGCACAGGCGATGGGGGCCAAGGCGTTGCAACGTTATGAGGAAGTATTTACCGCTTCGGCCATGGCCGGTGCGTATGCCGATCTCTACCGTAGCCTGTTGTAGACAACCGGTCTGCGTTTTCAGGCCACGAACGCTGTTCGTCACTGCTGCCGCAGGCGTTTCTGTTTGATCAGTCGCTCATGCGTTGTTCTATGAGGGTGGCCCTGCGCCGCGAGACGGGCACGAAGCGGCCTGTGTGAATTGAGATCGAGCCCATGGACACACGCACAATACTTGTTACAGGCGCTAGCGGCTTTGTCGGTGGCGCGCTGTGTCGCCAGCTGGCCACCTCGGGCAGTTTCGCTGTCCGGGCTGCATTGCGCCACCCTGACGCGGCCACCGTGGCCGGTGTTCAGGCGGTGGCCGTGGCAGACCTGAGCGCCACCACCGACTGGGCGCGGGCATTGGCAGGGGTCGACGTGGTGGTGCATGCCGCAGCCCGTGTACATGTAATGAAGGAAACCGCCAGCGATAGCTTGGCCGAGTTCCGCCGGGTGAATGTCGACGGCAGCCTCAACCTTGCCCGCCAGGCTGCGGCGGCAGGCGTGCGGCGCTTTGTTTTCATCAGTTCGATCAAGGTCAATGGCGAATTCAGCCAGCCAGGGCAGCCGCTGCGTGCCGATGATAGCCCCGCACCTCAGGACGCCTACGGGGTGTCCAAGCACGAGGCGGAGCAGGGGCTGCGCCAGCTGGCGGCCGCTACGGGCATGGAAGTTGTGGTGATTCGCCCGGTGCTGGTCTACGGGCCAGGCGTCAAGGCCAATTTCCACAGTATGATGCGCTGGCTGCAGCGTGGCGTGCCCTTGCCGTTCGGTGCAGTTTGCAACCGTCGCAGCTTGGTCTCGCTGGCTAACCTGGTCGACCTGATCATTACCTGCATTGATCATCCTCGCGCTGCCAACCAAACCTTCCTGGCCAGCGACGGCGACGATGTCTCGCTGACCCAGCTGCTACGTGCACTGGGCCTTGCGCTCGGGCGGCCCGCCCGGCTGCTGCCTGTCCCCGCAGGCCTGTTGCGCGGCGCGGCGCTGCTGGTTGGCCGGCGAGACCTTGCCCAGCGGCTGTTTGGCTCGCTGCAGGTAGACATTACAAAAAACCGGCAATTGCTCGGCTGGTGCCCCCCTTGCACATTGGAACAAGGACTGAACATGACCGCTCGATCTTTTCTGGATGCGCGCCGCCCATGATATGGCTGATTGTGCTGGCAGCTGTTGCCTCGTGCTTGATGACCGCCGTGCTGCGCCGCTATGCGCTGTCCCGTAGCCTGTTGGACATCCCTAATGCGCGTAGCTCGCATACCCTGCCAACCCCGCGAGGCGGCGGCCTGGCTTTTGTGGTCGCCTTCCTGGCTGCGCTGCTGGGCCTGGGGTGGGGCGGGTACGTTGCTCCGGCAGTGCTGGCCAGTGTGTTGGGAGCAGGGGGGCTGGTTGCGCTGATAGGCTTCATGGACGACCACGGGCACATCGCCGCACGTTGGCGGCTGCTCGGGCATTTTGCGGCGGCCGCCTGGGGGCTCGCCTGGCTTGGGGGGATGCCGCCGCTCAGCGTTTTCGGTCTGTCGCTGGCGCCGTTCTGGTTGGGTATCGCCATCGGCTTGCTGTATTTGGTATGGCTGCTCAACTTGTACAACTTCATGGATGGCATCGATGGCATCGCCAGTATCGAGGCCATCTGCGTGTGCATGGGCGGGAGCCTGCTCTACTGGCTCACGGGTCATGCCGAGGCAGCCTGGCTGCCGATGTTACTGGCGGCCACTGTGGCGGGCTTCCTGTGCTGGAATTTCCCTCCCGCGCGTATTTTCATGGGCGACGCCGGCAGTGGCTTTCTGGGTATCGTGCTAGGGCTGCTGGCATTAGTGGCAGGGTGGGTAAACCCGCTACTATTCTGGGGGTGGTTAATACTTTCGGGTGTATTTGTAGTGGATGCCACGTTCACCCTGGGGCGGCGACTGCTGCGTGGTGAAAAGGTTTACCAGGCGCATCGCAGCCATGCTTATCAGTATGCGGCTCGCCGGCATGGTCACCATCGCCCGGTGAGCCTGGCCGTGGCGGCTATCAACCTGGTCTGGCTATTACCGGTGGCCCTGGCGGTAGTGTTGTTGAACCTCGATGGCGCGCTGGGAACCCTGATCGCTTATGTGCCTCTGATATGGCTGGCCATCACCTATCAGGCAGGGAAACCAGAATAGGATGGCCAAGCACGCAAGGCATCGTACAGGGCTTGGCCCGCAGTGGGGCGCCATGCTCCGGTTGTTCAATCGAGGTCCTTTTGCGCTGAGGAGAGCCGAATGAGCGACACAAAAAACAGCAGGGTGCGTGAGTACCTGGTTAACCTGTCCAGGCGGAAAAAGCGTCTTGTGCAAGTGTGCGCCGACGTGGTGCTGATCTGGTTGGCGTTATGGTTGTCCTTTATCGTGCGCCTGGGCATCGATGAAATGTACAACCCGGTCATCAAGCACGCCTGGTTGTTCGTGGTTGCACCCGTGGTAGCCATTCCGCTGTTCATTCGCTTTGGCATGTACCGGGCGGTGATGCGCTACTTCGGCAATGACGCCTTGGTGACCATCATCAAGGCCGTTACCCTTTCATCGCTTATTCTGGCTGTGGTTGTGTACTGGTACAGCAACCATCAGGTAATCGTGCCGCGCTCGATCATCTTCAACTATTGGTGGTTGAGCATGGTCATCATTGGTGGTTTACGCCTGATCATGCGCCAGTACTTCCTGGGCGACTGGTTTACTGGTGCCCATCAGATACCCTTTGCCAACCGCGATGATGGCCTGGTCAAGGTAGCCATCTATGGTGCAGGCACCGCCGGCAACCAGCTGCTGGCAGCGTTGCGCATGGGGCGGGCGATGCGCCCGGTGGCGTTTATCGATGACGACAGTGACCTTGCCAACCGGGTCATTTCCGGTTTGCAGGTGTACAAGCCCAAGCATCTGCCGCAGATGATCAAGGAAACCGGCGCACAGGAAATCCTCCTCGCCCTACCTTCGGTATCGCGCGCCCGACGCAAGGAGATTCTTGCCTTGCTCGAACCGTACCCGTTGCACGTGCGCAGCGTGCCGGCCTTTGCCGACCTGGCAAGTGGCCGGGTCAAGGTGGACGACATTCAAGATGTGGATATTGCCGATTTGCTTGGGCGTGACCCGGTACCCGCCAAGGAAGGGTTGCTCGAGCGCTGCATCCACAAGCAGACGGTGTTGGTCACCGGGGCCGGTGGCTCCATAGGTTCCGAACTTTGCCGTCAGATCATCGGGCTTGGGCCAACGACATTGCTGCTGTTCGACCACAGCGAGTACAACCTTTACGCCATCCTCAGCGAGCTGGAGCAGCGCGTTGCGCGCGAGTCGCTGTCGGTGCGCCTGCTGCCGATACTGGGGTCGGTACGCAATCAGCAGCACCTGGCCGACGTGATGTCCACTTGGCGGGTAGCCACTGTGTATCACGCGGCAGCCTACAAACATGTGCCCATGGTTGAGCACAACATGGCCGAAGGCATTCTGAATAATGTGTTCGGCACGTTGTGCACCGCACAGGCTGCCCTGCAATCAGGGGTCGCCAACTTCGTGCTTATCTCCACGGACAAAGCGGTGCGCCCAACCAACGTCATGGGTGGTACCAAACGTCTTTCCGAGTTGATTCTGCAAGCACTAAGCCGCGAGGCGGCACCCGTCATGTACGGTGACAGCAGCAAGATCGCCCGGGTGAACAATACCCGCTTCACCATGGTGCGCTTTGGCAATGTGCTGGGCTCCTCTGGCTCAGTGATCCCGTTGTTCCACAAGCAGATCAAGGCTGGTGGCCCGATTACGGTTACCCACCCAAAGATTACCCGCTATTTCATGACTATCCCCGAAGCCGCTCAGCTGGTGGTTCAGGCAGGGGCGATGGGGCAGGGCGGTGATGTATTTGTTCTGGATATGGGGGAGCCGGTAAAAATTGTAGAGCTGGCCGAAAAAATGATTCATCTTTCGGGCCTCAGCGTCCGTAGCTCAGGCAACCCCAGCGGTGATATCGCTATTGAATTCACGGGGCTACGCCCAGGTGAAAAGCTTTTTGAAGAATTGTTGATTGGCGATGATGTTTCCCCGACCGTTCACCCGATGATCATGGTAGCGAATGAAGACTATGTAAGCTGGGACGTCTTGCGTGAGCGTATTACCGTGTTACTGAATGCAGTGGCAGTGGATGACTTTGGCCGTATCCGTCAACTGTTGCGTGAATTAGTGAACGGGTATGCACCAGAAGGGGAAATTGTCGACTGGATCTACCTACAGCAGCGGCAGGACCGTTGATGCCGAGCCCGGTTGAAACATAATTTTTTTATTTTGAGTTGAAGAGTGAAGATGAACCATCTTGATATCGCCAAAGAAGCCCTCGTTGCCCAGGCCCAGGCGGTCGCCAAACTAGCGGATCGTCTTGATGGTCAATTCCAAAGCGCCGTCGATTTGATTCTATCCTGTGAAGGGCGGACCGTAGTTTGTGGTATGGGTAAATCCGGCCTTATTGGAAAAAAAATGGTCGCTACTTTTGCCTCCACCGGTACGCCTAGTTTTTTCCTGCACCCGGCAGAGGCTTTTCACGGCGACTTGGGGATGCTCAAGCCCGTTGATGTGCTGATTTTGATAAGTTACAGTGGCGAAACTGAAGAGCTGATCAAGTTGATTCCCAGCCTCAAGTCATTTGGCAATAAATTTATTGCGATGACCGGGAGCGGCAACTCCACACTGGCTAAACACGCAGACATCTGGCTTGATATTTCGGTGGATCGCGAAGTTTGCCCAAATAACCTGGCGCCTACCACGTCCACATTGGCCACCATGGCCATGGGGGATGCGCTGGCAGTGGCTTTGATAACCGCGAATCAGTTCAAACCGATGGACTTTGCCCGTTACCATCCCGGCGGAAGCCTTGGTCGAAAATTGTTGACTCGCGTAGCTGACGTCATGCACTCGCCGGCACCGATTGTTTCGCCAGCGAGCAGTTTTCAAGACTGCCTGCTGATGATGACGCAAAGCCGGCTTGGCTTAGCCATGGTGATGGAGGGTAATGAACTTGTCGGTATTGTAACGGATGGCGACCTGCGCCGTGCCTTGTTAAAAGATAACCAGGTTATTCATGCCTCAGTCACTGAGTTCATGACGCTGAACCCACACACCATTAAAGCGGATTGCCGCGTGTCGGCCGCGGAAGCTTACATGCTGGAAAACAAAATCCGTGCGTTGGCGGTGGTCGACGATTGCGGGGCTATTGTTGGCGTCGTCGAGATTTTTGACGGCAATCCCGTAGTGTGAAACAGCCGGTAATTATCGTTGCCGGAGTGGGCAGCCGCTTCTTGTCCAGAAGCGCCTGCCCACCGTCACAGTTTAGGCGATCGTCAATTGCGGGAATGATTTAACCAGATCATCCAGCGCTTTGATTTGCGCCAGGAAGGGTTCCAGCTTGTCCAATGGCAGCGCGCTTGGGCCATCACACTTGGCCTGATCAGGGTTTGGGTGGGCTTCCAGGAACAGGCCAGCCAACCCGACGCCCATGCCGGCACGTGCCAGCTCTACCACCTGCTCGCGCCGACCGCCAGAAGCCGCGCCGGATGGGTCGCGATTCTGCAGGGCATGAGTGACGTCAAAGATGATCGGCAGATCTTGGCAAGTACGCTTCATGACGCCGAAGCCAAGCATGTCCACGATCAGGTTGTCGTAGCCCATGCAAGTGCCCCTGTCGCACAGGATCAACTGATCATTACCCGCTTCCTTGAACTTGTGCACGATGTTCTGCATCTGCAAAGGGCTGAGGAATTGGGGCTTTTTGATGTTCACCGGCTTGCCGGTTTTGGCCAATGCAACAACCAGGTCTGTTTGACGGGCGAGGAAGGCCGGCAGCTGCAGCACATCGACGACTTCCGCCACCGGGGCGGCTTGGTAGATTTCGTGAACGTCGGTGATGATCGGCACGCCAAATTCTGCCTTCACCTTTTCAAAGATCCGCAGCCCTTCTTCCATTCCAGGGCCACGGTAGGAATGGATCGAGGAGCGGTTGGCTTTATCAAAGCTGGCTTTGAACACGTACGGGATGCCCAGCTTCTGCGTGACGCGCACGTATTCCGCGCAGGCGGTCAGGGCCAGGTCTTCAGACTCGAGGACGTTGATGCCGCCGAATAACACAAAAGGAGCCGAGTTGGAGCATTCGATTGTGGAGTTGATCTTGATCATTTTTTACTCGATAGGTCCTTAGGGGCAACCCGCAGGACATGGCAAAGGGATAATAGTCAGCGCGCCCTTGCTAACCGTGGTTGTGCCGATTCTGCAATTTTTCTGCTGCCTTTTGAGCATGACGAGGCTGCCAGGCGTTTGTGAGTGGTATTTCGCGCGCGTGAATGCGGCTTTTCCCTTTCTTGCGCATGGGCATTGCCTATAATGTCGCCGACGTGGAACCTGACAACGATTGATAGGTTCTGGCTTTACCCGTATCAAGGATCTTTTTGCAATGGCGTTCTACCGTACACCTCACGATGTCACTGCTCTGCCAGCCTGGAAGGCGCTTAAGCAACACCGCGAAGTCATGCAAGGCTTCAGCATGTCCGAAGCCTTTGCCGCCGATGCCAAGCGCTTCGACCAGTTCTCCCTTAGCGCTTGCGGTCTGTTCCTCGACTATTCGAAAAACCTGATTACCGAACAAAGCCGCGACCTGCTGGTCAACCTGGCCAATGAAGTGAGTCTGCAGGACGCCATCCAGTCGATGTTCAGCGGCGAAATCATCAACGCCTCCGAAGGCCGCCCGGTACTGCATACCGCCTTGCGCCGGCCCGTAGGTGACAAACTCAGCGTCAACGGCGTGAACGTCATGCCGGAAGTGCACAAGGTACTCAACCAGATCACCGAACTGGTCGGTCGCATCCACGACGGCCTGTGGCGCGGCTACAACGAAAAGCCGATCACCGATGTGGTCAACATCGGCATCGGCGGCTCGTTCCTCGGCCCCGAGCTGGTCTCCGAAGCGCTGCTGCCCTACGCCCAACGCGGCGTACGCTGCCACTACCTGGCCAACATCGACGGCAGCGAGTTCCACGAGCTGTCGGCCAACCTGCGCGCCGAAACCACCCTGTTCATCGTCTCGTCGAAGTCGTTCAACACCCTCGAGACCCTGAAAAACGCCATGGCCGCGCGTACCTGGTACCTGGCCCAGGGCGGCTCGGAAGCCGAGCTGTACCGCCACTTCATTGCGGTCTCCAGCAACAAGGACGCTGCCGTGGCCTTCGGCATCCGTGAAGAGAACATCTTCCCGATGTGGGACTGGGTGGGTGGCCGCTACTCGCTTTGGTCGGCCATCGGCCTGCCAATCGCCCTGGCCATCGGCACCGCCAACTTCAAGGAGCTGCTGTCCGGTGCCTACACCATGGACCAGCACTTCCAGACCGCGCCGTTCGACAAGAACATGCCGGTGCTGCTGGCCCTGCTGGGCGTGTGGTACGGCAATTTCTGGGGCGCCAGCAGCCACGCGATCCTGCCCTACGACCATTACCTGCGTAACATCACCAAGCACCTGCAGCAGCTGGACATGGAGTCCAACGGCAAGAGCGTGCTGCAGGATGGCACCCCGGTTAAAACCGATACTGGCCCGGTAATCTGGGGTGGCGTCGGCTGTAACGGCCAGCACGCCTACCACCAGTTGCTGCACCAGGGCACCCAGCTGATTCCGGCCGACTTCATCGTGCCGGTCGTAAGCTTCAACCCGGTGGCCGACCATCACCAGTGGCTGTACGCCAACTGCCTGTCGCAGAGCCAGGCGCTGATGCTGGGTAAAACCCGCGAAGAAGCCGAAGCCGAACTGCGTGGCAAAGGCCTGAACGAAGCGGACATCGAAAAGCTGGCCCCGCACAAGGTGATCCCGGGCAACCGCCCGAGCAACACCCTGGTGGTCGAGCGCATCAGCCCGCGCCGTCTGGGCGCGTTGGTGGCGATGTACGAGCACAAGGTGTTCGTGCAGAGCGTGGTCTGGGGTATCAACGCCTTTGACCAGTGGGGCGTGGAACTTGGCAAGGAACTGGGCAAGGGCGTTTACCAGCGCTTGGTCGGCAGCCTGGAAGACAGCGCTGAAGATGGCTCTACCCAAGGCCTGATCAATTACTTCCGAGGGAAACACCGGGGCTGACCCTGATCAGGACTTGTTCGGCACGAAGGGGCTCGCGAGCGGTGCTGGTGGTCGACGGGAACGCTAGCGCATCATGGTAGTGAAAGGCAGGCTCACCCCTCGACACAGAGGTGGTACAGTCAAGGGGTAGTTAGTTCGCAGATTTTGTCATCCATCCTGGTGCCAATGCTCCTGGATGGGCCTCAGTCCCAGTTGTTGCTCGAGGATCTGAATGTACAATGCATTTCTGCTACTTGCTGTATTTGCCCTTACCGGATGCGCAGCGTCCTCGGAAATGAAGACGGTGCGAGGCAAGACAGGTGTTCACATCAACTGTTCAGGCCTATCTTCGTCATGGGACCGCTGTTACCAGAAAGCTGAGACCGCCTGCAGTACACGAGGGTACCGCGTCGTAGCGCGCTCCGGTGATACCGAGGAGGAGGCTGGGGACTTTCTGTTCGGTATCAATCCTGCCGGATTCACTAGCCGAAGCATGATAGTTATCTGTAAGTGATGAGCGCATCATCACCCTGAGCGCTCGAAGGTATCGCAGCGCTCGGTCATATTCGTGACCCTTAGGCTCCAAAGCGTGCGCCACTTCGTTTACACTGCTTGACCATTTCGAATTGCCAACAGACACGTGCCCGTGCGCCTGTCCGGGGCCCCTGCAGGGCTGGCCTGAGCAAGTTGAGCCTGCGCTGTGCCGGGTCAGGGTTGGCAGCCAGATCGCAAAGCTGGCCTGGGCGCGCGGTGCGGTCCTGGTAGAAATTTCGTAACTGAGTGCCAAATGGCCAGTAAACAAAGGCGCTTTGCGAAAAACGTGATGTTCACAACCCTGTGTTACGGTATCACCGTATAGGTAGCCAGTGAACCTCACCCCTTCTATCGAGAAAGTCAGATGTCAAGCGATGTATTCGTCGAATCCCCGGCCCAGCGCTGGGGGAGGAAGATAAACAGCTACGTTCTACCTTTGGGTTGGTTGGTGATGCTCACCGGGATGTTTTGGGCGGGGGAGCGCTCCCTTTACCACAAACTGTTCTACATCCTGCTCGCCGCGCCTACGCTTGTGGCATTGCTGCTGCAGCCAGGCATGCTCAAGAAGCTGTTGTGCAATCCTTTGTTCATCGCATTTTTGGTGTTTTGTGCCTATACGATGCTGAGCATTGCCTGGTCCGACTCGCAGAATGCTACCGGCAGCTTGTTGAAGCGACCCCTTTACATTGCGATGCTGCTGCTGTCGGCGGGTGTCATAAGTCTGCAGGCGCCGGCCCATCTTCAGCAGAGCGTGCGCCTTGCTGCCACAGTGGTGGCGTTGGCTGCAGCCATTTACCTGGGCTACTTCCTGATGTACCAGCTGCCAGCCGGCGCTGGTCGTCTGGAGGGTTATGGGGCGCTGTATAATCCGCTACTAACCGCTCATGTGCTTGGTGCCTTCGCCGCCGTTTGGCTGGTGTACTGGTTTCAGGCCAAGCGCACACTAGACCCGATGTCGCTAATCTGTCTGGGAGTGTTGGGTTTGGCGATCCTTGCCACAGGTTCCAGGACACCGTTGGTGGGCATGACTGCCGCGTTGGGTTGGCTGGTCATTGTGGGTGATCGCAAGCGCGGCTTTCTGGCGCTGGCAGCAGTGGTGATCGCACTGCTGGGTGTGGTGCTGGCATACCCGGAAGCCATCACTCAGCGTGGCGTTTCTTATCGTCCAGCCATTTGGCTGGAGGCCCTGCGCCAGATCGCTGAACACCCTTGGTTGGGTCATGGTTACGACTCGCCCATGACTGTAATTATTCCGGGGCTTGCGCAAACACTTGCCGACCCTCATAACATCGAGCTCGGTGTGCTGTACGCAGGCGGAGTGGTTGGTTTGGTTTTATGGATGGCGATTTACAGCTTGGCCATTCACTTCTGCTGGAAATACCGCAAGCATCCGGGCGTTACCTTGGCGGCAACCTGGCTGATCTTCGGTTTTGCCTCGGGCCTGACTGAAGGGAGTGCATTCATGTCACGCCCGAAGGAGCACTGGTTCCTGATCTGGATCCCGTTGGCCTTGGTCTATGGGCAGTCACTGGTCCACTGGAGGCGTCGCCAGGCTGCTTAGGACCAGATCAATCGCCATATGCCGCGCAGGGTCTTCCGGTTCCAGTATTTGAGAGGGATTTCCGAAAGGATTTCCCGGCTCAGTGCCTTGTCGCGGTTGGCGTACTTCAGCAGCATGGAGTTACGGAACTTCATGCACACCTGCTCATATTGCGGATGGTCGCTGAACACGGCAAAGGTGCGCAGCACGTTATCCACCATGAAGCGGCCATTCTTGAAGGTGTTCGTCGGGTGGTCACGGTACTGTGCCAGTACCTCGCCCAGCACGTCGATGAAGTAACCGGCCCGTGCGATCGACAACTCGATATAGACGTCTTCCAGCCGGATATCCTGATTGAAGCCACCCACCTTGTTCAGCGCCTCGCGGCGCAGCATCAAGGTGGCTGCCATAGGCCCCGGCTTGCGGTCCAGAAATAGGTCGTCGAAGTCCAAACGGCGGAAGGGTAGGTTGCGGTTGCGCTGTTCGCGGGCGCCCATCACCTTGCCGTCTTGGTCGATGGTTTCAATGTTGGCTGAGCAAATGCCCACTACGGGCTTGCCGTTCATGTATTCCACCTGGGTGGCGATACGGTGCGGCAGCATGATGTCGTCGGAGCCAAAAGGCACGATGAGGTCGCCTTTGGCTCGCGCGATCGCTTCGTTGAGGGTGCGCGCCAAACCCTGGTTTGCCTGAAAACGAAGGTTGAAATGGTGCTTTTCCTGAAGTCGCTTGAGCACTGCAGGGCTGTCATCCTTGGAGCCGTCGTCAATTACCAGGAGTTCGATGTTCTTGTAGGTCTGGTTGACGACACTGTTGATACTTGCTTCGATATAGCGCGCATGGTTATAAGACGCGATGATCACTGTCACCAACGGAGTTTCGCTAACGGCGTGATTCTCGGAACACATTTCAAATCCTTAGCTTTAACCCGTTTTTTCTGGCGCTTTGATGCAGACCGCCTGATTGCTCAGGCCGGGAGTGACGGCAAATTGAATGGTTTACTCAGGCTATGGCCATTCTAAAGGAAGGGGCAACTTTGTGATACGGTCAGCACGTTGGCACGCGCCAGCGGGTGGCCAGTCCATCCAGCACAGGGCAAGATCGGCCCAGGCAAACGGCTGGCCATGATGACCTACCAGCAGCTTTTGAGTACCCCATGAGTGAAGATTTTACGGCGCTTCAGGCGCCCGACATCCTCATGCTTGGCAAGCGCATACACGCGGTCGAACGCGGAGCGCTCCACGTCCGGGAAGTATTTGGCCAATGCACATTCGACCGCTGCATCGAAGTCAGCTTCCGTGATGTATCGGTAAATCTCCCGGAAGTAGAAAAATCCGAACTGGAAGCCTAGGGTTTCGCTGAAAAAATTGCTTGGCTCTGAGAAGCTGTTTTCCAGGTCAATTGCCTTCGCTTTACCTTGTTTCGGCATCATCACGTTAGCTGCCCATAGGTCCATATGAGTGATGCCCAGGCAGTGCAGATCGAACAGCAGCTCGAAGGTTGCCGCCATAACCTCGTGTACAGCTTCAGGGGCGTTGCGGATTCTGGCCAGCCCGTCCTCATGCTCCCCGAGCAACTCAGTTATCAGGAAGAAGTCCTGCATCAGACCGAATTTGGAGCGGCTGTAACCGTAGCCGACCAGCCTTGGCACCCGCGCACCACGACGAGAGGCTTCATGGGTATTGATCAGCTCCTCTAGGGACCAGTCATACAAGCCATTGCGCTTAGGTCTGCCACGCTGAACGCGCAGCCTCTTTTTAAGGGAGTCGAGTTTCTCGCGTTTTGTGAACAACTGGCTACGCTCGCAGCAGAGCGGGGCGCTCACCCGTTTGGCAGTTGGTGTCTGCGCGATCAGCTGTTCTAGGGCTTGCCGAGTGTAAGGGGCAACGGGGCCCTGAAGGTGCAGGGTGCCGCTGCCATGGCGCAATGTAAAAGGGAATTCGTTTTGCCAGATCTTTGAATCGCCAATCACGCGTCAACCTTGTAATATCAAAAAGCTACTCTTTCAATGGATCCAATGTTACAGGACTTTCACATTTTTCCTACAAGTTCTTAACGCTTTATGGCTTGCGTTTTTTTGCGGACTGGGGTGGGGGATCTCTGCCTGGGAGAAGGGCCACTTCCATAGCAGGCCACTCTGGTGTAGGGGCGGTCTACCCGCGAAAGGGTGGGGCTGCTGGCCGGTTTCTATCGGGCATGTGGTGTTGTCGGTGCGGGCGTATTCGCTGGTGAACCCGCTCCTACCAAAAAGCTCGGTAGGCGAGGTAGGGCCTCGCCTGGCTTGGAGGCGCGCGTTTTAGTGGCGCTTGTTCTCTCACGGACAAAGGTGGCAGCCATTGCGCGGGGTGAGAAACCGATGCACTGAAAACCGGCCAAGCCGAAGCTTGCCCGCGAATGGCTGCCATTGAACAGTCGAGCAGCAGTGCTTGTCAGGTTCTCACACCCGGTCACCAACATGGCGACCCGGTGACGTTATCCTTAGGGCATTTCCCCGACAATTCAGCTGCTTCTGACTGGTGTGTAGGATAGTTCGCCTGGTTATCCGAGTTGAAGGGGGGGGCTAGGTTTCAGGAAAGTCTGACGGGGTGGGCATACTGTGAGGCGGAAGGCGAATGCCCCTGCGCGCCCGGGCAAATGTCTTCGCTGCGATCGCCGACCGTTGTAGGAGCAGGTTTATCGACGCGTCGAACCGCCGCGAAAGGCCCGCGCCTGCTGGCCAGCTTCTACCGTGCATGTGGTGGTGTTGGTGCGGACGCATTCGCGGGTGAACCCGCCCCCACAACGGTTGGCGCATCTGTGATTTGTGCCAGAGTGCCCTTGGGGTCTAAAGCGGCCTGTCACGAACAGGCCTTGATACTTAATGTGTGGCGGCAGGTGTTTAGCGCCTCACAGGATCGTTGGGGTGAAATGTTCAGGTGAGGGTTGCCTTCCTGCCTCTGGCCAACACTGCGTATCGCATCAAGCATCTCTTCTTTCATGCTCCAGCCCGAAGCTCTGCTCAAGTCGTGTGACGAGATCATCAAGGCTTCCTCGCAGGCCGAGGTCTTTCAAGTTCACCTCTTCCTTTGCCAATAGTGTCAAGAACACCTGCAAATCAGCCAAAATACTTTCGCTCAACTCTATATGCTCTCCTGTCAGCAGGCCTGACAGAAAATCCCAGAATTGCGGCACAAACTGAGCATCCAGGGCCTCGAATATCAGAACAATATCGAGATCCTTGGTAGCTCTGAAGTCGCGGCTTCATCCCTGGTGAGCGCGGATGCCACCCCCCCGATCAAGACGTAGCGGTCTTTGTATTCGGCGAAATGCCTCGCAAACAGCTCTAATCCTCTGACGCTAGCCGTGTAACCTGCTCCTTGAGTTCATTCAAAAAATAAGGTTACAGGAGGTTCTGTCGATGATGAGCCACGGTCTCACAGGCGCTGCATCACGCACCTGCAAACGCCGCCAGCGCTTCGCGAATGCGCGCGCACGCCTTGCCATCACCATACGGGTTATGCGCAACACTCATCTCGCGGTACACCGCCTCGTCGGTCAGCAGGGTACTCAGCGCCCCCACAATTGATGCCACTTCTGTCCCCACCAACTTGACCGTACCCGCCGCCACAGCTTCGGGCCGTTCGGTGGTGTCGCGCATCACCAGCACCGGTTTGCCCAGCGCGGGCGCTTCTTCCTGAATGCCCCCCGAGTCGGTCAGGATCACGTACGCGCGGGTCATCAGGTACACGAACGGCAGGTAATCCAGTGGCTCGATCAGGTGGATGTTGCGCACATCCCCCAGCAGCCGGTTGACCGGCTCACGCACGTTGGGGTTGAGGTGTACCGGGTACACCACGTCCACTTCGGGGAATTGCCGCGCAATCTGCACCAGGGCCTGGCAGATGCGTTCAAAGCCGCCACCAAAGTTCTCGCGTCGGTGGCCGGTGACCAGCAACAGCCGACGGTTAGCGGCCAGGTAGCTGAAGTGGCTGGCGAAACGGGCGTTCAGCGCCGGGCTTTGCAGCTTTTGCTCTACCTGCAGCAGGGCGTCGATCACGGTGTTGCCGGTGGTAAAGATGCGCGCGGGGTCGGTGCCTTCGCGCAGCAGGTTGTCGCGTGAGGTGCTGGTGGGGGCAAAGTGCAGCGCGGCCAGGGCGCCGGTGAGGCGCCGGTTGCCTTCTTCGGGCCAGGGTGAATAAAGGTTGTTGGTGCGCAGGCCGGCTTCTACGTGGGCAATGGGGATTTGCTGGTAGTAAGCCGCCAGGCTGGTGGCAAAAGTGGTGGCGGTGTCGCCGTGCACCAGCACCACGTCGGGCTTGAATTCGGCCAGCACGGGCTGGATGCCTTGCAGGATGGTTGTGGTAACGCTGGTCAGGTCCTGGCCGGCTTTCATGATGTTCAGGTCGTAGTCGGGGCGGATGCCGAACAGCTCCAGCACCTGGTCGAGCATTTGCCGGTGTTGGCCGGTGACGCATACACGGGCATCGAAGCGGTTGTCCTGGGCCAGTTGCAGGGCTAGCGGGGCCATCTTGATGGCTTCCGGGCGGGTACCGAAAACAGTCAGGGTCTTGAGGGGCACGGCGGTGATCCTCTTGCTCGGGTCCTTGAGCACGGCGGTTTCCATTGCTCAAGAAATCTAGCAGGCGGGCAGTGGGGTGCCAGTTTGCTGGGGGGTGTTTGCCGGCCGGCGGGTGGGGTGGTTTGCGTGGCGGGCCTTGTTCGGCGGGCGCTGTGGGAAATTGGCAATACATGGGTAGGTAGGGGTTATCGGATAAACGGGGATTTGCCTACGCGTACAGGGCCAAGGGCTTGAGCTGCCGGGGCTTGGGCCGGCGGCGGTGAAAAGGGCGCTGGTTGTGAGTGGGCGAAGCAGGTCGTTTTGCTGACCGATTCGGTAACCATTCGCCAGGGCTGGTGGGTGTTTTGCGGGCGGGTTAATCGCTAGGGTTGTTTGCGCAGCCGAAGGAAAACGGCTGCTGGAAAATGACCAACCCAAGGAGTGTTGACCATGCGAAATAACGTTCTGTCGTACCTGCTGCTGCCGCTGTTCGCCAGTTTGTCCTTCTCCCTAAGCGCCGCCCCGGCCAGTACCACAACAGTGGCCGAGCCGGTGCCAGTGGTGGCCCAGGTGCAGGCCCAGCAGGCGCCGCGGCTGGACCTGAACACGGCGGATGCACTGACCCTGCAGAAGGAGCTTAACGGCATCGGCAAGGCCAAGGCCGAGGCGATCGTGGCCTACCGCGAGGCCAATGGGCCGTTTGCTTCGGTGGATGAACTGCTGGAGATCAAGGGCATCGGGAATGCGCTGCTGGAGCGTAATCGGGATAAGGTGATGGTGGAGTAAGCGGGGAGGGGCCGGGGTGATGCCCTGGCCCGGCCTTTTCAGGGGCCGGAGATGTTAAGGCTTTGATCAGCGAGATACGCCTGGCTAGCATCAAGTTGATCAAAAAAAAAAGCAGCACCTATCATGTGCAAGAGGAAACCCGCGACAGGAGGCGGATATGACGGTAAAAGCCGCAGCCCCTAAGAAGGTGGTTGCCAAGCGCAAGAAGACCGACAAGCAACTTACGCATGAAGACGTGCGTACCGCTGCGCGTGGTGGTGAATCTGCCTTCCGCTACTATGTCGAGAACGGAACGCTACCAGTCACTAAGTGAGCTTATTTGTCTGCAGTAAAGGTTTCTGACCTCTTCAAAGAGTCGACGGGGTGGTACGACTTTTTCATTGATTTTCATGATTACAAGCTCTGCGGTGACCTTCCTGACATTTTTGGACGGGACGAGGAGCTTGACCTCGCGGATATGTTCCACATTCATCTCGCTGCCACTGATGCAGTACAGGCGAAGTAGCGCGCTGCCAAGATGCAATTCAGGCGGACGACAGATCCGGGTCAACCGGAAGAGGATTTTTGGGTGGTTTATGCCTATGACCTGCTCCGGGATGAGTATCTGTTGCTGACAATCATGGGCCCGGATGCACATAGCAGAGAGCAATGGGGGGGCGTATCTGCGCAATATCCATGCAATTATTGTGGACCCATGGATCAAGGGGCAGGTTTCTTACACCGATCCAGATGAGGGCGAATGAAACTTACAGAAGAAGCCCCAGCCGCGTAAAGCCCTACGCGGGCATCTCCCGCGAATGTTGTCAAATAAGTATGTGGCACCGGCTAAGCCGGTGTTCGCGGGGCAAGCCCGCTCCCACATTGTGGTCGCTGTTTCCTGCGCAAACACAATGAGCAGCGCTGGGCCTTCTAGCGGTCTTGCGCGTCCTTGGCGTCCGCCTCGGCGTTGCGCTCATGTACCTTGCGCAGTTGCTCTTCGGTCAGCGGCAGTTTTTTTGCCGTATCGCGCAGCATCATCAACCCGCCGACGATGGAGCCGAGGGCTATGATGAGTATCAGCCAGGCATACCAGGGCATTGTCGTTCTCCTTTGATCGGGCCGTGGGCAACGCTTGTATGAAATTTGAGCGATTACCCGTTCCGTTGGTTCAATTATAGGTGTCAGCCCGTGCCGGGCCAATTCCGTGACCCGCGGGCCCCAAAGCCTGCGCCACTTCGTTTACAATGCGCGCCGTTTTCGACTTGCCAAGAGACCCTGCCCATGTCCGCCTGCCAGACGCCCCTGATCGTCGCCCTGGATTTCCCTACCCGTGAGGCCGCCCTGAAGCTGGCTGACCAGCTTGACCCTGCGCTGTGCCGGGTAAAGGTGGGCAAAGAGCTGTTCACCAGCAGCGCTTCGGGCATTGTCGAAACCCTGTGTGACAAGGGCTTCGAAGTGTTCCTGGACCTCAAGTTCCACGATATCCCCAACACCACGGCCATGGCGGTAAAAGCGGCGGCCGAGATGGGTGTGTGGATGGTCAACGTGCATTGCTCCGGTGGCCTGCGCATGATGGCGGCCTGCCGTGAAGAGCTGGCCAAGCGCAGCGGCCCGCAGCCGTTGCTGATTGGCGTTACCGTGCTGACCAGTATGGAGCGTGAAGACCTGGCCGGTATCGGCCTGGATGTCGACCCGCAAGAGCAGGTGCTGCGCCTGGCGGCATTGGCGCAAAAGGCCGGCATGGACGGCCTGGTGTGCTCGGCGCTGGAGGCCCCGGCATTGAAGGCGGCGCACCCGTCGCTGCAGTTGGTAACCCCGGGCATTCGCCCGGCGGGCAGCGCGCAGGATGACCAGCGCCGTATCCTCACCCCGCGCCAGGCATTGGATGCCGGTTCCGATTACCTGGTGATCGGCCGCCCGATCAGCCAGGCTGCCGACCCGGCGCAGGCGTTGGCGGCGGTGGTGGCGGAGATTCGGGGGTAACTAGCCCGGCGATGGAGAAAGGCCAGCACGCGAGCGCTGGCCTTTTTTTGTGGATAAAGCGGCGCTCAATCTCACAGCCGCTGCAAATGGCATGACATGCGCTTAAACCTTCAACACCAACTTGCCAAAATTCTCACCGCTGAACAGTTTCAACAAGGTCTCAGGGAAGGTCTCCAGCCCCTCCACGACATCTTCCTTGCTCTTCACCTGCCCACTGGCCAGCCAGCCGGCAATCTCCAGTGCGGCTTTGCCGTAGTCCTTGCTGTAATCCATCACCACAAAGCCTTCCATGCGCGCACGGTTCACCAGCAGCGACAGGTAATTGGCCGGGCCTTTCACCGCTTCCTTGTTGTTGTACTGGCTGATCGCGCCGCAAATCACGATGCGCGCCTTATAGTTGATGCGCGTCAGCACCGCATCAAGGATGTCGCCACCCACGTTGTCAAAGTACACGTCTACGCCTTTCGGGCATTCACGCTTCAGCCCGGCCAGCACGTCTTCGGCCTTGTAGTCGATCACCCCGTCAAAGCCCAGCTCATCCAGCAGGTACTGGCACTTTTCGGCACCGCCGGCAATGCCCACCACGCGGCAACCTTTGACCTTGGCAATCTGCCCGACAATGCTGCCCACCGCGCCGGCCGCGCCGGAAATCACCACGGTGTCGCCCGCCTTGGGCTGGCCGACGTCCAGCAGGGCAAAGTAGGCGGTCATGCCGGTCATGCCCAGCGCCGACAGGTAGCGCGGCAGGGGCGCCAGGTTGGGGTCGATCTTGTGCAAACCCTGGGGCTCGCCGGTGAAGTAATCCTGCACGCCCAGCGCACCGCTCACGTGGTCCCCCGGTTTGAAATTCGGGTGGTTGGAGGCCACCACTTCACCCACGCCCAACGCGCGCATCACCTGGCACAGGGCCACAGGCGGGATGTAGGACTTGCCTTCGTTCATCCAGCCACGCATGGCCGGGTCCAGCGACAGGTACAGGTTGCGCACCAGCACCTGGCCTGCGCCGGGTTGTTCGGCAGGCACGGTCTCGAAATTGAAGTCGTCACGGCGCACGGCGCCGACCGGGCGTTTGGCAAGCAGGAAGCGGCGGTTGGTCTGGGTCATGGCGGGGTCCTTGTGGGCAGTGGAGGGAATCAGGCGTTCAATCTACCTTGTTGATTAAGGCAGGTCCTTAACATCACTGACAGGCATGGTAGCCCAACCGGTGGGGTGATGATGCTGCCCGGCCGGGCGGTGGCTGACTATGCTCTGAACCCCACCATAGCGTCACAGGAGCACGCGATGAGCATGACCTTTTCTGGCCAGGTAGCTCTGGTTACCGGCGCTGCGGCCGGCATTGGCCGGGCAACCGCCCTGGCCTTCGCCCGGCAGGGCCTGAAAGTGGTGGTGGCCGACCTGGACCCGGTCGGCGGCGAGGCCACCGTGGCGCACATCCAGGCGGCGGGCGGCGAAGCGCTGTTCATGGCCTGTGACGTTACCCGCGACGCCGAGGTGCACCAGCTGCACGAGCGCCTGATTGCTGCGTATGGCCGGCTGGATTACGCCTTCAACAATGCCGGTATCGAAATAGAACAGCACCGCTTGGCCGAAGGCAGCGAGGCCGAGTTCGATGCCATCATGGGCGTGAACGTGAAGGGCGTGTGGTTGTGCATGAAGTACCAGTTGCCGTTGCTGCAGGCCCAGGGCGGCGGGGTGATCGTCAATACCGCTTCGGTGGCGGGATTGGGGGCGGCGCCGAAGATGAGCATCTACAGCGCGAGCAAGCACGCGGTGATCGGCCTGACCAAGTCGGCGGCCATCGAGTACGCCAAGAAGGGTATCCGCGTGAATGCCGTATGCCCGGCGGTGATCGACACCGATATGTTCCGCCGCGCCTATGAGGCAGACCCGCGCAAGGCCGAATTCGCCGCCGCCATGCACCCGGTGGGGCGCATCGGCAAGGTCGAGGAAATTGCCAGCGCGGTGCTGTACCTGTGCAGTGACGGCGCGGCGTTCACCACCGGGCATTGCCTGACGGTGGATGGTGGGGCTACGGCGATCTGAGCAGGCACCGCGTCGCCTTCTTCGCGGGCTTGCCCGCTCCCACGGGGCCTCCTCAGCCTGTGGGGGCGGATTAGCAGTCCGGCTGCGCATCAATGTCGCCCTCGGGCAGGATTCCCCCGCCCAAACCATCCTTCCATACGCCATGCGACCCCCACCAAGCTGATACCGACACGCTCATAGCTATTTGACACTATTCTGACGCCAGCCTCTTGTTCATCGGCTGGCAACGTTGCCACCCTTGGCTTTCGGGATAACCTCGCACGCAGAAGGGGAATCGGCATGGGCGCGAGCAAGCACGGTATGCTGGCCAACCTGGGCATGGCCCGCAAACTCGGCCTGGGCTTTGCCCTGGTGCTGGTGCTGACCCTGGCGGTGGCCGGCATTGGCATTGCCGCGCTGCACAGCGTTAGCCAGCGCTTCGACAGCTTGCGCCAGCTGGCCCAGTTCAATACTGACCTGCTGCGCTTGCGCCAGCACGAGCAGGCCTTTGCCCTGCGCTCCGACCTGCAACAGGCCGAGGCCTTGCGCAGCGGCTTGCAGGGCCTGGTCGAACGCGCCCGTGGCCTGCCGGCGCTGGCGGCGGCGGAAACCGACCTGGCAGCCTATGGCCAGGCGTTCGAGGCCTTTGTCGAGGCGGTGCAGGCCAAGGAGCTGGCGCTGGACATGGCCAGTTGGTCGGTTTCCAGCGTGGCCAACAACCTCGACGTACTGCAGGCCGGCCTGGCTGACGACGGCGTGTATACCCTCAAGCAGTCCCAGGGCCAGCAGGGCGGCGCGTTCCTCGAGCAGGCCACGCAGGTGGCGCAGGTGTCGCGGCTGATGCTGCAGGCCATGGACGAAGCGCGGGTACGCCTGGAAAAAAGCCGCAAGGGCGAAGAGGGCGTCAGCCAGGAGCGCATTGCCCAGACCGTCGAAGCCGCCAGCCTTGTCAGCCAGTTGCAGGGCGCTGTCAGCGATGCTGGCTACCAGAGTGTGTTGGGCGAAGTGGCGGGGCACATTGGCAGCTTCTCGGAAAAGCTCAACGAATACACGGACCAGCTAGCCCGCGAGCAGGGCTTGAAGGCGCAGTTGCAGGCCAGTGCCGAGCAAGTCACCAGTCGGGTCGACCAGGCTTACCTGGGGCAGGAGCAGGCCCTGCAGGGCGAATTGCAACGCAATGCCGTAGCCATCGGCCTGGCTACCGCATTGGCGCTGCTGGTAGGTGTGCTGGCCGCCTGGCTGATCACCCGCGCCGTGGTCGGGCCGCTCAAGCATGTGATTGCCCGCGCCCAACGTATCGCTGCCGGCGAGCTGAGCTTCGACGCCCAGGCACCGCGCCGGGACGAAGTAGGGCAGTTGATGCAGGCCATGCAGCAGATGGCGGCGGGCCTGTCGGGCATTGTCAGCGGTTTGCAGCAGGGCATCGAGCAACTGGCCGGCAATGCGCAGGCGCTGTCGGCGGTGACCGAGCAGACCAACCGCGAGGTGGGCAGCCAGAAGGAAGAGACCGAGCAGGTGGCCACCGCCATGCAGCAGATGACCGCCACCGTGCACGATGTGGCGCGTAATGCCGAGGAGGCGGCGCAGGCGGCCCAGGCTGCGGATGAGAAGGTTGATTCCGGGCAGCAGGTGGTGCGCCAGAGCATGCAGCGCATCGAGCAACTGGCGTCGGCGGCGGAGACGGCCAGCGCCGGTATCGACAGCCTCAGTGCCGAGATCCACACCATTGGCGACGTGCTGGAAGTGATCAAGAGCGTGGCTGAGCAGACCAACCTGTTGGCGCTGAATGCTGCTATCGAAGCCGCTCGCGCGGGTGAGCAGGGGCGTGGCTTTGCCGTGGTCGCTGACGAGGTGCGTGCGCTGGCGCGGCGTACCCGGCAGTCTACCGAACAGATCGAGACCTTGGTCGCCAGCCTGCGGGGCAATGCCCAGCAGTCGGTGGCGCAGATTCGCGGCAGTACCGAGCTGGTGCGTTTGGCGGTGGCTGATGCGCTGCAGACCGAAAGCGCGCTGGGCAGCATTGCGGCGGCGGTTTCATTGATCCAGCAGATGAACCAGCAGATTGCCGCGGCGGCCGAGCAGCAGAGTTCGGTGGCAGAAGAGATCAGCCGCAGCGTCACGCAGATCCGTGGTAGTGCCGATCAGGCGGCGTTGGCGATGCAGGACAATGCCCGGTCGAGTATCGAGCTGGCGCAGTTGGGTTCCGACCTGAAGGGGATGGTGGGGCATTTCAGGTTGTGATCTGGGCCTGGGCTTTGTGTGGCCTGAACGGGCCTCTTCGCGGGTAAACCCGCTCCTACAAGGAATACCGCAGGGCTGAATGTTGTGTGATCTCAGTAGGAGCGGGTTTACCCGCGAAGAGGCCCGTTCAGGCTATAAAAAACTCAGGCTCTGCGCGGGTTGAGAATCATCAGGGCCAGTACCCCCGCCACAATCCCCCAGAACGCCGAACCAATCGAGAACAAGGTCAGCCCCGAAGCGGTCACCATGAAGGTGATCACCGCAGCCTCGCGCTCACGCGCTTCGCTCATGGCCACGGTCAGCCCGTTCATGATCGAGCCGAACAGCGCCAGCGCCGCAATCGACAGCACCAGCTCTTTTGGCAGCGCCGCAAACAGCGCCGCCAAGGTCGCGCCGAACACCCCGGCAATGCCATAGAAAATCCCGCACCACACAGCCGCGGTATAACGCTTGGCCGGGTCTTCATGGGCATGCGGCCCGGTGCAGATCGCCGCGCTGATCGCCGCCAGGTTGACCCCATGCGAACCAAACGGCGCCAGCAGCAGCGAGGCAAAACCGGTGGCCGAGATCAGTGGCGAGGCCGGCACCTGGTAGCCGTCGGCGCGCAGCACGGCCACACCCGGCATGTTCTGCGAGGTCATCGCCACCACAAACAGCGGAATGCCAATGCTGATGGTCGCCGCCAGCGAGAAGCTTGGCGTGGTCCACACTGGCGTGGCCACTTCCAGCCGGAAGCCGCTGAAGTCCAGCAGGCCCAGGGCGCCGGACAGCGCCGTACCCACCAATAGCGCGGCCAGCACGCAGTAACGCGGCGACAGGCGTTTGACCAGCAGGTAGCTGAAGAACATGCCCAGTACCAGCAGGGTGCGATGCTGGGCGGCAACGAAGATTTCGCTGCCGATCTTGAACAGGATACCCGCCAGCAGCGCCGAGGCCAGCGAGGCCGGGATGCGCTTGACCAGGCGCTCGAAACTGCCGGTCAGGCCACAGATCAGCACCAGCACGGCACAGGTGATGTAGGCGCCGATCGCTTCGCCATAGCTGACCCCGCCCAGGCTGGTGATCAGCAAGGCGGCGCCGGGGGTGGACCAGGCCACGGTGATCGGTGTGCGGTAACGCAGCGACAGGCCGATGCTGCACACCGCCATGCCGATCGACAACGCCCAGATCCATGAGGAAATCTGCGCGGTGGTCAGCCCGGCTGCCTGGCCGGCCTGGAACATCAGCACCAGCGAGCTGGTATAGCCGGTGAGCATGGCGATGAAGCCGGCGACCACCGCCGACGGGGAGCTGTCTGCCAGGGGCCGCAGGCGTATGGAAGTGGCATCGGTCATGAACAAAATCCTTGTAAAGGTGTAAGCAGTTTTTTCAGACTACAGCGAGCAAGGTTGATCCTTGCCATACAGCGACCATTGCTTTTAGCCGTACAGTCGCCAACTATTGGGTGCAAATGCAGAACTGCTTGGGAGTGGAGGGGGCGATGTACAAGGTCTACGGCGACTACCAGTCGGGCAACTGTTACAAGGTCAAGCTGATGTTGAGCCTGCTGGGCCGGCCATATGAATGGCACCCGGTGGACATCCTGAAGGGCGAGACCGAAACGCCCGAGTTCCTGGCGATGAACCCCAACGGCAAGGTACCGGTGCTGGAGCTGGAAGACGGCAGCTACCTGTGGGAGTCCAATGCCATTCTCAACTACCTGGCCGACGGCAGCGAGTTCCTGCCCACCGAGCCACGCCTGCGCACCCAGGTGCTGCAGTGGCAGTTCTTCGAGCAGTACAGTCATGAGCCCTACATTGCCGTGGCGCGTTTCATCCAGTTCTACCTGGGGTTGCCGGACGAGCGAGTGGAGGAATACCGCAAGCTGCACAAGGGGGGTTACAAGGCACTGAAGGTGATGGAGCGGCAGTTGCAGATGACGCCGTACCTGGTCGGCGAACAGTATTCGATTGCCGATGTGGCGTTGTATGCCTACACCCATGTGGCGCAGCAGGGTGGGTTCGACCTGGCCGACTACCCGGCAGTGAGGGCCTGGCTGGAGCGGGTCAGCAGCCACCCGCGGCATGTGCCGATGGTGGGCTAGTTTATAGCCTGTGCCGGCCTCTTCGCGGGTAAACCCGCTCCCACAGGGAAATCACAGGGCCTGAGGGTAGCGGAGTACCTGTGGGAGCGGGTTTACCCGCGAAAGGGCCAGTACAGGCCACCTGCAAACGGTCAGGCCGACGCGAACCGCTCATCCAGGTAGGCAATGATCGCCTTGGACTCATACATCCAGGTCACCTTGCCCGCTTCTTCAATACGCAGGCACGGCACTTTCACCCGGCCGCCACCTTCCTGCAGGGCCTGGCGGTGTACTGGGTCGTTCTTGGCATCGCGCAGCGCCACCGGCACGTTCAAACGGTGCAGGGTGCGGCGTGTCTTGACGCAGAACGGGCAGGCGTGGAACTGGTACAGCGCCAGGCCCTTGGCCGCTTGCTCGACGCGAGCCTGGGCGGTGGCGTCGCGTTTGCGCTTGGCCGGGCGGCTGATCCAGTCGCCGAACACGATGAGCTGGCCGAGGCCAACCCGCAGGGCTTTGACGATCATGGGCAACTCCTGAAATGAAAAAGCCGACCCGGCAGGGTCGGCTCGGGGTCAGCAGCCAATCACTTGATCAGGCTGAGGAACTCGCTGCGGGTGGCGGCGTTTTCGCGGAACTCACCCAGCATCACCGAGGTGATCATGGTCGAGTTCTGCTTCTCGACACCGCGCATCATCATGCACATGTGCTTGGCTTCGATGACCACGGCAACGCCGGCGGCACCGGTTACCTGCTGCACGGCCTCGGCAACCTGGCGGCTGAGGTTTTCCTGGATCTGCAGGCGGCGAGCGTACATGTCGACGATGCGCGCCACCTTCGACAGGCCCAGTACCTTGCCCTTGGGCAGGTAGGCCACGTGCGCCTTGCCGATGAACGGCAGCATGTGGTGTTCGCACATCGAATACAGCTCGATGTCCCGGACCAGCACCATTTCGCTGTTGTCAGAGCTGAACAGCGCGTTGTTGGTGACTTCTTCCAGTGTTTGCTCATAACCGCGGCAAAGGTACTTCATCGCCTTTGCAGCCCGCTTGGGCGTGTCGAGCAGGCCCTCACGGGAGACGTCCTCGCCAATCTGGCTGAGGATCTCGGTGTAGTTCTGTTCCAGGGACATGGATCTACCTGTGGGAAAAAATCGCAAAAACGAAGGTTACGGCGGTGAGGGCGGCGCTGCAAGCGCGGCGTTACTCGTCGCGGCCTTCGAGCATGGTTCGTTTGAGCATCACATACACCGCGCCGGTGCCGCCGTGGCGGGCGCTGCACGAGGCAAAACCGAGCACCTGCGGGTGCTGGCGCAGCCAGGTGTTGACGTGGCTCTTGATCATCGGGCGCTTGCCGTCCAGGCGCGCGGCCTTGCCGTGGGTAACCCGCACGCAGCGCACTTCCAGTCTGGTGGCCTCGGCGATGAAATCCCACAGGGTTTCGCGGGCCTTTTCCACGGTCATGCCGTGCAAGTCGAGGCTGCCCTCGAACGGGATCTGCCCCAGCTTCAGCTTGCGCAGCTGGCCTTCCTGTACGCCATCGCGGCGCCACAGCAACTCGTCTTCGGCACCAACGTCGATGACGAACTGGTCGGACATGCCGTCGATCACCAGCGCCTTGTCACTGCGCACGGTCGCCGCCTGACGCAGGCCGGCCAGCTTCTGGCGGTCGGCCTTGGGCTTGCCGACTTCGGCGCGGTCGTGCCTGATCGGTTTGACACCGCGCACTTCGGCCTTGAACAGGGAAAAATCGTCGTCTTGCATGATGCCTCCACGTGGGCGGCGTAGTTTACGCGACTGTGGGGCCTTGTGCAGCCTGTGCCGGCCCTTTCGCGGGTAAACCCGCTCCCACAGGGACCGCGTCAGCAGTGCCTCAATCGTGTTTTTTCATCAGGTGCGGCGACAGGTTCAGTTCCCGCCCGCGGCGCAGGCGAATGCGGCTGCGCCGCCAGAAGCGCACGCCCAGCCACAGCAGCAGCAAACCGGCCACGGTGAGGATGCCGGCCAGTGGTTTGTTGGCATTGAGCTCCGCCAGGGCAGGGTAGTTGCCCAGCAAGCCAGCAACGCCGGCCATCGCCAACAGCACGCCAAGGGTCGCCAGCATGGCCGCCAGGCCGGCCGCCAGGCGGGCACCCCAGTTACGCGGTTCGCGCGGGCGCAGGCGCTTGGCGTCGAAACTGCCTTTGAGCTTCATTCCGCTCTCCTCTGTGGATATCCGGAATTCGACCTGGGGCCGCCCATCGGGTTCCGCCCGGCTGCCGGGCGGTTGTACTCAGCCGCTCAGATCAGGCTGGCGGTGGGGGCCACGCAAGCGAAGTTGTCGGCCATCACGGCCATTTCGCACTGGTGGATCTGCGCGGCCGGGATCACCCTATCCTTGAATGCCAGGTCGCGGGTCGCCGAAGCGTCTTCCACCAGGGTGCAGCGGTAACCATAGTCCTTGGCGCGGCGTACCGTGGTGCTGACGCTGGAGTGGCTCATGAAACCGCAGACGATCAGGTCCAGGTGGCCCAGCGCCTGCAGGGTCTCATGCAGCTGGGTGTTCTTGAATGCATTGGGCATGCGTTTTTCGATGACGATTTCGCCTTCCAGCGGCTCCAGCCCTGGAATGAACTGGCCGGCCGGCCCTTGTGGGTCGAAGCGGCCACCGACAGTGCCCAGGTGGCGAACGTGGATGATCGGACGGCCGCTCTTGCGCGCGGCGTCGAGCAACCTGGCGATGTTGGCCACGGCCTCGTCCATGCCCGACAGCGCCAGGGGCCCGCTGAGGTACTCCTTTTGCGCATCGATGATGATCAGGCTGGCGTGGCTCAGCTTGGCCGGCGGGTAGTCGCGGCCAGTGAGGCGAAACATCGTGGTTGGAACGGACATCAAGGGCTCCTTGGATAGGGCTTTTGTATACCTATTCTCCCCTGCCTTGGCGCCAATGGGAATGGTTGACAACGCAAGCGGCATGGTTACTGGCTTGTGGCTAGCCATTGGGTAAGGCAAAGGAACAAATGTGCGGGTGGGGCTGTTAGACTTTTGTCCGGTCTGAATTAGGAGTACCCCGTGATCACATCCCGCCTGCGCACGCTGCGCGACTACATCCGCTGGGCGGTCAGCCGCTTCCACGAGCACGACCTGTTCTTCGGCCACGGTGCCGACAATGCCTGGGACGAGGCCCGCCTGCTGGTACTGGGGGCGGTGCACCTGCCGTGGGAGGTGGCCGACAGCTACCTGGACTGCATGCTCGAGGACGACGAGCGGGTACGCCTGCAGCACCTGCTCAAGCGCCGTATCGAAGAACGCGTGCCGGCCGCCTACCTGTTGGGCGAAGCCTGGTTCTGCGGCATGTCGTTCATCGTCGACGAGCGCGTGCTGGTGCCGCGTTCGCCGATTGGCGAGCTGATCGAGAAACGCTTCGAGCCGTGGCTGGCGAGCGAGCCGGCGCGCATTCTCGACCTGTGCACCGGTTCTGGCTGCATCGGCATCGTTGCCGCCGACGTGTTCCCCGAGGCCGAGGTAGTGCTGGCCGACCTGTCGTTCGAAGCGCTCGAAGTGGCCAACCAGAACATCGAACGCCACGGCCTGGACGGGCGCGTGTACACCGTGCAGGGCGACGGTTTTGGTGGTTTGCCGGGGCAGCGTTTCGATCTGATCCTGTCCAACCCGCCGTATGTCGATGCCGAAGACTTCGACGACATGCCGGTCGAGTACCACCACGAGCCCGAGTTGGGCCTGGCCTGCGGCAACGATGGCCTTGACCTGGTGCGGCGCATGCTGGCCGAGGCGGCGGACCACTTGACCGACAAGGGCTTGCTGATTGTCGAGGTGGGCAACAGCCAGGTGCATGTCGAGGCGCTATACCCCGAGGTGGACTTTGCCTGGCTGGAGTTCGAGCGCGGTGGGCACGGGGTGTTCATGCTGACCGCCGAGCAGTGCCGCCAGCATCAGGAACTGTTCAAGGCCCGGGTCTGATTCCAGGGCCTCTTCGCGGGTAAACCCGCTCCCACAGGTATAGCGTTGCCCTCAGGTGCGACGCGGACCCTGTGGGAGCGGGTTTACCCGCGAATTAGGCGACGCGGTCTCAGCGCGTGGCAATCCAGATCAGCAACCCCGCCTGGAACACCGCAAACGCCACTAGGCAGGTAATCGTAAAGCGCAACCCGCTGTCTTCACGCTGGTACTTGGCAACCCGTTCATCTCGCTCACGCAGTTGCCCTTCCTTCTCCTGCAACTGCTGGTCAGCCTGCTGCAGCAGGCCGGCAGCATCCAGTATCCCCACTCGCTGCAAGCGCTCGCTGTTCCACGCCCCCTTGAGCTCGCCCACCGTCATTTCCACGGTACGGCCCTTCAGATGCTGGCTATCCTCGTACTCCACCTCGATACCCATCCCGCGCAGGCAGTGGTCACGACGCAGGCGTGAGTCTTCGTTCAGCGCATCCTTGCTCGGCAGCGCCATGCCCTCGATCCGGTAGTGCGACCACTTGCGCTGCAGCCATTGCGCGGCCTGGGCCAGCAGGAAGCGGCCGATGCCACGGTTCAGCGGCTCCAGTTGCAGGCCATGTTCATTGCCAATGCGCACCAGGCGCGCGGAGTGGTCGACGCGAATGTCCAGGCGGTTCTGTTCCTTGTGCACCTTCTGCCCGGGCAGCTGGATTTCCATGCGCAGCAGGCTGTGGGCCTTGTCGTGGCGTTCGGCATAGCCGAACTGCACGAAGCGCAGGGGCCGCGCGCCGGTGTTGCGGTCGGTGGGCAGGGCGGCCAGGCGCAACAGCTGGAAGTGTTCGGCGGCCAGCTCGGCCCAGGGCAGGGCAGGGCTTTCCTCGGGCTCTTCGGCTGGCTCTACGGCGGCGGGGGCGGTTGTCATCAGGGCTTGTCCTCAAGTGCGTGCCGGCTGCAAGAGGGGGCACTGCGTGCCCCTTTCGCGACGCAAGGCCGCTCCCACAGGGACGGCGCCGAGCCTGAACCTGGCACTGTCCCTTTGGGAGCGGCCTTGCGTCGCGATGGGCCGCGCCGCGGCCCCAATCTTCGCCGTTACTCCCTTTATCGGCCGTACCGTCCAAGACCTGAGGGTCAG
Organism: Pseudomonas sp. NBB; assembly: GCF_032701105.1. Lineage (NCBI taxonomy): Bacteria > Pseudomonadati > Pseudomonadota > Gammaproteobacteria > Pseudomonadales > Pseudomonadaceae > Pseudomonas > Pseudomonas sp. NBB. Next base: position 1,632,888 of record NZ_CP103994.1, read on the forward strand.
GCAGAAGGCAAATGCTGGATAAACGTCACAATCTGCTCGCCCAGCTCCCTTGCCAGCGGCAACCCAGGGTTGAGGTAGCTGTCGCGCTGCTGGCTCATTGCCTTGGGGCTGATGCGCAGCATGTGGTTCATGCCATCGATCAACACCAGTTGTGCATCCGGCTTGGCCGCCTTCAGTCGTTCGGCGTCGATCACGCCTACCTGCACGTCGTTGCGCCCCTGCACGATCAGCGCGGGCATGGGCAGGCGGGCGAAGGCCGCCGCTGGGTCTTGCTGGAACAGCGAAATCAGGTAGGGCTGCACGCTGGGGCGGAACACCTGACGCAGCGGCGCCGGTACCTCCAGGCTGGTCTGCCCGGCCTGCAGGCGGTCGAGCAGGGCGCTGCCGCCGGCCAGTTGTGCCGGCGGCAGGCGCTGTGCCAGCTGTTCGCGCAGCACGTCGGCCAGCGGTCGGCCGCTGCCAGCCAGGGTAATCACCGCGCTGGCGCCGGCCTGCTCGGCGGCCAGGCTGGCGATCAGCGCGCCTTCGCTGTGGCCGATCAGGATCAACGGGCCGAAGCGCGGGTCGGCCTTGAGCTTGCGGCTCCAGGCGACCACGTCGGCTACATAGCGCTCCACGCTCAGGTCACGCTCGTCGGGCGTGGCCGGCTGGCTGGCGGCCACCCCGCGCTTGTCGTAGCGCACGCTGGCGATGTGTTCGTTGGCCAGCAGCAGGGCCAGGCGCTTGAGGTTGTCGACCCGGCCTGACGCCGGGTTGTTGCCGTCTCGGTCGGTGGGGCCGGAGCCGGCGATGATCAGCACCACCGGTGGCGGGGTTGGCTGTTGCGGCAGCAGCAGGCTGCCGTGCAGCACGCCCTGGCCGGTGTCGAGGTCGATCGGGCGTTGTAGCACGGTGGGGGCGGCGGCCTGGGCCAGGCCGGTGCACAGCAGGAAGAAGAGGGCGACGAGGCGCGACATCATTCGGTACTACATGGGGAGATGAGGGTTTGACCCAGTGTTTGCGGGAAGGTTCGAAGGGGAGGTTGCCTGTACTGGCCTCTTCGCGGGTAAACCCGCTCCCACAGGTACAGCACAATTTTCGCATCTTGTGATGACCCTGTAGGAGCGGGTTTACCCGCGAAGAGGCCAGCACAGGCGATCAATCCATCTGTATACTGCCGCTTTCGTTCACTTCAGGCAGATCTCGCGGAGCGTCCATGTCCGGCAATACCTACGGCAAGCTGTTCACTGTCACCACCGCTGGCGAGAGCCATGGCCCGGCGTTGGTCGCCATTGTCGATGGATGCCCACCGGGCCTGGAGATTTCTCTCGACGACCTGCAGCACGACCTTGACCGGCGCAAGCCCGGCACCAGCCGGCACACCACCCAGCGCCAGGAAGCCGACGAGGTGGAAATCCTCTCCGGCGTGTTCGAAGGCCGCACCACCGGCTGCTCGATCGGCCTGCTGATCCGCAACACCGACCAGAAGTCCAAGGACTACTCGGCGATCAAGGACCTGTTCCGCCCGGCCCACGCCGACTACACCTACCACCACAAGTACGGCGTTCGCGACTACCGCGGCGGTGGCCGCAGCTCGGCGCGCGAAACCGCCATGCGCGTGGCCGCCGGTGCCATCGCCAAGAAATACCTGGCCACCCAAGGCATCACCGTGCGCGGCTACATGAGCCAGCTGGGCCCGATCGAAATCCCGTTCCAGACCTGGGAGTCGGTGGAGCAGAACGCCTTCTTCAGCCCTGACCCGAGCAAAGTGCCGGAGCTGGAGGCCTACATGGACCAGCTGCGCCGTGACCAGGACTCGGTGGGTGCCAAGATCACCGTGGTCGCCGAAGGCGTCATGCCGGGCCTGGGCGAGCCTATCTTCGACCGCCTCGATGCCGAACTGGCCCACGCGCTGATGAGCATCAACGCGGTCAAGGGCGTGGAAATCGGCGCCGGCTTCGCCAGTGTGGCCCAGCGCGGCACCGAGCACCGTGACGAACTGACCCCGGAAGGCTTCCTCAGCAACAACGCTGGCGGCATCCTCGGCGGTATTTCCTCGGGCCAGCCGATCGTTGCTCACCTGGCGCTGAAGCCGACCTCCAGCATCACTACCCCGGGCCGCTCCATCGACATCGACGGCAACCCGGTGGACGTCATCACCAAAGGCCGCCACGACCCGTGCGTGGGCATCCGCGCCACGCCGATCGCCGAGGCGATGATGGCCATCGTGCTGATGGACCACCTGCTGCGCCACCGCGCGCAGAATGCCGATGTGAAGGTGAATACCCCGGTGCTGGGCCAGCTCTGATTCGCCAGTACCGGCCTCTTCGCGGGTAAACCCGCTCCCACAGGAATATCACTGGGCCTGAGGGCAGTGGGGTACTTGTGGGAGCGGGTTTACCCGCGAAGAGGCCGGTACAGGTCCCCACAAGGCCACCCCATGCAACCAATCCCCTCCCACAGGAATATCACTGGGCCTGAGGGCGGTGAGGTACCTGTGGGAGCGGGTTTACCCGCGAAGAGGCCGGCACAGGTCCCCACAAGGTCACCCCATGCAACCAATCCCCTACTGGCGCCTGTCCAGCTTCTACCTGTTCTACTTCGCCCTGCTCGGCTCCACCGCCCCGTTCCTGGCGCTGTACTTCGACCACCTGGGCTTCTCTCCGGCACGCATCGGCGAGCTGGTGGCCATACCCATGCTCATGCGCTGCATCGCCCCCAACCTGTGGGGCTGGCTGGGTGATCGCACCGGCCAGCGCCTGCTGATCGTGCGGCTGGGCGCATTGTCGACCCTGGCCACCTTCGCCCTGATCTTCCTTGGCAAAAGCTACGCCTGGCTGGCGCTGGTCATGGCCCTGCACGCGTTCTTCTGGCATGCGGTGCTGCCGCAGTTCGAGGTCATCACCCTGGCCCACCTGCACGGGCAAACCGCGCGCTACAGCCAGGTGCGCCTGTGGGGCTCGATCGGCTTCATACTCACCGTGGTCGGCCTGGGCCGGCTGTTCGAGTGGCTGAGCCTGGACATCTACCCGGTGGCGCTGGTCACGATCATGGCCGGCATCGTCGCCGCCAGCCTGTGGGTGCCCAATGCCCAGCCGGTGGAGCAGGGCGAGCGCAGTGGCGCGGGCGGCTTCCTGCAGCAACTGCGGGCGCCGGGGGTGGTCGCGTTCTACGCCTGCGTGGCACTGATGCAGCTCAGCCATGGGCCGTACTACACCTTCCTCACCCTGCACCTGGAGCACTTGGGCTATGCCCGGGGTGCCATCGGTCTGCTGTGGGCACTCGGGGTGGTGGCCGAAGTACTGGTGTTCATGGCCATGAGCCGTATCTTCGCGCGCTTTTCGGTGCAGCGGGTGCTGCTGGCCAGCTTCGTGCTGGCGGCGCTGCGCTGGCTGTTGCTGGGCAACCTGGCCGGCGAGCCGGCGGTGCTGGTGTTTGCCCAGGTGTTGCACGCGGCCACCTTCGGCTGCTTCCATGCCGCCAGCATCGCTTTCGTGCAGGCCAGCTTCGGCGCCCGCCAGCAGGGCCAGGGCCAGGCGCTGTATGCGGCGCTGTCGGGCACTGGCGGTGCGCTGGGGGCATTGTATTCGGGTTACAGCTGGAAACTGCTGGGGCCCACCTTCACCTTTGGTATGGCCAGTGCCGCAGCCTTGGCTGCAGCCGTTATCATTGCCCTTTGTTCGCAACCGACCAGGACCCGCCCCTGATGAGCATTCTCAGCGTTTTCCACCCCTCCAGCCCGGAACTGCCGAACAAGGTGTTGACCCACCACGACGATATCGTTGCCACTCTGGCCGAGCAGGGCGTGCGCTTTGCCCATGCCGAGCATGGCCTGCGTGTGCGCCCTGGCACCGCCCAGGAGGAGGTACTGGAGGCCTGTCGCGAGCACCTTGACCAGTTGATGACGGCGCATGGCAGCAAGGCTTTCGTGTTACTCAACCGTGAGGGTGAGGCCCCTGCGCAGGTGGACGTTCGCGATGAGCATGTGCATGACGCCGACGAGGTGTTTGCCGTGGTCAGCGGGCGGGCTCAGGTTGGCCTGCGTGCGGGGGATTGGGTGTATTCGGTGCTGTGCGAGAAGGGCGACCAGCTGGTGCTCCCGGCGGGGACTCGGCGCTGGGTCGAGCTGGGCGATACACCGTTTTGCTTGGCGTTGCGGTTGTACAGCAGCGAGGAAGGGATGCAGCCGAGGTTTACCGGGGATGTGACTGCGCGGGCGTTTCTGGGCATCGACGAACTGTAATGGCTTTACCGGCCTCTTCCCGGGCGAGCCCGCGAAGAGGCCAGATCAACCAATACAAAACTCAGCGATAAGTCGGCAAGGCAAACCGCTGCTGGCTCTGCAGCATCGAAATCACCGGCAATTCACTGGCCTGCTCGGCCAAATCGCGGCGAATCGCACTGATCGCCCAGGACAGCTGCTCGGCACTGTGCAATTGCGCGTAGGTCAGCACGCGGCGGGTGACCTTGCCATCAGCTGCGCGCAGAGTCAGCAGCACACCGCCGTCTGGGCGGGCCTGGGTATTCACCTGGTAGGCCGAAAATACCGAAACGAACTTTTCCTGGATGAGGTCCATATCAACTCCTGGCTGTTGCGTGGCAGACGTGAGTTGATCGTTGCAGTGACCGTGCCAGGAAGCTTTTTCTGAAAAAATCCTTTAATTTCAGTAGGTTACGTATTTTTCGTCGAGGCGCTTTCGTGCAACCTGCATGGTCGTGCATTTTGCACAGTGCATATTGCACGACCCGCGGCCAGCTATCAGCCCGATAGAATCTGAACCTTTGACCCGGCAGCCTTGCCTGACAAAGACTTGGGCAACGATTTCTGCCAGGAGGTTCCAAATGTCCAGCCAACCCACGCCCACCACCATGACCGACGACGAAACCGCCGCCTTTGCCGAGCAGGTGTTCGAACGTGCCCGCCAGGGCGATGCCGAGATGCTCGGGCGCCTGCTGGCCAGCGGCCTGCCGGCCAACCTGCGCAACCACAAGGGCGACACCCTGCTGATGCTGGCCAGCTACCACGGCCACCACGACGCAGTGCGTGTGCTGCTGGCGCATGGCGCCGACCCGCTGATTGCCAACGATAACGGCCAACTGCCCATCGCCGGCGCCGCGTTCAAGGGTGACCTGGCCATGATTCGCCTGTTGCTGGAGCACGGCGTACCGGTGGACGCCGCCGCGCAGGATGGCCGCACCGCACTGATGCTGGCAGCCATGTTCAACCGCAGCGAAATCCTCGAGTACCTGCTGGCCCAGGGGGCCGACCCGGCCCGTCAGGATGCCCGCGGTATCACCGCACTGGTGGCAGCGCAAACCATGGGGGCCGTGGACGCCGCAGCGCGCCTGCAAGTGCTGGCCGGCTAACCGCAAGGGGGCATTTGCGGCTATCCTTGGCGACTTTTCACCCGTCGCAGGCCCCCTTTCATGAAAACTCAGTTGCTCGAATTCATCAGCCTCATTGGCGCTGGCTGCATGCGCGAGGAAGACATCGAGCGCATCGCCGACGAGGCCGCCCAGGCCTACGCCGACCCCGCTGCCTTCCTGGCCGCCAACCCCGACATCAACTACGACGACAGCTTCCCCATTCCGCTGGGCGAATGGGTGGTGCTGGGCAGCCTGCCGGACACCGTGGTGTTCCAGGCCGACAGCTACCAGGACCTGTTCCAGCAGATCAGCGACTCGTTCGACCAGAGCGTGCCGTTCACCCTCAAGCCCAAACAACTGGCCCGCACCGAGCCGCTGACCGCGCTCAATCGCATTCAGGTGCAGATGGGGGCGCTGAACAAGGAGGCGGGTGGGTATGTGCTGCTCAACTTCAGCCAGTTGCTGGATGACGAGCTGCAGATGGTGATGGTAGGGCAGAACGACCTGGCGCGGGTGCTGGAGCTGGGTGCTGAGGTGGGGATCAAGGTCGAGCCGGCGCTTGAGGCGTTGAAGGTCGCCGTACACGTCTGATTTCCGCGTTTGCTTCTTCGCGGGTAAACCCGCTCCCACAGGGATATCACTTCCCTCGGGCCCAGTGAGATCCCTGTGGGAGCGGGTTTACCCGCGAAGAGGCTGGTACAGGCAGCTTCAATCTTCAGCCCAGCGCGGTATCGAGGAACATCATCACCGCAAACCCACCCATCAACCCCAGGGTCGCCGCCGTCTGGTGCCCATTGCGGTGGGTTTCGGGAATCACCTCGTGGCTCACCACAAAAATCATCGCCCCCGCCGCCAGCCCCATGCTGACCGGGTAGGCCAAGGCAAAGCCGGTCGAAATCCCCAGGCCGATCACCGCACCCAGCGGCTCCATCAGCCCCGACCCGATCGCCACCAGCGCGGCTTTCAGGTTCGACAACCCGGTAGCGCGCAAGGCCAGCGCCACGGCCAACCCCTCGGGGATGTCCTGAATTGCGATGGCGCTGGTCAGCGGCAGGCCGATGTTCATGTCGCCATTGGCAAAGCTCACGCCAATGGCCATGCCCTCAGGCAGGTTGTGCAGGGTAATCGCCAGCACGAACAACCACACCCGGCTGATGCGCTCGGCCTCCGGGCCGCAAGGGCCGGTGCTTTCGTGTTCATGCGGGGTGAAGCGGTCCAGGCCCAGCATCAGCAGCACGCCCAGGCCCATGCCCAGCACCACGGTAAAGGCCGCGGCCGGGCCGTTGCCGGTAATTTCGCGGGCGGCATCCAGGCCCGGCAGAATCAGCGAAAACGAACTGGCCGCCAGCATCATGCCGGCGGCAAAACCCAGCATCACATCCTGGGTGCGGGCCCTGACATCGCGCAGCACCACTGCCAGCACCGCGCCCAGCGCCGTGGCGCCAAAGCCGGACAACCCGCCCAGTGCGGCCAGGTGCAGGTTTTCGGCGTGGTCGCCGTTCACTGCGTTCCACAGGCTGGCGGCCAGCAGTAGCAACACCGCCAGCAGGCTCAACCCCAGGCCGGCGCTGAGCCACGGGGTGTTCACGGCTTGCTGGCGCCAGGCGTTCAGCAGCGAGGTCGGGGCGGCGCTTTGAGTGTGGGCGGGGGGCATGTGAACCTCGAATCAGTGATTAACGGCAGTCTACTCAGGGACCTGCGGCAATCGCCAAGGATTCCCTTCTATCGCCTTGATAGCTGACTATGCTGTGCAGCAAAGCCTTTGACAGGAGTTTTGGCATGGGGTCGACGTTCAACAGCCTGGTCGGGCTGATCATCCTGGCGCTGGATATCTGGGCCATCCTGAATGTGATCAAGAGTGGCAGCGAAGTGGGCATCAAGGTGTTGTGGATCCTGCTGATCGCCTTGCTGCCGGTGGTGGGGCTGGTGATCTGGGCGATCGCCGGGCCACGGGGGAATGTGCGGATCTGAATGGCTGTGCTGGCCTCTTCGCGGGTGAACCCGCTCCCACAGGGGGATCACTGGACCTGAGGGCAGTGATCCCCCTGTGGGAGCGGGCGTGCCCGAGAAGAGGCCGTAACAGACAAAAGCGGCAACACCCCCGTGACAAAATTTTCACATTGGTTTAAACAGAATCCGCACCCGCACAATGCTGCGTTGGTATACACCTGCGCCATCTCCGCAAACCCGCAATCCTAGGACCTTCCCATTCATGGCTAACCTGGACGCCTTGAAGCAACGGGGCGCGCGAGCGTCGTTCTCGCCCACTCTGAAATCCCACCTGGCCTACACGCTGCTCAGCGGCCTGGTGATCATGCTGATGCTCAGCCTCGTGCGCCTGGCGCTGCTGGTCTACAACAGCGACATGATCGGCGATACCCCCAGCGCGACCGTCGCAGAAGGCTTTCTCAATGGCTTGCGCTTCGACCTGCGGGTAGTGGTGTACATCAGCATTCCGCTGCTGCTGGCCATCCTCAGTCCCTGGGCCATGGCCCGGCGTGGCCTGTTCCGTTTCTGGCTGACCATCACCTCGAGCGTGGTGATGTTCCTCGGCCTGATGGAAATGGACTTCTATCGCGAGTTCCACCAGCGCCTCAACGGTTTGGTGTTCCAGTACATCAAGGAAGACCCGAAGACCGTGCTGAGCATGCTCTGGTACGGCTTCCCGGTGGTGCGCTACCTGCTGGCCTGGCTGTTCGGCACCTGGCTGCTGAGCCTGCTGTTCAAGGGCATCGACCGCATGACCCGTGGCAACGGTGCCGGCGAGGTCACCCTGCAGCGCCGTGCAGCGCCGTGGTACAACCGCCTGGCGGTGTTCATGGTGATCCTGCTGGTGGCCGTGGTCGCCGCCCGTGGCACCCTGCGTCAGGGCCCGCCGATGCGCTGGGGTGATGCCTTCACCACCGATTCCAACTTCGTCAACCAGCTGGGCCTGAACGGCACCCTGACCCTGATCGATGCTGCCAAGAGCCGCTTCGGCGAAGACCGCGCCAACATCTGGAAGCCGGTGCTGGAGCAGGACGTAGCCACGCAGAGCGTGCGCGAGCAGCTGCTGACCGCCCACGACACCCTGGTCGATGCCGACGAGGCTGCAATCCGCCGCGACTTCGTGCCGCCGGCCGAGCGCACCCTGCCGATCAAGAACGTGGTGGTGATCCTGATGGAAAGCTTCGCCGGCCACTCGGTGGGCGCGCTGGGCAGCCCCAACAACATCACCCCGTACTTCGACAAGCTGGCCAAAGAAGGCCTGCTGTTCGACCGCTTCTTCTCCAACGGCACCCATACCCACCAGGGCATGTTCGCCACCATGGCCTGCTTCCCCAACCTGCCAGGCTTCGAGTACCTGATGCAGACCCCGGAAGGCGGCCACAAGCTCTCCGGCCTGCCAGCCTTGCTCAGCGCCCGCGATTACGACGACGTTTACGTCTACAACGGCGACTTTGCCTGGGACAACCAGTCCGGGTTCTTCGGCAACCAGGGCATGACCACCTTCATTGGCCGTAACGACTTCGTCAACCCGGTGTTCTCCGACCCGACCTGGGGCGTGTCCGACCAGGACATGTTCGACCGCGGCGCCGAAGAGCTGGCCAAGCACGATGGCAAGAAGCCGATCTACGCGCTGCTGCAGACCCTGTCCAACCACACCCCGTACGCACTGCCCAAAGACCTGCCGGTAGAGCCGGTAACCGGCCAGGGCCGCCTGGACGAGCACCTCACTGCCATGCGCTATTCGGACTGGGCGCTGGGGCAGTTCTTCGAGAAGGCGCGCAAGGAGCCGTACTTCAAGGAAACCCTGTTCGTCATCGTTGGCGACCATGGCTTTGGCAACCACCAGCAGGTCACCGAGCTGGACCTGGGCCGCTTCAACGTGCCGCTGCTGCTGATTGCCCCAGGCATCCAGGAGAAGTTCGGTGCGGTCAACCACACCGTGGGTACCCAGGTCGACATCGTGCCGACCATCATGGGCCGCCTGGGTGGCCAGGCCCGTCACCAGTGCTGGGGCCGCGACCTGCTCAACCTGCCTGAGGGCGACCAGGGCATGGGCATGATCAAGCCATCGGGCAGCGAGCAGATCGTCGGCCTGGTACAGGGCGACCGTATCCTGATCGAGTCCAAGGACATGACCCCGCGCATGTACCGCTACCAGCTGGGCAGCGAGTTCAAGGCCGAGCTGATCGAAAGCCAGGACCAGCCGGAAATGCTGAAGAAGCTGGAAGCGTATATCCAGACTGCGACCAAGAGCTTGCTGGATAACACTGCTGGTGTAGTGCACGGCACGCCTAAGTAAGGCTGCAACAGGGGCCGCTTTGCGGCCCATTCGCGGCGGTTCGACGCATCGATGAACCCGCTCCCACAGGGATATCACTGCCCTCAGACCCTGTGAAATCCCTGTGGGAGCGGGTTTACCCGCGAAGAGGCCGGCACAGACTGAACATTCTCCCCACCTCAAGGTCACTTGTTTCAGGCATCACACACCCGGTGTTCGTTGACTTAGAGGGTTCGTTCAATGAAAGAGTGGGAAGTCATCTTTGCCGACCAGAAGGGCGTGCTCACCACCCTGACGCTGCACGGCGACCAGTGCCCCAGCGAGGAGGACGCCGCGCGGGCCATCCGTTCGCACCTGTTCCCGGTGATGGACGAGCTGGACCTCAACGACTTCCAGGACCGCACCATTTCCCCCACCGCACGCTGGCTGAAGGAGCAGAGTGGCGTGACCATCACCAGCATCCACGAAACGCCCTGAACCACACGTTTGCGTGGTGCCCTTGCAGGCACTACGCTGCATGAAGGTGCCGGCCTATTCTGCGGGTCGGCACCGCATCCCTTCGCGTCTTGCATCAGCTCGAACTGCCCGGCCGCTGCCGGCAGGTGCGTAGTGCACGGAAAGTCTATCCATCGCATTATTCAGGAGGACGTTTCATGAGCAGCCAGAACGACGATATCAGCAGCAACGTCCTGCGCCAGATGAAGGCAGGCGGTTTCGACTTCACCCAGATCCATCCCATCGAGTTCTACGCCATATTCCCCGACGAAGCAGGGGCCCGCCGTGCGGCCGGGCAGTTTCGTGGGGAATCGCTGAATGCCCAGGTCAAGGAACTGGGCGACGGTGCATGGCATCTGGAACTGAGCAAGGTCATGTATGCCACCCATGGCGGGATTGGCGACTTTGAAGAGGCCTTCGAGCAGCTGGTGACACCTTATGGCGGTGAGGTGGAAGGGTGGGGGGTCAAGCAGGAGCGGCCCATAGCCTGAGAGTTTTGTGTTGCCTTCTTCGCGGGCAAGCCCGCGAAGAAGCACACACAGCCCTCAAGGCCTGCGCCCAGCCATATGCCCCAGGTAAGCCAGCAATTCATCCAGCTCCGCTTCACTCAAGACACTCTCTGCAAACCCCGGCATCTTCGCCTGCGGCCACTGCCGCAGGCTTTGCGGGTCACGAATCAGCTGGCGTAGATATTCCGGCCGAAAATACTCGGTCGGGTTATGCGGCACATTCAGGTCCGGCCCCACCTGTGCATCCCCTGCGCCATTCAACCTATGACACGCCAGGCAATTCTGCTGGAACAAGGCAAAGCCTCGGCGCACCGGGCTGTCGGCCGGCAACTTCGGGTCGGGCAGCAGCGCCGGAAAACGCGCTTCGACGGAGGCCAGCTTGCGAATCGTGGAAATCTGGAACGGCCACTGCTCCGGGCGGATACCGCTGGCCTGCGGTGCAGTCCACACCAGGTAGAACGGTCCCGCACTCGGCTTGCCTTGGCCCAGTGGTGGCCATGGCCGGTCAGTTTCCTCCACCGCCAGCCAGGCCTGTGCCGGCCCCTGCTGCAACAGTGGCGCTGCGGGCATTTCGGCGGCAAAACCGTCCAGCGCCACTGCCTGCAGGTGGTCGCTGGCGCTCACGCCGTCCAGCAGCGCGGCCAGCGGCACAGCCCGATAACGCATGGGCTGCTTGTAGGAAACGTCCTGGTCGATGCTGATGTCCCGGGCCTGCGGGTGGTCGAGCAGTTCTTCACTGCTCCATTGGCGCGTCGTAGCGCCCAGTTCAAGGTGCAGTTGCGCCGCCGACAGCGGCAGGCTCAGGAGCAACACTAACAGTGCAAGGCAGTGGCGCATGGGTAATCTCCGACCATCAAGGCCAGCAGGTTACCTGTGCGTTGCCTGTTGGCGCCACAGCGGCAGTCAGCCGAACAAACGTGTAAGGTTCGGCAGGATCAGCAGCAAAGTCGTGGCGAAGAGAATGAGCCCAGCTTGGCGAATTTTCGATTGTCTGAACATGGCGGACCGCCTTCTTGTTGTTATTCCTGAATACCCGTTGGCTTCCCTGTCGCGCTTCGGGTCGATCGCAGTGGCGTTGCGTGACGCCTGAACTGCCTGCCTCTTGAAAGTGGATATACAACCAACAGTAGGGTGTGCGTCATCCATGTTTGAGAACCCTTTGTTCTAATGTGGTCGGTCATTAATTTCTTCGAGCTATGAGGCCAAGTGCCAGCCGGCTGGCATGCTCTCGCTAGACGGTGGCGCAAGTGCCAGCAGGGCACCGATGAAATGTGACCGTTCGTCAGTGCGGCCTACTTGCTTGTACGTGCCTTTCGCGTCAGTCTCTACAGCAGATTCCCACCCATGTCGTTCAGGACTATCCCTATGTCGTTACGCATCTGCATCCTTGAAACCGATGTCCTGCGACCGGAGTTGACCGCGCAGTACCAGGGCTACGGCAGGATGTTCGAGCAGCTCTTCTCGCGTCAGCCGATCGCCGCCGAATTTCGTGTGTACAACGTGATGAACGGCGATTACCCCGCCGACAACGAAGTGTTCGATGCCTATCTGGTGACGGGCAGCAAGGCCGACTCGTTTGGTACCGACCCGTGGATCCAGACGCTCAAGGCCTACCTGCTGAAGCTGTACGAGCGCGGCGAGAAGTTGCTGGGTGTATGTTTCGGCCACCAGTTGCTGGCGTTGACCCTGGGTGGCAAGGCCGAGCGTGCCGAGCAGGGCTGGGGCGTGGGTATCCACCGCTATTCGCTGGCGGCCCATGCGCCGTGGATGGACCCGGAGGTGTCGGAGCTGACCTTGCTGATCAGCCACCAGGACCAGGTGACCGAGCTGCCGGAAGGCGCCACGGTGATCGCCTCCAGCGATTTCTGCCCGAACGCTGCGTACCACATTCGTGACCAGGTGCTGTGCTTCCAGGGGCACCCCGAGTTCGTGCACGACTACTCCCGCGCGCTGCTCGATGCGCGCCAGGAGTTTCTGGGTGATGAGGTGTACCACAAGGCCGTGGCCAGCCTGGCCACCGAGCACCAGGGCGACCTGGTGGGGGAGTGGATGTTGCGGTTTATCCAGCAACCGGTGAGCAAACACGACGCGGCGTGAGGGCACGGGGGCCGCAAAGCGGCCCCGACAATCTCAAAGCCAGCCAGACTTCTTGAAGCTGGCATACAACGCGGTACAGCCCAGCCCGATCACCCCCAGTACCCCGAAGTACCCATAGTGCCACCCCAACTCCGGCATGTTCTGGAAGTTCATCCCGTAAACCCCGGCAATTGCCGTGGGGAACGCCAGGATCGCCGCCCAGGCTGCAAACTTGCGCTGCACGATGCTCTGCCGTGACGACTCCAGCAGCATGCCGATCTCGATGGTCTGGCTGGCGATGTCACGGATACCGGCCAGGTCTTCCATCTGCCGCGTCACGTGGATTTGCACGTCACGGAAGTACGGGCGCATGTTCTTGTCGATGAACGGGAAGCTCAGGCGCTGCAGTTCCTCGCTCACTTCCACCATCGGTGCCACGTAGCGGCGCAGGCGCAGGATGTCGCGGCGCAGGCTGTGCAAGCGGCGGATATCGTCCTCTTGCAGCGAACCGCCAAGCACGCTCTGCTCCAGCTCCTCGATCTCGCCATGAATGGCCTCGCTGACCGGCTGGTAGTTCTCGGTGACGAAGTCGAGCAGGGCGTACAGCACGAAGTCTTCGCCGTGCTCCAGCAGCAACGGCCGCGCCTCGCAGCGTTGGCGCACCAGGGCATAGGATTTGGAGTGGCCGTTGCGGCAGGTGATGATGTAGCCGTTGCCGGCGAAGATGTGGGTTTCGATGAACTCCAGCTTGCCTTCGTGGCGCACCGGCGAATAGGTGACGATGAACAGGGCGTCGCCGAAAGTTTCCAGCTTGGGCCGGCTGTGCTTTTCCAGGGCGTCTTCGATGGCCAGTTCGTGCAAATTGAACTGACATTGCAGGTTGGCCAGTTCCTCAGCGTTGGGCTCTTCCAGGCCAATCCACACAAAATGCCCTGGCTTGCGTGCCCATTCGCTGCCTTCGTCGATGCTGATGTTGGTGACCTTTCTGCCGGCGCTGTATACCGCCGATGCCACGACTCGACCCATGGTTGTTCGCTTATTCCGGTTGGACACGGGTTACAGCTTGGGCTGTAGTGGGCTCAAGAGCAACCTAGCTCTTGGCCAGTTCCCCTTCCATGCGGTCGATGCATTGCTGCATCTGCCCGCGGCACTGTTCGATCAGCGCCGGCAGGTCCTGCAGGGTCATGCCCGCCGTGGCGATCGGTGGCAGCGAGCGCACGATCACCGTGCGCTGGCGCCAGCTGTTCAGGCTGAGGCGCCCGGCATAGCGGCTGACGCATACCGGCACGATCGGCACTCCGGCCTCGATGGCCATGTGAAACGCGCCTTTCTTGAAGGCCAGCAAGTGCTCGCCGGGATTGCGCGTGCCTTCGGGGAAAATCCAGATCGAGGTGTCGTCCTGCAGTACCCGGGTGGTCTTCTGCATGGCCTTGCGTGCCTGGTAGGCATTCTTGCGGTCGACCAGCACGTTGCCACCCAGCCAGAACAGCTGGCCGAACAGCGGGATCCAGCCCAGGCTTTTCTTGCCGATGGCGACGGTGCGCTGCGGCACCACCTGGCCTAGCACGAACAGGTCGAAGTTGGACTGATGGTTGGCGACGATCACGCAGCCTGGCGGCTGATCCCACAGCGGGCCGACTTCGGCCTTGACCCTGATGCGCATCAGCCAGGTGGCCGGCAGGCTGTAGAGGCGTGCGAACACGCGGCTGTTGTCGGGGTTGAAGGGGCGGCACAGGCCAATGACCAGGCCCAGGGCCCCAACCACAAGGAAATGCAGCGCCAGCAGGAACATGCGCAATGAATAAAGCATGGTACGACTCACACCAGACAGTCGCCGGGCAGTGTACGGATGTGCACTGGTCGGGGCAAACCCTGGTGCAAGCCTGTACTGGCCCTTTCGCGGGTGAACCCGCTCCCACGGGTACCTCACTGCTCTTGAGGCGTGCGATATCCCTGTGGGAGCGGGTTCACCCGCGAAGAGGCCGGTACGGTCAACCTGTATAGTGCTGATCCAGCTCGATCGCCTTGTCCAGCGCCTCCAGCAGCTCTTTGCGCACCTTCAGCTTGGTGTGCTTGTGCGCCAGCATGTTCAGCTTCTTCAGCTCCCGCGCTTTCTCCAGTGCTGCATCCTGCAACTGCTCGGCCGGCACCACCTTGTCGAGGAAGCCGGCATCCACCGCGCCCTGCGGGTCAAAAACCTCGGCATTGATCACCGAGCGGTGGAAGGCCGAGCGGCGCAGGCGGTCGCGGGCCAGTTCGATGCCGGCATGGTGCATGGTCATGCCGATCTGCACTTCGTTCAGGCACACCTTGTACGGCCCTTCGACGCCAATGCGATAGTCGCCCGACAGCAGCAGGAAGGCGCCCTTGGCCACGGCGTTGCCCGGGCAGGCGACCACTACCGGGAACGGGTGCG
This sequence comes from Pseudomonas sp. NBB, assembly GCF_032701105.1. Taxonomy (NCBI): domain Bacteria; kingdom Pseudomonadati; phylum Pseudomonadota; class Gammaproteobacteria; order Pseudomonadales; family Pseudomonadaceae; genus Pseudomonas; species Pseudomonas sp. NBB. The sequence goes on from NZ_CP103994.1 coordinate 1,647,997, forward strand.
ACAGCAGGCGGCGGGCGAGGGTGGAGCCGGCGGTGACCAGGCTGATCGCCTCCTTGGGGCCGCTGGTCATCACCTTGAGGTCGTAGCCGCCAGACAGGATACCGGGCTGCCCGGTGATGATCACCACCGCGCGCTCTTCGGTGGCGCGGTCGAGCGCGGCGTTGAAGGCGGCAATGACGTCTGGCGAGATGGCGTTGACCTTGCCGTTGTTCAGGGTCAGGGTGACGATGCCGTCTTCGGCGTGGTAGGTAATCAGCTCGCTCATGGCAGAGTCCTTTTGTTGGCGTGGCGACGACGTTACCCAGCGCCAGGGGCGAGGTAAAGCAGTAAGGCTGACTGGTCGGTCAGCGTTCGCCGGGGCTCAAATGCAAATGCATGAAAAAATTGAAAAAAATGCTTGCCAAAGGGAAGGTCTTTCACTAAATTAGCGCACCTCGACAGGCTGCAAGGCTTGAAGAGAAACGGTGAAGTGTCCGAGTGGTCGAAGGAGCACGCCTGGAAAGTGTGTATACGAGAAATCGTATCAAGGGTTCAAATCCCTTCTTCACCGCCACATTCTACGAAGAGCCCCCGAGCTGAAAAGCCGGGGGCTTTTTGTTTTTGGGCCTTTGGGGGCCGCTTTGCGGCCCTTTCGCGACACAAGGCCGCTCCTACAGGGACCGCGTACGCCTGTAGGAGCGGCCTTGTGTCGCGAAGGGGCGCAACGCGCCCCCAAAATTCTAGAAGCTGACCGAAGCCGAAAGCCGAGCCGTCCGCGGCGCCCCCTGGAACAGGTAGTTATCCCCCAGGTAATCCCCCACATCACGCCAATAACGCTTGTCGAACACGTTATCCACAGTCAGCCGCAGCACCGTGTCATACCCCCCGATGCGCGTACGGTAGCGGCTACCCACATCGAACACCGTATACCCACCAACTTCCACATTCCCCGCCTGGCTCGCATATTTGCTGGCGCTGTAGCGCGCCCCACCCAGCAGTGCCAACCCCGGTACCGGCAGGGTGTATTCCGCCTGCAACGCCGCCCGGAACCTGGGCACGTTGATCGCCTGGTGGCCCTCATAGGCATCGGTATCGCTGTTCTGCACCCGCGCCCGAATCGCCGCAGCGCTGGCCTGTACCTGCAGGTTCGAGGTCACCCAGCCGCTGGCGCCCAGTTCCAGGCCGGTGTTCTTCTGCTGGCCTTGTTGGACATAGGTAAAAGTGCCGGCTCCGTCCGGGCGCGCGTATTGGTATGCCTGGCGTATCTGGAACAGTGCGGCGCTGAAGCTCAGGCCTTGCCAGTCGTGCTTTAGGCCCAGTTCCAGCTGGTGCGAGGTCGTTGGCGCGAGGATTTCGAAGCTGTTCTCGGCGAACCAGGGTGCAGTACCGCCTGCCGACAGGCCTTTGGAATAGCTGGCATATACCGTGGTATCCGGCTGCGGCTTGTAGATGAGCGCGGCGTTGGGCAGCAGTTCGTACTGCCGGGTATGGCGGCCGGCAACGCCGTCCTCATTCCAGGTTTTCTCGTCCAGGCGTACTTCCCGGGCACCCAGTATGGTCTGCCATTGCTCGTTGAAGCTGATGCGGTCGCTCACGAACAGCCCGTACTGGCGGCTGTCCAGGCGACGTTCGCTAGACCTGATGGGCTTGTCGGATGGATCGAAGGCCGGCGCACCGGTGTGGATATTGCCTGTACCTACCCATTCCATATAGCTGGGGCGCTGATCCAGCGTGCGCCGCTGCGCACTGGTGCCCACGGTCAACTCATGCCCCACGCCCAGCGCATCGAAACGCCCGTTGAGCATGGCCTGCGCCTCATCGGTACGGCGGGTGTCGTCCGGGCTGCGGAAGTCGTAGATGTCGTAGTCGCCGTTGCTGCCGAAGAACGCGCCTTCGCTCGAGCCCCAGGCAAACGAGCTGTAGTCATCAATCACCACCTTGCTGCGCGAGGCACTCAAAGTCCCGGTCCAGGCTTCGTTGAAACGGTACTCGAAGCGCCCGCCCAGGTTCAGCGAATCGTTCTGCACCGGCTTGGCCCAGTGCTGGTAGGCCAGGCGGTCGTCCGGGTCGATGCCATGAGGTACTTCGCTGCCACCGAGCAACTGGTAACCCGGCACCGAGCGTTGTTCACGGTGCTGGTATTCGGCATCCAGCTGCAGGGTGGCATCCGGGTTGATCTGCCAGTCGAAGGCCAGCGAGGCGAAGTCGCGCTTGCCGTCGGCGTGGTCGACGTAGGAGCGGATGTCTTCATGAGCCAGGTTGGCCCGCAGGCCGAACTGTCGCTCGCTGCCGAACCAGCCGCCCAGGTCGGTGGCCAGGTAGCGTTCGCCTTGTTCGTTGGTCGACACCGTGACGCTGCGCACGTCTTCGGCGCGCTTGGTCACGTAGTTGATCAGGCCGCCCGGCTCCGATACGCCGCTCTGCAGCCCGGACAGGCCCTTGAGCAGCTCCACCTGCTGCTTGTTTTCCAGGGCCACGTTCTGCTCGCCGGCGATAGTCTGGCCATTGATTCGGTAGCTGCTGGCGGCATTCAGCTCGAAGCCGCGCACGTTGAAGTTTTCGTAGTAGCCGATGGGGGCGTAGCTTTCGCCCACCGAGGCGTCGCTTTGCAGCACTTCGCTGAGCTGGCGTACCTGGCGGTCTTCCAGCAGTTGCTGGCCGAATACGCTGATCGAGGCCGGGGTGTCGAGCAAGGGGGCGGGCTGGAAGCCGCCTACTGCTGCCTGGCGTACCTGGTAGCCGTCGTGGGTGTAGGTATCGGAGACCTGCAGCGGAGCCAGTAGCACGCTGTCTTCGGCAAGCACATGGGGGCAATGCAGGGCCAGGCCCAGGCTGAGCAGGCTCAGGGGCAGGCGGGGGTGACGCGGGGGCATGCGGTGGGGCTCCTGGATGCGCGACACCTGCGCCGGCCTCTTCGCGGGTGTACCCGCTCCCACATGAACAGCGCTGCCCTTGAGAGTGGCGCAGTTCCTGTAGGAGCGGGTTTACCCGCGAAGAGGCCAGTACAGGCCATGAAAAAAGGCGGCATCTTACAGCCGCCTTCAACATAAAACGATCCGGGCCCTGCGATATCCCGTCAGCCTTTGCTGGCCGGCCGCCTGTGCTGCTTCCAGTTGTCGTCGATCTTCGACCAGGTCTTGCCATCGGTAATGGCCATGAGCTTGCGCCCGTCCTTGAAAGTGGCCAGGAAGGTGGCTTCCTCTTCTTTGCCACCCAGCCACAGCCCGGCCAGCAACCCCACCGGCCCGGCCACCAGGGCCCCGGCCACGCCCCAGCCCAGGGCACTGCCCAGGCTGCGGCTGGATTCCAGGCTGGCCAGCCGCAGGTCGCTGATGCGTGCCAGGGAAATCCGCTCGCCCGGGGAGGGGCTGCGCGGGGTCTTGAGTGTGAGCGATCCATTGCGATACTCGCCTTCACCTTGCAAGAAATCGCCGGATTGCACCGTGAGTCTTGTCATAACGTTGTCCTGTCAGGGAAAGGGCATTGACCAGCGCCTACTGAGCGCTGACCCGGCAGGCAAGTCAACGGCCATGCGACGGAGGGTCGTGCGGTGCATTGTCGCTCAGGTCAATGGGCTTCAGGCGATCTGCAAAGCGTTCTTGCGCTTGCGCTCGGCCAAACCCCACGCCAGCAACGCCAGCCCGCCAATCACCAACCCGGCCAGCACAATCCCCATCCAGCCCTGGCGTTGGAACAGCTGCGTGCCCAGCAGCGATCCCAAGGCCCCGCCAATGAAGTAGCAGGTGATATACCCGGCATTCAGCCGCGTGCGCGCCTCGGGTCGCAGGGCAATTACCGCATTCTGGTTGCTCACGTGCACCAGTTGCACTGCCAGGTCGAGCATCAGTACGCCCAGCAGCAACGCCAGCAACGACTGCTCGGCGAAGCCCAGCGGCACCCACGACAGCAGCAATACCACCAGGCCCACGGTGGTGCCCAGCGAACCCTTGCCACGGTCGGCCAGGCGCCCCGCCCAATTGGCCGACAGTGCACCCGCTGCACCGGCCAGGCCGAACAGGCCTATCACCGCGTCCGAATAGTGATACGGGCCTTTCGCCAGCAGGAACGCCAGTGGCGTCCAGAACAGGGCGAACAGGCTGAAAGCCAGCAGGCCGAGCAGAGAGCGCAGGCGCAGCACCGGTTCTTCGACGAACAGGCGGAACACCGAGCCGATCAGCGCTGGGTACTTCAGCCCGGCATGGCTGTGGTGTTGTGGCAGGCTGCGGTACAGCGCCACGGCGGTGATGGCCATCAGCACCGCGGCCAGCACGTAGATGCTGCGCCAGCCACCCAGTTCGGCCATGAACCCGGCGGCGGTGCGCGCCAGCAGGATGCCCAGCAGCAATCCGCTCATCAAGGTGCCGACCGCCCGCCCGCGCTGGTGTGGCTCGCTGAGGGTCGCGGCCATGGGCACGAGGATCTGCGCCACCACCGAGAACAGCCCGGTCAGCGCGGTGCCAAGTATCAGCCAGGGAAGGCTCGGTGCGCAGGCGCTGATGACCAGGCCAAGGGTGGAAATGGCAGTCATCACGGTGATCAGCCGGCGCTGCTCGAACAGGTCGCCCAGCGGCGCCAGCAGCAACAGGCCGGCGCCGTAGCTCAGTTGCGCGGCAATGACGATGCTGCCGGCACTGGCAGTGCTCAGGCCGAACTGCTGGGCGATGCTGTGCAGTAGCGGTTGCGCATAGTAGTTGCTGGCCACGGCCAGGCCGGTGGCAGTGGCCATCAGCAGAATCAGGGCACGGCTGAGCGTGGGGGTATTCATGGGGTTCTCGTGGCGGGCAGGAGTAAAGGGGGGATTATCGGAAAGTGTCGGGCACTACATCAACGCATTGTGCGGCAGAGCAGAGCGGGGGGCTGGAGGTCGGGGATCGGTTAAGCCTGTGCTGGCCTCTTCGCGGGTAAACCCGCTCCCACAGGTACACCACTGGGCTCGGGGCCTGTGATATCCCTGTGGGAGCGGGTTTACCCGCGAAGAGGCCGGAACAGGCAACCCTTCAATCAGGCAGCAAACCCGCCATCGACCGTCAGGCTGGCCCCTGTGACATACCCCGCCTCAGGCCCCGCCAGGTAAGCCACGAAGCTGGCAATCTCATCCGCCTCGCCATAGCGCCCGATCGCCATCAGCGGGATCAAACTGTCAGCGAACTCGCCGCTGGCCGGGTTCATGTCGGTGTCCACCGGCCCTGGCTGCACGTTGTTCACGGTAATGCCTTTCGGCCCCAGGTCCCGGGCCATGCCGCGAGTCAGGCCGACCAGCGCCGATTTGCTCATGGCATAAGGGGCGCCACCGGCAAACGGCATGCGCTCGGCATTGGTGCTGCCAATGTTGATGATGCGCCCGCCTTGGCCCATGTAGCGTGCCGCGGCCTGGCTGGCGACGAATACGCTGCGCACGTTCACCGCCAGCATGTGGTCGAAGTCGGCCAGGTCGAATTCGGTCACCGGCGCTACCGCCAGCACACCGGCGTTGTTGACCAGGATATCCAGCCGGCCGAAGGCTTTCACGGTGTCATCCACGGCCAGTTGCACGGCCGCCGCGTCGGCGCTGTCGGCCCGCATGGCCAGGGCCTTGCCGCCGTTTTCGGTAATTTCCTTGGCCAGTGCCTGCGCCGGGGCGGCGGAGCTGACATAGGTGAAGGCCACTTGTGCGCCTTCGCGGGCCAGGCGTCGCACGATGGCTGCACCAATGCCGCGGGAACCACCCTGTACCAGGGCCACCTTGCCTTCGAGTGAGTGTTGCTTGGACATGTTGATCTCCTGCTGGAAGCCAGGCCGGAATGCCTTGGATGGGCGCAGTATCGGCGCTTGATTACCTGCTGATAAGATGGCAATCACTATCAGCAGAGTAAACCTTTGGTTGCCAATCATGGCCATGGAATCATTCAACGCGTTGGAATGCTTCATCCGCAGTGCCGAAGTCGGCAGCTTTGCCGAAGCCGCCAGGCGCCTCAGCATTACCCCGGCTGCCGTGGGCAAGCATGTTGCCCAGTTGGAAGCACGCCTGGGGGTGCGGTTGTTCCAGCGTAGTACCCGCAAGCTGACCCTGACCGAGGCAGGGCAGCGATTTCTGGGGGAGGTCAGTGACAGCTTCCGCACCATCCAGTACGCCGTGGCCAACCTGGCCAGCAGCGAAGGCCAGCCGGCCGGGTTGTTGCGGGTGAGCATGGGTACGGTTTTTGGGCGCTTGTATGTGTTGCCATTGCTGGGTGAGTTCCTGCGTCGCTACCCGGCCATTACTCCGGACTGGCATTTCGACAACCGCCAGGTCGACCTGATTGGCCAGGGCTTCGATGCGGCGATTGGCGGAGGTTTCGAGCTGCCGCCGGGGGTGGTGGCGCGCAAGCTGACCCCGGCGCACCGGGTGCTGGTGGCGGCGCCGGCGTACCTGGGGCAGCACGCGCCGATTGACGACCCGCAGGTGTTGCAACGGCATGACGGTATCCTGATCCGCTCGCCGCAGACCGGGCGGGTGCGGTCATGGCCGTTGACCAGCCGTTGGCAGGTGCAGCAGCCATTGCAGTTGCGCCAGACGATGACCATGAGCGATTCGGATGCGGCTTGCGCGGTGGCCGAGCAGGGCTTGGGGATTGCCCTTGTGAGCCTGCCGTTTGCCGTGCCGTACCTGGAAGGCGGGCGGCTGCGGCGGGTGCTGCCGGACTGGTATGTGGACGATGGGCATATCAGCCTGTATTTCGCCGAGCACAAGCTGTTGCCGGGCAAGACCCGGGCGTTTGTCGATTTTGTGGTGGAGCAGTTCGAGGAGCAGGGGCTGGCGCGGCGGTTCGATGCCTTGCAAACCCTTTAGAAGTGTATTGCCTGTAGCGGCCCTATCGCCGGCAAGCCAGCTCCCACAGGTACCCCGCAGTATTTGGGCTTGTGGTAATCCTGTGGGAGCTGGCTTGCCGGCGATAGGGCCGGTTCAGACAACATCAACAATGAACAATGCCTGTGCCCCCAGGTTTACCTCATCATCAACCTTCTTGCCGACCAGTTGTTGCCCCAGCGGCGAGCGCGGGGTAATCACCGTCACCAGCCCATCCCCCTCGCCAATCTTCAACCCCGCCGCCTCGGGCCCGAGGAACAGTCGGCGCTGCCCGCCATCTTCATCTTCCAGCGTCACCAGGTTGCTCACCTGCACCCCGCGTGCCGGGTCGTAATCGCGCAGCAGCAGTTGCTGGTAGGTCAGCAGCGCCTTGCGGATCTCGGCGCTGCGGCGGGCCTGGCCGGTGGCCAGGTACGAGGCCTCCAGGCCCAGGGTGTCGTACTTGTTCTCGGCGATGTTCTCTTCGGCAGTGGCGGCTTCGTACGCAGTTTGCGCCGCGCGGGTCAGCACATCCAGGTCATGTTCGAGGGTGGCGACGATCTGGGCCAGCAGGCTGGGCTTGTCCATGGTCAGTAACAGAACTCCAGCACGTTGGCCTGGCTTTTGTCGGTGGGCGCGGTGCGGTTCTGCTGCAGCCAGAACTGGCACTTGGGGCTGTTGAGGTTGCGCGGGTTGCCCTGGGCGGCCTCGGCGGCCTGTTGCAGCTCCTGCTTGTGCAGGATGTCCTTGTAGCGTTCGAACATTTCCGCCTGGGCATCCGCCGCAGGGGCTGGCGCTGGCGGCGCGGCAGGCCGGTACGCGGCGGGGGCCACGGCTTGGGCCAGTGGCTGTACCTGCTGTGGCCACAGTTGCAGGGCCAGCCACAGGCTGGCGGCGATCGCCACGGCGCCCAGCCACAGGCCAAAGGCAACGCACACGATCAACGGCAACGGCTTGAGGGTGATTTTCAATTCACGGTGGCGCGCCATGGCAGCCTCCTGGCAGGGTGTTCGGGGTGCATTGTCGCATGCGCTTGGGCATTTTTCCGCGCAGGTGCTTTTGTCAGCGACAATTTATACGCAGAATGCGCGGTTTTTCCGCTGGGCGAGGGCAGGGCACATGAAAGCCACTTGGGACATCTTCTGCAGCGTCGTCGACAACTACGGCGATATAGGCGTGACCTGGCGCCTGGCCCGGCAGCTGGTGGCCGAGCACGGCCTGGCTGTGCGCCTGTGGGTGGATGACCTCAATGCATTCACGCCCATGTGCCCCGGGGCCGATGCCACCGCCCCGCAGCAGTGGCAGCACGGTGTGGATGTGCGCCAATGGCCGGTAGCCTGGTTGCCGGTGGCGCCGGCTGATGTGGTAATCGGTGCCTTCGCCTGCCAATTGCCAGCAGCCTATGTGGAGGCAATGCGTGCTCGTGTCACGCCGCCGCTGTGGCTGAACCTCGAATACCTCAGTGCCGAGGACTGGGTGGAAGGTTGCCATGGCTTGCCTTCGCCGCAGCCCAATGGCTTGCGCAAGGTATTTTTCTTTCCGGGCTTCACCAAAAAAACCGGTGGCCTGCTGCGCGAGGGCTCGCTGCTGGCGCGGCGTGATGCGTTCCAGCAAGGCGCACGGCAGGCCTTCTTGCACGGGCTTGGCGTAAACCCTGAAGCGGGGGCGTTGCTGATTTCCCTGTTCGCCTACGAAAACCCGCAATTGGGCAACTGGCTTGAGGCCCTGGCCTCAGGCGAGCAACCTTGCCACCTGCTGGTGCCGCAAGGGCGCGTTGTCGCGGGGCTCGGCCAGTGGCTTGGCGAGGCTTCACTGCAAGTGGGCAGCGTGCGCAAGCGCGGGGCGCTGACCCTGCAGGTGCTACCTTTCGTCAGCCAGGACGACTACGACCGGTTGCTGTGGAGCTGTGATTTCAATGCCGTGCGCGGCGAAGACTCGTTCGTGCGCGCGCAGTGGGCCGGGCAGCCGATGCTGTGGCACATTTACGTGCAGGACGAGAATGCCCATTGGGAAAAGCTCGAAGCGTTTCTCGCGCATTATCGACAGGGGTTGTCAGGCGATGCCGATGCCGCCCTGCTTGGCCTGTGGCGTGCCTGGAACATGGACCGCGACATGGGCCAGGCCTGGCAGGCAGCCCGTCAGCACTGGCCGGAACTGCAGCAGCATGCCCGGCTTTGGGCGGCGCGACAGGCCGCTCAGCCGGACCTTGCCACAGCGCTAGTACACTTTTACCGAAATTCGCTATGATACGCGGCCTCGATTTTTATAAATCCATCCAGATTCGGATACTTCGTAATGAAAACTGGTAAAGAACTGAAACCCGGTACCGTCCTGCGGATCGACAACGACCCGTGGCTGGTTCAAAAAGCTGAGTTCACCAAGTCGGGCCGTAACAGCGCGATCATGAAGACCAAGCTGAAGAACCTGCTGACCGGCTACAAGACCGAAACCGTCTACGGTGCAGACGACAAGCTGGACGACGTGATCCTGGATCGCAAAGAAGCGACCCTGTCGTTCATCAACGGTGACGAATACACCTTCATGGACACCACCGACTACACCATGTACGAACTGAACGCCGAGGACATCGAAGCCGTTCTGCCGTACATCGAAGAAGGCATGGAAGACGTCTGCGAAGCCGTGTTCTTCGAAGGCCGCCTGGTATCGGTTGAACTGCCGACCACCATCAGCCGCCAGGTTGTCTACACCGAGAACGCTGCACGCGGCGACACCTCGGGCAAGGTCATGAAGCCTGCCAAGCTGAAGAACGGTACCGAGATCTCGGTTGCCGACTTCATCCAGATCGACGAGTGGATCGATATCGACACTCGCGACAACAGCTTCAAAGGCCGTTCCAAGAAGTAATCCTTCTTGTGAAACGCAAAAAACCCGGCCTAGGCCGGGTTTTTTGTGCCTGCGATTCCTGCAGATCTCGATGCGTGCTCTTGCTCTTGCTTTTGTGGGAGCGGCCTTGTGTCGCGAAAGGGCCGCAAAGCGGCCCCGGCAATATCAAGGTGTACCCGAGATTCCGGGGCCGCTTCGCGCCCCATCGCGACGCAAGGCCGCTCCCACAGCCTTACACGGTCACGTGCAGGCGCACATCCACATTGCCGCGGGTGGCGTTGGAGTACGGGCACACCTTGTGCGCCTTTTCCACCAGCCCTTCGGCATCGGCCTGGGCCAGGCCCGGCAGGTTGATGTGCAGGTCGATGTCCAGGCCGAAACCACCTGGAATCTGGCCAATGCCCACTTTCGCGGTGATCGAGGCGTCCGCCGGCAGGGCTTTTTTCTCCTGCCCGGCCACGAACTTCAGGGCACCGATGAAGCATGCCGAGTAACCGGCGGCGAACATCTGCTCGGGGTTGGTGCCGTCACCGCCTGCGCCGCCCAGTTCCTTGGGGGTGCTCAGGCTGACTACCAGCTTGCCGTCACTGGAGCGGGATTTGCCGTCGCGCCCACCGGTGGAGGTAGCTTCTGCGATGTACAGCGGAGTGACCTTTTGCATCTTGAGCCTCGCTAATGTGCTGTGCGCTCCCCGTCTGGAGGAGGGCGCGGGTTGGTGTGGGATTTAAATTAGCGCGCAATTAGTTAGTGCGCAAGATAAATCATCACCGTTCATCTGAACGGCCATCGCACAGCATACCTGTCAGAGGGTTTTCTGCAGGTTCTCGCGCAGCGCCAGCAGGTCGGCCTGCAGTTGTTGCAGCTGTTCCAGGCTGCGCCCGCTGGCCTTGAGGATGCACTGCGGCACTTCTTTGGCCTGCTGCTGCAAGGCGCGGCCCTTGTCGGTCAGCTGCACCAGTACCACCCGTTCGTCCTCGCGGCTGCGGTTGCGCTGCAGCAGGCCTTCGCTCTCCAGACGCTTGAGCAGCGGTGTCAGCGAACCGGGGTCGGTGAGCAGGTGCTGGCTGATCTCGCCTACGGTCAGGCCATCGTGCTCCCAGAGCACGAGCATGGCCAGGTACTGCGGGTAAGTCAGGCCCAGGGCCTGCAGCAGCGGTTTGTAGACCTTGGTCATCAGCAACGAGGTGGAGTGCAGGGCGAAACAGACCTGGTTTTCCAGCAGCAGCTCGTCACAGGAGGCTTGGGTGTCGGCGTTCATGCAGGTCCTTGAAGGTAATCAATGGGAAAGTCTGGCACGCGGATCGTTAGTGCGCGCTTTATTCGCGCAGCTCACTGCGCAAGGCCAGGTCCCAGGGTGGAATCGGGCTGAAGCGGCTCTTGAGAAATTCGAGCAGCAAACGGCTGCGAGAGTTCGTTTCATGTTCCAGGCGAAGTGCGTAAATACCGCTGGTTTCCGCTTTGGGCAAGCCACCGTCGCAAAACAACGGTATCAACTCGCCGCGCAGCAGGTATTCGCTGATCAGCCAAGTAGGCAGGTGGGCTATGCCTAAGCCTGCGAGCGCACCGAACAGCAGGGTTTCGGCGTTGTTGGCGGCCATGCGCATGCGTGAGGGGCGGTACAGGCGGGTTTGCCCGGCCACGTTGAAACGCCAGGCGAATGGTGGCGCAAGGCCGTCCCAGTCCAGGCCGTCGTGCCCTGGCAGCTCGCTGGGGCAGCTGGGCATGCCGCGGCTGGCCAGGTAGGCCGGGCTGGCGCAGGCGATGCGCACCATGTAGGCCAATGGCGTGGCGACCAGCCGGGTGTCGGCCAGGGGGCCGGCGCGCAGCACCAGGTCGACCTCGCCCAGGTGGCTGCCATGCAGGTCGACGAAGCTGTCGATCAGGCGCAGTTGCACATCCAGGCCCGGGTAGGCGACCAGGAAATCGGCGATGGCCGGGGCCAGGTGACGGCGGCCGAATGCGGCGGGGGCGTCGATGCGGATCAGGCCTTCGGGGGCATTGCTCAGCGACACCGCTTCAGCGCGGGCCAGGCGCAGTTCCTCGATGATGCGCCTGGCCCGTTCGGCAAAGGCGTTGCCGGCAGGCGTGGCGCGCACGGCGTGGGTGCTGCGGGTGAACAGGCGGCTGCCCACGGCGCTTTCCAGGTTGTCGATGCGGCGGGCCACGGCGGAAGGCGTCAGCGGGTGGCGGCGGGCGGCGGCAGAAAAACTGCCGGTTTCCAGCACATCGAGGAACAGGCTTAGCTGGTCGGTCAGGGTATCGGGGCTCATGGCTGCCTTGCTTTTGCGAAAAACGCATAGCCATTGTGCGCTGCTGTGCGTTTCCCCACCAGCCCGCAATCGATAGCATGCTCGCATTATGTGTACAGGTGGATGAGGCCCCTGATGATCGAGTGGTTGTTGTATATCGTGTTGGGCGCAGCCCTGGGGACCATGGGTGGCCTGTTCGGCATTGGCGGCGGGCTGATCGCGATTCCGGCGCTGGGCGTGCTTTTCGGCCTGGACCAGCAGTTGGCGCAGGGCACTGCGCTGGTGATGGTAGTGCCCAATGTGCTGCTGGCGCTGTGGCGTTATCACCAGCGTAATCGCATCGAGTTGCGCCATGCGGTACCGCTGTCGCTGTGCAGCTTCGGGTTCGCCTGGCTGGGGTCGATCTGGGCGGTCGGGCTGGATGCGTATTCAATGCGCCTGGGCTTCGTCGGCTTCCTGGTGGCCCTGGCGGTGTGGAACGTTGCGCGGATGTTCATGAAGGTAATGCCGCCCAGCGCCGAGTTGCGCTATGCCTGGCCTTGGCTGGGTGTACTGGGCAGCTTTGCCGGGACCATGGGCGGCTTGTTCGGGGTGGGTGGGGCCGTGGTAGCCACGCCGATTCTGACCAGTGTGTTCGGTACCACCCAGGTGGTGGCGCAGGGGCTGTCGCTGGCGCTGGCGGCGCCGAGTACCTTGGTAACCCTGGTGACCTATGGGGTGCACCACAGTGTTGACTGGGGGGTGGGGGTTCCATTGGCGGTGGGCGGCCTGCTGAGTATCAGCTGGGGTGTGAAATTGGCCCATGCGTTGCCGGAGAAGGTGTTGCGGGCGATGTTCTGTGTGTTTCTGGTGGGGTGTGCGGTGATGCTCGGGTTCGAGCTTTGAGATTTTGGGGCCGCTTTGCGGCCCATCGCGACACTAGTTACTTGAACCCTTCGACAATGTAGTCGGCCATGCAATCGGTAATCGGCGAAGGGTTCTGGGTACTGCGCACCAGCATCACATTGGCCACCGGTAACTGCGGCAACCCTTCGTTTTCGCCCAGAATGCGGATATTCCCGCCAATCAGGCTCTGCAACTGTGCGGTCACCGCCAACCCTGCGGTGACGATGGCAAAGATCGCTGCCAGGCTCGGGCTGGTATAGGCGATGCGGTAGTCGATGCCCTGGGCCTCCAGGGCATTGCAGGTCCAGGCCCGGCAGAAGCAGTCGGTGTTGAACAAGGCTACCGGCATGGGGCGTTGCTCCTGCGGGCAGAAGCCTTCCGCGGCGGCCCAGACCAGGCGTTCCTGGCGCAGCAGCTGGCCAATCTCGTTACCCGGCTCACGGGTGACGATGGTCAGGTCCAGGTCCTGGCGCAGCATCAGTTGTTTGGAGGAGTCGCAATGCACCTCCACCTGTACCAGCGGGTAGGCCTGGGCAAAGCTCGACAGGATGGTCGGCAAAAAGCGCATGGCATAGTCGTCCGGCGTGCCGATGCGTACTACCCCGACCATGTGCGGCATGCGCAGGGTGTTGAACACTTCCCCATGCAACTTGAGGATGCGCCGCGCATAGCCGAGCAGCACCTGGCCCTCGGCGGTCAAGCGCACTTGGCGGCCATCGCGCTCGAACAGCTGGCGCTGGAGGATGTCCTCTTCCAGGCGTTTCATCTGCATGCTCACCGCCGACTGGGTGCGGTTGACTACCTCGCCGGCGCGGGTGAAGCCACCCTGCTCGGCGATGGCCACGAACGTGCGCAGTACGTCCGCGTCGAGGCTCTGGTACTGGGACATTGCATCAATCTCCGAGATGCATGGCATCAGAAACATTCGTTGGATTGATCTTATGCCTGGCAGGAGACTGGAGCCATCAACACGGAGGGCTTCACGATGAAAGGTCATGTCAGCAGCATCCAGCAACCTGCCTTTTCCCTGAACCACCTGTGGCATGCCGCCCTGCAGCGCCCTGCGCGATGGCTGCAGCTATACCGCCAGCGCCAGGAACTGGCCAGCCTGAGTGATGCGACCCTGCACGACCTGGGGTTGAGCCGGGCGGATATCCAGCAGGAGGCCGAGCGGCATTTCTGGGATGATCCGTTGCGGAAATAGGCTAAGTTTGTCGGTGGAACCACTGACCTCTTCGCGGGTGAACCCGCTCCCACAGGAACTCCACATTGCCCGAGACCAATGGGATCCCTGTGGGAGCGGGTTCACCCGCGAAAGGGCCGGAACAGACACTACAAGGAGTTCAGGCTTGCCCCTCAAGCTGTCCATCAACCAGGCCCGCCGCCTGGCCCTTTCTGCCCAAGGTTTCGGCAAACAGCCAGAAACGGCGCCGACCCTGCCGGCACTCAAACGCATGCTGCAACGCCTGGGCGTGTTGCAGATCGATTCGGTCAACGCCCTGGTCCGCTCCCACTACCTGCCGCTGTTCTCCCGCCTGGGCAGCTACTCGCCTGCCGCCCTCGACCAGCTCGCCTGGGGCCGTGGTCGCCAACGCCTGTTGTTCGAGTATTGGGGGCACGAAGCCTCGCTGCTGCCGCTGAGCCTGTACCCACTGCTGCGCTGGCGCATGGCCCAGGCCGCCGATGGTCGTGGCATCTATCGCCAGCTCGCGCAGTTTGGCCGTGAACGCCAGGACGTTATCACTCGGGTACTGGCAGCGGTCCGCGAACAGGGCGCCCTTGGCGCGGGCAGCCTGTCCACCCGCGAGGAGCGGGCTGGCCCTTGGTGGGACTGGAGCGAGGAAAAGCACGCGCTGGAATGGCTGTTCGCCGCAGGGGAGGTGACGGTCGCTGGCCGGCGCGGCTTCGAGCGGCTCTACGATGTACCGGAAAAGGTCCTGCCGAGGTCGATCCTCGACCAGCCACTGCCCAGCGAGACCGAGGCGCATCAGGGCTTGATGCTGCACGCCGCCACCGCCCTGGGCGTAGCCACCGAGCGCGACCTGCGCGACTACTTCCGCCTGGACCCGGGGCAGGGCAAAGCGGTACTGGCCGAACTGGTGGCTGATGGCCGCCTGCAAGCGGTCGAGGTGCTGGGTTGGAAGCAGCTTGCCTACTGCGCCGGCGCGCCGCGCATCCCCCGGCGCATCGAGGCCAGCGCGCTGTTGTCGCCGTTCGATTCACTGGTCTGGGAACGCAGCCGTACCGAGCGCTTGTTCGACTTCCGCTACCGCCTGGAAATCTACACCCCGGCGCACAAGCGGGTGTACGGTTACTACGTGCTGCCGTTCCTGTACCGCGAACGCATCGGCGCGCGCGTGGACCTGCGCGCCGAGCGCGCCCAGGGGCAACTGGCAGTGCACGCCGTGCATGTCGAGGCAGCGGGCCTGGACGAAGAGGGTTACCAGGCCTTGGCCGGCAACCTGCTGTGCCTGGCCAGCTGGCTGGGGCTGGAGAAGGTGCAACTGAACTGCCCGCGTACCGAGGGCAGCCAGTTGCGCCAGGCGTTGCTCAGCGCCGCACCTGCTTGAGGGTTTCGGCAATCAGGAACGCCAGCTCCAGCGACTGGTCGGCATTCATCCGCGGGTCGCAGTGGGTGTGATAGCGGTCGGACAGCGCATCCTCGGTGATCGGCCGGGCGCCGCCGATGCATTCGGTGACGTTCTGCCCGGTCATCTCGATGTGGATGCCGCCGGCGTGGCTGCCCTCGGCCTGGTGCACCTGGAAGAACTGCTTCACCTCATCCAGGATCTGCGCAAAATCGCGGGTCTTGTAGCCGCTGCTGGCCTTGATGGTGTTGCCATGCATCGGGTCGGAGCTCCACAGCACCTTGCGCCCTTCGCGTTCGACCGTGCGAATCAGCCCCGGCAGGTGGTCGCCGACTTTGCCGGCACCCATGCGCACGATCAGGTTCAGGCGCCCGGGGTCGTTGGCCGGGTTCAGCGTGTCGATCAGGCGGATCAGTTCTTCGGGGTTCATGCTGGGGCCAACCTTGACCCCGATCGGGTTGTGCACGCCGCGCAGGAACTCCACATGGGCACCGTCCAGCTGGCGGGTGCGGTCGCCGATCCACAGCATGTGCGCCGAGCAGTCGTAGTAGTCGCCGGTCAGGCTGTCCTGGCGCACGAAGGCTTCTTCATAGTTCAGCAGCAGTGCTTCGTGGGCGGTGAAGAAGCTGGTTTCGCGCAGCTGCGGCGCGCTGTCCAGGCCGCAGGCGCGCATGAATGCCAGGGTTTCGTCGATGCGGTTGGCCAGCTGGTGGTACTTGTCGGCCAGCGCCGAATTGGCGATGAAGTCCAGGTTCCACTTGTGCACCTGGTGCAGGTCGGCGAACCCGCCCTGGGCGAAGGCGCGCAGCAGGTTGAGGCTGGCGGTGGCCTGGTGGTAGGCCTGCAGCAGGCGTTCCGGGTCGGGGATGCGGCTTTTCGCGTCGAAGCCGATGCCGTTGACGATGTCGCCACGGTAGGCGGGCAGGGTGATGTCGCCGATGGTTTCATCGCCCGATGAGCGCGGCTTGGCGAACTGCCCGGCCATGCGCCCGACCTTGACCACCGGGCAGCCGGCGGCGAAGGTCATGACAATAGCCATCTGCAGCAGCACCTTGAAGGTGTCGCGGATCTTCGCCGCCGAGAACTCGGCGAAGCTCTCGGCGCAGTCGCCACCCTGCAGCAGGAAGGCGCGGCCTTCGGTGACCTCGGCGAACTGCCGGCGCAGCTCGCGCGCCTCGCCCGCGAACACCAGCGGCGGGTAGCTGGCCAGGGTCTGTTCGACCTTCAGCAGGTGCGCGGCATCGGGGTAGGTCGGTTGCTGCTGGATCGGCAGGGCGCGCCAGCTGTCGGGGCTCCACGGTTGGTTCATCTCGGGCTCGGTCTTGTCGGTTGTAGGCTATGGGCCATGGTAACAGTTGGCGCTGCGCTTGTTGCATCGAGGGTGTTGGCGGACAATGCGCGTTTTTGTGCGGGTAGGTGGTGAGCATGGCGGCGGAACGGGAAGAGCGGCTACTGGCACGGGTGCAGGACGCCTTTGGCGTCATCAGCGTGTATGAAGTCGACGACTACCGCTTTCTGGAATTCGGCGATGCGATCGAGCAGAGCTGCGTGTTCACGGCCGACCCCAGCTGGCTGGAGTACGACTATACCCGCGCCATGCTGGTGGGGGCGCTGTGCCACGAGCAGCCGGAGAGCGCGCTGTTTCTCGGCCTGGGTGCCGGCACGCTGACCCAGGCCTGCATGAAGTTCCTGCCGCTGGACGACATCGAGGCAATCGAACTGCGCCCGGACGTACCGCGCCTGGCCATGGAGTACCTGGGCCTGGACGACGACCCGCGGCTGTATGTACGCATCGGCGATGCGCTGGAGCTGTTGCCCACGGCGGAGAAGGCCGACCTGCTGTTCGTCGACCTGTACACCGACCATGGGCCGGGGGTGGGCCACCTGGCGTGGAACTTCCTGGAGAACTGCCAGCAGCAACTGAACCCGGGTGGTTGGCTGGTGATCAACCAGTGGGCCACCGACGACGGCAAGCCGCTGGGCGCGGCGTTGCTGCGCGGGTTGTACCACCGGCATTACTGGGAGCTGCCGGTGAAGGAGGGCAATGTGATCCTGCTGGTGCCGGCGGACCTGGAGCAGACGCTGGACCTGGATGGGCTGAAAGCCCGGGCCCAGGCGCTGGCGCCGCGCCTGGGGTACAGCCTTGAGGGGCTGATCCGCGAGATTCGGCCGGCTACCTGAGTTGGCTTCTTCGCGGGCACGCCCGCTCCCACAGGAATATCATTGTGCTCAAGGGCGGTGAGTATCCTGTGGGAGCGGGCGTGCTCGCGAATCAGACGACGCGGTATCGCAGGCAGGAATCGTTTCAGCCGCACATTGCTGATGGCCCGACAATGGCCAGGCACCCTGAAAATATTCCTCACGTCTGCGCACGATTTCGGGTATAGTACGCGCCGGTCTTTTAGCGGACCGCAAAATCAGGTGGTGCAAACCCTCCGAGTCCAGCTTCGGCTGCACGTCCGCTAGGCGGACTTTCCCACGTTTTCTTTTTCAATCGTTTTCGCAAATCCCCGCCGCCAAAGCTGCCTGGGTGACCTGTCGGTCTTTCATGGCTTGTGCAGCTTTGGAGCATGGGTCTTTGCGGATGCACCTAGAGGCAGACCCATGACCCAGGAAACCGGCGGCTTCGCCGCTCTCGATCTCAATCCGAATATTGTTGCTGCCGTTCTGGCGACCGGCTACGAAGAGCCGTCCGCCATTCAGCAACAATCGATCCCGATCATCCTCGCCGGTCACGACATGATCGGCCAGGCGCAGACTGGCACCGGCAAGACCGCTGCCTTCGCCCTGCCGATCCTCAACAAGATCGATGTGAGCAAGCGCGAACCGCAAGCCCTGATCCTGGCGCCAACCCGTGAGTTGGCGCTGCAAGTTGCTACAGCTTTCGAAACCTACGCCAAGCAGATGCCGGGCGTGAACGTGGTCGCCGTCTACGGTGGTGCCCCGATGGGCCCACAGTTGCGTGCGATCCGCAACGGCGCGCAAATCGTCGTGGCCACCCCTGGCCGTCTGTGCGACCACCTGCGTCGTGACGAAAAAGTCCTGTCGACCGTGCAGTACCTGGTACTGGACGAAGCCGACGAGATGCTCAAGCTGGGCTTCATGGACGACCTCGAAGTGATCTTCGATGCCATCCCGGCCAGCCGCCAGACCGTGCTGTTCTCCGCCACCTTGCCGTCGTCGATCCGCTCGATCGCCGAACGCCACCTGCGCGAGCCCAAGCACGTCAAGATCCAGAGCAAGACCCAGACCGTTACCGCGATCGAGCAGGCCCACCTGATGGTCCACGCCGACCAGAAGATCCCGGCTGTGCTGCGTCTGCTGGAAGTGGAAGAGTTCGACGCGCTGATCGCCTTCGTGCGTACCAAGCAAGCCACCCTGGACCTGGCCTCCGCGCTGGAAGCCAAGGGTTACAAGGCTGCCGCGCTGAACGGCGACATCGCCCAGAACCAGCGTGAGCGCGTGATCGACTCGCTCAAGGATGGCCGCCTGGACATCGTTGTCGCTACCGACGTCGCTGCCCGTGGCCTGGACGTACCGCGCATCACTCACGTGTTCAACGTCGACATGCCGTACGACCCGGAGTCCTACGTACACCGTATCGGCCGTACCGGCCGTGCTGGTCGCGATGGCCGTGCACTGCTGCTGGTCACCCCGCGTGAGCGCCGCATGCTGCAGGTGATCGAGCGCGTAACCGGGCAGAAAGTTGCCGAAGCCCGCCTGCCGAATGCCCAGGCCGTGCTGGACGCCCGCATCAAGAAGCTGACCTCGAGCCTGGCGCCGCTGGTTGCCGAAGCGGAAGCCACCCACGGCGAACTGTTCGACCGCCTGACCGCCGACCTGGGTTGCAGCGCGCGTGCCCTGGCTGCTGCCCTGCTGCGCAAGGCCACCAATGGCCAGGCGCTGGACCTGGCCGCGGTAGAGCGTGAGCAGCCGCTGGTGCCGAGCTTCGCCCCGCGTGGTGAGCGTACCGAGCGTGGTGAGCGTGGCGAGCGCTCGGAGCGTGGTGACCGCGAGCGCCGTGCGCCGATGCCGCTGGCCGAAGGCCGCGTGCGTTGCCGTACTGCCCTGGGTGCCCGTGACGGCATCGCTGCCAAGAACCTGCTGGGCGCGATCCTCAACGAGGGTGGTCTGGCTCGTGACGCCATCGGCCGCATCCAGGTGCGCGACAGCTTCAGCCTGGTCGAGCTGCCGGAAGATGGCCTGGAGAAGCTGCTGTCCAAGCTCAAGGACACCCGCGTGGCTGGCAAGCAGCTGAAGCTGCGTCGCTACCGCGAGGATTGATCCTGGCGCAATGAAAAAATCCCCGGCTTTGGCTGGGGATTTTTTTTTGCCTGTGCCGGCCTCTTCGCGGGCTTGCCCGCTCCCACAGGTGCATCACAGCTCTCAAGGCCTGTGGAGGACCTGTGGGAGCGGGCAAGCCCGCGAAGAGGCCCTTCAGTCGAACCGATAAATGTCCATCCCCAACGCCCCCAGGGTAAACCCCTGGTGCACCACCCCGAACTTGCCGCCAGCCCCCAGGGCAAAGAACAGCGGCAGGAAATGCTCATCACTGGGATGGTTACGCACCGCAAACGGCGCCTGCTGCCGATAACCCAACAACGCTTCCTGGTCATTCGCCCGCAGCTTTTCCACCACCCAATCCCTGAACGCCAGTGCCCAAGGCTCGATCACATCCGGCCCGGCATGCCAGTCCAGTTCGCCCAGGTTGTGGGTAATGCTGCCCGAACCGATCAACAGCACGCCTTGGTCGCGTAAACCCGCCAGCGCTTGGCCTACCTTGACCTGCAGCGCCGGCCCCATGTGGCTGGGCAGTGAAACCTGCACCACCGGAACACCCGCATCCGGGTACATCAGCGACAGCGGCACCCAGGCACCATGGTCGAACGGCCGCTGCGCGTCCAGCCGGGCTGGCAGCCCGGCAGCCTGCAGCAGTTCACTGACCTGGCCGGCAAGGGTGGCGTCACCCGGTGCCGGGTACTGCACCGCATACAGCGCCGGTGGGAAGCCGTAGAAGTCATGCCAGGTCTCTGGTTGTGCGCTGCCGGTAACCAGCAGTTCGCGGCTTTCCCAGTGCGCCGACACCACCACGATCGCTTTCGGCCGGGGCAGGGCGTTGGCAAGCCCTGCCAGCGCAGGCCCGCTGGCGCCGGGTTGCAGGGCAAGCATGGGAGAACCATGGGAAATGAACAGGCTGGGCAGCATGGCGGGGTCCTGACGGTTAAGATGCAATCATCTTCGATCAACTACAGATCGAAATCCAAACCAACTTTTACCGACAAACCATCTAAAAATCAGGAGTGATCATGGAGCCAGCGTTCTGGCAGCAGCGGTGGGCCGACAACCAGATCGGCTTTCACCAGGCGCAGGTGAACCCCTATCTGCAGAGGTACTGGCCAACGCTTGGCCTGGCGCCGGGCAGCCGCGTGCTGGTGCCGTTGTGCGGCAAGAGCCTGGACCTGGCCTGGCTGGCCGGGCAGGGGTATCGCGTGTTGGGCGTAGAGTTGTCGCGGCAAGCGGTGGAGGCATTCTTCCGTGAGCATGGGCTTGAAGCCGAGGTGCAACAGCGCGGGGTTTTCGAAGTTTGGCGCAGTGGTGACGTTGAGCTCTGGTGTGGGGATTTCTTTGCGTTGAAGGTCGAGGATATTGGCGATTGCGCGGGGCTGTATGACCGGGCGGCGTTGATTGCCTTGCCGCCGCAGATGCGTGTGGCTTACATGCAGCTGTTGTCGGGCTTGCTGCCGGCGGGTTGCCAGGGGTTGGTGGTGACTCTGGATTATGACCAGGCTTTGCTGGACGGACCGCCGTTTTCGGTCGGGGATGAAGAGCTGCGGCAGGGGTTTACCGGGTGGCAGGTGGATGAGCTGGAGGCTGTGGAGGTGATTGAAGAAAGCCCGAAGTTTTCGCAGGCCGGGGTATCGAGTTTGTTGGAGCGGGTGTACCGGGTTAGCCGATGACAGGTGTGTAGCCTGCACCGGCCCTTTCGCGGGTGAACCCGCTCCCACAGGTACTGCACAATCCTCAAGGTGTGTGGTGAACTTGTGGGAGCGGGTTTACCCGCGAAGAGGCCGGCACAGGTGTACAAAAAAAGGCGACCGCAGTCGCCCTTTTGTTTTACCGATTGGATCAACCGCGACGGCGCAGGGCCTCGATACGGTCTTCCAGCGGCGGGTGGCTCATCAGCAGCCCGGCCAGGCCGTGCTTCAGGCCACCATTGATGCCGAAGGCCTTCATGCTGTCGGGCATGTGCACCGGCAGGCCTTGCTCCACGCGCAGGCGCTGCAGGGCGCCGATCATTGCTGCGGTACCGGCCAGCTGTGCACCGGCTTCGTCGGCGCGGTATTCGCGGCGGCGCGAGAACCACATCACGATCATGCTGGCCAGAATGCCCAGGATCAGCTCGGCAACGATGGTCGCTACGTAGTAGGCAATGCCCTGGCCTTCTTCGTTCTTGAAGATCACCTTGTCGACGAAGTTGCCGATGATGCGCGCGAAGAACATCACGAAGGTGTTCACCACGCCTTGCACCAGCGCCAAGGTGACCATGTCGCCGTTGGCCACGTGGCCGATCTCGTGGGCCAGCACTGCGCGCACTTCATCGGGCGAGAAACGCTCCAGCAGGCCCTGGGACACGGCGACCAGCGCGTCGTTGCGGTTCCAGCCGGTGGCGAAGGCGTTGGCCTCGTACGCCGGGAAGATACCCACCTCGGGCATCTTGATGCCCGCTTCACGGGACAGCTCTTCCACCGTTTGCAGCAGCCACTGTTCGTGGCGGGTGCGCGGCTGGCTGATGATCTGGGTACCGGTGGTCATCTTCGCCATCCACTTGGAGATGAACAGCGAGACGAGGGAGCCGGCAAAGCCGAACACGGCGCAGAACACCAGCAGGCTGCTGAGGTTCAGGTCGACCCCGTTGGCGGCCATGAACCCGTTGAAACCGAACAGGCTCAGGGTAATGCTTGCAACCAGCACCACCGCGAGGTTGGTGGCTACAAACAACAGAATGCGCATCATGGTTGTTACGTTCTCCTGACGGATGAGTTGTCGCTTACTGCGGGGTATATAAGGGGCCGGCCGTGCCGATTCAATCGGGCGACTATTTCAAACTGTGTACGGCGGAGTATGGCAGAGGATGGCGCGGGGGCTGTGGGATAGAGCGTTGCAGGATGTAAGAAACATCCTGTGGGGTTTTGGGGGCTGCTTTGCAGCCCATCGCGACACAAGGCCGCTCCTACAACTGATCGCGTAACCCTGTAGGAGCGGCCTTGTGTCGCGAAAGGGGCGCAAAGCGCCCCCAGGGCCTTCACTTACTGCGAATAACCCTTCAGGAAATTCCCGATCCGGCCAATCGCCGCCTCCAGGTCATCCACCCGCGGCAAAGTGACAACGCGGAAGTGGTCCGGCCACGGCCAGTTGAACGCCGTACCTTGAACGATCAGCAGCTTTTCCGACAGCAGCAGGTCGAGCACGAACTTCTCGTCGTTGTGGATCGGGCAAACCTTCGGGTCGATCTTCGGGAATGCATACAGCGCACCCATCGGCTTCACGCAGCTAACGCCCGGGATGTCGTTCAGCAACTCGTAGGTGCGGTTGCGCTGCTCCAGCAGGCGGCCGGGCGGCAGCACCAGGTCGTTGATGCTCTGGTAGCCGCCCAGCGCGGTCTGGATGGCATGCTGGGCCGGCACGTTGGCGCACAGGCGCATGTTGGCCAGCATGTCGATGCCTTCGATGTAGCTTTGCGCGTGGTGCTTGGGCCCGGAGATGATCAGCCAGCCGGAACGGAAGCCCGCCACCCGGTACGACTTGGACAGGCCGTTGAAGGTCAGGCACAGCAGGTCGGGGGCCAGCGAGGCGGTGCTGATGTGCACGGCTTCGTCGTACAGGATCTTGTCGTAGATCTCGTCGGAGAACACCACCAGGTTGTGCTGGCGGGCCAGTTCCAGCATGCCCAGCAGCAGCTCTTTGGAGTACACCGCGCCGGTCGGGTTGTTCGGGTTGATGATCACCAGGGCCTTGGTGTTCGGGGTGATCTTGGCCTTGATGTCCTCAAGGTCTGGGAACCAGTCGGCCTGCTCGTCGCACAGGTAGTGCACCGGCTTGCCGCCGGCCAGGCTCACGGCGGCGGTCCACAGCGGGTAGTCGGGGGCAGGGATCAGCACTTCATCGCCGTTGTTGAGCAGCGCCTGCATCGACATCACAATCAGCTCGGACACACCATTACCCAGGTAGATGTCCTCGATGCCGACGCCTTCGATCTGCTTCTGCTGGCAGTACTGCATCACCGCCTTGCGCGCGCTGAACAGGCCTTTGGAGTCGCTGTAGCCCTGCGCGGTGGGCAGGTTGCGGATCACATCCTGGAGGATTTCGTCAGGCGCCTCGAAGCCAAACGGCGCCGGGTTGCCGATGTTCAGCTTGAGGATGCGGTGGCCTTCCTCTTCCAGGCGCTTGGCGTGCTTGAGCACTGGGCCGCGAATGTCGTAGCAGACATTGGCGAGCTTGTTCGATTTGCTGAACTGCATGATGGGATCCCGATTGAGAAAACGCGCTACGCCCCGCCGAAAGGTTTGAAAGGGCAGGAAGCGGGTGCCAGACTGAACGCCTGGCACACGAAGCCAACTAATATACGTGCCACCCGCGCCCCGGAAAAGACGGTGCGCAGTGAAATTCAGCCTGCCGAGGTCCCTACATGCAAAAGATCGTGAAAACCCTGGAACAATGGCAGTCGATGCTCGACCCCGAGCAGTATCAGGTATGCCGCCTCAAGGGTACCGAGCGGCCGTTCAGCGGCAAGTACAACAGCGAGCGCCGCGACGGCATCTACCACTGCATCTGCTGCGGCCTGCCGCTGTTCGATGCGCAGACCAAGTTCGATTCCGGCTGCGGCTGGCCGAGCTTCTACGCACCCATCGAGGAAGCCGCGATGATCGAGATTCGCGACACCTCCCACGGCATGATCCGCACCGAAGTCACCTGTGCCCGCTGCGATGCGCACCTGGGCCACGTGTTCCCCGATGGCCCGCCACCGACCGGCCTGCGCTACTGCATCAACTCGGTGTGCATCGACCTGCGCCCGCGCGACTGACCGGAGCCCGACCATGGCTGGATCGATACTGGACATCCCCTGCGTGACCCTGGGCGGCGAGCACAAGAAGCTCGGCGACTTCCCCGGCAAGGCGCTGCTGGTGGTCAATACCGCCAGCCAGTGCGGCTTTACCCCGCAGTACAAGGGCCTGGAGCAACTGTGGCAGGCTTATCGCGCGCGTGGCCTGGTGGTGCTGGGCTTCCCCTGCAACCAGTTCGGCAAGCAGGAGCCGGGCGATGCACGGGAAATTGCCCAGTTCTGCCAGCGCAATTTCGGCGTGAGCTTCCCGCTGTTCCGCAAGGTCGAGGTCAACGGCCCCGGCAGCCATCCGCTGTTCGTCGAACTCAAGCAGCGCGCGCCGGGCATTCTGGGCAGCCAGAAGATCAAGTGGAACTTCACCAAGTTCCTGGTCGACCCGGCCTCTGGCCAGGTAACGCGCTACGCCCCCACCACCAAGCCGCAGGCCCTGGAAGCGGACATCGAGCGCCTGCTCAGCCGTTGACCGGCACCCAGTGGTCGACCAGCGCCAGCAACTCTTCACGGCGGAACGGCTTGGCCAGGTAGTCGTTCATGCCGGCTGCCCGGCAGCGCTCGCGCTCTTCGGGCATGGCGTTGGCGGTGAGGGCGACGATTGGCAGGTCGGGCCAGCGACCGCTTTGGCGGATACGCCGGCTGGCCTCGTAGCCGTCCATCACCGGCATGTTGCAATCCATCAGGACCAGGTCGAATTCGTCCTGTTCCAGTAGCTCCAGGGCCTCGGCGCCTTGGGTGGCCAGCTGTACCTGGCAGCCGAGCTTGGCCAGCATGCCCTTGGCCACCAGCTGGTTTACCGGGTTGTCCTCCACCAGCAAGATGCGCGCGCGGCCTTGGTCCAGTGTGATGGCCGGGGTAGCCAGCGGGTGTTCGGGCTCATGGCCCTGCAAGGTGCGGCGCAAGGTCTGGTACAGGGCGTTGCGCGCCAGCGGCCGGGCCAGTTGGTGCAGGGGGGCGAGGGCGACCGACTGTTCGCTGGGCAGGAAGTTGCCGTAGGCGGTCACCAGCAAGATCGGTGTTTTCAATGCCGGGCGCAGTTCGAACAGGTGGTCCAGGCTGTCGGTGATGAGCAGGTCGATGGCCGTCGCGTCGAGCCCCGCGCAGCTGTCATGGTGCTGGTAGGCAAGGCCCCAGGCAGGCAGCAGGTCCTGCAATAGTTCATCGAGCCCGCTGCCGGCCGTGCTCAGCGCCGCCACGCGCCCGTGCAACGGTGCTGGCGCAATGGCCTCGGTGTGCACGGCCAGTGGCAGTTCGGCGGTGAAGCGGCTGCCGAAGCCAGGGTCGGACTTGATGTGCAGGTGGCCCTGCATGGCCTTGCACAGGTTGCGTGTCAGCGCCAGGCCCAGGCCGGTGCCGCCGTACTGGCGGGTGATGCCGGCGCCGGCCTGGGTGAATGGCTGGAAGATCCGTGCCTGGGCTTCTTCGGGGATGCCGATGCCGGTGTCGCGCACTTCCAGGCGCACACCGCCGACGATGGTCGACAGGCGCACATCCACGCGGCCGAAGCGGGTGAACTTGAGGGCGTTGGACAGCAGGTTGCTGACGATCTGCCGTACCCGCGTGGGGTCGCCAAGCACGCTGCTGGGGAAGTCGCGGGCGATCAGGCAGGTCAGCTCCACGCTTTGCGCGGTGTTCTGCGACAGCAGGTTGGCAGTGTCCTCGACCATCGAGCCCATGTCGAACGGAATGCGCTCCAGCTCCAGCTGGCCGGCATCGAACTTGGACAGGTCGAGAATATCGTTGAGCAACTCCACCAGCACCTTGCCCGAGTCATGGGCTATCGCCAGCTGCTGGCGTTGCTCGCTGGGCAGCGGGCTGTCCAGGGCAAGGGCGATCATGCCGAGCATGCCGTTGAGCGGGGTACGGATTTCGTGGCTCATGTTGGCGAGGAAGGCGGCGCGCGCCTGGGCCATGTCCAGCGCCCGGCGGCGGGCTTCTTCCAACTCCTGGTTGGACAGGCTCAGGCTGCTGTTGCTGGCCTTCAGCTCGTTGGTGCGTGCCGAGACGATATCTTCCAGCTCGTTGAGGTACTGGGTCAGGCGGTTTTCTGCGGTGCGCCGCTGATCGATCTCGGTGGCCATGCTGACGAACTGCTGGTTGGCGACCCTTACCAGTACGCCGATTTCGTCATGTTCATGTCCGGGCGGGCATTGCAGGCGGGTTTGCGTGGGTTTGCGCGGGTCGCTGCCGCTGAGCGCACCAATTACCGTCACCAGCGGCTTGGTCAGCATCATGTAGAACAGCGCCAGGAGGATGCCGGTCAGCACCAGGCTACGGGCGAAGCCGTTGAGCAGGGTGATCCCGGCACGGTCGAGAAAGCGGCTGCCGAAGGCGTAGGTGTCCACCTCCAGGTAGAGGGTGCCGAGGTTTTCCTCGGGCATGTGGGTCAGATACAGGCGTTCCTTGAACTGGCGCTGATCGCCGAACAGGAAGTCGCTGAGTGGCCGGTAGCGGTCCTCCAGGCGCGGTCGTTCGACGTCGGCCAGTACCGTTTCGTTGTTGTCGATCAGCCGCGCACGGATGATGGCCGGCGACTCCAGCAGGCCGCGAGTCAGCTCCAGCGCCAGTTCCGAGTCGATGTTGTAGGCGATGCGCGAGGCCGGGTTGTGGCTGATTTGCAGCAAGGCGCGCACTTCACGGTTGATGGACGCGTCTTCGCTGGCATAATCGATGCCGATCTGGATGAGACTGAGCAATGTTCCCAGGATGAAGCCGACCAGGACTGTCAACCGGGCTTGCTTGTATGACAGGCGATTGGTGAACTTGATATCCATGTGTCCCGAGCCGGTTTCACGTCCCTTGCGCTGCGCAAGCATAGCCGAATAGCCCCGGCTGCTGGTGGGTCTGTCACACATTCAGCCTTGATTGCTCTACTGGCTGTGCCGGCCTATTCGCGGCTAAAGCCGCTCCCACAGGTACATCACAGGTCTCAAGGGCGGTGATAAACCTGTGGGAGCGGCTTTAGCCGCGAAGAGGCCGGCACAGCAGCCCCGAATCTGAACTTGCAGGAGCCCTGATGGACGCTCGCTTGATTGCTTTCCTGGACCGCGCCGAATCGGTACTGGCCCGCCTCGAACCCCTGTTGCCGGCCCAGCGCCCGAACATCGACTGGGCCACTACCCTGGCCGCGCGCTGGCAGCGTGATGGCCGCAGCGGCTACCTGCTGCCACTGGAAGTCAGCCTGGACATTCGCCTCAGCGACCTGATCGGCGTCGACCAGCAGCGTGACCAATTGGGCCGCAACACCCATCAGTTCATCAACGGCATGCCTGCCAACCATGCACTGCTGTGGGGCTCGCGCGGCACCGGCAAGTCGTCGCTGGTACGTGCCCTGCTGGCCGAGCACGCGGGTGCCGGCCTGCGCCTGATCGAAATCGAACGCGACCACCTGGCCGACCTGCCACGGGTGGTCGAGCAGCTGCAGAAGCTGCCGCAGCGCTTCATCCTGTTCTGCGACGACCTGTCGTTCGAAGCCGGGGAGGGCGACTACCGGGTGCTCAAGAGCGTGCTCGACGGCTCGCTCGAGCAGGCTCCGGACAACGTGCTGCTGTACGCCACCTCCAACCGCCGCCACCTGGTGCCGGAAAAGGAGAGCGACAACGAGAACTGGAAGCGCGTGGACGGCGAGCTGCACCCCAGTGAAGCGGTGGAAGACAAGATTGCCCTGTCCGACCGTTTTGGCCTGTGGCTGTCGTTCTACCCCTTCACCCAGGAACACTTCCTGAACGTGGTCGAGCACTGGATCGGCCAGCTCGCGCAAACTGCCGGCCTGGCCTGGCAGCGCAGCGAAGAACTCGACATCCTCGCCGTGCGCTGGGCCACCGGCCGCGGTAACCGTAATGGCCGTTGTGCCTATCAGTTCGCCCGCTACTGGGTCGGGCTGCAATTGCTGGAGCAAAAGTAAATGATCGACCTCAATGCCAGTGGCGCCGGCCTCGACGGTTACAACCTGCTGGCGGCGCAAGTGCAGGCGCTGTTTGCCGACGAGCGTGACTTCATCGCCAATGCCGCGCAGTTTTCGGCATTCCTCTATAACCAGGTGGACGACCTCAACTGGGCGGGGTTCTACCTCAACCGCAACGAAGAACTGGTGCTGGGCCCGTTCCAGGGCCAGGTGGCGTGCGTGCGCATCCCGTTCAGCAAGGGCGTGTGCGGGGCGGCAGCGGCCACCCGGCAGACTCAGCGGGTAGAGGACGTGCATGCGTTCCCAGGGCATATTGCCTGTGACAGTGCGTCCAACAGCGAGCTGGTAATCCCGCTGGTGAAGGAGGGCAGGTTGATTGGTGTGCTGGACCTGGACAGCCCGAAGCTTGGGCGCTTCAGTGAGGCGGATCAGGTGGGGCTGGAGCGGTTGGCGGCGATTTTTCTGGAGCTGACCGACTGCTGATGGTCGCTGCCTGTACCGGCCTCTTCGCGGCTAAAGCCGCTCCTACAAGGATCGCACCAAGCCTGAGGGCGATGCGGTCCCTGTAGGAGCGGCTTTAGCCGCGAAGAGGCCGGTACAGGTTAAAGCATCAGTCGTACATCACCTTCTTCTTCCAGGTCTCTTCCTCATCGGTCTTGAGCCCCTGGGTCAGTTCATTCTGCTCGTCCTCCGCCGGGGCCAGGCGGTCCAGCACCTGGGCGTTGGCCCGAGCCAGCAGCTTCTCCAGGTACGTCAGCTGCTCTTCATACACCTTCGGTTCCGGCTGCTTGCGCAGGTACTGCACGCCGCGCTCGAAGGCCAGGCGCGCCTGGCCTGGCTGGTTCTGCTGCAGGGCCTGCTGGCCGAGGTTGTTGAAGAACTCGATATGCAGCAGCACCAGGATATGGCGGATTTCCTTGATCCATTGCTTGGCCTCGGGCGTGGGCAGGAAGCCCTCCTGGGCGGCTCGGGTCACCTGGTTGTGCAACGCCTCCAGCAGGAAACGCACATCCTTGGCCTTGATCTCGGTCTGGATCGGGTTGGGCGGGTTGTTCACCGGGATCTGCGTACCCTGGGCAATCAGGTTTTCCAGTTCGGCGATGCGCGCCTTGATCTCGGCATTGTGCTTGTCCATCGCCAATTGACGCTGGTTGAGGTTGAGCTCCAGGCGGGTCAGCAGCAACTTCAGCGCCGGGGTCATGAACTGGCCGGGGAAGGTCTCGGTGATTTCGCCACAGCGGCGCAGGCGGTCGGCCAGCTCGATCTTCATCCGGGCGCGCTCGAGCTTGCCGTTCTCGACCACATTGTTTAGGTAGCCGATCACGATCAGCAGCGCGATACCCGCCACGATGAGCAGGGTGATCAGAAGTGGTGTCACCGTTAATGCCTCATTGAAGAAGAATTACAGCTTTGAGTGTAGTGAGTTCGGTGTGGGACGAACAGCTGCTAAATCCCTGTGCCGGCCCTTTCGCGGCTAAAGCCGCTCCCACAGGTACGGCACTGCCTTCAAGCTGCGCACGGTCCCTGTGGGAGCGGCTTTAGCCGCGAAAGGGCCGGCACAGGATTGCTTCTCTCTATATCGGCAACCCATCCCGCATCTGCACCCCAACACACCCGGAAGTCATTGATTTAAATAAATTTCTATAAAGGGGTTGACGCCTGTCCGAACCATCCATAGAATGCGCGCCACTTGCAGCGTAAAGCACACAGCGAAACGCGGCAGGGAGTGAAAGCAGGCAGTAATGCCAGCAGCGTGTCCCCTTCGTCTAGTGGCCTAGGACACCGCCCTTTCACGGCGGTAACAGGGGTTCGAGTCCCCTAGGGGACGCCAAATTGCGGGAATAGCTCAGTTGGTAGAGCACGACCTTGCCAAGGTCGGGGTCGCGAGTTCGAGTCTCGTTTCCCGCTCCAGTTTCTCCGGCAACGCTTAACTGCGGGGCAGGAAAAGAAAATCCAGGCTGAATCGTGAGGTTCAAACCTGGTGCACTGAAAAGTGTCGTGTGTCCCCTTCGTCTAGTGGCCTAGGACACCGCCCTTTCACGGC
Organism: Pseudomonas sp. NBB; assembly: GCF_032701105.1. Lineage (NCBI taxonomy): Bacteria > Pseudomonadati > Pseudomonadota > Gammaproteobacteria > Pseudomonadales > Pseudomonadaceae > Pseudomonas > Pseudomonas sp. NBB. The sequence goes on from NZ_CP103994.1 coordinate 1,678,410, forward strand.
GGTAACAGGGGTTCGAGTCCCCTAGGGGACGCCATTTGCGGGAATAGCTCAGTTGGTAGAGCACGACCTTGCCAAGGTCGGGGTCGCGAGTTCGAGTCTCGTTTCCCGCTCCAGTTTAAATACTGTGGCGTCTATGCGGTGCAGTGGTGGTGAAGGTCTTCAAGGCGCTTCACGCCGATAGTGGTAAAGCTTCAAAATGCGGGAATAGCTCAGTTGGTAGAGCACGACCTTGCCAAGGTCGGGGTCGCGAGTTCGAGTCTCGTTTCCCGCTCCAAACATGTAACCAGACGCCCCGACTTGTTCGGGGCGTTTGCTTTTGTACTGAAAAAAGCTCTCCAGCCTCTCATGGCTTCATTTTCCTGGCTCCCAGGACACGGATTGCCCGCTTGGGCTGTACGTGGTGGGCGCACCCTATAACGAGAAATGCTCCCCATCTTTCGATGCGGAGCATTTTTGCGTTTTTGCTTTTCCCAAACCAACAACCTGGCAAGCAAGTTGCCAGGCCGGGTGCAAATCAGCGATAAGTGACGGTGAAATTGAGTGCTCCATTGGCCTCGCCCGGGGTTACGGTGGGCGCGGTCTGGTAATAGCGGGCCTGGAAATTCAGGGTGAGGTCGCCGGGGCTCAGCGGCATCACGGCAACTTCTTCTTCCAGCCGAAAGGGGCTGCCGTCTGCGTGCAGCACCTGGATACCGATGCCAGTAGCCCCCGAACCGCTGGACAGGCTGAATACACCCTTGTCGACGTCTATCGGTTTCGACCCATTGGCTCCGTCGAGCCGTATATAGGCCTGGGTGCCGCCTGATGCGTCGCTTTCGCAGTCGTTGAGTGTGATCCTGAAGGGGACTGCTTTCGTGAAGTCATCAGGTTTGCCGAAGTCCTTCACGTCGTGGGTGCCCAGATCTACCGGGGCCGGGCTGACGGCGTTGGCCTTCAGCGTGCATTGCGCGGTGGTCACTGTGCCATGCAAGTGCGCACGCATCACGGTGCCGACATCGCTGTAGGTGCCACTGAACAGTTGAATACCGTTGAAGGAGTGGGGGCCGGGGGCAATCGGGCCAGTCTTGATCAGCGTGATGTATGCACGCAGGTTGTTCAGTTGGATGCCGGTGGGGCCAGGGGCGTGATCGGCGTAGCCTTGCCACGGGACCGACGTCCAGTTGATGTAAGTCCAGGCATTGCTGGGGCTGCCACCTTTGCCGTGATATGGTGCGACCAGGCGCACATGAATGCCGATACCATCCACGCCGGTCTGGATCACGCGGCCGGTGAGGTCTTCGCCGTTGATCGGCGGCAGCGAACCAGTGAACAGTGGCTGGGTGTTGTTCACGTTGGCCGTAAGGGTTGGGCCTTCGGCCATGAAATTGGTACAGATTACCTGGAGGCCAGCTTCGTTGGGCCGGTTGTAGTAAGTTTCGGCCTGGCCAATGACCGACCCGATTGGCGCATCGCGGCCTACCCATTGGTGTTTGAGATCGATGTTGTGCTCCAGTTCGCCGCTGATGCCGCCGCTCCAGTCGCAGGCCGATCGTGCAAAGACCTCGCCGCTGGCCAGCAGTGCCAGGCACAGGGAAGTCAACGAGACGCGGGTGGATGGTTTCATGGGTTCAGGTCCGGGGGCTGTCTGTCGAGGATTGCGGGCATTGCAGGGTCTGAAGGCGGTAGCCTTGTTCCTCGCGCATGCTTCGAGGGGCGATGGCCAACTGGCAGGTCTGGCCGCCCCACTGCACGTGCAATGGCTGTGGTTTGTCATCGGTGGCCACCAGCGCCTGGCCGGCCTGGCCGACCACCGCCAATACCTGGCCCTGCTCATCACTGACTTGGGCGCCAAAGGGCAGCGGCTTGCCGTTGGCCTGTAGCAAGGTCAGGATCAAGCGGCTGACATTGCGTGCGGCAAAGGTTGCTTTGACGATTGCGCCGCGGCGGGGGACAACCTGGGTGCTGCCGTTGTCTATCTGTACCTGTGGCGCCAGGTCGGCGGTGTCCAGGTGCAGCGGGTTGCTGCGATAGGGGCGCAGGTGTGGTGCGATCAGGTAGCCGGCGCTGTCGGTCCTTCCGCCAGGGGTGCTCTGCACACCGAGGCCTGGTGTGCCAGGGACCTCGACAAGGGCGTTGGTTTCGCCGAGTTGGCTGCCAATGGTCAGGCCGCCCGCGTGCAGCACCATGGCGCCACTGGCGTTGGCCGAGAATGACTGATAGTCGTTGCCCTGGGTGTAGCCGGCACCGACGTTGGCCCAGGCCCCTTGATAGCCGACCGACAATGCGCCGGATGTCTGTTGCTGGATATCGCGGGTGGTCGAGGCGGTATACCTTAAACGATTGTCCAGTGCGCCGCCGCTGAGGCTGGCGCGCTGGCTCTGGCGCCCGTTGCTGGCCTGGGTGCCGATCGTGGCACTGGCACCGTTGAACCAGTCCAGGGGCAAGGTAATGTTCAGGCCGATCAGGCGGTCCTGGTGGTTGTTGCGGGTCAGCGATTGCGAGGCGAACAGGTTGAAGTTGATGTTGCGGTACTGGGTGTTGTACTGCAGCTGGTACTGCCTGCGTTGCAGGTTGTTGCGCCAGTAGTCGTCCTGGGACAGCGACAGGCTCAGCGAGCCGTAATTGCCCAGGCTCTGGTATACCGACGCTTCGAGGCGGCTGCGGCGGTTGCCGAGGTAGCCGCTGTAGGCATTGCGTTCGCGTACGGCCTCGTCGTAGTCGCGGTAACCTTCGCTGGAGTAGCGGTAGCCGGCGAATCGCAGATTGGTACCGGTGGTGAACGCCTTGCCGTAGCGGGCGGAATAACTCTGGCCCTGCACTTGGCCGAGGCGCTGGCCCAGGTCGGCGCTGGCCTGGGTGACATCCAGCGACACCGCGCCCAGGTGCCCCAGGTCGCGGGCCATGCCGAGCAGTGCGGCGCGGTAGGGCCCTGGAGAACAGAGGTAACTTGTATTGGTAATGAATGTAGGTGTGAACTAATTAATCAGGGCGTGGTATTGGGGATACACCGTGGAACTCTCTCCTATCGAAGTTCCTGGCTCGTATTGTACGTATGTCGACATGTCGGTCAAACTGTCTAAAGTTACGTATTTGACTCATAAGGTCTTCGAGGTTTTCAGTCGAAGCAGCCCGTTGTCTAGGAGGGGCAGGCGGTTGACTTCCAGTACTTTCAGGGCCTCCTTGGGGCGTTTGTTGGACTGGTTCCGTGGAACTTGCATTTGTCGATATCTCAGGCGCGCTTACTCTGCGTACCCTGCTGTTTTCGGTAATGGAGGCATCCGGGCGCTCGAATGCAAAGCTTGGGTTGTCGAGGCTTGTCGTCAGCTGCCCTTGCTCGCTGGTGAGGGTGGTGCTGATCCTGGTGGGCAAGGTCGTGACTTCTGGCTGATAGCTGTAGGTATGGGTGCGCTTGCTGGTGCGGTGATGCTGGTGTACCAGCGTGCGTCCTTCCTGGTAGTCATAGCGTTCTATCCGTGGCCCGACGGTCAGTGTGCTCATGCGGCCGAGGCCATCGAAGGTGCGTGTGCAGATTGGGGTTGCATCGCCTTCGAGTTCCAGGCGGGTGGTGAGGGTTTCGCTGGTGAAGTCGCTGAAGCGGCGTATCAGCGCGCTCTGGTCGGGGCGTTCGTTGCGCATCATGCGGCCCCAGACATCGTAGCTGAACTTCCAGGCATGGCGCAGGGCCGGTTTGGGTTCCGCAGGCGTGCTCAACGGGTCGCGCTGGGTGCGAGTCTCCGTTACGCAGCGGCCGAGGCCTTCGTAGAGGTAGTCGCGCCTGCCTACTTCTTGCCCGTCCAGGTCGATGCGCTGCTCATATACGGGCTTGCCAAAGCGGTTGAACTCGACCTTTTGCAACTGGCGTCTCAATGGTTGTTTCAGCGCCGCTTCATCGGCTCGTTCCTGCCAGGTTTCGATGATGTCTCCGTCTTTGCCAAACGGCGAGCGTTGCTGGCAATAGATGACGCCATTGGGGCCGATGGTCTTGCTCAGGTTGCCCCAGTCGTCGTACTCGAACCGGCTGGTCAGTGCGAGGCTTTCGTTGTTGTCGAGATTGTCATGGACGGTTTCGGCGCATTGGCGCCCAAGACTGTCGTATTGCTTCGTGGCCACGGTGAAGGTCTTGCGTACCGGATTGTCCGGGTCATTGGCCGTATCGATTTCGCGCTTCTCGCCTACGCTGCGGTTAAGACCATCGAGTAACAGGGTGCTCACGACTTTTTGCACATTGGTTGTCACTTGGGTTGGCTGGGAAGCTTCCACGCTAAACCCATCCAGTTCGACCTGGCCAAACAGCAGGTAACCTTGGAAAGTGGCCAGTCCTTGAGCTTGCCTGACCCGACTGTGGCTACTCGCTGGGTAGTGTTCGGGGAGGGTGACCCGCGTACCGCGCAGTACGCCCTGTTCATCGCCTTGCCGGAGTTGATAGGCAATTGTCTCATGGGGCCATCGCTGCCACTGCGCCTGGGGTTCAACCCGATGAGTAGCCAGGATGCAGGCTTTGGTCATGGCTGGAGTTTGAACCTTACGCAGTACTCGCCTGCCAGCAACATGCTCGAATTGCACACCGGAGAGCGTTACAAGATCACAGGCTCCGACCTCGGCGATGGCACCGGGCTGGGGATTGACGAGCGCACGGTGGAAACCTTCCACATGCACGAAGACACGCATGGGGCCTACTGGCGGGTGGTACACAAGTCCGGCCTGGTGGAATTTCTTGAACTCAAGGGCAGCGAAAACAAGGTTGCACTACCAGTACGCGTCGAAGGCCCTCTGGGGCACTGGATCACCTTGGCGTACAACGACAGTTACAATGGCATTCCCTGCCTGACCAGCATTGTAGATGGCACGGGGCTCAAGTTGCTGGAGCTGACCTACAGCAGTGGTGAAGTAATTATCGGTCTGCATCCAGAGTCCGGCAGTCAAGGCCGCGCGTTGGCAACTTATACCATTAACCTGAGTACCGAAGGTTCACCGGCACTGCGCCTGCCCCAATCGGTGCAATTACCCTTTGACCATGATGATCCCTATGCGAACAAGGGCAGTTGGCGCCTGAAATACCGCCACTTGAAATACGAAGGCGAGCGCAACCTGGCCGTTTTGAGCAAGGTGGAAAACCCGGTGGGCGGCACTGAAACCATCGATTACGAGTTCGGTGATAATATTGGCCATCGCTTCCCAGGGGATGCGCATCCGGCATTACCCAGGGTGGTTCGTCATCTCATCGAACCTGGTGCCGGGCAGCCAGCCATGCTGACTACCTACGCGTACTCGGACAACAACTTCCTGGGACGGGGGGCCTCTGGCGTCAGTTGGGTTGACAATGGCTTTGACAACCTCTACCAGTTCACGGGGTCGGACTTCGAGTATTCCACGCAGATTACCCACTATCTGCACGCCGACAAGCCGAAGGATGCGCCAGATCAAGTATTGAAAACGGTTACTCAATACTACAACCGTTTCCACCTCATGACCCGCCAGGTCAACGCGCAGAACGAGCACGTGCACGAAGTGGTCACGCAGTACCACGAGCAACCTGGCTTGTCCTTCAAGCATCAGCCGAAGTTCTTCCAGATGCCCCATGTCGTGACGCGCCGCTGGAAAGAAGGCAGCGGCTGGGCACGGGAGGAGTGTGACACGACCCTATACGATGATTACGGCAACCTGCTCGACGAACTGCTGGCCAACGGTGTGCGCACCCGCTACGCGTATTACCCCAAGGAGGGGGCGGGTACCGACTGCCCACCGGATCCTCATGACTTTGTGCGTAACGTGCGCGACACGGTCGTGATACCTGGCGCCGGCGCGCCGGGGCAACCGGTGGCGCCTATCCGCTGCACTCGCCTTACCTATGAACGCCTGGCTGCCAAGGTGGGCGCCCATGATCGGGCGGGTGCGCTACTGGTCAAGAATGAGACCCTGCTGAAACTTGCCAATGAAAGCGACCAGATCGGCCAACCCTACAGTTCGACGGATTATACGTACTACCGGATGCACCGCGTCGGGCTGGAATATGGCCGTATCCGATCCCAGGTCACCACACTCGACAATAAAGCCACGAAGAATGCTTACCTGTACGAGATGTCGGAGGCAATCGGCGCCAATGTGCTGCAGACGGTGCAGACCCATACCGGTTTCGACCATGGTTCGGAGCAGGCGTACGGTAGCCCCCATCATGCTCAGAAGCGCACTACCCTGCGTCAGGATGTGTTGATCAACCTGCCAGTGCTCAACCGTGACGACAACGATGTGGAGATTGCGTATGTCTACGATTCGTTGCGGCGGGTGGTCGAGGAGATTGTCATGCCTAACCACGCCGAATTCAGAGCTTCGCGTCGTTACAGTTACAGCTTGGTTGCCCTGACCGGTCAGCAGGCCGAGGAGACCAGTGAGAATGTCAAGGGAGTGGTCACCCGCACCTGGGTCGATGGCCTGAACCGCGCGGTGGCGCAGGAACGTCAGGATGCGGACAACCCCGATACCTTGCGTGCCGAGGCATTGCGTGCCAGTTACAAGATGACCTACGACGGCTTCGGCAACCTTGCCGAGGAAACCGAATACGATTGGCTGGACTATGAACCTGAAAAGGTCGATGCCCGGGCCGCGCAACAGGTTGGCAAGCCGGTTGTGGCGACCGCGGCGGAAACCGCCTATATGACGCGCTACCTCTACGATGACTGGGGCCAGCAGTATTGCCAGATCGGCCCCGACAACGTCAGGCATTTCGAGCAGACCGACCCGCAGGGCAGCGACCAGTGGAAGGATGGCCCGGTACAGACCAGCTGGCGCGAATCGGAGGATGGCGAACTGCGTGATGCCAGCACGGGTGAACTGCTGCTTCCCGATGGCGCCGGTCGAACCGGCAAGACCGTCAGCTGGCTCAACCGGTTCGAAACGCCTGTGCGGGTGGAGCGCTTTACCATCGACAGGCCGGGCGTGCCCGCCAAGTCCTACAGTGTGCAGCAGAGCCACTACGATGGCCTCGGGCGCCTGACGCAAGAGATAGATGCTCGCAGGGCCGACAAACGCTTTGTCTACGATGTGTTTGATCGACTGGTGGACGAAACCCTGGCAGACGGTAGCGTGGTGCACCGCGACTATGCCACGCACAGCGGTGAAGATTTGCCGGTGCTTATCAGGGTCGGTGACAAGGTGCTCGGTGAACAAGTGTTCGATGGCCTGGATCGCATGGTCGTGTCGATTACCGGTGGGCGCAGGCGACAGATGTTCTACCTGCCCGGCCAGCGCAATCCAGACAGGGTGATCACGCCAGCGGGTGAGAGCATTTACTACGAGTACAACCCTCAACTGAATGAGGAGCCTATCAGCCGTAAGGTCGTCGACTCGACCACCAGCGTGGCCGCACAGAACTTCGAAGCCACGTATGAATACGATCCGAAGGACGCGCACCTGACCGCTGCCGTGGAGCAAGGGGAACTCCTCAAACGCACCTACTTCAGCACGGGGGCGGTCAAGTCTGAAGTGCGTAACGATTACACCATGTATTACCAGGTAAGCCTGCGTGAACGTGCATTGACTTACACCGATGTGCTCGGTGCGATTCAGCGCTATGACTACAACCCCGCAGGCCAGTTGGAACTGACAACGTTAGGGGGCGTAGAGGCACGCTTTACCTATGACACGCTTGGCCGACAGATCAAGATTGCTACCCGAGAAGGGGGGCAGTTCCTGATCACGACGTTGAGCTACGATGAGTTCGATCGAGAAGTATTGCGCACGTTCACCATGAACAACGCGGTGCAAAGCCTGGCGCAGGATTACGATGTACGTGATGCCTTGACCTTGCGAACGCTACACGAGGGTGAGCACTTACTGCGCAAGGAGACTTATGACTACGATGATCGCGCGCGGTTGACCAAGGATGATGCAGGGCGTGATCTGACCTATGACGGTTTGAACCGTCTGATCGAAGTGATCGTACCTGCAAACGGCGATGTTCCAGAGCAAACAAGTCGCTACGGATATGACCCGGTGGATCGTTTGGCCAGTCAGGAAATCTAGAGCCGAGTGATTCAGGCGTGAATGAAAAGGCCCATGCTTGCATGGGCCTTTTTTTTGCCTGTCAAGGCCGGGTGGGTTTCAGGTACCTGATAAAAATGCCAGTTGTGATTCGGAGTCATTGAGTACAGGCTTCAGTCAGAAGGAAGCTGAAGTTGTATTCGAAGCTTCGGGCTGCTGACACTGGTCAAGTGTCTGGGTAGCTGAAACATACCTGCGGCGATTAACGGGAGATCTCGGAATGAGTCAGTCAGTTGGTAAACGGCCTGTAGTGGAAAAGGAGCAGGCGACACTACGTCCAATTCGCATTCGTCATGCTCAGCCTCAAGCGTTGAATGCCCCGGGAATAGCCCCGGAGTTGATTGCAGACCCTAAGGACAATACGGTCAAGGTTGAGTACTTGGAAGATGACGGCAAAGTGCTCCAGATTACTATTCCTAATTGGCCAGTAATGGCGCCGGTTGGCAGGTATGACCTTCTGACGGTTACACATGAACAAACTGGCAAGACGCTTCTGGAAGAGCAGTTTGATATTAATGATGCCGGCCTTTTCCCGCTTCCGATCCCGTTTGATCGTTTGCAGTTGGAGCAGTGGGCGGATGGCGATCACAGTTTTAGTTACGAAGTAAAACAGTACACAGGTTCCACAACGGGATCGGATAAACTGACATTAAGATTTGACCGGAAACCCCCGTACGATAAAGCGACACCCGATGCATTTCCGGTGATTGCCGATATTACTGATGCGACTATTACAACAGTAAAACTTACATTGCCCGTTTATCCGGATCGGGCCGACGGCGACAAAGTGTTCTGGTTCTGGCTCAACAAAGTACCGGGTGAAGGTGAAGTCGTCGACCCCGATGGGGCCGTCGACGTGGGGGCATTGCCGCAGGATATCGCCGTGCCTGCCGACACCATCCGAGCGCTGGGAGATGGCGGTGTATACGCGCTGTACGTGCTGAAGGACAAGGCGGGTAATCTCAGCCGGCTTTCGGCTCCTCGAGCTGTGGGGGTGGCCATCGGCCCCCCGCCTGGCAGTTTCCAAGCCCCCCTCGTGGCGGCTGCCGATGATGGCGTGATCGACCAACAGGATGTCTTCGACGGTATCGTCGTGCAAGTGCTGGCCTTCGCCAACGCCAAGCCTACCGACGAGGTGCGGGTGATTTGGGGTAGCGATACGTCCGAGTGGCGCGAAGTGGGTAGCCTCAACGCCTTTCCGATGGATTTTCGGATAACTCCGACCGTCGTTTGGGACAGCTACGGCGCCGGCAGCACGGGCGCGGTTGCGGTGAAGGTGGCGTACGAAGTGCGCAGGGGCACCGTGCCGCAAGGTGGTCGGGACATCGATGTCATGGTCAATCTCGAGCGGGTTGGCCCAGTCGGCCCTGATCCAGATCCGGAGTGGCCGGAGCCGGTGAACCCGCGGCTGCCGCTTCCTGCTGTTTACGGCAAGAAATCCGACACCGAGAACACTTTGCTTCCTGATGATGAGTTCGAGGCTGCACGGTTACTTCTGAAAATTGATGCTTCATTGCAGGAGAACGACGTACTCACGTTCTACTGGGACGACACCCATCTCGACACATTGGACTATTCATTGGCAACAGACGATATCGGTGAAGATATGGAATTCGAGGTGCCATGGGCGGCCATAGCAGCGAGGGGCAACGATATCGTTCCAGTCCACTACAAGGTCAGGCGACCGGGCAACCCGAACGTTGTATGGTCCGATACCGTCGATGTAGACGTGACTGCCATCGGCATCCATCCGGAACAACCAAAGTTCCTGGGCGGCAATACCAGTGAACCTGTCGGCTGGCTGACCTGCGATGCGCTTTACGATGACGGTGATCCAGATAACCCGCTTGACCCTGCGATCCGTGTCCAGGTACCGGATCTGGCGCAGTATGGGCTCAAAGTGGGTGACAAGGTGACGCTGAAATGGACTGCCGTTCAAGGATTAGAAGGCGAAACACCAGTAGCTGGTGTGGATTTGGACGAAACAATCGACCTCACAGCGACCAACATCAATGGTTTCGTCTGGCGTGTACAGCCTTATGCAAAACATATTCTGCCCATCTTCAATCCTCCTATCCATGATGGGCGAGGAAGGGTCCACTACGAGTTTGAGTTGGCAGGGCGTACCTATGAATCGGACATCGAAGAGGAGGTTGTTGCCATGCACGACGCTGCGGGCTCCTGCCCATTGAGATCCAGACCCTGAGGATGTGAGGAAAGGCCGTCCATTCGGCATTTGTCGGCTTTTCCTACATATCGTGGCGGTTTTTCTTTGTAGCTTTGTAAGTCTTCGACGCATTTCTTACAGGCGAGCTTTCTTATGAAGTCTATTCAGTGTTTTGGTTTGAATGTGATAACCCGCAGCCTCAGAGCATCCTTGCTGCTGCTTTGGGCGGCTCCGGTTTGGAGGAAGGCATCATGCCTATGGATTCATCACACGGCGCCAATTTTCTCGACCCTCCTTCGACACCAGCGGCGTTGGAGGACATCCCGGATGGCGCGCCTGGGTTGTTGCCGGTTGCAACGCTGGGCCTTCCCTTGCGGATCGAGGTTCCAATGTGGCCGATTTCCAATCCTGGGCCCGGTGGCAACCGGGAAACTCTCTCTCTTTTCTGGAATGGCGACTTCATTGATGACAAGACCTGGTACGCCGAGATCGATCCTGCTGAGTTGTTCATCGATGTACCGGCCGACTACCTGCTCAAGGAAGGCGAGGTTCTGGTTACCTATTGCGTTCGGGGCTATAACGGAATGAAGACTGAATCCAGGGCCCTGACCTTGACCATCGATCGCACTGCACCGATTCTGGGAGGAGACAGAGGACGGCTTGAATTTCCTGACCTGGGCTCACAGCCGGTAACTGACAAGTTTCTCAAGGACCATGGCGAAGTGTTGCGGGCGAGCGTGCCGGACTATCAGGGATTCATGCCGGGCGACACGATCGTCTACTACTGGGATGACGAGCCGCTGGACAACACCCAGGTAGGCGAACGCACCTTGACCGCTGCGGATGCCGGCCAGCCGGTGCTCATTGAATATGACGGCAAGATGATCCGGGAGCGCGGTGATGGTGGCCGCTATGCGCAGTATCTGCTGCGTGATCGTGCCGGAAACACCAGCATGACGTCTGTGCCCAAGGCCGTCACCGTCGATGCCAAACCTGTACCTCGTGTATTGCCCTGGCCTGAAGTGCCGCTGGCGGCTGGCAGTCAGGAGCAGGTGGTTCTGCAACTGAGCGACATGTATGAGCCACTGGAAATACGGATACCCGATTCGGCTGTCATTCATCCGGGCGAGCCGTTCACGGTGGAATGGGCACCTGGATTTTTCGGTGAGCAGTTGCTGCCGGGTGTGGAGGGGGGGCGTCGCTACTGCATTGGCGAGCGTCACGTAGTTGCCATGAGCGGCAAGACGGTACCGCTGCGTTACAAGGTAGACGCAAGCGATGGCCCTTGGGTATCGGCTGTCAGGCAGGTCATGGTACAGCCGTTTCCACGCAACATGATGACTATCCCAAAGCTATCGGGTACCGAAGGTAATACCTTCTCATTGAAGGAGCAGGCGCAGAATCCTGCGATTACCCTGGCGCCCTGGAAACTGATCGGTCTGGACCAGAGGGTTCGCATCGACGTTACTGGGGTATCCGCTGAGGGTGCCGGTAGTGCTCTGCCAGTCATGCACGATCATGCGATCACCGAGGAAGAGGTGACCTCAGGGATCGGTGCAAACGGTGATGTAACGGTGCCACTGACATTCTTGGGCAGTTTGCAGCTGGGGCAGCAATTCTCGGTAGAGGTGAGGGTCAGTTTCGACGCCGGCCAAACCTGGCCGGACTTGCCGAATTTCGAGCCGCTACATATCACCTTGCAGCCTTGAGAGTCAGTGGCTGCCGGATGACGGCAGTAGAGGCACCATAGTCGTTGAGGGTATTGAAAGTTACCTGCAGCCCTTGCAGCCTGCGGATTTGCGTCAGCCGGTAGGACTGTTGGGCGAAAGGAAGTGCCATCGCCATGGCGCTGGGTTTTTCCGATTGCCCGGCACCACTGACTTCCAGTTGGTCGAAAGTGAAGTGAAATGGTGTCGGGTTGTCGACCACCAGATACAGGGCGTCATCGCGTTGCTGCAGAAACCAGTTCAGTTGCTTGACGTTATCCTGCGGCAAGCCCTTGAGTTGGGTGGGGCGATAGAACAGCTTGATGCGGGTACGCATGGCGACGTTCAACTGGTTCCGGCCAGACGTTTCCTGCTGCGGAATTTCCTGGACATTGAAGAAGAACAGCGACTCACGGTCTTGCGGAAGGTCGTTGGGCAGTCGGTTGATCTGCACCAGTTGGTCTTTGCCAGGGTCCAGGCGGAACAGCACCGGGGTTGGCACCAACGGTACGGCGGTGAGTGTATCGTCCGCCTGGGTATTGACCCACGTCTGCACGGCGAAAGGCCTGTTGGTCGGGTTGGCGACCACGACCGAAGAGCTGCGAGCGTCGCTGGCGTGAATCACCCGGGTAGCGTTGATGGTCAGCGCGGCTTCGGCGGCTGGCAGTGAAAGGGCCAGGCACAGAGGGAGCAGGGCGCGTCGGAGGCGTTGGTATCCAGTGTTAGACATGATTTGCACAGGGCGTTGTGAAGTAGGGGCCGCGCCGCGCTCGGCGCGGCCAGGGGGCTATTTCAGGTCGAACACGAAAGGAATCGTGGCGTTGACTGGCCCGGCGGTGACAACGGCTGCGGTCGAGCGCAGGTTGGCGTAGAACAGCATGTTGCTTTCGCCGGTGTCGTTCAGGTCATATTCCTTGGATTCGGCTCCCCAAGGGATGATGGCGCCGGTGTTGTCCTTGATTGCCAGCGCTACGCCAGCGGCGCTGCCAGGGTGCAGTGCATGCAGAGCGTCGCCCGTGCCTGCCGGGCCGTCTTTGCCAGCGAAGGATACGACACCTTTCTTGCCGGTCGGGTCGCAACCGGTTCCGGCAGTGATGCTAATGCCAAAGCCCAGAGGGGTCGACTCTTTGTCAATGGCGCCCGTGAGCTTGGAAGCTTCAGCCTCAGGCAACACGATTGGGTTCAGTGTCGCACCGCTATAAGGGTCGACAATCTCGATGGAGCAGGTGTTGCCGTTGACTTTGCCGGTGAAGAGGATGGTGTCGCTGTCTGGCAAGGCATGGGCCGTACTGGCGGCCACGGCCAAGCCGAGGGCGATCAAGGTCTTTTTCATTGGAAATACCCGTTGGTCAGTTTTGAGTCCTGGTCAGCGCTGGTCAGCAATTGCAGGGCCGCATGCAGGTTAAGCAGGCCGGCACCGAGCGTCTGTAAGGCGAATCAACATGAGCACGGGGGATTGCGGTTGGCTACAGCGTCAAGTCGCGCCTCGATCAGGCGCGACTGTCGAGGTGGTCAGTGGCTGGCAGAGTCGCCTGGTAACGAGAGCAGTTGTTTTTCCTGGTGCCAGTCGAACGGCTCGTCGTTCTGCTCCGCTTCGTAGCGGCGCTCTTCAAGGCGCTGGTACAGGTCCAGCTCCTCGTCAGGCATGTAGTGCAGGCAGTCTCCCCCGAAGAACCACAGCAGGTCGCGTGGTACCAGGTGCGCGATTTGCGGGTAGCGCTGGATCACCTGGCAGATCAGGTCCTGGCCCAGATATTGGCTTTCCAGCGGATTCTGCGGCAGCAGGCTCAGCAGTTCGTCGAAACGCTCGAGGAACAGGGCGTGGCTTTCCTCTGGTACCTGCTCGGCGTCACCCAGGGCCACCAGGATGGTACGCAGGTGGTTAAGCAGTTGCAGGTGATATTCCAGGTGGGGGTTGGCCATTGGGGCGGTCCTCGGGGTGGTTGAAACGGGGGCGGAGTATACGCGGGTTACAGAAGGGGCCGCAAAACGGCCCCCTGGCTCAGCGTACCTTGCCTGGTTCGGGCAGCAACTGTGTCTTGTCGAAGGCATCCACATCGATCACTGCCCGCCGGGCGTGCTCTGCCTCCTGCAGTCGTTGCCCCTCACCAGGCTGTAGCGCACCGCTTTCCACTGCCGCATCGATTATCGACTGCCCCGTTGCAGGCCGAACCTTGCCTTCCTTGATAGCCTGGTGCAGTGCCTTGTGCAGTGGGGCCGCCCCATCCAGCAAGTCGGCGGCCCGCTGTAGTGCCGCTACCGGGTCGCCTTCGGCCTGCGGGCGGAAGCAACCTGCAAGCAGCTCCTCCAGGGCTGGGTCGCCCTTGCTGCGACCGATCAACGCCGCCACTTCGGCATCCAGTTCATCGCTTGGGCCGGTGTGGCGGCGGCCGAAGGGGAACACCAGCACGCGCAACGCACAGCCGACAAAGCGGTTGGGGAAATTGTCGAGCAACCGATCCAGGGCTGTTTCTGCCTGGCCCAGGCTTTCTTCCATCGCCCAGCGCAGCAAAGGTTGCATATGTTCCGGTGAGCCCAGGTCGTGATATCGCTTGAGCGCAGCGCTGCCCAGGTACAAGTAACTCAGCACATCCCCCAGCCTTGCGCTCAGCCGTTCGCGGCGTTTCAGTGCGCCGCCCAGCAACATCATCGACAGGTCAGCCAGCATGGCGAAGGCCGCTGCCTGGCGGTTGAGTGCACGGAAGTAGCCTTGGCTCAGGGCATCGCCGGGCACGGATTCCAGTCGCCCCAGCCCCAGGCTGAGTATCAGTGTGCTGGCCGCATTGCCGGCGGCGAACATGATGTGTTTCATCAGCAGGTCATCGAATTCCCTCAATGCCTGGTCACCGTCCTCGCGCCCGGCCAAAGCCATTTCCTTGAGCACGAACGGATGGCAGCGGATGGCGCCCTGGCCGAAGATCATCAGGTTGCGCGAAAGAATGTTGGCGCCTTCGACGGTGATGAAGATCGGCGCGCCTTGCCAGTTGCGCCCCAGGTAGTTGTTCGGGCCCATGATGATGCCCTTGCCGCCATGCACATCCATGGCGTGCTGGATGCACTCGCGGCCACGCTCGGTGAGGTGGTACTTGAGGATCGCCGACAGCACCGAAGGTTTTTCGCCCAGGTCCACGGCCTTGGCGGTCAGCAGCCGCGCGCTGTCCATCAGCCAGGCATTGCCGCCGATGCGTGCCAGCGACTCCTGGATGCCTTCGAAGGCGGCCAACGGAACATTGAACTGTTCGCGGATATTGGCATATTGGCCGGTGACCAGGCTGGTGTATTTGGCAGCGCCAGTGCCTACGGCCGGCAGGGAGATGGAGCGGCCTACCGACAGGCAGTTCATCAGCATCATCCAGCCCTTGCCGAGCATGGCCTGGCCACCGATGAGGAAATCCAGCGGCACGAATACGTCCTTGCCGCTGTTGGGGCCGTTCATGAACGCGGCGCCCAGTGGCAGGTGGCGTTTGCCGATTTCGACGCCGGGCGTGTCGGTAGGGATCAGCGCCAGGCTGATACCCAGATCTTCCTGCTCGCCGAGCAGGTGGTCCGGGTCGTAGGCCTTGAACGCCAGGCCCAGCAGGGTGGCGACGGGCCCGAGGGTGATATAGCGCTTTTCCCAGTTCAGGCGCAGGCCGATGACCTCTTCGCCGTCCCATTGCCCCTTGCAGACCACGCCGGTGTCAGGCATGGCGCCTGCGTCGGAGCCGGCCAGCGGGCCGGTGAGGGCGAAGCAGGGGATTTCATCGCCACGCGCCAGGCGTGGCAGGTAATGGTTGCGTTGTTCGTCGGTGCCGTAATGCAACAGCAGCTCGGCCGGGCCGAGCGAGTTGGGCACCATCACGGTGGAAGCCAGGTCGCCGCTGCGGGTGGCCAGTTTCATCGCCACCTGGGAGTGGGCGTAGGCTGAAAAGCCCTTGCCGCCATATTCCTTGGGGATGATCAGGGCGAGGAAGCCATTCTGCTTGATATGTGCCCAGGCTTCGGCCGGCAGGTCCATGTCCTGGCCGATCTGCCAGTCGCTGACCATGGCGCACAGTTGTTCCGTCGGGCCGTCGATGAAGGCCTGTTCTTCTTCGGTCAGCTGCGGAGCCGGGTAGGCGAGCAGGGTGCGCCAATCGGGACGGCCGCTGAACAGTTCGCCGTCCCACCATACGGTGCCTGCGTCGATCGCCTCGCGCTCGGTCTGCGACATAGGAGGCAGGGTGCGCTGGAACCAGTTGAACACGGGGCCTGTGAATACCTTGCGGCGCCATTCCGGCAGCGCCACCAGGGCGACTTTCAGGGCCAGCACTATCCAGATCAGTGTCAGCAGCCAGCCGGGAGCACTGCTGAAAATGCCCATCAGCAGTACATAAGCCGCCATGATGCCAAGAATCTGCAAGGGCGCCAGGCGCCGGTGCGTGAGGTACGCCGCGCCGATCACCAGCACTACCAACCACAACAGCAACATAATCGGTCCTCCTTGGAACCAGGGGGTAAGCCGTCCCAGACAGCTTAGACGCAACGCTGCGAACGGCCGGGTCAGAACAGTGACAGGGTATGGCGGTGGGAGTTTCAGTCCGGTGTTTGTCTGTACCGGCCTCTTCGCGGGTGAACCCGCTCCCACAGGTACTGCATCACTCTCAGGTCTGGCGCAGAACCCTGTAGGAGCGGGTTTACCCGCGAAGAGGCCGGTACAGGCGACGAAAGTCTGGAGTAGACTGCACCACCTCCGCATTCATAAGGACGTTGCCATGCTGAAGATCTGGGGCCGCAAGAATTCGAGCAATGTGCGCAAGGCGCTATGGATCGCCCACGAACTGGGCCTGGATTTCGAGTCGATCGACGCCGGCGGCGCCTTCGGCGTGGTCAACGAGCCGCACTACCGTGCCCGCAACCCCAACGGCCTGGTGCCGATGCTGGAAGACGGCGACCTGACCCTGTGGGAGTCCAATACCATCGTCCGCTACCTGTGCGCCGAGTACGGTGCGGAGCAGGGCTGGTACCTGGACGACCCGCGTCAGCGCGCCCTGGCGGACAAGTGGATGGACTGGACCACCTCGTCCTTCGCCACGCCGTTCCGCCCACTGTTCTGGGGCCTGTTGCGCACCCCGGAAGACCAGCGCGACTGGGTGGCGATCAACGCTGCGCACAAGCAATGCGCCCAGCTGCTGGCCATTGCCGACGAGGCCCTGGCCAAACAGCCGTACCTTTCCGGTGACCAGATCGGCATGGGCGACATCCCACTGGGCAGCTTCATCTATGCCTGGTTCGAAATGCCCATCGAGCGCCCGGCCATGCATCACCTGGAGGCCTGGTACGAGCGCCTCAAGGCCCGCCCTGCGTACCAGGCAGCGGTAATGACTGCGCTGACCTGATCGAACACCACGGCCACTTCGATAGTCATTATCAATACACATGACTGTACTTGTGCGGCCAGGCCAAGCACCATTGGCCGCACTCACTGCGCCAGTGCCTTTACCTGGCGTGTCCTGCACCTTTTTCTCGGTAAGTGACCCGCTATGAGTTCCGCCCTGTCCATCCGACAGCTGACCAAGACCTACGGCAACGGCTTCCAGGCCCTCAAGGGCATCGATCTGGATGTTGCCGAAGGCGATTTCTTCGCCTTGCTCGGCCCCAACGGCGCGGGCAAGTCCACCACCATCGGCATCCTCTCCACCCTGGTGAACAAGACCAGCGGCACGGTCAACGTGTTCGGCCACGATCTGGATCGCGAGCCGTCGGCGCTCAAGCGTTGCCTGGGCGTGGTGCCGCAGGAGTTCAACTTCAACCAGTTCGAGAAAACCTTCGACATCGTCGTGACCCAGGCCGGTTACTACGGCATCCCGCCCAAGGTGGCCAAGGAGCGAGCCGAGCAGTACCTGACCCAGCTCGGCCTGTGGGACAAGCGTGACGTGCAGTCGCGTTCGCTGTCGGGGGGCATGAAGCGCCGCCTGATGATTGCCCGTGCGCTGATCCACGAGCCGCGCCTGCTGATTCTCGACGAGCCCACCGCCGGTGTGGACATCGAACTGCGCCGTTCGATGTGGAGCTTCCTCACCGAGCTGAACCAGAAGGGCATCACCATCATCCTCACCACCCACTACCTGGAAGAGGCCGAGCAGCTGTGCCGTAACATCGGCATCATCGACCACGGCACCATCGTCGAGAACACCAGCATGCGCCAGTTGCTGGGCAAGCTGCATGTCGAAACCTTCGTCCTCGACCTCAGGCAGGACCTGGCCACTGCACCGGTGCTGCAGGGCTACCCGTGCCGGCTGCTGACCCCGCACACCCTGGAAGTGCAGGTGGACAAGGACATCGGCATCACTGCGCTGTTCGGCCAGCTGGCGCTGCAGAACATCGAGGTGCAGAGCCTGCGCAACAAAACCAACCGACTCGAGGAGCTGTTCGTGTCCCTGGTGGAAAAAAACCTGTCGAAGGTGGCCGTATGAGTGTGGAACTGCGCACCAACTGGGTCGCCCTGAATACCATCGTCTACCGCGAGGTGCGGCGCTTCTTGCGTATCTGGCCGCAGACCCTGCTGCCGCCGGCGATCACCATGGTCCTGTACTTCGTCATCTTCGGTAACCTGATCGGCCGGCAGATCGGCGACATGGGTGGCTTCACCTACATGGAGTACATCGTGCCGGGGCTGATCATGATGTCGGTGATCACCAACTCCTACGGCAACGTGGTGTCGAGCTTCTTCGGCAGCAAGTTCCAGCGTTCTATCGAGGAGTTGATGGTATCGCCGGTTTCGCCACACACGATCCTCGTCGGTTATGTGCTGGGTGGCGTGCTGCGCGGCCTGGCGGTGGGCGTGATCGTGACCTTCCTGTCGCTGTTCTTCACCCACCTGCAGGTGCACCACCTGGGCGTGACCGTGGTCGTGGTGCTGCTGACCGCCACCATTTTCTCGCTGCTGGGCTTCGTCAATGCGGTGTTCGCGCGCAACTTCGACGACATCTCGATCATCCCGACCTTCGTGCTGACGCCGCTGACGTACCTGGGCGGGGTGTTCTATTCGATCAACCTGCTGCCGCCGTTCTGGCAGACCGTGTCGTTGGCCAACCCGGTGCTGCACATGGTCAACTCGTTCCGCTACGGCATTCTAGGGGTGTCGGATATCAGCATTGGTACGGCGATTACCTTCATGCTGGTCGCCACCGCGGTGCTCTACCTGGTGTGCGTTCGCCTGCTGGTCAGCGGCCGCGGCATGCGTGCCTGAAGCCTTGCACCGGTATTGGCGCAGACGCCACTGCCGGCCCACCCACCAGCGCCAGTAGAGCATGGTGGTGAAGTAGCCGAGGATGCCCAGCACCACACCGCACACTACCGAGCCGAGCAGGAAAGGTTGCCACAACGTCGACAGCTGGTCGGTGATCCACTGGAAAGTCAGCTCGTCGGGCAGGGTGCGCGGCGGTACCTGCATCAGCCAGGCGCCGGTCATGTAAGTGACGAAGAACACCGGTGGCATGGTCAGCGGGTTGGTCAGCCATACCAGGCTGACCGCGATCGGCAGGTTGCCGCGCAGCGGAATGGCCAGCGCGGCAGCCAACAGCATTTGCGCCGGCATCGGGATCAGCGCCGCGAACAGGCCAACGCCCATGGCCCTCGCCACCGAATGGCGGTTCAGGTGCCAGAGGTTCGGGTCATGCAGCAACTTGCCGAAAAAGCGTAAGGACTTGTGTTCCCGAATACTGGTCGGGTCCGGCATGTAGCGTTTGAAAAGTCGGCGCGGCATGTAGGCTCCCGGAGCGTTGATCCGGGCAGTATGCCCTGATTCCCGCTCAGCCTCGTTTAGAGTTTGTGACAATTGTTGAGCAAGCGCTGGCGGCAATTGGGCTATGCCTCAGAAGGTGATTTCGCTTCTGGAGCTCTACTTCATGCGCACAGGGATGTTTGCGCTCGCGCTCGGGCTGTTGTGTCTGGGCTTTCTCCCCGCATTGCCATCGGTCGGATGGCTGGTGCTGCTGGCTGTAGTCGGTGGCCTCGGCCTGTTCACGCGGCTGTGGCCGCTGGGCTGTTTTCTGTTGGGCCTGTGTTGGGCCTGCTGGTCTGCGCAGCAGGCCCTGGATGACCGCCTGGCCACCGGGCTGGATGGTCGCACCTTGTGGCTTGAGGGCCGGGTGGTCGGCCTGCCGACCCGGACTGCGCAGGGTGTGCGCTTCGAGCTGGACGCGGCCCGCTCGCGGCGGGCAGAGCTGCCGCAGCGCCTGCAACTGAGCTGGTTCGACGGCCCGCCGCTGCGCGCGGGCGAGCAGTGGCGGCTGGCGGTGACCTTGCAGCGCCCGGCCGGGCTGCTCAACCCGCATGGGCCGGACCGTGAGGCGCAATTGCTGGCGCGGCGGGTCGGTGCGACCGGTACGGTCAAGGCCGGGCAGTTGCTGGCGCCGGTTGCCGGCGGCTGGCGCGACACGCTGCGCCAGCGCCTGCTGGCAGTGGACGCCAATGGCCGGCAGGCAGCGTTGGTGGCGCTGGTGCTTGGCGACGGCGCGGGCCTGGCCCGGGAGGACTGGCAAACGTTGCAGGCCACCGGCACGGTGCACCTGCTGGTGATCTCCGGCCAGCACATCGGCTTGGTTGCCGGCTTGCTGTATGGCCTGGTTGCCGGGCTGGCGCGTTGGGGGCTGTGGCCCGCTCGTCTGCCGTGGCTGCCCTGGGCGTGTGGCTTGGCCATGGCTGCTGCACTGGTCTACGGTTGGTTGGCTGGTGGCGGTGTACCGGTGCAGCGTGCCTGCCTGATGCTGGCCGTGGTGTTGCTCTGGCGCCTGCGTTTTCGCCAACTGGGTGCGACCTTGCCGTTGTTGCTGGCGCTGGTTGCCGTACTGTTGCTGGAACCGTTGGCCGCGCTGCTGCCCGGGTTCTGGCTATCGTTCGCGGCCGTGGCCACGCTTGTCTATTGCTTCAGTGCCCGCCTGGGCAACTGGCGGCCCTGGCAGGCCTGGACGCGGGCGCAATGGGTGATTGCGATCGGCTTGTTGCCGGTACTGCTGGCTACGGGCTTGCCGGTGAGCTTGAGTGCGCCGCTGGCCAACCTTGTTGCGGTGCCGTGGGTCAGCTTGGCAGTGCTGCCATTGGCGTTGCTGGGCACTTTGCTGCTGCCGTTGGGCGGGGTAGGGGAGGCGCTGCTCTGGCTGGCGGGTGGTTTGCTTGATGTGCTTTTCCGGCTGCTGGCGCTGGCGGCCCAGCAGCCGGCGTGGCTGCCACCAGCCGTGCCGTTGTGGGCCTGGCTGCTGGTGTGCCTGGGTGCGCTGCTGGTTTTGATGCCCCGTGGCGTACCACTGCGCGGGTTGGGTGGCGTAATGCTGCTGGCGCTGTGGGTACCCCGGGAGACGGTGCCGTTCGGCCAGGTCGAGGTCTGGCAGCTGGACGTCGGCCAGGGGCTGGCGGTGCTGTTGCGCACTCGGCATCACAACCTGCTGTACGACGCCGGGCCGGCCAGGGGAGAGAGCGACCTGGGCGAGCGGTTGGTGTTGCCGACCTTGCGCAAGCTGGGGGTGGGCAGCCTGGACTTGATGCTGGTCAGCCACGCCCATGCCGACCACGCCGGTGGTGCTGGCGCAATCATACGTGGCCTGCCGGTTAAACGGCTGATCGGCGGCGAAGTGCTGGATGACATGCAACTGCAACCTTGTGCCAGTGGCGAGCAATGGACGTGGGATGGCGTGCGCTTTTCGCTGTGGCGCTGGGCTGATGGACAGAGCAGCAATGACCGCTCCTGTGCGTTGCTGGTCGAGGCGCAGGGTGAGCGGTTGTTGCTGGCGGGAGATATGGAAGCCGGTGCCGAACGGGCCTGGCTGGCGGCCACAGAAGCGCCGCGGATCGACTGGCTGCAGTCGCCGCACCATGGCAGCCGCAGTTCGTCCAGCGAGGCCTTCATCCGCGCCACGGCGCCGCGCGGGGTACTGATTTCGCGCGGGCGCAACAACAGCTTCGGGCACCCGCATGCGCAGGTGGTCGAACGTTATCGGCGGCATGGGGTGGTGATGCATGACACGGCGGAGCAGGGGGCGTTGCGGTTGGTGCTGGGGAGGCTGGGGGAGGTCGAGAGTGTGCGCCGACAGCGGCGTTTCTGGAGGGATGCGGGCGGTGGCTGAGCAGGCCCTTTCGCGGGTAAACCCGCTCCCACAGGTACTGCACTGAACCTGAGGATGGTACAAAACCTGTGGGAGCGGGTTCACCCGCGAAAGGGCCAGTTCAGCCACCCGACAGCTCAAGGTTGAAACCGGGGTAGGCCAATTCCCTGACCTCCGGCAGATGAGCCCCCGGCGCGCCTATGGTAGAGTGGCGGCCTTTTTCCGAAGGGGCGTTTACTGTGTGGGAATTGGTCAAGTCCGGTGGTTGGATGATGCTGCCGATCATTCTGAGCTCCATCGCTGCCATGGCTATCGTCGTCGAGCGCCTGTGGACCCTGCGCGTCAGTCGCGTCACCCCGCCGCACCTGCTCGGCCAGGTGTGGATATGGATCAAGGACAAGCAACTGACCAGTGACAAGCTCAAGGCCCTGCGTGCTGATTCGCCATTGGGCGAAATCCTTGCCGCCGGCCTGGCCAACTCGCGCCATGGTCGCGAAATCATGAAGGAATGCATCGAGGAGGCCGCCTCGCGCGTCATCCACGAACTGGAACGCTACATCAGCACCCTCGGCACCATCGCCGCCATGGCCCCGCTGCTGGGCCTGCTGGGCACCGTGCTGGGCATGATCGACATCTTCAGCGCCTTCATGGGCTCGCAGATGACCGCCAACGCCGCAGTGCTGGCCGGTGGTATCTCCAAGGCCCTGGTCACCACCGCGGCCGGCCTGATGGTCGGTATCCCGGCGGTATTCTTCCACCGCTTCCTGCTGCGCCGTATCGATGAGTTGGTGGTGGGCATGGAGCAGGAAGCGATCAAGCTGGTGGAAGTGATCCAGGGCGACCGCGAAGTGGAAGTGGCCGGAGGCAAGGCGTGAAGTTCCGGCGCAATCGCCAGCGGGAGAACGTCGACATCAACCTGGCGTCGCTGATCGACGTGGTGTTCGTCCTGCTGCTGTTTTTCGTGGTCACCACCACCTTCACCCGCGAGACCCAGCTGCGCGTCGAGCTGCCTGAAGCCGCCAGCGCCGAACCGGCGGCGCCCGACCAGGGCAAGCTCGTGGAAATCACCATCAGCGCCGAAGGCGTGTACTCGGTGAACAACCACCTGCTGCCCAAAAGCGACCTGGCCACCCTGAGCGAAGCGATCGAGCGTGAGTCGGGCGGCGACAACAAGCTGCCGCTGGCCATCAGCGCCGACGGCAAGACCCCGCACCAGGCCGTGGTCACTGCGATGGATGCCGCCGGCAAGCTCGGTTTCAGCCAGTTGCGCATGACCACTGTCGAGGCGGCCCAGGGCACACCTTGATGGCCTTCGCCGACCGTCTGCTCGCCGCCTGGTACGCCGGGCACCCGGCCCTGGCGCTGCTGCGCCCGCTGGAGGCGCTGTATCGCCGCGTGGTCACGCGCAAGCGGGCGCGTTTTCTCAGTGGCGAAAGTGCCAGCTACCGGGCCCCGGTGCCGGTCATCGTGGTGGGTAACATTACTGTGGGTGGTACCGGCAAGACGCCGATGATCCTCTGGCTGATCGAGCACTGCCGCAAGCAGGGTTTGAAGGTGGGCGTGGTCAGCCGTGGCTATGGCGCCAAACCGCCGCAGCTACCCTGGCGCGTGCAGCCCGATCAGGTGGCCGGGCAGGCCGGCGACGAACCGCTGCTGATCGTGCAGCGCACCGGCGTGCCGCTGATGATCGACCCCGACCGCTCCCGCGCCGTGCAGGCATTGCTGGCCAGCGAACCCCTCGACCTGATCCTGTGTGACGACGGCATGCAGCACTATCGCCTGGCGCGCGACCTGGAGCTGGTGCTGATCGATGCCGCACGCGGCCTGGGCAATGGCCGCTGCCTGCCGGCGGGGCCACTGCGTGAGCCCGCCGAGCGCCTGCACGAGGCTGACGCAGTGCTGTTCAACGGCGCCAGCGCAGACCGCGCCGATGGTTTCGGCTTCCGCCTGCAGCCGTCCGCCCTGGTCAACCTGCGCAGTGGCGAGCGCCGTGCGCTTGACCATTTTCCCGCAGGCCAGCGCCTGCACGCGGTGGCCGGTATCGGCAACCCGCAACGTTTCTTCAATACCCTGCTGGGGCTAAACTGGCAGCCGGTGCCGCATCCCTTTGCCGACCATGCGCAGTTCAGCGCCCGGAGCCTGGCCTTCAGCCCGCCGCTGCCGCTGGTCATGACCGAGAAGGATGCGGTGAAATGCCGGGCCTTCGCCGCTGACGACTGGTGGTACCTGGCCGTCGAGGCGCAGCCCACGCCGGCTTTCAGCGCCTGGTTCGACAACCAGTTGCAACGCTTGCTGCGCAAGCCCTGAGCCCTTTTTCAATTCCCGGCCACCTGGCCTAAAGGAAGCCTCAAATGGACACCAAACTGCTCGATATCCTGGCCTGCCCGATCACCAAAGGCCCGCTCAAGCTCAGTGCTGACAAGACCGAGCTGATCAGCAAGGGCGCCGGCCTGGCCTACCCGATCCGCGACGGCATCCCGGTCATGCTGGAAAGCGAGGCGCGCACCCTGACTGATGAAGAGCGTCTGGACAAATGAGCCTGGATTTCACCGTGGTGATCCCCGCCCGTCTGCGCTCCACACGACTGCCGGGCAAGCCATTGCTGCTGATCGCTGGCAAGCCGATGGTGCAGCACGTGTGGGAACAGGCCCGCAAGAGCGGCGCGGGCCGCGTAGTCATCGCCACCGATGACGCCAGCATTCTGGAGGCCTGTCAGGCCTTCGGAGCTGAAGTGCTGATGACCCGTGCTGACCATGAGTCCGGCACCGATCGCCTGGCCGAAGTGGTCGCACACCTGGGGCTGCCGGCCGATGCCATCGTGGTCAACGTACAGGGCGACGAGCCGCTGATCCCGCCGGTGATCATCGACCAGGTGGCAGCCAACCTGGCGGCGCATCCGGAAGCCGGCATCTCCACCCTGGCCGAACCGATCCATGAGCCGGAAACCGTGTTCAACCCCAATGCGGTCAAGGTGGTCAGCGACAAGAACGGCCTCGCCCTGGCCTTCAGCCGTGCGCCGCTGCCCTGGGCCCGCGATGCTTTTGCCAAGGACCGCAACCTGTTGCCAGAAGGCGTGCCATATCGCCGCCACATCGGCATGTACGCCTACCGCGTCGGCTTCCTGCAGGACTTCGTCAGTTGGGGCCCATGCTGGCTCGAGCAGACCGAAGCGCTGGAGCAGCTGCGTGCCTTGTGGCATGGCGTGCGCATCCACGTCGAAGACGCCATCGAGGCGCCTGCCGTGGGCGTGGATACCCCTGAAGACCTGGAGCGCGTACGGCGCTTGCTGGAGGCCTGATGCGCGTCCTGTTCGTCTGCCTCGGCAATATCTGTCGCTCGCCCACCGCCGAAGGCGTGCTGCGCCATCAATTGCGGGCTGCCGGGCTTGCCGACCGGGTGCATGTGGCCTCGGCCGGCACCGGCGACTGGCACGTCGGCAATGCGCCTGACAGCCGCACCTGCAAGGCAGCGCTGGCGCGTGGCTATGACCTCTCGCAGCAACGCGCCCAGCAGGTCAAGGCGGCGCACTTTGCCGAATATGACCTGATCCTGGCCATGGACGAAAGCAACCTCGGCCATTTGCGTGCGATGCGCCCGCACACGGCAGTGGGCGAGCTCGACCTGTTCCTGCGCCGTTATGGCGCAGCGCTGGATGAAGTGCCGGACCCGTACTACGGTGGCGCCGACGGCTTCGAGCAGGTGCTCGACTTGGTTGAAGCGGCGTGCCAGGCACTGGTCCTGGAAATCAAGGGGCGGCTATGACAGTGCAGTGGCAGGAGCAGGTATCGCTCAAGCCGTACAACACCTTTGGCATCGACGTGAAGGCGCGGTATTTCACCCAGGCACATGATGACCAGGAGGTGCGCCTGGCGCTGGCCCAGGCGCAGCAAGGCGGCGTGCCGGTGCTGGTGATTGGAGGTGGCAGCAACCTGCTGCTGACCCGCGATATCGATGCGCTGGTGCTGCATATGGCCAGCCGTGGTCGGCGCGTGCTCAGCGACGATGGCGAACGTATCGTGGTCGAGGCCGAGGCCGGTGAGCCGTGGCACCCGTTCGTGCAGTGGACACTGGCGCAGGGCTATTGCGGGCTGGAGAACCTCAGCCTGATCCCCGGCACCGTGGGCGCCGCGCCGATGCAGAACGTGGGCGCCTATGGCGTGGAGATCAAGGACGTATTTGTCGGCTTGACCGCCCTGGACCGCGAGACCGGCGAGCTGCGTGACTTCGGCCTGGCTGAATGTGCCTTCGGGTATCGCGACAGCCTGTTCAAGCGCAACCCTGGGCGTTGGTTGATCCTGCGTGTGCGCTTTGCCTTGAGCCGTACGCTACAGGCTCACCTGGACTACGGCCCGGTGCGCCAGCGCCTGGCGGAACAGGGCGTGACCGAGCCGACCGCGCAGGCGATCAGCGAGGCAATCTGCAGCATTCGCCGCGAGAAGCTCCCAGACCCGGCAGAGCTGGGTAATGCCGGGAGCTTCTTCAAGAATCCGGTGGTCTCGGCGGAGCTGGTCGAGCGTATCCGTGCGCAGTACCCGGGAGTGGTGGCTTATCCCCAGGCCGATGGCCAAGTGAAGCTGGCGGCAGGCTGGTTGATCGAGCAGGCTGGCTGGAAGGGCCACCGCGAGGGGGATGCGGGGGTGCATCGTTTGCAGTCGTTGGTGCTGGTCAACTACGGCCAGGCGAGCGGGGCGCAGATGCATGCACTGGCGCGGCGGATCCAGGCCGATATCTTCGAGCGGTTCGGGGTCGAACTGGAGATGGAGCCTAACCTCTACTGATTCAGTGCCTGGGCTGGCCCTTTCGCGGCTGAAGCCGCTCCCACAGGGACTTCATAGGGCCTGAGGGTGGTGGGCACTGTGGGAGCGGGTTTACCCGCGAAGAGGCAGGTACAGGAAAAACGTCCAGCCAAGAAAAAGCCCCGCCAGTGTGAACTGGCGGGGCTTTTTCATTCAGCCTTGGCTATCAACCGTGATGAGGCTTTTGCTCATCGCTGGCTTCCAGGGCTGGCTCCTCGGTGGCTGCGGCAGCTTCCTGTGCGGCCTTGGCGGCAGCCTCGGCCTCACGCTTGCGGCGACGCACTTCACGCGGGTCGTTCGGCGCACGGCCGTTGGCCAGCATGACAGTGGCAGGCTCCACTGCCGCAGGGGCTTCGACCGGTGCAGGCTCGACGGCCACTGGGGCAGGCTCGGCCACCACTTCTGGCTGGGCTTCGACAACCGGGGCAGGTTGCTCGGCAACCGGAGCGGCTTCGATCACGGCCGGGGCCTGCTCGATTTCACCGGCCTCGACGGCAGGCGCTTCTACCGGTGCTTCGGCAACCACTACCGGTTCGGCAGCAGGTGCTTCCTCGGCCGCTGGCTGCGGAGCGATTTCGACCACTGGCTCGGCAGTTGCCTCGACCACGGCTACAGGCTCGCTGACCGGCTGCTCGACCACTGGGGCCTCGGCCACTTCTTCAGCCTTGGTGGCAGCTTCGACCTGCTCGAACTTCTCAGCCTGCTCGACCGGCTGGGCGACTTCGGCGGTGGCAAGCTCGGCCTGCTGGTTGGCCTGGGCTTCGGCGTTGGCACTGATGTTGCTGCTGGCGACAGCGGCAGTCACGGCCAGGCCGGCGGCCAGTTCGGCACCCAGCTCGGAGGCCTGGTGCTGTCGTGGCTGCTCTTCGCTGCCTTCTTCCTCGCTGCCATCGATCAGCTCGCCGTTGGCGTTGCGCTGACGCTCACGACGGTTGCTGCGACGACGCTGGCCACGGGAACGGCGGCGCGGGCGCTCGCCATCGGTGCCTTCCTGTTCGTCCTGCAGCAGCTCTTCGTTCGGCAGTTGCTCTTCGGCCAGCTCGGCAGCCTGCTCGGCCGCTTCTTCGGCTACGCGTGGCTGACGTTCTTCGCGTGGTGGGCGAGGGGCGCGTTCTTCGCGTGGAGCACGTTCTTCACGAGGTGCGCGCTCTTCACGAGGAGCACGTTCTTCGCGAGGTGCGCGTTCTTCACGTGGAGCACGTTCTTCACGAGGTGCGCGCTCTTCACGTGGTGCGCGTTCCTCGCGAGGTGCACGCTCTTCACGCGGGGCACGTTCTTCACGGGCTACACGTTCCTCGCGCGGCTGACGTTCTTCACGCTCGGCAGGGGTGGCGTCCAGTGGCTCGCGCAGTTCGCGCACGCGCTCTTCGCCACGGTTGCCGCGGCGGTCTTCGCGTGGCTGGCGTGGAGCACGCTCTTCGCGTGGAGCACGTTCTTCACGCGGTGGACGCTCTTCGCGTGGGGCGCGTTCTTCACGTGGTGCACGCTCTTCGCGCGGAGCACGTTCTTCACGAGGTGCACGCTCGGCACGCTCTTCACGCGGCTTGCGCTCTTCGTCGCGGCGGCCGTTGCGGTTGCGGCTTTGCTGGCGGCCGTTGCGGCGTTCTTCGTTGCGTGGGCTGCGCTCGGCGGCCGGCTTCTCGGTGGCAGTGACAACCGGCGCGGCGGCAGGCTCTTCCTTGCCGGCGAACAGGCTTACCAGCGACTTCACCAGGCCCTTGAACAGGCTTGGCTCCGGGGCGACCGGGGCAGGGGCGACCGGTGCGGCTGGCTGCGGTTCTTCGACGGTGGCCGGTACCGGCGCGTTGGCGCGGGCCGGGGCGGTCTTGACCGCGGCTTCCTGGCGAACCAGGGTGCGAGTGGCGGTCGGCTGCGGCGCTTCTTCGGCCTCGGCGGCGGCGATCTCGTAGCTGGACTGGTTGCTCAGCACTTCCGGGTTGTCGTCGCGCAGGCGCTGGACTTCGAAGTGCGGGGTTTCCAGGTGATCGTTCGGCAGGATGATGATGCGCGCACGGGTGCGCAGTTCGATCTTGGTGATCGAGTTGCGCTTCTCGTTGAGCAGGAAGGCTGCCACCGGGATCGGCACCTGGGCGCGAACTTCGGCGGTGCGGTCCTTCAGGGCTTCTTCTTCGATCAGGCGCAGGATGGCCAGCGACAGCGATTCGACGTCACGGATGATGCCGGTGCCGGAGCAGCGTGGGCAGACGATGCCGCTGCTTTCGCCCAGCGAAGGGCGCAGGCGCTGACGGGACATTTCCAGCAGGCCGAAGCGCGAGATGCGGCCGACCTGGACGCGGGCGCGGTCGGCTTCCAGGCACTCGCGAACACGTTCTTCGACGGCGCGCTGGTTTTTCGCCGGGGTCATGTCGATGAAGTCGATGACGATCAGGCCACCGATGTCACGCAGGCGCAGCTGGCGGGCGATTTCCTCGGCCGCTTCCAGGTTGGTCTGCAGGGCGGTTTCTTCGATGTCGCTGCCTTTGGTGGCACGCGCCGAGTTGATGTCGATCGACACCAGGGCTTCGGTCGGGTCGATCACGATCGAACCGCCGGACGGCAGGTCGACCACGCGCTGGAAGGCGGTCTCGATCTGGCTTTCGATCTGGAAGCGGTTGAACAGCGGCACGCTGTCTTCGTACAGCTTGACCTTGCTGGCGTACTGCGGCATGACCTGGCGGATGAAGGTCAGGGCTTCTTCCTGGGCATCGATGCTGTCGATCAGCACTTCGCCGATGTCCTGGCGCAGGTAGTCGCGGATGGCGCGAATGATGACGTTGCTTTCCTGGTAGATCAGGAATGGCGCGGCGCGGTCCTGGGACGCTTCCTTGATGGCGGTCCACAGTTGCAGCAGGTAGTCGAGGTCCCACTGCATTTCTTCGCTGCTGCGGCCAAGGCCGGCAGTACGCACGATCAGGCCCATGTCGCCCGGCACGGTCAGGCCGTTCAGGGCTTCACGCAGTTCGTTGCGCTCTTCGCCTTCGATGCGGCGGGAGATGCCACCGGCGCGCGGGTTGTTCGGCATCAGCACCAGGTAGCGGCCGGCCAGGCTGATGAAGGTGGTGAGGGCGGCGCCTTTGTTGCCACGCTCTTCCTTCTCGACCTGGACGATGACTTCCTGGCCTTCGCTCAGTACTTCCTTGATGTTGACCCGCCCTTCGGGGGCTTTCTTGAAGTATTCGCGGGAGATTTCTTTCAGCGGCAGGAAGCCGTGACGTTCGGAGCCGAAGTCGACGAAGGCGGCTTCGAGGCTGGGTTCGATGCGGGTGATCTTGCCTTTGTAGATGTTGGCCTTTTTCTGCTCGCGCGCGCCGGACTCGATGTCCAGGTCGTAGAGACGTTGGCCGTCCACCAGGGCTACACGCAACTCTTCGGGTTGAGTCGCGTTAATCAGCATTCTTTTCATGTTGTACCGTCGGTTTCCGGGCTGCCGGAAACGGCGTTCGGCACACACGACGTCTCATGGTCGGTGCCAAGGTGCGCAAAGGGTGGCCGGGCCACCCCCGTGTCGAGCAACGTTCGGCACCAGCCGGTTGCCCAGCCTGCCGTTGTCGCGACGACGCGTCCTGTTTGCTGCGGTGCCAACAAGGCCCCGGTGGCTTCGAATTGGAATCCGAATCAACCAAGCGGGCCTTGTGCACTCAGTCAGGAGGAGGAATCAACCGTCAGCCGTGGACGCCCGGGGGCATCTGTTCAGGACCTTATCCGCTCGCCAGCCGTTCAGTGGGCTGGTGGGCCGGACGCGGTGCTACACGGTCCGAGGGCTGTGCATCTCCACCCTGCACGTATCCCTGATAATTCGGGTGCTGCCGCGCGCTGAATCCGCAACGGGTTGCATTTTTCGCCAGCGCAGGTACTGCGCTGGCGCCATTCATGTCCAAGGCAGGTATTTCCGAAGCATTCGCCGGGCGTTGCGTGGAAGCGACGGGGCGGGCAGAGGTGCAGCGAAAAGAATCGGGTAAGCAGGTGAAACACCGCACTTGTCGTTTTTTTTCGGTCTTCTCTACACAGCGCTGGTGGCGATTCCAGGCAATTCGGTAAACTGGCGAAAACCCCGTAGGACGGCCTCGCGTCCTGGAGAATTGCGTTGGTCAGGGACCGGCTAGGAGCCTGGTGCCGCTGGCCTGCCGCTTTTGGCGGCGTTCGCGACTATAGCAGCAATGATTAAGTGCTTCAATTCCATAAAAAATTGTTATGATCCCGCCATGACGACCAATACCCCTCCGACTTCCGGCGTTCAGCTGATCGAAGTCGCGCCGGAGCTTGCCGGCCAACGCATCGACAATTTCCTCATCACGGCCCTCAAGGGCGTGCCCAAGACCCTGGTTTACCGCATCCTGCGCAAGGGTGAAGTACGGGTCAACAAGGGCCGCGTCAAGCCGGAGTACAAGATCCAGGCCGGCGACATCGTGCGGGTACCGCCCGTCCGCCTGCCGGAACGTGACGAGCCGGCGCCGGTAGCCCAGGGCCTGTTGCAGCGCCTGGAAGCGGCCATCGTCTACGAAGACAAGGCGCTGATCGTGATGAACAAGCCGGCCGGCATCGCCGTGCATGGCGGCAGCGGCCTGAGCTTCGGCGTGATCGAGGCGCTGCGCCAGTTGCGCCCGGACGCCAAGGAGCTGGAGCTGGTGCACCGCCTGGACCGCGATACCTCCGGCCTGCTGATGATCGCCAAGAAGCGCAGCATGCTGCGCCACCTGCACGCCGCGCTGCGCGGCGACGGTGTCGACAAGCGTTACATGGCGCTGGTGCGCGGCCACTGGCCGACCTCGAAGAAGCAGGTCAGCGCGCCGTTGCTCAAGAGCAACCTGCGCTCCGGCGAGCGCATGGTCGAGGTGAACGACGAGGGCAAGGAGGCACTGACCCTGTTCCGTGTGCTGCGCCGCTTCGGCGAGTTCGCCACCATTGTCGAGGCGCGCCCGATCACTGGCCGTACCCACCAGATCCGTGTGCACACCCTGCATGCCGGGCATATGATCGCTGGCGACAGCAAGTACGGTGACGAAGACTTCAGTCGTGAAATTCGCGACTTGGGCGGCAAGCGCCTGTTCCTGCATGCCTACGCACTGACCGTGCCGCTGCCGGACGGTGGCGAGCTGAAGCTCGAGGCGCCGGTGGATGAAGTCTGGGCGAAAACCGTTGAGCGTCTGAGTGCGTCCTGATCCATGAAAAAAGGCTATGAGCTACTGATCTTCGACTGGGACGGCACCCTGGCCGACTCGATCGGGCGTATCGTCGAGGCCATGAACGCCGCCGCCGAGCGTGCCGGTGAGGCGCAAAGCAGCGAGGATGCGGTCAAGGGCATCATCGGCCTGGCCCTGGGCGAGGCGATCCACACCCTGTACCCGCACCTGGCGCCTGCTCAGGTCGAAAAGTTTCGTCAGCACTATGCCGATATCTACATGGCCCTGGACCAGCAGCCCTCGCCGCTGTTCGAGGGTGTGGTCGAGTCGCTGGATGCCTTCCGTGCCGAGGGTTACCGCCTGGCGGTGGCCACCGGCAAGGCGCGTCGTGGGCTGGATCGGGTGCTCAAGGCCAATGGCTGGGAGCAGTTCTTCGACATCACTCGCGCCGCCGACGAAACTCGCGGCAAGCCGCACCCGCTGATGCTCGAGGAAATTCTCGGGCATTGCGGTGTCGAAGCAGGGCGTGCGCTGATGGTTGGCGATTCGGCATTCGATCTGCAGATGGCCAGCAATGCCGGCATGCATTCGGTGGCCGTGGGCTATGGTGCCATGTCGCTGCAGGCACTGGCCGAGTTTGGTCCGCAGGTGTGCATCGATCATTTTTCCCAGTTGCGTGAGTGGCTGGGTGGTTCCGCAATTCCATTTCCAAGGTAGGTAAGCATGGCAGACGAATGGAAAGCCCCCGAGGCCGAACCCGAGGAGCGCGAAGAGCGCAAGAGCTGGAAACTGCTGGAAAAGACCCTGCTGGCAGGCGTTCAGGAGCAGCGCCGGGCGCGACGCTGGGGGATCTTCTTCAAGTTGCTGACCTTCGTCTACCTGTTCGGCATCCTGATCCTGTTTACGCCGTTGATGGACATGGACAAGGCAGCGTCGCGCAGTGCCAGCCATACCGCGCTGGTCGAGGTGCGCGGGGTGATTGCCGACCAGGAGCCAGCCAGCGCCGACAATATCGTCAAGAGCCTGCGCGAGGCGTTCAAGGACAGCAAGACCAAGGCTGTGGTGATGCGCATCAACAGCCCGGGAGGCAGCCCGGTGCAGTCGGGTTACGTGTATGACGAAATCCGCCGTCTGCGGGCTGAATATCCGGCCATCAAGCTGTATGCGGTCATCGCTGATCTTGGGGCTTCCGGGGCCTACTACATCGCCAGTGCGGCGGACGAGATCTATGCCGACAAGGCCAGTCTGGTGGGCTCGATTGGTGTGACGGCGGCCGGTTATGGCTTCGTCGGCACCATGGAGAAGCTGGGTGTGGAGCGGCGTACCTACACTGCAGGTGAGCACAAGGCCTTCCTCGATCCGTTCTCGCCGCAGAAGCCGGAAGAGACCGAGTTCTGGCAGGGCGTACTGAATACCACGCACCAGCAGTTCATTGCCATGGTCAAGCAGGGGCGGGGTGAGCGCCTGAAGGACAAGGAGCATCCGGAGCTCTTCAGTGGCCTGGTCTGGTCGGGCGAGCAGGCCAAGGAGCTGGGCCTGGTGGATGGGCTGGGCAGTGCCAGCTATGTGGCGCGCGAGATTGTGGGTGAGAAGGAGTTGGTGGACTTCACCGTGCAGGAATCGGCGCTCGATCGCTTCTCCAAGCGCGTTGGCGCCAGCGTGGCTGAACGCTTGGCGATGTGGATGGGCTTCCAGGGGCCGCAGTTGCGCTGATCCGGGATTGCCGGGGGCGCTTTGCGCCCCTTCGCGGGCATGCCCGCTCCCACAGGGATCGTGCAAGGCCCGCAGGTTGCGACACGCCTGTGGGAGCGGGCGTGCCCGCGAAGGGCCGCAGCGCGGCCCCAAAATCTCAGGGAATCACCACCCCTTCTCTGGTCAACATATCCACCAATCTAATCAGCGGCAGCCCGATCAGGCTGGTCGCATCGCACCCGTGCGTGCTCTGGAACAGGCTCACTCCCAACCCCTCGGCCTTGAAGCTGCCGGCGCAGTCCAGCGGCTGCTCCGCCGCCACATAGCGCTCCACCCGCTGCCGGTCCAGTTCGCGCAGGGTCACGGTAAACGGCACGCAGTCCACCTGGCAGTGCCCGGTGGCGTTGTTCAGCAACGCCAGCCCGGTCAGGAAGCTCACCTGCTGCCCGCTGCACTCCAGCAGCTGCTCGCAGGCCCGCTCGAAGGTATGCGGCTTGCCCAGTACCTGCTCGCCCAGCACCGCAACCTGGTCCGAACCAATGATCAGGTGCCCGGGGTGGCTGCCTGCCAGGGCCTCGGCTTTTTGCCTGGCCAGCCGCCGCACCAGCTCCGCCGCCGGTTCGTCATCCAGGCGTCGCTCGTCTATATCGGGGCTTGCCCAGGTGAAGGGCAGGCGCAGGCGTGCAAGCAGTTCGCGGCGGTAGGCAGAGCTGGAAGCCAGTAACAGAGGAAGCATGGTAGACTCCTGAATCGGTTGAACAAATTCTATCACGCACGATGCCGCCGAATTTCCTTTGACAGGGGCGGGGGGCATCCCTAGAATGCTGCGCCTATGTTGAATGACCCGATTCCACCTCACGTTGACCCGCGCAAATTAGCCGATCGTGGCGTAACCCTTAACGGTTCGCTGCAGCTCGCTGATTTGGAAAGACTCTGCGACCCGCTTTCCGACAATGTCGGTACGGTGCAGGCGAAGTTCGATTTTGAACGAGATGAACAGCACGTGGTGGTTATCCACAGCGAGCTGGACGTCGAGGTCAAGATGGTTTGCCAGCGTTGTCTTGAGCTGGTCACCCTGCCGATCCACAGCGAATGTACATACGCCGTGGTGAAGGAGGGTGCGAATACCCAGTCGTTGCCGAAAGGCTATGACGTGCTGGAACTGGGCGAAGATCCTTTGGATCTGCAGGCATTGATCGAGGAGGAGCTTCTGCTCGCCTTGCCAATCGTGCCTGCTCATCATCCGGAAGAATGCCAGCAGCCGGCGGGCGCAGACGAGCCCGAATCGAGCAAGGACGAGGTATCGCGGTCCAACCCGTTCAGTGTTTTGGCGCAGTTAAAGCGTGACCCAAACGTTTAGGAGTTAATCAATTATGGCTGTTCAGCAGAACAAAAAATCCCGCTCTGCCCGTGACATGCGCCGTTCGCACGACGCCCTGTCGGAAAACGCGCTGTCGGTAGAGAAAACCACCGGTGAAGTACACCTGCGTCACCACGTTTCGCCAGAAGGCGTATACCGTGGTCGCAAAGTGGTCGACAAGGGCGCTGACGAGTAATCCTTGTCCGCTCAGATCATCGCGATCGACGCAATGGGCGGGGACTTCGGTCCCCGCAGCATTGTCCAGGCTAGCATTGCCTGCCTTTCGGCTACCCCCTCGCTGCACCTGACCCTCGTCGGTCAACCCTCTCTCCTCGAAGATCTTGTCAGCGGCCTTGCGGCTGCGGATCGCGCGCGCCTGCAAATCGTGGCCGCCAGCGAGGTAATCGGTATGGACGAGCGGCCATCCCAGGCGCTGCGCGGCAAGCCGGACTCGTCGATGCGCATCGCCCTCGAACTGGTGCGCGACGGCAAGGCTCAGGCCTGCGTCAGCGCTGGCAATACCGGGGCGCTGATGGCGCTCTCGCGTTTCGTGCTCAAGACACTGCCGGGTATCGACCGGCCGGCCATGGTGGCGGCGATCCCGACCCAGACCGGTTACTGCCAGTTGCTCGACCTTGGCGCCAACGTCGACTGCAGCGCCGAGAACCTCTACCAGTTCGCCGTGATGGGCTCGGTGGCCGCCCAGGCCCTGGGTGTGCAGCGGCCGCGCGTGGCGCTGCTTAACATCGGTACCGAGGACATCAAGGGCAACCAGCAGGTCAAGCTGGCGGCCAGCCTGTTGCAGAACGCTCGCGGGCTCAACTACATAGGCTTCGTCGAAGGTGACGGGTTATATCGCGGCGAAGCCGATGTGGTGGTGTGCGACGGGTTCGTCGGCAACATCCTGCTCAAGTCGAGCGAGGGGCTGGCGACAATGATTGGTGCGCGCATCGAGCAGCTGTTCAAGGGTGGTGTGTTGTCGCGGGCGGCCGGGGCTGTGGCCATGCCGCTGCTCAAACGCCTGCAGGCCGATTTGGCACCGGCGCGGCACAATGGCGCGAGTTTCCTGGGGTTGCAGGGCATCGTCATCAAGAGCCATGGCTCGGCGGGGGTGCAGGGCTTCCAGAGTGCCATCCAGCGGGCGTTGATCGAGATCCAGGAAAACCTGCCGCAGCGCTTGCATGGGCGGCTCGAGGACCTGCTGTTGTAGCCTGTGCCGGCCTCTTCGCGGGTAAACCCGCTCCCACAGGTGCCCCATAACCTTCAGGTCTGTGGTGCCCATGTGGGAGCGGGTTTACCCGCGAAGAGGCCGGTGCTGAAGGAATAAAGACCTTAGGCATATCGCCGCTGAAGTGCTTAAATGTGACCGCTTGGTCTGTGTATCCATCCAAGCTTTCAGATTCCGCGCCTGGTCCAAAGCCGGCGCACCCTATCCGACGACAAGATCATAAGGGCTTGTTCAATGTCTGCATCTCTCGCATTCGTCTTTCCCGGTCAAGGTTCCCAGTCGCTGGGCATGCTCGCCGAGCTCGGCGCCGAGAAGCCAGTGATCATCGAAACCTTCAAGGAAGCGTCCGAGGCACTCGGTTACGACCTGTGGAAGCTGGTCCAGGAAGGCCCGGAAGAGCAACTCAACCAGACCGACAAGACCCAGCCGGCCATTCTCACCGCCTCCATCGCGCTGTGGCGCCTGTGGCTGGAGGAGGGTGGTGCCAGGCCGGCCTTCGTCTCCGGTCACAGTCTGGGTGAATACAGCGCCCTGGTTGCCGCCGGCAGCCTGAGCCTGAAAGATGCCGTGCGCCTGGTTGAGCGCCGGGGCCAGCTGATGCAGGAAGCCGTGCCGGCCGGACATGGCGCCATGGCCGCCATTCTTGGCCTGGACGACGCCGTGGTCGTGGAAATCTGCGCCGAAGCGGCCGAAGACCAGGTGGTCAGCGCGGTCAACTTCAACTCGCCAGGCCAGGTGGTCATCGCCGGCAACAAGGCCGCCGTCGATCGCGCCATCGAGCTGTGCAAGGCCAAGGGTGCCAAGCGCGCCCTGCCGCTGGCGGTCAGCGTGCCGTCGCACTGCGCGCTGATGAAGCCGGCTGCCGAGCGCTTTGCCGAGTCGGTCAACGCCATTGAGTGGCACGCCCCGCAAATTCCTGTGGTGCAGAACGTGACCGCTGCCGTTGCCGCTGACCTCGATGCCCTCAAGCACGACCTGCTGGCGCAGCTGTACCAGCCAGTGCGCTGGGTCGAATGCGTGCAGACCCTGGCCGCTAACGGTGCGGTCAACCTGGTCGAGTGCGGCCCGGGCAAGGTCCTGGCCGGCCTGAACAAGCGTTGCGCCGATGGCGTGACCACCTACAACCTCAATACCCCTGACGCCGTCGCCGCCACCCGCGCGGCACTGGCCTGATTTGGAGAAGCTTGCATGAGCCTGCAAGGTAAAGTTGCACTGGTCACCGGCGCCAGCCGTGGCATTGGCCAGGCCATTGCCCTCGAGCTGGGCCGCCAGGGCGCGACCGTGATCGGCACCGCCACTTCGGCCTCCGGCGCCGAGCGCATTGCTGCCACCCTGAAAGAACACGGCATCACCGGTACCGGCATGGAACTGAACGTGACCAGCGCCGAATCGGTTGAAGCTGTGCTGGCCGCCATCGGCGAGCAGTTCGGCGCACCGGCCATCCTGGTCAACAACGCCGGTATCACCCGTGACAACCTCATGCTGCGCATGAAGGACGACGAGTGGTTCGACGTGATCGATACCAACCTGAACAGCCTCTACCGTCTGTCCAAGGGTGTGCTGCGTGGCATGACCAAGGCACGTTGGGGCCGTATCATCAGCATCGGCTCGGTCGTCGGTGCCATGGGCAACGCCGGCCAAGCCAACTACGCGGCCGCCAAGGCCGGCCTGGAAGGCTTCAGCCGCGCCCTGGCGCGTGAAGTGGGCTCGCGTGGCATCACCGTCAACTCGGTGACCCCGGGCTTCATCGACACCGACATGACCCGCGAGCTGCCAGAAGCGCAGCGCGAAGCCCTGCAGACCCAGATCCCGCTGGGCCGCCTGGGCCAGGCCGACGAAATTGCCAAGGTGGTTTCGTTCCTGGCATCCGACGGCGCAGCCTACGTAACCGGCGCTACCGTGCCGGTCAACGGCGGGATGTACATGTAACACTGCAACTCAATGTGACGGATTTCGTAAAAAAAGAGTCATACTGCGAGCCTAAAATCCGTTATAAAGCTGCAACCAGATTCCAGGCAGCGGGTGTGGTGACTGGTGTGAAGGTGCGTTGAGCTTGAAAAGCGAACGTCTTTCTATAAAATTAGCCACCGGCCAGCTGCCTGACATATGTCCATTAGGAGTGAAAACTAGGTATGAGCACCATCGAAGAACGCGTCAAGAAAATCGTCGCCGAGCAACTGGGCGTCAAGGAAGAGGAAGTGACTCTCGAGAAGTCCTTCGTCGATGACCTGGGTGCCGATTCGCTTGACACCGTTGAGCTGGTGATGGCTCTGGAAGAGGAATTCGAGACCGAAATCCCTGACGAAGAAGCCGAGAAGATCACTACCGTTCAAGCTGCTGTAGACTACGTCAAAGCCCACCAGGCCTAAGACGCTGTAGTCGACGCTTCTTGTCGGGAAAAACCGCACTGCCTTTGCCGGCGTGCGGTTTTTTCTTTGCGAGCACCCTGCGTTTTGCAGGATGGTCTCGTTCACCGGGTATCAAGAGCTTGTTGCCATTTCATTCCATCGCTTGAATGCAATGGCAAGAAACTCTGTCATTAGAAAAGGAGAGTACTGTGTCGCGTAGACGCGTCGTGGTCACCGGTATGGGTATGCTGTCGCCACTGGGTACTGATGTACCGAGCACCTGGCAGGGCATTCTGGCTGGCCGCAGTGGCATCGGTCCGATCGAACACACGGATCTGTCTGCCTACTCCACCCGTTTTGGCGGCTCGGTGAAAGGCTTCGAGGTCGAGCAATACCTGTCGGCCAAAGAGGCCCGCAAGCTCGACCTGTTCATCCAGTACGGCCTGGCGGCCGGGTTCCAGGCAGTGCGTAATGCCGGCCTGGAAGTCACCGACGCCAACCGCCAGCGTATTGGCGTGGCCATGGGCTCGGGTATCGGCGGCCTGACCAATATCGAAGAAACCAGCCGCACCCTGCACGACTCGGGGCCGCGTCGTATTTCGCCTTTCTTCGTGCCTGGCTCGATCATCAACATGATCTCCGGCTTCCTGTCGATCCACCTGGGGCTTCAAGGGCCGAACTACGCCATCGCCACCGCGTGCACCACTGGTACCCACTGCATCGGCATGGCTGCGCGCAACATCGCCTACGGTGAAGCCGACGTGATGATCGCCGGCGGTGCCGAAATGGCTGCCTGCGGCCTGGGCATGGGCGGCTTCGGCGCCTCCCGCGCACTGTCCACTCGCAACGACGAGCCGACCCGTGCCAGCCGCCCGTGGGACAAGGGCCGTGACGGCTTCGTGCTGTCCGACGGTGCTGGTGCCCTGGTGCTCGAAGAACTGGAGCATGCCAAGGCCCGCGGCGCGACCATCTATGCCGAACTGGTCGGGTTCGGCATGAGCGGTGACGCTTACCACATGACTTCGCCGCCCGACACTGGTGAAGGTGCTGCCCGTTGCATGGCCAACGCCTTGCGCGATGCCGACATCCAGCCGGAAGAGGTCAGCTACATCAACGCCCATGGCACCTCGACCCCTGCTGGCGACGTGGCCGAAGTGGCGGCGATCAAGCGCGTGTTCGGTGAGCATGCCTACAAGCTGGCGGTCAGCTCGACCAAGTCGATGACCGGCCACCTGTTGGGCGCCGCCGGTGCCGTAGAAGCGATCTTCAGCGTGCTGGCAATCAACAGCCAGATGGCTCCGCCCACCATCAACCTGGACGAGCCGGACGAAGGCTGCGACCTCGACTTCGTGCCGCACCAAGCGCGCAGCATGCCGATCGATGTGGTGCTGTCCAACTCGTTCGGCTTTGGCGGTACCAACGGTTCGCTGGTATTCCGCCGGTTCGCCGGTTGATGCAAAGCTGGATCGATGGCCAGCCGGCGGCTGCAGTCAACCTGCAGAACCGCGGCCTGGCCTACGGCGATGGGCTATTCGAGACCATCGCCGTGCGCGACGGCCGGCCCAGCTTGCTGGACGGCCACCTCGCACGCCTGGCGCTGGGTTGCCAGCGCCTGGCGATCAGTACCGACCTGGCGCTGGTACGCGACGAACTCCTGCGCTATGCCAGCCAGCTCGGTGATGGTGTAGCCAAACTCATCCTTACTCGTGGTGACAGCCAGCGCGGTTACGCACCGGTTGCCGGTGCCGCGCCGCGGCGTATTCTGCAGGGCAGCCCGTTGCCCAGCTATCCTGTCGACAATGCCGAGCAGGGCGTGCGACTGTTTCCGTGCCAGACCCGGCTTGGGGAACAACCGCTGCTGGCCGGCCTCAAACACCTCAACCGCCTGGAGCAGGTGCTGGCCCGTGCCGAATGGCAGGACAGCGAACATGCCGAAGGCCTGATGCGTGATGGGCAGGGCAGGGTGATCGAAGGTGTGTACAGCAATCTGTTCCTGGTGCGCGATGGCGCGCTGTTCACGGCTGACCTCAGCCGCTGTGGCGTCGCTGGCGTGATGCGGGGCGCGTTGCTGGAACAGGCAGTGCTGCAGGGCATCCCGGTGCAGGTCTGCGATCTGCCGTTCGACGCTCTGGAGCAGGCAGATGAAGTATTTGTCTGCAACAGCGTCTACGGTGTCTGGCCCGTGCGAGGCGTTGCCGAGCTAAACTGGTCGCCGGGCCCGCTCACCCGTAAACTGCAGGCCGTTGCCCGTACGTTACTGGAAACCTGAATTCGTGA
Organism: Pseudomonas sp. NBB; assembly: GCF_032701105.1. Classification (NCBI taxonomy): domain Bacteria; kingdom Pseudomonadati; phylum Pseudomonadota; class Gammaproteobacteria; order Pseudomonadales; family Pseudomonadaceae; genus Pseudomonas; species Pseudomonas sp. NBB. Next base: position 1,719,181 of record NZ_CP103994.1, read on the forward strand.
GACGTAAATTCCTGCTGCTGCTGGAAATGGGCTTGATCCTCGCCGGCCTTGCCGTGGGCTGGTCGGCCTGGAAGGTCAACTCGGTCCTGGAGCAGCCTCTGCACGTGACGCAGGAGCGCCTGCTGGACGTGCCCAATGGCACCACCCCCAACCGCATGTTCTATCGCATGCAGAACGAAGGGTTGCTCGACGACGCCGTCTGGTTGCGTCTGTACTGGCGTTTCAACATGGCTGGCACCCCTCTGCACACCGGTGAGTATCGCCTGACCCCCGGCATGACCGTGGAGCAGCTGTTCGATGCCTGGCGTCGGGCCGACGTGGTGCAGTACAACCTCACCCTGGTCGAAGGCTGGACCTTCCGCCAGGTGCGCGCGGCCGTGGCCAAGCATGAAAAGATCAAGCACACCCTGGACGGGCTGTCCGATTCGGAAGTGATGGACAAGCTCGGCCATACCGGTGTGTTCCCTGAAGGGCGCTTCTTCCCGGACACCTACCGCTTCGTGCGCGGCATGAGCGACGTCGAGTTGCTGCAGCAGGCCTACATGCGCCTGGACGAAGTGCTGGCCAAGGAGTGGGCCGAGCGCACCACCGACCTGCCATACCGCGACCCGTACCAGGCGCTGATCATGGCTTCGCTGGTAGAGAAGGAGACCGGCATTCCCCAGGAGCGCGGGCAGATCGCCGGCGTTTTCGTGCGGCGCCTGCGCCTGGGCATGATGCTGCAGACCGACCCGACGGTGATCTACGGCATGGGTGAGCGCTACAACGGCAAGATCACCCGCGCCGACCTGCGCGAGCCGACGCCCTACAACACCTACACCATCACCGGCCTGCCGCCGACCCCGATCGCCATGGTCGGTCGCGAAGCGATTCACGCGGCGCTCAACCCGTCCGATGGCACCAGCCTGTACTTCGTTGCCCGTGGCGATGGCAGCCACGTGTTTTCCGACGACCTCGACGACCACAACTCGGCGGTGCGCGAGTTCCAGCTCAAGCGCCGTGCGGACTACCGCTCCAGCCCCGCGCCGCAATCGCAGCCAGAGCCACAACCACAATCAGGTACCGACGAGGCCGAACAACCCGAAGCCCCTGCCGACGAGTCTACCGCGCAGCCAGCGCCCGACCAGCCGCCTGTGCAGGACGCCCCTGCCGGCGGCGCGCAAGCGGCCGAACGGCCGATGCCTGACGAACAACATTAAGGACTGCCTGTGAGCGGCTTGTTTATTACTTTGGAAGGCCCGGAAGGTGCGGGCAAGAGCACCAACCGCGACTACCTGGCTGCGCGCCTGTGCGAGCAGGGCCTGGACGTAGTGTTGACCCGTGAGCCCGGCGGCACGCCGCTGGCCGAAAAGGTGCGTGAGCTGCTGCTGGCGCCCAGCGCTGAAAGCATGGCGGCCGACACCGAACTGTTGCTGGTGTTCGCTGCGCGTGCCCAGCACCTGGCGCAGGTGATCCGGCCGGCGCTGGCCCGCGGGGCCGTAGTCTTGTGTGACAGGTTTACCGATGCGACATACGCCTACCAGGGCGGCGGGCGTGGTTTGCCAGTCGAGCGTATCGCCATCCTGGAGCAATTCGTCCAGGGCGACCTGCGCCCGGACCTGACTCTGGTCTTCGATCTGCCGGTCGAAGTGGGCCTGGCCCGCGCCGCCGCCCGCGGCCGCCTGGACCGTTTCGAGCAGGAAGGCCAGGCGTTCTTCGAAGCAGTGCGCCAGGCCTACCTGCAGCGCGCCGGCCGCGAACCACAGCGCTATACCCTGCTTGATGCCGCCCAGCCTCTGGAGGCCGTGCAGCGCTCCATCGATGCGTTGCTACCAGGCATCGTGGAGCGTTGCCGTGGCTGAAGCCTATCCCTGGCAGCAGGCCCTCTGGCAGCAGCTGGCCGGCCGCAGCCAGCACGCTCACGCCTACCTGCTGCATGGGCCGCAGGGTATCGGCAAGCGGGCCTTGGCCGAGCGCCTGATGGCCCGCCTGCTGTGCCAGCAGCCCCAGGCCCTGGAGGCCTGTGGCGCGTGCAAGTCCTGCCTGCTGCTCAAGGCCGGCAGCCACCCGGACAACTTCGTACTCGAGCCCGAAGAAGCTGACAAGCCTATCAAGGTAGATCAGGTACGCGAGCTGGTGGCCTTCGTGGTGCAGACCGCGCAGCTGGGTGGGCGCAAGGTGGTACTGATCGAGCCGGTGGAGGCGATGAACGTCAACGCCTCCAACGCCCTGCTCAAGAGCCTCGAAGAACCCTCCGGTGATACCGTGTTGCTGCTGGTCACCCACCAGCCCAGCCGTCTGTTGCCGACCATCAAGAGCCGTTGCCAGCAGGTCGCCTGCCCGCAGCCCAGCCTGGCCCAGAGCCAAGCCTGGCTGGCCGGCGCGCTGCCCGACAGTGACGAGACCGAGCGCGACGAGTTGCTGACCCTGGCTGCCGGTTCGCCGCTGATGGCGGTCAGCTTGCAGGCGCAAGGCGTGCGAGAGCAGCGTGCGCTGGTCACCGACGGGGTGAAGAAGCTGCTCAAGCAGCAGCAATCGCCCAGCCAGCTGGCCGATGCCTGGAACGGTGTGCCGTTGTTGCTGCTGTTCGACTGGTTCTGCGATTGGGCGCACCTGATTCTGCGCTACCAATTGACCCAGGACGAGGAAGGGCTAGGCTTGGCCGATATGCGCAAGGTGGTGCAGTACCTGGCGCAGAAGAGCCACCAGGCCAAGGTGCTGGAGGTGCAGGCATGGATCCTGGAGCAGCGCCAGAAGGTGCTGGGCAAGGCCAACCTCAACCGCGCCCTGCTGCTTGAATCGCTGCTGGCCCACTGGCTGCAGTTGCCGGGCGCCCGCTGATTTTCATTTTATCATGTGTGTCGTTATCCCATGCTCGTAGATTCCCATTGCCACCTCGACCGCCTTGACCTGAGCGCCCATCAGGGCTCCCTCGATGCTGCCCTGCAGGCGGCGCGTGAGCGCGGGGTCGGGCATTTCCTGTGTATTGGCGTCAGTGCCGAGAATGCTGGTGCGGTGAAGGCGCTGAGCGAGCGTTACGCCGATGTCGATTGCTCGGTGGGCGTGCACCCGCTGGACCTGGCGCCGGGCGAAACGCCGGCGCTGGAATGGCTGCTGCGCGAGCTGGCTCACCCGCATGTGGTGGCGATTGGCGAAACCGGGCTGGATTACCACTACGAGCCGGAAGCAGCCGAGTTGCAGCAAGCCTCGTTCCGCCTGCACCTGGAGGCCTCGCGGCAGACCGGCAAGCCGGTGATCGTGCATACCCGTGCGGCGCGTGCCGATACCCTGGCGCTGCTGCGCGAGGCCAACCTGCCGCAGGCCGGCGTGCTGCACTGCTTCACCGAAGACTGGGACATGGCCAAGGCGGCGCTGGACCTGGGGTATTACATTTCGTTGTCTGGCATCGTTACCTTCCGCAATGCCGATGCCCTGCGTGAAGTGGCGCGGCAGGTGCCGGTCGATCGTTTGCTGGTGGAAACGGATTCGCCGTACCTGGCGCCGATTCCGTATCGCGGCAAGCCGAATTTGCCGCAGTATGTGCGTGAGGTGGCGGAGTACGTGGCTTCGTTGCGCGGGGCCAGTTATGAGCAGTTGGCCGAACAGACCACTGCCAACTTCAAGCGCTTGTTCCCGTTGGCGCGGGTGGCCTGACTCGAAGGGGTGGCGGGCGCCTGGTGTTCCTCATGCAATCCCCACCAACCCCAAACCTGAACCCCCGGCTTCATTTCCCCTCGAAACACCCAAAAAAAACCCGGGTTCTGGGGGGGGAATCCGGGTTAAGACCATTAGGAGTAAAACAAAGGTACGCGGTCCCTGAGCACCTTTATCGGCGCGCCACTTGGGGGGGATGCGCCGCGCCAACACTTCAAGTATTAGTCAGCTTTGGCGCAGTGCCAGTGCATATTGATCGATTTTTAAACAAATTTGGAATACGTCCACGTTTCATTCCTCCCGCAGCGCATGGCCATAAGCATCGTGAAACACAGACATGCTTGGATGATCCGTGCAATTTCTTGCAAGTTAGGCATAATAAACCGCTTCGATTGTCATCCAGTCCTTCCTATGCAGAAAGAACCTCGTAAGGTCCGTGAGTTTCGCCGTCGCGAACAGGAAATCCTCGACACCGCGCTCAAGCTGTTTCTCGAACAGGGGGAAGACAGCGTCACCGTCGAGATGATCGCCGACGCCGTGGGCATCGGCAAAGGCACGATCTACAAGCACTTCAAGTCCAAGGCGGAGATCTACCTGCGCCTGATGCTCGACTACGAGCGCGACCTGAACGGGCTGTTGCATTCGGCCGACGTCGATCGCGACAAGGAAGCCCTGTCGCGAGCCTACTTCGAGTTCCGCATGCGCGATCCGCAGCGTTACCGGCTGTTCGACCGCCTGGAAGAAAAGGTGGTCAAGGGCAACCAGGTACCGGAAATGGTCGAACAGCTGCACAGCATACGTGCCTCCAACTTCGACCGCCTGACCCAGCTGATCAAGGGCCGTATCAGCGAAGGCAAGCTCGAAGACGTGCCGCCGTATTTCCACTATTGCGCCGCCTGGGCGCTGGTGCACGGCGCCGTGGCGCTTTACCACTCGCCGTTCTGGAGCAATGTGCTGGAGGACCAGGAAGGCTTCTTCCAGTTCCTGATGGACATTGGCGTGCGCATGGGCAACAAGCGCAAGCGCGACCCGGAACCTTCGAACTGAAGCATCCGCGTTCAGGTAATACGCAGTACCGGTAGCAGCAGCCTTGTGCTGCGAAAGGCTGCTCCTACCTATTTCGGCGATGTGCAGGGCTTGCAAAAACCTGATTTATGAGTCAGGTTTTGCCAGCCCCCATCATCCATGCCGGAGTCATTCATGATCGTCGATCGTCAAGGCAGGCGTTTTCGCAACCTGCGCGTCAGCCTGACGGCTGCCTGTAACTATGCCTGCACCTACTGCGTGCCAGACGGCAAGCGCCTCGTGGCAGCACAGGACGAACTGTCGGCGGAGGCACTGGCTCGTGGCGTGGCCTACCTGATCGAAGCCGCCGGCATCGAACGCTTGCGCATCACCGGCGGTGAGCCATTGGTCAGTCCGCGTCTGGATGCTTTCCTGGCTGCCGTGGCCAAGCTCGACCTTGACGATATCTCGATGACTACCAATGGCCAGTTGCTGGCGCGCAAGTTGCCCCAGTTGCAGGCGGCAGGTATCCGCCGATTGAACGTTTCCCTCGACACCCTCGACCCTCAGGCGTTCCGCCGTATTGCCCGGGGCGGCGACCTGGCCAGCGTGCTGGCGGGGATGGAGCGGGCCAGCGCCATGGGCATGCAGATCAAGGTGAACATGGTGCCGATGCGCGGGCACAACCTCGATCAGGTGCTGCCGCTGCTGGATTATTGCCTTGAGCGCGGCTTCGAACTGCGCTTCATCGAGCTCATGCGCATGGGCCACCTGGCGCGTGACCAAAACGTCTTTCTGCAGCAGTTCGTCGGCCTCGACCAACTGCTCGCACTGATTGCTGGCAAGCATGCCTACGTTCAGGTCGATGCTCCGCTGGACGCCACTGCCTTGCGTTATCAGGTGCCCGGCAGAGGCCACTTCGGCGCGATCGCCAACGAAAGCGTACCGTTCTGCCGCACCTGCTCGCGGCTGCGCCTGTCTTCCACGGGCTGGCTGCATGGCTGCCTGTCGTCGGGCAATCGTCATTTCGTCGGCGACCTTCTGGAAAAACCGCGCCATCAGGCGCTGCCGGCGCTGCAGCGCTTGCTGGTCAAGGCCTTGGCAGACAAGCAGGACCTGGCGTTCTCCGGCGATGTGATGGTGATGAAGGTGATTGGCGGCTGAAGCTGGCGCAAAAGCTGCATCCGCCAGCTATTCGCCGGTTTTTCGTCGCCGGCCCTTGGAGGAAAGATGCGTAGCCTGGTTTTGCTGCTGGCGCTGATGGCGTTGGGCGGTTGCATGAATGTCAGCGATATGGGCGAGGGCGTCCGTTACCACATGAGCGATGCCGGTCTGCTGGACCACAGCGATACCCGTCGCACCCTGTCGATCCGCCTGCAGCCCGATTCGTTCATCTTCATCGGCCAGGGCGCGTTCGTGCCTCCGGGCAAGGGACCGGTGCCGCGGCAGAACGCGGTGGCCGAGCAGGCTTACAAGAGCTTCGTCGAATATTTCCCGCTGGTACGTCGCGCCCAAGGGCCACTGGGCCTGGAAGAGGCCATTGCCCAGGCGCGTTCGGTGGGTGCCGACTACGTGCTGTACACCCGCTTCGCGCGCACCGACGACCGTATCGGCAATGGCGACGAGTGGTATGACGAACAAGCGGTCGACCGCCTGGGCTGGGACACCGGCGTGGTGCAGATGATGCTCATCGAAACCAGCACCCGCTACCTGATCGACACTGCACGTATCAAGAGTCGTGGCGGTTTGTTGACGTTCCACGATAAAACTCCGGAGGATTTGCTAGGCGCGCCGATGCGCGAGTACGCTCGTAGCCTTCTGGGTGTGAGTGAATGAGGCAAGCGTGATGAGCGATTCCGGCAAGGCCAATGATCTTCTGGCGCAGATTCCCAAGGCCAAGGGCCTGCCGCCGGTACATCTGTGGAACCCGGACTTCTGCGGTGACATCGACATGCGCATCGCCCGTGATGGCACCTGGTATTACCTGGGAACGCCGATCGGTCGCAAGCCGATGGTGCGGCTGTTTTCCACCATCATCCGCCGCGATGGCGATGACTACTTCCTGATTACCCCGGTAGAGAAGGTGGGCATCCGCGTCGACGATGCGCCGTTCGTGGCTGTGGCGTTGGATGTGGAAGGTGAGGGTGAGCAGCAGGTGCTGCGCTTCACCAGCAATGTCGAGGACCAGGTCGAAGCCGGGCCGGCCAACCCGCTGCGCGTGGTGATCGACCCGGTCACGCAGGAGCCATCGCCGTATGTGCTGATGCGCAGCAACCTCGAGGCGCTGATTCATCGCAATGTGTTCTACCAGTTGGTAGAGCTGGCGGTGCCGCGTGAGATCGACGGGGAAGAGTGGCTTGGGGTCTGGAGCCACGGTGAGTTTTATCCGATCGGGCGTAGCAGCTGAGATATCTGGTGCCTGCACCGGCCTTTTCGCGGGCAAGCCCGCGAAGAGGACGGCACAGGCAATGATCGGCCTCTTGGTTTTTCCCCGAATTGGTCATTTGTCTCTCTGCCCCACAGGCCTAACCTGCAGGCAATTGCCATCCAGGAGAAGCCCCCATGAAACCCTTTAGCATCATCCTTCTTGCCCTGTTCGTCGCTCAAACCCCTGCCTGGGCGCACGGCGACGCTGCCGACCAAGTCAAGGTCCTGCAGCAGCAACAACCCTCGAACGCCCCCGGCAAGAGCGCCGTGATGCTCACCGTCAGCTACGCCCCCGGCCAGGCATCACCCGCGCATCAGCACCCGGGCGCAGTGATGGCCTACGTGCTGGAAGGGGCAGTGGTATCGAAGCTCGATAACGAGCCGGAGAAAACCTACAAGGCCGGTGAATATTGGTACGAAGCCCCGGGTACCGTGCACAGCGTGTCGCGCAACGCCAGTCAGAAGCAGTCAGCCAAGTTGCTGGTCTGGAGCCTGGTGGATGAAGGCAGTGCGGTCACATTGCCCTATCCGGCAGCAGGCTCGGAGCGCTGAGCCTGCCCCAGCCGGGTTGTAACTTCCTGCATCAGGTTCGGGTCCAGTACCTGGCAAGGCGCGACCTGCACGTTGCTCGTGTAGAACGGCGGCAGATTCTGCGCCAGTCGCGCAACATCCTTGGCAGTGCAGCCTGTTGGCAGCAATACATATTGCAGGCTTGAGGGGAAGGACGGCGCGGTGTGCCGTTCCATGGTGGAGCCATACGCGCCAAGGGTCATGACCGCCTCGCTGCCGGCTGGGTCCGGAAAACGGAGCAGGACGAATGTGCAGTAACGGGGGTGGGTGAGATGCTGGTGTGCTTCGTCGCGGACCTGTGGGTCGTCATGGTTCATCAGGTTCCAGCGCAGCGCGGCGTAGCTGCGAGTGGTCTCCATGAACGCAGTGCGAATGGGGGAGCGCGTTTCGTCACCGCCCAGGCAGGACAGCAGATTGCCGAATGGGTCCAGCAAGGCTACGGCGTTGCACGTATCTGCCGCGAGAGCTGTGTCGACCAATGGCGCGGCCAGTTCGATGCCGGGCAGGCGAGGATCTGCACTTTTGCTGCGCAGGCTCCATGGGCTCAAGCCCGCCAGGGCCTGGCGTACCAGGCTCCGGCTGGGTAGGGTGATCGGGTCTTTCAGGGCAGATGGCGGGAGGCCGGCGTTGCTGCTTTCGTCGTGCACGTGGTTCACGCTGGCCTCGAACAACGAACGGGTAAGGCACATCGTTGCGGCGTCGATGCGTTCGCCAGCGTAGACCGGCCCTTGCGGCGGCCCGACATAGTCGCGATCAAAAGGGTTGCCGACAGCATAGTAGCCCCACGTGGCTTGCGCGCGCAGACGAAGTGCGGCCGGCAGGCCGGGGAATTCGAAACGGCCGTCATGATTGACGCCGGCAAAGGTGTCGAGCGCACTTACGGCAACATTGAAGCCGGCAGTCAGCAAGGCACCTGCGCACATGGCGCAGGGGTCGAGCGTGGTGATGACGGTCAGTTCATGCGTGGGGGGGAGGGCAAGGCGCTGCTGGTTGTCGAAATACCAGTCGACCAGCCGGCGCTCACCATGCCCCGTTGGGTCGCGGAGCCTGAATGCGGGTTGCGCCTGGCTGGCAGAGGGCTCCAGCACGCGGTTGTGCAGGGCGATCAGTACCTTGCCAGTGGCATTTTCGATGATGCAGCCACCCACGGCGAACGTTGCTTGTCGGCTTGCCAAGAGGGCCTGGTTGGCGGCGATTGCTACCGCTTGCTGAGCGTTCTGGGTGAAATCGTTGGCTTTCATGCTTGCCTGTGCTCGTCGAGGGATCTGGGACGATACAGCAGCCGTGCGCTGGCATGAGGGGATAAGTGCAACAAAAAACCTCCAGTGCTTGCGCATCTGGAGGTTTTCAAATTTTGGCTCCGCGACCTGGACTCGAACCAGGGACCCAATGATTAACAGTCATTTGCTCTACCGACTGAGCTATCGCGGAATCTGTGCGTATCTTACTGATTGCCCAGGGGAAGTCAAGCCACCCCTAGGCAAAACAATGAGTTACAGCACCTGCACGATAGCTTTGGTCACTACGTGGATGTTGCTCTGGTTCAGCGCGGCCACGGCGATGCGGCCGGTGTCCAGCGCATAGATGCCGAACTCGTTCTTCAGGCGGGCGACCTGTTCGACGGTCAGGCCCGAGTACGAGAACATGCCAACCTGGCGGCCAACGAAGCTGAAGTCGCGGTTGGCGCCATATTCGGCCAGCAGCGAAACCATCTGCTTGCGCATGCCGTGGATGCGCTCGCGCATTTCGGCCAGCTCGGTTTCCCACATCTGGCGCAGTTCGGCGCTGTTCAGCACGGTGGCAACGATGGTTGCACCGTGGGTCGGCGGGTTGGAGTAGGTGGTGCGGATCACGCGCTTGACCTGCGACAGCACGCGGGTGCTCTCGTCCTTGGAGGCGGTGACGATCGACAGCGCACCGACGCGCTCGCCGTACAGCGAGAACGACTTGGAGAATGAGCTGGACACGAAGAACTCCAGGCCCGACTCGGCGAACAGGCGCACGGCGAAGGCGTCTTCGGCGATGCCGTCACCGAAGCCCTGGTAGGCCATGTCGAGGAATGGCACGTGGCCCTTGGCCTTGACCACTTCCAGGACGTTTTTCCAGTCGTCCAGGTTCAGGTCGACGCCGGTCGGGTTGTGGCAGCAGGCGTGCAGCACCACGATCGAGCCGGACGGCAGGTTGTTCAGGTCTTCGAGCATGCCGGCGCGGTTGACGTCGTTGGTCGGCGCGTCGTAGTAGCGGTAGTTCTGCACCGGGAAGCCGGCCGATTCGAACAGCGCACGGTGGTTTTCCCAGCTCGGGTCGCTGATGGCAACCACGGCGTTTGGCGACACACGCTTGAGGAAGTCGGCGCCAATCTTCAGTGCGCCGGTACCGCCGACGGCCTGCACAGTAACCACGCGGCCAGCGGCCAGCAGTGGCGACTCGGCGCCGAACAGCAGCTTTTGTACAGCCTGGTCGTAGGTGGCGATACCGTCGATCGGCAGGTAGCCGCGCGAGGCGTGCTGGGCGGCACGCTGGGTCTCGGCTTCGATCACGGCGCGCAGCAGCGGAATGCGGCCTTCCTCATTGCAATATACGCCCACGCCCAGGTTGACCTTGTCGGTACGTGGGTCGGCGTTGAATGCTTCGTTGAGGCCCAGAATAGGGTCGCGGGGTGCCAGCTCGACAGCGGAAAACAGGCTCATTGTTACCTTGGCTCTGATTGGAGTGTGATAGGACGTACACGCTCCAGCCCGAATGCACTGAAGCGGTGCACAAACGGGGAGTCAGTATAGTGATACCGACCGGTCACCGCGACAGTCCGGCATCGCTTTTCAGGTCATTTGCGCAAATATTTTTCGACCATTGGTCTAATTGCCGGGTCCACCGTAACAAGCGCTCACAGCTGTGCCTTGAAACTGCCCCCCGGCGGGCGCATTTGGGTATAGACTACTGGCTAAATTTACAGTTGCTGCAACACCGCGAGGTCCGTCATGTCCGAGTTCCAGCTCGTCACCCGTTTCCAGCCGGCCGGCGACCAGCCCGAGGCCATCCGCCAGATGGTCGAAGGTATCGAGGCGGGGCTGTCGCACCAGACGCTGCTCGGGGTGACTGGCTCGGGCAAGACCTTCAGCATCGCCAACGTCATTCAGCAGGTGCAGCGGCCTACCCTGGTGCTTGCGCCGAACAAGACCCTGGCCGCGCAGCTTTATGGCGAATTCAAGGCATTCTTCCCCAACAATGCGGTGGAGTACTTCGTTTCCTACTACGACTACTACCAGCCTGAAGCCTACGTACCGTCGTCCGACACCTTCATCGAGAAGGACGCTTCGATCAACGACCACATCGAGCAGATGCGCCTGTCAGCGACCAAGGCATTGCTGGAGCGGCGTGACGCGATCATCGTCACCACCGTGTCGTGCATCTACGGCCTGGGCAGCCCCGAGACCTACCTGAAAATGGTCCTGCACGTGGACCGCGGCGACAAGCTCGACCAGCGCGCGCTGCTGCGCCGCCTGGCCGACCTGCAATACACCCGCAACGAGATGGACTTTGCCCGCGCCACCTTCCGCGTGCGCGGCGATGTGATCGACATCTTCCCGGCCGAATCGGACCTCGAGGCCATCCGCGTCGAACTGTTCGATGACGAGGTGGAGAACATCGCAGCCTTCGACCCGCTGACCGGCGAGGTCTTCCGCAAACTGCCGCGTTTCACCTTCTACCCCAAGAGCCACTACGTCACCCCGCGGGAAACCCTGCTGGAGGCGGTGGAAGGCATCAAGGAAGAGCTCAAGGACCGCCTGGAGTACCTACAGAAGGCCAACAAGCTGGTCGAGGCCCAGCGCCTGGAGCAACGCACCCGCTTCGATCTGGAGATGATCCTGGAGCTGGGCTACTGCAACGGCATCGAGAACTACTCGCGCTACCTGTCCGGGCGCCCGGCCGGGGCGCCGCCGCCCACCCTGTACGACTACCTGCCGCCCGATGCGCTGCTGGTGATCGACGAATCCCACGTCAGCGTTCCGCAGGTCGGCGCCATGTACAAGGGCGACCGCTCGCGCAAGGAAACCCTGGTCGAGTACGGCTTCCGCCTGCCTTCGGCGCTGGACAACCGGCCGATGCGTTTCGACGAGTGGGAGGACGTCAGCCCGCAGACCATCTTCGTCTCCGCCACCCCGGGCCCCTATGAGGCCGAGCACGCCGGGCGCGTGGTAGAGCAGGTGGTGCGCCCCACCGGCCTGGTCGACCCACAGGTGGAAGTACGCCCGGCGCTTACCCAGGTGGATGACCTGCTGTCGGAAATCCGCAAGCGCGTGGCACAGGGCGAGCGGGTGCTGGCCACCACGTTGACCAAGCGCATGGCCGAAGACCTCACCGACTACCTGGCCGACCACGATGTGCGGGTGCGTTACCTGCACTCGGACATCGACACCGTCGAGCGGGTGGAGATCATCCGCGACTTGCGCCTGGGTACCTTCGACGTGCTGGTGGGCATCAACCTTCTGCGTGAGGGCCTGGATATGCCCGAGGTGTCGCTCGTGGCGATCCTCGATGCCGACAAGGAAGGTTTCCTGCGCTCCGAGCGCTCACTGATCCAGACCATCGGCCGTGCTGCGCGTAACCTCAATGGCCGGGCCATCCTGTATGCCGACAACATCACCGGTTCCATGCAGCGCGCCATCGACGAGACCGAGCGTCGTCGCGAGAAGCAGATCGCCTTCAACCAGGCCAATGGCATCGTGCCCAAAGGCGTGGTCAAGGACATCACCGATATCATGGAAGGCGCGACCGTGCCCGGCGCGCGCAGCAAGAAGCGCAAGGGCATGGCCAAGGCAGCGGAGGAGAGCGCCCGTTACGAGGCCGAGCTGCGCACGCCGGGCGAGATCACCAAGCGCATCAAGCAGCTGGAAGAGAAGATGATGCAGTTCGCCCGCGATCTGGAGTTCGAGGCCGCGGCGCAATTGCGCGACGAGATTGCCCAGCTGCGTGAGCGGTTGATCACCAGCTGATTTCTTTACTGCCTGCACTGGCCTCTTCGCGGGTAAGCCCGCTCCCACAGGATCGTTGTAATCCTTGAGCTCTGCGCAGTACCTGTGGGAGCGGGTTTACCCGCGAAGAGGCCGGCTCAGGCGACAACCCATTCAGTGGGCCTCCCCAGCCTTCAGCCCCTCCGGCAACTTGCGGGTCAACAACACCGCCACCATGCTCACCGCCAACCCGATCCCCACAAAGTGGAACGCATCGTTATAGGCCATGATCAACGCCTGCTGGTGAGTGATCTCGCTCAACTTGCCCAGCGCCGCATTGTCATTGCCCAGCCGCTCCGCCAGTTGCGCCAACCGTTCCGCCACCTGCGGGTTGCTCGGCACCACTGCCTCCCTCAGGTAATCGAAATACACCTTGGTCCGTGCATCCAGCAGGGTGGCCAGCAGCGCAATGCCGATCGCACCGCCCAGGTTACGCAGGATATTGAACAGGCTCGACGCCGAACCCGCATCCTGCGGCTGTATATACGCCGTGGCGATCAGCGAAATGGTCACCATGATCATTGGCTGGCCGATGGCACGGATGATCTGGATATGGTTGAACTGCGACCCTGCAAAATCCGGGTTGAGCACCCCCGAGCCGAAACTGGCGGCGCCGAACAGGCAGAACCCCAGGGCACACAACACCTTGGGCGACACCACTTTCATCAGTTGCGGCACCAATGGGATCAGGAACAGCTGCGGGATACCCATCCACATGATCACCTCGCCGATCTGCAAGGCGTTGTAGCCCTGCACCTGCGCCAGGTACAGCGGCAGCAGGTAGATCGACCCGTACAAGCCCACCCCCATGCCAAGGCTGGCGATGCTCGACAGGCCAAAGTTGCGGTTGCCGAGGATGCGCAGGTTGATCAGCGGGTGTGGCTTGGAAAACTGCAGGATGACGAAGGTGATCAGGCTGACCAGGGCGATGCTGCCCAGGCCGACGATCAGCTGCGATTCCAGCCAGTCCTTGCGGTGGCCTTCCTCCAGGAACACCTGCAGGCAGCCAAGCCCCAGGCCCAGGGTGAGGATGCCGGCGTAATCGGTGCTTTTCAGCAGTTCCCAGTGCGCGTCCTTCTTTTCCAGCCCGTACAGCAGGCCGGCGATCATCACCAGGCCCGGTGGGATATTGATGTAGAAAATGTACTCCCAGCCCCAGTTCTCGGTCAGCCAGCCGCCCAAGGTGGGGCCGATGGAGGGGGCGAAGGTGGCGGTCATGGCGAACATGGCCATGCCCTTGGCGCGGTGGTGTTCGGGCAGCTTGATCAGGGTCAGGGTGAAGGCCAGCGGGATCAGCGCACCGCCGGTAAAACCTTGCAGGGCGCGGAACAGGATCATGCTCTCCAGGTTCCAGGCCATCGAACATAACAGCGACGACAACAGGAAGCCGCCGGATACCCACACGGCCAGGCGCCGCGCCGACAGCAGCTGCACCAGCCAGGCGGTGAGCGGGATCATGATGATTTCCGCGACCAGGTAAGAGGTGGAAATCCACGAGCCTTCCTCCAGCGTCGCCGACAGTGCGCCCTGGATGTCCTTGAGCGACGAGTTGGTGATCTGGATGTCCAGCACCGCCATGAAGGCGCCGAGCATCACGCTCATTACCGCGATCCAGTCCCGCCGTGTCGGCTCCGCGGTTGGCCTGAGCAGCTGGTCACCGGCCATTGTGGCCTTCGTCTTCGCTGCGCAGGTCGACGGTGGCGGTCACCGACATGCCAGGGCGGATGCGCCCGTGCAGCGGGTTGTCAGCGCGGAAGGTCAGCTTGACCGGAATACGCTGCACCACCTTGGTGAAGTTGCCGGTGGCGTTGTCGGGCGGTAGCAGGCTGAACTGCGCGCCGGAGGCGGCGAAAAGGCTGTCGACCCGGCCTTCTATCGGTGTGTCGGGGTAGCTGTCGAACAGCAGCTCGGCACGCTGGCCGGGCTGCATGCGGCCGATCTGGGTTTCCTTGAAGTTGGCCTGCACCCAGATGTCTTCGTCCGGCACGATCGACAGCAGGTAGGCACCGGCCTGTACCACCTGGCCATTACGCGCGTTGCGCTGGCCGATACTGCCACTGATCGGTGCGCGGATTTCGCAGCGGGTCAGGTTCAGTTCGGCTTGTGCCAGGTCGGCGCGGGCGTTGGCGATCTGCGCGTCGAGGCGCTTGAGTTCGGCGGTCAATGCGTTGACTTGCTGGCGCTGGCTTTGCAGGTCGGCACGGGCCTTGTCGACCTGCGAGCCGGCGACATGGCTGTCCGCGGACAGGGTGGTGACCCGTTCTTCCGATACGAAACCTGGTTTGCGCAGCTTCTCGGCACGGCTCAGGTCCAGGCGCGAGCGGTCAAATGTAGCCTGGTTGGCCGCCACCTGGGCCTGGCCGGCGGCGATCAGGCTGGCTTGCTGCGTCAGGCGGCTTTGCGCCTGCACCTGCTCAGCTTCGCGGGTGGCCAGGGCGGCGCGGGCGCGTTGCACGGCCAGTTCGAAGTCGGCGGCCTCCAGGCGCACCAGCAGGTCGCCTTTTTTGACGTGCTGGTTGTCCTCGACCCGCACCTCGTCGATGCGTGCGCCCAACTGGCTGGAAATGCGGGTGATCTCGCCCTGTACGTAGGCGTTGTCGGTGCTTTCGTAGAAGCGGCCCTTGAAGTACCAGTGGCCCAGGAAGGCGAGGGCGATGACGGCCACCAAGGTGAAGAAGACCAGCAGGCGGCGTTTGAGTTGGGCAGGCATGAGGACTATCGTTCCAGAAATGTAAATAAATTTAACAGCGGCACATGGCCAGTCGACAAGTGACGTTCGCGCCATTGCTGGAGCCCGGTGCCTGCCTCCTGCTAACATCCCGCCTTTGTTTCATCTTTCGTTCGAGACTCTCCATGACCACCGTACGCACGCGTATCGCGCCATCGCCTACCGGCGACCCCCATGTCGGCACTGCCTACATCGCCCTGTTCAACTACTGCTTTGCCAAGCAGCACGGCGGTGAGTTCATCCTGCGCATCGAAGACACCGACCAGCTGCGCTCCACGCGCGAGTCGGAGCAGCAGATCTTCGATGCCCTGCGCTGGCTCGGCATCGAATGGAACGAAGGTCCGGACGTCGGCGGCCCGCACGGCCCTTACCGGCAGAGCGAGCGTGGCGAAATCTACGCCAGGTACGCCAAGGAGCTGGTTGACGCCGGCCATGCCTTCTACTGCTTCTGCACCGCCGAAGAGCTGGAGCAGATGCGCGCCGAGCAGCAAGCCCGTGGCGAAACCCCGCGCTACGACGGCCGCGCGCTGCTGCTGAGCGCCGAGGAAGTGCAGCGCCGCCTGGACGCTGGCGAGCCGCACGTTATCCGCATGAAAGTGCCGAGCGAAGGCGTGTGCGTGGTACCGGACATGCTGCGTGGCGATGTCGAGATCCCGTGGGACCGCATGGACATGCAGGTGCTGATGAAGAACGACGGCCTGCCGACGTACTTCCTGGCCAACGTGGTCGACGACCATCTGATGGGCATCACCCACGTGCTGCGCGGCGAAGAGTGGCTGCCATCGGCACCCAAGCTGATCAAGCTGTACGAATACTTCGGCTGGGAACAGCCCAAGCTGTGCTACATGCCGCTGCTGCGTAACCCGGACAAGTCCAAGCTGTCCAAGCGCAAGAACCCGACCTCGGTGACTTTCTACGAGCGCATGGGCTTCATGCCCGAGGCGATGCTCAACTACCTGGGCCGCATGGGCTGGTCGATGCCAGACGAGCGCGAGAAGTTCTCGCTGGCCGAGATGGTCGAGCACTTCGACCTGTCGCGTATCTCGCTGGGCGGCCCGATCTTCGACATCGAGAAGCTGTCCTGGCTGAACGGCCAGTGGCTGCGCGAACTGCCGGTCGAGGAGTTCGCCGCGCGCCTGCAGAAGTGGGCGTTCAACAGCGACTACATGATGAAGATCGCCCCACACGTGCAAGGCCGGGTGGAAACCTTCAGCCAGGTTGCCCCGCTGGGCGGGTTCTTCTTCGAAGGCGCGCTGAAGCTGGACGTCAAGCTGTTCGAAAGCAAGAAGCTGTCGGCCGACCAGGTACGCCAGGTGATCCAGCTGATCCTGTGGAAGCTCGAAAGCCTGCGTCAGTGGGAAAAAGAGCGCATCACCGGTTGCATCCAGGCGGTGGTCGAGGCGCTGGAGCTGAAGCTGCGTGATGCCATGCCGCTGATGTTTGCCGCCATTACCGGCCAGGCCAGCTCGGTTTCGGTACTGGACGCGATGGAAATCCTTGGCCCGGACCTGACCCGCTACCGCCTGCGCCAGGCCCTGGACCTGCTGGGTGGTGTGTCGAAGAAAGAAAACAAAGAGTGGGAAAAGCTGCTGGCCTCTATCGCCTGACAGTGGTCCCGAGGCCACAAGCCGAACTTGTGGGAGCGGGTTCACCCGCGAATACGATGGTGCGTTTTCCGTCGCATTCGCGGGTAAACCCGCTCCCACAGGGCTCACTGTTCGGTTTTGGCAAGGGGAGGGCGGTAAGTGATTGTTATCTGTGAAAAATTTTTTGAATATTTTGAAAAATTCGTTTGACAGCCCTGCAATCCGATCTTAATATGCGCCCCGTCCACAGCGATGAACGAAAACGAAACGCCAGGCACCCAGCCAGCGCTTCGGTTCAAAGCGACATTGTGGGGCTATAGCTCAGCTGGGAGAGCGCCTGCATGGCATGCAGGAGGTCAGCGGTTCGATCCCGCTTAGCTCCACCAAATTCCGCCTGGCAGCCAAGGCTGTCGGGCAAGACCGGGTCCAGCAACCGGGTCTTGAAGGTAAGAAGGTTCGTCCCCTTCGTCTAGTGGCCTAGGACACCGCCCTTTCACGGCGGTAACAGGGGTTCGAGTCCCCTAGGGGACGCCAGTTTTGCACAAGCGATGTTTCAGAATGTCGCTGGGCCGAGAGGCTAGAAATCCGGGGCTATAGCTCAGCTGGGAGAGCGCCTGCATGGCATGCAGGAGGTCAGCGGTTCGATCCCGCTTAGCTCCACCAATTTGCCGCGGTTCGCGAAAGCGGATCGGCACGAAGGTTACGTCCCCTTCGTCTAGTGGCCTAGGACACCGCCCTTTCACGGCGGTAACAGGGGTTCGAGTCCCCTAGGGGACGCCACTTTTCCTGCGTTTTGCAGGGCTTTAAAGGCTCGTCGATTACTGATGAGCCTTTTGTTTCGGGGCTATAGCTCAGCTGGGAGAGCGCCTGCATGGCATGCAGGAGGTCAGCGGTTCGATCCCGCTTAGCTCCACCATTTCTGCCGCGGTTCGCGTAAGCGGATCGGCACGAAGGTTACGTCCCCTTCGTCTAGTGGCCTAGGACACCGCCCTTTCACGGCGGTAACAGGGGTTCGAGTCCCCTAGGGGACGCCACGTTTACCCGCGTTTTGCGGGACTTTGAAGGCTCATTCGATTATTGAATGGGCCTTTTGTTTTTCTCCCCTAATCAAAATTTCGCGACCGACAGGCGGCTACAGATTCTGCTTGCCAAAAAATATTATGCGAATAATATTTCGATCATCATATTTTGATCGGCGAGTGGCCTGATGAGCGACAAGAAGAGCAGAACCCGCGAGCGCATTCTCGAGGCGGCGCGAAGTGCGTTGATCCAGCACGGCCCGGCCGAGCCCAGCGTCAGCCAGGTCATGGGTGCGGCAGGTCTGACCGTCGGTGGTTTCTACGCCCACTTCGACAGCAAGGACGAGTTGATGCTCGAAGCGTTCCGCCAGTTGCTGGGCGAGCGCCGCGCCTTGCTCGCACAGATCGACCCCAGCCTCGATGGTGCCGGGCGGCGGGCGTTGGCCAGTGCTTTCTATCTGTCGCGCAAGCACCGTGATGCCGAAGTGCATGCCTGCCCGCTGCCCAATTCGCTGGGCGAGATGCAGCGCCTGCCAGAGGCCTTCCGCGAGGTTCTGGCCGAGCACATCGAGTTGATGGCAGCCGCCATGGTCGACCGCCCCGAGGACGCCGACAAGGCATTGGCCGACCTGGCCCTGATGGTTGGTGGCCTGGCGCTTGCCCGTGCCCTGGGCACCAGCGAACTGTCCGATCGTATTCTGCGCGCCGCCAAATCGGCGGTGCTTTGAGCCTGGAGCATGGCGATGACTACCCTGAGCTGGATTCGTGGTGTCAATGGAACCTTGGGCCGCCTGGCCCCCGAGCATGTCGCGGGCAGGATGCGCCGTGCCTTCATGACCCCTCGCAACCTGCCGCCACGGGATTGGGAGTTGCCCGTGCTGGCCAGCGCCGAGCGCATCACTTTGCGCTTCGGCTTGTCGGCCTTGCGCTGGGGCAAGGGGCCGACCGTGCTGATGATGCACGGCTGGGAGGGGCGCCCGACCCAGTTTGCCGCGTTGATCGAAACCTTGGTGCAGGCGGGGCACACGGTGGTGTCGCTGGAGGGGCCGGGGCATGGCCGTTCGCCTGGCGAACAGGCAAATGTGGTGTTGTTTGCCCGAGCGCTGCTGGAAGCTGCCGCCGAGCTGCCGCCGCTGCGCGCGGTTATTGGCCATTCCATGGGCGGCGCCAGTGTATTGCTGGCCTTGCAGATGGGGCTGCGTACCGAGGCAGCGGTCAGCATCGCTGCCCCGGCGCGGCTATTGGGCGTACTGCGTGGCTTTGCCCATCGTCTGGGGCTGCCGGCGCGGGCGCGGGCTGCATTCATTCGCCAGGTGGAGCGGGATGTGGGCATGCAGATTGCGCGGCTGGATGTGACGGGTTACCAGTTGGAGTTGCCCGGGCTGGTGGCGCATGCCGCCGATGATGCCTTGGTCGCAGCCGATGAGGCCCGGGTTATCCACAAGGCCTGGTTCGATAGCCGCCTGATGCTGCTTGAGGCGGGTGGACACCAGCGCGTGCTGTCCGACCCGCGCCTGAGTGAAGCGGTGCTGGAGCTGCTGGCCCGGGCTGGCGCGGTGCCTGTAGGAGCGGCCTTGTGTCGCGATGGGCTGCGCAGCAGCCCCGGCAATCTGTGTCGGGACTGAGATTTTTGGGGCCGCTGCGCGCCCCATCGCGACACAAGGCCGCTCCTACAGGGACCGCGTAGCCCCGCAGGCAAGTGCAGAAGGGCTGGACTTTCCCTGGGCGGTCCCTGCTAAATCCACTTTTGCTCCAAGGAAGCGAACATGAGCTGGGACCTGGCAACACCTTTCGTCATCGACCTGCGCGTCGGCAACGAGGATATCGACGGCCTCGGCCACGCCAACAACGCGGTCTACGTTACCTGGCTGGAGCGCTGCGCCTGGCGCCACTCCCAACGCCTGGGCCTGGACCTGGCCGAATATCGCCGACTGGACCGGGCCATGGCCGTGGTGCGCCACGAAATCGACTACCTGGCCGCTGCCTACGAGGATGACGAGTTGCAACTGGCCACCTGGATCATCAACTGGGACCAGCGCCTGCGCATGACCCGGCGCTTCCAGCTCAAGCGCCCGCGCGACGGCGTGACTTTGCTGCGCGCCCAGACCACCTTTGCCTGCATCGAGCTGTCCAGCGGCAAGCCCAAGCGCATGCCGGCGGAGTTCCTCGACGGTTACGGCCCGGCGCTGATCGGCGCCTGAAACACCGGCAATTTTTGTTAGACTGCCGGCTTTTTCCGCCGAGAACCTGACATGCAAATTGCCCTGGCCCCCATGGAGGGGCTGGTCGACAAAATCCTGCGCGACGTGCTGACCCGCGTGGGCGGTATCGACTGGTGCGTCACCGAGTTCATTCGCGTGTGCGACCGCCTGCTGCCGCCTTCCTCGTTCGACAAGCTGGCGCCCGAGTTGCGCAATGGCGCACGGACCGCTGCAGGGGTACCAATGCGCGTGCAGTTGTTGGGTTCGGACCCTGTGTGCCTGGCGGAAAACGCCGCGCTGGCCTGCCAGTTGGGCGCGCCGGTGATAGACCTGAACTTTGGTTGCCCGGCCAAGACCGTGAACAAGTCGCGCGGTGGAGCGGTGCTGCTCAAGGAGCCGGAGCTGCTGCACGCCATTGTGCGTGAAGTGCGCCGTGCCGTGCCCGCACATATCCCGGTCACCTCGAAGATGCGCCTGGGTTTCGACAGCCCCGATGGCGCGCTGGAGTGTGCCACGGCGCTGGCCGAAGGTGGTTCGGCGCACCTGGTGGTGCATGCGCGGACGAAGGTCGAGGGCTACAAGCCCCCGGCCCACTGGGAGTGGGTGGCGCGGGTGCAGGATGTGGTCAAGGTGCCAGTGTTCGCCAACGGCGAGATCTGGACCGTGGACGACTGGCGGCGCTGTCGTGAGGTCAGTGGCGCCGAAGATATCATGCTGGGTCGTGGGCTGGTTTCGCGCCCCGATCTTGGGCTGCAGATTGCCGCGGCGCGTGACGGGCGGGAGTACCAGCCGATGAGCTGGGACGACCTGCTGCCGTTGCTTCGCGAGTTCTGGCGTCAGGCCCAGGCCAAGTTGTCGCCGCGCTATGCACCCGGGCGGATGAAGCAGTGGCTGGCGATGCTGACCCGCAGTTATCCCGAAGCGGTTGTGCTGTTTGCCGAATTGCGGCGGGAGGATGACTGTGCGCGGATCAGCAGGTTGCTGGGGGGTGAGGCGGTTTCCCTGGAGGCTTGTGTTGCCTGATCCGGCCCTTTCGCGGGTAAACCCGCTCCCACAGGTTCGGCGCAGGTTTTGGAATGTGTGAGCTCCCTGTGGGAGCGGGTTTACCCGCGAAGAGGGGGACTGTCAGTTTTTTTGTGTTCGGGCCGGTAATGGCCTGCCGCCAGGCAGGCCCTGATTTTCACCAGGTTGGCCTGATGAACCGATCTCCGTACAGAATCGCAAATTGATTCATCGCGCTTTTCCAATCATGGGCCGGTTTTCCCCAATTGGCTGTTATGTTGCGCAATCCCAGCCAAATCAGTTTGGTCGCTGCGTCATCATTCGGGAAATGCCCGCGAGTCTTGATGACCTTGCGTAGTTGGGCGTTGATGCTCTCGATGGCGTTGGTAGTGTAAATCACCTTCCTGATGGCCGGAGGGAAGACGAAAAATGGAATCACTCGATCCCAGGCGCGTCTCCAGGCAGCCACCACCGTTGGATATTTCTCGCCCCACGGCCCGCTTTCAAATTCATCGAGTGCTTGCTCAGCCGCTTCAGCATTGATGGCTTGGTAAATCGGCTTCAGCTCCTTGGCCAGAGCCCGCCGCTTGTCCCAGGCCGCGAAGTCGAGGCTGTTGCGGATCAGGTGCACGATGCACGTCTGCAGCGTCGTCTCTGGAAACACGGCGCTGAGGGCCTCTGGCATGCCTTTGAGACCATCGGTCACGGCAATCAGCACATCTTCGACACCACGCGTCTTGAGATCGTTAAAGACCTTCATCCAGAACTTCGCACCCTCGGTGTTCTCGATCCAGATGCCCAAGATATCGCGCGTCCCGTCGGGTAGAACGCCCAGTGCCAGGTAAATGGCCTTGTTGCGCACCAGGCCTTCTTCGCGAATCTTCACCCGCAGCGCATCGAAGAAAATGACCGGGTACATCGGCTCCAGTGGTCGCTGTTGCCACGCGCCAATCTCCTCCATGACCTCATCTGTCACAGAGCTGATGAAATCGGGCGAAACGTCGGTTCCATACTGCTCGGACAGAAAGGCTCGGATCTCTCTGACCGTCATGCCTCGGGCGTACATGGCGATGATCTTGTCATCGAAGCCGGTGTACCGCCGCTCGTGCTTAGGGATCAGAATGGGTGCAAAGC
This sequence comes from Pseudomonas sp. NBB, assembly GCF_032701105.1. Classification (NCBI taxonomy): domain Bacteria; kingdom Pseudomonadati; phylum Pseudomonadota; class Gammaproteobacteria; order Pseudomonadales; family Pseudomonadaceae; genus Pseudomonas; species Pseudomonas sp. NBB. Next base: position 1,741,498 of record NZ_CP103994.1, read on the forward strand.
TGCCGTCTCGATCTCGGGGAATTTCCAAACGAAGAGGGCCATCGCCGGTCAAAACCGTCTTGCCACTCTTACCGTTACGCTGGTTGGTTTCATCCTCTGGGCGCTGCGCGCCCGGCGGATAACCCAGGTGGTGGCCGAGCTCGGCATGCAGAGCTCGCTCAATCAGGGCCTTTTTGAACGCCGCAGAGGCATCCTCGATAGCTTCTGCGGTCATCAAACCCTCACCGAACTGCTCCAGCAGCTCTTTGGGGATTTTGGGCAGGTCACGCAGGGGTTTCTTTTTGGTTGGCATACATGCACCTCTTACTCATGTTATGCCCGAACACAAAATTTCTGACACCCTCCGAAGAGGCCGTCAAGCCCAACGCAGGAATCCAGATTTTTTCTGCTCCCCCCTTGAAAGCATTTCCCCCGGCCATATCTCTTGAGTACGCGATGCCGAAGTCGGGTCGCGTAATGACTTACTTGCTGAATCTCAGGAGTTCATGACCATGACTACCGCTTTCTCTCTCGCTCCACTGTTCCGCCATTCCGTTGGTTTCGACCGTTTCAACGACCTGTTCGAATCCGCGGCACGTAACGAGGCCGGTAGCAGCTACCCGCCCTACAATGTGGAAAAGCATGGCGATGACCACTACCGTATCGTGGTTGCTGCAGCCGGTTTCCAGGAAGAGGACCTCGACCTGCAGGTTGAAAAAGGTGTCCTGACCGTGACCGGTGGCAAGCGCGACAATGGCCCTGCTGAAGTGACCTACCTGCATCAGGGTATCGCGCAACGCGCCTTCAAGCTGTCGTTCCGCCTGGCCGACCATATCGAAGTCAAGGCCGCCGGCCTGGCCAATGGCCTGCTCAGCATCGACCTGCTGCGCATCGTGCCTGAAGAGGCCAAGGCCAAGCGCATTCCGATCAACGGCGACAAGCCAGCGCTGAACTGATCGTGTAGATGTGAAAAAGGGCACCCCCAGGGGTGCCCTTTTTATTGTGATCGCCTGAAGGCCGCTCCCACAGGAATCGCATCTGCATCGGTTTCAGTAATCTGCCGGCGCTTCCAGCAACATCTGCCGGAATTCCGGCAACGGCAGCGGTCGGCTGTGCAAGTACCCCTGGTACAGGTGGCACCCCAGCCGTTCAAGGAACTCCAGCTGTTCGGTCAGCTCCACCCCTTCGGCAATCACCGTCAGATCCAGGCTGCGAGCCATGGCGACGATGGCGCGGACGATTTCGGCGTCGTTGGGGTCTTCCGGCGCATCGCGCACGAAGGTCTGGTCGATCTTCAGCGCATCCACTGGCAGGCGTTTCAGGTAGGTCAGCGAGGAATAACCGGTGCCGAAGTCATCCATGGCAAAGCTCACCCCGTAGCGCTTCAGCTCGCGCATCTTGCTGATGGTGTCCTCCAAGTTCTGGATGACGATGCCTTCGGTAATTTCCAGCGTCAGCATTCGCCGTGGCAGGCGGTAATCGTCCAGGCTGCGCAGCACCCGCCCGACAAAGTCGTTCTGGCGGAACTGCCGTGGGCTGATGTTCACGCACAAGCTGAAATCATCGGCGTCGATCAGCCCGTCGCCGAGCATGCGCGCGCAGGCATCACAAGCTTCGTCGAGGATCCAGCTGCCAACCTCCAGGATCAGGCCGCTTTCTTCCAGCACCTGAATGAATTGCGCCGGTGGTTGCTGACCCAGTTGCGGATGATGCCAGCGCAGCAGCACCTCGGCACCGACGATGCGGTTGTCGCGCGCATCCACCTGCGGCTGGAAGTGCAGCGCCAACTCGCCGCGGGCCAAGGCCAGGCGCAGGTCGTTCTCCATGCGCAGGCGCTCGCTGGCAGCTTTCTGCATGGTGGTATGAAACAGCTGGGTGGTGTTGCGCCCGGAATCCTTGGCACGGTACAGGGCGATATCGGCACGCTTGAGCAGGTCGGCCGGGGTGGCGCCGTGGTCAGGGATCAGCGCCACGCCGATGCTGGGTGTTACCTGCAGGCGCTGGCCATCTAGCGACATCGGCTCGGCCAGCAGTTCGCGCAGGGTATCGGCCAGCCCGCGGACTTTCTCTTCGACCAGCTCGCGGCTGCCTTCCAGGCCGCTGAGCAATACCACGAACTCATCGCCACCCAGGCGCGCCACGGTGTCTTCCAGGCGCACACTGGCTTCCAGCCGCGCTGTGATGATCTTCAGCACCGTGTCGCCCACCGGGTGGCCCAGCGAGTCGTTGATGTGCTTGAAGTGGTCGAGGTCGAGGAACAGCAGGGCGCCGCGCAGGTTGTGGCGCCTGAGCAGGGCGATCTGCTGGCTCAGGCGGTCCATCAGCAGGGCGCGGTTGGGCAGGTTGGTCAGCGGGTCGTGGTAGGCCAGGTGGCGAATCTGTGCCTGGGCGTTTTTCAGCTGGCTGACATCGCGGGCGGTCACCAGCAGGCAGTCCACCTCATTGAGGGTGATCGGCTCCACCGACACTTCCACGGTGAGGATGTCGCCGCGCTTGTTGCGCCCGAGCATCTCGCGATGATGCACCCGGCCACGCTCGCGCAACTCGGCCAGCAGGGCGCTGCGCTGCTTGTCGTCGGCCCAGATGCCGATCTCGTACACCGTGCGGCCGACCACGTCGGCGGCGTTGTAGCCGGTCAGGCGGCAGAAACCGTCGTTGATTTCCAGGTAGCGACCGCTGTAGCGTTCGGTGATGGTGATGGCGTCAGGGCTGGAGTGGAAGGCCTTGGCAAACTTCTCCTCGCTGGACTTCAGCGCCGCCTCGGCGCGCTGCTGCTGGGTGATGTCACGCAGGGTGGTAACACTGCAAGGCTGGTCATCGACGGTGATCAGGCGGCTGGAAATCACGCAGGTCAGCGGTGCCCCATTGCGGTGGTTGACCACTACGGCGACGTTGCTAAGGGCCTGTTCGCGGATTACCCGCTCTATGCGTTGCGCGCGCTCGATGGACTCCGCCCACAGGCCGATTTCCTCGGCGGTGCGGCCGATCACCTGCTCGGTGCTCCAGCCGAAGGTCTGGGTGAACGCCGGATTGATCTCGATGAACTGCCCGGTGTCCTGGCGGGTGACACAGATTGGGTCGGGGCTTACCTGGAACAGGCTGGCGAACTTCTCTTCCGAAGCGCTCAGGCGCTGTTCGCGCTCCACCTGGTCGGTGATGTCGAGCAAAGTGCCAGCCATGCGCAGCGGGTTGCCCTGCTCGTCGCGGTACAGCCGGGCGCGGCTTTCGATGTAGCGCGAAATGCCTTTTTCCAGCTGTACCCGGTAGGTGATCTGGTAGTTGCCGGCAGGTCCTTCGCGCAGGCTACGGTAGGCCTGGCGCATCGAATTGCGCTCTTGCTCCGGGACCCCTTCGAAAAACGCGTCGAACGATTCGTGAAACGGGATGGGCGGCAGGCCGTGCAGCTGTGCGGCGCGCGCCGAACCGTACAGCATGCCGCTGGGAATATGCCAGTCCCAGGTGCCCAGCTGTGCCGAATCCAGGGCCAGGTCCAGGCGCTCCTGGCTGTCCTTCAAGGCCTGCTCGGCACGCTTGCGCTCGGTGGTATCGATAAAGGTGCTGAGCAGGAAGGTCCCGCCCTCCAGTTCGATGCCCTGGGTACAGAGGATGCCGTCATGCACCTTGCCGCTGGTAGCGCGGAACTGTACTTCCATTATCAAAGGCCCAGTGTTGCCACGGGTCGACTCCAGCAACTGGTGGCGCTGTTCGGGGTTTGCCCACAGGCCAAGCTCCAGGCTGGTCTTGCCGATCACCTGGCTGCCGGGCCAGCCGAACATGTCTTCGAAGTGCTGGTTGACCTCGAAGATCATGCCGTCGTGGCGTCGGGTGAGCAAAATGGCATTGGGGCTGAGGTGGAACAGGGTAGCGAAGCGTTTTTCCGAATTGATCAACGCCGTTTCCCGCTCGCGCTGGCGGGTGATTTCACGGATCACCCCGATCATCTGCGGCCGGCCGTTCGGGTCGTGGGTCAGGCTGCCGTTGATCTCCAGCCAGTGCAGGCTGCCGTCCGGCCAGCGGATACGGTGGCGCATGGCCTGTTCCACCGGTTCGCCGTTGAACACTGCCTGGAACACCTGGCGTGTGCGCGCACGGTCTTCCTCCGGCAGCAGGTCGAGGTAGTCGATATCCGCGGGGAGCGGGCGCTGCGGGTCGAAGCCGAACAGGGCCTGGGTGCCCCGTGACCAGCTCACCCGGCCGCTGTCGATATCCCATAGCCAGGCACCCAGCCGCGCGCCGTTGAGTGCGGCCAGCAACTGTGGGGCGTTCTGCCAGGCCTGTTCCGACTCCTGAGGGTCGGCCGCTGGTATGCGCGGCAGGCGCAAAAAGCGATTCGCTGATTTGGGCATCGGTACCAGACCTTTGGCGTATGACGCGTCCTTGGAGGTGGCAATACCGGGCTGACGACCGGTCAAGCGGGCCCCGCGTGGCTGTCGAGCAGGGCCATGAATGCCCTGGCCGCGTTCGAAAGCGTACGCTCCGTGTGCAAAATGTAGCCTAGCTGGCGAGACAGCTGTATGCCCGGCAATGCGATGGGTGCAACCTGTTCGTCGAGCATGGTGCGCGGCAGCACGCTCCAGGCCAGGCCGATGGACACCATCATTTTGATGGTTTCCAGATAGTTGGTACTCATGGCGATGTTCGGCGTCAGGCCCTGGCTTTCGAATAGGCGCTGAACAATGTGGTGGGTAAAAGTGTTGCCGCCGGGGAACACGGCCGGGTGGCGGGCGACGTCGGCCAGGCTGACCGCTTGGTTGTTGGCCAGCGGGTGCTCGGGAGCGGCGACGAAGTCCAGGGCGTCGTCCCATACCGGCACGGCCTTGACCAAGTGGTGCGGCTCGGGTGCCAAGGTGATAACGGCAATCTCCGCGCGGCCATGGAGGATTTCGTCGTAGGCCGCTTCCGAATCCATGAACTGAATATCCAGCGCCACTGCAGGGTATTCCCGGGTGAAGGCCCGCAGCAGCGGGGGAAGGCGGTGCAAGCCGATATGGTGGCTGGTGGCAAGGGTCAGCCGACCACTCACTTCCCCGGTCAAATTGGTCAGCGCGCGCCGGGTATCATCGAGGACGTTGAGGATCTGGTAGGCGCGGGGAAGCAGGGCGCGGCCCGCCTCGGTCAGGGTCACCTCGCGGCCCAGCCGGTCGAACAGGCGCACATCCAGTTGCTGTTCCAGTCCGGCGATGCGTTTGCTGACGGCCGGTTGAGTCAGGAACAGGCGGTCGGCCGCCCCGGAAAAACTACCGGTTTCGGCAATCGCGATGAAGGCGCTAAGGTTGGCCAGATCCATGGGGTCGCATTCCTGTTGGTTATCCAAAGCATAAAAATTATGAATTTGAGTTATTCAATCTAACCCCCTAGCATCGACCGCACAAGCCAAGGGGTCTTTGGCATAGAAAGACGCTGATGAGGAACAGTCTGATGGCTGGCAAAACGCTCTACGACAAACTCTGGGAAGCCCATGAGGTCAAGCGCCGTGATGACGGCTCGTCCTTGATCTACATCGACCGTCACATCATCCACGAAGTGACGTCGCCCCAGGCCTTCGAAGGCCTGCGCCTGGCCAACCGCAAACCTTGGCGCATCGACGCCAACATCGCCACGCCTGACCACAACGTGCCGACCACGCCAGAGCGCAAGGGCGGTATCGAGGCCATCGTCGACCAGGTGTCGCGCCTGCAGGTGCAGACCCTCGACGAGAACTGTGACGAATACGGCATCGTCGAATTCAAGATGAATGACGAGCGTCAAGGCATCGTCCACGTCATCAGCCCGGAGCAGGGTGCCACCTTGCCTGGCATGACTGTGGTCTGCGGTGACTCGCACACCTCTACCCACGGCGCCTTCGGTGCCCTGGCCCACGGCATCGGCACCTCCGAAGTGGAGCACGTGCTCGCTACCCAGTGCCTGGTCGCCAAGAAGATGAAGAACATGCTGGTGCGCGTGGAAGGCCAGTTGCCTGCCGGCGTAACCGCCAAGGACATCGTCCTGGCCGTGATCGGCAAGATCGGTACCGCCGGTGGTAACGGCCACGCCATGGAATTTGCTGGCAGCGCCATCCGCGAATTGTCGATGGAAGGCCGCATGACCATCTGCAACATGTCCATCGAAGCCGGTGCCCGCGTAGGCCTGGTGGCGGTGGACGACACCACTGTTGCCTATGTCGAAGGCCGCCCGTACGCGCCGAAGGGCGAGCAGTGGAAGCAGGCGGTCGAAGCCTGGAAAGGCCTGGTCTCCGACGCTGACGCGGTGTTCGACACCGTGGTCGAGCTCGACGCTGCGCAAATCAAGCCGCAGGTCAGCTGGGGCACTTCGCCGGAGATGGTCCTCGCTGTCGACCAGCGCGTGCCGGACCCGGCTGCCGAGCCTGACCTGATCAAACGTGGTTCGATCGAGCGTGCCCTCAAGTACATGGGCCTCGCCGCCAACCAGGCGATCACCGATATCAAGCTCGACCGCGTCTTCATCGGTTCGTGCACCAACTCGCGTATCGAAGACCTGCGCGCTGCCGCCGAAATCGCCAAGGGCCGCAAAGTCGCTGCCAACGTCAAGCAGGCGCTGGTGGTGCCGGGCTCGGGCCTGGTCAAGGCCCAGGCCGAGCGCGAAGGCCTGGACAAGATCTTCCTCGAGGCCGGTTTCGAATGGCGTGAGCCAGGCTGCTCGATGTGCCTGGCGATGAACCCGGACCGCCTGGAGAGCGGCGAGCACTGCGCGTCCACCTCCAACCGCAACTTCGAAGGCCGTCAGGGTGCCGGTGGCCGTACCCACCTGGTCAGCCCGGCCATGGCCGCCGCCGCCGCGGTGACCGGCCACTTCATCGATGTCCGCGAGTTGATCCAAGGGAGCGCAGCATGAAAGCCTTTACCCAGCACACTGGCCTCGTCGCACCGTTGGACCGTGCCAACGTCGACACCGACCAGATCATCCCCAAGCAGTTTTTGAAGTCGATCAAGCGCACCGGCTTCGGCCCCAACCTGTTCGACGAGTGGCGTTACCTGGATGTGGGCCAGCCTTACCAGGACAACAGCAAGCGCCCGCTGAACAAGGAGTTCGTGCTCAACCACGAACGCTACCAGGGTGCCAGCGTGTTGCTGGCGCGCGAGAACTTCGGTTGCGGCTCCAGCCGTGAGCACGCCCCATGGGCGCTGGACGAGTACGGCTTCCGCAGCGTGATCGCGCCGAGCTTTGCCGACATCTTCTTCAACAACAGCTTCAAGAACGGCTTGCTGCCGATCATCCTCAGCGACGAGGAAGTCGACGAGTTGTTCAAGCAGGTCGAAGCCATCCCGGGCTATCAGCTGACCATCGACCTGCAGGCGCAGGCGGTGACCCGTCCGGATGGCAAGGTGCTGCACTTCGAGATCGATGCGTTCCGCAAGCACTGCCTGCTCAACGGCCTGGACGACATCGGCCTGACCCTGCAGGACAGCGATGCGATCAAGGCCTTCGAGGGCAAGCATCGCGCCGGGCAGCCTTGGCTGTTCCGTGATGCCTGAAGTTTGCAGGTGACAGTACCGGCCTCTTCGCGGGCACGCCCGCTCCCACGGGTACAGCGCAGGATTCGAAACCTGTAGAGGTCCTGTGGGAGCGGGTTTACCCGCGAAAGGGCCGGTACAGGCAGCAGAAAGACCAAAAGGATCGAGACATGACCAGCACCCAGCACACCGATGTGGTCCAACGCCAGTTCGGCGAACAGGCCAGCGCCTATCTCAGCAGCGCCGTGCACGCCCAAGGCAGTGAATTCGGCCTGCTGCAAGACGCGCTGGCAGGGCGGGGCCATGCCCGCGTGCTCGACCTTGGCTGCGGTGCCGGTCATGTCAGTTTCCATGTCGCCCCTCTGGTTGCCGAAGTGGTCGCCTACGACCTCTCGCAAGCCATGCTCGACGTGGTCGCCAGTGCCGCCGCCGAGCGCGGCCTGGCCAATATCACCACCGAGCGCGGTGTTGCCGAACGCCTGCCATTCGCCGACGCCTCGTTCGACTTCGTCTTCAGCCGCTACTCGGCCCACCACTGGAGCGACCTGGGCCTGGCCCTGCGCGAAGTGCGCCGAGTGCTCAAGCCGGGGGGCGTGGCGGCGTTCATCGACGTCATGTCGCCGGGCAGCCCTCTGCTCGACACCTACCTGCAAACGGTCGAAGTACTGCGCGATACCAGCCACGTGCGCGATTATTCCGCTGCCGAATGGCAACGCCAGGTCAGCGAGGCTGGCCTGCATGTGCGCAGCCACACTCGCCAGCCGCTGCGCCTGGAGTTTTCCAGCTGGGTCGAGCGCATGCGCACCCCCGAGCCAATGCGCGTGGCAATTCGCCAATTGCAGCAAGCCATGGGTGAAGAAGTACGGCAGTATTACCAGATCGAGGCCGATGGTTCGTTCAGCACCGATGTGCTGGTGTTGTGGGCCGAGCGTTAAGAACTTTTCGGTGGGGCCCGCTTGGCCGCACCGCGTGATTGGATAGAGGAAAGCATGAGCAAGCAGATTCTGATTCTCCCAGGTGACGGTATCGGCCCGGAAATCATGGCCGAGGCGGTCAAGGTGCTGGAGCTGGCCAACGACAAGTTCCAGCTCGGCTTCAGCCTGGAGCACGATGTGATCGGTGGCGCCGCCATCGACAAGCACGGCGTGCCGCTGGCCGACGAGACCCTGGAGCGTGCGCGCAAGGCCGATGCCGTGCTGCTGGGCGCCGTGGGCGGGCCGAAGTGGGACAAGATCGAGCGTGACATTCGCCCCGAGCGCGGCCTGCTGAAAATCCGTTCGCAACTGGGCCTGTTCGCCAACCTGCGCCCGGCCATCCTCTACCCGCAACTGGCCGATGCCTCGTCGCTCAAGCCAGAGATCGTTTCCGGCCTGGACATCCTCATCGTCCGTGAGCTGACCGGCGGTATCTACTTCGGTGCCCCGCGTGGCCAGCGCGAGCTGGAAGGCGGCGAGCGCCAGGCCTACGACACCCTGCCGTACAGCGAAAGCGAAGTGCGCCGCATTGCCCGTGTCGGTTTCGACATGGCCCGCGTGCGCGGCAAGAAGCTGTGCTCGGTGGACAAGGCCAACGTCCTGGCTTCCAGCCAGCTGTGGCGTGAAGTGGTCGAGGACGTGGCCAAGGACTACCCGGATGTTGAACTGAGCCACATGTACGTCGACAACGCCGCCATGCAGCTGGTGCGTGCGCCCAAGCAGTTCGATGTGATGGTGACCGACAACATGTTCGGTGACATTCTGTCGGATGAAGCTTCCATGCTGACCGGTTCCATCGGCATGCTGCCTTCGGCGTCGCTGGATGCCGACAACAAGGGCATGTACGAGCCGTGCCACGGCTCGGCCCCGGACATCGCAGGCCTTGGCATCGCCAACCCGCTGGCGACCATCCTGTCGGTGTCGATGATGCTGCGTTACAGCTTCAATCAGTCGGCTGCCGCCGAGGCGATCGAGAAGGCCGTGAGCCTGGTCCTGGACCAGGGGCTGCGCACCGGCGACATCTTCTCGGAAGGCTGCCGCAAAGTTGGTACGCAGGAAATGGGCGACGCAGTAGTCGCAGCGCTGCGGAATCTGTAATCTCTCTGGCCCGCCACCCAAAATTCCCGGTGGCGGCCCACTTTTAGCAAAGGTGTAGTTGCGATGAAACGTGTAGGTCTGATCGGTTGGCGCGGTATGGTCGGTTCCGTGCTCATGCAGCGGATGCTGGAGGAGCAGGATTTCGACCTCATCGAGCCGGTGTTCTTCACCACCTCCAATGTTGGCGGCCAGGGCCCGAACGTGGGCAAGGATACAGCTCCGCTCAAGGATGCTTATTCGATCGAAGAACTCAAGACCCTCGACGTTATCCTGACCTGCCAGGGCGGCGACTACACCAACGAGGTCTTCCCCAAGCTGCGTGAAGCCGGCTGGCAGGGTTACTGGATCGACGCCGCCTCGTCCCTGCGCATGCAGGATGACGCGGTGATCATCCTCGACCCGGTCAACCGCAAGGTCATCGACCAGCAGCTGGACGCGGGTACCAAGAACTACATCGGCGGCAACTGCACCGTCAGCCTGATGCTGATGGGCCTGGGTGGCCTGTTCGAAGCCGGCCTGGTCGAGTGGATGAGCGCCATGACCTACCAGGCGGCCTCGGGTGCCGGTGCGCAGAACATGCGCGAGCTGATCAAGCAGATGGGTGCTACCCATGCTGCCGTCGCCGATGACCTGGCCAACCCGGCCAGCGCCATCCTCGACATCGACCGCAAGGTTGCCGAGACCATGCGCAGCGAAGCGTTCCCGACCGAGAACTTCGGCGTGCCACTGGCTGGCAGCCTGATCCCGTGGATCGACAAGGAACTGCCGAACGGCCAGAGCCGTGAAGAGTGGAAGGCCCAGGCCGAGACCAACAAGATCCTCGGCCGCTTCAAGAGCCCGATCCCGGTCGACGGCATCTGCGTGCGCATCGGCGCCATGCGTTGCCACAGCCAGGCGCTGACCATCAAGCTGAACAAGGACGTGCCGCTGGCCGATATCGAAGGCATGATCAGCCAGCACAACCCTTGGGTGAAGCTGGTACCTAACCAGCGTGAAATCAGCATGCAGGAGCTGACACCGACCAAGGTTACCGGCACCCTGAACATCCCGGTTGGCCGCCTGCGCAAGCTGAACATGGGGTCCCAGTACCTGGGCGCGTTCACCGTAGGTGACCAGCTGCTGTGGGGCGCGGCCGAGCCGCTGCGCCGCATGCTGCGGATTCTGTTGGAGCGTTGATCGCTCCGGTCTGACCGAAAACCCGCGCTGGCGACAGCGCGGGTTTTTTTATTTCCGATCCATCCCGGCCGGCCCGGCTCTTCTCTGCTTTCGCTTTCGCTTTTGCTTCTAGGCGCGCGATAGTTCAGGTGCCGCCGTCGCGAATGAATGCCTTCTCGATGTGAATGCCCACATCCAAAAGGCCAAAAAGCCAAAAAGCTTAAGCGACGGTTTTGATATGGCGAACAGTCCGTTTGCGATGGTGACGCTGACTCACCTTTTCGCCCTTACGGCCAGTCACTTTTTGCCAAACGCGGCAAAAAGTAACCAAAAAACGCTGCGCTCCCATCATCCGGCCCCTACGCTGCGCTCCGGGGTTCCCTCGCGCCGGCCTTGCTCCCGGGAGTACGCGCTGCAGGCCCCATCCATGGGGCCTCAGCGCTTGACGGGCATCCGTGCCCGTCACCTCCCTCCGCAAGACCTCTGCTCGGCCTCCTGAAGTCGCGAAGATCAAGATCAAGAGCAAGATCAAGAGCAAGAGCAAGAGCGGCGCAGCGCAGCGCAGCTCTATGTTTGGGCCAGCACAGACAAAACTCTACAATCCGAGTAAAGTGCCGCCCCCCGCCGTTTTCAGCAAAAGGATCCCTTCCATGACACACCCTTTGGACATCGCCGTCGTCGGCGCCACCGGCAGCGTCGGTGAAGCCCTGGTGCAGATCCTCGAAGAGCTGGATTTCCCGGTTGCCACCCTGCACCTGCTGGCCAGCATGGAATCGGCGGGCAGTAGCGTGATGTTCGCCGGCAAGAAGCTGAAGGTACGTGAGGTGGACAGCTTCGACTTTGCCCAGGCCAAGCTGGCCTTTTTCGCCGCAGGCGCCGCAGTAAGCCGAAGCTTTGCCAGCAAGGCGCTGCAGGCAGGTTGCACGGTCATCGACCTGTCCGCTGGTCTGGACGACGCCCTGGCCCTGGTGCCCGAAGCCAACGCCGAACGCCTGGTTGACCTGGCATTGCCCGCGCGCATCGTCAGCCCGTGCTCGGCCGCGGTTGCCCTGGCCGTTGCTCTGGCACCGCTCAAGCGCCTGCTGGATATCGAACGGGTGCAGGTGATGGCCGCGCTGGCGGTGTCCGCACAAGGTCGGGAAGCTGTCAACGAACTCGCCCGGCAAACTGCCGAGCTGCTCAATGCCCGGCCCCTGGAACCGCGCTTCTTCGATCGCCAGGTGGCGTTCAACATGTTGGCGCAGGTCGGTGCCGCCGATGAGCAAGGCCACACCGCCCTGGAGCGCCGCCTGGTCGGCGAGCTGCGTGTGCTGCTGGGCCTGCCTGAACTGAAGATTTCCGTGAGCTGCGTTCAAGTCCCGGTGTTTTTCGGCGATAGCTTCAGTGTGGCGGTACAGAGCCGTCGCCCGGTCGACCTGGAGGCGGTCAACCAGGCCCTCGAGGCGGCTGACAGCGTCGAACTGGTGGAGCGCGACGATTATCCGACTCCGGTAGGCGACGCAGTAGGCCAGGACGTGGTCTATGTTGGTCGTGTAAGGCATGGTGTTGATGAAGACCAGCAGCTCAACCTCTGGCTGACCACCGACAACGTGCGCAAAGGCGCCGCGCTCAATGCCGTGCAAGTGGCGCAATTGTTGATTAAACACATGCCGTAAAAGATACTGGCGAGCACTATTGTCCTGCTCCGCATGCAGGTTTCAGGACGCTTCATACAAGGGAAGAGGTCATGCTTCGAATTCGCAAACTGGTTCTGGCCATGGCTGCAGCATCGGCGCTGTCGTCGGGCATGGCGAATGCCCTGGGCCTGGGGGAACTGACCCTCAAATCGGCACAGAACCAGCCCCTGGACGCCGAGATCGAACTGCTCGACGTGCGCGACCTCACCGCTGCCGAAGTGGCACCGAGCCTGGCGCCGCCGGAAGATTTCAGCAAGGCCGGGGTGGCATTCCCAACCTACCTTGAAGACCTAACCTTCACACCGGTGATCAACCCCAACGGCAAGAGCGTGCTGCGTGTTACCTCCAGCCAGCCGCTACCGGAGCCGGTGGTAAAGTTCCTGGTCCAGGTGATGTGGCCGCAGGGCCGCCTGCTGCGTGACTACAGCGTGTTGCTCGACCAGGCCAAGGCCCAGGGCGACAAGCCTGCGGCAGGCAATGTCGCGCCAGCGGTGACCGCTGCCGGCAGCTATACCACCCAGCGCCGGGACACCCTGTGGCAGATTGCCGCGCGCAATACCCAGGGCGGCTCGATCCAGCAGACCATGATCGCGATTCAGGCCCTGAACCCGGACGCGTTCATCGGCAATAACATCAACCAGCTGAAGGTTGGCCAGGTGTTGCGCCTGCCCGACCAGCAGCAGATCCAGAACATCCCGCAGGGCGAGGCGACCGCCGAGGTGGCCGAGCAGTATGCTGCCTGGCGTGAAGGCCGTCGCCTGGGCCCGCGTGCCCGCCAGCTGGACGCCACTCGCCGCGGTGCCGCCGAGGCAGCTCCGGCGCGTATCGCCCAGGGCGACAACCTGCGCCTGGTCAGCCCGGGCAACCAGGCCGGTGCTGGCCAGGCCAAGGCCCTCAATGACAAGCTGGCGGTGGCCCAGGAAAGCCTGGACACCAGTCGTCGCGACAACGAAGAGCTCAAGAGCCGTATGGCCGACCTGCAGAGCCAGCTGGACAAGCTGCAGCGTCTGATCGAGTTGAAGAACAACCAGCTGGCCCGCCTTGAAGCGCAGGGGGCGGCTGCACCGGCCGAACCGGTCGTTAAGCCTGCGCCTGACACCGTCGATACCTCACCCAAACCGGTGTCTGCCGCCGAAGCTGCACCTGCCGCCGGCCAGCCAGGTAGCGTCGTCGACGAAATCATGGGCAACCCGCTGCTGCTCGGGCTGATTGCCGGTAGTGCCTTCCTCGTACTGTTGCTTCTGCTGCTGTTGCTGGCGCGCAAGCGCAAGGCCCAGCAGGAGGCTGAAAAGCACCTGCGCATGGCGCGGGCGCTGGAAGAAGAGCAGGGCGCAGGCTTTGACAGCGATAGCGCAAGCTTCGATGGCGTAGAAGTCTCGGCGCCGAGCGTGACCCTGTCGCCGGCCGTGGTCGCCGCTTCGGCTGCCGCCGCCACCGCCGCGGAAAAAACGGCGGCACCCGCCTCCGAAGCGCAACCTGAACCGCAAGCCGACCCCCATGCCGCGCTGCTGGCGGAAGTCGAGCAATGCGTGGCCGAAGGCCGCCTGAACCGCGCTACCGACCTGTTGGAACCTGCCGTGGCCGCCGCGCCGCAGCGTGACGACCTGCGCCTGAAACTGATGGATGTGTACGCCCGCCAGGGTGACCAGAGCGCGTTCGTCGAGCAGGAGCGCAAGTTGCCGGCCAGTGAGCAGAACAGTGAAGCGGTTGCCGGGCTGAAAGAGCGCTACCCGGCCATGCTCGGCCTGGCCGCTGTCGGCCTGGGCGCGGCGGCCCTGGCTGCCGAGATGGATGAGCAGTACGTGCAGGAGCTGTTGCAGGATCAGCCTGATACGCCAGTGGTTGCCGACGTGGCGCCGGAGGAAGTGCCGGCGGTCGAGCCAGAGGTGGCTATTGAACCAGAGGCCGTTGCCTTGGCGGAACCTGAAGCAGCGCTCGAACCCGAAGTTGATCTGGATGCTGAGCTGGATGCCTTCGATGAAGTGCCGACCCTCGATGCGCCGGGCCTGGACGAGCAGGACCTGGACAGTGCCTTCGACCTGAGCCTGGGTGACGACCTGCCCGAGCAAGACCCGCTGGCAGCGCCGCTGCTGGACGAATCTGTGGCCCAGCAACCTGTAGTCGAAGAGCCGGTACTGGATGAACCTGTGCTGGAATCGGTTCAGCCGGAAGACGAGCCGTTTGCGGTGGACGCCGAGCTACAGGCCGACGCTGACGCCGAATTCGAGGCCATGCTGGCACAGGCCGAGCCACAGCCCGCTGTGGACCTGTCCGACTTCGACCTCGACATCAGCGAGCCGGTTGCCCCGGCAGCCCCGGCTGCGGTCGACGAAACCCCGGTAGATGTCGCCGCCGAGTTGGCTGCCTTCGACAGCGAGCCAGCGTTCGACCCGCTTTCCGAGTTCGATCTGCCATCCGACTTCGATCTTTCGCTGTCGCTGGAAGACGATTCGCCGGCAGCCAAGAGCTTTACCTCGGAGCTGGACGACGTCAACGCTGAGCTGGACAAGCTGTCGCAGAGCCTCGAGTCACCGTCGCTGGAGCCGCATTTCACCAGCGAGGATGCGGCTGCCCAGCCCGAGCCCGAGCCACTGGACGACCTGGACTTCGACTTCTTCTCCGGAAGCGACGAAGTGGCCACCAAGCTTGACCTGGCCCGCGCCTATATCGACATGGGCGACAACCAGGGCGCGCGCGACATCCTCGATGAAGTGGTCAAGGATGGCGACGACAGCCAGCGTCAGGAGGCCGAGGACATGCTCTCCCGGTTGGTCTGATGTAAGCAGGGCCGGCCTCTTCGCGGGCTTGCCCGCTCCCACAGGATCTCCACACATTTTCGACCTTGTGAGTAACCTGTGGGAGCGGGCGAGCCCGCGAAGAGGCCCTCAAATGCGGTGCATATTCAACGGCAGCCCTACACGGCTGCCGTTGTCGTTATAATCCCCGCCATTCCGTACACCCCCACAGGTTTCATGCTCTTGGACATCATCGACACCGCCGCCGCCGAGTCCGCGGCCGAAGGCTACTCCCGCATCGCCCTGGGCGTGGAATACAAAGGCGCGCGCTACCGTGGCTGGCAGCGCCAGGCCAGTGGCGTGCCCAGTGTCCAGCAGGCCCTGGAGCAGGCGCTGTCCAAGGTGGCCAACGAGCCCATCTCGGTAATCTGCGCCGGGCGCACCGACGCCGGTGTGCATGGCTGCGGGCAGATCGTGCACTTCGACACCCGCGCCGTGCGCGATGAGCGCGCCTGGACCATGGGCACCAACTTCAACCTGCCCCATGACATCAGCGTGGTCTGGGCGCGGCCGATGCCGGCCGACTTCCATGCCCGCTTCAAGGCCTGCGCCCGGCGTTACCGCTACGTCATCTACAACGACCCGATCCGCCCGGCCCACCTGGCCGAGGAAGTCACCTGGAACCACCGCCCGCTGGATGTCGAACGCATGGCCGAAGCCGCGCAGTACCTGCTTGGTACCCATGACTTCAGTGCCTTCCGCGCCAGCCAGTGCCAGGCCAAGTCGCCGATCAAGCACATCTACCATCTGCGCGTCACCCGCCATGGCCAGATGATCGTGCTGGACGTGCGCGCCACGGCTTTCCTGCACCACATGGTGCGTAACATTGCCGGTGTACTGATGACCATCGGTGCCGGAGAGCGCCCGGTCACCTGGGCGCGTGAGGTGCTGGAAGGGCGCAACCGCCGCGAAGGTGGGGTCACGGCGCACCCATACGGCCTCTACCTGGTACAGGTGGAGTACCCCGAGGAGTACGCGCTGCCCAAGCGTTACATCGGTCCACACTTTTTGACCGGTTACGAAGCATTGGCAGACTGACGGGCGAAAAGTCATTTGCTAACATCCGGCCTTTCACCGTAACAAGCAGGGTTCGCTGTCCATGAGCAATGTTCGCAGCAAGATCTGCGGGATTACCCGCATCGAAGACGCACTGGCCGCTGCCGAAGCGGGGGCCGATGCCATCGGCTTCGTCTTCTATGCCAAGAGCCCGCGCGCCGTGGACGTGCGCCAGGCGCGGGCGATCATTGCCGAGCTGCCGCCGTTCGTGACCACGGTCGGTTTGTTCGTCAATGCTTCGCGCTGCGAGCTGAACGAGATCCTCGAAGTGGTTCCGCTGGACCTGCTACAGTTCCACGGCGACGAAACCCCACAGGACTGCGAAGGCTACCACCGCCCCTGGATCAAGGCCCTGCGCGTACGCCCGGGCGACGACCTGGAGGCGGCCTGCCGGCTTTACGCTGGTGCCCGCGGCATTCTGCTGGACACCTACGTGCCGGGCGTACCCGGAGGCACCGGTGAAGCGTTCGACTGGTCGCTGGTGCCTGCGCGCCTGAGCAAGCCGATCATCCTGGCCGGCGGGCTGTCTGCCGACAATGTCGGCCAGGCCATCGCCCAGGTGCGGCCATACGCGGTGGATGTCAGTGGCGGCGTGGAGCAAGCCAAGGGCATCAAGGACGCGGCGAAGATCGAGGCCTTCATGCGTGCGGTGAAACAGGCGTGATGGCAGATGTGACGGCTGGCTGCGCGCCATCGTCCATAGCTTTCGCAGCCCTGCGGGGCAGCCGCCTGAGCCTGTGGCGGCAACACAACACATTAGCGGTGGGGTGGCGCGCTGGTAGTCCCGGCGGCCGGTCCATCATCGTTTCATAAAGATTTTGAGCTCAAGGGCAGGGTAGGGCCGGCGACACCGGACCACGCCTGCCAATACTGGAGAAAGAAAGCATGAGCAACTGGTTAGTCGACAAACTGATCCCTTCGATCATGCGTTCCGAGGTGAAGAAGAGCTCGGTGCCTGAAGGCCTGTGGCACAAATGCCCGGCCTGCGAGGCCGTGCTGTATCGTCCGGAGCTGGAAAAGACCCTGGATGTCTGCCCCAAGTGCAACCACCACATGCGCATCGGCGCACGTGCGCGCATCGACATCTTCCTCGACGCCGATGGCCGTGCCGAACTGGGCGCCGACCTGGAGCCGGTCGACCGCCTGAAGTTCCGTGATGGCAAGAAGTACAAGGACCGCCTGGCTGGCGCGCAGAAGCAAACCGGCGAGAAGGACGCCCTGATCTCCATGAGCGGCACCCTGATGGGCATGCCGATCGTGGTCAGCGCCTTCGAGTTCTCGTTCATGGGCGGCTCCATGGGTGCCATCGTCGGCGAGCGCTTCGTGCGCGCGGCCAACTATGCCCTGGAACACCGCTGCCCGATGGTCTGCTTCTCCGCCTCGGGCGGTGCACGCATGCAGGAAGCGCTGATCTCGCTGATGCAGATGGCCAAGACCTCGGCCGTGCTGGCGCGCCTGCGCGAAGAAGGTATCCCGTTCATCTCGGTACTGACCGATCCTGTATACGGTGGTGTTTCCGCCAGCCTGGCCATGCTCGGTGACGTGATCGTCGGCGAGCCGAAGGCACTGATCGGCTTCGCCGGCCCGCGCGTGATCGAGCAGACCGTGCGCGAGAAGCTGCCGGAAGGCTTCCAGCGCAGTGAGTTCCTGCTGGAGCACGGCGCCATTGACCTGATCATCTCTCGTGGCGAGCTGCGCCCGCGTCTGGCCCGCCTGCTGGCGCAGATGACCGGCCAGGAAACCCCGGAGCAAGCGCGTGAGGCGGCTGCCGTCGCGTGATGAAACAACGATCCCTGGGCGAATGGCTCGCCTACCTCGAGCAGTTGCACCCCTCGGCCATCGACATGGGCCTGGAGCGGTCGCAGAAGGTGCTTGCCCGGCTGGCGCTGGGCAAGCTGGCGCCACGTGTGGTAACGGTGACCGGCACCAACGGCAAGGGCTCGACCTGTGCCTTCGTGGCCTCGCTGCTGCGTGCCCAGGGGTTGAAGGTTGGCGTGTACAGCTCGCCGCACCTGTTGCGTTACAACGAGCGGGTGCTGATCGATGGCCAAGAGGCCAGCGATGAGCGCCTGTGCGAAGCCTTCGCCGCCGTCGAGGCGGCGCGGGGCGAAATTTCCCTGACCTACTTCGAGATGGGCACTCTGGCCGCGTTCTGGTTGTTCTACCAGTCGCAGCTGGATACCGTGGTACTGGAAGTGGGGCTTGGTGGCCGCCTGGACACCGTGAACGTGGTGGATGCCGACCTGGCCCTGGTGACCAGCATCGGCGTCGATCATGTCGATTACCTGGGTGATACCCGCGAGCTGGTGGCCTTCGAGAAGGCAGGCATCTTCCGTCAGGGCAAGCCGGCACTGTGCGGTGACCTGGATCCGCCTCAGCCGCTGCTGGATAAGGCCGCCGAACTGGCTGCGCCGCTATTCCTGCGTGGTCGTGACTTCGACCTGGCCATTGCCGATGGCAGCTGGAACTGGCGGGGTACTGCGGCTGATGGAGCGCCGGTAGAGCTGCTTGGCCTGCCTTTGCTCGACCTGCCCATGGAAAACGCCACGCTGGCCCTGCAGGCCTACCTGCTGATGGGGCTGCCCTGGGACGCCGGGCAGATTCGCCAGGCGCTGCTGGATACCCGCATCACGGGTCGCCTCGACCGTCGTCAGCTGAGCTGGCAGGGCAAGCCGGTGGAACTGTTGCTGGATGTCGGGCACAACCCGCACGCCGCGGAGTATCTGGCCCGGCGCCTGGCGGCCCGGCCGCTGAAGGGGCGCCGCCTGGCGGTGTTCGGCCTGCTCGCCGACAAGGACCTGGAAGGTGTTGTCGCGCCGCTGCAGGGGCTGGTCGACGACTGGGCAGTGGCGCCACTGGATACCCCGCGCAGCCGCCCGGCTGCGGAGCTGGCCACGGCCTTGACGAACGTCGGCGCCGCGGTGAAGTCTTATGCCAGCGTCGATGCTGCCCTTGAAGGGCAATGCGCGCAGGCAACGGCGGATGACCAGATCTTGCTGTTCGGTTCGTTTTTCTGTGTTGCCCAGGCACTGGAATGGCTGGAGCGGCACGCCCAGGAGGGTGGAGTAGATGGCAGTGCTGGATAAAGGGATGAAACAGCGCATGGTGGGTGCGTTGGTGCTGGTGGCGCTGGCGGTAATTTTCCTGCCGATGCTGTTCACCCGCGAGGACGAGATGCGTCAGGTGCGCGTCGATGCCCCGCAGGCGCCGGCCATGCCAAGCCTGCCGGAAGTGAAGGTGGAGCCGGTCGCGGTGCCGGAGCCGCAGGCCATTGCGCAAGAGCCGCAACAGCCACCGGTGGTGGTGGACGAGTCCACCGCGCCGGCGAGCACGCCCAGCCAGCCGATTACACCGTCACCGCAGACCCAGCCTCAAGTGCAGGTGCAGCCCCAGCCTCAGCCTGCCAAGCCGCAGGCGCCTGTGGCCAAGGTCGAGCCTCAGCCGGCAGCCAAGCCGGCCGCACCGGCGGCGCCATCGAAGATCGACGTCAATGGCCTGCCGGTCAGCTGGTCGATCCAGTTGGCCAGCCTGTCCAACCGTGCCGGGGCCGAAAAGCTGCAGCAAACCTTGCGTAGCCAGGGTTACAACGCCTATATCCGCTCGGCGGGTGGCATGAACCGGGTGTACGTGGGGCCGCTGATCGAGCGGGCCGAGGCCGAGCGCGTGCGCGACGCCATCAACCGCCAGAACAGCCTCAAGGGCTTCGTGGTGCGCTTCCAGCCTGAGCGCAGCTGATAACCCGGGGGGGCGGCTTTGCCGCTCATTCGCGGGTTCTTTATAGGTCTTGCAGCGGCGCGGTCCATGTGGAAGCGGCCTTGTGTCGCGAAAGGGCCGCGAAGCGGCCCCAAGATCTCAACGACACAGCCAGAATCGCCGGGACCGCTTTGCGGCCCTTTCGCGACACAAGGCCGCTCCCACAAAGATCGCGTAAGCCCGGGTAGCGCTAATCACCTGACATTCCGCTTACCCAAGCCCCCGCCGCTCTGTTAAAATGCGCCGCCTCAAACGTCTGCAGGCAGCACCGTGGCATTTACCTTGGTTGATTGGGCGATCATCGCGATCATCGCCGTCTCCACACTGATCAGTCTCAAGCGCGGCTTCGTCAAGGAAGCCTTGTCCTTGCTCATCTGGATCATTGCCGGTGCGGTTGCCTGGATGTTCGGCGGTTCGCTCTCGGTGTATCTTGAAAGCTACATCCAGACGCCGTCGATGCGCGTCATCGCCGGCTGCGCCATTCTTTTCGTCGCCACCTTGCTGGTGGGGGCCATGATCAACTTCCTCATCGGCGAGCTGATTCGCGTGACCGGGCTGTCCGGCACCGATCGTTTCCTGGGCATGGCCTTCGGCGCCGCGCGCGGGGCCTTGCTGGTGGTGGTGGCCATCGGGCTGATCAGCCTGGGGCCGGTTCAACAAGACACCTGGTGGCAGGAATCACGCCTGATACCACAATTTCTCTTGGTCGCCGACTGGTCGAAAAACCTGATCCTGGGTTTTACCGGCCAGTGGACACCTAGTGGGCTGATCGGCACTCCAGCTGATCTTCCGTTCAAGGAACAGTTGCTCGGGCCGGCAAAGCCCTGAGCACTATTCACTCAAGTTTCGTCAAAGTAGGGGTTGCGTCGCATGTGTGGCATCGTCGGTATCGTCGGTAAGTCGAACGTCAATCAGGCGCTGTATGACGCGCTTACGGTCCTCCAGCACCGCGGCCAGGACGCTGCCGGTATCGTGACCAGCCATGACGGCCGGTTGTTCCTGCGCAAGGATAATGGCCTGGTGCGCGACGTGTTCCAGCAGCGCCACATGCAGCGCCTGGTCGGCAGCATCGGTATCGGCCACGTGCGCTACCCGACGGCGGGCAGCTCGACCTCGGCCGAGGCGCAGCCGTTCTACGTCAACTCGCCGTATGGCATCACCCTGGCACACAACGGCAACCTGACCAACGTCGAGCAGCTGGCCAAGGAAATCTACGAGTCCGACCTGCGCCACGTCAACACCAACTCCGACTCGGAAGTACTGCTGAACGTGTTCGCCCATGAGCTGGCGGTGCGTGGCAAGCTGCAGCCGACCGAAGAAGACGTGTTCGCCGCGGTTTCCCACGTGCACAGCCGCTGCGTTGGCGGTTACGCCGTGGTGGCGATGATCACCGGCTACGGCATCGTCGGCTTCCGTGACCCCAACGGCATCCGCCCGGTGGTGTTCGGCCAGCGTCACACCGACGAAGGCGTGGAATACATGATCGCCTCGGAAAGCGTGGCCCTGGACGTGCTCGGCTTCACCCTGATCCGCGACCTGGCGCCGGGCGAAGCGGTGTACATCACCGAAGAAGGCCAGCTGTACACCAAGCAGTGCGCCGAAGCACCAAAACTGCAGCCGTGCATCTTCGAGCATGTCTACCTGGCCCGTCCGGACTCGATCATGGATGGCGTGTCGGTGTACAAGGCCCGTCTGCGCATGGGTGAAAAACTGGCCGACAAGATCATGCGCGAACGTCCCGAGCATGACATCGACGTGGTCATCCCGATCCCGGACACCAGCCGCACCGCGGCCCTGGAGCTGGCCAACCGTCTGGGCGTGAAGTTCCGCGAAGGTTTCGTCAAGAACCGCTACATCGGGCGTACCTTCATCATGCCAGGCCAGGCCGCGCGCAAGAAATCGGTACGCCAGAAGCTCAATGCCATCGAACTGGAGTTCCGCGGCAAGAACGTGATGCTGGTGGACGACTCGATCGTGCGCGGTACCACCTGCAAGCAGATCATCCAGATGGCCCGCGAAGCCGGCGCCAAGAACGTCTACTTCTGCTCCGCAGCTCCTGCGGTGCGCTACCCCAACGTCTACGGCATCGACATGCCGAGTGTTCACGAACTGATCGCCCACAACCGTACCACCGAACAGGTGGCCGAGTTGATTGGCGCCGACTGGCTGGTCTACCAGGACCTGCCGGACCTGATCGACTCGGTCGGTGGCGGCAAGATCAAGATCGATCAGTTCGATTGTGCGGTGTTCAACGGTGAGTATGTCACTGGTGATATCGACGAAGCCTACCTCGACCGCATCGAGCAGGCTCGTAACGACCTGGCCAAGGCCAAGAACCAGGCGGTCAGTGCGATCATCGACCTCTACAACAACTGATTTCGGGAGCGACGGCATGACGGATCAATGGGATGCCGGACGACTGGACAGTGACCTCGAGGGTGTCGGTTTCGACACCCTGGCGGTGCGCGCCGGTCAAAACCGTACACCGGAGGCCGAGCACAGCGAAGCGCTGTTCCTGACCTCCAGCTATGTGTTCCGCACGGCTGCCGATGCCGCCGCGCGCTTTGCTGGCGAAACGCCGGGCAATGTCTATTCGCGCTACACCAACCCGTCTGTGCGTGCCTTCGAGGAGCGCCTGGCGGCCATGGAAGGCGCCGAGCAGGCTGTGGGCACCTCCACCGGCATGGCGGCGATCCTCGCCGTGGTGATGTCGCTGTGCAGTGCCGGTGACCATGTGCTGGTTTCGCAGAGCGTGTTCGGCTCGACCATCAGCCTGTTCGAGAAGTACTTCAAGCGCTTTGGCGTGCAGGTGGACTACGTGCCACTGGTCGACCTCGCCGGCTGGGAAAAGGCCATCAAGGCCAATACCAAGCTGCTGATCGTCGAATCGCCGTCCAACCCGCTGGCAGAGCTGGTCGATATCACCGCGCTCAGCGAAATCGCCCATGCCCACGGCGCCATGCTGGTGGTGGACAACTGCTTCAGCACCCCGGCGCTGCAGCAGCCGCTGAAGCTGGGTGCCGACATCGTGTTCCACTCGGCCACCAAGTTCATCGACGGCCAGGGCCGCTGCATGGGTGGCGTGGTTGCCGGCCGTGCCGAGCAGATGAAAGAAGTGGTGGGCTTCCTGCGTACCGCAGGCCCCACCCTCAGCCCGTTCAACGCCTGGATCTTCACCAAGGGCCTGGAAACCCTGCGCCTGCGCATGCGTGCGCACTGCGAAAGCGCCCAGCTGCTGGCCGAATGGCTGGAGCAGCAGGAGGGCGTGGAGAAGGTGCATTACGCCGGCCTGCCGAGCCACCCGCAGCACGAACTGGCCAAGCGCCAGATGAGTGGCTTCGGTGCGGTGGTCAGCTTCGAGGTCAAGGGTGGCAAAGAAGGCGCCTGGCGCTTCATCGACGCTACCCGGGTGATTTCCATCACCACCAACCTGGGTGACAGCAAGACCACCATCGCCCACCCGGCCACCACCTCCCACGGTCGCCTGACGCCGCAGGAGCGTGAAGCCGCGGGTATCCGTGACAGCCTGATCCGGGTTGCCGTGGGCCTGGAAGATGTGGCCGACCTGCAGGCCGACCTGGCGCGCGGGTTGGCTGCACTGTGATTGAAATCCGCGGCGGTACGCCCGGCCATAACGGCCGGGTAGCCCTGGTGACCGGTGCCGCACGCGGCATCGGCCTGGGTATTGCCGCCTGGTTGATCTGCGAAGGCTGGCAGGTGGTGCTCAGCGACCTCGACCGCCAGCGCGGCGCAAAGGCGGCCAAGGCGCTGGGTGACAATGCCTGGTTCATCACCATGGACGTTGCCGACGAGGCCCAGGTCAGCGCCGGGGTGTCGGAGGTGCTGGGGCAGTTTGGTCGCCTGGACGCGCTGGTGTGCAATGCGGCCATCGCCAACCCGCACAACCAGACCCTGGAAAGCCTGAGCCTGGCGCAGTGGAACCGGGTGCTGGCGGTCAACCTCAACGGCCCGATGCTGCTGGCCAAGCATTGTGCGCCGTACCTGCGTGCGCACAATGGGGCGATCGTCAATCTCACCTCCACCCGGGCGCGGCAATCCGAACCCGATACCGAGGCCTACGCAGCGAGCAAGGGCGGGCTGGTGGCCTTGACCCATGCCTTGGCCATGAGCCTGGGCCCGGAGATTCGCGTCAATGCGGTGAGCCCGGGCTGGATCGATGCCCGTGATCCGTCGCAGCGCCGTGCCGAGCCGTTGACCGAGGCGGACCATGCCCAGCACCCGACGGGCAGGGTAGGGACGGTGGAAGACGTGGCGGCCATGGTTGCCTGGCTGTTGTCTCGGCAAGCGGCGTTCGTCACCGGCCAGGAGTTCGTGGTCGATGGCGGCATGACCCGCAAGATGATCTACACCTGAGCCTTGTGCATATCCTGTACCGGTCTCTTCGCGGGCACGCCCGCTCCCACAGGTGCAGCGCAGTTCTCAAGACCTGTGCGGTACCTGTGGGAGCGGGTTTACCCGCGAAGAGGCCGCCACAGGCAACCGCACCGCTTTTGCGCTTTTCTGAAAAAAATTCAATGGGGCTATTGACTTAGCTTCGCCACCTGCGTAAATTTCGCGGCCTCAGCGAAGCAAACGCAACAAGCAACATCGCGAGGGTGATTAGCTCAGCCGGGAGAGCATCTGCCTTACAAGCAGAGGGTCGGCGGTTCGATCCCGTCATCACCCACCACTTCCTGAGATGTTCCTGGTGCTTCAGGTTTCGCAAGAAACCGATAGCCAGAGAGGAACGCACTGCGCAGCGGTAGTTCAGTCGGTTAGAATACCGGCCTGTCACGCCGGGGGTCGCGGGTTCGAGTCCCGTCCGCTGCGCCATTTTTTAGTATCAGATGGGTGCCTGGCACCGGTCTGAAGCCACAAGGTAAACGCCTTGGGCTGATCCCAGTTTCAATCGGGCGAAAGCCTGAACGATACGCAGCGGTAGTTCAGTCGGTTAGAATACCGGCCTGTCACGCCGGGGGTCGCGGGTTCGAGTCCCGTCCGCTGCGCCATCTTCGTTTCAAGGTCCCTTGAACACCTTGAAGCAAACACAAGAGAAGCGATCACGTTATCGCTTTTTTTGTGCCTGTCCTGAGGCCATCGCGCCGGAAGGGTAGACCCAGGTTTCAATCGGGTGCAAGCCTGAATGATACGCAGCGGTAGTTCAGTCGGTTAGAATACCGGCCTGTCACGCCGGGGGTCGCGGGTTCGAGTCCCGTCCGCTGCGCCATCTTCGCTTCGAGGCCCCTTGAACGTCTCGAAGCCACGAGAAAGCGACCTTAGGGTCGCTTTTTTCGTTTCTGCGTCTGGCAATTGCCGCCCTTGACCCAGATTTACACGAACCTGACAGACTCTTCACCGATCAGCGGTTCCTGTGCCTGCCTGCTGTGTTGCACAATAGGCACCTTCTTGACTTACCCGGAATTCGCAATGACCAGATCTTCCGTCTTTGGTGCGCTCGGGCTGGCCCTGGTGCTGGCGGGCGTGACCGGTTGTTCCTCGAAAAAAGCCGCCGTCTACGAGCACGAGAACTTCGATGACTCGGGCACCTTCTCGCGCAGCTTCCCGGTGAGCGATGCCGGCTCCTGCGAGGCCGCCCGACGCGCCTTGCTCAGCCAGGGTTACATCATCACCAGCAGCGGCGCCAACCAGGTGGTGGGCAACAAGAGCTTCCAGCAGAACAGCGAGAACCACCTGCAGATCAGTTTCAACGTCACCTGTGCGCCGGATGTGAGCGACGAGCAGCGTTCGACCATGTTCGCCAACGCCCTGCAGGACCGCTACGCCCTGAAAAAGTCCAACACCTCCGCCAGCCTGGGGGTTGGTGTACTGGGGTCGGTATCGATGCCGATCGGCTCCAGCGACGACTCGATGGTCAAGGTGGCCAGCGAGACTGTGACAGCGGCTCAGTTCTATGACCGCTATTTCGCCCTGGTAGAGAGCTATCTGCCCAAGCCCAAGCCGAAGCAGGCCAATAAGGCCGAGGTCGAGGCGCCTGCGCCGAATGTCGAGAAGCCGGCGGCAGCCCTGGGGCTACCGGAGCAGGCCGCCGCAGCGCCGGTGGCACCGGCCCCGGTTGCTGAGCCTTTGGTTGATGCGGCGCCAGCCCCGGCCCCTGTAGCCCCGGCCAGCGAGGCGGTAGCAGCGCCGGTGCTGGATGACAGCCAGGGCTCGCAGCCAGTGGCACCGCCGGCTGAGGCTGCGCCTATTGAAGTACAACAGCAAGCACAGCCTGCCGAGGCCGCTGAGCCCGCGTCCCCCGCCCTTTGATGGCTTGCCTGTACGGGTAAACCCGCTCCCACAGGTACTGCGCAGTTCTCAACATCTGCGCAGTACCGCCATGGGGCAAAATCCTCCGTGCCCATGAACTTGGCCCTGTGCTGTGCAACTGCCCCGGTGCGAACAGCTTACGGAGGTCCCCAAGGCGCGCTGCGGCTTGGCGAAGCCTTCCCAATTCGCTTTTTTCTGGATCGACATCTACAAGGCGTACTTCTTGGCCCCGGCAACACAGATGACAGCCCCCAGCGTCACCACAAGCATCATCCAGCTGACCTGTTCGTGCAGCAGCAACGCTGCCAGCCCAAGCCCCATGAACGGCTGAAAGAGTTGCAACTGGCCCACTGCTGCAATGCCACCCTGGACGAGCCCTCGGTACCAGAACACAAAACCGATCAGCATGCTGAACAGTGAAACGTAGCCGAGGCTGAACCACGCAGGGGCGCTTACTTTGGCGAAGGCATCTGGTGTCGGAAGATTAGTGATTGTCAGTAGTAGCATCAGCGGCAACGCCACCAGCAACGCCCAACTGATCACTTGCCAACCCCCCAACGTCCGTGACAGGCGCGCCCCTTCGGCATAACCCAACCCACAGACGATGACCGCCGCCATCATCAGCAAATCGCCCAGCGCCGATGCCTCCCCACCATTCATAAGCGCATATCCAACGACGATTCCGGCACCCGTCAACGAGAATAACCAGAACAGTGGCCGAGGTCGCTCACCGCCCCGCAGCACGGCAAACCCTGCGGTACACAGCGGCAGCAGCCCGACAAAGACAATGGAATGGGCAGAGGTTACATGCTGCAGGGCCAGTGCCGTCAGCAGCGGGAAACCGATTACCACGCCCAACGCTGTTACCGCCAATGACCACAGGTCACCGCGTTCAGGGCGAGGCTGGCGCAGCACAAGCAAGAAAAGCGCCCCCAACAGAGCGGCAATCGTTGCCCTGGCACAGGTCAGGAACGTCGGTTCGAAGGCCGTCACTGCCACACGGGTGGCCGGCAGCGAGCCGGCGAAGATGGCGACGCCTATGAAGCCGTTGATCCATCCGCTTGTTGATTTTTCCATCGCCCAGTCCTCGATAAGTCTGGGTTCAGTACATCACTGACGCGCTCACCAAGGCCATGTACAATCCAATACAGTTTTACCGAACTGTTATGCACATTAATCCAGCACAGTTGAGGGTGCGATGAAACGCAGTGGAACGCTGATTCGGACCGTCATGGGTGAGGTGCAGGCGAGGATAGCCTCCCGGACCTACACGCCCGGTGCGCGGATCCCTTCGGTCCGGGCAATGGCACAGGCCATGCCGGTATCGGTTTCTACCGTACTTGAGGCCTATGAACGGTTGATGGCAGAGGGGGTGCTCAGCG
This sequence comes from Pseudomonas sp. NBB, assembly GCF_032701105.1. NCBI lineage: Bacteria > Pseudomonadati > Pseudomonadota > Gammaproteobacteria > Pseudomonadales > Pseudomonadaceae > Pseudomonas > Pseudomonas sp. NBB. Next base: position 1,769,105 of record NZ_CP103994.1, read on the forward strand.
CCCGCCCTGGCTCTGGCTACTACGTGGCAGGGCCCGTGGCGCCCTTGGCACTGACCGAACTCGGCCCCAGGCTCGATCGTGAGGTCGACCCGCTGTGGATCTCGCGCCAGTCTCTTGAAACCTCCAGCGATGCGCTGAAACCAGGGTGCGGGTGGCTGCCTGCCTCCTGGATGTACGAAGCCGGCATGCGTAAAGCGCTGCGAGTCGCTGCCCGTTCCGACACGGTAAAACTGGCCGAGTACGCGTCGCCGCTCGGGCATCCGCCGCTCAGGCAGTTCCTGTCGCGACGGCTGGCTGGCATCGGCATCGAAGCCCCGCTGGAACAGATCATGCTCACCGAATCGGGCACCCACGCCATCGACCTGATTTGCCGTTTTCTGCTGGAACCGGGGGACACGGTCCTGGTCGACGACCCCTGCTATTTCAATTTTCACGCACTGCTCAAAGCCCACAGGGTGAACATTGTCGGGGTACCCTACACGCAGACAGGCCCGGACATCGAGGCGTTCGGCGCAGCCCTGCTCAGGCACGCACCCAGGTTGTACATCACCAATTCCGGCATCCACAACCCAACCGGGGCCAGCCTGTCCCCGGTCACCGCGCACAGGCTGCTGAAGCTGGCCGACACCTCTAGCCTGGTGATCGTGGAGGACGACATCTTCGCTGATTTCGAGAATACGCCCGCGCCACGGCTGTCTGCCTTCGACGGCCTCTCGCGTGTGATTCAGATAGGCAGCTTTTCCAAGACCATCTCTGCTTCAATCCGATGCGGCTACATCGCCGCCCGTGGTGAATGGATCGAGAGCCTGGTCGACCTGAAGATCGCGACCACCTTCGGCGGCGGACGCTTGGCCGCGGACATCATCTATCAAGCGATTACGGATAGCGGGTACCGAAAACACATGGAAGGTGTCCGCCACCGGTTAGGCGAGGCAATGGACAGAACGGTGCCGAGGCTTCAGGCCATTGGTATCAAGCCGTGGATAATTCCCCAGGCAGGCATGTACCTCTGGTGCCAGCTCCCTCAAGGCAAGGATGCAGCAACGCTGGCCAGGACCTGCCTGAATGAAGGTGTAGTGTTGGCGCCCGGTAATGCGTTCAGCCAATCCATGACGGCGGGGGATTTCCTGCGCTTCAACGTTGCTCAATCGGGTGACGGCAAACTCTACGAAGTGTTGAAAAGGGCGCTGAGTGCGCAGTCGCCAGAGCACTTAGTGCCAAGCTGAGCTTGTCATGGGGCACACCTGCGACAGAAATGGCTACGGCATGCTCGCGCACCGCACGGGGGAGCGCAGCCAGCACTGCGCACGCGTAGTTCGGCTTGGGCCTGCCGTCTAAAGCCTGCATGACCTACAAACGGCTAATATCAAGTAGCACGGGGCTAACGATTGCTGGGCACCGGATCATAAGCTTGTCATCAATCCTTCATCCTTCCTGCCTAGGGTGAGGCGACAGTTACCAGGAAAAATGAGTGAAGAGGGCTTAGGGCTATGGACGAATACCAAGAAGAACTTCTCGAATTCCAGGCTTATGAACTGGACACCCCGGAACCGGCTGACGACGCCACCGAGCTCTAGCCCACCCGCCGCTGGCTGCGGCGAAACTCCCCCGGTGTAAGGCCCGTCCAGCGTTTGAATGCGCGCTGGAAGGCCTCGGCCGAAGCAAACCCCAGCAGGTAGGCAATCTCGCCAAAGGCCAGTTCCGTATCGCGGATGTAGGTCTGGGCCAGGTCGCGCCGTGTTTCGCTGAGCAGGTCGCGAAAACGGGTGCCTTCCTCGGCCAGCTTCCGGCGCAAGGTCCAGGTCGGAAGTTGCAGGTGCAGCGCCACTTCTTCCAGATCCGGCTCACGACCGCCGTTGAGCAATGGGCCCAGCAGGTGGGTGATGCGCTCACCCAGGCTGCGTACCCGCGTGCGTTGCAGCATTTCCGCCTCGCACAGCTGCAGCAGGTGGTGCCAGGTGCTTGGGCAATGCCTGGGATTGGCCAACTGCAGCGTGGCGCGGCTCAGGCGCAGCTGGTTACCAGCGGCCGCGAACTGCACGGGTGTGCTGCACAGCGGCTGGTAGCGCGCGGCATAAGCGGGTGCGGCGAACTCGATGTCCATATGTTCGGCCTGCACCGCCGTACCGGCCAGGTCGGCAAGCTGGGCGAGCCAGCCGGCAAGTAGCGAATCGACCACGAAACGGTTGTAGGCGTTGTAGGGGCTGATGGAGTAGAAGCGCAGCCAGGCGCCCTCGGCATCTTCCTGAAAACTGGAGTGGCCGCGGTAGTTGGCGGCGTACAGCGGCTCGAAGCGCAACAGGGTACGTGCCGCCTCGCCCAGGTTCGGTGCCTGGGCAGCGGTGACCCCGGCCAGGCCGGCATGCGCCAGGCGGCTCAGGCGCCCCATGTGCAGGCCCAGTGCGGCCTCGCCGCACAGCTCGATGGCAGCGTGCCCAAGGTGCATGTAGCGCGGGATCGACAAGCGCGCGCCGGCTTCGCCCAGGCGCGCCGCATCCAGGCCATAGCGGCGCAGCAGCGGCTCGGGGTCATGGCCCAGTTCGCGCAGGGCTTCGGTCAGCGGCTGGACAAAGCCAACCGACAGGTCGCCCAGGCGCACGCGGGGGCGGGCCATGGGCTTACAACCACAGGTTCAACAGGCGGGCTCCAGGGCTGGGGGTGCCTGCCAGCAATTCACCCGCCTGGCGGGCAAAGCCCTGGCCGTCGCTGCCCTGTTCCCAGAACTGCCCACGCATGAACACGCTCATGCTGCTGACGCTGGTTCCGGCCGATTGGGTCAGTCGCTGCCATGCAGCCTGTTCGCTGACTTCGCCGCGCCGCAAGGGCAGCCCGGCGCTGGCATCCTGATGGCGATTGCCGCGCCAGGGCGCTTGCCAGCTGCCCTTGCCGCTGAGGAACACCGGGTTGGCGATCAGTTGTACTGCCTGTTGGGCCAGTTGTTGGTGGTTTTCCGGGTACCAGCTGTCGCTGCCCACCAGCACGCCCAGGCGCCCGGCAGGGGTTTGCAATACCTGCAGCGGGTGCTGGCGGCCATCATGTACATAGCGGCGCATTTCGCTGTCGGGGAACTGCTGGCGTTGCGGTTGGCCCAGCAGCGAGCCGTCGCCGGCGAACACCACGCTGCTGTTGAACAGCGGGCCGCTGCCGGCATGCAGCACGCCCTGTTTCACGTAGGGGGCGGGCAGTACGATAGAGCCGGCCACCAGGGTGACATTGAATTCCTTGGCCAGGCCACCGAACAGTTGCTGGTAGTCCGCAGCCATCTGCTCGGCTTTCATGCGCAGGTGCGCGTCGGCGCGCCAGTCGTCCCCGTCGGCACGGAGCATGGCCAGGCCATAGCGCAGCGGGTTGCTCAGTTCCAGCCATTGCAGGGCTTCGCGGCTTTGCGTGACTTGATAAAGCTCGTTCTTTTCGCCACGCGCCCACAGCCAGGTGCCGATGTGCTCGGGTAGCACCACCACCGTGCGCGGGCCGACCAGCCCTTGGGTGCGGGCTTGCTCCAGGTAGGCCGCGAGCTTGCGATGCAGGCGCTGCAGGTTCTGGTAGTCGCCCGGGAACAGCAGCGGTTCGACGCCAAGCAGGTTGCCGTGCTCGCCCGGCACGCCATGGTTCAGCGCCAGTTCGATGCGCAGGTCGGACAGGTAATGGCCTTCCGGGCGCTGCTGGGTCCAGAAACCGTAGCCGCAGAGGGCGGCGATCATCACCAGCGCCAGGGCGCTTGCCAGGAGTTTTCGCATGAAGCAGGACAGCGCCTTGGAAACAAGAGTTTCCTAGGGTAGTCGCGCTGTGCGCGAGGATCAATAACTTGTCAGTTTCGATCATTGAGCCCGTTCAAACGTCTGTTTAATGTCGCAGGCAGACAAACGACGGGGTCCGCCAGCCGGTGAGGCACCCGCATTCCGTGAATACGCCACCTGGGGACCTTTCCATGGCCGCCGACCGCTACCCGCACCTGCTCGCACCGCTGGACCTGGGCTTCACCACCTTGCGCAACCGCACCCTGATGGGCTCGATGCACACCGGCCTCGAAGAGCGCCCGGGCGGCTTCGAGCGTATGGCGGCGTACTTTGCCGAGCGCGCCCGCGGTGGCGTCGGCCTGATGGTTACTGGCGGCATCGCGCCCAACGATGAGGGTGGGGTGTATTCCGGGGCGGCCAAGCTCAGCACCGAGGAAGAAGCCGACAAGCACCGCATCGTCACCGAGGCGGTACACGCTGCCGGCGGCAAGATCTGCCTGCAGATCCTGCATGCCGGGCGCTACGCTTACAGCCCGCGCCAGGTGGCACCCAGCGCGATCCAGGCGCCAATCAACCCGTTCAAGCCCAGGGAACTGGACGAGGCGGGTATCGAGAAGCAGATCGCCGACTTCGTCAATTGCGCGGTGCTGGCCCAGCGCGCCGGTTACGACGGCGTCGAGATCATGGGTTCGGAAGGCTACTTCATCAACCAGTTCCTCGCCGCCCACACCAACCACCGCACCGACCGCTGGGGTGGCAGTTATGAAAACCGCATGCGCCTGGCGGTGGAGATCGTCAGCCGGGTGCGCGGCGCGGTCGGGCCGAACTTCATCATCATCTTCCGCCTGTCGATGCTCGATCTCATCGAGGGCGGCAGCACCTGGGATGAAATCGAGCTGCTGGCCAAGGCCATCGAGAAGGCCGGCGCGACGTTGATCAATACCGGCATCGGCTGGCACGAAGCGCGTATACCGACCATTGCCACCAAGGTGCCGCGCGCGGCGTTCAGCAAGGTCACCGCCAAGTTGCGCGGCGTGGTGAACATTCCGCTGATCACCACCAACCGCATCAATACTCCGGAGGTGGCCGAGGCGGTGCTGGCCGAAGGCGATGCCGACATGGTCTCGATGGCACGTCCGTTCCTGGCCGACCCGGACTTCGTCAACAAGGCCGCTGCTGGCCGCGGCGACGAGATCAACACCTGCATCGGCTGCAACCAGGCCTGCCTGGACCATACTTTCGGCGGCAAGCTGACCAGTTGCCTGGTCAACCCGCGTGCCTGCCACGAGACCGAGCTCAACTACCTGCCCGTGCGCACCGTGAAGCGCATTGCCGTGGTCGGCGCAGGCCCGGCCGGCCTGGCGGCAGCCACGGTGGCGGCCGAGCGCGGCCACGCGGTGACCCTGTTCGATGCCGCCAGCGAGATCGGCGGGCAGTTCAATGTGGCCAAGCGGGTACCGGGAAAGGAAGAGTTCCATGAAACCCTGCGTTACTTCCGCAACAAGGTCAAAAGCACGGGCGTGGACTTGCGCCTGAACACCCGGGTCAATGTGCAGTCCCTGGTGGACGGTGGCTACGACGAGATCATCCTGGCCACCGGCATCGCTCCGCGCACGCCGGCCATCCCCGGTGTCGAGCATGCCAAGGTGCTCAGCTACCTCGACGTGCTGCTCGAGCGCAAGCCGGTGGGCAAGGCTGTCGCGGTGATTGGTGCGGGTGGCATCGGTTTCGACGTTTCCGAGTACCTGGTGCATCAGGGCGTTGCCACCAGCCAGGACCGTGAGGCGTTCTGGAAGGAGTGGGGCATCGACACCCATCTGCAGGCGCGTGGTGGCGTGGCCGGGATCAAGGCCGAGCCGCATGCCCCGGCGCGGCAGGTGTACCTGTTGCAGCGCAAGAAATCCAAGGTGGGTGACGGCCTGGGCAAGACCACCGGCTGGATTCACCGCACCGGGTTGAAGAACAAGCGGGTGCAGATGCTCAACAGCGTCGAGTACCTGGGCATCGACGATGCCGGCCTGCACATTCGCGTGGCCGATGGCGAGCCGCAGGTGCTGGCGGTGGACAACGTGGTGATCTGTGCAGGGCAGGAGCCGCTGCGCGAGCTGCAGGACGGGCTGGTGGCGGCGGGGCAGTCGGTACACCTGATTGGTGGGGCAGATGTGGCGGCCGAGCTGGATGCCAAGCGGGCGATCAACCAAGGTTCGAGATTGGCGGCTGAGCTCTGAGATCGCCGGGGCCGCTTTGCGGCCCTGTGGGAGCGGGTTCACCCGCGAATAGGGCTGCGCGGTGCATGGCACCGGCTGCGCCGGTGTTCGCGGGTGAACCCGCTCCCACAGGGACGCAAAGCAGCCCCAGGCTTTCACTGGTAAACTCGCACGATGCACTTTGACCTGCCCCAAGCCCCCCTGCAGCCCCTGATCCTGCCCTGGCTGCAACAAGCCCAGGTAGAAGCCGCCATCCTGCGCCTGGACCTGATCGATCCGCTGATCAGCGGCAACAAATGGTTCAAGCTACGCCATCACCTGCAACAGGCCAGCGCCAGCAACGCCCCGGGCCTGATCAGCCTCGGCGGCAACCATTCCAACCACCTGCACGCCCTGGCCGCTGCCGGCAAGCGCTTCGGCTTCGCCACCGCCGGCCTGCTGCGTGGTCACGCCCAGGACACGCCAACCGTGCGTGACCTGCAGACGCTGGGCATGGAACTGCACTGGCTGGGCTATGGCGGCTACCGCGCACGAAATCAAGCGGGTTTCTGGGAGCCCTGGCAAGCGCGCTACCCGGGTTGGTACTGCATCCCTGAAGGGGGCGGCGGGTTGGCCGGTGCACAGGGCTGCGCGCTGATCATGCAGCAGGCACGGGCGCAGATCGCGGCACTGGGCTGGTCGGGCTACGACGCCTGGTGGCTGGCTGCTGGAACGGGGACTACCCTGGCCGGTCTGGTAATGGCCGAGGCGGGCGCACATGTGGTGCATGGTGCAGTGGCGGTACCCAGGGACCATGGTGTGCCGGTGGCGGTAGCAGCACTGGCCGGCGCGCATGGCTACCAACTGCACGACGCCTGCCGTGGCGGTTTCGGCAAATTCGACGCTGATCTGTTGGCGTTCATCGCTGATTGCGAGCGGCACACAGGCGTGCCGCTCGAAGCCCTCTACACTGGCAAGGCTCTGCTGGCCCTGCGTGAGCAGGTCGAGGCCGGGCTGTTCGCGCCCGGCACCCGCCTGATCGTGGTGCACACCGGCGGCCTGCAGGGCCGGCGCGGTTACTTGTAGGGCAGCATGCGCAGCAGCGTGTTGTCGCGCTGCACATAGTGGTGATAGAGCCCGGCCAGAGCGTGCAGGCCGATCAGCCAGTAGCCCCAGCTGCCGATGCGTTCATGCCAGCCTTTGATGAACTTGGCCTGGTCCGGATTCGGGCCGATCAGGTGCGGCAGCTCCAGACCGAAGAACGGCACTGGTTTGTCGGCGGCGCTGAGGATCAGCCAGCCGGCCAGCGGCAGGATGATCATCAGCAGGTACAACGCCAGGTGCATCAGGTGCGCGAGGCCGGTCTGCCAGGCCGCAGGCTTGGGCACGATGGGTGGAGTCGGGCGGCTCAGGCGGATGGCCAGGCGCAACCAGACCAGCACGAACACGCTGAGCCCGAGCATGAAGTGCAGGTCCTTCATCAGGTTGCGTTCGACGCTGTCCTTGGGGAACAGGCCACGCAGTTCGATTAGGGCGTAGACAGCGGCCAGCAGCACCAGCATCAGCCAGTGCAGGGCGATGGACAGGCGCGCGTAATGGGTCGTGGGGGTGGATGAAACCATGATCGGTCCTCGTCATCAGGTCGGAATAGCGCTCTTGCCGGCGCTCAGGAAGTACTGTAGTGGCTACGGGGTAACAAATCTTTGCGCCAGGTCTGTGAAAATTGTGTTGTCTGCACCGGCCCTTTCGCGGGTGAACCCGCTCCCACAGGCACAGCGCTGAGCCAGAGACCTGTGCAGTACCTGTGGGGGCGGGCAAGCCCGCGAAGAGGCCGGAACAGCCTGCATCATGCCTTGGATGTAAATGGCCAACTGTCAGCCACCAGAAACACCCGCTCGGCCTCCTGCCACGCCCCGTCAGCCTCTTGCTCCAACCTCACCAGCAACTGCGCCGGAGCCTGCCGCTCCAGCACATGCAGCCATGCCGCAAACTGCTCCACCGCCCAGCACTCATGCGCCTCGACCCGCGCTGGCGCCAGCCAGGCATGCCGTTGCGGCGGCTGCCATTGCTCACCTTCGCCCATGACCCAGTCCCGCCGCCGCAGCCAGCGCCCGCGCAAGTGCTGCGGGTTGGCGCCCTGTAGTGGCTGCGCATGCCCGGGCCACGGGTAGAACAGATAGCCACCCAGCCACACATGCGCCTGCACCTGCTCCACCCCCAGCCGAGCCAGCACCTCGCGGCTGTGTGCCCCCGCCGACATGGGCAACTGGTGCCGTGCCAGGTGCGCCAGTTTGCTTCCCAGTCGGTCATGGCAGCCCGGCCCCAGCCAGGCGTCGGGGTCATGCCCGGGGTGTTCCGGACCCAGGTACAGCTTGATGGCCAGTTCCAGGTGGTGCACACCGTCGCGGTCGCGCAGCACCACATCCAGCTCGCCCAGGGTGCGCCCGCCGTCGCGAATCGCCAGGTTGGCCGCCAGCAGTTCGATGCCCGGGGCCTGGCCCAGGGCGAATTGCCACAGCCGTTCGTAGTAGTGCCCCAGGCGCCGGCTACCCAGCTGCGCCAGCCAGTCGCGCAATGGGCGGTCATCGTCATCCAGCGCCCGCAGCCAGTCTGCCAGGCGCTGTGGCTGGTCCGCCCACAGGCTGCCCGCCAGCGGGTGGCGCTGGGGGCAGGGCGGGGCGCTGAGCAACGGAGGCGACAGCAGGGCCCAGGCCAGGTCGCGCACGTTGGGGCGGCGTAGCTGCCGGGGCAGGTCGTGGAGCAGGGCGAATGGCATCATCCTGCGAGCATAGCCGGTTTGCCGCTACCCGGTGGTTTCGCCCATAATCGCGGCATAGTCACCCGCCGCAGAGCCTCGCAGGAGCCCCATGGAGCAATTTCGCAATATCGGTATCATTGGCCGCCTTGGCAGCTCCCAGGTGCTCGACACCATTCGCCGACTGAAAAAATTTCTTATCGAGCGCCACCTGCACGTGATCCTCGAGGACACCATCGCCGAAGTGTTGCCTGGCCATGGCCTGCAAACTTCCACCCGCAAGCTGCTGGGTGAGGTCTGTGACCTGGTCATCGTGGTCGGCGGCGACGGCAGCCTGCTGGGCGCCGCCCGCGCCCTGGCCCGGCACAACATTCCGGTGCTGGGCATCAACCGTGGCAATCTGGGTTTCCTCACCGACATCCGCCCCGACGAGCTGGAAGAGAAGGTCGCCGAAGTGCTCGACGGCCACTACCTGGTGGAAAACCGCTTCCTGCTGCAGGCCGAGGTACGCCGCCACAACGAAGCCATCGGCCAGGGTGATGCGCTGAACGATGTGGTGCTGCACCCGGGCAAGTCCACGCGCATGATCGAGTTCGAGATCTACATCGATGGCCAGTTCGTCTGCAGCCAGAAGGCCGACGGCCTGATCGTCGCCACCCCCACCGGCTCCACCGCCTACGCGCTGTCGGCCGGCGGCCCGATCATGCACCCCAAGCTCGATGCCATCGTCATCGTGCCGATGTACCCGCACACCCTGTCAGGCCGGCCGATCGTGGTCGACGGCAACAGCGAACTGAAGATCGTGGTGTCCAAGGACCTGCAGATCTACCCGCAGGTATCCTGTGACGGCCAGAACCACTTCACCTGTGCCCCCGGCGACACCATCACGGTGAGCAAGAAACCGCAGAAGCTGCGCCTGATCCACCCGCTGGACCACAATTACTACGAGGTCTGCCGCACCAAGCTCGGCTGGGGCAGCCGGCTGGGAAGCAGGGACGACTGATGCTCGATCCGGCGCGTAGTTTCGACATCATCGGTGACGTGCACGGTTGTGCGCTGACCCTTGAACGCCTGCTCGACGCCCTCGGTTACAAGCGTGTGGCAGGCGTGTGGCGCCACCCGCGGCGCCAGGCGCTGTTCCTTGGCGACATCGTGGACCGCGGGCCACGCATCCGCGAGGCGCTGCACATCGTCCACGACATGGTCGAGGCCGGCCAGGCGTTCTGCATCATGGGCAACCACGAGTACAACGCGCTGGGCTGGGTCACCCCGGCACTGCCTGGCAGCGGCAAGGCCTTCGTGCGCGAGCATACGCCACGCCACGCCCGGCTGATCGACGAAACCCTGACCCAGTTTGCCCACCACCCCGCTGACTGGCACGACTTCGTCAACTGGTTCTACGAATTGCCGCTGTTCGTCGACGCCGGGCGCTTCCGCCTGGTGCATGCCTGCTGGGACCCGCGGCTGATCGAGCCGCTGCGCCAGCAGTACCCCGACGGGCGCATCGACGAACACTTCATCCAGGCCTCGGCGGTGAACGGCAGCTTTGCCGCCACCGTGTGCAACCGCCTGCTGCGCGGTACCGACATGCGCCTGCCGGACGGCCTGACCCTCACCGGTGGCGACGGCCTGACCCGTGCCTTCTTCCGTACCAAGTTCTGGGAAGAAGACCCGCAAACCTACGGCGACATCGTGTTCCAGCCAGACGCCCTGCCCGCGGAAGTGGCCAGCACCCCGCTCAGTCACAGCCAGAAGAACGCCTTGCTGCGCTATGCCGAAGACGAGCCCATGCTGTTCGTCGGCCATTACTGGCGCAGCGGCCGCCCGGCGCCGATCCGCGCCAACCTGGCCTGCCTGGACTACAGCGCCGTGCTCTATGGCAAGCTGGCAGCCTACCGGCTGGATGATGAAACCCGCATCGACCCGCACAAGTTCGTCTGGGTCGACGTCGACCGCCCACAGGCCAACCAATGAACATTATCGAAGTGATGCGCCTGCCGCTGTCGGTCGACCTCAGCGGCTTCGTTCACCTGCTGCAGCGCCTGCAGGTGCCGCACCGGGTCAGCGAGGAGGGCGATGCCCAGGTGCTCTGGGCCCCCGACACCCTGGCAGCGGACGTCCGCGAACTCTACCAGCGCTACCCCGACGGCAACGCCGACCTCGAACTTGCACAGGACCCTGTGGGAGCGGGTTTACCCGCGAATAGCCCCACACAACCCTCCCTGGCAGAACAGGCCAAAGCCTGCAAAGTCACCACTATCACCCTGCTGCTGTGCTTCATCGTCGCCGGCCTCACCGGCCTTGGCGACAATTTCACCACCATCAGCTGGTTCACCTTCCTCGATTTCCGCGTCCAGGGCGACTACCTGTACTTCAGCCCGCTGGCGCAAAGCCTGGACCAAGGCCAGTGGTGGCGCCTGGTATCGCCCATGCTGCTGCATTTCGGCGTGCTGCACCTGGCCATGAACAACCTGTGGTACTGGGAGCTGGGCAAACGCATCGAACTGCGCCAGGGCCCGTGGGCGCTGCTGGGCCTGACCCTGCTGTTCAGCCTGGTGTCCAACCTGGCCCAGCACTACAGCAGCGGGCCGAGCCTGTTCGGTGGCCTGTCCGGCGTGCTGTACGGCCTGCTCGGGCACATCTGGCTGTACCAGTGGCTGGCACCCGACCGTTACTTCAACCTGCCCAAGGGCGTGCTGGTGATGATGCTGATCTGGCTGGTGGTGTGCCTGAGCGGCGTGATCGACACCCTGGGCCTTGGCCAGATCGCCAACGCCGCCCACGTCGGCGGGCTGCTCATCGGATGCCTGACCGGGCTCTTGGGTGGGGCGCTGGCCCGGCGTAAACTGTCGGCTTGAATCAGGAGACACTATGTCCACTTTCGCGCAAATGATTGAAAACATCACCCCGGAAATCTACGAGAGCCTGAAACTGGCCGTGGAAATCGGCAAATGGTCGGATGGCCGCAAGCTCACTGCCGAGCAGAAAGAGCTGTCGCTGCAGGCGGTAATCGCCTGGGAGATGAAAAACCTGCCCGAAGACCAGCGTACCGGCTACATGGGCCCGCAGGAATGCGCCTCGAAGTCCGCGCCGATCGCCAACATTCTGTTCAAGTCGGACTCGGTACATTGATCGAACTCGCTCGTGGCTCGTTGAGCAAGATGGCGGTAAGCCTGCAGGCGCCAGTGGTGCAGTACAGCTTTCGCCTGGATGACACGCAGGTGCCGGTCAACCCGCTGATCGGCCAGCGCCTGCGCCTTGAGTACCTTGGCGCCATTCACTGCAGCCATTGTGGCAAGCGCACCAAGACCAGCTTCAGCCAGGGTTACTGCTACCCGTGCATGACCAAACTGGCCCAGTGCGACGTGTGCATCATGGCCCCGGAAAAGTGCCACTACGACGCCGGCACCTGCCGCGAACCGTCGTGGGGCGAACAGTTCTGCATGACCGACCATGTGGTCTACCTGGCCAACTCGTCGGGGATCAAGGTCGGTATCACCCGCGCCACCCAGCTGCCCACCCGCTGGCTCGACCAGGGCGCCACCCAGGCCCTGCCGATCGTGCGCGTGGCCACCCGCCAGCAGTCCGGCCTGGTCGAAGACTTGCTGCGCAGCCAGGTGCCGGACCGCACCAACTGGCGCGCCCTGCTCAAGGGCGATGCCGAGGAGCTCGACCTGGTGGCCATTCGTGAACAGGTCTTCGACGCCTGTGCCGAGGGCCTGCGCGAGCTGCAGGGGCGCTTCGGCCTGCAGGCGATCCAGCCGCTGGCCGACGCCGAAGTGGTGCAGATGAAGTACCCGGTCGAGGCCTACCCATCGAAGATCGTCAGCTTCAACCTCGACAAGGACCCGGTAGTGGAAGGCACGCTGCTGGGCATCAAGGGCCAGTACCTGATCTTCGACACCGGTGTGATCAATATTCGCAAGTACACGGCCTACCAGTTGGCCGTGCTCCAGTAAAAAGGACCTGCACATGCGTACCGAACAACCGCAAGTGATCTATCTCAAGGACTACCAGGCGCCCGAGTACCTGATCGACGAGACGCACCTGACCTTCGAGCTGTTCGAGGACCATACCCTGGTTCACGCGCAACTGGTCATGCGCCGCAACCCGGCACGCGGTGCCGGCCTGCCGCCACTGGTACTCGATGGCCAGCAGCTGGAGCTGCTGCGCGCCTCGCTGGATGACCAGGAGCTGCAGCCGGGCGACTACCAGCTCGACGCTGACAGCCTGACCGTGCAGCCCAAGGCCGAGCGCTTCACCCTCGACACCAGCGTGAAGATCCACCCCGAGAGCAACACCGCACTGGAAGGCCTGTACAAGTCGGGCAAGATGTTCTGCACCCAGTGCGAGGCCGAAGGCTTCCGCAAGATCACCTACTACCTCGATCGTCCGGATGTGATGAGCACCTTCACCACCACGGTCATCGCCGAGCAGCATCGCTACCCGGTATTGCTGTCGAACGGCAACCCGATCGGCAGCGGGCCGGCAGACGATGGCCGCCACTGGGCGACCTGGGAAGACCCGTTCATGAAGCCGGCCTACCTGTTCGCCCTGGTGGCCGGTGACCTGTGGTGCGTCGAGGACAGCTTCACCCGCCAGTCCGGCCGTGACGTGACCCTGCGCATCTACGTCGAGCCCGAGAACATCGACAAGTGCGACCACGCCATGGTCAGCCTGAAGAAGTCCATGCGCTGGGACGAAGAAGTCTATGGCCGCGAGTACGACCTGGACATCTTCATGATCGTCGCGGTCAACGACTTCAACATGGGCGCCATGGAAAACAAGGGCCTGAACATCTTCAACTCCAGCTGTGTGCTGGCTCGTGCCGAAACCGCCACCGATGCCGCCCACCAGCGCGTCGAAGGCGTGGTCGCCCACGAGTATTTCCACAACTGGTCGGGCAACCGCGTCACCTGCCGTGACTGGTTCCAGCTGTCGCTGAAGGAAGGCTTCACGGTGTTCCGAGATGCCGAGTTCAGCGCCGACATGAACTCGCGCACGGTCAAGCGCATCGAAGACGTGGCCTACCTGCGTACTCACCAGTTCGCCGAAGACGCTGGCCCCATGGCCCACCCGGTGCGCCCGGACAGCTTCATCGAGATCTCCAACTTCTACACCCTGACCGTGTACGAGAAGGGCGCCGAAGTGGTGCGCATGGTTCGTACCCTGCTGGGCGCCGACGGCTTCCGCAAGGGCAGCGACCTGTACTTTGAACGCCACGATGGCCAAGCGGTGACCACCGACGATTTCATCAAGGCCATGGAAGACGCCAACGGCGTCGACTTCACCCAGTTCAAGCGCTGGTACAACCAGGCCGGCACCCCGCGCCTGGAAGTCAGCGAGGCCTATGACGCGGCCGCGCAAACCTACAGCCTGACCTTCCGCCAAAGCTGCCCGCAGACCCCGGACAAGGCCGAAAAGCTGCCGTTCGTGATCCCGGTGGAGCTTGGCCTGCTGGATGCCGCAGGCAACGACCTGCCGCTGCAACTGGCCGGCGAAGATACGGCGCAGGGCACCAGCCGCGTGCTGTCGGTGACCGAGGCCGAGCAGACCTTCACCTTCCAGGGTATCCAGGCCAAGCCGCTGCCGTCGCTTCTGCGTGGCTTCAGTGCACCGGTCAAGCTGAGCTTCCCCTACGACCGCGACCAGCTGATGTTCCTCATGCAGCACGACAGCGACGGCTTCAACCGCTGGGAGGCGGGGCAGCAGTTGTCGGTGCAGGTGCTGCAGGAGCTGATCGGCCAGCATCAGCGCGGCGAGGCACTGAAGCTCGACCAGCGCCTGATCACCGCCCTGGGCACCGTGCTCGGCAATGAGTCGCTGGACCCGGCCATGGTTGCCGAAATGCTCTCGCTGCCGGGTGAGGCATACCTCACCGAGATCAGCCAGGTGGCCGACGTGGACGCCATCCACGCTGCCCGCGAGTTCGCCCGCCAGCAGATCGCCGAGCAGCTGTTCGACGCCCTGTGGGCGCGCTACCAGGCCAACCGCGAAGTGTCGCGCAGCACCGCCTACGTGGCCTCGGCCGAGCATTTCGCTCGCCGCAGCCTGCAGAACATCGCGCTGTCGTACCTGATGCAGAGCGGCAAGCCGCAGGTGCTGCAGGCGGCTTTGGAGCAGTTCGAGCACTGCGACAACATGACCGAGCGCCTGACCGCCCTGGCCGTGCTGGTCAACTCACCGTTCGAAGCCGAGCGGGCCAAGGCGCTGGAAGCCTTTGCCGAGCACTTCAAGGACAACCCGCTGGTCATGGACCAGTGGTTCAGCGTGCAGGCGGCCAGTACGCTGCCGGGCGGGCTGGCGCGGGTCAAGGCGCTGATGCAGCACCCGGCGTTCACCCTGAAGAACCCGAACAAGGTACGTGCGTTGATCGGCGCCTTTGCCGGGCAGAACCTGGTCAACTTCCATGCGGCGGATGGCTCCGGCTACCGCTTCCTGGCGGACCTGGTGATCGAGCTGAATGCGCTGAACCCGCAGATCGCTTCGCGGCAACTGGCACCGCTGACCCGCTGGCGCAAGTATGACGATGCGCGTCAGGCCCTGATGAAGGGCGAGCTGGAGCGGATTCTGGCTTCTGGTGAGCTGTCCAGTGATGTGTATGAGGTTGTGAGCAAGAGCCTGGCTTGAGTTTTCCGTAGCCTGAACCGACCTCTTCGCGGGTAAACCCGCTCCCACAGGTACTGCACCGCTTTCATGGGCTGTGCAGGACCTGTGGGAGCGGGTTTACCCGCGAAGCTTTTGGAGCCGACAACAAAACATAACACCCCGCCCGTTGTGTTCCCGCAAATATCCCCGCTACGATCCCCTCAAGCTATTGCGGGCCTCTAGATCAGGCTTTTCGCAGTACCTGCAGTGCATTGACCCACCAGACAAGAACACAACAGGGGGACAGTCATGAGGGAACAGAACAGGCGCTTTGCCTGGCCATTGGCAGCCAGCGCGGTACTGGCGCTGGGGCTCGGCGTGTGGGCTGACAGCGTGCAAGCCGCTGCCGCCGACGAATATTCCACCGAATCGGCCAAGGCCAGCCAAAGCCTGCTGATCGACGCCACCCATGCCGGTAAGCGCCTGGTGGTAGTGGGCGATCGCGGTCATATCCTGTTCTCCGACGACCAGGGCAGAACCTGGACCCAGGCGCGGGTGCCCACCCGGCAACTGCTGACCGCGGTGTTCTTCCTCGACGACAAGCGCGGCTGGGCCGTCGGCCACGATGCGCTGGTGCTCGCCAGCAGCGATGGTGGTGCCACCTGGAGCAAGCAGTTCGAAGACCTGACCCGCGAAGCACCCTTGCTCGATGTCGCCTTCCTCGACGCCCGGCACGGCTTTGCCGTAGGTGCCTACGGCGCCTTGCTGGAAACCACCGACGGCGGCCAGCACTGGCAGGACGTGGCCGAGCGCCTGGACAACCCCGACCAGCTGCACCTGAACGGTATCGCCCAGGTGCGTGACGCGGGCCTGTTCATTGTCGGCGAGCAGGGCGGCATGTTCCGCTCGGCCGACAACGGTCAGACCTGGGCCAAGGTTCAAGGCCCCTACGAGGGCTCGCTGTTCGGCGTGATAGGCACTGCACAGCCGCGCACATTGCTGGCCTACGGCCTGCGCGGCAACCTGTTCCGCTCCACCGATTTCGGTGACAGCTGGCAACCGATCGAGCTCAAGGCCGCACGTGGCACCCTCGAATTCGGCCTGGCAGGCGCTACGCTTGTCGAGGACGGTAGCCTGGTGCTGGTCGGCAATGGCGGCAGCGTGCTGCGCAGTACCGATGACGGCCAGACCTTCAGTGTCTACAACCGCGCCGACCGCATTGCCCTGGCCGGCGTCAGCGGCCTGGCCGATGGCGGCCTGCTGCTGGTAGGGCAGGGTGGCGTGCACCTGGCTGACCCGCAGGGTGCTGACCAGGAGGTGCGTCCATGACCAGCAGGGAGAGCATCACCATGCACCCGCATCACCAGGACAAGGCCACGTTGCTCGAACGCCTGATCTTCAACAATCGCCCCGTGGTCATCGCCCTGTGCGTGCTGGTCAGCATCTTCCTGTTCTGGCAGGCCACGCAGATACGCCCGTCCACCAGCTTCGAGAAGATGATCCCGCTGCAGCACCCGTTCATCGAGCAGATGATGGAGCACCGCAACGACCTGGCCAACCTCGGCAACACCGTGCGCATTTCGGTGGAGGCCGTGAATGGCGACATCTTCGACAAGGACTACATGGAGACCCTGCGGCAGATCCATGACGAAGTGTTCTACATCCCTGGCGTCGACCGTGCCGGGTTGAAGTCGCTGTGGAGCCCCAGCGTGCGCTGGAGCGAGGTCACCGAGGAAGGCTTCTCGGGTGGCGAGGTGATTCCCAACACCTACAACGGCTCGCAGGACAGCCTCGACACCCTGCGCGACAACGTGCTCAAGTCGGGCCAGGTGGGGCGACTGGTGGGCAACAACTTCAAGTCCAGCATCGTCGATGTGCCACTGCTGGAGAGCTACCCCGACCCGCAGGACCCAGGCAAGCAGGTGAAGTTGGACTACCAGCAGTTCTCGCACCAGCTTGAAGAAAAGATCCGTGACAAGTTCCAGGCGCAGAACCCCAACGTGAAGGTGCACATCGTCGGCTTCGCCAAGAAGGTCGGCGACCTGATCGACGGCCTGGTGATGGTGGCGATGTTCTTCGGCGTCGCCCTGGCCATCACCTGGGTGCTGCTGTACTGGTTCACCTGGTGCATCCGCAGTACCATCGCCGTGCTCATCACCACCCTGGTGGCAGTGGTCTGGCAGTTGGGCCTGATGCATGCAGTGGGCTTTGGCCTGGACCCGTACTCGATGCTGGTGCCGTTCCTGATCTTCGCCATTGGCATTTCCCACGGGGTGCAGAAGATCAACGGTATCGCCCTGCAGTCGAGTGACGCCGACAACGCCCTGACCGCCGCCCGGCGCACCTTCCGCCAGCTGTTCCTGCCGGGGATGATCGCCATCCTCGCCGACGCCGTGGGCTTCATCACCCTGCTGATTATCGACATCGGCGTGATTCGTGAACTGGCCATCGGTGCCTCCATCGGTGTGGCGGTGATCGTGTTCACCAACCTCATCCTGCTGCCGGTAGCGATCTCCTACGTCGGCATCAGCAAGAAGGCCGTCGAGCGCAGCAAGCAGGACGCCACCCGCGAGCACCCGTTCTGGCGCCTGTTGTCGAACTTCGCCAGTGCCAAGGTGGCGCCGGTGTCGGTGGCCCTGGCGCTGGTCGCCTTCGCCGGTGGCCTGTGGTACAGCCAGAACCTGAAGATCGGCGACCTCGACCAGGGTGCGCCGGAACTGCGCCCCGACTCGCGCTACAACCAGGACAACAACTTCATCATCAGCAACTACTCGACCAGTTCCGACGTGCTGGTGATCATGGTCAAGACCCCGCCGGAAAGCTGCTCGATCCACTCGACCATGGCGCCGATCGACGAGCTGATGTGGACCATGCAGAACACCCCGGGCGTGCAGTCGGCAATTTCCCTCGTGACCGTGTCCAAGCAGGTGATCAAGGGCATGAACGAGGGCAGCCTGAAATGGGAAACCCTGTCGCGCAACCCGGACATCCTCAACAACTCCATCGCCCGCGCCGACGGCTTGTACAACGGCGACTGCTCGCTGGCGCCGGTGCTGGTGTTCCTCAACGACCACAAGGCCGAAACCCTGGAGCGGGTCACTGCCGTGGCCAAGGCGTTTGCCGACAGCCACAACAAGGAAGGCCTGCAGTTCCTGCTGGCGGCGGGCAATGCCGGGATCGAAGCGGCGACCAACGAGGTGATCAAGTCGGCCGAGCTGACCATCCTGATCCTGGTGTACATCTGCGTGGCGGTGATGTGCCTGATTACCTTCCGCTCGTTCGCCGCCACCCTGTGCATCGTCCTGCCGCTGGTGCTGACTTCGGTGCTGGGCAACGCGCTGATGGCCTACATGGGTATCGGGGTCAAGGTGGCGACCTTGCCGGTGGTGGCGCTGGGTGTGGGCATTGGCGTGGACTATGGCATCTACATCTACAGCCGGCTGGAAAGCTTCCTGCGCGCCGGGTTGCCGTTGCAGGAGGCGTATTACGAGACCCTGCGCTCGACCGGCAAGGCAGTGCTGTTCACCGGCTTGTGCCTGGCCATCGGCGTGTGCACCTGGATCTTCTCGGCTATCAAGTTCCAGGCGGACATGGGGCTGATGCTGACCTTCATGCTGCTGTGGAACATGTTCGGTGCGCTGTGGCTGCTGCCGGCGCTGGCAAGGTTCCTGATCAAGCCTGAGAAGATGGTGGGCAAGGAGGGGGGCTCCATTTTCGCTCATTGACCGCAGGGGGCCGCTCCTGCAGGGGAACGCGTATCGGCAGGCTGATGCGATCCCTGTAGGAGCGGCCTTGTGTCGCGATGGGCTGCAAAGCAGCCCCAGGGCTATAATGCCAACTCATTTCAGATTGGTACCCCCATGTCCCCCCTCGCCACCGCCCTGCAGTCCTGCGACATGCTCCTGATCGACGGCCTGCACGCCTTCGACTTCACCTCCGATGAATCCGGCCTCACCATCGAATGCATGGACGGCCGCCAGCTCCGCCGCTGGACCTTCACCCCCGAGCAGATCACAGCTGCCATCGCCGTGGGTGACGAGTGGCAACTCGACGATGCCGACGGCGCGCATCGGCTAGTCTGTATGAGTGCCTTTCGCGCCCCGGATGATGACGAAGATGAATCGGATCTGGACGAGCCTGCTGACCGCTAGCCTGATGAGCCTGACCATCCATGCCCACGCCGCCACCTTGCTGGTGGGCAGTTACACCGATGGCGCCAGCGAGGGCATCTACCGCTACGGGTTCGACGAAAAGACCGGTCATATCGACCCGTCGCCGCAGCAGGTGGTGGAGAGTGTCAGCCCTTCATGGCTGGTGCTGTCGGCCGATCAACGTCAGCTCTTTGCGGTCAACGAAACGCCGAAGGGCGGGGTCAGCAGTTTCGCCGTCAGTGCAAAAGGCGAGATCAAGCTGCTCAACCAGGTACCCAGCCAAGGTGACGAGCCTACCCACGCCAGCCTCAGCCAGGACCAGCGTTATCTGTTCGTGGCCAACTACGCGGTCAAGCCCGATCCCGGCGGCAGCCTGGTGGTAGTCCCGGTGGCCAAGGACGGCAAGCTCAAGCCGGTGGTGCAACAGGCCCGGCACAAGGCGAGCGGGGTCAACCCCGAGCGCCAGGCTGGCGCCCATGTGCATTCGCTGGTGCTGTCACCCGACGGCCGCCACCTGTATGCCAGCGACCTGGGGGCCGACAAGGTGTTCATCTACCGCTACGACGGTGCCAGCGCAGACCACCCGTTGACGCCGGCGATCCCCGCGTCGGTGGACCTGCCGCCGGGCAGCGGGCCGCGCCACCTGTTGTTCGACGCCAAGGGTCGGCACGCCTACCTGACCCTGGAAATGAGTGCCGAAGTGGTGATGTTCGACGTGCAGGAGGGCAACCTGGTCGAACGCCAGCGCCTGCCCCTGACCGAGAGCAAGGAAGCTGCGGCGAAAGCGGCAGGTGGCTTGCACTTGTCGGCAGACGGGCGCTTCCTGTATGTGAGCAACCGAGGCACGGCCAACGAGATCGTGGCGTTCAGCGTGGGCAAGCAGGATGGCCAGCTGACCTTCCTGCAGCGCCGTTCGGTGGAGGGGGATCATCCCCGCGAGTTCGCCCTCGACCCGAGTGACAACTTCTTGCTGGTGGCCAACCAGAAGAGCAACCAGATCGTGGTGATGCGCCGCGATCCGCGCAGCGGCAAGCTGTTGGAGACGGTGCAGACGCTGAAGCAGGATGCGCCGTCGGACCTGAAGTTCATCGAGTGATATCGATCGGCGTGATAGTCGATACTGGCGCAATGAATTTTTGCCTGCGGCTTCGGCGGCGTAAGTTTGACCCAAGGCCCAAACAGGCCAACGTCAAACCACCGCCGTCGAGGTCAGCCCAGATGAACTTCAATCTCTTCCCGGTCATTGCCGCATCCGCCATTTCCGCTTCGGTCGTATTGCCAGCGCATGCCCATGCCGACAGCAGCGGCAAGGCGTCCGCTACCCATAGCTACACCGAACAGTACCTGCGCCAGAGTGCCAACTTCCATGCGGCATTGAGTGGCAAGCACAACCACTGACTCAAGCCTGACACGGATCCTGTGGGAGCGGCCTTGTGTCGCGAAAGGGGCGCGAAGCGCCCCCAGGATTTCAGCGGTTTACCCCAGGATTGCCGGGGCCGCTGTGCGGCCCTTTCGCGACACAAGGCCGCTCCCACAGGGGACTGTGCAATGCTGATAGTTGTTCATTTGGCCATGACTGACCTGAACAGCTCCGAAGCCAACCACCCCTCCAGCCAGCTCCGCACCCGCGGATAAGCCGCCTCGGCGAACCACTGCGGTTCGACCCCGGCAAACTGGCGCATCAGGGGCAGCAACGCGGCATCGGCAATGCTCGGGTGCGTGGCCAGCAAGTAGGGCCTGCCTGCCAGCAGGCCCTCGAGCTCCGCCAGCCAGGCCTCGGCCTGCTGGCGGTAATGCTCGCGGGTATGCTCGGGGTAGCGCTCGGCATACTTGTACAGGTTCACCTGCGCCTTGAACGTGCTGTCGTTGCGCGCAATCAGTGTTTCAGCCTGCTGCGCCGCCGCAGGGTCGGCCTGCAGCCGCCAGTCCTGCGGGTCGTTTTGCGCCAGCGCCCAGCGCATGATGTCCAGGCTTTCTTCGAGCACCCCGGCACCGGTATCCAGTACCGGCACCGTGCCCTTGGGTGACAAGGCCAGCAGTTCTGCCGGCTTGTTCTTCATCGCTACCTCGCGAATCTCCACCTTGCACTCCGCATAGCGCAGGGCCAGGCGCGCGCGCATGGCCCAGGGGCAGCGGCGGAACGAGTAGAGGATCACCCGCACACCTCCACGTCACTCAGGCCATTGCCTTGGCGGCGCACCTGGATCTGCACCGGGATGCGTTCGTGCATTTCCTGCACGTGGGAAATCACCGCCACCTTGCGGCCCTGGGCCTGCAAGCCGTCAAGGGCGTCCATGGCCAGTTGCAGCGACTCGGGGTCGAGGCTGCCGAAGCCTTCATCGATGAACAGCGATTCGATGCGCAGCGTGCTGGAGGCCATCGAGGCCAGGCCCAGGGCCAGGGCCAGCGACACCAGGAAGGTTTCCCCGCCAGACAGCGAGTGCACCGAACGCAGTTCGTCACCCATCTCGGTGTCCAGCACCAGCAGGCCCAGGGCGCTGCCGCCGCGCTTTAGGCGGTAACGGCGGGCCAGCTGGCGCAGCTGGGCGTTGGCGTGGTGCAGCAGCAGGTCGAGGTTGTAGCCCTGGGCGATCTTGCGGAACACATCGCCAGAGGCCGAGCCGATCAGGGCGTTCAGGCGAGCCCAGCGTTGCCACTGCTGGTGGGCCTGTTCGATTTCCGCCGCCAGCGCCTGGTGCGCCTGTTGGCGATGCTGGTCATCGGCCTGCTGTGCACGCAGTTCGGCGCATTGCTGCTCATGGCCGGCCAGGCGTTCGCGCAGTTCGGTCAGGGCCTGTTCCAAGGCGTCGGCCGAGGTGTCCACAGTCATTTGCGCGGCATGTTGCTGCAGGCGTTGTTCACGTTCCTGCAGCAGCACGCGTCCCTGTTCGATGGCCTTTTCGGCGCCTTGCAGGCGCTGGCGCAGCTCATTTACCTGCGCGTCCTCCATGCCCAGCAGGCGATCCAGGCCGGCGTCGTCCAGTTCCGGGTGTTCTGCGCGCCACTGGGCGATCTGGCCCTGCAACTGCTGGCACTCGGCGTCCAGCGCCTGCTGCTGCTGGGTGTTGGCCTTGAGTTCGCTGGCCAGTTGCACGCCTTGGGTACGCAAGTCCTGCAGGCGCTGGGCAGTGTCGGCATCGAGGGCGCGGGCCTGCTCCAGCGCGGCGTCCATATGCAGTTGCCAGGCTTCGGCGCTGGCGTGTCCGCCCAGCAGTTCGCCGAGCGAAGCCTGGGCCTGCTGGCGCTGCTCGTCGAGGGCGGCAAGTTTCTGCTGCAGCTGCTGCTGGGTCTGCACGCGTGCCTGCTGCTGGTCGCGCAGCTTGTCCAGCTGGGCCTGGCGGGCTTGCTGTTCTTCCTGTTCGTCCTTGCGCTGCTCCAGTTGCTGCAGGCGCAGGGCGATCTGCTGGTCCAGGGCGAGGAAGGCATTGGCCGGGTCGTCGTTCAAGGCCTTGAGGGCCTCTTCGGGCAATACGCCGGCAAGGTCCTCAAGGCCTTGCTGCAACTGCTGCTCGTCGCTGGCCAGGGCCTGGTGCTGTTGCTCCAGGTGGCGCTGGGCTTGCTGTTGCGCCTGCTGGGCGGCCTGCAATTGCTGGTTGAGACGGGCTGCATCTTTTTGCAGGGCGAGCAGGGCGCTCTGGCGTTTCTCGTCCTGGCCGATTTCTTCGTCCAGGCGCCGCAGCTGGCTGTCGAGCCAGGCACTGCGGGCATTGTCGTCCTGCGGGGCCAGGGCGGGCCACAGGCTGTGCGCCTGCACCTGGGCCACCAGCGGTTGTAGCTGTTCGCCCAGTTGCTGCTGTTGCTGCTGATAATCCTTGAGCTGGGCGTTGACCACGCCCAGCTGGGTGCGCAGCTCCACCAGCTTGCTGTTGAGGGTTTCGACCTGCTTCTGCGCGGCGTCTTCCTCGGCCTGGTCATGGCGACCCAGGCTTTGCAGCAGCGCGTCAGGCTGGTGGAACGGGTGCTCGGCGCTGCCGCACACCGGGCAGGGTTCGCCGTCGCGCAACTGGCCGCGCAACTCTTCGACGCTGGTGTTACGTGCCAGGCGCTGGCGTTCCAGCAACTGGCGGGTGAGGTTGAGCGCTTGCTCGGCGGCTTCCAGCTCGGCCTTGGCGGCGGTGCCTTCGGTAATCAGTTGCTGGCGCTGCTGCATGGCCTGCTGCTGACGCACGCGTACGGCCTCCAGCTGTTGGCGCAGCTCCAGTTCACGGCCATGCAGACGTGACAGCTCTTCCACGGCGCGCTGCTGCTTGCGGTTGTCCTGCAGCATGCCACCCAGCAGGTCGATCTGTTCTGCCAGGGCCTGGGGTTCGGCCTTGGCTTCGCGGAACAGCAGCTCGAAGGCATCGCGCTCGGCCTGCAAGTGCGCATTGGCCTGGCTGGCCTGGGCTTGTAGGCCGGGCAGCTCTTCACGGCCCTTGGCCAGGCGGCCACCGATCAGCATCACTTGCTTCAGTTGCGGCAGGTAGGCGTGCCAGGCATTGGCCAGGCCCGCCAGATGCTGGCTGTCGGCGAGCGCGGTGTCGATCTGCGCCAGTTGCTGCAGGCTGCGCTGCTGGTTGTCTTCGAGCTGCTGCAGGTGCTGCTGGCCTTCGGCGACCTGCTGCTCGGCCTGCTGGCCGGCGCTGCGCTGTGCTGCCAGCTCCTGGTCCAGGCGGGCCAGGTTGTCCTGGGCGGCAAAGGCCTGGCGCAGGCGAGGGGCGTTCTCGCTGTGTTGGGCCTGGCTATCGGCAAGCGCCTGACGCGCGGCGTCCAGCGCCTGTTCGAGCTCACTGGTGCGCACTTGCAGTTCGGCTTGCTGCTGCTGTTGCTCGGCGATCTTCGCTGCCACCGGTGCCAGTTGCGCGGTCAGTGTCTGCTGGCGGTGGAACTGGTGACGCTGCGGGGCCAGACGCTCCAGGCGCACCAGGTCCAGGCGCTGGTCAGCCAGTTGTTGCCAGTCCTGTTCGGCGGCCTGCAGCGCGGTGCCGGCTTCGGCGTGCTGGGCCTGCAACTGGCGCTGCTCGTTCAGCCAGTTGCGTTGCTGTTCCAGCTGGCGCTCGCCAGCCTGGTCGGCCTTGAACTGCTGTTGCGCCTGCTCCAGGCGCTGGTCGAGTTCGGCGCGCGCTTCGGCGGCCATCGGCAGCAGGTGGCTGGCACGGTCCTTCAGGGCATTGTGGGCCTCGCCGGCTTCGCGTGCCTTGCTGAAGGCGCGCTGGCCCAGGCGGGTGTAGATGGCGGTGTTGGTGAGCTTTTCCAGCAGCTCGCTGCGTTCTTTGTCGTCGGCCTTGAGGAAGGCGCCGAATTCGCTCTGGGCCAGCATCACCGCGCGGGTGAACTGTTCGAAGTTCAGGCCCAGGCGGGCTTCGACCAGTTGTTTGTACTCGTTCTTGCCACTGCCCAGTACCTGCTCGCTGTCCAGGTCATAGAAGCTCTGGCGGCTGTGCTGCAGCTTGCCGTTGGCCTTGTCGCGGGCGCGGTTGGCTTCCCAGCGGGCGCGATAGCGGCGGCCATCGATGCCGACGAAATCGACTTCGGCAAAGCCGCTGCCGGTGCCGCGGCGCAGCAGGTTGCGCGGGTCGGAGGTAGGGATTTCACCGTCTGCATCCGGCACCTTGGCCTCGCGGCCAATGTCGTTCAGCCGTGGCACGGTGCCGAACAACGCCAGGCACAGGGCGTCGAGGAGGGTACTTTTGCCCGCCCCGGTAGGCCCGGTGATGGCGAACAGGCCGGCGCTGGCCAGCGGTTCGGCGGTGAAATCGATATCGACCGGGCCGGCCAGGGATGCCAGGTTCTTCAGGCGGATGGCGAGAATCTTCATGGCTGTTCCTCTTCCTGCTGCACGTCCTGCAACAGCAGGGCGAAGTCGGCCAGCGCCTGTTCGTCGGCGGGGTTGCCATAGGCCTGCTCCCAGGCGCGGCTGAACAGGTCCTGCGGGGTCATCTGGGCCAGTTCGACAAAGGCCAGGTCATCGTCTTCGGCATTGTTGCGGCCGGCGTATTCGGCACTGATGCGGATCAAGCGCACGGCCTTGCCTTGCAGTGCGGTTTCGATCTGCTGGCGCAGGTCGGGTTGCGGCTCATCCAGTATCACCCGCACCTCCAGCCAGGGCTGGCGGTTGGGGTCTTCGAGCAGGTCGATCACTGGCAGCTCGGCCAACTGCTCCAGCAGTTCGCCCAGTGGTGCCGGGCCGACCCGTTGCAGGGCCACGGCGCGCGGTACCGGGCGCGGTTCGACGCTGACCAGGCCAGTGCCGTCCAGCTCCACTTCCAGCACTTGGTGCGGGTAGTTGATTTCGGCGAACGACAGCGGGATCGGCGAGCCGCTGTAGCGGATGCGTTCTTCGCGGTTGACCTTCTGCGGCTTGTGCAGGTGGCCCAGGGCGACGTAGCTGATGGCCTTGTCGAACAGCTTGGCCGGCAGCGCTTCGGCGTTGCCGATGATCAGGCTGCGTTCGGAGTCCTCCGACACCGCGCCACCGGCCATGTGCGCGTGGCTGATGGCGATCAGCGCCTGGTCCTTCTTGCGCTTCTTTTGCGCGGCGGCGATCAGTTGCTGGTGCACCTGGGTAATGCCTTGCAGGTAGTCGTCACCCAGTTGCGGGCCGGTCACCTCGGCCGGGCGCAGGAAGGGCAGGGCCAGGCACCAGGCGGCGACCTTGCCACGGCCGTTGGTCAGCGGAATCAGCAGGCGCTCGGCATCCAGCTGGCCCTCGTCCAGCCAGTGCACACGGCCCAGGGCATGGGTGCGCAGGCGGCGCATCAGCGCCGCGGGCAGCTCGATGCGCGAGCCGGAGTCGTGGTTGCCAGCGATCATCACAATGTCCAGCTTCGGCTGTTGCTCGTGGGCCTGGACGATGAAGTCGTAGAGACGTTCCTGGGCTTTGACCGGCGGGTTGACCGTGTCGAAGATATCGCCGGCGATCAGCAGCGCATCCGGCTGGCGCAGGCGCAGCTGGCCGAGCAGCCAGTCGAGGAAGCAGGCGTGTTCGAAGTCGCGTTCCTGGCCGTGCAGGCTTTGGCCCAGGTGCCAGTCGGAAGTATGAAACAGACGCATGGATGACCTGTTGGTGTCGAGTCGAGCAAGCGGGGGCTTGGCTTGGGTGATGGGTGTTGCGCAAGGGCGGTATGGTAACCCAAGCCTATGCGGCAAGGCAGTCGCTCCTGGCGGGTAAGTGCTTTCCTACAAGCAGGTCCGCGCACTGAACGCCTTGTTCATTGACGGCCTAACGGCGTTTTCCTAGCGTCCTTGGGTTTCAAGCCTCAAGGACGCAACAATGATCAAGGATCTGACCGAGCGCTCGCTGCTTCAGTCTTGTCGTTCATTCACGTTGCACAACTTGGCCGAACAGGAGTAACCCCTCATGTTCGAAGCGGCCAGGTTTGGCGACGAGATTTCACACACCGGCGCATTGGGCGGCTTCCTGCTGGGCGCTGCCCTGGGTATCGCACTGGTGGCCACGGTGGCCATCGCCACCTTCACCTGCGGGTTAGGCGTGGCTTTGCTGGCCGGCATCGCGGCAGGTCTCGGGGGCAGCTTGCTGACCGCTGCCGGCGAGGCACTGGGCAGTCTGTTCTCATCCCCCTCAGGGACGATACTGACGGCCTCGCCCAACGTCTTCATAAATAGCCGCAAGGCCGCCCGCGTCGAGAAAAGCATCGGTGCCTGCGACAAGCACCCCGGCCCGGTGCAGATCGCCGAGGGCTCGACCAATGTCTTCATCAATGGCGTCGCGGCGGTGCGCAAGGGCGACAAGCTGACCTGCGGCGCGACCATTTCCGGGGGTTCGAACAACGTCTTCATCGGCGGTGGCACTTACCGCTACCTGCCCGTGGATGACGAAGTCCCGGAGTGGCTGCGCACCACCGTGGATGTGCTGATGGCGATTGCTGGCGCAGCCAGTGGCCTTGCGAATGTGCTCAAGATGGGTACCCAGGCCGGTATGAAGGCCGCCCTACCTTGTGCCCTGAAATTCACGGCCGGCTTCATTGCTGGCGAAGTGGCCGCCCGCTACATGGTCGAGCCTGTGGCACGCAGGGTGTTGGGTGGACTGGTTGGCAACCCGGTCGACCTCACCACCGGCCGCAAGCTGATCCCCGATGAAATTGACTTCAGCCTCCCGGGCTTGATGCCGATCGAGTGGTCACGTTTCTACGCCAGCGACCTTACCGTCGACAGCGTGCTCGGGCGCGGCTGGGTGCTGCCCTGGGAGCAAAGCCTGCGTCGGCGGGGCTCATTCATTTACCTCACCGACAACCAAGGCCGCAAAGTTCCGTTCGTGACCCTGCAACCGGGCGAACGGATCTACAACCCGCACGAGCAGGTGTACCTGGTGTGCACCGAGGGCGGCCACTACATCCTGCAAACGCGGGACAACCTGTTCTTCTACTTCGGCGAAGTGCCAGACACCAACAGCGAAGTGCCGCTGCAACGCATCGAGAACGTTCTCGGTCACTTCCTGCATTTCACCCGCACGCCTGACGGTACGCTGACCGACATCAGCGGCACCGGCGGCACCCGCGTGCACCTGCACTACGACCACCCGCTGGGCCGCCTGACCGACATCAAGCGCGTGGTGAACGACCAGGCGGTCGAAACGCTCACCCAGTACCGCTACGATGAACACGGCCAGCTGAGCGCGGTGATCAACCGCAACGGCCACACCGTGCGCAGTTTCAGCTACGCCGAAGGCCTGATGGTAACCCACAGCAACGCGCTGGGCCTGGGCTGCCATTACCGTTGGGAAACTCTCGGCGGCCAGCCGCGCGTGGTCGAGCACTGGACCACCGATGGCGAACGCTTCCACTTCCGCTACGACCTCGACGCCCGCACCAGCTGGGCCACCGACGTGCTCGGCCGCGAGCTGGAAGTGCAGTACAACCCCGACCACCGGGTGATCGCCAGCCGCGACTACGGCGGCGAACGCTACGCCACCGAGCTGGACGACAATGGCAACATGGTCGACCTGACCTTGGCGGACGGTAACCGCCTGCAATTCAAGTACGACGAATTCTCCCGCCTGCTCGAAGAAACCGACCCGCTGGGCCGCAAGACCACCTACGAATATCACCACCTGACCACGCTGGTGACCCAGGTCAGTTACCCGGATGGCAGCACCTGGCGGGCGCGCTACGACGAAAAGGGCAACCTGCTCGCCGAATTCGATGCCCTGGGTCAAATGACCGAATACCTGAACAGCGATGACGGCCTGCCGCACACCATTATCGACGCGACCTACAAGTCCAAGTACCTGTGGTGGAACACCTTGGCACAGGTCGAGCGTTACCAGGATTGTTCGGGCAAGAATACCTGGTACCGCTACGACGAACGCCAGCACCTCGTCGCGGTAACCGATGCGCTGAACCAGACCACCACGCTGGAGCGCAAGCCCGACGGTGAGGTGCTGCGCATCAGCCATCCCGACGGCACGGCGGAAACTTTTACCTACAACGACCTTGGTCAGGTGCTCGACCACACCGATGGCAAAGGCCAGATCACCCGCCTGCTACGCACTTCCCGTGGTTTGCCGAGTAACCGCCGGGACCCGAAAGGAGGGACGGTTCGTTACGAGTACGACAAGGCCTGGCGTCTGACCGGGTTGGTGAACGAGAACAACGCCACGTACAGCTTTGCCTACGACGCCTCGGATCGGCTGATTGAAGAGGTGCGGATCGATAACCTGACCCGGCGCTTCAGCTACAACACGGGTGGCCATCTCACCCGACTGGATGAGATCGGCTATGGCGAAAATGCCGAGCGCCCGGAGCGGCATACGTTGTTCGAGCGCGATGCCATTGGCCGACTGATCAGCAAGATCAACCGCGATGCGCGTCAAGACTATGCGTATGACGACGGCGACCGGCTGCTGAGCATCGAGCGGCAGCCGACCGGGATCGGCAAGCAGCTAGGGATCAGCGAAGAAAAGCTGGAGTACACCTACGATTTGCTGGGCCGGCTAATCAAAGAAATCACCTCCGACGGCACGCTCGGCTACGAATACGACCCGCTCGGCAATCTGACTACGCTAACCCTGCCGGATGGCCGCAAGGTCAATCACCTGTACTACGGCTGTGGGCATCTGCACCAACTGAACCTGGACGGTCAGGTGATCAGCGACATGGAGCGTGATGACCTGCACCGCGAGGTTTACCGGACCCAGGGCAAGCTCACCAGTTGTTTCGGTTATGACGAGATGGGGCGCAAGGCGCGGCAATACGCCTCGATGCTGCCCGCCGACAAGCTCTCGCAGGTGCACAACACCGGTATCAATACCTCATTGCTGGTGGAGCATGCGTACAACCCGATTCACCGCCGTTACCAATACGACCCGGCAGGTGAACTGGTGCGTACGCTCGACAAGCTGCGTGGCGAGATCAAGTACGAGTACGAAGCGAACGGCCAGTTGCGCAGCCGCGATACGGGCTCGCTGGTTGGCAGCGAAGAGTTTCGTTACGACCCTGCGGGCAACCGCTTGGATTTCAATGCCCGGCAATTTGCCAAGTCCAGGGACAACCGCATCACACACTGGCGGGACCAGGAGTATCGTTACGACCCGTGGGGCAACCTGATCGAAAAATGCTCGGAATATGGCAACCGGTTGCAGCGCTTCGGTTATGACGGTGAAAACCGGCTGGTGCGGGCGGAGACATGGGTCAATGGCAAGCTGGAGAGTACCGGGCACTACCGTTATGACAGCCTGGGGCGGCGGGTGGCCAAGCTGGCTGAGATCAATGGCCAGGTCGAGCAGAAGCGCTTCCTCTGGCAAGGGCTGAGAATGCTGCGGGAGGAGACGCCGGGGCAGAGCATCCTGTATCTGTATGAGCCGGGTAGCTATGCGCCGTTGGCGCGGGTCGATCAGGCGGAAGGGGAGGAGCAGAAGCTTTATTATTTCCATACTGACCAGATTGGTACGCCGCTGGAGGTCACGGACAGTGACGGTAAGATCGTCTGGCAGGCGACGTATCGCTCGTGGGGGGCAATAGAGAGTCTGCCGATCAATGAGATCGAGCAGAATTTGCGTTTCCAAGGTCAGTACTTTGATAGTGAAACGGGACTGCACTACAACACGTTCCGGTACTATGGTCCTGAGATAGGGCAATTTATCACCCAAGACCCAATTGGCTTGGGCGGGGGATGGAATCTCTATAAATATGCCAACAATCCGGTTGTTTGGGTTGATCCCTTTGGGTTGGATGCATTAAGCACTCTTGCCGAGCGTGGTTATTTTGGTATAACTAAAACACTAGGTGGTGGCCTAGATTATTCTGGTAGCAATGCGCTTTATGCGAAAAATCCAGGGGTCAATCCCATAGTGGTAATTGAATATACGGGAAATTATATTGAGGACTTTGAGGCTGCAAACAAAGTGGCCGAATTAAATCAAAAAACCACGCCGCGAGGCTATGTGTGGCATCATGTGGATGACTATAATCCTAAAACCAATAAAGGCACTATGCAATTAGTAGAGCAGAGGGCTCATCAAGGTGTTCCTCATAATGGAGGAGTATCTCAATATAAAGCTGCAACCGGAAAAGCTTATACATTCCCAGCCAGAAAGCCAGTGGCCGCGAAAAAAGCAGGAGGAATTTCATGTTAGATCTCGAAGGGTCTGAATCCAGTATTGATGTCGGTGATTTTTCAGAAATTGAAACTTTGGCAAATGGTAAGCTTCCGATCCTATTTAAGGAAATTTATCTTAGGAACAATGGCGGATTTCCCAGGATTACCGAGGTGGAAGGTGATGAGTATGTATTTAGTATAAATGGTTTCAATTCGGTAAAATTCGGGGAGCTACCGATAGAAAAATTAATGCAAGAATATAATGCTCAAGATAAGGCTTTGCATGGCTATGTGCCTTTTGCATATGACGATGGCGGCAACAGCTTCATGCTTTCTCTGAGGGAGGAAGACGCTGGAACTGTATATTTACTAATTCAAGATGGTCTGCAAATGGAGAGGGTCTGTGCGAGCTTTGATGATTTCGTAAATTCGCTGAGCATTGGGTGAGATAGTTGTTTTATTAAGGTGAGGTTCAGTTGTTAAAGTGCTGGATTCAATCGCTTAGCAAGAACTGCTTGTGGGGTTGATAGATGTTGCGGCAATCGAGGTTGAACCGGAGTGCGTTGAGGTTTTCGCTCGCTTTGATTTTGCTAAACAGCGTGCGCCTGAACTGTGCTCTGACTTTACCGAGGCTTACAAACAGGCTGGACTGACAAAGGCTCAAGTGAAATCAATAGGCAAATACACTTGGCACCACTTGGACGATTTCGATCCTGTGACGGGCAAAGGTACTATGCAGTTAGTAATGCAGTCTGCTCACAAGGCTTCGTTGCCGCATACTGGCTCAGTCGCGCAATTCGAAAAATATTTTGGTTTGCCTTCTGGATCTTATGGGATACCTGAAGCTATAGCTATCTCACAGGATAAGGGTTGACTAAAGGCCGCCCACAGAAAACAACATTAAAAACTTGTTGAAGATTCTATAATGGATGACTTTGAACTGTTTGATTCTGGTGCTCCCGTCTCGATATTAGATATTGATAACCTTGAGTCTGAAATTGGCATGCAATTTCCAACGGACTTCAGGGAGCTTTACCTGTCTTTCAATGGAGGCACTCCGAATCGGGAGTTTTGGGCGGGCGATGAAAATTATGAGCCGATTAGAATTGAAGATTTTAAAAGCATCGCCAGCGCTGAAATCGTTGACAAAGACGAGACTAAATACATAGGCGGATGCTTCAATTTGATGGTGCATAGGAACGTATTGCCAGCACATTTGGTACCTTTTGCCGTTGATGAGGCAGGTAATTTTATTTGCCTTGATAAAGAAGGAGGTAGTGTTATTTATTTTGCGGTTGATGTTTTTCAGCCGGATATTGACATGCGCATAAATCACATTAACGCTCAAAAGATGTTGTCCTCTTCGTTTCGTGTGTTTATTGACTCCTTGGTTGGTGAGGGTGAGGTCGATCAGTAGATTCCTTGAGGGGCGTGCATATTAGGTCATTAGATGATTGAAATGAAAATGATGATCGACAAGTTGTCTGGTGCGCCTGCACTTATTCCCGGTGCATCCGAAGAAGATCTGGAATTATTTGTTCAGCGCTGTCAGTTGGCGTTGCTTGCTATGCCGCCCTCAGAGTATCTGGAGCTATTAGGTGTTTGTAATGGGGCTGCGGAGAATGGCGTATTTTTGTATTCAACTCGCCGAATACCATTTTCGGATTGTGCCGGTGAGACCAATGATTTTATAGAGATGAATTTGAATTGGCGTGATTTGGAATGGATGAAGGATTACTTGGTTTTTGGAGAGAGTGATATGGATGTTTATGTGCTGGAAATGTCCTCAAAAATATATCAGGTGAGAGATCGCCAGGCCTTCGATAATGTTTACTATGAGTTTTCAACATTTAATGAAATGGTAAGTAATATGTTTGGTTTTATGGCGGTCGGGTGAGTTTTTAAGGGGCAGTTTTCCAATTTCTGATAGAGTGTGATCCATGAACTCCCCCTGCTACAAGATGGGGCTCAATTTGCCGTGGCATCTCTGGCCCCATGAAAAACCCTGCGCCTCCTGGGTTTGAGGTTACGAGACCTCTGCATGCGGATTGTTCCGATGAAGGAATATACAGAAATGGAAGGTTTTTCTCGATTGGCTTCGAGGATCAAGTAAAGGTGTTAAACTATGAATCAAACTTCCAAGGGTCGAGTGAAGTGGTAAATACCTAGAAGAGGGCAAGATCATTTTCCGGATGGGGGTTATATAAAAATGGAGATATCCCTGTTGATCCAGGGTTTCGTTTTTCCATGATTGCTAAGGCTGCTAAATTGGGTTCGGAACTGCAGCGGGTCAATGGTTTGCCTTCGGGGTATTGAGGTGTATGAAAATGAATTGGCCTGAATCTTTGAGGCGGCGTATTGTAACGAGCTAAAAGGTTATGATGTATATTTTTCACCTTACGATGTTCCTAGAACAATGTCTGTCATTGCGATTGTCATGGAGGGGGCTGGGGTCTCAGCTTCAGCCCTTATGAAGCTCCATCGTGTACTTGGTGTCCCATTGTTGCAGTTGAAATCAACGATTCTGGCGCATGAGCCAGTATTAGAGTTGGAAATTTTTGACGGCGACTATCACGATCATGCAAAAATGATTCGATCAGTTTGTGCTGTGCTAACTGCGGAAAAAGTAGATGCGTCTTATTACGAAATTCCCTATGGTCAGCAATATGTAGGGAACCCCAAATTATCCATTTGGAAAATCGATTCAAGTCTGGTGGAGGGTATATTGAGTGCGGCTGATGATGAGGTGGAGCGACAGCTCAATAGTTAGTCTAATAGGGGGTATACGAAGTTCCTCAGCGGCACCCGCGTTCACCTGCACTACGACAACCCGCTGGGTCGCCTGACCGACATCAATTGGTGAACAACGAATTTCTGATCGCGCCGATCTGGAAGCCTTGAGTGTTTCGTGACTTGGCTCTCGCTTTGCGGGAGGTATTAAGCTTGCCCTCAAAAGCATGCTGTTTTACCCTCCAAACCGGCCATGATCATGGCTATTCGACACACACGGACGATAATCACAGGAGTCACCAATGGAAGGCATCCCACAAACCCAATCCACCCCAGATAACCTCAAGCCAAAATGGCGGGAGCGTTTCGCTTTCTTCGATCAGTACGGCGCACCCACCTCCGAGCCCTACAAAGCCGCTTTCCGCGCCTTGCCATTTGGTAAGAAGCTGCTGATCAACAACAACTTCATCGCCTTTTTCTTCGGCCCGATCTACTGGTTCGTGCTGGGGTTGTGGAAGAAGAACCTGGTCATGCTGGCCATCATGATCGCCATCGGCGTTCTCCTGAGCTACTACGAGATCGCGACGGGTAGCGAAATCCCGCGCCCGTTGGATAACGGCATCAGCATGGCGTTTGCGTTTCTGTACAGCTTCCTGACCAACCGTGCCTACTACCTGAAGCAGACCAAAGGACAGCAGAGCTGGAACCCGTTCGAGGGGCAGCGGTTCATCTGAGCTGTCAGCCAGTTAAACAGTTGCTCACAGGTTGATGAAGCCCTCTTTCCCACCACGGTCTCTGTAGGAGCGGCCTTGTGTCGCGAAAGGGGCGCAAAGCGCCCCCACGATCTCCGCTCCACCACAAAATCGCCGGGGCCGCCTTGCGGCCCTTTCGCGACACAAGGCCGCTCCTACAGGGGCCGCGCATGTCTTGGGGCTGTGTAGTCAGTGCCAGGTGATATCCCCGGTTTGCCGGTGCAACAGCAACTCGGCCAGGGCCTTGGTCATCTGTACGTGATGCACCGCGTTGACCAGCATGTTGATGCCGGGCTCGCCGGCATTGGCGCAGATGTATTCGTCCAGCGAGTCTTCGATGCCGGCCATCAGCTGGAGGGTGTGGATCAGGGCGTCAACCGAGGGTGTGTCCTGGTTGATGGTGTAGAAGGGGCGGGCCGTTAGTTTTACGGGTGGATTGGGGACGAGTTTCTTCATGGCGTATTCCTCTGAAGGAGAAGGGAACTGCCACCTGAATCTTTCTCACGGATTGAGGGTGGCAGCCGTACGCGGGGTGAGAAACCGAGGAGAAATACGCAAAGACTCGGCCAGGCCAAGGCCCGCCCACGTACGGCCACCATAGAGGTGCTGCGTAAAATCTCTGTCGGGTTCTCACACCCGGTCACCGAAGCGACCCGGAAACGTTATCCGTGAGGTGTTTCCCCGACAACAGCGATAGTTCGGCAGCGCGCGTAGGATAATTCCTAAGTGGGTTGATTCTGAAGCATTGGGGTGCAGGTTCAGAAATGTCGTACGGCGGCGGGTGGCACCGGCTACGCCGGTGTTCGCGGGTGAACCCGCTCCCACAGGTACTGCGCAAGGTTTGTGGGAGCGGGTTTACCCGCGAAGAGGCCCGCATAGGCAGCACATCACTTGGGATAGAGCGGCGGCAGGCTGCCGTTCTCGCCGGTCGGCAGCAATACCTGCTCAGCCGGGGGAATCGTACCGATCGCCCGCCACAAATCTTCACCCTGCCAATACTGCCCGCTCTCGCTATACAGCGCCCCGTTCAACCCATCCAGTGCATCCGACAACGGCACGAACCGCGCCGCCATCTCGGCCAGGGTCTCCGGCTGCTGGCGGGCCCAGGCGTCCAGCGCCTGGCGGGTTGCCTGTGGGTCGTTGGCCTGGCACGCGCGCTTGAGATCATCCAGCAAGGTACGCGGGCTCGGCCCGGCCTGCGCGGCACGCAGCACCGCTGGCTGCGAGCGGGCGCGCCACCACAGGGCAAAGCCCAGCACGGTGGTGAGGGCGAACACCAGGGTGGCCAGCTGCCAGGGCCACAGCAAGCTGCTGGCACTGCTGTTGTCGCCGACCGGGGTGTCGGCGCTCAGCGCCGGGTTGTCCTGCACATTCAGCGTGCGCGCCGGCAGGCTGCTGTGCTCCAGGTGCTCTTCTCGGGTATTCCACCAGGCCACTTCCAGCGCCGGCAGGGCCAGCGCGCCGCTGTGGGTCGGCACCAAGGCTTCGCGCTCTTCGCGGTTGGCAATCATCCCTCGTTCGCTGATTTCGTTGCGCAGCAATGGCTGGTCGGGGTACCGGCGCAGGCCGGTGATTTCGGTGGCTGGCAGCGGTGGCAGCTGGGTGCTGGACAAGCCTTCGGCACGCAGGGTGATGTTGCGGGTCAGCGAGTCGCCAATCTGCACCTGCTGGTTGCCAGGGTCGGGGTTCCAGTGCTCTTCAAGTGTCAGGCTGCGGGCCGGTAGCCAGGGCACGCCAGCAGGCCAGGCCGCCGGAATCGGCCGCACGGCCAGGCGCAATGGCAACGAGCTGACCTGCACCTGGTGGCCGGCCCGGGTCGTGCCGTTGGCTTGCGGGGCCTCGTCCTGGCTAGCGGCGGCGGTGGCGGTGAAAGTCAACGGTGGGATGTCGAGGGTGCCGCTTTGTTGGGCATACACGGCATAGCGGGTTTCGATCACGCCGTGGCGGACGCCGTTGATTTCCTTTTCATAGGTGCGCGATTCACCCAGCGGTTCGACCTTGGTGTTTTCCAGTTGCAGCGGGCTGAGGCTGCTGTCGTCGTACAGTGCCACTGAATGGTAGATGCGCAGGGTGAGCACGGCCTGGGCCTGGACGTAGACCTCGCTGCTGTCGAGCGTGGCTTCGATGAACACCTGCGAGGCACTGTCCTGGCGGCTGGCATCGGCCTGCAGCACTTGCAGTTCGATGGCCTGGCTGTGCGACTGGCCCAGTTGCAGTTCGGGGATGCGCAGGCTGCCGCTGCGCCGCGGCAGCAGGGTGATGATCCAGCGGGTACTGGCGCGGGTTTCGCCATCGAGGCTGTGCAGGCTGTTCAGCTGGCGCGTGCCGCGCACTTCGAAGTCACCCTCCAGCGCGCGCAGGTCGGGCTTGCCGAACTGGGTGACGTCCTGGCTTTCCAGGGTCAGCTCCAGGCTTTCGCCGGCTTCCAGGCGGGTACGGTCGACGCTGGCACGCAGCAACGGTTCGGCCTGGGCCAGCACGGCCCACAGCAGACAGAGGAGAAAGACGCCGAAGCGACTCATCGTGAGGTTTCCTGATGCAATTGCTGTTCATACCAGAATTTGCGCCGCAGCAGCTCCGCCGGGTTGTCGGGGATCTCCCGCAGCCATTGTTCCAGGGCCTGGCGCTGTTCGGTATCAAGGCTGGTCGATACCGGGCGCTGCGGCGGCTGGGTGACGCTGTCGTCCGCGCCCGCTTGGTTGCCGGGCGTTACCTGGCTGTTGCTACTGCCTTCGCCGGGCTGTTCGGCGCTGGCCTGTTCGTCGTTGCCGGGCGTGCCCTGGGCCGGGCTGCTGGCCGAGCTGCTGTTGCCTTCGGTTTCGCTGCCGGGCGTGCCTTGGGTATCGCTGCTGGCCGGTTGTTCCTCGGCAGTGGCCTCGCGCTGTTGCAGCAGTTGCTGCACCAGTGCCTGGTTGTCCAGCGCCGCTTGCAGGTCGGGCTGGCGTTCAAGGGCTTGTTCGTAGGCGTCCAGCGCAGCTTCCAGCTCACCGCCGCGGGCCAGGGCATTGCCTCGATTGTAGTGTGCGGCGGCGGTGTCGCCTTGGGAAAAGGCTTCGGCAGCGCCGGCATAGTCGCCGGCCTGGTACAGGGCCATGCCGCGCCATTGCGGGTCCTGGAAATGGCGCGCGGCACTGGCCGGGCGGTTCTGCTCCAGCAGGCGCTGGCCTTGCTGGTCGGGGCGCAGCCACAGGTCGTTGAACTCGAAGGCCTGGCTGGGCTGGGGCAGGGCCAGCAGCAGCGGCAGGCAGAACAGCCAGCCGCGTCGGCCGGCACAGGCGGCCAGCAGCAACAGCGGCAGCAGCAGCCAGTACCCCTGGTCGGCCCAGCTGTCCAGTTGCAGGGTCTGGCCATCATTGCGCCCGGTGCGCGGGCTGTCGAACAGGCCCAGGCCTCGCAGGTCGAGGTCGTCGATGCGGGCATGCCGGTAGCGCCCGCCGGTGCCGTTGATGAAGCCCTTGAGGCTGGCGCTGTCCAGGCGTGGCAACAGGATGCCGCCCTGGTCGTCCTTCAGGTATTCGCCATTGGCCTGGCGCACCGGTGCGCCTTCGCTGCTGCCGATGCCCAGCATCAGCAGGCTCGGGCCCTGGCGGCCGAGGGCCTGGGCGATGCCTTCGCGCTCCGGGGCGCTGAGCGACGAGCCGATCAGCAGCAGGCGGCCCTGGCCCAGGCCGCTCTGGGCAAGCAGCGCGAGGCCTTTTTGCACGGCCAGGTCGGCGCGCTGGCCGGGCTTGGGCATGATCGATGGGTCGACCGCCTCGAGCAGGTTGCGGCTGGTGGCCAAGTCATCGGACAGCGGCACCAGGGTGTGTGCGGAGCCAGCGTAGACCACCAGCGCGGTCTGGCTGTCGCGGCGGTGCTCCAGCAGGTCGAGGATTTTGCGCCGCGCCTGCTCCAGGCGGTTGGGCGGGCTGTCCTCGGCGAGCATCTGCGGGGTCAGTTCGAGCAGGATCACCAGCGGGTCGGCCGGGCGCTGGCG
Organism: Pseudomonas sp. NBB; assembly: GCF_032701105.1. Classification (NCBI taxonomy): domain Bacteria; kingdom Pseudomonadati; phylum Pseudomonadota; class Gammaproteobacteria; order Pseudomonadales; family Pseudomonadaceae; genus Pseudomonas; species Pseudomonas sp. NBB. Next base: position 1,807,515 of record NZ_CP103994.1, read on the forward strand.
GCTTTCTTCCACGCGCTGCCAACTGGGCCCGAGCAGCGCCAGGATCACCAGCACCCAGGCCAGGCCCAGCGCCACCCACGGCAGCTTGCTGGTGCTGCCGCTGCCACCGCCGAGCAGGACGCCATGGAACGCCGGCGGCAGAATCATCTGCCAGCGCCCGGCGCGTTTGCGCCGGTGCCACAGTTTGTACAGCAGCCAGGCGAGCAGGGGTACGGCCAGCAGCCAGAGCGGGCGCAGCCATTCGGGCCACAGTTCGATCATCGCCGCCTCCTCAGGCGCAGGCGCTTCAGACGCTGGCGCCATTCCGGGTGCGGTTGCAGGAAGCGCGGCTTGCGCTGCAGGCGGTGCAGCAGGTTGTCCGGCCATTGCACGGCCAGCACCAGCAGCACGCTCAGCAGCAAGGCCAGGGCCAGGGGCCAGGCATACAGGGCCTTGGCCGTGCGCGCCTGGGTCGGTTGCTGGGCCACCGGTTCGAGCTGATCGAGGGTGTCGCCGATGGCGTCCAGTTCGGCGCCGTCATGGGCGCGGAAGTAGGTACCGTGGGTGATGTCGGCAATTTCCTTGAGCGAGGCTTCGTCCAGGTCCAGGCTCGGGTTCAGGCCGAGCAGACCAGGGGTGCCGCTGGCTTCGGGGTTGGCGCCGATGCCGATGGTGTAGATGCGCACGCCTTCCTGGGCGGCCAGGCGGGCGGCGGTCAGCGGGTGGATCTGCCCGCCGTTGTTGGCGCCGTCGGTGATCAGCACCAGCACCCGGCTTTGTGCCGGGCGTTGACGCAGGCGCTTGACCGCCAGGCCAATGGCGTCTCCGATGGCGGTGTTCTTGCCGGCGATACCGATCTGCGCCTCGTCGAGGAAGGTACGCACCGTGCGCCGGTCGAAGGTGAGCGGGGCCTGCAGGTAGGCCTGGCTGCCGAACAGGATCAGGCCCACGCGGTCGCCTTCGCGGTCCTGCAGGAAGTCGCCGAGCAGCGCCTTGACCAGGTCGAGGCGGCTGATCTCTTCGTTCTGCCACTGCATGTCGGGGAAGTCCATAGACCCGGACACATCCACTGCCACCAGCAGGTCGCGGCCGCTGGCGGCCACTGGCACCGGCTCGCCCAGCCATTGCGGGCGGGCGGCGGCGCACAGCAGCAACAGCCAGATGACGACAAAGGGCGCCTGCTGGCGCCAGGTTGGCAGGTTGAGCCGCGCGCGGCGCCCGGCCAGGCCTTCCAGTTCGTCGAGGAAGCCCACCTTGAGCACCGGTTCGCCGCTGTCGGCTGCTGGCAGCACCAGGCGCGCCAGCCACGGCAGCGGCAACAGGGCGAAGACCCACGGCCAGGCCAGTTCAAACATGCTTGCGAATCCAGGTTTCGACGGCTTGGCTGAGCCCGGCGATGGCCTTGTCGTCGAGCTTGCACTCGGGTTTGTAGGCGCCTTCGACCAGTACCATCCAGCGGGTCAGGCCGGCGGCCGGGCAGCGGTTGTCGAGAAACGCCAGCCACTGGCGGCCGTTGAGGGTATGGCTGTTGGCGCCTGGGTAGTGGCTGCGGCACAAGCGCTTGAGCAGGGCGTTGATCTGTTGCAGCCACGCCCCGGCCGGCGCGCCATCGTAGGGGCGCGGCAGGCGGGCCAGTTCGGCCAGTGCTTCCACGCGTACCGGGTCCAAGGGTTGTTCGGCACGCACGATACGACGTTTGCCCGGGCGCCAGTGGCGCACCCGCCACAGGCCCCAGGCCAGCAGCGGCAGCATGGCCAGCAGCAGCCACCAGCCGGGTGCCGGTGGCCAAAGACCGATCGGCGCGGGGGCGATCAGCGGCTGCAGTTGATCAAGCGGGTTCATTGGCCGCTGCTCTTCATGACGCGCTCCGTGGCCGCTGGGCGTTCAGGTACTCGCGCAGCTGCTCGATCATGTCGCTTTGGGTGCTCAGTGGCATCAGCAGCACGCGCAGCTTTTGCGCCATCAGCTCCCAGCGCTCGATGCGCGCTTCGGCCTGCTGGCGGTAGGCCTGGCGCAGGTTGGCGTCCAGGGTGTCGAGCTCCAGCTGCGCGCTGCGCTGGGCGAAGCGCAGCAGGCCAGCGGCGGGCAGGGCATGATCGAGCGGGTCGGACACCGGCATCAACAGCAGGTCGCAATGGCGCGAGAGCATGGCCAGGTGCTGCTCCACCTGGGCAGTGAGCGAGCGCTCATCGCAGATCACGATGGCCAGGCTGCCGGGGCGCAGCACTTCGCGGGCGCGGCGCAGGGCCAGGCCGAGGCTGTCGGCACCGGGCGTGGCCTCGGTGTGCAGCGCCTGGTTGACCTTGGCCAGGCGGTTGAGCAGTTGCAGCAGGCTCTGTTTGCTGCGCCGGGGCTTGATTTCGTGGTGCTCGTTGTCGCCGAACACCAACCCGCCAATGCGGTCGTTATGGCCCAGCGCGGCCCAGCCGAACAGCGCTGCAGCCTGGGCGGCCAGCACCGACTTGAACATCAGCCCCGAGCCGAAGAACAGCCGTTGGCTCTGCTCGACAAGAATGAAGATTGGCCGTTCGCGCTCTTCGTGGAACAGCTTGGTATGCGGCTCCTGGGTACGCGCGGTAACCCGCCAGTCGATGTTGCGCACATCGTCGCCAGCCTGGTAGACGCGCACCTGGTCGAAGTCCACGCCGCGCCCGCGCAGCTTGGAGTGGTGCAGGCCCACCAGCGGGCTGCGCTGGCCGGGCCGGGAAAACAGCTGGATTTCGCGCACGCGGTGGCGCATGTCGATCAGCTCGGCAAGGCCGATGCGGATGCCGGGTTCGGCCAGCGATGCAGTGGGCATGGGCTCAGGCAACGGCGACGACGTCGAGGATGCGCTGGACCACGCGGTCCTGGTCGATCCCTGCCGCCTCGGCCTCGAACGAGAGGATGATGCGGTGGCGCAGCACGTCGAACAGCACCGCCTGGATGTCTTCGGGGCTGACGAAGTCGCGCCCGGCCAGCCAGGCGTGCGCGCGCGCGCAGCGGTCCAGCGAAATGGAACCACGCGGGCTGGCGCCGTAGGCGATCCAGTCGGCCAGTTCGGCATCGAACTTGGCCGGAGTGCGGGTGGCCATCACCAGTTGCACCAGGTATTCCTCCACCGCGTCGGCCATGTACAGGCCAAGGATTTCCTTGCGGGCGGCGAAGATCGCCTGCTGGCTGACCCGGCGCTCGGGCTTGGTCTCGCCGCCCAGGGCTTCACCACGGGCCTGCAACAGGATGCGCCGCTCTACCGCAGCGTCGGGGAAGCCGATTTTCACGTGCATCAGGAAGCGGTCGAGCTGGGCTTCGGGCAGCGGGTAGGTGCCTTCCTGCTCGATCGGGTTCTGTGTGGCCATGACCAGGAACAGCGGCGACAGGTCGTAGGTGCTGCGGCCCACGCTGACCTGGCGTTCGGCCATGGCTTCGAGCAGTGCGGACTGCACCTTGGCCGGGGCGCGGTTGATTTCGTCGGCCAGCACCAGGTTGTGGAAGATCGGCCCCTGCTGGAACACGAAGCTGCCGGTTTCCGGGCGGTATATCTCGGTGCCGGTGATGTCGGCCGGGAGCAGGTCGGGGGTGAACTGGATGCGATGGAACTGCGCCTCGATGCCTTCGGCGAGCTCTTTGATGGCCTTGGTCTTGGCCAGGCCCGGCGCGCCTTCGACCAGCATGTGGCCGTCTGCCAGGAGCACGATCAACAGCCGCTCGACCAGTTTCTCCTGGCCTAGGATCTGGGAAGAAAGAAAGGTGCGCAGCGCGATCAGCGCTTCACGGTGTTCCATCGGTGACGGTTCCTGGTATGGGGCCGCAGGCGGCTGGAAGCAGCTGCCCTGGCAAGGGGTGATACTTTAATCCATCCGGGGGGGTGGCGACCAATGGCGGTAGGGAAATTTATCCTTGCCGGGGGCCATGCAGGTCCGGAAATGTCCTGCATATGGCTGGCCATTGGCTGATGTTCCGCGGCGGTGTGCTGGCGCCTGCTTGTGCTTTTTGTACAAGCAGGAGGCAGGACAATGGACCTGAACAGCTGTAGCACTGCACGCATCACGCCGGTCACTCTGCGTTTTGGCGTGTTCTTCGATGGCACCGGTAACAACCTGAACAATGTGATGGCGGTGGATGCACCGGTGGGTAAAGGGGGCAGTTATGCCAATGCCATGAGCAATGTGGCCCTGTTGCATGCACTGTACCCGACGAAGGGGGCCAATGCTGATGGGACCATGGCGTTTCTGAAGCGCTATGTCGAGGGCGTGGGCACCCTGGCGGGGGAGGCGGATCATGCCTATGCCTCGGCCACCGGGTGTGGGCGTAGAGGGGCCGAGGCGCGGGTCACCGAGGCCTTGGCGGGGATAGCCGGGCAACTGCGGGACTGGCGCCAGGCGCACCCACAGGCAAGGCTCGAGCGGGTCGAGTTCGACTTGTTCGGTTTCAGCCGCGGCGCTGCGGCTGTGCGTCATCTGGCCAACCTGCTGCATGATGGCGGCAGCAGCCTGTTGGCTGTGCCCTGTGGCATCGTGATCAACTTCATCGGTCTGTTCGACACGGTTGCTGCGATTATCGCGCCGCTGCAGGGCGACTTCGATCCTGCCGACGACCGCCATGGTGGCTTGCGCCTGGGTCTGGTCGCGGGCATTGCCCGGCAAATGGTGCAACTGGTGGCGGGGGACGAGCAGCGGCACAACTTCCCGCTGGTACGCAGCGGCCATGACATCGTGTTGCCAGGCGTGCACTCGAACATTGGCGGTGGTTACCCGGATACCACGCAGGAGCAGGTGCTGCTGTGCAAACCGCATTCTCAGCGGGTGCCGCTGAGAATGCGCGCCGAGCACACGCGTGTGCATGCCACAGTCAGTGCGTTGCTGGCGTCGTCGTTTGGCGAAATGGGCGCGCCCAGGCCGCGTGTGCTGGCCTGGGAGGTTCCGATTGCCGGTGGCCTGCCTAGCGAGGCGCAGAAACAGGTGTATGCGGCGGTGTACCGCGAACGGGAAGTGGCGGGGCAGCTGTCGCGGGTGTACCTGAGCATCATGCGGGAGCTGGCGGTGCGCGCTGGTGTGCCGTTTGCGCAACTGGGCGGGCAGGTTGAGCACCGGCTGCCGGATGAACTGCTGGGCATCAGCCGCAAGTTGCATGCGTTTGCCCTGGGTGAATGCGAACAGCCTGGGTTGACCGAGGATGAGCAGCGATTGTTGCGAGACAGGTACGTGCATGCATCAGCGAACTGGAATGCGTTGAAGGGGTTGCACGGCAGTGTGCTGGATGTGTTGTTCGTCAATCGGCCGGGGGCAGGTGGGCGGGTGGTGCATGCCAATCCGGTCACCTGAGTAGCCAGTGCGCAGATGAATCAATGGCCATGTGCTGTTCCGCAGGATCTGCCTTGCATTGCGAAAGGGCTGCAAAGCAGCCCTGGGGCTAGACAGGCTGTCGGTGCTTCCTGGCCAGGTAGGCTTCCTGTGCCAAGGTCAGCAGCACCGTCAGCAGCATGAACACGATCGATGCCACGAAGATGCCATGAGGCAGGCGTTGGTCGAGCATCCAGCCAAACGCCACCGGCCCTAGGGCACCGCCGATGCTGAAGCCGGTCGAGACCAGCCCGAACGCTTTGCCCTCGGCGCCGCTCGGTGCCGCTGCCTTCACCAGCATGTCCCTCGACGGGGCGATGATCCCGGTCAGCAAGCCAATGGCACCGAGAACCACCACCAACCCCCAGCCCCGAAGCAGCCCGAGGGCCACCAGCGTTGTCAACGCGGCAGCCAGGGCAAAGGCCGAGGCCGCCACCAGGCCGTGACGCCGGGTCCGGTCAGCCAAGGCCCCACCGCACAGTACACCTGCAGCACTGCTGAGCAGAAAGGCCGTGAGTGCCGTGTTGGCCCAGGCCAGGGTCAGGTCTTGGCCCTGGACCAGGGCGGCCACGGAGAACTTCTCGATGGCACTGGTGCTCAGGTTGAGCAAGATGAACAGGACCGTCAGCAGCCCGAGCATGGGCGTGAACAGTCGCGCGCGACCTGCTGCAGTGGGGCCAGAGCCGCCTTTGCCAGGCTTGGCAACGTGGTGGATTCCACTGCCTGGAACCGATATCAACAGCAAGGCGGCAACCCCCGCAGCCGCGCCCGCCATCAGGGCAGCCTGCGTGCCGAATAGTGCAGCGATGCCGAGAAATATCGCTGGCGTTACCGCCGAGCCGAGGAAGCCGGCAAAGGTATGGATCGAGAACGCCCGCCCCAGGCGGCCTTGTTCGATGCCGTTGGCCAGCAGCGCGTAGTCGGCCGGGTGGTACACGCCATTGGCCAGGCCGGCCATGGCCATCGCCACCAACAGCAGGATGTAGCTGGGGCTGACAGCAACCAGCAGGAAACTGATGCTGCCCAGCAGCAAGCCCGCCTTGAGCACCTTGCGCGCACCGTAGTGGTCGACGGCATAGCCTAGCGGTGCCTGCACCAGGGCGGAGACGATATTGAACACGGCCAGGGCTGCGCCGAGTTCGACGAACCCTACCCCCAGCAAGTCGGGGAGCACGGGTAGCAGCGCCGGGATAAGCATGATGTGCACATGGCTGACGAAGTGTACGGCAGCAATTTGGGTAAGAAGCTTGGGGCCAGCTTTGGGCATGTCGATACCTGTTGTACGGCGTGCGCACCTGGCGCACGGCAGGATGGTGGAAAGCCCGCTTACCGGGAGAAGTGGCAGAAACCGGGTAGGCGGCCGTTCAATACGGCATAGGCCAGCAAGCCAATGACCAGCCCCCAGAATGCCCCGCCAATGCCAAACAGGTTGATGTTGGCTGCCGCGGCCAGGAATGTGATCAGTGCCGCTTCGCGTGAACGGGCATCTGCCATTGCGTTGGCCAGGCTGGCGCCGATGGTGCCCAGCAGTGCAAGGCCGGCCAGCGTGGTGATGAAGGTGGCCGGCAGGGCCATGAACACACTGGCCAGGGTGACCCCGAATACCCCTACGAGGATGTAGCAGACGCCGGCAGCGATGCCCGCGACCCAGCGTTTGCCCGGGTCTTCGTGGGCTTCCTTGCCAGTGCAGATGGCGGCGGTGATGGCAGCGATGTTGAAGGCGTGCGACCCGAACGGTGCCATCAGCAACGACCCCAGGCCAGTGACTGCCACGATCGGATTGGCGCTGGTCTTGAAGCCATCGTTGCGCAGCACCAGCATGCCTGGCATGTACTGACCGGTAAGGGTGATCAGGAACAACGGCAGGGCCACGCTCAGGGCGGCGTTGAGGGAGAAGGTGGGCGCGGTGAACAACGGCGTGGCGAATTCCAGCCTGAGCGCTGTCAGGTCCACCTGGCCCTGCAGTAGCAGGTAGCCCAGGCCTAGCAGCAGAATGCCTACTACGGCATAGCGGGCGGTAAAGCGTTTGAATGTTACATAGGCCGCGATCAACAGCCCGGCCAGGGCGGGGTCGACCGACAGGCCGCCGAATGCACCAATGCCGAATTGCAACAGGATACCCGCCAGCAGGCCGGCGGCAATTCCGCCCGGGATGGCCCGCACCAGGCGCTCGAAGTAACCGGTCACTCCCAGCATCACGAAGCCGGCTGCCGACAGCAGGTAGGCACCGATGGCGTCGCTGTAGGGCACGCTGGCCAGCGCTGTGACCAGGAACGCAGCGGCCGGCGTGGACCAGGCGGTGATCACCGGCTCGCGGCTGTACCAGGACAGGACCAGGCCACTGAGCCCGACGCCGATCGACACTGACCAGACCCACGAGGAGGTCAGCGCCGGGCTCAGCCCGGCCAGCTTGGCGGCCTGGAACACCAGGATGAAGGTGCCGCCATAATTGACTATTACCGAAACGATCCCCGCCACCACGGGGTGAAGGATGTCTGTCAGCCGTAGCGGGGTTGGAACAGTGTGTGCGGGCGTGTTCATCGAGGCCTCGGTCGTTCTGGCGCATAGGGTTGGAAAGGCTGGTTTTTATAGCGCTAGAATGGCCGGTATAGCCCCACCACTTTTCCACACATGGCCATACCAATGTTCAAGCATGCACAACTGGAGTCGGTGAAAGCCTGGATCGGCGACCCAGAGCGCGCGTCACTGCCGTTGCACGTAAGAATCCAGCGTGCGATACGCCAGCTTGTTCTCGAAGGGGCGTTGCCCGTGGGCAAGGCGTTGCCCGCCTCCCGTGCGCTGGCGGCCTCGCTGGCTGTGTCACGGGATACGGTCGAGGCTGCATATGGCCAGCTGCACGCCGAAGGCTTCATCGAGCGCCGGGTGGGTAGTGGCAGCTTCGTTTCACCCCGTGCGCAGCACCTTCCGGCCCCGCCCCGGGCCCGCAAGGTGAAAGCCCCGGACGAACCGCCGGCAATCAGCCGTCGTGGCCAGGCGCTGTGCCAGGAGGGCGGAGTGCACAATTTCTTCGTTTCTCGGCCGTTTGCGCCGGGGGTGGCGGAAACCCGCAATTTCCCGTTGCAGGCCTGGGAAAAGCTGCAACGGCAGGTGTTCAAGGAACATGGCTCCCAGGCATTGCAGCCCAGTAGCGCGCAAGGTACCGAGCCACTGCGGCGGGCTATTGCCGATTACGTCAATCTTGAACGTGGCGCACAGGCCACGGCTGACCGCGTGCTAATCCTTACCAGTTCACAGCAGGCGTTCAGCCTGTGTGCTCACGTATTGGCCGACGCGGGCGATCAGGTGGTTATCGAAGACCCGGCCTACCATGGGGTCAGGAAGGCGCTGGGTGCTGCTGGCCTGCATTGCATCGCCGTGGCCGTGGACACGGACGGCATGCAGGTCGCGCAGATAACACGGCTGGCTCCCCATGCCAGGGCTGTTTTCCTGACCCCTTCGCATCAGTTCCCTACTGGTGTGACCCTGTCCCTGGACCGGCGTCTGGCGGTGATCGAGTGGGCCCGGCAACAACGCGCCTGGATCATCGAGGACGATTACGACAGCGAGTTTCACTATGCCGGCAAACCCACCGCGTGCGTGCAAGGCCTGGATGCCCACGACCGTACGGTTTACATCGGCACGTTCACCAAGTCCCTGTTCGCCGGCTTGCGCATTGCCTACATGGTCTTGCCGCCGCAACTGGTCGAGCCGATGACCGCTGCGCGAACCTTGCAGGACGGGCATACGGCTTCGCTGGCACAACTGACCTTGGCCAGGTTCATCGAAGGCGGGCACTTCGGCGCCCATGTGCGCTTGATGCGGGCGATCTATGCGGAGCGCCGCGATGCCCTGGCGGCATTGGTGCAGGCACAGCTGTCGGACTTTCTTGTCGCGCGTGTGCCCGCAGGCGGCATGCAGATGCCTTGTGTTTTCACCAGGCCGATGCCTGAAGAGCAGGTCGTGAAGGCGGCGCAGGCCGCTGGTATAGACCTGCTGGGGCTAAGTGGCCTGTATGCGTCGACGAAAGGGGAGGCGGGATTGCTGATGGGGTTTGCGGCGCATACCCCTGGCGAGCTGGCGATGGCCGTGGCGAAATTGGCGAAGGTGTTGCGCCAGGTCGAGTCTGGCCAAGGGCGAGCAACGTTGCCAGGATGAAGCCCGGCAGCAAGACGCCGCCGGGCAGTTGTCACGGTCAGTCGGCCAGTTCTACCAGCATGCTCTTCAGGTAGTCGCTGGCTTGCGCATCCAGCGGTTGCAGGGGCAGGCGTGGAGCGCCGACATCCTGGCCGAGCAGTTTTAAACCGGCCTTGATGGTGGTGGGCAGGCCACGGCGGGTGATGTACTCCAGCAGTTCGTACTGGCGGTAGAACAACGCGCGAGCTTCGGCCAGGTTACCTTGCTGCACCGCGTCCCACAGCGCCAGGTTCAGTGCCGGAATCAGGTTGGGCGCGGCGGTGCACCAGCCGGTGGCACCGGCCACCAGGGCTTCCAGGGTGAGCGGGTTGCAACCGTTGTAGAAGGCCACCTGGCCATCGGTGGCCTTGAACAGGCGGTGCATGCGCTGAATGTCGCCGGTGCTTTCCTTGACCATGGTCACATTGGGCACTTCGCCGAGGATGCGCAGGATCAGCTCCACCGACAGGTCGGTGCCGCTGGTGCCCGGGTTGTTGTAGAGCATGATCGGAATGTCGATGGCCGCGCCCACCGCCATGTAGTGGGCGACCACTTCGGCTTCGGTGAGCTTCCAGTAGGAGATGGGCAGCACCATCACCGCCGTGGCGCCGCAGGCCTGTGCCAGGCGGGCGCGCTGCACGGTGCGTGCGGTAGTCAGGTCGGAGACGCTGACCACGCTGGGCACGCGGCCGGCGATGCGTGCCTGGCTGAAGCGCACCACCGTTTCCCATTCGCTGTCGGACAGGTAGGCGCCTTCGCCGGTGCTGCCCAGCGGTGCGATGGCGTGCACGCCGTCTTCTATCAGGCGGTCGATGGACAGGCCCAGGGCATCCAGGTCGAGCGCGCCGTCTGCCGTGAAGGGAGTGATGGTGTAGCCGATAACGCCGCGAATTACAGGTGTAGACATAACCAGGCACCTTTGCCGTTGTTGGGGAAAGAGTACAGCTTCAGTCAGCCCAGGCAGTCGCCATGGGCACGCAAGGCACGGCGCGCGTAATAGCTGAACGCGGCACCATGACGTTTGGGGGTGGAGATCCAGTCGTGGGCTTCCTTGCCCAGGGCATCCGGGATGGGGCGAATTTCACCGGCGCCCATGGCCAGCAGCTGCATCTTTGCCGCGCGCTCGAACAGCATGGCAAGGACGCAGGCTTCCTCGATCGAGCGGCCGGCGATCAGCAAACCGTGGTGGGAAAGCAGGATCGCGCGCTTGTCGCCGATCGCCCTGGAAATGATTTCACCTTCTTCGTTGCCCACCGGTACGCCGGGCCATTCCTTGAGGAACGCGCAGTCGTCGAACAGCGGGCACAGGTCCATGTGCGAGATCGCCAGTGGCACTTCCAGCATCGACAGGGCGGCGCTGTGCAGTGGGTGGGTGTGGATGATGCAGTTGACGTCGGGGCGTGCGCGGTACAGCCAGCTATGGAAGCGGTTGGCCGGGTTGGCCATGCCGCGGCCTTGCAGCACGGTGAGGTCTTCGTCGACCACCAGCAGGTTGGAAGCGGCGATCTCGTCGAAGCCCAGGCCGAGTTGTTGCGTGTAGTAGGTGCCAGGCTGCTCGGCGCGGGCGGTGATCTGCCCGGCCAGGCCCGAATCGTGGCCGCCGTCGAACAGGATGCGGCAGGTAAGGGCGAGTTTCTGGCGAGGAGTGTAGGTGTTGTCGGCCAGCGCCGTCAGCATCTGCTGCTGGGCGAGTTTGACGAGCTGATCCTTGGGGGTCTGCATGGTGGTCGTCATGGGCTGTACCTGCATGGGGAAGGGCGATGGATTGCTGATCGGCGAGGACACCGTCAGGACACAAGTGCGATATTAATGACACAAGGTGTCATATGCAAGCGATGTGTCATCGCCAGCGCCAGTCATCTGAGACTGCGCGGGGGAGGTATGGCGGGGTTGTCAGAGGTGGTGCAGGCAACGATCGGCAGGCCAGCCTTGGTCACAGGGCTGGCACGTGCCCTTCAAGGTGCGCCGAACAGCATCGTCCAGTACACGCCGTTATCGCTACGCGAGTTCTCGGCAAAGGCCGCACCCACCTGGGTAAACATCGGGTTCATCAGGTTGGCGCAATGCCCGGGGCTGGCCAGCCAGCCTGCCATCGCCTTGCTCGGTGACCCTTGGCCGGCGGCAATGTTCTCGCCGATCTGCCGCCCACGGTAGCCGGCATCCCATGCCCGATCCGCGGGTAGATCACCGTCGAGGTCGCGGTGCGCGAAGAAATTGTCGTTGGCCATCGCCCGGCTGTGGCGCTGCGCCGCTGTTCCCAGGGCGGTGTTCCAGGCCAGCGGGCGTGCAGCGGCAAAGCGCTTGCGACCACACAGGCGTGGTTTCGCCCGTGCAGCGTTCACCTGTGCCAGCAACGCTTTGCTTGCCGATCGCCCATCGCCGAGCTGGGCATCGAGCAGGGGCCGAGCCAGCAGCACCCGCCACTCGTTGCGTGAGCGACTCACACCGATATCGGCATATTGGCTATCGAGCAGCGCCGTGCAGTAGTCGCTGCGCAGCATGTCGAAGGCCTCCTCGGCATCTTGCGCGCCGACCAGGCGGATGGCCCGCACCTTCACGGCCTGATAACCCGCAGCCTTCAATCCTTCCCGCAACCCCCCGCCGTAGCCGACCGGCAACGCCAGTTTCGGTTTCAGCACCAGCGGCGTCGAGCCCCGGATAATGCGCCGCTCGCAGCGCTGTGGCTGGGTGCGATAGTCGTTGATGGCTGCCACCAGTTGCCTTTCCCCGCTGGCATGGGCGGGGTTGGCGAACAGGTGGAAAAAAGGAATGAGACAGAGCGAGACAAAGGGGGAGCGACGGACTGCGTGGCGCATGGGGTGAATGGCTCTGGTGAATGGCGGCGGCAAGGCCGAATTTAGGGCTCGGCTAAGACTGTGCGCCTCAATCCAGGTTCACTGGTGGTGGGTACAAATTTGTAGTTGGAGTTTCGGTACTCCAACGAAGGCAATCCAGGCCAGGGTTTCATGCATCCCCGATCAAGCCGGTAACCCCGCCAACCTCAACCCTTCGGCAAATCGGGCCAGATCCTCATCGCGGTAAATCGGCAGCCACTGGCGCAAGGTCGACACCCTTAACCCTGGGTCTTGTGCTCGCAAGCGCTCCATCGCCCGGTGCGCGCTGTCCATCCGCCCGCTCAGTGCATGGCTGGCCGCCAGCAGGGCCACCGCCGCCAGCAGACTGGGCAGATTCCCCAGCGACTTTTCCGCCCACTCCACAGCCTCATCCAGCCGCCCGGCAAAGAAATGCGCCAACGCCATGCCCACCTGCATGCGAAACATCTCCGGGTCCAGTGGGCTCAGCCGTGTGGCGTGCTTGAGATTGTCGATGGCGGTCTGTGTCTCGCCGCGTAACGCCCTGAGTATCCCGCCCAGGTACCAGGCCGGCGCCAGGTTGGAGTTGAGCAGGCGTGCCCGGTCAAGCAGCGCTATCGCGCCGTCCAGGTCACCCGTCAGGTGCCCCAGGGCATGGCCGCCGCGGGTTAACGCCACGGCATCGTCACGCCCCAGTTCCACTGCCAGGCGCGCAAGCCGGGCACCCTCGGTGATTTCCTGGGCGCGATCATCCATCCAGCCATTGAGCTTGCGCCAGAAGTAGCACCACGCCGCCATGCCATAGGCCGAAGCGAACTCAGGGTCCAGTTCGATGGCTTGGTAGTACAGCGGTAGAGCCTGGGCTATGGCGTCGCGGGTGCCGTTATGCAGCTTGGCCGTGCCGCGCAGGTAATAATCGTAGGCGCACAGGTTGTCGGTGGGCTTGCGCTTGGCCCGTTCGATCTCCGCCCGTTCCAGCTGCGGGGCGATGGCGCCCACCACGCTTTCGGTCACCTGGTCCTGCAACTCGAACAGGTCGTCGAGCCGCCCCTCGAAACGCTCGGCCCACAGATGCTCGCCGCTGGTGGCGTCGATCAGCTGGCCGGTGATGCGTAGCCGCTTGCCAGCCTTGCGCACGCTGCCTTCGAGCACATAGCGCACGCCCAGTGCCTGGCCAACCTGCTGCACATCGATGCGCTGGCCTTTGAAGGTGAAGCTCGAGTTGCGGGCGATGACGAACAGCCAGCGAATGCGGGACAGGGCGGCGATGATGTCCTCGACCATCCCGTCGGCGAAATAGTCCTGCTCAGGGTCACCGCTGAGGTTCTGGAAGGGCAGCACGGTGATCGACGGTTTATCGGGCAGGGCGGGCCCACAGGCGACGGGAACAGGTTCGGATGGGGCCTGTGCCGCGCTGCTGGAAGGCTCGCGGATCAGGCCGACGAAGCGGTAGCCCTTGCGCGCGATCGTGCGTACCAGGCGCTGCTCTTCACCGGAATCGCCGATGGCTTTGCGCACGGCATTGATATGGCTGGTGATGGTCGATTCCGAGACGATCTTGCCGTTCCACACGCGCGCCAACAACTCGTCACGCCCCAGCACCTGGTCGCGGTGACTGACCAGTTGCAAGAGCAGGTCGAACACCTGCGGGCCGATGGCCACGGCCTTCCCGCACAGGGTCAGCTCCCTGCGCTGTTCGTCGAGCACATAGTCGTCAAACTCGAATGGCACGTGGCATCCCCTCGCACGCCCTAGGCTTCGTGTCCGAGGCGACTGTTCAGTGGTATGGGCCGATGATACGGCAGCGCAAAGCTGGCTGCACATGCCAGGGCGTGAATTGAACAGTTTGGACGGAAATTCAAGCAAGCCTGGAGGCAAATCCAGCCGGTACGCAAGGACTCTGCACAGGCCGGCGGCGCATGCTTGAACCTCCACGACGGCAATGGTTGCAGTCGTGAACGTGGAGACAGCCCCAATGAAAATCGTGGTGATCGGAGGCACTGGCCTCATTGGTTCGAAGCTTGTCGGCGGCCTGCGCGAGCGCGGCCACGATGCCGTCGCGGCAGCGCCGAGCACGGGGGTGAACAGCATCACCCGCGAGGGCTTGGCAGAGGCGATGAACGGTGCGGATGTGGTAGTGGATGTGGCGAATGCCCCGTCCTGGGAGGACCAGGCGGTGCTCGATTTTTTCGAGACGTCCACCCGCAACCTGCTGGCAGCCGAGAAGGCTGCAGGGGTCAAGCATCATGTCGCGTTGTCTATCGTGGGCAGCGAGCGGTTGCCGGAAAATGGCTACTTCCGGGCCAAGGTCGCCCAGGAGGCGCTGATCAGGGAGTCCGCGCTGCCGTACACCATTCTGCGCGCCACGCAGTTCTTCGAGTTCGTCGAAGGCATTGCCCAGGCAGGGACGGTGGGAGAGGAGATTCGCCTGTCGCCGGCGCTGTTCCAGCCTTTGGCCGCGGATGATGTGGTAGCGGCGCTGATCGATGTGGCGTTGGCGCCACCAGCGCTCGGCATGCTGGAGGTTGCCGGGCCAGAGGCCGCGCCACTGGATGAACTGGTGCGCCGCTTCCTGCGCCTGCGTGGAGATACACGAAAGGTGGTGGCGGATGTGCATGCCCGCTATTTCGGTGCCGAGCTCGATGACAAGTCGCTGACTCCCGGCAGCGGCGCGCGGCTTGGCAAGATCCGCTTCGAAGACTGGCTGGCTCGCCAGTGAGCGATTCAACCCCTATCCCGAACCGAAGGAGCATCACCATGTTCAGCCGCCCCCTCCTGGCCGCCGCGTTCACCGTGCTGGCCATGACCCCGGTTGTCGCCGCCGAGCGGCCAGTCAGCAAAGTCACCGTGGTCTTCGACAGACCACTGCCCAACGTGCCAGGCAAAAGCATGCGCGGAGTGATCGTCGACTACGCCCCCGGGGCCGCGTCGCCCGCGCATCGGCACCCGAAATCTGCATTCATCTATGCCACGGTGCTGGAAGGCGAAGTGCGCAGCAGCGTCAATGGCGAGCCAGCCAAGGTCTACAAACCTGGCGAAAACTGGTACGAGGCACCGGGCGCTTTCCATGGCGTCAGTGCCAACGCCAGCGACAGCAAGCCGGCCAAGCTGATGGCCGTGTTCGTGCTCGACAGCAATGAGACGGTACTGGTCACGCCGAGCGAGAAGTAGGCCTTCGGCCCTGTTGGCAGTGCCATGCCACCAGGGCCGAATACAGGACAACGCATCATGAACACACATGAACCTGAGCAGGCCCACGCGGCGGTGATGCCGCAGCCTGCACGGATGAAGATAGTGGGCGTCGTGCTGTGCGTGGCAGCCATACTGTTGCTGGCTGTGGGTTGGCTGACGTTGCGCTCTGCTGACGTCGCCTTTACCGACAACGCCTATGTGCGTGGAGATGTAACGTCGCTGGCGGCCAAGGTGTCGGGTTACGTGACGGCGGTGGAGGTCGGGGACAATCAGCAGGTCAGGGCCGGTGACGTGTTGTTCCGTATCGATGACCGCGACTACCGTGCGCATCTGGTCCAGGCGCAGGCCAACCTGAAGGCTGCCGAGGCGCGTCTTGGCGATGTCGACGCCCAGACACGCCTGCAGCAGGCGCAGGTCCGCCAGGCCGAGGCGCAGCGCCAGTCGGCCCAGGCCGAGCGGCAGCTGGCCAGCAAAACCCACGAGCGCAGCCGCAAGCTGATTCAGTACAGTGCAATCAGCCAGGCCTTGGTCGATCAGACCGACGCCGCCCGCAGCAGCGCCGAGGCCGCGCTGAAGGCTGCGGCGGCGACACTCGATGCTCAGCGTCAACGTATCGCTGTGCTGGATGCCCAGCGTGAGGCAGCCGTGGCGGCTATCGCCCAGGCCAGGGCCGCGCGCGACCTGGCGCTGATCGAGCTTGAACATACCGTGGTGCGGGCGCCGGTTGCCGGCGTGATTGGTAATCGCCAGGTACGGGTCGGACGATTCGTTACGCCGGGTGCTGCCTTGCTCGACCTGGTCCCGGTCGACGGGGTGTGGATCGTGGCCAACTTCAAGGAAACCCAACTGGAGCAAATCCAGCCTGGGCAGCGGGCACGGGTCACCCTGGATGGCTACCCGCAGGACAGCCTCGAAGGCGTGGTAGACAGCTTCGCACCTGGCAGCGGCGCGGCGTTCAGTCTGTTGCCGCCGGACAACGCAACGGGCAATTTCGTGCGTGTAGTGCAGCGGGTGCCGGTGAAGATTCGCCTGGCCCACAACCCGTTGCCCGGGCGCATCGTGCCGGGGCTGTCGGCGCGAGTGCGGATCGAGGTCGGAGGTGGCTCGTGAGCACCCGGAAAGTGGGCATCAAGTGGCTTAAAGGGTGGCTGCTGGTTGCTGGCATCGTACTGGCTGCGCTCACCGACGCCATCGCCAGCAGCGTGCTGGCGATAGGGCGCAACGACATCATGGGCGATACACATGCCACGTCGGATGAATTCGCCTGGCTGGATGTTGCTTACACTGCATGCAAATTGGCAGGGTTCCTGTTCGCGCCCTGGCTGCTGGGCAGGCTGCCACCGCGCGCGGTGATCATCGGAGCGACCCTGGCCATGGGGTTGGCCTGTGTCGGTGCGGCGCAATTGGTGAGCATCGAGCTGCTGGTGGCCTTGCGCGCCTGCCAAGGCCTGTCAGGCGGTGTATTGCTGGTGGCGGGGCAGACACTGATCTTTCTTGCCTACCCGCGGCGGCAGCAGCCGGTCTTGCAAGGCTTGTTCGCCATTGGCGCGGTGGTCGCGCCAGCGGCACTCACGCCGTCGATGCAGGGGTGGTTGATCGATAGCCAGGATTGGACCTGGATATTTCTCAGCGTTGCGCCGCTGACCTTGGCGGCGACTGGCCTGTTGCTGCTGGTCGAGCTGCCTGCCTATGACCTGCCAGGCCGGCGCCGCTTCGATTGGCCGGGCTGGGTACTGGCGGCCACCGCGTTGCTGTGCCTGACCTACCTCCTGACCCAGGGCAGCCGCTGGGATTGGTTCGAGGCAGCACACATGTGCTGGGCCGGCGTGGTCGGCGGCACGGCGTTGTTGCTGTTGCTTGGCCAGCAACTGACGGGTAATGGGCAGGGGTTGCTGGACTTCAGTCTGTTCCGGTCGAGTGATTTCACCTTCGCCTTCATTGTCAGCTTCGTTGCTGGCGCGGCATTGTTCGGCAGCGCCTTTGTGATACCGGCTTTTGCCTTGTCCATGCTGGGTTTCACCGCCACCGACGCCGGCCTGTTGCTTCTACCCAGTGGCGTGGTGTTCATCGCCGTGCTGCTGGGGGTGGCGTACCTGATCCAGGTGCGTGGTATCGCGCCTTTTGCCACTGTGCCGTTTGGCATCCTGGCAATCATGGCGGCGATGTGGATGCTTTCGGGCTCGACCCGCGAGAGTGGCATGCACGACATGATGGCCGCGGTCATGCTGCGCGGGGCCGGGCTGGGGTTGCTGTTTCTGTCGCTGACTCTGATTGCCTTTGGCAGGCTGGGCCGGCACAGCCTGGCCAGTGGTATCGGCCTTTTCAATACCGGGCGGCAGGTGGGTGGGCTTTTGGGGGTAGCAGGGTTGCAGACGCTGCTCGACCAGCATGGCGTGCTCAATGCCCAGGCGCTTGGTGCGCATGTGAGCACAGGCGCGACGGCGGTAAATGAACGGCTTGATTCGGTGACGTCGATGTTGCGGCTTGAGGGTATTGACCCGCCGGCTGCTGGACGAGTGGCCATGAGCCTGTTGTCGCAGGCAGTGACGGGGCAAGGGGCGGTGATCGCCTTCGACACGGCGTTCATCGCTGTGGCGTTGCTGTTTGCCGTGGCAGCGCCGCTGCTAGTGTGCATCAAAATGCTGTTGGCGCGCATGGCCGGGAAACAGGACGCCGGGCAATCTCATGAAGGTGAATTGCCGGTTTCACATCGTGAGCTTTCGCTGTAAAACGGCGCTGTGCCTAATTTGAATGCAGCAGCAAGGTAAACCGCAATGACACAAGCTACCGATCAGGCTTTTTATGACCGCGCGGATGCGCATATCGAACTGGCGAACCAGCAGATCGAGAAAATCGAAGACCTGGGCAAGGTCAGCGCCTCACTGACCTTCGGCGCCTCGCGCTTCAATGCCTGGATGAGCGCCCGCAGTTTCAAGACCAGTGCGGAACTGGCTGCCGCGCGGGAGGAGCTGTTGAAGTATTTCTGCGAGCAGTACCGGATGATGCTTGAGGACAACCTGGACGAGCACATCGAGCATTTCGACCGGTATGTGCTGGGCAAAGGCAACTGAGCCATGGGGGCGCGATCTCATGGAACTGCACAAGGCTCATTGAATTAGCAGGGACCCTGTGGGAGCGGCTTTAGCCGCGAACACCGGCGCAGCCGGTGCCATGCACCGCGTTGGATTCTTCGCGGGTAAACCCGCTCCCACAGGGTACGCGGACCGCTTGTGAATTCAGTCCTCTACCCGCCAGCGCAGCCTTATCGGGCCTTCTTCTCCAGAATCCGCGGCCCGGTACCTTCCTTGCCCAGCACATCCTCGGGGTTGCGCAGTGGGCAATCTTCCAGCGACAGGCAGCCGCAACCAATGCAGTTGTCCAGGTTGTCGCGCAAAGCCTCCAGCGTGCGGATGCGGGCGTTCAGGTCCTCGCGCCAGGCGGTCGACATCTCGCCCCACTGCGCTGCCGTGAGCTTGCTGTTGGGCGCATAGCGGCTGAAGGCCTGCTTGATCTCGTCAAGCGGAATACCCGTGCGCTGCGCCACCTTGATGATGGCCAGCGTACGCAGCACCAGTGAAGGATAGCGGCGCTGGTTACCCGCCGTACGGACGCTGGCGATCAGCCCCTTGGTCTCGTAGAAGTGCAGCGCAGAAACCGCCACGCCGCTGCGTTTGGCCACTTCCCCTACCGTTAGCATCCGTGTGTTGTCCGCTGCCATGCCTGTTGACCTCAAGTTAACTCGAGCTCTTATAGTCCTGCCCGATCTTCCCCGCAACCGCTTTGCTGATGATCGAAGCAACCAGTACAGGTGGCAGCCGAGATGGCGGGGCGCATTGCCTTCGAGATCTACAGGGATCGCGGTTGGTTTGATCAGCCAGGCGACCGATCCCGGCGCATCTGGGTAACCAGGGTAAAGCGATCATCCGGGTGCACCGTCTCGGACACCGCCATCAGGTCGCCGTTTTCCTCGCGGTAATGGCGAATGATCTTCAGCCCCGGCGCGCCTGCCTCGGCCTTCAGCAGCCGGGCCATTTCCGCGGTCAGCAACACTGCCCGCACCTGCTGGTCGACCACCGCGATCGCCCGGGCAAAGTGCTGCTCGATCAGCCCCGCAATAAGTTGGTCGGGGTGCTCGCGGGCCAACTCGATGACTTCGGCATGGTCGCGCTGCGCGTACACATCGGTCCAGCACAGCGGCGCCGCGTTGTGCACGCGGTCGACACGGATGCTCGACACGCAGAAGTAGTGCTCGCCCGGTACCAGCCCCAGCCGCGCCGCCTCGCTCAGGTCGGCGACGAAGTGGCGCACGTCCTGAATTTCCCGTTGCTGGTTTTGCGCCAGTTGCGCCAGGTCCGCCACGCTGGCCAATGTCTGCGAGTAGCCACCGCGCGGGCTACTGGCCTCCACCCGGGTACCCACGCGCTTGCGCCGCGATACCAGCCCTTGGTTGAGCAACTGGTTGATCGCCGCGCGCACCGTGTGTCGGCTCACATCGTACAGGTCGCACAGCTCGAACTCGGTCGGCAGCAGGCTGCCCACCGGGTAGCGGCCACTGGCGATGCCTTCCATCAAGTCCTTGGCCACGGTGCTATAGCGCGTCGGGTTCATACCTTTGGTCTGTCTCGCAAATTTGTAACAGCAGCGGGGCGCAAAGTCGCCCCGAAAATCAAACCTGGGCAGGCAGGCTCATATGAAGCAAGGGGAACGGCCGGCCTTCGCCATCCAGTGCTGAGCGGCCGGTCTGGATGAAGCCGTAATGCCGGTAGAACCCCACTGCCTGCGGGTTCTGCTCGTTGACATCGACGCTCATCGCGCTGCGCTTCTGGCGGCCGAAATCAAGCAGCGCGCGGCCTATGCCCTGGCCGTGGCGCTCGGGGGCGACGAAGAGCATTTCCACGTGGTTGCCATTGAAGCCGATGAAGCCCAGCGGGCGGTCTTCGGTGTCAACCGCGACCCAGAGCTCGACGGCCTGGAAGTAGACGTCGCGCAATTGCGGCAGCAGTGCGTCGATGTCGGACGCTTGCAGAAAGTGGTGCGTGGCGCGCACGGCGCGCAGCCAGATATCGAGCAGTTGCGTGTGGTCTGCAGCGATACTTTGGCGAATGATCATGGAGTCATGCCTGGGCGGTGTATGGCCGGGGAGGCCGGGAGGAAGAAAAAGGGTACCCGGATTGTGTGGGGCGGGGCAATGGACGGTGGGGCAGGGCATCAGCTGATGTGTTGCCCGGGCCGGCCCTTTCGCGGGTAGACCCGCTCCTGCAAGCATGGCACTGCCCTCGAGCCCGGCGCCGTACCTGTGGGAGTGGGTTTACCCGCGAACATGGGCGAAGCCCGTGCCATCGATGGGCTCGACTGCAATCCACATCGATGCTGGAATTGAACCCGCACAACAAGAACGGCCGGGAGCGCCAATGAACCGAAACGAACTGCGCAAAGCCGATATCAACCTGATGGTGGTGTTCGAAGCGCTGATGCAGGAGCGCAACATCACCCGTGCCGCAGAGAAACTGTTCGTCGCCCAATCCACGGTCAGCGCTGCGCTGGCCCGCATGCGCACGATGTTCAACGACCCGTTGCTGATCCGTGTGGGCAACCGCATGGAGCCCTCGGCCAGGGCCGAAGAGGTGATCAAGTACCTCACTCCGGCACTGGATGCCATGTCCGTCGCCCTCAGCCTGACCCACGACTTCGACCCGCTGACCAGCAAGATGACCTTCCGCATCGGTTTGTCCGATGACGTCGAGTCGGGGTTGTTGCCGCCACTGCTGCGGGCGCTGCGAGTGGAAGCGCCGAATGTGGTGGTGGTCGTGCAGCATGTCGATTATTGGCGCATTCCGGACCTGCTGGCGGCGGGCGACGTGACGGTCGGGATCAGCCAGACCCGTGGGCTGCCGGCCAATGCCAAGCGCAAGGTATTGCGCACCATGCAGGGCCGGGTAGTGCGGGCCGACAAGTCCGCCACGCCGCTGACGCTGGATGAGTTCTGCGCCCGCCCGCACGTTCAGGTCTCACCCACCGCCAATACCCAGGGTGTGGTCGATGACTGGCTGAAAGAGATCGGCCGCCAACGCAAGGTGGTGTTGTCGGTGCCGCAGTTCAGTTCACTGCCGGCGATTCTGGCCGGTACCGACCTGCTGGCCTGCTGCCCGGACTATGCCGCGCAGGGCATGGAGCGTTGGGGCAACCTGCAGGCCGAGCACCTGCCGTTCGAGACCACGGCGCTGGAACTGGCCATGGTCTGGCTGGGTACCACCGACAGCGACCCTGCCGAACGCTGGTTGCGTGGCCGCCTGGAGCACTACATGGGCGGTGTGCGCGAGGGGCTGATGGGGGCCTAGCCACAGGCCTATCATGGAACTGCACATAACTCATTGAATTGGCACGGCCCCCGTGGGAGCGGCTTTCGCCGCGAACACCGGCGCAGCCGGTGCCATGCACCGCGTTGGGTTCTTCGTGGCTAAAGCCGCCCCACAATGTACGCGTACCGCTTGCGAATTCAGTTCTCTACGCGACAGCGCATGAAAAACGGTATCTAGAAGCCCGCCTCCAGGCCCAGCAGGTCCTGCACTGTCTGCCTGCGGCGAATCATCCGTAGCGCCCCATCCTCGATCAGGAACTCCGGCAGCAACGGCCGGCTGTTGTAGTTCGACGACATCGACGCGCCGTAGGCCCCGGCGTCGTGGATCACCAGCAGGTCACCCACCTGCGCCTGGGGCAGGTCGTGCGGGGTCAGTTCCTGGTCATCCTGGGTAAACACATCACCCGACTCGCACAGCGGCCCGGCCACCACGGTCGGCTGCCGTGGGCGGTCAACCGGCTGGCCGTCGGCGTCGAGCAGGGTCATGCGGTGGTAGGCCCCG
Organism: Pseudomonas sp. NBB; assembly: GCF_032701105.1. NCBI lineage: Bacteria > Pseudomonadati > Pseudomonadota > Gammaproteobacteria > Pseudomonadales > Pseudomonadaceae > Pseudomonas > Pseudomonas sp. NBB. Next base: position 1,829,853 of record NZ_CP103994.1, read on the forward strand.
TACATCGCCGGGCGCATCAGGTCGTTGAAACCGGCGTCGATCATGACGAAGGTGTTGCGGCCCACCTGCTTCACGGCGCGTACCTCGGCCACCAGGTAGCCCGATTCCGCCACCAGGAAGCGCCCCGGCTCGATCTCCATGCGCACGGGGTGGCCCAGCATCGCTTCGATTTCCTTGCGGGCCACGGCCCAGGTCCGGGCGTAGCGTTGCAGGTCGACCGGCGTGTCGCTGCTGCGGTACGGGGTGGAAAGCCCGCCGCCAATGGAGAACGCCTCGATGTCCACGCCCAGGCGGCCGATCAGCTCGATCATCGAGCGGGCCACTTGCTCCAGGTGCTGGTAATCCACCCCCGAGCCGATGTGCATGTGCACCCCTACCAGGTGCAGGCCATGGGCTTTCACGCAGGCCAGCGCTTCGCCCAGCTCTTCGTGCCAGATGCCGTGCTTGCTGTTCTCGCCGCCGGTGTTGGTCTTGCGGCTGTGGCCATGGCCGAAGCCGGGGTTGATGCGGACCCACACGCGGTGGCCGGGCGAGCGTTCACCCAGTTGGCGCAGCATGTCGATGGAGCCGGCGTTGACTTCGATCTTCGAGGCCACCACCCGCTCCAGGGTCGGCCGGTCCAGTGCGTCGCAGGTCAGCACCACGCCGGCAGGGTCGCCATCCACGCTGGCGCCCGCGGCAAAGGCCCGCTCCATTTCGCCCAGCGACACTGCGTCCAGCACCAGGCCGTGGGCGCGCATCAGGCGCAGCACATGCAGGTTGGGGTTGGCCTTCTGGGCGAAGCGCACGGTGTCGAACACCTTCAGCTGTTCGACACGCTCGGCGATGGTGCCGGCGTCATAGGCCCACAGCGGCGAGCCGTGCTGGCGGACAGCCTCGGCCAGAAGAGTGAAGGGTGCAGTCATGGCGGCGCTACTCATATAAGGAAGGCCACGAGAATGAGCCAAAGCAGGAATTCAGAAAAATAGCTATTTTTCTGTCAGCCATTCATATCTGATATGACCATTACCGACTTGCCAGGTGTTGCCCGTGAAACTGTCCGTCCGCCATATCGAAGTGTTCCGCGCCATCATGGCCGCTGGCAGCGTCACCGGTGCGGCGCGCCTGCTGTTCACCTCGCAGCCCACCGTCAGCCGCGAACTGGCGCGGCTGGAGCAGGTAACCGGGCTGAACCTGTTCGAGCGCGAAGGTGGCCGCCTGGTGGCGACGGCCCAGGCGCTGCTGTTGATCGAGGAGGTTGAGCGGGCCTACGTAGGGCTGGAGCGCATCGACCGCTTTGCCCAGGCCATCCGCAATTTCGAGCAGGGCCGGCTGGCCATTACCTGCCTGCCACTGTTTTCCCAGACCTTGCTGCCCAAGGCTTGCCAGCGCTTTCACCAGCAGCACCGGGGCGTGAGCGTGAGTATCCTGGCGCAGGAGTCGCCGTTGCTGGAGGAGTCACTGGTTGCCCAGCAGCATGACCTGGGCCTGACCGAGGTAGAACAGATACCGCGTGGCGCCTACGGCGAATTGCTGTTCAGCGCCAACATGGTGTGCGTGCTGCCCGACGGGCACCCGTTGCAGGCCAGGACCGAGCTGGAGCTGAGCGATTTCCATGAGGTCGACTTCATCAACCTGGCCAGCCTGGACACCTACCGGCAGCGCCTGGACCAGCACTTTCGCGCGGCAGGGGTGAACCGCCGCACGGTCATCGAGACCACCAGTGCTGCCTCGGTGTGCGCCATGGTCAGGCAAGGCCTGGGGGTGGCGATCATCAACCCGCTGAGCGGCCTGGAGGCGGCGCAGGGCGGGTTGCCGATCCGGCGGTTGCGGGTGTCGGTGCCGTATCAGGTGATGCTGATCAGGCCGGACCACCGGCCGGCGTCGGCGGCGGTGGAGCCGTTTTGCCAGGCGTTGCGGGTGCAGGCCCGGGAGATGCAGCAGGCGCTGGCATGATCGTTGTGGGGGAACTGCCTTGCACAAAACCTAAAAACTGGCGCGATCACTGTGGGAGCGGGCGCGCCCGCGAAGCAGGCGACGCGATGGATGGCACCGGCTGTGCCGGTGTTCGCGGGCATGCCCGCTCCCACAGTGATCGCGCCGGTATTCAGTTCGTCACAGCTCGCAGACGAAGGTGCCGGTCCCGGCCAGGATGTTCTCCAGGGTTTCCTTCACTTCATCCATGTCACTCAACTCGCTGGTCAGGTTGATCTCCAGCACCTCATCCCCCTTCAGCGCATCCCGGTCGCCCGCCGCCACTTCGATCAGCAGGCGCTTGGCACTCAGGGTCACTTTCAGCCCATCCAGCGTCGACGGCTCGTCATCCAGGGTCAGGTCGACGGTGTCTTCGTCCGGGTAGCGGGTCAGCAGGAACATCTGACCCTTGTCGCTGTGGCAGCACAGGGTCGCCATGTTGTCTTCCTCGTCATCGCAAGGGGTGGCGAACAGCAGGGCAGTATTGATTTGCATGGACAAGGCTCGGATCAAAGGAAACGGAAGGGAATTCTGACAGTCTTGCCGACAGGCATAAACGTAAAGTTACCGCCCCTTGACCGAAATTGTCGCAGCGCTGCAAGCCTTGATGACCGATCAGTCGTTAAGCTTCGGCGAGCCCTGGGCGTGCCTGCGCACGTTCAACGCCTGGTTTTACCGTCCGCCTTGCCACGGGTTGGCTATCGTTGATCCGTAGACGGCGCACGCAGCGACGCTTCAATTATTACAAAGCCCAAGCGGAGTACCACAGATGGCGTTCTTCACCGCAGCCAGCAAAGCCGACTTCCAGCATCAACTGCAAGCGGCCCTGGCGCAGCACATCAGCGAACAGTCCCTACCACAAGTTGCGCTGTTCGCCGAGCAGTTCTTCGGCATCATCTCTCTGGACGAACTCACCCAACGCAGGCTTTCCGACCTGGCCGGCTGCACCCTGTCAGCCTGGCGCATTATCGAGCGTTTCGACCCCGAATACCCGCAAGTACGGGTGTACAACCCCGATTACGAGCGTAATGGCTGGCAATCGACCCACAGCGTGGTCGAAGTGCTGCACCACGACCTGCCGTTCCTGGTCGACTCGGTACGCACCGAGCTCAACCGCCGCGGCTACAGCATCCACACCCTGCAGACCACCGTGCTCAGTGTGCGCCGCGGCGCCAAGGGCGAGCTGCTTGAACTGCTGCCCAAGGGCACCCAAGGCGAGGGCGTACGCCATGAGTCGCTGATGTACCTGGAGATCGACCGTTGCGCCAACGCCGCCGAGCTGACGGTACTGGCCCGCGAGATCGAGCAGGTGCTGGCCGAGGTGCGGGTGGTGGTGGCCGACTTCGAACCGATGAAGGCCAAGCTGCGTGAAGTGGTTGCGGAGGTGGAGCAGACCGCCTTTGGCCCGGCGCAGAACGAAAAGGGCGAGGTCAAGGCTTTCCTCGAGTGGCTGCTGGACAACCACTTCACCTTCCTGGGCTATGAAGAATTCACCGTCAAGGGCGACGCCGATGGCGGCCAGATGGTCTACGACGAGCAGTCGTTCCTCGGCCTGCCGCGCCGCCTGCGCGTGGGCCTGACGAGCGACGAGCTGCGCATCGAAGACTACGCCGTGGCCTACCTCAACGAACCGCTGCTGCTGTCGTTCGCCAAGGCCGCGCTGCCAAGCCGCGTACACCGCCCGGCCTACCCGGACTACGTGTCGATCCGCCAGCTGGACGCCAATGGCAAGGTGATCAAGGAGCACCGCTTCATGGGCCTGTACACCTCGTCGGTGTACGGTGAAAGCGTGCATGCCATCCCTTATATCCGGCAGAAGGTCACCGAAGTCGAGCGCCGCTCGGGCTTCGATCCCAAGGCCCACCTGGGCAAGGAACTGGCCCAGGTACTGGAAGTACTGCCGCGCGACGACCTGTTCCAGACCCCGGTCGACGAGCTGTTCAGCACCGTCATGTCGATCGTGCAGATCCAGGAACGCAACAAGATCCGCGTGTTCCTGCGCAAGGACCCGTACGGCCGCTTCTGCTACTGCCTGGCCTATGTACCGCGGGAAATCTACTCCACTGAAGTGCGGCAGAAGATCCAGCAGGTGCTGATGGAGCGCCTGAAGGCCAGCGACTGCGAGTTCTGGACCTTCTTCTCCGAATCGGTGCTGGCCCGTGTGCAGCTGATTTTGCGGGTAGACCCGAAAAACCGCATCGATATCGACCCGCAGCAGCTGGAACGCGAAGTGATCCAGGCCTGCCGTTCGTGGCATGACGACTACTCGGCACTGGTGATCGAGAACTTCGGCGAAGCCCAGGGCACCAACATCCTCGCTGACTTCCCCAAAGGTTTCCCGGCCGGCTACCGCGAGCGCTTCGCCGCGCACTCGGCAGTGGTCGACCTGCAGCACGTGCTGAACCTGTCGGAAAGCAAGCCGCTGGCGATGAGCTTCTACCAGCCATTGACCCAGGTCGGGGAACGCACCCTGCACTGCAAGCTGTACCACGCCGACACGCCGCTGGCGCTGTCCGACGTGCTGCCGATCCTGGAGAACCTTGGCCTGCGCGTACTCGGCGAGTTCCCGTACCGCCTGCGCCATGCCAGTGGCCGCGGCTACTGGATCCACGACTTCGCCTTCACCTACAGCGAAGGCCTGAGCCTGGACATCCAGCAGCTCAATGACACCCTGCAGGATGCCTTCATCCACATCGTCCGCGGCGATGCCGAGAACGACGCCTTCAACCGTCTGGTGCTGACAGCCGGCCTGCCATGGCGCGACGTGGCGCTGCTGCGCGCCTACGCCCGTTACCTGAAGCAGATTCGCCTGGGCTTCGACCTGGGCTACATCGCCAGTACCCTGAACAACCACACCGACATCGCCCGCGAGCTGACCCGGTTGTTCAAGACCCGCTTCTACCTGGCGCGCAAGCTCACCCAGGAAGACCTGGATGACAAGCAACTGCGCCTAGAGCAAGCTATCCTGACCGCGCTGGACGACGTGCAGGTGCTCAACGAAGACCGCATCCTGCGTCGCTACCTGGACCTGATCAAGGCCACCCTGCGCACCAACTTCTACCAGCCGGACGCCAACGGCCACAACAAGTCGTACTTCAGCTTCAAGTTCAACCCCAAGCTGATCCCCGAACTGCCTAAGCCAGTGCCCAAGTTCGAGATCTTCGTCTACTCGCCACGGGTCGAAGGCGTGCACCTGCGCTTTGGCAACGTCGCCCGCGGCGGCCTGCGCTGGTCCGACCGCGAGGAAGACTTCCGCACCGAAGTGCTGGGCCTGGTGAAAGCCCAGCAGGTGAAGAACTCGGTGATCGTGCCGGTCGGCGCCAAGGGCGGCTTCCTGCCGCGCCGCCTGCCGCTGGGCGGCAGCCGTGACGAGATCGCCGCCGAAGGCGTGGCGTGCTACCGCATCTTCATTTCCGGCCTGCTCGACATCACCGACAACCTCAAGGACGGTGGCGTGGTGCCGCCGGCCAACGTGGTACGCCATGACGATGACGACCCGTACCTGGTGGTGGCGGCCGACAAGGGCACCGCGACCTTCTCGGACATCGCCAACGGCATCGCCATCGACTACGGCTTCTGGCTGGGCGACGCCTTCGCCTCGGGTGGCTCGGCCGGTTACGACCACAAGAAGATGGGCATTACCGCGCGCGGCGCCTGGGTGGGCGTGCAGCGCCACTTCCGCGAGCGCGGCATCAATGTGCAGGAAGACCCGATCACCGTCATTGGCGTCGGCGACATGGCCGGCGACGTGTTCGGCAACGGCCTGCTGATGTCCGACAAGCTGCAACTGGTGGCGGCGTTCAACCACCTGCACATCTTCATCGACCCGAACCCGGAGCCTGCTTCCAGCTTTGCCGAGCGCAAGCGCCTGTTCGACCTGCCGCGCTCGGCCTGGAGCGACTACGACACCAGCATCATGTCCGAAGGCGGCGGTATCTTCCCGCGCAGTGCCAAGAGCATCGCCATCAGCCCGCAGATGAAAGAGCGCTTCGCCATCGAAGCCGATCGCCTGACCCCGACCGAGCTGCTCAATGCGCTGCTCAAGGCACCGGTAGACCTGCTGTGGAACGGTGGCATCGGTACCTACGTCAAGGCCAGCACCGAGAGCCACGCCGATGTCGGCGACAAGGCCAACGACGCGCTGCGGGTCAATGGCAACGAGCTGCGCTGCAAGGTGGTGGGCGAGGGCGGCAACCTGGGCATGACCCAGCTTGGCCGGGTCGAGTTCGGCCTGCATGGCGGCGCCACCAACACCGACTTCATCGACAACGCCGGCGGCGTGGACTGCTCCGACCACGAGGTCAACATCAAGATCCTGCTCAACGAAGTGGTGCAGGGTGGCGACATGACCGAGAAGCAGCGCAACCAGCTGCTGGGCAGCATGACCGACGAAGTGGCCGGGCTGGTGCTGGGCAACAACTACAAGCAGACCCAGGCGCTGTCGCTGGCGGCCCGCCGCGCCCGCGAGCGGATTGCCGAGTACAAGCGCCTGATGGCCGACCTGGAAGCCCGTGGCAAGCTGGACCGTGCCATCGAGTTCCTGCCGTCCGAAGAGCAGTTGGCCGAGCGCCTGGCCGCCGGCCAGGGCCTGACCCGCGCCGAGCTGTCGGTGCTGATCTCGTACAGCAAGATCGACCTCAAGGAACAGCTGCTCAAGTCGCTGGTGCCGGACGACGACTACCTGACCCGCGACATGGAAACCGCCTTCCCGCCGTCGCTGGTCAGCAAGTTTGCCGAGTCCATGCGCCGCCACCGCCTGAAGCGCGAAATCGTCAGCACCCAGATCGCCAACGACCTGGTCAACAACATGGGTATCACTTTCGTCCAGCGCCTGAAGGAGTCGACCGGCATGAGCCCGGCCAACGTGGCCGGGGCCTACGTGATCGTGCGCGACATCTTCCACCTGCCGCACTGGTTCCGTCAGATCGAGGCTCTGGACTATCAGGTGCCGGCGGAAATCCAGCTGACCCTGATGGACGAGCTGATGCGCCTGGGCCGTCGTGCCACCCGCTGGTTCCTGCGCAGCCGCCGCAACGAGCAGGACGCCGGGCGCGACACCGCGCACTTCGGGCCGAAGATCGCGCAACTGGGGCTCAAGCTCGACGAGTTGCTCGAAGGCCCGACCCGCGAGCGCTGGATGGTGCGCTACCAAGGCTTCGTCGAGGCTGGTGTGCCGGAGTTGCTGGCGCGCATGGTGGCTGGCACTACCCACCTGTACACCCTGTTGCCGATCATCGAGGCTTCGGATGTTACCGGCCATGACCCGGCGCAGGTGGCCAAGGCGTTCTTCGCCGTGGGCAGCGCACTGGACCTGACCTGGTACCTGCAGGAAATCAGCAACCTGCCGGTGGAGAACAACTGGCAGGCGCTGGCCCGCGAGGCGTTCCGCGACGACATCGACCTGCAGCAGCGGGCGATCACCATCTCGGTACTGCAGATGGCCGATGCACCGGAAGACATGGACGCCCGCGTGGCGCTGTGGGCCGAGCAGCACCGGGGGATGGTGGAGCGCTGGCGCGCCATGCTGGATGACCTGCGCAATGCAACGGGTACCGATTATGCGATGTACGCGGTGGCCAACCGCGAGCTGGTCGACCTGGCCATGAGCGGGCAGGCGGCGGTGGTGCCGTCCTGAGCCATGAGCTGAAATGAAAAGCCCCGGCAGTGATGCCGGGGCTTTTTTATGGTTCCAGTGCTGCTATCACAAGGCTTGAGCGAAGTGAGGCCCCTGTAGGAGCGGGTTTACCCGCGAAGAGGCCGGTACAGGCTTATTTGAACCTGCGCTCCACCCCTTTCTCCACCAGAATCTTCGCCGAAATCTCTTCCACCGAAAAATGCGTGGAATTGATGTTGGGAATGTTCTCCCGGCGGAACAGGCTCTCCACTTCTCGCACTTCGAACTCGCACTGGGCAAAGCTGGAATAGCGGCTGTTGGGTTTGCGCTCGTGGCGGATGGCGGTGAGGCGGTCGGGGTCGATGGTCAGGCCGAACAGCTTGTTGTGGTGCTTTTTCAGCACCGCCGGCAGCTGCAGGCGCTCCATGTCGTCCTCGGTCAGCGGGTAGTTGGCGGCGCGGATGCCGAACTGCATGGCCATGTACAGGCAGGTGGGGGTCTTGCCGCAGCGCGATACACCTACCAGGATCAGGTCGGCCTTGTCGTAGTAGTGGGTGCGTGCGCCATCGTCATTGTCCAGGGCGAAATTCACCGCCTCGATGCGTTCCATGTAGTTGGAATTGCCGCCGATAGAGTGCGATTTGCCGACCGAATACGACGAATGGGCAGTCAATTCCTGTTCGAGCGGGGACAAAAACGAAGAAAAGATGTCGATCATGAAGCCATTCGAGGTAGCCAGGATCTCACGGATGTCCTGATTGACGATGGTATCGAAGATGATCGGGCGTACACCATCGCGCTCGGCCGCAGCGTTGATTTGCTGGACCATGGTCCGCGCCTTTTCCGGCGAATCGATGTAGGGACGGGTGAATTTATTGAACGGAATGCTCTCGAATTGAGCGAGCAGACTCTGGCCCAGGGTTTCGGCGGTAATGCCGGTGCCGTCGGAGATGAAGAACGCGGTTCGTTTCATTTGCGATCTGGGCCTTAAGCTGATGACGTTTCTTGGATATGATAAGTTCGGTTTGCCGAATGCGGCTGTCGGCATTCTCACTTATTTTCCAGGTACAGGCCACAAGCGTCCGGCCAAGTCAATGAAGGCAGGCGGGCGCCATTGAGCTTTTCCAACACAGTTAGTGGAGAGATCACCTTGGTAGAGTACGTAGTTTCCCTCGATAAGCTCGGCGTCCATGATGTGGAGCATGTGGGGGGCAAGAACGCATCCCTGGGCGAGATGATCAGCAACCTCGCAGGTGCTGGTGTATCGGTGCCGGGCGGCTTTGCCACTACGGCGCAGGCGTACCGCGATTTTCTCGAACAGAGTGGTCTCAACGACCGTATCCACGCCGCGCTCGACGCACTCGACGTGGATGACATCAACGCCCTGACCAAGACCGGCGCGCAGATTCGCCAGTGGGTCATGGAAGCCGACTTCCCGGCACGTCTGGATTCGGAAATCCGTACGGCCTTCGCCGAAATGGCTGCCGGCAACGACAACATGGCCGTTGCCGTGCGTTCCTCGGCCACCGCCGAAGACCTGCCGGACGCCTCGTTCGCCGGCCAACAGGAAACCTTCCTCAACATCCGCGGCGTCGACAACGTGATCCGCGCGGCCAAGGAAGTGTTCGCCTCGCTTTTCAACGACCGTGCCATCGCCTACCGCGTGCACCAGGGCTTCGACCACAAGCTGGTGGCCCTGTCCGCCGGCGTGCAGCGCATGGTCCGCTCCGAAACCGGCACCGCCGGCGTCATGTTCACCCTCGACACCGAGTCGGGCTTCCGCGACGTGGTGTTCATCACCGGCGCCTACGGCCTGGGCGAAACCGTGGTGCAGGGTGCGGTCAACCCTGACGAATTCTACGTGCACAAAAACACCCTGCAGGCAGGCCGCCCGGCCATCCTGCGCCGCAACCTGGGCAGCAAGGCGATCAAGATGGTCTATGGCGAAGAAGCCAAGGCCGGCCGTTCGGTCAAGACCGTCGAAGTGGACCGCGCCGAGCGCGCGCGCTTCTGCCTGACCGATGCCGAGGTCAGCGAGCTGGCCAAGCAGGCCATGATCATCGAGCAGCACTACCAGCGCCCGATGGACATCGAATGGGCCAAGGACGGTGACGACGGCAAGCTGTATATCGTCCAGGCGCGCCCCGAGACGGTGAAGAGCCGCTCCAGCGCCAACGTCATGGAACGCTACCTGCTGAAAGAGAAGGGCACCGTTCTGGTCGAAGGCCGCGCCATTGGCCAGCGCATCGGCGCCGGCAAGGTCCGCGTGATCAACGACGTATCGGAAATGGACAAGGTCCAGCCGGGCGATGTACTGGTCTCCGACATGACCGACCCGGACTGGGAACCGGTGATGAAACGCGCCAGCGCCATCGTCACCAACCGTGGCGGGCGTACCTGCCACGCGGCGATCATCGCCCGTGAGCTGGGCATTCCGGCCGTGGTCGGTTGCGGCAACGCCACCCAGGTGCTGAAAGACGGCCAGGGTGTGACTGTGTCCTGTGCCGAAGGCGATACCGGTTTCATCTTCGAGGGCGAGCTGGGCTTCGATGTGAAGCAGAACTCGGTCGACGCCATGCCCGACCTGCCATTCAAGATCATGATGAACGTCGGCAACCCGGACCGTGCCTTCGATTTCGCCCAGCTGCCCAACGCCGGTGTCGGCCTGGCGCGCCTGGAGTTCATCATCAACCGCATGATCGGCGTGCACCCCAAGGCGCTGCTGAACTATGCCGGCCTGCCAGCCGATCTGAAGGACAGCGTCGACAAGCGCATCGCCGGCTACAACGACCCGGTAGGCTTCTATGTCGAGAAGCTGGTCGAGGGCATCAGCACCCTGGCTGCGGCCTTCTACCCGAAAAAGGTCATTGTGCGCCTGTCGGACTTCAAGTCCAACGAGTACGCCAACCTGATCGGCGGCAAGCTGTACGAGCCGGAAGAAGAAAACCCGATGCTCGGCTTCCGTGGCGCTTCGCGCTACATCAGCGAATCGTTCCGTGACTGCTTCGAGCTCGAGTGCCGTGCGCTCAAGCGCGTGCGCAACGAGATGGGCCTGACCAACGTCGAGATCATGGTGCCGTTCGTGCGTACCCTGGGTGAAGCCAGCCAGGTTGTCGACCTGCTTGCCGAAAACGGCCTGGCCCGTGGCGACAACGGCCTGCGCGTGATCATGATGTGCGAACTGCCGTCCAACGCCATCCTCGCCGAAGAGTTCCTGGAGTACTTCGACGGCTTCTCGATCGGCTCCAACGACCTGACCCAGCTGACCCTGGGCCTGGACCGTGACTCGGGCATCATCGCCCACCTGTTCGACGAGCGTAACCCTGCGGTGAAGAAGCTGCTGGCCAACGCCATTGCCGCGTGCAACAAGGCTGGCAAGTACATCGGCATCTGCGGTCAGGGCCCGTCGGACCACCCGGACCTGGCCAAGTGGCTGATGGAGCAGGGTATCGACAGCGTGTCGCTGAACCCGGACTCGGTACTCGAAACCTGGTTCTACCTGGCTGAAGGCCAGGGCGCGGTCTGATGCAGTAAAACGCGGGGGTACGTCTGGCGTACCCCCGCCTGGTTTTTTCCAGGGCGAGCTCCAGCAATGGATCCCGCCCTTTTTTGTGCACCAAGCAACCTTATGCAAAGCAGCAGCACTCTATTCCCCGTGGCCCTGCTCAGTGCCGAACGCCGCGGCGACCTCAGCGAAGATGTGTACCGGATCAAGGCCGGCAACAGCCCTGACCCCAGCGTCGAGCTGGCTGTCACCCGCCTGGGGCTGGCCGATCAGGGCCAGGCCCAGGGCGTACCGGTCATTCTCCTGCACGGCAGCTTCTCCAACCGCCGCTTCTGGTATTCCCCCAAAGGGGTTGGCCTGGGCGCCTATCTCGCCCGCGCCGGCTTCGATGTGTGGATCCCGGAAATGCGCGGCCATGGCCTGTCGCCGCGCAACCATGACTGGAAGCACAACAGCGTTGCCGCCTATGCCCGCGATGACCTGCCGCTGATTGCAGCGTTCGTGCGCGAGCAGTCGGGCCAGACGCCGCACTGGGTCGGCCATTCCCTGGGCGGCACGACCCTGGCGGCAGCGCTGGGCGGTGGTTTTCTGGCTGCCGAACAGGTGGCCAGCGTGGCGCTGTTCGGTACCCAGATCAGCCGCGTGTACTGGCCGCTGAAGGTGCCACCGCTGGCCTGGGGGGCCAAGCTGCTGCTCAAGCGCTGGGGGCAGATTTCCGGGCCGCGTTTCAAACGTGGGCCGGAGGATGAGCCGATCGGCCTGGCCCTGGAAAGCATGCGCTGGCATGGCCTGTTCGGGCGCTTTGGCGACAAGCAGAGCGACTGGTGGGCGGGGCTGGCCAAGGTGGATGTGCCGCTGCTGGCCGTGGCTGGTGCGGGGGACTTCCAGGACCCGGTGTGGGCCTGCCGCAAGCTGTTCGAGCAATTCGGCGGTGAGCGCAAGCAGTTTCTGCGGCTGGGGCTCGAGGAAGGCTTCGACGCTTTCGGGCATGTCGACATGCTGGTGAGCAAGGCCGCGCAGGTGCAGGTGTGGCCGCTGGTGGAGCGTTGGCTGCGGGATCCGCTGGTGCCTGTGCATGAATCCACGGTGGTGGCGGAGCCTGTGCCCGTCGGTTGAATGGGTTGCGCCTGTGCTGGCCTCTTCGCGGGTAAACCCGCTCCCACAGGAATTGCACAGGGCTCGGGTGCAGTGAAAACCCTGTGGGAGCGGGTTTACTCGCGAAAGGGCCGGTACAGGCAAAACACAACTGACTGCTTGGTCCCGGATGACTGCAATGGGCTCTACGGTGTAGCCTTGGCCGATACCCGCTTTCGTTGTGACTGACAGGAGCTTCCCATGCAGCATTACGTTACGCCCGACCTGTGTGATGCCTACCCGGACCTGGTGCAGGTGCTGGAACCGATGTTCAGCAATTTCGGCGGCCGCGATTCGTTCGGTGGCCAGATCGTCACCATCAAGTGCTTCGAAGACAACTCGCTGGTCAAGGAGCAGGTCGAGCTCGATGGCAAGGGCAAGGTCCTGGTCGTCGATGGTGGTGGCTCGCTGCGCCGCGCACTGCTCGGCGACATGCTCGCCGAGAAGGCTGCCAGGAACGGTTGGGAAGGCCTGGTGATCTACGGCTGCGTGCGTGACGTCGACGTGCTGATCCAGACCGACGTCGGCGTGCAGGCCCTGGCCAGCCACCCGATGAAGACCGACAAGCGCGGCATCGGCGACCTCAACGTGCCAGTGACCTTCGCCGGGGTGACCTTCCGCCCGGGCGAGTATGTGTATGCCGACAACAATGGCGTGCTGGTCTCGCCAAGCCCGTTGAAAATGCCTGAGTAAGGCGCCGCCCGCGCTGATGGAGCTTTGATGTTCGAGGAAGACAACGCGCAGTGGGGGCTGGTGCACGCCCTGGTGCTCGATGGCAAAGGTGGCGCGCGCTCGATTGCCCGTACCGAGCTGGACGACCTGCAGCTGCAACCCGAGCAAAGCCTGTGGCTGCACTGGGATCGCAGCCATCCGCAAACCCGCACCTGGCTGCTGCACGACAGCGGCCTGAGCGCGTTCGCCTGCGAGCTGCTGCTGGAAGAAAACACCCGGCCGCGCCTGCTGCCCATGGCCGATGAGCAGTTGTTGCTGTTCCTGCGTGGGGTCAACCTCAACCCGGGTGCAGAGCCGGAAGACATGGTCTCGGTGCGTATCTTTGCCGAGGCGCAGCGGGTCATCTCGCTGCGCCTGCGGCCGTTGCGCGCCAGTGACGAGATTCTCCAGCAGCTCGAAGAGGGCAGGGGCCCGAAATCGGCTTCCGAGCTGTTGCTGCTGATGGGCGAACTGCTCACCGAAAAGGTTCAGGGTCTGGTCAGCGACCTGTCCGAACTGGCCGACATTGAGGAAGAAAAGGTTGAATCCGACGAACGGTATACCCCGGAGAACGGCAGCCTGCAGCAGATCCGCCGGCGTGCCGCCGGTCTGCGGCGTTTTCTTGCCCCGCAGCGGGAAATCTACGCCCAGTTGTCGCGCAGCAAATGGAGCTGGTTCGCCGATGCCGATGCCGATTACTGGAACGAGCTGAACAACAGCCTCATCCGCTACCTCGAAGAGCTGGAACTGACCCGCGAACGTGCCGCGCTGGTGCTGGAAAGCCAGGATCGCCGGCGTAGCGAGCGCATGAACCGCACCATGTACCGCTTCGGCATCATCACCTGCATCTTCCTGCCCATGAGCTTCATCACCGGGCTGCTGGGCATCAATGTCGGCGGCATCCCCGGGGCGGAAAACCCCTATGGTTTCCTGTTCGCCTGCATCGTCGTGCTGGGGCTGGCGGTGGGGCAGTGGTGGCTGTTTCGGCGGTTGCGGTGGGTATAGATGTCGATTGACCTGCTCTGGCCTCTTCGCGGGCACGCCCGCTCCCACAGGGACACCACAGCCTTCAGGTTCTGTGAGATCCCTGTGGGAGCGGGCGTGCCCGCGAAGAAGCCGACGCGCATTCATTTTGAAACACTCGTCCCAATGCGATGTGTGACCCATCGTCCGGCCATCTCGTCTCTGACTGACACTGCGCGAGGTGCCCATGCACGATCCGTTTGAAGAATCCCTGCGCGACCTGCTCAAGGCGTCCCCCTCCGGCAATGACCGGGACGACCGGGACGACGCCGCTTGCCTGGGTCGCGTGCTGAAAACCGCCAACCGCCAGGTTGGCGCGGGCGATCTGTTCAGCCTGCTTGGCCGCTGGAGCCAGGCGCTGCTGATCGCCGTGAACAATGGCGCGGCGCATGTTGCGCCGGTGCGTCGACACTCTTCCCGCAACGCTGCCAACGGCAGCAAAGCAGATAAGGCCGATTGAATATGGAACTCGATCTCTGGACCCAGAGCCTGGTCACCGCCATGACTGCCCTTTGGACCAAGGTAGCGAACTTCATCCCCAACCTGTTCGGCGCGCTGGTCGTGGTGCTGCTCGGTTTCGTGGTGGCCAAGCTGCTCGACACGCTGCTGTCCAAACTGCTGGCCAAGTTCGGCCTGGACCGCCTGATGGCCGGCACCGGCCTGACCAAGATGCTCGGCCGGGTCGGCATCCAGGTACCCATCTCCACCCTGATCGGCAAGATCGTCTACTGGTTCGTGCTGCTCATCTTCCTGGTCTCGGCCGCAGAGTCGCTGGGCCTGGAGCGGGTTTCGGCAACCCTCGACATGCTTGCCCTTTACCTGCCGAAGGTGTTCGGCGCAGCCCTGGTGCTGCTGGCCGGCGTGCTGCTGGCCCAGGTGGCCAACGGCCTGGTACGCGGCGCTGCCGAAGGCATCGGCCTGGAATACTCGGCAGGCCTGGGCCGTATCACCCAAGGCCTGGTGATCATCATCAGCATCTCGGTGGCCATCAGCCAGCTGGAGGTGAAAACCGACCTGCTGAACCATGTGATCGTGATCGGGCTGATTACCGTTGGTCTGGCCGTTGCGTTGGCAATGGGCCTCGGTAGCCGCGAAATCGCCGGGCAAATCCTCGCCGGCATCTACGTGCGCGAACTTTATCAGGTGGGCCAGCAGGTGCGAATTGGAGAGGTCGAAGGGCACATCGAGGAAATCGGTACGGTCAAGACGACGCTGCTGACCGATGATGGCGAACTGGTGTCGCTGTCCAATCGCGAGTTGCTTGAACAGCGAGTCAATAGCCGCTAACCGCACAAAGCTGTTAATGTATGCCGCCGCGAAAATCGACCCACGGGGTCGCGCGGCGACATTGACCTGACTGTCGGCCAGATCCGTTTTGAATAAAGTTCATTCGCCGCCCATGCGTTATGACCCCCGCGAGCTCACCGACGAAGAGTTGGTGGCGCGTTCGCATGAAGAGCTGTACCACGTTACCCGCGCCTATGAGGAGCTCATGCGGCGCTACCAACGGACCCTGTTCAACGTCTGTGCACGTTATCTGGGGAACGACCGTGACGCGGACGATGTCTGTCAGGAAGTCATGTTGAAAGTGCTGTACGGGCTGAAGAACTTCGAGGGTAAGTCCAAGTTCAAGACCTGGCTCTACAGCATCACCTACAACGAATGCATTACCCAGTACCGCAAGGAGCGCCGTAAACGTCGGCTGATGGATGCCTTGAGTCTGGACCCTGTCGAAGAGGCGTCCGAAGACAAGGCTCCGAAGCCGGAAGAAAAAGGCGGGCTGGACAAGTGGCTGGTGCATGTGAACCCGATTGACCGGGAAATCCTGGTGCTGCGTTTTGTCGCAGAGCTGGAATTTCAGGAAATTGCCGACATCATGCACATGGGCCTGAGCGCGACAAAAATGCGCTACAAGCGCGCGCTAGACAAGCTTCGGGAGAAATTTGCCGGCCTCGATGAAACTTAGTGGCGTGCAAATATCTCTAACGAACCGGCGAGTTCTGCTAGACTTGCCGTCGAGTTGTCCCCCTTGTTTGTGGTGGGACTGCTTAACTATCACCAGATGGGGATTTAACGGATGAAATTGAAAAACACCTTGGGCTTGGCCATTGGCTCGCTCGTCGCTGCTACTTCGTTCGGCGTTCTGGCTCAAGGCCAAGGCGCTGTGGAAATCGAAGGCAACGTTACCAAGCAGTACTACGACAGCGAACGTAACTTCAAGAACGACGGCACCAATCCTGGTGTTCGCCTGGGCTACTTCCTGACCGACGACGTTTCCCTGGACCTCGGCTACAACGAGACCCACAACGCTCGTGGTGAAGTCTTCAACAAAGACATCAAAGGTTCCAAGGCCAAGCTCGACGCTACCTACCACTTCGGTACCGTCGGCGACGCTCTGCGTCCGTACGTTTCCGCCGGTTTCGCTCACGAGAGCCTGGGCCAGGCCACTCGTAGCGGCCGCGACCACTCCACCTTCGCCAACGTTGGCGCTGGCGCCAAGTGGTACATCACCGACATGTTCTTCGCCCGTGCTGGCGTAGAAGCCATGTACAACATCGACAACGGCAACACCGAGTGGGGCCCGACCGTTGGTGTTGGTCTGAACTTCGGCGGTAGCCCGAAGCAAGCTGAAGTCGCTCCGGCCCCAGTTGCCGAAGTGTGCTCCGACTCCGATAACGACGGCGTTTGCGACAACGTCGACAAGTGCCCTGACACCCCGGCCAACGTTACCGTTGACGCTGATGGCTGCCCGGCTGTTGCCGAAGTCGTTCGCGTTGAGCTGGATGTCAAGTTCGACTTCGACAAGTCGGTCGTCAAGCCAAACAGCTACGGCGACATCAAGAACCTGGCTGACTTCATGAAGCAGTACCCACAGACCACCACCACCGTGGAAGGTCACACTGACTCCGTCGGCCCAGACGCTTACAACCAGAAGCTGTCCGAGCGTCGTGCCAACGCTGTCAAGCAGGTCCTGACCCAGCAGTACGGCGTAGAATCCAGCCGTGTTGATTCGGTTGGCTACGGCGAAACCCGTCCGGTTGCCGACAACGCCACCGAAGAAGGCCGCGCTGTCAACCGTCGCGTTGAAGCTCAGGTAGAAGCCCAGGCCAAGTAATTGGTTTGAAGCTTCATGAAAAACCCGGCCTCGGCCGGGTTTTTCTTTGCCTGGGATTTGTGTGGTGTGTGCCGGCCCTTTCGCGGGTAAACCCGCTCCCACAGGTTCGCCGCACCCTTCAGCTCATGCACAATCCCTGTGGGAGCGGGTTTACCCGCGAAAGGGCCGGCGCAGGCAGCGCATCATCCAGCAATTGCCACCAATTCCTGAACCACCTGTTCCCCAACCACCTCTCCAATCACCAAAATCGCCGGGCTACGCAAGCCAAACCCCCGCGCCTCCTCGACCATCCCCCGCACATCGCTCCTGCATTCCCGCTGTTGCGGCAACGAGGCATTCTCGATCATCGCCACCGGCGTCGCCGGTGCCATGCCCCCGTCCAGTAACCCTTGGCGCACCTGCTCCAGCCTGGCCACGCCCATGTACACCACCAGCGTCGTCCCGCCCTGGGCCAAGGCCGTCCAGTTCAGTTCGCTGTCGTCCTGGGTATGGGCCGTGACCAGCGTCACGCCACGGCTCACGCCCCGTGAGGTCAGGGAAATTCCGCATTGCGTGGCGCCAGCCAGGCCGGCGGTGATGCCGTTGACCACTTCCACCTCGATACCATGCCCCTGCAACCACAGCGCCTCTTCACCGCCGCGGCCGAAGATGCACGGGTCGCCGCCCTTGAGCCGCACCACGCAGCGCCCTTGCCGCGCATGGCGCAGCATCAGGCGCTGGATGAACGCCTGCGGCGTGGAGCGGCAGCCGCCGCGTTTGCCCACGGCAATCACACGGGCCTGTGGGCAGTGCTCCAGCACCGCCGGGTTGACCAGGTCGTCGATCATCACCACAGCGGCTTGCTGCAAGGCGCGTACAGCCTTGAGAGTGAGCAGCTCCGGATCACCAGGGCCAGCACCAACCAGCCAGACTTTCGCATTCATCAGGGTTTCCTCATCGGCAAGGTGCGTTCAGCCCTTGAGCAGGGTGAGCAGCAAAATCAGGTTGAACAGCAAGGACAGCAGGGCCAGGGTGCGCCAGACCTTCAACGGTTCGCGCTCCAGCAACGGCCGTGGCCGGGTGGGCAGTTCCTGGCGGTCGCCACGTTCGAGTAGCAGTAGCCAGTGTTCGGCGGTTTCGAAGCGCTGCGCCGGGTCGGCTGCCAGTGCCTGCTGCAGGTTGTGCTGCAGCCATTCCGGCAGGTCAGGGCGGTAGCGCGCGGCGTTGACCGGCTGGCCGAAGCGTGGGCGCTGGAAGGCCTCCACCTCGCCGTAGGGGTAATGCCCGGTCAGCAGGTGATACAACGTCACACCCACGGCATACAGGTCCTGGCGTGGGCTGGGCGGTTGGCCGTCGAACGCTTCCGGGGCAATGTATGACGGTGTGCCCGGCAACTCGTGCAGCGGGTCTTCGGACAAGCCCGGGCAGTAGGCCAGGCCGAAGTCCAGCAGGCGCAGCTGCCCATCGCTGCCCAGGTGCAGGTTCTCTGGCTTGATGTCGCGGTGCAGCAGGTTGCGCCGGTGCAATACGCCGACCGCCTGCAGCAGTTGCCGAGCCAGCTCCAGCCACTGCGGTATGGGCAGCGGGCCATGCTCGGCCAGCAGCGCCGCCAGGCTCTGGCCGGGGTATTCGCGCATCACGTAGTACAGGTGCTGGCGCTGGCTGGCGGTGTGCAGCTCGGGAAAGTGCCGGCCAGCGACCCGGCGCAGGAACCATTCCTCCAGCAACAGCCCTTGCGCCGCGCCGGGCTCCTGCTCGCGCGCGGGTGGCAGTGTCTTCAGCAGCCAGGCTCGGCCCTGACTATCGCGCACCCGGTACAGCAGCGACTGGCGGCTTTGCGAAAGCAGCTTTTCGGCTTGCCAGCCATCGATTACCTGGCCTTCACGCAACGGGCCGGGCACCGGCCATTGCTGCAGTTGCGCCAGGGTGTCGCCCAGGTTGGCAGTGCCCAATTGCTCGACCTGCACCAGCAAGGCACTGGCGTTGTCCTGGCTGCCGTTCAGGTGCGCGCTGGCGACCAGGGTATCGACGGCCAGTTGCAGGTCGGGTTGCTCGCGTAGCACCGCCTGGATGTGCTGGTCGCCCAGGCTGGCCCATACGCCATCGCTCAACAACAGGAAACTCTCGCCCGGCTGCAGCTCACCTTCCAGATAATCCACCAGCAGGTGCTGGTCCAGGCCCAGCGCGCGCTTCAGCACATGCTGCATGCCGGGCTGGTCCCATACATGGTCTTCGCTCAGGCATTGCAGGCGCCCGGCGTGCCAGCGGTACACGCGACAGTCACCCACGTGGGCCAGGGTAAAGCGTCGGCCGCGCAGCACCAGCGCGCTGAGGGTGGTCAGCAGTGGCTGGCCACTGCCTTGGGCGCGCAGCCAGCGGTTTTGCGCCAGCAGCAGGCGGTCCAGTGCCTGGGCCACGCTCCAGGTCGCGGGGGTGGCGTAATAGTCCAGGGCCAGCGCCTGCAGGCTGGCACGGGCTGCCAGGCCGCCATCGGCACATTGGCTGACGCCGTCGGCGAGGGCGAACAGGTAGCCTTTGCTGGCGGCCAGCTCCGGCGCCGGGGTAACCAGGCGCAGGGCGTCCTGGTTTTCCTCGCGCGGCCCGGTGGCGCTGGCCTGGGCAAAGTTCAGTTGCAGGCTCATGGCTGTGCCTCAGACCCGTGCCGCGGTAACCGCAGCCGAGCCCCAGGTGGTGCGCCAGCGCTGTTTCACGCCGTGCAGGCCGAACCAGGCCAGCAAGCCCAGGCTGGCGAACAGCCACAGCCCCAGCTGGTAGTCACCGGTGTGCTGCTTGATGGTGCCAAGCCCGGCGGCCAGCAGGAAGCCCCCGATGCCGCCGGCCATGCCGATCAGCCCGGTCATCACGCCGATCTCCTGGCGGAAGCGTTGCGGTACCAGTTGGAACACCGCGCCATTGCCGGCTCCCAGGCCGAGCATGGCGCTGACGAACAGGGCCAGTGCGGCGGCGGCGCTTGGCAGGTTGAAGCCGACTGCGGCGATGCAGATGGCCGCCACGCTATACATGCCCAGCAGGGTGCGGATGCCGCCGAAGCGGTCAGCCAAGGCGCCGCCAAGTGGGCGCATCAGGCTGCCGGCGAACACGCAGGCAGCGGTGTAGTAGCCAGCGGTGACCGGGCTCAGGCCATACTGGTCACTGAAATAGCCGGGCAGGGCGCTGGCCAGGCCGATGAAGCCGCCGAAGGTGACGCTGTAGAAGAACATGAACCACCAGCTGTCACGGTCGCCCAGGGCCTTGAGGTAATCGGCCATGGCTTTTGGCTTGGGCCGCTGCGGAGCATTGCGTGCCAGCAGGGCGAACACCAACAGGGCCAGCGACAGCGGGATCAGTGCGAAGCCGAACACGTTGTTCCAGCCAAAGCCCGCAGCCAGCGCGGGGGCCAGCAGGGCGGCGAACACTGTGCCGGAGTTGCCGGCACCTGCAATGCCCATGGCTTTGCCTTGGTGCTGTGGCGGGTACCATTGCGAGGCCAGCGGCAGTGACACGGCGAACGAAGCGCCGGCAAAGCCGAGGAACACGCCCAGCAGCAGCGCTTGTTCATAGCTGTGCACGCCCAGGTGCCAGGCAGCGGCGAGGGCGACGATGACCACCACTTGGCCGATCAGCCCCGCGGTCTTGGGTGACAGGCGGTCAACCAGCACGCCCATGGCGAAGCGCAGGATCGCCCCGGCCAGGATCGGCGTGGCCACCATCAGGCCCCGTTGTTGTGCACTCAGCTGCAGATCGGCGGCAATCTGCACCGCCAATGGGCCAAGCAGGTACCAGACCATGAAGCTGAGGTCGAAGTACAGGAACGCGGCGAACAGCGTGGGCACATGCCCGGATTTCCAGAAGCTGGTACTCATCGAACACCTCACTCGGCAATGCAACGGAACGAAAAAGACGCCGCTACCCGCTCCACGTGCGTGGAGGAGAGAGCGACGTCTTTGTCGGGGATTAAGTGGGGCAACCGCCGTTGGCTACCGGTGATATTTGTTCAGCAAGAGATGGGCCAACTCGGACCGTGGGTTGACTCGGGTTATGTGGGAGGTTTTGAACGAGGCGTCAGCCCAGCATCTCGTGCATGGCAATGATCTGCTCGGCCACCTGGATCAGCTTCTGCTGCCGGCTCATGGCCTGTCGGCGCATCAGGGTGTAGGCCTGTTCTTCGTTGCAGTCCTTCATCTTCATCAGCAAACCCTTGGCCTGCTCGATGCGCTTGCGTTCAGCCAGTTGCTGGTCGCGCGCAAGCAGCTGTGCCTTCAGCGCCTGGTCGCTTTCGAAGCGGGCCATGGCCACGTCCAGGATCGGTTGCAGCCGCGCGGCATGAATGCCTTCGACGATGTAGGCGCTGACCCCTGCCTGGATCGCCTGGCGCATCACCCCGGGATCATGCTCGTCGGTGAACAGCACGATTGGCCGTGGCTGGTCACGGCTGACCAGGACCACCTGTTCCATCACATCGCGGTCCGGTGAGTCGGTATCGATAAGCACCACGTCCGGGCGCACCGTTTCGACGCAGGCGGGCAGGTCGATGGTCAGGCCTGGGGCTTCGATGACCTCGAAGCCGGCCTCGCTCAAGGCCGCCTTGAGGCGGCCGAGTTTGCTCTGGGTGTCGTCGATCAGCAGGATGCGCAACATGAATGGTCCCCCTCACGCGCCGACACGGGCATCGGGCAGGTCGCCCAGGGCATGCAGGCTGAAGCTGCGGGCATAGCCGTAGGGGTCGCTGCCGTCCCAGCGGCTGCCATCGATCAGCAGGCTGCTGCGCATCGGCTGCTCGGGGCAGGCCACGCCTAGGCTTTGGGCCGCCTCGCCATACAGTGCCAGTTGCTGGACCTGGCGGGCCACGCCGAGGTAGTCGGGGTCATCGCGCAGCAAGCCCCAGCGGCGGAACTGGGTCATGAACCACATGCCGTCGGACAGGTACGGCAGGTTGGCCCGGCCGTGATCGTGCAGGCGCAGGGCGTGCGGGTCTTGCCAGTGGTTGCCCAGGCCATCGTGGTAGCTGCCGAGCAGTCGCGGCTCGATACTTGCCAGCGGAGTGTCCAGGTAGGCGCTGCTGCTGAGCAGTTGCGCGGTGCTGCGGCGGTTTTCCGGGCTTTGCTCGATGAAGCGGCTGGCGGCGAGTACCGCCCTGATCAGCGCGCGGGCGCTGTTGGGGTATTGCTCGGCAAAGGCGCGGGCGCAGGCCAGGACCTTTTCCGGGTGGTCCGGCCAGATCGACTGGCTGGTGGCCAGGGTGAAGCCCTGGCCCGTGGCCACTGCATCGGCAGCCCAGGGTTCGCCCACGCAGAAACCGTCGATGCGCCCGGCCTGGATATGCGCAGCCATTTGCGCCGGTGGTACCACCACGCTGTCGACGTCGCGCAATGGGTGGATGCCCTGGCTGGCCAGCCAGTAATACAGCCACATGGCGTGGGTGCCGGTGGGGAAGGTTTGGGCGAAGGTGAGGCGTGCGCCATGCTGGTGCACCAGGCGCGCCAGTGCTTCAGGGTTGGTCACGCCTTTGCGCTGCAGGGCCGGGGACAGGTTTATGGCCTGGGCGTTCTGGTTCAGCCCCATGAGCACGGCCATGGCGCTGGCCGGTACACCGCCGATGCCCAGGTGCACGGCGTACACCAGGCCATACAGGCAGTGCGCCGCATCCAGTTCGCCGCTGACCAGCTTGTCGCGCAGCCCGGCCCAGGAGCCTTGGCGCTTGAGGTTGAGGGTAAGGCCGTGCTGCTGGGCGAAGCCCTGGGTGGCGGCGACTACCACCGAGGCGCAGTCGGTCAGGGCCATGTAGCCGATGTTCAGGCTGGGCTTTTCCGGCGCGTCGCTGCCGTTGACCCAGGCCAGGGGCGTTGCTCGGGGTGCAGTGTTCACAAGGTTCCTCGCCCGTACTGATAAGGCTGTGGGCTTTTCCGGTGCAACCGATGTGCCATCTGACAGCAGCCCCACGATTTGCTGTCATGCCGGCCTCACGCTGGCTATAATCGCCCCCTCATTCACCCCGAGCCTTGCCTGCCCATGTATACCCTGGCCCGCCAGCTGCTGTTCAAGCTTTCCCCGGAAACCTCCCACGACCTGTCCCTGGACCTGATCGGTGCCGGTGGCCGTCTCGGTCTCAACGGCATGCTGTGCAAGCAGCCGGCGGCTTTGCCGGTTACGGTCATGGGCTTGAACTTCGCCAACCCGGTGGGCCTGGCGGCCGGCCTGGACAAGAACGGCGCGGCCATCGACGGTTTCGCCCAGCTGGGCTTCGGCTTCGTCGAAATCGGCACCGTCACCCCGCGTCCACAGCCGGGCAACCCCAAGCCGCGGCTGTTCCGCCTGCCGGAGGCAACGGCCATCATCAACCGCATGGGCTTCAACAACCTGGGCGTTGATCACCTGCTCGGCCGGGTACGGGCCGCGCGTTACAACGGTGTGCTGGGCATCAACATCGGCAAGAATTTCGACACCCCGGTGGAGCGTGCCGTCGATGACTACCTGATCTGCCTGGACAAGGTGTACACCGAGGCCAGTTACATCACGGTCAACGTCAGTTCGCCCAACACCCCGGGCCTGCGCAGCCTGCAGTTCGGCGATTCGCTCAAGCAACTGCTCGATGCCCTGGCCGTGCGCCGCGAGCAACTGGCCGGCACGCATGGCAAGCGCGTACCTCTGGCAATCAAGATTGCCCCGGACATGAGCGACGAAGAAACCGCCCTGGTGGCCGCCGCGCTGATGGAGTCGGGCATGGATGCGGTGATCGCCACCAACACCACGCTGGGGCGTGAAGGTGTCGAAGGCCTGCCGTACGGTGGCGAGGCGGGCGGCCTGTCGGGCGCGCCGGTGCTGGAGAAGAGCACCCATATCGTCAAGGTGCTGGCGGGCGAGCTGGGCGGCAAGCTGCCGATTATTGCCGCTGGCGGCATTACCGAAGGCCGCCATGCCGCCGAGAAGATCGCTGCCGGGGCGAGCCTGGTGCAGATCTACTCTGGCTTTATCTATAAAGGGCCGGCGCTGATTCGCGAGGCGGTGGACGCTATCGCTGCAATGTCCAGGTAACCTGACAGGCCAATTCGCGGGTAAACCCGCTCCTACAGGAATTGCACAGCGCTTGAAGGCAGCAGGGCATCTGTGGGAGCGGGTTTACCCGCGAAAGGGCCGGTGCATTTGATAACATTTGCCAAGTAGCATAAAAAAGGGCCCCATCAAGGGGCCCCTGGGCCTTCGCCCGCCGCCCGGATAGGGCGTGCATGGTGAATCGAATTCAGTGTCCTCGTTCAGCCAACGGCGTGATTTTCGTTGAGTCTATGGATGCCAGCGGTGCCAGTCATTCCGTCCCAGTTATCACCGCGACCTTCACGCCAGCCGTTGATCCAGGCTTGGCGAACAGAAGGAAGATTGAAGGGGCAAAGTTCGCGGGATTTGCCGGTGACCCCGTATTGGTAGCCACGTGAATATGCTCTTTCCAACGGATCACGCTTAAGTCTTCTCATAGGGTGTTGCCCTCACTTGTTGACTGTAATGTCCCGTCGGCCTCTCCGAGGCCGGGCAGAGTCTTTCTGCCGGTATGCGCTCGCTGCCGGCGTGGCGAGCTGAAAGTGCCACCTCGTTGCGAAGCGGCCTGAGACCAGTTCTATCGAATGCGAGTCACGGTGTGAATGATCGATTTGTCATAAGCACGTAACCTTTCCAAGGGTGAGGGGATAAGTAAATAAATGCGACTCAACCTTGTTTAGCGTTGAGCCCGCTATGATCAGGGTTTGCCGATCATTGACGTCATTTCGCCAGCGTTGCTTGCGCATGACAGAAATAATTTGAAATGCGACGAAGGGTCACATCGGCCCTGGTATCGCCAGAATTTTTCGTACTGCCTGATGATCTAAGCTGTCTTTGCCACTGGGCCAAGCACAGATCGGTCAGGCGGCCCGGCCTTTCATTGCACGTTCGCGTGTCGGGAGGGGCCACCCGCACGTCTGCTGGAAAGGTGTGCGGGCAAACATCGCGGGGCGATGCGTCGCCCCGTCAGTCAAATAGCCCAAGGCGCTGGATTACTCATGTCGGACCGTTTCGAACTTTACCTCACTTGCCCCAAAGGCCTGGAAGGCCTGCTTGCCGAAGAGGCGCGGAGCCTCGGCCTGGATGATGTGCGCGAGCACACTTCGGCCATTCGCGGCGCCGCCGACATGGAAACCGCCTACCGCCTGTGCCTTTGGTCACGCTTGGCCAACCGGGTGCTGCTGGTACTCAAGCGCTTCTCCATGAAGAACGCCGACGACCTCTACGACGGCGTGCACGCGGTCGACTGGGCCGATCACCTGGCAGCCGACGGCACCCTGGCAGTTGAGTTCAGCGGCCATGGCTCGGGCATCGACAACACCCACTTCGGTGCGTTGAAGGTCAAGGACGCGATCGTCGACAAGCTGCGCAACCGTGAAGGCCTGCGCCCGTCGGTGGAAAAGATCGACCCTGATGTGCGCGTGCACCTGCGCCTGGACCGTGGCGAAGCCATTCTCTCGCTCGACCTTTCCGGGCACAGCCTGCACCAGCGTGGCTACCGCCTGCAGCAA
The DNA here is from genome assembly GCF_032701105.1 of Pseudomonas sp. NBB. Classification (NCBI taxonomy): domain Bacteria; kingdom Pseudomonadati; phylum Pseudomonadota; class Gammaproteobacteria; order Pseudomonadales; family Pseudomonadaceae; genus Pseudomonas; species Pseudomonas sp. NBB. Next base: position 1,855,427 of record NZ_CP103994.1, read on the forward strand.
GGCGCCGCGCCGCTGAAGGAAAACCTGGCGGCGGCGGTACTCATCCGCGCCGGCTGGCCGCGCATTGCCGCCGAAGGTGGCGCGCTGGCCGACCCGATGTGCGGTGTGGGTACCTTCCTGGTCGAAGCGGCGATGATCGCCGCCGATATCGCGCCCAACCTCAAGCGTGAGCGCTGGGGCTTCAGTGCCTGGCTCGGCCACGTACCGGCATTGTGGCGCAAGGTGCATGACGAGGCGCAGGCGCGGGCACAGGCCGGCCTGGCCAAGCCACCACTGTGGATCCGTGGCTACGAGGCCGACCCTCGGTTGATCCAGCCAGGCCGCAACAACGTCGAGCGTGCCGGCCTGGGCGACTGGGTGAAGATCTACCAGGGCGAAGTCAGCACCTTCGAGCCGCGCCCGGACCAGAACCAGAAAGGCCTGGTCATCAGCAACCCGCCTTATGGCGAGCGCCTGGGTGACGAAGCCAGCCTGCTGTACCTCTACCAGAACCTCGGCGAGCGCCTGCGCCAGGCCTGCATGGGCTGGGAGGCGGCGGTATTCACTGGCGCGCCGCAGCTGGGCAAGCGCATGGGCATTCGCAGCCACAAGCAGTACGCGTTCTGGAACGGCGCCTTGCCGTGCAAGCTGCTGCTGTTCAAGGTGCAGCCCGACCAGTTCGTTACCGGCGAGCGCCGCGAAACGCAGCCTGAAGGCGCGGAAACCCGCCAGCAGGCAGCACCGGCCAGCGAGCCGGCGCGCCTGTCGGAAGGGGCGCAGATGTTCGCCAACCGCCTGCAGAAAAACCTAAAGCAACTAGGCAAGTGGGCCCGCCGCGAACAGCTCGATTGCTACCGCCTGTACGATGCCGACATGCCCGAATATGCCCTGGCGGTCGACCTGTACCAGGATTGGGTGCACGTGCAGGAATACGCCGCGCCACGTTCGGTCGACCCGGACAAGGCCCAGGCACGCCTGCTCGATGCGCTGGCCGCCATCCCGCAGGCCCTGGGCATTTCGCCGCAGCGTGTGGTGCTCAAGCGTCGCGAGCGGCAGAGCGGCACGCGCCAGTACGAGCGCCAGGCGACCGAAGGCCGCTTCCAGGAAGTGAACGAAGGCGGCGTAAAGCTGCTGGTCAACCTCACCGACTACCTCGACACGGGCCTGTTCCTGGACCATCGCCCGATGCGCATGCGCATCCAGCGCGAAGCAGCCGGCAAGCGCTTCCTCAACCTGTTCTGCTACACCGCCACGGCCACCGTGCATGCGGCCAAGGGCGGCGCGCGCAGCACCACCAGCGTCGACCTGTCGAAAACCTACCTGGACTGGGCGCGACGCAACCTGGCGCTCAATGGCTTCTCCGAGCGCAACCGCCTGGAGCAAGGCGATGTGATGGCCTGGCTGGAAGGCAACCGCGACAGCTATGACCTGATCTTCATCGACCCGCCGACCTTCTCCAACTCCAAGCGCATGGAAGGCGTGTTCGATGTGCAGCGTGACCACGTGCAACTGCTGGACCTGGCCATGGCCCGCCTGGCGCCGGGTGGCGTGCTGTATTTCTCCAACAACTTCCGCAAGTTCCAGTTGGACGAGCACCTTATGGCGCGTTATGCGGTGGAGGAGATCACGGCCCAGACCCTGGACCCGGACTTCGCGCGCAATAACCGTATCCATCGCGCCTGGCGTCTGCAGCTTCGTTGAGGCGACGAGGTACATTGCGCGGCTAATGGCCAATGGCTATAACTGAGGGCAGGGCAAGATAATCCGCAGGACGCTGACGTGACGAGATGGGTGTATGTCAAAGGGTGGCGTGCGTGCGCGGTTGCTTGGCCTGTGCACAGAGGCAATGTCCGCCTGGGCGGTGGCCCTGGTCGCCCTGGTCGTGGGTGGCCTGTTGACGGCCGTCCTGGCGTTAGCCACGCAAACCTTCTACAAGCAGCAACTGCGCCAGCGCTTCGAGCTGCTGGCCAGCGAGCGTTTCAGCCGGATCGCCGAGCGGTTTGACGAACAGCAGCAGCGCCTGGACGGGCTGCGGCGGTTTTTCAGCTTTTCCAACGAAATCACCCCACACGAGTTCGACGGCTACGCCCGGCCATTGCTGCAGCGGACCCTGGCCTACGCCTGGGCGCCGCGTGTCGAGGCCGCGCAACGCGCCGAGTTCGAGCGCCAGGCCAGTGTGCATTTCGGCCCGGGTTATGTGATCCGCGACCAGGATGAACAAGGCCAGTGGCACCCATCCCCCCAGCGCGACCATTACTTCCCGGTACTCTATACCCAGTCGGGTGAATTGCCCGGGCTGCCCCATGGTCTGGACCTCGCCGGCCAGGAAGTGCCCTTGGCGGCACTGGCGCGGGCGCTGGGGCCCGGCAGCATGGCGGTGTCCGAGCCACTACCCATGTTCGATACCAGCTCGGATGCGCGTGGCCTGCTGATGGTGGCGCCAGTGTTTTCCGATGCCAACCCCCGCGGCGCGGCAATGGGCTATGTGATGGCCCTGCTGAGCATGCGGGAACTGGTCAGTGACGGGCGCCCGGTTACGGCAGACGATAACCTGGTGGTGCGTATCGTCGACCCCACCGGGCTGCATGGCCCCGAGGTGATGTTCGATTCGCAGAACCCGGTTGCACCTCTGCCGCTGGCCATCAACCAGTTGTTGCACCTGGCTGACCACCACTTCCAGCTGAGTATCCGGCCGAGCCTGGCCTTCGTGCGCGCCAACCGCTCCTCCGCGGTGCTGGCGGTAAGCCTGCTGGGCGGCTTGTTGAGCCTGCTGCTCAGTGTGTTGCTCTACAGCCTGTTCAGCCAGCGCCAGCGCGCCTTGGCCCTGGTAGAGCAGCGTACCGCCGAGCTGCGGGTCAGCGAGCAGTCACTGCGTGGTACCCACAACCAGCTGCGCAGCGTGCTGGATGCCGCAACCCAGGTGGCGATCATCGCCACCAACCTCAAGGGCGTGGTCAGCACCTTCAACGCCGGTGCCGAGCGCATGCTCGGTTACCCGGCCTGCGAGGCGATCGGCAAGCTGCGCCTGGAGGACCTGGTGTTGCCCGAGGAGTTGAACCTGCGTGCCCATGCCTTGAGCCTGCGTTTCGGCCGGCCGATTGCAGGTGGCCAGGCCATGTTTGCCGAAACGGTGGAGGAGCATGGAGCCGAGCCGGGGGAGTGGACCTTGTTGCGCGCCGATGGCAGCCAACTGGTGGCCAACATGCTGGTCACCGCCATGCTCGATGAGCAGGGGTTATGGATCGGTTACCTGGCGATCTGCATCGATGTCACTGAACGGCGTCGGGTGCATGAGGCGCTGGCGGCGCGTGACCGCCTTCTGGAAAAACTCAGTGCCGAGGTGCCGGGCGGCATCTACCAGTACCGCCTGGATGGCAACGGCCATTCCTGTTTTCCGTACGCCAGCAAGGGCCTGTACGACATCTACGAAGTCGATCTGCAGCAATTGCGTGAGGATGCCACGGCGGTGTTCGAGCGCATCCACCCGGATGACCTCGAGCGCGTGCGCCGCTCGGTGCGTTACTCGGCCGAACACCTGTCGCCCTGGCGTGAAGAATATCGGGTCTGCCTGCCGCGTGCCGGGCTGCGTTGGGTGCGTGGCGAGGCGACACCGGAGGTGGGGGAGCAGGGCTGCACGTTGTGGCATGGCTACCTGACCGATATCTCCGACCTCAAGGGTGTGGAGGAAGAGTTGCGCGCGCTGTCGGTGACCGATTCACTGACCGGCATCCATAATCGCCGTTACTTCCAGGAGCGGCTCAAGCTCGAGCTGGAACGGGCCCAGCGCGATGGCCAGGCACTGGCGGTCATCATGCTCGATATCGATCACTTCAAGCGCATCAACGACCATTTTGGCCATGCTGTCGGCGATCGCGTGCTGCGCAGCCTGTGCCTGCGTATCAGCCAGCGTTTGCGCCGTACCGATGTTTTCTGCCGGTTGGGCGGCGAGGAATTCATGGTGCTGTGCCCGGGGAGCGATGCCGAGCAGGCGCGGCTGCTGGCGCTGGAACTGTGGCATGGGGTGCGCAATGTGCCGGTGGAAGGCGTGGGCAGGGTGACTGCGAGTTTTGGTGTGGCGGGCTGGCGACCGGGGGAAGGGGCCGATGCCTTGCTGTTGCGGGCTGATGCAGGCGTGTATGCGGCCAAGCAGGCCGGGCGGGACCGGGTGGAGGGGGAGTTGGCCTGACAGCTTTCAGTTGCCAATGCCGGCCCGTTCGCGGCTAAAGCCGCTCCCACAGGGACATCACAGTCTTGAACCCTGCACTGTACATGTAGGAGCGGCTTTAGCCGCGAAGAGGCCGGTACCGGCTAACGATCAGTTGGCCGCAGTACTGCCGGCCAGTTTCGGCTGGCGGTACAGGTCCAGCAGCACCTGGTCGAGCACCTGCGAGGCGCCCCACGGTTTCGGATCGTTGAGGATCGCCGCCACCGCCCAGGTATGGCCGTTGCTGTCGCGGCTGAAGCCTGCAATTGCCCGCACGGTATTCAGCGTGCCAGTCTTGATGTGACCTTCGCCGGTCATGGCGGTACGCTTCAGGCGCTTGCGCATGGTGCCATCCATACCCACCAGCGGCATCGAGCTCATGAACTCGGCAGCATAAGGGCTCTTCCAGGCAGCCTGCAGCATCGCGGCCATTTCCCGGGTGCTGACCCGTTCGGCACGCGACAGGCCGGAACCGTTTTCCATTACCAGGTGCGGCGCGGTAATGCCCTTCTTCGCCAGCCACTGGCGCACCACACGCTGGGCGGCGCGGGCGTCGTCACCGTCGGCATCGGTGCGGAACTGCGCGCCAAGGCTCAGGAACAGCTGCTGGGCCATGGTGTTGTTGCTGTATTTGTTGATGTCGCGGATCACTTCCACCAGGTCTGGCGAGAAGGCTCGGGCCAGCAGGCGAGCGCCCTTGGGCACGTTCTCGAAGCGGTCGCCACCCTGGATGCTGCCACCCAGCTCGTTCCAGATCGCGCGCACGGCACCGGCGGCGTAGGTCTGGTGGTCGAGCAGCGACAGATAGGTCTGGGAGTTGCAGCCGTCACCCAGCTGACCACTGACCGTTACGCTGATGCCATCGGCCTGCTGCACCGGGTTGTAGCGCACGTCACCCGAGCACTGTCTGGAGGCTACTGCCTTGACCTGGTTGTCGATACGGATGCTGGCAATCGGCGGTTCGACTGCGATGGTTACCTTGCCGCCATCGTTGCGGGCCACGAAACGCAGGGCCTTGAGGTTGACCAGCAGCGAGTCGGGCTTGACCAGGAACGGCTTGTTCTCATCGCCACCGTCGTCGTTGAACTGCGGCAGGTTGGGCTGCACGAAGTGGCTGCGGTCCAGCACCAGGTCGCCGGTGATGGTGCGCACGCCATTGGCGCGCAGGTCACGCATCAGCAGCCACAGCTTTTCCATGTTCAGTTTCGGGTCGCCGCCACCTTTGAGGTACAGGTTACCGTTGAGTACACCGTTGCTCAGGGTGCCGTCGGTGTAGAACTCGGTTTTCCACTGGAAGGTCGGGCCGAGCAGTTCGAGGGCGGCGTAGGTGGTGACCAGTTTCATGGTCGAGGCCGGGTTGACCGAGACATCGGCATTGAACACGGTCGGTGTGCCGGGGCCGTCCAGCGGCAGCATCACCAGCGACAGGGCAGAATCCTGCAGCTTGTTGGCCTTGAGGGCCTGCTGCACCTTGGCAGGCAGCGTGGTGTTGACGGCGGCGGCCTGGCTGGGCAGGGCGAGTGGCAACAGCAGGCCGGCAAGAACGAGGGGACGAAGCGTTTTGATCATGATCGATAAATACCCTACGGCGAGGGAAAAGGGCATTGGGGCTGTAAGGAATGATGGCCCCAGGGTGAAAGAATACGCATTATGCCCCAAGCGCAGCGACGATGCGCCACGTTCGACGGAAAAGCACCCCCAATAAAAAAGGCCACCCCTGAGGGTGGCCTTTCCAGCGATCGAGCCGGGCCGGTATTACTCGGCCTTGTTGATCGGCTTTTCCGGGTACCAGGCGTCCAGCAGCGGGCTGACCTCGATCTTGGTCAGTTCGCTACGGCCTTTGAGCCAGGCTTCAACGGCTGCACGCTGTTCTTCGCTGACCGAGCCGCGTTTGACCGAGCACACCAGGCCGAAATCGTCACCGCCTACATAGTCCAGGCCATTGGCGTCCATGGCTTCTGCCAGGAACGCGTCGAGGAAAGCATCGATTGCCTGGTCATCCAGATCTTCCTTGAATTCCAGGTTCAGCTCGAAGCCCAATTCCTGAAACTCGTCGACACACAGCTTCTTGCGCAGACGACGGGAGCGGTTTGTGGCCATGAAACAATCCTCTTAGGTAATAACGCCGCGCAGTCTACCAGTTAACACGCCTGGCTGCCTGCCTGTGTGCAGGTGCCTGTGGCCAGTTCCCTGGCCAGGGCACGTTCTACCCGGTACATATGCCGCGCCAGTGCCTGGCGCCGCAGGCGTAGCTGAGTGGTAGGCAAGCCGCTTGCCTCGAGGGCTTCGCAGGCTTTCATCAGCTCGGGGGCTTCCAGCATCCGCGCGGCACTGAGCACCTTGTGCGCCTGTTCGGCAATAGCATCGCTGTCATGCTGCGGATGCAATGCCATCAAGGTGGCCAGGTCGGCCTGCAGGCTCTGCTGCAACGCCTGCAGGAAACGCTGGCGATCGTTCGGGTCATGCCCGACCACCGTGGCCAGGCCGTCCAGGTGGTAGAGCTTGCGGCGCGGTTTCTGCTGGCGGCGTGGGCGGATACTGGCAAGACGCTGGCTGAGCGTGCCCAGGCTGATGGGCTTGAGCAGGCAGTCGTCCATGCCGGCGCTCAGGCACTTGCGGCGTACCTCCGGCTGTGCGTTGGCGGTGTAGCCGAGAATGGTGCAGCGCTGCCGCTTGCCATGGCGTTCCTCGGTACGTACGGCAGTGGCCAGCTGGTAACCGTTCATGTGCGGCATGTTGCAGTCGAGCACCAGCACATCGAAGTCGCCCGCCCGCCAGGTAGCCAGGCCTTCGCGACCGTCCTGGGCGCTGGTGTGCTCAAGCCCCAGGTAGCCAAGCTGCTGTGCCATCAGTTGCAGGTTGGCCGGGTGGTCGTCGATCACCAGCACGCTCAGCCGTGGGTCGGGCACGTCGAGGTTTTCGATCAGCGGGGTCGGCTGCGCTGCTGCGTCAACCCGCTGCAGCGGCATCTTCAGGCGCACCTGGGTGCCGACATCCTCCAGGCTCTTTATGGTCAGGCTGCCGCCCATCATCTCGCACAGGTTGCGACAGATGGCCAGGCCCAGCCCGGTACCTGCACGGGCGCTCTGGCTATGCGGGTTGGCCTGGATGAACGGGTTGAACAGGCGCTGCAGGTCGTCGGCGTGGATACCGATGCCACTGTCGCGCACTTCCAGCTCCAGAACTGCGGGGGTAGTGCTGCCGTCGTCCACCAGGCCGACGCATATGCGCACCTGGCCATGCTCGGTGAACTTGATGGCGTTGCTTACCAGGTTGGACAGGACTTGCTTGAAACGCAGGGGGTCGAGCAGGGCATGGCAGCGGGCGGCCGGTGCGATGATCACCTCCAGGGCCAGGCCTTTCTGCCGGGCCTGGCCCTCGAAAATGCGCCCCACCGACTCGACCAGGGCCGCCAGGTCGACGGCCTCCGGGGCGAGGGACAAATGCCCGGACTCGATGCGCACAATGTCGAGGATATCGCCGATCAGGCCCAGCAGGTCCTTGGCCGAATGGTGGGCCAGCTCCAGCGCACAGCGGTCTACACGGCCTTGGTCGGCGCGCTTGACTGCCAGCTCGAGCATGCCGATGACGGCATTCATCGGGGTGCGGATTTCGTGGCTGATGGTGGCCAGGAACGTGCTTTTGGCGCGGTTCGCATCATCGGCCTGCTGCTTGGCCTGGCGCAGCTCCATGACCAGATGGCGGCGCTCGCTGATGTCGATCCAGCCACCGATGATGCCCTGCACCTCACCCAGTGAGTCGCGGTACGGCAGAATCCAGTGGTAGATGGTCATCTCCCGGCCCTGGATCCGAAGTGGCCGGTCCATGATCAGCGGCGAGCCTTCGGCCATCACCTTCAGATAATCGGCGTGGATCTGCCGGGTCTGCTCGTAATCGGCGAACAGGCTCCCCTCCAGGTTTTTGCCGATGACCTCCTCGGAGCGGGCCTGCACGGCTTCCAGGTAACTGTAGTTGCAGCTTTGCAGTCGGCCCTCGCGATCTCGCACGTACATGGGGTGGGGCGTGCCGTTGAGGAGGGCGCGCATGAACGCCAACTGGTCGTTCAGCGCCCGTTCGGCGCGTTGCCGCTGGCGAATCTGCAGGCGCAGGCGGGCATTCCACAACAAGGCCAGCAGCAACAGCACGGCGGTGCCCAGTACCACCTGTATCGCCAGCCGGCGGTAGCCGTGGTCGTTGCCATCCTCGTGCAGGCTGAAGCCGCGCCAACGGTTGTTGATGACCCCCAGTTCTTCCGGCGAGATGCTCAGCAGTGCCTTGTCGAGGATCGACACCAGCGCTTGTGACGGGGCGCTGGTGGCCATGGCGAAGGTGGCGGGTTCGCTGCCGACGGTGGCCCGGATGACCAGTTCGGGATTGCCAGCCAGGGCGTGGTTGGCGTCGATCAAGGTGGTGATCACCGCATCGACGGCACCACTGTTGAGCAACGCCATGGAATAGAACGAGCTTTCGGTCTCGACCCAGCCGATTTGCGGATAGTGCCGCGACAGCATGGCGTCCATGGCGCTGTAGCGGGTAATGGCGATGCGATGACCCTGCAGCTGTTCCAGCGAGGTGAAGGGTTGTTTGTCCTTGCGGCTGACCAGCACATAGGCGCTTTCCAGGTAGGGTTGGCTGATTTGCAGGTCGTCTTCGTTCATCCCGCCGCTGGCCAGTGCAGCAATGACATCGGCGCGGCCATCCTTGAGGCGGGCAATCATGTCGGCAAGGCCGCTGGCGCGCTGCACTTCGAAGCGCAAGCCGGTGCGCAGGCGAAGGAGCTCGAGCAGGTCGGCGGTGATGCCGCGAAAATGCCCCGAGCCGTCGAAATAGGAAACCGGTGCAGCGGTGTCATCGATTGCAACGCGCATCACCGGGTGTTCTTTCAGCCATTGTTCTTCGGTGTCGGTCAGTTGCAGCTTGCGGTCGGTCAGCAGTAGGTCGCTACCAGCGCTCCAGCGCTTGAAGATGCTGGCGCGTATGGCCGAGGTCTGTCTGTCCAGGGTGGCGTTCACCAGATCCATCAGGACCCGGTCCTCGCGGCGCAGGGCAAAACCGAAGCCGATGGCCTCGTGCTTGCCGAAACTGGCCATGCGCAGACGCGGCAGGTGGCCGCGATTGAGCTGGTAGTGGGTGGAAATGGTATCACCGATGAACACGTCGGCCTGGCCGAACGCCACGGCACTCAGGGCCTGGCTGGACGAGCCGAAGGCCAGAAGCTCGGCCTTGGGGTAGGCGCTGTTCACCTCCTGCCGGGGCAGGTAATGGTAGAGCATGCCCAGGCGCATGCCGCCCAGGCCCGTGTCCAGCGCCCGGCTTTCGTCCTCGCGCGTTACCAGCACCGGTTGGTCGATGGCATAGGGGGCCGACAGGGCCAGGCCATCGCTGGCCGCTTCGTAGCCGTTGGAGCTGCCAAGGAGGTCGATATCGCCCTGCCGGAGCGCCTCGACCGCCGCTTGCCGGCTGGAAAAGCGCAGCACCCGCACGGGCAACTGCAGGGCCTTGCCGATCAGGCTTGCGTACTCGGCGGTAAGGCCCTGGTAGTCGCGGCCCCCACTGGTGATGTCGAACGGCGGGTAGTCTGGTGCCGAGGTACCCAGCACCAGTTCCTGACGGCCTTCGAGCCATTGCCGTTGTTCGTCCGTGAGCGCTGGTAATGCCGGCCTGGCCGATGAGCGTGCCAGCAAGGTATAGGATGAAGCCTCGTGATGGGTAGCCTGTGCCACGCCGCTGAACAGGAGCAGGGTGAGCAGTAGGCGAGCGATACTGTGCGCCATGACTACCCTCAGACCAGCGCGTTGCGTTTGGCCATTTCAATCAGATCGACCAGTGTATTGACCTGAAGTTTGTGCATGAGGCGCTTCTTGTAGGTACTGACGGTCTTGCTGCTGAGGAACATGCCCTTGGCAATTTCCTTGTTGCTGCGGCCCTGGGCGAATAGTTGAAGCACCATCAGTTCGCGGTCATTAACCTGACGGAAAAGTTGCAGGTCGGCATCTATCGCCTGGTTATGCTTGATTGCCTGGCTGGGGAAATAGTTGTAACCAGCCAGCACGGCCTTTACTGCACTGAGCAGTTCGCTCAGGTCCTCCTGCTTGCACACATAGCCTGCAGCACCCGAGTGCATGCAGCGTACGGCAAACAATGCGGGAGATTGCGCGGTCAGTACCAGTACCTTCACGGGCAAGGCCATGGCCTGGAACCGGGCAAGCACCTCCAGCCCGTCCAGTTTGGGGATGCTGATGTCGAGGATGACCAGGTCTGGGGCGGCTTCGCGAATCATCTGCATGGCGTCCACGCCGTTGTCCGACTCGCCGACAACCTTGTAATTCTGGTTTTCCAGCAACATACGAACGGCCAGGCGGATGACGGGATGGTCGTCGACGATAAATATGGAATGCATGTTCAACTTCCCTGCGGGCGATTGAGGGTGACAGGCGGCACCTTATCGCAGTTGAAAGTCATCGGGCATGCGAGGAAGGGCTATTAGCCCTATATGGGAAATGGCTTACAAGATAAAACAATTCGGGCTACGAAATAAGCGCGTTTAATTCATTGTCAAAGCGTGATTGGTAACTTTTCATTTACTTTTATTCGTGCCGTTTAACTTTCCGCCAGTATATGTAGGAAGTTTCCCACAATATGCGGTGCAGCTACGGGCGATGTCCGGGCTGCACCGGCAGGGCTCAGGTCGGGCTGGAGCGCCCGGTCATTTCCCGGGCCATTTCACTGGCATAGCTGTCGGTCATCCCCGCGATGAAGTCGATCATGCGCAGGAAGGCGCTGTGCAGCGAGCCGTGTGGGTCGGGGGCATTGTTGCCGATCAGGTCCAGTACCCGGCGGCTCTTGAACGACGGCGTGCGTCCGCCGTGCTGCTCGAGGGCGGCCCCGCAGAAGGTGTTCAGCAAGATTTCCAGCGTGGTGTAGGCGCCGATCTCGTGCAGGGTCTTGCGCTTGTCCTGGAAGATCTTGTTGCGTGCCATGTCCTTGGCCTGCAGTACGCAGCGCTTGGCCGGGCCGTGCATGTGTTCGACCAGGTCGCCCGCCAGCTGGCCGGCCAGCAAGGCTTGCTGCTGCTCGACGAAGGCGCGGGCGGCAGCGTTGGTCAGGTGCTCGATGGCCTTGCCGCGCAGGATCGCCAGCTTGCGCCGCCGGGAATCGCCAGGGCCGAGCTGACGGTAGGTTTCCGGCAGGTCATCGCCGACCAGATCGAGCAGCAGTGCTTCGACTTCGGCGTATTGCAGCAGCTCCATTTCCAGGCCGTCTTCCAGGTCGATCAGCGCGTAGCAGATGTCATCTGCAGCCTCCATCAGGTAGACCAGCGGGTGGCGCGCCCAGCGCTGGTGTTCCAGTTGCGGCAGGCCGAGCTTGCGGGCGATCTGCTCGAGCAGCGGCAGTTCGCTCTGGTAACTGCCGAACTTGTGCTTCTTGTAGCCCAGGGCGTCGGCGTGGCGTGCGCTCCACGGGTACTTCAGGTAAGTGCCGAGGGTGGCATAGGTCAGCCGAGTACCGCCGTCGAACTGGTGGTACTCCAGCTGGGTGAGTACGCGAAAGCCTTGGGCGTTACCTTCGAAATTGAGGAAGTCGGCGCGCTCGTCGTCGCTCATGTCATCCAGCCAGCCACGCCCGGCGGCCTGCTGGAACCAGTGCCGGATGGCGTCTTCGCCAGAGTGGCCGAACGGTGGGTTGCCGATGTCATGGGCCAGGCAAGCCGACTGCACGATCATCCCCAGGTCGCTGGGGGCGCACCAGTCCGGCAGGCTGTCGCGCAGGGTTTCGCCGACGCGCATTCCCAGCGAGCGGCCGACGCAGCTGACTTCCAGCGAGTGGGTCAGGCGTGTATGGATATGGTCGTTGCTGGAAACCGGGTGCACCTGGGTCTTGCGCCCGAGGCGGCGGAAGGCACCGGAGAAGATGATGCGGTCGTGGTCCTTGTGGAAGGGGCTGCGCCCGAGTTCATCGGCGCTGTACAGGGCTTTGCCCAGGCGTTCGCGGGTGAGCAGGGTGTGCCAGTCCAAGGCGCGGTCTCCTGTGGATCGAGGGGTATAGCTTCCGGTGTCCGGAAGGGCAGCGCAAGAGGTAAGCCTGTAATGGCCCTATCGCCGGCAAGCCGGCTCCCACAGGGATTGCACATGGCTGGAGGCCGATGCGATCGAGGTGGGAGCCGGCTTGCCGGCGATAGGGCCGGTGCAGTCGACGGAAAACGCTCAGGGGCGGCGGCTGCCTTGCAGGTACAGGCGCAGCAGCGGCAGCAGGCTGGTGCCCAGGCGCAACAGCCGCGCCAGGTTGCCGCTGCGCACGCCCTTGCCGGTGAGGAAACCCAGCGCCACCACTGCGCCAATCCCCCAAAGCGGCGCATGCTTGATGCCCAGCCCGTCGTGCAACGAGCTGCCCATGCCGCGCACGCGGCGCAGTGGCTCAAGCAACTGCGCGGACTCGTGGCGGATTTCCTGGCGGTGCATTTCCATGCGCAGGCGCAGCAGCGCCTTGCGCAGTTCCCGCGGGTTTCGGGTGTTTGGCAATTCTGGCAGGCTCATGGCAACAGGCGCTCCCGGTCCTTGGCAAGTTCCTCGAGGGTGGCGCCGAAGGGCGACGACTCGTCGAACACCGCGGCCTTCAGGCGCAAGCCGCAATACAGCGCGGCTATGCCGTAGAACACGCACAGGCCAATGATGCCGGCCAGGCGATAGCTATCCCACAGCAGCACCAGCAACAGCCCGGACAACGCCGTCAGCAGAAGCAGGGCGAATACCAGGGCGAGGCCGGCGAACAGCAGCAGGCTCAAGGTGCGGCCCTTCTGCTCCTGCAATTCGATGCCGAACAGTTCGATGTGGCTGTGCAGCAGCCCCAGGGCAGCCGCCCCCAGGCGCTTGCCCGAGGCGCTGGCGCCGTTGGCGTCGTTCTCCATGGAAACCCCTCAGCGCCGGTTGGCCAGCAGGCCGATCAACAGGCCGACGCCAGCGGCAATGCCGATCGCCTGCCACGGTTTTTCCTGCACGTACTGTTCGGCACTGCTCAATGCTGCCTGGCCGCGTTCCCGCACCGAGTCCTGGGTCAGTTGCAGGGTTTCGCGGGCCTGGGTCAGGCGGTCGTGGATCTGTTCACGCAACTCGTCAGCCTGGTCGCCTGCCAGGTTGGCAGTGTCGGCCAGCAGCTTCTCGGTGTCGCGGACCAGTGCCTGGAAGTCAGCCATCAATATCTCTTGTGCAGTCTTTGCCGATTTGCTGGCCATGGGTATCTCCCTGTCGATGAGTGTTGGTAGTTCGAGTGATAGCACGCCCGGAAGGTTCAAGTACCGGCGCTGGTATGGGCCTTGCTAAGGCTTTGCCACGTTGCGGGGCGCCCTGGGCGGGTATTGCGCCGATTCAGGGCGTCAGCGCAGCGGATACCGATAAACCTTAACTCAATCCACGACAAACCCAAGAAAAAACCAAGCAGGCTCCGCCCGGTTCACCGAAACGGGGCAGGGAGCTGGCACCGATTCGGTGCAGGGATGCAGGTTCTTGAACTGTCCTGGTGCCTTTTCAGCAGGTCTGCCTATTTCATGGAAAACATGCACAGCGCGATGGACTCTCTGGTCCACGGTTCAAACACCCTGTTCATTCTCATGGGCGCCATCCTGGTGCTGGCCATGCATGCCGGCTTCGCGTTTCTCGAAGTGGGCACTGTACGCCACAAGAACCAGGTCAACGCCTTGTCGAAGATTCTCAGCGACTTCGCTATTTCGGCATTGGTGTACTTCTTCATCGGCTACTGGATCGCCTACGGGGTCAGCTTCTTCCAGCCGGCGGCAGCGCTGGCGGCCGATCATGGCTATGCGCTGGTCAAGTGCTTCTTCCTGCTGACCTTCGCTGCGGCGATCCCGGCAATCATCTCCGGGGGCATCGCGGAGCGGGCGCGATTTGTGCCGCAACTGTGTGCCACGGCGTTGATCGTAGCGTTCATCTATCCGTTCTTCGAGGGCGTGGTGTGGAACGGCAACCTGGGCGTTCAGGCCTGGTTGCAGGCACGCTTCGGCGCGCCGTTCCATGATTTTGCCGGCTCGGTGGTGGTGCATGCCATGGGCGGCTGGCTGGCGCTGGCGGCGGTGTTGCTGCTGGGCGCGCGCCGTGGGCGCTACCGCGATGGCCGGTTGGTGGCTTTTGCCCCGTCGAGCATTCCCTTTCTGGCATTGGGGTCGTGGATCCTGATCATCGGCTGGTTCGGCTTCAACGTCATGAGTGCCCAGACCCTGCAAGGTGTCAGCGGCCTGGTGGCGATCAACTCGCTGATGGCCATGGTCGGTGGCACCCTGTCGGCCTTGCTGGCCGGGCGTAACGACCCGGGCTTCCTGCATAACGGGCCGCTGGCCGGGCTGGTAGCGGTTTGTGCCGGTTCCGACCTGATGCACCCGATTGGTGCGCTGGCCACCGGTCTGGTGGCGGGTGCGCTGTTCGTCTGGACCTTCACCGCGGCGCAGAACCGCTGGAAGATCGACGATGTGCTGGGTGTGTGGCCGTTGCATGGCCTGTGCGGTGTATGGGGTGGCATGGCCTGCGGCATCTTCGGCCAGGAGGTGCTGGGTGGCATGGGCGGTGTCAGCCTGGTCAGCCAGTTGCTGGGCAGCCTGATGGGCGTGGTGGTGGCATTGGCCGGCGGTTTTGCCGTGTATGGTGCAATCCGCGCGCTGCATGGGCTGCGCTTGAGCCATGAGCAGGAATTCCAGGGCGCGGACCTGTCGCTACACCGTATCGGCGCCACCAGCCAGGATTGAGCCAGGTCAGGTGCACTGTGGGCAGGACGGACCTAGAATAGGTTTCTCCCTGCCAAAGCGGACTTGCCCCATGCTGCCTGAATGCCAACTGTTCGGCACCCTCGGCTGCCACCTGTGTGAAGTGGCCGAGGCCGTGCTGATGCCCTTCGTCGATCATGGCCTGCTGGTGGAACTGGTCGACATTGCCGAGAACGAAACTCTGTTCGAACGCTATGGCCTGATCATTCCGGTGCTGCGCCGTTGTGACAACGGCGCCGAGCTGCACTGGCCGTTCGATGCCGAACAGGTGGTGGCGTTTCTCGCGCAGTAATTGCGCCAGGGGAGGTCTGTCCCTGCTCCATGCGGTGTGCAGCGTTGTGATGATCCGCTGCCGGCACGTTGAGGCCGGCATTCTTCACCGGTCATCAGGAATCCAGCCATGCGCATTACCCCCCATTTCACCCTCGATGAAATGACTGTTTCGCAGCTCGCCGCCAGGGAAGGGCTCGACAATAATCCTCCAGCCGAGGCGCGTGCCAACCTGCAGTTGCTGTGCAATGCACTGGAGCAGGTGCGCGCGCTGTTCGGCGCACCGGTCATTGTCAGCAGCGGCTATCGCAGCCCCGCAGTCAACCAGCGTATTGGCGGGACGCTGACGAGCAAGCATCTGCAGGGGCTGGCGGCTGACTTCACGGTGATTGACGTGAGCCCGCGCGAGGTTGTGCGTCGGGTCAGCGAAAGCACCATCCCCTTCGACCAACTGATCCTCGAATTCGATGACTGGGTGCACCTGGCCGTGTCGCGCGGCGCCCCTCGGCGCCAGGTGTTGACCATCCGCAAAGGCACCGGCTATCTGCCGGGCCTGCAATGAAGCGCATTGACGGCGGTAAGAGGATATTCGTATGCTGTATATAAATACAGTGTCGAGGTGAAGCCATGCTCAATGTCGAGCAACTCAAGTACAGCGTCAACCGCATGCCCGTCGAGCGGGTGGCCGACGCTGTTCTGGAACTGCGCCTCGAAGGCCTGGTGACCGATGACCGCACGCCGTTCGGCAAGGTCCACTTCAATACCTGCTTCGCCGAGATCGAGGCCCTGTTCCAGCGTGCCGGCTATCACCGCGGGCTGGATGTGGTGGGGTATCAGGGGTTGCTGTATGCCCTCTACGACCCTGGGCGCTGGGAGCCGGTGCAGGTATTGCGCTGGTTGAAGGAGCGCTGCGAGGCCATTGCCCAGGCTGGTTGAGGGCGCGGGCTTGGGGGATAATGCGCGGCCGTGAACGTTTCGAGCCCTGCCATGACCACGCCTTTCGACCCCGCCCGCCAGCAAGCCAGCACGGTGTGCCTGCCCCCCGGTAACTGGGCGACGGTGCTCGACTGCCTGTGTGACCATTTCAAGGCCATCGACCGCGCCCAGTGGCTCGATCGTTTTGCTCGTGGCCGGGTGCTTGATGCCGAAGGGCGGGCGGTTTCTGCTGAACTGCCTTACAAGCGCGGTATGCGTTTGCACTACTTCCGTGAGGTGCCGAACGAGCGGCCGATCCCGGTGCAGGAGACCGTACTGCATGTGGATGAGCACCTGGTGGTAGCTGACAAGCCGCATTTCCTGCCAGTGACGCCGACTGGCGAATACGTCGAACAGACCTTGCTGCGCCGCCTGATCCGCCGCCTGGGCAACCCGCACCTGGTGCCGTTGCACCGTATCGACCGGCATACCGCCGGGCTTGTGCTGTTTTCCGCCAACCCGCAGAGCCGTAGTGCCTACCAACGGCTGTTCCCCGAACGACGTATCGACAAGCGCTACCAGGCCATTGCCGCGGCCATGCCGCATCACGATTTCCCGCTGGTGCACAAAAGCCGCCTGGTTCATGGCGAGCCGTTTTTCCGCATGCACGAGGTAGAGGGGGAGGCCAACAGCGAAACCCTGGCCGAAGTGCTGGAGAAGAATGGCGAGCTTTGGCGTTACGGGCTGTCGCCGGTAACTGGCAAGACCCATCAGTTGCGCGTGCACATGGCAGCGCTGGGGGCGGGGATCTGCAATGACCCATTCTATCCGCAGCTTCTCAACGACGAGGACGACTACCAGCGGCCGCTGAAGTTGCTGGCGCAGAGCCTGCGCTTTGCAGACCCGCTGAGCGGGGAAGAACGCTACTTCGAGAGCTGTTTGCAACTGGATTGGTAATGCTCACGCGCTCGTTGCATGAGCAACTGTCGTGAATGCACTCTGAAGGCTTGCGCGGCCCCCTGTGGGAGCGGGTTCACCCGCGAAGAAGCCTGCGCGCTGGATGGCACCGGCTTCGCCGGTGTTCGCGGGTGAACCCGCTCCCACAGTGATCGCGCAATCTTTTGGATTTTGAGCAAGACAGTTACTCCCACAGGTACGGCGCAGGTATAAAGTGCATGCCGTACCTGTGGAAGCCGCCTTAGCGGTTGAACCGCTCCACCAGCGAGTACTGGGTACCCGCCGTACTGGTCAGCTCTTCGCTGAGCAGCGCCGAGTGCTGGGCCTGTTCGGCAGTCTGGTCGGCCAGGTCGGCGATGGTGCTGATGTTGCGGCTGATCTCGTCCGCCACTGCAGTCTGCTCTTCGGTCGCTGCAGCAATCTGGGTAGCCATGTCGGTGATGTTGGCCACCGCTTCACTGATACCCACCAGCGCCTCGTCGGCCTGCATCACACGGTCGACGCCTTCCTGCGCCTGGCGATGGCCGGTTTCCATGGTCAGTACGGCATTGCTGGCGGTTTGTTGCAGCTTGGCGATCAGGCCGTGGATCTGCCCGGTGGATTCGGCAGTGCGCTGGGCCAGCTGGCGCACTTCGTCGGCCACCACGGCAAAGCCTCGGCCCATTTCACCGGCACGTGCCGCTTCGATGGCCGCGTTCAGCGCCAGCAGGTTGGTCTGGTCGGCGATGCCCTTGATCACATCGACCACGCCACCAATCTCGTCGCTGTCCTTGGCCAGTTGCGTCACCGTCTGGCCGGTTTCGCCCACCGCCGCCGACAGGCGCTCGATGGCCTCGCGGGTTTCACCGGCAATCTGCCGGCCCTGGCTGGTCAGGCGGTTGGCTTCCTGGGTGGCATCGGCGGTGCGCTGCACGTGGTTGGCCACTTCCTGGGTGGTGGCGGCCATCTGGTTGACTGCAGCGGCAACCTGCTCGGTCTCCACCCGTTGGCGCTCCAGGCCCGAAGAGCTCTTGTGCGCAAGCGCGTCAGACTGGCGCGCCTGTTCGCTGAGGTGTTCGGCGCTGTCCTGCAGGCGGGTCAGGCAGGTTTTCATGCGCGCGTCCTGGCTGAGCATGGCCATTTCCAGGCGCGCCTGCACGCCCCGGCTGTCGGTGTACATCTGCGCGATCAGCGGGTCGGAGGTGGTTTGCTCGGCCAGGCGCAGCAGGCGCTTGAGGCCGCGCTGCTGCCAGCTCAGGCCCAGCAGGCCCAGCGGTACGGAAAGCCCGGCAGCCAGGGCGAAGCCCCAGGAATGGCCCAGCCAGTTGCCGATCAGGAAGCCCACCTGGCTGATCAGGATGAACGGCAACCAGTCCTGCAGCACCGGTAGCCACTTGTCCCGGCGCGGTACCGGCGGCTTGCCCTGGTTGATGCGCTGGTACAGCGCCTCGGCGCGGCGGACCTGCTCGGCGGTGGGCTTGACCCGCACCGATTCGAAGCCGACCACCTGGTTGTTGTCGAAGATCGGCGTGACATAGGCGTTGACCCAGTAATGGTCGCCGGACTTGCAGCGGTTCTTGACGATGCCCATCCACGGCTGGCCCTGCTTGAGGGTTTGCCACATGTGGGCAAACACCGCTGGCGGCACATCGGGGTGACGCACCAGGTTATGCGGGGCACCGGTCAGTTCTTCGCGGGTGAAACCACTGATCTCGACGAAGGCATCGTTGCAGTAAGTGATCACACCTTTGGCATTGGTGGTGGAGATCAACCGCTGCTGGGCAGGGAAAGTCCGTTCTCTCTGGGTAATCGGCTGGTTGTTACGCATGGGTTGATAGTCCGCAGGGCTTTCGACTGGTATCGGCAAGCCGCTGGTTTTATTGAATGAATAATTAATGTGCTTGACCTGTGGCAACAGGCCATCACTTCGATCTGGGTTAGCCAACGAGCACGTTCAAGTAATTTAGCGTCATTATTTCGTTTTTACTGCTGTTTAATGACGGATAAGTCGAATGATGACCGACTGGCTAGCCAAGAGCCAGCATCGGATAGCTGAACAGGGTGAAATGCACCAGGTTCAGGCCAAAATGGCAGAGCACCGCAGCCGCCACGCCGCCCCAGCGGTACGCCAGGCCGTAGCCGATACCGGCAAGGGTAGCCAGGTATACCCATTGCCAGCCGGCCCCCAGGTGGGCCAGGCCGAACAGCAAGGCGGCGGCGAACAATGCCAGCCCTTGGTGGCGCAGCAGCCGTTGCAGGCCGGCCTGGATGTAGCCGCGGAACAACAGTTCTTCGGTCAGGCTTACCAGCAGCAGGTTGTTCAGCAGCCAGAGCCAGGCTTGGTCGGGCCATTTCGGGGCCCAGGCCAGCATGCCCATTGCCCAGGCGCCGCCCAGGCAGGCAAGCAGTGTCAGGGGCAGGGCGTACAGCAGGCTGGTCGCCAGGCCCTGGCTGCGCCACAGGAACAGCCAAGGGCAGGCCAGCAGCAGCCAGGCGCCGATCAGGGGTTTGTCCAGGTTCAGGTACATCGTGAAGGGCAGGGCGCCAGGGCTGAGGGCAACGCCGTCGATGACCTTGGCAGCGTTGAAGCCGGGCAGCCAGTGCAATGCCAGGGCGATGGCCAAGAGGATGAACAACGTGTGGCCGAGAGCTTGTTGCCAGCGCTGGGGGCGGCGAGCGAGTAGGGCGCTGGCAAGCAGGGCGAGAAAGGTTGGCAGGGTGGTGATGCCGAGGTTGCCCTGGCTCAGGGCGAGGGTGTAGCCGAGTGCCAGGAGTAAAAGTGCGATCAGGTGGAAGCGAGGCACGAGTGGTCCTTCTCGTTGAACAATATTGGGGCTGCACAGCAGCCCCAAGCATACGCGCCTCAACCAGCAATCAGCTGCCGCAACACATAATGCAATATTCCCCCCGCCTTGAAGTACTCCACTTCATTCACGGTATCGATCCGGCACAGCACCTCGATCTGCTCGTGCTGCCCATCCTCGCGGGTGATGCGCAAGGGCAGGCTCATGCCCGGGCGGATCTGTGTACCGTTCAAGCCCAGTACATCGATCTTCTCCTTGCCGGTCAGTCCCAGTTGCTTGCGGTTGTGGCCGGCCTTGAATTGCAGCGGCAGTACGCCCATGCCTACCAGGTTGGAGCGGTGAATGCGCTCGAAGCTTTCCGCCAGTACCGCTTTGACCCCCAGCAGGTTGGTGCCTTTGGCGGCCCAGTCGCGGCTCGAGCCGGTGCCATATTCCTGGCCGGCGATCACCACCAGCGGCGTGCCTTCCTGCTGGTAGCGCATGGCCGCGTCGTAGATCGACAGCTTCTCGCCACTGGGCACGTGCAGGGTGTTGCCACCTTCTTCGCCCGCCAGCATTTCGTTGCGGATGCGGATGTTGGCGAAGGTGCCGCGCATCATCACTTCATGGTTGCCACGCCGTGAGCCGTAGGAGTTGAAGTCGTGGGGTTCCACGCCCTGCTCACGCAGGTAGCGCCCGGCCGGGCTGTCGGCCTTTATGTTGCCGGCCGGGGAAATGTGGTCGGTGGTCACCGAGTCACCCAGTAGTGCCAGGATCCGCGCACCCTGGATGTCGGTGACCTGCGGGGGTGGCCCGCCGATGTCGTCGAAGAACGGCGGATGCTGGATATAGGTAGAATCGGCCTGCCACACGTAGGTGGCCGCCTGCGGTACCTCAATGGCCTGCCACTGTGCATCGCCGGCGAACACTTCGGCGTATTCCTTGTGGAACATCGCCGTGTCTACCTTGGCCACGGCAGCGGCAATTTCCTGCTGGCTGGGCCAGATGTCACGCAGGTACACCGGTTGACCATCCTTGCCAGTGCCCAGAGGGTCGCGGGTCAGGTCCAGGCGTACGCTGCCGGCCAGGGCATAGGCCACCACCAGTGGCGGCGAGGCCAGCCAGTTGGTCTTGACCAGCGGATGCACACGGCCTTCGAAGTTGCGGTTACCCGACAACACAGAAGCCACCGTGAGGTCGGCGCTGCCGATGGCTTTTTCGATCGCTTCATCCAGCGGGCCGGAGTTGCCGATGCAGGTTGTGCAGCCATAGCCGACCAGATCGAACCCCAATTGGTCCAGATAGGTGGTTAGCCCGGCGGCCTTGAAGTAGTCGGTGACCACCTTGGAGCCCGGCGCCAGCGAACTCTTGACCCAGGGTTTGCGTTGCAGGCCTTTCTCCAGGGCCTTTTTCGCCACCAGCCCGGCGGCCATCATCACACTGGGGTTCGAGGTGTTGGTACACGAGGTGATCGCGGCAATCACCACGGCGCCATCGCGCAGGGTGTGGGTCTGGCCTTCATGGCTGTAGTCGATCTCCCCAGCCTGGTCGGCGTTGCCCACCGCCACGCCGCCGCCACCTTCGCTTTCCAGGCGGCTGACCTCTTTGGCCAGCGGTTTGGGTTGCAGTTCGATGAAGTGGTCGAAGGCCTGGCTGACCTGGCCCAGGGCTACCCGGTCCTGCGGCCGCTTGGGCCCGGCCAGGCTGGCCTCGACCTCTTGCATGTCCAGCGCCAGGCTGTCGCTGAACAGTGGCTCCTGGCCCGGCTGCCGCCACAAGCCCTGGGCTTTGCAGTACTGCTCAACCAATTGCACCGTCGCCTCGGGGCGGCCGGACAGGCGCAGGTAGTCCAGGGTCACTTGGTCGACGGGGAAGAAGCCGCAGGTGGCACCGTATTCCGGGGCCATGTTGGCGATGGTTGCCCGGTCGGCCAAGGGCAGCTCTGCCAGGCCGTCGCCATAGAACTCGACGAACTTGCCCACCACGCCCTTCTTGCGCAGCATCTGCGTCACCGTCAGCACCAGGTCGGTGGCGGTGATGCCTTCGCGCAGCTTGCCGGTCAGCTTGAAGCCGATCACTTCAGGGATCAGCATCGACACCGGCTGGCCGAGCATGGCTGCCTCCGCTTCGATCCCGCCCACGCCCCAGCCAAGCACGCCCAGGCCATTGATCATGGTGGTATGCGAATCGGTACCGACCAGGGTGTCGGGGAAGGCGTAGGTGCGGCCATCGGCCTCACGGGTCCAGACGGTGCGGCCGAGGTATTCGAGGTTGACCTGGTGGCAAATACCAGTACCCGGCGGTACCACGCGGAAGTTGTCAAAGGCGCTCTGGCCCCAGCGCAGGAAGGCATAGCGCTCGCCGTTGCGCTGCATTTCGATGTCGACGTTCTCGCTGAAGGCCTGCGGCGTGCCGTAGCGGTCGACCATCACCGAATGGTCGATCACCAGGTCCACGGGTGAAAGCGGGTTGATCCTCTGCGGGTCGCCGCCGGCCTTGGCCATGGCAGCGCGCATGGCGGCCAGGTCGACCACGGCCGGCACACCGGTAAAGTCCTGCATCAGCACCCGCGCCGGGCGGTACTGGATCTCGCGGTCGGAGCGTCGCTCGCCCAGCCATTGGGCGAGCGCGCGCAGGTCGTCGCCGGTGACAGTCTTGCCGTCCTCCCAGCGCAGCAGGTTTTCCAGCAGTACCTTCAGCGACATGGGCAGGCGCTGCAGGTCGCCCAGTTGGCGGGCGGCCTCGGTGAGGCTGAAGTAGTGGTAGGTCTGGTCGCCGACCTTGAGGGATTTGAGGGTATTCAGGCTATCGAGCGAGGGCATTGCCAACTCCTTCTGCGCCGGTGCCTGGCAAGATATGCCGGTGGCACCGCTGTGTATCGATCCGCACGGCACGGACCTGGCTGAAAGGTCAGGTTAGACCGCTTTGCGTCATCTGACCCTTTTCTGGACCGGCGGGGCGTGTCGCAGGTTCCGATCTTCCTTTATCATCGCCGCCCTGCCGGCGCCTGTGGCGCGCCAGCCGTAGTGGAGTGAGAAATGAATACCCTGTTCATGCATTGCCGGCCCGGTTTCGAGGGTGAGGTGTGCGCCGAAATCAGCGAACATGCCGCCCGCCTGGGCGTTGCCGGCTATGCCAAAGGCAAGCCGCAGAGTGCCAGTGCCGAGTTTGTCTGTAGCGAGGAGGGCGGTGCCGAGCGCTTGATGGGGGAACTGCGCTTCAACCAGCTGATTTTCCCGCGGCAGTGGGCTCGTGGCGGTTATGTCGAACTGCCGGAAAGCGACCGTATCAGTGTGCTGCTGGCGCATCTGGCCGGGTTCCCGGTGTTCGGCAGCCTGTGGCTGGAGGTGCTGGACAGTAACGAGGGCAAGGAACTGTCCACCTTCTGCCGCAAGTTCGAGGTGCCGCTGCGCAAGGCTTTGGAAAAGGCCGGCCGCCTGGTCGACGATGCCAGCCGCCCACGCCTGCTGCTCACCTTCATCAGCGGCCGCCGGGTATTTGCCGGTGTTGCCCCGGCCAACAACAGTGCACTGTGGCCCATGGGCATCCCGCGCCTGAAATTCCCCCGCGAGGCGCCCAGCCGCTCGACGCTCAAACTGGAAGAGGCCTGGCACCAGTTCATCCCGCGCGAGCAGTGGGAGCAGCGCCTGGGCGATGACATGACCGGTGTCGACCTAGGAGCCTCGCCGGGTGGCTGGACCTACCAGCTGGTGCGCCGGGGCATGCTGGTGACCGCCATCGACAACGGGCCGATGGCCGAGAGCCTGATGGACACCGGCTTGGTCCAGCACCTGATGGCCGATGGTTTCACCTGGCAACCGAAGCAGCCGGTGGACTGGATGGTGTGCGACATCGTCGAGAAACCGGCCCGTACCACCTCGCTGATCGAGACCTGGCTGGGCGAGGGGTTGTGCCGTGAAGCTGTGGTCAACCTGAAGCTGCCGATGAAACAGCGTTATGCCGAAGTACGCCGGCTGCTCGACCGCATGGAGGCGACCTTCAAGGCGCGCAAGATCAAGGTGTCGATTGCTTGCAAGCAGTTGTATCACGACCGTGAGGAAGTGACCTGCCATCTGCGCCGGTTGGACTTGAAGCCGCGCTAGCACAGCGAACTGCTTTGCTCTTGCTCTTGCTCTTGCTTCGGCTTTTGCTTCTAAGCGCGCGATAGTTCAGGCGCCGCCGATTGCGACTTCAGGAGGCCGAGCGAAGGGACTGCGGAGGGAGGTGACGGGCATGGATGCCCGTCAAGCGCTGAGGCCCCATGGATGGGGCCTGCAGCGCGTACTCCCGGGAGCAGGCCCGTAGCGAGGGGACCCCGGAGCGCAGCGTAGAGGCCGGATGATGGGAGCGCAGCGTTTTTTGGTTACTTTTTGTCGCGTTTGACAAAAAGTGACCCGCCGTAAGGGCGGAAAGGTGATTAAGCGCCACCTTCGCAAATGAATGTTGACCTTGTTGTTGATGCCCACGCTTGAAAGCGAAGAGCGAAGAGCGAAGAGCGAAGAGCGAAGAGCGAAGAGCGGAAAAGTACTGGTCTTGATCTCGCGCATAGTCCATTTACGATGGCGACGCATACTCACCTTTTCGCCCTTACGGCGAGTCACTTTTTGCCAAACGCGGCAAAAAGTAACCAAAAAACGCTGCGCTCCCATCATCCGGCCCCTGCGCTGCGCTCCGGGGTCCCCTCGCGCCGGTCTTGCTCCCGGGAGTACGCGCTGCAGGCCCCATCCATGGGGCCTCAGCGCTTGACGGGCATCCATGCCCGTCACCTCCCTCCGCAAGCCCTCTGCTCGGCCTCCTGAAGTCGCGAAGATCAAGATCAAGATCAAGATCAAGATCAAGATCAAGATCAAGATCAAGATCAAGATCAAGATCAAGATCAAGATCAAGATCAAGATCAAGATCAAGATCAAGATCAAGATCAAGATCAAGATCAAGATCAAGATCAAGATCAAAATCAAAATCAGGAGCAGGAGCAGGAGCAGGAGCAGGAGCAGGAGCAGGAGCAGGAGCAGGAGCAGGAGCAGGAGCAGGAGCAGGAGCAGGGCGCGTCTTCACAGGCGGTGCTTGGACCACGTCGCGCGATGCGCGACAATAGCGATCATTTGCGGAGCCCCCCATGACCGATTTCACCCCCGACGCCATCCTCGACGCCACCGGCCTGAACTGCCCGGAACCGGTAATGATGCTGCACCAGCACGTGCGCAACCTGGCCGCTGGCGGCCTGCTCAAGGTCATCGCCACCGACCCCTCGACCCGCCGCGATATCCCCAAGTTCTGCAACTTCCTCGGCCACGAACTGCTGCAGCAGCAGGAAGACGCCGGTACCTTCCTGTACTGGATCCGCAAGAAAGCCGACTGAACCGCTCTGGAACACGCCCGGCGTTGCGCCTACACTGCGTTCCCCAGACAGGAGAGCGCCATGCTGATAGTTGCCGACGAGAACATCCCGCTGCTCGATGCCTTCTTCCAGGGTTTCGGCGAAATCCGCCGTTACCCCGGCCGAAGCCTCGATGCCGCCAGCGTAAGGGACGCCGACATTCTACTGGTGCGCTCGGTGACCAAGGTCGACCGCCAGTTGCTCGAAGGCAGCCGCGTGCGCTTCGTCGGCACCTGCACCATCGGCACCGACCACCTCGACCTGAACTACTTTGCCGAAGCCGGCATCCACTGGAGCAGCGCACCGGGCTGCAATGCCCGCGGCGTGGTCGATTACGTTCTGGGCAGCCTGCTGACCCTGGCCGAGCTGGATGGCGTGGCACTGCCCGAGCGCGTGTATGGCGTAGTGGGCGCGGGTGAGGTGGGTGGCCGCCTGGTGCGGGTGCTGCACGGCCTTGGCTGGAAGGTACTGGTATGCGACCCGCTGCGCCAGGCCGCCGAGGGCGGTGACTACGTCAGCCTCGAGACCATCCTGCAACAGTGCGATGTGATCAGCCTGCACACCCCCTTGCAGCGTGGCGGCGACCACCCGACCTGGCACCTGCTGGGCCAGGCGCAGCTGGCGCAGTTGCGCCCGGGTGCCTGGCTGGTCAATGCCAGCCGTGGCCCGGTAGTGGACAACGCCGCCCTGCGCGAATTGCTGCTGGACCGCGAAGACCTGCATGCGGTGCTGGATGTGTGGGAGGGTGAGCCGCAGGTCGACCTGCAACTGGCCGACCTGTGCACATTGGCTTCGCCGCACATTGCCGGCTATAGCCTTGACGGCCGCCAGCGTGGTACGGCGCAGATCTACCAGGCGCTGTGCCGCTTCCTCGGTGTGGATGAACAGGTGCAACTGGCCGACTTGCTGCCCCGGCCACCGCTGGCGCAGATCGAACTGGATGCCAGCACCGACCCGGCCTGGGCCTTGGCCACCCTTTGCCGCGCAGTGTACGACCCACGCCGCGACGATGCCGATTTCCGCCGCAGCCTCAGCGACGACCCGCAGCAGCAGCGCGCAGCGTTCGACCAGTTGCGCAAGCAGTACCCGCCACGGCGCGAGATCGAGGGGCTGGCGGTGCGCGTGCGCGGGGAGTCGCCGCAGTTGGCGCAGCTGGTCAGTGCCTTGGGTGGGGTGTTGGTCTGACAGCCATTTGAAAGCTGTGCCGGCCTCTTCGCGGGTAAACCCGCTCCCACAGGTAGCCCGCTGACCTCAAGGCTTGTGTTGTCCCTGTGGGAGCGGGTTTACCCGCGAAAGGGCCGGTACAGGATTCAGGCAAATAAAAACCCGGCGCAAGCGCCGGGTTGCAAGGAATTCGCCGATCAACCTTTGCGTACGCGCTCGACCCGGCTTTCTTCCAGGGCCTTGCAGGCCTGCTGGATCATCTGCTCGGTGATCGGTACTTCGCGCCCCTTCGCATCGATGATCGAACCGCACACCTGCGGCGGTGGTGTGGTCCGGGGCTTCTGGTTGTCGCTGCCATGCTGCAAGCTCATGTATTGTCTCCTCATCAGGTTCAAGCGCAGGTTAACCCTGTGCCGTGACTGGCCTGTGACAGTACCTGCAGGGTCACGGCAGGCACAGTCCAACAGAAACGGCAGTAAAGCTCCATAGCCTGGTTAGACCGATAGGCTATAGCAACCCTGCAAGGGTTCCACAGGCGTGGATGAGTGGTAGGCTGCGGTTTCCCACCATTGTGGTCAGCGCCATGCCCGAATCGGTTTCCCCACGTCAACGCCGCGCCTTGCGCCTGGGTTGGCAGTTTGTCCGTCCTTACCGTCGCCAGGTGATGCTTGCCTTGCTGGCCCTGGTAGTCACCGCCGCCATCACCCTGTCCATGGGCCAGGGCATCCGCCTGCTGGTGGACCAGGGCTTCATGACCCGCTCCGCGCATCAGCTCAACCAGACCATCGGCCTGTTCCTGCTGCTGGTGTTGGCCCTGGCGGTGGGTACCTTCAGCCGCTTCTACCTGGTGTCGTGGATCGGCGAGCGCTGCGTGGCCGATATCCGTCGAGCCGTGTTCGACCACCTGATCGGTTTGCATCCCGGGTTTTTCGAAGACAACCGCAGCTCCGAGATCCAGTCGCGCCTGACCGCCGACACCACCTTGCTGCAATCGGTAATCGGCTCTTCGCTGTCGATGTTCCTGCGCAACGCGCTGATGGTCATCGGTGGTGTGGTGTTGCTGTTTATCACCAATCCCAAGCTCACCAGCATCGTGGTGGTGGCCCTGCCGCTGGTGCTGGCGCCGATCCTGCTGTTTGGCCGCCGGGTACGCAGCCTGTCGCGGCAGAGCCAGGACCGGGTAGCCGATGTGGGCAGCTATGTGGCCGAGACCCTCGGGCAGATCAAGACCGTGCAGGCCTACAACCACCAGGCGCATGACCGCCAGCTGTTCGCCGGTACGGTCGAAGCGGCTTTTGCCGTGGCCCGGCAGCGTATTGCCCAGCGTGCCTGGCTTATCACCCTGGTGATCGTGCTGGTACTGGGAGCGGTGGGGGTGATGTTGTGGGTTGGCGGCATGGATGTGATCGCCGGAGGCATTTCCGCGGGCGAACTGGCCGCGTTCGTGTTCTACAGCCTGATCGTCGGCAGTGCCTTCGGCACCCTCAGCGAGGTAATCGGCGAGTTGCAAAGGGCGGCGGGCGCCGCCGAGCGCATTGCCGAACTGTTGGCGGCGCGCAGTGCAATCCTGCCGCCCGCCGTGGCGCAGGTGCTGCCGCAGCAGCGGGCCAGTGGGCGTATCGAGCTGCAGCAGTTGGTGTTCGCCTATCCGTCACGGCCCTCGGTGGCGGCTGTCGATGGCCTGAGCCTGACCATCGAGCCGGGGCAGACCGTGGCACTGGTGGGCCCGTCGGGGGCGGGCAAGTCGACCTTGTTCGATTTGTTGCTGCGCTTCTACGACCCCCAGCAGGGGTGCATCCTTCTCGATGGCAAGGCGATCACCGAACTTGACCCCAATCACCTGCGCCAGCAGTTCGCCCTGGTGGCACAGAACCCCTCGCTGTTTCGCGGCACGGTCGAGGCCAACATCCGCTATGGCCGGCCCGAGGCGACCCTGGCCGAGGTCGAGGCAGCCGCCCGGGGTGCCCATGCCGACGCATTCATCCGGCAATTGCCGCAGGGCTACCAGACACAGCTGGGCGAGGGCGGCATCGGCTTGTCCGGCGGGCAGCGGCAGCGCCTGGCCATTGCCCGTGCGTTGCTGGTCGATGCGCCGATCCTGTTGCTGGACGAAGCCACCAGCGCACTCGACGCACAAAGCGAACACCTTATCCAGCAGGCGCTGCCCAGCCTGATGGCCGGGCGCACCACACTGGTGATCGCCCATCGTCTGGCTACGGTCCAGCATGCCGACCGTATCGCGGTCATCGACAAGGGCAGGCTGGTGGCGGTGGGGACGCATCGCCAGTTGATCGAAGAGAGCCCGCTTTATGCGCGGCTTGCGGCCTTGCAGTTCACCACGGGGTAGCTTGTAGTGGCCTCGTAACATTTCTGTAGTACTTGCCTGAGAGTATCTAGCTCAACTGTTGCGTAAGTGCTCGACCTGGCTGCCATTGCTTGATGGCAGCCTTTTTTTGGCCTGCCCGTAACCGGGCTGCGTTGCGCCTTGTTGCCAGCTTGCGCGGCCCTCCGGTCTTCCTCCTGCTTTCCGAGATCCCAGATGTTGCGTAAATCCCTCAGAGTGCAAATTCTCTCCCTGCTCGGCGGCAGTCTGGTGGCGATGTTGCTGATCGCCCTGGTGTGCTTCCAGTTCCTTTCGTCCAGCGTGCGCGGCTACGCCGAGCTGGTCGACGGGCCGCTGCGGGCCTCGCAGTTGATCGACGAAGCCAACCTGCAGTTCAAGATCCAGGTGCAGGAGTGGAAGAACGTGTTGTTGCGCGGGCGCCAGCCGGCTGACATGGACAAGTACTGGCAGCAGTTCCAGGCTCGCGAGCAGCAGGTGCAGCAACTGCTCGGGCAATTGATCGACAGCAGCGACGCCAGGCTCAAGGCGCCGCTGCAGCAACTGCGTGACAGCCACCGGCAGCTGGGCCAGACCTATGCGCAGGGGCGCCAGGCATTCCAGGCGGCGGGCGGCGACCCGGTGGCCGGCGATCTGGCGGTCAAGGGCGTGGACCGCGCCGTCAGCGAGCAGATGAGCGAACTGGTCGAGCAACTGCGTGCCGATGCCCGTCAGCACGCCGCCAGCCTCAGTGCCGGTGCCGAGCGCACGGTATGGCTGGGCTTGCTGGTGATGCTGGCCTCGGCCGTGCTGGTGGGGCTGCTCAGCCTGTGGCTGGTCAACCGCAGCCTGATCGAGCCGATCCGCCAGTTGATCGAGTATGTCGCGCAGCTGAGCCAGGGCCGCTTTGCCGCCCGGGTAGACAGCCGCCGTGAGGACGAACTGGGCCGCCTGGCGCGGGCCGCCAACACCCTGCGCGATTTCCTCGCCGACACGGTCGGCCGGCTGCAGGACAACGCCCAGGAACTGGAAGGCGCCAGCGGCCAGCTGCGCAGCATCGCCGGCGACATGGCCCGTGGTACCCACGACCAGTTCCAGCGCACCGACCAGGTGGCCACGGCCATGCACGAGATGTCCGCCACTGCCCAGGAAGTCGCCCGCCACGCCGCGGAGGCCGCCCGCGCTGCGGACGACGCCGATCACAGTGCCCAGGCGGGCGAGCAGGTGATGCAGCAGACCATCGACATCATCGGCGTGGTCAACCGCGAAATCGCTGGCACGGCGGCGGTGATTCGCGACCTTGAGCATGACAGCGCGCGCATTGGCAAAGTCCTTGAAGTGATCCGCGGCATTGCCGAGCAGACCAACCTGCTGGCGCTCAACGCGGCCATCGAAGCGGCCCGTGCCGGCGAGGCCGGGCGAGGTTTTGCGGTCGTCGCCGATGAAGTGCGCAGCCTGGCCCAGCGCACGGCGGCGTCGATCGCCGAGATCCACCAGATCATCGAGGCGGTGCAGTCGGGGGCGGTGGAGGCGGTCAAGGCCATCGAAAGCGGCCAGCAGCGCAGCGAGGAGGGTGCCGAGCAGGTGCAGCAGGCCGGGCAGATGCTGCAGCGCATCACCCTGGCAGTGGAAGCGATCCGCGACATGAACCGGCAGATCGCCACGGCGGCCGAAGAGCAGACCAGCGTGGCCGAGGACATCTCCTGCAACCTGATCGAAATCACCCGCATCGCCACGGCCAACCAGCAGGCGGTGCAGCATACCGAACAGGCGGGGCAGCGCCTGCATGGGTTGTCGGGGCAGCTGGGTGAAGTCACCTCCCGCCTCACCGCCTGACGCGGCTCTTGTGGGAGCGGCCTTGTGTCGCGAAAGGGCCGCGCAGCGGCCCCAGGGTATCAGCATCCATGCAGAGATTGCCGGGGCCGCTTTGCGGCCCTTTTGCGACACAAGGCCGCTCCCACAACGGTACGGCGCCAGGTTGGCTACTGGGGAAACCCGCCACTTCCACTGCTTCATTCCATGCCCTCTGGCGGATTGCCGCCATCTATCCCGTCGCGCGCCCCCTGTATCCACTGCTCCAGACCCAGTTGGCAC
The DNA here is from genome assembly GCF_032701105.1 of Pseudomonas sp. NBB. NCBI lineage: Bacteria > Pseudomonadati > Pseudomonadota > Gammaproteobacteria > Pseudomonadales > Pseudomonadaceae > Pseudomonas > Pseudomonas sp. NBB. The sequence goes on from NZ_CP103994.1 coordinate 1,886,237, forward strand.
GTTCCCTGCTCAAGGCGGCGCGCGTGTACACAACAACTGGATAACATCAATGAAGAAATTCCTGCTGACGTTCCTCTGCCTGGGCGTCATCGGCTGCTCCAAACCCGCGGAACCGGAAAAGACCGTCGACGTGCTGCTGATCGGCGGTGGCATCATGAGTGCCAGCCTGGGTACCTACCTCACCGAGCTGGAGCCCTCCTGGAAGATCGACGTCTATGAGCGCCTGGACCAGGTGGCCGAAGAAAGCTCCAATGCCTGGAACAACGCCGGCACCGGTCACTCCGCGTTCTGCGAGTTGAACTACACCAGTGTGGGCAAGGACGGCAATATCGATATCAGCAAGGCCGTTGGGGTCAACGAGCAGTTCGAGGTGTCCAAGCAGTTTTGGGCCTACCAGGTCGAGCAGGGCGTGCTGAGCAACCCGAAGTCGTTCATCAACAACGTGCCGCACATGAGTTTTGTCTGGGGTGACGACAACGTCGCCTTCCTGCACAAGCGCGTCGACGCCCTGCAGCACAGCTCGCTGTTCCGCGGCATGGAAATCTCGGAAGACCACGAGCAGATCCGCAAGTGGGCGCCGCTGGTGATGGAGGGCCGTGACCCGGGGCAGAAGGTCGCCGCCACGCGCATGGCCATCGGTACCGACGTGAACTTTGGCGAAATCACCCGCCAGTTGTTCGCCGCGATGACCCGCAACCCCAATGTGTCGCTGAACCTGCGTCATGAGGTGCGTGACATCGTGCGCAACGACGACGGCACCTGGCATGTGCGGGTGCTCGATCTGGCCAACGGCGGCGAGGAAAAGGCCGTCAACGCCCGCTTCGTGTTCATCGGTGCCGGTGGTGGCGCGCTGAAGCTGCTGCAGAAGTCGGGCATTCCTGAAGCCGAAGGCTACGCCGGCTTCCCGGTCGGTGGTCAGTTCCTGATGACCGACAACCCCGACCTGGTCGCCCGCCACCAAGCCAAGCTGTACGGCAAGGCCTCGGTTGGCGCGCCGCCGATGTCGGTACCGCACCTGGACACGCGGATGATCGATGGCAAGCAGGTGCTGCTGTTCGGCCCGTTCGCCACCTTCTCCACCAAGTACCTCAAGCACGGCTCGCTGCTGGACATGTTCGCCTCGCTGAACAGCCACAACGTGCTGCCGATGGTCAATGCCGGTATCGATAACATCGACCTCAGCACCTACCTGATGGGGCAGCTGATGCTCAGTTTCGATGACCGCATGAACGCGCTGCGCGAGTACTTCCCCAACGCCAAGAACGAAGACTGGAAGTTGCTGCAGGCCGGCCAGCGGGTGCAGGTGATCAAGAAGGACCCGGTCCTGGGCGGTGTGCTGCAGTTCGGTACTGAAGTGGTGGCGGCGCAGGACGGCAGCATCGCTGCGTTGCTGGGAGCTTCGCCGGGTGCCTCGACAGCGGCGCCGATCATGCTGACCGTGCTGGAAAAGACCTTCAAGGACCGTATCCAGTCGCCAGCCTGGCAGGCCAGGCTCAAGGAAATCGTGCCGAGCTATGGGCAAAAGCTGAACAACAACCTGGCGCTGACCAACCAGACCCGGGCATGGAGCAGCGAGCGCCTGCAGTTGCTGTATGTGCCGGTGGAGGCCGAGGTGTCGCACTGACCTGCACAAGTTGTTGGGGGCTGCCTTGCAGCCCTTTCGCGACACAAGGCCGCTCCCACAAGGGGGGGGCGCTGGGGCCGGGCACTTTTCAACGCACAACAAAAAGCCCGCACAAGGCGGGCCTTTTGATGAGGATTTGGTCGGAGAGACAGGATTCGAACCTGCGGCCTTCTCGTCCCGAACGAGACGCGCTACCTGGCTGCGCTACACTCCGATGAAGGAAATCCTACTGCATACTTTTTTTGCACGCAAGCCCTTGTTGTTAAAAGGGCCTTTGCAAAAAACAGGCTGCGATCAGAGCTCTTTGACGGTGCGGATCTGGTCCTTGTTCAGGCGCGTGCGCTTGCCGTCCAACTGCTCGAATTCGTAGAAACCGGAGTCTTCATCATACTTCGGTGTGTCGGTGGCCTGGATTTCGCGACCGTCGTTCAGGGTAATGACGGTTGGCGATGCGCAGCCAGCGAGGGCGCCCAGGCCCAAGGCGAGCAGGAAGGCGGGTAGGGTCCGTTGAATCATCGTGTTTCTCCAGTGCGATGGTGCTAGATGACATTAAGACGCAGGGTGTCCACGCAAGTTCCGTCTACAGTGCAGCATAGCGGCAAACCTGTGGCATTGATCGAGGGCAAGGGCCACGGGCGTCAAGCTGTGATGGGCGCGTGCTGTGTTATAACTGCGGCCATCCCATCTTCTTGTGACGGACCCCCATGAAAGCCAAGGCAGATACCCCCTTCGTGCCGCTGAACATCGCCGTGCTCACAGTCAGCGACACCCGCACCTTCGACACCGATACCTCCGGCCAGATGTTCGTCGACCGCCTGAGCGCGGCTGGCCATCGCCTGGCCGAGCGCGTGCTGCTCAAAGACGACTTGTACAAGATTCGCGCCCAGGTCGCCACCTGGATTGCCGATGACAGCGTGCAGGTGGTGCTGATCACCGGCGGCACCGGCTTTACCGGCCGCGACAGCACGCCCGAGGCCGTGGCCTGCCTGCTGGACAAGCAGGTAGAAGGTTTTGGTGAGCTGTTCCGGCAGATTTCCGTGGCCGACATCGGCACCTCCACCGTGCAGTCCCGCGCCCTGGCCGGGCTGGCCAACGGCACCCTGGTGTGCTGCCTGCCGGGTTCGACCAACGCGGTGCGCACCGGTTGGGACGGTATCCTCGCCGAGCAGCTGGATGCCCGCCATCGCCCGTGCAACTTCGTGCCGCACCTGAAGCAGGCAGCGGCCTGCGACAGCCGTGGCTGAGGTTACCCAGGCCCGGCCGCTGATGCCGGTAGAGCAGGCCTTGGAGCAGCTGCTGGCATTGGCCGAAGCGGCACCTATCCGTGACACCGAGAACCTGCCACTGGCCGAGGCCGAAGGCCGTGTGCTGGCCACCCACCTGGTGGCTTCGCTCGACCTGCCGCCTTGGCCGAACAGCGCCATGGACGGTTACGCCCTGCGCCTGGCCGACTGGCAGGCCGAACCACTGCCGGTCAGCCAGCGGATTTTCGCCGGCCATGCGCCGCAGCCGCTGCAGCCGGGTACCTGCGCACGCATCTTCACCGGGGCACCGCTGCCCGAAGGTGCCGACTGCGTCGAAATGCAGGAAAACACCGAAGTGGCGGAGGATGGGCGGGTACGCTTTCTCGAAGCGCTGAAGACCGGGCAGAACATTCGTCCCCAGGGCCAGGAAACCCGCAAGGGCGAACAGGTGATGAGCGCCGGCACCCGGCTTGGGCCGATCGAGCTGGGCCTGGCCGCGACCTTGGGCCACGGCCGGCTGGATGTGGTGCGCAAGGTGCGGGTGGCGGTGTTGTCCACTGGTGACGAACTGGTCGAACCTGGCCTGCCGCTGGGGCCGGGGCAGATCTACAACAGTAACCGCCGACTGCTGGTCAGCTGGTTGCAGCGGCTGGGCTGCGAGGTGGTTGATGCGGGCATCCTGCCGGATGACCTGGCACGTACCCGCACCTGCCTGGCTGAACTGGGCGATGTCGACCTGATCCTGTCCACCGGCGGTGTCTCGGTGGGTGAGGCCGACTACCTCGGTGCCGCCCTGCGCGAAGCCGGCGAGCTGGCCTTGTGGAAGCTGGCGATCAAGCCGGGCAAGCCGCTGACCTTCGGCCACTTCCAGGGCGTGCCGGTAATCGGCCTGCCGGGTAACCCGGCCTCGACCCTGGTCACCTTCGGCCTGCTCACCCGGCCCTACTTGTTGCGGCGTCAGGGCGTGACCGATGTTACGCCGTTGCGCTTTGACATGCCGGCCGGCTTTGACTGGCCCAGGGCTGGCACGCGCCGCGAGTACCTGCGCGCCCGCATCGAGCAAGGCCAAGTGCGCATCTACAAGAACCAGAGTTCGGGCGTACTGCGCAGTGCGGCCTGGGCCGAGGGGCTTGTAGAAGTGCGTGAAGGCAGTACACCGAAGCAGGGTGACAGCGTGCCCTTCATTCCCTTCAGCGAACTACTTGGCTGAGCGGCCCAGCCAGGCACTGGCCAGCGGCGCGGCCTCGACCGGTGCCGCCAGGGCCAGGCGCATGTGCACGTTCTCCAGTTGCTGGGCGGCCACGCTCCAGTCGTGGCGCTGGCGGGCAAACTGGCGCCCGGCGTCGCTCAACTGGCTCATGCGCCAGGGCTGGTTGAGCAACTGGGTGATCAGCAGCGCCAACTGGTCGCCATCCTCACTGCCCAGGTAGTGCTCACCGTTGTTCGCGGCCAGGCCTGAAACGCCCTTGCCGGTGGTGATTACCGGCAAGCCGGCGGCCATCGCTTCGAGGATTTTTACCTTGGAGCCACCGGCATAGCGCAGTGGTGCGAAGAACAGTGCCGAGCGCCGCTGCAGTTCACGCAGGTCGGGGCGGTAGCCGAACCATTCGATGCGCGGGTCGTTCCAGTGCAGTTTCCAGCTGGCCGGCATGGCATGCCCGGCAATCGCCAGGCGCACCGCCGGGTTGCTCATCCAGACCTGCGGCATGATGTCTTCCAGCGCCCATTCGATGGCCTCCAGGTTGGCGCCATACTCGAAGTTGCCAACGAACAGCAGGCGCTGGCTGTGCAGCGCGGGTTGCACGTGCTGGTAGAAATCACAGTCCACGCCATTGACCACCACGTTCACCGGGCGCCCGCTGATCTGCGCGATCAATTCGGCATCGTGGGCGCTGACTGCCACCAGTTCGGTGGGTTGGCGCAATACCCGCTGTTCCCAGCGTCGATAGCGCCAGCGGTCGAAGGCGTTGAGCGGGCGCAGCCATAGCGGCAGGCGATCGTGGCTGGCGCCACCCATCACCGATTCCAGGGTGTGCTCGCTGAGCATGTACGGCAGTCCGCGTGCCTGCAGGGCCTTTTCGAAGGGCTGGAAACTGTAGCTGTGCTCGATCTGGATCACGTCCCAGGGCTCGTCCAGCAATTGCTCGAAGCGGTGCCGCAGGCAAGGGGCCAGACCATTGATAATTGCCCGCATGGGGTAAACGATAATCGGCGAGGCCAGCAGGTTGAGCGGGCTGTGCAGGGGCCGTCGGGGCAGCACGATCAGGCGCTCGAGCAGCGGCTCCAGGGCCTCGCGGGCGGCATCGTCGAGGGGGATCTTCGATTGCACCAGCAGGGTAATCCGGTGGCCCCGCTGTGCCAGTGCGCGTATCAGGTGGTATTGCCGGGTCTTGCTGCCGCTGGTGGTTGGCCAGGGCAGGTACGGCAGTGTCCAGAGAATGCGCATGACCCGGAATCCTCGCTAAAGGCTGCGGATAGCAAGACGCGCCCGTGGGCAGCAGTGGTAGAACCACTGCCGGGGGCGCGTCCGTGGCAATAAAGTGTATTTGCTGAGCATAGCCGTGCATTGCCAGGCGTGTGGGAAAAGACCGGCCTACGCAATTAAATACTGGGAGCGGCCTGCTATTTTTTCGGGCGCATGCAACGATCCGCGACTGCAAAGGGTCGAGATCTGGGTTGATCACTTCACGGAGGCGCGCACATGCAAGGGCGCAAGGCAATGCTGATCCTGCACGGCAAGCAGGCCATGAACGAAGACGTGCGCAGCGCCGTGCATGGCCTGCGCGACAGCGGCTGGGTGCTGGATGTGCGGGTCACCTGGGAGGCCGGTGACGCCCAGCGCCTGGTCACCGAGGCGCTGGCCGCCGGCTACGACCACATCGTCGCCGGAGGCGGGGATGGCACGCTGCGTGATGTCGCCGAGGCCATGGGGCTGGCAGGTACCCAGGCCAGCCTGGCGTTGTTGCCGCTGGGCACAGCCAACGATTTTGCCAAGGCCGCCGGCATACCCCTGGAGCCTGCCACGGCCCTGGCCTTGCTAAACATATCCGCACGGCCAATAGACCTGGGCCAGGCCGGCGACCAGTTGTTCCTCAACATGGCCACGGGCGGTTTTGGCAGCCAGGTCACGGCCAGTACCTCCGAAGACCTGAAGAAAGTACTGGGCGCGGCCGCCTACCTGTTCACCGGGTTGTCACGCTTCAGCGAACTGCAGGCCGCCTCGGTAGAGCTGCAAGGGCCAGGCTTCGACTGGCAGGGTGACCTGCTGGCGCTGGGGATCGGCAATGGCCGCCAGGCCGGGGGTGGGCAAGTGCTATGCCCCGAGGCCCTGGTGAACGACGGCTTGCTCGATATCGCCATCCTGCCGGCACCTCAGGAGATGGTCGGGACGTTGCGTGAGCTGTTGGCCGGTAACGGTCTGTTCGTCAGGGCCAGGTTGCCCTGGGTGGAGATCAAGTGCTCGCAGGGGCTGGACATCAACCTCGATGGCGAGCCAGTGCAGGCCGAAAAGTTACGCTTCCAGGCCAAGCCCGCTGCATTGCGGCTACACCTGCCAGAGGGGTCTCCGTTGCTCAGTCGTCCAGGCTGATGATTTTCTCGCGCACGGCGAACAGCACCAGGCCGGCCACGTCATGGATTTGCAGGCGTTTCATTACTTGCGAGCGGTGGGTTTCCACTGTCTTGATCGACAGGCCCAGGCCGGTGGCGATTTCCCGGGTGGACTTGCCACGCACGATCAGGCGCAGGATCTCCAGCTGTCGCGCCGTGAGATTATGCCGCTCGCCAGCTGGTTGCTTGCCCTGCCTGGTGTGCAGCAGCGCCTGGTTGATGACCGTATGAGCGACGGCTGGGCTGAGATAGCGCTCGCCGTTGCGCACCGCGGCCAGGGCCTGTTCCAGCTCGGTGGCGCTGGTGTCCTTGAGCAGGTAGCCGTGGGCGCCACTTTCCAGTGCCCGCATGATCAGGTCCGGGTCGGTGTGCATCGACAGGATCAACACTTTGCAGGTGCTGCCGCTGGCGCGTAGTTGGGTGAGGGCGTCCAGGCCGCTGGTCGAGCGCATGGAGATGTCCAGCAAGACTATGTCCGGCGCCAGCGTGCGCACCTGTTCGAGCAACTGGCTGCCGTCGTCGGCTTCACCGATCACGTCATAGCCGGGAATATCGCACACCAGTGCGCGCACACCGGCGCGAATCAGCGAGTGGTCGTCTACCAGCAGCAGTCTACAGGTCATGGGTTGCAGTGCTCCTGGCGCGTTGCTGAGTGCGCGGTGGCCATGGGAACATCGCCTCGATGTGCGTGCCCAGGCCGAGCTGGCTGGTGATGTCCAGGCTGCCCTGCAACGCGGTTACCCGCTCCTGCATACCGGCCAAGCCCCGCTGGCCTGCTTCGGCCGGTTGCCTGGCGGGCACGAAGCCGCGGCCATCGTCTTGGATTGACAGCGCCAACCCCTCGGGGGTGCGCTGCAGGCGGATGACCAGATTGCGTGCCTGGGCGTGGCGCAGCATGTTGGTCACGGCTTCCTGGGTAATGCGGAACACCGCCATGGCCACGGCCTCGTCGATGCCCCCCAGGCGCTGGTTGCATGCCAGGCTCCAGTGAACGCCGCTGTTGCCCAGGGTGCGCACCAGGTGTGCGCGCAGGCTGGCCTCCAGGCCCAGACTGGCCAACTGCCGCGGGTTGAGCAGGGCGGAGACATCGCGCACGTTGCCCAAGGTGTCATCCAGCGTGCTGCGCAGCGCGTCGCAGTGGCCTTGCAGCTCGTCGGGCATGCGCTTCTGCAGCCACTGCAGCTGCAGCTTGGCGGCGGTGAGCAACTGGCCGATGTCGTCGTGCAGTTCCCGGCTCAGGTGCTGGCGCTCGCCTTCCTGGACTTTGAGCATGCGCTCGGCCAGTTCCGCCGGGCGCAGGCTGATCGACCTGGCACCCAGGGCCAGGTGCACGGTAGCGCCCAGTGTGGCGACCAGTTGCAGCACCAGCAGGCTGGCCGGGATCACCTGATCGGCCAGGTACAGCAACAGGTTGGCGACCAGCGAGGCCATGCACAGCCCGACAGTTGCCCAGCGCAGCAGGGTAGTGCGGGAGCAGCACCGCGAAGAAGTGTTCAAGCGTGGAAACATAGGTAGGGAAGCCACTGAAGTATTGCTGATGGAGGCCTTGCACAATCCATGTCAGAGGCTTTGGAGCAGTACTTGCCTTTTTCTTTCAAACACATGATCTTGCGACCTTGCTGCTCGCAAGCGTTTTGGGGCTGCATATTACCACTTCGCAGTGCATTGGTCGCGATCGGGTAACGCCATGAAACGCCGGCGGGGCGGGCGCTGGAGGGTGGCAAAGTGCCGCTTTGCTTGATCGCGCAACAGGCACTTGCCATGGAACTTGTGTGCTGTTGATTCAACTTGGCCCCCCTCAACCTGAAAAGCCTCGAGAATTTTCCAGGTTCGGCCAGGGTGGGCCTGAATAAACGTGCCCGGCTGCATTTTGCGCCAGTTCAATAGGTGGCAGATGAGCGGCCGGAGTGCGTGCTGCCTGCCGTCTCGGAATGCGGGTGGATGCATACGCTGCCTTGCTCGTCGCAGGGTGTGCAAGGTTGTGCAAACGTTTGCTGCACGGCCTTGGCCAGTTCACCCAGCAGCACCAGCTGCTCGCCGATGTCCATGTTAAGCCGCCCGGTGCAAGGGTCGACCAGTTCCAGCTGCCAGGCTAGCAGGGTCAGGCAAGCCCCTACCGCGGGCAGGGCTTCGCGCTGCAGGCAACCGACCTGACAGGCCGGTGCCAGCAACTGCTGCAGGGCGGTGGTGTAATGGGCGATTTCGCGCAGGCCCAGATGTGCGGCCTGTCGAGCGAGGTTGTCGAGGGCATTTTCCAGGTAGTGGCAAGCATCCGGGTCGTTGTCGATCAGTTCCAGATGCTGCAGGCATTCCTGGGCCTGGGTCAGCAGTACCTGGGCATCCAGCAGGAAACCCTGCAGGGCGTTATCGAACGACAAGGCGCTGTCCATCATGATGCCCCCGCGCGTGGGGCTGGCACAGGGGACGGGCACGCCAAAACGATAGCTAGCAAAAGCCTGACTCCATTCATGCAATGAGAATGGCGTCACATTAATGGCTAAAGGATATCGCGAACATCAGGTTTCACCCGATTGTGGCTAAGGGTTTCCCTGATAAGGGCCTCAGGTGGGGAACTTTTGCTGTCCCGCTGAATCACCCGCGCTTCCCGCAGTAAAGCATGATGGTAAAGTGATATCAATTGCCTTCACGGCATTTTCCCGCAAGGGTCAAGGTGTGCGTGAAGCCGCCGATACAGGGTGGCTGATTTCACATTTTCCGACTTAAGCCTGGGGGCTTTCCAATGGCTGGCATTCTCGACACGGTAGACCAACGCACGCAACTGGTGGGTGAGAACCGACTGGAAATCCTGATGTTTCGCCTGGCCGGCCGCCAGTTGTTCGCGATCAACGTGTTCAAAGTGCAGGAAGTGCTGCAGCTGCCCAAATTGACCCTGATGCCCCAGCGCCACGCTTTCGTCTGCGGCGTAGTCAACCTGCGCGGCCAGACCCTGCCGGTGATCGACCTGTCCCAGGCGATCGGCATGCGCCCGCTGCAGCCGGGGCCGGACAGCACCATCATCGTCACCGAATACAACCGCTCGGTGCAGGCTTTCCTGGTGGGCGGTGTCGACCGCATCGTCAACATGAACTGGGAGGCGATCATGCCGCCGCCGTCCAGCGCCGGACGCCAGCATTACCTGACGGCCATCACCAAGGTCGATGACAAGCTGGTGGAAGTGATCGACGTGGAGAAGGTGCTGGCCGAGATCGTGCCCTACAACGCCCGGGTTTCCGGCGACAAACTCGCCGATCCGGTGCTGGCCCGGGCCCGCGGCCGCGAAGTGCTGCTGGTGGACGATTCCAGCGTGGCCCTGGCGCAATTGCGCGACACCCTGTCCCAGCTGGGCGTGAAGCTGCACGTGGCCAGTGATGGCCTGAAGGCGCTGCGCATGCTCAAGGGCTGGGCCGACGCTGGAGAGGATGTGTGCGAGAAGCTGCTGATGGTGTTCACCGACGCCGAGATGCCGGAAATGGACGGCTACCGGTTGACCACCGAGATCCGTGGCGATGCCCGTTTGCGCCGGCTGTACGTGGTGTTGCACACCTCGCTGTCGGGCAGTTTCAACGAATCCATGGTGAAGAAGGTTGGCTGCGACAACTTCCTGTCCAAGTTCCAGCCCGATCGCCTGGTCGACGTGGTCAAGCAACGCCTGTTGCTGGATGCCGCTACTGCGTGATCCCGGCCCCTGCCGGGTATAAGCTTGGCGTTTTGGCATGACGCGAGGCGGCAGGGATGTTTCTCAGTGAGCTGTATCGGTACCCGGTGAAGTCCGGGCAGGCGCAACGCCTGCAGGCTTCACCGGTGGGGTTGCTGGGGTTGCAGGGCGACCGGCGCTGGATGGTGGTGGAGGAAGAAAACGGACGCTTCCTTACCCAGCGCGCCTGGCCTCATCTAGGCCAGATCAAGGCAAGTGATGATGACAGCGGCCAGTTGCTGCTGGAATCACCTGGGCAAATTCCCTTGCGGGTACCTGTGCCACCTACCGATGACGCCCTGCGCGGCGTGACCATCTGGCGCGATACCTTGCGTGTGCCGGATGCGGGCGATGCGGCGGCGGCCTGGCTCAGCCAGTTGCTGGGCAAGGCCGTGCGCCTGGTGTATTGCCCGGAGCAGCGCGCGCGTTATCTGCCCAATGGCTATGGCTTCAACAGTGACCGGGCGGCGTTCCCCGACGGTTTCCCGTTGTTGCTGATCAACCAGGGATCGCTGGAAGAACTCGACCGCCGTATCGGCCGGCCCATGGAGGTGCTTCGCTTTCGGCCCAACCTGGTGGTGCAGGGGGCCGAACCGTTTGCCGAAGATGGGTGGAAGCGGATCCGTATCGGCAGCCTGGAATTTCGCGTGCTCAAGCCCAGTGTGCGCTGCATCTTTACCACCATCGACCCGGCTACCGGCGAGCGTACCGAGGACCGCGAGCCGATGGCCACGCTCAGGACCTTCCGTGAGAAGGAGGGGGATGTGCTGTTCGGGCAGAACCTGGCAGTGGATGGCAGTGGGCGGTTGGAGGTAGGGATGAAGGTCGAAATCCTGGAGTAGCTGTGTTGCCTGTGCCGGCCTCTTCGCGGGTAAACCCGCTCCCACAGATACTGCACCGCATTCAGGACCGGTGAAATATCTGTGGGAGCGGGTTTACCCGCGAAGAGGCCGGCGCAGGCTCAGTAGCAATCACATGTCATCGAAATACCGCTCATGCCAATCCACCAGTGGCTGCGGCGAGTTCAGCTTCTGCCCATAGATCACCGAATACGACAGTACGTTCTGCACATACTGGCGCGTTTCGTCGAACGGGATCGACTCCACCCACACATCGAAGCTCAGGTGCTTGGCGCCTTTGAGCCACTGTCGCACGCGTCCCGGCCCGGCATTGTAGGCTGCCGAAGCGAGCACCCGGTTACCGTTGAACTGGCTGTGCACCTGGCTCAGGTAGGCCGCGCCCAGCTGGATGTTCTTGTCCGGGTTGAGCACCTGCGCCGGTGATGCCAGAGGGATACTGAACTTGCGCGCGGTTTCCTTGGCCGTGGCCGGCATCAACTGCATCAGGCCGCTGGCACCCACCGGGGAACGGGCATCCTCCATGAACGCACTTTCCTGGCGGGTAATGGCGAAGACCCAGCTCGAATGCAGGCCGCGGACCTTGGCCTCGCGCACCAGGGTGTCGCGGTGGGCCATCGGGAAGCGGATGTCCAGGTCGTCCCAGTACTGCGCCTGGCTGATGGTTCGAATGGCCGGGAAGTACCAGCGCAGGTCGTAGCCCAGGCGCGCCTGGGCGACCATTTCGTCGCGGGTGAAGTGTCGGCTGACGTGGTACCACTCGCGGCGGCCTTCGACGATCTGGCCACGGGCGTGGAACTCCAGGGCACGGCGGATGCCCGGGGTGTTGCGGACTTTGTTGACTAGCTGCGGGCTGAGCACCAGCGGCTTGTTGTTCAGCTGGTAAGGGGTTTGTGCCCGGTCGGCGGCGAGGAAACCGTAGAAGTCACGTTCACGCGCCACGGTCTTGTACAGCAGCGGGATCTGTGGGTTGTTCGGTTGCGCCAGCTCCAGGCTGCGCGCCTGCCAGTACTTCCAGCGGCTGCTGTTGGCCAGGTCCTGGGGCAGGCGGCGGGTCAGCTCGTAGGCGTCTTCCCAGCGGCCCAGGCGCAGCAGCAGGCGCAAGCGCCATTCGCTGACGGTGTTGTCACGCAGCTCGGGGTCGTAACGGGTCATCAGGTCGAGCGCGCGCGGGTCGTAGCGGCGCGCCAGGGTCAGGCCGATTTCGCGGGCGATGGCCACCTTCTCGTCGCGTGAAAAGTGCATGCGCTGGGCGTAGTCGTCGAGCAGCGCCATGGCCCGCTCCGGGTCCTGTCGGGCCAGGCGGCGCAGGCCGAGGCTGACTACGTCGGACATGGCTTCGTTGGCCGGGGTGAAGCGCGACGGCTGGTTGAGCAGCTCGGGTTTCTGCGCCACCTCTACCAGCAGGCGCCCCTGCGGCGCGAGGGTGGTCAGGGTCTTGACCAGGTTGTTGGCCAGGCCGTAGTTGCGCGCCTGGGCCGCCAGCTTGGTGCGTTGCCAGCGCTTGGCCTCGGTCAGTTGGCCCTCGGCCGCCCACATGCCGAACAGTGTGTCGCAGGTAGCCGGCTGCGACTTGCCGACGTTCCACAGTTTGTCGGCCGTGGCAAAACCCTCGGCGCGCAGGCCGTGGCTGAGCTGGTACTGGCCGTTGAGGCAGTCCAGTTCGGTGAAGTTGAGCTTGGGGTCGTAGTACTTGACGAAAGTGTTCCATTCGCCGCGTTCGGCCAGCCAGCGCAACCAGCGCAGTTTCATCCAGTTGGCCTGGGGCAGGTCGCCATGCTTGGCAAGGAAGCCTTCGATTTCCTGGTTGCTCGCGGTTTTCAGGCGGGCGGTGAGTTCGTCGTAGGCCAGGTAGGGCGTCAGCGGGTAGTCGCTGAGGGCCTGGGCATAGCGCAGGTATGGGCCTTTGTCGCCTTTGGCCAGCGCGCGCTTGGCCTCGTCATAGTACTGGCGTTGCAGGGTAAGATCGGCGGCCTGCGCCGCGCAGGTGGCGGCGGTGAGCAGCAGGCAGGATGCAATATGTAACAGGCGGCTGCGCATGATACGTCCGGGCAGTTGAACCATGGGGAAGTGACGGCGGAGCCAGCACTGTTGGAAGCTATTGCCTTAGCTTAGCTGTTTGCCGGCGGCGGGTGAAAGCACTGTGCTTGTATCGGGATATTAAGTTCGACCAGATGTCGCAAAGCCCTTGCCGGATGACCAGGCGGATGCCGTCGGGGGCCAAGTCAGGTAGAATGCGCGCCCGATTTATGGAGACCAACATGACCCTGCTCAAATTCAGCGATGTGTCCCTCGCATTCGGCGCCATGCCGCTGCTGGACAAAGTGTCCTGGCAGATCGCTCGTGGCGAGCGGGTGTGCATCATCGGCCGCAACGGCACCGGCAAGTCGAGCATGCTGCGCCTGGTCAAGGGCGAGCAGAAGGGCGACGACGGCGAAATCTGGCGTGCCCCGGGCCTGAAGATCGGCGAGCTGCCGCAGGAGCTGCCGGTGGCCGACGAGCGCACGGTGTTCGATGTGGTGGCCGCAGGCCTGGATGGTGTGGGCGATCTGCTGGCGCAGTTCCATCACCTGAGCCTGAACATCCAGGGTGATGAAGACCTGGAAAAACTCATGCACGTCCAGCACGAGCTGGAAGCCCGTGACGGCTGGCGCCTGCAGCAGGTGGTGGAAAGCACCCTCAGCCGCCTGCAGCTGCCGGCCGACAAGACCCTGGCCGAACTGTCCGGTGGCTGGCGCCGCCGCGTGCTGCTGGCCCAGGCGCTGGTGTCGGAGCCCGACCTGCTGCTGCTCGACGAGCCGACCAACCACCTGGACATCGGTGCCATCGCCTGGCTCGAAGAGGCCCTGCGCGGCTTCAATGGCGCGGTATTGTTCATCACCCACGACCGTTCGTTCCTGCAGAACCTGGCCACCCGCATCCTGGAACTGGACCGCGGCGGCCTGATCGACTGGAACGGCGACTATGCCAGCTTCCTGGTGCACAAGGAGGCCGCACTGGCCGCCGAGGAAACCGCCAACGCGTTGTTCGACAAGCGTCTGGCCCAGGAAGAGGTATGGATTCGCCAGGGCATCAAGGCCCGCCGTACCCGCAACGAAGGCCGCGTACGCGCACTGAAGGCCCTGCGCGTGGAGCGCAGCGAACGCCGCGAGCGCCAGGGCAAGGCCAACATCCAGATCGAGGCGGCGGAAAAGTCCGGCAAGCAGGTAATGGTGCTGGAGAACGTCAGCTTCCATCACCCGGAAGGGCCTGTGCTGGTCAAGGACTTCTCCATGGTCCTGCAGCGTGAGGACCGCATCGGCCTGCTGGGCGCGAATGGTACCGGCAAGACCACGTTGCTAAAGCTGATGCTCGGTGACCTGGAGCCGACCGCAGGCAAGGTCGAGCGCGGCACCAAGCTGGAAGTGGCCTATTTCGACCAGATGCGCCACCAACTCGACCTGGAAAAGACCGTTATCGACAACCTGGCCGAAGGCCGGGACTTCATCGAGATCGACGGCCAGAACCGCCATGTGCTGAGCTACCTGGGCGATTTCCTGTTCAGCCCTCAGCGTGCCCGTACGCCGGTAAAGGCGCTGTCGGGTGGCGAGCGTGCACGGCTGTTGCTGGCCAAGCTGTTCAGCAAGCCGGCCAACCTGCTGGTGCTTGACGAGCCGACCAACGACCTGGACGTGGAAACCCTCGAGCTGCTCGAGGAGGTGCTGTCCAACTACAAGGGCACCGTGCTGATGGTCAGCCACGACCGGGCCTTCCTCGACAACGTCGTCACCAGCACCCTGGTGTTCGAAGGCGAGGGCAAGGTGCGTGAATACGTCGGTGGTTACGAGGACTGGATTCGCCAAGGGGGCTCGCCGAAGCTGTTGGGCGTGACCGAGAGCAAGGGCGGCAAGTCCGAGCTCAACAGCGCGGTGGTGGAGAAGGTAGAGGCCAAGCCGGCGCCTGCGCAGGTTGCAGTGGTGGCTGATGGTTCGAAGAAGAAGCTCAGCTACAAGCTGCAACGTGAGCTGGAAATGCTGCCGGGGCAGATCGACGAGCTGGAGCAGCGCATGGCCGAGGCCCAGGAAGAAGTGAATGCGGCGGGCTTCTATCAGCGGCCGATTGCGGAAACCTCGGCAGTGCTGGCCAAGATCGAGAAGCTGCAGGGTGAGCTGGATGTGCTGGTGGAGCGCTGGGCCGAGCTGGAAGGCTGATCGGCGTTAGCCTGGCCCGGCCTGTTCGCGGGTGAACCCGCTCCCACAAGGACCGCACCGCTGTTGAACGCGGTGCAGTACCTGTGGGAGCGGGTTCACCCGCGAAAGGGCCGGCACCGGTTGAATCATTCCTTCTTCTGCAAGCGCACCGCCAGTACATCGCAGGGCGCCCCATGCAGCACGTCATTGGCCGTGGACCCCAGCAGCAACGCCAGGCCATGACGGCCATGGCTGCCGACCACGATCAGGTCGCACTTCTGGTCCTTGGCCAGTTGGTGAATCTCCTGGCGCGGCTGGCCATAGGTCAGGTGCGAGTCGCCGCGGTGGATGTCCGGGTATTTGTTGAACAGGCGGTCCATGCGCTCCTTGGCCTGGTCGAACTGCTGCTGTTGCAGCTGCGACAGGTCCATCGGCACGTCGCCGCCGAACGCCATGGCCATCGGCTCGACGATGTGTACCAGCGAAACCTTGGCATTCGACGGCGCGGCCAGCGCCATGGCGCGTTTGATCACCGGGTCGCATTCTTCGGTCAGGTCGACGGCGACCAGAAGATGTTCGTAGGACATGAGCGGAACTCCTGACAATCGCGATAGAAGAAGTATGGTCGCTTTCGGGCGGGTCTTCCGTGAAAAATGGCTAACCAGCTCATTTGCAACGTTTTATGGGAACTACTGATATGACGGTATTGCTGGTGGTGTCAATCCTCGCGCTGATTCTCAGCCCGCTTTCCTGGCTGCGCACCTCGCGCAAGCAGAGCGAGCAGATGAAGCTGCGCCTGGAGGCTCGGCGCATGGGTTTGGCCATGCAGCTGGCGCCGCAGCAGTGGCCGCACTGGCTGGAAAAGGAACCGCCAAGCCCGTGCCCGCAATACCACCGGGCCCGTCGCCGCGGGCATGAGGACAGCTTCAGCTTCTGGCAGATCACCCCGGGGGTGTGGTGGAACCAGTGGCGTGAGCCCTGCGAGGACCCACGCTTCATGGAGGCCTTGGCGCGCTTGCCGGCGAGTGTCTACAAGGTCGAGGCCGATGCCCGGATGATCGCGCTGTACTGGACCGAGCGGGGTGATACCGCTGTGTTGCAGGATATTGCCCACGTCCTCGAAACCCTGGCCTGAAATTTGCCTTTGCGCGGCCCCTGTGGGAGCGGGTTTACCCGCGAAAAAGGCGACTCGGTGGATGGCACCGGCTTTGCCGGTGTTCGCGGGTAAACCCGCTCCCACAGGGCCCCGCTAAGCCCTCCCATTGGTCTTCTCATCCGAAGGCAAGCACATAACGACAAAGCGGCGGCTTGGCCGACCCCTGAAGGGGTGGGGTGCCAAGTCGCCGCTTTGCGTTCTGCTGCGCAGAAAAGGCCAGGCAGGCCGGGTATGCATTCAAGCAAGTGCCAGTGTAGCCGTTCAAGGCCGCCGCGCAAGGTAAAAGCTGCACCATTCTTCTGCGGTTCATGGTCAATCGCCGACATGAATGGTCAGCAATCACTGTCATCATGTTTTGTACCGGGACGCTACAAAATGACCGGAAAGTCGTGTTTTCACCTTGCTCGCGAGCATTTGACAACGCCGATCTTTTCGGAGAATGTGTGCACACCCAAATCAAACGGGCGTATGAATTGAGCGTTTGTATGTCATGACGCCAAGCCATACTTCCGACTAGCGCGCTGACGGGTGTGCCTGGGGCAGGGCAGCTAGGCCTGCTTTTGCTGCAGCGATCGGCGTGTACAGTTCAGCTTCCATATCGTGGAGATCAGTTGATGATTTACGAAGGTAAAGCCATCACGGTTAAGGCTCTTGAAAGTGGCATCGTCGAGCTCAAGTTCGACCTCAAGGGTGAGTCCGTCAACAAGTTCAACCGCCTGACCCTGAACGAACTGCGCCAGGCCGTCGATGCCATCAAGGCCGACGCCTCGGTCAAGGGCGTGATCGTCAGCAGTGGCAAGGACGTGTTCATCGTCGGCGCCGACATCACCGAGTTCGTCGACAACTTCAAGCTGCCCGAGGCCGAACTGGTCGCCGGCAACCTGGAAGCCAATCGCATTTTCAACGCCTTCGAAGACCTCGAAGTGCCGACCGTCGCCGCCATCAACGGCATCGCCCTGGGCGGCGGCCTGGAAATGTGCCTGGCCGCCGACTACCGGGTCATGTCCACCAGCGCCAAGATTGGCCTGCCGGAAGTCAAACTGGGTATCTACCCGGGCTTCGGCGGTACCGTGCGCCTGCCGCGCCTGATCGGTTCGGACAACGCCATCGAATGGATCGCCGCCGGCAAGGAAAACCGTGCCGAGGACGCCCTGAAAGTGGGTGCCGTCGACGCCGTGGTCGCGCCTCAACTGCTGATGGCCGGTGCCCTTGACCTGGTCAAGCGCGCCATCAGTGGCGAGCTGGACTACAAGGCCAAGCGCCAGCCCAAGCTGGAAAAGCTCAAGCTCAATGCCATCGAGCAGATGATGGCCTTCGAGACTGCCAAGGGCTTCGTCGCCGGCCAGGCCGGCCCTAACTACCCAGCCCCGGTCGAAGCCATCAAGACCATCCAGAAGGCTGCCAACTTCGGTCGTGACAAGGCCCTGGAAGTGGAAGCCGCAGGCTTCGCCAAGCTGGCCAAGACCTCGGTTGCCGAAAGCCTGATCGGCCTGTTCCTCAACGACCAGGAACTCAAGCGCAAGGCCAAGGCGCATGACGAAATCGCCCACGACGTGAAGCAGGCCGCCGTGCTCGGCGCCGGCATCATGGGTGGCGGCATCGCCTACCAGTCGGCGGTCAAGGGCACCCCGATCCTGATGAAGGATATCCGCGAGGAAGCCATCCAGCTGGGCCTGAACGAGGCCTCCAAGCTGCTCGGCAATCGCGTCGAGAAGGGCCGCCTGACCCCGGCCAAGATGGCCGAGGCACTCAACGCCATTCGCCCGACCCTGTCCTATGGCGATTTCGCCAATGTCGACATCGTCGTCGAGGCCGTGGTCGAAAACCCGAAAGTCAAGCAGGCCGTGCTGGCTGAAGTGGAAGCCCAGGTGAAGGACGATGCGATCCTCGCTTCCAACACCTCGACCATTTCCATCAACCTGCTGGCCAAGGCGCTCAAGCGCCCGGAAAACTTCGTCGGCATGCACTTCTTCAACCCGGTGCACATGATGCCGCTGGTGGAAGTCATCCGTGGCGAGAAGTCCAGTGAAGTGGCGGTTGCCACCACCGTGGCCTACGCCAAGAAAATGGGCAAGAACCCGATCGTGGTCAACGACTGCCCGGGCTTCCTGGTCAACCGCGTGCTGTTCCCGTACTTCGGCGGCTTCGCCAAGCTGGTAAGCGCCGGTGTCGACTTCGTGCGTATCGACAAGGTCATGGAAAAGTTCGGCTGGCCGATGGGCCCGGCGTACCTGATGGACGTGGTCGGCATCGACACCGGCCACCACGGCCGCGACGTGATGGCCGAAGGCTTCCCGGACCGCATGAAGGACGAGCGCCGCTCGGCCGTTGACGCACTTTACGAGGCCAACCGCCTGGGCCAGAAGAACGGCAAGGGCTTCTACGCCTACGAAACCGACAAGCGCGGCAAGCCGAAGAAGGTCGCCGACGCCACCGTGCTCGACGTGCTCAAGCCGATCGTCTTCGAGCAGCGTGAAGTCACCGACGAAGACATCATCAACTGGATGATGATCCCGCTGTGCCTGGAGACCGTGCGCTGCCTCGAAGACGGCATCGTCGAAACCGCTGCCGAAGCCGACATGGGCCTGGTCTACGGCATTGGCTTCCCTCCCTTCCGCGGTGGTGCGCTGCGCTACATCGACTCGATCGGTGTGGCCGAATTCGTTGCCCTGGCCGATCAATACGCCGACCTGGGGCCGCTGTACCACCCGACCGCCAAGCTGCGTGAAATGGCCAAGAACGGCCAGCGCTTCTTCAACTGAGCGGTCAACGAGCTAGAGCGAGAGATTTGATATGAGCCTGAATCCAAGAGACGTGGTGATTGTCGACTTCGGTCGCACGCCGATGGGCCGCTCCAAGGGTGGCATGCACCGCAATACCCGCGCCGAAGACATGTCGGCGCACCTGATCAGCAAGCTGTTGGAACGCAACGACAAGGTCGACCCGAAAGAAGTCGAGGACGTGATCTGGGGCTGCGTCAACCAGACCCTCGAGCAGGGCTGGAACATCGCCCGCATGGCCTCGCTGATGACCCAGATCCCGCACACCTCCGCGGCGCAGACCGTCAGCCGCCTGTGCGGCTCGTCGATGAGCGCGCTGCACACCGCCGCCCAGGCGATCATGACCGGCAACGGTGATGTATTCGTGGTCGGTGGCGTGGAACACATGGGCCACGTCAGCATGATGCATGGCGTCGACCCCAACCCGCACCTGTCCTTGCATGCCGCCAAGGCTTCCGGGATGATGGGCCTGACCGCGGAAATGCTCGGCAAGATGCACGGCATCACCCGTGAGCAGCAGGACCTGTTCGGCCTGCGTTCGCACCAGCTGGCCCACAAGGCCACGGTAGAAGGCAAGTTCAAGGATGAAATCATCCCGATGCAGGGCTACGACGAGAACGGCTTCCTGAAGGTGTTCGATTTCGACGAAACCATTCGCCCGGAAACCACCCTCGAAGGCCTGGCGTCGCTGAAGCCGGCGTTCAACCCGAAAGGCGGTACCGTCACTGCCGGTACCTCGTCGCAGATCACCGACGGTGCATCGTGCATGATCGTCATGTCCGGCCAGCGCGCCATGGACCTGGGTATCCAGCCATTGGCGGTCATCCGTTCCATGGCGGTAGCTGGTGTCGATCCGGCAATCATGGGCTACGGCCCGGTGCCGTCGACCCAGAAAGCCCTCAAGCGTGCTGGCCTGACCATGGCCGACATCGACTTCATCGAGCTCAACGAAGCCTTCGCTGCACAGGCCCTGCCAGTGCTGAAAGACTTGAAAGTACTCGACAAGATGGATGAGAAGGTTAACCTGCACGGCGGCGCCATTGCCTTGGGCCACCCGTTCGGTTGCTCCGGGGCACGGATTTCCGGCACCCTGCTCAACGTCATGAAGCAGAATGGCGGTACCCTGGGGGTGGCGACCATGTGTGTCGGCCTCGGCCAAGGTATCACCACTGTCTTCGAACGCGTCTGATCGCGTAGCGGGACAGCGACCGGGGCCTTGTGCCCCGGTTTTGTTTTTTACAGGTTTTATTCAAGAGGGTGGGCAACATGCAGATACAACCAGGCGTATACCGGCATTACAAAGGGCCTGAGTACCGTGTCTTCAGTGTTGCGCGGCACTCCGAGAGCGAAGAGTGGATGGTGTTCTACCAATGCCTGTATGGTGATTACAGCTTCTGGGTACGGCCACTTTCGATGTTCCAGGAGTCCGTCGAGGTTGACGGCGAGCAGGTGCCACGCTTTGCTTTGGTCAAGGCCGAAGAGGGGCTGCCCGGGTTGCTGGGCAAGTCGCACGAGTGATAGTCCGAACTTGACCTCACACTTTTGCCACTATATATAGCGGTGCCGCGTCTGGCACCTGACGCGTTTTTCATCTTCAGATTCAGGAATACTCCGATCCATGGGCAAATCGCTGGTCATTGTGGAATCCCCGGCCAAGGCCAAGACCATCAACAAGTACCTGGGCAACCAGTACGTGGTGAAGTCGAGTATCGGCCATATCCGAGACCTCCCCACCAGCGGTTCGGCCAGCGCCAGCAAAGAGCCAGCCGCCAAGCGTGGCAAGGCCGCGGGTGAGGCTCCGGCCCTGTCGCCGAAGGAAAAGGCCCGCCGCCAGCTGGTGGCACGCATGGGCGTCGACCCCGACCACGGCTGGAAGGCCAAGTACGAGATCCTGCCTGGCAAGGAAAAGGTGATCGAAGAGCTGCGCCGCCTGGCGAAGGATGCCGACACCATCTATCTCGCAACCGACTTGGACCGCGAAGGGGAAGCCATTGCCTGGCACCTGCGCGAGGCCATCGGCGGCGACGACACCCGCTACAAGCGCGTGGTGTTCAACGAAATCACCAAGAAGGCCATCCAGGAAGCCTTCTCGCAGCCGGGCGAGCTGGATATCGACCGGGTCAACGCGCAGCAGGCGCGGCGTTTCCTCGACCGCGTGGTCGGCTACATGGTTTCGCCGCTGCTGTGGGCCAAGATCGCACGTGGCCTGTCCGCCGGCCGTGTACAGTCGGTGGCGGTGAAGCTGGTGGTGGAGCGCGAGCGTGAAATCCGCGCGTTCATCCCGGAAGAGTACTGGGAAATCCACGCCGACCTCGGCACCGCCAAGAACGCCAAGGTGCGTTTCGAAGTGGCCCGCGAGAAGGGTGAGGCCTTCAAGCCGCTGAACGAAGCCCAGGCCATGGCCGCGCTGGAGAAGCTCAAGGCTTCCAGCTACAGCGTGGTCAAGCGCGAAGACCGCCCGACCAGCAGCAAGCCTTCGGCACCGTTCATTACCTCCACCTTGCAGCAGGCCGCCAGCAACCGCCTGGGCTTCGGTGTGAAGAAAACCATGATGATGGCCCAGCGCTTGTACGAAGCCGGCTACATCACCTACATGCGTACCGACTCGACCAACCTGTCGGCCGACGCCCTGGATATGGCGCGCAGCTACATCGAGCGCGAGTTCGGCAAGCAGTACCTGCCCGAGGCACCGCTGGTGTACGGCAGCAAGGAAGGCGCCCAGGAGGCGCACGAAGCGATTCGTCCTTCCGACGTAAACACCCACCCGAGCAAGCTCAGTGGCATGGAGCGTGACGCCGAGCGCCTGTATGAGCTGATCTGGCGCCAGTTCCTGGCCTGCCAGATGCCGCCGGCGCAATACCTGTCCACCAGCGTCACCGTGGCTGCAGGCGACTTCGAGTTGCGTGCCAAGGGCCGTATCCTCAAGTTCGACGGTTACACCCGTGTGCTGCCGCAACAGAGCAAGCCTGGCGAAGACGACGTGTTGCCGGAAATGGTCCAGGGCGAAGCGCTGAAGCTGATCCAGATCGACCCGAGCCAGCACTTCACCAAGCCACCGGCGCGCTTCACCGAAGCCAGCCTGGTCAAGGAAATGGAAAAGCGTGGCATCGGTCGCCCGTCGACCTATGCGGCGATCATTTCGACCATTCAGGACCGTGGCTATGTGACTCTGCACAACCGCCGCTTCTATTCCGAGAAGATGGGCGACATCGTCACCGAGCGCCTGTCCGAAAGCTTCTCCAACCTGATGGACTACGGCTTTACCGCCGACATGGAAGAGAACCTCGACGACGTGGCCCAGGGCGAGCGTGACTGGAAGAACGTGCTCGACGAGTTCTACGGCGATTTCAGCAAGAAGCTGCAGACTGCCGAGTCCAACGAAGACGGCATGCGTGCCAACCAGCCGACCATGACCAACATTCCGTGCAAGGAATGTGGCCGGCCGATGATGATCCGCACCGCTTCCACCGGCGTGTTCCTCGGTTGCTCGGGCTACAGCCTGCCGCCGAAAGAGCGCTGCAAGGCCACCGTCAACCTGGTGCCGGGCGACGAGATTGCCGCCGACGACGAGGGCGAATCGGAATCCCGCGTGTTGCTGGGCAAGCACCGCTGCCCGATCTGCGCCACGGCGATGGATGCCTACCTGCTGGACGAGAAGCACAAGCTGCACATCTGCGGTAACAACCCGGATTGCGCTGGCTACGAGATCGAGGAAGGCAACTACCGCATCAAGGGTTACGAAGGGCCGAGCCTGGAGTGCGACAAGTGTGGCAGCGAGATGCAGTTGAAGACTGGCCGCTTCGGCAAGTTCTTCGGTTGCACCAACCCGGCGTGCAAGAACACTCGCAAACTGCTCAAGAGCGGCGAGGCGGCGCCACCGAAGATGGACAAGGTGGACATGCCAGAGCTCAAGTGCGAGAAGGTCGACGATACCTACGTGCTGCGTGATGGCGCTTCGGGGCTGTTCCTGGCAGCCAGCCAGTTCCCCAAGAATCGCGAAACCCGTGCACCGCTGGTGCTGGAAATCGTTCCACACAAACACGAGATTGATCCGAAGTACCACTTCCTGTGCGATGCGCCGCAGAAAGACCCGGAAGGCCGCCCTGCAGTGATCCGCTACAGCCGCAAGACCAAGGAGCAGTACGTGCAGTCCGAGGTTGATGGCAAGCCGACCGGCTGGAAGGCGTTCTACGACGGCAATGCGTGGAAGGTTGAAGACAAGCGCTGATCTGTCAGTGCTGTAATTGGGGCCGCTTTGCGCCCCTTCGCGGGCTTGCCCGCTCCTACAGGTACAGCGCAGGCCTTGGGCTTGATGCAATTCCTGTGGGGGCAGGCAAGCCTGCGAAGGGGCGCAAAGCGGCCCCAATCATTTATGATGCAGCTATCCGCCTTGCAGCCTTAGGGAGGTCACTGAAATGGCCCAGGAACTCTACACCCGCACCAATCAGAAACTGTTCTTTGCCGGCCTCGCCCTGGAGTCCATGGCCAAGGCCGAACAAAGCCAGGCCATGAATGCACAAGGCCTGGTCCAGGCCGAACGCGAGTCGGCGCTGTTCCATCTCTACGGCGCATTGCTGGGCCTGTGTCATGAAATTGGTGGCTTCTACCGCCTGCCAGTTGTTGCAACGGTCGAGCAGGCACTGGCCGACGATGCCCTGAATGGCATCGCCATCCCGGAAGTGGCCGAGCTGTTGGAGCTGGCCCGCCAGCGCGAAACCTGGCTGGCACAAATGCTTGGTGCTTATGCCGATTTGTTCCGACCACCGGTCGCGAAAAAAACGCCGAAAACCGACGTTACCCAGCCATTGATCCAGGCGGTCAATCTCGATGAGCCCGAGCATCCGGCGCTGTCGCGTGCCGAACTGGAAAGCTGGCGCAGCGACCTCAAAGGCCTGGTGAGACGTTTCCGTGACGCGTTGAGTGAGTGCTGATAGCTGCTACGGCTGGTACAATGCTGGCCTTTCGCGGAGAACTGCCATTTATGTCTACGTCGTTTCTGGAAATTGTCGAGTTGCCTGATGGCCGCATCGAACTGCGTCGCGCCGAGGATGAGGGCTCTCTGGTAACCCTGGATTTCTCGGAAGACGCCAAGGCGTTCCTGCAGGGTCAGCATGTGGAAGTGGCCAAGGCCATGCTCAGCGTGGGCGTACAGATGGCCGGTCGCCTGATGGATGGCGAGCTTGAGCGTGATGAAGGGCCGCGTGTGCTGCACTGAGGTGCAGCAGGGCATCAGGTTTCATGCAGTGACAGGCAAAGCCTGAACATCAGCCGAGGCGGATGTTCAGGCTTTGTGCGTTTCCGGCACTGGCAGCGCGCAGCAATTGCTGGCGCGCAGTGGCGTTGACATTGCCCAGCCAGCTGACGACGGTGTGGCTGCGGCCCAGACGCAAGGCTTCGCAGGCCAGTTGAAGCGGGCTTTGATTGCCACGAGGTTGCAGCAGTAGGATGCGTTCACGGTTGAGCCCGGCATCGCGCAGCCAGGCCTGGGTCAGGCTCGACGGCGGGGCGATCAAGGTCAGCCAGCGGGTCTCGTCCTCTTCGCTCAGTTCGCGCAGTACGGGTGCCAGCAGGCTTTGGCAATGCCCGGGGGCTCCGCGCAGCGACAGTTCGCTGAACAGCTCGGGCTGGCTGCTCTTGCGCGCCACTTCGCTGGCTTTCAGGCCAGGCAGTACGGGCTGGGCGAGGAATGCTTCGAACAATGGCAACTGAGCTTGCTCGGGTACGTGAATGAACTGCTGCATGACGCCTCCTGGATCAGCGGCGAATGACGCCGACGCTCAAGCCCTCGATCACCAGCTCCTGTTCTTTCAGGTCGACTTCGATGGGGGCGAATTCGGGGTTTTCGGCAAGCAGCCACACCTTGCTGCCTTCGCGCTTGAAGCGCTTGACGGTGACTTCGTCGCCGATGCGGGCCACGACGATCTGGCCATTGCGGGCTTCGCGGCAGGTGTGTACCGCCAGCAGGTCGCCATCGAAGATGCCGACGTCCTTCATGCTCATGCCGTGTACGCGCAGCAGATAGTCGGCCTGGGGGTGGAAGAAGTCGGGGTTGATGTTGCAGGATTGCTCGATGTGCTGTTCGGCAAGGATCGGCGCACCGGCGGCAACCCGGCCGATGATCGGCAGGCCGCTTTCTTCGGCCTTGGCTTCCAGGCCGGGGATGCGAATACCACGGGAGGCGCCCGGGGTCATCTCGATCGCGCCCTTGCGGGCGAGGGCCTTGAGGTGTTCCTCGGCGGCGTTGGGCGACTTGAAGCCCAGCTCCTGAGCAATCTCGGCGCGCGTCGGCGGGAAGCCGTTGTCTTCCAGGCAACGCTTGATGAACGCGAGAATTTCGGCTTGGCGTGGCGTCAGTTTCAACATGGTGAGCGCTCTGTCTTTTTGTACAGTGACTGGAATTATATACAGTACTGGATGCGCTGCAAGCCAAAACCTGCAATAAACAGCAGCAATGGCGCTTGCAGCCGCCCTCCTGGCGCTTTTAAATGGCGACCGGCCGGTCACCGAGCCTTGACAGAAGCAGGGCTGAAACGTATGTTTCAAACACCTGTTTGTCTGGCGGAGTAGTCGGAGTAGTCATGGCCCAATCGGAAACCGTTGAACGCATTCTCGATGCTGCCGAGCAGCTGTTCGCGGAAAGGGGGTTCGCAGAAACCTCGTTGCGGCTGATTACCAGCAAGGCCGGGGTCAACCTGGCGGCGGTCAACTATCACTTCGGCTCCAAGAAGGCCCTGATCCAGGCAGTGTTTTCGCGCTTCCTCGGGCCGTTCTGCGCCAGCCTCGAACGTGAGCTGGAGCGGCGCCAGGCCAAGCCTGAGCACAAGCCGAGCCTCGAGGAGCTGCTGGAAATGCTGGTCGAGCAGGCTTTGGCCGTGCAGCCGCGCAGCAACAACGACCTGTCGATCTTCATGCGCCTGCTGGGCCTGGCCTTCAGCCAGAGCCAGGGCCACCTGCGGCGTTACCTGGAAGACATGTACGGCAAGGTGTTCCGCCGCTACATGCTACTGGTCAACGAGGCCGCGCCGCGCATTCCTCCGCTGGAGCTGTTCTGGCGCGTGCACTTCATGCTTGGTGCTGCCGCCTTCAGCATGTCTGGTATCAAGGCCCTGCGGGCGATTGCCGAAACCGATTTCGGCATCAATACCTCGATCGAGCAGGTAATGCGCCTGATGGTGCCGTTCCTGGCTGCGGGCATGCGTGCCGATAGCGGTGTAACCGACGACGCCATGGCCGCCGCGCAGCTGCGCCCGCGCACCAAGACCAGCGCAGGCGCCACCACCGCCAAGGCCTGAAGGCTGGGCGGGGCAGGGCGCTTCGGCTAAGCTAGCGCCCATGCCTGACCTCGACTTCCTGCACATTTCCCTCGCCGATCAGCGCCTTTATGGTTTTGCCGATGGCCAGCTGCGCGTACGCCTGCCGGTTTCAACGGCGCGCAACGGCGCCGGCGAGCGCAACGGCTCGGGTTGCACGCCGTGTGGCTTGCACCAGGTGCGAGCGAAGATCGGCGCGGGCTTGCCGCTGAATGCGGTATTGGCCGGGCGGCGCTGGACCGGCGAGGTGTGGTCGCCGGCCTTGCATGCGCAATACCCCGGCCGGGACTGGATCCTCACCCGCATCCTCTGGCTTAGTGGCTGCGAGCCGGGTGTCAACCGCCTGGGTGCGGTCGACACCTTCCGCCGTTATATCTACCTGCACGGCACCCCGGATACGGAACCCTTGGGCGTAGCGCTGTCCCATGGATGCATACGCCTGCGCAACATCGATTTGCTAAGCCTGTTCGAGCAGGTGCCGGCCCATTGCCCGGTGCGCATCGAGCAGGCCGCCTGCCCCCAGTGGGCTTCTCTCAGTCTTCAATGAAGGATTACC
Source organism: Pseudomonas sp. NBB (assembly GCF_032701105.1). Classification (NCBI taxonomy): domain Bacteria; kingdom Pseudomonadati; phylum Pseudomonadota; class Gammaproteobacteria; order Pseudomonadales; family Pseudomonadaceae; genus Pseudomonas; species Pseudomonas sp. NBB. Next base: position 1,913,236 of record NZ_CP103994.1, read on the forward strand.
CATGACTGTCAGCCTGCAAGGCTCCCTGATGGTGGATATCGCCGGTAAATGGCTGACCGCCGAAGACCGTCACCTGCTACGCCAACCTGAAGTGGCTGGCCTGATCATTTTTGCCCGCAACATCGACAGCCCGCGCCAGGTGCGTGAACTGTGCGCGTCGATCCGTGCCATCCGGCCCGACCTGATCCTGGCGGTGGACCAGGAGGGCGGCCGGGTGCAGCGCCTGCGCCAGGGCTTTGTGCGCCTGCCGGCCATGCGGGCGATAGCGGACAATGACAACGCCGAGTACCTGGCCGAGCAGTGCGGTTGGTTGATGGCGACCGAGGTGCTGGCGGTTGGCCTGGACCTCAGCTTTGCCCCGGTACTCGACCTGGACCACCAGCGCAGCGCCGTGGTGGGCAGCCGCGCCTTCGAGGGTGACCCGCTGCGTGCCACGCAACTGGCCGGGGCGTTCATCCGTGGCATGAATGCGGCGGGTATGGCGGCTTGTGGCAAGCACTTCCCGGGGCATGGCTGGGCCGAAGCGGACTCGCATGTGGCCATCCCGACCGATGAGCGCAGCCTCGAACAGCTGCGCCAGGCCGACCTGGTGCCGTTCACCCGCCTGAGCGGGCAATTGGCGGCAGTGATGCCGGCGCATGTCATCTACCCGCAGGTTGACAACCAGCCGGCTGGCTTCTCGCGGCGCTGGTTGCAGGACATCCTGCGTGGCGAGCTGGGTTTCGACGGGGTGATCTTCAGTGACGATTTGTCGATGGCCGGCGCACATGTTGTCGGGGATGCGGCGAGCCGCATCGAAGCAGCACTGAGCGCCGGTTGTGATATGGGGCTGGTTTGCAATGATCGGGCGGCTGCGGAGCTGGCACTGAGTGCGGCACAACGCATGAAGGTAAAACCTTCGCCACGCATCGCAGGCATGCGCGGGCAAGGGTTTGCGCGGACTGACTATCGTCAGCAGCCTCGTTGGCAGCAGGCATTGTCCGCGTTGAAGGACGCTCAACTGGTCGACTGACGAGTCTCCACCCTGCTCGGTCCGAGACAGGATCCTGCGTTTTCGATGTGCGTATTGCGTGAGTACACCGGGAAATGTGCCCCGGTGTACCAGGCAGCACGCATTCCAGAGACTCGGGCAAAGCGGAGATTTCTCCGCTTCGCCCGTAATGGGTTTCTGATATTCGATTAGAGGATTTTGTAATGACAGTTTGTATGCAGGGGGCCTTGATGGTCGATATCGAAGGCACGGGGCTGACACCTGAGGATCGTCGGTTATTGCTCCAGCCTGAAGTAGCTGGTTTGATCATCTTTGCTCGTAATATTGCCCACCCGCGTCAGGTGCGGGAGCTGTGCGCTTCCGTACGTGCTTTGCGCCCTGACCTGATCATTGCGGTCGATCAGGAAGGTGGGCGGGTGCAACGCTTGCGTGAAGGGTTCGTCAGGTTGCCATCCATGCGGCAGATCGCCCAGAGCGATGATGCCGAGCGTTTGGCCGGGCATTGTGGCTGGTTGATGGCAACCGAGGTGCTGGCGATCGGGCTGGATTTGAGTTTTGCTCCAGTGCTCGATCTGGATCATGGGCGCAGTGCGGTCATTGGTGCGCGTGCCTTCGATGGTGATCCTCAGCGTGTTACTCAGCTGGGTGGGGCGTTCATCCGTGGCATGACTGCAGCGGGCATGGCAGCATGCGGCAAGCATTTTCCTGGGCATGGCTGGGCTGAGGCCGATTCGCATGTGGCCATTCCCGTAGATGATCGCAGCCTGGATGAACTGCGCAAGACGGACCTGGTGCCATTTACCCGATTGGCACGCCAGCTGTCGGCAGTGATGCCTGCACATGTGATCTATCCCCAGGTCGATAGTAAGCCCGCCGGTTTTTCGAGGCGCTGGCTTCAGGACATTCTCAGGGGGGAGCTTGGCTTCGATGGCGTGATTTTCAGTGATGATCTGTCCATGGCCGGTGCCCATGTGGTCGGAGATGTTGCTGGTCGCGTCGAGGCTGCTTTCGGTGCGGGATGTGACGTGGGCCTGGTATGTAATGACCGGGCTTCGGCAGAGCTCGCTCTGCTGGCTGCGCAGCGCTTGAAAGTCAAGCCATCGCCGCGCCTTGCTCGGATGCGAGGCTTCAGTTTTGCGCGCACTGACTATCGCCAGCAGCCGCGGTGGCTGGAGGCGTTGGGGGCGTTGCGAGAGGCGCAGTTGGTCGATTGACCGCGCCGGCCCCTTCGCGGGCATGCCCGCTTGTATGGTTAGACTTGAAGGGGTGGTGGGACTAAATGCCCGATTCTGACTGTTCACAGCAGTACAGACCGTGGGAGACATCGCCCCACCCCTTCCACCAAAGCGCCGATAAAGAATGCATCGTTTGCAAGCGACGATAGAAACAAGCCAGCGCCTCTTGGTGAAACCCCTTCAAGCCGAAAAACCATAACGTGAGGAGCGGCCCATGGCAATGCAGGTAGGTAAGTTGATCGTGGGTGCGGATGTCGCGAAAGCTGAGCTGGTTATCCACCACGATGATCGCGACGAGATCATCAGGCTCAAAAACTCCAAACTCGAGATCAGAAGGTGGCTCAAGCAACAACCCCTCAACACCGCTATCGCTGTTGAGGCGACCAACGTCTATCACTTGGACCTGGTTGAATTGGCCCACAGCCTAGGCTTCGAGGTCTATGTCATCGATGGTTTTCAATTGAGCAACTACCGGAAGAGTGTTGGGGGACGGGTTAAAACCGACCCCTCCGATGCTCGGTTGCTGTCCCGTTTTTTAAAAAATGAAGGCGAGGACCTTCGCCCTTGGAGCCCGCCTCCCGCTGTCTACGGCAAGCTTCAGAGCCTCTTGCGACGCAGAGCCGCCTTGGTGACTGCTCGTACTGCAATGACTCAGAGCTGGGCTAACGAAAGCCTTTTGAAAGCCGCCTTCGAAACTTTTGTGAAGTCGATAGATCGGCTGGATCAGTTGATTCAAAAGAAGATTAAAGAAGTACTGCGAGACGCTGGGCTGCAGGAACAAGTCGCTCGCTGCCAGGCAGTAGAGGGCATTGGTTTTCTCACCGCCGCAGCATTGGTGATGGCTTTTACAAGGGGCGAGTTCAAAAGCAGTGACTCGTACATTGCATTCCTAGGAATGGATTTACGAGTCAGTGATTCCGGACAGAAGAATGGGCGACGTCGCCTCACCAAGCGAGGTTGTTCAGAAATTCGTCGCTTATTGCACAACGCTGCGATGGCGGCCAGCAGATCGGCAGCCTGGAAAGGGCTTTACGAACAGCATCGGAGCAGTGGTAAAGCAACAACCCAAGCGTTGGTAATCCTGGCAAGAAAGCTCGCGCGGGTGGCATTCGCCCTGATGAAAAATCAGGACGAATACGTCACTAAAGGCGCGAAACTGGCTTGCTGAAAACCATAGAATCTCCCACAGGTACGGCACCGCCCTTGAGGGCACTGATCTCCCTGTGGGAGCGGGTTTACCCGCGAAGGGGCCGGTACAGGCAGCGAAGGATTCTGGGCTACCGCCCGCGCTTCCCGGGCAGCGGCGCAAACAGCGCTTCGATCTCTTCATCCCCCAGCCGCCATTGCCCGGCCTGCCCGCCATCCAGCAGGCTCGCCGCCAGCGCCGCCTTCTCCTGCTGCAACAGCTGGATCTTTTCTTCCACCGTTCCCCGGGTGATCAGCTTGAACACGAATACCGGCTTGTCCTGGCCAATGCGGTAGGCGCGGTCGGTAGCCTGGTTTTCGCTGGCCGGGTTCCACCAGGGGTCGAAGTGGATCACCGTGTCCGCGGCTGTCAGGTTCAAGCCCACGCCACCCGCCTTGAGGCTGATCAGGAACACTTCGCTGTCACCCTGCTGGAACTGCTGCACCGGCGTGCGCCGGTCGCGGGTGTCGCCGGTCAGCAGGCTGTAGCGAATCTTGCGCTTCTCCAGTTCCTGCTCGATCAACGCCAGCATCGAGGTGAACTGCGAGAACAGCAGCACCCGGCGCCCTTCGCTCAGCAACTCTTCGAGCATTTCCAGCAGCGCGCCCAGTTTGCCCTTGTCGGCCTGGTTGCCTTTGCTTTCCACCCCTTTGACCAGGCGCAGGTCGCAGCATACCTGGCGCAGCTTGAGCAGGGCGTCGAGGATGACGATCTGACTGCGCGCGGCGCCATTGCGGGCGATTTCATCGCGGACTTTCTTGTCCATGGCCACCCGCACGGCCTCGTAGGTGTCACGCTGGGCATCGCTAAGCTCGACCCAGTGCACCATCTCGGTCTTGGCCGGCAGCTCGGTCGCCACCTGCTCCTTGGTGCGGCGCAGCAGGAACGGGCGGATGCGGCTGGCCAGGTGGGCCATGCGCTCGCTGTCGCCGTGGCGCTCGATCGGTGTGCGGTAGTCCTGGTTGAAGCGCTTCAGGTCACCCAGCCAGCCAGGCATGAGGAAGTGGAAAATCGACCACAGCTCGCCCAGGTTGTTTTCCATTGGCGTGCCGGTCAGGCAGACGCGCTGATTGGCCCGCAGCTCGCAAACTGCGAGGGCGGCCTTGCTAGTGCTGCTCTTGATATTCTGCGCCTCGTCCAGCACCAGCACATGCCAGGCATGGGCGCGCAGGTGCTCGAGGTCGCGCGGCACCAGGGCATAGGTGGTCAGGACCAGGTCGTATTCGTGCAATTTGGCGAAATGCTTGCTGCGCCCCGGGCCTTGCAGGGCCAGCACGCGCAGCCCGGGGGCGAAGCGTTGGGCTTCGTCCAGCCAGTTGGGCACCAGGCTGGTCGGCATCACCGCCAGGGCTGGAGCGCTCAGGCGCCCGGACTGTTTTTCCAGCAGCAGGTGTGCCAGGGCCTGCAGTGTCTTGCCCAGCCCCATGTCGTCGCCGAGGATGCCGCCGGTGCCCATCTCGCGCAGCGCCTGTAGCCAGTTCAGGCCCTGTTGCTGGTAAGGGCGCAGGCTTGCCTGCAACCCGGTCGGCGGTTCTACCTGCAAGTCACGGGCATCGCGCAGGCGTCGGCCCAGGTCGCGTACATGCTCGCCACCTTCCCAGTGCAAAGGAAGGCTGTCGATTTCATTCAGGCGTGCGGCATCGGCACGGTCCAGGCGCAGGGAGGGGCCAGCGGCGTCTTCGTGCAGGTACAGTTCGCCCAGGGTGCCCATCACTGCCTTGATGCGGCCATAGGGCAAGGCAACGCGCAGGGCCGGGGCATCGAGGCGACCACGGTTGAGGTCGATCAGCAGGTGCTCGTCGTCACTGCGCCGGGCCAGTTCGCTAGGGCGCAGCAGTTCCGGGTTGCTGCGCAGCAGCTGCAGCACGATCGGCAGCAGGCTGTGGCGCTGGCCATCGACCACAATGCCCAGCTCCAGGTCGAACCATTCATGGCCGGGCGCTTCGTCGATGGTGGCGTACCAGTCATCCACCTCCTGCAGGTTGAAAGCGAAGTCACGGTGGATGTCGATGTCCCAACCTGCTTCGCGCAGGCGCGGCAGGCCTTCTCGGGCAAAGCGCAGCCAGGCTTCGTCATCGGGCAACTGGAGCATCTCGCCGGCACTGTCTGGCAGGGCCTTGCTCTGCCGGGTGGCGGCCTTGAAACCGAGGTCGCGCAGCACCTTGCGAAGCGCCTGTTCGGCCTGGGGCTGGCGGCGGATGCGCTGGCAGGTATCGCCGACCAGGCGGGTCAGCGGCTTGTCGTCGCTGCCGCTGGTTCGCAGGCCGTCGTAGTCGAATGCCAGCGCGGCACGGTGTTGCATCTGCCGTTGCATGCGGCCGGTCTTGGGCATGTAGGCGCTGAATTCGAGGCTGCCCAGGGTCAGGTACGGCCTGGGTTGCAGGTCGTCAATGAGTTGTTCGTCCAGCGTGGTCGGCGTAGGGAGTTGGTGGTTCAAGGCGTTGAGCTTGTGGCTGAGGGGCACGACAAGGTGTTCCGGAACGTCAGGAGCGATGGTCAGTTGCAGGGCAATGTGCGGATCGAGGCTGTGCTCGAGCTTGCCCACCACGCTGCCGGTGAAATCGAAATAGTAAAGTGGCAGCAGCGCAATCACGCAGTTCAGCGGCGTTTCACCGTGGTACCAGATGCCCCGATAGTGACCATTGTCCAGCCGCACCCAGCGAAACTCGGCCGCAAGCGTAGGGCCCTCGCGCAGCAGGGGCTTGTTTTCGTCAAAGAGCATGCGGCCGGTATCCAGCGCGCGCTGGAACAGTTCGCCGCCTTCCCGGCCTTTGAGCTGGTAGCCGCGGTCCTGGCTGCCGGCCTGATTGAGCGCCGAAAGCAGGCGCAAGATGCGGATATCGTCTTCCTTGACGAAGCGCGGGGGTTCGTAAAGGAAATCGTAGAGTGACTGCACACGGCTATAGCGAACGCCCTGGTCTTCGCGAGTGCCTTTGCGTACCCGCAGCGCGCAGCCGGGCTCATCGGTCAGCCTGAGTTGGTAGCAAACCATGCGCCCACGTTTGTCTTGGGTTTCGGCAGGCTCCTGCGCAGGCTGTTCGAGACCTTTCAGCCAGCGCTGCAGATCGGCCGGTAATGCGTCACCATGACTTTTTATCGTTGCCTGTTGTTCGCTAAGGACGAACAGCGCGGCGGCGCAATGCTTGCAGTTATGCCCCACGGGGCAGCTGCACTGGCCGCGTACATGGCAGCGGCCAGCCAGGGCGGTGAGGGTTATCTTCTGCCGATAAGGGCTGCCCTCGCTGCCACGACAGCTGGCTTCGACGAGCGCGCCGATGCAGCTTTCGATCTCTACCCGGTCTTCCCGGGCGTAACGCTCGCCGCGTTGCAGGACCGGGCCGGTGAACGACTGGGTCCAGTTCGGGTACTCGCGCAGCAACTGGAGAGCGTCACGGCTCATTGCATCACTGCTCCATCATCTCCGGGTCCATTACCGGCATTTTAGGCGTACCTGGTGGTGTCACCTTCAGCAGCACCGCCAGGTGCCCGCCATCGAGGAAGGTCAGCTGGCCGCCCTTGACGTTGCTGTTGCTCTGCTTGAACTGCTCGCTTTGCAGCACGCTGCCGTTACCGTCCAGCTGGTTGACCCAGAAATTGGCCTCGACCGCGATGAAACGGCCCTCGGCGATGCTCAGGTTGCCTTCGATGGGGAAGTGCCCAAACTGCTCGACGCCTTCACCCAAGGCGATGCGGCTGGGCTCGCTGCCCACTTGCTGCTGCCAGGCCTTGTGCAGCAGCACGGTGTAGTCGGCGGTGGCTTCCAGGCGGGTGGCTTCGTCTTCCAGCGCCAGACGGCGCTCGGCGTCCTTTTCCAGGCGCGGAGCGCCGGCGCTCCAGTCTTCCGGGGCGAACGGGCTGGTAAAGGCGGGCACGCTGTTCTGCCGCACCAGGATCATTTCTACCTGATACAGGCCTTCGGCGAAGGCGGCCGGGGCGAACAGCGCCAGCAGCAGGGTCAGGCAACGGATGGCACGCATGGGTCTTCCTTAGGCAGGCTGTGGGGTCAGGCGCTCGAACAGCGCCTCCAGGGTATTGAAACGTTCGTCGGGGCGTTCCATGGGCACCAGGAAACGGAACTGGGTGGCGCCTTCGAACTTGTAGCGTTTGGGCTGGCCCTGAATCAGCTTGATCAGGGTCAGCGGGTCGACCGGGGTCTCGGCCTCGAACTCGATCTTGCCGCCGTTGGGGCCGGCGTCGACTTTCTTGATGCCGAGCTTTTCCGCGTGCAGCTTGAGCGAGGTCAGGCGCATCAGGTTCTTGGTCGGCTCGGGCAGCAGGCCGAAGCGGTCGATCATTTCCACCTGCATGTCCTTGAGGCCTTCTTCATCGGCAGCCGAGGCAATGCGCTTGTACAGGATCAGCCGTGCATGCACGTCGGGCAGGTAGTCCTCGGGGATCAGTGCCGGCAGGCGCAGGTTGATTTCCGGTCCGCCGCCCAGCGGCTGCTCAAGGTTGGGCTGGGTGCCCTTGCGGATCGCCTTGACCGCGCGTTCGAGCATTTCCATGTACAAGGTAAAGCCCACCGCCTGGATCTGCCCGCTCTGGCCTTCGCCCAGCAACTCACCGGCGCCGCGAATCTCCAGGTCGTTGGTGGCCAGCACGAAGCCGGCACCGAGGTCCTGGGTGTTGGCGATCGCCTCCAGGCGTTTTTCGGCGTCGGCGCTGACCTTCTGCCGGGTTGGCGTCAGCAAGTAGGCGTAGGCCTGGTGGTGGCTTCGGCCAACACGGCCGCGCAACTGGTGCAGCTGGGCCAGGCCGAACTTGTCGGCACGCTCGATGACGATCGTGTTGGCGCTGGGCACGTCGATGCCGGTTTCGATGATGGTCGAGGCCACCAGCACGTTGAAGCGCTTGTGGTAGAAATCGCTCATCACCTGTTCCAGCTCGCGCTCGCGCATCTGCCCGTGGCCGATGCCGATGCGCGCCTCTGGCACCAGTTCGGCAAGGTCGGCGGCGCATTTCTCGATGGTTTTCACATCGTTGTGCAGGTAGTACACCTGGCCACCGCGCAGCAGCTCGCGCAGCAGCGCCTCCTTGACCGTGCTCTTGTTCTGCTCCATGACGAAGGTGCGTACCGACAGGCGGCGCGCCGGTGGCGTGGCGATGATCGACAGGTCGCGCATGCCCGCCACCGCCATGTTCAGGGTACGCGGGATCGGCGTGGCGGTGAGGGTGAGGATGTCCACTTCGCTGCGCAGGGCCTTGAGCTGTTCCTTCTGGCGCACGCCAAAGCGGTGCTCTTCGTCGATGATGGCCAGGCCAAGGTCCTTGAAGCGTACATCGTCCTGCAGCAGCTTGTGGGTGCCGATAAGGATGTCGATCTTGCCTTCGGCCAGCTCGGCGGCGGCGTTGGCCACTTCCTTGGCCGACTTGAAGCGGCTCATCACCTCCACGGTCACCGGCCAGTCGGCAAAGCGGTCGCGGAAGCTGTTGTAGTGCTGCTGGGCGAGCAGGGTGGTGGGTACCAGCACGGCCACCTGGCGGCCGCTGTGTACGGCGATGAACGCTGCGCGCATGGCGACTTCGGTCTTGCCGAAGCCGACGTCGCCGCACACCAGGCGGTCCATCGGCTTGGGCGCCAGCATGTCGGCACGCACGGCTTCGATGGCAGCCTGTTGATCCGGGGTTTCCTCGAACGGGAAGCCGGCGCTGAAGGTGGCGTAGTCGGCGGACGGGTCGGCAAATGCATAGCCTTTGCGCGCGGCGCGGCGGGCATAGATATCGAGCAGTTCGGCGGCGACGTCGCGCACTTGTTCGGCGGCCTTGCGCTTGGCCTTCTGCCAGGCCTCCGAGCCCAGCCGGTGCAGCGGTGCCAGGGCATCGTCGCTGCCAGTGTAGCGGGCGATCAGGTGCAGGTTGGCCACCGGCACGTACAGCTTGGCACCCTCGGCATACTCCAGGGTGAGGAATTCGGCGGCCTGGCCGTCGATTTCCAGGGTGGCCAGGCCCAGGTAACGGCCCACACCATGGTCGATGTGCACCACCGGCGCGCCTTCGCGCAGCTCGGTCAGGTTCTTGATCACCGCGTCGTTGGCGGTTTCGCCGCGCTTGTCGCGGCGCCGGCGCTGCATGACCCGCTGGCCGAACAGCGGGCTTTCGGCGATCAGGGCCAGGCCTGGGTCGTCCAGCAGCAGGCCTTCGTCCAGTGGGGCGATGGTGATTGCCAGGCGTTCGCTGCCGGTGATGAAGTCGGCCCAGCCGTCGACGGTATGCGGGCGCAGTTTCAGCCGCTCGAGCAGCTCCAGCAGCACTTCGCGGCGGCCCGCCGATTCGGCGGTGAACAACACCCGGCCGGGGAACTGGTCGAGGAAGTTGGCCAGTTCGGCCAGGGGCTGGTTGGCCTTGGCTTCGATTGCCAGGTTGGGCAGGGCGCGTGCCGGGAAGCGCTCGCGACCCACGCCCGGGTCGAGGTCTTCGGTGCTGACCACTACCCGTGGCCATTGCTTGAGCCGGGCAAAGCAGTCTTCCACCGGCAGGAACAGCTCGGCCGGCGGCAGCAGCGGCCGGCTCAGGTCGCCACGGCGGTCTTCATAACGCCCGCGCACGTCGTTCCAGAAGTGTTCGGCGGCCTGTTCCACGCCGGGCAGCGAGAACACCTGGGTGTCGGCCGGCAGGTAGTCGAACAGGGTCGAGGTTTCTTCGAAGAACAGCGGCAGGTAGTACTCGATGCCGGCGGGGATGATGCCGCTGGCCAGGTCCTGGAAGATCGCGCTGCGGCGGAAGTCGACATCGAAGCGCTCGCGGAAGCGCGCCTTGAAGCGGGTCACTTCCTCTTTCTGCATCGGGAACTCGCGCGCCGGCAGCAGGCGCACCGAATCCACCTTGTCGATCGAGCGCTGGGTCTCGGGGTCGAAGGTGCGCAGCGTCTCGATCTCGTCATCGAACAGGTCGATACGGTAGGGCAGCTTGCTGCCCATCGGGAACAGGTCGATCAACGCGCCGCGCACGGCGAACTCGCCATGCTCGTAGACGGTGTCGACGCAGCGATAGCCACTGGCCTCCAGGCGCAGGCGCATTTGCTCCACGTCGATGGTCTGGCCCACGTCCAGCACCAGGCTGCTGCCCAGCAGGAAGCGGGTCGGCGCCAGGCGGTGCAGGGCGGTGGTGACCGGCACCACGAGGATGCCGTGGCTCAGCTCGGGCAGGCGGTAGAGGCTGGCGATGCGCTGGGAAATGATGTCCTGGTGCGGCGAGAACAGGTCGTAGGGCAGGGTTTCCCAATCAGGGAACGGCAGCACCGGCAGGTCCGGGGCAAAGAAGCGAAGTTCCTGTTCCAGACGATCGGCAGCCTGGCTGTCGGAAGTCAGCAGCAAAGTGAAGCGGCCCGCGCTGCTGGCGGCCTCGGCGATGGCCAGGCTGAGGGCGGCACCGGGTAGATTGCCCCAGGTTTGTTTGCCGGCCGTGGCCGACATTTGCGGTAGGCGCAGAACTGACACGGGAGATTGCACTCCAAGCGTTGCGGCAAAGAGATCGATTGTACCGGTGACGGTGCCGGCTGTCAGGTTCGAAAGGGCATGAACGCTGGCTTGCGTGGCCGCGACAGGCACTCATTGCCCGCAACGCGTTGGGGCGTCATAATGTAGCCCCTTTTTTCTGTCCCTACATGTGGAAGGTTCCCGTGACTCAGAAGCCCGACCAGTGTCTTGGTGAGTGGATCGATCGTGAAGCCCTGGCTGAAGCGATGATCCCGCTTATCGGTCAGCTCTACCGCAACAACAACGTGGTGAGCTCGATTTATGGCCGTAGCCTGATCAACCGTTCGGTTATCTCGATCCTCAAGGCGCACCGCTTTGCGCGTCATCGTCAAGCCGACGAAACCGAACTGTCCGTCCACGAGACATTCCCCCTGCTCAAGGCCATGAGCGAGCTGAAACTGGGCGCCGCTTCGGTCGACCTGGGCAAGCTGGCCAACAAGTTCAAGCAGGAAGGCAATGGCCGCACTGCCGAGCAGTTCGTCCGTGAAGAACTGGCAGAAGTGGTTGGCCAGCAGAACGCTTCGGCGCGCAAAGGCACCGACGTTGTCCTGTACGGCTTCGGCCGCATCGGCCGCCTGCTGGCGCGCATCCTGATCGAGAAGACCGGTGGCGGCGACGGCCTGCGCCTGCGCGCCATCGTCGTGCGCAAGGGCGCCGAGAACGACCTGGTCAAGCGTGCCAGCCTGCTGCGCCGTGACTCGGTGCACGGCCCGTTCGATGGCACCATCACCATCGACGAAGCCAACAACACCATCACCGCCAACGGCAACCTGATCCAGGTTATCTACGCCAAGAGCCCGAGCGAAGTCGACTACACCCAGTACGGCATCGAAAACGCGCTGATCGTCGACAACACCGGCGTATGGCGTGATGCCGACGGCCTGGGCCAGCACCTGGCCTGCCCGGGCGCTGCCCGCGTGATCCTCACCGCACCTGGCAAGGGCGCGCTGAAGAACATCGTGCACGGCATCAACCACGGTGACATCGCTGCCGATGACAAGATCATCTCGGCCGCTTCCTGCACCACCAACGCCATCGTGCCGGTGCTCAAGGCCATCAACGACCAGTACGGCATCGTCAACGGCCACGTCGAAACCGTTCACTCGTTCACCAACGACCAGAACCTGATCGACAACTTCCACAAGGGCAGCCGCCGCGGCCGCGCCGCGCCGCTGAACATGGTCATCACCGAAACCGGCGCCGCCACTGCTGCCGCCAAGGCACTGCCAGTGCTGAAGGGCAAGCTGACCGGCAACGCCATTCGCGTACCGACGCCGAACGTTTCGATGGCCATCCTCAACCTGAACCTCGAGAAGGCCACCAGCCGCGACGAGATCAACGAGTACCTGCGCCAGACCGCCATGCACTCGGAACTGCACAAGCAGATCGATTACGTCAGCTCGCAGGAAGTGGTTTCGACCGACTTCGTCGGTTCGCGCCACGCCGGTGTGGTTGACGCCGAAGCGACCATCTGCAATGACAACCGCGTTGTTCTGTATGTCTGGTACGACAACGAATTCGGTTACAGCTGCCAGGTGGTTCGTGTGATGGAAGAGATGGCCGGTGTGAACCCGCCAGCGTTTCCGCACTGATACGCTTGTAAGGCAATGAAAAAACGGGAACCTTCGGGTTCCCTTTTTTTTATCCAGAATTTGTGTTGCCTGTGCCGGCTTCTTCGCGGGTAAACCCGCTCCCACAGGGCCGCGTCGTCCGTGAGGGCAGTGGTATACCTGTGGGAGCGGGTTTACCCGCGAAGAAGCCGGCACAGGCAACCGAGAGTCCGAACCTTGCGCACAGCCTTGCTGTTCATCCTCATGCTGCTCACCGCCTGCAACCAGGGCCCCACCCTGGAGCGCCTGGGCGGCCCGACCATGGGCAGCAGCTACAGCATCCAGTACGTGCGCGAACCCGGCGGCCCGGCGCCGGTTCAGGTGCAGGCGGCAGTTGAAACCATCCTGCACGACATCGATCAGCACTACTCGACCTACCGCGGCGACTCCACCATCAGCCGTTTCAACCAGTTGCCCGCCAACCAGTGCCTGGTGCTGCCGGCCGACATGCTCGAACTGGTCAGCCTTGGTCAGCACCTGGCCGAGCAGAGCGGCGGCGCCTTCGACCTTACCGTCGAACCCTTGCTCGACCTGTGGGGCTTCGGCCCCCAGGCCCGTCACGAACAGGTGCCCGACCCGCTGGCCCTGGCCCAGGTGCGCCAGCGCGTGGGCTACCGGCACTTGAACATCGACGGCCAGGCCCTGTGCAAGGACGCCCCGGTGCAGCTCGACTTCAACAGCATCGCCGCCGGCCATGCCGTCGACCTGATCGCCGCGCGCCTGCAGGCCATGGGCGTGGCCAACTTTGTCGCCGAAGCCACCGGCGAGCTCAAGGCCGCCGGCCGCAAACCGGATGGCAGCCCCTGGCGCATCGCCCTGGAGCTACCCCGCGAAGATCGCCAGATAGCCCGCCAGATCATCCCGGTCAATGGCCTTTCGGTATCGACCTCGGGTGACTATCGGCACTATTTCGAGGAGAATGGCCGGCGCTATTCGCACACCTTCGATGCCCGCCTCGGGCGCCCGGTGCAGCACGACCTGGCCGCGGTCACCGTGCTCGATGCCTCGGCGCTGCAGGCCGACGGCTATTCGACGCTGCTGTTGATCCTGGGCCCGGAACGTGGCTGGGATTTTGCCGTGGCGCATGGCCTTGCCGCGGTATTGGTGACTCGGGCCGAGGGTGGCTTCGTCTCCCGAGCTACGCCCGCATTCGAACGGGCAGTGAAAGGCGAGTGAAAGCACAAGCAGGGATGATCGCCGCCAGGGAATGGTTCACATATGTAGTGCGGGCAAAATTGGCCTACGACGCGACCAAGGGTTAATGTGCGCGGCGTTCACGCTTGATTAGACTGCACCCGAATTTTCTCATGACGCCCCGGCGGCATGATCGCGCCCCGCGAGCGACCGTGGCTTGCGGGCCAGTTCTGAAGGAGTACGCATGGCTGTCTACAACTACGACGTAGTGGTGCTGGGTTCCGGCCCGGCCGGGGAAGGTGCGGCAATGAACGCCGCCAAAGCAGGGCGCAAGGTGGCGATGGTCGATAGCCGTCGCCAGGTCGGGGGCAACTGCACCCACCTGGGCACCATCCCGTCCAAGGCACTGCGTCACTCGGTGCGGCAGATCATGCAGTTCAACACCAACCCGATGTTCCGTGCCATCGGTGAGCCGCGCTGGTTCTCGTTCCCCGACGTGCTGAAAAGCGCCGAAAAGGTCATCGCCAAGCAGGTAGCGTCGCGCACCGGCTACTACGCACGTAACCGCGTGGATGTGTTCTTCGGCACCGGCAGCTTCGCCGACGAGCAGACCGTCGAAGTGGTCTGCCCGAACGGTGTGGTGGAAAAGCTCAACGCCAAGCACATCATCATCGCCACCGGCTCGCGCCCGTACCGCCCGGCCGATATCGACTTCCACCACCCGCGCGTCTACGACAGCGACACCATCCTCAGCCTCAGCCACACCCCACGCAAATTGATCGTGTACGGAGCCGGCGTGATCGGTTGCGAATACGCCTCGATCTTCAGCGGCCTGGGTGTATTGGTAGAGCTGGTAGACAACCGTGGCCAGTTGCTGAGCTTCCTCGACTCGGAAATTTCCCAGGCGCTGAGCTACCACTTCAGCAACAACAACATCACCGTGCGCCACAACGAAGAGTATGAGCGCGTCGAAGGCCTGGACAACGGGGTGATCCTGCACCTGAAGTCGGGCAAGAAGATCAAGGCCGACGCCTTGCTGTGGTGCAACGGCCGTACCGGCAACACTGACAAGCTGGGCCTGGAAAACATCGGCATCAAGGTCAACAGCCGCGGCCAGATCGAGGTCGACGAGGCCTACCGCACCAGCGTGCCGAACATCTACGGTGCCGGCGACGTGATCGGCTGGCCAAGCCTGGCCAGTGCTGCCCATGACCAGGGCCGTTCGGCAGCTGGCAGCATCGTGGACAATGGCAGCTGGCGCTTCGTCAATGATGTGCCGACCGGTATCTATACCATTCCGGAGATCAGCTCGATCGGCAAGAACGAGCAGGAACTGACCCAGGCCAAGGTGCCGTACGAAGTGGGCAAAGCCTTCTTCAAGAGCATGGCTCGTGCACAGATCGCCGGCGAGCCGCAAGGCATGCTGAAGATCCTGTTCCACCGCGAAACACTGGAGGTGCTGGGCGTACACTGCTTCGGCTACCAGGCTTCGGAAATCGTCCATATCGGCCAGGCCGTGATGAACCAGCCGGGCGAGCTGAACAACCTGAAGTATTTCGTCAACACCACGTTCAACTACCCGACCATGGCCGAAGCCTATCGGGTAGCTGCCTACGATGGCCTGAACCGGCTTTTTTGAGCGGCTCCGACCGGTGGCCTGAGCCGGTCGGAGAGACCGATTTCAACCCTGCCCGAGGGTGGTCCTGGCCAAACCGGGAAAGTCTGTAATCAGGCTGTCCACACCGAAGTCAGCGAGCCGGCGCATCAGTGCCGGTTCGTTGACCGTCCACACCGACACGTGCAAACCCTGGGCCTGGGCTTTCAGCAGGCGCTCGGGGGTGCACAGCGTCCAGTTCAATGCCAGCAGGTTGCAGCCGTAGTTCTGTGCCACCTTCAATGGGTCGAGCCAGGCGTATTCGGCTACCAGCCCGCGTTTGACGTCCGGCACCAGCTCCAGGGCGGCACCCAGCACTTCGCGTGAGCTGGAGGTAATGGTCACCTTGTCCAGCAGGCCGTACTGCTGGGCCAGTTCGCGGATCGCCAGCACGGTGGTCGCGGCGCGGGTACGCGAGGCGCTTTTCACTTCCAGCTGCCAATGCTCGAACGGGCACTTCTGGAACAGTTCTTCCAGCCTCGGAATCGGGCAGGGCTGGACATGGCCCGGGCCGCCTTTGCGGGCATCTATCTTGACCAGGTCTGCGGCCGGGTGCTCGACCACCTTGCCGCGTTTGCCGGTGGTGCGCTTGAGGGTCGGGTCGTGGATCACCATCAGCTCGTTGTCGGCCGACAGGTGCAAGTCCAGCTCGCAGCGGGTCACGCCATGGGCGAGGCATTGCTGGAAGCTCTTCAGGGTATTCTCGGGCGCTTCGCCCTTGGCGCCGCGGTGGCCGTAGATCAGGGTCACGTTCGTTCCTTCAAATCAGAGAAAAATGGGCTCAGGAGGCGGGGTCGTTCTGTTCCAGCTGCTGGCGCCGTTGCTGCTGCTGGCGTTGCAGGATGTAGCGGGCCAGCAATTGCCGTTGGGCGTCGGTCATGTCGGTGAATTCGGTGCCGACCTCGAAGCCGCCCTCCGGGCGCGGGTCGCAATGGGTGACCTTGCCGCGCAGCAGCAGGCCGTGGGCGCGCGGCATCAGCACCATCTTCACCTTCACCCGGGTGCCGGGGGCAACCGCTGTGGCTTGTGCGAACTCGATGCCGCCTTCGGAAATGACAACCGGCTGGGGCTGGCCAACTTCGCCGAGCAGGGTCTGGGCAACTACTGCGCTAAGCAGGTCGAGGCGTTTGTTCTGCGCGCGCAGGAAAGCGGCGAGGGTGCGGTCCTTCTCGCTCAGCTGGCGCAGCAGGTGCTGCGACTCGAAGTCGGACAGGTGCAGCTCGCTGAGCAGGTTGAACAGAGGCGAATCATCTTGCAACACATCTGGGTCAAGGGCTTCGGCCGCGCTGAGGGGGCTGATTTGAAGTGCGATCCGATCTTCGATGCGGTAGTATTCGCGGCGATCTTCTTCGTCTAATGTCGTCATGGCGAACCCAAGGTAGCGGCGGTGGTCCGAGTGTAAAGCCGCCGTAGGCGCCTCGCCACAAGGACGTTCCCTTTCATCCGAACAAGCCCCGACATGTTCAGACCTCTTTTCGCATTCATCGGCACGCGTTATACCCGTGCCAAACGTCGCAATCACTTCGTCTCGTTCATTTCCCTGACCTCGATGATCGGCCTCGCCCTGGGCGTGGTGGTGATGATCGTGGTGCTCTCGGTCATGAACGGTTTCGACCACGAGATGCGTACCCGCGTGTTGGGCATGATCCCCCATGCCACGCTGGAGAGCGGCCAGCCCATTGCCGACTGGCCGGCCCTTGCCCAACAAGTAAAGCAGAATCCGCAGGTGGTGGCGGTTGCGCCCTTCACCCAGATGCAGGGCCTGCTGACCCACGAAGGCAAGGTGCAGAAGGTGCTGCTCAACGGCATCGACCCGGCCCGCGAGCGCGAAGTGTCGATCATCGACAAGTTCGTCCTGCAAGGCCGCCTGGACCGGCTGGCGCCGGGCGAGTGGGGCATCATGATCGGCGACAAGGCCGCGGCCAAGCTGGGCGTGGGCATCGGCGACAAGCTCACCTTCGTCGCCCCCGAGGTCAGCGTGACCCCGGCCGGCATGTTCCCGCGCATGAAGCGCTTCACCGTGGTCGGTACCTTCCACGTGGGCGCGGGCGAAATCGACGGCTACCTGGGCCTGACCAACATCAGCGACCTGTCCCGGCTGCACCGCTGGAAGCCTGACCAGGTCCAGGGCCTGCGCCTGAAGTTCGACGACCTGTTCCAGGCGCCGCGGGTGGCCTGGGACATCGCCCAGCGCCTGGGTGACCAGGAGTTCTACAGCCGTGACTGGACCCGTACCCACGGCAACCTGTACCAGGCAATCCGCATGGAAAAGGCCATGATCGGCCTGCTGTTGCTGCTGATCGTGGCGGTGGCGGCGTTCAACATCATTTCCACCCTGGTGATGGTGGTCAACGACAAGCGTGGCGACATCGCCATCCTGCGTACCCTGGGCGCCACGCCCGGGCAGATCATGCTCATCTTCATGGTCCAGGGCACGGTGATCGGGGTGATCGGTACCCTGATCGGCGCCGTGGTCGGGATCGTCGCCGCGCTGAACGTGAGCGCGGTGATCGCCGGCATCGAGAAACTGATCGGGCACAAGTTCCTCAACGCCGACGTGTATTTCATCGATTATCTGCCGTCGCAGATCCAGGCCCAGGACGTGTACATGGTCTGTGGCGCGGCACTGGTCCTGAGTTTCTTCGCCACCCTGTACCCGGCCTGGCGTGCGGCCCGCACCCAGCCTGCAGAGGCGCTACGTTATGAGTGAGTCGCGCATGAGTGATAAAGCCGTTCTGAGTTGCCGCAACCTGGGCAAGTCCTACGACGAGGGCCCGGAGTCGGTGCAGGTGCTGTCCGGGCTCAACCTCGAGCTGCACGCCGGTGAGCGGGTAGCCATCGTGGGTAGCTCCGGCTCGGGCAAGAGTACCTTGCTCAACCTGCTGGGCGGCCTCGACCGGCCGACCCAGGGCAGCGTCTGGCTGGCCGGCGAGGAGCTGTCGGCACTGGGCGAGCGTGCCCGTGGCCTGTTGCGCAACCGCGAGCTGGGCTTTGTCTACCAGTTCCACCACTTGCTGCCGGAATTCACGGCCATCGAAAACGTGTGCATGCCGTTGCTGATCGGCCGCACGCCCATCCCCGAGGCCCGTGAGCGTGCCGAGGCGCTGCTCAAGCGTGTTGGCCTGGCCCACCGCTTCAACCACAAGCCGGCCGAGTTGTCCGGTGGTGAGCGCCAGCGGGTGGCGATTGCCCGGGCACTGGTCAACCGCCCCGGCCTGGTAATGCTCGACGAGCCGACCGGCAACCTCGACCACCACACCGCCCAGGGCATCCAGGAGTTGATGCAGGAGCTGTCCAGTGCGTCGCGCACGGCGTTCCTGGTGGTCACCCACGACCTCAACCTGGCACGCCAGATGGACCGTGTATTGAAGCTCGACGACGGCCACCTGGTGGCGATCTGATCGACTGCACGGGGTGGCCGGTGCCGCCCCGTTTTCCTGTTTTCATTGGGTGTTTTCGTACATGTTCAGACCCTTGCCCATCTTCATCGGCGCGCGCTACACCCGAGCCAAGCGCCGCAACCACTTCATCTCGTTCATCTCGATGACCTCGATGATCGGCCTGTCGCTGGGCGTGCTGGCGATGATCGTGGTGCTGTCGGTGATGAACGGTTTCCAGCGCGAAATGAGTTCGCGCATCCTCGGCCTGGTGCCGCATGCCGCCATCCTCGGCGTGCAGCCACTGGACGACTGGCACAAGGTGGCCGACGCGGCCATGCGCGACCCGGCGGTGATGGCGGCAGCGCCGATTACCGAAATGGAAGGCATGCTGTCGTACAAGGGCGCGATGCAGCCGATCCAGGTCGGCGGTATCGACCCGGCCGAAGAGGGCAAGGTCTCGATCGTCGGCCAGCATATCGTCCAGGGCCGGCTGCAGGACCTGCAGCCGGGTGAGTTCGGCGTGGTCATCGGTGAGCTGACTGCGCGGCGCTTCCGCTTGAATACCGGCGACAAACTGACCCTGATCGTGCCGGAAATCAGCAAGGAGCCGGGCGGCATCACCCCGCGCATGCAGCGCCTGACCGTGGTCGGTATCTTCAAGGTCGGCGCCGAGCTGGACGGCTCGCAGGCTTACATCCATGTCGCCGATGCTGGCGCCATGCAGCGCTGGGCGCCGGGCCAGGTGCAGGGCGTGCGCCTGAAGCTGCACGACCTGTATGCCGCACCGCAGGTGTCCAAGGCCATCGCTGCCGGGCTGGGTGATGCCTACCGTGCCGATGACTGGTCGCATACCCAGGGCAGCCTGTTCAGCGCCATGAAGATGGAAAAGACCATGATCGGCCTGCTGTTGCTGATGATCATTGCGGTGGCAGCGTTCAACATCATCGCCACCCTGGTGATGGTGGTGAACGACAAGGGGCCGGACATCGCCATCCTGCGCACCCTGGGCGCCACGCCGGCGCAGATCATGGGCACGTTCATGGTCCAGGGCAGCCTGATCGGTATTGTCGGGACACTGATCGGTGGCGTGCTTGGGGTGGTTGCGGCGTTCAACGTCAGCCAGATCGTCGGTTGGCTGGAGCGGGTGAGCGGGCAGCACATCTTTACTTCGGATGTGTACTTCGTCAGCAGCTTGCCGTCGCAGTTGCAGTGGGGCGATGTGGCGATCATCTGCACTGCCGGGTTGGTGATGAGCTTCCTGGCGACCATTTACCCGGCTTATCGGGCATCGCAGGTGCAGCCGGCGATTGGCCTGGCGGTTTAATGTCTACTTCAGGTTATTGAGCGGCTCTGTGGGAGCGGGTTTACCCGCGAAGAATCCAGCACGTTGCATGGCACCGGCTTCGCCGGTGTTCGCGGGTAAACCCGCTCCCACAGGGTGGCGTGCCAGCCCCGATGTCACTGGTCTTCAGTGAAATCGATCACGAATCGCGTCCACCCGTCCGCACACTCCGCCCTGATGCGCCCACCATGGGCCTGCACGATCGACCGGGTAATCGCCAACCCCAACCCGGCATGCTCGCTACTGCCTTCCCGCCGCGCCGGGTCCACCCGGTAGAAGCGGTCGAACAATCGCGGTAGCGCCGCCGGCTCGATAGCCGCCCCGGTATTGGCCACGCCAATCCTCGGCCCTGGCCCCAATGTCACCTTTATCTGCCCACCCGACGGGGTGAAGCGCAAGGCATTGTCCAGCAAGTTGGACAGCGCCCGGCGCAGCATATGCCGGTCGCCCTGCAGCAGCGCCTCACCCTCGCGCAGCATCTGCACGCCGCTGTCCTCTGCCAGCGGCGCGTAGTACTCCAGCAGCGCATCCACCTCCTCATGCAGCACCAGCGGTGCTTGCCCCGGCACCAGTAGGCCATGGTCGGCCTTGGCCAGGAACAGCATGTCGTTGATCATCTGCGCCATCCATTGCAGCTCTTCGAGGTTGCCGTGCAGAGCTTCGCGGTACTCTTCGAGGCTGCGCGGGCGGGTGAGGGTGACCTGGGTGTGGGTCAGCAGGTTGGACAGCGGCGTGCGCAGTTCGTGGGCGATGTCGGCAGAGAATGCCGACAGGCGCTGGAAGGCATCGTCCAGGCGCTGCAGCATGGCGTTCATGGCCGTCGCCAGTTCGGCCAGCTCTTCGGGCATCTGTGCCACCGGCAGGCGGGTGGTGAGCGAGCGCGCCGATACGCTGGCAGCCACCTGGCCCATCTGCCGCAATGGGCGCAACCCGCGGCGTGCAGCCCAGGCACCGAGCAGCGCAGTGGCCAGCGCCGAAAGGCCCACCGTCAGCCAGATCAGCCGTTGCATGCCCTGCAGGAAATGCTGGTGATGAGTGATGTCGAGGTACAGGGTCAGTTGTGGCGACTGCGGGGCGCCTTGCGCCAGGTGCACGGCCAGGCTGCGGTAGTCGGTGCCTTGCGCATGCAGGGTTGCCAGCCCGTCGGGCAGCGGTGTCCGGGGCAGGCCTGTGCGGCTTTCGAACCAGGTGGCGCCGTCACTGCCATTGATGCGCAGGGCCAGGTCGGCCTGGTGGCCCAGTTCATCGCGCAAGGCGGGCAGGCGCGCCTGCAGCTCGGCCGGGGTGGAGATGCCGGCCAACTGGGTGCGGAACAGCGACAGGCGCGAGTCCAGCAGTTGCTGGTCCAGTTCGACGAAGTGCTGCTCGCTGGCCCGGCTGAATATCAGGCCGGCACCGAGCGAGACAGCGGCGGTGCATGCGGCGAACAGCAGGGCCAGGCGGCTGCCGAGGGAGACCCGACGCATCACTCCCCGCGCTCTTCGAGTACATAGCCCATGCCGCGTACGGTATGGATCAGTTTGTTGGGGTGTGGGTCGTCGATCTTCAGGCGCAGGCGGCGGATCGCCACTTCGATCACATTGGTGTCGCTGTCGAAATTCATGTCCCACACCTGCGAGGCGATCAGCGATTTGGGCAGCACCTCGCCCTGGCGGCGCAGCAGCAGTTCAAGCAGGGCGAACTCCTTGGCGGTCAGGTCGATGCGCTGGCCGGCGCGCTCGGCGCGGCGGCGGATCAGGTCCAGGCGCAGGTCGGCCAGGCCCAGGGTGGTGTCCTGGCTGGGGCTGGTGCCCCGGCGTAGCAGGCTGCGCACCCGCGCCAGCAGTTCGGAGAAGGCGAACGGCTTGACCAGGTAATCATCGGCGCCCAGCTCCAGGCCGTGTACCCGGTCCTCCACGGCATCGCGGGCGGTGAGAAACAGCACCGGGGTGTCCAGGCCGGCCTGGCGCACGGCCTGGAGGATCTGCCAGCCGTCACGGCCGGGCAGCATCACGTCGAGAATCAGCAGGTCGTGGTCACCGGTCAGGGCGAGGAACTGGCCGGTCTCGCCGTCGGTGGCCAGTTCGGTGGCGAAGCCGGCCTCGTTCAGACCCTGGCTCAGGTACTGGCCGGTACGGGCCTGGTCTTCGACGATCAGCAGTTTCATTGGGTGAATTGACTCCAGCAAACGGCACAAAACCCTGTGGGAGCGGGTTTACCCGCGAACACCGGGATTGGGTGATGCTGAGATGATACGTGACGATGCACCGGCTTGCCCCAAACTGACGAAGATGTAATCCCGCTGACTTGCGCTCCAAGGCGGGGTGCAAAACCGGTAGACTAGGGGCAATTTCGAACCTTCAGGTCAGTTTCCATGCATCCCGCTGCCGAACATTCCCCGCTGGGCAAGTCCAGCGAATACATTGCCACCTATTCCCCGGAGCTGCTGTTCCCGATCCCGCGTACCGCCAAGTGGGCCGAGCTGGGCGTTACTGCCCAGACCTTGCCGTGGCAGGGTGTGGATTACTGGAACTGCTTCGAGCTGAGCTGGCTGCTGCCGTCGGGCAAGCCGGTGGTGGCGATCGGCGAGTTCGCCATCCCCGCCGACTCGCCGAACATCATCGAGTCCAAGTCGTTCAAGCTGTATCTGAACTCGTTGAACCAGACGGTGTTCGCCTCGCTTGGCGAGCTGCAGGCGTGCCTGGAGAAAGACCTGTCCGCCGCCGCCGGCAAGCCGGTGGGCGTGAAAGTGCGCACCCTGGCCGAGGTCGAGGCCCAAGGCGTGGTGGCCTTGCCGGGGCAGTGCATCGATGAGCTGGACGTTGCCATCAGCAACTACGAACAGCCACAGCCAGAGCTTCTGCACTGCAACCCGGAGCAACAGGTGGAAGAAACCCTGCACAGCCACCTGCTGAAGTCCAACTGCCCGGTCACCGGCCAGCCGGACTGGGGCAGCGTGGTGGTCGAATACAATGGCAGGGCGCTGGACCATGCCAGCCTGCTGACCTACCTGATCAGCTTCCGCCAGCATGCCGACTTCCACGAGCAGTGTGTGGAGCGGATCTACCTGGACTTGAAGAACCTGCTGCAGCCGGAGCATTTGACGGTGTATGCCCGCTATGTGCGCCGGGGTGGTCTGGATATCAACCCTTACCGCAGCACGGGGGCGATCAGCCCGGACAACATGCGCCTGGTTCGGCAGTAAGTTCAAGTGCGCCGGGGCCGCTTTGCGGCCCATTCGCAGCACAAGGCTGCTCCTACAGGGAGACGCATAACCCCAGTAGGAGCAGCCTTGCGCTGCGAATGGGCTGCGAAGCAGCCCCGGCTTTTTCAGATCCCCATGCTGTGCAGCGAGTTGGCAATGCTGCGCAGGGTGGCGGTGAGGTCGGGGTGGTCGGCCTCGAAGCGTTCGATCGCCAGGTTCACGCCGTCCACCAGGTTGTTGTCTGGCGTGGCTTCCTCAAGCTTCAGTTGCGCCTCGATCTGGCGCGCTTCTTCGTGCAGCGCGGCCAGCTCCTCGTCCGAAAGCGGCACGTTGCGATCCAGTTGCTCGCGCAAGCTGTTCAGGCGCTCTTGCAATTCGCGGGCAGGCATTGGCAGTTCTCCATCAATGGCTTGGCAAGCCATGGACCTCAGCGAAGCGGCAAAGGTTCTGGCCTGTCTTCAGCGTAATCCACCTGCCGATGCTTTGCATGATCCGCGTCAACGGTGCTGTATCAGGGTTTTTCGCCTTTGCGCCGGCGCTGGGCAATGTCCTGTAGACAGGTCTCCAGCGCTTCCAGGTGGTCGATCACCGAGTGCACGCCCAGGCTGAACAGTTCCAGCGTCGCCTTGCCACGGGCCAGGTCCTGCTCCTGCGGGGTCAAGGCTTGCCATTGCCGCGAGCTGCGGTCGCAGAACGGGCTGCAGGCAGCCAGCCCAACCGTCCACAGCCCCGCGTTCAGGCCAGACTGCAGCAGGCGTGGGTCGCCGCTGACCAGCACGCAGCCGTCCAGGCGTTCGCTGTCCAGCGCCATCAGGGCCTGCCAGCAGGCGTTCGGCGCCGGCCAGCGCACGCCGTTCACCGAATGCCCCGGTAGCCAGGCGGGCAGCACGTGCGCCAGGCGCTTGCTTTGGGGGGCGTCGAGGTCGTCCAGCCAGATGCACGGCACCTGGCGCTGGCGCAGGCTGGCGAGGGTGGCCAGCGCGCCGGGGGCGGGCGAGGGGGTACCATTGGCGGCTTGCACCAGGCAGCCGCGCAAGCCGAACAGCACAGCGGTGAAGGCGGGTGCATTGTCCATGGCAACTTCCCTCAAATAGTCCGCAGGCTATTCGGCGATTGTTACCGCCCTGTGACAACCGGCACCGCGCAACAGTTGTTCACAAAATATTGAGCAGCGATGTGTAAAGCTGTTTATCAGCCCGCAAGCCTCTATACTGCCGCCGTACAGCAGCGCACCCGTTTGCGCTTGCGGCCGAGAAATTCGATGGAGAACACCTATGCGTAGGATCGGTGCCAGTGTGATCGAACGAGTCACCCAGGCCTGTGTCTGCGCCAGCATGCTGCTGGCGCCCGTGGCAGCCACCCAGGCAGCCACCGAGGAAGATCCCTGGGAAGCGGTCAACCGCCCGATCTTCCGTTTCAACGATACCCTCGACACCTATGCCCTCAAGCCATTGGCCAAGGGCTACCAGGCGGTCACCCCGCAGTTCCTCGAAGATGGCATCCACAACATCTTCCGCAACCTGGGCGACGTGACCAACCTGGCCAACGACCTGCTGCAGTTCAAGCCCCATGCGGCGGGCGTGGACACTGCGCGGCTGATCGTCAACACCACCTTCGGCCTGGGCGGCTTCTTCGACGTGGGTACCAAGATGGGCCTGCAGCGCAACGACGAGGATTTTGGCCAGACCCTCGGCTACTGGGGCGTGCCGAGCGGCCCGTACGTGGTCATCCCGCTGCTGGGCCCGAGCACCGTGCGTGACGGCGTGGCCAAGTACCCGGATACCTACACCAAACCCTACCGCTACATCGACCATGTGCCGACGCGCAATTCGATCTTTGCCCTGGATATCATCGACACCCGCGCCGACCTGCTGTCGGCAGAGAAGCTGATCCAGGGTGACAAGTACATCTTCATTCGCAACGCCTACCTGCAGAACCGCGAGTTCAAAGTCAAGGATGGCGAGGTCGAAGACGACTTCTGATCCTGCGCGGGTTCTTTGTGGGAGCGGCCTTGCGTCGCGAAAGGGCTGCGTAGCAGCCCCAGATCTCAGCATCCACGCGTGTATTGCCGGGGCCGCTTCACGGCCCTTTCGCGACACAAGGCCGCTCCCACGGGGCCCATCAATGCATCGCCACAATCCGCAACCCGAACTTCTGCTGCCCGCCCGGCTGGTCGGCAATCCACACCACTTCCGTGCTGGCGTGCAGCCCTTTCAGCGCCGGATGCTCGGACTCGATCCGTACCTCGATATGGTCCCCCACCTGGAAGCGCTGCGGTGCCTGCACCTGCATGCCGCCGCTGGACAGGTCAAGGCACACTGCCGCGATCACCTGGCCTTCGTGCAGAAGGCTGACCTCGGTGTCGATGCGCATGCGGATGAAATCGCGTTTCTCGCCGTGGCTGGAGGGCGTGTGGGGCATGCTGCATCCTTCCCGTCGGGTTGCGCTGGTCGACTTTCTTATAACTCTCGGTGATTTGCCCTGTAAAGTGCGCCGGGGTCGACCCTTGCATGCTTGAAACGCCTGCCGGATGGGAGTACCGTCTGCGCCTTACAAGGTAGCTCTCGCAGTTGCCAGACAGTTGCCGGGCAGGTGTTCTTGTCCTACAACTCAAGTAGAGTGTGACCATAAAGAATTCCCGTAGCTGGCCGTCTGCCTTGCCGACACCGCTGCACCAACCTAAATCGGCGCCGTTCGCCCACATGCAGAAAACCAGTGCAACGCTGCTGATCATCGATGACGACGACGTGGTACGTGCAAGCCTCGCCGCCTATCTTGAAGACAGTGGCTTCAGCGTCCTCCAGGCCGGCAATGGCCAGCAGGGGCTTCAGGTCTTCGAAGAACACCAGCCCGACCTCGTGATCTGCGATCTGCGCATGCCGCAGATGGGCGGCCTCGAACTGATCCGCCAGGTCAGCGAGCGCGCCCCGCAGTTGCCGGTGATCGTGGTGTCCGGTGCCGGCGTCATGAGTGATGCGGTGGAAGCGTTGCGCCTGGGCGCTGCCGACTACCTGATCAAGCCGCTGGAAGACCTGGCCGTGCTCGAGCATTCGGTGCGCCGCGCCCTCGACCGCTCGCGTCTGGTGCTGGAAAACCAGCGCTACCGCGACAAGCTCGAAGCCGCCAATCGCGAACTGGAAGCCAGCCTGCATCTGCTGCAGGAGGACCAGACCGCCGGTCGCCAGGTGCAGATGAACATGCTGCCGGAAAGCCCTTGGGTGGCCGGCGAGTTCGCCTTCGAGCACCAAATCATCCCGTCGCTGTACCTGTCGGGTGATTTTGCCGATTACTTCCGGGTGGACGAACGGCGCATCGCTTTCTATCTCGCCGACGTCTCCGGGCATGGCGCGTCCTCAGCGTTCGTCACCGTGCTGCTGAAGTTCATGACCACACGGCTGTTGTTCGAATTCAAGCGCGGCAGCAAAATGCGCGAGTTCAAACCTTCGCAGGTGCTCAGCCACATCAACCGCGGGCTGATCAACTGCAAGCTGGGCAAGCACGTGACCATGGTTGGCGGGGTAATCGATGAAGACACCGGCCTGCTGACCTACGCCGTTGGCGGCCATCTGCCGCTGCCGGTGCTGCACACCCCCGAGCACACCCGCTACCTGGAAGGCCGCGGCCTGCCGGTGGGGCTGTTCGACGAGGCTACTTACCAGGACCTGGTAGTGGAGCTGCCGCCGCAGTTCAGCCTCAGCCTGATGTCCGATGGCATTCTGGACCTTTTGCCGGGTGATACGCTCAAAGATAAAGAAACCGCCCTGCCGGAAATCGTCAGGGCAGCAGGTGGCAGCCTGGATGGGCTGCGTCAACGATTCGGATTGGCTACGCTTGGGGAGATGCCGGATGATATCGCCCTATTGGTGTTGAGCAGGAACCTTCAATGAGTACCGGTAGAATCCAGTTCGCCGAGCAGAGCGGCACCTTCGTCCTGAAATTCGTCGGTGAAGTGCGCCTGACCCTGTGTTCGGCGCTGGATGCGACGATCGAGAAGATTTTCACCGCATTGAACTTCTCGGCGATTGTCATCGACCTGACCGAAACCGAGAGCATCGACAGTACCACCCTGGGCCTGCTGGCCAAGTTGTCGATCCTGTCGCGCCAGAAGGTGGGCCTGTTGCCGACCGTGGTCACCACCAACCCGGACATTTCCCGGTTGTTGCAGTCGATGGGCTTCGACCAAGTGTTCAACATCGTCGATCGGCCGATCCCGTGTCCGGAATGCCTGACCGACCTGCCATCCCAGGACCAGAACGAAGACGTGGTGCGCTCCAAGGTGCTGGAAGCGCACAAGATCCTCATGGGCCTGAACGACTCCAACCGCGAAGCCTTCCATGACCTGGTCAATGCGCTGGAGCGGACCTGATCTTCAGCCTGTACCGGCCTCTTCGCGGGTAAACCCGCTCCCACAGGTTATGCACCAGTCTTGAGTCATGCACTCTACCTGTAGGAGCGGGTTTACCCGCGAAGAGGCCGGCAAGGCCAACACAAGCATTACCTGCCTGATCACCCTCGCCGCGCAAACTCGGTAGCCTCACCCCCGCCCGCATCCAGCTGATACACCCGCGCCGGCCGCCCCTGTTCATCGAAGAACACCTGCCCCAACCCCGCACCGTTCCACAACCGCTCGCCAGCCTTGCTATGGCTGGGCGTACGCGGCACCACCTCCATTTCCCGCCGCTTGGTAAACCAGTTGAGCGGCGAGCGTGGCGCATACAGCCAGCGGTTGAGCCGGTCGAGCACATCCAGCAGGCGCCGCGGGAATTCGTTCTTGATCCCGCTGCTGGTCACCTGCCACAAGTGCGGGCTGCGCTGGCGGTGGCGGATCAGCACTTCATAGACGAACGAGTAATGCACATCGCCGGACAGCACCACGTAGTGCCCCGGCGTGCGCGAGTGGCGGAAGATGTTGAGGATGACCTGCGCTGCGCCGCGGTGGGCCATCCAGTTCTCGGCATCCACCAGCAGCGGGTAGCCCAGCCAGCTGAACAGCTTCTGCACCGTCTCGATCAGCTTCACGCCAAAAATCGGTGCAGGCGACACGATGATCGCCGAGGGGTGGTCCAGCAGTGCTTGCTGCAACTCGCTCAGCGCCTCCCAGTCGAGCAGCCCGGACGGCTTGGCCAGGCTGCTTTCGCTACGCCAGCGGCGGGTGCGGGTGTCCAGCACCAGCAAGGGTGGATTGGTGGGCAGGCTGAACTGCCAGCCCTGGAAGCGCAGCAGTGCGCCGATCAGCTCATCCTGGGTCTGGCTGTTCAACGCCTGGCATTGCCCGACCAGTGGCTTGCAACCCTGCGGGTCGTTACCCCAGGCCTGGCACAGCAGGTAGCCGAGCAGGGCATTGCCGATGATCCGCCGCGAGAAGGGGTGGCCGTAGGCGGTTTCTTCCCATAGCGCCGATAGGTTCCAGTCGTCGGTGATGTCGTGGTCGTCGAAGATCATCAGGCACGGCAGGTGGGCCATCACCCGCGCTACCTGGCCGAGGTTGTCGGCAAACGCCTGGATCAGCGGCAGCTCCTGCCGGTAACGTGCCTGGCGCGGTGCGGTGAGCCCGTCGGGCATGTACAGGTTCACCAGCTGCCAGGGCACCGGTGACCACACCAGCAGGTACATGGCCATGACCTCGGCGAAGGTCACCAGGTGGTTGTCGGCGTTGCTGGACGAGAATATCGGCTTGCGCTTGCCGCCGAAAAAGCGCTCGCGCAGGGTTTCGTTGCGTTCCTGCGCCGGCAGCAGGTCGGCGCGGTGGTAATAGCAGGCCGGGTGCTGGTACAGCGCCTGGCTGTCGGGCACCACCGCGCCCTCCAGTTGCTCGTCGAACAGGCCCAGCCGCGCAATCAGGCTGTGGATGGCGCGCAGCATCGGGCCGGCGACGTCGTCGGCATAGACCTGGTCGCCGGTCATCAGCAGCACGGCGGGGCGGTCCGCGGGTTTTTCGCAGGCCTGCAGCAGGCGGTCGGCGCATAGCAGGCCATCGGCGGCCGGAAAATGCGGCTTGCGGCAGGAACCGTGCAGCAGGTGGTCGAGCCGATCGCGCAGTACCAGGCTTGGGCGCCGGGCGCCGGGGTAGAGCAGGTGCGGCGCCCAGCCTGCGATGCCCTGGCCGTTGATCAGCAGGTCATAGTCGAGCAGCTGGTTGCAGGGCAGCGGCTGGGCGAAGTGGATGTCCAGCAGGTGGATGAAGGCGTGCTGGCCCACCGCCACCACCTGGCAATCGACCTGGGCCTCGCCTGCCGGGAAGATGAATTCGGGTTGCAGCGGTTGCGTGGCGACCAGCCAGATGGCCAGGCGCTGGGGTTCCAGGCGGCGCAGTACCGGGCCGGCGAGTACGAGGGGCAATGGGGTAGAGGAGGTCATCGACAGCTCAGGTGGCTTCTCGGGCCTCTTCGCGGGTAAACCCGCTCCCACAGGTACAGCGCCAACTTCTGGCCTGTGGGAATCCTTGTGGGAGCGAGTTTACCCGCGAAGAGGCCCTGGAATTCAATACAAATCTAAGGCCAGGTAAAACAAAACGGGCGGAAAATGCTGAACACTTCCCGCCCGTCAGGCAATCCCGAAATGTATCAGGCCTTTTCAGCCATCAACATCTCCAGCTTCTCCTGGTCCCGCGCGAACTGGCGAATGCCCTCCGCCAGCTTCTCGGTGCCCATGGCATCTTCGTTCATGGCCCAGCGGAACTGGCTTTCGTTCAGTTGCTGCTTGGCCTCGCCGGCATTACCCGGCTTCAGCACCTGTGGCAGGTCGCCCTGGTCATCGCTGAGCTGCTGCAGCAGCTCTGGGCTGATGGTCAGGCGGTCGCAGCCGGCCAGCTGTTCGATCTGGCCGATATTGCGGAAGCTGGCGCCCATTACCACGGTGCCGTAGCCGTTGGCCTTGTAGTAGTTGTAGATGCGAGTGACCGACTGAACGCCCGGGTCTTCGGCGCCCACGTATTCCTTGCCGGTGCTCTTCTTGTACCAGTCGTAGATACGCCCCACGAACGGCGAAATCAGGAACACCCCGGCATCGGCGCAAGCCTGGGCCTGGGCGAAGGAGAAAAGCAGGGTGAGGTTGGTCTGGATGCCTTCCTTCTCCAGCTTCTCGGCGGCGCGGATGCCTTCCCAGGTGGAGGCCAGCTTGATCAGCACGCGTTCGCGGCCAACACCGGCGGCTTCGTACAGCTCGATCAGCTTGCGCGCCTTGGCCAGCAGCGCGGGTTCATCGAACGACAGGCGGGCATCGACCTCGGTGGAGATACGCCCCGGGATGACCTTGAGGATGCCCGAGCCCACGGCCACCGCGAACTTGTCGCAGGCCAGGTCGACATTACCCTTGGCATCGGCCTTCACCTGCTTGAGCAGCTCGGCGTAACCCGGGATGGCCGCAGCCTTGAGCAGCAGCGACGGGTTGGTGGTGGCATCGACCGGTTTCAGGCGGGTGATGGCGTCCAGGTCCCCGGTGTCGGCGACCACGGTGGTGAACTGCTTGAGTTGTTCCAGCTTGGAGGTCATGGGCGTGCTCTGTCCTGTGCAATGACTCGACATTACCCGAGCCCCGACGGCCACTCAAGGGCTCGCGAAGCGCGGTGCGAAAGGTGAGGATTCGAGTCGCAAGCGGCCCCTAGGTTCCGCATCTGCTTGCAAGGGCCGCTGGAGATACAACTGGCTTACACAAAATGTGGTGGTTTGCGCCATCCCTGTGGGAGCGGGTTTACCCGCGAACACCGGCGAAGCCGGAGCCATGTACCGAGTTGTTTTCTTCGCGGGTAAACCCGCTCCCACAGCATCTGCATATATCTGAACCCCTGCGGCATCCTGGAGGGGATGGTTTGCTGGCGATCAGGCTCACCTGCTGAATTACCGCCCCTGCAACAGCTCCACCGCCTGGTCGAACACCGCCAACGGCTCCGCCACCTTGTGGATATCCGCCGACAGCAACTGGCGGAAGCGCCGCGCCCCCTTGAACCCTTGGGCCAGCCCCAGGATATGCCGGGTAACGTGGTGCATCGCGCCACCACTTTCCATGTGCGCGACGATATAAGGCCGCAACTGCGCCAGCGCCTCGCTGCGGCTGACCACCGCCGCCTCGCTGCCGAACAGCTGCTGGTCCACCTCGGCCAGCAGGTAAGGGTTGTGGTACGCCTCACGCCCCAGCATCACCCCATCGAAGGTTTCAAGGTGTGCCTGGCACTCGGCCAGGGTCTTTATCCCGCCGTTGAGCACGATCTCCAGGTCCGGGAAGTCCGCCTTCAACTGCGCCGCCACGTCATAGCGCAGCGGCGGAATCTCACGGTTCTCCTTCGGCGACAGCCCTTCCAGGATCGCGATGCGCGCATGCACGGTAAAGCTCCCGCAACCTGCCTCGCGCACCTGGCCGACGAAGTCGCACAGCTCGGCGTAGCTGTCGCGGCCATTGATACCGATGCGGTGCTTGACCGTCACCGGGGTCGACACTGCATCGCGCATGGCTTTCACGCAATCGGCCACCAGCGCCGGGTGGGCCATGAGGCAGGCGCCGATCATGTTGTTCTGCACCCGGTCACTCGGGCAGCCGACGTTGAGGTTGACCTCATCGTAGCCAGCCTCCTCGGCCAGGCGGGCACAGGCGGCCAGGTCGGCCGGCACGCTGCCGCCCAGTTGCAGGGCCAGCGGGTGCTCGGAGACGTCGTGGCGCAGGAAACGCTGGGCGTCGTTGTGCAGCAGGGCACCGGTGGTGACCATTTCGGTGTACAGCAGGGTGTTTTTGGAAAGCAGGCGCAGGAAGAACCGGCAATGGCGGTCTGTCCAGTCCATCATCGGTGCAACGCTGAAGCGGCGTGACGGCTCAGGGCGCGTGGTTTGTGGCTTTGAGCCTGATTTTGCAGTCATTTCGTTCAACGTGTTTTGTACCAATTGTGGGGGTTTTGGGGCGTTTTTACCAAGCGCTTGGTACAATGTACCAACCGACAGACGACGTGTACCAATCTCAGATGGCAACGATCAGAACGCGTAAAAAGGCCGATGGCAGCAGCAGCTACCTCGTCCAGATCCGCATTAATCGCGACAAGGTGACAGTCTACCAAGAGAGCCAAACGTTCGCCCGCAAACAGGCTGCAGTGGCCTGGGCGAAGCGACGGGAAACCGAGCTGTCTGAGCCTGGTGCTATCGAGCGCGCCAACCGGGTAGGGCACACGGTCAAGCACATGATCGACCGTTACCTGGTCGAGGCAGAGAAAGCCCGGCCTCTGGGCGAGACCAAGCGACGCACGTTGAACGCCATCAAGAACTGCTACCTGGGTGAGATGGTCGATTCCGACATCAGCCAGCAGGTGCTGGTGGACTATGCCCTATGGCGTATGAGCCCCGCAGGCGGTGGCATCAAACCACAGACAGCCGGCAATGATCTGGCTCACCTGGGTTCAGTGTTGTCGCTTGCTAGGGCTGCGTGGGAGTACGAGATCAACCCCCAAGCTATGCCCGACGCACGCCTTGTCCTGAAGCGCCTCGGCTACAACATGAAGAGTCGGGAGCGGGATCGCAGGCCAACGCTTGAAGAACTCGACAAGGTGCTTGAGCATTTTTTCGAGATGCTTGCACGGCGTCCGACAGTGATTCACATGCCGAAGGTCGTGGCGTTTGCCATCTTTTCTACGCGCCGCATGGACGAGATCGCTCGCATCATGTGGGAGGATCTGGATGAGCACCGCCAGGCGGTGAAAGTGCGGGACATGAAGAATCCTGGGCAGAAGATCGGCAACGATGTGTGGTGCCATCTGCCGGATGAGGCGTGGGCGATTGTGCAGAGCATGCCGCGTCAGTGCGCTGAGATCTTCCCGTACAACACCGATTCAATCGGCACGGCCTGGTCCAGGGCATGCAAGATGGTTGGCGTGGAGGACCTGCATTTTCACGATCTGCGCCATGAAGGTGTGAGCCGGTTGTTCGAAATGGATTGGGATATCCCGCGCGTATCAAGTGTTTCCGGCCATCGTGACTGGAACTCGCTGCGGCGTTACACCCATCTGAGGGGGCGTGGCGATCGATATACGGAATGGAGTTGGTTAGAGCGGATTATCCAGGCCTCAGTCACCCTAGGCGCCCGGGTTGAGTAGTTTGTTGGGGTGCCCGGAACGGCCGTGATTAGCCCTGCGCGTAACAGCGCTTTGGGTGGATCCGTCTGGAAGTAGTGGCGGCTTTCGACCCAAAGCGGCCCTCTGTTACGAGTACGCGGTACGATGGGACCGACATCCTTTTGTAACCACTTTCTTGGGGACATTCGCTTAATTTTGAGATAAAATTGAGGGTCGCCGTATAACGGTCGGGGAATTTTTCCGTGCTAGTGCAAGGGAATTGATCTAGTGAAGAAACGTAGACAATCAGATTGGATAAAGCAATGCAATGCGTCTCGTCGCGCATACCACAGCTTGGCGAGACCTAAGTACTCACCCAGTCCGTATCTCGTAAATTCGGTATTAGGTTTATACACTATTCCATTGCCTGAGGACCTGAGCGTTTTCTCCGATACTAAACGTTATGAACTTTACAAGTTGTTACGCCAGATAACTGAGACCCCCAAAGAAGCAAAAATACTGTTAGACTTTCGTCGCCTTTCAACATTCAAGATTTCAGCAATCATCATTCTTTTTGCGCATCTAGAGATGCTAATTGAATCGCGCGCAAAAATGAGAATAAGATGGCACCTATCCTTGGATGAAGCAATAAATGAAAAGCTTGATCAACTTGGGTTTTGGGAGCTCCTTGGGGGGGATTATACCCCAAAGGAAAATACCATTAAAATTTGCTCTATATCCCATCAACAGAAAGAAAATGACGATAAGCGTCCACTGAAAGAAGCAATTCGTTACGCTGAGCGCGCAATTTCTTCTTACGAACCAACTAGCCCCACTGAAGAAACAGACATCCTATTGTTTGAAGCTGTTTCTGAATCATTCTCAAATGTATGGCAGCATGCATATGCATCTGATATCGAAAAGAAGCATAGCACTTTGCCGGTAGCAATTAAATCTCAGAAGTGGTGGATTGCTCTTCAGCATGTTGATGATCAACTGTTTATGGCTGTATATGATGTTGGGGTCGGCATACCTGCAAGCACGAAAAGGAAGCCATGGTATAGATCACTTAACGGTGAGGTGCTAGCCCGATTGAAAGGGATGAGTTCAGACAGCATTGACATCCAGACTGCTCTGGAGTACGGGAACTCAAGATATCGAACTCAAGGTAGAGGCAACGGCTTACCTGCCGTAAAACGTTTTGTGGAGATCAATCCAAATGGACAGCTACATATCATGTCCGGTAAGAGCCTGTATAGATTTAGGTCTAAAGGTAAGGCGGAGAACTGGGTAAGCCTTCACAATCAGTTCCCCGGGACTCTAATTCAGTGGAACTTTGCCTTAACCGATACAAATGGTGATAGTGATGAAGCCTGAGAAAGTATTCAATGTTGCAGAATATACCGACACACCAATCGGGCGAAATTCTCTCGATGGTCCAAAAAACGGCGCTGACTACAGAGACAATGTTGTTGTGCCTGCGCTTGTAGATTACCAAACAATTAAACTTGATTTCTCGGAAACTATAGGCACCACGCCTTCCTTCCTTGAGGAGATTTTTGGGGGCATCATAAGGGAAAGAATTCTTAGTCCGGCTGAGCTCAAAAGGCGCGTTATCGTTATCTCGAAATACGAAAGCGTCAAAAGAAATATAAACAAGTACATCGACGAAGCAGCGGCGAAACTGAATTAAGTGGACAAGCCTTAAAATGGACCAACTTGCGCTCATTATTGCCGTTATTGCGATAGTCGCCACATTTGCCTCTGCCACTTCTACGAGCGTACGCAATGAGGCGCACCAGCAGGCTAACAATATTCAGTCGATTCTCAAGGAGCTTTCGGAGATTACGCACCGCCAATTTGAAAATTATTTATTTCTGGAGCAAGAAAACACCACCATCGACCATACCAAAGCCAATATATACGAAGCCACTTTCAATATGAAGCTGGACTTGCTTGAGTCAAATCTTGAATTATTAGTCAGGCGGTGCTCCAGCATGTTTTTCTATGATGCCGAGTCTCCAGAATTTTATGATCAGTACATTGGAATGATCAGCGATCTTAGGAACCAGATATCAATTCTCGCATACACGACTAAAGATTCACGCCGCAGCATACTTGTCATTGATGGAAAGTTGACAGTGTTATACTCGGCACTCAACCGCTATATAGGAAATAGGTTCAGGCCTATTTTTGAAAAAAGGGATGACGCAATCTAGGCGGCCAGCAAAGACAAATAAGTCCGAGATGAATTGCCAAGCAGCTCAATCAGTTTGCCAGTATGCGGAAGAACTGCCGTGCAAATATTGCGACCTCCAAGAGAAGTTTCGTGAAATACCCCGGCCACGATAATCGGCTTAGCTCAAAACGTTGCTCTCCATTACTGAACAGACACATCATCTCCTCCTCATCTCCCAGCTAGGGGAACTTTACTCTGGCGGCCTAAATTTTTCCATTCTCCTCTTGCATTCGTCGATTTCATCCATCACTTCCATCAGCCGGCAACATGTCACCGACTGCTTGAGCGTATCCGCTGATCCTGCCCACTTACATCCTGCTCAAACCGTCACTCTCGCCGGCGCCACCTATTCTGGACTGCAGTATAAAGTAGGCAGCGTGATCTCCCGGCAAACGTCTTTGGCGCCGTGGTATACGCTGCTGAGCGCAGCGATGTCGATAATATTATCGCGCAGGTCGGTCATCGGTAATTAGTTCTTGTCTCTACTGATCTGGTTTTAGCCATTCTGTTAGGTAGGAATACCATAGCTGCTGGCACCGAATCTTTGTTCGTATTCGGCTCCAAGCGAGGGTCCGCTATGGGTCGATAGCCGCCGATCGTCGGCGGCCGTCGAAGCAGAGTGGCTAGGGCGAATTCGAATGAGTGGAAGGGGCGGATTCAACTGGGTGTTCCGTACCTACGGCTGACCCTTATCAAGGGGGGCATTCTCCGTATCAGCCTGCCCGTCACCTCTTATTCAATTGCGCACACTCTTTACGCGCAGCATCCCGCTGCTGGTCCAGGTAGAGAGCCAGATCGGCAATGTGTATGCCTCGGGCGCTTTTCTGGCTCGGTTCAAGTCGGGTGATGGGCAGCTTGATCTCCCCGGCCAGCACCTTGCGTTGGAATACGAGCGGCGTGAGGTGCGTGAAGTAGTCAGCGCATACCTGGTCGAGCGAGATAATCGCCATGCCGTTGTACTGCGCCATCAAAACAAAGGCTGTGTTCACGCGAGGGCCTCCTGTTGCTCCGAGTTCGGCTGTGTGCTGCTGGGCTGAGCGTATTGCCGACCCTCATTGAACTGGCTCAGCACCTGCTTGCTGGCAAGGTTGAACAACTCGTCGGCGGTA
This sequence comes from Pseudomonas sp. NBB, assembly GCF_032701105.1. Lineage (NCBI taxonomy): Bacteria > Pseudomonadati > Pseudomonadota > Gammaproteobacteria > Pseudomonadales > Pseudomonadaceae > Pseudomonas > Pseudomonas sp. NBB. The sequence goes on from NZ_CP103994.1 coordinate 1,949,802, forward strand.
ACCGGCGCTACGGACTGCTCGAAGTTTCGCACGGCCTCAAACCTAGTGCGGTACAGCCCGGCCTGGCCGAGCCAAGCGACGGCGTGATACTCGGCGTCGGATACGGGGCAAGGTGTCGCAAGGCGCTCGCCTTGAGAGCCGAGTTTGCACTTCTTGCAGATGTGATAACCGCCGTCGTAAGGGTCCACTGTTTCCCAGAGATGCTTGTGCGTGGTTATGCGGCCATCAACGAGGCAGCTTCGTTGGATAACGGTGGTCATGCTGCAGCCTCCGCAGTCGGTGCCGTGGCTGGGGTGCTGCGCAGCTGAGCGTGAATGCGCTTGGCGAGCGAATCAACACCGAGCGCCTGTGATGTAGCCAGATTCGCCTGCTGATCCGACTTCAAGGCTTTCATGGTGCGATGAGCGAGCTGTAGTGTTTCGCCGACCTTCGTCAGCAGCTCGTAATCGGCCCTGGTCACAGGCATGCCGGTGTAGGACATGATTCGCTCCTCGAGCTCGCTGATGGTGAGCTTGAGGTTTGCCGTGGTCTTGAGGTGTCTGCGCTGGTCGGCTTCGCGTTGTACGGCGAGTTCCGCCAGTTCTTCGTTTAGCGTTTTCATGCGCTCGGCATGCGTGGCATTGCGTTCCGCCAAGCCAATTTCTTTGCCTTCTTTATATGCCCGGCGACGGGCTGCAGCGAGCAAGTAGGGCAGGATCGCCAAGGCGAAGAGTAGGGAGATCCCAGCGCTGAGGGCGTATTGGTAGGGTTGCATGTGCTGTGCTCCGAAGTACCCGCCATCGGTGTAAGTGAGAGGTCGACGGCGAGCTGGTTGCCCCTGTAGACCGGGGCCGTCTGGTTTAAGCCGTTTGCTTCGCTTCTTCCGCCTGGCTGTCGAGGTAGTCAGCGAGGTCGTGGAGGTAGATCACGTGTTGTGCCTTTGCTGAGTTGTGCAGCTTTTTGAGGCTCAGCTTGATCCGGCCTTTGTTGATCAGCTCCCTAAAGCGGCGGTCAGTACCGATGTGGGAGAAGTAGTGCTCGCGTACAGTCGTCAAAGTGAGGCAAGGCGTGCACCATTGGGCGCGCAATTGATCTAGCGTTCCGCTCATGCGCGCTCCCCAAGCCCACCTTGGGCAGGCCGGAGCTGGGTGCGGATGACTTGAGCGAGGTGCTCTTTGCAAGTGCCGGTGGCGGCAGCGCAGATCTCGCCCAGGTCATTGGTGACTACTGCGCCCACCGGTAACTCTGGGTTGGTGGTGGCGGTGATGTAGGCGATCTGGTCGGCACGGATGACGGTGTTTACGCTGTCTAGCGCCTCCCTCAAGTCGATGTCTTCCTGCGACAGCTGGCCAGAATCGGTCCGGCCGTTCGCCACGTCTTGCAGGAAGTCACGCAGGGCCATGTACTTGGCAGAGTCGCCACGCTTGAGCGTGATCGAGCTGGTGAGCGGACCAAAGCGAACGCTTAGGCGGTGGGCCTGGCTGTCGTTCTCGACTTCAATCTCCGCGTCCATCGTCGTTTCTGGTCGGCGCAGCGGGCAGGTAGTAGTGCCGCCGTCTTCCAGCGTCTTTTGCAGCAGCATCACTCGCTTCAGAGATAGGGTGTATTCGCTCATGCGGCACCCCCTGCGGATTGAGAGGGGACGACTTGAACGGTACCGGTGCCGGTGATGACTAGCTGCAAGCCGGTGCGGCGCTGGAAGGCAAGGATTTTCTGCAAGCTACTGCAGGCTGTGGGGTGGATTAGAACCGTTCCCGGTCCTTTGTGCTGTGCTGTTCTCATTGTCCGTGTCCTTTGCGTGAGAGGGTGACACGGGTCGAAATTAGCAAAAGCTAAAATACTCGGCAATAGCAAATGCTAAATATTTTTGGCGTAGCAGTACCTGCCTGATGGCCGGTATCTGCGGAAAGAGGCGGGCGTTAGAGCTTTTTAGCGTTCCAGGCGAGCAGCACGCGGGCCTGAATATGCATGCGGTCGATCATCGATAAGTCGATGGTGATGGGAGGATAGATCGGGTTGTCCGAGATCATTCTCAGCTGACCACCTGTAAGCCGCTGCAGACGCTTGATGTACAGGTCTCCGTCCAGAGTGAAGACGTAGATGGCGTCTGTTTTGACCTCGGTGATTCCTCGGTCAACCAGCAGCGCGTCACCATCGGCAAACGTCCCCGTCATGCTGTCGCCGTTGCCAGAGATGATCGCCAGGTTGTCGACTTTAGAGAACGTAAGGCCCTGCATCCTCAGCCAGTCGAGGTGCACGGTCATGTCGCGGATCACTTCAATGTGCATATAGGGGGCTGCCTTGCCATGCCCCATCGATGCCGCAATGTCGAGGTACGGGATCAGGACGAAGTTCTTGTCTTTGGTGGCTCGCGCCGAGAGCTGAACGACGTTATCCGGGGCTTTGTGAGTGGGGCCGTCCGGTTGCGGAGAGGTTAGCGTCCCTGCAGTAAGCCCGATCTTGAGCTCTAGATTGAGCGCAGCCTTCTCCCCCAGCTTGCGATGGCCGTTCAACAGTTGCGACAGATACGACGCGTCCAGGTCATGAGCCTCGGCAAATTCCTTCTGGCTCATGGTCCCCATGATCTTGCGGAGGGAGGCGATACGCCTTTCGTTGATATCCATCCGGTGATGATTGCTTTCCGTTAGCAAACAGTAAATTACAAGATGCTATTGTCTTGCTGATTAGCAATTGCTAATCTCGCCGCCAATGGAGGTGTGTATGACGCTTAGCGACTACTTGAAAACGATGGACAAGGAAGGGCTTGCGGCCTTTGCACGCCGCTGCGGGACGTCTGCGGGCCAGCTGAAACAAGTGGCTTATGGGAATCGTCGTGCGAGTGCCGGTTTGGCGGTAAGCCTGGACCGGGAAACGAACGGAGTGATCCGTTGTGAAGTGATGCGGCCTGATATCGATTGGGCCTACTTGAGAAAAGCCAGAAATTAAGGTGCTGGACCGGGGCCTCTCACCTCCCCAGTCCAGCGACGACGACGCACAGCACAGCACATCGGTCGTGGTTGTAGGATAGGTCCTACCTGTTCCTGTGACTACACCGTAAATCGAGGTTTTACGGTTATGAGTCGCATTGATCTATTGCCGGACGCTGGTCCGGTCCTCGCATTGCGGCAGGCGTTCTATCGCGCCGGTCGTGATTATCACGGTGGTATCACAAAGCTGGCCTTCGATATGGTCATGGACGTGGATACCCTGCAGAAGAAACTCCACCCCACGGAAGAGCGGCGCTGGCCCAGCCCGGACGAGATCGAGGAGATCGTCCGCTGGACCAAAGATACGCGGCTGCTAGATGCCCTCGTGCGCCCGGCCGGTGTCGTCTGGTATCGCCCGGAACCCGTGCCGGCGACCAACGAAGCGCTGCAGGCAGTCGCCAAGCTGCTGGAAGAGTCCAGTGAGTTCGTCGGTAGTCTGCACGAAGGCGCCGCCGACAATGTCTGGACGGAGGCCGAGGTACTGGATCTCGAGCATCGCGGGATGGATGTAATCCGCCAGGTACTGGCGATCATGGCGGGTGCCCGCCAAGCCATGGAGGACGAAGCTCATGGCTGACGCCGTCGATTTCGCCAACGACCACGCCGAGTACTTCCTGCAACTCTCTCTGCAGCGCCTCGCAAGACTCCCTGGCAAGCCTAGCGCCCAGTTCTGTGAGGATTGTGACGAACCGATCCCGCTGGCCCGCCAGCAGTCCGCCGCCGGTTGTGAGACCTGCTTCGATTGCCAGGAATTGCGGGAGCGCCGCAGATGAGCGAGCGCCCAACTCCTACCACAGCTGATTGGGCGCGCCGGTACATTGAAACCTTCAACCTGGCTCTGGTTCCCATCGAGCCAGGTGAGAAGGGGCCGAAGGGTAACGGCTGGAACAAGCCCGGGGGCTACTTCACTGCCGCTGCTGATGCTGAGTCGTTCTGGAAGAAGCGCCCGAGTCACAACCTTGGGGTGGTGCTCGGGCCGAGTGGTGTCTGCTCGCTGGACGTTGATGAAGTTCAATGCACCCGGCAGATCCTTAGCGAACTGCTCGGGATGGACTTGGACGCACTGGCTGATGCCTACCCGACATCGGTGGGGAACCCGGCACGCTTCCGCATCATGTTCCGTGTTCCTGATGGAGTTGATCTGAGCTGGCACCCTCTGACCTGGCCAAGCCAGACGGATCCAGACGGCTCAATCCACAAGGCGCTGATGGCGCAGGTCAGGGCTGCCAGGGATGCTGGGGACGCTGACAGGGAGGCTGCTTTGAAGGTGGCTGCTGAGCCGTTCAAGAAGATCCCCGTCTTCGAGCTGCGTGCCGGCCTGGTGCAAGACGTGCTGCCGCCTTCTATCCACCCTGGTACTGGCCTGCCATACACTTGGCGTACACCGCCATCTGCGGAAGGTCTGCCAGAGCTGCCCCCTCAGTTACTCGCTATCTGGCAGGGTTGGGACGAGTTCAAGCCCAAGGCTGAGGCTATTTGTCCTTGGCTGCCCAAAGCATCACCGGCGCCGCGACCAGCCCCTGCAAAGCCTCGCCCTGCTGCTGGGCGCAGTGGGCGCGATCTGCCAGAAGTGATCCAGTTGTTCAACCAGGCCCATGACATCGCTACGCTGATTGAGGCCCATGGCTACGAGCGTCGAGGTGACAAGTGGCTCTGCCCGCAGAGCAGCAGTGGTTTGGCAGGTGTCAGCATCATCGACGACAAGCTATTCTCCCACCACAGTTCTGACCCGTTGGCGAACGGTCACAAGAACGATGCGTTCGATGTGTTTTGCATCTTGGTGCACAACGATGATCGGCGGGCGGCGACCCGGGCGGCTGCACAGATCCTGGGCATTGATGCCAAGTCACGCCCACCAGTCCCGCCATCACTGGGCGAGCTTCCCCGTGCCCCATCCCTGGTCAAGCAGACCGAAGAACCTTCAGCTGACGAAGGCAACGCTGAGCGTTTCCCCCAAGCTATTTCGAACGGTGGGTCAGTCAGCTTGGCCGCCTCCTCGGCCGTCGGGGGGGGAGGGGGGTAGGGCTATGGACATTGCCACCGCAATGCGCCGCTTCGCCCTGGTCGAGGGGACCACAAACGTATGGGACATGGACAAGGCGAAGCCTATGAAGCGTGGCGGCTTCGAGGCTCTGGTAGGCAAGCCGCTTGCAAAAGAGTGGATGGAGCGTACCGACAAGAAGCTGATCGCCACCGAGCAGGCCCAAGAGCTTGATCAGGCCCGCCGGCTGTCAGCCAAGAAAGGTGGGGCGCTGAAACTCGATCCCATCGAGCGGTACGTGTACATCGATGGGACCAAGGATGTTTGGGACCGAGAGAAGAAACGCCGTATCGCCGAAGGCGCTGTGAAAATGGCCATGGGGGAAGAGTACAAGTGGTGGCTCAATAGTCAGGATCGCCGCGTAGTGGACGTCGACCACATCGTGTTCGATCCCACCATGACCAAAGATCCCAACATCTACATCAACACTTTCGAGGGGCTACCCCTGGAGCCGGTGCGTGATGACGCCGCCTGCGAGAATCTGCGGTGGTTAATTTCGTTCCTCTGTAACCATGACGGGGATGCGCTGGCTTGGCTGACGAAGTGGTTGGCGTATCCACTGCAGAACATGGGGGCCAAGATGGATACAGCGGTGCTTATGCACTCGATCATGGAGGGCTCAGGCAAAAGTCTGCTGTTCGCTGATATTTTCGGTCAGCTGTACGGACAGTACGCCGCGACTGTTGGCCAAACGCAGTTGGAGGGTAGCTTCAACGCCTGGCAAAGCCGCAAGTTGTGGGCTGTGTTCGAGGAGGTCGTTAGCCGTGACCAGCGGTACAACCAGGTGGGCAAGATCAAACACATGATCACTGGCAAGACGGTGCGGATGGAATCGAAGTTCATCAATGGCTGGGAAGAAGCCAACCATATGAATGCGGTCTTCCTGAGCAACGAAATCATGCCGTGGCCTATCAGCGATGATGATCGCCGGATGCTGGTGATGTGGCCACTGCAAACACTGCCGGTTGAACGGCAGAAGGCTATTGGTCGGGAGTTAGCCAACGGAGGGGTGGCGGCGCTGTACGGTTGGCTGCTCGCGGTGGACCTCGGCGATTTCAACCAGCGCACCCGACCTCCGAAGACCGAGGCACGCCAACGTTTGGTAGCACTTAGCCGAACGGCATGGCAGACTTTCCTGCACCTTTGGCGAACTGGAGAGCTTGGCGGAGGTCTTTGGGGATGCTGTTTGGCCACAGACCTGTATGCTCTGTTCATTGAGTGGTGCTCGCGCAACAAAGAGCACTCCATGAGTCAGACGAAGTTCTCGTTGATGCTCAGCGCAACAGTGCAGAAGACGCGCTCAATCCCTTGGACGGAGCGTAACAACCGTCGCTTTGCGGCGTTCTTCTTCCCTGATGATCCCGAAGCTTCCCTGCCCCCATCGTTCAATGCGGCCGAGCTGGGGCAAACCGTCATCACCTGGCGCAGCAAGGCGAAACTTGCAGGGTGGAACGTCGATGCCTGGGAACATGTGAAGGGGGTGGCAGCATGAAGCCAAGAGCCCCTGTGTTGGGTGTGTTGGGTTTGTGTTGGGTAGTTCTAAGCAACCCAACACGCGTAGAGGCCCCGCATCTCAAGGCTTCCCGTACCTCTGTGTTGGGTGTGTTGGGTTCGCGCACGCGCACGCGTGTGCGTGAGATATTTTTCTTTTCTCAATGGCTCTACAAAAAAACCTATGCGAGGACTAAAGAACCCAACAAACCCAACACACTCAACACACCTAGTGATAAAGCATTGAATCTATTGGGTTTTAACTGTGTTGGGTTTGTGTTGGGTTGCTGTTTCTTGTGTTGGGTTGGTTTTCTTGGGGGGCACACTCATGAATGACGAAGCCGAGCGCCTACAAATGATTGAAGGGCTGATGCAGCATTGGGGAGAGCGGCGGTCACTCCTCGGGCATCAGGCCGGATTGGGCAGTCAAATGGGTAGCATCATGGAATGGAAGGGCGCAGCTCCCCGTGGGGGAGTTGCTGGGGCGAGAGTGCTTATTGGTGGAGCGGGCTTAGATCATTCGGCGGCGGAGATCGATGCGGCAGTTGCGGAGTTGGAGCGTCGCGACGAACGCGGGGCAATCCTGGCGAAGCTGGCCACTTATCGGTATCTGCATGGGGCAACAATCCGTGAGCAAATGCGCGAGGTCGGGCTGGCAGAAGGTGCCGATCGGACCTACCGGAATTGGATCAAAGCACTGCATCTGCAGGTGCTGGCCATCCTGATGGCTCGATCCGGGCCTAACAGACGACATACCGTTCGTCGGTTCAATATGCAACATGTGCGCAACATCGACGCTACATAGTCACCACATTGCGACGAACCGAAAATAGCCCCTTTTCGGTTTTTCCGGTGGCATGTACAAAGGCGTCACGATGTCAAAAGTGCGCTTAGGCGCTCCCCTACAAGTACTGTGCTGTGCAATCCGCTCCGACCTGTCGGCGCATTGAGAACCCTGCCACCCGGCGGGGTTTTCTATTTCCGGTGCCGTGCTTTGCCAATGAGGCTTACATGAACAGCGAGCAACAAACGTTAGCCGAACTGCCGATCTGGATGGTGATCGTGCTGTCCCTGGTCGGTGGTGTTTCGGGAGAGATGTGGCGGGCGGATATGGCGGGTGCTCGCGGTTGGGGTCTGATCCGCCGGTTAGCGTTGCGCTCTGGTGCCTGTGTGACCTGCGGTCTTTCGACCAACATGCTGCTGTACGCGCTTGGCGTTTCAGTGTGGGCGGCGGCAGCGGTAGGTTGCTTGGCTGCGATGGCCGGGGCCGATGTTGCGATCAACCTCTATATGCGCTGGGCCGCCAAGCGTCTGGGCGTGAGCGAGATGCCTCCGCCCAGTCACCCTGGTGCCGGTTAAGACATGCGCTTCTGTTTAGCCGTCAGCCTCATTGATGTTGACTTTGAGCGTCCTCGCGAAGTAGCCGCGATGCTCTACAGCCTCGATAACCTCTTTCCTGTTTAGTCCCAAGGGGAGGCTACCGACTTCGCTATCGACTTGGTTTGGTCGTTCAAGCCCATTCAGAAAATTAGGTTGAAGATCTTCAAGCTGATTGATGCTTGTGCCGCGCTTCACGATCAGAAGTCTCTCAAGCGCCTGATCGCGGTAGATATCGAACTGCATTTTCAAGTCCTTTTTGATGGGGCGTCGGAACGATGCCGCCAACCGGACTTGTTACCACGACTGCTCTTATTTTCACAGCTCACCAATCTGTGAGCTCAACCTACCTGTGAGGTGCTTATGACTCAGAAAACTTACACCGTGTTTCTGCCTGATCGTCCCTTGCCCATTTGTATCGAGGCTGACGATTTCGCTCCTTTGGGTTGCGAGCTGGTTCTGCGTAAGGGCGACGAAGCGGTGGCGCGTACTTCTGATCGCGGTTTTGTGGTTCGTACCGACTTGGCCCGTGAGTCTTGTGCAGACGCTGAGCTGCTGCCATGGCAGTTGAAGCGTCCGACCGTGGAGCCAATTGCGCCAGGTGCCATTGCGGAGATCAAAAGTCATCCTGCCCCAGTGTGGCCGTTTATGGCTGGTGTAGGCGCGGCGTTGGCTTGCCTCTATGGGGTCGGCAGCTGGTTGGTGTGATGAAGTGCCCCGGCCCTTGCTGGCTAGGGCCGGGGACCCTGGCGATATGGCCAGGGTACGGGGCAGGAAACCCGCGGTTCTTTGTTAGCGGAAGGTTCACCAGCTTAGTGAACTGCGGTGAACTGGTTAACCCCCTGAATTCATTGGGTGAACTGGACATTTTGACATGACCCACCTGACGAAATCGGAGTTCGCCGCCCGGCACGGATGGTCGAAATCCTACGTTTCAAAACTGGCCAAGCAGGATCGCCTGGTGTTAACCGCCGACGGTAAGGTCGATGTAGAAGCCACAGAACTGCTGCTGGCCGAATCTGCCGATCCGAGCAAGGCGGCTGTCGCCGCTCGGCACGAGGAGCACCGTGTCGAGCGGGATGTTCGAAGCCAGCTCCAGCCCGGCCCCGGCCCATTTGCGACGCTTCAGCCAGATTCGCCGTCCGTTGGGGCTCACAACTTCCAGAAGGCGAAGGCGCACCGCGAGTACTACCTTGCCCAACTGGCTGAAGCAGAGTTCAACAAGGTCCAGGGCAACCTGGTCGAGCGGCAGGCTGTAGAAGATGCCGCTTACTCTGCGGGTCGTATGCTTCGCGATCAGTTTCTCGGCCTTGCGCCACAGCTGGCCGCCGAGCTAGTCGCGATGAGTGATCCGTGGGACATCGAGAAACACCTCATTGACGCCTTCCGCCGCGTCTTCACCGAGGTCGGCAAGATGAACAGCGCCGACCTTTCGCAAGCCATTACACAGAGCTGAGCCTATGCCCACCGGATACGCAGACGGTGCCGAGGTGTACCGCGAAGCGTATTGCAGAGGGCTGAAGCCTGACCCAGATCTGTGGGTCGACGAGTGGTCGGACGAGTACATGCGGATCCCGCGTGATACTGGCGCCGCAGAGCCTGGCAAGTACCGCACCGCGCGTACACCGTACGCCCGCGAACCCATGCGCTGCCTGTCTCCAGCCCATCCGTGCAAGCGGGTGGTGACCAAGGTCGCATCGCAGCTGATGAAAACGCAGATTGCCCTAAACTGGATCGGGGCGCTGATACACATGGCACCGTCAAACATCTTGACGCTACTGCCCAGCCTGGGACTAGCCAAGCGGGTGTCCTCGCGGATCGGTAAGACGATCGATGCTACGCCCGAACTCAAGGCGCGTGTGGCGGCTAACCGCTCCAGAGATGCCCGCAACACCATGGACACCAAGGAGTTCGAGGGTGGCACGTTGTTCGCCACTACGGCTGGCTCGGCTGCCAACCTGTCCGAGCTGTCGGCGCGGTACATCTACGGCGATGAGGTTGATCGTTGGGATGTCGACGTTGACCAAGAGGGCGACCCCATCAAGCTGGCCGAGGCCAGGGGCAGTACCTTCGGCCGCAATGCCAAGTTCTATTTCTCCAGCTCACCGCTCATCAAGGGGGCGTCGCGGATCGACGACCTCTTCATGATGGGCGATCAGCGCCACTTCTACGTGCCGTGCCCGACCTGTGGGCACATGCAGGTGCTGAGCTGGGACCGCCTGCTGTACTCGCCTGACTTTAGCACCGTTCACTACCAGTGCGCAGGGTCGGATTGTGATGTGCTGATCGAGGAGCACCACAAGAGCGAGATGCTGGCAAAAGGCGAGTGGCGCGCGCATGCGAAAGGGGACGGCGAGACGGTGAGCTTCCAGCTCAACGCGCTGTATGCCCCGCTGGGCTGGCACTCGTGGACGATGTTGGCCCGCGAGTTCGAGGAAGCCAAGCGCGCCCAGGACCGCGGCGATCTGGAGCCCATGCAGGTGTTCTACAACACCCGCCTGGCTGAGGTCTGGGACAGTGCGATCGAGCAGACCAAGGCCGAAGTACTGCAGGCCCGCGCGTTGCAAGAAGACTACGTGCTCGGCACATTGCCAGTGGGAGCGCTTGCGTTGACGGCCTCCGTCGACGTTCAGGCCAACCGCCTGGAGCTGATGGTCATGGCCTGGGGCGCTGGCATGGAACGCTGGGTGGTCGATCACCAGGTGATCCCCGGTGACCCGGCCGACGAGCGTACCTGGGCGCTGCTCGATGACCGCCTCAAGATTCGCTACCGCCACCCTTGTGGGGTAAGCCTGGCGATCTTGGCCACTGGCATCGACTCCGGCGGCCACCACACCCACGAGGTCTACCAGTTCACCCGCGTACGCCGTTGGCGCAACGTGTTTGCGCTCAAGGGGGCGAGTAAGCCGGGTCGGCCTGTTATCGCCCAGCGGCCGTCGCAGGTGGACGTCACTTGGAAAGGCCAGACCGAACGAAACGGTGCTGAGTTGTGGATCGTTGGTACCGACACGGCCAAGGACTGGATCTATAACCGCTACAGCTTCGAGAAAGGCCCTGGTGCGCTGCACTTCGCGAAGGACCTGCCGGACGAGTTCTTCCAGCAGTGCGTGGCCGAACGCAAGATCGCCCGCTACGTGAAGGGCTATAAGCGGATCGAGTGGGTCAAGAGCAAGGCCGAGCGCAACGAGGCGCTGGACCTCATGGTGTACAACCTGGCCATGGCCAACTTCCTCGGCCTGCACCGGTACGGCGAACAAGACTGGGACAAGCTGCGGCAGGCGCTCGCGCAGGCCAGCCTGTTCGATCAAGGCGAGCAGCAGCCAGCCCGGCCTCAGGCCCGCGAGCCGGTGGCAGGTGACCAGGGTGAAGATGATCCGCCGCCACCGACTGCACCGGCGCCGTTCAGGCGAAGCGAGCCACCCCCACAGCCGGCCCCACGTGCCGCGCCCCAATCCATGCAACGCCGCAGCTCCAGCAGCGGCTACCTGAAGAGACGCTGACATGGCTTACACGAAGGCAGACCTCGCCACCGTCGAGCGTGCGATCGCGCGTGGTGAAAAGATCGTTCGGTACTCGGATCGTACCGTCGAATATCGAACGGTCGATGAGTTGATCAAGGCCCGCGACCTGATCCAGTCTGAACTGGTGAGGGCCGCCGGGCCGCGCTCGCGCGTGACTCGCCTCTACCATGGGGGCAAGGGACTGTGAGCGGACGTTATATGTCCCTCGGCCGTTCGGGCATCTTGGTGCCCGAGCGGATCAAGGCCAGCTACGAAGGCGCCGCCGAGGGACGGCGCTCATCGGGGTGGGATGCGCCGGACACCGGCGTGAACAGCTTGATCATGCCGGCTTTGCGCAACCTGCGTTCCCGCTCCCGCAGCGCGGTCCGCAATGACCCATACGCCGCCAACGTCATCGACAAGCGGGTCAGCAACCTGATAGGCACCGGCATCACACCGCATCCGCAGTTGGCGGATAAAGAGGTGCGCAGGACGATGCAGGTGCTGTGGGAGGATTGGGTCGATGAGGCTGACGCCGATCAGCTCACCGACTTCTACGGTCTCCAGGCCTTGGTGGCTCGCACTGTGGAGCAGTCAGGCGAATGCTTCATCCGTCTGCGCCCGCGCCGGCTGGAGGATGGCTATGCGGTGCCACTACAACTGCAGTGCCTGGCGCCGGAGTTCGTCCCTCACGATAAGTTCGAGATGACCCGTTTTGGTAACGTCATCCGCGCCGGGATCGAATTCAACGGCATGGGCCGGCGGGTGGCGTACTGGTGTTACCGCGTCCACCCCAGCGACAAGTCCTCACTGAATGTTGGTTACAACCAGTTGGTACGGGTTCCGGCCGAGCAGATGCTGCACATCTTCGAGCCGTTGGAACCGGGGCAATTGCGCGGTGTGCCGCGCTTGGCGCCGGTCCTGAAGCGCTTGCGCAGCCTGGACAACTTCGACGATGCGGTGCTGTTCCGGCAGGAGGTGGCCAACCTGTTCGCAGGCTTCGTGCGCAAGCCTGCGCCGGACGGTCGGCCACAGCTTGATCCCCTCACCGGTGCGCCAGTCGACCTCGACCGGGATGGTTTTACCCCCATGGTGGGGCTGGAACCCGGCACCGTGCAGGAGCTGGGGGCCGGCGAGGAGATCGAGTTCTCCGACCCACCGGACGCCGGCAACAACTACCGCGACTTCATGCGGCAGCAGCTGATGGCTGCTGCTGCCGGCACCGGCTTGCCTTACGAGTTGATGACCGGCGACATGCAGGGCGTGAACGACCGCGCGATCCGCGTGGTGCTGACCGAGTTCCGGCGCCGGCTGGAGCAGCTGCAGTTCCAAGTCTACGTCCACCAGTTATGCCGCCCGGTTCGGCAAGCCTGGTTGGATATGGCGGTGCTGGCTGGGGCACTCGACCTGCCGGATTACTCGCAGCGGCGCCGCGAATACCAGCGCACCCGCTGGGTGCCGCAAGGCTGGGCCTACATCCACCCCGTTCAAGACGTCCAATCCCGGCAGATGGAAATCGCTGCCGGGTTCACCACGCGCAGCGAGACTTGTTTGCGCAACGGTACTGATGCCGAGGTGGTGGACGAAGAAAACGCCGCCGATCTCGCCCGGGCGCAGGGCCTGGGTATCAAGTACAGCACTTTGTCGGCGGTCGATGACGATCCCGACGAGAAGGAGAAAGCATGAACCCCCTGAAGCCCCTCCGTATTTTCAACAAGGCGCCAACGCCGCAGCCCGAAAACGAGCAGCACTGGTACCGCATCAGCGCTGCGACCGAGGCAGAAGGTGCTGCTGGCGCAGAGCCAACCCCGATTGAGATCTACATCTATGGCGAGATCGGTGGCTGGGGTATCACCGCCAACCAGTTCATTCGCGACCTGAAGGCGATCGATGACGGTGTCTCGCCGGTACAGGTGGCCTTCAACACCAACGGCGGCGACCTGTTCGAGGGTGTGGCCATCCATAACGCGCTGAGCCGCCTGGGCGAGCGCTGCACCGCTCGGATCGATGCCTTGGCGGCGAGCGCGGGTAGCGTTGCGGTTTGCGGCGCTCACCGAGTGGTGATGGCGTCGAACGCGATCCTGATGATTCACAACCCCTACACCTGGATCGAAGGTGACGCCGAAGAGCTGCGCCGGGTGGCCGATGTGCTCGACCAGGCTTTCGAGGTGATCATCGCGGCTTACAAGGCCAAGTCGCCTGACATCGATGAAGCCGAACTGCGCCGCCTGGTCAACGCCGAGAGCTGGCTCACCGCCGAGGAGGCGCTTGCGCTCGGGCTGGTTGATGAAATTGGCAGTGGCGTGCAGGTGCGGGCATGCCTGGGAAATGGCGCGGCCATGGCCCGGTACCAGAAAACCCCGCAGACGTTGCTCGATCAGTTGGCCAACAAGCCGCCGGCAGCCGACCCGGCAAAGCCGCCTGCGCCGACCAAGCCTAACATCGCCGACTCCACGGCGCTGGCGCTGATAATCACTCAGGGCTGTTCCAAGGCGGGTATCGGCAACCTGGCTGAGACGCTGATTGCGTCGACCAAGCTAACTGATGCGGCCACGGTGCAGGCAGCGCTTAAGCAGGCTAAAGGCGTACACGATCTGTGTGTCGCGGCGCGGTTGCCTGAGCTGACCAAAGAGTACGTCGCTGCCGGCCTGGATGCTGACGCGGTGCGGGCGCGACTGTTCGAGAAGATTGTCAGCTCCGGTAAGGGCTTCGAGATCAACAACGCCCTGCCGCCGGCTGACGACGATCAAGAGAAGGTCAAGGCGCAACTCCCCAATCCATCCAACATCTGGGCTGCCCGCCGGCAGGCCGCCAACAAAGGAGCACGACCATGAGCACCATCCACCAGGAACCGGTCCACGCCGGTGAATTTCTGCTTTCTGAAGGTGCCGGGAAAATCTCCCGCGAAGCCATCAACATCGTCGCTGGCCCGGCCATGGTTGCTGGCCAGTTGCTCGGCCTGGTCACCGCAAGTGGTGAGTTCGCTCCCTACAACCCCGAAGCTGAAGACGGCAGCGAGAACGCAGTCTGCATCCTGTTCGCACCGCTCGGCGAATCGGACGTCTCACGACGTGGGCGCGCTGTGGTGCGACTGGCCGAAGTCACCGAGGCGCTGTTGACAGGCCTCGACGGCGATGCGGAAAAGTCCTTGGCGGCGCACTTCATCATCCTGCGTTGACCTGACCCCTTTTTTTGTCCAACCCCGCCTTGAGCGGGGTTCTTACTTTCTGGAGTTCCCCATGGCTGAGATTGCCATTTTTCAAGATGATGCTTTTGGCGTTGCAGCCCTGACTGCGGCCATCAACGAGCAAGAGTACGTGCCGGGCCGCCTGGCTGCTCTCGGGCTGTTCCGCGAAGAAGGCGTCCCGACCCTGACCGTTCAGATCGAAAAGGACGGCGATACCCTCGCCCTGGTGCCTGCTGGAGAGCGGGGTACCTCCGGTTTGGTGGTCGCTGGCAGCAAGCGCAAGCTCATCCCCTTCAACACCATTCACCTGCCGCAACGGTTCTCGATCAAGGCTGACGAAATCCAGGGCATTCGAGCGTTTGGCTCTACCACTGAGCTGCAGGCCGTTCAGGCGGTTGTGAACAAGCGCCTGGGCAAGGCCCGGAGCCAGCTGGACGCCACCCACGAGTATCATCGCATGGGCGCAGTCAATGGCCAGGTGCTCGACGCAGACGGCTCGTCGGTGCTGCTGGACATCTATAAAACCTTCGGTGTGTCCCGGCAGACGCTATCGATGGGCCTCAACGACCCGAACGCCAACATCCAGGCTCAGTGTGTAGACGCGCTGGATATGCAGGAAGACGCGCTCGGCAATGTCACCACCACCGGCGCGCGTGCGTTCTGTGGCAAGACCTTTTGGAAAAAGTTGATCTCTCACCCGTCGGTGGTCGAGACCTACAAAGGCAGCCAGCAGGCCGCCGCTCTGCGGGGTGATGGGCGAGAGGGCTTCGAGTTCGGCGGCATCAGTTGGGAGCGCTATCGCGGCAAGGTCGGTGGCAAGGCCTACGTTTCCGATGACGAAGCCCGCCTGGTCCCAGAAGGTGTCTCGGACTTGTTCCTGTCGATCTACGCGCCCGCGGACTACATCGAGACAGTCAATACCGAGGGCCTGCCGTACTACAGCAAGATCGAGGAAATGCCTTTCGGGAAGGGCATTGACGGCGAGGCGCAGTCCAATCCGTTGCACATCTGCACCCGCCCCCGTGCTGTCCTGCGCCTGACGCTCTGATCATGGCCTTCCGAGACCTGATCAACGACGTGGACGACGTGGTGTTCGACGTCCTAGGCGACTTGGCGCAGATCGACGGCCGCCCAGTTCTCGGGATGTTCTCGGCGCCCTGGCTGCAGCCCAAGCTCGGCCAAATCAGAACCGCTCTGCGTGAGCCGCATCTGGTTATCAGGGTTGGCGATAACGCCGGTGTAGAGGTGAAGCAACGGGTTGTGATCGATCTGCCGCCAGAGGACGGTGGCGGAACCTACACCATCGCGGGCAGCGAGCCTGGTGGCGATGGTCTTGTAACGCTGATCTTGAGGAAGGCGGTATGAGTGTTGGTAGCTATTACAAGCAGTCAGCCAGCAGCGGGTTGATCTCGTTGCAACTGGACCCGCAGGCGCTCAAGGGCTTTCAGGATTTCACCAGACTGGTCCCCAAAGCTGCCCATGCCGCGCAACGACGGGCAATCAACAAGACGTTGCGCTGGCTTCGAACGCACGTCGCCCGGGAGGTAGGCCGCCAGGAGCGAATCGCTATCGCGGCGGTGAGGCAGCGGCTCAGGGCGTTCCCGGTGTCAGGGAGCGGTCCGGGCAAACTCTGGTTCGGCATCAACCCCATCGAAGCCAGTCGAGCGGGTAGGCCCCGGCAGAGCCGGACTGGCGTTTCTGTGGCGGGCCGCAAATACCAGGGCGCGTTCTTCAAGACCGTGTACGGCGGCAATCCGGATATCTGGATCCGTACTGCAAGCAAGCACTTCGACGCGGACAGCTACCCGGATAGCGAGGTATCAGGGGGCGGTGGACGACGTTCTGGTTGGATCTCGGAGAACGACAGTCGCTTCCCATTGGCCAAGGCGAAGATCTCCCTGGAGGACGTCCGGCCTCACTTCGAGGCATGGACCAATCGCGCGCACGAGCGCCTGGTAGTCGTCATGGAGCAAGAGCTGAACTTTGAATTACAGAAGTACCTTCGGAGGTCGGGCAATGGATGAGGATTTTATTCCACTAGGCCAGGTGTACGCGGCCATGGAACAGCACATCAGGGAAGCCATTCCAGGCTTGCAGTATGTCGGGACCATGCCGAGCGGCATCGAGGTCGTCCCACCGCCTGCAGTGGTGCTCGAACTGGCAGGATTCGAAAGTGCCGAAGAGGACCCGGGGACGGGGCAGGCTGCGGTCGATGCGCGTTTTGAAGCGCGAGTGCTTGTACCGGGGGAGGAAGACAACTGCTTGCACATTGCTGCATTTGTGGCTGCTCAGTTGGCTGTGCTGCTCCGCATGCAGTCGTGGGGCTTACCGGTGAGGTTCGCTGAGTTTGTGCGGGCCGAGCGCGATTGGAGCAGGCCAGAGCTGGACGGCTTTGCAGTCTGGGTGGTCGAGTGGACTCAGATCATTTACCTGGGCGAGGAGGAGTGGCCGTGGCCCCGAGAGCCCGGCCCGGTGCTGTTCGCCGTCGACCCTGACAGCGGGGAGGGGAAGGAGCAGCACTACCAGCATCCGGAGACCATGGAATGAGCTACCCGACTGCGCAGCATGACCGGATGATTTCCGACCAGGTAATCAAGGGGTATGTGGTTGCCGTGGACTTGGTGGCCGGGAGGCTGCGCATGACGGACGGCAGCGACTGGGTCAGTGCATGGGTGAAGTGGCATGCCCTGGCAGCCGGCAAGGCCCGCCATTGGCGGTCGCCAAGCCTGGGCGAGCAGGGCGCGCTGATCAGCCCGAGCGGTGACCCTGCCCAGGGCACATTTGTGCCCGGGCTGTATGGCAATGCGGGCCCGCAGCCTGACAACCGCGACCATGTCGAGGTGTGGCGTTTCGATGATGGCGGCTCGCTGGTCTACGACTGGGAGGCTAATAGCTACACCATCAAGCTGCCCACGGGCACGGTCAGCATCGAGGTCGGCGGCAGCAAGGCGGTGATCACCGCCGATACGATCAGCGCCAAGACCACGACGATGACGGCCGAGGCGCAGGCCGTCACGATCAAGGCGCCGTCGATCACCTTGGAAGGTGAGGTTCTGATCAAGGGCGCGTTACGCGTAACGGGCGATATCAATGGCGGTGGGATGATCATCGACACCGCCGGCAACACGGCAAATCACAAGCACTGACAGCCCGCTCATGCGGGCTTTGTCTTATCTGGAGAACGCCTTATGGCTGACAAGAAATCAGTTTCAACCGATGAGGCGCCTGCCTCGGAGGCAACCGGCGCGACCGTTGTGGCTCACCTGGCTGCAGCCAGGGCAGGGGCACAAGTCACCTTCGCCGACACCGTCTACACCTCGCGCTCGCTTTACCTGGCCAAGGGCGAGGACCTGCGCGAGTTCAAGGTGGTGGCCAAGCGCGTCAGCGTGCCGGCCGACGACGCCGAGGCGCTGGCCTTCCTGGCTGATCACCCTGAGCTGCAGCGGCTGGACGGCTGACCATGATCGGCCTGGATCGCCGCACCGGCGAAGCTATCTCGGGCCTTGACCACCTGCGCCAATCCATCGAAGACATCTTGACCACGCCACTCGGCAGTCGCCGCATGCGGCCGGAATACGGCAGTAAGCTGCGGCGTTACGTCGACATGCCGGTCAACGGGGGGTGGAAAAGCGCGGTGCAGGCCGAGGTGGCGCGCTCGTTGGGCCGCTGGGAGCCGCGCTTGAGGCTGGAGCGGGTAGTGGTCACCTCGGTGCTTGATGGGCAGATCGGCATGACGCTGACCGGCGAATACCTGGGCAGCACCGCCGTCATGGAGGTAACCGCATGATCGACCTTTCCCTGCTGCCCCCGCCCGACGTGGTGGAGAGCGTGGATTTCGAGGAGTTGTATCAGGAGGTACTGAGCATCTTCCGCGAGTTCATGAAAGACCAGTGGACTGCGGCGCTGGAATCCGACCCGGTGGTCAAGCTGATGGAGGTCATGGCCTACCGGGAAATGCTCACTCGCGCTCGGGTCAACTCGGCGGCCAAGGCAAGCTTGCTTGCCTTCGCGCGGCGCAACGATCTGGACAACCGTGCTGCGGACTATGGCGTGGAGCGCTTGACGCTTCGCGCTGAGGATCTGGACGCAGTGCCCCCGGTCGAGGCGGTGATGGAAGACGACGATGCGCTGCTGTACCGCACACGGCTGTCGCTTGAAGCCTTGTCTGTCGCTGGCAGTAGCGGGGCATATGAGTACCACGGGCTCAGTTCTTCGGCGGAGGTTGCCCAGGTGTCAGTCGACTCGCCGAGATTCTCCGGGGTCGAGGTGGCCCCGGCGCTTAGGGCTCAGTTGCCACCGGGTGCAATCGTCCTTGTCTGCGACTACGACGCCGGCCTAGCCAACCCGCTGCCGGGTGACGTCTCGCTGGCTGTATTGCCTACGCTGGCCAGCACGACACCGCCTGAGCAGTTGGTGGCGGGTGTGCTTAGGAAGCTGTCGTCCGAGGACGTTCGGCCAATCACTGATCGGCCACGTGCGCAGCTAGGTGTGCCTACTGACACGAGTGTGGAGGCAGTGCTGTGGGTGGAAGATGGTCCCGACCCTGACGTTGTCGCCAAAGCAGCTCGCAAAAGCTTGGATCTTGCGATTGCTGGGGCGCGGCGGCTCTCGGGCCAGCTCTCCTTGTCGTCGGTTTACGCGGCGTTACACGTAACGGGCATTACCCGCGTAGACCTGCTCAAGCCTGTGGAGGGGTTGGTGTGTGACAAGCGGCATTACCCCCGTGCCACTTCGATTGTGCTGACCACGAAGGTGATGGCATGAGCCTGTTGCCGAACAACGCGACCCAGTTAGAGCGTGCCCTGGAGGCGGCCGCCAACCTTGGCCTTGACCCGGACATTATCCGAGGCGTGGCCGACTCGGCGCGCTGCCCGCCGAACTTCCTGCCCTGGCTGGCTTGGGCGTGGAAGGTCGAGGGCTGGGAAGCGGCTTACACCGACGAGCAGCGCCGCGCGCTGATCCGCGAGGCGATTCCGGTTCACAAGACCAAGGGCACGGTCGGCGCAATACGGCGCGTGCTCAAGGCCGTGCGGGTCAATGCGGATTACAAGGAATGGCGCGAGATCCCTAATGCGGCGCCGTACACGTTCCAAGTTACGGCTTGGGCCAACGAGAACCGGCCGGGCGAAGGCTCGATCATTTCGCCGCAGTTGGAGGAGCGCTTGCGCGCTCTGGTCGACGCGACCAAGAACGAGCGAAGCCACTACACCTTCCGGCTCGGCGCCCGGTTCGACGGAGGTCTGGCCGCTGCCGGGGCCAGTCAGGGGCAACTGCTGCACCGCAAGACGGTAGAGCCTGCGCCCGTTCCGGTTGACCCCTCGGCGCAGGCCCTGCAGTTCGCTAACGCCACTCAGGCGCGGGGGCTACACCGGCAGACGATGGAAATGCCGGTGGTGCCGATTCCGCTTTCTGAGCAGGCGCTGCAGGTGGCCAGCGTTACCCATGCGCGCGCTGTGACTCGGGGTTATGCCCAGGCGCAGCCCGTCCCGATCAATGCAGCGGCCACCGTATCGGTCGCCAATTCGCTGCGTACCCGTATCGTCGTGCGGGGCACGATGGAGGCTGTTTTATGAGTACCCCTTTACAACCGGTGATCACCAAGAAAGGTCTGGCGGCGGTCTGGAATGCCACCAGCACCGGCCTTTCTACCGAGATCACCCACATTGCACTCGGCACGTCGGGCTACACGCCGACCAAAGAGCAAACCGGCCTGCGTGCCCAGGTGGCCAAGTACCCCATTGCCGGCGGTGAGAGGCTGAGTGACAGCCTGATTCACATCACCGCCATCGCTGATGGCCCGGCCGCGTTCTGGGTGCGTGAAATCGGCTTTCTGTTGGCCGATGGCACGCTGTTGGCGGTCTGGTCGCATGCGACTGACGCGCTGACCTACAAACCAGCCAATACCGATTTGCTGCTGGCCTACGACCTGTCCTTGACGGCGCTGCCGGCGGATAGCGTGACCATCGTCAGCAGCCCGGCGGGCCTGAACCTGTCTTTGGCGGCGCCATTGGCGGCCATGGCCAGTGCCCTGGTCGGTGAGCAGCTGCGCAGCCTGCAGCAGCAGGATCAGATCACCGATCTGGCCCGGCAGCAGCAAAGCACCGCCGAGCAGATGGCACGCCAAGTGGCCAGCCTTGCCGAGCGTCAGGGCACGGCCGAGTACCGGCATGCTGTCGACCATGAGGGAGCGCTGGCTGTCGGCATTCGCGCGGTCGAGGCGGTGCTGAGTGAGCAACTGCGCAGCCTGGACCTGCAAGACCAGATCGCGCTGCTGAGTCGGCAATTGCAGCTGGTCAGCGAGCAGGCCGAGCGCCGCGACGTGCGCCTGGCGACGACTGAGCGTCGGCATGAGGTCGACCACGAAGGCCTGCGCAGCATGGGTATAGCTGTTGCAGAAGCCACCCTTTCCACCCAAACCCAACTGACCCAACACATCAACGGAGCATAAGATCCTATGAGTCTCGAAACTGAAATCGCTGGCCTCACCAGCAAGGCCACCGCGCTGCTCGACTACTTCAGCACCTTCAAAAGCGCGGCCGCCAAGGCTATTGCCGATGCGGTTACCGCTGCGCCGGCTATCTCGCGCACCTTCTACATCAACCCGCAGACCGGTGACGACAACGCCCTTGGTAACGCGGACACCCCCTTTAAGACCCTCGCCCGAGCCATTGCGGCAACGCCGAGTGGCGGTGTGGGTGATTTCATCCTGCAGGGCGACTACACCCACGGCGAGGCAGCCTCGGTGGGCAGCCGCCGCATCATCGTTCGCGGTGACAACGTGGATGCCAACACCCGGAAACTCATCTTGAACGAGTACCTGGGTGCCAATGGCATGAAGCGATTCGGAGGGTTCCAGGTCAACATGGGCGGCTCGCTTGACTTCGCCGATATGACCGTCTCGCTGCCTGATTCTGCGGGTGGTCTGTCGGCGGCTCAGGACGCTTACTACTCGATGACCTATGCCGGCGGCAGCAAGCTGCCAGGCTTCATTCCGATCAAGTTCTACAACGTGGCGTTCGCCCTGCGTGGCACGTTCACCGGCAAGATCGTTGGTTCTGGCCTCCCTTGCGTGTCGCTGAGTGCGGTGAACTGCACCATCCCTTCAGCGCTTGAGGGTTACCTGGTTCAGGGCGTGGCGGCTGGCAAGGACCCGAACACCATCCCTTGGCTGACAACCAACATCACCAAGCTCTAACCCTTCTGAATCTGAGGTCATCATGCGTAAAGACAACCTGAACGTGACGTTCAACGGCAACAACTACAACGGCTTTGAATTCGCTTTGCTGCCGCTCGGCGCCGCACGCCTGTGCGCGGCCCAGCAGATTGAAGACTCGGCCGACAATGCCCGTGTTTCTGTGGTCGGCAACTCGCTGCGTGTGGTCGAGTACCAACTGGCCGAGCAAGAGGCCCAAGCCTTCCAGGCGGCTGGCTTCGAGGGTGAGGTGCCCGCCACCGTCCAGGCGTGGGTCGACGCGGCCGGTCTTGAGCCGCAAGCCGCCGCCGAGAACATCTTGGCAGAGGCTGCCAAGTGGAAAGAGGCCCTTTATGCGATTCGCGCTGCCCGCTTGAAGGGCAAGCAGCAGGCGCTCAAGGCGGCCACTCACGACGAGGCCGAGGCCATTGCCGACGCGGCCATTGCCGCGATCAACGCAAGCGTGGTCGGTGTCGGCAACGCCTGACCCGCAAACCGCCTTCCTTGAGCGCCCCGACTGTCGGGGCGTTTTCGTTTCTGCAGGGCCGCCAAGCGCGGCCCTTGCCTTATCTGGAGCCCACATGGCTGGATTCTTTCACGGCGTTACCGTAACGAACGTCGACACCGGCGCGCGTAGCATCGCGTTGCCTTCGTCCTCGATCATTGGCCTGGTCGACACCTTCACCGAGGGCGGTACCGCTACGGCCAAGTACAACGACCTGGTGCTGATCACTAACGAGCGCGAGGCGGTGGCCGCGTTCGGCGAGACCTCGGCCATCACCAAGGCCTGCCGGGCCATCTACACCCGCGCCAAGGCGGTGATCGTCTGCTGTGGCGTGGCCAAGGCGGTCGACGCGGCCGCACAAACCTCCTCGATCATTGGCGGCGTGCTGGTCAGCGGAAAGCGTACCGGCCTGCAGGCGCTGTTGGACGGCAAGAGCCGTTTCAACGCCCAGCCGCGGCTGATCATCGCGCCCAAGCACAGCGCCACTCAGGCGGTGGCCACCGCAATGGATGCGCTGGCCGGCAAGCTGCGCGCTGTGGGCATTCTCGATGGTCCCGGCACCACCGACGAGGCCGCCATGCTCTACGCCAAGAACTTCGGTTCCAAGCGCTTGTTCATGGTCGACCCCGGCGTGCAGCAATGGGACACCACCGCCAACGCCCCGGTCGACGCCCCGGCCTCGGCTTGGGTGGCCGGTCTGTTTGCCTGGACCGATACCGAATACGGCTTCTGGGCCTCGCCGTCCAACAAGGAATTCGTCGGCATCACCGGCACCACTCGCTCGGTCGAGTTCTTGGACGGCGACGACACCTGCCGGGCCAACCTGCTGAACAACGCCAATATCGCGACCATCATCCGCGACGACGGCTATCGCCTGTGGGGTAACCGAACCCTGTCGAGTGATGCGAAGTGGGCCTTTGTCACCCGCGTGCGGACCATGGATATCGTCATGGACGCGATCCTGTACGGCCACAAGTGGGCGGTCGACCGCTCGATCACCGCGACCTACGTCAAGGACGTGACCGAGGGCCTGCAGGCGTTCATGCGCGACCTCAAGAACCAAGGCGCGATCATCAACTTCGAGGTCTACGCCGACCCGGTGCTCAACACGGCCAGCCAGCTGGAGCAGGGCAAGGTGTACTGGAACATTCGTTTCACCGACGTGCCGCCGGCGGAAAACCCCAACTTCCGCGTCGAGGTCACCAACCAATGGCTGACCGAAGTGCTCAACGCTGCCGCTTAAGGAGACCCCGACATGGCATTCATTCCCCAAATTCTCTCCAACACCAACCTGTTTGTGGATGGCAAAAGCTTTCAGGGCGATGTGCCCAGCCTGACCCTGCCCAAGCTCACCCTCAAAATGGAGGAGTACCGCCCAGGCGGCATGGATATGCCGATTGAGATGGACGTGGGCATGGAGAAGATGGAAGCCAACTTCACCACCACCGGCGTGCGCAAGGACTCGCTGAAGTTCTTCGGCCTGGCCGACGGCAACGCGTTCAACGGTGTTTTCCGTGGCTCGTTTAAGATCCAGAAGGGCGAAACCCTCGCGGTCGTGGTCACCCTGCGCGGCACCCTGAAAGAGCTGGACATGGGCGACTGGAAGGCCGGCGACAAGGCCGAGCTCAAGCACGGCATTGCCGTCACCTACTACAAGCTCGAAGTCGGCGGCGAGGTCATCTATGAGATTGACCCGGTCGGCATGAAGCGTGTCATCAACGGCACCGACCAGCTGGCCAGCCAGCGCGCCGACCTCGGCCTGTAACCCCCATTTCCCTCGCAACCCTTTCCGAATCAAGGACACCCTTTCATGAGCAAGCCAGCCCCGAAGTTCCTGACCCTGACCGCTGAAAACGTCACCATTCGCCTGTCCAAGCCCACCACCCTCAATGGCGTTGATCAGGCCACCATCACCCTGCGCGCGCCGACCGTGAAGGATATTCGCAGCGCGGGGCAGACCTCTGACGGCGATGATGCGCAGCGCGAGATGAACCTGTTTGCCTCCCTGGCCGAAGTGGGCATCAAAGACCTGGAAGGCCTCGCCTACAAGGACTACAACCGCATCGCCACCGGTTACAACTTTCTGGTGCAAGACGACGAACTGTAATCCCCAGTCGCTCAAGCACGCTGCCAAGCGTCTCGCGGCCGAGCTGCATTTCTCGGCCGCTGAAATCATGACCATGTCGTATGCCGACATGGTCTGGTGGCTTACCGATTGAGCTTGCACAGGGGGTAACCGATGGCAGGCAAGGTAGCGTTATCGCTGGTAATCGGCGGCGCCGTCGCGTCGTCGCTTGGTGCCGCGTTCAAGACCGCCGAAAACGGCATCCAGAAGCTGGAAGCCAAGGGCAACAAGGCCAAGGTGCTGAAAAGCACCATTGGCGAAACCATCAAGCTGCGCGAGGAATGGAAGCGCGCGCACGACAGCGGCGCGGCCGGCGCCGACAAGCTGCTGCGCAAGCTGGACAGCAACCTGGACTCCCTGCGCAAGCAAGGTGTCGAGGTCGGTAAGCTTGGTCGCGAGTACCAGCGGCTTGGACGTGAGGCGCGGGCCGCCGATCTGCAGCTCAAGGGTCACCAGCAGCTGCAGGCGGGCAAGGAATCGCTCAAGTCGAATATCGGCAGGGCGGTGGTGGCCACGGGCGCCGCTGCTGTACCGACGATGATCAGCGCGAACTATCAAGCGATCATCCGTGACATTGCGATCAAGGCTGATATTGCCAACAAGCCCGAGGAGCAGCAGCTTACCCGGACGGTGATCGACACGGCCAAAGACACGGGCATGTCACGCAATGACGTGGCTGACCTGGTCAACCAGTTGGTCGGCGCCGGCATGGAGCTGGACAAGGCGCTGTCGTATGCGCCGGTCGCGGCCAAGTTCGCAGTCGGCCAAGGCGCCTCGGGCGTCGACACCGCGTCGATGATCCAGGCGCTTGAGCAAAACGCCAAGATCAGCGACCCCAAGGTCATGCAGCAGGCACTGGAGGCCATCGCCTATCAAGGCCAGGCGGGCAGCTTCGAGGCCAGCGACATGGCCAAGTGGTTCCCGCAACTGCTGGCCGGCATGGAGAAGAACGGCATCACCGGGCTGGATGCGGTGACCTCGCTGGGCTCCATGCTGCAGGTCCAGATGAAGACCGCCGGCAGTTCCGACGAAGCGGCGAACAACTTCAAGAACTGGATGGAGAAGATTGGCGCCGGTGATATCAAGAAGGCTTACAGCGATGTGGGCATTGATTATCAGGCGTCACTGAATACCGGCCTGCAGAAGGGCATGAACGTCATTGAGGCGTCCATGGCCCTGGCGATGCGTTACGTCGAGAAGACCGACCCGGCCAAGGCCAAGCAGATCAAGGACGCCCAAGCCAAGATCGACAAGGAAGTCGACCCGGAGAAGGCCAAGGCGGCGCTGGAAGCGCTGGAGAAGACCCTGCGCACCGGCGATATCTTCGCCGACATGCAGGTCAAGGCGGCGCTCACCGCCTACGGGCAGAACCGGGGGCTGTACGAAGAACTCAAGGCCGACTCCAAGAAGGCCTCGGGCATCCTCGACAAGAATCTGGCTGAGCGCCGCGAGACGTCGGCGCAGCAGTGGGCCGAGCTGGGCCAGGCGGTGGACGACTCAATGCGCAGCATTGGCGATGCCATCCGCCCGGCCACCGACATGGCGGCGCAGGGGCTGACAAAGGTCGCCCGTGGCATCACCTCCCTGTCGGATCAGTTCCCGTCGATCGCCATGGGGATTGGCGGCATTACAGCGGCGGTAATTGCATTTCTGAGTGCGCGCAGTGCGCTGCGTGTAGGGCGCGGGGTGTTCAATATCGCCATGGGCCGTGGCCTGGAAGGGCTCGCGGGCCGCGCCGGCAAGACCGGGCGTGCGCCGATCAAGCTGCCCAAGACCGGCAACAAGGTGGTCGACACCGGCCTGGGGTTGCTGGGCAAGGTGTTTTCGCCGGGTTCGCAAGTGCCTGGCCAAGCCGATGATGCCGGCGTGGCCGCCAATGACCCGCAGCGCGTATTCGTGGTCAACGCCGATGCAATAGGCGGGATCGGCAGTAGCGTTGCAAATAGCGGCCCCGCAGGGCCTGCTAGGGGTAGTCGCAGAAGTCGCCGCCGGGAGCGACGGCGCGCAGCGCGACAGGGCGCCCCAGTGCGGCCTGCGCCGGCCGTTGAGGCACCCAAGGCGCCCAAGGCTGCCGTGGCCAAGGTTCGGCCGCTGCCTGCAGCGTTGTCGGCCCTGACCGCCACCGATGACCTGGGCAAGGTGGCGCGTTCGGTGCGGGGTATCACCCGCCTGACCAAGCGTCTGCCCGGCGGCAACATCGTGGACGCCGGCACGGCCGCGCTCGATGTCGCGCTGAACGCCAAAAGCCAGGATGAAAAGGCCGAGGGTTACGGCGGCGCCGCCGGCAGCCTGGCGGGCACCCTCGCCGGTGCTGCAGCCGGTGCGGCCATTGGCTCCGTGGTGCCGGTGATCGGTACCGCTGTGGGCGGCGCGGTCGGCGCCGTCCTGGGCGGCATGGGTGGCGAGTCCTTTGGGGGATGGCTGGGCAAACGCTGGTTCGGTGACGAGCCGGCCGACGATCAAGCCGAGCCGGAATCGCCGCCGGCACTGGGTGAAGCGTTACGCGTAACGGTCATGCCAGCCAAGGAAGTCGAGCCGGAGCCCGCCACGGCCCCGGTCAAGGCTGACCCGGCAGTGTCGTATGACCCGCGCGACTCGGCATCGAAAGATCCGGTCGTGCTGCCGGCACTCGCGGCCGACAAGGTGCGTTTCCCTGGTTCTGATCTGGTGCGGCCACCGGCCAACCCTGAGCCGCCGCTTGCAGCGCAGAAGGCGCAACCCGAGCCCTCGGTGCCCAAATTGGGCGATACGGTGCGGGAGGTAGCCAGCCCGGCGCCGGTGGAGCCAGCGGTGTCGTATGACCCGCGCGACCCAGCGTCGAAGGATCCGTTCCTGCTGCCGGCGTTGACGGCTGGCAAGGTACGGTTCCCCGGTGCTGGTTTGGTGCGGCCGCAGGCCCTACCCGAAGCCCCTGCAGCGCCCGAGGCGCAACCCGAACCGTCTACGCCGAAGTTGGGCGATACGGTGCGGGAGGCGACCGTGCCGGCGCCGGTGGAGCCGGCGGTGTCGTATGACCCGCACGACCCCGCGTCGAAGGACCCGTTCCTTTTGCCGGCGCTGACCGCCAACAAGGTGCGGTTCCCTGGTGCTGGCCTGGTTCGGCCGCAGGCCGAGCCCGAGCCGTCGGCGCCCAAACTGGGGGCTGCGGTGCGGGAAGCAGCACCGACCGCGGTACCGGCCAAGCCCGAGGTGTCGTATGACCCGCGCGACCCAGCGTCGAAAGATCCGTTCCTGTTGCCCGCCCTGACGGCCAACAAAGTGCGGTTCCCAGGCGCCGACCTGGTGCGGCCACAGCCTCAAGCCGAGCCGCCGGCCGTACTGGGTGATGTGGTGCGCGAGATGGCCAAGGCCGCGCCGCCGGCGGTCAAACTGCCCGAGGTGGCCCCGGCCGCCAAGGCAGCCGAACCGCCACCGGCGCCGAAGGTGGACAACACATTCACTTTCGCCCCGAACATGCCGCTCACGGTCCACGGTGATGTTAAAGACCCGAACCAATTGCTGAGCGAAATGGCGAACGGTATGCGCGGGCTGTTTGACGCCTGGCAGCGCGAGGTGGCAGCGCGCACGGCCTCGTCCCAGTTGTTCGATCAACCCCACGTTTAAGGAGGGCTTATGGCTTACATGGAGCTGCTGGAGTCGTCACTGTCCAGCCTGGTTGCAGCGGGGGAGGCCGGCCGGAAAAGCGCCGACGGCATGCTGGTACCGCTCAACGGCGCTATCAGCAGCATTACCGGTGCCGCATCCGAGCTGGAGAGCATCCCGTTTCTACCGCCCGAGCTGGGCGCCAAGGCGGGCCGCTTGGTGCGCAGCATCGGCGTGGCGCAAGCCCGTGTCGGGCAAGTGACGTCGATGTACAGCCGCGCCGTATCGGGCGTCAGCCAGGTGCAAGAACGCCTCGGCACGTTCAAGCAGATGGCCAGTAAGGTGTCGTCGGAGGTCGGCCGGGTGGCTGGCAAAATCAGTCCCTCGCTGTCCAACATCCTGCCCAGTGGCGGGCTGCTGGCCTCGGCCACGCCGACGCCGGAGGCTGTGGCGCCGTTCCCGCACCTGCTGATCATCCAGCCGCATGAGCCCAACGAGCAGCCTTACTACTTCAACCTCGGCACGGCCGCGTTTGACGAGTTACGCCGGCAGGCGTCGTTTCGTTGGCAGGGGCAGGAGCGATTGCGCCGGAGTACGGCGCAGCAGGCCGTGGGCCTGGGTGAGGAAAAGATCACGCTCAAGGGTGCGATCTTCCCGAACCATAAGGCCGGGCTCAAGCAGCTCAACACCTTGCGCTCCATCGGTCGCAACCTGCGCGCGCTTAACCTGGTAACGGGCTACGGCGAGGTGCTGGGCGACTGGTGCCTGATCAGTGTCGAGGAAGAACAAAGCCACCTGCTGGCAGGCGGTATCCCCCGAAAGCAAGGCTTCACCTTGGAGTTTGTGAGCTATGGCAACGACCTGCAGAACGTCTGACGGGGATCTGCTCGATGTGATCTGTCAGCACCATTACGGGCACCTCAATGGCACGGTCGAGGCCGTGCTCGATGCCAACCCGGATCTGGCCAGGCAGGCGCAGCCGTACCGCGCCGGCCTGTTGATCCTGCTGCCGGACCTTCCGGCGCCGGCGGTCGAGCTGCTGCAGCTGTTCGGCTAACCCGCGTTACGCGTAACGAACCCCGCCCAGTGCGGGGTTTTGCATTTCTGGAGCCTGCATGAAGCCCACGTATCAAATCGTCGCCGATGGCCACGACATTACTGCGCTGATCAATGACCGTCTGTTGCTGCTGCGCACCTCGGACAAGCCCGGCATGGAGTCGGACGAGTTCGAGCTGCGCATTGATGACCGCGATCAGGCGGTTGCGCTGCCTGCGCGCGGTGGCAACGTGGTGGTGATGATGGGCTATGAGGGCCAAGGATTGACCCGTATGGGGGCCTACACCGTCGACGAGGTGGAGTTGAGCGGCCCGCCCGACACCATCGTCATACGCGGCAAGGCCAGCGACATGCGCGGCAGTGGCAAGACCGTGCGCAGCGGCAGCTGGGAGAACGTGCCGCTGTCGCAGATCGTTGGCGAAATCGCCAAGCGCAACGGCTGGGAGGTGTCTTGCCCGGTCGACACCAAGGTCGAGCGCGTCGACCAGCGCAACGAGTCGGATTACAACTTTGTCACCCGCCTGGCCAAGCAGTACGACTGCACCGCCAAGGTGGCCGAAAGCAAGCTGCTGGTGATGCCGCGCCAAGGCGGGCAAAGCACCACTGGCAAGGCGCTGGCGGTCGTCACCATCAACAAGACGGACGTTTCCCGCTATCAGTTCCGCCTCGGTGATCGCAACTCGCAGAAGGCGGTGAAGACCCAGCACCAAGACCCGAAGACGGGCAAGTTGCAGGTGGTCGAGCTGGCCAACGAGGAGTCGCCGGACGGCCTGCCGCCGGTGCACACCGACCGTCATGTCTACCCCAACAAAACCGCCGCCCAGCAGGCCGCCAAGGCGCGCCTGGCTGCGTTCAATCGCAGCACCGCCGGCGTGCGGCTGGAAATACCCGGCCGCACCGACCTGTTTGCCGAACGCTCGATCAACGCCCAAGGCTTCAAGCCGGGGCTCGATGGCGAGTACCTGGTGGACGGGGTCGAGCAGGTATTCACCCAGTCCGGCTGGACTACGACCGTCGAGTGCAACGGCGGCAAGAAGGGCAAGGCCAAGGCCTCGGGCAAGAAAAAGAAAGACACCAAGCCGCTCAAGGTTGAGCAGCTTTAAACCCACGGCCGCATGCGGCCCTGACTGGAGACCTCAATGGCGATCTCAATTCAACAGCTTCAAAAAATTCTCCCTAACGCCGGCTCGAAAGCCGGCGTTTTTGCTCCAGGGCTCAATGCCACTATGGGTAAGTTCGCCATCATCACGCGCCTGCGTATGGCGGCGTTTCTCGCCCAGATCGGGCACGAGTCCGGGCAGCTGCAGTACGTGCGTGAGCTCGGCAATGACAAGTACCTGTCGAAGTACGACACCGGCCGCCTGGCTCAGCGCTTGGGCAATACACCTGCAGCAGACGGTGATGGCCAGCTGTATAGAGGTCGTGGGCTCATCCAGGTGACCGGCCGGTTTAATTACGAAGCGTGCAGCGAGGCTCTGTTCGGTGACAGTCGCCTGCTCAATACCCCCGAGCTGCTCGAACATCCGGTCTACGCATCGATGTCGGCCGGCTGGTTCTGGCAGAAAGAGGGCCTGAACAGCTTGGCCGACAAGGGTGACATCCTGGCCATCACCAAGCGTATCAATGGTGGTACGAACGGCCTGGAAGATCGCCAGGCCATCTACAAGCGAGCGCTTGAGGTGCTGCAGTGAGCGCCTGGGCCACCCGCCTGGTCGCCGTAGCGCTGCTGCTGGCCGCCAGCGCTGGCGGCGCCCGGGCAGCCTGGGTGTGGCAGGCCAACGCCTACAAGGCGCAGCTCACTGCTCAGGCCGGTGACTTCGGCAAGCAGCTGGCGGAGAAGGATCGCGCACACGCCCTGGAGCGGGAGAAGGCTGCAGTTGCTGCCCTCGAAAAATTGGCAGAACAGACAGGCTCTCGCCTTGCACTGGAAGGGCGACTACAGGATCAGGCCGAAACACACTGGAAGGAAATGGACGATGCTCAAAAAACTCAAGGTCATCTGCGTGACCGGCTTGCTACTGCTGAACTGCGGTTGTCAGTCCTTGTCGATGCCGGAGCCTTTGCCGCCTCGAGTAGTAACACTGGGCTGCGACAAATCGCCGGCACCGGAGGCGTGGTACATGGCGCCCTACGCGCCCAACTTGACCGAGCGCATGCTCAACGAATTGTCGCCATCACCGACGAAGGCGACCGGGGGCTGATCGCGTTGCAGGCCTGCCAGGCCTACGTCCGCGAAGTCACTCAGTAGTAAAGAGGCGAGCCGGGACGGATGCGTCAACATCCAGCCCGGCTCGCCGAACCCGCAGACCCTTCCTGCAAGTCCAGCCGTGGCCCCTGCCTTGTGCACAAAGCGCGGCGAGCCTAACACCTGTTTATTCATACAGTAAAGACTTGCATACCTATGACCTCTCCAATCATCCCCTGGATGGGTGGCAAACGCCGCCTGGCCGACCGCTTGATCCCTCTCTTTCCCCCTCATGAATGCTATGTCGAAGTCTTCGCCGGCGGTGCCGCGTTGTACTTCATGCGCCCCCAGGCCGCCCCCGTGGAGGTGCTGAACGACCTCAACGGTGACCTGGTCACCCTCTACCGCGTTGTACAGAACCACCTCGAGGAATTCGTCCGCCAGTTCAAGTGGGCGCTCAGCTCTCGCCAGATATTCGAGTGGCAGAAGATGACGCGCCCCGAGACGCTCACCGATATCCAGCGCGCCGCTCGGTTCTTCTACCTCCAGCAGCATGCCTTCGGTGGCAAGGTCACCGGGCAGACGTTCGGTACCGCCACCACTGGGCCGGCCATCAACCTGCTGCGCATCGAGGAGAACCTGTCCGCCGCGTGGCAGCGCCTTGCCGGCACCTATGTCGAGAACCTGTCCTGGCTCGCCTGCGCCGAGCGCTATGATCGAGCACACACGTTCTTCTACATGGATCCACCCTACTGGCAGACCGCCGGCTATGGGGTGGACTTCCCCTTCGAGGAGTACGAGCGCATGGCCGACTTTATGCGGCGTTGCAAGGGGAGGGTGATGGTCAGCATCAACGATCACCCGGACATCCGGCGCGCCTTCGCCGGCTTCCACTTCGAAGGCATGGATATTCGCTACAGCAACACAAATCAGCGGCAGGGTAGGGCGGAAGTAACCGGTGAGCTAGTGATCATGAACTGGCAGCCTTCCTCTCTGGGTAGCTTGTTCTAAGTCCCTTCAACAGCCTGCTGTAGTCGGATCGGTTACGGTTGCGCGTCGCTGGCCAGCTCGGCCAATCGCTGGCTGGCGACGTTATCTACCAGGATCTCCACGCGCTCGATGTCGGGACGAGCCAAAACGTGCCCCATGTCCAGGCCAAGGCAGACGCCCTGAGCGGTAGCCTGCGCGATCAGGCAGTTTACAGGGCTGTTGGCTGCTTCAATCGATACGAGTGCCAGGCGCAGACGCCTCTGGATTTCGGGCGGTAGCACCAAACCAGGTGCCAGTTCGCCGCGTGGGAATCGATAGCGCTGGATCATGGCTGTCTACTCAAGCAGGTGATAGTCGCGGCGATCGCGAGGGTCTTTAGTGGCTCCGCGACAGTTGTCCCCAGACATCGGGGGGTGTCCGGGTATGAAAATTAATCCCTCTTTTTCGAATGCGAAGGCTAAGGCTTGCATTGTGACGTCTCGCAATTCGGCCCCCTTCTCGAGGCGTCTTATGGCATCTCTTGAAGCGCCTGATCTGAATGCAAGAGCCTCAACGCTCCAGCCTAAGCGCAGACGGGCAGGAGCACAGTGCGCGCTCTTGAAGCCGTTCGGTAGGTGATCCATGCACCACGCGATAATCTCAAGCTGCTCGTCATCAACGGGCAGCCGTATGGGGTTTTGGTCGATCACGTCTTGGGACATTGGAATGCCTCACTGTATGAATAGACAGTATATTGCCTTGCAGGGTTTTGAGGCAAAGGCTGAGTGACGCGGTGTCCATAGAGTCTAAATCTTGGCCTTAGTCCTGATGTGGTGGCTCGCTCGGGAAGCTGACTGCACGTAGAAGACTCTCGCGATCAGGGCCTGACAGGGCTCTGGTCCTCTCCGGGAATTTATGAGTCGTTGTAATTCACATTGAATCCGCCAGCCTGCAACCGTACGCTATTATCAGGCAATCGGTATCCCCTTAAATTTCAAGGAGAATGAGAGTTGGACTGGATGGTGGAATTCAAGGAAAAGATGCTTGGAAGGACAATCAATGTCGAAGATATAAATGGAGGGTTTGCGTTAAAGTTTGAGCACATCCCGTCTAGTCTTTTCAAGTACAGGGAGTTTGATGATAGCGGTTATTCATTGGGTAACCTGGCGTCCAATACGGTTTGGATGAACTCTCCGCAGAATTTTAATGATCCGTTTGATTGCTCTCTTACAGTGAGCATGAGCAAGCTAAGTCCAGAAATACTGGAAGGGATTCATGAGATTTTGAAGATCATGAAGTATGAGGGTGATGACCTAGAACGAGTTGTTGAGCTGGTGTCGGTGACGTCTAATCCTTATGCTGAGTTGTTTGCTGTTCTGTCTAGGGAGGGGCGTATAGATGGTGATGTTAGTGTCGCCTTGACTTCGCTGCTGGAGGCTAGAGATGATAGGCTCATAAAGGATTTTTCAGAGAAAACAAAGGATTTGGTAAAGATTTGTTCGTTCTGTGAGTCGAATGCATCAATTTTAATGTGGGCGCACTATGCAAAAAATCATACGGGTTTTTGCATTGAATATGATTTCAAGACTTTGGGTGTTGACCATTTAAGTACTAAGCTTCTTTATCCGGTCCAGTATAGCGAGTATATGCATGATCATGCTGAGCATATGTTGATTGAAGATCATGAGAGAGGCAATCCGCTCTCTATAGTTTTGCCGGCAATAACCAAGAGTCAAGATTGGTCCTATGAGCGTGAGTGGCGCTTGGTTTATTCTAATAATTTTCTTGAAACGTCAAGAGCTATTCCTGTGCCAACGCCAGTGAGGGTTTATGCAGGTGTACGCATCGATGATGAAAATTTTGTTAAGCTCCAGCGCACATGTGATCTTATCGGTGTGCCTTTGGTAAAGATGAAAATGTCGAGAAACGCCTTTAAAATTGTACCGGAGATCTGAGTCCATCGGTCTTTGCGGGCTTCCGTCGCCTTAGTGCCACTACCTGCTTTATCGGGGCTACGTCGGTGATTTGTAGAAAATTGGTACCAGCTCTCCCTCACACTTAGGTGTGTGGGCTGGCTCAGTGCAGGCGAGGTTTGGAGCGATATTTTTTTATGAGGCGATCAAGGCGCGCCCGCATTTGGTCTACCTCAAGGTCATCACTTTGCCTGCCCTGATTATCCACTATGATTGAGTTCCTGACCCGCTCCAGAACCTGCAAATCTGTAAGGGAATCGAGTTCAGTTTCTGTGAGCCTAGGGTTGTTAGCCAGCACTAGAGCACGTAGCTCTTCCATTGCGCGGTCGCGTTTCATAGACAAACTCCTTTTGCCAGAACGTTCATTGTAGTCTGTGCGGGCTCACATCCTCTGAATCACGACCAGTGGTTGGCTCGGTTTTCAGTTCTTGCGGGGTTTTGTGCAAGGGGACATCATCTGGCGATGAGCCGCCATGTGAGGAAATCTAATGATCACCGCCGATCTTATCGCTATTCTTCGTACACAAGTCGGTACTGCTCGGCAGAACGGTCTATCCGAGGTTTCTCTTGATAGCCTTTCGAAGCTAATCGACCTCATCGAGAAGGATAACCAGAGCTCCCCGGATGGAGTTGAGCGGTCACAGGAGGCACTTGAGAGATTCAAGTCAGTCTTGGGGGATTGGCAGAACAACAATCAGCGCGATCATGAAGTCCGCTTAGAAATGCTGCGTGCCACAATTGGCACCTCTCACCTTGCGATAAAAAGTGCTTTGCTGATCAACGGTGGTGCTGCCGTCGCATTTTTGGCATTCCTCGGTACAGCTTGGTCAAGATTTCCGAGTGCCGCCGTTAGGGCGCTTTAGCTGGATCACTGGAACACTTCATCTGGGGTGTATTGCTAACTGGTATAGGCGCTGGCATCGCCTATATCTGCCAGGCTGCGTTTGGAGGTGAGCTTGGGAAATATAGCGACAAGGTTGCCGAACCGCTCCGCTGGGTGGCGACCTTCTTGGTCTTGGGTTCATTTGTGTTGTTCTACCTCGGTTGCAAGGCAGCGATCGAGGCGTTTGTGATGGCTGGGTGATCGCTCTGGTCCAGAGACAACAGTTCGAACAAGGCTGCTGTTTGGTCGAAGAGTGGGCGTGTAGAAGCATGTCCTAGGTATGAAAATTCTTAGGGCAAATTTAGGGCAAATCTTAGGCCGCCATAGGCCCAAAAGGGCCGCCCGATAACCGCATAGCAGCCGTCAATCCCGGCCTGCTGCGGCCCATTGAGAGTGCTGGGCGGGTTCTTATCCCTATCCCTGGTCTGAGATCAGAACAAGGGCAGCTCGGCCTTGTCGGGGGGAGCTCCGGGCTGTCCATGGGGCAATAATGGGGCAAACCATGCGCCATTCGATGCCAATCTATGCCCATGCCCTCGCAGATGCCGGAATGAAAAAAGGCACCGAAGCCCCTATACTGTGGGGCTTTGGTGCCTTTTACTGTTCCTACTGCAGCACAATCGGGCTGTGTTTATATCAAATCGGACAATGCCTTAGCTTTGTTTCGCGCTACATCTTTTTCGTAGCTACGACGTAGCTTGCCACGCAGGTCCCGAATTTTCGCGGGACTCTTTAAGTCGCCTTTGTAGTCGAACTGGTCACCTGCACTTTCAACCTCAAAATTAAGGTCGATGATTAACGAGTCTAAAACTTCCTCGATGGATTCCAGAAATTTTTGTAGATTCTTGGAGTCGAATAGTGTTTTGGGGTTTTTAACTATTTCCGCTGATTGTGCGTCGGAGCGCATAAGGTCTGCAATTGTCGATAGCAGAAAGAATCGTGTCAGCCCGTATTTGGATAGCGGTTTGTACTTGATTTTTTCGGTGGCACGAATAATAACTTCCATGATTTTTTGCAGGAAAATAATTCTGTGTGCCGTCACCGCCGGCCTTGCAAAAATGTCGTTATATTTGTCATCAAAGAGCTTGTAAACCTGATGGCATGACTCAGGCTCTAAGAGGTCAAACGCCAAGAGTAAGCGGCCAGCTTCCTCGTTAGTGATTACTTCCTTTCCAGCCTTTATTTCTTGTCCGCGCTTGATTTCATAGGCATATAATCCGCCTTCTACTTTTTGGAACTCTTCAAGGAGGCGAACCTGGACTTCGTTGTTTGACTTAAGGTCCCGAGGTTTGATGGCGTTTTGATTGTTGCTATTGATCGTGATCTTTTTGGCAAGCGCTGGATCTTCGATTTTTATAATCTTAGCAAGAACTCGTAGGTCTTGGCTTAGATGGTCCATCGATTTTCTGAACGTTGAGATGCTCTGGGCGCCGTTAACGACTACATAGTTTGTGATGACTAGCGTCTCACCATCAGGGTGTGCGTCGGTGCAAAGGATCGTCACGCCGTTGTGATATAGCGTAAAATTTTCGTGCTCGGATTTGTCTAATACACTCTCGCGCAGCGCCTTATTGACTTTGGTGTTTCCAAGAGAGTGACGCACGTTCTGGGAAAATAATGATCCGTCGTCAATGCCTGCTAACCTAACAAGTTCGACTGCTTGAACCGGGAGTATGTAGGTAACTACTTCTGAGCCAGTGTTGATGGTCATCGGTGAAACGTAGGACGTATCGAAGGAAAATGAGCCTTGAACGCCTGCTTCCTTGTTTATATCAATGTATTCGCTAGCAATAACGTTTCGATCGTAAACCCTCATTGCTTTGTGCTGCTTTAAGAATTCGTCTCCGTTAACGTCCAGAGGTTGGTTGCAGATAAAAGCCCCAACCACGGCATATCCGTTAGCGATGAGCTCCTTAATATCATTTCGGATGAGGGCAGTCTTAAGCTCTTGGTTTGCCCCTCCATCTAGGAGGGCTTGTACCGATTCTGGGGTGTCGAGCTGGCTAATGGTTCCGGCAAGCTCGCGCAGGGGGGCGTCGCCGATCGATGATTCTTTTTGTTTTAGCTTGCCCTGTAGGATAATGATTTCTTGCTTTGTGTGATCCACATAGATTCCATCGATACCCCTGTCGTTAGGCCGGTCACATACAGCGTCGTCGGCATCAACTGGGTCAAGCCTGAAGATGTTCTCCAAGAACCAGTTTAGGAACGCTATTGATTCGCCCCTTCCTTTCGCCTCGTATGTGCCGAGTATTTTCTGGAGGTTGGGGTACTGAAGTTCAGCTGGAGTCATCGTGCGTCCTCTGCAAGATAGGTGTTGCGGGCGAGCATAGCCTAGTCGCCGGTAACAGTGAATCTAGCTGTGGGGTGCACGGGACAATGAGATTATGTAGCTCAGGCCTGCGTAGCGCAGGTAAGGGGTCGTAAATTCATACACTAAGTTGGTACAAAAATGGTACAGATTGGAGGGCGGTGGCTTAACGGCCTTTATTCATAGGGGCTTCGATGAAAATGCCCCCAATCCATCATGGGTGCAACGCTGAAGCGACGGGAAGGCTCAGGGCGCGTGGTTGCTGGGTTAGAGCCTGGGTTTGTGGTCATATCGTTCAACGTGTCTTGTACCAAATTCAGCAGTTTCGAAGGTGTTTTTAGCAATCCGGTTGCGCGCCCTGGCAAAAGTCGACGGCAAGTGCTCGGTGATAGCCAGGGCAGGCAGCTAGTTTACCAAGAGAGCCGGGCATCCGTCTGGACTCGATCTATGCGCGGCCCTGCAGCCTTCTCCCCAGATTAGCCACCAGCCAACTTACTTGAGCGGCACGTAGATATCCGTTTGCCATTGCTCCAGCGGCGTTTCCGGATACACGCTCAAGTAGTGAAAGAACAACGGATGATCCCGCAGTTCCTCGTCGCTCGAAGGTAGCCAGTCCCGATAAAGCGGATAGATGGTTTCGCCAATGTAGTCAGGCGAGCCGGTATGCCGGATCACGGCGCAGCGGCCCGCCGGGATGATGCGTTCGTGCACGCCAAAATCGTTGGGCTGCACGGCTTCGCATATCTCGCCACACACGGCGAAGCGAAAGGCGTGCGCCGGGGTGGTGTCGGGGTTGTCGTAGGGGATGCCGAAGGTTCGGCAGCTGGCCACCGGTGACTGGCCGCTTTGAATGCGCCATTGGCGAAAACGCGCGACGCTTTCACTGACCAGGCCGGGCGCCCCTTGGTGTTCGAGCGCGGCCACATGGGTTTCGGCGAAATCCACGATGCGGATCTGCATGGTGATACTCCTTGAAAGATGAGGAACAACGAAAACCGCACTCCAGGCCTGCCAGTTCGGGGCCTTGGCGAATACGCTCGGCGCCATGCCAAACGCACGCTTGAAAGCCCTGGAAAAGGCTTCGGGGCTTTCGAAGCCGGCGCCGAAAGCTGCCTCCAGCACGGAGATGGCAGGCGAGGCGACCAGTTGGTGCGCCGCGCGTCGAAGCCTCATCAGTTGCACATACCGTGAAACCGGAATGCCCATGTATGCCGTGAACTGCCGATGGAAATGAAATGCCGAGAAGTGCGCGACGCGGCTCAGGGCATTTACCGACAGGTCACCTTCGAGGTGGCTGTCGATGTAGGCAAGCACGGCTTCGAACCGTTTCGCGTAGGTCGCTTTGTGCTGTGAGTCAGTCAACGAACGGAATCTCCGGGAGGTGCGGTGAGCGCTAGCATCCGTTGTTCAGCCATGCAGGCGCCTAGCCGGGATTGCTGTATCGGGGATTGTCTTGACCGTGCCGTGGATGGCACCGGTGCTTCGGTGTTCGCAGGGGAGGGCAGTAGGGTGAATGCAATCGCTGGCGCTTCCGTGCGAGGGGAAGCACCAGCGTAACCGGCCCGGCATGATCGGTCGACTGGGCGAAGCGGGTCGTTCACGCTGATCAATGAACTCCGAGCCTCGCCAGCGCACTCCGCCGCCCAGTTTCAACTGCGGCAGTGCCTGCAGGCGGGAGCTGGTGAGGCAGCACCAGGCCATGCATAAAACCACTGGAGTAAATCAATCTGATTTACAATTGCGTCCCTTTTGCCGAGGCTGACGTTTCGTGGATGCCCTGTCGCTTGTCTATGAGCACCTGACCGATTGGGTGATCACGCCTGTTACCGACCAGTTTCTCGGCATTTTCAATGTGAATGGCCGTTTCGGGGCCTTGTTCCTTTGCATCTCCTATGGCGCAGCCTATGGCCTGTTCCGCTTCAGGAAGCAGCGCGGCCTGAGCGACGCCCAATCGTTCTGGCAATTCATCGGCGGCGCCCGGGTACATCTGCATCCGTCGGCGCTGCTGGACTACCGCTACTACTTCGTGCGGGCCATCCTCAAGGTTGCACTGGTGCTGCCCGTCGTCCAACTGGTCGACCCCTACATCCTGCGCTCCGGCGATTACCTGGCCTTTTTCAGCAACCTCTGGGGCGCGCGCCCGCGCCTGGGCGAGAACCTTGCACTGTCCCTGCTCTACGGGTTGGGGGTGTTCCTGCTAAAGGACTTCATCCATTACTGGGCGCACCGGGCTTTTCACTCCCGCTGGCTCTGGGCCTTTCACAAAGTCCATCATTCGGCGCCCGTGCTGGTGCCGGCGACAGCGAGCCGGGTGCATTTCGTGGAAAAGATCGTCGAGAAACTGAGCACAGGCATTGGCATCGGCTTCTACGCCGGATGCTTCTGGTACCTCTGCGGCGGTGAAGTCAGCCGCTACACCCTGTTCGGCGTGACCTACCTGGTGTTCATCTTCAACAGCCTGGCGGCCAACCTGCGGCATAGCCATGTCTGGCTGTCGTTCGGCCCGCAGCTGGAACATGTGTTGAACAGCCCGGCCCAGCACCAGATCCATCACAGTGACGCCCCGCGCCATTTCAACCGGAACTTCGGCACCAACCTGTCCCTCTGGGACTGGATGTTCGGCACGCTCTATGTCACTACATCAACGCCCGAAAGCATCCGCTTCGGCACCGGTGAGCAGGACCACCAGCGTTACCTGACGGTCTATAGCCTGATCGTCACGCCCTTTGTCGAAACCGGCCGTAAGGTCCTGATGAAATGCCAGCGCAAGGCTGTGCTCGGCGCGTCCGGCAGGGCAGGCCGTTAGCTGATCCCGTGTTTGTTGCGAACGACTGACCGCTCAGGCGGGGAACTGGGCTATCCAGTGCCTGGCAATCTCTTCGCGCCGGCAGACCCACACCCCGTCGTGGCCCTGCACGTAATCGAGAAAGCGCGCCAGCGCCATCGCCCGACCAGGATGGCCGCTGATCCGCCCATGCAGGCCCACGCTCATCATCTTCGGGTGCTGCGCGCCCTCCTGCCACAACAGGTCGAAAGCATCCTTCAGCAGCTGGAAGAAGTCTTCACCGCAGGCGAAGCCATTGGGCAGCAGATAGCGGGCGTCGTTGTTGACCAGTGTGTACGGAATCACCAGGTGGGCGGGCGAGCCTGGGAGCCAATAGGGCAGATCATCGTTGTAGGCATCCGAGCTATAGAGAAACCCGCCTTCCTCACGCAACAGGCGGCGGGTGTTCTGGCTGACCCTTCCTGTATACCAACCTACGGGGCGTTTACCGCAGACCTGCTCGATCACCTCGATGGTGAGGCGGATATGGCGCCGCTCCTGGTCTTCAGGCATGTCGCGATAGTCCAGCCAACGGTAGCCATGCCCGGCAATCTCATGCCCGGCAGCGCAAAGCGCATGGCCAATCGCCGGGGTCAGTTCCAGTGCTCGGCCAACGGCAAAGGCGGTCAGCGGCAGGCCCCTGGCGCCGAACAGCTCCAGAATGCGCCACACACCTGCGCGCGATCCGTATTCGTACATGCCTTCGACGCTCAGGTCCGGTTCCCCCACACGCGGCGGGCGGCCGGGTAGCTCATGAAGCCAGGCCTCCGACTGTGCGTCGCCATTGAGCATGCATGACTCCGCACCCTCTTCGATGTTGAGTACGAACTGGACCGCGACGCGCGCCCCACCGGGCCATCGCGGGTGGGGTGGGTTGCCGCCATAACCGATCAGGTTGCGAGCGGACATCAGCCCAGCTCGAAGGTCGTGACGGCGAACACACGTTCGTGTGCGATCGCCGGAGGAGGGCCCAGGTACATTCGTGCGCAGCCGAAAACCTCGATCATGCCCTGTTGGCGCACAAGCGCCATCGCGGCGGGGTTATTCTCGGGGGCATCCAGAAACAGCGGGCAACCTCGCGCAAATTCTGCCAGGCGCGCGTAGAGGGCATTGGCTGCCAGCGCGTCATCGGCGAACAAGGGGCCGATCTTGTAGCCTTCCCGGCAGCGCCTTGCCACGCCATAGCCGCTAAGCCTGCCCTCGCGGCGGCAACCCACGGCGAGTGCATCGGCCTGGGCTATCCACCCGCTCAGGAAGGCTGCGCGCGCGGCAGGGAAGCAGGTGCGGTCGTAATCGACCACCTCATCGAACGGGAAGGTGGCCAACGGGACGATGTCCTGGTTGTCTACCTGCGAAGGCGCCGGGCGTTCGGTGGCCTTGGCACGAAAACGCATGTTGCGATGGGAGAAGACGAACCCACCCTTGGCGTAGTAGTCCTGCATTGCGAACACGCCGTCCATGCCGATGCTCGCGCCTGGGCGCAGGCGGGCGAGGAGTCGCTCGCGGCGTGCGTGCCAGAGGGTATTGCCCAGGCCTTGACCGCGATACTCGGGTCGGACGATGAAAAAGCCCATGAAACCGAATTCGCCGTTGTAGGAAGTGATTGCACCGCCACCGATCAATTCGCCGCCCTGGGACGCCGCGATGAAGGCGGCAGGGTCCGTGGCCCAGAACAAATCGGCATCGTGAACGCCGGGATTCCAACCCTCACGGGCAGCCCAATCGACGAGCTCGTCCAGTTCGGGACGGGTCATGTTGCGTATGACCAGCTGATTCGACACCGCTAAGTTCCCCCAGTTGCTAACAGGGCGGATGGTTCATCGTCACTCGGAACCCTTTGGGTATAGCTTTAACGCGAGTATTGATCCAGGCCGTTACGACGCCTGCAGGGCATGTTCATCGTGATAGATCTGAGTAGTTTCGTCATTCGGCCGATGCGGGCGACGTTTCGGTTTGGCAGGTGATCAGAAGTCGTAGAGCTGGGCGGGGTTGTCGCGCAAGATCAGGGTCTGGGTTTGCTCCTTTGGAGCCCAGCTCATCAGCAGGTCAAGGATCAGCGCATCGTCGGGTTTCTGCTCGGCGGCAAGCGTCGGGTGCGGCCAGTCGCTACCCCATAGCATGCGATCAGGGCGATGGTTGATCAGTGCACTGGCGACTCGGCCGACGTCCTCGAACAGCGGTGCTCCGATTTTCGAGCGAAGATAAGGTGCCGACAGCTTGATCCATGCCCGGTCGGTGTCCAGCAACCGCACCAGTGCGGCGAAAGCCGGCGACTTCAGCGCGTCTGGCTGTGGCACATGGCCCATGTGGTCGATAACGATCTTGCCTGGCAAGGCCAGCAAGCGCGGGGCAACCTCGGGCAGCAGCGGCCCGGGAGCGACCTGTACGTTCCAGCCCAGTTCGCCGACCCGCGCGGCCAGGCTTTCTAGCCCATCGAGCACCTGGCTGCCAACGCTCAGGTTGAAGCGGA
This sequence comes from Pseudomonas sp. NBB, assembly GCF_032701105.1. NCBI lineage: Bacteria > Pseudomonadati > Pseudomonadota > Gammaproteobacteria > Pseudomonadales > Pseudomonadaceae > Pseudomonas > Pseudomonas sp. NBB. The sequence continues at coordinate 1,992,439 of NZ_CP103994.1, forward strand.
TACCACGCACTCCTGCCTGGTGCAGTTCGGCAAGCTCTGCGTCGGTAATCGCATTGGACACAACCGCCACACCCCGGGCATCGCCGCGGCTGCGCAACAAGCCATCGAGCATCACCCGGTTATCGGTGCCGTAGGTCGATGGCGTGACGATGACCATGCGGCGGATGCCCAGGCGCTGCTGCAGTTTGCGGTAATCCTCCAGCGAGGCATCCGCCGGCAGCAGGGTAGCTCCGGGTGCGGCCGGGATACGGCTGTCGTAGAGGTGCATGTGGCAGTCGATGCTGCCTGCGGGCGGCGTCAGGCGCGGGTGCGCATCGCCCTTGCTGAAGGGCACGTCGGCTATGGCGCCCATGGAGGCGACAGCACCCAGTGCACCGGTGGCCTGCAAGAATTGACGACGAGACAACGTCATGGATATTCCTCGTTTATTGTTGTTGTGAAATGACGATGCCCACGTTCCTGAGGCAGGAAAGCGGGCATCGAAGTACGGCTTGCGCGGCTTATTTCGCGCTGAGGGCGCTGGCTGCCTCAGCTTGCTCGCGCTGGCGCTTGCGGCCAATCACCAGTACCGCGAGCCCGGCCACGGTGCACAGCGCGGCCAACGGCATCAGCGCCAAGGAGTAGCTGCCGGTGGCATCGTGAATGGCGCCATAGGCATTGACCATGATGCCTCCGCCAATCAGGTTGGCCATGGCGCCCACGGCTGCCAGCCCCGCAGCAGCAGTCGAGGAGGACAGCCAACCCGACACCAGCGCCCAGAACGGCCCTTTCATCGAGTAGGCGCCCACCAGGACCATGGTCAGCATCACTACCGTTGCCGGCAGGGACGAGGTGAACAAGGTCATCAGCAGGCCTGCTGCAATCAGCAGCATGGTCATTGCGGTGTGCCAGCGACGCTCGCCGGTACGGTCGGAACTGCGGCCCCAGATGATCATCAGCACCGAGGCGATGCCGTAAGGGATGGCGTTCACCAGGCCGATCTCCATGGCGCTGAGGCCAAAGGTTTTCAGCAACTGCGGGGCCCACACGCTCATGGTGCTGCCAGCGGCAGAAGCGCCCGAGTAGATCAGTGCCAGCACCCAGATGTCTTTGTGGCGCAGCAGCTTCCACAGCGAAATATGGCCGATGGCGGTCTTTTTCGAGGCTTCATCAGCCAGGCGCTTGGTGAGCCAGCCGCGTTGCTCGTCACTCAGCCACTTGGCCTGCTCGGGGCGGTCGGTAAGCACGAACAGGCAGGCGATGCCCAGCAGTACGGCTGGAATGCCTTCGAGAATGAACAGCCAATGCCAGCCACGCATGCCCATCCAGCCATCCAGGTTCAGCAGCAGGCCCGACAGTGGCGAACCAATGAAGTTGGCGGCAGGGATCGCCACCATGAACAGCGCCACCATGCGCGCGCGGTAGGCAGACGGCAGCCAGTAGGTGAGGTACAGCAGCACGCCCGGGAAGAAACCGGCCTCGGCAGCACCCAGCAGAAAGCGCATCACGTACAGTGAATTGGCACCCTGAACAAACGCCGTGCCTGCCGAGATCAGGCCCCAGGTGATCATGATGCGGGCTATCCAGATGCGTGCCCCGTAGCGTTGCATGGCCAGGTTGCTGGGCACTTCGACCAGGAAGTAGGCAAAGAAGAACAGGCTGCTGGCGAAGCCGAACACCTTGGCCGTGAGCTGCAGGTCCTCGTTCATCTGCAGGGAAGCCATGCCGATATTGCCGCGATCGATGATCGCGATCAGGTAGCAGACGATCAGAAAGGGCAGCAGTCGCCAGGCGATACGGCGCATGGTGCTGCGTTCGAGTTCATCCGGCAGCGATGTTGCTGAAGTCATGGTGCTCTCCAATTGTTTTTTTTCTGGAGTGACGCGTGTGAACGTGCCCCGCTCACGAGAGGCACGCGAGGGGTGCGATCAGCTGGCGAAGAGGTGGCGGTTGACCACGCAACGCGGGTCCAGAGCATTGCCCGCCCACACATCGAGAACCTGCTTCAGCGCTACCAGGCCTACCCGTTCGCGGGCCTCGGTGGTGTTGGCGCCGACATGCGGCGTGGCGACCAGTGTCGGCAGGCCCCACAGCGGGCTATCTGCAGGCGGCGGCTCGGGGCTGAAGGTATCCAGGCCGGCGCCGGCGATGCGGCGTTCGCTGAGCGCTTTTACCAGGGCGTTGGTGTCGATCAGCTCACCACGGGCAGTGTTGATCAGGATGGCGCCTGGGCGCATGCGCTCGAGCTGGGCAGCGCCAATCAGGTTGTGGTTGGTCTCGGTCAGCGGGCAGTGCAGGCTGATGATATCGCTTTCAGCCAGCAGGCGATCGAAATCCTCTTCGCGCTCGACGTGCGGGCGCTCCGGCAGTTGCTTGAGGTAGGGGTCGAACACCTTGACCTTCATGCGCAGTGGCGCCACCAGGTCCATGAGGATGCTGCCGATCGAGCCCAGACCGATAAGCCCCAGGGTTTTGCCCGACAGCTCCATGCCGTTGGCCGAGGATTTGTCCCAATGCCCGTCACGCATGCGCGCATCCAGCAGTGCGGTTTGACGTGCCACGCTGAACATCAGGGCGAAGGCCAGCTCGGCCACCGACTGGGCATTGGCGCCCAGGGCGATCGATACCGGGATGCTGCGGTCGGCGGCGGCCTGGAGATCGATGGTGTTGTAGCCCACGCCGTGCTTGGCGATCACTTTCAGGTTGGCTGAAGCGTCGATCATGGCGCGGGTCAGTTTGCCCTGGCGGACCACGATGGCATCGGGCTGTTCAGCGCGAATGATCGCTTCCAGTTCTTCGGCGGGCAGGTAAGGCGTAGTGGGGACGACTCTGACGCCCTGTTCGGCGGCAAGGTTCATGGCCTCGGCAGCAAGCTCAGGGCCGGTCAGCAGAATGGTACGGGACATCGTGGATACCTTGTTCTTGTCTGGGAGCGGTTCGGGCGCAGTCTGCCGCTCATCTGCGGCAATGGGATAAACCCTATCATAATGAAACGCTGTTGCAAGAAAATTAAGATGCTCGTCGATAGCAAGCAAAAATAGCCGACAAAAATCAATTGCCACGACTTTAATGAAATGACATTCTAAAAACAGATTCGGCAGCGGCCGATGACATCGAATAACACCAAGAGAGGTATGTCACATGAGCATTGGCTTCCAAGTGCTTGAGCGCGCACGTAAAGTCGGTGATGAGTGGGTTGCACGTTATCGTGAGGTTCCGGTTGCCAACGTCAGCGATTCGATGAACCGGATGACTGCAGGTGGTGCCCGCCTGCGCCCCATGCATCGCGAAGGTGTGCTGTGTGGCCCGGCCTTGACAGTCAAGGCGCGCCCAGGTGACAACCTCATGCTGCATTACGCGATCGATATCGCTCAGCCTGGCGATGTGATCGTGGTCGATGCCGGTGGCGATCTGACCAACGCCCTGATCGGTGAAATGATGGTGGCCTACGCGGTCAAGCGTGGCTTGGCCGGTATCGTCATCAACGGCGCCATTCGCGATGCAGCCAACATCGGTGCGGGTGACTTCCCGTTGTTCGCTGCTGGCGTTTCGCACCGTGGCCCATACAAGGACGGCCCGGGCGAGATCAACGTGCCGATTGCCATTGATGGTATGGTGATCGAGCCAGGCGACCTGGTGATCGGTGATGACGATGGCCTGCTGTGCGTGCCTTACGACCACGTCGCCGAGGTCTATGCTCGCGCCACCGCCAAGCACACTGCCGAAACCGCACAGATGGAACACATTGCCCAAGGCACCAACGACCGTTCCTGGGTCCTGGAGTCCTTGAAGAAGAAAGGCTGCCTGCTGCCAGGCTGATCCAGCATGCGCTGCGCACCTTGCGATGGGGTGTGCAGCGGCTGTTGGGTCGGTGTCGGTCGCGGGTTCTATTGAGGATTCGCAGACTTGTCCGATTCATCGTCACCGCATCGCAAGCGTTGGCCCGCCGCCGTGCGGGCGCTCGCTCATCGCAACTTTCAGATCTATTTCGCAGGCCAGGGTGTTTCCACTCTGGGCAAGTGGGTTCAGCAGGTTGCATTGGCCTGGCTGGCCTATCATCTGACCGGTTCTGCCGTACTGCTGGGGCTGATCACCTTCCTTTCGCTCGCGCCGCAATTGCTCATCGGCCCGTTGGCAGGAGCGTGGATCGATCGGCATGACAAGCGCCGGTTGCTGATCATCGTGCAGCTTATCCTGATCGCGCAGTCGCTCGTGCTGGCGCTTGCAACCTGGCGCAACTGGATCGATGGTCCGTTCATTGCTGCCATGGCATTGCTGCTTGGCTTGCTCAATGCCTTGGAAACCCCTCTGCGCCAAGCGCTGATCGGCAGTTTTGTCGACGACCCGGCCGACCTGCCGAACGCGTTGGTGCTCAATGCCATGTTGATCAATGCCGCACGGTTCGTCGGCCCGCCATTGGCCGGTGGGCTCATTGCCCTGGCCGGCGAGGCGGCCTGCTTCGCCCTTACTGCCGTGGCTTTCATGGCCTTGCTGGGTGGCTTGCTGAAAGTGCGCGGTACTGCTGGCCCAAAGGCCAGTGGCTCAACCGCGCAAGTGTTTCGCGAAGGGTTGTTGTATCTGTGGCAAACGCGCAACGTTCGCCAGTTGCTGGTCAACGTGATCATGGTCAACTTGTTGGCATCCTGCTACGCGGCACTGCTGCCGATCCTGGCCAGGGCCGTGTTCGCTGGCGATGCGCGAGTGCTTGGATGGTTGTGGGGGGCGGCAGGCGCGGGCGCGTTCGTGGCCACGCTGGTGCTGGCGGTTGGCGGTGCATTGCCTCGCCTGCGGCAGTTCACCGATGCTGGAGCACTGCTATGCGCGGTTGCGCTGATCGGTTTGTGGATGGCGGGTGCGCTGCCACTGGCGTTGCTGGCGCTGGGCGTTCTGGGTTTCGGCATCACCCTGAGCAATGTCAGTACCAACATGCAGCTGCAAAGTGGTGCACCCAGCCATTTGCGTGGCCGGGTGATCGCTTTCTATATTGCCATGCGCTTCGGCTTCGAAGCTTTGGGCGGCATGGCGGCGGGGCTGATCGCGGCCCGCTGGGGAGCGCCGGCGACCTTGGGGGTCGCCGGAGGGTTCCTGATGATCGGGCTGTTGGGTCAATACGGCATGCGTCGTCGCAGCTGAGCGGTCAGATTGTCTGGCCTTGGCCGTGAGGCGTCTGCTGCTTGGCGGGGTCGCCCAGCCAAAGCATCAGGCAGGTGCCGACTAGCAGGATCGATGCAACGGCAAAGAACGGCATGCTGAAGCTATGAGTGGCGTCCTTGATCAGGCCGATCAGGAACGGGCCTGTGAAGCCGCCCAGGTTGCCGATCGAGACGATCATCGCCAGGCCGCCAGCGGCGGCGCGACCGGTCAGGAAGGTCGAAGGTATCGCCCAGAACGTGGCCTGGAATGACAGGATGCTCGCCACCGCCACGCACAGGCTGGCGATCTTCAACACCGGCTGGTCAAGCAGGGCGGCGGCCACCAGGGCCACGGCGGCCAAGGCCAATGCACTGACCACATAGGGCAGGCGGTGACGGCTACGGTTGGCCAGCCGTGCCCACATCGTCATCGCCAGTGCCCCGAGCAGGTAGGGCAGGGCGACCACCAGGCCCACCACGCCGCTATCGATGCCCAGGCCTTTGATGATCTGTGGCAGCCACATGCCTATGCCAATCGAGCCGACGATGCAGCAAAAGTTGATGGCCGCCAGGGTGAACACCTTGGGGTTGGTCAAAGCTGCGCGCAGCGTATTGCCATGAGATGCACCGATGGCCTGTTGTTCTTGGGATAGGCGCTGGTCAAGCCAGGCTTTCTCTCGCGGGTTGAGCCATTTTGCCTTGGCCGGGGTATCGACCAGCACGAAGAGGCAAGCGATGCCAAGCAGCACGGCCGGCATCGACTCGGTGACCAGCAGCAGTTGCCAGTTCTTCAGGCCCAAGACGCCGTGCTGTTCCATCAGCCAGCCGGACAGGGGCGAGCCGACGATGTTGGCCGCAGGAATGCCCAGCAGGAAGGCGGCAGTGGCTTTCGCCCGCCATTTGCCGGGGAACCAGTAGGTGAAGTACAGGTATACGCCGGGCGTGAAGCCCGCTTCGGCAAGCCCAAGCAAAAAGCGCGCAATGCTGAAACTGATTGGCCCGGTGGCGAACGCGGTGGCCATGGAGATCAGCCCCCAGGTGATCATGATTCGCGCAATCCACACCCGTGCGCCGAAGCGCTGCATTAGCAGGTTGCTGGGGATCTCGAACATGAAGTAGCCGAAGAAGAACAGGCCGGCCGCCCAGCCGAACATCGTCGCGGTAAGGCCCAGGTCCTGGTTCATGCTGATGGCGGCGAAGCCGACATTGGTGCGGTCGAGGTAGCTGATCACGTAGCAGATGAAGATGAACGGCACCAGGCGCCACAGCACGCGGCGCATCAGGCGTTCGCCCTCGGCGTCGCTGAGCGGCGCCTGGGCAGCGGGGGTTTCGTGGGTCATGTCGTCACTCTTTTGTAATTGTTGTGTGCCCTGACAGGGGGCTGGTTCAGCTGTGGGAATACATTGGCAGCCCAGGCGCAGTGGTGCGCACCTGCAGAATGCTGCCGGTTTCGGATTCGGTGATGTACAGGGTTTGCCCGTCATTGCCGCCGAAGGCCAGGTTGGTGTTGCTGATGCCTGCGCAGGAGACGATGCGCTGCAATGGCTCAGCGACTTTCGACAGCTTCCATACCGAGCCGAAACCGGTATGGGCGATGTACAGGTTGCTCTGCGCATCGAGGGCCAGGCCGTCGGGCCCGCCCAGGCCGCCATGCAACTGGGCGAAAACGCCCACCTTGCCGATGATCGAGCCGTTGCCCAGCGGGATGCGCCAGATCTGTTGCGCGCGTGTCACGGCTACCAGCAGATGATTGAGGTGCGGGTCGTAGACGATGCCGTTGGGGCTGGGGATGGTGCCAAGCAGGCAAGTCAGGTTGCCGCTGGCGTCGAGCTTGTACACGCGACCGCTGGCATCCTGCAGCCCGGTCTGGCCTTGGTCTGTGAAATACAGGTCACCGTTGGGTGCAAACACCAGGTCGTTGACGCCTTTGAAGCCTTCCGAACCAGCTGAGTCCAGCAGTGCTTCGATAGCACCGGTATCTGGGTCGAGCAGCATGATCCCGCGCTTGTAGTCGGTAATGAAGATGCGTCCGTCCTGGTGAATCTTCAGGCCGTTCGGCCAGCCATCGTACTGACACACCAGTTCCCATTCGCCCTGCGGCGAGATGCGGAAAATTCGCCCGTTGGGAATGTCGGTCACGTAAAGCCGGCCTTGACGATCGAATGATGGGCCTTCGAGGAAGGAGTCGATGGCACGGCCCTGGCGGTTGGCATTGGCCCAGGCAGTCGGGCGCGGGTCGCGGAAGCGGTCGGGCAGGCGGGTGAATACCGTGGTTTCCACGGTCGGCGGGGCAGCAAAGAAGCTCATGGGCGCTCCTGTAGGGCCGGGGGACGCCTGGGCGTCCGATTGTTGTTTTGACGTATTTAATGCAATGGCGTTGCAAAATAAAACAAAAGCGGACGAAGGGTGAAGCTGTTTTTGCGGCGATTCCTGATTTTTTGGTTGTTCGTCGCGGCCTGTTGACGAGATTGCGATAATCTGCCTCCATATAAAGAAATGCCGTTTCAAAATAATAACAACGATCCTTTGGAGTCTCTTGCTTGAAATCCCTACCTTCCATCTGCCGCATTGCCTTGGCAGCAGGCGGCAGCGTCATAGGCTTGTCTGCCCAGGCCGACCTGATCGGTGACAGCCACGCGAACTTGTCGATGCGCAATTTCTACTTCAACAGCGATAACCGCGACGGCACGGCGCAGCCCTCCAGAACCGAGGAGTGGGCGCAAGGCTTTCTGCTCGACCTGCGCTCCGGTTATACCGACGGTGTGGTTGGTTTCGGCGTGGACGCCACGGCCATGCTGGGCCTTACGCTGGACAGCGGCAGAGGGCGGCATCAGGGCGGTAGCATGATTCCTTCCGATGGCGATGGCGCAGCTGACCGCTGGAGCAGCGCCGGTGCCACCGCCAAGATGAAGATGAGCCAGACCGAGCTGCGCGTGGGGCAGCTGATGCCCAGGTTGCCGATACTGGTGGCCTCTGATGGCCGGTTGCTGCCGCAAACCTTCCAGGGCGTGCAATTGCAGTCCAGTGACATCGATAACCTCACGCTCATCGGCGGGGCGCTGAACCGCGCCAGGGGCCGGGCTTCGACCGACCTTACCGGCATGGCCGTAAACGGCGGCACTCAGGAGAGTGACCGTTTCAACTTTGTCGGTGCCGACTACCGCGCCACCAAAACGCTGCTGCTGCAGTATTACGCCGGGCAACTCGAAGACTACTATCTGCAGCAGTTCACCGGCCTCAATCACACCCTGGCGTTGACCGATGACAGCTCGTTGACCACTGACCTGCGCTATTTCCGCACCCGTGCGGACGGTGCCAACGGCAGTAGCTCAGGGCGTAGCCAGGGCTATACCGTTGGTGGATACACCAAAGGTAGCGACGGGGAAATCGACAACGACCTGTGGAGTGCGGCGTTCACCTATCGTTTGCGGGGCCACTCGCTGACCCTGGGTTATCAGCGTGTTTCCGACGATAGCAACTTCGTGCAGATCAACCAGGGATCGATCGACAAGGGGGCTGGTGGCAGCAGCCTGTATCTGTGGACGGACAAGATGCTGCTCAGCTTCACGCGCGCTGGTGAGCGTACCGGGTTTGCCCAGTACGGCTATGACTTTGCTGCCAACGGCATACCTGGGCTGAAGGCTTCGGTGATCTATCTGAAAGGCGACCACATCCAGGCAGCCGCAGGCGCCGAACAGTCGGAGTGGGAGCGAGACTTCTCGCTGGACTACGTGATCCAGGGCGGCACGTTCAAAGGGCTTGGCGTGGCCTGGCGCAACGGCAAATCGCACAGCGAGGCAGCACGTAATGGTGACCAGAACCGCCTGATCATCAACTACACCCTGCCGCTGTTCTGAGCATCGGCCAGCGCAGCGAACAGGGCCGCATCGGCTGTAAGGTTCGCTGATTGCCAGGTCTGCGAATATTTGCCCCATACGATAGCGATCAACCTCTAGCCAGCAGGCGCAGATATATTGCCCTGCTGGCTTTTTTTACCTTGCACACACAGCGCATGCTACGTTGGCGGTGGCCGACCGTTGTCGGATAATGAGGTTTTTCCGCCCTTGCGTACAATCGAGGGCTTCGATCCTGTGAGGTTTTGCAAATGGTGAAAGCGCGGCCGCGTCCAGCGGTAAATGGTGTGGCATCGGCAGACCGTGTTTTGACCGTGCTGACCGCGTTTCAGATAGGCGACTCTGCGCTGAGCCTGGTTCAGCTGGTTGAACGTACCGGCCTCATCAAAAGCACGATCATGCGCTTGATGGTGTCCCTGGAAAACCATGGCTTCATCACGCGCATGGCTGACGGGCGTTATCAGCTAGCCAGTGAAGTCATGCGCTTGAACACGGTCTATCAAGAGGCATTGGACCTCGAAAGGCATGTTATGCCACGTTTGCACGATTTGGCTGAAAAGTCGGGTGAGACCGCCTCCTTCTATGTGCGCCACGGTGCATATCGGATGTGCCAGTACCGTGTTAACTCTTCCCATCGACTTCGCCTCAATCTTCAACCCGGCGACATGCGGCCGATGGATGAAGCGGCGGGGGCTCAGGCGTTGCGCGCGCCGTATCACATCGGTATTGCATTGCAAAAACCCTACTACTCGAAGGGAGCCACCGACCCGCATGCCGCTTCAATGGCGCTGCCCATCTACGGAGCGCAGCAGGAACTGATGGGAGCTCTTGTCATTTCAGGACCAGCAAGCCGTTTGACGGAGGAATATGCCGAAAGCCTCAAGGTCATGTTCTTCGAGGCGGCACGTGATCTGATGCGAAGCCTGGGCTTCAAGCCTGCGTCATTGGAGGCCGAGGCGGTCCAGTAAGCGCGCCTCATGGGCCCGGCTTGCGGTGTCTTTGTCGAGCAGCCTGGCTGATTGAGGCGGCCAGGCACTGATTGACAAAGCCGTGCAGCTTTGAAGCCGCGCGCAGTCATTTGTAGGAGCAGCCTTGTGCTGCGAAGAGGCCGGTACTGGCAATCCATATCTGTTGCCCGTATCGGCCTCTTCGCAGCACAAGGCTGCTCCTACAAACGATGCGCCAGGCGAGCGATCGTTGTTCTCTGCGCGGCAGCGCAGCCCAAAGGGGTGGGCCGTCTCCTGCAAGAGCAGCCAGCATAAGCATGGAAAACAAACCGCGTCGGTTTCAGGATGCGCCTGGTCGTTCGCACGCAACCCCCGGGCGCCACAAGTGCCATGCTTGCAGGATGCCTCGGACCAGTGCGCGCAGACGTACGGCCGCAGGCAAGGAGGCCGCTGGCTCCACGCAACCGTGACGTGGCCGGCGCGCCGCAGCAGAACACGCCGGATACCTGCCCTCACAACAATTCAGGCAGGGTCCGTGATGCCGAGGTCCGCTGTATGCCTGATGAATTGCTCCACCTGCCTGTGATCCAACGCATTCTGGCCCGTGACAAGGATACCCCCGGCGCGCTGTTGCCGATCCTGCATGCCATCCAGCACGACATCGGCTACATCCCCGATGCCGCTGTCGCCGAAATTGCCCATGCCCTGAACCTCAGCCTGGCCGAGGTGCGTGGGGTTATCAGCTTCTACCACGATTTCCGCACCACGCCACCGGCGCGCCACACCCTGCGCCTGTGCCGCGCCGAGTCGTGCCAGAGCCGGGGCGCCGAGGCGCTGGCCGCGCAACTGCGCGAACAGCTGGCGCTGGACGACCACGGCACCAGCGCCGACGGCGCCATCAGCCTGCGCCCGGTGTACTGCCTGGGCGCCTGTGCCTGCTCGCCAGCGCTGGAGCTGGACGGCCAGGTGCATGCGCGCCTTACCCCGGAGCGCCTGCGCGCGCTGGTCAACGCTTGCCGGGAGGACGCAGCATGCTGAAGCTGTATATCCCCTGCGATTCGGTAGCCCGGGCCGTGGGCGCCGACCAGGTTGCCGATGCATTGCAGCGTGAGGCCGAGCGCCGCCAGCTGCCGCTGGATATCCAGCGCACCAGCTCCCGCGGGCTGTATTGGCTGGAGCCGCTGCTGGAGTGCGACAGCGCGCAAGGGCGCCTGGGTTTCGGCCCGGTCACCCCGGAAGACGTGCCGTCCTTACTCGACGCCTTGACCGGTGAGCCCGGTGAGCCCGGTGAACCTGGTGGCCACTCGCTGGCCCTGGGGCCGGTCGAGGACATCCCTTACCTCAAGACCCAGCAGCGCCTGCTGTTCGCCCGCGCCGGCATCACCCGCCCGTTGTCGCTGGACGACTACCGTGCCCATGGCGGTTTTGCCGGCCTTGAAGCGGCCGTGGCCCTGGATGGTGCCGAGGTGGTCGCCGCCGTGCTCGATTCCGGCCTGCGCGGCCGCGGCGGTGCTGCGTTCCCGGCCGGCATCAAGTGGCGCACCGTGCGTGACGCCGGGGCCGGGCAGAAGTACGTGGTGTGCAACGCCGACGAGGGTGACTCCGGTACCTTCGCCGACCGCATGCTGATGGAAGGCGACCCGTTCCTGCTGATCGAGGGCATGATCATTGCCGGCCTCGCCGTGGGTGCCGACAAGGGCTACATCTATGTGCGCTCGGAATACCCCGACGCCATCCGCGTGCTTGACCAGGCCTTCGCCATCGCCCGTGACGCCGGCTATCTCGGCAGCGACGTGGCCGGCAGCGGCCAGGCCTTCGACCTGGAAGTGCGGGTCGGCGCCGGCGCCTATATCTGCGGCGAAGAAACCGCGCTGCTCGAATCCATCGAAGGCAAGCGCGGCATCGTTCGCGCCAAGCCTCCGCTACCCGCGCTGCAGGGCCTGTTCGGCCTGCCGACGCTGGTGCACAACGTACTCACCCTGGCCTCGGTACCCGTCATCTTGGCCAAGGGCGCGGCGTTCTATCGCGACTTCGGCATGGGCCGCTCACTGGGCACCATGCCGTTCCAGCTGGCCGGCAACATCCGCCAGGGCGGCCTGGTGGAACGCGCCTTTGGTCTGACCTTGCGCGAGCTGGTGGAAGGCTATGGCGGCGGCACGGCCAGCGGCCGGCCATTGAAGGCCGCGCAGGTGGGTGGCCCGCTCGGTGCCTGGGTGCCGCCCAGCCACTTCGATACGCCGCTGGACTACGAAGCCTTTGCCGCCATGGGCGCGATGCTCGGCCACGGTGGTGTGGTAGTGGCCGACGACACCCTGAACATGGCCAGCATGGCGCGCTTCGCCTTGCAGTTCTGTGCCGAGGAATCCTGTGGCAAGTGCACCCCGTGCCGCATCGGCTCGACCCGCGGCATGGAAGTGGTCGACCGGCTGATCGCCACCAGCGACATGACCGAGCGGCATGACCAGGCCCTGTTGCTGCGCGACCTGTGCGACACCATGCAATACGGCTCGCTGTGCGCCATGGGCGGCATGACCGCTTATCCGGTGGCCAGCGCGCTGAAGTACTTCCCCGCCGATTTCGGGCTGACCCACACGGAGGCCGCGCAGTGATCAATTTCTTCGACCCCGCTTCTGATAAAAGCAGCGACCTCGGCACCCCGGCCCGTGACAGCGAGGTACAGGTCAGCCTGAGCATCGATGGCCGTGCCATCACTGTGCCCGCCGGTACGTCGGTGATGCGTGCCGCGGCCATGCTCGGCACCAGCATCCCCAAACTGTGCGCCACCGACAGCCTCGAAGCCTTCGGCTCGTGCCGCATGTGCATGGTGGAAATCGAAGGCATGCGCGGCTACCCGGCGTCCTGCACCACCCCGGTCAGCGAAGGCATGGTAGTGCACACCGAAACCCCGCGCCTGGCCGGCCTGCGCCGCAACGTGATGGAGCTGTACATCTCCGACCACCCGCTGGACTGCCTGACCTGTTCGGCCAACGGTAACTGCGAGCTGCAGACCGTGGCCGGCCAGGTGGGCCTGCGCGAGGTGCGCTACGGCTATGACGGCGCCAACCACCTTGCCGAAAAAAAGGACGTATCCAACCCGTACTTCGACTACGAGCCTAGCAAGTGCATCGTCTGCAGCCGCTGTGTGCGTGCCTGCGAGGACATCCAGGGCACCTTCGCCCTGACCATCACCGGGCGCGGCTTCGAATCGCGAGTGGCGGCGGCGGGTGGTGAGAACTTCCTCGCCTCCGAGTGCGTGTCTTGCGGCGCCTGCGTGCAGGCCTGCCCGACCGCGACCCTGACCGAAAAGAGCCTGGTACAGCTGGGCCAGCCCGAGCGTGCGGTCATCACCACCTGCGCCTATTGCGGCGTCGGCTGCTCGTTCCGCGCCGAAATGAAGGGCGACCAGCTGGTGCGCATGGTCCCGGACAAGAACGGCGGCGCCAACCACGGCCACGCCTGCGTCAAGGGCCGCTTCGCCTGGGGTTACGCCACCCACCCGGACCGCATCACCAAGCCAATGATCCGCAAGCGCCTGGAAGACCCATGGCAGGAAGTCAGCTGGGACGAGGCGGTGACCTACGCCGCCAGCGAGTTCCGCCGTATCCAGCTGAAGTACGGTCGCGATTCCATCGGCGGCATCACCTCCAGCCGCTGCACCAACGAAGAAGCCTACCTGGTGCAGAAACTGGTGCGCACGGCGTTCGGCAACAACAACGTCGACACCTGCGCGCGGGTATGCCATTCGCCCACCGGCTATGGCCTGAAGCAGACCCTGGGTGAGTCGGCCGGTACACAAAGCTTCGACTCGGTGATGCAGGCCGACGTGGTGCTGGTGATCGGCGCCAACCCCACCGACGCCCACCCGGTATTCGGCTCGCAGCTCAAGCGCCGCCTGCGCCAGGGCGCGCGGCTGATCGTGATCGACCCTCGGCGCATCGACCTGGTCGACTCGCCGCACGCCCGCGCCGAGCTGCACCTGCAACTGCGCCCCGGTACCAACGTGGCCATGCTCAACGCCCTGGCCCACGTGATCGTCACCGAAGGCCTGCTGGCCCAGCGCTTCATCGATGCCCGCTGTGAAACCGAGGATTTTGCCCGCTGGCGCGACTTCGTCAGCCTGGCGGAAAACGCCCCCGAAGTGCTTGGCCCGGTCTGCGGCGTGCCTGCCGAGCAGATCCGCGCCGCCGCCCGGCTGTACGCCACCGGCGGCAACGCGGCGATCTACTACGGCCTGGGCGTGACCGAGCACAGCCAGGGCAGCACCGCGGTGATGGGCATCGCCAACCTGGCCATGGCCACCGGCAACATCGGCCGTGAAGGGGTAGGGGTGAACCCGCTGCGCGGGCAGAACAACGTGCAAGGCTCGTGCGACATGGGCTCGTTCCCCCACGAACTGCCCGGCTACAGGCACATTTCCAACGAAGTTGTGCGCGCCGAGTTCGAGCAGGCCTGGGGCGTGACGCTGCAGCCTGACCCGGGCCTGCGCATCCCCAACATGTTCGAGGCTGCGCTGGACGGCAGTTTCAAGGCCCTTTACTGCCAGGGCGAGGACATTGCCCAGAGCGACCCCAACACCCAGCACGTCACCGCGGCCCTGCTGGCCATGGAGTGCGTGGTGGTGCAGGACATCTTCCTCAACGAAACAGCCAAGTTCGCCCATGTGTTCCTGCCGGGCAGCTCGTTCCTGGAGAAGGACGGTACCTTCACCAATGCCGAGCGGCGTATTTCGCGGGTGCGCAAGGTCATGGAGCCGTTGGCCGGGAAGGCCGACTGGGAGGCGACCATAGCCCTGGCCAATGCCTTGGGCTACCCGATGAGCTACCGTCACCCGTCCGAGATCATGGACGAGATCGCCCGCCTTACGCCTACCTTCCGCCGCGTCAGCTACGCCGAGATCGACCGCCACGGCAGCCTGCAGTGGCCGTGCAACGACGCAGCGCCGGATGGCACGCCGACCATGCACATCGACCAGTTCGTACGTGGCAAGGGGCGCTTCATGCTCACCGGCTACGTGCCCACCGAGGAGAAGGTCAACAACCGCTACCCGCTGCTGCTGACCACCGGGCGCATTCTCAGCCAGTACAACGTCGGCGCCCAGACCCGGCGTACCGGTAACGTTGCCTGGCATGACGCCGACCGCCTGGAAATCCACCCGACCGACGCCGAAAGCCGTGGCATCCAGGATGGCGACTGGGTCGGCATCGGCAGCCGCGCCGGGCAGACGGTGCTGCGCGCCAAGGTCAGCACGCGGGTGGCGCCGGGTGTGGTGTACACCACCTTCCACTTCCCAGAGTCGGGGGCCAACGTGATTACCACCGACAATTCCGACTGGGCCACCAACTGCCCTGAGTACAAGGTGACGGCGGTGGAGGTGGTGAAAGTGTTCCAGCCGTCGCAGTGGCAGAAACGCTACCAGGACTTCAGTGACGAGCAGCGGCGGTTGTTGAAGGAGCGTCGTATTGCCGAGAAAACCGAGGTACGCCGATGAGCAGTGAGAATCTGGTCAAGATGGCCAACCAGATTGCCCATTACTTCGACAGCGAGCCAGACCGGGCGCTGGCGGTGCAAGGGATACGGCAGCATCTGCAGAGCTTCTGGACGCCTGCGATGCGCCGGCAACTGGCGGAATGGGCCGAGGCCAATGCAGGGGAGGGGCTGGACCCGAAGGTGCAGGAAGCGTTGGCCTAGATACTTCTTGTAAGAAATCCCTGTGGGAGCGGGTTTACCCGCGAATGCGTCGTTGGACTCACCGCCGCTTTCGCGGGTAAACCCGCTCCCACAGGGGCCCTGCAATTTCAAGGAATCATGTGTCCTCCTGAGGAAGGCAAACTCAGCCGCGGGCGAGTTCTGCCAGGTGGGCAGTTACTTCCTCGGTCTTGAGCACCAGCACATCCCCCTCCAGCGAATCCAGCACCACCTCCGCGGTATTACCAATCAATGCCCCGGAAATCCCCGTGCGGCACACCGTGCCGATCACCGTTACCACGGCATCAAGCTTCTTCTCGGTATGCGGAATCAGCACATCCGCCGGCCCTTCGGCCACATGCAGGCACTCGTCGCTGATGCCGTACTCGGCCTGGAACGCCTTGCAAGCCTCGCGGTAGCGCTTCTCGATGGTCTCGCTCAGTTGGTACGCCGGGTCCGATGCCGACAGCATCGGCGACGGATGAGCGCTGATGACATGAAGCTCGCCCTTGGCCAGCCCGGCAATGGCATAACCATGGTCGATGATGCTGGCATGCAGGCGGCGGTGGTCCTCGTCCTGGTTGCCCACGTCCACCGCGGCCAGAATCTTGCCGCCGGTCCACGGCCGCTCGCTCTTGACCATGAGCACGGCACACGGGCATTGGCGCAGCAGCTTCCAGTCGCTGGGGGTGAGCAGGGCCTTTTTCAGCGGGTTGTCCGGGCGGTGTTCCTTGATCACCAGCTCGCAGCCCTCGGCCTGCTGCACGTAGATGATGGTGTCGTGCAGGTTGTCGCGCCAGGCCTCCTCATGGGTGACGCTGTCGTACCCGTCATCATGCAGCTGGCTGCTCAGCAGGCTTAGCAGCGCGCTGTGGTCATGCCTTTTGTCGCACATCAGCAGGTGCAGGCGGGCGCCGGTGACGCCGGCGATCAGCTTGGCCCGGGTCAGTGCCCGGCTGTGGGCGTGCTCGGGGTCGAGGACGACGAGGATGCTGCGGACGGCTTGCATGGGCGTTAACTCCCTTCAAAGGTGGCGACCAATGCCTGACTATAGTCGGCGCTTCCCCCGCTGGCGCTTGATGTACATCAAGCATAGTCACTGGCGCCGCCCGCCGCCGCCGGTATAATCGCCGGCCCTGCCTGTTCTTTGTGGTCGCACGCTCATGTCCCTGATCCCCGAAATCGACGCCTTTCTTGGTTGCCCGACACCAGACGCCTGGATCGAAGCGGCGCTCGCCGACCAGGAAACCCTGCTGATCGACCACAAGAACTGCGAGTTCAAGGCTGCCAGCACCGCCCTGAGCCTGATCGCCAAGTACAACACCCACCTCGACCTGATCAACATGATGTCGCGCCTGGCCCGCGAGGAGCTGGTGCACCACGAGCAGGTGCTGCGCCTGATGAAGCGTCGTGGCGTGCCGCTGCGCCCGGTGTCGGCGGGGCGATATGCGTCGGGGCTGCGGCGGCTGGTGCGCGCCCACGAGCCGGTCAAGCTGGTGGATACGCTGGTGGTGGGGGCGTTCATCGAGGCGCGCAGCTGCGAGCGCTTTGCCGCGTTGGTACCGCATCTGGACGAGGAACTGGGCCGCTTCTACCACGGCCTGCTGAAGAGCGAAGCGCGCCATTACCAGGGTTATCTGAAACTGGCGCACAACTATGGCGAAGAGGCAGACATTGCCCGCCGGGTGGACCTGGTGCGTGCAGCGGAGGTGGAGCTGATCCAGTCACCGGACCAGGAGCTGCGCTTCCACAGCGGTATCCCGATGGCGCAGGCCGCCTGATTCGCACCAGGCGGCCCAGGCGTCAGTGACGGCGGCCCAGCAGCAGGCCGACCACCAGCCCGAGGCCAGCGGAAATGGCCACGGTCTGCCACGGGTGGCCACCGATATAGTCCTGGGTAGCGTCCATCACCGGTTGCGCCTTGCTGCGTACCTTGTCGGCGGCATTGCGCGCCTGGCGTAGCTTGAGGCTTACCTGCGTGCGCAGGGTTTCCGCCTCGTCACCCACCAGGGCGGCGCTGTCGTTCAGCAGTTTTTCCGACTCTTCGATCAGCGCCTGCAGTTCGCTGAATACCTGGTCCTTGATCTGATCGCTGTCGGTCAGCGGGGCGTTTTTCCGGGCCATGAACTCGTCCTCGTCGATGGTGTGGCTTGAACAATGGATGCCGGCGCGTCGGGAAAGTTGCGGCGGCTTTGGGCTGTTGCAGTACCTGGGTGTAAGATAGCGGCCATTTTCAAACCTGCAGGTACCTTCATGAGTTTCAATCTGGCCAACATGAGCTTCGAGGAACGGGCGCAGATCGAGGCAGAGAAGGCCCGGCTGTTCGAGCTGTGGCAGAACAACCTGGGCAAAGCCAAGGGCGAAGCGGCACGGTTGATCGCCGAGAAACCACGGCGCAAAGGCAAATGGGCCGAGTGGGTGCGCGCCGAGCTGGATGGCATGTCGCCGCCCGAATACGCCAACATGGTGCGCAGCGAAGTCAACAAGCTGATGGCCGCAGCCAGCGCCAGCCGCTGATCACACCCCGCCAGGCGCCTACCAGTAGGCGCCCTTGGGCAGGTCCAGCTTGCCCTCGTCGGTAAAGCGCACGGTCCCCAGCAGCCCGCCGGCCAGCTTGCCGCGCAGCACATAGGGCAGGCCTTGCAGCGAGTCCACCTGGCCCAGCCCATAGGCCTGGCGCAGGAAGGAAAACGCCGTGATGCTCACCGGCACCACGATCACCGCTTCGCCATAACGGCCGATGTGCCCCTGCTGGTCGCTCACCCCGGCAGCCAGCGGCTGGCCGTTCACCTCCAGGTTCAGGGCGATGCCGTTGTAGTCGATCGGCGCCTCGTTGGGGTTTTGTACCCGCATCTTCACCGCCATGCGCAGTTCCAGCTCCTGCCCGGGCAGCGGCTCGATACCGATCACGCTGATATTGACCGGGTCGCGTGCCTGGAACAGCGCACAGGCCCCCAGGCCGCAGGCCAGCAGCAGGACCAGGAACAGGCGGGCGTAGCGGTGCAGACGGGCAGCCATGGAGTGCGACCTTGCCAGAGTGGGCGAATGGGCAGTGTGGCAAATACGCGTCGACGTTGAAAGTCACCGCCCAGATGAAAGATACTGTTTCTCATTAACGCCCGATAACTTCTCCTACTGGCCGTTCCCGAACCCATGCTGACTTCTCCCGCGCCGGGCCTGCTGGCAAGCTTCCAGGAGCACTACGACGACCTGCTTCAGTTCCTGACCCGGCGCATGAGCGACCGTCAGCGCGCTGCCGATGTCGCGCAGGAAACCTACCTGAAGCTGGTGAACATCGACCAGCAGGCGGTGCCGGTGCTGCACGCGCGCAGTTTCATCTTCCGCGTGGCCGGCAACCTGGCGATCGATGCCTTGCGCCGCGAGCAGCGCATTGCCGCCAGCCACGACGACAGCGAGCGGGCAGGTGAGGTCGCCTGCCCGGCGCCGGCCCCGGAAGCGGCCTTGCTGGCCCGGGAGCGCTTGCAGATCCTCGACCAGGCGCTGCTGCAGCTATCCGACAATGCCCGCCAGGCGCTGTTGCTCAACCGCGTCGACGGCCTGACCCAGGCGCAGATCGCGCAGCGCCTGGGGGTTTCCGAAAGCATGGTGGCGAAATACATCGGCCAAGCCCTGCGCCATTGCCGCAACTGGCTCAAACAGGCGGGGGTGGCTGCTGCACTGGTGTTGGCCGTTGGTGTGGCGGGTTGGCAGAAGGCGCCAATGCTGCTGGCGGATTACCACACCGGGGTAGGTGAGCGACAGGTGATTACGTTGGCAGATGGCACGCGGGTGACGCTGAACAGTGCCACAGCCCTGAGCGTGGTGTTCAGCGACCGTGAGCGGCGGGTGGTGCTGGAATCTGGTGAGGCCTTGTTCGAGACCGCCGATGATTCACGGCCCTTTGTGGTCGACACGGCCGGTGAGCGGGTGCAGGGGAGTGCGGCCACCTTCAGCGTGCGTCGCGATGGCCGCGTGGTATTGGCCCATGGCGAAGCCAAGGTTGGCGAACATGAACTGGCAGTAGCGGCCGATGCCGGCACGCAGATGGCCTGGCAGCGCGGCAAGCTGATCTTCAACGGCAAGCCGCTGGGGCAGGTGCTGGCGGAGCTCGAGCGTTATCGGCATGGGCGGATCGTGTTGTCCGATAGCAAGCTGGCGGCGATGCAGGTCAGCGGGGTGTTCGACCTCGATGAGCCGGAGGCCCTGTTGCGGACCCTTGAGCAGCGTTATGGGCTGAAGGTGACCTACCTGCCGTGGTTGGCCGTGGTTCATTGATTCGCCTGTGCCGGCCTCTTCGCGGCTGAAGCCGCTCCCACAGGTACTGCACAGGTCTGGAAGGCTGTGGAGATCCCTGTAGGAGCGGCTTTAGCCGCGAAGAGGCCGGCACAGGAAAAATTTTTTATCTTGCACTGCAAGTTCCTGCAAGCCAGATCGTCGTAGTGGGACTGATCAGCAACCAATTCTCATTTACGACTTGTCAGGAAGCTCATTCGTGCCTCTGATGCTCAAGCCCTTGCACCGCCGCCGCGGTCCGCTTCACCATGCCCTGATGTCCTGCAGTGCCCTGGCCATGCTGGTCGGCCCGCTGCAGGTGTTTGCCTCGACCGCCACCGAACAGGCCCAGACTCAGGCCCGCCAGGTCCAGCTCGACCTGCCGGCCCAGCCGCTGGACCACGCCCTGACCACGTTCGCCGACCAGGCCGGCCTGCACCTGCTGTACACCACCGGCGACGTCGCCGGCCAATCCAGCCCGGCCTTGCAGGGCAGCTACAGCATCGAGCAGGCCCTGCAGCAGTTGCTGGCCGGCAGCGGCATGAGCTGGCACTTCAGCGATGCCCGCACGGTGACCCTGCGCAAGGCCGACGCTGCGCCGCAGGCGGTCAATCTCAAGCCGATCGAGGTCAGCGTGGCCTCGCGCACCAGCACCGCGATCAGTGAAATCCCCGGCACCGTGTGGGTGGTCGACCAGCAGCAGTTGCGCGAGCAGATCGACAGCGGCGTCAGCCTGAAGGAAGCCATCGGCAAGCTGGTGCCAGGCCTCGACCTGGCGCCGGAAGGCCGTACCAACTACGGCCAGAACATGCGCGGGCGCAATGTGCTGGTGATGATCGACGGGGTCAGCCAGAACAGCTCGCGCGGCCTGTCACGCCAGTTCGACAGCATTTCGCCGTTCAACGTCGAGCGCGTCGAAGTGCTGTCTGGCGCCAGTGCCATCTACGGTGGTGGCGCCACCGGCGGCATCATCAACATCGTGACCAAGAAGGGCGAACCCGGCCCGGCGCGTTTCGAGACCCAGCTCGGTGCCAGCAGCGGCTTCAACAACAGCGACGACCTGGCCACCCGCTTCGCCCAGTCGATCAGTGGCGGCAACGAACGGTTCAACGCCCGCCTGGGGGTTTCCGGCGAGCAGAACGAAGCCTTCTACGACGGCGCCGGCGACCAGATCTTCATCGACAACACCCAGACCGACCTGCAATACAACCGCACCATCGACGTGCTCGGCACCTTGGGGATGCAACTGAACGACCAGCAGAGCCTCGACCTGCTGGCCCAGTACTATGACTCGGGCAACCATGGCAGTACCGGTATCTACTTCCCCAACCTGAATTACAACGCCCCGTCCGACCTGGAAGACGCCGAACTGCGTAGCGGCTACTCGTCGGACCTGGAGCCGCGCACCCGGCGCCTGCTGCTGAACGCCAACTACCACCACACCGACGTGCTGGGGCAGGACTTCTACCTGCAGGCCTCTTACCGCAAGGAAGACGACAACTTCTACCCGTTCCCGTACTACAACCGCGCCACGCCCACCGGCTCGCGCGGGGTGTACTTCGCCGCCTCGCAGCAAAACTTCGAAGTCACCAGCCTCAAGGGCCTGTTCGCCAAGCAGTGGGACGCGCTGAAGCTGACCTACGGCGTCGACCTGGACCGCGAGCGCTTCAATGCCGAGCAGACCACCTTCAACGCCCAGACGTCGTCCGAGTCGGGTGGCCTGGAGCTGGAAAAGGAAAGCAAGGCCGCGCGCTACCCCAGCTACCGGGTCGATGGCGTGTCGGTGTACGCGCAGCTGGACTGGCATGCCACCGATAACCTGACCCTGTCCGGCGGCGCCCGGCGCCAGCAGATGGATGTGGACGTCAGCGACTTCAAGGGTGTGCCGGGTGGCAGCAACGATTACCAGGTCAACCTGTTCAACGTCGGTGCCATCTACGACTTCAAGAATGGCCACCAGGTATGGACCAACTACGGCGAAGGCTTCGACCTGCCCGACCCGGCCAAGTACTACGGCAAGCCCGGGTTGAGCGTGGCCGACAACCCGCTGGCCGGCATCAAGAGCCGCCAGGTGGAACTGGGCTGGCGCTATGCCGACCTGGACTGGGATGCCCAGGCGGCGCTGTACTACATCTGGTCGGACAAGATCATCGACGTCGATTCGCAGACGCTGACCATCAATGTGGAAGACCAGAAAAGCCGTGACTTCGGTTTTGAGGGCGCTCTGACCCGACACTTCCAGACAGGCTGGGAAGCCGGTGGCACCCTGCACCTGACCCGCTCCGAGGAGGAGGATGTCGATGGCGGCTGGATCAAGCGCGATGCCCGCTATGCCTCGTTGTCCAAGGCTACCGCGTTCGTCGGCTGGAAGGGCGATGGCCGCAGTGCGCGGCTACAGGCCAACCATGCCTTCAGCCTGAAGGACGATGCCGACCACGAGATCGACGGCTACACCACCTTCGACCTGCTGGGCAGCCAGGATACCGGCTTCGGCACCTTCAGCGCCGGCATCCAGAACCTGCTGGACAAGCAATACAGCACGGTCTGGGGGCAGCGTGCGACGCTGTTCTACTCGCCGACCTACGGGCCGGCTTACCTGTATGACTACCAGGGGCGCGGACGTACCTACACCCTGACCTGGAGCATGGCTTACTGATGGGTGTTGTCTGTCCCGGCCTCTTCGCGGGTAAACCCGCTCCCACAGGCACGGCGCAGCCCTCAGGCTGTGTGAGAACCCTGTAGGAGCGGGTTTACCCGCGAAGAGGCCGGTTCAGGCAAACGACGCCAGCAAATCCTGCGCAAACGCCTGCTGTGCCTCGCCAACCGCTTGCGCCCGGTGCCTGGCCAGGGTAAACGGCACCACAAAGTCCAACCCCGGGTCCAGCGCCCATAACAGCCCCTCAGCCTCCCAAGCTTGCGCACAATGGCATGGCAGATAGCCAATATGCCGCCCCGACAGAATGAACGTCAGCACGCTCTCGATCTGCTCCGCCACCGCCATGCTGCGCTGGCTCTGGAACGGCTCACCGCCCTTGAGAAACCGGTACGGATGGCGCACCTGGTCCATCGCCAGCAACCGCTCCCGGCCAACGCCAGCCTCACCGAACAGCACATGGCCCTTGCCGCAATACAGCCGTTGCCGCTCCTGGAACAGCGGCTGGTAGTCGAAGGCTGCCTGGTTGCCGGAAAAGTAGCTGATGGCGTAATCCAGCCGCTGCTCCAGCAACAAGCGCTCCAGCTCTGCCGGTGGCGCACTGATCAGTTCCAGCTGCACCGCCTCCTCGCGCCTGCGAAACGCCGCAATGGCCGCCGCCAGCTTCAGGCTCACCGCCTTGTCCTGGCTCTCCGCCATGCCTATGCGCACGGTCCCCAGCAGCCGCCCGGCAACGCCATTGGCCTGCTGGCGAAACTGTTCGATGTTCAGCAATAGCCCACGGGCGGCGTCCAGCAACAACGCGCCCTTTTCCGTCAGGTGAAAGCCACCTTTGCCGCGGCTGCACAAGCGGTAGCCCAGCCGCGCTTCCAGCTGCGCCATGCGCTGGCTGATGGTGGGCTGGCTCAAGCCCAGCACGCCTTGCGCGGCGCTGAAACCACCGGCCTCGACTACAGTGACGAATAGCCGCAGCAGGTGCAGGTCGGGGTCGTGCACTTGTCCGAGCATTACATTGCTCCTGATGAATGTCAGCTTTGTAAACTTGCCATTCCTGCAATGTAACCCGGTTGGCATGCTCGCGGCATCCACCCATTTGCCGAGGTGTTCGCCATGCGTCGATCGTTGTGCCTGCTGTCCCTGGTCCTGGCCTTGCCGCTGCAGGCCGAAGAAAAGGTCGTCAACCTCTACAGCTGGGCCGACTATGTCGCCCCGCAAACCCTCCAGCGCTTCGAGCGGGAAACCGGCTACAAGGTGCGCTATGACACCTTCGACACCACCGAAGTGCTGGAAACCAAGCTGCTGACCGGTGGTAGCGGCTATGACGTGGTGGTGCCGTCGTCAACCGTACTGGCCCGGGCGCTCAAGGCAAATGCCCTGCAGCCGTTCGATCCCCAGGCCATGCCCGGCTATGCCAACCTCGACAAGGACCTGCTGGCCAAACTCGCCGATGCCGACCCCGGCAACCGCCATGCCGTGCCCTACACCTGGGGCACCCTGGGCCTGGGGGTGAATGTGGAAGCGGTGCGCCAGCGCCTGGGGGATGTACCGCTGGACAGCCTCGACCTGCTGTTCAAGCCCGAGTACGCCAGCCGGCTGAAGGACTGCGGCATTGCCATGCCCGACTCGCCCCAGGAGGTGATCGGCGTGGCCCTGAACTACCTGGGCAAGGACCCTTACAGCCAGGACAAGGACGACCTGGCCGCCGCGCAGAACCTGCTGAGCCAGCTGCAGCCGTCGATCAGCTACGTCGCCAATGGCCGGCAGATCAGCGACCTGGCCAACGGCAGCGTGTGCCTGGCGCTGACCTACAACGGCGATGCGGCGATGGCCGCCGACCAGGCGCGTCGCGCTGGCAAACCGTTCGAGCTGATCTACCGCATCCCCCGCGAAGGCACGCTGGTGTGGCAGGACAACCTGGTCATTCCCAAGGACGCCCCGCACCCCGAGGCCGCGCGGGCGTTCATCGCCTTCATGCTCAAGCCCGAGTCGGTCGCCGCACTGACCAACACGCTGTTCTTCGCCAACGCCAACCAGGCGGCCACGCCGCTGGTGGACGAAGCAGTGCGCAATGACCCGGACATCTACCCGTCGGCCGCGGTGCGCCAGCGCCTGTATGCCGACCGCAGCATGGCCTTGGCCGACCTGCGCCAGCGCAACCGCCTGTGGACCGCGTTCCGCAGCCGCCAGTAACCGATAACGACAAAGGAACCCGACCGTGGAGCAAGCCGCAAACAACGACCAGGCCATGACCCGCGACAGCCTGTATGGCACCGCTGCGGAAAGTACCTACGCCGGCATTACCAGTTTCTCTCGCCGCCGCTACAGCCGCGACCTGCGTGGTGTCGATGTGGTGGTCAGTGGTGTGCCGTTCGATACTGCCACCAGCAACCGCCCCGGTGCGCGCTTCGGCCCGCGGGCGATCCGCGCCGCCTCGGTGCAGCAGGCCTGGGCCCGGCACTGGCCGTGGGCGTTCGACCCGTTCGACCACCTGGCGGTGATCGACTATGGCGATTGCGCCTTCGACAGCGGCACCCCGCAGTCGGTACCGGACAGCATCGAGGCCCATGCCACGCATATTCTGGAAGCAGGCTGCGCCATGCTCACCCTGGGTGGCGACCACTTCATCAGCTACCCGCTGCTCAAGGCCCATGCCCGCCGCCATGGCCCGCTGGCGCTGATCCACTTCGATGCGCACAGCGACACCTGGCCGGACGAGGAAGGCAAGCGCATCGACCACGGCACCATGTTCTGGCATGCCGCCCGCGAAGGCCTGGTGGACCCGGCCAGCTCGGTGCAGATCGGCCTGCGCACCACCAATGACGACAGCCAGGGCTTTGCCATCCTCGACGCCCGCCAGGTGCACCGGCAGGGCACCGAGGCGGTGATTGCGGCGATTCGCCAGCGGGTGGGCGAGCGGCCGGTTTACCTGACCTTCGATATCGACTGCCTCGACCCGGCGTATGCGCCCGGCACCGGCACGCCGGTATGCGGCGGGCTGAGCACGGTGCAGGCGCTGGAGATCCTTGGCGGGCTGCGCGGCATCAACCTGGTGGGCATGGACCTGGTGGAGGTGGCGCCAGCCTATGACCATGCTGACATCACCGCGCTGGCCGGGGCGACCCTGGCGATGGAAATGCTGTGCCTGTATGCGGCGCGGCACAAGGTGGACAAGGGCCAGTAATTCGGCGTCCGTAGGGGTTTGTGGGAGCGGCCTTGTGTCGCGAAAGGGCTGCGTAGCAGCCCCCAAGGCCCATACTGAAACATCAGGAATCATCTCCACCCGCATTCACACTTTTTGCCGCGAACCCTTCGCGCCTTAGGCTATCAAACCCACCAGGCGCGGCATTTTCGTACAGGAGGTGAAGCATGACCCCGACCTTGCCCATCCTGGCCCTCGGCCTGGTGCTGTGCCTGCCCGCGCAAGCGGCCCCCGAGCCGCCCTTGCAACTCGCCGCCGGCAACAATAACCCCTACAACAGCCCGATCCAGCGCGCCAACCCCAACAGCCGCCAGGGCAGCATGCCGGCCACGCCTCCCGTGCGCGGCCCGTCCACCGACCCGTACCAGCGCACGCCCACCCTGGACAACCGCGGCATCGGCAATGGCGACAACCTGCGCCGCCAGCAGCAAACCCCGAACCTGGAGCCCAGCCGACCACCGCGCGGCAACCCGCGCGCGCCATGAGCGCCCTACGAAAGGAATCCTGCATGCTTCGAGCACCCTGGTTTGTAACCCTGACCGCCGCCGCACTCCTGCCCCTGCTGGCGCAGGCGGCGGCCGAACAGCAGTTTCGCAGTGAAGAAGGCACCTTGACCGTCAGCACCCTGGCCGATGGCCTGCGCAACCCTTGGGCCCTGGCGTTCCTGCCGGGCGGCAAGGACATGCTGGTCACCGAGCGTGCCGGCAACTTGCGGGTGGTCAATGCCGAAGGCAAGGTCGGCCCGCCGATCAGCGGTGTACCCAAGGTCTGGGCCGAGGGCCAGGGCGGCTTGCTGGATGTGGTGCTGTCGCCGGAGTTCGCCAAGGACCGCACCGTCTACCTGTCCTACGCCGAAGAGGGCAGTGACGGCAAGGCCGGTACGGCGGTCGGCCGTGGCCAGTTGTCCCAGGACCGCGCCCGGCTGGAAAACTTCAACGTCATCTTCCGCCAGCAGCCCAAACTGTCGGAGGGCAACCACTTTGGCTCGCGCCTGGTGTTCGACCGCGACGGCTACCTGTTCATCGCCCTCGGTGAAAACAACCAGCGCCCGACTGCCCAGGACCTGGACAAGCTGCAAGGCAAGATCGTGCGTATCTTGCCGGACGGCGAAGTGCCCAGGGACAACCCCTTCGTCGGCGAGGACAATGTGCGGCCGGAGATCTGGTCGTTCGGCCACCGCAACCAGCAAGGCGCCGCACTCAACCCATGGACCGGCAAGCTGTGGACCCACGAGCATGGCCCGCGCGGCGGCGACGAGATCAACATTCCCGAACCCGGCAAGAACTATGGCTGGCCGATTGCGACCCACGGCATCAACTACTCGCTGCTGCCGATCCCCGAGGCCAAGGGCGAGCATGTGCAGGGCATGGTCGACCCGCACCATGTATGGGAGAAGTCGCCGGGGATCAGCGGCATGGCGTTCTACGACAGCCCTAGGTTCAAGGCCTGGGACCACAACCTGTTCATTGGCGCGCTGGCTACCCAGGAGCTGATCCGCCTGCAACTGGATGGCGACAAGGTGGTGCATGAAGAGCGTTTGCTGGGTGAGCTGAAGGCGCGTATCCGCGATGTACGGGTGGGGCCGGATGGCTACCTGTATGTGCTGACCGATGACAAGGACGGCGCGCTGCTCAAGGTAGGCCTGGGCGACGCCTGATCACCACTGTTGTACGCGGCCCCTGTGGGAGCGGGCGTGTCGAGGCGTCGAACCGCCGCGAAGCAGGCGCCGCGGTGGATGGCACGGGCTTCGCCCGTGTTCGCGGGCACGCCCGCTCCCACAGGGATCGCGGCAGCCTTTTGAATTTGGGCAAGACCGTTGTTCCTACAAGGTCCGCGGTGTGTCAGCCGTGTAGAATGCCGCATGGCTATCGATCCCCATTCCCTCTACCAGCAGGCCCTGACCACTCAGGGCTATGTCGCCGACCCCGCCCAGGCCCGCGCCGTCGAGGCGTTGCAGGCTTGTTTCCAGGCCGTCGAACAGGGCCGCCCCACCCAGGGTATCTACCTCTGGGGCCCGGTCGGCCGGGGCAAGACCTGGCTGATGGACCAGTTCCACCGCTGCCTGCGGGTGCCCAGCCGGCGCCAGCACTTCCATCACTTCATGGCCTGGGTCCACCAGCGCCTGTTCCAGCTCAACGGCACCGCCGACCCGCTGCTGGCGCTGGCCGGGGAACTGGCCGGGCAGATTCGCGTGCTGTGCTTCGACGAGCTGTTCGTCAACGACATCGGTGACGCGATCATCCTCGGCCGCCTGTTCCAGGTACTGTTCGACCAAGGCGTGGTGATTGTCGCCACCTCCAACCAGCCACCCGAGCAGCTGTACCGCGACGGTTTCAACCGCGAGCGGTTCCTGCCGGCCATCGCCGCCATCCAGCGGCACATGCAGGTGCTGCCGGTAGCCGGCGAGCAGGACCACCGCCTGCACCCCGGCGCTGAGCGCCAGCGTTACTGGGTGGCGCAAGCGGGGCAGGCCAGCCAGCTGGGCGAGGTGTTCCGCCAGCTCAGCCCCGGCGACGACGGCCACGATCAGCCTTTGGCGATCGGCTCCCGGCAGGTGCAGGTGGTGCGGCGCAGCGCGCAGGCCATCTGGTGCCGTTTCACCGACCTGTGCGAACAGCCGCTGGCGGCCATGGAGTTCATGGCTCTGTGCGACCGGTTCCCGGCCATCCTGGTGTCGGGCATTCCGGCGCTGGGGGGTGAACAGCGGGCCGGGCGCATTGCCCGGGGTACCGAGGATGCTGCGGCGCGGGTGGCAGCGGGCGACCGCGAGCTGCCGGCGCTGTCGCCCAAGGACGACGCGGTGCGCCGCTTCATAGCCCTGGTCGACGAATGCTACGACCGCCGGGTGGCGTTGTACCTGGAGGCACAGGTGCCGCTGGATGCCCTCTACACTCAAGGGTATCTGGCGTTCCCGTACCAACGGACCCTGAGCCGGCTACGGGAGATGCAACTGCAACGCTTCGCCTGAAAAGGAGCCGAACCATGGAGCCGCTGTCGCATCATCTGCTGACCCAGGCCTACAACAATGGCTGGGCCAACCACCGTCTGTACAAGGCCTGCCTGCAACTGACCCAGGACGAATTCGTCGCCCCGCGCTGCAGCTTCTTCCCGTCGATCAAGGCCACCCTCAACCACCTGCTGACGGTGGACTGGTTCTACCTGCACATGCTCGAGTGCGAGCAGCGTGGCGAGCAGCCCGACGCCGACGGCGAGCGCTTCTTCGACCCCGAACAGCCGTTTGCCACCTGCACCGACCTGCATGCCGAACAGGCCCAGGCCGATCACCGGCTGATCGCCTATTGCCGGGGCCTGCGCGATGGTGAGCTGGGGCGCTATGTGAGCATCGTGCGCCCTGAGCGGGTGCAGCGCGAGCAACGGCTGCGGCTGCTGGCGCACCTGTTCGAGCACCAGGTGCATCACCGCGGGCAGGTGCATGCGATGCTCAGTGACACGGCAGTGAGGCCGCCGCAGCTGGATGAGTTTTTCTGCGAGGAAGAGGCGGGGTTGCGGGCGGCGGACTTTGCCGAGCTGGGCTGGACCGAGGAGCAGGTCTGGAAAGTGTAGGGGGCTGCTTTGCAGCCCTTCGCGGGCTTGCCCGCTCCCACGGGTAGTGCACAGCTTCCCAAACCTGTGCAGTACCTGTGGGAGCGGGCGAGCCCGCGAAGGGCCGCAAAGCGGCCCCTCGACTATTGGCTCACTTGCCCAGCCACTCCACCAGCGTACGGTTGAACCGCACCGGCTCCTCGATCTGCGGCGCATGCCCCATGCCTTCAAAGGTAATCAGCTCACCCTTGGGAATCAGCTTGGCCACCTGCGGCCCCAGCACTGCATACTTGCCCAGCTTCGCTTTCACCTCCGGCGGCGCGATATCACTGCCGATGGCTGTGGTGTCCTGGTCACCGATCAGCAGCAGGGTGGGCATCTGCAGGTCCTTGAACTCGTGGTACACCGGCTGGGTGAAGATCATGTCGTAGATCAGCGCCGAGTTCCACGCCACCGCTTCATGCCCCGGCCCCTTGTTCAGGCCCACCAGCATCTGCACCCAGCGCTCGTACTCCGGCTTCCAGCGCCCGGCGTAGTAGGTCTTGCGCTCATACTCGCGCACGCCTTCGGCATCCAGCTTGAGCTCGCGCGCATACCACTGGTCCACCGTGCGGTAGGGCACGCCCAGGGCTTTCCAGTCTTCCAGGCCGATGGGGTTGACCATCGCCAGGCGCTCCACCTGCTGTGGGTACATCAACGCATAGCGGGTGGCAAGCATGCCGCCGGTGGAGTGGCCGAGCACGATGCTTTGCTTCACCCCCAGCTGTTCGAGCAGGGCATGGGTGTTGCTCGCCAGCTGCTGGAAGCTGTACTGGTAATGTGCCGGCTTGCTGGAGCTGCAGAAGCCGACCTGGTCGGGGGCGATGACCCGGTAGCCAGCCTTGCTCAGGGCATCGATGGTGGTTTCCCAGGTGGCGGCGCAGAAGTTCTTGCCATGCATCAGCACCACGCTGTGGCCGTTGGCCTGGCCCTGGGCGGGCACGTCCATGTAGCCCATCTGCAGGGCCTGGCCCTGGGACTTGAAGTCGAAATGCTTGAGCGGATGCGGGTAGCTAAAGCCCTCCAGCTGGGGGCCATAGGTGGGCGATTCGGCGGCGATGGCCGAACTGCCGGCGAGGCAGGCCAGGGCCAGGGCGGTTGCGCGCAGCATGGGGGCACTCCGTGTAGGGCCATGTAGGAAGGGGCGACTGTAGCAGCCAGTGGACCACGCGGAACGTGAAAGGTGTTACCAGGCGTGAAACCAGCCCAGGGTAATCATCGCCAGCACCCCATAGCGGCCGGCCTTGGCCAGGGTCACCAGCAGCAGGAAGCGCCAGAACGGCTCACGCATGATGCCCGCGATCAGCGTCAGCGGGTCGCCGATCACCGGCATCCAGCTGAGCAGCAGCGACCATTGCCCCCAGCGCTGGTAGCGCTGTTGCGCGCGTTCCAGCTGGGCAGGGCTGAACGGGAACCAGCGCTTGTCACGCAGGTGCTCGATGGCCCGGCCCAGCACCCAGTTGACCACCGAGCCCAGCACATTGCCCAGGGTCGCCACCAGCAGCAGGGTGGCCCAGGCCTCGGGCTGGCGCAGCAAAAGGCCGACCAGCACGGCCTCCGATTGCAGCGGTAGCAGGGTAGCGGCGCCGAAGGCGCTGAGGAACAGCGCCCACAGGCTGAGCATCAGTAGTTGGCGACCACGGTGTCCTTGCCGTCCTGGGTCACGCCGATGACCTGGTAGGCATCCTTGTGGTCACCCATTTCCATGCCGGGCGAGCCCATAGGCATGCCCGGCACGGCCAGGCCCTTGAGGTCGTTGCGCTTGGCCAGCAGGCGCACCTGCTCGGCCGGCACGTGGCCTTCGACGAACTTGCCGTCGATCACCCCGGTATGGCACGACGCCAGGCGTGGCGCCACGCCCAGGCGTTGCTTCACCTCGCTCATGTTCGGCTCGACATGGTCGTTGACGGTGAAGCCGTTGTCGCGCAGGTGGCTGATCCAGGCCTTGCAACAGCCACAGTTGGGGTCGCGGTAGACGTCGATGGTCTCGGCAGCCTGGGCCAGGCCGGTGATGGCCAGCAGGCCCAGGGGCAGCAGGTGTTTACGCAGCATCATGAAGCACTCCTTCAAAAACGTGGGCGGATACCGGCGACCAGGCCTGTGCCTTGCACGCGCCCGGTGTCGTTGCGGCCCCAGGGGCGGTCCGGTATCCAGCGGTTGGCCAGCAGCATAGCGTAAGCGGCCTTCAGGCGCAGCGCGGCCTGTTGCCGTTCGCCAGCGTTGTCAGGCAGCCAGTCTACCTGCCAGGTAGTGGTTCCGGATGCCGGCCTGTCATCACGCTGGCTAACGTGCGGCACACCTATCTGAGAGCCTGCTGGATCATGACCCTACCACTGGACTGCCTGTTGTATTCCAAGACCAATCTGATCGGCATCGGACCAAACCTGTCCGACGAGGAACGCCAGGACGTGCAAACGTTGCTGGACCATGCCGATGAGTTCGCAAGCCGCTTCCTCGACCGGGACGAGCTATGGAAAAGCTGGTTCGACCGCTTCCGCAATCGCCTGGAGAAACATGGCTGCGTAAGGATGGCCGCCCTGGAGTTGCCGCCGCAGGTCATCAGGGACCATGACGATTTCGATACCGGGCTCGAGCCCATTGGCACAGGCAGCACACCAACGCTGTTGGCCCAACTGGCGCGCGCATCCATGCAGGAACTGCGCATCAGTGCTCACGCCAGCAAGTTCCTGCAGTCGGGTTGGCAGAACGACGTCGCCTCATCGTTTCTGATAACACCCTGCCAGAAGGACGAGGAGGGCCAGATCCATCTGGCGGTCTACTCGTTTCGCTTCAATGCCACGGTGGAAATGCGCGACTTCGGATTCTGGAGCGAGGCCCAGCGTGACATCGTCGTGTGGAACACCGGCACTGTTTACCGTTTTGACCTGGAACGTTTCGCCGCTTTTCGCCAGCAGATTCGTAAGGAATTGGGCGACCGGCGGCTTGGCGCCATTACCAGGATCGAACTTTAGCCACCTCGCTCAAGCTGGCAGGTCACGCATCAGCAGGCCGTATGCCAATGGCACCTGCTCGGGAACAGGAAGGTAGATGGTGTGGCCATCGCCCGGGGCGACCTGCAGCGGTTGCTGCTGGCCATTGCTCATGTGCTCGAGATCGAAGTGGTAGTTGCCGCGTGGGGTCATCAGTTCCAGATGGTCGCCCACGGCGAAGCGGTTCTTCACCTTGACCTCGGCCAGGCCGTCGACGCGCACCCCGGTCAGTTCGCCAACGAACTGCTGGCGCTCGGACACCGAGTTGCCGCGCTGGTAGTTCTGGTACTCGTCGTGCACGTGGCGGCGCAGGAAGCCTTCGGTGTAACCGCGCTGGGCCAGGGACTCGAGGTTGTCCATCAGGGAGCGGTCGAATGGCCGCCCGGCCACCGCGTCGTCGATCGCCTGGCGGTACGACTGCACGGCGCGGGCGCAGTAGAAGTGCGACTTGGTGCGGCCTTCGATCTTCAGCGAGTGCACGCCCATGGCGGCCAGGCGCCCGACATGCTGGATGGCGCGCAGGTCCTTGGCATTCATGATGTAGGTGCCGTGCTCGTCTTCGAACGCCGGCATTTCGGTGCCGGGGCGGTTGCTTTCCTGCAGCAGGAATACCTGCTCGGTCGGTGCACCCAGGCCCAGCGTCGGCTGCACTTCGCGCACGATGTCGCCGGTGGCGTTTTCGGTGGCCGGGGTGGCGTCGTACTTCCAGCGGCAAGCGTTGGTGCAGCTGCCCTGGTTGGCATCGCGCTTGTTGAGATAGCCCGACAGCAGGCAACGGCCGGAGTAGGCCATGCACAGGGCACCGTGGACGAACACCTCCAGCTCCATTTCCGGCACCTGCTGGCGGATCTCTTCGATCTCTTCGAGCGACAGCTCGCGCGACAGGATCACCCGGCTCAGGCCCAGTTGCTGCCAGAACTGCACGCTGGCCCAGTTGACCGTGTTGGCCTGCACCGACAGGTGCACCGGCATCTGCGGGAAGTGCTGGCGTACCAGCATGATCAGGCCTGGGTCGGACATGATCAGCGCGTCCGGTGCCATCTCGACCACCGGCGCCAGGTCCTTGAGGAAGGTCTTGAGCTTGGCATTGTGCGGGGCAATGTTGACCACCACGTAAAAACGCTTGCCCAAGGCATGTGCCTCCTGGATGCCCAGGGCCAGGTTGGCATGGTCGAACTCGTTGTTGCGCACCCGCAAGCTGTAGCGTGGCTGGCCGGCGTAGACCGCGTCGGCGCCATAGGCGAAGGCGTAGCGCATGGTCTTGAGGGTGCCGGCGGGGGCCAGCAGTTCGGGCTTGGCGATAGGGGTCATGTGCGCACCGGAGCAAAAGGCGCGGATGCTAGGGCTGGCAGATACGGCCCGTATTGATTTGCATCAAGGGAATGGCGGCACTTTTGCCAAGGTGCGGCGCACTAATAACGCATAAACCATGCGAGGACCCGCGATGAACCAGACCGCCCTGCAGAACAAAGCCCTGGCAGTACTGCTGGCGCTGGTGACCATTGCCTTCATCTGGATCCTGCTGCCGTACTACGGTGCGATCTTCTGGGCGGTGATACTCGGCATCCTGTTCGCCCCGCTGCAGCGCCACCTGCTGCTGCGTTTCGGCCGAAGGCGCAATCTGGCTGCGGCGGCCACCTTGCTGGTGTGCCTGCTGGTGGCGATCCTGCCGGTGATCATCACCAGCGCGCTGCTGGTACAGGAGGGAGCCGCCCTGTACCAGCGCATCGAGCACGGGGAGCTGGATATTGCCGGTTATGTCGAGCGCGGCAAGGACATGCTTCCGGCGTTTGCCCAGCAGGGCCTGGACAGCATGGGCATGGGCAACCTCGACGGGCTACGCGACAAGATCAGCAAGTGGGCCACCCAGGGCAGCCAGGTGCTGGCCAGCCAGGCGTTCAACTTTGGGCAGGGCACGTTCGAGTTCGTGATCAGCTTCGGCATCATGATGTACCTGTTGTTCTTCTTCCTGCGCGAAGGCGCGGAAGTCGCCCGCCAAGTGCGTCTGGCAGTGCCGCTGCCCGAACACCAGAAGCGCCGTTTGCAGCTGAAGTTCAACCGTGTGGTGCGGGCTACTGTAAAAGGCAACGTGCTGGTGGCCATTACCCAGGGGGCGCTGGGCGGTTTCATCTTCTGGGTGCTGGATATCCCGAGTGCGCTGGTGTGGGCGGTACTGATGGCGTTTCTGTCGCTGTTGCCGGCGGTGGGGGCGGGGATCGTGTGGGCGCCGGTGGCGGCGTACTTCCTGCTGACCGGTGCGATTTTGTCGGGGGTGATCCTGACCGCGTTCGGCGTGCTGGTGATCGGCCTGGTGGACAACTTGTTGCGGCCGATCCTGGTGGGCAAGGACACGCGCATGCCGGACTACCTGATTCTGGTGTCGACGCTGGGCGGGCTGGCGGTGTTCGGGCTCAACGGCTTCGTGATCGGGCCATTGATCGCGGCGCTGTTCGTGTCGAGCTGGGCGATCTTCGCGGCAACCAAACCCCGGGTGCAGTTGCCGGAGTAAGGTTTTGACAGGGCTGCTTTGCAGCCCATCGCCGGCAAGCCAGCTCCCACAGGTACAGCGTTGCTCTCAAGATTGTCGCTGGACCTGTGGGAGCTGGCTTGCCGGCGATGGGCCGCAACGCGGCCCCCATGACCGGGTCAGGATGTTTGCGGCATCTCACCCTTGGCCAGGCGCCGGTTGATGTCGGCGATCACTTCGGGCAGTTCGTTGATGGTGTCGATCAGGTAGTGCGGGCGGGAGCCGGCGAACAGGGCGTGGATGCGCTGGCGCTCGCTTTCCAGCTTCTCGGCGCTCAGCGCGCGGTAGCCTTCCCAGGTCAGCCCCAGGGCATTGCCCGAGCACACCAGGGCCACGGTCCACATGCCAGCACGGCGGCCCTCGAGAATGCCCGGCACGGTATCGTCGACCTTCACGCACGCCGCTACATCGTCGATACCCAGCGCGATCACGTTGGCCAGGGCCTGGGCCGGCCATGGGCGGCCGTTCGGGGTTTCGTCGGTAGCCACCACATGGTCGGCCACGTAGCCGTTCTGCGCGGCCAGCTCCACCACCTTGTCCATCACCACCTTCGGGTAGCCCGAGCAAGAGCCGATCTTCAGACCGTCTCGGCGCAGCCCGGTGAGAGTGTCCAGGGCGCCGGGGATCAGCGCCGAGTGCACGGCGATCTTCTCGATCTGCAGTGGCATGAAGCGGTTGTAGATGGCGGTGACATCATCGTCGGTCGGGGTACGGCCGAACACCTTGCGGTAGCGCTCGGCAATTTCCGGCACATCGCACAGGGTGCGGATGTGGTCCCACTTGCCCATACCCATCGGGCCGCGGGCTTCTTCGATGGACACCTGCACATCGAATTCGGCAAAGGCTTCGACAAAGATCTGGGTCGGGGCGAAGGAACCGAAGTCGACCACGGTGCCGGCCCAGTCAAGGATGGCGGCTTGCAGCTGGGTAGGGTTGCTGTAGTTCATGTGCGCTTGTTCCTGAAATTGGGTGGGCAAAGGGTCAGATGTCCAGCACTTCCATTTCCCGCAGCACCTCGGCCACGGCATTCACGGCGGCCTGCATGCCATCCGCTCCGACCACGCCGATGCAGCCGACACGGAAGGTTTCCACCTGGGTCAGCTTGCCCGGGTAGAGGATGAAGCCCTTGGCCTTGACCCGCTCGTAGAAGTCCTTGAACTGGTAGCGGGGATCGTTCGGTGCGTGGAAGGTGACGATGATCGGCGCCTGGATCTCGGCAGGCAGGAAGCTGCGCAGGCCGATGGCGGCCATGCCGTCGAGCAAGGTCTTGCAGTTGTCGGCGTAGCGCTGGTGGCGCGCTGGCAGGCCACCTTCCTCGTTGTATTGCTGCAGCGCTTCGTGCAGGGCAGCGACCACGTGGGTCGGCGGGGTGAAGCGCCACTGGCCGGTCTTGGCCATGTAGGTGTGCTGGTCGTGCAGGTCCATGGCCAGCGAGTGGGCGTTGCCTTCGGCAGCGGCCAGGGCGGTTTTCTCGGCGAACACGAAGCCCATGCCAGGTACCCCTTCCAGGCATTTGCCGGAGGCGGCGATCAGCGCCTCGAAGGGGATGGCGCGGGCATCGATCGGCAGTGCGCCGAACGAGCTCATGGCGTCGATGATCAGGCGCTTGCCGTGGCCTTTGATCACCTGGGCGATCTCGGGCAGCGGGTTGAGGATGCCGGTGCTGGTTTCGCAGTGGATCAGCGCGACGTGGGTGATGGCCGGATCGGCGGCCAGCAGGCGGTCGACGTCGGCGGCGGTGGTCGGCTGGTCTTCGGCGGTTTCGAAGGTGCTGTAGGCACGGCCCAGCACTTTGCAGATCTTCGCCAGGCGCTGGCCATAGGCGCCATTGATCAGCACCAGGACCTTGCCGTCACGCGGCACCAGGGTGCCGATGGCCGCTTCCACGGCGAAGGTGCCGCTGCCTTGCAGGGGTACGCAGTGGTGGCTGGCGCTGCCGTCGATGATGGCCAGCAGTTGCTCGCAGACACTGGCCGTCAGTTGGTTGAAGTCGCGGTCCCAGGAGCCCCAGTCCACCAGCATGGCTTGGCGGGTGCGGATTGATGTGGTCAGGGGACCGGGGGTCAGCAGAATCGGGGCGTTGCTCATTCCGTTATTCCTCACAAGCGGTGGGCTGAAACTACGGGGCCTAGGTTGCAATTGGCGCTGTCATCAATCAAATTGTTTGTTGTTATCCGAGCTATAATTCAGGCCGATAAATATGAACCTGTTCCAGTTGCGTGCCTTCGATGCCGTGGCCCGTGAGGGCAGCTTTACCCGTGCCGCCGCACGCCTGTTCATCAGCCAGCCGGCGGTGACCGGGCACGTGAAGGCGCTGGAGGAGCACTACCAGATCACCTTGCTGCGGCGTACCGCGCGGCGGGTGGAGTTGACCGAAGAGGGCACCCGCCTGGCGGCCATCACCCGCGCCATGTTCGGCCTGGCCGAAGAGGCGCAGGCCATGCTCGAGGCCAATCGGCAACTGCTGACCGGGCGCCTGGAGGTGGCGGCCGATGGCCCGCACCGGGTCATGCCGATGCTGGCGCTGCTGCGCGAGCGCTACCCGGGCATTACCGTCAACCTGCGCCTGGGCAATGCCCAGGAAACCTTGGCGGCATTGCTCAGCGAACATGCCGACGTGGCCGTGCTGACCGAGATCGAACCGCGCAAAGGCCTGCATTTGCAAAACCTGTGCGAGTCGCGGTTGTGCGCCTTGCTGCCGGCGGGGCATGCCTGGGCCAGCGGCGAGGGTGATTTGCCGCTGGCTGAGCTGCACCAGCAGATCATGGTGTTGCGCGAACCCAGCTCCACCACCCGGCGCACCTTCGACAAGGCCTGCAACAAGGCTGCTGTGCAACCTCGGGTGCTGCTGGAGCTGGACAGCCGCGAGGCGGTGACCGAAGCGGTGGCCTCGGAGCTGGGCATTGGCGTGGTGTCGTCCACCGAAGTCGCCAATGACCCGCGGGTAGTGGCACGCCCGCTGGCCGGTGACGGCCTGGTCAACCAGCACCTGATCGGCTGCCTGGAGCGCCGCCGTGAGCTGCGCCTGATCCAGGCGTTCCTAGGCCTGGCGGCGGGGCTGTGATGGCTGTTTTCAACGGGGCGGCCTAAGATGGCCGGCATTGAGCCGACAGGACCGTCGATGAGCGAGAAAGACACCATTTCCATGCAGCTGGTGCGCGAAGCGCTGTTGCAGACTTGCCCCGCCGGCGAGCCCGATACCGGCTTGCTGGCCCGGGCGGGTATCGCCGTCGAACAACTGCACCTGCCAGCGGCACGGGTCAGTGCCGAGTCCTATGCCCGGCTCTGGCGTCTGCTGGCGCGGCGCTGCAACGATGAGTTCTTCGCCATGGACCCGCGCGGCCTGCGCAGCGGCAGCCTGGCGTTCATGTGCCGTGCCAGCATGGGCCAGCCAACCCTGGGCGCCGGCCTGGAAACCGCGCTGGCGTTCCTGTCACTGATGCTTGAAGACCTGCAGCCAAGCCTGGTGCGCCAGCAAGGCCTGGCCGAAATCGTCATCAACGAACCGCGTGACACACCGCGCCGCGCTTTCACCTATTTCACCTTCTGGATGATCGTGCACGGTGTGACCTGCTGGTTGGCCGGGCGGCGTATCCCGATCCTGGCCATCGATCTGCGCTGTGCCGAGCCGCCGTTCTGCGATGACTACCGGGTGATGTTTTCGGAAAACCTGCAGTTCGAGCGCCCGCGCACGCGCATGATCATCGCTGCCGAATGCCTCGAGCTGCCGCTGCGGCGCAGCGAAGAAGAACTGCAGCGCTTTCTGGCCGAGGCGCCGGGCAACATCCTGGTCAAGTACCGTGACCCGGCCAGCCTCGGGCGGCGCATTCGCACCGACCTGCTGCGCCTGGACCCGGGGCAGTGGCCCGATGGCGACAGCCTGGCGCGCCAGTTGTGCCTGTCGCCTTCTACCCTGCGCCGGCGGTTGGCCGAAGAGGGGCAGAACTACCAAGGGTTGAAGGACAGCGTGCGTCGTGAGCTTGCAATTGCCTGGCTGAGCCAGGAAGACGCGGCCATGGGCGAAATCGCCGAGCGCCTGGGCTTTGCCGACAGCAGTTCGTTCTACAAGGCATTTCGCAAGTGGTTCGGCTGCAACCCTGGGCATTACCGTGCGCTGATCCTCAAGCGCGGCAGTGG
Source organism: Pseudomonas sp. NBB (assembly GCF_032701105.1). Classification (NCBI taxonomy): domain Bacteria; kingdom Pseudomonadati; phylum Pseudomonadota; class Gammaproteobacteria; order Pseudomonadales; family Pseudomonadaceae; genus Pseudomonas; species Pseudomonas sp. NBB. The sequence continues at coordinate 2,031,396 of NZ_CP103994.1, forward strand.
CGGCTAGGGAACCACGCCTTCCCGCTGCCGGCTGGCGCCGCTGACAAGCATCGTGACAAGTCGATCACTGACCAGGAAATCGACGATGTCTCAACCTGCCTTGCACCCCAAGTTGCTTCACCCCGCCGAAGATTTCATCGCGCAAAGCTTGCCGGCCTGGCTGAAGGCGGCCAAGCCCAAGCAGCTTGCCAGGCTGCAATTGCGTTTCAACGCCTATCTGGCGAGCCAGCGGCAGATGGCAGGGTTCGCCGACCGCCTGCAGCCTCTGGACCGTTTTGCCAAGCAACTGTTCGAGCCTGCCTTGCGCCAGGACAGCCAGCTGAAGCTGCAGGTCGACCTGGACAAACTGGTGTGGCGCGAAACACGCGCACGGCTGGATGTGAGAACCGGCTTGATCCCTGATTATCAACCGTACTTCGTGCGCATGCCGGCCTTGCAAAAGCTGTTGCAGAACTTCAAGGCCAGCGAGTCCTTCTTCCTCGGCACCGCCTTGACCCTTCCGGGAGCCCATCAGGACGAGCAGGTGGTGAGCGAAGACATCGACCGGATTGTCAGCCTGTGCCGCCAGGTGGATGTTGGCAGCGCCTACCAGCGGCACCTGGCGCAGGTATTGACCCCTGGCTTTGAAAAAGCCCTGACCACCGACCGGCGCCTGGAACTGGCCGTGGCGGTCGAGATCGCGGCCATCAAGCAGCAGCTGGATCCGGAAGACCTGTTGACGCTGCGTATCGCGTGCAAGGATGAGCCAGCCGTTATCAAGGGGCCGCTGCAGCTTGAGATCGGTGCGCTGCAGGTCCTCGGCTGCCGGGTGGATGGCGCGCTGGCCGTTGAGTTGATCGAGCAGCCCCGCCACCAGTCCACGTTTCCCTTCGGGGTACCTGGGCGCTTGAAAAGAGTGATCCTGTATACCCCTGACGATCAGGCGCAACCCCTGCGCGCGTTTACCAACTGGGATGAGGCGAACCGCGTCCTGGCCACGGCGATGGGCAACCAGGCCTATCGACAGGCATTTGTGCGGCGCATTGCCTTGAATGATCGCGCCACTTGCGAGCAGGCTTTGGCCACCCGCTTGCAGGATGCACAACCTGACCTGGAACCTCGCAGGGTGTTGGAAGCGGGGGACGGTTTTGCGTCGATGGCCGCCTGGCACATGCAGCGAATCAAAGCCGATGCACGTTTCCTTGCGGTGCCCACCGCCCAGGCCGATGACGCGGCTGCGGAGCAGCGCCTGGACGAGCTCAAAGGCGCTGGCCTGGTCTTGCTCAACCTGGCGGGCTTGTTCGTGCCGGTCATCGGGGCTTTGCTGGTGGCGGACCTGGCCAGGCAACTGTTGACCGAAACTTTCGAGGGCGTGCGCGACTGGCAGTTGGGCCATCAGCATGAGGCCTTGATGCATATGCTTCAGGTGGCCTTCAGCGTGGCAACCACCGGTGCGGTGGTTGTCGGTGCCCACCTGGCCCGCAGCGCATTCGTCGAAACCCTGGAGCCGGTCATCACCGAAGATGGCCGGCAACGGCTGTGGCGCAATGAGCTGGCGCCTTACCAGGACACTACTCCACCCGTTCAGCTGACGGAGCTCGACAACGGTTTGCTCGCCGAGGGTGAGCGCCATTGGTGGCGGTCGAATGGTGCCTTGTATCGGGTAAGGCAAACCGCCAATGGCGCTTGGCGCTTGCTGCATGCCGAAGGTGACACGGCGTTCGGGCCGGTGCTGGAACGTTGCTCTGCGCGTGGCTGGCGGCTGGCTTACGAGCGGCCACTGGAATGGCAGGGCGCCGCACTGTTGCTCGGGCGGCTTTGGCCGGCGGCGACCGCGATGGACGCCGTGCGGGTGGAACAGGTGCTGAAGGTCGCGGATGTCGACGAGGCCTACTTGCGTGGCCTGCTGGTGGAACGGCGCGGGTTGCCGGTGCAGCTGCGCGATACCTTGCAGCGCTTTGCCGTGGACGCACGCGCGCAGGCCTTTTTCAGCCGGCTGGAAGCGGGGGAGGCTGATACCGCTACCGAGCTGTGGCAATGGTGCATCGAACGGTTGCAACTGCAGTGTGAAACCGTCGAAGAACAGGTGCTGTCGATCCGTGACGCGGCAAGCGAGTTGCGTGAGGCGATGCTCGAGCATTTCTCCAGGCTTTATCTGGCCGACGACCCGCTGCTGGGCTTGATCCAGCGCGACTTCCCGACGCTGCCAGACGCCTATGCCCTCGATGTGCTCGAGCAGGCCACCGAGGCTGTGCGCCTGCGCATGCAGGCAGAGTCTCGCCTGCCGCTGGCGTTGGCTGAACAGGCGCGGGTGGCCCTGCAGCTGGCGCGCCTGACCCGCATGCGCGAAGCGTTGTACCTGCAGGGCAGTTATCGGCCGGAAGTGGTGGCGCTGGTCTTTGCCCTGCTGCGTCGGCATGGCCCCGGCGCTGCCGGGTTCAATCTGGTATTGCGCCGTGACCCGTATGCCGGGGCAGCGATGGAGCGGCTGTTCGCCGAGACCGACCTTGAGCAGGCCGTGGTGCTGGTCAGGCGGGAGGGGCGCTTCCAGCTCTACAACGACAGAGGCTTGCCGGATGAGCGCGAGGTCGCCGCCCCCGAGGGGCTGTTCGAGGTGCTGGCCGCTTGCCTGCCCGTGGAATACCGGGTGCGACAGGGTTGGAATGGCGCCGATGCGCCGACCAGAATCCGCGAGCAGATGCAGGCCTGGCTACCCGGTGACCGGCAGGCCCTGCTGCGCCTGCTCGGTTGGCGGGAGGCAAGGCCCATGGCATCGCCCATGCAGCGTTTGGCCGATGGCCGAGCGGGCTATCCATTAGGCGGCTGCCAGTCGTGCATCGGCTCGCCGGAGCGCGTGGTGCGGCAGCGGGTGCGCGCGTTGTATCCCGGTATCGGGGATGCCGGCGTCGATCGCTATGTCCAGAGCCTGTTGGACATGCGCGGGGGGCTGTTCGAGAACCTGCTGCGCGTCGAGCAGGAATACCGCCGCCTGGATGACAGCTTGCTGGCCTGGGTTGAAGAGGTAGCGGGCAGCGCCAGCCGTGCACGCCGACGCGTCGCAGATTCGATGCGGCGTGCCTGGCAGATGCGCAGCGACCGCGCCGCCGGGGCTATCGGCAACGATGCAATGCTCAGCCTGAGCATCGTCGCCGTACCGGTGGGCAGCCTGCCCGCGTTGCCGGTCGGGACGGACTTCTCGCACGTTTCGGAATTGACCCTGTCGGCGCTCGGTCTGGATGCCATCCCGTCGGGGTTCCTCGCCTGCTTCCCCAATCTGCTGTGCCTGGACATGAGCGACAACGCCTTGCGCGCGCTACCTGCGGGGCTGGAGCGGTTGACCGCCTTGCGCCAGTTGCTGATGCCGCGCAACCGTATTCGTGTCTCGGAGCCGCAGGCCAATGTGCTGACCGGCCTGGCACTCTTGCGTTCGCTGGACCTGAGTGACAACCCGCTCGGCGACATCAGGCTACAGTTCGAGCGGTTGCCCAGCCTGCGGATCCTGCGTTTGAACCGGGTGCAGATGACGGCGCTGCCCCGGGGCCTGGAGTGGTGTGGCCTGTTGGTCTTCGCCGACCTTCGCAACAACCAGATAGCCGAGTTGCCGGCAGCCTTGTTTCAGGCCCCGTTGCAGTTGCGCCGTGCCATGCACCTGGAGGGCAATGCGCTGTCAGTGCAGGATCTCGATCGCCTTTATTCCGTCGAACGCCTGCTGGACACGCCCCGCCCGCAACGGAACGCCCCGGCCCGGGAACAATGGTTGCAGACCTTGGCCCCAGCAGCGCGGCAGGAGCAGCAAGGAAAATGGGATGCGCTGAATGCCGAGCCCGGCAGCCTGGCTTTCTTCGAGCTGCTTAGACAACTGACGAGCACGGCCGAATTCAGCAAGGCGCCGGCCGAACTCGGATTCAGGGTATGGGCAATGCTGGATGTCGCCCATGCCGATACCGCCACGCGCATGGCGCTGTTTGACCTGGCAGCGGAGCCCATCACCTGTGTGGACAGCGTTGCCATCGTGTTCAGCCGCCTCGAGGTGCGCATGCATGTCGAGCAGGCCACCCGCGGCGGTGACCCGATCTCGACCCGCTCGGCACGCCTGCAGTTGGCCAAGCGGCTGTTTCGCGTGCACTGGGTAGAGAAAATCGCCCGGCGCGAAATGGACGCCCGCTACCAGGATGGACGCTGGAGCCGGGGAAATCATGATGAAGAGGAGGTGGAGGTCAATCTTGCCTACCTCAGCGGCTTGGCCCAGCGCCTGGACCTGTTGGGCCAACCTCGTCATATGCAGTTTGGCAGGCTGGCCAACGTGTCGCCGCTGCAACTGGAGGAGGCCTTCAAGGAAGTGCTGGAGGTGGAGGCGGGTGAGCAACGGATCGTGTTCATCAGCGAGCGTGATTTCTGGTTGCCGGTACTGCGAGCAGAGCATCCGGACGACTTCGAAACCCTGGAAGCGCAATTCTCCCTGCGGATGGAAACTCTGTACGAGCAAAGGGAGGCCTTGACCAGTGACGAGTACCGGAAACTGGGCGACGCCCTGCGCGATGAACGCGAGCAGGCCCTGGCCAGACTTGCCCAGCGCCTTACGCACGAAGCGTTCATGGTGCCAGAGGCAAAGTGACGGCGCTTCACGGGCGGCACGCAGTGTGCCGCCCTGCTTCTACCGCAGGGGTTCCCTCTGCGCAAGCGCTGGCAGGTTGCACACCATGCGTGGCTTTCGACAGCCATCCAGGGACCTGCCATGACCCGCGAACCACACGCACCACAGCCCGCATCAGCGTCTTCCAGCCACTTGCACGACGGTTTCATCGGTGACCGGTTGCCTGCCTGGCTCAAACAGGCCACGCAAAGCCAGATACGCACCTTGCGCGAAAGCCTGGAAGCCCATCATGCCACCCAGGCCCGGTTGCGCGGGATCACCCTGGCGCTGCCGTCACCGCAGCAGTTCGCCGAACGGCAATTCGCCAGTTTGTTGCGCGAGCCGCTGCCGGGCGACGTAGCGTTCTGGCAGTTGGAGTGGCTGGAGGTTTCCCATCGTTTCTCGTCCACGCCCGGCGCAGAGCCGCAATTTCCCACTTACGGGCAACGGCGTGAAAACGGCTTGCTCCGCCTGATGCGCAACTTTGCCGCCAGCAACGATTTCTACCTGGGAACCGGGTTGGTCGCGCCGGGGCAGGAACGGGTACTTTCGCGAGGCACCGATGAACTGGTCGAGGCGTGCCGCAAGCTCGATGCCGGGCGCCTGTACCAGCAGGAGCTGGACCGCACATTCGATGCCGCGGCACAGCGCATCTTGTGTGAAGACAAGCGCTCCGGGCTGCGTCTGGCCGTGGAGGTTGCCGCGCTGAAAGGCGAGATCACCGAGCCGGTCAAGGAGGCATTGCAAGCCCTGGTGGATAAACCCGCGGATCGGCGATCCGCCAGCCTCACGGGCCACCCGGGCCTGCTCGAAGCCCTCGGTTGCCCAGTGGCGGATGGTGTGTGGATTCAACTTCGCGACACGCATGGGCAAACGCAGGGCGGCGTGCTCTACCTGCCCAGCGACCCGGTACAGGCGTTGCGACACTTCGACAGCCATGCCTCGATCAACCGCGCGCTGGTGGCCGAGCTGCGCCATGAACCCTATCGCCAGGCGTTCAGCCAGTTGATCGGCCTGGATCAGCGTGCCGGGTTCATGCACAAGCTGCAGGCCCGCCTGAAGGATGACAAGCCGGACCTGGAGCTCGATGGCAGCGTGCCGCAACATGACATTTTCCAGGCGCTGGCTGCACAGCAGACCAACCGGGTGAAGCAGGATGGCCGCCTGTTGCTGGTGGCAACTGCCGATGCCGATGAAGCCGCATCGCGTGAGCGGCATGAGGCGTGGAAGGCCGCCGGTCTCGATGTGCTCAACCTCGCTGGGCTGTTTATTCCGGTGGTGGGCGGCTTGCTGCTCGGGCAACTGGTGGCCCAGACCCTCTCGGAGGTTTTCGAGGGCACGCAGGACTGGTTGCGAGGCCATCAGCACGAGGCGCTGGAGCATATGCTGGGGGTTGCCGAGATACTGGCGGGCACCGCCGCGACTGTGGTGGGCGTCACCTTCGTGCGCAGCGCGTTTGTCGCGGCGCTGGAGCCGGTAAGGCTCGCCAATGGGGCGGGGCGTTTGTGGTCCCGAGATCTGGCAGCCTTTGCCTCGACCCCTGAAACGATCACCTTGGGTGCGGACGGGGCCTATGCCGATGGCGAGCGCCGCTGGATGAAGGCCGACGGGGTCTTCTACGAAGTTCATCGGCCTGACCCCGATGGCCCCTGGCGTCTGCGCCACCCCGGTCGCGAAGAGGCGTACGGACCGGTCGTGCTGCACAATGGCGAACGCAGCTGGCGCTTGATGCATGATGAGCCGCAGTGTTGGCGCGACCCTGCGAAAATGCTCGATACCCTTTGGCCGCGCGATCAACCTTTCGATAACCAGCAGGCGCAGCGGATCTTGCGCATGGCCGGCATCGATGAGGACGAACTGCGCGGCCTGCTGGTGGAAAACCGGCGAACGCCTGCCACCTTGCGGGAAACCCTCAGGGCATTCGATGCCGATGCCCGGATCGACACGTTCTTCCGCAACCTGGAACGCGACATTGTCTCCGATGAGGACTTGCAGCTGCTGGCCTGGTGCGAGTCCCGACCGGGCGGCGTAAAAGGGCGTGCCGCAGTGCTGGCGGACCGGCCAAGGTCGAGCGACCTGCTGTTCGCACGGCTGACACGCCTGCCCGAATCGGCGGAGCCTTTGCTCAAGCCGCTGATGGCGCTGGGGCTGCCTGAGCCCTATGCGCGCGATCTGGCTGACCGAGCAAGTCACGAGGCTCGCCAGCTGTTCGTCAGTGGTGGAAAGTTGCCGCAAAGCCTGGCCACCCAGGCCAGGTCGTTGTGCTCGCAGGCGAAGGTGAGCAGGGCGCTGGCAGGGTTTTATCTGCCGAGTGCATATAGCGACGAAACGGGCATGTTGGTGCTGGCATTGCTGAATGTCGAGGCCATTGATGCGTTCAGCCTGGCGTTGAGCAATGCTGCTGCGGATGCCGTGGCGTTGAAACGCATCGGTTCGGTTGGCGATGCGGCCGAGCAGCGGGTGCTGGTGCGTGAGCAAGGGGTCTTTGCCTTGTATGACGGGCAGGGCCGAAAACTCGCGATGCAGCCGCCTGCTTCCTCGTGCATCTTCCAGGCCGTGCTGGCCGCGCTCGAATCGCGCAGCCTGCTGGGCCGTCTGGGCCTGGCCGAGAACGCCAATGCCGAGCGCCTGCGCGAGAAGCTCATGGCGCACCTGGGCACCCATGAGGAAATCGCCCGCATGCTGGGCTGGGCACCGACAGAGCGCTGGTTCAACCCCGGGCAGCGCCTCGCCGATGGCCGTGTCGGCTACCTGCTCAGTGGGCGCGCATCACCGCCCACCACACCCAGGGAGCAGCTGCGGGCCGGCCTGAGGCAGTTCTTCCCGGGGCTGGGCGATTCGCTGGAAACGCAAGTTGACCGCTGGCTGCTGCAGAATGTGTCGGTCGCCGATGCGCTCCTGGCGCTGCAGGACGATTTTGAGCAGTTGGACCGCGCGCTCAATGGTTGGGTGTCGGCTGCGCTGAGTGACACTTTGCGGGCGCGACGCCAGCTGTTCGCCGACCGATTACGGCGTGCCTGGCAGGCGCTTGGTGACGATGTGGTGGTCGACCGTGACGGCAGGCGCCAGGGGCTGCGCCTGGTCCTGAATGATCTGCCAACGGATTCGTTGCCGGTCATGCCCGCGCCTATCGATTTCTATCACGTCACCACCCTGGTACTGAGCGAGACGTCCATCGGGGTGGTGAACGAGGAGTTTCTGCGGGCATTCACCTACCTGCAGGAGCTGGACCTGAGCCACAACCAGCTGTTGCGCTGCCCGCGCGGGCTTGGCTACCTGACCAACCTGCGCCGGTTGCGCCTGGGGCATAACCGCATTCGCCTGGATGCCCATGCCATCGAAGCACTGAACGGGTTGCCGCTGCTCAGCCACCTCGACCTGAGCTACAACAGCCCGCTGGGGGTGTACGAAATGCGCTTCCATCACCTGCCTCATCTGATCGAGCTGAATTTGCGCCGCTGCGGGCTCAGCGAGTGGCCCAGAGGGCTCGAGCTGTGTGGCTTCCTGCAACGAGCCGACCTGCGTGACAATTTCCTGCGGGGTGTGCCTGACGGCGTGCTGGCCATGCCGCTGGAGTTTCGCCAGCGCATCCTGGTCGATGGCAACCGCCTGAGCATGGCCGATTACGGCAAGCTCTATGCCTTGGAGCCGCTGCTGGAGGAACCGCAGGAAGAGATCGGCCGAGCCTGGTGGGTCGGTTCCGACTCCGCCAGCCATGGGCGCGGCGAGCTTTGGGACCGGCTGAGCACCCGGGACGAAAACACCCGCCTGTTCGATTTGCTGGAGCTTTTGCAAGGCTTGGCGGACTTCAGCTGGCCCAAGGCTTATCTGCTGCGCATGGGCTGGCAATGCCTGTCGATGCTGGAGACAGACGTCGAGTTCGCTCGCCAGGCGCAACTGGCGGCCGACAATGTGGTGATGGATGACAACGGTGCCATCGACCTGTTCAGCCGACTGCTGCGTCTGCATGCCGAGCGCGACGCGGCAGGCGATAGCGCCCAATCCCGTGGCCCGAGGTTGCTGGCATTGGGGCGCGCCTTGCAACGCCTGGACCGCCTTGAGGAGTATGTCGAGGCCGAGCGGCAAAACCTTGAAGGCTTCGCCGAGCCCGCGGTACTGGCGACGTTGGCAATGCGTTACAGGGTACGCTTGCGCACCAGGCTCAGGTTGCCCTTCCAGCCCGCCAGAATGCGCCTCAGGGCGGCAGCTGTAGGGTTGAGCGAGCATCGGCTGCAGGCGGCAGAGGCGGCCGTGGAAAGGGCGAACGTTCTCGTTGATGTAGTCGCAAACCTGTGCACGCGCGCATTCTGGCAGCGTTTTTTGCAACAGCACTTCGCCCAGCCGTTCAATGACCTTGAGCAACTCGCTGCGGAGCAGCGGGCAGCACTTGCGGTAAGGCGCGATGAACTGGGTGAAGCACAGTATCTGAACCAGGAACAGGCTCTGGATGCGCAGCTGCAGGCCGATCGGCTGGCGTTGCAACTGCAACTGACCGAGCACTACGTGATCAGCCTGGAGCGCGCACCGGGCTGATGGCCACCGGCCAAACCGGTCATCCAGTTTGACAACTTAGGCCATTGCCGCGACGCCAGCGCGGCGCGAACATCGTCGGACCGATGGTTCAACTCCAAAAACAAGAAACCAGGAGTCCGACGATGCGCGATTACACCGAGGCCGCTCGTGCGTTCGACCATGGCCAGGCTGCTGCGGCGGCGCTGCATGGCAACCTCGAAGCCCTCAATGCCTGTGTCGAATGTTGCGACCGCCATGCCGGTGAGGGCAAGACCGCACTGGTCTGGGAAGACCGCGAGGGCAACAGCGTGCGCTTGAGCTTCGACCAGTTGCAGGCACTGGCGGCCCGTTTCGCCAATGTGCTCGAAGCGCAAGGCGTGGGTGCGGGTGACCGGGTCGCCGGCCTGATGCCGCGTACCCCCGAGCTGCTGGTCACCATCCTCGCCACCTGGCGTCTCGGCGCGGTGTACCAGCCACTGTTCACCGCGTTCGGCCCCAAGGCCATCGAACATCGCCTGGAGCAGTCCCACGCCCGCGTGGTCGTCACCGACAGCCACAACCGCGCCAAGCTGGACGATGTGCACGCCTGCCCGACCATCATCACCGTCAATGCCCGCAATGGCGAGCTGGACTTCCAGCAGTGCCTGGACAAAGCCGCAGACAAATGCGAGCCGGTCATGCGCTCGGGCAACGACCCGTTCCTGCTGATGTTCACCTCCGGCACCACCGGCCCGGCTAAACCGCTGGAAGTGCCGCTGCGTGCCATCGTCGCGTTCCAGGGCTACATGCGCGATGCCATCGACCTGCGCCCCGAGGACAACTTCTGGAACCTGGCCGACCCGGGCTGGGCCTATGGCCTGTATTATGCGGTCACTGGCCCGCTGTCGCTGGGCCATGCCACCACCTTCTACGATGGCCCGTTCAGTGTTGAAAGCTGCGCACGGGTGATCGACAAGCTGGGCATCACCAACCTGGCCGGCTCGCCCACCGCGTACCGCCTGCTGATTGCCGCCGGGGATGACTTCTCGGCACCGATCAAGGGCCGCCTGCGGGTGGTCAGCAGTGCCGGTGAACCGCTCAACCCGGAAGTGATCCGCTGGTTCGCCGACGAACTGGGCGTGACCATCCACGACCACTACGGGCAGACCGAACTGGGCATGGTGCTGTGCAACCACCATGGCCTGCAGCACCCGGTACACCTCGGCTCGGCCGGCTTCGCCATCCCCGGCCACCGCATCGTGGTGCTGGACGAGCAGGGCAACGAACTGCCTGCCGGGCAGCCGGGCATCCTCGCGGTCGACCGCGAGCAGTCGCCGCTGTGCTGGTTCGCGGGCTACCACGGCCTGCCGACCAAAGCCTTCGTCGGCAAGTACTACCTCAGTGGCGACACCGTCGAACTGAACCAGGACGGCAGCATCAGCTTCGTCGGCCGCAGCGACGATGTGATCACCACCTCCGGCTACCGGGTCGGCCCGTTCGACGTCGAGAGTGCACTGATCGAGCACCCAGCGGTGATCGAAGCGGCGGTGATCGGCAAACCGGACCCGGAGCGCACCGAACTGATCAAGGCCTTCGTGGTATTGGCCAGCGGTTACCAGGGCAGCGCCGAGCTTGAAGAGGCTTTGCGCCAGCACGTGCGCCAGCGCCTGTACGCCCATGCCTACCCAAGGGAAATCGAATTCGTCAGCGAGCTGCCCAAGACCCCGAGCGGCAAGCTGCAACGCTTCATCCTGCGCAACCAGGAAGTCGCCAAACAACAAGCGCAACAGGCCACCCCTGCCAGCGCCTGAAAGGAACCGATCATGCAGATAGCCAACAAACACTTCATCGTCAGCGGCGCCGCCTCCGGGCTGGGCGCTGCCACCGCGCAGATGCTGGTCGAGGCCGGCGCCAAGGTCATGCTGGTCGACCTCAATGCCCAGGCCGTTGAAGCCAAGGCTCGCGAGCTGGGCGAAAACGCCCGTTTCGCGGTAGCCGACATCAGCGACGAGCAGGCCGCCCAGGCGGCGGTCGATGCGGCCGTCAGCGCCTTTGGCAGCCTGCACGGGCTGGTCAACTGCGCCGGCATCGTCGGTGCCGAGAAAGTGCTGGGCAAACAGGGCCCGCATGGCCTTGCCAGCTTTGCCAAGGTCATCAACGTCAACCTGATCGGCAGCTTCAACCTGCTGCGCCTGGCCGCCGCGGCCATGGCCGAAGGGGCTGCCGATGAGGGGGGGGAGCGCGGGGTGATCATCAACACCGCCTCCATCGCCGCCTATGACGGCCAGATCGGCCAGGCGGCCTACGCTGCTTCCAAGGGCGCCATCGCCAGCCTGACCCTGCCGACCGCCCGCGAACTGGCGCGCTTCGGCATCCGTGTGATGACCATTGCCCCGGGCATCTTCGAAACGCCGATGATGGCCGGCATGACCGAGGAAGTACGCGCCTCGCTGGCCGCCGGCGTGCCTTTCCCACCGCGCCTGGGGCGCCCGCAGGAATATGCCGCGCTGGCCCGCCACATCATCGAGAACAGCATGCTCAACGGCGAGGTTATCCGCCTCGACGGCGCACTGCGCATGGCTGCCAAGTAAGGAGAGCGAACATGACCCTCGCCAATGACCCGATCGTTATCGTCAGCGCCGTGCGCACGCCCATGGGCGGCCTGCAGGGCGACCTCAAGAGCCTGACCGCGCCGCAGCTGGGCAGCGCCGCCATCCGTGGTGCCGTGGAGCGTGCTGGCATCGATGCTGCCAGTGTCGAGCAGGTGCTGTTCGGCTGCGTGCTGCCGGCAGGCCAAGGCCAGGCACCGGCGCGCCAGGCCGCGCTGGGCGCCGGGCTGGACAAGCACACCACCTGCACCACCCTGAACAAGATGTGCGGTTCGGGCATGCAGGCGGCGATCATGGCCCATGACCTGCTGCTGGCCGGCACTGCCGATGTGGTGGTGGCCGGTGGCATGGAAAGCATGACCAACGCCCCGTACCTGCTGGACAAGGCCCGTGGCGGCTACCGCATGGGCCACGGCAGAATCATCGACCACATGTTCATGGACGGCCTGGAAGACGCCTACGACAAGGGCCGCCTGATGGGCACCTTTGCCGAAGACTGTGCCCAGGCCAATGCCTTCAGCCGCGAAGCCCAGGACCAGTTCGCCATCGCCTCGCTGACCCGCGCCCAGGACGCTATCAAGAGTGGTCGCTTTGCTGCCGAGATCGTGCCGGTCGAGGTTACCGAGGGCAAGGAGAAGCGCGTCATCAAGGACGACGAACAACCGCCCAAGGCGCGCCTGGACAAGATCCCGCAGCTCAAGCCGGCCTTCCGCGAAGGCGGCACGGTGACCGCCGCCAACTCCAGCTCGATTTCCGACGGTGCTGCGGCGCTGGTGCTGATGCGCCGCTCCGAAGCCGACAAGCGCGGCCTCAAGCCGCTGGCGGTGATCCACGGCCACGCCGCCTTTGCCGACACCCCGGCACTGTTCCCGACCGCGCCGATCGGTGCCATCGACAAGCTGATGAAACGCACTGGCTGGAACCTGGCCGAGGTCGAACTGTTCGAGATCAACGAGGCTTTCGCCGTGGTCACCCTGGCGGCCATGAAGCACCTCGACCTGCCGCACGACAAGGTCAATATCCATGGCGGCGCCTGCGCCCTCGGCCACCCGATCGGCGCTTCCGGCGCGCGCATCCTGGTGACCCTGCTGTCGGCCCTGCGCCAGAACAACCTGCGCCGTGGCGTGGCGGCCATCTGCATTGGCGGTGGCGAGGCCACGGCCATGGCTGTCGAATGCCTGTACTGAGGTGAATCATGCTGGTAACTGACGAGCAACAACAGATCGCCGACGCGGTACGCGCCTTTGCTCAGGAGCGCCTGAAACCGTTTGCCGAGCAATGGGACAAGGAACACCGCTTCCCCAAGGAGGCCATCGACGAGATGGCCGAGCTGGGCCTGTTCGGCATGCTGGTGCCGGAGCAGTGGGGCGGCAGCGACACCGGCTACGTGGCCTATGCCATGGCCCTGGAGGAAATCGCCGCCGGTGACGGCGCCTGCTCGACCATCATGAGCGTGCACAACTCGGTGGGCTGTGTGCCGATCCTGCGTTTTGGCAGCGAGCAGCAGAAAGAACAGTTCCTCACCCCGTTGGCCAGCGGTGCGATGCTCGGCGCCTTCGCCCTGACCGAACCGCAGGCAGGCTCCGACGCCAGCAGCCTGAAGACCCGGGCACGTCTGGATGGCGACCACTACGTGCTCAATGGCAGCAAGCAGTTCATCACCTCCGGGCAGAACGCCGGGGTGGTGATCGTGTTTGCCGTGACCGACCCGGACGCCGGCAAACGCGGGATCACTGCTTTCATCGTGCCCACCGATTCGCCGGGCTACCAGGTGGCGCGGGTTGAGGACAAGCTCGGCCAGCACGCCTCCGACACCTGCCAGATCGTTTTCGACAATGTGCGCGTGCCGGTGGCCAACCGCCTGGGCGCCGAAGGGGAGGGCTACAAGATCGCCCTGGCCAACCTCGAAGGCGGCCGTATCGGCATCGCCTCGCAGGCGGTGGGCATGGCCCGCGCGGCGTTCGAAGTGGCGCGTGACTACGCCAACGAGCGGCAGAGCTTCGGCAAGGCGCTGATCGAGCACCAGGCGGTGGCCTTCCGCCTGGCCGACATGGCGACGAAGATTGCCGTGGCCCGGCAGATGGTGCTGCACGCTGCCGCGCTGCGCGATGCCGGGCGCCCGGCGCTGGTGGAAGCGTCGATGGCCAAGCTATTTGCCTCGGAAATGGCCGAAAAGGTCTGTTCGGATGCCTTGCAGACCCTGGGCGGTTATGGCTATCTGAGCGACTTCCCGCTGGAGCGGATCTACCGCGACGTTCGGGTTTGCCAGATCTACGAAGGCACCAGCGACATTCAGCGCATGGTCATTGCGCGCAATCTTTGAAGGAGCAGACTGCATGGCATTCGAAACTATCCTGTTGGATATCCACGGCAAGGTCGGCCTGATTACCCTCAACCGCCCGCAGGCGCTGAACGCGCTGAACGCGCAGATCGTCGGCGAGATCAACCAGGCCCTGGACCAGCTCGAGCGCGATCCGAACATCGGCTGCGTGGTGCTGACCGGTTCCGCCAAGGCCTTTGCCGCTGGTGCCGACATCAAGGAAATGGCCGAGCTGCAATACCCGCAAATCTACGTTGACGACCTGTTCAGCGATTCCGACCGCATTGCCAACCGGCGCAAGCCGATCATTGCCGCGGTGTCCGGTTTTGCCCTGGGCGGCGGCTGCGAGCTGGCGATGATGTGTGACTTCATCCTGGCGGCGGACAATGCCAGGTTTGGCCAGCCGGAAATCAACCTTGGCGTGCTGCCGGGCATGGGCGGCACCCAGCGCCTGACCCGTGCGGTGGGCAAGGCCAAGGCCATGGAACTTTGCCTGACCGGTCGCCTGATGGGGGCTGAGGAAGCGGAGCGTGCCGGGTTGGTGGCGCGTATCGTGCCGCAGGCTGAGCTGGTGGAAGAGGCGCTGAAGGTGGCCGCGACCATTGCCAGCAAGTCGATTCCGGTGAGCATGATGGTCAAGGAGAGCGTCAACCGTGCGTTCGAAGTCACCCTCAGCGAAGGTGTGCGCTTCGAGCGGCGGGTGTTCCATGCGGCGTTTGCTACCGAAGACCAGAAAGAGGGGATGGCTGCGTTCATTGCCAAGCGCGAGGCGCAGTTCAAGGACCGCTGATTGGAATCGGCATTGCCGTTGCCGTTGCCGTTGCTTTTGCTTTTGCTTCTAAGCGCACGGTAGCTCAGGCGCCGCCGATTGCGACTTCAGGAGGCCGAGCGAAGGGACTGCGGAGGGAGGTGACGGGCATGGATGCCCGTCAAGCGCTGAGGCCCCATGGATGGGGCCTGCAGCGCGTACTCCCGGGAGCAGGCCCGTAGCGAGGGGACCCCGGAGCGCAGCGTAGGGGCCGGATGATAGGAGCCAGCGTTTTTTGGTTACTTTTTGTCGCGTTTGACAAAAAGTGACCCGCCGTAAGGGCGGAAAGGTGATTAAGCGCCACCTTCGAAAATGAATGTTGACCTTGTTGTTGATGCCCACGCTTGAAGGCGAAGAGCGAAGAGCGAAGAGCGAAGAGCGAAGAGCGGAAAAGTACTGGTCTTGATCTCGCGCATAGTCCATTTACGATGGCGACGCTTACTCACCTTTTCGCCCTTACGGCGAGTCACTTTTTGTCAAACGCGACAAAAAGTAACCAAAAAACGCTGCGCTCCCATCATCCGGCCCCTCCGCTACGCTACGGGGTTCCCTCGCGCCGGTCTTGCTCCCGGGAGGACGCGCTGCAGGCCCCATCCATGGGGCCTCAGCGCTTGACGGGCATTCATGCCCGTCACCTCCCTCCGCAAAACCTCTGCTCGGCCTCCTGAAGTCGCGAAGATCAAGATCAAGATCAAGATCAAGATCAAGATCAAGATCAAGAGCCAGAGCCAGAGCCAGAGCCAGAGCCAGAGCCAGAGCCAGAGCCAGAGCCAGAGCCAGAGCCAGAGCCAGAGCAGAGTGCGCCGACTGGCGGAATGTGGGCACCGGAAGCAAATTCGCACCCAATTGCAGTTGCTCCACGCGACGTGGCGCCTTAGACTGCCGCCCCCTGTAAAAGAGTGCCGGTTGGCGCTTGAAGAATTCTGCTGCCGATGCCGAGGCGTCGGCGGCACCCGAATCGCCCAAATGCACATTTTTTCATAGAGAAATCGATGACCAAGGAACAGTTGCTGGCCATGTCGGCCGATGACTACATGAACGCTGACCAGCTGGCTTTCTTCGCTGGCCTGCTGCAGGCGATGAAAGTCGAAACCCATGAACGCATCGAGCTGAGCCGTGCCACCATCGAAGGCCTGGACACCCCGTCGGATCCTGCCGACGTGGCTTCGGTCGAAGAAGAGCGTAGCTGGCTGGTGAACGCCATCGACCGCGACCAGCGCCTGCTGCCGCAGCTGGAAATGGCCCTGGACCGTATTGCCGACGAAAGCTTCGGCTGGTGCGATGACAGCGGTGAACCAATCGGCCTGAAGCGTCTGCTGATCAGCCCGACCACCAAGTACTGCATCGAAGCCCAGGAGCGCCACGAGCAGCTCGATCGCCACCAGCGCCAAGTGTAACCCCGCGCGGTGTGCCAAGCCCCACGGAGCGATCCCTGGGGCTTTTTGCGTTTCTTACCGGCGGCGGTTTTGTTGCCCTGCACGTAACACTGCTGTACCGGGATGCGCTGTTTCCGCGCCATAAGCAGGCGTATCATGGCTTTATCGTTAGGGTGCTAATTAAATTCCGGAGGGAATGATGAATAGCCGGGTCGATGTAGCCGTGATGATTGGTTCGGGTGTGCCCGCCACACTGCGTGCACTGGGTAAACGCGTCTGCTGGGTGGTGCTGGTCAATGGCGAACGCCGTGGTACCGCATTTGCCACCCGTGAAGAGGCCTTGGAGTGCCAGGCGGCCTGGCAGCAGTTGAAGAAGGGCCTGGCTGCCTGATCGCCGTGAGTGCTGCCGGCAAGCGAACGGGGTGTTGTTCAGGGCGTTCGCTTGTAAGAAATGTACTTTGCCTCTCGACGAATTTCGGTGTTTTCGTGCATATTCTTTCCCCAGTAATGCGCTGATGGATTGCAGGGCCCGTTCTTACGTGCGCTCTGGCATTGCCTGTCGCATTTTTTCTGGCGGTTTTGCTGTCAGACATTGCGCTTCCCGAATCGGGAATATGCCGAAAGCCTGTATTTGAGGCCAGATCTGGCAAGCCAGGGTAAAGATTCCCGCACGCTGCATCGCCAGCGGGCGCAGACATTTCGCATATCGCTTTATTACTCTTTTCGCCTATCGATAAGAAATGGCCGTGCCTCACCGAGCTTTGGGTGAGGGCGGGTTGTAACCGGTTGAGGATTACTTCATTGGCAGTCAGCACTCTTGATACCCATGCGTTGTTCGCCTTGGGCGACTTGCGCGGTAAATTGGCCCAGCTGTTCCAGGGCCGCTTTGTCTATGTTACGGAACAGAGTCCCGAAGGCCTGTACATGGCCGAAATCGACACCGAAAGCGCATTGGTCGTCGATGACAAGCAGCGTTTGGAACTGAAGGTCGGCGACCACTTTCGCGCCGCCGTGCTGCCCAGCCGGGAAGGCGGCAAACTGGAAATGCGCTTTCGCGAAATCAAGTTGAACGTATATGGCGTGGGCGACTATGCCTTCGTGTCGGTGCCTGAAGGCGAGGGCATCGTGTTCCGTGAAGGCCACGGTGTGATGCTGGTATTCGCCGCACAGCAACAAGTGCAGGAAGGCCTGGGCAAGTTGCTCAAGGCGGTGACCGGTAAGGTTGCCAAATGGCGCAAGGGTGAGCTGACCACCTTCAAGGCCAGTGAATGACCCACAGTGACGACGCGCCTGCCACGCGTGCCGAGTTCCATCGGCAGCACCAGGCGGATGCCGTGGCCGAGGCCGAGCGTTTGCTGGCCAGGCGCGAAGAACTGCAAGGCGCCTGGTTGAACTGGGTGGCAGGGGAATTATACCGCCTCGGCCGGCCGCCTTATGCGGCCATGGTCCGGCGCGAGTTGCAGCGCCTTGCCCAAGGGTGAGGCGGCGACCTGTCAGTTGCCTCGATCACGGCCGCTGCTGACTTCTTCAGGGACCGGCTCTTTCGCCATGCGCTTGCGGAACAGCGCCGCCCGGGCCAGCAACAGTGTGGTCACCGGCACGGTGATCGACAGCAGGATCGGAATCAGCCAGGCGTGCAGCACCGGGGCTTCCTTGAGCCAGGAAAAATAGATGATCGAAGCCAGTGCCACGCACCAGGCACCAATGGTCGAAGCCAGTGCCGGCGGGTGCATCCGCTGGAAGTAGTCCTTCAGCCGCAACAGGCCCACGGCACCGATAAGGGCGAAAAGGCTGCCGGTCAGCAGCAGCGCGGCGGTGACCAGCTCCAGCCAGAACGGGAGTTGCAGGGTTTCAGTCATTCGATAACCTCACCGCGTAGCAGGAACTTGGCCAGGGCAAACGAGCCAACGAAACCGAATAGCGCAATCAGCAGGGCACCTTCGAAGTAGGTGTCACTGGCATAACGGATTCCAAGTACCAGCATGGTCAGCATGGCCAGGATGTACAGGTAGTCCAGCGCCAGCACCCGGTCCTGGGCGGACGGGCCGCGGAACAGCCGGATTAGTGCCAGGGCCATGGCCAGGGCGAAGATGAACAGGCTGGCGAGGACAGCATTGGCGAGCAGGCCTGTCATTGGAAAATCTCCATCAGCGGGCGTTCGTAGGTGTCCTTGAAGTGCTGGATGAAAGCCGCCTCATCGTCCAGGTCGAACACATGCAGCAGCAACACGGTGCGGTCCAGCGCCAGCTCGGACCAGACCGTGCCGGGCACTACCGTGGTAATCATCGACAACGCCGCCAGGCCATGTGGGTCGTGCAGGGCCAGCGGGATGTGCACGAAGGCCGAGCGCGGCGGCTGCTTGCCGGCGCGCAGCACGCCACGGGCAACCAGCAGATTGGACATGATCACATCGATGCCGACCCGGCCAATCAGCCGGGCGATGGCCAGTGGGCGCCGCACATGGGCATGCTGCGGGCGCAGCGGTGCCATCAGCAGCGGCGCCAGCACGCCGAGCGCGGCTGCCAGCAGCAGGTTGCCGGGGCTGACCGAGAGGTTCAGCAACAGCCACAGTGCGAACAGCGAAACCGATAACAGCGGTGCCGGGAACAGTCGATTCATGGCTGCACCTGTACGTCGAGCGAGGTGGGGCCAGGAATCGGCCGGGCGGCCATCACGGCTTCGATATAGGTGTCGGGGGCCTGCAGGCTGGCGGCGGTGTCCTGGGTGTAGCGCAGCAGCGGCTCGGCCCTGAAGCTGAGGATGAAGCACAGGCCGAGCAGGATGACGATGGGCAGGCATTCATAGCGGCGCAGCACCGGCGACGGGCGCTCTTCAGGCTTCCAGAAGCGTTGGATGCCGACGCGGCCGAAGGCGATCAGCGAGGCCATGCCAGACAGGACCAGCAATGCCACCAGGCCCCAACCCGCCATGCCCAGCGGCTGCTCGGCAGGCACGCCCAGCCCTTGCGGGTTGAACAGCGCGCTGATCAGGTTGAGCTTTCCGACAAAGCCCGACAGCGGCGGCATGCCGATGATCAACAGGGCGCAGGCGATGAAGCTGAGGCCGAGGAAGGCCATGGTCCACGGGATGATCTGGCCGATCACCACCTTCTGTTCATCGTCGAGGTTGATGCCCTTGGGCGGGTGCAGTGATTCCAGTGGTGGCGGCATGGCGTCTTCTTCGTCGTCCAGCGGTGCTTCGTTGGCCGAGCGCGAACGTTCGACCAGTTCGGCGAGCAGGAATAGCGCGCACAGCGCCAGGGTCGAATTGACCAGATAGAACAACGCCGCGCCGGTCAGCGCCGATTGCGCAAAACCGACGGCGCCGAGCAGGGTGCCGGCTGAAACCAGGATGCTGAGGGCGGCCATGCGCTCCAGGCGCTGCGCGGCCATGATCGACACTGCCGCCACCGCCAGGGTGACCAGGCCACCGTACACCAGCCATTCACCACCGAAGTGCGCCGAGGCCCCGGCCTGCCCTGAGAACAGCAGAGTCCACAGGCGCAGCACGGCATACAGGCCGACCTTGGTCATGATGGCGAACAGCGCCGCCACCGGCGCGCTGGCCGAGGCATAGGCCGGTACCAGCCAGAAGTTCAGCGGCCAGATGCCGGCCTTGACCAGGAAGGCCATGGCCAGGATCGCCGCGCCAGCGTGCAGCAGGCCACGGTCGGCCTCCGGCACCAACGGAATCTTCAACGCCAGGTCGGCCATGTTCAGGGTGCCGGTCACGCCATACAGCATCGCGGCGCCGATCAGGAACAGCGACGAGGCGAACAGGTTGATGGCAATGTAGTGCAGGCCGGCACGCACCCGGGCGCGGCCCGAGCCATGCAGCAGCAGGCCATAGGAAGCGGCCAGCAGCACCTCGAAGAACACGAACAGGTTGAACAGGTCGGCGGTGAGGAAGGCGCCGTACAGGCCCATCAGCTGGATCTGGAACAGTGCGTGGAAGCTGGCCCCGGCACCGTCCCAGCGAGCGCGGGCAAACAGCAGGGCACTGAAACCGATGATGCCGGTGAGGGTCAGCAGCAGGGCCGACAGGTGGTCTACCACCAGCACGATGCCGAACGGTGCCGGCCAGTTGCCGGGCAGGTAGACACCGATCGATTCCGCCTGGCCCTGGCTGCGCACCCACAGCAGCAGGCTGACTGCGATGGCCAGGCCGGCGAAGGTCGAAAGCAGGTTCAGCCGGGCCTTTGTCCGCCGGTGTTTCTCGCCCAGCAACAACATCAATGCCGCTGTAACCAAGGGCAGCAGGATGGGCGCGATGATCAATTGGCTCATGCCACTCATTCGTCACGCTCCCGGCCATCCACGTGGTCGGTACCGGTCAGGCCGCGCGAGGCCAGCAACACCACCAGGAACAGCGCGGTCATGGCGAAGCTGATGACGATGGCGGTGAGCACCAGGGCCTGAGGCAGCGGGTCGGTGTAGTGCAGCAGGTCCTGGGGCACGCCGTCCTTGATGATCGGTTCCTTGCCGATGAACAGGCTGCCCATGCTGAAGATGAACAGGTTGACCCCGTACGACAGCAGGCAGAGGCCCATGATCACCTGGTAGGTTCGCGGGCGCAGGATAAGCCACACTCCCGAAGCGGCCAGCACGCCGATGGCAACTGCAATCACTTCTTCCATCAGGCGGCTCCTGCTTGGCTGGTTTTCGCCGGGTTACCCGGGCGGTAGGCGCGCACCGACTGGTGCGCCAGGGCGGTAAGGATCAGCAGGGTCGAGCCGACCACCACGGTGAACACCCCGACATCGAAGAACAGCGCGCTGGCCACGTGCACATCGCCGAGCAATGGCAGGTGCAGGTGGGCGGTATGGGTGGTGAGGAACGGGTAGCCTAGCAGCATGGCGCCCGCGCCGGTCAGGGTTGCGCACAGCAGCCCGGTGCCCATCCAGCGCAGCGGGCGCAGGCTCATCTGCGCCTCGACCCACTGGGTGCCGGCCACCATGTACTGCAGAATGAACGCCACCGACATCACCAGGCCCGCAACAAAGCCGCCACCGGGCTGGTTGTGGCCACGCATGAACAGGTACATCGACACCAGCAGGGCGATCGGCAGCAGCAAGCGCACCAGCACCGCGGGCACCATCATGAAGCCCAGGGCGGTGTCGGTGGCATGCCGTGGGTTGATCAGGTCGGTGACCACGTCGGGTGCCAGCTGACGCTGTTGCGCCGGCAGTTGCATGCTCTCCTTGGGCGGGCGGAAGCGCCGCAGCAGGGCGAACACGGTCAGCGCCACAGCCACCAGTACGGTGATTTCACCGAGGGTATCGAAGCCACGGAAGTCGACCAGCATGACATTGACGACGTTGGTGCCACCGCCCTGGGGGAGTGCCCGGCTCAGGTAGAACGAGGAAATGTCGTTCGGCGTCGGCCGGGTCAGCATGGCGTAGGACAGCACGGCCATACCGCCACCTACCAGCACCGCCAGCAGCAGGTCGCGCAGGCGACGCATGCGCGCACGCTCGAGGCTGCCCGGCAGCGGCGATACGCCTTCGATTCGCCGCGGCAGCCAGCGCAGGCCGAGCAGGATCAGCACGGTGGTGACCACTTCCACTACCAGCTGTGTCAAGGCCAGATCGGGCGCGGAGAACCAGACGAAGGTGATGCAGGTCATCAGGCCGCAGACGCTGACCATGATCAACGCCGCCAAACGGTGATACTTGGCCTGGTAGGCAGCGCCGATGGCGCAGGCGATGGCGATCAGCCAAAGCGCGACAAACACGCCCGAACCTGGAATCTTCGGCCGGTCGCCCCAGCTGAGACCACTGTAGAGCATGGGGGTGAGGCCGGCGAGG
The DNA here is from genome assembly GCF_032701105.1 of Pseudomonas sp. NBB. Lineage (NCBI taxonomy): Bacteria > Pseudomonadati > Pseudomonadota > Gammaproteobacteria > Pseudomonadales > Pseudomonadaceae > Pseudomonas > Pseudomonas sp. NBB. The sequence continues at coordinate 2,053,418 of NZ_CP103994.1, forward strand.
AAGGCGGCGAGCACCAGCATGAACAGCTGCGATTGCAGGCGGCGGCTGGTGAGCAGGCGCTCGATGCGCCGCGCCAGCAGCATTAGCTGCACCTGGCCGTGTTCGAACAGGCGCTTGCCATTGAAGCGTTCGATCACCGGTGGGTAGGGGAAGCGGCCAAGGCGCAGCTGCTTGCGCAGCAGCAGGTAAAGCACGATACCGCCGCTCATGGCCACCAGGCTCATGACCAGCGGCGCGTTCCAGCCATGCCAGATGGCCAGGCTGTATTCCGGCAGGGTGCCGCCCACCACAGGCAGGGCGGCGGCGGCCAGCAGCGGGCCGACCGACTGGGCAGGGAAGATGCCTACCACCAGGCAGGTAAGCACCAGCAATTCGACCGGCGCACGCATCCAGCGTGGCGGTTCGTGCGGGATGTGCGGGAGGTCCTGTGCAGTGGGGCCGAAGAACACATCGACGGTGAAGCGCAGGGCATAAGCCACGCTGAAGGTGCCGGCCAGGGTGGCGACCACCGGCAACGTGGCCTCGACCCAGGCAGTGGAGCTGATGAACACCGTTTCGGCGAAGAACATTTCCTTGGACAGGAAACCGTTCATCAACGGCACGCCGGCCATCGAGGCGCTGGCCACCATGGCCAGGGTGGCGGTATATGGCACCAGGCGTATCAACCCGCTGAGGCGGCGGATGTCACGGGTACCGCTTTCGTGGTCGATGATGCCGGCGGCCATGAACAACGAGGCCTTGAAGGTGGCGTGGTTGAGAATGTGGAACACCGCCGCGACCGCGGCCAGCGGGCTGTTCAGGCCCAGCAGCAGGGTAATCAGGCCCAGGTGGCTGATGGTCGAGTACGCCAGCAGGCCCTTGAGGTCGTTCTGGAACATGGCGGCGAAGGCGCCGAGCAGCAGGGTGAGGGCGCCGGCACCGCCGACGATCCAGAACCACTCTTCGCTGCCCGACAGCACCGGCCACAGGCGCGCCAGCAGGAACACCCCGGCCTTGACCATGGTCGCCGAGTGCAGATAAGCCGATACCGGGGTGGGCGCTGCCATGGCATGGGGCAGCCAGAACTGGAAGGGGAACTGTGCGCTCTTGCTCAGGGCGCCGATGAGGATCAGCGGCAGCAGCACCGGGTACAGCGCATGCTGGCGAATGGTGTTGCCGGCAGCCAGGACCTTGTCCAGATCGTAGCTGCCGACCACATGGCCGAGCAGCAGGGCACCCACCAGCAGGCACAAGCCGCCCGCGCCCGTGACCATCAGCGCCATGTAGGCGCCGCGGCGGGCGTCGGCACGGTGGTGCCAGTAGCCGATCAGCAGGAACGAGAACAGGCTGGTGAGTTCCCAGAAGAACACCAGCTGGATCAGGTTGCCGGAGATCACCAGGCCGAGCATGGCGCCCATGAAGGCGAGGAAGAAAGCGAAGAAGCGCGGCACCGGGTCTTGTGGTGACATGTAATAGCGGGCGTACAGCGACACCAGCGTACCGATGCCCAGCACCAGCAGCGAGAACAGCCAGGCGAAGCCGTCCATGCGCAGCACAAGGTTCAACCCAAGGCTGGGCAGCCAGAGGAACTCTTCGCGAATCACGCCACCGTGGGCAACCTGAGGGTACAGCAGTGCTACCTGGACAGTGCCGACCAGGGCCACGAGCCCGGCGAGAATGGACTCCGCGTTACGTGCGTTGTGCGGCAGCACGGCTGCCAGGCAACTGCCCACGAACGGCAGAAGCAATAGCACTATCAATGACATAGCGTTCTATTCTGGAGAAGTTTGCAAAGAATCATACGTGCCGAGGGGTTGATCACCAACACGCAAGCTGTCGCAGAATCCTACAAACAGGCTGTGACAAGCTGTTTTTTTATAACAGATTCTTACAAAGCATAGACGCAGTTGGCGGCTTTACAGGCCAGCCTGGCGTTCGCCTTCATCCTGCACTTCCTGTGCTTCGGCCACCTCGCGCGGGCGGCGCACCTTGAGTTCGCTTACCACCACCGCGATCACGATCAGCAGGCCGCCGAGCAGTGCCACGCCCGGCAGGCGCTCACCGGCGATGCGCCCGACGATCCCGGCCCATACTGGTTCGCCGGCATAGATGAGGGTGGCGCGGGTGGGCGAGACCGACTTCTGCGCCCAGTTCATTGCCACCTGGATCACCGCGCTCATGGCGCCCAGGCCCACGGCACTGGTCAGCAGCAGCCAGGAAAAATCGGGAATGCGCTCCTGGGTCGGCACAATCATCAGGAACGCCAGCAGCGAGGCGGTCGCCAGCTGCACCACGGTGACCCGGCGCACATCGACCTGCCCGGCGTAGCGGCTGATCAGGATGATTTCGCCGGCAATGGCCACGGCGCTGACCAGGGTTACCAGCTCGCCTTCGCTGAAGTGCAGGCTGCCACCCTCCGGACCGGCCAGCAGCATCAGGCCGATGAACGCCAGGCCGATACCGATGCTGGGCATCAGGCCGGGGCGCCGGCCCAGCACCAGCCATTGCAGCAGCGGCACGAACGGCACGTACAGCGCGGTGATGAACGCCGACTGGCTGCTGCTGATGGTTTGCAGGCCCATGGTCTGCAGGCCGTAGCCGAGCATGATCGACACCCCGATTAGCATGCCGGCCTTCAGTTCGGTGAAGGTCAGCCCTGGCAGCGCCCGCGCCGAGACCACCCCGACGAACAGCGCGGCTGCAGCGAAGCGCAGACCGACGAAGAACATCGGGCCGCTGACGCTCATCACGTTGTGTACCAGCAGGAAGGTGCCGCCCCACAGCATGGTGATGAATACCAGCACTAGTTCGGCCTTGCTCAGGCGAAAGGTAATGGCGGGGGTCGGTTTGCTGCTGGGCTGGCTCATGGTCTTGCGCACTCGGAGGGGGCGGCGCACAATCGCCGCAAAGTGGGCAGTATACTGCGCAATACCGACCAGTGAGCAATATAGTGCACAAAGATTCCTCGCACCGGGCATCGGTGCTGCAACATGTCAGCCTCAATGTACGCAGCCTGCGCAACGCCGCGGGTATGAGCCAGACGGCGTTGGCGGAGCGTTCCGGGGTCAGCCGGCGCATGCTGGTGGCGATCGAGGCGGGCGAGAAGAATGTCAGCCTGACTACTCTCGACCTGATTGCCGAGGCCTTGGGCGTGGCTTTCAGTACCCTGATCCAGGCACCTGACCAGCGCGACCCCGGGCGCATCGAAGAGTTGGCCTGGGCCGGCGAGCACCCGCAGAGTCGGGCGGTGCTGTTGGGCAGCAGCGTGGCGCGGCGCGAGGTGGAACTATGGGAATGGACCCTGGCACCGGGCGAGTGCTATTCCAGCGAGGCTGATGCCGAAGGCTGGAGCGAGCAGATCTATGTGGCGCAAGGGCAACTGACGCTGATCATCGAAGGGGTCGAGCATCGCCTGCAGGTCGGGCAGTTCCATGTGTTTCCCAGCAACTGCCGGTATGCCTACCGCAACGATGGGGCGGTTGCGGTGCGGTTTGTGCGCAATGTGGTGATCTAAGAGCGCGCAGGGCTGCATCACCTGTGGGAGCGGGCATGCCCGCGAACACCAGCGGAGGCGGTGCCATCCTCCGCGTCGCCTGATTCGCGGGCACGCCCGCTCCCACAGGTGCTGAGCAAGCCTGATCAGCTATTCAGCAACTCATCGGTCCTGACCACCTTGGCATAGGCAAACGCCAACGCCGCCATCACCGAATCATGCACCTGCGCCGCCGGCACCCGCTTGCCATCGAACTCTAGTGGCAGCGTGGCACAGGCGTCGTGCGCCACGGTCACGTCATAACCCAGGTCGGCCGCGGCCCGGGTGGCGGCGTCGATGCACATGTGGCTCATGCTGCCGACGATGGTCAGGGCCTCGACGCCATGCCGGTCCAGCGTGTGCTCAAGGTCGGTACCGAGGAAGGCGTTGACCTTGTGCTTGAGCACCACCGGCTCATCGGCCCGAGGCTCTACCTTGGCATGGATCGCCGCGCCCTGCGAACCTGGCGCGAAGAACGGCGCATCGGCGCTGTCGAACTCATGCCGCACATGCACCACCAGGTCGCCCCGTTGACGCGCCGCCACCAACAGGCGGGCAGCATTGTCGGCCGCCTGCTCGGCACCATCGAGGGTCCATTTGCCGCCGGGGAAGTAGTCGTTCTGGATGTCGATGATGATCAGCGCCTGCTTGCTCATGCTGCCTCCCTGTGGCAGTAGTCGTTGGATGACGTAAGTTATAGGCTGTGTGCACTGACCTGAGGATTGGCGCGAACGACACTATGCAGGCAAAAACTGACAACCCCGCCAGCCTGGACATCGGCCTGCTGCTGTACCCCGGCGCGCAGCGTGCTGCCGTGCATGGGCTGGCCGACCTTTTTCTGGTAGCCAACCGGGTGGTTGCCGAACTGGGTGCTGTCGAGTTGCCATCGGTGCGTATCAGCTTTTGGCAGGCAGACGAGGCAGGGCGGTTGCAGCTTGCCCCTGAGAGCCCACCTGCCGCCGCGGCCGATCTGCGGGTGCTGATCATTCCGCCAAGCCTGGAGTCGGCACCACAGGGTGAGCTGCTTGAGCACCATCGCGCGTCGTTGTGCCAGTTGCACGGGCACGGCACGGTGCTGGCATCGGTGTGCATCGGGGTGTTCTTCATCGCCGCCAGTGGTCTGCTCGACGGGCGCCCGGCCTGTACCCACTGGAACTACGTGCATTCGCTTGCCCAGCGTTTTCCCAAGGTGCGGGTCGAGGCCCAGCAGCCGTTGCTGGACGATGGCGACATCGTCACCTCGGCGGGGCTGATGGCCTGGACCGACCTGGGCTTGCGCTTGCTGGAGCGCTTCATGGGCGCGACGGTGGCGCGGGAAACTGCCCGCTACCTGGCGGTCGACCCGGTCGCGGCGCCGCTGCCTGGTGCAGTGTTCAATCCACGCCTGGACCATGGCGATGAGGCGGTACTGAAAGTGCAGCACTGGTTGCAGGGCAACGGTGGGCAGGATGCCGATCTGGCCAGCATGGCTGCGTGCGCGGGGCTGGAGGAACGCACCTTCCTGCGGCGTTTCCGTGCTGCCACGGGGCTACGGCCAACCGAGTACTGCCAGCAGGTGAGGGTGGGGCGCGCGTGCCGCTTGCTGGAGTTCACCCGGCGCAATGTCGAGCAGATCGCCTGGGGCGTCGGTTACCAGGACCCGGGTGCGTTTCGCAAGGTGTTTCAGCGCATAACCGGCCTGACCCCGAGTGATTACCGGCGGCGCTTCGCGGTATCGGGTTAGGACGCGGGGCGTTCCCGGTGCGGAAAACCGCTTGACCTTGACATAACTTGAGGTTTTACCCTGCTCGGCATCGCGCTGTAGGCGTCCGTCACCAGGAGACCGTTCATGACGGCAACATCCCATGCCCTGTGGTTTACCCAGATGATCGAATATGAAGTGCCTGGCAAGTTCCAGCAGGCGTTGGCCCAAGCGCTGGTGGCGCGCAGCGAAGAGCTGGCCGCGCGTTGCGAAGGGCTGCAGGGCGTCAGTATTCAGGCCAGCGACGATGGCAGCCGGGTGCTGCAGTACCTGCAATGGCAGTCCCGCCAGGCGTGGGCAGCGGCGGCCGTATATTTCGTCGGGGAACCTTTTCTCGACCTGCTTGGCCAGTACCAGGCGCGTGGGGTCAACTTTGCTGCCTACCAGACCCTGCGCAGCCTGGTGCGCGGTGCCGATGGCGGCCTGCATTGCCAGGTGGGCGAGCCTCAGGCATACCAGGGCGCGTAGTGCGGGTAGCGATCCAGGCGGGCGCCAATGACCATTTCGCTGACCCATGCCGCCAGGATCGAACTGTAGGCTTTCTGGCTCTCTTCGCTGGACAACGCGTGGTCGGCGCCGTCGACGATGCGGTGGGTGAGCGAATGGGCGCTGACGAATGCCGAGCGGTAGCTCATCAAGGTGCTGTGCGGCACGTAGTCGTCCTGCTCGGACTCGACCAGCAGTACATCGCCTCCGAACTCGGCACAGGCTGCCAGTGCGCGGTTGTCTGCCGGGCCGAGCAGGCGCTGGCGATAGGCGTTCAGCCGTTGCCGGTCGAGGGTTTGCTTGGGGAGGTTCCATTCGTCGTCCCAGTACATTGCGGGTACCCTGAGGGCCAGCCATTTGACCGGCCGCTCACGGGTCAGCAAGGTGGCCAGGTAGCCGCCATAGCTGCTGCCGATGATGGCGATGGCACTGGTGTCGACGGCCGGGTGGCTTACCAGCCGGTCGTAGGCCACCAGCAGGTCGGTCAGGTTCTGTTCGCGGGTGACCGTCAGCCGTTGGCTTTCGGTTTTTTCGTGGCCGCGCAGGTCGAAGGTCATGCACACGCAGCCCAGCCCGGTGATATGTCGGGCGCGGGCCAGGTCGCGTTGCTGGCTGCCACCCCAGCCGTGGACGAAGAGGATGCCCGGCATCTTGCTGCCGGGGCTGACCAGGGTGCCGACGATGCTGTCATCCTCGACCTGCAGTTCAACGGTTTCACTCTGAATGGTCATGTTCGCGAATCCGCGCAAATTTGCTGAGTTGTCCGAGTTCACTGTCGTTTCCTTGGTAAAAGAGGGTGGCGTCAGTGGGGAGTTCGGGGGTGCCGAACACTTCATGGGTGGAGGCACGTACCCGTTGCAATGCCGGGTCGTCGGCGAACGCCTGCAAGGCCAGCAGTTCGGCACTGCTGGCACCGCCCAGGCGCCAGGATTGCTCGAGTACGCCGCTGCGCAGGTGGCCCTGTGGGTTCACGCCGCGGGCAATGTCGTAGTTGCGCCGCGAGGCGATGAAGCCGGGGAAGTGCTGCTCGGCGGCTTGTTCGTAGGCCATCGCCTGGTTGATGGCCAGGCGCAGCGGCTCGTCCAGCGGCAGTTGCAGCAGTGCCTGGTAGTCACCGCGTACCACTACCAGGTCGGAGCCGCCATACACTTCCGTGCCCTGATGGTCGCGGGTAAGTTGCTGGGTGCCGTGATAGCTGCAGGTCAGGCCGGCGACACGTACCTGGCCAACGCTGAATGTTTGCACTTCGCTCAGGTCTTCCTCGAGCACCAACCCCCATAGCGCAAGGTCCTGGTCATCCATGCCGGCCAGCAGCGGTTCCAGCTCATCCGCCGTGGTTATGACCTGTTGCCCACGGCCTGCGCAGGCCAGTACCGGCTTGATTCGCAACGGGCCGTCCGTCAGTAACAGCTGTGCGGCGGTCCGTGCATCGGCCTTGCTGAATACGGTGTAGCCGCGCAGCAGGGCATCGCAGGCTTGCCGTGCGAAGGCATCGGTCCAGCCCGGCGGGAAACTGGCCCCGGCCGGCAGCGGGTGGGAAATCGCCTTGGTCGCCATGTAGGGGTGTGCGACCAGGCCACCGAAAAGGTCCTGTTCGCTGCAGATGCCGAGGGCGGCATGGCGTTCGGGATCGACCAGGGTTTCGGTGGGCAGGTAGTAGTAGCCGTCGGTGGCGCTTGGTGGCTGGCTGGGTTGCACGTGCGGGCAGCCCAGAAGGCGGGCCAGGCCGTCGGCAAGCTTCAGGTGCACGGCATGCTCGTGGTCGGGGGTGTGCGCGCGGGTGTCGAGCAGCACCACGCCGCTTTTAGGGGCGCAGGCGTTGGGCATGGTCATTTGCCTGTGTGCAATGAATGTACTCAGTGTGAAGCCGGTGCTTTGTGGAAGTTCAGCGGAACTTGATCGGTGGTTCTGGTCCGTCTGTAGGAAATGTCCGGTATGCGCAGGGCGTCACGGGCAATGCATGCCGTGTGTCGGTCGCCAAGATTGCAGGGCTTCGGCGGCTGTTCCATTATCGGCACACTGGATAAACCGTGATGTAGCCGCAGGAGAGCGCATGAACGTTCAGACCACCCTTGGGCAAAGCGTGCCGCAGCGTTTGGCGCTGGTTCGCCAGGCCATGGCCGCAGGAGGCATCGATGCCTTGCTGGTACCTTCGGCCGACCCCCATCTTTCCGAATATCTGCCTGGTTACTGGCAAGGGCGCCAGTGGCTTTCTGGTTTCCATGGCTCGGTCGGCACGCTGGTGGTCACGGCTGGCTTTGCCGGGTTGTGGGTCGATAGCCGCTACTGGGAACAGGCGGAACACGAGCTGGCGGGTAGTGGCATCGAGCTGATGAAACTGCTGCCGGGCAAGCCTGGTGCGCTGGAGTGGCTGGGCGATCACGTCGAGCCCAACGGCAGCGTGGCAGTAGATGGTGCGGTCATGGCGCTGGCTTCGGCGCGCCAACTGAGCGATCGGCTGAAGGCGCGCGGGGCGCGACTGGTGACTGACAAGGATCTGCTGGGCCAGGTCTGGGAAGGGCGCCCGGCGCTGCCAGGCAACCCGGTGTATCAGCATTTGCCGCCGCACGCCACGGTGAGCCGTGCGGAAAAACTGGCGCAGTTGCGCCAGAGCGTGCAGGCCAAGGGGGCCGACTGGCATTTCATCGCCACCCTGGATGACATCGCCTGGCTGTTCAACCTGCGCGGTAGCGATGTTTCCTACAATCCGGTGTTCGTGGCCTTTGCCCTGATCAGCCAGCAGCAGGCCATCCTGTTCGTCGGCCAGGACAAGCTCGACGAACATCTACGCCAGGTGCTGGCGGCCGACGGTATCGAAGTGCGTGACTACGCCGAAGCAGGCAAGGCCCTCGCCGCCATGCCGGCCGGGAGCCGATTGCTGGTCGACCCGGCCCGGGTGACCTGCGGCCTGCTGGATAACCTGCCGGCCGAGGTGGAGCTGGTCGAGGGGCTCAACCCCAGCACCTTGAGCAAGTCGTGCAAGGGTGATGAGGACCTGGTGCACATCCGGCAGGTGATGGAGCAGGATGGCGCGGCCCTGTGCGAATTCTTCGCCTGGTTAGAGGCCAACCTTGGTCGTGAGCTGGTTACCGAGCTGACGGTCGACGAGCAGTTGAGTGCCGCCCGTGCCCGCCGCCCGGGATTCGTGTCGTTGAGCTTCTCGACCATTGCCGCCTTCAACGGCAATGGCGCGATGCCGCATTACAGCGCCACGGAACAGTCGCACGCGGTCATCGAGGGCGATGGTCTGCTGCTGATCGATTCGGGCGGGCAGTACCTGGGGGGCACCACCGACATCACGCGCATGGTGCCCGTGGGCAACCCGAGCCTTGCACAGAGGCAGGATTGCACACGCGTGCTCAAAGGCATGATCGCCTTGTCGCGGGCCACCTTCCCGCGAGGCGTGCTATCGCCGTTGCTCGACGCCATTGCCCGGGCACCGATCTGGGCTGACCAGGTGGATTACGGACATGGCACCGGGCATGGCGTGGGCTACTTCATGAATGTGCACGAGGGGCCGCAGGTAATTGCCTACCAGGCGGCGCCCACGCCGCAGACCGCGATGCAGGTGGGCATGATCAGCTCGATCGAGCCGGGTACGTACCGTCCAGGACAGTGGGGTGTGCGCATCGAGAACCTGGTGGTCAACCGCGAGGTCGGCAAGAGCGCCTTCGGCGACTTCCTGAACTTCGAGACCCTGACGCTATGCCCGATCGATACCCGCTGTCTGGTGCCCGAGTTGCTGACCAGGGAAGAACTGGACTGGTTGAATGGCTATCACGCCAGGGTACGCGAGCGTCTGGCGCCGTTGCTCAAGGGGGACGCGCTGGCCTGGCTGGAGGCGCGTACCGCGCCCTTGTGAGGCAAACGAAAAGGGCAGCTTGCGAGCTGCCCTTTGTTTTACTTGCAGATGACGATCATGCTGCGGCTGGTATAACCCGCCGGGTTGATGCCAAACAGGTAGTCACCTGGTTCTTCATCGCTATCGCCCGAGCGGGCTATGATCCGGTAGCCGCGCGTGCTGCAGGAGCTCGCGGCCTTGCTGTAGCAGTTGTCCCACGAGGAAGACAGGCCGGAGCAATTGATATGCAGGCCCTTCTTGCCCCTTTTGACCTCAGTCTTGGCCGTGGCGGCACATCCAGCAATAGCCAAGATGGCCAGGATCAGCAAAATACGTTTCATTCCTGTCCTTATGATGCGGGGCGGATCAGCTGTCTGGTCCCGTCGTTATCGCTTTGGTTCTTCCTGAAATATCCCCAGCGTCCGTGTTCGGTCCAGTAGATAGCGTGAAGATGATGATTCTGTGACAGCTTAATCAGCGAGACAGGTCGCTACAATCACTAATCCTGTCTCAAATGAAAATATTTCTCATATCAGTCGGTAGCGACGACCGGGCTGGGTTCCTTGCGCATGGACAGGGTGGTGCCGACCGACGCGGTGATGATCGCGAGAATAGCCAGCCACTGGGTAATCGTCAGTACCTCGCCCAGGAACAGCAGGCCGGACAATGCGCCGAATGCTGGCTCGATACTCATGAGGGTGCCGAAAGTGCGTGCCGGGATGCGCGTGAGGGCAACCATTTCCAGGCTGTAGGGCAGGGCGGTTGACAGCACCGCGACGCCCAGCGCCATGGGGATCAGGGCGGGTGTGAGCAATGCGCTGCCGGCGTGGGCGATACCGATGGGGGCAACGAACAGCGCGGCCACCACTACGCCTAGTGCGGCACTCTGGATACCATGCTCGGCCCCGGCACGCTGCCCGAACAGGATGTACAGCGCCCAGCATACGCCCGCGCCCAGGGCATAGGCAGCGCCGACCGGGTCGAGAGCCTGCCCGCCATGGCCGGCCGGCAGCAACAGCAGCAGGCCGACGATGGCCAGGGCAATCCACAGGAAGTCGATCGGCCGGCGCGAGGAGAAGATTGCCACGGCCAGCGGGCCGGTGAATTCCAGTGCCACGGCAATGCCGATCGGTACCGTTTGCAGGGCCATATAGAAGAGGAAGTTCATGCCGCCCAGCGCCATGCCGTAGATGATGACGTTGCGCAGGGTATTGCGGGTCATGCGCACACGCCAAGGGCGCAGGATAAGCAGCATGATGATGCTGGCGAAGATCAGGCGCAGGGTGGTGGTGCCTTGCGCGCCGATGAGGGGGAACATGCTTTTGGCCAGTGAGGCGCCGGACTGTATCGATGCCATGGCGATGAGCAGCAGGCCGATCGGGAAGAGGGTAGCGGCCAGGCTGCGGGGTTGGGTGTTCATTTCTGCGCGACGATCCTTGAGCGGGGTGGGGTGAGCAATATAGTGCGCAAATACGAGGGAAGGGGGCAAGGTGCCTGGCGTTGTTATTTCAGCGCCTGTGCGATCGACCGCCGGACATACAAGGCGGTCGCGTGCGCTGGTACTGACATTACTTGCCCGAAACAGATGTAGGAGCCTTGCGCTGCGCGGGCGCTCGATCTCACAGGCGCTGCAAGGCTCGCGGCGAGCGCTTGGGGCCCTGATGCAGTCTTTTTCAAAAAGATTCTAAATTATTGAAATTAAAGGTTGACCTCCTGAAACACCGCCCTATAATGCGCACCACTCCAACGCGGTAGCGAAGCAAAGCCAGCCACCCTGTTGAGTCAAGTGTTTGAAGCTAAACGAGTTTCTCGCAAAAAACTTCAAAATAAACGCTTGACAGCAAATGAGGAAAGCGTAAAATGCGCGCCTCGGTTGAGACGAAACGCTCTTAACCAAACGCTCTTTAACAAATCGAATCAAGCAATTCGTGTGGGTGCTTGTGAGTACGGACTGATAGTCACAAAGATTATCAGCATCACAAGTGGCCATGCGAGAAATCACATAGTCATTTGAGATTGCTGAGCCAAGTTTAGGGTTTCTTAAAAACCCAAGCAGTATTGAACTGAAGAGTTTGATCATGGCTCAGATTGAACGCTGGCGGCAGGCCTAACACATGCAAGTCGAGCGGATGACGGGAGCTTGCTCCTTGATTCAGCGGCGGACGGGTGAGTAATGCCTAGGAATCTGCCTGGTAGTGGGGGACAACGTTTCGAAAGGAACGCTAATACCGCATACGTCCTACGGGAGAAAGCAGGGGACCTTCGGGCCTTGCGCTATCAGATGAGCCTAGGTCGGATTAGCTAGTTGGTGAGGTAATGGCTCACCAAGGCGACGATCCGTAACTGGTCTGAGAGGATGATCAGTCACACTGGAACTGAGACACGGTCCAGACTCCTACGGGAGGCAGCAGTGGGGAATATTGGACAATGGGCGAAAGCCTGATCCAGCCATGCCGCGTGTGTGAAGAAGGTCTTCGGATTGTAAAGCACTTTAAGTTGGGAGGAAGGGCAGTAAGTTAATACCTTGCTGTTTTGACGTTACCGACAGAATAAGCACCGGCTAACTCTGTGCCAGCAGCCGCGGTAATACAGAGGGTGCAAGCGTTAATCGGAATTACTGGGCGTAAAGCGCGCGTAGGTGGTTCGTTAAGTTGGATGTGAAAGCCCCGGGCTCAACCTGGGAACTGCATCCAAAACTGGCGAGCTAGAGTACGGTAGAGGGTGGTGGAATTTCCTGTGTAGCGGTGAAATGCGTAGATATAGGAAGGAACACCAGTGGCGAAGGCGACCACCTGGACTGATACTGACACTGAGGTGCGAAAGCGTGGGGAGCAAACAGGATTAGATACCCTGGTAGTCCACGCCGTAAACGATGTCAACTAGCCGTTGGAATCCTTGAGATTTTAGTGGCGCAGCTAACGCATTAAGTTGACCGCCTGGGGAGTACGGCCGCAAGGTTAAAACTCAAATGAATTGACGGGGGCCCGCACAAGCGGTGGAGCATGTGGTTTAATTCGAAGCAACGCGAAGAACCTTACCAGGCCTTGACATGCAGAGAACTTTCCAGAGATGGATTGGTGCCTTCGGGAGCTCTGACACAGGTGCTGCATGGCTGTCGTCAGCTCGTGTCGTGAGATGTTGGGTTAAGTCCCGTAACGAGCGCAACCCTTGTCCTTAGTTACCAGCACGTTATGGTGGGCACTCTAAGGAGACTGCCGGTGACAAACCGGAGGAAGGTGGGGATGACGTCAAGTCATCATGGCCCTTACGGCCTGGGCTACACACGTGCTACAATGGTCGGTACAGAGGGTTGCCAAGCCGCGAGGTGGAGCTAATCTCACAAAACCGATCGTAGTCCGGATCGCAGTCTGCAACTCGACTGCGTGAAGTCGGAATCGCTAGTAATCGCGAATCAGAATGTCGCGGTGAATACGTTCCCGGGCCTTGTACACACCGCCCGTCACACCATGGGAGTGGGTTGCACCAGAAGTAGCTAGTCTAACCTTCGGGAGGACGGTTACCACGGTGTGATTCATGACTGGGGTGAAGTCGTAACAAGGTAGCCGTAGGGGAACCTGCGGCTGGATCACCTCCTTAATCGACGACATCAGCCTGCTGATGAGCTCCCACACGAATTGCTTGATTCATGGTTGAAGACGATCAAGATCCTGTATGGATCTTGTGTTGTTCCTGGTCAGAACTTGGAAATGAGCATTCGTTTCGAATGTTGATTTCTGACTTTTGTCAGATCGTTCTTTAAAAATTCGGATATGTGATAGATATAGACTGATGGCCAGTTTCACTGCTGGTTAATCAGGCTAAGGTAAAATTTGTGAGTTCTGCTCGAAAGAGCAACATGCGAATTTTCGGCGAATGTCGTCTTCACAGTATAATCAGATTGCTTGGGGTTATATGGTCAAGTGAAGAAGCGCATACGGTGGATGCCTTGGCAGTCAGAGGCGATGAAAGACGTGGTAGCCTGCGATAAGCTTTGGGGAGTCGGCAAACAGACTGTGATCCAGAGATCTCTGAATGGGGGAACCCACTCAGCATAAGCTGAGTATCTTGTACTGAATACATAGGTGCAAGAGGCGAACCAGGGGAACTGAAACATCTAAGTACCCTGAGGAAAAGAAATCAACCGAGATTCCCTTAGTAGTGGCGAGCGAACGGGGACCAGCCCTTAAGTTGATTTGAGATTAGTGGAACGCTCTGGAAAGTGCGGCCATAGTGGGTGATAGCCCCGTACACGAAAATCTCTTGTCAATGAAATCGAGTAGGACGGAGCACGAGAAACTTTGTCTGAATATGGGGGGACCATCCTCCAAGGCTAAATACTACTGACTGACCGATAGTGAACCAGTACCGTGAGGGAAAGGCGAAAAGAACCCCGGAGAGGGGAGTGAAATAGAACCTGAAACCGTATGCGTACAAGCAGTGGGAGCCTACTTTGTTAGGTGACTGCGTACCTTTTGTATAATGGGTCAGCGACTTATATTCAGTGGCGAGCTTAACCGAATAGGGGAGGCGTAGCGAAAGCGAGTCTTAATAGGGCGTTTAGTCGCTGGGTATAGACCCGAAACCGGGCGATCTATCCATGGGCAGGTTGAAGGTTAGGTAACACTGACTGGAGGACCGAACCGACTACCGTTGAAAAGTTAGCGGATGACCTGTGGATCGGAGTGAAAGGCTAATCAAGCTCGGAGATAGCTGGTTCTCCTCGAAAGCTATTTAGGTAGCGCCTCATGTATCACTCCAGGGGGTAGAGCACTGTTTCGGCTAGGGGGTCATCCCGACTTACCAAACCGATGCAAACTCCGAATACCTGGAAGTGCCGAGCATGGGAGACACACGGCGGGTGCTAACGTCCGTCGTGAAAAGGGAAACAACCCAGACCGTCAGCTAAGGTCCCAAAGTCATGGTTAAGTGGGAAACGATGTGGGAAGGCTTAGACAGCTAGGAGGTTGGCTTAGAAGCAGCCACCCTTTAAAGAAAGCGTAATAGCTCACTAGTCGAGTCGGCCTGCGCGGAAGATGTAACGGGGCTCAAACCATGCACCGAAGCTACGGGTGTCATCTTTGATGACGCGGTAGAGGAGCGTTCTGTAAGCCTGTGAAGGTGAGTTGAGAAGCTTGCTGGAGGTATCAGAAGTGCGAATGCTGACATGAGTAACGACAATGCGAGTGAAAAACTCGCACGCCGAAAGACCAAGGTTTCCTGCGCAACGTTAATCGACGCAGGGTTAGTCGGTCCCTAAGGCGAGGCTGAAAAGCGTAGTCGATGGAAAACAGGTTAATATTCCTGTACTTCCAGTTATTGCGATGGAGGGACGGAGAAGGTTAGGCCAGCCTGGCGTTGGTTGTCCAGGTTTAAGGTGGTAGGCTGAAATCTTAGGCAAATCCGGGATTTCAAGGCCGAGAGCTGATGACGAGTTGCCTTTAGGCGACGAAGTGGTTGATACCATGCTTCCAAGAAAAGCTCCTAAGCTTCAGATAACTGGGAACCGTACCCCAAACCGACACAGGTGGTTAGGTAGAGAATACCAAGGCGCTTGAGAGAACTCGGGTGAAGGAACTAGGCAAAATGGCACCGTAACTTCGGGAGAAGGTGCGCCGGCGAGGGTGAAGGACTTGCTCCGTAAGCCCATGCCGGTCGAAGATACCAGGCCGCTGCGACTGTTTATTAAAAACACAGCACTCTGCAAACACGAAAGTGGACGTATAGGGTGTGACGCCTGCCCGGTGCCGGAAGGTTAATTGATGGGGTTAGCGCAAGCGAAGCTCTTGATCGAAGCCCCGGTAAACGGCGGCCGTAACTATAACGGTCCTAAGGTAGCGAAATTCCTTGTCGGGTAAGTTCCGACCTGCACGAATGGCGTAACGATGGCGGCGCTGTCTCCACCCGAGACTCAGTGAAATTGAAATCGCTGTGAAGATGCAGTGTATCCGCGGCTAGACGGAAAGACCCCGTGAACCTTTACTATAGCTTTGCACTGGACTTTGAATTTGCTTGTGTAGGATAGGTGGGAGGCTTTGAAGTGGGGACGCCAGTTCTCATGGAGCCATCCTTGAAATACCACCCTGGCAACTTTGAGGTTCTAACTCAGGTCCGTTATCCGGATCGAGGACAGTGTATGGTGGGTAGTTTGACTGGGGCGGTCTCCTCCCAAAGAGTAACGGAGGAGTACGAAGGTGCGCTCAGACCGGTCGGAAATCGGTCGTAGAGTATAAAGGCAAAAGCGCGCTTGACTGCGAGACAAACACGTCGAGCAGGTACGAAAGTAGGTCTTAGTGATCCGGTGGTTCTGTATGGAAGGGCCATCGCTCAACGGATAAAAGGTACTCCGGGGATAACAGGCTGATACCGCCCAAGAGTTCATATCGACGGCGGTGTTTGGCACCTCGATGTCGGCTCATCACATCCTGGGGCTGAAGCCGGTCCCAAGGGTATGGCTGTTCGCCATTTAAAGTGGTAC
Source organism: Pseudomonas sp. NBB (assembly GCF_032701105.1). NCBI lineage: Bacteria > Pseudomonadati > Pseudomonadota > Gammaproteobacteria > Pseudomonadales > Pseudomonadaceae > Pseudomonas > Pseudomonas sp. NBB. The sequence continues at coordinate 2,069,472 of NZ_CP103994.1, forward strand.
GCGAGCTGGGTTTAGAACGTCGTGAGACAGTTCGGTCCCTATCTGCCGTGGACGTTTGAGATTTGAGAGGGGCTGCTCCTAGTACGAGAGGACCGGAGTGGACGAACCTCTGGTGTTCCGGTTGTCACGCCAGTGGCATTGCCGGGTAGCTATGTTCGGAAGAGATAACCGCTGAAAGCATCTAAGCGGGAAACTTGCCTCAAGATGAGATCTCACTGGGATCTTGAATCCCCTAAAGGGCCGTCGAAGACTACGACGTTGATAGGTTGGGTGTGTAAGCGCTGTGAGGCGTTGAGCTAACCAATACTAATTGCCCGTGAGGCTTGACCATATAACACCCAAGCAATTTGCTAGCGCAGATTGCGGTGGTGAAGACGAAACAACCGAAAGTTCGCAACATCACAAATATCGCATATCCGAATTCGCTGGGCTGTCCATCTGGACATTCTGGCAACAGAATTTCTTGACGACCATAGAGCATTGGAACCACCTGATCCCATCCCGAACTCAGCAGTGAAACGATGCATCGCCGATGGTAGTGTGGGGTTTCCCCATGTGAGAGTAGGTCATCGTCAAGATTCATTTCGCAAAACCCCTATCTGCGCATGCAGGTAGGGGTTTTGTCTTTATGGTGCAAAAAATCCCAAGCATACGCCGCCCCTGTGGGAGCGGGTTCACCCGCGAACACCGGCATAGCCGGTGCCATCCACCACGTCGCCCGCTTCACGGCGGTTCGACACCTCGACTCGCCCGCCCAACAGGGGCCCGCGTAGCTCCGAAGGCAATCATGAAATGTGCGTCATTTATGCCTGACGAATCACAGGTCAATGCTACGCTCGCGGAAATACTCAGCACGGATACCCATCATGGAAATGAACTGGCACCAGGCCCTGCAAGAGAGCCTGAGCTGGCTGGCAATCGCTTCGTTCATCACCCTTGTCTGCTTCACAGCAGCCGCCACACTGGCCGTACGTTGTACGCGCTGGGGTAGCCAGTTCTGGCAGCTTGCCGGGCCTTATTTCAGTTTCAGGCGCAGTTGGCGGCCGTTACTGGTGTTCGCCCTGCTGCTGGTTCTGACGCTATTCTCGGTGCGTCTGAACGTGCTGTTCTCATTCTGGTACAACGGCTTCTACAGCGCCTTGCAGGGCCTTGACCAAGCGGCCTTCTGGTACCTGCTCGGTGTCTTTGCAGTATTGGCCACCATCCATGTACTGCGTTCGCTGTTCACCTTCTATGTAAGCCAGGCGTTCAGCATCCAATGGCGAGTATGGCTGACCGAGCGCCTGACCCACGACTGGATGCACGGCGATGCCTACTACCGTGGCCAGTTCCTCGCCGAGCCCGTGGACAACCCTGACCAACGTATCGAACTGGACGTCAACGCCTTTGTCAGCAACTCGGTGACCCTCGCCCTGGGCGCAGTCAGTGCGCTGGTTTCGCTGGTGGCGTTCACCGGCATCCTCTGGGGGCTGTCGGCGCCGCTGGCCGTTGCCGGCGTGGAGATTCCCCGGGCTATGGTGTTTGCCGTGTACCTTTACGTCATCGTTGCCACCTGGATCGCCTTCCGCCTCGGACGACCGCTGATCCGCCTGAACTTCCTCAACGAAAAGCTCACCGCCAACTTCCGTTACGCGCTGATGCGTCTGCGCGAAAATGCTGAGAACATCGCTTTCTACCAGGGCGCGCAGGTCGAGCGGGGCACGTTGCTGGGTCGCTTTGGTGCCTTGATCGTGAATGCCTGGGCGCTGGTGTTCCGGAACCTGAAATTCAGCGGTTTCAACCTGGGCGTGAGCCAGGTCGCAGTGGTGTTCCCCTTCATTCTGCAGGCACCGCGCTTCTTCAGCGGGGCGATCAAGCTGGGCGACGTCATGCAGACCTCCCAGGCCTTTGGCCAGGTGCAGGATTCGTTGTCGTTCTTCCGCGAGTCGTATGATGCGTTTGCCCAGTACCGGGCCACCCTCGACCGTCTGACCGGTTTCCTCGATGCCAACGAGCAGGCGAGCGCTTTGCCACGCGTCATCACCGAGGACCAGGAGCATGCCTTGGCGATCAGCCGCCTGCAGGTGCTGCGCCCGGACGGGCATGCCCTTATCACCGACCTGGACCTTGATCTGCATGCCGGCCAGGCGCTGTTGATCAAGGGGCCGTCGGGCAGCGGTAAAACCACGCTGCTGCGTGCGCTGGCGGGACTCTGGCCGTACGCCGAGGGTGAGGTCAGGCGCCCGCTGGGCCACCAGGCTCTGTTCCTGTCGCAGCGGCCGTACCTGCCGCTGGGCGATCTGCGCACGGTCATCGCCTACCCGGTGGCCAGCAGACCTGAGGATGAAACGCGGATGCAGCAGGCCTTGCGCCAGGTCAACCTGGCCCACTTGGCCGAGCGACTGGAAGTCAGCTGTGACTGGTCACACATTCTCTCGGTTGGTGAGCAGCAGCGCCTCGCATTTGCCCGGGTGCTGTTCAACCGGCCGCAGGTGGTGTTCCTTGACGAGTCCACTTCGGCCATGGACGAAGGGCTCGAGCATGCCCTGTATTCTCTGCTGCGTACGGAAATGCCGGGGGCATTGCTGGTCAGTGTCGGGCACCGCAGTACACTGGCAGGTTTCCATACCCACCGGCTGGAGGTGGATGGACATGGCGGCTGGTCGCTACTGGAGCAGCAGCCAGCGCTGGCCTAGTTCGGATTGCCGGTGATCGGGGCCGGCCTGAGCAATACGACCCCGATCAAGGTGCCGCCGGCACATGCTGCGCCAAGCAGGAATGTCGCCTTGAAGCCGACCCCGTCCCACAGCAGCCCGGCCACCACGCTCGCCACCAGCAGCGCCATGCCGGTCAGCAGGTTGAACAGGCCGAAGGCTGTACCGCGCAGCTCCGCGGGGGCGCTGTCGGCGATCATGGCGGCAAAGATGCCTTGGCTGAAGCCCAGGTGCAGGCCCCAGGCAGCCACCCCCATGGCCAGCCCGGTCCAGCCCGGCAGCAGGGCCAGCAGCAGGTCGGCGACGACCAGCAGCCCCAGCCCGGTCATCAGCACGCCGCGGCGGCCTACGCGGTCCGACAGCACCCCCGCGGGGTAGGCCGACAGCGAGTAGGCCAGGGCCATGAGCACCAGCACTGCCGGCGCCCACAGCGGCGCCAGGCCCATGTCCTGGGCGCGCAGCAGCAGAAACGCCTCGCTGAAGCGGGCGAGGGTGAACAGCGTGGCCAGGCCGATTAGCCGCCAGTAGGACGGGCCCAGGCGTGCCAATTCGTGCAGGGCCAGCGGTGAGCGCACCGGCCGGGTGGTGGCCGGCGTTTCAGGTTCGCGCACGAAGGCGATGAGGATGTACACCGCCACGAACGCCGGGAGCACCGCCACCCAGAACACCGTCTGGAAATGGCTCGCGGTCAGCCACATCAGCACGATCGCCAGCAACGGCCCAAGGAAGGCGCCCACGGTATCCAGCGCCTGGCGCAAGCCGAAGGCTGCACCACGCAGTTCTGCGGGCGTGACGTCGGCCACCAGTGCATCGCGCGGCGCCCCACGAATGCCTTTGCCTACCCGGTCGACGAAGCGTGCTGCGGTCAACCACTCCAGCCCGGAGGCCATGGGGAACACCGGCTTGGTCAACGCCCCCAGGCCATAGCCCAGCACCGTGAGCAGCTTGCGCTTGCCCAGCCGGTCGCTGAGGGCGCCGGAAAACACCTTGGTGATCGAAGCGGTCGCTTCGGCAACACCTTCGATAAAGCCCACCGCCACTACCGAGGTGCCAAGCACGGTGACCATGTACAGCGGCAGCAGGGCGTGAATCATTTCCGAGGAAATGTCCATGAACATCGATACGAAGCCCAGCGCCCAGACGCTGCGAGGGATCTTCGACAGGGACCTGGTGGCGTTCATGGCGTGGCTTTCTTCGTGGCTGCGCATCAAGAGGCTCGGCAGAGGGTGCTACGTTCGAAACTGTAGGAGCCGTCACGCAAGATGCAAATCGGACAGGTATATGCAAGCAACAGCGCGAATAGTCGGGCTGCGCCGGCAACGCTGTCGTGTCAGCAAAGTTCCGGTACAAACATGTAAACTTCGTAAATAAGATTTAAACACAATTGCGAATCTCTATATTTGCTATCCCTGTTGGCCACCAAACTGTGTTTGCGAGGCCGGTGGGCGAGGGCTCCCGGTCTCCGACAGGGATGTGCCGTTTCGCTCATGAATCGCAGGAGATGTACCCATGCAGTGCAAGACTTCACCCAACAGCCTGGCCCTGGCGTTTGTCGCGCTGGCGTCACCGGCCATGGTGGCCACCATGGCCCAGGCCGAAGAACAGCGTACGGGTGAGGTGCTGGAGATGCCGGTCGCCGACAACGCGCTGGTGATCCAGGACACCCTGGTCACCGCCGAGCGCGAGGCACGCCAGGCCTTGGGTACGTCGATCATCACCGCCGAAGACATCAAGCGCCACCCGCCGGCCAATGACCTGTCCGAAATCATCCGCCGCGAGCCCGGGGTCAACCTGACCGGCAACAGCGCCAGCGGCGCGCGTGGCAACAACCGGCAGATCGACCTGCGCGGCATGGGCCCGGAAAACACCCTGATCCTCATAGACGGCAAGCCATCCAGCGCACGCAATGCCGTGCGCTATGGCTGGAACGGCGACCGCGATACCCGCGGTGAAACCAACTGGGTTCCGGCAGAAGCGGTCGAGCGCATCGAGATCCTGCGTGGGCCGGCGGCCGCACGTTACGGCTCCGGCGCCATGGGCGGGGTGGTCAATATCATCACCAAACGGCCCACCGATGAACTCAAGGGCAGCGTCAGCCTGTACACCCAGCTGCCGGAAGACAGCGCCGAGGGCGCCAGCCGCCGGGCCAACTTCAACCTGGGCGGCGGCCTGACCGACAACCTCGGCTTCCGCCTGTACGGCGGCCTGGCCAAGACCGATGCCGACGACCTGGACATCAATGCCGGGCATGCCACCAGTGCGCTGGTGGCGGGCCGCGAAGGCGTACGCAACAAGGACATCAATGGCCTGCTGAGCTGGAAGCTGAACGACGAGCACCGCTTCGAGGCCAGTGCCGGCTACAGCCGCCAGGGCAATATCTTTGCCGGCGACACCATGAACAGCAACGGCGGTGGTGACGTCGAGTTCGTGTCCAGCTTGTACGGCCACGAAACCAATGTGATGCAGCGCAGTACCTACGACCTGACCCACCTGGGCGATTTCACCTGGGGTACCAGCAAGACCGTGCTGGCCTACGAGTACGTGCGCAACTGGCGTCTGAACGAGGGCCTGGCAGGCCGTACCGAAGGTGCTCCCAATGCTGAAGGCGCCGCCATGTCGCGCCTGCGCAACACGCGCCTGAGCAGCGAAGTGAACCTGCCATTCGCCATGGGCAGCACCGAGCATGTGCTGACCCTGGGCGGCGAGTACCTGTACGAAACGCTCAATGATCAGGGCTCGCTGCGCCCACAAAGCTCGGACCCCACGGGTAATGACGGGCTCGTCGGTTTCGACCGCAGCAGCTCGAAGACGACCGCCCGCAGCTATGCGCTGTTCGTCGAGGACAACATCATTGTCGGCGACACCACCATTACCCCGGGCCTGCGTTTCGACCACCACGAAACCTTCGGCGACAACTTCAGCCCCAGCCTGAACCTGTCGCACAAGCTGACCGAAGCACTGTCGGTCAAAGGCGGTATCGCGCGCGCCTACAAGACCCCGAACCTGTACCAGTCCAACCCCAACTACTTGTTGTACAGCCGCGGCAATGGTTGCAGCGTGCAGCAGACCAACAACGGTGGCTGTTACCTGCAGGGCAACGCCGACCTCAAGCCCGAGATCAGCGTCAACAAGGAAATCGGCCTGATGTACGACCGGGGTACCTGGCGCACCAGTGCCACGTACTTTCGCAACGACTACAAGAACAAGATCGTCGGTGATACCGATGTGTTGTACACCATCGGCACCGGCAGCCGCGTGACCCAGTGGGACAACGCTGGCAAGGCGCGGGTGGAGGGTATCGAAGGCAACCTGTTCATCGAGTTGACCCCGGCCCTGGACTGGAACACCAACCTGACCTGGATGCTCGACAACGACAACCGCGAGACCGGCGAGCCACTGTCGGTGATCCCGGAATACACCGTCAACACCACCCTCGACTGGCGCGCCACCGAGAAGCTGTCGTTCCAGGTGGCGGGTACCTACTTCGGCAAGCAGAAGTCGCCGACCTTCAACGACCGCACCCAGCAAAGCTACGACAAGGCCGCGCAACAGGATGTGGAAGCCTACGGCCTGGTGGACGTGAGCGCCGGGTACAAGTTCAACGCCAACTACGACGTGCGGGTGGGGGTGAACAACGTGTTCGACAAGCAGATCCTGCGTGGTGGCAACGCCAGTACTTCGGGCGCCAATACCTATAACCAGCCAGGCAGGGCGGTGTTCGCTGCGCTGAATATCACCTTCTGACATCGGGGTGCTGTACGGCCCATTCACCGATAAACCGGGGAACACTGGCGCAGGCGGTGCCATATTTGTTGCGGCAAAAAGTGCCGCAGCATGCTAAACCTTGCGCCTCAACCCGCCATGAGAAAAAACCGGTGAAAGCCGTCCGCCTGACGCTGATCTGCCATGCCCTGACCCAAGCCCAGAAGTCCGGGCGACTGCACCATGCCGAAGACGGCATTCTTCCACTGGGCCAACAGCCTTTCGCCGACCTATCCGGTGTGCCGGTGCTGACTGCACCAGAGCGGCGAGCCTGCGAGACAGCGGCGTGGTTTTCTGGGCCGGTGCAGGTCGAGCCGGCATTGGCCGATTGCGACCTGGGGCGTTGGCAAGGGCTGACACTGAAGCAACTGCAGGCCGAGCAATCGCAGGCGTTGACCGAATGGCTTCAGGACCCGGCCAGTGATGTTCACGGCGGCGAGTCGTTCGCCGTGCTTTGCCAGCGCATCGCCGCCTGGCTGGCGGCCTTCGACAGGCCTGGTGAATGGCTGGCAGTTACCCACCCGATGGTGATGCGCGCCGTGCTTGTACAAGTACTTTGCTGCCCGATGAGCGCCAGCCAGCGAGTCGACGTGTTGCCCCTGTCGCGCCTGGAGCTGAGCTTTACCGGGCAATGGCGTCTGCGCCTGGGCTGAAGGTCAGAACGCCAGCTTGTAGCCAATCAGCAACAGCATCGCCGCCAGGCACGGGCGCAGCACGCGGTCGGAAATCCGCCCGGTGAGGTGGCTGCCCAGGTAGATGCCTGGCAGCGAGCCCAGCAGCAGGTAACCCAGCAGCGACCAGTCCATGTTGCCCATCCCCGCATGGCCCAGCCCTGCCACCAGGGTCAGCGGCACGGCGTGGGCGATTTCGGTACCGACCAGGCGGCGGGTGACCAGGAACGGGTACAGCAGGAACAGCGCCACGGTACCCAGTGCGCCAGCGCCGATGGAAGTAAGGGTGACCATCACCCCCAGCACCACGCCGGTAAGCACGGTAAGGGTATTCAGGCTGCGGTCGCTGAGGTGATAGTGGTCACCGGCATGGCGGCTGGCGAAGGCCTGCAGACGCGATTTGAACAGGATGGCCAGCGCGGTCAGGATCAGGACCACCGCCAGGCCTTGCTTGATGACGGCGTTGAGCGCCGATGTGTCGGTGTGCAGGGTGCTGAGGAACCACAGGGTCAGTGCCGCGGCGGGCACGCTACCCAGGCTGAGCAGGCCGGTGATCTTCCAGTCGACGTTCTTGTTGCGCGCATGCACCCAGACGCCACTGGCCTTGGTGATGGCGGCATAGAGCAGGTCGGTACCGACGGCCGTTGCCGGGCTGATGCCGAACCACAACAGGATCGGGGTCATCAGCGAGCCGCCACCGACGCCGGTCATGCCGACGATGAAACCCACGACCAGGCCTGCAATGGTGAAACCGAAAGAACCTACATCCATACGCTACTCGACCGCCCAACTTTGCCCGTTATCGGATGCAGCCAGCATATAGATTTTTTTATAGCCAAATAGACTTGTTCGTTATTAGGTTATAACCAGGTGCTGCCTGCCAGGGCCCTATCAAGCCGGCTCCCACACCGACGCATCAACCTCAAGGCCTGTGCAGTACCTGTGGGAGCTGGCTTGCCGGCGATAGGCCTTGGCAGGCAGCACCGGGTCAGCGATCAGTCATCACCACCATCACATGCGCATCTGCGCCATCGTCACTTTCCGACAGGTAGATATGTCCCACCTGGCTGTCGAAATACGCCGTCTCCTGCGGCCCGATGCTCACCGCTTCCCCGGTTTCGAACTCGATACGAACGCGCCCGCTCAGTACCAGCGCGAACTCTTGGCCCGGGTGGCGGATAAAATCGTCGAACTGGCCACGTTCACGGGCAATGATGCGGGCATAGGCGGGCGTCATGCGCCGTTCAGGGAAGTCGCCGGCAATCGGGTGATAGTCATAGGTGCCGGTCGAGTAGCCCGCCGCCGCTGGCAGTGAATCGACCACCACCGTCACCGGCACTGGTGCGGTTACCGTGCCGCTGGCGCGCAACAGCTGGGCAATGTCGACGTTCAGCGCCCGGGCGGCGGCGGCGAGTTTTTCGTAGCTGACCGAGACCTGCGCCAGCTCCATCTTCGACAAGGTGGACAGCGGGACGCCACTGGCTTCGGACAATTGCTTGAGTGTCATCTGGCGCGCCTTGCGCACCTGGCGCAGGCGCTGGCCGACTACGGCACGGTCCAGCAAGGGTAGGGCAGCGGGCATTCGGGGGTCTCGGCATGCGGCGTTGGTCGGGCATCTTACCTTGGACCCTTGCGTATTCGTAAATTCTCATATATTAGAATTCTCATATATGAAAATTCCCTGGCAGGAGCGTGCATGATCCCGATCTACGACACCCTCATCATCGGCGCGGGCATCGCTGGTGCATCCCTCGGTTATCGCCTGGCCGGCCGGCAGAAGGTGCTGCTGCTCGAGCGCGAGGCGCAGCCTGGCTACCATTCCACCGGGCGTTCGGCAGCCATGTTCATGGAGGCCTACGGCACTCCGCAGATACAGGCGCTGACCCGTGCCAGCCGGGCCTTCTACGAAGCACCACCGCAAGGGTTCTGCGAGCACCCGCTGCTGGAACCGCGCGGCTGCCTGTACGTCGCCAGCCTGGAACAGCGCACGCTGCTCGAGCAGACCCACGCACAGAACCTGGCCAACGGCACCGAAGTCAGCCTGCTCGACCGCGACGCAGCCCTGGCCCTGGTACCGAGCCTGCGTGCCGAGAACCTGGCCGGCGCGGTGCTTGAAGCGGGCGCAATGGATCTGGACGTACATGCCCTGCACCAGGGCTTCTTGCGCGGCTATCGCGCCGCTGGCGGTGAACTGCGCTGTAACGCCGAGCTGATCCAGGCCTGGTACCTGGATGACCTGTGGCAGGTGCAGCTGGGCGATGGCAGCCGGGTACAGACGCGCCAGCTGGTAAATGCTGCTGGCGCTTGGGCCGACCGAGTGGCCGAGCAGTGCGGGGTGGCGCGCATCGGCCTGCAACCCTGCCGGCGCAGTGCCTTCACTTTCCCAGGCCCGGCAGACCAGGATTTCGCCCGCTGGCCGGCGGTGATCGGCGTAGACGAAAGCTTCTACTTCAAGCCCGACGCCGGCCAGCTGTTGGGGTCGCCGGCCAATGCCGACCCGGTCGAACCCCAGGACGCCGCGCCCGAGGAGCTCGACGTGGCTTTGGGCATCTACAACATCGAAGCCATGACCACCCTGTCGATCCGCCGGCCGAGCCACACCTGGGCCGGGCTGCGCTCGTTCGTCGCCGACGGCGACCTGGTGATCGGTTTCGATGTGCACGCGCCAGCGTTCTTCTGGCTGGCGGCACAAGGTGGCTATGGCATCCAGTCGGCTGCGGGCGCCTCGCGCCTGGCTGCCGACCTGCTGCTGGGCCTGCCCCTGTGTCCCGGCCTTGTCAGCCAGGGGGTGGTGCCCGAGCGCCTGTCCCCGGCCCGTTTCCAGCAACCCTGAAAGGAGCATCCCATGAGCAATGATATCCAGCGTTTTCCCAGCAGCCTGCCGTTCCCGTTCTCCCGTGCGGTGAAAGCCGGCGGCTTCCTGTTCCTTTCCGGCCAGGTGCCGATGAGTGCTGGCGGTGAAGTGGTGCGCGGCGACATCCAGACCCAGACCCGCGCCGCCTGCGAGCGCATCTCCGAAAGCCTGGCTGCCTGCGGCGCGCGTTTCGACCAGGTAGTCAAGGCCACGGTGTGGCTCTCGGACATGAGCCACTTCGCCGGCTTCAACGAGGTGTACAAGGAGTTCTTCGGCGCAGCGCTACCGGTGCGCTCGACCGTGGCCTCGGCATTAGCGCTGGGGGTGGATGTGGAGATCGAAGTGCAGGTGTTCGTCGGCGACGCCTGAGCGGGCAGAAATCTGCGCATGAACAACTGTCTTGCGCAAAACCTGGAAGATTGCCTGGCCCTGTGGGAGCGGGTTCACCCGCGAACACCGGCGTAGCCGGTGCCATGCAGCGCGGTGCCTTCTTCGCGGGTGAACCCGCTCCCACAGGGCCAGCGCTGCATTCAAGGACGGTGGATTACCTGTAGGAGCGGCGGACTGACTTGCCCGCCAAAAAGCAAAACAACAATAAATCCAGAGGTTCACATGCAAGAGCAGCTGAAGATTGCCGGCGCGTTTGTCGGCGTGATCGTGGGGGCGGGGTTCGCTTCGGGGCGGGAACTGTTGTTGTTCTTTGTCGATTTCGGTGTGTGGGGGCTGGCCGGTGCGCTGGTCAGCGCAGCCTTGTTCACCTTCCTCGGCATGGCCCTGGCGGGGCTGGGCAATCGCCAGCAGGCCACTTCGCACAAGGATGTGATCCAGGCCATCTGCGGCCGTCACCTGGGCCTGTTCGTTGACTGGCTGATCACCTTTTTCATGTTTGCCGTCACCGTGGTCATGCTGGCCGGTGGTGGTGCCTTGCTGGAGCAGCAGTTCGGTATCCCCGCGCTGGCCGGCAGCGTGCTGGTGACGCTGGTTGTGGTGGGCATCGTGTGCCTGGATGTGCGCAGGGTGATCCTCGCTATTGGTGCCATAACGCCGTTGCTGATCCTGGTGGCCTCGGCGATTGCGTTGTACGCCGTGTTCAGCCGGGAACAGAGCTTCGCCCAGCTCGACCAGCTGGCCAGCCAGCAACAGGCGGGCGCCCGTCACTGGCTGCTGGGGGCGTTCCTGTACGTGTCGTACAACATCGTTGCCGGCGCGCCGATCCTGGCCATCCTGGGTGGGTCGGCCAAGGGCGAGAGAACCGCTGTATGGGGTGGGCTGCTTGGTGGCGCCGCATTGGGTGGGCTGATGCTGGTAATGAGTGCCGGGCTGTTGTCGCGCCTGGACAGCGTGGCTGACCTGCCGATGCCGATGCTGTCGATCGCCAACGAAGTATCGCCACTGCTGGGGCTGGTGATGTGCCTGATTATCTTCGGCATGATCGTCAACACTGCGGTGGGTACGTTGTTCTCGTTTCTCTCGCGGCTGATGCCGGCGGGTACGGTGAGGTTTCGCTTGGGCTCGGTGGTGACCGGCGTGGCGGCGTTCGGATGCAGCCTGGTGGGGTTCATCAGCCTGGTGGGTGAGGTGTACCCACTGTTCGGCTACCTGGGTTTCGTGCTGATGGCGGCGGTGCTGCTGGCCTGGGTCCGGCGGAGCAAAGTGGTTAAAGCGGCGGTGGCGTAGGGGGCTGCTGCGCAGCCCGATCGCGACACAAGGCCGCTCCCACAAGGATCGCATGGCACCTGTGGGAGCGGCCTTGCGTCGCGATTGGGGCGCAGAGCGCCCCCCAGGGCCATCAGATCCTGAAGCTGCCTACCAGCTGCTTCAGGCGCCCGGCCTGCTGGGCCAGTTGGTCACAATGGCGCAGGGTCTCGTTGAGGTTCTCCACCCCTTGCTGGTTCAGGGCGTTGATCTGGGTGATGTCCAGGTTGAGGCTCTCGACCACGGCGGTCTGTTCTTCGGTAGCGGTAGCCACCGACTGGTTCATGCCATCGATCTCGCCAATACGCTGGGTCACGCTGGCCAGGCGCTCGCCGGCCTGGTTGGCCACCTGCACGGTCTGCTCGCTGGAAACCTGGCTGGTGTTCATGGTGTGCACCGCTTCGCGCGAGCCTACCTGCAGGCTGGTGATCATGCGGTGGATTTCTTCCGCCGATTCCTGGGTGCGGTGCGCCAGGTTGCGTACCTCGTCGGCCACCACGGCAAAGCCACGGCCGGCCTCACCGGCACGCGCCGCTTCGATGGCGGCGTTCAGCGCCAGCAGGTTGGTCTGCTGCGAGATGCCCTTGATCACGTCGAGGATCTTGCCGATTTCGTCGGTGCTGGCGTTGAGCGTTTCGATTTGCGCGCAGGACTCGCTGATGCGCTGCGACAGGGCGGTCATGGCACTGATCGCTTCTTCGACCACTTCACGGCCACCGTGGGCCTGCTCGCTGGCACCGCTGGCATGCTGCGAGGCATCGGCGGCGTTGCGGGCGATCTCCTGGGTGGCAGCACCCAGCTCGTTGATCGCTGCGGCCACGCTGTTGGTGCGCATGCTTTGCTCTTCGGAACCGATGATCGACGCATTGGAGGCATTGACCACCTTCTCCGACAGGTCGTGCACCAGGCGGGTTGCCGAGGACACTTCGCTGATCGAGGCATGAATGCGCTCGACGAAGCGGTTGAACGAAGTGGCCAGTTCGCCGAACTCGTCCTTGTTCTGCACGGTCAGGCGGCGGGTAAGGTCACCTTCGCCCTCGGCGATGTCGCGCATGGCGCGGCCCATGGTGGTCAGCGGGCTCATCAGTATCGGGATCAGCAGGCCGAGCAGGCCGGCGATGGCAGCCACCGCAATCAGCATCGCGATGATCGCCGAGGTGCGGAACTGGCTGAGCGCAGCGTAGGCCTTGTCCTTGTCGATCGACAGGCCGATGTACCACTGTGCCGAAGGCAGGCCGGCCACCGGGGCGAAGGAAATGATGCGATCCTGGCCATTGAGGGTGACATCCTGCATGCCGGCGGCGACTCGCAGGTTGCTGCCAGGGTAGATGTCCTTGAGGTTCTTCATCACTTGGTCTTTGTCGGGGCTGACGATCACCTGGCCATTGCTGTCGGCCAGGAAGGCGTGGCCGATGCCGCCGAAATCGACCGAGTTGATGATCTCGACCAGGGTGTCGAGGGTGACGTCACCGCCGACCACGCCGATCAGCTCGCCATTGTTCTTGCTTTTCACTGGCGTGGCGATGGTTACCATCAGGCCGCCGACAGCCCCCTGGTACGGGGCAGTCAGCACGGTCTGCCCGGCGCTGGCCGCGGCGCCGTACCACGGGCGCTGACGTGGGTCGTAACCGGCGGGCATCTGCGCATTGGGGCGCTGGGTGAACGCACCGGTGGCCTGGCCCAGGTAAGTGAACAGAAAATTACGCGTATAGGATGGCTGCTCGATCAGTCCTTCCAGGGTATCGCCAGCGCCTTGCTGGGCGATGTCCTGGGCCAGGTTTTCCAGCACCAGGATGCGCCCGCTCATCCAGTTCTGCACACTACTGGCGGTCAGTGCGCCCGACTGCTGCACCGAAGCTTCGATGTTCTGGCGGATGGTATTGCGTTGCAGGTAGTCGTTGTAGAGCGTGAACAGGGCAAATGCCAGGACCACGACACCGCAGGCGCTGAGCAGGATCTTGTGGCGAAATTTCAGGTTCATGTTTCGAGACCTTGGGCCAATGAGGGGAGGGCGCAGCGCGCTCATGACGCATTGCGGAACCTATCGACCGGGATATCGGCTCAAGAGGTAAAAGATTGAAGCGCTTGCAGAAATTTCTTACGGTCGATTCGACGGACGGTCTTCACTGCTTACACAACTGCTCGATCAACAGGCGTGCGGCCTGCAGCAGCGGTTGTTGCTTGCGCCAGAGGATGTGTACTGGCAACTGCAATTCATTGCGGGTGTTGCGAAAATCCAGGCGCACCAGACGCCCGCTGGCCAGCAGTGGCGCGACCCTTGACAGCGGCAAGTCGCCCCAGCCCAGGCCGGCCTCGACCATCTGCAGGGCGAGGTCGAAGCTGTCGGTTGACCAGTGCGTGGCGCCTATCAACGGGCGTGGGTCTGTCACCGGAAGGTCATGGCTACGCACCAGGATCTGGCGCACCCGGGTCAGGTCTTCGAGGTAGTGGATACGCCCCTCGCGCAAGGCCGGGTGTGCGGGGGACAGCGTGGCCACCAGCGACTCCATGCCGATGTGCTGGAAGCCGCGACGGGCATCGACCTGCAGCCCGGCAAAAGCCACGCAGAGGTCGGCGCGGCCACTGTCCAGCAGGTGTACTGCCTCTTCCTGCGGGGCGCTGAGCAGGGCGATGTCCAGCAGCGGGTGCCGCTCACCCAGGCGAGCGATGGCCGCCAGCAGCGGGCGGTGGTCGATGTCCGGCACCACGGCCAAGGTCAGGCTGCTCTCCAGCCCCTGGGACAGTTCCAGGGCATGCACCTGCAGCAGCCCCAGTTGTTCGGCGATCAACCGGGCATGAGGTTCCAGCGCCTTGGCCTCGGCGGTGGGGCGGACTTCCCGTGGGCCGCGCTCGAACAGGGTGTAGCCCAGTTCGGCCTCGAGGTTGCCGATGGCCATGCTCACGGCCGAAGGCACCCGCTGCAGGGCCCGCGCAGCGGCGGAAAACGAACCGCGGTCGAGCACGGCGAGAAACAGCTGGATATTGTCGCTGGAAAAGTTCATGGCAGCCTCCTGTCAGAAGATCTGACAGCTGCTGACTTTTACTGTCAAGCACGATGAAGCATGATCGCGCCCCATCGCTTTGTCATTGGAGGTAATCCCGGGTGCAGGGACTCAAACGCAAACTCGTCTACGTGACTTTCTATGAACTGATCGGGCTGTGCATGTCGACCCTCGGGCTGGCCTACCTGTCGGACACCCACGCATCGCATACCGGGCCTCTGGCGGTGATGATCACTACCATCGCCATGCTCTGGAACCTGATCTACAACACCCTGTTCGAGTGGTGGGAAAGCCGCCAGGCCAAGCGCGGGCGCAGTGTGGCACGGCGGGTGGCGCATGCCATCGGCTTCCAGCTGACCCTGGTGGTGTACCTGATCCCGCTGATTGCCTGGTGGCTGGACATGACATTGCTGGAGGCGTTGCTGGTGGACATGGCGTTTATCGTGCTGGTGCCGTGCTACACCTTTGCCTACAACTGGGCGTTCGACCGGATCTTTGGCTTGCCCAGCTCAGCCTTGGCAGCAGCCTGATTCAACCTGTTCCGGCCTTTTCGCAGCACAAGGCTGCTCCTACAGCGACCGCACAACCTTCAGGCGGGAGCGGTCCCTGTAGGAGCAGCCTTGTGCTGCGAAAAGGCCGACACAGTCAACCACTACGGCGGCAGGCGAATGATCAAAGGCTCCTGCTGCTGCTTCACCTGCTGCTCAACCGGTTGTTCCTCCGTCCTCGGTGCACTGGCCAGCAAGCTGTCCTCGACCTGGCCCGAAAGGTAGTACACCCCCGACATGGCCCCGCTCTGGCGGTTCTCCATCAGCTCCTGCCATTCCTGGTTCAGCGCCACGTTGAGGATCACCCGCAACTGCTCGACCATCTGCGGGTGTTCGCGGTCATGGGTCATGACCCCATAGCCGGCCGCCGCAATAGAAATCATCGCCCCCGCCACTTTGCCCACTGCCGACGCCACGGCACTGGCGATGCCGCGCGGAGCCAGGGTGGCGCCGAGCTTTTCGCTGGCCTGGTTGGCCACCGAGTTCAGCCCGACATCGGTCTTGCCCGGGCCTTTGCTGGCCTGCTGGTGCAGATGCTGGCGCATGGCTTGCCAGGCAGGTTGCTGGGCCAGCGACTTGGCCCGCAGCAGCTGGTAAAGGCTGGCATTGCGCGCATCCGGTGGCCCCAGGGCGATGGCGGGAATGCGGTTGAGGCGTTGGCTGAACTGCTCGGGGGGAGCGTTGTAGCGGCTGATGATGGCCGGCAGCTGCTGGCCGAGCAGTTGCAGGTACAGCTCGCTGGCGCGGTCGCGAATGCCTTCGGGGTTGATCTGCTCGGCCACCGGTTCGATCACCCGCTTGTGGTACTGCTCCTGCAGGTACAGCGCCAGGCGCTTTTCCGCCGGCTCCCGGCCTTCACCGCTGTCGATCTTGTACCAGGCCACCTTGAGGGTCAGCCACTGCTGGGTCCAGTAGCCGGTAAACCAAGGGATGAAGTCGCTTTCGGTACGCTGCTGTACCTGTTCCTTCCACACCCGCATGGAACGGCGTGCATAGTCGTTGGCCGAGCTGCCGGCGCCGACCGAGGCTTCGATCAGTTCCTGGTCGATGCGTTGCCAGGTGGCGGTGGTGAGCACCACCGGTGGCGGCGGGACAGGTGGGGGCTTGCCTGCGCAACCGGCCAAGGCCAGCAGCAGGCACAGTAGCAGGAGGGCTCGAGTGCTCACGCAACCGCCTCCCTGATAGAGGCTGGGGTGGTTCTCGGAGTATAGGGTGGGGAGTGAAGGGCTGCCGTGCAGCCTATCGGCGGTTCAGGATCAACGCAGATTTCTGCGTGAACGCGGTCCCTGTGGGAGCGGCCCTTTCGCGACACAAGGCCGCTCCCACAGGGACCGCGTTCACCAGAAAGAGCGTGGGTCATTCCAGATCGAGCTTTTCTTCCAGGCGGTCGAGGTGCTTGTGCATCAGGCCCAGCGCCGCCTCGGCATCGCCATGCTCCACGGCATCGATGATCGCCGCATGTTCCTCCCACGCGCAGTGGTCGCAGCATGGCGACTCGTAGCGGGCGATGATCAGCGAGGTCATCGGCACCAGGCCGTTGAGGAACCGTGCCAGTGGCGCATTGGCGGCCACCTGCGCCAGTTTCAGGTGAAACTCGCCGCCCAGGCGGATCGCCGCACAACGCTCGCCGTTTTCATGGTGCTGGCGCTCGCGCTCCACCAGTTGCCGCAGCTGGCGAACCTGTACCGGCCGGGCGCGTTGCGCGGCCAGGGTGATCAGCGTGGTTTCGGCCAGGCGCCGGGCGCTGAGCACCTGGCGTGCCTGCTCCGGGTCGGGCACGGCCAGATGCGCAGTGTGGCTGGGGCGCTGCACCACCACCTGCTGGTCGGACAGGCGCCCGAGCACACGGCGGATCACTGTACGGCTGACACCAAAGGCATGGCCCAGCGCCTGTTCGGGCAACAGGCTGCCAGGTGGCAGGCGCTGTTCGAGGATGGCATCGAACAGCCGCGGGTAGATCTGCTCGGCCGACAGGCGGGTTTCGCCGGCCGCGAGCAGGGCCGGCAAGTGAGGGGCGGCGTTCATGGTCGCTCTCCTGGGGTCATGGATGCGGGTGTTCGTCCGGGATGTTCAACGGGATGCCCATGCGCAACCCTTCGGCCAGGATGTGCTGGCGCATCTGGGCACTGGCCTGGGCGCTGCTGCGCTCACGTATGGCGCGCACCACCGCTTCGTTTTCCTTCAGCCGCGCGGCCAGGTGCTCTGGCGAATTGCGCAGCATGTCGGCGCTCTGCTTGAGGGCATTGCCGGTCTGTTGCACCACGCTCTGGAAGATCGGGTTGGTGGTCAGGGCGAACAGCGCTTCATGGAAGGCGATGTAGGCCCTGACTCCGGCTTCGCTGTCATCGGCCTCCAGCGCTTCACGCATGTCCATCAGGGTAAGGCGCAGCTGGCCGATGTCCTGACTGTTGGCCGACTGTGCCACCAGGCCGACGATGAAAGGCTCAAGGGTGTAGCGCAGCTCCAGCACGTCGGCCAGGCTGGCTGCGGCGCTGGTGTCCAGGCCCGGTTCCTGGGTGGCGGCGTCGACATCCAGTACCAGCACACCCTTGCCTGGCAGCGAACGCACCAGGCCCAGGGTTTCCAGCACGGTCACCGCTTCGCGCAGGCTGGGGCGGCTGATGCCCAGTTGTTCGGCCAGTTCGCGCTGGCCTGGCAGCATGTCGCCGGTACGCCATTGGCCTCGGGCCAGGGCCTGGCGCAGTTTTTCCACCACTGAGTTGACGACGGTAGATGAGCTGATCACGGTTCGCTCCTGGAAGGGCCGGCGTCAGTGCCGGCCACGTTCGCTCAAAATTCCTGTTGATGGGGGTTGGGCTGCTTGCGTGGGGTGGGGGCGAAACCGGGCTTGCCGTCGAGCACGTTGTGCGCACGTTCCAGGTCGATGTCCTTCTCCCAGCGTGCGATGGCCACGGTGGCCACGCAGTTGCCGATCAGGTTGGTCAGCGCTCGGCCGATGCCCATGAACCAGTCCACCGCCAGTACCAGTACCAGGCCGACCACCGGGATCGCCGGCACGGCGGTCAGGGTAGCGGCGAGGATGACCAGCGCCGAGCCTGGGATGCCGTGAGCGCCCTTGGAAGTCACCAGCGATACCAGCAGGATGGTCAGCAGGTCGGTCATTGCCAGTGGCGTGCCGGTGGCGTTGGCGATGAACACGATGGCCAGGGTCAGGTAGATGGAGAAGCCATCGAGGTTGAACGAATAACCGGTGGGGATCACCAGGCCGACGGTGGAGCTGCCGATGCCCAGGTGCTCGAGCTTGCGCATGATCTGTGGCAGTACGGCGTCGGACGAGGCGGTGCCCAGCACGATGGTCAGTTCTTCACGCAGGTACTTGATCAGCGGCAGCAGCTTCAGCCCCGACAGGCGCATGACCGTGCCCAGCACGATCAGTACAAAGCCGGCACAGGTCAGGTAGAACAGCGCCACCAGCCCGCCCAGGTGCTGCAGCGATTCCAGGCCGTACTTGCTGGTGGTGAAGGCGATGGCACCGAACACGCCGATCGGTGCCAGGCGCACGATCATGCCCATGATGCGGAAGATCACGTGGCTCAGTTCGTTGATCAGCCGCGAGATGCCGGCTGCCGAGTCACCCACCAGGTTCAGCGCGCTGCCGAACAGTACCGAGAACAGCAGCACCTGGAGGATGTTGTTGTCGGCAAAGGCGCCGATCACCGAGGTGGGGATCAGGTCCATGAAGAACGCCGTGGCGCCGTGGATGTGCTGGCCGCGCTCGGCCAGGCTGCTGGCGTCGGCGCTGGACAGTTGGTCCAGGTGGATGTTGGCGCCGCTGCCGATGCCGCTGGTGAAGGCGAACACCAGGCCGATCACCAGCGCCAGGGTGGTCAGTATCTCGAAGTAGATCACCGACTTCAGGCCGATGCGCCCGACTTTTTTCAGGTCGCCGGCGCCCGAGATACCGCTGACCACCACGCAGAACACGATCAGGCCGATGAGCATCTTGATCAGCTTGATGAAGCCGTCGCCAAGGGGTTTGAGTTGCAGGGAAAGGTCGGGGAAGCTGAGACCGCAGGCGATGCCGAGGGCAAGGCCGAGCACGACTTGAAGGAAGATCGAACGCGAGCACCATTTGAGCATGGGAGGGATCTCTGATCGGTGTCCTTGCTTCGGTAGCCGCACGGGGCGAAAGAGCGCAGGACTTAATTATTGTGGTCTTACCGGTTTGTTCAGCGCGAAGCCATGAAAGCGCGAAAAATCCGACATTGCAAGGATTTTTGGCCTTACCGGTCTGACCAGTTGTGGGGCAATCCAGCGTCTCTGGCTCTAATTCGGTGCATCTGGTTGGGTCGAGCCGCAGTGCGGCCGTTCACAGGTGAATCGCAGCGGGGAACCGCGTGCGCACATGAATCAGATCAGGCTTTGGCCAGTGCCTCGTGCAACATTGCAATCAGCTTGCCAAGCGCCATGCCGACCTCGATATTTTCGATAACGCTATGATTCGTAAGGTTTATTTGCATTCCTTGGCTGACCTCGTAGAATCCGCGCCCGACCGGGAAGTCACCAAAGGGTCGATTGCAGGGGTTCATCCTGATAATCGCCTCGCAAGCAGGCTCCCGGCGTTTGAATGAATGGAGTCTCATAGTGCGTCTCAACCTTCCGGTCACCCCGGTAGAGCAACGTTTTCCCCCCGATCAGCGATTGATTTCTGCTACCGACACCAGCAGCCTGATCACCTACTGCAACCCCGAATTCGCCGCCATCAGCGGTTACAGCGAGGCAGAGCTGATCGGCAGCCCACACAACCTGGTACGCCACCCGGACATGCCGCCGGCGGTGTACCAGTTGATGTGGAATTACCTGAAGGCCGGCAAGAGCTGGATGGGCATCGTCAAGAACCGCTGCCGCAACGGTGATTACTATTGGGTCAACGCCTACGTCACGCCTATTCTCGAAGCCGGGCGGGTGGTGGGCTATGAATCGGTACGGGTGTGCCCGACGCGTGAGCAGGTGGCCCGTGCCGAGGCCCTGTATGCGCGCATGCGCAACGGTCAGGCTGTGTTGCCCTGGTCACGGCGCGCGACCATGCTGGCGCGTGACCTGGCCGTACCGCTCGTGGGCGGGGGGCTGGCTTTGGGGGCCAACAATCTGTGGCCCGGCCTGGTCGCGCAGGGGCTGACCCTGGGGCTGTTCCTGGCCTATGGCCTGTTGGCACGCAATGCCGTTGGGCGGCAGATGGAGCGCATAGTGCAGGGCGCAGACGGCACCTTCGCCGACCCGATCGCCGCCTTGACCTACAGCGACCTGCCCGGTGCTGGCGGACAACTGCAATTGATGCTGATCAGCGAGGAGGCGCGGCTGAAAACCGCGCTGACCCGGTTAAGTGACTTGGCGGCCCAGATGGCCGTGGCTGCACATGATGCCGGGGCGTTGTCGCGCAGCACCGAGGCGGCATTGCTGGAGCAGCGTGCGGAAACCGACCTGAGCGCCACTGCCATGAACCAGATGGCCGCTTCCATCGGTGAGGTTGCCAACCATGTGCAACTGACTGCTGCCGAAGCCCACACTGCGCACCTGCTGGCCGAGCAGGGCAGCCTGGTGGCCGACGCCAGCGGAGCTGCAATCCGCACCTTGGCCGGTACCGTGGCCCAGATCAACCAGGCGGTCAGCCACCTGGCTGGTCAGACCGGTGCAATCGCCGAAGCCACCGGGATGATCCGCGGCATCGCCGAGCAGACCAACCTGCTGGCGCTAAATGCCGCCATCGAGGCGGCCCGTGCCGGCGAGCAAGGCCGTGGCTTCGCCGTGGTCGCCGATGAAGTGCGGGCACTGGCCGACAAGACCCGGCAGTCGACACTGCACATCCAGGCTATCATCGATGCTCTGCGCAGTGGCGCAGAGGAGGCCGTGGCGATTGCCAGCCAGGGCATCGACGGTGCCGAGCAGGGCGTTGCCCAGGTGCAGGAAGCGCGGCAGGCGTTGCGTGGCATTCGTGATGCGGTGCAGCGCATCAGTGACATGAGCCAGCAGATGGCTACGGCTTCGCAGCAGCAGGCGGCCGTCGCCGAAGACGTCTCGAGGCAGATCAATGGTGTGGCCGGCATAGCCCAGCACAGCGCACACAGCGCCAACGCCGCAGCCTCTCGCGGCGCCGAACTGGAAGAGGTGTGCGCCGGATTGCGTGCTCTTGTGGAGCGCTTCAACCGTTAAGGCAGGATGCTTTATGGATGACAACTATCGTGCAGCCGTTGACGCGGCTGCGATCTTTTCCGAAACCGACCTGCGTGGAACCATCACTTACGTCAACCAGCAGTTCTGCAGCATCTCGGGCTACAGCCGCGAGGAGCTGCTGGGCGCCAACCACCGCATCCTCAACTCCGGCCTGCACGAGCCGGAGTTCTTCGTCGGCATGTGGCGGGCGCTGGCCGCCGGCCGGGTGTGGAAGGGCGAGATCTGCAACCGCGCCAGGGACGGCTCGCTGTACTGGGTCGACAGCACCATGGTGCCACTGGTCGACCCGCTCACCGGAGAGGTGCGCAAGTACGTGTCGATCCGTTTCGACGTCACCGAGAAGCGCCAGCTGCTGCATACCTTGCAATGGCGTGTGGGCCATGACGTGCTAACCGGCCTGCCCAACCGCGCTTACCTGTCCGACCTGCTGAACCAGGCCCTGGCCTACTCGCGCCGTGAAGACATTCCGCTGGCTGTGTGCATGCTCGACCTGGATGGCTTCAAGGCAGTCAACGACGGCTACGGGCATGCCATGGGCGACCTGCTGTTGGTCGAGGTGGCGCGGCGCCTGAAGCACATCCTGCGCGATGGCGACGCAGTGGCCCGGTTGTCGGGGGACGAATTCGTGCTGATCCTGCGCAACGTCGAAGACCGCCAGTTGCATGCTGCGCTGCGCCGGGTGCTGCGGGCACTGGCGGCGCCTTATGTGGTACGCGAGCAGCGCCTGTCGCTCAGCGCCAGTATCGGCGTGACCCTGTACCCGCAGGACGACGAAGACGCCGACACCTTGGTGCGCCATGCCGACCAGGCCATGTATGTGGCCAAGCAGCGTGGGCGCAACCGCTATCACCTGTTCGACGTGACACAGGAACAGGAACTCAAGGCTACCCACCAGACCGTGGCGCGGGTGCGCCGGGCCCTGCACAACGGCGAGCTGTGCCTGTATTACCAGCCCAAGGTCAACCTGCGCAGCGGCCAGGTGCTGGGCTTCGAGGGCTTGCTGCGCTGGCAGCGGCCAGGCCGCGGGCTGGTGCCGCCTGGTGATTTCCTGCCGGCGGTGGAGCAGACCGACCTGATCGTGGAAATCGGCGAATGGGTGCTCGACCAGGCGCTGAACCAGTTGCAGGCATGGCAACGTCAGGGGCAGCCCTGGTCACTGAGCGTGAACATCGCCGCGCGGCATTTGCAGCGTGGTGACTTTGTCGAGCGCCTGCAGCAGTTGCTGGCGGCGCACCCGGAGGTGGACCCGGCGCGGCTGGACCTGGAAATCGTCGAGTCGGTGGCCATCGATAACCTGCAGCATGTCAGCTGCTGTCTCGATGCCTGCCGCGCACTGGGTGTGCGCTTCTCCCTGGACGACTTTGGCACTGGCTATTCGTCGCTGAGCTACCTGAAGCGCTTGCCGACACAGACGATCAAGATCGATCAGTCATTTGTGCGCGACATCCTGCATGACCAGGACGACCTGGCGCTGACCGAAGCGGTGATCGGCCTGGCCCGGGCGTTTGGCCGCGAGGTGATTGCCGAAGGGCTGGAGAGCGTCGAGCACGGCCGCGTGCTGATGGGCCTGGGCTGCGAACTGGCACAGGGTTACTGCATCGCCCGGCCGATGCCGGCCAGTGCGGTGCAAGCCTGGGCGCAGGCCTACCGGCAGCCGGAACAATGGCGTGACCCTTGATGCCGCGTCAGCGGGCCATTGGCTTGACCTCGGCCAGCACCGGGTGCGCCACCAGCTTGTCGATGTGCAGGGCGTCGTCGTTCATCCAGCTTTCGCTGAGCAGCCGGTAGTGTTCCATGTCGTGGCAACGCAGGCGCAGGCTGTAGTCGAAGTGGCCGCTGATCAGCTGGCACTCGTGCACTTCCGGGCAGTTGCGCAGGGTGGCTTCGAAGGCCTTCTGCGCGGCCCGCCCGCTTTGGTTGGACAGGGCGACCAGCACCAGCAGCGACACCCCGGGCGCGACCTTCTGCAGGTCGATGATCGCCCCGTAGCCGCGGATCACGCCACGGCGCTCCAGCTTGCGTACACGCTCCAGGCAGGGGCGCGGGGTGAGGTGGACGAGGCTGGAGAGTTTTTCGAAAGTGATGCGGCCGTCATGGCGCAGGATGTCGATGATCGCTTCGTCGATGCGGTCGAGGGGGGGGGCGTTGGCGTCCTTGGTGTCCATGCGCTTGGGCTTCTTTCAGAAGAGGGCATGGGACAGGTTAGGCGGTAAAGGGGGCCGCTGCGGAGGGTGTCAGAAATTTTGTGTTCGGGCATAACATGAGTAAGAGGTGCATGTATGCCAACCAAAAAGAAACCCCTGCGTGACCTGCCCAAAATCCCCAAAGAGCTGCTGGAGCAGTTCGGTGAGGGTTTGATGACCGCAGAAGCTATCGAGGATGCCTCTGCGGCGTTCAAAAAGGCCCTGATTGAGCGAGCTCTGCATGCCGAGCTCGGCCACCACCTGGGTTATCCGCCGGGCGCGCAGCGCCCAGAGGATGAAACCAACCAGCGTAACGGTAAGAGTGGCAAGACGGTTTTGACCGGCGATGGCCCTCTTCGTTTGGAAATTCCCCGAGATCGAGACGGCAGCTTTGCACCCATTCTGATCCCTAAGCACGAGCGGCGGTACACCGGCTTCGATGACAAGATCATCGCCATGTACGCCCGAGGCATGACGGTCAGAGAGATCCGAGCCTTTCTGTCCGAGCAGTATGGAACCGACGTTTCGCCCGATTTCATCAGCTCTGTGACAGATGAGGTCATGGAGGAGATTGGCGCGTGGCAACAGCGACCACTGGAGCCGATGTACCCGGTCATTTTCTTCGATGCGCTGCGGGTGAAGATTCGCGAAGAAGGCCTGGTGCGCAACAAGGCCATTTACCTGGCACTGGGCGTTCTACCCGACGGGACGCGCGATATCTTGGGCATCTGGATCGAGAACACCGAGGGTGCGAAGTTCTGGATGAAGGTCTTTAACGATCTCAAGACGCGTGGTGTCGAAGATGTGCTGATTGCTGTGACCGATGGTCTCAAAGGCATGCCAGAGGCCCTCAGCGCCGTGTTTCCAGAGACGACGCTGCAGACGTGCATCGTGCACCTGATCCGCAACAGCCTCGACTTCGCGGCCTGGGACAAGCGGCGGGCTCTGGCCAAGGAGCTGAAGCCGATTTACCAAGCCATCAATGCTGAAGCGGCTGAGCAAGCACTCGATGAATTTGAAAGCGGGCCGTGGGGCGAGAAATATCCAACGGTGGTGGCTGCCTGGAGACGCGCCTGGGATCGAGTGATTCCATTTTTCGTCTTCCCTCCGGCCATCAGGAAGGTGATTTACACTACCAACGCCATCGAGAGCATCAACGCCCAACTACGCAAGGTCATCAAGACTCGCGGGCATTTCCCGAATGATGACGCAGCGACCAAACTGATTTGGCTGGGATTGCGCAACATAACAGCCAATTGGGGAAAACCGGCCCATGATTGGAAAAGCGCGATGAATCAATTTGCGATTCTGTACGGAGATCGGTTCATCAGGCCAACCTGGTGAAAATCAGGGCCTGCCTGGCGGCAGGCCATTACCGGCCCGAACACAAAAAAACTGACAGTCCCCGCTGCGCGGCCCATCGCGACACAAGGCCGCTCCCACAGGGATCGCGCAACCGTTCGAAATGGCGGCGGACTTTTGTGGGAGCGGCCTTGTGTCGCGAAAGGGCTGCGCAGCAGCCCCAAGGTCTATCAGGCACAGACGGAGTTAGCCTTGTTTACTGCCCGCAACTCCACCACCCGCGGCTGCAACAACCCATACAAATCCTTCGGATCCTCCAGCACCGGCACCAGCCCGATGTCTTTGCCGATATCCAGTGCCTGCGCCGTGTCCAGCACATAGCGCAATGCCGAGTAATCCTCCAGAGCAAACCCCACCGAGTCGAACAGCGTCACCTGTTCGCCGTGCTCACGCCCCTTGGCTTCCCCGGCGACCACACGCCAGAACTCGGTCACTGGCGAGTCTGCAGGCATCTGCTGGATCTCGCCTTCCACCCGGCTTTGCGGTTCGTACTCGACGATCACCCGGGCCCGCTCCACAATCGCCCGATGCAGCTCGGTCTTGCCCGGGCAGTCACCACCCACGGCATTCAGGTGCATGCCCGGCTCGATCATCTCCGGGGTGAGGATGGTGGCGCAGGCCTTGTCGGCGGTTACCGTGGTGACGATATCGGCCCCGCGCACCGCTTCGGCCACGGAGCTGGCGATGCTCAGCTTGAGGCCGGGGCGGTTGGCCAGGTTGGCGACCAGCTTGGCCGAGGCAGCCGGGTCGATGTCATACAGGCGGATTTCATCGATGCCCAGCAGGGCATTGAAGGCGATGGCCTGGAACTCGCTCTGCGAGCCATTGCCGATCAATGCCATGCTGCGGCTGTCTTCGCGCGCCAGGTAGCGGGCGGCCAGGGCCGAGGTGGCGGCGGTGCGAATGGCGGTGGTCAGGGTCATTTCGCTGAGCAGCAACGGTGCACCGGTATCGACGCTGGCCAGGGCGCCAAAGGCCATCACCGTGAGCAGGCCATGGCGAGTATTCTTCGGATGGCCGTTGACGTACTTGAAGGCGTAGCGGCAGGCGTCCGAGATTGGCATCAGCTCGATCACGCCGTCCGCTGAATGGTTGGCCACCCGGGCGCATTTTTCGAAGGCGGGCCAGCGCAGGTAGTCCTGGCGGATGTACTCGGCCATTTCCAGCAGGCACGTGGGCAGGCCTTTGCGGTTGACCAGGCGGGCCAGGTCTTGCACATCGATATAACGGGTCATGAGGGGTCTCCCTGCGGTCGACGCTTCCAGAGTGGGCTCTGGTTTCATTGTGCGGCGGGTGGGGAGGCAAAGCTGGCTGTAATGGGCTGTGGCGGCAGCGGCTTTGGCTGATTTCGCTGCGCTGGCAGCCGAATCGGCTGTGGCTGGGCCGGCCCTATCGCCGGCAAGCCGGCTCCCACAGGGATATCACAGGCCTTGAGAGCGGCGCTGCAGGAGATAGCCCAGCCCTTTGGGCCGCACTGTCGCACAGATAACTGAATTCGCAAGCGATCCTCGTACCCTGTGGGAGCGGCTTTAGCCGCGAAGCATCCAACGCGGTGCATGGCACCGGCTGCGCCGGTGTTCGCGGCTAAAGCCGCTCCCACAGGGTCCCTGCTAATTCAATGAGTTATGTGCAGTTCTATGAGAGCTGGCTTGCCGGCGATGGGGCCAGTACAGGCCAGGGCAATCATCGCTCACGCAGCCGCTTGTACAGCGTGGTGCGGCTGATCCCGAGCCCGCGCGCCACCGCCGAGAGGTTGCCATTGGCTTGTTCCACCAGCTCGCGCAGGTCCGCCTCTTCGGTCGCAATCGGCACAGGCTCAGGCACAGGTACCTGCGCCTCGGCGAGAAAACCCGCAGGCAGGTGTTCCAGGCCAACCGGCTCATTACCCGCCAAGGCCAGCGCCACCTGCAGCACACTCACCAGTTCACGCATATTCCCCGGCCAGGGGTGCCGGTCTAGCAGCTCGATAATGGCCGCAGGCAGCCGCGCAGGCTGCCCGGGGTCACGGTAGCGCGCATGCACCTGCTCGATCAGCTGCCGGCGGTCATTGCGCTCGCGCAGCGGCGGCAAAACCACTGCCAGCCCGGCGATGCGGTAATACAGGTCCTGGCGAAAGCGCCCGGCGCGCACTTCTTCGGCCAGGTCGCGGTTGCTCGCCGACACCACGCGAATATCCACCGCCACCGGTTTGCCGCTGCCCAATGGCTGGATACTGCGCGTCTGCAGCACGCGCAGCAGGCGGGCCTGGGTGGGCAACGGCATGTCGCCAATTTCGTCGAGGAACAGGATGCCGTGGTGGGCCTTGCGAATTAGCCCCGGGTTGCCCTTCTGATGGGCGCCGGTGAACGCGCCCTTGTCGTAGCCGAACAGCTCCGACTCAACCAGCTCTGCGGGGATCGCCGCGCAGTTGACGGCTATGAGCGGCTGGCTGGCGCGGCTGCTGGCCCGGTGCAGGGTATCGACGAATACCTCCTTGCCTACGCCGGTTTCGCCCTGCACCAGCACGGGGATGTCCTTTTCCAGCAGCAGGCCGGCCTGCGCCAGGGCCTTCTCCAGGCGTGGTTCGGCGCTGATGGCGGCGGGGCGGCCGGGGGCCTCGCGCGGCGGCTGCCACTGGCAATGAAAGCGGTTGCGCCCGGTGGCTTGCAGGGCGAAGGGCTGTTGCCGGGGATGGCTGAGCAGTTGTTGCAGGGGCAACTGGAACAGTTGCTCGATGTTCTGCTGCAGCGGGTTGCCCCCGAGCAGGGTGTCGGCCCGGTGATTGGCGGCCAGCACCTGCCCCTGCTCATCGAACACCAGCAGGCCGGCCCAGGGGCTGTCGAGGTTGTCGGAGGCGCTGTTGAAGATCAATTGCGCATGCTGGTCGGCATGCTCGGCGAGGATCAGGCGGTTCTCCAGGCTCTGGCCCATCATGCGTACCAGGCCCAAGGTCTGGCTGGCGGGCAGGTAGCCGTCGCTGGCCACATCGAGCACCCCGACCAGCTGCCGTTCGGCGTCGAACAGCGGCGCGGCGGCGCTGGACATATAGCGGTTCTGGCGCAGGAAGTGCTCGTCCTGGCCCACGTGGATCGCCTCGGCGCAGACCAGCGCGGTGCCCAGCGCATTGGTGCCGACACCGCGCTCGTGCCAGTGGGCCCCGGCGCTGAAACCATGCAGCTGGCGCGGCTCGATGAACCGCCGCGAGCCCCAGCTGTCGAGCAGGCAGCCGCTGGCATCGGCCAGCATCACCAGGTAGCTGGCATTGCCCAGCAGGTGGGCATATTGCGGCAGCACCGCTTCGCGGGTCAGGCGCAGCAGGGCCTGGCGCCGCTCCAGCAGGGCGCTCAGCTCGGCGCGGGTCAGGCAGTCGAAGTCCGGGGCGTGCTGGGGTTGCAGGCCGTGGTCGCGGCAGCGGGCCCAGGAGGCCTGGATCAGTTGGGCATGGGGCGAAGCGGATGCGGCCATGGGCCTGTCCTGTGTGATTGTTGTCATGGGGCCGACCGCTGTTCAGTGTCGTGCACGGTTGTTCAATGTCAAACCGGCAAGTGTTCAGTTGTTCAGTGCTTGTGTTCAGTTGTGAACCTGCGATTGACCGGTGTTGCCGGCCAGGCCCCGGGCCAGACGGTTGCGGCGCATCTGGCACGAAACTGGCTGTGCCCGGCAGACAAAAACCACAAGAAGGCCACGCCATGTCCCTGGTGCTGGAACAGGTCAGCCGCAGCGTCGACAACCAGGCCTGGATCGTCGATGCCTCACTGCGTTTCGAACCCGGCTCGTTCAACGTGCTGCTGGGCCGCACCCTGGCCGGCAAGACCAGCCTGATGCGGCTGATGGCCGGGCTCGATCGCCCGGACCGGGGGCGGGTGCTGATGGATGGCCAGGACGTGACTGGCGTGCCGGTGCGCCAACGCAATGTGTCGATGGTGTATCAGCAGTTCATCAATTACCCGACCCTCAGCGTGTACGAGAACATTGCGTCACCGCTGCGCCAGGCACGCATGGACGAGCCCCAGATTCGCCGACGGGTGCAGGAAACCGCCGAGATGCTGCGCATCGAAGCCTACCTGCAGCGCCTGCCGCTGGAGCTGTCCGGTGGCCAGCAGCAACGCACGGCAATGGCCCGGGCGCTGGTCAAGGATGCCTCGCTGATCCTGTTCGACGAGCCGCTGGTCAACCTCGACTACAAGCTGCGCGAGGGCCTGCGTCAGGAGCTGCGCGAGCTGTTCGCGGCGCGCCACTGCATTGCCGTGTATGCCACCACCGAGCCCAACGAGGCGCTGGCTCTGGGCGGCACCACCACCCTGGTGCATGAGGGCCGTATCGTCCAGAGCGGGCCTACCGCCGAGGTCTACCAGCGCCCGGGCAGCGTGCTGGCTGCCGAGCTGTTTTCCGAGCCGCCGATCAACCTGGTGCCTGGCCGTATCAGCGGCAACGACGTGTGCCTGGCCCAGGCCGTGCACTTCGCCCGCAACGCCGACTTGCAGCCGCTTGCCGAGGGTGACTACCGCTTTGGCGTGCGGCCCAGCCACATCAGCCTGGTGCCGGCGCACGACGACGACCTGGAATTGTCGGTGCTGGTGGAACTGGCCGAGATCAGTGGTTCAGAGACCTTCCTGCATGTACGCAACGAACACTGGCGCATGATCCTGCACCTGCCAGGGGTACACGAATACCAGGTGGACACGCCGATCCGCGTGTTCATCCCCACCCACAAGCTGTTCGTGTTCGACAGTACCGGGGCGCTAGTGCAGGCCCCGGGGCTGCGCCAGGCAAGGAGAGGTTGATGGCCGAGATCCGCCTGCGCCAACTGGCGCACAGCTACAGCCGCCAGCCCGCCAGCGAGGCGGACTATGCCCTGCACGCGCTGGAGCATGTGTGGGAGCAGGGCGGTGCCTACGCCTTGCTCGGGCCGTCGGGCTGCGGCAAGTCGACCTTGCTCAACATCATCTCCGGGCTGCTGACTCCTTCCCACGGCGAGGTGCTGTTCGACGGCAAGCCGGTCAACCAGCTGTCACCGCAGGCGCGCAACATTGCCCAGGTGTTCCAGTTCCCGGTGGTTTACGACACCATGACGGTGTTCGACAACCTGGCGTTTCCCTTGCGCAACCAAGGGTTGGACGAAGCCCGGGTGCAGGCCCGGGTGGAAGAGATTGCCGAGGTGCTCGACCTGTCGGCCGTGCTGCGCAAGAAGGCGCGCAACCTCAGTGCCGACGAAAAGCAGAAGGTCTCCATGGGCCGTGGCCTGGTGCGCGATGACGTGTCGGCGATCCTGTTCGACGAGCCGCTGACGGTGATCGACCCGCACCTGAAGTGGAAGCTGCGGCGCAAGCTCAAGCAGATCCACGAGCAGTTCAACATCACCATGATCTACGTCACCCACGACCAGTTGGAGGCCTCGACGTTCGCCGACAAGATCGCGGTGATGCACGGCGGGCGCATCGTCCAGTTCGGCACCCCGCGCGAACTGTTCGAGCGGCCGCGGCATACCTTCGTCGGTTACTTCATCGGCAGCCCGGGGATGAACCTGATCGAGGTGCGCGCCGAAGCGGACGGGGTGGCGTTCGGCGATATTCACCTGGTGCTGCCCGGGCAAATGCGAGAGCACCTGCGAGAGCGCCTGGCGGTCACAGGCGGTGGTCGCCTGCAGCTGGGCATCCGCCCGGAATTCGTGCAGCTGTGGGAGAGCCCGTTCGATGATGCCTACCCGGCACGGGTGCTGGACGTCGAGGACCTGGGCACCTACCGCATCGTCACCCTCGAGCTGGGAGGTGTCGCGCTCAAGGCGCGCCTGGGCGAGGACCGTCCGCTGCCGGTGGCCCAGGCCTGGGTCAGCCTGCCGGCGCAGTGGCTGATGCTGTACCTCGACGATGTGCTGCTGGAGGCCGGGCCATGAACAAGGTGCCGAACAACAAGGCCTGGTGGCTGGTGCTGCCGGTGTTCCTGCTGGTGGCATTCAGTGCGGTGGTGCCGATGATGACGGTGGTCAACTACTCGGTGCAGGACATCTTCGACCAGTCCAACCGCTACTTCGTCGGCGCCGACTGGTACCGTCAGGTGCTGCGCGACCCGGCGCTGCACGATGCGCTGCTGCGTCAGTTCATCTATTCCGCCTGCGTGCTACTGATCGAGATCCCGCTGGGCATCGCCATTGCCCTGACCATGCCGACCAAGGGGCGCATGGCCTCGGTGTGCCTGATCGTCATGGCCATCCCGTTGCTGATCCCTTGGAACGTGGTCGGCACCATCTGGCAGATTTTCGGCCGGGCCGACATCGGCCTGCTCGGCGCCACCCTGGCCAAGCTCGGGGTCAGCTACAACTACGCTGGCGACCCGTTCGACGCTTGGCTGACCGTGCTGGTGATGGACGTGTGGCACTGGACATCGCTGGTGGCGTTGCTCTGTTACTCGGGGCTGCGCGCCATCCCCGACGTGTACTACCAGGCCGCTCGCATCGACCGTGCCTCGGGCTGGGCGGTGTTTCGCCATATCCAGTTGCCCAAGCTGAAGAACGTGCTGCTGATCGCGGTGATGCTGCGCTTCATGGACAGCTTCATGATCTACACCGAGCCCTTCGTGCTGACCGGTGGCGGGCCCGGCAATGCCACCACCTTCCTCAGCCAGACCCTCACGCGCATGGCCGTGGGGCAGTTCGACCTGGGCCCGGCGGCGGCGTTCTCGCTGGTGTACTTCCTGATCATCCTGCTGGTTTCCTGGCTGTTCTACACAGCCATGACCCATGCCGACAAGGACTAGGCCATGAGCACGCGCAAATCGCTGGCCCTGCTGCTGTACTTCTTCTTCCTGCTGGTGCCGATCTACTGGCTGCTGAACATGTCGTTCAAGAGCAACACCGAGATACTCGGCGGCCTGACCCTGTGGCCACAGGCGTTCACCCTCGACAACTACCGGGTGATCTTCACCGATGCCAGCTGGTACAGCGGCTACATCAATTCGCTGTACTACGTGTGCCTGAACACGCTGATTTCGCTGCTGGTGGCGCTGCCAGCGGCATATGCCTTCTCGCGTTACCGCTTCCTCGGTGACCGGCACCTGTTCTTTTGGCTGCTGACCAACCGCATGGCGCCACCGGCGGTGTTCCTGCTGCCGTTCTTCCAGCTGTATTCGTCGATCGGCCTGTTCGATACCCATATCGCCGTGGCCCTGGCCCACTGCCTGTTCAACGTGCCGCTGGCAGTGTGGATCCTCGAGGGGTTCATGTCTGGTGTGCCGAAGGAGATCGACGAAACGGCCTATATCGACGGCTACAGCTTCCCACGCTTCTTCGTGAAGATCTTCATTCCGCTGATTGGCTCCGGCATCGGCGTGACGGCGTTTTTCTGTTTCATGTTCTCCTGGGTGGAGCTGCTGCTGGCGCGCACCCTCACCTCGGTGAATGCCAAGCCGATCGCCGCGGTGATGACCCGTACCGTGTCTGCCTCGGGCATAGATTGGGGGGTACTGGCGGCGGCGGGGGTACTGACCATCTTGCCGGGCATGCTGGTGATCTGGTTCGTGCGCAACCATGTGGCCAAGGGCTTCGCCCTGGGCCGGGTGTGAGGAGGGCAAGGCATGGAGTGGATGGCCTGGACCTTGCCGACGGCGCTGTTCTTCGCCGCCGTCGGCGTGCTGCTGCTGGGCATGACCCTGCTCGAACTGCGCCGCCCCTGCGTGGAGCGACGCGGCTTCCTGCCGCTGGTCACCAGCCGTGGCGACCGTTTGTTCATCGGCCTGCTGGCCAGCGCCTACCTGCATTTGCTGGTGGTTGGCGTCAGCGAGTGGCCATTGTGGGTGGCCTCGCTGCTTTCGCTGGCGTGGCTGGTGGTGGTGCTGCGCTGGGGCTGAGCGAGCGGCCCTGTGGGATAACTGAAACGGGAGATCACAATGTTCGACAACAAGTACAACAGGCGACATTTGACCCTGGCCGCGTTGCTGGTACTGGCCAGCGTGCAGGGCACAGCCTGGGCCGACCAGTACGAGGATGCGGCAAGAAAGTGGCTCGGCAGTGAGTTCAAGCCTTCGACCCTTACCCCTGAACAGCAGTTGGCCGAGTTGAAGTGGTTCATCAAGGCTGCCGAACCGTTCCGTGGCATGAAGATCAACGTGGTGTCGGAAACCATCACCACCCATGAATACGAGTCCAAGGTGCTGGCCAAGGCCTTCAGCGAGATCACCGGTATACAGCTGACCCACGACCTGCTGCAGGAAGGCGACGTGGTGGAAAAGCTGCAGACACAGATGCAGTCGGACAAGAACATCTATGACGGCTGGGTCAACGACTCCGACCTGATCGGTACGCACTTTCGCTACGGCAAGGTGGAATCGATCACCGACCTGATGGCCAACGAAGGCAAGGACTACACCTCGCCGACCCTGGACCTGAAGGACTTCATCGGCATTTCCTTCACCACCGCGCCGGATGGCAAGGTCTACCAACTGCCGGACCAGCAGTTCGCCAACCTCTACTGGTTCCGTGCCGACTGGTTCGAGCGGCCCGAACTGAAGGCCAGGTTCAAGGAAAAATACGGCTACGAACTTGGTGTGCCGGTGAACTGGTCAGCCTACGAGGACATTGCCAGGTTCTTTACCGAAGACGTCAAGGAAATCGACGGTAAACGCGTCTATGGCCACATGGACTACGGCAAGAAAGACCCGTCACTGGGCTGGCGCTTCACCGATGCCTGGTTCTCCATGGCGGGTGGCGGCGACAAAGGTTTGCCTAATGGTCTGCCGGTGGACGAATGGGGCATTCGCGTGGAGGACTGCCACCCGGTGGGGTCCAGCGTGACCCGTGGCGGCGACACCAACGGCCCGGCTGCCGTGTATGCCACGCAGAAATACGTGGACTGGATGCGTGCCTATGCGCCCAAGGAAGCCCAGGGCATGACCTTCTCCGAAGCCGGCCCGGTGCCGGCCCAGGGCAACATCGCCCAGCAGATCTTCTGGTACACCGCGTTTACCGCCGACATGACCAAGCCCGGTCTGCCGGTGGTGAATGCCGACGGCACGCCGAAGTGGCGCATGGCGCCTTCACCGAAGGGGCCGTACTGGGAGGAGGGGATGAAGCTGGGCTACCAGGACACCGGTTCGTGGACCTTCTTCAAGTCCACCCCCGAGAAGCAACGCCTGGCTGCGTGGCTGTATGCCCAGTTCGTCACCTCCAAGACCGTGTCGCTGAAAAAGACCATCGTCGGCCTCACGCCGATTCGCGAATCGGACATCAACTCCCAGGCCATGACCGAGCTGGCGCCCAAGCTGGGCGGGCTGGTGGAGTTCTACCGCAGCCCGGCACGGGTACAGTGGACACCGACCGGCACCAACGTGCCGGACTACCCGCGGTTGGCGCAGCTGTGGTGGAGCCACATCGCCGAAGTGGCCAGTGGCGAGAAGACCCCGCAGGAAGCGCTGGACGGCCTGGCCCGCGATCAGGACCGGATGATGGAGCGCTTGCAGCGGTCCAACGCCCAGGCCACCTGTGCACCGAAGCTGAACCCGGAGAAGGATGCCCAATACTGGTTCGACCAGCCTGGGGCGCCGAAACCGAAACTGGCCAACGAAAAGCCCAAGGGCGAGACAGTCAGCTACAACGAACTGCTGAAGTCGTGGGAGGCGGCCAGGAAGTGATCGGCTGAGTAACGCGCCGGCTTCTTCGCGGGTAAACCCGCTCCCACAGAGATATCGCCATCTTCTGGGACGGCGCGCAACCTGTGGGAGCGGGTTCACCCGCGAAGAGGCCGGTGAAGCCAATGCATTGATCACGGGCAAAAAAAACGGCACCTGCCAGAGGTGCCGTTTTCATATCACGCGGTATTACTTGTGCAGCTCTTCCGCCGCATACAGCGTGTTCTCCAGCAGGCATGCGCGGGTCATCGGCCCGACGCCGCCCGGCACCGGCGTGATCCAGCCGGCGCGCGGCAGGGCGGTCTCGTAGACCACGTCGCCGACCAGCTTGCCGTCTTCCTGGCGGTTGATGCCCACGTCGATAACGATGGCACCTTCCTTGATCCATTCACCCTTGACCAGGCCAGGCTTGCCGGCGGCCACTACCACCAGGTCGGCGCGGCCGACATGGCCGGCGAGGTCCTTGGTGAAGCGGTGGCAGACGGTCACGGTGCAGCCGGCCAGCAGCAGCTCCATGGCCATCGGGCGACCAACGATGTTGGACGCGCCGACGATGACCGCGTTCATGCCGTACAGGTCCTGGCCGGTGCTTTCCAGCAGGGTCATGATGCCCTTCGGTGTGCACGGGCGCAGCAGCGGGATGCGCTGGGCCAGACGACCGATGTTGTACGGGTGGAAGCCATCCACGTCCTTGTCCGGGCGGATGCGCTCGAGCAGCAGCGAGGCGTCCAGGTGCGCCGGCAGCGGCAACTGCAGCAGGATACCGTCGACGGCCGGATCGTCATTGAGGCGGTCGATCAGCTCGGTCAGGGCCTGCTGCGTGGTTTCGCTGGGCAGGTCGAACGCCTGCGAAATGAAGCCGACCTCTTCGCAGTCCTTGCGCTTGTGCGAGACATAGACTTGGGAGGCGGGGTCGGTGCCGACCAGGATCACCGCCAGGCCCGGCGTACGCAGGCCTTGCTGGCGACGCTCCACGACACGTTGAGCGATCTGCTGGCGCAGGCTGGCGGCGATCGCCTTGCCATCGATTAGGTGTGCAGTCATAGACGCGTGATTAACCATCGAGAAGGAAACAATTAAAGAGGGCGCATTCTCGCACGACATGGGCCAAGGGCAAAGGCGGGTGGTCGGGCAAATCCCCTAAGCCCTTAAATAATTTAAATTTTTTTGAGAAAGGTGTTGACGACTTTCAGGCTCGCCTATAAGATTCGCCGCACTTGTCGGGCACAGCCTAGCACTGGTTGGCGAAGTCGGGCAGAATGAGTGGTTTAGCAGTTAGCTGTTAAAGGTCTCGTTCGGTTAGGCTTCAAGCTTAAGCGCCCGTAGCTCAGCTGGATAGAGCATCCGCCTTCTAAGCGGATGGTCGCAGGTTCGAGTCCTGCCGGGTGCGCCATTTAGGCAGCTTTGGCAAGCAAGTAGGCTGTAATGCAATATGGTGGGCGTAGCTCAGTTGGTAGAGCGCTGGATTGTGATTCCAGTTGTCGTGGGTTCGATTCCCATCGTCCACCCCATATTCTTCAAAGGCGCCTCGATAGCATCTGGCGCCTTTGTTTTAAGCGTTACGCGGACGTGGTGAAATTGGTAGACACACTGGATTTAGGTTCCAGCGGCGCAAGCTGTAAGAGTTCGAGTCTCTTCGTCCGCACCATGCTTCTGTAAGGTTGTACCGCAACATCGCAAGACCGCAATATGGTGGGCGTAGCTCAGTTGGTAGAGCGCTGGATTGTGATTCCAGTTGTCGTGGGTTCGATTCCCATCGTCCACCCCATATTTCTTCGAAGGCGCCTTGATCGTGAGATCGGGCGCCTTTTTGTTTTTGCTCTGTGTGTATGGTTTGAAGGTTCTAGCGCCTGTGAGATCGAGCGGCGCTGACAATTTCATGGCGAATCACCTCTCGGTCAAATCGCATCCCGGCCCTTGCAATCCTCTGGTGACACCCCAATAAAAGCTGTTAGATTTCAGCCGGTTGAAACGCCGGCCCATTTGGCCGGCAGAGGAACAGCCCGATGATCGCAAAAGAAGCCCGTCAGGCACTGGCGCTACAGCGCTTTGCCGAGGCCAACCCGCAGCTGCTAGAAGAGATCCGTGAGCTGGATGCGCGCGAGCAGGCCCAGCAGATCGAGTGGGCGTTCGAGGATGCGGCCGAGGAGCAGGGTATCCAGCCTTGGGAGTTGGCCCTGCAACTGATCGCCGAAACCCCCGAGCAACTGCAGGCCATGCGCCTGGAGACGCACCGTGAGGTGGCCGAGGCGCTGGGGATGGAGTGGGAGGAGTACTGCAAGTTCAACGAAATCGAACCTGAATAAAGGAAGCGAATTCGTTGGTGGCAGTTGTTTGACAAGGTATTTCGGCTGCAGGTCGCCTGGTGGCGTCGTGCGGCCCCATTGAAGCAGGCCCGGCGCTATGTCGTGCGGGCCGTGAAAGTTAATCGACCGGCGTGGTTTCCCGTCGTCCCGAGTGGGGTGACTTCTGCTGCGCGACTCACTAGAATGCTTGCCCTTGATTCTGGAGTCGGGCTAACGCCGGCTAACGTCTGTGCAACGAGGAATATCCATGCAAGTTTCTGTTGAAAACACTTCCGCTCTCGAGCGTCGCATGACCATCGCCGTTCCGGCCGAGCGCGTCGAGAACGAAGTCAACAAGCGTCTGCAACAGACTGCCAAGCGCGCCAAGGTTGCCGGCTTCCGCCCAGGCAAAGTGCCGATGAGCGTGATTCGTCAGCGTTTCGAAGCCGATGCCCGTCAAGAGGCGTTCGGTGACCTCGTCCAGGCTTCCTTCTACGAAGCCATCGTCGAGCAGAAGCTGAACCCGGCTGGCGCCCCTGCGGTAGAGCCGAAGTCCTTCGAAAAGGGCAAGGACCTGGAGTTCGTCGCCATCTTCGAAGTGTTCCCGGAGTTCACCGTTGGCGGCCTCGAGTCGATCAACGTCGAGCGCCTGAGCGCCGAAGTGGCTGATGCCGACCTGGACAACATGCTGGAAGTGCTGCGCAAGCAGAACACCCGCTTCGAGGCCGTCGAGCGCGCCGCGCAGAACGACGACCAGGTCAACATCGACTTCGTCGGCAAGGTCGACGGTGAAGTGTTCGCCGGTGGTTCGGCCAAGGGCACCCAGCTGGTACTGGGCTCCGGCCGCATGATCCCAGGCTTCGAAGACGGCCTGGTTGGCGCCAAGGCTGGCGAAGAGCGCGTTGTGAACGTGACCTTCCCAGAGGACTACCAGAACCTGGACCTGGCTGGCAAAGCCGCCGAGTTCACCATCACCGTCAACAGCGTTGCCGCTCCTGTGCTGCCAGAGCTGAACGAAGAGTTCTTCGCCCAGTTCGGCATCAAGGAATCGACCCTGGAAGGCTTCCGCACCGAAGTTCGCAAGAACATGGAGCGTGAACTGCGCCAGGCCATCAAGGCCAAGGTGAAGAACCAGGTCATGGACGGTCTGCTGGCTGCCAACCCGATCGAAGTGCCGAAAGCCCTGCTGGAAAACGAAGTCAACCGTCTGCGCGTGCAGGCTGTTCAGCAGTTCGGTGGCAACATCAAGCCTGAGCAACTGCCGGCCGAGCTGTTCGAAGAACAAGCCAAGCGCCGTGTGGTCCTGGGCCTGATCGTGGCCGAAGTGGTCAAGCAGTTCGAGCTGAAGCCGGACGAAGGCAAGGTTCGCGAAATGATCGAAGAAATGGCTTCGGCTTACCAAGAGCCTGAGCAGGTCATCGCCTGGTACTACAAGAACGACCAGCAACTGAACGAAGTCCGTTCGGTTGTGCTGGAAGAACAAGTTGTAGATACTGTTCTGCAGAAAGCGACTGTGACCGACAAGTCGGTCTCGTACGAAGATGCCGTTAAACCAGCTCAGGCTCCAGCCGCCGCTGAGTAACAGGCTTCTCTCGTAGGAAACCCCCACAAGCCAGCCTTCGAGCTGGCTTGTGCGTATTCAAGCCATGACTATTTGGGAGTGAGCGCAGGACATGTCCCGCAATTCTTATATTCAGCAGAGCTCTGACATCCAGGCCGCAGGCGGTCTGGTCCCGATGGTTATCGAGCAGTCCGCCCGTGGCGAACGCGCTTACGACATCTACTCGCGCCTGTTGAAGGAGCGTGTGATCTTCCTGGTTGGCCCGGTAGAGGACTACATGGCCAACCTCGTCGTTGCGCAACTGCTGTTCCTTGAAGCGGAAAACCCGGACAAGGATATCCATCTGTACATCAACTCGCCGGGCGGTTCCGTCACCGCCGGCATGTCGATCTACGACACCATGCAGTTCATCAAGCCGGACGTCTCGACCATCTGCATCGGCCAGGCCTGCAGCATGGGCGCCTTCCTGCTGGCTGCTGGTGCCAAGGGCAAGCGTCACTGCCTGCCTAACTCGCGCGTGATGATCCACCAGCCGCTGGGCGGCTTCCAGGGTCAGGCCACCGATATCGAGATCCACGCCCAGGAAATCCTCAATATCAAGGCCCGCCTGAACGAGCTGCTGGCCTACCACACCGGCCAGGATCTCGAGACCATCAAGCGCGACACTGAACGTGACAACTTCATGAGCGCCTCGCGCGCGGCCGAGTACGGCCTGATCGACTCGGTCTACGACAAGCGGCAACTGGCCTCCTGAACCGGGGTGCCAGAGCAGGTAGGCGCGGAAAGCGCCTACCTGCGGACTTGAAAAAGCCCGCAATTGCCTTCATCTTGTGTTGCAAGCCTACCGGATTGGATCGATCGAATGACTGACACCCGTAACGGCGAGGACAGCGGCAAATTGCTTTATTGCTCCTTCTGCGGCAAAAGCCAGCACGAAGTGCGCAAACTGATTGCCGGGCCCTCGGTATTTATCTGCGACGAGTGCGTCGACCTGTGCAACGACATCATCCGTGAGGAGGTGCAGGAAGCCCAGGCCGAGAGCAGCGCGCACAAATTGCCTTCGCCGAAAGAAATCAGCGGTATCCTGGACCAGTACGTCATTGGTCAGGAACGCGCGAAGAAGGTGCTTGCCGTAGCGGTGTACAACCACTACAAGCGCCTGAACCAGCGTGACAAGAAGGGTGACGAAGTCGAACTCGGCAAGAGCAACATCCTGCTCATCGGGCCAACCGGCTCGGGCAAGACCCTGCTCGCCGAAACCCTTGCACGCCTGTTGAACGTACCGTTCACCATTGCTGACGCCACCACCCTGACCGAAGCAGGTTACGTGGGTGAGGACGTCGAGAACATCATCCAGAAGCTGTTGCAGAAGTGCGACTACGACGTGGAAAAGGCCCAGATGGGCATCGTCTACATCGACGAGATCGACAAGATTTCGCGCAAGTCGGACAACCCGTCCATCACCCGTGACGTATCGGGCGAGGGCGTGCAGCAGGCACTGCTGAAGCTGATCGAAGGCACCGTGGCCTCGGTTCCGCCGCAAGGCGGCCGCAAGCACCCGCAACAGGAATTCCTGCAGGTCGATACCCGCAACATCCTGTTCATCTGCGGTGGTGCCTTCTCGGGCTTGGAAAAGGTCATCCAGAACCGCTCCACCAAGGGTGGCATCGGTTTTGGCGCCGAAGTACGCAGCAAGGAAGAGGGCAAGAAGGTTGGCGAGTCCCTGCGTGAGGTCGAGCCGGACGATCTGGTCAAGTTTGGCCTGATCCCGGAATTCGTCGGCCGCCTGCCGGTGCTGGCAACCCTCGACGAGCTGGACGAGGCCGCGCTGATGCAGATCCTCACCGAGCCGAAGAACGCCCTGACCAAGCAGTATGCCAAGCTGTTCGAGATGGAAAACGTCGACCTCGAGTTCCGAAGCGATGCGCTCAAGGCCGTGGCGCGCAAGGCCCTGGAGCGCAAGACCGGCGCCCGTGGCCTGCGTTCGATCCTCGAAGGCGTTTTGCTCGACACCATGTACGAGATTCCTTCGAAGAAGGATGTCAGCAAGGTGGTGATCGACGAGAGCGTCATCGATGGCACTTCGCAGCCGCTGATGATCTACGAAAACAGCGAGCCGCAAGCCAAGGCCGCGCCGGACGCCTGATCCAGGTAATGGCCGGTTGATGGTTGCAAGCAAGAAGGGGCCTACGGGCCCCTTTCTGCTTTTCCTGCGCTAGCGCTTGTAATTTCCCAAGCCTGCCCCCACATTAGGTCCAAGTATCATTTCCACCGGTTTCCGGCCATAAGGCCGCTGTAGAGGCGAAATCATGAAGACCACCCTCGACTTGCCTCTTTTGCCATTGCGCGATGTCGTTGTTTACCCGCACATGGTCATCCCGCTGTTCGTGGGGCGCGAAAAATCCATTGAAGCCCTTGAGGCGGCGATGACGGGCGAAAAGCAGATTCTTCTGCTGGCCCAGAAAAACCCGGCCGACGATGACCCGGGCGAGGATGCACTGTACCGCGTAGGTACCGTTGCCACCGTGCTGCAATTGCTGAAACTGCCCGATGGCACCGTCAAGGTGCTGGTCGAGGGCGAGCAGCGCGGTGCTGTGGAGCGTTTCAGTGAAGTGGAAGGGCACATCCGTGCCGAAGTTTCCCTGATCGACGAAGCCGACGCCGCCGAGCGCGAGTCGGAAGTGTTCGTGCGCACGCTGCTGTCGCAGTTCGAGCAATACGTGCAACTGGGCAAGAAAGTCCCAGCCGAAGTGCTGTCGTCGCTGAACAGCATCGAAGAGCCAGGGCGCCTGGTCGACACCATGGCCGCACACATGGCCCTGAAGATCGAGCAGAAACAGGAAATTCTCGAAATCGTCGACCTGCCGACCCGTGTCGAGCACGTACTGGCGCTGCTGGATGCCGAAATCGACCTGCTGCAGGTCGAAAAGCGCATTCGCGGTCGGGTCAAGAAGCAGATGGAGCGCAGCCAGCGCGAGTACTACCTGAATGAGCAGATGAAGGCCATTCAGAAGGAACTCGGTGATGGCGACGAAGGCCACAACGAAGTCGAAGAGCTGAAAAAGCGCATCGAAGCCGCTGGCCTGCCCAAGGATGCACTGGCCAAGGCCCAGGCCGAGCTGAACAAGCTCAAGCAGATGTCGCCGATGTCGGCCGAGGCCACTGTGGTCCGTTCCTATCTCGACTGGCTGGTGCAGGTGCCGTGGAAGGCCCAGAGCAAGGTGCGTCTGGACCTGGCCAAGGCCGAGGAAATCCTCGATGCCGACCACTACGGCCTGGAAGAGGTCAAGGAACGCATCCTCGAGTACCTTGCCGTGCAAAAGCGCGTCAAGAAGATCCGCGGGCCGGTACTGTGCCTGGTCGGCCCACCCGGCGTCGGCAAGACCTCGCTGGCCGAGTCGATCGCCGCTGCCACCAACCGCAAGTTCGTGCGCATGGCCCTGGGTGGTGTGCGTGACGAGGCCGAAATCCGTGGTCACCGCCGTACCTACATCGGTTCCATGCCTGGCCGCCTGATCCAGAAGATGACCAAGGTGGGGGTGCGCAACCCGCTGTTCCTGCTGGACGAAATCGACAAGATGGGCAGCGACATGCGTGGCGACCCGGCCTCGGCACTGCTCGAAGTGCTCGATCCGGAGCAGAACCACAACTTCAACGACCACTACCTGGAGGTCGATTACGACCTCTCGGACGTGATGTTCCTGTGCACCTCGAACTCGATGAACATCCCGCCGGCGCTGCTCGACCGGATGGAAGTCATCCGCCTGCCGGGCTACACCGAGGACGAGAAGATCAACATCGCGGTCAAGTACCTGGTGCCCAAGCAGGTCAAGGCCAACGGCTTGAAGAAGGACGAGCTGGAAGTCGATGTCTCGGCGATCCGCGACATCATCCGCTTCTATACCCGCGAAGCCGGTGTGCGCGGCCTGGAACGGCAAATCGCCAAAGTCTGCCGCAAGGTGGTCAAGGAACATACCGGGCAGAAGCAGGTCAAGGTCAAGGTAGCCAGCGAGCAGCTGGAGCACCTGCTGGGCGTGCGCAAGTTCCGCTACGGCCTGGCCGAGCAGCAGGACCAGATCGGCCAGGTTACCGGCCTGGCCTGGACCCAGGTGGGCGGCGAACTGCTGACCATCGAAGCCGTGGTCATTCCCGGCAAGGGCCAGCTGATCAAGACCGGCTCGCTGGGCGACGTCATGGTCGAGTCGATCACCGCCGCGCAGACCGTGGTGCGCAGCCGTGCCCGCAGCCTGGGTATCGCCGCCGACTTCCACGAGAAGCACGACGTGCATATCCACATGCCTGAAGGCGCCACGCCGAAGGATGGCCCAAGTGCTGGTATCGGCATGTGCACCGCGCTGGTGTCGGCGCTGACGCAGATTCCGGTACGTGCCGATGTGGCCATGACCGGTGAAATCACCCTGCGTGGCCAGGTGCTGGCCATTGGCGGGTTGAAGGAAAAATTGCTGGCGGCACACCGTGGCGGGATCAAGACGGTGATCATTCCCGAGGAGAATGTTCGCGATCTGAAGGAGATTCCGGAAAATATCAAACAGGATCTGCAGATCAAACCAGTCAAATGGATTGACGAAGTCCTGCAAATTGCGCTGCAATACGCCCCGGAGCCCTTGCCAGATGTGGCTCCGGAGATTGTCGCGAAAGATGAAAAGCGCGACGGCGATGCCAAGGAAAGAATTAGCACGCACTAGTAGTTTTTGGCTGGGGGGCTTTCCTTGACAGTTTTTTCGGGGCCTTGCTATAAAGCGGCACGCTATTGTCATCAGGCCACCCAGCGCAGGTTTCATAAGCTTTTCATTACATACTTAGAAACAAACTCAATAGAGAAATAAGGGGACTTAGAGTGAACAAGTCGGAACTGATTGACGCTATCGCCGCATCTGCTGACATCCCGAAAGCTGTAGCCGGCCGTGCGCTGGACGCAGTCATCGAATCCGTCACCGGCGCCCTGAAGCAAGGTGACGATGTGGTACTGGTTGGCTTCGGTACCTTCTCGGTCAAGGAGCGTGCAGAGCGCACCGGCCGCAACCCGCAAACCGGTAACGCGATCAAGATCGCTGCCGCCAAGGTTCCAGGCTTCAAGGCTGGCAAAGGCCTGAAAGACGCCGTCAACTAAGTCGTCTCTTTCAGCCGGACCCGGCTTGGCCAGGTCCGAGCACGGTGATGGCGGGGCGCAAACGTTCCCGCCTGACACGTTTGCTAAGAAAAGGCGCATCCTCGGATGCGCCTTTCTTTTATCAGGTTTCTACCCACGCTCCGCGGTTGTCGACGCAGTGGTACAACCGTTTCTGGGGGACGCATGCTGCAAAATATCAGGGACAATTCACAAGGTTGGATTGCCAAGACCATCATCGGCCTTATCGTCGTGTTGATGGCGTTGACCGGTTTCGAAGCCATTTTCCAGGCCGCCACCCATAGCCAGGACGCCGCCAAGGTGAACGGCCAGACCATCAGCCAGAACGAGCTGAGCCAGGCGGCCGACATGCAGCGCCGTCAGCTGATGCAACAGTTGGGCAAGGATTTCGACCCGGCGCTGCTGGATGACAAATTGCTGCGCGAAGAGGCACTGAAGGGGCTGATCAGCCGCAAGCTGCTGCTGCAAGGCGCCGAAGATGCCAAATTCGCCTTCTCCGAGGCCGCACTGGATCAGGTGATCCTGCAGACGCCGGAGTTTCAGGTGGACGGCAAATTCAGTGCCGACCGTTTCGACCAGGTCATTCGCCAGATGGGCTATGGCCGCATGCAGTTCCGCGACATGCTCGCCGAGGAAATGCTCATCGGCCAACTGCGCACCGGCTTGGCCGGCAGCAGCTTCGTGACCGACCAGCAGGTCGATGCCTTTGCCCGCCTCGAGAAGCAGACCCGTGACTTCGCTTCCCTGACCTTCAAGGCCGACCCGGCCGCGGTCAAGGTCAGCGATGAAGAGGTCAAGGCGCACTACGACCAGCACGCCAAGGAGTTCATGTCGCCAGACCAGGTGGTGATCGACTACATCGAGCTGAAGAAGTCGGCGTTCTTCGATCAGGTCAAGGTGACCGACGAAGAGCTCAAGGCCCAGTACGAGAAGGAAATCGCCAACCTCGCCGAGCAGCGTCATGCCGCGCACATCCTCATCGAGGTCAACGACAAGGTCACCGACGCCCAGGCCAAGGCCCGCGCCGAAGAGATCGAGCAACGCCTGGCCAAGGGCGAAGACTTTGCCGCGCTGGCCAAGGAGTTCTCCCAGGACCCGGGTTCGGCCAATAGCGGCGGTGACCTTGGCTTCGCCGGCCCGGGTGTTTACGACCCGGCGTTCGAGGATGCGCTGTACAAGCTGCAGGACGGCCAGGTCTCGGCGCCGGTTCGCACCGAGTTCGGCTACCACCTGATCAAGCTGCTGGGCGTGCAGGCGCCGGAAGTGCCGAGCTTCGCCAGCCTGAAGGACAAGCTGACCCGTGACCTGAAGATCCCTCTGGTCGAGCAGCGTTACGTAGATGCCAGCAAGCAGCTGCAGGATGCTGCCTACGAAGCTTCGGACCTGGCCCAGCCGGCCCAGGACCTGAACCTGAA
Organism: Pseudomonas sp. NBB; assembly: GCF_032701105.1. NCBI lineage: Bacteria > Pseudomonadati > Pseudomonadota > Gammaproteobacteria > Pseudomonadales > Pseudomonadaceae > Pseudomonas > Pseudomonas sp. NBB. The sequence continues at coordinate 2,114,441 of NZ_CP103994.1, forward strand.
GGTGCAAACCTCCGCAGCCTTCGGCCGCGAGGGTGGCGAAGGCATCACTGCCAACCGTTCGGTAGTGCAGGCCGCATTCTCCGAAGAAGTGCTGGAGGAGGGTGCCAACAGCACCGCCATCGAGCTCGACCCGGAAACCACCGTGGTGCTGCGCGTCAAGGAGCACCGCAAGCCTGAGCAGCTGCCGCTGGAAGCCGTGGCCAAGAACATCAGCGAGCACCTGGCCAAGGAGAAGGCAACTGCCGAGCTCAAGGCCAAGGCGGACAAGCTGATTGCCGGCCTGCGTGACGGTTCCATCGCAGCGGGCAGTGTGCACGAAGGGCAGGGCTGGAAGGCCTATGAAGCAGTTACCCGCGGCGAGGACGGTATCGACCCGGCCGAGCTGCAGGCGCTGTTCCGCCTGGGCAAGCCACAGGCCAAGGACAAGCCGGTTTATGGCAGCGTCGTGCTGCGTGACGGTAGCCTGGTGGTACTGCAGCTCAAGGGTGTCAACGAAGGCGCTGCTGCCACCGATGAAGAGAAGCAGCAGATCCGCCGCTACCTCGCGTCGCGTGCTGGCCAGCAGGACTTCGCGGCATACCGCAAGCAGCTGGAAGCCAAGGCGGATATCACCCGTTACTAAGGTGATGGATGCATGAACGAACAGGCCGCCCAGTGCGGCCTGTTTCGTTTCTGTTGTCTGTGCCGGCCTCTTCGCGGGTAAACCCGCTCCCACAGGTCCAACACAGGTTTCAAGTACTGTGGTGAACCTGTGGGAGCGGGTTTACCCGCGAAGAGGCCGGCACCAGCAGCGCAGGGTCTAGCGTTTCACCCCTTCATGGATATCCAGCGTATCCCGCGCAATCTCCCGCCCCAGGGCAATCAGCTCCGGCGCCTTGTAGAACTCGAAAAACCGGCACACTCGTTTGGGCACGTTGATCAGCACATCCGGTGGATAGCCTGCGATCTTGTACTGTGCCAACGAGGTCTGCATGACCTCGAAGCTCTGGTTGATCAAGTCCAGCAGCGAAGCGGGCCCCACGTTGTCGATGATGAACGAGCCGGTCGCAGACTTTGGCGCACCCTCGCGCTCCGGTGCCGCCGCCGGTTGCTGGCCTTCCGGGTTGGCGGCATCGGCCAGCCACGGGTTAGGCGGCGCCAGCCCTTCGGCGACGATTTCCTGCTCGATACGTATCAGCTCCTCCGCCGGCTTGCGCCGGAACGGCAAGCGCGAACCCAGCGAACTGAGTAGCGCATCGAAACGCATCTTGAACGCCGCTGGGCGTTCGATCACCGGTAGCTGGTACTGCTTCTGGTTGGTGGCATTGAGGTTGACCGCGATGATCAGGTCGCAGTGGCTGGACACCACCGGCACGATCGGCAGCGGGTTGAGGATGCCGCCGTCGACCAGCATGCGGTTGCCTTGCATCACCGGGGTGAACAGACTGGGGATGGCTGCCGAGGCGCGCATGGCCTGGTGCAGGCAGCCCTCCTGGAACCAGATTTCCTGCTGGTTGGTGAGGTCGGCTGCAACCGCGGTGTAGGGGATGCGCAATTGCTCGATGTTGATCTCGCCGACGATCTTGCGGATTTGCCCGAACACCTTGTCGCCGCGAATTGCGCCGAGGCGAAAGCTGACATCGACCAGGCGCAACACATCCAGGTAGTCCAGGCTCTCGATCCAGTTGCGGTAGTCTTCCAGCTTGCCCGCGGCGTAGATGCCGCCGATTACCGCACCCATCGAGCAGCCGGCGATACAGGCAATGTCGTAGCCGCGGCGCTCGATTTCCTCGATCACGCCGATGTGTGCATACCCCCGGGCTCCACCCGATCCCAGTACCAGTGCCACGCGTTTGCTCATGAACATTCCCCGGCCAGTGCAACCATGGTCCTACAATGCACCCATCGCCACCTGTGCTTCAATGTGCATCGTGCTGAGCTACTGTAATAAAACTGGCTGGGCCAAGCTGGCTGGGCAGGGCACTTTTCAGCTGCCGGGGCGTCGAACAGCCAATGTTTTTTCCATTGAGGTATTACCGATGAAAGCCTGGATCTGCCTTCCACTGATCGCCTTGGCCCTTGCTGGCTGCGCGGGCAAGACGGCCTACCGCGAGAGTTGCGCAACCCAACTGGATGCCGCCTGGAAGGAGCTGGACCTGGCCAAGGCCGAAGGCTTTGCCGGTGCCGTGAGCTACTCCAAGGCCTTGTCGCTGCTGACCGGTGCCAAGACCCAACAGCAGTTCGAAGGTTACGAAAGTTGTACCAGAAAAGCCGAAAAGGCCCGTTTCTACATTCGTGAGTCTCGCGCCGGGCGCTGACCAAGGAGCGTCTTTCAATGTCTGCCATGCTCGATCATGTGGTTGCCCAGATAGTGGCCTTGCAGGTGCGCCTGCTGGCCTGCCGCGAGCGCCTGGCTGCCGATACCGACAGCGAGGCCTTGCATGATCTGCGCACCACCCTGCGGCGCCTGCGCAGCCTGCTGCGGCCGCTGCGAGGGCTGCCGGGGGTGGAGCAGCTGGAGGAGGCCGCCAGGTCGTTGGGTGCCCTCACCACGCCGTTGCGCGACCGTGAGGTGCTGGCGGCCGAACTGATTGGGCATGGTTTTGCCGAGGCCGGGCAGCGGCGCCTGGAAGGGCGTGCCAGGACATTCGCCAGTGTTGCCGCCAGCCCCGAGCTGACGCGGGTGCTGGCGATTGTCGACGCGTTTCCGCTGTTCATGCGTGCAGCCGGTCGCGAGGGCCTGGTCAAGGCGCTGGAAAAGCGCATCGACAAACGCCTGGGCAAGCAGTGGCGCAAGTTGTACCAGGCGCTGCAGGACCCGGCCCACGACCGCCACCGCCTGCGTTTGCTGATCAAGCGTGCGCGCTATGGCGATGAGGCCTATCCGCAGCTCGACCATGCGGGCAAGCAGTTGCGGCGCTTGCTGAAGCAGGCCCAGGGCGATTTGGGTGACTGGCATGATCGCCTGCAATGGCTGCTGCAGGCGCGCGAGCATGCCGACCTGGCGCCGTGCAGGGTCGCCTGGGAGCAGGAGTTGCATGAGGCCGAGCGCCATTCGGATGCGACGCTGGATGCACTGCAGCAGGCGTTGGCGCGGCGAAAGCCCGAAAAATGACCGAAATGCGGGCTGATCGGCATGGGTTTGCTGGCTAGGATGGGCAGACCTTATTCGCAGCAGGCAGGAGCCGGCCAATGAATTTCAACCAACTGCTCGACGCCGTGCGGGCCAATCCCGAAGCTGTATGTGTCCCGCCAAGCTGGGCCCAGGGGCGCGCCGCCTTTGGCGGGCTGATGGCGGCCATGGTGTATGAAGCCATGCGCCAGAAAATCTCCGATGACCGCCCCGTGCGTTCTTTGGCCATCAGCTTTGTGGCGCCAGCCGCGGCAGATGTGCCAATCCGCTTCGATGTAGAGGTGCTGCGTGAAGGCAAGGCTGTCAGCACCTTGCTGGGCCGTGCCGTTCAAGACGGCCAGGTAGTGACGCTGGTGCAGGGCAATTTCGGTGCAGGGCGGCCGTCGGTGGTCGATGTGCCAGCCTTGCCGGCCGAGGAAATGAAAGCGCTCGACGATGCAGCTCCCGAGCTACCCCATATCAAAGGCGTTACTCCTGAGTTCATGCAGCATGTGGCCTTGCGCTGGGCGGTGGGTGGATTGCCGTTCAGTGGCAATCAGTCGCGGCAAATGGGCGGCTGGGTACGTTTGCGCGGGGTGGCCGAAGAACCGGTCAACGAGGCGCACCTGCTGGCGCTGGTCGATGCCTGGCCACCAAGCCTGATGCCGTTTCTCAAGCAGCCGGCTGCCGGCAGCACGTTGACCTGGACCATCGAATTCATGCAGCCCAGGGCGCAGCTGTCGACCCTGGACTGGTGCCGTTATTGCGTGGAAACCGAGCATGCGCGGGATGGTTATGGGCATGCCGCCGCCGCGTTGAGGACGGCGCAGGGCGAGTTGCTGGCCTTGAGCCGGCAGACGGTTACCGTGTTTGCCTGACCGAGCCTGGGAGCGCGTTGCGCTCCGATCGCGACACAGGGCCGCTCCCACAGGATCGCGTAAATTTCAGGACATGTGCGGTTCTTGTGCGAGCGGCCTTGCGTCGCGATTGGGCTGCAGAGCAGCCCCAATGGCATCAGCGACGATGCTTGTGTCGTTCCCGCCAGGCCTTCCACCAGGCCCCGCTCAGCAAGAAGCGCGGAAAGGTGATGAACTGCTCGGTCAGCAGGCGTTGCACGGCATCCTTGCGGTTGGCGAAGGGTTCGGGTTGCTCTGCTTCCAGTCGATGGCCCTGGCGCTGCAGGCCCAGGCCGGCGATCAAGGCAATGATGCCAACGGCAATCTGGCCCAGGTCCAGGCCGAACAGGCCGGACAGAATCAGCAACGTGCCAAGGATGAACAAAGGCACGGCGATCAGGTGCAGCACCAGGTTGGTCGGGTGGCGGTGGTTGTGGTGGTAGCCGCGCCATTGCCAGGCGGGCAGGTTGGGCAGGCGTTTGCTCATGGGCATTTCCTCTCGGTCATGCCCAAAGCTTAGTGCGCCCCCCAGGCGGGGGCCAATCGAGGCTGGCTATGGTGACTATAGCTTGAGCTGGCCAATGGCCTTGTTCAGTTCACCGGCCAGGGTTGCCAGTTCGCTGCTGGTGGTTGCCGAGCCCACGGTCTGTTGCACGGTCTGTTCGGTGACATCGCGGATACTCACCACGGCGCGGTTCATTTCCTCGGCCACCTGGCTTTGCTGCTCGGCTGCCACGGCAATCTGGGTGTTGCTTTCGCGCATCTGCGCCACGGCACCGGTAATTTCGGCCAGTGCCTCGCCGGCCTCCTGGGCCTGGCGGACGCAGTCGTCGGCCTTGTACGAGCTCTCCTGCATGAATTCCACTGCATCCCGGGTGCCCGACTGCAGAGCCGAAACCATGGTGGTGATCTCGTCGGTGGAGTTTTGTACGCGCTTGGCCAGGTTGCGCACTTCATCGGCCACCACGGCAAAGCCGCGGCCCAGGTCGCCGGCGCGTGCTGCTTCGATGGCGGCATTGAGCGCCAGCAGGTTGGTCTGCTCGGCGATGCTGTGGATCACACTGACCACGCCATTGATCTTCTGACTGTCTTCGGCCAGTTGACGAATCATCTCGGCAGTTTGCTGCACGCCGCTGGACAGCCCGGAGATCGAGTCCTGTACCCGGCTGACCACCTCCTGGCCGCTACCGGCCAGGGCGTCGGCTGTTTGTGACAGGTCACGGGTGGCGCCGGCATGCTGGGCGATGTGGTGCACCGTTGCCGACATTTCGTTGATGGCGGTAGCGGCCTGGTCGGTCTCGCTCTGCTGGCCGAGCATGCCGTGGCGCACGTCGCTCATGCTCGCGGCCAGGCGCGCGGCACCGGAGTCCAGTTGCGCAGCGGTGTGGGCGACAGTACTGACCACGCGGTGGTAGGTCGCCTGCATGGCATTGAAGGCCCCGGCCATCTGGCCGACCTCGTCACCACAGGCCAACGGTACGCGGGCCGACAGGTCGCCGGTCTTTTCCACGTGCAGCATCACATCCTTGAGGGTGTTGAGCTGGCTGAGCAGGAAGCGGATCAGCAACTGCGAGGCGCCGAGCATGGCCAGCATCAGGATCAGTACGCATACCGCGTAGTTGCTGAATCGGTCGAAGAACACCTGGCGCAGGCTTGGCGACTGGGCCAGCACGGCCATTTGCTGATCACCGTTGCGCAGTACCTGCGCGCCCTGTAGCGGGTTGTTGCCCAAGAGCCGGGCGGCAGGCAGTTCGACCCAGCCTTGGGCATTGCGCAGGGCCTCCAGGGGTTCGCCCGCGAAGGTGGGCGTTTGCCCGGGCGACCAGCTGATGACATTGGCCGGGCGGGGTAGCGGCTGGCCGGCCGGCCAGGCAGCAAGCAGTTGCGCCTGCGCGGCCGCCTGGGCCTGCGCGGCCTCGGCGCGGGCGCGCTGCTCCAGGTGCACGGCATAGAGCACCAGCAGCAAGGTCGTGACAAAGGCCACCGCGTTGACGGCCCAGAACTTGTACTTCAGGGAAACATTGCTAAGCCAGGCACCCATGGGCAGGTCTTCTCTGAGTTGAGCGGGAACAATATTGGCAAGGTGCCATCATTGTGCCTGCGCAAGCCAGGGCCTTTCTTGATGTGTATCAAGAAAATTCCGCCGCAAGTTCTGCCGCGCTTTTGTAGGAGCGGCCTTGTGTCGCGATAGGGGTGCGAAGCGCCCCCAGGTTTTCAGCTTCAGCGGATAGATTGCCGGGGCCGCGTTGCGGCCCTTTCGCGACACAAGGCCGCTCCTACAGGAGAACGCGTCGGGTTCAGGGGAGTTGGAAAAACGCCCGCGCCGTTGCCGTGGTATGTGCCGCCGTGTGTTCGGTCGACTCGCCCCGGTGCAAGGCCACTTCACGCAACACCTCCAGCAGGAACGCTGGTTCGTTGCGCCCGTTCTTCGGCTTGGGCCGCAGGCTGCGGGGCAGCAGGTAAGGCGCATCGCTCTCCAGCATCAGCCGCCCCTCGGCAATGTTGCCCACCAGCGGGTGCAGGTGGGTGCCACGGCGTTCGTCGCAGATCCAGCCGGTAATGCCGATGTGCAGGTCCATGTCCAGGTAGGCGAACAGCGCGTCGCGCTCGCCGGTAAAACAGTGCACTACTGCGCCGGCCAGGTGGTCGCGGTAATCCTTGAGGATCGCCAGCAGGCGTTCGCTGGCGTCGCGTTCGTGCAGGAACACCGGCAGACGCAGCTCGGCAGCCAGTGCCAGTTGTGCCTCAAGGGCTTTTTCCTGCAGCGGGCGAGGGGAGAAGTCGCGGTTGAAGTCCAAGCCGCATTCACCCACGGCGCGTACACGTGGTTCACTCAACAGTTGGCGCAACTGGCGCTCGCTGCCGGCATCCCAGGTTTTGGCATCATGAGGGTGTACGCCTGCCGTGGCGAACAGGTGCGCGCCGCTCGCATCCAGTTGCTGGCACAGTTCCAGCGCCTGTTCGCTGACCGCCAGGCTGGTGCCCGTCAGCACCATCTGCGTGACCCTGGCCTCAAGGGCGCGCTCGACGATTGCCGCCTGCTGGTCGTGGAAACTGCTGTTGGTCAGGTTGACGCCGATATCGATCAGTTGCATGGTGCTACCTCGTGCCGCGGGGCGGCCAGCATAGCAAAAACCTTGTTTTTCTGAAAAAGCCAAGAACTTCATGCTGTTGCCGTGGTCTTTTGCCGTCATTTCTCTTGGCGGCACAACCCACGGATGCCGCCCACCGACAACGGACACGTTTTCGCATGCAGCGATGCTGGCTCATTTTCCTGCTGACGCTTGGGCTGACCCTGACCGGGCCTGCCCATGCGCGCGCGCCGGGGCCGCAGCAGAACATCGCGCCTGCCAAGGTCCGTGACCTGCAACAGATTCGCACCAGCCAGGTGCTGCGGGTGCTGGTCAACCAGAGCCGCAACAGCTCCGGTGAGGTCAAGGGCGAGCCGGTCGGCATCGAATACTATCGCCTGCGTGCCCTGGAACATTATCTCAATGCCCGCGCCGCCGACGGCCAGGAGATCCAGCTCAAGCTGATACCGCGGGCCAAGGAGCAGTTGCTGGGGGCCCTGGCCCGTGGCGAGGGTGACCTGGCCGCGCCAGGTGAACTGCTCGACCCCGCCGTGGTGCGCGGGGTCAGCAGCAGCGCACCAGTGCTCGACCAGGTGCCGCTGCTGCTGGTGGGGCGCAAGGGCGAGCGCAGTTTCAGCCATGTCGAGCAGTTGTCCGGGCGTACCGTGGCCCTGACCAGCGCTAGCGCGGCCGGCCCGTTGATCCAGCAGGTCAACCAGCAGCTGGCGCTGCGCAAGCGCGCGCCGATCAAGGTGGAGTGGGTCGACTCGACCCTGGCGGTGGAGGATGTGCTGGAAATGGTCCAGGCCGGCATCTATCACCTGACCGTGGTCGAGCAGCCGATCGCCCGGCGCTGGGCCCGGGTGATGCCGCGCCTGAGGCTGGACAGCCGCGTAAAACTGGGGGCGCCGCAAGCCATGCGTTGGTATGTGGGGCGCGATGCGCCGCAGTTGCTGGCCACAGTCGATCGCTTTCTGCAGGGCTACCGGGCGCCGGACAACCAGGACGCCGCGTTCGAGCGCATCTACCGCCGCCAGTACCGGGTGCACGACCCATTGGCCAGCAAGAATCGCCAGCGACTGACCGCGCTGCGGGGGGTGCTGCAGAAACACGGCGAGGCGCAGCAGATCGACTGGCTCAACCTGGCCGCGCTGGCCTTCAAGGAGTCGACGCTCAACCCGGCAGCGCGCGGCACCGGAGGGGCCCATGGCCTGATGCAGATTACCCCTTCGGCGGCGCAGCGCGTGGGGGTGAGCAACACCGCCTCGGTGGATGGCAATGTCCAGGCCAGCGCCCGTTACCTGGCGCTGATCCGGCGCAAGTTCTTTGCCAGCGCCAAGATCAACGAGCGCGAGCGCATGGCCTTCGTCCTGGCGGCCTACAACCTGGGGCCCGAGCGGGTCCAGGCCATGCGTGCGGAGGCGCGGCGTCGCGGGCTGAATGGCGACCAGTGGTTCTTCCAGACCGAACGCATTGCCATGGAGCAGGTGGGCATGGGGCCAGTCAACTTCGTCAACAGCGTCAACAAGTACTTTGTAGCGTTCAATCGGGAACGTGCTGCGCTGGAGCGTGTGGCTAAACGCTGACAAATCGATATTGTCGATTGTTATGTCGGGGTTTTTGCGATTTTCATATCTGTCGAATCGATTATGATGGCGCCCATCCCAACACAACTTTCCCGCTTCAAGGAGTCTTCGACATGAACAACGCTACCCTCAACGCTCTGTTCTCCACCCGCGCCGGCACTGGCCTGAGCGTCATCCGTATCCTGGTCGGCATCATCTTCATTGCGCATGGTGCGCAGAAACTGTTCGGCATGTTCGGCGGCTATGGCCTGGAAGGCACCGGCCAGTGGATGGAGAGCATCGGCCTGGCCCCGGGTTACCTGATGGCCCTGCTGTCCGGTAGTGCCGAGTTCTTCGGCGGCCTGGCCCTGGTGATCGGCCTGCTGGCCCGCCCGGCGGCCCTGGTGCTGGCGGTGACCCTGGTGGTGGCGATCCTCTCGGTGCACATCGGCAACGGCCTGTTCATGTCCAACAACGGCTATGAGTTCGGCCTGGCCCTGCTGGCTGGCACCGTTGCGGTGCTGATCGAAGGCGCTGGCCGCTTCTCGCTGGACCGCCTGATCGCCCGCTGATACACCGCAAATGCCAAGATACAAGCCTCAGGCCGATCACTTTCGGCTTGAGGCTTGTATCTTGCCGCTTGTAGCTCTAGCATACCGTCTGCGCCGATTTAAACAGCTACTTGCGGGGCGCAGGAAAGCCCCTCTCCGGGTCATCCGAAATACCGCTAAAGCGCTGGTTCGGTGACGCCTCCCACCGCTGCCCAGCGGGATTCGCGAGGCGGAGAGAAGCTCCATGAGTTGCCCACGTACCAGTGTCTGTTTGAGCCCCTTGCCTGCCAGCCAGGCGTCCCGCACACCGCGCATCCTGCTCGGCGGCCAGCATCAACCCACTCTTTTGCGTCACCTTGAAGGCCTGTCCAGGCGCAAGGGCCAGGCGCGTGCCTTTCTGATCCAGTTCGCCGACACCGGCTGCCACCTCGCGCAGTATGGCAATGACCGTTTCGACCTGGCCGTGATCCAGGCCCCGGCGCCGGACGAGGCCGCCGATATCATCGGCCACCTCACCCGTATCGCGCGCCAAGGCCTGATTACCCGCCGCTGAGGAGCGCGCTGTTGAGTACCAATATCATCACCACGGAAGGCCATGAGGCGCTGAAGAAAGAACTGGACCACCTGTGGCGGGTGTACCGCCCCGAGATTACCCAGAAGGTTACCTGGGCGGCCTCGCTGGGCGACCGCAGCGAGAATGCCGACTACCAGTACAACAAGAAGCTGCTGCGCGAGATCGACCGTCGGGTGCGTTATCTGCGCAAGCGTCTTGAAGATGTGAAGGTGGTGGCCTACTCGCCGCAGCAGGAGGGCAAGGTGTTTTTCGGTGCCTGGGTGGAGATTGAGAACGACGAGGGCGAGACCATGAAGTTTCGCATTGTCGGGTATGACGAGATCTATGGGCGCAATGACTACATCTCGATCGACTCGCCCATGGCTCGCGCCTTGCTGAAGAAGGAGGAGGGTGATGAGGTGGTGGTGCACACGCCTACCGGTGAAGCGACCTGGTATGTAAACAGCATCAGCTACGGGCAATGAGTCGATTTTGACTGTGCCGGCCTCTTCGCGGGCTTGCCCGCTCCCACAGGGTTACCACAGCATTTGACCGTTGTGTCGGACCTGTGGGAGCGGGTTTACCCGCGAAGAGGCCGGCACAGGCTGTCATCAACTCTCGCGTAAAACCGCCAGCGGGCTGGCATTCAACGCCCGCCGCGTCCCCAGCACCCCTGCACCACCTACCAGCAGCGCCCCTGCCAGCGGCAACAGCAGCAACCACACATGCGGGCTCCATTGCAGGTCGAAGGCATAGCGGTACAGCACCAAGGTAATCAGCTCACACCCGACCGCCGCCAGCAAGCCGCTGGCCGCACCCAGCAAGCCGAACTCGATCCGCCGCGCCTTGACCAGCAATGGCCGCGCCGCGCCCAGCGCACGCAGCAAGGCGCCCTGGCGGATACGCTCGTCCAGCGTCGCCTGCAAGCCAGCGAACAGCACCGCCAACCCAGCTGCCAGCACGAACAGCAACACATACTCGACCGCCAGGGTCACCTGGGCGAGGATGCTGCGCAGCTGATCGAGCAAGGCGTCCACCTGCAGGATGGTCACTGCCGGGAATGCCCGTGACAGCGCCACCACATCCAGGTCATGGCCCGGTGCCAGATAGAAGCTGGTCAGGTAGGTGGTCGGAAGCCCCTGCAGCGTGCCGGGTTGGAAGATCATGTAGAAGTTCGGCTGGAAGCTGTCCCAGTGCACGCTGCGCAGGCTGCTGACCCGTGCCTGGCGTTGCTGGCCGCCGATGTCGAAGGTTAGCAGGTCACCCAGTTGCAGCTTCAGGCTGTTGGCCAGTTCCGCCTCCACCGACACACCGGGGATTTCATCTTCGGCGGGCAACGCCTGCCACCAGTTGCCGCCTGTCAGTGCGTTGCCTTCGGGCAGCTCGGCCGCCCACGTCAGGCTGAGGTCGCGCTGAACGGCGCGCTCACCTGCCGAGTCCTTGCTGACCACCTGCTGCACCGGTTGCTCGTTGATTTTTACCAGGCGGCCGGGTGTCACCGGGTACAGCGGCGCCGAGGTGGCATTGACCTGCTGCAGGTGTTGGGCGAAGGGCTCACGATCATCCGGCAGGATGTTCAGGGCGAAATGGTTGGGTGCATCCTTGGGCAACTGCGCTTGCCAGGTGTCGAGCAGTTCCGCGCGCAGCAGCGCGACCAGGGCCATGGCCAGCAGGATCAGGCCGAAGGCCAGGGCCTGGCCGGCAGCGGCCATGGGGTGGCGCAGCAGTTGGCCCAGCCCCAGTCGCCAGGTCAGTGGTGCCCCGGCCAGCAATTGGCGCAGGCTGCGCAAACCGAGCAGCAGCAGGCCGCCGAGCAGCAGCGCGGCGACCAGGCCGCCACCGAGCAGGGCGAAGGTGAGCAGCAGGTCGAGGCTCAGGCGCCACATGATCAGGCCCAGGGCGAACAGGGCCGCACCGTACACCAGCCAGCTGCTGGGCGGTATCGGCAGCAGGTCGCGGCGCAGCACGCGAAGCGGCGGTACCTGGCCCAGCGCGGCAATTGGCGGCAGGGCGAAACCGGCCAGGGCTACCAGCCCGGTAGCGATGCCGGCCAGGGCTGGGACGATGCCGCCTGCAGGCACCACGCTTGGCAACAGGCCATGCAGCAGGCGGAACAGGCCCAGTTGCGCCAGCCAGCCGAGCAGGGCGCCGGCCAGCGCGGCGACCAGGCCGAGCATGGCCAACTGCAGGCAGTACAGGCCCAGTGCCTGGCGGCGCGAAAGGCCCAGGCAGCGCAGCAGGGCGCTGGCGTCCAGGCGGCGTGCGGCATAGCGGCTGGCCGACAGGGCCACGGCAACGCCTGCCAGCAGCACCGCCACCAGGCTGGCCATGTTCAGGTAGCGCTCGGCCTTGCCCAGCGCGCCGCCGACCTGCTGGTTGCCATCGCGGGTGTCGCGCAGGCGCTGGTTGGCGGCCAGGTCCTTTTTCAGTGCCCCGCGGTACTGGGCCAGCGCTTCGGCATCGCCGCGCCACAGGTCGCGGTAGGTGACCCGGCTGCCCGGCTGGATCACGCCGGTGGCTTGCAGGTCGGCCAGGTTCATCATTACCCGTGGGGTAAGGCTGTAGAAGTTGTTGGCGCGGTCCGGTTCGTAGGTCAGTACGCGGCTCATGCGCAGCGTCTTCATGCCCACGTCGATGCTGTCGCCAACCTTCAGCCCCAATGCCGCCAAAAGGCGTGGTTCGACCCATGCTTCGCCAGGTGCCGGGCCGCCGCCCGGGGTTTCTGTGGCATAGGGCTGCGCAGCACTGCGCACTTGCCCGCGCAATGGGTAGGCACCGTCGGCAGCCTTGACGCTGGACAGCTGGATGCCGTTGTCGCCGCCGACCACGCTGGTGAACTCGACGACCTGGGCGTGGCGCAGGCCCAGTGCCTTGCCGGCCTCGATCTGCTGGTCGCGGGCCGGGGCGCTGCCCTGCAGCACCAGGTCGGCACCAAGGAACTCGCTGGCGCGCAGTTGCATGGCGCCGTTGAGGCGGGCACCGAAATAGCCGATGGCAGTGCTGGCCGCGACCGCCACCAGCAGGGCGAAGAACAGCACGCGCACTTCGCTTGCGCGAATGTCGCGCAGCAGCTGGCGCAGGGCCAGGCCGCACAGGCGGGACAGCGGCATGTGGGTCATCAGGCCTCCGCCGGGGCCACCAGGCGGCCCGCATCCAGGCGAATCTGGCGGCGGCAGCGCCGGGCCAGGCGTTCGTCATGGGTAACCAGCACCAGGGTGGTGCCGCGCTCCTTGTTCAGTTCGAACAGCAAGTCGCTGATGCGCTCGCCGGTGTGGCTGTCGAGATTGCCGGTGGGTTCGTCGGCAAACAGCACTGCCGGTTGCGCGGCGAAGGCGCGGGCGATGGCCACCCGTTGTTGTTCGCCGCCCGAAAGCTGGCGCGGAGTGTGGCTCAGGCGCTTGCCCAGACCGACCCGTTCGAGCAGGGTGCGCGCGTGTTCGCGGGCATCGCGGCGGCCATCCAGCTCCAGCGGCAGCATGACGTTCTCCAGGGCATTGAGGCTGTCGAGCAACTGGAACGACTGGAACACGAAACCCACATGTTCGGCGCGCACCCGCGCGCGCTGGTCTTCATCCAGCGGCCCCAGGTCGTGGCCAGCAAGGATGACCTTGCCGGCACTGGGCTGGTCGAGGCCGGCGAGCAGGCCAAGCAGGGTCGACTTGCCCGAACCCGAGGCGCCGACGATTGCCAGGCTGTCGCCTTGGGCCAGGTCGAGGGACAGGGCGTGCAGGATGGTCAGGTCACCTTCCGCGCTGGGGACCACTTTGCTAAGGTTCTGCGCAACGAGAATGCTGGGGCCCATGGAGAATCCGATGCGAGTGTGGTGGTTGAGTGCCGGTCTGGCCCTGTATTGCCTGGCCCAGAGCGCGGCGGCGGGAACACTGCTGGTTGTCGGCGATAGTATCAGCGCCGGTTTTGGCCTGGATACCCGCCAGGGCTGGGTTTCCCTGTTGCAGACCCGCCTGCGGGACGAAGGTTTCGACGACAAGGTGGTCAATGCATCGATCAGCGGCGACACCAGTGCAGGTGGCCAGGCGCGGCTGCCGGCGCTGCTTGCAGCGCACAAGCCGAGCCTGGTGGTACTGGAACTGGGCGGCAATGATGGCCTGCGTGGGCAGCCGCCAGCGCAATTGCAACAAAATCTTGCCTCGATGATCGAGAGCTCGCGCAATGCCGGTGCCAAGGTGGTGCTGCTGGGCATGCGCCTGCCACCCAATTATGGCGTGCGCTACACCACCGCCTTCGCCCAGGTGTATGAACAGCTGGCGGCAGAAAAACAGGTCCCGCTGGTGCCGTTTTTCCTCGAGGGGGTAGGGGGCGTGCCTGAGTTGATGCAGGCGGATGGCATTCACCCGGCCCAGGCTGCCCAGCAGCGCCTGCTGGAAAATGCCTGGCCGGCGATAAAACCCTTGCTGTGACGCTTTAAACGGCGCCGGCTTTCGGCTAATGTTGCGCCCCCCGTTTCGAGTGCCACCGATGCCGCGCCCTGCCTGGTCCCTGTATGCCTACCAACTGATCGAGCCTGATGAGCAGCTCGACCTGTTCGCCTGCCAGGAAATCCGCGTCCACCTCGTGGCCCGCCAGCTGGAGCTGGGCGTACCGGCCGACCGCACCTTGTGCGGTGGCCTGCTGCCGGCGCAACCGCGCTGGTCGGGGGTGCCGCGCTCGATCTACCGCGACGGTCGCCTGTGCGACCTGTGCCGCGCCATCCTCGATGCCCAGCGGCGCGGCATGCGCCCGGTGTGGCCGGAGCTGCAGGGCGGCTGAACGCCGCACCTTTCATCATCTGAAACGCTTGCATGGCGCCAATGCCTCCCGCTTGCATCGGCGCGGGTGTACAATCGATTCTCTTGACCCACCTTTCGAAGGATTTACCGGATGTTGCCGCGCTTTCCTGCCGTCACCCGTAGCCTGTCCCTGGCCGCCCTGCTGGTAGCAGGCCCCGCTGCTGCGCTGGAGCTGCCCCTGCCACCACCCGGTGAAGACATCATCGGCCAGGTGCATGTGATCAAGGCAAAGTACGAGGACACGTTTGCCGATATCGGCACTGCCAACGACCTCGGCTATCTGGAAATGATCGCCGCCAACCCGGGCGTGGACCCATGGCTGCCAGGTGCCGGCACCGAGATCATCCTGCCGACCCGCTACATCCTGCCGCCTGGCCCGCGTGAGGGCATCGTCATCAACCTGGCCGAATACCGTATGTACTACTTCCCGAAAGGGCAGAACGTGGTGCATACATTCCCGCTGGGCATCGGTCGTGAAGGCTGGGGTTCGCCGATCGCCAATACCAAGATCACCGCCAAGACGCCAAACCCGACCTGGACCCCGCCAGCGTCCATCCGTGCCGAGCACGCGGCTGACGGCGACATCCTGCCGAGCGTGGTGCCGGCCGGCCCGGACAACCCGCTGGGGCCGTTCAAGTTCACCCTCGGCGTGCCGGGCTACCTGATCCACGGTTCGAACAAGAAGTTCGGCATTGGCATGCGTACCAGCCACGGTTGCTTCCGCATGCTCAACAACAACGTGCTGGAACTGTCGAAGATGGTGCCGGTGGGTACGCCGGTGCGCATCATCAACGAGCCCTACAAGTTCGGTATCAGTGGTGGCAAGGTCTATCTGGAGGCGCACACGCCGCTGGACGACCAGGGTAATCCGTCGGTGGTCGATAAACACACTGCTGTTATCAATGCCTTGCTCAAGCGAGAAGATCTGGCCAATAACCTACGCATGAACTGGGACATGGTGCGTGATGTGGTGGCCGCGGAAGATGGCATGCCGGTGGAAATTGCCGTACCGACCGAAAACCAGGGTGGTGCGCCGATGGTTTCGAGCATTCCGCCCGAACTGCAGTAAGGTAATTGCGACACACCCGGGCCTGCCTTAGTGCAGGCCTTTTCGTTTCTGCCTGGCGCGTTTGCCTTGTGCGCAGGCAATAAAAAAGCCGACCCACAAGTGGGTCGGCTTCATAACAATCCGTGAGGATTATTACTTGCGGCTGGCTTTGTCCAGCATACGCAGAGCGCGCTCGTTGGCTTCGTCAGCGGTCTGCTGAGCCTTCTGAGCGGCTGCCAGTGCGTCGTCAGCCTTACGGTAGGCTTCGTCAGCACGAGCTTGAGCGCGAGCTGCTGCGTCTTCAGTCGCAGTCAGACGAGCTTCGGTTTCTTTGGATACGCTGCTGCAACCGGTAGCCAGAACTGCGGCCAGAGCCAGAGCAGAGAATTTCAGAACGTTGTTCATCGTGTTCCCCTTCAAGGACTTTCTATTAAATAGCCATCTCTCGGAAAAGAGAAACTGGCCGGCGTACATAGTACCCATTACTTGTAGTAAGTAAACTGACTAAGCGCAAGAACTGCAAAAAAAATGTTGCTTGACGCCTTTCCGACAAGATTTGCGACACGCCCGTGAAAAAAACGTGCAGGCTTCGCAAGCGACTGTGGTACAGGAACTTTTTTGTTGAACTAAGGGTGACTCTAACTGTCTGCCAGCGTCTTAAGCCCTAGTACATCCGGTTGCAGCAGGGCGCGCCGTCAAGAATGGCATTTGGCCGCATTTTCGCCATTTTTAACCGCCACCACCTTGAGCAATCCCGCCTGCGACGCCTACTATCTTGTGAGTGCCAGAAGATCCGAACGATTGCAATCGTCCAGTGGTCGAAGTGGGCAACAGGTGGCGTAGAGGATTCTGTGCCGGATAAACCACCATCGGTTAAGGTATGGGTCTGCCGAGAAGACCTGCGAGGAGTAGTGATGAGCGAAGCGCTGACCATCCATCATGACCAGGCCGGTCATCAGTTCGAGACCAGCGTGGACGGTCATCGTGCCTATCTGACGTACATGGATCTGGGCAAACAGACGCTGGACATCTATCGCACCTTCGTACCCAACGCCCTGCGCGGCCGCGGGATTGCTGCCGCCCTGACCGAGCGGGCCCTGGAGTATGCTGAGCAGATGGGCTACACGGTGATTCCGTCCTGCTCGTACGTGGAACGCTACATGGAGCGCCAGCAGCGGCATTCGAGCAAGGTCTGATTCTGTAAAAAAAGCGGGGCCGCTTCGCGCCCCATTCGCGGCACAAGGCCGCTCCTACAGGAAATCGCATAACCCTGTAGGAGCGGCCTTGTGCCGCGAATGGGGCGCGAAGCGGCCCCGCTCTTTTATTGCATCAGCCGCGCTTACGCTGCGGCAGCACATCCTTAAGCTTGGCACGCATGCTGCGCAGGGTCTTCTCGGTAGCCGACCAGTCGATGCAGGCATCGGTAATCGACACGCCATACTGCAGCTCGTCCAGGTTCTTCGGAATCGACTGGCAGCCCCAGTTCAGGTGGCTCTCGACCATCAGGCCGATGATCGACTGGTTACCTTCGAGGATCTGGTTGGCGACGTTCTCCATCACCAGTGGTTGCAGGGCCGGGTCCTTGTTGGAGTTGGCGTGGCTGCAGTCGACCATGATATTGGCCTTGATCTTGGCCTTGGCCAGGTCCTGTTCGCAGAGGGCGACGCTGACCGAGTCGTAGTTCGGCTTGCCGTTGCCGCCGCGCAGTACCACGTGGCCGTACGGGTTGCCCTTGGTGGTGACGATCGACACGCCGCCTTCCTGGTTGATGCCGAGGAAGCGGTGTGGCTTGGATACCGACTGCAGGGCGTTGATGGCAACGGTCAGGCCGCCGTCTGTGCCGTTCTTGAAACCGACTGCCGAGGAGAGGCCCGAAGCCATCTCGCGGTGGGTCTGCGATTCGGTGGTACGGGCGCCGATGGCCGACCAGCTGATCAGGTCCTGCAGGTACTGCGGAGAAATAGGATCGAGCGCTTCGGTGGCGGTCGGCAGGCCCATTTCGGCCAGGTCCAGCAGCAGCTTGCGGCCGATGTGCAGGCCATCCTGGATCTTGAACGAGTCATCCAGGTACGGGTCGTTGATCAGGCCTTTCCAGCCGACGGTGGTACGCGGTTTTTCGAAATACACGCGCATGACCAGGTACAGCGTGTCGGACACTTCCTCGGCCAGCACTTTCAGGCGCTCGGCGTACTCGTGGGCGGCCTTGATGTCGTGGATCGAGCAAGGGCCGACCACGACGAACAGGCGATGGTCCTTGCCGTCGAGAATATTGCGCACCACTTCACGGCCGGCAGTCACGGTCTGCAGGGCCTTGGCGCTGAGGGGGATTTCCTTCTTGAGCTGATCGGGTGTGATCAGGGTCTCGTTGGAGGCAACGTTCAAGTCATCGATCGGTAAATCAGCCATCGTGTTACTCGTCAGGTCACGGGTGCCGGCCGCCAACTATCCCCGTGCGGCCCAGCAGCAAGAATAATCGCAGCGGGGAGCCGAACCTTAGCGCGTTACAGGTGGCGCGACAATGGGCTGGGCCCAGTCCGTGTGGGGTTTTTCCGAGATGGCAGGTGTTTGCCGAGCATGGGCTGCCCAGCGCCGCGCAACCTGTGTAAAAAGAGGGCTGACTTTTACCAGGAGATCGGCATGCATCCGCACACACCACGTATCGGCATCATCGGCAGTGGCGCCATCGGCGGCTTCTATGGGTTGATGCTGGCCCGGGCCGGCTTCGATGTGCATTTTCTTTTGCGCAGCGAGTACGAGGTTGTCCGCGAGCAGGGGCTGGCCCTGGACAGTGCCGTGCATGGCAACTTGCAGATGAAGGTGCAGGCCTATGCCAGTGCCACCGACATGCCGCCCTGCGACTGGCTGCTGGTGGGGACCAAGGCCACCAGCAATGACCAGTTGGCGCCGCTGATCGTGCAGGCGGCTGCACCGGGCGCCAAGGTGGTGCTGTTGCAGAACGGTCTGGGCGTGGAGGAGCAGTTGCGTCCGGCCTTGCGCAGCGACATGCACCTGCTCGGCGGCCTGTGTTTCATCTGCGTCAACCGCCAGGCACCCGGCGTGATCCGCCACCAGGCCCTGGGCGCGGTCAACCTTGGCTACCACAGCGGGCCGGCCAACGATGGCGGTGCCGCGCTGGTCAATGAGGGGGCTGAGCTGTTCCGGGCTGCGGGCATCGACTCGCAGGCCATGCCCGACCTGGCCCAGGCACGCTGGCAGAAGCTGGTATGGAACGTGCCCTATAACGGCCTGTCGGTGCTGCTCGGTGCCAGCACCACGCCGTTGATGGCCGACAGTAATGGCCGTGCCCTGATCCAGGCCTTGATGGCGGAGGTAGTACAAGGCGCGGCGGCATGTGGCCATGTGTTGCCCGAGGGATATGCCGAGCACCTGTTCCAGGTGACCGAGCGCATGCCCGACTACTGGCCCAGCATGTACCACGACCATGTCCACAAGCGCCCGCTGGAGCTGCAGGCCATCTATGCCGAGCCGTTGGCACAGGCGCGTGCGGCAGGCTGCCACTTGCCGCGCATGGAGATGCTGTATCAGGCGCTGGCTTTCATAGACCGGGGCGAACAGCCCCGCTGAGGGTGGCTCTGGCCCCGTCGGGGCGCTCCAGCCCGCATTGGCAGCGCGCCGGACGGCAAAGCGTGCGTCCGGCGCGCTGCTAAGCTGAAGCTTGCTCTGCCGCAGCGGCAGTCGAGGAGGTCGAATGATCCACTCCATGCTGTATGCCACCGACCTCGGTGTCTACGCCCCTTTTGTCATGCAACACGCGCTGGCGCTGGCGCGCACATTTGGCGCCGAGTTGTATGTGATCCATGCGGTGGAGCCCATGGGCCAGTTCGCTGAATCTCTCCTGCAGAGCTACCTCGATGAACAGACGCTCGACCAGTTGCACAGCCAGGGGGTGAATACGGTGATGGCCAATATCGAGCAGCGTGTGCTGGAAAACTTTCGCGACGAACTTGGCGAGGAGGCTGACCTGGCAGTGATCAAGGCAGTGCGGGTACGTCAGGGCGACCCAGCGCAGGTGATCCTCGACCAGGCACAGCGGCTGAGCGTCGATCTGCTGATTTTCGGTAGCCACAGTACCGGCGCCGGCGTGGATGTGCCATTGGGGCGCACGGCGGTACGGCTGCTGCAGCTGTCGCCGGTACCGGTATACATGGTGCCGCTGGCGCAGCATTTGGGGCGTAGGAAAGCATGAAGATGGCCGTAGGCCATTTCGGGGTGGTATGTAACAAAATAGTTCTAGATTTATTTCCAGAACCACTAATATAGTTATATATCGTCGCCGCCTGCTGCCGCGGACTCATCGCTGAACCGAGGGAAACCTATGAAGCTTCAACAACTGCGCTACATCTGGGAAGTGGCGCATCATGACCTCAACGTCTCCGCGACGGCGCAGAGCCTGTATACCTCCCAGCCAGGTATCAGCAAGCAGATCCGCCTGCTCGAGGATGAGCTGGGTGTTGAAGTCTTTGCCCGCAGCGGCAAGCACCTGACCCGCGTTACCCCGGCGGGTGAGCGCATCATCAATACCGCCGGCGAAATCCTGCGCAAGGTCGAAAGCATCAAGCAGATTGCCCAGGAGTTCTCCAACGAGAAGAAAGGCACGCTGTCCATCGCCACCACCCACACCCAGGCGCGTTATGCCTTGCCGCCGGTGATCAGCAACTTCATCAAGCAGTACCCGGAAGTGTCCTTGCACATGCACCAGGGTTCGCCCATGCAGATTGCCGAAATGGCCGCGGACGGTACGGTCGACTTTGCCATCGCCACCGAGGCGCTGGAGCTGTTCGGCGACCTGATCATGATGCCGTGCTACAAGTGGAATCGCTGCGTGGTAGTGCCGCAGGGCCATCCGTTGACCAAGCTGCCAAAGCTTACCCTGGAAGCGGTCGCCGAATACCCGATCGTTACCTACGTGTTCGGTTTCACCGGGCGTTCGAAGCTGGACGAAGCGTTCAACCACCGCGGCCTCACGCCGAAAGTGGTGTTTACCGCGGCTGACGCCGACGTGATCAAAACCTATGTGCGCCTGGGGCTGGGCGTGGGGATCGTCGCCAAGATGGCGGTGGACACCAAACTCGACAGCGACCTGGTGGCCCTGGATGCCAGCGAGCTGTTCGAAGCCAGCATTACCAAGATCGGCTTCCGCCGCGGCACTTTCCTGCGTGGTTTCATGTGCGACTTCATCGAGAAGTTCGCCCCGCACCTGACCCGTGAAGTGATGGCCAAGGCCATCCAGTGCCACAACAAGCAGGAGCTGGAAGACCTGTTCGAAGGCGTCGAGCTGCCGGTGCACTGATCCGGAATTGCAGGGGCCTCACGGCCCCTGTGGGAGCGGGTTTACCCGCGAAGAAGGCGACGCGGTGTATGGCACCGGCTTCGCCGGTGTTCGCGGCGGTTCGACGCCTCGATGAACCCGCTCCCACAACGGCCCAGCTGTTTATGCCTTGCTGATCAGGTTGCCCGCGTGCAACCCGCATTCCTTCTGCGTCGACTCTTCCCACCACCAGCGCCCTTCGCGCTCATGCTGGTTTGGCAGTACCGGGCGGGTGCAGGGCTCGCAGCCGATGCTGATGAAGCCGCGCTCGTGCAGGCTGTTGTACGGCAGCTCCAGCATGCGGATATAACCCCACACCTCCTCGCTGGTCATCTGCGCAAGTGGGTTGAACTTGTACAGGGTGCGTTCGGGCGTGGAGAAGGCGCTGTCGATTTCCACTGCCGCCACCTGGCTGCGGGTACCCGGGCTCTGGTCGCGGCGCTGGCCGGTGGCCCAGGCGCTCACGGTGGCCAGCTTGCGGCGCAGCGGCTCGATCTTGCGGATACCGCAGCACTCGCCGTGGCCGTCCTTGTAGAAGCTGAACAGGCCCTTTTCCTTGACCAACGGGTCGAGCTTGGCGCGGTCGGGGCTGAGGATTTCGATCGGCAGGTTGTACTGCTCGCGGACCTGATCGATGAACCGGTAAGTCTCCGGGTGCAGGCGGCCGGTATCGAGGCTGAACACCTTGACCTGCTTGTTCAGCTTCCAGGCCATGTCCACCAGCACCACGTCCTCGGCGCCGCTGAAGGAGATCCACAGGTCATCACCGAAGTGCTCGAAGGCAAGCTTGAGGATGTCCTGCGGGGACTTGTTGGCATAGGTCGCGGCCAGGGCGGCGACGTCGAAGGGTTGGCTCATCAGGCGGTTTCCATCTTGGCTGTGGCGCTGTGCGCTCGTAGTGAGGTGATGGTAACAAAAAATGCCGGGTTAGGCGGGCTTGCAGTCGGTGGCGCCTGCTCCCACAGGTACAGCGCACATCTGCCAGTTGTGGGAGCGGGCGAGCCCCCGAAGCAGGCGCCGCCGATCACAAGCCCTGCAAGGTCTCCATCAACACCCGCACCTTGGCAATCGACTCTTCATATTCGGCCTGCCACTCGGAGTCGGCCACCACCGCGCCGCCGCCCCAGCAACTGACTTGTCCGCCCTTGACCAGCAGGCTGCGAATGGCAATCGAGCTGTCCATCTCGCCGCGCACATCCACGTAGAGCAGTGAGCCGCAGTACAGCGCCCGGCGTGCCGGCTCCAGTTCGTCGATGATCTGCATGGCGCGGATCTTCGGCGCGCCGGTGATCGAGCCGCCGGGGAAGCTGTCGCCAATCAGGTCCAGGGCGTCCTTGTCGCTGGCCAACTGGCCGGTGATGCTGCTGACCAGATGGTGCACGTTGGGGTAGCTCTCCAGGCTGAACAGCTCCGGTACCTTCACCGAGCCGATCTCGCAGGTACGCCCCAGGTCGTTGCGCAGCAGGTCGACGATCATCAGGTTTTCCGAGCGATCCTTGGGGCTGTGCAGCAGCTCCTCGGCATTGCGCATGTCTTCTGCCGGGTTGCTGGCGCGCGGGCGGGTGCCCTTGATCGGCCGGGTTTCCACCTGGCGCTGGCTGACGCGGATGAAGCGTTCGGGCGAAAAGCTCAGCAGGGCGCTGCCGTCGGCCAGTTGCTGGTAGCCGGAGAAGGGGGTGGGGCAGGCTTTGCGCAGGGCCTGGTAAGCGTGCCACGGGTCGCCCTGGCAGGGCGCGCGGAAGCGCTGGGTAAGGTTGATCTGGTAGCAGTCGCCGGCCTGGATGTAGCGCTGCACCTGGTCAAAGGCGGCCTTGTACTGATCGGGCTGCAGGTCGCCGGCCATCGGCGCGAGTAGCTGGAAGCTGCCGCTTTGCGCGTTGTCGACACCTTCGAACAGGGCGATCAGGCGTTCCCGTTCGCTGCCCGGCAGGCTCGGGTGGAACACCAGTTGGCTGGTCGCGCACTGGTGGTCGGTCACCAGCGCCCAGGCATATAGGCCCAGTTGCGCGTCTGGCAGGCCAAGGTCGTCCACGGCCAGGCTGGGCAGGTGTTCCAGGCGGCGGCCGAAGTCATAGCTCAGGTAGCCGATCAGGCCGCCAGCAAACGGCAGCTGCTCGCTGCCTGCGGGCAACTGCGCATGGCCCAGTCGTGCCAGGCCGGCGCGCAGGCGCTGGAGGAAGGTGCGGCCATCTTCGTCGGGCTGCGCTTGCAGGTGTTGCAGCGGCCAGGCGCTGAGCAGGTCGAAGCGCCCGCGTTCGGCGCCGGGTCGGGCGCTATCCAGCAGGATGGCACCGGGGGCCTGGCGCAGGCGGGCGAAATAGGCGGCAGGGTCGGGCTGGTAGGGCAGGGGGTGGAGCGTACAGGTCGGCATCAGTGTGGACGGCGATGTAAAAGCGAGGAGGGCGATTGTAGACCTGTGCAGGAAATGCGCCTAGCTTTGTGGCGACATTCAAGCACTGGGTTTCGCCCTTGGGGCCCTATCGCGACACAAGGCCGCTCCTAAAGGAGATCGGAGCGGCCTTGTGTCGCGATGGGCTGCGCAGCAGCCCCGGCGATTTCAGCGCGGATGCACGTGCCCGAACAAACCTTGCGATACCCGCACGCGCTGTTCGGCATCTTCGCTGATGCCATCCTTGGCCAGCGCTTCCAAGTGCGCCTCGATGGCGTGGGTGCGCTGGGTCAGGCCGCAGTCGTTGGCGATCTGGATGTTCAGGCCGGGGCGAGCGTTGAGCTCGAGAATCAGCGGCCCCTTGTCCTGGTCCAGCACCATGTCGACACCGATGTAGCCCAGGCCGCACAGCTCGTAGCAGCCGGCGGCCAGCTTCATGAAGCCATCCCAGTTCGGCAGTTGCACGCCATCCACCGCGTTGGTGGTGTCCGGGTGCTTGCTGATGATGTTGTTCAGCCAGGTGCCGCGCAAGGTCACGCCGGTAGCCAGGTCGACACCCACGCCGATGGCGCCCTGGTGCAGGTTGGCCTTGCCGCCGGACTGGCGGGTCGGCAGGCGCAGCATGGCCATCACCGGGTAGCCCATCAGCACGATGATGCGGATGTCCGGCACGCCCTCGTAGCTGATGCTCTTGAAGATCTGGTCGGGGGTGACCCGGTACTCGATCAGCGCACGGTCGCGGTGCCCGCCCAGCGAGTACAGGCCGGTGAGGATGCTCGAGATCTGGTGCTCGATCTCCTCGTGGCTGATGATCTTGCCGGACACCGTGCGGTAGCGGTCCTCGAAGCGGTCGGCGATCACCAGGATGCCGTCACCGCCAGCGCCCTGCGCCGGCTTGATGACGAAATCGTTGCGCCCGCCGATGATCTGGTCGAGCTTCTCGATCTCTTTCTCGGTCTCGATGATGCCGTACATTTCCGGCACATGGATGCCGGCCGCCAGGGCGCGCTCCTTGGTGATGATCTTGTCGTCGACGATCGGGTACAAGTGGCGCTTGTTGTACTTCAGCACGTAGTCCGCGTTGCGCCGGTTGATACCCATGATGCCCCGGGCCTCCAGGGCTTTCCACGTCTTGATCAGGCCAAACATCAGGCGTCAGCCTTCTTCAGGAATGCCTTGAAGCGCACGAGCTCGGTCAGGCGGTAGCCGCGGTAGCGACCCATTGCCAGCATGAAGCCCACCAGGATCAACAGCACGGCCGGGAAGGTGAACACGAAGTACACCAGCTCCGGCACCATCATCAACAGGTGCGCCAGGGAAGCGGCGAACAGGGTGCCGATGGCCACTTTCATGGCATGACCGCCGCCACGCTCTTCCCAGGTGATGGACAGGCGCTCGATGGTCATGGTCAGGATCACCATCGGGAACAGCGCTACCGACAGCCCGCGCTCCAGGCCCAGCTTGTGGCTGAACAGGCTGATGGCGGCAATCAGCACCACGACGAAGGTCAGTACCACCGACAGGCGTGGCAGCATCTGCAGCTTCAGGTGTTCCAGGTACGAACGCAGCGACAGGCCCAGGGCGGTGATTACCGTGAACAGCACGATACCGAAGCCCAGCTGGGTCTCGCGGAAGGCCAGTGCGATCAGTACCGGGGTGAAGGTACCCAGGGTCTGCAGGCCGACCAGGTTGCGCAGCACCAGGATCACCAGCACACCGATCGGGATCATCACCATGATCATGAAGGTTTGCTGGGTCTGCAGCGGCAGGCCGTACAGCGAATATTCGAGGAAATCGGCGTCGGTATTCTCGTCGGTCAGCTTGGCCAGGCGGATGGCGTTCATCTCGCTGTTGTTCATGCTGAAGGTAACGTTGGCCTTCTTGCCGCCATCGACGGTGATCAGGTTGTCGTCACCGGTCCACCACAGCAGGCGATCGCTGGGCAGGCCTTGCTCGCCGGTGTCGGGGTTGAAGTACAGCCAGTCGGTACCGTTGAAGCTGCGCAGCCACAGTTCCGGCGTTTGCGGGGTGTCGGCCACCAGGCGGATGGTGTGCACCTTCTCCATCGGTACGTGGGCGATCGACAGCAGCAGGTCGATGACCTGGGCCTTCTTCATGGCCGAGGTGTCGCCGGCCAGCAGCAGCTTGACGTTGTCGTCGTTGAGGTTGTTGACCCGCTTGATGGTCTCGCTGACGAAGGTCTCGACGTCGGCCGAGTGCTGGCGGATCGGCGCCATCAGGGCCTCGGCGGCGATCTTCTCGGGGCCTTCCACTGCCAGGCTGTCACGGAAGGTCGGGCCTTTGACCGTGGTCTTCTCGTTGCTGTAGCGCTTGGTCAGCACCAGGCGGTAGTAGAGGGTCTGGTTGCCGCTGGCGCGGCGGGCCGACCAGGTGACCTTGCGGTTGCCGTCGGCACGGTTGACGCTCACCCCATAGTTGTTGGAGATGAAGCTCTCGTTGAGGCTGACGTAGTCGCGGTTCAGCGGTGGCACGAACATCTGCACCTTGACCGGGTCCTTGGTGCTGGCCACGAACTCGACCTTGGCGTCGATATTCCACAGGTCGTCGGTTTCATCCTCGGTTACCGGGATGCCGAGTACGAAGATCTGATAAGCCGTGACCGCCACGCCCAACAGCACCAGCACGGTGATCAGGACTTTCAGATGGAGGGTAAGAGAGCGCATCGGGATTACTCTGCTTTGGGAGCGTCGGTGGCACAGGCAGGTTTGCCGGCCGCGTATTTAAGGCTTGGGTCGACCAGCGCGTCGAAGTGCTTGAGCGCCTCGGAGCCGATCAGCAGCGGGAACTGGAAGGCGCTGCGGTCGGTGAGGTTGACTTCGATGGTGCGCATGGCCTGGCCCATGCAGATTTCAAGTTCGATGACCGGGCGCGCGGTGTAGGCCTTGCCCGATTCGGCATCATAGTCACCGGCCCGGCGCTTGATCTTGCTTACGCGTGCCAGCGGGCGTTCGATGGGGTGCGAATGGGCGGCGTCGATGGCCAGGTAGAAGCGCACCCAGCTTTCGCCGTTGCGCTTGAAGCGCTTGATATCGCGGGCGCTGAGCGACGCGGTCTTGGCGCCGGTGTCGAGCTTGGCGGCCACTTCCAGGTCCAGGTCGCCCAGGCGTGCATATTCGTTGAGACCGTACACGGTCTTGCCTGCGGCCTGGCCAAGGGCCGGCAGCAGGGTGAGGCAGAGCAGCAATGATGCGGGTGTAAGTCTCATATTCCTGGCGCGGTGCAGTGCAAGGTTCGGGGCTGTTTTCAAAGCCATGTTCAGAGCCGTGTTCAGGGCAAGGCGACTGGCAGCGACTGCGCAAGCTTCCTCGTTAATCTGTCAACAGCATGAATGGATGACAGACAGGCTATCCATACTCCATCGGAGGCGCGGCATTCTATCACGCCGGCGCCTTGACGCCAGCGGTGCGCGATCTGACAGCACCGGGTTGGCATTAGTTCGTTCTTAGACGATTGTCGACAATATTGATTTTGTCTTTGACTGCTTCGGTCTAATTCGCTAATTTCTGGCAAAGAGATTTTCAAGGTGTCGACAATATGCAGGACCTATCCACCCCCAGCCCGGTGCTGACAGACGAAACGGAAACCTTGTCCGAAAACGTCTTCCGGCGCATCCAGGCGGCCATCGTCAAGGGCGATATCGCCCCCGGCAGCAAGATTTCCGAGCCGGAGCTGGCGCGTACCTATGGCATCAGCCGCGGGCCGCTGCGCGAGGCCATCCACCGCCTCGAAGGCCAGCGCCTGCTGGTGCGCGTGCCGCATGTGGGGGCGCGGGTGGTGTCGCTCAATCATGCCGAACTGATCGAGCTGTACGAAATTCGCGAATCGCTGGAAGGCATGGCTTGCCGCCTGGCCGCCGAACGCATGAGCCAGGCCGACATCGACGAACTGCGCCGGGTGCTCGACACCCACGAGCGCGATGCCGCGTTCCAGGCCGGCCTGGGCTATTACCAGCAGGAAGGCGACTACGACTTTCATTACCGGATCATCCAGGGCAGCGGTAACCAGACCCTGGTCAAGATGCTCTGCGGCGAGCTGTACCAGCTGGTGCGCATGTACCGCATCCAGTTCTCCGCCACGCCCAACCGGCCGCGCCAGGCCTTTGCCGAACACCACCGCATTCTCGATGCCATCGCCGACCGTGACGGCGAGCTGGCCGAACTCCTGATGCGCCGCCACATCGGCGCGTCCAAGCGCAATATCGAGCGTCACTATCTGGACGCCCACAACAACAGCCCACGAGGTGAGAAATGACTGTGAAGAGCACCCCCGGTCAGCGTTTCCGCGACGCCGTTGCCGCTGAACATCCGCTGCAGGTGGTTGGCGCCATCAACGCCAACCATGCCCTGCTGGCCAAGCGCGCCGGCTTCAAGGCCATCTACCTGTCCGGTGGCGGCGTCGCCGCCGGTTCGCTGGGCCTGCCGGACCTGGGCATCAGCGGCCTGGACGATGTACTCACCGATGTGCGCCGCATCACCGACGTGTGCGACCTGCCGCTGCTGGTGGATGTCGACACCGGTTTCGGTGCCTCTGCCTTCAACGTCGCCCGTACCGTGCGCTCGATGAGCAAGTTCGGCGCTGCCGCCATCCATATCGAGGACCAGGTTGGCGCCAAGCGCTGCGGCCACCGCCCGAACAAGGAAATCGTCAGCCAGCAGGAAATGGTCGACCGCATCAAGGCCGCAGTCGATGCCCGTACCGATGACAGCTTCGTGATCATGGCGCGTACCGACGCCCTGGCCGTCGAGGGCCTGAACGCCGCCCTGGACCGCGCCGCCGCCTGCGTCGAGGCCGGTGCCGACATGATCTTCCCGGAAGCCATCACCGAACTGCAGATGTACAAGACCTTCGCCGACCGGGTGAAGGCACCGATCCTGGCCAATATCACCGAGTTTGGCGCCACGCCGCTGTACACCACCGAGGAGCTGGCCTCGGTCGACGTGTCGCTGGTGCTGTACCCGCTGTCGGCGTTCCGCGCCATGAACAAGGCAGCCGAGAACGTGTACACCGCGCTGCGCCGCGACGGCACGCAGAAGAACGTGATCGACACCATGCAGACCCGCATGGAGCTCTACGATGCCATTGGTTACCACGCCTTCGAGCAGAGCCTCGATGCGCTGTTTGCCCAGAAGAAGGGCTGAAGGTCAAAGATTTGCGTTAGAGCGGCTGGCCTCTTCGCGGGGCACCCGCTCCCACAGGGACTCCACAGGCATAGAGTGCCACACCGTCCCTGTAGGAGCGGGCTTGCCCGCGAAGAGGCCGGCACAGGCAAAACTGACTAGCCAGCTAGATTTCCATAACAAGTTCAAGAAAGGAGAAACACCATGGCCGAAGCAAAAGTACTCAGTGGCGCAGGCCTGCGCGGCCAGGTGGCCGGCCAGACCGCGCTGTCGACCGTGGGCCAGGCCGGTGCCGGGCTGACCTACCGCGGTTACGATGTGCGTGACCTGGCAGCCGGTGCCGAATTCGAGGAAGTCGCCTACCTGCTGCTGTACGGCGAGCTGCCGAGCAAAGCCGAACTGGCCGACTACAAGCGCAAGCTCAAGGGCCTGCGTGACCTGCCGCAAGCCCTGAAGGAAGTGCTCGAGCGCATCCCGCGTGACGCCCACCCGATGGACGTGATGCGCACAGGTTGCTCGGTGCTGGGTACCCTGGAGCCCGAACTGACCTTCGAGGCCCAGCGTGACAAGACCGACCGCCTGCTGGCACTGTTCCCTGCGGTGATGTGCTACTGGTATCGCTTCACCCACGATGGCGTGCGTATCGACTGCACCAGCGACGAAGACACCCTCGGTGGCCACTTCCTGCACCTGCTGCACGGCAAGAAGCCGAGCGAGCTGCACGTCAAGGTCATGAACGTGTCTCTGATCCTCTACGCCGAGCACGAGTTCAACGCCTCGACCTTCACCGCTCGCGTCTGTGCCTCGACCCTGTCCGACCTGTACTCCTGCGTCACCGCTGCCATCGGCTCGCTGCGCGGCCCGCTGCACGGCGGTGCCAACGAGGCGGCGATGGAATTGATCGAGCGCTTCCAGAGCCCGCAGGAAGCCACTGCCGAGCTGCTGCGCATGCTCGAGCGCAAGGACAAGATCATGGGCTTTGGCCATGCCATCTACAAAGAGTCCGACCCGCGCAACGAGGTGATCAAGGGCTGGTCGAAACAGCTCGCCGACGAAGTCGGTGACAAGGTGCTGTACCCGGTCTCCGAAGCCATCGACAAGACCATGTGGGAGCAGAAGCGCCTGTTCCCCAACGCCGACTTCTACCACGCCTCGGCGTACCACTTCATGGGCATCCCGACCAAGCTGTTCACCCCGATCTTCGTCTGCTCGCGCCTGACCGGCTGGGCGGCGCACGTCTTCGAACAGCGCGCCAACAACCGCATCATCCGCCCGAGCGCCGAGTATGTAGGCGTCGAGCAGCGCCAGTTCGTGCCGATCGAGCAGCGCTGAGTCATAGATCGCTGGGGCTGCTGCGCAGCCCTTTCGCGACACAAGGCCGCTCCCACAGGGACGGCGCAGTACCTGTGGGAGCGGCCTTGTGTCGCGAAAGGGGCGCGTAGCGCCCCCAAGGCCTGAGCCGCACCTGCCCCCGAATACCGTGACCGAGCCTGATAACGATATGAACACTGCATTCCGCAAGCACCTGCCAGGCACCGACCTGGACTACTTCGATGCCCGCGCGGCGGTCGAGGCCATCAAGCCCGGCGCCTACGATGGCCTGCCTTACACCTCTCGCGTACTCGCCGAGAACCTGGTGCGCCGCTGCGACCCGGCTACTCTCGACGCCTCGCTGGGCCAGCTGATCGAGCGCAAGCGCGACCTCGACTTCCCGTGGTTCCCGGCCCGCGTGGTGTGCCACGACATTCTCGGCCAGACTGCACTGGTCGACCTCGCCGGCCTGCGTGACGCCATTGCCGACAAAGGCGGCGACCCGGCCCAGGTCAACCCTGTGGTGCCGGTGCAGCTGATCGTCGACCACTCGCTGGCCGTCGAGTGCGGTGGTTTCGACCCGCAGGCCTTCGAAAAGAACCGCGCCATCGAAGACCGCCGCAACGAAGACCGCTTCCACTTCATCAACTGGACCAAGAAGGCGTTCAAGAACGTCGACGTGATCCAGCCGGGCAACGGCATCATGCACCAGATCAACCTGGAGAAGATGTCGCCGGTGATCCACAACGACCGTGGCGTGGCCTACCCGGACACCTGCGTCGGCACCGACAGCCACACCCCGCATGTCGACGCCCTGGGCGTGATCGCCATCGGCGTGGGTGGCCTGGAGGCCGAGAACGTGATGCTCGGCCGTGCCTCGTGGATGCGCCTGCCGGAAATCGTCGGCGTCGAGCTGACCGGCAAGCTGGCGCCGAACATCACCGCCACCGACCTGGTGCTGGCCCTGACCGAATTCCTGCGCAAGCAGAAAGTCGTCGGCGCCTACCTGGAGTTCCACGGCGAGGGTGCACGTGCCCTGACCCTGGGCGACCGCGCCACCATTTCCAACATGGCCCCGGAATATGGCGCCACTGCGGCGATGTTCGCCATCGACCAGCAGACCATCGACTACCTGCGCCTGACCGGCCGCGAAGAGCAACAGGTCAAACTGGTGGAAACCTATGCCAAGGCCACCGGCCTGTGGGCCGACAGCCTGGGCGGTGCAGTCTACGAGCGCACCCTGAGCTTCGACCTGTCGAGCGTGGTGCGCAACATGGCCGGCCCGTCCAACCCGCATGCCCGCGTCGCCACCAGCGACCTGGCGGCCAAAGGCATCGCCGGCAGCTGGGAAGAAGTGCCAGGGCAGATGCCAGATGGCGCGGTGATCATTGCCGCCATCACCAGCTGCACCAACACCAGCAACCCGCGCAACGTGATTGCCGCAGGCCTGCTGGCGCGCAATGCCAACAAACTGGGGCTGGCCCGCAAGCCGTGGGTCAAGTCGTCGCTGGCGCCTGGTTCCAAGGCCGTGCAGCTGTACCTGGAAGAGGCCGGGCTGGAGAAGGAGCTGGAACAGCTCGGCTTTGGTATCGTCGCCTTCGCCTGCACCACCTGCAACGGCATGTCCGGTGCCCTGGACCCGGTGATCCAGCAAGAAATCATCGACCGTGACCTGTACGCCACCGCCGTGCTGTCGGGCAACCGCAACTTCGACGGGCGCATCCACCCGTATGCCAAGCAGGCGTTCCTCGCTTCGCCGCCACTGGTGGTGGCTTACGCCATCGCCGGTACCATCCGCTTCGACATCGAGAAAGATGTGCTGGGCGTGGTCGATGGCAAGGAAATCCGCCTCAAGGATATCTGGCCCAGCGACGAAGAAATCGACGCCGTGGTACGTGCCGCGGTCAAGCCGGAGCAGTTCCGCAAGGTGTACATCCCGATGTTCGCCATCGAGGAAGACCGTGGGCCGAAGGTGGCGCCGTTGTATGACTGGCGCCCGATGAGCACCTACATCCGCCGCCCACCGTACTGGGAGGGGGCCTTGGCCGGTGAACGGACCCTGCGCGGCATGCGCCCGCTGGCAGTGCTGCCGGACAACATCACCACCGACCACCTGTCGCCGTCCAACGCCATCATGCTCGACAGCGCTGCCGGCGAGTACCTGGCGAAGATGGGCCTGCCGGAGGAGGACTTCAACTCTTACGCTACCCACCGTGGCGACCACCTGACCGCCCAGCGCGCCACCTTTGCCAACCCCAAGCTGTTCAACGAAATGGTGCGCAAGGAAGACGGCAGCGTGAAGCAGGGCTCGCTGGCGCGTATCGAGCCGGAAGGCAAGGTCACCCGCATGTGGGAGGCGATCGAGACCTACATGGAGCGCAAGCAGCCGCTGATCATCGTCGCCGGTGCCGACTACGGCCAGGGTTCGTCCCGTGACTGGGCGGCCAAGGGTGTGCGCCTGGCCGGTGTCGAGGCGATCGTCGCTGAAGGCTTCGAGCGTATTCACCGTACCAACCTGGTGGGCATGGGCGTACTGCCGCTGGAGTTCAAGCCGGGCACCGACCGCAAGACCCTCGGCCTGGATGGCAGCGAAACCTATGACGTGCTGGGCGCGCGCACGCCGCGGGCGACGCTGACCCTGGTGGTTACCCGCGCCAACGGCGAGCGTCTGGAGGTACCGGTGACCTGCCGCCTGGACACCGCCGAGGAAGTGTCGATCTACGAGGCCGGCGGGGTGCTGCAGCGCTTCGCCCAGGACTTCCTCGAAGCGACCGCCTAATCAAGAGCAGCGCGGTCCTCTGTGGGAGCGGGTTTACCCGCGAATGCGTCAGCAGATACAACATTGTTTTCTGATCGGACGCTTTCGCGGGTGAGCCCGCTCCCACAGGGGGTGCGCAAGACAGGAATTGAACATGGCTCATGTACCGCAAGTAAAAATCCCCGCCACCTACATCCGTGGCGGCACCAGCAAAGGCGTGTTCTTCCGCCTGCAAGACCTGCCCGAGCAGGCGCAGATCCCCGGCCCGGCCCGCGACGCACTGCTGCTGCGGGTGATCGGCAGCCCCGACCCTTACGGCAAGCAGATCGACGGCATGGGCGGTGCCACTTCGAGCACCAGCAAGACCGTGATTCTGTCGCAGAGCATCAAGCCTGAGCACGACGTCGACTATCTGTTCGGCCAGGTCAGCATCGACAAGGCCTTCGTCGACTGGAGCGGTAACTGCGGCAACCTCTCCGCCGCGGTCGGTTCGTTCGCCATCAGCAGCGGCCTGGTCGACCCGGCACGCATTCCGCGCAATGGCATCGCCACCGTGCGCATCTGGCAGGCCAACATCGGCAAGACCATCATCGCCCATGTGCCGATCACCGAAGGTGAAGTACAGGAAACCGGCGACTTCGAGCTGGACGGGGTGACCTTCCCGGCCGCCGAGGTGCAGCTGGAATTCCTCGATCCGGCGGCCGACGAAGATGGCGACGGCGGGGCGATGTTCCCCACCGGCAACCTGGTCGATGACCTCGAGGTGCCGGGTGTCGGTACGTTCAAGGCGACCCTGATCAATGCCGGCATCCCGACCATCTTCGTCAATGCGGCGGATATCGGCTACACCGGCACCGAACTGCAGGACGCCATCAACGGTGACTCGCAGGCGCTGCTGCGCTTCGAGACGATTCGCGCCCATGGCGCCGTGCGAATGGGCCTGATCGACAACGTCGACCAGGCTGCCGGGCGTCAGCACACGCCGAAAGTGGCTTTCGTCGCGCCGCCGAGCACCTACACTGCGTCCAGTGGCAAAGCGGTGCAGGCAGGTGATATCGACCTGCTGGTACGGGCCTTGTCGATGGGCAAGCTGCACCATGCAATGATGGGGACGGCCGCGGTGGCCATCGGTACCGCGGCGGCCATTCCGGGCACGTTGGTCAACCTCGCCGCAGGCGGGGGCGAGCGCAGCGCCGTGCGTTTCGGCCACCCCTCGGGCACCCTGCGGGTGGGGGCCGAGGCGCGCCAGGTGAATGGTGAATGGACAGTGACCAAGGCAATCATGAGCCGCAGTGCTCGCGTGCTGATGGAGGGCTGGGTTCGCGTGCCTGGCGATAGCTTCTAACGCACCACTGGCGCTCGGCTTTAGTTCGTTGGGGCCGCTTTGCGCCCCTTCGCGGGCAAGCCCGCTCCTACACGGTTTGCGCGGTACCTGTAGGAGCGGCCTTGTGTCGCGAAGGGCTGCAAAGCAGCCCCGGCAATTCTGAAGGGAGCTGGATATGAGCGCCAACGTAGACCTCAACGCCCGCCCGGACTACGACCGGGTGCTGCAAACCCTCGCCGATTACGCCCTCACGTATCGGGTCGAATCCGCCGAAGCCCTGGATACCGCGCGCAACTGCCTGATGGATACCCTCGGCTGCGGCCTGCTGGCTCTGCGCTTCCCCGAATGCACCAAGTTGCTAGGCCCCCAGGTGGAAGGCACCCTGGTGCCCAACGGCGCCCGCGTGCCCGGCACCGCCTACCGCCTCGACCCGGTCAAGGCTGCCTGGGACATCGGCTGCACGGTTCGCTGGCTGGACTATAACGATACCTGGCTGGCCGCCGAATGGGCCCACCCGTCGGACAACCTCGGCGGCATCCTGGCCGTTGCCGATCACCTGTCGCAGAAGCGCGTGGCCGCAGGTGAAGCGCCACTGCTGATGCGCGATGTGCTCGAAGCCATGGTCATGGCTCACGAGATCCAGGGCGTGCTGGCGCTGGAAAACGCCTTCAACCGCGTTGGCCTCGACCATGTGATTCTGGTCAAGGTAGCCTCCACCGCCGTGTGCGCCAGGCTGATGGGGGCCAACCGTGAGCAGATGCTGAGCGCCTTGTCCCACGCGTTCGTCGATGGCCAGGCGCTGCGTACCTACCGCCATGCGCCCAACGCTGGTTCGCGCAAATCGTGGGCCGCCGGGGATGCTTCCAGCCGTGGCGTGCGCTTGGCCGACATTGCCCTGCGTGGCGAGATGGGCGTGCCTGGCGTGCTCACCGCGCCGCAGTGGGGCTTCTACGATGTGCTGTTCAGCCACACCAACAAGGACCTGGCGCTCAAGCCGTCCGAGCAGCAAGAGCTGCGCCTGCCGCAAGCCCTGGGTAGCTACGTGATGGAAAACGTGCTGTTCAAGGTCAGTTTCCCTGCCGAGTTCCACGCCCAGACCGCCTGTGAGGCTGCGGTAACATTGCATCCGCTGGTACGTAACCGCCTGCACGAGATCGACCGTATCGTCATTACCACTCAGGAGTCGGCGATCCGCATCATTTCCAAGAGCGGCTCGCTGGCCAATGCCGCCGACCGCGACCACTGCCTGCAGTACATGGTGGCAGTGCCACTGATTTTCGGGCATCTGGTGGCCGAGCATTACGAAGACGCCTTCCATGCCAACCACCCAAGCATCGACCGCCTGCGTGAAAAGATGGAGGTGGTGGAAGACCCGCGCTTCAGCCGTGAGTACCTGGAGCCGGACAAGCGCTCGATCGCCAATGCGCTGCAAGTGTTCTTCAAGGATGGCAGCAGTACCGAGCAGGTGGTGGTGGAGTACCCGATCGGGCATCGCCGGCGGCGAGGGGAGGGCATACCGTTGCTGGAGGCCAAGTTCAGGGACAACCTGGCGACGCGCTTTGCGCGGCAGCGGTGTGGGGAGATCGTGGATGTGTGCAAGGACCAGCAGAAGCTGGAGCAGATGGCGGTGCACAGGTTTGTCGACCTGTTCGTGATCTGAGGTTGCCTGTGCTGGCCTCTTCGCGGCTAAAGCCGCTCCCACAAGGTCTTGCGCAGCCCTCGAAAACTGTGGGGGCCATGTGGGAGCGGCTTTAGCCGCGAAGAGGCCGGTACAGGTGGAAACAAGAAAGCCCCGACATTTCTGCCGGGGCTTTCTTTTACGTCTTACAACTCAGCTTATGCCTGAACCACCGGGATCTTGGCGTTGGCTGCCGCTTCGCGGAACTCGGCGATCTGGTCGAAGCTCAGGTAGCGGTAAACGTCGGCAGCCATGCTGTCGATGTCCTTCGCGTACTGCATGTACTCTTCGACGGTCGGCAGCTTGCCGATGATCGAAGCGACAGCAGCCAGCTCGGCCGATGCCAGGTACACGTTGGTGGCGTCGCCCAGACGGTTCGGGAAGTTACGGGTCGAGGTGGAGACCACGGTCGAACCGGTCTGCACACGTGCCTGGTTACCCATGCACAGCGAGCAGCCTGGCATTTCCATGCGCGCGCCAGCCTTGCCGTAGATGCCGTAGTAGCCTTCTTCGGTCAGCTGGTGAGCGTCCATCTTGGTTGGCGGAGCCAGCCACAGACGGGTCGGGATACCGCCCTTGACCTTGTCCAGCAGCTTGCCGGCAGCGCGGAAGTGGCCGATGTTGGTCATGCACGAGCCGATGAACACTTCGTCGATCTTCTCGCCCTGTACCGAAGACAGCAGGCGGGCATCGTCCGGGTCGTTCGGTGCACAGAGCACAGGCTCTTTCACTTCGGCCAGGTCGATTTCGATGATCTCGGCGTACTCGGCATCAGCGTCGGCCGACAGCAGCTCAGGCTTGGCCAGCCAGGCTTCCATGGCCTGGGCGCGGCGCTCCAGGGTGCGGGCATCGCCGTAGCCTTCGCCGATCATCCAGCGCAGCAGGGTGATGTTGGACTGCAGGTACTCGGCGATGGCCTTCTCTGGCAGCTTGATGGTGCAACCGGCAGCGGAACGCTCGGCCGAGGCGTCGGACAGCTCGAAGGCTTGCTCGACGGTCAGCTCGTTCAGGCCTTCGATCTCGAGGATGCGGCCGGAGAAGATGTTCTTCTTGCCCTTCTTCTCGACGGTCAGCAGGCCCTTCTGGATGGCGTAGTAAGGGATGGCGTGGACCAGGTCACGCAGGGTGATGCCTGGCTGCAGTTTGCCCTTGAAGCGCACCAGCACGGATTCTGGCATGTCCAGCGGCATGACGCCGGTGGCGGCGGCGAAGGCCACCAGGCCGGAACCGGCCGGGAACGAGATGCCGATCGGGAAGCGGGTGTGCGAGTCGCCACCGGTACCCACGGTGTCAGGCATCAGCATGCGGTTCAGCCAGCTGTGGATGATGCCGTCGCCCGGGCGCAGCGACACGCCGCCACGGGTGCGGATGAAGTCTGGCAGGGTGTGGTGGGTGGTGACGTCGATCGGCTTCGGATAGGCCGCGGTGTGGCAGAACGACTGCATCACCAGGTCAGCGGAGAAGCCCAGGCACGCCAGGTCCTTCAGCTCGTCGCGGGTCATCGGGCCAGTGGTGTCCTGGGAACCGACGGTGGTCATCTTCGGCTCGCAGTAGGCACCTGGGCGCACGCCCTGGCCTTCCGGCAGGCCGCAGGCACGGCCGACCATTTTCTGTGCCAGGGTGAAGCCCTTGCCCGAATCGGCAGGCTGCTCCGGCTTCTTGAACAGGTCGGAGGCGCCCAGGCCCAGTTCGGCACGGGCCTTCTCGGTCAGGCCACGGCCGACGATCAGCGGGATACGGCCGCCAGCGCGGACTTCATCCAGCAGCACTTCGGTTTTCAGCTCGAAGGTGGTGACCAGTTCGTCGCTGCCGTTACGGCGCACTTCGCCCTTGAACGGGTAAACGTCGATGACGTCGCCCATGGCCAGGTTGGTGCAGTCGAATTCGATCGGCAGGGCGCCGGCGTCTTCCATGGTGTTGTAAAAGATCGGGGCGATCTTGGTACCGAAGCAGAAACCACCGGCGCGCTTGTTCGGTACGTACGGAATGTCGTCGCCGAAGAACCACAGCACCGAGTTGGTGGCGGATTTGCGCGAAGAACCGGTACCGACCACGTCACCGACGTAGGCAACCGGGTAACCCTTGGCCTTGACCGCTTCGATCTGGGCCAGCGGGCCGACCGAACCAGGCTGCTGCGGCTCGATGCCGTCGCGGGCCATCTTCAGCATGGCCAGTGCGTGCAGCGGGATGTCAGGGCGCGACCAGGCGTCCGGGGCAGGGGACAGGTCGTCGGTGTTGGTTTCGCCAGGGACCTTGAACACGGTCAGGGTGTACTTGTCGGCGATGGCCGGACGCGAGGTGAACCACTCGCCGGCAGCCCAGGATTCCAGCACGGCCTTGGCGTGAACGTTGCCGGCCTTGGCTTTTTCGGCCACGTCGTGGAAGGCATCGAACATCAGCAGGGTGTGCTTGAGCTGTTCGGCCGCGACGGCGCCCAGTTCGGCGTCATCCAGCAGTGCGACCAGCGTTTCGATGTTGTAGCCGCCCTGCATGGTGCCCAGCAGTTCGGTGGCGTGCTTGCGGTCGATCAGAGGCGACTTGGCTTCGCCTTTGGCGACGGCGGAGAGGAAAGCGGCCTTGACATAGGCAGCTTCGTCGACCCCTGGCGGTACGCGGTGGGTGATCAGGTCTACGAGGAAGGCTTCTTCGCCGGCCGGCGGGTTTTTCAGCAGCTCGACCAGGCCTGCAGTTTGTTCGGCGTTCAGCGGCTGGGGCACGATACCCAGGGCGGCACGCTCTTCGATGTGTTTGCGGTAGGCTTCAAGCACAGTTATTTCCCTCATCAGTGGTCCCTAAAGGGGGTCCGGGACGCTCATCCAGCATTCAATGCACCCATGCGCTGCCACGGCTTTGTGGGCCGCCCAGCCAGAGTCGCAAAGAATCCTTACAGAAGCTGCTTTCAAAGTTTTACGCCTGCAGAACGGGGAGCTGATGAGGGCTGGCACGGGCATGCGAGGGATGCATGGCCCGGGCCAACACCGTTCTACCGGATGAACTGTGCTCGTGACGCTTTGAAAACAGCTTCCAACGGACATTGTTGCCTTTGAAAAGGCGGGATGATTCTACGGCAAAAAAAGCCCGAAGGTAAGGCGGCGAAGATGACTTTAACGAGTGACCCTGGTTAGACAAAGGGCTAACATGGGTTCGTGTTCCATCGCCAAGCTGTTGTTTTTCATGTCCAACAAGTCCATCAAGACCCCTTGTGTCGGCCTGTGCTCCACGGTTTACGGAGACACGGTTTGCCGTGGCTGCAAGCGGTTTCACCACGAAGTGATCAGCTGGAACGGCTACGACGATGCGCAGAAGCGCGCCGTGTGGCTGCGCCTGGAGCAGCTGCTGGTGCAGGTGATGATGGCCAAGCTGGAGGTGTTCGACAAAGGCCTGCTGCGCCAGCAACTGGAGCAGCGTTCCATCCGCTTTGTCGAGCAGCAGTCGGAATATTGCTGGGCGTACCAGCTGATTGCCCGCGGGGCGCGGATGATCCGTGACCTGGAAGCCTACGGCATGGTGCTGTTGCCGGAATTTCGCGACTGGGAGCTGCCGCAGTTGCGCGACGCCATCGACCGCGAGTTCTTCCTGCTGTCCGAGGCGCATTACCAGCGCTACATCGCCCCCGGTTTCCTGCGCGATGCCTTGGAGGCGGGGCAGGGCTGAAGCTTTATTGGTGAAGCTGCCGGCCTCTTCGCGGGCACGCCCGCTCCCACAGGTGTATCACAGACCTCGAGAACGGTGGGCATCCTGTGGGAGCGGGCATGCCCGCGAATGGGCTGGTGCGTTTACCAAATCAGTCGCCGGTATATTCGCAACCGCTGGTGCAGGTTTCGTGGATGCGCACCTTCGACAGTTCCGGCAGCAGCGGCTTGACCTGGTCCCAGATCCACTTGGCGATCACTTCGCTGGTGGGGTTTTCCAGGCCCGGGATGTCGTTCAGGTAGTTATGGTCCAGTTGCTCGTAGATCGGCTTGAAGATCGCCTTGATCTCGGCGAAGTCGCGGATCCAGCCGGTGTGCGGGTCGAGCGGGCCGGTCAGGTGCAGGCCGACCTTGAACGAGTGGCCGTGCAGGCGACCGCATTTGTGCCCGGCAGGGACGTGCGGCAGGCGGTGGGCCGATTCGAATGTGAATTCCTTGAAGATTTCCACGCTGTCATAACTCTATGTGAATCAAGAATGCGCGCAGTCTACCAGCATGGCCGCTACAAGGCTTGCAGGCGTTCATGCAACCGCCCGGTGGCAATCAGTTCCAGCAGCTCGTCGCCCAGCCGCTGGCTCTCGGCAATGGCCTTGTACCAGTAGCGCTTGCGGCCAGGCGCATCGCCCATGAAACGCTTGAAGTCATTGCGGTCGGGCAGCTTGCCGTAGGGCAGGGCCGCCAGGTACTGCGGCGAGGGCGTCATCAGCAGCACGTTCTGCAGGCGCGTGGCATCGCCCTTGCGCCAGGGCAGGGCCTTGTCGAACCAGCCGGGTACGACCTTGTCGGTGAAGTGCGGGTACAGCACCAGGTCGTCGCCGCGGTAGGGCAGGTCGAGGTGGTAGTCGAGCAGGCCGCCGTCGCGGTAGGTGCCTGCACCTGCACCGGGGATGTCTTTCACGCCTTCCATGACCATGGGGATGGAGCCCGAGGCAAGCAGGGCATGGCGCAGGTTGGCCAGGTCCAGCGGCAGGCAGCGCGAGGGGAAGTCGGTCAGTGCGTCGAGCGGCGGCGTGGCGCGGCCGTCGTGCAGGATGACGCGCTCGAAGTGCCGTGCCAGGTGCGAGCGGCCGAGCAGGTTGCTGGCGATCACCGAACCCAGGCCGAGGCCCAGGCGGCCCCGATGGTCGTGGGCGAGCTGGCCATGGCTCTTCACCACCAGGATGTTCAGGCGATAGTGCGGGTTGGCCAGCAGCTGGCTGTCGCGGCCTTGCAGCAGGTCATCGAGCATGTGTTGGCAGCTGCGGCTGATTTCGGCCGGGGTGACGCCCTTGGCGAAATCCTGCTCGGTGTACAGTTCGCCCAGGCGACGGATGCCTGCGACCGGGTCGTCGAGGCAGGCACTGGCAAAGCGCCAGGCGCCGATCGAGGCGCCGATCAGCGCACGTTGGCGTGGTGCCGACGGCAGCCACTCACCGAACAGCGCCAGGTCCAGGCCCTGGATGCCCAGCGGCTTCGGCCCGCCAGCCGCACCCGGCAGCACACCGACATCGGCCGCCTGCAGGCCGCGCTCGCGGACCTGCCGCAGGGCGCGTTGGCCGGCCTTGAAGGTGAGGGCGGGGTATTTGATGTGAATGGCGTTCATGGCGGATCTCTTGGGCAGCAGGCGGTCATTATAAGGCTTCATGCGAATACCCTGTGGGAGCGGGTTCACCCGCGAAGCATGCAACATGGTGTATGGCACCGGCTGCGCCGGTGTTCGCGGGCAAGCCCGCTCCCACAGGGACCGCGCAGGATTCGGTGATCGCGAGACAGCAGCCTGACCTGCGCTATCATGGCGCCAGTTGTTTTCAGGTTGAATTAAGGACCGGTGGTTAATCTTAACCCCGTAGACAACTTGCACAGTTCTCAGGAGAGAAGAACGATGAAACGCATGACTGCCCTGTTCACCGTAGCCGCCGCCCTTGCCCTGGGCGCCCATTCCGCCATCGCCAAGGATGTGCAGCCCGACGAAGTGGTCAAGCTGGTCAATGCCAAGACCGTCAAGTCGCTGGACGAACTCAAGGCCGCCGCCGTGGCCAAGCACCCGGGTGCCACCGTCACCGACTCGGAACTTGAAGATGAGTACGGTCGCTACGTCTACAAGGTCGAGCTGCGCGACACGCAGAACGTCGAATGGGACGTGGCGCTGGACGCCAAGACCGGTGAAGTGCTGAAGGACGAGCGGGACAACTGATGATCCACCTACTGCGGCCGGCGCGCTACTTCGCGCTGGCGCTGCTGGCCGTCTGTTCCCTGGCCGTTGCCCGTGACCTTGATCAGGACGAAGCCCTGGAACTGCGCCAGAAGGGCATCATCCTGCCGCTCGAGCATCTGTTGGAGACCGCCCTGGGGCGTCACCCCGGGGCGCGCCTGCTGGAGGCCGAGCTGGAAGAAGACGACAATCGCTACGAATACGAAGTCGAGTTGCTGACAGCTGAAGGCGTGGTGCGCGAGATCAAACTCGATGCCAGCAGCGGTGCCCTGCTAAAAGACGAGGAAGACGACTGAATGCGCCTGTTGCTTGTCGAGGACAATGTACCGTTGGCCGATGAACTTACCGCAGGCCTGCAGCGCCAGGGCTACGCCGTGGATTGGCTGGCCGATGGCCGCGACGCGGTGTATCAGGGCCAGAGCGAACCCTACGACCTGATCATCCTGGACCTTGGCCTGCCGGGCCTGCCGGGCCTGGAAGTGCTGGCCCAGTGGCGTGCCGCCGGCCTGGCCACGCCGGTGTTGATCCTTACTGCCCGTGGCTCGTGGGCCGAGCGTATCGAAGGGCTGAAGGCCGGGGCGGATGACTACCTGAGCAAACCCTTCCACCCCGAAGAACTGCAGCTGCGCATCCAGGCGTTGTTGCGCCGTGCCCGTGGCCTGGCCAACCAGCCAACGCTGGAAGCGGCCGGCCTGCACCTGGACGAAAGCCGGCAGTGCGTGAACCGTGACGGCGTGGATATCCAGCTGACCGCCGCCGAGTTCCGCCTGCTGCGCTACTTCATGCTGCATCCGCAGCAGATCCTGTCCAAGAGCCACCTGGCCGAGCACCTCTACGACGGTGAAACCGAGCGCGACTCCAACGTGCTGGAAGTGCACGTCAACCACTTGCGACGCAAGCTGGGCCGCAGCGTCATCGAGACCCGCCGCGGGCAGGGCTACATCTACGCCGGGAGCGCCGCGTGAAGTCGATCCAGGCGCGCCTGAGCCTGGGCCTGGTGGCGGTGCTGGTGGTGGTCGGCCTGGTGCTGGCGCAGCTGACCCTGTGGTTGTTCGAGGTCGGCCTGCAGCGCTACCTGGAGAATGGCCTGCGCAAGGAAAGCGAAAACCTGTTGGTGGCCCTGGTGCGCGGGCCTTCGGGTCTGCAGCTGGATGAGCGGCGTATCTCGGCCGCCTACCAGCGGCCGTTTTCCGGCTATTACTTCCGCATCGATTTCGATAAAGGCACCTGGCGTTCCCGGTCGCTGTGGGATCTGGACATGCCCAAGCCCGCCGCGCCGGGCCTTTCCGACAGCCACGAACTCGGCCCGGAAGGCCAGCAACTGCTTGCCCTGCGTGCTGACTACCGGCGCCTGGGCCAGGACATCTCGATCAGCGTGGCACAGGATTATTCACCGGTACGCGAAGGTTTCCGGCGCCTGCAGCAGATCGGCCTGGGCATGGGCCTGGTGGCGCTGATCCTGGTGCTGGTGTTGCAGCGCATCACCGTGACCCGCTCGCTGCGGCCACTGGAGCGGGCGCGCCAGCAGATCGCCCAGTTGCAGCAGGGCCAGCGCTCGCAGCTGGATGCCGAAGTGCCCAGCGAACTGGCGCCGCTGGTGGGGCAGATCAACCACCTGCTGAGCCATACCGAAGACAGCCTGCGCCGCTCGCGCAATGCCCTGGGCAACCTGGGCCATGCATTGAAGACGCCGCTGGCGGTGTTGCTGAGCCTGGCCTCCAGCGAGCGCCTGAAAGACCTGCCGGATGTTCGCGCGCAGATGCGCGAGCAACTGGAGCAGATTCAGCAGCGCCTGGCGCGTGAGCTGAACCGTGCGCGCCTGGCGGGGGATGCGCTGCCTGGCGCGCAGTTCGACTGCGACGTCGAACTGCCGGGGTTGCTGGGGACGCTGGGCATGATCCATGGCGAGGGCCTGCTGCTGGCCAGGGATGTGCCGCCCGGGCTGCTGCTGCCGTGGGACCGCGAGGACTTCCTGGAACTGCTCGGCAACCTGCTGGACAACGCCTGCAAGTGGGCCGACAGCGAGGTGCGGCTGGGTATCGCGCCGAGTGCCGATGGCTACCAGGTGTGGGTCGATGATGATGGCCCCGGTATCCCCGAGGGCCAGCGGCAGCAGGTGCTGGAGCGCGGTTCGCGGCTGGACGAGCAGGTAGACGGGCACGGGCTGGGGTTGGGCATCGTGCGCGATATCGTCGAGGCCTGGGGCGGGCGCCTGGCGCTGCTGGATAGCCCGTTGGGCGGGCTGCGGGTGAGCATAGACTTGCCGCGCAAGGCTCGGTAATACCAGGGCCCTGTGGGAGC
The DNA here is from genome assembly GCF_032701105.1 of Pseudomonas sp. NBB. Lineage (NCBI taxonomy): Bacteria > Pseudomonadati > Pseudomonadota > Gammaproteobacteria > Pseudomonadales > Pseudomonadaceae > Pseudomonas > Pseudomonas sp. NBB. The sequence continues at coordinate 2,158,114 of NZ_CP103994.1, forward strand.
GGGTTTACCCGCGAACACCGGCGAAGCCGGTGCCATGCACCGTGTCGCATTCTTCGCGGGTGAACCCGCTCCCACAAGTTGCGCGGCGCGCTTGGGGAATTTGCTGGCCATATCACCACTGCAAAAAAATTGCAGTACAGCCGCATTTTTTTGAATTAGCCCAATCTCACCCCACCCGGCAAAATTCCCCCACGAAACCCTGTGGTTTCCATCTCTCCACGGACGGAGCCCCTTGTGCTATTGCAACCGCAATACGAGGCCCAGGCCACCTCGGCTGGGCTTTCTTTTTAACCAGAAAAACTACAGATTCCGATTACCTACATGCCTGCCTCGCGTTTCGAAAGTCGTTTGCAGCGGCTGTTGCCAGCGCCCCTGAATATTCCCCCCAAAGAATGGTTGCGTGCCGGTATCGGCGCGTTGTTCGGCCTTTTCCTCGCCGGCTGGCTGACCAGCATGGCGTACGGCCCCAGCATTGCCTTGCACCTGCTCGGCCCGCTGGCGGCTTCGGCCGTGCTGGTGTTCGCCGTGCACTCCGGCCCGTTGGCCCAGCCCTGGCCGGTGCTGGGCAGCTACGCCCTGGCCGGCGCGGTCGGCCTGGCCATGCGCCAGGGCTTCGGCCCGCAGCTGTGGGTTGCCGCTGCCGCCCTGGGTATCTCGATTCTGGTGATGTGCCTGCTGCGCTGCCTGCACCCGCCAGGCGGCGGGGTGGCGGTGAGCGCGGTGCTGGCCGATCCAGGGCTTACCGCCATGGGCGACCACCTGCTGGAGCCGGTGCTGCTCAACGCGCTGATCCTGGTAGCGGTGGCGATCCTCTACAACCGCGTCACCGGCGTGCGCTACCCGAAAGGCGCGGTGCCGCGCAAGGACCTGCACCACACCCATGACCCGCTGCCCAGCGAGCGGGTCGGCATCCGTGGGGAAGACCTGGACCAGGCTCTGGAAGAACTGGGCGAGTTCGTCGATGTCACCCGTGACGAACTGGAGCGCATCATCCTGGCCACCGAGCAACACGCCCTGCAGCGCAGCCTCGGCGGCATCACCGCGGCCTCGGTGATGTCCCGCGACGTGCAGTTCGCCACGCCCGACACCACCCTGGAGCAGGCCTGGAAACTGCTGGCCAGCCACCACCTCAAAACCCTGCCGGTGCTGCAGCAGGGCAAGCTGGTGGGAGTAGTCAGCCTCAGCGATCTGGTCGGCCCGGCCATGCAGCGTGGCCGCTTCAGTTGGCGTGGGTTGTTCGGCCGCAAGACGGTGCGCATGGAGCAGGTGATGAGCCGCCGGGTAATCAGTGTCAGCAGCCAGCACCCTCTGGAGCGCTTGCTGCCACTGCTGTGCGAACAGGGCCTGCATTGCCTGCCGGTGCTCGATGCCGACCAGTTGGTGGGGGTGATCACCCAGACCGACCTGATCGCCGGCCTCAAGCGCCAGTTGCTTAGCGAGGCCGAGGCTTCAGATAAGCGGGTCCCAGCGTTGTGACCAGTCGCTGGCGCCGGCGGCCACCAGCCGGCGCAGGATGGCGAAGGCCTGTTGCAGGGCTTCGCTGTCGCGTTTGCGCGGGTACACCAGGAAGGTCGGGTAGGTGAATTCCGGCGCCTGCGGTACCCGCTCGAACACCCCGCTGTCCAGATAGGCCTGCACTACCCGCGTGCGGAAGTAACCACTGCCGCCCTGGTCGAGTATGAACTGCAAGGCCAGCGGGCCCAGGTTGAAGCTCAGCGCCGGGCGCGCGCAGTCGGGCAGGGCGGCATCGTGCTGGCGACGGAAGGCTTCTCCCCAGTCGATATAGATGTACGGGTCTGGCTGGGCGACCCGGCGCACACGGATCAGCTTCTCCTCCATCAACTGCTCCACCTGCAGGCCCGGGCCGTAGGTCGGCTGGTAGACCAGCGCGGCATCCAGCAGGCCCATCTCGACCTTGCGCAGCAGCGATTCGCCGTCGCTCACCTCGCTGCGGATGGCATGGCTGGGCAGCTCGCGGTGCAGGGCACTGACCCAGTCGAGCAGCATCGGGTTGCCCAGGCTCACCTCAGCGCCCACGTGCAGCACTTGCTGGCAGCCTTGGGGCAGCGGGAGGTCGCGGCGCGCCGCTTCCCAGGTTTGCACCATCTGGTTGGCATAACTGACGAATGCCTCGCCGTCGCTGGTCAGGCTGGCGCCGTTGCGGCTGCGCACGAACAGCTGGCAGCCCAGTTGCTGCTCCAGGCGCTGCACCCGCGCGGTGATCGCCGTCTGTGACACGAACAGGCGTTCGGCGGCGGCGACCAGGCTGCCGCAACGCACGATTTCCAGAAAGGTACGGGCCTGATCGATGTCCATGAGCTGCTCGGTGGCTGAAGGGGTGGCCTATTCTAGAGGCTTTGCACCGTTATGGGGCGTTTCTGCGTTGTCTGCAAATTTGCAGGTCGGTTGTGACTTTAGTCCCATGGCGGCGCGGGTGTAGCGGTCCATACTCAAGTTTCGCCCTTCAATAACAACAAGTACCGGGTTTCTTTCGATATGAGCTACCAGCACAGCTACGCCCATTCCATTTCCGACCCTGCCGCTTTCTGGGCGGAGCAGGCCGCGCACCTGGCCTGGCACCGCAAGCCGGCCCTCACGCTGCAAGAAAATGCCGACGGTACCCACCGCTGGTTTGCCGATGGCCGCCTGAACAGCTGCTACCTGGCCCTCGATCACCAGATCGAGCAGGGCCGTGGCGAGCAGCTGGCGCTGATTTACGACTCGCCGGTGACCGGTGTGCAACAGGCCTACACCTACCACCAACTGCGTGACGAGGTGGCGCGCCTGGCCGGTTTGTTACGCCAGTTGGGGGTGAACAAGGGCGATGGCGTGATCATCTACATGCCCATGGTGCCGCAGGCGGCCATGGCCATGCTGGCCTGTGCGCGGATTGGCGCAGTGCACTCGGTGGTGTTCGGTGGCTTTGCCGCCAACGAGCTGGCCTTGCGCATCGACGATGCCCGGCCGACGCTGCTGCTGACGGCGTCCTGCGGGCTGGAGTTCGACCGGGTAATCGAATACAAGCCGCTGGTCGATCGTGCCCTGCAACTGGCCCGCCACCAGCCGCGCAACGTGCTGGTGCTGCAGCGCCCGCAGGCGCGTGCCCAGCTGCAGCCAGGCCGCGACCTGGACTGGCAGGCGGCATTGGCCAAAGCCGAGCCGGTGCCACCGGTGGAACTGGATGCGGGTGATCCGCTTTACATCATGTACACCTCTGGCACCACCGGCAAACCCAAGGGCATCGTGCGGGAAAACGGCGGCAATGCCGTCGCGCTGTGCTTCGCCATGCGCCATATCTACGGCATGCAGGCCGGCGATGTGTGGTGGGGCATATCCGACGTGGGCTGGGTGGTTGGCCATTCGCTGATCGTCTATGGGCCGCTGATGAGCGGCTGCACCACGGTGTTCTACGAAGGCAAGCCGATCCGCACCCCGGATGCCTCGGCCTACTGGCGGGTGGTGGAGCAATACAAGGTCAATGCATTGTTCTGCGCGCCCACGGCCATGCGCGCCATCCGCAAGGAAGACCCTGAGGGCGAGCTGATCCGCAAGCACGACCTGAGCTCGCTGCGCCAGTTGTTCCTGGCTGGCGAGAAACTGGATTCCAGCACCCACGAGTGGCTGGAGCGGGTCAGTGGCAAGCCGGTGCACGATCATTGGTGGCAGACCGAGACCGGCTGGCCGGTCACCGCGCCCTGCGTAGGGCTGGAAGGCAGCGCGGCGAAGCCGGGGTCGAGCAACCGGGCGGTGCCGGGCTACCACGTGCGCGTGCTGGATGACGAGGGCCACCTGCTGGGGCCCAACCACCAGGGCTCGATCGTCATCGCCCTGCCATTGCCGCCCGGGTGCAGCCAGACGCTTTGGGGCGACCACGAGCGTTACTTGCAGGCTTACCTGCGGACTTACCCGGGGTATTACCACACGGGTGACGGTGGCTACCTGGACGATGACGGCTTCGTCTACATCATGGGGCGCACCGATGACGTGATCAACGTGTCCGGGCACCGGCTGTCCACCGGCGAGATGGAAGACCTGGTGGCACGCCACCCGGCAGTGGCCGAGTGCGCGGTGATTGGCGTGCATGACGAGATCAAGGGGCAGGTGCCGTTGGCGCTGGTGGTGCTCAAGGACGGCGAGGGCATTGCCGAGGCGCAGTTGCTGGTGGACCTGGTGGGCAGCGTGCGCGAGGAGATTGGCGCGTTGGCATGTTTCAACCGGGTGCGGTTGGTGAAGCGACTGCCCAAGACCCGCTCCGGGAAGATTCTGCGGGCGGTGCTGCGCAAGATTGCCGACGGGCAGGACTATGTGCCGCCTTCGACCCTGGATGACCCGGCGGTGCTGGGGGAGATCGAGGCGGTGCTGGCGGATTTGCCCAGGGCTGGCTGAGGGTTTGACCTGGCTGGCCTCTTCGCGGGTAAACCCGCTCCTACAGAACTGTGCAATACCTGTGGGAGCGGGCGTGCCCGCGAAGAGGCCGGCCCGGGCAAAGCAGTTCTAGGGTCCTACCTGATGCAGCTGCCCCAACCGGCTGCGCGTACGCATCAGGTCGGCAAGCGGCCCGCCCAGGCTTTCTTCCAGTGGCCGCTTGCCGATCACCAGCACCTGCCGGTCCTGGTCATACAGCACATCCACCAGGTTGACGAAGCGCTGCTGCGCCGCCAGGGAACATTCCGACAAGTCATCCAGCCCATCGATGATCCACTCATCGAATTGCCCGGCCAGCACCAGGTAGTCGATCACTGCCGTGGCCTTTTCGCACAGGTCGTCAAAGCCCAGCACCACCCGCCGGCCGTCCACCGCCAGTGCGCGCAGCGGGCGCTTGTTCACTTCCAGCATCACCGGCTGCGGCTCGGGCACATTCAGCGCCTGGCGCTGCGCTGCATTGCCCGGCCAGACATAGTGGCCCCGGGTAAAGCGCTGATGTTCGCGGTTGGCCGGCAGGCTGCGGAAATCGGTATCGCCCCCCACTTCCAGCACTTCCATCGCGCTGTTGATCAGGCGGATCACCGGCAGGAAGCGCTCGTGGTACAGCGGGTTGGGCAGCAGCCCTTCGGGTGCATAGTTGGACGTCACCAGCAGGAATACGCCACGGCTGAACAACGCATTGAACAGCCGCGTGAGCAGCATGGCATCGCCAATGTCGTGCACATGGAATTCGTCGAAGCACAGCACCTGGCAATCACCCACCAGCTCGTCGAGGGTCGCGCCCAGTGCATCATCCAGCGCCCGGTGGCGGTGCATGCCCTGGTGCAGGCGCGCGAAGAAGTCATGGAAGTGCAGGCGCAGCTTGGCCTGCACCGGCACGGCCTGGAAAAAACCGTCGAGCAGCCAACTCTTGCCACGGCCCACCGAACCGTACAGGTACAGGCTGCGTGGCTGGCCTTGTTCGAGCTGCGCCAGCTGTTCGGCCATGCAGTGGATTACCCGGAGTTGGCCGTCGCTGAGTTGGTAACCGCGGCTGTGCGCCTTGTCCTCGAACCAGCCGAGCAGTTCGCTCTGGTTGGCGGCGGCGCCGCGCAGGCGTTGGCCAAGCTGGCGTAGCGGGGTAGGGATCCAGGCAGGCAAAAGCAAAGCTCCTTGGGCGATGGCAGGGCAGGGTGCAGCTTGCCCGAGGGCAGCCATTTTGACTAATACAGAAAGTGCGCGGCAATCATCGCCTGACGAGATAGGTTCGCCATGCAGGCGTACAGTAAAGGCTGGAACCGGTGCGAGGAGGGGCGAGCATGCACGCCGACTTTGATCTGCAGCGCTTCGTAGAGGCGCAGAACCCAGTGTATGACCAGGTGATGCAGGAGCTGCAGGCCGGGCGCAAGCGCAGCCACTGGATGTGGTACGTGTTTCCCCAGCTCGATGGCCTGGGCCACAGCGCCATGGCCGAACGCTATGCGCTGGCCGGTATCGACGAAGCCCGTGCCTACCTGGCTCATCCGCTGCTCGGCCCGCGCCTGCAAGCGTGCGTGACTGCGCTGCTGCAGCACCATGACAAGAGTGCCCGTGAAATGCTCGGCAGCCCTGACTACCTCAAGCTGCGCTCGTGCCTGACCCTGTTCGCCCAGGCCGCGCCCGGCAACCCGTTGTTCCAGCTGGCGCTGGTGCAGTTCTACGACGGTGAGCCGGACGCCCTGACGCTGGCCATGTTGCAGGGTTAGTTCAGGCCTTTTGCTCCAGTTGGCGCTCGATCATGTACTTCACTGCCAGCCGACGTTCTTTAAGGCGGCGCAGGTCTTCATCCTCGAAGTTGCCCGCCGAAATCGACTCGGCGGCCAGCACCTGGTTGTCGATGTCCATGTATTCGTCCAGCAGACGGTCCAGTGCCTTGTCCTGCTGTCGGCGCTGCTGGACGATTTCGCGCGGGTAGTGCAAGTCCTGGTAAAGATCGTGGGAGACAGGCATGGGGTCCTCCTTGGTCAATGCAGATGGCTCATCTGATTGGAAGGGAGGAATGCGATTGTGTTGAAGCCAAGCGGGCGGAAAGCGACGGATGGTCGCCTCGCCAACCACGAAAATGACTAACTCGCTGTTTTTTGGTAATTTTTTTCATCAGGGGGTTCACAGACCGAAAGTTTGTTGTTAAAGTGCCGCGCATTCCAAGACAACAACCCAGTTGTCACTCAGTTGGAATTGTCAGAGCAGCAGATGCTGCATCCGATACAGGGGCGTCGCCAAGCGGTAAGGCAGCAGGTTTTGATCCTGCCATGCGTTGGTTCGAATCCAGCCGCCCCTGCCATTTTCTTGCTTCAAACGTATCTCGGTCCGGTGCTTGGAAATACAAGCGCTGGGCTTTGTCGTTTCCACAGGTTTTGCCGAAGGCTCTGTTCGGTCACCTGGCCGTTCCAAGCATCTCGTTCAGCAAGCGGGCCAGTTCATCGGCCTTTACCGGCTTCTGGATCACCAGGCTGCCCGGCAACTCCAGTCCCTGCAACTCTGCATAACCGGTAAGAAGCACCACCGGCAGGTGCGGGTAGCGCTCGCGCGCCGCCAGGGCCAGTTGCGCACCGTTGAACTCGGGCATGGCGAAATCGCTCAGTAGCAGGTCGATCTGCTCATCCAGCAAGGCCAAAGCCTGTTCGCCACTGTGCGCCTGGCGTACCTGGTAGCCGTACTGGCGCAACACATCACCAAGCATGTCGCGTACCAGATGGTCGTCATCCACCAGCAGCACGGTGCGATTACAACCGCTTTCGCTAGTCGAGTGGCTGAGCAGCGACGGCATCGGTTCGTTGACGGCTTCACCCTTGACTGCCGGCAGATACACGGCCACCTGCGTACCACGCCCCGGCGTGGTGTCGATGCGCACGCCACCCCCGGACTGTTTGGCGAAGCCGAATACCTGGGCCAGGCCCAGGCCCGAACCCTTGCCGATATCCTTGGTGGTGAAGAACGGTTCGAACACCTTGGCCAACACCTCTTCGCTCATGCCGCAGCCGGTATCGCGGATACTCAGCATCACGTACTCGCCAGGGTCCGGGTCTTCCGGGCGCTGTGGACGTGCGTCGATCCGGGTGTTGCGGGTCGACAGCGTCAGCTGGCCACCGTCGGGCATGGCATCGCGGGCATTGATCGCCAGGTTGAGAATGATCATTTCGGTCTGGGTCGGGTCGGTCAAGGCCTGCCACAGGGTTGGTTCCAGGTCCAGGCGCACCGAGACATTGCCGCCCAAGGTGCGGCGCAGCAACTCTTCCAGCCCGGCCAGGGTGCGGTTGAGGTTCAGCGCCACCGGCTCCAGGCGCTGGCGGCGGGAGAAAGCCAGCAACTGCGAGGTCAGCTTGGCGCCGCGCTCGCCGGCTTCGCGGATGTGCTTGAGCCGCGCACTGGCCTTTTCCAGGTCGGCTTTGGCCAGGTCGCGCTCAAGGAAGCTGGCGCCGGTGAGGATTACCGTCAGCAGGTTGTTGAAGTCGTGAGCCACACCGGCGGTCAGCTGGCCGACCGCTTCCAGGCGCTGCATCTGCTGCAGCGCGGCCTCGATGCGTTCGCGTTCGGCGATCTGCTCGCGCAGGCGGGCGTTGGCTTCGGCCAGGCCCAGGGCGGCCTCGCGCTCGCTGGTGATGTCGCGTGCCACCACATACAGCAGGGTGTCTTCCGGCACCACCACCCAAGACAACCAGCGCTGCAGACCACCGGCATCCAGGATACGCCCGACAAAGCGGGCGCTGGTGCGACCATGGGCGAGGGCGGCCAGTTCGGTGAGCATCAGTTCCTGGTCATGCTCGGGCAGCAGGTGCAGCAAGGACGACTGGCTCAGACGTTCGCGGGACAAGCCCAGGCTGGCTTCCCAGGCGGGGTTCAGCGCGACTGGGGTCAGGTCCTTGTTGAGCACGGCCAGCAAGTCTTGCGACAGCTCCCAGGCACGGTCGCGTTCGCGGGTGCGGCGCTCGACCCTTTCCCCCAGCATTTCGTTGAGCTGGCGCAGTGCCTGGGTGGCCAGGCGTTGGGTGTGGATGTCCTGCAACACCCCGGAAAAGCGCACGCACTGGTCGTTGACGAACCGGCTCTGGCCGCTGCTGAGCAACCAGCGCGGTTCCAGGCCGTCGGGTTGGGCGATGCGGAATTCGACCCGATACAGGCCGCCACCTTCCGGGCACATGGCCTGTTCCACTGCCTCGCGCACCTGCGGCAGGTCGTCGGGGTAGATGCCGGCGTAAAACACCTCGAGGCTCATTTCAGTATCGGTGGGTAGACCGAACAGGGTCTTGCAGCGGTCATCCCACAACAACAGGCCTTCCTGCGGGCGCATGTCCCATGTGCCCATGCCGGCAGCGTCGATGGCAATGCGTGCACGTGCCTCGACGTCTGCCAGGGCCTCTTCGGCGCGGCGCCGGCGCTGGCGCTCCTGCACTTCGGTCAGGGCCCGGCGCACGGCCTTGGGCAGTAGCGGCAGGTTCTTCTTCAGCACATAGTCGGTGGCGCCCAGGCGGATCATTTCCACCGCATGTTCTTCGCCATAGATACCAGACAGGAAAATGAACGGAATGTCGGGTGCCAGGCGCTGGGCGATGGCCAGCACATCGGTGCCGGACGAGCCCGGCAGCACGCAGTCGCACAAGATCAGGTCGTAGTGGGCCTCGCTCAGGGCTTGCTCGACACCGGCATGGTCGAACACCAGCTGCGCCTGCACCTGCAACCCGCTACGTTCCAGGCGCATCAGGGTCAGCTCGGCGTCCATCGAGTTGTCTTCGACCATCAGCAGTTTCAGCGGCGTTGGCTGCATCGTCGCGGCCACCTTAGATGCTGCCACGCCGGTTCAGGCGCAGCGAGCCGGGTGGGGGTTCGTTGAGTACCGCCCAGAACACCCCCAGGTCGGAAATGGCGGCGACGAATTCCTTGAACTCCACCGGCTTGACCACGTACGCGTTCACCCCCAGCTCGTAGGCGCGCAGCAGGTCGGGCTCCTCGCGCGAGGACGTCAGCATCACCGTCGGGATGCTGCGCAGCTCGGCGGTGGCGCGCACTTCCTTCAGCACCTCCAGGCCGTCGACCTTTGGCAGTTTCAGGTCCAGCAGCAACACGGCGGGGTTGCCATCGTCACGTTCGGCATAGGTATTGCGCCGTAGCAGGTAGTCGAGTGCCTCGGCACCGTCACGCAGCACGATGACCTCGTTGGCCAACTGGCTGCGTTCCAGCGCCAGGAGCGTCAGCTCCAGGTCCCGTGGGTTGTCTTCGACCAGCAGGATGGGTTTGAGCATGATGGTAGCGGTGCCTCAAGTGGTCGCGGGGTGGCGCGGGAGGGTGAAGTGGAAGGTAGCACCCTGGCCAACCTTGCCATGGGCCCAGACCCGACCGTCATGGCGTTCGATGATGCGACGAACACTGGCCAGGCCGATCCCTGTGCCTTCGAAGTCTTCCATGCGGTGCAGGCGCTGGAACACGCCGAACAGTTTGTTGGCGTAGGCCATGTCGAAGCCCACGCCGTTGTCGCGAATGCAGATCTCGGTTTCGCCCGGATGTTGCACGGCGCTGATGCCGATGCGCGCCGGGGTGCGCCCACGTGTGTATTTGATGGCGTTGGCCAGCAGGTTGTGCAAGGCCATGTTGATGAACGCCGGGTCACCGACCACCTTGGGCAGTTGGGCGATGTCCCAGACAATTTCGCGGTTTTGGTAGTCGGGCGCCAGTTCGCTGCGAATGGCCTCGACCAGGGCGTTGAGGTCGACCTCGGACAGGCGCAGGGCAGAGCGGCCCATTTGCGAGAAGTTGAGCAGGTTGTCGACCAGGCTTCCGGCAAAATGCGCGGCTTCCTCGATGTGTTGCAGAAAGCGCCTGCCGCGCTCGCTGAGGCCCTGGCCCTCGATTTCGCCGAGCAGTTCGGAGTAGCCGGCAATATGGCGCAGGGGGGCGCGCAGGTCATGGGACACGCTGTAGGAAAACGCTTCGAGCTCCTTGTTCGAGCGACGCAGTTCGCCAGCCAGCTGCGCCAGTTCCTCGGCCTTGCGCAGGACAATCCCCAGCACTGCCGTGCGCAGCTCCTGCACGCCTTCGATGACCAGCGGGTGCCAGGGTTCGCAGTAGCCGCGCAGTTTTTCCTGCCAGCTATCGAAACTGTGCCGCGGGTCGAGGTTGCCCTGCGGCCCGACCTGTTTGTTCGGCTGCCCGGCCCAGTTCACCGTGCGCACCTGCTCGGGACGGAACCACAGCAGGTAGTGCGAGTGGATCTGCGAAATGGCCACTGCCAGCACACCGCCTGCATGGGCCGCGAGCTCGGGCAGTTCATCGATGTCGCGGCACAGGTTGTCGCTGTGGAACACGCTCTCTTCGCCACGCTGGGAGAGCCAGTGCACCAGGGCGTTTACCTGCGCGGCCGGAGGGGTCTTGCCGATCAGGTCGCAACGTTCGGCGGAAATGACCGCGGCACCTTGGGCGCCTGCGAAGGCCAGCAGTACTTCGGGCAAGTCGCGCAGGCCGTCGCCGACACTGTCATGGTCGGCCATGGACGAGATCATGCGCACGATGTGCTGGCGCAGCTCGAGCAACTGGCGAGTGTTGGCGTGGGACTCGCGCGATTCGATCTGCAGCGACAGCACACTGGCCAGCAGTTCGCAGGCGGTACGGGTGCGCAAGTCCACCGGGCGCGGCTGTTCGTGGTGGCAGGACACCAGGCCCCAGAGTTTCCCGTCGACCACGATCGACAGCGACATCGATGCCAGGGTACCCATGTTGCGCATGTACTGCAGGTGCACTGGCGACACGCTGCGCAGCGCGGCAAAGCTCAGGTCCAGCGGCTTGCCGGTGCGTGGGTTGGCAGCGGGCAGCAACGGCGAGGCCTGGTAGTTGGCGTCCTCGATCACGCGGATGCGGTTGATTCGGTACAGCTCGCGCGCCTGGCGCGGTATGTCCGAAGCGGGGAAACACAGGCCCAGGTAGCTCGGGTAGCCCGGGTCGGCCACCTCGGCCAGCACCTGGCCGTTGCCTTCGGCATCGAAGCGATAGGCCTTGACCCTGCCAAAGCCGGTGATGCGCTTGAGCTGCAGCACTGCTTGCTGCAGCAGTTCCTCGAGGCTGCCGGCCTGGTGCAGGCGGCCTACGAAGCTGCGCACCAGCGGGTAGTAGTCGCCTTGCCCGACAAGATCGGCCGGCAGGCGAGGGGGTTCGAATTCGGCGATCAGCACCTGGTCGTGACGATGGACCAGCAGGTGCAGGTTGCCACTATATGGAGCGTCCTGGCGCAGGTGCACATCGCTGATGTGGAACGGAAAGACCTCGTCCTGCGGCAGGCGGGCCAGGTGCAGGCGCAAGTCGAAGGCACCGCTGACCAGCTCGGCGAACTCGCGACCTATCAGTTCACTGGCCGGTATGCCCAGCCAATGCTCGACATTTTCACTGGCCTGGAGTACCCGCATGTCGGTTTCGTCCAGCACCAGCAGAAAACCGTGGGGCTGGATGCTGCCAGGTAGCTGGATCGGCTCCTGGGCGCAGCGCTCGAGGGCTTGGGTGAGCGTGCTGTCTGCAATCATCTATGAAAACGCTCCTGTCGTGTCCTTCCATGCATGCCGCATGAGTCTAGGCAGGATGAAGGGAATACACCTTAACAGAATACCCGCCGGGATAACGGCCCTTGGCCATTTGAGGAGAATGCCGGCGATGCGTTCTGTGTCGTGTGGTTTTTTTTTCAGGTGGTAGCGCTTTTTGGCTAATACAAAAAAATGGCTCGATGCCAGTACCGTGATGTCACGTCGCTGCTACGCTCAGGTCAGCAGACATCGACAAGGATAATAAGGTGACGGAGCGCTACCTGGCCGCCCTGTTGGGCCTTATGTTGAGCAGCAGCGCAATGGCGGCGGACTTCCTGGTGGAAGTGCGGGTGCTGGTGCAGCGTGGCTGCATGCTGGTCAACCAGCCCCGCGATGCTGGGGCGCAGGCGCTTGGGCGCATCGACCTGGGCGCTGCTGCACGGCTGGATGGCCCTGGTGCGCCGCTCACCGGCGCGCTGCTGAGCCAGCGCCCGCCACGCCTGGAATGCAATCCCCACACCCCCTATCAGGTCCGCGTCGATGGTGGGCAGCATGGCGGCGTCGGCGAGTTGCGCTTTCTGGCCAGTGACGATGACACGGCCCGGCTCATACCTTATCGCCTCTACCGCGACGCTGCCTGGCGCGAGCCGCTGGCGGTGAATGTGGCGCATTCGGCGCGGGTGCCGGACAGCGGTTCGGTCGAGCTGCCGTTGTATGCACGGATCGACAAGCTGGCCTGGGTACCGCCTGCAGGCCTGTACGCCGACCTGCTCAAAGTCACCGTCACCTGGTAGGGATGCAACCATGCTCAAGGACGCGACGCCATGAACCGCACCTCGATCCTGCTGCTTTCCCTGGGCCCGCTGCTGGTGCCCGGTGGTGCCGCGCATGGCACCAGCACCGGTTTCATCCAGGCGCGGCTGGTGATCAGCAGTGCTTGCCAGATCAGCAGCAACGAGACGCAACCGGCAACGGTGGGTAACCCCGGCGTGATGGACTTCGGCGAGCGCGGACCGAACTGGGACCAGCCGCTGCGCAGCCGGGTTGATGATGTGAGCGGCGAAGGCAGCCTGCAGATCAGTTGTACGCCCGAGGTGCGGGCGTTCAACGTGCGCATCAACGGCGGCCTGAATGGCAGTGACGGCATACGGCGGCTGAGCAACGGCCGCGAGCTGATCCCCTACCAACTGGCGATCGACCCAGGTGGTAACAGCCGCTACGGCATCGGCCAGGCGCGTGCCTTCACCATCAGCAGTACCCGGCAGATACCGATCCCCATCTACGGTGTGGTAGTGGCGCAACCGCGTGCGCTGCCAGCCGGCCTGTACCGTGACACCCTGAGGGTGACCCTGGACTGGTAACGACACAAGGAGACTTCGATGCGAACGAACCTTTCACGCTGCATCCTCGCCGGTCTGGGGCTGATGCTGACTTACCAGGCGCAGGCCGCCACCACCGGGACTATCGAGTCGACGCTGACCTTGACCGCAGCGTGTCAGGTCAACGGCAGCTCAGCCTCCTCGGGGGCCGACTTCGGTACCTTGGACTTCGGCACTCACGATGCCTTGTTCAACACCGCCGACGGCCAGGTAATCGGCGGCGGCGGTGGGGCGATCAGCATTCTCTGTTCGGCTGGCACGGTACCAGTCATCCGCGTGGGTGCAGGTTCCCACGATGGCCAGTCGGCCGGGGGCAGCCGTGCGCTGGCGGATGGCGTCGGCAACTTCGTGCCGTACGACTTCTACACCGATGCCGGGCGTACGCAGGTGTTGGCCATCAACGGCACCATCACCTTGCCGCTCAGCAGTGGTGTGGCCCAGACCGTCAACCTGTATGGCCAGGCGCGCGGCAAGGTCGGCCTGCCGGCGGGGGAGTACACCGACACAGTGTCCGTCGAGCTGTCGTTCTGAACCATGCGCAGCTGGCTGGCGGGCGGCATGAGCGTCCTTGGCGTGCTGCTGGCCGCGCCCCTGGATGCGGCGACCACCAGCAGCTTCCTGGTGACGGCGCAGATCGTCGCCGGGTGCCTGGTGGTGGGCGGCGTGACCAGCTACGGGACGCTCGACTACGGATCGCAGTCGGCACTGGCCACCGGAACTCTTGGCACCTCGTTGGGCGGTACCACGGTGACCTTCCAGTGCACCCCGGGCGTGGCCTTGAGCATGAGCGTGGATGGCGGGCAGAACAGTGCCAGTGGCACACGCAACCTCAAACGCACGGGCGGCACGCAGGTGCTGGCCTACCAGTTGTACCGGGACGCGGCGTACAGCCAGAGCCTGGGGATCGGCCAGAGCGTGGCCGTGAGCTATACCGACCCGACGGCGATCAAGCTGCCGGTGTACGGGCGGGTTCAGCTGACCGGCATGATGCCGGCGGGGACTTACACCGATGTGGTGCAAGTGACGGTGACCTGGTGAATGCATCGGCACTAATGACCAGTATCCAAGGAGAGCTTCATGGGGGCAGGCGCGAAGTGGGCGCGAGGATTGATCGGAGTATCGTGGCTGGCGAGCCTGCCAGCCTGGGCGGCCACCTCGGTGCTGATCTGGCCGATCGACCCGGTATTGGAGGCTGACCAGAAGGCTGGCGCACTGTGGCTGGAAAACCGCGGAACCGCACCGGCCAACCTGCAGGTGCGGGGGTTCGCCTGGCGCCAAGGTGACTACCAGGAACAGTACCAGGCACAGCGCGAGATCATTGGCAGCCCGCCGGTGGCCAACGTCGCCCCCGGGCAGAAGCAATTGATCCGCCTGACCCGCACCGGCCCCTCGCCAGTCGGCCAGGAGCAGGCCTACCGCATCATCATCGACGAAATCCCGCCCGCCATCCCGGTCGACAAGGCCGAGCCCGGCACCACCGCGGCGATCCGCCTGCAGATGCGCTACTCGGTACCCCTGTTCGTCTACGGCGAAGGCCTGTGGGGCAAGGCAGGCCCTGAGGGCAAGGGCAATGCCGAGGGCGTCGGCAAGCCGCAACTCAGCTGGCGCGCAGTGACCGTGCAGGGCAAGCCGTACGTGGAACTGCGCAACACCGGCCCGGTGCATGCACGCCTGACTGATGTGGTGGTGCAGCAGGGCAGCCAGAGCAAACCACTGGCCGATGGCTTGCTGGGTTATGTGCTGCCGGGAGCCAGCATGCGCTGGCCGGCACCGTTGGCACCGAGTGCCGGGAGTGTGCTGAAGGGGAGGGTAAACGGCCAGAGCAGCGCGGACGCCATCCGCCAAAGCCAATGAGCCTGCGCCTGAATGCCGCGCAGAGGCCGTGGAGAATCCGGCAATGGTTGGACACCGTGTGTGAGGTGGCTGACCCACCGTTGTTGCCTGGGGCTCGCCCTGGTCGGCCCAGGCCTGGTGCTGGCCGACGACCTGCCGCCACCACCCACGGAGATGTCTGCCATCGCCGATGCCACGTTGTACCTCGAGTTGCTGGTGAACCAGGTGCCCAGGGCTGAGCTGGTGCCGGTGCAGCAGCGCGCCGGGCAGTTGTACCTGGACAGCGAGGTGTTGCGGGCGGCCGGCGTCTCGCTGCCAGGCAACCCGCAGGGCGAGGTGGCCCTGGAGGCCATCGTGGGGATGCATGCCGACTACGACAGCCAGAACCAGCGCCTGCTGCTGCAAGTGCCGCCGGCCTGGCTGCCCGACCAGCAACTGGGCGACCGCAACCTGTACCCGGCCAGCGATGCACGCAGCAGTTTCGGCGCCTTGTTCAACTACGACCTGTACCTGAACGACACCGATGACGGCGGCAGCTACCTGGCGGCCTGGAACGAACTGCGCCTGTTCGACAGCTGGGGAACGTTCTCCAGCAGCGGGCAGTGGCGCCAGTCGTTCAATGGTGCGCCGACCGACGATATGCGCCAAGGCTTCTTGCGCTACGACACCACCTGGCGCTTCACCGACGAGCAGCGCCTGCTGACCTACGAAGCTGGTGACCTGGTAACCGGGGCCTTGCCCTGGACCAGCTCGGTGCGGGTCGGTGGCCTGCAGTTGTCGCGCGATTTCGCTGTACGCCCTGACCTGGTCACCTATCCGCTGCCGGCGTTCTCCGGTGAAGCGGCGGTACCGACCTCGCTGGACCTGTTCATCAATGGCTACAAATCCAGCACCAGCGAATTGCAGCCGGGTCCCTACACCTTGACCAACGTGCCGTTCATCAACGGCGCCGGGGAGGCGGTGGTGGTCACCACCGATGCCCTTGGCCGGCAGGTGTCGACCACCTTGCCGTTCTACGTCACCAGCAGCCTGCTGCAGCAGGGCCTGGCGGATTATTCGGTAGCGGCCGGCAGCCTGCGGCGTGACTACGGGGTGCGCGATTTTGCCTACGGCCCCGGGGTTGCTTCGGCCAGCCTGCGCTACGGGGTCAGCGACGTCTTCACCCTGGAGACCCATGCCGAAAGCGCCGAATCGCTGATGCTGGGAGGCCTGGGTGGCAACATGCGGCTGGGCAACTTCGGCGTGCTAAATGCGACGCTGGCGCAGAGCCGGTTCGACGGCGACAAGGGCCACCAGGTCGCCCTCGGCTACCAGTACAACAGCCAGCGCATCGGCTTCAGCTACCAGCGCCTGCAACGCCATGGCGACTATGCCGACCTGACCCGGGTCGACAGCCGGGACATACAGCTGAGCCAGCGCAGCGAGCAGGTCACGCTGAGCCTGAACCTGAACGAATACGGCAACATCGGCGCCGGCTATTTCGATGTGCGCGCCGGCGACGGCACACGTACCCGGCTGATCAACCTGAGCTACAGCAGGCCGCTGTGGGGCAACAGCAGCGTTTATCTGTCGGCCAACCGTGAAGTGGGGGAAAGCCAGTGGGCAGTGCAGGCGCAACTGGTGATCCCGTTCGACCTGCACGGCACCCTGGCCCTGGGCATGGAGCGCAGCCAGCAAGGCGAAACCCTGCAGCGGGTCAACTACAGCCGCGCGACGCCGGTGGGGGGTGGTGTCGGTTACAACCTGGGCTACGCCGCCGGTAGCGAGCGCGATGCCTACCGCCAGGCCGATGTCACCTGGCGCCTGCAGTCGGTGCAGTTGCAGGCCGGTTTGTATGGCAGCAGTGGAGAGATGACCCGCTGGGCCGACGCCAGTGGCTCGCTGGTTTGGATGGATGCCGGGCTGTTCGCTGCCAATCGTATCGACGATGCCTTCGTGTTAGTCAGCACCAGTGGTTACGCCGACGTGCCGGTGCGCTATGAAAACCAGGAGGTCGGCCGTACCGATGCCGATGGTCACCTGCTGGTGCCGTACAGCAGCGGTTACTACCGCGGCAAGTACGAGATCGACCCCATGGGCTTGCCGCCGGACATCCTCGCGCCGGAAGTGGAACAGCGGGTGGCGGTGCGCCGGGGCAGCGGCTACTTGCTGGAGTTTCCGCTCAGGCGCGTGCTGGCGGCCAGCGTCGAACTGGTGGACGCCGAACAGCAGGTACTCAAGCTGGGCAGCCGTGTCACCCATGCAGAAAGTGGCAGCCAGGCGGTGGTCGGTTGGGATGGCCTGGTTTATCTGGAGAACCTGACGCCGCATAACCGACTGCTGGTTGAGTTGCAGGGGGGCGGGCATTGCCAGGTGGCGTTCGACCTGCCTGAGTCGCAAGGTTCGATCCCGTTGATTGGCCCGTTGGTGTGCAAGTGAAGGCCTGCTGGCGTGGTTTTTGGGCATGCGCCTTGTTGTTGTGGGCGGGCTCGGCCTGGGCCAAGTGCACGTCAGTGTTGACTGCGCCGGCGGCGTTTGGTTCGCTCAACTCGACTCAGGTACGTGGCACGGTCCAGACAGCTTCCAGCACCAACTCGGGCCTGCAATGCAACGGTTCGGTGATCAGCGTGCTCAGTAGCACCGACTCCTTCAAGATCAAGATCACCTCCACCACCAGCGGCCTGGTAGGGCCTACCGGGGATGTGATCCCCTACACCCTCTATGCCGACGCCACAACCAACTATCCGATCACCCGTGGCACCCCCTTCGAATTCAGGACCACCGGCATCCTCGACTTGCTCGGGTTGCTCAACGGTACACCGAAGAATGTGCCTATCTACATGCGCACGCAGGTGGGCAGCAACGTATCGGCGGGGCTATATCAGGAAATCCTCGATGTCGAGTGGACCTGGGACTATTGCGACGGGATTGGTGTTGGCGGGCTTTGCATAGGGCGAGACAAGGGCTCCGGTACCAGGACCCTGCTGGTAAGCATGACGGTGACCAACGACTGCCAGATCACCACGCCCAGCATCAACTTCGCCAGCGCGCCGGTGGTGGCGGGGTTCGGCACGGTGAGCCAGAGCCTGAGCGTGTCGTGCACCAAGGCAGCAACTACACGGTGGGCCTGGATGACGGGCAGAACGTGGCCAATGGTCGACGGCGGATGAAGTCTTCGGCCAACAACTACCTGGCCTATGACATTTTCAAGGGCGCCGGTGCGGTGCGCTGGGGTTCGACAGGGGCTGCGCGGCGGGCCAGTGCCGATGCCGATGTGAACCCCGGCACGGGGACCGGCACCGGTAGCCAGGTGTTCAACTACAACGCCAAGGTCTACACCGACCAGGCTACCCCCCCGGCTGCGACCTATACCGACAGCGTGATTCTGGATGTGCAGTTCTGAGCGCAGGGACCTTGTGGGAGCGGCGGTCCGCGTAACCTGTGGGAGCGGCTTTAGCCGCGAAGAATCCAACGCGGTGCATGGCACCGGCTACGCCGGTGTTCGCGGCTAAAGCCGCTCCCACAGGGGCCCTGCTAATTCCATGAGTCATGTGCAGTCCTGTGAGAGCCGACTTGCCGGCGATGGGCCGTTTCAGTCAGCGCAAATCGCCAACCATCTTCGCCAAGGTCTCAAGCACCGCCCCGGCCAACGCCTTCGAGCGCGCCCCCGACCACCCGGTGACGGCATCCGGCGCGTCGTCATGGTCCTTGAACGGCATTTCCAGGGTCAGTGACAGGCAGTCATGCGCCATCCCCACCGCATTGCAGGCCAGCGTCGTGTTGGCTTGCCCCGGTTCGTCGCGGGTATAGCCATGCACGGTCTGGAAGTCGCGGGTCAGGCTGCACAGGGTGCTGCGGAACTGCTCCTCCAGTTTGGCCAGACGCGGCGTGTAGCCCGGGTTGCCCTCGCAGGCCGCGGTGAACACATGGGGAATCTCTTCGTCGCCATGCACGTCGATGAACGCATCCACGCCGTGTTGCTTCATCTGTGCCTGGGCGAAGAAGACCTCGGGGCTGAGCTCGACGCTGGCGTCCTGCCAGGCACGGTTGAGGTCCTTGCCCTTGAAGTTGGTGCGCAGGTGGCCGAGGAAGGCACCGTCGGGGTTCATGTTGGGGATCAGGTACAGGTCGGCCTTGGCCAGCAACTGCCGGATCACCTCGTCGTTGGCCTGCAAGCGGTCGATCACGCCCTCCATGAACCATTCGGCCATGTGTTCGCCCGGGTGTTGCTGGGCAATCAGCCACAGCTTGCGCTTGCCTGCGGCACCATCACCGGCACGCAGCAGGGGAATGTCGCGGCCCTGTACGCTGCGGCCACTGGCGAGCAATTCCACCCCCGGCAGTTGCCGTGCACGTTCGATCAGCTGGTTGTGACGAGCGCGCGGGTAGGGCTCGAAGTAGGCGAACCAGATGTGCGGCTGTTCGGCCTTTATCTCGAACGACAGCGCCGTGCCGTCGAACTGGCTGGGGACGCGGAACCAGGTTTGCTGGTCGTAGGAGGCCACGGCGTTGTAGCCGCTCCAGGCGTTCTTGTAGGAGGAACCGGAGGCATTGTCGAGGCTGAAGCGATGGACCTCGCCTGGCGTCAGCCCGCTGACCTTGAAGTGGAACCACTGGTAGTGGCCGCTGTGGGTGTCCGGGCGGATGGCCAGGTGCACCCTGGCCGGGTTGCTGGCATCCAGCACCTGGATGTTGCCGGAGTCGAAATCGCAGTCGATCTGCAGGGGGGACAGCGTCACGGTCATGTGCCGGGCTCCTTCTGGGGGCTTTGTTGTGGGGGTACTGTACACGGCTTGACAGGGTTGCTGTGCGAGATCAGGCGACGCGGGGCGATCTCATATGTTTCCTACAGGCTATTTGAAGAACTGACTCGGCGTGATACCGAACTGGCGCTTGAACATGCTGGCAAAGGCACTGGGGCTGTCATACCCCAGCGTCCCCGCCACATCGATGATCCGCTCGCCCAGGGCGATCCGCTCCAGTGCCTGCATCAACCGCGCCTGCTGGCGCCACTGGCCGAAGGTCATGCCGGTTTCCTTGCGGAACAGGCGCTGGATGGTCTTTTCGTCCACTCCCAGCTGCTGGCCCCAGTCGGCCACGGTGGCGTTATCGTCAGGCCGCTCGTGCAGCGCGGAGCAGATCGCCTGCAGGCGCTTGTCGCCGGGCTGCGACAGCTTCAGCGGCAAGGTCGGCAGCACGCAGATCTCGTCGAGGATCAGGCGCATCACCCGGGCTTCACGCGAGTCTTCGGCAAACGGCGCGGTAAAGCCTACGGAGGCCTTGATCAGTTCGCTGAGCAACGGCGAGATGCTGATCGCCTTGCTCTGCAGGGGCAACTGCACTGCCGCGTCGGCGCGCACGAACACACTGCGCATCTTCACCTCGCCCACGCAGCGTATCGCGTGCACCTGTCCGCAAGGCATCCATACGCCGCGGCTGGGAGGCACGGTCCAGCGTTCGTTACCGGACTCGACGATCATCAGGCCTTTGGTGGCATAGATCAGTTGATGCTTGGCATGGCTGTGGGGCTCGATGAACCAGTCGGTCGGGTAGTCCGTCGCACGGCTGCCCACCTCCCAGCTCCACTCATCCACCTCCACCAGCAATTCGTGCTGCGGCTTCAGCATTTCGACCTCTTGTACGGGCAGCCTGGCACGCCCACTTTAACAGCAGCGGCTGGGGCGGGCTTGCGAGCGGGTTGCCGGCAGCAGCGCGGTGGCCAGCCCCAGCAGCGGCAGGAACGAGATGATCTGGTACACCCACTCGATGCCATGCCGGTCGGCCAGTTCGCCAAGCCCGGCGGCGCCGATGCCGCTGATACCGAACATCAACCCGAACATCACCCCCGACACCATGCCGACCCGGCCCGGCACGGCCTCCTGGGCATACACCACCAGGGCGGCGAAGGCCGAGGACATCACCAGGCCGATGGCCACCGCCAGTACCGCCGTCCAGGCCAGGTTGGCGTAGGGCAGGGCGAGGGCGAAGGGCGCCACGCCGAGGAACGAGACCCAGATCACCGCCTTGCGCCCGATACGGTCACCCACCGGGCCACCAGCGAAGGTGCCCAGGGCCACGGCCGCGAGGAACACGAACAGGTACAGCTGGCTGTGCTGCACGCTCAGGCCGAAATGCTCGATCAGGTAGAAGGTGAAATAGTTGGTGAACGAGGCGATGTAGACGAACTTGGCGAACATCAGCACGGCGATGACCGCCACGGCGCGCCACATGGCGCCACGCGACAGGCCGGGGGCCTGCTGGCCGGCGAAGGTCTTGAGCCGGGTCTGGCCGTGACGCACGGTCCAGCCGGTCACCCGCAGCAGCACGAATACCGCCAGCGCGGCCGCCAGCATGAACCAGGCGATGGCCGGCTGGCCGTGCGGAATGACGATGGCAGCGGTCAACAGCGGGCCGAGGGCCGAGCCAGTGTTGCCACCAACCTGGAAGGTCGATTGCGCGGTGCCAAAGCGCCCACCGGAGGCCATCCTGGCCAGTCGCGAGGCTTCGGGGTGGAAGGTCGCCGAGCCCACGCCGACCACCGCGGCAGCCACCAGCAGCATTTCATAACTGCTGGCGAAGGCGAGCAGGGCGATGCCCACCAGCGTCACCAGCATACCGGCCGGCAGCAGGTAGGGCTGCGGGCGCTTGTCGGTGTACAGGCCGACCCAGGGTTGCAGCAAGGACGCGGTCACCTGGTAGATGAGGGCGATCCAGCCGATCTGGGCAAAGCTGAGTGCGAAATCGCTCTTGAGCATCGGGTAGATGGACGGCAGCACGGCCTGGATCAGGTCGTTGAGCAGGTGGGCGAATGCCGCAGCGCCGACGATGCGGACCAGAAAGCCCTGGGGTTGGTCGGCAGGTGTGGTGGCGGCCATGGAGGCGGTGGAGGTCGTCATGGGCGATCTTCTTCTGGCGAAAGGGAACAAGGCATTTGCCGAAGAAGGGTAGCCAGTGCCCGGTTTGCCTGTCTCACGCCGAACAGGCAGCCACTGTCGCGTTTCGGACATCCCGGGCCTGACGCCCTGAATTCGCAGGCGGTCCGCGTACCCTGTGGGAGCGGGTTCACCCGCGAAGAATCCAGCGCGGTGCATGGCACCGGCTGCGCCGGTGTTCGCGGCTAAAGCCGCTCCCACAGGGTCCCTGCTGACACTTGGCCGCCCTCGAATTCATCGTTCGTGCCGCGCCACCCAGCGCAGCAATGCTGCAATCGGTACGCTGCGGTGAGCCTCGTGTCGGTAGGGCTTGCCCTCGGCGGTAAAGCGTTCGCGATAGCGGCTCAGCACCAGGCTCCGGCCATCGGCCGAAACCCGGGCCTCCAGTTCATGCAGCAACAGCGGTTGCCGGGCAGCGCCTTCCAGGCGCCTGAACAGCAGCATGGCGCCTTGGGCATCATTCTTCATGGGCACCCCCTGCGCAATTCACTGGCCAGGTGCCCGGCTCGCCGGCCTTGCCTTCTGCCACCCGGTTGCTGCGCCGCTGCGCGGTGTAGTCACGCATCGCAACGTAGTAGTCAGGCCAGGTGCGCAGCAGGTCGGTCAGCGGCAGTGCTTCGGCCCGTGCATCGACGATGCCGCCGGCCGTGGCTACGTTGCCCATGGTTTCGACGGTATCGCTGTTGCCGCCAAACGGGTCCAGTGCCAGGCCCAGCAGCGTGCCTGTGGCATCACGCAGGTTGTGGGTGCCCAGCAGCGGCAGCTCGACGATGGGGCCAGAGGCGATGTTCCACACCCCGAAAGTCTGGCCAAAGTCCGAGCGATGCTGGCTCAGCCCCATCTTGCCAGACACGTCGACCAGCCCTGCCACACCCAGGGTGGTGTTGAAGATGAAGCGGGAGAGGCTGGTCATCGCCCGTTCGCCGTTGCCCTGCAGCAGGTCGTTGACGAACACCTTCGGCTCACCGAAGTTGCTGGCGAAGTTGTGCATGCCCTGCTGGGCAAAATCGGGCAGCGCGGTGTAGCCCCGTGCGACGGGGGCCAGCAGATAGTCGTCGACCGTGCGGTTGAAGGCGAATACGGCGCGGTTGGCGGGCTCCGCCGGGTCACTGACCTGATAGGCGACATTGCCGCAGGCCGCCGTGGCCGGTGCGCGTTGGCTGCAGCCTCCCGCCGCAAGCAGCGACAAGGCCAGCGCGGCTGAGCGCGCTGAGCGGGAGGCGGATGATGAACGGGACATAGATACATTCCTGGCAAGAACTGGCAGCGATGCTGCGCAGTTTTCTTTGCCTGGTAATGTCCGGATTGTCTCAGCGTCGACACTTTGTTTCCGGGTTGAAATATATGACGGCTACGTGGAGATGGCCTTAAAGTACGGCCTGATAACCTTGTTTTGCGGTGCTTTTTTGTGAGCCATTTGCTGATAGTCGACGATGATGTCGAGGTGCTCGACCTGCTGCAGAAGTTTCTCTGCCAACATGGCTACGAGGTTGATGTGGCCAGGGATGGCAAGGCGCTGTGGCAGGCCGTCGAGCGGCGGGTGCCGGACCTGGTCATCCTGGATGTGATGCTGCCTGGCGACAGTGGCCTGGTGTTGTGCCAGCGCCTGCTGGCCGAGCACAAGGTGGCAGTGATCATGCTCACCGCCATGGGCGAGTTGAGTGACCGGGTGGTTGGCCTGGAGCTGGGGGCAGACGACTACCTGACGAAACCGTTCGCCGCCCGTGAACTGCTGGCCCGGGTGAGGGCAGTGCTGCGCCGTGCCGGCGAAGCGGCCGGGAACGCGGCGGGCCATGCCTGCGCGACCCTGGAGTTTGCCGGCTGGCGGCTGGATGTGGTGCGGCGCGAGCTGCGTTCGCCGGACAACGTCATGATCCCCTTGTCCAACGGTGAGTTCGAGCTGCTGCTGGTGTTCGCCGAACATCCGCGGCGGGTGCTCAGCCGCCAGCAGTTGCTGGACATGGCCCGTGGCGATGCCTACGACGCCTATGATCGCAGTATCGACGTCCAGGTCAGCCGGCTGCGCCGCAAGCTTGAAACCGACAACGGCAACGAGCCGTTGATCCGTACCCTGCGCAACGCCGGTTACCTGTTCACGCCCACGGTCGCGAAGCGATGAAGCTGCTCGCCAGGGTTCGCCAGGCCCTGCCACGGCCCAGGATCACCATTGCCCGCTGGATCGCGCTGACCACCCTGACGGCGATGCTGTTCCTGTTGCTGCTCAAGGGGCTGTTCAGCCTGTTGCTGAGTGTCTGGGCGCAGCCACCGCTGCTGGAGAGCGGGGTGATCGAGAAGGTTGCAGCGGTCACTCGCATCCTCGACGTCGCGCCCATGGCGCAGCGCGCCAACATCGCCAGTGCGGCGGGCGACGGCTCATACTCCGTGCGCTGGCTGCGCCGCCATGACGAAGCGGGCGTACCCGTGCTGGTCGATGCCGAGTTCAGCGAGGGCACGCCTATCCTGCGCGCATTGCTCAAGCGCCCGGATGCCAGGGTCGAGGCCTTCGCACCGTCCGACATGCCGGAGTACGCACCTGAGCGTGGTTATGCGCTGATGATCGAGCTGACCGACAAGTCCTGGGTGCTGTTCCGTGCCACCAACCGTAGCTGGGGCCTGGACGAACTGCCGCGCAACCTGATCATCCTCGGGCTGATGCTGGTTTCCAGCCTTGTCGTCGCGCTGCTGGCCACCCGCTACCTGGCCAAGCCGCTGGAGCGCTTTGCCGAAGGTGCGCGGCGTTTTGGCAAGGACTTCAACGCCCCGCCCATTCCGGTGGTTGGCCCGCACGACCTGCGTCAGACCATTCTTGCGTTCAATGCCACCCAGGCGCAGCTCAAGCATTTTCTCAACGACCGCACCCAGATGCTCGCGGCCATCTCCCATGACCTGCGTGCACCGCTGACCCGCATGCGCTTGCGCGCCGAGTTCATCGACGATGCCCAGCTACAGGCCAAGTTGTTCAAGGACGTCGACGAGATGCAGGCGATGGTCGATGCGGCGTTGGGGTTCTTCCGTGATGACGCGCGGCTGGAACAGACGACCGTATTCGACCTCGGCGAATTGCTGCTGACCGTGGTGGACGACTTCAAGGATGCGGGGGTCGAGGTCGGCCTCAGCGGGCCGCGTCGCTGTGTGTATACGGGGCGGCCGGTGGGTATCAAGCGGGTGCTGGTCAACTTGATCGACAATGCAGCGAAATACGGCTGCGAGCCCACGGTGGTGTTGGCGGTAAATACCAGGCAGATCGAGATTACCGTGCAGGATCGCGGGCCGGGCATTGCGCCGGAGCTGCACGAGCAGGTATTCGCGCCGTTCTACCGTATCGAAGGTTCACGCAACCGCAATACCGGTGGCGTGGGGCTGGGCCTGCCCGCAGCACGTGCCATCGTGCTGGAGCAGGGGGGCAGCATGTCCCTGGGCAACCGCCCGGGTGGCGGGCTGGAAGTCAGGATCATGCTGCCGCAGGGCTGATCAGAGCCCCAGTTCGCTGAGCCCGGGGTGATCATCCGGGCGCCGGCCCAGCGGCCAGTGGAACTTGCGCTCGGCTTCACTGATAGGGTGCTCGTTGATGCTCGAATGGCGGTTCTGCATCAACCCGTCCTCGGCAAACTCCCAGTTCTCATTGCCATAGGCGCGGTACCACTGGCCACTGTCGTCGTGGTACTCGTAGGCATAGCGCACGGCAATGCGGTTGCCGGTGAAGGCCCAAAGCTCCTTGATCAGGCGGTACTCCAGTTCATGGTTCCATTTACGCGTCAGGAACGCCTCGACCTCGGCACGACCGCGCGGGAACTCGGCGCGGTTGCGCCACACGGTGTCGATGGTATAGGCAAGCGCGACCTTGGCCGGGTCGCGGCTGTTCCAGCCATCCTCGGCCAGGCGGACCTTTTCGATGGCGCTTTCGCGGGTGAAGGGCGGCAGGGGTGGGCGGGACATCGCGATACTCCTCAGTTCGATTGGCTGGTAGGAGAGTAGTAGCCGCTGGCCGAATAGAGAATGGGTGTGCCTGGCACATCATAATTGCAGTGCGTGGAACAATGAAGACCGCCGGAGATGGGGCAAGGGGGCTCTATCAGGCTGTGTCGGCTGGTACTCCACCGGCCGGTCACCACTGGCCACGCCCAGCAGCAGGCGGTTGCCACTGAGGCGCTGCACGCTGTTGGCCGATTTCAGGGTCAGCAGCGGTTCGCGAATCGGCAGCACCACGGCGGCCGTGCCAAGCAGGATGTCGCGGGTTACCCCGGCCAGGTAGCCGAGGTAGGCAAACACCTCGAACACCTGGGCGGCATCGCCGAACGACGGGTCGTACAGCGGCACATCGCGGACCCACAGGGCGCGGTAGCCTAGGCGATCGGCCAGTTGTGCCAGTTCTGCGTGGCGGGCCAGGTCCGGCTCGCCGAACTGGCGGCCATCGCGGCGCCGCGCCTGGTCGCCGGCGGGGGTCCAGTCGTGGTCCAGCGGCGCTTCCAGGCCGATGCTGAAGCCGCCAGCGGTCAGGCGTTCGAGGGGCGTGGTCATGGCATCAATCCCAGATTGGCGCCAGGCCGTCAGGGCTGACTTCACGGCCGTTGCGCTCGAGCTTGGCGATGCGTGCCATGTCGTCAGCGTCCAGCTTCAGGTCACGTGCGAGCAGGTTGCTGGCCAGGTTTTCCCGCTTGGTCGACGACGGGATCACCGCGTAGCCCAGCTGCAGGGCCCAGGCCAGGGCAACCTGGGCCACGGTGGCCTTGTGCTTGGCGGCGATGTCGGCCAGTACCGGGTCTTTCAGCACCTTGCCGTAGGCCAGGGTCATGTACGAGGTGACGGTGATGCCTTGCTCCTTGAGGAACGCGGTCAGCTTGCCGTTCTGCAGGTAGGGGCTGAGTTCGATCTGGTTGGTGGCGATCTCGCCTTCGCCGACCACTTCGATGGCCTGGCGGGTCAGTTCGATGTTGAAGTTGGACACACCGATCTGGCGGGCCAGGCCCAGCTTCTTGGCTTCGGCCAGGGCGGCCATGTACTCGGGCAGCGCAACGCCGTTGCCTGGGGCCGGCCAGTGGATCAGCAGCAGGTCGACGTAGTCGGTGCCCAGTTTTTGCAGGCTGTCGCGCAGGCTGGGGACCAGCTTGTCGGCGGCGTAGTTTTCGACCCAGATCTTGGTGGTGATGAACAGCTCGCCGCGCTTGACGCCGCTTTCGGCGATGGCCTGGCCGACGTCGGCTTCGTTCTTGTAGATCTGCGCGGTGTCGATGACGCGGTAGCCAAGTTCCAGGGCCGACTTGACCGAATCGATGACGGCTTGGCCGGTTAGGCGAAAGGTGCCGAGGCCGAAGGATGGAACGCTCATGGATCTGCTCCTGGTGAGTGAGGGGGTGAGCCGAATCGAGGTTGGTCGCTCGGGTTCGATCGCTCTTCGTGTGGGGAGCAGTGTGCGGCTTTGAGGGGGATTGATTAAGGTGGGGCGGGGCCAAGGTCATTTGACTGGGAGGCAAGAATAGGTCGCTGTGCCGTGACTGTTGCTGGGGGAATGCAGGGTAAACCTGTACCGGCCTCTTCGCGGGTGAACCCGCTCCCACAGGGACCGCGCCGCACTCAAGAACGGTGCAGTACCTGTGGGAGCGGGTTCACCCGCGAAGAGGCCGGTACAGGAAAACGAAACGGCCCGCCATATAGGCGGGCCGTCTGGCATTGCAAGGTGACGATCAGCGGCGGCGGAACAGCGGCAGCGGCTCGTCGGTGGCGGCCTGGTAGGTCACCGAGAAGTCCTTCAGGCTTTGCAGCGCGTCTTCCGGGTCCTTGTCGGCGCGGATGGCGAACGCGTCAAAGCCGCAACGGGCCATGAAGAACAGTTGGTCGCGCAGCACGTCGCCGATGGCGCGCAGTTCGCCCTTGAACTTGTAGCGGTCACGCAGCAGGCGCGCATTGGAGTAGTTGCGCCCGTCGGTGAACGCCGGAAAGTTCAGTGCGATGACCTGGAAGTGCTGCACGTCTTCGCCGATTTCTTCGGCTTCTTCGTCACTGTCCAGCCATATGCCCAGCCCACCGTCACGGGCTTTGAGCGCATGGGCATGGTCGCGCCACATCTGCAGCGGGACGATGTAGTCGTCGCAGTTGGTCAGCTCGTCAAAGGACGTTTCCTTGGGCAGCAGATGCCAGGTTTCGTCGACGATCTGGTTGTTCTTAATGATTCGCTGCATAGACGCGTTCCTTGAAGGGGTCGATGCCGATACGCTGGTAGGTGTCGATGAAACGCTCTTCCTCGGTACGTTGCTCGACGTACACGGCGATCAGCTTCTCGATCACATCGGCCATGTCATCCTGGGCAAAGGACGGGCCGAGAATCTTGCCAAGGCTCGCGCCACGCGCGGCATTGCCGCCCAGCGACACCTGGTAGAACTCCTCACCCTTCTTGTCCACGCCGAGGATGCCGATGTGGCCCACGTGGTGGTGGCCGCAGGCGTTCATGCAGCCGGAGATGTTCAGGTCGATCTCGCCGATGTCGAACAGGTAGTCCAGGTCGTCGAAGCGGCGCTGGATGGATTCGGCAATCGGGATCGACTTGGCGTTGGCCAGCGAGCAGTAGTCACCGCCCGGGCAGCAGATGATGTCGGTCAGCAGGCCGATGTTCGGGGTAGCGAAGCCGTTTTCGCGCAGCTCCAGCCACAGGGCATGCAGCTGACGCTGCTCGACGTCGGCAAGAATGATGTTCTGCTCGTGCGACGTGCGCAGGAAACCGAAGCTGTAGCGCTCGGCCAGGTCGGCCACGGCGTCCAGCTGCTTGTCGGTGACATCGCCAGGTGCAACGCCGGTGGGCTTCAGCGACAGGGTCACGGCCACGTAGCCAGGGCGCTTGTGGGCGCGGGTGTTGCGCGAGCGCCAGCGGGCGAAGCCTGGGTACTCGGCGTCCTGCGCGGCGTAGTCGACGTTGTCCAGGGCCAGGTAGGCCGGGTCGACGAAGTGGCGCGATACACGCTGCACTTCGGCTTCGGTCAGGGTGGTGCTGCCGCCGCGCAGGTGGACCATTTCGGCCTCGACCTTCTCGGCGAACACTTCCGGGGTAAGGGCCTTGACCAGGATCTTGATCCGCGCCTTGTACTTGTTGTCACGGCGACCGTAACGGTTGTACACGCGCAGGATGGCGTCAAGGTAGCTGATCAGGTCCTGCCACGGCAGGAACTCGTTGATGAACGAGCCAACCACCGGGGTACGGCCCAGGCCGCCACCGACCAGCACACGGAAGCCCAGCTCGCCAGCGGCATTGCGCACCGGCTCCAGGCCGATGTCGTGCACTTCGATGGCGGCGCGGTCTTCCTGCGAGCCGTTGATGGCAATCTTGAACTTGCGCGGCAGGTAGGCGAATTCCGGGTGGAAGGTGGTCCACTGACGGACGATTTCGCACCACGGGCGCGGATCGACGATTTCGTCTGCGGCCACACCGGCGAACTGGTCGGTGGTGGTGTTGCGCAGGCAGTTGCCGCTGGTCTGAATCGCGTGCATCTGCACGGTGGCCAGTTCGGCGAGGATGTCCGGGATGTCCTCCAGGGCCGGCCAGTTGAACTGCACGTTCTGGCGGGTGGAGATGTGGGCGTAGCCCTTGTCGTAGTCGCGGGCGATCCTGGCCAGGGTGCGGACCTGGGTGGCGTTCAGCTGGCCGTACGGCACGGCGACGCGCAGCATCGGCGCGAAACGTTGGATGTAAAGGCCGTTCTGCAGGCGCAGAGGGCGGAATTCTTCTTCGCTCAGCTCACCGGCCAGATAGCGGCGGGTCTGATCACGGAACTGCTTGACGCGGTCCTCGATGATCCGCTGATCGTACTCGTCGTATACGTACATAAAAGTCCTGTCTCAGGCATGCAGCTATTCGCGCGCACGGCCGCGCACTCCGCTTCGGAGCCGGGGAACGATAGCAGGTTGCGTTTATGCGCTAAAGTGATGTTTTTGCATATGAAAAGAACCAAATGGACTATGTGAGACTGACTGCCATTTGTGCGCTGGGCGTGGCTTGGCGTTTATAATCCGGCGTTTGCTTCGCAGGGATGTCAGCCCATGCTCAAGGCGTTGTGCCAAAGCTTGTGTCTTGCCTTGCCGCTGGCGGCAAGTGCGCAACCGGCTTCGGTGGTTTTCCTCAACCCGGGGCTGTCCACCGAGACGTTCTGGACCAGTTATACGCGCTTCATGCAGGCCGCCGCGGATGAGCTGGGCATGACCCTGCGCGTGGAGTACAGCGAACGCCGCGCCGACCTGGCGCTGACCCAGGCCAGGGCTATCCTGGGCGGACCGCAGCGGCCGGATTACCTGGTCCTGGTCAATGAGCGGTACGTGGCGCCGGAGATCATCCGGCTGTCGCGTGGCACCGGCGTCAAACTGTTCCTGGTCAACAACGGCCTGACTGCCAGCCAGGCCCGTAGCATCGAGGCCCAGCCGGACAAGTATGCCGAGCTGCTGGGCACCTTGACGGCCAACGACGAGCAGGCGGGTTTTGAGATGTTGCACCAGATGGTCGCGCAATTGCCCCGCGACAGTGGGCCGGTGGACCTGCTGGCGTTTGCCGGGGTCAAGACCACCCCGGCCTCGCAGCTGCGCGAGGAGGGCATGCGCCGCGCCCTGGCCGACTTCCCCCAGGTGCGCCTGCGCCAGGTGGTATATGGTGGTTGGAGCCGCCAGCGCGCCTACGAGCAGGCGCAGCAACTGGTGGAGCGCTACCCGGCCACCCGCCTGGTATGGTCGGCCAACGACGAAATGGCCTTTGGTGCCATGCAGGCGTTCGAGGAGGCAGGGCGCAAGCCGGGGCGCGATGTGCTGTTCAGCGCCATCAACAGCTCGCCCGAGGCCCTGCATGCCCGAATCGACGGGCGTCTTAGCGTGCTGATGGGCGGGCATTTCACCCTCGGCGGCTGGGCCATGGTGATGCTGCACGATGATGCCCAGGGACTGACGGTGAACCGCGATGGCCTGCGCGAGCATCGCATCCCGGTGTTGCAGTCGATTGACCAGGCCAAGGCAACCCGTTGGCTGAAACTACTGGAACGGCCCGACTACGGTATCGATTTCCAGCATTACAGTGCCGAAGGGCGGCCGCCCGACTACCAGTACCCATTTCTGACATCACCGATCAATTATTGAAAGACCCTGCTTGAGGGAAGGGCATTGCTCGTCTTAACTGCTGGTGGTGAAGTGCATTCCCATAACCACTACAAGAGGCAATGCAATGGGAAACTCAACCAAGGTCCGCAAAGCTGACAGCAGCGTCGATGCCTGGGCGATCCTCTGCCTGATCGTTCTGGTGGTGGTCACTGCCGTGTATTGGGTCAGCCACCAGTAGACTTGTATTCAAGACCGTGATGCAGCCAGAGCGCCTGCGGGAGGGAGTCCCGCAGGCGTTTTCGCTAGCGCGCAAGGTGCAGGGCCAATTGCACCAGGCCGATCAGTACGGCAATGAACACCAGGGTGAACAGCGTCCCCAGCGCAATGAAATGGCTGGCCTTGCCGTGGGTGAAGTCGCGGGCGCGGTTCTTGCCGCTTTGCACGCCGAAGGCGGCAGCGAGGATGCTGTGCAGCATCTGCCAGAAGGTAGGGGGCTTGCCCTGGCTGGAATCGTCCATGGTGGCTCCTGAGGAAATCAGAGGCAATCAGGGACAGTGTAGGTGGCTATTGGGGCTGCTGTGCAGCCCATTGCGACACAAGGCCGCTCCTACAAAGGATTGCATTCTCCTGTAGGAGCGGCCTTGTGTCGCGATGGGCCGCAAAGCGGCCCCAAGGGTCTTAGCTGTCGTAACCCAGGTTAGGCGCCAACCAGCGCTCGCTGACGCTCACATCCTGGCCCTTGCGCGCGCTGTAGCGCTCGATCTGGTCCTTGTCGACCTTGCCCACCGCAAAGTACTGCGCCTGCGGGTGGGCAAAGTACCAGCCGCTGACCGCCGCCGCCGGGAACATCGCAAAGTGGTCGGTGAGGAACACGCCGCTCGGCCCGGTCTCACCGATGGCAGTGCCATCAAGCAGGCGGAACAGGGTTTCCTTCTCTGTGTGGTCCGGGCAGGCCGGGTAGCCGGGGGCCGGGCGGATGCCGCGGTACTGCTCCTTGATCAGCGCCTCGTTGTCGAGGTGTTCGTCGCGGGCATAACCCCAGTGCTCTTTACGCACCTGCTCGTGCAGCCATTCGGCACAGGCCTCGGCCAGGCGGTCGGCCAGGGCCTTGACCATGATCGAACTGTAGTCGTCGCCCTTGTCCTGGTAGGCCTTGGCCACTTCCTCGGCACCGATGCCGGCGGTAGTGATGAAACCGCCCACGTAGTCGGTAACGCCACTGGCCTTCGGCGCGACGAAGTCGGCCAGCGACCAGTTGGGCTTGCCGTCCGGCTTGATGGTCTGCTGGCGCAGGTGGTGCAGGGTAGCCAGGGCCTGGCCGTCCTCGCCGTACACTTCAATATCGTCATCGGCTACCTGGTTGGCCGGCCAGAAGCCGAACACCGCGCGGGCGCTGATGAGTTTTTCGTCGATCAGTTTGTCGAGCATCTCGCGGGCATCTTTGTAAAGCGCCGTCGCCGCTTCGCCGACCACTTCGTCGGTGAGGATGCGCGGGAACTTGCCGGCCAGGTCCCAGGAGATGAAGAACGGGGTCCAGTCGATGTACTCGGCCAGCGTGCGCAGGTCGATGTCTTCCAGCACCTTGACGCCGGTGAAGGAGGGCACCGCTGGCTGGTAGCCAGCCCAGTCGTACTGCGGCTTGGCGGCGATAGCCTGGGCGTAGCTCAGGCGCTCGGTGCGGGCACTGCGGTTGGCGGTGCGCTCGCGTACTTCTTCGTATTCCTGGCGGGTCTTCTCGACGAAGCCGGCTTTCAGCTCCTTGGACAGCAACTGGGTGGCAACACCTACCGCGCGCGAGGCGTCGGTGACGTAGACCACGGCGTCGTTGCTGTACTTGGGCTCGATCTTGACTGCGGTGTGCGCCTTGGAGGTGGTGGCGCCGCCGATCATCAGCGGCAACTGGAAGCCCTGGCGCTGCATTTCGCGGGCCACGTGGACCATCTCGTCCAGCGACGGCGTGATCAGGCCGGACAGGCCGATGATGTCGCACTTCTCGTCGCGGGCGGTTTGCAGGATCTTCTCGGCCGGCACCATCACGCCGAGGTCGACGATGTCGTAGCCGTTGCAGCCCAGCACCACGCCGACGATGTTCTTGCCGATGTCGTGCACGTCGCCTTTTACCGTGGCCATCAGGATCTTGCCCTTGGCTTCCGGCTTGTCGCCTTTCTCGGCTTCGATGAACGGAATCAGGTGTGCTACCGCCTGTTTCATCACGCGGGCCGACTTGACCACCTGGGGCAGGAACATCTTGCCCGCGCCGAACAGGTCGCCGACCACGTTCATGCCATTCATCAGCGGGCCTTCGATCACTTCGATCGGGCGGGCGCACTGCTGGCGGCATTCCTCGGTGTCTTCGACGATGAACGCGGTAATGCCCTTGACCAGCGCGTGCTCCAGGCGTTTTTCCACCGGCAGCGAGCGCCACTCTTCGTTTTCCACTTCCCTGGTTGCGCCGCCGCCCTTGTAGTCGTCGGCAATGGCCAGCAGTGCGTCGGTGCCATGCGGGGTGCGGTTGAGCACCACGTCCTCGACCTTTTCACGCAGTGCAGGCGGGATCTCGTCGTAGATCTCCAGCTGGCCGGCGTTGACGATACCCATGGTCAGGCCGTTCTGGATCGCGTGGTACAGGAACACCGAGTGGATGGCTTCCCGCACCGGGTTGTTGCCACGGAACGAGAACGACACGTTGGACACACCGCCCGAGCTCAGGGCGTGCGGCAGGTGGTCGCGGATGTAGGCGCAGGCCTCGATGAAATCGACGGCGTAGTTGTTGTGCTCTTCGATGCCGGTGGCGACGGCGAAAATGTTCGGGTCGAAGATGATGTCTTCCGGCGGGAAGCCCACTTCATTGACCAGGATGTCGTAACTGCGTTGGCAGATCTCTTTCTTGCGCGCGGCCGTGTCGGCCTGGCCGACCTCGTCAAAGGCCATCACCACCACGGCAGCGCCATAACGCTTGCACAGGCGGGCGTGGTGCTTGAACTGCTCGACGCCTTCCTTCATGGAAATGGAGTTGACGATGCCCTTGCCCTGAATGCACTTGAGGCCCGCTTCGATCACTTCCCACTTGGACGAGTCGATCATGATCGGCACGCGCGAGATGTCCGGCTCGCCGGCGATCAGGTTGAGGAAGCGGACCATGGCAGCCTGGGAATCGAGCATCCCTTCGTCCATGTTGATGTCGATCACCTGGGCGCCGGCCTCGACCTGTTGCAGGGCGACTTCCAGGGCTTCGGTGTAGTTCTCTTCACGGATCAGCCGGGCGAACTTGGCAGAGCCCGTGATGTTGGTGCGCTCGCCGACGTTGACGAACAGCGACTGGCGATCGATGGTGAACGGCTCCAGGCCCGACAGGCGGCAGGCCTTGGCGATTTCCGGAATCTCGCGCGGCTTGTACTTGGCGACGGCCTCGGCAATGGCCTGGATGTGGCCCGGCGTGGTGCCGCAGCAGCCGCCGATGATGTTGAGGAAGCCGCTGGCGGCGAATTCCTCGACCACCACGGCCATTTCTGCCGGGGTTTCGTCGTATTCACCAAAGGCGTTTGGCAGGCCGGCGTTGGGGTGGGCCGAGACATGGGTGTCGGCCTTGGTCGCCAGCTCTTCCAGGTACGGGCGCAGGTCCTTGGCGCCGAGGGCGCAGTTCAGGCCCACGGAAATCGGCTTGGCGTGGCGTACCGAGTTCCAGAACGCTTCGGTGGTCTGGCCCGACAGGGTACGGCCCGAGGCGTCGGTGATGGTGCCGGAGATCATGATCGGCAGTTCGATGCCGTCTTCCTCGAACACCTGCTGCACGGCGAAGATCGCCGCCTTGGCGTTGAGGGTGTCGAAGATGGTCTCGATCAGCAGCAGGTCGGCGCCGCCCTCGATCAGGCCGCGGGTGGCCTCGATGTAGTTCGTTACCAGCTCATCGAAAGTGACGTTGCGGTAGCCTGGGTCGTTGACGTCCGGGGAAATCGAGCAGGTGCGGCTGGTAGGGCCGAGCACGCCAGCGACGAAGCGCGGCTTGTGCGGGGTTTCCAGGGTCTTGGCATCGGCCACTTGGCGGGCGATGCGCGCGCCCTCGACGTTCAGCTCGTAGACCAGCGATTCCATGCCGTAGTCGGCCTGGGAAATCTGCGTGGCGTTGAAGGTGTTGGTTTCGAGGATATCGGCGCCGGCATCCAGGTAGGCCTTTTCGATGGCGGCGATCACATCCGGGCGGCTGAGCAGCAACAGGTCGTTGTTACCTTTGACATCGCTTGGCCAATCGGCGAAACGCGTGCCACGATAGTCGTGTTCCTCGAGCCGGTAGCTTTGGATCATAGTACCCATGCCGCCGTCGAGGATCAGGATGCGCTCCTTGAGTGCGTTCTGGAGTGCTTGGAGACGAGCGCTGCGGTCGGACATAGGAACTACCTGGTCGGGCAAATTTCAGAAGGTGCAGAATCATAACAAAGCTGCGCGGTTTTTAGGCGCATCGCCCATTTGCATGAAAATGGCTCATGTTGGGCGGGCGTCGGCGAAGCAGAGCACCCAAGGACGACCAGGCAACAAATCGTGATGGCTTTCAATACCCAGGACTTTCCGCACATGGTGCATCGTATTCTTGCCGGCGTTTTCGCCCTGCTCATCTGCAGTGTGGCGTTCGGGCAAGCCCCCCAGTCGAGCCCGGCTATTTCCTACACCCGGGACATTCAACCGATCTTCACCGAGAAATGCGTGGCCTGCCACGCCTGCAACGACGCAGCCTGCCAGCTGAAGCTGGAAAGCCCCGAAGGCGCGGTGCGCGGCGCCACCAAGGTGCCGGTGTATCAGGGCGAGCGCAGCAAGGCAGTGCCCACCACGCGGCTGTTCTACGACGCCCACAGCGAGGGCGAGTGGCGCAAGAAGGGCTTTTACTCGGTGCTCGACAACCAGGGCAGCCAGGCCGCGCTGATGGCGCGCATGCTCGAGCTGGGGCACAAGACCCCGCTCACGCCCAATGCCAAGCTGCCCGAGGAAATCGTCCTGGGCCTGAATCGCAACAACATGTGCCCGTTGCCGCAAGAGTTCGATGCCTATGCCGGCGCCCACCCCAAGGAAGGCATGCCACTGGCGGTAACCGGCCTGACCGACAAGGAATACGACACCATGCGCCGCTGGCTGGCCGCCGGTGCGCCGGTCGAGTACCAGCCGATCAAGCCAAGC
The DNA here is from genome assembly GCF_032701105.1 of Pseudomonas sp. NBB. Classification (NCBI taxonomy): domain Bacteria; kingdom Pseudomonadati; phylum Pseudomonadota; class Gammaproteobacteria; order Pseudomonadales; family Pseudomonadaceae; genus Pseudomonas; species Pseudomonas sp. NBB. Next base: position 2,194,411 of record NZ_CP103994.1, read on the forward strand.
GCGGCCGAAGCCAAGCAGATTGCCGACTGGGAAGAGCTGCTCAACCGCCCGGGTTCCACCGAGGCGCTGGTCGGCCGCTGGCTGTACGAGCATCTGTTCCTGGCGCACATCTACTTCGTCGGTGGCGAGCAGGGCCACTTCTTCCAATGGGTACGTTCGCGTACACCGAGCGGTCAGCCGGTCGACCTGATCGCCACGCGCCGCCCCAATGACCCGCCGGGCACCGATTTCTACTACCGGTTGATCCCGGTGCAGGGCGTGATCGTGCACAAGACGCACATCACCTACCCGATGGGGCCGCAGAAGCTCAAGCGGGTCAAGCAACTGTTCTATGCCGGCGACTGGCATGCCGCCGCACTGCCAGGCTATGGCCCGCGCCACCGGGCCAACCCGTTCGAAACCTTCGAAGCGATCCCGGCAGTGGCGCGCTACCAGTTCATGCTGGATAACGCCGAATACTTCGTGCGCACCTTCATCCGCGGCCCGGTATGCCGTGGGCAGATTGCCACCGACGTGATCCGCGACAACTTCTGGGCGTTGTTCCAGGAGCCGGCCCACGACCGCTACATCACCGATGCCAAGTACCGTGGGGAGGCCACGCCGCTGCTGGCCATGCCTGGGCAGATCGATGACGTGGGCAGCGTGCTGAGCCTGTGGCACGCCTACCGTGACAAGCGCAACGAGTACGAAAAACTGCGCCGCGAAGCCTATGCCGACATGCCGGCCCCGGGCTGGGCGACGCTATGGGCCGGTAACGACAACGCGTTGCTGAGCATTTTCCGCCACTTCGACAGCGCCTCGGTGACCAAGGGCCTGATCGGTGATGTGCCGCTGACCGTGTGGCTGTTCGACTACCCATTGTTCGAGCGCACCTATTACCAGCTGGCGGTCAACTTCGATGTGTTCGGCAACGTCTCGCACCAGTTGCAGACGCGCCTGTACTTCGACCTTATCCGCAACGGCGCCGAGGTCAACTTCCTGCGCCTGATGCCGGCCGACCAGCGCAAGGCGATCCTCGGCGACTGGTACCAGAACAGCGGCAAGGTAAAGATGTGGATGGATTATGAAGAAATCGACACCGACACCCCGAGCGGCATCCAGCTCGACCCGCGCAACCCCAAGCGCGACTTCGGCCTGAAGCTTCTGCAGCGTACCGGCAGCCTGAATGCCGCGCCCGACCCCATCAACCGCTGCCAGGGCGCGTTCTGTTCACGGCCGCAGGTCAGCGAAGAGTTCCGCAATGCCGAGCAGTCGCTCAGCCGCCTGGTGTCGCGCCCGGCTGCCGGGTTGAAGGTGATCAACCAGCTGCCCGAGGCAACCATGCTGCGCATCGAAGGGCAGGGCGGCCAGCGCCAGGTGTACAGCCTGCTGCGCAACCGCGCGCACAGCAACGTGGCGTTCCTGCTGGGCGAGGCGTACCGCTACCAGCCGGGGCTGGATACCCTGACCCTGTACCCGGGCGTGCTCAGCAGCTACCCCAACTTCATCTTCAACATCCCGGCCAAGGATGTACCCGAGTTCGTCGAGGACATGGAGTATGCGAAAGATGACCCGGCCAGGTTCGAGCGCATCGTCATGCGCTGGGGTGTGCGTCGCAGTCACCCAGAGTTCTGGCGCTACTTCCATGACCTGAACAGCTTCATCAAGGAGACCGAACCGGTCGAGGCGGGCGTGCTGGACATGAACCGCTACGAAAACCTCTGATCGGTTGGGCTGACCTTTCCGATTACCCTGCGGTCGGACTTGCTGGGTGGTCCTGATCGATTGCAAGGGGGCTGCTTTGCAGCCCTTCGCGGGTAAACCCGCTCCCACAGGTATGGCACCGCTCTCGAGGTCAGCGCTAACCCGGTGGGAGCGGGTTTACCCGCGAACGAGCGCGTAGCGCTCGCCCCTGCATTCGAGCCTGGGCCTCAATGCACCGGCAACTGCAGGGTTCTCCATGCTGTATTCGCTTCAGGCACTGCGGGCGTTCGCCGCCTGGGTGGTGGTCTGCCACCATTTCATGCAGATCTTCTTCGACTTCCAAGCCTCCGGCCCCATCGGGCAACTGCTCACCGACCGCGGCGCCGCAGGCGTCGACATCTTCTTCGTCATAAGCGGGCTGGTCATCTACCTGTCGACCTGCGACAAGGCCATCGAGCCCCGCCAGTTCCTGCTCAACCGGGCGTTGCGTATCATTCCGGCCTACTGGTTCTACACGGCGCTGATGGCAACCCTGCTGTTGGCCTTCAGCCAATGGATGCCGCACCAGGCATTCACCTGGCACCACCTGCTGCTGTCGCTGCTGTTCATCCCGGCGGAAAACCCCGGTGGCTATGGCTTGTACCCGACCCTGAACGTGGGCTGGACGCTGAACTTCGAGATGTTCTTCTACCTGCTGTTCGGCCTGGCCTTTCTGGTGCGCCAGCGTCATCACCAGCTGCTGGTCACCGCCGCGCTGCTGCTGGCCAGCGAGATACTGGGCGGGCTGGGCGTGCTCAGCCGCTTCTACAGCAACGACATCATCTACGAATTCCTGCTAGGCATCGGCCTGGGCGTGCTGCACCGTCGCGGGCTGATTCACCAGGGCCGCTGGATGCCGTTGGCGTTGCTGGCGGTGGCAGGCCTTGCCATCTACCACCTGGACGCTTCCCGGCGCTTGCTGCACTGGGGCGTGCCGAGCGCAATGATCGTGCTGGCCTTCGTCGCCCTGGAGCCGGTGTTCCGCGGCAACCGGCTGCTCAAGGCGCTGGGCGACTGTTCGTATTCGGTGTACCTGGTCCATGTGCTGGTGCTGTACGCCGGCTGGTTCGCCAGCCAGCGCCTGCAGTTGAACCCGTACCTGGTGTTCGCCCTGTGCGTGCCGTCCATTGGACTAATGTCGTGGTTCAGCTACCAGTGGCTGGAGCGCGGCCTGTACCGGCGCATGCAGGCCTGGCTGGCGGCGCCACGGGGGCGGGCCCCTGAATATGCGCTTTCCCGAGTCAAATACTAGGACTTTGTTCGAAGGCCGGGTTGGCGTACACTTGGCCGCAAGTCTGTGAGGAACCTACATGAGCGCTATAACCATTACCGACGCCGCCCATGACTACCTGGCCGATCTGCTCTCCAAGCAGAACACGCCTGGCATCGGCATTCGCATTTTCATCACCCAGCCGGGCACCCAGTACGCCGAAACCTGCATCGCCTACTGCAAGCCGGGAGAAGAGAAGCCTGACGACACCGCCGTGGGTCTGAAGAGCTTCACCGCTTACCTGGACGCGGTCAGCGTGCCGTTCCTGGAAGACGCACTGGTCGACTATGCCACCGACCGCATGGGTGGCCAGCTGACCATCAAGGCGCCGAATGCCAAGGTGCCGATGGTCAACGAAGACAGCCCGATCAACGAGCGCATCAACTATTACCTGCAGACCGAGATCAACCCCGGCCTGGCCAGCCACGGCGGCCAGGTGAGCCTGGTGGATGTGGTCGACGACGGTATTGCCGTGCTGCAGTTCGGTGGTGGTTGCCAAGGCTGTGGCCAGGCCGACGTGACCCTGAAGGAAGGCATCGAGCGCACCCTGCTCGAGCGTATTCCCGAACTCAAGGGCGTGCGTGACGTGACTGACCACAGTCAGAAAGAGAACGCCTACTACTGAGGATGACGCGCTCCTACAGGGATCGCGTTGAACACACTCCCTTAGCAACAAAGTGTTACTGTTTCAACCCCTGCGACAACAGGCCGCAGCCCGTATTCAAAGGGCTGCAGCCGATCCTTGCCTTCGTCGGGTAGAACCCCTCGGGGTGTCGTGCCAGAATGCCCCGGTTTTTCGACCGGCCCGTCCCGAGGGCCGGCACCTTCCCTGTAAAGGATGGTTTCATGAATGATCTATATACCCGGCGCGCAGTTGTCGCCGGGATGGGCGTTCTCGGGCTTGGCCTGCTCGCAGGCTGCAGCCCGGCCCGGGGGCTCGAGTTCAAGTACGGCAAGAACATGAGCAACGAAATCCTTGGGCGCAAGTTCAGCCTCAAGGACACCCAAGGCAATGTGCGCACCCTGTCGAGTTTCTACGGCAGCATGCCGATGATCTTCTTCGGCTTCACCCAGTGCCCGGCCGTGTGCCCGACCACCCTGGCGCGCGCGGCGCAAATCCGCAAGCTGCTGCGCGGCCGCGATCGCGACCTGTTCCAGGTGGTGTTGATTACCTTGGACCCGGAACGTGACACCCCCGAAGTGCTCGATGCCTACGTGAAGGCGTTCGACCCGTCGTTCACCGCGCTGACCGGCACCCCCGAGGAAATCGCCGCGGTGGCCAAGGAATTCAAGGTGTTCTACGAGAAAGTCCCGGCCGGTGATACCTATACCGTCTCTCACTCGTCCACCAGCTACGTCTACGATACGCGTGGCACCCTGCGCCTGAGCCTGGGCCATTCCCTGACCGCCCAGGAATGCGCCGAAGACCTGGTCACTCTGATGGAGATCTGCTGAATGTCGATGCAACCGATCAAGCACGGCCTGGCTGCCCTGGTCCTGATGGGCCTGGCGCTGCCGGCCCTGGCCCAGACCACCGTAAGTGACGCCTGGGTGCGTGCGACCGTGCCGCACCAGCAGTCCACCGGTGCCTTCATGACCCTGACCGCCAGCAGCGACAGCAAGCTGGTGGGTGTGGCTTCTCCTGTGGCCAAGACTGTGCAGGTGCACGAGATGACCATGAACGGTGATGTGATGGGCATGCGTGAGGTCAAGGCGGTCGAGTTGCCGGCCGGCAAGGCGGTGACCCTCGACCCGAACAGCCTGCATGTGATGCTGATGGGCCTGAACAACCAGGTGAAGGAAGGCGAGAAAGTGCCGCTGACCCTGACCATCGAAGATGCCAAGGGGGCCAAGGAAACCCTGGACGTGCAGGCCGAAGTGCGTGCGCTCAACGCCGAGGCGGGCGGTGGGCATGATCACATGCACATGAAGCACTGATCAGGCTGAACCCTTTGGGGGCGCTTTGCGCCCCATCGCGACACAAGGCCGCTCCCACAGGAGAACGCGTATCCCCTGTGGGAGCGGCCTTGTGTCGCGATGGGCTGCCAGGCAGCCCCCGGTTCAATCAGCTGCGAAACCTGGGCAGCGGTCTGTCCAGGGTCAGCGAGGTCAGGGTCTTGCGGACCTGGGCCTCATCAGCCTCCAGAGCCTTGAGGCTTGCGCGGATCTTGCCGGCGGCGGGCACGTCGCCCTGCCGGTCGATCCAGTCGGCTATCTCCTTGCAGGCACTGCTCAGGCAGGCCTGGCGCTGGTTCATCAGCGACAGGAGGGTGGTGAGCTCTCTTTCGGACATGGCAGGATCCTCCATTCAGCCTTGTCAGTGTAGCAGAGGGTTAGCGCCGCACTGCTGCCTTTGCAGCAGGCGCAGATGCAGCGGCAAATGGCGGCTTCTGAGGCGCTGCAACAACTCGTTACTTATAAGCAATGTGTTTAAAGCCGGTGTCGTTGCGATCTGTGCGGTATGCCAGTCGTAATTTTGAAGCGATGTACTGAAGTGCTCTGTTTCGCAGGGTTGCCCATTCGGCAATGTCCCGCCTCCATGAAGTGTATTTGTAGGAATGTTCCTGGGTCTTGGTTCGAGCCACTCACAGGCTGTGGCGCTGTTACAACTTGGATGTTGAGTGTGATACTGGATTAGCCTTAGGTTTTAGTTGCCCAAGCGATGCAAGGGTAATTCCAAAAACCTGAAAGGAGTTCACACATGAAATCTGCAATCGAGCTGTTCAAGACCGATGTGACCGGTGTCACCACCAAAGGTGTGTGCATGTGGTGAGCAAGGGGGCGGCTTTGTGCCACCCCTTTATTTTCCTTGAGCAGGAGCACGCTTTATGGATGATCGTGGCTACCACACCATTTGGGATATCACGGGTGCTAGTGCAAAGTTGCTGAGCAATGATAGAAAATTGCATCGCTTTTTTCTGACCGCGTTGCAGGCGTCAGGGTTTAACATCATAAGCGATATGATTCACAAATTTTCCTCAGGGGGCGAGGGTGTCACCGGGATTTTTCTGTTATCGGAGTCTCACCTCTCTTACCATACTTATCCTGAACGCGAATACATCAGTATCGATGTATACACGTGTGGAAAAAATAATGATTTGATCAATGATCGGATTTTGGGGTTTTTTGGTGCGGACGTACAGGTCAACAAAAGAACCTTGCTGCGCGGCAGTGCAGTAGCTGACCGGCTGGGAGGGGAACATGCAGTTGCTCGATAGAGGGGTGTTGAAGTTTGATTATCAGTTTCCGCTGTACAATTTTTTCTTTCCGACGCAAGCATGCAATGTCTACCAGCCGGCCCCGTATCAATTCGCTGAGATGATGTCCGCAGCCAATCAGGCTTCGCGTTCACGCGCCTTGTACTTTCACATCCCTTTTTGTGAGGCCATTTGTTCGTTCTGCCCGTTTACCCGGGGTCTGTACAAGAGTGCCAGTGACATAGACCGCTATACACAGGCACTGATTAGCGAAATCGAGTACAAGGCGCAAGCAATGGACTTTAGGGCGGTCCCGGTCAGGGCCATATTTTTTGGCGGTGGGACACCGTCACTGCTGTCGCCGCGAAACATCCACGATATTGGCGAGGTGCTGCATCGTCATTTTGATATGTGCGATGTGCAGGAGTTTTCATTCGAGTTCAGTGTTACAAGTGTCACCGAGGAGCGCGCTCGTGCACTGGCTGCCATTGGTGTGACCCATGCGCGATTTGGCTTGCAAACGACGGATCGCGAATGGCGACAGCTGTTCAACCTTGACCCGGACATAGGCAAAATCGAACGCACGGCCGAGCTGTTGAATAGCCAATTTGAGCATGTGCTTTGTGACATCCTTTATGGCATGAACGGCAGTAACGAGCAGCAGACGCTTGCCGACATTGACAAGGCAGTGGCGATAGGAGTCAGCAATATCGACATCTATCCCATCAACAACGCTGCAACATCCGTCAAATTGCACAGGCAGATCAAATCCCGCTTTGCAGACGTAATGCCAGCCATGCGCAAGCTCAATATGAAGTTCATGCTCGATGAGCACCTGCGCCAATATGGCTATATTCCCTACAACGGTCACGGCTATGTGCGCAGGCCCAGGGCTGGCAGTGCGCTGTTTGCCGAAGATTACTCCTTCATCTATCACGAGCATGTCTACGGCTATGCCGATCATGACCTGCTGGGCTTCGGTGTGGGGGCTATCTCGTCGGTGGCGGAGCATGTCATTACCAATATTTCATCTCGCGAAAAATACACCCGAGGCATGGCGCAAGGGGAGCACTTGTGCCAAGTGAGCAGGCATGACCCGATGCTGGATGTGGTTAAGCCGCTGGTAGTTCGCCTGGCGTATCACGGTTCAGTCGACAAACGCCTGGTTGAACTGGGCCGCATGCCCGAAGCGCTGATGCGGCGGCTTGATGAATTGATACAGGCAGGCCTGGTGCTTGAGGACTCACGGTTCTATCGGCTGACGCGGCTCGGTTGGCTCTGGTACAGCAACATCATGTTCTACCTGATGCCAGCAAGTGAGCAGGACATTCTCAGGAAGCTGGTTTTCGAGCGGCTTGATGTGCCTGGGCGAGACATCACCGAGCACGAGTTGATCTATACCGCTGGCTGAGGAAAACATAAGGTATGCACGCGCTGAATCTTAACTACGGAACGCGATCGCTGGCGTTTGGCTATGGATTTTCCAAATGTGGTGAGTTTGCTTTCGAAGCCGCGTTTGCCGTGGCCATTGTGTCCCTCACCGATGCTGATCTGCTGTTGATAGGCATCGCCTATTTTTTCGTTACTTGCCAAGCGTTGTATTTTCCCCATTGGGTGGCTGGTTGGCAGATAACGCCGAAAAAAAGAAAACACTGTTGGCAGTCGAGGTTGCCAAAGGCCTTTTGGCGCTTGCCTTCTTTGCCTTGTTCGGCCTGTTCACCCCGGTATTACCTGTATTGGTTGGTCTTGCAATGGTCATGACGGCGCTCGAGTGCCTCTATGTGCCGACATTTCGCGCGTATTTTCCGGACATTGTCGCAACGGACCAGTTGGCCTCGGTCAACAGCGGTGTCCAGGTGATCGAGGATGCTGCCTCGATTATCGGCCCGCTGGTTTTTTCGGTCTGCGTAATAGTGCTTTCTCGCGAAGCAACGTTCTTGTTTTTTGCGACATGTCTGGTGCTGTCGGCTATCTCCATCGCCACATTGGGGCCAGGTGGGCAAAGTGCCAGGCAAGCCTTCGATGGGCGTGCCATCGTCCGCGATGCTGCACGCAGTGTATGTCAGCTAAGGGGCAACAATGCACCGTTGTTTGCCGTTATTGGTTGCACCACGCTCTGCGCGATGTTTGCCACGTCGGTCATTCGCTTCATCCTTCCGGCTTCGGTGCTGGAGCATTTCGCTTCCGAGGCAGCGGTAGGTTACGTACTTTCATTGCTTGCAGCGGGTACTGTTCTGGGGGGCGTGCTCTACACACGTTTCAATCCGCGCACAACCGCACGATTGGTGTTGCGTTATTGGCTGCTATACGGCGCATTGTTTTTGGCTGCAGCAGTGGCGCTGCAGATCAACAGCTGGCTGTTTCTGTCGGTCTTGTTCCTGGTCGGCTTGATCGGTGCGTTTGTCGATATCGCTATCGTGACCAACATCCAGTGCTTGTCGAATGAGCATGAGGTGGGCAGGAATTTTTCCCTTTATTACTTCACGGCCGTCATTGGTGATGCCGTTTCAGGCCTGGTTGCCAGTTTGGTGTTTGTGCTTGCGGGGCCGGCAACCTTCATCTGGATGACGCTGATGCTGTTCATCGCGCCTGTGCACTGGAACCTGAAAGGAAATGCCGATGACCCCGACAATCGTATATAGCGTGGCGCTCGATGTTGACGCATGGGACGGTGTGCTGACTGCGCCCTTTCATACGTCAGCTAATCTCGCACTCGCTTCTGCCTTGTTCTTGACGCCGGAGGATGCGCTGCAAGCGATTGTACTTGAGGCGGTTACGCGCTGGCGTTTACCACTTTTCATTGCCTCGGAAGGTGTGAATGGCCTGGCAGACGGCGATGAGCGAAGGCTGAGCGTGCCGCTGTCGGAGCCTGACAGGGCCCGGCTAATGGCGGCTGCACTCACCTTTGAACACCAGGTACTGCCTCCCTTCACACGTGCGGTTGCGTCTTTTGTCGACATGCGTCGGCCAACCTTTGCCTGCCCAGGTCACCAGGGAGGAGCCTGTTTGCAGCAGCATCCCGCTGGAGCCCGTTTCAGGCAGTTGCTGGGGCCTGAAGTGTTCCACGTGGATGTACCCCATGCAGCGCCTGAACTGGGTGATGTATTAGGCCACGAAGGCCCGGTCCAAGAGGCCGAGCAATTGGCTGCAAGGGTTTTTGGTGCTGACGATACCTGGTTCGTGCTCAATGGCACGTCCACTGCCAACAAGGTCGTTGCCAGTGCGCTGTTGGCAGCTGGCGACCTGGTGCTGATGGATCGCAACAACCACAAGTCGGTGTTTCTCGGTGCCTTGGTCCAGTGCGGCGCTTTGCCGGTGTACCTGGATAATGTGCGAGATGAGCGGGGGCTGCTGGGTGGCTACCGAGTAGGTGCCCTGGATGAGGGCCACTTGCGCAGCCGGGTGGGGCAGATCTGTGAGCGCCGGGCGGGAGAACCCAGGCCCTTTCGTCTGGCGGTAATCCAGCAGGCGACTTGTGATGGGGTGGTGGTCGATGCTGCGGCAATATTGGCGCGAATTGGGCATCTATGTGAATACGTACTGTTCGATGGCGCCTGGGCTGGGTATGAACCTTTCGTTCCCGCACTGGCCGATTTATCGCCGCTGGGCGTGCAATTGACTGACAGCTCTCCCGGCATTGTTGTGACGCAATCGGTGCACAAGCAGATGTCAGGGCTTTCCCAGACTTCACAGATTCACAAGAAAGACCAGCATATCAGCCACCTGCGCCGTTATTGCACACGGCCAATGTTCAACGCAGCATTCATGCAGCACGCTTCGACCAGCCCGTCGTATCCCTTGTTCATGTCGCTGGAAGTGAATGCAGCCATACTCGCCGACGGTGAGGGCGAGCGCCACTGGCGGCAAGCGCTGGCCAGTGCGCAGGCGTTGCGCGATCAGGTCGTACACCGTTGTCGGTTGATCCGGCCACTGATGCCGCCTGTATTGCAGACTTCGCTTGAATACCAGGCGCAGGGTGTGTTGGCCATAGAGCCTGGCTTGCACTATGTCGACCCATGCAAAGCCATCTTCACCACCCGAGGGCAGTCAGAGATTCCGGCATGCATTGTTGCCCAGTATCTGCGAGATTGCGGTTTTACTCCGGAGAAAACAGACTTCTTCACGTTTACCCTGCTGATGACACCGTCCAGCGACAGTGCCACCTTGAACAGGTTGGTGGGCGCTTTGGAGGATTTCGAAGCGCATTGGCTCAATGGCACTGCGGTGCTGCAACTGCTGCCTTCGCTACGTGCGGCTTCGGCACCCTATCAGGGCCTGTCCATCGCTGAGCTAGGGGAGCGCATCAGAGCGCTCTATCGCATACATCAGGTTGAGCTGCGGCAGAGTGAGATTTTCAGTGCCATGGGCGCTGCGCAGGAAAATTGCTCCCCTTACCAGGCCAACCAACGGTTCGTGCGTGGAGAGGCCAGCTTGCAGAGGATCTCGGAGGTTGCAGGCAGGGTTGCGGCCGAAGGCGTTATTCCCTACCCACCCGGGATCATGTGCATCACTCCCGGTGAGTGCTGGACAGCTACGTTGGTTGGCTATCTGCAAGCAGTGGAGGATTTGTCTGCGCAGTACCCCGAATTCGCGCCGCACATTCAGGGTGTGCACAGGATTGGCGATGCCGATGGTTCGGTCTTGTTCGGAGTGTTCGTGCTTGACTGAACGCTCTCAACCGCTGGGTGGCGCACTCACGCAACCGCAAGGTCAAGGACGTAAGTTCATTCACGTCGACATGGACTCCTACTTCGTCGCCGTCGAACTGCTGGATGCCCCATGGCTGCGTGGGCGGCCGGTCGCTGTCGGTGGCAAGGCGATAGACAGGGGAGTGATCAGTACATCCAACTATGTTGCCAGGCGGTTTGGTGTCAGAAGCGGAATGGCAACTGCCACTGCGCAACGTCTATGTCCGGATTTGGTGCTATTGCCTGTGCGCTTCGAGCGGTATGAGGCAGTGACTCGCAGGCTGGAGGACATTTTTCGGCGCTATACCCCAGGCGTCGAGTTTTTCTCGCTGGATGAGGCCACGCTGGATGTGACAGGGCAGATGCACTGCAACGGTTCGGCAACGCATATGGCAAGCCGCATCCGGGCTACGATCGAGCAGGAACTGCAGTTGACAGCCTCCGCGGGTGTCGCGCCTTTGAAGTATCTGGCGAAAATGGCCTCGGAAGTGAACAAACCCAATGGCCAGTTCGTCATTGCACCCGATCAGGTGCAGGCTTTTCTCGCCAATGTGGATATTCGCAAGATCCCTGGGGTGGGGCCCAGGACATGGGGCGTGTTGCAGGCTTTAGGATGTCTGAAATGTACTGATGTTACTGACGACATGATACCGGCTCTGTTGCGGCACCTTGGTGCGCACGGTTTCTATGTGTGGGAGCGTTGCCGAGGCTTGGAGGGCTATGAAGGGAAGCCCGGAGGTGTCCAGTCCTTGGGAGTCGAACATACGTTGCCCAGCGACTGTGATGACTTTGCCAGTTGTGCCAGAGAGCTGGATGGATTGCTGGCGGCCTTAACCATCCGCCTGGAAGCGCTTGGCCCTACGCCGCCCATTGTCAGGAATCTGGTCAAACTCAAGTTCTCCGATTTCTCCATTGCCAGTGCCGAGGCGCCCGCCCTGACTTTACAGCCGCAGGTCATACAGGGGCTATGTCGCATGCTTTGGGATACCAAACGGCAAGGGCGAGCGGTGCGTCTGGTAGGTGTTGCCGTCAGGATTCGAAGGAGTCTGCCGGACCCCTTGCAGCTCGAGCTGGCGTTTTGAGTCGCTTGGTTGGCACGATCGAATGAACACATGCTTGCCGATAGGCCCCCGGCGACACACCGTAAGCCTGCTTGAACTGCCGGCTCAAATGGCTCTGGTCGGCAAAGCCCAGGTCGAACGCCACGTCCGAGGCAGCCCAGCCAAGCTTGAGCATTTCCCGCGCACGGGCCAGGCGCCGCTGTTTCAACCAGGCATGTGGCGGCAGGCCGGTGGCCTGGCGGAACACCCGGGCGAAGTGGAACGGTGACAGGTTGACAGCCGCCGCCAGAGCTTCGAGCGAGGGTGGGTCGGCCAGTTGGCTTTCCAGCAGCTCACGGGCGCGGGCCACTGCCAGCGGTTCGTGGCCAGGGGCGGCAGGTTCGGCGCATTGCCCGTGCCGTTGCACCAGGGCCAGCACCGCCTGGCGCCAGGCGGTCTGCTGCTGCAGGGCACTGGCGCCGGCTTCGGACAGCTGGTGCAACTGGCTGAAGGCAAGCGCCAGAGCCGAGTCGTGGATCACGCTGTCCTTGAAGCTGGGCATGCCGTGGCGGCCCAGTTCCAGTTCGTCGAGCACCCCAGTTACCCGTTCATGTTCCGGGTAGAACCCTCGGTAGCGCCAGCCCGCTTCGTGGGCGGTGGCCCCGGTGTGCAGCTCGTCGGGGTTGATCAGCACCATGCTGCCGACCGGCGCCAGGTGCTCGCTGCCGCGATGCCAGAAGCGCTGGGCGCCCGACTCGATCACGGTGAACACATAGCCTTCATGCACATGCGGGGCGAAGCGCTGCTGGAAATAGCGCGCGTGCAGCATCTCGACGTCGCCCAGTGCCGGCGCCTGCCAGAGGTGTGTCTGTTCGCGCAGGGGCGTGCTCATGCCAGCCAGCTGCGCAAGAGGAAGAAGATCAACATGCTCACCAGCATGCTCAGCAACACGCTGCGGGTCAACAGCACCAGGGCGATGGCCACCAGCGAACCCAGCAGGTAAGGGTTGAGCAGGCTCAGGTCCAGCTGGTGCTCGGGCATGAAGATGATCGGGCCGCATATCGCGGTGAGCATGCCTGGCACGGCAAAGCCGAGGAACTGCCTGGCGTTGGAGCTCAGGCGCAAGGGCAGGCGCGGCTCCAGGAACGCATAGCGGTTGAGGAACACGATGGCGCCCATGGCAAAAATCAGGACCCAGGTCATGCGCGGGCTCCGGCGAATTTCTGGCAGACGAAACCGGCGCTCATGCCCAGCAGGCCTGCGGCCACCAAGGCGGTTTCCCAGTGCCAGTAGCTGAACAGCACCGAACAGAACAGCGACACTGCCACGCATACAAGTGTGGCCAGGTTGCGCACCAGTGGCGCGATCAGAGCGACGAAAGTGGCGACGATGGAAAAGTCCAGGCCGAGCTGGTCCAGGTGCGGAATATTCTGCCCCAGCAGGATGCCGGCCAGGGTGAACAGGTTCCAGGCGACGTAGAAGGTCAGGCCCACGCCCAGGGCGTACCAGCGGTTGAACTGCTGCTGGTCGTACTGGCTGGTCAGGGCGAAGAACTCGTCGGTGAGCAGGAAGCCCAGGCCCAGGCGCCAACGCAGCGGCTGGCTGGACAGCACCGGGCGCATCGTCAGGCCATACAGCAGGTGCTGCGAGGTCAGCAGCAGGGTAGTCAACAGGATCGACGCCAGGTTGGCGCCGCCCTTGAGCATGCCGATCGCCACCAGTTGCGCGGCACCGGCGAAGACGATGGCCGAAAGCCCTTGCCCCTCCCAGGCGCTGAGGTTGGCCTCGATGGCCATGGAGCCAGCCAGCAGGCCCCAGGGGGCAACGGCCAGGGACAACGGGAGAATGGCGATGGCGCCGTGGAGAAAGGCTTGGCGGGCGATGTGGGGCATGGTGGCTGCAGTGCGTGTACTTGGCAGGCCAGCATGCCAGACGGGGCGGGGGATGGCTTGAACGATCTTGCTGGTCTCGACCTTGTGGGAGCGGCCTTGTGTCGCGAAAGGGCCGCAGAGCGGCCCCGGCAATATTTGCAGCGAAGCTGAAATCGTGGGGCCGCTGCGCGCCCCTTTCGCGACACAAGGCCGCTCCCACAGAGGTTCGCGACTGCTGATGGTCAGGGATGGCTGGTCAGGTGCTGCTGCGCCGTCACGCAGCCGTTGGTATCCACAGCCTTCTGCAGCAGGCTCTGGCGGTGCTGCGGGTCCAGGTCGCCGAGCAGGCGGTATACCTCGGCCTGGTAGTCGCGCTGGCGCCCCCACTGCATTTCCAGGCCTTGTGGCCGGTTGCGGTTGCAGGCCAGGTGCGTGGCCGGTTGCGGGTAGTAGGGCGCATACACGGTGGCCATGTTGGGGATGGCCTCCAGCGCAGTACGGTACTCGCTGCTGGCGTTGTAGGGAGGGCACCAGGTGGCGATGGCCGGCGCCGGTGCGGCAAAGCCCTGCCTGAGGCTGGCTTCGAGCAACGGGCAGGCGGCATCCGGGATTTGCGCGGCGGGCAGGTAGGTCATGTAGTACAGCGCCAGGCGGTACTGTGCGACCGGGTGGCCCAGCTCCACGGACTTTTTCAGCAAGGCGACCGCGGTCGGCAGGGTGTGGGCCATGGCCTGGCCCTGGCGGCTGAGCTCCGGGTCGCCGCCGACGGTCGTACGCAGCGTGCTGGCGCCGTCGTCCTGGTTGTCGGCCTGCTCCAGCAGGGGCAAGGCCTGGCGGTAGAGCAGGTCGGCATGAGGGTCGATGCGCACTTCCAGCGAGTGCGCAGCCAGTGGCATCAGGGCGATCAACAGTGGGGGCAAGCGAAGCATGCGGCTCACAGGCAAGCCCCAAGGGGTGCCAGGTACTGATGGATGGCTTCGATGTTCATGGCGGTCAAGCGTGCGCCTCGGGCAGATCGGAACGACGGCCTATTCTAGCCACCCAAAGGGCCTGGCCGGAAGACCACCCGGCAACTGTCAGACGAGCTTGATCGGTGTGACCTTGCGCTGGGCATGTTTTTCTTGGGCCAGGCCAAGCTTGGCGGTAATGACCTTGGCCAGGGCATTGTTGCCCAGATCGTTCAGATGCAGGCGATCGATGAACAGGTCGGCGCCGAACACCGGTGAGCTGCTGAGCATGCAATTCATGTCGTAGCAAGGCACCGGGTCGGCCTGGCTCTTGATGCGGCGGAAGAAGGCCGAGTGCAACTGGCTGTCGAATGCGCCGTCCAGCAGCCGGTCGAAATTCGCCGGTTGCCGCTGCAGCGCATTCAGCATTGCCTCCTCGCCAGCGGGCAGGCTATCCCGGCACCAGGGCAGCAACGGCTGCAGGATGAAGGTGAGGGTGGAATGGCTGTCTGCCAGCAGCCGGTCCCATTGGCGCAAGGTCCGGCCAATGTTGTCGGCGGCCCGGGTGAGGCGCTTTTCCGGAGGCGACAGCGACCAGGCGGCAGGTGTCACGGCCGGGGGCGTGGCCAACGCCTGACCGATGCGCCGCCACAGCGATTGCCGACGTGGCGTTGTAGTGGGCTGCATGCCTTCGCTGAAACTGTTGAGAAAGTCCTGATAGGCCTTGGCTTGCCGCGGGTCGTTCAGGCTGGCGAGGACTTCGCAGAGGGCTTCGTGGGCCAGGGTGTTGAGGCCGCTTAGCACCACCACATGGCCAAGCTGGCCAAGGCGGTGCTGGTGGGTCAGGAACATCAGCAGCTCCTGGCTCGCATTGAGCCCGCAGCCGGCCAGGCTCAGCCAGACTTCGCCAGTAAGCATCGACAGGTGCGAGGCCACCGTGTGTTCGTCTGAGCTGGCTCCGATGCCCAGCGCGGCGGAACCGCCGACCAGCAGGTTGATACGTGATGCACCACCGCGTTCGGCTACCGAAAAACGCTTGCCGGCGCAATGGCTGTAACGCAGGCCCAGGGCATCGGTGTTGATGGTGCCGGAGCGGTAGCCGGTTTCGTGCACATGCACGGTGTGCGGGGCACGCCGGCTGCCCAGCAGCAGAAAGCGCTGGTAGTCCTGTTGCAACGGCGAAGGTGAAGGGCTCGTGTCAATCGCAGTCATGGGTTCTCCTTCTCTCGCAGCGGGCACCGTGCATCACATTCAGGCCGCCAGCTCCCTGACGTTGTACAGCAGGCCGCCGGCGGCAATCAGCAGCAGGGCGACCCCCGAGGCCAGGCTGATCATGCGGTTGCTGCGTTGCGAGGCGATCTTGCCGATGGCGAAGATGTAAAGGCTGAGCACGGCAAAATCGATGGCCACCCACAGCAACGACAGCACCACCATGCTCTTGCCGAATGACTCGGTAATCTGGATGAACTGCGGGAAGAAGGCGATGAAGAAGATGATGTCCTTCGGGTTGGAGATGCCCACCATGAAACCTTGCAGCAGCCCGCCGCGGCCAGGCTTGGCGAGGTCGCTTGGCGCCTCGGCTGCAGGCGCCTGCAGGGCTTCCCGCAACGTGCCGACGGCGATGTAGCCGATGAACAGGCAACCCAGCAGGCTCATGGCACTGAGCCAGGCCTTGTCGATGGCGGCGCTGGTGAGAATGATCCAGGCCGCTGCGCCGATCAGCACCAGTGATGCCCAGTTGGTGCCGACAGCGGTGAACATGGCCTTGCGTGAGCCGGAGGAGGCCGCGGTGTTGACGATCAGTGCCACCACCGGGCCGGGGGTGGCGATCAGTAGCAGGACAGTAAGGGCATAGGTAGCGGTGAGTGCGGTATTCACGGTCAGGTCTCGATCAGTATGTCGGGTGTTGCCGGCTGTACGGCATGGGCGTGGAACGGGCAGCGGGACGGGTTGAGCGACCCTGCCTCCTGCAGTTGGTACTGCTTCCACTCGTAGTTGTCGGCATCGCCGAAGAAGCCAAGGGTGTCGGGCATGACGCCGTCGTTGTAGTGGTGCACGCGCTCGCGGATGCGTTCGCGGATACGATGGCCGCTTTCGGTGTTGACGTTGGCCACTTCGTCGAAGTTCGCCCGCGGGTTGATGACGAAGGTGATGTGTGGCCCCAGGTTGCGGCTTTTCATCTGCTGGTGGCCGGGGAAGTTCATGTTGATGAACAGCGGCATGCCGGCAAAGCAGAACGACCAGGCATTGTCGTCGGGGTCGGTCGGGATGCCCTGCGGCCAGGGATGCGGGTCGCGCGCGTGCACGCCACGCAACACCTTCCAGGCCAGCGCCTGTTGCTCGGCCAGGGTGTAGTCGGCGGCAGTTTCGAGAAACACCACCAGTGGGCTGCCGATACGCTGCTTGGGTGGGATAGGTGCGACGGTGCGCACGTAGTCGGCCAGGCCCATGGCGATGTCATCGGCCAGCTGCCCGGCGCGGGCGAAGAGGATGTGGCAGGTTGCGCCGTTTACCGCCTTGCGGCCGAACAGGCAGGGGAACTCGGGGTTGGCGAGGACACTGCGAAAATGTTCTACGGCTTTGTAGGTCCAATGTCGCGCGTTGCGCACATGGTCAGCGGCCAGCTCTAGCGCATCCAGGCGATAGCAAGTTCCATAACCCGTCGACATGATTTCCCCAGGCGTAAATTTGATGAACGTTCAAGTCACATGCAGGCAGGATCTTGGTTATGTTTATTATTTACCCGCATTTTCCGAGACGTCCTTGGCGTTGTAAAACGCGTGGAACTATGACCTACTATTAGTCTTACTCATGCTCGGGGCGTCGCCATGTCGGAACGGATTCAGGCTTTGCACGCGCTGCGTGCCTTCGAGGTGGCCTCTCGCTATGGCTCATTTACCCGTGCAGCGGAAGAGCTGGCCCTGACCCAGGGCGCCGTCAGCCACCACATCAAGACCCTCGAAGCCATGTTCGGCTGCGACCTGTTCGAACGCCGCGGGCCGAAGCTGGCCCTGACCGAGCACGGCCGCCTGCTGGCGCAGGAACTCAAGGTTGGCTTCAAGATCATCGAAAATGCCTGCGCCCTGCTGCGTCAGGACCGCTACGGCCTGCGCCTGAAGGCGCCGTCCACGCTCACCGTGCGCTGGCTGCTGCGGGCGCTGGATGCGTTCAAGAAGACCGAGGACAACTGCAGCGTGCAGCTGTCCAGCGTGTGGATGGACATCGACAGCGTGGACTTCTATTCCGAGCCCTACGACTGTGCGATCCTCCTGGCCAACGGGCGTTTTCCCGCCGATATCGAGAGTTTCAAGCTGTTCGATGAATGGCTGATCCCGGTGTGCCACCCGGATTACATGGCCCAGGCACAACCGGACCTTGCCGACCTGGCCCAGTGCGAATTCCTGCACCCGTCCCCTGACCGACGAGACTGGCGGCGCTGGCTGGCTCGCATGGATGCGCTGGACATCAGCATCGATCACGGGCAAGTGTTCGATACCCTCGACCAGGGCATCTCGGCCGCACAGCAAGGCCTGGGTATATCGGTGGTCGACCTGGTGCTGGCCAGCGCCGACCTGTTGGCCGGGCGCCTGGTCACGCCGTTCAAGCACGCGGTGGCCACCGGCGACGGCTATTACATGACCTGGCTCAAGGCCAGCCCCAAGGCGCGGCAGATGCACAAGCTGCGCGAGTTCCTGCTTGGCCAGGTGCCACCGCTGCCCTGCAAGGACATCAATTACCTGTACGGTTGAACACGCGTTCGAGCAAGCGCCCGGCGCTGACAATATTTCGGCAAACACCTGCTGGCCCCAACAAAATGCGCTGCGACGGTGCGTCAGCGGTAGAATCCCGCAATCAGCACAACAAACGATTCAGAGGTCGACGCGGTGGAGTTGCAGCAGGGCTTTGTCCTGACCCGACATTGGCATGACACGCCCGAAGGCACCTGCGTGGAATTCTGGCTGGCCACCGACCAGGGGCCACGGCAGCTGCGCCTGGCGCCACAGGTATCGGTGGCATTCATCCCCCAGGCGCAGGAAGCGCACGCGCGGGTGCTGCTGGCCAACGAAGCCGGTGTCGAGTTGCGGCCGCTGCAGCTGAAGGACTTTGACCAGCGCCCGGTGTTGGGCCTGTACTGCCGCCAGCACCGGCAACTGATGCAGTTGGAGCAACGCCTGCGCACGGCCGGTATCGAGGTGTTCGAAGCCGATATTCGCCCGCCCGAGCGCTACCTGATGGAGCGCTTCATCACCGCCCCGGTGCAGTTCACCGGCCAACCGGATGCCCAAGGCGTGCTCTGCGATGCCCAGCTCAAGCCCCTGCCGGGTTATCGCCCGCCGCTGCGCCTGGTGTCGCTGGACATCGAGACCAGCGAGCGGGGCGAGCTTTACAGCATTGCCCTGGAAGGCTGTGGCCAGCGCCAGGTGTACATGCTCGGGCCGGCCAATGGCACGGCTGATGTCCTGGATTTCGACCTGCACTACTGCACCGACCGCGCCGACATCCTGGCCTGCCTCAACCAGTGGATGGCCGAGCACGACCCGGATGCAATCATCGGCTGGAACCTGATCCAGTTCGACCTGCGCCTGCTGCACGAGCACGCCAAGCTGCTGCAGGTACCGCTGGCACTGGGGCGCAATGGCGCGCCGATGACCTTGCGCAGCCATGCCGGTGGTGGCCACGTGTTCGCCGATGCCCCGGGGCGGCTGCTGATCGACGGCATCGAGGCGCTGCGCTCGGCGACCTGGAGCTTCCCGTCGTTCAGCCTCGAAAGTGTCGCCCAGACCTTGCTCGGAGAAGGCAAGGCCATCGACACGCCGTACCAGCGCATGGATGAAATCAACCGCCGCTTCGCCGAGGACAAGCCGGCGCTGGCGCGCTACAACCTCAAGGATTGCGAGCTGGTGACACGCATCTTCGCCCACACCCGCCTGCTCGAATTCCTGCTGGAGCGGGCCTCGGTCACCGGCCTTGCGGTGGACCGCAGCGGTGGCTCGGTGGCTGCGTTCTGCCACTTGTACATTCCGCAGATGCACCGCCTTGGCTTTGTCGCGCCCAACCTTGGTAGCCGCCCCGACGAAGCCAGCCCCGGTGGCTTCGTCATGGATTCGCGCCCGGGCCTTTACGACTCGGTGTTGGTGCTGGACTACAAGAGCCTGTACCCGTCGATCATTCGTACCTTCCTGATCGACCCGGTGGGGCTGGTCGAAGGCTTGCGCCTGCCCGACGATGAACACTCAGTGGAAGGCTTCCGCGGTGGGCGTTTTTCCCGTAGCGAGCATTGCCTGCCGGCCATCGTCGAGCGGGTATGGCAGGGCCGGGAAGCAGCCAAGCGCGAGGGCAACGCGCCGCTGTCGCAGGCGCTGAAGATCATCATGAATGCCTTCTACGGGGTGCTGGGTTCGAGCGGCTGCCGCTTCTTCGACCCGCGCCTGGCTTCGTCGATCACCATGCGCGGCCACCAGATCATGCGCCAGACCCGTGCGTTGATCGAAGCCAGGGGCTACGAGGTGATCTATGGCGATACCGACTCCACTTTCGTCTGGCTCAAGGGCGCCCACGGCGAGGAGGCTGCAGCACGCATCGGCCGTGAGCTGGTGGCCGAGGTCAACCTGTGGTGGTGCAAACACCTGCGCGAGCAGATGAACCTGGAAAGTGCGCTGGAGCTGCAGTTCGAGGTGCATTACCGGCGCTTCCTGATGCCCACCATCCGCGGTACGGACGAAGGCAGCAAGAAGCGCTACGCCGGGCTGGTGCAGCGGGCCGATGGCAGCGAGCAGATGGTCTACAAGGGCCTGGAGTCGGTGCGTACCGACTGGTCGCCGCTGGCCCGGGAGTTCCAGCAGGAGCTTTATGGCCGGATATTCCGCGGGGAGCCTTACCAGGCGTATGTGCGCGATTATGTACGGCGCACCCTGGCGGGCGAGCTCAATGAGCTGATGGTGTACCGCAAGCGTTTGCGCCGGCCGCTAGCCGATTACCAGCGCAATGTGCCGCCGCACGTGCGTGCGGCCCGGCTGGCCGATGACTACAACCGCCGCCTTGGCCGCCCGTTGCAATACCAGCGCGGCGGCTGGATCAGCTATCTGATCACCCTGGCGGGCCCAGAACCCCTGGAAAACCTGCAAGCGCCGGTGGACTACGAGCATTACCTGACGCGGCAGCTGCAGCCGGTGGCCGATGCCATCCTGCCTTTCGTTGGCGACAGTTTCGAAGGGTTGACCGGCCAGCAGCTGGCGCTGTTCTGAAGAGGTGGTAGCTATCTAGCTGATCGCTTGGCAAGCCTGCGTCTAGTGTCGGGCCTTTTGATCAGCCCGAGGCGCAACATCGTGACTACACCCAGCAAGGAACAACCGCCAACTGCCGATACGCTGGCCATGGAGCAGGCCTATCAGGACAACCTCATCGTCAAGCGACTGCCCAGATGGATTCGCCGGCTGCGTATCGTATCGCCGACCGAGCAGAACATCCCGGCCAACGGTCTGTATGAATCGCAGCATGCTGCATTGCGCGAGGCGTTGAAAGACAGCCTGGCCTGTCGACAGTGGCTGGAAAAGGAGCTTGCGCGCATCCAGGGCATCGACCGTTTCGTCAAGCCGCTGCTGCAACACGCCATGCAGGAAGAATTCGGCACCAGGGAAAATGTCGATGGCCTGTATTTCAGGCGCTGGTACACCTACACCGCTCCCAGCCAGGGCACCGTGTGGGGGCGCTATCCGGTTTTGGAAAAGGACTATTTCGACGTACCGCTGATCGAGGCGGCACTGGACAACTTCACGCCGGGCGAGGGGCGGAACGAGCAGCACAAGGATAACTGCATCGTCGACAGCCTGTCGCGACGGCTCGCCTCACCAACCGCACCAGCCTTCGCACGCTTGTGCCGCCAGCTGGATCTGGGCAAGCGCTATCAACAGCACCTGGACAGCGTGCTCAAAGCGCCGAGCAGCCAGGCAAGCGGCTGGCGCAGCATGGCTTCGACACTTGCCCAGCTTTACAGCTCGGTCATGCTGATCGATGCCTGCAAGGCTAAAGGTGATGGAGTCCTGAGTGCTGCCGAACTGGACCTGGTGCTAGAGCTATGCAAGCACGGCAGACCTGGCACGTTGTACGAGTCGAAAGTGGTGGCCCGGCAACTCAAGGCGTTCGGCTGCGATTTGCAACAGATCGTGATACTCGATCTATTTCATGACAAAGTCAGCCGCAAGATCCTTGTCTACATTCCCGATGACCCCCACGGTCCCTGGACCGCAAGCCGCGACCTGGAAAGCTTCACCCGTAAGGTCTTGGGCAAGCGTCTGCGAGACAAGCGCTATCAGGATTTCTTCAAACGCTTCGTACGCCGGCGCGACAGCCAGCAGTTCTTCTCCAGGGTTGCCAAGGACCTGGTGAGCGTCGCCGATTGGGCAACCCGGGAAATGGACCAGCACATACGGGACTACCCGCTACCCTTGTTCGCCCACCTTGCCGATGAGCGCATTGCCCATATCAAGGACGATGCTGCGCTGATTGCCACGCCGGTGTCAGAACTGGATCGCAAGGCCCAGGAAGCCCATCAACAAAGGTTGGTTGCCGAGGGTTGGACACTGGCCACCGTGGCGGGCGTGTTCATCCCCGCACTCAATGCACTGCTGCTGGCGGTAATGGTCTGGGACCTGCTGGGCGAGTTGTTCCAGGCCGTGGAAGACTGGCGCGAGGGCGATACCAGCGCCGCAATGGACCATGTACTCAACGTGACCAAAGACCTGGCCGTGATCGGAGTAACCGCTGTGGTATGGCGGGAAGCGAGCCGGGCCTGGGCCGCATTGGACCAGTGGGTGCCAGCGCGCCTGGAAGACGGCAGCGAGAAGCTCTGGAATGGAGACCTGGTGCCGTTTCGCAGCGCTGCACCTCCCGCTGGGGAAGTGGCCGATGAAATGGGCATCTACCGTGCCCAGGACAGAAGCTGGATGACCATGGACGGCCACAACTATGAAATCGTCCAGCGCGCAGATGAAGAGTGGCAACTGGCACCACGAGATGGTCATGGGCCTTTGTTGCGTCACAATGACGCCGGTGCCTGGCGGCTATGGACCGAGCAACCGGCCAGCTGGACAGACAAGCACCGGATGTTCCGTCGCCTTGGTGAGCGTTTCGCTCGCCTGGATGATGAACAGATTGACCAGGCAATGGCCGTCCATGCCCTGGATGCAGACCATCTTCGGGCGTTGCATGTGTACGGCCGGCCGCCTGAGGCCGAGCTGGTCGATACCGTAGAGCGCCTGCTGATCGACCGCCGGCTGCAGGCCCTGCTGGACGATCTGCAACTCGGGCGGGTGCCGGAGGACGCGCCGTTGCTGGCGAAGGCCCGCGCCTTGCCTGGCGTCACCGAGCAGGGCGGGCCAGCATTGGCGGCGCAGGTCTCGGTAAAGCGGCGCCAGCTGTTTCAGCAGGTGTACGACGGGCAGCAGGAGCCAGACGATGCGGCGGTGGCAACGTTGCGCAGGGCATTCCCGAGCCTGCATCGCCGAGCGGCGCGCGAGCTTGTGGGTGAGCTTTCGGCAGAAGGTGCGGAGTTTCAGGCACTGGTCAGCGGCACGGTGCCCTTTCGGCTGGTCGAAAGGGCCAGGCTGAGCGTACTGCGCATACGTGTTGCGCGTGCCTGCGAGGCGCTGTTCATCGATACGCCCCAGACCCTGGACCAGGCCAAGGTCGCGCTGACGCTGCTGGAGACTCTGGATGTCAGGGAGGCCAGGCCGCGCTGGCGGCTGTACGATGGCGATAGCCCGCAGCCGGTAATGACTACTGCTGGCGACGGGCAGAACTACAGGCTTGTGCATGACAACGGGCAGTTCGAGCTTGAAGATGCGCTAGGCATCGAGTTGCGCGGCCCCGGCGAGCTGTTCGAGACCTTGGCGGCTGCGTTTGCCCCGGCCGATCATGCGGTATTCGGTATCACTGAACCCTACGCCCCGGGGTTGAGAGCAATGTTGGCCCGGCAAATGCCCGGCCACACCAAAGTACTGGCCCAGGTGTTGGGCAATAACCCTCGACAGCCATGGATGCTGGCGCCACTGCGTCTGGAGGATGGCAGGGTCGGCTACCCGCTGGGCGGCAGCCAGGGACGCTTTGCCCGGCCTGCGTCCCGACCCCGGGCGTTCGAGGCGCGTCTGCGCGACCTTTACCCAGCGTACAGTGACGAGCAGATCGAAGCCTGGCTGACCAACTTGCATGTTTTGGGACATGATACCGACACCCAGCTCGGTGTGCTCGAAGAGCAGGCCCGCCGTTTGAGCGAGCACCTGAAAAGCTGGGAGCGGCGAGGGTTGCTGGTCGGCGAACGAACCGAGCGCAAGCGGTTTCGCAAAGCACTCATGCAATGCTGGCGGGAACGGGTACCCGGTCTAGTTGCACCTGAAGATGAACGTCCGGCTTTGGTGTGGCATTACGAACCGCGCGACCTGTGCTCATTGCCTGAATTGGGCCCACTCTTCAGCTTCCCGCATATTACCGAACTTTCCCTGCGTAGCCTGTTGCTGAAAGAAGTGCCAGAGCAATTCCTGCTTTCATTCCCCAATCTGACCTCGCTGGAACTGAGTTACAACCAATTGCGACGTCTACCAGAGAGCCTGTCGTTGCTCAATGACCTGCGCATACTCGACTTGTCCAGCAATCGCATCTCACTGGACGAACCCCAGGCTCGAGCGCTTGGGCTCTGCAGCCGGTTACGTTACCTGAACCTTTCGGACAACCGCTTGAACATGACCTTTTCTGTGGCGGGGATGAGCCAGTTGGCCGAACTGCGTCTGCGCAATGCCGGGTTGGTATTGCTGCCAGAGGGCATCACGGATTGTCAGACGTTGTACATGCTCGATGCTTCCCACAATTCCATCTCTCTGTTGCCCCCTAACTTCATCCTGTCCACGTTGTGGCGACACGGTTACGTGGCGCTGTCAGGCAATTCTGTGCTTCTGCAACAGGCTGAAGATGCGCAGGCGGCCTGGAAAATTCCGGAGGATAGTTCAGTTCCTCAAAAGTTTATGTGGATGGACCGCCTGCACCCCCTGGACCCCCTGAACCGCCTGCAAGACGATAGGCGCGAAATTCTGGGTATCCTGTGGAGCAGTATCGAGCAAATGGATGGAGTGACGAACTTCATGCGACTGCTGAAACAGCTCACGCGCTCGCGAGACTTCACCCATCCTCGATATGGGGAATTGCTGGCCTCACGCGTTCTGACCATGATGGAAAAGGTGGACAACTCTCCAGCACTGGCCAATGAAATTTTCCCCTTTGCACTGGTTGAGAACTGCCCCGACAATGCCACGGTTGTCTTCCAGCAGCTTGAAATTCGATACTATGTGTGGGAAGCCGAGCAGGCTGCCCCTTCTGGCAACAAGGAACAAGTCCTGGTGAAACTGGCGCGGCAGTTGTGGAGGCAAAGGGAACTTGACTTCATCGCTTTGCGCGAGGCTGAGGCTGCTGGTTGGGCGAGCGAGTCCATCGAGTGGGTGCTTGCCTACTCGATCCGCTTGCGCGAGAGGCTGGACCTGCTTGACAACGCGCGAAGCATGCTCCACCCCGCGATCCCGCACCTGGATGACGCTTCGGTCATGCGCGCCGCTGAGCAGGTAAGACTTAACGAGCCTGGATCGCTGCCGGTGTGGATGGCCCAGCAACCGTTCTGGAAAAATTATCTCGAGCGACGTTATGTACGCGAACTGGAAGTGCCGCAGCGTTTTTACGACCAGTTGGCGGAAGATGCTGATGCAAAGTCCTCCGAAAGGTTGCAGGCGCAGGTCAATGAGTGGACGGAACAAACCGAACTCCAACTGACCAACGAGGCTCTGCGACGGTGGGTATGACAAGGGCGCATTGGACTATGCTCAATTTACGCGTGATAGACGTATTTTGGGGGCTCGGGACAGGGAATGAGCGCACTTGGTAACCGCCGGTTACTGTTCATTCAAACATGGAGGCCTCGTGCTGGTTTACGCTCGCCCGTCGGATCTTTCGCCCTGATCTGTAGTCTTCTGGTTTATCGAGAGAATAAGGAGATACGCATGCTCGTCCGGTCACTGACCCTCGCCACCTTGCTCGCGCTCGTCGGCCCTGTGTTTGCTGCCGACAGTGACGCGCCGCTGGCCAAGGAACTGGGCAAGGCCAGGCCCTTGGTCGTCATTGCGCCCAGCAGCGCCGACCCGACCTTGCGTGGGTTGAACGAGGCCCTCAAGGACCCGGCCACCCAGGCCGCCTTCAAAGAGCGCAACCTGGTGGTGTACAGCGTTGCCAACATGATGGGCAAGCGTGAGGACAAGAACCTCGAGCAGCAGACCACCATGGCCCTGATCCGCGAGTTGAAGCTGGGTGCCAGCAAAGGCACCAAGGTGATCCTGGTGGGCAAGGACGGTGAGCGGCACATGCTCAAGGACGACGAAGAGGGAGGGGCTATCGACCCGCAGGTGATCCTCAAGGCGGTCGATGATCTGCCCGCCAGCGAAAAAGCCGTGTCGGCGCCGGAGCCTGTGGCAGCGGCGGCACCGGAACCCAAGGCCAAGGACAGCAAGCCCGCCAAGCCCGCCAAGCCCGCCAAACCTGCCGCGCCGCCCAAGCCGCTGGAGGACTGACCCTGCACGACGGCCCCGAGGCACCTTGGGGCCGTCGTGTATCCCACTGTATCTGCCCACGCTGCAGACCCATTCCCATACAAAACCGCCCCCCGCGCGATACATCCACGACATACCGCAACGGCCTAATGGCTCCACATTCCAACCACAGTGGAGCGACACCATGACTCAAGTACGAAACACCCTCGGCCTGCTCGGCGCTGCCCTGATCGGCAGCATGGCATTGAGCAGCAGCGCCTTTGCCGTCGAGCCGTTGGCCCAGGGTTACCAGCTGGCTTCGGCCAAGGTGGCAGGCGAGGGCAAGTGTGGTGAAGGCAAATGTGGTGGCAGCGCCAAGGCCACCCAGGGAGAAGGCAAATGCGGTGAGGGCAAGTGCGGCGCCAGCGCCAAGGCCGGTGCCGAAGGCAAGTGTGGCGAGGGCAAGTGTGGTGATGCCTCGTTCGCCAAGACCGACAGCAACCACGACGGCAAGGTCTCGCGCGACGAGTTCCTGGCGGTGGCCAAGGACCGTGCCGGCGACTTCGACAAGATCGACAGCAACCATGATGGCTTCATCTCCGAACAGGAGGCGGCGGATCACCTCAAGGCGATCTACCAGGCTAATGGCAAGGCCATGCCCGAAGGCTTGTTCAGCCACCTGACCGGCAAGTCCTGACCTTCTGCCCCATGAACCGCGCAACGCCCCTCCTGCTGGTCAGGCGGGGCGTTGTGCCTGTTGCGGAGACCTTTTCATGCACCCCACATCTTTGTCCCCTGTACCTTTAGAGGCAGGGCTAGGCCTGCGTCGCGGCCTGCTGCCGGAACTGCTGGCCATGGAGGCTGGCGCCGTGGACTTCCTGGAATGCGCACCGGAAAACTGGGTTGCCGTGGGCGGTGCCTACGGCAAGGGCCTGGCGCAGTTGGCCGAGCGTTTTGCCATTACCTGCCACGGGCTGTCGTTGTCGCTGGGTGGCAGCGAGCCGCTGGACCGCCATTTCCTTGGCCAGACACGCCAGTTTCTCGATCGCCACCAGGTGCGCCTGTACAGCGAGCACCTGAGCTACTGCAGTGATGACGGGCACCTGTACGACCTGATGCCCATTCCATTCACCGACGAAGCGGTGCGCCATGTGGCCGCGCGGATTCGCCAGGCCCAGGAATACCTGGAGCGGCGCATTGCCGTGGAAAACATCAGCTACTACGCCGCACCGTACCAGGCGATGAGTGAACTCGAGTTCATCCGCGCGGTACTCGATGAGGCCGACTGCGACCTGCTGCTGGACGTCAACAACGTCTTCGTCAATGCCTGCAATCACGGCTACGACGCCCGCGAGTTCCTTGCGGGCTTGCCCCAGGCGCGGGTGACCGGCATGCACGTGGCTGGCCATTACGATGAAGCGCCGGACCTCAAGGTAGACACCCATGGGGCTGCGGTGAAGGAGGATGTGTGGGCGCTGTACGCGGTCGCCTGTAAGCGTTTCGGTGTGCAACCGACGGTACTCGAGCGTGATTTCAACTACCCGCCGCTGGTCGAACTGCTCGCCGAAACGGCGCGCATCCGTACTGTGCAGCGTGCTTCTGGAGGGCATGCAGATGAATGAGACCTTGCGTGAGCAGCAGTACACCTTGGCCCGACACCTGCGTGACCCGCAGCGCCATGCACCGCCGCCGGGCGTGGAGGCCCGGCGCCTGAAGGTTTACCGCGAGCTTTTCTATGGTGCTATCGAAGGTTTGCTGGCCGGCAGTTTTCCGGTGATGCGCCAGGCGTTGGGCGAACCGCGCTGGCATGCCCGAGTGCGAGACTTCTATGCCAACTATCGCAGCCAGACACCGTTGTTCACCGAGATTGCCGAGGCGTTCGTCGACTACCTGCAGGGTGTCGAGCTGGATGCGCCCTGGCAGCTGGAGCTGGCGCACTATGAGTGGGTCGAGGCGCAGTTGTATCTGAGCGATGCGCAGGACCCGGCCCATGACCCGGCAGGCGACCTGCTGGAAGGGGAGCCACTGTTGTCGTGTGTGGCGCGGGTGTTGGCCTATCGCTGGCCGGTGGAGCGGATCGGGGCGGATTACCAGCCAGCGGTGGCGCCAGAGGCGCCGACCTTGTTACTGGTTTATCGCGATGCAGGGCTGAAGGTGCGCTTCGCGCGCCTGGCGCCGCTGGCGTACCGGTTGCTGGCGCTGGAGCAGGGCAGTGGGCGGGCGCGGTTGCAGGCGTTGGGCGGTGCTGTGGGAGAGGGGTTGGCCTTGCTGGAGGGGCTGCGCGAGCAGGGAGTCATCATCGGTACATGTTGAGTGCGGGTACGGGGGGCGCCTTGCGCCCCTATCGCGACACAAGGCCGCTCCTACAGAGGTACGCGATCCCCTGTGGGAGCGGCCTTGTGTCGCGATGGGCTGCAAGGCAGCCCCGGCAATATCACCTGCAGAACCGCCCTCTGAGCCAGTGATCCAGGCTCAACCGCCCAGCCCCGTTCAGCAGCAGTGGCAGCAACGCCACCAGGTAGATCAGCGGCAACTTGAAGTTGCCAAAGCCTTGGTCGGTAATCGCATACCCTTGGGCCAGTTCGGCCAGGCTCGACCAGTGCGCCGGCCAATGCACCGCGGCAATCGCCACCACGGTCACCACCATCAGCCCCAACGAGGCCAGCCGGGTACCTAGCCCCAACAACAGCAGTAACGGCAGGATCAGCTCCGCCCACATCGACAGCTGCCAGTTCAGCTCTGCAGGCAGCAGGTTGAAGGGGAACGGGAAGTTCGCCTGCAGGTCGGCGAACCAGTTGCTGCCATTGAATTTCTCCCAGCCGGATTCGAAAAACTCCCAGGCCAGAAACAGCCGCAACGGCAGGTCGGCGCTCCAGGTACCGAAGCGGTCGAAGGTGGTCAGGGTGCGGGTCAAGGTGGTCATGCTGGTTTCTCTCTTCAGGAAAGGGCACGGGCGTTACGGCGTTGCTGACGGGCCAGCTTGGCGGTGAGCTTGACGGCGATGGCGCTGAACATCAGGGCGAACGCCAGCGGGTACCAGCCGCCCATGGGGATGCGTTTGTAGAACGACAGGCAGAACACCGCGGCCAGTACCCACATGCCGGTACTGTGCAGGGCCTGCCAGGCACGGCCACCCAACAGGCGCATCGGGGCCTTGAACGAGGTGATGGTGAGCAGCAGCAGGAACAGGTAGCCGAGGGTGCCGGGCAGGCTGGAAGTGAACGTGCGGCCGGCCCAGAACAGCTCGGGGAATTGCTGGGCATAGCGGTAGATCAGTACGCCGTGCACGGTGTGGGAAAAGGCGAATGCCAACCCCAGATAGCGCCGTTCCTGGAGGATGCGGCGGCTGCTGGTGCCAGGCAGCAAGGTCACCAGCGACGAGGCCAGAAAGGCCAGCAGGAATAGCGCGAAGGAGCTGCGCGCAGTGGCACGGATCGCGCTGCGCAGGCCGTCCGGATCAGGTTGGCTGGCCAGGACCACGGCGGTCATTGCCAGGGTCAGGCCGGCGAGCGTGGCGAACAGCTTCCAGCCGGAGGGAAGGGTGAGGGGTTTCATCAGGGAGGCTCCCGGGTGTGGTTGTGTGACCGGGAGTGTGTCGGGGTGGGGTATCTGCAGTGTGTCGGCGGTGGTGGGGTTGTGTATCGGAGTGTACTGATACCTCAAGCGCCACCTGCTTTTTGTGGGAGCGGCCTTGCGTCGCGAAAGGGCCGCAAAGCGGCCCCGGCAATTCATGCGACGAAGCTGAAAACCTGGGGCTGCTGCGCAGCCCTATCGCGACGCAAGGCCGCTCCCACAAACTGTCATTTGAGCTCGATCTGCGCGCACAGCCCACCGCCTGCGCGGTTGCTCAGGGTCAGTCGGCCGCCCATGGCCTGGATCAGCTGGTGGGCAATCGCCAATCCCAGCCCGGTGCCGCCGGTGCTGCGGTTGCGTGAACCTTCCACGCGATAGAACGGCTTGAGCACTTCATCCAGTTCGCCGCCGGGTATGCCTGGCCCGTTGTCGAGCACGCGGATCACGGTGCTGTCGCCCTCGCGGCACACCTCCAGTTCGGCAGCACCGGCAAACTTGAGGGCATTGTCCACCAGGTTCACCAGCACCCGGCGCAGGGCATGCGGGCGGGTTTCCAGCAGGCTGCCGCTGCTGCCATGGCGCTCGACCTGGGCGCCACTGTCCTGGTAGTCGAACACCAGGCTGTCGAGAAAGGCATCGAGGTTGACCCGGCACGGGGCCTCGGTGCTGGTGTCCATGCTGCGGGCATAAGCCACGCCTTCGCGCACCAGGTGTTCCATTTCACCCAGGTCGCCCCACAGTTTGTCCTTTTCCACCCCTTCGTCCATCACTTCGACACGCAGCTTCATGCGCGTGATCGGTGTTTGCAGGTCGTGGGAGATGGCCGCCAGCAACTGCATACGTTCCTTGAGGTAGGCTGCGATGCGCGCCTGCAGGGCGTTGAAGGCCACGGCGGCGTAGCGCACCTCGCGCGGGCCGCTTTCATCCAGCTGCACGCCAGGCTTGTCCGGGTCGAGGTTGTCCACCGCACGGGCCAGGCGGGTCAGCGGGCCGATCGCCAGTCGTACCGCCAGCCAGGTGCATAGCAACAGCACGGCCAACTGGATCAGCAACACCACGGGCAGCCAACGTGCCACCGGGACCGGCGATGGGGTAACGTCGATGGTCAGCGGTGCGCCATCGGCCAGGGTCAGGTGTGCCTGGAAGTGCGCATTCGGGCCGGGGATTTCCTGGAAGGAAAGCCGATAGTCGGCACCAATGGCCTTGACGATCGAGTCGGCGGCCATGGGCGGGTCGCTGGTCGGCATGGCTTCGCCCGCCAGGCCCTGGTCCAGCCGGTAGCGGTAGGTACGCCGCTCCAGACGCGGCAGCCAGGCGGCGCGCTCGGCCGCGGGCAGGCGGTCGAGGATGGCCACCGAGGTGGCCACGTCCTGCTCCAGGGTGCTGAGCATCATCGAGCGGCTGCTGATGTAGCGCTCGTACGCTTGCAGGCCGAACGACAGGCCGTAGGCCAGCACCAGGCCGGTGAAGAAGATCAGTGCCAGGCGCGAGGCCAGGGTACGTGGCCACTTCATGATGGCGACTCGAGCAGTTGCACCGGCAGCGAGAACACGTAGCCCTCGCTGCGCACGGTCTTGATGCAGCTGGGTTCGCGGGCGTCGTCACCCAGGCGCTGGCGCAGGCGGCTGACCAGCAGGTCGATGGAGCGGTCGAAGATGTCGGCTTCGCGGCCCTGGGTCAGGTTGAGCAACTGCTCACGGCTGAGCACCCGCTGCGGGTGGTCGAGAAACACCCGCAGCAGGCGGTATTCGGCACCGCTCAGGGCTACCAGGGTGCCTTCGCTGTCGAGCAGGTGGCGCGCGGTGGTGTCCAGCCGCCACTGGCCGAAGCCGAGCAGGCGGCTGCTTTCGCTGATGGTCAGGTTGGGCGGCAGCATGCGCGTGCGGCGCAGCACGGCGTTGATGCGGGCCAACAGTTCGCGGGCCGAGAACGGCTTGGTCAGGTAGTCGTCGGCGCCCATTTCCAGGCCGATGATGCGGTCGGTTTCGTCGTTGCGGGCGGTCAGCATCAGCACCGGGGTATTGCGGTGCTTGCCGGCGCGCAGCTCGCGGCACAACAGCAGGCCGTCGTCGCCGGGCATCATGATGTCCAGGACGATCAGGTCGACGCTGTTGGCTTCGAGAAAGGCGCGCATCTGCCGGCCGTCGGCGACGATGCTGGTGCGCAGGCCGTTCTTCTTCAGGTAGTTGCCGACCAGTTCGCGGATTTCGCGGTCGTCGTCGACGATCAGGATGTGATCGACGTGTTCCATGCGCTGCGTTCCTGTGCAAGAGGGGATGGGCGCAGTGTACCGAGCGCGTTCGCGCTTGCCTGCGGGGGTTTGTATTGCAGTGTATCTGGCAGGTGTACAGACACAGGAGGAAGCACATCACAGCTTCGGGCGACACATACGGGATACCTGGCCGGCGTGAAATGGCTCTCGACCGGGGAGCACAACTCCCCACCCTCAAGCGTTACACAGGAGAGATGCCATGAACTTCAATAGCTTCGCCCGTGCCAGCCTGTTCGCCGTGCTCAGCTTCGGCGCCATTGCCGCCCAGGCCTCCACCATGCCGATGGACAACAGCGGGGTCATGCAGTACCGCTACGGTGACCACCTGGATGTGAAGAAAGTGCTGTCGATACAGGATGACCAGAGCGACGCCTGCGGCCTGGTGAACACCCGCATGGACTACCTCGACTCCAAGGGCCAGCAACAGAGCGTGCAGTACCGCACCTATGCCACCGGCGGTTGCCATGAGAATTGATCGCCGCTTGTTGTTGAAGGTTGGCGGCATTGCCCTGGCGCTGGCGGGCCTGGGGCTGGGCGGGCACCTGATGGCCCGCGACAGCTACGGTGCCATGCCGTCGCTGTCCGGCGCCAGCCAGTGGCTTAACTCGGCGCCGCTGGATGGCCCCGGGCTCAAGGGCAAGGTGGTGCTGGTGGACTTCTGGACCTGGGACTGCATCAACTGCCGGCGAAGCCTGCCGCATGTGAACGAATGGGCGCGGCGCTATGCCGACCAGGGCCTGGTGGTGGTCGGTGTGCACACCCCGGAGTACGACTACGAGCACGATGTAGGCACCTTGCGTGACAAGGTGGCCAGCCTGGGGATCGCTTATCCGGTGGCGGTGGATAACGACTACAAGGTGTGGAATGCCTGGGGCAACCAGTTCTGGCCGGCGCATTACTTTGTCGACCGCAAGGGGCAGGTGCGCCATGTGCACTTTGGCGAGGGGGATTATGGTGGGCAGGAGCAGGTGATACAGGCGTTGCTGGATGAAAAAGGGTGAGTTGTCTGTGCCGGCCTCTTCGCGGGCTTGCCCGCTCCCACAGGGATTTGCGTAATCAGTGAAATTTGCGCAGCACCTGTGGGAGCGGGCAAGCCCGCGAAGAAGCCGACACCTGTCTGTCAGGTGAAACTGGCAAAGTGCGCCTGCATCCGCGCCGCATCCGCTTGGCGCCCGCTGAACAGCTCGAACGCCTTCACCGCCTGGAACACGGCCATGTTGCTGCCATCCAGGGTGCGGCAGCCCAGTGCCCGGGCGGCGCGCAGCAGTTCGGTCTCCAGCGGGAAGTAGATGATCTCCGCCACCCACAGGCGAGCATGCAGCAGCTCCACCGGCAGCGGTGTGCCCGGCAGCTTGGCCATGCCCACCGGTGTGGTGTTGACCAGCCCGTCCGCCTCGGTCAGGGCCGTGGCCAGGTCGGTGCCGACAACGGCGCGCCCGGCACCGAAATGGGCATTCAGGTTGTCCACCAGGGCCTGTGCACGGGCCACGTCCACTTCGAACAGTACCAGCCGCTCGACCCCTTCACCCAGCAGGGCATGGGCCACGGCCGAACCTGCGCCACCGGCACCCATCTGCACTACCTGGCGCCGTGCCACATCCGGCAGGCCACGGCGCAAGCCTTCGGCAAAGCCCAGGCAGTCGGTGTTGTGGCCGACCCGCTTGCCGTCCTTGAGCACCACGGTGTTCACCGCACCGATGCCGCGGGCTTCGTCCGACAGTTCGTCGAGCAGCGGCAGGATCGCCTGCTTGAACGGGTAGGTGATGTTGAGCCCGGTGAAACCGGTGTGCTGGGCGGCATCGAGCAGGCCGGGCAGGGCGCTGTCATCCAGTTGCAGCTGGTCGGCATCGATCAGCCGGTACAGGTAGCGCAGCGCCTGGGCATCACCTTCGTGTTCGTGCAGGGCAGGGGTGCGCGACAGTTGGATGCCGCGGCCGATCAGGCCGGCGAGGATGGCTTGCTGGCTCATGCGCTGCGCTCCTGCAACATTTCGGCAAAGTGGCTGATGGCCATGCGATAGCCATGGCTGCCCAGGCCGCAGATGACCCCGACGGCGATGGACGATATGAACGACAGGTGACGGAACGGTTCGCGCTTGTGCACGTTGGACAGGTGCACTTCGATAACCGGCACTTCGCCGGCCACCAGGGCATCGCGGATGGCCACCGAGGTGTGGGTCCAGGCGCCGGGGTTGATCACGATGCCGGCGCAGCGGCCACGGGCGGCATGGATCCAGTCGATCAGTTCGCCTTCGTGGTTGGTTTGGCGGAATTCGATTTCCAGGCCGAGGGAATGGGCGGTGTCGGCACAACCCTGGGCCAGGTCGGCGAGGGTTTCGTGGCCGTACTGGGCAGGCTCGCGGGTGCCCAGCATGTTCAGGTTGGGGCCGTTGAGTACGAGAATAAGGGGCTTCATGACGGGCATCGCTTTGTTGTTGTTGGATGCTTCCTAGTTTTGTACCGCCTGGTTAGTTTAGTCAATTGGACTAAACCGCTGTACCCGGAAAGTGGGCGATTATCGAACCCTCAGCAACTCAGACTGGATTACAAAATTGTAATTCTCCCGCCACCGCCCCGATAAGCGCGGCTTTCTACAGTCCCTCGGCAAATCTCGCCGACGAGGACCTGTTTCGTGCCCATCCCCCGCAAGACCGCCTTGCTCTGCCTGTTGCTGGCTGGCGCCGGCACTGCCCAGGCCAGCCAGAGCCTGAGCCTGCCCCAGGCGCTAGACGCCGCCTTTGCCCAGAACCCGGAGCTGGCCGCAGCCGGACGGGAAATCGGCATTGCCGATGGCGAACGGCGCCAGGCCGGGCTCATCCCCAACCCGGAGCTGTCCTGGGAGGTCGAGGACACTCGCCATGACACCAGCACCACCACGGTCACCCTTAGCCAACCGCTGGAGCTGGGCGGCAAGCGCGGCGCACGTGTCGCCGTGGCCGGTGCTGGCCAGGCCATTGCCCAGCTGGGCCTGGAACGCCAGCGCAACGGCCTGCGCGCCGATGTGATACAGGCCTTCCACGCGGCCCTGCGCGCACAGACCGCGCTGGATTTGGCGCAGCAATCGCAGGCGTTGACCGAGCGTGGGCTGCGAGTGGTGCAGGGGCGGGTGACCGCTGGCCAGTCATCGCCCGTTGAGGCCACCCGGGCCCAGGTGCAGTTGGCCCAGGCCCAGGCTGAAGTGCGCCGTGCGCAAACCCAGCGCAGTGTGGCCTACCAGGCCCTGGCACGGTTGACCGGCAGCCCGCTGGCAAGGTTCGAACAGTTGCAGGCAGCCAACCTGTCCCCGGGTGATGCGCCTAGCGCCGATGCCCTGCTCGACCAGGTCGAGCAAACGGCCGAATGGCGCCTGGCCGCCGCCCAGGTCGAGCGCGGCGAAGCGTCCCTGGGATCGGAAAAGGCCCTGCGTATTCCCAACCTCACCGTCAGCCTTGGCAGCCAGTACAGCCGCGAAGACCGCGAGCGGGTCAATGTGGTGGGCCTGTCGATGCCCTTGCCGCTGTTCGACCGCAACCAGGGCAACGTGCTGGCCGCGGCCCGCCGTGCCGACCAGGCGCGTGACCTGCGCAACGCCGTGGGGCTTCGCCTGCGCAGTGAAACCCGCAGCGCCGTCAGCCAGTGGGTCACTGCCATGCAGGAAGTGCAGGCCTATGACCGCACCATCCTGCCGTCTGCCCAGCAGGCCGTGGACACCGCCACACGTGGTTTCGAAATGGGCAAGTTCGCCTTCCTCGATGTGCTCGACGCCCAGCGCACGCTGATCGAGGCGCGCGGGTTGTACCTCGACGCACTGGCCTCGGCGACCGACGCGCGGGCGCAGGTCGAGCGGATCTATGGCGACCTCGATGGCCTGAGCAACAAATTGAACAGCAGGAGCAACAATGACTAACACACGCAAGATAGCCATTCTGGCTGCCACCATTGCCGCGCTTGGCCTGGGTGGCCTGGCCTGGACCGGCAACCTCGGCAACGCATCGAGCACTGAAGCCCGGCACGACGACCACGGCGAAGACACCCATGGCCACGGCGAGGAGCAGGCCGGTGAAGATCACGAAGAAGAGGCGGGCAAGCTGCACCTGTCCATCGCCCAGATCGAAGCTGCCGGTGTGCAACTGGCCGATGCCGGCCCTCGTGAACTGGGCACCGCCATCAGCTTCCCGGGTGAAATCCGCTTCGACGAGGACCGCACTGCCCACGTCGTGCCACGCGTGCCCGGTGTGGTCGAGTCAGTGCAAGCCGAACTGGGCCAGGCGGTCAAGCGTGGTCAGGTGCTGGCGGTAATTGCCAGCCAGCAGATTTCCGACCTGCGCAGCGAACAGCAGGCTGCCCAGCGCCGCCTGGAACTGGCGCGCCTGACCTTCCAGCGCGAACAGCAGCTGTGGCAGGAACGCATCAGCGCCGAGCAGGATTACCTGCAGGCCCGCCAGGCGTTGCAGGAAGCGGAGATTGCCTTGGCCAACGCCCGGCAGAAGGTCGCCGCCGTGGGCCCGGCCGGTGCCGGCAACCGCTATGAACTGCGCGCGCCGTTCGATGCAGTGGTGGTGGAAAAGCACCTGACCGTGGGTGAGGTGGTCGATGAGACCAGCAATGCCTTCACCCTGTCTGACCTGAGCCGGGTCTGGGCCACCTTCGCCGTCGCCCCGCGCGACCTGGACAAGGTGACCACCGGCCGCAATGTCACGGTCAGCGCGCCGGACCTGGGCGCCCAGGTTGAGGGCAAGGTCAACTACGTCGGCAGGCTGCTCGGCGAGCAGAACCGTGCCGCCACTGTCCGCGCCACGCTGGCCAACCCCAACGGCGCCTGGCGCCCTGGGTTGTTCGTCAACGTCGCGGTCAGCGTCGAACGCTTCAACGCCGCCGTGGTGGTACCAGAAAGCGCATTGCAATCCTGGGAAGAGCAGACCGTGGTGTTTGCCCGTACCGAGGAAGGCTTCGAAGCCCGTCCGGTGAAGGCTGGCCGCCGCGACGCCGGTCTGGTGGAAATCACCACCGGCCTTGCCGCCGGAACCCAGGTGGCCGCTGCCGGCAGCTTTGTCCTCAAGTCTGAGCTGGGCAAGGGCTCGGCCGAGCACAGCCATTGATCACGGGGACGCCTGCATGTTCGAACGCCTGATCCAATTCGCCATCGAGCAGCGCCTGGTGGTGATGCTGGCCGTGGTCCTGATGGCCGCGGTGGGTATCCACAGCTACCAGAAACTGCCGATCGACGCTGTACCGGACATTACCAACGTCCAGGTGCAGATCAATACCGCCGCGCCCGGCTATTCGCCGCTGGAGACCGAGCAGCGCATCTCCTTCGCCATCGAGACCGCCATGGCCGGCCTGCCCGGGCTCAAGCAGACCCGCTCGCTGTCGCGCTCGGGCCTGTCGCAGGTCACGGTCATTTTCGACGACGGCACCGACCTGTTCTTCGCCCGCCAACTGGTCAACGAGCGCCTGCAAGTGGCGCGTGAGCAGTTGCCCGCTGGCATCGAAGCGGGCATGGGGCCGATTTCCACCGGGCTGGGTGAAATCTTCCTGTGGACGGTGGAAGCCGAGCAGGGCGCGCTGAAGGAGGACGGCACACCCTACACCCCGACCGACTTGCGGGTGATTCAGGACTGGATCATCAAGCCGCAGTTGCGCAACGTGCCCGGGGTGGCCGAGGTCAACAGCATCGGCGGCCATGCCAAGCAGTACTTGATTGCGCCGGAGCCCAAGCGCCTGGCGGCCTACAAACTCACCCTCAACGACCTGATCGCGGCGCTGGAGCGCAACAACGCCAACGTCGGCGCCGGCTACATCGAGCGCAATGGCGAGCAGTTGCTGATTCGCGCGCCAGGCCAGGTGGCGTCGGCCGAGGACATCGCCAATATCGTCATCTCCGGTGTCGATGGCACGCCAATCCGCGTCAGCCATGTTGCCCAGGTCGGCCTGGGCGAAGAGCTGCGCTCGGGCGCGGCCACCGAAAACGGCCGGGAAGTGGTGCTGGGCACGGTGTTCATGCTGATTGGCGAGAACAGCCGCACGGTGGCCCAGGCGGTCGCCGTCAAGCTGGTCGAGATCAACCGCAACCTGCCCAAGGGCGTGGTCGCGGTGACGGTGTACGACCGCACCAACCTGGTGGAAAAGGCCATCGCCACGGTGAAGAAGAACCTGGTCGAGGGCGCCATCCTGGTCATCGCCGTGTTGTTCCTGTTCCTGGGCAACATCCGCGCTGCACTGATCACCGCCATGGTCATTCCGTTGTCGATGCTGTTTACCTTCACCGGCATGTTCAGCAACAAGGTCAGTGCCAACCTGATGAGCCTGGGCGCACTGGACTTCGGCATCATCGTCGACGGCGCGGTGGTGATCGTGGAAAACGCCATCCGCCGCCTGGCCCACGCCCAGCAACGCCATGGCCGCATGCTGACCCGCACCGAGCGCTTTCATGAAGTGTTCGCTGCCGCCCGTGAGGCGCGCCGGCCGCTGATCTACGGCCAGCTGATCATCATGGTGGTGTACCTGCCGATCTTTGCCCTGACCGGGGTGGAGGGCAAGATGTTCCACCCTATGGCCTTTACCGTGGTCATCGCCCTGCTTGGTGCCATGATCCTCTCGGTTACCTTCGTGCCGGCGGCCATTGCCCTGTTCGTCACCGGCAAGGTCAAGGAAGAGGAAGGCCTGGTAATGCGCACGGCGCGTCAGCGCTATGCCCCGGTGCTGGCCTGGGTGCTGGGCCGGCGCAAGCTGGCATTCGCTGCCGCCGCTACCTTGGTGTTGTTGTCCGGGGTGATGGCCAGCCGCATGGGCAGCGAGTTCATCCCCAGCCTCAGCGAAGGCGACTTTGCCCTGCAGGCCCTGCGCGTGCCGGGCACAAGCCTGTCGCAGTCGGTCGACATGCAGCAGCGCCTGGAGCAGGCGATCATCGCCCAGGTGCCGGAAGTGGAACGGGTGTTCGCCCGCACCGGCACCGCCGAGATCGCCTCCGACCCGATGCCGCCGAACATTTCCGACGCCTATGTGATGCTACGCCCGCGTGAGCAATGGGCCGACCCGGGCAAGCCGCGTGATGAGCTGATCGCCGAGGTACAACGCGCCGCCGCCAGCGTGCCGGGCAGCAACCACGAGCTGTCGCAGCCGATCCAGCTGCGCTTCAACGAGCTGATTTCCGGTGTGCGCAGCGATGTAGCGGTGAAGCTGTTCGGTGATGACATGGACGTGCTCAACCGCACCGCAGCGCAGATCGCCAGCAGCCTGCAAGGCGTGCCGGGCGCGTCCGAGGTAAAGGTCGAGCAGACTACCGGTCTGCCGGTGCTGACCATCGATATCGACCGCGACAAGGCGGCCCGCCATGGCCTGAACGTGGGCGATGTGCAGGACGCCATTGCCATTGCCGTGGGTGGCCGCACGGCCGGCACGCTGTACGAAGGTGACCGCCGTTTCGACATGGTGGTGCGCCTGTCGGAAACCCTGCGCACCGATGTCGACGGGCTGGCCAGCCTGCTGATTCCGGTGCCGGCCAGTGCTGCTGCGGGTGCCGGGCAGATCGGCTTCATCCCGCTGTCGCAGGTGGCCGCGCTGAAACTGCAGCTGGGGCCGAACCAGGTCAGCCGCGAGGACGGCAAGCGGGTGGTGGTGGTCAGTGCCAACGTGCGCGGGCGTGACCTGGGCTCGTTCGTCGAGGAGGCAGAACAGACGCTGATCCAGCAGGTGCAGATACCGCCGGGTTACTGGACCCGCTGGGGCGGACAGTTCGAGCAGCTGCAGTCGGCGGCCGAGCGCCTGCAGGTGGTGGTGCCGGTGGCCTTGCTGTTGGTCATGGCGCTGTTGCTGATGATGTTCAACAACCTCAGGGATGGCCTGCTGGTGTTCACCGGCATCCCGTTCGCCCTTACCGGCGGGGTGCTGGCGCTGTGGTTGCGGGACATTCCGTTGTCCATATCCGCTGGCGTGGGGTTCATTGCCTTGTCAGGGGTGGCGGTGCTCAACGGGCTGGTGATGATCGCCTTTATCCGTAGCTTGCGGGAGGAGGGGCGCACGCTGCGGGCAGCGGTCGAGGAGGGCGCGCTGACGCGCTTGCGGCCGGTGCTGATGACGGCCCTGGTGGCGTCGCTGGGGTTCATCCCGATGGCCTTGGCTACCGGGACCGGGGCCGAGGTGCAAAGGCCGCTGGCGACCGTGGTGATTGGCGGG
This sequence comes from Pseudomonas sp. NBB, assembly GCF_032701105.1. Classification (NCBI taxonomy): domain Bacteria; kingdom Pseudomonadati; phylum Pseudomonadota; class Gammaproteobacteria; order Pseudomonadales; family Pseudomonadaceae; genus Pseudomonas; species Pseudomonas sp. NBB. The sequence goes on from NZ_CP103994.1 coordinate 2,234,702, forward strand.
ATTCTGTCGTCCACCGCACTGACTTTGCTGGTGTTGCCGGCGTTGTATCAGTGGGCGTATCGGCGGGAAGAGGTGCAGGAGGGTTGAGATCCGGGGGCCGCTTTGCGGCCCTTCGCGGCGGTTCGGCGTCCCGACTTGCCCGCTCCCACAGGTGTGTCGCTGAACCCATGGTTTGCGCGATCCCTGTGGGAGCGGGCAAGTCGGGACGCCGAACCGCCGCGAAGGGCTGCAAAGCAGCCCCCAAAATATCAAACGGTACTACGGGCTCCGGGCCGCGCGCTCTCCGTTCCCGCCTCATCATGCAACGAAATCCGCGAAGTTTCCGGCAAGGCCAACCCACCCACCAACGCCACCAGCGCAATCACCACCAGGTAGAACGCCGGTGCCAGGCTGCTGCCGGTCTGCCCAATCAGCCAGGTCGCCACCAGCGGCGCGGTGCCGCCAAACAGTGTATAGGCCACATTGTAGGTAATTGCCGAAGCGGTATAGCGGGTGCGGGTGGGGAAGCTTTCCGACAGCAATGCCGCCGTGACCACGCCACTGCACAGCGCTCCCACCGCCAGCAGGATCACTCCCAGCAGTGCACCGGGCATCGAGCCGGAACTGGCCAGCCAGTACGCCGGGAACACGCACAGCATCACCCACAGGCAGGTAAAGCCGATGGTCTTGCGTCGCCCCACGCGGTCCGAGAACGCTCCGGCCAGCGGGCAGCCGACTGCGGCGAACAGCAGGGCCACGGTGGTCACCAGCAGCGATTGCGCGCGGGTCAGGTTGCCGACCAGTTGCAGGTAGGTGGCGAAGTAGGTGGTGAACATGTAGAACGACAGCGCGGTCAGCGAGATGAAAGCCCCCAGGTTGCGGATCGCCCGACCATGGTTGCGCAGGGTTTCCTTGAGCGGCGAATGTTCATGCTCCTTGCCTTGGGCGATGGCTTCGCGGAACGCCGGTGTTTCTTCCATGCGCCAGCGCAGGTACAGGCCGACCAGCCCCAACGGCGCGGCGATCAGGAACGGGATGCGCCAACCCCATGCATTCATCGCCTCGGCCGACAGGCTGGCTTCCAGGCCATAAGCGATCACCGCCGCGCAGGCAAAGGCGGAAAAGGTCGACACCGGCACGAAGCTGCCATAGAAGGCGCGCTTGTCGTTGGGCGCGTGCTCCATCAGGTAGGCGCAGGCCCCGGCATACTCGCCACCGGCAGAAAAGCCCTGCAGGCAGCGCGCCAGGGTCAGCAGCGCGGGGGCTGCCAGGCCGATGCTGGCGTAGGTCGGCAGCAGGCCGATGAGGGTAGTGGAGCCGGCCATCAGCAGGATGGTCAGCGACAGGATGCGCTTGCGCCCCAGGCGGTCACCCAGCGCGCCGAACACGATGCCGCCCAGCGGGCGCAGGGCGAAGGCCACGGCGAACACCGCAAAGGTCTTCAGCAAGGCCACGCTGGCGTCTTCGCTGGCGAAGAACTGGCTGGCGATCAGGGTTGCGAGAAAGCCGTAGACGGCGAAGTCGAACCATTCGACGAAATTGCCGATGGCCGAGGCGGCGATCACCCGGCGCAGGGTGGCGGGGGATACCTCGTGAGGTGTGGGCATGCGAGTGCTCTCCGGTTCCATTGGCAGGCATGATGAAAGTGGCGCTGTCGTGCAGCGCCATCATTGTTGTGCTTGCCAGTAGATCGCCGGGTGCTGGAGGACGCTTTGTCGAGGGCGACCTCGGGATACCTGATTCAACCGCGAGCTGTTCGCTTGGCACGGTCCACTGTGGGAGCGGCCTTGTGTCGCGAAAGGGCTGCGCAGCAGCCCCTCGATTGCAGCTTCGCCACTGACATCGCCGGGGCCGCTTTGCGGCCCTTTCGCGACGCAAGGCCGCTCCCACAAGAGCCAATGCAGGCCGGGATGTTCATGCAAGACAGGCCATGCGCTCAGAAACGCATGTCCAGCGCCAGTTCGAAGGTGCGCGGCGGCCCCATGTAGTACTGGCTGTTGTAGGCCTGCTTGGCATACACCTCGTCGGTCAGGTTGCGTACCCGACCGGTGAGCGTGGTGTGTTCATCCAGCCGGTAGCGGGCGAACGCGCCGAACAGGGTGTAGGCCGGGGCCTTGAGGCTGTTGGCGTTGTCGGCATACACCGAGCCCACGTAGCGCCCGTCTGCCCCCACCGACCACGCCGGGGTCAGGCTGTAGGTCAGCCACAGGTTGGCGACGTTGGCCGGTACGTTCACCGGTGCGTTGCCCTTGCGCGATACCGACACGCCGTTGACCGCCTCGTTGAACTCGTCGTACTGCGCATCGACATAGGCATAGTTGGCCTCGGCCAGCAGCTTCGGCGTCACCTGCAGGCGCCCGGACAGCTCGACGCCACGCGAGGTCTGCTGCCCGGCCTGGACCGTGAGGTTGGCATCGTTGGAGTCGCGCACGGCAAAGTCCTTGCGCACGATCTGGTACAGCGCCAGCGTGGCCGCACCGCGCCCGTCGAGAAAGTCGAACTTGCTGCCCACTTCCTACTGCTCGCCCTTGGACAGGTCGAACATCCCGACGTTGGAATAGGTCGCCGCCGCCAGCGAGCCTGCCGGCAGGTCGGCAGAGGTACTGTACTGCGCATAGACGCTGGCGGACGGGGTCAGCGCATAAGTCAGGCCGATACGCCCGGAAAGCGGTTCCCAGCGGCGTTCGAAGAACGCCGGCGAGGTTGGCGTCACCGCGCCGTAGTTGGTCACCTGCATGTCCAGGTAGTCGTAGCGCAGGGCGGTCAGCAGGGCCAGGCGTTCGGTGAGTTGCAGGCGGTTTTCGGCAAACACCGCGCGGTTGGTCACCTCGTGACGGCGTTGCTTGGTCAGGCCGGCATTCACCCCGGGGATGTCGTCGAAGCTGCCGGGGGCGAAGTGCTCGGCATCGACCACGTCGCTCCAGCTGCTTGAGGTGGGGTAGAGGGTCTGGCGCATGCGCGAGTACTCCAGCCCCAGCGACCACTGGCTGGCCAGGCCGAACAGCTGGTTGTCGTGGCGCAGCTCGATGCGGTCACCCAGCAGGTTCTGGTCGTGGCGCTGCAGGTAAGGGCTGCTGCGTCGTACCTTGCCATCGCTGGTGTAGCTGTAGCGTTCGAGGTTGCGGTAGTCGCGCTGGGCGTTGTAGTGGTACAGCGTGTTCTGCACGCTGGTGCTGTCGCTGAGCTGGTAGTCGAGGATCGAGCGTAGCCAGCGTACCCGCTGCTCATAGCGGCCGTCGCCGACGTTGTAGTTTTCGAAGCGGCGGCTGTTGTCGATCTTCATCGTGCTGCGCCCGGGCAGGATCGGCGAGCCCCAGTAAGGGCTGTCTTCGCGGTCTTCCTGGTATTCCAGGGCCAGGGTGTGGGTGAGGTTGGGCGTGAGGTCGCTCAGCAACGAAAAAGCCAGGCTGTCTGTGTGCCGTTCGTTGCGGTCGATGTAGCCGTTGCCATGCCCGCGGCTGAAGTCCAGGCGCATGAAGTGGTGGGCATCGGCGGGGTTGCTGGCCAGAGCCTGGTTGATGCCGAACGCCACTTCGCTGTCGTCGAAGCTGCCATGGCGGATACGGCCGTCGATGGTCTGCTGATCGCGGCTGGCCAACTTGGTGATGTAGTTGATCGAGCCGCCGACCGCGCCGGCACCATGCAGGAACGACGACGGGCCGCCAATCAATTCGACGCGGTCGAGTACCCAGGCATCCACTGGCCGGGTGGCGCTGCTGTAGCCCAGGTTGATGCCGTTGTACAACTGGGTGACCTGGTTCTGGGTGAAGCCGCGGTAGGCGACGAAGCCGCCAAAGCCCGGGTTGGCCGAGGCGTTGACGCCGGTCATGGCGTTGATCACGTCCTGGCTGTCCTTGGCGCCGCGCTCTTCGATCAGGCGACGGTCCGAGACGCTGACCGAGGCTGGCGTTTCCCGCGCGGTGAGGCCCAGGCGCGAGCCAGTGCGGATCGGCTCGTCCAGTTGCACGCCGCTGGGGGCGTCGCGTTCACCGTCGATGGTGGTGGCGCTCAGTTCTACCGGGGCAGCATCCGCCCAGGCAAGGTTGCAGGTGCCCATGAGGAGCACCAGGGAGGTTTTGCGAAGCATGTTGGTGTGTCTTCCACGCAAAGGTCATGGCTGACCGCGAACGCGCACAGTCAGGCGCGCCCGGCTGAGGTCAGGCGAAATGAGGTACGGCTGCGGGGAAGGTGGCAGGGGAGGCGCGGGGGTTGAGGGCGGGGCGTTGATAACGCGGCGGCGGTTGCGCCCAGCTGCGCACCACGATGGGCGAGGTGGCCACGGCTTGCGCCGGGGTGAACGACCAGCCGCTGCTGCTGAGCGGCACGGCCAGGCCGAACGAGGAGCACACCGGGCAATCGAGCTGGGCCATGTGCTGGTCGCCGCCAGCGCCCTCCAGGTCGATGGCTACGCCGTGTTCGCTGTTGATCGAGCAGAAACCGCCTTCCAGGCCGGCCAGGCGCAGGCCACCCATCTGGCCATGGTGCAGGCCACACAGAACCAGGCTGAACAGGACGCTGGCGTAGAGCGTCCAGGCGGTCAGCGTGCGGGTATGCCGGGTGGTTTTCATGGCGGCGAATCTACCACCCGGACGAACGGTCGGGTAGTGCTTCGGCCTTGATATTTTGCGGCGCTTTGCGCCCCGGGGTTCTGTCAGGCCGCGCGCTCCAGTACATCCAGCAAATCGACGAACTCCAGCGCCAATTTGTGCCGCGGCGCCAGGTGCACCAGCGGCACCGAGGTATGGTGCGACTCACGCATCTTGATCGAATGGCTAAGGTATACCGGCAGCACCGGCATGCCCTCGCTGCGCAATTGCTCGACCAGGGTCTGGTGCAGTGCGGTGCGCCCGGCGAACTGGTTGACCACAACACCTTCCACCAGCAGCGCCGGGTTGTGGTCCTGGCGCAGTTCTTCGACCTCGGCCATGACGTTGTGCAGGGCCTGGCGCGAGAAACTGTCGCAGTCGAACGGAATCAACAGCCGCTCGGCCGCTACCAGCGCGCTGAAGGTATAGAAGTTGAGCGCCGGTGGGGTGTCGATGTAGATCCGCTCGTAGTCCTCGCCCAGCTCCACCAGCAGCTTGCGCAGCTTGTTGATCTTGAACTTGCGATCCAGCTTCCCTTGCAGGTCGCTGAGGTCGGGGCTGGCGGTGACCAGGTGCAGGTTGCGGTAGCGGGTCTCGGTGATCGCCACCCGGTGCTTCTTGCCGGCAGCGGTGACCGGCGACAAGGTCTGGCGGAAGAAATCGGCGATGCCGGAAGGAATAGCGTCATTGACCAGCCCGGTCAGGTAGTAGGTGGCATTGGCCTGCGGGTCGAGGTCGACCAGCAAGGTCCGGTAGCCTTCGGCGGCACTGGCTGCGGCCAGGTTGCAGGCGATGCTGGACTTGCCGACGCCACCTTTCTGATTGAAAACCACACGACGCATCAGACGTTCATCCATGAAGTGAAAATGTCAGGTTGGGGTCAATCCTATGACTGTAACAAGACAGTTTCATGACAATGAATGTTACAACCTGCCCATTCATTATTGTGTGTTCCGGCCCTTTCGCGGGTGAACCCGCTCCTACAGGTTATGCACCGCCCTTGAGGGCTGCGGGGTACCTGTGGGAGCGGGTTTACCCGCGAAGAGGCCGGAACAGGCAAGCAAGGGCGCTCAGGCAACAACCACCCGATTGCGCCCCTCCTGCTTGGCCCGGTAAAGCGCCCGGTCAGCCTCGCTGAACGCATCCCCCGGTTCGCTCTCGGCCTCGCCATCCCAATGCGCCACCCCCAGCGACACCGTCACCGCGCCCACCGGCTCCACCGGCGTATCCTGCACCGTTAGCCGCAGCCGCTCGGCCACCCCTGCCGCAACTTCCAGGCTAGCCCCCGGCAGCAGCATCAGGAACTCCTCGCCGCCGGTGCGGCACAGCAGGTCACCCTCGCGGCAGCAGCGGCGCATCAGCTCCGCCAACCGGCGCAACACCTGGTCACCCACCTCGTGCCCGTGGCAGTCGTTTACCCGCTTGAAATGGTCGACATCCAGCACGATGGCCGCAAACGGCCGGCCTTCGGCTTCCAGCAACGACAGGCTGAACTCCAGGCTGCGGCGGTTGCCCAGGCCGGTCAGCGGGTCGGTCTGGGCGTCGCGGTTGAGCCGACCGATGCGCTCATGCAGCAGGTTCAGCCCGAACAGCAGCGCGCGCTTCAACTCGGCCGCCTCGAAATACCAGGCCGGTACCCGATGCAGGCGTTCGGCAGTGCCGGCCCGATCCATCGAGCGGGCGCCGGCGGCCAGCTGCCACAGCGGCCGAGCGATGGTCATGGCCAGCCACCACAGCAGCATGCTGCCCACGAGAGCCAACGGCGCGGAGGTGCCGACCACGTTGAGGATCAGATGGCTCAGTGGCATCACCGTCTGGGTCAGCGGCTGCTGCGCCACCACGCCCCAACCGGCGCTGGGCACGGTGGCGTATCCGGCGAGCATTTCCACGCCGAGGCTGTTGGTCAATTGCCGGGTACCATTGCCCAGGCCCGCCAGCTGGTCGATCAGTGCATTGCCCTCAACCACCGTACCCACCCGCTGACTGTCGGGGTGGTACAGCAGACGGCGGTTGCGGTCGACCACGTACAGGTAGGAACCGTCCTTGTAGAAATGCTCGCCCAGCAGGCTGTTGAGAATGTTGTGTTCACGCAGGTACAGGCTGCCGCCGACATACCCCAGGTAGCGGCCGTTGCTGTCGTAAATGGGTTGCGACAGCGCTACCACCAGGTTGTTGGCCGCCGAAATGTAGGGCGTCGACACCAGTGGGCGGCGCGCCTGTAGCGCCTCCTGGACACCGGGAGAATGCATGTGCCTGCCGACCAGGTGCCGCAAGGGGGCGGGAGAAACCGCCAGCAGCACCCCGTTGGCATCGATCACGAACGTGGAATTGAAGGCCATGCTCTGGCTCAGGACACGCTCGGCCTCCGCCTGCAGGGCGACGGCGTCACCCAGCTGGCGGCCTTGCACGCCCGCGCTGAACGACAGCTGTTGCAAGGCGTTGCCGATAAAAGTCTCGGTAATGCTGGCCAGCTTCATCGCATACACCCGGTTGGCTTCCAGGGCGTGGTCGATCAGCAATTGGCGTTGCACCCGGTAGCTGGCGAAATAGCTGGCGCACAGCATCACCACGGCGGTAAGGGCGCAAAGCACCAGAATGAGTGTGCGTAGATCCAGACGCAATCCGTGCTTGGTGTGTGACAATCCTGACCTCGAGTGATCAAAAACCGGCTACGAAATGTGGGCAACATTACGCGTTATGGGCGCAGTGGGGAACTGCGTTCAGGAGCCTGCGTTTTCCAGCGCGTCCAGCTCGTCTTCAACCTGTTGCATGCGCTGCTGCGCCAAGGCCTGCACCTTTGCGTCGCGGGCCGATTCGCGCATCAGGGCAGTGAGCTTCTCGCTCAGGCGTTTGCCGGCCTCGGTGTCTTCCAGGGCGTGGGCCTTCGCCGGGTCCTGGGTGGCCTCGACGATGGTGGCGAACTCGGCATCGCTGAAGTTCTTTTCGCTGTACAGGCGGAACAGGTCCTGGCGCTGGTCCTCGACCGTCAGGTGCTTGCGCAGCACGCCCTGGATGGTCGCCTGCGATAGCTGCGGGTGCGTGCGGCCGAGCAGCGCGGCCATGCGCTCGATGTTGTGCGTGTAGGCATCCTGCAGCGGCAGCTGGGCCAGGATCTGTTCTTCGCGGGAGGGTTTCTGGTCGCAGGCGGTGAGGGCTGCAGTCAGCAGCAGGGGCAACAGCAACTTCTGGAGGCGAGGCATGGTGTGGCCTGGTTGGGCAGTGAGTGCTGCCGATTATACGGCAGTTGTGGTTGCCTGATGTATTTTGGGGGCCGCTGTGCGGCCCATCGCGACACAAGGCCGCTCCCACAAGGCCGTCACAGGTTTCTGAAGGTGCATTGCACCTGTGGGAGCGGCCTTGTGTCGCGAAAGGGGCGCGCAGCGGCCCCAGGATTTTTCAGGTCACGAGAAACATCAGAACCCACCCCCCAACGGCCATTCCACCGCCAAGCGTATCTGGTCCCCATCCAGCTCCGCCTGTGCCGTATTGCCCCGATGCACGTTATGCCGCAGCGAAAACGCGGTGCCTTTGGCCTTGCCGCTCTGCACCACATAGCGTGCCTCCAGGTCGCGCTCCCAATGCTTGCCCCCCTTGCCATACCCCAGGTAGGCATACCCTCCCGCAGGGTCGACATGGGTACCGTCGATATCGAACCCGCGCACGTACAACGCCGTCAGGTTCAACCCCGGCACGCCGTAGGCGCCCATGTTCAGGTCATAGCGCGCCTGCCACGACTTTTCGTTCGGCGCGTTGAAGTCCGACATCTGCACCGCGTTGGCAATGAAGATCGCCCCTCGGGTCACGTAGTCGAATGGCGTGTTGCCGTCCACCTGCTGCCAGCCCAGGCTGAAACCGTGCGGCCCATGGTCGTAACGCGAGACCAGGCTCCAGGTGGTGTTGTCGATGCGCCCGGACAGCGCCTTGCCGGTGTCGGTGGTGCGGTAAAGGTTGAGGTCGAGGGTGAGGCTGCGGCGCTCATCCAGGGCATGGCTTAGGGTGCTGCCCAGGTAATGCTGGTTCCAGCTGTCCTGGTAACGTGAGGTGTACAGGCTGCCGCTGAAGGCGGCGCCGGGGTTCCACACCACGCCGGCCAGGTCGAAGCTGTTGCCTTGGCGGCCATTGGAGTAGTTCACCACGAAGCCCTGGTCGTGGCTGGATGCATTGCGGTCGGTGTTTTCATTGAAGTGCCCGGCCACCAGCCTGAGGTCGTCGAACTCGGTGCTGTCAAGGAAGAACCCGGTCGCTGTCTCGGGTAGCAGGCGGCTGTCGGATGAACTGAACACCGGGGTCTTGACCCGTTGCTCACCGTAGGACAGCACGGTATCGGCCATGCGCAGTTTCAATGCTGCGCCGGCACGGCTGTATTCGTTCTTCGGGTGCCCCTCGTTATCCACCCCGAGCAAGCGTGCCTTGCCCACGCGCCCGCCGCCGCTGTCGAGTTGCACGCCCAGGTAGGCGTGGGCGTCGACCCCGACACCGATCAGCCCCTGGGTGAAACCGGACCGGAAGGTGCCCATCAGGCCATAGGCCCATTCCTCGGCCTTGCCGCTACGTTCATCGCGCGGCTTGTAGGCGTTGCGCCCGGCACTGTTGCGCCCGCCATGCTTGTAGTCGCGCTGGTCGAATACGCTGCGGTTGAGCAGGCTCCAGCGGCCATCCTCGACAAAACCGTTGCTTTGCGATTGGGCGGAGTCGGCCAGCGCAGGGGGCGCGAGCAGGGCGCTGGCGAGCAGCAGGGCGACAGGGCGCGGCATAGGCAGAACTTCCTGTTCAGGGGGCGCGCAAACGCAAGATGTGCGCGCCGTCGAAGGGGTCGATGAGGTAGTGGGCATGCACGCCGAAAGTGTTCAGCAGGCGCTCGGGGGTGAGCACCTCGAGCGGTTTGCCGAGGGCGACCAGTCGGCCTTTGTCGAGCACCGCTACGCGGTCGCAGGTGAGCGCCTGATTGAGGTCGTGCAGGGCCACCAGGGTGGTCACCGGCAAGGCCTGCACCTGTTGCAACAGGCTCAGCTGGTGCTGGATATCCAGGTGGTTGGTCGGCTCGTCCAGCAGCAGCACCTGCGGCCGCTGTGCCAGGGCTCGGGCGATGTGCACCCGCTGGCGCTCGCCCCCGGACAGCGACCCCCAAAGGCGTGCGCGCAGGTGCAAAGCGTCGAGGTCGGCCAGGGCCTGCTCGACGATCGCGCGGTCTTCCCGGGAGAACGGCGCCAGCGCCGACAGCCAGGGGGTGCGGCCCAGGGCAACGGCATCGAACACGCTGATCGCATCGAGGGTGTCGGCCTGCTGTTCGACCAGCGCCAAGGCCTGGGCGACATGGCGGCGGGGCAACTGTGCCAGCGGTTCGCCCAGCAACTGCACGCTGCCGTTGCCTGGCTTGCGCAGCCCGGCCAGCACCTTCAGCAGCGAGGACTTGCCGGAACCGTTGGGGCCGACGACGCCCAGGGTTTCACCGGCGACAACGCTCAGTTCGATATCGCTGAGCACGGTATTGCTGGCCAGTTGCAGCCCCAGGTTCTGGCAACTCAAGGGGGCCATCTGTAGCGCCGTCATGACCGTCATGGGCGCCCCCGGCGGCTGACCAGGATCAGCGCGAAGACCGGTGCGCCGAGCAGCGCTGTGACTACGCCCACGGGGATCACCTGGCCAGGGATCAAGATGCGCGACAGGATGTCGGCGGCAATCAGGAACAGTGCTCCGCCCAGTGCGCTGGCGGGCAGCAGGCGGCTGTGCCCGGGGCCGAGCAGCAGGCGCAGCGCATGGGGGATCACCAGCCCGACAAAACCGATGGCGCCGACGATGGACACCATCACGGCGGTCACCAGCGCCGCGCAGCTGATCAGCAGCAACTGGGTACGCCGCACCGGGATGCCCAGCGACGCCGCCGAGTCGGCACCGAAGGTGAAGGCATCCAAGGCACGGCGATGCCACAGGCACACCAACAGCCCGAACAGTACAACTGGCACGGCCAGCCACACCGAAGGCCAACGTACGCCACTGAGGTTACCCAGCAGCCAGAACAGGATGCCGCGCGCCTGCTCGGCGGTGGCCGACATGGTGATGAGGAAGGCGGTAAGGGCGTTGAACAGTTGCGAGCCGGCGATCCCGGCAAGGATCACCTGGGCATTGTTGCTGCTGGGGCCGGCTGCCCGGGCCAGCAACAGTACCAAAGCGAACGCTGCCAGGGCACCGATGAACGCGCCGCCGGACATGCTCAGCGCCAGGCTGCCGAAGCCCAGCAGGCCCACCAGCACCGCACCGGTCGAGGCGCCGGCGGACAGCCCCAGCAGGTAAGGCTCGGCCAACGGGTTGCGCAACAGTGCCTGGAGGATCACGCCGCAGGTGGCCAGGCCGGCGCCGCAGGCCGCGGCAACCAGGGTGCGGGGCAGGCGGTAGTTCCAGACGATGCCGGCGTCGATCGGGTCGACCGGGTAGCCGGCCTGCCACAGGTGGTTGGCCAGTACCTGGCCGACCACGCCGGGCGACAGGTTGGTTTCGCCGATGGCGGTGCCGGCCAGCAGGGCCGCCAACAGGGCGGCCAGGGCAACGGCGATGCAGGGTAGCAGGCGCATCATCACTGGGCTGCTTTGCCGCTGGCGAAGGCGGCGGCCAGTGTCTGCAGGCCGCTGAACAAGCGAATCCCGGCCTGCATGGCGTCGGCGTCGAGGATGATGATGCGGTCGTGCTTCACCGCGTCCATGTTGCGCGTCACCGGGTCGCTACGCAGGAATGCCAGCTTCTTCTGGTAGTCGTCGGCGGGGTAGCGGCGGCGGTCCATGCGGGCAATGATCAGCCAGGTGGGGTTGGCCTTGGCCAGGGTTTCCCAGCCTACGGTCGGCCATTCTTCGCTGGACTCGACCACGTTGCGCACGCCAAGGGTGCGCAGCATGAAGTCGGCGACCCCCTGACGGCCCGCCACATAGGGGTCGATGTGCAGATCGGCGCTGGAGAACCAGAACAGCGCCGAGGTGGCGGACAGGTCCTTGTCGGCCAGTTGCGCCTTGGCACTGTCCAGGCGGCCTCTGAGCTCGGCATTCAGGGCCGTACCACGGTCTTGCACGTCGAAGATTGCCGCCAGTTGGCTGACGCTCTTGTAGATAGTGTCGACCTGAAACGCCTGCAGGCGGGTGCCATCGGCACCCACCAGGTTGTCCTTGCCTTCGCAGTCCGATGGCAGCAGGTAGGTGGGGATGCCCAGTTCATCGAACTGTTCGCGGGTGGCGACCGCCCCCTGGGCACCGACCATCCATTCGAACTGCACCGTCACCAGTTGCGGGCGCTTGCCTACTACCGCCTCAAAGCTGGGCTCGTTGTCGGCCAGGCGCGGCACCTTGGCGTTCTGTACCTGGTACTCGGGCAGCACATTGTTGAACCACAGCGAGGTGGCCGCCAGTTTGTCGCCCAGCCCCAGCGCGTAGAGCATCTCGGTACTGGCCTGGCCAATGGTGACCGCGCGTTGCGGCGCCTGGGCGAAGGTTTGCGGCTTGCCGCAGTTGTCGACCGTCAGCGGGTAGTGGGTGGCAGCAGCCTGGGCCAGGCCGGTGAGGCCGAGGCCGGCGAGCAGGGTGGCAAAACGGGGCAGCATGCTGGGCGATCTCCTATCGGACAGTTCGGGTGAGGAACGCACGGACAGGCATCGCCGAGCCCCCGCTGGCGGCAGGGGCAACACTGATGGCCAATCCCGGACACCCCGCCGGTTGGTGAATGTAGGCCGGCAGGTCTCCTGACTGGTGCGTCATGGCCTGGCTCCGGCCTTCCCGGGTTCGTGGCCCAGTGGCATTGATGGAGCAGGCTCGGCACCTACAGTTGCGGGGGCAGTTCCGTTTGGCCCGAATTGGCGGGCCTGGGATTCCCTATTGATTCCGTGGTGGAAACCGGCGGCCGGCATGGTAGACCATCGTGCCGCCGGGTGAAAACGCTTTTCAGAAGTACTTCAGCCAGGTGATGTCGCGCCGCCGCGCCTTCAGGCGGGCGAACCAGCGCACCGGCAGGTACAGCGAAACTGCCAGCAGCACTGCCCCCAGCCACACCGCGGCGATGCCATCGAAGCCGAAGTAGTCGCCATGGTTGCGGCCGAACAGCGCCACGCTGGTCAGGTACAGCAGCTTCAGTACATACAGGTGCAGCAGGTAGAAGAACATCGGTGCCGCGCCGAACACCGCCAGGGCACTGATCCAGCGGGCCTGGCCGGCGCGTTCGAAGGCGCGCAGCAACAGCAGGCCACAGCCCAGGGTCAGGGCCAGGAACAGCAGCGATGGCGGGTACTTGGTGATGTTGAAGAAGCTCATCAGGGTTTGCGTGACGGTCGGGTAAACGCTCCATGGCGCCTCGCCGTAGCCGTTGACCAGGCGCAACACGACAAAGCCCAGCAGCGCGATCAGCCCGGCCAGCAGCAGGCGATGCTGGCGTTGGCCGGCCTCGCTGCCACGGGCGAACCAAGGGCCCAGGCCGTAGCCCAGGGCGATGACACCGATCCACGGCAGCACCGGGTAGGAGGTGCGCAGGCGCAGGCTTTCGGAGAACTCCAGCCAGCCCCGGTCATGCAGGATCGCCCATGGCACGTGCAGGGCGGATTCGACCCCGAAGTGCAGGCCATCGAGCAGGTTGTGGCCGGCGATGATGATTGCGCCCACGGCGATCAGGGCGGCACGTGGCAACCACACCAGCAGCGACAGGGCGATCATGCTCACGCCGATGGCCCAGATCACTTGCAGGTAGATGACGCTGGGCGGCAGCTGGAAGGTCCAGGCGAAATTGACCAGGGTGAACTCCAGCACCACCAGGAACAGCCCGCGCTTGAACAGGAACGCCGAGACATCGCCGCGGCCCTGGTGTTTCTCGCCGTACAGCCAGGCTGAAAGGCCGGTCAGCAAGACGAACACCGGCGCGCACAGATGGGCCAGGGTGCGGCTGAAGAACAGCGTGGGCTCGGTGGTATCGATGGCCATCGGGTCACTGACCTGGCGGTGCAGAAAGAAGGTTTCACGAACGTGGTCCAGGAGCATGAACAGGATTACCAGGCCGCGCAGGGCGTCGATGCTCTGCAGGCGCTGGGTGAGCAGGGTGGGGGTGGCACTGGCGCTTGTCATGGGAGGTCGCTGATAGGAATGGATGTCAACTGAAACGTTATCTTATAACTAAAGTGTGACGGGACGGTAGATGTTTTTGTGCTACCTGTGCCGGCCTCTTCGCGGGTAAACCCGCTCCCACAGGTACATCACCGTATTCGAATTCTGTGATATCCCTGTGGGAGCGGGTTTACCCGCGAAGAGGCCGGTGCAGGCAGGCCAGATCAGAAGCTGTAATCCACCGTCGCAAAGTACGATCGTGGCATCCCCATCAGCCACTGCTGGCCACTGAACGCCGACTGCACATACTCACGGTCGAACAGGTTGTTCAACTGCAACCCTAGCCGCACATCCGGCAACACCTGCCAGCCGATGTCGGCATCCACCACGGTGTAGCCGGGGGCGCTCTGGGTGTTGGCGGTATTGGCATAGCGCTCGTCCACATAACGCGCGCCAATGCCGGCCTTTAGCCGCTGGCCGAAGCCTTTGCTCAGCCACAGGTTGGCGGTACGCCGCGGGACATTGGCCGGGCGATTGCCCGCACGGTCCTGCGCCACGGCACCGACCATTTCGTCGAAGTCGTCGTACCTTGCGCGCACGATCGCCGCATTGGCCGACACCTGCCACTGGTGCGCCAGCGCCAGTTCCAGGGTTGCCTCCAGGCCATCGGACGTCTGCTGGCCAGCCTGCTGCTTCTCGTGGGTGACCGGGTCATCCACCAGCAGCTTCTTCTTGACGATGTGGTAGGCCGCCAATGTCCATTCGCCACGCCCTTCCCAGAAGCGCTGCTTCAGGCCCACTTCGGTCTGCCTGGCCTCGGTCAGGTCATAGTGCATCTGGTTGGCGCTGAGGCTGATGAGGTTGTCGACCCCATCCTCGCTGGTGGAGTACTGGCCATACAGCGACAGGTCGTCGCTGACCGCAAACACCAGCCCGGCACGCCAGTTGCCGCCTTGCAGGCTGCGGTCGCTGCGGCTGTCGGTGGTCAGTTTTTCCTGGTCGATGTGGTTCTGGTCGCGGCGCACGCCGGTGACCAGCGACAGGCGATCGCTCAACTGCAGGCGGTTTTCGGCAAACAGGGCAAAGGTGTGGGTGGTGGACAGCGTTTGCGGGCGTAACGGCGAGGCGCTGTGGAACCAGCCTGGTTGCGGCTGCCACGGGTCGACGTAGTCACCGCCCACATCGTTGTAGGGCGCGTTGCTGTCGACGTTGAAGCGGACCTTGTTGTACTCGGCGCCGACCACGGTCTTGCTGGCCAGGCCAAACAGCCTGTGGTCGAGGGTGAAGGCCTGTCGGTCGCCGAACTGTTCCTGGTTGTGCTTGATCTGCAGATAGCTGCCGCGCAGCAGCTGCTGGCGCCCTGCATCCCAGCTGTACTCCTCGGCATTGCGCCAGTGACGGCGGCTCTTGATGTAGTACAGCTGGTTGCTGGCGCTGAGGTGATCGTTCAACGTCCAGTCGGTATTCAGGCGGGTCCATTCATCGACGTAATGCTGCACGTCGTCCTGCACGTTGTAGTTCTTCTTGCGCAGGCTGCTGCGGTAGTGGCCGTCGATCAGCGGGGTGCCGTAGTAGTTGGCAGGCTGCGCATCGCCGCGGTCGTGGGCGAGGGTGAAGCTGAGGTCGTCGCTGGCATCGAAGCGCAGCGCGGCGCTCAGCGCCAGGCTGCGTGACGGGGTGCGGTCGACCCAACCGTTACCGGTTTGCTGGTTCAGGGCCAGGCGGTAGCTCAGGCGCTCACCGAGGCTGCCGCCGCTGTCCAGGCCGAGCTGCTGGCGGTCCCACGAACCGTAGCCCAGGCGCAGGTAGTTGCGTACCTCGCCGGCAAACGGCTTTTTCGGGATCACGTTGACCACTGCCCCGGTGGCGCCTTCGCCATACAGCACCGAGGCCGGGCCGCGAATGACATCGATGCGCTCGACCATCCACGGGTCGACCGGGAACGTCTGGGTGCCGGCACCGGTGTACAGGCGTGCGCCGTCGAACAAGGTCATCACCGAGCCGTGCCCGGTAAAGCCGCGGGCGGACAGCCCCGTGCCGCCGTCGCCCGGGGAGCCGATGTAGCTGATGCCCGGTGAGCGGGTCACCGCGTCCTGCACGGTGAGGTTGTTGCGCTGCTGGATCTGCTCGGCGCTGATGCTGCTGGTGCTGGCCGGTGTCTCCAGGGCGCTGAGGCCCAGGCGCGAACCAGCCTGGGTCGGTGTGGCCAGGTCGATGGCGTGGCTGTCGAGCGTGTCGGTGATGGCCGTGGAGGGCAGGGCCAGTGGTTGTCGCTCGAGGTCATCGGCCAGGGCCGGCAGGGAAACGGCCAGGCAGGCCGCCAGGGGGTGAAGCTTGAAGATACGGGACATGTCGTTCCACTACTGCAGGAATGAATGGATCCCGGTGGAAAACACGCAAAGGCGCACCGTGCACGCAGGCGCACGCACGGATACCGGCCTGCGCCCGCCCACCGCGGGTTGCCAAGTGAAGCTCCAGGCCGGTCTCCGGGCTTGCGAGGGGCATGAAACCTTCACCTTCCCATGCAAGTGCACAGTGGTATCTCGAAGGGTTCGCTCGCTTACCGTTGCGGGGGCAGCGCCGGACTTATCGTGGGCAACACGACGCACCGGCTTCCCGTTTCACCCTGCGCGCGGCGGCGCAGGGCACCTGAAACTGGCGGGCATATGACCATTGAAACGCGGGAGGCGTCAAATCTGCCTGCTACCAATGAAACAACTCTCGTCGCGCCCCCTCGGTAATCGCCACGATCCCCGGGTGCTTGACCTTGCGCTCCACTGAAATGGCATAGAACGACTCGTGCACCGCCTCGGTCTGCCCGATCAGCTCCACGCCATACTGGCGGCACACTTCCTCGGCGATCACGCTGGGCGCGACGAAGATGCCGCTGCCCGACTGCCCGAATGCCTGCATCAAGGCACTGTCATCGAACTCGCCCACGATTCGTGGCTGCACCTGCTGCTCACCCAGCCAGCGCAGCAGGCGGCTGCGTACCACGGTTTCCTGCCCGGGGATAAGCAATGGCGCATCCTGCAGGCAGGCGGGGAAGGGGCCTTCCAGGCGGTGTGCCAGCGCCGGGGTGGCGAAGAAGCTCAACCCGCATTCGCCCAGTTTCTGGCTATAGCCCTTGATGTCCAGGTGGCTGGGCATGGGGCTGTCGGAAATCACCAGGTCCAGGCGCTGGATCGCCAGGTCGGCCAGCAGCCGTTCGAGCTTGTCTTCGCGGCAGTTGATGCGCAGCACGTCGTCCAGCTCCATGGTCGGTGCCAGCAGGCGGTAGACGATGGACTTGGGTACCACGTCCGCCACACCCACGCGGAACAGGATCTGCTCCTGCGGGCCGGCCCGCAGCATGGCCTCCAGTTCGCTTCCCAGCTGGAACATCTGCTCGGCATAGATCAGCGTCTGGCGCCCGGTTTCGGTCAGTTCCAGCTGGCGCCCCACGCGCTGGAACAACTCCAGGCCGTAGGTCTGTTCGAACAGGCTGATCTGCCCGCTGATGGTTTGCGGGGTCAGGTTCAACTGTTCGCTGGCGCGGGCGATGCTGCCGGTCTTGGCCACGGCCCAGAAGTAGTGCAACTGCCGATAGTTGAGCATCGGTATCGTTCCGGATTCGTAAAAACCGAAGTATAACCGCTGAAAATACGAATTTTCCGGATGTGTTGCGCTCTTTAGAATGCGACTCCATCAGGCGCCGTGTGCGCCGCCGGAACATGAAAAGCGAGGAACCCATGCTGCAACTAAAATCCATCGGCACGCCGCTGGTGCTGGCCTTGGCCCTGTTCACCCTGGCCGGTTGCGAGCAGGCCGAGAAATCCGCCCAGCAGATGCTCGACCAGGCCGCACAGTCGGCCAAGCAGGCCATCGACGACACCAACAAGGCCGCACAGCAGGCGTTGAGCGAGGCCATCGGCAGCGAAGGGCACAAGCCCAAGGACGCCTACAAGAAAGAAGACACCCAGGAAATCTGACCCCCAACCGCTGCTGCAGGATTTGAACAATGGAATACTTGCTGGAACTCGTCGCTAGCCCTACCGCCTGGGTTGCCCTGGCTACGCTGGTGGCCATGGAAGTCGTGCTGGGCATCGACAACCTGATCTTCATCTCCATCCTGACCAACAAGCTGCCGGTGGAGTACCGCTCCAAGGCGCGCCGTATCGGTATCAGCATGGCCCTGGTCATGCGCCTGGCCTTGCTCAGCACGGTGGCCTGGATCGTCCAGCTGACCGACCCGGTGTTCGAAGTGTTCGGCAATGCCTTCTCCTGGAAGGACGTGATCCTGATTGCCGGTGGCCTGTTCCTGCTGTGGAAGGCGACCAAGGAAATCCACGAGAACGTCGACCCGCACGGGGCCAAGGAAGAAGCCAAGGTGTCGTCGACGGTTACCCTGGGCTTTGCCGCGGCGATCTTCCAGATCCTGCTGCTGGACATCGTCTTCTCGGTCGACAGCATCATCACCGCCGTGGGCATGACCGAGCACCTGCCTATCATGATCATTGCCGTTATCACTGCCGTGATCGTCATGATGGTGGCCGCCGACCCGTTGGCCAACTTCATCAACGACAACCCGACCGTGGTGATGCTGGCCCTGGGCTTCCTGATCATGATCGGCATGACGCTGATCGCCGAAGGTTTCGGCGCCCATGTACCGAAGGGTTATGTGTACGCGGCCATGGCCTTCTCGACGGCGATCGAGATCCTCAACATCCTGGCCCGTCGGGCACGGTTGAAGCGTGAGGCGGCTGAAGGTTGATGTGAAAAAGCGGGGCGCTTGCGCCCCGTTCGCGGGTGAACCCGCTCCCACAGGTCCCCGCCGTTTCTGAAGGCAGCGGAGGACCTTGTGGGAGCGGGTTCACCCGCGAATGGGCCTCGGAAATCTCTGAATCAGTGCACCCCGGCATGCCGCCGCGACCGGCGCACAGGCTGTGGCTTGGCGGGGGCCTGCGGTGGCAGGTGGTGGTGGGAATGACGCCGCACGATACGCAGTACACCCCATAGCATGGCGGCTGCAACGCTCAGCCACATGCCAACCAGCATGAGGATTGCCATGGTCAGGCTCATCTGTGCCTCCATCTCTACGGGCCGCGCTCGGTCGCCGACGCTGGCCTTCCAGACACTGCTTTAGTCTAGTCTTTCGCCTGTGACGTTCCATTGACCAAAGGTCTATTGCTTGGTCCGATTTGCTCCTAAGCGGTGTCGGACTATACCCGCGCCGCTGTCCGACCTATGATCGGTGGCCAGAGCCGGGCGCTGCCTGCCCGGCGTTGGAGCAAGCGAGTGTCCATGCAGCAACCTTCGTTCAAGACCATCCCTCGTCGGCTGCTGGCTGCCTGCCTGGTTGCAGCCAGCCTGGCCGGTTGCGCCAGCGCACCCTCCGGCAACCTCAAGGGCCTGCCGCAGCGGGTCGAGATCAGCAGCGTGCCGTTCTACCGTGGCAACGCCAACCACAGCGGGGCCATGGCATTGGCGGCGGTGCTGTCGCAACAGGGGGCTCCGATCACGCCGGGGCTGCTGGACAAGCCGCTGAACCTGCCGCAGGGCGCCGAGGCGCTGGACACAGGCATCCCACGGGTGGCGCGCGACTACGGCATGGTGGTGTATCCGCTGGACAAGCAGCTGGACGCGCTGTTGACCCAGGTGGCGGCGGGCAACCCGGTGCTGCTGCGTTACGAGGATGGTTCGGCCTGGTGGAGCGAGCCACGCTACGCCGTGCTGATCGGCTACGACCGCTACAAGCAGCGGGTGCTGTTGCGCTCGGGCATGCACCGGCGGCAGTTGATGGCGTTCGATGATTTTGCCTCGGCGTGGGCGAAGCTTGGGAGCTGGGCGGTGCTGGTACAGCCACCTCGGCAGCTGCCAGCCCAGGTGGACCGCCAGCGCTGGTTGCAGGCTGCCGATGAACTGGCCCGGGCGGGGCAGGAGATTGCGGCGAAGCAGGCTGTGAGTAGCCTGAACAAATAGCTTTGTCTGTACCGGCCCTTTCGCGGGTAAACCCGCTCCCACAGGAAACCCGCTGCCCTCAGGTCCAGTGATGTCCCTGTGGGAGCGGGTTTACCCGCGAAGAGGCCAGCCCTGCCTACATCAGAAGCCCAGGCGATCGCGCAGGCTGTAGTACCAGGCGCCAATGGCGCTGAACGGCACGCGCAGCATCTGGCCACCCGGGAACGGGTAGTGCGGCAGGCCGGCGAAGGCGTCGAAACGCTCGGCCTGGCCACGCATGGCCTCGGCCAGCACCTTGCCCGCCAGGTGGGTGTAGGTCACGCCGTGACCCGAGCAGCCCTGGGAGTAGTAGATATTGTCGCCGATACGGCCAACCTGTGGCAGACGCGACAGGGTCAGCAGGAAGTTGCCGGTCCAGGCGTAGTCGATCTTCACGTTTTTCAGTTGCGGGAAGGCCTTGAGCATCTTCGGACGGATGATCGCCTCGATGTTGGCCGGGTCACGCGCGCCGTACACCACGCCACCACCGAAGATCAGGCGCTTGTCGCTGGTCAGGCGGTAGTAGTCGAGCAGGTAGTTGCAATCCTCGACGCAGTAGTCCTGCGGCAGCAGGGTGCGCGCCAGTTCGTCGCCCAGCGGTTCGGTGGTGATCACCTGGGTGCCGCATGGCATGGACTTGCTGGCCAGCTCCGGCACCAGGTTGCCCAGGTAGGCGTTGCCGGCGACGATGATGAACTTGGCGCGGACCTTGCCCTGCGGGGTGTGCACCACCGGGTTGGCGCCGCGCTCGATGCGTACGGCCGGGGTTTGCTCATAGATGATGCCGCCCAGCGACTCGACCGCAGCGGCTTCGCCCAGGGCCAGGTTCAGCGGGTGGATGTGGCCGCCGCTCATGTCCAGCATGCCGCCCACATAGTTGTCGCAGGCGACCACTTCGCGGATGCGCTTCTGGTCCATCAGCTCCAGCTGGTTGTGGCCGAAGCGTTCCCACAGGCGCTTTTGCGACTCCAGGTGGCCCATCTGCTTGCTGGTGAGGGCAGCGAACACGCCACCGTCCTTCAGGTCGCACTGGATGTTGTACTTGGCCACGCGCTCACGAATGATGCGCCCGCCTTCGAAGGCCATGTAGCCCAGCAGTTGGGCCTGCTTGGGGCCGACGGTGCGCTCGATGACGTCGATGTCGCGGCTGTAGCTGTTGACGATCTGGCCGCCGTTGCGGCCCGATGCGCCGAAGCCGACCTTGGCTGCTTCGACGATGCTGACCTTGAAGCCGTTCTCCAGTAGGAACAGGGCGCTGGACAGGCCGGTGTAGCCGGCGCCGATGATGCACACATCGGTTTCCACCTCACCCTGCAGCGCCGGACGTGGCGGCACCGGGTTGGCCGAGGCGGCGTAGTAGGACTGGGGGTAGGGGGTGTTAGCCATGCTGCAGGAACCTCGTGTTTTATATTTTTAACGAATGTACCGATGCTATCAATAATAATAAACACCCGCTAGTCGTCCGTTGAAAATCCTTTACTCGGTCCCCGCCAGCGCACTTTTCTATAAAGAGTTTAAGATTCAGTAAGTTAGCGCGAAAAAAAGTGTTGACAGGGTTTTTGGAATGGGTAGAATGCGCACCACACGACAGGCACATAGCTCAGTTGGTTAGAGCACCACCTTGACATGGTGGGGGTCGTTGGTTCGAGTCCAATTGTGCCTACCAAATCGAAGAAGGGGTGATCCGCAAGGGTCACCCCTTTTTTCATTGGGTTCTCGCGGCCTGGTGCTGCGCAGCAGGCCCTTATGCACGAATTCGCAAAGTTTTTGATTTTTCTGAAAAAAACGCTTTACAGGTACGCATTTGATCACTAATATGCGCACCACACGACAGGCACATAGCTCAGTTGGTTAGAGCACCACCTTGACATGGTGGGGGTCGTTGGTTCGAGTCCAATTGTGCCTACCAAATCGAAAAAGGGCGATCAGTAATGATCGCCCTTTTTGCTGTGCGCATGAAGCAGCGTGTAACGTTTGGTCGCGGTTCGGGGCATTGCCCGGCGTGCTAGAATCCGCCCCTTCGAATCTGGAGGTACACGCGTGCGCAAACTGGCTGTGGTAATGGCAGTGCTCGCCCTGGCGGGCTGTGAGAACGAGGTCGAAGGCGTGCACAAACAGGTGGCCGAACACCTGCACAACCCCAAGACCGCCAAGTTCGGCAACGTTCGGATCGACACCCAGGGCACCATTTGTGGCCAGGTCCGTGGCAAGGATGATGCCGGGCAGTACGAGGCCTACCGCAGCTACGTGGCCATCAAGCGCGATGGCCAGTACGAAATCATCGTCGACGACAGCGGCAACAACCTGCGCATCCGCGAGATGTGCGGCGGCGCCGAGCTGCAGCGCCGCGCCGAGGCCCTGGCTGGCCAGCCGGCCCCGCAAGGCTGGGATGTGGAAGTGATCCAGGGTGCAAACATGGGCGCGCTCAGCGACATGACCGCACGCCTGATCGAAAAGGGCATCCCGTCCTCGGTGGAGTACCGCGACGGCAAGCCGGTGGTGCTGATGGGGCCATTCCCCACCCGTGAGGAAGCCGAAGCGCGCAAGGCCGAGGTGATGGCCAAGCTGGGTACCGATTCGGTGGTGATTCAGCACGGCGCAGCGCGCTGAAAACTCTGTGTGAGTGGGGGCTGTAGGAGCGGCCTTGTGTCGCGACGGGCTGCGAAGCAGCCCCACAGAATCTGCTGTGATGCCGAAATCCCGGGGCTGCTTCGCAGCCCGTCGCGACGCAAGGCCGCTCCTACAGGGCGTGCGCCAGCTTCCGGATTTCGAGCAGTCACACGCGCGTTAGACATTGTCCGCACAGTTTTGGCTATGCTTGTCAGGAAGAAGCCGAACGGGGAGGGCCTCATGTCTACACTGGAGCGGGCCATTGCCGTGGCCGCCAGGGCGCATGAAGGGCAATACGACAAGGGTGGGGCCGCTTATATCCTCCACCCGCTACGCGTGATGATGCGGGTTTCCACAACCGAACAACGGATTGTCGCGGTGCTGCACGATGTGATCGAAGACACCCCGCTGACCCTGTCCGACCTGGCGCGCGAGGGTTTCGCGCTGAAAATCCTTGCCGCCTTGCTGGCGCTCAGCCGCCGTGAGGGCGAGGCCTACCAGGACTTCGTGGTGCGCCTGGGCGGTGACCCGCTGGCGCGCACCGTCAAGCTGGCCGATCTGGCCGACAACAGCGACCTTTCGCGCATCCCGTGCCCAGGCCCCACCGACCTGGCGCGGCTGGCGCGTTACCGCGAAGCCAGCGCCTACCTGCAGGCCTTGGCTTGAGGCTGAATGCAGTCAGTCTTCCTTCGGTACCGTCCAGAAAATCTGCACGCCGCCATCGTCGCGGTGGGCGAGGGTGACGTTATCGTTTTCGGCGATTTCCTCTAGCAGGGTTTCCCAATCTTCCGGGGTTTCCTGCTCCAGACGGAAGATCAACGCCGCACGGCTGCGCTGGGCAGTGGGGCTGTTGATGATTTTCTGAATGCGCATACCCAGTTGTTCATAGCTGCTTGGGGTGGCGGAGGCGGTGCTGGACACAAGTGTTTCCTTGTTTTTGCTGTATGCGCATACAGTATTTCACTGTAAGTAATTTCGCAACAGTCAGACAGCAAACGCCCCGCCAGGGCAGCGGGGCTGTTTGCATTTCAGGGGGCGGCTGGCGATCAGTACTCCCAGAAGATGCGCTGCAGCTCCTTGCTGTCCTGGGTCCTGGTCATCGCCACCGTCGCCAGAATCCGCGCTTTCTGCGGGTTCAGGTCGTGGGCCACGACCCAGTCGTTCTTGTCATCCGGCTGCTCGGCGTTGCGCAGCACGAAGCCACCCTGGTTGACGTGCGACGAGCGAATGATCTGCACGCCGTTCTTGCGCAGCTCCTGCAGCGCCGGCACCACCCGCGACGACACCGAACCGTTGCCGGTACCGGCATGGATCAGTGCCTTGGCGCCGTTCTGCGCCAGTGCTTTGTAGGCGGTGTCGGTGACGTTGCCATAGCCATAGGCGATATCCACCTGCGGCAGGCTGCTGATCTGCTTGATGTCGAACTCGGAGTTGACCGTGTGGCGCTTGGCCGGCAGGCGGAACCAGTACGACTTGCCTTCCACCACCATGCCCATCGGGCCCCAGGCGCTCTTGAAGGCTTCGGTCTTGATGTTCACTGCCTTGCTGACATCGCGCCCGGACTGGATCTCGTCATTCATGGTCACCAGCACGCCCTTGCCGCGCGACTGCTTGTCGCTGGCCACGGCCACGGCGTTGTAAAGGTTGAGCATGCCGTCGGCGGACATGGCGGTGCCCGGGCGCATCGAACCGACGACCACGATCGGCTTGTCGGTCTTTTCCACCAGGTTGAGGAAGTAGGCGGTCTCTTCCAGGGTGTCGGTGCCGTGGGTGATGACGATACCGTCGACGTCCTTGCTTTCGGCGAGTTCGGCAACGCGTTTGCCCAACTTGAGCAGGTCGTCGTTGGAAATGCTCTCAGAGGCGATCTGCATGACCTGCTCGCCGCGTACGTTGGCCAGGTCGGCCAGCTCCGGTACGCCGGCGATCAGCTTGTCGACGCCCACCTTGGCGGCCTGGTAGGTGGCGCTGTTGGCAGCGCTGGCGCCAGCGCCGGCAATGGTGCCGCCGGTGGCGAGGATGACCACGTTGGCCAGCTTCTGCTGGGTTTCCGCCTCTTTGGCCGAAACGGTGGCTGGAATGGCCAGCAGTACGGCGAGTGCGCTGGGGGCGAAGATTTTCAGTGCGGCATTCATCGTTATTGTTCTCTCTCTTCCTAATGAGATGGTTGTTTTGTCGCACAGGGTGCAAGGCAGGTTTCGTACCAGTTGCGCGCACGGCCCTTGTGGGAGCGGCCTTGTGTCGCGAAAGGGGCGCGCAGGGGCCCCGGATTCCGGCGCAACAACACACATTGCCGGGGCCGCCTTGTGGCCCTTTCGCGACACAAGGCCGCCCCCACATGAAGGTGCGTTCCATTCGAGATTCCGAACAAACGCAGGAAAAGACGTTCGGCTTTTCGGAAAAAATCCGGATAAACTGCGCCAAGCTCGACTTGACCTCCGACAGCCAAACGGATTTGACAAACCCCGGTCCTGTTTCCATAGTTAGGCAACGCAAACGTTTGCGATCCGACAAAAAACACAAGATTCGGAGTCATCGTCCATGAAACTGCCGTTCCCCGGTCGTCTGCTGGCCCTCGCGGTCATTTCCTCGCTGTCCCTGGCCCTGCCATTTTCTCCCGCCCACGCCGAAGACAAGCCCAAGGTCGCCCTGGTCATGAAGTCGCTGGCCAACGAGTTCTTCCGCACCATGGAAGACGGCGCCAAGGATTACCAGAAAGCCCACGCCGATGAATTCGAACTGATCGCCAACGGCATCAAGAACGAGACCGACACCGGCGAGCAGATCCGCATCGTCGAGCAGATGGTCAATGCGGGCGCCAAGGCCCTGGTCATTGCCCCGGCCGACTCCAAGGCGCTGGTATCGGCGGTGAAGAAGGCCATGGACCAGGGCGTTGTGGTGATCAACATCGACAACCGCCTGGACCCTGAATTGCTCAAGAGCAAAGGCATCAGCGTACCCTTCGTGGGCCCCGACAACCGCAAGGGCGCGCGCCTGGTCGGTGACTACCTGGCCAACGAGAAGCTCAAGGCCGGCGACCAGGTCGGCATCATCGAAGGCGTGCCGACCACCACCAACGCCCAGCAGCGTACCGCCGGCTTCAAGGACGCCATGGACGCCGCGCAGATCAAGATCGTATCGGTGCAGAGCGGCAACTGGGAAATCGACAAAGGCAACGCCGTCGCCGCCTCCATGCTCAACGAATACCCCGACCTGAAAGCCCTGCTGGCCGGCAACGACAGCATGGCCCTGGGCGCCGTGTCGGCCGTGCGTGCCGCCGGCAAGACCGGCCAGGTGCAAGTGGTGGGCTACGACAACATCAACGCCATCAAGCCGATGCTCGCCGATGGCCGTGTGCTCGCAACCCTCGACCAGGCGGCCAGCCAGCAGGCGGTGTACGGCATCCAGGCGGCGCTGAAAATGGTCAAGGGCGAGAAACCCGACGTGGATGCCGACAACGTCATCCAGACCCCGGTCCAACTCATCACCAAGCCCTGATCGCTGGCAGGAGAAACGGCCATGCCTGCATCGGCCAACGAAGTAGTGCTCGCCGCCAGCGGCCTAGGCAAGACCTACGCCCAGCCCGTGCTCGGCGAGGTCAGCCTGAACCTGCGTGCCGGCGAAGTGCTGGCCCTGACCGGCGAGAACGGCGCCGGCAAAAGCACCCTGTCCAAGCTCATCAGTGGCCTGGAAACCCCCACCACCGGGCACATGCGCTACCGCGGCCAGGCCTACGCGCCTGGCAGCCGCAGCGAGGCTGAGCGCCTTGGCGTGCGCATGGTCATGCAGGAACTCAACCTGCTGCCCACGCTGACCGTCGCGGAAAACCTGTTCCTCGACAACCTGCCCGGCCGCTTCGGTTGGATCAGCCAGAAGCGCCTGCGCCAACTGGCCACGGCCGCCATGGCCCAGGTCGGCCTCGACGCCATCGACCCGGACACCCCGGTCGGCGAGCTGGGCATCGGCCATCAGCAGATGGTCGAGATCGCCCGCAACCTGATTGGCGACTGCCATGTGCTGATCTTCGACGAGCCCACCGCCATGCTCACCGCGCGCGAAGTGGAGCTGCTGTTCACCCAGATCGAGCGCCTGCGCCAACGTGGCGTGGCCATCGTCTACATCTCCCATCGCCTGGAAGAACTGCAGCGCGTGGCCCAGCGCATCGTCGTGCTGCGCGACGGCAAGCTGATGTGCGACGAACCGATCCAGCGCTACAGCAGCGCCGAACTGGTCAACCTGATGGTCGGCCGCGAGCTGGGCGAGCATATCGACCTGGGCCGCCGGCAGATCGGCACGGCGCTGCTCAAGGTCGACAGGCTCAGCCGTGCCGACAAGGTGCGTGAAGTGTCGTTCGAGGTCAGGGCAGGGGAGATCTTCGGCATTTCCGGCCTGATCGGTGCCGGCCGTACCGAACTGCTGCGCCTGATCTACGGCGCCGACCGTGCCGACAGCGGCAGCATCGCCCTCGGCCAGCCGCCCAAGGCTGTCACCATCGACTCGCCCAAGGCTGCGGTGCAGGCCGGTATCGCGCTGATCACCGAAGACCGCAAAGGCGAGGGCCTGCTGCTGACGCAGTCGATCAGCGCGAATATCGCCCTGGGCAACCTCGGTGCGGTATCACGGGCCGGGGTGCTCGATGGCGAAGCCGAAGCGGCATTGGCCGAACGCCAGATCCAGGCCATGCGCATTCGCAGTGCCGGCCCGCAGCAGGTGGTAGGCGAGCTGTCTGGCGGCAATCAGCAGAAGGTGGTGATCGGCCGCTGGCTGGAACGCGATTGCCAGGTGCTGCTGTTCGACGAGCCCACCCGTGGCATCGACGTCGGCGCCAAGTTCGACATCTATGGCCTGCTGGCCGAGCTGGCGCGCCAGGGCAAGGCCCTGGTGGTGGTGTCCAGCGACCTGCGCGAGCTGATGCTGATATGCGACCGCATCGCCGTGCTGTCGGCCGGTCGCCTGATCGACACCTTCGAGCGGGACCATTGGAGCCAGGACCAGTTGCTGGCCGCGGCCTTTGCCGGTTATCAGAAACGTGACGCACTGCTGCATGAAGCAGCTCCCAGGATGGATGCATGAAAACCACCCCGTTCGACAGCCAAGGCGCCGCACCGGTGCGCCGCAGTGGCACCTATCTTGGCCTGGGTACCTACCTGGGCCTGGCCGGCGCCTTGCTGGCGATGATCGTGCTGTTCTCGTTCCTTAGCAGCCACTTCTGGTCGTACAACACCTTCAGTACCCTGGCCAACCAGATCCCCGACCTGATGGTACTGGCGGTGGGCATGACCTTCGTGCTGATCATCGGCGGCATCGACCTGTCGGTGGGCTCGGTACTGGCGCTGGCGGCGTCCACGGTCAGTGTGGCGATCCTCGGCTGGGGCTGGGGCGTGCTGCCTTCAGCCCTGCTGGGCATGGCCGTGGCCGCGATGGCCGGCAGCATCACCGGCGGCGTCACCGTGGCCTGGCGCATTCCGTCGTTCATCGTTTCGCTCGGGGTGCTGGAAATGGCCCGCGGCCTGGCCTACCAGTTCACCGACTCGCGCACCGCCTATATCGGCGATGCCTATGCCTGGTTCTCCAACCCCATCGCATTCGGCATCTCGCCGGCGTTCATCATCGCCTTGCTGGTGATCGTGCTGGCCCAGTTGGTGCTGACCCGCACGGTGTTCGGCCGCTACCTGATCGGCATCGGCACCAACGAAGAGGCCGTGCGCCTGGCCGGCATCGACCCGCGCCCGTACAAGGTGCTGGTGTTCGCCCTGATGGGCCTGCTCGCCGGCCTGGCCGCGCTGTTCCAGATCTCGCGCCTGGAAGCCGCCGACCCCAATGCCGGCTCCGGCCTGGAGCTGCAGGTGATCGCCGCCGTGGTGATTGGCGGCACCAGCCTGATGGGCGGGCGCGGCTCGGTCATCAGCACATTCTTTGGCGTGCTGATCATTTCGGTGCTGGCCGCAGGGCTGGCGCAGATCGGTGCCAGCGAACCGACCAAACGCATCATCACCGGGGCGGTGATCGTCATCGCCGTGGTGCTCGACACTTACCGTAGCCGGCGTGCAGGCCGGCGGAACTGAAAACATGGCAACCATCAAAGACGTCGCGGCACTGGCGGGCATTTCCTACACCACCGTGTCCCATGTGCTGAACAAGACCCGGCCGGTCAGCGAGCAGGTGCGGTTGAAAGTCGAAGCCGCCATCGCCGAACTCGACTACGTACCCAGCGCCGTGGCCCGCTCGCTGAAGGCGCGCAGCACGGCCACCATCGGCCTGCTGGTACCCAACAGCGTCAACCCGTACTTCGCCGAGCTGGCGCGGGGCATCGAAGACGCCTGCGAACGCAACGGCTACTGCGTGATCCTGTGCAACTCCGACGACAACCCGCAAAAGCAGCGCAGCTACCTGCGCGTGCTGCTGGAAAAGCGCATCGACGGCCTGGTAGTGGCTTCGGTAGGGCAGGACAGCGACCTGCTGCAAAGCCTGGCTGGCGTGCGCACGCCCATGGTGATCGTCGACCGCGAACTGGACGGTGTCGATGCCGACCTGGTGCGCATCGACCACGAGCAGGGCGCCTTCCTGGCCACCCAGCACCTGCTGGAACTTGGTCACCATGACATCGCCTATATCGGCGGCCCCGCCGAGACCGGTGTGACCCAGCTGCGCCTGAGCGGCTTCCGCCGCGCCATGGCCGAAGCCGGTGTGCCGGTGCGCAACGACCGCGTGCTGCACTGCGATTTCACCAGCCCCGGCGGCCATGCAGCCGCAGGCCGGCTGCTGGAGGGCAAGCGGCCTACGGCGATTTTTGCCGGCAACGACATGATCGGCTTCGGTGTGCTGCGTGCCGCGGCTGAACGCAATATCAACGTGCCCGGCGAGCTGTCGGTGATCGGCTTCGACGACATCGAGCTCAGCCGTTACGTGTACCCGCCGTTGACCACGGTGGGCCAGTCGATTCGCGAGCTGGGCGAGAGCGCCGCGTCGCTGTTGCTGGCGCGTATCGGCACCCCCCGGCAGGGCGTGGCAGAGCAACGCATCGTCGCCCCGCGCATTGTGCTGCGCGAGTCCACCGGGCCGCGCCCGGACCTGTTCAACGATTACCGCTGATGCTAAGGAAATGTCATGAATGCCAAGGTTGTGGTGGTCGGTAGCCTCAACATGGACCTGGTGGCCCGCGCGCAGCGCCTGCCCCGGGCCGGCGAAACACTCCCCGGCGAAAGCTTTTTCACCGTGCCGGGCGGCAAGGGGGCCAACCAGGCAGTGGCCGTGGCGCGCCTGGGCGGCAGCGTGGCGATGATCGGCAACGTTGGCGACGATGACTATGGTCGACAACTGCACCGGGCCCTGTATGTGGAAGGCATCGACTGCCAGGGCGTCACCACCTGCCAGGGCGTGTCCAGCGGGGTGGCGCTGATCACCGTGGATGCCGCCAGCCAGAACTGCATCGTCATCATCCCCGGTGGCAACGGCCTGCTGACGCCGCAGTCGGTGCAGCGGTTCGATGCGCTGCTGCAGGCGGCCGAGGTGATCATCTGCCAGCTGGAAGTACCGGCCGACACCGTGGCCTGGACCCTGGCCAGGGGGCGCGAGCTGGGCAAGCGGGTAATCCTGAACCCGGCGCCGGCGACCGGCCCCTTGCCGGCGGACTGGTTCGCCCACATCGACTACCTGACGCCCAACGAAAGCGAGGCCGAAGCACTAACCGGCGTGGCGGTGACTGACCTGGACAGCGCCCGACGTGCCGGCGAGCGCTTGCTGCAGCTGGGCGCGGGCAAAGTGATCATTACCCTGGGTGCGCAAGGGGCCTTGCTGGTCACCCCGCAGGGCCACCAGCACTTCCCCGCGCCGGTGGTGCAGCCGCTGGACACCACGGCAGCCGGCGATACCTTCATCGGCGGCTTTGCCGCTGGCCTGGTGCGCGGCCTGGGGGAGGGCGAAGCCATCGCTTTCGGCCAGCGCGCCGCAGCCCTGTCGGTTACCCGCGCCGGCGCCCAGCCGTCGATTCCCTACCTGGCGGAGCTTGCGCCATGAAGAAGACCCCGCTGCTGAACGTTGCCCTCTCGCGGACCATCGCCGGCATGGGGCATGGCGACATCCTGGTGATCGGCGATGCCGGGCTGCCGGTGCCGCCGGGCGTCGAACTGATCGACCTGGCCGTCACGCCTGGCTTGCCGGACTTCGCCAGCGTGTTGCGGGTTGTGCTGAGCGAGTTGCAGGTAGAGCGCCACGTGCTGGCCGAAGAGATGCAGAAAGTGGTGCCGCCGGCGCTGGTCGAGATCGAGCGGCTGAAGGGCAAGGTGGGCAAGCGCGAATGGCTGAGCCATGAAGATTTCAAGGCATTGACACGCAGTGCCCGTGCGGTAGTGCGTACTGGCGAGTGCCAGCCCTACAGCAACATCGCGCTGATTTCCGGCGTGACTTTCTAGCTCGTCGTCCTAGCCAGTGCAGAACCCCTGTGGGAGCGGGTTCACCCGCGAACACCGGCGAAGCCGGTGCCATCCACCGCGCTGCCTTCTTCGCGGGTAAACCCGCTCCCACAGGGATTTGCGGTGTATCAGGAATACCAATCCAGGCAACAGGAGTGCCACCCATGCTCAAACCCCTGCTACAAGGAATCGCCCTCATGGTTGCAGCCACCACCCTCCAGGCCGCCCCCATCGACCTGATCATCGACACCGACCCCGGCGCCGACGACGTGGTCGCGCTGTTTCTGGCCATGGCCTCGCCCGACGAGCTCAACATCCGCGCCATCACGACCGTGGCCGGCAACGTGCGCCTGGAAAAGACCTCGCGCAACGCCCGCCTGGCCCGCGAATGGGCCGGCCGCGAAGACATCCCCGTGTACGCCGGCGCCGCTCGCCCGCTGGTACGCAAGCCGATCTACGCCGCCGACGTGCACGGCGAAGAAGGCCTCACCGGCATCCAGGTCCACGAACCGAAAGCGCCGCTGGCCCAAGGCAATGCCGTGCAATACCTGGTCGACACCCTTGGCACCGCCAAGCCCCACAGCATCACCATCGCCATGCTCGGCCCACAGACCAACCTGGCCCTGGCGCTGATCCAGCGCCCGGACATCGCCAAAGG
The DNA here is from genome assembly GCF_032701105.1 of Pseudomonas sp. NBB. Classification (NCBI taxonomy): domain Bacteria; kingdom Pseudomonadati; phylum Pseudomonadota; class Gammaproteobacteria; order Pseudomonadales; family Pseudomonadaceae; genus Pseudomonas; species Pseudomonas sp. NBB. The sequence goes on from NZ_CP103994.1 coordinate 2,265,990, forward strand.
CATCAAGCAGGTGGTGGTCATGGGCGGTGCCCATTTCAACGGCGGCAACATCACCCCGGCGGCGGAATTCAACCTCTATGCCGACCCACATGCCGCCGAAGTGGTGCTGGCCAGCGGCGTGCAACTGATCTATCTGCCGCTGGACGTCACCCACAAACTGCTGACCAGCGACGCCCGCCTCAAGCAACTGGCGGCGGTGAACAACCAGGCCAGCAAACGGGTGGTGGATATCCTCAACGCCTACATCACCCACGACATGGACCTGTACGGCATGCCCGGCGGCCCGGTGCACGACGCCAGCGTCATCGCCTACCTGCTCAAGCCCGAGCTGTTCAGCGGCCGGCGCATCCATATGAGCATCGACAGCCGCGAAGGCCCCAGCTTCGGCCAGACCCTTGCCGACTGGTACGGCGTGCTCAAGCAGCCCGCCAACGTGATGTGGGTGGAGGAGGGCGATGCCCAGGGCCTGTTCGACCTGCTCAGCGCCCGTTTGGCGCGATTGGAATAGCCGTGTGCGGCGCGTAGCGCTCGAACACCTGGTCGAAGAAGCTGCGTGCCGCCTCGGCGCCGCGATCGCGCACCAGCAGGTCGATGGCAATCAGCAGCAACTCCTCCGGCGTGCCAGGGCTGTACGCGCTCTGGCCTTCGGCCCATTTGACCTTGATATCGGCTTCGATGCTGTGGCTGCTCATGAAAGGCTCTCGCTTGGGGCCCGGGACGAAGGGGCGAACACCTGACCCTGGTGTTCGATGGAGGCGGGGTGCGCTCCACTTCTTGCACTAAATCATGACTTTGCGTCAGTGACCTTGCGGCTTAAGCATATGGCAAACGCAGCGGGTTGTGCAAAATCCGGTCACGATTGCGTTTTCGCCTCGGCTGGCGAGTTCAGGCAGACTTGACCGGTTTTGCAACAAAAGATCAGCGGAACTGTCGGATCAGACAGTTCCCGGACCGATTTAGGAGGCTTCATGTTCCGTACCCGTGCTTACCTGGCAACCCTGGCGGTGGCTGCTGTCCTGGCTGGTTGCAGCACTGGTGGCAATTCTGCTGGTGGCGCTGCGCCAGCCACGCCGGCAGGCAACGATGGCCGCTGCGAAGCCAGCGGCGCCGATTTCGCCATTGGCAAGCCGGCCAGCGCCGAGCTGCTGGAGCAGGCGCGCAAGGCCAGTGGCTCGCAGATGGCCCGCATTCTCAAGCCGCACGACGTGGTTACCCTGGAGTACCGCTCCGAGCGCTTGAACCTGAATGTGGACGAGCAGGGCAAGGTGGTTCGCGTCAACTGCGGTTGATACGCGGTCCTTGTGGGAGCGGCCTTGTGTCGCGAAAGGGCCGCAAAGCGGCCCCGGCATTATAGGCTGCAGAGCTGAAACCCTGGGGCCGCTACGCGCCCCTTTCGCGACACAAGGCCGCTCCCACAAAAAAAGCCGCGCCCGCATGGGCCAACCCCTTCAACCCATGCAGCACCCATAAAAAAACCCGCCACAAGGGCGGGTTTTTTTACAGCTATCCGAATTACTCCGGACGAACCTGTGCAGCCTGCATGCCCTTCTGGCCGCGCTCGGCGACGAAGGAAACAGTCTGGCCTTCTTTCAGGCTCTTGAAGCCGTCAGATTCGATGGCCTTGAAGTGAACGAACAGGTCGTCGCCGCCGCCTGCTGGGGTGATGAAGCCGTAGCCTTTCTCATCATTGAACCATTTGACGGTGCCTTGTTGGCGATTGGACATGGGTGAATCTCCAGAACATTTAGTTTTTTCAGTGGTGCAATGCGGCCGAGGCTACGGAGCACGGAACACATCATAGTCTAATTCTGCGCATCTAGCGCCTTTTACCTTCGCAGGATGTTGATCCAGCTCAAAGAATGGCTGGTCTGCTCTGGCTTTAAGGTTTCAGCTCTTCGGTGCACAGGCCTGTTTCACGACCATCTGGGCCTTCTGCATCAGCTTGGCGTCCACGCCATCGTTGCTGTCGAGGTCGGCAATTTCCGCGTCGGTGAAATTCTTTTTGATGGTTTGCGCGCCACAGTCGCAGTGTTTTTTCGCGGTCGCAGCGTCAACGCCTTGGCCTTGAGCCACTTGCGTGCACTGGGTCATGTAGGCAGCTTCCTTCCCGGCCGGGAAGTTGCCGGCGTTCGCAGCCATGGGCAGCAGCAGGGCCCCAGCGGCCGCCAGGGCCAGAAGAGACGGAACTCGCATAACCAATTACTCCTTGGGTTAAGGTCTCATCAAGAGTAGGTTGCTTCCCAAGGTCTGATAGGAATTTTTCCGCGTTAGTTCACCGCTGCGGCGTAATTTCCAAATATTTCTGCCTGGCGTGCAACCCGCGTGCTAGCATGCCCGGCTTGCAGCTGACAACTTGCAGCTTGCAGCTATCTTTTTTCTTTCCAGTCACTCTGGTTCGTCCCTGGCAAGCCGAAAGGCTTCTGCCACTGTGAGGCAGGCTTCCCGTTGCGGGAAGGCAGGTCGGATCTTGTACTGGCTCATCCCAACCCACGTGACCTTTGGTAGGGGTCACCACTAGGAGAGGAGGCGCCATGCCCGTTATTACTCTTCCCGATGGCAGTCAACGTTCGTTCGATCATGCCGTATCCGTAGCCGAAGTCGCCGCTTCCATCGGCGCCGGCCTGGCCAAGGCCACCGTGGCCGGCAAGGTCGACGGCAAACTGGTCGATGCCTGCGACCTGATCAGCAACGACGCCACCCTGCAGATCATCACCCCTAAAGATGAAGAGGGACTGGAGATCATCCGTCACTCGTGCGCCCACCTGGTCGGCCACGCGGTGAAACAGCTGTACCCGACCGCCAAGATGGTGATCGGCCCGGTCATCGACGAAGGCTTCTACTACGACATCGCCTACGAGCGCCCCTTCACCCCTGAAGACATGGCCGCCATCGAAAAGCGCATGATGGAGCTGATCGACAAGGACTACGACGTCATCAAGAAGGTGACCCCGCGCGCCGAAGTCATCGACGTGTTCAAGGCCCGTGGCGAAGACTACAAGCTGCGCCTGGTCGAAGACATGCCGGACGAGCAGGCCATGGGCCTGTACTACCACGAAGAATACGTCGACATGTGCCGCGGCCCGCACGTGCCGAACACCCGCTTCCTCAAGGCATTCAAACTGACCAAGCTGTCCGGCGCCTACTGGCGCGGTGATGCCAAGAACGAGCAGCTGCAACGCGTGTACGGCACCGCCTGGGCCGACAAGAAGCAGCTGGCTGCGTACATCCAGCGCATCGAAGAAGCCGAAAAACGCGACCACCGCAAGATCGGCAAGCAGCTCGACCTGTTCCACCTGCAGGAAGAAGCCCCGGGCATGGTGTTCTGGCACGCCAACGGCTGGACCGTGTACCAGGTACTCGAGCAGTACATGCGCCAGGTCCAGCGCGTCAACGGCTACCAGGAAATCAAGACCCCGCAGGTTGTCGACCGCATTCTCTGGGAGCGTTCCGGCCACTGGTCCAACTACGCCGAGAACATGTTCACCACTTCGTCGGAAAGCCGTGACTACGCGGTCAAGCCGATGAACTGCCCGTGCCACGTGCAGGTGTTCAACCAGGGCCTGAAGAGCTACCGCGACCTGCCGCTGCGCCTGGCCGAGTTCGGTGCCTGCCACCGTAACGAGCCGTCCGGCGCCCTGCACGGCATCATGCGCGTGCGTGGCTTCGTGCAGGACGACGCGCACATCTTCTGCACCGAAGAACAGGTAAAGAAAGAAGCCGCCGACTTCATCAAGCTGACCCTGGACGTGTACAAGGACTTCGGCTTCACCGACATCGCCATGAAGCTGTCGACCCGCCCGGCCAAGCGCGTGGGTTCCGAAGAGCTGTGGGACCGTGCCGAAGGCGCACTGGCCGACGCCTTGAACGAATCGGGCCTGGAGTGGGAATACCAGCCGGGCGAGGGCGCCTTCTACGGCCCGAAGATCGAGTTCACCCTGCGCGACTGCCTCGGCCGTAACTGGCAGTGCGGTACCCTGCAGTACGACCCGAACCTGCCAGAACGCCTGGATGCCAGCTACATCGCCGAAGATAACAGCCGAGTTCGCCCGGTCATGCTGCACCGCGCCATCCTCGGTTCGTTCGAGCGCTTCATCGGCATGCTGATCGAGCACTACGCCGGCGTGTTCCCGGCCTGGCTGGCCCCAACCCAGGCCGTGATCATGAATATCACCGACAAGCAGGCCGATTTCGCCCTCGAGGTGGAAAATACCCTGAACGGTAGCGGTTTCCGTGCCAAGTCGGACTTGAGAAATGAGAAGATCGGCTTTAAAATCCGCGAGCATACTTTGCTCAAGGTCCCGTACCTTTTGGTTATAGGGGATCGCGAAGTCGAAACGCAGACCGTCGCCGTACGCACCCGTGAAGGCAAAGACCTCGGCTCCATGCCGGTGGCTGAATTCACGCAGCTGCTCAACAGCGCTGTTGCCCAGCGCGGTCGCCTAGAATCGGAGTAATGACTATTAAGCGTGAAATGAGAAACGATAAACGAACTGCACCGAAAGCCCCGATCAACGAGAATATCTCGGCACGCGAGGTTCGGTTAATTGGCGCTGACGGCGAGCAGATTGGCATCGTCTCGATTGATGAAGCGCTTCGTATCGCTGATGAAGCGAAGCTGGATCTGGTGGAAATCTCCGCCGACGCGCAACCGCCCGTCTGCAAGGTGATGGACTACGGCAAGCACCTCTTCGAGAAGAAGAAGCAGGCCAACGAAGCCAAGAAAAACCAGAAGCAGATCCAGATCAAAGAAATCAAGTTTCGTCCAGGGACGGAAGAAGGGGATTACCAGGTAAAACTACGCAACCTGGTACGTTTCCTTACCGATGGGGACAAGGCCAAGATCTCTCTGAGATTCCGCGGCCGTGAGATGGCCCACCAGGAGCTGGGCATGGAGCTGTTGAAGCGGGTCGAAGCCGACCTCGCCGAATACGGCTCCGTTGAGCAGCATCCGAAGATGGAAGGACGCCAGCTTATGATGGTCATCGCCCCCAAAAAGAAGAAGTAATCTCCCGGGCACGGCAGGCCTGATGATTATTGTGTAATTTTATCGAATGCGGAGTTCCAACATGCCAAAAATGAAAACCAAGAGCGGTGCTGCGAAGCGCTTCCTGAAGACCGCTTCCGGCTTCAAGCACAAGCACGCTTTCAAGAGCCACATCCTGACCAAAATGTCGACCAAGCGTAAGCGTCAACTGCGCGGTGCCAGCCTGCTGCACCCGTCTGACGTGGCAAAAGTCGAGCGCATGCTGCGCGTACGTTAATTCTGGTTTAGATAGAGGAAGTTACTCATGGCTCGTGTTAAGCGTGGCGTCATCGCTCGTAAGCGTCACAAGAAAATTCTGAAACTGGCTAAAGGCTACTACGGTGCACGCTCGCGCGTATTCCGCGTTGCCAAGCAGGCTGTCATCAAGGCAGGTCAATATGCCTACCGTGACCGTCGTCAGAAGAAGCGTCAGTTCCGCGCACTGTGGATCGCTCGTATCAACGCCGGTGCCCGCACCAACGGTCTGTCCTACAGCCGTCTGATTGCTGGCCTGAAAAAGGCTTCGATCGAAATCGACCGTAAGGTTCTGGCCGATCTGGCAGTGAACGAAAAAGCGGCGTTTGCTGCGATTGTCGAGAAAGCTAAAGCCGTTCTGGCTTAAGTACCCGCGACAATCACCCGGCGGCGCTAGCGCCGTCGGGCATTGAACGTCATCGATAGGGGAAGAGCCTTCAAAGCTCTTCCCCTATTTTCGTATCTGGAGTCTGTACATGGAAAACCTGGATGCGTTGGTCTCCCAAGCCCTAGAGGCCGTGGAGCGCGCTGAAGACATCAATACCCTGGAACAGATCCGGGTGAACTATCTCGGCAAGAAAGGCGAGCTGACCCAGGTGATGAAGACCCTGGGCAACCTGCCAGCCGAAGAGCGGCCGAAAGTCGGCGCGCTGATCAACGACGCCAAAGAGCGCGTTACCGTTGTGCTCAATGCCCGCAAGGCCGCCTTCGAAGAAGCCGAGCTCAGCGCTCGCCTGGCTGCCGAATGCATTGACGTCACCCTGCCAGGCCGCGGCCAGGCCACCGGTGGCCTGCACCCGATCACACGTACACTCGAGCGCATCGAGCAGTTCTTCACCCACATCGGTTACGGCATTGCCGAAGGCCCAGAGGTGGAAGACGACTACCACAACTTCGAAGCGCTCAACATCCCCGGCCACCACCCGGCCCGGGCGATGCACGACACCTTCTACTTCAATGCCAACATGCTGCTGCGCACCCACACCTCGCCGGTGCAGGTGCGGACCATGGAGTCCACCCAGCCGCCAATCCGCATTGTCTGCCCGGGCCGCGTATACCGCTGCGACTCGGATATCACCCACTCGCCGATGTTCCACCAGGTCGAAGGCCTGCTGATCGATCGCGATATCAACTTCGCCGACCTCAAGGGCACCATCGAAGAGTTCCTGCGCGTGTTCTTCGAAAAAGAACTGGCGGTACGTTTCCGCCCATCGTTCTTCCCCTTCACCGAGCCGTCCGCCGAAGTCGACATCCAGTGCGTGATGTGTTCCGGCAAAGGCTGCCGCGTGTGCAAGCAGACCGGCTGGCTGGAAGTGATGGGCTGCGGCATGGTGCACCCGAACGTGCTGCGCATGTCCGGCATCGACCCTGAAGAGTTCCAGGGCTTCGCCTTCGGCATGGGCGCCGAGCGCCTGGCCATGCTGCGCTACGGCGTCAACGATTTGCGTCTGTTCTTCGATAACGACCTGCGGTTCCTTGCCCAATTCCGCTAGGCCCAATCGACGCACATTCTAGGAGAACAGCATGAAATTCAGTGAACAGTGGCTGCGCGGTTGGGTAAACCCGCAAGTCTCCCGTGACGAACTGGTCGCCCGCCTGTCCATGGCCGGCCTCGAAGTCGACAGCGTTACCCCCGCTGCCGGCCAGTTCAGCGGCATCGTCGTGGGCGAAATCCTCGCCACCGAACAACACCCGGACGCCGACAAGCTGCGCGTGTGCCAGGTAAGCAACGGCCAGGAAACCTTCCAGGTCGTGTGCGGCGCCCCTAACGCCCGCCCAGGCATCAAGATCCCGTTCGCCATGATCGGCGCCGAACTGCCAGGCGACTTCAAGATCAAGAAGGCCAAGCTGCGCGGCGTCGAGTCCTTCGGCATGCTGTGCTCGGCTGCCGAGCTGCAAATCAGCGAAGAGAACGACGGCCTGCTGGAACTGGCTGCCGACGCCCCGGTTGGCGAAGACATTCGCCAGTACCTGAGCCTGGACGACGCCAGCATCGAAATCGGCCTCACCCCCAACCGCGGCGACTGCCTGTCCATCGCAGGTCTTGCCCGTGACGTCAGCGCCCTGTACGACACCCCGGTCACCCGCCCGGTAGTGCCAGCCGTACCGGCTGCCCACGACGAAGTGCGCCCGGTCGAAGTCAGCGCCCCGGCTGCCTGCCCACGCTACCTGGGCCGCGTCATCCGCAACGTCGACCTGAGCAAGCCGACCCCGCTGTGGATGGTCGAACGCCTGCGCCGCAGCGACGTGCGCAGCATCGACGCCGCCGTCGACATCACCAACTACGTGATGCTCGAACTCGGCCAGCCGATGCACGCCTTCGACCTGGCAGAAATCAACGGCGGCATCCGCGTACGCATGGCCGAAGAGGGCGAGAAGCTCGTCCTGCTCGACGGCCAGGAAGTTGCCCTGCGCGCCGACACCCTGGTAATCGCCGACCACACCCGCGCCCTGGCCATCGCCGGCGTCATGGGTGGCGAGCACAGCGGTGTGAACACCGAAAAAACCCGCGACCTGTTCCTGGAAAGCGCCTTCTTCGAGCCGATCTCCGTCGCCGGTAAAGCCCGCTCCTACGGCCTGCACACCGACGCCTCGCACCGCTACGAGCGCGGCGTAGACTCGCAGCTGGCCCGCGAAGCCATGGAGCGCGCCACTCAGCTGCTGCTGGACATCGTCGGCGGCGAAGCCGGCCCGGTCGTCGAGGCCGTCAGCGAGCAGCACCTGCCGCAAGTGGCCCCGGTCACCCTGCGCGCCGAACGCATCACTCAGATGCTCGGCATGGAAATGGACCCAGCCCAGGTCGAGCAACTGCTCAACGCTTTGGAACTGACCACGACTCGCGATGGGGAAGGGCAGTGGACCGTCAACGTCCCAAGCCACCGCTTCGACATCAGCCTGGAAGTGGACCTGATCGAAGAGCTGGCCCGCCTGTACGGCTACAACAACCTGCCGGTTCGCTACCCGCAAGCCCGCCTGGCCCCCCAGGGCAAGCCGGAAACCCGCGGTGACCTGCCGACCCTGCGCCGCCTGCTGGTTGCCCGCGGCTACCAGGAAGCCATCACCTACAGCTTCATCGACCCGAAACTGTTCGAACTGTTCAGCCCGGGCGTAGAGCCGCTGCTGCTGGCCAACCCCATCTCCAGCGACATGGCCGCCATGCGCGCGTCCCTGTGGCCGGGCCTGGTCAAGGCACTGCAGCACAACCTGAACCGCCAGCAAGACCGCGTGCGCCTGTTCGAAAGCGGCCTGCGCTTCGTCGGCCAGCTCGGCGACCTGAAGCAGCAGCCGATGATCGCCGGCGTTGTCACCGGCAGCCGCCTGCCAGAAGGCTGGGCCAACGGCCGCGACGGCGTCGACTTCTTCGATGTGAAGGCCGACGTGGAAGCCCTGCTGGGCTACTCCGGCGCCCTGAGCGACTTCACCTTCAGCGCCGGCAAGCACCCAGCCCTGCACCCAGGCCAGACCGCCGCCATCGAGCGTGACGGCAAGCTGGTCGGCTACCTCGGCGCCATCCACCCAGAGCTGGCAAAAGCCCTGGACCTGGACCGCCCGGTGTTCCTGTTCGAGCTGGTGCTGGGCGACGTGGTCGAAGGCCGCCTGCCGAAATTCAGCGAGCTGTCCAAGTTCCCGGAAACCCGCCGCGACCTGGCTTTGATTGCAGGACGTGATGTAGCTTCTAGCTCGGTGCTTGAAGTAATTCGTGACAATGCAGGCGAATGGCTCACAGACCTCAGGCTGTTTGATGTCTACCAAGGTAAAGGCATTGATCCTGATAGAAAAAGCCTTGCCGTCGGCTTGACCTGGCAGCATCCATCGCGCACTCTTAACGACGATGAGGTGAACGCCGCACTGCAAAACATCCTCACCTCGCTCGAACAAAGGTTGAACACCACGTTAAGGAAATAACGGCATGGGTGCTCTGACGAAAGCTGAGATGGCCGAAAGGCTGTACGAGGAGCTGGGGCTTAACAAGCGTGAGGCCAAGGAGCTGGTCGAGCTGTTTTTTGAAGAAATTCGGCACGCACTTGAAGAGAACGAGCAGGTCAAGCTGTCCGGTTTCGGCAACTTCGACCTTCGCGACAAACGCCAGCGGCCGGGCCGCAACCCCAAGACAGGGGAAGAAATCCCGATCACCGCACGGCGCGTCGTCACCTTTCGTCCAGGGCAGAAGTTGAAGGCCCGGGTTGAGGCCTATGCTGGAACCAAGCCATAACGACGAACTGCCCCCCATACCGGGCAAAAGGTACTTCACCATTGGTGAAGTGAGTGAGCTTTGTGCGGTAAAACCGCACGTGCTGCGGTATTGGGAGCAGGAGTTCGATCAGCTCAATCCCGTGAAGCGGCGGGGGAACCGGCGGTATTATCAGCGGCAGGATGTGCTGATGATTCGCCAGATTCGTGCGCTGCTTTATGAACAGGGGTTCACCATTGGCGGGGCTCGGTTGAGGCTTTCCAGTGATGAGGCCAAGGATGAGTCTAGCCAGTACAAGCAGCTGATTCGGCAGATGATTGTCGAGTTGGAGGATGTGTTGGTGGTGTTGAAGAAGTGACCTGGGTTGCTGGTGAATGGAAAATTTTTTGAGAAAAAGCTTTCATTTATCAGGAGGTTAGGGTACATTCTTCAACGTTCTCGGTAGGATTGAGAATATGCTTCAAAGCCCAGTCGGGGCGTAGCGCAGCCCGGTAGCGCACTTGCATGGGGTGCAAGGGGTCGAGTGTTCGAATCACTCCGTCCCGACCAAAATACCCTAGAAAATCCAGTCACTTAGCGGTGACTGGATTTTTTTATGTCTGATGGTTTTGTTGGTGCTCTTATTTTTGCCCCACTTTTTGCCCCACCGATATCCTCTATTGTTTTTATAGGATCGTTTTCTCCCGTTCCGGTCGGTTGATCCTGGCTTCCAGCTCTTGGATTTTCTGCTGCTCGGGTACCGGTGCTTTGCTCTTCGGGGTGACTGATCTTGCCCAGTCCCGGTGTGCACCCCGTTAAGCGATACCTGGCGCGAGGGGGGCAATGGCACCCCCTCTTTTTGATGAAACAGGCCCGCACCCGCTATTCCCAAGCCTATAAGGACGAAGCGCTGGCTTTGGCCGAGCAAGCTGAGGAGATGGCCATCGTAAAAAGGCTGCTGCGCACTTTCCGAGTCGGGCTATGTGCCGCTTGTTGGGCATCGTCCGCAGTGGCTACTGCGCCTGGTGCTCTTGTGGGGCGTCAATGTGGCACTGGTGAAGAACCGAACTGGATCGGCAGGTCGTTCAGGCATACAGCGTACGCAGGGGCCGCAGAGGGACTCCACGGCTGTGCCTCAACTAGCGGGAGGCCGGGCTGCCCTGCAATCGCAAGACGGCAGCTGCTACGATCCAATGGCTAGCTTTCGGCCAGGTACACGCCTGCATCGGCCTCCATCCTAACCAGGCTTTCAATGACTTGAGCGCGTTTCAGGCCATGCTTCTCTGCTAGCGCATCCAGCTGGGCAATTACTGCTTTCGAGAGCATGACGTTGACCTGCTTCTTGTCAGTGGAGTGTCGGCGCTGATTGAAAACTGACCCACCCTGCCGATTGAAAAATGACCCAGGGCTGCTTGCCGATTTAGACCCCGGCAATTGTGGATAAGCCTAGCAGTCGACAGCGTCGTGAAAGTGCTGACCCTGCACTCAGCAAGGCCAGCCCAAAGAGGTCAAAACGGGTCGTCCTCCGATTCCTCGACATCCTGCCGTCTGCGCTCCCTCGCCTGGATCTTGGTCTTGGCCACCAAGGTGCTGTTTTGCAGGCGGTATGATTCATTCCCCGTCTCGACGATGTGGCAGTGGTGTGTCAATCGGTCGAGCAAGGCCGTGGTCATCTTGGCGTCGCCAAATACGCTCGACCACTCGGCGAAGCTGAGGTTGGTGGTGATGATCACGCTGGTGTGCTCGTAAAGCTTCGAAAGCAGGTGGAACAGCAGGGCTCCGCCGCTCTGACTGAAAGGTAGGTAGCCAAGCTCATCAAGGATTACCAGATCTGCACGCAGTAGTCCTCGGGCGATACGCCCTGTCTTGCCCTCATGTTTTTCACGCTCCAGCAGGTTGACCAGATCGACTGTGGAGTGAAAACGCACACGCTTGTTATGTTGGGTGATGCCGGCCACTGCCAAGGCAGTAGCGAGGTGCGTTTTACCGGTGCCAGGGCCACCGATGAACACCACATTTTGCGCTGTGTCGGTGAAGGCCAGAGTGGACAGTTCCCTGATCAATCGGACATCGGCGCTGGATACACCGAAGTCGAAGCCAGCCAGGTCACGGTGCATGGGCAGTTTCGCCATGCTCATCTGATGATGCACCGAGCGTACTGCTCGGTCGGCGTGCTCTTGATCAAGGAGATGCTCGATCAGCCATTTCGATGACGCAGTGGAAGATTCGCCTTGTGCGGCCAGCTCTGCCCAGGCATCGGCCATGCCGTGCAGGCGTAAGTCTTTGAGTTCCTCTGTGAGATCACGCATTGCGCACCTCCTCATCCGTGCTGCGCAACCGGTCATAGCGTGCGGTATTGGCAACAGGGGTAACGTTCAGTTGCAGGTTGGTTTCGACCGAGGGTGGTGCTTCACGAGCGGTCAGACGGGCCACGATGTTGAGGATGTGGTCAGCGCTCAGGCTGCCAGACTCCAAAACCAGCTCAACCGCTACGAGAACAGCATCCAGGCCAGCGATGGGCACGGCGGCCAAGACCTGGGTCATAACCCGGTCACCCTGTAGATTCCGCAGCAGCCCGCGCCTGAGCAGGCGTAGTGGCTTAGGCAGATCGGCAAACGGGGCACCATTGCGTAGGGCCCCCGGTTTGCGTTCAATGAGGGGGATGTAGTGTTGCCAGTCGTAGCTGACCTGATCGCGATCAAACAGGCGCTCATGGCTAGCAATCACACCCTCATCGGCAATCACGACGATTCGCGAGGGATAGAGCCGACTGCTGACCCACTGGCCAACACGCTCACAGGGTACTGAATAGCGGTTGCGAGCCACGTTGATCAGACAGGTGCTGGAAACGCGAACCGTGCGTTCTACATATCCGTCGAAAGGCGTCGGCATCGGCATCATTTCGACGCGCTCCAATTCCAAGACTTCTGCGACGGTAAGGCCGTTGTACTGCGGATGAATCAGCTCATGCCAGAGAGCCCGGCAGCGCTGGGCAAGCCAGGCATTCAACTCTTCGAAGCTATGGAAAGTATTGTCGCGGGCGGACAGCCAGATGCGGCGCCGACTGTCTTGGACATTCTTTTCGACGATACCTTTTTCCCAGCCGGACGCTACGTTGCAGAAGTCCGGGTCGAACAGGTAGTGCGAGCACATCACCATGAAGCGAGCATTGACCGTGCGGCCTTTACCCTTGGAGACCTTGTCGACCGCAGTTTTCATGTTGTCGTAGATGCCGCGACGCGGCACGCCACCTAAGGCGGCGAATGAGCGGGTATGGGCATCGAACAGCATTTCATGCCCTTGGCTGGGATAGGCCACTAGCCAGAAAGCTCGGCTGGCACATAGCTTCATGTGCGCGACCTGGACGCGCCTGAAAACACCGCCAACCAGCAGGCCTTCCTCGCTCCAATCGAACTGGAAGGCCTCGCCCAAGGCGAATGCCAACGGCACAAATGCCCGTACCGCCTTGCCTTGCTCTCCGCGCCAATGACGAACGAAGGCAGTGAGCTGGCTGTAGCCGCCGTCATAGCCTTCAGCGCGGATCATGGCCAGCAGCGCCTTGGCACTGCGACGATGTTGCTTGGCCCTTAAGGCATCAGCCCGCAGCGCTTGCTCCAACATCTCGTGAAAGGGACTGAGCTTGTTGAACACGGCTCGACGCTGATAAACCGGCTGTTTGGACTCCGGCGCTCTGACCCATTTTCGGATGGTGTTGCGCGACAGTCCGGTGCGCTTGGCTATCTCATGCAACGACAGCTTGTCGCGGAAATACATCCGCCGAATTTTGCCCATCATTTCCATGCTGATCACCCTGTGTTCTCCTGCTCAAAAATTGAGCAGGTGCAGTGGAACACCTGGGTCAGTTTTCAGTCAGCACAACGGGCGAAACTGGGTCAGTTTTCGGTCAGCGGCAACAAATAGCCGGGCTGAGAGGCGAGAAGAGATGCCGCACGGCCCGGATCGTGCTCGTCTCAGAGAGGTGGCGCTATGTAGACAACCCGGTTTCGTCCATTCTGTTTGGCGTCATAAAGTCCCTTGTCAGCGCGTTCCAGTGCGTCATCCAGCGTTTCACCCTTGGCAAACAGCGTGCACCCGATGCTCAGGGTTACGTTCAACTGGCCACAGGGCAACTGCATCGGGCTGGCACCCACCTGTTCGCGAATCCGCTCAGCAATACGGGTCAGCTCTTCGCTGTCCTTCACCTGCAAAATTGCAACAAACTCCTCACCCCCATGGCGCACCACCAGGTCATCGGGGCGCAGTGCAGCGCGCAGGCGACGGGCCGTTTCGCACAGCACCTTGTCTCCGCCGCCATGGCCGTACTTGTCGTTGATGGACTTGAAGTGGTCCAGGTCGGCATAAACCGCACCCAGCTGTAAGCCGTTCACCTCGGCCAATCGCCGTTCATGCGCTTCAAACGCCGACAACGCGCCGCGGTTCCACAGTTGTGTCAAAGGGTCGAGCAGGGCTTTGCGCTGCTCGCGATCCATTTCAAGCCGCAGATCGCGGTTCACCTGGGCCAAGGTACGCAGCTGCAGATACCCCTCGGCGAGCGTGGCCAGGTCCCTGAAGTTCGCTTGCTGAGCCTCGCTGAGCACACGCGGGCGCGGGTCGAACATGCACAGCGTGCCGATGGCTTTACCGTTGCCGGCGCGCAAGGGGTGGCCGGCGTAAAAGCGGATGTAGGGCGCGTTCAGCACGAGCGGGTTGTCGACGAAGCGCCTGTCGCACTTGGCGTCGGGCACCATCAGGGTATCCTCGCCGAGAATGGCGTAGCCGCAGAACGAAACACTGCGCGTCGTCTCGCTTGCCTCAAGGCCTATGCGGGCCTTGAACCACTGTCGGTCCTGGTCGATCAGGCTGATAAGCACAGTGTCCACATGGGCCAGGTCCTGGGTGAGCCGCACCAGGGTATCCAGGTAATGCTCGGCTGGCGTGTCGACCAGGTTCATGTCGTCGAGCGTGCGCTGGCGCAGCGCTTCGTCAGCGGGCAAGGGGCAAGCTGGCATTGTGGGTCCTCCGTTCCTTGGTTGGCTTGGGTACCTGGCGGGTGCGCGGGCTGTATACCGTCGAAACAAGCACAGCATAGGCCATGGCGTGATGCACGGTCGGCCGACAATTTCTTGCCGGGAGTGTGATTTCTTTCGCTCGATCTTCGTCAAGGATGCTACCCCTTAGCCGTCGTCTGGGGACTGATACAGGGCCTTCCATGCAAACGCTGTTGAACGAGATTCTCGAAGAAGTACGTCCCTTGATCGGCAAGGGCAAAGTGGCTGACTACATTCCCGCGCTGGCCGATGTGCCGGCGAACCAGCTGGGCATCGCGGTCTATGGCAACGATGGCAGCTATTACTGTGCAGGCGACGCGCTGGTGCCGTTCTCGGTGCAGAGTATTTCCAAGGTGTTCAGCCTGGTGCAGGCGATTGGGCACTCCGGGGAAGCCATTTGGCAGCGGCTTGGCCATGAGCCTTCCGGCCAGCCGTTCAACTCGCTGGTGCAGCTGGAGTTCGAACGCGGTCGGCCGCGCAACCCCTTTATCAATGCGGGTGCGTTGGTGATCTGCGACATCAACCAGTCGCGCTTCGCTGCACCTACGTTGTCGATGCGCGATTTCGTGCGGCGGCTATCGGGCAATCCGCACATCTCGATCGATGCCCGCGTTGCCGACTCGGAGTATCAGTTCCGTGCGCGTAACGCGGCCATGGCTTACCTGATGCAGTCGTTCGGCAACTTCCATAACGAGGTGGAAACGGTACTGCGCAGCTATTTCAGCTATTGCGCGCTGCAGATGAATTGCCTGGACCTGGCCCGGGCGTTCTGTTTCCTGGCTAACGATGGGTTCTGCAAGCACAGTGGTGAGCAGATTCTGACCCGGCGCCAGACCCAGCAGGTGAACTCGATCATGGCCACTAGCGGGTTGTATGACGAAGCAGGGAATTTCGCCTATCGGGTAGGGTTGCCGGGCAAGAGTGGCGTGGGGGGCGGGATTGTGGCCATCGTGCCGGGGCAATTCACTGTGTGCGTGTGGTCACCGGAGTTGAATGCGGCGGGTAACTCGCTGGCCGGGATGGCGGCGCTCGAACTGCTCAGTTCGCGGATCGGCTGGTCGGTGTTCTGATCGGCGGGCCCGGTGGCTGAGGTGGGCCCGGTCGATACCTCAGCTTGTCGGGTCCTGCCCCAGTACCTTGGCCAGCGCCACGCGGGCATCTTCAAGCTGTACCAGTGAAGCATGCCGCGCGCCCAGCGCGTCACCGTTCTGGATAGCGGTCAGAATCGCCTTGTGGCGGGGCAGGGCGAGTTCGTCGAAATTCGCCCGCTGGTTGGAGTAGCGCACCGACTCGCGCAGCGCCATCGACAGCATGTTGCACAGGTAGGCCAGCAGGTCGTTGTGGGTGGCGTCGGCGATACGGGCGTGGAAGTCCAGGTCCGGTTGCAGGCGCTCTTCATGGTTGCGGGCGGCTTCCATGCGCTGGTAGGCCTCGGCGATCGAATCGACGTCGTCGGCGCTGGCGTTGGTGGCGGCCAGTGCGGCGGCGGCGGGTTCGATGACCCAACGTACGCTGCTTAGCATGTTGAAGAATTCCTGCTGTGGCGTGGCCTGCATCAGCCAGTGCAGCACGTCCGGGTCGAGCATGTGCCAGTCATGGCGCGGCCGAACCAGGGTACCCACCCGCGGGCGGGCCTCGATCAGGCCCTTGGCGGTAAGGGCGCGCATCGCCTCGCGGAACACCGGCCGGCTGATCGCGTAGGCTTCGCACAGGCTGGCCTCGGAAGGCAGCTTCTGCCCGGGTGCGAGTTGGCCGGATACGATCTGTACGCCAAGGTCCTGGACCAGGGTGGCGTGCATGCTCTTGCGCGTGGTGGGTTGGCGGTAGTTCATGTGGGGCGGGGCGGATCCTTCGGGCGGGGGCAGCATCATAGCATTAGCGCGTCGACGCGGTGCATGGCACCGGCTGCGCCGGTGTTCGCGGCCACGGCCGCTCCCACAGGTACCGCGTGAGCCTGAAGCCTGCGCCGTCCCTGTGGGAGCGGGTTCACCCGCGAAGCAGGCGACGCGGTGGATGGCACCGGCTGCGCCGGTGTTCGCGGCTGAAGCCGCTCCTACAGGTACCGCGTGAGCCTGAAGCCTGCGCCGTCCCTGTGGGAGCGGGTTCACCCGCGAAGCAGGCGACGCAGTGGATGGCACCGGCTGCGCCGGTGTTCGCGGCCACGGCCGCTCCCACAGGTACCGCGTGAGCCTGAAGCCTGCGCCGTCCCTGTGGGAGCGGGTTCACCCGCGAAGCAGGCGACGCGGTGGATGGCACCGGCTACGCCGGTGTTCGCGGCTGAAGCCGCTCCTACAGGTACAGCGTGAGCCTGAAGCCTGTGCCGTCCCTGTGGGAGCGGGTTCACCCGCGAAGCAGGCGACGCGGAGGATGGCACCGGGCTGCGCCGGTGTTCGCGGCCACGGCCGCTCCCACAGGTACCGCGTGAGCCTGAAGCCTGCGCCGTCCCTGTGGGAGCGGGTTCACCCGCGAAGCAGGCGACGCGGTGGATGGCACCGGCTACGCCGGTGTTCGCGGCTGAAGCCGCTCCTACAGGTACAGCGTGAGCCTGAAGCCTGCGCCGTCCCTGTGGGAGCGGGTTCACCCGCGAAGCAGGCGACGCGGAGGATGGCACCGGCTGCGCCGGTGTTCGCGGCCACGGCCGCTCCCACAGGTACCGCGTGAGCCTGAAGCCTGCGCCGGACCTGTGGGAGCGGGCGCGCCCGCGAAGCAGGCGACGCGGAGGATGGCACCGGCTTTGCCGGTGTTCGCGGCTGAAGCCGCTCCCACAGATACGGCGCATACCTGGAGACTTTCGCGGTCCCTGTGGGAGCCCGGCTTGCCTGCGATGGGCTGCGCAGCAGCCCCAATGACGCTCTTAGTGCGAGTGCTTGGGCACCGCCGCCCCGCGGCATCCGACCAGGAAGTCGAAGTCGCAACCCTCATCGGCCTGCATGACGTGGTCCAGGTACAGCCTGGCGTAACCACCGCTGATCAACTGCGGCGGGGCTTGCAGGTCAGCCAGGCGGCCGGCCAGTTCCTCGTCGGAAATGTCCAGGTGCAGGCGGCCTTCCTTGCAATCCAGTTCGATCCAGTCGCCTTCGCGCACGGCAGCCAACGGCCCGCCAGCTGCCGCTTCCGGCGCCACGTGCAGCACCACGGTGCCGTAGGCGGTGCCGCTCATGCGGGCATCGGAAATACGCACCATGTCGGTCACGCCCTGGGCCAGCAGCTTGGCCGGCAGGCCCATGTTGCCGACCTCGGCCATGCCCGGGTAGCCCTTGGGCCCGCAGTGCTTCATCACCAGCACGGAACTGGCATCCACATCCAGCTCGGGGTCGTTGATGCGTGCCTTGTAGTCGTCGAAGTTCTCGAACACGACGGCGCGGCCACGATGCTGCATCAGCGCCGGGGTGGCGGCCGAGGGCTTGAGCACGGCGCCCTTGGGCGCCAGGTTGCCGCGCAGGATGCAGATGCCGCCATCGGCCACCAGCGGCTTGTCGATCGGGCGGATCACCTCTTCGTCATACAGCGGTGCGGCCTGGCAGTTGTCCCACAGGCTCTTGCCGTTGGCCGTCAGCGCGGCAGGGTTGGGCAGCAGGCCGTGTTCGCCCAGGCGGCGGATGACCGCAGGCAGGCCGCCGGCGTAGTAGAACTCTTCCATCAGAAAACGGCCCGAAGGCTGCAGGTCGACCAGGGTTGGCGTACCACGGCCGATACGGGTCCAGTCTTCCAGCTGCAGGTCCACGCCGATACGCCCGGCGATGGCCTTCAGGTGAATCACCGCGTTGGTCGAGCCACCGATGGCGGCGTTGACGCGGATGGCGTTCTCGAAGGCTTCGCGGGTGAGGATTTTCGACAGGCGCAGGTCTTCGCGCACCATGTCGACAATGCGCATGCCCGACAGGTGGGCCAGCACGTAGCGCCGTGCATCCACCGCCGGAATGGCGGCGTTGTGCGGCAGCGAGGTGCCCAGCGCTTCGGCCATGCAGGCCATGGTCGAGGCGGTGCCCATGGTGTTGCAGGTACCTGCCGAGCGCGACATGCCGGCCTCGGCCGAGAGGAACTCATTGAGGTCGATCTGGCCGGCCTTGTAGGCCTCGTGCATCTGCCAGACGATGGTGCCGGCGCCAATGTCCTTGCCTTTGTGCTTGCCGTTCAGCATCGGCCCGCCGGTAACCACGATCGCCGGCACGTCACAGCTCGCCGCGCCCATCAGCAGCGCCGGGGTGGTCTTGTCACAGCCGGTCAGCAGCACCACAGCGTCCACCGGGTTGCCACGGATCGCTTCCTCCACATCCATGCTCGCCAGGTTGCGGGTGAGCATGGCGGTGGGGCGCAGGTTGGACTCGCCGCTGGAGAACACCGGGAACTCCACCGGGAAGCCGCCAGCCTCCAGCACGCCCTTCTTGACGTGTTCGGCAATCTTGCGGAAGTGCGCGTTGCACGGGGTCAGCTCCGACCAGGTGTTGCAGATGCCGATGATCGGCTTGCCCTGGAATTCGTGGTCCGGAATACCCTGGTTCTTCATCCAGCTGCGGTACATGAAACCGTTCTTGTCGGCGGTGCCGAACCATTGGGCGGAGCGCAGTGGGCGTTTGCTATCAGACATGGGAACACCTAATTAGTATTACTATTTGTCGTTGTGAGATCGACTGTACTGATAAAAATGGTCTCTGTGAAGGCTTGTTGGCTCAATTAGTAATACTATAAGATCATTCACCCAGGTCAGAGGTCTGCCAAAAAGTCCCCGGCCAGGTGCTGTACCCATTACAAGAACAATTGGAGACATCGCCATGATTCAGGAGCAGCGGCTCGTCCGCCTGATCACACTGAAACTCATCCCTTTTCTGGTACTGCTTTACCTGGTGGCCTATGTCGACCGTTCCGCGGTGGGCTTCGCCAAGCTGCACATGGGCGCCGACATCGGCCTGGGTGACGCGGCCTACGGCCTTGGCGCCGGGCTCTTCTTCATTGGTTACTTCCTGTTCGAGGTGCCGAGCAACCTGTTGCTCGACCGCTTTGGCGCGCGCCGCTGGTTCGCCCGCATCCTGGTTACCTGGGGCGCGATCACCGTCGGCATGGCGTTCGTTACCGGGCCCAACGGTTTCTACGTGATGCGCTTTCTGCTGGGGGCGGCCGAGGCGGGCTTCTTCCCGGGCGTGCTTTACTACATCACCCAGTGGTACCCGGTGCGCCATCGCGGCAAGATCCTCGGCTTCTTCATCCTCTCCCAGCCGCTGGCGATGCTGATCACCGGGCCGCTCTCGGGCGCGCTGCTGGGGCTCGATGGCATCTACGGCCTGCATGGCTGGCAATGGCTGTTCATCTGCATCGGTACCCCCGCGGTGCTGCTGGCCTGGCCGACCCTGCGCCTGCTGCCAGACAGCCCGGCCAAGGTGCGCTGGCTCAGCGACGAACAGCGCAGCTGGCTGCAGGAACAGCTGGCCAATGACCTGCGCGAGTTCGGCCAGACCCGCCATGGCAATCCGTTGCATGCCCTGAAGGACAGCCGGGTGCTGTTGCTGGCGCTGTTCTACCTGCCGGTAACCCTGAGCATTTACGGCCTGGGCCTTTGGCTGCCCACGCTGATCCACCAGTTTGGCGGCAGTGACCTGGTCACCGGTTTCGTTTCGGCCGTGCCTTACCTGTTCGGCATCATCGGCCTGCTGATCGTGCCGCGCAGCTCCGACCGCCTGAACGACCGCTATGGCCATCTTGGCCTGCTGTATGCCCTGGGTGCGATCGGCCTGTTCTTCAGTGCCTGGCTTAGCGTGCCGGTCATGCAGCTGGCAGCGCTGTGCCTGGTGGCATTCGCGTTGTTCTCCTGCACCGCCATTTTCTGGACCTTGCCGGGCCGTTTCTTCTCCGGGGCCAGCGCTGCAGCCGGCATCGCCTTGATCAACTCGATCGGCAACCTCGGCGGCTACCTGGGCCCGTTCGGTATCGGCGCGCTCAAGGAGCACACCGGGCAACTTTCGTCGGGGCTGTATTTCCTGGCCGTGGTGATGCTGTTCGGGCTGTTGCTCACCGGGGTTGTCTACAACCGCCTGGAGCGCCGCCAGCGCCTGGCTTCCTCGCGGGCAGCCGAAGCCTCCCGCTAATTTTCGCAACCGAGAAGCGAGCACAAACATGCGATTGATCCAATTTGAAACCGCCACCGGCGAGCGCTGCGTGGGCGTGGTGGAAGGCAATTACGCCCTGCAGGTTCAGGGCGCTGGCAGCACCCGCGAGCTGGCCCTGCAAGCCATTGCCGCCGGCCGTGACCTGGCCGCTGAAGTGCAGGCTGCCGGCCTGAGCGAGCGCCACGACTACCTGGCCCTGCTGGCCGAAGGCCGCGTGTTGCCGCCACTGGACCACCCGGACCCGGCGCACTGCCTGGTCACCGGCACCGGGCTGACCCACCTGGGCAGCGCCGCAACCCGCGACAAGATGCATCAGCAGCAGGCCGAAGGCGCGGTGACCGATAGCATGCGCATGTTCCAGTGGGGCCTCGATGGCGGTCGGCCGCCGGCAGGCGAGGAGGGCGCGCAGCCGGAGTGGTTCTACAAGGGCGACGGTGGCATCGTCGTGCGCCCTGGCGCCGACCTGCCGCTGCCGGCGTTCGCCGAGGATGCCGGCGAGGAGCCAGAGCTGGTCGGGCTGTACCTGATCGGTGCCGACGGCACGCCTTACCGCCTTGGCTATGCGTTGGGCAACGAGTTTTCCGACCATGTGATGGAGCGGCGCAACTACCTGTACCTGGCCCATTCCAAACTGCGCGCCTGCAGCTTCGGCCCAGAGCTGCGCCTGGGTGCGCTGCCGGCCCACCTGGAAGGCACCAGCCGCATCCTGCGCGACGGGCAGGAGCTGTGGCGCAAGCCGTTCCTGTCGGGCGAGCAGAACATGTGCCACAGCTTCGAGAACCTTGAATTTCACCACTTCAAGTACACCCAGTTCCTGCGCCCCGGTGATATCCACGTGCATTACTTCGGCACCGCCACGCTGTCGTTCGCCGACGGCATCCAGGCGCGCCCGGGCGACACCTTCGAAGTCAGCCTCGACGCCTTCGGCCAGCCGCTGCGCAATGGCATTGCCGCCGCGCCTGGGCAGGTTCGCCCTGGGGTGGTGAAAAGCCTTTGAGCAGTCAGGCGAGCAGTGTGTCGGGTTCGCCCGCGTACCTGTGGGAGCGGCTTTAGCCGCGAAGGGCCCGGCGCGGTGCATGGCACCGGCTACGCCGGTGTTCGCGGCTGAAGCCGCTCCCACAGGGGCCCTGCTGACATGGCGGGGCATGTGCACTTCATGGCTGACATGAACCTTTGAATCTTCTTTCCTCATTACAGGAGCCAACCATGACCGGAAGCAACTTCATTGGCGGCCAGCGCAGCGCTGCCGGCAGCGTGCGCCTGCAAAGCCTCGACGCGCGCACCGGCGAAGCCCTCCCGCAGGCCTTTGCCCAAGCCACCCCGGAGGAAGTGGACGCCGCCGCGCAGGCTGCCGAAGCGGCCTTCGCCGAATACAACGCCCTGGCGCCGCAGCGCCGTGCGCAGTTCCTCGATGCCATTGCCGACCAGCTGGATGCGCTGGACGACAGTTTTGTCGCCACCGTGTGCCGCGAAACCGCACTGCCGGCCGGGCGCATCCAGGGCGAACGCGCGCGCACCAGCAACCAGATGCGTCTGTTCGCCTCGGTGCTTCGTCGTGGCGACTACTTGGGTGCTCGCATCGACCGTGCCCAACCCCAGCGTCAGCCGCTGCCGCGCCCCGACCTGCGCCAGTACCGTACCGGCGTCGGCCCGGTAGCCGTGTTCGGCGCCAGCAACTTCCCGCTGGCCTTCTCCACCGCTGGGGGTGATACCGCCGCGGCGCTGGCCGCCGGTTGCCCGGTGGTGGTGAAGGCGCACAGCGGCCATATGGCTACTGCCGAACGGGTGGCCGAGGCCATCGAGCGGGCAGTGGTGGCCACCGGCATGCCCGCGGGCGTGTTCAACATGATCTACGGTGCCGGTGTCGGCGAAGCGCTGGTGCGCCACCCGGCGATCCAGGCCGTGGGCTTCACCGGTTCGCTCAAGGGCGGCCGTGCGCTGTGCGAGCTGACTGCAGCGCGCCCGCAGCCGATTCCGGTGTTCGCCGAAATGAGCAGCATCAACCCGGTGCTGGTCTTGCCTGCGGCCTTGCAGGCCAGGGGCGAGCAGGTAGCCAGGGAGCTGGCCGGTTCGGTGGTGCTGGGCTGCGGGCAGTTCTGCACCAACCCCGGGCTGGTCATCGGTATTGCCGGCGAAGCGTTCAGCAACTTCCTGGCGGCCCTTGGTGCGCAGCTGGCCGACCAGCCCGGGCAGACCATGCTCAATGCCGGTACATTGCGCAGCTATGCCCAGGGCGTGCAACGCCTGCACCAGCACCCGGGCGTGCGTCATCTGGCCGGCGCCGACCAGGCTGGCGACCAGGCGCAGGCGCAGCTGTTCCAGGCGGATGTGAGCCTGCTGCTTGACGGTGATGCGTTGCTTCAGGAGGAGGTGTTCGGGCCGGCCACGGTGGCCGTGGCGGTGGCCGACGAAGCCGAACTGCGCCGCGCGCTGCAAGCCTTGCACGGGCAGCTGACTGCAACGCTGATTGCCGAGCCACAAGACCTGCAGCGCTTCGCCGCGCTGGTGCCGCTGCTGCAGCGCAAGGCCGGGCGCCTGCTGGTCAATGGTTACCCGACCGGTGTCGAAGTGTGCGATGCCATGGTGCATGGCGGGCCATACCCGGCCACGTCCGATGCCCGTGGGACCTCGGTCGGCACCTTGGCCATCGACCGCTTCCTGCGGCCGGTGTGCTACCAGGACTACCCGGATGCGCTGCTGCCCGACGCCCTGAAAAACGCCAACCCGCTGGGCCTGCAACGCCTGGTCGACGGCCAGCACAGCCGCGAGGCGCTGGCCTGACGCCAAGGGCTTCGGCGTGGTACCGCTGCACTCCGCCCGGGTAGGCCCGGGCGGGTTGTCAGATATGCGGCCAGAGCGCCAGCAGCAGTCCACCAGCGATAAGCAGGGCGCCACTGTAGCGGCGCCAGGCCGCGCCCAACCGCAACACTTTCTCCGCCAGAACCAGCATCGCCAGCGCGGCCATGCCCCACAGGCTCATGGCGCCAACCACCAGCAGCACCAGCATCAGCGCCCAGCAGCAACCGATGCAGTACAGGCCATGCTGCAACCCCAGCCTCCAGGCGCCGCCAAGGCCCGGGCGTACATTGTGCTGAAGAAAGAACAGCGGGCTCTGGCAATGCTCCAGGCAAGCGGCCTTGCCCTGGCTCATCTGGTAGCCACCGGCCAGCAGAAGCAGTAGCGCACCCATGAGCGGTGGCAGGCGCAGGGTCATGGGATCGAGCCAGCCAAGCCATTCGCCAAGGGCCTGCAGCAGGGTCATCAGCAGGGCGAAGCCACACCAGAGCAGCGCATAGGCCGCGCAGAACAGCAGCAGCTTGAATGGGCCGGCGCTGTCGCGCAGCAGGCAGCGTCGGTAAATCAGGAACACCGGCAGGGCGGCCGGCAGCATCATCGCCTGCATCATCGCCAACCACATCAGCAGGGTCAGCACGCCCTGGCGCGACCACCAGGCGGTGGGTGGCATCTGCATCTCGCCCATTGCCGCCATGGTCGTTGCCTGCTCGACGTGCCACCACCAACCCAGCGCGCTGATCATCAGCACCAGCGCGCCGGTCAGCAGCGCGCCCGGGGCTGGCCAGCGACTAGCCGCGGATGATGCCATTTGGCCCCATATCCAGGTCGTAGAGCATGGCGTTGCGCCCGGCATAGTCCAGCTTCACCGCCCCGGAGCAGTTGAAGGTGGCGCTGGCGCAGTCCGTCTCGCCGAACTCGAAGCCCTCTGGCAGCACCAGCCTGGCCCGGTGCACCGATCCGTCCACGGGGTTGCGGATCGGCTCGGCCCGGCCATCCAGCACCCCGGGCACGTGGATGCTGGCGGTCAGTGCGGCGCGGTCGGTGTGCACCTCAACCGGCACGAACTGCGGTGCGTGCATGGTCTGCACCGTGCTGGCGAAAATGGCGAAGAAGGCCGTGGGTTCCTGTTCCTGGCCGCTGAGAATGGTCAGCAATGCCTGGCGCTGGGCATCACTGGCGCGTTCATCGATAAAGGCCTGGCATTGCCCACCGCCCTCGTGGATGGGCCCAGGCCAGGCGAAGGTGCAGGCCACATTCAAGCCGGCCAGCGACACCTCGTCGAAGTACCCCTCCTCAATGTGATAGCCCACTGCCGCTTCGCAAGTGCCATGGGTGGGCAAGGCATTGAACTGGCAGGGGCAGCCATAATCGCAGTTGCAAAGGTCGACCCCTGCGCCGCGCAATCGCCAATCGACATAGGCCATGATCCTATCCTCGCAAACAAGTGCCACTTGTTAGTTTAGTTCCGGATCATGCCGCCATATTTAGATAGATTCGGCATCTGTCACGGGCCGTATAAAACCACTGCTTCAAAGCATCGGCCTCCTCAGTCAGATGGGGCAGTGCGGGATTCACGGTCAATGTCCTCCGGCCAATGAACCTTGGGTGCCAGGCAATGCATGTGGCTCAGGCCATCGTCATCGTTCCAGTCACGGGGTGGGTGTACGAACTTCGGCAGGGCTTCGGGGCCTTGCTGCATGAATAGTCGGGCGATGGCCCAGTAGGCTTCGCCTTTGTAGAGGTCATAGGTGAAGAACACACGGTCGATGACTTCGTTGGTTTCCGGGTTGCGGACCGACAGCATGACGTTTTCGATCAGGCCACCGTGGCCGGGGGCGTAGACTCGGTAGACTTCGGCGGTTACGTCCTCCCAGTTGTAGGCGACCGGCTTGACGCCCCATCGTTTGCGACTGAAGATGAAGATACGGTCATATCGAAACTCATAAATATATATTTTTTGGCGTAGTCGATTGAAGCGAATTGGCTCGTCTCTAGGGGCAACCAGATCAAGCCTGACGTAGGCAGTCAAAGCCCATAATGCTACCGGAAGAAGAGCTATTGATATGTTTGTAAGCCAGTCGCGCGGCCAACTGCCATGCAAAAGGCTCCAGTATAAGTAAAGCGTAACTCCTAAAGCAAATAGCAAACCCGGAACCCCAATCAAAAATATAACACCTCGAAGGATGGTGCTGCTCCGCGGTAACTCGAGATATACATCATCGAAATAGTTTGGCGACGGCTTGACACTCGTCCACACTTCCCGCCACTTTGGAACTTCATGCACCGTGGGAAGGTCATGGCTCCAGCCTAAAGCGCGCTCGCACAAAACTTTATCATCACGCTTCACTCGCTAATCTCCTTGGCACAAATCTCAATGTACCCACTTGGCATCTAGGCAGAGCGTGTAGCAGCTTGCCGTAGGGCCTAGCTGTGCAGGGGCCTTGCGGGAGCAGAGAGGCTGCCGCAACCTATGGCAGCCTATACTTCTAGGCCCGGGGGCATCGGCCTTCTCATTCAGATGGGGCAGTACGGGATTCGCGGTCAATATCCTCCGGCCAATGAACCTTGGGTGCCAGGCAATGCATGTGGCTCAGGCCATCGTCGTCGTTCCAGTCACGGGGTGGGTGCACGAACTCCGGCAGGGCTTTGGGGCCTTGCTGCATGAATAGCCGGGCGATGGCCCAGTAGGCTTCGCCGTGGTAGAGGTCGTGAGTGAAGAACACGCGGTCGATGACTTCGTTGGTTTCTGGGTTGCGGATCGACAGCATGACGTTCTCGATCAGGCCGCCGTGACCGGGGGCGTAGACTCGGTAGACTTCGGCGGTTACGTCGTCCCAGTTGTAGGCGACCGGTTTGACGCCCCATCGTTTGCGGCTGAAGATGAATATGCGGTCATATCGAAACTCATAAATGTATATCTTTTGGCGGAGTCGATTGAAGCGAATTGGCTCATCTCTAGGCGTAACCAGATCAAGTCTGACATAGGGAATCAAAGCCCATAGTATTGCCGGAGGAAAAATTATTGATATGTTTATTAGCCAATCGCGCTGCCAACCGTCATGCAAAAGACTCCAGTAGAGGCAAAGCGTCAATCCCAGAATAAAAATCAACCCCGGAATCCCAACTAAAAATATGACACCTCGGAGGATAATGCTACTCCGAGGTAACTCGAGATAAACATCATCGAAGTAGTTGGGCGACGGTTTGACACTTGCCCACACTTCCCGCCACTTTGGCACTTCATCTACCTTGGGAAGGTCATGACTCCAGCCTAAAGCGCGCTCCCACAGAACTTTACCATCACGCTTCACTCGTTAATCTCCCTGGCACAAATCTCAATATACCCACCTGGCAAGCTCCGATCCGGCCAGTACATCACCACCAGCGTAGCTGCCAGTATCGTGTGGTTTCCTATAGTTGCCATGAGCGATATCGAGCCAGAAATTTCTAACTGACTGAGCCCCGCAGGGTAAGGTTTTCGCTTCTCGCTGATTGAATAATTGCGGTCGTGGTCGGGTATTCGCGGCGATGTAAAGCTGGAAAATGAAGAGGACGGTGAGAGAGGCTCTTCAGAGTTTGCAAAGAAATTGCCCGAAGCAATAGTTTCCCCGCCAACGTAATCAGGGTGATGGCCATCACCGTGACGATGCACGATCAATTTCCAGTGATATCCCGAAGACCGCTCGTCGTACATAGGCAAAGCGATCAAGAATTTTAGCTCCCTCATTATTTCGACACTAATCAAGCCACCGATTTTCGGAAGACCTGGATCAGTTGCCACGTGCGACTCAAAGTGCAACTTCGCCTGCACCCCTAACGTGGCAGCATTGAGTTCGGCAAAAGCGATATCCGCATGTTCTGGGGAATTCCAATGAATGCTCGGCTTTTCGTCTGCCTTTCCAAAGCAGCACCGCCTTACCCAGCGTTCCAAATCAGTTGATTCATTTTTCTCAGCCCGTTTGCTTAGTTGATAAGCAGCAAGCGTGAGGGCTATCGCCAATCCCAGCGGGCCGAAAAATAACGGGTTGAGTACTGCGACTCCGAACGCGATAGTTCCAGCCGCATAAAAAAAGGCTGAAGTTAGATGTTGGTAGTACGCTACATCATCACCCGCAGCGGCGGTGCGCCTCATGGCATTGATTGCTTGAGCCGTATCAAAGACCCCTGCAACCACACTTACCAAAGCACCAAGCCTTATCAAGGCCCCCCCACTGGCTGCAACACCCTTTGCCCGCGCCAAATTCAGTAGACCAGCGCTTGATCTCAAAATGAGCCCAACCAGTTCGATTTGCCCTCCCAACAGGCCCAACTGCGATCCTTGCAACGCCAACCTGGCCTCATGCGCCTTCGGCCCAACCTCTGTCTCCGCCTTTTCCTGATTCCTGCCCAGGCTGTCCTGCTGCAGATACAACCCGCCAATCGCCAGCAGGACTTCCCAGCTACCAGCAATCCCGCGCAACCCGGAAAAACCGGTTTTTACCAATCGGGCCGCCTGCTGCGACGTGATCTTCATCCCCTGCAATAATTTGCGCGCATCGGCTTCCAGCGTCCCCGCTGCCACCGAGATATCCACCAGGGCAAGCTGCGCCGCGCTGCTCGCCTGGGTTACCCCCATGCTGGCCTCCTTGAACAACCGCCCATGCACTTCCTCGGCCTTGCCCTCGACCCACACCGTCACGCTGATCATCGAATTGGTGAACCGCGGGTCGAGCACGGCCAGGCTCATCAGCCCGTGCTGGATGATCGGCCGCACCTTGCGCATGGCCTTCATCGAGCCAAACTCGAAGTCATCGATATTGCGGCGCATCCGGTCCCGCGCCTCGGCGATCGACGCATTGGCCTTGTGCTGCAACTCACGCAAGTGGGCGCTCTGCAAGGCGTAGTACTCGCCCAGCTTCATCTTCACTTCCAACTCGATCAGATGGACGCCGTTGTAGAGAAACTGCGTGGCGCTGTTCAGATGCCGCACGGCCTTCTGAATACCTGGCGATAGACATGGCGCCAGCCGCTGACTGGCCGCATTGAGCGCACCCTGCGTTTCAGCAATGGCCTGTTTGAGGGTATTGCGCGTGCGCAAGCCGGCGTCATCGCTGGCGATGATCTTGCTCAGCATGCCGTAAAGCTTGTCGCTGTCGTTCCAGTTGATCGCTTCTGTGGCGGAGAAACTGGGCAGCAGCCCGGCCAGCAGTGCCTGGTCGCGTATCAGCAAGGCGCGGTAGGGCGGGCTGTCAGGGTCCTGCAGCCATTTCAGCCAGAGCAGTTCGCTGGTGCCGGAAGCGGGAACATGCGGTTCAAGACGGGGGACGACAGCTTCCGTAACCCCGCCGCCCAGGCACAGGGCCATGGTCTTGGCGTAGGCCACCCCGGACTCACGATCGTTACCGTCGTAGTCGTATGCCTCGGCCACCTTGAACATGGGCGTATCGAACAAGGCAACGTACGCCTGGGCATCCTTGTCGATGTAACGCTGAAACTCACGCTCCTGCTGCTCATATTCAGCCTGGAACGCGGCCCGCTGCGGTTCGTGGTAGCGCTCTTCAAGCCGCTCGTCACTCTCCTGCTGCGCACGCTCGACCAACAGCTGCCGCTCGACTGCCGGGTCGGTGAACACCGGCGGCCCATCGCCCGTCATCGGTTCCAGCGACGGCACCTTCTGCGCCGCCCATTCCCTGTGCGTGGCACGAATGATCTGCAGGATCTGCGAGGTCTGCAACTGATAGGCCCGCATCGGTTCTTCACGCCAGGCCTGACGCTTCAGTACCCAGTTCAGGCGCTGATGGTTGTACTCCTGAATCAGCCCGACGGTGTCGTCGAGCACCACCGCCAGCACGCCGTTTTCCAGCTGGTGCCGGTTGATCGCATTGACCAGATAGCCGCGCAGGGCGAACCGGCGCAACCAGCGGCTGTGGAAGCCGTGCGCACTGTCGAAGGGGGCGCAGCCATGCTGGGCATACTCGAACACCTGCTGGTCGACCCCAAGCTTATCGGGCGTCATGGCGATGCCCAGCAGTTCGGGATTGCTGCGGGCCTGGATCAGGTCCAGGCCCTCGAAGCGATGCGCAGGCGACGCGCCGCTCTTGTAGGCGTTCAGCACGCTCACCGGCCAGGCGTCACTGGAGAAGGCCAGCCAGGCGCTGGTGTACCTGCCGGTATCGAGGTTGAGAAAGGCCGAAGGAATGTCGTGATCTGCGTTCACGCATTTTTCGGGCAGCGGCGAAGGCGGGCCATCTGGCGGCTCGTAAGGGTTGAAGCGGCGCAGATGACCTTGCTCGCTGACGGCATAGGCATGCCAGACCTGCTGGTCGAGCAGCACATACAGGAAGCCCCTGCGCAAGGTGCGCAAGCCGATCTTTGTCGAGATATGCCGGTTATCCGCCACGGTGGAGACACACTCGGGGCGGGCATCGGGCACCAGGGCGCGGCGCAGCGGCAGGATCGGCAGGCCCTGGCGCTCGCAGAACATGCACTGGTCGTGCGGCAGCCCGGCTTCGGCGATCGCGAGGGCAATACGTTGGCTGATGGTCATGAGCGATCCTAGTGTTGGACAGGTCCTTGTCGACCCCTGAACACTAACGGGGAATCGCTTTCCAGAGAGGCTTTGGGCTTCCCAAAACCTTGTAGGAAACGTCTCTGAATAATGGTTTAGCTCTATATGGGGTCATGATCGGTACCCCGGCCTTTTGCGCCACCTGTCGAGCCCAAGGCACTGCTGGTGTCCGTTTTCCGTCCGATCTGTATGCGCGATCAACGCGCAAACCCAGGAGAACGTCCATGGCAAACGATCAGAATGACCCCGGCCTCGAGCAAACCGAATCCCAGCCCGGCAGCGGTGACGGAGAGGTCCCGCTACCTTCGGATGACGAAGGCCCGATCGAGGAGGAGATGGAGGACGTGCAGGCAAACAATTCGGTTTCTGCCGAGCACCCGCAGCCTCGCTGACGGGATTTGGCCAAAACGAATGCGGTTCACATCTTTCTTGCGAGGTATGCAGCGATGAGCCCCAACCCGAATGCACAAGGCGGCACGAACCCGGAAATGCCCACTTCACCCGACCCGGCCGTTGACCCCGACCGCCCGACCATACCCGACCCTGATGACGACCCGCTCATGAACGAAGAAGAGGGTGGTGATTGGCAGGAGGAAGACAACTTGGCTGATGACGGCCGGCAGAGCGTGGAACAGCCTGCGGTAGACCTGGATCAGCGCAGGGAATGACCATTGATAGGGCAGGCCCCTGTGGGAGCGGGTTTACCCGCGAAGAATCCAACTCGGTGTATGGCACCGGCTGCGCCGGTGTTCGCGGGTGAACCCGCTCCCACAGGTACTGCGGCTGCCTTGAAGGTTGTGGTGATCCTGTGGCTGCCTTGAAGGTTGTGGTGATCCTGTGGGAGCGGGCAAGCCCGCGAAGAATCCAGCGCGGTGGCTGGCACCGGCTACGCCGGTGTTCGCGGGCACGCCAGCTCCCACAGGTACTGCATCTGCCTTGAAGGTTGTAGTGATCCTGTAGGAGCTGGCTTGCCTGCGATGGGCTGCGCAGCAGCCCCCTGGCATGCGCGCCGGTGTATCACCCCCGTCGCAACGCAGCCGCCAGCCCCACGGTCAGGACCACGGCACAAAGCATGGCCAGGCTGATGGCGATTGCGACACCCCAGGCATCGAGCAGCCCTGCCAATACCAGATAAAACGCAATCACCCCCACCGCCCCGATCGCATTGCCCCGCACCATCGCCGCCATTCCTGCACGGCCAGTCTGCACATGGGCGAACACCACTAGCGGCCAGGCAATCACCGGGATCGGCGCCAGCATCCCGCTGGTCGCCGGGCCCAGCCAGTTGGCCAGGCTTGTGGTGATCATCAGCAACGAAGTGGCAGACACCATGCGCAGAGGGATTTCCCAAAATCGATGCCGGGGCCGGACCAGGGTGTCCGGCCTGGGCTCGCGGCCGCTGGCGCGTATCAGCACGCCGATCAGCACCAGCGCCACGGCAATCGACAGGTACAGGTTGCCCCCGTGTGTAAACGCGTAGGCCGCGACGCCATAGAACAGCATCGCCAGCAATACAGCCCAGCCGATGCCGAGCCTGCGTGTGGCGAACAGGTAGAAGGTGTACGTGGCCTGCACCGCCGCCAGGCCGCCCAGCGCGCCGGGCACCGCACCCAAGGCAAAGGCCGTGCCCTGTTCCAGGCACAGGAAGGTCATTACCAAGGCCGAAGTGATCGGCAGGCCGGACAGCAACCCGCCGAGCAGGCCACCCCAGCGACGCGAGGCGAGGGAGATGGCCCACATCAGGAGCGGGGTGACGATCAGCTTGAGGTAGAACAGGGTCATCGCAGGGCTATCCAGATGTGCGAAAGGTGCGCCCGCCGTAGGCATTGGGTAGGGCGCAGATGAATCAACCGCGGCTGGCCTCCAGCGCCTGGGCCAGGTCGGCGATGATATCGTCGCTGTGCTCGATGCCGATCGACAGGCGCACCATGTCCCGTGGCACGCCGGCCTTTTCCAGCTCCTCGTCATTGAGCTGGCGGTGGGTGGTAGAGGCGGGGTGGCAGGCCAGCGACTTGGCGTCGCCGATGTTCACCAGGCGCACCACCAGCTGCAACGCATCGATGAAGCGCGCACCGGCCGCCTGGCCGCCCTTGATGCCGAACGACAGGATCGACGCTGGTTTGCCGCCGGTGTAGCGCTGGGCCAGTTCATGCTCGGGGTGGTCAGGCAGCCCTGCATATTTCACCCACGCTACCTGCTCGTGGGCTTGCAGGTAACGGGCGACCTTCAGCGCGTTCTCGGTGTGGCGTTCCATGCGCAATGCCAAGGTTTCCAGGCCTTGCAGGATCAGGAAGGCGTTGAACGGCGACAGCGCCGCGCCAGTATTGCGCAATGGCACCACGCGGCAGCGGCCGATGAAGGCGGCGGGGCCGAAGGCTTCGGTGTAAGTGACACCATGGTAGGACGGGTCGGGGGTGTTGAGCAGGGCGAAGCGCTCCTTGTTGTCCGCCCAGGGGAACTTGCCGGAGTCGATGACGATGCCGCCGATGCTGGTGCCATGGCCGCCGATGTACTTGGTCAGCGAGTGCACGACGATATCGGCACCGTGCTCGAACGGCCGGCACAGCACCGGGGTGGCCACGGTGTTGTCGACGATCAGCGGCACACCATGGCGGTGGGCGGCCTCGGCCAGCGCGGCGATGTCGACGATATTGCCGGCAGGGTTGCCGATGGACTCGCAGAACACCGCCTTGGTGCGCGAATCGATCAGCGCTTCGAGGGCGGCGATGTCGTCATGGGCGGCGAAGCGGGTATGGATGCCCATGCGTGGCAGGGTGTGGGCCAGCAGGTTGTAGGTGCCGCCGTACAGCTTGGCCACCGAGACAATGTTGTCGCCGGCCTCGGCGACGGTCTGGATGGCGTAGGTGATGGCCGCCATGCCCGAGGCCACCGCCAGCGCGCCAACCCCGCCCTCCAGGGCGGCCATGCGCTGCTCGAGCACGTCGTTGGTGGGGTTCATGATGCGCGAGTAGATGTTGCCGGCCACCTTCAGGTCGAACAGGTCGGCGCCGTGTTGGGTGTCGTCGAAGGCGAAGGAAGTGGTCTGGTAGATCGGTACGGCCACTGCCCGGGTGGTCGGGTCGGGGCTGAAGCCTGCGTGGATAGCGAGGGTTTCCAGCTTCATGCAATCGTTCCTTGAGCGTGGGTGGAGCGATCGAGCATGTGGCGGGGGGAGGGTGTGGGTCAAGGGTGAACGCGCGATGGGCTGCTCGACAACAGCCCATCGCATTCAAGGGCGCGTTAGAACGTTGTAAATGGCGCGCCGGTGCAGCATGGCCCCGCCATGCCAACCGCTACAGCATTCGCACCATCTCCCAGAACGATGCCGCCACCCCGGTAATGCTTTCCCCGGCAATCAGCCCCGCTGCGGCCGTGATCGCAAACCGCTCTGTAACGCTCGGCCAACGGCAACCGACCAGCCAGGTGACCACCGCGCCGAGCCCCATCATCATGCTGATCGATGCCGGCAGTATGAACGCCAGCCCCAGTGCGCCGGTACTCGGCAGCCAACGCGCTACCCATTGCGGCAGCAGGCTGTCCAGCGTGCCCAGCAGGACGCCTGCCGCGCTGCCGGCCACGATCGCCCAGCGCAGCTCCGGCGACAGCGCCCCCAGCCCCTGCATCAGGGTCTGGGCCACGGCCTTCCAGGTTGCCACGGCCGGTGCGGGCCATTGCTCGGTGAGCAGCAGGGTCTGCGGATCGGGAATCAGCACCAGGTACACCAGCACGCCCACCACGCTGCCGATGAGGATGCCCAGGCACTGTGCAATCAGTTGCTTGTGTGGCGTGGTGCCGATCGCCTGGCCAACCTTGAAGTCGTTCATCAGGTCGGTGGCTTGCCCGGCCGCGCCGCCGGCAGTGTTGGCGCTCATCAGGTTGATGGCCACCTGGCCCGGGGCGACCAGGCCAAAGCTGAGCTGCGACAGCTTGCCGATGGCGCCGATCGGCGCAATACCGGTGGCGCCGACCACGCGCGCGGCGACCACCGCAAGGCATATCGCCAAGGGAATGCTCAACAGCGCCATCCACCAGTCGATGCCGAACAGCAACGCCTGTAACGCCACCACCAGCGTAATGGACAATAACAGCCCGCACGCAGGTGCCAGGGGAAACCGCCCACGGGTGTGCGCTGCCCGACTTGCCAGCGGGGCGGTGGGCCTCTGCCGGGGCATTTGCAACAGGCGGACCGACAATGACGTCAGGGTTGCGCATACCATCAGGCTGACGCCCGGCCACAACAGCCATTCCACCAGGGCGGCGAACTGTGGGCCGCTGGCGTTCGGGGCCAATACCACCAGGGCATGGTCGATCAGCCACGGTGCCAGCCCGCCCCAGGCCAGCGCGGCGCCGAACAGCAGCGTCAGGCCCACGCGGATGCCGATGATGCCGCCGAAGCCGACCAGCATCAGCGAAGGGTCGAGCGTGAAGGTCAGGCGCTCGAGCACAGGCGAGGGTGCCCAGCGCGGTATCGTCCAGACAAACCCGTCAATCCACTTCACCAGCCCCGACAGCAACGCGGCGCTGCACAGCACCTTTATCCGCATCATGGCTTCGTGGCCGTGGCGGTAGATCTGCTGCAATGTCTCCAGGGTCGCCATGCCCTCAGGGAACTTCAGGCCATGGTCATCGAGCAGGGCGGGGCGCAGATACCAGGCGATCCAGATGCCCAGGAAGCTCACGGAGAACACCCAGGCCATCATCGGCAGTGGGTCCAGCTGGTGACCGGTGAGCAGGGTATAGGCGGGGATCGGCGCGACCAGCCCGCCAGAAACGATGGAAGCGGCGGCCGAGGCCACTGTCTGGTTGATGTTGCTTTCGTGCAACGTCCATGCGGGCCGGCCCTTGCTGCGCCCCGCCAGGCCCTGCCACAGGGTGAAGCCGACCAGCAAGGCGATGATCGACATGTTGAACGACCAGCCGATCCGAAGGCCCGCGTATACATTCGAGGGTGTCAGCAGAATGCCCAGCACTACGCCGGTGAGCACCGCCCGCGGGCTTAGTTCACGTTCGATGCGAGCCTGGGGAAGGGCGGTGGAGGGGGCATCTCTCATGGCAATCCCTTGTCGGAGTGGTAAGCGCGCTTTGCACAACTGAGCCACTGCTGCCACAAAGGTTCACTGTCGCTTCTGGTTGTGAAAGGTGTCCGGCAATAGCCCGGAAGTGCTAGCGGTTACACCGGCGGGTCTCAAGAAAAGTGCTGCGCACAGGGGCCCGCTCTTGCTGACACTGCCGAATCAAGAGAGATTAGTGAAGTTATCTAAATTCGATAACTTTCCTAATCTTGGTATAAGTCAGGAGTGGGGCAAGCACTCATGGGATGTAGCCTCGCAGAGCCCCATCACCAGCGCTGATGTCGAAACCGCTTCAGAGCAGGCGATTGCCACACTGGATGAGAGCTTCTTCCGGGTGCGCTTTGACCGCCTTACGCTTGCGGAAAAGAAGTACCTGCGTGGCATGGCGGATCTGGGGGCCGGCCCTCATCGTTCTGGTGATATCGCGGCCAGCCTGGCGCGGAAGGTTTCCACGCTCGCACCACTGCGCAGTGCATTGATCGAGAAAGGGATGATCTACAGCCCGAACCACGGTGATACGGCGTTCACTGTGCCGCTTTTCGATGAGTTCATGCGGCGTATCATGCCGGGCGATGATTGGCGGATGGGCTAGCCTGCTCTACAGGCATGCAAGCCGCAATCACAGGCAACGGTCCTCCCCGATTGCCAGTACGACTGTAAAGATATGCAAAGTATCCCTAGGCCATCACGCTGTCACTCTAGAATCCGCCCGCTGCCGAACCTGGTAATGGCAGGCAGCAGATCTAGCCTTGTGGAGCGTTCCAATGAAGTCGAAACACCTTTTCCGCGCAGCCCTGGTTGCGGCGCTGGTATCGGCCTTGTCAGGCTGCTGGATGTTCATGCCGCCGGGTGGTGGCGGTGGTCATGGTGGTGGCCACGGTGGCGGCGGTGGCTTTGGCGGCCATCAGGGCGGTGGCCCTCGCTAAGCTGACCTAGCGATGGAGCGCACAGCCTCGGCCGGGACGCTAAAGCGTACCCGGCGCGAGCGCACATAACACGGTTCATTTCATCCCGACCGCCCAAACCGCTTGCGATACTCCGCCGGCGTAACCCCCACATGTTTCACGAACGCCCGCCGCAACGTATCTGCATTGGCAAACCCGCACAGCGCCGCCACCTGCTTCGGTGCCTCTCGCCCAGCCTCCAGCCGCGCCCGCGCAGCATTCACCCGCGCCAGCTCCACCCATGCGGCCGGGGTCATGCCCACATCACTCTGAAACACCCGTGCAAAATGCCTCGGGCTCAGCCCAACCCGCGCAGCCAGGCTGGCAACCCCGTGGTCCAGTGCAGGGTTGGCGGCCACGTAACGCTGCAACCCCTGCAATGCCGAACGCCCGACCGGTGATGTCCCACCTTGCCGGCTGAACTGCAGCTGCCCGCCAGGCCGCTTGAAGTACATCACCAGATGCCCGGCAACCTGCTTGGCAATATCCCGCCCCAGGTCTTCTTCCACCAGGGCCAGTGCCAGGTCCAGCCCGGCCGTTACCCCCGCAGCGGTACGCAGGTTGCCGTCATGCACCTGAATGGCATCGGCATCCACCTGTACCCGCGGATAACGCTCGGCCAACGGCTGCGCCACGGCCCAATGGGTGGTCACACGCCGGTCATCCAGCAACCCGGCAGCCGCCAGGGCAAACGCCCCCGTGCACACCGAGCCGTAACGCCGGCAAGCGCCCGCGCGTTGCCGCAGCCAGTCGAGAATGCCGGGGCGCAGGTATTGCTCGGCAGCCTGCGGTGTGCCGGCGACCAGCAAGGTGTCGATGGCTTCCAGGTCTTCGCCGATCCAGCCGTGGGCGACCAGGCGCGTACCGGAAGAGCTCACCAGCGGCCCCGGTTCGCAGGCCAGCAACAGCAGGCGATAGGCTTCACGGCCGGCCTGACGGTTGGCTTCTGCGAATACATCGAGCGGGCCGCAGGCATCCAGCAGTTGTACGCCGGGCATGGCCAGTATGGCGACCGTGATGGGGGCAGAGGGCATGGTGGCTCCGGGCGTTGCGCCGCAAGTCCGTAATCCGCCGACAATGGCAGTATTTGGCTGTACAAGTCAATTGAGGACATTGGCCCACGACCGCAGACTGGGCTCGTCATCAACCCACCCAGGAGCGACCATGTCTTCATCCATCGCCGGTATCCAGGTGCCCGACAGCGCCATGGCTCGGGAAATCACCGAGCTCGTCCGTGACACGGCTTCCCCTTTGCTGTTCCACCACTCCAGCCGGGTGTTCTACTTCGCGGCCCTTGCCGGGCAGCGGCTGGGGCTGCGTTACGACAGTGAACTGTTGTACGCAGGCTGCATGTTCCATGACATGGGCCTGACCCATCAGCACAGCAGCGATTGCTGCCGCTTCGAGGTGGACGGTGCCAATGCGGCGCGCGATTTCCTCCAGCGCCACGGCGTGGACGAGCGCGATGTCGAGCGTGTGTGGACGGCGATCGCGCTGCATACCACGCCGGGCATTCCAGAGCACATGCACCCGCTGATCGCCCTGGTCACGGCGGGGGTAGAGACGGATGTGCTGGGGCTGCACCACGATGGGCTGGGGATTGCCGCGCGGGATGCCGTGGTCCAGGCGCACCCGCGTGGGGAGCGGTTCAAGGAGGCGATCATCCAGGCGTTTTACGACGGCATCCGGCACAAGCCGCAGACCACGTTTGGCAACGTGAAGGCGGATGTGATCGCGGACAAGGAGCCTGCATTCCGGCCTGGGAATTTCTGCAGCGTCATTCGGCAGTCCTGCTGGGCGAGCTGAGTAAAGCGGGCTGGTGCTGCCGGTGTTGGCAGGCCCTGGTGCCTGTCAGCTAAACAGATTGGGGCCGCTTTGCGGCCCTTCGCGGGCGTGCCCGCTCCCACAGGTTGCGCATCAGATCAAACCGGTGCTCTCGAAGTGGGAGCTGGCACGTCGAGCGCAGAGTCCGCCGCCGAGCGCTCGCGATTCGCCACCCCGAACGGCACATGCACCATCGGCAAGTCCCCCGCCGGTGACTGCAGGTGGCTGCGCTGGTCATCAAAGAACACATGTGGCTTCAGTATCGACAGCACCCTGGGTTTCTCCATCCCGCCTAGAAAGAAGCACTCGTCCGGCGATACGCCCCAGTCCTTCAGCGTCGTCACCACCCGCTCATGCGAAGGGGCATTGCGCGCCGTCACGATGGCGATCCGCAAGATGCGCTTGTACGCCGGGTCTTCGGCCAACTTGCGGTCCTCGAGCATGCGAATCAGCGAAAGCTTGCGGTACAGGTCCGCCAAGGGCCCCGGCGAATGCGGGATCCCCTTGCGCACACGTTCATGCTCCTGAAACTCGTCCAGGTTGTCGTCGCGCTTGTACACGCGCTCGGCCTCGTCATCGGCAATCACCCCGTCAAAGTCGAAGGCCACCCGCAATTCGGTGTCGATCTCGTCATCGTAGATGCGTGTCGGCAGCACCCGCCCGGCGGGGTAGTTGGCGTCGATGGCTTTCTGTACATCTTCCTCGTTGGCACTTAGGAACAGCGAGGCATTGAACGCCGGGATGTACTCGTAGGGCGAGCGGCCCGACATGAATGCCGCGCGGGTGATGTCCAGCTGGTAGTGGTTGATCGAGCGAAACACCCGCAGGCCGGTCTCCGGCGAATTGCGCGACAGCAGCACCACCTCCACCGGCAACTGCTCGGGGAAGGCCTGGTTGATGCTCAGGAAGCGGCGAATGAACGGGAACGCCACGCCCTTGGGGAAGGGCTCGTCCAGGTTCTGCTGCTGGTGCTGACGGTAAGCCTCGACGCCCTCGGTCTGGTAGATGTCGTCCGAGACGGTGAGGTCGAACAGCGCACTCGAAGCAACGCCGATGACCAGTTTCTGTTCGATGGGGTAGGGCATGAAACAACTCCTGAGCGTGAGCTGAAGGCAAGTGTACCCGTGCGCTGTGACGAAAGCCCTCAGTACCCACAGGCGCTATCGGCATCAGATGAGGATGTAGTCACTACGCACCATCAGCGGCTCATGCGCCCCTTCGACCAGGTGCACGAACTGCCCTGCCACCTGGTCGATCGCCAGGCAGTCGTCGACATCCAGCAAGGCATCGGTATGCGGCTTCAGCCAGTCCGCCTGCATGCGTTGCTTGCCCAGGGCCTTGGCCTCGGTCTTGCTGTGGGCGGTGACCAGCAGGTAGCGGTGGGCCTCGCCGAATACTTCGCGTTCATAACCACCGAGGTTGATGAAGTACAGGCGCAGCGCACCGGGGGCGGGGGCGTGCGGGCGCAGTTCGATGCGCTGGCCGTCGACACCATGCACTTCCAGCCATGAATCGATGTGCAAACCTTTCGGGCTGCCGAACCAGGCTTGGCGCAACTGCGGGTAGGCCTGTTCGAAGGTGTCGGCCAGGGCGAACACCACATCGTGAACTTCGATCTTGGCGCCTGGGTGGCGGCCTCCGAGCATGACGACGTAAAGCATGGGCGGTCCTTTGCGGGGCTAACGTAAGAATGCGGCATTGTACTGCCTGATTCGCGGATGCCGCTTTCATGGAACTGCACAGGACTCACTGAATTAGCAGGGCCCCTGTGGGAGCGGCTTTAGCCGCGAACACCGGCGCAGCCGGTGCCAGGCACTGTGTTGGATTCTTCGCGGCTAAAGCCGCTCCCACAGGGTACGCGTACCGTTTGCGCATTCAGTTCTCTGCGCGACAGCTCCGGCCTGACAGTTGCTCTACCAGAAAATCCACGAACACCCGCACCCGCGCCGGCATCGCCGGGCCGCCGACGAACACCGCATGGATCGGCTCGCGATCACCGGGGTTGTACGCCTCCAGCAACGGCACCAGCTGCCCGTTGGCCAGGTCATCGGCCACGGTAAAGGTACCGATGCGCGCCACGCCGGCGCCGAGCCTGGCCAACTGCGCCAGGGCCTCGCCGCTGCTGCATTCGATATTGCCCGTCACCTTCAACGAGAATGCCTGCCCGTCGCGACGGAACGGCCAGTCGGGTGCGGCGCGGCGGAAGTTGAAACGCAGGCAGTTGTGCCGGGCCAGGTCCTCTGGCACAAGCGGCGTACCGCAGCGCGCCAGGTACTCGGGCGAGGCGACGATCACCTGGCCGGTTTCGCCAATGGCACGGGCGCTCAACGAGCTGTCCGGCAGGTGGCCGAAGCGCAGCGCCACATCGGCCTGGCCGCCGAGAATGTCGGCCACTTCGTCGCTGAGGGTAAGGTCGACCAGCACCTGCGGGTAGCGCGCGCTGAACGCCGCCAGCAGCGGCACCACGGTCAGCCGGCCATGGCCCAGCGCTGCGCTGACCCGCAAGCGCCCGCGGGGCACACCCTGGTCGGTGATGGCCTCTTCCACTTCGAGCATGTCGGCCAGCACCCGCCGTGCACCGCGCAGATACGCTTCGCCCTCAGGCGTGAGGGTGATCGCCCGGGTGGTACGCAGCAGCAGGCGGGTGCCCAGGCGCTGTTCGGTCCGCGCGAGGATGCGGCTCACCGCCGACGGCGTCAGGCCAAGCGCGCGGGCGGCGGCGGACAGGCTGCCCTCCTGGGCCACCTTGGCAAAGATTTCCATCTCTCCGGATCTTCCACTGAAGTCCATTTGTGCCTCATGAGCAAAGGTGGTTCGCAAAAATGCAGTCTAGTGCGGCTCAGCTTCGGATCGTAGCATTTGCAGCACAGATAAGGAGCTTGCCATGCGTATCAATCCACCTCTTGTCGCGCTCGCCATCGGTGCCTTCGGCATCGGTGTCACCGAGTTTGCCCCCATGGGCATGTTACCCAGCATCGCCACCGACCTGGGCGTCTCCATCCCCGCAGCCGGGCTGTTGGTCAGTGCCTATGCGATCGGTGTGCTTATCGGTGCACCGCTGATGACCCTGGCCACGGTGAAGATCCCGCGGCGTTACCTGCTGATCGGGTTGATGGCCATCTTCACCCTCGGCAACCTGATGTCGGCCCTGGCCAGCGACTATGCCAGCCTGCTGGTCGCCCGTGTGGTCACCTCGCTGAACCACGGTGCGTTCTTCGGCATCGGTTCGATCGTCGCGGCCAGCGTGGTACCGCCCGAGAAGCGCGCCGGGGCCGTGGCCGCCATGTTCATGGGGTTGACCCTGGCCACCATCGGCGGTGTGCCGCTGGCGACCTGGTTCGGTGAAATGCTGGGCTGGCGCACGGCCTTCTGGGGCATCGCCGGGCTCGGCCTGGTGGCAATGACCACCCTTTGGTACGCACTGCCTAATGTGCCGTCGCCCAAGGCTGGTGGGGCCATGGCCGAAATCCGCGTGCTGGGCCGCGGGCCGGTGCTGGCGGCATTGCTGCTGACCGTGGTGGGCTCCAGTGCGATGTTCACGGTATTCACCTATATCGCGCCGATCCTGCAGAGCGAGGCGGCAGCGTCCACCACCTTCGTCACGGCCATGCTGGTGTTGTTCGGTGTCGGCCTGACCTTGGGCAACGTGTGGGGTGGCAAGGCGGCGGACCGCTCGATCGACCGTACCCTGATGCTGTCGCTGGCCGTGCTGATTGCGGTGTTGCTGGTGTTCCCGCTGGTGATGGACTGGCCGCTGCCGACTGCGCTGGCGATCCTGGTATGGGGCGCTGCCAGCTTTGCCCTGGTGCCGCCGCTGCAGATGCGGGTGATGGAGGCGGCCAAGGATGCGCCCAACCTGGCGTCGGCGGTGAATATCGGGGCGTTCAACCTGGGTAACGCGATTGGTGCGGCGCTGGGTGGGGCGGTGATCAATGCGGGGCTTGGGTATTCGGCGGTTTCCCTGGCGGGGGCGGCGATGGCGGCGGTTGGGTTGGTGATGGTATTGATGTTTGCCTGGCGTGGGCGGGCGGTGGCGTTGGGGGATCGGGCAGCAGTGTAAGGGCTTGAGATCCTGGGGGCGCTTTGCGCCCCTTTCGCGACACAAGGCCGCTCCCACAGGGAACGCGCTGGCAGTACTTGTGGGAGCGGCCTTGTGTCGCGATGGGCTGCAAAGCAGCCCCACGGTCTTGCCCCGGTCGTCAATCTGTTGCCATCACGGCGTACCGTTACGGCCATGCAGGTGATAGGCCGGGCGCTCGCTCAGCCGCTCGTAATAATCGCGCACGGCCGGCAGGTGCGGGTGCTCTAACGGCGTTTCGAACCAGCGGTTGACCGACAGGCCAATGGGGATGTCGGCCAAGGTGAACTGGCTGCCGGCCACGTAGGCACCGGTGCTTGCCAGCTGGCGGTCGAGAATATGCATGTAGCGCGCCCAGTCCGCGCAGCCGGCGGCCAGGGCCTGTGGGTCCTGGTGGGCCGGCGAGTGCCTGACCAGCGACATGAACGCGTAGCTCCAGGAACGGTTGAGGTCCGAGGCCTGCCAGTCGATCCACTGGTCGATCCTGGCCCGCGCCTGGGCCTCGCCCGGGTAGAACGCGGTGGCACCATAGCGCGTGGCCAGGTAGCGGATGATGCTGTTGGATTCCCACAGGGTGAAATCGCCATCCTGGATCACCGGGATCATGGCGTTCGGGTTCAACGCAAGGAATTCGGCGCTGTCCGTGGGCTTGAAGCCCGCCCCCCAGTCTTCGCGCTCGAACGCGACCTCGAACTCGGCGCATGCCCACAGGACTTTTCGTACATTGATGGAGGAGGCTCTGCCCAATATCCGTAGCATGGTGTTCATCCTTGTGAGGGGGGATTGATCGTCCGTCACTGCCGCTTGGCGGTCAAGAGCCAGCGTGGTGGCGGAGCGTCCTCTTTGTAGGGTTCTTGTAGTCCATTTCCGAAAGTAAGCCTTTCCACCCCCAAGGTTATTGTGGCGGGGCAGGCAGCGCCCTAGTCTCTGCACCCTCGTAACCCGAGGAAATGGACATGGACAAAGACACTCCGAAAGAAGGCGGCAATCTCAATGTCGTGCGTGCAGCGGGTCGTTTTGGCAACGGCGGTGCCGAACTGGTGCAGATGAACGCGCAGTTGCCGATGCGCACGGCATTGATGGAGGCCTCGAGCATCATGGGCTGCATTACCGAACTCGCCCGCAAGGCCATCGACCGGCCCGGTGACCGCAAGGCGATGATGCAGGCCACGTACTACCTGGCAGGCATGGCCAAGGCGCTGATCGACGGCCAGTTGCAGCAGTTGCGCCAGGCTCGGGGAGGCGAGCAGGAGCCTTAGTCAGGCTTGCCTGGGGACCATGAACTTGGCACCCTTGGTCAGTTTGAATCTCTGTATCACGACAGAAGGAAGTTCGCATTGAGCTGGGACAAGGTGGGGAAACTCCTCGTAGCCGTGCTGCTTGGCCTGATGGTCCTGCTGGCCGCCTATGGGTTGCTCAGGGGCAACCCGCGCCTGGAGGCATCGCTGACCTATGCCTATCTCACCTATCCCAGCCAGTTCAGCGAACGCATCACCAAAGCCAGCGAACAGCTCAAGTACGAGCAGTTGCAGGGGCGTATCAATGCCATCAGCGAGGGCGGGCTGAGCCACGATCAGGTCGAGCGGCTGATCGAAATGGCCCAGGCGCCGTATGCCCAGCTGTTCGCCAAGCCCTTCGAGGCCGGGCTGGTCGATCACCGTACCGGTCTGCTCATCGAGCTGCGCAACCGTGGTGATGCGCAGGTACGCCAGGTGAAAATCCGCCTGCCGGCGAAAGGCCTGGTGCAGGTGCGCGATGCAGCTGGCAATGACACCATCGTGGAAACCTCTACCATGCAAGCGGACATCCCCACCATCGAGCCGGGTGGCGTATGCAAGGTATGGGTGTATTTCGATGCAGACTATTCGCAGATCCGCCAGGGCGGGGTCAGCATCAGTCACGCCGATGGCAACGCTGACATACAGGTTTACCGCGAGGTCATCGGTATCCCGGCCTGGGTGGCCCGCTACAGCCGCGAGCTGATGATGTTGCTGGGCGTATTGGCGGCCAGCGTTTTGGGCCTGGGGTATGCCTGCCTGTCGCGTCGCCGCGTGGCGTGAGCTTGCCGGGCGTGTCTTCAGGGCAAAGGACATTTGCCGCAAACTCAACAATCGCCCGTTGACAACCCTCTATAGTGCTCGGCATTACAAGACCCATGCCGAGCCTGCCCGATGATCCCCTCCCTGGACTCCATTTTTTCCCGCCTGCGCCTGCGTCAGTTACGCCTGCTCATCGAACTGGACCGTTGCAGCTCCCTGCACAAGGCGGCGGAGGCCATGGCGATTTCCCAGCCCGGGGCCACCAAGGCCTTGCGCGAGGTGGAGGAGGTGCTGGGTGTGCCGTTGTTCCAGCGCCTGCCCAGCGGCCTGGTGGCCAATGACGTGGGCCGTTGCGTGGTGCGATATGCGCGGTTGATTCACAGTGACCTGGGGCATTTGCGCGAGGAGGTGCTGGGCATCGTCCAGGGCCAGGGTGGGCGGCTGGCGGTGGGTAGCATCATGGGTGCCATGCCGACCCTGGTCGGTGCCCTCGGGCGGTTGCGCCGCAAGCAGCCGCAACTGGCGGTGGAGATCGCCGAGAACACCAGTGCCAACCTGCTGGCCCAGCTTGATGAAGGGCGCCTGGACCTGGCCATCTGCCGGCCAGGGCTGGGCCGCAATGCGGCGGACTACGCCTTTGTCGAACTGGCCCAGGAGCCGCTGGCGGTGGTCGCGCACCCGCAGCACCCGCTGGCCGGGGCGGCGACGCTGGAAGTTGGTGACCTGAGCCAGTACCGCTGGATTGTCTACCCGGCCAACATGCCCATGCGCCAGGCGCTGGAGCGTGAGTTGAGCGAGGCGGGGGTGGAGGTGCCACGCTACCCGCTGGAAACCTTCTCCACCTTTGCCACCTTCATGCTGC
Source organism: Pseudomonas sp. NBB (assembly GCF_032701105.1). Taxonomy (NCBI): domain Bacteria; kingdom Pseudomonadati; phylum Pseudomonadota; class Gammaproteobacteria; order Pseudomonadales; family Pseudomonadaceae; genus Pseudomonas; species Pseudomonas sp. NBB. The sequence continues at coordinate 2,310,750 of NZ_CP103994.1, forward strand.
TGGAAGGCGACCCGACACTGGTGGCGGTGATCCCCAGCGCCGTGGCGGCCTTTGCCGAGCAGCGCGGGTTGCTGGTGTCGCTGGCAGTGAAGCTGCGGGCACTGAGCGAGCCGTTCGGGATCGTGCACCGGGTGGCAGCGCCGCTATCGCCGGCGGCGCGGTTGCTGGTGGAGGAACTTACGGCCGGTTGAGCCCTGTTGCGACCCCTATGGTAGCGGGCAAGCCAGCGAAGCAAGCGACGCGGTGGATGGCACCGGCTACGCCGGTGTTCGCGGCCACGGCCGCTCCCACAGGTACAGCGCGAGCCCGAAGCCTGCGCCGTACCTGTGGGAGCGGGCAAGCCCGCGAAGCAGGCGACGCGGTGGATGGCACCGGCTACGCCGGTGTTCGCGGCTGAAGCCGCTCCCACAGGTACAGCGTGAACCCGAAGCCTGCGCCGTACCTGTGGGAGCGGGCAAGCCCGCGAAGCAAGCGACGCGGTAGATGGCACCGGCTACGCCGGTGTTCGCGGCCACGGCCGCTCCCACAGGTACAGCGCGAGCCCGAAGCCTGCGCCGTACCTGTGGGAGCGGGCAAGCCCGCGAAGCAAGCGACGCGGTGGATGGCACTGGCTACGCCGGTGTTCGCGGCCACGGCCGCTCCCACAGGTACAGCGCGAGCCCGAAGCCTGCGCTGTACCTGTGGGGGGCGGGCAAGCCCGCGAAGCAGGCGACGCAGTGGATGGCACCGGCTGCGCCGGTGTTCGCGGCTGAAGCCGCTCCCACAGGTACAGCGCGAGCCCGAAGCCTGCGCCGTACCTGTGGGAGCGGGCAAGCCCGCGAAGCAGGCGACGCGGTGGATGGCACCGGCTGCGCCGGTGTTCGCGGCTGAAGCCGCCCCCACAGGTACAGCGCGAGCCCGAAGCCTGCGCTGTACCTGTGGGGGGCGGGCAAGCCCGCGAAGCAGGCGACGCAGTGGATGGCACCGGCTGCGCCGGTGTTCGCGGCTGAAGCCGCTCCCACAGGTACAGCGCGAGCCCGAAGCCTGCGCCGTCCCTGTGGGAGCGGGTTCACCCGCGAAGCAGGCGACGCGGTGATGGCACCGGCTGCGCCGGTGTTCGCGGCTGAAGCCGCTGCCACAGGGATCTCGCAATCCCTGCCTCAGAACTGCCGCTCGCGGTAATCGATCAAACTGGAAAACACCGCAATCAACACCGCAGCCACCACAAAGAAGATCAGCGCAAAGAAGTAATCCCCGGTGAACTGCACGATCAGCCCGATCACGATCGGCACCAGCACCCCGGCCATGTTGCCGCAGAAGTTCATGGTGCCACCCAGCACGCCGGTGCGCGACGGCCCGCCGATGATCGCCGGCAGGCACCAGTACATCCCGCACCAACGGATGAAGAACATCGCCACGCACAGCAGGCTGATCACCGCGACGGTCTCGCCCACATAGGCTGCCGCCAGGATGCACAGCGCCGCCACCAGAGCCGAACCGCTGAACATGGTGCGCATCACCAGGTTCGGCGAGGCGCCGCTAGCCCGCCAGCGGTCACCGATCCAGCCGCCGATCAGTTCGCCGACAAACCCGCACATGAAGATCAGGAAGGTCGCCCCGCCCATGGCCGAGATGTTCAGACCGTGGGCCTTGTGCAGGTAGCTCGGCATCCAGGTCAGCAGGCCGTAGAACACCGCCAGGATGCAGCTGTAGCCGGCGAACATGGCAAAGATCGAACGGTCCTTGAGCAGCTCGCGCAGCGGCAGGCTGGCCTTGGCTGCCGCTGCGTGGGCGCTGGCGTTGCCTTCGGTGATGTGGCGCAGTTCGGCCTCGTTGACCCCCGGATGCTCGCTGGGGTGGTTGCGGATGTACTTCCACGCCAGGATGCCGGCCAATACGGTGCCGACCCCTGCCACCACGAAGGCCAACCGCCACGAACCCAGCCAGGCAATCAGCCCGGAAATCAGGATCGCCCCCAGGGCGCTGCCCAGCGGCGCTCCGCCATCCACCAGCACCGCGCCACGGCCACGTTCGTTAGGCGTCAGCCAGGCGCCATTGAGCTTGGCCCCGGCGGGCATGATCGGCGACTCGGCCACGCCCAGGCCGATGCGCGTCAGCAGCAGTACCAGCCAGTTGTGCGAGGCCGCGCCCAGTGCCTGGAACAGGCCCCAGGCCACGGTTGCCGCGCCAATGATGCCGCGGGTGTGGAAGCGGTCCAGCAGCATGCCGCCTGGGATCTGCATCAAGGCATAGGACCAGAAGAACGCACTGAGCATCAGCCCTTCCATGGCCGGCGTCAGGTTGAATTCAGGGGCGATCAGCGGCAGCGCCACCGACAGCGAGGCGCGGTCGATGTAGTTGATTGCGGTCAGCAGCAACAGGATCAGGAAGATGCGCCAGCGCACCGTGGTCATCGGGGCCGCAGCGGGCAGCGCCAGGTCGGCCGGGGAGGGGATGGTCTTCATCGCAGGAGCTCGTTGTTGTGATTATCGGGAGGCGTAGCAACTACGCAGGCCGATTGTTGGAGCGCTGCCGGCAGTGCAGGTAATGAAAAGAGCTGATCCGCCAATAACGCCTGCTTATTACCCGGCGGGGGATAAGCAGTGGTTATTGGCGGATCAGCTCTTTTCATTATCGGCGGCCCTGGCCCGCGCTCTAGATTGGCTCGGCACGGCCCGCCAGCGTCACGGCGGGCACAACAAGAACAACGCAGTAGCCTGAGGACCCCTCATGAGCCAATTCCAGTTCCATTTCCCCACCATTGCCAAATGTGGCGCGGGCCTGGCCGACCAGGCCGGTGCGCTACTCAAGCCGTACGTGGACGGCACCCTGCTGGTGGTCACCGACCAGGGCCTGATCGATGCAGGCATCCTGGCCGGCTTCTTCGCCTCGCTGGAGCAGGCGGGCATCGACTACCAGCTGTTCTGCGCCGTTGAAGCCAACCCCAGCACCGACGTGCTGGACGCTGCCGTGGCGCTGCTGAAAGAGCGCGACTGCACCGCCGTGATCGGCGTGGGCGGCGGCAGCAGCATCGACACCGCCAAGGGCGTGGCGGCGATGGCCACCAACCCTGGCAACATCCTCGACTACGAGGGCTACGACAAACTGACCCAGCCGCCGCTGCCGATCTTCGCCATCCCGACCACCTCCGGTACCGGCAGCGAATGCACCGCGTCGACCGTGTTCACCAACAAGCGCACGCTGTTCAAGACGGTGATTGTCAGCCCGCGGCTGTTCCCGCGCCTGGCCATCCTCGACCCGGCACTGACCCTGAAGCTGCCTGCGGCCATTACCGCCGCCACCGGCATGGACGCCCTGACCCACGCCATCGAGTCGTATGTGTCGCGCCAGGCCAACCCGATCAGCCAGGCCATGGCCCTGCAAGCCATTCGCATGATTGCCGGCAGCCTGGAAAAAACCTACTTCGTCGGCACCGACATGGCGGCCCGTGAGCAGATGCTGCTGGGCTCGTTCCTGGCCGGGGTGGCGTTCTCGCAATCCAAGCTGGGCAACGTGCATGCCATTTCCCACACCTTCGGCGGGGTGTTCAACATTCCCCATGGCATCGCCAACGCCGCCCTGCTGCCTTACGTGATCAAGTTCAACCTGCCGGCCTGCCCGGAGCGCTTCCGTGACATCGCCATTGCCCTGGGCGCCGATGTGACCGGGCTCAGCGTGGAGCAGGCCGCGGCGCGCACGGTGGATGCGGTGGTGGCCCTGAACCAGGCCATCGGCATTCCCGCGACCATCCGTGAACTGGGCGTGGACCTGGAGTTCCTGCCGCAGATGGTCAGCGACTCGATGCGCAGCGGCAACGTGCTGGTCAACCCACGCCTGACCACCGCGCGCGATGTCGAGCGCCTGATCACCGATGCCTACCACGGCAGCCTCTGAACCTTTAACGGAACCACTACCATGTTCTATGAAATGCGTACCTACACCCTGCACATCGGCAAGATGAAGCAATACCTGGAGCACTTCGAAAAGGAAGGCTTGCCGGTGATCTCGCGCTACGCCAAGCTGGTGGGCTGGTGGTACACCGAGATCGGCGAACTGAACCAGGTGGTGCACATCTGGGCCTACGAGAGCCTTGACGACCGCATCGAGCGCCGCGCCGCCCTGTACCGCGATGCGGACTGGCTGGAGCGCTTCATCCCGGTGGCCTTCCCGATGCTGGTGCGGATGGAATCGAAGCTGTTGATGCCTGCCGCGTTTTCGCCGATCCAGTGACCCTGTAACAGCATTGCATCAAGGAGCAACCCAATGGATCTAGGCATTACCGGCCGCTGGGCCATCGTCTGCGCGGCCAGCCAGGGTCTGGGCAAAGGCTGCGCCGAAGCGCTGGGCAAAGAAGGCGTCAACCTGGTCATCAATGCCCGCACCCAGGCCACCCTGGAGCAGACCGCCGCCGAGTTGCGCGCGGCCTGCCCGGGCATCGAGGTGCGCACCGTGGCCGGTGATGTCGCCGACGCCGAGGTGCGCCAGGCGCTGCTGGCAGCCTGCCCGCAGGTGGATATCCTGGTCAACAATGCCGGTGGCCCGCCCCCGGGCGACTTCCGCGACTGGGGCCGCGAGGACTGGCTGAAGGCACTGGACGCCAACATGCTTACCCCCATCGAGCTGATCAAGGCGGTGGTCGATGGCATGGCCGAGCGCGGGTTTGGCCGGGTGGTGAACATCACCTCCGGTGCGGTGAAGGCGCCGATCGATATTCTTGGCTTGTCCAATGGTGCGCGCAGTGGCCTTACCGGCTTCATCGCCGGCCTGGCCCGTCAGCAGCGCCTGGCGGGCCGCAACGTGACGTTGAATAACCTGCTGCCTGGGGCGTTCGACACGGCGCGCCTGCAGAAGACCCTGAAAGCGGCAGGTGGCGATGTGGAAGCCACCGCCCAGTCGCGGCGCAAGGCCATCCCGGCGGCACGCTTTGGCGGCGCGGGTGAGTTCGGCGCTTACTGCGCGTTCCTGTGCAGTGCGCATGCCGGCTACATCACCGGGCAGAACCTGTTGATCGATGGCGGGGCGTTCCCCGGCACGTTCTGACGGCCCCAACGCTGCTCCTACAGGTCAGTGCCCATTGGCACTGATAGTCAGTGAATCGCCACGGGGTTGGTGTTCTTGCCGGTCAACAACCACCCTCGTGCAGCGCCAGGCTCTGGCGCAACTGCACGAGCATGGCCTGTCGCAATGCCTGCGGCGCCTGCACGCGGATCGAGCCGGCCTGGGACAGCAGCCAGCCCATCAGCGAGCGGTTGTCGTCGACGGTAGCTACCAGGGTGGCACCACCTTCCGCCTGCAGCGTCAGTTGCATATCTGCCGACAGTGGCGACGCCTCAAGGCGCCGGGCAAGGGCATCATCGACCCAGGCGTGCAACTCGACCTGTTCCGCAGGTGAGAGCGCATCGGGCTGCAGCTGTTGCGCTTCGCCAGGGTTCAGGCCCGCTTGCCAGTACCAGCCGTAGGGCATGCCTTTGCTGTTGCACTGCAGCGGGAACAGTGCCGCGAGTTCGACCAGGTCGCGTTCGACCGTGCGTTTGCTGGTGATATAGCCAACGGTGGTCAGGGCGGCCTGCAACTGGGTGGAACTCATCCCCGGGTGACGGCCTGGCAGCAGCTTTAGCAGCTGCCACTGGCGGGCGATGGTGTGGCGGGTAGGGTGGCTGGGCAAAGGGCTCGTCCTTGAAGGCAGGCACGAAGCCTGCCTAAGTAGTGGCGTTTAGCTATTGCTCAGCATACCTTGTAGCAGAATGGGATCCAAGTTTTCGCATTTGGCGTTCAGTCCAGGCGCGTCACCCATTTGCCTGTGCCTTGGCCCTCTTTCAGCTGCCGCAGAGCCTGTGGCAAAGCCGAGAAGGTGAACTCGCGGCGCTGTGGCGCGATCAGGCGACCATCGGCAATGGCCTGCAGCAATTTTTCACCGGCCACGCGCAGGGCTTGGCGGTCTGCCAATTGGCCGTAGGCATGAATGCTGTTGAGCGCCACTTCATGCAGCGAGATCGCCGTGCTGAAAGCGGGCGTTGGTGCGGTTTCCTGGCGGTCCTGGATGCACACGAGGTGGCCGTTGTAGCCGAGCAGGTGGGCCAGGCTGCCGGCATGGGCGCCGCTGACGGTGTCGAACAGGGCATGCAGCGGGCGCTCGCCCAGGGCGGCCTGCAGTTGGTTCTGCCAGTCGGCGTCGTGGTAGTCGAACACCCCGCTCACACCGAGGGCCTTGAGCGAGGCGTGGTGGTGTTGGCCGGCACTGGCCCACACGCGCAGGCCACGCTGCGCGGCCAGCTGCGCGAGGTAGAAGCCCACCGCGCCACCGGCGCCGATCACCAGCACGTCGCGGCTGGCACCTTCGGGTACCTTGGCCAGGGCCTGCCAGGCGGTCAGGGCGGGGCAGGGCACGGCGGCCGCGGCAGTGTCGCTGAGCGCGCTGGGGATGTGCATGACCAGGCTTGCATCGAGCAGGCAGTGCTCGGCAAAACTGCCGTCACGCGCCAGCGATTGGTGGTAGGCGACGCGGCTGCCCAACGGCATGTCGACGCCTGCGCCAACGGCGACTACCACACCGGCGCCATCCACGCCCGGGACCGTGCCCTGCTGCCAGGCCGGGTGGCCCCACTCGCAGATTTTCCAGTCCACCGGGTTGAGGGCAATGGCGCGGTTGGCCACCAGCACCTCACCGGGGCCGGGTTGTGGCAGGGGTTTACGCAGCAGTTGCAGGCCGTCGAGGCCGGCGTTCGGGGTCCAGGCCCAGGCTTGATGATGGGTTGGCATGGTGCGGGTCCTTACGAGACGGGTGTGGGCGGCAGGCTAGCGGGGATCGGGCGTGGGAAAAAGGTGCGGTGAGGGCAAGGTGTTTTGACTGGAGGACAAAAAAGCGGGGCCGCTGGGCGGCCCATCGCAGGCAAGCCAGCTCCTACAGGTACAGCACCAGCCCGGAGCCTGTGCAATTCCGGTGGGAGCGGGCGTGCCCGCGAATGCGTCTGTCAGGCAACACAAAAGATTGACCCTTTCGCAACAGCCCCATCGCAACCTTTGCTTCCAGATCAAAACTCATTGTCCCGCGCCCATCTTTTTCCCGTCCCCACGTCCCCCCGAGAATCCATCCATCCCAACCTTCCACAGGTGATTCTCAAATGCCTCTCGCCTTGTTAGCCCTGACCCTGGCGGCTTTCGCCATCGGCACCACGGAGTTCGTGATCGTCGGCCTCATCCCGACCATCGCCAATGATCTGGCAGTGACACTGCCTTCGGCCGGCCTGCTGGTAAGCCTTTACGCCCTCAGCGTCGCCATCGGCGCGCCCTTGCTCACCGCCATGACCGGCCGCGTCCCGCGCAAGCTGCTGCTGGTCGGCCTGATGGCGCTGTTCACCGCCGGTAACCTGGTGGCCTGGCAGGCGCCCAGCTACGAATCGCTGATCATGGCGCGCATCCTCACCGGCCTGGCCCACGGGGTGTTCTTCTCGGTCGGCTCGATCATCGCCACCAGCCTGGTGCCGAAAGAAAAAGCCGCCAGCGCCATCGCCACCATGTTCAGTGGCATGACCGTGGCCTTCGTCACCGGTATCCCGCTGGGTACCTTCATCGGCCAGCACTTCGGCTGGCGCGTGACCTTCCTGGTGGTGGCTGCCTTCGGCCTGGTAGCGCTGCTCGGCGCACTGCTGTTCGTGCCCAAGCGCATCCAGCACAGCCAGCCGGCACCGCTGCTGCGCCAACTGCGGGTGATGCTGCAACCGCGCCTGCTGCTGGTGTATGCCATGACTGCCGTGGGTTACGGCGGCTCGCTGATCGCCTTTACCTTCCTTGCCCCGATCCTGCAGGACATCGCCGGCTTCGGCGCCAACAGCGTCGCCCTGGTGCTGCTCGCCTACGGCGTTTCGGTTGCCCTGGGCAACATCTGGGGCGGCCGCCTGGCCGACCGCAAAGGCCCGGTCAAGGCACTGTCGATCATCTTCCTGCTGCTGGCCGTGGTGCTGCTGGCGCTGACCTTCACCGCGCCGCATCCGGTGCTGGTGGTAATCACCGTACTGGCCTGGGGCGCGGTGGCCTTCGGCAATGTGCCGGGCCTGCAGGTGTACGTGGTGCAGCAGGCGGAAAAGGTCGCCCCCGACGCAGTCGACGTGGCGGCCGGTTTCAACATCGCCGCCTTCAACCTGGGTGTGGCCGGTGGCTCCTGGGGCGGTGCCCAGGTGGTGCAACAACTCGGCCTCGGGCACACCCCATGGATTGCCGCGCTGGTCACCCTCGGTGCCCTGGCCCTGACCCTGTACAGCGGCCGCCTCGACCGCCGCGTACCTGCCCAGTCACAACCTGTCGTCAGCCGCGCCTGACCCCTGATTCGCCTTACGGAGATGCTCGCAATGGCTCAAGATCCACTGTTCCAACCCCTGCAATTCGGCGCCCTCAACCTGCCCAACCGCGTGCTGATGCCACCGATGACCCGCTCCCGCGCTGCCCAGCCTGGCGATGTACCGACCGCGCTGATGGCCGAGTACTACGCACAACGCGCCAGTGCCGGGCTGATCGTCAGTGAAGGCACCTGGATCTCGCCACTGGGCAAGGGTTACGCCCGCACCCCGGGTATCCACACCCAGGCGCAGATCGACGGCTGGCGCCTGGTCACCGAGGCTGTGCATGCCGCGGGCGGGCGCATGTTCGCCCAGCTCTGGCACGTCGGCCGCCTCAGCCACAGCAGCCTGCTTGGTGGCCAGGCACCGGTGTCGTCCTCGGCGATGCAGGCTGAAGGCGTGAATGTGTTCATCGACAATGCCGACGGCACGCCAGGCTTTGTCCAGGCTTCCAAGCCGCGCGCGTTGAGCGAAGCGGAAATTGCCGAGATCATCGAGCAATACCGCCAGGCTGCGCGCAACGCCATGGCCGCCGGTTTTGACGGTGTCGAGTTGCACGCGGCCAACGGTTACCTGGTCAACCAGTTCCTCGATTCCGGCGCCAACGACCGCACCGACCGCTTCGGCGGTTCGCTGGAAAACCGCCTGCGTTTCCTCGACCTGGTCACCCGTGCGCTGGTCGAAGGTACCGGCGACGCCCAGCGTGTAGGCGTACGCCTGGCGCCGCTGACCACGCTCAATGGCTGTGTCGACGCCGACCCGGTCACCACCTATACCGCAGCGGCCAAGCGCCTGGGCGAAATCGGCATCGGCTACCTGCACATTGCCGAAGCCGACTGGGATGACGCGCCGGACATGCCGGTGGACTTCAAGCAACAGCTGCGGGCGGTGTTCCCCGGGGTGATGGTGTATGCCGGCAAATACACCGGCGAACGTGCACGGCGCGCGCTGGAGGAGGGCTGGGCTGACCTGGTCGGCTTCGGCCGGCCATTCGTGGCCAACCCGGACCTGCCGGCGCGGCTGAAGCTGAATGCGCCCCTGGCCGAGCACGAACGGGCCACGCTGTTCGGTGGTGATGCCCATGGCCTGACCGACTACCCGGCACTGGCAACAGCCTGACCCCGATCGCTCCTCATGGAACTGCAAATGACTCATTGAGTTAGCAGGGACCCTGTGGGAGCGGCTTTAGCCGCGAACACCGGCGCAGCCGGTGCCATGCACCGCGTTGGATTCAGAGGGCTGGGCGATCTCCCAAAAAGACGGCATTTCGCCTGTCGTGTCTCACCTCTGTGCTTGAGCAGTGACGACTTGTTTGTGTCCTATATATGGACCAAAATATGGCTCTCTTTTGAGGGTGAAAACATGCAAAACATATTCGCTGACGTGGCCGTAAGCGTGTCGGAACTGAAAAAGAACCCATCCGCGGTGATGACCGGCGCTGCGGGTATGCCCGTCGCCGTGCTCAATCACAACCGCGTGATGGGTTACATGGTGCCGGCCGAACTGTACGAGGCCATGATGGAACGCTTGGAAGATCTCGAATTGAGCGAACTGGCCAAGTCGAGGTTGGGTGAAAAAGGCGTACCGGTATCCCTGGATGACCTATAAACTCGAATTCCTGCCTTCGGCACTGAAAGAGTGGGGCAAGCTAGGCCACACCGTGCGCGAACAGATCAAGAAAAAACTCGCCGAGCGCCTGCAGTCACCCAAGGTACAGGCCGACGCGCTGCGTGACCTGCCGAACCACTACAAAATCAAGCTCAAGGCCTCTGGATATCGCCTCGTCTATCGAGTCGAGGACGAGCGGATCGTTGTAGTGGTGGTATCGGTTGGCAAACGCGAGCGTAGCGAGGTGTATCGATCCGCTCAGAAGCGGTAAACATCATCACGGTGTAGCCATCCCTCTGTTCCTCGTTGCTATTCCATCAGCATCACAGCGTTGGCGTATTTTTCCTGGTCCGGTGTGAACGTTGTCAGCATGCCGGTGTGATTACAGGTCAGGGTGAGCTCTGTTCGCGTATCGATGAACAGATCCTCGCCGCGAAGGCCCTGCCATTGCGCCAGGTACTTGAACGAACCGTACTTCATCGGTTTCTTCAATGCGCGATCATGGCCACCTTTCCAACCTAGCACCGGGAGTGCGCCATCGGCGCAGTGCCGGGCAAGTTCTGGCTGGGCCAGAGCCCGCTCACGGCCAATCTCCCAGCAGCGGATCAAGCCCTCGTCGGGCCCCTTCCATGCTTCTTCCCAAGTGATCAAGGGGCGGATGGGGTGATGAATAGGGCGTCGAATGACCCCGGTAGCTCGATCCATGACTGAGATTGTCCGTAATGTTCAGTTGGGCTGGATGCTACTAATTGGCCACTATCGTGTCCAGTGCTCGTCGACCCCAGCTCTGCGTTCAGTCAAGGCTGTGCTGCAACGCCTCGATAAACACCTCTTCCGCGCGGCTGAAGCGCTGCTCCCTGTTCCACAACAGGTGGATATCCACATCGGCAATCCCTTCCTGCGGCGGCAGCTTCCACAGCAACCCGGCGTCTACATCCGGCGCTACCACATGCTCGGGCAGGCAACCTATGCCAAACCCGGCAATCACCAGCCGGCGTACCTCCTCAAGGCTTGGTGACGAGGCCACGATCCGCCCGGCAAACCCCTGCTGGTCGCGGAAAATGGTCAGTGGCGACAGCATTCCGCCAATCTGGTCACTGGTGAAACTGACGAAATTCTCCCGCTGCAGGTCGCCTTCGTCCTGGCCGAACAGGGCATGGTGCTTGCCACAGAAGAACGCATAGCGCTGGCGCAGGAACAACCGTTGCTCCAGCCGTGGCTGCGCACGCCGGTTAAGGCTGAGGCCCGCCGTGGCGGTTTTCTCCTGCAGGGCGGCAACGATGTCGGAGCTGCGCATCACGTCGATCTCCAGCTCCACCCGCGGGTGCTGGCGGTGGAAGTCGGCGAGGAAGTCGTCGAAGTGTTCGTTGACGATACGGCTGATCATCAGCAGGCGTACCTTGCCCACCAGTTCGTCCGCCGGTTGCTCCAGCAAGCCGCCGATCTGCGACATCTGCCCATAGACCTCGCCAGCCAGCTGGAACAGCTGCTCGCCCATTTCCGTCAGCACGAAGCGCGGCCCGCGGCGGGCGATCAGTTGGCGGCCAAGCTGTTCTTCAAGGCGCTTGAGCGCCTGGCTCACTGCCGGCTGGGTGAGGTGCAGGCGGGCGGCAGCACGGCTGATGGACAGCTCCTGGCCGATGACCCGGAAGGTGCGCAGCAGGTTCCAGTCGAGGCGGTCGTTGAGCAGACGGTCGGGCATGGCAGGGCTCGATAATAAGCAAGGCTAATATTTCGAATAATAAATAGAAAATTGACTAATCATAGCCCCGGGCCGATAAATCGCAGATATCGAGGCCTGCCGAATCGGTGTTGGCTTCTTCGCGGGTAAACCCGCTCCCACAGGTACTGCAGCGCTTGCAGACCTTGTGCAAGCCCTGTGGGAGCGGGTTTACCCGCGAAGAAGCTGACACCAGACCAACAGGCCAAGCGCCACAAGAGCGCCCCCGTGCCCCTGACAACTCCTGCCAGAACAACAAGCAAAGGAGCCCCCATGAAGCCCACCGCTTCCCCCCAGCCACGCCGTGCCGCCGCCGCCGCGTTCATCGGTACCATGATCGAGTGGTACGACTTCTACATCTACGCCACCGCCGCCGCCCTGGTGTTCGGCGCGCTGTTCTTCCCCTCCGACAACAGCCTGTTCAGCACCATGGCCGCGTTCGGTACCTTCGCCGTCGGCTTCTTCGCCCGGCCGCTGGGGGGCATCGTTTTCGGCCACGTGGGCGACCGTATCGGCCGCAAGAAGTCGCTGGTCATCACCTTGCTGATGATGGGCATCGTCACCGTGGGCATCGGCCTGCTGCCGACCTACGCACAAATCGGCGCCACCGCGCCGGTACTGCTGATCCTGCTGCGCATCGTCCAGGGTATTGCCGTGGGCGGTGAGTGGGGCGGGGCGGTGCTGATGGCCGGTGAGCATGCACCCAAGGGCCGGCGCAACTTCTTCGCTTCGTTCGCCCAGCTGGGCAGCCCGGCGGGCCTGATCCTGTCGCTGCTGGCCTTCGGCGCGGTCACCCGCCTGCCGGAAGAAGACCTGATGAACTGGGGCTGGCGCGTGCCGTTCCTGGCCAGCGCGCTGTTGCTGCTGGTGGGCCTGGCGATTCGCCTGGGGGTGAATGAGTCACCCGAGTTCATCGCCAGCCGCGAGCAGGCGGAAAAGGCCCGGCGCAAGGAGCAGGCCCCGGTATTCGAAGTGTTGCGCACGGCCTGGCGCCCGCTGTTGCTGTGCATCGGTGCCAATACCCTGGGTATTGCCGGGGTCTACTTCACCAACACCTTCATGATCAGCTACACCACCACGCAATTGCACCTGGAGCGCTCCTTGATCCTGGAGTGCCTGTTCTTCGTGGCGATCATCCAGTTCTGCGTGCAGCCGTTGGCCGCCTGGCTATCGGAAAAAATCGGCGCTACCCGCTTCCTGGCCCTGGTCGCGTTGCTGGCGATGGCCTCGCCTTACCCGATGTTCGTGCTGGTCAGCTCGGGCCAGGGCCCGTTGATCGTGCTCGGCATCGCCCTGGCAGCCGCGTGCATGGCGTCGTTCTACGCGGTGATCGCCGGCTATGTCAGCGGCATGTTCGACACCCGCGTGCGCTACACCGCCATTTCCCTGGCCTACCAGATCTGCGGCGCCATCGCGGGCGGCCTGACCCCGCTGATCGGTACGTGGCTGGCCCACACCTTCACCGGCCAATGGTGGCCGATGGCGGTGTTCTACACCTTGATCGCAACCATTTCGCTGGTCTGCGTGCTCGCCCTGGCGCGCCAGTACGCCCGCAGCCAGCGCCTGGAACTGGCCTGATCGAACCGCTTTTTTCTGGAGTACCCGCACATGTTGAAAAGCAATGGCGAACGCCTGTGGGCGAGCCTGATGGCCATGGCCGAAATCGGCGCTACCGCCCGTGGCGGCAGCTGCCGCCTGGCCCTGAGCGACGAGGACAAGGCTGGCCGTGAACTGTTCAGCCACTGGTGCCGCGAAGCCGGCCTGACGCTGACTGTGGATGCCATCGGCAACCTGTTCGCCCGCCGCGCTGGCAGCGACCCCGATGCAGCGCCGGTGATGATGGGCAGCCACCTCGACACCCAACCTGAGGGCGGCCGTTTCGATGGCGTTTACGGTGTGCTGGCAGGCCTTGAAGTGGTGCGCCGGCTCAATGATCTGAACATCCAGACGCGCAAACCGCTGGAAATCGCCGTATGGACCAACGAGGAGGGCGCCCGCTTCACCCCGGCCATGTTCGGCTCGGCGGTGTTCACCGGCACCCTGGCACTGGACGAAGCGCTGGCCATTCGCGATGCCAATGGCATCAGCGTCGCCGACGAACTGCAACGCATTGGTTACGCCGGCCGGCGCTCGCTTGGCGGCCAGGTCGATGCCTATTTCGAGGCGCATATCGAGCAAGGTCCGATCCTTGAAGACAACGCCAAGGCCATTGGCGTGGTCAGCGGCGGGCAGGCTCTCCGATGGCTCGACGTCACGGTCGAAGGCATGGCCGCACATGCCGGCACCACGCCGATGCCGCTGCGCAAGGATGCCCTGTTCGGCACCGCACGGATGATCCAGGCGGTCGAGCAACTGGCTGCCGATTTTGTCCCTGAAGGCCTGACCACGGTGGGTGAACTGTCCATTGCCAAGTCCTCGCGCAACACCATTCCGGGGCTGCTGCAGTTCACCGTCGACCTGCGTCATCACCGGGATGAAGCCATCGAGGCGATGGAACGCGACCTGAGGTTGAAGCTGCAAGCCATCGCCAATCAGCGCGGGTTGCAGGTGCGTATCGAGCGCCACTGGACAAGCCCGGCCACGCCATTCGATGCCGATTGCGTAGCCGCCGTGCAGCAGGCGGTGGATGGCCTGGGCTATGCCCAGCAGTCGATCGTCAGCGGCGCCGGCCACGACGCCATCCTGCTGGCCCGCTACTGCCCGACCGCCATGGTGTTCATTCCCTGTGTCGGCGGCCTGAGCCACAACGAAGCCGAAGACGTGTTGCCCGACGACGCCCGCCAGGGTGCCGATGTACTGCTCAATGCCGTGCTGGCCCGCGCGGGCCGTATCGAACAGGGAGATGCCTGATGCGTTGTTACTTCCACCCCGAACAACTGCTGCACCACCCACGCAGCTACTACTCGCGCGGCGCCATGCGCACCCCGCAGGAAGTCCCCGAACGCGCCCAGCGCCTGCTGCAGGCGGCCAAGGATCTGGGCTTCGACATCCGTCAGCCGGAGGACGCCGGCCTCGAACCGCTCAAGGCAGTGCATGGCGAGGCCTACCTGGCCTTCCTCGAAGAGGCCCATGCGCGCTGGAAGGAAGTGCCCGAGGACTGGGGCGACGAGGTCATGTCCAACATCTTCGTGCGTGAACCCAACGCCTTGCGCGGCATCCTCGCCCAGGCCGGGCGCTACCTGGCTGACGGCAGCTGCCCTGTAGGCGAACACACCTGGCGCTCGGCCTATTGGTCTGCGCAAAGCGCAGTGGCCGGTGCCAAGGCCATTCTCGACGGCGAGCCGGCGGCCTATGCCCTGTGCCGGCCGCCAGGCCACCATGCGCGCTTCGATGCGGCCGGTGGTTTCTGCTACATCAACAACGCCGCTGTCGCTGCCCAGGCCTTGCGCAGCCGCTACAGCCGCGTGGCCATCCTCGATACCGACATGCACCACGGGCAGGGGATTCAGGAAATCTTCTACGACCGCCGGGATGTGCTGTATGTGTCGGTGCATGGCGACCCCACCAACTTTTACCCGGGTGTGGCCGGGTTCGCGGACGAGCGTGGCAGCGGTGCGGGGGAGGGGTACAACCTCAACTTGCCGATGGCGCATGGGGCTAGCGAAGCGGACTTCATGGGCCAGCTGGAGATCGCGCTGGCGGCGGTGAAGGACTTTGGCGCCGAGGTGCTGGTGTTGTCGCTGGGGTTCGATATCTACGAACTCGACCCGCAGAGCAAGGTGGCGGTGACGACTGAAGGGTTTGCGGTATTGGGCGAGCGGATTCGGGCGATGCGCTTGCCGTGCCTGATCGTGCAGGAAGGGGGGTATCACCTGGAGAGCCTGGAGGCGAACGCGCAGGCGTTTTTTGCCGACAAGGCGGACTGGCGATAAGTGCCAGGGGCCGGCAGCTGAGGAATGGCTGCCGGCCTCTTCGCGGGTGAACCCGCTCCCACGGGTACGCCATCGCCTTCGAGTGGTTGTTTACCGGTTAGCGGGTCGGGGCAGCCGAGGGCAATGCCATTAGTCCAGAATAAAGACACGGGGCAACTGATATTTTTGTCAGTTGTCCGGCTTCGGAGAGCGTGTGAGTCTGTCGCCGCAGTACAGGGAATTCACTGTTCTTTCGGAGATTGATCATGGGAAGTGTAAAAGTCGCCAACACCAATTTGCTCGACCTGCCGATCCTGCTGGATTATGCGGAGGTGGACTCAGATCGGGATGGCAAAGTTTCCAACGATGAGGTGTTGGAATATTTCAAAGGGCAGCTTGATCGCCTGCATTTTGAACGCGCTTACCTCGATGAGCAGCACAGGCTGCTGGAGGAAAAGCTCAAGCAGGTTGCCCAGAAGTTCACGTACTTACAGAAAAAATGCTTGGCTTTTAATGATACCAATCGTGATGGCTATATTTCGTTCGATGAGTTCAAGGCCGCACTGTCGAAGATTCCTGTTGCAGTAGAGTTGGAGTAAAGGCCTGGTAGGCTTCGAGCCTGACAGGAGGTTGTGCATATCGCTGGGCTGCTTTGCAGCCCATTCGCGAGATTGGCCCGAAACAGATGTAGGAGCAGCCTTGTGCTGCGAAGCGCCGCGCGGGCGGCGCTCAATCTCATAGGCGCTGAAGGTGTTGTGGCGAACACCCCGCAATCCGTTACACCCCACCCCGCCGCACATGCTTCACCAACACTTTCTCCAGCAACTCCCACATCGTCGGCTCGGTACTGAACGCCACGTTGAACCGCATCCACCCGGTCGCTTTGGCATCGACCATGAACAACTGCCCAGGCCCGAGCATGATGCCTTTCTCCAGCGCATCATCCAGCAACGCCGCACTGTCTGGAATCGCCGGGTGGCGGGTCCAGATATACATCCCTTCATCCGACTCGATGAACAGCTCGAAGCCCAACCGATGCAGATGCCGGCCAACTTCCTGGTGCGCCTCGGCCAAACGCTGGCGCAGGCGCTTGAGGTGCTTGCGCCAACGCCCGTCGATGATCGCGGCATACACCACGCGCTCCATCACCTGCGAAGTGGTCAGGCCAGAGCGCATCTTCAGGTGCAGCAGCTTCTGCATCAGCTCGGGGTTGGCCAGCATGTAGCCGACCCGCACATTGGGCGAAATGCTCTTGGAGTAGCTGCCCACGTATACCACCTGCTGCAGGTGGTCCAGGCTGGCCAGGCACGGCTGCGGTTCGGCGACCATGTCGGCGTACAGGTTGTTCTCCACCAGGCGGAAGCCGTGCTGGCTGGCCAGTTGCAGCAGGCGGTGCAGCTGCGGTAGCGGCGTGCGCGAGCAGGTCGGGCTGTGCAGGTGCGGCTGGGTGAAGAATGCAGTGGGGCGGTGGTGGGTGAGCAACTGTTCCAGCTGGTTCAGGTCGTAGCCGGCCGGTGTGCGCGGCACGCCGACCAGGGTCGCGCCCTGGGTGCGCAGGATGCTCATCAGGTTGGGGTAGCCGGGGTCGTCCACCAGCACCACGTCGCCCGGGCGCACCAGGGTGCGCGCGGCCAGGTCCAGGGCCTGGCTGGCGCCATGGGTAAGCATCAGCTGCGCCGGGTTGGCAACGATCGACAGTTCCTGCTGCAGGTTCTGTGCGGTCAGTGCACGCAGCTCCATCAGGCCCATGGGGTCGCCGTAGCCCGACAGCTCCAGCGGGCTGCCGGCCACCTGGCGCAGGCCGCGGCGCAGGCCGTCTTCATACATCCAGTCGTTGGGCAGCCAGCCGCACCCGGGCTTGAACGGCAATTGGCGGATTTCGAAGATCTGCTGCAGGTACCACTCGGAGTTGAACGTTGGTCGACTGGTGTCGGCCTCGGCGTTGTGCGGGTCGAGCAATTCGCCCGCCGCGCGGTTGACGAAGAACCCCGCATTGCCCCGGCTCACCAGCAGGCCCTGGGCGACCAGACGGTCGTAGGCCTCGACCACGGTGAAGGTGCTCACCGAATAGCTCGCGGCAAAGGCGCGGATCGAGGGGACCTTGGCGCCTGGCTTGAGGGTCTGGTTGTCGATCAGCTCGCGCAGCCCGTCGATGATCTGGTTCACCAGCGGGGTCGAGGAGTCTGGATGTAATTCGAACATTTGGGCCTTCAGGTTGCGTATCGCCCGGCGTTTGCAAGGTGTATTGCAAGGGCGACCTGTACAGTGCAGTGCGAGTTTCATGCCACTGTGCATGGCTCTCTGCGTCGGACATTTTTACATTAGGTGTCAGATATCGCCACCTAAAGCATGTTCAGTTCGCTCCAGGCGCCTGCCCTGGGGCGCGTCAGCAGGCCGCCATGGAAGGCCTGCGTGTGTTCGCTCACACCATCCTGCGCGCATTAGCACTGATGTACGTGAAACCGCCAGCCATCGGGGTTTCACAGTTTTCCTTGGATAAAAAGAAGCACGGGGTACACAACTGATGGACGCAACATCCACAACCACCACCGCGAAAAGCGGGCATGAGAGCAAGCTCAGTGCCTCGCTCAAGTCGCGCCACCTGACGATGATGTCGATCGCCGGGGTTATCGGCGGCGCCTTGTTCGTCGGTTCCGGCAGCGTGATTCACAGCGCCGGCCCAGCTGCTGTGCTGGCCTACCTGGCAGGCGGCATCCTGGTGGTACTGATCATGCGCATGCTGGGTGAAATGGCGACTTCCTCGCCAGACACCGGTTCGTTCTCCACCTACGCCGATCGCGCCATCGGCCGTTGGGCCGGTTTCACCATCGGCTGGCTGTACTGGTGGTACTGGGTCATCCTCATGGCCTGGGAAGCTTATGTGGCGGGCAAGATCCTGCATGGTTTCTTCCCCGACGTCAGCGTCAACGTGTTCGTGCTGGCCACGACCCTGTTGCTGATCACCGTCAACTTCTTCAACGTCAAGCACTACGGTGAGTTCGAGTTCTGGTTCGCCTTGATCAAGGTGATCGCGATTGTCTGCTTCCTGATCGTGTGTACCGCTGCCGTGCTGAACATCTGGCAGTTCGGTGAAGTGCGTGGCATCAGCCACCTCACCGCCGAAGGCTTCATGCCCAATGGCATCACTACAGTGATCGGTGCCTTGCTCGGGGTGATGTTCGCCTTCCTCGGTGCGGAAATCGTCACCATCGCCGCTTCCGAAGCCAAGGACCCGGCTGCGCAGATCGTCAAGGCGACCAACTCGGTGGTCTGGCGTGTGTGCCTGTTCTACGTGGGTTCGATCTTCCTGATCGTCTGCCTGGTACCGTGGAACGATCCGCACCTGGGCGTTTCCGGCTATGGCGCCTACCGCCGCACCCTGGAGCTGCTGGGCGTGCCGTATGCCGAGCTGCTGATGAACTTCGTGGTGCTGACCTCGGTGAGCAGCTGCCTGATCTCGGGCCACTACACTGCTTCGCGCATGCTGTTCTCCCTGGCCCAGCGTGGCGACGCGCCGTCGTTCTTCAAGATCACCCGCGCCGGCACCGGTGTACCGGTGTACGCGATCATGGGTTCGTGCGCCGTGGCCGTGGTGTGTGCGCTGATCAACTTCAGCGAGACCCTACGCCCGAAAGACGTGCTGGAAACCCTGATGAACACCACCGGCATGATCGCCCTGCTGGTGTACCTGGTGATTGCTTTCTCGCAGCTGCGCATGCGCCGCAAGCTGGTTGCCGAAGGCAAGGAAGTACGCCTGAAGATGTGGCTGTTCCCATGGCTGACCTACCTGGTGATCGCGTTCATCGTGGCTGCTCTGGTGACCATGGCCTTCATGCCTGACTACCAGATCCTGGTGATTTCCACCGGTATCGCCGCGGCAATCGTGGTGGCGATGGGTGTAGTGCACCAGATCCGTACTGGCAAGCAGCACTAAGCGTCACTCGCTTCTCGAAACGGCCGGCTCCCTCGGGGACCCGGCCGTTTTGCGTTATTGGGCCAGGGGTATATGGCCGCCTGTTACATGGCATATGCTGAACACATTGCCCGCCCAAAGGAGCTTCACATGGCCTGGTCCGCCACCCAGTATTCGCAATTCGAAGACGAGCGTACCCGCGCGGTGCGTGACCTGCTGGCCACTGTTCCGGCACGCCCGGTACGCCACGCCACCGACCTGGGCTGTGGCCCTGGCAATTCCACCGAGGTGCTGCTGCAACGTTACCCGGATGCCCAGGTGACGGCCCTGGACAGCGACCCGGACATGATCGACAAGGCCCGCGAGCGTAAACGGCTGTGCATCCCCCGGGTGCGCACGGTCATCGCTGACATTGCCGGCTGGTCCGCCCCCGAGCCGCAGGACCTGATCCTGGCCAATGCCTCGCTGCAATGGGTACCCGACCACGCCTCGCTGTACCCGCACCTGGTGCGCCAGCTGAGCGAAGGTGCCAGCCTGGCCGTGCAGACCCCGGACAACCTGGATGAGCCGGCCCACCGGCAACTGCGCGAAATCGCCAGCCAGGGCCCCTGGGCGGCGAAGTTCGCCGATTTCCAGCTGCCGCCACGGCACAACGCGGCGTTCTACTACGATCTGCTCAGCCCGTTGTGTGCGCGGGTGGATGTGTGGCGTACCACCTATCATCACCCTTTGGCCGGCGGTGCCGAAGCCGTGGTGGAATGGTTCAAGGGTTCGGCCTTGCGACCGTACCTGGGGCGGTTGGAGGAGCAGGAGCAGGCGGATTTCCTGCAGATGTACCTGCAAGCGATGCAGCGCGACTACCCGCCGGCCACCGATGGCAAGGTGCTGTTGCCGTTCCCGCGGCTGTTCGTGATCGCTACCCGCTAGGACGGCGCCAGCACCAGGCCACGTAACCGTAGACGCCGAGGTTGAGCAGCAGCACGAACGTGCCCAGCAGCAGCTGGATGTGCGGTGTCAGCCCGGCGGGGTAGATCAACGGCCAGATGTAGTGCTCGACGAAGCCGCCCTGATAGCCCGCGTCACCAGCCGCGCTGCGCATGCGGTTTTCCCAGGTGGTCAGCGGGCAGCCCAGGTGCAGGCATTCCACCGCCAGGCCCCAGGCCATCGCCGGCAGGTGCAGCAGCAGGGCAGGGCGCCAGCGCAGTACCAGCAGGCCGCCGAACAGCACCAGCAGGATGAAGAGCAGGTGCAGCAGGACCAGGGTGTCGGCGGCAAGGCGGTAGAGCATGGGTTGTGTGCCGAGGGTTGAGGTTATCCCAGCATAGTTGGGTTGCCTGTGCTGGCCTCTTCGCGGGTGAACCCGCTCCCACAGGTACTCCACAGAGCTTGAGAGCTGCCTGCATTGGTCTCCCACAGGTACCGTGCCAATCTGAGCCTTAGTGCGGCCCCTGTGGGAGCGGGTTCACCCGCGAAGAGGCCGGCACAGGCTTACAACCCTTCCTCCACCATCTGCAGGAAGGTCGCCACCACCCGCCGCGTGCGCTGCTCGCTCAGGCACACCAGTGTCTCGGTCAGGTGCCGCTGGCAATCGACGATCGGCAACGCGCACACCCGCGCATCCGCACCAAACTCAGCCGCCGACACCACCCCCACACCAATCCCCACCACCACCGCCTCCCGCGCCGCTTCCCGGCCTTCCACCTGGATCGCCGGGCGAATCCGCAGCCCGGCCCGTTGCATTTCTTCTTCCAGCGTCTGCCGCGTCACCGACCCGGGCTCGCGCAGTACCAGCGGCGTATCGTCCAGATCCGCCAGGCTGATCGCGCCGCGGCTGGCCCAGGGGTGCTGGTGCGAGACAAACGCCACCATCGGGTCGCGACGCAGCGGCAGGCAGTGCAGCCGCTCATCGTCGACGTCCCGCCCCAGCAGGGCCAGGTCGGCCTGGTAGCTGAACAGCCGGGCCAGCGACTCGTCGGTGTTGCCGGTCTCGATCTTGACCTGGATGCCCGGGTAGCGCTGGCAGAAGCGGGCGATCTGCGGCAGCACGTGCACCGGCGCGTCCACCGCCAGCACCAGGCTGCCGGTGTGCAGCGCACGCGAATCCTGCAGCAGTTCATGGGCCTCGGCCTCGCAGGCGAAAAGGCGCTGGCTGATGCCCAGCAGGCGTTCGCCGAGGTCGGTGAGCTGCACCGAACGCTTGTTGCGGTGGAACAGCAAGACGCCGAAGCGCTCCTCCAGTTTGCGCACCTGGTCCGACACCGCGGGCTGGGTAAGAAACAGCTTTTCGGCGGCGCGGGTAAAGCTGCCGTGAACCGCCACGGCGTGGAAGGCCTTGAGTTGTGCGTGGGAAACCGACATGACGACCTCAGTAACAAGCTGGGCTTATGTGTGAAATACGATAAATCGATTTTATTTATCTTAGCGCAACTGTTTCCATGCATGTCAGCCCGACGCTGGCACCACAAGTGCCGACCAGGGCCATGGCACCCAAACGGCGCCATCTGACCCGATGACAGCCTCGTCATCGCTGTGCGTAACACAAGAACAAGACAGGCGTTTCTTCACATTCTGCCGGCACACTCAAGCAAGAGGTCAGACTTACATGAACCAATCCCTAGCCGCGTTCAAACGCTGGCGTATCCAGATTTTCGCCATTACCTGGCTGGCCTACGCCGCCTTCTACTTCACCCGCAAGGCCTTCTCGGTGGCCAAGCTGGGCATCGGTGAAGACCCCGACTTCATGCTCGACAAGGCCGCCATGGCCAACCTCGACGCCATCTACCTGGCCGCCTACGCCGTGGGCCAGTTCACCTGGGGCATGCTTGCCGACCGCTTTGGCCCACGCGTGGTGGTGCTCGGCGGCCTGCTGATTTCTGCTGTTGCGGCGGTGGTGATGGGCAGTTACGCCACATTCCCGATCTTCGCCACCTGCATGCTGGTGCAGGGCCTGGCGCAATCCACCGGCTGGGCCGGGTTGTGCAAGAACATCGGCAGCTTCTTCCCGGCGTCGCAGCGTGGGCGGGTGCTGGGCCTGTGGAGTTCCTGCTATGCCTTCGGCGGCCTGGTGGCCTCGCCGTTCGCCGGCTGGTGGGCCTATACCCTGGTCGGTACCTGGCACGCGGCGTTCTTCTCCAGTGCCGCGGTGGTGGCACTGGTGGCCGTGCTGTTCTTCTTCCTGCAGCGCAACAAGCCTGAAGACGTCGGCCTGCCGGCGGTGGAGCCCGAGCCACAGAGCATGGCCCCGGCCGGCAACCTGTGCAGCGTGTGGGCGCCCCTGAAGGAGATCATGCGCAACCGCACGGTGCTGACCCTGGGGCTGGCGTACTTCCTGTTGAAACCGGCGCGCTACGCCATCCTGCTGTGGGGGCCGGTGATCGTCTTCGAGCAGATGCCCTCGGTGGGCAAGGTGGGGGCAGCGATCATCCCGACAGCCTTCGAACTTGCCGGGCTGCTCGGCCCGATCATCATCGGCCTGGCCTCCGACAAGCTGTTCGGCGCCCGGCGCATGCCGGCCTGTGTCATCAGCCTGGTGCTGCTGACCGTGGCGCTGGCGGCATTCATGGCGGCCATGCACACCGGCAGCGTGATCCTGGTGGTGGCCCTGCTGTTCGTCATGGGCCTGACCCTGTACGGGCCGGATTCGATGATCAGCGGTGCTGCGGCCATCGACTTCGGCACCGCCAAGGCCGGTGCCACCGCAGCAGGTTTCGTCAACGGCTGCGGCTCGGTGGGGGCGGTGCTGGGCGGGCTGCTGCCGGGGTACTTCGATGGCGTCACGGTGTTCATCGTGTTTGCCGGCTGCGCGCTGTTCTCGGCGCTGGTGCTGCTGCCGCACTGGAACAGCCGCCCAGCCAGCGCTGCGCAAAGCACCGACGTGGCACCGAATACCAGCATGGCAATCAAGCCACTGCGTACCTGAAAGGAAAGCGAGCGAATGAGACCCTTCTGGCTGCAACAGGCCCTGGATTCGGCGCAAGAGGCGGTGTGCCCGCCGCTGCAAGGCGATGCCCGTTGCGATGTATGCATCGTCGGCGGCGGCTATACCGGCCTGTGGACCGCACTGATGCTCAAGGAAGCGGTGCCGGCCCTGGATATCGTGCTGATCGAGGCCGATATCTGCGGTGCCGGTGCCAGTGGCCGCAATGGTGGCTGTGCGTTGTCGTGGTCGGCCAAGTACTTCACCCTCGAGCGGTTGTTCGGGGTGGCCGAGGCGGTGCGCCTGGTGCGTGAGTCGGAGCGCAGCATCGGTGAGATCGGCGCGTTCTGCGCGGCCAATGGCATCGACTGCGACTACCGCCTGGATGGCACGCTGTACACCGCCACCAACGCCGCGCAGGTCGGCGCCACCGACGCGGTGATCGCCGCGCTGGAGCAAAAGGGGATCAATTCGTTTCGCCGCCTGCCGCTGCAGCAGCTGCAGCGCCTGGCGGGTTCGGCGCGGCACCTGGAAGGCTGGTTCTCGCCGGCCGCGGCCACGGTGCAGCCGGGCAAGCTGGTGCGCGGCCTGCGCCGGGTGGCCTTGCAGCGTGGCGTGCGCATCCATGAGGGCACCGCCATGACCGGCCTGGAACACGGCGCCCCGGTGCAGGTGCGCACGGCCCATGGCACGGTGCGCGCCGACCGCGTGGTATTGGGCCTGAATGCCTGGATGGCGCGAGCTTTCCCGCAGTTCGAGCGCAGCGTGGCGATTGTTTCCAGCGACATGGTGATCACCGAACCTTGCCCTGAGTTGCTGCACCAGATCGGCCTGGACAGTGGCATCAGCGTGCTCGATTCGCGGATATTCGTGCATTACTACCACAACACCTCCGATGGTCGGCTGATGCTCGGCAAGGGCGGCAATACCTTCGCCTATGGCGGGCACATGTTGCCGGTGTTCGACCAGCCGTCGCCGTACCGGCCGCTGCTGCGTGAAAGCCTGGGCGGGTTCTTCCCGGCACTGGCGCAAGTGCCGCTGGCGGCCAGCTGGAACGGGCCGTCCGACCGCTCGGTGACCGGTTTGCCGTTCTTTGGCCGGCTGAACGGGCAGGGCAACGTGTTCTACGGCTTTGGTTACTCCGGCAGCGGCGTCGGGCCGTGCCACATGGGCGGGCAGATTCTGTCGTCGCTGGCGCTGGGGCTGGACAACCCATGGACCCGTTCGCCGCTGGTCAAGGGGCCGCTGGGGCTGTTCCCGCCCGAGCCGATTCGCTACCTGGGCTCGCTGATGGTGCGCAATGCCATCCGCCGCAAGGAGCGGGCAGAGGACCGCGGGCAGCGGCCGCGGAGGCTGGATGTGCGGTTGGCGCGGTTCGCGGCGGCGGCGGGCAAAGCCGATAAAGGCTGATGAGATTTCTTGTCCAATACAGGCCAGAGGGCGTATAAACTGCACCCACTTTTGGCCGGTCGCTTCCTGAACCGGCCGCTGAAACAAGAGAGTCGACATGGGCGCACAGTGGAAAGCCAAACATAAAGAAGCCGCGGCCAACGCCAAAGGCAAGATCATGGGCAAGCTGTCCAAAGAGATCCAGATCGCCGCCAAGTCCGGCGCCGACCCGGACATGAACCCACGCCTGCGCCTGGCCATCGAGCAGGCCAAGAAGGCCTCGATGACCCGCGAGACCCTGGAGCGCGCAATCCGCAAGGGCGCGGGCCTGGACGGCGATGCCGTGCAGTACTCGGCGGTAAGCTACGAAGGTTTCGCCCCGCACCAGGTGCCGCTGATCGTCGAGTGCCTGACTGACAACGTCAACCGCACCGTCGCGCAGATCCGCGTGCTGTTCCGCAAGGGCCAGCTGGGTGCCAGCGGTTCGGTGGCCTGGGACTTCAACCATGTCGGCCTGATCGAAGCCACCCCGAACGGCGACGCCGACCCGGAAATGGCGGCCATCGAAGCCGGCGCCCAGGACTTCGAGGAAGGCGACGAAGAGGGTTCGACCCTGT
Organism: Pseudomonas sp. NBB; assembly: GCF_032701105.1. NCBI lineage: Bacteria > Pseudomonadati > Pseudomonadota > Gammaproteobacteria > Pseudomonadales > Pseudomonadaceae > Pseudomonas > Pseudomonas sp. NBB. The sequence continues at coordinate 2,336,076 of NZ_CP103994.1, forward strand.
TCATCACCGACACCACCGACCTGGATGCCGTGCAGAAGGCCCTGCCGGAGCACGGCTTCACCGTGACCTCGGCGAAGATTGGCTACACCCCGAAGAACCCGGTGAGCGCGGCCAGCCTGAGTGCCGAAGCGCTGGCCGAGGTGGAAGCGTTCCTCGAGGCGATCGACGAGAACGATGACGTGCAGAACGTTTATGTCGGCCTGACTGACTGATCTGCTTCTCTGGGGCCGCTTTGCGGCCCATCGCGACACAAGGCCGCTCCTACAGGGGAACGCATGACCCATGTAGGAGCGGCCTTGTGTCGCGAAACGAGGGCAAAGCCCTCGCCAGCGGTCTGGAGCCGAACCCCGATGAACCCCGCTTTCGCCTCCCTCAGCCTCGCCCACCTGCGCACCCTCGACCACCTGCTGCAGCTGAAGAACCTCAGCCACGCCGCCGAGCGCCTGGGCGTCAGCCAGTCCGCCCTCAGCCGCCAGCTGGCCCATTTGCGCGAAGCCTTCGACGACCCCTTGCTGGTACGCCAGGGCCGCGGTTACGTGCTCAGCGAACACGCCGAAGCCCTGGTCGAACCCCTGCGCCAGGTTCTCGAGGAGCTGCACGCCCTGCGCCAACCCGCGGTGTTCGACCCGGGGCGCTGCGAGCGGCGTTTCTGCTTGGCCGCTTCGGACTACGTGGCCGAGCATATGCTGCCGCTGCTGGTGGCGGCGCTGGAGCGCGAAGCGCCGGGTGTATCGCTGGAGTACCGCACCTGGCAGGCCGGCCAGTACGCCTTGCTGGCCAGCGGCGAGATCGACCTGGCCACCACGTTGTTCGACGAGTCGCCACCCAACCTGCACGGTCGGCTGTTGGGCGAGGACCGGGCAGTGTGCCTGATGCGCAACGACCACCCGCTGGCTGCCCACGGTGCGCTCAGCCAGGCCGACTACCTGTCGCACAAGCATGTGCGTATTTCCGGCGGAGGCGACAAGGACAGCTTCATCGACCGCCACTTGCGCGCCCAGGGCCTGCAACGGCGGGTCAGCCTGGAAGTGCCGTTCTTCTCGGCCACCGTGCAGGTGATTGCCAACAGCCAGGCGCTGGCCACCGTGCCCGAGCACATCGCCCGGCAGCTGTGCCGCCTGCATGACCTGGCCTGGCGGCCGTTGGGTTTCATCGACCACAGCCAGCGCTACTGGGTGGTGTGGCACCAGCGCCTGCAGGCCTCGGCCGAACACCGCTGGTTGCGCAACCGGGTGTTCGAGTTGTGGCGCCAGTCGCAGTTCGGTGTGCAGGGCGGGCATGCGGGTTTGCCATAGCAGGTATGCGCGAGGTGGGGTTATTCACTTCGGGATAGGTGCCTAGACTGGGGCATTGTGTTGCCTGTACCGGCCTCTTCGCGGGTAAACCCGCTCCTACAAACGATGCAATACCTGTGGGAGCGGGCGTGCCCGCGAAGAGGCCAGCACAGGCAGCGAAAAACCCCACAGGAGACCCCAGGTGACCCCCGAACAATTCCGCCAATACGGCCACCAACTGATCGACCTGATCGCCGACTACCGCCAAACCGTCGGCGAGCGCCCGGTCATGGCCCAGGTCGAGCCCGGCTATCTCAAGGCCGCCTTGCCCGCTCAGGCCCCCCGGCAAGGCGAACCTTTCGCAGCGATCCTCGACGACGTCAACCAGTTGGTCATGCCCGGCCTGTCCCATTGGCAGCACCCGGACTTCTACGGCTACTTCCCCTCCAATGGCACCCTTTCGTCGGTCCTCGGGGACTTCCTCAGCACTGGCCTGGGCGTGCTGGGCCTTTCCTGGCAGTCCAGCCCGGCCCTGAGCGAGCTGGAGGAAACCACCCTCGACTGGCTGCGTCAGCTGCTCGGCCTGTCTGGCCAATGGAGCGGGGTGATCCAGGACACCGCATCCACCAGCACCCTGGTGGCGCTGATCTGCGCACGGGAACGCGCCAGCGATTACGCACTGGTACGCGGCGGCCTGCAGGCCCAGGCCAAGCCGCTGATCGTCTATGTCAGCGCCCATGCCCACAGCTCGGTGGACAAAGCCGCATTGCTGGCCGGTTTTGGCCGCGACAACATACGCCTGATCCCGACCGACGAACGCTACGCTCTGCGCCCGGAGGCCCTGCAGGTTGCGATCGAGCAGGATTTGGCCGCTGGCAACCAGCCTTGCGCGGTGGTCGCGACCACCGGCACCACCGCCACCACGGCCCTCGACCCACTGCGGCCGATCGGCGAGATCGCCCAGGCCCATGGCCTGTGGCTGCATGTGGACTCGGCCATGGCCGGCTCGGCGATGATCCTGCCGGAATGCCGCTGGATGTGGGACGGCATCGAGCTGGCCGATTCGCTGGTGGTCAACGCGCACAAATGGCTGGGCGTGGCCTTCGATTGCTCGATCTACTACGTGCGCGACCCGCAGCACCTGATCCGGGTCATGAGCACCAACCCCAGCTACCTGCAGTCGTCGGTGGACGGCGAGGTGAAGAACCTGCGTGACTGGGGTATCCCGCTGGGCCGCCGGTTCCGTGCGTTGAAGCTGTGGTTCATGCTGCGCAGCGAGGGGGTCGAGGCGTTGCAGGCGCGGCTGCGGCGTGACCTGGACAATGCCCAGTGGCTGGCCGGGCAGATCGGCGCGGCGGCGGAGTGGGAGGTGCTGGCGCCGGTGCAGTTGCAGACATTGTGCATTCGCCATCGGCCGGCGGGGCTGGAAGGGGAGGCGCTGGATGCGCATACCAAGGGCTGGGCCGAACGGCTGAATGCGTCCGGGGATGCCTATGTGACGCCGGCGACGCTGGATGGGCGGTGGATGGTGCGGGTGTCGATTGGCGCATTGCCGACCGAGCGGGAGCATGTCGAACAGCTCTGGGCGCGCTTGCAGGAAGTGGTCAAGGGCTGAAACTGCCGGGGCCGCGTTGCGGCCCATTCGCGGGCAAGCCCGCTCCCACAGGATCGCATCAAGGCTCAAGCTGACACGGTACCTGTAGGAGCGGGCTTGCCCGCGAAAGGGCTGCAGAGCAGCCCCCTGCAATCTCAGTTGCTCACCGCCTGAAAGCTCCCTTTACGGCTAGCTTCATACGCGGTCTTGTCCATCGGCTTGGCATCGGGGTTACCCAGGTCTTCCATCGCCAGGCGATGGGTTTCCGGGGCGATGTACGCTGCCAGGGCACACACGCAGGTGATGAAGAACGCCAGGCTACCAACCACCAACGGGATGTTGTCCGAACCGGGCGGGGCTACCAGGGCGAACAGCGCCGGCAGCATGGCGGTCAGCATGGTGCCGATGTTCTGCGCGATGGCCATGGCCGAAACACGGTAGCGGGTGTGGAACAGCTCTGGGTAGAAGCTTGGGAACACCGCGTTGTAACCCTGGTACACCATGCCCCACATCACGATCGACGAGGCGAACGCCAGCGGTACGTTCTGGATGCTGATCGCATACAGGTAGACGAAGGCAAGCAGGCCAGAGCCCAGGCAACCGGCGATCATGGTCGGGCGACGGCCAATCTTGTCGGACAGGTTGCCGACAAACGGAATCACCAGCACCGCGACGATGTTGCCGACTACCGGAATCCACAGGTACACGCTCTTGTCGAAGCCGATGCCATAGGCCGGTTGCACCGCGTAGGCCGCACCGAAGATGGTAGCGACCACCGGGATCACGTTCATCAAGGCCATGAACATCACCAGCACCATGTGCTTCCAGCTGTGGCGGAAGGCCTCGCTGATCGGCGACTTGGCGACCTTGTCCTGCTTCTCTTCCTTCACGAACGCCGGGGTTTCGTGCACTTCCTTACGGATGATGAAGCCGGCGATCAGCACGAAGGCGCTCAGCAGGAACGGAATGCGCCAGCCCCAGTCGTTGAAGGCTTCGCTAGGCATGAAGTAGGCCAGTGGCAGGAACACTGCCGCCGCCAACACCTGGCCAGCCTGCACGCCTTGCAAGGTGAAACTGGCGTAGTAGCCCCGTCGACCGAACGGTGCGTGCTCCATGATCATGGAACTGGCTCCGGAGATTTCCCCGGCCACGGCAAAGCCCTGGACCAGGCGCAGCACCACCAGCAACGCCGGGGCGAGCAGGCCGATGTCGTGGTAGGTGGGCAGCAGGCCAACGGCCATGGTCGACAGGCCCATCAGGAACATGCACAGCAGCAGTACGTTCTTGCGGCCGCGGGTGTCACCCCAGTGGCCCAGCACGAAGGCGCCGACCGGGCGCGCCAGGTAACCCACGCCGTAGGTGGCCAGCGAGGCGATGATGGCCATTTTCGGGTCGGTGTTGGGGAAGAAGATCTGCGGGAAAATCAGCGCAGCAGCCTGGGCGTAGATGAAGAAGTCGTAGTATTCGAGTGCCGAGCCTATCCATCCACTGGCAGTCGCTTTCTTGGCTTGAGAGCTGGAGTGAGCCATCGTTGTCTCCGTTGTTATTGTTGTTTGCACAGGTTCCGCCGGAGATTCGCCAAGGCAGGAGGCGAGGGTCGGTGTGCCTGCGTCTGTGGTTCATGTTGACCACGGGCCAGTGGGCTGGCAATTCGCTAAAACCGGTTTTGTTCGATAATCGAACGCAAAACTAACCATTCCGTACAAAGAGATTGAAGCGACGACTTTACCTGCGAATAATCGATCGTGCCAGGAACTGTGGCGCTGATTTTCCAGGTCCTGCCCTGGCCTTGATCCTCTAACAACAAGGAACTCCCGCCATGCAGCGTTCGATCGCTACCGTGTCCTTGAGCGGCACCCTGCCGGAAAAGCTCGAAGCCATCGCCGCCGCCGGTTTTGACGGCGTCGAGATCTTCGAAAACGACCTGCTCTATTACGCCGGCAGCCCGCGCCAGGTACGGCAGATGTGCGCCGACCTGGGTATTGCCATCACCCTGTTCCAGCCGTTCCGCGATTTCGAGGGTTGCCGCCGCGACCGCTTGCAGAAGAACCTCGACCGCGCCGAGCGCAAGTTCGACCTGATGCAGGAACTGGGCACCGACCTGGTGCTGGTGTGCAGCAACGTCCAGGCCGATGCCCTGGGTGAAGAGCAATTGCTGCTCGACGACCTGCGCCTGCTGGCCGAGCACGCTGGCAAACGCGGCCTGCGCATTGGCTACGAAGCCCTGGCCTGGGGCCGCCACGTCAATACCTACCAGCAGGTCTGGAACCTGGTGCGCCAGGCCGACCACCCGGCCCTCGGGGTGATCCTCGACAGCTTCCACACCTTGTCGCTCAAGGGCGACCCGAGCGCGATCCGCGATATCCCCGGCGACAAGATCTTCTTCGTGCAAATGGCCGACGCGCCGATCCTGGCCATGGATGTGCTGGAGTGGAGCCGCCACTTCCGCTGTTTCCCGGGGCAGGGCGAGATGGACATGGCCGGTTTCCTGGCGCCCATCCTTGCCACCGGCTACCGCGGGCCGCTGTCGCTGGAAATCTTCAACGACGGCTTCCGCGCCGCACCGCCCCGGCAGAATGCCGCCGACGGCCTGCGTTCGCTGCTGTATCTCGAAGAGCACACCCGCCTGCGCCTGGAGCAGGAAGGTACCTCGATCGAGCCCGGCGTGCTGTTCACCCCACCGGCGGCCAGTGCCTATGACGGCGTAGAGTTCCTCGAATTTGCGGTCGACGAAGCCGTCGGCGCGCGCCTGGGCAGCTGGCTGAAGCGCCTGGGCTTTGCCGATGCCGGCAAGCACCGCAGCAAAGAGGTGCAGTTGCTGCGCCAGGGCGATATCAACATTGTGCTGAACGCCGAACCCTATTCCTTCGGCCACAACTTCTTCGAGGCCCACGGGCCGTCGCTGTGCGCCACCGCGCTGCGGGTCAAGGACCAGCAAGCCGCCCTGAAGCGCGCCACCGCCTTCCGTGGCCAGCCATTCCGTGGCCTGGTCGGGCCCAACGAGTGCGAAGTGCCGGCGGTACGTGCGCCAGATGGCAGCCTGCTGTACCTGGTGGAGCAGGGCACTGCCGGCCAGACCCTGTACGACACCGACTTCAGCCTGGACAAGAACGCCACCGCCACCGGCGGCCTGCGCCGTATCGACCACATGGCCCTGGCCCTGCCGGCCGAGTCGCTGGACAGCTGGGTGCTGTTCTACAAGAGCCTGTTCGATTTCGAAGCCGATGACGAAGTAGTGCTGCCGGACCCGTACGGCCTGGTCAAGAGCCGCGCGCTGCGTAGCCAATGCGGCACCCTGCGCCTGCCGCTGAACATCTCGGAAAACCGCAACACCGCGATCGCCCATGCGCTGTCCAGCTATCGTGGTTCGGGCGTGCACCACATCGCTTTCGATTGCGACGACATCTTCCGCGAAGTGGCGCGGGCCAAACTGGCCGGGGTACCGTTGCTGGAGATCCCGCTGAACTACTACGACGACCTGGCGGCGCGTTTCGATTTCGACGACGAGTTCCTCAGCGAACTGGCCTACTACAACGTGCTGTACGACCGCGATGCCCAAGGCGGCGAGCTGTTCCACGTGTATACCGAGCCGTTCGAAGAGCGTTTCTTCTTCGAGATCATCCAGCGCAAGGGGGGGTATGCCGGTTACGGTGCGGCCAACGTCGCGGTGCGCCTGGCAGCCATGGCCAAGGCCCGCAGCGGGGCGGCGCGCAAGCCGGTCCTCTGAGCCCGGCGCGGTCCCTTTAGGAGCGGCCTTGCAGCCCGTCGCGACACAAGGCCGCTCCTACACCGACCGCGTATGCTTCAAGGGCGTTCGGCCACCAACAGCAGCGACTGTGGCAGCGCACTCTGGGGGTGCTGTGGCTCCTGCAGGCTGACCAGCCGCAACCCTGCCATGTCCAGCGCGTTCAGCCAGCTGGCCAGGGTGCGGAAGTACCACGGCATCACCTGCCAATCCCCGCCGAACCCGGCAAATGACTCTTCCCGCCAGCCATCCTGGTAATCGCCATCCGCCACGCTCCACGGGTGCAGGGTCTGGATCACCAGCGCACCGCCGGGCGCCAGCAAGGCATTCATCGCCACCAGCAGCGGGATGATGTCCTGCTGCAACAGGGCGAAGTTGGCACAGATCAGGTCATAGTCCTTGCCAACATAGGCTTGCCCGGCGGCCAGCTGTGCATAGCTGGCCAGGTGCACCTCGGCGGAACCCGCAGCACGCGCGGCATCCACCAGCGCCCGGTCACCGTCCACACCTACCGCCTCGACACCCCGGTCGCCCAGCGCGCGCAGCAGCCAACCTTCACCACAGCCCAGGTCGAGCACCCGTTCGGGCTGGCGGCCAAGAATGGCCAGCAGGATGGCCTGGTCGGTAACCTGGCGACGGCTCTCGATACTGCCGCTGCGCACCGCATCGATCCAGGCCTGGGCGTTGTGCTGCCAGCTGTCGAGCAAGGCGTCTTCAGGGTTGCGCATGTTCATCTCCGTTGGGCGGGCGATGCTTCACTGTGCCCCGGTCAACAAATGGGTGGCAAGCCCCGCCAGGGCACAGGCTATCAACACCTGGATCACCCCACGCTTGTAACGGAACAGCGCCACCGCCGCCGCCAGCGCAATCAGCGCCGAAGGCCAGTCGAACCGCCCGTCGAAACCGGCCGGCCACAATACGTGGTAGCCGAAGAACAGCGCGAGGTTGAGGATCACGCCCACTACCGCCGCGGTTATCCCGGTCAGCGGGGCGGTGAATTTGAGTTCGTTGTGGGTCGATTCCACCAGCGGGCCACCGGCCAGGATGAACAGGAACGAGGGCAGGAAGGTGAACCAGGTCACCAGGCTCGCCGCTACCGCGCCGGCCATGAACGCCTGGTCGGTGCCGAACATGGGGTGCAGGTAACCACCGACGAAGCCGACGAAGGCCACCACCATGATCAGCGGCCCGGGGGTGGTTTCCCCCAACGCCAGGCCATCGATCATCTGCGTCGGCGACAGCCAGCCGTAATGGCCGACGGCCCCCTGGTAGACGTAGGGCAGCACCGCGTAGGCGCCGCCGAAGGTCAGCAATGCCGCCTTGGTGAAGAACCAGCCCATTTGCGTCAAGGTGCCTTGCCAGCCAAAGGTAGCCATCAGTACACCCATGGGCAGCAGCCACAGCGCGGCACCCACCAGCAGCAGGCCCAGCAGCCGCCCCCAGCTGAAGCGGGTGTGCTCTGGCGCCGGTGTGTCGTCGTCGATCACGGCCGGGCCCTGGCTGGCCCTGGTTGCGCCGTGGCCACCACCAGGCGCGAACTGCCCCGGTAGCAGCCGACCGCCGACATGGCCTAGCAGCGCGGCTGCCAGCACGATCAGCGGGAAGGGAACGTCGAGCGCGAAAATGGCCACGAACGAGGCCGCGGCAATGGCCCACAACCAGCCGTTTTTCAGGGCGCGCGTGCCAATGCGATGTGCGGCATGCACGACGATCGCGGTCACGGCCGGCTTGATCCCGTAGAAAATGCCAGCCACCACCGGCACTTCGCCCCAGGCCAAATAGACCCACGACAGGCCGATCAGGATGAACAGCGACGGCAGTACGAACAGGGTGCCGGCAATCACCCCGCCCCAAGTGCGGTGCATCAGCCAGCCAATGTAGGTGGCCAGTTGCTGGGCCTCGGGGCCAGGCAGCAGCATGCAGTAGTTGAGGGCATGCAGAAAGCGCCGCTCGCTGATCCAGCGGCGCCGCTCCACCAGTTCCTGATGCATGATCGCTATCTGCCCCGCCGGGCCGCCGAAGCTGATGAAACCCAGCTTCAGCCAGAACAGCAAGGCCTCGATCCGGCTGATGTGGCCACGCGTTTGCTCGGCGGCGCCTTGCAGGTGTTCCGTCATTTTCTTCCCTTGGTATTCAGCTGGCCGCAGCGCGCTGTCGCTTGATCCGGTACATATCGCCATCAGCATGGCGCAGCAGCATGTCGGCATCATTGCCGTCTTCGGGGAAACGGGCCACGCCAATGCTGCAGGACGGCGCTCCGATGCCTGCAAACTCGGCGCCGAGTGGCTCGGCCATGGCTGCCAAAATGCGTGCCACCTGCTCGGCAATGGCCTCTGGCGAGGCGTAGTCGGTCAACAGCACGGTGAACTCGTCACCGCCCATCCGCGCCACTGTATCGGTCGCCCCAACGCAACCTTCCAGGCGCCGCGCCAGAATGCACAGCACCCGGTCACCCACGCTGTGGCCGTGGTTGTCGTTGATATCCTTGAAGTCATTGATATCGATGAACAGCAACGCCAGCGGGTGGTTGTGGTGCCGGGCCGCGACAAGTGCGGTGCCCAGCCGCTCATTGAACATGGCCCGGTTGGCCAGGCGAGTCAGCGGGTCATGGTGGGCCAGGAAACGCAATTCTTCCTCGGCCTGGTGTTGGGCGGTGATATCCCGCGCTACACCAATGCGGGCATTGGCCTCATCGGACCAGGAGGCCGACCACAGGATATGCACGATACTTCCATCCTTGCGGATGTAGCGGTTACGGAAGTCGTAATGGGGTTGGCCGTTCATCACCCGTACGATCGACGCGCGGGTAATCGCCAGGTCGTCAGGGTGCATGTAGTCGGTGATCGGGGTGCCGATCAGCTCGCAGGCCTGGTAGCCCAGCAGCGCCTCGCAGGCATCGCTGACGAAAATGATCTGGTTGCCCCTGTCGACCACGAACACCGTGTCCAGCATCAGGTGGATCAGCCTGGGGTATAACGCTTGCAGGTCTACGGGCATGGGGCATGGCGTCCGCGGCGGGGTCACCGATCATAGCCTGAAATGGAACAAAATGCGGTAGGCGCCGCTGTGGGAGCGGGCCGCCGATAGTCAGTTGCTTACTACCAGTTCCGGCCCGAGGTAATCGTTGATCTGCTGGATATCGTCATCTCCCAGGCTGCCCACCGACGATGCCAGGCGCAGCCGCGACATCAGGTAGTTCAGCTTCGCCTCGAACAGGTCATGCCGGGCGTCAAAAAGCAATTCCTCGGCATTGAGCACATCCGAGTTGGTGCTGGTGCCGCCCTCCCTGAAGCCCTTGCGGGCCGAACGCAGCGAGCGTTCGTTGGATGCCACGGCCTTTTCCAGCGCCTGGATGCGCAAGGCGCCACTCTGTACGCCGCGGTACTCGCGGGTGGTGTCGGAGATCACTTCCTGGCGTGTGGCATCCAGTTCATCCAGTGCCTTGGAACTGTTGGCGCTGGCCTGGCGGGTGAGGGCGCTGGTGCTGCCACCGCTGTATAGCGGAATGTTCAGCTCCAGCCCGATCGAGCTGTAGTGGTTGCGCTGGTTCAGTTCGGAGATCGACTGGCTGCTGCCGGCGGTATAGCCCGCCACGAAATCCAGGGTCGGCCAGTGCCCGGCGCGGGCGCGTTTCACTTCTTCTTCGGCCAGCTCGTAGTTGTGCCGGCGCGCATGGATCAACGGGCTGTCGGCCTGGGCCTTGACCAGCCAGTCCTGCAGGTTGCCCGGCATCAGCGGCGGTGTGTTGAAGCCCGGCTGCAAGGTGGTCAGCGACTCCGGCGTTTCACCAATGTATTCCTCCAGCTTGCGGCGGGCGTTGACCAGGTTGTCCTGGGCCTCGATCAGGTCGGCCTCGGCCAGGTCGCGACGGGCTATCGACTCGTCGATGTCGGTGATGGTGCCGGCGCCCAGCTCCATGCGCCGCTTTGCCGACGCCAGCTGCTCTTCGAAGGCATTTAGCTTGGCCTTGGCCAGGGTGATGGTTTCGCTGGCCAGCAGCACGTCGAAGTAGGCGTCGGCCAGGCGCACCGCAGCGTCCTGGGTCTTGGCATCGAACACCGCCACGCTGTAGTCGGCACGTTGCTGGCCCTGATGGTACTCGGCCATCTTCTGCTTGTTGAACAGCGGTTGACGCAAACGCACGTTGGCGCCCTTGGAGTCATAGTCCAGGTCGTTGTCCCGTCCACTCTGACGCTGGCTGCCATTGACCTTGTTGAAGTAACCCACAGCGTTGATCTGCGGCAGCAGGCCGGCCTGGCCGATGGCGCGGTTCTCGCTGCCGGCTTCTTTCTCGTGCACCGCGGCGCGGTAGATCGGGCCTTGGTACTGCAGCAGGTCCCAGGCTTGCTTCAGGTCCATGGCACTGGCCTGTACGGACAACCCCAACAGGCACAACATCAGGCACGGGCGATTCATGTCATTGCTCCTTGAACGAGGCGTCCACGCGTTCGAGCATCGGCTTGAGCAGGTAGCTGAGCAGGTTGCGCTCGCCGGTCTTGATGGTGACGGTGGCCGGCATCCCGGGGCGGATATGGTTGCTGCCCAGCAGGGCCATGCCGTCCTGCGTCACTTCCACCTGGGCCAGGTAATACGGCTGCTTGCTTTCTTCGTCCATCAGGCGGTCGGCGGAGATGGTCTTGACCCGCCCCGGGATATTCGGCGTCTTCGCATGGTTGAAGGCCGGGAAGGCCAGGTCCACGTCCAGGCCCGGCACCATCTTGTCGATGGCCTGCACCGGGATCATCGCGTCCACCTGCAACGGCTGGTCGAGCGGTACCACCTCCATGATCTTGGCCCCTGGCTGGATGATGCCGCCGACCGTGGCGATGCTCAGGGCCTGGACCATGCCGTCGATCGGCGAGCGGATCACCGTATGGGTCACTTCGTAGTCCAGCGCGCGCAGGCGATCGGCCAGGGTGGTGTTCTCCTTGGCGGTATCGGTCAGCTGTGATTCCACTTCCTTGAGGTAGTCGTGCTGGCGTTGCAGGATGCGCAGCTTGATCTCGGTGGCCTGGCTGCGCGCCCGGGCAATGTTGTTGAGGTTTTCGGCCTGACCGGCGGACAGGTCGGCATTGTTGCGCTCCAGCTCCAGCAGGCGGTTGCGTGGTACATAGCCTTCGGCGGCCAGCACGCGTGTGCCTTGCAGTTCCTGGTTGAGGAAGCCGATCTGCGAGGCGCGGGCGCCATACACCTGCTGCAGGCCCTTGAGCTGCACCGCCGTGGCAGCCAGGTTTTCCTCGAGGATGCTCAGTTCGCCAGCCAGGCCCGCGCGGCGGGTGTCCAGCAGGCGCTGTTGCAGGTCCATGGCTGCCAGCAGGCGCGGGTCGCCGCCGTAGTGCTTGAGCAGGGCAGGGTCGAAGGTGACCTGGTCGCGGCCATCGCGCTCGGCTTCCAGGCGGTTCTCCACGGTCTTGCTGACGATGTACTGGGCACTGACCGCACCCTGTTCGGCCACCGCGCGCAGGGCGTCCAGGCGTACCACCTCCTGGCCTTTCTTCACAACATCGCCTTCACGCACCAGGATCGCCTCGACCGTGCCACCGGTCAGGTGCTGCACGGCCTTGCGGTTGCTGCTGACCTTGACGGTACCGGTGGCGACCACACCGGCATCCAGCGGCGCCAGGCCCGACCACAGCAGGAAACCGCCAAAGCCGGCGACGACCAGCCACACGCCCCAGCGTGCCGGCCGATGAATGTCCAGGTCGATCTCGTGGCGAGCCTCGGCGGGAATCAACTCGGTGTGTTGGGTCATCTGCATGATCGGTCACTCCCGTACTTTTACCGACGCCAGCGGCGCAGCGGTCGCCGTCGGGATAACGCTGGCCTTGCGCAGCGCCGCGAACACTTCGTCGCGGCTGCCGAGCATGTGCACGGCACCGTCACGCAGCATCAGCACCTTGTCGACCGCGCACAGCACATTGGGCCGGTGGGAAATCAGGATTACCGTGGCCCCGCGTGCCTTGAGTTCGGCCAACGCATCGACCAGGGCCTTTTCGCCAACGTCATCGAGGTTGGCGTTGGGCTCGTCCAGCACCACCAGGTTCGGCTCGCCATACAACGCGCGGGCCAGGGCGATGCGTTGCTTCTGGCCACCGGACAGCGGGCTGCCGTCGGCTGCCAGTCGGGTGTCGTAGCCCTGCGGGAAGCGCAGGATCATGTCGTGCACACCGCTGCTGCGGGCGGCGCGGATCACTGCTTCGCTGTCCACTTCGGCAAAGCGTGCGATGTTTTCGGCGATGGTGCCCTCGAACAACTCCACGTCCTGCGGCAGGTAACCGAGCCACGGGCCGAGTTCGGCCTTGTTCCAGGTGAAGATGTCGGCGCCGTCCAGGCGCACCTTGCCGGCCTGGGTCGGCCACACGCCTACCAGCAGGCGGGCGAGGGTGGATTTGCCCGAAGCCGACGGGCCGATGATGCCCAGGCTTTCACCCGGGACCAGGCTGAAGCTGACCCCGCGCACGATGCTGTTGCTGGTGCCGGGAGCTCCGGCGACCACGTTTTCCACGGCCAGCATGCCCATTGGCCGTTGCAGCGACATGCTTGGTGGCCGCTGCGGGTAGTCGTGCAGCAGGTCGTTGAGCCGGCCCCAGGCGCAGCGGCTGCCTTGCAGTTGCTTCCACGCGGCGATCACCTGTTCTACCGGGGCCAGGGCGCGGCCGGTAAGGATCGAGCAGGCGATCATCATGCCGGGGGTGATCTTGCCTTCGATCGCCAGCAGTGCGCCGGCGCCAAGGATCACCGATTGCAAGGTAATGCGCACGAAGCGCCCGGTGCTACTGATGATCGCCGCGCGGTCGGAGGCCAGGGTCTGCATCTGCAGGATGCGCAAATGGCCCTGAAACCAGCGCTTGCCGATCGCTGGCAGCATGCCCATGGCTTCGATCACTTCGGCGTTGCGCAGGTTGTTGTTGGCATAGCTGGCCGACGACAGGGCTGCCTGGTTGGCTTCGGCCAAAGGTTTTTGCGTGGCCTTCTCGGTGAGGTAGGCCAGGCCCACCAGGATCAGCGAACCGATCAGCGTGATCAGCCCCAGCAGTGGGTGGATCAGGTAGCAGACCAGCAGGTAGATCGGTGTCCACGGGGCATCGAAGAAAGCGAACAGGCCGTTGCCGGTGAGAAACTGCCGTACCTGGGCCAGGTCCTGCAAGGCCTGGGCCGGGTTGCCGCCGGCGCGGCTCAGGTTGCGTTCGAAGGCAGCGCTGAAGATGCGTCGGTTCAGATCCATGTCGAGGAAGTTGCCAACCCGGATCAGTACGCGGGTGCGGACCATCTCCAGGGCCGACATCAGCATGAACAGGCCGATCACCAGCAAGGTGAGCATGGTCAGGGTGGTGACGTTGCGGCTGACCAGGGCGCGGTCGTACACCTGCAACATATAAATAGCTGGCGTCAACATCATGACGTTAATGACACCGCTGAAGGCGGCAAGGGCAAAAAAGCTGCGGCGCAGGCGGAACAGCACGTCGGCCAGCTCGGAACGGGTGCGTGGCGGCTTGTGCATCGGGGGCCTCCCTTTATCACAAACGGGAAGCCCTTGCGGCGGCCCGTACAGCGGTAGTTGTGGCTTCTGGTCGGCTCGCAGGCGGGTCGCTCTGAGGGCGAATGGTCCAAAACGCTGCGCTGCTCCCACATACTGGAGCGTAGGTTGCAGTGAAACACTCGGTAATATCTTTTTGCTCTATAAAATCTTTGAGCTTTTCATAAGTGCCGTGAAAACAGTAAGTTGTATAGCATTGTCATCGTTGCATGAATTTTTGACGGGATATTGACAAGGTTTTCTTCTGCGACTTTAGTCTGATGTATTCGGGCCCTGTGCGAGCTGGGGTCGATGTGTGTGCGGTGCCTACCTGTATCGCACCATTTACAAGGTTCCCGCCGTTGCTGTGGGAGCCGGCTTGCCGGCGATGAGGCCAGTGGCGATAACGCAGCACCGTAGTGCCCAACTGCCCCAGAACCCAGAATCAGAACTGCGCACGTCACATTGACTGGGCGCGGGAAGGACCCTGTTGCCCTGAGTCATCTCCCGACAGATCGAGGGCAATTGAAATGGCAGATTTCAGCAAGTCGGACCTGGAGTTCATCCTTCAGCAGATCTTCATCGCCGAAGCGCATGCCGATGGCGCCAGCCTGATCGACCTGCTGCCCAACAGCCAGGTGCCGTTCGGCCTGCGTACCGTGGACGGCAGCTACAACAACCTGGTGACCGGGCAGAGCGAGTTCGGCGCCGCCGACAATTCGTTCCTGCGCCTGCTCAGCCCATCCTTCACCGGCGACTATGCCGGCACCGGCACGGTCATCGACTCGCAACCCCGCACCATCAGCAACCTGATCGTCGACCAGACGGCGAACAACCCGGCAGCGGTCGAAGCCAATGGCGGCGCCGCCCCGGTGATCAGCCCCGGCATCGACGGGGTATTCGGCACCGCTGACGACACGGAGGTGTTCTTCATCCCCAACGTGTCGCCCGACGTCGGCCTGACCGCCGGCTTCAACGCCTGGATGACCTTCTTCGGCCAGTTCTTCGACCACGGCCTGGACCTGGTTACCAAGAGCAGCACCGACGTCGTGTTCATCCCGCTGCAGCCGGACGACCCGCTGTACGTCGAAGGCAGCCCGACCAACTTCATGGTGCTGCCGCGCGCCGTGCGTACTGCAGGCGCCGATGGTGTGGTGGGTACTGCCGACGATGGCCAGACCAACACTACCTCGCCGTTCGTCGACCAGAGCCAGACCTACAGCTCGCACCCCTCGCACCAGGTGTTCCTGCGTGAATACACGCTCAATGCCGCAGGCGACCCGGTAGCCACCGGGCGGTTGATCACCAACCGTGACCTGGGCGCCGATGGCCGCTTCGGCACCGCCGACGATGGCAATGGTGAAAGCGGTGGCATGGCCACCTGGGCAGTGGTCAAGGCCCAGGCCCGTGACCTGCTGGGTATCAACCTGACCGACGCCGATGTGCACAGCGTGCCACTGCTGGCCACCGACCCCTACGGCAACTTCCTGCGTGGGCCCAACGGCATGCCGCAGGTGGTGATGCGCGTGAACAATGGTGCCGACGGCATTGCCGGTACCGCCGACGACGTCACCACGCTGGTCGAAGGCAACCGCGACGCGCCTATCAGCCTGGCCAATGCCGTGAGCACCGGGCATGGCTTCCTTGACGACATCGCCCATAACGCCGCGCCGGTGATCGTGAACGGTGTGCTGCAGGCCGACGCCGATATTGCCGTCGGCAACGCGCAGCCAACCGGGCCTGGCGGCAATAACCTGACCTATGACAACGAACTGCTCGACGCCCACTACATCGCCGGCGACGGCCGGGTGAACGAGAACATCGGCCTGACCGCCGTGCACCACGTGTTCCACTCCGAGCACAACCGCCTGGTGCAGCAGACCAAGGACACCCTGCTGGCCGCCGGCGACCTGGCGTTTCTCAACCAGTGGCTGATCGATGATGTCGCTGCCATCCCCACCACGCCCGCCGAAATCGCCGCGCTGGTATGGGACGGCGAGCGGCTGTTCCAGGCTGCCAAATTCGGCACCGAAATGCAGTACCAGCACCTGGTGTTCGAGGAGTTCGCCCGCACCATTCAGCCGCAGATCGACGAGTTTCTCGCCCCCAACGGCTATGACACCTCGATCGACCCGGCCATCCTCGCCGAGTTCGCCCACGTGGTTTACCGCTTCGGCCACTCGATGCTGACCGAAACCGTCGACCGCTACGACCCGACGTTCGCCACGGTGAATGACGACCCGCAGCTGGGCCTGATCGCTGCCTTCCTCAACCCGCTGGCATTCGCCGGCAGTGGCGCCACTGCCGATGAAGCGGCCGGTGCGATCATCCGCGGTGTCACCCGCCAGTTGGGCAACGAAATCGACGAGTTCGTCACCGAAGCGCTGCGCAACAACCTGCTCGGCCTGCCGCTGGACCTGCCTGCGCTGAACATCGCGCGTGGCCGTGACACCGGCATCCCCACCCTGAACGAGGCGCGCCGCGAGTTCTACGCCATGACTGGCGACAGCCAGCTCAAGCCCTACATCAGCTGGGCCGACTTTGCCGACCACCTCAAGCACCCGGCGTCGCTGATCAACTTCATCGCCGCCTACGGTACCCACGCCACCATCACCGGGGCGGACACCGAAGCGGCCAAGCGCGCCGCTGCCGTGGCGCTGGTGCTTGGCGGTGACGGCGCGCCAGCAGACCGCCTGGACTTCCTCAACGGCACCGGCGCCTATGCCAACGTGACACTGGCCGGTGCCGACGGCATCGCCGGCACCGCCGATGACATCACCGGGGTGACCGTGACCGGTGTCGATGCCATCGACTTCTGGGTCGGCGGCCTGGCCGAGAAGAAAATGCCGTTCGGCGGCATGCTCGGCTCCAGCTTCAACTTCGTCTTCGAAACCCAGCTGGAAGCCCTGCAGAACGGCGATCGGTTCTACTACCTGTCGCGTACGGCGGGCATGAACTTCGGCACCGAACTGGAGAACAACTCCTTCGCCAAGCTGATCATGCTCAACTCCGATGTCACCCACCTGTCCAACACCGTGTTCCTCACGCCCACCTTCACCCTGGAAGTGGACCAGACCAAGCAGTTCACCGGCCTGGGCGCCGACGGCCGGGCCGACCCGACGGGCGGCATCATGATCAACGGTGTCGAAGTGGTGTCGCAGGTGATTCGCGACAACCCCGATACCGTGGGCACCGACACCAACTTCTTGCATTACACCGGCAAAGACCACGTGGTGCTGGGCGGCACCGCTGGCAACGACATCATCATTTCCAGTGAGGGCGACGATACCCTCTACGGCGACGCCGGCAATGACACCCTGGAAGGCGGTGCGGGCAACGATGCGGTGCTGGGCGGTGCCGGTGATGACATCATCACCGACTCCTTCGGCGACAACCGCCTGGAAGGCAACGATGGCAACGACGTCATCGTTGCCGGCAGCATGCTGGCGGCCGGCAACCTGATCCTGGGCGGCAACGGCCAGGACTTCATCATCACCACCGAAGACATCAGCACCACCTTCGGCGGCCAGGGCGACGACTTCATTCTCGGCGCCAAGACCAACCTGCCACCGACCGGCAACGAGGGTGACGACTGGATCGAGAAGGGCACCCAGGACGGTGCGCCCGGCGACAACTTTGCGCCGCTGCTGGGTGACGAAGTGGTCGGCAACGACATCTTCGTCGGTGGTGGCGGCTTCGACGAAATGATAGGCGAGGGCGGCGATGACATCTTTGTCGGCAGCGATGCCCAGGACAAGATGGATGGCATGTCCGGTTTCGACTGGGTTACCAACAAGAATGACCAGGTCGGCGTCACCGTCGACCTGACCCTGGCCGCCCTGGCTCAGCCTCATGGCAACGCACCGAACCAGAACACCGGTATTTTCAACCCGGTCGGCGCCTCGCCGGCCTCCATCCTCGACCGCTTCGCCGAGGTCGAGGGCGTGTCCGGTTCGAACTTCGCCGATGTGCTCAAGGGCGATAATGTCGATGCCGTGACCATCCTCAACCATGGTGGTGCTACCGGTAGTGCGCTGACCAACGTGGCGCTGATCCGTGGCCTGCAGCAGTTCCTGGCCGATGCCGGGTTGCCGACCACCGGCTTTGCCACCGGTAACATCATGCTCGGCGGCAACGGCAGCGACCTGATCGAAGGCCGTGGCGGTGATGACCTGATCGACGGCGACAAGTGGCTCAACGTGCGCATCGCCGTGTACGCGCCGGGAGACGTCAACCACACCGGCCCTGAAATCGCCAGCTTCGACAGCATGGTCGACATGATTCCGTTCATGCTCGACCGTACCTACAACCCTGGCCAGCTCAAGGCCGTGCGGGAAATCCTGCCCGGCACCTCGACGGGTGGGGCGGCGTTCGACACGGCGGTGTTTTCGGGGGTGCAGAGCGAGTACACGGTGACGCAGAACACCAAAGGTACGCTGGACACTTCCGATGACGTCTGGACGGTGACCGACAACGTGGCCGGCCGCGATGGCGTCGATACCCTGCTGCACATCGAGCGCCTGCAGTTCGCAGACAGCCAGCGGGTGCTGGTGGAAGGGCTGAATGCGCAGCCTGTCGGCAGCCCGACCGTTACTGATAACAACGGCGGCGCGATTACCGTGGGTGACCTCCTTACGGTAAACGTGGCCGGCGTGCGGGATGCCGACAACATCAGCGCCGGCAACCCGCTTGGCACGCTCGCTGACCGTTCGGTGTCGTACTACTGGCAGTTCGAGGCCACCCCGGGCAGCGGTGTGTTCGAAGACATCATCCTGCTGCCGGCAGGCGACCTGGCGTTCCAGAGCGCCGACGGCACCACGTTCAAGGTGTCGCCGGACCTGGCCGGGTTGTCGTTGCGGGTCAAGGCGATCTACCAGGACGCCCATGGCACCACCGAAGTGCTGTTCTCCCAGCCCACCACCGTGGTGCAACCGGGCGCGCCTGTGGTACCGACGCCAGCCACGCCGGTGGTGGATGCCACGGCAGGCGGTGCCGGGCTGCACATGGTGCGCTCCGACCTCAACTTCATCCTCGAGCAAATCAAGATTGCCGAGGCCGACGCCAACGGGGCAGACATCCTCTCGCTGCTGCCCAACATCCGTGCGCCACTCGGCCTGCGGGCGGTGGATGGTTCGAACAACAACCTGATGAACCTCAACGGCATCAACAACACCGAGTTCGGTGCGGCCGATAACGTCTTCCCGCGCGTGACCGACCCGGTGTTCAACCCGGCCGAAGGTGCACCGGCCGGCTTCTTCGGCCCTGGCTCGCCGGCCATTCCGGGCTCGTCGTACCAGCAGACCAGTGGCCCGGTATTCGACTCGCAGCCGCGCACCATCAGTAACCTGATCGTCGACCAGACCTCCAACAACCCGGCGGCCTATGCCACCGCGTATGATCCGGGTGCGGACGGCGTGCTCAACTTCGGCGTCGAGGGCAATGACGACGTGCTCAAGGACGGCGTGCGCATCGTCGCCAGCCCGGGCCTGGACGGCCAGTTCGGCACCGACGACGATCACGACGTTTACCTGTTCGAGAACACCGCCGCCGATGCCGGCCTGTCCGCGCCGTTCAACGCCTGGATGACCTTCTTCGGGCAGTTCTTCGACCATGGCCTGGACCTGGTCACCAAGGGGGGCTCGGGCACCATCTACATCCCGCTGCAACCGGATGACCCGCTGTACGTGGAGGGCGGTTTCACCAACTTCATGGTGGTGACACGTGCGACCAACCAGCCTGGGCCGGACGGCGTGCTTGGCACGGCCGACGACATCCACGAGCACACCAATACCACCTCGCCGTTCGTGGACCAGAACCAGACCTACAGCTCGCACCCCTCGCACCAGGTGTTCCTGCGCGGCTATGTGCTGACTGACGACGGGCCTATTGCCACCGGCCGGTTGATCACCAACCGGGACCTGGGCGCCGACGGCCGCTACGGTACCGCCGACGACACCGAAATTGGTGGCATGGCGACCTGGAAGGTGGTCAAGGCCCAGGCCCGTGACGTACTGGGCATCAACCTGACCGATGCCGATGTAGACAACGTGCCGCTGCTGGCGACCGATGCCTACGGCAACTTCATCAAGGGGCCCAACGGCTTCCCGATGGTGATCATGAAAGGTGCCGACGGCATTGCCGGCACGGCCGACGACCAGCAGGTCGAGGGCAACCCGCTGGCGCCGATCAGCCTGACCAACGCCGTGCGCACCGGTCACCAGTTCCTTGCCGACATCGCCCACAATGCCGTGCCGGTGTTCAGCAATGGCGTGCTGGTGCCTGATGCTGATACCGATGTCGGCAACGCCGTGCCGGTGAACCCGCAGACTGGCGCCAACCTGGCCTACGACAACGAGCTGCTCGATGCGCACTACATTGCCGGCGACGGCAGGGTCAACGAGAACATCGGCCTGACCGCCGTGCATGCGATCTTCCACTCCGAGCACAACCGGCTGGTGGCGCAGACCATGGACACCGTGCTCGACTCGGGTGACCTGGCCTTCATCAACGAGTGGCTGCTCAACCCGTTGAGCGCGCTGCCGGCCAACCAGGCCGAGATCGATGCACTGGTGTGGAATGGCGAGCGGCTGTTCCAGGCCGCCAAGTTCGGTACCGAGATGCAGTACCAGCACCTGGTGTTCGAGGAGTTCGCCCGTACCGTGCAGCCGCGGGTCGACTTGTTCTTCGCCCCGACCCAGGTGTATGACGTCGACCTCGATGCGTCGATCGTGGCCGAATTCGCCCACACCGTGTACCGCTTCGGCCACTCGATGCTGACCGAAACCGTCGACCGCTTCGACGTCGACTTCACCGTCATCAGCGACCCGGCCAGCGCCAACCCCGACCAGCAACTGGGCCTGATCGCGGCGTTCCTCAACCCGCTGGCGTATGCCGCCAGTGGCGTCACCCCCGAGGATGCCACCAGCGCCATCGTGCGCGGGGTAACCCGCCAGGCCGGTAACGAAATCGATGAGTTCGTCACCGAGGCGCTGCGCAACAACCTGCTCGGCCTGCCGCTGGACCTGCCGGCGATCAACATCGCTCGGGGCCGCGACGTCGGTATCCCTTCGCTGAACGCAGTACGGCGTGATATCTACGCGCAAACCGGCGATACCCAGCTCAAGCCGTACACCAGCTGGGTCGACCTGGTACAGCACCTGAAGCATCCGGAGTCGTTGATCAACTTCATCGCCGCCTACGGCACCCACAGCACCATCACCGGGGCCACCACGTTGCTGGAGAAACGCGCGGCGGCCATGGCCCTGGTGTTCGGCGGCGACGGCGCTCCAGCCGATCGCCTGGACTTCCTCAACAGCACCGGCGCCTACGCCAACGTCACCCTGCCTGGCAAGGATGGCGTGCTCGGCACCGTCGATGACCTGCGGGCGGTCACCGTGACCGGGGTCGATGCCATCGACCTGTGGATCGGTGGCCTGGCGGAGGCGAAAACCCCGTTCGGCGGCATGCTGGGCACCACGTTCAACTTCGTGTTCGAAAACCAGATGGAGAAACTGCAGGACGGCGACCGCTTCTACTACCTGGAGCGCACCGCCGGCCTGTCGATGAACGCCGAGCTGGAAAGCAACTCGTTCGCCAAACTGATCATGGCCAACACCTCGGCCACCCACCTGCCGGGCCTGGTGTTCTCCGACGTTGGCTTCTACCTGGAAGTGGACCAGAGCAAGCAGTTCAACGAAGGCTTGGGCAATGCCGACCCACTGGGCGAAAACGGCGAGCAGGTGGTGTTCCGCGACAGCCCGCTGACAGTAGGCCCGGACACCAACTACATCCGCTATGCCGGTGACCAGCATATCGTGCTGGGTGGCACCAACGGTGACGACATCCTGGTTTCCAGCGAGGGTGACGACACTGTCTGGGGCGATGGCGGCAACGACCGCATCGAGGGTGGCGACGGCAACGACCAACTGCGTGGTGGTGCCGGCGACGACATCATCAGCGACATGGGTGGTGACGACAACATCCAGGGTGGCGACGGCAACGATGTGCTGCACGGCGGTAATGGCATCAACCTGATCATCGGCGGTTTCGGCAACGACTTCATCGTTACCGGTGAGGACGCCTCCGAAGCCATTGGCGGCCAGGGCAACGACTTCATCCTGGGCAGCAAGGCCAACGAGCAGGACATGGGCAACGAAGGTGACGACTGGATCGAGAAGGGCACCTCGGACGGTGCGCCTGGCGACAACTTCGACCCGCTCGGCAACGACCCGATCATCGGCAACGACGTGTTCATCGGTGGCAACGAGAACGACAAGTTCAACGGTGAAGGCGGTGACGACATCATGGTCGGCAGCCTGGGCTTCGGTGACCGCTACATCGGTGGTTCCGGCTACGACTGGGCAACCTTCAAGGGCCTGGCCCAGGGCGTGACTGTCGACTTCAGCGACCGCTTCTTCGATGTGCCGCCGGTACCGGGTTCGGGCGCGTCTGCGCTGGTGCGCTTCGACATCATGGAAGGCCTGTCGGGGTCGGCTCATGGCGACTTCCTGCGTGGTGACAGCGAAACCTCTGCCACCTTGCCGACCAATGGCGCCAACGGCAGCGTACTGACCAACATCAGCCTGATCAACGGCCTGTCCAGCCTGCTGGCCGCCGGTGCAACGTTCTACGATGGTGGCAACATCATCCTCGGTGGCAGTGGTAGCGACCTGATCGAAGGCCGCGGCGGCGACGACATCCTCGACGGTGACAAGTGGCTGAACGTGCGCATCAGCGTGCGGGCCAACAGCGACGGCACCGGCCCGGAAATCGCCAGCTTCGACAGCATGGAGCCGATGGTGCCGCTGATGCTCAATGGCACCTACAACCCGGGCCAGCTGGTGATCGTTCGCGAAATCCTCAACGGCACCGACAGCTACGACACGGCGGTGTACTCCGGGGTGGCCAGCGACTACAGCGTGGTGGTCGATGGCAACTCGGTGATCGTCACCGACTCGGTGGCCGGGCGTGATGGTGTCGACCGCCTGACCGGCATCGAGCGCCTGCAGTTCTCGGATAGCTCGCAAGCATCCGGTGTGGGTACCGCCGTCAACGCCGGCCCCACCGGCAGCCTGGTGATCCTTGACGCTGCCACCGGCGTGCGTGACGACACACCGGTAAGCGGCCAGCTGCTGCGGGTTACCCCGCTGGCGGTACATGACGCGGACAATGTCAGCGCAACCAACCTGACCGGTGCGATCACCGGCCCGGTGGCGTACTACTGGCAAGTAGAGACCCTGCCAGGTTCGGGGGTCTATGAAGACATCACCTTCGTTGCTGCCGGCGAGGTTTCGCGAGCTGTCGGTACCACCTACCGGGTCACGGACGATGTGGCGGGGCTGAACATCCGCGTACGCGCGGTGTACCAGGACACCAAGGGCACGCTGGAAATCGTCGATTCGGCGCCGAACAACGCGCCGACTGCCGGGCCTACCGTGACCGGGCTGCTGGTGCAGAACCAGACGCTCACCGCCAACCCGGCAACCATTGTCGATGCCGACGGCCTGAGCAACCCGCGGTTCACCTTCCAGTGGCAGTCCAACCGGGGTACCGGCTGGGTCGACATTGCTGGCGCCATCAACAGCACCTTCCTCCTTACCCAGAACCAGGTGGGGCAGAACATGCGGGTGGTGGTCAGCTACGTGGATGACTTCGGTGTACAGGAAAGCATCGCCTCCGACATCCTCGACCCGGTGGCCAACGTCAACGATGCGCCCACTGGTGCCGTGCTGATCAGCGACACCACGCCAGACCAGGGCCAGACGCTGACCGCGCTCACCGGCAGTATCGCCGACCTGGATGGGCTGGGCGCGTTCAGCTTCCAGTGGCAGCAGAACATTGGCGGCACCTTCAGCAACATCGCGGGTGCCACTGCTGCAACCTTCACTCCGGGCTTCGAACAGGGTAACCGGCAGTTGCGGGTGGTCGTGAGCTACACCGACGCCTTCGGCACCCTGGAAACGCTGACCTCGGCAGCGACTGCGGCGGTGGTGCCGCCGCCAGGCGTGGTGCTGGTCGGTACTGCCGGGGCCAACACCCTGACCGGTGGTGCGGGCAACGACACGCTCTCGGGGCTGGGCGGCAACGATGTGCTCAACGGCCTCGGCGGCGCCGACCAACTGTTCGGCGGTGATGGTAACGACATCCTCAACGGGGGTAACGACCCCGACAGCCTCGACGGCGGTGCCGGCAACGACACCCTCAACGGCGGGCTTGGTGCGGATGCCATGGTTGGCGGTGCAGGCGACGATACCTTCGTGGTCGACAACCTCGGCGATACCGTGAGCGAGGCGCTGAACGGCGGTGTCGACCTGGTGCAGACCGCCCTTGCCAGCTACACCCTGGGTGCCAACGTCGAAAACCTGACCTTTACCGGGGCAGGCAACTTCACGGGTACCGGCAACACGCTGGCCAACACCATCACCGGTGGTGCTGGCAATGACCTGCTCGATGGCGGTGCCGGTATAGACCGCCTGGTCGGTGGCCTGGGCGACGACACCTATGTGGTGGACAACGCCGGGGATGTAGTGGTCGAGGCTACGGCTGCCGGTACGGATACCGTGCGTGCCACGGCGGCCAGCTACACGCTGGGTGCCAACGTCGAGAACCTGACCTATATCGGGGCGGGCAACTTCACCGGTACCGGCAATGGCCTGGCGAACGTCATTACCGGCGCGGCGGGTAACGACACCCTCAACGGCGATGGCGGCAACGACCAGTTGCTCGGTGGCCTGGGCACCGACACCCTGAACGGTGGCGCTGGCGACGACACCCTCGACGGCGGTGCCGGCAACGACTCGCTGTTCGGCGATACCGGCAACGATAACCTGCAGGGTGGTGCCGGCGATGACAACCTTGACGGCGGCAACGGCGTCGATGTGCTGCAGGGTGGCGATGGCAATGACACGCTGTTTGGTGGCGTTGGCAATGACACCTTGCAGGGTGGTGCCGGCAATGACTTCCTCAACGGTGCGGCGGGTAACGATACCGTCGTGGGCGGTGCCGGCGACGACACGATGATGGCCTCCGACGGCAATGATGTCTTCCAGTTCGCTGCCGGCTTCGGCAATGACCTGATCATCAACTTCGACGCAGTCCCGCAGGGTGGCCAGGACCGGCTGGATATCTCTGCCCTCAACATTACCGCTGCCACCTTTGCCGCCAACGTCACCATCGCCGATGTCGGCAATGACACGCTGGTCAGCATCGGTGCTACCGACTCCATCCGCCTGGTGGGGGTGGCGGATGCAACCACGGTGACCGTAGCGGACTTCAACCTGGCAGGTTGAGGGCCTGGGAGGACGCAGCAAGGGCCGCTCTGCGGCCCATTCGCGGGCAAGCCCGCTCCTACAGGGATATCACTGCCCTCAGGCTTGGTGATACCCCTGTAGGAGCGGGCTTGCCCGCGAAGAGGTTGGTTCAGGCAACAGATAACTCACAGATACCCCACAATACTCAGCCCTGTGGTGAACCTGTGGGAGCTGGCTAGCCTGCGATTGGGCCGCATAGCGGCCGATGTCGCACGCGCTTACTTAATGAACCGCACCTGGCTGTTGATCTTCTCGATCACCGCCCCCTTGCGTTCGTTGAACCGGGCCTTGTTCTGCTCGAACAGGTTGTTGCCCTTGGTGTCGATGGAGATGATCAACGGGCCGAACTCGCGCACGCGGTTCACCCACAGCGTCTCCGGCATGCCCAGGTCCTGCCATTCCGCACGCTCGATCTCTTCCACCTGGGTCGCCGCCAGCACCGCGCAACCGCCTGGGAACACCGCATGCACTGCCATGTTCTCCAGGCAACCGGTCGTGGTCTCCGGGCCCATGCCGCCCTTGCCGACGATCAGCTTGACGCCGGTCTGCTCGATGAACTGCTTCTCGAACTTTTCCATGCGCATGCTGGTGGTCGGGCCGATGGAGACCATCTCGAAGCTGCCATCGTCCTTCTTCCTGACGATGGGGCCTGCGTGGAAAATCGCGCCGCCGCGCAAGTCGACCGGCAGCTCGCGGCCCAGTTCGATGAGCCGGCGGTGGGCAACGTCACGGCAGGTCACCAGTTGGCCGGTGAGGTAGACCACATCGCCCACGTTGAGGTTGGCCAGGTCTTCGTCGCTGATAGGTGTGCTCAGGATCTTTTTCACAGTACTACCCCTTCGTGCGAGAGGATGTCGTAGGACAGGTCGGCGTTGATGCGGATCTTGCCGCGGCGGTGCGCCCAGCAGCCGGTGGATACCGCCACACCGATGGTGGACGGGTGGCGGGCCGAAGACTCGATGTTCACGCCCATCACGCTGCTGTTGCCGGTCAGCCCCTGCGGGCCGATACCGATTTCATTGAGGCCTTCCTCCAGCAACTTTTCCATCATCGCCGCGCTTTCGTTGGGGTGGCTGGAGTCCACTTCGCGCAGGATGGCCTTCTTCGACAGGCGTGCCGCCGTCTCCACCGAGGTCGACACCCCTACACCCACCAGCAGTGGCGGGCAGGCGTTGACACCGCGTGAGGTAATGACATCGAAGACGAACTCGGTCACCCCTTCATAGCCTTGCCCCGGCATCAGTACCTTGGCCGAGCCAGGCAGGGTGCAGCCGCCGCCGGCCATGTACACGTCGACGATGGCGTAGTCGGCATCGGGGATGATTTCCCAGTCCAGCCACGGGATTTTCGAGCCGGTATTGGTACCGGTGTTCTTCTCGATGAAGGTTTCCACCGCATTGTGGCGCAGCGGCCCCTGGATGGTGGCTTCCCTGGTGGCGTTCTCGAGGATGCCTTCCATCTCGCCCAGCAGCGGGAAGCGCGCGCCCGCCGAGACGAAGTACTGGATGACGCCGGTGTCCTGGCAGCTGGGCCGGTTGAGCTTGTCGGCGTATTCCTGGTTGTCGGCCATCGAGTCGTACACGGCGATGGCCAGCGGGTTGGTTTCGGCGGCGCGCAACTTGGCGGTCTTTTCCTTGACGTCGCGGGGCAGGCGCTTGCCGATATAGGCGGTGAACTTGGCCATCACGTCGGTAAGCGATGACACGGCTGTTTCTTTGTCCATGATTATTTCCTCACTGCATCACAAGGCGGGTTCTTTTTGCTGTTTTTCGAAAGGTCAGGGTGCGGGTGTGCCGGCCTCCATGCGTGCAAGGGCAGGGTGCGGCACAGCGGCCTCGGGTTCGGGGTCGGCCGGCAGCTGGCCGTCCAGGGCCTGGGCCATGCGCTGCTTGTCCAGCGCACCCACCCAGTTGGCGATGGCCACGGTGCCGACCGCGTTGCCGATGGTGTTGGTGATGGCCCGGGCTTCGGACATGAAGCGGTCCACGCCCAGCAGCAGGACCATGCCGGCCACCGGGATGTTGTCCATGGTCGCCAGGGTCGCGGCCAGGGTGATGAAGCCCGAGCCGGTTACGCCGGCAGAGCCTTTGGAGGTGAGCAGCAGCACACCCAGCACGATCAGTTGGTCCATCAGGGTCAACGGTGTGTTGGTGGCCTGGGCGATGAAGATGGCGGCCATGGTGTAGTAGATGCACTGGCCGTCCGGGTTGAAGGTGAGGCCCGAAGGGATCACCAGGCCGACCACAGGCTTGGACACGCCAACCTTTTCCAGCTTGTTCATCAGTTGTGGCACTACCGACTCGGATGAGCTGGTACCCAGCACCGTGAACAGTTCTTCCTTGAGGTACTTGAGGAACTTCCACAGGTTGAAGCCGCACAGCCGGGCAATGGCGCCCAGCACCACCACCACGAACAGGAAGCAGGTCAGGTACATGGTCGCCATCAGTTTGCCCAGCGAAACGATCGAGCCCAGCCCGTACTTGCCCACGGTGAAGGCCATGGCCCCGCAGGCGGCCAGTGGTGCCACGCGCATGATCATGCCGACGATGAAGAACATGCCGTGGGAGAACGCTTCCAGCACATCCACCATCGGCTTGCCGCGCGGGCCCAGGTGGGAGAGGGCGATGCCGAACAGCGTGCTGAACAGCAGGATCGGCAGGATCTCGTTCTTGGCGAAGGCATCGGTCACGCTGCCGGGTATCACATGCAGCAGGAAGTCGATGAAGCCGCCGCTGTTGCCGGCTGCCGCGGCGGTGTAGGTGGAGATACTTTTGGCATCGAGGGTGGCGGGGTCGACGTTCATGCCCTGGCCGGGCTGCACGATATTGACCACCACCAGCCCAAGCACCAGGGCAAAGGTGGACAGCACTTCGAAGTAGATCAGCGCGCGTACGCCGACGCGACCGAGTTCCTTCATGTTTTCCATCTTGGCGATGCCCAGCACCACCGTGGCGAAGATGATCGGGGCGAAGACCATCTTGATCAGTTTGATGAAGGCATCACCGACGGGCTTCAGATCAGCGCCAACCTGCGGCCAGAACACCCCGATCAGCACCCCGAGGGTTACGCCGATCAATACCTGTACGTAGAGCTTGCCGAACAATCGCTTGGCCATTGCCGTCTCCGAATTATTGTTGTGAGTCGGATTTATCTGGCGGCCGGGCTGCTCGTGAGGGTGCAGGTCACACCTGGCCTTGGCGGCCGAAGAGCCCAGCTTTCTTGTGGTTAATCACGCAGGGCAAAAGGTAATGGTTTTTCAAAAATGCTGTAATACAATGAAATTCAACTCATTGTTTCCCTCAGGTTAATTATGAATCCGGTATCGGAGCTGGCGTTCTTCACCCAGCTGATCAGGGTGGGTAGCCTGGCGGGCACCGCTCGCGAGCTGAACTTGACCCCGCCAGCGGTCTCCAAGCGCCTGGCGCAGCTGGAACAGCGCCTGGGCGTGCGCCTGCTAAACCGCACCACACGCAGCATCAGCCTTACCGCCGAGGGCGAGACTTACCTGGTGAATGCCAAGCGCATATTGGGCGAGATCGAGGAAATGGAGCGGCAGGTGTCCAGCAGCCGTGCCGAGCCCAAGGGCTTGCTGCGGGTCAATGCGCCGCTGGGCTTTGGCCGTACCCATGTGGGGCCGGCGGTGTCGTCGTTTGCCAAGCGCTATCCCGAAGTGGAGGTGCAACTGCACCTGACCGACCGCCCCATTGCCCTGCCGAACGACGCCATCGACGTGGCCATCCGCTTTGGCGAGCTGCCCGACTCGCGGCTGATCGCCCGCAAGATCGCAGCCAACCGCCGCCGATTGTGTGCGTCGCCCGGTTATCTGGAAGCCCACGGTACCCCCGAAGCGCCGAAGGACCTGGCCAGCCACAACTGCATCGTGTTACGCCAGAATGACGCCGCGTTCGGTATCTGGCGGCTGAGCCGCGGCAAGCAGAGCGAATCGGTGAAGGTGCATGGCAGCCTCAGCACCAATGATGGCGAGGTCGCCCTGAACTGGGCGCTGGACGGGCAGGGCATTCTGTTGCGGGCCGAGTGGAACCTGGCCGATCACCTGCGCAGCGGGCGCCTGGTGGAGGTGCTTGGCGATTACCAGACGCCGCCTGCGGATATCTATGCGGTGTACCTGGAACGCCTGAACCTGTCGGCCAAGGTGTCGTGTTTCGTCGAGCACCTGAGGGCATTCTTCCGCCAGGGGGACAGCCTGGCAGCGTGGCATTGAGGCCTTTACCACAGGCGATCGCGTTATACTCCGCGCCTTTGCCCATGCCCGGAATCCGCCCATGCGCCAGGTTTTGCTCATTGTCGATGTCCAGTCCACCTTCAGCCCGCCCGAGTGGCTGGTCGATGGCCTGCGTCGGTTGTCGGCCAACATCCCCACCATTGCCTCGGTCGAGTTGCACGATGAACAGGTCACGCCGTTCGAGCGCCAGCTCGGCTGGCACCCGGCGGCGGAGGACGAGAGCCTGGTCGAAGCCGACCAGGTGTTCGTCAAGCATGGCTACGGGCAGAGCGCCGAGGCCATCGACTACATCAGGCAACTGGGTGTGGAGCGTGTGCTGGTATGTGGGTTGCAGACCGAAACTTGCGTGCTGGCCGCCGGTTTTGCCCTGTTCGATGCGGGGCTGATGCCCACTCTGGTAACGGACATGACTGTAGGGTCTTCGCTGGACAGGTCGGGCAAGCTGGGCATCGACCTTTGGAAGCATCACTTCCGCCAGGTCACTACCTCGGCCGAGGTGCTGGCCGAAGTGGCCTCACGAGGCTAGTGCATGCAGTCATCATGCGGGCATGCATTTGCGCTGCGCTGTCACGTAGAGAACTGAATTCGCAAGCGGTCCGCGTACCCTGTGGGAGCGGCTTTAGCCGCGAAGAATCCAACGCGGTGCATGGCACCGGCTGCGCCGGTGTTCGCGGCTAAAGCCGCTCCCACAGAGTCCCTGCTAATTCAATGAGTCATGTGCAGTTCTGTGGGAGCGGCCTTGTGTCGCGAAAGGGCTGCAAAGCAGCCCCGGCAATATGTGCAGCGCAGCTGAAATCGAGGGGCTGCTGCGCAGCCCGATCGCGACACAAGGCCGCTCCTACACAGAACGCGTCGCAAGGCGAAAACCTCAGGCCACATCCACCAGCACGATCTCGCTGTCCTCGATGGCGGTCACCCGCAGCACCTCCTCCTGCTCGATCGCCACGCCATCGCGCGCCTTGGCCCGCAGCCCGTTGACCTCCACCAGCCCCTTGGCCGGCACCAGGTAACCCCGGCGAGCGGTATCGAAGCGGTACTCGGCAGTTTCACCGGCCCGCAGGGTGGCAGCCACCAGCCGCGCATCGGTGCGGATCTGCAGGCTGTCCTCATCGCCCGCACGGCCGCTGGCCAGGGTCACGAAGCCTTCGCCACGCTCACCTTTGGGGAACGGCCGGGTACCCCATTGCGGTGCTTCGCCGGTGCGCTCCGGCACGATCCAGATCTGGAAAATACGCGTGTCGACGTCTTCCAGGTTGTACTCGCTATGCACGATGCCAGTGCCGGCGCTCATCACCTGCACGTCACCGGCTTCGGTACGGCCTTTGTTACCCAGGCTGTCCTGGTGACTGATCGCGCCTTCACGCACATAGGTGATGATTTCCATGTCGCGGTGCGGGTGCGGCGGGAAGCCGCTGCCAGCAGCGATCAGGTCGTCGTTCCACACCCGCAGGTTGCCCCAGTGCATGCGCGCCGGGTCGTAGTACTCGGCAAACGAGAAATGATGGTGGGCGTCGAGCCAGCCGTGGTTGGCGTGGCCGAGGCTTTCGAACGGTCGCAGTTGCAGCATGGTCGTGCTCCTTGAATCAGTGGAATGAGGCCATGATGCGTCAAAGAAGCATCGAAAATAAGCGTAAATATCGGCTTAAAGCAATCAGTAAAATTGATTTAATGCAATAGAGTGTTTTATTCGCTTCATCGCCTAATCCACTGATCTGCAAGCATTCGCTGGCGATTTTTTGTCGATGCGGCGAACATGCCCGCTGATTTTGTTTTTCAACGGAGTGACCGTGGCCCACGAGCAACCCCAGGCCCCCGCCGACCTTACCCCTCCTGCACAACTGCCTTGGTTTCGCCGCCTGGCGGCCCGCCTGCTGGGGCGTGGCCTGACCCGCCTGCAGGCCCAGCACCGCGACTCCTGGTTCCTCGGCCACGCCAGCGGCCAGCGCAGTGGCCATGCCGATGGCGTGCGTGAAGGGTTCGAACGCGGGCGGGTGGAAGGTTACGAGGCCGGGCGCCAGGTGCTGGTGATCCGCGACACCCGGCCAGACACCGCCGCCGTACCGGGCCGGGATGACAACCTGTTCGATGACTGGCGCCTGCCGCTGACTGCCGAGCTGAAAAAGCGCTTCAAGGCCGATGTCGCCCAGCGTCTGCCCGCCGAGGCGCAACCCAGTGCCGCGCAGTGGAAGCTGATATTCAGCGACACACCGTCCACCTGCGTGGTGGCAGGGGCCGGGGCGGGCAAGTCCACCTCGCTGGTGCTGCGCATCCTGCTGTTGCGCCACTACCTGGGCTACGAGCTGGATGCGATGACCGTGGTCACCTTCACCCGCGAGTCGCGCAAGGACTTCATCAAGCGCCTGCTGCAGGTGTTCGCCCTGTGGCAGATCAACCTGCAACCGCTGCAGGCTCGCGAGCTGGTGCGCACGTTCCATTCGCGCATCCTGCCGCTGGTGCGCAGCCTGCCGGGTTTTGGCCAGGTGCGCGCGTTCGAAACGCTGGGCAACGAGATGCCGGCCGGGCGTGAGGCCGAGGCCGAGAGCAACCCGTTCGACCTGCGCCTGAACGATGCCCAGCGCCAGCAACTGAACCAGTGCTACAGCACGCTGCTGGGCGAGAGCCCGCGTTTTGCCGAGCTGGTCGGCCTGTTGCGCAGCGAAGCCCTGCAGCTGAAGCCGCTGGACCCGAACAACCCCGATGTGCAGAAGCGCGCCCAGGTAACCCAGCTGGCTGCCCAGCGCGACGAAGAGCTGTGCGACGTGATCGAAGACCTGTGGTTCGCCGCCGGCGCCTGGCCGATCAAGGGCATCGAACCCTGCCGCGAGACCATCGAGATTCGTGGCAGCCGCTTCCATGTGCATGGCCGTCTGGCCGGCCAGGGGCCTCTGCTCGTGCTGGGCTTCGACCCGGCGGAAAGCGCGCAGTACCAGCGCCCCGGTGCCAAGCTGGCAGTGCGTGCCGAGTGGGCGGTCAAGCGCACCCTGTTGCAGGCCTTCTGCGACCAGCCGCTGATCTGGCTCGACAACTACGCCATGGCCCGGCGCCTGGCAGCGTCGCTGGCCGGTGATGCCGTGGCCGGCCCCGGCTTCGAATACAAAGTCAAGGGCGAACTGGCCCCGGCGCCGCTGCTCGATGCCTTTGTCGGCGCGGCGAACTTCATCGAGAACCTCGGCCTGGAGGTGAACACTGCCGTCGCGGCGATGAGCTTCCCGTCCGGCGACAGCGATGCGCTGTTCTTCGAGGCCCTGGCCCTGTACTGGAAGGCCCTGGAGGCGCACCTGCTGGACCAGTCGCCGCCGGTGATGAGCTACAACCGCATGTTCGCCTTGTTCGGCGAGAACAACCCGGAAAACCTGCAACTGCTGCCCGACCCGTTGCTGCGGCCGCTGGCGCACCTGATGATCGACGAGTTCCAGGACGTGTCACCGCAGATCGTCAGCTGGCTTCGCGCCAGCCTCGCCGAGATCCGTCGTCGCGGCCCGGCGATGCACACCGGGCGCCATGCCCAGCATTCGTCGCTGCTGTGCGTGGGCGACGACTGGCAGTCGATCTACGGCTGGCGTGGCAGTTCGCCCAAGTACTTCATGGAATTCACCAAGGCCTTCCCGTCGCCGGCCAACACTCGGGTGATGCTGGTCGACAACTACCGTTGCCAGCAGCAGGTGATCGACGCGGCCGAGCACCTGGTCAAGGGCACCCCGGCGATAGCCGGCAAGAAAGCCCGTGCCAGTGGCCCGGCGGCCGAGTTGCCAGGCTCGCCGGTAAAAGTGTTCGACCGTGACGAGGCAGCCCTGGGTGAAACACTGATCGAGCACTACCAGCGTGGCGAGACGGTGATGATGCTGTACCGCAAGGGCAGCGACAGGGCGCTGATGAACGAGCACCTGCAAGGCGTGCTGCACGCCGAGGCGGCGTTGCCGGCCGAGCAGCGCCGGCTGCGCCAGTTGACCTACCACAGTGCCAAGGGCTTGCAAGCCGATGCAGTGTTCATGCTGGGCGACTGCCAGTACCTGACCAGTTCACCCTACAAGAACCAGGTGTATCGCCAGGCCGGGCTGGGCAAGGCCGGTGATGCCCAGCCGTTCGATACCGCGCAGAAGGAAGAGGTGCAGCGCCTGGCCTACGTGGCGGTAACCCGCGCGGTCAGGCACTGCTATTGGCATGTGGAGGCGGCTAACGCAGAGGCGGCGGCAGCGCCGCGTGCGTCGAGCCAGGTGGATGGGCGGCAGGCCTTCTTCGAAGACCTGCGTGGTCATTGATCAGCTTTCAGGCATCGAGGATGTCTTCTTGCCGGGTAAGGCTCAGCAATAGCCCGGCTTCCACCTCCTCCTGTGCCTTGGTCAAGGCTTCCATAGCCTTGAAATACGCTTTCCCACTGAGCGGAACCCGGCGCAGCGTGCCGTTTTCGTCCAGCGCAAGGCCAGGCATTTCCGGGGCCAATGCCCGTATTATCGATTTGTCCAGGTGCGTGATCGCCTCCTGGCTTTCATCCAGGCAATAAAAGAGGTAATCGAGGCCAGGGCGCCAGAAGTCGGTAATGGCCTCGAACTGGCTGGCATATTTGCGCTTGAGGTAATCAACCCAGACCGGTCGTTCGCTTATCCACAGTTGTCGGGCAGTGGTGTCGGCATCGAGTTCGACCACGGCATCGCGCACGTTGTCGATGATCTGCTGGTTGATCTTGGCGAGGTCCCTATAGAGCATGCCGCTGCTGGGTTCTGGAAAATCGAGGTCTTCGCTCAACGACTGGCGCAATGCCAGGCGGACTTCAATATCGTCGACCAGGCCTGTGGTCAGGTCCGCATCGGGGAACGCCGCCGCGACATCCAGTACGTCACGGTCCGGTAACTGACCAGCATGTTCCTGCAGCGCCCGCTTGCGCAAACCGCGTTGCAGGCTGATGCGATCGGCCAGTTCGTTGACTTTCTCGCGACGGTACAGCTTGCGATAAAGGTCGAGTATCGGCTTTGCCGTGTCCTGTGCTTCCCCAGATACCTGGTGGATCAGCAACTCCACTTCCAGGGCGCTGAACGCATCGGCGCCGGCGTCACCGCAAGTGGGCGGGAAGATTTTCGCCACCTCGTTCAAACGCTCGCGCAACACCGCGTCCCCGTGGGCCTGCTCCAACAGTTCCCACACTCGGGCACGCAGGCTTCGCAGATCTCTTCGCGCTTCCACCGAGTCGGTCAGACGCTCCAACACCGCTTGCAGGTCGCCATTGTCGTTCTGATCGAACAGGTCGGACCACACCTGTACCTGATGATCGGTTGCGGAATCGCGCCAGAGCCGTTGCCACTCCTGCCTTTCGGGCGGGTGCTCGAAGATGTTGACGCCTCTTGCGCGCAGTTGCCTGGCCGGCTCGGCTTCCAGATTGTTGTAGTTGAAAAGCCAACGGCGATCGCGCACGCGCGCTGCGACGTCCCGCACATACGGACTGCGCAGGATGTTTACCAGGTCCGGAACATTGGGAATGTGGTTGGACGAGAGGTTCAGGTAACGTAACTGGTACTGTCGCTGGTTCATCAGGGTGCTCAGGCCAGGGGGAAAGGCATGCAGCTGAGTTCTGTCCAGATCCAGGTGCTGCAGCCGCGCCATGTAGCGCACATCAGGCGCGTGTTGCAGCGAGTTGAAGCTCAGGTCCAGTTGCTGCGGATGGATCATGTCCTGGAAGCGTGTGGCGAGGTTTTCATCAAGCGTGATGCGATTTCGACTCAGCTTCAGGATATTAAGCGGCTGATCGCAGAGGAAAGCCAATGTCGCTTGATCCAATGTAAGGTTGTTGCCGGTCAGGTTCAGTTCGCGCAAGCCTGGCATCGCTGCCAGCACTCGTTGTGCGGTGGGTGAGAGGGTAACAACGGTATTGTTGGTCAGGTCCAGTGTTTGCAGCTTGGGCACCGCTTCGAGCGCTTCGAACAACGCTTGCGGGTTGATTGTCGCGATGTTGGTCACTCTCAGCACTTGCAGGTTGGGGAAGCATGACAGGAACGCCCTGTCCAGTCGTTGCAGTTGCAGATCGTTCAGCTTGAGTTCACGGATGTAGGGCAGGCTCGCTGTGATCGCTGGCAGCTCGGATATTTGTATCTTCTCCAGAACGAGCGTGCCCAGTTTGGCTGAACCCTCCCGCCGCCAGGCCTCTTTGAGGCTTTCGGCGCATTTTTCTCGATCCTGGCGCCTGAAGATGTCAGGGGCGCTCTTGTACCAACTTTCCAGATTGCTATCCAGCGTTTGCCACTCCGTCTCCAGTTGCTGAATTGCCGAGCCCAGGTCACGGGTCCGGCTCAATTCGTCGCTCAGGGCGGTGATTTGTTTGCTATTCAGAGAAGGGAAAAGTCGATTGAGCCGACTTGTCGCGGCGGATGTGCTGATTGCTGCTCCTCGACCACTGAGCGGGTAACCGATTCGCCCATGTGCCAGGCGCATGGGCGAGCGAAAGCCTGGCTTGATTGATTGCTGGCCAAGCAGCACGGCGCAGCCCGATCGGTCGGCGACGGCGCTGGCGAACAGCTCGGCTTCACTCGCCTGCGGCTGTTCGGCTACCAATGCATCGCGCAGCAGCTGGCTGTCGGCATTGGCCAGGTCTGCTCGGTACAGGCCGGTCAAGGCACGATCGAGGCGGGCGCGGGCCTGCAGGTAGCGGGCTTCTTCAGCCACGCGCAAGGGCACGCGCCCGTTCTTCAGGCGTTCGCGTTCGGTGCTGTCGGCATGTGCGACGAGCTCTTCCAGGGCATTGTCAGGCAAGCCGGGGAACTGGCGGCCCAAGGTCTGTGCTTCGTCGCCAAGCGGTGCGCGATGGCTTTCCAGCATGCTCGCGAAGATTTCGTGACGACGTGCTGTCAGGTGGTTGGCCAGCAGCTCGTTCAGGGCGCCCGGGCGCTGCTCTACTGGCGTATCGGGTAGCAGCTGCTGTATGACATCTTCATCCATCCCCGCCAGGACAATCTTGCTCAGTTCGCCATCGTCAAGCTCTTCGCGGCCGATCTCGATTTGTACTGTGTCTGCTTTTGGCTGCGCACCGAAATAGTCTGCCTCCCCCCATTTTTCGGCACCGGTGAAGACCTTCAGCCTGTAGTTCTCGGGCCAGCCAGGCAGCTGTACCAGTTCCGGCAGCGCGAAGTTCATATGTGCAGCCAAAGGCTGGCCATGACGTACCCGGGTGATGATGCCCTCCACGTCGTCAGCCAGTCGCAGGCGCAGCAAGGTATCGGCCAGCAGAGGCGGCGGCTGCGAGCCGGTGACCTGGCTGCGACGCAAGGTGTCTGCGTCGACTTCGGTAATGCGCAAGGCGGCAAGTTGGTCCGATGCATCCAGCCCCTGGCCGAACCGGCCCAGCCCCTCGAGCAACTGCGCATCGTCCCATTCGAGCGGGTTGTCGTGGGCCAACTGCCAGCGCTGGTCGCCGAGGTTGCGCAAGGCCGGAGTGTAGGCATCGGGGGCGTCCGGGTGGCGCACATGCCACTGTCCGTCGGTTTCGAACACCTCATACAGTTTGCCTTGAAGCCAAACGTGGGTTTTGCCATCGATGATGTAGAGCCCTTGGGCATTTTTCTGCACACCCACCGGCAACGAGCTCGAAGTGCTGTAAGGGCCCATGTCTGGGTGCCAAAGCCGTTCGCGGCCACCTTTCCAGACGCTTTCCAGCGCATCGACGAACCCCGATGCCTTGAGCGCTTTGCTGCCGACGGCGAAACCGGCAATCACGGCGGCATTGATGGCCAGCGACTCGAGTTGTTGCAGCGCTTCCTGGGTATCGCCTTCTTCCCAGGCTTCGAACCCGGTGAACACCGAGTCCATGAGGTCGTAGGCAAATACCCCAAGCATCGCGGCATCCAGCCCAGGCACGAAGAAGGCGGCCACGTTCAGTACGTTCATGCCTGCGTCCAGCCAGTGCTGCAGCCGTTCCTTGCGTGCCTTGGCGTCGGCATCGGCGGTCGGTACTGCAATTGCTCTGGCAGTTGCCTTGACGCGGCGCTTGTGGTCTCTGTAAAGCACCTGCCAGATAGGAAAGGCCAGGCGCGTTCGTTTGAAGTGCAGCTCAGGCTTGTTCTTGGGTTTGCGTGTGGAGGCGTCGTGCTCGAACAAGGCATTTTCGAGCTTGCGGCTGAGCTCGACCTGGTTGTCCTGGTCAGCGAAGCTGATCAAGTGCTGGCGAAACGTGGTTTGCACCAGGCGTTGACGCATGAGTGAGCCGGCTTTTTGCAAGGAAGCGAACTCCCTTACCGGGTGTTCGGAATCGTGGGGAATGTAGAGCATGCAGGGGTTGGTCTGGTCGGCTTCATCGGGGCCTATCAGCAGTACGCCATGAAGCGGGATGCCGAACAGGCTGAAGCGCCAGCAGCGAAGCTTGTGTTCGCCGTAACGCGGCGTGCTTTCGTTGTCGCATAGCTGTACCAGAGCATTGTGGCCTTTGAGCGTCAACAGGCCCTTGAGGTAGGCGATCATTGCCTCGATTTTCAGTGCCTGCTGGCTTGCATCGATCCACTGCTGTTCGATCGCGGCCTTTCTGGGGCCTTCATAAATGCCCTGCAGGTGGTCTTGATACTGCTGGCCCAGGTTCAGGCTTCGGCAAAGGTTCACGAACGCTTCGGGCTCGAGCCCGGGAAGTGAGGCGACGTTGTCCGTGCCAAGGGTCAGGGTGTCGAACGGGCCCACTTCGTCGGGCCCTTCGAAATTGTGCAGTGCGGCCTCCAGCAGCGAGCGCTTCTGTGGCGGCCCTTCGGGGCGCTTGATGTACGTATCGTCACCGCCGAGTGAAAAATCGAGGCCTGGGACATTTTC
The DNA here is from genome assembly GCF_032701105.1 of Pseudomonas sp. NBB. Classification (NCBI taxonomy): domain Bacteria; kingdom Pseudomonadati; phylum Pseudomonadota; class Gammaproteobacteria; order Pseudomonadales; family Pseudomonadaceae; genus Pseudomonas; species Pseudomonas sp. NBB. The sequence continues at coordinate 2,374,532 of NZ_CP103994.1, forward strand.
CAGCGTGGTGTACACCTTGAACGGCTGGTGCAGGTACTGGGCTTTGTCCACTTCGACATCCGGGCCCAACCGGCCCTCGAGCAAAGGCTTGCATAATTCGCTGATCTGCCTGAAGTCATCGAGCAAGGCTTGCAGCGCTTTGAACCCGGCATTGCGGGCGCTGATCAGCTGTCGTAAACGCGCCTGGTCTTCATCGCTGGCTGCAGCGTACCAGGCGTAAGGCGAGCCGTTTTCGTCGAGGTAGTCCTTGCGCACGCTCTGCACGACGCGGCGGGTATGGTCGGGGTGCATCGTTCGGCACCAGGTAGGCAGGTTACGGACAATCTGGGCCTGATGGAAAGGCACGGGTGTGCTGGTCATGCTGAATACTCCGTGGTCAATGGAGGCGCCAGTCGACAGGTTTCGCCTTGGCATGCGGTGGTATTTAGTTGAATGCGCAGGTCGGTTCTGTGCACGAGAGCGTCGGTAGGGGAGCAGCGCGGGCAGGGCTGTTGGGAGATGGTGGCGCAAGGCATGGGGTAGGCATGTCGTGTGGATGACGCCGGCGTGTGGGGTATGGGTCGGTGTCATGTGATGCCTGGCCATGGGCCGGCGCTCTATCAGGGAGAACTAAGATGCATTCGCTGTGCAGTCCCAAGGATCACCTGCTGGACCTCGACGGTATTGAAATTGCGGTACGGACCTGGGGGGCGGAGGACGGCATCCCGGTGCTGGCCCTGCATGGCTGGCTGGACAACGCCGCCTCGTTCGAGCGCCTGGCACCGATGCTCGACGGCTGCTTCGTGGTTGCCCCCGACCTGGTGGGCCACGGCCGCTCGGACCATCGCCGCCACGACAGTGGCTACTACCTGTGGGAACATGCCGAGGACATGCTGGCGGTGGCCGACAGCCTGGGCATGGTGCAATTCCATGTGCTGGCCCATGGCATGGGCACCGGGGTGGCGTCGCTGCTGGCGGCCATGACCAGCGGTATTGCCAGCATGACCTTCCTCGACGGCATGGGCGCACCGTTCACGGTGGCCGAGGACGACCGCGTGCAGCACCTGGCCCGGGCCTACCGGCTCAAGCGCATGGTGCAGCGCAGCCAGTTGCAGGGTTTTGCCGAGCCGGACGTCGGCCGTTTCGAGGACCTGGACACGGCCCTGGCACAACGCCGCGAGCGCCTGGACACCGAGTTGTCGGAAGAGGCGGCACGGCTGCTGGCGCTGCGCGACCTGCTGCAGCTGGGCGAGGGCTATTGCTGGCGCCACGACCCACGCCTGGTGCTGCCCGAACCCATGCCGCTGACCGAGCGCGAAGCCTGCGACCTGCTCAGCCAGATCCGTTGCCCGTTGTACCTGCTGTTCGGTCGCCAGGGGGCATTCACCGGTGAGGCCTTTACCCGGCGCCAGGCGGCTTTGCCCAGCCAGGCGAAGATCTCCTGGCATCCGGGCGGGCACCACTTCCACCTGGATGCGCCGGACCGGGCGCTGGTCGATCAACTGCTGCGCATCCTCGCCCGCCATGAAGGGGGTGTGCTGCAACGGTTGGTAAACGAGTAACTGCATATGGTCATGCCATGCGCACGTGGGCTATGGTGGTGAATCTAATCGGGCTTGCGTGATCCCTTGTGGGAAGTTGTCCAGCTCTTTGGGCTGCGCTGTCGCGCAGATAACTGAATTCGCAAGCGATCCTCGTACCCTGTGGGAGCGGCTTTAGCCGCGAAGAATCCAACGCGGTGCATGGCACCGGCTGCGCCGGTGTTCGCGGCTAAAGCCGCTCCCACAGGGGCCCTGCTAATTCAATGAGTTATGTGCAGTTCCATGAGAGCGGGCGAAGCCCGTGCCATTCACCGCAACGCCTGATTCGCGGGCACGCCCGCTCCCACAGGAATCCAGCGGCCACAAGGAGCCTTGGCATGCGACCATTCGTCATCAAGCACATTGACCACCTCGTCCTGCGGGTCAGCGACCTGGAGCGCAGCGTCGCTTTCTACACCCAACTGCTCGGCTGCACGGTCAGCCGCGTGCGCGAAGACCTGGGAATGGTCCACCTGGCCACAGGCACGGCGATGATCGACCTGGTGACCCTGGACGGTCCCCTGGGTAAGCCTGGTGGAGCGGCGCCGGGGACCGAGGGGCGCAACCTCCACCATTTCTGCCTGCGCATCGAGCCGTTCGACGAGGCTGCACTTACGGCCTACCTGCAAGCTGCGGGGGTTGAAGTCGAACCTGCGGAAAAACGCTATGGCGCCGAAGGCGAGGGGCTGTCGCTGTACTGCTACGACCCCGATGGCAACCAGGTCGAGCTGAAAGGGCCGGTACCGGCAACGGAGGCTCCATGAGCAACCTGCACACCCGCGAGCACTGGATCGACACCGCCCAAGGCAAGCTCTTCGCCCAGGAATGGGCGCCGCTGCAGGCGCAGGGTGCGCCGATCGTCCTGCTGCACGATTCGCTGGGTTGCGTGGCCTTGTGGCGCGAGTTCCCGGCGCAGCTTGCGCAAACCACCGGGCACCGGGTAATCGCCTACGATCGCCTGGGCTTTGGCCGCTCCGACGCCCACCCCGGCAGCTTGCGCCTGGGCTTTGTCGAAGATGAGGCGCAGCAGGGGTTCACGGCGCTGCGCGAGCATTTTGGCATTGGCGATTTCATTGTCTTCGGCCACAGCGTTGGCGGCGGCATGGCCGTGGCCTGTGCGGCGGCCTTCGCCAGCCAGTGTGTGGGGCTGATTACCGAATCGGCGCAGGCGTTTGTCGAGGCCCGTACCCTTGAGGGCATTCGCGTGGCCGACCAGCAGTTTGCCGAACCCGGGCAGTTGCAACGGCTGGAGCGCTACCACGGCGGCAAGGCCGAGTGGGTATTGCGTGCCTGGGTGGACAACTGGTTGTCCGAGCACTTTGCCGATTGGAGCCTGGATGCGCTGCTGCCGCAGGTACGCTGCCCGCTGTTGAGCCTGCATGGCGACAACGACGAGTTCGGCTCGCCGGCACACCCCGAGCGGTTGGTGGCGCTGGCTGGCGGCCCGGGGTTGATGCGCCTGCTGCAAGGTTGTGGCCATGTGCCGCATCGGGAGCAGGCCGAGCGGGTACTGGAGGAAGTCCTGCAGTTCTTGCGCTGACCTTTCCCCAGGCTGACGCGGTCCTGCACGGATCGCGCAAGGCTCAAGTGGATATCCCGGCAAAGCCTATTATGCTTCAGTTACCTTGCTGCGATCCGAGGCGGCCTGCCTCGTCGTGCTTCGCATATCCAAAGCAAGCCCCCCAGGGCCTGGGTGCGATGGTGAAAAAGATTTGAGGTGCTCCCGGCCTGCATGACGACAAGACGGAGGCACCCCATGGCGGTTCTCGACAGCACATCCACGGGCAGCGCGCCCCAACGCGGTATCACCCGGGAGGAGCGCAAGGTCATCTTCGCCTCATCCCTGGGCACGGTATTCGAATGGTACGACTTCTACCTGTACGGCTCCCTGGCGGCGATCATCGCCAAGCACTTCTTTGCCGGGGTCAATGAAACCACCTCGTTCATCTTCGCCTTGCTGGCCTTTGCCGCCGGCTTTGCCGTGCGGCCATTCGGCGCCATCGTGTTCGGTCGCCTGGGCGACATGATCGGGCGCAAGTACACTTTCCTCATCACCATCGTCATCATGGGCTTGTCCACCGCTGTGGTGGGCCTGTTGCCCAGCTATGCCACGATCGGCGTGGCAGCGCCAATCATCCTCATCAGCCTGCGCCTGCTGCAGGGCCTGGCACTGGGTGGCGAGTACGGCGGTGCGGCCACCTACGTGGCCGAACATGCACCCAAGGGCCGGCGCGGCTTTTTCACTGCCTGGATCCAGACCACGGCCACCCTGGGGCTGTTCCTCTCGCTGCTGGTGATCATGGCTTGCCGCACGGCCATGGGTAACGAGGTGTTCGAGGCCTGGGGCTGGCGAGTGCCATTCCTGCTGTCGATACTGCTGCTGGCGATTTCGGTGTACATCCGCATGCAACTCAACGAGTCGCCGGTGTTCATGAAGATGAAGGCCGAGGGCAAGGCGTCCAAGGCGCCACTGACTGAGTCGTTCGCCCGCTGGGACAACCTCAAGGTGGTGGTCATGGCGCTGCTCGGTGGCACCGCCGGCCAGGCCGTGGTGTGGTACACCGGGCAGTTCTATGCGCTGTTCTTCCTGTTGCAGATGCTCAAGATCGAGCCGCAGACCGCCAACCTGCTGATTGCCGGTTCGCTTTTGATCGGCACACCGTTCTTCATCTTCTTCGGCAGCCTGTCCGACCGCATCGGCCGCAAGAAAATCATCATGGCCGGTTGCATCATCGCCGCGCTGACCTACTTCCCGATCTTCAAGGCACTGACCCAGTACGGCAACCCGGACGTGTTCGTCGCCCAGGAGCAGAACCCGGTGGTGGTGATGGCAGACCCTGCCCAGTGCGCGTTCCAGTTCGACCCGGTGGGCAAGGCCAAATTCACCAGTTCGTGCGATATCGCCAAGAGCCTGCTGGCCAAGCGGGCCATCCCCTATACCAACGAAGCGGCAGAACCTGGCAGCGTGGCGCAGATCCGCATTGGTGAACGGGTGCTGCCAAGCTTTGATGGACGCAGCCTGGCGGCAGCGGACTTCAAGGCACAGAGCGATGCCTTTACCGCGACCTTGACCGGGGCGTTGAAGGAAGCCGGCTACCCGGAAAAGGCCGACCCGGCGAAGATCCACTACCCGATGGTGCTGTTGCTGCTGACCATTCTGGTGATCTACGTGACCATGGTCTACGGGCCGATCGCGGCCTGGCTGGTGGAGCTATTCCCGGCACGCATCCGTTACACCTCGATGTCGCTGCCTTACCACATCGGCAACGGCTGGTTCGGCGGCTTCCTGCCGACCGTGGCGTTTGCCATGGTGGCGGCGACCGGGGATATCTATTACGGCTTGTGGTACCCGATCGTGATTGCAGTGATGACGGCGGTGCTGGGGATCTTCTTCCTGCCGGAGACCAAGGACCGCGATATCAACCACACTTGAAGGTTGAGGCTGACTGTACCGGCCTTTTCGCGGGCTTGCCCGCTCCCACAGGGATATCACTGTGCCCTGTGGGAGCGGGCAAGCCCGCGAAGAGGCCGGTACAGTCAGCCCATCAGTCGAAATAGCCACGCAACCCAAAGGCATACCCGGTATCCACCCCAGCAGCCTCGCCGCGGCTCCAGCGCTTCTTCAACACGAACTCGAACGCTGGCTCGTACAGCCCGTCCCGCACCAGTGCACCCGCCAGCACCTCCACGTCATACCAGCCATTGTCCAGCTCGATGATCGGCCGCCCCGGCACCTGGTAACGCGCCATCAGGTCACCCAGTGTCTTGGGCGTGAAGTGCTGCAGGATGCGCCAGGTGTACAGCATCAGCGCACCGTGCTCGACCTGCAGCACATAGCCATTGCGGCGGTGCTTCAGGCGGCTGCCGGGTTCGCGCAGGGCCGGGGTATGGTTGTCCAGGGTGAACAGGATGCGGTAGGGCAGGTTATCGACGCCGGCCAGTGGCAGCACGACCCCTTCGCGCACGGCCTGGTCGCCGCTGTCGCCGTGGGTGAAGGCATGGGCAAGGTCGTCGGGCAATTCATGTTGTTGCTTGAAGCGCTCGAGCAACTGGATATCGCCGAGCAGAAAGTAGTCGACCAGGTCGTTGAGCACTTCGCTGAATTCGTGGCGCATCTGTTTTCCTTGTTGGTGCGCGTGAGGGCAATGGCAAATGTAGCACTTCAGATTGGCTTCAGATTGCCCCCTGATACTGCCCCCAACACCTGACTTGAAAGGGGGACCGCCATGACTCAGGCAGACAGCGCCAGCCTGTTTCCACTGGCTATCGGCAGCCACGGCGAGCGGCTTGCCCGCATGACGCTGAAACGCCCGGGGGAGCCCGGGCGCGACGAGCTGGAACAGTTCATTCACGCCCGCTTTGCCTGTGCGCACCACGCCGACGTGCAGCACTACCTGCCCGAACTGCTCGGCCTGCATGACAGCCACGGGCGCCTGATGGCCGCCGCCGGCATACGCCTGGCCAGCAGTGGGCCGACCTTCCTCGAGCGTTACCTGGATGAGCCGCTGGAAGCGGCCGTGACCCGGCTGTCTGGCAGCTCGGTGAGCCGTGCACAGTTGGTCGAAGTGGGCAACCTGGCCGCGCTCAGCGCCGGCAGCGCGCGGATCATGATCATTGCCGTGACCTGGTTGCTGGCCGCCCGCGGTTTGCAGTGGGTGGCCTTCACCGGTGCCGCGACCCTGGTCAACAGCTTTCATCGCCTGGGCCTGGTGCCGACGGCGCTGGCTGTGGCCGACCCTGGCCGGCTGAACGGCGATGCCGACAGTTGGGGCAGTTACTACGCTCAGCACCCGCAAGTGTTCGTTGGCAACATCGGCTACGGCCATGCAGCCCTGGCCCGCGGCGGCGTTTTCGAGCGGCTGGGCTTGCCCGCGAGCGTGCAGGAGGCCGGCCATGCCGCGTGAATGCCAGCTGTTCAGGGAAGTGTTGCAACTGCATGCCCGCCACCGAGGGGCGCAACCGGCGTTGCTGGGCCTTGGCGGGCCGTTCACCTATCAACAATTGCTGGACGAGGTCGAGCAACGCCAGGCCTGGCTGAGCGCGCAGCCACCGGGCAGTTTCGCCCTGGCCCTGGAGAACGGTCCCGAGGCGCTGTTCTGGGACCTGGCTGCGCTATTCGCGGGGCGCCCCATCGTTATTCTGCCGGCGTTCTTCAGCAGCGCCCAGCGCCGCCACTGCCTGGCACAGAGCGGGGCGGTGCTGGCGCTGGCCGAAGAGGCTTTCGCTGACGACTTGCACGCCAGCGGCTTCACTGCCGGTGAGCGCTTCTGGAGCCGGCAGCCGCCAGCGGCCGCACCCTTGCCGCCGGGCACCGCGAAAGTCACCTACACCTCCGGCAGTACCGGTGCACCCAAGGGCGTATGCCTGAGCGCCGAGGCCATGCTGCGGGTAGCGCGTGAGCTGGAGGCTGCCAGCCGGCCCACGGCGCCCGGCAAGTACCTGGCGGTATTGCCTCTGGCGGTGCTGCTGGAAAACCTGGGCCTGTACGCGGCCCTGCTGGCCGGGGCGAGCATTGCCCTGTATCCGCAGGCGCAACTGGGTTTTCGCGGTGCCAGCCAGGTCGACTTCAAGCAATTGCTGGGCGCCATCGCCTTGAGTGGTGCCGAAAGCCTGATCCTGGTGCCGCAACTGCTGCTTGGGCTGGTCACCGCCATCGAGCGCGGCCTGATGCGGGTCGGCCCGTTGCGCTTCGTGGCGGTGGGCGGCGCGCGGGTGGCGCCGAGCCTGCTGGCCCGGGCCCAGGCCATCGGGCTACCGGTGTTCGAGGGCTATGGCTTGTCCGAATGCGCTTCGGTGGTATGCCTCAACCGCCCCGGGGCGCATCGTGCGGGCAGTGTCGGGCGGCCGCTGCCGCATGTGCAGGTGCGCATTGCCGAAGATGGCGAAGTGCAGGTGGCCGGTTCGGCGTTGCTCGGCTACCTGGGCGAACCACCCTTCAGCGAGCCGTGGTTGTCGACCGGTGACCTGGGCCACTTCGACAGCGACGGCTTCCTGTACCTGGCCGGGCGCAAGAAGCACCAGTACAGCACCAGCTTCGGGCGCAACGTCAACCCCGAATGGGTCGAGGCCGAACTGACCCAGGGCGGGGTGATCGCCCAGGCGTTCGTCCACGGCGAAGGCCTGGCACACAACCTGGCGTTGATCTGGCCGCTGGACCCGCAGGCTGACGACCACACCCTGGAACAGGCCATCCGCCAGGCCAATGCCGGCCTGCCGGATTATGCCCGGGTGCATGCCTGGCGGCGTCTGCCCGAACCTTTGAGCGCCGCCGGGCAAACCCTGACCGCCAACGGCCGGCCACGCCGCGAACAGATCCTGCGGTGTTACCAGTCCCTGTTATCCGACCTTCAATGATCTACGAGGTTTGCCATGCTTTTCTTCGACATGCTGCAGCAGGAAACCGCCGACGAGCGTACGGCATTGTTCAGTGTCCCGGTCATCCTCGACGCGCTGGCCGGCAAGGCCAGCCTCGAGGCCTATGTGGCCTTTCTCACCCAGGCCTACCACCACGTGCGGCACACCGTGCCATTGATGATGGCCTGCGGGGCCCGTTTGCCGGCGCGGCTTGAGTGGCTGCGCGGCGCAGTGTGCGAGTACATCGACGAGGAGTACGGCCATGAGCGCTGGATTCTCGATGACATCGCCGCCTGCGGTGGCGACCCGCACCAAGTGGTCGGCGGCCGGCCGGCACTGCCCATCGAGCTGATGGTGGCATTTCTCTACGACCAGATTGCCCGTGGCAACCCGGTCGGGCTGTTCGGCATGGTCAACGTGCTCGAAGGCACCAGCATTGCCCTGGCTACCCAGGCTGCCGGTACCCTGCAGAGCAGCCTAGGCCTGCCGGACAAGGCGTTCAGCTACCTGAGTTCCCACGGCGCCCTGGACCAGGACCACATGGCCACCTACCGTGGCCTGATGAACCGTCTGGACCAGCCCGAAGACCAGCAGGCGGTAATCCACGCTGCCAAAGTGGTGTATCGCCTGTATACCGCCATGTTCGAAGGGCTGCCGCGTACCGCGCATCAGGAGGTAAAGCATGCGCTTGCCTGATTGCGTGGCGGTGCTCACCGGTGCCAGCGGTGGCATCGGCCTGGAGTTGGCGGCCCAGCTATGCAGTGCCGGTGCTCGCGTACTGGCGGTCAGCCGGCAGCAGGGCAAGCTGACCGAACTGATGGCGCGCTACCCCGGGCAATTGCGCTGGCAGCAGGCCGACCTGCGCTGCGCCGAAGGCCGCCGTGACGTGCTGGAGGCAGCGCGGGCGATGGGTAGTTGCAACCTGTTGATCAACGCCGCCGGGGTCAACCGCTTCGCCTTGCTCGAACAGATGGACGAGGCCGCCCTCGACGAGTTGTTCGACCTCAACATCAAGGCCGCCGTGCAGCTCACCCGCCTGTGCCTGCCGCTGCTGCGCGCCCAGCCCAGTGCGCTGGTGGTGAACGTGGGGTCGATCTACGGCTCCATCGGCTACCCAGGCTATGCCACCTACTGCGCCAGCAAGTTTGCCTTGCGCGGGTTCTCCGAGGCATTGCGCCGCGAGCTTGCCGACACCTCGGTGAACGTGCTGTATGCCGCACCGCGCACTACCCGCACGACGATGAACAGTAGTGCCGCGCAGGCCCTTAATCAGGCGTTGAAGGTAGGCGTCGATGACCCGCAGGATGTCGCCCGGGCGGTGCTCGACGCGGTACAGGCCGAGCGCAGCGAACTGTACCTGGGTTGGCCGGAGAAACTCTTCGTGCGCCTTAACGGCATGCTGCCAGGCGTGGTCGACCGTGCCCTGCGCAAGCAATTGCCGCTGATCCGTCGCTACAGCAACTGGCACAGCAAGGAGTCGAGCAAATGAAACGTCTGATACTGGCCAGCCTGCTGGCCATCGCCCCGTTCACCTGGGCCCTCGACCAGAACGGTACCCAGCAACTCAACGCCATCCAGCAGCGCTGGGCGGTGGTTCGCTATAACCTGCCCGAAGCCCAGCGTGCCGGGGCATTCGAGGCCCTGGCGGCACAGTCGGCGGCGTTGGTGCGCCAGCATCCGGGCTCGGCCGAGCCGCTGATCTGGGACGGCATCGTCAACAGCAGCTGGGCCGGCGCCACCGGTGGGCTGGGCGCGTTGGGCAAGGTCAAGGCCGCCCGCGCCAGCCTGGAAAAGGCCCTGGCCATGGACCCCAAGGCGCTGCAAGGCTCGGCCTACACCAGCCTGGGCGCGCTGTACGACCAAGTGCCCGGCTGGCCATTGAGCTTCGGCGACCAGGCCAAGGCCGAGGCCATGCTGCGCCAGGCGCTGGCGATCAACCCGGACGGTATCGACAGCAACTATTTCTGGGCCGACCACCTGTACCGGCAAAACCGCTACGACGAAGCCCGCGCCGCCCTGCAAAAGGCGTTGCAGGCACCGCCCCGGCCCGGGAGAGAGTTGGCCGACCAGGGCCGGCGTGGTGAAATCGATGCTTTACTCAAAGCGATCAAGGACAAACAGGATTAAGCATGCGCTTGCTGTTGGTAGAAGACGACGCCGCGTTGGGGGAGGGGATTTGTGACGGCCTGCGCCGCGAGGGCTATACCCTCGACTGGTTGCAGGATGGCGCCAGTGCCTTGCATGCCCTGTGCCACGAAGAGTTCGACCTGGCCATCCTCGACCTGGGCTTGCCGCGCCTGGATGGCATCGAGTTACTGCGGCGCCTGCGTGCGGCCGAGAAGTGCTTGCCGGTGCTGGTGCTGACCGCCCGCGACGCCACCGAGGACCGCATCGCCGGGCTGGACGCCGGCGCCGACGACTACCTGGTCAAACCCTTCGACCTCAACGAACTCAAGGCCCGCTTGCGGGCCTTGCTGCGGCGCAGTAGCGGCCGCGCCCGGGTGCTGATAGAGCATGCGGGGGTGAGACTGGACCCGGTCAGCCAGCAGGTGCACTACCTGGGCCAGCCGGTGGTACTCACGCCCAAGGAATACCTGCTGCTGCACGAACTGCTGGCTCAGCCGGGCAAGGTGTTCACCCGCGAACGCTTGACCCAGTTGCTGTATGGCTGGGATGAAGAGCCGGAGAGCAACACCCTGGAAGTGAACATCTACCACCTGCGCAAGAAGCTGTTCAACGGCCTGATCCGCACCGTGCGCGGGATTGGCTACCTGGTGGAACGCAAGTCATGAGCTCGTTGCGCCAACGCACCTTGTGGCGGGTGATGCTGCTGTTGCTGGTCGGCAGCGGGTTGCTGGCGCTGTATAACTATCACGACAGCCGCCACGAAATTAACGAAGTGTACGATGCCCACCTGGCGCAGAACGCCCGGCTGCTGCAGGGCATCATGAGCCTGCCGGTGCAAGAGCAGAGCCGTGACGAGTTGTACCGCGCCTTCGACGAGGCCTTGAGCAAGGCCGGGCACCACAAGGTGGGGCACCGCTACGAAAGCAAGCTGGCCTTCCAGGTATGGGCCGACGACGGCGGGCTGCTGGTACACACGCCCAGCGCCCCGCAGCTGGGGCAGGCGCCGCGGGTGCCGGGTTTTGCCGACGTGGTGGTGGATGGGCGCCGTTGGCGCAGTTTTGTCTTGCCGGTGCCGGAAAAACACTGGGTGATCTGGGTGGGCGAGCGCAACGACGTGCGTGACGACCTGATCGAACGCATCGTGCAGCACACGCTGTTGCCATTCCTGTTCGGCAGCCTGGCCCTGGCCTTGCTGGTGTGGGCGGCCATAGGCTGGGGGCTGCGGCCGCTGCAGAACATGGCCAGGGTGATCCGCGCCCGCCACGCCGAGTCGCTCGAGCCGTTGCAGCTGGTGCCGTTGCCTAAGGAGCTGGAGCCGATGCAGGCGGCGATCAACCGCCTGCTCGGGCAGATCGACGACCTGCTGCGCCGCGAACACCGTTTCATCGCCGACGCTGCCCACGAGATGCGCACGCCCTTGGCCATCCTGCGCCTGCATGCGCAGAACGCCCTGAATGCAGACAGCGCTGCCGAGCGGGACAAGGCCCTGCAGTTCCTGATGGGCGGTGTCGACCGCCTTGCCCGGGTGGTCAACCAGCTGTTGACCCTGGCCCGCCTGGAGCCGCGACCAGGCCGGCGTGACTGGCCGCGGGTGGACCTGGAGGGCGTGGTGGCCGAGACCCTGGCAGAGCTTACCCCCTGGATACTGGAGCGCGGGCTGGAGCCTTCGCTGGACATCGCCGACGGCGACTACCATTTGCACACCGACGCTGGCGCGCTGGGTATTGCCTTGCAGAACCTGGTGGCCAATGCCGTGGACCATTCGCCTGCAGGCGGTCGCATCACCGTGACCCTGCAGCGCGAAGGCCAGGCCCTGCTGGTCAGCGTCGACGACGAAGGGCCGGGCATAGCGGTGGTTGACCAGCAGCGGGTGTTCGAGCGTTTCTACAGCAAGGGCTCGACCAACGGCGCCGGGCTGGGGTTGTCGATCGTCAGCACCATCATGACCCGCCTGGGTGGCAGCGTGCAGTTGCGCAACCAGACGCCACACGGATTGCGCGCGACCTTGCGCCTGCCCGTGGAGCCCTGAACGCTTGCTAGTGTTTCTGGGCGATCTGGATCAGGTTGCCGCAAGTGTCATCGAACACCGCTACGGTGACCGGCCCCATGGCAGTAGGCGGTTGGGTGAACTGCACGCCCGCTGCGCACAGCCGGGTATATTCGGCCTGGATGTCCCGCACGCCGAACGAGGTGGCGGGGATGCCGTCCTGCTTGAGCGCTGCCTTGTAGACCTTGGCGGCCGGGTGCGCGTCGGGCTCGAGCAGCAGCTCGACGCCGTTGGGGTCGTTGGGGGAGGTGAGCGTCAGCCAGCGGTGTCGGCCCATGGGGATGTCGTGCTTGGGCTCGAAACCGAGTACGTAGTGGTAGAAAGCCAGGGCTTTGGCCTGGTCGTCGACGAGGATGCTGGTGACTATGATCTTCATGAACGCACACCGTATGCCTGGAGTCGTTGAGTACCAGTAAAGACAATCAGCGGCATTTGGCCAGGGCACCGGGTTCACTGCTAACCCTGCAACGCGATCCGACAGCATTTCTCTTCACGGTCAAAGTTCCAGATGGGTTGGTGGCAATGGGGGGTTGTAGCGTTGATCGGGCGATACCACCCAAACCAAGGAGTAAACCCCATGCAAGAAGAACCCGTTAACAAGCCAGACGACACGCTCGACCACGAACAGCTGGAAAATGCAGAACCGCAGGCAACGTTGTCCCGGCGCAAGCGCGGTATAGGGCCAGTAGTCGGCATGCCCTGCAGGCCAGGGTACAAGCTGATTGGTGATGACTGTGTAATCGCCAATATCGATTTCGAGTGAAGCAAAGGGGGGGGGCGCATCGCGCCCCTCGTAAAAACCTGCTCAAGCCATAGGTAAATCCTTCATCACCCGGCCCCCACCCAGCCGCTGCCGAGGGTAAAGTGACAGGCATGATCCCAGCGCGCCCAGACCGGCGTCAGAGAGGTGCCCGTGGCGGCCTACACATTGCGACAACTCAAGTACTTCGTCACCACCGTCGAGGCCGGCAGCGTGGCCGAGGCTTCACGCCAGCTGTACATTGCCCAGCCGTCCATCTCCACGGCCATCAAGAGCCTGGAAGAAAGCTTCGGCGTGCAGCTGTTCATCCGCCACCACGCCCAGGGTGTGTCTCTGACGCCCAGCGGCAAGCGCTTCTATGCCAAGACCAAGTCGCTGCTGCAGATGGCCCACGAGTTCGAGCAGAACGCCCTGGCCGACAACGACACCGTGGCCGGGCAAATCGACATCGGCTGCTTCGAAACCGTGGCACCGCTGTACCTGCCGCGCCTGATCGCCGGCTTTCGCCAGCGTTACCCGGGGGTGGATATCCGCCTGCGCGACGGCGAGCAGCAGGACCTGATCCAGGGTCTGACTGCCGGTACCTTCGACCTGGCGTTCCTCTACGACCATGACCTGGACGGCACCATCGAGGCCGAGCCGCTGATGCCGCCGCAGAAGCCCTATGTGCTGCTCCCCGAGAACCACCGCTTCGCCGGGCAGGCCCAGGTGTCGCTGCGCGATCTGTGCCCGGAGCCGATGATCCTGCTGGACGTTGCCCCCAGCCGTACCTACTTCGTCAGCCTGTTCAACGAAATGGGCCTGACGCCCAATATCGTCTTCAGTTCGCCGTCGATCGAGATGGTACGCGGCATGGTCGGGCAGGGCTTTGGCTTTTCGCTGCTGGTGACGCGGCCGCATTCGGAGTACACCTACGACGGGCAACGTCTGGCCATGCTGGATATCGCCGAGCCAGTGGCGCTGTCAGGGCTGGCGGCGGCGTGGTTGAAACGGGTGCAACTGACCAAGCCGGCGCAGTTGTTCGTCGAGTTTTGCCGGGAAGAACTGGCCAAGTTCTGAAACGGGCACGCCATGCATCCTCCTGCCGAGGCATGGCGTGCCTGCTGATCAGGGGTTGACCTGATAGCCGCGACCTTGCAGGCAGCCGGCGTAGGCACTGGCATGAGCCTGGGCTTTCGCTTCGTCCTGGCCGCGCCGGTCCTGACGGCGGTCCTGACGCTGGCGCATGCCACCAACCGCAGCACCGGCGGCGGCCACTTCGCCGGCGCGGTTCTGTCGGTATTGCTCCTTGGCATCGTCACCGACCCGGTCATACAGCTCGTCGTGCTGGTTGCCGCGCACCTGCGCGCCTGCCGCACCGGCAACCGCGCCGGCGGCGGCACCGCGTACCCGGCCACCGACATGGGGGTCGCTGGAGGTCGCGGCACTGTTCGCGGCATTGGTCGCGACAGTATTGCAATCATTGATATCCAGTTGCATCTGCTGGCTGCTCTGGCCCTTGAGCGGCACCACCGACTGCGCCTGGGCTGCCGATGCCGCGCACAGCAGCACCAGCAGGCAACTCCACGTGAACGTACGCATGGCAAACCTCCAGCGGGTGGGGATCCCGTTTCACAGGATAGTTCTCTTTGCTGCCGATGATGGCAGTTTTGCCGGGATGGTCTAAACCGGATATCAAACGTGGTTCGCCTGCGTATCACGGCGTGAATCCGGGCTACCTGTGGAAACCCCATGAGCCAGAGCCAGCAACTGATCATCTGTGAGTACTGTGACACGGTGTACCACCGTGCGCCGCTGCTCAAGCACCAGCGCGCCGTTTGCCAGCGCTGTGGCGGCGTACTGTACCGGCATACCTCGCTGACGGTGCAGCAACGCCTGGCCCTGAGTGTGACGGGTGGCATCCTGCTGGTGTTCGCCAACGCCTACCCGGTGATGACCATCGGCATGCAAGGGCTCACCCATTCCGCGACATTATGGGACTCGGTACAGATCCTCAGCCACGGCAGCATCACCTTCATCGCCCTGGTCATGGCCCTGTCGATCATCTTTGCGCCGGTGCTGCAGATTACCCTCTTGTGCTGGGTGTTGGGTTTCGCCCTGGCCGGCCAGCGCGCACCCGGTTTTGCCCTGTGCATGCGCAGCCTGGAGGGCCTGCGGCCTTGGAGCATGCTGGAGGTGTGCCTGCTGGGGGCGATGGTGGCGGTGATCAAGCTGGCGGGGTTTCTCGATGTGATACCTGGCATCGGCCTGCTGGCGCTGGCCGCGCTGAGCATGCTGATCATCCATATCGCCGGCAAGGACATCCGCGGCCTTTGGGAGCAGGTATGAATACCCCGGCCAACGCCGACGACCTGGGCCTGTGCCTGTGCCATGGCTGCGGTCAGGCCTGCGAACTGGGCAGCGACAAGCACACCTGCGAGCGCTGTGGTGCCGCCATCCACCGGCGCAAGGCCAATGCCATCAGCCGTGGCTGGGCGTTTCTGCTGGCGGCGCTGGTTTTCTACATTCCCGCCAACCTGTTGCCAGTGATGCACACCGAAATGCTCGGCAGTGGCAGCGAAAGCACCATCGGCGGCGGCGTGCTGGAGTTCTGGGAGGCAGGGGCCTGGGACATCGCGCTGATCATCTTCATTGCCAGCGTGGGTGTGCCGGCCATCAAGTTCTTCTCGCTCGGCCTGTTGCTGTTCACCGCCCAGCGCGGTTCTACCTGGGCCTGCCGGCAGCGCTCGCAGCTGTACCGTTTCGTCGAGCTTATCGGCTACTGGTCGATGCTCGATGTGATGGTGGTGGCGCTGGTGGCGGCGCTGGTGCAACTGCGCGGGCTGGGCACCATCGAGCCGCGGGTGGGCATCCTGTTTTTCGGCATGGTGGTGGTACTGACCATGTTTTCTGCGATGAGCTTCGATCCACGCCTGATCTGGGATAGCCGTACCAACGAGGGAGGCCGCATTGATGGTTCAACAGACTGACAAGCGCGATGGCGCGGGGCAGGTTGAAGTGCGCACCCGGCGCTGGAGCGTGTCGCTGGTATGGATCGTGCCGATACTGGCGATCCTGATCGGCGCTTCGCTGGTGGTGCGCAACTGGATGCAGCAGGGCCCGGTCATCGCCATTTCCTTCCACACCGGGGAAGGGCTGGTGGCGCACAAGACCCAGGTCAAGTACCGCAGCGTGGTGATCGGCGAAGTCACCACGGTGGACCTGGCCGACGACAAGAAGAGCGTGGTCGCCAAGGTCCAGCTGTCCAACGACGCCCGTGCCTTCGCCACCCAGGGGGCGCGCTTCTGGGTGGTGCGGCCACGCATTGGCGTGGGCGGCGTGTCCGGCGTGGACACGCTGCTGTCGGGCAGTTTCATCGGGGCGGATTCCGGCGAATCGAAAGTGCCGGAAAAGTCCTTTGTCGGCCTGGAGCTGCCACCGCCGATCACCTACGACGAAAAGGGCAAGCGCTTTGTCCTGACCGCAAGTGACCTGGGCTCGCTGGATATTGGCTCGTCGATCTACTACCGCAAGATCCCGGTGGGCGAAGTGGTGTCCTTTGCCCTGCAGGGCGATGGCAAGGGCGTGGAGATCGGCGTGTTCGTGCAGGCCCCTTACGACAGCTTCGTCACCGTCGATACCCGCTTCTGGAACGCCAGTGGCGTCGACATGCAGATCGGTGCCAACGGCCTGAAGATCGATACCGAATCACTGTCATCGATCCTGGTGGGCGGGTTGGCCTTTGGCTCGCCCGACTTCGCCCCGCAAGCCGAGGCTGCTGCCGACCAGGCGCACTTCCAGCTGTTTGCCGACCGCGATACCGCCCTGGCACCGCCCAGTGGCCAGGCCCAGTACCTGCAGTTGCGCTTCGACCAGGCCATGCGCGGCTTGTCGGTAGGCGCCCCAGTGGAGTTCAAGGGGGTCGAGTTTGGCCGAGTCACATCGGTGCAGCTCGACTATGATGCCACCCGCCAGACCTTCCCGGTGGTGGTCGAAGCGGTGATCTACCCGCAGCGGCTGGGGCCGGTACACCGCAAGATGCTGTCTGTGTTCAAGCATTCCGAAGGTGACATGGACGGCGCGCGACGGTTGATCGGCACCTTCGTCGAGCACGGCCTGCGGGCCCAGGCGCGCAGCGGCAACCTGATCACCGGGCAGATGTTCATCTCCCTGGACTTCTACCCGGATGCCCCCAAGGTGACCTTCGACAAGACCGCAGACCCTATCATCATCCCCACATTGCCCGGCAGCCTGGAGCAGCTCCAGGAACAGCTGCAGCGGGTGGTGGAGCGCATCAGCAAACTGCCGCTGGAGAGCATCGCCAGCAACCTGGACGGCAGCCTGCGAGAGCTGCGTGCCAGCCTCAAGCAGTTCAATGGCCAGACGCTGCCGGAGGTGAAGGTGGCACTGGACGAAGTGCACAAGACTCTGCGCACGGCCAATTCGGCCATTTCCGAGGACTCGCCGCAGCGCGAGCGGATGGGGGAAACCCTGGACGAACTGGAGCGCATGTCGCGTTCGCTGCGAGACCTTGCCGATTACCTGGGGCGGCACCCCGAATCACTGATACGCGGCCGGCCGAAAGCGGCCACTGCCGCCGAGCTGGAACCCTGAGGAGACAGCCGATGCTTCGACTGCGCAATGTATGTGGCGCCGGCCTGCTGGCAGTGCTGTTGGGCTGCAGCAGTACCCCGAACAACTATCACACGCTGGTACCGAGCGAGCCTGTACGCGACGGTGGCCAGCGCATCCAGGTGGCGAGGGTGGTCGTGCCGCCGCAAGTGGACCGCCCGCAGTTGGTGGTGCGGCAAGGGCAGAGCGGCCTGGCCATCCTCGAGACGGAGTGGTGGGGCGCCAACCTGGTGGATGAGTTTCGCAGCGCCTTGCAGGACCAGTTGGGCGGGCCGGTGGGTGGCGGCAAGGTGTTGTTGCGCGTGGACGTGCAGCGCTTCGATACCGTGCCGGGGCGCTACGCCTCGCTGGAGGCGGTATGGCGTCTGACGCGCTCGGGGGAGGCCGAACTGACCTGCCGTACCTCGCTACAGACGCCCGCAGACAACAGCATCGCCAGCCTGGTCAATGCCCACCAGGCCAATCTGCGCAAACTGGCCGAGGCGGTGCGGGTGAGTGCCCGTCAGGGCAGCTGTTCTGCATCCTGAGCGTCTCGCGCTCCTGCAGGGTGATCAGTTCAGGCGTCCAGCATTCTGTTTCTTGCCACTGCTGACCGTTTCCTGTCCCCGCTCGGTTTTGTCCATTGGCAACTGGTCGAAGTCGCGCAGGCCATCCTTGCGGTACGGGTCGCCGATCCAGCGCGGCGCCACCAGAAACTGCGGGCTCACCAGGCTCTTGGCCGGCTCGTAACGGTCGTAGCTCAGCCCGGCCAGGTCGGACAGGGTATGGATCAGGTGCGAGCTGCTGTAGGGGCGATCGGCCATCGCCTGCAAGTCGCGCGGGTGCTCGGCCTGCCAGCTTGGCGAAGTCCACAGCAAGAACGGGATGGTGTACATCGGCCGGGTCGGCGCGCCTTCGTTGCGCCCCAGGCGGTCGTGGTTGCCAGAGCTGTACACATCTTCGCCATGGTCGGACAGGTACAGCAGGAAACCATTGGGGGAACTGGCCGAGTAACGCTTGATCAGGCTAGACACCACGTAGTCGTTGTAGCGCACCGCGTTGTCGTAGAAGTTGTAGGTTTGCACCTGGTCGTCGGTCAGCTTGCCGGGCACCCCCTGGCGGTCGTTGAAGTGCGCGTAGTCGTTCGGGTAGCGGTAGCGATAGTCCATGTGCGTACCCAGCAGGTGCACGATGATGAACTTGTTTGGCGCCGGGTCCTGCAGTGCCTTCTCGAACGGCGACAGCACCACGTCGTCGTATTGGCTGGCATTCTGGTTGCGCTGGTTGTTCAGGTAGACCGGCGCGTCCGTCTGCTGCGAGAAGGTGGTCAGCATGGTGTTGCGCTTGGTCATGGTCTGCTGGTTGGTGATCCAGAAGGTCTTGTAGCCGGCCTGTTTCATCAGGTTGATCAGCGACGGGTCGGTGAGGAAACGGTCCGGGTTCTGCTCGTCGCCGAAAGTGAGGATCTGCTGCATCACTTCGATGGTATACGGGCGTGGCGACACCACGTTGCGGAACACCGTCAGGCCCTTGTCGCTGGCGGCCAGCGCATCGAGGTTGGGCGTGGTGTCGCGGTTGTAGCCATACAGGTGCATGTGTTCGCGAGTGGTGGATTCGCCCAGCACCAGCACCAGCGTGCGTGGCGCTGCACCGCTGCTGTCACGCAGGTTCTGCAGGGGCGGCAGCGCGGCGTTCTTGGCCAGCAGCTCTTGCATGTTGTCCAGTTGCTGGCGGTACTGGCGGTAGCCGACCAGCAGTTGCCAGGGCACGGCGGGCTCCATGCGTTGCTGCACTTTCTCCGCCGCGTCGGCGAAGCTGCGCTCTTGGGTGACCATCTGC
Organism: Pseudomonas sp. NBB; assembly: GCF_032701105.1. Lineage (NCBI taxonomy): Bacteria > Pseudomonadati > Pseudomonadota > Gammaproteobacteria > Pseudomonadales > Pseudomonadaceae > Pseudomonas > Pseudomonas sp. NBB. The sequence continues at coordinate 2,393,808 of NZ_CP103994.1, forward strand.
TTGTAGAACGGGTACACCAGGTTGGCCAGCAGCAACAGGGCGACCACCGGCAGGCGGCTGCGCAGTGGCAGGCTGACCGGGCGCACGCGCTTCCACAGCAGCACCGCCCCCAGCGTGTACAACAGCAATGCCAGGCCCAGCCAGGCGCTGAAGTACTGGCTGAAGTACTCACCGGCCTCGGCGGTGTTGGACTCGAACATCACGAAAATGACGCTTTGCGAGAACTCCTGGCGATAGATGCCGAAGTAGCTCAGGCCCACAAGTGAAGCGGCCCACAACACCAGGCCGATGACCGCTGCCGTGGCGCGAGTGAAACGCGGCAGCAGCAGTACCGGGGCCAGCCACAGGCTGCTGAGGAAGAATGCATCGCGAAAACCGGCGAACCCGGTGGTACCGCTGAACAGCAGCAACGCCTGGGTCACCCCCGAGAAGTACCAGAAGAACAGCAAAAGCCAGCCCAGGCCGGCCCAATCCACGCGCTTGGGCGAGGAGGGGGATGGAGTGTGTGACACGTATGCCTCGTCGTACTTGGCGGCCAGCGGATGTGCTCGTGGCCGGAAAGGGCGTGACGCTAATCTGCCGAGCGTGAAAATAACGTCAACGAGACGCTGGCCCAGGCAAGGTATGATGTATTCAGCCAAACCGGACTGACAGGTCGAGTGAGAATGAACCGTCGCAAGAAGATCAAGCAGCTACTGCAGGCGCACGCCAAGAAGGCCAGTGCCAAGCTGGCGCCGCGCAAGCCCAAGTACATTTGCAAGGCCGACCGTTTCAAGATGGAGGCCGAGGCTGCGGGGGATACCCCCACCTGACTGGCTGGCGCGGACCTTGTAGGAGCGGCCTTGTGTCGCGATCGGGCCGCAGAGCGGCCCCCTGGTTCCAGCATTACGGCAACCAATGCTGGGGCTGCTGCGCAGCCCTTTCGCGACACAAGGCCGCTCCCACATCGAGCGTGCCAACTGCGGATCAACGATCAACGGCGATAGTAGCGGTAGTCATCGTTGTAGCGGTGGTGCATGGCCCGCTCATGGCGGTGCTCCCAGTCGCGGCGCCGTTCCCAGTCGCGTCGGCGTTCCCAGTCTCGCCGGCGCTCCCAATCACGGCGGGCCTGCTCGCGGCGCCACTGTTCGCGGCGCCAGTCGCTGCGGTGGTCATGCCAGCGGTCGTCATCGTGGGCCAGCAACGTGGCTGGCTGTTCATCGGCCACACTGGCCACCCTGGACCAGGGGTTGCCGGCAGGCTGCAACGGTGATTGAACCGCCGGGGCAGCCACTGCGGGCGCCTTCATCTGTGTTGCCGATGCCGTGCCCATCGCCGCGAACGAGAACAGGCCGAGCAGCATCAACCTTGCGACATGTATTTTCATGAGCGAAGCCAACCTCTGATAACAATTGAGCCATCAGGCCAGCAGGTGTCGGGCGAACCTAGTCTCGCGTTCCGTTTCCTTTCTGTGCCTCCCACATAGACCGGTAAACGGGAAAAAGTTCGCAGCGGCAACAACTTGTAGACCTTCAGCGCTTCAAAAAAGGGCACCTTGCGCCTATGGCGACACAAAACAAGCTGTACCTGTGGCAGCGGCGCTCATTTACCATGGCGGTTGTTTTTGCCCATTACCAAGGAAACCCGCCATGAGCGCCCCCCAGTTTCGCACCCCCACAGCCGCCGATGCCGAACGCTGCTATGCCATCGAAATCGGTGCCTACGAAGGCGACGAGGCGGCCACGCTGGAGAAGATCCGCACCCGCATCGCGCAGTATCCGCAGGGCTTCCTGGTGCTTGAAAACGCGGGCGAGATCGTCGGTTTCATCAACAGCGGCTGTGCCCACGAAGTGGTGATGTCCGATGAGGCATTCAAGGAGTTGGTCGGGCACGACCCGGCGGCGCCAAACGTGGTGATCATGTCGGTGGTGGTTGACCCGGCGCATCAGGGCAAAGGCTACGCCAAGCAGTTGATGGATGAATTCATCGCACGCATGAAGGCGGCGGGCAAGCTGACCATCCACTTGATGTGCAAGGAGCAGCATGTGGCCCTGTACCAGAAGCTGGGGTATCAGTACGTGAAACCGTCGCCGTCGGACCACGGCGGCATGGCCTGGCATGAGATGCTCATGGTCCTCTGATTTCGCAAGACACGGCAGCGTTGCCGGCGATGGGCCGCCAAGGCGGCCCTGAATGGTTGCTTATTCGCCGCTGACCAGCTGGCGTGCCAACTGGTTGTGGCGCTCCAGCACCCGTGGCAGGTCGACCGTGGCCAGCTGGCCGTCCTTCACCACCACACGGCCATTGATGACACTGGTGTGCACCTGGGTCGGGGTGCAGAACACCAGCGCCGCCAACGGGTCGTGGTGGCCACCGGCATAGGCCACATGGCCGAGGTCGAAGGCGACGAAATCGGCCACCATGCCTGGCGCCAGTGCGCCGATGTCATTGCGGTTGAGCACCTTGGCGCCGCCGAGCGTTGCAATTTCCAGCGCCTCGCGCGCAGTCATCGCGTCGGGGCCAAAGCCAACCCGTTGCAGCAGCAAGGCCTGGCGCACTTCACCGATCATGCTGGCGCCGTCGTTGGATGCCGAACCGTCGACCCCAAGGCCCACCGGCACCCCGTGGTCGCGCATCTTGCGCACCGGGGCGATGCCCGAGGCCAGGCGCATGTTCGAGCATGGGCAGTGGGCGACACCCGTGCCGGTGCGGGCGAACAGCTCGATGCCATGCTGGTCGAGTTGCACGCAGTGGGCGTGCCACACGTCGTGGCCGACCCAGCCGAGGTCTTCGGCATATTCGGCGGGGGTCATGCCGAACTTCTCGCGGCTGTAGGCGATGTCGTTGACGTTCTCGGCCAGGTGGGTGTGCAACGACACCCCGTATTGGCGCGCCAGAACGGCGGCTTCGCGCATCAGGTCGCGGCTGACCGAGAACGGCGAGCAGGGCGCCACCACGATGCGGCGCATCGAGCCGTGGCTGGCGTCGTGATAGTCCTCGATCAGGCGCTGGGATTCCTTGAGGATGTCGGCTTCCTTTTCCACCACCGAATCAGGCGGCAGCCCGCCCTGGCTGCGGCCCACGCTCATGCTGCCGCGCGCGGCGTGGAAGCGCATGCCGATCTCGTCGGCGGCATGGATGCTGTCGTCGAGCTTGCAGCCGTTGGGGTAGATGTACAGGTGGTCGCTGGAGGTGGTGCAGCCGGACAGGATCAGTTCGGCCATGGCGGTCTGGGTCGACACCGCGATCATCTCGGGGGTCAGGCGTGCCCAGATCGGGTACAGGTTGGTCAGCCAGTTGAACAGTTCGCCGTCCTGGGCCGCTGGCACCACGCGGGTGAGGCTCTGGTACATGTGGTGGTGAGTGTTGACCAGGCCCGGGATGACCACCTTGCCGGACATGTCCAGCACCACGTCGGCCTGCTGTGGCAGGGTATCGCTGGGGCCGACCTGACGGATCAGGTTGCCTTCGATGAACATTCCGCCGTTCTTGATCTCGCGGCGTTCGCCGTCCATGGTGACCAGAAGTTCGGCGTTTTTGACCAGTAGCGTTCTTGGAGCATTTGTAGATGACATGGCTTAAGCCTGTCGCAATACGCATCGGCGATTACCGATGTCATAGGCGCATGGCATTGTAAGCAAGGTTTTTGCGGATTGTATACAGGGCTGATGGTCCTGTGCCGACCTCTTCGCGGGTAAACCCGCTCCCTCAGGTACTACACAGAATTCAAGCACTGTGCAGTACCTGTGGGAGCGGGTTTACCCGCGAAGAGGCCAGTACAGGCTACCTCGATGTCAGATCAAACCGCGCCACGGCTCGCGACCCCATCCACCAACCGCGCAATCCCCAGCGGGTTGGCACTTTTCAGCGCCTCCGGCAGCAGCGCATCCGGGTAGTTCTGGAAGCACACCGGGCGCAGGAAGCGGTCGATGGCCAAGGTACCGACCGAAGTGCCTCGGGCATCGGAGGTGGCCGGGTATGGCCCGCCATGCACCATCGCGTCCGATACCTCTACGCCGGTCGGGTAGCCGTTCAGCAGCAGGCGCCCGGCCTTGCGCTCCAGCAGCGGCACCAGCGCAGCAAAGGCACGCAGGTCGTCCGGTTCGGCAATCAGGGTGGCCGTCAGCTGGCCTTGCAGGTGGCGCAGCGCTTCGGCCAGTTGCTGGGCATCGGCCACTTCCACCACCACGGTGGTCGGGCCGAACACTTCTTCCTGCAGCAGCGGGTCGCTGTCCAGCAGCAGGCTCACGTCCGCCTTGAACAGCTGCGGCTGGGCCTGCTTGCCGGCTTGTGGCTGCCCGGCCAGGTGCTGGATGCCAGGGTGCGCCAGCAGGTGCTGCACACCGCTCTGGTAGCTGCGCAGGGTGCCGGCGTTGAGCATGGTCTGCGGCGCCTGGTCGGCCATGCGCGCCACCAGCGTGTGCACGAAGCGTTCGAACTGCGGCGACTTGATGCCCACCACCAGGCCCGGGTTGGTGCAGAACTGCCCGCAACCCAGCACTACCGAGGCGGCCAGTTCGCCGGCTACCTGCTCGCCACGGGCCTGCAGGGCCTGGGGCAGGACAATTACCGGGTTGATGCTGCTCATTTCGGCGAACACCGGGATCGGCTGCGGGCGCGCAGCCGCCATGTCGCACAGGGCGCGACCACCACGCAGCGACCCGGTGAAGCCGACCGCCTGGATGGCCGGGTGCTTGACCAGTACTTCACCCACGCCGGCGCCATAGATCATGTTGAACACACCTGCTGGCATGCCGCTGCCGGCCACCGCGCGGTCAATGGCCGCGGCCACGTGGGCAGCGGTCAGCATGTGCCCGCTGTGGGCCTTGAACACCACCGGGCAGCCGGCCGCCAGCGCCGAGGCGGTATCACCGCCGGCGGTGGAGAAGGCCAGCGGGAAGTTGCTGGCACCGAATACGGCCACCGGGCCGACGCCGATGCGGTACTGGCGCAGGTCCGGGCGTGGCAGCGGGGTGCGCTCGGGCTGCGCACGGTCGATGCGCGCACCGAGGAAATCGCCACGGCGCACCACATCGGCGAACAGGCGCAGCTGGTTGCTGGTGCGGGCACGCTCACCGCGGATGCGTGCCTCAGGTAGAGCGGTTTCGCGCATCACATGCTGGACGAAGTCATCGCCCAGTGCGTCCAGTTCGTTGGCGATGGCGTCGAGGAAGGCGGCGCGCTGTGCCGGGCTGGTGCTGCGGTAGGCCGGGTAGGCAGCCTCGGCGGCCTGTACGGCGGCATCGACTTCGTCGCTGGTCGCCTGGTGGAAGGCATATGGCAGAGGCTCGCCGGTGTGGGCGTCGACGCTGTTCAGCAGCACTTCACCGTTGCCGCTGAGCTGGCCGGCGATGTGGTTCAGGCGATGTTCGATGGACATTTCGTTTCCCGTTGGCAATGACAGTCGATGGGCTGGGACTGTAGGGGGCGAAACGCATGCTGAATAATGATTAATGCGGATCAGGTGATAACAGATCGTTATCGCAACGGCCTTCTTCAAAAGTTTCTATCGTATGCACGGCCCCCTGTAGGAGCGGGTTCACCCGCGAAGCAGGCGACTCGGTGTATGGCACCGGCTTCGCCGGTATTCGCGGGTAAACCCGCTCCCACAGGGACCGCGCAAATGCTCGACAGCGCGTAAGTCACTCGGCCATCTGCAACTCCGGCAGCTTCACCCTGAACGCGCGGGTAAGCCCCAGTAGCACCACAAGGCCCATGCCCATCCAGCACAAACCGATGGTGAACGACAGGCTGGTAAGGCTGCTCCACAGCCACAACGTGCTGAGAAAGCCCAGGCCGGGAATGGCGCCATACAGCAAGTAGTTGCGACCACCACGCAGCTTCTGGTCGATGAGGTAGTGCTTGACCACGGCCAGGTTCACCGCCGAGAAGGCGAACAGCGCGCCAAAGCTGATCATGTTGGCCACCGTGTCGAGGCTGATCACCAAGGCAATCAGCGACAGCAGGCTGACCAGCAGGATGGCCGTGGCCGGTACGCGCTTTTTCGTCACCAGCTGGCCGAACGCGCGGGGCAACGCACCGTCGCGGCCCATGGCGAACAGCACTCGCGACACGCTGGCCTGGGACACCATGGCCGAGGCGAAGCAGCCGGCCACGTAGGTGGCGGTGAAGGCGGTCACCAGCAGTTCGCCGCCGACCCGGCGCATCACGTCCACCGACGCCGAGTCCGGGTCGGCGAAGCTGCCCCAGTCAGGGAACACCATCTGTGCGCAGTACGACACCACCAGGAACAACATGCCGCCGATCAGCGACACGGCGAGGATCGCCACGGGAATGCGGTAGGTGGGGTTGCTGGTTTCCTCGGCCATGGTCGAGACCGCATCGAAGCCCAGGAACGACAGGCACAGCACGGCGGCGCCGGTCATGATCAACGGCACGCTGAAGCCTTCGTGGTGGAACGGCGCCAGCAGCGACACCGGCTGCGCCTGCCCGCTGAGGTTGTGGATGGACAGGGCGACGAACACGACGATGAACACCAGTTGCACCACCACCAGTATCCAGTTCACCCGGGTGATCGACTCGATGCCGATCAGGTTGAGGAAGGTGACCAGGGCAATGGAGCCCGCCACCCACACCCAGGCGTGGATGGCTGGGAAGTACTCCGACATGTAGATGCCGATCAGCAGGTAGCTGAGCAGCGGCAGGAAGATGTAGTCGAGCAGCAGGGTCCAGCCGGCGATGAAGCCGATGTGGCTGCCGAAGGCCTTGCGGGTGTAGGTGTAGACCGAGCCGGAGTAGGGGTGGGCCTGGACCATGCGGCCGTAGCTGTAGGCGGTCAGCAGCATGGCGGCGAGGGTCAGCAGGTAGGCGATGGGCAGGTGCCCCTTGGTCATCTGGGTGACCAGCCCATAGGTGGTGAATACTGCAAGTGGGACCATGTAGGCCAGGCCGAACAGCACCAGGGCGGGCAGCCCCATGGACTTGCGGAAACGGCCGTTACTGGCGGTGGGTTGCGACGGGCTATGTGCAGGGCTATGGGCTGTACTTGTTGTTGTATGCATTGCTAACTCCTGGAAAGGGATGCAGGACGCCGCGGTATGCGAGCGGGCTCGATACCGGTGGGTGTTGTGCAAGGAGGTCGAGCGGGTGGCTCGCAGCGCTGGGGCGGGTTGATGCTCCCACACCCCGCCGGTACCCGGAATCACCCTTTGGGGTGAGCCGGCAGGGGGCTTTGCCTGCTCACCCCAAAGGGTGATTTCGGTGTTTGCAGTGCCATGGGAGTATCTGGCCAACGACGCACCGCACTGGCGGCGGTGCCTTTACTTGAGACGGCAGGCCCAAAGTGACTGATCAATTGCTTTCGCAACAGTGGTTCGAGCACCAGGCCAAGGTCACCGAGGCAATCGGCCGACCGGGCTTTGCCGCCACCCTGTTTGCTGCGCTTGGCGTGATCCGGCCGATCCAGGCGACCACGGTGTACCTGTACCCGCACGACGGCATGCCCTGCGCGCTGTTCGAGCAGGACGACAAGGCGCCCTGGCAGCCCGAGGGCAATGTCAGCCGCTACCTGTCCGGCTTCTATCTGCTCGACCCGTTCTACGGCGCCTGTGTGGAGCAGGTCGAGTCCGGTTGCTACGGCCTGTTCGAAGTGGCGCCCGACCACTTCGAGGTCAGCGAGTACTACCAGTCGTTCTACCGGCACTCGCACCTGGAGGATGAGCTCAACTACATCCTGCAGGTCGCGCCCGGGCAGAGCCTGGCAGTATCGCTGGCGTTCACCGACAAGCTCGATGGGCAAACCCGTGCGTTGTTCGCGCGTATCACGCCCTGGGTGCTGGCGGTGCTCAGCAAGCATTTCGCCGGGCTGGACAGCCGCGCCGGGCGCTTCGAGAACATCCTCGAGCAGCGCATCCACGCGGCGCTTAACAACTTCGGCAGCTCGCTGCTGACCGAGCGTGAATGCCGTATCGCCCAGTTGATCCTGCGTGGCCACTCGACCAAGTCGCTGGCCGAGCGCCTGGGGGTGTCGGAGGACACCATCAAGTCACACCGCAAGAACGTCTACGCCAAGCTCGACATCGGTACCCAGTCCGAGCTGTTCTCCCTGTTCATCGACGCGCTGGCCAATGCCCAGGGCGTGCTGGGCAAGGACCCGCTGGAAAGCTACATGGGCAAGCTGCGCTGAGCGCAAGCCACCCTGCAACCCCACCGCAAAGGAAAACCAACAATGAATGCGCCTTTCGCCCCGCAACGCCAGACCCGTGACTACCAGGCAGCCGATGCCGCGCACCACATCCATGCCTTCCTCGACCAGAAGGCGCTGAACGCCGAAGGGCCACGAGTGATCGTCGGTGGCGAACGCCTGCACCTGTGGGACAGCGAGGGCAAGCGCTACCTGGACGGCATGTCCGGCCTGTGGTGCACCCAGCTCGGCTACGGCCGCCGCGACCTGACAGCCGCAGCTGCCACGCAGATGGACCAGTTGGCCTACTACAACATGTTCTTCCACACCACCCACCCGGCGGTGATCGAACTGTCCGAGCTGCTGTTCAGCCTGTTGCCGGGGCACTACAGCCACGCGATCTACACCAACTCCGGCTCCGAGGCCAACGAGGTGCTGATCCGTACCGTGCGCCGCTACTGGCAGGTGGTCGGCCAGCCGGACAAGAAGATCATGATCGGCCGCTGGAACGGTTACCACGGCTCCACCCTGGCCGCCACGGCGCTGGGTGGCATGAAGTTCATGCACGAAATGGGCGGGTTGATCCCGGATGTGGCGCACATCGACGAACCATACTGGTACGCCGAGGGCGGCGAGCTGACCCCGGCCGAGTTCGGCCGCCGCTGCGCCCTGCAGCTGGAGGAGAAGATCCTCGAACTGGGGGCCGAGAACGTCGCCGGCTTTATCGCCGAGCCGTTCCAGGGCGCGGGCGGCATGATCTTCCCGCCGGAAAGCTACTGGCCCGAGATCCAGCGCATCTGCCGCCAGTACGACGTGCTGCTGTGCGCCGATGAAGTGATCGGCGGCTTTGGCCGCACTGGCGAATGGTTCGCCCACGAGTACTTCGGCTTCGAGCCCGACACCCTGTCCATCGCCAAGGGCCTGACCAGCGGCTACGTGCCCATGGGTGGCCTGGTGCTGAGCAAGCGCATTGCCGAGGCGCTGGTGGAGCGGGGCGGGGTGTTCGCCCACGGCCTGACCTATTCCGGCCACCCGGTGGCGGCGGCGGTGGCCATCGCCAACCTGAAGGCGCTGCGTGACGAAGGCATCGTGCGCCAGGTGAAGGAAGACACCGGGCCGTACCTGCAACGCATCCTGCGCGAGGTGTTCGCCGACCACCCGTTGATCGGCCAGGTGCAGGGTGCCGGGTTGGTGGCGGCGCTGCAGTTCGCCGAGCACAAGCCGACGCGCAAGCGCTTTGCCAACGAGAACGACCTGGCCTGGCAGTGCCGCACCTTCGGTTTCGAGGAAGGGGTGATCATTCGCTCCACCCTGGGCCGGATGATCATGGCGCCGGCACTGATCGCCAACCACAGCGAGCTGGATGAGCTGGTAGAGAAGACCCGCATTGCCGTGGACCGCACGGCGCGCCTGGTCGGCAAGCTCTAAAAACCTGTGAGCGCTCCGCAGCCCCTGTGGGAGCGGGTTCACCCGCGAAGAATGCGACGCTGTGCATCGCACCGGCTTCGCCGGTGTTCGCGGCGGTTCGACGCCTCGATGAACCCGCTCCCCCAGCGCTGTATCGACACTGCACCTTACGAGCAACAGAGAGACCGCCACGACGGTCGCCTGGAGTACAAATGTACACCCTCGAATTCTGGCAACAACGTGCCTCGGACCTCTACCTCCCGGCCAATGCACTGATCGACGGCAAGCCCGTCAACGCACAGGACGGCGCCACCTTCGCCGCCATCAACCCCGCCACCAACAAGGTATTGGCCCAGGTCACCGCCTGCGGTCAGGCCGAGGTCGACCTGGCCGTCGCCAGCGCCCGCAGGGCTTTCGAGCAAGGCCCATGGCCGCGCATGGCCCCGGGTGAGCGCAAGAAAGTGCTGCTGCGCCTGGCCGAGCTGATCCTGGCCCATCGCGAAGAACTGGCTCTGCTCGACTCGCTGAACATGGGCAAGCCGGTCATGGACGCCTACAACATCGACGTGCCGGGCTCGGCGCAGGTGTTCGCCTGGTACGGTGAGGCGCTGGACAAGCTGTACGACCAGGTGGCACCCACCGCGCCCAATGCGTTGGCCACCATCACCCGCGAAGCCCTCGGCGTGGTCGCCGCCGTGGTGCCGTGGAACTTCCCGCTCGACATGGCCGCCTGGAAGCTCGCCCCGGCGCTGGCTGCCGGCAACAGCGTGGTGCTCAAGCCCGCCGAGCAATCACCGTTCTCGGCGCTGCGCCTGGCCCAGCTGGCGCTGCAGGCCGGTGTGCCGGAAGGTGTGCTGAACGTGGTGCCGGGCCTGGGCGAGCAGGCTGGGCAGGCACTGGGCCTGCACCCGGACGTGGACTGCCTGGTGTTCACCGGCTCCACCCAGGTGGGCAAGTACTTCATGCAGTATTCGGCCCAGTCCAACCTCAAGCAGGTATGGCTGGAGTGCGGCGGCAAGAGCCCCAACCTGGTGTTCGAAAACTGCCAGGACCTGGACCTGGCTGCGGAAAAGGCGGCATTCGGCATCTTCTTCAACCAGGGCGAAGTGTGCTCGGCCAACTCGCGGCTGTACGTGCAGCGCTCCATCCATGACGAGTTCATCGAGCGCCTGCAGGCCAAGGCCCGCCAGTGGCTGCCAGGCAACCCGCTGGACCCGGCGAGCCGTGCCGGTGCAATTGTCGATGCCGGTCAGGCTGGCCGGATCCAAGCCGCCATCGCCCGCGCCGGGCAGGATGGTGCGCGGTTGGTGTGCGGTGGTCGGCGGCTGACTATCGATGGTTCGGACAATTATATCGAGCCGACCATTTTTGCCGGTGTCGATGGCCGTATGAGCCTGGCGCGGGAAGAGGTATTCGGGCCGGTGCTGGCGGTCAGTGCCTTCGACAGTGAAGAGCAGGCCGTGCGCCTGGCCAACGACAGCATCTATGGGCTGGCGGCGTCGGTGTGGAGCGATGACTTCAACCAGGTGCACCGCGTGGCACGGGCGTTGAAGGCCGGCACCGTGTCGGTGAACACGGTCGATGCGCTGGATGTGACGGTGCCGTTCGGCGGTGGCAGGCAGTCCGGGTTTGGCCGCGACCTGTCGCTGCACTCGTTCGACAAGTATTCACAGCTCAAGACCACCTGGTACCAGTTGCGCGCCTGATACATCCGATCTTGCACCGCGTCGCCTGTTTCGCGGGCTCGCCCGCTTGTATGGTTAGACTTGAAGGGGTGGTGGGACTAAATGCCCGATTCTGACTGTTCACAGCAGTACAGACCGTGGGAGACATCGCCCCACCCCTTCCACCAAAGCGCCGATAAAGAATGCATCGTTTGCAAGCGACGATAGAAACAAGCCAGCGCCTCTTGGTGAAACCCCTTCAAGCCGAAAAACCATAACGTGAGGAGCGGCCCATGGCAATGCAGGTAGGTAAGTTGATCGTGGGTGCGGATGTCGCGAAAGCTGAGCTGGTTATCCACCACGATGATCGCGACGAGATCATCAGGCTCAAAAACTCCAAACTCGAGATCAGAAGGTGGCTCAAGCAACAACCCCTCAACACCGCTATCGCTGTTGAGGCGACCAACGTCTATCACTTGGACCTGGTTGAATTGGCCCACAGCCTAGGCTTCGAGGTCTATGTCATCGATGGTTTTCAATTGAGCAACTACCGGAAGAGTGTTGGGGGACGGGTTAAAACCGACCCCTCCGATGCTCGGTTGCTGTCCCGTTTTTTAAAAAATGAAGGCGAGGACCTTCGCCCTTGGAGCCCGCCTCCCGCTGTCTACGGCAAGCTTCAGAGCCTCTTGCGACGCAGAGCCGCCTTGGTGACTGCTCGTACTGCAATGACTCAGAGCTGGGCTAACGAAAGCCTTTTGAAAGCCGCCTTCGAAACTTTTGTGAAGTCGATAGATCGGCTGGATCAGTTGATTCAAAAGAAGATTAAAGAAGTACTGCGAGACGCTGGGCTGCAGGAACAAGTCGCTCGCTGCCAGGCAGTAGAGGGCATTGGTTTTCTCACCGCCGCAGCATTGGTGATGGCTTTTACAAGGGGCGAGTTCAAAAGCAGTGACTCGTACATTGCATTCCTAGGAATGGATTTACGAGTCAGTGATTCCGGACAGAAGAATGGGCGACGTCGCCTCACCAAGCGAGGTTGTTCAGAAATTCGTCGCTTATTGCACAACGCTGCGATGGCGGCCAGCAGATCGGCAGCCTGGAAAGGGCTTTACGAACAGCATCGGAGCAGTGGTAAAGCAACAACCCAAGCGTTGGTAATCCTGGCAAGAAAGCTCGCGCGGGTGGCATTCGCCCTGATGAAAAATCAGGACGAATACGTCACTAAAGGCGCGAAACTGGCTTGCTGAAAACCATAGAATCTCCCACAGGTACTGCACTGGCTCCGGTGCTGCGCGGTCCCTGTGGGAGCGGGCAAGCCCGCGAAGCAGGCGACGCGGTACCCGGATCATTCATGGCGTTCCGTTAATTTTCCTTGCCAACCCGGCAGAAAGCTCGGGTCCGCTCTACACTGCTGCCAAGATGGGGCAGGGCTATGTGCCGCCACGCCCCCCGTCTCGCTGCCTGCGAATGGCTTCTGCCTGCATGATCGTCCTGGCTGCCCCGTCAAACCGCCATACATGGAGTACCTGAGATGGGCTGCGTGTCGAATGGTCGTGCTGCTGGCAACGCCGGACGTGGCATTTCACTGCAGTGGCTGGTGGCACTCGCCATCGTGCTGGGCATGTTGCTGCTCGGCGCCGCCCTGGCCTGGCAGGGCTATCACGGCATTCGCCAGACCCTGGTGGCAGCAGCAGGTGACTCCGCCCAGCAAATTGGCAAGACCATCGACGAGCGCGCCCGGCGCCTGATCGACCCCGTGCACAGCAGCATCCGCCTGCTCGCCCACAACCCGGCCGCGCAAACCCCGGCTCAGCGCCTGGAGCGCTTGCCGCAACTGGTCGAGACGCTGGACGCCAACCGCATGCTAAGTGCTGCCTACATCGGTTATCCCAGTGGTGAGTTCCTGCTGGTGCGCCGCTTGCGCGACCCGCAGATGCTGCAGCGTTTCGCCGCACCGCCGGGCACGGCATTTCTGGTTCAAAGCGTCAGTCGTGAGGGCGGGGCGGTGCAGGGTGAATGGCGGTTCTACGACCGCTCGCTGAACCTGCTGCAGGCCCAGGCCAAGCCTGAATACCGCTACGATCCGCGCACGCGCCCATGGTTTGTCGAAGCCAGTGCCCAGCCCACCACCGTGCTGACCCACCCCTATGTGTTCTTCACCACCCGCGAGATCGGCCTGACCATGGCCCAGCGCAGCCTCGACGGCGGGGCGGTGATCGGCATGGACGTTTCGGTCGACGACCTGGCCAGTGAGACTCAGGGCCTGCGCATGACCCCCGGCACCGAGATCGTCGTGATCGACGACCAGGGCAGCGTGGTGGCCTACCCGGACCTGCAGCGGGTAATCGTGCACGAAGGGCAGGCCGTGCGCTTGTCGCGCATCGCCGAACTGGGCATTCCCAGCCTGGAGCACCTTTACGCCGACCTGCCGCAAGGCACCCGGCCGCAGCCTTATCAGGTGGACGGGCAGACCTGGTATGGCATGCGTGTGCAACTGACCAACCTGGCCGGGCAGGACCTGCAGGTGCTGATTGCCGTGCCAGGCCATGAGTTGCTGGCCGGTGCACGCAAGGTACTGCTCGAACAGTTGCTCTGGACCGCTGCCCTGATTAGCGTGCTGCTGGTGCTGGGTGGTGTGCTTGGCCGGCGTATCGGCCGCCCGTTGCGGTTGCTGGCTGAACAGGTACAAGGCCTGGCCGGCTTTGATTTCAGCCGCGAAGTCGGGGTGCGCTCGCGGGTATCCGAAGTGCGCGAGCTGAGCCGCGTGCTTAGCCGCATGTCCGGCACCATCCGCAGCTTTCAGGCGATTACCCTCACACTCAGCAGCGAGCGCGACCTGGAACGCATGCTCGACGGTGTGTTGACCCATCTGGTGGAAGCCGCCGGGGGCAGTGCCGGCGTGGTTTACCTGTTCGATGCCGAACACGCCTTGCTGCGCCTGGCCGCTGCCTGCCATGGCGAGCAGTACCCTGGCGAGCTGGCCGTGGATGAAACTGCCCAGCAGCACCTGGCCACGGCAGTGAGCCAGGCCCTCGGCCTGCATGAGGGCACCCTGGCCTTGGTGCTGAATGACCGCAGCCAGGCGCTGCTGGGCATATTGATCCTGCAACTGGGCGATGGACATGTACACGAGCAGGCAGGCCAGCCGTTGCGCAGCTTTGTCGCGGAACTGTCCGGGGTGGCGGCGGTGGCGATCGAGACGCGCCAGCTGGCCGAAGCCCAGCAACGCCTGCTGGATGCCATGATCAAGTTGCTGGCCGATGCCATCGATGCCAAGAGCCCCTATACCGGTGGCCATTGCGAGCGGGTGCCACAACTGGCGCAGATGCTGCTGGACCAGGCGGTGGCGGCTGAAACCGGCCCGTACGCCAGTTTCAACATGACCGCGGCTGAACGCTACGAATTCCACGTCGCGGCCTGGCTGCACGACTGTGGCAAGGTCACCAGCCCCGAGTATGTGGTGGACAAGGCGACCAAGCTGGAAACCTTGTACAACCGTATCCACGAGGTACGCATGCGTTTCGAGGTACTCTGGCGGGATGCCGAGCTGGCCTATTGGCAAGGCCTGGCCAGCGGTGGCGACCAGCAGGCGCTGCAAGCCACCCTGGTGCGCAGCCAGGCGCAGCTGCAGGACGACTTCGCCTTCGTCGCCCAGGCCAACATCGGCGGCGAGTTCATGCAGGACGCCGACATCGAGCGCCTGCAGCAGATTGGCCAGCGCCTTTGGCAGCGCCATTTCGACAACCGCCTGGGCATCTCCCGTGATGAGCTGGAGCGCTTTGCCGACGTGCCTCCACCTGCGCTACCGGTTGACGAGCCACTGCTGGCCGACCGCCCCGAGCATTGCGTACCCTGGGGCCCCCGCAAGCCGCCGGTGGCCAAGGACGACCCGCGCAACCGCTGGGGCTTCGACATGCGCCTGCCGGCCTGTGCCAGCAATTACGGCGAGCTGTACAACCTGGCGATCCGCCGCGGCACGCTG
Organism: Pseudomonas sp. NBB; assembly: GCF_032701105.1. Lineage (NCBI taxonomy): Bacteria > Pseudomonadati > Pseudomonadota > Gammaproteobacteria > Pseudomonadales > Pseudomonadaceae > Pseudomonas > Pseudomonas sp. NBB. The sequence goes on from NZ_CP103994.1 coordinate 2,408,983, forward strand.
AATGACGAGGAACGCTTCAAGATCAACGAACACATCGTGCAGACCATCATCATGCTCAGTTCCTTGCCGTTCCCTCGCCAGCTCAAGCGGGTTCCGGACATCGCTGGCAACCACCACGAGAAAATGGACGGCAGCGGCTACCCGCGCAGGCTGGGCAAGCAGGACCTGGGCATTGCCGAGCGGGTGATGGCCATTGCCGACATCTTCGAGGCGCTTACCGCGGCCGACCGGCCCTACAAGGCGCCGAAGACCTTGTCCGAGTCGGTGAAGATCCTGGTGGGCATGGCCCGCGGCGGGCACATCGACGGCCAGTTGCTGGAGCTGTTCCTCAGCAGTGGGGTGTACCGCCAGTATGCCGAGCGGTTCCTGCGTGCCGAGCAGATCGACGAGGTGGACGTGGCGTACTGGCTGGGGCAGATGCGTTGCCCGGCTTGAGCGAAAAATCAGACTCAGCCCCTTCCTTGTAGGCCAATGGGCCCAGCACTTTGCAGTAAGGCTTTATTGAAGTGTCGCCAGGGCTGGCCTCTTCGCGGGTAAACCCGCTCCTACAGGATCCTGTAGGAGCGGGTTCACCCGCGAAAGGGCCGGCTCAGGCACTCGAGATGTTTCAGCACTCCCACAGGGCACAGCCATCAGTGACCCGCTCACCTCATTCATACCCCTGCGCCCCGGCAATATGCCGCCCGGCCACATAGCCAAAGGTCAGCGCCGGGCCCAGGTTGATACCACCCGACGGATACCAGCCGCCAAACACGCTGGCCATGTCGGTACCCGCCGCATACAGGCCAGCAATCGGCTGCCCAGCTTCATCCAGCACCCGGGCATTCCCGTCGGTGCGCAGCCCGGCAAAGGTGCCAAAGCAGCCGGGCTGCACCTTCACTGCATAGAACGGACCATGTTCGATAGGCGCCACGCAAGGGTTTGGCCCCTTGTGCTGCGGGTCACCCTGCTTGCGGTTGAACGGTGTGGAACCTCGGCCGAACGCCGGGTCCTGACCGTTGCGGGCATGGTTGTTGAAGTCGCTGACCGTGGCGCGCAACCCTACCGGGTCGATGCCGCAGGCCTGGGCCAACTGCTCGAGGGTGGCAGCCCGCTTGAGATAGCCGCTACGCACGTGCGGCCACACCGGCAGTGGCGCCGGGCGGGCGTGGCCCAGGCCGTAGCGGCGCAGGAAACGGTGGTCGCAGACCAGCCACGAACACACCTCTTCGCCCTGCGGCACCGCCGCGATCATCGCTGACACGTAGTCGTAGTAGCCATGCGCTTCGTTGACGAAACGCTTGCCGTTGACCAGCACGCCGATGATGCCCGGTTTGCCTCGTTCGATGATGTGCGGGAAATGGCCGACGCTGCCGTCGCGGTGCGGCACTCGCGAAACCGGCGCCCAGGCCACCGGCGACTTCAGGTCGGTAGCGACCACACCGCCGGCCGACTCGCCCAGGCGCAGGCCGTCACCCGAACAACCCTTGGGGGGCAGGGCCAGGTTGTCATGGCCACTGGCATCGCGCGGGAACAGTTGCTGGCGGCGGGCGTTGTCGTTGGGGAAGCCACCCGCCGCAAGCACCACGGCCTTGGCACGGATCAGTTGCTCGCCCAGCGGTGTAGCCACCAGCGCGCCCCGCACCTGGCCATCCTCGACCAGCAGGCGTTTGGCCGGCGCCGATTCCTGCAGGCGCACGCCCAGGTCTTGTGCCGACCTGGCCAGGCGGGCCACCAGCGCCACGCCGTTGACCAGGTGCATCGCCCGGCCATACCGGGCCAGGTGGTACAGGTGGCGGCCAAAGCGTTTGCACACGTGCAGCAAGGCCTTGGGCGAGCGGGTCATGTTGAGGAACGCGGCAAGGTCGGCACCCGCCATTATCGGCATGCCCATGAACGAGGTTTCGCGCATGGTCTTGCGCAGGCGTGGCAGCAGCGCACCCACCTCGCGGGCGTCATAGGGCGCGGCAATCACCTGGTGCCCGCCCTGGGCCGCGCCCGGCGTGTCGCCATGCATGTCGGGGATGCCGTTGCCGTCGGCAAACTGCAGCGCCGTGTGCTTTTCGAAAAACGCCACCATGTGCGGGCAGGCTTCGAGGAAGGCGTCGACGCGTTCGGCGTTGTAATACGCCCCCAGTTCATTGCGCAGGTAGGTACGCGGCTGCTCGATGTCTTCCTCGATGCCGGCCCGGCGTGCCAGCGGGTTGCGCGGCACCCAGGCCCAACCACCGGACCAGGCGGTGGCGCCGCCGAACACTGGCTCCTTCTCCACCACGATCACCTTCTGCCCATGCCAGGCCGCCGTCACGGCCGCAGCCAGCCCGGCGGCACCAGAACCTATGACCAGTACATCGCATTCGGTTTCGTAGGGAGCGGAAGGCATTGCGGGATTCCTGTATTGTTATTGGAACAAGGTTCCACATTCTTGTTGGCAGCGAATCGGCCCGCAAGGGTATGGCGGCCCTTCCGGGCAAGTAATGGGCGATAACCGGACAGTTCGTGCAGCCCTTGCTGCGGCGGCTATCGGCGGTGTGGAATCATCTTCTAGAATTCGCAGAAATTTCAGGGACCTGTGTCATGGCTGGTAGTCAGATCGAACGCGCCTTCAGTCTTGTAGAAAGCCTTACCGGTGAGCCGCAAGGGCTGCCGTTGCAAACCCTGGCCGAGCGCCTGGATATCCCCAAGAGCGCCACCCATCGCATGCTCACCGAACTGGTGCGGCTGGGCTATGTGCGGCAGAACCGGGATAACAGCCGCTACCAGCTGTCGGCCAAGCTGGTGGCGCTGGGCTTCCGCTACCTGGCCAGCAGCGGTGCCGACATCATTCAGCCGATTCTCGACCGCCTGGCCCAGGACAGCGGCGAACTGGTGCGTCTGGGCGTGATCGACGGCGCCCGCCAGACCTGGATCGCCAAGTCCCAGGGTGCCCGCTCCGGGCTGCGCTATGACCCGGACATGGGCCGCGACGCGCCGCTGTTCTACACCGCGTCCGGGCATGCCTGGCTGGCCAGCCTGGACGATGAGCAGGCGCTGCAGATGGTGTTGCGCCAGGGTATTGCCGACCCGGCGCAGTTCGGCCCGAATGCGCCGCGCTCCACCGACGAGTTGCTCAGCTACCTGCGCCGCGCTCGCGAGCGCGGTTATGCCTGGGTCGAGGAAACCTCGGCCATTGGCACCTCGGCCCTGGCTGCGGTGGTGCGCCGCCCGCAAAGTGACGAGGTGATCGGTGTGCTGAGCATTGCCGGGCCCAGTGCGCGCCTGGCGCAAAGCCGCCTGGCAGAACTGGCGCCGCTGTTGCTGGCGGCGGCAGAGGAACTGTCGGCGGCCAGCCGGGCCAGTGAGTTGTTCGCCTGAAGGTGCATTTCCGGTCGATTACCGCACACTCTGTTCTGCGGCTTCTTCTTAAAAGCTGAACCGGGTTCTAAATTGTCGAATGTGGATTGTGGAATCATATTCCGGAATCCGCATGACAACAATGACAAGAGGACAGGCTGTTGAACGCACCCCTTCGTATTGCCTTGATCGGCGCCGGCAGCATGGGCCGCCAGCATTACCAGCATTTGCTGAATGTGCCGCAGGCCCAGCTGTGCGCTGTGGCCGACCCGGGCCCGCAGGCCGAGGCCTTTGCCGCCGAATGCGGCGTGCCCTGTTTTGCCGACCACCGCCAGATGCTGGAGCACGCGCGCCCCGAGGCAGTGATCGTCGCCAACCCGAACAACCTGCATGTCGCCACCGCCCTGGACTGCGTCGAGGCCGGTGTACCGGTGCTGGTCGAAAAACCGGTGGGCGTGCACCTGGATGAAGTCCGCGCGCTGGTGGAAGCCTCGCGCCGCCACGATGTTCCGGTGCTGGTCGGCCATCATCGCCGGCACAACCCGCTGATCGCCAAGGCTCACCAGGTGATTGCCGACGGCAAGCTGGGTCGACTGATCAACGTCACCGCGCTGTGGCAGTTGCAAAAGCCCGACAGCTATTTCGACACCCCCTGGCGCCGCGAGCCGGGCGCTGGCTTCCTGCTGACCAACCTGATCCATGACCTCGACCTGCTGCGCCACCTGTGCGGCGAGGTGGTACAGGTGCAGGCATTCACCCGCAACGATGTGCGCGGTTTTGCCAACGAGGACAGCGCCGCGGTGCTACTGCAGTTCGCCAATGGAGCATTGGGCAGCCTGACTGGCTCCGACGCGGTGGCCGCGCCGTGGAGCTGGGAGCTGGACTCCGGCGAAAGCCCGGTCTACCCGCGCCAGGATGGCCAACCGTGCTACCTGCTGGCCGGCACCCAGGGGGCCCTGAGCATTCCGCAACTCAAGCGCTGGCACTACGCCGAGGCCGGGGCGGGCTGGCACACGCCGTTGTTGCAGAGCGAGGAAAGCATCCCCGCCGGCGAGGCATTGACCTTGCAGTTGCAACACTTCGTGCAGGTTGCCCGGGGTGAGCAGGCGCCGCTGATCGATGCCGCCGATGGTGGCCGTACCCTGGCGCTGATCGAGGCGATCCGCCAGGCCGCGGAAACTGGCCGGGCCTGTGCGCCCGAGCACATTGCTTGACTTGTCTGGTGACCATAATGACTGAACGAATTTTCTCCCTGGCGGCCCTGACGGTACTCGAGCTGTCCCCGCCGGACATGGTCGAGGCAGCAGCCCGCGCCGGTTACAGCCACGTTGGCCTGCGCCTGGTGCCCGCCACCGAGCAGGAGCAGCATTTCCCGCTGGTGGCCGATGCCGGCCTGCGCCGGCAGACCCAGGCGCGCCTGCGCGACACGGGCATCAAGGTGCTCGACCTGGAGATCCTGAGGCTGAAGCCGGAAACCTGTGTCGCCGATTTCGAGCCGATCCTGGCGGTGGGCGCCGAGCTGGGCGGCACGGAGCTGCTGGTGGCTGGCAACGACCCGGATGAAGCGCGGCTGACCGAGCGCTTTGCTGCGTTGTGTGACCTGGCGGTGGGGTATGGCATCCATCCGCATCTGGAGTTCATGCCCTGGACTGATGTGCGTGACCTGCGCCAGGCCATGCGGGTGGTGGCCAACGCCGACCGTGCCAATAGCTGTGTGCTGGTGGATGCCTTCCACTTCAACCGCTCCGGTTCTTCGCTGGACGATCTGGCGCAACTGGCACCGCAGCGCATGCGCTATGCCCAGCTGTGCGACGTTGCCGGCCCGGTGCCGGCCGAGATGGACGAGATCCTGCGCCAGGCACGCAACGAGCGGCGCTTCCCGGGGGAGGGCGATGCCGATCTGGTCGGCCTGCTGCGCGGTTTGCCGCCAAGTGTGCCGTTGAGCCTGGAGATCCCCACACGGCAGTTGCTGGAACAGGGCATGAGCGGCGAACAGCGTGCGCGCATGGCGCTGGAGAAGGCCATGGCAGTGTTGGCCAGAGTCTGATTGATAGCGCGCGGCGCATGGCACGGGCTATCGCCCGTGTTCGCGGGCACGCCCGCTCCCACAGGTACAGCGCATGGCTTGAGCCCTGTGGAGCCCTTGTGGGAGCGGCTTTAGCCGCGAACACCGGCGCAGCCGGTGCCAGGCACCGCGTTGGATTCTTCGCGGCTGAAGCCGCTCCCACAGGTACAGCGCATGTCTTGACTCAGGCGCGACCCCACACAGTGCGTTCATCGGATTGATCAAAAAAAGGGCCCGCAAGGGCCCCGGAGAGGAAAATGGTCAGCGCGTTCAGGCGCTCTCGATCTTGCGCGGCGCCATGAAGTACATCCACACCAGCGCCAGGAAGTACATCGCCGGGATCATGGTGAACAACACGGCATAGTTGTTATTGGTAGCGGTCAGCACGCTACCGACGATCTGCGTCATGAACATCCCGCCAATCGCCGCGCACATGCTGCCGAAACCGAACACCGTGCTCACCAGGTGCTTGGGCGTGTAGTCCATCACCAGGCTCCAGATATTCGCCGTCCATGCCTGATGCGCGCCCACCGCCAGCGAGATGGCCGCCACCGCGACCCACAGGCCACTGGCGTTGGCGGCAAAGGTGACGCTGACCATGGTGCAGGCGAAGATCAGCATCGACACCAGCCGCGCGGTGGTCGCGCGCACGCCACGGCCGATCAGCCAGGAAGACAGGATGCCGCCGCCGATGCTGCCGAAGTCCGCCGTCAGCCAGATGATGATCAGCGGGATGCCCATCTGGGTCACGTTGATGCCCAGGCTGTATTGCTGGTTGAGGAACGGTGGCAGCCAGTACAGGTAGAACCAGAACACCGGTGCGGTAATCGCGTAGGCCACCGCGAAGGCCCAGGTGCCACGCAGGCGCAGGATACGGCTGAACGGCACGCGGGTTGGCTCGGGCTCGTCATCCTGCTGGATGTACTCCACCTCGCTCTGGCGCACGCGCGGGTGATCTTCAGGGTTGTAGTACTTCAACACCCACAGCACCACCCACACCAGGCCCAGGCTGCCCATGGCGATGAACGCGGCCTGCCAGCCCCACACGGCCAGAATCATCGGCAGCAGGGCCGGTGTGACCATGGCGCCGACGTTGGTGCCGGCATTGAACAGGCCGGTGGCGATGGCCCGCTCGCCAGCCGGGAACCACAAGCGCACGGTCTTCACGCAGGCCGGGTAGTTGGCGGCCTCGGTCAGGCCGAGGATGAAGCGGCACACCATGAAGCCAGCGGCCGAGGTGGCCAGGCCGTGAGCGCCGGTGGCCAGGCTCCACAGCAGCACGGCGAAGAAGAACGCGCGCTTCACCCCGACCTTGTCGATCAGCCGGCCCTGCAGCAGGAAGCCGACCGCGTAGCCGACCTGAAACCAGAAGTTGATGTTGGCGTAGTCCATCGCCGTCCAGCTCATTTCCTTGGCCAGTACGGGCTGCATGATGCCGAGCGCGGCACGGTCGATGTAGTTCAGGGTGGTGGCGAAGAACACCAGGGCGAGCATGCCCCAACGGGTCTTGCCGACGCCGAAGGCGCCGCGAAGCTTGTCGCCGATCGAACCCTGGGGCATCCGGGGGGCGGCGGGGGTGATCTTGGAGTGGTTCATAAACTGCTCGATTCTTGAAATTGTATTCAGCTGCGGTGCTGCGAGTACGTGACCAGTTCCCAGGCAGGGGGCACGCAAGGCCGGTGCATGGTGAGCAGTGAAGGCGGCAGCGTCAATTAAAGGGAGGGGCTAGTGTTCGGTTACCGAACGGTTGCGTTGGGCCTGCGGGGGAGGCAAGGGGCAACGTGAATTCAGGTGGTCAAGGTACTCAACGCTCTACCAGCCAGATAACCGAATGTCATCCCCGGCCCCAGTGTGATACCGCCACTCGGGTAGTGCCCGCCCATCACGCTGTGCATGTCGTTGCCCACCGCATACAGCCCGGGGATCGGCCGCGCATTGCGGTCCAGTACCCGGGCCGAGGCATCCGTGCCCAGGCCGGCGAAGGTACCCAGGCTGCCCGGCAACAGTTTCACTGCGTGGAACGGCCCGTGCAGCAGTGGCCGCAGCGACGGATTGGGGGCTTGCAACGGCTCGCCCTGCGCCCGGTTGTAGGCCGATACACCGCGCTGGAAAAGTGGGTCTTCACCCCGGGTTGCATGGCGGTTGAAGCCGTCCACCGTGCGCTGCAACTGCTCGACGTCGATCCCGCAGCGCTGCGCCAGTTCCTCCAGCGTGCGACCGCTGTGCAGGTAACCGCAGCGTTGATAGTGACGGGTGGGGAAAGGGAAGGGCTTGGCCCAGCCGATACCATAGCGACGTTGCGCGGCATGGTCGCAGATCAGCCAGGCTTCCGGCGCTTCACCCTTTGGCGTGGCGGCGAACAGTGCGTTCATGAAGTCGTGGTAGCAATCGGCCTCGTTGACGAAGCGCCGGCCATCGCGGCGCACGGCGATGAAGCCGGGTTTGGCGCGATCGACCAAGTGCGGGAAATGGCCGAAACTGCCATCGCTGCGCGGCACCCGCGACACAGGTACCCAGGCACCCGCATGGGCCGTGGTCGCCTGGACCAGGCCACCGGCCTGTTCGCCCAGGTGCAGGCCGTCGCCGCTGTTTTCCCTGGGGGCTGCGGAGTAATGCCGGGTACCGTCCGGTGCATGCGGCATCAGTTGCGCGATGCGCTGGCGATCATGCGCAAAGCCACCGCAGGCCAGCACCACACCGCGGCGGGCATGGATCAGCTGGCCGTCGGCAAACTGTGCGCCGCTGACCCGGCCTTCGCCCAGCAGGCGGCTGGCCGGCTTGTCGGTCAGTAGCGTCACGCCAAGGTCCAAGGCGCTGCGCAGCAGCCGTGCCACCAGGGCGTTGCCATTGACCAGTTGCAGGCCGCGGCGGTGCAGCAGCAGATCGCGGCAATGGCGCAGCAGGCGTTTGCCCACATGCAGCGCGGCCGTGGGCGAGCGTGTGGCGTTGAAGAAGGCGGCCATGTCGGCGCCGCCGGCAATGCCCATGCCGGCCAGGCTGACGATGTCCAGCGGTGGGCGCAGCTTGTGCAGCCAGGGCCCGAGCAGGCGCCCGTCGTATGGCAGGGCGCACAGCGAACGACCACCGCGCGTGCTGCCATCGCCCTCGCGCATGTCGGGCATGCGGCTGCCGCACTGGAACTGCACGGCGGTGTGTTGCTGGAAGAACGCCACCATCTCCGGGCCATAATGCAGGAAGGCGCGCTGGCGCGGGTCCAGTTCGCTGATGTGGGTTTGCCCGCGCAGGTAGCGCTCCGGGGCATCGTCGGTCTCGACGATGCCTTCTGCAATGGCCAGCGGGTTGCGCGGTATCCACAGCCAGCCCCCCGACCAGGCACTGGTGCCGCCCAGTTGGCTGGCTTTTTCCGCGACGATCACCTGCTGGCCGTGATGGGCGGCAGTAACGGCGGCAGCCAGGCCAGAGGCACCGGAGCCGATGACGAGTACGTCACATTCGAGGGGTTGCATCGTGGGGTTCCGCTCAGGCATTGGAGGAAGGTTTTAGTTTTACTGCAGCGGCGAAAAGCCGGTGGGCCGCAGCATTCGCGACTGCAAGCGCAGCACCGCGCCCAGCTCGCGATTGCGCCTTGAGAACTCTGCCCAACGGGGGTCCGCTGCCATGGCTGCGCGGCGTGCCATGCGTTCGTCGAGGCTGGCATAGCCCCAGATATGCACCACCTGGTTGACCTCGCCGAACTCGCTGGTGAAAAAGCCGACCAGGTTACCGAGATGCTCGCTTTGCACCTCCAGCGCGTGGCTTTGGTACAGGCTCAGCCAGTCGGCCATTTTCAGTGGGTCCAGGGTGTAGGTTCTCAGTTCGTAGTACATGCTGGGGTCTCCATTTGGGTGGTTGGCGCCTGCAGGCGCGCGGCGATGTGGTTGGCAGCGAGCCAGCCGAAGGTGAGGGCGGGGCCCAAGGTGATGCCGGGGCCGGGGTAGGTGCCTTTCATCAGTGAGTTCATGTCGTTGCCCACTGCATAAAGCCCGGCAATCGGCTGGCCATCGCGGTTCAGCACGTTGGCCTGGGCGTTGGTCACCAGGCCGCGGGCTGAGCCAAGGTCGCCGGTGTGGATGCGGATGGCGTAGAACGGGCCGCTGGTCAGCGGCGCCAGGCATGGGTTGGGCGTGTGTTGCGGGTCGCCCATGTAGCGGTTGTAGCTGTTGCCGCCTTTGCCGAACGCGCGGTCGATGCCGTTGCGGGCGTCGGCGTTGAACTGCTCCAGGGTCTGCATGAATACCTGTGGGTCGACACCAATGGTCTTGGCCAGTGCCTGCGCTGTTGCGGCGCGGTGCAGGTAGCCGGCATGGATCAACGCCTGGTTGTCCACCGGCTTTGGCCGCGCGAGGCCCAGGCCGTAGCGGTTCATCGCTTCGGCATCGCAGACCAGCCAGCAGCTGGCGATGCCTTTGGCGAACATGGTCTGCACGAAGTGGTGGTAGGAATCGGACTCGTTGACGAAGCGTCGCCCGTCCGGGCCCACCGCGATCACCCCCGGCTTGGCGCGGTCGGTGACCAGGTGCGGGAAGCGCTCACGCTCGCCACTGACATGGCGCAGTTCCGAAACCGGTGCCCAGAAGAAGTTGGCCACCAGACCCTCACCCTGGGCAGCGGCCACGGCTTGGCCAAGGCGCAGGGCAGCGCCGTCATTGCTGGGCGGTGACATGGTCAGGTGCGGCGCCTGCCGGGCCGGCCGGTAGCTGTCGGCCAGCGCGCCTGCAGCGAACCCGCCCATGGCGCACACCACACCGCCCCGGGCCAGCACCCGTTCACGGCGCCCTTCGCGTTGCACCACCACGCCGGTGACCACGCCGCGTTCGACGATCAGCTCCAGGGCTTCGCTGCGCAACCACAGCTGGGTGCCATGGGCGAAGGCGCTGCTGGCCAGGCGGGCGATCAAGGCGTTGCCGGTGGTAAGGCGGGTGCCACGCGGATGATGCAGGCGGTCCCGCGCGTAACGCGCCATCAGCTTGAGGCAATGCCACAGCGACCGGGGCGAGCGGCGAATACTGAGAAAGTGCTGGATATCCACGCGGTTGACCATCATGCCGCCGAACAGCAACATGCCGGGCGGCGGCATCTGCAGGTCCTTGAAGTGCGGGCCGAGCTGCCTGCCGTCGTACTCGACCATCTCCAGCGCCCGGCCAAACTGGGTGGCACCGGGGGCGTCCGGGTAGTAGTCCGGCGAATGCGGGCGCAGGGCGTAGCGCAGTTCGGTGTTCTGCTCCAGCCAGCGCAGCGCCTGGTGGCCATGCTCGATGAAGGCGTCGACCAGCGCGGGGTCATAGCCGTCGCCGATGACCTGCCTGAGGTAGGTGCGAATGGCCTCGGGGGAATCCACCGCACCAGCGGCGCGGGCTTGATCAGTACCATAGAGCCACACCGCCCCACCGGAAATTGCCGAGGTACCGCCAAAGTGCTCGGCCTTTTCCACCACCAGCACTTTCAGCCCCCGGCGGGCGGCGGTGGCGGCAGCGGTAAGGCCCCCGGCGCCGCTGCCCAGCACGACCAGGTCAAAGTTGTGTTGCGCATGTTCATGTGTCGGCATGGCTTCAGATCTCCAGCGGCGTGACGCCCATGAAGGCGCCCAGGTGGCCGAGTTGGGCGAAGGCCATTTCCGGGCCGGTCTGGACCGCGCAGCCAACCTGGCGTGCCCGGTTCAGCAGCGGGGTGATCTCGGGCGAGGTGACCACATCGGCGACCAGGGTTTCGGGTTGCAAGGTGGCGAGCAGGGCGGCAGGCAGTGGCAGCTCCGCGCTACCGCCCATGCCGACAGGGGAGGCGTTGACCAGCAGGTCGAAGCCTTCCAGCCCGTCGACCCGGGTGGCGATTTCGACCGTGGGGAAGGCATTGCCGAGCAGCTCGCACACAGCGCCCATGCGCGCTGTGCTGGGGTCGCTGAGGGTGACGCTGGCGATGCCGGCCTCGCCCAGTGCATAGGCAATGGCACTGCCGACCCCGCCGCAACCGATTACCAACGCACGCTTGCCGGCCGGCTCGAAGCCATGTTTGCGCGCAGCACCGAGGAAGCCGGCGCCGTCCACGTTGTCGCCCAGCAGTCGCCCGTCACGCTCTCGGCGAATCACATTGACCGAGCCCAGCGCGGCTGCGCGCTCGCTCAGGCTATCGAGGCGGCCGGCCAGGGCCTGCTTGTACGGCACGGTGACCACGCAACCGCGCAGGTTCTGCCAGCCGCGCAGGGTGCCGGCGAAGGTATCCAGCGCGGTCTCCTGCAGGTCGATGGGCAGCATGGCGAGGTTGCAGTTGTTGTTGGCGAACCAGGTGTTGAAGTTTTCGGGGGACTTCACCTGGGCAATGGGCGAACCGACGATGGCGACCAGTTCAGTCGAACCACGAATCATGCTGACCTCCTTATTGGCGTTGTTATGCAGGCCAAGGGTGAGGCAAGGGGGCGTGGGCAACAATGCGCTCATCGGGCGTTTAATGCGATAATCGCATCATTGGTCCGGTTATCGCGGTAATCGGCTGTTTTTGCCCTGCTTGCGAGTCGAATAGATGAACACCCCCGCTATCCATCCCCGTGACCTGATCGCCGGCTTGCAGAAGGGCCTGGCGCTGATGCAGCTGTTCAGCGCCGAGCAGCCGCGCCTTAGCGTGCCGCAGGCGGCCAGGTTGTCCGGCCTTACCCCCAGTGCCGCGCGGCGGTTTCTGTTGACCTTGGTACACGAAGGGTTTGCCGAAACCGACAGCCGTGAGTACTGGCTTACGCCCAAGGCGCTGCGCCTTGGCCAGGCGTATGTGGACTCGGCGCAACTGCCGCGCATGCTGCGGCCGATCGTCGAGCAGGTGGCGCGGCAGACCCAGGAGCATGTGTCGGTAGGTACCCGTGATGGTGACGAGATCATCCACCTGGTACGCAGCCGCTACAGCCATGTGTCTTCGTTGTCGATCCGGCCGGGTTCGCGGGTGCCGATGTATTGCACTGCCGGTGGGCGTGTCTGGCTGGCCTGGCTGGATGAGGTGGAGCGGGATGCCTACTTTGCGCGTAACCCGCTGCGAGGGTTGACGCCTTATACGCAGACGGACCGGTTGCAGCTGGAGGCGGAGTTGCTGCGGGTGAAGGAGCAGGGGTTCTGTATCGTGGACCAGGAGTATGAAATCGGCATGCGCGTGCTGGGTGTGCCACTGTTGGACCGGGCTGGCCGGCTGAAAGCGACGTTGACCATCACCACCCATGCTTCGCGGTTGAGTGTGGATGAAATACGCTTGCGGTATCTGCCGACCCTGTACGAGGCCCAGGCGTTGTTGCGGCCGGTGCTGGATTGAGGTGTTAGGGTTTGGAGGCGTGTTGCCTTCTCGCGGGAAACTCGATCTCATAGAACTGAACATGATTCATTGAGCTAGCCGGGACCCTGTGGGAGCGGCTTCAGCCGCGAACACCGGCGCAGCCGGTGCCATGCACCGCGCTGGATTCTTCGCGGCTAAAGCCGCTCCCACAGGGTACGCGGACCGCTTGTGAATTCCGTTCTATACGTGACAGCGCAGCCCAAAGGGGTGGGAGCGGCCCAGGCCCTCGGCTTATCGCTCGATCTGGCGGTTCCAGCGCGCGTTCCATTCGGGGCGCTGGGTGTTGACCTGGTCCCAGTCGATGGTCACGGCAGTCTGCAGGTAGGTCTGCATGGCTTCGACCTGGCCACGGGTCTTGTCGCTGGTGGGGGTGTTGGGGTTGGACGGGATCTGGTCACCCAGCTCCAGTGCCGGCGACTGCGCCTCGGGGCTGAGCAGGAACTCGGCGAGCTTCTGCGCAAGTTCCGGCTGGTCGTTGTTGGCCGTGACGCATTCGGCCTGGTTGAGCACCACGGCACCTTCCTTGGGCGCGGCGTACTCCACCGGGATGCCTTTGAGCTTCAGCGCCGTCACCTGGGTGGGGGTGAGCGGGAACAGCGCGGCTTCGTCGGTTTGCACCATTTCCGAGAGCTTGGCCGAGTTGGGGATGTATTCCAGCACGTTCGGGCCCACGTTCTTCTGCCAGGCCGTGAAGCCCGGGTTGACATCGGTATCGCTACCGCCGTGCAGGCGGTTGTACATCAGGAAACCATGCAGGCCGAAGGTGGACGATGCCATCGACTGGAACACCACCTTGTCCTTGAAGCGCGGGTCAGCCAGGTCGTTCCACGAGGTGGGCGCCGCCCAGCCATTGGCTTTGAACAGGCGGCTGTTGTAGGCAAGCCCGGTCACGCCCAGGCTGACTGCGGCGGCCTTGTCCTTGATCAGGGCCTTTTCCGGCAACTGGGCCAAGGTCGGGTTGGGTTTGAGCGTGCTGCACAGGCCCATGCCGATGGCGCGGTACATGATGCCGTCATCCAGCACCATCACATGGATCGACGGCTTGTTCGGCGTGGCCTGGACCTTGGCCAGGATGTCGGCCGAGGTGCCGGGGACAATCACCACCTTCACGCCGTTGGCCTGCTCGAACTTTGGCAGGATATTGTCGCTGAACAGCCGTTCCATGGTGCCGCCGTTCATGCCCAGGTACAGCGTGGGTTGGGCCATGGCGGGCAGGCAGGCGAACAGGCCGGGCACGGTGCAGAACAGGGCGAGCAAACGTTGCTTGTGCGTCATGACAGGTTTTCCTTGTGGTGGTTGGGCTGAAAGCGGTTGATGGAAAAAGCCGCCAGGCTGAGTGCCGGCGCGCCGTGCAGGATGCATTGCGCCAACGCTTCACCGGCAGCCGGCCCTATCTGGAAGCCGGCACCGGCAAAGCCGAAACCATGCAGCAGGCCGGGCTGGTGCAGGCTGGGGCCGAGCACCGGTTCGTCATCGGGCAGGTAGCCTTCGGTGCCGCTCCAGGTGCGAATGGCCTGGGCGCCGGCCAGTGCCGGGTACAGCTCGGTGGCGTTGTGCAGGATGTCGAGCACTGCGGCCTGGCCCGGGCGTGCGGTGGTCGGGGTCAGGGCAAAACCGCGCCCGCCGCCCAGCACGCAGTTGCCACGCGCCACCTGGCGGGCATAGATGCCGCCGCCTTCGACCCCGGTGCTGGCGGTCATGAACAGCGGCAGCGGCTCGGTGACCAGCATGGCTGGGTGGGCCGCGGTCAGCGGCACCGGCTCGCCGAACCGCTCGGCCAATTGCGCCGACCAGGCGCCGGCGCAATTCAACAGCCAGGGCGCCTTGAAGCCTTGGCCGCTGCTGGTGTGTACGCTGAAGTGGTGGCCGTCGTGTCCCACCTCCAGCACCTTGCACTGTTCATGCACCTGGGCGCCGCTGCGCCTGGCCGCCTGGGCGAAGGCCGGTGACACCAGCCGTGGGTTGGCATGGCCGTCCTCGGGGCAGTACGAGGCGCCGACGGCGATATCGCCTACCCAGGGGAAGCGCTGGCGCAGTTCGCGTCGTTCAAACAGTTGCAGGCGAAGGTCAAAAGCCTGGGTACGCCGGGCATAGGCCTTCAAGGCATCGAAGTCGGTTTCGCTGCGGGCCAGCTTCAGGTGGCCGCTGCGGGCGTATTCGCCATCGATGCCGATCCATTCGCGCAGATTCCCCCAGATGGCATGGGCGCGCATCGACAACGGCAGCTGGGCCAACGAGCGGCCCTGGCGGCGCACACCGCCGTAGTTCACTCCGCTGGAATGCGAGCCGCAGAAGTCGCGTTCCAGCAATGCCACTTGCCGACCAGCGCGGGCCAGGGTCAAGGCCGCGCTGCTGCCGATGATGCCGCCGCCGACGATGATGGCGTCCACTTCGATCAGCTTCATGGTTTTATCTCCAGGCCAAAGGGCAGGGGCTTGACCGGTGCCTGGCCACGCAGGCGCCCTACCTGGTCAATGGCCCGACCGCTTTCGCAGGCGATCAACTCGGCGGCAGCTGCACCGCACACGCGGCCCTGGCAGCGGCCCATGCCGACTCGGCACATGGCCTTGACCCGGTTGATTTCCCAGTGCCCGGCACGCACGGTGGCGCGGATTTCCCCGGCGCTGATCTGCTCGCAGCGGCACACGGTGAGCTCGTCCGGGGCTTGCCGGGCCCACTGCTCGGGGAATGGAAAGGCCTGCTCCAGCCCCTGGCGGAAGCGCTGCAAGGTGGCCAGGCGCCTTTCCAGTTGCTGCTGGCGCTGCGGGTTGCCGGGCTTGCCAAGGTCGGCCAGCAGTGTCAGGGCGGCCAGTTCACCGCTCATCTCGGCACCGTCGGCACCGAGGATGCCGGTACCATCGCCCGCCAGGTACACGCCAGGGCTGGTGGCCCGGCCCTGGGCGTCACGTACCGGTAGCCAGGCGCGGTTGAGCACGCTCCAGGCGAATTGGCAACCCAGCAGGTCGGCCAGTTGGGTTTCACTGCGCAGGGCGTGGGCGAATGCCACGGCGTCGCACGGCAAGTCGTGTTGTTGGCCATTGTGCGACCAGCGCACACCGCTGGCACGTTGCTCGCCGTCGATACCCAGCAGGGTCACGCCTTGGTGCACCGGCACACCCTTGCGGGCCAGCCAGGCTCGGTAGTACAGGCCCTTGGCAAAGGTGCCCGGTTGTAGAAGCAGGCGTGGCAGGGCACGCACCTGGGCGCTGAACGGTGAGGTGTCGAGTACCGCGCTGACCGTGGCACCGGCCTTGGCGTACTGGTAGGCCACCAGGTACAGCAGCGGCCCGCTGCCGGCCAGCACCACCCGTTCACCGATCGCGCAGCCCTGGAACTTCAGGGCGATTTGCGCAGCGCCCAAGGTATAGACCCCAGGCAGGGTCCAGCCGGGTATCGGCAATACTCGGTCGGTGGCACCGGTGGCGACGATCACCCGGTCGAACGCCAGGCGGTCGGCCAGTTGGCCCTGTTGCAAGGTGTCCAGCACTTGCTGCTCGGCGTTCCATACCAGGGTGTCCGGGCGGTAGTCGACCTGCCCGCGCAGTTGCTCAAGGGTGGTGTGCACGGCTTGCGCTTTTCCTGCCTCGAAGCCGTACAAGGCTTTGGCCGAGCGGCGAAAATTGGCCGGCTGCTGGCGGTAGATCTGCCCGCCGCCGCGACTGGCTTCGTCCAGCAGCACCGGGCGCAGGCCGTGGGCTACGAGGGTTTGCGCGGCGCGGATGCCGGCCGGGCCGGCGCCGATGATCACGATCGCACTCATGGCTGGCGCCCCGGGTCGCGGGTCACGCACTGGCCCGATTCCAGAAAGGTCGAGCAGGCGCGTACCCGGCGGCCATCCTGCAGCCGTACCCAGCAGTCCTGGCAGGCGCCCATCAGGCAGAAGCCGGCGCGTGGTTCGGCGTTGAAGTCGCTGCCGCGCAGGTGCCCGGCATTGGTCAGGATGGCAGTCAGCAGGGTATCGCCGCTCATGCCTTTGGCCGGTTGGCCGTCGAGCAGGAAAGGCACAGGCTCGCGGTCGTGTTCGGCCACGCGCTTGAACAGGGGCATGGGAGCATTCCTTGTCATTGCTTGCCCACCAGCACGCGGTCCAGGCCATATACGCGGTCCAGGGCGACCATGGTCAGGGCGGTGACGGCGATAACCAGCGCCGAGACGGCGGCCATCATCGGGTCGATGGATTCGGTGGCGTATACGTACATGCGCACTGGCAGGGTCTGGGTGGCAGGCGAGGTGACGAAGATCGACAGGGTCACTTCGTCGAAGCTGTTGATGAAGGCCAGCAGCCAGCCGCCGGCTACACCGGGCAGGATCATCGGCAGGGTGACCTTGCAGAACAGCGTGACCCGGCCAGCGCCCAGGCTTTGCGCAGCCTGCTCGGCACTGCGATCGATTCCGATGGCTGCAGCCAGTACCAGGCGTAGCACGTAGGGGGTAATCACCACGACATGGGCGAACACCAGCCAGGCGAAGCTGCCATTGACCCCCAGCAGGGCGAACAGCCGCAGCAAGGCCACACCCAGCACCAGGTGCGGGATGATGATCGGCGATAGCAGCAGGCCGTTGAGAAAGCCTTGGCCGGGGAAGCTGTAGCGGGTGATCGCCAGGCCCGCCGGCACGGCGATCAGAGTGGCCAGCGTGGCAGCCAGGGCCGCGAGTTTCAGGCTGTTGTAGAACGCATCGAGGAAATCGGCACGCTCGAACACGGCGCTGAACCAGCGCAGCGAGAAGCCGGCGGTGGGCAGGCTGAGGGTGTTTTCCGGGGTGAATGCCACCAGGCACACCACCACCAGCGGGGCGAGCATGAACAGCATCACCAGGGCGTGAAAGGACAGGGCCAGCGGGCCGTTACGGGTCATCGGTTCAGACTCCAAGTGCGCGTTTGTAGCGGCGTTCGACCAGCCGGTTCCAGCTGAGCATCACCAGCAGGTTGATCAGCAGCAGGGCCACGGCGATGGTGGCACCCATCGGCCAGTTCAGTTCGGCCAGGTACTGGTCGTAGATCATGGTGGCGACCATCTTCAGCCGGCGCCCGCCCAGCAGGCCGGGGATGGCGAACGAACTGGCGGCCAGGCCGAACACGATCAGCGTGCCTGACAGCACGCCGGGCATGATCTGTGGCAGCACGATGCGGCGGAACACCGTCCACTGGCTGGCACCCAGTGACAGCGCGGCTTGCTCGGCAGCCGGGTCGAGCTTCTGCAGCGAGGTCCACACCGGGATGATCATGAACGGCAGCATCACGTGGACCAGGCCGATGATCACTGCAAAGGGCGTATACAGCAGCTTCACCGGCTGGCCGCCGAGGGCAGTGATGCCCTGGTTGACCAGGCCGTCGGCGCCCAGCAGCAGGCTCCAGCCGAAGGCCCGCACTACCACCGAAATCAGCAGCGGGGTCAGCACCAGGATCAGGAAGATCGAGCGCCACGGCGCGCCCATGCGGCTGAGCACCAAGGCCTCGGGGATGCCGATCAGCACGCAAAGCAGGGTGACCAGGGCGCTGATCCAGAAGGTGCGGAAGAAGATCTCGTAGTAGTAGGTGTCGGTCACCAGGCTCAGGTAATGGCCGAGGGTGTACTGGCCGGCCTGGATGCCGCTGCTGTAGTCGAACGCGTTGAACGACAGCAGCACGGTCAGCCCCAGTGGCACCACCAGCAAGGCCAGGAACAACAGCAGCGCCGGGCTGCTGAGGCCGTAGCCCCAGGCGCTGCTGCGCAGCTTTGCCGCGCTCATGCCGCCACCTCGCCAGCGTTCAGTACCCGCAGCAGGGCATCGTTCCAGTCCAGGCCGACCTGTGTGCCTTCATCCAGCGGTGTGTTGCCGTCGTTGGCACGCAC
Source organism: Pseudomonas sp. NBB (assembly GCF_032701105.1). NCBI lineage: Bacteria > Pseudomonadati > Pseudomonadota > Gammaproteobacteria > Pseudomonadales > Pseudomonadaceae > Pseudomonas > Pseudomonas sp. NBB. Next base: position 2,427,499 of record NZ_CP103994.1, read on the forward strand.
CACGGCCAGGTTGCCCAGAGCAGTGTCGACCCGATACAGCCACTGGCTGCCGAGGAAGTAGCGGCAGCTGATGCGGCCTGCGAGCCTGCCGCTACCGGCCGGGCCGAGGCTGATTTTTTCCGGGCGCAGGCTGAGGGTCAGCGGGCCCTGGGCATTCGCCTGCGGTTGCCCGCCGGGGCCGGTTACGCCGCGCAGGCGGTTGGCCTTGCCGACAAAATCGGAAATGAAGGGCGTACCCGGGTGTTCGTAGAGGCGGTAGGGGTCATCTACCTGGGTAATGCGCCCGGCCTCCATCACCACCACCCGGTCGCTGATCGACAAGGCCTCGGCCTGGTCGTGGGTGACCATCAAGGTGGTAATGCCGACCTCGTTCTGGATGCGACAGATCTCGAACTGCATTTCTTCACGCAGGTGGGCGTCCAGGTTGGACAGCGGTTCGTCCAGTAGCAGCACCGGCGGTTCGATCACCAGTGCGCGGGCCAGGGCCACCCGCTGACGCTGGCCGCCGGAGAGTTCGCGCGGGTAGCGCTCGGCATGCTTGTCCAGGCGCACCAGCGCCAGGGACTGGTCGACCCGGCGGGCGATGTCGGCGTTGGCCACCTTGCGCATGCGCAGGCCGAAGGCGACGTTGTCGCGCACGGTCATGTGCGGGAACAGCGCGTAGCTCTGGAACACCACGCCCAGGCCTCGGCTGGCCGGCTTGGCGTGGGTGATGTCGCGGCCGTCGAGGACAATGCGGCCGCTGGTGACCTCGACGAAGCCGGCAATCATTTGCAGGGTGGTGGTCTTGCCGCAGCCCGAAGGGCCAAGCAGGGAGACGAACTCGCCTTTCTCGATGGCCAGTGACGAGCTGGCCACTGCCTCCGTGGCGCCATAGCGCTTGCAAAGCTTGTCGATCAACAGAAAGGTCATGGCTGTGCTCCATCGCAAACGGAACCGGGGTCAACCGGCAGTTTCAGGGTGGGCAGAGCGCCAGCGGCGAAAAGCAATGCTTTTACGGACGTTGGCGCTCGCTTCTGTGGCGGCGGCCGATGTTGTGATATCGCCCTATGGACCGGAGAGTAGGGCAATGATTAGGATGGCGACAAAGGGTAATTTCACTGGGTGATAGCTATTTTGAAATTATTCCACTGAATGGAATTTTTAAGGGTTTGACGAAAAATGGATTCCGATAAACGAAATGTGCAGGCCAAGGAAGTAGGTGTCGGTGCGGTGTCGCGTTTGTTCGCCGTGTTGCGTGCGCTGGGAGAATGCGGCGGCGAGGGCGAGAAGGTCAGCCAGCTGGCGCAGCGGGTTGGCCTGGCGCAACCCACAACCCACCGCCTGCTGCGCAGCCTGATTGAAGAAGGCATGGTCGACCAGTGCGAGACCAGCAAGCGCTACCGGCTGAGCCTGGATTTTTTTGCCCTGGCGGCCAAGGCCGGGCAAGCCGGCAACCTGCGTGATGTGGTGCGCCCCAGCCTGCTGCGGCTGTCGGCCTCGTTGGGCGATTCGCTGTTCCTGCTGGCGCGCTCGGGGTTCGATGCGGTGTGCCTGGACCGCAGCGAAGGGCCATACCCGATTCGTACCTTCACCGGTGATATCGGCGGCCGTGTGGCCTTGGGGGTGGGGCAGGGCAGCCTGGCAATCCTGGCCTTCCTGCCGGAGGAGGAGCGCGACGAGGTGATCCGCTACAACCTGCCGCGGCTGAAGGATTTCCACCATTACGACGAAGTCATGCTGCGCGCCGAAATCGACAATGTGCGCAGCCTCGGCTATGCCGGGCGCAATACCGGAGTGCTCGATGGCATGGCCGGCCTGGCGGTGCCGATCCTCGATCGTAACGGCTATGCGGTGGCGGCCCTGAGCGTGGCGACCATCAGCGACCGCCTGGGGCCCAACCGCATGCCGACCGTGGTGGCGCTGCTCAAGCGCGAGGCGACGGCGATTGGCGAACGGGTCAACCCGTTTGACCCGGTGCTGCGCCGGCCTTCGCACGTGTTTGGTTGAGGGCCAGGATTGAGCTCAGTCCATCGTCGCGATGGAAACTGATGGAGGTCGACGCATGGCACCGGCTTTGCCGGTGTTCGCCGGGCCCGCTCCCATACAGGCCTACTCCATCGCCTCGGCCACACCCTGGTCCTCACCCAGGAACCCGCCGCTCTGGTGCTGCCACAACCGCGCATAAGTACCGTTCTTCGCCAGCAGTTCCGCATGGGTGCCTTGCTCGATGATGCGCCCTTCATCCATCACGATCAGCCGGTCCATGGCGGCAATCGTCGACAACCGGTGGGCGATGGCGATGACGGTCTTGCCTTGCATCATTTCATCCAGGCTCTCCTGAATGGCCACTTCCACTTCCGAGTCCAGCGCACTCGTGGCTTCGTCCAGCAGCAGGATCGGCGCGTTCTTCAACATCACTCGGGCAATGGCGATGCGTTGGCGCTGGCCACCAGACAGCTTGATGCCGCGCTCTCCCACCAGGGTGTCGTAACCCGTGTTGCCCTGGCGGTCGCTGAGCTGGCTGATGAAACCATCGGCCTGGGCATTGGCCGCAGCGGCGCGGATCTGCGCTTCGGTGGCATCGGGGCGGCCATAGGCGATGTTGTCGCGAATCGAGCGGTGCAGCAGCGAGGTGTCCTGGGTGACCATGCCGATCGCCGCGCGCAGGCTGTCCTGAGTGACCTTGGCCACGTTCTGCCCGTCGATGCGGATTTCACCACGGTCCACGTCGTAGAAGCGCAGCAGCAGGTTGATCAAGGTGGACTTGCCGGCGCCGGAGCGGCCGACCAGGCCGACTTTTTCGCCCGGGCGAATGTGCAGGCTCAGGTCGTTGAGCACCTGACGCTCGCCGTTGTAGTTGAAGCTGACCTTGTCAAAACTCACCGCGCCCCCTGTGGTTACCAGCTCCACAGCATCCGGCGCATCCTTTACCTTGGGGCCGCGGGTGAGGGTGGCCATACCGTCCTGCACGGTGCCGATGTTTTCGAACAGCGAGGTTATCTCCCACATGATCCAGTGCGACATGCCGTTGATACGCAAGGCCATGGCGGTGATCGCCGCCACCGCCCCGGTACCGACCTGGCCCTGGTGCCACAGCCACAGCGCATAGCCACCGGCAGCGATGATCAAGCCCACCACCAGCGCCTGGTTGACGATTTCGAACTGGCTGACCAGACGCATCTGGCGAAAGCCGGTCTGCTTGAAGTCCTCCATGGCCGCGCGCGCGAAGTGCGCTTCGCGGTTGGCGTGCGAGAACAGCTTCACCGTGGTGATGTTGGTGTAGGCGTCGGACACCCGCCCGGTCATCGACGATCGCGCATTGGCCTGCTCCTGGCCGACCTTGCCCAGGCGTGGCACGAAATACAGCATGGTCAGGCCGAACAGTACGACCCAGGCAATGAATGGCAGCATGAGTTTCAGGGCAAAGCCACCGGCCAAGGCAATGATCGCGATGAAGTACACCCCGATCCCGGGCAGGATCTCGATGATGGTGAACAACACATCGCGTACCGCCAGTGCCGTCTGCATCACCTTGGTGGTGACCCGACCGGAAAACTCGTCAGAAAAGAACGACAGGCTCTGGCGTAGCATCAGCCGGTGAAAGTCCCAGCGCAGCCGCAGCGGCAAGTTGATCGCCAGCACCTGGTGCTGAACCATGGTGCGCAGCGCCACCAACCCGATGCTGACCAGCAGGACGATGCCGATACCCCACAGCACCCGGGTTTCTTCGGGGCCGACGGTACCGCCGGCCTGCCAGGCCGAGAGCAGGTCCACGACCTGGCCGAGAAAGGCGAACAGCCAGGCTTCGTAGATCGATACCCCGGCACTGAGCAGCGCAAGCGCCAGGATGTAGCCGCGTGCGCCCCGGGTGCAGGCCCACATGAAGCGCAACAGGCCAACCGGTGGCGGTGGTACCTCATCAGGTGGGAAGGGATCGAGCCAGCGCTCAAAGATGCGAAGCATGCTTGTCTCCGGAAAATCAATTCTTGCCTGGCCGGTGACCATGACACGCAGCGATATGTCCGCTGTCGCCATGGCAGGCTTGGGCTGCAATGCAGCCCCAGTCAAGCCGGCAACCTTAACTGACAGACACTGACCCAACGGTCGTTGTTAACAAAACTTTGCAAATTATTACATTTCTGTCTGATTTCATTTTGCCTTGGTGCTGTAGGGGTACCCGCAACGAGTCGGGCCTGCAGGGAACGGTCAGCGCCGTGCCGACAACTGCTGCGGTGCCCAAAAAGCATCATGGAAGTAATTGCGTACAGCCTGCATCGCCGGGCTGAACGCCCGTTCCCGGTGCCAGGCCAGCCCAACGCTCATCGGTGTCACCGGGTCGCTGATGGTCACCGTCTCGATACGCTTGCCCTCCAGCGACCAGGGCCGGTGCACCAGGTCCGACAGGATCGCTACACCGCTGCCATTGGCAACCATGCTGCGCACGGCCTCCACCGAACTGGTCCGCACCCGCACTTTCGGCCGCTGCCCGGCCTGTTCCCAATAGCGCATGGCGCTTTGCTCGGCCTCATCCACGGTCAGCAGGATGAACGGCTCGCAGGCCACATCGGCCAGGCTTACCGCCGAGCGCTCGCACAGCGGATGGTTGCCAGGCAGCCACAGGCGGCGTTCGGAGTTGAACAGGGTTTCCGAGACGATGTCCGGGTGGGTGAGGTTGGCGGTGAGTACTACTGCCATGTCGAAACGACCCTCCAGCAACCCTTGCTCGATGGCGCTGCGCTCCTGCTCGTACAGCTCCAAGGTCACATCCGGATGCCAGTGCTCCAGCCGCTGCAGGTGATGGGGCAGGAAGTAGCCGATCACCGTGTAGCTTGCCGCCAGGCGCAGCAGGCCACTGGCGCGCACGTCCGGCAGCGGGCTGTTCAACGCATCGTCCACGCTACGCAGGATCACGTAGGCGCGGTTGAGGAAGTGCCGGCCAGCCTCGGTCAGGCTCATGCCCTGCGCCGAGCGCTGGAACAGCAGCACGCCGAGCATCGCCTCCAGCTCCTTGATCGCCGTGGTCACTGCAGACTGGGAAATGTTCAGGTGGATTGCCGCCTGGGAAATCTGGCCGATCTCGGCGGTGGCGACGAAATAGCGGACCTGGCGCAGGGTCAGTGACACGATAGCTCCCGGGGTATCTGATTTTCAGAAGACACCCTATCTGTTTATAGATCTTCCCAAGGGGGTGCGGAGAATCTAACGTGGCTTGCATGCAGTCACAAGCGCCAGGAGAGACAGTCATGCAGGTGGTGGATTTCAACTCGGACATGGGTGAGGGCTTTGGCCCGTGGACGATTGGCGACGGCGTCGACAACGAGCTGATGGGCTACATCAGCACGGCCAACATCGCCACCGGCTTCCATGCTGGTGACCCCGGCACCATGCGCCGTACCGTCGAGCGGGCCAAGGCCCTGGGCGTCGCAGTGGGGGCGCACCCCGGGTTCCGCGACCTGGTCGGCTTTGGTCGCCGGCACATCAATGCCCCGGCCCAGGAACTGGTCGACGACATGCTCTACCAGCTCGGCGCCCTGCGTGAAATTGCCCGCGCCCAGGGCGTGCGCCTGCAGCACATCAAGCCGCACGGTGCCCTGTACATGCATCTGGCACGTGACGAAGAAGCTGCACGGCTGCTGGTGGAGAACCTGCGAGTGATCGAGCCGGAGCTGCTGCTGTACTGCATGCCGGGTTCGGTGATCTGCCGCATCGCCCAGGAGCTTGGCCAGCCGGTCATTCGCGAGTTCTACGCCGACCGCGAGTACGACCTGAGCGGTTCGATCGTGTTCACCCGCAATGTGCGGGGCTACGAACCTGGAGCGGTCGCTGAACGGGTGTTGCGGGCTTGCCAGCAAGGCGTGGTGCGCACGGTCGAGGGCCAGGACCTGGCCATCGAATTCGATTCCATCTGCCTGCACAGCGACACCCCGGGGGCGCTCGACCTGGTCGAGGCCACGCGCAAGGCGCTGGACGCTGCCGGTATCGTGGTGCGTGCGCCACGCTGAATCCGTGGGGCATCCGGCAGGTATACGCCGGAGCCCGTGCAATTTGCTTTCGCCTGCCTTTCTGTAAAGACTCCAAGAAAAGGAACAGTCATGGCCGAACCGCTCGCTACAACCCCTATCCGCTACAGCTTCGGCGCCGACGAGCACCTGTTTGCCGAAGTCAGCGAGAGCATGTCGCTGGAGGCCTTTTTCAAGGGCATGGCAGTCACCCGCGCGGTGGAGCGGCTGGCCCTGGATGGCGTGCTGGATGTGTGCCTGGCCAACGCCTCGTTCCAGATTCGCTTCGACCCGGACCGTATCGCGCCGCAGGCACTGCTGGAGGCGGTGCGCGGTGCCGAAGCGCAGGCGGTGGCCGAGCGCTCGTTGCAGACACGGATCATCGAGATTCCAGTGCTGTACAACGACCCCTGGACCCATGAAACACTGATGCGTTTTCGTGACCGCCATCAGGACCCAGGCAGCACCGACCTGGAGTACGCCGCGCGGATCAACGGCCTGGCCGATGTCGAGGGGTTCATTGCCGCGCACAGCGGTGCGCCGTGGTTCGTGTCGATGGTCGGGTTCGTTGCCGGCCTGCCGTTCATGTTCCAGATGGTCGAGCGAGAGCGGCAACTGCAGGTGCCCAAGTACCTGCGCCCGCGTACTGACACCCCCAAGCTCACCCTTGGCCATGGCGGCTGTTTCGGCTGCATCTATTCAGTGCGCGGGGCAGGTGGCTACCAGATGTTCGGCGTCACTCCGGCGCCTATCTACGACCCGCAGCAGACGCTGAACTACCTGAAGGAGCACATGGTGTTCTTCCGCCCGGGAGACATCGTGCAGTTCAAACCCATTGACCGCCGCACCTACGACCAGGCGGTGGCGGATGTCGAAGAAGGCCGTTTCGACCTGCGCATTCGCCCGGTGGAATTCTCCCTGGACGCGTTCCTTGCCGACCCGGTCGGTTATCCACGGACTCTGCAGGAGGTGCTGGCATGATCAAGGTACTCAAACCCGGCTTGGCTACCTCGGTGCAGGACCTGGGCCGCGAAGGCTACTACCACCTGGGCATCCCGCCGTCCGGCGCCCTCGACCAGTACGCCCTGAGGGCGGCCAACCACCTGGTGGGCAACCCGGCCGGCGCCGCGGGCCTTGAGTGTGCGCTGGTGGGGCCGGAGCTGGAGTTCCAGCAGGATGCCCTGGTGGCGGTTTGCGGTGCGCAGATGCCGGTCTTGCTCGATGGCCGCGAGCAGCGCCCGGACACCGCGTTTGCCGTACGTGCCGGGCAGGTGTTGCGTTTCGGCTTCCCTACCGCAGGCGCCCGGGCGTACCTGGCGGTGGCCGGTGGTATCGATGTACCCGAGGTGCTCGGCAGCCGCTCCACCTATGCGTTGGGTGCATTGGGTGGCTTGCATGGGCGCAAGCTGATGGCGGGTGACCTGTTGCCGGTCGGCATGCCCAGCGGCAAGACCCGCGCCGGCGCGAGCCTGCCGATGGCCTTGCGCCAGGCCTTGGGCGGCGAGGTGGTGCTGCGGGTGGTGCCGGGGCTGTATTTTCACCGCCTGACCAAGGCTGCGGTGCAAAGCTTTTTCACCGAAGCCTGGACGGTCGGCTCCGAGGCTGACCGTATCGGCTATCGCTACAAGGGCGGCAGCGCCTTGAGCTTCCAGCCACGGGAGCAGCCGTTCGGGGCCGGCTCGGACCCGTCGAACATCGTTGACAGCTGCTACCCGATCGGCTCGATCCAGGTGCCCGCGGGGCTGGAGCCGATCATCCTGCACCGTGACGCGGTGTCGGGTGGCGGCTACGCCATGATCGGCACGGTGATCAGCGCCGACCTGGATCTGATCGGGCAGATGCAGCCCAACCAGCAGGCGCGGTTCCTCGAGGTCAGCCTGGAGGAAGCCCTGGAAGCTCGGCGCTCGTATAAGAAGAAGCTGGGTTTCCTGGCCAGGTTGTTTGGCTGATTGATGTTTGCGGCGGTGCGCCACCCACACAAGGGCTGGCGCAGTCGTTGCAAGAGCGGCCTTGTGTCGCGAAAGGGGCGCAGAGCGGCCCCGGAATTCCGGCATCACAGCGTCCAGACAAGCCAAAAGGAGAAAATTCCTACAGCGCTTTGGGACGCACCACGCTCCTCGAAGAATTGATTCCCCGATAGTGTTCATGTCTTCAGCCTAACTGGAAGACAAGGACCTCTTCATGCCCGGCCCATCTGCTGTTCGTATTGGAAAACCACAGGCCGCCAACGCTGCCCATGACGTAACCGAAAGCAGCCTGCATGCCATGCTCGATGTCCCGGAGGGCAGCGATTCACCTTATCCACCCGGCCACGGCGGGCGCGCGGATCATGAGGGTTATCCGGCCGACCCGGACTTCCGGCTACGCGGCGGCTTCGCCAACCTGATGCTCGACGCGGCCAACCCGCTGTTCGGCCTGGTCATACGCCTGCGTACGCTGGATGACCTGCCCAACATCGAACAGGTGCACAAGACCCTGCAGATTCAGATCAGCACAATCCGCGAGGAAATACAGCAGCACGGTTATTCCTCTGTGCACCTCGAAGCCTATTCCTATGCCTTGTGCCTTTACCTGGACGAGGCCGTGATGAGTCGGCCCTGGGGGAACAATTCGTGCTGGAGTCACGAACCGCTGCTCAGCATCTTCCATGGCGAAACCCAGGGTGGCGAGAAGATCTTCGTGTTGCTGGAGCGGTTGATGCAGTCGCCCAAGGAGTTCCAGGATGTGCTGGAGTTCCTGTACTTCTGCTTTTGCCTGGGCCTGAAGGGCAAGTACGCCCTGGACCCGAAGTGCGATGAAATCATCAACGCCCTGATTTCGCGGATGCACAAGGTCATTCGTGAACTGCGCGGCCCCACGCCGGAATTCCCGGGCGATCCCTATACCAACGTGGTCCCTCGCCCCCACCGTATGCGGCGTCGGGAATGGCCCTGGTGGAGCCCGTTGGTGATCTCCGCCATCGCCATGGTCTGCGCCTACTGCTACTACAGCTACCGCCTGAGCTTGATCACCGCCGAGGTGCTGGAGTCGCTCAACGGCATTTTGCAGCAGTAGCAAAGGGGATCCGCATGCCTAGCCAATCCGACTTGCGCTTCACCTTCCAGCCGCTGGCTGGCCAGATTGACTTCGAGGTGGTTTCGTTCGAACTCGACGAAATGATCAGCTCACCGTTCCAGCTGAAACTGGAATTGATCAGTTTTGAAGACGAGGTCGACTTCGGCCAGTTGCTCGACCAACCAGTGCTGTTCACGATCTGGCGCGGTGAGCGCCCCCTGCGCTATGTGCACGGCCTGGTCAGCAGTTTCAGCCAGGGTGAAACGGGGTTCTATCGCACTCGTTACCGCGCATTGGTCGAGCCCGTGCTGGCCCGTGCCGGCTTACGTTCGAACTGGCGCATCTTCCAGCAGAAGACCGTGCCGCAGATTCTCGAATTGATGCTCAAGCGCCAGGGCATTGCCCGTTTCGAAATCAACAGCATGGGCGAGCATCAGGTGCGCGAGTTCTGCGTACAGGCCGGTGAAACGGACCTCGACTTCATCGCCCGCCTGGCGGGGGAAGAGGGTTTCGTCTATCGCTTCGAGCACACGCCGAAACATCACCAGCTGGTCATCACCGACCGACTGCTGGCGCTGGGGCAGATCAGCCGAAGCGCGCTCAAGGCCGACGACGAGGATGAAGGCTTCTTCGACGAAGACGACATTGGCCCCGACCAGGTGCTGTACCGCGCCAACAGCGGTGGCGACCAGGCCAGGCCTTGTCTGCGCCGCCTGCGTTACAGCGAACAGGTGCGCACTGCACGTCAGGTGCAGCGGGACTACACCTTCACCAACCCGCAGTACCGGCAGGAACACCGCGCAGGTGACAGTAGCATCACCCATCAGTCCCGGGACTATGAGCGCTTCGACTACCCCGGCCGCTACAAGCGCGATGCGGTCGGTGTACCCTTTACCGCTACCCGCCTGACGGCCCTGCGCCATGACGCCCGTATTGCCGAAGTCGAGGGTGACGATGTGCGGCTGCAACCGGGGCTGAGCTTTACCCTCATCGAACACCCGCGCAAAGACCTCAACGCTCATTGGCGTGTGATGCGTGTACGTCACGAGGGCAGCCAGTTCACCAGCCTGCAGGAAGAAGCTGCCGGGGCCGAACAAGGAACGCGCTACTCGCAGGAAGCCGTGCTGGTGCCCGGCCGGATCGAATGGCGTCCGGCGCCACTGCCCAAGCCACGCATCGACGGCCCGCACATGGCCACGGTCGTCGGGCCGCCCGGGGAAGAGATCTACTGCGACGAGTGGGGCCGGGTCAAGGTGAGCTTCCCCTGGGACCGGGAGAGCGAGAACAACGAGTTCAGCTCCTGCTGGGTGCGCGTGTCGCAAGGCTGGGCCGGCGGTAGCTGGGGTTCGATGGCTATCCCGCGCATCGGCCAGGACGTGATCATCCAGTACGTCAACGCCGACCCCGACCAGCCGATGATCACCGGGCGTACCTATTGCGGCGACCAACTGCCGCCGTATGACCTGCCCGAACACAAGACCCGCATGACCATCAAGAGCCAGACCCACAAAGGCGATGGTTTCAACGAGCTGCGCTTCGAGGACGAACTCGGCAAGGAAGAAGTGTTCATCCATGCCCAGCGGGACCAGAACAATGTAGTCGGCAATGATGAGACCACGCGTGTGGGGCGTAATCGTGTCGAGCAGGTCGGCAATGATGAGCACTTGAATATCGGCAATGACTTCCGCCAGGAAACCGGGGGTGACCATACCCAGCTCATTGGGCAAACCTGCCACGTAGACATCAAGCAGGACCTGATCGAGAAGATAGGCAACGACCGTAGCGAATCAACAGGGGCCAATCACCGGGCCCTTGTCGGGAAAGACGCCGAGCTGGTCGTCAAAGGTACGCAAAAGGTCACCGTCGGGCAGGGCATCGAGCAACATACGACGATCTATCAGCTGCGCGCCAGTGAGCGCATCGAGTTCAGAACCGCGGGCGGCAGCATTGTGCTGGACGGGCAGGGCATCACTATCAACGGGCTGAAGCTCGAGCTGTTGGGGCAAACCAGCGCGGCTGCGTCAGGGACTGGAAACAGCCAGCCACTTACGCTTGCGCCTGACGCCAGCAACAAGTGCGAGGCCAAGGCCTGATGCGCACTGACAACCTGGCGAGGCTCATCGAAAGCCATCATGGGGCGCACTTGTACTGCCATGTGCTGATAGATCCGCTTGCGACTGCTCACGATGGCGACCACGCCGTGCTTGCCCCGCTGCGCAATGCCCTGGGTGAGCAGGCATTGACCCGTGTGCACCGGGCCGACCTGGCCCATGCCCCCCAACTGCATCCCGTACTGGTCTGCTTGGCTTCGCCCGGCATGGTCCCCAGTCGCCGTCTGCTGGAACTGACCGCCCGAGCGGCGCAGAGGGCGTTGTTTCAGCAACGGCGTTACCTGTGTGGCTGGCTGTTCAGTGAGGCGCCTTCGGCCACTGTCGCGTCTCATCTCACGGCCTTGTGTCGGCTACCCGATTCCAATCGGGAATTTGGCTGCTACCCGGTCTACGAACCCGTCCGGCTGGAGTTGCTTGCGGCGACGTTCGAGCGGCTTGAACAAGGCCCATGGTGGCCGATCAGTGACTGGTTGTTCCTGAGTAGCGGTGGGAGGTTGGCAAGCCTGAAAGGGCAGAGCGGGCAGCGACACCCTTTGCCGACCCCTGCGCGGCGAATTCAGGATGACGTGGGGCTGATCGAATGTGTGCTGGCTACCTGGAGAGTGTTGCGGGCGGGTTCGCAGCACATCAATCAGTGTCAGATTCCACCGTTTGCTGCGGTGCGTGCTTCGAACCATATCGATGATGCACGCAGGTTGGGCCTGAGCGCGATGGAGGACATCGTGGCCTTCGCTCTCCATCACCTGTGCATTCACCCGAGGCTGCATACCGTGCCTGCGGTGGGCGAAATGATCGATGCAGCGGCCAGAGGTCAGGCGCCTCTTGCCGCGTTGCTCGCCCGCTACTCCGAGGCGCAATGGCGCCAACTGATCGAATGCCTGCCGAAATCCGAGAATCGCTCATGACCATCAGCCAACGTATTGCCCTCGCGATCGCCGAAGCCGGGCTGCCGCACGACCAGTGCATGTTCTGCGAGCGCCAGGGCCTGCCGATCCTGCCGCTGCGCCGCGCCCTGGTGCCCGATACCCGCCCCGAGTGTGTCTCCATCGTGGCGGATAACCGGCACATCTCGACAAAGATCGGCTTGCGCACCTTGCGCAGGGGCTTCCTGTATGTGCTGCTCGACCAGCAGGTCTGGCATGCCTATGCCGTCAGCGAGCAAGGTCACCTGCGCCGCTTCAACCCTTACGAGCCGCCAGATGGCCCGCCGTCGCCGCTGCCCGAAAAATGCGTGAACGCAGATCACGACATTCCTTCGGCCTTTCTCAACCTCGATACCGGCAGGTACACCAGCGCCTGGCTGGCCTTCTCCAGTGACGCCTGGCCGGTGAGCGTGCTGAACGCCTACAAGAGCGGCGCGTCGCCTGCGCATCGCTTCGAGGGCCTGGACCTGATTCAGGCCCGCAACAATCCCGAACTGCTGGGCATCGCCATGACGCCCGATAAGCTTGGGGTCGACCAGCAGGTGTTCGAGTACGCCCAGCATGGCTGTGCCCCCTTCGACAGTGCGCATGGTTTCCACAGCCGCTGGTTGCGCCGGTTCGCCCTGCGAGGGTATCTGGTCAATGCGATCAACCGGCACCAGCTGGAAAACGGCGTGCTGGCAGTGGTGCTCGACGACACTGTCGGGCTGATTCAGGAGTACAACCATCAGCGCCTGAACTGGGTACTGAAGCGTCAGGCCTGGCGTGAAGACCCGATGCGCGCCTATCAGCTGCAGACCTCGCAGATCCTGCAGATCATTCGCGCCACGCACAGGGAATGGGCGGCGCAGAAGGTGCCGTCGCTGGAACCGATGACGGGTGATGGGCCACCGGTGTTCACCGACCCGGCAGTCGAGCGGCAGCTGTTGGTCGAGCGTGCGCAGCAGGAGAGTGACGAGCGGCTTGAAGAGCGCTACCACGAACCGCAGCGGGCCGCGTTCCAGGCTGACTATGAGCAGCAGGAACGTGAGTTTCAGCGTTACATCGACAAGGATGCCCAGGCGTACGTTGCCTTGTTCGATACGCCCATGTTCAAGGTGGCCGAGGCATACGACTACGACGGTAACGATCGTGAGTCCGGGGTGGCCTACGCCAAGACCATGGCCCTGTGCCTGGGTGGTGGCGTTACGGAAGCTGTCGTCCCCCGCCTTGAACCGCATGTTCCCGCTTCCGGCACCAGCGAACTGCTCTGGCTGAAATGGCTGCAGGACCCTGACAGCCCGCCCTACCGCGCCTTGCTGATGCGCGACCAGGCACTGCTGGCCGGGCTGCTGCCCAGTTTCTCCGCCACAGAAGCGATCAACTGGAACGACAGCGACAAGCTTTACGGCATGCTGAGCAAGATCATCGCCAGCGATGACGCCGGCCTGCGCACGCGCAATACCCTCAAGCAGGCCATTGCTGAAACGCAGGGTGCGCTCAATGCGGCCAGTCAGCGGCTGGCGCCATGTCTATCGCCAGGTATTCAGAAGGCCGTGCGGCATCTGAACAGCGCCACGCAGTTTCTCTACAACGGCGTCCACCTGATCGAGCTGGAAGTGCAGATGAAGCTGGGCGAGTACTACGCCTTGCAGAGCGCCCACCTCCGGGAGTTGCAGCACAAGGCCAATGCGTCGATCGCCGAGGCGCGGGACCGGATGCGCCGCAATATCGATGACTTCGAGTTTGGCTCGATGAAGGCCATGCGCAAGGTGCGGCCGATCATCCAGCACGGGCTGATGAGCCTGGCCGTGCTCGACCCGCGGTTCACCAATTCGATGATCAGCGTGACGGTGTGGGTCGAGGGCAAGGCCGAGGAAGTGCATGGGCGGTTGTTCAAGGAGGCCAGCATGGGGGTAACCCAGGCGAGCAGCGCGGCACAGCTTGCCTTGGTGAATATCTCGGTGGCGGCGGGGACGTTGGAAACCGATGCGCGCAGGTTGTTGCACGGGATGAAGATCACGACGCAGCAGGCGGCTCGATTGGTAAAAACCGGTTTTTCTGGGTTACGCGGGATTGCTGGCAGCTGGGAGGTCCTGCTGGCGATAGGCGGGTTGTATTTACAGCAGGACAGCCTGGGCAGGAATCAGGAAAAGGCGGAAACGGAGATCGGGCCGAAGGCGCATGAGGCCAGGTTGGCATTGCAAGGATCGTACTTGGGAATATTGGGAGGGAGTATCGAGCTAATAGGGCTCTTGTTGAACTCAAGTACTAAGCATACTGGAATATCGTGGGCTAAGGGCGCCTCAGAAACTGGAGTGTCGCTGATAAAAATCGGTGCGATGATAGGTGCAATAACCGGGGTTTTGGATACGGCACAAGCATTTTCTGCCGCTAACCGTACACGAGCAGCTGGGGACAACCTAGCAGCGAGGAATTATTTTAGTGCAGGTCTTGTGTACATCTCTTCAACTGGAATGTTTGTCTATGCAATTTTCAAACCCGTCCTATTAGGGCCTTTAGGTCTGGCTATCGTACTGGCTCTCATCGCTTACGCATTTGCCAAGTCAGCTGAAGAAAGCGAATCTAATGCATTAGAGCGCTGGGTGCGACGCTGCTGCTTTGGGACTAACGATGAAAATCCGGTCGTGTCTTGGAAGACACCTGAATATGCAGATATAGCGTTTGCAGAGCTCAATGCCGCCACGCTCGGCGTACATGCGGCGATTCATTTCGAATCCAAGCGTTTAAGCGACCCGGCCACTTCTAAGATTGGTGGGTTGCTTAGCTTGGAACTAGAGCAAAAGCTAAAATTCCAAATCATATTGCCCAAATACCGTGATGAGCATTCGGCCTATCGTTTGATGCTTGTTGTACATCGTCATGGTGACGGAACCTTCCCCGACTTCAGTGGCGGAGAGACTGTTGTTCTTGATGAATACCAACCTGTCCGAGCCGAGGCGCTTACCAAAGCGGCAACAGTCCATGACTTTTTTCAGCCGAGGTTGCCCGATTATAAGAGTGATATTTTAGTTGAAAAAATACTACGGTCGCCTAGCCAAAATGAGCCGCATATGTCTTGGCTAGAAATTACGGGGGCTGTGAATCTGATAGCTACGATTGGGTCGCATACCATTAGAGCCGCGACACTGCTAATAAGTTATTGGCCGGATAGAAGGCTGCCAGACGCATATGTTGAGGTCTGCATTAAGGAGGCTAACGAATGAAAACTAAGCCCAGGATCCTTTCGGAGCGAGCTCTGTGTTGGAGTCATGATCTGCCTGGTGTCAGTTCGGATGAAGCTCCGCGCTTAAGCTTTGAAGATATAGATCCGCCACCAAACTACTGTGATGATGTGTTCCTGGAGCTTCCCCGATCTACTGTCAGTTTGCGTGGTGTCGCAGTGCTGATAGGGGGACCAATTCTGGTTTTTTCTGTGGGTGCATTAATCTACATGCATTGGAGGTTTTTTGGTATCTACTGGTCGAATAATTGGGGCGTTGACATCCTCTCATCGCTAGCGATTTTGATTGGCATGTGGGCTACTGCGACATATGTAAAAATGGACCTATTGCTCCCACGGGACGAACCCATTCGCTTCAATCGCCTACGACGCAAAATCTATCTCTATCAATTCAGATTCCACTACATCTATCTGTTCAGCCGCAAACACTGGGGCGTCAAACCGGTCGCCTACAACTGGGACGACGTAACCGCCGAAGTCTACCGAGTCTACGCCCCAGGCCACGGTGGCCTGATCGAGAACGTCATGCTGTCGGTCCGCAACCCGGAAACCAACGAAGTCATCGACCGCGTCTTCTTCACCCACGACCTGTATCACGGCGAAGCCTACTGGGCCATCGCCCGGCTATTCATGCAGCAAGGTCCCGAAGCCCTGCCGAAGTTCGTGCACCCACCCCGTGACTGGAACGATGACGATGGCCTGAGCCACATGCATTGCCTGGCACCCAAGGTTAATTGGCCAGAGGAGATAGACCGTGAATCTCGCACCGGGCCATCAGAAGGAGAGGCCCAATGAATCCTGTCGTACTTGTAGGCCATCGACATGTCTGTCCGCTGCATGGCATCAACGAAGTGGAAAGCGGCAGTGCCACGTACACCTTCAATGGCAGGGCGGTTGCCAGGGTGGGGGATCGGACCACGTGCGGTGCCGTGATTGAGAGTGGAGCCGAGCATTTCCTGATTGAGGGCGCGGCTGTGGCGCGTAAAGGAGACCGGACGGATCACGGTGGTGTGCTGGAGGAGGGCGATGATGTGTGGATGCTGGACTGATCAAATGTCTCTTGTACAAGATCGGGCCCACAGATCTCTGTGCGGCTTTGGCCGCGAACACCGACGCAGCCGGATGGGTTTGCTATCTCGGTGTTGACACCGAGTGCGCCGCGCCACCATTATCCAGCCATATCCACGCAACGGGCTTGCCGGCATGTCCATTTCCAACCACGCCATTTTCGCTTCGGGCTTCATCGCCCAGGCAGGCGCGTGCGTTGCCGTTGCCAAGAAATCCAAGAAACAGCCGCTCATCTGACCGAGGCGCGCTGTCTCGTCAGGTGGGCTGACGAGACAGAAGGCGCCAGGTATCCCTGCCAGACCACTTCGACTCTCCGCCCTGCTGACGCTGACTTTCGGTCAACATCAGGAGTTTTTGCATGTCGAATTTCCGTGGTATCTGGATTGCCCTCGTCACGCCATTGCGCGCCAATGAAGTCGACTTCGCCGCCCTGGAAAAACTGGTGAAGAAGCTGCTCGAAGAGGGTGTGGCCGGTTTTGTGGTATGCGGTACCACGGGCGAGGCGGCGGCGCTGTCCAAGGCCGAACAACTGGCTGTGCTGGATGCCGTGCTGGCCTGGGTGGAGCCGGGCAGGGTGGTGATGGGCCTGTCGGGCTACAACTTGCGCGAGCTGTTGGCCTTCCAGGCTGAAATCCAGCGGCGTGAGATTGGCGGGCTGCTGGTCCCTGCGCCGTGCTACATCCGGCCTTCGCAGGCCGGCATCGAAGCGTTCTTCAGCACCGTGGCAGATGCCGCCAGCGTACCGGTGATCGTCTACGACATACCCTACCGCACCGGGGTACGTATCGAGCGTGAAACCCTGCGCCGCATCGTGCGCCACCCGCGCATCGCGGCGGTGAAGGACTGCGGCGGTGACAGCGAGACCACCATGGCACTGATCCAGGACGGCCACGCCCAGGTGCTGGCCGGTGAGGACGTGCAGATCTTCAACAACCTGTGCCTGGGTGGCGCAGGGGCCATTTCGGCTTCGGCGCATGTGCGGGCCGACCTGTACGTGCGCATGCTGCAGCAGGTCGACCATGGCGACTGGGTAGCCGCGCGCGGCACGTTCTACCAATTGCTGCCTTGGATGAAGATGGCCTTTGCCGAGCCCAACCCGGCTGTGGTCAAGGCGGCCTTGCAGCTACAGGGGCTGATGAGCGACGAACTGCGAGAGCCCATGCAGCCGTGCACCGAGATGACCCGGGGCAAGCTGCAAGGCGTGCTGGATTCGCTCGGTGCTTGAGATAGAACGGCACATAACTCATTGAATCAGCAAGGCCCCTGTGGGAGCGGCTTTAGCCGCGAACACCGGCGCAGCCGGTGCCATGCAGCGCGTTGGATTCTTCGCGGCTAAAGCCGCTCCCACAGGGTACGCGGATCGCTTGCTTCTGAATCTATGAGAACGACCTGGCCTCACCAATCAGGATGTCTTCGAAAAACGCCCCGACCGGCTCGCTAGGGTGGCACAACTGGATCTCCAGCACCCACACCACTTCGCTCGGGACGATTTCCACCTCGGCCAGTTTGTCCTGCCCATACAGCACATGCGGGAAGTCGGCGATGCGATGCCCGGCCAGGTTGCGCTCCAGCTGCCAGCCTTTTACCTGGGAACTGCGCTCGGCGAAGTCGTACAGTTCGCGCCCGGTCAAGCCACGGCCCCAGGCCTGGCGGGTTTCGTCGAACACCTCATGCAGTGCCTTGACGCAGGCGTGGTGCAGCTCGTGCTGGCCGAACACGAAGGTGTCGCCATAGTCGCCCTCATAGCCATCCCATACCGGGCCGACGTCGACCACGACGATATCCGTAGTACGTAATACACGTTGCAGATCAATGCCTTGCCGCGGCGTGCGCACGGTGTCGTCGCCAAAGCGGATGTAGGTCGGGTGCCAGGTGTGCGATGCACCCATCGCCTGCAAGGTTTGCGCGGCCATCTCCAGCGCCTGGGCAGTGGTCATGCCGACTTTCAGCTGGTTCGCTATCGCAGCAACGGCCCGCACCGACTGCTCGCGGGCAGCGAGCATGCCGTCCAGCGAGTAGCGTGGGCCGACTTTTTCCAGCTCCGGGTGCAACGGGCTGGCTGTTGAAGCCTCTGGCGCCAGTGTGCCGCTGGCAACGAAAGCCTCCGCGACAAAACGATGGGGCTGCAGGCCTGCAGCGAGGCACTGCTCGCGAACCTGGCTGATCATCGTGGCATTGCCGCAGGCATAGACCTGGGTGTCGGCCCAGCGATGGGCCTGGGCCAGCGCCACCTGCTGCACGCGCGCCTGGTCCGACAGCACCGGGTGCCAGCGAAAGTGAGCGTGTGCACGGCTGGCCTGGTCGAGAAACTCACGGTCATAGAAGTCGGCGTCCGATCTGCCGCCCCAGTACAACGTGACCTCGGCATCACCTGCCAGGGCGGTCAGCAGCAATGGCTTGATGCCGGCGTAACCTGTACCGGTGGCGAACAGTACCAGGGGGCGCTGGGCCTCGTGCTGCCAGGTGCAGGCACCCACCGGTCCTTCCAGTTTCAAGGTGTCACCTGCTTGCAGGGTTGGCAGCAGGAGTTCGGTAAACAGGCCGCCACTGACCTTGCGGATGTGAAACACCAGTTTCCCCTGGTCCCGGTCGGGCAGGTTGGCGATGGAAAAACAGCGGCTGTCGCCGTTGGCGAGCCGAAAGCGCACGTACTGGCCAGCCCGTACCGCCAACGGCTGCGCAGGCTGAAGCACCAGTTCGACGATATCGGCGCTCAGTTCGCGTTTGCCATGAACCTGCGCGTGGATTTCCAGCGCCTGGGTTTCCAGGGACCAGCCGGGGATTTCCAGGCGCATGTCGCTGCAGGCGTGGCTCTGGCACAGCAACATTTCGTCGGCGGCGAGGGGGTAGCAGGGCGCGGGCATGTCTGCCGTCCGCTGCTTGTCCCGATACTGCCCCGACACCACCTTGACCTTGCACGAGCCGCAGGCGCCGCGGCGGCATGAGAAGGGCACCGGCAGACCGCTGGCGAGCATGGCATCGAGCAGCAGCTCCTGGCTGGCGTCGAAGGTTTTGCCCGAGGGCGACAATTCAATCACGTGGCGGTTCTGCATAGGCACCTCGGGGCAAGTGGAGGTTCGATTGTTGCTATAGTCCAGGACCAGTAGAACCTCCAGTTTCGGTTAATTCACATGGTCCAGCTTAGCAAATGGCAGCCGCTGCTCAAGCTCGACGGGGCGCAGCCGCAGGCTTCGTACAGGCAGATCGTCGAGGGCCTGGTAGCCGCTATCACCGAGGGCCGCCTGCGCCCCGGCACGCCGTTGCCTGGCACGCGGGAAATGGCGCAACTGCTGAACGTCAATCGCAAGACGGTGATCCTCGCCTACGAGGAAGCCGAGACCAAGGGCTGGCTGGAAAGCGTGCAGCGCCGTGGCACCTTCGTCAGTCGGCAGCTGGCGGCTGGCACCCTGACCGAGCCCGACGCAGCGCAGCCCTTTGCCCTGGTGCTCCAGGAGGAGCCTGCCGTTGCCTACTTCGCGGCCAACGAACAGGCTGCCGCGCAGCAGGATCGGCCGGGTGCGCTGTTCTTCGACAACGGTGCCTGTGACCACCGCCTGCTGCCGCAGACCGTTCTGCACCGCTATTACCGTAATGCCTTGCGCAACAGCTTTGCCGCCAACACCGTGCGCCATGGCAGCGCGTGCAGCAGCCACTCCCTGCGCAGCGCCTTGGCCGACATGCTGCGGCACAATCGCAGCCTGAACGTTGGCGCCGAGCATATCTGCCTGACCCAGGGCGTGCAGATGTCGCTGTACCTGGTGGCCAGCGTGCTGCTCAAGCCCGGTGACGTTGTGCTGGTAGAGCGCCTGAGCTATCCGCCTGCGTGGGAGATCTTCCGCCAGCTGGGCGCCCGGCTGGTCACCGTAGAACTGGATGAGGAGGGCTGTCGGGTCGAGCAGATCGATGCATTGTGCCGGCTGCACCAGGTACGCATGCTGTACATCACACCCCATCACCAGTTCCCGACCACGGTCAGCCTGCCTGCCGGGCGCCGGCAGCAGTTGCTGGAACTGGCGCGGCAGCACGACTTCTGCGTGGTCGAGGAAGACTACGACCATGAATACCACTTTGCCGGGAGGCCTTACCTGCCGCTGGCCAGCGACCGTCAGCAGCGGCATGTGATCTACATTGGCTCATTGTCCAAGTCCTTGGGCAGTACGTTCCGTTGCAGTTTCATCGTGGCGCCGGCGGAGGTGGCCGCAGCGCTCGAACGCAGGGCGACGCTGACCCTGGGGCAGGGCGATGCGGTGATGCAGCAGATGCTGGCGGACTTGATCAATGATGGCGAACTGAAGAAGCACTTGCGTCGGGTCACCCGGGAGTATCGCCGACGTCGAGAGACACTGTTGGTTTGCTTGCGCGATGCCTTTGGCGAGCAGGTAACCGTGCGCGAGCCGGAAGGTGGGCTGGCGCTGTGGGTGAGGTTTGCTGACGAGATCAATGTGGATCAGTTGGTTGGCAAGGCGTTGGAGTTGGACCTGGTGGTACGCAGTGGCCGGCAGTTTTCGCCGTTTGGTCATGCGGAAAATGCCTTGCGCCTCGGGTTCGCCTCGCTGGACATGGATGAAATCCGGCTGGCTACACAACGTTTGGCGCAGGCGGCGAAGGCGATTACCGGGTAGTAGAATGGACAGCCTGCCTGGCAGTCCTGACCAGCGACGAAGTTGCCTATATCACCGGGCAGAACAATAGCGTCGCGCGCAGCGTCTTGCCGCCGTCAATGCGCAGCCGTCGGCAGCATGCCCGAGCCCTGGGCCTTGTGCGCGGCTTCTATCAGCTGCAGGTTGCGGCTGCGCAGGGCGTGATTGTTGCCAACACGCAGGTTGGAGCGAAGCGCCAGGGTTTCGGCCTGTTCATACTGCCCTTGCTGAAGGCGCAAAACACCAAGGTAGTGCAATGTTGCCGGGTTGTTCGGCTGAATGTGCAGCGCACGCTCCAGGGTGGCCGCCGCCTGGTCCAGCTGGCCGTCGGCATACTGTTGCGAGGCGGTTTCGATCAGCACCGTCGAAGCATTGTTGCTGCGTGTGGGCGCGTAGCGTTCGCCGGCCAGTGCTCCCTGTGCCGTGATTGCGCTGAACAACAGGAGCAGGGCTGACAGAACAGGTGTGCTGGGCATCGGCGGAAGACTCGGCAGGGCTTGGGCGGGCCAGGTTGGAGGGCGAGGGGATGCTATCGACCGAATTGGAGCGTTGAAGTTCCCGCCTGGTCGGCTTGTTGCCCGTTGCCGGTATGTGCCTCGACAACATCTGTTCGGTTACCGCCCATAACCGCACTCCGGCGCCTCAAGCCTGGGGTAGTACCTCCGATAGCAGCACACCCACCGTCGAATCATCGACCAGAAGTGGTGCCAACAAGGAGTACTGCCCCCATGCTTGCCAACCTGAAGATCCGCACCGGAATGTTCTGGGTGCTGTCGCTGTTCAGCGTGACCCTGCTGTTTTCCACCGTCAGTGCCTGGCGGGCGGCGGTGGGCAGCGACCAGCAGATCACCGAACTGGACCAGACCGCGCACCAGTCGGACCGGTTGAACAATGCGTTGCTGATGGCGATTCGCGCCAGTGCCAATGTGTCCTCGGGCTTCATCGAGCAGCTGGGTGGTCATGAGGAAAGCGCCAACAAGCGCATGGCGCTGTCGGTCGAGCTGAACGACAAGAGCCAGAAGCTGGTGGACGAGTTTGTCGAAAACGCCCGCGAGCCTGCGCTGCACGCACTGGCAACGGCACTGCAGGCCACCTACGGCGAGTATGCCAAGGCGGTCGCCGGGCAGCGTGAGGCAACCCGTCAACGTTCACTCGAGCAGTATTTCAAGGTCAACACCGACGCCGGCAACGCCATGGGCCGGCTGCAGGCGCTGCGCCAGCAGCTGGTTGGCGCATTGAGTGAGCGCGGTCAGCAGATCATGCTGGAATCCGACCGGCGCCTGGCGCGCGCCCAACTGCTGAGTCTGGGGCTGCTGGGCGTGACGTTGGTGTTGGCGGTGCTGTGCTGGGCCTTTATTGCCCAGCGCGTGCTGCACCCGCTGCGCGAAGCTGGCCGGCACTTCCAGCGCATTGCCGGCGGCGACCTGAGCGTGCCGGTGCAGGGGCAGGGCAGTAACGAGATCGGCCAGCTGTTCCATGAACTTGAGCGCATGCAGCAGAGCCAGCGCGACACCCTGGGGCAGATCAGCAACTGTGCCAGGCAGCTGGACGCAGCCGCCACGGCGCTGAATATGGTCACCGAGGAAAGCGCCAACAACCTGCGCCAGCAGGGCCAGGAGCTGGAGCAGGCCGCTACCGCCGTTACCGAAATGACCACGGCCGTTGAGGAGGTTGCGCGCAATGCCATCACCACCTCGCAGACCACCAGCGAATCCAACCAGCTGGCGGCGCAAAGCCGCCGGCAAGTCAACGACAACATCGACGGCACCGAGGCCATGACTCGGGAGATCCAGGCCAGCAGCGCGCATCTGGAGCAACTGGTCGGGCAGGTGCGGGACATCGGCAAAGTGCTGGAAGTGATTCGCTCGGTGTCCGAGCAAACCAACCTGCTGGCACTCAATGCCGCCATCGAGGCCGCCCGTGCGGGCGAGGCCGGGCGCGGCTTTGCGGTGGTGGCTGATGAAGTGCGTACACTGGCTTACCGCACGCAGCAGTCGACCCAGGAAATCGAACAGATGATCGGGCGCGTGCAGGCGGGTACCGAAGCGGCCATGACCTCGATGCAGGCCAGTACCAGCCGCGCCCAGTCGACGCTGGACGTGACCCTGGCCTCGGGGCAGGTGCTTGAGGGTATCTACAGTGCGATCGGCGAGATCAACGAGCGTAACCTGGTGATTGCCAGCGCAGCCGAAGAGCAGGCCCAGGTGGCGCGAGAGGTAGACCGCAACCTGCTGAACATTCGCGAGTTGTCGACATCCTCGGCTGCGGGGGCGCAGCAGACCAGTGAGGCGAGCAAGGCGTTGTCGGGGTTGGTGGGGGAGATGGCGGCGTTGGTGGCGCGGTTCAGGGTTTGAGGTTTGGCGGGCACCAGACTGTGGCAGTGGGCGCGCCCGCGAACACCGGCGTAGCCGGTGCCTTCCACCGCGTCGCCTGCTTCGCGGGTAAACCCGCTCCCACAGGGACCCCACCAGCTGAAGGAATGCGCCATACCTGTGGGAGCGGGCGCGCCCGCGAACACCGGCGCAGCCGGTGCCATCCACGGCGTCGCCTGCTTCGCGGGCATGCCCGCTCCCACAGGGAGCCCATCAGCTGAAGAAATGCGCCGTACCTGTGGGAGCGGGTTTACCCGCGAACACCGGCGCAGCCGGTGCCATCAACCGCATCGCCCGGTTCGAGGGCACGCCATCTGCGCTTTCAGTTATCGATCGTGCTTCGAAGAGGAGCGCCCGGCCTTGTTGTGTTCCTTGGAATGGGCAATGCCGGACCGGGTAGTGCCACGGCCGTTGTCATCATTGCGCAGGCTTCCATAGTGATTGCCGCTCTCGCCATGGTTGCGGGTGGCCTTGCCTGCATGATCACTCTCGTAGCCGGCGCCATTACCGTTGAACCCACCTTTGCCACCGCCATTGCCATTACCTTTGGCATATGCGGAACCAATCGGCGAGACATCGGCAGGCAACAATGCAGTTACGCCGAGCGCCAGCGCACAGGTAAAGACGGCTACCAGGGTTTTTTTCATGTTTGTTCGCTTCCAAAAGGCGCAGGGGGGAAATTTGAGTGCGGATACGACATAAGGTTGCCTTTTAAGTTCCGCAGTGCGCAGCCTTTCGACGAAGCGGCTGCCAGGCCCTTTCAGTACCTGGCAGCCTTAAGCTCATCGATCATTCTTGGAGGAGTTTTGTACCGCGCCGCTCAGCCCCTTGGCATTGTGATCACCGGGCGTAGTCCCCGAGATAGCGGTAGATTTCGTCAAGCCGCGAGTATCCTTGGACTGGGCAATGCCTGAGGTGGTGGTCCCATGGCCGTTGTCCTGGTTACGTGAGCTTCCATAATGATTGCCGCTCACACCATGATCGCGCGTAGCCTTGCCGGCATGATCACCCGCGAGACCCGCACCATTGCCAGTACCATTGTGCCCACCCATGCCGGCGCCACGTCCACCGCCATTGCCGCCGCCGTGGCCACCACCACCACCGTGGCCGCCACCGCCACCGCCACCGCCACCGCCTTTGGCATACGCGGAACCCATCGGCGAGATATCGGCAGGTAACATTGCCGTCGCGCCGAATGCCAGAGCACACGCAAAGACGGCCACCAGGGTTTTTCTCATGTTGTTTCGCCTCCAACGGCGCAGGTAGAGCTCAGGTGCTGGTAAGACAAGCAGCGGCTTTGCAAGTTCTGTCGTCCTGACAAAAGGATCGTGGTCCATGACTGCTCAGATCTCGACCTGAGTGCCAAGCTCGATCACCCGGTTCAGCGGCAGTTTGAAGTACTTCAGGTTGCTGTTGGCATTCTTCAGCAGGAAGGCAAACAGGTGCTCACGCCAGCGGGCCATGCCCATCTGCCTGCCTGCAATGACCGTCTCCCGGCTGAGGAAATAAGTGGTGCGCATGGGGCCGAACTCAAGGTCCGCACGCTGACAGCGGCTTAACGCCAACGGCACGTCGGGCTCCTCCATGAAGCCGAAATGCAGGCTCACGCGGAAGAAGCCGTCACCAAACTCCTCGACCTCAAAGCGCTTGCCAGCGTTGACCCGTGGCTCGTCCTCGAACACGACGGTCAACAGCACCACCTGTTCATGCAGTACCTGGTTATGCAGCAGGTTGTGCAGCAAGGCGTGAGGCACCGCCTCGGGCCTGGCGGACAGGAATACGGCAGTACCGCCCACGCGGTGAGGCGGCTGGGCCCTGAGGCTGGTAATGAACAGGTCCAGCGGCAGCGAACTTTCGTCCAGCCGCTCGACGATCATCCGTCGCCCGCGCTTCCAGGTAGTCATCAGGGTGAACAGTGCAAGGCCGGCAATCACCGGAAATGCACCGCCCTGGAGGATCTTCGGCGCGTTGGCGGCGAAATACAGGCTGTCGACCAGCAGGAATGCCAGCAGCATCGGCACCGCCAGCCAGCGTGGTGCCTTCCACAGCAACAGCACCACTGCCGAAGCCAGCAGTGTGGTGATCAGCATGGTCCCGGTCACGGCTACGCCATAGGCTGCTGCAAGCGCCCCGGACGACTCGAAGCCGACCACCAGCAGCACCACGCCAACCATCAGTGCCCAGTTCACCATACCGATATAGATCTGCCCCTGTTCCTCGCTGGAGGTGTGCTGGATGAACATGCGCGGTACGTAGCCCAGCTGGATGGCCTGGCGCGTCAGCGAGAACGCACCGGAAATCACGGCCTGGGACGCGATGATGGTGGCCAGCGTGGCCAGCCCGACCATGGGCAGCAGGGCCCATTCGGGCGCCAGCAGGTAAAACGGGTTGCGCACTGCCTGCGGGTCGCCGAGGATCAGTGCGCCCTGGCCGAAGTAGTTCAGTACCAGGCCGGGCAGCACCAGCAGGAACCAGGCCCGGGCGATGGGTTTGCGGCCGAAGTGCCCCATATCGGCGTAGAGCGCTTCGGCGCCGGTCAGCGCCAGCACCACCGCGCCCAGGATCGCCACGCCCATGCCCGGGTGCAGCACGAAGAACTTCACCGCCCAGAGCGGGTTGAGTGCCTGCAGCACCTCCGGGCGCTGGACGATGCAGTGCAGGCCCAGTGCACCCAGCACGACGAACCACAGCACCATGATCGGCCCGAAGAGGATGCCGATGCGCGCGGTGCCATGCTTCTGGATCAGGAACAGGGCCACCAGCACCACCACCGACAGTGGCACGACCCAATGCTCGATACCGTCGAAGGCCAGTTGCAGGCCCTCGACGGCCGATAGCACGGAAATCGCCGGCGTGATCATGCTGTCGCCGTAGAACAGCGCGGCGCCGAACAAGCCGAGCAGCACCAGTATCCTGCCCAGGCGTTGGTAGGGCGCCGCCGCCCGATGCGCCAGGGCGGTCAGGGCCATGATGCCACCTTCGCCCTGGTTGTCGGCACGCAGGATGAACAGTACGTACTTGAGCGATACCACCCAGAGCAACGACCAGAACACCAGCGACAGCACTCCGAGTACGCCAGCGGTGTTGGCCTGTACGCCATAGTGCCCGGCGAACACCTCCTTGAGGGTGTACAGCGGGCTGGTGCCGATGTCGCCATACACCACGCCGACAGCGGCGACGAGCATGCCGACAGGGTTGGACTTGGCGGGAAGGGATTGATTTGCGATGACGGTGGGCTGGCTCACGAAAGGTTTCTCTGGACTGGCGGGTATAAATGCATGCCATCCCTGAGCATCGCGCGCCCCAGTATTCCTTCTGTCTGCCGGCTCAGTCGTAAAAAGAGCGTAAAAAATCAGCCAGCGCCCCAATATTTTGTCAGTTAAGCAATTCGGGGCCGCTTTGCGGCCCGGCCAGCTCCCACAGGTACAGCGCAGACTTCAAGAGTTTACGTGGTCCCTGTGGGAGATTCTATGGTTTTAGGGAAGTTTTTTAAGCGGCTTTTGACCGATACTCATCTCCGCTTTTCAGTAGGGCAAATACTACTCGCGCCAATTTGCGTGCGAGCATGACAAGCGATGCTGTCGTGCTAAAACCACGTGCCAGGCGCTCTTCGTAGTACGATTTCCATACTGCCGTGCGGCATGCCGACATGGCTGCGTTGTGAAGGAGGCGTCGAGCTTCGGGGTCTCCTCGCTTCGTGAGCTTGGATTGCCCTTTTTTCTGCCCCGACTGCGCAATCCTCAGATCCATACCCAAAAAGGCGATAAACGCATCACCCCCGCTGAAGTTGCCACGCTGAAACGTCGCAGTCAGGCGTGCAGCCGTTAGAAAACCAATCCCCTCGACCTTCATGCAGCGCTTTACCTGAGGCATCAGTCCGGCCTTTTCCAGCAGACCCTTGATCATCTTCTCCACCAGCAGCTCAAGCCGCTGCATCGCACGCAGATGTGTCTTGAAGGCGGCTCTAAGTAGCGGTTCATTAGCCCATCCCTGAGACAGGCTGGTTCGTGCCTGGACCAGTCCCGCACGTCGCCGAAACAGGCTCAGAAGTTGTCGATAGATAGCCGGTGGCGGCGCCCAAGGCGTAAGGTCCTGTCCTTCGTTCTTCAGATAGCGGGCCAACAGCTGGGCATCAATTGCATCTGTCTTAGCGCGTACGTTGACGCCTTTGCGGTAATGGCTCAGGGCGTAACCATCTACCACGTAGATCGTATGCCCAAACTCAAAGGCCAGATCCGTAAACAGAACGTGATAGATGTTGGTCGCCTCGATGGCCACGGACATCGCACCCGAGAGGCCTTTGAGCCATTTCTTAATAGCTGCTTTGGTATTGGGGATTGCTATGAGCTCTGCTGATTCATCGTCCCAGATGACCAGTTCCGCTTTGGCCACATCCACGCCAATCAGCCGCTTTGAATCAGCAACCACCATTGCCATGAGCAACTCTCCTCGATAGTGTTGAAGCACTTGAAGGGTCACCCAGAGGCGCTGGCTTGTGTCTTTCGTCGGTCTGAGCCCGGAAGCATTCTTTATCGGCGCTTGGGTGAAAAGGGAGGAGGGGCGAGATCTCCCACGGTCTGTACTGCGCTAACAGTCAGAAGCTGGCTTTGTCCCTCCTCCTCCCTTCAAGTCTAACCATACAAGCTGGCCTGCCGGCGATGGTTTGGTCAGCCAGGTTGCGCCGCCAGGCTGTTGCTGACGTTACGCCCCAGCACCAGCACCGTAGCGAAACCGCAACCCACCAGGGCCGTGGCCAGGCTCAGCAACACCGAGCTGCCCAGCTGGTCGACGATCCGACCGCCGAAGAACGAGCCCAGTGCAATGATCACCTGAAACATGGCAACGAACAGCGGCATGCCACGTTCGACATCCTTGGGCGCGACGACGAACATCCAGATACTGGCGCAGGCCGGGAACGCGCCGAAGGCGAAGCCCCACAACCCGATCAGCATCGCGGCACCGGTCATGCCGGTGGCGAAGTGAGGGAACAGGGCAGTGCTGGTGCCGATCATCAGCGCTACCAGCAGCAGGGTGTGACGTACGCTGCGGTTGGCGGCGAAACCGGCGAAGATATTGCCGAATACCCCGGCCACGCCATAAAGCAGCAGCAACGAGCCAATGGTAGGCCCATCGAAGCCGGAGCTTTGTTTGAAGAAGGGCGCGACATAGGTGTACGCGGCAAAGTGCGCCAGGCCGATCAGCAACACGGCAATCAGGCCAACCCGCGCCTGTGGGTTGATGAACAGGGCCGGCAGGTCGCTGATGCGAATGGCTTTGTCCGGGTTGAGCCGCGGGAGCAACAGGATCTGCGCCAGCAGCACCGGTATGCCCAGTAGCGCGGTTATCAGGAAGGTCATGCGCCAGCCCATCAGGCCACTCAACCAGGTGCCTACCGGCACGCCCAGCACGGTGGCAAGGGTTACGCCGACCATGATGATCGAGGTGGCCTGGGCTACGCCCACGCCCTTTGGCGCCAGGCGGCCGCTGAGGGCAATGGCCGTTGCCCAGAAGCCGCCGATACTCACGCCCAGCAGCACGCGGCCGAACAGCAGCAGGTTGAAGTCGCTGGCGTAGGCCACCACCGCATTGGCGATGATCATGATCAGCGTCAGGCCGATCAGCAGGTAGCGACGGTCCAGGGCGCCAATGCCCACCGACAGTAGCGGGGCGGCGAGGGCGGCCATGATGCCGGGCAGGGTGACCATCAGGCCGGCGTGGCCTGCACTGATGCCAAGGTCGCTGGCAACATCGTTGAGTACGCCCACCGGCAGGAACTCGCTGGTCACCAGGGCGAAAGCGCCGACGGCGACCGAAAGGATTGCCAGCCACTGCTGGCTGACGCTTTGTTGATCATGTTCGGGGAGGCCACGAGGGGCCTGGCTGGCACTTGGCATGGTATTGGATTCCAAGATAGGGATGTCGCCTGAAGCAGGCGCAAGGAGCGGGGGAAATTTGCCGGGGATTATAGGGGGCGGTTTCGCCTGGCCAACATGCGGGTCGCTCGATAGTAATCATCAGCGCAATCGATGAAACGCCTTGCGCAGAGCGCCCGCTGTTGGAGGGGAGAAATGCTTTGGTGCCTGAAGCCAGAAAAAACTGAGGGCGCTACGGTCGTGCCCACAACCTGAAGGCCAGCGCGATCCATGTGGGAGCGGGTTTACCCGCGAAGCAGGCGCCGCGGTGGATGACGGGTGCTTCGGTGGAGGACACGCAAGCGTCCTCCACATCACTTGCATCCTATGGCGATACCAGCACATCGCACTGGGATTCGTTCAGCACATGCTTGGTGACGCTGCCTATCAGCAGCTCTTCAAGCGCGCTTTCCCCTTGCTTGCCAACCACGATCAGGTCGCATTCCAGTTCTTGTTCCTGCTCGGCAATCCGCCAGGCAGGGTCGCCATGCACCAAGATTTGCCGAGCATCTGCCACTCCGGCGGTTTCGCTCAAGGCCGCGAGCTGCTGGACCGCATCCTTGCGGATGACATTGCGGTAGTGTGCAAGGGTGTCATGGTCGATGTGGGCGAAACGCATGCTGCCTTCGAACGGCGCTTCGTAAACATGCAACAGAATGATCTCGGCCTGTGGGGCAATGGCTTTTGCCAGTTCGATGGAGCGCAGTGACGAAGGCGAAAAATCAACTGCAACCAGCAAGGTCCGGTAGGCATCGCGTGGCGCCTGCTTGACCACCAGCAAAGGGCAGGGCATGCGGTTCAGCATCTTCTGCACCGTGGAGCCCAGCAGCAGGCGCCGCGCTACGCTCTGGCCCTTCGCCCCGCATACCAGCAGGTCGCTGCGTTTATCCTGCACCACACGGGTGATCTCCGTGGTCACCGAGCCATGCGCTACCTGCACGCCAGCGGCGATGTCATGGCGCTGGAACAGCATTGCAGCCAGTGCGCGGATTTTTTCGCCAGCGGTATCCAGCACGCGCTTCAGCAGATCATCACCAGGTGCGACCAGCTGCTTCAAGCGCTCGAAGGGGGCCGGGTTGGCAACGTACAGCAGGTCCAGCGATGCCTGCTGCGCCTTGCTCAGGTGCGCAGCGCGCTCTGCCGCGTTGCGGGCGGAGGTGGACAGGTCGGTTGCTACCAGTACGTGGTTCAGGTGGCTCATGTGGGACTCCTTATCCAAGGCCGCGCACAGTGATCGATGGCGATGGCCTTGAGCACAATGCGCATGGCGGTTTTCGATTCGTTCCTTGCTGACAGCCATCGTCGCGCGAACCCGGCCCAGCGGCTTGACGTGCGTCAAGGGAGCACTTCGGCTGATAGGCTCGCAGGGCTATTGCGATTGTTTGCATGAGTCAACTTGATGCTTTCCCGTAGCAGTACTAATACTAAGAGACTGCCGGGAGGGGGATGATCATGCAGATGCGCTTTGTTGTGGTTCCCGCTGTGCCGCTCAAGAAAGAGATTTACCCGCGTAGTATTGGCTTTCCCGCAACGTTAGGGGAGGGCTATGACCTTTATGACACACAGGAAAAGCTGCGCCTGACCCTCAACTACCCCACACGTGCCGAGGCGGAATTCGTATGCGCATCCCGCAACAGTTGCCGGGATGCCGACACGGCGGATATCGCCGGGAATGGTTGATGCTGTGGCGGACACCGGCGTAGCCGGTGCCATGCATCACATTGCGTTCTTCGCGGGCACGCCCGCTCCCACAGGGATTGCGCCCGGTTCAGGGCTTGCGGTCATGCGTGCTTGAGCGCTTCCACCAACTGTGCCTTGGTCATGGTGGAGCGCCCTTTGATGTTTTTGCTGCGCGCTTCCTTCATCAGGCTTTGCTTGCTCTGGGTTTCCAGGGAGCTGCCCGATGTGCGGGAATGACCTTGGCGCGACTTCGCCGCCCGTTTGGCCGAGTCCGACCGGGCAGTTTTCTTCTCGCTGGAGGATGTAGCCTTACCCGAGCCACCTTTCTTCTCGCCTCCACCGGACTGTTTGTTCACGGTGGCCCAGGCACGCGCTTCGGCCTGGTCTTTCGGCACGCCTTTGTGCTCGTAGCTTTCCTCGATATGTTCGGCCTTGCGCTTCTGCTTGTCGGTGTATTTGTCCTTGTCGCCGCGTGGCATGGCATTCACTCCCGTCTGGTTTACATGAGCGGTTGAATGCCGCGGCAACGCCAGAGTGCCCGGTAATCGACCAGCGGTGCCAGCAAACCGGTTGCCCTCTCTAAACAGTCATTCAACCGACACATCGAAGCCGTAGGGTTCAGACAGGAACCGCTCCAGGGCTCTGGCCCCTGATGTTGCCGTGATGGCGCCGCCAGACGGCTCTACCGTGCGGCCTGCCATTCATCGGTCACAAAGCTGTAACATTGCTGCTGCAAAGTGTGCCGGCCATCACACGGAGCGCTTTTCGATGATACGCCTGATGAAATCTGCTGCACTCGCCGTTGCCGTTTCTCTTTGCGCCACTTCGGCATCCTTTGCCGCAGAGAACATCCGCCTGACCGGTTCCGGCGCAAGTTTCCCGGCACCGATCTACCTGACCTGGTTCAAGGCCTTCAGCAAGGAAACCGACGGTGTCACCGTTGACTACCAGTCCAAGGGGAGCGGGGCGGGTGTTCAGGACTTTCTGAACAAGACCGTCGACTTTGCCGCCAGCGACTCGGCAATGAAAGCCGAAGAAATCGCCAAGGTCGGCGAAGGCGTGCAGTTGCTGCCAATGACCGCCGGTGAAATCGTCCTGGCTTACAACCTGCCAGGCAACCCCAAAGGGCTGAAGCTGCCACGCGATGTGTACTCCAACATCTTCCTCGGCAAGATCACCCAGTGGAACGACCCGCAGATCGTCGCGGCCAACCCTGAGCTGAAACTGCCAGCTACCCCGATCACCGTGGTCGTGCGTGCCGACTCCAGCGGCACCACTGCGGTATTCACCAAGCACCTGTCGGCCATCAATGCTGACTTCAAGCAAGCGCTGGGTGAAGGCAACACCGTCAACTGGCCGGCCAGCGACAAGTTCATCAAGTCGCCGAAGAACGATGGCGTAACCGCCACCGTCCGCCAGACCCCAGGCGCCATCGGCTACATCGAATACGGCTTTGCCAAGCTGGCCAAGGTCGACTTCGCCCAGCTGCAGAACAAGGCCGGCCAATACGTAGTGCCGAACGCCGAGAGCGGTGCCGAGGCGCTGGCTGCGGTGAAGATGCCGGAGAACCTGGTGGCCTGGCTGCCTGACCCGGACGGTGCCAAGTCCTACCCGATCACCTCCTACACCTGGATGATCTTCCGCAAGGACAACGGTAACCCGGCCAAGGCCAAGGCCATGCGCGAAATGGTCGAATACAGCCTGACCGAAGGCCAGAAGATCGCCGACTCGATGGGCTACATCCCGCTGCCAGCGTCGGTTGTCGACCAGGTACGCAAAGCGTCCGCCAACATCCAGTAACACGCCCAGGCGCTCCCGGTGTGGTCTGGCGGCCATGCCGGGTGTGTTTGCCCTCTGTCCCGGAACTTGCCCATGAACACTCCTTTTGCCATCCCGGCTAACCCCGACTCCGCGTGCCAGCCACCGTCTGCGAAAGACTTCCTGGTTGATCGCACCTTCCGTGCGCTTGCACGCATCGGTGTGGTGCTGGTGCTGGCGCTGGTCTTCGCGCTGGTCTACGAAGTGGGCCGCAAGGCACTGCCAGGCATCGAGAAGCACGGCTTTGACGTGCTGTTCGGCAGTGTCTGGGACGTCAACCAAGGCAAGTACGGTATTCTGCCAGCGATCTGGGGCACGCTCTACAGCGCCCTGATCGCCCTGTTGATCGCCGGTTTCTTCGGCGTCAGCATGGCCATCTTCCTGACCCAGGACTTCCTCCCGGCCCGGCTGGCGGCGGTGTTCCGCACCATCGTCGAGCTGCTCGCTGCCATCCCCAGCGTCGTCTACGGCCTGTGGGGGATCTATGTGGTCATCCCGGCCATTCGCCCGCTGACCACCTGGCTAAACAGCGAGCTGGGCTGGATTCCCTTTTTTGGTACTTCCCTGAGCGGCCCAGGGCTGCTGCCTGCCGCGCTGGTGCTGGCGATCATGATTCTGCCGACCATCGCCGCCGTTTCGCAGGACGCCCTGACCAGCGTGCCGATGAAGACCAAGCAGGCCGCCTACGGCCTGGGCGCCACCC
Organism: Pseudomonas sp. NBB; assembly: GCF_032701105.1. Taxonomy (NCBI): domain Bacteria; kingdom Pseudomonadati; phylum Pseudomonadota; class Gammaproteobacteria; order Pseudomonadales; family Pseudomonadaceae; genus Pseudomonas; species Pseudomonas sp. NBB. Next base: position 2,460,984 of record NZ_CP103994.1, read on the forward strand.
ACTGGGAGGCCATTCTCAAGGTAATGGTGCCATCGGCAGCTACCGGTATCTTTGGTTCGCTGGTGCTCGGCCTGGGCCGTGCGCTGGGTGAAACCATGGCGCTGGCCATGCTGGTGGGCAATGCCAACAACATTTCCCTGTCCTTGTTCGCCCCGGCCAACACGCTGGCGGCCTTGCTGGCCCTGAACTTCCCGGAGGCCGGCCCGAACGAGGTCGAGGTGCTGATGTACGCCGCACTGGTGCTGATGTTCATCACCCTGCTGGTGAACGTGCTCGGCTCGATGATCATGCTCTACGCCCAGCGGGGTAACAAATGATGACCAACCTCACCACCCCTGCAAACGCGTTGCCCAGCCTGCAGCGCAAGCTGGAAGGCCGTTCCCTGCGCAGCCTGTTGTTGACCACGCTGGCATGGTTCGCGGCACTGGTTGCCAGCGTGCCGCTGATCTCCGTGCTGTACATGCTGATCACTCGCGGTGGCGCACGCCTCAACCTGGAGGTGTTCACCGAGCTGCCACCCACCGGCTTCGAGATGGGCGGGGGCTTTGGCAACGCCATGGCCGGTACTTTCGTCATGGTCGGCATTGCTGCTGCCATCGCCGTCCCGGTCGGTATCCTGGCCGCGGTGTTCCTGGCCGAACTCGGCCCGGACAGCAAGCTGGCCAACGCCGCGCGCTTTGCCGCCAAGATGCTCACCGGCCTGCCGTCGATCCTGGCTGGCGTATTCGCCTATGCCCTGGTGGTGATGACCACCGGCACCTACTCCGCGCCGGCAGGTGGTGTGGCCCTGGCGGTACTGATGCTGCCCATCGTCGTGCTGACCGCTGAAGAGTCGATGAAGATGGTGCCCAAGATCATGAAGGATGCTGCCTACGGCATGGGCTGCACCCGTGCCCAGGTGATCTGGAAAATCGTCCTGCCCACCGGCCTGCCGGCCATCCTGACCGGCGTCATGCTGGCCGTGGCCCGTGCCGCCGGCGAGACCGCGCCGCTGCTGTTCACCGCGCTGTTCAGCAACTACTGGATCCTGCATGACGGCGACCTGGCGGTCATGAACCCGACGGCCTCGCTGGCTGTACTGATCTACAACTTCTCCGGCATGCCATTCGACAACCAGCTCGAGCTCGCCTGGGCGGCCTCGCTGGTACTGGTGATGATCGTGCTGGTAATCAACATTCTGAGCCGAGTATTCGGCAAGCCCAAGTATTGAGAAAGGGAGCATCCGACCTTGAACGTATCCACTGCGCCAAAAGCCGCTCCCGTGGTCAGCGAAGCCCCCATCGTCATGGACTGCAAGCTGGACAAGATCTTCTACGGCAATTTCATGGCCGTTCGCGACAGCCATGTGCCGATCCGCAAGAACGAGATCACCGGTTTCATCGGGCCGTCTGGCTGCGGCAAGAGTACCGTCCTGCGTAGCCTCAACCGCATGAACGACCTGGTGAAGGGCTTCCGTTTCGAAGGCCATGTGCACTTCCTGGGCCAGGACGTCTACGGCAAGGGCGTCGACCCTGTGGTGGTGCGCCGCTACATCGGCATGGTGTTCCAGCAGCCCAACCCGTTCTCCATGAGCATCTTCGACAACGTCGCCTTCGGCCTGCGCCTGAACCGCTACAAGGGCGACATCGGTGACCGCGTCAAGCACGCGCTGCAGGGCGCCGCGCTGTGGGACGAGGTGAAGGACAAGCTCAAGGTCAGCGGCCTGGCACTGTCCGGTGGCCAGCAACAGCGTCTGTGCATCGCCCGCGCCATCGCCACCGAGCCGGAAGTGCTGCTGCTGGACGAACCCTGCTCGGCACTCGACCCGATTGCCACCCGCCGGGTGGAGGAGCTGATGGTCGAGTTGAAGAAGGACTACACCATCGCCCTGGTGACCCACAACATGCAGCAGGCGATTCGTGTGGCCGACACCACCGCGTTCTTCTCGGTCGATATCTCCAAGGGCACCCGTACCGGTTACCTAGTCGAGATGGGCCCGACCACGCAGATTTTCCAGAACCCGCGTGAGCAGCTGACTGCTGACTACATCAGCGGCAAGTTCAGCTGAGGCCGCACGTGCCAAGGTGGCCGGGTGTTGCAGTCAGGAAGGCTGCAACACCCGGCCGCATTACCTTCCGTCAAGTGTTACCAGGGATTTCCAATGCCAGCGACGCGTCGTCTTGATCTGCCAGCGGTAGAGCGCGCACTGCGTGAGGTGCAGGCCCGCTTTGCCGAACTCAGCCAGCATTTCACCGAACCGCGCGATCCGTTTACCGACGAGGTGCTGCTGAATGTGGTTGAAGGCTATGCCCTGATTGACGACTATGTCGCCCGGGGTGTCGACCTTTTCGACCTTCAGCAACTGAACCTGATGCTGGAGATCAACGCCACCGTGCTGTGCGGCAGCGACCCGGCACGCAGGCAGGAGTTTGCCCCGCACCTGGCGGCGACCGAGGCGCACTTTTTCAACAACGTGGAGGGCGGCATCAAGGACCTCTACAACTGGTATTGCTCGTATGGCAGCGATTCGATCTGGAAGCGCGCGGCGGGTGTCTACGTTCGAATTCTGAGCAAGCCGCAGCTGTTCATCGAAGGCAACAACCGCACAGGGTCGCTCATTGTCAGCTACCTGCTGATGCGCGCGGGGTTACCGCCATTCGTGTTGTCGCTGGACAATGCCGAGGGTTACTTCAACCCATCCTCGGTCATACGCAACTCTGCCAAGCATGGTGTCAAGGCTTTGTACGAACTACCCAAGATCAAGAAAAAGTATGCAGCTTTCCTTGAAGCGCACGCGCCTGAGCCCGGCAAGTTCTTCCTGGGCGTCACATCCATGCCTGCGCGCGAGAGGTGCCGCTGATGCAAAGCTCTTCTCTGTTCCAACGCGGGCGGCAAGCCATCGAGCGCACGTTCAACCGCCCGCAGATACGCATTTCGTTCGATATCGACGACACGCTCGCCTGCCAGGCCGACCATGCCGCCGCCGAGGACAGCAAGCTGCCTGCGTTCGTCCACCGCTGGTTGGGTGAACCCCTGCGCAGTGGCACGCGCTCGCTGATCCGCGACCTGCGCCGCCAGGGCTGCAGCATCTGGATCTACACCTCGTCGGGGCGCACGCCGTCCTACATCCGCCGTTGGCTGATGCTCTACGGTATCCGCGTCGATGGCGTGGTCAACAGTGACCGGCACCAGCATATCCTGGCCGTGAACGGGCTTGAGAATGCGCCTTCCAAATTGCCGTCGGCCTTCGATATCGACCTGCATGTCGATGATTCCGAGGGCGTGCGGCTGGAAGGCGTCGACCACGGTTTTCGCGTGGTGGTGGTGTGCCCCAAGGATGAGAACTGGGCGCAGAAAGTGATGGATGCGGCGGTCGATGTCCAGGCACAGCTGGCCTGGCAGCAACCGCACCGCTATGAAATGCCGGTACGGCAGCGTTCGCAGGCCCTCGCTTCCTGAGGGCCTCAAGGTACTTTTCTCGTTACGCCTCTTCGCTACTTGTTGCCCCCCACATCTCCCTTTGCGGCTTCCCATTTTCAGCTTCGGCTTGACTCGTGAAATTTTTCATGTAATTTTTCATGAAAAATAACTCTAAAAATTTCACGGCAGTCTCAAACGATGAAGATGCACGAAGAGGTTGAAGCCCTCGCGATCCTTATTCACGACCTGCGCAAATTCAAGAACCTGACCCTTGGCGAACTGGCCGAGCGCATCAACCGCTCGGTGGGCTTCTTGTCCCAGGTCGAGCGCGGTGTTTCGCGCCCTACCGTGGCCGATCTCACCGCCATCAGTGAAGCGCTCGGCGTATCTACCGCGTACTTCTACAACCTGAGCAAGCCCCGCAGCGTCAGCTGGGTCACGCGCCCCCACGAGCGGCGCACGCTGTACCTCGAGTCGGGCATCACCGATGTGCTGGCTTCGCCCACCATCGGCGGCGCGTTCTCCATGCTCGACAGCCATCTCGAGCCAGGCGCCAGCAGTGGCGAGCTGTACCTGACCGACCGATCCGAGCAGGGCTGTTTCGTGCTCGAAGGCGAACTCACGGTCTGGCTGGACCACGGCGACGCCGTGACCCTGCAGGCCAACGACTGCTTCCAGCTGCACCCCCACGCGCAGTTCCGTTACGCCAACCTGACGGAAAAAACCACCCGCGTGCTCTGGGTCTTCAACTGAATTCGTTCACCTCACAAGGACAAGAAGATGAGTGTCGTCTTTCCGGATCTGCTGACTGAAGTGCGCTCGTTCCGAGCGAAACACCCAGAAATACGTTATGTCGACCTGATTGCGCTGGATATCCCCGGGCACTTCTACGGCAAGCGCTACCCCATGGACATGCTGGAAAAAGTCGCAGCCGGCGCGCCGCTGAAGTTGCCGCAGAACTGCGTGTTGCTGGGCACCCAGGGGGGGCTCTACCCGATCGGTGACTACTGCTTCGCCGACGGCGACCCGGATGCCGCCCGCCGCCTGGTGCCGGGTACCCTCAGGCCGGTGCGCTGGGAAAAGGAACCGATCGCGCAGATGCTCATCACCTCTGACGGCACCGCCAACCCCATCGAGTTCGAGCCCCGTGAAGTGCTGGCCCGGGTGATCCAGCGCCTGGCCAGGCGCGGCATTCGCCCGGTGGTGGCCTTCGAGCTGGAGTTCTACCTGTTCGACCGCAAGCTCGATAACGGCCTGCCACAGTACCCACGCGACAAGGCGACCGACGACCACGACGACCAGCCGAACATGCACATCGAGCGGCTGTCGCGCTTTGCACCGGTGCTGCACGAGATGGTCGATGGCGCCAACGAGCAGGGCGTGCCGGCGAACGTGATCACCGCGGAGCTGGGCCCCGGCCAGTTCGAGATCAACTTCTCGCACAGCGACGATGCCATGAGCGCGGCGGACTGGTCGGCGCTGTTCTGCCGCAGTACCCGCGGTATCGCGATGAAGCACGGCTACCGAGCCAGCTTCATGAGCAAGCCGTACCTCGATGCGCCGGGCAGCGGCATGCATGTGCACGTCAGCCTGTACGACAACGCCGGCAACAACATCCTCGCCGGCGATGACCAGCGCAAGCTGCGCCATGCGGTGGCAGGGTGCCTGGAGTTGCTGCCCCACTGCATGCCGATCTTCGCCCCGAACCACAATGCCTACCGCCGTTACGGCGCCATGGTAAACGCGGCGAGCAAGGCCAGCTGGGGTTTCGAAGATCGCGATGCGTGTATTCGCATCCCCGAGTCCGACCCCCGCAACCTGCGCATCGAACACCGCCTCGCCGGTGCCGATGCCAACCCGTACCTGGTGCTGGCGGCCATCCTGACCGGGATGGAGCATGGCCTGGAGCGTGGCGTCGAGCCCATTGCCCCGCTGAACGACAACCGCCAGAGCGGCATCGAGTTCCCCAAGGATGCCTTCAGTGCCCTGGCGGCCATGCGTCACCACCCGGAGGTGAACGAGGGCCTGGGCAGTGAATTCGTGATGGTCTACTGCGAAAACAAATACCAGGAGCAACTGGACTTCATGCGCCACATCGATGCCCGCGAATACCGCTGGTTCCTGTAGCTGCCGGGGTCGGGGCAGCGCCGCTGCACCCTGCCTTTCTACCGTTTCAATACAACGCGCAATATGGATTTGCCGGAGGAAGATATGCCACGTGTGCCCGTTATCGGCATTACCGCATGCACCAGCATGATCGAGCTGCATGCAACCCAGACCATCAGCGAGAAGTACGCGCGCGCGGCGGCCAAGGCAGCGTGTGGGCTGCCCATCGTGATACCCAGCCTCGCAGACCTGATGGACAGCGCCGATATTCTCGACGTGGTGGATGGGCTGATCTTCACCGGTTCGCCGTCCAACATCGAACCGTTCCACTACAACGGACCGGCCAGTGCAGCGGGCACCCATCACGATCCGCTGCGTGATGCCACCACACTGCCACTGATGCGTGCGGCCATCGCCGCCGGAGTGCCGGTGCTGGGCATCTGCCGTGGTTTCCAGGAAATGAACGTGGCGCTGGGTGGCACCTTGCACCAGAAAGTGCATGAGACCGGTATGTTCATGGACCACCGCGAAAGCAAGGGTGAGCCCATCGAAAAGCAATACGGCCCGCGTCACGCCCTGCATATAGAGCCCGGCGGCATGCTCGACCGCATGGGTTTGCCAGCGGTTATCGATGTCAATTCCATCCACGGCCAGGGCATCGATGTACTGGCCCCCGGGCTGAGGGTGGAGGCGCTGGCACCCGATGGCCTGGTGGAAGCTGTTTCGGTCGAGAACAGCAAAGGCTTTGCCCTGGCCGTGCAATGGCACCCCGAGTACCAGGTCATGGACAACCCGCATTACCTGACCATCTTCCAGTCCTTTGGCAAGGCCTGCCGGCATCGCTCGGTACTGCGCCAGATGCTGTTGAAGACCGCCTGACAGCGATCTTTCCCAATTACAAAAAAAGTACCTGCGCAGCACGGCTGCGCAACTTGATGGAGTGAAGTCAATGAGTGAGCAGAATTCGCAGACCCTTGCCTGGCAAGCCATGAGCCGCGACCACCACCTGGCCCCGTTCAGCGATGTTCGGCAGCTGGCCGAGAAAGGTCCGCGCATCATCACCTCGGCCAAAGGTGTGTACCTCTGGGACAGCGAGGGCCACAAGATTCTCGATGGCATGGCGGGCCTGTGGTGTGTGGCGGTGGGCTATGGGCGCGATGAGCTGGCCGATGTCGCCAGCCAGCAGATGAAGCAGCTGCCGTACTACAACCTGTTCTTCCAGACCGCGCACCCGCCCGCGCTGGAACTGGCCAAGGCGATCGCCGATGTGGCCCCGCAAGGCATGACTCACGTGTTCTTCACCGGCTCTGGCTCCGAAGGCAACGACACCGTGCTGCGCATGGTCCGCCATTACTGGGCGCTAAAGGGCCAGAAGAACAAGAAGGTCATCATCGGCCGCATCAACGGTTACCACGGCTCCACCGTGGCCGGCGCGGGCCTGGGCGGCATGAGCGGCATGCACCAGCAGGGCGGGCTGATCCCGGATATCGTGCATATCCCGCAGCCATACTGGTATGGCGAAGGCGGCGACATGACCGAGGCCGACTTCGGCGTGTGGGCGGCCGAACAGCTGGAGAAAAAGATCCTCGAAGTTGGCGTGGACAACGTTGCCGCCTTCATCGCCGAACCGATCCAGGGCGCTGGCGGGGTGATCATTCCACCGCAGACCTACTGGCCGAAGGTGAAGGAGATCCTGGCCAGGTACGACATCCTCTTCGTCGCTGACGAAGTGATCTGCGGCTTCGGCCGTACAGGCGAGTGGTTCGGTAGCGACTACTACGACCTCAAGCCCGACCTGATGACCATCGCCAAGGGCCTTACCTCCGGCTATATCCCCATGGGCGGCGTGATCGTGCGAGATGAAGTGGCCAAAGTCATCAGCGAAGGCGGCGACTTCAACCACGGCTTCACCTATTCCGGCCACCCGGTGGCGGCTGCGGTCGGCCTTGAGAACCTGCGGATCCTGCGTGACGAAAAGATCATCGAGCAGGTGCACGACAAGACCGCGCCTTACCTGCAACGACGCCTGCGCGAGCTGGCGGACCACCCGCTGGTAGGCGAGGTACGCGGCCTGGGCATGCTCGGTGCGATCGAGCTGGTGAAGGACAAGGCCACCCGCGCGCGCTATGAAGGCAAAGGTGTCGGCATGATCTGTCGCCAGCACTGCTTCGACAACGGCCTGATCATGCGTGCCGTGGGCGACACCATGATCATCGCGCCGCCGCTGGTTATCAGCATCGAGGAGATCGACGAACTGGTGGAAAAAGCCCGCAAGTGCCTGGACCTGACGTACGAGGCTGTTCGCTGAGCGTCTGGGTCTGATACCTGTAGGAGCGGGTTTACCCGCGAAGCAGGCGCCGCGGTGGATGGCACGGACTTCGTCCGTGTTCGCGGGTAAACCCGCTCCCACAGGGATCGCACAAACTTCTGGAGTCTGGGCTAGACAGTCGCAGGCATATCGTCGCCGGCATCTTGCAATGCCGCGAAGCATCTTGCTTTGTGAAATGAATCATGTACTTTTCAGGGCATCAATTTTCCCATCCGAAAGTCGCGATTCAACCATGAAAGTGCACGAAGAGATCGAAGGCCTGGCCGTACTGATTCGCGACCTGCGCAAGTTCAAGGGCCTGACACTGGGCGAACTGGCCCAGCGCATCGGCCGTTCGGTGGGCTTTCTGTCCCAGGTCGAACGGGGCGTATCCCGCCCAACCGTGGCCGACCTCACGGCTATCAGCGAAGAGCTCGGCGTCTCCACGGCCTATTTCTACAAGCTGGACCAGCCCCGCGAGCTCGACTGGGTCACCCGCCCTCACGAGCGTCGTACCCTTCACCTGGCCGGTGGCATCACCGATGTGCTGGCATCCCCCACGATAACGGGCGCGTTCTCCATGCTCGACAGCCACCTGGAGCCGGGGGCCAGCAGTGGCGAGGAGTACCTGGATGACAGCTCGGAGCAGGGCTGCTTCGTGCTCGAAGGCGAACTGACCGTCTGGCTGGATGGCGGCGAGCCGGTAACGCTGCGCGCCAATGACAGTTTTCAGCTGCAACCCCACGCGAGCTTTCGTTACGCCAACCTGACAGACAAGCTCACCCGCGTGCTCTGGGTATTCAGCTGAGAGGGGAATCCAGGCTGGCTCTGGAGTCACCAGGCAATCGGTGTCCCGTCCCACGCCCAGAATGTACCGCTCTGTTCCGGGCCGTGTCGGCTCACCAGCGCTAGGATGCATGTCGCTGCAAACGCCGGCGAGAACAGTTTTCCTGGCGCCACATTGCCCTGAAAGGGTTGGGAAAGGCGGGTGTCGGTGGTCCCGGGATGCAGCAACAGTACCGTGGAAGCAGGGTTCAGTCGCTTGAACTCGATGCTCGCGGTACGCATAAGCTGGTTGAGCGCGGCCTTGCTGGCGCGATAGCTGTACCACCCGCCAAGATGATTGTCGCTGATCGACCCGACCCGCGCCGACAGCGCCACATAGGTCATCGGTTGCTGTCGCAACAAGGGCAGCAAGTGCCTGAGCAGCAGGACAGGGGCGAAACAGTTGGTCGTGAAGCTGGCCAGCAGCCCCGCCATATCTACCTGTGTCAGCGCTTTTTCGGCCCGCGCGGGCGGCGCTTGCAGCACCCCAAGCGTGCAAAATACAAGGTTCAAGTGGTTGCAGCAGGCTCCCACCCGCGCCGCCAGTGTTTGCAGTGCCACTTCGGAACACGCGTCGCAGTCGATGCGAACCAACTGTCGTGGGTGCTCGGCGAACAAAGCATCCAGCGCAGGGCTGCTGGTGGCATGTCGCGAGACGGCAAACACCCGTCCGATGTCGTCGCGCGCCAGCAGCTGGGTGCACAGTGCAAGGCCGATCCCCTGGCTGGCTCCGCAGACCAGCACGTTGGCGGGGGTATGAAGGTCATTGATAAGGCTCACTGAACTGCCTCCTTTGCCGGCGCCGACGCTGGTATGCCACTGTCACTGGCTCTGCCGAAACAAGGCCCTGAGACCCGCAAGTAAAAGTTGTACAACCTCATAAAAAAACTGTACATAGTTTCTAATATTGTATAGGTATTTCACGTGCTCGAGGTCAGTATGGGGCACACAACTCGTTGGGCCTGGCTTTGCCTGCTATTGACTGCCCTGTCGGAGGCGGCGGACTGGCGAGCGGAGCTGCCGGCAGCGCAACGGCTGGGCGTCGGTGAGTTCAGCTGGTTTGGCTTGCGCCTTTACACCGCACAGCTCTGGGCGGCAGGTCCGGTCCAGGACTGGAGCCGGCCTTTTGCCCTTGAGCTGGCCTATCACCGAAGCCTGTCCAGGGACACGCTGGTACAGGCCAGCCTCGAGGAAATGTACCGCCTGGCACCTGAAAACGTGACGCCGCAGCGGCGCGCGGCGTGGTCCCAAGCCATGCAGCAGGCGTTTGTGGATGTACAGCCAGGCATGCGCATCACCGGCTTGTACATGCCGGGGCAGGGCTGCCGCTTCTACGTCGATGGCAAACTCAGCCGGGCGGTCGCCGACCCCGTTTTTGCACGGGCGTTCTTCGCCATCTGGCTCGATCCGCGGGCCAGGGATCAACAACTGCGTCAGCGTCTGCTGGGGGGCATGCCATGAATCTGCATAACGGTAACGCTGACCAGCCAGGGGTAGCCTGAAGATGCGCCTGGGTCTGGTACTGGGTGATCAGCTGTCCTTCGACCTGGCAAGCCTCAACGCCCTCGATCCTGCCCGCGATGCTGTGCTGATGGCGGAAGTGGAAGGGGAGGCCAGGTACGTGCCGCATCATCCGCTGAAGATCGTCCTGATCTTCAGCGCCATGCGGCACTTCGCACTGGCACTGCGCGAGCGCGGTTGGCAGGTGCATTATGTGCAACTCGATGATGACGGCAACAGCGGAACCATCGTTGGCGAGTTGCGGCGCTGGCAGCAGGCCCTGGGAGCCACGCATATTCACCTGACCGAGTGCGGAGAGTGGCGCCTGGAGCAGGCGTTGCGCGATGCCGCACTGCCGCTTGTGTGGCATCGCGACACGCGGTTTCTATGCTCTCGCGAAGCTTTCGCGCGCTGGGCCCGGGAGCGCGGCCAACTGCGCATGGAACACTTCTACCGTGGCATGCGCAAACGCACCGGCCTGCTGCTGGAGCCTGACGGCAGCCCGGCAGGTGGAACCTGGAATCTCGATGGCGACAACCGCAAGGCCTTGCCTCGCCAGCTACGTGGCCCCTTCGCCGCACATTTCGCACAGGACGACATCACAGCTGCAGTAATAGCCCTGGTACGGCAACGCTTCAGCGACCACTACGGCGCCATCGACGGTTTCGACTACCCGGTGACCCATGCCGAGGCACGGCAGCTCTGGCAACACTTTCTGGATTTCGGCCTGGCGGCTTTCGGTGACTACCAGGATGCGATGGCCGAGGGCGAGCCGTACCTGTTCCATGCGCGCATCAGTGCAGCACTCAACATCGGGCTTCTCGATGTGCGTTTTCTATGCGAAGGGGTCGACAAGGCCTGGCGCGAGGGGCGAGTGCCGCTCAATGCAGCAGAGGGCTTCATCCGCCAGCTGATCGGCTGGCGTGAGTATGTACGCGGCATCTATTGGCTGCGCATGCCGGAGTATGCCGCGCTCAATTACCTGGGTAACGAGCGAGCGTTGCCGGAATTCTACTGGACCGGTCGCACCCGCATGCGCTGCATGGAGCAGGCCATCGGGCAAACCCTTCGCTTGGGTTACGCTCACCATATCCAGCGCCTGATGGTCACCGGCAACTTCGCCTTGTTGGCCGGTATCGCGCCCACCGCAATCTGTGAGTGGTACCTGGCTGTCTACATGGATGCCTTCGACTGGGTCGAACTGCCCAACACGCTTGGTATGGTGATGTACGCCGACGGCGGCTACCTGGGCTCCAAGCCTTACTGCGCCAGCGGTCGCTACATCCAGCGCATGTCCGATCATTGCAAGGCCTGCAGTTACAGGGTTGACCAGGTGGCCGAGGAAGGTGCCTGCCCGTTCAATGCCCTGTACTGGCATTTTCTCATCCGTCATCGCCACCTGCTTTCGGCCAACCCGCGTCTGGCGCTGGTCTATCGAAACCTCGATGGCATGTCGGCTGACCGTCGCGATGCCATCTGGCAGCGTGGCCAGTCACTTTTGGCGCGACTCGATGCGGCGCAACCGATATGAAAAAGGGTCTTTTGCCCAGCAAGGTCTGCGTGGTGTGTGGGCGGCCGTTCAGCTGGCGCAAGCGCTGGTCACGTTGCTGGGAGCAGGTGCGCTACTGCTCCGAACGATGCCGCAAGTCAGCACCGCACCGCAAGGCGCACGAGCAGGGGGAGGGTAACGGCCCATATCGGCATCAGTAGCAGGCCGGTTACCAGTGGGCCCATGGGCAAGTCGACATTTGCCAGCCCCGCTCCGCCTACATAGGCCAGCGGGCCGCCAACTGCACCCAGCAGTGCACCGAGCTGCCAGTGCCTGTCGGCCCATGCCAGGCTATGGCGCATGCCGCTGGCCAGTACCAGCCACAGCAGCACAAGCCACAGCGGCAATGGCCAGGTGTCGAAGCTGAACACGCCCAGCGCGCCCAGCACGCTATCCAGCACACACCCGACCGGCGTTACCAGCAACAGCGCCTTGACCTCTGCGTGGACGGCCGGGCACAGGCTCAGATGCACGGCCAGGCCAGCAATCACCAGCATCGACAGGAAGGGCTTTTCGGCCCCCAGTACGCATAGCCACCAGCCAGCCTGTAGCCACAAGGCATTGGCGAGCAGCCAGCCACGGCTCATCAGGCACTGCCAGGCAAGGGCGCGCGCCGTGCCTGGGGCGCTGCCCAGAGCAGATGCGCGACACCGATGGTGCGCTCCTCGAAACCGCCTTGGCAGTAACACAGGTAGAACTCCCACAGGCGCTGGAACATGTCGTCGTAGCCCAGATCCGTCAGCGCTGCGCGTGCCTGGCGCAGATTTTCTCGCCAATGCCGCAATGTGTGGGCATAGTCCTGGCCGAAATCTTCCATGTGCAAGAGGTTGAGTGCGGTGTGCCGGCTGGCAGTTTCCAGCATCACGCTCAACGAAGGCAGGGCGCCACCGGGGAAGATGTAGCGCTGGATGAAATCGACCGACCGCCGCGCCTGCTCATAGCGCTGGTCGCGTATGGTGATCGCTTGCAACAGCATCAGGCCGTCGGCCTTGAGTAGCGAGGCGCACTGGCGGAAATACACCGGCAGGTAACGGTGGCCGACAGCCTCGATCATCTCGATCGAGACCAGTTTGTCGAAGGTGCCTTGAAGATCGCGGTAGTCTTCGCGAAGCACTTTCACCCGCTGCTCCAGCCCCAGGGCCTGAACGCGTTGCAGGGTATGGCTGTACTGCGCCTCGGAAAGCGTGGTGGTGGTGACCTTGCAGCCATATCGGGTGGCGGCGTGGATCGCCAGGCTGCCCCACCCGCAGCCGATCTCCAGCAGGTGGTCGGCAGGGCTCAGCTCCAGCTTCTGGCAGATGCGCTCCAGCTTGTGCAGCTGTGCTTGCTCCAGTGTCTGCCCCGGGTGTTCGAACTGAGCTGCCGAATACATCATGGTGGGGTCGAGCAGCCGCTCGAACAGGGCATTGCCCAGATCGTAGTGCGCCAGAATATTGCGGCGGGCACCGCGCCTGTTGTTGCGGTTGAGTTTGTGCTGCAACCGCAGGGCAGGGCGGCCGAAGCGGGCCAGGCCCCCCTCGAGCGCGTCAAGTACCTCAAGGTTTGCGACGAACAGACGAGTCACCAGTGCCAGGTCGGGACTGCGCCAATAGCCGTGAATGTAGGCTTCGCCAGCACCGATCGAGCCATTGCCGGCTATCAGGCCCCAGGTGATGTCATCAAGGATCTCCACCTCGGCCTGCAACGGGCTGTGGGCGTCACCGAAACTCCACTGCTGCCCGTGGCTGAGCAAGCGCAGGTGGCCATGGCGCAGCCTGCCCAGCCGGGCGAGCACGGCATTTCGTGCCAGCCCGCCGAACAATGGCCCGAGGCCTGCGAACTTGCTAACGCTCAGGGTGGGGTTCGACATCATCAGGGTCCTCGCAGGAATGGCCGAGCGCCAGGTCACGCTGGCTGGCCGTGTGGTCATGGACGGGTGTGCGTTTGAACAGCAGGCGCAATGCCTGCCAGTAAATGGCCGAGACGGTGCGCAGGCTCATCCATGGGAAGGCCAGTACGTATCGGTGCACAGCGGCTCTATCCAGCGCCTGGCGTTGCAAGGCCAGGTCGGCCTCGAACACCTTGCTATCGCCTTGCCAGTTCTCCATGTGGATGCGCACATGTTCAGCGTCCAGGGCGAAGCGCAAGCGATAGTCCATGTGCAGTGGCATGAACGGCGACACATGGAAGGCCTTGGCGACGGTGAAGGGTCCGGCAAGGTTTCCGCGCACCGGCAGCACGTAATGGAAGCGTTCACGCCATGGTGTGTTTCGCACCTCCAGCAGGATTGCCGTCAGCCGTCCGTCGCGGTCATGGCAGAAATAGAAACTGACCGGGTTGAACGACAGCCCCCAGCAACGCAATTGCGTGAGCAGGTGCACCGGCCCCTCAGGCATTTCTCCCGTCGCGCTGCGCACCAGCAAACGTGCGGCCTGGGCCAGGGTCTCGCCCCGGCGGGTCCGGGCTGGCAGGTAATCTGCCTGGTTCCAGCTCAGCGGCGCCAGGCGCCAGCGCCACAGCCAGCGTGACAGGCCTGTCAGCAAGGCTTGCTCGTCCAGGTCCAGGTAGAACATGCCGATCCTGTAGCGGAAGGCGTGGGGGCGCGGCGCCAGGCGCCGGTGGCTGACCCAGCCCACGCAAAGGCTGCTGTTCACAGGTGCTCTCCGAAATGCGCGGCCACCTTCAACGCACTGACTACGCCATCCTCGTGAAAGCCGTTGCCCCAGTAGGCGCCGCAGAAGTAACTGTGGCGCTGGCCCTGCAGCTGCGCCTGGCGCGCCTGCGCGGCGCACGCCGCAAGGCTGTATTGCGGATGGTCGTACTGGAAGCGGGCAATGATCTGCGCCGGATCCACCAGCGCGGTCTGGTTGAGGCTCACGCAGAAGGTCGTCGGTGCCTGGATACCTTGCAGAATGTTCATGTTGTAGGTCAGCGCGGCAGGCGCCTGCTGCGGCCCGCCGAGACGGTAGTTCCAGCTGGCCCAGGCGCGCTTGCGGCGGGGTAGCAGACGGGTATCGGTGTGCAGCACCACATCGTTGCTGGCATAACCGATGGCGCCGAGCACTTCCCGTTCCTGCACGCTCGGCGCTTCGAGCAAAGCCAGGGCCTGGTCGCTGTGGCAGGCGAACACCACATTGTCGAAACGCTCGGTACCGGCAGCGCTCGTCAGGGTGACGCCACCTTCGTCGCGGCTGACCCGGAAAACCTTGCAGTCGAGGCGGATGCGCCCGGCAAACGGCCGGCACAGCGGACTGACATAGCTGCGCGAACCCCCTTCGATCACGCGCCACTGTGGACGTTGGTTGACCGACAACAAGCCGTGGTTGCGACAAAACCGCACAAAGAACGCAAGTGGGAAGCCGAGCATGTCCGCGCGGGACATCGACCAGATCGCCGACCCCATCGGTACGATGTAATGGTCGATGAAGCGCTGTCCATAGCGCTGAGCCCGGAGGTAGGCGCCCAGGGTCGCGTTGGCATCGATACGCTGGTTATCCAGGTCGGCGAGTGCCTGACGATTGAAACGCAGAATATCCCGTAGCATCCCCCAGAACCCCGGGGACACCAGGTTGCGGCGTTGGGCGAACAGGGTATTCAGGTCGTGCCCGTTGTATTCCAGGCCAGTGACCGGATCATGCACCGAGAAACTCATTTCGGTCGGCCGTGAGGCGACCTTCAGGTGGTCGAGCAAGCGGATGAAGTGCGGGTAGGTCCAGTCATTGAAGACGATGAAGCCGGTATCTATTGCATGGCGTTCACCCTGCCAGATCACATCGAGGGTATGCGTGTGGCCCCCGATCCATTTCTCGGCTTCGAAAACCGTCACCTCATGCTTGCGTGACAGCAGATGAGCGCAGGACAGCCCTGCAATGCCGCTGCCGATGATTGCTATACGCATGGATCATCATTCCTGTTCATGACGGGCAAGGCGTTGCCCAAGCCCCAGGCGCAGGCGCGCGGGCAGTGCGCCAAGCAGGCGCAATACCAGGATGAAAAGCCGGGGGAAGTTGATTTCCAGCGGGCGCTCGGGAAGGCGTTTGGCAATATGGCTGGCTGCGCGCTGCGCCGACCACAGCTGCGGCATGGGGAAATCGTTGCGACGGGTCAATGGCGTGTCGACAAAGCCCGGGTTGACGAGGGTGACGGCGATGCCTTCGCGGGCCAGGTCGATGCGCTGCGATTCCACCAGATAACGCACGGCTGCCTTGGACGCGCCATAGGCGCCGGCACGGGGCAAGGCCAGCCAGGTCACCGAACTGCCCATGACCACCAGATGAGGGCGTTGACCGGCGCGAAGCAAGGGCAGGGCCGCTGCCAGGCAGTAGCTGACAGCAAGGAAATTGGTACGGACCACACGCTCGACCAAGGCAGGGTCGAAATGGTCCGGCTCCAGGTACTCGCAGGTGCCTGCATTGAGGATCACCCTGTCCAGCGCTCCCCAGGCCTGCTCGATACGGGTTGCGATCCCGGCGACCTGTACGGGGTCGTCCAGGTCGCCAATGGCCAGCAGCACCTGCCCGGGAAAACGTTCAGCCAACGGGGCCAGACGATCTGCATGCCGTGCGCCCAAGGCGACCTGGTGGCCTTGCTCCAGCAGGCATTGTGCAAGTGCGGCACCGATACCGCTGCTTGCGCCTGTCAGCCAGCAGCGGCTCATGCCATCCGGCCTTTGAGCCATCGAATCGCACCGCCCATGACCGGAACATGTTCGTAGAGCAGGGCTGCTGCGTCGAAATAGTCCTGGTGAAAATGGACCCGGTCATGCCATTGCAGGTAACTGCATCCCTGCAAGCTGATCTGCTGACCGCGGGCCAGGCGTGGGTGGCGAAACTGCAGGGTCCAGCGCAGGTAACCTTGCCCGGGCATCACTTCGTCGATGCTGGAAAAGGCATAGCGAATGTCATGAGCGTTGGCGTACAACTGCGCGAAATAGGTTCGCAGAGCCCGCAGCCCCTGGATCTGATGCAACGGATCGCGAAAGGTGACATCGTCGCTGTACAGCTTTTCAAGGGGGCCGAGGTTGCCCCCGTCGAGTCTGCTGAAGTGCTCGGCGAATTGCTGCAGATACGCTGACATGCTGGACTCCAGGAAATCCTGTACAGAAATGGCTTGTTGTACAGGTATATCTGAAGTCTAAGCGTAAATCTATACAAGTCAACGATCTTGTATAGGTTTTGTTCAGCGCTCCGCCTGGCCCAGTTGTCGGCGCAATTCAGCCACCTCGGCCTCCAGCTCGCGTAGTTTCTCCTCAGCGAAAATCTGCGCTGTGACATCGCGCTGGATGCCGATGTAGTACGTCAACTGGTCCGCCTCGTTGTACACCGGCGTGACGGACAACTCGTTCCAGAACAAGCTTCCGTCCTTGCGGTAATTGCGCAGCACCTGGCAGCACGGCAGGCCTCCACGGATCGCCTCGCGGATGTTGGCAAGGCCGGCCTGGTCATGATCGTCGCCCTGCAGAAAACGGCAGTCCTGATACAGGATGTCCTCGGCGCGATAGCCGGTCAGGCGCTCGAAGGCGGGGTTGGCGTAGATAAGGATGCTGTCGTCGCCCTCCTGCTCTGCGACGACGATGCCATCGTTGGAATGCTCGACCATCAGTTGCATGAGTTTCGCGTTGATCATGGGGCCCACCTACAGGCATTTAGGATGCGAAGTGCGTAGCCTGGCCTGCGTGCAGAAGGCCTCGGCGCCGTTTGTTGCATGATGACCCAAGGAGGCTCGCCGCAGAAGGTGCATATGGGTTTAGAATGTGCCACCCCCCAGATAAACCCTCATCATGACTGACGCCACCCCAGCCGATTTGCTACCCATGCGCGATGTGGTCAGCCTGACCGGCATCAATCCGGTGACCTTGCGGGCATGGGAGCGGCGCCATGGGTTGATAAGCCCGCAGCGCACCGAGGGCGGCCATCGCCTTTATAGCGCTCGCGATGTCCAGCGCATACGCGACATCTTGCGCTGGACCGGCAATGGGGTGCCCATCAGCAAGGTAGGCGGCATGCTCGCAGGCCAGCCGGATGCGCCGGTGCAGCAGCACTCGGCGTTCGACGACTGGCGCGCTGCCGTGGAGCGTGCAACCAAGGCATTCGATACACAAGCGCTGGAAAGCATCCATGGGCAGTTGTTCACCGTCCTGCCCAAGGCCACCGTGCTGCGTGATGTGCTGATGCCAGTCTGGCATGGCCTGGCCTCAGGCATTGCGCCGGGCCAGCGTAGCCAATGGCTGTTTCTGGACATGTTCCTGCGCGCCCGCCTGCTGATGCGCCTGCAGATGAACCAGGCCGATGCACCGCGCGTGCTGCTGGCAGGCACCGAGGGGCAAGCCGAACTGCAGGTGTTGTGCACCGGGCTGCTGTTGAGCAGCGAGCAGCAACGCATCGAAGTGCTCGGTTGCGGGCAGCCGCTGGAAGAAATACCCATGCTGTGTGCAGCAATGCAGCCCGCGGCAGTGGTGATCAAGGTCCAGGTGCCGGTGGACCCTGCCTTGGCCAGGCGGCTGCGTTCGCTGCAAATGGCAATCGTTTGTCCGCTGGCCTTGATTGGCGAGGGATTGGCCGATTTACAACCAGCCTGGCAAGGCCTCCCGCTGTGTCTGCTGGACGAGCAGCGCGCTGACGTCGCACCCATGCTGAACGCCTTGCTCAGTGGTGCCCTGGACCTTTGACAGGGGCCCGCCGTAGTCTGCCGTACTGATCCTCGCCTGCTCCTGTGGGTTACGCCAGAAGTCTTGCCTCTGGGCGTAACCCGGTCCTGGGCCGGAATCATCACGCCGCGCGCGCAGGCCCAAAGCATCTGGCAGCCCCCTCCAAGGCAGCGTTTCTGGCTGTTTGCCAGCTTCTGATAATCGCCTCCGACATCCCGTCCCCGTTTCGGAGCGCGCCATGTACAACAATAAGAATCTGTCCCCACGTTTGCTGGCGGCTGTTACCGTCAGCCTGTCGACCCTTTGCCTGAGCAGCCTGGCCCAGGCCGAGATCATGCTGTACGACAAGGACCAGACGACGTTTTCCACCGACGGCTATATCAACGCCTTCTACGTCAACAGCGATGTCGATCGGCAGGGCGAGCAGTTCGATCGCCGCCAGTCACGGGTGAAGATGGGCTTTCTGCCCAACTACCTGGGCTTCAACATGGGCAAGCAGGTGGATGACCTGAAGCTCGGCGCGCGAGCCTCGTTCTGGGTGACCATCAACGACAGCGAAACCAACGGTACCGACACCGCCATCGACGTGCGCCAGTTCTACGGCACCGTGGCCAACCCCGAGTGGGGTGAGGTGCTGATCGGCAAGGACTTCGGGCTGTTCGCCCGTTCCAATATCCTGCTCGACGAACTGCTGGCCGGTTATGGCCAGGTCAGTGACACCCTGGGGCTGGTTGACGGCGGCGGGGTCTCGTTCGGCAACATCGGTAGCGGCTACCCGTACCCGTTCCCCACCTCGCAGATCACCTATCGCACCCCAGTGATGGACGGCCTGCGGGTGGCGGTGGGCATCATGGACCCGGTGGACACCAACGACAGCAGCCCGACCGGCAAGGCCTACCAGGAAAACCCGCGTACCGAAAGCGAGATCACCTACCAGTTCGACCTGGGTGGGGCGCAGATCTACAGCTGGCTCAACGGCAGCTACCAGACCTCCGACAACACCGACCCGGCGGTGCAGTCGGTCACCTCCAAAGGTGTCGGCTACGGTGTGCAGGCGAAGATGGGGGGGCTGTCGCTGACCGGCTCGGGGTTCCAGGCCAAGGGCATCAACCCGTTCTTCACCAACAACGCTGGCGAACCGACCTTGCGCAATGTCGACAGCGACGGCTACCTGCTGCAGGGCTCCTACAAGGTCGGCAAGAACCGGGTGGCGCTGTCGTATGGCAAGACCAAGGACGATGGCAACGGTGCGGTGGGCAGTGGTGCGGATTATGAAACCCGTGGCGTGGCGCTGTTCCATGACGTCAACGACAACCTCAAGCTGGTTGCCGAGTACAACCAGTTTTCCATCGACGGCCATGAAACCAGTGACCAGAACGAAGACACCGATACCTTTGCGGTGGGGGCGGTGTTGACCTGGTAAGCCCTCGGCCTCGACTCAAGACTGCTGGGGCTGCTGTGCAGCCCTTTCGCGACGCAAGGCCGCTCCCACATCGACCGCGCAAGCCCATGTGGGAGCGGCCTTGCGTCGCGAAAGGGCCGCGCAGCGGCCCCGGCAATCTTCAGGAAAAGCTATTACAACCATGGAACCGCCCACCCGCTACCCAAGTAGCATTCGTCCTCGATGATCGCCTTCGTACACTCATCACTCAGCCACCCCGCGCCGGAGACCACGATGCAGCAGGCTCACAACGACGGTGTGGTCAGCGCCATGTCCCAGGCAACCGATGCCCGGCAGGCAGCCCAGGAGCTGGCGGCGCAGTTGCTGCACCCGCACCTGGGCTTCGTGCTGTTCTTCTGCTCCGCCGAATACGACCTGCAGGCCCTGGGCGAAGCCCTGGAGCAGGGCTTTGGCGGCATCCGCCTGGTCGGTTGCACCAGCGCCGGGGAAATCACCCCGCAGGGCTATGGTCGCAACTGCATAACGGCAGTGGGGTTCGATCATCGGCACTTTTCCATCGCTACCGAGCTGATCGACGAAATGGAGCGCTTCAGCCTGATCGACGCCCAGCAGATGGTCGAGCGCCTGGTCGGCACCTGCCGCAGCAATAACCTGGCGCCGATCAAGGGCCACAGCTTTGCCCTGACCCTGCTCGACGGCTTGTCCAGCCGCGAGGAAATGGTGCTTGCCGCCCTCAGTGCGGCCCTGGGCGACATCCCGCATTTCGGCGGCTCGGCCGGCGACGACAACTACCTGACCCGCACCCATGTGTATTTCGGCGGCGCGTTCCACCACGGCGCGGCGGTGGTGGTGCTGGTCAATACCTGGCTCGACTTCGAAGTGTTCACCACCCACCACATCCTGCCGCGCCAGGAAAAGCTGGTGGTCACCGGCGCCGACAGTGCCCAGCGCCGGGTCTTCGAACTGAATGCCGAGCCAGCTGCCGAGGAATACGCCCGGCACATCGGCGTGCCGGTGGCCGAGCTCGATCATCGTGTGTTCGCTGCCCATCCGCTGGCCGTGCGCATCCACGACCAGTATTACGTGCGGGCGATACAGCAGGTGCACCCGGACCTGAGCCTGAGTTTCTACTGCGCTGTGGAAAACGGCATCGTGCTTACCGCCATGACCCCGGGCCCGCTGTTGCCAAACCTGCACCAGTTGTTCGACGGCTTGCAGCAGCGCCTCGGCCCGCTGCTGCTGACCATCGGTTGCGATTGCTTCCTGCGGCGGCTGGAGCTGGAAGCCCGGGACGGGCTGGAAGCGGTCGGTGCGTTCCTGCGCGAGCAGCGGGTGATCGGCTTCAACACCTACGGAGAACAGTTCGATGGCATGCACATCAACCAGACCTTCACCGGAGTCGCCATTGCCCGCAACCGGCCTCCTGTCGGTCGCTGAACTGCAGGCCGAGGTCGCCCGGCTGCAGCACCAGAACCACAAGCTGCAGCGTATCAACGGCGCCCTGATCGAGCGTATCGAGTCCGGCGTCACGCGTGGCAATGACCCTTATGCCGCGTTCCAGCATTCGGTGGTGCTGGCCGAGCAGGTGCGCGAACGCACCGAAGCGCTGAACCAGGCCATGGCCGAGCTCAAGGCCGTCAACCACCTGCTCAGCGAGGCCCGGCAGCGGGCCGAGACGGCACACCAGCACCAGATTCGCCTGATCACCGACCATGTACCGGCGCTGATCGCTTACCTGAATGCCGACCTGGTCTACGAATTCACCAACAAGGTCTATGAAGAATGGTATTGCTGGCCTCGCGGCGTGATGCTGGGCCAGAGCCTGCGCGAAGCCCACAGCGAGCAGCATTACCAGCGCCTGGAGGCCTACGTGGCGCGGGCGCTGGCGGGGGAGAGCGTAACCTTCGAGTTTGCCGAAACCAACATCAACGGCCAGGAACGCTACATGCTGCGCTCCTATGTGCCGAACCGCCTGGCCAATGGCGAAGTGGTGGGCATCTTCGTGTTGATCCGCGACATCACCGAGCGACGCAATACCGCACAGGCGCTGCACCAGGCATATCAGCACCTGGAGCAACGGGTACGCGAGCGCACGGCCGAGCTGACCAGCCTCAACGAGCAGCTGCTGCGCGAAATCGAGGAGCGCAGCCGGGTGGAATCGCGCCTGCGCGAGGCCAAGCGCGAGGCCGAGCAGGCCAACCTGTCGAAAACCAAGTTCCTTGCCGCCGTCAGCCATGACCTGCTGCAGCCACTGAACGCGGCACGGCTGTTCACCAGCGCCTTGCTCGAACACCGCGAGCCGCACAACAGTGCCCATTTGGTGCGTAATGTCAGCAACTCGCTGGAGGATGTGGAGAACCTGCTAGGTACCCTGGTGGATATTTCCAAGCTCGATGCTGGCGTGATCAAGGCCGATGTCGCCCCGTTCGCCCTGCGCGAACTGATGGACAACCTCGCTGCCGAATACGCCCAGGTGGCGCGCAGCGAAGGGCTTGAACTGCATTTCGTGGGCTGTTCCGCCGTGGTGCGCAGTGACATCCAGCTGCTGGCGCGGATCCTGCGCAACCTGCTCAGCAATGCCATTCGCTATACCCGCAGTGGGCGCGTGGTGCTGGGCTGCCGGCGCCAGCGTGGCGGCTTGCGGATCGAAGTATGGGACAGCGGGATCGGTATCGCCGAAGAGCACCTGGAAGAAATGTTCCAGGAGTTCAGGCGCGGCGATGTGCAGCGCCCGGACCAGGACCGAGGGTTGGGTCTGGGCCTGGCGATCGTGGAAAAGATCGCCGGCATTCTTGGCCACCGGATTCGGGTGCGGTCATGGCTTGGCAAAGGCTCGGTGTTCGCTGTCGAAGTGCCGCTGAGCACCACCGCGCCCAAGGCCCAGCCGAGCCAGGCAATCAGCGAGCCGATGCTCGAACGCCTGCGCGGGGCGCGGGTGTGGGTACTGGATAACGATGCGGCGATTTGCGCCGGCATGCGTACCCTGCTGGAGGGGTGGGGCTGCCGGGTGGTCACCGCGCTGTCGGAGGAAGACCTTGCGCGCCAGGTGGACAACTACCATGCCGAGGCCGACCTGCTGATCGCCGACTACCACCTGGACAACGACTGCAATGGCGTCGACGCCGTGGCGCGGATCAATGCCCGCCGTACCCAGCCCTTGCCGGCGATGATGATCACCGCCAACTACAGCAACGAGCTCAAGCAACAGATCCGCGAGCAGGGCCACACCCTGATGCACAAGCCGGTGCGGCCGATGAAGCTTAAGGCGGCGATGAGCCATTTGCTGGGCAGCAGTGTGGCATAGCCGCCGGCCTCTTCGCGGGCAAGCCCGCGAAGAGGCCGGAATAGGTCAACGCCGCAGGTAATCACCGAAATCGATATCACCGGCACTGAGGATGGCCTGTACCCGGTTGTGTACGTTGAGCTTGCGCAGGATCGCCGAAACGTGGGCCTTGACCGTGGTCTCGGCGATATCCAGGGTGTAGGCGATCTGTTTGTTCGACTCGCCCTTGGTCATGCGCTCGAGCACCAGCAGCTGCTTGCGGGTCAGGGCCTGGAGCATCTCCGGCGGGAAGCTCGGGGCATCGTTCAGGCGCCGGCTGGTGCTGCTTTTCTGGGCTCGGATGATGTCGGGCGGCAGGTAGACATTGCCGTTGAGGATCTGCTCGATCGCTTCGATCATCTGTGAACGTGGCGAGGACTTGGTGATGAAGCCCACCGCGCCATAAGTGATGGCCTGCAGCACGATCTGCTTTTCCTGCTCGGCCGAGACGATCACCACCGGCGTGGTCGGTGCCTCGTTGCGCAGGGTGATCAGGCCATTGAGGCCATGCATGCCGGGCATGTTCAGGTCGAGCAGGATCAGGTCGAGGTCGTCATGTTCGTGGGTCAGCGCCAGGGCGCTGTCCAGGTCGGCAGTTTCCATGACTTCGCTGCCCTGGAAGCCATCGCTGATAACGTTGTGGATGGCTTCGCGAAACAGGGGGTGATCGTCGGCAATCAGAATTTTGTACATGGCCTTTTCACCTCGTTTTTATTGGATGGAGCGGGCACGCGTTTGCAGGCGATGAATTCAGGGGAAGGGTTCCGGCTGCGCTGGCTGCAGCGGCAGGTTGGCCTGTTGCCAGGCGTCCAGGCCATCGCGGTACCAATACAGATTCTTATAGCCCAGGGCTTTCGCGCGTTTTACCGCGTTCCAGCTTAACCAGCAATCGGAGCGACAGTAAAAGACCAGCGGTTGCTCCGTGCGCCCGGCGGTGGCTTGTTGCAGGTTGCGCACGAAGTAATCGTGCCACGCCGGGCTCAGCTCGCCGTCGCCGGTGTTGGCCAGCCAGCGGCTGCCGGGGATGTTGGCGTGGGGTTCATCTTCGATGAAGCGGCCTTGCAGCCATTGGCGGCGATAGACGTCGATCAGCACCGGCGTGGGGGTGTGCCCCAGCAGGTCTTGCAGCATGGCGGTGTCGATGACCTGGCCGCCCTCGACCTGCTGTGGGGTCGGGCTGCGGTAGAGGGTGGTGCGGTAGCCGTCGGCAGAGAATAGCGGCGTGGTATCCGCCTGGGCAGCGCCTAGCGTCAGGCTCAGGGAAAGCGCCGCCAGCAATGGGCGTGGCAGCCGGGGCAGGGCACGTGGCATGGGGGTTGTCCTTTTTGTTATAGGCCCATTACATGCCAGTGGCGGTGCATTGTGAATGCGACGATCAGACAGCAAAGGCAGTACCAAAGTAGTAGAAAGCCGGGCGCCTCTGGCCTGATCCTGCCCAATATCTGAATGCAGGCGCGATCCCTGTAGGAGCGGGTTTACCCGCGAACACCGGCGTAGCCGGTGCCATGCACCGCGTCGCCTTCTTCGCGGGTGAACCCGCTCCCACACGGACCGTGTTCCTTCAACGGGTTCGGCGAAAGGTCCGATGGGAGACAGCTGCCGCTCAGCGCGGCTTGCGCAGCGCCGCATGCTGGGGGTTGAAGGTGAGGATCGCCAGCAGGGTGAACAGCACGGTCAGCCCCAGGCATACCGCCAGCGCCAGCGGGTTGAAGCGCTCATACAAGGCAAAGCGCACCAGCTCCACGGCATGGGTGAACGGGTTCACTGCACACAGCCAGTACAGCCACTGGCTGGCCTCGCGCATCTTCCACAACGGGTACAGCGCCGAGGACAGGAAGAACAGCGGGAATATCACGAAGTTCATCACCCCGGCAAAGTTCTCCAGCTGACGAATCGCATTCGATAGCAACAGGCCCAGGGCGCTGAGCATCAGCGCCACCAGCAACAACGCTGGCAGCGCCAGCAACAGGCCCGCAGCCGGTGGCTGCACACCATACAACCAGGCGATGGCAAGGAAGGCGTACACCTGCAGCAGGGAGATCAACGAGGTCGCCAGCAGCTTGCTGCCGAGCAGGAAGGGCCGCGGCAACGGGCTGGTCAGCAACACGCGCATGCTGCCCATCTCCCGGTCATAGACCATCGACAGCGAGCCCTGCATGCCGTTGAACAGCAGGATCATGCAGGCAAGGCCCGGAATGATGTACACCTCGTAGGGGATGTAGGTGTCGTAGGGCTCGATGATCGCAATGCCCAGGGCCGCGCGAAAGCCGGCGGCGAACACCAGCAGCCACAGCAGCGGGCGCACCAGGGCGCTGAGAAAACGGGTGCGTTGCAGGACGAAACGCAGGCATTCGCGCAGGAGAATGCCGTTGAAGCACTGCCAGTAAGCGTTCATCGGGCATTGGCTCCTGTGGGGGCGCTGGTCAGGCGGGCAAAGGCATGGTCGAGGTCACCGCCGTGCTCCAGGCTCAGGGCATCGGCCGTGCCGCTGGCCACCAGGCGCCCTTGATGCAGGATCAGCAGGTCATCGCTGGGCTGCACTTCGTCCAGCAGATGGGTGGTCCACAGCACACTGAGGCGCTGCTCGCGGCACAGCAGCCGCAGGTGCTGGTTGAGCGCCAGGCGGCTGGCCGGGTCGAGGCCGACGCTGGCCTCGTCGAGCAACAGCAAACGCGGCTCATGCAGCAGCGCGCGGGCAATCTCCACCCGGCGCCGATGGCCGATGTTCAGCGCCCGGACCGGTTCGCGCCGCCGCTCATCGAGGCCCTGGCGGGCCAACTCGGCATCGACCCGAACATTGCCCTGGCGCCGCGACAGGCCGTGCAGCGAGGCGTGGTAGCGCAGGTTCTGCTCCACGCTCAGGTCCAGGTCGAGGGTGCTTTGCTGGAACACCACGCCCAGCTGGCGCAAGGCCGGGCGTGTGGCGTTGCGCAGCGAGCAGCCGCACACGCGGATGTCGCCATGCTGCAGGTCGTACAAGCGGGTGAGCAGGGCGATCAAGGTCGACTTGCCGGCGCCATTGGGGCCCAGCAAGGCGGCAAAGCGCCCGGGTGCCAGGCTGAAGCCGACTTGCCTGAGCGCCTCGCGCTGGCCGTAGGCAAAGCTCACGTCACTGACTTCGAGTGTATTCATGGCGTCACCACCACGCCCCAGGGGTAGCGGCCGACCTTCACCGACTTGAGCACCTTGAGGTTTTTTGCATCGATCACCGAAACGTCGCCACTGACCCCGTTGGTGGCCAGCAAATGGCTCTGGTCCGGGGTGAACGCCAATTGCCAGACCCGCCGGCCCACCAGCAGGTAGTCGAGTACTTCGTAGGTCTTGGCATCGACCACCGCCACATGGTTGGCCGGGCCCAGGGCGACGAACGCGTACTTGCCATCGGCGCTGAGCTTGATGCCTACCGGCTGGACCTTGTCCGGGTGCACGCCCTTGATCTGGAAGTTCAGGGTTTTCAGCACCTGGCGGCTGGCCACGTCGAGGATGGTCACCGTGCCGCCGATTTCTGCCGAGGCCCACAGCCGCGAGCCGTCCTGGCTGAACTCGACGAAGCGCGGCCGCTGGTCCACCGGGGTGCTGTCCGCCAGTGTCTGGGTGCTGGTGTCGATCCAGTGCAGCATGTTGGTGGTTTCGCTGGTGTTGACCGCCCATTTGCCATCCGGGCTCACCGCCATGCCTTCGGGCTCGATGCCGACGTCGATTTGCCCGAGCACCTTGTCGGTCTGGGTATCGATTACCGTCACCAGCGCGTCGTCCTCGTTGGACACGTACAACCAGCGGTCGTTGGGGTGCAGGGCGAACTGCTCGGGGTCCTTGCCGGAGGGCAGTTCCTTGATGATCTTGCGGGTAGCCACATCCATCACTTGCACCCGGTCCGAATCGCTGGCGCAGATGTACAGCAGCGTGTTGTCGTGGGACAGCAGCAGGCCGCGCGGGCGCTGGCCCACTGGCAGGGTCTCGGTGACTTGCAGGGTCTGCATGTCGATCAGGCTGAGGCTGTTGTCCTTCTCGTTCGATACCCAGGCGGTGGCGGCCACGGCGTGCCCGCTGGCAAGGGCCAGGGCGCCGGACAGCAGGCTGGGGTAAAGCAGTGCCCGGTGAAAAGGGGAGCGACGCATGGCGAAATCCTTTTTTGTTGTGGTTATCGGGTCAGGGGTAGCCGCAGGTCACTTCGGGCCTGTCGTAGCCCAGGCTGTCCATTTCGTTGAACGGGTGCAGGAAGCCCTCCTGCGGTGAGGTACTGACCAGGGCCCGCGGCTGCACCAGCGGGATCGGCTGGCGCAGCTCGCCGTTCCACGGGCGGTAGCTGAGCTTGCGGCCCTTGAAGCCGTCCAGCGGCAACTGCTCGCTGAGCAGCAGTTGCTGCAGGGCGCGGGGCTCGGCCTGGCGCAGTTTGCTCACTGCGCTGGCGACGCTGCGCACGGCCATCCAGGCGGCGAAGTCGCGGTCGTTCATCCAGCGCCCGGCCTGGGCTTCGAAGCGCTTTTGCAACTGCGCCGCGCCGAAGGTTTCAACGGTCTTGTGCCAGCCGGTGGGGGTCAGGCCCTGGGTGCCGGCTACCGGCCGCGGATACCAGGTCTGGTAGGGCAGGTACTCGCCGAAGTCGCCGCGTTCGTCGGCCACCAGCACCACGTCGTACTCGGCGGTTTGGGTGAACAGCGGCATGTCGGCCTGGGCGCTGCGGCGCTGGTCGTTGTCGAATGTCCAGGCTTTCTCCGCGACCAGCTGCATGCCGAAGCGCTTCATGGCGCGGCGCAGGGCCGCCGCATAGGCCCGGTCATCGTCGGTCTGGCCGACGACCAACAGCGCCCGTTGCCATTTGCGCATTACCAGGAACTGCGCCAGGGCATCGGCCAGCATGGCGCGGCTGGGCAGGCTGTGCAGCACATTGCCCAGGCACTGGCTGCTGCGCAGGCTGTCGTCCGGGCTGCCGGCGTTGAACAGCAGGCTGTCGGGCAGGGCGGCAGATAGCGCGCGCAGGCTGGCGGCGGGGGCATTTACCACGAACAGCCGCAGGCCCTGGTCATGCTGGGCCTTGGCAGCCTGCAGCAGGGCTTCGGGGCTTTCGACCGTGGCATTGGCCAGGTGGAATTCCTGTTTGAGAAAACGCCCGCTGCTGTTGCTGTCGACAATCGCCAGTTCGGCGCCCTGCAGCCCGGCATCGGTGGGTTCGGGAATGATGTTGGACAGCAGCGGGCCGGGAGCGGGGCGATAGCCGAGATAGCCGATGCGCACTTGCAACGGTTCCCCGCCCGGGGCCTGCGCGGCGGGTGCCGGGCTTGCAGAAAACGTCGCGGCCAGGGCCAGCAGGCAGGTCATGGCAAGGTGGGCAGGCAGGCGCATAAGGCAACTCCACGGCAGATGGCGCCAGCATAGGAAGCGCGCCGGGAGGGGGGAATATGCAGAAAGTAGCGCTCGCCCGGTACCAAGGTAGTAATTCACCACATGGGCGCGGGTTTTACGATGGCCGCAGCAACCCCGAGGAGAACTGCCCATGCGCCTTGTCAACCTTTCGGCCCTGTGGCGGATCAACCTCTGGGTCACTTGTTGCTTCGCGATGTTGACGCTGGCCTGTGCCGTGGTGCTGTTGCGCCAGGCGGTGGCTGACGTGGAGCGGGAGCTGCAGTCGGCGCAAGCCGTGGTGGCATACCTCGGCGACACTGCCGAGCGCGACCCGCAGAGCCTGCAACCACGGCTGACGCAAAGCCTGCGCCATGTGCGGGTGCACTGGCTGGCGGCGGATGAACCTGCGCGGCTGCCGCAAGCAACCGGCCTGGATGCCTGGTTGGGCCGCCAACTGCTTGGGCAGCGCCACGACAGCAGCCGGCTGCTGGAGCTGGGGGATGGTCGCCGGGTAATGATCGCCGTGGATGCACGAGATGAAATCGACGAGGTGCGTGACTCCCTGCAGCAGTTGTTGGTCTTGTGCGGCCTTGCGTTGCTGCTGAGCTTGTTGACCATCCGTTGGGCGGTGCGGCGGGGCATGGGCTTGCTGGACGATCTGCTGCAGGCCTTGCGCCAGGTCTCGGGTGGGCAATTGACCGCACGCCTGCGCGAGGCCGGCCTGCCGGAGGCGCGCCAATTGGCGGAGCACTTCAACCGCATGACCGCGTCTCTGGAGCAGGCCCGCTGCGACAATACCCAACTTACCCAGGCCCTGCTGGCGGTGCAGGAGCAGGAACGCACCCAGTTGGCGCAGACCCTGCACGACGACCTCGGGCAATACCTGGCGGGTATTCGGGCCCAGCTCTGCCTGCTGCGCATGGTCGCCGACCAGCCAACCGCGGTGGCGCAGACGACACGCACCCTGGAGCTCGATTGTGAACGCCTGCAGCAAGGTTTCCGCGCCCTGGTACATGACCTGTACCCGCTGGCGTTGCAGCACATGCCGCTGGCCGAAGCCTTCGGCCTGCTGGTGAGCCAATGGCAGGCCAGCCAGGGTATCGATTGCCGCCTGCGGGTAGGCGAGCATTTGCCGGCACTACCCGGGCCGAGTCGCACGCATTTGTATCGTTTGCTGCAGGAGGCGTTGACCAACGTCGCCCGTCACGCCGGCGCAAGCCAGGTGCGGGTGCGCCTGCAACGCAGCGCCAAGGGCTTGCGCCTGCTGGTTCGCGACAACGGTTGCGGTGCCAGCCAGCCCCAGCGCCCCGGGGTAGGCCTGCACTCGATGGCCGAGCGCGCCCGCAGCCTGGGCGGTGAACTGCGCATCCTCAGCCGACCGGGTGCCGGCTGGGCGCTGGCCCTGAACATTCCCATGGAGGTGTGATGAATATCGTGTTGGTCGATGACCACGCCGTGGTCCGCCAGGGCTATGCCAGCCTGCTGCGAGCGGTGCTGCCGAAGGTACAGGTGCGTGAGGCTGCCAGTGGCGAAGAGGCGCTGGCGCGGGTTCAGGAACAGGTGCCCAACCTGGTGATCATGGACTTTGGCCTGCCAGGCATCAGCGGGCTGGAAACCACCCGGCGCCTGCGTCAGCGCCTGCCGCAGTTGCGGGTGCTGTTCTTCAGCATGCATGACGAACTGCCGCTGGTGCGCCAGGCGCTGGATGCTGGTGCCTCAGGATACCTGACCAAGAACTCGGCGCCCGAAGTGCTGATCGAGGCGGTGCAGCGGGTGTTGGCCGGGCATGCCTATATCGAACAGCCCTTGGCCACCCAGTTGGCCTGCACGTCACAGCAGAATGCCAGCGACCCGCGCCTGCAGCGCATGACCCAGCGTGAGCTGGAAATCTTCGTGATGCTGGCCAAGGGCACCCCGGTGCGAGGGATTGCCGAGCAGTTGTGCATCAGTGCCAAGACCGTGTCCAACCACCTGACCTTGCTCAAGAGCAAGTTGCAGGTCAGCTCCCATGCGGAGCTGGTGCATCTGGGGATTGATCTGGGGGTGGTGCGGGTGGCGGGGTGAGGTTTCTTTGAAGGCCAACATATGACTGATGGATTTAGCAGTGACTCTGTGGGAGCGGGTTCACCCGCGAATGAGGCGGCTCGGTATATGGCACCGGCTTCGCCGGTGTTCGCGGGTGAACCCGCTCCCACAGGGGAACAATGTGCCCAAGCACGCTTTGCTCAATTGTCCCAGGTCTCGGGGCACCCCTTGCACCCCTCCATGTTGGCCTCTTGAAAATTCCCGTAATGCTGCCGCGCCCCGCGCAAGTCGGCGCGGGCCAGGTTGCTCTGGCCAAACTTGGCCTCCTGCAGGTTGGCATCGCCAAGGTCGGCCCCTTGCAGATCAGCCTTGCTCAGCCAGGCCATTTCCAGGTCCGCCGCGCGCAGGTTGGCCTGCTGCATCTTCGCCCCTGACAACCTTGCGAACTGCAGGTAGGCCGCGCTGAGGTCGGCCTTGGCAAATTGCGCACCCTGGGCAAACAGGCCCCAGCCCTGAATCGCAACGAGCCGGCTTTGGCTCAGGTCGGCCAGGCGCAGGTTGCTCTGCTGCAGGCTGGCGCGGGTCAGGTTGGCGCCTTGCAGGTTGGCCTTTTCCAGGTTGGCCAGGTCCAGCCGGGCATGGCGCAGGTCGGCATCGCGCAGGTCGGCGCCGGCCAGGTTCATCTTGCGCAGGTCCTGGTTGGCCAGGTTGGCGCCCCGCAGGTCGGCCCCCGGGCACTGGCTGGCTTCGGCAATCACGCAGCCGTTGATGGTCAGGGGGGTATCGTTGCCAGCGTCGTCGGCATTCTCGGCCATGGCAGGCGTCAGCACGATCAACAAGGCAAGTGGCAGGTAGTTCATGGCGAAAGGCTCTTGGCAGGAGAAAGGCAGAAGCGGGGAGGGGCGCAGGCCCGCTCCCCGCTGCAAGTCAACGCTGTGCAGTCTTGTTGTCCCAGCTTGGGATCTTGAACACCCAGAACGAACCACCCTGGGCCACCGGCTTGGTCAGTTCGGCCATGTCGCCGCCCCACAGCGGTACCGCGCCGCCGTAGCCCACGGTCACGCCGATGTACTGCTCGCCGTCCTGTTCCCAGGTGATCGGCGGCGAGACGATGCCGCTGCCGGTCTGGAACTTCCACAGCTCCTTGCCCGTCTTGGCGTCGAAGGCCTTGAAGAAGCCGTCGCCGGTGCCGGTGAACACCAGGTTGCCCTTGGTCGCCAGCACGCCGGCCCACAGCGGCAGGTGCTCCTTGTGCTCCCAAACCAGCTTGCCGGTGGTCGGGTCCATGGCGCGCAGGGTGCCGACGTGGTCGTCGTACATGCGCTTGATGCGGAAGCCCATGCCCAGGTAGGCCGAGCCCTTCTTGTAGTTCACTTCCTCGGTCCAGTACTCCTCCTTCCACTGGTTGCCGGGGATGTAGAACAGGCCGGTGTCCTGGCTGTAGGCCATGGGGTTCCAGTTCTTGCCGCCAAGGAAGGGTGGCGAGACCTCCACCGGCTTGCCCTTGGTTTCTCCCGGCAGCGGTTTGGCCGGGCGCTGCCCAGGGTTTTCCACCGGGCGCCCGGTCTTGAGGTCGATGTGGCTGGCCCAGGTGATGTTGTCGACGAAGGGGAAAGCGTTCTGCAGTTTGCCGTTGCTGCGGTCCACCACGTAGAAGAAGCCGTTGCGGTCGGCGTGGCCGGTGGCCTTGACCAGCTTGCCGTCCTTGCCCTTGTAGTCGAACAGCACCAGCTCGTTGTTGCCGGAGAAATCCCAGGCATCGTTGGGCGTGTGCTGGTAGAACCACTTCACTTCACCGGTGCTCGGGTCGACGCCGACCTGCCCTGAGGTATACAGGCTGTCGAAGTCATGCGGGTTGCCGTCCTTCGAGGTGCGCGCCCAGGTGTTCCAGGGGCCAGGGTTGCCGGCGCCGACAATGATGGTGTTGGTCTCGGGGTCGAAGCTGGCGCTTTGCCAAGGCGCGCCGCCGCCGTGGCTCCAGGCTTCGACCTTGCCGGTTTCGGTAGTGGGGTCGTCCGGCCAGGACGGCGCCTTGACGTCACCGGTCGGCGTGCTGTCCTTGCCGTTCAGGCGGCCCATGTGGCCCTCGACGAAGGGCCGCATCCACACCTCTTCACCGGTGTCCGGGTCGCGGGCGAACAGTTGGCCGACCACGCCGAATTCATCGCCGGAGCTGCCGTGGATCAGCAGTACCTTGCCGCTGGTCTTGTCCTTGATCAGCACCGGGGCACCGGTCATGGTGTAGCCGGCGGCGTGGTCGCCGAACTTCTTGTTCCACACCACTTTGCCGGTGCGCTTGTCGAGGGCGATGACCCGCGCGTCGAGGGTGCCGAAGTAGATCTTGTCGCCGTAGATCGCCGCGCCGCGGTTGACCACATCGCAGCAGGGGCGAATGTTGTCCGGCAGGCGGTGGTTGTAGGTCCACAGGCGTTTGCCGGTTTTCGCATCGAGGGCGAACACCCGCGAATATGAGCCGGTAACGTAGACCACACCGTCGCTGACGATGGCCTGGGATTCCTGGCCGCGTTGTTTCTCGTCGCCGAAGGAATAGGACCACGCCGGGGTCAGCTTGAACACGTTCTTGTCATTGACCTGGGCCAATGGGCTCCAGCGCTGGGCGTTGGTACCCATGCCGTACTGCAGCACATCCTGGGTGGTCAGGTGGTCGTTGGCGATGTCTTCCCACGTCACGTTCTTGCTGGCAGGTGCCGCAGGGGTGGTGGCTGCCGTGGCCACGCTGCCCAGGGCCAGGCTACCGGCCAGCAGCAAGGCCCGCACGCTCAGGGCCAGAGGGGAAAGGGCGGGTAGCGTTCTTGTTGTCATGGTTGCAGTTCCCAGTGGAGGTTTTGGCCTGCACAGGGTGGGACGGGGCGGGCCTTGCGGGATACGGAAAAAATCCCGCCCTTGCCGGGAATAGTTCCCACGGGGCACCTCATTTGGCCCTTCGCCACAAGCCCTACTACCAAGGGAGTAAGGCGCGGCCACCAAAGCAGCATTCGGCCGCCTGCGGGCTGTTTCTAAGATGGCGACACGGCCTCTGTGGTTGAGGCCTTGCGTGCAATCGTGAGGGCATAAAAATGACAACAAAACGCAACGTCTTGCTGGCTGCCGGGCTGCTTGCCAGTGCAGTGCTGACCGGCACTGCCTGGGCACATGGCAATGTGGTGCCCCAGGCCGTGGAAACCAAGGGCCTGACCCCGATCAAGGACGCTGGCGTAACCCTGGACGGCGATGGCTGGGCAGCGGTCAACCCGTACCGCAGCTCTCCCGAGCACGACAAGGCCGTGGAGATCGGTGCCTCGGCCTACAACCAGAACTGCGCCGCCTGCCATGGCCTGGAGGCCAAGTCGGGGGGCATCGCCCCGGATCTGCGCATGCTCGATGCCGGCGAGGCCGGGGATGAGTGGTTCGTCGAGCGGGTACGCCACGGTGCGGTCCGCGACGGCCGGGTGTACATGCCGAAAATGGCCGACTACCTGAGCCAGGAGGCCCTGTGGGCGGTGCGCACCTACCTGGACAGCGTGCACGTCGAGGAATGACGGCCATGCGTCTGTTG
The DNA here is from genome assembly GCF_032701105.1 of Pseudomonas sp. NBB. Taxonomy (NCBI): domain Bacteria; kingdom Pseudomonadati; phylum Pseudomonadota; class Gammaproteobacteria; order Pseudomonadales; family Pseudomonadaceae; genus Pseudomonas; species Pseudomonas sp. NBB. The sequence continues at coordinate 2,494,944 of NZ_CP103994.1, forward strand.
GCGGTGCTGTTCAGTGGCTTGCTGCTGTGCTGCGCGGCGGCGCAGGCGCAGGTGCGCAACTACGACGCGATCATCGCCGCCGGCGAATTGAAGGTGGCTGTGTACAAGGACTTTGCGCCCTACAGTTTCGAGGACCACGGCCAGCCGCGAGGTGTCGACGTGGAGCTGGCGCAGGCCCTGGCCACGGCGTTGGGGGTGCGCTTGCAGCTGATCTGGGCGCCACCCGGGGAAAAGCTCGACGACGATCTGCGCGACTACATCTGGCGCGGCAGCCCGTTGCGCCACCAGCAACTGGCCGACCTGATGATGCGGGTGCCATACGACCATGCCTATGCGCAGCGACGCAACGAGGTAGGCGAGCTGGAAAACGCCCAGGTGGTCATGTTCGGCCCTTATCAGGAGGAGCGCTGGCAGGTCGCCTATGATCGCCGCCGCCTGCCCTCGGTGGCCAGTGTCGCGGTGTTCCAGCAGCACCCGATCGGGGTCGAGGTGGACAGCGTACCGTCGTTCTATCTGACTTCTGTGTTCAACGGCATGCTCAGTGCCAGGACCCATCACTACCCCAATGTGCAGCAAGCTTTCGGCGCCATGCAGGCCGGCCAGGTGGACGCGGTGATGGCGATGCGCGGCGAAGTTGACTGGCAACTGCATCAAGCCGCCGACCCGCAGCTGGCCCTGGCGGAAAACGCCTACCCGAACCTTGGCAAGCAGGCCTGGGAGATCGGCATGGCGGTGCATGAAAGCAACCGGCAGCTGGCCTATGCGGTGGAGGAAGCGCTTGAGACGCTGATTCGTGATGGGCGGATGAAGGCGATTTATGCCAGTTATGGCCTGCGTTACCAGGTGCCGGAGATGTATCAGTAACAGGCTTCGCAGGCTTGTGAGTTTGTAAAAGCAACACATACCCCTGTGGGAGCGGGTTCACCCGCGAAGAATGCGACGCGGTATATGGCACCGGCCTCGCCGGTGTTCGCGGGTGAACCCGCTCCCACAAGGACCGTGCACTGTCAGCCAGGTTTGCGTTGATCAAAAGGAGTGGGCGATGAACTGGCGAGCGACTTTCCTGCTGGCCTGCTGGGTGCTCTGGGCCGCACAAGCCCTGGCCAGCGAGCCAGGTAGCCAAAAGGACCCGGTGCCGTCGGTGATGTGGGACTTCTACCACAAGCAGCTGCTGGGCCAGGCCGCATTCGTGTTCGATGATCGGGTCAAGCTGCTGGCGCCACCCTTTGCCGAGGACGCACGCCAGGTGCCGTTGGAGATCGACGCTCGGGCGTTCAGCGGCCAGGTGGTGCGGATCATCGCCTGGGCCGAACTCAACCCGCTGCCGCGTATCGTCGACTTCCAGCCTGGCGAGCGCGTGCTGCCCTGGTTGTCGATCCGCATCCGCGTCGAACAGGCCACACCGCTGCGTGCCGCGGTGCTGACCCGCGACGGCCTGTGGCATGTCGGCTCGACCCTGATCGATGCTGCCGGCGGCGGTTGTACCGCGCCCAGCGTGGTACGCACTCAGCCCGGCTGGGAGGAACACCTTGGCGAAGTCCTGGGCGGACGCTACCCGCGCGGCGACAGCAGCCGCTTGCGCCTGCAGGTGGCTCACCCCATGGACAACGGCCTGGTCAGCGGCATTCCCGAATTCTTCCTCAACCATGCCGAGTTGCAAGGCGCGGACGGCCAGCGCCTGGCCAGCCTGGAACTGTACCCGGCGGTCAGCGAAAACCCCAACCTGGGCTTCGACATCCAGGGCTCCGGGCCGACCCGGCTGTTGTTGCAGGACAACAGCGGCAACCAGTTCGAGGCGGCAGTGCCCTGAACGCGTTGCCGACTCCATCCCTGACCAGAGGCGCCCGTCATGCGTTGCATTCTGCTGTTGCTACTGTGCCTGGGCCTGCCGGCCTGGGCAGACCTGGACTATCGGCTCAAGCCCCGGCAGATCGCCGAAGGCACCTGGCTGCTGGAGGGCAGCACCGACAATTTCGCCAAGGATAACGGCGGCAATATCGTCAACACCGCGTTCATCGTCACCGACAGCGGGGTGGTGGTGATCGACAGCGGGCCGTCGAAACGCTACGGCGAAGCCTTGCGCCAGGCCATTGCCGCCACCACCGACAAGCCGGTAGTCGAAGTGCTGCTGACCCATCATCACCCCGACCATGTGCTGGGCAACCAGGCCTTTGCCGATGTGCCCATCGGCGCCCTGGCCGGTACCGGCGAGCTGTTGCGCCAGCAGGGGGAGGCCATGGCCGAGAACATGTACCGCCTGGTTGGCGACTGGATGCGCGGTACCGAGGTGGTGCTGCCGACCCGCGTGCTGGAGCCAGGTATTCACGAGGTGGGTGGGCACCGCCTGCGGCTGCTGGCGCTGGGCGGGCACACCGGTGCCGACCTGGCGATTCTGGATGAAAGCACCGGTGTGCTGTTCGCCGGCGACCTGGTGTTCTACGAGCGCGCATTGACCACGCCCAACAGCCCGGGGCTGGAGGTGTGGCTGAAGGACCTGGACACCTTGCAAGCGCTGCCCTGGAAGCAGCTGGTGCCTGGTCATGGCCCGCTCGCCAGCGATGCCCGGCCGTTTGCCCAGATGCGTGATTACCTGGGCTGGCTGGACGGACTGATGCGCGACGGCGCGGCGCGTGGCGATGACATGGCCGAGATGATCCGCAGCCCCATACCCGAACGGTTTGCTGCTATCAGCCTGACCCGTTACGAGCTGATTCGCAGTGTCAGCCACTTGTACCCCCGTTACGAACGCCAGCAGCTGCGGCGTGTCGACGCCAAGCCCCCAATCTGAGGGTGTAACGCGGCCCCCTGTGGGACCGCGCAAGTTCACTGCTACCAAGGAACTAGAAAACTCAGCACTGCGGGCAATTGTTGGCAAGCAGGTCGGGACCAAGAATTCCCGACACACCGGGAAGTTTTCCCGGATACAACAAAAAAACCAAAGGTAGCCGTCATGACCCGATCCACACGTCGTCCCGTGTTCGCCTTGAGCCTGGTGCTCAGCGCCATGCTGCTTGCCGGTGCAGCCCACGCCGCTGTCAGCAATGAAGAAATTCTCCAGGACCCGAAGAACCCGCAGCAGATCGTGACCAATGGCCTGGGCGTGCAGGGCCAGCGCTACAGCCCGCTGAACCTGCTCAATACCGACAACGTCAAGGACCTGCGGCCGGTCTGGGCATTTTCCTTCGGTGGTGAGAAGCAGCGCGGCCAGCAGGCCCAGCCGCTGGTCAAGGACGGGGTGATGTACCTGACCGGCTCCTACTCACGGGTGTTCGCCGTGGACGCCCGTACCGGCAAGAAGCTGTGGCAATACGATGCGCGCCTGCCCGATGACATCCGCCCGTGCTGCGACGTGATCAACCGCGGCGTGGCGCTGTACGGCAACCTGGTGTTCTTCGGCACCCTCGATGCCAAGCTGGTGGCGCTGAACAAGGACACCGGCAAGGTGGTATGGAGCAAGAAAGTGGCCGACCACAAGGAAGGCTACTCCATCAGCGCGGCGCCGATGATCGTCAACGGCAAGCTGATCACCGGCGTCGCCGGCGGCGAGTTTGGCGTGGTGGGCAAGATCCAGGCCTACAACCCGGAAAACGGCGAGCTGCTGTGGATGCGCCCGACCGTGGAAGGGCACATGGGCTACGTGTACAAGGACGGCAAGGCGATCGAAAACGGCATTTCCGGCGGCGAGGCGGGCAAGACCTGGCCCGGCGACCTGTGGAAGACCGGTGGTGCGGCGCCTTGGCTGGGTGGCTACTACGACCCGGAAACCAACCTGATCCTGTTCGGCACCGGCAACCCGGCGCCGTGGAACTCGCACCTGCGCCCGGGCGACAACCTGTATTCCTCGTCGCGCCTGGCCCTGAACCCCGACGATGGCACCATCAAGTGGCACTTCCAGAGCACGCCGCATGACGGCTGGGACTTCGACGGCGTCAACGAGCTGATCTCGTTCAACTACAAGGACGGCGGCAAGGAGGTCAAGGCCGCCGCTACCGCTGACCGCAACGGCTTCTTCTACGTGCTGGACCGCACCAACGGCAAGTTCATCCGCGGCTTCCCCTTCGTCGACAAGATCACCTGGGCCACCGGCCTGGACAAGGACGGCCGGCCAATCTACAACGAGGCCAGCCGGCCGGGGGCGCCGGGTAGCGAGGCCAAGGGCAGCTCGGTGTTCGTCGCCCCGGCGTTCCTCGGGGCCAAGAACTGGATGCCGATGGCCTACAACAAGGACACCGGGCTGTTCTATGTGCCGTCCAACGAGTGGGGCATGGACATCTGGAACGAAGGCATCGCCTACAAGAAGGGCGCGGCGTTCCTCGGTGCCGGCTTCACCATCAAGCCGCTCAACGAAGACTACATTGGCGTGTTGCGCGCCATCGACCCGGTCAGCGGCAAGGAAGTGTGGCGCCACAAGAACTATGCGCCACTGTGGGGCGGGGTGCTGACCACCAAGGGCAACCTGGTGTTCACCGGCACGCCGGAAGGCTTCCTGCAGGCCTTCAACGCCAAGACCGGCGACAAGGTCTGGGAGTTCCAGACCGGTTCCGGCGTGCTCGGTTCGCCAGTGACCTGGGAAATGGACGGCGAGCAGTACGTTTCGGTGGTTTCCGGTTGGGGCGGCGCGGTGCCGCTGTGGGGCGGTGAAGTGGCCAAGCGGGTCAAGGACTTCAACCAGGGCGGCATGCTCTGGACCTTCAAGCTGCCCAAGCAACTGCAAACGGCAAGCGCCAGTCGCTAAGCCTGCAACCTGCCGCTTGCTGCCAGGGACCCTGTGGCAAGCGGCCCTACTACCAAATGACGAGAGCCCCGCTGCCAACGATGCATTCGCCCGGCAGGCGGGGCTTTTTACCATCGGCTCATCGCCTGTCGCCGGACAGGCATCGACCCACAGAGGCTCAGCATGATCTACGCACAACCCGGAACCCCAGGCGCCGTCGTGTCCTTCAAACCACGCTACGGCAACTTCATCAACGGTGAATTCGTGCCGCCGCTGGGCGGCCAGTACTTCACCAACAGCTCGCCGGTCAATGGCCAGCCGATTGCCGAGTTCCCGCGCTCCGGCGCCCAGGACATCGAGCAGGCCCTGGACGCCGCGCATGCCGCTGCCGAGGCCTGGGGCAAGACCTCGGTGCAGGACCGCGCCCTGGTACTGCTGAAGATCGCCGACCGCATCGAACAGAATCTCGAAGTACTGGCCGTTACCGAGAGCTGGGACAACGGCAAGGCCGTGCGCGAAACCCTCAACGCCGACGTGCCGCTGGCGGCGGACCACTTCCGCTACTTCGCCGGCTGCATCCGTGCCCAGGAAGGCGGCGCCGCCGAAATCAACGAGGGCACCGTGGCCTACCACATCCACGAGCCATTGGGCGTGGTCGGGCAGATCATTCCATGGAACTTCCCGCTGCTGATGGCCGCCTGGAAACTCGCCCCGGCGCTGGCAGCCGGCAACTGCGTGGTGCTCAAACCGGCGGAGCAGACGCCGTTGTCGATCACCATTTTCGCCGAGCTGATCGCCGACCTGCTGCCAGCAGGCGTGCTGAACATCGTCCAGGGCTTTGGTCGCGAAGCCGGTGAGGCACTGGCCACCAGCAAGCGCATCGCCAAGATCGCCTTCACCGGTTCCACCCCGGTGGGCTCGCACATCATGAAGTGCGCGGCCGAGAACATCATCCCGTCCACCGTCGAACTGGGTGGCAAGTCGCCGAACATCTTCTTCGAAGACATCATGCAGGCCGAGCCCGCGTTCATCGAAAAGGCAGCCGAAGGCCTGGTGCTGGCGTTCTTCAACCAGGGCGAAGTGTGCACCTGCCCGTCGCGGGCGCTGATCCAGGAATCGATCTACGAGCCGTTCATGGCCGAGGTGATGAAGAAGATCGCCAAGATCACCCGTGGCAACCCGCTGGACACCGCGACCATGGTCGGCGCCCAGGCCTCGGAGCAGCAATACGACAAGATTCTTTCCTACTTGCAGATTGCCCGGGAGGAGGGCGCGCAGCTGCTCACCGGTGGCGCTGCCGAGCGGCTCGACGGCGACCTGGCCAGCGGTTACTACATCCAGCCGACCTTGCTCAAGGGCAACAACAAGATGCGCGTGTTCCAGGAGGAGATCTTCGGCCCGGTGGTGGGCGTGACCACCTTCAAGGACGAAGCCGAAGCGCTGGCGATCGCCAACGACAGCGAGTTTGGCCTGGGCGCGGGGCTGTGGACCCGTGACATCAACCGTGCCTACCGCATGGGCCGCGGGATCAAGGCCGGGCGCGTGTGGACCAACTGCTACCACCTGTACCCGGCGCATGCCGCGTTCGGTGGCTACAAGAAGTCCGGGGTGGGCCGCGAGACGCACAAGATGATGCTTGATCACTACCAGCAGACCAAGAACCTGCTGGTGAGCTACGACATCAACCCGTTGGGCTTCTTCTAAAGCCTGAGCTGGCCTCGGGGGCTGCCTTGCAGCCCATCGCAGGCAAGCCAGCTCCTACAGGGACCGCGCAGGCCATGGATCTTGCGCAATCCCTGTGGGAGCGGGCGAGCCCGCGAAGAGGCCGGCACTGCCATGCACAAACCACAGCTGCTCCGTGTTACCCCTACCAACGCACCCCGCAAACCTGTCCCAAAGTAGCATTCGGCCCCGTCGCCCCTCGTGCATTAATGCCTCTACCGGAATCGCCCGGCACCAAGAAGAGGAATGCCCCATGTGGACTAAACCCGCCTTTACCGACCTGCGCATCGGCTTCGAAGTGACGATGTACTTCGCCAATCGTTGATGCCTGTCCGGCCATCAGCGCGATGGCCGGTTCTTCATTGAGCATGCCCGTTGTGAACCTGATCGATCGCGAACAAGCCCTGGCCTTGCGCAAGGGCTTCCGCCTGCGCTGGGAGCCCTGCCGGGCCTGCCATGTGCTGCTGTACCCGGAGGGCACCATCGAACTCAATGCCAGTGCCGGCTGGGTGCTCGAGTTGCTGGACGGCCGGCGCAGCGTGGCGGCGGTCATCGACCGCCTTGCACAGCGCTTCCCCGGGGTGCCGGGGCTGGACGAGGACATCCTGGCGTTCCTGGAGGTGGCCCGTGCCAAGTACTGGATCGAATGAGCCGTGGCCAGGCTTTGGTCTGGTTGCTTTCGCTGCGGGATGCTTTACGCTGGCGGTTACCTTCCAGAACAATAAGAACAGGCTTCCCGATGAGCCAGAGTTTCAGCCCGCTTCGCAAGTTCGTTTCGCCCGAGATCATCTTTGGTGCCGGCTGCCGGCATAATGTCGCCAATTACGCCAAGACCTTCGGTGCGCGCAAGGTGCTGGTGGTCAGCGACCCCGGTGTGATTGCCGCCGGTTGGGTGGCGGACGTGGAGGCCAGCCTGCAGGCCCAGGGCATCGACTACTGCCTGTACAGCGCCGTATCGCCCAACCCGCGTGTGGAAGAGGTGATGCTTGGCGCCGAGATCTACCGGCAAAACCACTGTGATGTGATCGTCGCGGTCGGCGGCGGCAGCCCGATGGATTGCGGCAAGGCCATCGGCATCGTGGTCGCCCACGGGCGCAGCATCCTCGAATTCGAAGGCGTGGACATGATCCGCGTGCCCAGCCCGCCGCTGATCCTGATCCCGACCACGGCCGGCACCTCGGCGGACGTGTCGCAGTTCGTGATCATTTCCAACCAGCAGGAGCGCATGAAGTTCTCCATCGTCAGCAAGGCGGTGGTGCCGGACGTGTCGCTGATCGACCCGCAAACCACCCTGAGCATGGACCCGTTCCTGTCGGCCTGCACCGGTATCGATGCGCTGGTGCACGCCATCGAAGCCTTCGTTTCCACCGGCCACGGCCCGCTGACCGACCCCCATGCGCTGGAGGCCATGCGCCTGATCAACGGCAACCTGGTGGAGATGATCGCCAACCCCACCGATATCGCCCTGCGCGAGAAGATCATGCTGGGCAGCATGCAGGCGGGGCTGGCGTTTTCCAATGCGATCCTGGGTGCGGTCCACGCCATGTCGCACAGCCTGGGCGGGTTCCTCGACCTGCCGCATGGCCTGTGCAATGCGGTGCTGGTGGAGCACGTGGTGGCGTTCAACTACAGCTCGGCACCGGAGCGTTTCAAGGTGATTGCCGAAGTGCTGGGTATCGACTGCCGCGGCCTCAACCACCGGCAGATCTGCGCGCGCCTGGTGGAGCACCTGATCGCGCTCAAGCGTGCCATCGGCTTCCATGAAACCCTGGGCCTGCATGGGGTGCGCACGGCCGATATCCCGTTCCTGTCGCAACATGCGATGGACGACCCGTGCATCCTCACCAACCCGCGTGCGTCGAGCCAGCGTGATGTCGAGGTGGTCTATGGCGAGGCCCTCTGACGAGCAGCAACGGGCGCTGGCCGGGCTGCTGGGGCTGGGCGACCACTCGGCGCGCAAGAGCCATTACCCGGAGCTGGCGGCGCGCCTGGACGAACTGGAGGCCGAGCGCAACCGCTACAAATGGTTGTTCGAAAACGCCGTGCACGGGATTTTCCAGGCCAGCCTGCAAGACGGCATGCGTGCCGCCAACCCGGCGTTGGCACGCATGCTCGGTTACGACAACCCGCAAGCGTTGCTGTTTCCGCTGACGGACCTTGCCGCCAACCTGTTTGTCGGCGGGGCCGAAGAGTTGCACGCCATCACCGCGACCCTCGCCCGTGAACGCAGCCTGCACGGTTATGAAACCCGCTTGCGGCGCAAGGACGGCAGCCACCTTGATGTGTTGATGAACCTGTTGCTCAAGCCAGGTCAGGAAGGGCTGGTGGAAGGGTTTGTCGCCGACATCACCGAACGCAAGCTGGCCCAGCAGCGCCTGCAGCAACTGAATGACGAGCTCGAGCAACGGGTGGCTGCCCGTACCGATGAACTGCTGGAGGCCAACCGCAACCTGCAACAGCAGATCGCCGAGCGCAAACAGATCGCCCGCGCCCTGCGCGATGCCCGCGACGCCGCGGAAACCGCCAACCGCAGCAAGGACAAGTACCTCGCTGCCGCCAGCCATGACCTGCTGCAACCGCTGAATGCAGCGCGGCTGCTGATCTCGACCTTGCGCGAAAGACCGCTGCCAGAAGCGGAAAAAGGGCTGGTGGAGCGTACCCATCAGGCGCTGGAGGGCGCTGAAGACCTGTTGACCGACCTGCTGGACATTTCCCGGCTCGACCAGGCGGCGGTCAAGCCGGACGTGGCGCTGTACCGCCTCGACGAGCTGTTCGGGCCACTGGTCTCGGAGTTCCGCACGGTGGCCGATGCGGCAGGCCTGAAGTTGCGTGCGCGCATTGCCGACTACGCCATCAGCACCGACCTGCGGCTGATGACGCGTATCCTGCGCAACTTTCTCAGCAACGCCTGTCGTTATACCGATGAGGGCAGGATTCTGCTGGGCGCCAGGCGCCGCGGCGATCACTTGCGCCTGGAGGTGTGGGATACCGGGCGGGGCATCGCGGCCGATCGGCTGCAGGCCATTTTCCTCGAGTTCAACCAACTTGACGTAGGCCGTGCCGCCGATCGCAAGGGTGTGGGGCTGGGGCTGGCGATCGTCGAGCGGATCGCCAAGATTCTCGGCTATCGCGTCGAGGTGCGTTCATGGCCGGGGCGTGGCTCGATGTTCAGTATCGACGTGCCGATCGGCGAAGCCATGCCGTTGCCTATCCACCAGGCCGCGCCGCAGCCTGGCGCCGGCAACCCGTTGCCGGGCCGCCGCCTGCTGGTACTGGACAACGAAGTGAGCATTCTAGAGAGCATGGGCGCGCTGCTCGGACAGTGGGGCTGCGAAGTGGTCACCGCGACCGACCAGGCCGGGGCCTTGCTGGCCTTGCAGGGGCGGGCACCGGAATTGATCCTGGCGGACTTTCACCTGGACCACGGTGTTGTCGGCTGCGAGGTGGTCAGGCACTTGCGTGAACATTTCGGCGCCGCCATTCCTGCGGTGATCATCACTGCCGACCGCAGCGATCAGTGCCGACGCTCCTTGAACAAGCTCGGTGCGCCGTTGCTGAACAAGCCCGTCAAACCGGGGAAGTTGCGTGCGGTATTGAGCCAGTTGCTGGGCTGAAGCCTCAACCCCATGGCCTTGCGTGACAGATAACTGAATTCGCAAGCGATCCTCGTACCCTGTGGGAGCGGCTTTAGCCGCGAAGAATCCAACGCGGTGCATGGCACCGGCTGCGCCGGTGTTCGCGGCTAAAGCCGCTCCTACAGGGGGGGCGCAGTGCCAGGTGGCTGTTCCTGAAATGGGACTCTGTATGGCCCTGGTGGATCACAAGTCAGTTGTGTGCCACCGGTGCCTTTGCCTCCAGCAGGGCGGTACCGAGCGTTTGGTGATAGTGCCCGGGGCCAAGCAGGCGCAAGATTCCGGCCTTTTCGAGCTTGCCAAGCACCTTGCCGTTGGCTTCGCACAGTTTCACAACGATCTGGCGTTCATGCAGTTGCTGGATCACTTCCTCCAGGGTCTGCAGCCCGGTGATGTCCATGAAGGGCACCCGCTTCAGGCAAATTACCAGCAGTTCAGGGTCGGTATGCGTTTGTGACAGAGCGCGCTCGAAGGTTTCAGCGGCGCCAAAGAACAGCGGGCCTTCGATGGTGTACACCAGCACGCCGGGGGGCAGCGATTTCTGGCCGTTGCTGTGCAGTTCATTGGCCAGTTCCTCTTCGACCACCTGCTGGACTTCGACGGACGATGCCATGCGGCGCATGAACTGAAGCATGGCGAGGATGACGCCGATATTCACGGCGATCACCAGGTCGCTGAACACCGTCAAGGTGAAGGTGACGAGCAGGATGGCGATGTCGGCTCGCGGTGCGCGCTGCAGCATGCGCTTGAAATGCTTCAGCTCGCTCATGTTGTAGGCGACGACGAACAGGATCGCTGCCAGTGCGCAGAGTGGAATGTTCGACGCCAGTGGCGCCAGGAACAGAATGATCAGTACCAGTGTCAGCGCATGGATGATGCCGGCCAACGGCCCGGTAGCACCATTGCGGATGTTGGTCGCTGTCCGGGCAATGGCACCTGTGGCGGCAAAGCCCCCGAACAGCGGCACTACCAGGTTGGCGACCCCTTGGCCGATCAGTTCCTGGTTCGAGTCGTGCCTGGTCCCTGCCATGCCGTCGGCGACAACAGCAGAGAGCAACGATTCGATGGCCCCCAGCATGGCGATCGCAAAGGCTGGCCCGATCAGTTCGATCACCCGCGCCAGGAAGACTTCGGGCCAGGTCAGTGACGGCAAACCTTGTGGGATAGCCCCGAAGGCGGTGCCGATGGTAGCCACACCGTCAAAATGAAACAGGGATTGGACCAGCGTCGCGAACACCATGGCTACCAGTGGCCCGGGCAGGCGTTTCAGCACGGGCAGCCTTGGGGCCAGGATCAGCAAAGCAAGGCTGCATGTCGCGAGCAGCGTCGTGGCAATGTGGAGGTCCGGCAGGGCTAGCAACAGATGCCACAGTTTTTCGTGGAAGTGCCCACCTTCGATTTCGGGCAGGCCGAAGAAGTCACGCCATTGCCCAACCCAGATGATGATGCCGATGCCGGCGGTGAAACCCACGATCACCGGGTCGGGAATGAACTTGATGACTGCACCCAGGCGGGTAATGCCAAGCACCAGCAGTATGGCGCCAGCCATCATCGTGGCCAGTTGAAGGCCTTCCACTCCGTACTTCGCCGTCACCCCTGCGAGGATCACGATGAAGGCCCCGGTCGGTCCGGCGATCTGCAATCGACTGCCGCCCAGCAAGGAAACCAGCAGCCCGCCTATGATCGCCGTGTAGATGCCTTGCTCCGGCTTGACCCCGGAAGCGATGGCGAAGGCCATGGCGAGGGGCAGCGCAACAACCCCGACGATGAGGCCGGAGACAAGGTTGCGCATCCAGTGTTCACGCTTGAACAGGCCGGCGTTCCAGGCTTCGCGAACCGCGATCATTGCAGGCTCCTTGATAAGGTGCATGCACATAGTATTTAGCATGCCATGGGCCTGTTGTGCCTCTGAGCGAACTGATCGAGCTGAACGAGGCGGAGCAGGGCAGGCGCGGCATCTGCACCCTCAAGCGTTCATATTCGTGAACAGTGCACAATATTGATTTGTTCGCGGCGCTATTTCTCTTGCCCCCGCAATTCCCAAGAATTCGCCTCACTTTCAAATACCGAGGCTTTCCCCATGACCGCCATCAAGCACGCCCTGCTCGCGTTCGCCACCCTGGTCACCCTGTCGTCCACCCTGGCTGTTCACGCCGAGGAGTCGTCGGCATTCGTCGAGCGCAACCATTCCCTCAACGCCCACGCCTTCAGGAAATGACGCCGGTTATGGAGATCATGAACGTGAAACTGCCCGTAACGGGCAAAAGGGCGCTGTTCGCCTTGTCGCTGGCGGCATTGCTGGTCGGCTGTGGCCCGCAGGCGCAGGAGAGTGCTCCGGCGGCGCCGAGTGTGGTGGTGAGCCAACCGTTGAAGTCGACCATCAGTGACTGGGACAGCTTTACCGGCCGGTTCGAGGCAACCGATTCGGTAGAGGTACGCTCGCGCGTCAGCGGCTACCTGGAGAAGGTAGCCTTCCGGGACGGTGCAATCGTGAAGAAGGGCGATCTGCTGTTCGTCATTGATTCGCGCAGCTTCCAGGCGGCGGTGACCCAGGCCCAGGGCAAACTGGCCCAGGCCCGTTCGCAACAGGCTCTGGCCGAACAGGAGTATGCCCGCGCCAAGGTGCTGATCGATTCCAGGACCATTGCGCAGAGCTTGTACGACCAGCGCCTGCAAGCGCGCGAGGCGGCCCGCGCCGAAGTGCTCAGCGCCGAAGGCGCGCTGGCCAGCGCTCGTCTGGACCTCGAGTTCACCCGTATCACCGCGCCCATGAGCGGGCGTATCAGCCGCAAATTGATCAGCGAAGGCAACCTGGTCAACGGTGGCAGCAACGATGCCACCCTGCTGACCACCATCGTCTCGCTCGATCCCATCGACATCTACTTCGACATCGACGAGCAGAGCTACCTGAAGTACCGCCGTCAGTCGGCCGGCAACATTGCCGGGAGCCAGGTGCGCATCGCCCTGCCAGGCGAGCTCCAGGCATCGCTGAGCGGGCGCATGGATTTCATCGACAACCGCCTGGACCCATCCACCGGCACCCTGCGCCAGCGCGCGCGGGTCAGCAACCCGGACCTGGCGTTGAGCCCGGGCCAGTTCGGCCGCGTGCAGTTTTCCGCGCGCCCGGCCTATGAGGCCTTGCTGGTGCCGGATACCGCCGTAGGCATCGATGCCACGCGCAAGGTGCTGTATGTGCTCGATGCACAGAACCGCGTCGAACTGCGCCCGGTACAGCTGGGCAAGCTGCATGACGGCCTGCGCGAAGTGGTCAGCGGCCTGCAGGCCGACGACCGGGTCATTGTCGATGGCCTGCAACGGGTACGCGCCGGGGATACTGCGATCGGTGAACAGCGCAGCCTGACCCGGGTTGCCGCCGCCAACCCGGCCCAGGAGGCGACGCTATGAACCTGGGACGCACCTCGATCGACCAGCCGGTGCTGGCGATAGTCCTCTCGGTGGTGCTGATGATCGTCGGCGGCCTGGCCTACCTGGTGCTGCCGACTGCCGAGTATCCCGACATCGCGCCACCCACGGTAGTGGTCCAGGCCACCTATCCGGGGGCCTCGGCGCAGACCGTCGCCGAGACTCTGGCGATCCCGCTGGAGCAGGAGGTCAACGGTGTCGAGGACATGCTCTACATGTACAGCCAGGCCACCTCCGATGGCAGCCTGAACCTGACCGTGACCTTCAAGGGCGGCACCGACGTCGACAAGGCCCAGGTGCTGGTGCAGAACCGCGTGGCCCTGGCCACACCACGCCTGCCCGAACCGGTGCAGCGCAGCGGTGTGTCGGTGCGCAAGTCCTCGCCGACCCAGCTGTCGACCATTTTCATTTCCTCGCCCAAGGGCACCTATGACCAGCTGTACGTGTCGAACTTCGCCATTCGCACCGTGGCCGATACCCTCAAGCGCATCGACGGCGTTGGCGACATAAACCCGCTGGGCGCGCGTGAGTATTCGATGCGCATCTGGCTGGACCCGGAGCGCGTCGCCGCCTTCGACCTGACCCCGGGCGACATCATCGCCGCCGTGCGTGCGCAGAACACCCAGGTGGCCGGCGGCGTCATCGCCCAACCACCGGTGGCCTCCCAGGCGTTTCAGCCGAACCTGATCTTCGAAGGGCGGCTCAAGGAGCCGGCTGACTTCGACAACATCGTGCTCAAGTCCGGCGAGGCGGGCCGCCTGGTGCGCCTGAAGGACGTGGCGCGTACCGAGATCGCCGGGCTGGCCTACGTCAACAACACCTACTACCTGCGCAACCCGGCCATCGGCCTGCAGGTGCTGCAGCGTCCGGGCGCCAATGCCCTGGCGACCATGCAGGTGGTGGAGCAGACCATGCAGCAACTTAGCAAGGACTTCCCGGAGGGCATCGAATACAGCATTGGCTACAACCCCACGGCGTTCATCGCAGACAGTATCGGTGAGCTGGGCAAGACCATCTACGAGGCGGTAATCCTCGTGGTGCTGGTGGTGCTGTTGTTCCTCCAGGGCTGGCGGCCGTCGATCATTCCGATCCTGGCCATCCCGGTGTCACTGGTGGGTACCTTCGCAGTGATGGCGCTGCTGGGTTTCTCGATCAACAACCTGACCCTGTTCGGCCTGGTGCTGGCGGTAGGGATCGTGGTCGACAACGCCATTGTCGTGGTGGAGAACGTCGAGCGCCACCTGGGCGAGGGCAAGAGCCCGCTCCAGGCGACCATCGTCACCATGCAGGAGATTGGCGGTGCGCTGGTGGCGATCACCCTGGTGCTCTGTGCGGTGTTCATTCCCACGGCGTTCATCCCGGGGATTTCCGGCGAGTTCTTCCGCCAGTTCGGCGTGACCATCGCGGTGGCCACGGCCATTTCGCTGTTCAACTCGCTGACCCTGTCGCCGGCGCTGGCGGCGATGATCCTGCGCCGTCACGGTGGCCATGCGCCGCTGCGTGCCGGTCTGCCGGGCCTGCCGCGGCGCGCTGCCGAAGCGTTCAACCGGGGCTTTGCCCGGCTGTCCAATGGTTATGCCGGCAGCGTCCGCGGCCTGGTTGCCAGGACGCCGCTGATGCTGGCCGTGTATGCCGTACTGATCGCCGCTACCGCCTACCTGATGGTGTCCACGCCCAAGGGCTTCATCCCGGCCCAGGACCGTGGCTACCTGGTGGTGATCGTGCAATTGCCCGACGGCGCATCGCTGGAGCGTACCAATGCGATTTCCCAGCAGATCGAAGCCATCGCCCTGCAGGTGCCGGGTGTGGACAGGGTGCCGACCTTCTCGGGCTTCTCGATGGTCACCGGGACCAACTCGTCCAATTCGGCGGGCCTGGCCCCGGTGTTCGAACCCTGGTCCAAGCGCAAGCTGAAGGGCCGCACATCGGACGTGATCGCGGCCGACTTGCGCGAACGCCTGAAAGCGGTCAGCGGTGCGTCGGTGATTGTCGCCACGCCGCCGCCGGTGCAGGGGCTGGGCAGTACCGGTGGTTTCTCCCTGCGTCTGCAGGACCGTGCCGGGCTAGGCAGTGACGCGCTGGCCAAGGCCACGGCGCAGCTGATTGCCGCCGCCAACGCCACACCGGGCATGACGGGTGTGTATTCGCCGTTTTCGGCCAGCACTCCGCAGGTGTTCGTCGAGCTCGACCGTGAGCGCGCCGAGATGCTGGGCGTGCCAAGCAGCCAGATCAACCAGGCCATAGAGACCTACTTCGGCTCGACCTACATCAACGACTTCAACCTGGTCGGCCGCACCTACCGTGTCACTGCCCAGGCCGACCTGCCTTACCGGGTCACGCCAGAGGACCTGGCGCGGGTCAAGGTGCGCAATCAGGCCGGGCAGATGGTTCCGCTGGCCAGCGTGACGCAGCTGCACGAGGCCCTGGGGGTAGAGCGCTTCCCGCGTTACAACCTTTTCCCTACTGCCGAGATCAACGGTGACACCTTGCCAGGCCTGGGTTCGACCTATGCCATCGAGACCATGGAGCGCCTGGCCAAGGTGAATCTGCCGGCGGGCATCAGCTACCAGTGGACCGACCTGAGCTACCAGCAGACCACCGCCGGCAACATGGGCCTGCTGGTCTTCCCGCTCTGTGTGGTGTTCGTCTACCTGGTGCTGGCGGCGCAATACGGCAGCTGGAGCCTGCCGCTGGCGATCCTGCTGATCGTGCCGATGTGCCTGCTGGCCGCGGCCGGTGGCGTGCGCCTGATGGGCCAGGACATCAACATCCTCACCCAGATCGGTTTCATCGTTCTGGTGGGCCTGGCGGCAAAGAACGCCATCCTCATCGTCGAAGTGGCCCGGCAGCTGGAGAAGGAAGGGCAGGGTACGGTCGAGGCGGTGGTGGAAGCCTGTCGCCTGCGCCTGCGGCCGATCCTGATGACCTCGCTGGCGTTCATCCTTGGCGTCTTGCCGCTGGTGCTGTCCGAGGGGGCCGGTTCCGAGATGCGCCTGGCGGTGGGGGCTGCGGTGTTCTTCGGGATGATCGGGGTAACCCTGTTCGGCCTGGTGTTCACACCGATTTTCTATGTGCTGGTTCGTCGCCTTGCCGGCGGCGAACGGCAGGTATCGTCACAGCCTTCGGCTGTCGAACAGGACTTCCAGCAATGAACATGCGTCTTCGTTTCCCCGTACTGGGTTTTACTGCGGCGCTGCTGGCTGCATGCGCTGCCCCGAGCTTGCCGCCGCCCAGCGCTGCACCTGTGCAGCATTACCTCAATGCCCGCTCCGAAGCACCGCTGGCTGTGACCGAACAGTGGTGGCGCGGCTATCACGATCCGCTGCTCGACCGCCTGGTGCAGCGGGCATTGGATGATAACCTCGATCTGCAGGTTGCCCTGGCGCGCATCGATGCAGCCCGGGCTCTGAGGGCAGTCAGCGCTGCGGCCGGCAGCCCGGCCCTGGACTTCGGCGCCAGTGCCGCACGCCAGCGTACCTCGGCTTACCAGACCGGCTACAGCGAGGCACTGATCGATGCGCCGATCTCGTTGGGCCTGGGCGCCAGCTGGGAGCTTGACCTGTTTGGCCGCATCCGTGAAGGCGTCCGCGCTGCTGACGCCGAGGTGACGGCAAGTGAAGAGCAAGCCCATGCAGTAAAGGTTGCGCTAGTGGGTGAAGTGGTCCAGGCCTATGCCCAGGCCCGAGGCCTGGAGCAGCGCCTGGAGATCGTCCGCCAGAGTGCCCAGAGCCAGGCCGAGACCTTGCAGTTGAGCGAGCAGTTGTACGCGGCGGGCAGCAGCCCGGAGGCCGACCTGCTGCGGGCCCGCGCCCAGGCCGACCGCACTGCGGCCCGGGTGCCGGCGCTGCGCCTGGAGTGGCAGCGCACCGTGCACCGGCTTTCGGTGCTGCTGGCCATGTCCAGTGCCGAGTTGTACGGGCAGATGCATGCCAACCCGGCGAGTGTGCGTGAGGTGGCCTTGCAGGATGCTGGCACGCCTGCGGACCTGCTGCGTCGGCGTCCTGACGTGAAGGCTGCCGAGGCACGGGTGGTTGCCGCCTATGCGCGGGTTGGCGTGGCCAAGGCAGAGCTGATGCCACGTCTGAGCCTGTCGGCGGCGTTGGGTTCGTTGATCAATGGCATGAGCGCGGCCACGCTGGCCAACTCGACCTTCTGGCTGGCCGGCGTCAATGCCAGCGCGCCATTATTCGATGGTGGCCGGCGCAAGGCGCAGGTGCAGGTCCGGGATGCCGAGGCGCGGGAGGCGTTGCTGAGTTACCGGCGCACGGTACTGGTGGCGGTGTCGGAGGTGGAATCGGCACTCGCGGCGGCCCAGCGCAATGCGGAGCGCCAGGTACTGCTGGCACGTGCCAGCGAGCAGTCGACCTCGGCCTTCGAGCAGATCCGCCGTTCGTGGCAGGCTGGCGAGGCGCCGTTCCTTGATGTGCTGGAGGCCCAGCGCAACCAGCTCAGTGCCCTGGATGCCCTGGCCACGGTACGCACTGCCCAGTGGCAGAACCAGGTGGCACTGGTCAGTGCGTTAGGCGGGTAAGCGTAATGGGGGCTGCCTGGCAGCCCCAGCGTCTACGACTCAAACCTGATCGATCGGAATGCCGTGGTTGTTCTTCCACATCAGTACCACGCCACTGGCAATCAGCGCCACGACGATCAGGTAGACGTTGAACACCCAGCCAATCTGCTCCGAGTAAAGCCAGGTTGTCACATACGACGCAGTTCCCCCGAATACCGCCACACCCAACGAAATGCACACACCGAACATCCGCGTGCGATAACGGGTAGGGACTTGCTCGGAAATCGATGCGGGCTTGCAGCCGGTGATGAAGGCCACCAGCATCAGGCCGGCAGTCTGCGCCACCATCAGGGTCCACGGCTCGCTGGAGATCATGCCCCACAGAGGGAACAGGGTTGCCGCGATACCCAGCAGCGAAATCAGTGCACAGACCTTGCGCCCCACCTGGTCCGAAACCCAGCCGCAGACCGGCAGGAAGGCGAGATAGATGACCTGGGCGACGCAGCTCATCATGAAGGCGTTGTGCGGGTCCATGCCCTTCACGCTCATGGCATAGATCGATGCCGACGTGACCCAGGTGTAGTAGGTCAGGGTGGCGCCTGCTTCATACAGGAACAACCGCACACCATGTTGCAGTACCTGCCCGCGGCTCCAGCAAGTAGTGTGCTGCGTTGCGCTGGCGGTGCTAGGGCTGTGGTCGCTTTCCATCATGTTGCGGCGCAGCCACAGGGCAACCACCGCCAGCAGGCCACCGGTGGCGAAGGGGATGCGCCAGCCCCAGTCCTGCATCTGCTCGGTGCTCAGCATCGAGGTCAGCAGGGCCATGTAGAAGGTTGCCAGCAGCGAGCCGCTGCCCACCGCGAAGAACACCGTGCTCGACCACAACCCCCGGCGCTTTGGCGGGGCGATCTCGGCGATGTAGGCGTAGGACGTGGTGGTCTCTCCACCGTGGGCGAAGCCCTGGACCAAGCGCGCACAGAGCAGCAATCCGGAAGCCCAGCTGCCGATCGATTCATAGGAAGGGATGAACGCGATCAGCAGGCTGGCGCCGGCCATCAGCAGCATGGTGCTGAGCAGCACGGTGCGTCGGCCGAGGCGGTCGGCGAGGATACCGAAGACGATGCCGCCCAATGGCCGCAACAGGAAACCTGCGGCGAACACCGCCAGGGTGGCGAGCAGCGCCGAGGTGGGGTTGCTCTTGTCGAACAAGGCACTGGCAATGTAGACGGAGGCAACGGTGTAAAGGGTCCAGTCGAACCACTCCAGCAGGTTGCCGACGCCGGTAGCAAGCAAGGACTTGCGACGCAGGCGCGTGGCGTCAGGTGCAGCGTAGGCAACGCTGCCTGGCAGGGTCTCGGTCATGTTGTTCATTGTAGTCTCCGAGCGAATGGGGCGGGCAGCACCCAAGACGGCGCTGCCCGTATTGCGGGGCGGGTCAGCTCGCCATGTGGGCCAGGGCCACTTCCTCGATACCGGCGGCATCGAGCTTGTAGTGCTGGTACAGGTGGGTCGGCGGCGCGATCAGGCTGTATTCGTCGTAGATGCCATGACGCTTGAGCTTGACCCCGACGCCTTCGTCGGCCAGCACCTCGGCCACCGCGGCGCCCAGGCCACCGAGCACGTTATGCTCCTCGACGGTCATCATCCGCTTGCTGCGCGCAGCGGCCTGGAGGATCGTCTCGCGGTCGATCGGCTTGATCGAGGCCATGTCGATCACGCCCACCGAACGGCCTTCGGCATTGAGCTTGCGGGCCGCGGCAAGCGCCGGGTGTACGGTGATGCCACAGGCGATGATGGTCAGCTCTTCACCCTGCAAGTGCTCGGTGGCCTTGCCGAACTCGAAGGTTGTGCCGTGCTCGTAGATGATCGGGTCGCGGCCGCGACCGATACGGAAGTACACCGGTTTGTCGTAGCTGGCCGAGGCCTTGATCGCTGCCGCCAATTGCGGGCCGTCGGAGGGCGAGACCACCGCCAGGTCGGCGATCGAGCGCATGGTGGCTATATCCTCGGTGGCATGGTGCGAGGTGCCGTAGAAGCCCAGCGAGATCCCAGTATGGTGGCCGATCAGGCGCACCGGCTGGGCCGAATAGGCCACGTCCATGCGGATCTGTTCGCAGCACAGCAGGCCCAGGAACGAGGCGAAGGTCGCCACGAACGGCATCACCCCGCAGGTGGCCAGGCCGGCGGCAGCGGTGACCATGTTCTGCTCGGAGATGCCGAACTGGATGTAGCGGTCGGGGAACGCCGTGGCGAACTTGTTCAGGCCATTGGAATACTGCAGGTCTGCCGAGCCTGCCATAACCGGATGGCCTTCACGGGCCAGCTCGATCAGGGCATCGGAGAGGTAGGACAGCCCTGGGTTCATGGCATTCAGGCCACGGTATTGCCAGGAGTTGGGGGACAGGGGGGCGTTCATGTTTCAGATCTCCTTGGCTTCGATTTCAGCGATCGCGCGTTTGGCGTCTTCAGGGTCCAGGTAGCCCAGGTGCCAGCCCGGCTCGGTTTCCATATAGGAAACACCTTTGCCCTTGACGGTCTTGGCGATGATGCACACCGGCTTGTCGCGGTTTTCGTCGGCCTTGACCTTGCGCAGGGTGGTGGCAACCGCGCGGATGTCGTGGCCATCGATGACGTGCACTTCCCAGCCGAAGGCGCGCCATTTTTCGTCCAGCGGCTCGACGCCGATCACGTCGTCGACGCTACCGTCGAGCTGGAAGCCGTTTCGGTCGACGATCGCGATCAACCGGTTGGCCTTGTGGTGGGCGGCACCCATGGCAGCTTCCCAGACCTGGCCTTCCTGCATTTCGCCGTCACCGAGCATGACGAACACGTCGTAGCTTTCGCCAGTGAAACGCTGGGCCAGGCACATGCCCAGGCCCCCGGAAAGGGCGTGGCCAATGGAGCCGGAAGAGAAGTCGATGCCGGGTACCTTGCGCATATCAGGGTGATCACCCAGAGGGCTACCCAGTCGCGTGTAGTCATCCAGCCACGCCTTGGGGAACATGCCGAGGTCGGCAAGTATCGGGAACTGGCCAACGGCCGCGTGGCCCTTGCCCATCAGGAAGCGGTCGCGCCCGGCCCAGCCCGGCTCCTCGGGGCGCAGGTTCATCACGTCGTAGTACAGCGCCGAGAACAGTTCGGCAGCGGAGAACACCGAGGTGTAGTGGCCGGTCTTGGCGATCTCGATCAGGCGAATGGTTTCCAGGCGGACGAATTTCGCCCGTTCGCGCAGGTGGGCGACGGTCTCGGCGCTGGGCACGAAATCGCTGGCTTTCCAGGCCTCAAGGGTTTTACGGGGTGTAGCCATCTCTACCTCCAAATGCAGGCATAGCAGGGTGGGTGTTGCCGGGGGAAATCAGCGGGTCAGGGATTCGAGTGCGCGCATGGCTTCGATCAGTTCACCGCTGTGTAGGGGTTGGCCGTTGCCACGCACGAAGTTGCGTGCGTGGGGGGCTTGCAGGGTGGGTTCGGCGACCTTGAGCAAGATGGCGTCGTCGACGCCCGTCACACCCAGTTCGGCCAGGTTGCAGGGCAGCCCGATGCGTCGGTAGAAGGCCAGCAATTCGGCCATGAACGCCGCTTCGCGGTCTTCAAGTACCAGTTGCACCAACAGACCATAGGCAACCTGCCAGCCATGCACCTGGTCGCGGGCACCGGGGATCTTCGACAGGCCACGGGTCATCGCGTGGGCGATGGACAGGCCGCCACTCTCGAAGCCCAGGCCGCTCATCAGCAGCACGGCTTCGATCAGGCGTTCGAACGCTT
The DNA here is from genome assembly GCF_032701105.1 of Pseudomonas sp. NBB. Lineage (NCBI taxonomy): Bacteria > Pseudomonadati > Pseudomonadota > Gammaproteobacteria > Pseudomonadales > Pseudomonadaceae > Pseudomonas > Pseudomonas sp. NBB. The sequence goes on from NZ_CP103994.1 coordinate 2,516,710, forward strand.
CGTTGACCTGGCCGCTGCCGGCCAGCGCCAGGCCCTCTTCGGCATGGGCGCGCAGCACGGTATAGCATTCGCGGGCCAGGGTGACCCCGGCAATCGACGGGCGAGCGCCAAACATGTTCACGCCGCCGGCTTTGAGGCATTGCTCGGCTTCGAACTTCTTGGTCAGTGCGTCGGCGATGCCGGCCAGAAGGAAGGGGCGCGGGGCCTGGGCTATCAGGCGGGTGTCGACCAGGACATAGCGTGGGCTGCTGAGCAGGTGGCCGACTTCGCTGAGTTGGTGATGCTCGTCGTATACCACGAAGTTTTTCGAAGTAGGCGCATCGTTGGAGGCAACCGTGGGCATGCTCACCAGCGCCGCACCGCAGGTGTGGGCCAACGCCTTGCCGGCATCGATCGATTTGCCGCCACCGACCGCCAGGACCACGTCGAAGTCGAAGCGCGCGGCCGATTGGCGCAGGCCGGCGATGCCCTTGGCGGTGATTTCGCCATCGAAGGTGATGTAGTGCAGTTGCACATCGGCGCGAGCGCAGGTGGCGTCGAGGCGCTCCTTGACCAAGCCGATCACGAAGCTGTCGATGACCACCACGGCTCGGCGGCCGCAATGGGCCAGGTACTGGCCTGCCTCGTCAAGAACATCGGGGCCTTGCACATAGCGCCCGGGTGAGCCGAATACCAGATTCATACGGCACCTCTTTATGACTGTTTGTTGTTGTTATGCGAGACCTCAGGGGATCTGCGTCATTTGTGATGCATCATATATCATGCGTGATGGCCGTCAAGCTTGTTCGGGGGCAGTGGTAGCCATCTGTCTGTCGAATGGGATATCAGGCGATGGAGTAGCCGCCATCGACGGCCAGCGTGGTGCCGGTGATATAGCGGGCGCTGTCAGACGCCAGGAAGGCGATGGCATTGGCCACGTCCTCGGGTTGGCCCCAGGCGTTCATCGGGATGCGTGACAGAATGCCGGCCGAGCGGGTGGGGTCTTCATAGGCTCGGCGCGACAGCTGGGTGAGGATCCAGCCCGGGGCCACGGCATTGGCGCGCACACCGTCGGCGGCCCAGGCCACCGCCTGGCAACGGGTCAGCTCGCTGATCGCGGCCTTGCTCGAGGCGTAGGCGGGGGTCTTGGCCGAGCCGAAGATGCCCCACATCGAAGCGAAGTTGATCACCGCGCCGCGCGCCACTTTCAGGCCCGGCAAGGCGGCATTGCTGATGCGCAGGACGGCGGTCAGGTTGACGTCGAGCACGCGGTTGAAACCGTCGATTTGCCATTCCCGGTTGTGGTCGATCACGCCGGCGGCATTGACCAGGGCATCGACGCGCTCGAAGCGGCTGAAGAAGCCATTGACCTCGGCATCGCTGGTCACGTCCAGCACCTGATAGTGGATGCCTTCGACCCGTGCTTCAGGTTCGCCCAGGCCCAGGGTGTGCACCTGATAGCCATCGGCAAGCAGGCGCTGCGCGGTTGCCAGGCCGATGCCCGAGCCGCCGCCGGTGATGATTGCAATCTTGCTCATGGGTGTAGCTCCTTTCGGGATGTGTACATGGGTGGGGCCTGACCCAGGCGCCCCGCGAACAGGCCGACAAAGGCACAGGGCGCGTCAGCGACCGGGCGCTGCGCCAAACAGGTAATCGGCCAGCAGCTCGAGCTGCCCGGTGAGCATGTGCACGCCCTTGTGGATGGGGCAGCCACGGGCCTGGGCCGCTTCGAGCAACGGGGTGACATCAGGATTCATCACCACCTCGCCCACCAGCGTGCCTGGCTGCAGGGTATCGGCCGCCAGCGGCAGCGGATCGTCCGCCTTCAGGCCCAGTGCGGTGGCGTTGATCACCACATCGAAGCCGCGTGCATCGGCCGCACCCGCAGCGATATCTCGACCAGGCATCAGCGTGCGCAACTGCGCGGCGAGTGCTTCAGCCTTGGCCAGCGAACGGTTGGCGACCACCAGCCGGGTGATCGGCTCACTGAGCAGGGCATGGGCGATACCGGTGGCGGCACCACCGGCGCCGAGCAGCAGCACACGCCGGCCGCCCAGGTCATGGCCCTGGTTCTTCAGGCCACGTACGAAGCCTTCGCCATCGAACATGCGCCCGACGAAGCGGCCATCGGGCAGACGACGCGCGACGTTGCACACCTTGAGCACTTCGGCGATGCCCAGCAGCTCGTCGCACAGGTGGGCCACTTCGATCTTGTGCGGCACGGTCACGATCACCCCGGCGAGGTTTTCGATACCACGCAGGCCAGCCCAGGCCGAGGCCAGGTTGTCGGGCGAAACCTCCCAGGGGACCAGCACCCCGTCATGCCCCAGGCGTTCAAGAAGCGGGTTGAACAAGGACGGTGTTCGCAGGTGCTTGGCTGGGTAGGTGAGATGTACCACCACCCGGGTAGTGCCGGTGACAGGCATGGCTGTTTCCTTGAAAGCTGGCGTGAAAAGGCAGAGCGCGGGCCAGCGCCGCGTTCGTTATTAGATTCATAAATGCATCATATATCATTAGTCAATCCCCATCCTGGCCGCAAAAGTCTTTTGCATGAAAGTCAAAAGACTTGATCTTGCGATTTAAAAATCAAACATGATATATCATACCTCCAGTCGGCTGCGGCCGCTGAACGTCCTGATATCAAAAACAACAAGGCCTTCTACGAAAGGCGAGGATGACCTCATGCACGGAATGCTTCATGCATTGCCGGCCCTGCGTGACGGGAGGTGCGAATGACCCAGATATTCGCCGCGCCCGGTCGCTACATTCAGGGCTACAAGGAACTTGAACGCCTTTACCGGCATATCGCCTGGTTTGGCCAGCGCTTCCTGATCATCACCAGCCAGGGCCGTCTGGATAGCCTGCAGCAGACCCTGGCCATCAGCTTCGACAAACCTGAACATGCCCTGCGTTACGCCGTATTCGAAGGCGAAGTCACCCGAGCCGAGGTGCAGCGGCTGTGTGCGTTGCGCGAGCGACTGGGCTGTGACGGGGTGGTCGGGGTGGGTGGTGGCAAGGTGCTCGACGCTGCCAAGGCGGTTGCCCAGCAGGGCCGGCTGCCGCTGTGTATCGTGCCCACGGTGGTCTCCAACGATGCCCCCACCAGCGCCTTGTCGGTGCTCTACCACCCGGACGGTGCCTTCGACGATGTACTGTTCCACGAGCGCAGCCCGGACGTGGTGGTGGTGGACACCTGGATCATCGCCCAAGCGCCGGTGCGCCTGTTGGTGGCTGGCATCGGCGATGCTCTGGCGACCTACTACGAGGCACGCACCTGCGTGCAGGGCGACCACGACAACTTCCTTGGCCTGGCCGGCGGTGGCCTGCAATCGAGCGCGGGCGGCGGCAAGCCGACCCTCACATCGATGGCCATCGCCCAACTGTGCCACCAGGTTTTGCAAGCCGATGCGGTGCAAGCCGTGCGGGCCTGTGCGCAGCAGCAGGTGACCAAGGCGCTGAACCGGGTGATCGAGGCCAACGCACTGATGAGCGGCATCGGTTTCGAGAGCAACGGGGTGGCCACCGCTCATGCCGTGTATTGCGGCTTCAGTGAGCTGGGTCCACGGGCCACGGCCTACCACGGCGAATACGTTGCCTTTGGCACCCTGGTGATGCTGGTGCTCGAGGGTGCGCCGGCCGGTGAACTGGATGGCCTGCTGCGACTGTGCCTGGCGGTTGGCCTGCCGGTGTGTTTCGCCGACCTGGGCCTGGCGGACCTCAGCGAGCAGGAGCTGCAACGGGTGGTGCAGGTGGCGGCCTCGCCGCAGCAGACCAGCCGCGTCGAGCCCTTCGACGTCACTGAGTGGGAGATGCGCGCAGCGCTGCTTGCCGCCAGCGACCTGGGGGAGTTCTACAAGAAAGGCGGATCGGTTCTGGCAAGTTCGGCCAGCCCGCGTTTGCCATCAGTCATTCGCCACGAACAGAGGTAAGTAGATGAAAGCATTTCAGGCAAGCCTGCCGGTCAAACTGGACTTCGAGGCCGGTGCAATCCGCCGCATGGGTGAAAAGGTCGCGCCGTTCGGCAACAAGGTGCTGTTGATGGTCGACCCGTTCCTTGAAGGCAGCGAGCTGGTCGCCCAGGTGCTCGGCAGTTTCGCCGAGCGTGGCATCACTGTCCTCGAGTTCTACGACATCGTGCCCAACCCGCGCCATACCACCATTGACCGCGCAGTGGCGCTGGTGCGTGACAGCGGCTGCCAGGCTGTGGTGGCGATCGGCGGCGGCAGCGCCATCGACTCGGCCAAGGCCGTGGCGTTCGTCGCTGTACATGGCGGCCGCTGTTGGGACTACACCGAGCGTCTCGGTGAGCCGGTGACGAGGCCGCAGTCCCGTGGTCTGCCGCTGCTGGTGGTGCCGACCACCTCTGGGACCGGGACCGAGGCGACACCATTCGCGGTGATCAACAATCCTGAGCTGGGCCTCAAGTGTGCCATTGTCAACCCGCACATCTACCCGGATGTGGCGTTGATCGACCCGCAAATCCTGGTTTCCAAGCCGCCACGGCTGACGGCGCTGACTGCCGTGGATACTTTCTGCCACGCACTGGAAGCATTCATCAGCATCCATGCCACACCCTGGGTGGAAATGGTCGCGCTGGAGTCGATCCGCCTCTTTGCCGCCAATGCCCTGCGCTGCGTGGAGCATGGGGACGACCTGGAGGCGAGGGCGCGCATGGCCTTTGCGTCGACCCTCGGCGGCATGGCCATTGCCGGCGCCGGGGTCACCGTATCCCATGCGCTGGGCCAGCCATTGGGCGCCATGACCGATGCGCCCCATGGCGGCACGGTGGCAGCCAGTACGCCGCAGGTGATCCGCTGGACCCTACCGGTGGCCGAGGACAAGTTTGCCCGGGTGGCCGAGATCCTCGACCCGGGCACTCATACCTTGCCGCTAAGCGAGCGCGCCGCGCGCCTGCCTGACATCGTCAGCGCCCACTTCACCCGCCTGGGCGTACGGGACACGTTCGGCAGCTATGGCCTCAAGCCCGAGCAGGTCGATGAGTTCGCTCAGGTGGTGTGGACCAGCTTCAACCAGGACCTGGCCTGCCACCCCAAACCCATTCGTGACCAGCAGGAGGTGGCCGAAATCGTCCGCCAATGCCTGTAGTTCGCGTCACCCAGCCCTGGCCGCCTTGCGCGCGGCCAGGTCAGTGACGCCAGGCGCCCTCGTTGCACGCTCGCAAAGCTGAACAAAAACCACAAGAAAACAGTTTCGGGAACAGATCGCAATGACAAGATCCACCTTGATCGGGGTCGGGTTGCTGGGCGTATGCGCCTTGCAGCAGGCCCAGGCCGACAACTACTCACCCGGCAATTTCCTGTTCGGTGACTGGCAGGGGCAGCGCACCCGTCTGCATGAGAAGGGGGTAGACCTGCAGTTCACCTATGTCAATGAACTGGCCTACAACACCCAGGGAGGGGCGCAGCACAAGGGCACCTACAGCGACCAGCTGATGGCCGATGCCCGCTTCGACCTGCAGCGCCTGTTGGGTTGGCAGGGGGCCGCGTTTCGCATCACTTTCACCAACCGCAACGGTGAAAGCCTGACCCGCGAAGCCGACACCGGCACCCTGCTGGCCGCCCAGGAAATCTACGGCTATGGCAGTGTTACCCGGCTGGTGCAGTTCTATTACCAGCAGGCACTGCTCGATGAGCGTTTGCTGTTCAAGATCGGCCGGCTGCCCATGAGTGGCGATGTATTTCCGTTTTCCTGCACGTTCCAGAACCTGACCTTCTGTGGAACGGTGCCTGGCTACATCACCCCCAACTGGTTCACCTGGCCGGTCAGCCAATGGGGCGCGAGCCTGGCGGCGCAGTTGGCCGATGACTGGTGGCTGAACACCTCCGTGTACCAGGTCAACCCGCACTTTACCGAGAACAGCCAAGGGTTGAACTTCGGCAGCCCCTCGGGCACCACCGGTTACCTGGCGGTTGGCGAACTGGCCTGGAAGCCGGTGCTTGGTGGCCTGCCTGGCAGCTACCGGGTTGGCGTATGGCGCAATACTGGCGACTTTGATGACCTGTACCAGGACATCGATGGGCAACCCATCGGCTTGACCGGCGCGGCACCCGCGCAACACGACCAGGCAAGCGGCTACTACGCCATGGCCGAACAGCAGGTCTACCGCAACCCGGACAATGCTGCGCGTGGCCTGACGCTTTTCACCAACTTCATCCAGTCCGACCGGGACGTTTCCAGTGTCGAGCGGCTCTGGCACCTGGGCGCGTTCATCCGTGGGCCCCTGGCCCAGCGCCCGCAGGACGAGATCGGGCTGGCGTTGGGCCGCCTGGAGGTCAACCCGCGTTCGGCGCGGCGTGTGCAGCAGGCCAGCGGCGTGCCCCGGCGGGCCGATGTCGAGTACCCGGTCGAACTCTATTACGGGTTGCAGCTGACACCGGCACTGACCCTGCGCCCCAACCTGCAGTACGTACGCAACCCCGGCGGCTTCGAGCATGACCGCAGTGTGGTGGTCTGGGGCCTGAAGACCGAAATCAGCTTCTAGTGCAGTGCCGGCGTCAGGCCGACGTCTCGCTGTTTTTATGATGCATCATGTATCCAATGGAGAATCCCATGAGCCTTGCCAGTTTCATTGACCTTACCACCGTGCAGCAGCGTGCCAGCGAACTCCAGCTGCTCGGCCAGGCCTTCATCGACGGCCGCTTTGTCGATGCCTTGAGTGGCGAGACCTTCGCCAACATTTCGCCGCGCGACGGGCGCGTGCTCAACCAGGTTGCCTCGTGCCAGGCCGAGGATGTGGAGATGGCCGTGAAGGCCGCGCGGCGTGCCTTCGACAGTGGTGTGTGGTCGCAGCGCACACCGAAGGAGCGCAAGCGCGTCATGCTGCGCTTCGCTGCCTTGTTCGAGCAGCACATGGAAGAGTTGGCGTTACTGGAAACCCTCGACATGGGTAAGCCCATCAGCGAGAGCGCCGGGTTCGATGTGCACGCGGTGCTCGATTGCCTGCAGTGGTACGCCGAAAGCTGCGACAAGCTGTATGACGAAGTCGCGCCGTCGGGGCCCTCGGCCGTGGGCTTGGTGACCCGCGAAGCGATCGGCGTGGTGGCGGCGGTCACCCCCTGGAACTTCCCGATGCTGATGGCCATGTGGAAGGTCGCACCCGCCCTGGCCATGGGCAACTCGGTGGTCCTCAAGCCCGCCGAGCAATCACCGCTGACTGCCCTGCGCATTGCCCAGTTGGCCGCCGAAGCCGGTATCCCGGCCGGTGTGTTCAACGTGTTGCCGGGCTTTGGCCCCACCGCGGGCAAGGCGCTGGGCCTGCACATGGACGTTGATACCCTGGTGTTCACCGGCTCCGGCGAGGTCGGCAAGCTGTTCCTGCAGTACGCGGGGCAGTCGAACATGAAGCGGGTGTGGCTGGAGTGCGGCGGGAAGACCCCGAACATCATTCTCGATGACTGCCGTGACCTGGAGAAGGCCGCGACCACTGCGGCGCGCTCGATGTTCTTCAACCAGGGCGAAGTCTGCGTGGCGCCCTCGCGGCTGATTGTCGAAGCTGGCATCCGCGCCGAGTTCGTTGCCGAGGTGCTCAAGGTGGCACGCACCATCGCCGTCGGAGATCCACTGGACCCAACCACCCAGCTTGGCGCTATCGTCGATGCCAGCCAGTTGCAACGGGTATTGGGTTATATCGACAAAGGCGTGCAGGAGGGCGCACAGCTGATCCTCGGTGGTGAACGGGTCAAGCACGGCCTGGGCGCCGAGGGCTTTTACATCCCGCCGACCATTTTCGACAACGTCAGCAACGACATGACCATCGCCCGAGAGGAGATCTTCGGCCCGGTACTTTCGGTCATCACCGCCCGTGACCACCTCGATGCTCTGCGCATCGCCAACGATACCCCGTATGGCCTGGCCGCCAGCCTGTGGACCCGCGACCTCTCGCGGGCCCACCAAATGGCCCGGGGCCTGCGTGCCGGCAGCGTGTGGGTCAACTGCTTCGATGGGGGCGACATCAGCATGCCGTTCGGTGGCTTCAAGCAGTCCGGCAACGGTCGCGACCGCTCGTTGCATGCCCTGGACAAGTATTCGGAGCTCAAGTCCACCTGGATCGAGTTGTGACCTTTTGCCTGGCAACCCTGGAGAACAACAATATGAAAAGCACAGTTGCCCGTACCCTGGCCACCTTCGGCCTTGCCACGCTGCTCGCCGGGCCGACCGCCGCCGAGGCGCGCCACCCACTGTACCAGCTGATACCCAACACGGCGTTGTCCGGCCTGGTGGACCCGCAAATGGCCGATCGTACCGACATCGACAAGGGCTTGCCCTTGAAGCAGAAGGGGGAACGGTTACGCATTGGCTGGACCGACATCACCCTGGGTAACCCCTGGTTCGTCTCGATGATCGACGACGCGCGCAGCCTGGCCGAGCGTTACGGCTATGACATGCAGGTGCAGGTGGCCGACGGCGATGTGGCCCGCCAGAGCGCCCAGGTCGACAACTTCATCACCCTTGGGGTGGATGTGATCGTCATCGACCCCACCGACATCCTCGGTTCCGTTGCCGATGTCGAGCGAGCGGTGGCGGCCGGGATCCCGGTAATCACCGTCGGCACTGCACCCGACGCGCGAGCGCCGGTGATCACCACCAGCACCGGAAACCCCTACGGCAGCGGTGTCGAGGCCGGGCGCTATGTGGTCGAGCACACTGACCCGGGCAGCGAAATCAACGCTGCCATGGTCATCGGTGTAATGGGCAACTCGACCTCCGAGAGCCGCCTCAACGGCATGATCTCGGGGATCGTCCAGGCCCGTGCCGAGCAGCGCCAGCTCGGCCTGTCGAAGGAGGATGCGCTGCTTAAGGGGTTCGAGCTGTTCCAGCAGGTCAAAGCCAAGGGCAGTTTCAGCTGGCCTGAAGGGGGCTTCAACGTGCTGGCCTGGGGCCGTGGCGAATGGACCGAGGAGGGCGGCCTGGCCGCCACCGAGGACATCCTCAGTGCCCATGGCGAGCGCCTGAACCTGATCCTGGCGGAGAACGACTTCATCGCCATCGGCGCCATCAACGCTGTGGACAATGCCGGCAAGGCCGGGCAGGTACGGGTCGCTGCGGCAGCTGGCAGCTTCAAGGTTGCGCTGGATCTGATCAAGCAGGGCAAGCTGCTGGTTAGCGCCAGTAACAGTGGTTCGCAGACCGGGGTGGCGGCCATCGAGCTGATCCACCAGATACTTGACGGCCGGCTGCAGGCCAACAACCTGCCGTTGGCGTCGTACTTCCCGGTGGAGCTGATAACCCCTGGCAACGTCGACCACTTCATCCAGCTCGAACAGGGCCCGGCCACGGTCGAGCGGCTACCCGCATTCCGCTCAATCGACCAGCTCAAGGCAGCCATGCGCTGATCCGAAGGTTGCGGCGCCTGCCTGGCAACGCGCCGCTTGCAGAGGTAAGACCGATGAATGCAATACACAAGACCGCCGTCGAGTTGCGCGACATTCACAAGGCGTTCGGCGGCATCAGTGCGCTCAGTGGTGCGAGCTTCAGTGCCAACGTGGGTGAAGTGCATGCGCTGATGGGTGAGAACGGCGCGGGCAAATCGACCCTGATGAAGATCCTCGCCGGCGCCTACGTGCGCGATGCTGGCGAGGTGCTGTTGCACGAGCAGCCGGCGAGTATCGGCAAGCCGGCCGATGCGCTTCGCCTTGGCGTATCGGTGATCTACCAGGAGTTTGCCCTGGCGCCGCACCTGTCGGTGGCGGAAAACATCTGCATCGACGACCTGGGCGCGAACAGGTGGCGGGTGCAGTGGCCGATGCTGCGTGACAAGGCGCGGTGCATACTCGATGAGCTGGGGTTTGCCAACATCGACGAACGCCGTGCAGTGGGCGAGTTGCCGGTGGCCCATCAACAGGCGGTGGAAATCGCCAAGGCCCTGTCGCGCAACGCCTCGGTGCTGGTGTTCGACGAACCGACCGCGGTGCTCACCACCCACGAGACCGAGCAGTTGTTTCGCATCCTGGCGGAATTGCGGCGCAAGGGCGTGTGCATCATCTATGTCTCGCATCGCATGGACGAGATCTTCCGCATCTGTGACCGCGCCACGGTGCTCAAGGATGGCCGTACCGTCGGCACCCTGCCGCTGTCAGCCATCGACGAGCGCGGGCTGGTGCAGATGATGATCGGCCGTGAGCTGAGCGACCTGTTCCCGCCACGCCAGGCAAGCATCGGCGAGGCCCGCCTGCGGGTCGAGGGGCTGAGCGCCGGGCCACTGGTACGCAATGTGAGTTTTCAGGTACACGCCGGTGAGGTGCTGGGCTTCAGCGGACTGGTCGGCTCGGGGCGCACCGAAACCATGCGCGCGCTGTTCGGCGCCGAGCGCAGCAGCGCCGGCACTGTTCACCTGGATGGCCGCCAACTGCGCAACCGCAGCCCGCGCGAAGCGATCGGCAATGGCATCGGGCTGCTGCCCGAAGACCGCAAGCAGCAAGGCGTGCTGCTGGAGATGTCGATCCGCGTCAACGCAGCTTTACGGCCCGGCTCGCCCTACACCAGTCGCTTTGGCTGGATCGATGGTGCCCGCGAGCGCGCCGGGGTCGAGGCGCTACGTCAGCAGTTGCGTCTGAAGACCGGCTCGATCGAGCAGGCGGTGGGCGATCTGTCCGGGGGTAATCAGCAGAAGGTGGCGCTGATGAAGTGGATCGACGCCGGCTGCCGGGTGCTGATCCTCGACGAGCCGACCCGTGGTGTAGATATCGGCGCCAAGACCGAGATCTACCGGGTCATCAACGAACTGGCCGAGGCCGGGGTGGCGATCATCCTGGTGTCCTCGGAAATGACCGAGCTGATCGGCATGTGCGACCGGGTGCTGGTGATGCGCGATGGTGCCATCGCCGGCGAGCTTGGCGGTGATGCAATCGAAGAACACGCAATGATTTGTCTGGCGATGGGAGTCGAACACCATGGATAACAACTTGAGCAAACTGGCCGCCCCCTCGCTGTCGGGCGAGTCCAGGCAGCCGCTGGGGCGCGTTGTGCGCCGGCTTTTTCTGCAACACAACGCACTGGTGATGCTGCTGGTGCTGGTGGCCGTGGCCAGCAGCCTGTCGGCGGACTTTTTCACCTGGCAGAACCTGGGTAACCTGCTGCGGCAACTGACGCCGCTGATACTGGTCAGCATTGGCATGCTGATCGTCATCCTCACCGCGGGTATCGACTTGTCGGTTGCCTCGGTGGCAGCGGTGGGCGGGGTGGTCGTGGCGATGAGCCTGAATCTGCTGCCGCTGGAGGACAGCCTCGGGTTGTTGCTGGCGGTGGCCATCGCGGTGGGGGCAGGGGTGTTGATGGGCCTGGTCACCGGCAGCTTCGTGGCCTACTTTCGCATGGCCCCGTTCATTTCCACCCTGGCGATGATGACCATTGCCCGAGGGCTGGCGTTTATCCTCTCCAACGGCCAGCCACAGCGGCTGGCCGACAGCCAATCGGCTGCCAGCCTGTTGCGAGACTTCGGTCGTCAGGCCGATGGAGTGTTCGGGGTGCCTTGGCCGGTGTGGCTGGCGGTGCTGGTGATTGGCATGTTCGCCCTGATCCTGCGCTACAACGCTTTTGGCCGGTTGATCATCGCCAGCGGCAGCAACGAGACTGCCGTGCGCCTGGCGGGGATTGCAGTGGAGCGCTACAAGCTGGCGGCCTATGCGATTTGCGGCGGGCTCAGCGCCCTTGCCGGGGTGGTCATCGCCTCGCGTTCCGGGGTCGCCACGCCCAGTGCCGGCATGGCCCTGGAACTGGATGCCATTGCCGCCTGCGTGATAGGTGGTGCGCTGTTGTCCGGCGGCAAGGGTAGTTTGTTCTACACCGTGGTCGGGGTGCTGGTGCTTGGTTTGATCGGCAACATCATGAACCTGCTCAGCGTCCCGGCGTACCCGCAACAGATCATCAAGGGCGCGATCATCGTGGTGGCGGTGCTGCTGCAAGGGGTGGGTCGACGCGACACGCGGATCTGAACCGTTCGCACGAGATGGCACGGCATGGGCGATGATGTATCATGCGTCTTCGCCATGTCGCCCAGTGTTTCCTCCGGCGGTTGGCCCTGTGCTATTCATCAGACAAGAGAGAACAAGCGTGACAGTTCACAAGCCACTGGATAAAGGCAACCTGAGCGAGCGGGTCTACAGCATCATCCGCACGGCATTGATGGACGGCCAGTATCAACCGGGTGACCGCCTGCGCATCAGTGCCTTGGCCGAGGAGTTTGGTGTGTCGATCACGCCGGTGCGTGAGGCGATCTTCCGCCTTGTCAGTGATCATGCACTGGACATGAAGGCCGCTACCTCCATCTATGTGCCGGAGCTGACCGTCAGCCAACTACGGGAAATCCAGCTGATCCGCCATCTGCTGGAGGGCGAGGCGGCGGGCATGGCGGCCGAGCGAATTTCCGCCGCCGAGCTGAAGCATCTGGAAGAGGTGCAAACGGCCTTCCAGGCGGCTGTCAGCACCGACTACAAACAGGCTTCGCTGCTCAACCGCGAGTTCCACTTCGGTCTGATTGCCGCCGCACGCATGCCGGTGATCTTCAAGACCCTGGAGAACATGTGGGTGATGATGGGGCCGCTGCTCAGCACCTTCCATGCCGAAGTGCCCAAAGCGGAACTGGCCAGCGCCAAGCACAAGCACTTCGAAGTACTCGAAGCCTTGCGCAAGCGCGATTCGGCAAAGGCCAAGGCGGCCCTGCAAGCGGATATTGCATGGGGGGAGTTGATGGTGGAGTGGTTGGAGCGCAAGTCGCTGGCCCAAGGTTGATGGCGGATGCCTTGATCGCCGTCCGGTCCCCAGTGAGTCGGCGATGACATGACCGCCGTCAGCATCCGGCCGAACATCGTGTCGCCCAGCGTGGCCCAAGGATAGTGACGAACGGTCAAGCAGGCTTGTGCAGGGCACATCACCTGCACAAGCGTGCCTGACCGCAATGCCTCACTGCACCTCGCACGCTTCCTGCGAAGGCACACCGTAGGACACGTAGTACGCCAACCCCACGAAGATCGCCCCACCCACCGCATTCCCCAGGAACACGGCCATCAGGTTCTCCACCAACTGCCCCCAGCTCAGGTAGCCGGCAAAGATCGCTGCCGGAATCAGGAACATGTTGGCTACCACATGCTGGAAACCGATGGCGACGAACGCCATGATCGGGAACCAGATGCCGAGAATCTTGCCGCTCATTTCACGGCTGGCATACGACAGCCACACTGCCAGGCACACCAGCCAGTTGCAGCCGATTCCGGACACGAAGGCGTGGAGGAAGTCGGCGTTGGTCTTGCTGGTCGCAGCCGCCAACACCTTGTTCAGGTAGGCCCCCTCGGTCAGGCCCAGCAGGTGACCGAAGCACCCGGCAACGAACAGTGCACCGAACAGATTGGCGACGGTCACCAGCAGCCAGTTGCGCGCCACGGCGCCTGGGCCGATACGCCGGGCGAACATCGCCAACGGCAAGCTCATCATGTTGCCGGTGAGCAGTTCGCCACCGGCCAGGATCACCAGGATCAGGCCGATGGGAAATACCGCGGCGCCCAGCAGCGTGCCGAACGAGGCCCACTGTACCGGGATCATGGTGCTGACGTGGATAGCCAGGAGAAACCCTAGCGAAATGAATGCACCTGCGAGGAACCCCAGGACCAGTGTCGCATGGGTGGATAGGTGGGCTTTCTTGACGCCGCTCTCGATGACGAGCTCGGTGATACGGGTGGGGCTATTGACGGACATTTCGGAAACTCGAACACGGTGACGGCGACGCGACTGGCGCGCACGCCGTGGTGGGGCTTGATCAGTACGGGGGTAGGCTACGCAACTGGTGCAAAGGTGTAACGCGCACCTTTGAGCCAGCGGCGAAGAGGGCGGCAAGCTACATGAGTCAATTTGACGCGGTCAAATCGATGGAATGGATGATCTGATAGACCGCGTCGATGAGGCTTGCAGGTCTGCGCGCATGGATCTGCTTCCCGGCAAACCAGGCCTGGAACATCACTTGGGGGTTCACCCAGGGCAAATTGAGCCCGCTGGCAGGCTGAAGATGACAGACGGGTTGCCGACCGCCCGTTATGATCGGAATGTAGCTTGCCGGGCCTGACTGATGGCACTTTAGGCACGGTCACCTGGAAAACGAGATCTGCGAAACAGCGGAATAGAGCATTCAAAGTCATTTGCGAAGTTTGGATCCAGTTGTCGATAAAACTTTCCGCTCGGTCAAATTACAACAACTTAGCAAACTAACTAACTTGATTTAGTGTACCGCCTGTCGGTCATTTTGCTCGAGAAATGAACGATTTGGGTGACGCTGACTCCTATTTGCCAGCAGGTGCCTTCAATGTGATTGCAACTCGCGCCTTTCCCCCAGAACTTATGGACGTTCAACCTCATTAGCATCGCAGGGATGCTCATGGGGCTTTTTTTCCTGAATAGTGGAGCAACGCCATGCCCAACCGAGGCTCTTCGGGTGAGCCACCGTGTGTATTGAATAATTATCTGCTTTTTCATTTAACGATTCGAATTTGGCTTTGCCACTGCGATTAAATCGTTCGCACGCCTATTGCAAGGTCATCTAGCGCTAACGCATTACGTGGAGAAAACGTCGTGGAGATTAATACAATTATTAGCCTGTTCGGGCAGAAAGAATCCATGGAGCTGGTGCGGTTGTCGGTGATTTACGTTCATTTATTGGCCTGTTGCATTGCCATCGGCCTGGTATTCGCCAGTGACGCCGAGATGGTCAGGAACTTGTTGAAAGGTCATAAAGAAGCCGGGCATGACAGTAAGCATATGACGAGCTTGCAGAAGTCCGTGGCCAATGCCCTGATATTCTTGTGGCTCACGGGCGCCGCAGTGATTGGAATTGACTACCTTGATAAAGGTATGAACTATTTTGCCAATCCGAAACTTCAAGCGAAGGTCATTATTGTCATGTTGCTGACCTTCAATGGCATGCTGTTGCATCGTTATGTATTGCCTGCCCTGCTCAAAGCGGGCAACTTGCTCGACCTTAATTTTGGCGTGCGGATGTTCGCACTGTTCTCCGGCGCACTGTCGGGTGTGTCCTGGTTGTATGCGGCGATGCTGGGCGTTGGCCGGCCACTGGCCTGGAAATACTCGCTGACCGAGTTGCTGCTGGCTTATCCGGTACTGATCTTGCTGGGCTTTGCCATGATGGCTGCCCTGACCCAGTGGGCACGCAAACGCAGCCAGGCCGAACCGGTTCCGGCGCCTGTCTGGCGACTGGCTGGTATTCCTACCTGATTGCCTGAGTAACGCTTCAATTACGCCGCGAACCGGGAAACCTGGTTCGCGGCGAGCTCGTTTCATGCGCAGCCTCTGGGCGGTTCGGCTGGCGGTTGGTAAAGGCCTGAAGTGATGTGTCGCCTGATCTGGCCTCTTCGCGGGCGCGCCCGCTCCCACAAGGTCCCGCGCAGTTCTGTGGGAGATCGCCCAGTCCTTTGGGCTGCGCTGTCGCGTAGGGAACTGAATCCGCAAACAGTGCGCGTACCCTGTGGGAGCGGCTTTAGCCGCGAAGAATCCAACGCGGTACATGGCACCGGCTGCGCCGGTGTTCGCGGCTAAAGCCGCTCCCACAGAGTCCCGGTTAATTCAATGAGTTATGTGCAGTTCTGTGGGAGCGGGCGTGCCCGCGAAAGGGCCGGAACAGGCAGTCGAGAAATTTCAGGACTTTCACTTCTACCAAGATTGCGAACCAGCCCCATCCGCTGACGGGTCAGGCGCGAACCAATAGAAATATCGCCGGTAGCAGCTGCCCATCGTCAGGCGGCAGGCCGCCTGCATTGGTTTTTTGCGCTCGTTGCAGCGTGGTGGCGATGGTGATTTCCGTTCGCGACTCGATACTCCGCGCCACACCTCCCACCGAGCCTTCACCGAAGCCCAGCAGCGAGCAGCCGTTGTTGATGAGCACGAAGAAAACGATCACCCAGAATGGGCCGCAGTTCATGGTGCAAGCCCCAGGGCGTCGATGGCTGCGCACGAAACGATGGAAACGCTATCGCCAAGGTCCGCTACATCAGCGCCTTGTCTCATTGAGTTGAAAATGGGGGAGGCCATGTACCCGCTCCAGATGTTGCTTGTGGAGCTAATGGTGACGGCGCGGTGATTCAATGAAAAACGATGCTCAGTGATCCAGGATATCGATCCGCTTGATCATTGAACGTAGCGATCAGCGTTGGATTTGAACGTCGCTGCATGGTTGAGGTTCTTAATGCAAAGGACACCGTGAGGGCTCCCTTATGAGCATTGAACGCAGCATCCCTGAGCTCGAAGCCTGGTACGCCCAATACGACGACATCAGTTACCGCCGTGAGTCGCCGGATGCCTACCACCATGAACTGCTACGCACGGCCGAGGCGCTGCGTGACGATGGTGCCATCGACTGGGACGACTGGCTGGCACTCAAAGCATTGGCCGATGACGCCCATGTGCGCGCCCTGGAAGATGCCGTGCAGGCCCATGTCAGCGACCCCGACGCATGAAAGCGCTGAAGATTGCCACGTTCAACATCAACGGCATTCGTAGCCGGCTGCCGGCACTGCTGGCTTGGCTGGAGCGGGAAAAGCCCGACATCGCCTGCCTGCAGGAACTCAAGGCGGCGGATCAGCAGTTTCCTCGCCAGGCGCTAGAAACGGCGGGTTATGGTTGCCTCTACCAAGGGCAGCCTTCGTGGAATGGCGTGGCCATTCTGGCACGGGGCAGCGAACCGCTGGAAGTACGTCGTGGCCTGCCTGGCATGGAGGACGACAACCAGAGCCGCTACCTCGAGGCAGCGGTACAGGGAGTGCTGGTGGCTTGCCTGTATCTGCCGAACGGCAACCCGCAACCGGGGCCGAAATTCGATTACAAGCTCCGCTGGTTCGAAAGCCTGATCGCCCATGTGAAAGGGCTGCATGACAGTGGCCATCCCGCGGTGCTGGCGGGTGATTTCAATGTGGTGCCTACCGACATGGATATCTACAACACGCGCTCCTGGATGAAGGACGCGCTGCTGCAGCCCGAATCACGCGCGTGCTACCAGAAACTGCTCCAGCAAGGCTGGCTCGACGCCATTCGCCATCTGTATCCGGACGAGCGCATTTACACCTTCTGGGATTATTTCCGCAACCACTGGGCACGCAACGCCGGGTTGCGTATCGACCACCTGCTGCTCAACCCCGAGCTCGCGCCTTACCTGAAGCGGGCTGGTGTCGATGCCTGGGTGCGTAACGAACCCAAGGCCAGCGACCATGCGCCCGTCTGGATCGAGCTGGGCACGCGTCGCCGGCCATAGGGCAGTTCGAGCGAACCTTCAACTACCGGAACCACCGCTGGAGCCCGAACCACCAGAGCCTCCGGTCCCGCTACCCGTCCCGGTGCCGCGTTCCGATCCACTGCGGTCACTACCGGATCGGTCGGTGGTGCCATCGCCACCGGTATTGTCAGTGTCATTGCCATCGGTTCCGCCGGAACCTGTCCCCATGGCATCCGCAGGCGTGCCGGAGCCGGTCGCTCCGCCTTGGTTGTTCATGTGCCCGCTGTCATGCGGCTGCGTGCCAGGAGCACGCTGATCGTTCAGGTCGGTGGCTGCCAGCACCACAGGTGCGCTGAGCCCCAGGCACAGCGCGAGCAGTAACGAATGAGGCTTCATGATCTTCATGGCGATACTCCGTTGCGGGTTGGTCACCTTCTGTTCGGCCTGCATCACCCACGGGCGTGCCGTGAAATCGACGGAATGCATGGAGCGCAGACATGCACGGGGACGGGTTACCCCACGTGAATACTTTGAGGCCCGCGCTTCGATTCCTCTGGCAAGGCCGTGACCTTGATCGCGCGTACCGGTACGGCGAATTTTGCACCTACCTTCGAGAAGCGCTCGAGCAGGTGGAAATTGATGGCTTGCTGGATGTCCATGTACAGGTTGTAGCCCGGGTCCTTGACGATATACACGCACTCGAATTCCAGCGCCTCCTTGCCGAAGCCGCGTAGGTGGGCACGGTCGAAGCGCACCTGCTGTTGTGCCTTGATCGCTTCCTCGACGATGGCGGGTGCCTTTTTCACGGCCTCGGTTGGCGTGTCGTACGACAGGCCGAACTCGAACACGATCCGTCGTTCCTGCAGGCGCTTGTAGTTCTGGATGGTGCTGCTGATCATGCTGGCATTGGCCATGACGATCTGCTCGCCGCCCAGGCTGCGGATGCGTGTGGTCTTCAGCCCTACGTGCTCCACCGTGCCGGCCAGCGGGCCGATGACGATGAAGTCGCCCACCTCGAACGGCTTGTCGACGGCGATGGACAACGAGGCGAACAGGTCGCCGAGGATGTTCTGCACGGCCAGTGCAACAGCGATACCGCCTACCCCAAGGCTGGCGACGAAGGCGGTGATGTTCACGCCCAGGTTGGACAGCATCGCCAGCAGCACCACTGACCACAACAGTACCCGCGCACCCCATGCCGACAGCGTGGCCAGCGCGCTGCCCTGGTTCAAGCCGTCGGTGCGATGCCGGGCGAAGTAGCGACTCAGGCCCAGGCCGATGGCGCGGTTGGCCCACAGCCCGATCTGCAATGCCGCGACCACGAACCACAGGCTACCGACCCGGGTCAGCCAGCGCTCGGGCAGGTCGAGCATGCTCAGGCCCACCAGCAGCGAGGCAAGGAACAGCAGAAAATTGCTGGTCCCGGCGAGCACCTTGGCCAGCACCTGGCTTAGCGCGCCGTCATGCTCGGACCAGCGCCTGACCCGATGCAGCATGAAACTGATGGCCGCCCGCGCCACGAGGAATGTCAACAGCGCTACCGTCAGTGCCAGCAACAAATTGAGAACGGAAACTCCGAACAGTGTGGTATCGGTGAACAAGGCGATGATGCGATCACTCATGAGACACTTGCCTCCTTCCATAGGATTGGGTGACTGGTGGAGCGGCATTGCCGGCGAAGCAGGCAATGCCGCTCGCCAGGTGAGCCTCAGCCGTCGGACTGCTCCTCTGGCGGCACCTGGCCTTCGGGCCAGTCGGGTGCTTCCTTCTCCTGTTCCTGTTCAGGCACAGGTTCGCCCGGGTTGTGGGGTACTTCGTCCACGTACGGGTCGGGTTGGTTGGGGTCGATCATGGTCTGGCTCCTCGCCGTTGGGCTTTCAGGCATGTGTCCGGGCGTTCAGCCCGACTCCGCGGCAGTGTTTTTCTTCCAGCCCCGCAGGTTCATGGCGCACAGGCAACCCTGCAGGATGATCAGCGCCCAGGCTTGCGCCTGCCACCCCCAGGCGGCCCACAGCACGTTGCTGGCAATGAAGCAGCAGAAACCCAGCTTGCGCCGGCCTGGGCGCCGTGAGCCGATGCACCAGGCGGCAAGTACCGTCAGGGCCATGGCAGGCCATTCAAGAAAGTCGATCCAGGCTTCCATCACGCAGCACGCTGTTCGCCCTTGAGCAGTTTTTTCTGCGCTTCCATGGCCTGGCCGAGCTCATCCAGTTGCTGCTTGCCCAGCAACTTGCGGGCGGTCGGAAACAGCTCGCTTTCTTCTTCCTCGATATGGTGTTCCAGCAGTTCCTTCATCACTTTGACCCGCCCGGCGAACTCGACGGTGCCGGTCTCGGTTTGCAGCAGGTCCGGCAGCACCAGGGAGTCCACGGTGCGGTGTTCCTCCTTGGCTTCGTAGTACATCTTCGCTTCTTCCTTGCCGCCGGCCTGCTTGATGGCCGGATACAGGATTTCTTCTTCCAGGGCGGTATGAATGCTCACCTCCTGCTTGATGCGTTCGAGCAACTCGGCGCGCTTTTTCACCGCGCGCTCAGTGGTGGAGGAGAGTTCCTCCAGCAGCTTCTTCACCAGCTCATGGTCCTGGATCAACAAATCGATAGCGTTCATGCGACACCTCTTCGGGGCTGAAAAAATCACGATTGCCTTCGATGGAGTAGGGGCCGCGCGCCAAGGTTCAAAGCGGATGATCAGCGTACTGCTGTCGCGAAAGGCGGCTCTCACCGGAATCCGCGCGGGTTGCGCCGGCCAGGCAGGGTCACTCCTGCGGAATGATCGAGATCTTGCCGTTGCGCTCGACGATGGCGAACTTGATCTGCCCGACGCTTTCGATTCCCTGGCTGTCCCGGGCGGACTCGAGAATGTCGTCTTCGGTCAGCCGCGCCCGCCGCATTCGGTGGTGGAGAAAGCGCCCGTGATCCACGACGAGTGTCGCGTGGCCGTCGACCAGCCGGGCCAGGCGCTTGGAGTTGAGCTTGGCCAGCGACAGGCCGACATCCAGGACGATCAGCGTGGCGATCACCAGCATGGCGTTGGTGAACGAGAAGTCCTCGCCGAGCAATGCCTGCTGGGTTGCTTCGCCGATGATCAGCAGCAGGACGAAGTCGAAGGTGGTGAGGTCTGCCAGCGAGCGCCTGCCAGCCACGCGAAACAGCAGCATCAGCGCGATGTACATGCCGGTCGCACGAAGAATGGAGTCCATGTCGCGCTCCTACGGGTAGAGAAAGGTGGAGAAACGCACTGCGCTGCCTGGGCCGGCGCTGACAATACCTTCGAGAGTGCCGACATGTTCGCTGCGCAGGGTCAGGTAGAGGGTGGCGATACCCTCTTTGCTGGTGCCAAGCTGGAGCAGGAGCGACCTGCCATGGGAAAGCGATACTTGCGGCTCTGGCTGCAGCGTTTCGATGCTGGCTTCGCGTAGCAAGGTCCCCCCGAGCAGCAACATCACAGGCTCCCCGGCATTGCCGCGAACCGTGATGCGCAGGTTGTCGGTGGTGCCGCTGCGGCTGAGGCGCTGATACTCCACATGCACCCGGCCGTCGTCGCTCATGACCTGGGCGTCACTGAGCGGACCGTTGCCGAACAGCCCGGCCAGGCCCAGCAGCATGACCAGCACCAGCGCGTACCATCCCACACGTTCGAAACGCCAGACCCGCTGCTGCATCCGCATGTCTTCCTCGACGGGATGGTGCCTTGAAGCCAGCTCGTCTTCGTCCATGCACCTAGCCCTCACGTAGCCCTCAGGCGCGCTCACCGCGCAGCCAGCGTTGGTGGTAATGGGCCAGGTGCGACAAGCCGTAGAGCGCGCCTTGGCGGATTACATCCGCGCGCTCGCCAAAAAAGCGCTGGCTGCGTGTGAATACCGCCAAAGGCTCGCCGGCAAAGGCCCAGGCAAAGCACACAGTGCCCGGGGCGATGCCATCCTGCGGCTGTGGCCCGGCGACACCCGTGCTGGCGATGGCGACGGTGGCGTCGCTGTCTTTCAATGCGCCGAGGGCCATCTCCCAGGCTACCGCCTCGCTGGTCAGGCCGTAGCGTTCGATAGTCTGTGGGCTGACGCCGAGCAGGCGTTTCTTGGCGCTTGGCGAGTACACCACGTAGCCGCTTTCCAGAACCTCTCCTGTCCCCGGCACTGCTGCCAACAGCGCAACCATGGCACCGGCCGTGCAGGATTCTGCGGTGGTCAGTACCAGCTTGTGGGCCTTGAGGTAATCAAGGGCCTCGAGTACGGGGTCGGTCGTCATGGCCGGTCACTCGTGCGTTGTTTTTTGGTGGACGTGTTTCCTGCGGGATTGGTTCATTGCTTGTGTGCCACCCATCAATGGTGGAGAAAGCTTCCTGAACTTTGCTCCGTTTGCCGGCTTCCTCTAGGTAGGAGGGCGGCGGTGCGGGCCTCGCGCTGCGGCCGGACTAACAGAGGAGAAGCGATCATGACCGAGCCTGTGACATATTTCTGGATCGCTGTTGCAGCGATCATCGTGTTGCTCGATCTGTGGGCCATCGTCAGTGTTTTCCGCAGTGACAAGAGCGACGTGACGAAGGCGATGTGGGCACTGTTGCTGTTGGCGTTGCCCATCGTCGGCCTGGCCATCTGGGGCGTGCTTGGGCCGCGTGGAATCAAACGCGGTACCGGGCCGTCGTCGCCTGAACATAGCAAGGGGTAGGAGGGTAGATGAAGAAAGGATCGGAGACACCTCGTAGCGGAACCCGAGGTGAAGAGGAACGGGACAATGATGCGCAGCGTCCTGATGGGTCAACTGGCACGTCCCATGATTCCACTGCGCAGAAAACAGCTCGTGATGAAACGCAACGCAAGCGTTGAGCAGGTCGGTGTGAAGAACTGAATTCGCAAGCGGTCCGCATAGCCTGTGGGAGCGGCTTTAGCCGCGAAGAATCCAACGCGGTGCATGGCACCGGCTGCGCCGGTGTTCGCGGCTAAAGCCGCTCCCACAGGGTCCCTGCTAATGGTCAGGTCCCAATGTACCGGCAGCAGCGCCCGGCACGAGGATGACCTTGCGACAGTCGTCCTGTTTCTGGTCGAACAACTTGTAACCCAAAGCCGCTTCTTCCAGGGCCAGACGGTGGGTGACGATGAGTTCCGGCTCCAGACGCCCGGCCTCGATATGTTCGAGCAGTTCAGGAAGGAACTTCTGCACGTGGGTCTGGCCCATCTTGAACGTCAGGCCCTTGTCGAAGGCATCACCAAACATGAAGGCGTGGATAAAACCCGCATAGACCCCAGGCACGCTGACCACGCCGCCCCGGCGCACCGCGGCGATACTCTGGCGCAGCGCCTTGCCGCTGCTGCTCTCGATCTTCAGAGTGGTCAGTACCGTTTCGGTGGTACTGCCCTTGGCCTCGAAACCGACCGCATCGATGACGGCGTCCACGCCGCGCATGCCGGGGGTCAGGCGGATGATGGTGTCGGCCGGGTCGTCATCCTGCTCGAAGTTGATCGGCACCACGCCGTAGGCATCGCGGGCGAACGCCAGGCGGTAGTCATTGTCGTCGACCATGAAGATCGTCTGGGCGCCCAGCATGCGCGCGCAGGCTGCGCTCAGCAGGCCGACCGGCCCGGCGCCATAAATCGCAACTGTCGAGCCTGAGCCGACCTGCGCATTGGTGACGGCCTGCCAGGCTGTGGGCAGGATATCCGAGAGGAACAGCACCTTGTCGTCCGGCAGGGCGGTAGGCACCTTGAATGGGCCGACGTTGGCCTTGGGCACCCGCACGAAATCCGCCTGGCCACCGGGCACGCCGCCATACAGATGGCTATATCCGAATAGCGCGGCCCCTGGCGGGATGCCTTTCTTGTTGATGATTGCACCCCGGCCGGTGTTGGTCGTTTCGCAAGCGGCGAACTGGTCGAGTTGGCAGAAGAAACAGCTGCCGCAGGCGATCACGAAGGGAATCACCACGCGGTCACCGACCTGCAGGTTGGTTACCCCGCGGCCGGTATCCTCGACGATACCCATGAACTCGTGGCCGAAGATATCTCCCGGCTCGGTCTGTGGAATCTTGCCATGGTAGAGGTGCAGGTCGGAGCCGCAGATGGCGGTAGCGGTGACCCGGAGGATTATATCGTCCTCGTCCTGGATAAGTGGGTCGGGGACATTGTCGACCCTGACGTCCTGGGTTCCGTGGTATGTCAGTGCTCTCATTGGTTCATCTCCTGGGGCCGGGTGGTCTATGCAGGGGAAGCCAAGGAGGGAGGTAAAGTTCAGGTGGAATCATCCATCGGTAATTTTCAGTGCTACTGGCCCCACCAACATCATGAAGAACTGTCGTTGAGGTGACATGGCAACAGGTGAAGCCGGCGCCCGGAGGAAACTTTAGCTGCCCTGCGAGGCTCAACCGTGCTCAAGCCGAGCGTAAAACCATGAACAGGAATCCAGCATTGCAAACAAGCTTTGCCCCTTCGGCTACGCCACGCCAAGCCGCGGGCTTGCTGACATCTGCCATGTTGCTGATGCTTGCCTCGGGGGTTGCGCCGCTTGATCGTGCGGATTGGTGGCTCGAAAACGTTTTGCCGCTGGCGCTTCTGCTCACCTTGGCTGCGACCAGCCGTTATTGGCGCTTTTCTCGGCATGCTTACCTGGCAATCGTGGTGATGCTGGCGATTCACGAGCTAGGAGCGCATTTTACCTATGCCAAAGTCCCCTATGACGCTTGGCTGCGTGCGCTTACCGACCACTCTCTGAATGCCTGGATGGGCTGGCAGCGCAACCAGTTCGATCGTCTGGTGCATCTGAGTTACGGCCTTTTGTTCGTCCTGCCGATCAGGGAGCTGCTCCAGCGCCAGGCCCGGTTGCGAGGTGGTTGGTTGGCGTTGTGTACCGTTTCCTTCGTCCTTGCCACATCGGCGCTGTACGAGCTGCTGGAGTGGATAGGTGGCCAATACCTGGGTGATGACCAGGCACAAGCCTTTCTCGCGACCCAGCAAGACCCTTGGGATGCACAAAAGGACATGGCCCTGGCTTTGCTTGGTGCACTTGTCACCTTGTTGATCCAGCGGTTTGGGGCAAGCAGGGTCTGGGGCAGAAGGGTAGTGAGTTTGGAGGGGGAGCACGGGTGACGGGTAGAAATAAAAACGCTTTTTTACCACTGGAAAGGCTTTTCGCAATCAGCCTGTGACCGTTGAAAATCCCTTAAGTTTCCATCGGGAAAACAATAACTTGGAGAATTTTTCCAAGTCGTGTCACTCGTCGGATTTCCATTGTAAGGCCCTGTCCAGAGCCTCAGGATCGCCTCCGTATCCCTCTGAGGCTTTCACAAATGAAGTACTCCTCGATTCTCTTGTTGTCACTTGGCCTGCTGAGCGGCGTTGCGTCGGCAGGCGGCAATACCGGAGCAGGTATAGGTGGCGCATTGGGTGGAGTATTGGGCTCGGTAGTCGGCCAGTCGATCGGCGGCAGCACCGGCTCGGCAATCGGCGCCGGCCTGGGTGGCGCGGCCGGTGGTGCGGTGGGTGCCGACAAGCACAGCCGTGGCGAGGCGGCCATTGGCGGCGCACTGGGTGCAGCTGGCGGCAACGTGGTGGGTCGCAAGATGGGCGGCACCACTGGCAGCATGATTGGCGCAGCAGCCGGTGGCGGTGTGGGTGGTGCCTTGGGCAACCACATGGGCCGGGAATACGATGACGAGAGCGGGCATCGCTACCGGGATTATGACGACGATGACGACGACCGGGGCTGGCGCCGTCACCGCCACGACCGTGGCCATCATTATGGCTGGCGCAACAATCACCGCTACGACGACTGATCCCCGCGTTACTGGCCCATCGCCGGGTTGGCTGCAGCTGTCACTCGGCTAGGCATCATGCGTGCTCTGCTGTAGCCACTCCCTCGGGCTTGCACCCACCTTGCGGCGAAAGGTGCGGGCCAACGCAGACGGGCTTTCGTAGCCGACCTCATCGGCAATCAGGGCGATGGGGCGGCCTTCGCGCAGCCGTTTCTGGGCAAGGCTGATTCGCCAGTTCGCCAGGTAATCGGCAGGGGTGATGCCCACGGTCTCGCGAAAGT
Organism: Pseudomonas sp. NBB; assembly: GCF_032701105.1. Classification (NCBI taxonomy): domain Bacteria; kingdom Pseudomonadati; phylum Pseudomonadota; class Gammaproteobacteria; order Pseudomonadales; family Pseudomonadaceae; genus Pseudomonas; species Pseudomonas sp. NBB. The sequence goes on from NZ_CP103994.1 coordinate 2,541,931, forward strand.
GCGCAGCAAAGCTCGCGCGCGACATGCCTGAGCGGTCAGCCAACTCTGCCACGGTCCAATTGTGCTGTGGCTCGTTATGGATACCCACGAGCGCACGGGACAGCTGTGCATTGGCCAGCCCGGCCATCATCCCCGAAGCAATGCTGCGGCTGGCGATCAGATGGCGAAGTAGCTGAATCACCATCAACTCGAACAGCCGATTGAGAATGACATCCCGTCCACACTCGTCGCCGAAGGCTTCTTCGAACAGCCATTCGAGGGTGCCATCGAGGCCCTGCAATTCGCGCAACGGCTTGATGATGAAGTCCGGCAAGGCCTGGGTCAGCGGATTGTTGGCGCCACCATCGAACTGCAAGGTGGCGCACACCAACTCCGCTTCGTCTGCTTCGATCGCCAGCAACTGATGCTCCTGCGGACGTACCGCAAGTATCAGGCTTGGCTCCGCCAGCTCCATGAGCTGACCACGTTTGTCACTGAAGGTCAGGCGACCCGAACGAAGCAGGTGCGCGTGGCCGGAACTTTGCTGCCCATGAAAGCGGGTCGTTCCACAAAAACCACCGTGGTGGAAGGTAGACGCATGCAGGTTGAAGTGCTTGAGCAGTGTCGATAGTCGGTCCATGGGGCGCTCAGGTTTGGACGATCGGTTGCATAGATTCGACGATCTGAAGCCGAAAGGATAGTCGTCTTCCCTAGTATTGACTCCAGGCTTGATCGACAAGCTGGTTAATCACCCTACTGGAGAAACTACCATGACTCGTATCGCTGCTCTCTCGCTGGACCAGGCCCCTGCTGGCTCGCGCACTGCCCTTGAAGGCATTCAGAAAGGCCTTGGTTTCATACCCAACGCCTTCAAGACCCTGGCTCACTCCCCAGCCGCTCTCAATGGGTACCTGGGCCTCGCCCAGGCTCTGGGCAAGAGCTCACTGAGCGCCGCGGAGCGTGAAGTGGTTGCGCTTGCCACCTCGGAAATCAATGGTTGCGACTATTGCCTGGCCGCACACAGCTTTTTTGGTGCCAAAGCCGGCTTGAGCGATGAGGCCATTAGCCAGGCGCGTAGTGGCACGCTCAGCGCGGTCGCCGCGCTGGCGCATCAGATCACCGAAAGCCGCGGCCAATTGAATGACGATCAGGTCGCCGCAGCACGCGAGGCTGGTCTCAGCGATGGCAAGATCGTGGAGGTGGTGGCACAGGTCACGCTGTTGACCCTGACCAACTACCTGAACAACATCGCCACCACCGATATCGACTTCCCGCCGTTGGCACACTAGGAGGGCAACCGACATGAGCCAAGTGACAATCTATACCACCCAACACTGCCCTTACTGCGTGAGCGCCAAGCGACTGCTGGCGCACAAGGGGGTCAGTGCCGTGGAAATCGATATCGAGGCTTCGCCGAACCATCTGGCCGAGATGCTGCTGCGATCCAGGCGCAGGACCGTGCCGCAGGTCTTTGTGGGGAGTGTCCATGTGGGAGGTTTTGATGATCTGAAACGCCTCGATCAAAAGGGCGAGCTCGAAGTATTGCTCAGTGCCTGAAGGGCTGATTCAGCGATATTTGCCTTTGGCCGTTAGCCGCCCTTGGCAAGGGCAGCTAACGGTTCAAAGCGGTCACTTGCGATCCCTGTTTCACCGACGCTTTGTTGCATTCGTCGATGATCAGCACTGAGCCGCGGCAACCTGCTTGCGTTCACCCATGGGAGAGACGCCGAAGAAACGGCTGTAGCATTTGGAGAAATGCGCCGGCGAAACGAAACCACAGGCAAGGGCGATATCCCGTACTTGCGATTCGCTGTGCAGTAACAGTTGTCGGGCGCGCGACAGGCGTAATTCAAGGTAGTACTGGCTAGGGGTACTTTGCAGATGCTTGTGGAACAGGCGCTCCAACTGCCGAACTGAGATGTCGTTCAACTGCGCCAGTTCCTCCAGGGTCACAGGGTCTTCGAGATTGGCCTCCATGATGCTGACTACCTGGCTGAGCTTGGGTTGGGACGTCCCTAGCCGCTGTCGCAGGGGCACGCGCTGGCGTTCCTGCGAACTGCGAACGCGGTCGCACAACAGCAATTCGGCCGCATGTTCGGCAATCTCTCGCCCGCCGGGTTCGCGTGCGATCAGTTGCAGGCACATGTCCATTGATGCCACCCCACCCGAGCTGGTGTACCGGTCACGGTCAAGTTCAAACAACTGGCTGGAAATGATGATCCCGGGAAAGCGCTCTTTCAGCGCTTCGATATCTTCCCAGTGGATGGTGCAACGGTAACCCGTGAGCAGATTGGCACGCGCCAACAAATGGCTACCCGTGCAAATGCCACCCAATGCCACTTGGTCATGGGCCAGCTTGCGCAGCCAGTTCACGATGGCGCGGGTATTGTGGTCGGAGACGATGGGGTTTGGCCCTACCACAAACAGCATGTCCAGCTTGGGCGCATCCTTGATGGTGTATTCAGGCAGGATGCGCATGCCGTTGCTGGCGCTCACCGGCTCCATGTCGGCGGCGATGATGAGTGTCTGGAACATGGCCCTGCGCGCAGCAAGGTTAGCCATGCGCAAGGTCTCCACCGCAGAAGCGAACCCGATGGTGGTGAAATTGGGGATCACCAGAAACCCGACGATCTTGGGTGTGGGGGCATCGACAGGGTAACCCGTGGCCAGCGGGGAGGATCTCGGCGTAGCCATCAATACGACTCCTACAATGCAAGATGACGTGTTCAGCGCCTGTCTCCCGATACAGGCAATTTTTTGTGTAAAAGGGCTCCAAGCCTGCGGCGGCATACTACACGCAGCAATCAGGCTACAGGGTGCGCACTGGCCGATATTCGCCCTCTGTTTTCGGTTTGACGCAAAAAGGCGACACCCTGCGAACGCATAGCCTTCGCAGGGCGAAGCGGCTGAGCCAGCCTCAGGCCGATTTGGTTGCGACACGGGGTAGTGGGCGCTTCCTGGGCGAGAAGATCGAACTCATGCACACGATGGCAATTGCCAGCGCGCCGGTTGTCATTACTTCCATGCGGTGGCCGGGCATGATCAGCATCATTGCCAGAATCCCGATGATGGAGGCGACGACCAAGTAGCTCAGCCAGGGGAACAACCACATCTTGAAGGCCATGACCTCACCTCGACGAGCCATCTGCTTGCGCAGGATCAGTTGCGATACCGCGATGGCCAGGTAGACCAGCAGTGCCACGGCACCGGAACTCGCCAGCAGGAAGGAGAACACCTCGTCCGGCGCAAAGTAGTTCAACGCGGTGGTGAGGAAGCCTACAGCGGTGCTGGCCATGACCGCGACGAATGGCACACCGGCCGATGAGGTGCGCTGGAGAACGGCAGGGCCGTCGCCACGTCTGCTCAGCGAGTAGACCATGCGCGATGCGGTGTAGATTGCCGAGTTGAGGCAGCTGGCCACGGCAATCAGCACGACGACATCCACGATCATCTTGGCGTGAGGGATGTTCATCAGCTCAAGGGCCCTCTGATAGGAGCCGACCTGCACCAGCATGGGGTCGTTCCAGGGCACGATCGAGACGATCAGGAACACCGAGACGATGTAGAAGATGCCCATGCGCCACACGACCGAGTTGGTAGCGCGGGTGATCTGTCTGGAGGGGTCCTTGGATTCTGCGGCGGCGATGGTGACGATTTCGGTGCCCATGAAACTGAACACCGTGGTCAGCATGGCGCCAATCACCGCTGCCATGCCGTTGGGCATGAAACCGCCGAAGTCGTTGCTCAGCTTGGCCACGCCACTGACGCTGAGGTTTGGCACCACGCCGGTCAGGGCCAGCGCACCCAGGGCGATGAAGGCCAGTACGGCGATGACCTTGAGCATGGCGAACCAGAACTCGAACTCCCCGTAGCGCGCAACGCTGAACAAGTTGGTCAAGGTGAGCAGGGCAGTAACGGCCAGTGCGAATTCCCAGGTTTCGATCGCGGGGAACCAGGCATGCAGGATTGCCGCTGCGGCAATTGCCTCGATGGGAATGACCAGCACCCAGAACCACCAGTACAACCATCCAATGGTAAAACCGGCCGAACGACCCATTGCGCGTTCGGCATAGGTGGAAAACGAACCGGTATCAGGGGAAGCAACTGCCATTTCACCGAGCATGCGCATGACCAGCACAACCAGTGTGCCGGACATGATGTAGGCCAGGATGGCCGCTGGGCCGGCCGCTGCAATTGCATGCCCCGATCCGATGAAAAGGCCGGCACCGATAGCGCCGGCTATCGAGAGCATGGTGACGTGGCGCTGCTTGAGGCCGGGGGCCAGAGTTGAATGGCTGGACATTATCATTACCCTTGTTGTTATAGATGGCGGGTTAACAGCTAATGCGAATCGTGCTCTGGTAGATCAATGCGGTGTTGCGGCGCTTAACTGAATGCCTCGCGGACAGCGTTGCTGATGCCTTCGGTGCAGACACGCAGAATCAGTTCGCCTTTCTCGCGGCTGGCGCCTTTTGGCGATGACAAGGTTCCACACGCCGGCGTGCGCTCGGCAATGATCGGGAACACATCGTAGGGGGGGAAGGTGGCTGGCGGATGATCGACGGCACGGGTCAGGTCGACTTTCTCGGGGTGCAGGGCCAGCATCAACGAAGTCTCGAAGACGCCACCGTGTTCAATGTCCCAGCCGAGGAATCCGTCAGGGTAGAGTTCCTGGATGACCTCAGGCGCGTTGACGAAGTCCCAGTAGGACAGGACCACGACCTTGAAATCGGTGATGCCGGCATAACGGAGTTCGCGCAGCGCCAGGTCGATGCCTTCCACGATGAACATGGAGTTCTCGTAGTGCCCGTTCATCATCACCAGCTGACGCGCGCCGTGCCGGGCCAGCTCCCTGATGATGTCCTGGATGGTATGTGTCAGTGTTGCGCCATCCAGGCTGGTGGTGCCGGGAAAGTGGTTTCCGCCGCCCGATTTTTGCTGCGACTTGTAGCCGTAGGCCAATGCGGGGAGCACCAGGCCGTCGACATTGCGCGCTACGGCCTTGCACAGCGCGGTCGGTAGCAGTACATCCACTTCCATGCACATGTGGTGGCCGTGTTGCTCCAGGGCGCCTACAGGCAAGAATATCGGGCTGCCGGATGCAACACGCCGGGCGTACTCGGGCCAGGTGAGTTCGCCAATTACAACGCTATCGTTCATCGGGTGGTCTCTCTATGTTCTTGTAATTGCAAAAGCTCGTCCGGTTTGCAGCAGTAGCAGATGTCCCAATTTGATCAGATCGCCATCGGCTGGAATTGTCAGTTTCCGACCTGGAATTGACAAAAGCTGCCGTGGCTCTATCCCGTAGGTCACGGCATGAGTTGATTCACGAGTTCAGGGGCGGCGAAAACGTTCATGTCGGACGAACTGATTTGCTTGCCCATTCTGCCTGGCAATTAGGGGTCGAAATCTGACATATCTGGCCAGGCAACTACCGGGACAATATTACTGTTCGCAGTAGACGCTGCGTGGGTAAAGTTGGAGGTAGTACATGCAGCAATTGACCGAAGTGGGCCAGCCATTGGCAAGCACAGTGCGCATTGGTTTCCTGTTGAGTGAAGGGTTTGATTTCTATGCGTTGGCCGCCGCATTGGAGCCGTTGCGCATCGCCAATGAAATTGCCCGGTGCGAAGTGTGCCAGTGGCAGATCATCAGCCTTGGCGGCCGGCCGTTGAAGGCCAGCAACGGCATTTCCACGGCCACCGTGGAACTGAGCCAGGCAAAACCGCTGGATATACTCATTGTCTGCCCGGGTGATGAAATGCGTTCACGCACAGGCACCCCGCATCTGCGCCACCGTGTATCGGGGCCGAAGGTGCGCTGTGCGGCAAAACAGATGACGTGGTGGTTGCCCACCGTTGACGATCACGCAGACCTGCCTGTCGGCCAGATCAAATGTGTGCATGCACCGGCCAGTGTTTCGGAACAGGTCAAGAAGACCCTGGCTTTGTTCCCGCCGTCTACATCCCACCTGCTTGGAGTCAGCGAACTGGCAACGCTGATCGGCGTTTCGCGGCAGCTTCTCGAGCGCTTGTTCGCGCACCGACCCCACTGAATCCTCACTATCGGTTGATTGCGCTGGTGCCTCGGATTCTGCGTCGCCTTTGCGGTGTTTGGCCTCGTTTGCACGGCGACGGATCTGGTCATTTACGGGTCGGATTCGCGCAAAAAAGCATTCGGCTTATCTGGTCGAATGGTCACCAGTGGCACCGATAAACAAGTTTCTCCGCTGTTAACTACAAGGAATAAAAAACATGCAAATGCCAAAAACCATTCAGATCAAGAACGGCGAAAAAGTCAAACCGACGTTCTCGCAACAGGAATATGCCAACCGTCAGTCCAAGTTGCGCACTTACCTGGCACAAAACAATATCGATGCTGCGGTCTTTACCTCCTACCACAATATCAACTACTACAGCGACTTCCTGTACTGCTCGTTTGGCCGCCCCTATGCACTGGTTGTCACTCAGGAAGCCGTCGTGTCGATCAGTGCCAACATCGATGGTGGCCAGCCATGGCGCCGTACGGTCGGTACCGACAACATCATCTACACCGACTGGCAGCGTGATAACTATTTTGTCGCGATTCAGCAGGCACTGCCCAAGGCCGGGCGCATCGGCATCGAGTTCGACCACCTGAACCTGATGAACCGGGACAAACTGGCCAGCCGTTACCCGCAGGCCGAGCTGGTGGACATCGCCGCGCCGTGCATGCGCATGCGCATGATCAAGTCGGCTGAAGAACACGCGATCATCCGCCAGGGCGCCCGGGTAGCCGACATCGGTGGCGCTGCAGTGGTGGAGGCCCTGCGTGACCAGGTACCTGAGTACGAAGTGGCATTGCACGCTACCCAGGCGATGGTGCGTGAGATCGCCCGCACCTACCCGGACTCCGAGCTGATGGATACCTGGACCTGGTTCCAGTCGGGCATCAATACCGACGGCGCCCACAACCCGGTGACCTCGCGCAAGGTCAACAAGGGCGACATCCTCAGCCTCAACTGCTTCCCAATGATCGCGGGTTATTACACCGCACTGGAGCGTACGCTTTTCCTGGACCACTGTTCCGATGAGCACCTGCGCCTGTGGGAGGTCAACGTCAAGGTGCATGAGGCTGGCCTTGAACTGGTCAAGCCCGGCATGCGTTGCAGCGACATCGCGCTGCAGCTGAACGAGATCTTCCTGGAGCACGATCTGCTGCAATACCGTACGTTCGGTTACGGCCACTCGTTCGGTACGCTTAGCCATTACTATGGTCGCGAGGCAGGCCTGGAGTTGCGTGAGGACATCGACACCGTACTCGAGCCGGGTATGGTGGTGTCGATCGAGCCGATGATCATGCTGCCCGAAGGCCTGCCGGGAGCTGGCGGTTACCGTGAACACGACATCCTGATCGTCAATGAGCACGGCAGTGAAAACATCACCAAGTTCCCGTACGGTCCGGAACACAACATCATCAAAAAGTGATTGAACCCGCCGCACAGTCACCCTGTGCGGCTTTCTCCCTGCACCGGCGATTTGCGCGGTGCGCCTGAAGGCGTGAACCGCGGTTGACTGAATTACGCCGGATATAACTGCTCCTCTATCGAAACCGTGAGTGATGAAGTCTCTGCGCCGGTGTGGAGGGTGGTATCCGTTTCGATCAGCATGACCGCACATTCTTCCTCGGCAATCGGCCGGTGTCGCATTTGCTTTGGAATCACGCAGAATTCTCCTGCGTTCAGGACAATGGTGCGGCTTTCGAGCTCGATGCGAAGCGTGCCAGAGACCACCGTAAACATTTCGTCTTCATGTTCATGGGCATGCCAGACGAACGCGCCTTTCAATTTCGCAATCTTGATGAATTGGTTGTTGACGCGGCCGATGACCTTGGGCTTCCAGTATCCGGTCAGCGTATCCAGTTCATGTTGCAGGTTGATGCTGTCCACCGTGTTGATCATGCGCGTACTTCCTTCTGCAACTCAGTCTGAGGCTTGCAATCTAGAGCGGCGCGTGGCTTTTGCGTAGCGACGAATTACAATACCGGTATTAACACTGCTAATGGCCTGGCATGAACAAGAACCACACCCTTGATCTGGCGCTGCTCAGGGCCTTTGTCGAAGTGGCGGATACCGGAAGCATGAGTGTTGCATCGGTAGGGCTGCACCTGACACAAGGGGCTGTCAGCCAGCGAATCAAGCGGCTGGAGGCATTCCTCGGCTGCCCATTGCTGATGCGTGACACTCAAGGCAGTAGCCTGACCTGGCAGGGGAGGTCGTTGTTGCCCGACGCTCGTCGCCTGCTGCGGATGCATGATGCATTTTGCGCCAGTGTCGGGGCCAGGGAATCAGACGCCCCGGTGCGTCTCGGGCTCCCGTTCGATATGGCCGGCGCGCCGCTTGCTCCCGTGCTGAAGGCGTTCGGTGATGCCTTCCCCAAGGCCGAGGTAAAGATCTTCAGTGCTTCGTCCGTGGACCTCGACCAGGTGTTCGCCACGGGCGAACTCGATCTGGTGCTCAGCCAAGGCCCGGTTGATGTCGAGTTGGGCGAACGCCTGGCTGTTGATCAGCTGGTGTGGCTGGGCAACGAGACTGCATCGGCACGGCGCCCATTGGCTCTGTGCTTCCTGACGGCGAATTGCGCCTTTCGCGACACCGTTTTCCGGTGTCTTGGCGAAGCAGGTATCGTGGCAAAGGTGGTATTTGAAAATGCGTCGGTCGATACCACGTTGACCATGGTTCGCAACGGGCTGGCGGTTACGCCATGGCTGCAAAGTCTCGTTCCTGAAGATATCAGCCTGGCTGCACCTGAATGTGGGTTACCGACACTGCCCGCGTTCGCCGTGCGGTTGCAGACGGTCGAGGATGCCAGTCGTTCCGTTTCTGGCCTCGCGGACATTATCCGGGAACATTTCAAGCGCTGAGACGGCTGCGTTTCTCATCACTGCGAAGCCGGTCCAAATGAGCAGTGCCAGATTGTTTGTTGACGTTGCTCCACGCCTGTGCACCCGACTGACGCAGGCCTACGGCTCTTGCGCAAGACCGTGCAGGTGCTCGCGCAGAAAGTCGATGAAGGCCATCGCCCGTGCCGAATGTCGCCGCTCGCGGCTGAACACCGCGCTGACGGGCAGTGCCGTGGCTTTGTAATCGTCAAGCACGCTTAGCACGCTGCCGCGTTCAACGTCTGCTTTGAAAAGCCATTGTGGGGAGAGGGAGATGCCCAAACCGCACAGCACCATTTCCCGAATGGCCTCGCTGCTGTTGCTGGTGACGTTGCCTGTGATGGCGATATCGAACGCGTCCGACCCCCGTGTGAAGCGCCAGCGATCGTATTGCTCCAGCAACGTGAAGCCGATGCAGTTGTGGTTTGCCAGTTCGCCAGGCTCCAGTGGCAGGCCGTGGCGTTCCAGATAGGCAGGCGAGGCGTATACCTGCCGCAGGGTGTTGCCGAGCGGTACCGCCACCAGGCCCTCGTTTTTCACTACGCCTATCCGGATCGCCACATCTATGTCCTCCATGAGCAGGTCTTCGTTGTGATCGTTCAGCCGGAGGTCAAGCCGCACATCGGGATAGCGCTGCAGAAAAGTCCCGATCAGAGGCGCTATGCACAAGCGTCCGTAGCTGACCGGTGCGGCGACGCGCAGGGGCCCCGCTATCTGCTCCTGGCCACTGGCAAAGCTGCGTGTGGCACTTTCGAGTTGACCGAGAATTTCCTGGCAGTGGCGGTAGAAACGTTGCCCTTGGTCGGTCAGCGCCAGGTGGCGGGTGCTGCGGGCGAATACTGGCCCGCCCAGGTATTGCTCCAGCGCACGGACCTGCTTGCTGATTGCCGGCTGCCCCATGTTCAGCTCCCGGGCCACTGCCGAGAAAGACCCACGCTCCACGACGCGTACGAAGATGCGCATGCTGTCGAACAGATCCATTGCCACCTGGCCTCTACTGGGAATGAGTAATATGCAAATTCAGCTTCTTATCGGAATGGGTGAGGGGGCGCAACCTGTATGCATCCACTGAACAGAGGTATCCGTCATGAGTCAGACCATGCTTGCCGCCATCGCCGAGTCCGCCCAAGCCCCACTGGTCGTTCGCCGCATTCCTCGCCCGGTTCCCGCTAGAGGCCAGGTCCTTGTCAGCGTTCACGCCGCTGGAGTAAACCCGCTCGATACCAAGATTGCCTCTGGTGCAGGGGCGCACGCCCGTCAGGCGCTGCCAGCGGTGCTTGGTCTGGATCTGGCCGGTACGGTCGTCGAACTGGGCGAGGCGGTAGAGGGCTTCACGCTCGGCCAGGAGGTTTTCGGCATGGCCGGCGGAATCGGCGGGGCCCAGGGCACCATGGCCGAATACATTGCCGTGGATGCCCGGCTTATCGCAGCAAAACCGCACACTCTGGGCATGCATGAGGCAGCAGCCTTGCCTTTGGTGTTCATCACCGCCTGGGAAGGTCTGGTTGATCGAGCCAATGTCCGGGCTGGCCACACCGTGCTTGTTCACGGTGGTGCAGGTGGGGTAGGCCAGATGGCCATCCAGCTGGCGAAAGCTCGCGGGGCCAAAGTCTGTGCCACCGGTTCGGCCAGCAGCCTCGATTTCATACGTTCACTGGGTGCTACGGCGATCGACTACCAGGCGCAGAGCGTAGAGTCCTACGTCGAGCAACATACCGCAGGGGCAGGTTTCGACATTGTTTATGACACTGTGGGCGGTAGCACGCTGGATGCGTCATTCAAGGCGGTGAAGCCCTATACCGGTCACGTGGTGAGCTGCCTTGGTTGGGGCGAGCACAGTCTTGCGCCGCTCTCGTTCAGAAGCGCCACTTATTCGGGGGTGTTCACCCTGGCCCCGTTGCTCACGGGCCAGGGCCGCGAACACCATGGCGCAATCCTGCGCGAGGCGGCCGAGCTGGCAGATGCGGGGCAACTGACGATCCGGGTGGATCGGCAACGGTTCGCACTGGACGAGGTAAACGACGCCTTCCGCCAGGTCGCAGAAGGCCGCGCCAAGGGCAAGACAATCATCCAGTTGTTGAGCGAATAGAACCGAGAACGTTGAACGCCAAGGCATCCGCCGATGGGGCCGCTTTACCGAGCGGCCCCCTGACTTTGTCGTGCTGGAGAGCAGGTTTCGGGGGACGCGATTCTATGGCACACACTGAGTGGGTCAATTGCAATCGCTGGCATGCCTTGGCAATGCACTCGATATCAGTGCTGCCAGCAGAACAAATACTGTGGAGATCCACAGGCAGGCCTCCAACCCGTAAGCCTGGAATACCCAGCCGGAAAGCAGCGTACCGACCAGCCGCCCTAGCGCGTTGGACATGTAGTAGAAGCCCACATCCAGCGATACCCCGTCTTCCTTGGCATAGCTGACGATCAGGTAGCTATGCAGTGACGAATTAACGGCGAACAGCACGCCGAACAGCATCAGCCCGCCAAGCACCATCACCTGGGCCGACCAGCCCGCCGACAGGCCCACGGCGATGAGCGCCGGCAGCCCGGCAAGGGCGATCGCCCAGATGAAAGCCGCGCGACCGTCGGGCACCTGGCCGCGTTTCTTGCCAGTGATGTGGGGGGCAAGCGACTGGACGATGCCGTAGCCGATTATCCATGCAGCCAGGAAGCCGCCGACCAGCCAGAAGTCCCAGCCAAAAGCCGTGGTCAGGTACACCGGCAATGCCACGACGAACCAGACGTCACGGGCGCCAAAGAGAAACAGCCGTGCGGCCGAAAGAATGTTGATGGCCCGGCTCTTGGACAGCATGTCGCGGAACTTCGGCTTGGCCTTGGCCTTGCCGAGGTCCTTCTTCAGCAGGATCAGGCTGCCGACCCAGATCAATGCCAGTACCGTCGCCATGGCCAGCACCGCCAAGGTAAACCCGAGCAGTGCGAGCAGTGCTCCGCCGAGGAAGAAGCCCACTCCCTTGAGTGCATTTTTCGAGCCCGTGAGGATGGCTACCCACTTGTAGAGGGTGCCTTGCTGGCTATCCGGCACCAGGAGCTTGATGGAGCTCTTGGCACTCATCTTGTTCAGGTCCTTTGCGATGCCGGACAGCGCCTGTGCCGCCATCACCCAGGGCACTGTCAGCCAGGCTGCTGGTACCGTGAGCATCAGCAAGGCCAGCACCTGCATGCCCAGGCCGATGTTCATGGTGCGGTTGAGCCCCAGGCGGGCTCCGAGGTAGCCGCCCACCAGGTTGGTGATCACGCCGAACACTTCATAGAACAGGAACAGCGCCGCGATCTGCAGCGGCGTGTAGCCCAGCGTATGGAAATGCAGTACCACCAACATGCGCAACGCACCGTCGGTGAGGGTGAAGGCCCAGTAGTTGCCGGTAACCAGCAGGTACTGACGCACGTGTGCAGGCAGGGCTGACAACGCCTTCATGATTGCCGGTTACTCCGCCGTGCCGACCATTCGGGCCAGTTCCGCTGCGCGGTTGGCGTAGCCCCACTCGTTGTCGTACCAGGCGTAGATCTTCACCTGGGTACCATTGACCACCAGGGTCGATAGCGCATCGATGATGGAGGACCGCGGGTCGGTGCGGTAGTCGATGGACACCAGCGGTCGCTGTTCGTAGCCCAGAATACCCTTCAACGGGCCTTCGGCAGCCGCCTTCAACAACGCATTTACCTCTTCGGCCGTGGTCTCGCGTGCCACTTCGAACACGCAGTCGGTCAGCGAGGCGTTGGCCAGCGGTACACGTACGGCGTGCCCATTCAGTTTGCCGCGCAGTTCAGGAAAGATCTCGGCGATTGCGGTAGCCGAGCCCGTGGTGGTCGGGATCAGGCTCATGCCCGAGGCGCGGGCGCGACGCAGGTCCTTGTGCGGTGTATCGAGGATGCTCTGGGTATTGGTCAGGTCGTGGATGGTGGTGATCGAGCCGTGGCGGATGCCCAGGTTCTCGTGAATCACCTTGATCACCGGGGCCAGGCAGTTGGTGGTGCAGGAAGCGGCGGTGACGATACGGTGCTGCGTCGGGTCGAACAGGTGCTGGTTGACGCCCATCACCACGTTCAGCGCGCCTTTCTCCTTCACTGGCGCGCAGACCACCACGCGTTTGACGCCCTGGTCCAGGTAGGCCTGGAGCACGGCCACCGACTTCATCTTGCCGCTGGCTTCGATGACCAGGTCACAGCCCGACCAGTCGGTGTCGGCGATCGTCTTGTTCGCAGTGACCTTGATGCGCTTGCCCTCGATCACCACCGAGTCGCCATCTGCCCCGGCTTCACGATCCCAGCGGCCGTGGACCGAATCGAAATTGATCAGGTGGGCGTGGGTTTCGGCGTCGCCAGCCGGGTCATTGATCTGGACGAATTCGAATTCCGGCCAGCCCCAGGACGCGCGTAGCGCCAGGCGACCGATACGGCCAAACCCATTGATGCCTACTTTGATTGCCATGGTCTTGTTCTCGAGTTGTGACTTCAGATGGATCGTTGATTGACACGCCTGGATAATTCCTCGGCCGACTCCTTGCGCTCGGAGTAGCGGTCGACGAGGTAGTCGGCGCGGTCGCGTAACAGCAGGGTGAACTTCACCAGCTCCTCCATGACATCGACGACACGGTCGTAGTACGGGGACGGTTTCATGCGGCCCGTTTCGTCGAACTCCAGGTAGGCCTTGGGCACGGACGACTGGTTAGGGATGGTGAACATGCGCATCCAGCGGCCAAGCACGCGCAACTGGTTGACCACGTTGAACGACTGCGAACCGCCACATACCTGCATGACCGCAAGGGTCTTGCCCTGGGTCGGCCGTACGGCGCCCATGCTCAGGGGGATCCAGTCGATCTGCGACTTGAACACGCCGGTCATTGCACCGTGGCGTTCCGGCGAGCACCAGACCATGCCTTCGGACCACAACACCAGATCGCGCAGTTCCTTGACCATGGGGTGGTCATCGGGCACGTCATCCGCCAGTGGCAGCCCGGTCGGATTGAAGATGCGCGTCTCGGCACCGAAGTGCTCCAGCAGGCGCGCCGCTTCTTCCGTCAGCAGGCGGCTGAACGAGCGTTCGCGGGTCGATCCGTACAGCAGCAGGATGCGAGGCTTGTGGGTGGACTGCTGCGCGATCGCCAGTTTCTCGGCTGTCGGCACATCGACCAAGTCGTTGTCGATGTTGGGAATGTGGTGTTCGGTCATGGTTTCACTCCTGAGACAAGGCGCCAGATGGCTGATCGAACCAGCGACGCTTGAGCCACCAGGCCACGCCAACCAGCGAGATCAGTACCGGCACTTCCACCAAGGGCCCGATGACGGTGGCAAACGCGACCGGCGAGGCGAGGCCGAAGGTGGCGATGGCCACAGCAATGGCCAGTTCGAAATTGTTGCTTGCCGCGGTGAAGGCCAGCGCAGTGGTGCGGGGGTAGTCGGCCTCCAGCAGCTTGCCCATCCAGAAGCTGAAGAAGAACATCACCACGAAATAGATGGTCAGCGGGATGGCGATGCGCAGCACGTCCAGCGGCAGTTGCAGCACCATGTCGCCTTTCAGGCTGAACATGGCAACGATGGTCAGCAGCAACGCCACGAGCGTCAGCGGGCTGATTTTCGGAATGAAGTGCTCCTGGTACCAGGTGGCACCTTTCCGGCTGATCAGGGTCTTGCGGGTCAGGAAACCGGCCAGGAACGGGATGCCCAGGTAGATCAACACCGATTGGGCTATATCGAGGAAGCTGGTCTCGATGACGCTACCTTCCAGGCCGAACAGTGGCGGTAGCAGGCCCAGGAAGATCCAGGCGTACACGCTGAAGAACAGGATCTGGAAAATGCTGTTGAAGGCGACCAGTCCGGCCACGTACTGGTTATTGCCGCCGGCGATCTGGTTCCATACCAGCACCATGGCGATGCAACGCGCCAGGCCGATGAGTATCAGGCCGGTCATGTACTCGGGCTTGTCGGAAAGGAACACTACTGCCAGCCCGAACATCAGCACCGGGCCGATCACCCAGTTCTGGATCAGCGACAGGGCGAGGATGCGCTTGTCCTTGAAGACCTGTGGCAACTCCTCGTATTTCACCTTCGCCAATGGCGGGTACATCATGACGATCAGGCCGATTGCGATGGGGATGTTCGTCGAGCCCACCGACAGCCCGTTCAGCCACGCTGGCAACCCCTGGAACAGGCTGCCGAGAGCGATCCCCAGGCCCATGGCCAGGAAGATCCAGACCGTCAGGTAGCGGTCGAGGAAGGAAAGCCGGCTTTTGCTCATGGTGTATCTCCCTGAACGTCAGTGCGTTCCGATGATCGCCAGCTCGGCCTTGAGCCCGGCGGCATCCAGTTGTTCGAAAGGCAATGCGAGAAATGCCTTTTTTCTCGGCAGTGGTCAGCAGCAGGCAGCGACGCGCTGAGGGCGGTCACCCATGGTGTCCAGTCGTTTGGCGCTGGTGCTCAACCATTCGCGATTGGCTTCCAGTGTGGTTACCAGAACATCGCGTACCCAGGCGGGAAGCTCTGGATGCAGGCGGTAGTAAACCCATTGGCCCTGCCTGCGGTCTTCAAGCAGGCCGCAGGTGCGCAATTGTGCGAGGTGGCGGGAAACCTTGGGTTGGCTTTCTTCCAGGGCACAGATCAGTTCACAGACGCACAGCTCTTCCTCGCGAGCGATCAGCAGCATCATCCGAATGCGGTTCTCGTCGGCGAGGCATTTGAAGACCTGGGTCGGGGTCAGCGAGTCAGTCATGGGCGTTCTCGGGGCGGGCAGCTGGTGCCTATGGCGGGGTATTCAATGTATATGTTTTTTCGAATATACGGATTTTCGAATGTATTGCAAGGCCGCCGGATCTGTTCTGCGCACCATGTGAAAGCAACGGCCTTGCTCAATTCCCAAAGCTGGCGCGATCCCTGTGGGAGCGGCCTTGTGTCGCGAAAGGGCCGCAAAGCGGCCCCAGGTTTGATGTGCAACAGTTGAAATTGCTGGGGCTGCTATGCAGCCCTTTCGCGACACAAGGCCGCTCCCACAAGGTCCCTGTCAACTTGATGAGGCACAGTGGCGTTCTGTCGATCCAGGCTGTGCAAATACGTTTAACATGCTCCAGGCCCGCCCTCATCGTTGAAAGAGAGTTGTATGGAGTTACGTCAGCTTCGCTATTTCCTGAGTGTTCTGGAGTACGGCAGCCTTGGCAGGGCTGCGGTCGAGCTAGGGGTTGGCGCCTCGGCTTTGAGCCAGCAGTTGTCGAAGCTGGAGAGCGAGGTGAGTACCCGGCTTTTGACGCGTTCGAGCACCGGCGTAGCGCCGACCGCGGCCGGGCTGGCCTTCGAATACCATGCGCGTCTTGCGCTTCGTCAGGCGGAACATGCTGTGCTGGCAGCTCAAAGTGGCCGCATGAGCGGCTATGCCAGTGTGGGGCTGGCACCGACCACTGCATCGATCCTTGGCTTGGCGTTGATCGACAGGATGCGCGAACGCTATCCCGACATCCGGCTGCACCTGGTGGAGATGCTGTCTGGTTATCTGATGAACCAACTCAATGCCAGGCACCTTGACCTGGCGGTGCTGTTCCAGGCAGAGACGGGGCCGCGCCTGGAGGTGCGGGGGCTGCTGACGGAGCGGCTGTTCGTGCTGGTTCCCGCACCGCTGGTCAAGGACGGCTGGGGCGAGTCGCTCACGTTGCAACAGATCGCGACGTTGCCGTTGGTGATGCCCAGCAACCAGCATGGATTGCGCACGACGTTGCGCTCGATTTTCGAGCGGGCAGGGCTGGAGGCCAGCATCGTCATGGAAGTCGATGGCCTGTCGCTGTTGATGGATTGCGTCTGTGCGGGCCATGCCGCCACCATCCAACCTGGCGCGACAGTGGCCCGGGCGCATCAGGCGGGCCTGCGCGTGTTTGCTGTCGACGAAGCCCTGGCGCAGCGTCGCAATGTGATTGTCAGCCTGACTGATGACGAGCTCTCACCGGCGGCGCTGGCTACGCGGATCGTACTGCAGGACGTTGCCCGGGAGCTGGTGGAGCAGGGCCGATGGCCAGGCGCACGGCTGCTTTGACCCAGGCGCCGGGTGCGCTTGTTCCGACCCTTTAGAAAAACTGAATGCCTCCCCCCGACCATCGCGTTTCGCGGTCTGCGGGCGCTCATTAAAGTCCCCGGTCACGAGGAGCAGCCGAACATTCGGCTCTTCGTGATCTGGAGGCGAAATGATCGATGTGCTAGTCATCGGAGGGGGCAATGCCGCCCTCTGTGCCGCGCTGATGGCGCGAGAGGCCGGAGCCAGCGTGCTGCTGCTCGAGGCCGCACCCCGCGCCTGGCGTGGTGGCAACTCACAACACACGCGCAACTTGAGGTGCATGCATGATGCACCGCAGGATGTGCTGGTCGAGGCGTACCCGGAAGAAGAATTCTGGCAGGACCTGCTGAAGGTAACCGGTGGCCAGACCGACGAAAAGCTTGCGCGGCTGGTGATTCGCGCGTCCTCCAGTTGTCGCGGGTGGATGCGCCGCCATGGCGTGCATTTTCAGCCCTCGTTGTCGGGTGCGCTGCACACAGCAAGGACCAACGCCTTCTTCATGGGCGGCGGCAAGGCACTGGTCAATGCCTACTTTCGCAGCGCCGAAAACCTTGGCGTACAGATACGCTACGACACGCCAGTAGCCGACATCGAACTGCAGGGCGGACGCTTCGTCGCGGCCCATGTGCCGGCGCGTGAGGTTCAGGGGCGACACCTGCCTGCCGAGCGCATCGAGGCGCGTACCTGTGTGCTTGCCGCCGGCGGCTTCGAGTCCAACCGTGAGTGGTTGCGCGAGGCGTGGGGGCAGAACGAGCGAGGGGAGTGGCCTTCGGACAATTTCCTGATCCGTGGCACGCGCTTCAATGACGGGGTGCTGTTGCGCCGCATGATCGAACAGGGCGCCGACACGATTGGCGACCCGACCCAGGCGCACATGGTGGCGATCGATGCTCGTGCGCCGTTGTACGACGGCGGCATCTGCACGCGCATCGATTGTGTGTCGCTGGGCGTGGTGGTCAACCGCGACGGCCAGCGCTTCTACGATGAAGGCGAGGATTTCTGGCCCAAGCGCTATGCCATCTGGGGGCGCCTGGTGGCGCATCAGTCTGGGCAGGTGGGGTTCTCTATCATCGACCAGAAAGCCCTCGGGCGCTTCATGCCACCGGTTTTTCCAGGCGCCACTGCCGATAGCCTGGAGGCGTTGGCCGGCCTGCTCGGTTTGCCTGTGCAGGCCTTCCTCGAAACCGTGCATGCCTACAACCGAGCCTGCCAGGTGGGCACTTTCGACCATACCCGGCTGGACGACTGCCACACCGCAGGCCTGGAACCGGCGAAAAGCCACTGGGCGCGCCCGATCGATACGCCGCCTTATTACGGCTACCCGCTGCGCCCTGGCGTGACTTTCACCTACCTGGGGCTGCGCACCGATGAAACCGCCGCCGTCCATTTCGACGGGCGTCCCAGCCCGAACCTGTTCGTTGCCGGCGAAATGATGGCGGGCAATGTACTGGGCAAGGGCTACACCGCAGGCGTCGGCATGTCCATTGGCACCGCCTTCGGCCGTATCGCCGGGACCAGCGCTGCTGCGGCGGCGGGTTACGAACATCCAGAAAAAGAGAACAGCCATGACTGCGCAACTGCCTGAGCCACGCCAGCCTGACACCGCCGGGCCGGCCCTCGAACTGATCCCGGTGTTGAACGTCGAGGAGCAGGAAGTGGACCGGCAAATGCGGATCTGCAATGCCTGCCGTTACTGCGAGGGCTTTTGCGCCGTTTTCCCGGCGATGACCCGCAGGCTGGAGTTCGGCAAGGCCGATATCCATTACCTGGCTAACCTGTGCCACAACTGCGGCGCCTGCCTGCATGCCTGCCAGTACGCGCAGCCCCACGAATTCGCGGTGAACGTGCCCCAGGCGATGGCCAAGGTGCGCGGGCAGACATACGCCGAGTACGCCTGGCCGGCCCTCTTCGGGCGGCTGTACAGGCACAACGGTACCTATGTCGCCAGTGCATTGGCCTTAGCCTTGTCGCTGTTCCTGCTGCTGACCTTGTTCGTCAACGGCACGCTGCTGCCCGGGCGGTTGGCTGGGAATTTCTATGCGGTCTTCCCGCACAACACCCTGGCACTGATGTTCGGTAGCGTCTTTGCAGCTGCAGCGCTGGCCCTGGCGGTGGCGGTACGTCGCTTCTGGCGCTCGGTCTCGCCTGCCGAGGCGCTGGCGCAACCGGCCAAAGGGGCAGTGCTTGAGGCATCAAGCGCGGTGTTGACCCTGAAATACCTCGACGGTGGGCACGGCCAAGGTTGCAACAATGCCGATGATCGCTACACGCTTTGGCGCCGTCGCTTCCATCACTTCACCTTCTACGGCTTCATGCTGTGCTTTGCCGCCACGGTGGTCGCCACCGGTTATCACTACCTGCTGGGCCAGCAGGCGCCGTACCCGCTGCTGAGTGCACCGGTGTTGCTCGGAACCCTGGGCGGAATTGGCTTGATTGTCGGGCCGGCCGGGTTGCTGGCGCTGAACCTGCGCAGGGCGCCGGAGCAGGGCGATGTGGCCCAGCGCCCCATGGACCGGGCCTTCATTCTGCTTCTGCTGTTGGTCAGCGCCACAGGCCTTGCCTTGCTGGGCCTGCGTGATACCGCCGCGATGGCGATCGTGCTGGCGCTTCACCTGGGGACGGTGATGGCGCTGTTCATCACGCTGCCCTATGGCAAGTTTGCCCATGGCCTGTTCCGCAGCGCGGCACTGCTCAAGTTTGCAATCGAGAAGCGCCGGCCCAACAAGCTGGGCCTGGGCGGGGAGTGAACCATGAACTCAGCCCGTATTTCCCCTGCGCCGTGCCGAGCCGGAAGCAAGGCATTTCGTTCAACGGTTGGGCCACTTGTCCAGCAGGATCGACACGAACTTCTCCGCTGCCGGCGACAGCGACGCCCCTCTGCGGTAGACCAACCCCAGGGTGCGGGTTACCTGGGGCTCGATCAGCGGCACGCTGACCAGCGTCGGGTGGTCGGCGCTGGGCATGGCCAGGCTGGGCATGGCCGACACGCCCAGCCCGGCCTCGACCATGCCCAGCGAAGTGGACAGGTGCTGAACCTCATAGAACCACTTGGGCCGCAGGTTGAGCCCGGACAGGGCATGGTCCAGCAGCATCCGGTTACCGCTAAGCCGGCCTACGCCGATCAGGCGGTAGTCGGCCAGTTCTGTCCAGGTGACGGCCTCACGGTTCGCCAGCTTGTGGTCCCTGCGGCAGGCCAGCACGAAGTGCTCCTGTACCAGGGAGACGAACTCGATGTCCGGGTGCTGGCCGCTCATCATGTTGATGCCGAAATCGGCCTCACCCCGCAGCACGGCTTCGAGCCCGTCGTTGGCACTGAGGTCCAGCAGACGAATGCGAATCTTGGGGTATTGCTCGTTGTAGTCGCGGATCACCGATGGCAGGAAATAGAACGCTGCGGTCGGAATACAGGCGAGGGTTACCTGGCCGGTCTGTCGTTCTGCGAGTTCGCGAATGCTCAGGATCGAGTCTTCGAAGTCATCCAGCAGGCGCCTGGCCTTGGGCAGGAAGTCACGCCCGACGCTGGTCAGGCTGACGCGACGAGTAGTGCGTTCCAGCAACGAAGTGCCCAAGCCTTCCTCGAGCTTCTTGATCCGTCGGCTCAAGGCGGGCTGGGACAGGTGCAGCGCTTCTGCGGCTTCGTGGAAACTGCCGAGTTCGGCGATTTTCACGAAAGATCGTATGTCTTGCAGCTCATATTCCATCTCGGATCGCTCTTGGCATTGGGTTCGGTATTGATGCTCAAATCGGAACAATAACTACGATATTTGCATTGGATTGATTTATCCATCCCTGTCAATCTTTTGTCCACAGCATCAATGATGTCCATTGATCAACAAGAGTGCGAAATCATGCAACGAATTCCTTGCGTACTCATGCGCGGTGGCACCTCCAAGGGCCCCTTTTTCCATGCATGGGACCTTCCTGCCAATGTGGTCGAACGCGACGAATTGCTGATCAACCTGATGGGTTCCGGGCATGAACTGGAAATCGACGGCATCGGTGGCGGTAGCCCGCAGACCAGCAAGGTAGCGATTGTCAGCCCCTCGCTGCATGCCGACGCCGACGTCGACTACCTGTTCGTGCAGGTCATGGTCGCCCAGCGCCGGGTCGATACCGCGCCCAACTGCGGCAACATGCTGTGCGCCGTTGGCCCGTTCGCCATCGAGCAAGGGCTTGTCAAAGGCCAGGACGGCAAGACACTGGTGCGTATTCGCAACCTGAACACCGGCACTTTCGTCAATTCGCTGGTGGAAACCCCCGGCGGCATCGTGCGCTATGAAGGCCGCACGGCGATCGATGGCGTACCGGGCACTGCCGCCCCGGTACACCTGACCTTCCTCGATGCGGTCGGCAGCAAGACCGGCAAACTGTTCCCGACTGGCAAGGCCAAGGATGTGATCGACGGCGTTGCGGTCACCTGCATCGACATGGCCATGCCGATGATGGTGGTGGAGGCCAGCCAGCTGGGCGTCACCGGCTCGGAATCCCCGGCCGAACTCGACGCCAACGGCGAACTGCTCGAGCGCCTCGAGGCGTTGCGCCTGAAGGCCGGCAAGGCCATGGGCCTGGGTGATGTCAGCGGCATGGTCATCCCCAAGCCTGTTCTGGTGTCCAAGCCCCGTTATGACGGCACGTTGCAGGTTCGCTACTTCATGCCGCACAACTGCCACCGCGCCTTGGCCATCACCGGAGCGATAGGGCTGGCGACTGCCTGCGTCAGCCCAGATACGGTGATCGGCGATCTGCTGGGCGAGGGCGCCGTGCAGTTGACCGAAGTGCGTCTGGAACATCCAAGTGGCGGTATCGATGTCGCGCTGTCGCGCAGTGGCGCAGATGGCAAGACGATTCAGGCCTCTGTGGTGCGAACTGCCCGGCGGTTGTTCTCAGGCTTCGTTTACGCGCCTACATTCCGCAGGTTGGCGGGGTAGGCCCAGGCGGTAGTCCAGACCTGTACATTCGCAACAAGCGCATCCGCACAATTTCAACAATGGGTGATGCCTCATGAGACTCGCCAAATCGCTGTACTTCCAGATCCTCTGCGCCGTCCTGCTGGGCGTGGTGGTCGGTCACTTCTGGGCGCAACAGGCCGTTGCGCTCAAGCCCCTGGGTGATGCGTTCATCAAGCTGATCAAGATGATGATCGCGCCGGTGGTCTTCTGCACCATCGTCACCGGTATCGCCGGGATGACCGACAAGCGCTCCCTCGGGCGTTTGATGAGCAAGACCTTGCTGCTGTTCCTGGTATTGACTGTCATCAGCCTGATGATCGGCCTGGCAGCGGTATACCTGTTCCGCCCTGGTGTCGGCATGAACATCGACCCTGCCACTCTCAGCACTGCGGGGCTCGGCCAGTACGCCGCATCTGCGGCGAAGCTCAGCGTGGTCGACTTCTTCATGCATATCATTCCCGACACGTTCATCGGGGCGTTCAACAAGGGTGAAGTGTTGCCAGTGCTGTTCATCGCGGTGCTCAGCGGCTTCGCCTTGTCTTCGATGGGCGAGAAGGGCAAGCCGGTACTCGATGTGCTGGAGTCTGCCTCGACCATGGTGTTTCGCATCTTTGGCTACCTGATGCGTTTCGCACCGGTCGGCGCCTTCGGTGCCCTGGCCTTCACCGTCGGGCAGTATGGCGTGACGTCCCTGGGTGCACTGGCCAAGCTGGTAGGTACGCTCTACATCGCCTGTGCGTTTTTCGTGCTGGTGGTGCTTGGCGGCATCTGCCGTGCCCATGGCTTCAGCTTGTGGAAGCTGCTGCGCTATTTCCGCGAGGAGTTTCTGGTGGTGCTCGGCACCTCGTCCACCGAGCCTGTACTGCCGCGCATGCTGGAAAAGCTGGAGAAACTGGGCTGCAAGAAAGGTGTGGTCGGGCTGGTACTGCCAACCGGTTACTCCTTCAACCTCGACGGTACTGCCATCTACCTGTCGTTGGCGGCGGTCTTCATCGCTCAAGCTTGCAACATCGACCTGAGCCTTGGCCAGACGGTGACGATGCTGGCGATCATGCTGTTGTCGTCAAAAGGCGCGGCGGGTGTGACCGGTAGTGGTTTCGTTGCGCTGGCTTCGACCTTGACCGTCATTCACGACATCCCGTTGGCAGGGCTTGCCTTGCTGATCGGCATCGATCGCTTCATGTCCGAGGCGCGTGCCCTGACCAGCCTGGCCAGCAATGCCGTGGCCACGGTGGTCATCTCGCTGTCGGAGAATGCCTGTGAGCGGGAAACCTTGCTGCGCCGCCTGAACGGCATTCCGGCTGCACCGGACGAGGCGGATATTGCGCAGGCCGACTGGTCTGCCGAGCCTCGGCATCACGGCTGAAAAGCCTCTTCACCTTCCATAGTTGACTTAGAATCCCACTCAGCATCCCAGCGATGCCGAGTGGGGTAGGGGGCCGTCTGCCTTGCCGATGGCCGCAATAGAATAAAAACAAGAGAAAAGACCATGCTCGCACTCCTGGGCCTGATCATGGTGGTGACCTTCACCTACCTGATCATGAGCAAACGCCTGTCGCCAATCGTTGCGCTCACCGTGGTACCCATTGTCTTTGCAGTGATCGGCGGCTTCGCCCCCGAGCTGGGCAAGATGATGCTCGATGGCTTGAAAATGGTGGCGCCCTCGGCGGCCCTGTTGTTGTTCGCCATCCTGTTCTTCGGCCTGATGATCGATGCCGGCCTGTTCGACCCGCTGATCCGCAAGATCCTCAAGCGCGTCAATGGCGACCCGGTCAAGATCGCCATCGGTACCGCGCTGCTGTCGCTGCTGGTGGCGCTCGACGGTGATGGCACCACCACCTACATGATCACCTGCGCGGCCATGCTGCCGCTGTACAAGCGCATCGGCATGAACCCGATGATCCTGGCAACGGTATCCATGCTGTCGCTGAGCATCATGAGTGGCATGAGCCCTTGGGGTGGGCCGGCCACCCGGGCCATTGCCGCGCTCGGGCTGGATGCGACCGAGTACTTCATCCCGATGCTGCCGACCGTGATCGGCGGTGCGGCCTGGGTGGTGTTCACCGCGTTCCTGCTGGGCCGCGCCGAGCGCCGACGCATCGGCAACATCGCCCTGGAGTCGGGTGGCGGCAACTGCTACATCAAGGAAATCCTCGGCGAGAGCCCACATAAGCGCCCACGCCTGGCGTATGTGAACCTGGTGCTGGTGATTGCCGTCATGGCAGCGCTGGTGATGGGCGTGATGCATTCCGCACTGTTGTTCATGATCGGTTTCGTCGCGGCGCTGATGATCAACTACCCGCAGCTGGATCTGCAGAAAGAGCGCATCCTCGCCCATTCTGGCAATGCCATGACAGTGGTACTGCTGGTATTCGCCGCAGGCATCTTCGCGGGGATCTTCTCGGGTACCAAGATGGTCGATGCGCTGGCTCAGACCCTGGTCGACTGGATTCCCGAGGCGTGGAGCCACTGGTTCCCGCTGGTGGTGGCGCTGACCAGCATGCCGCTGACCTTCGTACTGTCCAACGACGCTTACTACTTTGGCGTGGTGCCGATCCTTGCCAACGCTGCGGCCGCCTACGGCATCGACCCGGTTGAAATCGCCCGCGCCTCGGTGCTGGGGCAGCCAGTGCACCTGATGAGCCCGCTGGTGGCCTCGACCTTGCTGCTGGTGGGCATGGTCGATCGCGACATCGGCGACTTCCAGAAGGCCACCGTGAAATGGGCGGTGCTGACATCACTGGTCATCACCGCACTGGCCTTGGTCACGGGTGCCTTGTCCTTCTTCGTCTGATCTGCTTCGGGCGCCGCTGGCGCCCACCTCATCCAAGAACAACAACAGAGTATCGAAAATGTCCCGAATTGTTTTCCGCCGGGCCACCTGTGGCCTGCTTTGCGGCTGGCTGCCTGTGGCCGGCGCTGCCGGATTCATCGACGACGGCAAGCTCAAGCTGCAGCTGCGCAACGTTTACTTCAACGAAAACTTCCGCGACGAACAAGGCATGAGCGCCCGCGCTGCTGCAACTGCAAAGAGCGAGCGGGTGGAATGGGCGCAGGGTTTTCTGCTCGACTACCAATCAGGGTTCACCCAAGGCCCGCTGGGCCTGGGGCTCGATGCCTTGGGGCTTGTAGGCGTACGGCTGGATTCGGGCCGCGGCCGCAGCGGTACCGGCTTGCTGCCGGTGCATGACGATGGCCGTGCCGCGGACGAGTTCGCCAGTGCCGGGGTAACCGCCAAAGCGCGACTGGGGCAGACCATCGTCAAGCATGGCACCTTGCTGCCCAAGACACCGGTGTTGGTGTACAACGATGCACGATTGTTGCCTCAGACCTACCAGGGTACGCAGCTGACCAGTACCGATGTCGATGGCCTGACCCTGACCGCCGGCCACCTGGACCGCTTCAAGCAGCGGGACTCCTCGGACAGCACCGGTCTGTTCCTGGATGGTTATGGTGGCGGCGAGTCTGGCGATTTCAACTTTGCCGGGGCCGACTATGCCGTCAGCAAGCAGCTGCGCTTGAGCTATTTCCACGGCCAGCTCGAACACTTCTATCGCCAGGACTATGCCGGCCTGGTACACGATCTGCCGTTGGGTGGAGGGGTGTTCACCACCGACTTGCGCTATTTCAAGAGCCGCGACAGCGGGGCCGCTCATGGTGGTCAGATAGACAATGACATGTTCAGTGGGCAGTTGTCCTATACCCACTCCGGGCACACTGTCGGTGCCGGTTACCAGGTGCTCGACGGCGAGGCAGGGCTGCCGTACATCAGCGGCGCGACGGTTTACTCGTTCAGTAACGTTGGCATAGGCAAGTTCATCGAGGAGGAAGAGAAAACCTGGATGGCGAGCTACGCCTACAACTTTGCAGCGGCCGGTGTGCCCGGGCTGACCTTCATGGCGCGTTACCTGAGCGGGGACAACGGTCGTTCCGGTGATGCCGGGCTCAGCGAGTGGGAGCGTGATGTGGAGCTTGCCTACGTGGTGCAGTCCGGGCCAGTCAAAGGGCTGGGCGTGAAACTTCGCAACTATGTATACCGCTCTGACTTTGCCCGAGGTCGTGACAGCAACCGGATTTATCTCACCTACGATATTGCGATCTGGTAATGCGGCCGTGCGAGCATGCATGCCTCGAGGTGCTTGCTCGCACGCGTTTCATGCTTTGGACGGCTGTGGCGCTTTCTTGCCCAGTCGGATCAGCTCATTGGAGAAGCACAGGCCGAAGAGAATCAGCCCGGCCCCCAGGTACAACGTGTCCCGCGGTACTTCATTGAGCACCACGAACGCCAGCAGTGCGGCAAACAGCGGCTCGGTCAGCTCCAGCGCCTGGACTTGCGAGGGTTTCAGGTACTCGATGGCCTTGGTGGTACAGAAGAAGCCGAGGATAGTCGGCAACGCAGCCAGCGCCAGCAATGCCAGGACCGCTCCCGGCGACAGTTCACCAATGATGAACCCATCGGTTGCAGCCGGCATCAGCAGGTAGAGGCTGCCGAAAAACAATAGTTGCCGAGTGAAATGCAGCCCCCCGGAAACGCCCATGCGCTTCATGGCAACTGAAAATGCACCGTAGCCGCAGCCCCCAGTCGCAGCGAGCATTGCGCCTTGCAGCGTGAAGCCTTGTTCCAGGTCGGCTCCAAAAATCACGGCAATACCAGCTATGGTCAAACCGGCGCCTACTGTCGCATTGGCGGTGATTGGATCCTTGAGGACTATCCGTCCCAGTAATATCGAAGAAATGGAGGCGCTTGCCATCAGGATCACCACGACGCCTGCCGCGGCGTAATGGCTATAGGCCGAAGTCTCAAAGTGGAACAGCACAAAAATGCCGAGAAAGGCGCAAACGGCGGCATGGAACCATTTGGCCGTATGCAGTGGCCGCTTGAGGAACAGTAGTAGTGCTGACAGCAACAGGCAGCCGAGGACTGTTTTTATCAGGGCGATGCTGCTGGAGCTGAATCCACTGTTCATCAATACCTTGCTGAGTACACCGATCGTTGCATTCAGTGCAGCGGCGCAGAGTGCAAAGAGCAAGCCTTTGCTGAAATGAGATTGCATTTATACATTCCTTGTTATTTGGCTTTATGTCTTCGCCCGGTCGACATGGAGGCGATTGCGGCCGGCCTGCTTGGCGATATAGAGCGCCCGGTCGGCGCGCTCAATCAGTGATGGCGCGCTGTCCAGGGCCGTACCTTCGGAGCAGGCGATGCCGATACTGGCGGTTATGTGTCCGAATGGGCTGCCGTTGTGAGGGATGGCTTGCAAGGCCAGGCGCTCGAGCATCAGCCTGGCGACGACGGCCGCTCCATCGTTGTCGGTATCGGGCAGGATTACCGCCATTTCCTCACCCCCGTAGCGTGCCAGCAGGTCGCGAGGGCGGCGAATGCAGGAGGAGAGCAGGGAGGCAATCTGCTGCAGGCAGGCATCGCCCGCCGGATGCCCGTAGGTGTCGTTGTAGGGTTTGAAATGATCGATGTCGATCATCAGCAAAGCAAGCGTGGTGCCATTGCGATGGGCCGTGCGGATTTCCTGAGTCAGCGCTTCGTCAAAGCAGCGCCGGTTGGCAAGCCCCGTGAGCGCATCGTGCATCGCCAGGCTCTCGAGCTGCTGGTTGCTGTCGAGTAGCCGTTGCTGGGTCAGTCGAAGCTCGCTTTCGACCGCATTTCGCCGGCTCATGGCGCGAATCAACAGCCAGCCAATGGCCCCGGTCAGTGCCAGCAGCACAGCGACCACCAGCGTTGACAGCAGCGCTTCGAGCCGCCAGGCCGAGAGTGCCTCCTGCTTGCCCAGCGCGACCGTTGTCACCAAAGGTAGCTTGTCGCTCTTGCGAAACGCATAGAGGCGCTCCACGCCGTCCAGGCTGGAGGTGAACGATGCAGTGCCTGCTGACTGGTCGACGAGATACTTGGTAAATATGGGCGACTTCGAAAAGTTGCGACCCATGTCCTGTTCCCGAAACGGGTAGCGCACCAGCATGGAACCGTCGGTATAGGCCAGCCCGATGGCACCCTCATGGCCGACATCGAGTTTGCCGAATAGCTGCAGGAAGTTCTCCACGCCAAGCGTCATGGCGACAACGCCGGCGAATTCGCCGTGGTCATCGTTGAACCGCCGGCTGATGGTGATCACCCATTCCTGGTTGACGCGGCTACGGATTGGCAGGCCGATGAAAGGGTCGCGGGACGGGTCGTCACGATGGTGTATGAAAAAGGCGCGGTCGCTGCTGTTGGCACCGACGGGGGTCGGCTGGTTGGACGACATCAGCCAGCGTCCGTCCCTGGCGTAGATCATGATACCGCTCATTGGCGGCATCAATGGTTGCTGGCGCTTGACCAGTTGATCCAGCCGCTCGATCTGCGCAGGTCCCGAGCCCTCGGTTTCCAGGCGCTCGACCAGCCCGAGCAGCAGCATTGAGCTCTGACGGACAATACCTTCCGAATAGGTGGACAATGCCTGGGTCAGGTTAAGGCCATGGACATTGACGTCTTCCAGGGCACGCTCGCGAGAAGCCATGACCTTCCACAGCGTTAGCGAGGCGAGAGAACAACCGATGACCGATAGCAGTAGTACAACGAGGTGGATGTCACGCTTCACGTCAATTCACACGCCTTTTTCCCTAAAGACCAAGTTGAACGTCGACACGCTTTAGCTAACCAGACGGTCAGAAAGTAACCAATCGGTTCATGTGCAACAATATAACACCGAAGTTGCTGGAATGTTCGACAGAATCACGCGTTCTGTCAGAACCCGTTTGTTATCTGCCGGCAGGATATGCAGAAGTATGAACATGACGATTGGGCAAGTAGCCCTCAACGTAGCGCACCGTCTTTTCCAAAGTTCGCGTCATGTCGGGATGGGCCAACTGATACTTTCGTTCCAGTTGCTGGCTGTCGTTCATGTCGAACCGCTGCGTCTGGATGAAGTTCAGTGACTCCGCGCTGATCGATAATCGGTTGGCCAGTCCTGGAATCGCCAACAGCCACTTCAGCAACCCTATGGGTACATGGCGGCGGGGGGGCTCTATATCCAGCGTTTGTGCCATTTGCTCAAGCATACCCTGCAGGTTCGGCGTGTGCTCATACAGCGCCAGGACCTGCCGGTTGACCATTGATGGGTCGAACGCCACGCAGGTCACCATCTTTACCAGGTAATCAACGCTGACCAGCGGCAACCAGTGGCTGGCGGAACCGGGGACAGCCTTGAACCGGCCCAGTGCCAGGTTTCTGATGAGGTCCACCAGAGGTTGACCTTCAGGGATATGCCCACTCTCGCTGTGACCACATACGGTAGCAGGATGAACGATCGAGTAATCTGCGCCTACCTCCTGCATGTAACGGATGACTGCGAAATGGGACTCCAGCTTGCTGCCTTCGTAGCCCCCGACACGGCCGTATACTGCAGGCCAATTGGTGTTTTCAGGGTGCGCGGTATCAACCCCGATACTTGCAAGATGAGTAAGGTTCTGCAGCATATAACCGCCAGCCATTAGCAAGCGGATACGCTGGCTCGCCGCAAGCCTGGCGACCCTCAGCGCCCCTTGTACGTTGACTGCGCGGGCCTGTTCCATTGTAAGGCCCCAGGTAAACTGCGCCGCGAGGTGAAAGACCACCGCGGCCGAAGTTACGCATTGCCTGTCTGCTTCGCTGAGTCCAAGCCCATCCCTGCTGATGTCTCCTTCAACTGCGTTTAAATACGCGGGATTACCTCCCAGCTGGCCTACCTGCTCTTTGAGGCGTTCGATGTTTGCAGGGTTGCGCATGAGCACCCAGGTCTTGTGCCCTGTCGCGGTAAGATGGGCCAGCAGATGTTGACCCACAAACCCACTGCCGCCAGTGACGAAGCATTCCACGCTCATATCTGAATCCTTGTCTGGATGATCGGCGCAGGCTAAGGTGTAGAGCCTACTCTACAGTCAAGGAATTTTTATCGTGAATGTCGGAGAGTTGGAGCGCCGGAGTGGGGTGGGCCGCCATACACTGCGTTATTACGAGCAACTCGGGCTTATCGTGGCCCATCGCCAAGCCAACAATTACCGCAGCTACAGCGACCAGACCGTTGTTGACCTGGCCTTTATTCAAAGTGCCCAGAGCGGCGGTTTTTCGCTCGCCGAGATTGGCGACATCCTTGCGGCCAAGCGCGGTAACACGATCGATTGCGCCCAAGGCGCGATGTTGGTAGCCGGCAAGATGGCTGAAATTCAAGCGAAGATCAACACGCTGCAAGCCGCCTATGTCTTTCTGGATGCGGAGCGTGCAAAGCTGGAAGCCAGTGCCATTGCCAACGGTCTGACCATTCCTCGCCCTCTCTCGGTTTAGCATGGCTCGATGCTGTAGCTTGTTTATTCGCAATTATTTCTCATTTACACTTGTGTCTTGTTTTCGAGGCCTACCTCTTATCCAGGATGCATCGTGTCGTTCGATCCCGCCAAACCGTCGCTGCTGTCTACATTGGTCCGTCACTATGACGAGCTGGTGGACCACATTCGCCGACGCTTCGGCGACAGAAGCATGGCGCGCGATGTAGTGCATGACGTGTGTGTGCAGTTGCTTGAGCGCGGTGAGAAAGAAGACGTCAGAACCCCACTGGCCCTGCTACGAAAAATCTCCCACGACACCGCCGTGAGCCGCTATCGTAGCGATCGGCGCCGAGGCGCCTGGGTAGAGGCAATTTCCGAGCTGCCAGAGGTGGCCTGCCCGGCAGCCACCCCGGTGACCAGGTATGACAGCGCGCGCGAGTTTCAACTGCTCGTCAACGCTATCGCTGATCTCCCACCACGCTGCCAGGCTGTTTTCGTCATGCACAAGATTCACGAAATCCCCCAGGCAGAAGTCGCTGCGCGCCTCGGTATTTCCCTCAAGACTGTGGAAAAGCATCTGCGCCTGGGGTTGGCGGCGTGCAGGCAACGGCTTGGGCGCGATGAGGTGCATCCATGACCAAGCAGCCCGAACAGGTGCCATTGGACGAGGCACTGGGGCGACATCGTGAAGAGCTCAAGCAGCTGTTCCCCATGCCGCCGTCCAGGTCAGCGCCCTCCAAAGCGGTGAAGTCGGCCGGTATCACACTAGCGGTTGCGATCGCCTTTGCGGCCCTGGCGTGGCTGAACCCAGCCTACAAGAGCGAGCGTTTCTCTACCGCCATTGGTGAGCGGCGCGCTGTGCTGCTGAGCGATGGAAGCAAGCTGCTGCTCGACAGTGGCACGCATGTCGATATCAGTTGGCGTCTGCTCAGCCGCGAAGTCGACCTGCGCGCAGGGCAGGTGCTTTTCGATGTGTCCTCGGCCGTGTACCGCCCCTTCGTAGTGTCCGCTGGCATCGCGAAAGTCGAGGTGCTCGGTACGCTGTTCAATGTCCGCCGGCTGGATAACGACGCGGTGCGTGTGACCCTGGCCCGTGGGCGCGTGGACGTCACCGCTGCTGCAGCACAGGCGCCTGTCACCCTGACGCCAGGGCAACAGGTCGACTCGATTGGCGGGCAACTGATGCCGGTTGCAAAGGCTGACGCCTCCAAGGCGATGGCATGGAAAGATGATCGCATCGTGTTCGAGCAGACGCCGCTGGATGAAGCGGTGTCGTTGTTGCGCCACTATCGCAAGGCCCCCATCGAGCTGAGCGACCCAAGCCTGGCCGCACTCAAGGTGACGGGGGTGTTCGAAGCGCGCAATGTCGACCTGCTACTGGATCTGCTCCCCAGCATTCTGCCTGTCGCCGTGCTGCAGGTAGGGGACGGCAGTGTCCGGATTCAACGCAAACCGACAAGAAAATAATTCTCAGGCGCAGGTAGGGTTTCTCGATCCCCATGGCGGCTACTGAAAAAGCCCAACCACAAAAAGGAACTCGAGAAGTGCATTTTCCCCTCCGCAGTCGCCAGCTACGCCTGTCATTGCTTGCCAGTAGCCTGCTCATCGCAATGTCGGCCCAGGGCCGGGAAAAGGTGAACGTGGATCTCCCCGCCGCACCGCTGGGCGATGCCATCAACGCACTCGCACAGCAATCTTCGGTACAGATCATCTTCGCCAGCGATCTTGGTGCAGGCCGAAACGCGCCTGCGGTGAAGGGGCGGTTCACACCCGAGGAAGCACTTCAAACACTGCTAAAGGACAGTGGCTTGCAGGTACAGGCCAAGGATGAGCGCACGTTCGTCATTGTCGCGCAGGGTACCCCTGCATCAAGTGCTGGAATCCAGAGCGGACCCGTGGAAATGGCCCAGATGGAAATCACCGCCTCGCGCACCAGCAGCAGCCTGGTTTCCGCGACGCGGCAATCCACCATTCTCGAGCATGAACAACTGCAGGAGCTGCGCCAGGGGTCAGAGAGCCTGGCTACGGTACTGGCCAAGGCGGTTCCCGGCATGTCCGACTCCAGCCGCACCGTCACCGAGTATGGCCAGACCCTGCGCGGGCGCAGCATGCTGGTCATGGTCGACGGGGTGCCGCTCAATACCAACCGCGACTCCTCGCGCAACCTGGCCAACATCGACCCGGCACTGATCGAACGGGTCGAAGTCATTCGTGGCAGCAGCGCCATCTACGGCAGCGGCGCCACGGGGGGCATCATCTCCATTACCACACGGCCCGCGGGTGGTGAAAACCGCGCCGAAACCAGCCTGAGCGCGACGTCGCCGCTGACCCGCCTTGGCAGCGATGGCCTGGGGGGGCAGTTCCAGCAATATTTCGCGGGCTCTCAGGGTGCGGTGGACTACTCGTTCGACTTCGGTACCCGCCATATCGGTGCCTCGTATGATGCGCACGGTGACCGGATCGCCCCGGAGCCAAGCCAAGGCGACCTGTTCGATTCGAACATCTACAACATTGGCGGCAAGCTGGGGCTGCACATTGACGAGAACCAGCGAGTGCAGCTTGCAGTCAGCCACTACGATGCCCGCCAGGACACCGATTACGCTACCGACCCAAGCGTCGCGAAACTCCCTGCTGGCTCTGTGCCGGCCAATACGATCAAGGGCCTGGATCTTGACGAGCAGAACCGCATTCGCAACACGCTGGTGAACCTGGAGTATGAAAATCTCGACATCCTCGGGAGCCGGCTTTCTGCCCAGATGTACTACCGGGACTACTTCACACGCTTCACCCCGTTCGATGCCCGTGCCGTTGCTACCCGCGGCGGCAATGTTGACCAGATCATGCAAAACAGCGAAGTCTTCGGAAGCCGCCTGACCCTGCGCACGCCGATTGGCGACAGCGGCAGTACCGAACTGGTGTGGGGTGGTGACTATAACCAGGAGCGCAGCGACATGCCGCTCGATGTCTTCGACCCGGCGGCTTATGACGCCAGTGGCGGCCTGGTTTTCGACAAGACTGGCAAGCTCACGTACATGCCCCCGCTGAGGACGCGAAGCGCCGGTGCCTTCGCCCAGCTGCAGCATCGCTTCGATGAGCATTGGTCGGTCGACGGCGGCCTGCGCTACGAATACTCCACCGCCGAATTCGATGACTTCGTTCCGTTGTCCGAATCCACGGCTGCCTCCCCGGTGGCGGTGAAGGGTGGCGACATTGATTACGATGCGGTGCTGTCGAACCTGGGCATCGTCTACTCGCCGGTACTTGGCCAGGAAATCTACGCCTCCTTCAGCCAGGGCTTCCAGTTGCCCGACGTGGGCATCCAGCTGCGCAATGCGCGCCGTGGCTTCGACATCGGCGCATCGAACCTGGAGCCGGTCAAGACCAACAACTATGAGCTTGGCTGGCGAGGAGACCTGGGCAGCAACACACTCGGCACCCTGGCGCTGTTCTACACCACCTCCAAACTGGGGGATGTACAAAGTTTCAACAACGGCCTGATTCTGACCCGCACCAAGGAGCGCATCTACGGTGCTGAAGCCAGTGCCGATTGGCTGTCGGACGATGCTGTGTGGGGCGCAGGGGGGAGTGCGACCTGGATGCGCGGACGAGAAAAACCGGACGGTAAAGACTGGCAAGACATGACAGGCTATCGCGTTCCGCCGCTGAAGCTGACCGCCTACGTGCAATACAAGCCGACCCTGGATTGGAGCAACCGCTTGCAAGCCACGTTCTTCGATGCCAAGGACTACAGGCTCGATGGGGTGGACAGCTTTGGTCGACATCAGGTTAGCAGTTATACGACAGTCGACCTGGTCAGCCAGTACCAGATCTCCGCAGACGACAAGGTGAGCGTCGGCATCCAGAACCTGTTCAACCGCGACTACTACCCGCTCTACAGCCAGTTGCTGCGCAATAACAACAACACCAGCCACCTGCCGGCACCCGGCACGGTATTGACTGCCAGTTACACGCACAATTGGTAAGGTAGTGAAAAACCACCGGGCTCGATGTCGGCCCCGGTGGTCATTGTCATGTTTCACACCAATAGCTGGCCTGTAGGGTAGGGAGTCTACGATGGAACGGTCTTGCACCACTTATTATCTGGAAATGGTCTCGGCATCCGAGCTGAAGGAAAAACCACAGCCTCACGAACTCCAGATCATTGAATGTGAAGTGCCTCAGGCGGAATTCAATCAGTTTCTGTACAAGCTGGTAGGCACACCTTGGGAGTGGGGCGATCTTGACACCTGGGGGATTTCTGACTGGCAGGCACTCGTCGAACAGGATTGCCACCGTACCTGGGTTGCCTATTACCGTGGTGCGATAGCCGGCTATTACGAGCTCTATCGCCCCGATGGCAGTAACGCAGAGATACGCTACTTCGGGCTGGCACCTCAATTCCTGGGTTGTGGTTTCGGCGGAGCGCTCCTGAGTCACGCTGTTCGAGCAGCGTGGGAGTGGAGCGGTACAGAGCGGGTGTGGGTACATACCTGCACCTTCGACCATCCTGCCGCGCTTCGAAATTATCAGGCGCGAGGTTTCCGTATTTTCAAGCAGGAGGAGGTGGTGGAGGCAAGCCAATAAGCCCTTTGTTCTGAAGCCGCATTCGTTTTTGACAGATTTCGGATGTGGCTGACTATTTTCATTTTTCGATATAAAATTCCATTTTTTCATTATTTATAGCAATAAATTTTCGCCAGTTCCCGAATTGATGCTGAATAACGCAATCGAGGTAAGCCAGGTTCTGTGTAAATTGGATCCAATGCTTGGGCTTGTCCATCACGGGCAAGTACAAGGTGTTACACAGGCCCAGGAGAAAGCCGCCATGATGCTCAAGGATCCATCAATCAAATATCGCCACTTCGCCACAGTCGACCTGCCAGACCGCCAGTGGCCCAATCAGGTCCAGAAGGTCGCTCCCACCTGGTGCAGCGTCGACATGCGAGACGGTAATCAGGCACTGATCGAGCCGATGAACGCCGAACGCAAGCGTCGATTCTTCGACCTTTTGGTGAAGGTCGGTTTCAAGCAGATCGAGGTTGGCTTCCCGGCAGCATCGCAAACCGATTTCGACTATGTGCGTGAATTGATCGAGAGCGGTCGGATCCCCGAAGATGTGACTATCCAGGTCATGACACAGGCCCGTACACACTTGATCGAGCGTACCTTCGAAGCGCTCAAGGGGGCGCCACGGGCCATCGTTCATGTGTACAACGCAACGGCTCCCGTATTTCGTGATGTGGTGTTCGGCGTGGATCGCGCAGGTTGCATCGGCATCGCCACGCAGGCTACCCGGGAGATCAAGGCGCTGATGCAGGCCAATCCGCAGACGCAGTGGACTTACCAGTATTCACCAGAAACCTTCTGCTTCACCGAGCTCGATTTTGGCCTGGAAATTTGCGAAGCGGTGATCGACGTATTCGAACCGTCTCCCACCAACAAGATGATCCTGAACCTGCCTACCACCGTGGAAGTTTCGACCGCCAACGTGTTCGCCGACCAGATCGAATGGTTCTGCCGCCACGTACGCAAGCGCGATAGCGTGATCATCAGTATCCACCCGCACAATGACCGTGGCACAGGTGTGTCTACCGCCGAGCAGGCCTGCCTGGCAGGCGCCGAGCGGGTCGAGGGCACCTTGTTCGGCAATGGTGAGCGCACCGGTAATGTCGATATCCTGACCTTGGCCATGAACCTCTACACCAGTGGCATCAGCCCGGAGCTGGATTTCTCTGACATCATCCATGTCCAGCGTGAGGTCGAGTTCTGCAACCAGTTGCCGACCCATCCACGTCATCCCTATGCGGGAGAGCTGGTGTTCACGGCATTTTCCGGCTCTCACCAGGACGCAATCAAGAAGGGCTTCGCCCAACGGCGGAAAAACCCCGACGGTTTCTGGGAGGTGCCGTACCTGCCGATCGACCCGGCCGACATGGGGCGCAGCTACGAGGCAGTCATCCGGGTCAACAGCCAGTCGGGCAAGGGTGGTGTGGCCTATCTCCTGGAGCAGCAGGGTATCGTCCTGCCGCGCCGGTTACAGATGGAGTTCAGCGGCCTGGTGCTGTCGGCGCTGATTGAAAACTGACCCACCCTGCCGATTGAAAAATGACCCAGGGCTGCTTGCCGATTTAGACCCCGGCAATTGTGGATAAGCCTAGCAGTCGACAGCGTCGTGAAAGTGCTGACCCTGCACTCAGCAAGGCCAGCCCAAAGAGGTCAAAACGGGTCGTCCTCCGATTCCTCGACATCCTGCCGTCTGCGCTCCCTCGCCTGGATCTTGGTCTTGGCCACCAAGGTGCTGTTTTGCAGGCGGTATGATTCATTCCCCGTCTCGACGATGTGGCAGTGGTGTGTCAATCGGTCGAGCAAGGCCGTGGTCATCTTGGCGTCGCCAAATACGCTCGACCACTCGGCGAAGCTGAGGTTGGTGGTGATGATCACGCTGGTGTGCTCGTAAAGCTTCGAAAGCAGGTGGAACAGCAGGGCTCCGCCGCTCTGACTGAAAGGTAGGTAGCCAAGCTCATCAAGGATTACCAGATCTGCACGCAGTAGTCCTCGGGCGATACGCCCTGTCTTGCCCTCATGTTTTTCACGCTCCAGCAGGTTGACCAGATCGACTGTGGAGTGAAAACGCACACGCTTGTTATGTTGGGTGATGCCGGCCACTGCCAAGGCAGTAGCGAGGTGCGTTTTACCGGTGCCAGGGCCACCGATGAACACCACATTTTGCGCTGTGTCGGTGAAGGCCAGAGTGGACAGTTCCCTGATCAATCGGACATCGGCGCTGGATACACCGAAGTCGAAGCCAGCCAGGTCACGGTGCATGGGCAGTTTCGCCATGCTCATCTGATGATGCACCGAGCGTACTGCTCGGTCGGCGTGCTCTTGATCAAGGAGATGCTCGATCAGCCATTTCGATGACGCAGTGGAAGATTCGCCTTGTGCGGCCAGCTCTGCCCAGGCATCGGCCATGCCGTGCAGGCGTAAGTCTTTGAGTTCCTCTGTGAGATCACGCATTGCGCACCTCCTCATCCGTGCTGCGCAACCGGTCATAGCGTGCGGTATTGGCAACAGGGGTAACGTTCAGTTGCAGGTTGGTTTCGACCGAGGGTGGTGCTTCACGAGCGGTCAGACGGGCCACGATGTTGAGGATGTGGTCAGCGCTCAGGCTGCCAGACTCCAAAACCAGCTCAACCGCTACGAGAACAGCATCCAGGCCAGCGATGGGCACGGCGGCCAAGACCTGGGTCATAACCCGGTCACCCTGTAGATTCCGCAGCAGCCCGCGCCTGAGCAGGCGTAGTGGCTTAGGCAGATCGGCAAACGGGGCACCATTGCGTAGGGCCCCCGGTTTGCGTTCAATGAGGGGGATGTAGTGTTGCCAGTCGTAGCTGACCTGATCGCGATCAAACAGGCGCTCATGGCTAGCAATCACACCCTCATCGGCAATCACGACGATTCGCGAGGGATAGAGCCGACTGCTGACCCACTGGCCAACACGCTCACAGGGTACTGAATAGCGGTTGCGAGCCACGTTGATCAGACAGGTGCTGGAAACGCGAACCGTGCGTTCTACATATCCGTCGAAAGGCGTCGGCATCGGCATCATTTCGACGCGCTCCAATTCCAAGACTTCTGCGACGGTAAGGCCGTTGTACTGCGGATGAATCAGCTCATGCCAGAGAGCCCGGCAGCGCTGGGCAAGCCAGGCATTCAACTCTTCGAAGCTATGGAAAGTATTGTCGCGGGCGGACAGCCAGATGCGGCGCCGACTGTCTTGGACATTCTTTTCGACGATACCTTTTTCCCAGCCGGACGCTACGTTGCAGAAGTCCGGGTCGAACAGGTAGTGCGAGCACATCACCATGAAGCGAGCATTGACCGTGCGGCCTTTACCCTTGGAGACCTTGTCGACCGCAGTTTTCATGTTGTCGTAGATGCCGCGACGCGGCACGCCACCTAAGGCGGCGAATGAGCGGGTATGGGCATCGAACAGCATTTCATGCCCTTGGCTGGGATAGGCCACTAGCCAGAAAGCTCGGCTGGCACATAGCTTCATGTGCGCGACCTGGACGCGCCTGAAAACACCGCCAACCAGCAGGCCTTCCTCGCTCCAATCGAACTGGAAGGCCTCGCCCAAGGCGAATGCCAACGGCACAAATGCCCGTACCGCCTTGCCTTGCTCTCCGCGCCAATGACGAACGAAGGCAGTGAGCTGGCTGTAGCCGCCGTCATAGCCTTCAGCGCGGATCATGGCCAGCAGCGCCTTGGCACTGCGACGATGTTGCTTGGCCCTTAAGGCATCAGCCCGCAGCGCTTGCTCCAACATCTCGTGAAAGGGACTGAGCTTGTTGAACACGGCTCGACGCTGATAAACCGGCTGTTTGGACTCCGGCGCTCTGACCCATTTTCGGATGGTGTTGCGCGACAGTCCGGTGCGCTTGGCTATCTCATGCAACGACAGCTTGTCGCGGAAATACATCCGCCGAATTTTGCCCATCATTTCCATGCTGATCACCCTGTGTTCTCCTGCTCAAAAATTGAGCAGGTGCAGTGGAACACCTGGGTCAGTTTTCAGTCAGCACAACGGGCGAAACTGGGTCAGTTTTCGGTCAGCGGCAACAGCGTTCTGTTTATTTGGTTTGGAAACGAAGATTGAATGCTGTTGGGCTGGAGGGTGGGTCTAAGCAGGCTAAGTTGCAAGT
This sequence comes from Pseudomonas sp. NBB, assembly GCF_032701105.1. Lineage (NCBI taxonomy): Bacteria > Pseudomonadati > Pseudomonadota > Gammaproteobacteria > Pseudomonadales > Pseudomonadaceae > Pseudomonas > Pseudomonas sp. NBB. Next base: position 2,580,825 of record NZ_CP103994.1, read on the forward strand.
CGTTGCGGTAGCCTTAATGATCCAATATCCCATTGTTTATTCTGCAAAAACATAATGTACGGGACGCATCATGGAAGATTCCAGCGTCTCTTGGCTCAAGGCTGCTATCGAGCGCGAAGGCGTCCAGGCCGCGTGGTGACCTCTGATTTTCGCCAGGATGGTGCTGACTAGGAAGGCGACACTGTGTGTCGAGCGCGTTGCCCATCGTGCAATGATTGATAGCATGCGCATAACTTTAAGTGGGCATGGTATTACCTCTTTTCATGGGGCTGGTCGTCGCTGCCTATTCGTTATACAAATTGACCGGTCTGTCCGATGCGTTAACCCCCGCCGGGGTTAAAGTAGGGGCATTGAGCCTCATCTCGCTTTCTTCCAAATCGCACATAAATATAATAACGAGGGTCGTATGAGTCACGCCGATGAGATTCTTTCGGTAAAAAACATCTTCAAGGTTTTCGGGCCCAACCCCGACATGGCCATGGAGATGCTCCGCAAGGGGGCCGACAAGAACGAAATCTTCAGCAAGACCGGCCATGTGGTTGGCGTGTTCGATGCCAGCTTTTCCGTCAAGCGTGGCGAGATCTTCGTCATCATGGGCCTGTCCGGTTCGGGCAAATCGACCATGGTGCGGCTGTTCAACCGCCTGATCGAACCCACCTCCGGCAGCATCCACCTCAACGGCAAGGAAATCACCGGGCTTTCCGACAAAGCCCTGCTCGATGTGCGCCGCAAGGAGATGGGCATGGTGTTCCAGTCCTTCGCCCTGATGCCGCACATGAGCGTGCTGGAAAACACCGCCTTCGGCCTGGAAATTGCCGGCGTGGCGGAAGCCGAACGCCACAGCCGTGCCCGTGAAGCCCTGAGCCAGGTAGGCCTGGCCGGCCACGAGCACAGCTACCCGCACCAGCTGTCTGGCGGCATGCAGCAGCGCGTGGGCCTGGCCCGGGCACTGGCCAACGACCCGACGATCCTGCTGATGGACGAGGCGTTTTCCGCCCTCGACCCGCTGATTCGCCATGAGATGCAGGGTGAGCTGATGCGCCTGCAGGCCGAGCAGCAGCGCACCATCATCTTCATTTCCCACGACATCGAAGAAGCCATCCGCATCGGTCACCGCATCGCCATCATGGAGGGCGGGCGCGTGGTGCAGATCGGCACCCCGCAGGAGCTGATCAACCAGCCGGCCAACGATTACGTGCGTACCTTCTTCAAGAGCTACGACAGCTCGCGGGTGCTCAAGGCCGGCGATGTGGCCAGGTTCGACCCGGCGGTGGTGTGCAAGGTCAACGGCAAGGCCCCGAGCTTCCAGGCCGGTGTGCCATTCGGCTACCTGGTCGACGACCGCGGGCAGTTGCTCGGTGTGGTCGACACCGATGCCAACGGTGCCAGCGTCAGCGAACGCTACAGCCTGCACGAGCAGCAGCCGGTGTACATCGACACGCCGCTGCACGAGGTGCTGGGTATCGCGGCCGACCTGCCGTACCCGGTGCCGGTACTCGACCGCGAGGGCGCCTTAAAAGGCACGCTGTCGAAGAACGAACTGCTGCAGACCCTGAGCCGCCACTAAGTACAAGAAGAGGTAAGCCCTCATGTCCGAATTCAGCCTTCTCGACCCGTTCCAGGCGGCCACCATCCCGCTGGGCGACTGGGTCACCGCCACCCTCAACTTCCTCGTGCACAACTTCCGCGAGGTGTTTCGCGCCATTCGCTGGCCGATCGACCAGGTGCTCAACGGCATCGAGTTCACCCTGCAAAGCATTCCGCCCACCATCGGCATCCTCCTGTCATCGCTGCTGGGCTGGCAGTTGGCGGGCAAGCGCATGGCGCTGCTGTGCTTCATTACCCTGACCTTGCTTGGCCTGATCGGGGTCTGGGCCGAGTCGATGACCACCCTGGCACTGGTGCTGACCTCGGTGTTCTTCTGCGCGGTGATCGGCATCCCGCTGGGCATTGTCTGCGCCCGCAGCAACCGCCTGGAAAGCATCATCCGGCCCTTGCTCGATGCCATGCAGACCCTGCCGGCGTTCGTCTACCTGGTACCGGTGGTAATGCTGTTCGGTATCGGTAACGTTCCGGGCGTACTGGTGACCATCGTGTTCGCGCTGCCGCCGCTGGTGCGCCTGACCAACCTGGGCATCCGCCAGGTACCGGAAGACAAGATCGAAGCCGCCCGCGCCTTCGGCTGCACCCCGCGTCAGATGTTGACCCGTGTGCAGCTGCCGCTGGCCACCTCGACCATCATGGCCGGCCTCAACCAGACCCTGATGCTGTCCCTGTCGATGGTGGTGATCGCCTCGATGATTTCGGTAGGCGGTCTGGGCCAGATGGTGCTGCGCGGCATCGGCCGCCTGGACATGGGCCTGGCGACCGTCGGCGGCGTCGGCCTGGTGCTGCTGGCGATCTTCCTCGACCGCCTGACCCAAGCCATGGGTGCGCGCACCAGCGCCGACCCGAGCCTGCGCTGGTACCACACCGGGCCGACAGGCATTGTCCTTCGTTTGTTTAAAGCAGACCCATCACGAGGGCGGCGTGAGGCCGCCTGAGCTACCCGTTCTATCTGCCGCAGTCCAACCAACAATCCCAAAAAGGTACGCGAAGATGTTCGAGTCTAAAATTTCCCGCTACTTCTTGCAGAGCACCTGCGCCGTAGCACTGAGCTTGCTGTGCTTGGGGGCCAACGCCTCTGCTGACAAGCCGGGGGAGGGGGTAAAGATTACGCCGGCGTTCCCCACTGTCGATGAGGAACGTTTCCGCGGCGAAGTTGCTGTGGAGGGCCTGCGCGAGCTTGGCTACAAGGTTCAGCAGCCAAAGGAAACCGAGTACGCCACCATGGTGCTCGCGGTGGGTTTTGGAGATGCCGACTTCACCGTGAACGCGTGGGACAAGTTGCATGCTGCGTTCTACGAGAAGGCCGGTGGCGACGCCAACATGATCAAAGTTGGCAACATCCTGCCTGGTATTCTACAGGGCTACCTGATCGATAAAAAGACAGCTGATCAGTACAACATCAAGTACATCACCGACCTGAAGAAACCGGAAATTGCCAAGCTTTTCGATGCGGATGGCGATGGCAAGGCTGACATGACCGGCTGCAATCCAGGTTGGGGGTGCGAGCTTGTCATTGCTCACCAAATGAAGGCTTATGATCTCGAAAGCACTGTCCATGTGAACCAGGGGTCGTACTTCGCGCTGATGGCCGACACGATCTCTCGATTCAAGGAAGGCAAGCCGGTGCTCTACTACACGTGGGTTCCGCAGTGGGTGGCTGGCGTGCTGGTCGAAGGGCGAGATGTCGTTTGGCTGCAGGTCCCCAGAACCGATCTGCCGGGCGGCGATAACACCGTTGATACTGTCTACGAAGGCAAAAATCTCGGGTTCGCTCTGGACAAGGTGCAGGCCTTGGTAAACCGCAATTTCGCGGAGAAAAATCCGGCAGCGATGAAGTTTCTCTCCCTCATGCAAATCCCGGCTGCTGACGAAAGTGCGCAGAATCTGAAGATGCAGCAGGGTGAAAAATCCATGGCAGACATTCAACGCCATACCAAAGATTGGATTGCAGCTCACCGGCAGGAATTTGATGGTTGGCTGCAAGCGGCGCGAGCTGCTGCTACCCAAGCCAGTAACTAACAAGATCATGGGCTCCGGCACCAACCCGCTTCGCCTCGCGTAAATAGCCACGGCAGTAGCGGGTCTGGTGTGTAGGTGAATGCATAACAAGCACATCGGGACGACCTTGAACTATGGTGAGCACCCCATTTTCCATCCCTGCCAGCAACCGGCGTATCGATCCCACCCGCTACCGCCCGGATGGCTCTCTGGCGAACAACGACCGCACTGAAATTGGCCCTACGCCACTTGCCTTCGCCGAGTGGGCTGCATTGTCGCTGGATGCGCCGCATCTTCCGACGATGCGTGAGTACCGTTTGGGACGCCTGGTCCAGCAACTCCAAGTTCGGGACCTTGCCGGCATTCTGTTGTTCGATCCGCTCAATATTCGCTATGCCACAGATACCACGAACATGCAGTTGTGGACGGCGCACAATCCAGCGAGGGCTTGTTTTGTCTCGGCGGGTGGGCACGTGGTGCTGTGGGATTTCCATGGCTGTGATCACCTTTCTGCACATCTGCCGCTGATAAATGAACTGCGTAGCGGCGCCTCCTTCTTCTACTTTGAAACGGGTGGTCGTACGGATGAGCACGCAAAGCGTTTTGCCGGGGAGATAGATGAGCTACTGCGTACGCACGGCGGCACTAACCGTCGACTGGCTATCGACCGCATTGAGGTCGCGGGCCTGCGAGCCCTCGATGCCTTGGGGGTACAGGTCTGCAGCGGCCAGGAAGTCACTGAGTATGCGCGCGTAATCAAAGGGCCTGACGAGATCAAGGCCATGCGCTGCGCCGTCGCCTCCTGCGAGGCCTCTATCAGCGAAATGCGCGCGGCCATGCATGCAGGTGCCACTGAGAATGACATCTGGGCGGCGTTGCACGCCGGCAATATTCGTCGCGGCGGCGAGTGGATCGAGACGCGCATCCTAAGCTCCGGGCCGCGCACAAATCCGTGGTACCAGGAGTCAGGTCCGCGGGTCTTGAGTGAAGGTGATCTGTTGTCCTTCGACACCGATCTGATCGGCGCTTATGGCATGTGCGTAGACATGTCGCGTAGCTGGATCTGCGGGGATCTGGCGCCTACAGCAGAACAGAAGCGGTTGTATCAGATCGCCCACGAGCACATTCGCTACAACACCGACCTCGTCCGCCCGGGTGTCGGTTTCACTGACTTGACCAGGCTTGGGCACCGTTTGCCCGAATCATGCCGGGCGCAACGCTACGGGGTGATGTTCCACGGTGTCGGCCTGTGCGACGAATACCCATGCATTCGTTATCCCGAGGACGTCGATGCGTACGGTTATGAAGGTGTTCTCGAACCGGGCATGACGCTATGCGTGGAGGCTTACGTCGGTGAAGTAGGTGGGCGAGACGGGATCAAGCTTGAAAACCAGTTGTTGGTCACGGATGACGGCTGTGAGGTGCTCACACGCTATCCATTTGAAGATCGATTTTTGAAGTGAAGCTGTTTTGTCATAAAGAGAGGTAGTACATGAGTGCAAATAACAGAGGTGTGGTGTACCTGGGTGCAGGTAAGGTCGAGGTGCAACACATTGACTACCCGAAAATGCAGGACCCGCGCGGCAAGAAAATCGAGCACGGGGTGATCCTCAAGGTGGTCTCCACCAATATTTGCGGCTCTGACCAACACATGGTCCGTGGTCGCACCACTGCTCAGGTGGGCCTGGTACTGGGCCACGAGATCACCGGTGAAGTCATCGAGAAGGGGCGGGATGTCGAGCATCTGCAGATCGGCGATCTGGTGTCAGTCCCCTTCAACGTCGCCTGTGGTCGCTGCCGGTCCTGCAAAGAAATGCACACGGGTGTCTGCCTTACAGTCAACCCGGCTCGCGCCGGCGGGGCCTATGGCTATGTCGACATGGGTGACTGGACAGGTGGTCAGGCCGAATACGTCCTGGTCCCGTATGCAGATTTCAACCTGCTGAAGTTGCCGAATCGCGACAAAGCCATGGAGAAAATCCGGGACTTGACGTGCTTGTCCGACATTCTACCAACCGGCTATCACGGGGCAGTTACGGCTGGTGTTGGCCCTGGCAGCACTGTTTACGTCGCCGGTGCCGGCCCCGTTGGCCTGGCTGCCGCTGCTTCTGCACGTCTGCTGGGCGCAGCCTGTGTGATCGTGGGTGACCTGAACCCAGCTCGCCTGGCTCACGCCAAGGCGCAAGGCTTCGAAGTGGTTGACCTGTCCAAAGACACCCCGTTGCATGAGCAGATCATCGACATCTTGGGCGAACCAGAAGTCGATTGCGCGGTGGACGCTGTTGGTTTCGAGGCGCGTGGCCATGGCCATGAAGGCGCCAAGCAGGAGGCCCCGGCCACCGTGCTCAATTCGTTGATGCAAGTGACCCGTGTTGCCGGGAAAATCGGCATCCCAGGCCTTTATGTGACTGAAGACCCGGGCGCCCATGATGCTGCCGCCAAGATCGGTGCGCTGAGCATCCGCTTCGGTTTGGGCTGGGCCAAGTCGCACAGTTTCCACACGGGCCAGACACCTGTGATGAAGTACAACCGTCAGTTGATGCAGGCCATCATGTGGGACCGCATCAACATTGCTGAAATCGTGGGTGTACAGGTGATCAGCCTGGACCAGGCGCCTAATGGCTACGGTGAATTCGATGCAGGCGTACCGAAGAAATTCGTGATCGATCCACACCGCACCTTCTCCTGACTCACGTGATGCCCATCTTGTCAAAAAGCCTTGGGCATCAATCCAGTGTCGGGGGAATGAAGGTTAACCGCTGATCAACCTCGGTCAGCGGTTACTCAACTTGCAGTCAGCGCCGTCACGAACTGCGAACTACGTTCTCAAGTTATCTCATGTGCTGCTTCAGCACCCTTCAAATCAACCCCCAATACCGCCATTGGTTCTTCTGTATCGAGATCAGTGCAGCGCCCTGGTGCGTATCTGTGCTGGGTGTTAACGATCACCACGACGCGTCGATCTGGTTATTACCAGGGCAATGGGAATGTGAGGGTCAAAACGCTGGGCCAGATGGGATGTCGATACCGGCGATGGTTCAAGCGTTACAGACGACCGACTCTGCTCTTAAACAGGGGGCGCGAACTGATTGCTGGGGTGTTGGATTACAAGATACGAAGGGGTGGAGAGGGCGGCAAACTATCCAGCTGTAATCCTGGCCGGAGAGTCTCGAAAGAGACCCGCCGGCAGTGACACTACGGCGTCTCAGGAAGGTGTTGCAACACGTGCGTGGGCCGCTGCGGATGTGGCAGCAGACAGCCCATCATTCTTGCGCAGCGTTCGTAGCAACGAATAGCTTGCCAAGGCCATGTAGATGGCAATCGGTAGTCCCACGACGATACTTGCGAGCTGAATCGCGGTGAGTCCACCGGCGATAATCAGGCTCGCCGCAATTGCACCTTCCAATGCACACCACAGCACTCTCAACCAATTTGGCGGGCTGACCCCGCCGACCGCGTTAAGCATGCACATGACTTGAGTGCCGGCATCGGCAGCCGTCACGAAATGCACTGCCAGAAGCAAGCACACGATGATACTCAGCGCGCCGCCGAGTGTGTGACCTCCCAGGCGCTCAAGCAGGGTAAACATCGCGGATGTGGTTTCCTTGCGTGTGGCCTCAAGAATCGGTCCGCCCGTAAACGGGCCAACTTCAGTTTGCTCGGCCACCGGCAAGCTACGGTAGGCCTGACGGGTATTTTGCTCATCTTTCAACGCAGTGCCGCCAAAAACTGCCATCCACAAAATGGTGACCAACGTAGGCACCAACAAAGCACCAAAAACCAGTTCGCGGACAGTTCGGCCACGCGAGATGCGAGCAATGAACAATCCCACGAAAGGCCCCCAGGTCATCCACCATGGCAGGTAGAAAGCGGTCCAACTGTTTTGCCAGCCACTGTCGTTCTGGGTGTCGGTCCATAGGCTCAGTCCGATGATGTTCTGGGCGTAATCGCCTGTCGCCTCAAGCATCAGGTTCATGATGTAGTTGGTTGGCCCCAGCGCGAGCACGACCAGCATCAGGCCGAACGATATGAACATGTTGGTCGTCGATAGCCGCTTCATCCCCCGTGATACGCCAGCAACGAGCGAAAGTGAGGCAATCACGGTGACCACTGCAATGATGCCCAGTTTGAACGACAGGCTCACGGGAACACCGAATACCTGGTTCAGGCCGGTATTGATCTGCTCAACCCCCATGCCCAAGGACTGTGAAACACCAAAAGCCGTTACGGCCGCACCGATGATATCGACGGTATGGCCAATCGGTCCGTAGATACGCTTGCCGATCAAGGGGTAGAGCACCGATCTTAACGCCAGCGGCAATCCTTCACGGTAAGCGAAGTAGGCCAGTCCCAGCGCAATGATGGTGAAGATCGCCCAAGGGTGCAGCCCCCAATGGAAGAGTGTGATACGCATCGCCATGCTCGCGGACTCATTGGTAAGGCCTGGCGAAAAGGGGTTGCCCGCATAGTGCAGCACGGGCTCTGCAACGGACCAAAAGATGAGTCCCACACCCATGCCAGCGCTGAACAACATGGAGATCCATGCAGCAAAGCTAAACTCAGGCTTTTCGTCTGGGCGACCCAGCTTGATATGGCCGTGACGGCTGAGGGCCAGAAAAAGCAGGAGGCAGAGTACGCCGCTGACAGAGCCGATATAGAACCATTTGAGGTTGCTCAAGATGACGTCGGAGGCGTGTTTGAATACACCGGCAGCACGTTCGCCTTGTGAGGTGCAGAGGATGACGAAAGCAGTAACAATCAAGAGTGACCCAATGGTCACCACAGGGCTGAGGCCTTTGAAAAGGCCATTTTTGGCACGCATCGGCTTTGTTCCGTTTTATTGTATTAATGGCCGGATAGGGAAGGCCAGAAAGGCGCCCTAGGGCGCCTTTTTGTCAGAGATCGATCACCAGATCGGAGGTGGGGCGGCTGCAGCACAGCAGACGCAAACCCTTGTCGATTTCACGTTGCCGAATGCCTCCGTTGTGGCTCATATCCACGCTGCCTTCGAGCAGCGCCGTTTTGCAGGTGCCACAGACACCTTGGCTGCAAGATGAGGGAACAACGGCTCCCGCCTTTTTGGCCGCACTGAGCACGGTTTGATCGGCAGTCATGGTGAAGGTCTTGCCGGAGCGTGCCATGCGGACTGTAAACGTGTCCTGGGCCTGCCCGGGTTCAGTCGACGGCAGCGGTTCGAGCACCACCTCCGCAGAAATGTCAAAACTCTCCTGATGGTAGCGAAGCAGGTCGAAACCAGCGCCACCCAACAACCCCTTGACCGCATCCATGTAGCCCTTTGGGCCGCAGGTGAAAACGGAGCGCTCTTGGAAATCAGGAATCTCTTTCTCGAGTTGCTCGATCGAAAAGCGACCTACCGTTCCCGTCCACTCCGGTTCGTCGCCCACGCTTTCACAGAAGAACAAGGTGCGCATCTTGGGCATGGTCCGCTCAAGGTGTGCAAGCTCCTGACGGAAAATGATGTCTTTAGGCGTGCGCGCGCTGTGAACGAAAACAATGTCCAGATCGGCGTGAAGGTCTGCAGCAGCACGCGTCATCGCCATCAGCGGCGTGATGCCGGAGCCCGCAGAGAGATACAGAAGCTTTTTAGCAGGCCCGGCAACAGGGGTGAAAATCCCCGCTGGGCCAGATGCAAGCAGTGCATCTCCGGCATGGAGATTGTCATGCAGCCAGTTGGAAACGATGCCGCCAGGTACTCTCTTGACCGTGATCGAGAACGTGAATGGACGTGTCGGGGTCGACGAGAGCGTGTAGCAGCGCGATACACTCTCTCCGTTGATCACTGGTGATACGGTGAGAAACTGCCCTGGCTCGTAGGCGAGGGCATGGTAGTCGGTGGAGTGGAACGTGAAGGTCTTAACGTCGTGAGTTTCAGCCTCGACGCTCAAGCACTCGATGCGTTTGCTGTCTCCGCTGACCCATTGAGCGCCGTGGGCGGCCCAATGGTCAGTGTCCGAGAAACGTTGGTCTGCACGCAGGCTGGCAATATTTTCGAACATGGTCATCACCTTAAACTCCGTGTGCCTGGAGACGTGCGCTGTACCAGCGCAGGAACTGATCCACGTAGGGCTCGGTGAACTCGGAGTAGGGGCCAGGAATGTAGGCGGGATCCTGAGTACCGCTATGGGTGATCGCAACAAGGTCGGCGTCTTGCTTGGTGGTGGCTACCCAAACCTCGGTCAGACGTTGCAGGTCGTAATCGACACCCTCTACGGCGTCCTTGTGAACCAGCCATTTGGTGCGAACAAGGGTGCGGTCCGGCGAGAGCGGGATGATCCAGCTGATCATGGCGTGGTCGCTCATGACATGGGCCCAAGCATTGTTGCCCCACAGGTGCGTATCGCCAAGATCTTTGCGTTTCAAGTTGCCGAGCAGCTTGGTGCAGGCGACTTTGGTGTCAAGGGTCTGGGATTCGCCGCTACCGGCAATGATCATGCGCTGAGTGCGGAACTGAGTGGCAGCATCGTCATCCAGGTGTTCGACCGTTTCGTAGAGATGGCCATCGTTCGCCCAGTCTGCTTCTCTTCCTGCTTTGCGAATCTGATAGGCGTCGTAGGAGGCGCGCTGTTCTTCGCTCATCTCTTCAAGGCTGACACCCAGATCCTCGGATTGATAGGAGACCAGCAGTTCAGGGTGCGTACCGTGGCAGTGATAGCACTCACGGTTATTCTCCATCACCAACTTCCAGTTGCCATTCTCGACGTAATCCAGCTCGTACGCGATCTTGGTATTGGTCAGGTCGTAGGGGGCAAAGCGTGCGCCCATCACCTCTTCCTGATAGGCAATGTCCTCAGGTGGGTTATCGCTCAAACAAACGAAGACATGGGTCCCGATAACTTTGCAGTGGACTGGAATAAGGCTGCGGCATTTGGGGTCAAAGTTTTTCCCCATATGCGCTGCATGTTTCAGGCTGCCATCCAAATCATAGGTCCACTGGTGGTAAGGGCACACCAGCATACCAACAGTAGACTTGCCTGGTTCTTTGAGGCGGGCGCCGCGGTGACGGCAAACATTGCGGTAGGCACGGATTTGCTCATCATCATCGCGCAATATGATGACGGAGGCCTTTCCGATGTCAGTAGTGAATACATCGCCGGGCTCTTCAACATCGGCAGTGACTGCCACAACAATCCAGTGTTTATTGAAGAATACATCCACGTCTGTTTCGAAGATGTCCTGTCGGCTGAAAACTTCACCGGGCATACCAAAGCCGGGCTGTCGTGAAGACAAAACTTCGCGATGAGTTTTAGAACTCGAAATGCTCATGGTAAATCCTCAGGCACTCTTATTGTAAGTATTGGTAACGCTTGTGCGAGGATTATCTGAGTAGCCTAAAAAGCCGTCAATGCGCTTATTTTTACGAGTGACATTACCTTAAGTTATGAAGCTGCTGCCAGCGCGGACAGAGGTGCGCGATTCTGCAGCCAGTGGATCACCGCCCAGTCTTCGGGGGTTGCATTGTGGCCGTGAGGAATGATCACGTAGTAGGCATCTTTGGGCCGAACCGAGAAGGCGCCCAGGCGAACGAGCTCCCCCGTGGACAATAGATGCTCGATCACCCGCCCCCAGCCCAGGCCAATGCCGTGACCGTGAAGTGCGGCATGCACGGCATTGGCGTGCAGGTTGCAGCGCAGCGCAAAATTCAGCTTGTGGGTATTCAAGCCCAACTCTTTGAACCAGCCCTGCCAGTTCATCCATCCCTCTGTCGTGGAATCAGCCTCCAGCAAACTTGAGTTTGCTAGCTCCTCCAAGGACGTTGGCATCGGGTTGCGGGCTAGCCACGCAGGGGAGCAAACCGGAAAGATTTCTTCGTCGAACAAAAAGATCGCTTGCCCATCTATCCACTCACCGTTTCCATAGCGTACATCCAGGTCTGTCTCTTGCGTACGAAGATCGCCTGTGAACATTTGGGTGGTGAGGCGAAGCTTGAGTTCTGGCATGGTTTCATGCAGCGCTGCAAGCCTGGGCATGATCTGGAACTGAGAAAACGAGGCAGTGGCGCCGAGCGTAATCTCTTTGCTCCCCTCGCGTTGGTTGATCTCATCAAAGACTGTGGCAATTTTCTGCAAGGACTCGGAGATCACCGCAAATAAGGCCAGCCCATGATGAGTGAGCTCGATATTTCGATAGGCGCGTTGAAATAATTGCGCCCCCAGGTTTTCTTCGAGCAGTTTAATTTGTTTGCTGACCGCCGCTTGGGTGACTCCCAGTTCCTTGGCGGCTTGAGTGAAGCTCTTCAGGCGTGCAACGGACTCGAACTGCAGGAGTGCGGTCATCGATGGAATGATGCGCCGGTAACCTTTGTGCTTATTGCCTGGCTCAGTGGGCTTCATGTTTATAAATTCTCTGTTTCGAGGGTTGCTTTACGAACCGCTCAGTTGCGCAGTCATCCTGTCAATGCCTGAGCTGTTGCTTCGCAGCTTCGACCGTTAGGAGGATCATAATTGAGGTACGCCTCATCTGGCAGCAGGTGGTTCGAGTTTTAAAATGAGCCTCGTTGGTTGAGTCAGTACGTGATACGAAAAAAAACGGACGGGTAATGCCCGTCCGTACCCCTAGTCATCAGGGAAAGTGCACAATTTGAACTGCATAGGTACCGGTGAGGCGGCCATCGGTCGAGGCTCGGTCTCTAAATGCTCAGGCACAGATACTTGATTTCCAGGTAGTCCTCGATACCGTACTTGGAGCCTTCGCGGCCCAGGCCCGAGGCCTTGATGCCGCCGAATGGCGCAACTTCGTTGGAGATCAGGCCGGTGTTGATACCCACCATGCCGTATTCCAGGGCCTCGGCAACACGGAACACGCGGCTCATGTCACGGGCGTAGAAGTACGAGGCCAGGCCGAACTCGGTGTCGTTGGACATGGCGATGACTTCGGCTTCGTCTTTGAAGCGGAACAGCGGCGCCAGTGGGCCGAAGGTCTCTTCCTTGGCCACGGCAGCGGTGTTCGGCACGTCGACCAGAATGGTCGGCTCGAAGAAGTTGCCTTCGATCAGCTTGCCACCGGACAGCACCTTGGCGCCTTTGCCAACGGCGTCTTCGATGTGTTCCTGAACCTTGGCGACAGCCTTGCCGTCGATCAGCGGGCCAGTGGTGGTGCCTTCTTCCAGGCCATTACCGATCTTCAGCTTGGCAACAGCGGCGGCCAGCTTCTGGGCGAACGCGTCGTAGACACCGTCCTGCACGTAGATACGGTTGGCGCAGACGCAGGTCTGGCCGTTGTTGCGGTACTTGGAGATGATCGCGCCCTCGACCGCCTTGTCCAGGTCGGCGTCGTCGAACACGATGAACGGGGCGTTGCCACCCAGCTCCAGGGAAACCTTCTTGATGTCCTTGGCGCATTCTTCCATCAGCTGGCGACCGATTTCGGTCGAGCCGGTGAAGGACAGCTTGCGTACCAGGGAGTTGCCGGTTAGTTCGCCGCCAACTTCGCCAGCGCTGCCGGTAACCACGCTCAGCACACCCGCCGGGATGCCGGCACGGGTGGCCAGCTCGACCAGGGCCAATGCCGAGTACGGGGTCTGCGAGGCAGGCTTGAGCACCATGGTGCAGCCAGCGGCCAGGGCCGGGCCGGCTTTGCGGGTGATCATCGCGGCCGGGAAGTTCCACGGGGTGATGGCCGCGGTAACGCCGATCGGCTGCTTGATGACGATCAGGCGCTTGTCTGGCTGGTGACCTGGGATGGTATCACCGTAGACGCGCTTGGCTTCTTCGGCGAACCACTCGATGAACGAGGCGGCGTAGGCGATTTCGCCCTTGGCTTCGGCCAGCGGCTTTCCTTGTTCGGTGGTCATCAGGCGAGCCAGGTCGTCCTGGTGCTCGATCATCAATTCGAACCAGCGACGCAGCTTGGCCGAGCGCTCCTTGGCGGTCAGGGCGCGCCAGGCCGGCAGGGCCTTGTCGGCGGCTTCGATGGCGCGGCGGGTTTCCGCGGTGCCCATCTTCGGCACGGTACCGATGACTTCACCTGTGGCCGGGTTGGTCACATTGATGGTCTGGCCGCTGTCCGCATCCAGCCACTCACCGTTGATGAAGGCTTGCTGGCGGAACAGATACGAATTTTTCAATTGCATGGTTCTGTTTCCTTAGTCAGATGGCAGCGCTACGCTCACGCAGGTCCATGTTCAGGATGCGGTCGTTCTCGCTGTAATCGACCGGGCAGTCGATCACGTGCACGCCCGGGGTCTTGATGCAGTGCTCGAGCAGTGGCAGGAAGGCTTCGGCGCTTTCCACGCGGTGGCCGTTGGCACCGTAGGCTTCGGCGTACTTGACGAAGTCCGGGTTGCCGTAGTCCAGGCCGAAATCGGTGAAGCCCATGTTGGCCTGCTTCCAGCGGATCATGCCGTAGCCGTCGTCACGCAGGATCACCACGGTGATGTGCATGCCCAGACGTACCGCGGTTTCCAGCTCCTGGCTGTTCATCATGAAGCCGCCGTCGCCGCACACCGAGATCACCGGGCGATCCGGGTACACCAGGTGCGAGGCCATGGCCGATGGCAGGCCGGCGCCCATGGTCGCCAGGGCGTTGTCCAGCAGCACGGTGTTCGGCTTGTGCGCCTTGTAGTTACGGGCGAACCAGATCTTGTAGATGCCGTTGTCCAGGGCGACGATGCCGTCGGACGGCAGTACGCGACGGATGTCGGCGACCATACGCTGCGGGTAGACCGGGAAGCGGTTGTCGTCGGCACCTTCGGCGATCTGCGCTTCGTTCGCTTCACGGATGGTCATCAGGCGGGTGAAGTCCCAATGCGTGGTGTCGGTCAGCGCTTCGCTGATCTGCCACACGGCGTTGGCGATGTCGCCGATCACTTCCACCTGCGGGAAGTACACGGCATCGACTTCGGCGGAGCGGAAGCTGATGTGGATGACTTCGGTGCCGCCACGGACCATGAAGAACGGCGGCTTCTCGATCACGTCGTGGCCGATGTTGATGATCAGGTCGGCCGCTTCGATGGCGCGGTGGACGAAGTCACCGGACGACAGCGCAGCGTTGCCGAGGAAGCGCGGGTGACGCTCGTCGACCACGCCTTTACCCATCTGGGTGGTGATGAACGGGATGCCGGTCTTGTCGATCAGCTGCTTGAGGACCTTGGCGGTCATCTTGCGGTTGGCGCCGGCACCGATGACCAGGATCGGGCTGCGGGCCTTCTGCAGTTTCTCGACGGCAGCTTCGATGGCCACGTGCTCGGCCAGCGGGCGGCGGTGCAGGCTGCGTGGGATCGGCAGGGCGTCGGTCTGCTCGGCGGCGATGTCTTCCGGCAGTTCCAGGTGCACGGCGCCCGGCTTCTCTTCTTCAGCCAGGCGGAAGGCTTCACGCATACGGGCCGGGATGTTGTCGGCCGAGGCGAACTGGTGGGTGTACTTGGTGATGGGGTCCATCATGCCGCACACGTCGATGATCTGGAAACGGCCCTGCTTGGACTTCTTGATCGGCTTCTGGCCGGTGATCATCATCATCGGCATGCCGCCCAGGTAGGCGTAGGCACTGGCGGTGACCAGGTTGGTTGCGCCAGGGCCCAGTGTCGACAGGCTGACGCCGGTCTTGCCGGTCAGGCGGCCATAGGTGGCGGCCATGAAGCCCGCGGACTGCTCGTGGCGGGTCAGAACCAGCTTGATCTTCGACTTGCGCAGGGATTCCAGCAGGTCGAGGTTTTCCTCACCGGGAATGCCGAACACATACTCGACACCTTCGTTCTCCAGGCATTGCACAACGACATCGGCGGCCTTGGCCATCTTGCTTACTACCTCAGGTTTATATTTGTTCGGACAGCAGGCTCCACGAGACCGATTTCAACGTCGGTCTCGTAGATGAACATTTTGCGTTTAAGGGTGTGACGTCAGGCCAGTTGATACGTGGTCTTGACGCGGGTGAAGAATTGCCTGGCGTGAGTGCCTTGTTCGCGTGAGCCCAGGCTCGAAGCGCCGTTACCGCCGAACGGAACGTGATAATCAACACCGGCGGTTGGCAAATTAACCATCACCATGCCGGCCGAGCTATTGCGCTTGAAGTGTTCTGCGTAACGCAACGACGTGGTGACAATGCCTGCGGACAAGCCAAACTGAGTGTCTTCTGCTGCAGCGAAGGCCTCTTCATAATCACGCACCTTGAGCACGCTCAGCACCGGCCCGAAAATCTCCTCCCGGTAGATGCGCATTTGCGAAGTCACTTCGGTGAACAGTGCTGGCGTGAAGTAGTACGCGCCGGCTTCGTTTTCGACTCGTTCACCGCCACACACCAGTTTGGCACCCTGTTCCAGGCCAAGAGCGACGTAGGAGAGGTTCTGCTCCAGCTGACGCCCGTCCACAACCGGGCCAATATCGGTGGACGCCTGCAACGCGTCGCCCACTTTCAGCGCCCGAGTACGCTCAGCCAGGCGCGCGACAAACGCGTCGTGAATGCCTTCAGTCACAATGACACGAGAACTGGCTGTGCAACGCTGACCCGTGCTGTAGAACGAACCGTTGAGCGCAACTTCTACCGCTTGCTCAAGATCGGCATCATCCAGCACCACCAGCGGGTTCTTGCCGCCCATCTCCAGCTGCACTTTCTTCATACCTTCGGCGGCCAGCTTGGCGATCTGACGACCTGTATTTTCCGAGCCGGTGAAGCTGATACCGTCGATTTCTGGCGAGCGGATAATTGTGTCGCCCACACTGCGACCTGGACCGATCAGCATGTTGAATACACCCGCCGGCAGGCCGGAACGGCTGATGATTTCAGCAAGTGCCCAAGCGCTGGAAGGTACCAATTCAGCCGGTTTGAAGACGACGCAGTTGCCAAAGCACAGTGCTGGCGCGATTTTCCATGCCGGGATGGCGATGGGGAAGTTCCACGGCGCAATAATGCCGATCACACCCAGTGGCTGGGTGAACACATCGATGCCGACGTCCTGGCGCACCGATTGGTACTTCTCACCTTCAGCACGCAGGGCTTCCTGGGCGTAGAACTTGAACGAGCGACCCGCGCGATCGACTTCGCCGAGCGCTTCGCGGACGATCTTGCCTTCTTCGCGGGCAAGGAGGGTAGCTAGTTCTTCACGGCGTGCAAGGATCTCGCTACCGATGAAGTCCAGCGCATCGGCGCGTTGCTGAGGGTTGCTGCGCGCCCAGGCTGGCTGGGCACGACGTGCGGCCGCGATGGCCTGCTCGGTGAGGTTCTGGTCGGCACGTACGAAGCGCTCGACCACCTCACCCGGGTTGGATGGGTTACGGTTCTCGAGGATGTCAGCGCCGCTGTCCAGGGCAACGAAAGCGCCGTCGACGAAGCTGCTTTTAGTGGCGATGGTCATGCGCTGCGGATCCTTTTCTCGGTAGTGTGGCGGGTAACGAAATGAGTGATGTTGTCGACGGCGCGGTCCATCAACTGCTGCATGGCATCCTCACTGCTCCAGGCAATGTGCGGGTTGAGGATGAAGTCGTCGCGATCAATCAGCTGGAACAACGGGTTGCTCGGATGCAGCGGCTCTACCTCGACCACGTCCAGTGCGACTCCGCCCAGCCGGCCGTGTTGCAACGCATCGATCAACGCGGCTTCGTTGACGATGCCGCCGCGGCCGGTGTTGATGACCAGCGCATCGGGCTTCATCAGCGCGAGCTTTTCAGCGTCGATCAAATTGTGGGTTTCAGGCGTCAACGGTGCATTGATAGACAGCACATCGCAGCTGCGGAGCAAGCTCTCCAAAGAGCGGCAATCGGGGCCGGAACGCTTGCCACCGCGATCTTCGAACAACACTTCCATACCGAAGGCACGGGCCAGTTCGGCCAGACGAACGGCAATCGGGCCGCTGCCGATTATCGCCATCTGCTTGCCGCGCACATCACGGATACGGTGGTCGAAGTAGATGTTCTTGTACTCGGCCTGCCCCGCATGCACCTTGCGCATCAGTCGGCTGAAGGCAGCCGGCCGGCGAAACAGCTCGAGCATCATCGCCATGCTGTGCTCGGCAACGGTGTTCGCGGCGTAGCCGGGTACGCTGGAAACCTCGATGCCATGGGCATCGCAGTAATCGACGTCGACGATGTCACGGCCGGTCAGGGCCAGCGAAATCATCTTCAGCTTCGGTAATTGACGCAGGTGCTCCTCGCGCAGCGGCACGCTGCAGGTCAGCGCAATCGTGGCGTCCTTCAGGTGCTCTAGCACCTGATCGGGGTGGGTGTAGGCAAACTGCTCCCAGGTATGTTCGCAGTCAGGGCGCTTCAGACGTGTCGAAGCCGCAAGGCCGTCGTCGTCTAGGAAAACGATATGTTCGCTCATGATCCTGATTCTTATTTTTTCTGCGCCGGAACATAGCCGGCAGGCGCCATGGAAACCAGCTGACGGGTGATGAAGCCGGCGTCCTGGTCGTGGTCTTCAAGGGATTCCTTGCGCACCAGCGCATCGCGCACCATGTGCGCGCCGAAGAAGCGGAACGGCTCTGGCGGCAGCAGCTTCATCTTCTGGTTGACCAGTCCGCAGTTGGCCCACTCGTCATTGGCGTGGGTGGCCAGCGATTTGATGATGCGGCTGGCAAAGACCGTAGTGGCCACCCCGTTGCCCGAGAAGCCGATGCCGTAGCTGACGGTCTGGTGATGGTCGAGGTAACCGAAGTTCGGCAGGCCTTTCATGGCGCGGTCGATCGGGCCGGTCCAACTGCTGACCACTGGCACGTCCTGCAATTGCGGGTACAGGCGGCGCAGTTCGGCCGCGACTTTGTCTGCAGCCGGCGATGGCTTCTCATACAGGTTGCCGATGCGCCCGGCAAAGGCGAACTGCCCCAGCGGTTTGCCGAACACCACGCGGCCATCCGGGGTATTGCGCCAGTAGTTGAGTACGGTGCGCGAATCGGTCATGCACTCGCCGCCGCTGAAGCCGATGGCGTCGAGCTTGGCCTTGACTGGTGCGGTGGCCACCATGTCGCTGGACATGATCGCGATCATCCGGCGCAGCTCAGGGAACTGCGCGCCCCAGGCATTCAGCGCGAGTACCACGTGATTAGCCTTCACGCGACCCATGGCGGTGTGTACCACCGGGTTCTTGCCGCGCTCCAAATGGGTGAAAGGCGATTTCTCGAAGATCTTCACCCCGAGTTTCAGCGCCACCCGGCGCAGGCCGCGAGCCAGCATGGCAGGCTGCACGGTGGCGGCATTGGGATCATAGATCCCACCCAGCACGAGTGGGGAGCCTACTCGACCACGGATGGTTTCGCGGTCCAGTTCCTGGAAGGGGTTGACGTCGAGTTTTTGCAGGCCGTCGGTGAGTACCTTCCACGAGCCCATCTGGCGCTGGTTGGTGGCAGTCCACAGCCAGCCGTCCTTGCGATACTGAGCATCGATACCGTGCTCCTGGCAGAAGCTGCCGATCTCGTCGATGGCCGACTCCGCCGCCTCGCAGATGCGTCGCGCTTCGACATCGCCACAGATAGTGCGCACCGAAAGGTATTTGCCCCACCAGTTGGTGGCAACACCGCCGTTGCGCCCACTGGCACCCGAACCGCAGCGATCACGCTCGACGATGACGATGGTCTTTTCCGGGTGCGCCTGTTTCAGGCGGATGGCCGACCACAGGCCAAGGAAACCGCCGCCGACGATGCAGACATCCGCTTGAATTGCATCCTGCAGGGCAGGGGCCAGATCGCTGTCCAGGTCGAGTGCCTGGGCATACCAGAATCCACGGTACATAGTGAGTGCCTTTGAGCATGTTGGTTTTTGTACACATGATGCTCAGCAAATGGCTTTTGAGATATTACAGTCATGACAATTGATCGTACGCTTTCGCTTATTCGTGCAGAGTGTCCTAAATTTTCCATTTGCTGAGATTGATATGATATGGAGGACTCTCGTAGTGCTTTAGAATGGTGCAATCCATCAAGCTGAGGTGCCTACTCATGGTCAGGAAAGCCGAAGATCAAAGCAGTGTTCCTGCCTCTATCAAACCAGAGCTGAGGGTCGGCTTTGTCTTGATGAACCACTTCACCTTGGTGCCGGTTGCCGGATTGGTGGATTCCTTGCGGTTTGCCGCTGACAAGTCCTTTCGCAGTCAGCAGGTTTTTTGTCAGTGGGATTGGATGACGCTGAATGACCAGCCCATCGTGGCCAGTTGCGGAATGCCCATCTTGCCAACCAAACCCCTGAATCTGTGGGCCCAATATGACTACATCGTGATCGCGGGGGGGTTGCTTGGCGAAACGCGCAATCCTCCGGACTGGCTGCTGGATGCGCTGCGGGATGTGCATGCTGCCAACATTCCCATCATCGCCTTGTGCTCTGGTTCATTCGTGCTGGGAAAGGCTGGGCTTCTGGACGGCAGACGGTGTGCACTCCATTTCACCCTGCGAGAAGAGTTCAAGGAGCGCTTTCCGCTGTCTACTGCGGTGATCGATAAAAACTATGTCGATGACCGGGGCATCATTACCTGCCCAGGTGGTACGGCCATCGATTTGGCTGCCAACCTGATTCGCCGCCACTGCGGGGCAGTTCGGGCTCAGAAAGGCTTGGAGTACCTGTTGGTCGAAGAGCGAAGCGAGGAGGAGGCGGAGGGCGCCGAAGGTGGGGTGTATCTGAACGATCGCGTGCAGCGAGCAATTGCTTTCATGCGCGAAAATCTGGGGTCATCCCTCACGATCCAGGCGGTGGCGAGTGCTGTGGGTACTCACCCTCGGCAGTTGCATCGCGAGTTCGTAGCCAATACTCAAGAGCCCCCGGCCAACTATTGGCGCAAACTGCGCCTTGACCATGCCAGGCGGCTGCTGGTCAATACCAGCCAGAACATCACCACCATCGCCTTGGCCTGCGGCTTTTCGGATGCTTCGCATTTCATTCTCTGGTTCCGCAAGCAGTATGGCGAGACGCCGTACAGCTTTCGCAAACGCCGGCACGAGGTCGAGCGGTTTGAGTGGAACAATGAACGGGTTGGCTTGGACCCTGAGCTCTAGGTCAGTGCATGCAAAAACGCCGCGGGCCAGGCCCGCGGCGTGACAGCCAAGAGATCGAGGCTATGGCATCTCGCCGAAAGCTTGAATCTCGATAAGGTACTCGGGGGCTGCCAGTGGCGCGCCGACGCATGCACGCACCGGCGGCTCATCACCAACCCAGGCGTCGTAGACCGCATTCATGGCAGCAAAGTCGTCCATGTTGGCCAGCCAGATTTGAATCCGAGAAATGTCTTTCTTTCCTGCTCCAACCTCGGAAAACCAGCGCTCCAGTTGCGCCAGCACGCACTGCGTCTGTTCGGTGATATTGCCTTGGGGTGCTTGGGCCACAATGCCAGAGGTTTCGATTCGCCCTTTGATGATCACCATCTGGCTGGCACGAGAGCCTGGCTTGATACGTTCGATCATGGGGGCTCCTTAGAACAGTACGTAGGTTTTGCGCAGTGGCTCGCGAATGTCCCAAATGCCTTCACAGTTCTCAGGGAACAGAACGGCATCACCGGCGCGCAATTCCACGGGCTCGCCGCCGTCAGGGGTAAAGGTGCACCAGCCGCTAACAATGTGGCTGAACTCGCGGTTCTTGAGATGGCGACGGAAAACACCCACGCTGCTTTCCCAGACGCCGATGCTGGCACCAACGCCTTCATCGGTCTGTGCCTGGCCGGTGGCTGCGACAGCGATCACGTCACCAATCGGCAGTTTGGCTGGCGAGGTTTCACCCAGCGCGGACTCAGCAGCATTTCGTACAACGGTAAGAACTTGGGGCATCGGGAATTCCTTGGTAACTCAATGTATCGGGGTGATTGGTAACTGTCTGCTTTAGCGACGGTCAGTGGACAAGCCTGTTGCAGTGCTGCGCTTAGCCGTTCCTGAGTGTTGGCCAAGAGCTGCCGATTGCTGCAGATCCAGCGAGCGAGTTTCCGGCGCCAGCCACCATGAAATGATTGCGCCGAACAGCGATACTCCAGCAGCAATGAACATGGTGTTGGCGATGCCCAGCGAATCCAACGAAATGGGCACCAGGTAAGTGCCCAGTGCTGCGCCGATACGCGACAGCGAGGTGGCCAGGCCTACGGCGGATGCGCGAATCTCCGTGGGGAACAGTTCATTGGGATACACATAAGTGAGCACTTGTGCGCCACCAATCAATACGGCATAGGCGCCAAAAATAATCAGGACAATCATTGGGGCGCTGTCAGGGAACTGGCCGAGCACGAAAAGCGCCAGGCCTGACCAAAGGAAGCTGTGAATCAGCATCTTGCGGCGTCCCATGCCATTGATCAGCTTCGTAGCGCCAAGGCAGCCCAAGGTGAACAGGAACGTAATTGCCAAGGAACCGTAGCTTGCCCAGTCGCCGGTGAGTTTCAAAGCCTGCAGAACTTTCGGGGCAAACGCGTAGATAGCAAACAGCGGAACGATGGCACACGTCCAGAAGAGCGTGATGAAAGCCATCCGCTTACCGTAACCTGAGTGGAACAGGGACCATACGGATACTGGTTTTGCGTTGCTGGGCTCTGGGAGGTCGCTGATGGAGTAGTCGGGGCCGTATACGCGCTTGATGACTGCATCGGCTTCAGCTTTACGGCCCTTGCTAATCAGCCAGCGGGGTGACTCTGGGGTGCCGCTTCGCGCCAGCAGGAACAGTCCGCCAGGTACGACAGCACTGGCAAGCACCCAGCGCCAAGCATCCTCGCCTGCAAAGCGCAGCAGAACTTCCCCGGCCAAGTATGCGACCGCAGCACCTGCAAACCACATCAGTACCATGGCGGCCAGCAGGGGCCCGCGGTGTTTGCGCGGCAAGAATTCCGCCAGCAAGGAGGTTGCAATGGGGTAGTCCGCCCCAACAGCCATGCCAATCAGCAGGCGCCAAACGAACAGGAGCCAGGCCGACTCAACCCAGAACTGAGCGAGGGAGAAGCCGACAATCGCGATCAGGTCGACCAGATAGAGAACTTTTCGCCCGTATTTATCGGTGAACCAGCCACCTAAGAAGCCACCTAGGAATACGCCAATGAGCGCTGAGGCCGCGATTAATCCTTCCCAAAGTGCACTCAGTTGAAGTGCGGTACTGATCTGCATCATGACCACGCCAATGATGCTCAGTACATAGCCATCCAAAAAAGGACCGCCGGCTGAGTATATAGTTAGCTTTCGATGGAAGGCATTAAGTGGTGCGTCCTCTACGGAGCGCTTCAGAGTTGACATGAAAATACCTCTTTTTGTTGTTATTGCGAACACGCATTCGCTGGCCACGTAAGTGTGGCCAGTGATTATCAAGTTTTTGAAACTCTATCGAGGGGTTCGAGTTCGTGTTAAGAGTGCGTCCAGCACAACTTCACAAGCAGCACCCCAATTAGCACTTACAGGTTGGTGCATCAAAACAGCCAATCCTTCGGCTGAGAATGTGCCAGGGGAGGCGATCGCTCGACCTAGCGACTGAAGGCTCTTATCAGGGTTCGATTCTGCAGAGCCTACACAGTCTTTAATGTTACTAAGAACCAAGGCGCGTGCCGCATCAGCAGGCAGGCCTTTATCGCTCAACCATTGCTCGAGATCATGCAGCAAGAAGTAAAACCAGCTGTTCATACACGCTGCTACGGTTGCAAGCTCGAAGGAGTCTTCATCTTGCAATACCACCAGTTCGCCCAGAGTACAGAGCAAGCTTTCTGAAGCCGCATCCGCAGGGCAGATGACGACCGTTGACCGGTTGAGCTTGGCTGCGCATGAGAGCATTGCCCTCACACAATCAGCCAGAGGGAAAGCAGTCTGCAGTTGCTCAAGACTTATTCCTGCCGCCAGCGATATCAGCTTTTGCCCCGGCTTCAGTTGAACCTGGTTTGCCACGGACGCGATGTCCTCTGGCCGGACACCCAGCAGCACAATATCGCTACGATCGACGACAGCTTGATTGTCTTGCAGAACCTGGCACGCGCATTCGTCAGCAAGCGTTTGGGCGCGCTCCGCGTTTCTCGGCGATAGCATGATCGCGTCGGCAAGCCCGCTTCTGCGCAATCCGCGGACGATGCTTTCCGTGAGGTCACCTACACCGATAATGCCAAGGTTCTGCATGTCGCCCCCTTTAGCTTTCCATTCCTGCGCGGTGCTGACCCCAGCGCAGATTCAAGTTGACCCCGAGGCTTAAGAACGGTTCTGGGGGATTGCGATTTGGCCCCTCTGCACCCAGTAGGAAGTCGATCAGTTCATCGCGTTCGCCAGCGAGCCAGTTGGCCAGCAGGGTGCCAGTGACGGTGCCGCGGGTAATGCCCAGGCCATTGCAGCACAAGGCTCCGTGGACATTGCGCGCAAGCGAGCCGAAGTGCGACATGTGATTGCGCGACAAGCACATGGAGCCGCCCCAGGTGTACTCGAATGGCATACCTGCAAGCATCGGGAATCGTCGTTCAAACGAGTCACGGTGCTGGCGCCCTGCGCGATCCAGGTAGCGTTGGTGTGCTCGTCCATCGGCATTGAAGCTGAAGCTGTTGCGCACGAGTAAACGCTGGTCGGGGGTCCGGCGTAGCGTACTACCGAACGGATCTGCCGGGATGACGCCCCAGGTGTCTTTGCCGCCCAGTCGCTGTTGCTCTTCTTTGGTCAGAGGGCGAGTCATGCTGGCGTACGTGAAGATGGGGAGCAGGCGGCCTGGGAGGAAACCGAAGTGCGATGCAAACGCATTGTTGGTCAGCAGCAATTGGTCCGCGATAATTTCGCCGGCATCGTGTTTGAGTGTGACGCGGTCACCTTGCTCAATCGACGTGATGACCGTTCCCTCATAGAGGGTGACGTTCTTCGGCAGTGTATCTGCCAGCCCTTTGGCCAAGGCGGCCGGTTGCAGAAGCTTCGTGCCCGGGGTGTACAACGCTTTCTTGTAGAACGAGGTGCCGAGGTGATCAGGCAGGTCTTGTGCCTCGATCATTTCATAAGGCTGGTCGAGCTTCTCGAGCCCACTGCGATAAGCCTCCAGTACCGCAAGCCCCTTGCTTTCCACGGCGGCTTGGTACTTGCCGTCAGGCCTGATCTGGCAATCGATGCCCTGATCCTTGATCAGTTGCGCGAGGATGCTCTGCGCGCGCAAGTTGAGCTTCAAGTTCATGCGCGCGGTAGGCAGCGGCCCGATGTAGTCCGCCGCACCGATATCATGTGGCAAGTCAATTGCAAAGCCGGAGTTTCGTCCGGACGCGCCAAACCCGACAACCTGAGCCTCGACAAGAATGATCTCGTCCCCTGGGTAGTGGTGGGCGAGCTGACGTGCCGCGGCGAGACCGGTAAAGCCTGCGCCCAACACAACCCAGCGAGCCGAACTGCGGCCACGGTGGCTCTGTTTTGGAGTACGGGCAGGGCTCAGATGGAACCAGCCACAGCCGTTGTCATCCGCGGGAGTAGAGGTGTTTCTGTACATGCGTATCTACTTTTAAGTGTTGTTTGAGTCACTATCGCACCGCATGACTTCTGAAAATATAACGGGCAGGACGACTCATGGGAGGTTCTGGCGGGGGGGCTGAATTTTGCAGGCGGATGTTGGCTGTAACCCTAAGCGCCGTCACAGCTGTGCTGTGCAGTTGTCGCCAGTAGAATATGAGAAACGGTATCTTCTGAGCTTAGAGAGTGCCTAGGAATGCAGGGGCGGTTCATTTAGGTCGGTCGCGCAATATCCATCTCATTTACAGGGAAAGACTATTTCTGGTCGCTTTTTCAACTGCTCAATAGCTGTCTCGACGAGCGATATAGCGCCTGCGGCTAACGGATAACATTTTGTCATCAAGTCGTCTCCGGAAATGTCGCTGTATACAGATTGAATTCATACGTACCCTTTTCTCAGAGCATCCACCGCTCGATGGTTTGGCTGGATCGACCAGCTGAGAACAATAAGGGGTTTTACGATGTCTGCATTCAAATTTTCCGGTGTCAACCTTGCCATCACCACGCCGTTCGATGCCCAGGGCAAAATCGACTACGCGCGATTTGAAGGGCTCATTGAGCGTTACATCGCAGCCGGTGTTCATGGCTTTGTGCTGAGCTCCGGAACCGGAATGCATGTGTATCTGAGCAAGGATGAGTCCAAGGAACTGATCGCGTTCGGCTCGAAAGTCATCAAAGGTCGTGCGCGCGTGATCGCTCAAACCTCAGCCTTGCTGGCCGATGAGGTCGTTGAGCGTACCCGCCATGCCAAAGATTGCGGCGCCGACGGCGTCATGGTGCTTCCGCCCTTCTTCGAAGGCCCAACCGATGATCAGGGCATCATCGATTTTTACTCGACGGTTTCCGAGGCCGGCCTGCCGATCATCGGTTACAACGTCCCGCAGGCGGTAGGCGTAGAGGTCACTCCATCGCTGTTCAAGCAACTGAGCGAAATTCCGAACTTTGTTTCGGTGAAGGACAGCAGCGGTGATCTCGCAGCTCAAGCTTCTCTGGTGCGCACCGGCTTGCCAACCATGAACGGTGCCGATCCGCTGGTACCTTACGCTTTGTTCGCGGGTGCCGCAGGGTTGATCTGGGGCGGGGCGAACATGGCACCGAAAACCTGTGTTGCCCTGGTCAACGCCGCAACTGAACGCAAGTGGGATGATGTTCAGGATATCTGGAAGTCGTTGGCTCCGGTGATGTCCCTGATCTGGCAAGGGGACTACGTGCAGTCTGTGTATGCTGGCGCTGAAATCATGGGCTATGGCGCAGGCAATCCCCGCCGTCCGCTTGCCCGCCTGGCCGAAGATAAGTTGGATGCGCTGCGTGAAGCATTGGCTCCGCTGATCGAGCGCGAAGCCTCTGCTTCCTGACAGCTGGAGAAGCCGACATGTTTGTTGCTTCGAAATTACCTGAAAACAATGGCAGCTCTGGTTGGGTAGAGATGCTGCCTCGCCGCATGGGTAAACCAGCATTGGAGAGCTCGATCACGGCGGACGTCGTGGTCATCGGTGGTGGTTTCGCTGGCCTCTCAGCCGCTCGTCAAATCGTTCGACTGGATCCGACCGTCAAGGTAGTAATTCTTGAAGCAGGTCTGGTCGGCGATGGAGCTTCGGGGCGGAACTCGGGGTTCATAATCGACCTTCCCCATGAGGTCTCAGCTGAAGGGCTGGGTGGCGGTTCGCTTGATCGCGCACGTCGCGACATCAAGCTTTACCGTACCGCGATTGATCTGGGCTTGGAGTTGGCTGAGGAGCACGGCTGGGGCAAAGAGGTCTTTGACCCGTGCGGCCGATACAGTGTTGCTCGAGGTACCCAAGGTGACGAGCACATCCTGTCCTATGGGAAGCAACTCGACGCACTTGGTGAGAAGTACGAACTGCTGAACACCCGAGAAATCGGCGATGTAACGGGAAGCGCTGCTTACACGTCCGGTATGTTCATGCCGGGTACTGTGATGATTCAGCCCGCTGATTATGTACGTCGCTTTGCTGATACCTTCCGTGATCCTGTTCGCGTGTATGAACAGACGCCTGCCCTGTCGTTTAAAAATGTGGGTGGTTCATGGGTAGTAAAAACGCCGAAGGGCGTCGTTACTGCGGGCAAGATCATTCTGGCGAACAATGGGCATGCGCAGAGCTTCGGCTTCTTTAAAGGGCAGCTGCTGCATGTGTTCACCTACGCCTCGTTGACTGAGCGATTTGATCCTAAACGCCTGCCAGGTCAGCGCACTTGGGCTGCTACACCAGCATTGCCAATGGGTACAACCATTCGCCGCATAAACGATGGTGACAGCGATCGAATTTTGGTGCGTTGGCGGTACTCCTACAATCCGAGCTTGACCATCGGTGATAGCCAAGTGAACAGCGCCGGCAGGGTTCACGACGAGAAATTCCTCACGCGTTTCCCGACCTTGAAAGGGCTCCGAATGCAGTATCGCTGGGGAGGGCCAATGGCACTGACCTGGAACAGCGTCCCTGCTTTTGGGGAAGTGGCCCAGGGTGTGATTTCGGCCTGTGGTTGCAATGGTCTGGGAGCGTCCAAGTCGAGCGCAGCCGGTATCGCTGCAGCGGATCTGGCGCTGGGTGTCAAGAGTGAATTGGTGGATATTCTGCAGGGCTATGACAAGCCAAAGCAGCTACCGCCACAACCTTTCCTGACCATCGGTGCGAAAGCTAACATGAAGTTCAAGGAGCTTCGTGCTGGAGACGAATGAGGTTTCAGGCTTAACAGCAAGATGAAAAAGGGCCTCCATGAGGCCCTTTTTCAGTATTATGGGGAGGAAATGCGCGAGCGCGTGCAGGTGGTCACTGAGTCGGTGTAAACCGTGATGGGTCTTTGCCCTGCTAGCGGTGTGACGATACAAGAAGAATAAAAGATGAGAGGTTAGGCTTGATCAAGGCTGCCGTGATGCAAATGTCGTATTTTTGTTTGATAAATGGTGTAGGCGAATGGTAAAGCATACTGAACCCGATTTGTCTCTGATTCACATGCCTTCACTGCGCGCTGTGAAAGCATTCGTAGCTGCGGCGAAGTACTTGAATTTCACTCGAGCAGCCGAGTCGCTGTGTGTAACTCAGGCTGCTATCAGTCGCCAAATTCGCGAACTTGAGAATTTCTTAAACGCGGAATTGTTCATAAGGAACGGGCGCGCAGTCGAGTTGACCTCAGCAGGGGCAGCCTTTTTTGATGCTGTTCAGTTGTCACTTAGCAATATCTCTCAGGCATCAAGCCGTATTCGCAGGCAAACCAGTGGTAAGCGTGTTGTTACTATTTGTTGTACTCCTGCCTTTTCGGGCTTATGGCTGACACCTCGTCTACCTAAGTTTCTAGCAGCTAATCCTGATATTGACCTGAATACGGTGGTTACTCAAAACTTCTTGACGATGGAGCCCGGTGTACAGCCTGACATATTTGTTAATAAGCTTTCGAAGATACGAGAGGGGTATAGCAGTTATCCTCTTGTTTGTGACGTAATTTATCCAATATGCAGTCCTGAGTATCTCGAGCAGAATCCTGATCTCACAAATTTAGAGAGTATGAGTCAGCAACCCTTGCTCAACCTCAGTCCATTCGGTAGGTCTCAGATAGCAGAACACGTAGATTGGTATGTTTGGTTCGAGTACCACCATGTCGACTTGAGCGCGCGGGTAGTTAATGGTGCCCAGTTGTATCACTCCAACGACTACAATTCACTTGTCCAATTGGCAATAGCTGGTCAGGGGGTTGCCCTAGGCTGGCACTACTTAGTAGATCCACTTGTTCAGCAGGGCTTGCTCGTCAGGCCAGTTGAGGAGGAGTTGATTCACAAGGATAGTCAGCATTTTCTGACCTTCAGGGGGGAGAAGAAAGACGATGGTGGTTGTACTCGTGTTCGAGATTGGATACTAGAAGAGTTTGGAGTTTTTCCAACTGTGATGTAATATGCGGGCTTAAACCTTCTTGCCCGAGACCATCAAGGGGTAACCACCGCCTGCGTGGAGGCGGTGGCTGGTTTGGTGCTGAGCTCCGTCAGAACAGCACCGGTACTGCTCGGATCACGAAGCGTTGATCCAGATGGTCTTCAGCTCCGTGTATTGGTCGTGGGCCCAGATGGACTTGTCGCGCCCACCGAAGCCAGACTCCTTGTAGCCACCGAACGGCGTGGTCACATCACCCTCGCCGAAGCAGTTGACCGTGACCACGCCTGCACGGATTTCACGCGACAGGCGCAGCGCATTGCGCAGGCTGCCGGTGTAGGCCGAAGCGGCCAGGCCGTAAACGGTGTCGTTGGCCAGCTCGATCGCCTCATCGATGGTTTCGAAGCTGGTCACGCTCAGCACCGGGCCAAAGATTTCCTCGACGAAAAGCTTGTTGTCGCGGCCAACGTTGTCGACGATGGTCGGCTGCACGAACACGCCTTCTTCGGTCTCGCCACCCTGGACGATACTGAGCTTGTGCTCGGCGGCGTATTCCAGGTACGACTTGACCTTCTCGAAGTGCGACTTGCTGACCATGGCGCCCAGGCGATTGTCCGGGTCCAGGGGGTCACCCAGCTTCCAGTCTTTCAGGTGCTTGGCGATCAGGCCCAGCAGCTCGTCCTTCACATCCTTGTGGACGATCAGGCGCGAGGAAGCGGAGCAGTTCTCACCCATGTTCCAGAACGCACCGGCGGTGACGAACTGGGCCACTTCATCGAGGTCTTCGCAGTCGTTCATGACCACGGCCGGGTTCTTGCCACCCAGCTCCAGAACGATGCGCTTGAGGTTGGACTCGGCAGCGTACTTGAGGAACAGGCGGCCGGTGTCGGTCGAGCCGGTGAAGCTGACCATCGGGATGTCCATGTGGCGGCCGATGGCCTCGCCCACTTCGCGGCCACCGCCAGGCACCAGGTTGAACACGCCTGCAGGAATGCCGGCCTCGTGGGCCAGCTCGGCCACGCGCAGGGCGCTGAGGGTGGTTTCCTTGGCCGGCTTGACCACGATCGAGCAACCGGCGGCCAGCGACGGAGCGATCTTCCAGGCCAGCATCAGCAGCGGGAAGTTCCATGGCAGCACCAGGCCAACCACGCCGATGGCTTCGCGCACCACCATGGTCACGGCGGCGTTGCCGGTCGGGGCGGTGGCGTCGTAGATCTTGTCGATCAGCTCGGCGTGCCAGCGGATGGTGTGGATGGTCTCCGGCACGTCGACGGTCTGGCACTCGCTGACCGGCTTGCCGCTGTCCAGCGCTTCCAGCACAGCCAGTTCGTGGGCGTTGTCTTCCAGCAACTGGGCGAACTTCTGCAGCACATGCTTGCGGTCGTTCGGCTGCATCTTCGACCAGGTGCCCTCTTCGAACACGCGCTTGGCCGCGGCTACGGCCACGTTGACGTCGTTGACGTCGCAGGCGGCGACTTCAGCCAGCTGCTGGCCGGTGGCCGGGTTGGTGGTGACGAAGGTGCGGCCCGAGAGGGCATCGCGGAATTCACCGTCGATGAACGCCTGGGTACGCAGTTGCAGGTCGGCGGCGATGGCCGCGTATTGTTCTTTGTTCAGCAACGTGGACATGTTCTACTCCATTGTCAGTGTTGAGGTTTTATCAGCCCAGCGAGGCCGCTTGTTGCAGGTTCAACGAGCGAGTTTCCGGAGCGAGAGCCCAGGACATGAATAGGCCAACGAAAGACACCAGTGCGGCGATGTACATGGTTTGCGCGATACCCAGAGAGTCCAGCGACAGGGGAACTAGGTAGGTGCCTACTGCAGCGCCGATTCGGGATACAGAGGTGCCGATTCCCACCGCGAAGGTACGTATCTCGGTTGGAAAGATTTCGTTCGGGTAAACCAGAACGAGTACCTGAGCGCCACCGATAAACAAAGCGTAGGTGGCAAACAGCACCAGGATGATCATGCCGGGGCTTGAATGGAAAATACCGAGACACAGCAAAGCAAGGCCAGACAGGAGGAAGCTGTAGATCAGCATGGTGCGTCGGTCAATTACATTGATGATGCGGGTGGCAATCATGCAGCCGAATACGAAGAACAATGTGATCAGGGCGGAGCCTAGCGACGCGATGTCACCTTTGACGTTCAGGGCGCCCAATACCTTGGGTGCGAACGAATACACCGCGAAAACCGGAATGATCGAACATGTCCAGAAGCTGACGATGAACAGCATCCTTTTGCCATAGCCCGAGTGCAGCAGGTTGGAAAAACTCAGGGAATTGCCGCTTTGTTCTTCCGGCAAGTGACGAAGGTCAAACTCATTGCCGTACACGGTTTTGATGACTGCTTCGGCTTCCGCATTCCGCCCCTTGCTCAACAGCCAGCGTGCGGATTCTGGAGTGCCCATGCGAACAACGAATAGGAACAGGCCGACAATTGCGGAGCTTGCCAGTACCAGGGGCCAGGACTCAGTACCCAAGGTACGCAGCATCACTTCGCCTACCAGATAGGCCGACGCCGCTCCGGCGAACCATAGAAGGGTCAACAGGGCTAGGCGAGAACCGCGATACTTGCGCGGCATAAACTCGACCAGCATGGATGTTGCGACCGGATATTCAATGCCTACGCCTACACCTATCAGAAGGCGTAGTAGAAAAATGGCCATTGCCGAGTCCGCCCACAGATGAGCCAGCGAAGCACCGATGAACAGTAACGGGCCCAGGAAATAGACCTTACGTCGGCCAAGAAAGTTGGTTAGCCACCCGCCAAGAAAACCGCCAAAAAATACGCCGATGAGCGAGGAGGCGGCGATCAACCCCTCCCAGAAGGTGCTTAGTTGCAGCGATGTTGAAATATGTGCCAGCGCGACACCGATTACGCAAAGGACGTAACCGTCAGCGAAACCGCCGCCACCTGATCGGACGGTTAGAGATTTATGAAACCTATTTAGTGGTACGTCTTCGACCGTCATTAGATGACTTATCATTCTTGTCTCCTTCACCAATTCAGGGCAGCTTCCATGTGTGGCTTGCTTGGGGCACGCTGCAGGTCTTTTGTTATTTTTCCTGCATAACCCAAGGTTAAATAGCATCCTCCCCGGTTGTCTGCGCGGTTGTCGAATAGGCTTCGACGCGCTCCAAAATGCGTTGAGAAATTTCATCGCTAGTACGAGAGGCACGACCGGTGTCGCGGAGCTCAACTGCGGAGATCAGGAGTGCATAGTGAGAGATGAACCACAGCGCGTCGCGTGCGGCGCTTATAACGCTTTGCGAGCGATAAATGAGGTTTTGGATCCGGGCGTGGTCGACCAGTAATCGTTTCAATGAGGGGGCCAAGTAGTGATTGCCTGAAATTTTTCCGATCTCGAAGAGCAAGGCGCACTCCAGTAGAACACACGCTTGATGATTGGCAGCTTGGCCTGCGGCAGAAAGTTGCTTATGGAGTGCATGCAAGTTGCAGATGTTTCTTTCCGTCGCTGCCTTCGCAGCGAGATGTGCTATCGCCACATAGAGCATGCGTGCTGCTTGGGCGAAGCGCTTAAAGCACTCTTCCGTGATCGGTGAAACTCTCGGTGCACGGTTGGCAGTCATTTCGATATAGCCCTCTCCGGCTGCATGGCGCAGAGCTTCCCGCACCGGGGGGCGTGACAGACCGAACTCCTTGCATAGCGCAATTTCATCGATGGCACTACCAGGTGCCATGCTCATATCTAGGATGCGCCTGTTCAGTGCAATCTCGAATATCTTCTTCTTGTCGATATTGGAGATATTGGAAATGCTATCTAGATATTGCATTGGTATCTTCTGCGCAACCGGATCGGGGCGAAAGTGAGTTGCACGCACTCACGCGGATTTTAGCGACAAACAAGTTAGTTCAGAGTTCGTAGCGCGTCTCTTTAGAAGGTGGCCGGCCAAAAAATTTGCTGTAAGTCCGGCTGAAGTGTGTTGCTGCAACAAATCCACAGGCCAGCCCCACCTCCATCACCGACAAAGCAGTATTTTGCAGTAACCGTCGGGCCTCAGTAATGCGCAACTGAAGATAGTATTGCTGCGGGGTGTTCCCAGTCTGGTTCCGGAATAACCGCTGAATTTGGCGTGGAGATAATTTCACGCATTTGGCCATTTGCTGTATATCGAGAGGTTCCTCTAAGTTGGCCTCCATCAAGCGGATAATTTCACGCAGCGGCAGGGTCATATTTGGCTGGTGTATCCGAGTAGCGCTCTGGAAGCGCGTTTGGTCGTAATCGAGCAGGGCGATGACTGCTTCAGCCAGCGCAGGGTCGCAACGCTCACGCAGCCACTGGACCATTACTTGAAAAGCGCCTACAGGGGTTGCAGCGCTCAACCGGTTACGGTCGAATACAACACTGTCCTGGCTCACGCAGGCTTGTGGAACATTCTCGGCAAGAGCCAGGCGTTGCTCTGGGTGAATGGCGCATTTATAGCCATCGAGCAAACCCGCAAGGCCGATGTACCATGTCCCGTTCCACAACCCACCCAGAGCCATGGAGTAGCCGGCAAGTTTGCGCAAAAGGTTACTCAACCATGCAGGGACTGCCCGTGGCGTTCGCAGGCCCCCACAGACAATCATCAAGTCGATCTGGGCGACGCGAATATCAGTTAGTGGAGTGTCCGGTCGAATCGGAATACCTAGGTCACTGATCACTTCAGCACCGCTATAGCTGAATGTGTAAGTGCGCACTGAGCCAGGACGAATCAGATTGGCCGTGGCCAAGGCATCAAGCGCCTGTGTGAAACACGGCAACGAGAAATTATCTAAAAGCAGGAAGCCGATCTTCGAAGTCTTTCCCGGCACCCTTTGTTCAAGAAACTTCAGGTTTCGCCCTTCGAATGCAGCATTGAAGTGTCTGTTCACGGTTTGCATAGTTATTCCGTGTAGCGCGTCGCTCAACAACGGGTGACGGCTCGGCGAAGGTATAGTGCCTTCGCCGGCGATGTTCAGATGATCCGGTTCGATGTTGCCTCGGTCAGGCGCTTGGTCATCAAATCGCAGTACCAGTCGATGAACTGGCAGACACCATTCTCAATGGTGGTCGAGTAGGGCCCGGGAATGTAGGCGGGGGAGGTGACGCCAATCTGGGTGCCTTCCACCAAGCGACGATCCTGATCATTGGTTGCAATCCAGACCTTGGTCAGCCGATCGATGTCATAATCCACGCCCTCTTGGGCATCTTTAGGCACGAGCCACTTAGTGGTGACCACAGTTTCGCCTGGGCCTACAGGCAGCACGCGGAAGCTTAGGGCGTGATCGCCCAGGAAATGGTTCCAGGTCGACGGATAGTTGAAGTACAGCAGGGCACCAATGTTTTCAACTCCGCTGCGATCCAGTCGACGGGCCACTGCAGGCTTCCCATCCATGGTATAGCTGCTTGCTCCAGGGTTCAGCGGGATACGTGTCATCCGGAATTGCCCGTTTGGATCCATTACCATCCGGCTTGCCAGCCCTGCAGCTTCACAGGTGTCGCAGTGCTCGGCGAATACGGGATCTTCTGCGCCGCCCAAGCCTTGTACAGAAAGCAACTCGGTGTAGCTGCAAAGCAGCTCCGGGTGAGTACCATCACAGTGGTAGCACTCGCGATTGTTCTCGAAAACCAGTTTCCAATTCCCTTTCTCTACCAGGTTTGACTCGAAGGCAACTTTACAGTCCTCAAGGTAGTGAGGGCCAATGAATGGGGAAACAGCGCTTCTGAATTTTTCAAAATCTGGTGCGGTCTGAGCAACGCACACATAAATGTAGCTGTGGACAACTTCACAGTGAACCGGCGTCAGGCTGTGGTCAGCAGGGTTGAACTCAGGCCCCATGTTTCCTGCATACAGAAGTTTTCCGTCCAGTTCGAAAGTCCATTTATGGTATGGGCAAACCAATTTTGCGACCTTGCCTTTAGCTTCGGTACAAACCTTGGAGCCACGGTGACGACAGGCGTTGTGGAATGCGCGAACACCTCCATCCTTGCCGCGCACTACGACAACTGGGTATTCTCCGATTTGGAGGGTCAAATACTCACCTGGCTTTTCCAGCTCAAAAGTGTGGCCGGCAAAGATCCACTCTTTGTACCAAATGTGCTCAAGATCTTGTTGATAGAGAGCGGGATCGTTATAGGCGGTGCCAGGTAGGCCGTGTTGAGGCTTACGTTGTTTGATCAGGTCCAATGCGTCGGTGTAATTTTTCATTTTTTATTTGCACTCCTCATGCACAGCTCTACCGCAAATTATTCGCCAGATACTCTGCATATCACATAACTTACCCGCGTATGTTTAAGATGTGAGGTGGTCATATGCAGTGTTCATCGACTGAAACGCTTTACAGAAGTCTATGTGGCAACGGCTCGAGCCGGAATCAATTTTTTGGGGGATAGCTTGATAACAAAATGTAATCGCTGGAGCGGTTCGGGGGTTATGGGGCGCACCAGCGTGATGCTGCAGTGCTTAGAGACTCGCAACCGGATTTCCGAACTGCTCCTTATCGGTGGGTAAGCCTGGGCCTTTGGGCCTTTGGGGCGCGGGATGTGGCCATGTTGGATCTTTAGCCCAGCAGCCTCATCGTAACGCTCTCCAATGTAGGGCGAGGGTATCCAGGTATCCTCATTCAGATCAGGTCTAACGGTAGCACCTAGATGGACACATGTAGCAGCGGTGATGTCGCGCACCCTGCACGTCATCGCTTGTGTGAGAAAGGTTCGGAGGCGAACAGATGTCGCGGAAATTACGCATCTCGTGAAGTCCGCCAATTCGGTACCCAAGATTGCAATGTGCGTGATCACGGACAGTACTCGATGAGAAGTCAAGTTTATCGCAAGGCTAGATTTGAGTGCTTATTTTATTTTCTAATGCTTCGGATTTGGTCGGTGGCTTGATAGATGTTGCATAGAGACTGTTGAGCCGTTTGAAAGAAAAGTTTGCCTGCGCTGGTAAGTGCTACCGATCTGCCGGTTCTAGTGAATAAATCGGTTTTTAGGTTGTCTTCTAGTTCTTTGATTTGTCGACTGATCGCAGCTTGACTGACGCAAAGTGACTCGGCTGCACGAGTAAAGCTTTGATATTTTGCCGCTGCTACAAAGGCTCTGACAGCATGTAGAGAGGGAAGTGTAGTGAGTATCAAGTCCGGTTGAATGTGCTTTCCCATCATGAATTCTCCATCGTACACCTGGGGCACTGAACTGCGGGGTGGTTTGTCTAGACTGTGAATTTTTATAGTGAGCGGGCGGATAAAAATAAATCCGCCCGTTTGTGCGCTTATTTAGCGGCAACTGTTGCGGAATTGCGCGCCGCTTCTATCCATTCGTGATACTCTTGCTGATGGGCCGAGATCCATTCCTGGGCGTGACGCTTAATATCTGCAGGTTTGTTCTCGCCTTGTTGCATTTTCAGGTTCTGTGCGCTTTCATCAGCAGCGGTGATGTGCGCAAGAGAGAAGAATTTCAGAGCGGCAGGGTTTTTCTCAGCAAACTCTTTGTTGAGTACGGAGTTCGCTGTATCGATAGCAAAGCCTAGGTTCTTGCCTTCATATGTTGTGTTAACATCATTTTTACCGTCTGGAAGGTCGGTTTTTGGTACCTCCAGCCAAACCACATCGCGGCCTTCTACGAGCACATTAGAGATCCATTGTGGAATCCATGTGTAATAAAGAATCGGTTTGCCCTCTTTGAACTTAGTGATTGTGTCAGCCATCAAGGCGAAGTATGAGCCTTGATTGACATTGACAGTCTTCTCCAAGTTGTAGGCTTTCATGTGGTGCGCGATCACCAGCTCGCATCCCCACCCCGGGTTGCAACCTGTCATGTCCGCCTTGCCATCTCCATCGCTATCGAACAGTTTGGCAATCTCCGGTTTCTGGAGGTCGGTGATGTATTTGATGTGGTACTTGTCAGCTGTTTTCTTATCAATTAAATACCCTTGAAGAATGCCGGGCATGAATGCCCCAGCTTTCATCATGGTGTCGTTTCCACCCGCCTTTTCATAAAAGCTAGCGTGCAGAATCTCATTCATCTGGACGGTGAAGTCTGCATCGCCATAGGCAACAGCAAGCGTCATGGTTGCGTATTCAGCTTCCTTCGGTTCTTGCACTTCATAGCCGAGCTCCTTAAGGCCGGCTATGGCTATTTCACCTCGGAAGCGTTCTTCGGCTACCGACGAGAACATAGGCGTTACTTTAATGCCTTCACCAGGCTTGTCCGCTGAGGCGATAGAATATGCGGATAAACACGTCAGGGCCACGCCGGTTATGCAGTGCATAAATTTTCGAGGAAAGGTAAGTCTGTTCATGGTCTGTTACTCATTTTTGGTTGTTTTGATTAAAGCGGCAGATTGTTGAGTTGACTTTCAATTGCTCTTTATGGCTTTAGCGCTGGGGTCGCTACGGAATAAGCGTACCAGCAGTCCTACTGGGCCGGTTTCATACCAGTGCTGGCTTGGGTCGTTGGTGCGCTGACCCATTGCTTGAGTCAAGCGGTCGAGGAAGATCGCCAGCAGCACCAGGCCGACGCCGCCGACGGTCGCCAGGCCCATGTCCAGGCGGCCGATGCCGCGCAGCACCATCTGGCCCAGACCGCCTACCGAAATCATCGAGGCGATCACCACCATCGACAGGGACAGCATCAGGGTCTGGTTGAGGCCGGCCATGATGGTCGAGGTGGCCAGCGGCAGCTGCACACGGGTCAACATCTGACGCGGGGTGCAGCCGAAGGCGCGGGCGGCTTCGATCTTGTCTTCCGGTACCTGGCGGATGCCCAGGTTGGTCAGGCGCACCAGCGGCGGCAGCGCGAACACGATGGTCACCAGCACGCCGGGTACGTTACCAATACCGAACAGCATCACCACCGGCACCAAGTACACGAAGGCCGGTAGGGTTTGCATCGCATCCAACATGGGGCGCACAACTCGCTCGACTGCGTTTTTGCGCGCACTCAGGATGCCCAGCGGAATGCCGATCACCGCGCAGAAGAACACCGAGGTCAGCACCAGTGCCAGGGTGGTCATCGACTCGGCCCAGACCCCGATCAGGCCGAGCAAGGTCAGGGTAATGAAGCACAGCAGCGCCATGCGCTTGCCCGCCAACTGCCAGCCCAGCAGCGATGACAGGAGGATGCCGATGGTGGGCGGAATGCTTTGCAGGGTGAACTCGATGCCGTTGAGCACCTGGTCGATCGGCCAGCGAATGGCGCGAAACACCTCGCGGAAGTTGTGCACGAGGAAGTTGAGGGTGGCGGTGACCCAGTCGCCCAGCGGGATGGTGGCCGCCTGGAACGGGTCGAGAAGGCTGAATTCGGACATGAGGGCTTACCTCTTCTTGTACTTAGTGGCGGCTCAGGGTCTGCAGCAGTTCGTTCTTCGACAGCGTGCCTTTTAAGGCGCCCTCGCGGTCGAGTACCGGCACCGGGTACGGCAGGTCGGCCGCGATACCCAGCACCTCGTGCAGCGGCGTGTCGATGTACACCGGCTGCTGCTCGTGCAGGCTGTAGCGTTCGCTGACGCTGGCACCGTTGGCATCGGTGTCGACCACACCGAGCAACTGCCCGCGGTCGTCGACCAGGTAGCCGAATGGCACACCGGCCTGGAAGCTCGGGGCCTTGCCGTTGACCTTGCACACCACCGCCGGGTCGAACCTGGCCACATCGCCGGCCTTGAGCACCCGCGAGCTGTCGTAGCTCTTGAAGAAGGTACGCACGTAATCGTTGGCCGGCTGGTTGATCAGCTCCTGCGGGGTGCCGATCTGCACCACGCGCCCGCCCTCCATGATGGCGATGCGGTGACCGATGCGGATGGCTTCTTCGATGTCGTGGGAAATGAAGATGATGGTGCGCTGCTGCTCGGCCTGCAGGCGCATCAGCTCACCCTGCATCTCGTGGCGAATCAGCGGGTCGAGGGCGGAAAACGCCTCGTCCATCAGCAGGATCGTCGGGTCGTTGGCCAGTGCCCGGGCCAGGCCCACGCGCTGCTGCATGCCGCCAGACAGCTGGTGCGGGTAGCTGTGCTCGTGGCCGGCCAGGCCTACCTGGCTCAGGGCTTCACGGGCACGGCTGTGGCGTTCGGCTTCCGCCACGCCGGCAATTTCCAGGCCGAAGGCGGTGTTTTCCAGCACGCTCATGTGCGGCATCAGGGCGAAGGACTGGAACACCATGCCCATCTCCTTGCGGCGCACATCGAGCAGGGCTTTGTCGGAAAGCCCGGTGATTTCCTTGCCGTTGAGGTGGATGCTGCCGGAGGTGGGTTCGATCAGGCGGTTGAACAGCCGCACCATGGTCGATTTGCCCGAACCGGACAGGCCCATGATGACGAAGATCTCGCCACGCTTGACGGAAAAGCTGGCATCGAACACGCCAACCACATGGCCGGTCTTGCTGAAGATTTCGTTCTTGTCGGCCCCCTTGCGGAGCATCTCCATGGCCATGTCGGGGTTGGGCCCGAAAACCTTGAAAATGTTTTTCACCGATAGAATTTCTTCGGTTTGGTTCATACGACTACGACCTCTTTTTATGCTTATAACCAAAAATTTGTTTTTGCTGATGATTTTTATTCAGCGAAGACGGTAATTTATTGGCAGTCTGTTCAAATATGAACGTGAGTCAGTTTTGCGCTTGGGGTTGGTCCTTGCGATTCTTATGTGAGCATGTCCTTATTCGCTCTTTTGAGCACCTCTGCAGATTAAAATGCAGTTAGCATTAGACGGTGCGTTCGCAGTTGGTCGTGCCTTTTAGAGGCATGCGATGCGTGCGCGGATGTGGATTTTCAGCGGTGCTGCATTCCGACCACGCTGTACTGTTTTTTTGTTTCGCGATTCGACCATGTGAAATAGTGTGGGCGGTCATTTTTACCCTCTAGCATGGTGATGGTACGCCGGTGCGAGGCACACCTTTGTCTAGAGCCATGCAGTCACAGTGGCAGATGGTGTTTTGGTATTTAACCTAGGGCTGGTAATCTGCTTCTGCTTGGTAGCCAGTCTAAGTCGTGAATTCCACTAATTTGAATCGACATTTTTGACGGTGTACTGATGACAAAATCGAATGGCACCCTTCGACGCTAGCCAGCAAAGCGGATTTGCATGACCTACAAGGTCTGATCGTAGACTGCTTCCTCACGGACAAGGGCTCCATGGGCGCATTGTCCCGGCATTTACTTATACGGCTCATGCTTTGCCTGAAGCGGTAGCGCCGCAATCGCAGCCGAAAACTCGGCTACCTATTAGTTACCTTGGACGCCCTTCTAAATTTCAAGTGGATACTGCGCTTTAGTTGATGATGCACTCTCATCTCTGGAGGATGCAGTAGACCTCCCTTGCGATGTAGCGCTTGAGGCAGCGGATAACTGCTGCCACATAGTGCCACTGGCCTTGAGGCCACTCGTACGGAGTGTCACCGCGCTCAACTGTGGCCTTCTTGTAGGCATGTGAACTCGGTTGCTTACTGAACAGCTTCATTTCGAGCATCAACTGCACCTGGAAACTACCGACCTGAATGCCCTCTTCGTACATGGTGCGTCGACTCTCTGTGGCACTGCGGCTCTGTGTAAATAGCTCTTTGATCCAAACCCGCAGTGCCAGTCGCGCACGTCCGGAAATCGTCGGTTATGGCAATATGCGTAGTAACACGATCGAATACCAAGCAGAGCAATTCGACAGGTTCCTCACGGCGGAACTGGTTCACCCAGCGGCGCAGTGCTGATTTAACTAAGGCGGACGACCGGGCGACTTCAGCGAGTCTGCAGCCCTTAGCCAGGCGCCGAGCCGTTATAGGAAACTACCTAATGCGAGAAGCAGCAGCAGT
This sequence comes from Pseudomonas sp. NBB, assembly GCF_032701105.1. Lineage (NCBI taxonomy): Bacteria > Pseudomonadati > Pseudomonadota > Gammaproteobacteria > Pseudomonadales > Pseudomonadaceae > Pseudomonas > Pseudomonas sp. NBB. The sequence goes on from NZ_CP103994.1 coordinate 2,621,437, forward strand.
ACAATGATGACCTTTCGGGCCTTTGCTTCCTCTATACCTTGCGCAAGCCTTGAGCCAAGCCATACCCCAAGTACCAGCACTGGCAGGCTCATGAATCCTAGATGTAGCGACTCTGGTCCAAACATATCAAGGGCCCAGAAAGCGGGGAGAGCCGCTACATCCATTGCAAGAAAAGCTGCGATGATCGAAGCCCGTCCTGCCTCCAGCGCCAACGGAGAGCCAAGGAAGAAAACGATGACTGGAGGGCCGCCTAGCCCCAGGGAGCCATTGAGGACCCCTGCGCCTGCACCGGTTGCAGCAGTCTGCATGAACGATGGCATCCTCTGAAGCTTGAATCCTGTGATCAAGGCCAAGCAGCAGGCAATTATGAGTACCGCGAGCACGACCCTTACGTACTCTCCAGGTACCTTAGCAAGCAGATACGCTCCCAGCGGCGTCGCAATGATCGACGCGATAACAAGAACCCGGATGGAGCCCCAGTGCACCTGTCCCCATATCGATGGCAATAGCTTCAAGCCGGCTGCAATTTCCAGAATAAATATGGCCGGTACGATCGTCGACAACGGAAGCGCGAACGAAAGTGACATGATGGCCAACAGCGTGAAACCGAAGCCGGAGAAGCCTCGCGCAATCGCAGCTACTAGAACGCAACCAAGGGCATAAGCAGTAACAAACGGCGAGACAAGCACAAAATCAGAAAGCATATTCACTGCACCCGATCATCGATGGAGTTCTACATCAACGTGGCGCTGGGGCTTAATCTCGTCAGGCGATACGAAGCTTTAGCGACGATGGGTAGTCTGCAGATCAAAGGGCCATTCGGATAGAAGGGGATGGACTCAAAACATGAGGTATAAGCGTCGTGGGCTTCTTGCATCGTTCAATCACCAAACCGCTCCACGGCACTACCTGCTCCATCTCAGCCAGGAAACGCTCGCGACGGGTTTGCTTGCGCTTACCGGCGTACTCAAAATCGGAAAAGCTCATCTGACTCATGGGATGGAGGGCTTGTGGAGGGCAATTGGAGGGCTATGTCAGCACAGGTCTGATGACCTGTGCTGACTTGATCGGATCCCCAAAGGCGCTCAAGGAAAGCCACCTCGGTGGGCAACCTCACTTGGCCGATGTACCGCGTCAGATCTCAGTCGCTCGGAGGACAACAAACGAAGATCCTCAGGGCATCGGAGGTCGCAGAGAAAGGAACGGGTTATCTGGAGGAGGCGGCAGACCAAGGAGATTCACGTCACGCAGGATGTAGCCGTTGAGGGATGTGGTTTTCCGCGGGCCTCGTACAGTGCAAGTCCAAATGTTCTGCCTATTAGGCTTTCTCAGATGAGCATCTAGCTTTTCAAAGTGATGTTGGATTCGTCGCCAGGCGTCGCTTTGAGAGTCTGCTTCGGCTGACTCGGGGTGTTCGGCGGCGTAGCGTTGGAAAATGCCTGGGGTGACTAGGAAAAAAGTGCCTTCTACGGTATGGACCTTGGCCTTGCTGTCGTTGATCACCAAGCGATGTTTGAGAACTCCTTCGCGGAGCCATTCGAGGAAGGCCAGCCCCTTGGGATCCTTGGGTGACGCAGTGGTGGATTGCAGGCTTCCCGCGCTTGGTCCAATTTCGACCTCGCTTGGTTCTTGCAACATGTCCATCAAATCGTCGAGATAGTCAAAATCCTGGTTCTGGTGCTCGGATACGGGCTGGTTTTTTTCCGGCGTTGGTTGCGATCGATCCAAAGTCGACTCGCAGGTTTCACCGGCCGGCAGAGGATGTTTCATCATCGGTTCAACCGTTCCTTTAAAGTAGTCTGGCCGGGGGGCATCGGCCCAGATCAGGCTCGGTTGCAGGCGGAGAAAAGTAAAGCGATGTTGCCAGTCATCGTCTGTTACGTTGGCATTCCATACCGCTTTGCCCTCAGGTGTCGCATCCACCAATCCATGCGACTGCAGTTCATCGAACAAGGCGATGTTGGAGGAGGGGATGCCATCCACGGTCTGAGCCAGCAGGTAGGCGCGCAGTTTGTCGGTGGCGGTTTTACTGACCAACCACAGATGGTCTTCGGTGAGCCAACCGGCTGCACCGGGCTGGTTGAATTTGAACTCGTTTTTAACCAGGTGACGCAGGCCCGTGAGCAGGTGATGCTGCAACGAGTGTTTAGGTGCCAGCAGGGCCTTAGTGGGGTTGGCGCCGATGTTCTGCGCGGTGGAGACCCGGTCCGCTTGCAGCACCAGTTCCCCGAGGGTACCGGCATGCTCGTAGTGGTTGGCCAGCAGAAACAGTAGGTGGCCCCACAGGAGTGGATAGCTGCTGAGCCAGTCGAGCTGGAGAGGCGTCAAAATCCGTGTGTACAGCAGCCCCGTGGCGGCGCTGTGCAGCTTGTAGTCGCGGCCGGCCAGGTAGCGAAAACGATAGGGCTGGGCCAGAGGACCGTGCCACGGGTGCCACACCTCACCATTCTGATACTCCACCTGCAGGTCGACGGCAATCTTGCCAATGTCATGGAGCAGGGCGCCGTAGGCAATCGCCGCGCTCCAGGCGTCGGCCTGCGCGGCCTGGTCTTCTGGCGCGGCGCCGCTGGGTAGCAGGTACGATTGGCGCAACTTCAGGCTGCAGGCCATCAGCTCTAGTCCATGGTCGAGCATGCCGCCCGGGTAGGCATGGTGGTGACTTTCGCTGGCAGGGAGTTGCTGTACATAGGCGGCGTAGCGGCGGATCGGGTCAAGGTAGAGCTGATTGAACTGCGGCTCGGAGAGCGCTGTGTATTGCCAGATGCGCTCCAGCAGCTTTTTCCGGTGGTCGGCACAGAGCAGGGATTCGGCGGGTAGTGGGAGGAGAAATCCCTCGGGTGCTGGAGCGAGTATGGGCTCCACAGCATTGCCTTTTTCATGCTTGAACCACCAGCGCTTCATCGCATTACCTGCTTTGCATTCAGAAGGTCCTTTTGCCTTTTCGGATAGAGCTCTTACCCTTGTGCCCCCTTCCATTGCTGCCGTTATCCTTTACCCTCTAGGCCCTTTTCGCGAACGCGTAAATTCGAAGCTTGGCGCATCGGGTTACGTGTGGTGCGGGAATGGCCTGTCCTTTTTTCGGGAGGTAGACTGTTCGGCACTATTTGGGGGAAGGTAGCCTGATGACGTTGAACGATGCCATTTTAATCGTGCTACTGGCCGACCGGATTCATGGGACCGATGCTGCCATTCGATCAGCAGCCAAGCGCTGTGCGAAACAGCTGCCACGCAGTCAGCGCGACATGTTGTTCAAGATCGGCAACAGTGCTGCACCTCGTGAACTAGTGGGCCACCTTTGCCAGTTTTTGCCGGACTGATTAGTCACATAGATATGTGGACATGTTGAAGGATGAAAAGTTAGCTGAAGAGCCAATTCACGCTCGGCTAGTACTTGTGCATCAGGTAATATCGGCTCACATGCCCCAACCCTAGGAAAGATTTCACATGTCCAAACTTGCCGAATTCAAAGCACTGGAAGCTCAACTGGCTGCTCAACTTCAACAGCTGGACGCGATGAAAAACGATTCCGGCCTGAAGCAGGAAATCGAGTTCGAACAAAAACTCAAGGCCTTGCTGGATCAGTACGGCATGAACCTGCGCCAGGTCATCACCATTCTTGACCCGTCCAAAGGCGTGAGCGTGACCACTTCCAGCGCCTCCACCGGCGCTCAGCGCAAGCCGCGTGAAGTTAAACGCTACAAGCATCCGCACAGCGGCGAGATCGTCGAAACCAAGGGCGGCAACCACAAGATCCTCAAGCAGTGGAAGCAAGAGCACGGCTCGGATGTCGTCGAGAGCTGGCTGCAGTAATCACTTGCTCAATTGCAGCGGCCGATGGTTGGCGTTGCAGGTAAAACAAAGGCCCCGGTTGGGGCCTTTCTATTGAAGGTGAAAAGTTATGCCGTGAGCCGTTCCGTTGCCTCGGTAGCCTGATCCGGCATCAGCGCCAACAGGTACTCGGATGCCTCTCGCGCCAAACCGCTGGCGCGGAAGATGGCCCGCTTATCTTCCTTGAGGATCTTCAACCAGGACGCCAGGTACTCCTCGTGGCGCAGCTCGCCCTGGGTGCCGGTGAGGGCGCAGAGAAATGCTGCACCCATCTCCGCGACCAATTCCTCGAAGGCGTAGGCTGCAGAGCCAAAGGCGTGACAGCCCGTGATGCCTTCCCGGTTGAGGCGGGAGTGGTGACCCGACCAATGCGTCAGCTCATGCAGCGCGGTCGCGTAGTAGCTGCCGACGTCCACGAACTGGGCCTTGGTGGGCAATTGAATGAGATCCCGGATCGGTAGATAAAACGCGGAATCACCATACCGATGCTCGATGTGTGCGCCGCTGGCGTCCAACAGTCGCTCGGCAGGTGCATGATCGATGAACGCCATCGTATCTTCACCTTCGTCGTTCTGCTGTTCCTCGATGGGTAGTCCCTCGGTCTGCTCGATGTTGAACAGGCAATGCGTCCGCAGTAGCGCGAATTGCACCATCTTGACGTTGCCTTGCTCATCACGGACGACTTGACCGTCTTCGTCGTGTGCTTCCTTGCTCATGGGCTTGTACAGTACTGCGAGGGTCGATTGTTCGCCCTTGCGTATGTGACCACCGGCTTTCCGTGCCTGGTTGTAGGTGAGCCAGCGATCCTGGCGGTACCCGCGCAGGCGGGCTTCGGCCCACAGCAGTGGAATGTTGATGCCGGCGTAGGGTCGCCGAGTGATCGCGTTAATGGGGAAAGGTGCGTCAGCACTGGAACCTGAAGTGGTCCAGGGTTTGATCCAGGGGATGACCCCTTGGCTCAGGGCACTGACAATCTTGTTGGTGACGTCTAGGTAGATATCGGACATGACGTTCTCCAGTCAAAGAGGGGAACGCTGCCCGGCCGGGAAGGGTTCCCGGTGGGGTAAGTGGACAGTGGTAGTGCGGGCGTTCAGGCCGATGAGATGTCCATACCGATCTCATGTGGCAACCTGATATGAAGAAAAACAGGGCCGGTCGCTGGTGTGATTTGATTTACCTGTAGCTGAGTAGCTGCCGGCGATGAGTGCGATTCGCGCTGGGAAGGCTGACTGAGCAGCAAATCGAGCGATTGGCGCAAGTGGCGACGACCTACTGAAGCCAAGGCGATTCCCAAGACGGCTTGCAAGCGCTGCCCTGATTGCTCGACTGCGTCAGTAGCCGTACCAACCTCGGTGATGAATTGCCATACTCCTGGACTCAGGACAATGGCGGGTAAGGAGCGGTGCTTCCTGGACACGGGTGCCTCCCGGGAGCTGATCCTGCGATGGCTTCACGAACAACTTGGGGGAAGTCCCATCGCCACAACTCACACTTTGAACTAAGCGTGTCTAGGCATTAAAACGCGCTTGCCCGTGGGGTCAATGCCCAACCTAGGGCACCGAGCAGGTCAAGTTTCCAGCCGCTTCCAGCGAAGGCTTTCCATCCCAAAATTCCAGATGAATGGCTCGCTGTTGTTGGCGTAGAGATTGAAATGAGCGATATCCCAGAGAAACACAGGCTCGTGCTTTCCTGGGATATCGTGGGTGTTGCGAGAGCATTCAGGACTTCCCGGAGGGGGCAATCTCTGCAGCAATGTACAAGTGGGTGGATGTGGCCTCGATTACGAGCGACCCGCTGGTGCCGCGTAGGCTTTCCAGAACGGGATCATCAAGGTCGAAGTACTCGGCAAAATCGTCGCCGCCGAATTCACTGCGTGCGCGATTCCACCAGGCGTCAAAGTCGTCGACGTCAGGGTTGCAACCCATGGCGTAGGCAATGTGTTTGCGGCTACCTCCGTCGGGTTTGCTTTCGCCGAACTCGGACATGAGGTAGACACCGTGGTCTTTGACCAGGATGACTCGGCAGCCGATGACGGCCGCTTCAGTCAAAACAGCATGAAGTTCAGTTCCTGTGAAGCGCAACATGGTGAGTTCCTCCAGGTAGTGCGGAGGAATACCACCCATGCGGGAAGAATTCCCAGCACGGAAATGGAAAAGGAGCTTCAACGGAGCAGGGCTCCGTGAGGCAGATGTGAAAGAGCGCTCATCACCGCGGAAGCGGTAACCGGGCGAGCCGCCGAACGCTAATCGCCCTTGGGACAACCATCACGGGAGTGATGTGGCCTTGAAGGTTGTGGCCACCTGGGGTGCTGGTTTTCCAGCGCTTGCCTGTCCGGTTTATCAAGCGGGACGGCATAACGTCAATGGTGATTTTCAGAAGAGTGCACTGCATCAATCCATGCAGTGCCACTGGCGATCAGCAGCGTAAACCAAGTGATCAACGGTCATGGAAATCCGCAGGAGAGGAGTAAGCTAAGGCTTGGATCCAAATTGTTTACAGCGGTTTGACCGCACGTGCGGTGAAGTAAATGGAGGTAGGGAAATGGCGACTCCAGCGTCTTCAAACCCCAGCCGTACTTCTTTCGGCAAGTATTTGATTCGTGCCGCAACTCGCGCGGGTCGATTGGTGAATCAGCTAGAAGCCAGCGTGCTGAATTCACCGATGTTGGCGAGCGTTCCGTTTGGGTATCGCCGGCTCGGAATGCAGATTGTTAAGGTGATTCTTTTGCTTGCTGTCGCATCAGTAGCATTCTTCCTGGCGGTCGGAATGGTAGCCCTATGGGCGTTTGCCGCGCTGCCTATTGAAGCGAATGATGATGAGCCCGATGTATTCGAGGTTAGCCATCCTCAGCATCGTTTCAAGTATCCAGAAATGTACGACGAACATGGATCACTTCGATAACTGATTACTTAAGCTTTTGTACGCCTCCAACAACTTGTGATGTTCCCTTCCCAGCTTGGAGTTTGGCACTCTCTGCACCTTGAGTTAGAAGGCTCTGAACGTTGCTGCCAACGTTGTACCCCGCCCAACTCATGGTTCCCAGAAAGAACATCGGGAGCACCAAAAACATCGCCCCCATCACGTACTCGATCACCTGCGCGGTGACCGTCCCATCCATGAACCCTGCCGTTGGTAATGTTAAAAGCGCCTGGTCCGTGACAGAGACCTGGTGGTACAGCGTGTCCAGCATGCTCGAGTCGATCCAGCGGGCCAGCTCCCACCAGAACGTCAGCATGTGCAGCGTGAAAAGCGCGAAGGTGACTGTCATGAGTGCTTTGAGCTGGTAGGTACTGATCAGCAGCACCAGTGGCAAGCTGATGATCGTGCCCATGATCAGGAAGGCCTGCACCATCGGCAGTGCAGCGCGTAGCGCATTCATCGCCGGGAAGTTGCTGAACGAGCCCAGGGCCAGGCCGGTGTTGGTGGCGAGATTGTTGAGCCCCTGCGTCAACGAGCCGCCTCGGGCACTGCTGCCGTAGTCCTGGAACACCTGACCAGGCGCCATGCTCAATGACTGCTGGCGGGGGCTAACCAGTTCACGCAGGGTAGCGTTTTCGATTTCGGTGGAGCTGTGTCCGGTCAGCCAACCGCGCAATTGCGTGAGCAGGTTTGGATCGACCTCGGCGACCAGGCGGTCGCGCAAGCCGACCGTGGCATCGCTCCACCACTGCTTGCAGGTAGGGTAGCCCGCACCGTTGTCCAGCCGGGGCAGGGAGGTGTCCCGCGTTTCGTCATACGGCCAATCAACCCGGGGCGTGTGCGAGCGATCCGTGTCGTAGTAGCCCGGTGTGTCAAGCAGATACGTCGAACCAATCCAGGACGCATCGTAGCTCTGCGACTCGTCCAGCTCAGGGCGGTTGGTAAACAGCCGCGAGCGCGAATAGCCATAGCAGTCGCGGGTGAAATCAGCGACTTCCTGCAGCAGCACCTGGTCGTTGATCCGCGAGCTGTCGATCTCCATCCGCATTGCACGAATGTCGGGTGCGCAGGGGATCGACGCCGTGGCGGCGGCGGTAACGCCCTTGCTCATGGCATGCACCAGGTACCACCACACCGGCACATTTGCTGATTTCTCGCCGATGGTGTTGAAGGTAGTTCCCCAGGCCGTGTCCGCGGGCTTGGCCATCGACACCCCGCAGCGCTGGCTCGCCGCATCGTCGAAGGTCACGGAGGAAAGGTTCAACGGGAAGAACGGCATGCAGCCAAACAGGATGACGATGTAGCTCATCCACAGGCGGTTCTCGACGCGGGGGATCGACAGCAAGCCCTTGTTGCCCTCGTCGGCCCCCTGTTGGCGGGCGGATAACCACTCCTGAAGGATGATCGCCCCAAACGGAGCAGCGAACAGCCCGGTGTCCGCCAGCGTGTTCCAGATGCCGTTGTTGATGATCCAGGCCAGCAGCGACAGGTAGTACTCAAGGTAGCTGTTGGTGCTCATGTTCATGGCTGCACCTCATACGCGCGACAGTTCGACCAGGATGATCGAGCTGAAGCCGATCAGGCCCAGGCGCAAGAGCCGTTGCTGGTCTTCCGAGGTTGGCCGCAAGCGGAGTGCTGCGGTCCAGCCGGCGAAAATCAGGGTGTACAGTAGGGCTCGCCAGTAGGCGAGATATGGCGTACTCCCCTGTCCCTCCTTGACCCATTCCAACTGGGGTCCGCTCAATTGCAGCGCCATCGAGGCAATCAGCAACATGACCATCACGACGCCGAGGATCAGCAGGCCCCGAACGACCGAGCTCCTCACAGAAAACGGCATCATGGCGTGCTCCTTCCCTGATCCGCTCGCTGCAGGCGGTCTGGGCGTGGCTCGCGCTGGTCGATATTGCGTGAGGCATCGGCGCCGCCGGCGTGGCGATCGAGGACCAGGCTGGCGGTATTGGTGGCCAGCGTTTGGCGCACTTGCAACTCCGTTTGCAGCAGGCGGATCTCGCGCTCCAGCGTTTCGACGTTGCTGTTGAGGGCGGTGGTGGCGGGCTGCGTTGACGCCACATTGGGCTCACGGCTACCGGCGAGCAACGTGCGCTGCAGTAGCATCGCTTTGTAGATCACGCTCGACAGCGCGGTCTCGCTGGCCAAACGTCGGGCCAACAGGTTCTGATCGGGGTCATCACGCAGGCCTTCAATCACGCCGCGCGAAACCTGTAGCAACGGGCTGGAGACTTTGCCGAGGTTCTCTGGCGTGGGCTCCTCTGCGCCTGACAACATGCGCTGCAAGCCCTCGAGGTGCTGGGTGTAAGTTTCCTGGATCAGTGGCGTAAGACCGGCGCCCGCGCTCACGCGCAGCGTCTCGCAATCGTCACAGGTCTCGACCTCGGTTTCGCCGAGCACCCGAGTGGCCCATTCGGCAGCCTCCTCGGGACTCGCCCAGGCCTGGCAGATCGCGCCATTCTGACAACTTGAGCCGACGGCCGAGGTGTCTTCGACCGAGCGGTTGTGCAGCAGGTTGTAGCCCGCTTTGACCACGTCCGAGGTCACTCGGATCGGCGCCTGGCCATGACCGCCGGCTTTCTGCCCGCCGACCCAGCTGACGCCGTTGTTGCCGTTGTTCGATTCGGTGTCCTTTACCGCCGTAACGGCATCACCGTCGGACTGCTCCAGGTTGTGCTGCATTTCCTGGTTCTGCGCCAGTGCTCCCCAACCGGCCTGGTCCACCTTGTCAGCCATCTTCGCCGCCATCGCCTGGCAGGTGAGCTTCGAACGGTCAAAGTCTATGCGCCCCTGCAGCACGCCGTTGCTCAGCAGCTCGTACAGCCCGGGGTTGGCGCGCTGAATGATCATTGCCGGCAGCGACATCACCGCCTGGGTGGCGTTCTGGATGACGTTGCCCATGATCTGCTGGAAACCCTGGGTGGCACCGTTGAGCTGGTTCTGCAGGGTGTTGGAGAGGTTCATGTTTCCGCACATCATGTTTGCCCGCCAGGACAGGCCCACGCCGAGTCCGCTGGGGCGGTAGAGCGAGGAGGGTGCGCCTGCCGCCGATCCGCCACCGATGGTGTACATCACGCGGTCGTCCAACACCTGGGCCTGGTCGCCCAGGTGGTAGCCACTCTCGGCGGCGTGGCCAGCGGTGCACACGAAAAGACATATCAACCCGAACGAGAGGGCGTTCATCACTGGCCTCCATCAAAGTCGATGCTGAACAGGAAGGTCTGCCCCATGCGTTGGCAGCAGCGATACGGCCGCCACAACGACCAGGCGTAGGCGCCCTCGGCACTCTGGACGGTGGCGCTCGGGAAGATTGCGCAGGTGCTCTGCATCATCGGTGCGAGCAACTGCCAACGGTGGTTGTTGAGGTTGTTCTCCATCACCGGCTGTGGCGGCCAATAGCCGGGAGAGGGCATCGGCTGCAGCGGCAAATAGACGTGTGGCTGGCCGACACGGGTGATGAAATCGCTGGCGCGCTGCGCCATCACCGCAGCGGCCTTGAAGTCGTCGGGCTGTACCAGGAAGCCTTGGCGTGGGTAGACGCTGCCCCACATGTTGCCGAGGGCCTGGCTCCCGATTTCGCGCACGCCCGGGACAAGCGCCTGCGGGTACACGGACTCGGGAATGGCGTGGCGCCAAGCCAACGGATCGAGCGTACTGAGGTAATAGGGCGCAAGTGGCACCGCACCGCTTGGACATGCATAGCCGAAGCTGCGGGCCAGGGCCGTCAGCGCCGCGCCGCCGGGGTGCCCGATGCCGTCGACATTCTTGAAGCGGGGCAGGTTGTTGCGCTGCGGCGAGGGTGTGATCAGGTTGCCCCCGCCTTGCGACAGGGGTGTCGGTGCCGAAAGACCGGACATCTCGCCCCAGGGGTTATTGCCGGTGTCGGAATAGCTCGACACCACCAGCTCAGGAATGAAGTGACGGACTTTGGGCGAAGTTCTCACCGTGCAACCAAAGGGCGTACACAGCAGCCAGTAGCAGATCCCCACGATCCGGTACTCCAGACACTGCAGCGACGCGACCGAGGCAATGATGGAGGGAGTGGTTATCGCCAGGCACTGCTCGGCAGCCACGAGCAAAACGATCGCGATAAAGCCGCGACCTCGGCCAGATCTCTTTGGCTGTGGTGTACGACATGGGGCGGTCAAGTTCATCGGCAGCGCTCGGCAAGTGGCAACGGTGTGCATCCATGCGCCGAGTTGCAGCATCACGGATCAGGCAGAGGAGTGGGGCGGACAAACCGAGACTGGTGCCTTCGGTTTCTCCAGCCGGCATGGTGAGGACTGCAATTCGTCCTAAATTACCAAAGGAGTACATATGTACTCCTGTCGGGTTTTATTGATCGGCAGGCCACAGAGCATCGTGGGCCACGAGGTTCAGGACATGCCGCGCAAGCGATCGATGTCCGCCGCAATCCGAAGTGCGGCCTCCAGCTCGGATAGCTGATGCGCTTCCATCAACCGCCAGCGCTGGGCCTTTTCTTCGGGTTCGGTCATGGCCAGGGTGAGGTACAGACTCGGCGGGACTGCGCGAAACAGCGTCTCCAGCTGCTTCGACAAGACCACGCCCTCGGTGTACTTGCCAGAGGCCTTGCTCGCTGACAACAGCAGGGTCTTCTGTGCTGGCGTGAGCTTCTTGAAGCGCGCGATCTCTTCGATCTCCGCCGGCGGCATGTTCAGGCAGATCCACCATTCGATCATGTTGAGCATGGTCTGCGCCGCATCGGGGAAGTCGGCCAGGTTCTGCGTTGCCAGCCAGAACCAGGCGCCGAGCTTGCGCCACATCTTGGTACCCTTGACCACGAAGGGCGCCAGCAGCGGGTTCTTGGTGATGATGTGACCTTCGTCAGTGACCATGATGATCGGACGACCGAGGTATTGATCGCGTTCGGCAAGGTTGTTCACCGTGTTCATCAGGCTGATGTAGCTGATCGACATCTGCGCTTCATAGCCCTCGCGGGCATAGGTGGCGAGGTCGACGATCGTGACATCGCTTTCCGGCCAAGGGGTGCCTGGTCGGTCGAACAGCGCACCCTCGAAGCCCTGGCAGAACAGGTCGATGGACTCGGCCATTTCTTGGGCCCGCTCGCGACGCTTGTCGGGCAGATGGGCGTCGCTGGCCACCACTCGAAGGGCATCACGAACATGGCGCGTCATGACCTGCTGATCGCTGGCCGCACAGTGCCTGGCGGCGTCGAGGATGCACTCGCGAATCAGGCTGCGGTCAGCCCGGGTGAGGCGGGCCTCTTCCTTGACTTCGCCCCCGGTGATCATCAGGCGAGCGGTAATCTCCAGTTCGCCCAGCACATCGCGTTGCTCGTCACTGCCCGAAGCGTCTTCATCCAGGTCTTCGGTCGACAGACTGGCGACCTGGTCGGGGCGCTCGATCAGCCGCCGGGCATCGGCGAAGGGAGCCAGGCTCAAGCCGCTGCCGGGCTTGAGCTGAACCTTATTGACGGTCAGGCCGAGGGTGGCGAAGTAGTCGCCCTGCAGGCCGAAGGAGTTGCCAGCTTCGACAATGAACAGCCGCGGCCGATACACCGCCATGACTTGCATCAGGATCGAGACCAAGGTGGCCGACTTGCCAGCGCCGGTCGGGCCGAACAACAGCAGGTGACCATTCATGGAGCGGTCGAAGCGGGATAGGGGATCGAACGACAGCGGCGCACCACCTCGGTTGAAGAAGGTGATCCCTGGGTTGCCGGTACCGATGCTACGCCCCCACAGCGGCAACAGGTTGGCGACATGCTGAGCGAACAACAGGCGGGTGTACCAGTTCCGTTTATCACGAGCGGGGTTGTAGACCATCGGCAGCCAGCGCAGGTAGCTGTTGCAGGCGGCCACTTCATCGCCCTCACGCACCGGTTGCAGGCCGGCGCCGAGCAGTACGTTGGCGGCCTGGATCGAGCGCTGGCGCAATTGCGGCTCATCGGCGCCACGCAGGTACAGTGCCAAGGTGCCGCGGTATAGCTTGTGCTGGCGGCCAATCAGCGCGCGGGCCTCTTCCACGTCCTGGCGGGTCTGGGTCGAGGCCAGGTTTTCGCCGATGGCTTTGCGCGCCAAGCGGTTGAGTTGCTCCTCGAGCACATCCTGAGGTGTGATGACCAAGGTCAAGCTCAGGACGGCCTGCTCGGGTAACTGGTCAAACAGAGCGTTGAGCGCTTCACCCTTGCGGGTCTCGCCGGTCAGCTGGCCGATGTGGGGTGGCCTGCGCAGTTTGTCGACCACCATCACCGCGTGCGGCTGTTGATCGAAATACCAGAGCCCCTGCTCGCTGTCCGAGCGTGGCTCCTGAAAGAACAGTCGCTCGGCAAAGTCGTGGTCGAACGGTAGCGACAGCCCATCGCCGTCATCGATCTCCGGGTAGGGCACGCGTCGATAGAACGCCGCTGGTGATTCACCGGTGAGAGTCGGGGCCGGATTGAACCACGGCAGCAACCAGGCATAGAAATCCTGCCCCGTCAGCCGCCGAGGATTGACGCCGCAGGCCTGCAACGAGGCCATCAGGCGGTCACAGGTCCTTCCCAGCAATTGAGCGGGGTTTTGCCCTTCGTCGTCGGCCTGGTCACCGAGCCAGCGATAGACCACCAGCCGAATCCGTCGATTGCTGCCGCGCCAGGGCAGGTGCGACACGACATGGTCGTCGAACAAGCCGCCTGGCTTGGCAATGGCATCGAGGTGGTGTTGCATCGAGGTGAGGAAAGCTGCAGTGAAGGGGGTACCTGTCGCCCGTGGTGCAACGTACTGTTCCAGGCGCTCCAGGTACGGGGAAAAATCACTGTCGTCCTGACAGAAGAATTGCACCACCCAAGGCGCCTGGTCGAGCTCGTCTAAGCTGTCCTGCAGCGCATCCTCCAACGCATCGCGCGCCGCCATTAGCCATTCGGGCTCACGGCCCTCGGTGCCGATCGGCTGCAACTCGAACACGGCGCCCACCGAGCGGTTGTCGTCGAGTAGAAAGCACTGCTCCTCCTCGAGGTATTCGACCCAGGGTAAGTGGTCGGTAAAGCTGGGGTTGTGCGCATACTGCGTAGCTTCGTCCGCACGCGTTGCGCGCCGACGCTGCGCGGCGCGCCAGGGCTGCCAGCGCTGCGATGTGCGATCTGCATCCTCGTCCATCACAGATCGTCCAGGCGCTCGCCGGGTAGTGCGTACTGGACCTTCTCGTACAACGGGAACACGGTCGAGTAGCCGGGCACCGGCGCCTGCTGGGTGCCGGCCAGGTGCGGGTAGACGTACATCACCAGGTCGGGATTAGGCAGGCGTGGAAACTGGGCGCGGATCTCGTTGGCGGCTGTGCGGGTGTAGGCGCTCTGGTCCTTGATCAGGCGCTCAGGATCGAGCACCGGCCGACGCAGTTCGCCGCGAGCCTCCTGCAACTGCTGCTGCGTGCCGACCGCGCCACCGCTGTTCCAAATGTCCAGCATGGTGTGGTCGCCATGGGGCAGCATTTCGTCCTTGCTGGTGGTGCAGCCCGCCAAGTGCAGGCACAGCAGCAGGCTAATCCAGGTCCAGTACCGAAACGGATGGGCGTTCATGATTCACTCTCCGGCCTTTGGGTTCGTAATCGATGCTGATTTCGTGATCTAGGTGCAAGGCCACCTTGGCCCCCGGCGGGACGTAGATCGCGGCAAAGGCTTCGCCGTAGAGCTTGTTGATCCAGTCACGAATGTCGCCGATGCCACCGCTGATGACCGAGTTCAGCGCGCTGTTGCCGCTGTTCTGCGACAGCCCCAGACTGCCGCTGGCCGAGTTGATGAACGAGGTGTTGGTTTGCTCGCTACCCAGCGCTGCCGCGAAGCCGGCGCCGGCCGCAGTGATCAGGCTCTGGCTGCCCAAGTACTGTTGGGCGTTGGAACGGCGCTCGCCGGCGATGCAGGGAATGCCGTAAGGGTCGGAGATGTAGCCCAAGCTCCCGCGGATCTTCTCGGTGTCCGAAGTCTGGGTACTGCTGCGGTTGCGGCTGACCACCTTCTGCGGCTGTGGCACCGTGCGAACGGTGCCGTCGCTGAAGACGAAGGTGATCGACTCGACCTGGCCGCGTACGCAGGACAAGGTCCAGTCACCGGCCGCAGTCCCGCTCATGACTGCACCGACAACGTCGGGCAGGTCGATGCCGTTGGCGGTGAGGTTGTCCGGTCCCACCAGCACCTTGAACGGATAGGGATCGTTCACCGTGCCGTCCACCGGCACGCGGCCAATCAGGGCGGTCATGGCAATCGAACCCATCAGGGTCGAGTTCTCGGGGATTGTGTAGACCGGCTTGGCACCCTCAGTCCGGGCCTCAGTGTTTTCCAGGTCGCGCTCGCCCTTGGCCACGGCGCGCAGATGGTCCTGGCCCCGGTCGATCGCGTTGTTGTCCAGGCCATGCAGATCCTTGAACTTTGACGTCAGCGCCGACAACGGTCCCTCAGTTTTACTGGCTCCTTCCTGGCCAGCACGTGTATTGGATGGCTCGATCCACTGCACCGCATCCGCCGGCAGTTGTGCTCCGGAGAATTGTTGCTCGTCACCAGGTTCGAGTCCAAAGCCCACAGGTACGTCGGATTTTACGGCCGGCTTGCTGGTGAGCTGGTCCTTGAGCCGGGACAGCAAACCCTGGGTCTCGCGGTGCTGTTGCTCGGCCTTCTGCCGGGCATCGTTGGCCTGTTGGCGCTGCTCGGTGACTTGCTGGGTGACACTGCTCAGCGTGCTCTGAATGCGACTGTCGATGTTGCCTTCGCGGGTGCGCAGCCGGTTGTTCTCGGACTGCAGCGTCTCATTGCCTTTCTTCAGCGACAGCATCTCGCTACGCATCGCCTTGACTTGGCCAATCAGCGTGGCCACGGTGTCGCGCGGCGTGTCGCCGGCAATGCCGAGGGCTTTGGCCTGTTCAGGGCTTAGGGCGGTGTTTTCGGGATCACGGACAGGTTGAGCGTCTGGTGAAGATACCCAGGATTTGCCGATGATCAGCACAATCCCCAGCAGGACCGCAGGTACCAGCCATTTCAGCACACCGTTAGCTTTCATGATCGGCAGCCTCCGGCGCTGGCGGTGGCAACAGCAGCGCGTGCCTCAGGTCGCCGCCGCGGGTGACGAGGTACGCCACGGTGGTGTCTTCAGGTGTGCCGGCGTGCCCCAGGTACTCGTGCTGGAAGGTAGCGGCGTACAGCGTGGCCTGCAGGTGACGCGGGTCCAGTGTGACCTTGGCCGACCCACGGTTGACGATCTTCACCGCCGTCACCCAATAATTACCCAGCCGCCAGGCGGCAAGTCCCTTGATGGAGACGTGCTCGGTCGGCAGGAGCGTGCTGAATCCAGAAGACTCGCCCAGCGGGACCAGACGCACCCCGGGCAAGGGCGCCACGGTGCGCAGCGGCGCATACAGGTTCTGGGCCGCGAAGCGGGTCAGCACCACCGGTACCGGCGTCGCTGCCGGTGCTGCATCCTTCGCGGTTTCCACGTCTGGTGCCTGGGCCTGAGCCACGATCTTGACCGGCTCCAGCGTCTCGCTGCCCTGGAGCGCTTCAATGTCGACCAGGATGATGTCGCCTGACTTTACCGACTGCAGCTGCAGTCGGGTCGGGGGGATGGCTTCCGACGCACGCAGGTACACCGTCCCGCCAACCGATTGCACACGCAGCTTATTGGTAATCGCACCGGGCAATCCGACGCGGACATCCTCATCCAGCATCAGGATACGTTCCTGACCCACCGTCAACGGCACTGCCAGCGGCAAGCGGTCCCAGTATTTGACTTCGACGGCGCCTGCGGCTGAACACCACCCGGCCACCGACACCAGAATCAGGATCAAGACACCCATCATCACGCACCTCCAGGCAGCGTCAGCTTCTGCGGTGTGCCTTCGTAACAGTCCAGGGCCAGGCCCCATTTGTTGCGTTCGGGGTCGACGTCGAAGCGCACCACCCGCAGCGGATAGCGCACGACCACGCGCTTCACCGGTTCGGCGGCGTAGTATTCGTCGGCATTCAGGTCGAGCTTGACCAGCCAGCTGTGCTTATCCAGCTGCTTCACCCGCAGATCGGGATCATCGCTGTAGCCGCGGCCCAGCACTTCGTACACGCCGCGCACGCGACCGCGCAGTTCGCCGGCCGCCTTGCGGTACTCGAAGTCACCATCGAAGAAGGCCTTGCACGCCGGTGTCAGGTAGGGCTGAAGGGCAAAGATGGCGCGGTGGTAGTCGACCTCGCCATCGCTGGGCCAACGGTTTAGCTGACCGAAGATATACAGGGCGAAGGCATAGATATTCTCGGGCGGCACATCCCACCATTTTCGCGTGCTGCCGGAGCGCAGATCCGGCGGCACGTGGATGGTCAGTTCGGATGGTGCGGACTGCCAGCCATACCAGATGCCACTGCACAGCAGTGCCAGGGTCGCTACGGCCAGGCGCAGGCTGAAAATGTGCGCCTGCTGCGCATCCACCTTGTTGCGGAAGCGGCTCATGGAGTGGTCCTCGCAGGCCGGCGCGTGCGCCGAACCGTCCACGGGCCAGAATGCAGGATCAGGTACTCAGTGCCGATGCTCCAGTGCACCGCCAGCTGCCACTGCAGGCGTCGATACAACCAGGTCTCGGGGCGGGCGCGTTTGGCCCGGCGCAGCAGCTTACCACCGCCAAGCAATACCAGTGCCATGCACAGGAACATGCAGGTGGGGAGGGTGGCGATAGAGGCGGTGGCCAACGCCAGCGGCGCGCCGAGGACAACACCCAGTACTGCGCCGACAATCAGTGCGACCCACATCTCGTCATTGGTGAGGCCGCGAAGGACGGCTGGATCGCGGTTCAGGCGTTCTGGCAGGAAGGTCAGAGTGCCGTCGGGGAGGGTAGCAGGGGCGTCGGACATGGTGACCTCACAGAATCGTCGCGGCTTTGGTCAGGAACCACAGGATCACCACCACCAACAGCGCGCCGACGCCGACCACAGCGCCGAGATCCTTCCAGGTCTTGCGCTGGTTTTGCACGTCGGCGTAGACCGTGAGCGAGTGCCAGGCCACACCCAAAAAGGCGAGGGTTGCGATCAGTAGACCGAGCAGGATGCCGCCGTCGTAGGCGTAGTTCTTGATGGTGTCGATCAGTCCTGAGCCCTCCCCGCGGGAGGGCGCTTCCATGGTGGGCAGATCAGCCCAGGCGAGTGTCGAGCTCAGTAGCACCAAACTGGCGAACAGGATTTTCGAACAAGTAGCCCGCAGCGGAAAATGCGGGCGGTGGCAATGACGGGAGAGGTTCATGGCAAGTTCTCCTGGTTACGACAGCATGAAAAACATCAGCACGATCAGGGCGAGGGCTAGACGCAGCGTGCTGCCGCCGAGCGAGCCAAAATTGATGTTGCCGGCCGCCCAGCCGCGGTAGCCGGTCCACAGGGCCCAGGTGCACCAGAGCAACGCCAACAACAGCACCGAGGAGCGCCACAGTACCGAGCTGAGTTGCGGGGAAAACCCGGCCACGGCCGAGAACGCGCTGAGTTGAGCGTCAGTCATGCTCATCGGAGGGGCTCGAGTGGGGTGCTTCAGCACGGTACTGACCGGCCAGCTCGACCAGGTCAGCCGGCTGCGCGCGGGAGGGCGATAAGTATTGTTGGATGCCTTCACGTACACGTTCTAGGTCCGCCGCAACCCTCTGATAGTCGAATCGATAGCGCACTCCAGCGACATTTTCTGAGCCGCTTTGCGCACGATCAGCCAACTGTTCGATGGCAGTGAGCTGTCGTTGCACGAGTCCCAGATCCGAGCGCTCGCGACTTTCTTGTGCAACAGCCGGGAGTGTTGCTAGATAAATCACAAGCATCGGGAAGGCATAAGTCCTCATGGCATGCTCCAGAGCAATCTCTGGTCGCCACCTTTACCCAGCGGGCGAGTTGAGGCATGAGTTAAAAGGATTCTTGGCCTTTCGCTTTCTGTCGAGGTTGGCAGGAGTGGAGCAAGACTGGAGTTCAACCATTCAGGGGACGACCAATCTGCGAGCGTTGCTGGCCCCACGAATTCTGCAGCGAACGCCTGAGAAGCTGGCCAGCCATCAATGTCAGGGCGTGAAGCAGCCAGTTACGGCGAGCACTTTTTGTGAGAGCTGCGTCTGGGGATCAACATGATCCACCACTGGTCAATGACCTGGAGACCTGCTGACTTCCACGATGCGTGCCGCGTCCTTTGCGGGGGGCAAGCCGAAAAGGCGGGCGTAGTCCCGGCTGAATTGCGTGGGGCTCTCATACCCAACCTCGAACGCCGCCGCCATCACACTTCTGGCATTGGCCACCATGAGGGTGCGTGCTTGAAGCAGCCGCACGCGTTTTTGGTACTGCAACGGGCTCAGGTTGGTGACGGCTTTGAAATGCCGGTGAAATGCCGAAACACTCATGGTGGCGTGCTGCGCAAGCTCCTCTACTCTGATTGACACCGCAAAATGGCGGCGTATGTACTGAATGGCCTGGCTTACCCTTGCCAGTGCAGTATCCGGCGCGGCTATCTCCCGCAACATCCAGCCATGCGGGCCTTGCAACGCCCGGTACAAGATCTCGCGTTCATACACGGGCGCAAGGGCCGCAATCTCTTCAGGCTTGTCCATCAGGCGCAGCATACGTACCAAGGCGTCCATCAGCTCTGGCGTGACGGCTGCCACGGAAAACCCTGGTTGATGTTCATACTGCCCGGTCGGCCTTGGCAGGTCGGCGAGCAATGTCGTCAATACCAACGGGTCGAGCGTCAAGCTCACAGCCAGGTAGGGTGCGCCTGACTCGGCGGCATGCACCGTGCCCACCGAGGGTAGGTCGATGGACATGACAAAGTAAGTCGCAGGGTCATAGCGCAGGGTGCGATCGCCCACAGTCATCGACTTACTCCCTTGCAAGATCAAGTTGATCATGGGGTCGTAGACAGCAGCCAGCATGTGCTCCGGGATTTTGCCCTGAACCATGGCTACACGCGGGATGCCCGTCTCGGTGCGGCGGTTTTCGGCTCTGGCGGCCAAAGCGCGCAGTTCATCAATTTGAGTGGTCATGGCTGGCATGCTGACGGCAGCGAGCGATGCCGTGCAAGCAAAAAGCAGAAACAGGCAGGATCGAAGCAGCAATGGGAGCGTATGCAATCCGCGATCTGATTACTGTGAGGGCTTAGTTGATCGCTAGCGGAGTAGCACATGGGCGTTATCGTCATAACAGGCGGCAGCCGGGGCATTGGCGCCAGTACGGCACACCATCTGGCCCGGCGCGGCATGGGTGTCATCCTTACCTACAAGCGCAGCTCGGCTGCCGCACGGCAGGTAGTCGCTGACATTGAGCACTTCGGTGGCAGAGCAGTTGCACTGGAATTGGATGTTGCTGATGTCGGTAGCTTTATCGGCTTTCGCGAGGCCGTCATCGAGGCGTTGCAAGGAAACTGGGGCGTCAGCGGGCTTGCCGGGCTGGTAAACAATGCAGGGCACGGCCTTTTCAACCCGCTGGAATCGGTCAGTGAGCACCAGTTTGACGCGCTGCTCAGCGTGCACCTGAAAGGCCCGTTCTTTCTCACCCAGGCCTTGTTGCCGTTGCTGGAAGCGAACGCTTGCATCGTCAACCTGACCAGTGCCACTACTCGCGTGGCAACGGCGGGTGTTGCGCCCTACGCCTCCTTCAAAGGGGGGTTAGAAGTGCTCACCCGTTACATGGCCAAGGAGTTCGGCGAGCGTCGTATTCGTGCCAACTCGGTTTCGCCGGGTGCAATCCGAACTGAGCTGGGCGGTGGTTTGAACGAAGAGTTCGAGGCGTTGCTGGCGTCCCAGACGGCGTTGGGCCGGGTGGGCGAACCCGAGGATGTGGCGCGCGTCATCGGCACGCTGCTGTCCGCCGAGGGCGCCTGGATCAGCGCCCAGAACATTGAAGTCGCCGGCGGTTACAACATCTGAGCACAGGAGCGTTTTCAATGCTTGACCACATTTTCCTTTCAGTAAGCAATATCGAACGTTCCATCCGCTTCTATGACGCAGCCCTGACGCCACTTGGCATAATGGCGCGGCTGAATTATGACGGCATGGACGGGCCACCTGGGCATCCCGACCTCAAGGGTTTCGGTGCCAACGGTCGGATGTTTTTCTGGCTGCGCAAAGGCATCGTCGAGGGAGGCGCCGTGCATGTCGGCTTCGTCGCCCGCAACAAGGCTGAAGTGGACGCGGCCTATGCTGCGGCCATGCGTCATGGCGCCATCGACAATGGTGCACCTGGCGCCCGCTTGCACTATGACCCTGATTACTACGCTGCCAATGTGCTGGATCCGGACGGGTACAGCCTCGAATTCGTTTACAAGAAATGGCAGCACGCACAATGAAAAAACTTCTGATCTACGGCGCCACGGGTTACACCGGCCGCATGGCGGCAGAGCGGGCAAAAGCGCTTGGGCTGAATGTTGAAATTGCCGGGCGCGATCGTTCGCGCCTGGCGTCACTCGCTGATCAGTTGGGTGTACATTTTCGGGTGTTCAATGCCGATGCCAACGCCGTGGCGTCCTTATCGGGCATTTCGGTATTGCTTAACTTCGCAGGGCCGTTCGCGCATACGGCTGAAGCGTTGATGCGTGCTTGCCTGAAAGCAGGTGTGGACTACCTGGACATCACCGCAGAGATCAACGTTTACCGATTGGCAGAGAGGCTTGGCACTGAGGCGGTTTCCCATTCCGTCATGCTGATGCCTGGTGTCGGTTGGGACGTTGTGCCCACCGACTCCCTTGCCGTACACGTTGCCAAACGGGTCAAAGATCCGTTCGCACTGAATATCGCGCTTCACGTACCAGGCTCGATGTCCCGTGGATCGGCCATGAGCGTCAACGAAATCATCGGTGCAGGCGTACTTGCCAGGGTCGATGGCGAACTCGTTTCAACGGCTGATGCCACGCCACGCCATTTTGACTTTGGGGAGGGGCCGGTACTCTGCGCACCCTTGTCATTCGGCGACCTGATAACCGGCTGGTATTCGACTGGCATCGCGAACATCGCGATGTTCGTTCATGTATCAGGCGATGCATTTCCCGAAGGCGACATGTCTCGATTGCCTGATGGGCCCAGCGCTGAAGAGCGAAATGCTCATCGAGCGCGGGCAGTGGTAGAAGTGGTGGGAGCAGATGGATCAATCGCTCGCTCCGTGATCGAAACGGTCAACGGTTACACCTACACGCCTTTGTCCGCAGTGGCAGCTGCGGTACGGGTACTGAACGGTGAGCGTCACTTAGGTTTTGCAACACCAGCTCAAGTCTTCGGGAGTGGATTTGCCGAAAGCATCGTGGACACGCACATGACTGACTTTTAATCACAAAAAGCTTGGGCCGCTGTTTAGTTCGATGGGCTGGTATGGGGTGACATCAGCCATTCAAAGATATTTTTTGAACGTTGTAGCGGTGATCGCGACCATGAAACCCAGCAACGCAGCAGAGGGGATTAATACCCAGTTCGGATTCAGCGACCAAGGGAGCGACAGATAGATTACCCAAGGGCTGATCAACAGCGGTAGTAATGTGCGCTTGGCTCGGTGATAGACAAAGCTGCTCTCCCTGCCCGCCCCGAACTTGCGGAGGTCGCGGCGCATCAACCCGTCGACTATGCCGGTGAGCACCGTAAGCAAGAACAGGGGAGTGGCCAAAGTGAGAACGGTCAGGCGCACGACGAAAGTGCAGACCGTGAACAGGGCCGCCAGCAGGTATTCCTGTCCAGCGACATACGCTTGAGCTAGCTGTCCTTGCAACGACGGCTCGCGAGTGAGTAGTTTCAGCTGGATGTCAGATTGTACCCAACCGGAGCGGACCACAACCCAATCGTTGAGGCGCTCAAGGATTTTCGCGGTCGCTTGCGCCGGCTCCTGCACGAGTAGCGAGCTCCTGAAGTGGCTGCTAAGCCATCCGAGCTCTTTCAGCCACATGCTATGGCTATGATGCCAGCCTTGTTCTGGCCAGAGCCACAGGATACCCACGAACTCCACAATAATGGAGAACACCAAGGAGGCGAACAGCAGGCCGAGCAATCGCAGGCACAGCTCAAGCGTGCCGAAGATCAGCCTTGGTTGTCGTTGTGTCTGAGGCGGGTTGGTTGCGGTAGTAGGCATTAGAGGCTCCCAGGTGTTGGCTGTCTACCAGGTGATCACGAGGCCGATTTGCGTCCTGGTGGCGGCATCTCGGGATCGAAATTGACCGTCGGAGCACCGCCGGCACTGCCCCACCAACTCCCCGCATTAGTGTTGTAGGACTCGCGCATACGCGCAGCCAGGGTCTGCAGGTCAGCCGGCATCGCATCGTCACTGGCCGGTTTTGGCAGCGGCATGCGTACCTTCCACAGTTGCCCGCCTTCCTGGAACGAGAACATCTGCCCCTTGGGCAAGGCGATAATGTGCGCCGGTTCGATCAGCGGTACCGACGTTGTGGTGACCCGGTCCTGCGAGGAGGAGGTGAAGTCGGTGCGGGCGTCGGGATCGGCGGTGTCCGTCGCGCCAGAGACCAGGGTACGGGTCTGCACGTTGACCTTGGGCAATTGATTGGTCAGCAGCTCGGCGGTCGCGGTTTCCCGTACGCGTAGCATTTGCAGGGTGTTGAAGTTGCCGATGACCTGGCCGGCTTTGGCCCGGCTGCCGATGCGCGCCTCGATGTCGCTCAAGGTCTGGGTGTAGGCGGTGACCTGGATACCGGCACCACCACCCTTGTTGATTAGAGGAATGAACTCGTCGCCCATCAGCTCGTTGAACTCGTCGGCGTGGAGGTTGATGGGCACCTTGTCGCCTTCGCTGGAGGAGTTCGGGAGACCGTGGTCGATGCCATGTTTGTAGATATGCCCGGCGACGGAGACCAGGTCGGCAAACATCGAGTTACCAACGGCGGCGGCGACCTCGGCATCGGACAGCGCATCTAGGCCGACGTAGACGATGCCGCGTTTACGGATGACCTGCAGCCAGTCGAAGATTGGCCGTGGATCCTCCAGGTCGGCATAGTTGGGGGCCAGCAGTTGCGCCGTCTTGCCACTGGTGAGCTTTTCCAGCAGCGGCAGCAATGAGGCGACGATCTTGTCGAAGTAGGTGCGGTCGTAGCGGACGGCCGAACGCAAGCCATCCATGACCGGGTCGAAGAGGCGCTTGGCGGTCAGGTACTGCTCGATGGCGACCACACGTTTCTCGCGGCCAATCATGTGCCTGGGCACGTTCTTTTCGTTGAGCCGCGCCTCAAGATCAACAATGGTCTCCCATGCCTGCGGATCATGGCGGGCGAAGAAGTGCTGGGCGTATTCGATGAACAGCCCATCGATGTTCACCACGTGCCGCTGGATCTGCAGGTAATCAGGGCGCCGGCCGAGCTCGATCAGAGCCCGGGCGATGATGTTGACGAAGCGCCAGGCGAACTCTCGAAACGCTGCCGAGTTGCCTTCACCGCTTAGCTGGCCAGCGATACGGGTGGCCACTTCCGAGATGCGCCCGAAGCGGCCGATGGCGTTGTAGCGCGCGGAAATCTCAGGCCAGCCTAGGTGAAAGACGTAGAACTCGTGTTCACGGCCGGCCCGTCGCGCTTCTACGTACATACGTTTGAGTAGGTCGGCATCGCCTTTGGGGTCGAAGACGATCACCACTTCCCGGCTTGGCCGGTGAATGTCCTGGGTGATGTAGACCTCGGCCAGGCGCGTTTTGCCGACCCGCGTGGTGCCTAGCACCAGGGTATGGCCCACGCGTTCGCCCAGTGGCAAGGTGGCTTCCTGCTCGTTGGGCTCGACGCCATGCAGCAGTGGTGAACCGCCCACTGGCGGCAGTGGGCGTACCGGGTTGAGTGGGCTGTCCCAGGCGGTGATCCGGGGCAGGAGGGAGAGCCCTGGTGGCGCTTTTTCCAGGACGTGTTCCAGGCGTCGGGCCCACTGGTAGGCGCTCGACTGGTTGACGTAGCGGGCGAGCGCGGGGTCCTGCGCCTCCAGCAATCGCTGGGTATGCAATCGGCTCCAGCGAAAGCCGCGACCCATGAACAGGCGCTTGCTGCTGACCGGGATCTGTCGGCTGGTCAGCGAGTAGCGGGGCAGGCGGCGGATATTGCGCCGATAACGCAGGACAATGCGGGCCTCATTGAGGCGCTTGAGGCCGAAGGCGGTATAGGCCAGGGCCATGCCGGCGCCAATTTCCGGTGACAGCGCCACCGCCCAGGGCGAATGCAGACACAGTGCGCCGGCACCGGCACAGATGCCCACGGTGTACAGCTCCACTGCCGGGCGCAGCAGGGATTCCATCGCATGATCGCTCATGGCGGTACCTCACTGCTCCAGGCCGGTCGGTGTGATCAGTACCGGGTAGTGCTCCAGTTCCAGCCGCTCGGCGATGTCGTCGCCGTTCACCGGCCATATGGCCAACCCAGGCGCTACCGCCTGGATGCGCTGCAGCGCTGCCGCATCCGCGACCTCAACGGCCAGGCCGTTGGCGCCCAACTGCTTCAGCGCTGGCGCGTGCTGCGCCAGCCACGCCAATGAGGCGGCGTCCGCGCCAACCAGGAACAGCGGGATCATGCCCGGCAGATCCAGCGCTCTGCGCGGCACCTCACCCGGCGTGAGGAGCGTGCTGTGCACCGGCAGTACCCAGTTCAGTGTGCGTGGGTCGGGTTGTTCGACCGGCGCGGCCGACTCCGCGGCCATGCCAGGGTGAATTGACACAAGCCATGCCCCGGCGGCCAAACACCACACCAGCCCGCAGATCAGTGCGCCCCGGTGAACGTTAATCATGAGCGTGGTCCTCCACGGCTAGACGTGGCGGCGTCAAGGCGCTGCCAGTGCTGGCTGAACTGCGTGCGGTAGCGCGCCGCCGGGGCCCCACCTGCAGGCCGGTGGTAGCGGCCGGCGGCGATGACCCAGTCGCCGACGTCGGCGTAGTGCCCGCGCAACAGGTCGGCAGTGACCGCGAGGTTGCTACGCGGATCGAGGGCGTCGCAGGCGGTGGGGTAACGCTCCGGGTGGTAGCCCAGGTTGGTTTGCCCCAGGCCGACATCGATGCGCTTGGGATCATGCCGGGTGAGTGCAACCGTGAGTGCGCTACAGGCCTGGGCACGGGTGGCGAAACGCTGTGACGTGCCGGCCACATTCAAGGTCCACGGCCATGGGATGAGCCGCCCACGCAGCGGCGTGCCGCTCTCCTGCTGGGCAATGGCGAACAGCACCGACGCCGGGATGCCGGCCTGGGCGGCGGCCATCTGGTACGCCGGTGGAGGGAGGCCGCCTGCTTGGGCGACAGTCACCCCCATCAGGGCCAGGGCGAGGCTCAGTCGACGCGCTGCCATTTCCCTTCCACCTGTTGAAAGCGCGCGGGCAGGGGGCGGCTGGCGCCGAGGGCGAACCAGCGGCCGCGGTCGTGATTGAGGGTGACTTGGCCACTGCCGACCTGGGCCGGGGTAATGCCTACCTTGCGCGCCCATTGCCGAATGTGCGCATCGTCGCCCTGGCTGCGCACCAGATAGACGTCCAGGCGGGCGCCCATGCTCAGCCATTGGCGGAGGCTGGCCTCACAGGTCGAACATGGATCTTCCACAAACACGGCATAGCGCGGGTTGCTCGACGGGGAGACTGCATCGTCCATCCCCTGCACCGGCAGCAGTCCGGGGAACAGCCGCGCCCAAGCCGCGGTGTAGGCTTTTTGATAGGCCAGTTCGTGTTCGGCACGCTCAGCTTCGAGTCGTACCTGCAGCTCGGCGTAGCGCTGACGCTCCTGGTCCGAGTCGGCTTCCACGCCCAGGGTGGTCAGCGGGTCGAGTTGCGGTGACCAGTACTGGCGGGGACCGCTCTGCAGGCGCTCGAACTTGGCCCATTCATCATCGGTCAGGCCCCAGGCCTTGGCCTGTACTGCGGAGCTAGCTTGCTGCAGCGGAGCCTGCTCGCTGGACTGCTGCTCCGTTTCAACCGTGGCGGGTGCACTCCATCCCGATCCTGAGACTAGGTAGATGGGGAATAGGAGCAGCGAGAGAGTGATAAACCGGACCATATGCACCTCGTCACGGCAGGGGCAGCGAACGCTCGCCGAGGCCAGGCACCTGGAACACGGCTTGGTTCCTGCGAATGGTCTTGAGCTGCCAGCCGTTCAGGCTGTCACCGGGCTGCAGCAGGTGGACGGTCGACAGGGCGTGCGCGCCAGCCGGTAGGACCGAGACAAACCGGACGTCGCCCCGGGTCTCGACACCCAACAAGGTGAATGGCGGCGTCGGGGTTTGGGCTTTGGCGGCCGGTTTGGCAGAGGCTGCAGGCTGGGGTTGTGTGGATGGCGCAGTCGGTCGAGCCTCAAGGGCGTGGACGGCAGTTTCGGTGTTGCCCAATCGTTGTTCCAGCGCGACCAGGTCGGCCTTGGTCGGACCCAGCGGCTCCGCTTCAATGGCCTTGAGCGTCGCGCTCACCTCATCCAGCTGTTTGCTCAGCGTGGTGAAGGTCGCATCCTGCTGGCGCTGGTGCTCGCCCAGCGCGTTCACTTGCGCTGGAAGTGCCGCGAGGGTGGTGCCGAGTGCATCAAGGTCCCGCCGTAGCGCCGGGACTGGATCGGCTGGCGCACTATCAGCGGCAACCAGGAGCGCGGTCAGTTGTTGATGGTGGTTGTAGGTCACGGCGGCCAATACGGCGGCACCCAGGCACAGGGCCCCGAGCACCAGAGCCTGAAAGTGATGGACCTTCATGGCGCGATCTCCAGGGGCGGGCGAGGTGGGGCGGGCACCGGTGCGCGAAGGGCGTAGCACACGCTGCGTTCAACCGGGTCGATCACGAGCCGCCAGGCCGGGCCGCCGAGGATGGTCAAGGCGTCCAGCAGCGCCATCGGCCCGAGTTGGTGCTGCACGGCCGGCAGGGGACGGCTGAACAAGGTGGTGACCTCGGCGCGGTTGGCGCAGAGTGAGTAGCCCGAGCGCTGCAACACGTGGTGCAGGGCATCACCGACCGTCGCGTGCAGCGCCGGTGCAATCTGTACGGTGATGAGCTGGAATAAGGGCTGGCGTTGCTCCAGCGTCGGTCGTGTGCTGACCAAGGTGTAGCGGTCCTGGCGTACCCACGCTGGTGACACCGACAACGGTTTGGGCGGGGTGGCCGGTGCTGGTACGGCTTTGGCTGGCGTCGTCGCTGGGGTGATGGCAGGCGACGTGTTGCAGCCCGCCAGCGCGAGCATCAGGACAAGGTAAGGAAGTGCGGGCGTGTGCATGAGCAGGTCTCGACAGTAGGTGCCGACACCTTGGCAACGCGCGTGAGCTGCACCCACTGAAAAATCGAAGTTGGCCGCCCTATTTATCGGGCGCAAGGCATAAAAAAGGCGCCCTGCAGGGCGCCTTGGGTCAATCGTCAGCAAACAGCGGCAGTCCTGCCAGCGGGGCTGCATCGGGATCGAACACCAGAAAGCGCGTGTCGGCCTGGCCGGCCAGCAGTAGCAGCGTCATCAACACCGGTGGTACCTGCTCGTCCAGCAGGCGCGTGCAGACGTCCGCTGCTGAGCAACCGAGGCCCTCCACTTGGGCGCTGCGGTGCCAGGGCGTGGAGTACAGCTTGCAGCCAACGGAGCGGTTGCTGACCAACCGGAAGCATTCAAAGTAACCGGCCGGTCGTTCGCAGCGAGCAAGCTGCTCAAGGTAGGCGTACTCGTCAGCCGGTAGGTGGGATGAACTGATCTCCCAGCTGCGGCTGTACTGGCCGGTGGCAAAGGACAGCTGCTGCATCAGGTGCTCCGCTGCTTCCAAGCTGGGAAGGTCGCCGAGGTGTACCGAGCCAGTCAGCCGCTCGGCGGTGACCTGGTACAGCACGGTGGTGACCACGCCGTCCGCGGGCAACTGCATGCGAAGGAAACCCGAGACATCCTGGCCTTCCGTGATGACGACGCAGTCGTCATCGAACACGCACGCCTGGCAGTTGATGTGATCGTCGTCCAAGCCCAGCTGGGCGGTGTGCAGAGAACGGTAGCAGGGCGGGCACTGGTCGTCGTAGTGGATCTGGACCACGCGTTCGCAGGCGAATGCATGGAAGCCGCGGGCAAAGGGGTTGGGGGTTGAGGTGAGCATGATGGCGCTCCAGAAAAAGAGAACGCCACCCCATGCAGGCGGTGGCGAGTGAGAGAGGGTTAGATCCAGCCATACTCGGCCAGGGACAGGGGCTGACCTTCGCCGATGATGATGTGGTCCAGAACGCGGACCTCGACCAGCGCCAAGACTTCAATCAGGCGCGTCGTCAGCACGCGGTCGGCGGTGCTGGGCTCAGGGCAGCCGGAAGGGTGGTTGTGGCTGAGGATAACTGCGGCGGCGTTGTGTGCCAGTGCCTTGACCACCACTTCACGAGGGTAGACCGAGGCGCCGTCGATGCTGCCGAAAAACAACACCTCGAAGTCGAGCACGCGGTGGCGTGAGTCGAGGTAGAGCAGGGCAAACACCTCGTGGTGATAGGGCGCCAGGCGCAGCTTCAGGTAGGACGCGGCGTCGGCAGGTGTGATGAGTATTTCGCCGCGCTGAAAGTAGCGTTGGTCCAGTAACTGCAGGGCTTCGCTGATCAACGCATCTTCGTGGGCGCGCTGGGTCAGGACGGGGTCGAGGGGCTCGACCAGGGTCAATGGCGTGTTCATGAGCAGATCCTCGTGTGCAGGGGCGCTCCCGGAGGAGGCCCCTGTGGGTAGGGTCAGGCGATCACAGGCGGATGAAACGATGCCGGGTGCCGTGCAACGGGGAATGACAGGCTTCGCAGGGATGAGTGGAGAAGGGGTCAATGCCGACACCGGTTTCCGGATCGAAATCAGCGCTGAGTGGCAATAACACCTGCAGCTCCTTACGCATCTGCGTGATTCGCTGGTCGACTTCGGCCTCGCTGTAGTACAGCGACAAGGTGCTGAAGTCGTCGTAGGCCACGGCGTTCAGGCAATCCTCACAGAGCCAGTAACTCTCCATGGCAGCCTCCGGAGGTGAGAAAAGGCGCTCATGCGAGCGCCTCTGTGGTGGGTGTCAGTCTCAGGCAGGCTGCGTGGCCTGGTTCTGAGCCTGATCGGCACTGTGTGAAGGATTCGGCGCATGCTCTTCTGCCGCTTCGGACGGCGGTTCAGCCGAGGAAGCATCCTGCCGAGCTGGCGCTTTGTAGGTGAGTTGACCGTTGACCTTGATCCACTCGATGAAGATCAGCCGGCCTTTGAGGCTGGCACCGGGTTGGCCTTTGCGCTCACCTTTTTCGTAGGTGAAGGCATCGACCCAGAGGTCGCCAATGCGAAACGCGATCAGCACTTTGCGTTCGGCACGGACATCCTCGAGGTGTTCGCGGATCAGCCGTTCGGCTTCACCGCCAGCGACCTTGCAGTCGAAGCGGGTGTACTCGACGTCATCCGACGCACCGTGCAAGGCGGCAATGTTGCAGGCCATAAAAGGCTGTCCGCGCCGTACGGGCACCTCGCGCACACGGTTCAAGTAACCAATGCCTTGGGTATGCAGGTTGAAGTAAGTAGCGGGGGCAGCAGTGTTTGCCGTGATCATGGTGAATCTCCTGTTTGCGAGAAACGCGGATATTCACCGGCCCTGGCGGGGGTGAGTCCGCAAGGGAAGGTCAGGTGCAACAGCAGTGGTGTAAGAGCGCTCATCATCGCGGGGAGCGATAACCGTGCGAGCCGCCGAACGCTAGTCGCACTTTGGGAGGAACCACTCTGGGGAGAGCGTAGCCTTGCAGGTTCCGGCTACCTAATGCTGTCATCGACAGCGTGGTGCAGTTCATCTATAGAACGGTGCGTAGAGCCCGTCAACAGCGGTTTTGACTGGGTTCAGAGGTGTGGATGTGGGTGGTGCACAGTAGATTCAAACGTGCGAAAAAATAGCCCAACGGTCGTCGGGCTAGGAACAGCAGGGCCACCCTTGATCCGGTCCATTGACAGCGAAGTCGTCGCTTCACTTCAGCTGTCGCTTCACCCTGATCAACCGACCCTTGTCGTGGCCTGGGTCGGGATAACTGGCACGCATCCGCGCACAAACGGCGCCCGTTTTTTCGCCGGCGGGCACCGGCACTGAGCATCGTCGCCGAGGCGGATGACCCCTGCAGCCTGAAGCAGGTCGCACGGGTCATCCGTCTCAGGAACCTTGGACATCCTGAACAGTGATGCAGCGCAGTGTAAGAGGCTCCGAACTCAACGAGTCTGGCCGAGCTGCCCGGAGCGAATCGGCCTGGGGTCGCCAAACGGCGAGGACCTGTTCACTACATCAGTGACTGCCCCTACCGTCAAGCAGTCAGGAGCGCTTCGGCTTGGCAGGCGCCGCGCTGGCTTTCACTGGCTTAGTACCCTTGCAGTCTGGGTAGCGCACACAGGACCAAAAGTTACCGGTGCGGCCTTTGCGCTGGCGCATGGGGCTTCGGCACACGGGGCAGGCTGGACCTTTCGAACGGGGTAGCTGCAAGTTCAACGAGGCTTGGCTGCGCACCACCTGAGTGAGCCAGGCCGATTGCTTGGCGAGAAACGCCTCGACACTCAGCTGCCCGGTCTCGATCCGTGCCAGTGCCTGCTCCCACAGCGCGGTCATCACCGGATCAGCAACCTCACGGGGAACGGCCTCGATCAACGTGTGGGCGGCGGCAGAGGCCGCCAGGCTGCGCTTTTTCTTGGTCAAGTAGCCGTGATCGATCAGGCCCTGAATGATTGCGGCGCGGGTGGCCTCGGTGCCGATGCCAATGCTGTCTTTCAACGTTTGCTTCAGGCGCATATCGGCCACCTGGTTGGCGATGGTTTTCATCGCTTTGACCAGTGTGCCTTCGGTATAGGGTTTGGGCGGTTGGGTGCGCTGTGTATTGATCGTGGCGTCGTGTGCAGCAACCGACGCACCGTCTTGCAGGGTGGGGAGCCGCTGCGTTTGCTCGGTCGGTTCGCTGGCATCGGTTTCGTCGATCACGGCCTTCCAGCCTCGTACCTGGATCTGCTTGCCGCGGGCCAGCACCTGATCGGCCTGGCTGCGCAACTGCACCTGGGTTTTCAGGTATTCGTGGTGGGGCAGAAACTGCGCCAGGTAGCGGGCGCGGATCAGGGTGTACACGGCGCGCTCGCGCTCGGACAACTGATCCAGCGGGATCACCACGGGGGTGGGGATGATGCCGTGGTGGGCGGTGACTTTGCTGCTGTTCCAGGCGCGGGAGCGTCGTGTCGGATCGAATTCCTTGAAGCGCTGGGCAAGCGCCGGGTCGGCTGCGGCCAAGGCCTTTAGTACGCGCGGCACCTCGTCCAGCATGCTCTCTGGCAGGTAGCCACAGTCGCTGCGAGGGTAGGTGGTGGCCTTGTGGGTTTCGTACAGTGCCTGCGCCACACTGAGGGTTTCCTGCGCGCCCAGGCCGAGTTTGGCCGAACAGACTTCCTGCAGCGTGCCCAAGTCGAACGGCAAGGGCGGCCCTTCCGTCACGCGTTCAACGTCGACCCGCTCCACTTGTACTGAACGCGCAGCTGCCAGGCGCCGGGCAACCTGCTCGGCCGCCGCTTGATCAACGCAGTGACCGGCATCATCGCAGTGCGCAGCGGGTGGCTGCCAGCGCGCCTCAAACTCCGCCCCGTCAGCGTGCAGCACAACGTCCACGGTCCAGAAAGGCCGGGCGACGAAACTGGCGATGGCGCGATCACGCTCCACTACCAGGCGCAGGGTGGGCGTTTGCACACGGCCCACGGGCAGCGTGCCGTCGAAGCCGGCGCGGCGACCGAGCAGGGTGAACAATCGGCTGAGGTTGATGCCCACCAGCCAATCTGCCCGGGATCGGGCGAGGGCACAGTGGTACAGCGGCAGGGTTTGTTCACCCGGCCGCAACGCCGTCAGGGCCCGACGGATCGAAGCGTCGTCGAGGGCGGACAGCCACAGGCGAAGGATAGGCCCCTGATACTGGCAGCGCTCGAGGATCTCCCGAGCAATCATCTCGCCCTCGCGGTCAGCGTCGGTGGCAATCACCACCTCGGCGCAGGCCTGCAGCAGCCGGCTGATGGCCTTCAACTGCGCGGCGACCTTGGGCTTCACCACCAGTTGCCAGTGCTGCGGGATAATCGGCAGGTGCTCCAGCGACCAGCGCTTGAACTGGTCGCTATAGGTTTCCGGTGGCGCAGTCTCGAGCAGGTGGCCCACGCACCAGGTCACGGTCACTCCGATGCCCTGCAGGTAGCCATCGCCGCGACGATGGGCTTGCAGCACCCGGGCGATATCGCGGGCTTGGGACGGTTTTTCGCAAATGTAGAGGCGCATGACGTGGCCCTCTCGGTCAGGTACCGACAGGGTGGTCGCGTGACTGGGGAGTGCTAGGGAAAAGCTGAACTGGTCGAGATCATATCGGTGTAGCCGCCAGCGGCGAGCGAGTTACCGCTGCGCGAGGTGCGCGGTCACGGTCTGCAGAAGGTCCAAGGCAAATTGCTTGTCCGTCTCGCCAAGTTCCTTGATCAGCGAGGCAATCTTCTGCCCCTGGTCCTGTGGGCGAGGACTGATGGCCAGTAGCAGCTCATCGGCCGGACAGCCGTACATGTCCGCCAACTGCAGCAGCTTGGGCACGGTCAGTTCGACCTTGCCACGCTCCATGCGCGACACCGCTTCGGTGCCGATCTCCAGGCGTTCACCGACTTGCGCCTGGGTAAAGCCTTGGGCACGGCGGTACTTGGCCAACTGGCGGCCGATGTGTTGTGGGCTAGGCTCTTTGACTGGCAACGGGGTGGCTCTCCAATTCAACCCGTATGGTTGACCAGCCACCCAAGGATATGAACTCCCTAAAAGGTTGAATATCAACCTAACCGGGCGTATCACCCAATGAGAGTACGGTGACCTGATCGTCACACGGAGATAGCGGATTGGACGAACTTGAGCAGCATGAAGCGGATGCGTTAGCGATCAAGGCCTGCGAGTTGTTCATGGCCACCCATCAGGAACCGGACAATCAGGCGGCGAGGGCCAGGTTGATCGCGTGGATCAAGGAAGCGCCAGCGCACTGGCGGGCGTTCCTTGCCCTGGACCAGTACCTGGCGGAGGTCAAAGGGTTGATCGAGGGGGACGACCTGCAGGGCGTCGCCCGCCGTGCGGGGCGCAGTGACTGAGCGTTCCCGCGCTGAAAGGCACGGTTCCACTGACGTCCACCCGCTCAGGTCGATTTGCGTGTGGTTTTCTTGCCGGCCGGCTTGCGGTTGCTGCCACCATTATCACTGGCCTTCTCGCGCATGGACACGCTGGCCAGGCGGTGGGGCAGGATGCCGATGTGCCGCGCCTCCACCTTGAACGTCACCCGGGCGTTGTCCTCGCTGTCTTCCCACTCATCCTTGACCGTGCGGCCCATGACCAAGACGCGCATGCCTTTCTGGTACAGGGTGCTCCAGTGCTCGGCATCGCGGTGCCAGAGCTCGACCGGAGCCCAGTAGCCGCCGCGGTCTTCGTAGCCGCCCTCGCGCGGTACTGGGTTGTCGAAATAGACATTCAACCGCAGCAGCCGCTTCGGCTCGTCCGGGTTGTTGTTGAATTCCTGAAACTCAGGCGGACTGCCGATGTTGCCTTCGCCAACAAAGAACGTGCTCATGGGTGATTCTCCTCGGTGGTGGTATCGAAAAGGACGTCATCGGCATACGCGAGTTTGAGGGCGCCGGTGAGTACCTGGCGATAGAGCGAGTTCAGGCTGCTCATCTGCAGGTTGAGGACGATCCGGTTGGCTTCCAGCTGGTACAGCGCCTGGCGCAGTTCTGGCTGCAGCAGCGGATGTGCCATCGCCTGCTGCCAGACCTCCACGCCCATGCGCTTGAAGTCCGGGCTGCGCCAGCGTAGGAAGCAGGCGCCCTGGGAGCTGTGCTGGACGCTCAGTCGCAACTCGAGCAACGAGAAGGGTGGCTGCGCCATGATCGCCAGCATCGCGGCCATCAGCGTCTCGAGTTCGCCTCGCAGCTGTTTGATTGTTTCGGCGAACTGGGCCAGCTCCCCCTTACCCTTAAAAGGCTTTAAAAGGCCTTTTAGAGAGGCACTGTGTTCAAACTCGCGATAGGCCTCGGATGACAGGCAATGGGCGATCGCTTCGGGCAGTGTCATGCTTCACCGCCTTCGGCGGGGTCGCCGGGCGAAGGTTCCACGTCGTCAGCAAGTTGATCGGCCTCACTGGGCAGTGCGGCCTTGGCGGTGCGCACGATGGGCGGCGCAAATTGCGAGCGTCGTGTGCCTTCGAGAATGTCCTGGGGCGGGGTGCCGAACTTGTCGATGGCCTCGCGGGCGCGGGCGTTGTTGGCGGCCATGTCGTCGCGGCTTACCCCGGCCAGTCGGAACTGCTGTGCCATGCTGAACAGGCTGCGCAGCAGGTGGGCGCCACCATCGATCCAGTACTCCATGTCGGCCCGGCCGATCAGCGCGGTGTGGTGGGCCAGCAGCACGCGACGTACCAGGCTGTCGTAGTCTGTCAGCAGGTAGACGGCGAGAAACCCCAACTGGCTGCCGATGAACAGGGGCAGGGTGACAGGGTGGATGTTCAGGTTGTCGCCGATGCTGACCTGGGAGGGCAGGTCGCGCTCGACCAGTTTGACTTGCTCGGTCAATGCCAGCAGCTCGGCCTTGGCCTGCAGTACCTTGTCTTCGAGTTGTAGCATGAACCAGTCGGCGAAGGGGTCGTCCTGGCTGCTCGCCTGCTTGAGCAGGTTGGTGACGCTGATGTAGCCCGCCATGCCCATGATGCCAAACACGCCTTCGCGCCCGGCACGGCCCTGCCACAGACGTGCTGCGTGATGTGTGTGCAGGGTGAGGGTGATGCTGCTGCGCAGTGAGCCCAGGTTGAGCTGGTAGTGGTCGACCATTGCCAGATCCTCGCCGTCGGAATAACGCCGACGATCTGCGCTCTCGGGCACCCTGGCAGTGATCAATGTGAACGCGATGGGCTCACATTGCCCCCTACTTTCGATGGTCCTGCGATTGATGCCACTGTGATCAAATCCACTGAGTGCCAACGCCGCTAACTGCTTCATCCTGGCATTGGTCAATGTTGCGACCTCGCAGCCATCACGCAGATCACACTCCTCGAGCAATGGTGTCTGGCTGGAAGACGTCACTGGAGTGATGCCACTGCGATCAAATCCATAGAGGTCCGCTGATAGTTGGAGACCTGAAAGACTCAACGCGCAGTTACGTTGTTCCGCTCACAACACCGCAGCGAAGCTTGAGCTGCTCCAGGTACGCCTTGGCCAGCGGCGAGGCCACCCGGCTTCCGGATTCCCGTGAGCGCTCATCAGCCGGCTCAGGCGGGCGAATGCGCTTGCGCGGTGCTGGTGGTACATCTCTTCGTGCGGCCCAAAGCGTGAATTCGCCCTGGCAGGCTCGCTTGATCAGCCCCAACAAGTAGGCAATGGGTTTGCGGATGTCGCCGCGGCTACAGCGAACCGCTGCTTCATTGATCACCGCTTGTCGCTGTTCGGGCTCGAGCTGGCACAGCGCCTGGACTGCCCGGCGCTGTTCATTCGGACTCAACTGCAGACCCTCTGGCCAAGCGGCGCTGCCATCGGCCGAGCTGGGCGGTACTGTACTTTTTTTGCTTTGTTTTTGTACGGTACGGTCGAGCGTCGGATTCCGAACGGCAGCCGTAGCCGGGAAATTTACGCTGGGTTCGGAATTGGTCGAGGACGGTGCGGCAGACCGAACGCAGTGCGCCTCGCTTAGTTCGGAATGCTCGACATGGCTGTCGGCCTGCAGCGGCAAGGTCTGTTGAGCGCCTGTTGCGGGGAGCGAAGCCATCATGGCCAAGGCCTCGTCAGCCACCTCCGGATCCGCCCGTAGCTCTTGGAGAAGATGCTGAGCGAGATCGCGCACGCCTTTGGTGGCGTGGGACAGGTTTTGGCTGATCAGGGGCAGGTAGCCGGCATCTTGGTCGATGGCTTGTGCGGGTGACAGCGGCGCGTCGTGCAGCACGTACACGCAGCCGCGCAGGCAACCCTGCTCATCGCGATACCGTTCGCTCAGGCTGAGCCAGCGGGTAGCACGCAGCACATTCAGCGCGCGGGCGATGGTCTCGCGTGAAGCCTGCGCGCCACAGGGGCTGGTCGCCAGGTATGGCTGCAGGTCCTGATAACGTGGGGTACGCATTTGCCGCTCGGTGATCAACCAGCGCAGCACTAACCAGAGATTGCGCTCCACGGGCGTGAGCCGGCGATCCTGCAGCAATCCCCGCGGTAACGGTTCGTGGCTGCCGTGGTACACGAAGCCCGGCCCCTCTGCCAGTGCACGGGCAGCCTTGGCTTGTTCGGCCTGCTCCAGACAGCGCTTGAGCGTGACCATGCTCTGGCGCACCACATCGGCCCAGTCCACGGTGTAGAAATTCAGCATGGGATACCTCCGTAAAGCTCGATCTGCTGCCAGATCAGGGTCAGGCTGATCTGCTGTTCCTCGGCCAGCATCATCATTGCATCCAGCGGTTCACTGTCCGGATCTTCAGCCCGCAACTGGCGCCAGCGGTTCCACACCGCATGCTCCTGAGTCTCGCTGAGCTGGACGGGGCGGCCGCGATGGGTCTCGATCTTCAGGATGCGTCGGCGCAACGCCGTCTCGGAATGGTCGAGGCCGAAGCAGCGGTACATGATGTTTGAACTTGCCCCGAGCTTGAGGGCACGGTTGATCAGCCGCTCGTTCAGCTCGTCGCGTTCGGCCTGGGCGATCAGGCGCCGCAGCACCGTGGTGTCGACCTTGATTTCGACCCAGGCGATCGTGGAGTGCGCCAGGTGGGACAAGGTCGTAGGCGGCAGCGACTGCAGCACCTCGATGTCCTCGTCGCCGAGGCCCAAGGCCTTGCAGCGTTGCAGCCGACCATGGCGCAGCTCATGCAGGACCTGGTTCAACATGGCGTGGTTCAGCAGATTGAACGACGTGCTCATGCGGCACCTCCGAGTGTCAGCGGGTGGACGACAGCGTGAGTTCGATCAAGCGTCGAGAGAGCCGGATAAGTGAAAACAGTTGCGCCAATTGAGGATCGGGGAGCCGCTCAATCCCGATCGCGAGCTGTGGGCGCTCGATCAGTGGCAGGTCGTAGGCACCCAGTAGCAGTTGGCCGAACAGCGCCGCCGGGAGCTGCTGACGTTGCTCCCAAGCAACGTCATCCTGCACGCGCAGCAGCGCGCCCAACAGCAGCTGAATCCCGGTGCGGTGCGGTGTCGAAGGCGCTGCTGTATCGGGCGCCAACGAGAAACCCAGGCCTTCCTCCGTGGCGCAGACCATGTGTGGCGCATTGGCGTAGCCGGCCAGTTCGCTGGCCAACTGCGCGTAGGCCTGGCGCAGTTGCACCAGGTCTTCCAGAGCCGGCGGTATCGGCCAGAGGGTATCCAGTGAATCGGGCAAGCACAGGCGCCCAGCACTGCCGAGATTGGCAGACTGAGCGGGCGGTGGCGCAGTTGGAGTGCGTACCTGTTCACGGGTGACGGCAGGAGGCTGCTTCAGGTCTGCCTGTTCGGGTTGCCTATCAGCAGGTTGCGGAGGGCAGACCAGCTCCGGTGAGTGGAGCCCCGTGGGGGCTTCAGGCTCACTACCGGAAGTGGTATCGGTGTCTTGGCCCACGCCCAGCGGCGAGGGCAGCGACCGGTCGGGCGTCAGTGGCTGACGTGATGCCTGGCCGCTATCCTGGAACAGCTCCAACGCCAGCAGGCGTGGTGACTGGTCCAAGGATTTCGCCATGTGCGCGAGCAGTTCGTCCTGCAGCTCGGCGGTGTCCAGCTCGGCGGCTGTGCAGTCGAACGTAGACAGCACCTCCAACCACAACGCGGTGAAATCCAACCGTGTCGCAACGTACCGATTCCACACCGATTCGGCACGTCGACGCAGGTTAAGGGTCCGCTCGATCGAAGGTCTGCCCAAGCCGGCGTACAAGGTTTGCGGGATCGCCGGCAGCAGGTGCTCCAGGGTGTCCAGCATCCGGCTGATGTGCGATTGCGAGATTGGGTAGCCGCCGGCCGATAGTTGCGCCGCCAGTTCACGTTGACTCAGGCTACCACCGTCTACCAGAAGCATGTCGCGGAACTTGGCCACGGCCAGGGCCCGCTCGATGAAAGTCAGTTGGCCGTGCAGGTCACTTTCGGCCAGATGGCCCAGCAGCGTATGGAGCTCCGACTGCCAGGGGCGAAACAGGCAATGGATGCGGAAAAAACGGTCGTCACGGGTTTCTTGCCACAGTTCGCCGAGGATACTCAGCCGTGTATTGCCGCCATTTCGGATGATGAACTGCGGCTCGCCGGGCCGGCGCGTGATAGAGGGGGGCTGGTCCAGGCCGCGGTCGCGGATGGAGGCCTTCAGTTCCTCGTACAGCGGATTACGGATGAAGCGTGGATTGTGCTCGTAGGGCCGCAGCTGCTCGAGGGTCACCACCATCGGCGTGTCGCAGTCGGGATCGGTGGGCGATACCTGTGTTGCCCGCTGTGGGAAGTGCCCGTGCTGGAGCTGGCGTGTAATGTCTTCGGAGGTTGGTGGTTTCATGGGTTTGCCCCTGATCTGTCAGTGCAGGCGGCCCCGCCCTGGCCTTCCCAGTTGTCTGCGTGGGTGGGGCAGCGGGGGGAAGGGCAGGGCACTAGGCGGGTCGGCCGGTGACGCATTCCTCTGAGGCAATGCTGTCGGGATAAGAGCGCGCACGGCCCCTGGGCTGGGCCAGTCGCTGCTCCCACTCCGGGAACAGTTCATTGGCCAGTGCCCGCATGACATCGGCCGCGCAGCGACTGCGCGATCGAGGGGCGGCTTTCGACTCGACCCGATGCACCGGCAATCCCAACGACGCGGCGTTGAGGTACGCGACGCGATCGGGAATCACCGTGTTGCAGACGCTGACATGCGGGTCGGCGGCAAAGGTGTTGCGCAGGCTCTGCATGATCAGGCAGGTGTCGCGCCGATTCGCGTTCACCTGATTGAGCAGCAGTTTCACCGGGGGCAAGTCCACGCCGAGGTAGCGGTAGGGTTCCAGCTCCTCGAACAGGCCTAGCGTGCCACGCCGCAGTTCGCGTGCCGCGAGCATTTCCGGTGGCAACGGGCATAGCGGGCATGGTGGGGGGGGGGGGGGGGGGGGGGGGGGGGGGGGGGGGGGGGATATATATAAAATATATATATATTATATATATATATTGGGGGGGTATTTGTATTTTTTATTATTAGGTGGAGTTGAATGAGAAAAAAAAAATGGAGAAAAAGGGGGTGAGTGTTGGGATATGAGGATATGATAGTTAGGATGGGCAGATGAGAGATGAAGAATTAGGAGAGGGATATGTAGGGGAAAGGGGGAAGGAGAGGGAGGGGTTTATGATGGTATTGAAGAGGGTGGGAGGGGTTGTTTGTGAGAGGATTAAGGTGAAGAGGAGTGTGAAGGGAGGTAGAAAGAGATAGGGAGAGAATATGGGAAGTGTTGATAAGAGGAGGGGGGTATGGAGTGGGATGACGAAATAAGGAATGAAGAGGAGATTGATAAGAAGTGGGAATAAGGGGGAGGGAAGAAAAAGAAATGGGAGTGTGATAGGCTGGTAGGGATGTATATTAAAGTTAAGGTATGGATGAAGGTTGAAAGGGATGAGAATAGTGAATTAAATAAGAGAGGGAAGTTGAGAGGATGGGGGGTGGAAAGAAGGATGATGGGGGAGTGGGGAGTGAGGGGGTTGAAGGGGGGGGGGGGGGTGGAATTAGATGATAAGGGGATGGTGGGGAGTGAGGTAGTTTAGGGGGGGGGGGAGGGTATGTGAGGGATGGGGATAGAATGTGAGAATTGGGAGAGATGGGGGTGGGTATGATGTGTTGGGATTTGGAGTGGGGTGATGGCCGCCATTGCCTGGCAATTTGGCGCTAGGCCTCTACCGCTTGGGCAAACAAACGGCGAGCCTGCGCAAATTTCCGATCAAGGGTGCGTTTGCTCAACCCAGCAACACCTGGGAACAGCGTAGTGATGGCATCGACTACCGCAGCCTGGGTCTTGTAGATTGACCGCGGTTGGCCGCTCTTTGACTTTTCAAGCATTACCGCTAGCAGGGCTCCGATAATCGTGTGGTGCACCTTGGTGGATGTCTCGGATGCAGGCTCAACTCCCTCGAGCTGTGCTGCCAATTCGTGCTCTTGCTCTTTATACGTAGCCATCTCTTTGGCGAGGGAATCAAAAGCCTCATGCATTTTTTCGTATTCGCGCGCGTAGAAGTCTCGCTCAGCTTGCACTGCCATGAAAACGTTGAGATTCACGCACTCGAGGTGGTCAGTGTTCTTTGGAAATAGAAACTCGGGCTTATCCTCTGGGTGGTTTAGAGCGGACCATACTCTCAGATCTGTACGGCGGATGGACCAATACACGCGTTCGACGTGGTCATTAGGCGTGATGGGTCCGCCGAGGAAAGTTGCAGCCAACTCCCCAGAGGCGATGGCGTCGTAAATTCGCTCTACATGGAACTGAAGGTTGGGCCATTGTGGAAAATGTTTGAGCAGTTCACCTGAGTGAGAGATCTCTACTTCCAGGATCTCTGTAGAGTGATCGGTGAGGTTGCACCAAAGGATCGCGGCATCAATGGGGTGGTAGCAGCTCTTGATCGAGTCCATGTCAATCAGCCTCCTGCTATGGTCATCCTAATCGCTGGCGGGGGCTGCTGATTCGGGCCCTCTGTCGAGCGGCGGATCCAAATGGATTTCCGGATCCAAAGGCAGTGACTGTGAAATGGTCTTTTGGTTCGGCTGAAGAGAGCCGATCGCGACAGGTTTCGACGCTATTCATTTTTGCCAGAATCTTCTCTCAAAACTCTACTTATATACACAATTTTTTTCGACTTGATTTTGTCCTGGATAGGCAGTTCGAAGGTCTAGTCAAGTTGTGCGACGAGGCTTGAAAAGTCCATGCGAGAAGCTTACGTTCGAGAGTGCAGATTTCCGGAAGCTGACAGACGTTTTTGATGCATTGCGCGCTTGAGCGCTGTATGCGGGAGGTTACGTGAGCGACGCAGATCGGTATCGGC
The DNA here is from genome assembly GCF_032701105.1 of Pseudomonas sp. NBB. Taxonomy (NCBI): domain Bacteria; kingdom Pseudomonadati; phylum Pseudomonadota; class Gammaproteobacteria; order Pseudomonadales; family Pseudomonadaceae; genus Pseudomonas; species Pseudomonas sp. NBB. The sequence goes on from NZ_CP103994.1 coordinate 2,663,039, forward strand.
TGGCGGCATGCCGGGCTGGCTACGCCCAGACCATCGAGCACCTTGAAGGGGGGAACTGCTGCTGGCGTCAGTGTGCTGCGCTCCTGGCGGCCTACGGTGCACGGCTTTCTGCCGGCACGTTGCGCATGCACCTGGGGGTGCTCGCCCACTGGCATCCGCAGCGCGGCTTTGTCGACCCGACCAAGGCGGCGCAGGTGCGCGATGCCTTGCGCGAAATCCAAGTGCTGCAACCACAACCGGTCAAGCAGGCGCAGGCCTTGCAACTGCAAGTCCTCCAGGCCGCCATCGAAGGACTAGGTGGTGACCTGCAGAGTGGGCAGCCGGTGCTGCGATTGTGGGCTTCGCGTGACTAGGCGTTAGTCCTGCTGATTTTGCGTTGGAAGCCCAGATTTTTGGCTGGGCTATTTTTGTTGAGGAGGAGTTTTGGGACTAGAGGGGGTGTGCTAATAGATGCGGTGCTGGAGAGCTAATGCATTCTGAAGATTAGTTTAAATCACCCAGGAATTTCTCCAGCGGAATATTAAATTGCTCCGGATGCTCCCAGAAAGAAATGTGTTTGTCCATAAGCGCTATTGACGCAGTCGGTGTGTTTTCTTTGCTCCACTTAGGTACGGAATGCTTCCAATCTTGGCGTACTACGTAAAGCAGTGGTACTTTATTTTCCAAGCCGCGAAGATCCGCTCGGTAATCTTGATAAAAACTGTTCGAATTGGTCAGTGCAGCCACGCCGTCGCTAGTCATGTTGGATATTTTGGTAATCCAGTTCATGTACTCTGGAGTAGGGTTAGTCACCATCCATTGAGCAAACTCGATGTTCATCTTCTGCCGATCATTTAAAGAACCTTGCGTGAGTTGTTCACAGAAGTGATCGTTATCGTCTCGGGAATACCAAGCCCACTCACTTGCATTACTTGTTGCGTTTCCTGTCGGCGCTGCATCTAGCATTACAAAGCCACCCAACCTATCGGCGCCAAATTGGTGCACGTAGGAGAGCGCGTCAAATCCACCGTTTGACCAGCCGACTAACACAAATTTATTCAGATTAAGCTTTACGATCAGGGCGTTAAGGTCACGGCCATGCTGCTCGTAATAATTGCCTTCATTAGTATGTGTTGAGAGGCCTTGGCTGCGAGGGTCAATAGCGATCAACTTGTACTTCTTTGAGTCTTTAAAATAGGAGAGTTGCTTTTCGAAAACGTCTGCGCTCATAATCCAGCCAGGGACGAGCAAAACAACTTTTGGGCCCTCTCCAGACGAGAGGTAGTGGATGTTGAGGTCATCGGAAACCTTAACGTATTCAGCATTGGCCACGGACGCCCACAGTGCAGAAACGAGGAGCCATTTACGATATTTTCCCACTTAGTTCTCCTTATGGTTGTTTTTATATTGTTAAAGTGACTTGAGTTGCACGGTGCCTATTGGGCAAACGACCTCGAGTCACTTAGAGTACCTATCGTCTGTACTGTGTTATGAGTGTGGGGCAGGTGATGTCAGGTAATTAGTTCTGTAATGCCTATGGCTGAAAATTTACAGTTGGACTCTGGCGAGGTCTGAAATTTCTGCATTGCTTTTTTGATTTTATTCTGGCTTTTAGTGTGTTTCAGTAATCTCCGCTGGGGTGTGTCAAGTACACGTATTGCTCGCTGGAGTGAGAGGTCCAAGCAGTGTTTTTGTATCCTGGCGACGTCTGCGAAAAGCTAATCTTAGCGGTTGGCGGTGTTATATTATAGTGTTTGAATTGTGCGCCGAGCGGCCGGGCTGATGTGGTTATTGGGTTTGAGTGCTCGTTTGCTATGATTCACAGTAACATATAGAAACTATGTGACTGCCAGAAGCTGGATGCAACCTAATAAAACTAATTGCCCCATTAGTTTTTTTAGGCAGGGAATTTCAGTCAAGGGGTCGGATAAGCTGGCATAAACTTGGCAGTTTGAGGTTAAGGCAGTGGTGTATGCTGCCCAGTTCGACCAAGAATAAGGAAGGCAAACGCATCAGATGAAGAAGGGCAACCAGTGCTATTCAGCATGAGGGCCATAATGGCGTGACTGGTCCTTCACGGTCATGGCACTACTACGAATATCGCCGACGTGGTTGAAGTCGCAGTGCTTGCTGCACGGTCAAGAGCATGTCGTCCGTGCACAAACGGGGGGATGCTGATGTTGAAAAGCTACCCGAGCGTGGAGGGGGTATGTGACCTAACAGATCGCAGCCCGGCGTGGTACCTACAAACACCTGAGCAAATGCAGTGCGCGTTACAAGGCCAGACGGAGGATCGAGAAGGACAAAGCTGTGACGGGCGAAGGTCGAACATCCCTTCGGTGGGGCTGCGCCAGTACCGTTTATGGAAGACTTGCCTCTATGGCATGGTCGCCAGCCCCGCTGAGCACCCCGTTTGCGTTGTCGAACCTATGGATGGATCGCTGGTACTTATTGAGTACTGAGGAGCAGCACGCCTGAAAGGCTTACCAAGCAAGGCTCTGTGCCGGGAAATACACATATTTTCGTCTGAAAGTCGAGCTGTGTTTGGACAGAAAGCCGGTCATTACCGATCGCTGAGAAACTTGATCAGAGTTCGCTTTGAATGCGGAAAAGGCGCTCAATTATTTTATGATCGTTGCCCTGTGGCCGAAAAATCTTAACAGTTCGCGCTATTGAATGAAATATCCTATAAGGTCTAGCATAGATGCCTAGAGTAAGACGGCTGACAGTTTTTGGCGAGGTATAGGTTCCCATGAGTAGAAGACTTCCATCGCTATTAGCGATCCGTTATTTTGAGGCAGTTGGTCGCAATCTGAGTTTTACCATGGCGGCTAAAGAACTAAATGTGACACAGGCGGCGGTTAGTCATCAAATTAGGAAGCTGGAAGAGAAAATCAACATTCGGCTATTGACTCGAAAGCACCAGGGGGTTGAGTTAACACTCGAGGGTGAAATTTTACTGAGGTCAAGTGTTGAGTGTCTTGATAAGCTTGCCGACACATTTGAGGTGATTGCCAATTTATCAAGCGCGAATAATAGATTGGTTCTAAGTGTTACACCGTTGTTGTCCGCAAATTGGTTGCTTCCTCGGCTGAACGGTTTCGTTTCTAATCGCCCTAATGTCGACGTTGTACTGCATAGCTCTTTGAGTTTGCCAGTGGAAGATAGGGAGAAATTTGATTATAAGATTTTTTACTCAAGAGAGGAAATGGAAGATGCTGATCATGAGCTTTTGCTCGTCGACGAACTATTACCGATCTGTAGTCCGTCATTAACTAAAGGCCTCGCGTCACTTCCGCTTCAGGAGCTTTCAAATTTTAGCTTGATTCACGAATTTGACAGAGAGTGGTGGGCAGCTTGGTGCGAGTTGGCAGGAATTGACCCAAGTCTAGCTCGGCGAGGTATGGTTGTAAAGGATCCTGCTCTTTTGGAAAAGGCTGCATTAATTGGAAGTGGCCTAATTCTTGGGTCTTCTTTGTTTATGAGGGATAAGGTTAAATCTGGTGAGCTTATAACGCCATTTGGAAATGCACTGTCATTAAAGGTCTATTATTATTTGTGTCAAAGTCCGACGGTCAGAGGGGAGGGGGCAAACCAGTTTCGTAATTGGCTGGTTTCTGAGTTCTGTCATGCAAGAAGAGTGCAAAAAGTTGGGGGTGACTGAGTTTTTAGTGCTGATGCTGAACTTGCGGGGTTGTGGGCTAAAACAAAAAATTGCTTAATCTTGTCTCAGTTGATTGAAGGTTGTTGTGTTCTGTGGGGGATGAACTGAAGGGGGTGAAAGAGTAGCTTTCATTCCTAGGGTGGACTGAGTTGTGGTTTCTGCTTAATTGTTTTCAGAGGCTTGCCCTGCTGTCTTTTTATCGATGTAGCCCTATGGTTTGCGTTTGCGTTTGCGTTTGCGTTTGCGTTGTCTTGGCTCGTATTGTCTAAGATAAAGGTCGTGTATCTTACATAGTGGATAAGTATCTATTCTAGATTAAGTTGTAATTGTTATGCCGGTTTCAGATGTTATAAAAAATAATAGGCCTATTATTTCTTTTTTCTTGCGATCGTCATGCTCTGAGAGCATCGTGTTAGCGGGGTTTAGCAACTGTGCTCGGTGCGGGATTCGTTTTATGATCGAGAGTCGAGGTTTTATCGGTGCGACCTGAGAAAAGCAAAATGCAATACTTGCTAGAATCCTGCCCACAGGCCAGTGAGTGGTTGGTTAAGGTGGGTAATGCACTAGATCCTTAAGTCAATGATTTTATGGTGTTTTTAGAGCATCTGGTGAGTTTTTTGTCAGAAATTTCTTGCGCGAAATCTGCGTAGTCACAAACTTAGGTCTGCATAAAAAATGAACAGAGCGATTCACCCCGCTGCGTTGTCGGAAGAGGAATGCTTGATTGCTTCCGTAGAAACCGCTGGTTCGCGATTTGAGGAGATTCGCAATAAGGCACTAGAGTTATTTGCCGAGAGAGGATTTGCAAAAGTCGGTATGCGCGAACTTGCACAGCATTTGGGGATGGGGCCGGGATCAATCTATCACCATTTTGCGAGTAAGGAGCAGTTGCTCTTTGAGGCAATTGAAGAACTTTACGAAGACATATTGGAGGCGGCGGCTATAACAAAGTATGTCGCCGGTGACGGTTTCCAGGCATTGCTCTATGCGCATGTAGATTTGCACGAGCATCGACGTATTTGTTTCTTGCTGAGTGAACAAGAGTTTCGTTATCTCGCACCCAAGCATCGGCAATTGATATTGCTGATGCGTCGCCGCTATGAGGATATCTTGTTGCACCGATTAATCGACAAAAGAGCGCAGCCCGTTACTCCTGTGTTGCGTGCAACTGTGCGTGGCATTGTTGCTTGGTTGAATAACATTTCGGCCTGGATGAATTTAGATGAGTTGGAGCCTTGTGAAAGGTGTGAAGTAGTTGATAATTTCGTGAAGGCAGCACTGGCTGCTGCCTTTCAGCAAGAGATATCGGATAAAAAGTTGCCAGTTGAAGTGGGTCGCGTTTATCGCTGAGTTGCTTAGGTATGGGGTGGTGAGTGTATTTTTAATAGGCGCCAATGTTTAGGTTGTTGCAAGTTTTCTTTCTGATTCATGATCTATTGCCTCTAATAAAATAAGCCAACAGACTAGAGTGGTCGTGCTTGACCCCTGAAAAACGCGATTTGCAGGCCCAATTACTGAGTGGGTTGATAATGATCTAGTGATTCATTAATTACAAGGAATCAACCTGCTTGGTACTCTCCTGGCCCAAGGTGTCAGGATTTTGTCCATATTGAACACCGCACGGATGCATCAATGATCAGTTATTATCACTGCCAATCGTGAAAAAACGATATGACGACGCTGTGGATCAATTGGACGGTATGGTCCGTATCCCTTTGTGCGGTTAAAATAGCGATGGTTTATAGTCAGCGTCTTAGATCTGGAAAAGGACAATATCTCTAGCAGCGCGGTTGTGAGATGGACCTCCAATGTATTTGTTTTAATTAAAATTTTTGAGTCTGTATTTTTATTTGTTTTCAGGGTCCTTTAGCTTTCTTAAAAATTGAATGTAATCTCGGGAGCTGGCTTTTGTTATTTCAGGGTTGGTATCCTCTGTGATCCCGTAAAGTGCGAAAACTCCTTTGTAGCGAGCTCCAACATAGTCAAAGGAAACCTTGAAAGGGGTGAGTATTTCACTCAGACTATACTTGTAGCGCCCATTTTTTTGAAAGTCACTCTCGGATATACCAGCTGAGACCGCGATTGCTGTTGTCCGTCCTTTCATGCTTTCACCTTTTTTGCCATAGGCCCACCCATATGTAAACACATCGTCAAGCCATTTCTTTAGCAGTGGTGGGCAGTTAAACCAATATAGAGGGAACTGTAAGACTAACTCGGAGTGCGACTCAATTAATTCCTGCTCTCTGCGGACGTCTATTATGCCGTCGGGATATTCTTTATATAAGTGGTGGGTTGTGAACTCGTTTTGGTAGGTTTCAAGTTCGGTTGTCCAGGCGCTGTTTGCGATGCCCTGATCAAGATTTGGGTGTGCTACGACGATTAGTGTTTTATTCATTTTTTCATTAAGCTGATGGGTTTGTGTTAGGTGTGAGTCTTGTTGGTTACATGACTTTCCCTGTTTTTTGTTTTGCAATGGCTGACTTTTGAATTGCTGGACTTTAAGGTTGGTTCGACTTCGGGTGTGGTGTGTATGGTCCTAGGTGTGTTTGTAATATGTATCTTTTCGCATGATTTTTCCCTCCGAGAATTCCCAGATGTCACAGCCAATGGCATCTAATTTTTTTCCAGTTGGAAGGGTGGCTTTGACTCGGAACTCAGATACCGCTTTGTGTCCTGATATCCAGGTTTTACATTCACTCCAGTTGATGTCTGGACATGATGAAAATCTAGAGCGCAACGCCATGCCGATCGCTTCTTTGCCCTGTATATACGTTCCGCGACAATTGTCGCCGCCGGAACTAATCATGATGCCGTTATTGCTGAAGTAGTTGAGTACTTTTTCAACATCATGTTGATTGAAGGCATGAATGATGTCATCAATGATTGTTGATGTGAGTGCGGGCATAAGTGTTACCTTGTTTTGAATTGTGGCCCGCTGGATGAGCGGGCCGGTTGAGACTCAGAAGGGAGATAGGCTCTTGGTGCTGACGGGGCGGGCTATGTTGTCGTAGCCCCCCTTTTTAGCCGGTATTACAAACAAACGTGTTACTAGTAAAAACACCAAGCTCGCAGTTCCGGCGGAAAGAATTGAGGCTGGAACCAGTGGGTAAGGGAAGTTTGATACGTAAGTCAAGGGGTTGAGTGCGTAGATATAAGTGCCAATTCCCGCCACCATTCCCAAGACTGCAGCCGGGTTTACGCCTTTCCAGTATCTATAGCTAGGTTCATTTTCGTCAAATAGTCCACGGACGTTGATTTTTCCGCGCCTTAGCAGGTAATAGTCGATGATCTGTATGCCGCACAATGGAGCAAAGCCCACCCCGATGAAGGCCAGGAAAGTCGAGAAATTGTTGAAGAATAAGTTCGGAATCGCCAGGCCAACAATCGCAATCGGGGTCACTATCAACACCAACAGCACTTTCCACGATATCTGTTCAAGCGCCTTGTAATGGCGAAGACCCAATGCGGAGCAGTAGATGCCTGCGACCGCGGTACCCAGATTGGCTGCAGTCACGAACGCAAGTGAGATGATTGCATACGTGGGGCCGCCAACAGTTCGTAGCCATTCGGAGGGGTCGGAAACTTTCAATACCAGCACGCCCGCCACGCCGATCAGGCTCAACGCTGCGACTGAGCCGCCTAGTCCAATTAGTGCAGGCACTGCTGCTTTGCGACCATTTGGTACCATTCGAGACATAGCGCCCACGTAAGGCCACCAAGACAGCGAGGAGGCGATTCCCAACTCAAGACCTGTGACGAAATTCCACAGAGGATCGGGCGATGCAGAGGCTGGTTTGGCCATCGCGAGATCCTCCCAACGCTCATTGACGATGATGTAGAGCATCCAAAGGCCTACGAACACGTGAGCGACCAGAATTTTCGCTACCCTATCAACACCCCCGGACCCCTTGAGCAGCAGCAGCATTACAAGGATGCAGGCAAACAGTGTCGCGCAAGGCTCGATGATTCCACTTTGTTCAGGTGTGGCCAAGCCGACCGCGACAAGAAACTGTGCAGCGGATTTACCAAAGAAAATCAGCAAAAGGCAGTTCCAACCGAGAATGGAAAGAAACTGCAAGGTTGCCGGTATTACCCAGCCTCTGGAGCCGAACGCGGGTTTGCTTGACGCAATCGAGTCAACCCCGAAACGGCAACAGATTGGCAGTGCTGCGAGTACGGTCAGCAACATGCCGAACATGCAGCCCGCCGTCAGAGCGGCAAAGCCCTGTTTAAAGTTCAGGTAGTAGCCAACGTACTCACCAATGATATAGCACCACGTTGCTGCACCCGCAGTGGTCAGGGCGATCAGCAACTGCCAGCTCCCCCAGACGCGTTCGGCCGGGAGGAGCGGCCATGCGGATGTATCAGCCGCGACGTCCAGCGTATCTTTGCTCATGCCCACCCCCAGACTGCGACGGCAACCGGAAGGATGACGCCCAGGACGATGAGCCAGAACCAGGCCGTGGCGTCAAAGTCGGCACCCTGGTTGTGTTCTTGTTCCAGCAAACTTATTCTTCTTTCAAGTTCCAGCGGTAATGCACGCATTTTTGTATCTCCTGCAACCTTTTCTTGTGAGGACCGGCTATTGCTAGCCGGCTGAATTGGCAGTTAACAGGTAAGGTTAAGAGCCGTGCGTCCTTGCGTGAGCACGTATTCCACTTTTAGTTTTCTAAGGTCATCAACGGGTACTGCAAAGGGGTCGCGATCCAAGGCAATAATGTCGGCCAACTTGCCAGGCGTAATGCTGCCTCGGATGTCTTCTTCTCCCATGGTCGCTGCGGCATCCAGTGTGTGCATGCGCAAAGCTTGCTCCAAGGTGACGGCTTGCTCAGGGTCAATGAAATTGCCGGAGTAGGTTTCGCGCTTGACACAGCACCAGACACTGAACAGCGGGTTGGTGGCCTCGCGTTCTGAGCCAATCCAGACATCCGAACTGCCGGACAGGCGCCAGCCTTGGGCAAGCAGATCTTTGAACGGGAAGCGTCCGATTCGGCCAGTTTCACCCAGATAATCGGGGAAGTACTCCCCGAAGGTGTAGATGAAAACTGGCTGCGGGACGGGAATGATGCCGGCGGTTGCCCACGCTTCCATGGTTTTCTGGCGAGGCATGAAGTTGCCAGCATGCTCGATGCGCATACGAGTGCGACCACTGCTCGCGCCGCCCATGGATTGCACCAGTTCGCATAGCCATTCTTGGGCACGATCGCCGTTTGCGTGAACCGCCAACTGCAGGCCGCTTTTTTGCGATTGCTCGTACGCCCTGCGGAAGAAGTACTTGGGGAAGGCGATTTCACCACATTGGCCATTCATGCCAAGGTAAGGGCAGCTCACGGCGGCGCTTTTGGCTGAGAAACCACCGTCGGCGAACAGCTTGATGCCCTGCATGCGGATCATGTGTTCCGATGCATTGAGTTGGAATTTGTCTTGCCAATTGCAGGCGTCGTCGAGCTCCATCGTGCCTGGCGCCCAAATGTACACACGCATGGCAACTGGCAATTCACCTTCACATGCCATTTCATCCATGCATTGAATACCCTCGACGGTCTCGGAGATTTCTCCGATTGTCGTTACCCCAAAGCGGGTGAAGTATTCGAACAAACCTTCCTTTAGCGCGCTTTTCAGGGTCGAGCGGTCGCAGCCCGGAAAGGGCAGCAAGGTGTCCATTTCCTTCACCACGCCGGTGGGGTCACCGTGTTCATCTCGTTCGACGATCGGCAGGCCGGTCACACTGAATTCGGGGGCGACATAATTGCGGTCGATGCCGGCCACTTCGAGCGCCTTGCTGTTCAGCACGGTAATGTGTCCACCGGCGCGCACGGCAATCGGTGAATCTGTACTGACGGCATCCAGCTCGGCCTTGCTGGGAAGGCGGCCTTCCTTGAGCTTGCGGTCAAAGAACAGATTGCCTTGGCCGACGATCCATTCGCCGGGTGCTCGCTCATCACGGGCTTTTGCCAAAAGCGCGCACACCTCTTCAATCGAAGAGCACTCAGGTGCTCGGCAATCGATGGTGTTGAAGGTGGTGCGGCAAACCACTTCCGCATGGGCATGCACATCAACGAAGCCTGGCATCAGCGTGCGGTTGCCCAGGTCGGTTACCACTGTCGATGCCGTACGGAACTGCTCGACTTCGTCGCGACGGATCAACCTTACGATCCTGTCGCCGCGAATGATCACGCCTTGCGCTTGCGGATCTGCATCGGGGCTCATGGCAATCACCTTCCCGCCCAAAAGAATTCTCTCGGCCGGTGCTTCTCTTTCGATCATCGTTGCTTCTCCATTGCGGAGTTCTCAAGAAACTAACGCTACAGACGTCGCGCTGCAGCAGCCGTCTATCAGGTTCGGAAAACGTGCTTTCCGTCTTGAAAATTTCCGCTTTTGTTTTTTTTCTTAGCGAGATGATACATAATCAGCAACGAAAGTAGATGTCAACGTCTTTTTCCCCGGTCATGCCTGGTTTCCGCCGGGCGACACCGTTGCTGTAATCTGCCGATGGAGCAAACACGATGAAAATTCCAGTCACTGTATTGACGGGCTATCTGGGGGCAGGGAAGACGACGCTGCTCAGGCGCATGCTTGCAAATCCAGGCGGGAAGCAATTTGCAGTCATCGTCAATGAATTTGCCGAGCTGGGGATTGATTCGGAGCTGATCGAGAGCAGCGATGAACAGGTCATCCAGCTCAGCAACGGATGTTTGTGCTGCTCCGTACGAGGAGACCTACTGAGAAGCTTGGAGCTCTTGGTGCAAAAAGGGGGCTTCGATGCGTTGATTATCGAGACCACCGGGTTGGCTAACCCTGCGCCAATTGCCCAGACGTTCATGCTGGATGACGACCTGAATGATGAGCTGATCCTTGATTCCGTCGTGTGCGTCGTGGACGGTGCGCATATCCAGGGGTATTGGAAACGCCACCCGGAAATCGTTCACCAACTGGCATTTGCAGACACGGTGGTGCTGAACAAGGCAGAACTGCTGTCTGGCAGCAAGGCCCAGCTGGTAGAAGACTTGTTGCGCCGCTTAAGCCCCAGGGCTGAGCTTATCCGCACAAGTCACTGTGATCTTGATGTGCTCGCTCTGGCAGGGCGCGCTGCCTACAGCTTGGACGATACTCGGTTCGACGCCGCATTGCCGCAGACGCCTGTTCTCTTGCATCGGCATGATGATGAAGTCGTGAGTGTCTCGTTGGCTACAGACAGAGATGTAGTCCCAGATCGGTTCATGAAGTTCATACAGACGCTGCAACAAGCCTACGGTGAAGATCTCCTGCGCTACAAAGGCGTACTGTCTCTTACCAACGAACCTCGCCGGTTCGTTTTCCAAGGCGTCCAGGCCATGGCCGATGGCGATGTTCAGCGCCGTTGGGCGGATGACGAACCGCGCGCCAGCAAGCTTGTGTTCATAGGGCGCAATCTCGACGCCCAGGCACTGCGCACTTCCTTCGAAGCCTGCCTGCGCTAGCGCAGGCAGGCATACACGTACAGGCCAAAGAAGACAACAATATGCCTTTTAATACAATCGAATCGATCCTCGAGGACTATCGCCAAGGTAAGCTGGTCCTGTTGGTCGATGACGAGGATCGCGAAAATGAGGGCGATCTACTGATCGCCGCAGAGAAATGCACCCCTGAGGTCATCAATTTCATGGCCCGTGAGGCGCGTGGGTTGATCTGTCTTACCCTGACTGACGAGCATTGCCTGCGCCTTGGGCTCGAGCAAATGGTGCCGAGTAACGGTGCTGCATTTTCAACCGCGTTCACGGTCTCGATTGAGGCGGCTCACGGAGTAACCACGGGGATTTCCGCGGCTGACAGGGCTCATACGGTGCTCACTGCGGTTCGTCCTGGTGCTACCTCTGATGACCTGGTGCAGCCTGGTCATATCTTTCCGCTGAGAGCACGTGAAGGTGGGGTTCTGACCAGGGCAGGTCACACCGAGGCGGGATGCGACCTCGCCCGCATGGCTGGACTCACGCCGGCCTCCGTGATCGTCGAGGTCATGAATGATGACGGAACCATGGCTCGACGCAATGACCTGGAACGATTTGCCGAAAAGCATGGCATCAAGATGGGTACCATTGCTGACCTGATTCACCACCGGCTTGCGACCGAGCACACCGTTGTGCGGATCGGCGAGAGGGAGTTGCCCACGGTTCACGGCACCTTCCGCCTTGTGACGTATGAAGATGTGATTGAAGGCGGCGTTCATATGGCGATGGTCATGGGCGATGTTTGTGGTGACGAGGCGACGTTGGTAAGGGTGCACGCGATTGACCCACTGTGTGACCTCGTTGGTGCTGATTGCGTGACGCCCAGCAGTTGGACGCTTTGGGGTGCGCTGGAAAAGGTGGCATCCGTGGGGCATGGGGTCGTCGTGATTCTGGCAACGCACGAATCTTCGCAAGCGCTGCTCGAGCGCGTTCCACAACTGACCAAACCTAACCGATCGTGCCAGCGCAGTCATTCGCGCACCTATGCGGAACTGGGCACTGGAGCCCAGATCCTTCAGGATCTGGGGGTAAGGAAGTTGCGAAACATGGGGTCTCCTGCCAAATTCCTGGGGTTGGCGGGTTACGACCTTGAAGTGGTCGAGGTATTGGCTGTAGAGGCCGAGTGTTAACACTTGCCCGATAGAGGTGGCGGTGGATAATACCGCCATCTGCCTTCTAGACCGTCAACGACATGAACATAGCCGATCTGCGAGAAGCACCTTCCGTTACACGACTTCAGCCGACGGGGCATGGGCCGCTTTCAGAGCAGCCCTTGTCCGCGACCGATCGAGAAATCATTGCACATCTGCAAGAAGATGGACGCCGCCCCTTTGTCGCCATCGCACGTGAACTGAACATTTCCGAGCGGACAGTCCGCAATCGAGTGCACCAATTGCTGGAGCAGAACGTCATTCAGATCGTGGCACTGACGGATCCCGCTTCGCTGGGGTTCCAGGCAGGTGCGCTGATGGGTATTAGCTTGGACCTGACAGCACCGGTCTCCGCCGTGGCGGAGGCGCTGATAGGAATTGCCGAGGTCGATTACGTTGTTACCACCACTGGTCGTTTTCCGCTTTTCGTGGAAATCATCTGTTCAGACATGGGGCGGATGCAGCGGATTCTGGATAGCCAGGTCGCCGTATTACAAGGCGTTAAGGGCATTGAGGTCTTTCCCTATTACAGCGTTTTTTACCAGAGGGCGCAGTTCTTCGGCCGTGCGCCGACTTCGCAGACGCCGGGCGTCTTGAGCAGGGAGATGGATGAGGTTGACCGCAAGATTGTGCGAGAGCTCAGTTTCGATGGTCGAGCCCCCCTGAAGAACATCGCGATCGCGCTGGACATCTCTGAATCCCAGGTTCGGGGGCGGCTGAATGCGCTTCTCGAATCGGGGTTGCTCAATATCATGGCGATCACCAGCCCAATGAACCTTGAGCAGAGAGCGCTGGCTTGGGTGGCGATTACCGTACGCCCCGGGGTGCGTGTCAAGGATGTGGCTGAGCGTCTGCGGGCGCTCGATAATGTTTCCTACATCACGATTTGTGCCGGCAGATTCGACCTATTTGTTGAAGTGGTGTGTGCGTCGCGGGCGTCCCTGTTCGAGTTGATTGACGACTCCTTACGGATGGTGGAGGGTATCGAACGAATCGAAAGCTTCCCGTACATCGATCTTCTGTACAAGCGGCTAGGGTCTGATCGAGTCTGAAAAAAAGCCGACCAGGTGGTCGGCTAAAAGGGTGATTCAAGCTCCTGCGAAGACGTATCGGAGCCATTCGTGGGAATGGCTCCAGCACGGTATCAATTACAGTTGGTCCATACAGTCTTGGTCTGAAGGAATTTCTCGATGCCTTCCGCTCCGTTGTCACGGCCATAACCAGACTGCTTGTAGCCCCCCCACGGCGCAGCACAGTCGAAGTTGCCGTAGGTATTGATCCAGACCGTACCAGCCTGCAGCGCGGCAGCCACCTTATGTGCTTTGCCGACGTCGCGCGTCCAGACACCGGCCGAAAGGCCAAAGCCGGTGTTGTTGGCGCGGGTGGTGAGTTCGTCGATCGAGTCGAATGTCTGGACCACTAATACCGGGCCAAAAATTTCGTCGGCCACGACCTCCTGGTTATCGGAAGCATTCAGCAGGATGGTTGGCTCCAGGAAGTGTCCGTCGGACAGTGCACCACCTGCTTTGTTGCCGCCCATCACGCACTCAATGCCTTGTGCTTTTGCGCGCTCGACAAAGCCGCTGACCCTGGAGAACTGATCTGCCGAAATAAGTGGGCCAAGGAACGTATCTGGAGAAAGGCCATGCCCAACTTTGAGCTTCGCTGTTTCAGCCATGACGATTTCCAGCACCCGCTCGTAGACCTTGCGCTCAACCATCAGCCGTGAGCCGGCGGCGCAAACTTGGCCGGAGTAGAAGAAAATCGCCATCGCAGCGCTTGCTGCAGCCTTGTCCAGATCAGCATCGGCAAAGATGACGTTGGGGTTCTTGCCGCCCAGTTCCATGGACACGTGCTTGAGATCGCTGGCGGCAGTGCGCACGATGTGCTTGCCCACGGCTTCGGAGCCGGTGAAGGCAATCTTTGCTACGCCAGGGTGTTCCACAAGTGCTTGTCCTGCCACTTTTCCGAAGCCAGGCAGCACGTTCAGTACACCAGGTGGAAGGCCCGCCTCGATTGCCAGATTAGCCAGGAACAGAGCGGACAGAGGAGTCTGCTCGGCAGGCTTGAGTACGACAGTGCAGCCGGCTGCCAATGCAGGAGCCAGCTTGAAGCAGGCTTGGCAGAGTGGGAAGTTCCACGGCACGATGGCCGCAATTACCCCCAGCGGTTCGCGACGTGTATAGACGTGCATTTCCGGAGCGCTGACCGGAATTGTCTGACCGTGCAGTTTGGTTGGCCAGCCAGCGTTGTAGCGCAGTGCGCCAATCGAAAGTTCAATGTCTACTGCGCGGATTTGGGCGGCAGGTTTGCCGCTGTCCAGGCTCTCGATCTGGGCGAGGTCATCGGCGTGTTTTTCGATAAGGTCGGCCAGCCGGCGGATAATCGCTTCTCGCTCGTTTGGCAGCATTTTCGCCCAAGGCCCAACCAGTGCACGGTTGGCGGACGCAACCGCTACTTCTACATCGGCGATCCCTGCTTCGGAAACATTAGCGATCAGCTGGCTGGTCGCAGGGTCATAGGTAGGAAATACTTTACCTTCGCAAGCGTCTACGAACTGATTGTCAATCATCAGCTTCATTGGCTGCTTCAAAAAGGCCCGAGCGTTGACGCTCAGGTGTTTCAAAGGGTCCAGTGGTAGATTCATGGCAAGGCCTCACTCTGATTGTTTTTAGAAGCTTTCAAATTCGCAGGTGTAGATCTGGCAGCCGCCGCTAGCAAAATTGCCAACGTCCTGAACGGCGGCAACGCCTTCGGGGGATGCCAGTGAAGTGTCCAGATCGGCCTGGTTGCGGTAGGTCAAGATCGCGATGGCATGCCAGTTCTCGGCATCGGCGCCTGCATCACTGAGGCTGGCTTCGAAGCCGGCCAGCAGAGGCATTTGCTTTACCAGCGGCACGTGCACGTCGCGGTAGTGGCGCTCGAATGCGCACGTGTCTTGGGGAATGCCATAAACCACCACCACCCGCTTCATGCTTGCGCTGCCTGTTGTGGCACGCCGAACATTTTGCGGCGGTGATACAGAAGCGGTAGCTGCTCGCGGTTATGGTCGATATGGCGGATGTGTCCGGTCACTATCAGGTGATCACCGCCTGGCAAAACATCTGCGACCTCGCACGCCAGCGCGCAATTGGCGTCGCTCAGTGTTGGCAGGCCAAGTTCACCTCGGTGCCAGCTGACAGCAGCGAATTTATCTGTGGACTTACCCGCAAACAGCATGGCCAGTTCTTCCTGGCCTTCGCCCAGCACGTGAATCAAAAAGGGCTTGCCTGCTTTCAGGTATTCAAGGGTCTTCGACTTGCGATCGAAGCACGCCAGCATCATTGGTGGGGAGGCAGACAGCGACGAGACGGCGGAGAGCGTCGCACCGACCGGTTGGCCATTATCGTCCCAAGTGGTGATGATCGTGACCGCTGCCGGAAAGTCGGCCATGGCATCCTTGAATACCTGAAGGTCGATACCTGCCGCCTCGATTGGCGCTTTCAGTTGGACTTGGCTCATTTGCCACCCCCATTGATGACAGGCATGACCTCGCGACCGATCAGTTCGATGGAACGCATGATGTCTTCGTGTGGAATGCCATCGATGCGCAGCAGAATTTCGTCAATGCCCATTTGTTCGAGTTGGCGGATGCGCTTGATGAAGTCATCCGGGTCGCCAACCATTACCGAAGGCGTTTCCGAAATCAGGAAGTCCATGTCGCCTTCGTGTTCGAGCAAGCGCAGCATGCGGCCATCCAGGTACTCGTAAGAGCCCTTCTTACCGAGCGGGGCATACAGGTCGATGATGAACTTGAAGTAGCTGGTGGTGACATTGCGGGCGATGTCTACCGCACGAGCACGCGTGGTGTCGCAGAAGGCGGTGGCAACATACAGCCCGGCTTGCTCCGTGCGGCGTGGAATGGTGCTTTTGTTGGTGGCCAGGCCGGCACGATAGGCATCGATACATTCCTGGAGGTAGTCGAAGCCGAAGTAGTTCTCGAAGCTCAGTACGCCGATACCGCGCTCACCCGCGTTGCTGTGGGTCTGGACGCTGGAAGCCGAGACATAGATCGGCGGGTGTGGAGTTTGCAGTGGGCGTGGAACGATGGTGCGAGGAGGAATGTTCCAGATCGGCCCTTCATGTTGCAGTGTTTCGTCGGCAAAGGCCTTGACCAGCACTTCCATGCCATCTTCCCACTGCGCGCGGGTGGTGCTTGGATCGACGCCAAAGGCTTCAAGGGTAACCAGGTTGTTGGAGCGAGCAGTTGCAATTTCGGCGCGGCCGTTGGAGACAATATCCAGTGTCGAAGTGCGCTCGGCCACCAGGATTGGATGGTTCCACTGCAGCATGACCGCGCACATGGTGCGCAGTTTGATGTCCTTGGTTTGCGCGGCGATGGCTGCATAGAGCACTTCAGGTGCGGAAACCGTGAATTTTGGAGGGTTGAAGTGTTGCTCAGATGTGCCCCAAGCGTAGAAGCCAAGCTTATCGGCTAGGCATGCCTCAGCGATCATTTCCTGATAACGCTGTGCAACACTGACGCCTTGGATGGTTTCGCCTTCTTGCAACAGGCTGATCTTCATTTTTCGTCTCCAGGTTGGTTTTTGTTTTCCGGTTTCCGCAGATTAGTCTTGAAATATGTCCTGTTTCAAGTTTTTTGTGTTTTTTTTTGGCGTTTTCTGTTTTCTGTTTTCTGTTTTCGCTGCCTGGCTGCCGCCCAGTGCAGTGCGGGGTGCAGGATGAGAGAGGGGGAATGGGGGGGAGGGGAGGCTGGATTCGGATGGGCGTTCGACAACCCCATACTCTTGGCCTGAGGAGGTGGGGAATTGCGGGAGATCGACTCAGCGTTTACCTGTCCAGTTCATCCCCTGCGGATTTTGGGCGGAAAGTGCCAGGCTTTTCCTGGGTACACGTCAAACGTCAAGCTTGTAACTCGATCGACTCCTCACGGCGGAGCTGATCAATCAGCGCAAGCGCTCATGCTCCTTGGTCATCAAGTGCGCAGTGGCTTTTTAACTAGATTTTCCCATGGCAAGCTGTTGATCCGAGCCTTCAGCCCGTAAGTCCTCTGCTGCTTGGGTGTCAGCACTTTGCTCGTTGGCTAAGTAAAGCCGCGCTCTGATAGGGGTTGACTCATCCGGCGGCATTGCACCGACTCGATCAGGCCCTGTGACCGTGCGGCTTTTAAGTGGCTGTAGCCCTGATCGAGAACTAGCTTGCTAGTTTTGCGCTTAAGCTCGGGTGTGGAGGTGCGTCGTTGCCTGCTTATCAAGCACCCTTGGGTGGCGGTCATTTCCCCCTAAAGGTGTCCGAGGTCAGTAAGGCTCTACGCGGTGCATTCATTAAATGGGCTGAACGTACTAGGGTTAAGTTTGTAGTGGTCTACTAACCCCGGACACCTTTTTAGGCGAAAATGGTCGCCACACAGAGGTGTTCGATGAGCAGACAACGACGTACTTTCACCCCCGAATTCAAGCGCGAGGCAGCCGGCCTGGTGCTCGACCAGGGCTATAGCCTTACTGAAGCCGCCCGGTCGCTCGACTTGGTTGAATCGGCGCTGCGCCGCTGGGTGAATCAACTCCAGTCAGAACGTGGCGGTGCTACGCCAACGAGCAAGGCGCTGACCCCCGAGCAGCAGAAGATCCAAGAGTTGGAAGCTCGGATCAACCGGCTGGAACGGGAGAAATCGATTTTAAAAAAGGCTACCGCGCTCTTGATGGCCGAGGAACACGAGCGCTCGCGTTGATTGATCAGCTCCGCCGCGAGGAGCCTGTCGAATTACTCTGCTCGGTGTTTGAAGTCACTCGCTCGTGTTACTACGCGCATTGCCATAAACGGCGATCTCCGGACGTTGCGCGACTGGCACTGCGCGTTCGGGTTAACGAGCTATTTACACAGAGCCGTAGTGCCGCAGGTAGTCGAACCATCATGTGCATGATGCGCCAAGAAGGCATTCAGATCGGCCGCTTCAAGGTGCGCAAGTTGATGCGCGAAATGAAGCTGATCAGTAAGCAACCGGGTTCACATGCCTACAAGAAGGCCACAGTAGAGCGCCCTGACATCCCGAACGTGCTGGAGCGCGCATTCGATGTTACGGCACCGAATCAAGTATGGTGCGGCGACATCACGTATGTGTGGGCTCAAGGCCAGTGGCACTATGTGGCGGCAGTTATCGACCTTTTTGCACGTCGCATGGTGGGCTGGGCGTTTTCACCCAAACCGGACAGCGAATTGGTCATCAAGGCGCTGGACATGGCGTACGAGCACCGCGGGCGGCCGCAGAATGTACTGTTTCACAGTGATCAGGGCAGCCAGTATGGCAGCCGAGCTTTTCGTCAGCGGTTGTGGCGTTACCGCTTCAAGCAAAGCATGAGCCGCAGAGGTAATTGCCTGGACAATGCGCCTATGGAGCGTTTGTTCCGCAGCCTGAAAACGGAGTGGGTGCCAAGTGTGGGCTACATGAGTGCTGCGCAGGCACAGCAGGACATCGGCAGGTTTCTGATGCAACGCTACAACTGGGAGCGACCGCATCAGTTCAACGGTGGGTTACCTCCGGCGATTGCCGAGGAAAAACTTAATCCGGTGTCCGGGATTAGTTGACCACTACAAGTTTTCTGAGACCTCGGCAAGGAATGGCATCCCAAATTAGTCGATTCCTTCGACCTGCCTCGTCCCTAAAGAAGCGATCCCTCTGAGAGGGCAACTGTTACCAGGAAGTTACATGCACGGTGCTATCATGTTCGGAACCTGCGCACGAGCGCATCCAACTCATTGGACAATCCGGCCAGGCTCTCCGAATCCACCCGTGCGGCCTGGGCCAGTTCGGCCACCAGTTGGGCGTCCCCGTGAATCTGGCTGATGTGCCGGTTGATGTCCTCGGCCACTTGGTGCTGTTCCTCGGCGGCCGTGGCGATCTGCGTGTTCATGTCGCGGATCACATCCACCGACTCACGGATTTGCCCGAAGCTGTCGCGGGCCAGGCCGATTCGGCTTACCGACTGCTGCGACACTTCCAGGCTGGCATGCATCTGATCGGCCACTTCGGCCGTGCGGCTGGCCAAGTTGCCGAGCAGGCCGTCGATTTCGGCGGTGGAGTCGGCAGTGCGCTTGGCCAAGGCCCGCACTTCGTCGGCGACCACGGCAAAGCCACGGCCTTGCTCACCGGCACGGGCGGCTTCGATGGCGGCGTTGAGCGCCAGCAGGTTGGTCTGTTCGGCAATCGAGCGGATGGTGCCGAGGATTGATTGGATAGCGTTGCTGTCACGTTCCAGTTGCTGGATCGACTGCGCCGACTGCTCGATCTCTTGGCTCAAGCGGTCCACGCTGTTTACCGCCGCATCGATCTGTTGCTGGCCTTCGCGGGCCTGTTGTTGGCCGCTGTCGGCCGACTGTGCTGCCTGGCTGCAAGAGCGTGCCACTTCGTTGGCGGTGGCAACCATTTCGTGGAAGGCGGTGGACACCATGTCTACGGCTTCACGCTGGCGACCGGCGGCTTCAGCCATGTCGCTGGAGACGCGGGTGGAGCTGTTGGAGGTGCTGAGGATTTTGCCGGCGGCGGCACCGATGTGCTGAATCAGGGTGCGGATGGACCCCAGGAACTGGTTGAACCAACTGGCCAGTTGCGCGGTTTCGTCGCGGCCACGGATTTCCAGGTTGCGGGTCAGATCACCCTCGCCTTGGGCAATGTCTTCCAGGCCGTTGGTGACGCTGTTGATCGGGCGCACGATGAGCTTGGCGAAGGCCGCACCGACCACGGCGAACAGCACGGCCAGCACCACGGCGATGGCGCCGATCAGCCAAGTCAGTCGTGTGGTGGTCTGCATCACTTCGCTTTGTTCGATCAGGCCGATGAAGGTCCAACCCAGTTGTTCGTCGGGGTAGACGTTGGCCATGTAACGTACGCCATTGAGTTCGATCTCCACCAAGCCTTTGCCGGCCTTGGCCAGTTCGGCGTAGCCGTCACCGAAGCTGGCCAGTTGCTTGAAGTTGTGGTTGGCGTCACGTGGATCAACCAACACATTGCCGTTCCCTTCCATCAGCATCAAATAGCCCTTCTCGCCCAATTTTATCTCTTTGACGATTTTGGTAAGCCCTTTGAGAGATACATCAATGTTGATTACGCCCCCGGGGTTACCAAGCTGGTTGGCTACAGTTCGTACGGTACTGACTAACACCGCATCATCTACGGCAAAATAATAAGCTCCCGTACGAAGGGTTTTGCCAGGGTTTGACATAGCCAGCTGATACCATGGGCGTACGCGAGGATCGTAGTTGCTTACCTTCTGGCCGGCTGGCCAGCCAACGTAACCACCGTCGCTAGTTCCATAGGATATATAGGCATAATTAGGGTGTGTTTCTGCTAGGCGAGTGAAAACGGTAAGTAATTTTTTGTCCTGCTCGCCCAATTCGTACGACGGGTTAGCGTTCATGAACTTGTTCAAATCGCTACCAGTGACGCCGACTAAGGGTTGTGCCGCTAGGTAGTCGACGTTCTGCTGGATGCTCTGGAAGAAGATGCTCATCGCGTTGCTGACCTGGCGCATTTCGCGACTGCTGCCATCAATGAACTCTTCACGGGCTTCGCCCCGTAGGTTGAGAACTACTAGGGTGGCTACAAGGACGACGGGCAGGCATGCAATAACCGCAAATGCCCAGGTTAGTTTCTGTTTGATGTTCATTGATGCTCCCCAAATTGTTATTTTCCATACGTGCGGCAGATGTCGATGGTATCGATAGTGTTCAATTTTTGTTTTTAAAAGTAAACTTGATTATAACAAGGAGTGCGTGCTTTTTGACGATTGTCTAATTTGGCGAGCCGTGTGCGGTCTTCTACTGTTTTTAATTTTAGAGTGCGTGCCTATGAGCCCTAATTATGCCTTTGGGGTGTTATCGATTAAGGCTGTATGTTTTCATGGTCTCAATGGTTTTAAATTTGTTGGCTTTGGCTCTTCAGGTTTTAGAGGTGCTAGTTTTGTTGGGTGGGTGTAGGGTGATGGTTTTTGTTTTCTGTTTTTCTGATTTTAACTAATGATATGTTCATGAATGATGCAGCGGTGCGATTATGGTGTGCAAGTCAATAGAATTTATGCGCGCATTAGATTTATTGGCGTGCGCGTCGGCTTGTGCTTGAAGACAACGTCGAATGGAAGGGGGGGGCTTCTTTGGCTGCGTGTCAGGGCCAGGGTTTCGGGCTGATTGTCGACAATCTGTGATTTTTCTCATCAGCTTGTAGATTTTTTAGCTGGGAGGCTCACGCTTGGCATGCGTGAAATTTTCATTTATTCACATAATTCATTGATTTATATCAGAATTTTACTGCTGCTGAATTCGTCTATCGTATTTATGCGTTGTTCGGAGTTTTTTTTGCTTGCAATAATGTGTCGACAATGTGGTAGTGTGCGGGAGTGGCGGTCAGCAGGCGGAGCCTTCTGATGCAAGATTTCGACAGTGAAGGTGAAGTGCTCAAGCGCTGCAGTAGCCATAAATAATGGGCGGTTTCATTAATGCATTGGGCTCACTCTGTTATGTGCCAGCAATGAGCTTGTTTGTCGTCATGATTTTTAGAGGTGCGCATTGCGAGATAACTATGAGTTTGTAGTGGCAGGTGTTATTACCCCGGCCCCTTTGTTGAGCTCTGCAAACGATACTTCAGCCCCTCAAGACGAGGTTTAACGGTCTGCGGGCTGCTTTACCGGTGCGGCGCTACATCGATGTTCGCTCAGTGTTGCCGAATGTTGTTCGCTGACCGCTATTTTCAACAACGATGGAGGTACGAATGACTTTACTTACTGCTGGTAAGCGTTTCCGCGATGCCGTAGCCGCCGAACATCCCCTGCAAGTGGTCGGCGCTATCAACGCCAACCATGCGTTGCTGGCCAAGCGTGCCGGTTTCAAGGCCATCTACCTGTCCGGTGGCGGTGTGGCCGCAGGCTCCCTGGGCCTGCCAGACCTGGGCATCAGTGGCCTGGATGACGTGCTGACCGATGTGCGCCGCATCACCGACGTCTGCGACGTGCCCTTGCTGGTGGATGTCGACACCGGTTTCGGCGCTTCGGCCTTCAACGTCGCCCGCACCGTGCGTTCGATGTGCAAGTTCGGTGCCGCGGCGATCCACATCGAGGACCAGGTCGGCGCCAAGCGCTGCGGCCATCGCCCGAACAAGGAGATCGTCACCCAGCAGGAGATGGTCGACCGTATCAAGGCAGCGGTGGATGCCCGCATCGATGACAGCTTCGTGATCATGGCGCGTACCGACGCTCTGGCGGTGGAAGGCCTGAACGCGGCCCTAGACCGCGCTGCCGCCTGTATCGAGGCTGGCGCCGACATGATCTTCCCGGAAGCCATCACCGAGCTTTCGATGTACAAGACCTTCGCCGACCGGGTGCAGGCACCGATCCTGGCCAACATCACCGAATTCGGCGCCACGCCGCTGTACACCACCGAAGAATTGGCCTCGGTCGACGTGTCGCTGGTGTTGTACCCGCTGTCGGCGTTCCGTGCCATGAACAAGGCTGCCGAGAACGTCTATACCGCACTGCGACGCGACGGCACGCAGAAGTACGTGATCGACACCATGCAGACCCGCATGGAGCTCTACGATGCCATTGGTTACCACGCCTTCGAGCAGAGCCTCGATGCGTTGTTTGCCCAGAAAAAGGGCTGAGTGGCTTCAGGACTAATGATTAGCCTTCAACAGGAAATTCAAGGGTGGAGTAACTCATGGCCGAAGCAAAAGTACTCAGTGGCGCAGGCTTGCGTGGTCAGGTGGCTGGGCAGACCGCACTGTCGACCGTGGGCCAGGCCGGTGCCGGCCTGACCTACCGTGGCTACGACGTCCGTGACCTGGCCGCCGGTGCCGAATTCGAAGAAGTCGCCTACCTGTTGCTGTACGGCGAGCTGCCGAGCAAGGCGGAACTGGCCGACTACAAGCGCAAGCTCAAGGGCCTGCGTGACCTGCCGCAGGCACTGAAGGAAGTGCTCGAGCGCATCCCGCGCGATGCCCACCCGATGGACGTGATGCGCACCGGTTGCTCGGTGCTGGGTACCCTGGAACCCGAGCTGACCTTCGACGCCCAGCGCGAGAAGACCGACCGCCTGCTGGCGCTGTTCCCGGCGGTGATGTGCTACTGGTACCGCTTCACCCACCACGGCGTGCGCATCGACTGCACCAGCGACGAAGACACCCTCGGCGGCCACTTCCTGCACCTGCTGCACGGCAAGAAACCGAGCGAGCTGCACGTCAAGGTGATGAACGTGTCGCTGATCCTCTACGCCGAGCACGAGTTCAACGCCTCGACCTTCACTGCGCGGGTCTGCGCCTCGACCCTGTCCGACCTGTACTCCTGCGTCACCGCCGCCATCGGCTCGCTGCGCGGCCCGCTGCACGGCGGTGCCAACGAAGCGGCGATGGAACTGATCGAGCGCTTCCAGAGCCCGCAGGAGGCCACCGCCGAGCTGCTGCGCATGCTCGAGCGCAAGGACAAGATCATGGGCTTCGGCCACGCGATCTACAAAGAGTCCGACCCGCGTAACGAGGTGATCAAGGGCTGGTCGAAGCAGCTTGCCGACCAGGTCGGTGACACGGTCCTGTACCCGGTTTCCGAAGCCATCGACAAGACCATGTGGGAGCAGAAGCGCCTGTTCCCCAACGCCGACTTCTACCATGCCTCGGCGTACCACTTCATGGGCATCCCGACCAAGCTGTTCACCCCGATCTTCGTCTGCTCGCGCCTGACCGGCTGGGCCGCACACGTGTTCGAGCAGCGCGCCAACAACCGCATCATCCGCCCGAGCGCCGAGTATGTCGGTGTCGAGCAGCGCCAGTTCGTGCCGATCGAGCAGCGCTGATACAGCAGGCCATGCACCTGTGGGCCCATCGCCGGCAAGCCGGCTCCCGCAGGTTCATCGCCGCCGCTGAGCATTGTGCAGTTCCTGTGGGAGCCGGCTTGCCGACGATGAGGCCAGAACAGGCAGCGCAGGGCTGTTGACCGTACCGTGACCGAGCCTGATAACGATATGAATACCGCATTCCGCAAGCACCTGCCAGGCACCGACCTGGACTACTACGACGCCCGCGCGGCGGTCGAGGCGATCAAGCCCGGCGCATACGACGGCCTGCCATACACTTCCCGCGTGCTGGCCGAAAACCTGGTACGCCGTTGCGACCCAGCCACCCTCGACGCGTCCCTCGAGCAGCTCATCGAACGCAAGCGCGACCTCGATTTCCCCTGGTTCCCGGCCCGCGTGGTGTGCCACGACATCCTCGGCCAGACCGCGCTGGTCGACCTTGCCGGCCTGCGCGATGCCATCGCCGACAAGGGCGGTGACCCGGCCCAGGTCAACCCGGTGGTGCCGGTGCAGTTGATCGTCGACCACTCCCTGGCCGTGGAGTGCGGTGGCTTCGACCCACAGGCGTTCGAGAGGAACCGCGCCATCGAAGACCGCCGTAACGAAGACCGTTTCCATTTCATCAACTGGACCAAGAAGGCGTTCAAGAACGTCGACGTGATCCAGCCCGGCAACGGCATCATGCACCAGATCAACCTGGAGAAGATGTCGCCGGTCATTCACAGCGACCGCGGTGTGGCCTACCCGGACACCTGCGTCGGCACCGACAGCCACACCCCGCATGTCGACGCCCTGGGCGTGATCGCCATTGGTGTCGGTGGCCTGGAAGCTGAAAACGTCATGCTCGGCCGTGCCTCGTGGATGCGCTTGCCGGAAATCGTTGGCGTCGAACTGACCGGCAAACTGGCACCGAACATCACCGCCACCGACCTGGTACTGGCCCTCACCGAGTTCCTGCGCAAACAGAAAGTCGTTGGCGCCTACCTCGAGTTCCATGGTGAAGGCGCACGCGCCCTGACCCTGGGCGACCGTGCCACCATCTCCAACATGGCCCCGGAATACGGCGCCACCGCCGCGATGTTCGCCATCGACCAGCAGACCATCGACTACCTCAAGCTGACCGGTCGCGATGACCAGCAGGTGCAGCTGGTGGAGACCTACGCCAAGGTCGCCGGCCTGTGGGCCGACAGCCTGGCCAAGGCCGAATACGAGCGTACCCTGAGCTTCGACCTGTCGAGCGTGGTGCGCAACATGGCCGGCCCGTCCAACCCGCATGCCCGCGTCGCCACCAGCGACCTGGCGGCCAAAGGCATTGCCGGTGCCTGGGAAGAAGTGCCGGGGCAGATGCCCGACGGCGCGGTGATCATCGCCGCCATCACCAGCTGCACCAACACCAGCAACCCGCGCAACGTGATTGCCGCCGGCCTCTTGGCGCGCAATGCCAACAAGCTCGGCCTCAACCGCAAGCCGTGGGTCAAGTCGTCGCTGGCACCGGGCTCCAAGGCCGTGCAGCTGTACCTGGAAGAAGCGGGGCTGGAAAAGGAGCTGGAGCAACTGGGCTTCGGCATCGTCGCCTTCGCCTGCACCACCTGCAACGGCATGTCCGGTGCGCTGGACCCGGTGATCCAGCAGGAAATCATCGACCGCGACCTGTACGCCACCGCCGTGCTGTCGGGTAACCGCAACTTCGACGGGCGTATCCACCCTTATGCCAAACAGGCGTTCCTCGCTTCGCCGCCGCTGGTGGTGGCTTACGCGATTGCTGGCACCATCCGCTTCGACATCGAAAAGGACGTGCTGGGCGTAGTCGATGGCAAGGAAATCCGCCTCAAGGACATCTGGCCGAGCGATGAGGAAATCGACGCGGTCGTGCGTGCTGCGGTCAAGCCGGAGCAGTTCCGCAAGATCTATATCCCGATGTTCGCCATCGAGGAAGACCGTGGCCCGAAAGTGGCGCCGCTTTACGAATGGCGCCCGATGAGCACCTACATTCGTCGCCCGCCTTACTGGGAAGGCGCCCTGGCCGGTGAGCGCACCCTGCGTGGCATGCGTCCGCTGGCGGTGCTGCCGGACAACATCACCACCGACCACCTGTCGCCGTCCAACGCCATCCTGCTCGACAGCGCGGCGGGTGAGTACCTGGCGAAAATGGGCCTGCCGGAGGAGGACTTCAACTCCTACGCTACCCACCGTGGCGACCACCTGACCGCCCAGCGTGCCACCTTTGCCAACCCCAAGCTGTTCAACGAGATGGTGCGCAAGGAAGACGGCAGTGTGAAGCAGGGTTCGCTGGCGCGTATCGAGCCGGAAGGCAAGGTGACTCGCATGTGGGAAGCGATCGAGACCTACATGGAGCGCAAGCAGCCGCTGATCATCGTCGCCGGGGCCGACTATGGCCAAGGCTCGTCTCGCGACTGGGCGGCCAAGGGTGTGCGTCTGGCGGGTGTCGAGGCCATTGTCGCCGAAGGTTTCGAACGTATTCACCGCACCAACCTGGTCGGCATGGGTGTGCTGCCGCTGGAGTTCAAGGCCGGCACCGATCGCAAGACCCTGGGGTTGGACGGTAGCGAGACCTATGACGTGCTCGGCCAGCGCAAGCCGCGTGCGACCTTGACGCTGGTGGTGACCCGCGCCAATGGCGAGCGCCTGGAAGTGCCGGTGACCTGCCGTCTGGATACCGCTGAAGAGGTGTCGATCTACGAAGCGGGTGGGGTGTTGCAGCGCTTTGCCCAGGATTTCCTTGAGGCCGCGACGGCCTCGTAAATTGAGTGAGTAGCGTCATGAGAGCTCGTGAAATGCTGCTTAAAAATTGTTGATGCCCGTACTGAACGCCTCGGCAGTCTTGACTTGACCTTTGGCGTTTGATGACCCAGCGATCCTCATCAGGAAACTGACCGTGTTAGAACAATACCTGAATCATGTGCGTGAACGAGCTGTAGACGGTTTGCCTCCATTGGCGCTGAACCCGATGCAAACCTCAGACCTGGTAGAGTTGTTGAAATCACCCCCTAAAGGTCTGGAGCAACAGCTACTGGATCTGATCACTCATCGAGTGCCACCAGGAGTCGATGAGGCCGCCTATGTAAAAGCTGGCTTCCTCTCGGCCATTGCGAAAGGCAAAGCGAACTCGCCGCTCATTGAGCCAAAGCGAGCAGTAGAGCTCTTGGGTACCATGCAAGGTGGCTACAACATCGAAACGCTCGTTGAGCTTCTAGATGATGGAGACCTGGCAGAGACCGCTGCTGGGCAGCTGAAGCACACCTTGCTCATGTTTGACGCATTTCATGATGTCGCCGAACGCGCGAAGGCAGGCAACCGTGCTGCGCAGGAGGTGCTTCAATCTTGGGCCGATGGCGAGTGGTTTACCAAACGTCCTTCTATCGCGGAAAAGTACACGCTGACGGTGTTCAAGGTACCTGGTGAAACTAACACCGATGATTTGTCTCCGGCCCCTGATGCTTGGTCGCGTCCTGACATCCCGTTGCATGCCCGGGCAATGCTCAAGATGAGTAGAGACGGTATTGAGCCTGAACTACCCGGCGAAGTCGGCCCTCTGCAGCAAATTGAGAGAATTCGAGCCAAAGGATATCCGGTTGCTTACGTGGGGGATGTAGTAGGTACGGGGTCCTCTCGTAAGTCCGCCACAAACTCTGTTCTTTGGTTCTTCGGCGATGACATTCCGTACGTGCCTAACAAGCGGGCAGGTGGGTTCTGCTTCGGCAACAAGATCGCTCCAATTTTCTACAACACCATGGAGGATGCTGGGGCGTTGCCGATCGAGTTTGATGTATCGGGTCTCAACATGGGAGATATCATCGACGTGTACCCGCTGGCGGGCAAAGTCTGCCAGCATGGTTCCGATGAAGTATTGGCAAAGTTTAGCCTGAAGACCCCAGTTCTGCTGGATGAGGTGCGCGCTGGAGGCCGCATTCCGTTGATCATTGGTCGAGGATTGACTGAGAAAGCGCGCGTGGAGTTGGGTCTGGATCCATCGACGCTGTTTCATATGCCAGAGCACCCTGCTGATACGGGGAGGGGTTTCACTCTCGCACAGAAAATGGTGGGACGTGCTTGTGGTGTTGTAGGCATACGGCCAGGCACGTATTGTGAACCTAAGATGACGACGGTTGGGTCGCAGGATACCACTGGCCCGATGACGCGTGACGAGCTGAAAGATCTAGCCTGCCTAGGCTTCTCAGCAGATCTCGTGATGCAGTCCTTTTGCCATACCGCAGCGTACCCCAAGCCTGTGGATGTGGTGACTCACCACACGCTCCCGGACTTCATGAAGAACCGAGGCGGCGTATCATTGCAGCCTGGTGACGGCATCATCCATAGCTGGTTGAACCGGATGCTCCTGCCCGACACTGTGGGCACGGGCGGTGACTCGCATACCCGCTTCCCCCTGGGCATTTCATTCCCAGCAGGTTCCGGCCTTGTAGCGTTTGCAGCGGCTACCGGAGTGATGCCACTGGACATGCCTGAGTCCGTCCTGGTGCGTTTCTCCGGTAAGCTTCAGCCCGGGATCACCTTGCGTGACCTCGTCCATGCCATTCCGTACTACGCAATCAAGGAAGGGCTGTTGACCGTCGAGAAGAAAGGCAAGAAGAACGTCTTCTCGGGACGCATTCTAGAGATCGAAGGGCTAGACCACCTGACCGTCGAGCAGGCATTCGAGTTGTCTGATGCCTCCGCGGAGCGCTCTGCTGCCGGCTGTACGATCAAGCTCCCCGAGAAGGCTATTTCGGAATACCTGAGCTCAAACATCACCCTGCTGCGGTGGATGATCACTGAAGGTTACGGTGATGCCCGTTCACTGGAGCGCCGGGCAAAAGCTATGGAGGAGTGGTTGCGTGCGCCTGCTCTGATGTCAGCTGACGCCGATGCCGAATACGCAGCTGTCCTCGAGATCGATCTGAACGCTATTCGAGAACCCATCCTTTGTGCCCCAAACGACCCAGACGATGCCAGGCTGCTGTCAGATGTATTTGGTGGCAGAGTTGATGAAGTGTTTATTGGTTCGTGTATGACTAATATCGGTCACTTCCGTGCCGCAGGTCGTCTATTGGATAGGGTGGTTGGCTCAATTCCGACTCGACTTTGGCTGTCGCCGCCGACCAAAATGGATCAGCATCAACTAATTCAAGAGGGTTTTTATGGGGTGTTCAAGCGTGTCGGCGCGCGCACTGAGATCCCTGGCTGCTCGCTTTGCATGGGGAACCAGGCTCGAGTTGCGTCGAACTCCACTGTGGTGTCGACCTCAACGCGCAACTTCCCGAACCGCCTCGGCGATGGGGCAAACGTATATCTGGCTTCAGCGGAGTTAGCCTCCGTTGCCGCTATTCTTGGCAAGCTACCCAGCTTGGATGAATACATGCATTACGCAGAAATGATCGAAAAAATGTCTGGTGACATCTACAAATATCTCAGCTTCGATCAGATAGCGAGCTTTAAAATCGCCGCTGAAAGGGCGCGTATCGCAGCCGTTTCGGTCTAGCTCTGGAAAAGGACGCAAGCGGCACCGCAGAAGGGGGGCCTGAAGCAGTGCCGCTTTATTACGCGCTACGTGGTGATAGGGGCGACGTCCTTTGCGTTGGTGCAGATGGATGAACTGACAGCGACTCCGGGGCTACGTGCTGTGTCCCGGCGCAATGAAATAGAACTGCAGTCGTGGAGGGGATTGTTCTGTAGCGCACGGCAGGATAGTCGTAATGAGCATCAGAAATCAGTGAATGCATGCGAGGTTTTGGTCGCGGTCACTAAGCGCCATCTCATCTGCGCCTCGGGGATGATCCGCGTTGAAAGCTAAAGCAGGTATGAAACAGGGGTTAAATAGCCTTGATTATAAAAATCAAACTGAGATCTAGTTAAGCCCCTTATAAGGTGGGATGTAGGAAGTATCAGGATTTTTCTGAAAGCATTGATGAGAAAATATCGCCGGGCAATGGTGACTCAGAATGCTCCTGGAGCGCCTCCTCGAGTGTTACTCGCGCTGTTTCTGGCATTGGGATCGATCTTCGTGTTTGAAGGTCAACGTGAACCGTAATTTGGGCATGGGTAGCCGCTAGGGTATTGTCGCTCTGGCGGATCATTTCGTAGTATGTGATCACTTTTTTATGTCCCACCTCGACTATCCTTGCGGTCACGACCAGCGGTTCACCTTCTTTAAGTTCTCGAAGAAATTGAGTTCTGAGGTCTACCGTGAAAAAACCACAGTTGGACTTTTGTTGGTAGTCTTTGCCTAGGCCGTAAAACTTAAGTAGTTTAATTGAGCAGTCATCAAACACTGTCACATAACGTGTGGCAGTCATGTGGCCGTAATTATCCATCCAGCTGGGTTCGACAAAAAAACGAAACTCTAAAAGGTTGCTCATATTGATCCGTCCTCGATCGGTTACTATGCGGATCGTGTCACGATGTGGGTACAAAGGAAAAGGCACAAGCGAATATAACTAATGAGCCTATTAGTTTTCATTAAGGGCGAATGCTGCCGCTCTGTTCGAACATGGAATTAGCACTCGAACGACATGTTGGGGTTAACGAATCAGTCAATCCTTGCCGGATTATTGGGTTTATCAAGGCCGAAAACCTGCCTTTCGAGACAACTTATGAGCACCACGGCCACCACGTTAGAAGGCTCAAGGCCACGGTTTCCGGGCTGCAGTAGCACGCTTGAACGGGTAGATGCATGGGGTATTAGTCTGGTGCTGCAAAAAATCTAATCGGTGGCGCAAAAAATATAGTGTGTCATGTCAGCACCCACTCGATACGTTTGACACAGAGACGCGGTAGCGAACCGTGAATTCAAGTAAGAGCAAACGAGTGAGGGTTTGAAATGAGCGAACAAAAAAAAGTAGCTGTACTCGTTGGAGCGGCAGGCGGTATGGGCCTTGCAACAGTAAAGCGACTGGCGGCTGACGGCTTCAAGATTGCAGCGCTTGATCTGAATACTGCCGCAGTGGAGGAGCTGATTGCTGAGGCTGGTATCGATGGGAAGGCATATCGTATCGATGCCAGCAAGCAAGAAAACTGCAATCAGGTCGTCGAGCAAGTTGTTCGTGACTTTGGAAAAATTGACGTGCTGGTCAATCTGGTTGGCTGGACGTTGACGTCTAAATTCCTCGAAGAGAAGCGGGACTACTGGGAGAAGCTTGTCGGGATTAACTTCTTCCCTGTGCTGTTCATGACGCATGCCGTGGCTCCAATCATGATTGAGAACGGCGGTGGAAAAATCATCTTCGTCACTTCCGATGCGGCAAAAGTAGGCTCGGGCGGTGAAGCTGTATATGCAGGCCTCAAGGGCGGTGTTGTGGCATTTGCGAAAAGCGTGGCGCGTGAATTTGCCCGCTACAATATTAATGTTAACTGCACTGCGCCTGGCCCTACCGATACCCCACTTGAGCATGATCAAGATCCGGAAGTAGTAGCTCGCAGGATTAAAATTATCCCGTTCCGTCGCTGGGCCAAGCCAGAAGAACAAGCAGCTGCAGTTTCTTTCTTTGCGTCCGATAGCTCGGATTATATCACTGGCCAGGTCCTGAGTGTGAGTGGCGGTCTGACGATGTCCTGAGCACCTAACAAGCTTGGTTAGTGGTCGTACATTCAGAATTAGTAATTAGGAGTCAAATAATGAGTAAGCCAATTGATATTCTGGGGCATCTGTTTACGCCTGAATCAATCCAGAAGCACTTTCTGGAGGATGAGGAGGAACGTGCAGTCTTTGAGAACGTCGGTAGGGCATCTTCTCTGAAGGGGATCACCGTAGAAGAGTTCAAAGCCTACGCGGAGCGGGTTGGTTTGGGTCGTACTCATATCGCATCGTTCTACGGTTGGAGCTACCGTAAGCAACATCCGTATTTGCACGTAACCCCTGAAGAAGTATACGAAGTTACTAAGCAACTCCCTGGCGTTGCATATGGCCTCTTCGGTGTTAACCCCTTCGATATGCTGGACGGTGTTCGTCACCTGGAGAAGGCAGTCCGTGAGTATGGGTTCATCGGTATCCATGTGCACCCGCATGGCTTCGATCTCGGCCCTGATCACGCGTTCTATTTCCCCTACTATGCCAAGTGCGTGGAACTGGGGATCCCTGCAGTGTTCTCGATGGGTCATACACTTGACTTCATGCCTATCGAAAATGGTCGTCCGGCACGGCTCGATAAGATTGCTCTCTACTTCCCTGAACTGACCATCGTTTGTACTCATACTGGCTGGCCTTGGGTGGAAGAGGCAATTGCGCTTGCTTCGAAGCACCCGAATGTCTATCTCGGCACCTCGGCTTACGCGCCGAAGTACTGGAAGCCTGAGATGGTGAAATTCATCAACTCGTGGGGCCAAGATAAAGTCCTGTGGGGCTCGGACTTCCCGCTGGTCAAACATGATGAGGCACTTCAGCAAGTAGAAGAGCTTGGGCTCAAGGAAGCTGCAAAAGAGAAGCTTCTTTGGAAAAACGCTGAAAAAATCTTTAAGTACTCGTGATGTTTGTTGGAGGAATTCGTATGTCGTCTACACAAGTAGAATTGACGTGGAAAGGCGCAATTGCCTATATAAGAATCAATAGAGAGAGCCGACGCAATTCACTTGATAATGCCACAATCATCGAGTTCCTCCGACTTTTGGAAGAGGTTCGGCGCTCTGAGACCGTTTGCTTAGTTGTGACTGGCGAGGGTGATCGAGCATTCTGCGCCGGCTCCGATATTAAAGCGCTTGCTTCTTATTCGGCCGCGGATGCGGAATACCATACGTACCTGTTCCAGAAGCTCGCTGAGACGTTGGATGAGATGCCGTGTGCAACAATCGCGGCGATCGAGGGGGCGTGTCTCGGAGGCGGTCTGGAAATCGCACTTGCGTGCGATTATCGAATTGCTGCTAGCAATGCAACCTTCGGCTTCCCTGAAATCACCGTTGGCGCGCTACCCACTGGTGGCGGCACCGTCAGGGCTCCTCGTGCAATTGGTCTGAGCCGCTCTCGTGAACTCATGTTGTTCGGTGATCGAATCCCTGCCGAGCGTGCAGAGTCGATTGGGCTCATTAGCTCTCTCGCACCACCTGGTGAGACCCGGAGTATCGCTCTGGAGCGGGCTAAGGAACTTGCGAGTAAAACCAACCGAGACAGCGTGAAGTTGTTGAAGGCCATTCTTGTTGGAGGCGCAGGAGTTTCCGCGAAAGCCGGCCATCTCATGGCCTACCTAGCCGACGTTTCACTAGTTCGCTCCGAATCGTTCAAACAAGGCGTGTCGAGTTTTGGCGAAACGCCTCAAGCCTCGACATCTCCTAAGGCATAAAGGAACTTGATCATGGCGTTTAAAGCAGTAGTAGTTAATAAATCCGAAGCAGGTTACAAAGCAAGTCTCGCCAGCTTTGATGAAGCTGATTTGATGGAAGGTGACACTCTGATTCGAGTGTCACACTCCAGCATCAACTACAAAGATGGTTTGGCCGTAACCGGTAAGGGCCCTGTGGTTCGCCGATTCCCTCTCATTCCCGGTATCGACATGGCCGGCGTGATCGAGGAGACCACTCACCCAGGCCTGCACAAGGGGCAGCAAGTCATTCTGAACGGCTGGGGTGTGGGTGAGGTTCATCATGGTGCGTTTGCTGAAAAAGCACGTGTTCGTGGTGAATGGCTACTTCCACTGCCTGAAGGTTTCAATGCTTGGGAAGCAATGGCGATTGGTACAGCTGGTTATACCGCTGCCCTCTGTGTAAATGCGCTCAACCAAGCGGGTATTCGTCCTGAATCCGGTGATGTACTGGTTACTGGCGCTGCCGGCGGAGTTGGATCGATTGCTGTAAGCCTCCTGGCGAAGGCTGGCTGGCGGGTTGTCGCATCAACTGGTCGCGCCGAAGAAGAAAGCTATCTGCGCGAACTGGGTGCCGCTGAAATCATTAGCCGCGACGAACTCGCAGCCCCTGGCAAGGCTCTCGGTAAGGAGCGTTGGGCAGCTGCGATTGATGTGGTTGGTGGGCAGACCCTGGCCAACGTTCTCGCTTCTATCAAGTATGGCGGGGCGGTCGCTGCTTGCGGCATGGCGGGTGGTATGCCTCTGCCGGCCACTGTGGCTCCGTTTATTCTTCGTGGTGTAGCGTTGCTGGGCGTTGATTCGGTAAATGCTCCCAATGCGAAGCGAATCGAAGCTTGGAAACTGCTTCGTTCTTTGGATAAAGAACTGCTGCTCAGCCTGACCAACACCTACTCCCTGTCGGACGTTTTCAGTGTTTGTGAAGACATTCTAGAAGGAAAGGTTCGCGGTCGGTCAGTTGTGACTGTATCTGACGATCTCTCCTGAGGGTGAATTGGAAATGAGCGCAGCCAG
Organism: Pseudomonas sp. NBB; assembly: GCF_032701105.1. NCBI lineage: Bacteria > Pseudomonadati > Pseudomonadota > Gammaproteobacteria > Pseudomonadales > Pseudomonadaceae > Pseudomonas > Pseudomonas sp. NBB. Next base: position 2,697,465 of record NZ_CP103994.1, read on the forward strand.
ATTTTACGACCGTAACACAGAATCGCTCTCTCGCTCGGAACTCGACAAGCTGCAGCTGGAAAAGCTGAAAGCAATGTTGATCCACGTGAATGAAACAAACGAGTTCTACCGTTCAAAGTGGGAAGCTGCGGGGGTGGATGTTCAGAAAATCCAAAGTTTTGAGGATTTTCGCAAGTATGTACCAACTGTTGAAAAATCCGATTTCCTAGAAGATCAGCTAAGCTTCCCGCCTTTTGGCAAGCGGATGGCCAGCTCGTCCTTCGAGGGCGATCGTGTGGAGATCTACACCACCAGTGGCACTAGCGGCCAAGGCGTAGAAGTCCATATCCAGAGCATGCGTGAATTGGCCGTGATGGAGCAGCTGTATGGCTACTATCTGACCTGGGCAGGCTTGAAACCTGGTGACTCAACGATGCTGACACTGCCTATCACGATGCTGGCAGGGGGGCGTGCCGAGTATCAAGGCGCGGTGGCACATGGTCTCACCACCTATCCGATCGGCAATTACGCATCACAACAGAAGGTCGATCTGATCAAGCGATTCAAGCCTAAGTCGCTGTTCGGGAGCACCTCCTACTTTGCACACCTTGCTACTCAGTTGGGTGAAGATGCCAAGAAATGTGGTGTTGAGGTTCTGCTGACAGGTCTTGAAGGTGTTGGCCCTTCATTCTTTGAACGTCTGCAGGATCAGTGGGGCGCCCGAGCGGCAGATCGTTTCGGTTGCGCTCAGATGCGGGCGGACTTCATGTTCACCGATGAGCGCGGTGTAGGCACTCCGTCTGATCCAGGCGTTTTGGTTAATACGGATCCGTTTGTTTATTTGGAAGTGCTTGATGTCAACACCGGCCTGCCCGTTGCGGATGGCGAGTTTGGTGAACTGGTGGTTACGAGCCTCTATCACTTTGATAACCCGGTCATACGGAATAGGCTTAAGGATGGCGGCATCTTCCGCAAAGGCGGTATGGGTGGGGTTCAGCGCCAATTCAGTGGCATCCAAGTGGGATCGATTACTCGCATTGACGATGTAAAGAAAATCAAAGGGATCAATGTGTATCCCCAGGCAGTAGATGACATTTTGTTCTCGCTTCCTGAAGTTGAGCAGTATGAAGTGATCTTGAGTTCGACCGCAGATTTTACGGATCAGGTGCTTGTAAATATTCAATGTCGGGACTCGGTTGCTGTCATGCCCTCTGATGGCGGAGCCCGCATCAGGTCACTCTTCAAGGAGCGGCTGGGGATAAACTTTAATGTGGCTTTCGTAGACTTTATCGAGGTAAGCGATTACAAGGCTCGCCGCTGGAAAGACCTGCGTAATCGCGATTAGTTTGCTCCCTGAAGTGTTACCGCGCCGGTTACTAAGTATTATAAATATCTAAGGAATTTGTCATGGCTCTCAGCAGCGCTGATCGAAAAGCCTTCTTAGAAGGCCCTGTAGCTCGTTTTATTGCTGATCGACTCGCGCCTATCGCGGACGAGATCGATGAGAAGGGTGAGTTTCCATTAGCGCTCTATCGAGAAATTGCAGAGCTGGGAGCCCTGGGCCTGTGTTGCCCAGAGGAATACGGCGGATTCGATGATGGCGCGGTAACGATGGTGCAGTTGCTTCAAGCGATTGCCGCAGAGAGTGTTTCGTTTGCGGTGAGCATTGCTAACTGCAGCGATTGTGCCGCACCGATTCTGGCCAAAGGGTCAGAGGCGCAGAAAAGAGAGTACGTTCCCCAGATTATATCTGGGGAAATCGTTCCGGCGTTCTGTCTCTCTGAACCTTCTGGTGGCTCGGACGTTGCCGCCATTCGGACTAAAGCAGTGCGGGATGGTGATGAGTATGTGATCACCGGTCGCAAAATGTGGATTACCAGCGCCACCGTCGCGGATCTCTTTGTGGTTTTTGCAAAAACAGACTTCACTGCAGGCCATCGAGGGATTAGTGCTTTCCTGGTGCCTCGCAATACGCCTGGGCTTGAAGTTGGCAAGGCAGAAGAGCTCCTGGGTACCCGGGCCAGCCCAACTGCCGAGGTTTCCTTCAGCGGAGTGCGTGTACCAGCAAGCGCTCTGCTGGGACAAGAAGGAGAGGGGTTCAAGCTTGCCATGTCGACACTGGATGAGTCCCGTATCCAGATCGCAGCTGTAGCCTTGGGTGCGGCAAACAAGTCGATTGAAATTGCGGTAAATTATGCTAGAGAGCGAATTCAGTTTGGTAAGCCAATCATTGAGCATCAGGGCCTTGGCTTCCTGCTTTCAGAATTGCTGATCGAACTGGCCTGCGCGCAAGAGGTTGTGGCCAAGTCAGTAGAGTTGCTCGAAAGTGGTGATCTCGAAAAGTGCAGCGTTTACGCTGCCATTGCAAAGGTCAAATGTTCTGATCTTTCAATGCGAGCAGCAATTGATGCCGCTCAAGTCCTCGGTGGCTACGGTCTTACCAAAAGTTATCCGATCGAGCGGCTTATTCGAGATAGCAAGGCACTTCAGATCTTCGAGGGCACCAACGAAATTCAAAAGTGGCTGATCGCGCGTGATTTGCAGAAGCGCGGTCTCAATCTTGCTTCGCCAATTAGCAACGACTGACTAGCGTGTTCATGATCCAAATTGCGCGAAGCTTACCGTGGTAGCTCGTTGATGTGTTCACAGAACACATCTATAAAAAGAATGCGGAGTTAGAAATGGAGAGTAGAAGCTTTATTGAATTCGAGTCGGTCAAGAAAACATACGACGGCCAGAATTTCGTGGTTCGTGATCTAAACTTGAGCGTTCAAAAGGGTGAATTCCTCACCTTGCTCGGGCCTTCTGGCTCAGGAAAGACTACATCACTCATGATGCTCGCTGGTTTTGAAAACCCAACCAGTGGGGCTATTTATCTAGATGGAAAACGCATCGATAAGATGTCGCCTCATCGTCGTGGAATTGGAGTGGTATTTCAGAACTACGCACTTTTCCCACACATGTCGATAGGCGAGAATATTGCTTTCCCCTTGAAGATGCGCGGTGTTAATTCTCGTGATGCATTGAGCGCGGCTAAGAAAGCACTAGAAAACGTTCGCCTGGGCGACCTGATCGATCGTATGCCATCTCAGCTCTCGGGTGGCCAGCAACAGCGTGTGGCGCTCGCTCGAGCACTTGTTTTCGAACCACAATTGGTCTTGATGGACGAGCCCTTGGGGGCGCTGGATAAGCAGTTGCGTGAGCACATGCAGGTCGAGATCAAGCAATTGCATGCACGCTTGGGAGTAACGATTGTTTTTGTTACTCACGATCAGGATGAAGCACTGACCATGTCGGATCGAGTTGGTGTATTCCATGATGGCGTACTGCAGCAACTGGCTCCTCCGCGTGAAATATACGAATCTCCGTCCACTGCTTTCGTTGCTCAATTTATTGGTGAGAATAACTCAATTCAAGCCAGGGTTCTTGATCGCAGCGGTGCTATATGTAGAACTCTAACTGATGATGGAGTAACGATCTTTGCTACCTCCACATCTAATCTGTCCACTGGGGATCGTGTGTCTCTGTCCCTTCGACCGGAATGTATCGAGCTAGCACCGGCTGAAAATATTGGCCTGAATTTGGCCAAGGTTGTTGTGAAAGACGTGATTTATCACGGTGACCACATTCGCCTTTTGGCTCAAGGGTGTGGCAATAATAATATTATGCTGAAACTGAAGAGTGGTGCGTCCGCGCTTCCGTTGCAGCTTAATTCAGAAGTAACTGTCGGCTGGCGTCCTGAGGATTGCCGCGCCCTTGCTGTATAGAAACTGCCTGTTCGACAAATAGAAATTTCCCTTAACAAGCTGCACGAAGATTGAAAAGAGGAAAAATAAATGAGCAGATCTACTAAAGTTGCGTTCGCAGCCTCCCTGGCTATGGCCATTAACCTTTCGCAAGCACATGCGGCAAGTGATGTGGTCACTATTACAACATGGGGCGGGTCTTATACCACTGCAATGCAGAAGGCATTTTTTGAGCCCTTCGGTAAAAACTCAGATATAAAAATTCGTGAAGATCAGTGGGATGGTTCAACCGCGCGTATCCAAGCGATGGTGGACACCCAGCAAGTTACTTGGGATCTTGTGTCATCCACAACCAACGTGGCACTGCAAGGTTGTGAAGAAGGCTGGCTGGAGAAAATTGATTATTCCAAGCTCGGTGGCAAGGAAAAATTCATGCCAGGCGCCGCAATGGAGTGCGGTGTCGCAATTGATAACTATGGTATCGTCTTTGCTTACAATAAAGACAAATATCCTGGTGGTGGCCCAACCACGATGGCAGACTTTTTTGATGTTAACAAATACCCAGGCCCAAGGGCGCTATACAAAGGGCCGAAGTACACCATGGAATTCGCCCTTATTGGCGATGGTGTTAAGCCAAGTGAAGTGTACAAGGTTCTCGCGACCGAAGAGGGCGTGAATCGAGCATTCAAAAAGCTTGATAGTATCAAGCCCAGCATCAAAGTGTGGTGGACAGCCGGAGCCCAGCCGCCTCAGCTGTTGGCAGATGGTGAGGTCTCAATGGCTATTTCTTATGACGGTCGTATCCAAGCCGCAATTAAGGAATACGGAAAGAACCTTCAGATCGTACGAGATGGTCAAGCTCTCGACTTCGATATCTGGGTAATCCCTAAGGGCGCAAAAAACCTGGCCGCTGCAGAAAAGTTTCTTCAATTTACAACAACGCCTAAGGTAGCTGCTGGCCTCTCCGATTACATTGCTTATGGGCCCGCTATTCCAAGTGCCATGCCTTTCGTGAAACCTGGCATTGTCAATGACTTGCCGAATGCCCCCGAGAATATGACGAATTCGTTTACTCTCTCGGCTGAATTCTGGGCTGATCACGAACAAGAATTGACTGAGCGGTTTAACAAATGGCTAGCGAAATGATGGAGTTGCCCGCTGTGAAGGGAGACCAGGCCGTGGCGGTCTCCAATCAGGGCAGTCTGGCAGACCTAGAGGCCAAAATACGCCGAGCCAAATTGCAGCGCCAAATTATGGCTCTTCCATTAGTTGCACCTCTCTTGTTGTTACTGATTTTCGCGTTCTTGATTCCCATTGTTTTGCTCCTCGCGCGGAGTGTTGATAATAGGGAAGTGGCAGAGATCATGCCTAGGACCTCAGCGGCCATTGCGAGTTGGGGAGGGGAGACTCCTCCCGATTCTGCTCTTTTTGAAGCGCTTGCTGAGGATCTGAGGGCAGGAAAGCCCGAGCAGGTCGCGCTTGTTGCCAAAACGCTCAATTATCATAAATCAGGCTTGAGAACTGCCGTTATGGCGGCTGCAAGGTCTGCGCGAGCGAATCCTTCAGGAAACGCGCTTGATTATCTACCGAGCGCAAATGCAGCGTGGGGGAATGTAGAGACCTGGGGGGCTGTTAAGCAGGCGTTACCTCGCTTTACTGACTTCTACCTGCTTGCAGCTTTAGACCTGAAACGTAATGCAGTGGGTGACATTGTTGCCGCATCCCCTGAAAGTTCGGTGTATCGCGAGGTGCTCTATAGAACGTTCTATATTAGCTTCCTGACTACCATGATATGCCTGCTTGTGGCATACCCGCTAGCATATATAATTAGCAAAGCGACTCCGCGTGGTGCTAATTTTATTTTGCTCATGGTCCTACTGTCTTTCTGGACTCCACTGTTGGTGAGGAATACTTCCTGGCTTGTTGTATTGCAGAGTAATGGAGTATTGAACTCGTTCTTTGCATTAATAGGAATTATATCTCCCTCAGAGCCGCTAGAACTTGTGCATAATCGGGTAGGTGTACTTATTGCGATGGTGCATACGCTCTTACCGTTCATGGTCTTGCCGATTTATAGCGCAATGAGGTCGATGTCGCCGAATTACATGAGGGCAGCTTTGTCTTTGGGGGCTCCACCATTTAAGGCGTTCCTCAGGGTCTATCTGCCTCTTTCACTCCCAGGTGTGAGTGCAGGTTGTTTGTTGGTGTTCATCTTGGCCCTGGGGTACTACATTACCCCTGCGTTAGTTGGCGGGCCTAGCGATCAAATGATTGCTGGATATATCAATCAGTTTACAAGCGGAACGATAAACTGGGGTATGGCTGCAGCTCTGAGTCTAGTCCTAGTCATCTCCGTGCTTGTGCTTTATTTTCTCTATGCTCGCATAGTTGGCATCGAAAAATTGAAGATGGGTTGATTATGAACACAGTATATGATTACGTGCTTGGCCGGTTAGCAAAATGCCTGGTATGGGTGTTCTGCGGGGTAGCCATGGTGTTTCTAGTGGCTCCAATTCTTTCGGTTATTCCTCTCTCGTTTAATTCGGAACCGTTCTTCAGTTACCCTTTGGCAGGTTTCTCGTTCCGCTGGTATGAGGAGTTTTTTAACTCCCCGGAGTGGCAGTTGGCTCTGCGCAATAGTTTCATAGTTGCAGTGTTTTCGACTGTTTGTGCTTGTACGTTGGGGACTTTGGCGGCGCTTGGTGTGAACCGTCGTGACTGTCCATTCAAAAGTATATTGATGGCCGTCCTGATTTCTCCGATGATCATCCCTGTTATTGTAAGTGCGGTGGGGATGTATTATGCATTTGCCGATGTCGGATTGATCAACAGTCTTACGGGCCTGGTCGTTGCACACACGGTGTTAAGTACCCCGTTTGTGGTGGTGACTGTAATGGCAACGTTAGCCTCCTTTGATAATAATCTTCTTCGAGCGGCAGCGAGCTTGGGCGCAAGTCCTCTACGGGCTTTTCGGTTGGTAATGTTGCCTTTGATAGCTCCAGGTATTGCTTCTGGCGCACTCTTTGCGTTCGTTACTTCATTAGAAGAGGTCGTGGTTGCTCTTTACTTGGCGGGCCCTGAGCAGCGCACGCTGCCCCGAGAAATGTGGTCAGGTATCAAGCAGCAAATTACTCCAACTATCTTGGCTGTGGCAACGTGCGTTGTGGCTTTCTCGATTTTGCTTCAACTTACCGTGCAGTGGCTGAGAGGTCGTGCAGCAAGGCGGTCGGCAAAATTCGCTAGTGAGGTAATTTGATTCAGCGCTGAATAATTATTCTTTTGTTGCTCCAGAGCCTTTAGTTGCGGTGACCTTTTTCTGGGACGGCGGCAAGTGCAGATATGCAGCGGATGCATATTTGTGCTTGCCGCCTTTTTGCGTATGACTTTATTATTTTGCCGATTGTTGGAATTCCGATATTATCCATTCCCTGAAGTCGCTGATGGATTTTTCTCTTGCGGTAGGCTTTGTGTACAGGTAATAGTAGATCTTGAAAGTAGGAAAGTCCCCAAATGGGGTGATTAACTCTCCAGATTCAATTTTTTCCCTCATGAATGAGGCGGATCCGAGAACTAGCCCGTGACCAACTAGTGCGGCTTTCTCAAGAACAACTGGGTCATCAACAACCATTCCGCGATGAGCTAAGCTTGGATCAATGTTTGCTAACCTACACCATGCCTCCCACCAGCTATGGTCGAACTCATGTACAAGGTTAAATTTTGAAAATTCGCTGAGGGCAAGAGAGGTAACGCCATGAGTCAAAGAAGCGTTGCAGGTGGGTAATAATTCGTCAGTCAAAAGTGGTTCGTAGTTGCTATCATGCAGTTGATCGGCAGAATAGAATATTTTTAGGTCAAAATCGTCTGTGTCCTTTGTTGGGGTTTTTAGTGAGTTGTGCAACACGATATCGGCGCTGGTGTGATCAGCAAGATACCTATTCAGCCTGGGTAGTAGCCAGTGTGCAGAAAGTAATGGGGTAACGCTCAGCACGATTTTTCGATTTGACTTGCTGGAAGTTATTTTGTCGAAAGTTCCAGCTAGCATGTCTAGACATTCTATGCTTGTTTTAAGTAGCTCTTCTCCTTCTGGGGTTAGTTCCACTCGCTGGTGTAGCCGTGTAAGTAGCGAGACACCTATTTTTTCTTCTAGCTGTTTTACTTGATGGCTAACTGCAGCTTGAGTGACATTCAATTCATGGGCCGCCAGCGTAAAGCTTAGATGACGTCCGACGGACTCAAAATATCGTACTGCCAAAAGCGATGGAAGCTTTCTGTTCATAGACACCTACACCATGAGCGAAGTAAATGCTTAAGCAAGTTCTGTGCCTTTAATGGTTGCTTGAAGATTTCTTTTGTAATAACGAATGGCCGCTCAAGGATGCGGCATTGATAGATGTTTGGGGTATCTTGCTGCTCGTTTCTGCGCGTAGTATTCATGCCTGCCGCTTGACTGTGAGTCGCGATCAAAACGTTACGGATCTTCCCACATTATCGGGTGATTAATCGTATCGCACAATAACTTGTAACATCAGGTGGTCCTTTGCTTGATAGCGTGAAAAGATCACTCTTATGATTTTGATAGCATTTTGCAAACCATTCTGACCTCTTTTGGTGCGCATTTGGCTATCTGAAGGCAGCATGGTGCTACTTTTATCCATTGCTGCTCGATAATGTGGCTAACCTCGTGGATTACTTGATATTGTTGAGCAGTTCTAGGGTGCATCTCGCTTGGTTAGCTAAGCTTGCGAGTTTGATGGGGCAAGGATTTCCCTGCAGGCTCGTTCGCGTAGGGTAGCATTAGGCTCTGTACGAAAAGAGATGTCGCAAACACCGCATGGAACAAGCCAGCGAGACCATGGCGGCATAGCTTTTCGCGAGCTTGTCAAAGCGTGTCACGATCCGACGGTTCTCTTTCAGCCAGCCAAACATGCGCTCGATGACGTTGCGCTGCCGATACTTGGGCCGATCAAACAGTCTGGGTAAGCCAGGCTTGGGCTTGCGCTTCATCGAGCGCATCGGGATGACGGGTTGCATTCGATATTGGTCGCAGTAGCGGCGCAGCGCTTCAGCGTCGTAGCCCTTGTCTGCAAGCAACCACTTGCAGCGTTTACGCGGGCGGCCACGTTGGGCCGATGGAATGCTGACTTCGTCCAGCAGTGGTTGCGCGTAGCTGATGTCACTGGCTTGACCGCCAGAGAGGAGGAAGCGCAACGGTGTCCCGTTGGCGTCGCAGAGCATGTGAATCTTGGTTGTCAGGCCACCGCGACTGCGGCCTAGAGCGTGATCGGCAGGCTCGTCAGGCCCCCTTTTTTCCCGGCGCCGGAAGAGGCTCGGGTTGCGCGCACAGCAGTTGAGTCGATCATCCAGGTTTGCAAATCGATCAAGCCTTGCTCATTCAATCTCAGGTGCAAGCGTTTGAGCATCTGATCGAATGTCCCCTGGTTTCGCCAACCCCGAAAGCGTTGATACACCGTTGACCACGGCCCAAAGCGCTCAGGCATATCTCGCCACGCAGCACCCGAGCAAAGCACCCAGAGCACGCCGTCGAGCATCAGGCGGTCGCTCAGGCGGGGCCGCCCCCGGCCATGTGTTTCGGTGAAGAGATCAGCAACCACAATCCAGGCCTCATCCGAGAGTTCGTAACGCTTCGCCATCACAGAATTCCTTTCCGTAGATGGCGGGGAACCCTACAGAATTTCAGCTTCCGAGGGGCGTCGATTCAGTTTCTCGGGATTTCGTACAGAACCTAGTATTGATATAGGGTTTATGCATTGACTATCGAATTTTTTTGGTGCCCGTCAACTCTGTTTGTCGCTCAGTTGTCATGCGGCTAATGCATATTAGGAATTTGTTATAAATGGTGATAGGTTGTTCGAGAATGCGTCGCAAAAAGGGTCAGTCGCCGTTTACGTTGAGTTGCAACTCCTTTAAAAAGCGTTCGAGTATCAGATTTTGTCTGCGCCCTTTTCGCGTGGCGATGGCGATCTTCGAGTCAAAATAGAGCTTGCCAGGGTCTAGGGCGGTCATTAGGCCTTTTTCCACCCATGCTGCGGCATAATGGTCAGGTAGGAACCCAATGTATGTACCTGTCAAAATCAAAAAAGCGATACCTTCTCGGTCAGTTGCTGTCGCAGCCAAACTGAGCCGTTGGTGTAGGCCAATAGCTTCGGCTGGCATTCGGTAGGCGGGTATGACTGCATCTGCCTGCGATAGTTGTTCCACTGTCACTGAGGTCGGATGCTTGTAGAGCGGGTGCTCATGGCTGCAGTACAAGCTAGACCGCTCTTCATACAGCAGGCTGTAGTCCAGGCCCGACAAAGGAGTAATGAGTGGCACGGCACCAACGTGTAATCGGCCATCCAGCAGGCCGCGTTCGATTTCTCCCGGTGTGCTCATACTAAGATTGATCCGCACACCGCTGCCTTCAGCTCGCACCGCCTTAAGGGCGTTGGTTATGCGCATTCTAGGCTGCGTGACTAGGTTATTGACGATAGCCACGTTCAGGTCGCCACGCAGTTGCTGGTGCATCTGGTTCACCTCAGTTCGAAACCCCTCAATGGCTACGAGTACGGTTTCGCTGGCACGCAGTACCTCCCGGCCTTCATCGGTCAACGCAAAGCCAGCCCGACCGCGTTGACACAAACGCATGCCCAGCCGTTTCTCCAGATCGCCCATGTGCAAGCTGATGGCCGAGCGGGTAATTCCCAGCGCGCTCTCTGCGCCGGAGAAGCTGCCGCACTCGGCTACGGTTTTGAATATGCGCAGCAATCTCAGGTCGAAATCACTCACCTGGTGAAGGTTTTTTTTCGGGCTCATGCGTGAGTTTTCCGATAACCGAATTAAAGGAAGTTCAGATTTAACGCATATGACGATTGGGTTCAAGCTAGACCTCATTAACCCAGCTCAGGATCACCGCCATGAATCAGGCCGTGCAGACAAGAACCCCCCTGGCCAGCGAACTTAAGCTTGAGTCCCACTGGATGCCGTTCTCCTCGAACCGTAATTTCCGCAAGGACCCCCGCTTTATCGTTGGCGCCAAAGGCAACTGGTTAATCGACGAGCATGGGCGCAAGGTCTTCGACAGCCTATCCGGTTTGTGGACCTGCGGAGCGGGCCATTCACGTCAGGAAATTGCCACTGCTGTAGCACAGCAGCTTATGACCTTGGACTATTCCCCGGCTTTTCAGTACGGCCATCCGCTGTCGTTCAAGCTGTCAGAGAAGCTTGCCGGCATGATGCCGGGTGATCTCAATCATGTTTTCTTCACCGGATCCGGCTCTGAGTGTGCCGATACCGCCATCAAAATGGCGCGAGCCTACTGGAGGCTGAATGGTAAGCCCCAAAAAACAAAGCTCATTGGAAGGGCTCGTGGCTATCATGGTGTGAACGTCGCAGGTACTTCGTTGGGCGGCATCGGCGGCAACCGCAAGATGTTCGGGCAACTGATGGATGTCGACCACCTGTCGCACACCCTGCAACCCGACCTGGCATTCACCAAGGGCGCTGCTGAGACTGGCGGTGTAGCTCTGGCCAACGAGCTGCTGAAACTGATTGAACTCCACGACGCCTCGAACATCGCGGCAGTCATCGTCGAGCCTATGTCCGGTTCGGCAGGGGTGTTAGTGCCACCTCAAGGATATCTGGAGCGACTGCGTGAAATCTGCAACCAGCACGACATACTGCTGATCTTTGACGAAGTTATCACTGCTTTCGGCCGGATGGGCACCGTCACCGGTGCCGATTACTTCGGAGTCACTCCAGACCTGATGAACGTCGCGAAGCAGATCACCAACGGTGCCATCCCAATGGGGGCAGTGATTGCCAGCAGCAGAATTTATGATGCGTTCATGTACCAGGCCGCACCTGAATATGCGGTCGAATTCGCCCATGGTTATACCTACTCTGCCCATCCAGTCGCTTGTGCAGCCGCGTTAGCCAACCTGGAACTGTTAGAGAAGGAACACCTTATTCAGCAATCCGCGGAGCTGGCTCCTCACTTTGAAAATGCCATACACGGCCTCAAAGGTGCGAAGCACATCGTCGATATACGCAATTGCGGGTTGGCTGGTGCGCTGCAGATCGCACCTCGTGACGGCGATGGCATGGTCCGCCCCTTTGAGGCCGGCATGGCGCTTTGGAAGGCCGGTTTCTATGTCCGCTTCGGTGGTGACACCCTTCAGTTCGGCCCAACTTTCAACACAAAAATCCAGGATCTGGATCGCCTGTTCGATGCCGTCGGGGAGGTACTGCAGGGTATCAGCTGATCGGCTCACCGCCTTTGAACTTCATATCAATCCGCAGCTTTAGATAATGCTTTGAGGAAAGAAGATGACCAGTATTAAGCACTTGATCCATGGTGAACACGTCGCAGACGATGCTCGCACCACTGACGTATTCAACCCTTCCACCGGTCAAGCGATTCACAAGCTTGGTTTGGCAAGTCGTGCCACGGTGCAGAAGGCCATCGAATCTGCTCAAGCTGCTTTTCCTGCTTGGCGCAACACTCCTCCAGCTAAGCGTGCTCAAGTGATGTTCCGCTTCAAACAACTGCTGGAGGCTAATGAGCTTCGTATCGCCAAGCTCATCAGTGAAGAGCACGGTAAGACTATCGAAGATGCCGTCGGCGAGCTTAAGCGTGGTATTGACAACGTAGAGTTCGCGTCAGCTGCCCCAGAGTTGCTCAAGGGTGATTACAGTCGCAACGTCGGTCCAAATATTGACGCCTGGAGTGATCTACAGCCAATCGGCGTTGTCGCCGGCATTACCCCTTTCAACTTCCCGGCCATGGTGCCACTGTGGATGTACCCGCTTGCTATCGCCTGCGGCAATTGCTTCATTCTCAAACCGTCAGAGCGTGACCCGAGCTCCACGCTGCTGATTGCCGAACTGCTTCACGAAGCTGGCCTGCCTAAAGGCGTGCTAAATGTGGTGCATGGCGACAAGGAAGCTGTGGATGCTCTGATCGAAGCGCCGGAAGTGAAAGCATTGAGCTTTGTTGGTTCGACTCCGATCGCTGAGTACATTTATTCTGAGGGCACTAAGCGTGGCAAGCGGGTCCAGGCCCTGGGCGGCGCGAAGAACCACGCGGTACTGATGCCGGATGCGGAACTGGACAATGCCGTCAGCGCGTTGATGGGCGCTGCCTACGGTTCATGCGGCGAACGCTGCATGGCTATCTCTGTGTCGGTATGCGTTGGTGACCAAGTGGCCGATGCGTTGATTGCGAAGCTGGAGCCGCAAATCAAAGCGCTGAAGATTGGCGCCGGTACAGAAACCGGATTGGACATGGGCCCGCTTGTCACCGCTGCCGCCCGTGACAAGGTGCTGGGTTATATCGATGACGGTGTTGCTGCAGGTGCCAAGGTCGTCGTGGATGGTCGTGGCTTCATGGTTCGTGGCAATGAGGATGGCTTCTTCGTCGGTGGCACCTTGTTCGACCACGTCACTCCAGAGATGCGTATCTATAAGGAAGAGATCTTTGGCCCAGTGCTGTGCGTAGTTCGCGTGAACAGCCTGGAAGAAGCGATCAAGCTGATCAACGACCACGAGTACGGCAATGGCACCTGCATCTTCACCCGTGACGGCGAGTCAGCACGTCTGTTCTGCGACGAGATCGAAGTGGGGATGGTTGGTGTCAACGTACCGCTGCCAGTGCCAGTGAGCTACCACAGTTTTGGCGGCTGGAAGCGTTCGCTGTTTGGGGATCTACATGCTTATGGTCCTGATGGCGTCCGATTTTACACCCGCAAGAAAGCCATCACCCAGCGTTGGCCGAAGCGCACTAGCCATGAAGCTGCGCAGTTCGCATTCCCGAGCAATAGTTAACTAACTATCTCTGCTCAGGCGGCAGCGTCATCGACCCTTAAGTAGCTGTAAGAGTCGATGCCGCTGTGGCAGGAAAATCACGTATGTAAAGAATTCGATTTCTCACCACTTGTCGAAAGCGCATGCTGGAGACCTCGCCACCATCTCACTGGTGGCATTTCTTTTCAAACTCGCGCAAGCATTTTCTCTGCAAGCTCTGGATGAAGTTTCAGTTATTGGCTAATAAAGAGGTCTTTGATAATCATGGCAATTACAAACGAATACGTTAAAGGTCTTGATCGCGAATATGTGTTTCACTCATGGTCGACTCAAGGTTTGCTCAATCCTCTGGTTATCGCAGGAGGGGAAGGGTGCACAGTATGGGATTACGACGGAAAACGTTATCTGGATTTTTCTAGCCAGCTAGTCAATACCAACTTGGGTCACCAGCATCCTGCTGTCATCGCTGCGATTCAAGAGCAAGCAGCTACGCTGGCCACTATCGCTCCAGCGACAGCTAACTTGATGCGAGGCGAAGCCGCCAAGCGGATCATCGAGCAGGCACCGAAGGGCTTCAAGAAAGTTTTCTTTACTAACGGCGGTGCTGACGCGAACGAAAACGCGATTCGTATGGCAAGGATTTTCACCGGGCGAGATAAGGTGCTGTCGTCTTACCGGTCGTACCATGGCAATACTGGCTCTGCGATTGTCGCCACTGGTGATCCGCGTCGTGTGCCGAATGAATATGCACGTGGTCACGTACATTTCTTTACGCCCTATCTGTATCGCAGCGAGTTTAGTGCTCAGACTGAGCTCGAAGAAACAGAACGCGCGTTGCGCCATCTTCGTCGGGTCATCGAGAGTGAAGGTTCAAACTCGATTGCAGCTATTCTGCTCGAAAGCCTGCCTGGTACTGCCGGTATCCTGATGCCATCTGCCTCTTATATCCAGGGCGTTCGCCAGTTGGCGGATGAGTTTGGGATCCTGCTCATTCTCGACGAAGTCATGTCTGGTTTCGGTAGGACCGGCAAGTGGTTCGCTCTAGAGCATTATGGCGTGGTGCCTGATCTGATCACTTTTGCCAAGGGCGTGAACTCGGGCTATGTACCTGTTGGTGGCGTGGTGATTTCGGAGAGACTCAGTGCTTACTTTGATACTCATTTCTTCCCAGGTGGTTTGACTTACTCTGGGCATCCGCTTGCTATGGCCTCGATTGTCGCTGCAATTGACGCTATGCGTAAAGAGCGTGTCGTAGAGAATGCGCTAGATATTGGGATTAACTGCCTGGGCCCACGTCTAAGGGAGCTCCAGAAACGTCATTCAGTCATTGGTCAGGTACGTGGTGCTGGCGTCTTCTGGGCTATGGAATTTGTCGAAGATAGGGAAACTCGGGCGCCGCTTGCCGCAGGCAAGATGCAGTTGTTGAAATCCAAGCTCATCGAACGTGGACTACTGCCGTTTGTTGTCGAGAATCGCATCCATGTGGTACCGCCTTGCATAGTCAGCGCTGAAGAGGTGGAAGCGGGTATTGCAATTCTCGACGAAGTGATTGAAGCGGTGTTGGGCTGATACGATCGATATAATTAGGTGCAGGAAGGCGCTGCAGATTTTGCAGCGCTTGGAGGCAGATCTCACTACAAATTTTTCCCCCGTATTATTTTTCTATGTAGGCGTAAACTATTACGATTGAGGTTTAAGTCAAGTTTTCAGCCAGGTTTAGATGTGTGGGCTGCGAGTCTTGGGCTTAATGGAAGCTGATTTATTTGTGTCGTGTTTTGGTTGCTAAACATTTTTATTGGATACCCAGTTTTTGTGGGGCGGTAGAACAGTTTATTAGTTTGCTTTCTTAGGGTTGGCTGGCTTGAGCGCGTATGGTCAGTACTTCCGGCAGCGGTTCGCCACTGAGTAATCGCGCCATCAACTCAGGCTCGTAAAGGTCCGATTGCAACGCTTTGTCGATCACCGTTGTGAGTTCTTGTGCCGGCAAGATCAAGATGCCGTTGTCATCGGCCAGGACAAAATCTTCGGGGTGCACCTCTACTCCAGCGCAATTCACGGGCACGTTCACCTGACTTGTTTGGCCGCCGATCAGCTTGGTCGTCAGCTGAGTGGTGCCACGAGCGAACACCGGCAACTGGCAGGTACGCAGTTCGTTGATGTCGGTTACTACGCCGTCGACGATGATGCCGGCGGCACCCGCGCAGCGAGCCGCAAACTGCGTGACCGCCCCGACACAAGCGTGGGCATGGTCACCCGCCATGTCGATCACCAGGACATCGCCTGGCTGAAGGGCGATAAGGGCGCGGTTGACGGCGATGGCATCGGGCTCGGCCAGGCGAAGCGTCACGGCGCGCCCAATAATGCGACCGCCAGGCACCATTGCGCGGACTTCATGGCTGACGAACCCGCGCTCGAGGAAGTGGCCCAGCGTGGCGAAGCTCACCTTCTGTAGTTTTGCGATCAGGTCGTCGTTCATTTCCCTACCTCCATGTCAATCAGCTCGGCCACACAGTCGATTTCCAAGCTCACGCCCCACAGCTGCACGCAGACGGTTGTACGAGCGGGTGGTGCATGGCCGAGGATTTCCTTGTATGCCTCGTTGAAGGGCACCAGTTGATCGGGGTCTGTCAGGTAGGCGTTGACCTTGACGATGTGGGAAAGGCTGGAGCCCGCCGCTTCGAGGATCGCGGCCAGGTTCGCGAACGTCTGCCTGACCTGGTCTTTGAAATTGTCGGGCTGCTCTTCCAGGCTGCCCAGCGATGGGATCTGGCCGGCGGTGAACACCAGGTGGCCGCTGACCACGGCTTGAGAATACGGGCCTACTGGGCTGATGGTGCCAGGGGCGCTGTGGATGCGTTTCATTGAGAGCTCCTTGAAGCGAAGATGTGCCACCGGCTCGCCGGCAGCACGTGGTCAGAGATCAGAAGAGCGCCAGGGTGTAGCTGGCGATGAGTCGGTTCTGCTCTTGGTTGGGGTCGATTTCGGAGTGCAGCAATCCATGGCGCCAAGACAGGCCGAGGCCTTTGAGCGCACCGTCCTGCACGACATAGTCCAGGCCCACATCCCGTTCCCACTCGGACGCGTCATTGCCGCTGGTGGTGCGGATGTCTTCACCCTTCAGGTACATCAGGGAGAATTTCAGGCCAGGTACGCCGGCAGCGGCGAAGTCATAGCTGTACTGGGCAAACGCGGTACGCTCGCCCGCTCGGTTGAAGCTCGCGAGCATCCGGTCGGTGTAGAGGTAGACACTGGCACCACCTGCGCCCTTGCCGCTGAGGGAGCCCTGGTTCGGTTGGACGAAGTTGCTTCCATCCGACACCTCCTGATAGCCGGCCATGAGCGCGTGGCCCTGGACGGAATAGGTCAGCGCTGCGCTCCAGGTGTGGTTATCGATCTTGCCGTCACCGTCCTCGGTGTAACCGCCCACGCGGTATCCACTTGCGCGACCAGCAGCAGAGTCGTTGGCTCCATCGGCGAAGGTGCGGAAGTAGCGCAGATCAGTTCGCAGCGATTGCCCTTCGGAGAGTGGAAGCGTGTGGGTGAGACCAACGAAGTGCTGGGTGTAATAGTCCTCGAGGTTGGCAACGTAGTATTGCGCCGTGAGTTGTTTGCCGATCCGGTAGTCGCCACCCGCGAAGAGGAACTGGTCGCTCTCACGGGTGCCGCCGGCTACGGCCAATCCAGTACGGTCACTGGAGGCACGGCCCGTAGCACGATTGAGGCGCCCGCCGGTAAGGGTCAGGCCATCCAGGTCGGTTGAGGTGATCTGGGCCCCCTCGAACGTTTGGGGCAGCAGGCGACCATCGTTGTAGGTCAGCACCGGCAGCTTGGGCATCAGCGTGCCGTATCGCAGTTCGGTGTTGGCGACTTTCAGCTTAGGTGTCAGGCCCAGGCGGCTCCACTGTTGGGACGCGCCACTGCCTTCGTCGGGGATCATGCTGCTGCCCCGGTGGCGACCATCGCCGCTATCAAGCGTCACGCCCATCAAGCCTAGGGCATCCAGGCCGACTCCGATTGGCCCTTCGGTGTAGCCGGATTTGAAGTCGAGCACGAAGGCCTGGGCCCACTCTTCGGTTTTGCTTTGGCCGAGGCTACCGGCTTGGTCGCGAAAGTCGTTGTTGAAGTAAAAATTGCGCAGGCCAAGGTTCGCATGGCTGTCGCCCACCAGATCGGCTTGAGCGAAAGGGGACAAGGCGAAAACGCCTGCACTCATCAGGTATTTTTTCATCTGGAAACTCTTCAAACGGAAGTAGGAAACACTCGCCTGGTTGGCGAGAGAAACTCGGGGGTACAGCACGGAATTACTGCCGTGCTTGGTCGATATCCCGTTTGAAGGTCTCAGTGAGTAGCAGCAGCGCGATCAGAGAAACAACGGCTGAGCCGATCATGTACCAGGCAATCGATGAGCCTTTGCCAGTCCACGACAGCAATGCGGTGGTAACCAGAGGCGTTGCGGCGCTTCCGAGCAGGCCGGAAAGCATGTAGCTGATCGACAGGCCCGAGTAGCGAACTCGAGTGCCGAATAACTCCGCGAGGAATGTGGCAATGGGGCCGTAGTTGGCCGCGAATGCCGTCATCATCAGCATGTAACCGGCAAACGCCAGGCCGAGAACTTTGGAATCCATCAGCCAGAACATCGGGAAGGCTACGAGTGCCTCGGCGATGATCCCGCCGATAATGATCGGCTTGCGGCCAACCTTGTCGGAGAGGGCGCCGAAGAACGGCAGCATAGCGATACAGGCAGCGCAGGAAACCAGCACTACCGTGAGCATTTCTCCACGTGTGAAGCCCAAGGTCTGGGTGCCATAGGTCAGGCCAAAGGCCACGATGAGGTTGTAGGAGGTGCCAGTGGACATAGTTGCCACACCACCCAGGACTACCTGCTTCCAGTATTTGCGGAACACTTCGAACAGCGGCACTTTGACCTGCGTGCCTTTATTTTCCACCGCTTTGAACGACGGTGTCTCATGGATGTTGAGGCGGATGTACAAGCCCAATCCGATCAGCAGAACGCTGAGCAGGAACGGCACACGCCAGCCCCAGTCCAGCAACTGCTCGTTGGTCAGCGTGGTGGCGAACATCAGGAACACGAGGTTGGCCAGCATCGTCCCCGCCGGTACGCCGATCTGAACCCACGAGCCATAGAGTCCGCGTTGATGCTTTGGCGCATGTTCCACCGCCATCAGCACGGCGCCGCCCCATTCTCCGCCCAGAGCCAGGCCCTGGATGATGCGCAGTGTAAGCAGCATGATCGGTGCCCAGATGCCGACCGACTCATAGCTCGGCAACAGGCCGATGGCGAAGGTGGCCGCACCCATGGTCAGCAACGAGATGAGCAGCATCGACTTTCGGCCCAGGCGGTCACCGAAGTGACCGAAAATCGCGGCGCCGATCATCCGGGCGCCATAGGCTGAAGCAAAGGTGCCGAAAGCGAGGAGGGTGCCTACCAGGGGATCAAAGCCTGGGAAGAAGATCTTGTTGAATACCAGGGCCGAGGCCGTGGCGAAGAGGAACAGGTCATACCACTCAACGGTGGTGCCGATCACACTGGCGACCGCGACTTTTTTCATGTCGGCGGTGCGTTGTGGTTGCGCGCTGGCAACCTCGGTGTACGCAGGGCTGGTCATTGCCATTTTCTCCCGAAAGATGGGTTCTGGTTGTTGTTGGCAGCTGAAGGCGGAGCGGCTATTTCTTGTTTTTGGGCAAAGCGTTCCCGTGGGCCCAGCTTTCTTGAATTGGCTGGGCGCCTGGGTGGATCGGGTTAAGTCAGCGTCTGTCGGCGCGGGTCAGCACGGCGTTGAGCAGTACGTCGCAGCCCATGGTCACGTCGTGGGGCAAGGCGTCTTCGGCTTCGTTATGGCTCAGGCCGCCGACGCAGGGGATGAACACCATGGTGGTCGGGCAGTGGCGGGCGAGATGAATCGCATCATGGCCGGCGCCGCTGACGATTGGCTGGTACGGGTAGCCCAGGCCTTCGATGGCTTTGCGTACTGCATCGATGCAGGCCGGGTCGAAAGGCGTGGCCGGGCTCAGCCAGTGACGATTGATCTGGACTTCCAAGCCACGCTTGGTGGCGATTTGGTCGATGAGTGCACGGGCGCTGGCTTCCATGTCTGCGATGGCGGCATCTTCGTGGTGGCGAAGATCGAGGGTAAACGCCACGTGGCCAGGGATGGTGTTGCGGGAAGAGCGAGCGATCTGCAATTGGCCAACGGTAACAAGGCCTTTGGGCGCGAAGTCGCGTGACAGTTGTTCCAGTGCGGTGATCATTTCCCCTACGCCGAACAAGGAGTCGCGGCGTAGAGGCATTGGCGTGGTGCCTGCGTGAGCGGCCTGGCCACTGATCTCGATGTCCAGCCAGCAGATCGCTTGCCCACCCGTGACCAACCCTACGGGCAGGCCGGCGTCTTCCAGGATTGGGCCTTGCTCGATGTGTGCTTCGAAGTACGCGTCGAACTCACGGCCCAGAGGTAGCTCACCTGCGTAGCCGGTTTGCTCCAACGCTTCGGCAACGCTGACGCCTTCAGCATCGCGGCTGGACAGCGCTTGCTCGAGGGGCAGCTCGCCCGTGAACACCGCCGATCCGAGCATGGCAGGAGTGAAACGAGCGCCTTCTTCGTTCGTCCAGACCGCGATTTCCAATGGGCGCTCGAGCTGCAGGCCTTTGTCCTGAAGGCTACGTACCACTTCCAGGCCGGCAAGTACGCCGTAGATGCCATCGAAGCGACCGCCCTTCGGCTGGGTGTCCAAATGGCTGCCCATGACCACCGGGGGCAGGGCGTCATTCCGACCTGGCAGGCGTGCGAATAGGTTGCCGATGGCATCAACATGGATGCTCATTCCGGCCTCGCGACACCAGCTTGCGAACAGCTCGCGTCCGTCTCGGTCTTCTTTCGACAGTGCCAAGCGGCAGTTGCCGCCTTTGGCGGTTGGGCCGACCTTGGCCATGTCCATGAGGCTGTCCCACAGCCGTGTGCCATTGCATGTATGCATGATGTGAATCCTCAAACAGGCGGTGGGATCAGTATCCGAGCGCGGGGTCTACTTGGTTCAGGAGTGGTTCAGCACAGGCCAGACGTCGAGCGTTCTCGGCTACTTGCTGGGCAATACAGTCGTGGGAAGCGCATGAGGCCATGTGGGGTGTGACGACGATTCCCGGCGTGTTCCAGAGGCGGCTGTCCAATGGCAGCGGCTCTTTCTCGAACACATCGAGAAGCGCACCGCGCAGTCGGCCACTGTTGACGGCGTTGACCAGATCATCCACCTGCAGGTGCTGCCCGCGTCCGCAGTTGATCACTGCCGCGTTTGGCGCCAAGGCTTCAAAGGTCTTCTGGCAGAGGATGCCGCGAGTGGCATCGGTCAATGGCAGCAGGTTGATCAACAGGTCGAGGCCATCCAGGAACTGATCGAACTCCGCTGGGCCCGAGAATGTGCGCACGCCGCTCAGCTGCCTGGCACTCCTCGACCAACCTCGGACAGCATATCCGGCCTCGGCCAACTCGCCGGCAATAGCCCCTCCAAGGGAGCCGAGCCCCATGACGCCGATGCGGTATTCACCAGCGAGGCGTTGAGGATGACGTTGCCATACCTGTTGCTGCTGTTGGGCAAGTGCTCGGTCGAAGTCCCGGTGGTAGTGGATGACCGCCCAGCGAACATACTCCGCCATGCCTTGGCGGTGAGCTGGGTCTACGACTCTGCACACTGGCAATGCTGGCTGGCTCGGGTCGTTGGCCAGGTGATCAACACCAGCAGCCACTGAGTGGATCAGCTTCAGGTTGGGTAATGCGCTGAGGCTGCCTACGGGAGGGAACCAGCAAGCGGCTACCTGTGCCTCCTGAGCTGCGGGATCGTTGGCCAGCACTACGCGTAACTGGGGAGCACTGCGAGCGAAGGCAGACTGCAGTTGGCCCAGAAGTGCCTGGTCGGTTGAAAGTAGTACCAGCGGTTTCATGAGCAGTACGACTCGCGTTGGTGTTCGATCAAGGTCAGGGCGGCGTTCCAGCTCAGGCTGATGATTTGCGCTGACTCGTCGCGTTGGAACTGCGCGGCGGTGTGGCGGCAGACTTCTTCGCTGGGGTAGATGAGCTTGCTGCCGCTGGCCAATGCCTGTACTTGCGCCTGGCAGGCGCGCTCCAGGAAGTGAATCTCGTGGAAGGCCTCGGCAACACTGGCTCCGCCGGCCAGCAGGCCGTGGTTTCGCAGGATCATTGCTTTGTGCGTGCCGAGGTCGGCGATGAGGCGCTCGCGTTCATCCAGAGACAGGGCGATGCCTTCGTACTGGTGGTAGGCCAGCTTGCCGTAGAACTTCAGCGCGTGCTGGCTGATCGGCAGCAACCCGTGCTCCTGAGCCGAGACGGCGATGCCGGCTGCGGTGTGGGTGTGGATCACGCAGTGCATGTCCGGTCGTGCCATGTGGATCGCCGAGTGGATTACGAAGCCAGCTGCGTTCACCCGGCGCTCGCCATTGGCCTGGTCGACCACATTGCCATGTTGGTCGATGCGTACCAGATCACTGGCGCGCATCCGGTCGAAGATCACGCCGTATTGGTTGATCAGGAAGTGATGCTCAGGCCCAGGAATACGCAGGGTGATGTGGGTGTCGATCAAATCGGTCATGCGGAAGTGTGCAACCATCCGGTACAGCGCGGCCAGTTCGCAGCGTGCCTGCCATTCGACATCGCTAATGTTGTGCGGCTTGCTCATGAAAACTCCTGATTTAACGAGCGATGGCGGGGGTGGGTTGCTGCTGCTCGCCACGCAGGCGAGAGAGGCCACAGACGCCGATCAAGGAAAGCGTGGAGAGCGCGGTGAAGAACACGGCGAGTGGCAGCCACTGGCCGGCGAAGCGGTCGGCCAGCAACGTGCCGATGATCGGCGTGCTGCCCCCCGCGATGGCGCAAATCAACTGGTAGGCCAGAGAGATCCCGGAGTAGCGCAAGTGAGCAGGGAAGGCCTGGGTCATGTAGCCGGCGATCACCGCATACAGTGCCGAGAGCGTGACCACTGCCATCGCGATGCCGGCTGTCATCAACACCAGGTTATGGGTGCCGACCAGCATGAACATGGGGTAGGGCACAGCCATGCACAGCAGGGCTACCAGCTTGAGGAAGCGGCCTTCGCCAATGCGTTCAGCCAGCAGCGCGGCCAGTGGCTGGGTCAGGAACTGCAGGATGGTCACCAGGAACAGGCAGTCGAGGATGGTTGCTCGAGGGATACCCTGGTAGGTGGTGACGTAGGTGATCATGAAGGTGTTCGTGAAGAAGAAGCCGGCGGAGCCGATGGTCACCGCCAGGGCGGCGAACAGGATCTGTCTCCAGCAGTCACGTACCACTTCCAGCACCGGGTATTTGACGACCTCTTGCTTGGCCTTGGCTGCCTGGAACTCAGGGCTTTCCTCGACCCCGAAGCGGATAGCCAGACCTACCAGCATCAGGATGCCGCTGGCCAGGAACGGCAGACGCCAACCCCAGCTCAGGAACTCTTCGGGCTCTAAGGAAGACACTAGGCGGAATGCGATCAGCGCGAGCAGCAGGCCAGCCGGGCTGCCGAGCTGAGCGAACGAGGCGTAGAACACTTTGCGTTTGGCCGGCGCATGCTCACTGGCCATCAGGACGGCACCTCCCCACTCACCACCGACGGAGATCCCCTGGACAATCCGCAGGGCAATCAGTCCGATGGGGGCCCAGATACCAGCAGTGGCGTAGCTGGGCAGCAGGCCAATGCCTGTGGTGGCCAGGCCCATCAGCACCATGGTGACCAGCAGCATTTTTTTGCGACCCAGACGGTCGCCCAGATGGCCGAAGCCCATGCCTGCCATTGGTCGGGCAACGAAGCCTACGGCGAACGTGCCGAATGCCGCCAAGGTGCTGAGCAAGGGGTTGCTGCTCGGGAAAAACACCTGACCCAGTGCGAGTGCAGCCGCCGTGGCGTAGATGTAGAAGTCGTAGAACTCGATGGTGGTGCCGACAAATGCGGCAGCCGCAGCACGACGCGGCTGGTTTGACGTATGCATGCAAGGCCCTTCTTAGAGTTATAGGCAGGTGGGCAGGGTTGGCTAAACCGGTCGCGCTCTGTTCGGCGCTTTCGAGATTTATCGCCTTGGGGCTATGATTAGTCAATTTGCTAATTCTTATCCGTCGTATTAGCAGCGCTACTAATGGGCCCGTAAATGAATCCGCCAACTTCAAGATCTGATGCTTTGGTCAACAAATGGGAAGGGCGTCGATTTCTGAACGACCGCCTGGACTGGAACCTGCTGCGTACCTACCTTGCGATTGGCCAAGAGGGCAGCATCAGCAGGGCTGCAGCAAGGTTGCACGTGACCCAGTCAGCGGTTAGCCAGGCGCTCAGGCGTCTTGAAGAGCAGCTTGGCTGTGCCCTCATTCTTCGAGGTGGCCCGCGCTTCGACCTGACGGCTGCCGGGGAGGAGGTGCTGCGTATCGCCATCGATATCTATGGCGACGTGTCGCGCATCAGTGCGGCTGTTGAAAAAGAGAGCGATGAGGTCGTCGGGAAGGTGCGGATCCTGAGCGTCAGTCGCGTGCAGTCGCGGGTATATGACGATTTTCTGGGGGATTTCCACGAGGCCCACCCACGAGTCGAGCTGGAGATTGATGTCATGCGCAGTGCCGACATCATCAGTTCTCTGCTGCAGAAGACCGCCACGGCAGGTGTTGGCCTGTGTCGTATACCCCAGCCCAAGCTGGAGCAGCGCCTGTTGCTCAATCAGCGCTATGCGTTCTTCTGTGGTGTGCGACATCGGCTGTTCGGGCGCACCGATGTCAGCCTCGAGTCTCTGCGTGGGGAGAACTTTGTGAGCTTCGTAAGCGACCAATTGGGCGGCAACCTTTCGCCGCTTGCGATGTTCCGCGATCAGCATGGTTTCACCGGGCGCATCGTTGCTTCCTCGCCGAGCGTTGAGGAAGTCCAGAGGCTGGTGTGTGCCGGCTACGGAGTGGGTTGCATGCCTGAGCACCTTCTCCATGAGGATCTGGAGAAAGGCTTGCTCTGGCGGCTGCCGCCCTACGAAGGGATTGTCGATGTGGACTTGCACCTGCTCTGGAACAGGGAGCAAAGGATGACCATGGCGGAGACGGTGTTCTTGGAGAGCTTTCAGCACTGTCTCGCTCAGGCCTCGCTCGTTTGAGGGGTCCAAGTGAGACGACCGCAGCACTGGCTGCGGTCGTTACCTTTTGCTAGTCGGCGTTCAGCAATCGCTGCCGGGTCAGTACGCTGTTCAGCCGATGATCGTCCTTGAGCTCGACCTCGTTCAGCATGTCAGCAACGCTGGCTCCTGCTTCAACTCGCTCCAGCCAGTACATCACGGCCTTTTTCATGAACCAGTGAGGCGTCCGGTCAAGCGAGCCTGCTGCTTCCCTGATGCGCTCCTTGGTCGGCGCGTCAAGTTTGATGCCTGTAGTCGAACTCACGGGCGCCCCCTCACAACGCCGATACGGCTACAGGGCCGGATGCCTTCGCGCTGCGCTGATAGGCCAGCAGCAAGCCGATGTACCAGACAGGCATCACATACAGGGCGGTGCGGGTATCTGCTTCAAGTGCCAGCAGACACAGGACGAACATCAGGAACACCAGTGACGTCACCGCAGTGAGCTTACCGCCGGGGAGCTTGAAGGTTGATCGCTGATGGGCTTCAGGGCTGCTGCGGCGGTAGGCGAGGTACGACAGCAAGATTAATGACCAGGTCACGATCACCATGACCGCCGAGATGGTAGAGACCAGGGTGAAGACCGCCATGACGTCAGGGATCACGAACAGCAACGTCAGCGCGATAGTCATGCACAGGCCGGAGAACATCAGTGCCCGGATGGGAGTGCCAGAACCTGACAAACGTCCGAAGGACTGGGGAGCCTGCTTGTTGTGCGACAGGCCGTAGAGCATGCGAGAACCTGAGTATACGCCGCTGTTGGCCGAGGAGGCCGCAGATGTCATCACCACGAAGTTGATCATCCCGGCTGCAGCTGGCAAGCCACCCAGCAGAAACAGCTCGACGAAAGGGCTTCGGTTCGCAGGTACGTGGGCCCAAGAGATCACGCTGATGATGCAGGCGAGCGCAGCGACGTAGAACAGCAGGATCCGCAGCGGGATGGTGTTTATGGCCTTGGGGAGCGTTTTCTCGGGGTTGTGGGCCTCAGCTGCAGCAGTACCGATGAGCTCGGTGCCTACAAACGAGAAGATGGCGATCTGGAAACCGGCCAGGAAGCCCAGCACGCCGTGCGGCATCATCACGCCCGGCTCAATCAGGTGGCTGAACGACGCAGTCACACCGCCTGGAGAGGTGTAGGAGGTGGCAACCATGTAGAGACCGGTGAGCACGAGGGCAACGATGGCGATGATCTTGATCAGGCCGAACCAGAACTCCACCTCGCCAAATGCTTTGACGGCGAGCATGTTGAGCGCCAAGAGCATGAACATCGCGCCGAATGCCGGAATCCAGGTGGGAAGATCTGGATACCAGTATTGAAGAAATCCGGCGACCACCACCACATCACCGACTGCGGTGACCACCCAGCTGAGCCAGTATGACCAGGCGAGGATGAAGCCGGCGCGTGGGCCCAGGTGGTGGTGGACGAGCTCAGCGAAGGAGCCCATTTCAAGATTGGCGAGGAGCATCTCGCCCATCGCTCGCATGATGCAGAAAACGAAGAATCCAATGATCGCGTAGACCAGGATGATTGACGATCCGGAGAGGGCAATCATCTTCCCGGATCCCATGAACAGGCCTGTGCCGATGGCGCCGCTGATGGCAATCAGCTGGATGTGTCTGTTTTCCAGCCGTCGCTTAAGTGTTCGACCGTCGCCATGAGTCGCGTCTTGCGAGTTGCACGATTGATTCATAAATGACCTCTTATTCTTTTTCTGTGAAACCTGTCCCATCCCTCCTAATGGAAGGTTGTTTATAGGCACGAGGCGGATGGGTCGGTTGATACGCAGACGAGGAAAAGTAAATCCAGAAAGAATAATCTGACCAAGTTGTCAGATAATAAATTTGGAAGCGCTATATGGTTGTCTTTCTTGTTGGCATCCACCTTGGCGGTATGGAAGTTGCCATTTTGCCAGCCGTAGTTGTCAACAGGAACGTTACAAAATGTCAGCTATCAGGGCATCTTTTAGCACTTTGCGCACCCTATGGAGCATTTTGATTGGGTGCACAGTCATGGTGCAAAAGCCAGGTCTTTCCCCTACATCTTGAAGGTCGACAGCAGGATGCTGGTCTCGGTGTTCTCGATGTGTGGGATGGATCGGATGGTGTTCAGCGCTTTGTCAAAGGCCTCGAGCGTCTCGGCGCGAAGCTCTGCCATGAGATCCCAGCGGCCATTGGTGGTGTGGATGGCGACCACGTTGGGATGCCCGCGCAGCGCGTGCTTGACCTCGGAAGCATGGTGGCCACTGATACCGATACTTGTGATTGCCCTGACCCCGCGCTCAATCGCATCTGACTGCAGGCGAATCGTATAGCCCATGATAATACCGCTCTCTTCCAGTCTGGTGAGGCGGTTTTGAACAGTCGCGCGAGCGACCTTGAGTTTCTTGGCCAAGGTCATGACGGGGGTTCGAGCGTTGTCCCTCAGGAGGGCGATGAGCTCTCGATCAATGCTATCCATGATACTACGCTATCCATACTGCTAGATTGGGTGAGCAAAGTGTCTAAAAAACCGATAAATATGGCAACCTGTATGCTTCAATTTGTACCACTATTTCATCAGACTTTTGGAGGTGGCAAGAATTTACACTCGACGCTCGCTATGCACTGATTGAAAGCGGGCGCACTCACAAGGTGCATAACAATGACGCATTTCATCGACGTTCCAACGATGTCAGACCTGGTTCATGACATTGGCGTAGTCCAGTTTCTGGGAGAGCTTTCCGAGGTTATCCGCGACGATTTCAAGCGTTGGCCGGACTTTGATAAATCTGCCCGTGTCGCCAGCCACTCTGATGTTGGGGTGATCGAGTTGATGCCTGTGGCTGATACCAGCCAATATGCCTTCAAGTATGTGAATGGGCACCCATCCAACACGTTCAAGGATCTCCACACGGTGATGGCATTCGGGGTGCTGGCCGATGTCGATACGGGGTATCCGGTGTTGCTGTCCGAGCTGACGATTGCAACGGCTCTGCGTACCGCTGCGACCTCGCTGATGGCGGCCAAGGCTCTCGCTCGCCCGAACGCTCGCAAGATGGCGTTGATCGGGAATGGTGCCCAGAGCGAATTCCAGGCCTTGGCGTTCCATAAGCATCTCGGCATCCAGGAGATCGTCGCCTTCGACACCGACCCTCTCGCCACCGCGAAGCTGATTCGCAACCTTCAGGAATACCCAGAGCTCAAAATCACGCGTGCCCAGAGCGTTGCTGAAGCAGTGCGGGGTGCGGACATCGTCACCACTGTGACTGCAGATAAGGCCTATGCAACAATCATCACGCCGGAGATGCTTGAACCGGGCATGCACCTGAACGCCGTAGGTGGTGACTGCCCCGGTAAGACCGAGCTCCATGCCGACGTTTTGCGCAAGGCCAGGGTTTTTGTGGAGTACGAGCCCCAGACCCGTATCGAAGGCGATATCCAGCAACTTGAAGCGGACTCGCCTGTCGTCGACCTGTGGCGAGTGCTAACGGGCGAACAGGAAGGGCGCCAGAGCGCTGAACAGGTGACGGTGTTCGACTCCGTGGGCTTTGCGCTCGAGGACTATTCGGTACTGCGCTACGTGCTGCAGCAGGCTGAGCAGCGTGGTGCGGGAGCGAAGATCGATCTCGTGCCTTGGGTTGAGGATGACCCCAAGGATCTGTTCAGCCACACCCGCGGTCGCGCTGCCAAGAAACGCATCCGACGCGTTGCATAACTCCAAGATCAGACACACATCGGAATTTCGAGATGGCATTTCCTACGCGTTCGATTCAAGCACCTGCAGCGGTGGTGATGGTCAGGCCACATGCCTTCACCCCCAACCCGGAAACGGCAGCAGATAACTCGTTCCAGAGCATCAACTCAGATATCGCCGCTCAAACACTCTCCGAGATCGCTCGGGACGAAGTCACGCAGGCCGCTCGCCGACTTGAAGCTGAGGGTGTGCGGGTTCACCTGTTTGATGACTTTGGCGAGAACGACACCCCTGACTCCGTGTTCCCGAACAACTGGTTCTCGACCCACCCAGGCGGCCATGTGGCGATTTACTCCATGTACTCCCCGAATCGTCGAAGGGAAAGACGAGTGGACGTCATTGAGATGCTCAAGCAGGAGTACCGGGTTCAGGATGTGATCGACTACTCGGGGCTTGAGCAGGATGAACTGTTCCTTGAGGGCACTGGGGCCATGGTGTTCGACCACATGTCCAGGGTCGCTTACACTGCTCGCTCGAACCGAGCTGACCCGATTGCCTTGGAACGGTTCAGCACCCACTTCAATTTCGAGCCGATGGTGTTCGATACCGCGGACGTGAAGGGGGCGCCGATCTACCACACCAACGTGCTGATGTGCGTGGCGACCGAGTTCGCGCTGGTGGGCTTCGAGACGTTCACAAACAAAGCACGTGCTGAAGAAGTGCGCATGCGACTGATGGAATCAGGGCGAGATGTCATCGACCTGACTCACCAGCAGATCGGCGAGTTTGCTGGTAACGCTATCGAGCTTTCAGGGCGTGACGGCCGAATCCTGGCTCTGTCACGCAGGGCGTTCAACAGCCTCACGCATGCACAGAAGCAGCGAATCGAACACTCGGCCAGGTTGGTTCCCTTACAAGTGCCTACCATCGAGATGGCTGGCGGCTCGGTACGATGCATGATCGCTGGAATTCATCTTTCTCCTCGTGACTAATCCACAAAAAACGCCGAGGTGTTTTTTTGAGCGCCGCACTAGGTTTTCGTAGCCCTGAAGTGGGCTGTCGCCAAAACTCTCCGAAATTGGGGCGGAACTCCGGAGTCCAAGCAGCCATTGTGCGGTTCATTCAATCTGACTGAGCATCGGCACCGACACTGGTGCCGATATGGGCCTTTATACCGAAATAGTACTGCCTGCCCTAATCCGATGGTCAGTACGGTGCGAGAAAAGGCTCGATGCGTAGAAGGTTATTCTGCAGGGATCTCTGCCTACATCCCAACCGACTGGCAACCCCAAAAAGCGAATCGTGGTAAACTACGCGTTTTTTCCACCGTATAGGCTCTTTTTAATGCAACAGCGCGATATCGCCACCTACATGTTCCTAGCCATCGCCTGGGGACTTTCCTTTCTGGTTATATTGAAGGTCGTGCATGCGTTCGGATGGGTTGGTGCGGTCAGTTTACGTGCGCTGATTGCCGGCAGCACTTTGGCGATCATCGGGTTCCTATTTGGACGAGCATTGCGCCTGCGAGCGCTGCTCAAACCCTTGGGATGGTCTGAAGTAGCCCCTGTTTTCCGGCTACTTCGCCATCGACACTTTCAAAAAACGGTAGCCGCTCAAATCCCGGTCAAA
Source organism: Pseudomonas sp. NBB (assembly GCF_032701105.1). Lineage (NCBI taxonomy): Bacteria > Pseudomonadati > Pseudomonadota > Gammaproteobacteria > Pseudomonadales > Pseudomonadaceae > Pseudomonas > Pseudomonas sp. NBB. Next base: position 2,727,457 of record NZ_CP103994.1, read on the forward strand.
CCTGCCGTCTATTTCAGCCTTTTTTGCCGCTGCAAGCACCTCGCAGCAGTCACTTCACTCTTCACGGACGCACCTCTCCTGCATTGGAGAGCAAATGTCGACGCGCCATCCAAATGTTCGACAGGGCGAACAGCGTCACCATCTGAGCAGTGTTTTTCACCAAGCCTCGGAAGCGCACTTTCGTATAACCAAACTGGCGCTTGATCACCCGAAATGGATGCTCAACCTTGGAGCGAACCTGGGCCTTGGCTCTTTCGATCTTACGTATCGCTTTGTATAACGCGCTGCGGTTACCGTGCTTTTTGTAAGTGCTGCGCCGGGCTGCAATCTGCCAGATGACTTGGCGCCCCTCATGCTCTTCACGCTTCTCTACACCGGTATAGCCCGCATCAGCGCAGACCACGTTCTCACCACCGTGCAGCAGTTTGTCGACTTGGGTTACGTCCGCGACGTTGGCCGCAGTGACCACCACGCTGTGCACAAGCCCGGACTCATCGTCGACACCAATGTGAGCTTTGGCACCGAAGTAATACTGGTTGCCCTTCTTGGTCTGATGCATTTCCGGGTCGCGTTTGCCGTCCTTGTTCTTGGTCGAACTGGGCGCATGAATCAGAGTGGCATCGACGATGGTGCCTTGTCGCAGTGACAAGCCACGGTCGCCCAAATAGCCATTGATCACGCCGAGAATACCGGTGGCCAACTCATGCTTTTCCAGCAGGCGACGGAAGTTGAGGATGGTGGTTTCATCCGGGATTCGCTCCAGGCTCAGACCGGAAAACTGGCGCAGGATCGTCGTCTCGTACAGCGCCTCTTCCATCGCCGGATCGCTGTAACCGAACCAGTTCTGCATTAGATGAATCCGCAGCATCGCCATCAGCGGATAGGCTGGACGGCCCCCTTCGCCCTTTGGGTAATGAGGTTTGATCAGAGCAATCAAACCCTCCCAGGGTACGACCCGATCCATCTCTATCAGGAACAGCTCCTTGCGGGTCTGCTTGCGCTTACCGGCGTACTCGGCATCGGCGAAGGTCATTTGTTTCATCATCGAAAAGCTCGGCGATTGGTGTCCGGGGATTTTGCCAAATCAGGAAGTCTTTTTCAGGATTTCCCTTGCTGGTAGTCGGAGCAACCACTGTGGCAGGGCAACTGATCGGCCTGTCCTATGGTACTCCACGTGTTGGTACAGCCATGGCGGCAATCTTTGTGGCAACCATTCCGCTATTCTCGATGATCATCGGCCGCATATGGGGGTTGGAGAAGATTTCTTCCCAAGGCCTAGTAGGGTTGCTTTTGGGTTTAGTAGGAATCGTCATGCTGGTCGGTTTTCCGGCCCAAGCAGTCACCGCTGATTTCATTCACGGCTGCATTGCTTTACTTCTCGGTTGTGTCAGCGCGGCATACGGTAGTAACTATGCAAGCCTGCACTTGCGGGGTGATGACCCGTGGACGGTGACGGGCGGAGCTTTCCTCTGCGGAGGGGTTTTGACGCTGCCACTATTACTGTTGGTGCCCATTACGCAGGTGCCTCAGACTATTGACTGGCTGTATCTATTGGTCAGTGGCTGCTTGATGAGTGCCACCACTTATGTGCTGTATTTCGGATTGGTAGAGCGCATCGGCGCCACCCGGGCAATCAGCGTCGAGTTCGTTGTAACACTGGTTGCGGTCTTGGTTGGTGCACTGTTCCTCAACGAAGCACTGAACCTGCTTCAAATGGTAGGCGGCCTAGTAATTCTGCTGGGCTGTGTTCTGGTTCTGGGGTTGGTACCTGGTCGAAAGCGCCGTTTGCCAAGTTGAGGCTGAACTTACGGCAGCTTGACTCTGTTAGGGTTTCAAGGCCATGGTCATCTATTGTCGTTGGGAACTTCGGCATATCCTTCGTATACATGCTCGCCAATGCGGTGAAGCTTTCCAAACCCTAATGTGGTGTTTCAGAAATACTGCTGAAAATTTTTAGCTGGGCTCTGTAGATAATAATTCATCAAGATTTGTGTATCGACATGGGTCGACCAGCAATTGTTATTGTTCTTTCTAAATCCGAAAAAGCGGACCTGTTACGCCGGGTAAAGCTCCGCAGGGGCGCCCAAGATACTCGCCTGCGTGCTGAGATAATCCTTGCGTATGCGGCTGGCAGGTCAGACAAAGACATTGCTCAGCGCTTGGGTGCCAGCAAGGATGTGGTGTTACGCTGATGACAATGCTTCTCAATATAGGGACTGCTACGTTTGAACGATGAGCCGCGTTCTAGCCGTCCTTGCACTATGTCGGATGAGTTGGTTCAGCAAGTGATAAATCAGTTATTGCAGGGTATCCGATGATTCCAGTCACTGGGGTAAGCGCCCTTTGAGCCGTGAGACGGGTATTCAGTCCTGAGCTTCCCCTGCACCATATGCGCTCCTGTTGCAACCCTTAAAGAATGAGTCCAGAATTAAGGCCATTCCCAATTTTGGGATGGCTGAAAGCTCTTAGATTTCAACAGCTCGCAAGCCCGATGCGAGTCTCGTTTCCATCCCCTAATTCAATTCGGGCAGCACCTTGCCTTTGTCAGGTTTCTTTGCAACCTGACAGTGCATAGCGAGCCCATTCCTCCATAAGCTGTTTTCGTTTTTCTAGCAGATCGCCTCGTCGATACGCTGCTTCAGTCGCATTACTGATTTTGTGCGCCAAGGCCATTTCAGGAACGATGTTGGCGAAGTTAGTTGTCTCGGCGGCCCAGTCTCTGAAACTTGATCGAAAACCATGCATGGTGATGACTTCGCCAGCTTCGTTGCGCCAGCCTGGTCCGTCGTTGGCTAAGGATTTCTCATCCATACCGCGTATTTTTTGTAGCATTGCCATGTTCGAGAGCGGTCGACCAATGCTCCGACCTGGGAAAAGCAACCCGCTTTTGCTTTCAGCCTTCAGGCATCTGAGCGTATGAAGGGCGGCTTTAGATAACGGTACTCGATGCTGGCGCCCGGCTTTCATTCGGGAAGACGGAATAGTCCAAATTTCTTCGTCCAGGTCAACTTCTTCCCAATACCCACCTATCACTTCGCTTGTGCGTAAAGCGCACAGTACGGTTAACTTCACCGCAGTTGAACTAAGGTCCCTGGAATGCTCTAGTTCTGCCATGAAGGCTGGCAATTGCTCCCAGGGTAGAGCGGGATGATTACCACGGTCTGCCAGCCTTCTTCTAGGTAGAAGCTTGTCCAAGTGACCTCGCCAGCGAGCGGAGTTTTCACCCGTGCGCAGCCGGCGTGCTTTGGCTGCATCGAGAACAAGCTCTAGCCGGTTTCTGACCCTGGCCGCTGTCTCAGGCTTAGCGGTCCATATTGGATTCAGAATCTTCAAGATATCGTCTGTTTCAACTTCGTCGACTGGCTTTTCTCCGATAAAGGGGAATGCATAGGTAGTGAGTGTGTTGACCCACTGTTGCGCGTGTTTTGCGTTTTTCCAGCCAGCTCTATGGGCTTCGATGTAGTCCACTGCACAAGCGCGGAAGGTGTTTTCAAGATTCATCTCCCGAGCAACCCGCGCAGCCTCAGCCTGCTGGAGTGCATCAGCCTTGTGTGTCAGAGGGTCGATACCCTCACGAATCAATGCTCTGTGAGTGTCGGCGCGGGAGCGCGCCTCCTTCAATCCATAGTGAGGGTAAGGGCCCAAGCCGATTTCCTTGCGCTTGCCTGCAAGCTGGTAGCGCAGCACCCACGCTTTTCCAGACTTTCGAATGACAAGGCGCAGGCCATCGCCATCATCGTACTTGCCATAATCCTTGAGGTTTTCTATCAATTTCGCGGTGAGCTTGGGCATGGTGTTGACCTCCGATCTTTGAATCCGGTCCCCCATTTGGTCCCCCACTCGTAGCCTGGAAACAGGCGGAACTGGGCGGAAGCTAGAAGACTGCGGCAACATTTAAGCTACCCCAAATATGCCGTTCTAGAGCGCCCGGGCGTCGGGTTTTGGATGCCGGTGGTCGGGGGTGGAAACACACTTCGAATGACTACGCTGCATTCGAACTAATTTTCATAAGATGTTGATTTTTATGAATAAAAATTTCGACTTTTGGAGCTGTTCCGTTGAGTTCGAATCCCGGATACTCCGCCAAATTCGTTTCGCGTGTTATGGGAGAAAGACGACTGGGGCTGTTACAGTTGGGCTTCAATTTAGGGGCGGCGATTAATCTGCAAGCGCTAGCTTTGTATTGTTCCGAAGCTGATCTAAGTAATTCGCCCACAGTTGCGCGGCTTCCCGGCGCTGACTCAAGAGCTGAGCCCGTGCGTAAACTGCTCCCAGCGCACCTGGCATCCGGTGCGATAGCGACAGTTCCAGTACAATTGGATCGATGCCCAAATGCTCATGAGCGATCGTGCGGTAGGTAGCCCGAAAGCCGTGAGCGGTGATTGCGTACTCAGGCCAGACTTTTTGCAGCGACTTGAGGATGGACGTCGCATCAATTGACCGGCCTGGATAGACAGGCGATCCGAACACCCAGCCGTTACCAGCATCATCAACCACCCGATCTTTGTGCAGTTCGCGCAGCAGGACTAGGGCTTGTTCTGGCAGTGGCACGATATGCTTGCTCTTGTCCAGATGCTTGGTCTTGCTGACCACATATCGCCAATCGGCGCCGATCAGATCGACATCCTCCCAGCGCATCTTCACAAGCTCACCTGGCCGAACCGGTAATAGCACCAGTAGGCGCATCGCATAGGCCACGCTGCCGAGGTTCAGGTCATCGAGGCGCAGCAGAAACTTGCCCAGATCAGCAGGCCGCTCAATGGCGGGGTTGCTGGTCACCACGTGGCGGATCTTGAGTTCTTCAGTGTTGCTCAGGGCCACGTTTCGCTCGACCCAGCCACGTCCTTCGGCAAAGCCGAGGATGGAGCGAATGATCGTCCGCACACGCCTCGCCATCGCCATGATTCGCTTGTATCGCAACTCGGTAATGATGGCGGTGATGTGTTCGAGCTTGATTTCGCTGACGGGCCGCTCGCCGATGGCGGGCAAGATGTGGTTCTGCAGCGCGCCGCGAAATCCAGAAACGGACTTGCTGACCAGGTCGGCGGATTTGAACTTCATCCACTCTTCAGCGACGTAGGCGAACGTACGTGACTCATTTAGCCATTGCGCCTCAATCTTGGCTTTTTTGGCTTTGAGTGGGTCGATGTGATTGGCCACGCTATTGCGCGCTGCCCGGGCGAGCTCGCGGGCTTCTTTCAAGCCCACATCCGGATACCTGCCGATCACGAACACGTTTTCCTTGCCGCGAAGACGGTACTTCAGTCGCCAGTGCCGGGAGGGAGATTTGCCAGGCTTGAGCGAGGCACGCACTTGTAGATAGAGACCCGGCACGTCGCCATCGGCGTACTTGCCTGATGTGGTCAACGACCGAATGAATGCATCGCTGAGTTTCTGGCGGAAGGGTGGCGGTTTTTCGGGGGACATGGTGTGGGGGTATCTTTTTCAGTTTGGGCTTGGTGTCCCCCAAAGATACCCCCAGTCAAGCTGGAATTGAGTGGATTCCGATGGACGGAAACGGACGATGATTTGCTCTAAGTCTATGTTTTTGAAGCATTATTGGTTCTCAATGGAACTCGGTCAGAGGCTATCGGGGTCCCCGAAGAACATCTGAATCCGCGACCGCAACCACCGCTCCGCCGGGTCATTGTCCTGCGCCCCGCGCCAGGCCATGTGCAGTTCGAAACTGCGCACATCCAGCGGCAGATCCTCGGCCCGCAACCCACCCGCCGCGGTCAACGCATCCGCCGTGTAGTCCGGCACCGTAGCGACAATATCGGTGCCCGCCAGCAAGCTCCCCAGCCCGTTGAACTGCGGCACCGCCAGCACCACATGGCGCTTGCGGCCAATCTCTTCCAGCGCCTCGTCGATGAACCCCGACAGGTCCCCGGCAAACGACACCAGCGCATGCGGCCGCGCGCAGAAGTCGTCCAGGGTGATGGCGCCGGGAACGCTGTCGGCGCGCAGCAGTTTCGGCATGCTGCGGCGCAGCACCTTGCGCTTGGCGTTGGCTGGCAGCTCGCTGGTGTAGCTGACCCCCACAGAGATCTCGCCCGAGGCCAGCAGCGTCGGCATCAGCAGGTAATTGACCCGGCGCACCACCAGCACGATACCCGGCGCTTCGGCGCGTATGCGCTTGAGCAGCTGCGGCAGCAGGGCGAATTCGGCGTCGTCCGACAGGCCGATGCGGAATACCGCATTGCTGGTGGCCGGGTCGAATTCGGCGGCGCGGCTGACGGCGGTGGAAATCGAGTCCAGCGCCGGGGACAGCAGGGCGAAGATCTCGTGGGCCCGGGCCGAGGGCTCCATGCTGCGGCCGGTACGCACGAACAGCGGGTCGTCGAACAGGTTGCGCAGGCGTGACAGCGCCGCGCTGATGGCGGGCTGGCCGAGGAACAGTTTTTCCGCGGCACGGGTCACGCTGCGTTCGTGCATCAGCGTTTCGAACACGATCAGCAGGTTGAGGTCTACGCGACGCAGGTCGTTTCGATTCATCGGTGAGCTTCGCCTGAAGTGGGGCAGAGGTGAATCTTAAGGCCAAAGGCTGGTACCCTGCACGGGTTTAGGGGGACCAATCGCAGGGAAAGTCAGGTGCCCAATCGATGACAGGCATGTCGACTATTAATGACCACTGATGGTCTAACCGGCAAAGCCCGGATAAAGTCCGTGGTAATTAGAGGTTCACAAAGGCGAGGTATGCGATGTCCCGCATGATCCGTTTCCACAAGTTCGGCGCTGCCGATGTGCTCCGTTGCGAGGAGCAGGCCGAACCGTCACCTGCTGCCGACGAGGTGCAAATCCGCGTCGAGGCGGTTGGCGTCAGCTGGTATGACGTGCTCTGGCGCCAGAACCTGGCACCGTCCCAGGCACGTCTGCCGGCGGGGATCGGCCACGAGATGGCCGGGGTGGTGACCGCGGTCGGTGAAGGGGTCGAGGATATTGCGGTGGGTGACCGGGTTGCCAGCTTCCCGGCCACCAGTGCCAACGACCACCCGGTGTATGGCGATGTCATCGTGCTGCCGCGTTCGGCCATTACCCGTTATCCGGATGTGCTTACCCCGATCGAGGCCAGCGTGCACTACACGCCGCTGCTGATCGCCTATTTCGCCTACGTCGATCTGGCCCGGGCGAAAGCCGGGCAGACGGCGCTGGTCACCGATGCCAGCCATTGCGCGGGCCCTGCCTTCGTGCAACTGGGCAAGGCCCTGGGGCTGAAGGTGTTCGCCGCCACCAAGGAGCCGGAACAGCGGGAGTACCTGCTGGGCCTGGGCGCCGACAAGGTTATTGTCACCGAAGAGCAGGACCTGCTGCTGCAGGTTGGCAAGTACACCGATGGCCGTGGTGTGGACATGGTCCTGGATGGCATGGGTGGGCCGCAGATGTCGCTGCTCGGCGATGTGCTGGCACCGCGCGGCAGCCTGGTGCTGTATGGCCTGCAAGGCGGCAACCAGACGCCGTTCCCGGCTTGTGCGGCGTTCCAGAAGAACATCCAGTTCTATGTGCACTGCATCGGCAACTTCACCGGCAAGCCGGAGCTGGGTATCAGCCAGGACCAGGTGGCGCTGCAGCGCGCCTTGCGCGATATCAACCAGTTCACTGCCGACCAGTTGCTGACACCGCAGATCATCAAGGTTTACCCGTTCGAGCAGGTGGTCGAGGCGCATCGCTACATGGACCAATGCCCATGCGGCGGGCGCGTAGTGCTGGACATGGCGCAACACTGACAGCGGTCTGCGTCATCAGGAAGCCCGGGCAGAGTCCCGGGTTTTTTGTGTCTGGTACATCATGATTGATGTTCAAAAAAGGAAATTTCCTACAATAAAAAGAGATGGGGATTATATTTAAGCTATCACCGGAGGTTGGTCGAAATATCCGGCCAAGCTTTTTGCCTTGAATTGTTATTCCCTCGCGGTCAATGTGTTTTCTCACTTCTTCTGAATGGTTTTTTTACCCTGATCTGTATCTTCTATTCGCCTTGCATCCCTCGATAATGGCTCAATGATAGTTTGCGCAAGGAGCGTGGAATGAGCATGGCTATGCCCAGGCCAGGGCGGTGTATGGCAGCGGCGGGGCGTCGCTACGATGCGTTTTTCTCGATGTCTTGGCGACAGTGACTGGTTACGTCATTACTTCCAATTAGTTGTAGGAAATTTCTTCTGGAAAAGTTCAGGGCATGTTGATGTTCAGGTTCTCTGATCAACGTGCGCTGGCTGCATGAAGTTGATGAGGTGATTTCGTGACTGCTATTCACGACCAGGCAATGCACTATATCTACCAGCAAGTACTCGAGCGCTTGCTCAGTCATATGTCACAGGCGCAGCGTGCTTCCTTGCAGTTGCTGATACAACGGCTGCTGGTTGCTGCAGGCGGGCCAGAATACATCGGCACCTACCGCTTGCTGGTGCTGCAAGGCAACGATCACCGCAGCGCCCGGCTGCTGGCGATGCTGCGTGCCGCACAACTGAGTATCGCCCTGCGTGCGCCGGTAACCTTCCAGCTGCGGGTGCTGGTAGTGAGCCTGCCCGTGGCTGACAGTGCCACGCTCGAATGCCATGAGCGCGGCTTCAATGCGCTGTTCTTGCAGGATGACCCGCGGGTGCAACTGCAGATGATCAGGGGGCGTGAAGTAGTACCGTTCAGCCGGCATGCTCCTGCCGCACCCGAGAGCTGGCTGTTGGCGAGGGACGCCATGCTGATGTTCGGTCACCTGGTCGACGCCAGCCCCGAAGCGCTGCTAGGGAGTCGTCTGCACCTGGAGTTGGCGGCCGCGGTGGGCTTTGCGCTGCAGGCCCATACCCCTGCGGATGTATTGATCACCGCCATCCCGGCGTGCCAGCGCCGCCGGTACCTTGCCTGGGCACGGCGCAGCTTGCGCCTGGCAGGGGAGCGGGGTTCGCATGCGGTGCACCAGTGCCTGGCGACGCTGGCACAGGGGCTCAGTCGCCTGCACGGCAGCATCGGGGGCCCATCGAGCGCCCTGGCGGAACCGGCCGTGGGGGCGGCGCCGCAAAACACGCCGGTGCGGTTGATTGCCATTGACGACCTGCTGCCGCCATTGCTCGAAGAACAGCAGCTTGACCTCATGCTCGGTTGCCGCTTCGAGGGGGGCCAGGACGCCCGGCCATTGGCCGCGTTCGTCGAGCCGTTGGCCCCGGCGCAGTTGCAGCAACTGCACGCGCGCAGTCTCGAACCGCAGGCAAGTCGCCCGGCATTGCGGCTGGCTGGCCAGCCGGGCGCCAACAAGCGGCGCGATGTGCATCAACTGCAGTTCGGCAGGGCATACGGCATCAACCAGATCCAACAGGTGTGCCTGCTGTTCAGCCCGTTTGCCAGGCAGGGGAAGAACCTGGAGCGCTTTCTGCAGTGCTGGCATGCCGACATGCTGGTGGCGCTGCCATATCTGCATCGGGCCTTGCAGGGTAAACCCTGCCCTGAAGCGGTGAAAAACTGGCTGGTGAACACCAGCGGCCTGCCGCTGGGGCAACTCAGGTTGATCTATGGCGGGGGCCTGCCGCTGGCCTCCTGGCGCCTGATGAGCCATCTGGCCCGTCGCGATGTACAGCTGAGGTTGCTGCCGCGGCGGGCAGCGGGGCGGCGGCGTGGTCATGCGGGGCCGCCTTGATGGAGCAATCGGGCGCCGGAGAGTTCGCCTATCGCAAGGTCTATCGCTACCTGGAAGCCTTGATCGACCAGGCTCCACGAAGTGGCCCCTGCCGTTTGCCGTCGTTGCGCGAGTTGGCCCGGCGGTTGCGGGTGTCATTGGCCACCGTACAGAGTGCCTACAGCCTGCTGGAAGAGGAGGGCCGCGTGCAATGCCTGCCCAGGTCGGGCTATTACGTACAGGGCGCTGCCAAGGATGCTGCAGCGGCCATGCCCCTGCAGGCCCCCCTGCCGACACAGCCGATGCTGGAGCGAACCCTGCTCAGCCACGAACGGCGCCTGGCACGTCAGCGCACGCACAATGGTGCCCCTTGGGACGCGCCCGGCAGCGCCCGCCTGCGCAATGCCGTCGCAGAACGCTATACCCGTTCCTCCAACCGGTACTGGCGTGCCGAGGACGTTCAGTTGGCTCCGGATGTGCAGGCGTTGCTGGAGACCTTGCTGGCGGCGTTGGCTGTGCAAGGTGGAACCGTGGTGGTGCACTCGCCCTGTTGCTGGCAGGTACTGCGCGCGTTGGCCCGCGCTGGCATGCGAGTGTTGGAGGTACCACTGGATACCTGCGGCAACCCGGACCTGCGCGCCCTGGCCTGGCTACTGGATAGCGAGCCGGTGTGCATGCTCGTGATGCCGTCGTGCCTTGGCATGCCGCAGGGGCGGCTGGTATCACCGCACTATCAGCAGCAGCTTGGCCAGATGCTTGGGCAGCACTCTGTATGGGTGCTGGAAAACGACCTGGACAGTGAGCACTGTTACAGCGGGCCGCCGAATATGCGCCTGCGCGATTGGGTCGACCCCCGCTGGCTATTGGTGATGGGGGCGTTCGATGCCGCAGTGGGGAGCGAGGCGCCCTATGCCTACTTGCTGGGCCATGATGCCGGGCTGGCCAAGGCTTTCGCGGAGCGTGCGTTTCGGCTTGCACCGCTTCGCCTGCAAGCGCTGGCGCACATGTTGGGCAAAGGCGAGATCGAGACGCAACTGGTGCGGCTACGTACGGACCTGCAAAAGCGTATGCAATGCCTGGCGCGTGAGTTGCAGCTGCAGTTCGGCCAGCGGGTGGTGTTGGAAATGGCGGAGGGTGGCCGGACACTGTGGGTGCGCTTTCGCCAGCCACTGCCGTGGGCGGATATTGCCGCGTCGTTGGCGGGTTCAGCGCTGCATGCAATGCCGGGCGAGCAGTTCAGCTTGCAGGGGCGCTACCAGCAGTGCCTGGCGATGGCCTGGCTGGGTGATCACCCGGGGGAGCTGCAACAGGCGGTAGAGCGCCTGGCCCAGGTGCTGGAACTGCGCTGTGGCCGGCCCGCCGGGGTTACTCCTTGAGCCGTCGGGGTTGCTCGGGCTGCGCTGTCGTTCAGGGAACAATGCTCAAGAGCGTGTCACATTCCCTGTGGGAGCGGGCGTGCCCGCGAAGCGTACAGCTCGGTGTATGGCACCGGCTTCGCCGGTGTTCGCGGCGGTTCGACGCCTCGACATGCCCGCTCCCACAGTTGTTCCATGAGCGCCTCCTGTCAGCGATTCGCTTGCTCCTGCCCTTGCCGCAAGCGGGTACTGACCAGCGCTGCCATCACCAGCAACGCGGCGATGATCCACAAGCCATTGCGGGTACTGCCGGTGGCCTGCTCGATCAGGCCCATCACCGATGGGCCGACGAAACCGCCAAACAGGCCGCAGGTGGTGACAAAGGCCAGTCCTGCCGCCAGGGCGCTGCCACTCAGGCGGCTGGAGGGGAAGACGAAGATGATCGACTGCACCACGAACAGCATCAGGGCAGTCAGCGAAAACCCGATCAGGCCGATGAACGAGTTGGCCAGCGACGCCAGCAGCAGCCCGGCCGCCATGGTCAGCAGGCCGCCGAACAGCAGGGTGCGGCAACGGCTCGGCGAGGTGGCCAGGCGCGGGAAGGTGGCGGCGCCGATGGCGGCAGCAATCCACGGTACGGCGGTCAGCAGGCCGACCTGGAAGGGCGACAGCGCGCCGTAGGTGCCGATGATGCCCGGCAGGAAGAAAATCACCGTGTAGATGGTGATCTGGTGCACGAAGTACACCACGATCGCCAGCCAGATCTGCCGGTCGCGGAACATCTGCCCCAACTTGTTCTGCTGCGGTGCGGCGGCCCGCTCCGCAGCCAGACGGCGCTCGATGTCCTCGGCTTCGGCGGGCGACAGCCAGGGCGCCGAGGCCGGGCCATCGGGCAGTTTCTTCCATACCACATAGGCCAGGGCCACTGCCGGCAGGCCCTCGAGCACGAACAGCCATTGCCAGCCGTGCCAGCCCAGTACACCGTCCATTTCCAGCAGCGCACCCCCCAGCGGGCCGCTGAGGATGTTGGCCAGGCACACGCCCAGCAGGAAGTAACCCGTGGCGCGGGCACGCTGTTCACGGTCGAACCAGTAGGTCAGGTACAGCATCACGCCGGGGAACAGGCCCGCTTCGGCGACCCCGAGCAACAGGCGCATGACGTAGAACGAGGTTTCGCCCTGGACGCAGGCCATGCCCGCCGAGAGCAGGCCCCAGGTGATCATGATGCGGGTGATCCAGAAGCGTGCGCCCACCCGATGCATGATCAGGTTGCTGGGTACTTCGGCCAGGGCATAGGTGAGGAAGAACAGGCCGGCGCCCAGGCCATAGGCCGCTGCCGACAGACCGAGGTCGATGCCCATGCTGGCCTTGGCCAGGGCAATGTTGGTCCGGTCAAGGAAGCTCATCACGTAGACAACGATGAGCAGTGGCATCAATTTGCGCAGCAGCAGGCCGTTCAGGCGCTGTTCGGTGGTGGCGGCAGGGGCGGGCGCCGCTGCAGTACCGGTGAGGATTGTCATTGTTTTTTCCCCGTGGAAAGAGCTGGTGGCGTGCCGCGCAAAGGCGGCACTCCCAGGTAGGTGGGTCAGGAACGGTTGATGTCGAGCCACACCGCGCCGTTGGGGTACTGGTAGCGCTCCAGGGTCTCGGCATGCATTTCGATGCTGTAGCCCGGGCGTTGCGGTGGCATGTAGCGCCCGCGGCGGATCACCACCGGGTCGATGAAATGCTCGTGCAGGTGGTCGACGTACTCCAGCACCCGGTTGTGCAGCGAGGCCGACACCGCGATGTAGTCGAACAGGGCAATGTTCTGCACATATTCGCACAGGCCGACACCGCCGCCGTGCGGGCACACCGGTACGTCGTACTTGGCAGCCATCAGCAGCACGATCAGCACTTCGTTCAGGCCACCCAGGCGGGCCGCGTCCAGTTGGCAGAAGTCCAGCGCGCCGGCCTGGAACATCTGCTTGAACATCACCCGGTTGTGGCAATGTTCACCGGTGGCCACGCCAATCGGCGCAATGCGCTGGCGGATGGTGGCGTGCCCGAGGATGTCGTCCGGGCTGGTCGGCTCTTCGATCCACAGTGGTTCGAAGGCGGCCAGGCGGCGCATGTTGGCGACGGATTCCTCGACGCCCCATACCTGGTTGGCATCCATCATCAGGGTGCGCTCCCAGCCAATTTCGTCGCGCAGGATGCTGGCGCGGCGAATGTCTTCCTCCAGGTCCGCACCGATCTTCTGCTTGATGTGGGTCCAGCCATCTTCCACCGCCTCGCGGGCCAGCTTGCGCATCTTTTCCTCGCTGTAGCCCAGCCAGCCCGGCGCGGTGGTGTAGCCGGGGTAGCCTTCGCGCAGCATCTGCGCTTCGCGCTGGGCCTTGCCCGGGGCCTGGCGGCGCAACAGGGCGATGGCTTCTTCGGGGGTGAGCACATCGGTGACGTAGCTGAAGTCCAGGCAGCGCACCAGTTGTTCGGGCGTCATGTCGGTCAGCAGCTTCCACACCGGCTTGCCTTGGTGCTTGGCCCACAGGTCCCACACGGCATTGATGATGGCGGCAGTGGCCAGGTGGATCACGCCCTTTTCCGGGCCCAGCCAGCGCAACTGGCTGTCGCTGACGGTGAAGCGGTGCCAGAAACCGCCCATGTCGGCCGTGATTTCCTCCAGGGTAAGGCCGACGATCAGCGGCGCCAGCGACTGCACCGCCGCCGCGCAAATCTCGTTGCCTCGGCCGATGGTGAAGGTCAGGCCGTGGCCTTCGAGGGCCTCGGCGTCGGTGTGCAGCACCACATAGGCCGCTGAATAATCGGGGGCGCTGTTCATGGCGTCGGAGCCGTCCAGCGACAGCGAAGTGGGGAAACGAATGTCGCGAACGCTCAGGTGGGTAATACGTATGCTCATGGTCGGCTCTTGTTCTGTTCAAGCACTGGGGGACCTGACTGTAGGTTGTCGAGCGATACAGGCATAATCGCCAAATCTTAACCAGCGATACCGGATTCGATATGTCTCGATTGCCACCCGACAGCGCCCAGGCGCCTGCCAGCCTCGGCGCATTGAAGATCTCCAGCCGGCAGATCACGCTGCTCAACGCCTTGGGCGAGTTCGCTAATCTGCGCCGTGCTGCCGCGGCGATGCACACCACGCAACCGGCAGCGAGCCTGTTGCTGCAACAGCTCGAGGAACGCCTTGGCGTACGCTTGTAAGAGCGTTTGCCACGGGGCATGCAAGCGACGCTGTATGGCGAAGTGATGATCCGCTATGCGCAGAACGCGCTGCATGAGTTCGAGCACGCCCAGGCGCAGATTGCCGAGCTGGCGCGCGGGGCTCAGGGCCTGGTGAGGGTGGGCAGCGTCATAGGCCCGGTGCCGGGTGTGCTGACCAGGGCGGTACTGGCCTACAAGCGCGATCACCCCAAAGTGCGCATTTCCCTGGAGGTTGGCACCAGCGACACCTTGCTGCCGGCCTTGCTGCGTGGCGACTTCGACATGGTGGTGGGGCGCCTGCCGGACCAGAGCGACAGCCAGGAATTGAACATCGAACTGTTCGAAGGCGGTGAGCAGATGCGCGTTATCGCCCGCGCAGGCCACCCGCTGGCCAATGCCACCGGGCTGCAACTGGCCGACCTGGTGGCGTCGACCTGGATACTGCACCCGATCGGCAGCCCGATGCGCCGCCGCGTCGAAAGCGCGCTGCAGGCCGGCGGCATGGTGCAGTCACTGGATATCGTCGAAACTGCCTCGATCCTGGCTACCACCGCCATGCTCGAAGCCTCCGAGATGATTGCGGTGGTGCCCGATGATGTGGCCAAGCATTATGCCCGCTATGGCATTGTCGCCATCCTGCCGGTGGAACTGCCGCTGGCCATGGCCAACCTGGGCGTGCTGACCCTGCGCTCGCGGCCCAACTCGGTTGCCCTGGACACCTTGCTGCACTACCTGCGGGCGCAATAGCCCTGCCTTTTCACTTGCCTGAGGCCCTGCGTCAATGCCGCCGGACATGACCCATTCCAGCTTTTGCAACTGGATCGTTTCGGCTTACAACGCGGGGTCTAGAGATGATGTTGTCATAACGCTGGCATTACGTGCAAAAAGAGCCTCTGCGCGACCTCCAGCTCCAACGTCAGCGGAGGGCATCCAGCGACCATAAACCTTGGCGATCATGGTCCAGTCTTTGTGGCCCATTTGCTGAGCAACCCACATTGGATTTTCGCCAGCGCTGAGCATCATCGAGGCGTATGTGTGTCGGCTCTGGTAAGGGCGACGCCACCGCACGCCCGCTTTTTTCATTGCGGGAACCCAAATCACTCGGTAGATGTAGCCGGCATGTCGCCATGGTTCGCCAGTGATGGTGTTCAGGAACACATGCTTTCCGGCCAGGAAGGTCAGTTCCTTCTGCTTGAGCAGCGCCTCTCTTGCAGGGCCAAGCAGCTTAACCGTTCTCCTGCTAGATGCGGTTTTGGTCGACTCGGGAACCTTGGCAGCCCTGGTCTTGGCCCGAACAATTCGGATTTCGCCAGCGATCCAATCAATATCCCCCCACTCCAGCGCGATTAGCTCACTAGGACGAAGGCCCGTCCAGAACGCGAACTGCAGCTGAGCCCACGTCTCCCCCCGCGCCGCCCTGAGCAGGGCCTCCTGCTCCTCCCGGGTGAACGGATCTACGTCATCCTCCTCCTTGATCTCCTCCCGATTCTTGTATGCCCACCCCGAAAGCGGGTTGCTCTCAATGATTTCGTCCTCTACCGCGTCATTGAGCGCCGACCGAAAGCAGGTCTGAACTGTGGTCAGCCTACTGTTAGAAACCTGGTAATCGGACAACTGATCTTTGATTACCTTCTTGTTGAGCTCTCCGAGCGACAGATCCCCAAACATTGGCTTGAGTATCGATCTGATGATTGACCGGTATAGGGCCGTGGTGCTCGATTTGAAGGTCTTCGTTTTCCGCTCCAGCCATTCGTCCAGGTAGACGCCGATATTCTGGTTTGAGCTGGCCCTGGCAAACTGGGCGGCGCGCTTTGATCGCGGGAATGTGGCGGCGTAATCGAATGTGCCATTTGATATGGCATACTCGATTGCAGACTTGTGCTGCTCCGCCTTTTTCAGGTTAGCGGCGGTGGGCTTGAGCTGGACCCGCTCCCGGCACCGGACGCCCTGGTATTGGAATGTGATTTCGATACTACTTGAAGACGCGGGCCTGACGCCTCCCCCATCTCTACCCATGAGTAATACCCCTCAACGTCAATTAAGATTCTTCCGTCAGGCGCTTTGCGCCAGACCATGTGCTTCGGCCATTTGCCGTCGCGAATTTTGGTCCTTATGGCGTCAGGTGTGTAGCCAGATTCTCGGGAGAATTGTTCCACGGTCTTGTATCGGACCATTGCGCGCCTCCTCAGGCCGTGAAGTGATATCCGACCTGCGCCGCCCGGGCGGCTTCCTCGGTGCGGAACATGATTTCTTTCGTGCCGGGGTGCCCCTCGGCTTCGAACTCAACCAATACCCACCAGGCGCCGAACTTGCGGTACGGCTCTCCGAGGATCTTCGTGACGTAGCAGTCGATCAGGTTCATGGATGCCTCCTTGGTCAGTCCCAGTCGTGGCTGACGCCTGGCTTGATTGGTGGTGTGCACTGGAGAGAGCCAAGCTCCAGCAGGGTGAAGTGACCATCCATCCAGCCGGCGGTATCGATGTGGTAGACATTGCCGAGGACGGCCGGCTGGCGTAGTGGGGTATGACCACACACCAGTGCGCGAAGGCTGTCGACACCCTCTTTGTCGCCATCCTGAACTCGGCTGCGCGACCACATGCAGGTGTTCTGGGTCAGCTTGAGCTGTTTTGCGCTCTCGGGCGCCTCAAGCCTGGCGCGCAACTCGTCCCAGGACGGGAAAGGGCAGTCGGCATGCACGATGCCGACCAGGCCCTCGGCGGTCTCTACCTCAATTGCGATCGGCAGCTCGCGGAACTGGGCGGCGAACTCGCGCTGTTCGTCCCAGGCCAGGCCGGCGAACCAGGCGCCGCCGTTGTAGACCCAGTTGTCTACGTCGCAGGTGTCGAATCGGCAGACGTAGTCGTCGTGGTTGCCGCGCACCGGGTGGAACCAGGGCTTGGCCAGCCATTCGAGCACGTCGCGGCACTCTGGCCCGCGGTCGACCAGATCGCCGACGCTGAACAGCCTGTCAACCGCCGGATCGAATCCGGCCGCGTCCAGGGCAGACTGCAGCCGGGTGAAGTGCCCATGGATGTCGCCGACCGCGAAATCTCGGCCAGCCGTGTTTGCGGCGAAGCGCTTGATGCGCACCACCTCGATGTTTTCGAGCATGCAGAATCCTCGCCCGCGCATGTCGGCGGGCTTGAGTAGTAGGGGGAGGGGTTACTTCGGCTTATTGGTTTCGTTGCGCTTGCGAGCGGCGACAACCAGGGCCTTGCTGGCGCTGGCCAGGCCGCCTACGACGTCATCTGGCAGCAGGGCGTTATTGCAGTGAGGGCACAGCGGCGCGGTCTTGGTGCTGCGCCAGGCCTCGTCCATCAACTTGGCTGCCCGGCTGCGGATCTGGAATTTCTCAGCCTCAGCCAACTCTGCAGCTCGGCGGTTGATTCGGGACTGTGCGCCGCTGAACATCTCCACCAGACCAGCGAAAGCATCGAAAGGCTCGACCTCTGACTCGCAGTCGCTGCACCAGATGCGGCGCTCCTTGTCGTCATAGACCAGCTTCCGGTGGCGGCAGGTCGTTTTCGGCCTTCGTGTGAGGCCGCGAGCGACGCGGATGTCTTCTATCTGCACAACCTTGACGCCGAACGACCAGTCTTGCGGCTCGATCGGTGCATCACTCATCGCGGCCCCCTGTAGATCAGGTAGGCCATGTAGATCAGGGGCAGGATCATGGCGCCACCTGCTTGCGGTAGCCTGCGTCGAAGAGCTTTAAACCCATACTGATCTGCCCGGGCGTTGGTGACTCATGCCCGGCATCCAGGCACATTTGTCGCGCAGCCCGCTGACGCTCTTCAGCTGCTTTCTGTTCCGGAGAGCTGAGCGGGCGAAAGTCGTACTCGCTGAGGTGTCCGCAGTTCTCGTCGCCGCCATCGCTGTACGTGACGAGGAACAATTGCGTGCCCATGGCGGTGATGGTCACTTCCTGGAAACCAGGCCGAGCCCATTCTTCCGTGGAGCGCTTGTTCTTCATCTCGATCTTCTGGCCTACTGGCGGAAGCCCTTCGCCATTCCACTGCGCGCCGGTTACGCGGCGCTCGATAGCCGCCCAGGTCGGCTCATACTCTGGCCAGTCGGCCTCAACGACCACAGCGTCCACGGTCGGGATATCGTTCAGCCTGATCACGTCGCGCACCCAGCCGAGCTTGTGCTCACTCAGGTCCTTCACCTTGAAGACGATGTAGCGCTCTTCACGCTCGAATTTCTCGCTCACAGCTCATACCTCTCATCAATCCAGCGCCCAGGCGCCAGAGCGGGTGTAGGTTCGGGTTGGGTTTCGTGCGGGGAGAGCTGGCGCTCGTTGCCGGCCACTTGCGGCAGCCATACCTTCACGCAGCTGATATCGCGGCAGTTAGTAGAGGACGCTGATTCGTTAGTACGTGCCGGCTAGATGAGCATGATCACTGCCGAATCTTCCGAGCACGTTGGGTGTGCCTTCACGTGGAGGGTTACCTGCGCTAGTAGACATATAGTCACGCGGGGCTACGTTTTTTGTTGGCTTTAAAATTTTCCTGATGTATATGTAATGCGTTTTGGGCTTTAGCCCTTGCTTTGGAAAGGGGGGAAGTATGGATCGCTTTACTCAAAGTGTGATTCCGGTCGGCAAAGTAACTCCGGACGGTTTATTGATTCTTGGGACAGGTTTCTATATCGGGGTCGATGACCTTTTTGTTACGTCGCGCCATGTAGTTGGGGATAATTTAAGTAATCTTGTTGTGATCGGCCCGAATATTTCGAGCATCAATGCCTATCAGGATGTTTCTGATGATATTTGTCATGTGGCTGATGCTTCTATATATGAGATAAATCCAATTGCTGATCTGGTTCTGTTGAGGACTGGGAATAAGGTTTTTGATGCTCCGGAGCTTGGTTCGTTAGATGATATCAAAGTTGGTGAGATCGTAGAAATATACGGTTTTCCTCACTGTTTAGATGGGAGGAGAGTTCTGACGTACCAGTCAGCAAGTATTGGTGCAAAAGTTTTTTTACAGTCTAGCTCACTAAAAGTTAAGCATGCCGTGATTAACTCTCAAACAAGACCCGGTCAGTCCGGATCCTTAGTATTCAGCAGAAGACTTGGTAAGGTGGTTGGCCTCTTGTCAGGCACATACGCCCCTTCAGGTGCCCAGGTCAGATTCATGGGTATAAATCCTGCCGAGCTTAACCAGACCAGCCATGTTGTTTCGGCTGAATATATTAAGGATATGATATGAAGGGATTAAATTTACCTAGATACAGTGATGATGAACTGATCGAGTTCCTGAAGCCGTTCCAAAAAAATATATTGCGTGAACTGCTCTCTAGGTATGATGATGAATCTGCCGCTAGGGTTTGGTTGAGCTCTTCGGGGCCCTCTGGGTTGAGACCGTTTGGCGGAGAGCAAGAAGTTAATGGTGCGCCATTCTATAAGCTTTTTAAGGCGGAGTTTAGGGCTTTTATTTGTGGGGCTGAACGATACAGGGATGAACGAGAAAAATTGATGGAATGTGCTAATCCTGTAGCGGGTTTCGTTGTTTGTGCAATCAGCGCAACCATCGCGACGACCCTTGGTGTGGCTGTAAGTCTGATCGTTCCTGCCGTGGCGCTTTTGCTTAGAGTTGTAGGGAAAATGGGGGTTAATGCCTGGTGTAGTATTGGGGGCTAGTTGGTTAGATTGGGTGGTCAAGCTAGGCTAGTTTGAACTCCCACGTAGTTGGCGCTATTGGGAAGGAAATTATTGTATTTTTTCCGGCCGATGTGGCGCGGTAGAGCTGCTCGTCATCGGTGCAGAAAGATGGAGGGGTGCTGCTGGCATAAGATCGGCGGTGACCAAAAATCGAGGGTGTTCGCCTCGTCGTAGGCTGGGCTGCTCAGGAAGTGGTTGCGGCTGATAAAGCGGCGGTCCGAATACTGGGTGTAAAGGCCCAGGGTGTGCCAGAGCAGGCCGAGCTGCTTCTCGGTGGCTTCGATCATGGTTTTCTCCATGCATCCGCCGCCCTCGCCTGGGAGGCGTTATCGTTGAGTAGGGGAAGGCGCTGGCGGGCCGCGCCGAGTGATATGCTTCGCCGCTTACCAGCCAAGGAGAGTGGTGATGCATTTGCGCGAAAGGCTTCGAGCGTTCCAGCTGTGGTTTAACCCGAAGCGCAGACGGTGGGCTGGCGTTGCGCTGATCGCGCTTGGCGTGGTCGGGATGTTTCTCAACCCCGAAAGCCGGTGGACCTTGGTGTTAGGAACTGGGATCTACTGGTTCTTCACAGCCTTGCCACCTGTCCTCGGCGGAAAGTGTTAAGGCGCTGGCGGGCAGCGCAGGAGGGTCAGGCGGCGAGCGGGAACTGTTTAGCCAGGGCTTGCTGCACTGCCGCGATGATGCGGCAGAGATAGGCCCAGTCCGGGTTCGGTTCCATGGCATCGGCCGGCAGGTTCCACCAGTCGTCACCGAACACTCGGTGCATGAACTCGCGGTGAGCGCCGCCGCACTCATCGAGCGAGGTGGTGTGGCGAACATCCTCGGCCTCGTCGAGCAGGCTCCGGGCGTCTTCTGCGTCCAGTTCCCGGTCGCGCCGCATTTGCACGATCACCTTCCGCGCTTTGTCAGCCAGGGCCTTAGCGCTGAACCGGCGAGAGCTCAGCGACCGGTCGAAGTAGCCGATGATGTAGGCGTCTTGCAGCTTGCAGAAGAACTGGCCGATGTTCAGGCCATCCCACATGCCGCCCCAGTAAGCGTGCCAGGTATTGTCATGACAGCTGACGGTGATCTTGCCCTTGCAGGGCTCGAAGTCTTCCAGGTAGACGCTGATCGGGTCCAGGCCTTCGGCACCGGTGATCAGCAGCTTGGTGACTGTCGAGGTCTCGACTTGCATTGCGGTACTCCATGCATGCGCCGCCCTCCGTGGCCGGATGCGGCATGGTGGCAATTTGGTTTGGGATGGGGTATTACGGGTGACCGGCATGGGGTCGAATATTAGGATCTAACTTATGGGCGAAAAGCCGATTGGACTTTCAGGAAGATGCGGCTTCGCTCTCCTAGCAACAACTGTCGTAGCGTTGCCGATTGCTGTTTTCACAGGAGGAATCGATTTACCAACCTTCTTGTCCATCGGAGCATTATGGCTAGTGGTGTCGGCGGCGATGATCTTCGGACACGATATAACTGAGATTACCTTGTGGAAGGCCTCTATAAAGCGTGACGTTACTGCCGCCAAACAAGCTCGGGAAGAAGTTGAGGCGATTCGTGATCAGATCCGAAAAGTGTCTGCCGTGACTGTTGAGAACTCTTACATCATGTCTGGAGAGGTACTTTTATTGGTTAAGCATCTGATGGGTGACGAGAATTTGGAAATAGCTCGGAACAGCCCTGGGAT
The DNA here is from genome assembly GCF_032701105.1 of Pseudomonas sp. NBB. Classification (NCBI taxonomy): domain Bacteria; kingdom Pseudomonadati; phylum Pseudomonadota; class Gammaproteobacteria; order Pseudomonadales; family Pseudomonadaceae; genus Pseudomonas; species Pseudomonas sp. NBB. Next base: position 2,748,954 of record NZ_CP103994.1, read on the forward strand.
GAAGCGACTATTCGCAAACATGAACGAAGTGTGGAAGTTCGTCGAGCCAGACCCGGTCAAGGCCGAGCTGCTGAGGCAGCAAGTCCGGAAGGAACTCGGGATGAAGGATCAATGATCTCGTCGCCTGGGTCTTGCTGGATCATCAGCATGCTCTTCCGGTCGAAGGCCAGGGCCAGGCGCGGCGATATGCTGATCTCGTGCCGCGGCGGGGTGAGAAACTTCGCCGCGTGCAGGCTGCCCAGGGCGTGGATGCCGTGGATCAGCGCTTCCATCACCTGGCTGCAGGTGGCGTCAGCCAAGCCGCAGATGGCGCGCAGGTGCTGACCGGTTCGTTTCCTGGCTGATAGCCGCAGCGGCTCAGTCCGCGCCACAGATCGGTGAGCTTCGATTTCGTGGCGCGCGATCCTGAACAAGGCTCCATGCCCGAGCGCTTCGATGTGATGAATCATCAGCGTCATCGCCTCGCCCTGCTCCTCGATCCCGGCCCACTCCATCAGCTCCAGCAGGGCCTGTTTAGTCCCTGGTCGAACCTTCAAGCGCAGGTCTTCTTCCTGCAGGCGCTCTGCCTTGGCGCGGCGCTTCTCGTCGCGGTCCTTCTGAGACATCGCCATACGGCACCTCCTTCAATCCTCAGGCGGTTTAGGTTTTGAAACAGCATGGATGGCCCCTAGGCGCTGCTGCTAGAATTCGTGCGAACAGATCTTGGAGATATAGGTCGCATGGTTAATGTTCGAATAGCTCTGCTGGGCGTGAGCCTTGGACTGGCCGGGATGGCTGCACAAGCTGAGCCGTTATGCGACTGCAGCAAAATAGTTGGGCAGTGCGCGGCTTCAATCAAAATGAAATCGTTGAGTGGTTCGAAGCCATCGTTCACAGCAAACTATACGATCACCTCGACAACGGCGAGTTGCTCGAAAGTCTCCTACAACATTGATGGTACTCCTTACTTCAACATTCTGGCGGGCACGAACAGTGTTGAAGAAAGCACCTTCGGTACCGAACCGATCTCCATGAAGAACTTCTCCGCCCTACGCTGTGAGATCTGTGCATCAGCAGCGAATCAGCAAGGGAATGAAGGTGCTCGTCCTCCTTCTGTCAATCAAATTGACCCAAGAATTGCTCGCTTCGTGGGTAGCTGGAGAGGAACGCTGAAATGGATGCTCTTCTCAGACCCGGTTACTATCGAACTAGAGGTGCGGCAAGGACGCCTGACTGGGCGGGTGATTGGAAAAAGTGGCACATCTGAGTTCACCAGCGTTACCGTCCACGGCAATTCCATTACTTACGGCTTCATTGGTATGGATGGAGGCACCTATTCCTACACAATGGCCCTTCAGAGCGAACACTCTGCAAAAGTGACCAGCAACGGCAGCCTGAGCTTTGACGGAGTTGTACGACGCAGTAACTAGTCTGCTGGGCGGTAGGTTGAACTGCTCACGCCGCCTGTGCATCTGCAGCGTTCGGGTAATTCTTCGGTTCATCAGATAGCTCCATGTCGCAGTCGTGCCAGCCTCCAAGCCACCAAGCGCTGTCTACGGTCATTTCTGGGTATGTCTGGGATGCGCGGCACCGGCCAGCGGCTCGGGCGGTTCGGCCCTGGTAGTAGGGTAGCGGGAAGACCTTCTTGTGCTTTCGCGGTCGCATCGCTACCTCCTGCGCTTTTTGAGTGGGAAGTCGATACCGAACTTCTTGATGATCCGACTCATCGTCGTGTGGCCGATCTCAAGCTTCAGAGTTGCGCTATTGCGCGATAGGCCTGCATCCCTGAGCGCCCGGATTCGATCGGCCAGCTTGGCGTCACGGGCCTCGACGTCTGGCTTTTCGATGTGTTTTCCGCGGTTTCCCGAGACAAACGCGAAGCCGTGGCGCTTGGCCATATCCCATAGCGAGGACTGGGATACTTTGAGTTCCTGGGCCGCTTCTCTGCAGGTCATGGTCTCGGCCATCTTTGCCACCATGTCGGCGCGGGCCTGAGCCTTTTCCTGACGGGTGCCGTGCTGCACTGGGGGCGGCCCCCGGCGCTTCTTCGGGGCAGGCTCAGGGTGCTTGCGCTGCGGCAGCGGCCGGTAGGTGAAGCCCTCCAGCACGATCAGCTGGCCGCCAGATGCGAAGAAGGCCGCTTTGGCGGCCTCCAGGTCGATTGATTGGTTCATGCTCACCTCATGCTGCGATTCCGAGCACGCGATTCATGCGCTCGTCGAGGATTTCGTAGAAGGTTTTCACGCGCTCCGAGAGCTTGCGGATCATCGCCTCGTCCCGGTATGCGCGCTTTACGAACAGCGGCATGCCCGGCCAGTAGCAGATGAAGTCGATCCACTCGCGCTCCGATACCCACAGGCCGCCCTGGCACTGGGCGACATGCTCTTTCGGGATCTCGCCACCCAAGATCACGTCGACCTGCAGCTTTGGCAGCTTGGTCTTGATCTCGGTCAGGCCGTTGTCGCCGACCAGGGCGTCTGGCGAGTAGCCAATGCCATGATTCAGGATGATCCCCACCTGGTGGGTCTGGACGTCCTCGCGGTCGCAATACAGGGCACGGGCAGTACCTTCCAGTTCGTGCCCGCGCTCGGTGTGGCGGTTACCGGTGAACGGGTCGGCCGCTTCGCCGGTGATGCGCTCGCCGATCAGGGTGTTCATGTAGGTGAAGGCGCCGGCACCGAAACCGGCCTCACCCTTGCCGTTTACCAGCAGGCAATCCAGCTCGCTGCAGGTAATGATGCCCAGGCGCAGGTCCAGCCAGGCCTGAGTGCCTTGCTCGACATCACTGATGATCTGCATTTGCGGCCTCCGCGGCCCTGATGGCCTTGTTCAATTGCGCGACCAGGATGTCGTGGCGACCCTTCGGCACGCATTCGGCCGAACCATATTCGCCGGTGAACCAGTCGCGGGTCTTCTGGGTGCAGCGATCGAGCAGGGCGCTGATGCCGGCCGCCTGCACGCTAGTGACGTTCGCCGTTGGCACGGCTGCGTGGCCGTCGTCATCCTCGCCGCGGGTGGTGAGGTTGAGCAGGGCGCTCATGACGTAGCGCTTGCCGTAACTGGTGGACGAGCCGACCGCCTGGACAGCGTTCTTGCTGCCGCTGGTGTCGAGCGGGAGCAGCATGGTTGTGCTCTCGCGGTGTCCGGCCCGGTGCATCAGGATGCCGGTGACGCTTAGGCCAGCCGGCACGTTCTCGACCTTGAAGGTGATCGCGAAACCGTGCGTCTGCATGATCGGCTTGATCACATCGTTGATGTCTTCAAAGGTGGCATAGTCGCTGCGCTTTTGGCCATTTACGACGATGGCGCCGCGCTCGGCGATGCTCGGGATATCGCTCTGCATGGCCGCCATTGCCGCGTTGAACTCGGCCTCAGCGTCGCGGGCCTGCATACGCTCGTGCATCGCCATCAGGCGTTCAAGCTTGTCTATGTCGCAAGTTGGGTCGGTGGCTGCCCGGCTGATTACGGTGAGGATGCTGCTGTCGGCCTGCGCGGGCGCGGCCACCGGGCGGCGCTGCTCCGGCACAATGATCGTGCTGCTCATGGTCGGTGCCTCAGTAGGAAATGGCGATATTCGGGATCTTGCGCTGGGCGATCAGGGTGACCGCTTGCTTGGCGCACGCTTCAGGCATGCCCTCGGCCATGAAGGCTTCCAGGGCGGCGCGGTTGATGCTCGCCCGGTGCGCCTTGTCGGCCTCTCGAGCTTCTTGCTGGCGAAGAATCTCCGCGGCAGCGGCATCAGCGCGGCGGCGCTCGTCCTGGCGGGCCTGCTCGGCTGCTTCCTCTTGCCGGCGGGCGGCCGCCTGACGCTCCTGCTCCATCCGCTGCTCGGCGGCAACGCGATCGGCTTCAGCCTGAACCCGGGCACGTTCGGCTTGCTCCGCCTGCAATTTGAGCTGGAGACGCTGGTTCTCGGCTTCGCGCTCTTGCGCAGCGGCCTGGTCAATCAGTTCCTGCTCGCGGCGTGCCGCCGCTTCGCGCTCGGCTTGCTGCTGCTGGGCCACGCGCTGGCGCTCGGCCTCAACCGCGGCCTCTTGTGCCAGCCTGATGCGGTCTTGCTCGGCGCGCTCTTCAGCTTCGCGGCGCAGGCGGGCCAACTCGGCTTGCTCGGCGTCGTACTTCTGCCGCGCGGTCAGAGCTTCACGCAGAGCGGCCAGAACCTGGTCTTTAGCCTGGCCGGCCTCGGCTGCGAACTCTTCCCAGGTTTCATCCAGGGCAACGGCCTCCACTCTGGCAATGCTGCTCAGTAACTCGTCGCTGCTGAGCGATCCGAGATCAGAGGCTTCTGAACGAAGGCCAAGCATGCGCATCTCATGTCCTTTAACTCGCTCGGCCTCGGCCTGTTCCCACTCGGTGAGCGGCCGGCGCGTCTCGTCCCGCAGCGCGTCCATCTTGGTCACGAACTCACGCAGCTCGGCCTCGACCACCTTCGGCATTTCCTTGAGCCGGCGCAGGTAGTCGCGGCCCGGCTTCTCTACGGCGGTCTTCGATTTGCTGACCTTGGCGGCCAGGCTGGCAATGCGTTCGCGGCCCTTGCGGGTGGTCAGGTCGGGTACTTCGCCTTCGACCTCAGCCTTCACCAGGTCGATGAATTGCTTCAGGCCGCCGGCCACGTAAATGGCCGGGGCGTTCGCCTCGCTGATCTCTTCGATCGCGATCAGTTTCTGTTCTGCGGACATTAGAAAACCTCGCGCCAGGCCGGCGCCGTCAGTTGGAATAGGGAATCGCCAGGTCACCCAGGCACGGAGGTACGCTCCAGGCCCTGGCTGCGGTGGATGGTTGCGCGCTCTCGCCGCTTACGCTCCCGAAGGGGTACGGTTATCCCGAAGGGCCGCCGTGCTCGGCTACGTAGATTCAGGAAGTGATGCTGCCGGCCAGTGCGCTGGCAAGCATGAAGAAGGTGCAGGCGAAGAGCATCGAGAAGGAGCCGCGCCAAGCCGCGATGCGGCGGGCGCGCTGGTACCGGGTCACGGGCAAGGCCTCGGACGGGCGATTGGCCGGCGCTTCAGCCAGTCGGCCTTGATCGGGTAGGGCAGGTCTGCCACACGCATACCCACCGGGAAACGTAAAGTGCCGCGCACTTGGGCGGCCTGCACTTCCTCGATTTGCTCGTCGATCAGCGATTTAACGATTGGCGTGGTCATGCAACCTCCTTGCGCCCATCAACGATCTTGTTGAGGCGCCCGCAGTAGTGGTTGAACTCTTCGATGGTGATGCGCTGGTCGTCCAGCATTTTGGTGAGGAGCTTGAGGACCACGGCCTGCCAGGTCAGTGGCGTCTCAGGGTGAGCCATGACCTCAAGCTCTTCGTCGATCAGGACATGGGGGCTTCTCATAGCCTTGCCTCGTCGGCGTCGTAGCTCAGGCCCTGGTCGACGTACTGCTCAAGCATTGCCTCGGCGATCTCGTACAGCTTGCCGTTTGCGTGATTGCTCTGGCCGACGATGTCCTCGACCATGCTTTTCACCGGGCCGCCGGTCAGGGCCTGTAGAAGAAGCTGGGCGAGGGCGGTGATATCGTCCTGCTCGGCTTCCTGCAGCGACCGAAGGTGCTCGGCGACCTTGGCTACGAACTGCTCTTGGCGCACGCCCACCGGGCCGCCAAAACGCTGCGGGATCAGAACATCGCAGCCACCGACCAGCTCCTCGGCCTTGCTCGCGATCCAGTTCTGCGCCGCTTCCTGATACGCCGAGTCGTCTTCCGGCTCAGCATGGTCGTACTGCCATTGTGCTGCTCGAAGTGCGCCCATGGTCGCCTCCAGTTATCCGATTTCGTGTTCAGCAGCCCACCAGCCACACTGCCAGTCGCTGGACTTACTGTGATTCATTGGCTCGCCGTCTTGGCGGGCGTCGTAGCCTTTCTGGTATTCCTTGCTGTGCTCGGCCATGGTCGCCTCCAGTTACGGTTGGGATGCTCGATAGCGCCGCATGAGGCCTTTGGTCAGGCGCTGCATGATTCGCGGGTATCGGTCGGGGTGGTGAAGGCGGCAGTAGAGGTGCTCTCTGCCATAGCCTTCGTGATCGCAGTAGTCGCAATCACAGTGCTTGTTGAGCAGCGCCCGCGCTTCTGCTGCGCATGCGGCGCGCAGCGTGAACCAGCGACGACCGCCGCCACGGAAGACGGCAGCAGTCTCGACTGTGACGGCCATAGTCGCCTCCAGGTGGTGGGTTACTCGGTGGGTGGGGAAGGGAGGGGCTGCCAGTGGGTCGGTTTCCAGCTTGAAGCCCAACTGCTTTGCGGCTCTTCCCACGAGAAGTACGGCGGATATCCGAGGGAGTGAGCAATCGAGCCCTTGCCGTATTCGCGGTAAAGCGACTCACGGGCACCGTATTGTTCGTTCCAAGCAAGAACCCTGGTCCCAACCTCCGGCAGCCTGTCGCTGCATTTGATCCAGCCGCTCATGCTGCCTCCGGGTGCTTCTCGCCGCAGAACATGCAGTAGTTGCCAAGCACGTTGATGGTTGCCTTGGCCTTCACTTCCTTGCCTTTGGCGGTGGTTCTGGTGCCTACGATTTCGCATTCCGCGTACTGGCGTCCTGCCGGAATGAGCATGTAACCCTGCAAGGTAGCCTTGGCGCCGGTGATTTCCGGGTGCCGCTCTATTGCGGCTTGCTCGAATTTCTGTCTGCAATCGCACATTGCGAGGTCCTCTTGAACCGCATTGGCCAGGAGCCAGGCGAAGGTGACCAAACCCACCGTGAAAGGTGGCCTGGCGCCTGCCAATGCGGTCGTATGTGAATGTAAGGGGATGCGGGGTGTATCGGTAGAGGGCTTTCTCCACACCATCAGCCAATGGCTGACTTAGCCCGGCGCCGGGATAGGTGCGATTTACAAAAGCCCTCTCCAATGCACCCTGCGATGGGGAGCAGGGCATCGGGCCAGTCTTTCCTGGCAGTCAAGGGATGGGTGGTGTTGATGGCCGGCGCTGATCTCCGGCATTGGTCGCACACAGTACTGAGGTATACAGGTCCCGCTTCCATGAGCTCGCGCATCAGCCTGCGCATTCATCAACACCGCAGAGCACCCTGTGAACTGTTTCCCCTGAACTGATGGGGCAGGGCGCTCTGCGCTGGTGATGGAAGCCTGTTTTTACAGGGGCAGGCTCCCTGTTTCCTCGCTTTCCACAGTCGAGGGAAAACCCTATGCTCCGATCTCCACAGTCGAGATAAGGAACATCGGTATGGCGGAATATTTTGTGCGTGTTGAGTTATTTAGCGCGAAGGGCGATGACTACAGTGACCTGCACGACGGCATGGCCGCGCTGGGGCTGAATAGGACGGTGAGATTCGATGATGGGCATGAATACCGGCTACCAACTGGATCCTACTTCGGATCAAGCCAGCTAAATTCAGCACAGCTTCGTGACAGGGTGCGCGCTGTCGCTAATCCGCAATCCCCTCACAGAAATGCTTCCGTATTCGTTTGTCAGTCGTCCGATTGGTCGGCCTGGCTGTATGTGGACTGAGCAGAGCCACACGCTTTAGCTTGTCTTCCCTTGGGCATCTCGCTGACCCAGTAGGCCAGGTGATTTGAAGCGATTGAGAATGCCTCATCGAAGCTAACTTTCTCGTCGGTCGAGATCTCCTGAACGATCTGACGAAACCGTTCAATTTGCTGGGCGCTTAGGCCTTCCACCTTGGCGGGAGTTACGCTTCCGCCAAGGGCGATGGCGTAGATATCAACCGGCTCACTACCCCAAATCATCCTGGCCGTATCGACCGAAACCGGGACGACAATCAGGCCATCCCGCAACGCCTCCATCACGTTATGGGCATCCGCCTCGCCAACGGCGCAGCAGCGTTTCCGTGCCGGGTCGATCCCGGCGTATGCATCAACACTCATGTTGTGACTCCCGTGTGATTTCCCTGATACCCCTCGTGAGAAGGGCATCGAGGAAATCCTGCTGGCTCCGTTACACGCCACGGTGGCCTGGGCGATTCCTTCGTTGCTGCAGCCTCCACCGGTTCCCCGGCGTGGCCCGCTGTACCAGTGCATCAGCCCGTTCTGAGGGCTACCTGGCAGGGAGCGTTTGCAGCTCAACCCTCCATCCGCGCCGTAAGCGCCTGATTTCGAGCTGGCCAGTTCCAGAGCTGGCATGGGGATCGAATTTATTGCTCGCGCTGTTCGCCTTTCAGCGATGCCCGCAAGGGGCTTCCCGTTTCCGGGGATCGATCCGCGAGGTTCCCATCAATGTGAAAGAGCAGAGGGTCTTTTGAGGCCCTAACCAACTTCGCTTGTGTTTTGCTATGCAAGTCGGCTTGCATTTATAAAAGCATGCTTGCACTTCGAATGCAAGCAAGCTTGTGAAAAATATCTTTACTGTATGGATATCCAGTAACAAGAAATGAGATGGCCATGACAGGGAAATCGAAGAAAGCGGCAAAGCCCGAAGCTCGCCAAATGACAGGCGCAGAGCGTCTTGGGCTGCGGATATCAGCGATGATCAATTCACCAAGAGCTCAAGAGCGGTGCTCCGCATTGGTTCACCGACTGGAAACCGATACGGATCAGGCCTGGGACGAGGTTATGGAGGCGCTTGGCGAGACAGACGGTGTTAGCCTGACATTCCAAGATGATGGTGACGTGCTGATTGAATGGGAGAAGCCGACTGACGAGGACTTGGTATTGGAAGAGGAGGAGGTTGATTCGGTCGAAGAGGAGGCGCCTTTCTGACAAGCACAAAAAAGCCCGCGCTAGGCGGGCTTGTTGATTAGTTGAATTTCTCAGCGCTACTGGGGTGGTAGCGAGGCCTGCTCTAGGGCGCACTTGTTGAGCTTCACCATATTCTCCGCCGCCCCGGACAGATCTACCCGCCAGGCTGGCTCCTGCTCCCCAGCCTGCACGACCATGATCCAGGCTGTCTCACGGAATTTGGTAACGAAAGCGACAGTAGCTGCGGTCGGAATGGTTGCGTCAACTACCCGGCCAGATCTGAATCCATTCAGGGTAAGCGGGTTGCCATCGGGAAACTCAACGCTTAGCTTGCCCCAGGTGTCTTTTGGGTAGGACCAGTTTTGATTGTAGAGCTTGAGGTGGAGAAGGTTTTGGTCGCTATGTTTTTGAATCATGAGTATCGGGCTGTCGCGACCTGATGGCGTTATGAAGACGGTGCATAGGCTTTTACCGTGCTCACGCAGGTCTTTTGAAAAGCCCGCTACGTTAGGTCCTGCTGGCCAACCAGAAGAGTAATCTTCAGCTGGCCCTGACTGCTCGGAACTGGGATCTGGGATTGCCCCTGAAAATATCCAGTAAAGAGCGCCGAAGCATGCCCCGGCTACCAGGAAATTTTTAACGGCCGAGTATGCCAGAGATCTCCGGGCCGACCTATATGCAGGCCTCCCACACCCGGGACAGGCCGGTGCTGAGTCTGAAATTTCGCGCTGACAATCAGGGCAGGTGATGAGCGGCATGGGATTCCTTTCGCGGATCTGCTGATGCGCCATCCTACCACTATGGCCATCAGCCATCACGAACACACAAAAAACTCTGCTGTAAAGTCACGCTCGTCGCGTAGTTGAATCTTTCCATCCTAGCCATAGGTATAATTGCTGAAACGATTAATCTAAAGGTTAGGGCGCGTTGATGAAGCAGGATTTCGAGTCGCTGAGTAAGCAGGAGCAGCAGGAAAGACCGAATGCTCTAGAAGCATGGAAAGAAACCTATGCAGGGGTCCCGCTAAGCGAAGAGCGTTACTCCACAGCCATTAACGCAGCTGCTGACCTCAGGCATCGGGGCCTGATCGACTTTCAAGAGTGGTTGGTGCTGATCCGAACGGCGAATGCTGCGCTACGGATGCACGGGTGAGGGTGTGTGGCGCCCAAAGAAAAGCCCGCACTGCAATGCGGGCTAACGTAGGGAAGCGGATGAGCCTTGACTGTGCAGGGTAGGGCGTGAAAAAAGCGTGAAGGCATGAAAAAGCCCGCCGAGGCGGGCCGTCATTCACTGGATGGCTTCGCTAATGAACAGCCTATAAAGCGCACCATCTTTGAAGACGGGCTTCGCCCTGACGCGCATGGCTGAATGCTCATTCAGCGCTTTGGAATATGGGTTGTTCGGCATGGATAGCTCGATATCTACCACCTGTCCTGACACCAAGGAGGACTCCCCCTCAATTTTTACACGGCATAGGCCAGTATTCACGTTGAGGGCAACCATTCGCTCAAGAACGAATTCAGCTGCAGCCCCTACCTCGAGATCGGCATCTGAGCGCATCGCCATAGCCTCTGCTTCCGAGATGAGAATTTCTTCACTGGTTCCGCCGAATTGGACCATGGCGTTACAGCTTTTGCCGACAGGAGTGGTTGCGGATCGGTATGCAGGTTTGGCGGCCGACACAAGATGGGGCAGAGTTTCTATCAATTTTTCTTGCAACTTCACCACGTCACCGTGTGCTGTTGACAAGCTGTTTGCCAGCAACGTGTTGAGCTCGGCAGAAGCCTTTGCCTGCTGCGAGATGACTTCAACCAGTTCTTTCACGTTGCCGTTACCTGTGAGGGCGTCTTTGACAAAACCCATGACTTTTGAGATTAGCCAGTCTAGCGCATCCTTGTAAACGTCTGCAAAAAGCTGGTACTCATTCGCTACATGGGCCAGTGTTAGGTAGGCAGCGTATGATCCTTCCTTGCTAGGCCTGGAAAAACACTGAAAGGGCAATTGAGCCCTGGGGGCGGGCACTTCTAAGGTGAGACAGTAATGCCCAATCAATGAGTAAAGCCGACTCATGCCTGCGAGCGAGCGAGAAAACTGAGAGGCGTCGATAAGGTGCTGGTCTGTAATCCTTCCGGTGTAGGTTACAGGCATCTCGGAGGCTAGCTTGATTTGATGAATCGATTCCATTCTCTTCTCTATCGAATAAGCGCTTTATTGGTTCTCGCTGCGACTGATGCGCCCCGCCATCACCTCATCCCCATACCCCACCAACCGATCCTCCCCAGCCTGCATCACCTGGCAGATCCTGATCACTGCCTGGGCGTCATGCTCGTTTCCAGCCAGGCTCAGTCGTTCAGCAATCCGCATCAGCTCGACCGCCGACCACTTCAGGTCGGAGGCCAGGCCCTGGAGGTCGCGGCGGAGGTCTTGGTTGGGCTTGGTTAGGGGCATGGCTAGGCCTTCCTGGCGTTCCAGATCAAAAGAACCTTGGCATGAATGGTTACATCTCCAATCGGGACCACTCGATCCTTGTGCTTTTCGTGGTCAGAGATCATGTCGAAGTGTTCTGCGTCATGAATTTGTAGACGCTTGATGTACAGCATTTCTTGCCACGTTATGACGTAGATTCCGTCACCAACAAATTCATTGACTCCACGATCAACGATCACCGGATCCTTGTCGTTAATCGTCCCCTCCATCGACTGACCCCAGCCGGTAATCATCGCCAGCGAATGGGGGGAGGTGTATGTCACGCCTTTTTCGCGTAGCACATCCTCACGAATGATCAGGTTGCGGATCACCTCGTTGTAGTCACTTGGCACCTGGCCATGACCCATTGAGGCACGCACATCGTACTGACGGATCACGATTTCTTCTGGTTTTGCCTTCAATCCCGAGAAGTCGGCCTGAATCACTTTTCCCTGAGCCTCGCCTGCCGCCGTCAGCGCTGCCGCTGCGATCTTTTCCTGCGCTTCCGCGTCAAGGCTTTTGCCTGCGTGCTTGCGGATCATCTCCATGACCTTTTCAGCGGCACCGCTGCTGATCTGGGACTTTCCATGTGTAGACGCATCGCCTCTGCGCGGCGGCTCGCCTTTGCCAGACAGTAGCCAGTCGACAGTGGTGTCGTACTTGTCTGCTAGCTGAACCAAGTTCTCATTCTTGATGTTGCCCGTGTCGCCAGCAAACCACTGACGCACAGCCTCATAACTGATGCCGCAGGAGGTGGCGATATCGCGCTTAAGCCCACGAGCACCTACGGCAGGCTTTCGTGTCAGGACGAGTTTTGAGATTCGATCAGTGATTTTCATGCGAGCAATCTACAAGGAAGCTTGACAAGCATGCTTGCCTTGAAATCACAAGCATGCTTGAATATCGGGTAAGTAAAGGAGGTCGCCATGACCAAGACACAAGCAATCCAGCATTTCGGCTCCGTTTCGGCGCTGGCGAAAGCCCTCAGCGTCACCTACGAGGCTGTGCGCCAGTGGGATGGAGTGCCTGAGCTTCGCCAGTACCAAATCGAGCGGATCACCCAGGGAGCGCTTAAGGCTGAGCAAAAAACTCAAGCCGCTTAGTCATGCCGCTCCGATCCACACAAACGCCTTCAGAAACTTCAATAGCCGCAAGGAGCAGTGCCAGCATGTACGCCAACCCCAAGCACCTGCACGACCGTGAGATCAAGGTCCGGGTCGATGAGGACACGTTCGAACTGATTCAGGCGCTGGCCAAGTTTCACCGCACCCAGCGCGCTGTGCTCTGCCGTGAGCTGCTCGAAGCTCAATTGGCCGCCCTGGCTTCGGAGAATACCGGCGATCAGAACGTGGCCTGAAGGCCCGTAGGAGGCCCCATGCCGATTGAAGAAATCGGATTGGACCAGGGGCAGATGGAGCAGCTGGAGAAAGAGGCGATGAGAAGGGGCGTAAGCCCTGAGGCGCTGGCAGCTGAGCTGATCCGTCGAGAACTGGCCAACCGAACCAAGCCTCGCAACCCGCGAGGAGTCGTGACCCCGTTTCATCGAAAGGCCTGAACAGGCCCTGATAAGCCCGAATTATGGGCACAAAAAAGCCGGGTGGCACCCCGGCTCTCTGCAACGCATAAAAGTGAGACCAATTATGCATCCACAGACCCCAAGTGTACAGGCCCTCATCCGGCCCGCGCCACAAAATGCGAACCACGATTTCGTGGCGCGCAATCATTTCGAGCTGGCAGTGAGTGCCGCTCGCCAGGTCCGAGCCCAGTACTCGCGACAATCCAAACGACAGCTCGTCCGTGAATGCTTGCATCACCTGCATGCGTTCCTGGCTGCCCCGCGCCCTGGAGCAGCCCATGAGTAACGTCATCTCTCTCAAATCGGCCGGGGGGTTTACCCGGATGGAAAACGATCTGTACGAGGCCCTGATCGCGGCAGACCTGTCGGGGCGTGAGCTTCGCGTGGCTCTGGCAATCCACCGCCTCACCGCAGGTTACAACCAGGAAGCCGTAAAGGTGGCTGCGCTGTACATCGCCAAGATGATGTATCAGGACGAAGCCAAGGCCATCGCTGAGCGTGCAAACGTCTCTCGCACGATCAACTCCCTGATCCGTCAGCGGGTGCTGTTCCGTGACGGCGGCAGCCGCGACCCGATCACTTTCCTGCCTGTTTCCGAGTGGAAAATTGACCAGAAATCCACTGTGTCGAAATCTACACACTGTGTAGAAAAGACACTTGCCACTGTGTCGAAAATTACACACATAAAAGACATAAATACAAAAACTACTGCTAACGCAGTTGTCGCCGCTGTCGCTGCGACGGACCAGGTTTCGGAATCTGGAGCGGAACAGCAGGCCACCCCCGAACCTGTTCAACCTGATGACCCCAAGGCCGAGCGCATCCCGTTCAACAAGATCATGGACCTGTACAACCGAGTCTGTGGTGGTCGCCTGCCGCGCTGCCTGAAGCTCAATGAGAAGCGCAAGCGCCAGATCCGCAATTGCTGGAACCTGGAGATCAACGGCTCGTACCCGTTCCGCACCAGTGAGTTCTGGGAGGGGTATTTCAACGACTGCCTGACCAACCGGCATTGGACCGGCTCGAATGACAGCGGATGGACTGCTGACATTGAGTTCCTGACCCGTCAGGACAAAGTCCTGAAAGTTCTGGAGGCCGTATGAGCATGGAACGCCCATTGGTTGCGATGGAAGCGGAGCACGGCGTGCTGGGTGCGCTCATGCATCAGCCTGACCTGTGTGAAGACATCGGCGCATTCCTCGACCTGGCCGACTTCAGCACCGATGACAACGGCACGCTGTACGCCCTGATTCTTGCCTGCCACTCGAAGAAGATGGTGCCGGACCCGATCACCCTGTCTGAGATTCGCTCGGAACTGCCGAGCGGCCAGATCACGATCGCCTATGCCGCAGAGATCATGTACCAGGTCCCGAGCGCAGCAAACGGTCGCCACTACGCCAAGATCGTTGTCGAGCGCGCCAAGGCTCGCCGGCTGTATGAGGCCGGGCAACGCATCATGGACCTCGCGATGACCGGTGGCAGTATTCCTGAGCAGATCTCGCTGGCTCAGTCCCTGGTGCTTGAGCTGAACGCGCAGGAAGAGACCCCGGATGTCGTGACCATGAAGCAGGCCCTCGGCCCGGTGTTCGAGGACATGCAGGATCGTCTGGACGGTGTTCAGGTCATGGGGCAGGACTTCGGCCTGATCGAACTGGACAAGATCGTCAAGACTGCGCGACCGGGAAACCTGGTCATCATCGCTGGCCGCCCAGGTACCGGGAAAACGGTGCTGGGTACCAGCTTGGCTGACAGGGTTGCCCTGAAGGGCGGAGCTTCGCTGGTCTTCTCGCTGGAAATGCCATTCAAGGAACTGGCCAAGCGCTCGCTTGCAGCGGTCGCGGGCGTAAGCCAGAACTGGATTGAAAACGGCGAAGCGGTCATGAACGAGGATGCTTCTGCCCGGATCACGGCAGCGGTGGCAAAGCTGTCGGCAGCCGATATCCGCATTTGCGACAAGGGGGCGCTCACGTTCTCCCGCATCTGCAGCATCGCCAGGTTCCAGCACCGAGCCAAGAAGCTGGACCTGATTGTGATCGACTACCTGAGCTTGATCGCAACCGATCCGAACAGCCGCATCCAGAACCGCAACCTTGAGTTGGGCTCGTATACCCGCGGCTTCAAGGCCCTGGCAAAGGAGCTTGGCATTCCTGTGGTGGTTCTGGCCCAGCTGAACCGTGGCATCGAGAACCGCGCCGATCCGAAGCCGAAGATGAGCGACCTGCGCGACTCGGGCGAGATTGAGCAGGACGCCGACGTCATCATCATGGCGCATCGCGACAACGACTCAGAACGTGGCCGCAATGGCATCACTGAAGTCGACGTGGTGAAAGTTCGGCACGCCCAACCGAAAGGCTGCCTCCTTCAGTTCCAGGGTGAGTACGCCCGCTTCGTAAACGCTGCCCACTGTGATCGCGAGGAGGAAGAGCGGACCGCTCCAGCCCCGCGCCGCTCGGCAAGGTCGATGATGAATAACTTCAAAGGTGCGCACTGATGAGCCAGACAATTTTCGTACGCGGTGGCTATCTCATGCGCTCGCACTCCGAAACTCGCTGGGCCGACATGATGGACGCCCTGAACATCGACTGGCTGTATGAGCCGCGCCTGGTGAAAACCCGGCACGGAGCTTATCTGCCTGACTTCTACCTGCCTCGGGCCGGCCTGTTCGTTGAGGTGAAAGGCCCTCATCCAACGGAAATCGAGCGCGAAAAGGCCATGGACGCCAGCGCCGCTACCGGCTGCCCGGTGGTGATCGCTTATGGCGACATGCAGTTCATGTTACCTGGTGTCGGCGGTGCGCGGCTGCTTGTCCTGTATGCCGGCCGAACCGTCGAGTTCAGCACTCACGAGATGCATGGCCTGATCGAGCATGGGCTTGGTAAGGACGCATACCACGGCTACCTGCGTGTCGGTATGAAGCAGCCGCACCCTGGCGCATTGCATATCTACGAAATCGCCCAGAGCTCAGCAGTGGCCGCCATGGATCGCAGCGTTCGCGAGCGCTACCTGGCCGGCGTCAGCCGCGAAGCCAACTCGGAGAAGTCCGCCATGCACGGCCAAATGAGCCGCTGCGAATGGGCGCTCACCAAGTTCGTCGAGAAGCTCAATGCTCGCAAGGAGGCAGCATGAACCGCGCACACCTGCTGGCCAAGTTGAACATCAAGCGCGCCGGGCAGCCGGCCGGGGAGGGGATGTGATGTCCAGACCAGCAAAAGCAATCGCGGCCGGCACACCAGATGACCTGGTGCGCCTGCGTGATGAGATCGCGATGACCGCACTGAACGCCATGATCATCTCCGGCGGCTGGGGTTACACCGATGCCCAAGGCAATCGCCATAACCACACAACCATGCCGCAGTACTCCGCAGCCGCTTACGACTTCGCGGACGCCATGCTCGTAGCCAGGGAGAAGCACTGATGGACACCAACAAGATGCCGGCAGAAATGGAAGCGCAGTTCGACGCTGCGTTTCGAGCCAAGTTTGGGTGCGGAATCGCCGAGGTTGTAGCCGCGCAGCATGAAGACAGCATGGCTCTTATGGGTGCAGCTATGTGGGCCTGGCAGGCCAGCCGCGAGGCCGTGGTGGTGGAGCTGCCGAGCCCAATGGATGCCCCACCGTATGCAAGCTATGAAGGCGGCTGGAACGATATGCGCGACGAGGCGGTAGATGGGATCGAAGAGCAGGGCCTGAAGGTAAAGGCTCGTGAGGTGAAGCCATGACCACCGCCTTTTTCCTGATCGTCTTGTACGCGGGCGCCAACGGGTATGCCCTGACTTCGGTTCCAATGGGGTCTTCGGATGAATGCCAGCAGGCCGCGACCAAGGCGAAGGCTGACCTGGAAGGAACCTTGACCACCGTTCGTACATCCTGTGTGAGGGCCAATCCATGACCATCGACAAAGAGAAGCTGAAGGCGCTGGCTGAGGCTGCAACACCTGGTCGCCATTACGATCGCCTTGAATCTGCTGGCGGAGGCATCAAGTACGAGTGCACTGGTGACGATGGCTCTCTGGTGCTCAAGGTTGACCACAAGAACAATGAGTTCGGCTTTGTGGGCGACCGTGGCGAGGCTGACGAGGCATTTTTCCTTGCATGCAGTCCGGCCACCATCCTGGCCCTGCTCGCGGAGATCGAGCACTTACAAGATCTTGTAGCCGAATGGCGGAGGTCTTCGCCAGTTCTGCCCAGCAGGGCCTGTGCAGCCATCATCGACCAGCTCAAGGCTGAGAACGAAGACTACAAGTCCGGGCAGGAGCGATATGAGCAGATCATTGAAGATCTCAAGGCAGAGTACGAGGCTCTGCGCAAGGCCTTGGGCGAAATCAGCGGCCAGGTTGACGGAAATATCAGATGCGCTGTCCGTGACGTAGTGAACTGCCGAGGCGATGTGCAGGACATCTACGGCTACTGCGACAACATTGACGAGATCATTGAGGCGGCCATGGCCAAGGAGGCGAACCATGGCTGACCGCATCAGCGTCAACAGCCAGGCCAAGCTCTCCGAGGCTGTGACCATGCTCACCCGCATGTTCCGCGACAAGAAGTTCGTCGTGGTCAGCATGCGCCCAGGCAAGGACCGTACCCTGGACCAGAACGCATTGTGGTTCGCCATGTACGACCGGATCGCCAAGAGCACCGAGATGGGCGACATCGAGGACGTGCGCCGGTACTGCAAGCTGCACTTCGGCGTGCCGATCATGCGTGCCGGTTGTGATGAGTTTCGCACCGGCTGGGCCGAGTCGTTCATCCACCTGCCGTATGAGGTGAAGCTGCGCCTGATGGGGCCGTGCGCGATGTTCGGTCCGGATGGCTTCCCGGTGACCCGGCTGTTCGATCGGGCGCAGGGCTGCCAGTACACCGACCGGATCGTGGCCGAGTTCGCGCCGCAGGGTGTGGTGTTCAGTGATCTGCTGAGCGAGGAAGCGGCATGAGACATCAATTCAAGGCGGGTGATCTCGCGTTGATCGTCGGCACCCTCACTGCATACGAGACGCTGGGCAGAACGGTGGAGTTGATTGAATACCTTGGCGATGACCGGGTGATTTTCCTGGAAGCTGGCGGCTGGGTAGACAACGTCGAGGAGAACCGTATCTGGCTCGTTCGGCTGACCGAGGGCCAGTACACCGACAAGCGCGGCGTGACGACCTCCGAAGGGCCATGCAGAGAGCAATTCCTCATGCCCCTGCGCGGCGACTTCGAGCCCGAGCAGCAGAAAGCCAAGGAGGCTGAGCCATGCGCATAGCCGAGATCAAGCCGAAGAAGTGCAAGGCTCCAGGTTGCGGCAAGCCCTTCAAACCGTCCATGACCACGCAGAAGGTGTGCAGCATCGCCTGTGCGAAGGCCATGGCCAAAGACCCGAAGCTGCAGAAGATCGCGGCCAAGGCCATCACCAAGCAGGCTCGCCAGGACTTGCAGGAGCGCCGGGAGAAGCTGAAGACCCGCCGCGAGCACATGGCCGAGGCGCAGACCGCGTTCAATGCATACATCCGCGAGCGCGACGCAGGCCTGCCGTGCATCAGCTGCGACTCGCTACCGAGCGATAACGATCTCATCACCGGCAGCCGCTGGGACGCCGGCCATTACCGGTCTGTGGGTGCCTGTCCGGAGCTGCGCTTCGAGCCGCTGAACGTCCACCGCCAGTGCGTGAAGTGCAACCGGAACCTGTCGGGTAACGCAGTCGAGTACCGCATCCGGTTGGTGAAGCGCATCGGCGCCGACCAGGTGGACTGGCTCGAAGGGCCTCATAAGCCCCAGCGCCTGACCATCGAGGACCTGCAGGCCATCAAGGCCCTGTACAGGCAGAAGCTCAAAGACCTGAGGAGGGCGGCAGCATGACACCAGCATGGGGATTCCTGATTTTGGCCACCCTCATGGTGGTGGGTGGTGTGGCGTTGTCCTGGGCTGGGGCGGTGCGCCGCAAGCGGTACTACGAAGAATTCATTTTGAGCAAGGCAAAGCGGGCAGGGGGTAAGCCATGAAGTACCAGAGCGTGTTGGCGGCAGTGGTGCGCGCCCTTGCGGCAGAGGCCATGAGCGGTGTTGGTGGCGGAGACTTCGAGCCGAAGGTCCAGGCTTCGAAGCTGAAGGGGGAGATCACTGGCAAGGATGCGGCGATGCTGGTTGACTGCTGGGTGCACGCCCGCCTGCACAGCAAGCTGATCCCGCGGCACTGGAATGCGCTGACGGCCAGGTTCTCGACCCACAAGGCCAAGAAGGTGGATGCGATCGGCAAGCTGGTACCGCTGATCGCCACGCAGGCGCCGAACCTGTTCCGGCACAAGGCGGTCACCGCCTGGGCCATCCCGCCTGTGAGGGGCGTGCAGGCGCAGTCGGGGCATGAGGTCGCCAGCCGGGCGGCCCGGGAGCGAGCAGAGTTCGACTCCCTCACCGCTGGCGTGGGCAAGCACCTGGATGGCGGCGAGATGCCCGAGGACGCCGGCCAGGCGCGCCGCGAGCAGTACGTGAAGCGCTCCACCGACATGATCGTGCTGCCGGCCGAGTTCTACGACATCAACACGTGGGACGGGCAGGGCCTGAACCGGACCACGTACTGGCGCTGGAAGAAGGCCATCGAGAAGGTGCTGGACGAGATGGTGGCCGAGGCGCTGGTTGCGTCTGGCAAGATACTTCAGGAGGAAGGCGTTTTGATGGCAGATGCCGCTTGACATCCGTGCAACGGTGCAACAAAATTCTTGCATCCTGTCATTCCTGCGCGTGTTGAGGAGTGGCACACCAAAACCCGGCCATCGTGCCGGGTTTTTTATTGCCCGAAGAGGGCCTCAAGAGTCCTGGCGGAACCCGCCGAGCGAGGTCGGATAGAAATTTTTTTTGTAACACGGAACGTTTTGATAGCACTATGATTCTGATAGGTTGCTAACTAAACAAACATGGAAGACCGTGATTATGAAAACCGTTCTAGCTGCTGCAGCCCTGTCCCTTGTCGCTGCGTCCGCCGGAGCAGCTGAGCTTTCCGGGGCGCTGGGCGCGACAAGTCAAGGTGGCATTACAGCGCGCGTAGGCGTTGGCTTTAACTGGGACAGAAGCTGGTTTGAGTCCAGCGCGGGCCGTCTAACCGGTTACTGGGATGCTGGGTATACCTATTGGGAGGCCGGAGATGCTTCCGGCGGCGCTCACTCGCTCTCATTCGCTCCTGTGTTCGTCTATGAGTTCGGTAGCGGCAATGTGAAGCCATTTGTTGAGGCGGGTATTGGCGTTGCGGTGTTTTCCGGCACCTCCGCGGGTGACCAGGACTTTGGTTCGGCCTTCAACTTCGAAGACCGCATCGGTGCGGGCTTGAAGATCGGCGAGACGCAGAAGGTTGGTATCCGAGCGATTCACTACTCCAACGCTGGCATTAAGCAGCCCAACGACGGTATCGAGTCATACTCGCTGTTCTACAGCCACCAGATTTAAAAAAGCACGATCCCTCTTTGCCCGCCCTGTGCGGGCTTTTTTGTGCCTAGGTAATCATACCGGCCGATGCCTGGCATAGAGCCTGTTGGCCATGTAACTGACTCTCTGTGTACCGTTTTTACTTGCCCGCGCCCTAATAAGGGTCTAAATCGGGTCATTTTTTAGGAACCACTCATGGCCGAACCAGCAAGCACGACTGCCGGCGTCCTGCTGGTGAAGTACGGCGTGATCATTGGCGGCTTCGCAGGAGCAATCCTCTCGCTGACCTTCCTGCGAGGCCTTACCCGGGGCCAGGCGGTCGCCGCCTTCTTCACCGGCTTCGCATCGGCAGTCTTCTGCACCCCGCTAGCCATCAGCTACTTCGGCCTTGGCACAAGCGGAGAAACCCAATACGGCGTGGCCTTCCTCATAGGCCTACTGGCAATGAACATCATCCCAGTCCTGAAGTCGGTGGTGAGTCAGTTCGGAGCCAAGGGGGCTACCTAATGAGCTCAACCCTGATTCAAGTCCTGATTGGCGCCAATGCCTTCCTGAGCGTGCTGGTGGTGATCGCTGCGTGCGACTACCTGCGCCGCATCCGCCCAATGGATCACCCGCTACTGGCCGTCGCGTTCTACCTGGTGGCCATCGGCGCCTTCGGCTCGTTCGTCCTGGCCATGAACGGTCATGTGCCCACCGTGTACGGCGTGATCCTCAAGCTCGGGATCGTCCTGTACGCGGTCGCTCGACGTGGCCATGTGTTTCAGCCGGGGTAGGGCGCCACAAATTCCCAATGCGCCGGTTCGTGCGTATCAGTCTGTGCGAAGCAAAGGGAATAGCTGCTCTGGATCGCGTGATTCGGCATTCATTTTCTCGCACGCAGCAGCAGCTTCAGACCGATTGATAAAGCCGCGTTTCAGGCGTTCTTTTTCCTGGTTGTCGTAAATGTCGAAGCCACCCGAAGTGGTGGCGGCATAGAACCGGTTACCGATTTGGAAGGACTCACCTTCGATAGGTACAGCCGGAACGATAACGAATCTTTGTTGCATTTTTCGAGCCTCCCCAGGCAGACAACTAAGTATTAGTACCGCAAAGGGAAGCCATCAACATGACTCATCGAGACGATTTGATGGCGGGCTGTGTCACTCGGATCCGCCACGAACTACCGGTCAGTAACGACATCAGGGCTGCTGTATCCGGCCTAGACGCCGCGCTGGCGGCTGCGATTGACGTTGCAAAGGCTGCCGGGCTTCCGCAAGGATTGATCGTCGGCCTGCTGCATGGCCATGCTCACGCTGAGACGCACAAGATGGTATGCAAGTGAGCGGAGCGATGGCCAGGCCCATGCCGCCGCCTGCATTGCTGGAGCTGACTGAGCTATCGATGCTCGGCACCAGGCTTCAGCCAGCGTCCGAGATTGGCGAATGGGTGCAGGCTGTGATCCTCAGTGAGGGTGGCGAACTGCATAACCCTGACCATGCACACCTGATCGACGCGCCGCTGCGTTTCCTGTGGGCGTCTGCCTGCTTCGAGAAGCAAGGTCGAACCGTGGTAGGCCAGGCCGAGGCTGTGATGTTTCGTGCTGGCGGGTGGCAGAAGGCCCGGCAAGAGCAACAGATGATCGACTGGTTCGGCGAGGTGCCGGGCTTCGTCATCACACTGGCTGCCGACTACTGCTCCCAGTGTTCCGACACCGAGTTCTGCGCCCTCATCGAACATGAGCTGTACCACATTGCCCAGAAGCTCGATCAGTACGGCGCGCCCAAGTTCACCCAGGACGGGTTGCCCAGCCTGACGCTGCGTGGACACGATGTGGAAGAGTTCGTCGGGGTGGTTCGCCGCTACGGCGCCGGGCATGACGTACAGCAGCTGATCGAAGCTGCAAGCCGGCCGCCTGAGGTGGCCAAGATCAACATTTCGAGGGCCTGCGGAACCTGTCTGCTCAAGTCTGCCTGACCCCTGACAGACCCACGACGGATGAAAACCTATGGCGGCCCTGAGCAACGAGGTGAAAGCCTTCATCGTTCAGGCCCTGGCCTGTTTCGATACCCCCTCGCAAGTCGCGGCAGCCGTCCGAGAAGAATTCGGCCTTGAGGTTACCCGGCAGAAGTGTGAGGCGCACGACCCGACCAAGCGTGCTGGGCGTGACCTGGCCAAGCGCTGGGTGACCCTTTTCGAAGACACTCGTAAGCGCTTCCGTGAGGAGACGGCTGAGATACCGATCGCCAACCGAGCGTTTCGGCTTCGTGTGCTGGGGCGGATGGCCGAGAAGGCCGAGAACATGAAGAACATTGCCCTGACGGCTCAGCTGCTGGAGCAGGCGGCCAAAGAGGTCGGTGATGTCTACGTGAACCGCCAGACCAAGAACGAGAATCCCCACGACAACGTTCCGCCTACTCGGGTGCAGGTTGATGTGGTGGATGCGAGGAAGCCTGATGCCGTCGTTGAACGTTCCGCAGGCTAGCTTCCTCCGCATGGAGAACAAGTTCCGCGGCTTCGTCGCCGGGTTCGGCTCGGGTAAGACCTGGGTAGGCTGCGCAGCGCTGTGCAAGCACGTATGGGAGTGGCCCCGGATCGACTCCGGCTACTTTGCTCCGACGTACCCGCAGATCCGCGACATCTTCTTCCCGACCATCGAGGAGGTCGCCTTCGACTGGGGCCTGAAGGTCAAGACGAAGGAGAGCGACAAAGAGGTCGAGTTCTACAGCGGCGGCCAGTACCGCAGCACGACCATCTGCCGCTCGATGGAGAAGCCGCAGACCATCGTGGGCTTCAAGATCGGGCACGCTCTGGTCGACGAGCTCGACGTTCTGCCCGCGCTGAAGGCTGAGCACGCCTGGCGCAAGATCATTGCCCGGATGCGTTACAACGTGCCCGGGCTGAAGAACGGCGTGGATGTGACGACTACCCCCGAGGGGTTCAAGTTCGTCTACCAGCAGTTCGTGAAGCAGCTGCGGGAGAAACCTGCCCTCCAGGGCATGTACGGCCTGGTGCAGGCCAGCACGTTCGACAACGAGCTGAACCTGCCGCCCGACTACATCCCGTCGCTGATGGAGTCGTACCCGGCCCAGCTGATCCTGGCCTACCTGAACGGCCAGTTCGTCAACCTGAACTCCGGGTCGATCTACCACGCCTACGACCGGAAGCTGAATTCCTGCTTCGACACCGTAGAGCCTGGAGAGCCCCTGTTCATCGGCATGGACTTCAACGTCGGAAAGATGGCGGCGATCGTCCATGTCAAACGGCCGGACGGCAAGCCCAGGGCAGTGGATGAGCTGATCGACGGCTTTGATACCCCGGACATGATCCGGCGCATCAAAGAGCGCTACTGGCGGCACAACGGCAGGGACTACGAGAAGACCTGTGAGATCAGGATCTATCCCGACGCCTCGGGCGGATCGCGAAAGTCGGTGAACGCTAGCGAGACGGACATCGCCATCCTGCGCCAGGCCGGGTTCAGCGTCATCGCGCCCGATGCCAACCCGCCAGTGAAGGACAGGATCAACGCCATGAACGCGATGTTCTGCAACGCGAATGGCGAGCGGCGTTATCTGATCAACCCGCTGCGCTGCCCGACCTATGCAGACGGCCTGGAGCAGCAGGTATGGGCAGCCAATGGCGAGCCTGACAAGAAATCTGGCGTGGACCACGCGAACGACGCGGGTGGCTACTTCATCCACCACGACTACCCAATTGAGCGACCGGTCTTCACGACCCAATCCCTGAGAATGTGACCATGAGCGATAACCCGAGCATCACGCTGCCCGCTGTCGACGCGATGCGCGCCTACTGGGCCGTGATCTCGCCGCTCATGGGCGGGACGATGGCGATGCGCGCAGCGGGCAAGACCCTGCTACCGCAGTACCCAGCCGAAGACGACGAGGCCTACAAAGAGCGCCTGCGCCTATCGACCCTGTTGCCGGCGTACTCCGAGACCGTGGGCAACATGACCTCCCGCGTGTTCGCTGAGCCGCTGCAGGTGGGCGACGATGTGCCAGAGGCCATTGTCGAGATGACCAAGGACATCGATCACGCCGGCAACGATCTCAACTCCTGGGCAGTGGGCTTCTTCACCGAGGGGCTGAGCCACGGCTTGTGCCATGCCTTCGTCGATCACCCGCCAGCCGGAGAGCTCAAGACCCAGGCCGACGAGCAGGCCGCCGGTGTGCGCCCCTACGTTGTGATGGTGAGGCCTGAGCAGGTGCTGGGTTGGCGCTCCAAGGGCGGCGTGCTGACCATGATCCGCTACATCGAGGTGGTCGAGGAGGAGGATGGGGAGTTCGGCGCCAAGTGCGTCGAGCAAATTCGCGTGCTGGAGCCTGGCTCTTGGCGAACCTATCGCAGGTCGGCCAAGGCCGTACGGGGCAAGCAGGCCGCAGCCGGCGGTACCTGGGAGCTGCACGAGGAAGGCACCAATAGCCTGACCGCGATTCCATGGGTCACCTTTTACACCGGCCGCACCGGCTTCATGACGGCCAAGCCGCCGCTGATTGAGTTGGCGCACCTGAACGTGAAGCATTGGCAAAGCCAGAGCGACCAAGACAACATCCTGCACGTTATCCGCGTCCCGATTCTGGTGCGCATCGGCATCCAGACCCAGTACGACAACCAAGGGAAGGTGATCCCACCAGAGTTCAAGGTTGGCACCGGCCAGCTGACCGATCTGCCCAAGGACGGTGACCTCAAATACGTTGAGCACACCGGAAAGGCCGTCGAGTCAGGCCGCACCGCGCTGCAGGACCTGATCAACGAGATGCGCATGGCCGGGGCCAAGCTGCTGACGCCGGACAAGACGGCCACCAAGACCGCCACCCAGGCGGAGGAGGAGGCGGCGCAGGAGTTGTCCCCGCTCGCGCGCATGGCGCACCACTTCGCCGACTGCCTGGCGCAGCTGCTCCAGTTCATGGCCGATTATCGCGGCTTGGGCGATGGCGGAACCGTAGAGATGCGCGGCAATTTCGACGTCGACTACATGCCGGAGGTGTCGCTGCCGACGCTGGTCACCATGGCGAACGCCGGGATGATCAGCAAGGAGACGCTATTCACCGAGATGCAGCGGCGCGGCGTGATCAGCGACGAATACGACTGGGAAGAGGAACTGGCGAAGATTGAGGCCCAGGGCCCGGCACTCGGTACGCTGTGATGAAGACGGCCAACGAGAAGCTGCTGGATGAGCTGATCGGCCATGAGGTTGACCTGTCCAGGCTGAGCAACAGCCAGGTCGTGGCGATCATCAGGATCCTGAACAATTCTGACCCTGAGCTGCGGGCAGCGCTCATTGCTGCCATCGACAGCCTGGATGCCGGCGCGTCCGTTGCAGCGATCGATGCCGCTCTGGCGCCCGTGCTGCGGATCAATCAATCGACGTTCTTTAGCCTGCAGCAGGCGCTCACAGGCGTCATCGACGGCGTGGCCAGCTACGAGATTGCCTTTCAGGCCGCTGCGCTTACAGCGGCTGTTCCTGAGCTTGTGCAGGCGCGATTCCCGGTTGCCGTGGCACAGTTCAGTCAGGTACGCGCCATTGCGCTGGCAAGGCCCTTCCAGGGGCGGCTGCTCAGCGAGTGGATGGCCGGCATTGAGGCTGACCGTGCTGCGTCGATCCGCGATGCAGTGCGGTCTGGCGTGCTTGAAGGCCGAACGACACCGGAGATCGTCAGGCAGATCATGGGTACCAAGGCGGAGAAGTACGCTGACGGCATCCTGCAGAGGTCTCGCCGGGAGGTGGAGGCGGTTGTCCGGTCTGCAGTGTCCAGCACAGCAGAGACGGCCAGCGACAAGGCATTCGAGGCCAACAGCGACATCATCAGCCATGTTGAGTGGCTGAGCACGCTGGATAACCGGACATCGACGACCTGCCGAATCCGTGACCGCCTGCCGTACACGCTGGGCACGTACCGACCGATCGGGCACAAGGTGCCGTGGCTAGCCGGCCCTGGCCGAATCCACTTCTGCTGCCGCTCGACCAAACTGCCGATCCTCAAAAGCGCCATAGCGCTGGGGATCAGCGACGCCGCGACCCGGGCAAGCATGGACGGGCAGGTGCCGCAGCAGACCACGTACGCTCAATGGCTTGCACGCCAGCCTGCCGCCCGCCAGGACGAAATCCTCGGCCCGGAGCGGGGGAAGCTGCTGCGCCAGGACAAGCTGAAGCTGCAGGACTTCTACAACGACATGGGCAAGTTCCTGACGCTCGATGAGCTGCGGGATCGGCTGTTGTAGCCCGCGCCACAAAACACCAAAGCGCCATTTCGTGGCGCGCAATTGCAAAGCCTCGCCCAGTGCGGGGCTTTTTCATGCCTGCGGTTCGGATGGACGGGGCGACCTGGGGCCGGATGGCTCACCAACAGGCCGGATGGCCCAGAGAGACGAAATGAAACTCAAGACTGTTGAAGTGGATGGCAAGCAGTACGCAGTTATCGAAGATGGCAAGCCCGTCTACACCGATGACGACGGCAAGGACGTCGCTTTCGATGCAGTTGGCACTCGCAACACCATCACCCGGCTGAATGCCGAGGCGAAGTCGCACCGTGAGCGCGCGGACAGCTTCGAGAAAACTGCGAAGGCGTTCGAAGGCATCGAAGATGCTGCGGCCGCCAAGAAAGCCCTGGAGATCGTTGCCAACCTCGACGCCAAGAAGCTGGTGGATGCCGGCGAAATCGAGAAGGTGAAGGGCGAAATCAGCAAGGCCTTCCAAACCCAGCTGGATGAAGCTAACGGCAAGGCGCAGACCTTCGAGCAGCAGCTGTACGCCGAGAAGATCGGCGGCAGCTTCGCGCGCTCCCAGTTCATCGCCGAGAAGATGGCTGTTCCCGCTGACATGGTCCAGGCCGCCTTCGGCAGCAACTTCAAGATCGAGGAAGGCAAGGTCGTCGCGTACGACGCCCAGGGCCAGAAGATCTTCAGCCGCGCTCGCCCGGGCGAACTGGCCGACTTCAACGAAGCGCTCGAAACCCTCGTCTCGCAGTACCCCCATCGCGACCACATCCTGAAGAGCTCCGGCGCCAATGGCGGCGGCGCGCCGAACGGCGGTGGCCAGCACAAAACCACGAAGGGCAACTTCGGTGGTACCAAGGCTGAACGTCTTGAAGCCATCAAGGGCCTGACCGCAAGCGAATAAGGAGGCCCAATGGCCCTTTCGAACATGAAGGTATTCAACGAATACCTCAAGCGCACCACCATCGAGACCCTGGCTCAGGATGTCGAGAAGTTCAACGCATCCTCGGCCGGCGCCATCCGCCTGACAACCCAGGGCATCGACGGCGACTTCCTGCAGGAATCGTTCTGGGCCGGACTGCACGGCGCCCAGCGTCGCGTCGACCGCTACGCCGCCAACGGCGCCCAGGCGTCCACCCCGCTGGCCCAGAAGCAGTACGACTCGGTGAAGATCGCCGGCGGCTTCGGCCCGATCCTGTGGGAGCCTTCCCAGCTCTCCTGGATCCAGAAGAACCCGGAAGAAGCGCTGGAAGTGATCAGCCGGAACCTGTCCGAAGCCATCATGGCGGACCAGCTGAACACCGCCATCTCGGCCCTGGCCGGCGCCATTGGCAACCAGCCGACCGCCACCAACGACGTTTCGGCGACTGCTGGCGTGACCTACGTCGCGATCAACAACGCCCACGCGCTGTTCGGTGACGCTTCCCAGCGCCTGGTGGCCCAGGTCATGACCGGTGCCATGTACCACAAGCTGGTCGGCCAGAACCTCGCCAACGCCGAGCGTCTGTTCCAGTTCTCCGGCGTGCAGGTGGTCGACATCCTCGGCAAAGCCGTGATCATCACCGACGCCCCTGCGCTGTACGAGGCCGGCACCCCGAACAAGCAGAAGGTGCTCAGCCTGGCCGACGGCGCAGCGGTGGTGATGGATGGCTCCGACCTGATCACCAACATCGAGACCTCCAACGGCAAGGAGCGTATCGAGACCACCATGCAGGCCGACTACACCTTCGGCCTGGGCCTCAAGGGCTACACCTGGGACACCGCCAACGGCGGCAAGTCGCCGACCAACGCCGAGCTGTCCACCGGCACCAACTGGGATCTGGTGGCGAACAGCATCAAGGCCTCGGCCGGCGTACTGACCATCGGCGACGCCACCAAGTAACCGGTACCGCGCCCTCCGGGGCGCATTCCCCAGGAGATCGCCATGAGCGAGAAAGTGATTTACGAGAAGCACCCGGTCAGCCCTGAGCGTAAAGCCGAACTGCGGCAGAAGGGGTACAAGATTATCGATGCGCGTTTCGCGCCCGATGGCTACGAGCACCCGGAGCCCCTGAAGGAAGCCAAAGGCTCGAAGGCTGGCAAGTCCGCTGCCGACAAGAAGGCTGCCGAAGAAGTCGAGCTGAAGGCAAAGCTGCAGGCCTCCCTGATCGAAAAGGGCGTGCAATTCAGCCCTGACGCCAGCCTGGAAGACCTCAAGAAGCTGCTGGACGAGGCCGCGTAATGACCATCTACGTCACCGTCGAGCAGGTAGACGCCCTGCTTGGGCCGACCTGGGCGCCCGACGACCAGAAGGCCCGGGCGGTGCTGATGGCCAACACCTGGATTACCAATCTCGGCCTGCCTGAGTTCGATCCGGTACCGGACGACGTCATCCAGGCCGGAGCCGAGATTGCCCGAGAGGCTGCGGCAGGGAACATCTACGGCAGCAAGGAGACCGGCGTGCTGAGCAAGTCGGTCAACGCTGACGGGGTTTCCAGCAGCAAAACCTACTCCGAATCCTCCCGAACCATCAGCGCTGGTGAGTCGTTCGCCCTGGCGTTGCTGGCGCATTACCTGAACAGCAGCGGCCAGACCAAGATCGTGAGGGGCTGATATGGGACTTCGCGATGAACTGCAGGCCGACCTGGCCCAGGCGTTCAATACGGACCTGGCCGACGCGGTGCTTACTTTCGCGGGCGAGTACATGGGGCCTGGCGTTTGGGATCCGGTCAGTGAGACCACAACCGCCCAGCCAGTGACATATGCGGGCCGTGGCGTGCTGTCCCGCTACGAAGATAGCCGGATCGACAACGTGAACATCCTGGTCGGCGACCTGCGCCTCACCGCGCTTGCCAACGAGGTCACCGATACCCCGGATGTTGGGCACAAGATCACCGCTCCCGATCTGATGGACCGGTCCAAGCAGGTGGTCTACCTGGTCAAGTCGGTGCGCGCAGACCCGGCTTCGGCCACCTACCGAATGCAGCTGAGGAAGTAGCCATGGCCAAGAGCAGGGGATGGAGCACACCGCCAAGCCTGTTCACCGGCCTGGTCGAAGAGGCCCTGGCGCATCGTGTGCGCGTCATTGCCCTGGCCATGCTCAACGAAATCGTTCTGCGGTCGCCGGTCGACACTGGGAGGTTCCGTGGCAACAACATCGTCAGCGTTGGCGCGCCTGTGTATACCAGCAGCGTCAATGTCGACCCTACCGGCTCGGAGACCATCCAGCAGGGCGTCAGGGTGATGACCGGGCTTGAGCCTTACACGCAGGTGTTCATTCAGAACAACCTTCCATACGCGGTTCCGCTTGAGGATGGGCACTCCCAGCAGGCGCCCGCTGGCATCTACGCGGTGTCGTTCAACAGCGTCTCGCAGGCCTACTCATGACCTTCGAACAGATCCGGGCCATTGTCATTGGCCGCATGCAGCAGTGGGCGGGCATTCCCGCATCAGCTGTCGACTACCCGAACAACCCGCAGGGGCCGTTCGACCCGTCCGGCAAACCCATCTGGGCCAGGCTGGCGGACGTTCCAGGCCTGTCCAGCGCGCCAGAGGTCGGCATCGGCCCATGCGTTCGGCGGACCGGCATCATCATGGTTCAGCTGTTCGTGCCCAGTAACAAGGGCACCCTGGCCATCACCAAGGCCGCCGACACGCTGGTCCAGCACTTCGAGTTCTACAGCGACCCGACCGGGCCATTCGAGTGCTACGCGGCCTCGGCCAGCACCATTGGCGATGACGGGCACGGCTGGTATCAGGTCAACGTTTCTATTCCCTATCGCGCCTACTGAGAGTCAAGCATGTCCAAGACAACCGTGGAGCTGCACCGCAGCTTGATCCGCGCGGCCAAGGCTGCGCTTGCCGCCTGGGAGCGCTGGCTTTCGGCAAAGGAGGGTGGCGATGCAAGTTCGAATTGATGGAAAGCTCGTGGAGCGCACCAGCTACTTCGTCCGTGATGACGACCGCGGGCCTTTCGGCAGCGCTACACGTGAAGAGCCTGATCTGCTTAACGGGGAGCAGGCCGTTTGGGCGCTTGGCGACCCGATCCCAACAATCATCAGGGTGGGAAACCATGAGTGAAAGCATGACCATCGACCAAGTGCGCGAAGAGCGCCGCGTGCTGGCCGAGCAGATTCATGGCGCGATCAAGGCCTTCAACGAAAAGACGGGGCTCAGCGTCGAGTACGTCAACCTCCAGTACGTCGACCTCACCACATTCGGCGAGGTAAGCCGCCAGGTCCTGACCTCTGTCGAGGTCGAACTGAACATCTGAACAACCTGAACCACCGGGCACGCTGACCAGACACGCCGAAAGGCCCCTCTGATCGCCACGCCTCCCCGGATCACTACGATCTAAGGAGGCACCGATGAGTTCGGGCGCTAAGGTCCAGCTGGCCTGGATCAAAGAAGTAACCCCCGGCGTTACCCCGGCCGGCGACTGGAACGTGCTGACGCGAATCAGCAACGGCCTGATGCCGACCTTCAACTCGGAAGAGAACAACGAAATCGGCTTCACCCGCATGTCGCAGGGCACGGCCCAGACCACCGTGGACGTTGGTGGCGATATCGAAACCAAGTGGCGCTTCGGTGCGCTGGACGGGTTCATGGCCTCCTGCTTCGGCAAGGCCTGGGCCAGCAACCAGCTCACCATGGGCGACGACCGTATCACCTTCTCGATCGCCTCCTACGCGACCGACATCGGCGTGTCGGCCATCGCCCGCGGCGTGCAAGTCGCCACCATGAACTTCGACTTCCCTGGCGACAACGAGGTCACGGTCACTACGACCATGGCCGCGCGCGCCTGGGATGACAAGGGCGACAACACCTCGTTCATCATCAACGCCCAGCCAGAGGTCAGCCAGCGCCGGTTCAGCTTCAAGGACATCAGCGGCCTGAAGATCAACGGCGTCCAGGTGGGTGAAGACAACGCCTGCGTCGACAGCTTCAACCTGCAGTTCGACAACGCCGTGCAAACCCAGCGCTGCATCGGCAACGGCAACCCGTACCCTGGCAACATCATCGCCACCACCTTCACCCCGTCCGGCGCGATCACCATCAGCTGGTCGAAAATGGCCTACGAGCTGTGGAAGGCCCAGAAAACCAACGACGCGATCAGCCTGGAATTCACCATTGGCAATGCCGACGGCGGTTACCGGTTCCTGATCCCAGAGATGGAGATCACCGCTGACTGGCCGGATGGCGGCTCGACCGACATCATTCAGGTCGAGCTGAACTACACCGCTCGCCGCGTGGCGCCGACCATCACCCGCCTGCCGGCGCCGATCGTTGTGGCTGCCGTGGATGTCACTCCGGCCACCTTGAGCCTGGAAGTAGGCGATACCGGAGACCTCGAAGTCGTGGTCACCCCGGCCGGTGCCAGCCAGCAGGTCACCTGGACCAGTTCCGCCCCAGCCATCGCCAGCGTGAGCGAGACCGGCCTTGTCACCGGCCTGGCCGTGGGCACCGCCACCATCACCGCGACCAGCGCCGCAGACGGCACCAAGACCGACACCTGCGCTGTCACCGTCACCGCTTAAACCTTTGCCCGACGCGCCCTGCGGTGTGCGTCGGGCCTTTTACCGCAGAGGAATACCATGGGCATCACCATTGCAAAGAAGCCTGAGCTGGACATCAATGGCGAGCGTTGGGTGCACTTCAAGGTTGGCCCGGACGGCCTGGCCATGAAATGCGAGAAGGGTCCGGACACTGCCGCGATCCTGGTCGCGTCCATCGCCAACCCGATCTACAAGTCGCACCAAGCCGTGATCCGCCGGCACCTCGCCGCGCTGAACCAGCAGGCCGGGGTTGGCACCGCTGGCTTCACCATCGACTCCATCCCCGACGTCGAGCTCGAAACCGACGACGACCTGTTCATCGACCTGGCTACCAAGCACCTGATCAAGGACTGGCAGGGCATCGACGTCGAGGAGCGCCCGGGCGAGCCCGCCAAGTACACCCCGCAGCTGTGCAAGGCCCTGATCGAGCAGCTGCCCAGCATCTACTTCCTGGCCCTGCGCACCGCCCTGGACATCGCCAAACGCATCGAGGAGCAGGCCCAGGCCACCGCGGAAAAGCAGTAGCGGCATATCGCTGGGGCAGGGACTGGGCCGGGCCGGAGAACGAGAAGAAGCGCTGGAAGCATGAGCGCCTCGGGCTGAAGGCCCAAGAGCCGCCCGAGATCGACGATGTGGTCGCCGAGATCCTTGAGGCCTACGGCCACATAGGTCGGTCCCGGCAATACGTCGGCATGGTCGGCGCGCCGGCACCGATTGCACCATCTGCGGTCACCGAGTACCTGGACCGCTACCCATCGGTGATATGCCGCGAAGAGTTCGACACCGCCATCTGCGCCCTGGACGACGAGTTCCGGAGGCGGTGGGATGAGCAGCAGGAGCAGGAGCGGCAGAAGAGCGCCAAGCGTTGAAGGCCATGTCTCCACTGGATTGTGATAAATTCAGCACAAATCAGGGAGATTTGATATGAACGATGGCTCAAGCCCGCTTGCGGGACTATTTCTGCTCGCGGCTTCCTTCGCGATTTACTTCCTTCCAACCTTTATTGCTGCGAAGCGAGGCCACCCCAATGGCACCTCGATCTTCCTGTTGGATTTGTTCTTGGGGTGGACCGGCATTGGCTGGCTGGCAGCTCTGATCTGGTCTGCATCTGCAATCCGTAAAGAATCAGCTCCGAGTCAGCCAGCCAAAACCGATGCATACGGAAAACTTGAGCGTCTCGCTGCCCTGAAAGACAAAGGGCATATCACGCCAGAAGAGTACGAGCGAGAGAAAGCCAAGCTGCTCAACAGCTGATAACGAATCATCCAAGAACCCGCCTAGTGCGGGTTTTTTTATGCCCGGAGAAAGACATGGCGCAGGAATCAAGGCTTGCGATAACGATCGATTCCCGTAGCGCCAAGAGGAACGCTGACGATCTGACGGCTTCGCTGGAGAAAATGGAGCGCGCTGGCGATGGTGCAGCTTCAACGACCGAAGGGCTTTCGTCCAGCCTAGACGAGCAGAGAAAGGAACTGTCCCAACTGCTCGGTCAGATCAATCCGACCGTGGCGGCTCTTGGACGCCTGGATGACATGCAGGAGAAGCTGGCCAAGTTCAAGAAATCCGGCGTTGTCGAGAGTGACACCTTCGTGGAGTACACCAATCGCATCAACACGATGCGCGAGGCTCTGGGCGACACATCGGACGGCATGAACAGGGCTGGCATGTCCGCTAAGGCCTACCAGGCGGCCCTGCGCGGCCTACCTGCGCAGTTCACTGATATCGCGGTAAGCCTCCAGGCCGGCCAGGCACCCCTTACTGTATTCCTGCAGCAGGGTGGTCAGCTCAAGGATATGTTCGGCGGGGTTGGGCCCGCAGCAAAGGCAATGGGTGGGTACATCCTTGATCTGATCAATCCGCTCACGGTAGCCGCCGCAGCTGCTGCAACGCTTGGGGTGGTCTTCTACGACGTTGAGAAGCAGATCAGCGCATTCAACGCATCCCTGTTCCAGGGCGGGGCGAACTCCGGTCAGACAGTTGAATCACTGGCCGAGATTGCGAAGTCTGCTGCCAGCCTAACGGGCAGCCTATCTAGCGCGAAAGATGCAGTTACCGCCCTAGCCGCGGCTGGCCGTACGAGCGAAATCCAGTTCAGGAACCTTGCCCAGGCCGCAACGGCGGTGAGCAAGTTCACCGGGCAAAGTGCGGCGGACGTCGGAAAGGCCTTCGGCGACCTTGGCGACAATGCCACCAAGGCTGCTCAGAAGATCAGTTCGGAATATGGTCTGCTAACCGCAGCGCAGTATGAGGTCATCCGTGGACTTGACGAGCAAGGCAAGCGCCAACAGGCGCTGGACACCCTGAGCGAGTCGCTGAACAAGAATGCCCAAGAACGGCTCCGGCGATATCGGGAATCCCTGTCGGAGATTGAGCGCGACTGGCAGGACATCGGAACGGCTATCAGCAACGCCTACAGCCAAGTGAAGGGTGAGCTCTTCCCTGATGACGCCAAGCAGATGGAGATTGCTCAGCGCATTCTGGACACCCGCAAGGAAGGCGGTTTCGTTGGAGCACTATCCAACCTGTTCAGCTTCGGTGACAACACCAATCAGGCGCTGCGCGAGCAGATCAAACTGATCACCGAGCGGCGCGGAGCGGCAGCCGCTGCTGCCAAGGCTGAGGCAGAGATCACCACGCGAGAGCAGATCCGGATAGAAACGTCCAAGCAGCTTGCGGACTTGGCGAAATCTGCAAGGACGCAGACGCAGAAGCTGCAGGACGACCTAAAGGACCTGGACAAGACAAAGGCAGAGTCCATAAAAAACGGTGGGTTTGGCGCGAAGGAAGAGGCCGACTACGCCAAGGCCCGCAAGAACATCGAGCAGGAAATCGCGGACATCAAAACCCGCGAGGCGAAGAAGAACGCACCGAAGAACGTCAACCGTGGCGTGGCTGAGGCAGAAAACACCTTCGCGCGTCTGTATGGCCAGTACGACCCAGCAGCCCAGGCCGCCCGGGCGCTTACCAAAGAGCAAACCCAGCTCGATCTGGCGCTGAGCAAGGGCAAGATTACCCAGGAGGAGTACAGCAAGGCGCTGGCCCAGGCCTCGATCAACTACGCGGCGGCACTGAAGGGTGCACAAGGCCTGACCGCCGTCGAGCAGTACCGTGCCCAGCTGCAGCGCCAGCTGGTGAACGAGCAGGCACAGTACCAGCTTGATGCCGCCAGTATCGGCATGGGCGACCTGCAGGCGTCGCGCATGCAGCAGCGGCTCAATCTGGAGATGCAGACCAACGACCGCCTGCTGCAACTGCAGACCGAGCTGGCCAACGCCACGGACGAGAAGCAGCGGCAGGCGCTCCAAGGCCAGATCGATGCCATCAACGAGTTCCTGCCTCAGCAGCTTGCAGCGATGCAGGCCGGATGGGCGCAGATCGACCAGGCCATGCTCAACCCGATCAACGGGTGGACGGCCGCGGTGCAGAACTTCGGTAACCAGGCGCGCGACATCGCCGGGCAAACCGAGTCGATCTTCTCCAGCGCGTTCAACAACATCTCCACCGACATCACCGACGCGATCATGTCCGGGCAGTTGTCCTTCAGCAACCTGGGTGACATCGCCGGGAACGTGGTTCGCGACATCCTCGCGGGCTTCGTGAAGATGGGCGTGCAGATGGCGCTGAATGCTGCGCTGAACGCCACTCTCGGCACCGCTGCGGCCGGCCAGAGCATGATCCTGGCTGGTACCACGGCCACGGCCTGGGCGCCGGCGGCGGCAATGGCATCCCTGGCAACTCTGGGCGCCAACTCCGTTCCTGCAGCGGCCGCACTGACCTCGACCACGGCTCTGGCGTCCAGCCTGGCCGTGATCCCTGGCTTCGCCACCGGTGGGTACGTGTCCGGCGCCGGTACCGGCACCTCCGACAGCATCATGGCCCGCCTGAGCGATGGCGAATTCGTGGTGAATGCCGCGGCCACCAAGCGCAACCGGGCGCTGCTGGAGGCGATCAACTCGAACGAGCGGGTATCGGTTGCATCGGGCGGAAGCTCGCCTGTAGCGGCCTCTGGCGGGCAGATGCAAGTCGCACCGGCGCAGCAGAACGTGGTCATCCACAACTACAGCACCAGCCAGGTCCAGACCAGGCAGAGCTCCAACGGAGATCTTGAGGTGATCATCCAAGCAGTCGAGGACCACCTTTCCAACCAAATCGCTACAGGCTATGGTCAGTTCGTAGATGCCGGCGAAGGCGCATATGGCTGGAAAAGACAAGGTGCATGATGAGCGAGATTGAGTTCGACAAGGAAAAGTTCGGCGAAGAGATGTCCCGCTTTCTCTGCGGTTACTTCGGCGTGGGCGAGCTTCACGGCGAGGTGCCGATGCATGAGGTTCGGGCGAAACTCGACATGGTAGGGAAGATGCTCGGCAGGTCATTGGCCGTGTGCCTGCACGATGGGCCTGTCGAGGCTGACATCGCCTTCGCCATCCGAGCTAGCGAAAAGCACTGGAGGGAGCGGTGCCTGGAGTCGGCCGGGCGCTTGTGCGGACCGGGCGGCGTTCTCCGTGAAAAGTGGAGTGAAGGTAAATAGCCAATCCATAGCGGAAATACGAAAGGCCTCCAAGTGAGGCCTTTTTTTATGGGCATGGTTTGACGGAGTAGGGCATGAGCACCAGCGAAACCGAGACGGATGAAGACGAAGGGCTCGTCTCTTCCCCAGAGTTACCAGCCCAGCCTGATGAGAAAGAGCTTCTGCTCCAAAGGCGGCTCGCTCGCATCGAGGAGGCGCTGGGCCTCAGCCCGCTCACCTAAACGCAAACCTCAGCTGAGGAACGGCAATGATTCAATACCCGGCAGAATTGCCACTTCCGCTGCAGGATGGCTATGGCTACACGACCGTTGACCCGATGCGATCGACGCCGATGGTCACCGGGCGCCGCCGATACCGGAAGGTGCATAGCTATGTGCCGTCTGAGTTGACGTTCAACTTCGTGTTTGAAGAGGATGAGGCGGCATTCTTCGAGGCGTGGTATGCGCGAACGCTGAATGATGGGCTTGAGTGGTTCGAGATGCCGCTCCAGCTGCCCTCCGGCTTCACGACCTACCAGATCCACTTCATCGGCATCTACGGGAAAGTTGAGCTGACCCAGGTGAAGCGCTGGCGGTACTCCATCAACGCCGAATTGAAGCAGCGTCCGCTGATTCCCGAAGGCTGGGAGCAGTTCCCCGAGTACTGGTTCAACAAAAACATCATCGATGTGGCGATAAACGTGGAGTGGCCTGAAGCATGAGCCTGATCGAGGAGTGTTACGCCTCGGGCAGGGGCGAACTGGTCGACACCATCGAGGCCAGGAAGGAAGGCGGCACCGTCTCCCACCTGTACTGCTCGGGCTGGGAGGACCGGGTGTGCACCACCGAGGACGGCCGCACGCTGACCTTCATCGCGATGGCCATGGACCTTGCCCTTCCCAA
Source organism: Pseudomonas sp. NBB (assembly GCF_032701105.1). Taxonomy (NCBI): domain Bacteria; kingdom Pseudomonadati; phylum Pseudomonadota; class Gammaproteobacteria; order Pseudomonadales; family Pseudomonadaceae; genus Pseudomonas; species Pseudomonas sp. NBB. The sequence continues at coordinate 2,786,169 of NZ_CP103994.1, forward strand.
GAACGACAACAGCGCGTTCCAGAACCTGGTGCTCGGTCTGGACAACGTGACCGGCGAGGTGCAGGAAGTCGTGGAGGAGGCCAAGGCGGCCGACGACCGCTTCATCATCACCTTCCGTCGCTACCTGGCCGAAGACCTGACGTTCCCGCAAGAGCGGTACCGGATGACGCTGCTCAGCCGGGAGTATGAGGACGACGTCGCCAAGCTCACCGCAGGCTTCTTCGATCTGCTCAACACCAACGGTCTCCGCACCATCCTGACCACATCCCTGGCACCCGGCCTGAAGTACATCTGACCATGATCGAGAAATTCATGCGCGCCCCGTATCGCGAGGGCGCACGGGGGCCTATTGCCTTCGATTGCTGGGGGATGTGCCGGGCGATCCGTCACGACCTGTTTGGGCTGTCATGGCTCCCGTCCTTGGGGGCGGTAGGAAAGGGCAAGATCCGCGAAAACACCAAGGCCTACCGCAGCCTCCGCCAGACGATGGAGGAGTGCGCCCCAGAGCCTGGAGCCATTGCCGCGGTGCTTCGCGGAACTGCGCTTCTGCATGTCGGCACGGTCCTCCTGAGCGAAGGCCGGCTGAAGGTTCTGGACACAAACCCCGGTGGCGCCTGCCTCCGGACAACCGGCGAGTTCGAAGCCGCTCACCCAAAGGTGGTGTATTACCGTGACCGTCGAGTTCTATCCGAACAAGCTGTCTGACACGGCGCCGCTCGGCACCTGGAAGACCGACCGCCGCATGACGATCGAGGAGTGGCTGAAAGGCCAGGCTCCGTCCTACGAGCGCCGGGATAGCCCGCCAATCAGTGCCGTGCTGAACGACGAGGTGATCGAGCAGCACCTGTGGCACAAGGTGAAGTTCAAGCCCTCCGACCTACTGCAGATCTACCGCGAGCCGAAGGGTACCGACCCGTTCTCCATTACCTTCGCCCTGTTCAAAGGCGCAAAGGCGGTGCTGAAGTCGATCATGCCCAAGATGCCCGGCATGCCATCCAGCGCCGGAACCCAGCAGGGCGACCCCCTGATGGAAGCCAGCGCCAAGGGCAACAAGGTCAAGCTGGGCGACCCGGTGCGGCAGATCGCCGGCCACCAGCGGGTTTACCCGTCGTATCTGACGCAGCCACGCCGATATCACCTGGCTCCTCGTGACCAGCGCGTCGAAATGCTGCTATACATCGGCGAGGGCGAATACGAAGTCCCATCGACTAAGGTGAAGGTGGGGGAGACCCCTCTGATCTCCCTCGGCGCAGACGCTTCGTTCACGATCTACCCGCCAGGCGCTGACCTTTCGGCAGATCCGGCTCACATCAACTGGTTCAACGTGCCAGAGGTAGGGGCCAGCTCGAGCGGTTCGGCCGGTTTGGAACTGACGATGGCTACCGAGCTCACCCGTTCGGCCACGGCCTCTGCCTACCAGTTCGTTGGCGACACCATCAGCGTTCCGGCTGGCTCAGGCCAGTTCCCGGCCGATTGGTCGAACGGCATCATTATTCGGGTGCTGTCTCCCTACACCTACACGGTGATCGACGGCGGCGCAGGGCGCGACATTATCCGTGGCCCGCTGGAAATGCTGAATCCAACGGTTGGCATGCTCATCGAGGTTGCTGGCGCGAACGCCGGCCTGTACGTGGTGAACAGCTACACACCATACAGCCCTGCAGTGCCGGCCAACCCTGGTACCGCGTCCACGCTGACCGGATCGGCCGCGCCAACGCGGTATGACTTCAACGTCACGCCACTCACATTCAACTTGGTGCGTGGCGGATCTACCTACCCGATCACGCTCAACACGGCAACGACCGACCTCGCCGGACTGGTATCTGCGCTGAATACCCAGCTCAGTGGCAAGCCGTTCCAGGCGCAGCAAAGCAGCGGGCGTGTACGCTTCGTTGAGGTGACGCCATTTGCCGGGCAGGCCATCACGGCCACCGGTGCTTCAACCATCCTCGGATCATCCCCAGTAGGAGCGACAGGGACGGCAACGACCAGCGCAATACCTGAGCAGCCAGCTGAAATGACGCTGGATTACGACGGCGGCGCGCCTGTGGCGGGCCTTGCACTTGGCCAAGGCCTGGCGACTATCGGCCCGCGCGGTCTGCGGTACCGGATCACCGCGTTCAGCACCAGCCTCATCGAGGTAGAGCGGCTGACCTCGTCAGGTTCGACCGATGCAGGCTGGCCTGGCTTCAGCAACATGCAGACAGTCAACGGGCTTATCACGCTGGACGCCTCGAACCTGCAGGGCGGTTACCGCGGCCCGTTCGCCTGCTGCCCTGAAAACGAGAAGGTCACCGAGCTGGAGTGGACTGTCACCTACGCCAATGGCCTGGCGGGTATCGGTCGGGAAGGGCAGATTTACGAGATCCCGACCTACTATGTGTTCGAGTACCGCGATATGGACGTTGCAGGGGCTTGGACGGTCATAGAGCTTGAGAAAATTGGCGGCTCGCTAGACGCCCAAGGGTTCACCGAGCGGATTTTCCTTCCCTACGCCATGCGTGCAGAGGCTCGCGTGCGAAAGCTGTACAAAGATCGCCCTGGCAGAATCGACGATGAAGCCCGGGATGACGCAACTTGGACAGACCTACGTGGGCGCATGCTGAACTCTCCCATAAGCTATCCCGGCCTAACTGTTATGAGCTGCAACATCAGGGGGGGAGACAGGTTATCAGCCCAGTCTGAAAGCCAAGTCAATCTGGAGGCCACCTGCATTATCCCTCTGATGGACGCAAGCAAGGGGCCGACGCGGGATATCGCGCCATGGTGCATCCACCAGCTGAAGCAGCGAGGATATACCAATGACGATCTCGATCTGCCGGAGTGGCATGCATTTCATAATTTATGCGTGGCCAGGGGAGACACCTACGACGAGACGCTGGATTCGACGATAACCGTCAAGGACATGGTGAACAACGCTCTGGCCTGTGGCTTCGCGGAACTAGTGACCTTCCGGGGCCTGCTGCGCCCGGTTCGTGACAGCGCCCGCGCCGCGTTCGATGTGACTTACGGCCCGAAAACTCAGACCTACTCACCACAAAACATGACCAAGATGCTCAAGATCAGCGGCTCCATGCCGTCGGTCAACGACTTCGACGGCGTGGATGTGGAGTTCTTCTCGCGCACCACTTGGGCATGGGAGACGGTCGAGTGCCGTTGGCCCGGTGACCTGGGCAACAAGGTCGAGAAGGTCAAAATGCCTGGAATCAGCGACAGGACCAGGGCCTGGCGCATCGGCATGCGCCGGCGCGGCCACCAGAAGTTCCGAACCGATACATACACCTGGGAAACTGAGATGGATGGCAGCAACAGCGGCTACCTCAGCTTCGCAGCCGTCGCAGATGACGCCCCAAAGCGGTGCCAGAGTGCAATCTTGCTGGACTTCCAGGTTACCGGGTTGGGGACCATGTTGATCGCATCAGAGCCATTGGATTTCAGCGCAGGCGGCGAGCACCTGATTGGCGTGCGCAAGCTGGACGGCACGCTGTCTGGGCCGTGGACCGCCACGCAGGTGGATCAGTACACGGTCCGTGTAGACGCGCTCGACTTCATGCCCGTAGTCGATGGCCCACTGGAGCCGCCGCACATCCTGTTTGGGCCTGCATCCAGATGGGCATATCCGGTGTTGATCACTAGTTCTGACCCCGGTCAAAACGGGAACGTGTCCATGAAGGGCATGCCCTACGATGCCCGCGTTTACACCTACGACGACCAATTCCCGCCGGCTTGACCGGACCCTGTCGAGCAAGCCCGCCCAGTGCGGGCCTTTTTTTGCCCGGAGATCCCATGCGCTACAACACAAACAACCCGGCACCTAGCAATGACCCGCGGGACCTGAACGATAACACGCTCATACTCGACGAGCTCATGAACAGCCTGGAGGAAACTGCCAAAGATCGTTTCGAACGAGATCGATACACGGTTCAGGCATTTCACAACATTGTTATCGACGCCAAGGCCCAGATAGACCCAACTGTCGAGGCAGCCAAGGAGGCCGTCAACTCGACGGCGGATGCTGCCATCGAGGAGATGCAGGAAACCGCAGCCAGCCTGGGCGACGATTTCAACACTTTGCACAAGGACACTCTGGCCGAGCTTCAGGCTGTCATTCCGAAGTACGACGGCATTGTCGGTATTGTTGGCAGCGACCCTGACGCCACTAAGAACGGGTGGTATCAGTGGGATGCCGGAACCCACAGTTGGGTGCGGCTAGCGGATCAGCCGGCCATGAGTACCACTGTCGAGGCGCTCCGGAAGCAGGTCAGCGTCAAAAAGCGCCCACGAGGCAAGGTAAGTGGCGACGAACCTCTCATTTTTGGTGCGGCAGGAGCTCAAATGCTGTTTGGTGTGCACAAGAAGGTGCCGCGTGGCCCGTCCAAAACAAAAGGCACCGTTCCGGTCCTCGGCAAAACCCCAATCCCGACACTGCGTTCCTTGCTGCGTCCGCGTAGTCGAGCTTATCCAGAGCCGGTGGTGCTGGTATCTGGCGAATCCGTAATGCTGAAGACTGGAGGGGCGGATACCGCAGTAACACCAGAAGTCACCTACGACGCCAAGCTCATCACCGAGCAGAGCCTGCCTCTGGCGGCCAACCGGTTCGCGCTGATCACAGATGGGCAGGTTTGGGCTTATGACCCTCTCGGCGCCTCGCAACTTACCCAGGCCGGCACCTGGATCGCTGCTCAGGCAGTTGCATTCGGCATGGTCAGGGCCATCAAGTCATCGGGAAGCACCTTCCAGCCGCATACCATCATGCGTGACGGGCGCTTGTTCCGCGACGAAAAGGTGCTCCTGCACAAGCTTTCGACCGGGCAGAGCCTCGCCCTGGGATCCCGCGGCATCGTGCCGGACCCTAATGGCGAGTTTGTCATCCAGGGAATCCGGGGCAATCTGGTTTCGCCAAAGGCGCCGGCCGGATACGCGGATAAGTTGTGGACCCTGGCCGGTGGCCCGAGACCGGCTGCATGGGAAGGCACCACGGCTTTCGAGGCTGTTCGCGAATATGTAGCAGGAGTGCTGGGCGAAACCCCAGCAACGTCGTACATGCTGGCCATGCGCAAATGGCATGAGCGGACAAGCTCGGTGTCGCCGCAAATGCTCTACAGCGTATCGGCACTGGGTGGCACCGCCTACGCCGGCATCAAGAAGGGAACCGCCACTTATACCAACGCCATCTCCCAGGTAACCACCGCCAAGTCGATTGCCGAGAGCATGGGCCTCGACTATGTAGTGCCAAGCATCTCGATCGTTCATGGCGAGAGCCAGAGCAGCACCACGCAGGCTCAGTACGTGGCGATGCAGGCTGAGTGGATTGCCGACTACCAGGCCGATATCACCGCAATAACTGGGCAAGTGGTTCCGCCGATCGCGTTCATCTCGCAGATGCTGACCGGCGACCCTGGGACCATTCCGCAGATCCCTTTGGCCCAGCTGCAGGCTCACAACGAGAACCCGAGCATTGTTATGGTCGGACCGAAGTATGCCTATCCCTACTTCGACACCTACCACATGCTTGCCGCTGGTTACGTGAAGATGGGAGAACTGGAGGCCCGCGCCGAGCGACTGACACAAGTCAGCGGGAAGTGGCAGCCGCTCAAGGTCATGTCGGCAGCAGTGTCGGGGTCCAAAATCACCCTGCAGCTGAACAACCTGCCGAGCGGAAATTCAGGCACTCCTGGTCCGATCGGGAAGTTGGCCCTCGACACGACCATCGTCAGCGACCCGGGCAACCTTGGTTTCCAGATTTCCGCAGGCACTATCTCAACCGTATCCCTGGGCGAGGACGGGGTTTCCATCGTAATCACCGCGACCGCAGCAATCGCTACGGGAACGGTTCTGACCTACGCCTTGCAGCCCACCTTGAGCTCGCCGCAAAACGGAAACGGGCGCCGCGGCTGCGTCCGCGATACCGATCTTCGCGACTTCTCGCGCTATGACATGACGCCTCTCTACAACTGGCTTTGCGCCTTCTCGATTGCCCTGGAGATTTGAAAATATGCCTCGTTCTATTCTGACCTTCCCAGGCTCCGCCTCGGTTCCTGGTCTGCCTAAACTCGATGTGTCGGAGGCGGAAATCAACGTCGCCAACATTGCAGGGCTCAAACACTGGCCAGGCCTTTTTGATTGGGACGTGGCATCTGGCTCCATCCTCGATCGCGTAACTGATGGCGTCATTCCGAGCTACGGCGTGTCGCAGCCAGGCGCTAACTTCGTCACGATGGTTAACGGCAAGAAGGGCTACAAGATCAGTGCCCTGGCGAACACTCTGGTGATGCCAGGGTTCGATACCTCCGGATCGTTCACGGTCGGCTGCGTGTGCGGCCTGGACCTCACCTTTGGCAGTTTCACCGAAACCGAGCTGAACACTTCTGTTCCGGCGCCGTGGGGGGTCTACTCTGACGTCAGTCCAACCGGCCTGGCTTCCTTTGTCTTCGGAACAATTGCCATCGCTTCGTCGGTTGCTGCCACCTGGCCCATCAAGCTGAGCGCTGACAAGCTGACCGCTGTGGTGATCGTGTTCGACCGCGGAGCAGGGAAGCTAAGCATCCGCTACAACGGCATTGAAATGTATTCGAGCACAGTCGCCGCCATAAAGACCGTCAGTTTGCACAAGGAACTGATGATGGGCGGCATGCGTACCGCTGGTACTGGCCGGGCCATCGCCACACGGGCGATGTCTACCAATGCCTTCGCAGCATTCGAGACCGCCCTAAAGGGCGAGGACCTCGTCGCGTTCGAGTCGATGCTGCTTGAGGCTGCCGCCGCGGCCTGATGACCACGATGGAGGGATTGCTGGCAACCATCAACTCCTTTCGCGGATGGAATCAACCAGCTTGTTGAGAAGTCCTTCTTGGTGCTGCCGGCTATAACAGCCAGGTTGGTTCGGCGGGGTGTCATCACACGCGATATTTAGTGGGCCGGAAGCGCTCCCATAAGTGCTATTCGAGAAGTGAGAGCAACCTGCAAGGAGGCATATCGCCATCCCGAGCGCAAAAAATCCATTTTTCATAGCCAGTCTCGTGGATTCATGAATGCAGATTGGACGTTTGGGTAACTGAAAAGACACATCCATGCCCGCCCAGCGCGGGCTTTTTTTCGCCTGGAGAAAACCCATGACTACCATTCCGCGCGGCGTCCGTAACCGGAACCCCGGCAACATTGATTTCAACCCCCGCAACAACTGGCAGGGCCAGATAGGCAAGGAGCCTGGCGGCCGATTCGCCATCTTCGACACCCCCGAAAACGGTATTCGCGCCTTGGGAAAACTGCTCATCAATTACCGAGGCAAGGACGGCATGCCCGGCGTTGGCGGGAAGGGCATCGACACCGTGCTCGAGACCATCAGCCGTTGGGCGCCCAGCAACGAGAACGACACCCAAGCCTACGCCGGGGCCGTGGCCAAGCGCCTGGGTGTACGCACCACCGACCCAATCAACATCAAGGACCCAGCCACGCTTCGCGGGATGGTGGTCAGCATCATCATTCACGAGAACGGCAGCAACCTGTACGGCCAGTCGATTATCGATGAGGGCGTTCGTAGGGCGCTGGCGTGACCTGGGTTGGCGCAGTGCCGGCCTGGTGCTGGTGGCTGATCGCCCTGGTGATGGTCACCGGCGGCCAGCAGTACCGGGTGGTGGTGGCGCAGGGCGAAACCGGCGCTGCCCGCATCGAGTTGGCCGACTACCGCCTGCAGGTGGCCGAGCGTGACCGGCGCGCAGCCGCTCAGGCAAGAACCGAAGAACAGCGCCGCCAAACCGTGGCGGACGAGGAGGGTGAGAGTGCACGCAAGAAACTGGAACTGGCCCAAGGCCGCGCCGCTGATGCTGAGTCTGCTGCTGACGGGCTGCGCGGGGAAATCGCCCGACTGCGCGCCGGCCACCGAGCCACCTGCGATACCATCGCTACCCAGCAGCGCCAGGCAGGAACCTCTGCCGTCGTGGTGCTCGGGGGATTGCTTGAAGAGTATGACCGAATGGCGGGAGACCTCGCGACAGCGCTTGAGCGAAGCCGAATAGCCGGCCTGGCGTGCGAGGCTTTGGTTGACCGGATGAAGACACCGTAGCGCCTGGATATGTTCGCTAGAACGAAATACAGGTTGAAGGGGGGCTACCCATCACCCAAAAAAACGAAGCCCTGGATGCTGGTGTCCAGGGCTTCTAGCTACCTTGGTCCCTATGAATGGCAAGCTAGCGTAGCCGGATAATACCAGCGCTCGATCTCGGAGTCATTAGTGGTTCCAGTTCTATCCACCCTCAACGCGTCCTATACTCTATCCTTCAATTGCTCAGGGCACGGTATTGGACAAGCGCTCGTTTATAGGAATGGTCAAGGCCGGCGAGCCGCTTATTCAGCAAGCCATCGACGCCATGCGGGAGTACCATCAAGCCCAGGACAATGGCGCGCCGCCTGAACAGGCCGAGCGCCTACGCCTATTGGCGGATTCGCTATACCAAGCGGTTCTCGATTATCAGTTGATCCAAGCAGGACGCGCACCGGCTACCATTCAGTGATGACGTCCTTAGGATGGAACCCCGATGAAGTGTAAGCCGCCGATCCTTTTTCCTGACCATCCCATGTACACCGACGCCGTGGACGCCATGAAGCGTTATCACGAGGCCCAGGCTTCGGGTGAGTCGGCGGAGGAGGTGGAGCGCCTGCGCCTGATCGCTGAGTCACAGTTCCAGGCGGTCACCGACTACCAACTCAAAGCGTTAGGCGGCCTTGCTGGCCCGGTTCACTAATTGGGCCACATGCGCGTCGACCTCCTGCCTGAGCAACCAAGCATAGTCCGCCGAGCGGTACTGGCGCGCTTGCGTTTCCTGATGCTGAAATACTGTATCCATATACAGTATTTGGTGCAGCATGTACTTCCTCCTCGTTCGCCGCCGCGTGAATGGCGTGGCCATCCCTTCCGATCAGCTCAGGAAGATCCAGCCCCTGCGGGCTGACATCCACATCGGCGATCACCACAGCGAGCCACTCGGCCGGGTTTCGACCCAGGCGTGGGTGTTCAACCCGTCCCCCGGTCCCGACATCATCCCCCGGCTGCACGACGCCAAGCTCAATGGCATGGCCCAGCTCGGCCTCAACATCAACGGGGTTGAAGAAATCGACGGTGCCCTTTACGCCCAGTCGTGGTGGTGCCGGGCGGTGGGCGACTATGGCAACTGAGCTGCCGGGCGCCTGGCTGGCCGAGCTGAACGACCAGGTTGCCCTGGTGGCTGATCCTGATGGGCGCGCGGCAGTGCTCGATGAGATGGCCTATGCCGCACGCCGGCGGCGAGAGGTCGATGATGGCGACCTGGTCGACATGCTGGAGATCGTCGAGTCGGCCAGGCTGTGGGCGCTGGAAGGCGCCGATCTGTGAGTAGCTATATAAAGGAAGGGGAATCGGTCGGCAGAACGCCGGGGGCTGGAATAGTTGAGTTGTCATAAAGCTGGCATTATCGACCCATTCAGGCCCCAATAGGACCTAAAGGATGTCTTTCCGAAACGATGCAGCCCCCGTGGTTAAAGGGCTGCAACTTAGTCACGCAAGCTTTTGCAACTGGATCCGCTACAAGCACCTGGTGCTGATTGACACCTTGGCGCGCACCCGCAACATGCACGCCACCGCCACGCGCATGAACCTGAGCCAGCCGGCACTGAGCAAGATGTTGCGTGACCTTGAGGAGCAGTTCGGCTTCGCCCTGTTCGAGCGCCTGCCGCGGAGCATGCCACCCACCGAGCTGGGCGAATATGTGGTGCGTTATGCCCAAGGCGCGCTGGCCGAGTCGCAACAGTTCGTCGACCAGGTAAACCGCCTGCGCAATGGCGGGCACGGCTTTATCCGCGTTGGCGGGATCTTTGCCGCCACCGCGCTGGTGTTGCCGCAGGCCATCGCCGCGATCAAGGCGCGCAGCCCGTTGCTGTCGATCGAAGTGGTGGAGCATTCCAGCGATCACTTGTTGACCATGCTGGAGCAGAACAAGCTCGACATCATGATTGGCCGCTTCACCGAAGAACGCTTCAGCCAGCTGTTCGACTTTCAGCCCCTTGAGCCGGAACCGTTCAGCCTGGTGGTCAACAGCGAGCACCCGCTCAACCAGCTGGAAAGCACGCCGCTGACAGCGCTGGGCGACTGGCCGTGGGTGCTGTACCCGGTGGGCACGCCGATCCGCAACCGCCTGGAGCAGGCCTTCCGGATTGCCGGCATTGCCACGCCTGCCGACAGCGTTGAAACCATCTCCATGCCGATGTTCCTGCAATTGCTGCAGGCGGCGCCGATGATCGCCATGTTGCCGCGCTCGATGGTTGCCGCGCAGTTGGCCAGCGGCCAACTGAAAGAATTGCGCAGCCCCTTGCACCTGGCGGCGCTGGAGTACGGCGTAGTTACCCGCAAGGACGAGCCGCTGAGCGCTTCGGCCCGTGCGTTTGTCGAGATTTTGCTGGAGGGCGCGCGGCGCCGTCAGCAGGAACAGAGATAAAGCCCATGGGGCCGCTCCCACAGCGATCGCGCCAGCTTGTGGAATTTGAGCAAGACAGTTGCTCCCGCAGGGACAGCGCATGGCTTGATGTCAATGCAGTCGGTGTGGGAGCTGGCTTGCCTGCGAAGGGCTGCGCAGCGGCCCCAATGGCCCTCAAAGTGATTGATAAACGCGCTCTGATACCTACTTTTGATAACCCAAGGTTATCGCACGATCGGATCATCTCATTGGGAATGTTGCCCAAGGCTTCTTACAGTGGTCGCAGCCATAACAAGAAGCCAGCCGCACCGCCCTGAGAGGTCCCATGCAACTGATTGCCAAATCCGGTGACCTTGCCGTCATCCGCCTCAACCCGCTGGACAACGTGCTCATCGCCCGCCAGGCCCTGCCGCAAGGCATGCGCCTGGACGCCGAGGCGATTACCGTGCGTCAGCCGATCCCCTCGGGCCACAAGCTCGCTACCGAGCGTGTAGAGCAGGGCCAGCCCCTGCGCCGTTACGGGCAGATCATCGGTTTTGCCTCTCAGGCCATCGACGCCGGCGAACACGTGCATGTGCACAACGTGCAGATGGGCGATTTCGCCCGTGACTACGCCTTCGGTGTCGACACCCGCAGCCAGCCCGGCCGCGAGGCACAGTTCCAGGGCATCGTGCGCACCGATGGCCGGGTCGCCACCCGCAACTACATCGGCATCCTCACCTCGGTGAACTGCTCGGCGACCGTGGCCCGGGCCGTGGCCGACCATTTTCGCCGCGACATCCACCCTGAAGTGCTGGCTGATTACCCGAACATCGACGGCGTGGTGGCGCTGACCCACGGCGCCGGCTGTGCGGTGGACCCCAGCGGTGAAGCCCTGGGCCTGTTGCGCCGCACCCTGGCCGGGTACGCCGTACACCCCAATTTCGCTGCCGTGCTGATCATCGGCCTGGGCTGCGAAACCAACCAGATCGAAAGCCTGCTGGAAACCCAGGGCCTGCAGGCCAGCGCCCAGCTGCGCGCCTTCACCATCCAGGGTATCGGCGGCACCAGCAAAACCATCGCCGCCGGTATCGAGCAGGTCAAGGCGCTGCTGGCCGAGGCCAACCAGGTGCAGCGACAGCCGGTCAGTGCACGGCACCTGGTGGTCGGCCTGCAATGTGGCGGTTCCGATGGCTATTCCGGCATTACCGCCAACCCGGCGTTGGGCAATGCCGTCGACCGTCTGGTGGCCGCCGGCGGCACCGCAATCCTCTCCGAGACCCCGGAAATCTACGGTGCCGAGCACCTGCTCACCCGCCGTGCGGTCAGCCGCGAGGTTGGTGAAAAGCTGGTGGCCCGCATCCGCTGGTGGGAAGACTACTGCCAGCGCATGAACGCCGAGCTGAACAACAACCCCTCGGCCGGCAACAAGGCCGGGGGCCTGACCACCATCCTCGAGAAGTCCCTCGGTGCGGTGGCCAAGGCTGGCTCCAGCAACCTGGTCGATGTGTACCAGTACGCGGAAGCGGTGCACGCCCAGGGCCTGGTATTCATGGATACCCCCGGTTACGACCCGGTTTCGGCCACCGGTCAGGTCGCTGGCGGTGCCAACCTGATTGCCTTCACCACCGGCCGTGGCTCGGCCTACGGCTGCGCCCCGGCGCCGTCGATCAAGCTGGCCACCAACAACCGGGTGTTCGAGCACCAGGAAGAAGACATGGACGTCAATTGCGGCGGCATCGCCGACGGCTCCACCAGCATCGAGGAGCGCGGCGCGTTCATCTTCGAACAGATGCTGCGCATCGCTTCCGGTGAGCGCAGCAAGAGTGAGCTGCACGGCTACGGGCAGAACGAATTCGTGCCCTGGCAGATCGGTGCCGTGACCTGATCGCCAGCCCTGTCCCATTTCCGAGGCAACCGCAATGACTCAAGCCACACATTACAACGTGCAAACGCTCACCACCTTCGTCGAGCGGCTGTTCGAAAAGGCCGGTGCCGACGCCGAAGTCGCCCAGGTAGTGACCCGGGTACTCCTCGAAGGCGAATTGCTGGGCCATCGCACCCATGGCCTGAACCTGGTCAGCCGCTACATCGACGGCATGCTCGGCGGCCAGGTCAAGGCCCGCGCTCAGGTACTGGAGCAGGTGTCGGACAGTGGCATTTCCAGCCTGTTCGATGGCCACTACGTGTTGGGGCCGTACTGCGTCAGCCGTGCTCTGGACTGCGCGGCAAAGGGCGCCACTTTGCAGGGTATCGGTATCGCCGTTGTGCGCCGTGCCGCGCATATCGGCTGCCTGGCAGCCTACCTCAAGCCTTACACCGACCAGGGCCTGGTAGCCATGCTGTATTCCTCGGACCCGTCGGTAGGGCTGGTCTGCGCCCATGGTGGCGTCGACCCGGTGTACACCCCCAACCCGATTGCCGCGGGCATCCCGACCCAGGGCGAGCCGATTCTGCTGGACGTGAGCATGTCCACCGTCACCCTCGGCCTGGTCGGCCAGTGCCGCGACGCCGGCAGCCGCCTGCCGCACCCGGTGCTGGTGAGCAATGACGGGCAACTGAGCGACGACCCGCGCGACTTCTTCACCAGCCCGCAAGGCAGCATCCTGCCCTTGGGTGGCCAGGCTTTCGGCCACAAAGGTTTCGCCCTGGCGCTGCTGGTAGAAGCCCTGACCTCGGGGCTGGCCGGCCATGGCCGCAAGGACGCACCAGACCAGTGGGGTGCCTCGGCCACCGCCGTGGTCATCGACCCGCGTTTCTTCGGCGGCCTGCAAGCGTTCACCGACGAAACCAGCTTCCTCGGCCGGCTGGTCCTGGCCAGCCGGCCACTCGACCCCGAGCGCCCGGTGCGCCTGCCTGGGCAGGCTGGCCTTGCCTTGCGCCGCCAGGCCCTGGAGCAGGGCGCAAGCCTTTCGTCACAGCTGGTGGCCGACCTTGACCGCCTGGCCGGGCAGCTGCAACTGCCGGCACTTTCCCAATGAATGACAGTAAGGGTACACACATGACTGATCGAGCGAACGGCAAGCGACCGCTGCCACTGAATCACGATGCCAGCGCGTTCGACAGCGGCAGTTGGGTAGGGCGGGTCTGGCTGCCGGAGCAGGGCCCTGCGGTGGTACTGGTGAAGGCCGGTGCCGTGCACGACATCAGCGCCCATGTAGCCACCGTCTCGGCCCTGCTGGAGTTGGCCGACCCGGTGGCCTACCTGCGCGGCCTGCCGCTGGCCGAGCCACTGATCGGGCTGCCAGCCTTGCTGGGCAACAGTGACCCGGCCCGACGCGACCCGCGCCAGCCATGGCTGCTGGCACCCATCGACCTGCAGGCGGTGAAGGCCGCTGGGGTGACCTTCGCCACCAGCCTGCTGGAGCGCGTGGTCGAAGAGCAGGCCAAGGGCGACCCGGCCAAGGCCGATGCCATCCGTGACACCCTGGCCAGCCGCATCGGCGCCGACCTGTCGCAGATCGTGCCGGGCTCGGCCCAGGCCGAAGCGCTGCGCAAGGTGCTGGTGGAGCAGGGCCTGTGGTCGCAGTACCTGGAAGTGGGTATTGGCCCGGATGCCGAGGTGTTCACCAAGGCCCAGCCGCTGTCGGCGGTCGGCCACGGCGCCGACATCGGTATCCACCCCAAGTCGAGCTGGAACAACCCCGAGCCGGAAGTAGTGCTCGCGGTGTCGAGTGATGGTCGCATCAAGGGTGCGATGCTCGGCAACGACGTCAACCTGCGCGACTTCGAAGGCCGTAGCGCCTTGCTGCTGTCCAAAGCCAAGGACAACAATGCCTCCACCGCGCTTGGCCCGCTGCTGCGCCTGTTCGACGAAAGCTTCGGCCTGGATGACGTACGCGCCGCCGAGGTGGACTTGCAGGTGGTGGGCGAAGACGGTTTCATCCTCGCCGGCCGCAGCTCCATGCGCCAGATCAGCCGCGACCCGCAGGACCTTGTGCAGCAAACCCTCAACGAGAACCATCAGTACCCCGACGGCCTGGTGCTGTTCCTCGGTACCTTGTTCGCCCCCAAGCAGGACCGCGACCAACCGGGCAGCGGCTTCACCCACAAGCCGGGCGATGTGGTGAGCATCAGCAACCCGCGACTGGGTACCCTGTGCAACCGCGTGACCACCAGCGACCTGGCACCGCAGTGGCACTTTGGCCTGCGTGCGCTGATCGACAGCCTCGGCCGACGCGGGCTGCTGGAAGTTGCAACCACCGCGCGCCAGCCTTGAGCGGCGCGCTGCGTCAGGGAGGGCGCAGCTTGAACGAAGGACCGCCAAGGCGCTGACAGCGCGGCAACAATAATAATAAAGGTCATCACATGAACCCTATGAAGAAGTACCAACGCATCACCGTCGTGTTCCTGCTGTTGATCGGCATCGTCAACTACCTGGACCGTAGTGCACTGTCGATCGCCAACACCTCGATCCAGAAAGACATGATGATCAGCCCGTCGCAGATGGGCATCCTGTTGTCGGCGTTCTCCATTGCCTATGCCTTTGCCCAGCTGCCGATGGGCATGATCATCGACCGTCTGGGCAGCAAGATCGCCCTCGGCGCTTCGCTGCTGGGCTGGTCGTTGGCCCAGGCAGCGTTCGGCATGGTCAACAGCTTCGCCGGCTTCATGGGCCTGCGGGTGCTGCTGGGGATTGGCGAGGCGCCTATGTTCCCGTCGGCGGCCAAGGCCCTGTCGGAGTGGTTCGATGCCAATGAACGCGGTACCCCGACCGGCGTGGTCTGGTCCTCGACCTGCCTCGGCCCGTGCCTGGCGCCACCCTTGCTGACGCTGTTCATGGTCAACTTCGGCTGGCGCGGCATGTTCATCATCACCGGTGTGATCGGCGTGGTGCTGGCGCTGTGCTGGCTGACCTTCTACAAAAGCAAGGCACGTTACCTGGCGGAGCTTGCTGCCGAGGGCAAGCCGTTGCCGAGTGGGCAGCAGGTGCCTGCAGCCACTGCACATGCGCCGAAGGCCTCGTACTTCGCCGGCTGGCTCGACCTGTTCAAGCACCGCAGTACCTGGGGCGCGGTGCTCGGCTTCATGGGCGTGATCTACATGCTCTGGCTGCACCTGACCTGGCTGCCTGGCTACTTCGAGCGTGAGCACGGCCTGGACCTGTACAAGACTGCCTGGGTAGTGTCGCTGGCCTATGGCTTTGGCGCAGCGGGCACGATCGTTGCCGGGCGCTTCTGCGACTTGCTGGTCAAGCGCGGCATGAGCGTGCTGGCCAGCCGCAAGTTCAGTGTCATCACCGGCCTGGTGCTGGCGGCGCTGTTCACTTTGCCGCTGTCGTTCGTCACCGGCCTGACCGGTTGCATCATCCTGCTGTGCCTGGCGCTGTTCAGCATCAACATGGCCAGTGCCACCGCCTGGATGATCGTCAACACCATCGTCGACAGCCAGCGCGTGGCCTCGTTTGGCTCGATCCAGAACTTCGGCGGCTACATTGCCGGCTCGGTGGCGCCGATCGTCACCGGCTTCAGCATCCAGTATTCGGGCTCGTTCACCACGGCGTTCATGATCAGTGCGGTAGTGGCGCTGTGTTCGGCGGTGGCCTACTTCCTGCTGCTGCAGGCGCCGATTGGCAGTGCCAAGGTCAAGGCGGCGGAGATAATCGGGGCGACGGAACAGGTGTGAATTCCGGGGGGGCGCTTTGCGCCCCAATCGCGACGCAAGGCAGCCCCCAAGCCGATAGCCAATTGTTGAGCGACCCACGGCACTTGCCAGGCATACTGGTCTGTATGTATAACCAGTATCCATTCCAGCCGCCTGACCCCAGCCCGTGATCGCCCATTCCGTCGACGACCCGTTCTACTACCTGCACAACTTCCGCCAGGTGCTGCTGTGGGTCGAACAGCGCTACGAAGACCTGCTCGACGACCAGGAACTCGCTTTCATCCACACCTTCAGCCAACTGGACGCCCCGGCGCAGGCCCTGATGGTGCGCATGGTCATGCGCAAGGGCGAGCTGTTTCGCAGCGATCGGCTCGACTATGCCGAAATCGGCGATACCGGGCAGGCCCTGCAACCGTTGCTGGCCCTCGGCTGGGTACGGGAGCCCGCGCAACTGGAATTGGAGCAACTGTTCGCCCTGTTGCGCAAGGACGAATTTGCCCGTTGTTTTGCCCCACAGCTGAGCCGCCCTCGCGCCGCCAAGCATGACCTGCTTGCACAGCTGCAACCTCTGGGCCTGCAAGCCCGTTCACTGGCCGAGTGGTTCCCGGACAGCGGCATGCGCATCCTCCATTGGTGCCTGCAACCCTTGTGCGACCGCATGCGCCTGCTGTTCTTCGGCAACCTGTACCAGGACTGGTCGGACTTCGTCCTCGCCGACCTTGGCTTGTTGCGCTACGAACAGGTGCCGTTCAGCCCCGATTCGCGTGCCCTTCAACAACGTGCCGAAGTCGACCTGGCCATGGCCTTGCACCGTTGCGCCGAGCGCCTTGAGCAAGGCGACGACCCGCTGTCGATCCTGGCAGCCATGCAGGGCCTGCACAGCGACAACCCATGGCTGGCCCGGCGCCATGCGCGCCTGCAATTCGCCTTGGGCCAGCAATGCGAGCGTCTGGGCGACTGGGCGCAGGCCATGGCTGTGTACACGCAGTGCAGCCACGCCCAGGCGCGCATCCGCCAGGTGCGGGTGCTGGAGCGCAGCGAGCAGTGGCACCAAGCCCATGCGCTGGCGCTGCAACTGGCCGCGGCACCGGCCAACGCCCTGGAAGTGCAGGCGCTGGAACGCATGTTGCCACGCCTGGCACGCAAGCTCGGTGGCCCGCCACAGCGGCGCCAGCGTGTCGCGCCGCTGGAACTGATCGAGCTGGAGCTGCCCCGGGAACAGGCAGCGCTGGGCGTGGAGGAGGCGGTACGCCAGTACCTGGCCGAAGCCGGTGGGCCGGTGCATTACGTGGAGAACACGCTGTTCAACAGCCTGTTCGGCCTGCTGTGCTGGGAGGCGATCTTCGCCCCGGTGCCTGGCGCCTTCTTCAACCCATTCCAGGCCGCCCCGCAGGACCTGCACGACGGTGATTTCCAGCAACGCCGCAGTACTCTGTTCGACCGTTGCCTGGGGCGACTCGACGATGGCAGCCATCACAGCGCGATTCTCGACTGCTACACCGCCAAGCAAGGCCTGCAGTCGCCGTTCGTGTTCTGGTCCGTGCTCAGCGAAGAGTTGCTTGAGCAAGCCCTGGCCTGCCTGCCGGCGGCCCATTTGAAACAGTGCTTCCTGCGCCTGCTGCAGGACATCCGAAACAACCGCGCCGGCATGCCCGACCTGATCCAGTTCTGGCCCGAACAGGGCCGCTACCGCATGGTCGAGGTCAAGGGGCCCGGCGACCGCCTGCAGGACAACCAGCTGCGCTGGCTGGAGTTCTGCCGGGCGCACGGTTTGCCTGTCGCGGTGTGCCATGTACGCTGGAGCGAAACGCCTTGAGCTATAGCGTGGCGGTACGGGCCTTGTGCGAGTTCAGCGCCAAGGTAGGCGACCTGGACCTGCGCTTCACCCCATCACCCACCGCTCAGGAGGGGATCGAAGGGCATCGGCGCGTGGTGGCGCGACGCGCCGCGGGCTACGAGTCGGAAATTACCCTCGAAGGCCAGTTCGAAACCCTGAAAGTGCGTGGCCGCGCCGACGGTTACGACCCCACCTGCAACCGCCTGGAAGAGATCAAGACCCACCGTGGCGACCTGTCGCGCCAGCCGGCCAACCATCGCCAGTTGCACTGGGCGCAGGCCAAGGTCTATGGCTGGTTGATGTGCCAGGCTCGGCAACTGCCGGACATCGAGGTGGCGCTGGTGTACCTGGACGTGGACAGCGATGGCCAGACGCTGATCAGTGAACACTGCACGGCAGCCGAACTGCAGGCCTTCTTCGAAACCCAGTGCCAACGCTTTCTGGCTTGGGCACAAGAGCAGGAGCAGCGCCTGGCCGAGCGTAACCAGGGCCTGCAAGCGCTGGGCTTCCCCTATCCGGCGTTCCGCCAGGGCCAGCGACAACTGGCGGAAACCCTGTACAAGGCCGTGAGTACCGGCCGTTGCCTGATGGCCCAGGCCAGTACCGGAATTGGCAAGACCCTCGGTACCTTGTTCCCCCTGCTCAAGGCCATGGTGCCGCAGCAACTGGACAAGCTGTTCTTTCTCACCGCCAAGACCCCGGGCCGGGCCCTGGCCCTGGATGCCATGCGCCAGATCACCCATGCCACGCCGCAGCCGGCCTTGCGCACGCTGGAGCTGATCGCCCGCGACAAAGCCTGCGAGCACCCCGACAAGGCCTGCCATGGCGAATCCTGCCCCTTGGCCGCAGGCTTCTACGACCGCCTGCCGGCCGCGCGCGCTGCGGCGGCAGCGTTGCCCATGCTTGACCGCGCCCAGCTGCGCGAAGTGGCATTGGCGCACCAGGTATGCCCGTATTACCTGGGCCAGGAGATGGCGCGCTGGGTAGACGTGCTGGTGGCTGATTACAACTACTACTTCGATGCCCATGCCTTGTTGTTCGGCCTGACCCAGGCCAACCAGTGGCGGGTCGCGGTGCTGGTGGATGAGGCGCACAACCTGGTCGAGCGCGGCCGCGGCATGTACAGCGCCAGCCTCGACCAGGGGCAGTTGCAGGCCCTGCGCCAGAGCAAACCGCCTGGGCTGGTTAGTGCGCTGGACCGGCTGAACCGGCAGTGGAACGCCCTCTACAAGGAGCAGCGCGCGCCGTACCAGGCCAGCGAGTCGCTGCCAGATGCTTTGCTGCGTGCCCTGCAGCAATGCATCGGGCTGATCCAGGAAAAGATGAACCAGGCACCCGCGCAAATGGACCCGCAGGTGCTGCAGTTCTTCTACCAGGCGTTGCAGTTCAGCCGGGTCGCCGAGCTGTTCGACGAGCACTTCCTGTTCGACATCAGTCAGCGCCAAGGGCCACGCAAGCGGCGGCTGGCGACCCTGTGCCTGCGCAATGTCACCCCGGCGCGTCTGTTGGGCCCACGCATGCGGGCGGCGCGCAGCGTGACGCTGTTCTCCGCCACCCTGAGCCCACGGCATTTCTACAGCGACCTGCTGGGCATGCCGGTCGATACCGCCTGGCTGGAAGTGGCCGCGCCGTTTCGCGCCGAACAGCTGGAGGTGCGCATTGCCAGCCACGTATCCACCCGCTACCAGCAACGCCAGGCTTCGCTGGCGCCGATCGTCGAGCTGATTGCCCGGCAGTACGAGCGGATGCCGGGTAATTACCTGGCGTTCTTCAGCAGTTTCGAGTACCTGCAACAGGTGGCCGGGCTGCTGGCCGAGCGGCATCCACAGATACCCATGTGGGCCCAGGAACCGGGCATGGACGAAGCGGCCCGCCAGGGCTTTCTCGATCGCTTTGTGGCGGATGGCCGTGGGGTGGGCTTTGCGGTGCTGGGTGGTGCATTCGGGGAGGGGGTGGACTTGCCGGGCACACGGCTGATCGGCGCGTTTGTCGCCACCCTCGGGCTACCCCAGGTCAACCCGGTCAACGAGCAGTTCAAGCAGCGCCTGGGGCGGCAGTTTGGTGCGGGGTTCGATTACGCCTATCTCTACCCGGGCGTGCGCAAGGTTATCCAGGCGGCAGGCCGGGTCATCCGGGGCGACCAGGACCGTGGAGTTCTGGTCTTGATCGACGAGCGCTTCGCCGAACCCCGAGTGCAGCAGATGTTCCCGGGGTGGTGGCCGGCGCCGGGAGGTTAACGCGGCCCCGGCGATGGGCCGCAAAGCGGCCCCAATCTAGGCATCAAGGCTAGCCCGGCATACCGTCAGCCCGTGGCCGCAGCAGGATGGGCAGGTAGTGGCGCAGGAACAGCAGCAGCGCCAGGCTCCAGCACACCACCGAAAGGCTCACCCCCAGCGGCGTGAACAGCGGCAGCACCACCCGCGCCAGCGTCGCCAGTTGGATCAAGGCAAAGGCCCAGGCAATGCTGGTCGGCACCTGCAGCGGCCTGCCGGTGTGGCCCAGGCTGACCCGTGCCATCATCGCCAGGATCAAGCCGCTCATGGCGCCCACGGTCAGGGCGTGGGTCACCAGGCTCGGGCCCAGCGCCACCCCGGCATGCCACAGCGCCATGCCCAGGCAGGCAATGGCAATCCAGGCATAGGCCAGATGCAGCGACCACAGCAGGGGCACACGCCACAGGCCGCGGTCATGCCACAAGGCCAGGCGGGCTGTATGCAGGGCAAACAAGGTGCCGAACAGCACGGCCAGGCCGATACGCGGCGTATCGGCCAAACCCGAAGCAAAGGCCAGCGGTACCGCCACGCTCAGCAGCAGGCAGGCCCGGTCCAGCCAGGGGCGGGCAGGGGCCGGTGCCATGTTGCCCAGGCCGCGCCGGGTAAAGAACGGGATCACCCGCCCGCCAAGCACGGTCATCATCGCGGCCACCAGCCACAACCCGGCAAACACCCCGCGGCGCTGCCACAATTCGTCCTGGCGCAGCCAGCCGACCAGGGTCAGCCACTGGCAGGCGGCGATCAACAGCACCAGGCCGACGATCGGGTAGTTGTTACGCAAGCGCCGCTGCACGATCGGCCGTGCCAGCGCCAGCCCCACCAGCGGCAGGAAGCTGCCCTCGATCACTACCAGCACGCTGCCCGGTAGTGGCAGGAACCAGCTCACCCGGCCCAGCAGCCAAAGCAGGAACAAGCCCTGTAGCGCGCGCCCGTTCAAGCCTGGGATGCCGCTCCAGTTCTGCACGGCGGTCAGCAGGAAACCCGCGATGATGGCGGCAGCAAAGCCATAGAGCATTTCGTGGCGGTGCCAGGCGAGCATGCCGCCGGGGGGCGTGGGCTCCAGCGCACCGGCCAGTACGCCGCCCCACAACAGCAAGGCGAGCAGCGCAAACAAACTGCCACCCAGGAAGAATGGGCGGAAACCCAGGCCCCAGACGGCCTGGCGTGGGCGTGAATCGATCGGCTGCACAAGCATGGGCTGACCTTCGTTCGTTCAGTGGGCTCAATTGGGGTAAGATCACGATCCGTGCCAGCTCCGAACCCCTTGTATATCAAGGTGATGGCACTTCTCCGGGTCCGAATGACATGTGTATTCCGCTGTTATTTGGACCTGTTTGTATGTCGTATTGACTTGCTTCAGGGTCTGGCCGGTTCGCCGCTGGCCAACGCTTCGCTACAGGATTCACGTTTTGTCCGACCTCTCGAAAAATCCGCTGCTGCAGTACATGGCCCGCCTGGCCCCATCCAGCCAGCAAACCATGCGCTACATCCTTCAGGACGCCGCCGATCGGCTGGGTTTTGTCGACTGCAATATCGTCGATGTGCCCTGGCATCGGCTCGAGCCCGGCCATGTGATCGCCCTGGTGGCGGCGCTGCGTGCGGATGGTTACGCCCCCAACAGCTCGTCGCTGTACGTCAACGCCATTCGCGGTGTGATGAACGAAGCCTGGCGCCAGGGCCTGATCGATCACGAGCAGTTGCTGCGCATTCGCGAAGTCAAGCCGGCCACCGGCAGCCGCCTGCCGCCGGGGCGCAACCTGCGCCGCAGCCTGATTCGCGAGCTGATGGATGTGTGCGCGGCCGACTCACGGCCGCAGGGTGTGCGTGACGCGGCCATCATCGCCTTGCTGTACGGCACCGGCATGCGCAAGTCGGAATCGGTGGACATCGACCTGGACCAGGTCGACTTCGAGGCGCGCAGCCTGCAGGTGCTGGGCAAGGGCAACCGCCAGCTGATCAAGTACGCCCCGCCATGGGCGTTCGAGAAGTTGCAGGCGTGGCTGGACCTGCGCCGCCAGGACTTGCCCGCAGGGGCCGAAGACGACCCGTTCCTGTTCAACCGCATCCGCCGTGGCAGCCATATCACCCGGGCGCGCATCACCAAGCATGCCATTTACTACATCGCCCGCCAGCGTGGTGCGCAGGTGGGCGTGAAGATCATGCCGCACGACTTCCGTCGCGCGTTCATCACCCGGGTGATCGAAGAGCACGACCTGTCCATTGCCCAGAAGCTGGCGCATCACGCCAATATCCAGACCACCGCCATCTATGACCGGCGTGACGACAACGAACGCCGGCGTGCGGTGGACCGCTTCGATTACTGAGGCCTTGTCGCTGTATAAAGGGCTTGCTCTAACCCTGTGGGAGCGGGTTCACCCGCGAACACGGGCGAAGCCCGTGCCATGCACTGGGTTGGATTCTTCGCGGGTAAACCCGCTCCCACAGAGGCCGTGTCGCAGCATCGGGTAATTTTTGCCTTGAGATCCCAGCACCGAAACAGGGCCGAAGCACGCCCCTGCCTTGTGCGCCATCTCCCTCTATGCCCGATGCCAGAGCGGCCATGGCAAATCCTTCATCTTCGTCCACCTGCGGAGTTGGCCCGCAACCTGCTATATCCAGCCTGCGAATTTGATCGAGTGGTCAGGGCGCGCACGCCATAGCCGTGCGTGCCTGCCACTCTAAACGGCCAGCAGGCCACGGATTTCAGGGGCCGCAGGATGTCGCTCGCGGAGCAGATCGAACAACAACACGACGATGCCGGCTGGAGCGCTCACCTGCAGTTGCGTTTCGTCAAACGCGACAAGGTGACCCGCCTTGGTGCGTGGCGGCATTTCGGACCTCTTTTGGTGCAGCGGCCATTCTATCCCGAAGGTGCACCGTGCCATGTCTACGTGCTGCACCCGCCCGGAGGGATCGTCGCTGGCGACCGCCTGGAGCTGGATATCCAGCT
This sequence comes from Pseudomonas sp. NBB, assembly GCF_032701105.1. NCBI lineage: Bacteria > Pseudomonadati > Pseudomonadota > Gammaproteobacteria > Pseudomonadales > Pseudomonadaceae > Pseudomonas > Pseudomonas sp. NBB. Next base: position 2,809,257 of record NZ_CP103994.1, read on the forward strand.
GGAGCCGGGCAGCCACGCGCTGCTGACCATGCCCGGCGCCAGCAAGTTCTACCGCAGCATCGGCCCGACCGCGCGGCTGGTCCAGCGTTTTCACCTGGGCGCCGACAGCACCCTGGAGTGGCTGCCGCAGGACAGCATCTTCTTCTCCGGCGCCCGCGCCAGCCTCGACAGCCGTTTCACCCTCGAAACGGGGGCGCGCCTGCTGGCCTGGGAAACCCTGTGCCTGGGGCGCCCGGTGATGAGCGAACGGTTCGATCACGGAGCCCTCGACAGCCGCTTGCACATCGAACTGCCCGACGAAGTGGGCCTGCACGAGCGCCTGCGCGTCGAAGGCGGGCGCCTGAGCAAGCTTGGCGGGCATCCGCTGCTGGCCACCTTCTGCGCCGCACCCGCCGACCAGGCCGTGCTGGATCTGGTGCGCCCGCTGCTCGACGAGATGGCCAACCCGGCCGGCGCGACCCTGCTCGGGTCGTTGCTGGTGATCCGCGTGCTCGACCATGACAACCAACACCTGCAACGCACCCTGCAACGCCTGTGGCATGTGCTGCGCCCGGCCGTCCTCGGCCTGCCGGCCTGCCCGCCGCGTATCTGGGCCACCTGAGAGAGCGCCATGGAGCTGACCCCGAGAGAGAAAGACAAACTGCTGCTGTTCACCGCCGCGCTGCTGGCGGAGCGGCGCCTGGCCCGTGGCCTGAAACTCAACTACCCGGAAGCGGTGGCGTTGATCAGTGCCGCCGTGCTCGAAGGCGCCCGTGATGGCCGCACCGTCGCCGAGTTGATGAGCCTGGGGCGTGAAGTATTGAGCCGCGAGCAGGTAATGCCTGGCATCGCCGAAATGCTCCACGACGTGCAGGTCGAAGCGACCTTCCCGGATGGCACCAAGCTGGTGACCGTGCATGACCCCATCGTTTGAAATTGCCCAGGAGCCCCGCATGATCCCAGGTGAAATCCAGGTCGCCGCCGGCGACATCGAGCTGAACAGCGGCCGCGCGACAGTAAGCGTCAGCGTGGCCAACCATGGCGACCGGCCGGTGCAGGTCGGCTCGCACTACCACTTTTACGAAGTCAACGAGGCGCTGGTGTTCGAGCGCGCGCCTACGCTGGGCTTTCGTCTGGACATCCCCGCGGGTACCGCCGTGCGCTTCGAGCCTGGTCAGGCGCGTACCGTGCAACTGGTGGCATACGCCGGCAAGCGCGAGGTCTACGGCTTCCAGGGCAAGGTGATGGGCGCGCTGGAGGGCAGGGCATGAGCCGCATTTCCCGCCAGGCCTATGCCGACATGTTCGGCCCCACCGTGGGCGACCGCGTGCGCCTGGCCGACACCGCGCTGTGGGTCGAGGTGGAGCACGACTTCACCATCTATGGCGAAGAGGTAAAGTTCGGTGGCGGCAAGGTCATCCGCGATGGCATGGGGCAGGGCCAGATGCTGGCTGCCGAAGCCATGGACCTGGTACTGACCAATGCCCTGATCATCGACCACTGGGGCATTGTCAAGGCCGATATCGGCATCAAGCACGGGCGTATCGCGGTGATCGGCAAGGCTGGCAACCCCGATGTGCAGCCGGGCGTGAACGTGCCAGTGGGCCCCGGCACCGAGGTGATCGCGGCCGAGGGCAAGATCGTCACCGCCGGTGGTGTCGACTCGCACATCCACTTCATCTGCCCGCAGCAGGTGGACGAGGCGCTAAACAGCGGTGTCACCACCTTCATCGGCGGCGGTACCGGGCCAGCCACCGGCACCAACGCCACCACCTGCACGCCCGGCCCCTGGTACCTGGCGCGCATGCTCCAGGCCGCCGACAGCCTGCCGATCAACATCGGCTTGCTGGGCAAGGGCAACGCCTCGCGGCCGGAAGCGCTGCGCGAGCAGATCGCAGCGGGCGCCGTGGGCCTCAAGCTGCACGAAGACTGGGGTTCGACACCAGCAGCCATCGACTGCTGCCTGGGCGTGGCCGAGGAAATGGACATCCAGGTGGCGATCCACACCGACACCCTCAACGAGTCCGGCTGCATCGAAGACACCCTGTCGGCGATCGGCGACCGCACCATCCACACCTTCCACACCGAGGGTGCTGGTGGCGGTCACGCCCCGGACATCATCCGCGCGGCAGGCCAGGCCAACGTGTTGCCGTCCTCGACCAACCCGACCCTGCCGTACACGGTCAACACCGTGGACGAGCACCTGGACATGCTCATGGTTTGCCACCACCTGGACCCGAGCATCGCCGAAGACGTGGCCTTTGCCGAGTCGCGCATCCGCCGCGAAACCATCGCCGCCGAGGACATTCTCCACGACATGGGCGCCTTTGCCATGACTTCGTCCGACTCCCAGGCCATGGGCCGGGTTGGCGAGGTGGTGCTGCGCACCTGGCAGGTGGCCCACCAGATGAAGCTGCGCCGCGGGCCACTGGCGCCGGACACCAGCTACAGCGACAACTTCCGGGTCAAGCGCTACATCGCCAAGTACACCATCAACCCGGCACTGACCCACGGCATCGGCCACGAAGTGGGCTCGGTGGAAGTCGGCAAACTGGCCGACCTGGTGCTGTGGGCACCGGCGTTCTTTGCGGTCAAGCCGGCCCTGGTGATCAAGGGCGGGATGATCGTCACCGCGCCCATGGGGGACATCAACGGTTCCATCCCCACGCCGCAACCGGTGCATTACCGCCCGATGTTCGGCGCCCTGGGCGCGGCGCGGCATGCCACGCGCATGACCTTCCTGCCCCAGGCGGCGATGGACCGTGGCCTGGCCGAGGAGTTGAACCTGCGCAGCCTGATCGGCGTGGCCCACGGCTGCCGCCGGGTGCGCAAGCCCGACATGGTCCACAACACTTTGCAGCCGCTGATCGAGGTCGATGCGCAGACCTACCAGGTGCGTGCCGACGGTGAACTGCTGGTCTGCGAACCGGCCCGCGAACTGCCGCTGGCCCAGCGTTACTTCCTGTTCTGAAGGAGCACCGATGATTGTCTTGACCCGCCGTATCACCGAGCCCGGCACGCTGGGCGAAACCGGCACCGTTACCCTGGACGTGGACAGCCGCATCAAGAGCCGCCTGCGGGTGACCCTGGATGATGGTCGCGAGGCCGGGCTGATGCTCGAACGCGGCCACCTGCTGCGCGGAGGCGAACTGCTGGCCGATGCCGAGGGCACCCAGCTGATCCGTGTGCTGGCGGCGCCCGAAGCGGTGTCCACGGTGCGTTGCGCCGACCCGCACCTGCTGGCCCGCGCGGCCTATCACCTGGGCAACCGCCATGTGCCGCTGCAGATCGAACCCGGCCTGTTGCGCTTCCAGCACGACCACGTGCTGGACGACATGTTGCGTGGCCTGGGCCTGACGGTAGAGGCCGAACAGGCACCGTTCGAGCCTGAAGCGGGCGCCTATCAGAGCGCACCGCACAGCCACAGCCATAGCCACACCCACGGCCACGATCACCCGTTCGTGCGCCTGCCTGCCCATTCCTGAACTGCCTGGAGCAACCGATGAAAAAGACTTTCGCCCTGTTTCTGCTGATGCTGGCTCTGCCTGCCTTTGCCCACCCCGGGCACGACGCCAACCCGCTGCAGGACGGCCTGCTGCACCCGCTGACCGGTCTTGACCACCTGCTGATGCTGCTGGGCACCGGTGTGCTCGCCGCGCTGACCCGGCGCAGCCTGACGCTACCCCTGGCAACCCTGGCGGCGATGTTCGGCGGCGCGGTGTGCGGCCACCTGTTCGGCGATGTACTGGGTATGGAAACCCTGATCGCCCTGTCGCTGCTGGTGGCTGCGGGTGCAGTGCTGCTGCCCAGCCGCCAGCTGCTGCTGGCAATGGCCATGCCGGTGTTCGCCCTGTTCCATGGCTGGGCCCATGGCGTGGAAGCCACGCCAAGCGCGTTCTGGCAGTTCAGCGCCGGCTTCGTCACGGTCAGCGGCCTGTTGCTGGCGGCCGGCTTTGCGGTCGGTTGCCTGTTGCGCAGGCATAGCGGCCTGCAGAAGGCCTTTGGCGGCGGCCTGCTGGCCGGCGCCGCGCTGGTACTGGCTGGTTGATGGACAGCGACCTGGCGCTGTTGCGCCTGCTGCAGCTGGCCAGCCCTGGCTTGCCGGTGGGTGGCTTCACCTACTCGCAAGGCCTGGAATGGGCGGTCGAGGCGGGCTGGGTACGGGACGTAGATGGTTTCGCTGCCTGGCAGCGCGAGCAGATCGACGACACCCTGGCCTGCCTCGACTGGCCGGTGCTGGCGCGCTTGTACCACGCCTGCCAGGCCGAGGACGCCGAAGCCTTCTGCCACTGGAGCCGCTTTCTGCTGGCCAACCGTGAAACCGCCGAGCTGCGCCTGGAAGAACAGCAGCGCGGCGCGGCGCTGGCACGGCTGCTGGACGGCTGGCAACTGGGCCAGGCGCCGGCCTGGCGGGCCAGCCTCGAACTCACCCAGCTGGGCGGTATGGCCTGGCTGGCTGCGCATTGGGCGATCCCTCTGCGCCAGTTGGCCCTGGGCCACGGTTTTGCCTGGCTGGAGGGCGCGGTAATGGCCGGGGTCAAGCTGGTGCCGTTCGGCCAGCAGGCCGCCCAGACCTTGCTGCGCGACCTGGGGGCAGGGCTGCCCGCGGCCCTCGACCAGGCACTGGGCCTGGGCGATGACCAGCTTGGCGGCGGCCTGCCGTTGCTGGCCATTGCCTCATCGCGACACGAAACCCAATACACCCGTTTGTTCCGTTCCTGAGGACTGCCTGCATGCAAAGCTATCAACAACCCCTGCGCGTCGGTGTCGGCGGCCCGGTCGGCTCCGGCAAGACGGCGCTGCTCGAAGCCTTGTGCAAGGCCATGCGCGACCATTACCAGATCGCAGTGGTCACCAACGATATCTACACCAAGGAAGACCAGCGCATCCTGACCGAAGCCGGGGCCCTCGAGCCGGAGCGCATCGTCGGCGTGGAAACCGGCGGCTGCCCGCACACGGCGATACGTGAAGACGCCTCGATGAACCTGGCGGCGGTCGAAGCACTGGCGCGCAAATTTGGCAACCTCGAGGTGATCTTTGTCGAAAGCGGCGGTGACAACCTGAGTGCCACCTTCAGCCCTGAGCTGGCCGACCTGACTATCTACGTGATCGACGTGGCCGAAGGCGAGAAGATCCCGCGCAAGGGTGGACCAGGGATTACCAAGTCGGACTTCCTGGTGATCAACAAGACCGACCTGGCGCCCTATGTGGGGGCTTCGCTGGAAGTGATGGAGCGCGATACCCAGCGCATGCGCCCGCAGCGGCCATGGACCTTCAGCAACCTGAAGAAGGGCGAGGGGCTGCAGGCGGTGATCGACTTCATCGTCGAGCGCGGGATGCTGGGTGTGCGCGGGTGATGTAACGGGTTGAACGCAGTCTTGACCATGGCGCAATTCCTGTGGGAGCGGGTTTACCCGCGAACACCGGCGCAGCCGGTGCCACCCACCGCGTTGGCTTCTTCGCGGCTAAAGCCGCTCCCACAGGGATATATGTTGCCTCACGTTATGTATGGCAGCAGTGAGGTTTATCCGGCTGCCCGTCATAACGGTCATGGTGCCGCACCCAGTCCATGGTCCCGGCCTCGTTGCGCCCCAGTGGCGCGATGTCGAGGAAGTTGTAGGTGTTGACCAGGATGTCCAGCCCGCGGGCATAGGTCGAGTAGGTGTGGTACACGCTGCCGTCCTGCTCGCGGTAGAACGCACTCAGCCCGGGAAGCTCGCTTTCATCGCCCTCATATGGCTCATAGTTGTACTGCCGCTGGCCCTCGCTGCCGACGCTGACGCCAAAGTCCTCGTTGAAGCCGCTGCCATGTGACGAATACCAGGGGAACTGCCAGCCCATGCGCCGCCGGAATGCCTGGAACTCGGCATACGGCGCACGCGACACCGCCACCAGCGACACGTCGTGATGGGCCAGGTGCAGGTTGGCGCCGTCAAAGTGGTCGGCCAGGAATGAGCAGCCGTGGCAACCTTCGCTCCAGCCTTCGGCGAACATGAAGTGGTAAACCAGCAGTTGGCTGCGGCCTGCGAACAGGTCGGCCAGGCTCAGTTCGCCGTCCGGTCCCTGGAAGCGATAGTCGTGCTCCACCTTGACCCAGGGCAGGGCGCGACGGGCTGCGGACAGCGCGTCGCGGTGGTGGGTGAAGGCCTTTTCGTGCAGCCACAGCTGCCGGCGGGCCGTCAGCCACTGGCTGCGGGAAACCACCGGGTGCCTGCTTTCGCTCGTGCTCATGGTGTTATCTCCACATTGGGGGGATTCACACACTAGTCGAGCACGGGCGGGTTGAATCGACAGGTCGCGGCGGCCCGGCGATGAGTGGTACCGTTCAGCCCGAATGGGCAATATGCCCTTCGGTCAGCTCATCCGCTGCTTCGTCTTCCCCTGGCAGTGCGGTTATCACACTGAAGTCGCTGATTTCCACCTGGCCACCACCATAGCCCAGCAAATGGAAGGAAAACGCCTTGCGCGCTGTCGGGTTGTCGAAGCTGAACTCCATCTCCAGCGGCTCGTCGGCAGTGACTTTCACTTCGTAAGGCAAGCCCAGCGGTACGTCCTGCTCCAGCTGCTTGGCCTTGAGCTGGATATAGGCTGCGCGCTTGGGGTCCAGTGAACGTACCTTGACCCGTACGCGGGTATGCGAACCCTCGGGCATTTCCAGGTACTGGGCGCCGATCAGGTTGTCGGCCCAGTCATCTTTGATGCGCTTGCGCAGCTGGATCGGCGATGGGCCGCCGAACTGGTAACGCAGGTTGAGCGGTGTCTGCAGCAGGGACTGGTCGAGCACCCCGGCGAGGGCACCGATCTGCTGGCCCAGCAGGTTGTCGCCGGGGCCAAGGTAACGTGCCTGGTCGGCGATGAAGCCCTCGCTGGCGTAACGCCGGCAGCGCTGCTGGAAGTCGCACTCGGTGAACACACCCCGGCCGTCGTGATAGCGCAGCATGCCGTTGGTGTAGGAGATCATTTCACGACCGCTGTCGTAATCGCGGTACAGCGAGCGACCGCCGAGCGCCATGGGGATGGGCAGCGCAAAGTAGTCGAGCAGCGAGGTGGCCAGGTCGATATGGCCGTAGGTGCCCCGCTTGATCCGTGGCAACTGCGCCTGCTCCGGCGCCAGGGTGAGGTTGAAGCCCCAGGACGAGGCCAGGCGCACACCGTCGATACCGTGGGACTCGTCGGAAGTCACTACCACCAGGGTGTCCTTGAGTACGCCCTGGCGTTCGAGGTTGTCGAGAAATGCACCGAGTGCATCGTCCAGGTAGGCGACTGCCGCCTGTTTCGGCGTGTCGTAGCGCTCCATGTACTCGAACGGCGCCGAGTAGGGCTGGTGGGTGCCCACGGTGAGCAGGGTCAGCATCCATGGCTTGTCCTGCTTTTGCAGCTGGCCGACGTAGTCCAGCGCACCCTCGAAGAAGGAGCGATCATCCTTGCCCCAGGGGAAGTCCAGGTAGTTCTTGTTGCGGAACCACTCCTGGCCGTGCACCGAGTCAAAGCCGATGTGCGGCATGATGCGGTCCTTGGCCATGAAGCGCAGGCCGGCACCCTGCAGGTAGTGGGTAGTGAAACCGGCCTGGCGCAACTGCGCTGGCAGGCAGGCCTGGTTGCGTTCGTTCTGGGTCAGCAGTTCCATGCCCTTGGGCGTGCCGTTGGCCAGCTTGTCATAGTCACCGCAGAGCATCGCGTAAAGGCCACGGATGGTCTGGTGGGTATGCAGCACGTAGTCCGGGGTGTTCATGCCGCGCTCGGCCCACTGGCTGAGCTTTGGCATCAGCTCTTCGTCGAAGCGGCTGTGCAGGGCCTGGCGGTTGGGCCGCAGGTAGGCCCCGGGGATGCCTTCCACGGTGATGATCAGCAGGTTGCGGGCGTTGCCTGGCCCGGCGAGCAGCCGCTGGCCATGCAGGTCGGACTGGGTCAGGCCGGTACTGGCCAGAGGGGTGAAGGTTTGTGTGCGGCCCATCCAGCCTTCGACCTGGCGCTGCAGGTTGCCGGCCCCGGCCGAAAGCAACTGGTGGGTGAGGTTGTATTGCCGCCATTGGTCGGCGTCGGAAGGTACCAGTTGCTGGCTGCCCCAATGGGCGCCAAACAGCAGCAGCGGAATGGCCCAGGCCTTGCGTGGCAGCGGTTGGCTGCGTTGGCTACGGCTGCGCCAGGCGATGGCCAGCCAGCCCAGCAGGCCGGTGCCCATGATCCAGGGCAGCCAGGCATGTGCCAGGCCGCCACCGGTCGAGTTTTCCATGAACTGCGGGTCGAGCAGGTATGTCAGGTCAGCGCTGGTGGGCAAACGGCCGACCGCGCTGACCAGTTCGGCCGAAGCCACCCAGAGGGCCGCCCAGGCCAGCAATACGGGGAGCGCCAACCACCACGGCCGACGGTGCAGCAGCAAGACCAGCAGGCTGCCGAGTGCGAGGTCGGACAGGTAACCGAGCGGGTTGGACCAACCCAGCATGGCGCGCGTACCCAGTGGGATCACCAGTACCAGGGTCGCCAGGGCGACAAGCCGGGTACGTGGGTGGTCTGACAGGTTCTTCACGAAAACATCCCTTTTGCCATTAAATCGTCATGCAACTGTGCTTGATGATAACAGGCCGTGGCATGGAAGGCGGTCCGGGACAAGACTGGTAACCAAAGCCGGGCCCCTTCGCGCGGGCCCGGCCGAGGGCAAGTATCAGAAGTAGTAGGGGAATTTCAGGCTGAAGGAAAAGTCGGGCGCGTCATCGGTCAGACCAATGGACAGGTTGGGCACGATGGTCAGGTTGTCGGTGGCGGCGAAGGTCATGCCGATGTTGAAGTTGGCTGCGTTGTAGTCGCTGTTGGAAATCGACTGCCAGTCACCGCCATCCGGCTTTATCTTGCTCTTGCGGGCGAACTGGTCGGACACCGAGAACGACATGCTCATCTTCTCGTTCAGGGCAAAGGCGATACCGCCGCCGATCTGCCAGGAGTCGCCCAGCTTCACGTCGCCGGGCACCTTGCTGTTGACCTGTGGGCTGATGTCGCTGAACGAGTCTTCCATGTTGTAGGTGTACGACAGGCTGCCGAACAGCACGGCCGGGTCGAACGTCTTGACCAGCGAGATGCCCGGCGTGATAGACCAGACGCCGTTGCCGGTCGGCAGGCTTTCCGGTACCGACAGGTTGTCGTTGCCCTCGACCTGGCGCAGTTTGATGCCATACGGGTCTTTGCCGGTCGGTGCCTTTATACGCAAGGTAGCGACGGCGTCAGGCCAGGTCTCGTCTTCGTCGAGGAACTTGTAGGCGACGCCGACGTTGACGTCGCCAATTTCCGGGTCGCGGGTTACGGTTTCGTCCGAGGTGGTCGCTCCGGCTCCCCCCGCACCGCCGGAAGAATAGGTGGATTCGCGGTACACCACCGGGACGTTGATGTCGAACTGCCAACGCTGGGCGAGGTTGTAGCGGGCAGTCATGTCCAGGGTCCAGTTATCTGCCTTCACCCGGTCAAGGTTGATACTGCCGAGGAAGATCGAGTCCAGTGCCAGGAAGCCGTTGAGCACCAGCGCCCGAGTATCGTAGTGGGTATAGGTGACACCGGTCTCGAAGCTGAACTTGCCGCCGCCGAAGAAGCCGCTGGCCTCGTCATACAGGTTGGACACGCTCTGTGCCGGTTCGGCGTCGGCGGTCAGCGCCTGACCATAGGAGCTGCCGGTGGTGCCCGGTGCACCCGATGCCACCGTCTGTGCGCCCTTGACCCCTTCGGCCGGGGACCTGACCAAGCGTTTGGGCGGTGGTGCTGCCGGGGTTTCCTCGACCTGGCGTACGCGCTGCTCCAGCACCATCAGCGCTTGCTGCTGGGCTTCGTAGCGACGTTTCAGTTCCATCAGTTCCTGCTTGAGAGCCTCAACCTGTGGGTCGGAGGCGGCGTAGAGCAATGTGGCCGGGGCCAAAGTGGTCAAACACACAAAAGCTTTGAGCGATAAAGATCGGTGCATGGAATTGCCGTCCCTGCCGACTACTTTTGATGAGACTCAGCGTAGATCAGTATCCGAATGTGCGAAGACCTTTGAGCTGATCGAGGCTACCGTTCAGCGACGCGGCTGTAGGCACGCTTTCACGCATCACCACATTGAGCGTGGTGACGTTGTTCACCCGGTTGCCATTGCCCAGCAGCGTCGAGTTCTGCATCAGGCCACCCTGCGCCAGGCGCTGTACGCTGCTGCCCTGGTTGTTGCTGGCATTGATATTGAACCGCACCCCTACGCCGCTGGCAGACACACTCAGCGCACCTGCGCCGTTTTCGCCCGTCAGCGTCTGGCCGTTGGCCAGTGCCTGGCCCTGTGGCTGCGCGGTGGGCGCCTGGTTGGCCTTGGAGACATTGATGGCGACATCGTTGTAGGCGGTGTTGTTGTCGCCAGCGGCGCGTACCACCTGGGTAACACCCTCTGTGGTGTTGAGGCCGGCACCGCCCGTGACGGTGCCGGTACCTGGTGCGGTGGATCCAGCTGACGCTGTGCCAGTGCCGCTTTCGTCGATCAACGACACATAGAATTGCGGTTTGATGGTCGACTGCTGAATCTGCATCGTGCTCGTGGCACCGATCACGTCCCCTTTGGCATTCTGCCAGGTGCTGGACATGACAATGCCGAAACTCACGATCCGCCCCGGCATCACGTAGCGGCCACGCAGGGTCGCCAACTCATGGTCCTTCAGCTCGATGGGCTTGAACGTTTCGGCATGGGTGGGAAGGCTGACAGCCAGGCATGCGATCGCGAGCCAGAATGGGTTCTTCATTGGGGTGCTCCCCGGAGCCTCGTGCTCCTTGTCGTTGCAAGAGTCGTTAGAAGAAGTCGCTTTTGATGAAACCGAAGTCCAGCAGCTCTGCATCCTGCACCGGGGTGAAGTTGTTCACCCGGCCCTTGGCGGTCAGCGGCAGGGGCGGGTCGAGCAGGATGTTGTTCTTGTCGTAGCCTTGGCCGATGACGGCGAAGATGATGCCGTTCCAGCCCTTGAGAAAATCTTCGACCTTGTAGCGCTTGTGGCCCAGTACCGGGTCACCGATATACACCCAACCCTTGTCGACCTTCTGCATGACCACGAAGTGCTTGTAGCCGCGCACGTCCATCAGCACCACGACCGGGATGCGCACGCTGTGCAGGGTCTCGGGTGCCACCCGGTAGCCGCGGGCACGCATCCCCAGGCTTTCCACGTAGCGTTTCATGTCGAGCATCGAGAAGCCTTGCGTGCGCACCAGGTCCTGGTCGGCGTGGGCCAGCATGCCTTCGATGATCTGTTGCTCGTCCACATCCAGCCAGTAGGCCTGGCGCAGGATGGTGGCCAGCGCGGCGGCGCCGCAGCTGAAGTCGGTTTTCTGTTGCACCAGGTCGGCGAACTTGCGCTCGCGTATGCTCTGGATGGGCTTGAACACCACAGCGCCGCCCGGCAGGACGGACAGCGGCATTTGTGCAGCTTCGCTCATGCTGGCCAGGCACAGCAAAAACGCCAGGGCAATGATGCGCATGATCGGATGCCTTCCGGTTCTGTTGAAGAAAGGCCCCCCGAAGGGGGCCTCAAGCACAGCGATCAGAACGAGGTGTTGGAGATGGCCAGCGAGTTGCTCTGCTGGTTGCCCACACCGGCTGCCACGTTCACGCCCAGGTTGCCACTGCCGCCATTCACCGAACCACTAAGGGTTGCAGTGTTGGTAACAGGGTTTGCCCATCCGGTAGGGGTCAGCACTTGGAAGGACACGGTATTGCTCAAGTCGTAGGCACTGCTTTCGCTGTAGCTCTTCGACACGTCGTTCGACGATTGAGACGATTTCTCGCCAGACTTTTCAAACGCCGATTCCGATGCATTGGCATAGGACGACTCGTGAGCCTTCTCATACGAGGAGTCGCGAGACTTCTCGTAGCTCGATTGGCGAGCCTTGTCATACGACGAGTCGAATGCCTTCTCGAACGACTTGTCGTAAGAGCTTTCCCGCGAGTGGTCGACATCCACATTGAGCGATGCATTGAGCGAGGCATCGAAGCTGTCGGTGCGAGTGCGCTCGTGACGGCCGTAATCGGTGGTCGTGGTGCGGGTCGCATCGGCTGCCGCGGCCAAGGAGGCGCTCAGGCTGGCACTGCTGGACGAACTGGCGTTGCCGGCCATCGAACCACTGGCGTTCCAGCTGTTGGAGCCGCTGGCAGTGGAACTGTGCGAACCACTGGCGTTCATGCTGCTCGAACCGCTGGAGTTCCAGCCACTGGAGCCACTGGAGCTGGCACTTCGCGAGCCGGCCACGCTGAAGCTCGATGACGAGCTGCGGTCGTCGGTCGAATTGAACGTGCCCTCACGCGAGCTGGAACCGCTCTTGGTGGTGGTGATGGTCAGCGTATCCACCCGGTAGGTGCGGTCGGCGCCGTTGTTCACCGTCAGGCCTGGGCCGTTCTGGTCGGCAGAGGCGGTGGCAGTGGCATTGCCCAGCGGGGCACCGGTGTTGGCGATGGCCATGGTGTTCTTCTGCTGGTTCAGGTCGCCGCCAGCGATGTTGATGCCGACGTTACCCTCCGCACCATCGGCCGAGCCGGCCATGACTGCCGAGTTCTGGGTGGACCAGTTGTCGACACGGTTGTTGTTGCTGAACTGGCGAACGTCAGCGGTGGCTTCGGCGGTGCCGAACACGAAGCTGTTGTCCAGGCTGGACTCGGACGATGCATTGGCAATAGCCGCAGCATTGTCCTGCTGGTTGCCGTTACCGGCTGCCACGTTGACACCCACGTTGCCGCTTGCACCTGTGGCCGAGCTGCTCATTTCGGCTTCGTTGATGGTGCCTTGGTTGGTGATGGTGTTACCCGTGCTGCGTTGGCTGTCCATGGCGTTGGCTGTGGCATAAACAGGGATCCGGGTGGGAGGAGGGGTGTGATGCCCGTTATTGTGGTGACCATTGTGGTGCCCGCCACGCCGGTCGTTCTGATCAGCTTGTACAGCAACAGCCATGACCGCAGCAATTGCGAAAACCAGAGGCTTGATTGCCATCGAGGGTTTCATGGTGATTCTCCGTACTTTTAGGTTAAGTGTTGTTCTTAACTGGATGGGTCAATCCGCGACCCGGATGCTCAAGGTGTTGGCCATTCGGTTTCCCACCCCGGCACTCTGGTTCAACTGAATCACTCCACGGCTACCGGTGAAGGCCTGGTCACTGGTGGTGACCTGGCGATTGCCAGTTGAAGTGTCAATCGGACCGGAGTTGTTGAGCAGCGCCACGTTCTGTTGCATGAGGACGCTGTCGTCGATGCTTTGCGGCTGGGCACCGAGACTGATGCTCAGTGCGTTCGCTTGCTGGGTGTTGGCGCCGGCGCTCTGGTTGACCCCCAGGGCGCCGCTACCGTTGCTGAAGGCGTCGCCCTGTATGGTCGAGCGCGCGTCCATCGCGGAAGTTGCGGGGGCGTTCAGCCGTTGGCGGATCTGCGTGGTGGCGCCAGCCTCGGGCCCTGCGGCGAAGGCGCGCGCGTTGGCCTGTTGCTGTAGGTCGCCGGCTGCCTGGTTGACCGACAGGTTGCCCTGGTAACGGCTGCCCGAGCTGTCGATGTCGGCGTTGTTGATCACGGGGACCGGGGATTGCGCGAAGGCCGATGTACTGCACAGCGTGACCAGGATCAGCAGCGTGTGCTTCATCTCACTTGCCTCCGGTCAGGATCTGCAGCGGCGCCAGGCCGCGCTGCACACTCGAGTTGACCATGTTCGAGATGCCATTTCCCGAGCCTGTACCGCGGCCACCGGCCAGGTTGGGCAGTTGGGATTGGTTATTGAGGTTGCCGCCCAGGTTGTTGGTCTGCTGGGTAATCAGGGTGCTGATGCCCGCACCGCTGCTGATGTTGGCGAAGTCGCCATCACTCAGTTCGTTGGTTTGCTTGAGGATGTGAGCGGAAGGATTGGCATTGACGGTGGTGGGGTTGGGGTCGGGTCTTAACGGCGGGACCATAGCGTTGCGTGTCTGCACATCACGGGTTATCACGATGATGCCGTTGTCGGCCTGGGCCGTCAGGCTCAACGAACCCAGCACATAGCCCATCAGCAGCAGGTGATAAAGGCGTTTGTCAGTTTTCCTCACGACGGCAACTCCTTCAATGAGCGCTGGCCCTGTTCAGCGATGTGAACGACGGAGCAGAAGGTGTGCCGCTTTCGAGAAGCGGTTTCAGATCAAAAGGTTAAGGTAGGCACCATGACAAGCTGCGGCATATTCTGTCTCAGGGCTGAAACAGGCAGCCGCGAGTGGTGCAGGCAAAGTCAGTGCTGGCCTTGATTGGAAGGGTTTTTGCAAGAGTGTTTCAGCGCCTTGACATTACTTTCGACGCCCCGCAAGACCTCATGTTTTCAGGGGCTTCGCCCCACAAGGGTGTGTCAGTGGGTTAACACTCGGTGGGGCAGGATGGCGTATTGCTATCAATGAGCTTAGCGACTGTTTGCAGTGCCAGCAACTGGCGTTGTGGCCAATTGCCCTCAATTATTTTGTACGCTTGCTCATGCCGTTGCAGCCAGTGCAGGCTGTCGTCGAAAAAGCGCTGGCGGTCGCGCAGTTCGGGCTGGCTGCGCTGGCCATCGGCAACCCAATCCACGCCTTGCGGGCTCAGCAGCAGGTGCAGGTGGTAATGCCGCGCCAGCAACGACTGTTCCAGCCAGGCCGGGCAGTCGCCGAACAGGGCGTGGCTCCAGAGCATGTTGCTGAGCAGGTGAGTGTCGAGAATCAGTAGCGACGGTGCCTGCTCACGGGCCTGGTCTTCCCAGGCCAGCTGACCACGAGCGATGGCAGGGATATCGGCATAGCAGGTGTCGCGGCGTTCCTGATCGATGAAGTGGCGCACGTATTCGGCCACCACCACGCCGCCGAAATGCGCCTGGATCACACCGCTCAGCCAGCTCTTGCCGCTGGATTCCGGGCCGCACAGCACCAGTACTTTCATGGATTGTGCCGCGCTCATGGCTGCACCAACGCCGGGTCACGGCGCCATTCCAGCCAGCCGCGCACGGCAATCAGTGTGAGCACGGCGAAGAAACCGGCGGTGAAGTACAACTGCTGGTGCAGGTACTGGCCCACGTAGACGATATCTACCACTACCCACAGCGGCCAGCACTGCAGGCGCTTCTGCGCCATCCACAGTTGTGCCACCAGGCTGAAGCCGGTCAGGGTGGCGTCCAGCCAGGGCAGGGCGGCGTCGGTCCAGGTTGCCATCGCCGCGCCCAAGGTGGCGCTCAACAGCACCCCGCCGGCCAAACCGACGAGCAATGCCGGGCGCTGCAGGCGGGTGACCTGGCGGGCGTCTTCAGCATGGCCCGGGCGCTTCCATTGCCACCAGCCGTAGACCTGCAGGATGGCATAGGCCAGTTGCAGCAACATGCCGGAGTACAGCTTCACCTCGTAGAACAGCCAGCCATAGATCAGCACCATGACCAGACCAATGGGCCAGCACCAGGCGTTCTGCTTGACCGTGAGCCAGACAGCGGTGACGCCGAGGACGGCGGCGATGAGTTCAAGGCCGGACATCGGCGATCCTTGGAGACTACGAGGAGGGGCGCGATTGTAGCTGGTCGGCCAAAGAAGGTGTAGGGCGTTGGGGCCTTTGGGGCCACTCCCATAGGACTGCACATAACTTTGAGTCAGCAGGGATCCTGTGGGAGCGGCTTTAGCCGCGAACACCGGCGCAGCCGGTGCCAAGCACTGCGCTGGGTTCTTCGCGGCTAAAGCCGCTCCCACAGGGTACGCGGATTGCTTGCAATTTCAGTTATCTAGGCGACAGCGCAGCCCAAAGGGCTTGGCCATCTCCCACTGGGGCTTGGCCTTATACGCGGAACTGCCGCAACAACTGCTCCAGCTCTTCGCTCAGCTGCCCCAGCGCCATCCCGGCATCGCTGGACTGCCGCGCCGCATCGGCGGTCTGCTGAGACAACCCGGCAGTATCCAGCACGTTGCGGTTGATCTCTTCTACCACGTGCGACTGCTGCAAGGTGGCGCTGGCGATGGAGGCATTCAACGCCGTGAGGTTGTTCAGTGATTGGTTGATGGCATCCAGGCTGGCACCGGCCTCGCGGGCCTGCTCGACCGTCTGGCGCGAGGCCTCGCTGCTGGTGTCGATGGCTTTGACCGCAGCGTCCGACTGGCTTTGCAGGTGCTCGATCATGGTATGGATCTCGGCAGTCGACTGCGCCGTGCGCTGGGCCAACAGGCGCACCTCGTCGGCGACCACGGCAAAGCCACGGCCCTGCTCTCCGGCCCGCGCCGCCTCGATGGCCGCATTCAACGCCAGCAGGTTGGTCTGTTCGGCGATGGAGCGGATCACATCCAGTACACCACCGATGCGCGTGCTGTGCCCGGCCAGTTCACGGATCACCTGCACGGCCTGGTCGATGGTCAGCGACAGCCGGTCGATCTGCGCCAGGCTGCCGTGAATGGCCTCCTGGCCGTGTGCCACTTGCTGTTGCGCGGTACGCATTTCACCAGCGGCCTGCTCGGCGGTCTTGGCCACGTCTTGCACGGCGTAAGTCACTTCGTTGACCGCAGTGGCCACCTGGTCCATCTGCAGCGACTGTTGGGCGCTGTGCTGCTGCGCGGCACCGGCGTTGTCGCCGACATGCCCGGCGGACCGGGCCAGGGCATGGGCCGCGCCTTGTAACTGGCCGACCACGCCTTGCAGCTTGCCATTGAAGCGGTTGAAGTGCTCGCCCAGGTGGGTGATTTCGTCACGGCCGTGAGTATCCAGGCGTCGAGTCAGGTCGCTTTCTCCACTGGCGATGTTGCCCATGGCCTGCACTGCTTCCTGCAACGGGCGGGCGATGCTGCGCGCAATCAGCATGACCACCAGCGCCATCAGCAGGGCGATGGCCACGCCCACCAGCGAGGCGTCGCGCAACTGGCGGGTGAATTCGGCCTGCACGTCATCGACGTACACGCCTGAGCCGATGATCCAGCCCCAGGGCTTGAACAGCTGGATGTAGGACGTCTTGGCCACCGGCTCGCTGGCACCGGGCTTGGGCCAGCGGTAGTTGACCGGCCCGGCGTCCTGCTGCCGAGCCAGGGCGACCATCTCGTTGAACACGGCAAAGCCGTCGGGGTCGCGGATGGCCGACAGGTCCTGGCCGTCGAGCTTGGGGTTGGCCGGATGCATGATCATCTTCGGCCCCAGGTCGTTGATCCAGAAGTAGTCATCGTGGTCGTAGCGCAGCGCCCGCACCACTTGCAGCGCCTGTTGCTGGGCCGCTTCACGGCTGAGCGTGCCGGCTGCCTCCAGCCCTTGGTAATAGGCCAGCACACCGGCTGCGGTCTGCACCACGTGGCGGGTTTTCTCCGCTTTGGCCTGGTACAGGTCACCGTGGATCTGGCGCAGCATCAGCAGGCCCAATACCACCAGCATGGCCACCGCCACCAAAAGGATCAGCCACAGACGGCGGCTGATAGACATCGATCTCAGGGTTTTCATACCACAGCTCCCGCATTGTTCTTTTTATTCAGGCGCATCCAAGCATGCTTTGCGCGAGGCCCCCACACGACTAATGGCTAAGTGCTATCCATTCAATAGTCTGCAGCAGTTTGTACAAGGTGATTGCGAAGGCGCTCTGCTAGGATTTCGGCCGCGCAAGATGAAACCTTTAGGCGGCGTGAACTTTTCTACTGGCATTACGCCCAACAGTCGCTGTAAAACAGCCGGGCCGCGCGCGGCAATTTCAAGCAAATCAAGAACAAGGGGCCTGCAACGAGCAGTGCTCTATCGGGGGAACGATGGATTTTTGGACTGCCTTCCAGGCAATCATCTTAGGCGTGGTCGAAGGGCTGACGGAGTTTCTGCCAATCTCCAGTACCGGTCACCAGATCATCGTCGCCGACCTGATCGGGTTTGGTGGCGAACGGGCCATGGCTTTCAACATCATCATTCAGCTGGCGGCGATCCTGGCGGTGGTGTGGGAGTTTCGCGGCAAGATCTTCGACGTGGTCTTCGGCCTGACCAGCCAGCCCACGGCGCGGCGTTTCACCGGTAACCTGTTGCTGGCGTTCCTGCCGGCAGTGGTGCTGGGCGTGCTGTTCGCCGACCTGATCCACGAATACCTGTTCAACCCGATCACCGTGGCGGCTGCGTTGGTGGTGGGCGGGGTGATCATGCTCTGGGCCGAGCGCCGCGAGCACCGTGTGGAGGTGGACCACGTGGACGACATGCGCTGGAGCCACGCGCTGAAGATCGGCTTCATCCAGTGCCTGGCGATGATCCCGGGCACTTCACGCTCCGGTTCGACGATTATCGGTGGCCTGCTGTTCGGCCTGTCGCGCAAGGCGGCGACCGAGTTCTCGTTCTTCCTGGCGATGCCGACCATGGTCGGTGCGGCGGTGTATTCGGGCTACAAGTACCGCGACCTGTTCCAGCCCGGCGACCTGCCGGTATTTGCCATCGGCTTCGTGACCTCGTTCATCTTTGCCATGATTGCCGTGCGTGGCCTGCTCAAGTTCATTGCCAACCACAGCTACGCGGCGTTCGCCTGGTATCGCATTGCCTTTGGCCTGCTGATTCTGGCGACCTGGCAGTTCGGCTGGGTCGACTGGGCGACGGCCCATGGCTGAGGTGGCACGGGGGCAAAGGGTAGAGGGCGTACGTAATGTGCGCCTGAAGCTGCTGCTGTTGGGCCTGCTGTGCCTGCTGCCCGCCCTGGGCGCGGCGCGCATGGCCTGGGTCGACCAAGCCTGGTGGCCGCTGGCGTTGTACCCGGCAATGAGCCTGATCAGCCTGCTGCTGTATTGGCAGGATAAACAGCAGGCGCGTACCCAGGCCTGGCGTACGCCCGAGAAGGTGCTGCATGCCAGTGAGCTGCTGGGCGGCTGGCCTGGTGCACTGCTGGCGCAGCAGATGTATCGACACAAGACCCGCAAGGTGTCGTACCAGCTGGTGTTCTGGGGGATTGTGCTGGTGCACCAGGTGTTCTGGGCGGACTGGCTGTTTCTTGGCGGGCGGTATCTGCCCTTCAGTTGATATGTGATTGTGCCGGCCCTTTCGCGGGTAAACCCGCTCCTACAGGTACAGCACAAGACTTCAGACCAGTGGAGAACCCTGTGGGAGCGGGTTTACCCGCGAAAGGGCCTGCACAGGGAATTCACAATAGCAATCCCACCTGCAACCGCTTTGGCAACCGCCGCACCACCAGCTGGTGCGAGCGTTGCAACAGATCACACAGTTCATCACGCCCCAGCGGGTAGGGTGATGCCATGCTGATCCACCGCGCCCGTGCCAGATACGGCGCAGGCCGCACCCCCGGGCGGTCGCAGTAGCCAAGAAACAGTTCGTCGGCCACTTTGAACGATAACCCCGCACCCGCCAGGTCGAGCACCGCGAACATCTTGTTGCCTGCCACGGAGAACACCCGGATGCCGCCCCATTTGTAGTCTTCCCGTGCACCCGGCAGGCTCAGGCAGAACGCTGCCACCTGGGCTTCGCTCATGTTTCGCTCAGACATACTTTTCTCCACAGGCCTCGAACGACGCCGCCAGGTGGTCGATCCATACCCGTACCGCAGGCAGCAAGCCGCGCCGGTGCGGGTACACCGCCTGCAGGTAGCCACCCGGCAGCGACCAGTCCGGCAGCAGGCGCACCAGTTCGCCGCGCGCCAGTTCTTCTTCACAGAACATGCTGGGCAGCGCGGTAAACCCGAGGCCTGCCCGTACAGCAGCATTACGTACTACGAAATCATCAATGGCAAGGCGCGGTTCCAGGGCGATTTCCTGCTGTTTGCCGTGGGGGCCGAACAGGCGGAAGTGTACCAGCCGGTCCGCCTCGGCAGCGCCCAGCACCGGCAATGATGCCAGTTGGCCCGGTTCGCGGATGTGGTCGGCGAAACCGGGCGCTGCAACCAGTTGCATCTGCGCCTGGCGCAGGCGGCGGGTGACCAGGGCCGGGTCTTCATCGCCCAGGTCGCGTACGCGCAGGGCCACATCGATTCCTTCGGAAATCAGGTCGACCCGGCGGTTGAGCAGCACCATGTCCAGTTGCACCAGCGGGTACTGCGCGAGAAAGCGGCTGATCACATCCGGCAGAAAGGCGTGGGCCAATGCCACCGGGCACGACACCCGCAAGCGCCCGCGCGGTTCGCTGCTCATGCTGGCCACGGCTTCGTCGGCGGCTTCGGCTTCCAGCAGCATGGCCTGGCAGTGGTGCAGGTAGCGCTCGCCCACTGCGGTGAGCTTCAGTTGCCGTGTAGTGCGTTGCAGCAGGCGCGTGCCCAGGCGTTCTTCTAGCTCGGCGATACGCCGCGAAAGGCGCGATTTGGGGATGCCCAGCTGGCGGCCGGCTGCGGCGAAACCGCCGGCTTCGACTACTCGGGCGAAGTAGAAAAGGTCGTTGAGGTCTTGCATGGGAATGTCTCACTGTTCCACCAGCAGGACAAACTAACGCATTTTTGCTGCCTTATCAGCCATTGTTGATGTCGGTAGGATTCTCCCCATCGTGATCGCCCAATGTCGCGGTCTTCATTCACAGGAGAATCCCATGAAACTGTTGCACATCGATTCGAGCATCCTGGGCGACAATTCCGCCTCCCGCCAATTGAGCCGTGAAGTGGTCGAAGCCTGGAAAGCCGCCGACCCGAGCGTGGAAGTGGTGTACCGCGACCTGGCCGCTGACGCCATCGCCCACTTCTCCGCGGCTACCCTGGTAGCGGCTGGCACCCCGGAAGACATGCGCGACGCAGCCCAGGCCTTCGAAGCCAAGCTGAGCGCGGAAACCCTGGAAGAGTTCCTGGCTGCCGATGCCGTGGTGATTGGTGCGCCGATGTACAACTTCACCGTGCCGACCCAGCTCAAGGCCTGGATCGACCGCGTTGCCGTCGCCGGCAAGACTTTCCGCTACACCGAAGCCGGCCCGGAAGGCCTGTGCGGCAACAAGAAGGTAGTGCTGGTGTCCACCGCCGGTGGCCTGCACGCTGGCCAGCCGACTGGCGCCGGGCATGAGGACTTCCTCAAGGTATTCCTGGGCTTCATCGGCATCACCGACCTGGAAATCGTCCGCGCCCATGGCCTGGCTTATGGCCCTGAGCACCGCAGCCAGGCGATCGATGCTGCCCAGGCGCAGATTGCCAACGAGCTGTTTGCTGCTGCCTGATCCTGCTGTCTTGCGCAAGCTTCAAAGGCTTGCGCGAACTCTGTGGGAGCGGCCTTGTGTCGCGAAAGGGCCGCAAAGCGGCCCCAGAGATCTCGGTGTAAACGCTGACATCCTGGGGCCGCTACGCGGCCCTTTCGCGACACAAGGCCGCTCCCACAATCAACCTCAGGCCACTGGAATAGCCGGGTCAGCCGCTGCTAGCGCCGCAGCACGTTCGGCCGCCGGCGGATAGATCCACACTGTATTGATCTGCGCCTTCAACACCTTGGCTTCGGCCTTGTCCTCCGGTGGCGACACCGTGCGTTCCCACCCTTCGGTATACACCGCCCCCCAGGCCCCAAGGTCCAGGCAGGTCACGTACTTGGGCTGGCTGTAGGTCTTCGGTGCCACGCCAATCAGCTCGGCCGCCGCATTGTTGCCCGCATGACGCCCCAGCGGAATCGCATGCTGGCAGGACATCACCGCATGATTGCCAGCCTCGTCGCAGGCGGCGTAGGCCACATCACCCGCCGCGTACACGGCATCATTGCCTTTCACCTTGAGATTGCCATCGACATGCAAGCGGCCCTGGCGGTCGCGCTCGCCACTGATCTGTTCGGTGAGCGGGTTGGCCTTGAAGCCCACGGTCCAGATCACCGTGCTGGCGTCGATGCGCTGGCCGTTGTCCAGCACCACGCCGGCAGAATCGACCGAGGCTACCGTGGCGCCACAGATCCACTCCACGCCCAGGGCCTCTGAGGCCTGCTCGATGGCGGGGCGTATGCCGTCACCCAGGGCCACGCCAATCCTCGCGCCACGGTCGACCACCACCACGCGCAATGCCGCGTCCTCGCCGAGGATTTCGCGCAGGCGGGCCGGCAGTTCGGTGGCGGTCTCGATGCCGGTAAAACCTCCACCGGCCACCACCACGGTATTGCGCGCCGGTGTGTCGGGCAGGTTGGCCAGTGACTTCAGGTGGGTTTCCAGGCGCGCGGCGCTGTCGAGCTTGTCGACATCGAACACATGCTCGATGCCGACCATGTCGGGCCGGTTGAGCACGCTGCCGCAGGCCATGATCAGGCGGTCGTAGGGCAGGGTGCATTGGGTTCCGCTGCGGGTGCGATAGCCCACACGGCGGGCCGCTTCATCTATATGAAAGGCCGTGCCCTGCACGAAGCGGACGTTGGCGGCATCGAACAGCTCCTGCAACGGCGCGGCCATGGTATGTACGTCGGGTTCGTAGAAGCGCGGGCGCACATGCAGCTCGGCCTGGGGTGCAAGCAAGGTGACCTCGACATCCTTGCGGCCATGGAGGTCAAGCTGGCGGGCGGCGCTGAGCGCGCTCCACAGGCCGGCAAAGCCCGCGCCTATGATCAGGATCTGCTTCATGGTTGTGCTCCTCTAAAGTTCGGTTAACAAGGTAGACCCTGTTGCTGGATATTGGGGAGCGAGCATGCTTCAGAATGTTGGCGGCGTGATCACCCAGATCACCACGGCATCGACTTCACCGGGGTTGCCGTAGCGGTGCGGTTCCTGGCTCGAGAAGCTGAAACTGTCCCCTTCACCCAGCTGGAAATGCCGCTCGCCCACCCACAGCTCGAAGCTGCCGTTGAGTATGTAGCCGGCCTCTTCACCGTCGTGGCTGTAGCTCTGTTGGCTGTAGCTGCCCGGAGGGAAGCGCGAATGCAGGATTTCCAGCTGACGGTTGGGCTGGGGCGTGAGCAGTTGATCGACGATACCGTCTTCGTAATGCACGCTCAGGCGGCTGTTGCGTCGTACCACATAGCCCTGGTCTTCGGGCGCAGTGATGGCTTCGCTGGCGAAGAACCACTGGATGGTCACCCCCAGGCTGCGGGCGATGTTGAACAGCGCCGGAATCGATGGATAGGAGAGGTTGCGCTCCAGCTGGCTGATGTAGCCGGCGGTCAGCTCACTGTGCGCGGCCAGCTCCGCCAGGGTCATGCCACGGCGCTTGCGCAGGCCGCGAATGCGGCTGCCGAGAAACTGCGGCGCGGCGCCCCCGGCTTCGCTGGCGGGGGGCTGGGGGAGTTGGCTCATGCATGTCGGTCCATCGTAAAAGCCGCAGTATGTACAGCCTCAGAGCGCCCAGGCAACCGTCAGGCCATCGTGAATCGCTTCTTCGGCGGTACGCGGCGCCAGGCAGTCGCCAATGCGGCGCACCTCGACCAGGCCGGCCAGCTCCGTTGCCAGGCGGTCTTCCGGTTGATGGCCCTGGCACAGTACCAGGGTGTCGATTCCTTCGAAGATCATCGGCTCGCCGCTGGCGGTGTGCTGCAGGTACACCGTGTTGTCGTCGCAGCCATACAGGCGGGCATACGGTGTGATGGGAATACCCAGGCGATGCAGCTCGCCGGCCAGTTGGTCGCGCACGTACAGCGGCAGGCTTTCGCCGCAATGGGTGCCATTGACCGCCAGCTGCACTTGGTGGCCGTCGCGTACCAGGCGTTCGGCGATGCCGGGGCCGATCCAGTCGCAGCGCCAGTCGATCACCAGTACCGAGCGGCCCGGTTTTGCTTCACTGCGCAGTATTTGCCAGGCATCCACCACCTGTAGATCACCGGTGCGCTCGAAGGCCGGCCAGTAGGGGGTGGCACCGGTGGCGGCGATCACCAGGTCGGGGCGTTCCCGTTCGACCAGTGCGCGGTCGACCCGGGTGTTGCGCACCACTTCCACGCCCGCCAGGGCCATTTCCCGTTGCAAGTTGGTGCTGGCGCCACCGAACTCGCTGCGCCGTGGCAGCAACTGGGCCAGCAGCACCTGGCCACCGAGCTGCGGGCCAGCCTCGTACAGCGTGACCTGATGCCCGCGCGCAGCGGCCACGGCGGCGGCTTTCATGCCTGCGGGCCCGCCACCGGCCACGAGGATGCGCTTGGGGCGGGTGGTGGGTGGCAGTTGCTCGTACTGCAACTCGCGGCCAGTCTCCGGTCGCTGGATGCAGGAAATGGGCAGGCCGCGGTGGAAATGGCCGATGCAGGCCTGGTTGCAGGCGATACAGGCACGTACGTCCTCGACCTGGCCATGCTCGGTCTTGTTGGGCATCTGCGGGTCGCATATAAGCGCGCGGGTCATGCCGCAGACGTCGGCCTGGCCACGGGCCAGGATCAGTTCGGCTTCCTGGGGCTGGTTGATACGCCCGGTGACGAACAGCGGGATGCCCAGGTGTTGTTTGAAGGTGCCGGCCTCACGGGCCAGGTAGGCCGGTTGAATGGCCATCGGCGGCACGATATGCACGGCGCCGCCGAGGGACGCCGACGTGCCGGCAACGATGTGCAGGTAGTCGAGCTGGCCTTGCAAGGCAACCGCTGCGGCCAGCGATTCGTCCTCGCTCAGCCCCTGGCTGTCGCGCTCGTCGGCACTGATGCGCAGGCCGATGATGAACTGCTCGTCGGTAGCCGCGCGGACGGCGGCCAGCACTTCGCGCAGGAACCGCAGGCGCTGCTCCAGCTCACCGTTGTAGCCATCCGAGCGCTGGTTTACCCGCGGGTTGAGGAACTGCGCAGGCAGGTAGCCATGGCTGGCCACCACTTCAACGCCATCCAGCCCGGCCTGGTGCAGGCGGCGGGCAGCGCTGGCATAGCCCTGGACGATCTCGTCGATCATCGCCTGGTCCAGCGCGCGCGGCATCACCCGGAAGCGTTCATTGGGTACCGCGGACGCCGAGTAGGCCACCGCCAGCAAGCCGTCCGCCGACTCCATGATCTCCCGCCCGGGGTGGAACAGTTGCGACAGCACCACGGTGCCATGCTCATGGCAGGCCTCGGCAAGCTGGCGGTAGCCGTCGATGCAGGCATCGTCGGTGGCCATCAGCACATGCGAGGTGTAGCGAGCACTGTCATGCACCCCGGCCACCTGCAGCACGATCAGGCCGACGCCACCGGCGGCGCGGGCGCGCTGGTAGGCGATGAGCTTGTCGTTGACCAGGTTGTCGGTAGGCAGGCAGGTGTCGTGTCCGGTGGACATGATGCGGTTCTTCAAGCGTTTGCCGCGGATCTGCAAGGCTTCGAACAGATGAGGGAAGGCGGTCTGCATACAGGCGGCTCCGGTGCGATGTTGTTCTTGTTTTTTTATAAAAGTGTAGCGCCAGTAAAAAATCAACTTGTTTTTTTACTGATCGGCGACTAGGTTTTTCTCACCCTCGTGGCGAGGGCGTGACCTCACAACAACAAGAAAACGGGCCCCTCGGGCACCGGCAGGAGGCAACTACGATGCAGGTATTCCCACGTGTAAGCAGCCTTTGCGCAGCGTTGCTGGCCATGGGCCTGGGCAGTGCGCAAGCGGCACCGCAGATGGTGGTGGTCGGCTATGGTGGTGCCGGCCAGAAAGCTCAGGACGAGGCGATCTTCAAACCGTTCAGTGCCCAGGATGGCAGCAAGCTGATCCAGAGCGAGTACAACGGCGAGATGGCACGGATCCAGGTAATGGCCGACACCGGCAATGTCGACTGGGATGTGGTGCAGATCGAAGGGCCTGACCTGATGCGTGGCTGCGACGAGGGCATCTACGAGCAGCTGGACTGGCAGCGCATGGGCCATGCGGATGAACTGATTGCCGATGCCGCACAGGCCTGCGGCTCGGCCGCGCTGGTATGGAGCGTGGCCATTGCCTATGACCGCAGCAAGCTGGCGCAGGCGCCTGCATCGTGGGCCGACTTCTGGGACGTGAACAAGTACCCGGGCAAGCGCGGCCTGCGCAAGCGTGCGGTGTACAACCTGGAGTTCGCCCTGATGGCAGATGGGGTGAAGGTCGAGGATGTGTACCAGGTTCTGGCCACCCCGGCAGGGGTCGAGCGTGCCTTTGCCAAGCTCAGCGAGCTCAAGCCGTATATCCAGTGGTGGGACGCCGGCGCCCAACCTGCCCAGTGGCTGGCGGCGGGAGATGTGGTGATGACCTCGACCTATAGCGGGCGCATCGCCGTGGCGGCCCAGCAGGGCAGCCCGCTGGCGGTGGTCTGGCCTGGCAGCCTTTATGGCATGGATTACTGGGCGATCATCAAAGGCTCGCGGCATGTCGACCAGGCCAAGCGGCTGATTGCCTACGCCAACCAGCCGGACACCCAGGTGCGTTATGTGCAGCAGATTCCCTATGGGCCGACCAACACCCAGGCGGCGGCGAAGCTAGACTCGTCCCTGGCCAGCTGGGTGCCTACTTCGCCGCAGAACCTGCAGGGGGCGTTGGCGATGAATGTGGAATTCTGGGTCGACCATGGCGAAGAGCTGGAACAGCGCTTCAATGCGTGGGCCAGCAAATAGCGTACTGCAAAGGTATAACGATGATGACCACAACGGAACAAAGCCTGCGCCAGGAGCTGGCCGCCTGCTATCGGCTGATCGCCCATTTCCGCATGAGCGACCTGATATTCACCCATATTTCCCTGCGCCTGCCGGGGCCGGAGCACCACTTCCTGATCAATCCGTACGGCTTGCTGTTCGATGAGATCACGGCCTCCAGCCTGGTGAAGATCGACCTGCAGGGCCGGCCGGTTGAAGCGGCGCCGCACCCGGTCAACCCGGCCGGTTTCGTCATCCACAGCGCCATCCATGCTGCCCGCGAGGATGCCCATTGTGTGTTGCACACCCACACCCGGGCAGGTTGTGCGGTGGCGGCGCTGGAATGTGGGCTGCTACCGCTCAACCAGATGTCCATGGAGTTTTATGGCAAGGTGGCATACCACGCCTATGAAGGGATTGCGCTGGACATGGATGAGCAGCGAAGGCTGGTAGCCGACTTGGGCGACAAGCCAGTGATGATTCTGCGCAACCATGGCCTGCTGACTACCGGGCGCAGCGTGGCCGAAGCATTCCTGCGCATGTACTACCTGGAAAAGGCCTGCGAGATCCAGTTGGCGGCGCAGAGTGCGGGGCAGGTGATTTTGCCGCCGGCCGAAGTGTGTCGGCATACCGAGCGGCAGTTCAATGATCCGGGACGGGGGTTGAAGCAGGGCGAGCTGGCGGATCCGGATGCGTTGCAGCTGGCATGGGCGGCATTGTTGCGGATGCTGGAAAAGGTTGCACCTGGATACCGGAGCTGACGCGCTCCACCAATCACCTCGGCAACCCTTGCACGATAACAGTCACTGTTGCGCACCTCTGGGCCGCAACTGTGCTGGTCCCTGTCAAAGGAATAGCCTTATGCTGTAACGAAATATGTCTAGAAAGCTTGAAGAAGGATGTCGCAATGCCACTCAAGGATCTGCTCATCGCCCTGGTGGTGATTGTCGCCTGGGGAGTCAACTTCGTGGTCATCAAGGTTGGCCTCGATGGCTTGCCGCCGATGTTGCTGGGGGCATTGCGCTTCTTGTTGGTGGCGTTCCCGGCGATCTTGCTGGTCAAGCGGCCGAAGTTGCCCTGGCGCTGGCTGATCGCCTACGGCGCGACCATTTCGTTGGGCCAGTTCGCTTTCCTGTTCCAGGCCATGTACAGCGGCATGCCGCCAGGGCTGGCCTCGCTGATCCTGCAATCGCAGGCGTTCTTCACCCTCGGCTTCGCCGCGTTGTTCCTCGGCGAGCGGCTGCGCCTGGCCAGCGTACTGGGGCTGCTGGTGGCCGCCAGCGGCCTGGCGCTTATCGGCAGCGAAGACGGCGGCCATGTACCGATGTTGGCGCTGGTACTGACCCTGTGTGCCGGCGCCATGTGGGGCATGGGCAACATCATCACCCGGCGCTTTGGCTCGGTTGACCTGGTGGCGCTGGTTATCTGGGGCGGGCTGATCCCGCCACTGCCGTTCCTTGCGTTGTCCTGGTGGCTGGAGGGGCCGGAGCGCATCGGCCACGCCATTGCCAATATCAGCTGGAGTTCGGTATTGGCCCTGGCTTACCTGGCGTTTGTCGCCACCATGCTCGGCTACAGCCTGTGGAGCAAGTTGCTGTCGCGCCACCCGGCCGGCAAGGTGGCGCCGTTCTCGCTGCTGGTGCCTGTGATAGGCCTGAGTTCGTCGGCGTTGTTGCTGGGCGAGCGTCTGACCGCGACCCAGGGCTGGGGCGCATTGCTGGTGATGGCCGGGTTGCTGGTGAACGTGTTTGGCGCAAGGCTTGGGCGCCGTTTAAGGGCTGTCAGCGCGTAGCCGCTCCCACAAATGCGCGTTGCAAACAGGGTGCTCTGTTAAAATCGGCCTCTTTTGCCAGGCCAATGGAGCGCACCCCATGATCATTTCCACCACCAGCCAGCTCGAAGGCCGCCCGATTGCCGAATACCTGGGTGTGGTCAGCTCCGAATCGGTGCAGGGCATCAATTTCGTGCGCGATTTCTTTGCACGTTTTCGCGACTTCTTCGGCGGGCGTTCGCAAACCCTGGAAAGCGCACTGCGCGAAGCCCGCGAGCAGGCCACCGAAGAACTGAAGGCGCGGGCACGCCAGTTGCAAGCCGATGCGGTAGTGGGAGTGGATTTCGAGATCAGCATGCCGTCGGTACAGGGCGGCATGGTCGTTGTATTTGCTACTGGTACAGCGGTGCGCCTGAAGTAGAGCGTCTGCCGCTGGTCGGGTCCAAGGCTTCGGTCTGGGCGGTCCGCAAATGACCAGCTAGTCTCACTTTCACAGGTCGCGTTTGGTAGAGCAACTGTTCTGGTTGCCGACGCGTCCGCCACTGGAGGGAGACAGGGCATGAGCGAATCCTTTTTCGAAGACCTGAACGACGCGTTCCCGATCAACAGCCAGGTGCGTTGCGGCCAAGCGGCATTTCGCCTGGGCTTCGCCCACATGACACTGGATGATTCCGAACAGCTCCAGCCTGCACATCTGCAGCGCAGCAAAAAAGGCCGCTTCATGCCGCGGGTTCCGCTCAAGAAGTGATCCCGCTCCAGCACAACCCCGCCGAATGGCGGGGTTTTTATTGCCATTTCTTGATCCGCCTCATGGCATTGCCGGGTTGCGCTCGCAGGATGGCCAAGGCTGTGGTTTTCTTGCGCGGCATTCCAGCAACGGAGGATTGAATGCTCATGCGAGTCAGGGAAGAGACCTATTGGCAATGGGCCGACGCACAGCTGCACAGCCGCTGCCACGACGAAGCACTCAGTGACGGCACCACGCTCGACGTGCAGGTGCGCCTGTCGCGCCTGGGGGCGACCCAACTGTTTTTGGGGTTGTACGCCGGTGATGGGCGAGCGTTGCTGGAGGAGTATTACCCCGCACGCCCAGGGGAGACCATGACCCGCGCCCTGGTATGGGGTGTAGACCGCGCCCGGGCGATGGCAACCGGCGCCTTGCCGCTGCCGGAACCCCGCAGCCAGCGGCGCCAGGCATGAAAAAGCCCGGCCTGTGCGGGCCGGGCTCTGGTAAAGGTGGGAACCCTCAGTTGAGCGGTTCGATCACCTTGACTGACTGCTGCTCACGGGCAGCGGGCCATTCTTGTTGCAGGGTCTGCAGAACGCGGCCGACGAACTCGGTGTCGGCGGCGGCCTTCTTGCCGACGTAGCCTTGGCCACGGCGGTAGACCTTGAAGCGGGCACGCATGCTGGGCAGGTGCTCTTCGAATTCATCTTCGACGGTGTTCGGTGGCAGGCGGTCGAGGCGCACTTCACCGGTCTGGCTTACCCACAGCAGATGGTCGTCAAGGCTGTCCTTGCGTACGGCGAACAGCTGGGCCAATTGGTCGATAGTCGGATTGTTGTTCAAGTTCATCATAAAGCCCCCATTACCCATTCGTAGGTGATTTTTCACAGTTGGCGCTACTACGGTGTAGCGCACTACCAAGGCTGCTACAGCAGCATCGCAACAGGGGCTTTCTCACGCTGCCTTTTGGACAGTTTCCCTCTCCACGGACGGCCTGCGTTACCGCGCAGGCCGTCTGGAACACCCTTGCCACCGCTCCCGATCAGGGAGACGGCTTCATCATGCCCAAGGGCGATGAACGGCGTCAACCATTTTGTAGTGAATATTTTTCCTCACTACATTGTGTCGTTTTGTTCGACAATCGCTGCCCGCACTACAGCCCGGAGAGAATGTCGAAGGCTGCGCGCACCCGGGCTTCGTTCGGGTAGTTTCGGTTGGCCAGCAACACCACGGCCAGTTGTTCGGCGGGCACGAACGCGGCGTAGGCGCCGAATCCATTGGTCGAGCCGGTCTT
Organism: Pseudomonas sp. NBB; assembly: GCF_032701105.1. NCBI lineage: Bacteria > Pseudomonadati > Pseudomonadota > Gammaproteobacteria > Pseudomonadales > Pseudomonadaceae > Pseudomonas > Pseudomonas sp. NBB. The sequence continues at coordinate 2,839,359 of NZ_CP103994.1, forward strand.
GTTGTACCAGGCTGCCGGCAGCGGCGGCAGGGCTGGTTGCAGGCGTGTGGTTGCCTGCGGTTCACGGATAAGCTGCGGGCCGTTGCCATCGACCAGTGTGGCCAGCGTGACCGGGTAGGGGTAACGCTCCCAGCCCAGGCCCTGGGTCATGGCGCCGACCTGGAAGTAGCCCCGCTGAGTGATGGCGGTGGCTTGTGCCAGCGCCGGTGGCAGCCCCTCCGGCTGCATGTGCAGGCGCACATAGCGCAGCAGGTCGCTGGCGCTGGTCTTGATGCCGTAGGCTTCGTCGGCGTAAGGGCCGGGGCCGACACGCACCGGCTTGTCGGCACTGTCGTAACCTTGGGCATACAACCCCTGGGCGCTGGCCGGGACCTGCAGATAGGTGTTTCGCAGGCCCATCTGTTTCAGCAGGCCCTCGCTCATCAGCGTGGAAAACGGCTGATGCTGCGCGCGGGCGGCCAGGTCACCGAACAAGCCCAGGCTGGGGTTCGAGTAGCAGCGCTGGGTGCCGGGTTTGGCGCGGGGCTGCCAGTGACGGAAGAAATCGACCACCTGCTGCGGCGTCTGCACCGCATCCGGGAACTGCAACGGTAGGCAGTCGGCACTATAGGCGCCCAGCTCCAGCACGCTTGCGTCGCCGATGGGGGCCCCGGCAAGGGCCGGGTGATAGCGCTTGGCCGGGGCATCGAGGTCCAGCTTGCCTTCGGCACTGGCCAATGCGGCCAGGGTGGCGGTGTAGGTCTTGCTCAGCGAACCGATCTCGAACAGCGTGTCGCGGCTGACCGGCACATTGTCGGCCTTGCTGGCCACGCCATAGCTGAAGTAGTGCGCGTGGTTGCGAGCATAGATGGCCACGGCCATACCGGTGATGCCTTGCTCCTGCATGAGCGGGCGGATGATCTGGTCGACCTTGGCCTGCAACTGGTCGTCGGCCTGGGCGGCACTGTAGCCCAGGGTGAGAGTGATGGCGGCTGCAAGTGCAGCCAGGCGGGAGAGGGGCATGAGCGGGTCCTGTGCTGGAGCGTGTCCGTTGAGCGACACCGGTGGGGGTTCCGGCGTTAGCGGCGAAAAACCGAAGACCTTATCGTCTGCCCTTGCACAATGACAAGACGGAAACTGTGATGAAGTATTTGCGCATGTTATTCGACAATTTCACCCTGGCCTTGCTCGGGGTGGTGCTGATTGCCACCGTGCTGCCTTGCTCGGGCGACGGCGCGGTGTATTTTGGTTGGCTGACCAACCTGGCCATCGGCCTGCTGTTCTTCCTGCACGGCGCCAAGCTGTCGCGCGAGGCGATCATCGCCGGAGCGGGGCACTGGCGCCTGCACTTGCTGGTGTTCTCCTGCACCTTCGTGCTGTTCCCGCTGCTGGGCCTGGCGTTCAAGCCACTGTTCGTGCCGCTGGTGGGCAACGAACTTTACCTGGGCGTGCTCTACCTGTGTGCCTTGCCGGCTACCGTGCAGTCGGCCATCGCCTTCACTTCGCTGGCGCGTGGTAACGTGCCGGCGGCCATTTGCAGTGCGGCGGCATCCAGCCTGCTGGGTATCTTCCTCACGCCGTTGCTGGTAATGATGTTGCTGGGGGCCAGCGGTGATACTGGTTCTGGTCTGGATGCGGTGCTGAAGATCACCCTGCAGCTGCTGGTGCCGTTCGTGGCCGGGCAGGTCGCCCGGCGCTGGATCGGTGCCTGGGTCAAGCGCAATGCGCGCTGGCTCAAGGTGGTGGACCAGGGTTCGATCCTGCTGGTGGTCTACACCGCGTTCAGCGAGGCGGTGGTCACCGGGCTGTGGCACACGGTATCGCCGCAGCACCTGGCCGGGTTGTTTGCCGTGTGCGGAATCTTGTTGGCGGTGGTGTTGTACGGTACCCGGCTGCTCGGCAAGCTGGCGGGCTTTGACCTGGAGGACCGCATTACCATCCTGTTCGCCGGTTCGAAGAAGAGCCTGGCCACCGGGGTGCCAATGGCGCAGGTGCTGTTCGTCGGCAGTGGCATTGGCGCGATGATCCTGCCGCTGATGCTGTTCCACCAGATTCAGCTGATGGTCTGTGCGGTGCTGGCGCAGCGTTATGCCAGCCGTGAGCAGGTGGCTGAAGAAGCTTCGGCGGCGTCCTGACACCTGGTTTGGCCACTGATGCGGTCGCCGCTCCTACACGGCGACCGCGCAATGACCAGAAATTATCTGGCCTGCCCTGAACCACGCTCGCGCAGCGCCTTGCCTACCTCGGCCTCGATCTTGTAGGCCGGCGCTTCCAGGTCGTCGTAGTTGCGCGTGTAGCGCCGGGCGAACTCTTCCACACCCAGCTGCTGATACTGCTGCACATGCTTGAGCTCATGTGCCCACAACGCCACGTTGTCCTCGGCATCGGCGGGGCGGCGGAAAATGATCGTGTCGATCAGCGTCACGGCGTTCACATCGGGGTTCTGCAGCAGCGCATTGGCCGCGCTCATTTGCTGTTCGTCACCCACCCGGAAGCGCGCCGCGTCGAGCACGGCAAAGTCGTACCAAGGTTCGAGTTGCGCACGGATATGCAACGGGATCGGCTCGACGCCGCTGGCGGTGGCTTCGTCGCGGGCCTGCTGCAAGGCGTAGGTCAGACTGGACGAAGCCAGTACTTCCACGTCCTTGAAAATCTGCCCGGCCTGGCCGGGGTCGATGGGCGCACAGAAACATCCCATCAGGCACACCTGGTATTGCCCTGGCGGGCAGGCCTGTTCGGCGAGTGCAGGCAAGCTCATCAGTAGCCCCAGCAGTAGACTAATCCGCTTCATGCAGGGCCTTCTCGACAAAGTGGCGGCTGGCGTCCAGTACCTGCGACTGCACGCTTTCCGTGGCCAGCATGCGCCCGACCAGCAAGGCACCGACGCACTGGCTGATCAGCACCCAGGCCAATTCGCTGTCTTCCAGGGTCGCGCTCCAGGCCTGGTGCAGCTCCAACAGCCAATGCTCGGCCACTGCACGCACCGGTGCTTCGGCCCGGGCAATCTCCACCCCCAATGGCGGCAGCGGGCAGCCACCTTCGGCATTGTGCAGGTGGGCCAGGCTCAGGTACTGCTGCAGGCAACGGCCCAGGCGTTCGCGACTGGCGCCCTGGTTGGTCAGGCGCGCCAGCGGGCTGTTGCACAATTCCTGCCGCACTACCTCGGTGAACAGGTCATCCTTGGACGGGAAGTGGTTGTAGAAGGCTCCGCCGGTCAGGCCGATCGCCTTCATCAGCCCGGCTACGCCGGTGCTGGAAAAGCCCCCGCGTTTGGCCAGCGCGCCGCTGCTGGCCAGCAGCCGCTCGCGGGTTTGCTGTTTGTGTTCGTTGGTGTAACGCATTCATTTGCCTCTGCAGGCGGGCTTGACGGTGGCGGCGATCATAACATAGCGTTCGTTTACTAAACGATCATTTACTAATAGAGGCTGGCATGACAGAACAACAAAAAGTGGTGCTCGTGATTGGCGCGGGGGATGCTACCGGCGGCGAGATCGCCAAGCGCTTTGCCCGCGAGGGCTACATTGCCTGTGTTACCCGGCGCCAGGCTGACAAGTTGCAGCCGCTGCTGGACGAAATCCGTGCTGCCGGCGGCCAGGCCCACGGGTTTGGCTCCGATGCGCGCAAGGAGGAGGAGGTGGCGGCGCTGGTCGAAACCATCGAGCGTGATATCGGCCCGATCGAAGCGTTTGTGTTCAATATCGGTGCCAATGTGCCCTGTAGCATTCTTGAGGAAACCCCGCGCAAGTACTTCAAGATCTGGGAGATGGCCTGTTTTGCCGGTTTCCTCACCGCCCAGGCGGTGGCCCGGCGCATGGTCCAGCGCGAGCGTGGCACCATCCTGTTCACCGGCGCCACCGCTGGCACTCGTGGCGCGGCGGGCTTTGCGGCATTCGCCGGGGCCAAGCACGCTTTGCGCGCCCTGGCCCAGAGCATGGCGCGCGAGCTGGGGCCGCGGAACATCCATGTCGCCCACGTGGTGGTTGACGGAGCCATCGACACCGCCTTCATCCGTGACACTTTCCCCGAGCGCTACGCCCTCAAGGACCAGGATGGCATCCTCGACCCGGCCCACATCGCCGACAGCTACTGGTTCCTGCATGCCCAGCCCCGCGACGCCTGGACCTTCGAGCTGGACCTGCGCCCCTGGATGGAACGTTGGTAAGCCCCTTTTACCGAGCAAGGACCGTAACCACATGAACAAGACTGTCGATTTCTTTTTTGACCTGGGCAGCCCGGCCAGCTATCTGGCCTGGACCCAACTGCCTGGCCTGTGTGCGCGCCAGGGTGCCACGCTGCGTTACCGGCCGATGCTGCTGGGCGGGGTTTTCCAGGCCACCGGCAACGCCTCGCCGGTGATGATCCCGGCCAAGGGCCGCTACATGTTCACCGACCTGGCGCGCTTCGCCGAGCGCTACGGGGTACCGTTCGGGTTGCCGCCGGGGTTCCCGGTCAATACCTTGACCCTGATGCGCGGGGCAATGGGCACCCAACTGCGTTCGCCGGAGCGGTTCGATGCGTTGCTGGCGGTGCTGTTCAATGGTCTGTTTGCGCAGCGCCGCAATCTGGGCGACATCGCCGTCCTCGACGACACGCTGAGCCAGGGCGGCTTCGACCCGCAGGCATTTCGCGCGCTGGCGGGTGATGACGAGGTGAAGTCCGCGCTCAGGCACGCGACCGAAGCTGCAGTGGAGCGCGGGGTGTTCGGCGCGCCGACCTGTTTTGTCGGTGGCGAGATGTTCTTCGGGCAGGACCGCCTGGACTTTGTCGAAGAGGCCCTGCGTCAGGGCGCCGACAGCCCGTCCTGAATGCGCGCTCCCACAGGGTTGGCGCTTTCCCTGTGGGAGCGGCTTTAGCCGCGAACACCGGCGAAACCGGTGCCATACCCCACGCATAAAGCAGTCAGAAGTTCGCCGGGGTGTTGGCGCTGATGATTTCGGCCTCGTCCGGGCCGATGTTCTTGAAACTGTGCGGCAGGGTAGTGGGGATGTAGTAACCGTCGCCCGAGTTGAGCACGCTCACCTGGCCATCGACCCACAACTCGACGGTGCCGCGTGTGACCAGGCCACACTCCTCACCCTCGGCATGCACGATCGGCTCGCCCGAATCGGCACCCGGTGCATACAGTTCACGCAGCATGCGCATCTGCCGGCCTTCGACGCTGGCGCCAACCAGCAGCATGCGCAGGCCGTTGCGGCCCAGGTCTGGCTGCTCGCCGCCACGGAACACGTAGCGCTCTTCGCGCACCGGCTCGTCGAAACTGAAGAACTCCGCCAGGCTCATCGGAATGCCTTCGAGCAGTTTTTTCAGGGAGCTGACCGAAGGGCTGACGCGATTCTGCTCGATCTGCGAGATCGTCGAATTGGTCAGCCCGCTGCGGCGGGCCAGTTCCCGTTGGGAGAGGTTGTTGCGTTCACGCACCAGTTTGAGTCGCGTCCCCGTGTCCATAGCCGCCTTGTAATCAGAGGTGTCAATAATAATGAGCGATGCGCATTAAAACACACTCTGCGCGCTTGCGCGCTGTGCTTGTCAGGCCCGCTGATCGCGCGGCATCGGCCATGACCCGACCAGCAGCAACAGCGCCGCCACCGCCAGGAATGGCAAGCGTGGATCGACGGCATAAACCAAGGTGCCGGCCAGCGGCCCGATCACTGCGCCCATGCCCTGGGCAGCACCGATGGAGCCGGCTGTGGCGCCTTGCTCGGAGGCGTGCATGGCATTGGCCGCCAGCGCCGAAAACGCCGGGAAGACAAAGCCCATGCCCGCCGCCGCGACAAAGTAGCAAGCCCACAGCCAGGGCGCCGTGGTGGCCAGCGAGCCGCAGGCAAAGCCCAGGGCCGAAACTGTGGCGCCGACCCGGATCATCTTCAACGGCGGCCATTCCAGCTGGCGCAGCAGCACCTGCGCCAGGATCAGCGCCACACCCACCGTGGTCAGGGCGATGCCAGCGGCCTGCGCAGCCTCGGCAGGGCCCAGGTGCAGGCGGTCGAGGGCAAAGAAACCGACGATGATCTGCGATACCGTGACACTGAGCATGGCGCTGAACGCCACCAGCAAGGGCCGACGCAGGCGCGGGTCGTTCAGCCGCACCGGGCTGGGGGCATGGCTGTGCGGCAGCGCCTGCGGCTTCAGGGTGAACAGCAGGACCAGAAAGGCACTGGCCGGCAGCAGCGACATGATATGGAACGGCAGGCTCAGGCTATGCCGCGCCAGCAGCGCTGCCAGCGCCGGCCCCATCACCAGGCCGACGGCGTTGGCCGCCCCCAGCGAGGCCATGGCCCGGGCCCGGCGTTGCGGTTCGACATGGTCGGCGATCAGCGCATTGCAGCCCACCGGGATGGCAGCATAGAAGGCGCCGATACAGCCGCGCGCGACCATCAGGCCGATGAAGGCCAGGGTCGCCCCTGGTAGCCAGCGCAGCGCACCTTCTACGAACAGGCACAGCAGCCAGTAGGCCAGGGTGAAGCCGGCGCTGCCCAGCAGCAGGATGCGCCGACGGCCCAGACGGTCTGCGGCGCGCCCCCAAGGCCGGGCCAGCAGCACCCAGACCACGCCCGCCACGGTCACGGCGGCACCGGCTTGCCAGGTGGCCATGCCGAGCTGGCGGGCGATCGGGCCGATCAGGGCGACGAAGGCCATCATCGACATGGTGCAGGCCATGTTGGCCAGCAGCAGGGGGCGCAAGTCCAGAGTACTGGCGGGTGCGAGTGTGGCAGGATCCTTTGCGACATTCATAGGGCAGTCCAGGGCGGTACGGCAAATAGAAAGCCGATCTTGTTGGGAATCGTTATCGGTGTCGAGCCCCCGGGCTGCCGAGTGTCATTGGCTGCGGCGCAGCGGGCCAGGCCACATGCTACGCAACACGCCATCGCGGCGCACCCACGCGTGCATCAAGGCCGCACCCACATGCACCAGCACCGTGGCGAACAGCAAGTAGCCAGCCCAGCCATGGGCCTGGCGCAGTACTGCATACAGTTGCAGGTCATGGGGGGCAATGGCCGGCAAGCCCAGGGGGCGGGGGTAGCCACCGGCCGACAGCATGGCCCAGCCCAGCAGCGGCATGGCAAGCATCAGTCCGTAGAGCACCAGGTGCGAAGCCCCGGCGCCCCAGCGTTGCAGTGCAGGCAGGTCGCGCGGCAGGGCTGGGTGGGGCAGGGCCAGGCGAACGGCGATGCGCAGCAGCACCAGCACCAGCAGGGCCAGGCCGGTTGCCTTGTGCAACCCGATCAGCACGGGGTGGCGCGGCGACAGGTCGGCGACCATGCTCACACCGATGAACAACATGGCCAGGATCAGCACGGCCATCAGCCAGTGCAACAGGCGGGCGAGGGGGTGGAAGGCGTCGGTTTTCATGGGTGGGCTCCGGTGTCGAGCGATTCGCGGCTGCGGCGGTTAAAGGATTCCGAGTAGGCGGCCGAACGGGCGGCGAGAATCGGGTCGGCAGAGGCCTGGATGCCCCGGGGTAGAATCAGCGGGTCGAAGTTGATGTCGCGGCAGGCCCCTTGCTCGGGGCCGTCGACCTGTTCCAGTACCAGCGTGCCGGCGTCCACGCTGCGTCGGTCGGCAGGCCACGGGCTGGCAGGGTCGTCCACTGCATCGCCGGGTTCCGCCAGTACCAGGCGCAGCGTCCAGCGCAGCGGGGCCTGGGCCAGCCGTTGCTGCAGGTCGTGCTGCAGGAACTGTTTGTCATCGACTTGGGCAGGCAGGGCGGCAAACGCTGTCTGCGGCTCCAGTTGCCAACGCACGGGGTGGGACGCGCCGCTTGCGTCGATCAGGCGGAAGGCGTTGATGCTGTGGTACTGCGTGCTGGCGAAGCTGTTGCTGGGCTTGTACCCCGCCGCCCATTGGCGAAACGCCGCGCTTTCAGGGTGGGCGGCGAAAAACGCCTGCAGTTTGCCCGGGTCCGGTTTGCCGGTGGCCGGGTCGGGTGCCCCCGCCAGTACCTGTTCATAGAAGGCTTGTGGCGTGCTTACCGCCAGCACCGGCGGGTTGTTCATGCCGGTACGCCAGACTTGCCCGTCGTCGGTGCTCAACTCGATGGCCAGGCTGCGCACCGGTATGCCGGTATCCGGCGCGAACGGGTTGGCGCCGCCGATGGCGAAGCGGCCGATCACTGGCACCCGTGGCTGGCTGAACGCCCGCGCCGTGGACAGGCTGACGGCCTGCCCGCTGGGCTGGAAGTAGCCGCTGACGCACAGGCCCTTGGCGTGGTTCTTGCGGTAACCCGGGTAATGCCCGGCCTGGGCTTCGAAGGTGTCGATGATGCGTTGTGGGGTCAGGCGGGTATCGCCAACCCAGCCGGCGGCATAGGCAAAGGCGGCGCCCGCGCCCAGCATCACGACGCCGATGGCGGCCAGGCGCAGGGCCTTGGCCGGGCCGTGCAGGGGTGAGTTCATGGTCATTGTCCGGTTCAGTGAAGGTGCCGGTACGACGGCGCAGAGAAAAACTTATTCCCTTGCCGGGAATAGATTTTCCTCGCAGGCGTCTGCCTCTTACACTGACAACCCCAGAGGCCGGGACCTTGCCATGCATGATCTGGACGACCACCAGTGGCGCGAGCTGCTGGCCCGCCTGCGCCGCTTTGCCGTGTGGCTGACCCGCGAGCCGGGCAGCGCCGACGACCTGGTACAGGCAACGGTCGAGCGGGCCTTGAGCCGGCGCGACCAGCAACGTGATGCCGATGCCCTGCGGGCCTGGCTGTTCACCATCCTTTATCGGCTGTTCCTCGATGGAAAGCGCCGCGAGCGCCTGCACGCGCGATGGCTGTCCTGGTTCGGCCGCGGCGAGCGCGATGACGAGCCGGTTGGTGGCAACCTCGAGGCCATTGTCCTGGCCCAGGCCGACCTGCAGGCTTTCGCCCGGCTCACGGCAGAACAGCGTGCGTTGTTGCTGCTGGTCAGCATTGAAGGTTTGAGCTACAAGGAGGCCGCCCAGGCCCTGGGCATCCCTATCGGCACTGTGATGTCGCGCCTGTCGCGCGCCCGCAATGCCTTGCGCGAACTGACCGAGGGCAGCCCCCAGCCCCCGGCCTTGCGGAGACTGAAATGACGCGCCTGATCCCCAGCGAAGACGAACTGCACGCTTATGTCGACGAGCGCCTGGAGCCTGCGCGCCGGGTCGAGGTTCAAGCCTGGCTGGCGGCCAACCCGCAGGCTGCGGCCAAGGTCGAGGGTTGGCGTGTCGACGCCCGCCGCCTGCGTACGGCGCTGGCCGGGTTTGGCGAAGTGCCGGCGCAGCTGGACCTGGGGCAGTTGCGCAGGCAAGTGCGCCAACGCCGCCAGCGCCGCTGGGCTACGGCGGCGGTGCTGCTGCTGGCGTTTGGCATAGGTGGCCTGGGAGGTTGGCAGGTGCGCGATGCGACCTTGGCGCGTGCCGAGCTGCCGATGGCCGATGCCGTCCAGGCGCACCGCTTGTTTGCCGGTAGCCAGGCGTTGGATATCCAGGCCAGCGACCCAGGCCAGTTGCGCGACTGGCTGGGGCGCCACTTCAGCCGCGTTGGCCACTTGCCGGACCTGGCGGGCTACGGCTTCAAACCGGTGGGCGCGCGCCTGCTAAGCAACGAGCAGGGGCCGGCGGCATTGCTGGTGTTCGAGGATGGCAAGGGCCAGCGCATCAGCCTGTTCCTGCGCTCACCAGGTGATCATTATCGGCGCATGCCGGACGGGCAGCGCGTGGACGGGCAGCTGGAGGCGCGGTACTGGTCGCATGGGGCCTACAACTTTGCTCTGGTCAGCGCGGTGGACGATTTGCGTGGGGCGGGGGTGGGGGAGGCGTTGCGCTTGGGTTTGTGAGCCCGCTCTCGCCGGAATCGCGCGTGGATGCTGTGGTGATCCTGTGGGAGCGGGCGCGCCCGCGAAGAGGCCTCGCCAGGCCACACATTCCTGCCATTTTCCCCTGCTCACTCGCCCAACCGCTGCTCACGCGACGGCGGGTAGCCAAAGTAAGCCGCATAGCATTTGCTGAAGTGCGACACCGAAACAAACCCGCAGGCCACTGCCACCTCCATCACCGACAGGTCGGAATACTGCAGTAGGCGGCGGCTTTTGGTGACGCGCAACTCCATGTAGTAACGCCGCGGCGAAGTGCCCAGCTGGGCCTGGAACAGGCGGTCGATCTGTCGGCGCGAGCGCCCGCTGTAGGCGGCCAACTGGTCGAGGCTGAGGGTTTCCTCGAGGTTGTTCTCCATCAGCTCGACGATGGTGCGCAGGTGCAGGCTCATGGACTTCTTCGCGCCCGGGCCGACCTGACGATAGCGGGCACCGGAGAACGACAGGATCTCCTCGACGCCTTCGGCCAGGCCGTCGCCATACAGCCGGCGCACCAGGCCGAGCATCAGCTCCATGGCACCATTGGGGCTGGCAGCGCTGAGGCGGTCGCGGTCGAGAGTGAAGCTGGCTGGGGTGATCCGCGTCTGCGGGCTGCGCTCGGACAGGCTGGCGCGTTGCTCGGGGTGGATACTGCAGCCATAGTCGTCCAGCACCCCTGCGCGGCCGAGGAACCACGCGCCGTTCCACAAGCCGCCCAGGGCCATGCCGTGGGCCGCGCAATCGCCCAGCAGGCGGTCAAGCTCGGGGTACTTCAATGGCGTGCGCAGGCCGCCACAGATCACCAGCAGGTCCAACTCCTTCAGGGCCTCGGCGGATAACTCGGTAGCCACCAACTCCAACCCCAGGTCGCTGAGCACGCGGTCGCCTGCAAGCGACAGTGGGGTGAATCGAAAGCTGTCGGCGCGCAGCAGGTTGGCCGTGACCAGCACGTCCATGGCCACGGTGAAGCTGGCCATGGAGAAGTGTTCGAGCAATACGAAATCGACCCGATAGGGGGCTTGGGCATTGGCGCTGGTGGACTTCAGCCGCAGCATGTTGCTGGTACTGGTCTTCTTGCTGAACTGGCGTGGCGTGGGCACTCTGGACTCCGCTTCCTGGCTGGCCTTGAGAGTGTGGCGGGTGGCCGGGGGAAAGACAATCTCCTAGGTGGCCGTGTCGTATTCCAGGTCGTGTTCAGGCAACCTGTCTGGCTTGGCCCGTTGCCGCTATGCTGATGCTCCTGTCACTGAGGATACCTTGATGAAGTATGCCGCTGCCCTGTTGCTTTGCCTGATGCCATTGCTGGCCAATGCCCTGGAGCAGGGCGACAAGCTCGCCCCGTGGACGCTGCTCGACCAGTACGACCAGGCCTATAGCCTTGCCGCCGGCACGCACATCCTGCTGGTGGCACGCGACATGGACGGTGCCAAGCTGGTGAAGGCGGCGCTGGCCGAACAGCCCAAGGGTTACCTGGAGGCGCGCGATGCGGTGTTCGTTGCCGACATCCAGCGCATGCCGGCGCTGATCAGCAAGCTGTTCGCCATCCCCGCCATGCGCGATTACAACTACCGCGTGCTGCTCGACCGCGACGGGCGCGTGGCCAGTCGTTATCCAGGGCAGGATGGCCAGGTGCAGTGGTTGCAACTGGAGCAGGGCAAGCTGGTGAGCCAGCGGGCATTTGCCGATGCGCCGGCGTTGAAGGCGGCGTTGGAAGCTGCACCACGGCATTGAGAGCTGTCACTGCTCCCTGTAGGAGTGGTGCCATGCCGCCAGCCAAATCAATCTGAACCCTCGGCAGCCTCTGCAACCCAACCCATTACATGCCAAATGGGAGAGCGCTCATGGAAATAGGAACGATCTGGATCATCGTCGCGGCCTTTGTAATCCTGCTGGAAATCTGGGCCATCTGGCACATCATCGGCAGTGACCGGCGCGCCGAGCGCAAGATGCTGTGGATCGTCTTCGTGGTCTACGCACCGTTCCCCGGCTTGCTGTTCTGGGCCTGGCGCGGGCCTCGGGCGGTGAAGGGCAGGGCGGTACTGCAGGAAAAATGATGGAGAACGGCCTCAGGCGCGGGGGCGCCTGAGGCCGTCGATGTTCACTTGGGCAGGATATCGAAGCGAATGGCTGACCCCAGCCCGTCCACCATCAGGCAACCGTAGAACTTCACGGTCGACAGCACACACAGATGCTTGAGCGCTTCATGGATGTAATCGTGAAGCAGCTTTTCGGCATCGCGCCTGCGGTCTGCGAGCGTGGTGCTGCTGAGAGTGATCACCCCGAGCAAGGTGGTTTCAATGTGTTCGACGGTGTCCAGGCCAATTTTTTCGCGCAGGTGCAGGCGCGCCTTTGCCGCATCGTCTTCATTTCGTGCGGTTTTGGGCTTGATGGTATAAGCCAGCTGAAAATCATATTTGCTCATCGCTTTATCCTTGATACGTGCAGGCCTCCATGCCGGGCCTCGCAATCTAGCGCCTGGCAGCCACCGCGCATACAAACGCGTGGTTCACGCAAGCCAGCGCGCTGTGCGAAACGTCCTACGCAGGCAAGCCCGTTTTTACGATGCATGCTTGACCTCGAGTTAACTCAAGGTTCGATACTCCGTCCCTCTTCCAACTGATCGAGGGTTTACCGTGAGCCATTCAACCGCGTTCCAGCTGAGCAACCCCGAAGGCCTGTACGACCCCAGCGGCAATGCCTACTCTCATGTCGCCGAGGTTCATGCCGATAGCCGCCTGTTGTTCATCGCCGGCCAGGGCGGGGAGGACCGCAACGGGCAGCTGTCGCCGCTGTTCGCCGAGCAGGCGCGCCAGGCACTGGCCAACCTTGAGATTGCCCTGGCGTCGAAAGGCGCCAGCCTGGCCCAGGTGTTCAAGCTGACCCTGCTGATCGTCGAGCATTCCGAAACGCGACTGCATGAATGGGTAGCCGAGGCTGACAGGGCCTGGGGCCGTTGCATGAAGCCGACCTGCACGCTGATACCGGTACCCCGGTTGGCGCTGGACGGCATGCTGGTGGAGATCGAGGCAGTGGCGGCTGTATAGGTCCGGGCGATTCGGTGGTGGCGGCAGATAAACACTATGTTGTATATCGGTGCTGGCCCAACCAGCATGGCCGCTATAACAACAATTGACCTCAAAGGTGACCACACCATGAGCACCGGCACCACCACGCTTACCAACCCCAAGGCCCGGGCCTGGGTCTGGCCCGCACTTTTCAGCCTGGTGGCCTTCGCTGCCAACTCCGTATTCTGCCGGCTCGCGCTGAAGGATGGGGCCATCGACCCAGCCTCCTTCACCGTGGTGCGCCTGGCCAGTGGTGCACTGTTCCTGCTGCTGTTGATCCGCCTGCGCAAACCCGCGCTTGCCATGGGGGGTAGCTGGCGCGGCGGCTTGGCCCTGTTCCTCTATGCATTCCTGTTTTCTGCGGCATATCTGCAACTGGGCGCAGGCGCGGGTGCGTTGCTGCTGTTCGGCGCGGTGCAGATCACCATGTTCGGCTTCGCCTGGTACAAAGGCGAACAAATCACCGCGCGGATGCTGCTGGGCATGTTGATCGCCTTCGTCGGCCTGCTGGTGCTGCTGTTGCCCGGTACTGCGGCGCCACCTTTTGCCAGTGCCTTGCTGATGGCCCTGTCTGGCGTGGCCTGGGGCGTTTACACGCTGCTGGGCAAAGGTTCACCCAGGCCGCTGGCCGACACTGCCGGCAATTTCACCCGGAGCCTGCCGTGCCTGGTGCTGCTGGCGCCGATGCTGATGCTGGGCGCCGACTTGCACCTGAGCCCGCTCGGCGTGCTGTATGCGCTGGGTTCTGGTGTGCTGGCGTCCGGTGCTGGCTATGCCGTGTGGTACGGCGTGGTCAGGCAAGTCAGCGCGCAGCAGGCGGCGACCATGCAGCTCAGCGTCCCGGTGATCGCGGCGTTGGGCGGGGTTGGCCTGATCGGCGAGCCATTGTCGTTGCGCTTGCTGGTGGCCTGCGTGGTGGTGCTGGGCGGTATCGCCCTGGCGCTGGCGTCGCGCCGTTAAAAGAAACGGCGTTGCGCCTTAAGCGTGACCATGCTGTCGCAATAGGTGTTGATGCCCGAATACGCATCACACCCGCCACCACTGAGGTTTGAGTTGCTGTAGACCAGGTTCAGGTCGATGCCGAGCCAAGGCCGGGATAGTTCCAGCGACCAATCGGAAAAGGCATTCACCTCGCTGCCATCACCAATGGTGAATGGCGTACCCAGGCGGTGATGGGCGAGCTTGACGCTCAGGTCGACATCAAACAGCGGCAGTTGGCCGAAGTCGGCGAATAGCGTGGCGGTGCGGTTGTCGGGATTGTCGCGCAGCGCTCCACCGAAACGGCTGCCCAGCACCGAAACACCACCGTACAGGGCATAGCTGTCGGGGCCCGCAACGTTTGGCTGACTATAATGGATCAACCCCACCTCGTAGCCCAGGCTACTGTCGAACCGGTGCTTGTAGCCCAGGTAACTGTCCAGCCGCAGGGTGGAGTCGGGCGTCACGCCCATGCTCGGGGCGTACTGGCCAAGGTACCAGCCGCTGGGGTGGCTGAAGTCGAGGCCACCGTGGAACGCACCGATGGCGCTGGGCGATATCAGCCCCTGGGCCATACTGCGTGAGGGGGTGGTGCCGAGTGTAAAGTCGAAGTCGCCCAGTTCGCGTTTGATCTGTTGGGCCAGCAGCATGGGGCTGAACAGCAGGGCAGCACTCAGCAACAGAAGGGGCCTGGTCATGGTCTCCGTCCTGGAAGGCTTGCGGTTGAGCGGTAAAGCATACCTGTGCAGATAACGTGAGGGAACCGCCGGCTAGCCCATTCAGCCTTTGGTCGAACGGTCGGCGTCTGCAGCTTCGGTCACCACGGGCAGGTTGCCGGCACGCTGGATTACCCGCCGTTGCTGCTCGTAATCTTCCAGCGACAGGCCACGGCGTTGCAAGGCTTCCAGTTGCAGTTGACGGGTTTCTTCGGCGGTGTAGGGACGCAGTTCGGGGTGGCTGGCACAGCCGCTGGTGATGGCGATGGCAATGACGGCAAGGGTGGCGGACAGCAGGCGGGCCAAGGTGTTCATCAGATAGCTCCAGGGGCCGGTGTGGTGGGCGGCGAGTCGATGGAGCTAGGTTATTCGGCCATGTCGTTCGGCAGAAATTGCCATTCTCGATAGTGACTATCGATGGTTCCTGGGAGGGTGCGATGGGGCAAGACGAGCAACCGCGAAAATGGGGCGTGCTGGAACCGATCGACCGGATCACCGAAGTCATCTTCGGCCTGTTGATGGCGATGACCTTCATCGGCTCGCTGAGCGTGGCCACGGCAGGGCGCGAAGACGCGCGGCTGATGCTGATTGCCGCACTCGGCTGCAACCTGGCCTGGGGCCTGGCCGATGCCGTCATCTACCTGCTGCGTACCTGGACCGAACGTACCCGCAGCCGGACCTTGCTGGCCCGCTTGCAAGCAGGTGATATCAACCAGGGGCGCAGGCTGATTGCCGATACGCTGCCAGAGCGCATCGGCCTGGCACTGGATGAAGACGGGCTGGAGATGCTGCGTGGGCGCATGCTGCGTGATGCTGGCCGCCCGCTGCCGGCACGCCTGGGGCTGGATGATTTCAAGGCGGCGCTGGCCACTTTCCTGCTGGTGGTACTGGCAACTTTCCCGATGGTCATTCCGTTCCTGCTGATCGAGACCACCGGTACGGCCATCCGTGTATCGAACCTGGTCGCCCTGGCCATGCTCTTCCTTGCGGGCTGGCTGCTGGCACGCTATTCCGGTGGCCGCGCCCTGTTGACCGGCGTGGTTCTGGCGGTAGTCGGGGCGTTGCTGATCGTGGCGATCATCGCCTTGGGCGGTTGAGCACCGCCCGCTCAGTATTTCATGTCGCGGGCGCGCTCACGGCCTTGCTGTGGATACGGCCTTGTGCATGCGCCGGCCTCTTCGCGGGCACGCCCGCTCCCACAGGATCACCACAGGTTTGAACATTGTGGAGTACCTGTGGGAGCGGGCGTGCCCGCGAAAGGGCCGGTACAGTCAATTACAGATCTCAACCCAGCCCTGACATAGATTCAAAAGCAGCAACCACCCCACCCTTAGAGCGCGAAAAGTTTGCGCCCCCGTATCTGGCCAAAAGCAGCGCCATTGCTACCCTTAACCCACGCGGCCTGATCTCACGGAGAGATGCGATGCGCATGCCATTGTCAGCGGTCCTGTCGGTGATCCTGTATCTGAGTGCCACGCCCGGCCTGGTGCTGGCAGAGGATGTACCGGCCCCCGACCCGGCACCACAAACCGACACGGTCGCGGCCAAGGACCCGGTGTTCACCCAGGAGCAACTGGATCAGATGCTGGCACCCATCGCGCTGTACCCCGATGCGCTGCTGGCACAGGTATTGATGGCCTCCACTTACCCGGGGCAGGTGAGCGAAGCTGTGACCTGGTCCAAGGCCAACCCCAAGGCCACCGGCGACGATGCCGTCAAGAAGGTGGCGAACCAGCCCTGGGACCCGAGTGTACAGGCGCTGGTGGCCTTCCCGCAGGTACTGGCGACCCTGGGGCAAGACCCGGTCTGGGTGCAGCGCCTGGGTGACGCCTTCCTTGCGCAGCCCGACGATGTCATGGGCGGCGTGCAGCGCCTGCGCCACCAGGCCCAGGCCGCCGGCAACCTGCAGAGCAACCAGTACCAGAACGTGACCGTGCAGACCGCCCCGGCACCGGCCTCCAGCGGTAGCAGTACCCAGGTGGTTACGGCCAGTAGCCCGCCCACCACCATCATCATCGAGCCAGCCGACCCGCAAGTGGTGTACGTGCCCAGCTACAACCCGACCACCAGCTACGGCACCTGGGCCTACCCGGCCTCGCCGCCGGTGTATTACCCGCCACCGCCCATGTATTACCCTGGTTCTGCACTGGTGGCGGGCCTGGCCTTCGGTACCGGCGTGGCGATCGTAGCCTCGCTGTGGGGCGACTGTGACTGGGGCAACAACGACATCGACATCGACGTCAACCGCTACAACAACATCAACGCCAACAACCGCATCACCAACAACCAGAACAAATGGCAGCACAACGCCGCCAACCGCGACGGCGTGCCCTACCGCGACTCTCGCAGCCGCCAGCAGTACGGTCGCCAGCTGGACGGTGCCACCCAGCGTACTGCCTTCCGCGGTGACGACACCCAACGCGCCCAGGCGCGGGACAAGGCCCGGGCGTCGATGGACCGGGCCGGCATCGAACGTCCGGCCACCAGCAACCGCCAGGCACGCCAGCAGATGCGCGAGGCGCAGGCAGGCAATTCGGTCGGCAACCGCATGCAGCCTCGTAGCGACAACCCCAGGGCAACCGACCGTCGACAGGAAACCCGCAACACCCAGGCTCGCCAGCAGAACAGCCAGGTGAACCAGCGCAGGCAGGGCGAAGGCCAGGGGCGGCAGCTGGCACAAAATCGGCCTTCCAATACCGCTGGCCGCGCGCGTAACAATGCCTTCGACGGCGTCCGTTCACCCTCGCGCACCAGCGTGCAGGCCAGCCGTGGCCGCACCAGCCAGTCGTTCGCCCAGCGACCGAGCGCATCACGTGCCGCCGGGCACCAGATTTCCCGGCCCAGTGCGCCCGCACGCCGCGGGGGAGGTGGCCGTCGATGAACCGTCAAATGATAGCGGCACTGGTAATCGCAGCCGGTATGACATGGTCATCCCTGGCCGCTGCGCAGGAAGCCTTCCCGACACCGGAGAAGGCCGTGGAATCCTTTGTTGCGGCGCTGGGCGAGGAGAAACCTGATGAAGCCCGCCTGGCCCGGTTGCTGGGTGATGACTGGCGTGCCTACATACCGCGCGGTGGTGTGCAACGCAGTGATGTGGACACGTTCCTTGCGCAGTATCGCGCGCAGCACAGCATCAACCTGTCGGGTACAAACAAGGCCATCCTTGCGGTGGGCAGTGATCACTGGACGTTGCCTATTCCGTTGACCAAAGGCGACCAGGGTTGGCGTTTCGACCTCAAGGCCGGCAGCGCCGAAATCCGCGCCCGGCGCATTGGCCGCAACGAGCTGGGTGCCATGCAGTCGATGCTGGCCTATCACGATGCGCAAATGGAGTACGCCACCCAGGACCACAACGGCAACGGTGCGCTGGAATACGCGCAGAAGATATTCAGCGAGCCCGGCAAGCATGACGGGCTGTACTGGGACGACGATGGCGATGGCCAGGTCAGCCCGCTGGGCCCGTTGTTCGGCCAGGACCGGGTTGGCGACGACTGGTATGGCTACCACTTTCGTATCCTCGATGCACAGGGCCCATCCGCCCCTGGCGGTGCCTACAGTTACCTGATCGGCAACCAGATGAGCCGTGGCTTCGCCATGGTTGCCTGGCCGGCCAGGTACGATGACACCGGGGTGATGAGCTTCATGATCAGCCATGACGGCGAGGTGTTCGAGAAAGACCTCGGGCCGCACGGTGACAAGCTGGCCAAGGAGATGAAACGCTTCGATCCGGATGACAGTTGGAAGGTGGTGGATGTACCGACGGGGGATTGAGCCGCTCGTATCACCCACCCCCTTTCAGGGGGCTGTTCTCGATTCCAGATCCATCTCTGACGGCCAGTTTACCTTCGGTGCCAAACGCAGGGCGAACTCACACCAGAGCACATCGTTGTGGTCTTTGGGTTCGCCTGGTGGTGGCAGGGCTGAGGGGCCTTCCTGCATGTAGGTGCAGATGTAGGCCCAGGCATGTTCATTGGTGCCCATCGTGACCAGAGGAAAACGGTCGATGACATTGTTTGTGCCTGGTGCAACGATGGAGAGTGTGACACCCCATTTGAAAATTAACCCACCGTTTGGCAGTGCGCCGGTTTGGGACCAGCGCTCGGCGCGGACTTGGGACCAGTCGTAACTGACCGGCACGACCTTGCCTTTGTCGAAGGGGTTCCACCATTGATGCTTGAAGTTGTAGGCGTAGATTTTATTACGGGCCCGGTTGAATCGAATGGGCAGGTCTCGGGGCGCTGAGAGGTCTGCCCGGAACAGGACAACGGTGCACCATGCTGACAATGAGAGCATGATAATTTCCTGAAGAACACTTTCTATGTCCGTTGGGTCCGTATGCCTGATCACCCAAGGAAGGTCAACCAGGATCGAAATCAGAAAGATAAGTGCCAATATCGAAACGATCCCACGATACGCCATTGCTGAGCGACAAATCTCGAGGTAAATATCATCTTGAAAGTTCGGCGTGTGGGGAGCCAAGCCAGGTTCTAGAATCGGTGCATCGAAGGGCGATGGCAAGTCTTCTTGCCAGCCAGTGCAGGGTGGGATCAGTCTTGGGCGGCTCATTGATTTTTGCTCTTGTTGGTGCGTATCTCATTCTCTATTAATACAATCTGAGCGAGTGTTGTTTTGTCGTCTTTGTCAGGCCAGAAGTTTAGGGTGAATTCTATTGCCTGGATGGTGTGGTGGTCGGACAATGGCAGCGCTCCTTGAATGGTGAGGGCTTTAGTCATTGGGTCGACCTTTGCGAGTGGCTGCATATCGGGTGGTCTGGAGAAGAGCTTATTGGTCGCTCTGTCTTGAGCTTGCAGTTTCAACGGCGAGGAACTGTCTGCGGACAGTACAGCTAATTCACTACCTCTAGGTCCGTGGTACAGGCTTAAGCTCCACTCGTAATGCGACAGGTGCTGATTGAAATTTGGAATGCGAATAAAGAAAATCAGGCCGACGCTTGCCGGGACCGCATTACCATCACTGGTAAATATCGTTGACGCATTTTCTTTGTGGATGGAGTGATTGATTTCGAATTGGATTTGAATCGAGACCTCCGCCTCCAAACCGAGGAGGGACGCATTGAGGGCGGCAATGGCCGCGTCCATATCGGCGTTGGTCATCCATTGGCGATGTGATTCCGGTAACCCCCACTTGGCATTTCTGGCCCAAATCTGCGTTGCTGATGATTCTTTGTGCTTGGCTGAAGTTGCAAGCAGATAGGCTGCTATGCCCAAGGTGATGCTTATGCCTATCGGGCCAAGTAAAGCGCTGGAGCCAAATGCGGCCCAGACGCCAAATGCTGCGGCCCCGAATGAAGTGGCACTTGCGAACCGGTAGAGGCGAGCTGCAGAGCCATCTCCCACTCTCTCGGATCTAAGGTTTGCATACCTGTACTGAACCGCATCCATGACACCAGCAAGCGCAGAAATCCCCGAGCCGAATCTGGCAATACCGGTTCCCAATGAGATTGTTGTCACCGTCCCCGGCCACGGTATCTTCGGACGCACAAGCGCAACAACCAGTCCCGCCGCTTCGACGCTGGCACCCAACAACCCAAGCGAAGAAGACCAGATCGCCGCAAGCGCCTCCGGGTTGTCCTGATGCGTCTCTTGCAACGCTCGATAGTTCTTGCCCAGGCTGTCCTGATGGAACCACATGCTGCCCAAGGCAAATAGCAGCCCGACGCTTCCGCTACTCGCTGCAGCATCCCGCAGGCTGCGCATGGCATCGCTTGCCACGCTTTGCGCGGCCGTAGAACTGATCTTCAAACCACCCGTAACCTGCGCACGCAGCGTACCCGCACCAATCGCAACATTGCGTACCAGCGCCCCGACGCCACCGGCTGCACCCTCGCGCAACTGCACCAACCGCGCCTGCAAACTCTCGGCGCTTTCGAGCGTCCAGAGCATCACCTCGATCATCTGGCTACGGTTACCCGCTGCCGCAATATTGATCGCGCCACTCAGCACCATGGCCCGCACCTTGCGGCCCAGGGGATCACGGAACTGCTTGTCTACCTGCTGTAGAAACGCATCGGTCCGCGCCTCCAGGGCTTCATTGAGCAGGCTCATGTATTCGCCCACTGTCAGCGACACCCGCAGCGGCGTTACCTGCTGCCCGGCGAACAGGGCAAACGCCGAGCGATGCACATGGCCGATCAGGGTCTTGGTCCGTTCACTGATGTGCTGGCTGAGCGCATTCCCTGCGCTGTTGGTCGCGGCCAGCAACTGGCCAACGGCATCCTGTATCGGCTTGATCATCAGCAGTTGGCCATCGGCGGTCCCGGCGATGCCCTTGATGATGTCGTACACCTTGCCGAAGTCGTCCCCGGACAGCGCGCTGGCCACCTGCTGCATCAGCTTCTGGTTCTTGGCCAGCAGTGCTTGGTAAAGCAGGCTGCGGTCGTCTTCCAGCAGCTGCTGCCAGATATGCTGGGTGATCCCGAGCGGCTGACCCTCCTGCGGCAAGGTTTCAGTGGGCCCGCCGGCCAGGCAGGCGGCCATCATCTGGATGAAGTACTCCACCGAAACGGGGGAGGTCGCGTCATAGTCGTAGTAGCCGATCTGCTGAAACGCCCGCTTGGCATAGTGCCGCGCATACAGATCGCCAACCTGGTCGATCATCGACTGCCAGTTTTTCAGTTCGCGGTCGTAATCGGCATGGAACGCTGCGCGGGCGCTTTCGTCGTAACGCTCTTCCAGCCGCTCGCGGGCGTCCTGCTGTTTGCGCGCGGTGTTGCGTTCGGCCTGCGCGTCGATGTCCACCGGCGGCAGATACGCCTTGGCCGCGATCGGGCTGTCGTTCCACTGCTCGATCTGCCGGGCTTCCCGCTGCGCGTCCTCGGCACCCTGCACGGCCGCCATGGCCGCGTGCAGTTCGCGGATGCCCAGTAGTGCTTGCGAGGTGAAGTATTCGAAGTGCCGCTGCGGCTGCGCCCGCCATTCCTGCAGGGCTTGCACCCAGCCAGTGCGTTGCGCGTTGAGCTCCATGACCATGCCGACCGGGTCGGGTAGCGTCAGCGCCAGCAGGCCATTGGGCAGTTGTTCCTGCTGGATGACATTGCGTACATGCGTGCGGGTTTCATGCCAGCGGCCCAGGCGGCTGTAAAAGCCATGGACGCTGGTAAACCTGGCAGAAGAAAAGGTCGAGAACTCCAGCACCTGTTCCAGGCCGAAGCGGAAGCTGTCGGTCATGGCGATGCCGAGGCTGGCAGGGTCGTTGCGTGCGCTGTTCAGGTCCACTTCGACGAAGCGGGCGAGGGTGCCCGGGTCACTGTCGACGATGCCTTGCCGATAGCGGTCGAGTACCGCACGGGGCCAAGGGTCGTTGGCGAAGGCGATCCAGGCCTTGCGGTAGAGCAGGGTATCGATGTTGATGAACGAGGCAATCACATCGTGGCCTTCGGTGGCGCATACCTTGGGTAACGATCTGGGTGGCCCCAAGGGCATCTGCGACACCGGAAAGCGCTGCAAGGTACCTTCCGCCGCTACCTCGTAGGCCTGCCAGATTTCCTGGTCGAGCAGTACGTAGACATAACCCTGGCGCAAAAGGCGCAGCTGGTCGGTGTGCATCGGGTGGAAGATGATTTCGCTATCGTCTGCCAGGCGATAGGGGCGCCCTGTGTCCGGGCGTGGGGCGTAGGCCTCGCGCAGCAGCAGAATCGGCAGACCGGAGCGTTCGCAGGCATTGCAGGTGCCGTAGGTGTTGGGGATCTCTTCCTGCATGGCGATGTGGATGGCTTTGCTGATGCTCATCAGGAGTTCCTTTCCAGTGATTTGACGCAACGGCCAAAACACTAGCGAGGAACGCCTTCGCGGGGGAGCAATGGGCTTCCTAAAACGTTGTAGGATTTTTCGCTTTAGTCCCCCTATAGGAGCGGCCTTGTGTCGCGACTGCTGCGCAGGAGCCCCAGGATCTTGCCGGCAATAAAAGTCTATTGCCCCAACATCTGCCGCACTAGCCACTGCCCTGCCGGCCCGAGCGCGCGCCGGCTCGACCAGGCCACGTCCATGTCTACCCGTCGCGGATACCCGGCCACCTGCAACTCCACCAGCCCACTGCCAAACCGTGCCACCAGTGCCCTGGGCAGCTCGGCCCAGCCGAACCCGCGCACGGCGAACTCCAGCAGGGTGAGGTAGTCCGGTGCCGACCAGGCTTGGCCACGACCGTGGTGCAGGCTGGGAGCATAGGTCTTGATATACAGCTGCCGGACGTTCTCCAGGTGCTGCGTCTGCACCTGGGGCAAAGCCGCCAACGGATGCCCGCTGGCCACGTACACCCCAAACTCTGCCTGCTCGGGCAAGCGTGCCACGGCAACGTCAGCGGGGTAGCTGGGCTGGGTGGCAAGAATGCCGACGTGTGCCAGGCCCTGCTGGATCAGCTCGATCACATCGGCATCTTCCGATGGGCCGCAGCGCAGCTCGGTATGCGGGTAGTGCTGGGCGAAGCGGGCCATCACCGCGCCCTGGAAGGTCACGCTGTAGCTGTCCGACATCACCACCGAGACCAGTGCCTCGATGTTTTCCGCCAGCCGCACCGCCAGGGCATCGAGCTGGGCGCTGGCATCGAGAATCGCCTCCACATGGCTCAGCACCTGCCGCCCAGCCTCGTTCAGAGTAGGGTGGCGACCGCCACGCTCGAACAACGGGCAACCCACATCGGCCTCGAAATTGGCGATGGCAATGCTGATGGTGGACTGGCTTTTGCGCAACTTGCGCGCCGCAGCGGAGAACGAACCCAGCGATGCGGCTTCGACAAAGGCGACCAGAGCTTCGGGTGAGTAGCGCATAGTATTGATAAAACCGATGGTAGCTATGTCGCGAGTATCAGTTCTATCAAAGAAAATAGGAAGCACGACTCACGCAATGGATGGAATCTGCAATGAAAAACGTTTCTTTCACCGAACGCCTGGTCCACGCCGTCGGTTATGAAGTGTTCGCCGTGCTGCTGTGTGCGCCGCTGTTGTCCTGGATCATGGGCAAGTCGCTGGCGACGGCGGGGGCGCTGGCGGTGACCCTCTCGGTGATCGCCATGCTGTGGAACATGGTCTACAACGCACTGGTCGATCGCTACGTGCGGGTCGAGCGCATCCACTGGAAGGCCAGCGCTCGCTTTGCACACGGCCTGGGCTTCGAAGCCGGGCTGGTGGTGTGGTGCCAGCCGGTGGCGGCGTGGATGCTGGAAATTTCGTTGCTGCAGGCGTTCATGGTGGAGTTGGGCTTCTTCGTGATCATCTTGCCCTACACCGTGCTGTACAACTGGGCCTTCGACAAAGCCCGGCACCTGCTGATGCAGCGTCGCTTTGCATGAAAACTACCAGCCTGCGCTGCTCCTCGATTTGTGCATTGCGCGGATATCCTGGGGCTGCTTCGCAGCCCTTTCGCGACACAAGGCCGCTCCTACAGGGATGGCGCAGGCATCAGGCTTGCGCTGTACCTGTGGAAGCGGCTTTAGCCGCGAACACCGGCGCAGCCGGTGCCATCCTATAGTTGACCGCGTCAGCCCATAAAAAACGGGGCATGCCATCGCTGGCATGCCCCGTTTTTCAAACCGTTAAAGCGCCTCAGGCAACCTTGACGATCCAGCCAGCCGGTGCTTCCACGTCACCGCTCTGGATACCGGTCAGCTCGTTGTAGAGCTTCTGGGTAACCGGGCCGACCTTTTCCAGGTCGTGGAACACGTGCAGCTTGCCGTTGTACTCGATGCCGCCGATCGGAGTGATCACCGCAGCGGTACCGCAGGCGCCGGCTTCGATGAAACGGTCCAGCTTGTTGATTTCCACATCGCCTTCGATCACGGTCAGGCCCAGGCGCGATTGCGCCAGTTCCATCAGCGACAGGCGGGTGATGCCTGGCAGCACCGAAGCCGATTTCGGGGTGACGAACTCGTTGTTGGCGGTGATGCCGAAGAAGTTGGCCGAACCGACTTCCTCGATCTTGGTGTGGGTCAGCGGGTCGAGGTAGATGGCGTCGGCGAAGTTGGCTTTCTTCGCTTCTGCACCCGGCTGCAGGCTGGCGGCGTAGTTGCCACCGACCTTGGCCGCGCCGGTGCCTTGCGGGGCTGCGCGGTCGAAGCTGGAGATCTGGAAGTTGTGCGGCTTCATGCCGCCCTTGAAGTACGAGCCAACCGGGATGGCGAAGATCGAGAAGATGAACTCGGGGGCGGTGCGCACGCCAATGTTGTCACCGGTGCCGATCACGAACGGGCGCAGGTAGAGGGCGCCTTTACCATGCGGTGGCACGAACTTCTCGTTGGCCTTGACCACTTGCTTGCACGCCTCGATGAACACATCGGTCGGCACCTGCGGCATCAGCAGGCGGGCGCAGCTGCGCTGCATGCGGGCGGCGTTCTGGTCCGGGCGGAACAGGTTGATCGAACCGTCCTTGCAACGGTAGGCCTTGAGGCCCTCGAAGCACTGCTGGCCGTAGTGCAGGGCAGTGGAGCCTTCACTGATGTGCAGTACGTTGTCTTCGGTCAGGGTGCCCTTGTCCCACTCGCCATTGCGCCATACGGACAGGTAGCGTTTGTCGGTCTTGATGTAGTCGAAACCCAGCTTGTCCCAATTAATGCTTTCGTTGCTCATGACACCCTCATTGTCTTGCAAGTGCCCGATTGCTCGGGCTGCTGTTATATGCGCACCACGCCACCATAATACATCCGTGGCAGATCGGGAACGGCCAGTCACGAATTGATAGCCTGCAATGCATTTATTGTGGCTTCTACAAGTGCAGGTATTCGTCCAGCGCCAGCCGGTCGAGCAGTACCTGGTCGTGGGACGCCACCACCAGCGCCCCGCGAAACTGCCCGAGCATGTGCTCCAGTGCGGCCAGCGACGGCAGGTCCAGGTGGTTGCCGGGTTCGTCCAGCAGCAACAGGTCGAGCGGCCGTTCGCGGTACAGCACGGCGGCCAGTGCTGCCTTCATTCGTTCACCGCCGCTGAGCAGGCCGCTGGGCAGTTCGATGCGGGCCGCATCCAGGCCAAGTTGTGCCAGGCGGCTGCGCAAGTCGCCCTGGGCCAATGTCGGGTTTGCCTGGTGCAGGTGGTCGAGCACGCTGGTATGGCCTGGTAGTGCGCTGCAGTGCTGGTCGAGCAGGGCGGTTTCACCACTGAGGCGCAGGCTGTCGGGCGGTGCTGGCAACTCGCCGTTCATCAGCTTGAGCAGGGTGGACTTGCCACTGCCATTGGCGCCGACCAGGCCCACCCGCTGGCCCAGGCACAAGCGCAGGTTCAATGGTTTGCGCGTGCCGCGGGGTAGGTGCAGCGCGTGCAAGGCCAGCACTTCGCGGCCCGGATGGCGCTGCGGCGTGGGTGCATGCAGGGTAATGGCGCAGTCCTGCTCGACTTCGCGAGCGGCGTCACGCACTTTGCCCTGCAGCGCCTGCCGGGCGTCGCGATGGTCGCGGCACTGCTTGCCCGCAGTGGCCTGGCTGCGTTCCTGCTGGCGGTCGACCAGGATCTTGGCCTGGTTGGCGTGCCTGGCGTTGCGCCCGGCGCGGGCTTGATGACGTTCCAGGTCTTCGCGCTGGCGCTGCAGTTCGCGCGCCTGGCGTTGCTGCTCCTGTTTCAGCCGGGCAAGTTGCTGTTGGGCCAGCGCCGTCTGGCTGGCTTTCTGGGCCGAATAAAAGCTGTAGTTGCCGCCATAGGCCTGCAAGCCCAGGCTGGACAATTCGACGATGCGCGTCATGTGCGCGAGCAGTTTGCGATCATGGCTGATCAACAGCAAGCCCCCGGTCCCAGGCTTCGATCATGCTCAGCAGTTGGGCGCGGGCGTTGCTGTCCAGGTGATTGCTCGGTTCGTCGAGGATCAGGTAGTCCGCTTCGCTGAGCCAGGCGCCGACCAGCGCCACGCGCATGGCCTGGCCACCGCTCAGGCTGTGGGCGGGCTGGTGCCAGTCGAGCTGGCCCAGGCCGTGGCGTTGCAGGTGCCCCTGCAATTGCTCGCGGATATCCCAGCGTTCGCCGACGGTGTCGAAGTCACTGGGTGCGACGCTGCCTTGCTCGATGCGCTCCAGCGCAGCGAGCACCGCGCCCACCTGGGCCAGGTCGGCGACCGTGGCGCTGTGCTCGATCACCTGCTGGTCCAGAAGATGGATGCGCCCAAGGCGCCGACACTGGCCGCTGCTTGGTTCGCGCTGGCCGGCAAGTACCTGCCCGAGCAGGCTCTTGCCCACACCGTTGCGCCCGACCAGGCCGGTGCGGCGTTGGTCGAAGGTTTCGCTGAGGTTGGTAAATAACAGCCTGCCGTCAGGCAAGGCCAAGGAAACGCTGTCCAGCGTCAGGATCGACGTGTTCGTCATGCACAACTCCACAAATGCCGCGACATCTCCGGAGCGAACCGGAGGCTGAAGACTGGCCGTCGAAGGGACGGCGGCATCAATGGCGCATTGGACGAACACCTCGTGACAGGGGAATGCGTAGCCTAACGGATAGAGGCATCGTTGTCGCGGGAAAACAGATTCCGCGAGTGCGCCGCGTGCCCTGTAGGAGCGGGTTCACCCACGAAACAGGTGACGCGGTGGATGGCACGGGCTTCGCCCGTGTTCGCGGTTAAACCCGCTGCCACATGGTCGGCGTCGCCCTTAAAGCGTGCACTGGACCTGTAGGACCGCGCATGCCCCTGGTTCAGCGTCCCATCAAGCGCCTGGTCCAGTCGCCCCCGTGGCTCTGCTGGCAGGCCTCTTCACTGTCAAACCGCACATGCCAGGCCGGATGATCCAGCTGAATGCCGGCCTGCTCCAGCGCAAGGCCTGTCAGTGCCAGCATGCGCACCTTCGCGTCGCCCGCCACGGCGGCGGCCTTGTCGGCCTCTCGCTCGAACACCCAGGTAATACGCAGGCTGGCCGGAAAGTCCTCGGGCGCGAGACGATGGGTAAGCCAGCTGAAACCGACGATCTCCGCCTTGGCGGTTTCGCAGGCTTCGGTCAGGCAAACCACCAGTTCACGCTCCAGGCGTGCCATATCGCGCTTGTTCAGGGGTTTCACCGGGGGGCCTCGCTGCTCAAAGCCACCACTGTAACGCAGTTGCGCCACTTGTTGTCGGCCAGCCCGACAGCAATGGTTGACCACCCGCCAGCCACTGCGTAGCCTTGCCACCTCGAGGTTCTTCGGCCAGGCCGAAGCTAAGACGGGAACGCGGTACAAGCCGCGGCTGCCCCCGCAACTGTAAGCACCGAAACGGATCGACACAGCCACTGCGCCCGCGCGCGGGAAGGCGTCATCCCGCCAGCCCGCTGCACCAGCGGGCACATGGAACGGTGCGAGCCAGGAGACCTGCCTCGTCACGTTTTCGACTTTCAACCGGGCGGGGTGATCCGGTGGCGAACAAGCCCGGCCGGCCTGGCCTGCGGCTGTCGTCCTGCATGCCCGCGCCAATCTGCCAAGGGCAATGCGACATGAAAACACTGGCCAAGCTCCCCGTCACCATCGTCACCGGCTTCCTCGGCTCGGGCAAGACTACCTTGCTGCGCCACATGCTCGACAACGCCCAGGGCCGCCGCATTGCGGTAATCGTCAACGAGTTCGGCGAGCTGGGCATCGACGGCGAAATCCTCAAGCAGTGCAGCATCGGTTGCACCGAGGAAGAAGCCACCGGCCGCGTCTACGAACTGGCCAACGGCTGCCTGTGCTGCACCGTGCAGGAAGAGTTCTTCCCGGTGATGCGCGAGTTGGTGGCACGCCGTGGCGACCTGGACCATATCCTCATCGAAACCAGCGGCCTGGCGCTGCCCAAACCGCTGGTGCAAGCCTTCCAGTGGCCAGAAATCCGCAATGCCTGCACCGTCGACGCGGTGATCACTGTGGTCGACAGCCCTGCGGTGGCCGCCGGCACCTTCGCCGCCTACCCGGACCAGGTCGATGCCCAGCGCAAGCTCGACCCCAACCTGGACCACGAGTCGCCACTGCACGAACTGTTCGCCGACCAGTTGGCCAGTGCCGACCTGGTGGTGCTGAACAAGGCCGACCTGATCGACGCCGAAGGCCTGGCCAAGGTCCGCACCGAGGTGGCCGAAGAACTGCCTCCGGCGGTCAAGGTTGTCGAGGCCAGCAGCGGCAAGCTGCCGCTGGAGGTGTTGCTGGGTGTGGGCGCCGAGTCCGAGGCGCACATCGATGGTCGCCGTACCCACCATGATTCCCACCATGACGGTGATGACCATGACGATCATGACCACGACGCCTTCGACTCCATCTCCATCGACCTACCCGAAGCCGACGAAAGCCTGCTGCTCGATGCCCTGACCCAGCTGGTGGTGGAGTTCGGCATCCTGCGCGCCAAAGGCTTCGCTGCCATCCCGGGCAAACCGATGCGCCTGCTGGTGCAAGGCGTGGGTACCCGTTTCGACAAGCACTTCGACCGCGCCTGGCGCGCCGACGAGCCGCGCATCACACGCCTGGTGCTGATTGGCCAGGACCTTGACGCCGCCCAGCTGGAAGCGCGCCTGCGCCAGGCACTGGGCGCCTGACCCATGCACCTGCTGCGGACCCAGCCCGGCGGCTTCGTGCCGGATGACAGCATTGCCGACCTCGGCCAGACGCCCGCCGAGCTGGTGATTCTCTGCAGCGGCGATTCGCACCTGGCATTGCTCGCCGATACCGCCGAGCAATTGCCCGAGGATTACCCCAGCCTGCGCCTGGCCAACCCGATGCAGGTCCAGAACCATGCCTCGGTCGACCTGTACGTCGACCAGGTGCTGCGCCATGCCAAGGTCATCCTGGTGTCGCTGCACGGTGGCGTCGGCTACTGGCGCTATGGCGTCGAGCAGTTGGTCGAGCTGGCCGGACGTGGCGTGCAGCTGATCCTGGTGCCGGGTGACGACCGCCCGGACCCGGAGCTGACCAGCCTGGGCAGTGTCAGCGGCGAGCAGGCCGAACGCCTCTGGCACTACTTGCGCCAGGGCGGCAAGGCCAATGCCATCAACCTGTTCAACTGCCTGGCCAGCCAGTGGCTGGGCCGCGACTATGCCTGGGACGAGCCGCAGCCGCTGCCGCGCACTGCCGTGTATCACCCGGCCAAGGGCAGCGCCACGCTGGAGGATTGGTACACGCAGTGGCACCCCGAGCAGCCGGTGGCACCACTGTTGTTCTACCGCTCGCACCTGCAGGCGGCCAACACCGCGTTCATCGATGTGTTCTGCCAGCGCCTGCAGGCGGCCGGGCTCAACCCATTGCCGATCGCCGTGGCCAGCCTCAAGGAAAGCGCCTGCCTGGAACAGGTCGAAGCCTGGCTGGACGAGGTGGGGGCCGAAGTGCTGGTCAACACCACCGGCTTTGCCCTGTCCAGCCCCGAGCGCCCCAACCTGCGCCCGTTCCGTCGCGACATCCCGGTGCTGCAGGCCATCTGCGCGCAAGACAACCAGCCCGGCTGGGAAGCCAGCGAGCAGGGCCTGGGGGCGCGTGATCTGGCCATGCACATTGCCTTGCCAGAACTGGACGGGCGCATCATCACCCGCCCGGTCAGTTTCAAGGACATGGCCTGGCGCAGCGAGCGCAGCCAGTCCGACGTGGTCTGCTACCGCGCCCACCCCGAGCGCATGGACTTTGTCGCCGAACTGGCCCGCCGCTGGGTCGAACTGGCGCGCCTGCCAAATACGCAAAAGCGCGTGGCCCTGGTGCTGGCCAACTACCCGACCCGGGATGGCCGCATTGGCAACGGCGTTGGCCTGGACACGCCAGCGGCCGCGCTGAACATCCTCAAGGCCCTGCAGGCCGAAGGCTATCCGCTGGCCGACTTGCCGGGCAGCGGCACGCAGCTGATCCATCAGTTGCTCGGTGGCGTGACCAACGACCTCGACCATCTGGACCTGCGCCCCTGCGCGCAGAGCCTGAGCCTGGCCGACTACCAGGCTGCCTTCGAGCGCCTGCCAGAGGCAAACCGCCAGGCCGTGCTGGAACGCTGGGGGCCGCCGCAGCAGGACCCGATGTACCGCAGTGGCCGGCTGATGGTGGCCGGCCTGCGCTTTGGCTTGACCTTTGTCGGCATCCAGCCGGCGCGCGGTTACCAGGTGGACCCCAGCGCGGTGTACCACGACCCGGACCTGGTACCGCCGCACGGCTATCTGGCATTTCACTTCTGGCTGCGCCATGCCTTTGCCGCCGACGCGGTGATCCATGTCGGCAAGCACGGCAACCTCGAATGGCTGCCCGGCAAGGGCGTCGGGTTGTCGGCGCAGTGCTGGCCGGACGCCTTGCTCGGCCCGCTGCCGAACATCTATCCGTTCATCGTCAACGACCCGGGCGAGGGCGCCCAGGCCAAGCGCCGCACCCAGGCAGTGATCATCGACCACCTGATGCCGCCGCTGACCCGTGCCGAAACCTATGGCCCGTTGCGCCACCTGGAGCAATTGGCCGACGAGTTCTACGAAGCGCAGCTGCTCGACCCGCGGCGCGCTCGCGAGTTGCAGCGCGACATTCTCGAACTGGTCAAGGCCAACCACATCGACCGCGAACTGCAGCTGGAAGGCCAACTGGACGATGCCGCCGTGTGGCTGCCACGCCTGGATACCTACCTGTGCGACCTGAAGGAATCGCAGATTCGCGATGGCCTGCATGTGTTCGGCCAGTCCCCGGAAGGCCGGCTGCGGCTGGATACCTTGCTGGCGCTGTTACGGGTCGAGCGTGGCGACGGTCGCGGTGGCAATGCCAGCCTGTTGCGGGCCCTGGCCAAGGCGCTGGTGCCAGGCTTCGATCCGCTCGATTGCGAACTTGGCCAGCCGTGGCAAGGGCCACGCCCGGACCAACTGCAGGCCATGAGCAGCGAGCCTTGGCGCACCTGTGGCGATACCCGCGAACGCCTCGAACTGTTGGCGCTGCAGTTGATCGACCAGGCGCTGTGCGGCACTGTGCATTTACCTGCCCAGAGCGAATGGCAGCCGGTGCACGATGTGGTACGGACGCTGCGAGAATCGGTGGCACCCAGCCTGGACGCCTGCGGCAGCGCCGAAATGGATGGCCTGCTGGCGGCGCTGGCCGGGCGTTTCGTGCCCGCCGGCCCCAGTGGCGCACCCAGTCGTGGTCGCCTGGACGTGCTGCCCACCGGTCGCAACTTCTATACCGTGGACGTGCGCAACCTGCCCACCACCACCGCCTGGCGCCTGGGCTTCGCCTCCGCCAACCTAATCCTGGAGCGCCATCTGCAGGACCACGGCGATCACCTGCGCCAGCTCGGTCTTTCGGTGTGGGGCACGGCAACCATGCGTACCGGCGGTGATGACATCGCCCAGGCCATGGCGCTGATGGGCGTGCGTCCGGTGTGGGCCACGGGCAGCCAGCGGGTAGACGATTTCGAGATCCTGCCACTCAGCCTGCTCGACCGCCCGCGGGTGGATGTGACCTTGCGCGTTTCCGGCTTTTTCCGTGATGCCTTCGGCAACCTCATCCGCCTGTTCGATGCCGCAGTGCAGGCCGTGGCCGCGCTGGATGAGCCCGACGATCTCAACCCCCTGGCCGCCCGCGTGCGTAGCGAGCGTGCCGCGCTGCAGGCGCAGGGCGTGGACGCCGAGCAGGCCGCGCGCCAGGCTGGCTGGAGGGTGTTCGGTGCCAAACCAGGGGCCTACGGCGCGGGGGTGCAGAACGCCATCGACGGGCGCCTGTGGCACAGCCGCGACGACCTGGCCGAGGTCTACCTCAATCACGGCGGCTATGCCTACGGCGCCAGCGACGACGGAACCCCGGCCCGAGCCCAGTTCACCCAGCGCCTGGCCAAGGTGCAGGCGGTGCTGCAGAACCAGGACAACCACGAACACGACCTGCTCGATTCCAACGACTATTACCAGTTCCAGGGTGGCATGCTGGCGGCGTCGGAAACCTTGTCCGGTGCGGCAGTTGCCAGTTATCACGGCGACCATAGCCAGGCCGACCGGCCGCGCATCCGTACCCTCAAGGAAGAGCTGAACCGGGTCATCCGCGCCCGGGCGCTGAACCCGAAATGGATCGACGGGGCCAAGCGCCACGGCTACAAGGGCGCCTTCGAGATGGCGGCGACGGTCGACAACCTGTTCGCCTTCGACGCCACCACGGAACTGATCGACGACCATCATTACCAGGCGCTGGCCGATGCCTACGTGCTCGACCCGGCGACCCGCGACTTCATGCGCGAGCACAACCCCGAGGCCCTGCGCGACCTTACCGAGCGTTTGCTGGAGGCCCAGCAGCGCGGTCTGTGGCAGGCACCGGGTGACTACCGCGAGGCCCTCGAGGAACAACTGCTCGACGGCGAGGAACAGGCTTGAAATGAGTGAACCCGTGCAATTTCCACTGGCAGCCGTGGTCGGTGCCGATGACCTGAAACTGGCGCTGTGCCTGACCGCAATCGACCCGAAGATCGGCGGCGTGCTGATCGAGGGGCCACGTGGCATGGCCAAGAGTACTCTGGCCCGTGGCTTGGCCGACCTGCTCGGTGAGGGCCCGTTCGTGACCCTGCCACTGGGCGCCAGCGAAGAGCGGCTGGTCGGCACCCTCGACCTGGATGCCGCACTGGGGCAGGGCAAGGCGCAGTTCTCCCCAGGGGTACTGGCCCAGGCCGATGGTGGCGTGCTGTATGTCGATGAGGTCAACCTGCTGCCCGACACCCTCGTCGACCTGTTGCTCGATGTGGCGGCCAGTGGCACCAACCGTATCGAGCGCGACGGCATCTCGCACCGGCACAGTGCCCGCTTCGTACTGATCGGCACCATGAACCCGGAGGAGGGCGAACTCCGCCCGCAGTTGCTCGACCGCTTTGGCCTCAATGTGGCTCTGGAAGGCTTGCCCGAACCTGAGGCGCGCCAACAGATCATTCGCCGCCGTCTGGCCTTCGACAGCGACCCGCAGGCCTTTTGCGCGCAATGGGCCGAGGCCCAGGCGCAATTGCGCGAGCGCTGCCAGGCGGCGCGTCAGGCCCTGGCCGGCATTGCCCTGGACGACCAGGCACTGGCCTGGATCACCGAACGCTGCTATGCCGCTGGGGTCGACGGGTTGCGCGCCGATCTGGTCTGGCTGCGCGCCGCACGCGCCCACTGTGCGTGGCGTGGTGGCGAGGCCATCGAGGAGGCCGATGTCGATGCAGTGGCCGAGTTCGCCTTGCGCCATCGCCGCCGCGTTTCGCCCCAGGCCAACCCGCCTGCGGCGCCGCAGCAGCCTGAACAGCAACCCGGTCGACAAGACGCGGGCAACCCTGGCGAACAGGGCGGGCAGGGCGACTGGGGCGCAATGCCGGCGCAGCCTGTGGCCAGCGGCGCTCGCCGCGAGGTGCCGAACTGGGCAAAAAAGCCCTGAGCATCCCCCAGTCACCTGCCAAAGGGGCGGATGCCAACGCAGGCGCAGGTAAGCAATACGGTGCCAGCCGAGGCCGGGCGCGCAGTGCTGCGGCCGGGCGGGTGGCCTGGTTGCCGACCCTGCTCAAGGGGCGGCCACGCCAGCGCCAGGACCTGTGCTGGCAGCAACGCCAAGCCAGGCCCGCAGAACTGTGGCTGGTAATCGTCGATGCTTCGGCCTCGACCCGTCGCCACCAGGCGTTGGCGCAAACCAAAGGGCTGCTGGCGGCGCTATTCGACCAAGCCTACCGCCAACGTGCCCGGTTGGCCCTGCTTACCGCCAGCGGGCGCTCACCGCAGTGGCAGCGCCACGGCCTGAAGGCCTCGGCCGCCTTGCAACCGTGGCTGCAAGCCTTGGGAGCTGGTGGTGGCACGCCGTTGATCGCTGCACTGGAGCAGGCTCGGCACTGGTTGCAGGATCGGCAACGGGCCCACCCCGAAGAAGCGTTACGCTGCCTGGTGTTCACCGACGGTCGCCTGCAACACTGGAATACCGTGCAGCCGATGCCGTGCGCCACTCTGTTGGTGGACATGGAACTGGCGCCGGTGCGCCTGGGCCGTGCGCAGCGCCTGGCGCAGCAACTTCAGGCGGATTACCAGCACCTGCAACAGTTCAGGTTGGTGGATTGAAAAAGCACCGGTGCGACACTATGCCGCAATAAGAAAAAGTTGCGAGAACAGCAACCCGGAAGTTGTACAAGTGCGTGGCGACGCACGCACTTGGTTTGCCGGCCGATATTATTTCGGCATTGACCACGGCTGCAGGTCGTAACCTTTTTCGCACAGCTCGGCGCGCACTTCCTCGATCAGGCTGGCCCACTGGGCCGGGTCGGAATAGATGCGCGAAGACACTTGCTTGCTGCCGATGCGGGTGCTGGTCCGGTCGATCACTGCCAGGCTCAGTTCACCAGTACCGTTGGGTGCATCCCAGGCTACGCACTGGAAAGGTTCGAAGGCGTGGTCGGCAATCAGCAGTGCTTCGTTGACACGGAGCGGGGCATTCATGGTTCGGTCTCTCTATGGTCCCAAACATCCAGTTAAAGTCCGCGTTGCTTCGAAGTCGCCTCGGTTATCGCGAAGTGCAGCGCGGGGTTATGTGTACTGATGCTCGTTGTCCGGGGGCGAGTCACACATTGGTTGTAAAAAATTTTGCCAGGGTCGAATCCGTTCTTGCCCATGCCGCCATGTGATGTCGATAAAGTGCGAAAATTCCCGTCACGCATTGTAAAAAAATGATTCGGCAGACAGACGGTACTGGGAACCGTCAACTTAGTTGCTACTGTTAATCGGGCGCCACAACTTACTGTTTTATTTCAAAAAACTGAAAACTGGCGCCAAGGATTGGTCATGCAGCAGCCTGCCGCCCAACGCCGTTTGCTCATCGTCGACCCCTGCGATGACTGCCATCGTTTGTTACCCGGATTGCGCAGCGCAGGCTGGGATGTGCACAGCTGCATGCTCGGCGCCGCGTTGGATCACCCTTGCGATGTGGGCCTGTTGCGCTTGCAGGCGTCACACCTGAGGCGCCCGGACGGGGTCAAGGACTTGATCAAACGCAGCAACACCGAATGGATTGCCGTGCTCAGCGCCGAACAACTGCGTATGCCGGCCGTCGGCGATTTTGTTTGTGAATGGTTCTTTGACTTCCACACCTTGCCGTTCGACGTTTCCCGCGTTCAGGTCACGCTGGGTCGGGCCTTCGGAATGGCGCGCCTGCGCGGCAAAGGGATGGCGAGGGTGGATGAAGCAAGCCACGAACTGCTCGGTGATAGCCGCCCGATCCGCGAACTGCGCAAGCTGCTGGGCAAGCTGGCGCCCACTGAATCGCCGGTGCTGATCTGTGGAGAAAGCGGCACCGGCAAGGAACTGGTGGCCCGCACCCTGCATCGCCAGTCGCAACGCAGCGAGCAACCGTTCATTGCCATCAACTGCGGGGCAATCCCCGAGCACCTGATCCAGTCGGAACTGTTCGGCCATGAAAAGGGCGCTTTCACGGGTGCTCATCAGCGCAAGGCCGGGCGCATCGAAGCGGCTAATGGTGGCACGCTGTTTCTCGACGAAATTGGCGATTTGCCGCTGGAGTTGCAGGCCAACCTGCTGCGCTTTCTGCAGGAAAAGCACATCGAGCGCGTGGGGGGCAGCCAGCCGATCCCGGTGGATGTCAGGGTGCTGGCGGCTACCCACGTGGACCTGGAAAGGGCCATCGAGCAAGGGCGCTTTCGCGAAGACCTGTATTATCGCCTGAACGTGTTGCAGGTGGTGACCGCACCATTGCGAGACCGGCATGGCGACCTGTCGATGCTGGCCAGTCATTTTGCCCATTTCTACAGTCTTGAAACCGGGCGTCGACCGCGCTCGTTCAGCGAGCATGCCCTGGCGGCCATGGGCCGGCATGACTGGCCGGGCAATGTCCGCGAGTTGGCCAACCGGGTAAGGCGCGGGCTGGTGCTCGCAGAAGGCCGGCAAATCGAGGCACAGGACCTTGGGTTGCAGCCCCTGGACCAGGTACAGCAACCGCTGGGCACGCTGGAAGAGTACAAGCACCGAGCCGAGCGTCAGGCGCTGTGCGATGTACTCAGCCGGCACAGTGACAACATGAGTGTGGCGGCCAAGGTGCTAGGTATATCGCGGCCGACTTTCTATCGGTTGCTGCACAAGCACCAGATTCGCTGAGCAGCAGCCCTCGGCCGTGCCCGAGCCTTGTGGGAGCAGGCATGCCCGCGAAGCAGGCGCTGCGGTGGATGGCACCAGCTACGCCGGTATTCGCGGGTAAACCCGCTCCCACAAGAGGCCGTGTTATTCGTCCAGGTCTGCCGCTGCATGCCGCTCCGGCACCTGGCTGGCCTCATCCCCCCAGGTCCGGTTCACCCGTGTGCCACGCTGCACCGCCGGGCGCAAGGCAATCTCCTCGGCCCAGCGCTGCACATGCTTGTACTCGTCCACCGCCAGGAACTCCGCCGCGCCATACAGGTTGCCGCGCACCAGCTGGCCATACCAAGGCCACACGGCAATGTCGGCGATGCTGTATTCCTCGCCGCCCAGGTAGCGGCTTTCGGCCAGGCGCCGGTCGAGCACATCCAGCTGACGTTTGGCTTCCATGGTGAAGCGGTTGATCGCGTACTCGAACTTTTCTGGCGCATACACATAGAAGTGGCCAAAGCCCCCGCCCAGGTATGGCGCCGCGCCCATTTGCCAGAATAGCCAGTTCAGGCTTTCGGTGCGTGCAGCTGGCGCTTTCGGCAGCAAGGCACCGAACTTTTCCGCCAGGTACAGCAGGATCGAACCCGACTCGAACACCCGCACCGGCGGCTCGACGCTGCGGTCGAGCAGGGCAGGGATCTTCGAGTTGGGGTTTACCTGGACAAAGCCGCTGGAGAATTGGTCGCCCTCGCCAATGCGGATCAACCAGGCATCGTACTCGGCACCAAGGTGGCCCAGGGCAAGCAGCTCTTCGAGGGCGATGGTGACCTTCACGCCATTGGGCGTGGCCAGGGAGTACAGCTGCAGCGGGTGCTTACCCTGCGGCAGGTCCTTGTCGTGAGTCGGGCCGGCAACCGGGCGGTTGATGCTGGCGAACTGGCCACCGGATGCGGCGTCGTTGCGCCAGACTTTGGGTGGCACGTAGGCGGGCTTGCTCATGCGTGAATCTCCTTAAATGGCGCGAAACGGTCACGTAGAGACGTGGACCTGCATCTATGCCACGGGTTCGACGAAAAGCGCAAATGCATAGGGCGCGGGCGTGAAGTGCATGACTTCGGTTTCATTCAGGTTTCATCCTGTGCAGCCCAGGCCGGTTCTATGCTGGGCTATCTCTTCGCCCTGCAAGGAACCGCCGGCCGATGACTCACTCTCGCTGCATGCTGGCACTGGCCCTGCTCGGTAGCCTTCTGGCCCATGCCGAGGCCGCACCCTGGGTTGCCGGCCTGCATCACATGACGTTGGCCGACCCGGTCGACGCCCGGCCCATGCAGGCGCTGGCGTTCTACCCGGCCATTGGCAAGACCCGCAGCAGCCGGATAGACGGCTACCCGGTCGATGTGAGTGAAGAGGGGCCGGTAGCATTGGGCCAGTTCCCGTTGCTGGTGCTGTCCCACGGCAATACCGGCAGCCCGCTGGCCTTGCACTACCTGGCGACGTCGCTGGCGCGCCAGGGTTTTATCGTGGTGGCGGTGGTGCACCCCGGCGACAACGCCCGCGACCACAGCCGCCTGGGCACCCTGAGCAACCTGTACGGCCGGCCGCTGCAAGTGAGTGCTGCAATTACGGCCGCCCGCGATGATGCCTTGCTGGGGCCTTACCTGAACGGTGGCAAGGTTGGGGTGATCGGCTACTCGGCCGGTGGTGAAACTGCCTTGATCCTCTCAGGCGCGCGCCCGGACCTGGACCGCCTGCGCAAGTACTGCCTGGAGCGCCCTGACGACGCCGACGCCTGCAAGACCCACGGTGTACTGATTGCCGACCGCAGCGAGCTGGTGCCAGAGGCCGACCAACGGGTGGGGGCCGTGATGCTGATGGCACCTCTCAGCCTGCTGTTCGGGCGCCATGCCCTGGCCGGGGTGCAGGTGCCGGCGCTGATCTACAGTGGCGACAGCGACCAGCTGGTGGCGGTGGACCGCAACGCCGAAGCCCTGGCCCGCAAATTGCCGGTCACACCGGACTATCGCCTGCTGGCCGGCGCCGGGCACTTCGTGTTCATGGCCCATTGCGATGCCGAGCAGTCCGTGCGGATGCCGGCGCTGTGCAAGGACGCCGCAGGCGTGGACCGCCGGCACATCCACCATTCCCTGCAGCAGGAAGCCGCGGTGTTCTTCAGCCAGGCGTTGGGCGCGCCGGAGCCGGCCGAGCGTTCAGCCGCGAGTGGCGCGCCGCGCCAGCAACAGCGTTAGGCCGACACCGGCCAGGGCGAGCAGGGCGGCCACACAGAAGATCGAGGCATAGCCCAGATGTGCGGCCACTGCGCCCATCACCGGCCCGGCGATGGCCAGGGCCATGTCGAAGAACACGG
The DNA here is from genome assembly GCF_032701105.1 of Pseudomonas sp. NBB. Lineage (NCBI taxonomy): Bacteria > Pseudomonadati > Pseudomonadota > Gammaproteobacteria > Pseudomonadales > Pseudomonadaceae > Pseudomonas > Pseudomonas sp. NBB. The sequence continues at coordinate 2,878,186 of NZ_CP103994.1, forward strand.
CGTAGGCCCCCAGCCCTGCACCACGGCTACTGCTGGGTACCTGCTTGATCGCTTCAACCCCCAGCGCCGGGTACACCAGCGATAGCCCGAAACCGGTAAGCCCGGCACCGATCAGCGCCCACGGCGGCGACGGTGCCAGCCACAGCAGGCTCAGGCCGAGCACTTCGGTGGCCATGCACGCGACCGCCACGTTGTAGCCACCAAAGCGGTTGACCGCATTGACGAACAGCAGCCGGGAAATGATGAAACACACGCCAAACGCACTCAGGCACCAGGCTGCGCCCACCCAGCCGCGCTCCAGGTAATACAGGGTGACGAAGGTGGTCAGGGTACCGTAGCCGATAGAGGCAAGGGTCAGGCCCAGACCGCACGGTGCAACCCGGCCGAAGGCCGACCAGAAAGGCAGGCGTTCGCCGCGCACCACCACCACGTCCGGCCGCTTGCGCAGTACCAGCAGGGCAGATACCGCCAGCACCAGCAATGCCGGCCCCAGCACGCTGAAGTCCAGCCCGTCGACGGCCAATACACCCAAGGGGGCACCAATGGCGATGGCGCCATAGGAGGCGATACCGTTCCACGAAATCACCCTGGCAGTGTGTTCGGGCCCGACCTGGCCGATGCCCCAGCTCAGCGTGGCCACGCCGATCAGCCCTTGGGCGACGCCCAGCAGCAGGCGCCCGCCGAGCAACAGCGCCAGGCTCAGCAGCGGTAGCGTCAGGGTCCAGGCTGAGAGCAGGGTCAACACCCCGCAGCCGGCAATCCCCAGCAAACCGAAGCGAATGGCCTGCTTGCCCCCCAGGGTATCGGCCACGCGCCCGGCAAACGGGCGGCTGAGTAGCGTGGCCAGGTATTGCAGGCCAATGGTCAGCCCGGCGACCACCGCGCCAAACCCCAGCTGGTCGTGCACATGGCTGGGCAGCACGGCGATCGGCAGGCCGATGCAGAGGAAGGCGATGAAGGTGTAGAAAACGATCGACAGGATCTGCAGGGTGATTTGCAGCGTGTTACTGGCGGGGGCGGGTTGTTGCGCGGTCATGGGCTCGTTCGCGGGCGGGCGGTTGGGCGTGGCCCCATCATGGCCGTTGCGCGAAGGAAATGAAAGCAGGCTAACGAATTAATCGTCGGGCAGTGCCAGCCCGTGGGATCGGCGGTGAATTCTTCGCGGGCGAGCCCGCTCCTGCAGGATGTGCATAGGCCTCAAATGCTACGCAGCCCCTGTGGGAGCGGGCATGCCCGCGAAGAGGCCGGCCCAGCCATACAAGATGGCCAGGCCGCCCCATCAATCAGACCAGCACACCCTGGCTACGCAGGTAATCGTCATTCGCGGGCTCGCCCGCTCCCACAGGATTTGCATAGGCCTCAAGTGCTACGCAGCCCCTGTGGGAGCGGGTTTACCCGCGAAGAGGCCGGCCCAGCCATACAAGATGGCCAGGCCGCTCCATCAATCAGACCAGCACACCCTGGCTACGCAGGTAATCGTCGTAGGTACCGCTGAAGTCCACCACGCCATCAGCCGACAGCTCGATGATGCGCGTGGCCAGCGAAGACACGAACTCACGGTCATGGCTGACGAACAGCAGGGTGCCCGGGTAGTTCTCCAGCGCCAGGTTCAGCGCTTCGATCGATTCCATGTCCAGGTGGTTGGTCGGCTCGTCCATCACCAGCACGTTCGGCTTCTGCAGGATGAGCTTGCCGAACAGCATGCGGCCTTGCTCACCACCGGAAATCACCTTCACCGACTTGAGGATCTCGTCGTTGGAGAACAACATGCGCCCGAGGGTGCCGCGGATCACCTGCTCGCCGGAGGTCCACTGGCCCATCCAGTCGAACAGGGTCATGTCGTCTTCGAAGTCGTGGGCGTGGTCCTGGGCGTAGTAGCCCACTTCGGCGCTGTCGGTCCACTTCACTTCACCCTTGTCCGGGGTCATTTCACCGACCAGGGTGCGCAGCAGGGTGGTCTTGCCGATACCGTTGGGGCCGATGATCGCCACGCGCTCGCCAGCCTCGATGGTAAAGCCCAGGTCCTTGAACAGCACCTTGTCGTCGAAGGCCTTGGCCATTTTTTCGACGGTAACAGCCTGGCGGTGCAGTTTCTTGGTCTGCTCGAAGCGGATGAACGGGCTCACCCGGCTCGACGGCTTGACCTCGGCCAGCTGGATCTTGTCGATCTGCTTGGCCCGCGAGGTGGCCTGCTTGGCCTTGGAGGCGTTGGCCGAGAAGCGGCTGACGAAGGTCTGCAGTTCGGCGATCTGGGCTTTCTTCTTGGCGTTGTCCGACAGCAGCTGCTCGCGGGCCTGGGTGGCAGCGGTCATGTACTCGTCGTAGTTGCCCGGGAACACGCGCAGCTCGCCGTAGTCCAGGTCGGCCATGTGGGTGCAGACACTGTTGAGGAAGTGCCGGTCGTGGGAAATGATCACCATGGTGCTGTTGCGCGCGGTGAGGATGTTCTCCAGCCAGCGGATGGTGTTGATGTCCAGGTGGTTGGTCGGCTCGTCGAGCAGCAGTACGTCCGGGTCCGAGAACAGCGCCTGGGCCAGCAGGACACGCAGCTTCCAGCCCGGAGCCACCTCGCTCATCGGGCCGAAGTGCTGTTCCAGCGGAATACCCAGGCCCAGCAGCAGTTCACCGGCGCGTGATTCGGCGGTGTAGCCGTCCATCTCGGCGAATTCGGTTTCCAGTTCGGCGACGGCCATGCCGTCTTCCTCGGTCATTTCCGGCAGCGAGTAGATGCGATCGCGCTCGGCCTTGACCTTCCACAGCTGGCCGTGGCCCATGATCACCGTGTCGATCACGGTGAATTCCTCGTAGGCGAACTGGTCCTGGCGCAGCTTGCCCAGGCGCGTGTTCGGCTCGAGCATGACCTGGCCGCCGGACGGCTCCAGGTCACCGCCGAGGATCTTCATGAAGGTCGACTTGCCGCAACCGTTGGCGCCGATCAGGCCGTAGCGGTTGCCGTTGTTGAATTTGACGGAAACGTTTTCGAACAGCGGCTTGGAGCCGAACTGCATGGTGATGTTGGCGGTGGAGATCAAGAGGCTTACCTATCAATAACTTACGTGACTTCTTCGCAGCGTCGGACCCATTCTGGACCAATCGGGAGCTTTTCCAGCTCCTGCCAGTCGTTGGACGAGTTAATCCAGCGCGCATGAGTCGATAAGAGCATCTGCACGCTATGCCCGAGCTGATGGGCGATGAATGCGGGGTTGAGACCAGACATTGAGCACATTGTCGCATAGGTGCGACGGCAGTTATACGGGGGCGGTATCTGATCCCCGGACCCTTGACGATCGGGCGCTATTGATGGTGCAGGTTTTACGTGTTTTTCATCTTGATCCGGGCAGGAAGACGAACGGCGATTCGGCGAAAGGCCTTGCCTGCCTTCGACGCTCCGTATCCTGTTTCAAGGCTTTGCCTCCTGTTCACGGAAGCGGAGTTATCAGCTCGGCACCTTGGTTACGCACATTCCCCACGGCGATACCCACCCGGTACCACTCGAAGGCTTCGGCCGGCTCACCCAGGTTGAGCACCAGTTGTTCTGCGCGCTCGCTCGGCATTGCTGCCGCGATCCACTCGTACGCCAGTTCTGGCGACAACACGACAGGCCGGCGGTCGTGAACGTCGACCATTCCGCCCTGAGCGTCGGCGGTAATGATGACGAACCCGTCGTGCTCTGTGCCGGTGAACTGGCCGATCGAGGCGCAAAGGGCAGGGCGCCCATCCTGGCGGCGGATGTAGTACGGCTGCTTCTTCGGCCCACCTTCATCAACCCATTCGTACCAGCCGTCGATTGGGGTGATGGCCCGGTGCGGCCAGATCGCCCGGAAGAATGGGCCATGCGCCACCTTCTCGACGCGGGCGTTGATCGGCGCAGCGCGATCATTCGCCCAGTGCGGTCGCCATCCCCACCTCACCAGGTCCGCTCGTGGGCCTGCGTCATCCATCCGCAGTACTGCCACCGGCGTGGTCGGCGCGATGTTGTACCGGCCAAGCGGCTGGTCGCCGACGTTGTTCCGCCAGGCCTCTGGCAGGCTCAGGGTTTCAACGAAGTCATGTATGCCACGGTACTGGCTGAGCCTTCCGCACATACGCCCTCCTACCGAAACCTGAAGGATAGCCGTTGGCTGGTAGTAGTGCCGGCAGTCATACGGAGACGGCCAGGCACCCAGCATGCCACGATGCATGACCAACGGATTTCAGCACCTACCCGCAACGGGGTCAGCCTGCCGTTGCGGGCGATGGCTGCAGGCTGTCTGCCTGCTCGGGAACCCTGACGAACACGCTGTATCTGCCACCTTCCATTTCTTCGAAGGCAATCAGTTTTTTCACCAGCGCACCGTTCAGTACCTTGCCGGCATTCAATAGCAGCATGCCGTTGTCGGCGTTGAGGTTGCGCGCCAGTATCATGCCATCCGCCAGTTCGTGCGTGCTCAATACCTTGATCGCCGGGTCGGTCAAGGTAATGTCGCGCATGTACGCGGCACAGACATTGACGAAGTCTTCCACCAGATCTGGGTCATACAGCTTTCCAGCATGCTTGCGTATGTAGAGCAGTGCCTCATCGCTATTGAGCTGGCGATCCAGGACCAGTCCGCGCTGCAATTCGATGAAATCCACGGCCATTTTCAACCAGCGGGCGCCCAGTGGAATTGCCGCGCCCTTCAGGTGGCCCGGAAAACCGCTGCCATCCCAGCGTTCCTGGTGGTGAAGTATGAGTTGTGCAGCCTCTTTTATTGGCTCCAGGGTCATGACCAGTGCTTCGCTCTGTTTCGGGTATGACCGGTACAGTTCGCGCTCTGGTGGAGGTATGAGATCGGCGGGGCAGGTGAGCATGTTGTCGGTCCAGCTCATCTTGCCGATGTTGTAGAGGGCTGCAGCCATGGTCAGGTTGCGACAGGTACCTTCGTCCAGTCCATGGCTGGTGCAATACACCCGTATCAATTCTATGACTTGCCGGTTGGTCTGCTTGGCCTTGGGCAGACGCATGTTGCCTAACTGCGAAAAGAACTCGGTGGTGGTCACGTAACTGCGCTTGAGTTCTTCATAGGCAAGGTCAAGCATGTCGGCAGTTTGCTGCAGCTCGGCGGTGCGCGCCACTACACGCTGTTCAAGGCTTTCGTTAAGCGCCTTGAGTTGCTTGATCTGTAACTGAGTCAGTTGTTCCAGGCGCTTTCGCTCGCTTTCCGAATGCTGGTGGGCCAATGCCTGGCGCAGAGTGACCAACAGTTCTTCATCATTCCAGGGTTTGCTGATGTAACGATAGATGTGCCCATCATTGATGGCTTTTGCGATGGTGTCCGTGTCAGCGTAACCCGTAAGCAGGATGCGCAACGTATCGGGAAAGCGCTCATGTACGTGGGCCAACAGCGTTGCCCCGTCCATGTTTGGCATGCGCGCATCACTCATCACCAGATTGATCGGGCGTTGTTGGAGCAGTTGCAGGGCGTCGGCACCGCTTTCGGCAAGGAGGAGTTCGTAGGGTTGGTTGCGAAGTAGACGACGAAGGCTGCTGAGAATCGAGGGCTCGTCGTCAACCAGAAGTATCACCGGCTTGTCTGCTGCGCCATCGGTAACGGGTAGCTCCATGGGTCCCTCCCTGCTGGTCTCGGCCAGATTACTCCCAGGCGACAGCCTAGATGATATTTGCCCCTGCCGTTAGCTTTTGCCTGTTGGCCTCACTATGCTCGGAGACAGGTGCATCTTGCCAGGGAGGGTCATGCTGTGCCGATTTGTCTGCAGGTTCGCATCGTTGCCTCGATGCTTGTCGTTTTACCGGCATGGGTGCTGGCCCAGAGCATCGGTGGGCCGCTCACGCCATTGCCGGCGGTGCCTGAGCTTGACCCTGCCCGGGTGGAACTGGGGCGCAAACTGTTCAATGACTCGCGTTTGTCCCTCGATAGCAGCCAGTCCTGTGCAGATTGCCATCGCCTGGATCGTGGTGGCGCGGACGGGCAGGCGCGCTCGCTTGGTGCAGATGGCAAACCCTTGCCAGTTCACACCCCCAGCGTCTTCAACGCCAGCCTGAACTTCCTGCAGTTCTGGGATGGGCGCGCGCAATCGTTTGACGGCCTGGTGCACCTGGCAACCGGTAATACGGACGGCAAAGAAGATGGCTGGGCTACCGCGGTTCAACGAATTGCTGACGATCCGGCTTACCAGACGGGGTTCGCCGAAGCCTATGGCAAGCCGGTGACCACCATTGATGTCAAAGATGCCCTGGTTACGTACCAGCGCACCCTGCTGACACCCGATTCACGCTTCGATCGCTATCTGAAAGGAGATACCAGCAGCCTCAGCCTGGAAGAGAAGCATGGCTATCAGCGCTTCCAGGAGTACGGTTGTATAGCCTGCCACCAGGGTGTGAATATCGGCGGCAACATGCTGCAGAAGTTCGGCGTCTTCGATGATTATTTCGCCAACCGTGGCAATGTTACCGGGGCAGATCGGGGACGCTACAACGTGACAGGTGACCCGGACGACCTACACCTGTTCAAAGTTCCAAGCCTGCGAAACGTGGAGGTGACTGCCCCTTACTTTCATGACGGTTCGGCGCCCACCTTGGAAGCAGCCGTCGATGCCATGTTTCATTATCAGTTGGGACGTACGCCGAGCGACGATGATAAAGCGCTGATCATCAAGTTTCTCCAGACCCTCACCGGCCAATGGGAGGGTAAACCGCTATGAGGTTGAACGCTCGGCGCAGTCTGCTGCTGTTGGCTGCGTGCGCCATATTGCTGGCTTCCGTGCTGGTCTACCTGTACTGGATGTCCAGGTCCGATGAGAGTGGCGACTACGCTCAGGCGCGCGATCTGATACGCCAGATCAAGCAGTACGATGCACAGTGGGAGGGTGCAGTGCTCAAGGCGCGCACCACTACCAATTACAACTACGACCCGCTGGTGTTGCCGTTGATTGAAATGAAGCGCCTATGGCGGGAATTCGGCACGCTGGAAGGGCGTCATCAAAAAACGGAACTGCTCGCTTGGCAAAAGGCTTTTCGCGACTACCAACAGGCCTTTGACGACAAGGTCCTGCTGGTCTCGCGCTTCAAGACGCACAATGCAATCCTGCGAAATTCCCTGGCTTTTCTCCCGGCTGCGGCTGATGTAATACAGGTGCACCTCCGGCAATTGGTCGATGCCGATACACTGCGTCTGCGTAGAGTCACAAGCGATACCTACGACTTGATGCTGAGCAGCCTTGAGTTTGCCCAGACCACAACCGATGAAAAAGCTGCCGAAATCCTTGTCGGACTGAACAACCTTTCTGTCAACAAGGAGCGCTTGCCCGGCGATTTTCAGGTGCCCATCGATACCATCAGCAAACACATAGAGTTGATTCTTCGTGAGCAACCCAAAGTCGATCAACTGCTTGAAGCGATCGAGGCGGTTCCGATCGCCGAGTACCTGGACGCCATTGCCCTGATGCTGGACCGCGACGAGCAAGCAGCAGTGCTGATGGCTCAGCGATACCATTTTTATATGTTGGTGTTTTCCACCCTGCTGGTTTTGCTATTGCTGTACCTGGGGATGTGGCTGATGCGTAGCTACGCCGAAATAAACCGTGTAAACCGAGCGCTGGTGAGTGCCAACGACGAATTGGAACAGCGGGTCGAACGGCGTACCCAGGCACTTACCCAAGCCAGCGCAGCACTGCAGCGCGAGGTGGATGAACGCCGATTGCTCGAGAACCAGTTGGTCCAGTCCGAAAAGCTTGCCTCGCTCGGTCAGCTGGCAGCCGGCGTAGCCCATGAAGTCAACAACCCGATTGGTTTTGTCTCTTCCAACCTCGGTGCACTGGACGATTATTTCGGCCGTTTGCAGGTAATGCTGAATGCATATGCTGACGCGGAACATACCCTGGTTCCAAACGCGCTCGGCGCTGAGCTGGCGAAGTTGCGCACGGAAATCGAGCTGGATTACTTGCTGGAGGATATTCCGGCGCTGATTCGCGAATCCAAAGACGGCATCGGCCGCGTTGCGCGGATCGTCAAAGACCTCAAGGACTTTTCGCGAGTAGAGACCAGCCATGACTGGCAAGTGGCAGACTTGCATCAAGGCATAGAGTCAACTCTGAACATTGTTGCCAGCGAACTCAGGCACAAGGCGGACCTTGTCAAGGATTACAGCCCATTGCCGCCGGTCGAATGCCTACCTTCACAGATCAATCAGGTAATCATGAATCTGCTGGTCAATGCCACCCAGGCGATGGGGGCCGAGCGTGGCAGAATTACCCTGCGAACCGGTGCCAGTGACAAGTGGGTATGGATCGAAGTCGCAGACAATGGTTGTGGCATTCCTGGCGAAAGCCTGCAAAAGATCTTCGATCCGTTCTACACGACGAAGCCCATCGGCCAGGGCACCGGGCTGGGATTGTCACTTTCGTACGGAATCATCAAGCGTCATGGTGGCGAGATCCGCGTAGACAGCGAGGTGGGAGTCGGTACGACATTCAGGGTCGAACTGCCCATCCATCAGGCTCGGTCGGCCTGAGCCCGCTCCGAGCACACCAGGGAAGTGGAATGCAAATTGCTGTGACCCCTTGGTGCATCGTTCATGCGGAGTACGCAGAAATGACTCAGAATGACCGCTACTACATGATCTTCGTTGTGGTTGCTGTGCTGGTTCTGGATCTAGCAGCGACATTTGTGTTTCTGAAGGTCATCGCCTGACCCCCGTTTGTGGGTCCGGTTGTACCCGAAATCGGGGACATCCGCAGAGTGAACCCGGCCCAGGCTGGCCTGTCTGGCACTTTTCCACTGATCCATGAACGTAGGTTATCTTCGCGAGGAAAACCCGCCCGGAAGCCGATATAGCAAACAAGCCTATTGCCCGGCTAACGTCGAGCAGTACCATGAGCGAACAAAAACCAAAAAAAGGCATGCGGCTTGGCAACACTTTCCCAAGTTACTCGATGGGGCAGCAGGAGCGTGTCGCGTGAAAAGTCCAAGATCGGTAGCAGGCGCAATACTGATGTCCACTTTCGCCACTCTGTTCATGGCAGGCTGCGCACATGAGCCCGATGTGCGTCAGGGCCATGGGTATGCGGCCGGGGCCACTGAAAGAAGTACGCCGGCGTACCTGGGGTGCGTCAAAAGCGAACTTCAAGGTAATGTGAAAACGTACCAGGTCGATGGCGATAACTCGGTCAGGCTGTTCGTTGATAGCACCGACCCCGACACGGCGGGTGGCCTGGTCGAAGTGCGGGGCACGGGGACCCAGCGCCAGTTCGCGGCCTATCAACGTGATGCCTGGTACGACCATGGCAGGCTGCTGGATGCCGCGCTGATGTGTTCGAAAGCGTGATCATCTGACCCCTTATACAAAAGGCCCGCCCTCGAGAGCGGGCTTTTTGCATTTGCCGACCCCAGCCGCAATAATCCGCTCATTTGAAGGAGAACACCAAGTTGGAAGAAAGAAGCGTTGTTGCTGAGATGTTCATTGGGATGCCGACGCATTTCTGGGTGTTGCCCGTTGCCGGCCTGATCGCCTGGTTCGGCCTGAAATGGGCCGAACAATCCGGTAGCCGCGCCAGCACATTGCGGATCGTGACCTACCTTCTGCTCATTGCGTTGGCGGTATTGCCCAATGGTTTTTATGCGCTGTTTCCCCCTTCGTCCGACATGCCCGAGCTGTTGTTGAATCGTGAGCCGCTGCCCAACTACGAGGGGCGCTTTTACCTGGATGCGTTTTACGTGTTCAGTGGGTGGGCACTGAGCAAGGTGGCCAAACTCAAGTTCAACTAGAGCGAACACGAGATTCCATTTCCGATCAAGAGATCAATTGCGACTGGCGTTTTCGCCAAAGTTGGAGCGCTCCCAAGGCATTTTGCCCCGGATGGCAGCAGCATCAGCGGTACTGCCGAGCCGAACAGGCGGCAACCGGTTCCTGCGCGGCAAGAAAGTACTGCCGATCATCCCCGGCATGGTTGCCGAGATGGATATCCTCAGCGGCAAGCGCAGCGTGCTCAATCACTTGCTGCGCCCGCTGATCAAGGCCCGTCTCTACTGAGCTGGAGCGTCAGGCCATCAGTACGGATGCCAGTAGCTTTATTGCCGACGTGCGGTGATGGCCGGCACTGTAGGCCAACACTATGTCGCGGCAGTACCTTGGTTCTTCGGCCAGAACCAGGGCGTTTGGCGATTGCTCCAGCAATGACGGCCATTGCGGGACCAAGGAAACGCCTTGCCCCAGGGACACCAGCAGGCTGATGGCCTCGAGTGCATCCAGGTCGCAAGCCACGTTGGGTGCGAGGCCCAGATCGTCCAGATAGCGCTGGGTTATCAGGCCTCCCCAGGAGTCGACGGCATACCGGATATAGGGCCCAGTGGCCAGCATTGCGTGTGCTTCAGCGCGGGAGGCTGTGGCAGGTGCCAACAAGCACAGCGGTTCGCTGCGCAACGTGAGCATTCTCAACGATTTTGCTGTCTTGAAGGGTGGCGTAACCAGAATTGCCGCATCCAGTTCCTGATTGATCAGCTTGTCATGGAGCAATTTGGAGTCACCGGGCGTGATGGTGAGCTTGAGGTTGGGCGCGGAGGATGACAAATGCTCCAGTGCTGCCGGTACAAGGCCGGTGAGTGCAGTTGATATGGCGCCAATGCGCAGTTCCCCGGTCAGCGTGTCGGCGTTCAGGTCATTCCTGAGCTGACTGGCATGTTCGACAATGCAACGTATCCGTGGCATCAATACCAGCAGCTTGTCTGTCGGCCTGATCGCATGGGCCTCTCTATTGAAGAGTGCACAGCCCAGGTGTTTCTCCATATTGCGAATACGCAAACTTATTGCGGCGGCTGAAACATTTGCTTTCTTTGCCGCACCCGCAATGGAGCCGCATTCGACAACGGATATGAGGCTTTCCAGATTTTGAATGTCCATAAGTAATGCTTATGCTCAGGCCAAGTGTCAGTTGGTGTACATGGATGCCGGGCGGTGTGAGGATAGTGGCTCCGTTCGAGGAGTACCATCATGTTGACACCCTTTCATGTTGCTTATCATGTCAGCGATCTGGATGTGGCAAGAAAATTCTATAAAGAAGTTCTTGGTTGCGTCGAGGGACGTAGCACTGAGACCTGGGTAGACTTCGAGTTTTTTGGTCACCAGATATCTCTGCATGTGGGCAAGCCCTTTGAAACCAGTCGCACTGGCAAGGTCGGCCCGCACCTTGTATTGATGCCTCATATCGGAGTGATATTGCCTCTGGAGCGATGGCAGGCCTTGGCTAAGCGCCTTGAAATTCTGGGCGTGCAGTTCGAAATCCCGCCGGTTGTTCGTTTTGAGGGTGAGCCTGGCGAACAAAGGACAATGTTTTTCCTGGATCCCAGTGGTAACCCGATCGAGATCAAGGGGTTCAAGAACTTTCGTGCAATCTTTGCTTCCTAAGGTTTTATAAAAACAGAGATCAATCCCGTGAGAATAAAAATAAATCTAATCACGCAAATTGCAATTGGTCTGGCTTTCGGTATATGCGTTGGCCTGCTATTGAATCATTTTCCAGATTACAAGGGCTGGTGGATCGAGCAAGTTCTGCAACCGGCGGGTGATGCGTTCATAAAACTGATGAAAATGATCATCGTGCCGCTGGTGTTTTCCTGCATGGTGGTAGGCATAGCCGGCTCCGGCAAGCGCGCCCTGGGGCGGGTGGGAACAAAGAGCCTTGTCTATTTCTTTGCCGTGACCGGGGTCGCAATCATTTTCGGCTTGTTGGTCGGTAACGTGCTCCAGCCAGGCGCCGGTGCGGGGTTCGCCGTTACACCGGCGAGTGGGGCAGTGCCTCCTGTGCAAAATGCTTCGGCAGGGCTCGGCAAGGTACTGTTGGGCATCATTCCTGATAATGTAGTGGCGGCAATGGCGGAGGCTAAGCTGTTATCGGTACTGTTCTTCGCAATCTTGTTCGGGGTGGCACTGTCTACGCTGGATGAACCCAGGAAACAGCCGTTGGTTGCAGTGCTGCAGACGGTAGTGGATACCATGTTCAAGGTCACTCATATGGTCATGGCCTACTCACCGATCGGCATCTTTGCCCTGATAGCTGTCACGGTGTCGACCTTCGGGATTGATTCACTGCTGCCGTTGGCAAAACTGATAGCCATTACTTATGTGGCGGTACTGTTCTTTGCAATTGTCGTGCTGGGCCTTGTTGCCAGGGCTGTTGGCGAGAATATCTTCGAGATCATCAAGGCCTTCAAGGGTGAACTGATACTGGCGTTCAGCAGCGCGAGTTCTGCCACCGTCATGCCGCAATTGATGGCCAAGACCGAAGCACGGGGTGTACCGCGTACGATCACTTCGCTGGTGATCCCGTTGGGCTATTCATTCAACCTGGATGGCGCGTCGCTGTTTGCGGGCCTGGGTACGCTGTTTATCGCGCAGGCCTACAATATTGAACTGGCCTTGGCAGACCAGGTTATGTTGGTATTCATCATGGTATTGACGTCCAAAGGCGCTGCCGGAGTGCCCGGGTTCATGTTTGTCATTCTCACCGCAACCCTGACGGCGGCAGGTTTGCCTTTGGAAGGCGTGGCCTTGATTGCAGGGGTGTATCGATTGATGGACATGCCCGTTACGGCACTGAACGTACTCGGCAATGCGCTGGCGCCGATCGTGGTCGCAAAATGGGAAAGCCGCGCTGGAACATTACCGGCTGATGTCGTGGTTATGGAGCAATCATCTCGATAGCAGATGGGCAGGCTCGTTCAGCCAGGCGTTTGGAACGGGAATTGCTGCATCCCTGAAAACCTGCTCATTTGGGGATACGGCCATGTTTCCAGAAGATCTGTACTTCATGTTTCTCTACGCCGTTGCCGTGTTGGCTCTCGATGTGGCAGCCATCATGCTCTATCGGAGTGCCAAGCCCTGACCCGGGTTTGGGGACTTCCACCCTGAACCGGGTTTTGGTCTACAGTGCTGGGACGTCTTCCGTGTAAGGAAACAGCTATGGCAAAGCGTCGATGGGCAGTTATCGCTACCTCGATTGCGCTGGCAGTGGGGCCGGCGCTCACTTATGCCGACCCGGGTAATGGTAAAGGGCAGGGCCACGGCAAGGACAAGGGGCAGCATGGTCAAGGTCACGGGGGCTCGTATGGTGGGCCGTCGATAAACCGTGGCGATGTGCTTGGCATTCTTGACGGGCACCGCAGCTACTGGAGCGCAGGGCCGGCGCTGCCCCCGGGCATTCAGAAGAACCTGGCCCGTGGCAAACCACTGCCGCCGGGTATCGCCAAGAAGCTGGATGGCAGGCTGCTGGGGCAGTTGCCTCATTACGATGGCTATGAATGGATGCAGGCGGGTGCGGACCTGATCCTGGTGGCAGTTGCTACGGGGATCATCTACGAGGTGTTGAACGGCGCGCTGGATTGACGTCAGGCGCAGGTGTCTGCGAGCGCCGTCAATTGTAGGAGCGGCCTTGTGTCGCGATGGGCTGCAAAGCAGCCCCCGGCAGGCGACGCGGTGGTTGCCACCGGCTGCGCCGGTGTTCGCGGGTAAACCCGCTCCCACAGTTACAGCGCATGCTTTCGGCAGATGGGGTCCTTGTGGGAGCGGGCATGCCCGCGAAGCAGGCGACGCGTTGGCTGGCACCGGCTGCGCCGGTGTTCGCGGGCGCGCCCGCTCCCACAGGTATGGCGCATTCTTTCGGCTGATGGGTCCCTGTGGGAGCGGGTTCACCCGCGAAGCAGACGACGCGGTGGCTGATACCGGCTACGCCAGTGTTCTCGATAGCGCCCGTTCCTCCAAAATCAGGAGTTTTCCTGCACGTTCAGTACTGAACCCTTATCGTCCGTCGCCAGCAAGCCGCTGGAGTGGCTGCCTTCAGTTTGCAGTTCGGCGAGTGGCACATCTGTAGTACGGAAAATACTGCGACCTTGTTCACCTACCGTCAGAGAGATCAGTTTTCCATTCTGATAGAAGAATTGCGTTCTGTTGGTGTTCTTTTGCATGGTTAGTGCTCCGAAGGCTATTGGCAGATGCACTTTCCCAGCCTTCACTCACCCAGGCCACTGGCAGAAATATCAGTTGCGGCCTGTGCTGCGAGACTTTGGTTGATTGGTAAGCCAATACAACCCCCGATAGAATGCAGCGTATCCTTGATGGCTAATTGCAAATGTCTATGTTTCGTATCTTTCTCTTCGCCGTGCTGGTCACCGGTGTTGCCGGCTGCGCAACCCCTGGCAAACCCACTGCCAGCAAACTGACTCACAAATCGCACCAGCAATACGCCGCTTGCGTACTACCCAAATGGCAAGCACTGGCGCCTCAAGCCACGCAGAAATCGATCGCCCACGGCTACCGGCTAACGGCACCCAGCCCCGTGGCATCCGATGATGTGCTGGACGTAGTCGATTCCCACGAGGGCAGCCGCGCGACCTTCTACAAGGGCAGCTTCCTGTCTGGCGACAAATTGCGCCAGGCTGCCAGGGAATGCCTGGACTGACTCAGTAACCCGATCCGCTAGAGCCGCCCATGCTGGGCAGGCGGGCCCTGCGCTGAGCATTGCTCCACTCGGCGCAGGTCATGAAAGCGGTATTGTCCACTTTGCCGGTGCCGTCGAAACTTACGCTGTAGGGCTGCCGGTTGTCGGCCTTGGTCAGCATGTAGTCGAAACAGGTGCCGGGCACCACGGTGCGTTCGATCTCGGCATCGGGCTTGCCGCCTACCTGCATGACCTGGTCTCTGCTCATGCCGTTGGTGACTTTCGCCACCAGCGGCTGGTCGTGGTACAGCGTGGAGTTGAACGAGCAGGCGGAAAGCGCTGCCATTGCAAGGATCAGCGCGTGAAAGGGTTTGTTCATGGCAGTGCTCCGGTAGAGGACGCCGACCGGCGATATCAATTCGCTCGGCTTTCAATCATACGCCTGCACTGCCTCACCCGCAGTAACGTGCCCCCATGTGGGAGCGGCTTTAGTCGCGAACACCGGCGCAGCCGGTGCCATGCACCGCGTTGCATGCTTCGCGGCTAAAGCCGCTCCCACAGGGTCCGCGGACTGCTTGCGAATTCAGTTCTCTACGTGGAAGCGCAGCCCAAAGGGCTGGGCGATCTCCCACAGGGATCGAGCAAGGCTATTGCTTGCGCGATCAGCCTGCATCACCGCGCTTGTTCATCTGCTCACACTGCGTCTGCGCAGCCGTCCTGCTTGGATAACTGGGTTTGAGCCGCTCCTTCGCTTGGTTATCGTAGATGTCGAAACCCCCACATACGGTAGCGGCGTAATAGCGGCTACCCACGCGGAACGACTCCTTTTCGATCGGCACAGCGGGAACGATAACGAATCTTGGTTGCATTTTTCGTGCCTCCCCAGGCAGAGACTTAAGTATTAGTCTGACCATTGGCAAGCATCAAGGAGGCTCATGAATAAAACACGGTTTTCGTGATCGGCAGGTTGACGCTCGTACTGTCATCAAATGAAAACCCGCTGTCGTCCGATGCGAAGCACCCCACACACCAAGGGCATACAGTCCAATTACCCAGAACTGACGCCATGCGTCCAGATCGATGATTGGAGAGACAAGCATGTCCAAAGTCGTACGTTTCCATCAGACCGGTGGCCCCGAGGTGCTGCGCTACGAGGACGCCGAGGTCGGCGAGCCCGGCCCGGGGCAGGTGCGTTTGCGCCAGGTGGCTGTGGGCCTGAACTACGCCGATACCTATTTCCGCAACGGCACCTACCCGATCCCGCTGCCCAACGGCATCGGCGTGGAAGCGGCCGGGGTGGTCGAGGCGCTGGGCGAGGGTGTGACCCAGGTGGCAGTCGGTGACCGGGTCACCTACACCGGCTTCCTCAACACCCTGGGCGCCTATTGCACCGAGCGCCTGATCCCCGCGGCCGCGCTGATCAAGCTGCCCGATACCATCGCCTTCGAAACCGCCGCTGCCATGACCATGCGCGGCCTGACCTCGGCCTATCTGCTGCGTCGGCTGCATGACTTCAAACCCGGCGACAGCGTGCTGCTGCATGCCGCTGCTGGCGGGGTCGGCCTGATCGTCGCGCAGTGGGCGCAGCTGCTGGGGCTTAACGTGATCGGCACGGTGTCCACCGAGGCCAAGGCCGAAGTGGCCCGCGCCCATGGCTGCAACCACGTCATCAACTACAGCGTCGAGGACGTTGCCACGCGCGTGCGTGAGCTGACCGACGGGGTGGGGGTGAACGTGGTGTTCGACAGCGTTGGCAAGAACACCTTCATGGGCTCGCTCGATTCGCTCAAGCGCCGCGGCCTGATGGTTTGCGTCGGCACGGCGTCAGGCACCATCCCGCCGTTCGACCCGCAATTGCTGGCGATCAAGGGCTCGCTGCAGCTCACCCGCCCGGCACTGGCCGACTTCATCGCCGACCCGGCGGAAAAGGCCGACCTGGCCGGTGAGCTGTTCGATCACGTCGGCAGCGGGCGCATCCGTATCGAGATCAACCAGCACTACGCACTGCAGGATGCCGTCCAGGCCCACCGTGACCTGGAAGCGCGCAAGACCACCGGCTCGTCGATCTTCGTCATCTGAAGAGGGCAACAGCATGCACATCGAACAACTGACCTGCGCGATCGGTGCCGAGGTAAGTGGGGTCAACCTGGCCGACGCGATCCACGACGACGACCTGTTCGCCCAGCTTCGCGCGCAGTTGCTCCGGCACCGTGTGCTGTTCCTGCGCGACCAGCACTTCAGCCGCGCCGAACACGTGGCGTTCGCCCGCCGCTTCGGCGACCTGGAGGACCACCCGGTGGCCGGCAGCGACCCGGAGCATCCGGGCCTGGTACAGATCTACAAGCGCCCGGACCAGCCCAACGACCGCTATGAAAATGCCTGGCACACCGACGCCACCTGGCGCGAGGCCCCGCCGATGGGCTGTGTGCTGCGCTGCATCGAATGCCCGCCCGTGGGCGGCGACACGATGTGGGCGAACATGGTGCTGGCCTATGAAAACCTGCCAGGCGATGTGAAGGCCAAGATCGAAGGCCTGCGCGCCCGCCACAGCATCGAGGCGAGCTTTGGCGCTGCCATGCCGCTGGAAAAGCGCCTGGCGCTGAAGGCGCAGTTCCCCGATGCCGAGCACCCGGTTGTGCGCACCCACCCGGAAACCGGCGAGCAGGTGCTGTTCGTCAACGCCTTCACCACCCATTTCAGCAACTACCACACCCCGCAGCGGGTGCGCTTCGGCCAGGACGCCAACCCCGGCGCCAGCGACCTGCTGCGCTACCTCATCAGCCAGGCCTACCTGCCGGAGTACCAGGTGCGCTGGCGCTGGAAGCCCAACAGCGTGGCGATCTGGGACAACCGCAGCACACAGCATTACGCCGTCATGGACTACCCGCCGTGCCATCGCAAGATGGAGCGCGCCGGGATCAAGGGCAGCCCCACGTTCTGAGTTCGTCGCCGTCGCTGGCGGCAACCGCACAATAACAATAGCGAGGACTACAGCATGCAATTCTTCGACGATTCGTTGCACCCGGAAAACATGGAAAAGGTGGTGATCACCGTGGCCCCCTATGGCCCGGAGTGGATGCCCGAAGACTTCCCTGAAGACATTCCCCTGACCATGGACGAGCAGGTGCAGAAGGCTGTCGACTGCTTTGATGCAGGTGCCACCGTACTGCACCTGCACGTGCGCGAACTGGACGGCAAGGGCTCCAAGCGCCTGTCCAAGTTCAACGAGCTGATCGCCGGGGTGCGCGAAGCGGTGCCGGACATGATCATCCAGGTTGGCGGATCGATTTCCTTCGCCCCGGAAAGCGAGGGCGAGGCGGCCAAGTGGCTGTCGGACGACACCCGGCACATGCTCGCCGAGCTGACGCCGCGCCCCGACCAGGTGACCGTGGCCATCAACACCACGCAGATGAACATCATGGAGTTGCTGTACCCCGAGTACCTGGAAGGCACCTCGCTGGCCAGCCCGGCGATTCATGCCGCCTACAGCGAAATGACCGTGCCGGCCGGCCCAGCCTGGGTCCGCGAGCACCTGCGCCGCCTGCGGGCCAGCAACATCCAGCCGCATTTCCAGCTGACCGGCATGCATGCCCTGGAGACGCTCGAGCGCATCGTGCGTCGCGGTGACTACATGGGCCCGCTGAACCTGACCTGGATCGGCATTGGCGGCGGTTTCGACGGCCCCAACCCGTTTAACTTCTTCAACTTCATCCACCGCGCGCCGGACGGCTGCACCCTGACCGCCGAATCGTTGCTGAAGAACGTGCTGCCGTTCAACACCATGGCCCTGGCCATGGGCTTGCACCCACGCTGCGGTAACGAAGACACCATCATCGACCAGCATGGCAAGCGCTTCACCTCGGTGCAGCAGATCCAGCAGACCGTGCGTGTGGCCCATGAGCTGGGCCGCGAGATTGCCAGCGGCAAGGAAGCACGCGCCATTTATCGCATCGGGCAGCAGTACGACAGCATCGAGCAGACCCTCGAGGCCAACGGCATGGCGCCGAATCGCCAGCCGGGTGTGAAGGGCGTGCCGCAGCGCGGCTGATACAGCAGGGTGCCACGGTCTTGATGCTTTTTGTGGGAGCGGCCTTGTGTCGCGAAAGGGCTGCGGAGCAGCCCCAGCAATTACTGCTCTGTCGCTGATTTCTGGGGCTGCTCCGCAGCCCTTTCGCGACACAAGGCCGCTCCCACAGCGACCGAACAAGGTTTTGCAGTAGTTCATAACAACAAGAACAACCTCACGCCCTACATCCCAAGGAGGCAACATGGCCACCTATCTCGCCAGTGCCGAAGATTCCGGCACCGACACCGCCCACAGCGTCCCTCGGCGCTATGCCTGGGTGGTCTTCGCCCTGACCTTTGGCCTGTTGATCTCCGACTACATGTCGCGCCAGGTGCTCAATGCGGTTTTCCCGCTGCTCAAGGGCGAATGGGCATTGAGCGACAGCCAGCTCGGCCTGCTCAGCGGTATCGTCGCGCTGATGGTCGGCCTGCTGACCTTCCCGCTGTCGCTGCTGGCCGACCGCTTCGGCCGGGTGCGCAGCCTGGTGCTGATGGCAGTACTGTGGAGCCTGGCCACCCTCGGCTGCGCCCTGGCGGAAAACTACCCGCAAATGTTCGTCGCGCGTTTTCTGGTGGGGGTGGGCGAGGCTGCCTACGGCAGTGTCGGCATCGCCGTGGTGGTCGCCGTGTTCCCCCGCGACATGCGCTCGACCCTGGCCGGGGCGTTCATGGCCGGTGGCATGTTCGGCTCGGTGCTGGGCATGGCCCTGGGCGGTGTACTGGCCCAGCACCTGGGCTGGCGCTGGGCATTTGCCGGCATGGCGCTGTTCGGCCTGGTGCTGGCAATGCTGTACCCGCTGATCGTCAAGGAGGCACGTATTGCGCCTCGGTGCGCGCAGCACTTGCAAGGCAAGGCCGGCCGCCCGCTGCGCACCCTGTACAGCAGCCGTTCGGTCATCGCGGCCTACGTCGGCAGCGGGCTGCAGCTGTTCGTCGGCGGCACCGTGATCGTGTGGATGCCAAGCTACCTGAACCGCTATTACGCCATGGGCACCGACCGCGCCGGGGCGATTGCCGCAGTCATCGTGCTGTGCAGCGGCATCGGCATGATCCTCTGCGCCATGCTCTGCGACCGCCTCGGGCGGCAGCGCCCGGACCGCAAGATCAGCCTTGCCATCGCCTACTGCCTGGGTAGTTGCGCGCTGTTGTCCATCGCCTTCGCAGTGCCGGCCGGCACCGCCCAACTGGTACTGATCTGCCTGGGCATGATGATCGCCGCCGGCACCAACGGCCCGTCCAGTGCCATGGTCGCCAACCTCACCCACGCCTCGGTGCACGGCACCGCGTTTGCCACCCTGACCCTGGCCAACAACCTGTTGGGCCTGGCGACCGGGCCGCTGATCACCGGGCGCGTTTCCGACCTGATCGGCTTGCATGCCGCCTTCCAGCTGGTACCGCTGATGAGCATCGGCGCGGCGGCAGTGTTTTTCCTTGCCAAACGTCATTACCACCGCGACATGGAGCGTCTGCATGCACTGGCAGGCGACGCTGCCGCACCCCGGGAGTTGAAACCGTGAAACAGCTGTTGTCCGTCGAAGTGTTCTTCGATTTCGTCTGCCCCTGGTGCCTGATTGGCCAGCGACACCTGCAGGCCGCGCTCTTGCACTTGCAGCGCGAACAGCCGCAAGTGCAGGTACAACTGCAATGGCGAGGTGTGCAGTTGTTGCCGGGCTTGCCAGCCAGTGGCGTGCCGTTCCATGCCTTCTATCTGCAACGCCTGGGCAGCGAGGAAGCGGTACGTGAGCGCCAGGCCCAGGTGCGCGCCGCTGCCCGCGTGGTGGGCGAGGACATCGACTTCTCGCGTATTCGCCGCATGCCCAACACCGGCAATGCCCATCGGTTGCTGCAACGTGCTGCTCAGTTGCTCCAGGCAGGGCAACTGGAAGCCTTGCTGGCACAGCTGTTCATCGCCTATTTCCACCAGGGGCGCGACCTGGGGGATAGCCGCACCTTGCTCGACATCGCGCAGTGCTGCGGGCTGGAAGCCGCGCAGGTTGTCGACTGCCTGCGTGACGACGGCAGCCCGTTCCTCGATGGGGCAGGGCGCGCGGGCAGTGCGGTGCCGCGTTTCCGTTTCAATCAAGGGCCGCTCATTGCAGGTGCGCAGCCTGCCGAGGTGCTGTATGCGGCCATGACCGAAGCGCTGCAAGAGGTTGAGAGGGCATGACCCGGCGCATTGCATTGGCCCCCCATCAGGTGCCGGAGCGTGACGGCCGTGTGCTGTTGGCCTGCGAAGGGCGCAGCGTCGCGCTGTTCAACGTTGCCGACTCGCTCTATGCCATTGACGACAGCTGCCCGCACCAGGGCGCATCGTTGTGTGGCGGCCGGCTGGAAGGCCGTGTCATCCAGTGCTGCGCGCATGGCCTGCGCTTTGACCTGGCCAGCGGCTACCTGGTCAATTCCAGGGCCTTGAAGGTTGCCAGCTACCCGGTCGAGCAGCAGGGCGGGCAGGTCTATATCGTGTTTGACAGTGAGGAGGCGGGGCAATGAATACACTGGCACTTGGCGCTACCCATCAGCGTATCCGCACCCTCGCCCCGGGGGTGGTGGTCAGCCTCATCGTCGGTGCGGCCGCCAGTTTCCTCAGTGAGCATTACGCAGCGCCGGTCATGCTGTTTGCCTTGTTACTGGGGATGGCGCTGAACTTTCTCGCGGTCGATGGCCCCTGCAAAGCCGGTATCGAGTTCACCGCCCGCACGGTACTGCGCCTGGGCGTGGCGTTGCTTGGCATGCGCATCACCCTGGACCAGATCGCCAGCCTGGGCTGGAAGCCCGTGGCCCTGGTCGTGACCCTGGTGGTGGTGACCATCCTGATTTCGGTGGTGGTGGCCAAGGCGCTGGGGTTTTCACGGCTGTTCGGCATGCTCACCGGCGGTGCCACGGCCATTTGCGGTGCCTCGGCGGCGCTGGCGCTGGTAGCTGCCTTGCCCCAGCACCCGCGCAAGGAGCATGCAACGCTGTTCACCGTGATCGGCGTGTCAGCGCTGTCGACTTTGGCGATGATCCTCTACCCGATGATTGCCCAGTGGCTGCACCTGTCCCCAGCGCAGGCCGGGGTGTTCCTCGGTGCGACCATCCACGATGTGGCGCAGGTGGTGGGCGCGGGCTACAGCATGTCTACCGAAACCGGCGACATCGCCACCGTGGTCAAGCTGATGCGGGTGGCCATGCTGTTGCCGGTCATTGTCTGCGCGGCCATGATCACGCGGCGCCAGGGCCTCAAGGCCGGTGGCCAGCGGCCGCCCTTGCTGCCTTGGTTCGCGGTCGGCTTCCTGCTGCTGGCGTGCGTCAACAGCACAGGCTGGGTACCCGCCGCGGTGCAGGGCGGTATCAACGACCTGTCGCGCGGCTGCCTGGTGGTGGCGATCAGTGCCCTGGGCATGAAAACCCAACTCAAGGCGCTGGCCTCGGTCGGGGTGAAACCCATTGCGTTGATGGTGGGGGAGAGCGTGTTTCTTGTGCTTTTGGTGCTGGCGTTGATGCACTGGGGCCTTGCCTGACTGCTTGACGCGGTCGATTGTAGGTGCGGCCTTGTGTCGCGAAAGGGCTGCGCAGCAGCCCCGGCAATATGGGCGTCTGCACTGCCCCCCCCGGGGCTGCTGCGCAGCCCTGTCGCGACACAAGGCCGCTCCTACACGGGCCGTACCAGGATCAAGCTAAAGCCCTTGATCATCCCGCTGTGCCCGCCAACTGGCCGGCGGCATGCCGAACTGGGCGATGAACCAGCGGGTGAACGAGCTGGGCATCGAATAACCCAGCATGTCGGCGATACGCCCCAGCGAATAGCCGGGGTTTTCCAGGTAGCGCATCACCAGGTCACGGCGCACGCTGTTGATCAGGTCCTTGAAGGTCAACCCGCTTTCTTCCAGGCGCCGCTGCAGGGTGCGCACGTTCATGCCCTGGGTCTGTGCCACCTGTTCGATGGTGGCGCGGCCCATGGGTAGCAGCAGGTAGATGGTCTTGCGCAACTCCAGCTCCAGGGACGGCGTGCCGCCCGCCGGCAGGCTGTCCAGATAGCGCTGCGCCAGGCGCGCCATGGCCTCGTTGGCCTGCGGGCTGGCGCTGTCGAGGTCGGCGGCCGGGCAGACAATACCGTTGAACTCGCTGCCGAACACCAGCGTGCAGCCGAAAATGCGCCGGTGGGTGGCCAGGTCGGCGGGAGGCGCGTGGGTGAAGTTGGCGCTGATCGGGTGCCAGTGCGCACCTAGCAGCGCCGCGCACAGGCGCATCATCACGCCGATCGCCAGCTCGGTGGCCTGGCGGCTGCAGGGCGCGCGTTCGTTGATCACCTCCTCGCGAATGACCACGGTCTTGCCGGCTTCCTCGATATGAATGGCCAGGGCGTCATTGAGCAGGTGACGGTACTGCACGATCACCTGCAGTGCATCACGCAGGGTGCGTTGGTGGCTGAGCAACAGGCTTATTTCGCCGAAGTCCGACAGTTGCCGCAACTCGGCCATGCGCAGGCCGAAGCTTTCGCAGCGGGTGGCGCTGGCGGAGGCTTCCAGCAAGGCGATGACGCTGGCAACCGGAATACGCCGATTGGGGTCTTCGAGCAACGCGGCGCTGAGGCCAACCTGTGCCAACAGCGCATGGGGATTGAGGCCCAGGTGGCGGGACACCTCAAGGTAATTGGTCAAGCTGGCGGCACGGACTAGGGCAGGCATCTTTGGTTGTTTTCCATGCGGTTTCTTGTTGTTGGGTATGCCGACATGCGTTTTGTGTTTTATAGCCTGCGTGTCATGAATTGAAAAGCAAAGCCCTGTATTGGCCATTGTCATCAAATGAAAAGCCCCTGACGCCCAATGTGAAGCACCCGGTGGGTGGGCTGTTTACTGTGAACCTCAAGAGCTACACCGCACACGAGGTTCACCGTGGAAAAACTGCAAACTACCGCCACCGTGCTGATCGTTCCCGGCCTGCGCGACCATGTTGCCGAACACTGGCAGACCCTGCTCGCAGGCCGCCTGGCCAAGGTGCGCAGCGTGCCGCCACTGCAGGTCGACGGCCTGAGCTGCACAGCCCGGGTCGAGGCGATCCAGCGCGAGCTGGACCAGATCGATGGTGAGGTGATCCTGGTGGCGCACAGCGCTGGCGTGCTGATGGTCGCCCACTGGGCGGCGCGCTACCGGCGGCCGATCAAGGGTGCATTGCTGGCGGCGCCGCCCGACCTGAACGCGCCATGGCCGGCCCACTACCCAAGCCCGGCCAGCCTGGCCGAGCACGGCTGGTCGCCATTGCCCCAGGCGCCGCTACCGTTCCCCAGCATTGTCGCGGCCAGCAGCAACGACCACCTGGCCAGCTTTGCCGCAGCCAGCGCCCTGGCCCATGGCTGGGGTAGCGAACTGGTCGCACTGGGGGCCGTCGGCCACCTCAACCCGGCCTCCGGCTTCGGCCCCTGGCCGCAGGCCGAGGCGTTCATCCAGCGACTGGACCAGCCCAACCTGCAATAGCGCATGGACGCCCCAGCCACGCTCGCAAAAGACGGGCGGCGAAAAAAACAATAACAATACGTGGAGCCATCGTAATGCCAGAACACCGCATTTACCGTGCTGTGAAACCACAGTGCTGCCTGCTTGCCTGCGCCATCGGCCTGCTCACGCTGCCCGCCGCCCAGGCGTTCGAAGTCGATACCGGTAATGAAAACTGGGCCGTGCGCTTCGACAACACCGTCAAGTACAACTACGGCGTGCGCACCGAAAGCGCCGACAAGCGCATGCTGGGCACGCCCAACAGCAACGACGGTGACTACAACTTCCGCAAGGCCGGCACCAACATCACCAACCGGGTCGACTTGCTGACCGAACTGGATGTGGTCTACCAGGGCAACACCGGGTTCCGCGTCAGCACCGCCAGCTGGTACGACAAGGCCTATGACAACACCGGTTCCAACAGCAACCCGTTCGTCAACGGCAACGGTGACCAGTCCGGCATCAACCCCAGCCTCAATGGCCTGCCCGGCACCGGTGTGCCGCTGGGCAGCCCGCACCTGAGCAACTACGCCCAGCGTTACTACAGCGGCCCGTCCGGTGAAGTGCTGGATGCCTTCGTGTTCTTCAGCCGTGAAGTCGGCGAGGCCTCGCAGGTCAGCGCCAAGCTGGGCCAGCACAACCTGTTCTGGGGTGAAACCCTGCTCAACCCGGTGCATTCGCTGAGCTACGGCCAGTCGGGCCTCGACCTGGCCAAGCTGGCCGCTTCGCCGGGCACCGAGGCCAAGGAGCTGTTCGTGCCGCGCAACCAGCTGTCGACCTCGTTCCTGGTCAACTCTGAACTGACCCTGGGCGCCCAGTACTTCTTCGACTGGGACGCCGCCCGCCTGCCCGAAGCCGGTACCTACTATGGCGGCTCGGACGTGGTAGGCGAGGGCGCCCAAAGCTTCCTGCTCGGCCACACTGGTACCCCGGGGTTGATCCCGGTGCGCGGTGCGCTGACCACCATCCGCCGTGGCCATGACCTGAACCCAGGCAAGAGCGGCGACTGGGGCATTATGGCCAAGTGGTCGCCTGAGTGGCTGGGCGGCACCCTCGGCTTCTACTACCGCAAGACCTCCGAGATCCTCCCGCAGGCCTGGCTCGACGCGCGCGGCATGACCGTCGCCAACGGCCCGTTCGGCAACCCGCCGGGCAGCCGCCAAGGCGCAGTCGGCAACCTGTACAACTCGCTGCAAAGCACTACCTACCAGTTCGCCTACTCCGACGACATCGACATCTATGGCCTGAGCCTGTCCAAGGATGTAGGCGGCATCAGTGTCGGCAGCGACTTGAACATCCGCCACAACATGCCGCTGGCGAGCATCCCGGCAATCGTCAGCGCCCCCGGCCAGGGTGGCCTGGGCGGCGGCTTCGGCCTGCTGCCGGCACGCCTGCCCAGCAGCGGGGTGATCTACGACGTGCCCAAGGATGGCGACGGCCTGAGCGCCACCGGCGACACCTTGCACTGGACCTTGAACGGCCTGATGACCATTGGCGATACGCCGCTGTTCGATTCGGCAACCCTGCTTGGCGAGCTGTTCTACAGCAACCTGCTCAAGCTCGATAGCCACAACGAGGCCTTGTACAAGGGCAAGAGCAGCTACCGCGGCATCGACAAGGCCACCCGCGACAACTGGGGCATCGCCGTCAACTTCACCCCTACCTGGTACCAGGTGCTGCCGGGCATGGACCTGAGCATGCCGCTGTCGGTCAACGTCGGCCTCGACGGCGTGTCGCCGGTGCAGGGCGGTGGCGCCGAGAACACCGGCAACTATGCGGTGGGCGTGAGCGCCGCGATCTACAACCAGTACTTCATCGACCTCAAGTACGTCGACAGTTTCGGTGAGACCAAGGCCTGCAAGGACGGCCAGACCGACGGCAGCACCCCCAACGCCCTGGACGGCGAACAGGATTACACCTGCTACGGCGGCGGCTACGCCTCCTTCTCCGGCGGTGGTGCCACCACCGAGGACCGTGGCGCCCTGTACCTGACCGTCAAGACGACCTTCTGAGTCATGTTTCCTACAGCCTACACAGGAAGACAACCATCATGAATTTCGTACGTACCCTGCTGGCCTCGTGCCTGTCGCTGGCCGCCCTGAATGCTGCCCAGGCCGCCGTTTCCACTGACCAGGCCGCGCGCCTGGGCACCAGCCTGACCGCCATCGGCGCGGAAAAGGCCGGCAATGCCGATGGCTCCATCCCGGCCTACCAGGGCGGCCTGCTGACGCCGCCAGCCAGCTACCAGAGCGGCGCCAGCATGCGTCCCGACCCGTTCGCCAGCGACAAGCCGCTGCTGGTCATCGATGGCAAGAACGCCGAGCAGTACAAGGGCCAGCTGACTGCCACCACCCTGGAACTGCTCAAGCGCTACCCCAGCTACCGCGTCGATGTATACCCGACCCACCGTAGCGTGGCGCTGCCGCAAGCGGTACTGGACAACACCCGCAAGAACGCCACTGCCGCCAACAGCAAGGAGGGCGGTACGGCGGTGGACAACGTGCTGCCGGGTATCCCGTTCCCCATTCCGCAGAACGGCGCCGAGGCCATGTGGAACTTCCTGCTGCGCTATCAGGGCGTGAGCATGGCTGCCAAGTACGACTCGTGGAACGTCGACGCTGCCGGCAAGCCATCGCTGTCGACCACCGGCCAGGCCAATATCAGCTACCCGATCTACGAGGACATGACGAAGCCGATCGGTGCCAAGGACACTTACTACCAGATGAAACTGGTGTACACCGGGCCCGCACGCCGTGCAGGCGAAGCGATGATGCTGCGCGATGCCGCCAACCCGCTGGTGCAGCCACGCAGTGCCTGGCAGTACCTGCCGGGCCAGCGCCGGGTCAAGCTGGCACCGAACCTCGCCTACGACACGCCCAACCCGGGCACTTCGGGTTCGGGTACCTACGATGACGTGTTCGTCTTCAACGGTGCGCTGGACCGCTACGACTGGACCCTGGTCGGCAAGCAGGAAATGTACGTGCCGTACAACACCTACCAGCTGACCTACAACACCGACGTCAAGCAGGTGATCACCCCCAATCACCTGGCGCCGCAGTTCGTGCGTTGGGAGAAGCACCGGGTGTGGGTGGTGGAAGGCAAGCTCAAGGACGGTGCGCGCCATATCTACCACAAGCGCCGCTTCTACCTCGACGAAGACAGCTGGATCGCCCTGGCCTCGGACCAGTACGACGCCCGTGGCCAGCTGTACCGCGGCTCGTTCGCCTTCCTCACCCAGAGCTATGACAAGCAGACCCCGGACGCCACGCCGTTCATGATCTACGACCTGATCGGCGGCACCTATAACCTCAATGGCGTGGTCGGTGCCTACGGCGGCATCCGCTATATCGACCCGCTGTCGAAAACCCAGTGGTCGCCCGAGTCGCTGGCCGGCAACGGCATTCGCTGAACGCACGGAGCAGAGGTGGCAATGTCTGTCTTCAAACGATGCAGCGTGGTGGTTCTGGCTTTGGCCGCGCTGCAGGGCGCGGCCCAGGCTGCGCCCTTCACCGATGTGCTGGACCTGCCCGCCAGGCCCAGCGCCCTGGTCGCCAGCAGCGCCTTGCGCGATGTCACCCTGTCCGGCCAGCGCCTGGTCGCGGTGGGCCCGCGAGGGCACATCCTGTACTCCGACGATCACGGCGCGCACTGGCAGCAGGCCCAGGTGCCGGTCAGCGCCGACCTGAATGCCGTGAGCTTCGCCACGCCCGAGCTGGGCTGGGCGGTTGGCCACGATGGCGTGGTGCTGCACAGCCGCGATGGTGGCGTGCACTGGCAAAAGCAGCTGGATGGCCGGGCACTGGCCGAACAACTGCCGGGCACGGGTAGCGACAATGCCTTGCTCGACGTGTGGTTCAGCGATGCCCGCAATGGCTATGCGGTCGGCGTGTTCAACCTGCTGTTGCGCACCGTTGATGGCGGCGAGCACTGGCAGCCCTGGCTCGACCACAGCGATAACCCGCAAGGCCTGCACCTGACCAGCCTCGCCGCGGTGGGTGACGAGCTGTACATCACCGGCGAGCAAGGCCTGCTGCTGAAGCAGGACGGTGAGCGCTTCAGCCGTGTCCAGACACCCTACGCCGGCACACTGTTCGGTGCTGTCGGCAAGCCTGGCGTACTGCTGGTCTACGGCCTGCGTGGGCATGCCTACCGCAGCACCGATGGCGGCCGGCAATGGCAACCGGTCAGCACGGGTGTGAACACCAGCCTCACCGCCGCCGGTGTCGACCGGGACGGCCAGCTATGGCTGGCCAGCCAGGCTGGCGACCTGCTGCTCAGCCGGGATGATGGCGCCAGCTTCAGCCCGGTGCCGCAAAGCGCCCGTGGCCCGGTGACCGCGCTCGCCACCGATACCGGCAACGGCCTGGTACTGGTCGGCGAGCGGGGCGTGCGCAACCAGCCCGGTAACCCCACGCTGCACCCATAACAAGAGAAGACCCTGATGGCCGCTACCCGCCAAGACACCCTGCCGGTAATCCGCAACCTCGACGATTTCGACCCACGCTCGGGCAATTGCCTGGAGCGCCTGGTGTTCAACCATCGCCTGCCGTTCCTGCTGTGCATGCTATTGGCGACCCTGGTGCTGGGCTACATGGCGCTGACCCGCCTGGAGCTGCGCCCCAGTTTCGACAAGATGCTGCCGCAGAGCCACCCCTACATCCAGAACTACCTGGAAAACCGCCCATCACTGCGTGGCCTGGGCAACGCGGTGCGGGTGGTGGTGGAGAACACCCAGGGCGACATCTTCGACCCGGGCTACCTGCAGACCCTGCGCCACATCAACGACGAGCTGTTCCTCAGCCAGGGCGTGGACCGGGCCTGGGTTAAGTCGCTGTGGAGCCCGGCGGTGCGCTGGACCGAGGTGACCGAGGAGGGCTTCCAGGGTGGCCCGGTAATGCCCGACGGCTACCAGGGCGCTGCGGGTGACATCGAGCAACTGCGGCAGAACATCGAGCGCGCCAACATCGTCGGCAGCCTGGTGGCGCGCGACTTCAAGTCGAGCATGCTGGTCGTGCCGCTGCTCGACCAGGATTCGGCTACCGGCAAAGGCCTCGACTACCACGCCTTCTCGCAGAAGCTCGAACAACTGCGCAGCCAGTACCAGGCCAGCGGCCAGTACCGCATCCATGTGATCGGCTTCGCCAAGCTGATGGGCGACCTGATCGACGGGCTGATCCAGGTGATGGCGTTCTTCGCCCTGGCGGTGCTGACCAGCCTGCTGATCATCTACTGCTACACCCGTTGCGTGCGCAGCACCCTGCTGGTGGTGCTGTGTTCGCTGACCGCGGTGGTGTGGCAGCTGGGCATCGTCGCCTGGCTGGGCTACGCCATCGACCCGTATTCGATCCTGGTGCCATTCCTGATCTTTGCCATCGGCGTATCCCACGCGGCGCAGAAGATGAACGGCATCCTTCAGGACATCGGCCGTGGCACTCACCGCCAAGTGGCAGCGCGCTATACCTTCCGCCGCCTGTTCGTGGCCGGGGTGACTGCGTTGCTGGCGGATGCGGTGGGCTTTGCCGTGCTGATGCTGATCGACATCCCGGTGATCCAGGACCTGGCGATCACCGCCAGCATCGGCGTGGCGGTGTTGATCTTCACCTCGCTGCTGCTGATGCCGGTGGCGCTGTCTTATGTTGGTGTTGGCCGCAAGGCTGCCGAGCGGGCCCTGCATATCGACGCCCGCGCAGCCCAGCACCGAGGTTTCGGCCGGCTGTGGGACCTGCTCGACCGCTTCACCGAACGCAAATGGGCCAGCGTCGCACTGCTGGTGGCGCTGGCCCTGGGCGCCCTTGGCATCTGGGGCAGCCTGCAACTGAAAATCGGCGACCTCGACAGCGGTGCCCCCGAACTGCGCGCCGACTCCCGCTACAACCTCGACAACGCCTACATCACCCAGCACTACGCGCTGTCCAGCGACACCTTCGCGGTCATGGTCAAGACCGCGCCGGAAGGCTGCCTGCAATACCAGACGCTGGTGCTTGCCGACCGCCTGGCCTGGGAGCTGCAGCAATTGCCGGGTGTGCAGACCACCGTGTCGCTGGCCAATGCCGTGCGCCAGATCACCGCCGGCACCTATGAAGGCAACCCGCGCCTGAACAGCCTGCAGCGCAACCAGGACGTGCTCAACTACGCCGCCCAGCAGGCCTCGGTCAACGCCCCCGAGCTGTTCAACAACGACTGCTCGCTGATGCCGGTAATCGCCTACCTCAAGGACCACCGCGCCGACACCCTAGCCCAGGTGGCCGCCGTGGCCGAGCGTTTTGCGCAGGCCAACAGCAGCGCCGAACAGCAGTTCCTGCTGGCCGCCGGCAGCGCCGGCATCGAGGCCGCCACCAACGTGGTGGTCCGCGAGGCCAACCACCGCATGCTGTTGCTGGTGTACCTGGCGGTCACGCTGTTCTGCCTGTTCACCTTCCGTAGCTGGCGCGCGACGCTGGTGGCGATCCTGCCGCTGATGCTCACCTCGGTGCTGTGCGAAGCGCTGATGGTAGCCATGGGCATTGGCGTCAAGGTCGCCACATTGCCGGTGATCGCCCTGGGCGTAGGTATTGGCGTGGACTACGCGCTGTACCTGCTCAGCGTGCAACTGCACTACCAGCGCGCCGGGTTGAGCCTGGCCCAGGCCTACCAGAAAGCCGTGGCCTTCACCGGCCGGGTGGTCGGGCTGGTCGGCATTACCCTGGCGGCCGGTGTGGTCGGCTGGGCCTGGTCGCCGATCAAGTTCCAGGCCGACATGGGCCTGCTGCTGACCTTCATGTTCCTGTGGAACATGCTCGGTGCGCTGGTGTTGATCCCCGCCTTGTCGCATTTCCTCCTGCGTGGCCAGGCCGCCCCGGCGCCTGCCGAGGCCCCGGCCACGTCGCTTCCGCAAACCCAAGAAACCGAGTGTTCGCCTCATGTCTGATTACCTTCCGCCACTGCGCGACATGGATTTTCTGTTCAACGAAGTGTTCGACATCCCGGCCTGGTGGGCGCAAACGCCCGCGCTGGCCGAGCAGGTCGATGGCGACACAGCCCGGGCCGTGCTCGAACAGGCCGGCCGGCTGATTGCCGAGGTGGTGGCGCCGCTCAACCGCAGTGGCGACGAGCAGGGCTGCCGCTGGGAGGCCGGCCAGGTATACACCCCCGATGGCTTCGCCGACGCCTACCGGGCATTTGCCGCGGATGGCTGGGTGGGTGTGGCCGGTGCCCCGGAATATGGGGGCATGGGCATGCCGAAAGTGATCGGTGCCCAGCTCGAAGAAATGCTCAATGCCGCCAACCTGTCGTTCGGCCTGTACCCGATGCTCACGGCCGGAGCCTGCCTGGCGCTGCTCAACCATGCCAGCGAGCCGTTGAAGGCGCTGTACCTGCCGCCCATGTACCAAGGGCGCTGGACCGGTTCGATGTGCCTGACCGAGCCGCACGCTGGCACCGACCTGGGCCTGATTCGCACCCGCGCCGAGCCGGTTGCCGATGGCCGCTACCGCATCAGCGGGACCAAGATCTTCATCACTGGCGGTGAGCAGGACCTGACCGAGAACATCATCCACCTGGTGCTGGCGCGGCTGCCGGATGCGCCCGCCGGGCCCAAGGGCATATCGCTGTTCCTGGTGCCCAAGGTGCTGGTTGACGCCGACGGCGTGCTGGGCGAGGCCAATGCGGTGAGCTGCGGGTCGATCGAGCACAAGATGGGCATCAAGGCCTCGGCCACCTGCGTGATGAACTTCGACGGTGCAATCGGCTACCTGGTCGGCGAGCCGAACAAGGGCCTCAACGCGATGTTCACCATGATGAATTACGAGCGCCTTGGCGTAGGTATCCAGGGCCTGGCCCTGGGCGAACGCTCCTACCAGGGCGCCATTGCCTATGCCCGTGATCGCCAGCAGGGCCGTGCGCCGACGGGGGCCGAAGCGCCGGGGCAAGCCGCTGACCCGATCGTCGTCCACCCGGATGTGCGGCGCATGTTGCTGACCATGAAAGCGCTGAACGAAGGCGGGCGGGCCTTCTCTACCTATGTGGCACTGCAGCTGGACCTGGCCAAATACAGCGAGGCCCCGGTCGCACGCGCCCAGGCCGAGGCCAAGGTGGCATTGCTCACGCCAGTGGCCAAGGCCTTCCTAACCGACATGGGGCTGGAAACCACCGTGCACGGCCAGCAGGTGCTGGGCGGTCATGGCTATATCCGCGAATGGGGCCAGGAGCAGTTGATCCGCGACTGCCGCATTACCCAGATCTACGAAGGCACCAATGGCATCCAGGCCCTCGACCTGGTGGGGCGTAAACTGTTTGCCGATGGCGGCCAGGCCTATCGCAGCGTGTCCGATGAAATTACTGCCTTTGTCGAGACGCTGCCCGCGGCGTGCGCCGAGTTCGGCGCGCCGCTGCTGGCTGCCGTGCGCAACCTCGACGAGCTGACCGCCTGGTTGCTCGATCGGGCCCAGGGCAACCCGCGTGAGCTGGGCGCGGCGGCGGTGGAGTACCTGCAGGTGTTTGGCTACACCTTCTACGCCTACCTGTGGGCACGCATGGCCGTGGTTTGCCAGTGTCATGCGGCTCCCGAGCCGTTCCACCTGAGCAAGCTGGGCACCGCGCGTTTCTACTTTGCCCGCCTGCTGCCGCGCATTCATTCGCTGAGCGCCAGCGTCAGGGCCGGTAGCGACAGCCTGTACCTGCTCGAGGCCGGGCAACTGTGAAGGCCGCCGACATGATCACCACTCGCATCATGCCTGCGGCCGAGCAGGCCTACGCCTATCCGCTGCTGATCAAGCGCCTGCTGCTGTCGGGCGTGCGCTACCAGCCCAACCAGGAAATCGTCTACGCCGACAAGCTGCGCTACACCTACACCACGCTGCTCGAACGCATCCAGCGGCTGGCCAATGTGCTGACCGCCGCCGGGGTCAAGCCTGGCGACACCGTGGCCTTGCTCGACTGGGACAGCCATCGGGCCCTTGAATGCTTCTTCGCCGTACCGATGCTGGGTGCGGTGCTGCACACGGTAAACGTACGGCTGTCCACCGAGCAGGTGCGCTACACCATGAACCATGCCGAGGACCGCCTGGTACTGGTGCATGACGACTTCCTGCCGTTGATGGCGCAACTGCGCGATGACTTGCCGACGGTCGAGGGTTTCATTCGCCTCGGCGAAGGCGGCCCGGCAACGCAAGATGTGCCGTTGCTGGGTGAGTACGAAGCGCTGCTGGCGGCTGCCGAGCCACAGTTCGACTTCGCCGATTTCGACGAGCACTCACTGGCCACGCTGTTCTACACCAGCGGTACCACCGGCAACCCCAAGGGCGTGTACTTCAGCCACCGGCAACTGGTGCTGCATACCCTGGTCGAGCAGGGCACCCTGGCTGCCTGCGGCGAGGTGCCGCTGCTGCGCAGCGGCGACGTGTACATGCCCATTACGCCGATGTTCCATGTGCATGCCTGGGGCGTGCCCTATGTGGCCACGGCACTGGGCATCAAGCAGGTCTACCCGGGGCGCTACGAGCCCAACCGCCTGGTGCGCCTGTACCGCGACGAGGGCGTGACGTTCTCTCATTGCGTGCCCACGGTGCTGCAGATGATGCTCGACAGCGAGGAAGGGCGCCGCGCCGACCTGAGCGGTTGGAAGATGCTGCTGGGCGGCAGCGCCCTGACCCTGGGCCTGGCGCAGCGTGCCAGCGAGCGCGGCATCAGCGTGCATTGTGGCTACGGCATGTCGGAAAGCTGCCCGCTGCTCAGCATCACCCACCTGAGCGCCGAGCTGCTGGCACTGCCCATGGCGCAACAACTGCCGCTGCGTATCGATGCTGGCGTGCCGATCGCCCTGGTGGACCTGCGCATCGTCGACGCTGAAGGCATTGATGTGCCCCGCGACGGCGAGAGCCTGGGTGAAATCGTGGTGCGTGCACCGTGGCTGACCCAGGGCTATCTGCACGAACCGGAGCAGGGTGCCGCGTTGTGGCTGGGGGGCTGGATGCATACTGGCGACCTGGCCTGCATCGACCCTGCGGGTGTGGTGCGCATTCGTGACCGGATCAAGGATGTGATCAAGACCGGAGGCGAGTGGGTCAGCTCGGTGGCGCTGGAAAACCTGATCAGCCAGCACCCGGCAGTCGCTTCGGTGGCAGTGATCGGCATCCCGGACCCGCAGTGGGGTGAGCAACCCTTGGCCTTGGTGGTCCGTTGTGACGGAATGCAGTTCGACCAGGCGGCATTGGCAGGGCATCTGCAGCCGTTTGTCGACAGCGGGCACCTGAACAAATGGGCGATACCGCGGCAGTTGCGTTGCGTGGAGGAGATCCCCAAGACCAGCGTTGGCAAAATCGACAAGAAGCGGATCCGCCAGGCATTTCTCTGAATGCAGGCAGGGCCGGCTGATGGCACCGGCTACGCCGGTGTTCGCGGGCGCGCCCGCTCCTACAGGTATGGCGTATTCCTTCAGCTGGTGGGGCCCCTGTGGGAGCGGGCATGCCCGCGAAGCAGGCGACGCGGTGGATGGCACCGGCTGCGCCGGTGTTCGCGGGTAAACCCGCTCCCACAGGTACAGCGTATTCCTTCAGCTGGTGGGGCCCCTGTGGGAGCGGGTTCACCCGCGAAGCAGGCGACGCGGTGGAGGGCACCGGCTACGCCGGTGTTCGCGGGCGCGCCCGCTCCTACAGGTATGGCGTATTCCTTCAGCTGATGGGGTCCCTGTGGGAGCGGGCATGCCCGCGAAGCAGGCGACGCGGTGGATGGCACCGGCTGCGCCGGTGTTCGCGGGTAAACCCGCTCCTACAGGTACGGCGTATTCCTTCAGCTGGTGGGGCCCCTGTGGGAGCGGGTTCACCCGCGACGCAGGCGACGCGGTGGAGGGCACCGGCTACGCCGGTGTTCGCGGGCGCGCCCGCTCCTACAGGTATGGCGTATTCCTTCAGCTGATGGGGTCCCTGTGGGAGCGGGCATGCCCGCGAAGCAGGCGACGCGGTGGATGGCACCGGCTGCGCCGGTGTTCGCGGGTAAACCCGCTCCTACAGGTATGGCGTATTCCTTCAGCTGATGGGGCCCCTG
Source organism: Pseudomonas sp. NBB (assembly GCF_032701105.1). Classification (NCBI taxonomy): domain Bacteria; kingdom Pseudomonadati; phylum Pseudomonadota; class Gammaproteobacteria; order Pseudomonadales; family Pseudomonadaceae; genus Pseudomonas; species Pseudomonas sp. NBB. Next base: position 2,913,147 of record NZ_CP103994.1, read on the forward strand.
TGGGAGCGGGCATGTTCTGCGAAGCAGGCGACGCGGTGGAGGGCACTCTGGTCCGGGCAATATGCCGACGCCGATGTTCCGCTTGCGTGATTGCCTGAGCAAGAAAGCGGATGCAGGCAGAACTGGGGATGCGTACAGTAGGTTGATCGCAACCTGGCAGGAGCCTGCTTATGTCCAGCGCATTCACCTTCATGCAGTCACCCGTCGGCACCTTGACCCTGGTAGCCCGTGGCGAGTGCCTGACAGCCGTACTCTGGGAAGAGGAGCGGGAAAACCGCGTGCGCCTTGGTGCCCTGCACCGTGATGACCAGTGCCCGGTACTGCTGGAAACCGCTCGCCAGCTCGGCGAGTACTTTGCCGGCAAGCGCCAGCGCTTCGACCTGGCGCTGGATTTTGCCGGTACCGAATTCCAGCGTCAGGTGTGGGCTGCGCTGTTGGCGATTCCGTTCGGCGAAACCCGCAGCTACAGCGACATCGCCCGACAGATCGGCAACCCCAGCGCGGTGCGTGCGGTAGGCGCCGCCAATGGCCGCAACCCGATTTCGATCATCGCCCCGTGTCATCGGGTAATCGGTGCATCTGGCAGCCTGACCGGCTTTGCCGGTGGCCTTGCGGCAAAGCAGTACCTGCTGGCGCTGGAAGGCCGGCAAAGCCTGGCATTGGACCTGTAGATGTCAGCAGAACCAGCTGGCGGCCAGGCAGACCAGCAGGGCCAACGCCGAGCCGGCCATCAGGGTGTACTGCCGATGGGCCCGGCGCGCATGTGGCTTGACTGCACGCAGATATTCGCCGGGTGTCGGCGCATCAGGCCGGTGGCGCAAACCCTCGGCTACATCGGCCAGTTGCCCATGGATGAGCAGCCCCGTCAGGTAATAGGTACAGGCGTAGCTCAGCAATGCCAGGAACAGATAGATCATGACGGGTGCGGGGCCAAGGACACCGCCATGGCACTGGCGCTGGCGGTGTTCAGCACGATCAGCCCTTCGCTGTGGTCGTCCAGGCTGGCCAGCAAGCGCCCCTGGCTGTCCCACGCCGCCGAGCCGCCAGCGCCGATGAAGGTGTCGGCCGGCCCCACGCAGTTGGCCAGCAACACTGCCATGCCCAGCTCTCGAGCCACCTCGGAGTAGTGCAAGTAACCCTCGCGAATGCCCTTGGCAGTTTTCGCCACACTGACCAGGTACAGGTCGGCGCCGTGTTCCCGCGCGGCTGCCGCATGCGCCATGAACATCGATTCGTAGCAGATCGCAGGCGCTACCCGGTGCGCGCCCACCTGCAGCAGCAAGGCTTGATCGCCTGGGGTGAACCAGGGCAGTTCATCATCATGCAGGCGCCGCTTGGCATAGGCCTGGCGCGGTACACCGGGGCTGAGGATTGGCATGCCGATACGAATGCCATCAGGGGTCGGCAGTGGCAGGCCCGCTGCGACAGTGATACCAAACCGGTCGCAGGCTGCCTGCAGCGGGTCCAGCCGTGCCGAACTGACTGGCAGGGCGGCCTGGCGCGCTAGGGTTGGCTCATAGCCGGTCAGCGACAGTTCGGGAAATACCACCAGTTCGGCACCAAGGGCCGCGGCCTGTTCGATGCAGGCCAGGTGGCGTTCGAGGTTGGCTTGCACATCGCCCTTGAGCGACGCCAGTTGCACGGCGCACAACTTCATAAAAAGCCCTTCCCTGGTTCAGGTTGAAGGGCCGAGCATACTACCGGCACCAACGCCTGTACCAGTGAAGGGATTTTCAGGATGCCGGGTGGACGGCGAAACGCTGGCGGAACCAGTCGTCGAGCATGGCCTTTTCGGCATACAGGCGGTCGCTGCTGCTCGTGACCCGGCCCGGGCGGCTGAGGTACATCTTGTCGCTGACCCTTTCCTGCGCCTGCTGGTCGGGTTTGCCCGGTTGGCTGAGGGTGTAGCTGAGGTCGATGGTCGGCCAGGTGATTTCGCGCATGAAGCGTACATCGTAGGCCTGGCTGTGCCAGGGCTCGAAACGCCCGGCCAGGTCGATGTCGCGAATGTCGATGACCAGTTGCTGGCCAGGTTGCAGGTAGCGTTGGCCAAGCTTCTGCAGGTACTGGGTCAGGGTTTTCATCACATAGGCGTCGGCGCCACGCTCGTACCCGTGGCTGTCGAGGCTGGCATCGCGGAATTTTTCCGGATGGTCGAAACGTACCTCGACCTGCGCGGCCGGGGCACCTTGTGCCATGCTGTCCAGAGACAGCGCCATGAGCACGGCACACACGAGGGCGGTACGCATGATGCACCTCCGGGGCAGATTGTGTGTGCCTCCATTTTACCCCTGGCATGGCGGCACCAGCAGAGGAAGATTGTAATGGCACGGTTTCGGCGTCTGATTGCCAACCTGCGTGGGCGTGACCTGGCGGTGGGCGATATCCATGGTCACTTCCAGCGCCTGCAGCAATGCCTGGATGGGGTGGGGTTCGATCCGGCCGTGGACCGCCTGTTCAGTGTTGGGGACCTGGTCGACCGTGGCCCGGACAGCGAGGCGGCGCTGGATTGGCTGGCGCAGCCCTGGTTCCATGCCGTGCAAGGTAATCATGAGGCCCTGGCGATTACCCGCGTGCGCGGCGGGCGGCTCGATCTGGACATGTATCGCGCCGCCGGGGGGGGCTGGTTTCTGGACCTGCCGAGGGCTCGGCAGTTACGTTTCGTCGAGCGCTTCGAGCAGCTGCCGATCGCGATAGAGGTTGAAAGCGCGGCCGGCCTGGTAGGCCTGCTACATGCCGACAGCCCGTACGCCGACTGGACGGTGTTGAGGACCTGGCTGGAACTGGATGACGACCCGCAGGTACGGGAGGTGTGCCAATGGTCGCGGCGGCGCCTGAAGGTAGGCGATACCGCGCCCGTGCAGGGCCTGCGTGCCTTGTTGGTGGGCCACACACCGGTGCTGGAGGCCAAGCTGCTTGGCAACGTCTGGCACCTGGACACTGGCGGCTGGGCCAGTGGCCATTTCACCTTGATGGACATGCGCACCCTGCAACTGGTCAGCCCCAGGCCAGGTGAAACAACAGTGCCATAGCCAATAGCACCAGCATGGCCCCGGAGGCCCGTTCCAGCCAGGGCAGGCTGCGGGCGAAGCGCCGCAGCACCAGCGAGTTGCCGATGGCCACGGCAACCAGCAAGTCCCACAGCAGCACAATGCTGAACATCCACAGGGCACAGGTTGCTTTCCAGGCAAAGCTGGCGCTGGCGACCATGCTGACCAGGCTGGCATAGAACAGCGCATTCTTGGGGTTGAGGATGCCGGACAGGAACCCCATGCCCAATCCCCGCCACCACCCATGGGCGGTCTGTTTGCCAGCGACTGTGCCCAGGCTGGTTTGCCCGGCATGGCGCAGGAACAGGGTGCCGATGTACAGCAGGTAGCCGGCGCCGGCCAGTTGCAGGGCGGTGAACAGCAGGCTGCCTTCCTGCAGCACCGACAAACCGGTGAAAGCCATGGCGATGAACACGCCATTGGCCAGGGCGATACCCAGGCAGGCGCCGCTCGCGACGCGCCAGCCAGCGTTGACCGAAGTGCGTGCGACCAGGAAGAAGTCCGGGCCGGGAGAGAGCAGGGCGAGGAAGTGGGCGAGGGCGATGATCAGGAACTGTTGCATTGGGGTGAGGCTGCTCTGGAGGAAAAGCCTGACTCTGCCCTTCGGCGCTCATGCCGTATTGAACAATATTGCAGGCCCATTGCCGGGGCTGCTGCGCAGCCCTTTCGCGACACAAGGCCGCTCCCACATTGAACGGCGTACGCAGCACCTTGTGGGAGCGGCCTTGTGTCGCGAAAGGGGCGCACAGCGCCCCCATGGTCTCAGAGGCTGTGCAAGTCCCGATACTGCCCCGGTGTCACCCCCACATGGGCCTTGAACACCCGCTGGAAATGGCTTTGGTCGGCAAAACCGAGCCGATAGGCCACCTCCGCCAGGGCCTGCCCTTCACCCAACAATTGGCGCCCACGGTTGACCCGGGCATTGAGCAGGTAGGCATGCGGCGTAAACCCGGTGGCCGCGCGAAATGCGCGAATCAACTGGTAGCGCCCAAGCCCGGCCTCCCGCGCGAGTACCGCCAGGCTCAACTGCGCCGGGTCCTGGCCTTCGATGTGCGCAATCAGCCCACTCAACGCGGTCACCCCCAGGGCCGGTGCCGGTGCCAGCGGCGCGTGCCTGGCAAAGTCCAGGTCACCCAGAAAGGCAATCAGCGCGGCATCCTTCTCACCATTGCTGGCGTTGGAAAACAGCAGACTGTTCAGTTCGCAGAACTGCCGATACACCTCCGGCACCTGGCAGATACGTGCCGGCTCGCCGGGCCCGGCACCATCCAGCCCGGACTCCAGGTGCAGCTGTGCCAGCCAGTCGGCATCCACATGCAGCATCTGGTAGCTCCACGCCTGCCCGGGCTCGGGGTTGCAGGCATGTACCCGGCGGGCCGGGACCAGCACCAGAGTGCCAGGCGTCAGGCGTTGCTGGCCGTTGCCGGCACCGGTGAAATGACTGTGGCCGGCATCCACCACACCGATGGAAAACGTTGGGTGGCTGTGGGCCTTGTAGCAGGCGCGGCTATGGCAGGCGCGGCGGCTTTCGACATGCGGCAGGGCCGGGTCGCGCCACAGCGCGGCATGGGAACGGGGCATCACAGGGTCCTCGATATGCCCGGCAGCTTATCAGGCGCCGCGCACCCATACAGTTTTTTCCACTGGCTGTAACTTGACCACCAGGCCAGCTAACCGCCGAAATAGGCGCCTGTTGCCAAAGGAAAACGATAATGGACCTTTCAAGCCTGCTGCTTTTCATCCCCGCCTGTTTCGCCCTGAATATGGCGCCGGGGCCGAACAACCTGCTGTCGCTGCACAATGCCAGCCGTTACGGCCTGCGTACGGCCTGCGTGGCCGGTGGCGGGCGCATCGTCGCCTTCAGCGGCATGATCGCCCTGGCGGCGATGGGCCTGGCAGTGGTGCTGCACACCAGCGAATACCTGTTCCTGGCCATCAAATTGGCGGGGGCGGCGTACCTGTTCTATATCGCCTGGCAACTGTGGCGGGCACCGGTGGGCGAGGCCGCGGTTGCAGGTGATCAGCCGCACGGCACCTGGCGTCTGGTACGCCAGGAGTTCTGGATGGCTGCTGGTAATCCGAAGGCTATCCTGATCTTCACCGCGTTCCTGCCGCAGTTCGTTTCGGTCGGCAGTACCACTCCGGTGAGCGAGCAGTTCCTCTGGCTGGGTGCGTTGTTCCTGTTGCTGGAATGGGCCGCCATCGCCATCTACGCCGGCCTGGGGGCGTACATGCAGCGTTGGTTCAGCCAGCCCGGCCCACGCCGGCTGTTCAACCGGGTCAGCGCCTCATTGCTGGGCTGCGCCGGCCTCGGGCTGCTGGCTGCGCGGCGCTAGAACTGCCAGCGCAGGCCCAGGTTCACGCCGCTGGCTTCCTGCTGGCGGCTGTCCAGGTTGGCGGTGTACTGCACGCCGCCATGCAGGCTCAGCGCTTCGTTGACCTGCGCTACCACGCCGCTTTCAAGTTGCACCGAGGTATAGCGGTAATCGGTCTTGATCTTGTCGACGCCATCGAAGGTCAAGGTATCGCGGCCCTCGTCGCCGTGCCACAGGTTGACTTGCGCATAGGGTTGCAACAGGCGGTCGCTGCTGCCTTTGAAGGCCCCCTCGAGCCGAACCCCCAGTCGGCCGGTCAGCTCGACCTGGGCGTCGTGGCTGATGTGGGAGACGCTATCGCTGGCGCTGTCGAGCGAGACTTTTTGCGCGATCACCTGAGCCTGCGGCTCCAGTACCCAGCGTTCGGACAGGGCGATGGGATAGCCGGACTCCAGTGAAGCGGTCCAGGCGTGGCCGTCGATGTTCAGCTTGTCACCACGGTCCGAACGCGCCCGGCCATCCAGGTTGGTGTACTGCAGCACGGCGTCGAGGTAGCCGCCTTGCGGTCCGACCAGCGTCCAGTAGGCGCCGACGCTGTCGCCATCAAGCTCCAGGTCACCGACGCTGCGGTTCTCCACGGCGAGGGCGAAGCCTTTGACGTCGGCGTCCAGACGGCTATGGCTGACGTAGATACCGATGTGCTGGCGATAACCGCTGTCGCCAACCTTGGCATACAGGTCCTGGCCCACCTTGAAGCCGTACAGGTCGCCATCCAGGCTCGGGCTGACCGTGCCGCTCCATTGCTGACGTAACGCGCCGCCATAGGCCTGGCCCCAACTGGCGGGCACGGCGCCGTCACCCTGCAGCAGCTGCTGGTCGCCCTGACGCTGGTGGAACGTGCCCAAGGCCTGGCGGGCGATGATCGCGGCGCCCCTCGGCGCAGTGGCGTACAGCGGGACTTCAGGCCGGTACAGCGGCAGGCTCTCGCCTTGGATCGGGGCAGGCAGCTCGACCTGGCCGGGCGCCGGGGCCGCGACAGGCGGGGTAGCGGCGGGTGCGATGACCACTGGCTCGCCCGGTTGCGTTGGCTGTGTCGGCTCGCCCGGTTCCGGCGCAGGGGCCGGAGCGGGTGGCGCAACCAGGGTGGAGCGCAGGTACCAGCTGTTTTCACTGCCTGCAGTCACGCCGCCCTTGAACAACCGGTAGTCGTAGGCGCCGGCTGAAAGGGTCTGGGTCTGGACAAATGCGGTGGCCGTGCTGACCGCGCCGTCACGCGCTTCAACGACTTGAATACCGTTTTGCGCCGTCGCCGCGCCAGCGCCGTTGAGGTTGTTGATGAGCAGCTGGGTAGAGCCGCCAATCGCACCACGGCTGACCACCAGGCGATCGGAGGCGGCGCCGTCGCCGGCCAGCATGCTGTTCAGTCGCAGGGTGCCGTTGTTGCCGGTGTAGTTGCCCTGGATGGTCAGGCGGCCCTGAGCGTCGTTGCCACGGCTCAGGTCTATGGTGCCGGCGTTTACCACGGACGCCTTGTTGCCATTCTGGATGCTGACGATGCTGCCGTGGCGACTTGTCAGTGTGCTGGTCGCGTCGACTTGCAGGGTACCGGTGCCCGTGGCTGCGGCTATCGGTTTCTGATCGGAGCCCAGGTCACCCAGGGCCAAGCTGTCGTTCAGGGTCAACTGGCTGCCCTGGTTCAGGTTGATGGACTCCCAGTTGACATACAAGGCACCCTGACCGACCTTGGCTTGCTGAAACGTCAGGGTATCCGTGCCCGTACCACCGTCCAACAGCACTGTTGAACTGCTCAAGTCGAGTGTGCTGACGGTGGCCGTGTCATTGTCGGCGCCCATGTCGACTTTCTTGCCGATCTTTCCGCTCGTCCAGTTGAAGTTATCGTCGCCCTGGCCGGCACGTATCTCGCCTTTGAGATTGACGCCTTCGACATTGATCTTGTCTTTGCCGCTGCTGGTACTGAGATCTCTCCCGATGGTGCCGCCAGCCAGGATGTAAGTATCGTTGCCAAGGCCGCTGACCACGTTGCCAACAACGATGGTTTCCACACCAAGGTTTTCGGACATTTCAAGGAAGTTATCAGCCATCTTGAGGTCGATGCTGCCAATGCTGCCACCCTTGAATCGGGCCGTATCGCCATCTTCGAAGGCACCCTTGATGGTCCCCTTGGTCATGAGGAAATCGTCCATGGCACCGCCTTGATTGAGCGACCCTAGTTCGCCACCAGACATGTTGAACGTGTCCTGCCCCTCGCCTTGTTGCAACGATGTGACCTTGCCGCCGGTGATGATGAACTGATCTGCAGCTGGCGTCTGAACGATGGCGCCCAGGTCCTCGCCTGCTGCAACGGTCAGGGATTGGGCATGAGACAGCAAAGGCAAAGTCAGCAGAGGGAGTGCGGCAGGCAAAAGCAGGCGAGGGCAGCGCATAGGCAGGTCTCCATTAGAGGGGCCACTGCCTGAGTTGTATGTTTTGTACGGTAGGGGGACAACTGGCAAAAATGTCAGGTGGCCCGGGGCTATCAGTCGCGGTAGAACGTCTGCACCAGGTGATAGCCGAACTTGCTCTTGATCGGCCCGTGCACCACGCGCAGGGGCTTCTTGAAGATCACCTGGTCGATGGCGCCGACCATCTGCCCGGGGCGGATTTCACCCAGGTCGCCGCCACGCTTGCCCGAAGGGCAGGTGGAGAACTTTTTTGCGAGCACGTCGAAAGCCTCGCCATTGGCGATGCGCTGCTTGAGCTTTTCGGCTTCGTCAGCGGTCTTGACCAGGATGTGGCGGGCTTGGGCTTTCATGGGGTACCTGTGCTTCGGGGGCGAAAAAGGTCGGCATTATGCCTGATCGAGTCGAGTGGAGGCCATTGTGGGAGCGGCCTTGCGTCGCGAAAGGGCCGCAAAGCGGCCCCAGAAATCTATGCTTCGCTGCTGAAATCCCGGGGCTGCTTTGCAGCCCTTTCGCGACGCAAGGCCGCTCACACAATGACGGTGAATACCTTCATTACGGGGTGCGCAACTCCTCGCGATCCCGGAACTGCTCCAGCGCCTCGGGGTTGGCCAGGGCGTCGGTGTTCTTCACCGGCAAGCCATGCACCACATTGCGAATCGCCAACTCCACCAGCTTGCCGCTGATGGTACGCGGGATGTCATCGACCTGGGCGATCACCGCCGGTACATGGCGGGGCGTGGTGAACTGGCGGATCACCTGGCGGATGTGCTGGCGCAGGGCCTCATCCAGCTGCAGGCCGTCCCGCAGGCGAACGAACAGCACCACCCGCACATCGCCTTGCCAGTCCTGGCCGATGGCCACGCTTTCCAGCACCTGCTCGACCTTTTCCACCTGGCGGTAGATCTCCGCCGTGCCAATGCGCACGCCACCGGGGTTGAGCACGGCATCGGAGCGGCCATGAATCACCAGCCCGCCGTCGGCACGCTGTTCGGCGTAGTCGCCCTGGGCCCACACCCCCGGGAACTGGCTGAAGTAGGCGTCGTGATAGCGGCTGCCGTCCGTGTCCTTCCAGAACCCCAGCGGCATGGACGGGAAGTTGCGCGTGCACACCAGCTCGCCTTTTTCGCCCAGCACCGGCTGGCCATGCTCGTTCCACACCTCCACCGCCATGCCCAGGCCCTTGCACTGGATCTCGCCACGGCGCACTGGAAGGGTCGGGTTGCCCAGCACGAAGCAAGAGACGATATCGGTGCCGCCGGACATCGACGCCAGGCACAGGTCGGCCTTGATCTTGCGGTACACGTAGTCGTAGCTGTGTGGCGACAGTGGCGAGCCGGTGGACAGTAGCAGGCGCAAGCGCGCCAGGCGGTGGCTTGCCGCAGGTTCCAGGCCCGCCTGCTCCAGTGCCGCCAGGTACTTGGCGCTGGTACCGAAGGCCTGGATATCCTCGGCGTCGATCAGGTCCAGCAGCCGCTCGGGGCCGGGATGGAAGGGCGAGCCGTCATACAGCACCAGCGTGGCGCCCACCGCCAGGCCGCTGACCAGCCAGTTCCACATCATCCAGCCGCAGGTGGTGTAGTAGAACAGTACGTCATCGGCTTTCAGGTCATTGTGCAGGCCATGTTCCTTCAGGTGCTGCAACAACACGCCGCCGGCGCGGTGGACGATGCACTTGGGTACGCCGGTGGTGCCGCTGGAATACAGGATGTACAGCGGGTGATCGAAGGGCAGCGGGGTGAAGCGGGGCTCGCCGCCGGGCTGATAGAACTCGTCCCACAGGCTGACATTGGCGGCCTGGAATTCGTCGACACGCGTTCCGCTGCGGGTGTGGGGCACCACGATCAGCTGTTCCAGCCCGGGCAGCTGCGCGCACACCTGGTTGACCTTGTCCACCTGGTCGATGGCTTTGCCTGCGTACTGGTACCCGGCGCAGGCGATCAGCAGCTTGGGCTCGATCTGGCCGAAGCGGTCGATGATGCCGTGTACGCCAAACTCTGGCGAGGAGCTGGACCACACCGCACCGAGGCTGGTGCAGGCAAGCATGGCGACCAGTGTCTGCCAGGTATTGGGCATGATGGCGGCTACGCGGTCGCCGGGGCCGATGCCGGCGGCCTTCAAGGCTGTTTGCAGGCCGGCCACCTGGGCGGCCAGCTGGGCATGGGTGAACAGCTGACGCTGGCCGTCTTCGCGCACGGCGACCAGGGCCGGGCGGTCGTCACGGCGGCGCAGCAGGTGTTCGGCAAAGTTGAGGGTGGCGTTGGCGAACCACTGGGCATCGGGCATCTGCGGCCCTTCGCTGAGCACCTGGCTTGGCGGGTTATGCCAGTGAACGTGGAAGTAGTCGGCAACGGTTTGCCAGAAGGCAGGGCGCTGCTCGATGCTCCAGCGGTGCAGCGCGTGGTAGTCGTCGAGTTGCAGGTTGTAACGCAGGTTGACCCGGCGGCGGAAGGCATCCATCCGGCTGGCCTCGATCTGCGCCGTGGAGGGGCGCCAGAGCACATCGTTCATGCCGAACCTCCAGATGATCATTTGGATTCGAGGGCGCCTTCGCGGGCTCGCCCGCTCCCACAGGTACAGCGTAGATGTCCAGCCTGGTGATAGCCTGCGGGAGCGGGCGTGCCCGCGAAGAAGCCCCCAGCAGGGGCTTGCGCGTTACTCTACTTTAGCCTTTTGCACGTCCTGCGACGCGGTCCAGACGCGGTAGCGCACTTCGACGTCCTTGGGCACATACACCACCACCGGCAGCTTGCTGTTGTAGCGCAGCATGAAGCCTTCACCGACCACTGGCACGAAGGCCTCGGTCTTCTTGCCATCGGGGCAGGCCATCAGTGTGCTGGCCGGGCCGCTGACCTTGTCCAGGCGGTAGTAGCTGTAGCCCCAGCCTTCCAGGGTACGTTCCTCCAGGCTGCCGCCCAGGCGCTGACGATTGCAGTCAACCTTCAGGGTCTTGCCGGCGAGGATTTCCAGTTGGTAGGTCGACTCATCAGCCTGGGCCGGGAGGTGGATGACCTGCCGGGTAAAGCCTTTTTCCGCCTCGGGGTAGGGCGCGACGTCCTTCAGGCTGGCTGCCATCGCGGGTGCGGCGGCAGCCAGGGTCAGGGCCAGAATCGCGGTCATCGGGGTTGGGCGCATAGGGCCTCCTTGCAGATAAACGAATGCAAGACCGCCGCCAGGCCCAGGCCGCTCGTCACTGGGCCAACCAGCCACCATCGACGTTCCAGGCGGCACCGCGAACCTGGCTACCGGCCTCGCTGCACAGGAATAGTACCAGCTCACCCAGGTGCTCGGGGGTGACGAAGGCCAGCGACGGTTGTTTTTCTGCCAGCAGATCGTGCTGCGCTTGCAGCGGATCGCCACCGTTGGCAGCACGATCGTCGATCTGCTTCTGCACCAGCGGGGTCAACACCCAGCCAGGGCAGATGGCATTGCAGGTGACGTTGCTGGTGGCGGTTTCCAGGCCCACTACCTTGGTCAGGCCGACCACGCCGTGCTTGGCCGCCACATAGGCCGCCTTGCCGGTAGAGCCGACCAGGCCGTGCACGGAAGCGATGTTGATGATGCGCCCCCAATTGCGCGTGCGCATGCCGGGCAGGGCCAGTCGCGTAGCGTGGAACACGGCCGACAGGTTGAGGGCGATGATCTTGTCCCAGCTTTCCAGCGGGAACTGTTCCACTGGCGCCACGTGCTGGATACCGGCGTTGTTGACCAGGATGTCGACGTCGCCGAACTCGCGCGCGGCCACGGCGAACAGCGCTTCGATCTGGGCCACGTCCGAGAGGTCGGCCGGGTGATGGGCTACCTTCACCCCGTGCCGGGCGATCTCCGCCAGCGCCGGTGCAGGGTCGCCGAAGCCGTTGAGCACGATGTTGGCGCCTGCGCGAGCCAGTACCTGGGCAATGCCCAGGCCGATGCCGCTGGTGGAACCGGTGACGAGTGCGGTCTTGCCTTCGAGGGTCATGCAAAGCTCCTTAGACGATGCCGGTGGCGTAGAACGTGGCGATGACCACGAACACCGCCAGGGTCTTGATCAGGGTAATACCGAAAATGTCCTTGTAGGCCTCGCGGTGGGTCAGCCCGGTCACGGCCAGCAGGGTGATGACCGCACCGTTGTGCGGCAGGGTGTCCATGCCACCGCTGGCCATGGCGGCCACGCGGTGCAGTACTTCGAGCGGGATGTTGGCGGCATTGGCGGCGGCGATGAAGGTGTCGCCCATGGCCGCCAGGGCGATGCTCATGCCGCCCGAGGCAGAGCCGGTGATGCCGGCCAGCAAGGTCACGGTAATCGCTTCGTTGACCAGTGGGTTGGGGATGCCGCGCAGGGCGTCGGCCAATACCAGGAAGCCCGGCAGCGAGGCGATCACCGCGCCAAAGCCGTATTCCGAGGCGGTGTTCATGGCCGCCAGCAAGGCACCGCCCACGGCGCTTTTGGTGCCTTCGGCCAGGCGGGTGCGGATGGCGCCGAAGGCACACACCAGCACCATCAGGATGCCCACCAGCAACGCTGCCTGCACCGCCCAGATGGCCGTGAGCTTGGCCACATCGCTTTGCACCGGTGCGCTCATGCCGGGCAGTTGCAGGCTGTGACTTGGGCCGTACCACTGCGGGATCCAGTGGGTGAACAGCAGGTTCATCACCCCCACCAGCAGCAGCGGTGACAGGGCCAGCCAAGGGTTGGGCAGCGCCAGGTCGGCAGCGGTCTCCGGTTCGTTGCGCAAATCGCTGCCATAGCCTTCACCGGCGCGCTGGGCCTTGTTGCGCTGGCGCTGCAGGTAGGCCATGCCGGCGCAGAACACGAACAGTGTGCCGATCAGGCCCAGCCATGGCGCGGCCCAGGCGGTGGTGTTGAAGAAGGTGCTGGGGATGATGTTCTGGATCTGCGGGGTGCCGGGCAGGGCATCCATGGTGAACGAGAACGCGCCCAGGGCGATGGTTGCCGGAATCAGGCGTTTGGGGATATTGCTCTGGCGGAACATCTCGGCGGCGAACGGGTACACCGCGAACACCACCACGAGCAGCGAAACGCCGCCGTAGGTGAGCAGCGCGCAGACCAGCACGATCACCAGCATCGCCTGGCGGGTGCCGAGCACGCGGATGGCGGCGGCGACGATCGAGCGCGAGAAACCGGACAGCTCGATCAGCTTGCCGAACACGGCGCCCAGCAGGAACACCGGGAAGTAGAGCTTGATGAAGCCGACCATTTTCTCCATGAATACCCCGGTGAATGCGGGGGCCACGGCGGACGGGTCGGTGAGCAGTACCGCACCGAGGGCGGCGATGGGGGCGAAGAGGATTACGCTGTAGCCGCGGTAGGCAGCCAGCATCAGCAGGGCCAGAGCGGCGAGGGCGATGAGCACGGTCATCGGGGTGGGTCTCCTGGGTGAGTCTTGTTTTTATCGGTGAGCAGGAGATAGCGGGAATCGTGCCAGTTTTTAACTCACTGATTTATATAGGTATTTTGTTTTCTTCTGAATTTTTGTCTCTGTCTTGAGATTTTGGGGCCGCTTTGCGGCCCCTCGCGACACAAGGCCGCTCCTACATGTGCACCGCGATCTCCTGCAGGAGCGGCCTTGTGTCGCGATCGAGGGCAAAGCCCTCGCGACAGTCTCGAAATGGAAACAAAAGTCTCCACTCAGAGACCGAGCGCTACCATCTTCTTATACAGCGTTGACCGCCCCAGTCCTAACGCCGACGCAGCTTCCGGCACATTTCCCCCATGTTCGGCCAGTGCCCCAACAATCAGCTCGCGCTCAAATGCCTCACAGGCCTCACGGTAAGTCTGCCGCATAGGTTCACCCGCCACCGGGCTCAACGGCCCCAATGCCGCCCGAAGATCCGCCACCCCCAGCCGCGGCTGATCCGCCAGCAGCGTGGCCCGCTCTAGCACATTGCGCAGCTCGCGAATGTTTCCCGGCCATGCATGCCGCGCCAGTAGCTGCTGCGCTTCGGCCTCCAGCTCATACTGGCTGCCCAGTTCGCCCAGGATGGCCTCGCACAGCGCCTGCAGGTCCTCCAGCCGTTGCCGCAGTGGTGGCACCTCGATCGGCAGCACATTCAGCCGGTAATACAGGTCGGCGCGGAATGCCCCTCGGGCGATGGCGGCCTGCAGGTCGATGGAAGTGGCGGCAATGATGCGCACATCACTGCGCAGCATCTGGTTCGAGCCTACCGGCTCGTATTCCTTTTCCTGCAACACCCGCAGCAGCTTGCTCTGCAGGGCCAGCGGCATGTCGCCGATCTCGTCGAGGAACAGCGTGCCGCCTTCGGCCAGTTGCAGCTTGCCGGTGCGGCCCTTGCGGTCGGCGCCGGTAAAGGCGCCGGGGGCGGTGCCGAAGAATTCGGCTTCCAGCAGTGTTTCGGGGATCGCCGCACTGTTGATGCTGACAAACGCCTTGTGCGCCCGCGCCGACGCCGCATGGATGGCATGGGCCAGCAGTTCCTTGCCGGTGCCGGTTTCGCCCAGCAGCAACACCGGCGAATCACTGCTCGCGCCACGCCGGGCGCGGCGCTTGGCCTCCAGGCTGGCGGCGCTGCTGCCGACGAACTGGGCGAAGCTGTACTTGGCCTGGCGAGCGCGCAACTGCGAGCGGGTCGAGGCCAGTTCCTGCTGCATGCTGGAGTAGCGTTTGAGCAGCGGCGACAGGCTGCGCAATTCATCGAACAGGGCAAAGCCGATGGCACCGATCAGCGCGCCCTGGTCGTCGTGGATGGGCAGGCGCATCACTACCAGCGGCTCGTTAGGGGTATCGAGCATGTCCAGCAGGATTGGCCGGCCATTGTTCACTACTTCGCGCATCAGGCTGCCCGGGATCACCGCCTCGCATGGCTGGCCGATGGCACTGGCGGCGTCGGCCAGGCCAAAGCGCCGGGCGTAGCGCTCGTTCATCCAGACGATGCGCGCCTGGCGGTCGACGATTACCGTGCCCTCGCTGGACTGCTCGATGATCTCGAACAGCGAGCGGATCGCCAGTTGCCGTACCTGGGGGTAGTCCTTGAGGCTGTCGCTGTCGTGCATGGGTAGAAATCCTGAAATCTGTAAAAGCAGGGCCGGCCTCTTCGCGGGTAAACCCGCTCCCACAGGTACCCCACAGCCTCAGGATTTGTGGTGACCCTGTGGGAGCGGGTTTACCCGCGAAGAGGCCAGACCTGAAAACCTATCCCCTGGGGTCGAACGCCTCGCGCAAGGCATCCCCGATAAACACCAGCAGCGACAGGATCACCGCCAGCACAAAGAACGCGGTAAAGCCCAGCCACGGCGCCTCCAGGTGCTGTTTGCCCTGGGTCACCAGCTCTCCCAGCGAAGCACTCCCGGCCGGCATGCCGAAACCGAGAAAATCCAGCGCAGTCAGGGTGGTGATCGCCCCGGTCAGCATGAATGGCACATAGGTCAGGGTCGCATTCATGGCATTGGGCAGGATGTGCCGCAGCATTACCTGGCTGTCTGGCAACCCCAACGCTCGGGCGGCCTTGACGTACTCCAGGTTGCGACCGCGCAGGAACTCTGCGCGCACCACGTCGACCAGCGTCAGCCAGGAGAACAGCGCCATGATCCCCAGCAGCCACCAGAAGTCCGGCTCGACGAACCCGCTGAGGATGATCAGCAGGTACAGCACCGGCAACCCCGACCACACCTCAAGCAGGCGCTGGCCGACCAGGTCGACCCAACCACCGTGGTAGCCCTGCAGGGCCCCGGCCGCCACCCCGATCAGCACGCTGACCACGGTCAGGGCGAAGGCGAACAGCAAGGATACCCGCGTGCCATATAGCACCCGGGCCAGCACGTCGCGGCCCTGGTCGTCGGTACCCAGCCAGTTGCTCGCGCTCGGCGGGCTGGGGGTGGGCACCTGCAGGTCGTAGTTGGGGGTATCGGCGCTGAACGGGATGGGGGCGAACAGCATCCAGCCACCTTGCTGTTCGATCAACTGGCGTACATACGCGCTGCGGTAGTCTGGCTGGAACGGCAGCTGGCCGCCGAACTGCTGCTCGGTGTAACGCTTGAGCGCCGGCACGTACAGGTCGCCCTTGTAGCCCAGCAGCAGCGGTTTGTCGTTGGCCACCAGCTCGGCGCACAGGCTCAGCAGCAAAAGGGCGGTGAACAGCCACAGCGAAACCCAGCCCAGGCGGTTACGGCGAAAGCGTTGCAGGCGGCGACGCGAGATCGGCGAAAGCATCAGTGTGCCCTCGCGTCGAAGTCGATACGCGGGTCGAGCAGGGTGTACGACAGGTCACCGATCAGGCGGATCAGCAGGCCCGCCAGGGTGAAGATGAACAGCGTGCCGAACACCACTGGGTAATCCCGCGACACGGCCGCCTCGTAACTCATGCGGCCAAGGCCATCGAGCGAGAAGATCACCTCGATCAGCAACGAGCCGGCGAAGAACACCGTGATCAATGCCTGCGGCAACCCGGCTACCACCAGCAGCATGGCATTGCGCAGCACGTGGCCATACAGCACCCGGCGTTCGCTCAGGCCCTTGGCGCGGGCGGTAACCACGTATTGCCGGGAAATCTCGTCGAGGAAGGCGTTCTTGGTCAGCAGCGTCAGGGTGGCGAAGCCGCCGATCACCAGGGCACCGACCGGCAGCACCAGGTGCCAGAAGTAGTCGGCGACCTTGCCCAGCAGGCTGAGCTCGTCGAAGTTGTCCGAGACCAGGCCGCGCACCGGGAACCAGCTGAGCGAGGTGCCGCCGGCGAACAGCACGATCAGCAACAGGGCGAACAGGAACGAGGGCAGGGCATAGCCGACCACGATCAGTGCACTGCTCCAGGCATCGAAGCGGCTGCCATGGCGCACCGCCTTGCGGATGCCCAGCGGGATCGACACCAGGTAGGTGATCAGCGTGGCCCAGAAGCCCAGCGACAGGGTTACCGGCAACTTGTCGAGGATCAGGTCGGTGACCTTGGCGCCGCGGAAGAAGCTGTTGCCGAAGTCCAGCCGGGCGTACTGGCCCAGCATCAGCCACAGGCGCTCGGGGGCGGACTTGTCGAAGCCGTACTGGCGCTTGATCTCCTCGATCAGTTTCGGGTCCAGGCCACGGGTGGCACGTGACTCGCCGTGCACCACCTCGGCCCGGGCACCGGGAGCGCCACCGCCGATACCTTGCAGGCGTGCCACCGCCTGCTCCACCGGGCCTCCCGGTGCGGCCTGGACGATCAGGAAGTTGACCAACAGGATCGCCAGCAGGGTCGGGACGATCAGCAGCAGGCGGCGCAGTATGTAAGTGGTCATGGCGAGGATTTCCGGCGTTCGGCCATTTGCGCGTTGGTCAGCGCGGCAGGGCTGACTTCCCACCAGGTGTCCAGGCCTTCGTCATAGGCAGCCTGGACCTTGGGCAGGCCGAAGCGGTTCCACCAGACAGTGGAGCTGCCCGGTGGGTAGTAGTTGGGGATCCAGTAGTAGTTCCATTGCAGCACCCGGTCCAGGGCATGGGCGTGGTACAGCATGTCGGCCTGGGTGTCGGCGCGCACCAGGCCGTCGATCAGGCGGTCCACGGCAGGGTCCTGCAGCACCATCAGGTTGTTCGACCCAGGGTCGTGGGCCGCCGCCGAACCGAAATAGTTGTACAGCTCGGCGCCAGGCGACAGGGTGACCGGGTAGCCGGTGACGATCATGTCGTAGTCACGTGCCATCAGGCGGTTGACGTACTGGGCCGAATCGACGTTGCGGATGTCCAGGGTCACGCCAATCTGGGCCAGGTTGCGCTTCCACGGCAGCAGCAGGCGCTCCATGCCTGCCTGGCCGTTGAGGAAGGTGAACGCCAGCGGCGTGCCCTGGCTGTTCACCAGGCGGTCGCCTTCGGGGCGCCAGCCGGCTTGTTCGAGCAGCGCCAGTGCCTGCAGCTGCTGCTTGCGGATGATCCCCGAACCATCGGTGACCGGGGCGGTGAACACGGTGTTGAAGACTTCGTCCGGCACCTTGCCGCGCAACGGTTCGAGCAGTTTCAACTCGCCGGCATCCGGCAGTTGGCGGGCGGCCAGCGGGGTATTGGAGAACACGCTCTGCTGGCGAATGTACATGTTGCGCATCATCTGCCGGTTGCTCCACTCGTAGTCCCACAGCATGCCCAGCGCCTGGCGCACGCGACGGTCATTGAACTGCGGCCGGTCGAGGTTGAACACGAAGCCTTGGGCCACCTGCGGTTTGGCCGGGCCCAGGTGGGCGCGCTGCAGGCGGCCGTCGTCCAGTTGCGCGCCGTTGTAGCCCAGGGTGTAGGCGGTGGCGGAGAATTCGCGGTTGTAGTCGTAGCCGCCGCCTTTGAGCACCTGCCGCGCCACTTCGGTATCACCGAAGTACTCGATGCGCAGCTTGTCGAAATTGTAGCGGCCACGGCTGACCGGCAGATCGCGCGCCCACCAGTTGGCGTCGCGCTGGAAGGTGATGCTGCGGCCGTTGTCGATGCTCCCGATACGGTACGGCCCGCTGCCGACCGGCTTGTCGAAGCCGGCGCCGTTGGCAAAATCGCGCTGCTGCCAGTCGTGTTCGGGCAGAACCGGCAGGCTGGCGAGGTCCAGTGGCAGGGTGCGGCCGTGGTCAGGCTTGAAGTCGAAGCGCACGCTGTGTGGGCTTTCCACCACGACGGCGGCAACATCGGCGAACTGGGTGCGATACCTCAGGCTGCCCTTGCTCATCAGCAGCTCGAAGGTAAAGCGTACGTCCTCGGCGCGCACCGGCTTGCCGTCGGCGAAGGTGGCACGCGGGTCGATCTCGAAGCGCAGCCAGGCATCCTCCGGGCCGCGCTCCATGCGCCGGGCGATCAGGCCGTAGACGGTGTAGGGTTCATCGAACGAGCGCACGGCCAGTGGCGCGTACAGCAGGCCATCGACCTCGCTGACACCGATGCCTTTGTCGATGTACGGCAGGATATGGTCGAACTGGCCAATCTCGATGGCCGAGCGGCGCAGGATGCCGCCTTTGGGGGCGTCGGGGTTGACGTAGTCGAAATGCTGGAAGCTGGCGCTGTAACGGGGGGCTTCGCCGTAGACGGTGAGGGCGTGGGTGGGTGCAGCCTGGCTATTGAAGGAAAAACAAAGCAGAAAAAGGTAACACAGGGCCTGTGGGAGCGGGTTCACCCGCGAATGCGTCCGTTCACGCAACGTCGTTGCCTGATCTGGCGATTTCGCGGGTGAACCCGCTCCCACAGGGGACATGAGCAGCTACTGGCTACTTAGTCCTGGCGGCTGGTCACTTCCAGCAGGTGGTAGCCGAACTGGGTCTTGACCGGGCCTTGCACGGTATTGACCGGGGCGCTGAACACCACGGTGTCGAACTCCTTGACCATCTGGCCCGGGCCGAACGAGCCCAGGTCACCGCCCTGGCGGCTGGACGGGCAGGTGGAGTTGGCTTTGGCGATTTCAGCGAAGTCGGCGCCTGCTTCGATCTGGGCTTTCAGTTCGTTGCATTTCTCTTCGCTGCTGACCAGGATGTGGCGGGCGGTTGCACGGGCCATGGGTACTGCTCCTTGGGGTAAAAAAGGCAAGCCTAGCGCACTTGTCCAGGGTATGTCTCGCCAGGCTTGCGTCCCGCTACCTAGAGTTTTTGTGCCGCCTCGCGCAACAGGGTTTCGGTCGAGGCCCAACCCAGGCAACCGTCGGTGATCGACACGCCGTATTTCAGCGCGCCCTTGCCCAGCGCCTGGCAGCCGTCGAACAGGTGCCCTTCGATCATCACGCCGACGATCGAGCGGTCGCCGGCCAGGCGCTGCTCCAGCACATCGTTGAAAACGGCCGGCTGACGCGCCGGGTCCTTGCCGCTGTTGGCATGGCTGCAATCGACCATGATCCGCGCCTGCAACCCGGCCTTGGCCAGCGCCTGGCGGGCCATGGCGATGCTGTTGGCGTCGAAGTTCGGGCCCTTGTGGCCGCCGCGCAGCACCAGGTGGGTGTCCGGGTTGCCCAAGGTCTCGATGATGGCCGGGTAGCCCTGCGCATCCATGCCGAAGTGGCGGTGCGAGTGGACGGCACTGCGCATGGCGTCGCTGGCGATGGCGATGCCGCCGTCGGTGCCGTTCTTGAAGCCGACCGGCAGCTCCAGGCCACTGACCATTTCGCGGTGGATCTGCGACTCGGTGGTGCGCGCGCCAATCGCGGCCCAGGTCAGAAGGTCATCGAAGTAGCCGGCGACCATTGGCTGCAGCAGTTCGGTGGCAACCGGCAGGCCGCGTTCGATCATGTTCAGCATCAGCCCGCGGGACAGGGCGATGCCGGCGTGCATGTCGTCGCTGCCATCGAGGTGCGGGTCGTAGGCCAGGCCCTTCCAGCCGACCGTGGTGCGGGGTTTTTCGACGTAGGCGCGCATCACCAGCAGCAGCTTGTCGTCGACTTCGCGGCTGAGGGTGGCCAGGCGGTCGGCGTATTCCAGGGCCGAGCGCGGGTCGTGGATCGAGCACGGGCCAACGATCACCAGCAGGCGCTGGTCGCGGCCTTCGAGGATGTCGCGGATGGCCTGGCGGTGGGCATGGACTTGCTGGGTAAGTTCGCTGGACAGCGGCATTTGCTGCTTGAGCAGGTGCGGGCTGGGCAGGCGCTGGCTGACGGTGGTGTTGGCTGCTTGCGGCTGGGTCAGGGCGAGGCTGGAAGCGTGCATGGCATTTTTTCCCTGGGCGGACGGCGGGTTCTGGCCCGCGTCGTCGGCCCTATCGAGGTGTTCGACAAATCGTTGAATTCGTATTGGCTGCTGCATTGCCACCTGTGGAAGACCGAACGGAGGCGGCAGGCTGGCCCGAACGGGATTGGCTAAATCGCCAGGCGTAGGTGTTTGCGTAGTAATAAGTGGCGTAGTTCATGAATCTGTCCTCAATGTGAATCGGTGTTGTTCAAAGGCCTGAAAAGCAAAACCCCCGGTCGGGGAGCCGACCGGGGGTTTGAGTATTCTCATGTTCGGCGGCCCCTCGAAGGTGGGCGCCGTGTGGGTATCGGCGCCTAGTGGCTAAACCAATACCCAAAGTAATAGCTGGCAGGTGCCACGCAGCCGGCAACGGCCAGCACAGGGCGCAGGGTGCGACCGGTGTGGTTGGCGTGGTTGCGGGTGTGTTTCGGCATGTTGCTCTCCAGTGAATGAGCCCGAGCTTACTTCAGTTCGACTGGGCCATTCAATGGATAAATGCTATGGGGGTGTTTAATTGTTCCGGTACGGCCAGGCTCAGTGGCCATAGCGCCCGACCAGGCTCTGCGCCCCCAGCGCGTGGCCTTGCAGCAGTTGCAGCAAGCCGCTGCGATCCAGGCCTTCGGGCAGGGTACCCAATGGCAGGTCGGTGGCGATCAGCGTCAGCGCGTAGTGGTGCGGGTTGTCGCCGGCGGGTGGACAGGGGCCGCGGTAGCTGAGCGTACCCCGCGAGTTGCGCCCCACGGTCACGCCTTGCCCGGTCAGCCCGGCGACGCCTTCCTTCAGCCCATCCTGGGCCGGGTCGATGTTGTAGGCGATCCAGTGGACCACGCCAATACCCTTGCCGCCGTCCGGATCGAACATGATCAGTGCCAGCGACTGAGTGCCTGCGGGGAGGTTGTCCCAGCTCAGTTGCGGGGTGCGCTCTTCGCCAGCACCACAGGCCGGGTCCGGGCCAACCTGCTGCAAGGCGATCACGCCGCCATCGGTGAACGACGATGAGCTGATCGACAGCGCGCCCTGGCTGCCAGCGACGGCCAAGGCGCTGCAAGGCAGCAGGGCGGCGAGCAGCCAGGGTTTGAGGTTCATGGTGAATCCTTGGCAGGGCGTTCCGGCGCAGTGTAGCCCAGGCCGGCCTCAATGGCTGTCCTGGTCCTCGGCGGTGCCACCGGTGTGCCCGGCGCCGGAGCCGGTTGCTTCGCCGGTGCTGTTCGAGCCACCAGCGGCGCCGTCGGCGGCATCGCTGTTGCTGCCGGTGTCGCTGCTGTCATTGGTTTTGCTGCTGCCTGGGCTGTTTACGCTGCTGTCTTCACCGGCGGTCTTGCCACCGTGCTGGTCGGTTTGCGGGCGGCTGTCGGTGGCTGTGTCGGTGGCGGCGAAGCTGGTGCCAGTGACGCTGGCCAGGGCAAGGGCAAGGCAGAGTGAGAGTGGGCGAATGCGGATCATGGAACGTCTCCTTTGCGGATGATCTGTCATTCGTTGGGCTGGGGGCGGGGAGTGGGGTGCCGTCTGGGCGACGGATGGTCATTGTTGCGGGCTGCTGTGCAGCCCGCTCGATTGCAAGGGGGCCGCGCAGGCCCCGAGGAAGGCGATCAGCGGCAGTTGCCCGCCTTGCGATAACCCGCTGCCTGCGCCTCACCCTCTGTGGCGAAGGTGACCTGGTTCTTCGCGGTAACCTGGGTATAGCCCGGGCAACCAACGGAAAGGTGATAGACATGGCTGTTGCGGTTGCCAAGCACCGCGCCCACCGACCCGGCACTGGCCAGGCTCGGCTTGGATTCGGGCTTGGCGGCCTTTTCTGGCACCGCCTGCACTACGCCACTGCCGACCGGCTTGTAGTTGGCGGTCCATTTGCGTTCCCCGGTCACGAAGGGGTTGGCATGCCCCATGATCGCGGCAATGCGCCGGTCACGCTCTTTCTCCCAGGCCGACACCGGGTGCTGTTTGTCCCAGGCCATCAGCAACTGCTGCTGTTGGCGCGACATGCTCAGCTTGTAACGGTCGTACATGTAGAAGGTGGTGCGGGCGACCAGGCCTTTCACTTCGTCGCGTGGTTCGGCAGCACGCTGCACGAAGTCCACCTTGGTGGTGCACTGCCCGTATTGCCCTGCATTGCCAGCAACCATGCCGTAGTTGAAATTGCTGCGATCACCGTTTACCTCGCCCACTGCCGGGTACAGGTTGAACAGGTCGGCCTCCATGGCGCGGAACACCGGGTCGTCATCCACGCAATGCTCGCGGCCGCCATTCTTCCAGCACTGGCGCTGGTTGCCGAAGGTGTAGGCCGGCACGATGTGTTCCCATTCGGTGCGTTCGGCGCGGTTCTGCTGCTTGCGGGTCTGGTAGCCGCACGAGGCGGCATCGATACGCCCGCCAGACTTGCCCACCCAGGCCCATTTGCAACCGCAGTACAGGTCGCCCATGGCACTGCTGGCCTGGTCCATGTACACCTTCTGCTTGGCCACCAACTTGGCCTCGGTGAAGGTTGCCGGCGGGCTGGCCAGGGCAGGGAGGGTGAAGGAAAACAGTAAGGATACGGCGTAAAGCAGTGATTTCATGGGAAAAACATATTTCAGGTTGGGGCATGCATTGTAATCATTTCCTTGGGGCTGGCCAGCTCACTGATCCACACTAGTGGGCGGCGCGGGTCGTCGCTGCCCATGAAAATTTCAGGCATTGTGCGGTCTCTGTGGGAGCTGGCTTGCCGGCGATGGGCTGCATGGCAGCCCCCTTCACGCTATCTGTCAGGCCTCAACCTTAGTGCCCACCCTTCATCCGCCGTGCCACCAGGTAGATCCCCAGCCCGACCAGCGCCGTAGCCGCGCCGATGTACCCGGTGCTGGTCCAGCCCATACCTGCGGTAATCGCCATGCCACCCAGCCACGGCCCCAGCGCATTGGCCAGGTTGAACGCCGCATGGTTGGACGCCGCCGCCAGGCTTGGCGCTTCATGGGCAATGTCCATCAGGCGGATCTGCAACGGCGCCGCCAGGGCAATCATGGTGCCGACCAGGCCAATGCCCAGCAGCAGGCTCCACAGCGCCTGGGCGGCAAAGCTGAAGAACAGCAGCACGGCAATCGACCACACCAGCACCAGCCCGACGGCGCGGAACTGCAGGCGGTCGAACAGCTTGCCACCGGCGATGTTGCCGACGATGCCGCCGACGCCGAATGCCGCCAGGCCGAATGGAATCCACTGCGGCGACACCTGGGTCACCTGCAACATGGTCGGCGCCAGGTAGCTGAACACACAGAACATGCCGGCAAAGCCGATCGAGGCGATGCCCAGCGCCATCCACACTTGCGGCAGGGTGAAGGCTTGCAGTTCCTTGCGCGGGTCGCTGCGCACTTCATCGTGGCGCTGGGGCACGAAGCGCCAGACCAGGGCGATGGTGCACAGGGCGATCGCGCCGACCAGCACGAACGCCGAGCGCCAGCCGAAGTACTGGCCCAGCAAGGTGGCAACCGGGTTGCCGAGCAACATGGCCACGGTCAGCCCCATCATCACCCGGGCCACGGCCCCCGCCCGCTGGTCCTTGGCCACCATGTTCGACGCCACCACCGCCGCGATGCCGAAGTAGGCGCCATGGGGCAGGCCGCTGATGAAGCGGAAGGCGACCAGGCCACCGAACGAGGGGGCGAAGGCGGTAGCCAGGTTGCCTATGGCATACAGCGCCATCAACAGCAGCAGCATGTGCTTGCGCAACAGCTTGGCACCGATGATCGCCAGTGTCGGGGCGCCAACCATCACCCCCAGCGCATAGGCGCTGATGGCATGGCCCACCTGGGGCTCGCTCAATTGCAGATTGCTGGCGATATCGGGCATCAGGCCCATGATGGCGAACTCGCCGGTGCCAATGGCAAAGCTGCCCAGCGCCATGGCGGCTTCCATCTTCGCGACGGTACTTTTGCTAGGGAGAGGGGGTAATTCCTGAACTGACATCTGGATCCTTGTTGAAACATGCTGAAACGTTCAAGGCGGGATCATAGTCAATCCGTGCTGGTGACGTCGAGGAAGCTGGCCAGCTTCCTGAACCTGCGGCATAAGCAGCACCTGTGGGAGCGGGCAGGCCCGCGAAGAATCCAGCGCGGAGGATGGCACCGGCTGCGCCGGTGTTCGCGGGCACGCCCGCTCCCACAGCAGATCTGCGTAATGACTGTGGCAGCGGAGCAGGGTGGAGTCAGCGCTCCAGGTAATGAGTCTGCGCGGCAAAATCGATGAAGCGCTTGCTGGCCAGCGACAGATATTCCCCCGAGCGCCAGCACAAGCGGAAGCTCATCTGCTGCGCTGGCTGGAACGGTACGCCGACGATGCCCGGTGTGCGCTGTTGCACCGAGCGCAGCAGGGTCGCCACGCCCATGTTGTCCAGCGCGGCCTGTACCACCAGCGATACGAAGTTGCTTTGCAGCGCTACCCGGTAGGTGATGCCATGTTCGGCAAAGAACGCATCCAGCAGGTGGCGCTGGACGAAGGTGCGATCGAATACCACCATGTCGGTATTGCGCAGGTCCTCGGCCGTGAGGAAGGCCTTGCCGGCATAGGGATGGTCAGGGTGCATACACGCCAGCATCTCGTCGCTGCCCAGCAGGATCGATTCCTTGTCGGGTGGCACGCGCCGGGACTCGAGCAACGCCAGGTCGATTTCCCGTTGTTCCAGGCGATGGCCGATGTCCTCGGCACTGCCTTCGAACACGGTCATGCCAATACCCGGGTACAGCTGGCGGAAGGCGTTCATCAGGCCGGGCACATAGTGCAGGCCGAACATCGGCGGGATACCCAGGCGCACTTCGCCGCGCTTCAGGTCGGCCATGTCGCGCAGTTCTTGCCGGGCCACATCCATTTCGCGCAGGGCCGAAGCGATACGTGGCAGGAAGCGTTCGCCCTCGGCCGTCAGTATCACTTTGCGAGTGGTGCGGTTGAACAGGGTGACGCCCAGTTCTTCCTCCAGGCGGGTAACGGCCATGCTAAGTGCCGGCTGGGCGATATGCAGATGCTGCGCGGCTTTGGTGAAGCTGCCTTGGCGCACGATCTCGACGCAGCAGCGCAATGCCTTGAGGTTCATTGAGGGGGTTTACCGTTCATAACAAACTGTGATGCCAAGCATCATAACAATATATTTATTATTATTAACCAGAGGGCCTACGATGCGCGCCACTGAGACATCCTGCAACATCTCAGTCACGCAGCTTAATAAATCTGCAATCCCACAAAGATTTTGAGGTAGTACCCCAAATGGCCAAGGCCGCCGATGTCGTTGTGCAATGCCTGGAAAACGAAGGTGTCGAGTATGTGTTCGGCATTCCTGGTGAGGAAAACCTCGACCTGCTCGAATCCCTGCGCAAGTCGAAGATCAAGCTGGTACTTACCCGTCACGAGCAGTCCGCAGGTTTCATGGCTGCCACCTATGGTCGCCTGACCGGCAAGACCGGCGTCAGCCTGTCGACCCTCGGCCCTGGCGCCACCAACCTGGTCACCGCCAGCGCCTACGCCTACCTGGGCGGCATGCCGATGATGATGATCACCGGCCAGAAGCCGATCAAGAAGTCCAAGCAGGGCCGTTTCCAGATCATCGACGTGTGCGGCATGATGGACCCCATCACCAAGTACACCCACCAGTTCGCCTCCGCCGACAACATCCCTTCGCGCATGCGCGAAGCCTTCCGCCTGGCTGAAGAAGAAAAGCCGGGTGCCGTGCACCTGGAGCTGCCGGAAGACATCGCCGCCGAGCAGACCGACGCGCTGCCGATCCCGCCAAGCCTGCACCGCCGCCCGTTGGCCGAGCACGTGGCGATCGACGCAGCCGTACAAAAGCTGCTGAACGCCCGTAACCCGATCCTGGTGATCGGCGCCGGTGCCAACCGCAAGATGACCGCCAAGGTCCTCAAGCAGCTGATCGACAAGACTGGCATCCCGTTCATCACCACCCAGATGGGTAAAGGTGTGGTCGACGAGCGCCACCCGCGCTTCCTGGGCAACGCCGCACTGTCGTCGGGTGACTTCGTGCACCGCGCCGTCGAAGCCGCCGACCTGATCGTCAACATCGGCCACGACGTGATCGAGAAGCCGCCGTTCTTCATGGTCCGTGGCGGCACCGAGGTCATCCACATCAACTTCCGCTCCGCCGAAGTCGATGCCGTGTACTTCCCGCAGGTTGAAGTGATCGGCGACATCGCCAACGCCGTATGGCAGATCAGCGAAGCGCTGAACGACACTTCGCACTGGGACTTCACCCGCCTGATGGCGATCCGTGAAGCCAACGAAGCACAGATCGCCGAAGGTGCTGACGACAACCGCTTCCCGGTCTACCCGCAGCGCATGGTCGCCGACATCCGTCGCGTGCTGCCGTCCGAAGGTATCGTTGCCCTGGACAACGGCATCTACAAGATCTGGTTCGCTCGTAACTACAAGGCGCACAAGCCGAACACCGTGCTGTTGGACAACGCCCTGGCAACCATGGGCGCCGGCCTGCCATCGGCCATGGCCGCGCACCTGGTGCACCCGGACCGCCCGGTGATCTCGGTTTGCGGCGACGGCGGCTTCATGATGAACAGCCAGGAGCTGGAAACTGCGGTACGCCTGGGCATGCACATCACCGTGGTGATCCTGCGTGACGACGGCTACGGCATGATCCGCTGGAAGCAGGCGAACATGGGCTTCACCGATTTCGGCCTGGACTACGGCAACCCGGACTTCGTCAAGTACGCCGAAGCCTACGGTGCCAACGGCCACCGCGTGGAAAGCGCCGAAGGCCTGCTGCCGCTGCTGGAGCACTGCATCAAGACCCCGGGCGTGCACGTGATCGACTGCCCGGTCGATTACAGCGAGAACGACCGCATCCTCAATAGCGAGCTGCGTGAGCGCGCGCTGGCGGTGTAAGGCCTGACAGGATCGGCGCCACCTCAAGGCTGGCGCCGATCCGACCTGCCTCAGAATCCGCAACCGCAAACACCGGCGCCGCCGGTGCCATCCAGAGCATCGCTCAAAGCGCCGTATCGACCTGAGTGGACAGCTCAGGCTTCCTCGAAGTGCATCTCCGGGGGCTTGCGCTTGAAACCACGGGTAATCACCGTCAGGTAGAGCACGCCGAGGCAGAGCCAGCCTGCCCCCAGGTAGATCGCCAGGTGATCAAGACTTGCCATCAGCCACAACGTGGATGCAAAGCCCACCAAGGGGAACGCGAGATACATCAGTAGCGCGTTCGCACCACGCTGCTGCATGGCGACCCAGTAGTGGAAGATCACCGCCAGGTTGACCAGGCTGAACGCGAGAAATGCACCGAAGTTGATGAACGAGGTGGAGGTCGTCACGTCCATGCGCAAGGCAAGCAGGGCGACCACCCCGCACAGGATGATGCTGGGCACCGGCGTGCTGAAGCGTTCGCTCAACCTTCCGAAGAATGACCTGGGCAGCACTCCGTCACGCCCCATCGCATACAGCAGCCGGGAGGCGCTGGCTTGCGCCGACAGGCCAGAAGTGAACTGGCCGACGATCAGCCCCAGCAGGAAGATGCTGACGAAGATGTCGCCACCGATGTTCTGGGCGATTTCATAAGCCGCCGCGTCGGCGTTGGCAAAGTCGGTGGACGGGTGAGCGAGCTGAACGAAGTAGCTGCAGGCGATGAACAGCCCGCCACCGATCAGGGTGATCAGCAGGATGGCTTTCGGGATGTTCTTGCGTGGTTCCTTGGTTTCTTCGGTCAGGGTACTGACCGCGTCGAAGCCCAGGAATGAATAGCAGGCAATCGCCGCACCGCTCATGATCAGCGGCAACTGGGTGCCTTCCTTGTAGAACGGCTCGAGTGTCCACAGTGGTACCGTGGGGTCGCCCCAGACATAGTGCACCGCCAGTGCAACGAACGCCGCCAGCACCAGCAGCTGAATGAACATCAACAGGCCATTGACGGTCTTGGCCAGCCGCAGGCCGATTACATTGATCGTTGTTGTGATGCCGATGAATGCCAACACCCAAATGGCTTGTGGCACGCCCGGGAACGCCGAGTGCAGATAGGCCGCGCCAATGAGCCAGATCGCCATGGGCAGGAACAGGTAGTCGAGCAACACCGCCCAACCGGTGATGAAGCCCAGCTGTGGGCTGATCGATTTGCGCACGTAGGTATAGGCGGACCCGGCGACCGGGAAGGCGCGCGCCATGTGGCCGTAGCTCAAGGCTGTAAAGAGCATGGCGATGGCTGCAGCGAGGTAGGCTGCAGGTACCCTCCCTCCCGTGGTCTCGGCCAGGATACCGAATGTGCCCAGGACGATGATGGGGGTCATGTAGGCGATGCCGAAAAGCACCACCGAGCCCAGCGAAAGCGTTCGCTTGAGTGTGGCCATTACTGCTTGCTCCAGCTTGTGATTGTTATTCAGAGTCGAACACGCTGCCGTCCCTGGCGGCCTTGCATTCCAGTAATAGAGCCTGGAAGGGTGGAATTTTCAGGAGGGGATGATCAGTTCGCGAAGACCGTTGGCGTGCTCGACCTGTTCACCCGGCAGCTGGATGCGGCGCTGGGCGATGTAGGTGTAATCGCGCCGTGACTGCTGCAGTTGGTCCATGGCCAGCTCGACGGTTATCCGGCACTCGCCACGGCCGGCTTCGCACAGCAACTGGCCGTACGGGTCGACGACGGCACTGCCGCCGGCGAAGACCAGGCCGCCATCACCATCACCCACGCGGTTGACCATGACCGCAAAGGCCTGGTTTTCCATGGCGCGTGCGGTGATGGCGGTTCTGTGGGTGGGCCCGTACGGGTCCATGTTGCCGTTGGTGATGATGATCAGTTCTGCGCCCAGCTGCCCCAGGGCACGGGCGGTTTCCGGGAATTCGATGTCAAAGCAGATCAGCAGGCCGACACGGATGCCTTTGAACAGGGCTGTCGCAAAACGGTCGCCTGGGGTGAAAACCCCGCAGTCCGATGCCCAAAGGTGGGTTTTGCGATAGGTGAGCGCTACGCCTTCAGGCGTGACCAGCACGGTGGTGTTGTAGAAACGGCCGTCGTCTGCGGCTTCGGCCATCCCGACGACTACGGCAACATTCTGCGCTTGTGCGGCCTGTTGGACTGCCGTGATGCTCGGGCCATCCAGTGGCTCGGCGATGCGGCCGATGTTTTCTTCGGTTGGGAAGCCCATCAGCTGGGTTTCCGGGAAGACCAGCAGATCGGTATCGGCGCCGCAGTTGCCGATCGCTTCGATGGTGCGCTGCAGGTTGTACGCGGTATCGCCATCGCGACCGGCCAGTTGGACAAGCTCTACCTTCATTTCCAATCCTCGACTAACAGCTTCGACCGCCATGCCCTGGCGGCATGGGGTGTAAAAAACGATCCCGGTACAGGTTCGCTCAGCGTAAGCTAGCCCGGATTATGGGGTGGTCATCATGGCGGGGGGTATTACGCCCACGTGGTAACCCAACAGGGGTAGAGGATGAATTTTACGCTGCACGACATCGCCTGGCACCGCTCGGTAGGCCAATTGATCGAAACCCTCGACAAGGACCACTTCTGGACAGCCTTGGTGCGGTTGCTGAACGAGTACGTTGCCTGCGACAGCTGGGTTGCGCTGCTGTTTTCCGCAGGGCGCCCGCAGGTGTTCGCCGAGTGCCCCAGTGCAGACGGCAACCCTGACCCGCTGTTCCAGGACTACCTGAAGGGCTTGTACCTGCTGGACCCTTTCTACGTGGCTAGCCGAGAGGCTGCGGTGTCCGGCCTGGTGCGCCTGGCGGATGTGGCCCCTGAGTGTTTCGAGCAGACGGACTACTACCAGCGCTATTTCCGACTTAACGTGGTTGCCGATGAAATTCAGTTCAACGTGCAGCTGGATGCGCAGCGCACGCTGTGCCTGTCGTTGGGTAGCAAGCGCCGGTTCAGCATCGAACAGGTCACCCTGCTGGAACTGTTGCGGCCATGGGTCACTGCGCTGATGCGCCAGCGGATGACGTTCGAGCGGGAGTTGCTGGAAGAGGCCACCAAACCTGCGCCGCACTGGCAAAGCCGCATGGAGGACAGGGTCGAGCAGATGGAGTCGCCGCTGACCGGGCGTGAGCTGGAGGTGGGGCGGCTGATGCTGAGCGGGTGTTCCAGCAAAGAAATTGCGCGCAAGCTTGAAATCTCCGTGGAGACAGTGAAAGTGCACCGCAAGCATATGTACAGCAAGTTGGGTATCAAATCGCAGTCGGAGCTTTTTTCGCTGTTTCTTCAGGCCCAGCTGGGTTGAATCAGGCTAGCTGTATGGCTCCACTGGCTTGTGATGAATACTGTGGCACCCAGGCCTGCGCTGCATCTTCAGATTCGACTGGTAATTAAAAATGACCCGCCCGCTGTTTGTTTCCATCGATGGGCCCAAGGGCACCGGCAAGACCACGCTTCTGGAGGCGGTTACCAAAGCCTTGCGGGCTGACAACAAGAAAGTGATCCGGCTTTGCGAGAAAAAAAGCGACCCCTACCGGGGGGAAACCATGGCCCTTGTCAATCAACTGGTCAGAAACCCCTCCCGGGACCTGGAATTGAGGGTATGCGAGCGCTTCGCCGAAAGCCGTGCCTGGATTTCCCGACACGTGCTGCCCAGGCAGCCAGCGGGCAGCATCATCCTGATCGATCGCTGGTACCCTTCTGATGCCGCATTTCGCCGCAGCGTGGCGTTCGACGAGATCCTGCGCCTGAACCTCGAGCGAAATGTGCAAGTGCCCGATTTGCATGTCGGGGTCGTCACGGCCCCCGATACTTCATGGGCAAGAGCCGCGGCAAGGACGCGCGGGCTGGGCAGTACGGTGATCCATAGCCTGGTCGAGCAGGTTGCCTGTACCGAAGCGTTCGAGCGTGCGGTTGCGGAACACGGCTGGGTATTGTGCCGTAATGAAGGGGCCATCGAGGATGCAACGCGGCAGATAGTGGCCGAGATCGATGGCGTGCTTCGACCACGCCATCGACCGCAGTGCGATCAGTGCTGAAACAACAGCAAGTACTGGTTACTGCTTCATGGGCATATCCATCATCGACGACTGCTGATCCATCATCTTCATCATCATGTCCATCATTCCGTCGCCCATACCCATGCCACCCTTGGCTCCCGACATTCCCATGCCCGAACCCATGCAGCCCGCAGCATGTTGCTGGTGCAGCATGGCCATGCTCTCCTTCATTGTCTTCATGCCCTCGCGCATGGCGGCCTGGCGCTCGGCAGGGGTCTTCGCGGCTGCGGCTTTGTCATGAGCAACCTGCATCTTGTGCATTTGCTCGCTCATCGCCTTGTGCATGGGCGACTCGGAAGTTGTACTGGCGGCTGGGGCGCTGGTGGAGGCGTCGCCAGCCTGATTTTTGGCTTCGGCATGCGCCATGAATGCACTACCGGCCAGAACAACAGCAAGAACCAACTTCAATTGCGTTTGCATGGCGAACTCCACTTTTATGGATATATACGACGTGCCTCGAGGCCTTGGTATGCCTGGATGATTGCAGTCTAGGCGGCCATCTGGTCGCGAATTTGACCTGCATCAAACAAGTGCAGCTTCATGTACTTTGAATAGGCTGGCTAATCTCATTGAAGTTGTCGGCATAGGGTCGTGGTATTTTTCAGCTTTCTTACTGAACCGTTAATTGTTCTCTTGTTCATGTTCCGGGAGAAATACGATGGCAATTGATTGGCTGGCCTTTACACCATGGTCCGCGCTGGCTGGTGGTGTGTTGATCGGGCTGGGGGCTGGGCTGTTCGCGGTGGTGAATGGCCGTATTGCAGGAATCAGTGGTTTGCTCGGTTCGATGCTGCAGCGAGGCGGGGAAGGGCGCAGAGAAAAGCTTGCCTTTCTTTTGGGGCTGCTGGCAGCCCCGTTGCTTTGGGGGATATTTGCCACGCTGCCGTCAGCCCGTTTCACCACGGCATCCTGGACACTCATCGCAGCGGGCCTGCTGGTAGGGCTCGGCACCCGCTACGGCAGCGGTTGTACCAGCGGCCACGGCGTCTGTGGCCTGTCGCGCCTGTCACCCCGTTCGGCGGTGGCAACGCTGTGCTTCATGGCTACCGGTTTTGCCACGGTTTATGTGGTCCGCCATCTCGTACAAGGGGTGTGACATGCCAGTGTTCAGTGGTTTCATCGCCGGGCTGCTGTTCGGCGTGGGGTTGTTGCTGGCAGGCATGGCCGACCCCGCCAAGGTGCTCGGCTTTCTCGACATCGCAGGGCAATGGGACCCTTCGCTGGCGCTGGTGATGATCGGGGCGATTGCCGCAGCATGGATACCGATGCGCTGGGCGAGCGGTCATCCAACGGCCCTGCTGGGTGGGGCGATGCAATTGCCTGGCCGACGTGATGTGGACCGCCGCCTTATCGGCGGCAGCCTGGTATTCGGCATTGGCTGGGGGCTTGCGGGCATCTGCCCGGGGCCGGCCCTGGTGCTGCTGCCTGCAGGGTACTGGCAGGCCTGGCTGTTCGTCGCTGCGATGCTGGTTGGCATGGGGTTGTTCCAGTGGCTTGAGGCGCGTCGTGGTAGCTGACATCCAGCTTTCCAGGCCAGACCGCTGTATGTACGCACCTTGGTGGATGCTGCATCATGCTTGGCCATTTACCGCCCCACGGAGAAAACGATGATCAAGACCGGCGAAACACTGCCCGACGTAACGCTTTACCAGTACAGCAACGGCGAGGGCGGCTGTGCAATCGGCCCGAACGCGTTTTCCCTGCACGAGCGCTGCAAGCAGAAAAAAGTGGTGATCTTCGGCTTGCCTGGTGCCTTCACGCCTACCTGTTCGCAGCGGCATGTACCGGGCTACGTGGCCGCGGCCCAGGACCTGTTCGCTACCGGGGTTGCCGAAATTCTCTGTGTTTCGGTCAATGATGCATTCGTCATGAATGCCTGGGGCGCGAGCCTGCAGGTGGGCGAGGAGGTCAGGATGATTGGCGATGGCAATGGTGAATTCAGCGAGGCGCTGGGCCTGATCCAGGACCTATCGGCACGCGGCATGGGGCGGCGTTCGCAACGCTATGCCATGTTGGTCGACGACTTGGTGGTCAGGCACATTGCGGTCGAAGCACCCGGCAAGTTCGAGTGCAGCGACGCTGCGAGCATGTTGGCGTTGCTGCGTTAGTTCGTGAGCACTGAAGGCATGCGCTGTCTCGCTGAAAACTGAGCATGCGGGTGTTTCGCGTACCGCTGTGGGAGCGGGTTTACCCGCGAAGAATCCAATGCGGTGCTTGGCACCGGCTTCGCCGGTGTTCGCGGGTGAACCCGCTCCCACAGGGCCCTGCTAAATCAATGATTCATGCGTTGTTCTATGAGAGCGGGTACGAAATAGGCCCATCAACCTCCGCCGACAATTTCATTTCAATACCAGAGACGTGTGCGAACTGGACGAACTGGATGCCATCACCGAACTGGTCGGGAAGGGTGTGGGGGTAGCGTTGGTACCACAAACAGTCAGCCGGGACGCCTGGCCTGCCTCCGTGCGCGCCTATGATCTTGGCGCCCACACGTTCCATCGCGACATTGGCCTGGTTCACCCTGCAAACGTTGCCTTGAGCGTGCAGGTTACGCTCTTGGTCCAGCTGATTGTCGAGGCGGTTGTTCAATGCCACTGACAACCTGAACCGGCGCCCCCGGTTCAGGTTTGGCACGCCAGCGACGGCTACGCGGCAAAGTCGGTAGAGAGCGACAGGTCCCGCCACTGGGCCAGCTCTTGCTCTACCGCGCTGTTCTTGGCCTCGATGCGCGCGACGGCATCGCTGCCCAGCGCCAGGCGCAGTGGCGGGTTCGCTGCATTGACCAGGGCCAGCAGGGCTTCGGCCAGCTTCGCAGGGTTGCCGGGCTGGGCATGGTTGGCCGCCTCGGCGTGGTGGCGCATGACGCCGACGGTGGCTGC
Organism: Pseudomonas sp. NBB; assembly: GCF_032701105.1. Lineage (NCBI taxonomy): Bacteria > Pseudomonadati > Pseudomonadota > Gammaproteobacteria > Pseudomonadales > Pseudomonadaceae > Pseudomonas > Pseudomonas sp. NBB. Next base: position 2,947,410 of record NZ_CP103994.1, read on the forward strand.
GTAGTCAGGCAGCTCCAAGGCTGTCTTCACCAGCGATTGGTCATCCAGGAAGTCGGTACGGAAGAAGCCCGGCTCGACCACGGTCACCTTGATCCCCAAGGGGGCCAGCTCCTGATGCATCGCTTCGCTGATGCCTTCGACCGCGAACTTGGTCGAACCGTACACCCCCCAGCCCATGTAGGCCTGGTAGCCGCCGAGCGACGAGATGTTGATCACGTGGCCGCTGCGTTGGCGACGCATGTGGGGCAGTACGGCGCGGGTTACGTTGAGCAGCCCGAAAACGTTGGTGGCGAACAGCCGTTCGGTTTCGCTGGCGCTGGTTTCTTCTACCGCGCCGAGCACGCCATAACCGGCATTGTTGACCAGCACGTCGATTTGCCCGAAATGCTTGATGCCAGCAGCGACCGCCGCGTGGGCGTCCTCTTCGCGGGTCACATCCAGGCGCACGGCCAGCAGGTTCGGGTGCCGGCCAAGGCGAGCCTCGATGGCTTCCGGGTTACGCGCCGTTGCGATGACGGCGTCACCCGCTGCCAGGGCCTGTTGGGCGATCAGGGTGCCGAAACCGCGGGAAGCGCCAGTAATGAGCCAGGTACGCATGTCAACTCCTCCTGTATCCGACCCTGCACCATGCGGGCCTTCTCGATGAGTTGAGCGAACTTTAAAATCTGCGGATTGCTGTGATAATCCCATGAATATTACATAGGCCTTTGAGTAGCTTTCAGTAATGAAGCCAACCAGCACCGCCGATCTGTCCCTGTTCCTGTGCATTGCCCGCCACCTGAACTTCAGCCGCGCGGCAGTCGAGCTGGGCCTTACGCCCTCGGCCCTGAGCCATGCGCTGCGGGCTCTGGAAACCCGTCTTGATGTTCGCCTGTTCAACCGCACCACGCGCAGTGTGGCGCTTACCGAGGCCGGGGAGCGTCTTTACCAGAGGCTGCAACCGGCCTTTCGGGACATCGCCGACGCGCTGGAGGACCTCAACAACTTCCGCGACAAACCGTCAGGCAACCTGCGTATCACTGCCGGGCGCGCCGCAGTAGAGCTCGCGCTACTGCCACTGGCCAATCGCTTTCTGCTGGCGTATCCGGATATACGCCTGGAAATCGTCAGTGACGATGCGCTGGTGGACATGGTGGGCACCGGCTTTGACGCTGGCGTGCGCCTGGGGGAGCGACTCCAGGCGGACATGGTTTCGCTGCCCATCGGCCCTTACCTTCGTTCGGTGGTGGTAGCGGCGCCCGCGTTTTTCGATCGATATCCTGTTCCACAGCACCCGCAAGACTTGAAGCAACTACCTTGCATCGGGCACCGCTTCCCTGGTGGCGCACTTTATCGATGGGAGTTCGAGCGCGGGGGTGTGCAACTGGAGGTCGATGTCCAGGGGCCCTTGGTATTGGGTGACGTCAGCCTGATGCTGGCGCCTGCCTTGCAAGGGCTCGGCCTGGCCTACGTGTTCGAAGACATGGCCAAGGAGCACCTGGAGCGTGGCCATCTGCAGCAGGTGCTGGAGGACTGGTGTCACTACTACCCGGGGCTGTATCTGTACTACCCGAGCCGCCGCCAGGTGCCTGCGGCGTTGAGGGCCTTCATCGAATTCGTACGGGAGCAGCGCTAGCGTGAGCGTGGCTTTTGGAGGCAGGTAGGGAAGGGCTAAACTGGCGCCAGTTCCAGACGTTCGCTTTGCCGTTGCTGCCTGCATACCCCGGAGGTAACTCATGGCTTCTGCACCTGAAAGGCTCTTTTTCGAGGACTTGCAAGTAGGTGAGTCCTTCATGAGCGGCTCGTATGAAATGACCCAGGAGCGGATCCTGAGTTTCGCCTCGGAGTTCGACCCCCAGCCATTCCATACGGACCCCGATGCTGCCCAAGAAACCTTTTTTGCTGGGCTGGCTGCTAGCGGCTGGCATACATCCGCAGTCACGATGCGGTTGTTGGTAGAGAGTGTTCCAGTGGCTGGAGGGCTCATCGGTGCCGGCAGCGAAATCAGCTGGCCAAGGGCCGTGCGACCAGGTGACCTGTTGCGAGTGACCACAACCATAAGGGAGCTTGCCGCGTCGAAGTCCAAGCCTGACCGGGGCTTCGCTGTCCTTGAGAGCATCACGCTCAATCAGGACGATGCCGTATGCCAAACCACGGTTTCAAGGGTATTGGTGTTTCGCCGGGCAGATGCGTAAGGCCCCGAACTGTCCACATCATTCAATGCTCATGGGCATGCGAGTGAACGGTCAGGGCACCCGGCACCTTGGTCCGTTCGAGCCCGCCGTGGTCCAGCCACCGAAGCGTCTGCTCATAGGCCCGCTCCAGCAACGACTCGGTCTGGTCGAAGTTGAATACCGAGACATCGACCGGGCACAAGGGCGGAACGATATGCAGACTGGTGAGCGTGCGGAAGTGTTCGATGTCACTCACAAGCTGGCGCATGCTCATCAGGTTGACAGTGTGCAAGGCCAGGGCGACAAGGCCGCGGGGCGGTTGAGTCAAGGCGCAGCTGAGCCCGGTGGGGATTACCACGACATTGCTGGCGCCCAGCGCTACGGCAGTCGAAATAGGCGTGTTGCTTGCCACACCGCCATCCACCAGGAACTGGCCGCCGATCTGCACGCAAGGGAACACCAGCGGTATCGCGGCGCTGGCCAGTAGCGCCTGCTCGAGCTCGCCATTGCGTAGCACTGTCTCGGCACCACTTAGCAGGTCGGTGGTGACGATATGCAGGGGCAGTTTCGCATCCTCGATGCGATGGATCGGCAGCGCCTTGCCAAGCAATCGGTGCAAGGCCGCTGGTTGCAGCAGGAAACCACGCCGTTTGAGCAGGCCTCGGCAGGTATCGAGCCAGGACAACGGAAAGATGTCGGTTCTGCTCAGGCCCCGCCAGAATTCGGCGAGTGTCTCGACACCCTGAGCGTTGGGCCTTGCTGCAAAGTAGGCACCGTTGATGGCGCCTACCGAGGCGCCAACCACCATGTCGAACTGGACTTCGGCTTCGACCAGGGCCCGCAGCATCCCCACCTGGACCGCACCCAGACTGCCGCCGCCAGCGAACACGATTGCGGTTTGCGTAGGCATGATTGCTGTCTCTGCGCAGACGTGTGTCGACTGAGTGTAGTTGGCCGGGTGCCGGCGGGGCTGGTTGCTGCCAGTGCCGCGCACATCTCATTTCTTGCCCGGCAATACCGAACCGAGAACTTGCCTGGCCGTCTGCACGATGACCCCAGCCTGGTCCGGGTCGCCCTTGAGCAGGCTGCTGGCGAACTTCTTCGCCTGTTCAAGCTTGATGTGCGGCGGCAAGGGAGGTACGTCCGGATCGGTCTTGAACTCGATCAACACCGGCCGGTCAGCCGCCAGGGCTCGCTCCCAGGCGCCGGCAATGTCTTCTTCGCGTTCCACATAGATGCCTTGCAAACCGATGGAGATGGCGAACAGGTGGTAGGGCACATCAGGAATCGCCTGTGAGGCCTCGAACTTGGGGTCGCCCTCCATTACCCGTTGTTCCCAGGTCACCTGGTTGAGGTCTTCGTTGTTGAACACCGCGCAGATCCACTGGGGGTTTTCCCACAGGCGCCAGTACTTGGCGACGGTGATCAGCTCGGCCAGGTTGTTCATCTGCATCGCCCCGTCACCCACCAATGCCACCACGCTGCGCTGCGGATGGGCGAACTTGGCGGCGATGGCATAGGGTACCGCCGCGCCCATGCTGGCCAGGCCACCGGACAACGAACACTGCATGCCCTGGCGTATCTGCAGGTCGCGGGCAAACCAGTTGGCGCAGGACCCGGAGTCGCTGGTGACGATGGCGTGGTCGGGCAGGCGAGGGGAGAGTTCGTGCACCACGCGCTGGGGGTTGATCGGGTCGGCCTTTACCAAGGCGCGTTTCTGCAGGGTCTTGTCCCAGTCTGCGCGCCAGCCTTCAACCTTGTCGCGCCAACGGCGCTCGGTCTTGTGTTCGAGCAATGGCAGCAGTGCCCGCAGCGTTTCGCTGGCGTCACCGACCAGGTTGACCTCCATGGGGTAGCGCAGGCTGAGCATGTCTGGCTGCAAATCGATCTGCACGCCACGGGCCTGGCCTTCCTCAGGCAGGAACTCGGCGTAGGGGAAGCCGGAACCTATCATCAGCAAGGTGTCGCATTCGCTCATCAACCGATAACTCGGTTCGGTACCTAGCAGCCCGATGGCGCCGGTGACCCAGGGCAGGTTGTCTGCCACTACGGCCTTGCCCAGCAGCGCCTTGGCCACGCCTGCACCAAGCGTTTCAGCTACCGCGATCACCTGTTCGGTGGCTTGCAGTGCACCGGCTCCGACCAGGATCGCCACTTTTCGTCCAGCGTTGAGTACCTCGGCGGCACGTTGCAGGTCCTGCTCGAAAGGCACCACCCTGGGCCTGCTGTAGCCGATGCCGGAATGCACCGTGCCATGGGCTTTCGGTGGTTCGTGGTAGGGCAGGTCCTGCAGGTCGTTGGGCAGGATGATGGCGGTGACCCGGCGTTCGCCGACGGCGGTACGTACGGCGCGATCGAGCAAGTGGCGCACCTGTTCCGGGGTCGAAGCCTGCTGGACGAAGGCACCTGCGACGTCCTTGAACATCGACAGCAGGTCCAGCTCCTGCTGGTAATGCCCGCCAAGCGCTGCTCGCGCCTGCTGACCGACGATGGCCAGCACCGGCTGGTGATCCATGCGCGCGTCATACAGGCCGGTAAGCAGATGTGAAGCGCCGGGGCCGGAGGTGGCAATGCACACGCCCAATTCGCCGGTGAACTTGGCATGGGCGCTGGCCATGAAGGCTGCCATTTCCTCGTGGCGTGCCTGGATGAACTGGATCTTGCCCTCGGCCCGGCTCAACGCCCCAAATACCCCATTGATGCCGTCGCCGGGGTAACCGAAGATGCGCCGCACCCCCCATTGATACATGCGCTCCACCAGAAAGTCGCCTACCGTGCTGGTCATTGCCTTCTCCCGTCCTGTGACCGATAGGGGTCTGGACTTGGCGCGGATCGGGAAAGTTTCAAGCGTGTGCGCACTGGTCTACCGACTGGAACCTTGCATGAGCCATCGGGTTCGCAAGTGAACGGACAACAGGATCAGGATGCTCGACATGAATGCGACAGACACTGCGGGTGCCACCGTGCAGACCTTGTATTTCAAGGACGACGGTGCAACGCCGAACAGCCGTTTCCCGGTATTGCTGTACCGCTTGCAACTCAACCCGTCGCAAGACTGCGCCAGTGCCTTCGAGGCGCTGTTCACCGCACACCAGTGGGTGCCGCTGTGGCGCGGTGGGATCTTCGATTACCATCACTTTCACCCCAATGCTCATGAAGTTCTGGGCATCGCATGCGGCCGGGCGCGGGTGACGCTGGGCGGCGAAGCGGGGCAGACCATAAGCGTGAAGTGCGGCGACGTACTGGTACTGCCGGCAGGAACTGGCCATCGCTGCGTCGAGAGCAGCGATGATTTTCTGGTGGTCGGCGCCTATCCCAAGGGGCAGGAAAACTACGATATCCAGCGCCCAGAAAGCGCAGCGCACCAGCAGACGCTGGCGCGAATCGCCTCCGTGCCCGGCCCCGCACAAGACCCGGTCAACGGCACGCGTGGTGCCCTGATGGCGGCCTGGCGCTGAGTGCCTGAGCCGGTCGTCGCCCCTGCTGAACGGCTGCACTCAAGCCAGGATCAATCGAGCTGAGTCGCCCGATTTCATTCAGCCAGCAGGAGTTACAGCGATGGCCCAGTACCTGTACCTGATCAGCTACATCCTCGACAACCAACCCGGCACCTGCGAATTGCGCAGCGACCAGGAAGACCTTAGCCGCGAAGCAGCGCGCGATTACCTCCAAGGCCTGCACCGCAACGAAGCGTCATCTTTCACTGACGTGCAGGTGCAACGTCTGGAGCACGACCATGAGCCAGGCACGTCGCCGGGGCATTATCAGCAACCGTGAAGAGGTGAGGGCTGGCAGATGAAAAGAAGAGGTGAAACCTATAGAAAGTGGTGCGACCCGATCCTGCACCATCAAACCCATGAGGAAACGCTCGGCACCGGCACTTGCCTGGAAGTGCAGACGCGCTTGTCACGCACAGGCGCCACGCAGTTGTTCATTGGCGTCTATCGCACTGACGGTTCGGTGCTGTGCGAACGGATCTATGACCAACGCGCGGGGGAAACCATGAGGCGTGCGTTGCTGTGGGGTGTGGGGTATGCCCGGCGCGTCGCGGGTGAGGGCGAGGCGTTGCGTGGCGAACCAGCCGGTAGCTGATGATTTATCTGGGTTGCGCTGGCTGGAGCCTGTCGAGCCGTTACGCCGAGGCATTTGCGCAGCCCGGCAGCCACCTGCAACGCTACGCCACCCGCTTCAATGCGGTGGAAATCAACAGTTCCTTCTACCGGCCCCATCGCCCGGAAACCTATGCCCGTTGGGCTGCGTCCGTACCAGAGCATTTCCGCTTTGCGGTGAAGGTGCCCAAGGTCATCAGCCATTAGCAGCGGCTCTGCGGGTGCGAGGACGCGCTGGACAGGTTTCTTGCTCAATGCGGGCAGTTGGGCGACCGCCTGGGTTGCCTGCTGGTACAACTGCCGCCATCGCTTGGCCATGCCCCCCAGCATGCGCGACGTTTCTTCGAAAGCCTGCGGCAACGGTATGACGGGCCGGTAGCGCTGGAGCCCAGGCACGCCAGCTGGCAATCGGCTCAGCCGATGCTGGTCGATTTGCGCATCGCCCAGGTTGCCGCGAGCCCGTCGCGCTTCGTTACCGATGCGCAACCGGGAGGTTGGCCGGGGCTGGTCTACTGGCGCCTGCATGGCGAACCGAGGATCTACCACAGCGAGTATCCCGACGAATATCTGCAGCGTCTGGCTGAACACTTGCGGTACAGCCTTGCCGCCGGAGTGCCCACCTGGTGCATTTTCGACAACACCGCCTCCGGTGCTGCGATAGCCAATGCACTGGCTCTGGAGCGGCATTTGCGCTGAGGAAGTGATGGAAGCATGGCGATGGAAAAGAGCGATGACCAACCAGTCAAAATTAATGAATCTTTTTACACGTTGCTCGCTCCATTAGTCTGAATTGGTGAAGGAGAGTGCAATGGCTGGACAGCAGTTGTATGTGATCGAGTACGAGCTTCATGGGGAATTTCGCACCTTCATCATCCGGCTCGAGCGTATGGACAACGCCGAAGCCTGGCACTGGGCAAGTTGCGATGCCGGCGTGGGTATCATTCCACGGTTCGGCCAGCACAAGATCAAGAAGGTCAGCCGGCCGATGGCTGAGCGCTACGGCATCAACAATGTGCGCTGGCGGGTATCGGGCGACGGGCCGGAATTCGTCGCACCGACCATTGATGTAAAGAAGTTCTCCAATAGCGGTACCGGCAATACCTGAAGCTTGTTGTGCGCAAGCCTGCCTGAAATCTTCAGGCAGGCTTGCGCTCATGGGTTCGCTTCCCAAGTTTCGAGGCATCACCACTCTCACTTTCAGGAGCCAGTACGTGCCGCAAATCATCACTCCAGGCACCCCTGAACACGAGATCAGCGAGCGGAACGCCCGCATGTTCGGCTCGCCAAAGGAACGCCTGGATTTCTACCGCCGTGAAATCCAGTACGAGACCAGCATCCTTGCCAACCGCACTGACGCCTATCTAGCTGCCCAGTCGTTTCTGGTGATCGCCTTCGTGTCGTCAATGAGTAACCTCAACCAGAGCTGGGGCGAGATGTTCACGCTGGTGGTTCCCCCGTTTCTCGCATTGCTGGGCGTATTGAGTTCACTCAATGCCTGGCCGGGTATTCGCGCGGCCTACAAGATCATCGAGCATTGGCAAGTGAAACAGAGCCACCTGCTGCGCAGCGAGCCATTGATGGGGCTGGCGTATGACGAATCGCCATTGTTCAGTGAGGCTGAAATTTCAGAGGCCGGGCACCGTAAGTCGTTGTTGTTTTCGCTGCGTACGCCTTGGATATTCCTGGTCTTCTGGATGGTTCTCGGTATCTACGCGGTCTTCATCCAGCTGGCGTGAGCAGCACAGCTGCACCCCCTTACAAGGCGGTGCTGCGATCGTTGTCGACGCTGATTACCGCCACATGCAAAGCCTCTGCTCCGGTACCAGCAACCAAGATTGATTGCGCTATTTTCTTTGGTCCTCTGGACAAATGTCATAGATCACAAACGCTGAACTCCTGCCACCTCACCTGCGTCCCTCGAATGAATGCCCCAATAAAAGCGGCACTCACCCAACAATCAGCTTCGAGGGCGAAACGATGGACAAGACCAATCAAAGTTCGACATCTCCACCCGGTAGCACCCAGGAGCATGCCTTTATCGACGACGCCGGTGCGCTGCTTGGCGAGGCCAGGCACAAAGGCAGCGAGCAGTTCGAACATTACCGCGATAACGCAGCCGATCAGCTTGATTCGCTCGAGGAAGGTGCGCGTTCGGCGGCAGCTGCACTGCAAGGCAAGGACAGTCTCGGGCTGTCGCAGTACCTGAACCAGGCAGCAGAGTGCGTGGGTGAGTTCGCCGAACAGGTACGCCATGAAAGTGCCGAAAGCCTGCTGCAGCGTGGTGCTCAGTTGGCCAGGAGCAACCCGGCGCTATTCCTGGCCGGTAGCGTCGCCATCGGGTTTGCCGTATCGCGTTTCATGCGAGCCAGCACCAGCCATGAGTCCACCACCCCTGCGTCGTCCGGTGATTGGCAACAGTCCCACCCCGCGCAGCCAGTGCCTGATCGTGGTAGCGACGTATCCACCCGTGAACCTTTCACCCCAGTCGACCCAGTCGGCCCTGGTGCAGGCACGCCGGTCAGTGGCAGCCCGTTCGAACGCGATCCTCTCAAAGGAGGTGAATGATGAACAAAGAACCCTTGCATACCACCCCGAGCTTGCACACGGCGGAAGACGACGCCGTCGGTGTTGGCGGTTTGTTGCGCCAGCTGATGCGGGAAGTACCGGACCTGTTCACCAAGGAGCTGGCGCTGGCCAAGGCAGAGCTGCAGCAGAACCTCGCCACCCTCAAGGCCGGCACGGCTGCGGTGGCAGCGGGTGCGATCGTGATGCTGGCGGGCTTCGTCATCCTGTTGCTGGCGGCAGTCTACGCCTTGGCGACGGTGCTCGAACCCTGGCTGGCAGCCCTGATCGTGGGCGCGGTCACCTTGGTAATCGGGTTCATCATGTTGCAGTCGGGCAAGAAACGGTTCGAACCCACGCACCTGGCCCCTGACCGTACCTTGCATGCCATGCAGCAGGACAAGGACACGCTGAAGAGGAAACTGCCATGACCACTTCCTTCGAACATGAAGCGCACAAAGACCCTGACTTGCTCGAGCAGGAAATCAACGCCAAGCGCGAGCACATCAGCGATCTGGTGGACGCCCTCGAACAGCGCCTGAGCCCGGGCCAGATGGTCGACCGGGTCCTGGCCTATGCCAAGGGCAATGGCGGCGAGTTCTTCGAGAACCTTGGCACCACCCTCAAGAACAACCCCGTACCCGCAACCCTGACGGTATTGGGCCTGGCCTGGCTGGGCCTGAACCAGAACCGCCCCTTCAACCCCGGGCCTGCGCACCATGGGCCTGGGTTGGGCGAAAAGCTCGGCGACGCGGTGGACACGGTGAAGGGCGCTTTCGCGCAGGCGGGGGAGGCAGTGCACGACGCTAGCCAGAAGGTGCGCATGAAAGCCCATGACATGCGCGATCGGGCCAGCGAAGTTGGCAGCGGCGCTCGCGACTCCGTGGGGGCTTCTGCGGATACCCTGCGCCATTCGGCACATAAAGCCGCAGATCAGGCCACGGCTCTGAAGGGCCAGTTCGATCATCTGCTTCAGGAGCAACCGCTGGTATTGGCCGCTTTGGGGATAGCGCTGGGTGCGGCATTGGGGGCGGCGCTACCCAGTACCCGCAAGGAAGACCAGCTGATGGGCGCCAGCAGCGATCGCTTGACCGACACGCTCAAGGCCAAGGGCCGCGAGGTGAAGGCGTCGGTCGAAGAGTCGCTCGATCAGGCGGGTGGTAAAGCGTCGACACAGGCGGAGCGCAAGCCTGGAGACTCCGACCTTTCCTCAGGGTTGGGCTTCAATTCCTGATCCCGCTGGATGTGCGTCGCCGGCCCCTCTGCCTGCGCAGAGGGCTGGCGGCTCATCACGAATGTTGTAGGCCCAGGCTGGGAATGGCTGCGCAATGTCGCTACGCTTTGGCCCACGCGCCAGGTCAAGAATTCGCCACAGTGAAGAAAACAGTTCGGTTTGATGATCTTCAGGTCTTCGTCACAACAGCCTTTGCCGGCAGCTTCTCGGCAGCGGCCAGGTTGTTGGATATTTCACCGGCCTTGGCCAGCGGGGCTGTCCAGCGACTGGAAAGCAGCCTGGGTGCCAGGTTGTTCGTGCGCTCCACGAGGCGTTTGCGGCTCTCGGATGATGGCGAGCGATATCTGCCCCATGCCCGTCAGGCCTTGGACGCACTGGACGCCGGTGAGGTGGCGCTGACCGAAGGGAGAGATGAGATCGCGGGTACACTTCGCCTGTCCATCCCTTCGGATATTGGCAGGAATCTGCTGCTGCCCTGGCTCGACGATTTCCAGCGGTTGAACCCCAAGGTGACGCTGCAACTGCGGGTCAGCGATCAGGTGGCCGACCTTGTCGGCCAGCAACTGGATGCGAGTATCAGGTATGGGCAACTGGCAGACTCCAGCCTAGTTTCACTGATGCTCGCCCCAGGGAATCGCAGAACGGTCTGCGCCTCACCTCGTTACTTGGCACGACATGGGGCGCCAGACGCTCTGGAAGACCTGGGCAGGCATAATTGCCTGCGCTATGTGATGGGCGAGCAGACTTACGAGCGATGGAGCTTCCATTTGCCCGATGGAATCAAGACCGTCCAGGTTACAGGCGACCGCTTGAGCGATGACGCCGATGTCGTTCGGCGCTGGGGTGTTGAAGGATTGGGGATCGTTTACAAATCCAGGCTGGACGTTCTGGCGGACATACGCGCTGGGCGGCTGGTCGAGTTGTTTCCTTGGGATTACGGCCAACCTGCGCCGTTGCAACTGGTGTGCGCTCATCGAACCTCGCTCACACCTGCTGTGCAGGTGCTCAGAGCGTTTCTGGCGGAGCGATTCGAGCAGCTCATCGCTGCTGATGGATAAGCTGACGGGGCTCATGGCCCCGCCTTGGTTACCTTGACTGGATGAATGCTCAGAAGCCTTCCAGGACAATCTTGCCTTTTGCCTTGCCGCTTTCGATCAGGGCATGGGCGCGTTTGAGGTTGCTGGCATTGATGCTGCCGAAGTGCTCGCCAACGGTGGTCTTGATGACCCCTTCGTCGACCAGCGCCGAGACTTTCTCCAGCAGATGGTGCTGCTTGATCATGTCCTCGGTCTGGTACAGCGAGCGGGTGAACATCAGCTCCCAGTGCACCGACAGCGATTTGCGCTTGAACGGCACGACATCAAGATGCTCAGGGTCATCGATCAGCGCGAGCTTGCCCTGTGGGCGCAGGACTTCGACGATCTGCGCGAGGTACGCATCGGTGTGAGTCAGGCTGATCACGTAATCCACTGGGTTGAGCTGGAGTTGCTCCAGTTGCAGGGCAAAGGATGCCGAATGGTCGATGACGTGATGTGCTCCGAGTTCGCTGACCCAGGCCTGGGTTTCAGGCCGTGACGCGGTACCGATCACCTTGAGCTGGGTACGCTTGCGTGCAAGCTGTACCAGGATCGAACCAACCCCGCCGCCGGCACCGATGATCAGCAGGCTCTTGCCAGCGCCGCCATTTTCCTCAACACCCAGGCGGTCGAACAGCAGCTCCCAGGCGGTGATGGACGTCAGCGGCAAGGCTGCGGCACTGGCATTGTCCAGAGTACGAGGCTTGTGCCCGACGATGCGTTCGTCGACCAGGTGAAATTCGCTGTAAGTGCCCGGGCGGTCGATCGCGCCGGCGTAGAACACTTCATCGCCAGGCTGGAACAACGACACCTCGGCGCCGACCTCGCGAACGACGCCCACGGCATCCCATCCCAACACCTGGGGATGGGCGCCGCTGCGGCTGGCTCTGACCTTGGTATCGACCGGGTTTACTGCGATAGCTTTGACTTCCACCAACAGGTCCCTGGCGCCGGGCGTGGGTTTGGGCAGTTCGTGCTCGTACAACGATCGGGAATCCTGGATCGGGAGGCCGGGGGTGTCGTAGACGATTGCTTTCATTGGGATGTGACCTTTCAGGTAAACAGTGGTAACAGGCTAATCGTGTCGGCCCCCCTGAAAAACCGGGCTATTGCCGGAACACTTTCCGCGTTTCGCTGAAAATCGGCTAGCTGCCGCCCGGGTTGAAAGGGCTCCCTTGGACCGGGCGGCAGCAATCGGCAGCCTTGTGGTGGAACGTTGCCAACAGACTGCGCAACGTTGTCGGGATTCGGGAATTGGGTCAGGCAACAGGGATCGGGTTCTCAACCAGCGCCAGGTTGAACTGGTGAATCAGTTCGTGTTCGTTCAGGCCCTGGTTGGCTCGCAGCGGGACGACACGATCCACCAGGACTTCCGTGGTTGCGGATTCGAGCTTGACCAAGGTTTCCTGGATAAAATCATCCAGCGGCATGGCGCGCTCATCACCGCTCTTGTGAATCAGATCGGTGTCCACCCAAGGGGGCGCAATTTCCAGTACCTTGACGCTGGTGTCACGCAGGCTGAACCGTTGCGACAGTGAGTAGGAGTGGATGGCGGCCTTGGTCGCCGAATACAACGCGGTGGCCGCTAGCGGCAGGTAGGCCAGAACCGAACTGTTATTGATGATGCAAGCATCCGGTTGGCGCTTGAGGTGCTCGACGAAGGCCGCGCTGACGCGCACCGGGCCGAGCAGGTTGGTCTGCAGCAGGCTCACTGCTTGTTCGTCGTCGAGGTCCCCGGAAGCCGGATTGTCGAACGGCATGACGCCGGCATTGTTGATGATCACGTTCAATGCAGGATGGCGGCGGATCACATCCTGGGCCACCTCCTTGATCTGCTGCGGATCATTGATGCCCAGGCGCACTGTATCGATCCCCGGGTTGGCCTGGGCGATTTCATCCAACAGTGCCTGACGGCGCCCCGCAACGATCACTTTATTGCCACGTTGGTGGAATGCCTCGGCCAGGGCGCGGCCGATGCCTGAGGTACCGCCGGTAATGAAAATGGTGTTTGCGCTAAGTTTCATGATCCGTCTCCTTGCATTGTTCAGTTGGCGTTGTAGCGAGGGGCAAGCTGATTGCTGGACAACTGGCCGAACAGGGCTTGCCGGCTGGCCTCGTAGCGTTCGAAGGACTTCAGGTCATGCATCGAGGGGATAGAGATCAGTACCTCGTCGTCAAAGTCCTGCAGGGCACCGTCCACCAGGTCCTGGGCCGACATCACGATGCCCGGATCAAGGTTTTCGACCGGCAAGCCGCCGATCTGCCAGAAGTCGGTGGCGGTGGCTCCTGGCAGCACTGCCTGGATCCTTATGCCTTTGTCCGCAAGCTCCTTGTGCAGGGACTGGGTAAAGGCGGTGACATACGCCTTGCTGCCACCGTACACACCATTGAGCAGCTCCGGCGCCAGGCTGACAACGGACGAGATGTTGATCACGGCGCCTTGCGCACGGGCGACAAATCCGGGGATGGCCGCGTAGGTGAGGCGGGTGAGGGCGGTGACGTTGAGGGTGATCATTTCAGCCATGCGCTCGACATCACTTTCCAGCAGGCTGGTGTGGGTGCCTATGCCTGCGTTGTTCACCAGCAGGCTGATACTGGCGTCCTCGCGCAATTTCCGCTCTACCTTGGCCAGGTCATCTGTGTTTGCCAGGTCTGCCGGAAACACCTCCACGTTCTGCCGGGTTTCCGTAGTCAGCCGGCTGGCCAGCGTATTGAGGCGCTCCCGGTTGCGGGCCACCAGCACCAGGTCGTAACCCCGACGCGCCAAGCGTTCTGCGTAGATCGAGCCGATGCCGGTAGAGGCGCCAGTGATGAGGGCAGTGCCTTTGAATTGCTGCTTCATGGTCATGCTCCGTTGTTGGATGTGGAGCCCATGATGCAGAAGGTCGTCTTTGTCTTAAACGACACATATGGTACGTTTTCAGGACATCTAATGTGGAGCTCCAACCATGCACCGGGTCGGCTATCTCATCACCGAAGGTTTCCAGATCATGTCGCTGGCGACGCAGGCCGTGTTCGAGTTCGCGAACATTGTCGCGGGCGAAACGGTTTACAAGATCCAGAATTTTTCCATCGGCGGCGGCACGGTGCGTTCTTCCCTGGGCATGTACATGGACACGCTGCCGTTGGGCGCTCCTGGTCTGGCTGATACCTGGATGATCACGGGAACCCTGACGCCGCTGACTCCGCCAGGCGAGGAAGTGCTGGTCAGCGTCAGAGGCTTTGTCGATGGCGCTCGACGCACTGCCGGTCTGTGCACCGGCTGTTTCGTGTTGGCCCAGGCAGGCGTGCTGGACAACCGGCGGGCCACGACACATTGGGCCTATGCGAAAAAGTTGCGTGAACTGCACCCGAAGATCGAAGTGGAAGAAGACCGAATCTTCATTGTGGACGGGCAGATCTGGACGTCCGCCGGGATGACCGCCGCCCTGGACATGGCACTGGGTATGGTGGAAAAAGACCTGGGAACCGAGATGGCCAGGTCAGTGGCACGCAAGCTGGTGATGCATCAGCGCCGCTCCGGAGGGCAATCGCAGCATTCCGAGTTGCTGGCGCTTTCGCCGAAGTCTGATCGGATACAAAACGCCCTGGATTACGCGCGCAAGCATTTGAGCCGTCCATTGAGTGTCGAAGAGCTCGCCGAGTCCGTGCATTTGAGCCCCCGACAATTTACCCGCGTATTCACTGCCGAGACAGGTCAGTCACCTGCCAAGGCTGTGGAAAGCCTGCGTCTCGAGGCTGCCCGCCTGATGATCGAGCAGAGTCGCCACAGCCTGGATGTGGTGGCGAAGGAAACCGGGTTCAGGGACCGTCGGCACATGCGGGAGGTGTTCATTCGTGGTTTTGGTGTCCCGCCTCAAGCCGTGCGAAGAGATGCCCGGCGGGTCGTATTGGTTGAATGACAACGCACGCAGCCCGGTGGATGTGCGCTTTCTGGCTCTGATCCATTACACAGGAAGCAGGTGTTCTCGTTCAAGCAACTCGATGTTGGATGGCTTGACCCGAACTTCGTGAAGCTCTGGGGCAGTGAACCAGCGGCACTCGACTATCTCGTGATCTGCAGCAGGCTTTGCTCCCGCTTCAACAGGCAGCTGATAGAGGTAGTGCTCCTCACCTGCGAGCAGGTAATGGTTGAGGAAT
The DNA here is from genome assembly GCF_032701105.1 of Pseudomonas sp. NBB. NCBI lineage: Bacteria > Pseudomonadati > Pseudomonadota > Gammaproteobacteria > Pseudomonadales > Pseudomonadaceae > Pseudomonas > Pseudomonas sp. NBB. The sequence continues at coordinate 2,962,684 of NZ_CP103994.1, forward strand.
CGAGCACCGTTGAAGGGTAGGCAGGTTTCCTCCATCAGCTCGCGCTGCGCTGTATCCAGGTGATGCTCGCCTGGGTCAATCTTCCCGCCTGGCAACGCCCATTCAGCGCCTTGCTTGCGCACGAAAAGGATGCGTCCTGCTTGCAGGCAAATGACAGTCGAGTGTCGTTCTCTGGCGTTGTTCATCATGCTCCTCCCGTACCATGGAGGTGGCATCAGGGCAGCAATCACCCTGATGCCCGCTGCTGATTATCAGCGATCTTTATCCCACTGCTGCTGATCATCTGCCTGGTTTTGCTGACCACCCATGCGGTCCTTGTTCTGGTTCTGCTTGTCGGTCGTACCTTGGCCGCCCTGGCTGCCCGTATCACGGGAACGTTCCCAGTCCTTGTTCATCTTGTCCTCAGGTTTTTGGCCGGATTGGCTGCCACCTTGCTGCTGACCGGGCATCCGCCCCCCCGAACCTTGGCCGCCTTGCTGGCCAGCTCCGGCAGTATTGTTGCCCATGCCAGTGTCAGGATTGCCCTGGTTGCCACCTTTGTCTTGATTGTTTGCCATGATCGCTTACCTCGGGTCAGACACAGGAAGGTCTGTGTGTACTGTTATGACCGAGGCCCGTTCGCGCGGTATGCAAGGAATATCTGGCTAGCTGACTAAACGCATGAATTTCAGGGGTACGAGATTTTGGTGTGTGGGTAGGATGGTGCCTGAAGGGCAGCGCCATCTGCGAAACCCTGTTCGGGGCGATCGGTGATCGCCCCTTTGCGGTTCAGGGACGGTCCTTGAGGGTTTCGAAGGCTTTGACGCTTTTGATCAGGCTTTTGTTGCTGGCGGAACCGGCACTGTTGAACAGGAAAGAGAAATCCGAGGCCAATGACGGGCTGCCGGCAATCGTCGCGTACTGATGGCACTGATTGCAGTCATCACCCTGCACGTAGGTCTCCATGGTGGTGTTGGCCACCGGCACGTTGCCCTGGCTGATGAAGGGCCCGTACGACAGCGGCACTTGCGCGTTGGCGCCCGGTTCCGGGCTGGGCGGATTGGGAGCGAGGGTCCAGAGTACGTTGATCAGCTTGTAGTACTGGAACACCGACTTGCCTTGGCTGTGCTGCGCGAAGTTGGCTTGTACCGCGCTGTTGAGGGCTTGCAGGTCGCCGGGCACGGGGTGTTCGCGGGTGGTCTGTACCGGCTGGTCGCGTGGGAAGAGATCGGTGCAGTCCTTGTCGGGATGCGTTTGCTTGCACTGGATACGGGCTTGGTTCGGTGTGCACTCGGGGCCGTCGCCACAGTCAGGGTTGTTGAAGGCGAACCCGTTCGGCGGGGTTTGTTGCGGCGGGACCTGGGCCGGTTCGGGCACGTTGTCCACCTGCTCGAAGGTGGTCCAGATGAAGTTGGGCGAAGCCTGGGTCTTGTTGATGATATGCAGGCCCACCAGCCCCACCACCTCCTGGGTGCACTCCAGCGTGTCGGGGCGTTTGAGCCAGGCGACGGTAGTCAGGTAGCGGCCGAACAGCTCGGGTTTGCCGGTCAGCACCCGCCAGGCGGCCTTGAGCTCGATCGCGCCCAGTTGTTCCTGTGGCACTGGGGAGGTTGGCAGTGAGCGCATCGGTTCGCCGATGGGCAACGACAGGCCCTCCGGTGTCTGGCCGTCGAGGTTTTGCGCGACCTTCAACTGGTTGGCGGCGTCGTAGAGCCCCTTGTCGACGATGTAGTCGAACTCGGCCTTGCCCACCTTGCGCTCAAAAAATACCAGTTTGCCCGCCTGGTCCGTCAGCCAGCCGCCGGACGCCTCCATGACCGGGTCGGGAATGGACGCAAGTGTCCCGGTCGACAGGTGGAAACCGTGCAAGGCATTGATCGCGCCTTCGGAGGTGGCGTTCATGAACTTGCGTGCGCCCACCTTGAGCGCCTTGAGGCTACCCTGGGTGCTGCAGCCGGACGGCACCAGGGTTTGCACACCCCAGCCGGTGGGCGTGGGTGCGCCGGGCAGGAAGATGTCGTTGGCGTCCTTGTAGCTGGCCCATACCGGGGCCACGCTCATGGGCTGACCCGGTGCGGAGGGGACCCCGAACTGCGCCAGCGTGCTTTGCATGTCGGGTTCACCCGCCAGGCTGGCGGTGGCCGGCCAACCGGGGTTCACCGGCCAGTTCAAGGCAATGAACAATTGCCAGCCAAAGCAGTTCATGAACGCCTGGCTGGTGGCATTGAAGTTGTTGACCGGCAGGAATCCCCCGCTGGCCGGGTTGAACACCAATTGCTGCTGTACACAGGTATCGGCGTCCGACAGCGTGGCCGCCGTGGCGGGTTGCAGGGTCGACAGGCACAGTAGAATGCCGCACAGCAGCGACAGAGGACTCAAGCGTGACCTGGACATCATTGCGCTCCTTGCAAGCGTGAAGCCGCACCCGAAGGTGCGGCGGTAGAGGGGCGTAAGTGGGGTGACTGGCGTGGCTCAGGCCCCCGGCACCAGCGCCAGGCCAGATTCCCAAGGGTGGTCTGTCGCGCTCACGTTCACATCTTCACCCGGGTTGAGGGCACGCACTGTCACCAGGCCGGGTGCTGCGGAGGGGCTGACCGTGATGGTCAGAATGTAGGCCTGGGTGCCGCCCGAGTTGGTCTGGCCGGGAATGGCCGACGCGTCGGGCAGGTACTGGGTGACCTGCGCCGTCACCCCGGGGTTGGAGAATTGCACCCTTGCATTCTGCGCCGTGGTAGTCGGGTCGGCCCCTTGCACCACCAGCACGAACTGGTTGCTGCTACCCGGTGCAAGCCAGGCGGGCAGGTCGGTTGGGGATTGCCCGTAGAACAGGTCCAGCGGCAGCAGTTGCACTGGCCAGGGTTGCAGGCCGGCCACCCGGTCCTGCACGCATGGGAATGCTTGAAGCGTGGCGCTGAGCGGCTTGACGGTGACACTCAGGCCGACCAGCAGTTGTTGGGCGATGACCCACACATAGTTGACCTTCTGGTTGTTGATGGTGATGTCATTGATCGAGAAGCCGGCGCTTTCCGGCACCTCGAACACCGCCTGCAGGATCTGGTCGGAACCATTGGCAGCCGACTTGGCCGTACCGCGCGTGATGCGCCAATACTGGCTCACGTCCTGGCCTTGCGGGCCCTTCCAGGCGCTGAAATCGGTGGGCTGCTGCAAGTACAGGCCAATGGGGTTGGTCAGCGACAGTCGGTTGTTCACTGCCGTGGTATTGGCCATGAAACCGATGTGCGGATCAGAGTTGCGATAGTTTTGCCCGTACTGCGCGCAGCAGATCAACGACTGGGCGTTCTGGCTGCTGCTCACCGGGCGCAGAATGGTGGCGGCGGCGGCCAGGTACACCTCGGCGCTGAGGGTATTGGGGCCGGAGGTCAGGTGCATCGCACCGCCGTACTGGCCGGGTACACAGGCCGTTCCGGCGTTCCATTTGTTGACGGTGTCATAGGCCGGCTTGCCGGTGGTGGGGTCGATGACCGGGTCGCCGGCCTTGCCGGTCGGGCAGTCGACGGTGTAGCGCAGGTACAGGTCTTCGAGTTGCACGTTCGGGTCGATGTAGTCGCGGTACAGCCCCAGTACTGCGTTCGGGTCGATGCGCCACATGGTCAGGAAGTACGCGGGGTTTTCGCAGGTGAAGGTGATCTTGCGCATGTTGCCGTTGGCATCGCGTACGATCGACCACTCGCAGTACTCGTCGAGCCAGCCCCGCGGGCCGGAAGGCGAGAACGCCGTGTATTTGCCGTTCCAGTCGATGCTCGGGCAGCGCTTGGCCGGCAGTTGCAGCACGGTACCTTGCTTGTTGGGGTCGTAGAGCATGTAGAGGGTGTTGTCGAGGGTGATCTGGCCGTGGTCGGTCAATTCCATCACCTGGTCCAGGGTCATGGCCTTGCCACCCAGCTGGGGAATGACCGCCGCACCGTTGTTGTAGAAGAACGTCCAGAGCCGGTTGGGGAAGGGCGCCCAGGTGATCGCCGGGGCGGTCACGTCGCCGAAACCTTCCACCAGCGGGTTGTAGTAACCCGAGCGGGGGGCGTCGTTCAGGCCCGACCAGGGGTTGCCGATGATCGACGATTCGGTCCAGCCGGTGAGGTTGTTGTTCCAGTCGGTTTCAAACTGCGGCAACTGGTCTTCCAGGCCCAGCTTGTTGTAGTCCTTGGGGGCTTGGCCGGCGGGAGAGGTGAACTGCTTGAAGGGCGTGCTCATGTCGGTTCTCCTGATGTGCGTGAGGTGGAAGCAGAGCAGCAGCCGGCGACCGGGGGCGGGCCGGCGAGGGTCTGGCGCGGGTCGTCCCACACCAGTTGGGCGATGAAACCGGGCAAGGTCATGTATTCGTCAGGCGTCAGCACGCGGCCGCTGTCGAGGTGGGTCACCACCAGCGACAACTGCACCGCGTCGCCGCGGGCAAGGCCCAGCGCAGCGGCGTTGCGGGCCGCATTCAGTGCGCGGGACACGCCGTGGGTGATGCATCGGCCCTTGTCGTCCACCAGCCCCATGCCGATACGGCTGAAGCGCCCCACGTAATGGGGGTTGTCGGCGCTGATGTGCTGCGTGGCAGCGTCGGGCTGGTCGAGAAAGACATCGATCAGATAGGTGTCATGGGTGCAGCGCACATGATCGAACACCACCCACGGCCCGGGCCCTGCGGCGTTGCCCGCGGCAGGCCCGGCTGTTGCGCTGTGCTTGCAGCAGGCGCCGGTGGCCGCCTTGGGCGCACCGAACTGTGGGGCCACCGGCACTCCGTAGTCGTAGCCGATGTGCCGGCTGTCCTGGGCCATGTCGCCGATGGTGGTGTAGCGCCAGGCGTCGGCGCTGGTGAATGTGAGCTGCGTGGCATCGTGACCGGAGAACGGCTGGAGCAGGCACTGCGTGGTGAATTGCGCCCCGGGGTTGGCCCTGATCCATACCTCGAGCATGCGATCGATGTTGGCGTGGTAGGAGCAGAACACCGGGTCGAAGGCGGTGTAGGCGTTGTCGGCCATGTCACCGCCGATCCAGCCGTGATAGTTGTCGTGGGGTTGCTCGTACAGGCCGTCGAAGTTGAGGGCACGGTTGGGGTACAGGCTGTCCTTCTGGGGCGGGTCGAACACCGGGATGTTGGCCCACGGATAACCGGGCACGCCCTGTGGTTGGCTGAAGGTGGTGAACTTCAGGGCATCCACCACCTGTTGCTGGAAAATCCGGCTCATGCCGAACAAACGGGTGCGCTCCGAACGCGAGTCGTCACCGTGGGTGTAGAACAACCGGTCGCGCTGCACATACCGGCAGTCCACCCCTTTGACCGCACCGCTGGCGCACACTTTCGAACAACCATCCTTGGCGGCCGCGTAGCGCAGGGGGTTGGGCCGGGTTTCGCCGGTGTGGGGGTGCACATAGGTTTCATCGAGAAAAGCCTGGGGCAGGCCGGCCTGGGGGCTGCCGTCGACGCTGGCGTCTTCGGCCATCCAGTCCCAATAGGGAATGGCACAGTCGATCAGTTGTTCCAGATACAACAGGTAGGCCCGGTGCCAGAGGGCAAACGCCTCCTGATAATGCAGGCACCAGTTGGTGTGGATGTAGGCGTAACGTTGCCAGGGCGAACCACTGTCGGGGTCGCCCACCTGCATTACATCGTCCAGGCGGGCGCGGTACAGGTTCAGTTCCTCAAGGGTCAGGGCGCGGATGTCCTTTCTCACCCGCCTGACCGATTGGGGCAGGTCGGGTGGTGGGATGCGCTCGGCCAGATCGAAGGGAGAATCGGCGTTCAGGCGCCAGCCCTGGTTGACCCACAACCTGAAGGTTTCCAGCGCATCGATCGGCCAGAACTGTTGCTGGTCGAGGGTCAGCGGCATGTTTCGCGAGGCCAGGTGCTGGTAGATGGTTTCTGACCAGGTTTTGACCGAGCCCGGGTCGTCCAGGTAGACGAAATAGGCGTTCATGCACCCGGTCCAGGAGGCTGCCACGGCCGCGCGCTGCGCAGCAGGAATCCAGTAGGGAGCGGTAAAAAGGCCGTGGATGTCCGCGGTCCATGTCGGTTTCGCGATGATCATAAGGTCCCTCTCATGCGCCCCGCAGGCCATATTCGGCCGGGCTGCTAAGCTCAGTTGATGGTAAAGAGCTGGCGCGCAGGGAATCGTGCAAATTGGCGCGTCCTTGCGGCGGATTCATTGCAGTTTTTCAGGGAAGACACGTGAAAAATGACAGACGCCATGGATCTGAAGATTCTGGGAAAGCTGCAAAAGGATTGCAGCCAGAATCTGGAGTTGCTCAGCGACAGCGTTGGGCTGTCTTCCACCAGTTGCTACCGGCGTATCAGGCGCCTGGAGAGCGCAGGCATCATCAAGGCCAAGGTCGCGATACTGGACGAGCGCAAGCTTGGCATTCAGGTGACTGCCTTCTTTCTGGTGAAGCTGGACCGCGACAGCAACGACATTGACCGCAAGATGCAGCACATCCTGGCCAGCCACCCGGAGATTCAGGACTGTTACCTGATGACGGGCGAGTTCGATTTCGTGATGGTTGCCAAGTTTCGCGATGCCACCGAGTACACCGACTATATCTACCGGTTTCTCGACACTTACCGGGATATTCCGATTCGCACTTATTCCTCGACGCTGGTGGTGCGTACGGTGAAGAAATCATATGAATTGCCGCTGGGAGGAGGGTTGCAGCAGGCTGTCGATGCCTGACAAAGCTAGCGCGGTACCCTGAACCGCTCGTGATACTCAGCATTTATTCAGAGGTAGATTGCTGCCGTTGCGTCGGAAGAGTACAGATGTGCTCCTTGATTGAGCAAAGGCTCAGTTTGAGTGGACGCTTGTCGCTGCCAGGCCTGCGGCGATATTCCCTCGGCCTTCACGAATGTGCGGCAAAAGTGGGACTGATCGCAGAAACCGCACTCCAGTGCGATCTCAGCGAGCATCATTCCCGAGCCCCCCAGTAGCTCCTTGCTTTTGCGCAACCGTTGTTCACGCATCCACTGTTGCGGGGGCACGTGCATGGTATCCCTGAACATTCGTGTGAAATGGCTACGCGACAACGAGCAGGCTTGGGCGACTTCCGTAACGGTTATGCCAGTGTCCAGGTTCTCCAGCATTAACCTCTTGGCAGTCGTGACCTGCCAGGGCTTGAGGAGCCCGGTCGTTTTCAGTGCGACAGTCGCCAGCACAGTGCAGTGATCACTGTTCATACAGATCCATCAATCAGTGAAATGGGCACGTTTAGAGTGGGCAGGGCAGGCCACTGCAGCCTCGGGCGGGCTACAGACGATAACGCTCGATTCGATGGCCTGGCTCAGCCAGCCGGCGTACCCATCAGCGGGTCAATGAACAGCCCCTGGATGCAGGGGCTGGCAATGGTCAGACAGCGGCAGCAACCGGGGCCAGGGTTGGGCCGTGCTGAACGCGCTCTGGTGCTTTGTGCACCATGGTGTAGGCATAGTCGACACCCATGCCGTAGGCGCCGGAGTGTTCTTTCACCAGTGCCATGACGGCATCGTAGGTGTCGCGGTTTTTCCAGTCGCGTTGCCACTCCAGCAGCACTTGTTGCCAGGTCACCGGAACCACGCCTGCCTGAATCATGCGCTGCATGGCGTAATCGTGGGCTTCCTTGGTGGTGCCACCGGAGGCGTCGGCAACCATGTAGATTTCATAGCCGGCATCGTTCATCGCCGACAGCGCGAAGGTGGTGTTGCACACCTCCGTCCACAGGCCGGAAACGATGATCTTGTTGCGCCCGTTTTTCTTCAGCGCGTCACGCACCTTCTGGTCATCCCAGGAGTTCATGGAGGTTCGCTCCAGCAGCGGAGCGTCGGGGAAGACGGCGAGCAGTTCGGGGTAGGTGTGCCCAGAGAAGCTTTCAGTCTCGACCGTCGTGATGGTGGTGGGCACATTGAAGATCCTGGCTGCCTTGGCCAGGCCCACGGTGTTGTTCTTCAGCGTCTGGCGGTCGATGCTCTGAACGCCGAAGGCCATCTGTGGCTGCTGATCGATGAAGATCAGCTGGCTGTTGAATGGGGTCAGTACTTCAGTTTTCGGATTGTTCATTTGTGTTCCCTGTCACCTGGATGATGGTCATCGCACAAGTCACGGCGCCTGTTTTCTGCAGGCTGTGCTGAGGTACTGGATGACGTCCTCAGTGATGCCCGTTGCTTGAGTCCGAGAACAAGATAGCCAATCGCAGAACGAAGCGGTGGCGCACTTTTGCGCTCTCAAAGGCGCATTAATGCGCCCTTCGTTTGTTCATCCTGTTGCTAGTATTCGCACGCAAACGCGGGTCTACCTGATCCGGTTTACGCCAGGAGAAAGCGATGGCAGCTTCACAACCACTCAACAAACAAACCGTGTCGGCGCTGATTGAAAACTGACCCACCCTGCCGATTGAAAAATGACCCAGGGCTGCTTGCCGATTTAGACCCCGGCAATTGTGGATAAGCCTAGCAGTCGACAGCGTCGTGAAAGTGCTGACCCTGCACTCAGCAAGGCCAGCCCAAAGAGGTCAAAACGGGTCGTCCTCCGATTCCTCGACATCCTGCCGTCTGCGCTCCCTCGCCTGGATCTTGGTCTTGGCCACCAAGGTGCTGTTTTGCAGGCGGTATGATTCATTCCCCGTCTCGACGATGTGGCAGTGGTGTGTCAATCGGTCGAGCAAGGCCGTGGTCATCTTGGCGTCGCCAAATACGCTCGACCACTCGGCGAAGCTGAGGTTGGTGGTGATGATCACGCTGGTGTGCTCGTAAAGCTTCGAAAGCAGGTGGAACAGCAGGGCTCCGCCGCTCTGACTGAAAGGTAGGTAGCCAAGCTCATCAAGGATTACCAGATCTGCACGCAGTAGTCCTCGGGCGATACGCCCTGTCTTGCCCTCATGTTTTTCACGCTCCAGCAGGTTGACCAGATCGACTGTGGAGTGAAAACGCACACGCTTGTTATGTTGGGTGATGCCGGCCACTGCCAAGGCAGTAGCGAGGTGCGTTTTACCGGTGCCAGGGCCACCGATGAACACCACATTTTGCGCTGTGTCGGTGAAGGCCAGAGTGGACAGTTCCCTGATCAATCGGACATCGGCGCTGGATACACCGAAGTCGAAGCCAGCCAGGTCACGGTGCATGGGCAGTTTCGCCATGCTCATCTGATGATGCACCGAGCGTACTGCTCGGTCGGCGTGCTCTTGATCAAGGAGATGCTCGATCAGCCATTTCGATGACGCAGTGGAAGATTCGCCTTGTGCGGCCAGCTCTGCCCAGGCATCGGCCATGCCGTGCAGGCGTAAGTCTTTGAGTTCCTCTGTGAGATCACGCATTGCGCACCTCCTCATCCGTGCTGCGCAACCGGTCATAGCGTGCGGTATTGGCAACAGGGGTAACGTTCAGTTGCAGGTTGGTTTCGACCGAGGGTGGTGCTTCACGAGCGGTCAGACGGGCCACGATGTTGAGGATGTGGTCAGCGCTCAGGCTGCCAGACTCCAAAACCAGCTCAACCGCTACGAGAACAGCATCCAGGCCAGCGATGGGCACGGCGGCCAAGACCTGGGTCATAACCCGGTCACCCTGTAGATTCCGCAGCAGCCCGCGCCTGAGCAGGCGTAGTGGCTTAGGCAGATCGGCAAACGGGGCACCATTGCGTAGGGCCCCCGGTTTGCGTTCAATGAGGGGGATGTAGTGTTGCCAGTCGTAGCTGACCTGATCGCGATCAAACAGGCGCTCATGGCTAGCAATCACACCCTCATCGGCAATCACGACGATTCGCGAGGGATAGAGCCGACTGCTGACCCACTGGCCAACACGCTCACAGGGTACTGAATAGCGGTTGCGAGCCACGTTGATCAGACAGGTGCTGGAAACGCGAACCGTGCGTTCTACATATCCGTCGAAAGGCGTCGGCATCGGCATCATTTCGACGCGCTCCAATTCCAAGACTTCTGCGACGGTAAGGCCGTTGTACTGCGGATGAATCAGCTCATGCCAGAGAGCCCGGCAGCGCTGGGCAAGCCAGGCATTCAACTCTTCGAAGCTATGGAAAGTATTGTCGCGGGCGGACAGCCAGATGCGGCGCCGACTGTCTTGGACATTCTTTTCGACGATACCTTTTTCCCAGCCGGACGCTACGTTGCAGAAGTCCGGGTCGAACAGGTAGTGCGAGCACATCACCATGAAGCGAGCATTGACCGTGCGGCCTTTACCCTTGGAGACCTTGTCGACCGCAGTTTTCATGTTGTCGTAGATGCCGCGACGCGGCACGCCACCTAAGGCGGCGAATGAGCGGGTATGGGCATCGAACAGCATTTCATGCCCTTGGCTGGGATAGGCCACTAGCCAGAAAGCTCGGCTGGCACATAGCTTCATGTGCGCGACCTGGACGCGCCTGAAAACACCGCCAACCAGCAGGCCTTCCTCGCTCCAATCGAACTGGAAGGCCTCGCCCAAGGCGAATGCCAACGGCACAAATGCCCGTACCGCCTTGCCTTGCTCTCCGCGCCAATGACGAACGAAGGCAGTGAGCTGGCTGTAGCCGCCGTCATAGCCTTCAGCGCGGATCATGGCCAGCAGCGCCTTGGCACTGCGACGATGTTGCTTGGCCCTTAAGGCATCAGCCCGCAGCGCTTGCTCCAACATCTCGTGAAAGGGACTGAGCTTGTTGAACACGGCTCGACGCTGATAAACCGGCTGTTTGGACTCCGGCGCTCTGACCCATTTTCGGATGGTGTTGCGCGACAGTCCGGTGCGCTTGGCTATCTCATGCAACGACAGCTTGTCGCGGAAATACATCCGCCGAATTTTGCCCATCATTTCCATGCTGATCACCCTGTGTTCTCCTGCTCAAAAATTGAGCAGGTGCAGTGGAACACCTGGGTCAGTTTTCAGTCAGCACAACGGGCGAAACTGGGTCAGTTTTCGGTCAGCGGCAACAGTTCTAGCCCTTCAATGGCTCCTCTACCAAAACTTTTTGGCGTTCGGCGCTGAGCATCCAGATGTCGTCGTGTAGCTAAAGGCTTTAGCGATGCTATACGCCATAGCGTTTGTTTCCCCCAGACGTGATGCAGTAGCGGCCGCCTCTTGGGCCTATGCATACACGACCAGAGGAGCAGGGGCACGATGATCCATATTCGGGTGTTGAGCTTCGAACTGGCTGCGGAGTAGGGCGCTCCCGTTTGGGCCGCGGGGCGACAAAGCAGTTCGGGCCGCTGCAGAGATTTTTGTAGGAGATCCACCGTTGTGGTTGGCCGTCGAGGCTGATGCGCGCCCATTCCGCTTTTTGCTCATAGGCTGAACCTTCTCACCGCGCTTGAGGCTAGAGATCACTTTCCCTCCCGGTTCAGCGCGCAGATTCAGCTTGTCCGCTTTGACGAAATGCTCAGGTGCCGAGGCTTGTGTAGGTTGTGGTGCTGGTGATGAATTTGAAGCCAAAGTGTTAACCGACGCCTGGATAGCTGGTGGCTCAGTTTTAGGCGAATCCTTCTTGCCAATGGCCCAGATCACCACGAAGAGAACTAGCAGCGGCAGAAACCATGATTGACCTTTCTTGCGCATATCCTTTGCACCCTCGAAATGATATCTGTCCTTTTAGAAGAGGCCGGCTGGAGCCTGGCGAGCAATTTTCCATCTTTCATCGTCGATACAATTCAGCTTAGCCGACTGAGGCTGGTTGGAGCGGCAGCCGCACCTGGCTGACGTCCCGGGCCGTTAACGCGCCTGATGGTATGTCGTGCCGGCTATGTTCAGTCATACGCTACCTGAGCCTCTCAGTGACCAGCCTTCGATAATCCCATGTGTGTCAAAGGTGCTCAGGAAAGCACGCAGGGTCGGGGAAGTTGGTGGTTGCAGCGACAGCAAGAGGATTGAGTACAAATGTGCTCCGTGGCGCTAGTGAAGGCTGACGGGCTCCATGAACGGGCACTTCCAAATACGTCATTTAACATAATACTCATTATGCGCTAGCCTATATTTGGTCACCAGACCACGAGTGAGGCACTTTGGGACCAGGGAAAGCTCCCTGGTCGATTTGATCTTCCCGCTCTGATCGATCGCTGGCCCACCAGCGCGGTCGTCAATCCGGTACCTCTGTCCGTGGTGCCTGCGATGCAAAAACGAAATCAGACCTTCGCACCTCAAGCGTCAGGCCAGCCATGTGTTTTCAGATTTGCGCGCAGGCCAGGAGCTTTCGGCATCACCGCACTTACTGTTCAGCCTTGCCCATCCCATTTCCATCCGCTGCCATTTGGAACGCAACGCGTGCGCATCCTCATTCCATGCCTCGTGTATGGATTGCAGGCTACGGCGATCAGTTCACATGATCGGCCTTATCGTTCAGCTCCCTGAATCCAGTCGCGCACCAACCGTTCACGTTGTTCATCAGATAACGCCGGCCTGCTGCAGGCCAAAGTTTACCTTGATCATGAAGTAGCGACCGTCTGCTGGCTTCTTCGCGGGAAAGCCCTGCACCCGCATGTAGAACGCAAGCTTGAGGTTAACGCGGTACCTGTGGGAGCGGCGCCGCGCCGGCTTCTTCACGGTGAACCCTCCCAAAAGTACAACACAAGCTTCAGGTTCACACGATAACTATGGGAGCGGCTTCAGCCGAGGACTGACTGGCATGCGACTACTGACGATACCGGGACAGCACCCTGCGGAACACTACGTTTGCGCCTAATATGCAAATAAATTATAACTATGCTAAATATTCATTTAGAGTAGTTATATTAAAGCACCCACCTACCTGAGCATCCGCACCGAACTGGTCGCATCACAGGCCATATCCAGGTCTTCTCCTGAGAGGATTTGCGCGTAATGATCCTTTAACTCCTGCTCCCAGCTCGCCACTTCTTCAAGCAAATGCTCGGCTTGATCCCGTGTCAGTGCAAAGTGCGTATGGTGGCTGAGCAGATTGCTCCGGCTGACCTGGCTGCCCTCCCGGCCAATCGCCATGGCCAAGGCCTTCGCGGGCCCCTCATCAAGCATCGGCAATACGTCGTACATCGGTGAAAGCCGCCACTTCCCGCCAACCCAGACCACTGCATGGTTGCGCGGATGGTCGTCGGAGTTGCCTGCCAGGGCGTTGTAGCACATGCGTTTGAACAGCTCCTGCAGGTCGCCATCCGGCACTCCCCGCCGACGCATCTCGTCTGCCACGGCGGCATAGCGCCAATCCCTGTGGTGCGGGCCATCCCACTCCGAGTCGAGCAAAGTCAGAGCACTGAGCATCGGTATGCGCCTAGCGCCCTCGGCAATGGGCGTGCGGTCAAAGCGCTCGACCAGCAATGTAGATGGGTTTTCAGCATGCAGCGCGGTCCGGGCCACGTTAATACCCTTCCCCGCCGCAAATGTCATACAGGCGTACTCAATCGTCGGTAGGTCGTAGTGGTCAAACCGATCGCGTGGTTTAGCCAGAATGAGCATCCCTTTGTCCTGAAGGGTGCGTTTCGGTCGTGCGCCACCCAACGCAGAGCGTTGCTGCCGCACATTCAGCGTAGCGGCGGATTCACTGTCGAGCTGCCCGTCATATACCGTTTCACAAGCGGCAACGAATCTTGCCAGACCCATCAGGTTCGGTACCGCACCCCCGCCAATGCCTTCGGCAGGAGTTGTGGCGCTGCCTGCCATCAGGTTGCCGACGCGATCGTTGTTTGGTGATTTGAGCAGAAAGTCGATTGTGCCCAGGTCTTGCCCGTAAGCCCGGTGCAGCAGTCGCTCCCCCCAGCCGTCAGGCATGGCATCATTGATGAAGCCAGGTATGCCGCGGTTCTTGGTAATGCCGGAGTAGGCTTCGGCGCGCAGAGGGTAATTGATCGGGTCAGGTATCCAGCCGCCACGCGCCACCTGGTCTGGGGCATACAGGAACTCGCCCACCTTACCTTTCAGCGTTAGCCGCCCAAGAGTCATGACTTCGCCCGTTTCCGGGTGCTCCATATAGATGTACGCGCGAGACATCAGAACTCCTCGGGCTTGGGCTTCGCCAGCCGTACACGCTTGGCCGCGATGCCCTGATGCGCGTCGTGGCCTCGGGTGAAGCGTGTGATCTGTGAGCTTTTTTCCAGGCCCTCCAGCGACGAGAACACCGTATCACTGATACCAAGTCGCCACAGCACCAGCATGAACGACCGTAGGTCCACTAGCTCGGAGCCGCTCTCGATCTTGCGCAGGGTATGCGCTGAAACATCGATAGCTGCCTTGAGGTCAGCCTGGCGCAGGCCTAGCGCCAGGCGCCGGGCCTTGACCAACAACCCGATTTTACTGAGTGTGTCGGCACATGCGACGGGAAAGTAGTCCGGCATAAGGCTTACCATGGTTAACATTAATCAATTTAAAGTTAACCATATCACACATTACGCAGGGCTTTCCCAAACCTAATGTCTATATGGGTTTACCTTATAAAGGGTAAGGCTCACTATGGTTGACATTATTTTTCAAATCAGCCCGCCAAAACGCCTGTAAAAGCCTTCATTCACATCCGGCAACGGCCCATCAGCCGTCTCCAGCGCTACATTCAGCCATTCTTCCGCCTTGGCAAACACCAGCCGATAGAGGTTACGGCACAACTGTCGCGCGGCCCTTCCCTCCCAATCCCCAGGCAGCAGCTCGTCCGGCAGTTGCGGGTCACGCAGCAGCAGCCGACGGTATTCGTGAATCAGCAGCGTACGCGCCAAGAAGCAATCCTGCGCATCAAGTTGTTGCTGCTCTTTCAAACCTTGCCAGAGCGGCCTGAACAGCTGGATGAACTCGCTGTACTGCTGCCCCAGTTCGTCGATGCGCCAGCTTTCCCTCACCTGGGCACGCATGGCCTTGGATGCCAGCACTTCCTGGGTGTGGGTTTCGAAGACGATGCTGTCGTCGCTCGCCTCCAGGTCACGCAAGGTGGCGGCCAGGTCGGCGCGGTCTGCCCGTGGGCAGCCCAGTAGGTTCGGCGCCATGGTCCCGAAGCCCTGCCACTCCAACTCTTCACGCAAAGCCTTGCGCTTGCCGGCCTCCAGTTGCGAGAGCAACACCAGTGTCCAGGCACCGTCCCAGGCTGGCTGGCTGGGGCTGTAGACCCGCTTGAAGGCCTTCTCGAAACGCCGGCGGCCGGTACCTGTCAGGCTGTAGTAGCTGCGGCGGCCAACCTTTTCGGCAGTGAGCCAGCCTTCCTTGGTAAGGCGGAAGATCGATGTGCGGATCAGGCGCTCGTTGATGCCGATCGGCTCCAGCAGGTTGATCAGGCTACCCAGCCAGACGGTTCCGCCGTGGGGCTCGATGGCGTCGCCGTACAAAGTGATGATCAGGGAACTGGCGCGGATCGGCGTCTGTTCCTGGAAGCGGGTGATCAGGTTGTTCAGTGGGGCGAGATTGCTCATGGGCGAACTGTGCGCGGTTAAAGCACCGACTATACCTGCGCGGCAGGCCGCCTGACCATTGCGTGACGCTGCCAGGCTCATGCCGATGCCTGGCCTTTGGGCCTGACGCCGGTGTCTTCCATGCGTGGGCGCTCGGGCTCGACCTCGGTCAGTGGCGGGCATTCGACCATGCTGTTCATGCAGCGTTGCGCCAGGTGCTGATACTCCGACGTGCCACGTTGCTTCCAGGCCAGTTCCTGTTCGGTCAGTGGGCGCTTGACCTGAGCTGGCGAGCCCATCACCAGGCTTTGTGCCGCACATTCGAAACCCGCCTTGACGAATGCCGTGGCCGCGACGATGCAGCGCGGTGCCACATGGGCGCCATCCATCACCACCGCGTTCATGCCGATCAAGGCGTCTTCACCGACGCGGCAGCCGTGCAGCACGGCGCCATGCCCAACATGCCCGTCGCGTTCGACCACCGTATCGCCACCCGGGAAACCATGCATCACGCAGGTGTCCTGCAGGTTGGCCCCCTCCTCCAGCACGATACGGCCGAAATCCCCCCTTAGTGATGCCAGTGGGCCGACGTAGCAACGAGGGCCGACGATGACATCTCCAATCAGCACGGCGCTGGGGTGCACGTAGGCTGTCGGATGAACTACGGGCGTCAGGCCGTCCAGTCGATAGCAAGGCATGGCAAAGCTCCTGAAATGATTTCAAATGCGCCTTGATCTTGTATCACAATCTTGTGATGCGTCAATCGCCATGGTCGTGTATCGCTTTTGCTGGGGTCATAGCGCTCCATTAAAATCAGCTTAATTCGTTGATTACAATGTGATGAAGCGATTCAACATCATAAAACCCTTTGCTGAGGCAGGTGTCACCCCTGCAAAAAGAGATACATGAAACAATTTTGAATGTTGCTTTTTTGTATCGCGTAATGCATATACTGGTTCCACCTGGACGTGACCCCCGCATCACGCCCCTGCAAACAATTCCAAGAAATGCCGGCCCCACGATGTGCCGTGCGTGCAGCCAGAGGAACCCGACATGCCGCGATATCTCGATGTGCAGGCGCCTGAACAGGGCGTCCAGCTCATTACCCTGCAACGGCCCGAGGCGCTCAACGCCCTGTGCACCGAGTTACTGGCAGAGCTGGCCGCAGCGCTGGAAGCGGCTGGGCAAGACGAACAGACCCGCGCGGTGGTCATCACCGGCAGCCGCAAGGCATTCGCCGCAGGCGCCGATATCCGCGAGATGGCCGAGCGCGACCTGGTCGGCATCCTCAACGACCCCCGGGTGGCCCACTGGCAAAGCATCGCCGCCTTCGCCAAGCCACTGATCGCCGCCGTCAACGGCTACGCCCTGGGTGGCGGCTGCGAACTGGTGATGTGTGCCGACATCGTCATCGCCGGCAGCGACGCCCGTTTCGGCCAGCCGGAAATCAACCTCGGCATTATCCCCGGTGCCGGTGGCACCCAACGCCTGCTGCGGGCAGTAGGCAAGCCGCTGGCCATGCAAATGGTGCTGACCGGTGAAGCCATCACCGCCCCTCATGCATTGCAGGCCGGGCTGGTCAGCGAAATCACCCAGCCGGAACTCACCGTAGAACGCGCCCTGCACATCGCCCGCAGCATCGCCGCCAAGGCCCCGCTGGCAGTGCGCCTGGCCAAGGAAGCGTTGCTCAAGGCCGGCGATACCGACCTGGCCAGCGGCCTGCGTTTCGAACGCCATGCCTTCACCTTGCTGGCCGGCACCGCCGACCGCGACGAAGGTATCCGTGCCTTCCAGGAAAAACGCCAGGCCCGCTTCCAGGGCCGCTGATCATCTTTCCCTCGACTGACGGAGCGAGTCTGTCATGACTTTCCAGCACATCCTGTTTTCCATCGAGGACGGCGTCGCCCTCCTCTCGTTGAATCGCCCCGAGCAGCTGAACAGCTTCAATACCGCCATGCACCTGGAAGTGCGCGAGGCGCTCAAGCAAGTACGCCAGAGCAGCGAAGCCCGGGTGTTGTTGCTGACTGCCGAAGGCCGGGGTTTCTGCGCCGGCCAGGACCTGTCCGACCGCAACGTCGCCCCGGGCGCCGAGATGCCGGACCTGGGCGAATCGATCGACAAGTTCTACAACCCGCTGGTGCGCACCCTGCGCGACCTGCCGCTGCCGGTGGTCTGTGCAGTGAACGGCGTGGCAGCCGGCGCCGGTGCCAACATCCCGCTGGCCTGCGACCTGGTGCTGGCGGCCCGCTCGGCCAGCTTCATCCAGGCCTTCTGCAAGATCGGCCTGGTACCCGACTCCGGCGGCACCTGGCTGCTGCCGCGCCTGGTCGGCATGGCACGGGCCAAGGCTCTGGCCATGCTGGGCGAGCGCCTGGGCGCCGAACAGGCTCAGCAATGGGGGCTGATCCACCGCGTGGTGGACGATGCCGCGCTGCGTGACGAAGCCCTCACCCTCGCCCGCCAGCTCGCCACCCAGCCCACTTACGGCCTGGCCCTGATCAAGCGCAGCCTGAACGCCAGCTTCGACAACGGTTTCGATGAGCAGCTGGAGCTGGAGCGCGACCTGCAGCGCCTGGCCGGGCGCAGCGAGGACTATCGCGAAGGCGTGAGTGCCTTCATGAACAAGCGCACGCCGGCATTCAAGGGGCGTTGATCATGAGCGCACTCGCAAGCAATGCCCAGGTGGCGGTGATCGGTGCAGGCGCCATGGGCGCAGGCATCGCCCAGGTTGCGGCCCAGGCCGGCCACCCGGTAAAGCTCTACGACAACCGCCCGGGCGCTGCCGCCCAGACGGTGGCCGGCATAGACCGGCAACTTGCCCGCCTGGTGGAAAAAGGCAAGATGCAGGCTACCGAACGGGAAGCCATAAGCGCCCGGCTGTGCCCGGTAGACGCCCTCGAAGCCCTGGCCGATGCTCATCTGGTGATCGAGGCCATCGTCGAGAACCTGCAGGTCAAGCAGGCGCTGTTCAGCCAGCTGGAAGCCTTGTGCGCCACCGACTGCATCCTCGCCAGCAACACTTCGTCGCTGTCCATCACCAGCCTCGCAGCCGGGCTGAAACGCCCGCACCAGGTGGTTGGCATGCACTTCTTCAACCCGGCGCCGCTGATGGCCCTGGTCGAAGTGGTCTCGGGCCTGGCCACCGCCCCGGCTGTTGCCGCGTGCATTCATGCCACCGCCCAGGCCTGGGGCAAGCAGCCGGTGCACACGCGCTCCACGCCGGGCTTCATCGTCAACCGCGTGGCGCGGCCGTTCTACGCCGAAAGCCTGCGCCTGCTGCAGGAAGGCGCAGCCGATTGCGCCAGCCTCGATGCGCTGCTGCGTGATGCCGGTGGTTTCCGCATGGGCGCATTCGAACTCACCGACCTGATCGGCCACGATGTCAATTACGCCGTTACCTGTTCGGTCTTCGATGCGTTCTATGGCGACTTCCGCTTCCAGCCTTCGCTGGTGCAAAAAGAACTGGTGGACGCGGGCCGCCTCGGGCGCAAGACCGGCCAAGGCTTCTATAGCTATGCCGAAGGCGCCGAACGCCCGCAGCCAGCCGAACTGCATAGCCCCGCCAGCGTCGATGCTTGCGTCGTCGAAGGCGACCTGGGGGTGATGCAGCCTCTGGCCGAACGCCTGCGCCAAAGCGGCGTCGCCGTGACCCAACGCGCCGGCAGCGGCCTGATCCAGGTGGGCGATGCCACCCTGGCGTTGTCCGATGGCCGCCTGGCCAGCCAGCGCGCCCGGGAAGACGGCCTGCGCAATCTGGTGCTGCTCGACCTGGCCCTGGACTACGGCACCGCCACCCGCCTCGCCATCAGTTGGTCGGCCGACACCAGCGACAACGCTCGCGACCAGGCGGTGGCCTTGCTGCGGCGTGCCGGCCTGAAGGTAACGGCGGTCGCCGACCTGCCCGGCCTGGTGGTGCTGCGTACCGTGGCGATGCTCGCCAACGAGGCCGCCGATGCCGTGCTGCAAGGTGTCGGCAGCGCCGCCGACATCGACCTGGCCATGCGCGCCGGCGTCAACTACCCCTGCGGCCCGCTGGCCTGGGCCGCGAACCTCGGCATCCCCCACACCCTGCGCGTGCTCGACAACCTGCAGCGCAGCTACGGCGAGAGCCGCTACCGCCCTTCCCTGCTGTTACGCCGCTGCGAAGCCAAAGGAGGCACCCTGCATGACTGAAGTCGAACTGGCACAAGCCTGTGCCGAGGCCATGTACGCACGCGACCAGGCCACCCAGGGCCTGGGCATCCGCCTGCTGGAAGCCGGCCCGGGCCAGGCGTGCCTGCGCATGCCGGTACGCGCCGACATGATTCAGGGGCATGGCACCTGCCATGGCGGCTTCCTGTTCGCCCTGGCCGACTCGGCATTTGCCTTCGCCTGCAACAGTCACGACCAGGCCACCGTCGCCCTGGGCTGCAGCATCGACTATCTGGCCCCGGCGCTGCGCGATGACGTGCTTACCGCTCGCGCCAGCGAGGTCAGCCGCAAGGGCCGCACCGGCCTGTACCACGTCCGCATCGAGAACCAGCGCGGTGAGCTGGTGGCGATGTTCCATGGCAAATCCTACAAAGTGCGCGGCACCGTGCTGGCGCAGGAGACGCAAGATGACTGAACACACTCAAGCCGATGCCTTGATCATCGACGCCGTGCGCACCCCCATCGGCCGTTATGCCGGCGCCTTGAGCGGCGTGCGCGCCGATGACCTGGCCGCTATCCCGCTCAAGGCCCTGATCCAGCGCCACCCCGAACTGGACTGGAAAGCCATCGACGACGTCATCCTCGGCTGCGCCAACCAGGCTGGCGAGGACAACCGCAACGTCGCGCACATGGCCAGCTTGCTGGCCGGGTTGCCGATCGAAGTGCCGGGCACCACCATCAACCGCCTGTGTGGCTCCGGCCTGGATGCCATCGGCAATGCAGCCCGCGCCCTGCGCTGCGGCGAAGCCGGGCTGATGCTGGCCGGCGGCGTGGAGTCGATGTCACGCGCGCCGTTCGTCATGGGCAAGTCGGAGCAGGCGTTCGGCCGTGCGGCCGAACTGTTCGACACCACCATCGGCTGGCGTTTCGTCAACCCGCTGATGAAGGCGGCCTTCGGCACCGACTCGATGCCGGAAACGGCCGAGAACGTTGCGCAGCAGTTTGGTATTTCCCGCGCCGACCAGGACGCCTTTGCCCTGCGTAGCCAGCACAAGGCCGCTGCCGCCCAGGCACGCGGGCGCCTGGCACGGGAAATCGTGCCGGTCGAGATCCCGCAGCGCAAAGGGCCGGCCAAAGTGGTCGAGCACGACGAACATCCCCGCGGCGACACCACCCTGGAGCAACTGGCCAGGCTGGGTACCCCGTTCCGCGACGGCGGCAGCGTCACCGCCGGCAATGCCTCCGGGGTCAACGATGGTGCCTGCGCCCTGCTGCTCGCCAGCAGCGCCGCCGCCCGCCGTCATGGCCTGAAGGCTCGCGGCCGCATCGTCGGCATGGCGGTGGCCGGGGTCGAACCACGGCTGATGGGCATCGGCCCGGTACCAGCTACCCGCAAGGTGCTGGAGCTTGTCGGGCTGTCGCTGGCCGACATGGACGTCATCGAACTCAACGAGGCTTTTGCCGCCCAGGGCCTTGCGGTACTGCGCGAGCTCGGCCTGGCCGACGACGACGCGCGGGTCAACCGCAACGGCGGTGCCATCGCCCTTGGCCACCCATTGGGCATGAGCGGTGCACGCCTGGTCACCACCGCGTTGCACGAGCTGGAAGAAACCGCCGGACGCTACGCCCTGTGCACCATGTGCATCGGCGTTGGCCAAGGCATCGCGATGGTCATCGAACGCCTCTGAGCAGCTCAGACCATCGGCTTGTTACCGAACCGAACGCAGCCGTATATGCTGCTTCCATGACACTCACCACGCGGCCTGCAACCGGTACCGCGCGGCGTACAAGAACAATTCGAGTGAAGCCATGAACATGTACCATGATGCCGATCGTGCCCTGCTGGACCCGATGGAAACCGCCAGTGTCGACGCCCTGCGCCAGCACCAGCTGGAGCGCCTGCGCTGGAGCCTGAAGCACGCCTACGACAACGTACCGCTGTACCGCCAGCGCTTTGCCGAGTGCGGTGCCCACCCCGACGACCTCAAGTGCCTGGAAGACCTGGCGAAGTTCCCCTTCACTGGCAAGAACGACCTGCGCGACAACTACCCCTACGGCATGTTCGCCGTGCCCCAGCAAGAGGTGGTGCGCCTGCACGCTTCCAGTGGCACCACCGGCAAGCCGACGGTGGTGGGCTACACCCAGAATGACATCGATACCTGGGCCAATGTGGTCGCCCGCTCGATCCGCGCCGCGGGTGGGCGCAAGGGGGACAAGGTGCATGTCTCCTACGGCTACGGCCTGTTCACCGGCGGGCTTGGCGCGCATTACGGTGCCGAGCGCCTGGGCTGCACGGTGATCCCCATGTCCGGTGGCCAGACCGAGAAGCAGGTGCAGCTGATTCGCGACTTCCAGCCCGACATCATCATGGTCACCCCCTCCTACATGCTCAACCTGGCCGACGAGATCGAGCGCCAGGGCATCGACCCGCAAGACCTCAAGCTGCGCCTGGGCATATTCGGCGCCGAGCCGTGGACTGACGAGCTGCGCCGCTCTATCGAGCAACGGCTGGGCATCGATGCCCTCGACATTTATGGCCTGTCGGAAATCATGGGGCCTGGTGTGGCGATGGAGTGCCTCGAAACCAAGGATGGCCCGACCATCTGGGAGGACCATTTCTACCCCGAGATCATCGACCCGGTCACCGGTGCGGTGCTGCCGGACGGCCAACTGGGCGAACTGGTGTTCACCTCACTGAGCAAGGAAGCGTTGCCCATGGTGCGCTACCGCACCCGCGACCTCACTCGCCTGCTGCCCGGTACCGCCAGGCCAATGCGGCGGATCGGCAAGATCACCGGCCGCAGCGATGACATGCTGATCATTCGCGGGGTCAACGTGTTCCCGACCCAGATCGAGGAGCAGGTGCTAAAAATAAAACAGCTTTCCGAGCTTTATGAGATTCATCTGTATCGCAATGGCAACCTGGATAGCGTCGAGGTGCATGTGGAACTGCGTGCGGAGTGTCAGCACCTCGATGAAGGCCAGCGCAAGCTGTTGACCGGGGAGCTGACCAAGCAGATCAAGACCTATATCGGCATCAGCACCCAGGTGCGCCTGCAGCCCTGCGGCACGCTCAAGCGTTCCGAGGGCAAGGCCTGCCACGTGTACGACAAACGGTTGGCCAGCTGATTCATTCGGCTGCCTTTTCGGCCCCGGCATCGTCCGGGGCTTTTTTTTGGCTGGCCTCTTCGCGGGTAAACCCGCTCCCACAGGAATTGCATGATGCCTGGGGGCTGCACATGACCTGTGGGAGCGGGTTTACCCGCGAAAGGGCCGCCAATGTGATACACAAATCTCATGCGATACACATAAAACTATTTGACGTTATGTTTTGTATCGCTTACAAATGACTCATGCCTTAGCAGGAGTCGGAACACATGTACGCACAGCTAGTGGAAACCGGAGTCAAGCGCGTCAAGTCGCTGGAAGAGATGTCGCCCGAGGAGCGCAACTTCCAGGAAAAGATCGACGCGGAAATCAAGATCGAAGCCAAGAACTGGATGCCCGAGGCCTACCGCCAGACCCTGATCCGGCAGATCTCCCAGCACGCCCACTCGGAAATCGTCGGCATGCTGCCCGAAGGCAACTGGGTCACCCGTGCCCCCAGCCTCAAGCGCAAGCTGCAGCTGATGGCCAAGATCCAGGACGAAGCCGGCCACGGCCTGTACCTGTACAGCGCCATGGAAACCCTGGGCGCCGACCGTGATGAGGAAATCGCCAAGCTGCACAGCGGCAAGGCAAAGTACTCGAGCATCTTCAACTACCCCACCCTCAGCTGGGCCGACATGGGCGCAGTGGGCTGGCTGGTGGACGGCGCCGCCATCGTCAACCAGGTGGTGCTGCAGCGCACCTCCTACGGCCCGTATTCACGCGCGATGATCCGCATCTGCAAGGAAGAGAGCTTCCACCAGCGCCAGGGCTACGAAATCCTCCTGACCATGATGCGCCACGGCACCCAGGCCCAGCGGGACATGGTCCAGGATGCGATCAACCGCCTGTGGTGGCCGGCACTGATGATGTTCGGCCCCAGCGACGAGCATTCCCCCAACAGCGCCCAGTCCATGGCCTGGAAGATCAAGCGCCAGACCAACGATGAACTGCGCCAGCGCTTCATCGACCAGACCGTGCCGCAACTCGAGCTACTCGGCTGCACCGCCCCCGACCCCGAACTGAAGTGGAACGCCGAGCGCGGTCACTACGACTTCGGCGACATCCAGTGGGACGAGTTCTACGAAGTGATCAAGGGCAATGGCCCGTGCAACCAGGAACGTGTCGCCACCCGGCGCAAGGCCATCGAGGACGGCGCCTGGGTACGCGAGGCCGCCGTGGCCTACGCGCGCAAGCAACAGAACAAGAACGCCGCCTGAGCGGCGATTGATGCGGAGATCGAAAATGTCTGTCTGGACCCTCTACGAAGTGTTCGTGCGCAGCAAGCACGGCCTTAACCACAAGCATGTCGGCAGCGTGCACGCCGCCGATGCCGCCATGGCCATCGAAAACGCCCGCGAGCTGTACACCCGCCGCAGCGAAGGCGTCAGCCTGTGGGTGGTGCCCTCGGCACTGATCACCGCCTCTTCCCCGGACGAGAAAGACCCGCTGTTCGCCCCTGCGGACGACAAGGTCTACCGCCATGCCAGCTTCTACGAACTGCCCGACGAAGTCGGACACATGTGAGGTTGGCCATGCACAACGAAACCCTTGTCCCTTACCTGCTGCTGCTCGGCGACAGTGCCCTGGTGCAGGGCCAGCGCCTCTGCGAATGGTGTGGCCGCGCCCCGGCCATCGAAGAAGAGCTGGCCCTGATGAACGTCGGCCTCGACCTGGTAGGCCAGGCGCGCAACTGGCTGGAGTACGCCGCCGAGCTGCTCGATGATGGCCGTGACGCCGACGCCCTGGCCTTCCGCCGTGACGAGCGCGCCTATCGCAACCTGTTGCTGGTCGAGCAGCCCAACGGCGATTTCGCCGTGACCATGACCAAGCAGTTCTTCTATGACGCCTGGCATTTCGCCGTGCTTCAGGGGCTGGTCGGCTCGAACGACGAGCGTATCGCCGGTATCGCCGCCAAGGCCCTGAAGGAAGTCACCTACCACCTGCGCCGCTCCAGCGAGTGGGTGCAACGCCTGGGCGGTGGCACCGAAGAAAGCCGCCAACGCATGCTCGCGGCCATCCCGGCACTGTGGGGCTTCACCGTCGAACTGGCCGCCGGTAGCGACCATGAAGTGCACCTGGCGCAAGCGGGTATCGCCGCCGACCCCGCTGCCGTCGGCGCGGCCTGGCTCAAGCAGGTTGGCGAGACCTTCGCTTCGGTCGAATTGCCGTTGCCCAAGGCCGCCAGCCACTTCTACCTGGACGGCCGCAAAGGCCTGCACACCGAGCACCTGGGCCTGCTGCTGGCCGAGATGCAGTTCCTGCCAAGGGCGTACCCCGATGCAACCTGGTGAGCTGATTGCCGGCGACCGTGGCGCCCGCGCGCCACGCGGCGATGACCTGGCCCGGGCCTGGGCGGTACTGGCCCAGGTCATGGACCCGGAAGTGCCCGTGGTCAGCGTGGTCGACCTGGGCATCGTGCGCGACCTCGACTGGCGCGCCGGGCACCTGCACCTGGTCGTCACACCGACCTACTCCGGCTGCCCTGCCACCGAGGTGATCGAAGGGGATATCCGCCAGGCGCTGGAGCAGGCCGGCTTCCCCGCGCCGCTGCTCGAGCGCCGGCTGACCCCGGCCTGGAGCACCGACTGGATCAGCGAACTGGGCCGCGAGCGCCTGCGCGCCTACGGCATCGCCCCGCCACAGGGCAGCACCAGCAAACGCAGCCTGCTCGGCGAGGCGCCGCAGGTTTGCTGCCCGCAGTGCGGCAGCGCCCATACCGAATTGCTCAGCCAGTTCGGCTCCACGGCTTGCAAGGCGCTTTACCGCTGCCGCGAGTGCCTGGAGCCGTTCGACTATTTCAAATGCATTTGAGCCGTGGAGAACGCCATGAGCCAGTTTCACAGCCTGACCATCAAGCAAGTGCGCAACGAGACCCGCGATGCGGTGTCGATTGCCTTCGACGTGCCCGAGCACCTGCAGGCGCAGTTCCGTTTCACCCAGGGCCAGTATCTGGTCATGCGCACCCACCTGGATAACGAAGAAGTCCGCCGTTCCTATTCCATCTGCAGCGCCGTGCAGGATGGCGAACTGCGTGTGGCGGTAAAACGCGTGCCAGGCGGGCGCTTCTCGTCATTTGCCAACGACGTGCTCAAGGCAGGCCAGCAACTGGAAGTGATGCCGCCGTCGGGCAGCTTCTTCGTGCCACTGGAACCGGCCCGCCAGGGCAACTACCTGGGCGTGGCTGCCGGCAGCGGCATCACGCCGATCCTGTCGATCATCGCCACTACCTTGGCCAGCGAGCCGCACAGCCGCTTCACCCTGCTGTACGGCAACCGCTCCAGCTCTGGCGCACTGTTCCGCGACAAGCTGGAAGACCTGAAGAACCGTTACCTCGACCGCCTGAACCTGATTTTCGTGTTCAGCCGCGAGCAGCAGGATGTCGACCTGTACAACGGCCGCATCGATGCCGACAAGTGCGGCCAGTTGTTCTCGCGCTGGATGGACGTTGCCAACCTGGACACTGCATTCATCTGCGGCCCACAGGCGATGACCGAGACGGTGCGCGACAGCCTGCAGGCCAATGGCCTGGCCAAGGACCGTATCCATTTCGAGCTGTTCGCCGCAGCCGGCAGCGAAGCCCGCCGGGAGGCCCGCGAGGCGGCGCGCCAGGTGGATTCGGCGCTCAGTCACATCACCGTGATCAGCGACGGCCGCGCGCTTACCTTCGACCTGCCACGCAATACCCAGAACGTGCTGGACGCCGGCAATGCAATCGGCGCCGAACTGCCGTACTCCTGCAAGGCCGGCGTGTGCTCGACCTGCAAGTGCCGGGTAATCGAGGGCGAAGTGGAGATGGACAGCAACCATGCCCTGGAGGATTACGAAGTGGCGGCCGGGTATGTGCTGTCGTGCCAGACCTACCCGGTGAGCGACAAGGTGGTGCTCGATTTCGACCAGCTCTGAGACCGCGTCGCCTGCTTCGCGGGTGAACCCGCTCCCACAGGGACTGCACAAGACCTGAGAGCAGCGCCCTACCTGTGGGAGCGGGTTCACCCGCGAAGAGGCCCTAAGCAACACCGCAACACCCGCGTGACCTCAACAAAACAATTACAACACCCAGAGATCGCAACCCATGACACCCGAACGCATAGAAAGCATCGCCAACCACCCCGACTTCCAGCACCTGGTGCAGCGCAAACGCCGCCTCAACGGCAGCCTGACCCTGGCCATGCTGGTGATTTACTACGGCTTCGTCCTGCTGGTGGCGTTTTCCCCCAGCACCCTCGGCCAGTCCCTCAGCGGTGGCGTGACCACCGTTGGCATGCTGGTGGGGGTGCTGATGGTACTGCTGTCCTTCGCCTTGACCGGCATCTACGTGCACCGCGCCAACAACGTGCTCGACCCGCTCAACGACAAGGTCAAGCAGGAGTGCGCACAATGAACTGGACTGCCATCTCGATGTTCATGGTGTTCGTCTGCTTCACCCTGCTGGTCACCCGCTGGGCTGCCATGCGCACCCGCTCGGCCAGCGATTTCTACACCGCCGGCGGGGGCCTGACCGGCATGCAGAACGGCTTGGCGATCGCCGGCGACATGATCAGCGCCGCCTCGTTCCTGGGCATTTCGGCAATGATGTTCATGAACGGCTATGACGGCCTGCTGTATGCCCTGGGCGTACTGGCCGGCTGGCCGATCATCCTGTTCCTGATCGCCGAGCGCCTGCGCAACCTGGGCAAGTACACCTTCGCCGACGTGGTCAGCTACCGCCTGGCGCAAACCCCGGTGCGCCTGACCTCGGCCTTCGGCACCCTGGTGGTGGCGCTGATGTACCTGGTGGCACAGATGGTCGGTGCCGGCAAGCTGATCGAACTGCTGTTCGGCATCAGCTACCTGTACGCGGTGATGCTGGTCGGTGTGCTGATGGTCGCCTACGTCACCTTCGGCGGCATGCTCGCCACCACCTGGGTGCAGATCATCAAGGCGGTGATGCTGCTGTCGGGTACCAGCTTCATGGCCTTCATGGTGCTCAAGCATTTCGGCTTCAGCACCGAAGCGATGTTCGCCAGCGCCGTGGCCGTGCATGCCAAGGGCCAGGCGATCATGGCCCCGGGCGGCCTGCTGTCCAACCCGGTGGATGCCATTTCCCTGGGCCTGGGCATGATGTTCGGTACTGCCGGCCTGCCGCATATCCTGATGCGCTTCTTCACCGTCAGCGATGCCAAGGAAGCGCGCAAGAGCGTGTTCTATGCCACCGGGTTCATCGGTTACTTCTACCTGCTGCTGATCGTCATCGGCTTTGGTGCAATCGTCATGGTCGGCACCGAACCGTCCTACCGTGATGCCACCGGCGCCATTATCGGCGGCGGCAACATGGTCGCCGTGCACCTTGCCCAGGCCGTAGGTGGCAATCTGTTCCTCGGCTTCATCTCCGCCGTGGCCTTCGCCACCATCCTGGCAGTGGTCGCGGGCCTGGCGCTGTCCGGTGCATCGGCGGTTTCCCACGACCTGTATGCCTGCGTGGTGCGCCAGGGCAAGGCTAGCGAGCAGGAGGAAATGCGCGTGTCGCGTATCGCCACGCTGCTGATCGGCCTGCTGGCGGTCATCCTCGGCCTGATGTTCGAGTCGCAGAACATCGCCTTCCTCTCGGGGCTGGTGCTGGCCGTGGCCGCCTCGGTCAACTTCCCGGTGCTGCTGCTTTCGATGTTCTGGAAAGGCCTGACCACCCGCGGCGCAGTGTGCGGCAGCATGGCCGGCCTGGTTTCGGCGGTGCTGCTGGTGGTACTGGGCCCGGCGGTGTGGGTCAACGTGCTGCATCACGAAACGGCGCTGTTCCCCTACAGCAACCCGGCACTGTTCTCCATGAGCCTGGCCTTCCTCGGCGCCTGGGTGTTCTCGGTTACTGACAGCTCCGAACGCGCCAACCAGGAACGTGGCCGCTACCTGGCCCAGTTCATCCGTTCCATGACCGGAATCGGCGCCGCCGGCGCCAGCAAGCACTGACTCTCAGGGAAGAACAACCATGTCGGGTAAAACAACAACAATGAACCGCACGCACTTCATTTCGGCCGCCTGGCTGGCGACCCTCGCCCTGCCGATGCCGGCGATGGCAGACTTCATCGGCGACAGCCACGCCCGGTTGGAGCTGCGCAACCATTACCTCAACCGCGACTTCCGCCAAAGCAATGCACCGCAGGCCAAGGCCGAGGAATGGGGCCAAGGCTTTACCGCCAAGCTGGAGTCGGGCTTCACCGAAGGCCCGGTCGGCTTTGGTGTCGACGCCATGGGCCAACTGGGCATCAAGCTCGACTCCAGCCGCGACCGGCGCAATACCGGCCTGCTGCCTTTCGGCCCGAACAGCCATGAACCGGTCGACGACTACAGCGAACTGGGCCTGACCGGCAAGGTGCGGGTGGCCAAGAGCACCCTGCGCCTGGGGACCTTGCAACCGATCCTGCCGGTGGTGGTGTACAACGACACCCGCCTGCTGGCCTCCACCTTCCAGGGTGGCCTGCTCACCAGCCAGGACCTGGCCGGCCTGACCTTCAACGCCGGCCGCCTGACCAAGGCCAACCTGCGTGATTCCTCGGGCCGCGACGACATCGGCTACGGCGCCGCCAGCAGCGACCACCTGGACTTCGGCGGCGGCAGCTACGCCATCACCCCGCAAACCAGCGTCAGCTACTACTACGCCAAGCTCGAAGACATCTACCGCCAGCAGTTCATCGGCCTGATCGATACCCGCCCGCTGGGCGAAGGCCTGAGCCTGCGCACCGACCTGCGCTACTTCGACAGCCGCAACGACGGCGCCGAGCGTGCCGGCAACATCGACAACCGCAACTTCAACGCCATGTTCACCCTTGGCGTACGGGCCCACAAGTTCACCGCCGCCTGGCAGCAGATGTCCGGCGACAGTGCCTTCCCGTTCGTGAACGGCGGCGACCCGTTCACCGTCAACCTGGTCACCTACAACACCTTCACCCGCGCCGGGCTGGACTCGTGGCAGGTGCGCTACGACTACGACTTCGTCGCCATGGGTATCCCCGGCCTGAGCTTCATGACCCGCTACACCGATGGCCGCCACGCCGAAACCGCCACTGTCAGCAACGGCCGTGAGCGTGAGCGCGACACCGACATCACCTATGTCATTCAGAGCGGCCCGTTCAAGGACGTCAGCCTGCGCTGGCGCAACGTCACCTTCCGTTCCGGCAATGGCCTGACCAACGCCGTGGACGAAAACCGCCTGATCATCGGCTACACCGTGGCGCTGTGGTAACAGCGCCCCCCTCTACATTGGAGAACAGCATGTCTGCCGCCCCTACCCTGCAAAGCTTCATCGCCGGCCGCTGGCTTGGCCAGCACGGCGCCCAGGCCCTGCGTAGCGCCCTGGATGGCCACGTCCTGGCCTACAGCCACGAAGAGCGCCCGGACTTCGCCGAAGCCGTGGACTTTGCCCGCACCCGTGGCCTGGCCACGCTGATGGCCATGGACTTCCAGCAACGCGCTGCCCGCCTGAAGGCACTGGCCCTGTATCTGGCCGAGCGCAAGGAGCAGCTCTACGCCCTGTCCCACCACAGCGGCGCCACCCGTGCCGACAGCTGGATCGACATCGAAGGCGGCAACGCCACGCTGTTCTCCTATGCGGGCATCGGCAGCCGTGAGCTGCCGTCGGGCAATCTGGTGCACGAAGGCCCGGCCATCCCGCTGGGCAAGCAAGGCCATTTCGCCGGCAGCCACATCCTGGTGCCGCGCGCCGGCGTGGCGGTGCACATCAACGCCTTCAACTTCCCCATCTGGGGCATGCTGGAGAAGTTCGCGCCGACCTTCCTGGCCGGCATGCCGTGCATCGTCAAGCCTGCGACCTCGACCAGCTACCTGACCGAGGCCGTTGTGCGGCTGATGAATGCATCCGGGCTGTTGCCCGAAGGCAGCCTGCAACTGGTGATCGGTAGTACCGGCGACCTGCTCGACCGCCTGCAAGGCCAGGACGTGGTGACCTTCACCGGTTCCGCCGACACCGCCGCCAAGTTGCGCGTCACGCCGAACCTGGTGCGCAACTCGGTGCCGTTCACCGCCGAAGCCGATTCGCTCAACTGCGCCATCCTCGGCCCGGACGTGACCCCGGACAGCGAAGAGTTCGACCTGTATATCAAAGAGGTGGTCCGCGAAATGACCACCAAGGCCGGGCAGAAGTGCACCGCCATCCGCCGCGCCATCGTACCGGCCAAACACATCGACGCGGTTGCCACGCGCCTGCGCGAGCGGCTGGCCAAGGTGGTTGTCGGTGACCCGTCGCTGGAAGGCGTGCGCATGGGCGCCCTGGCCTCCCACGACCAGCAGCACGATGTGGCCGAGCGAGTGCGCAGCCTGATGCAGAGCTGCGACCAGCTGTTCGGTGCCAGCGATGGCTTTGCGCCGCGTGGCGAGGGCGTGGCCGAGGGCGCGTTCTTTGCTCCGACCTTGCTGCAGGCCCGTGACCCGCATGCCGAAGGCGGTGCCCACGATATCGAAGCGTTCGGCCCGGTCAGCACGCTGATGGCCTATGACGACCTCGATGAAGCCCTGGCGCTGGCCGCGCGGGGCAAAGGCAGCCTGGTGGCGACCCTGGTCACCGCCGACCGCAGCGTGGCAGCCAAGGCCATTCCAGTGGCTGCCGCCTGGCACGGCCGCCTGCTGGTACTCGACAGCGAAGCGGCCAAGGAATCCACCGGGCATGGCTCGCCATTGCCGCAACTCAAGCACGGCGGCCCGGGCCGCGCTGGTGGTGGTGAAGAGCTGGGTGGCCTGCGTGCCGTCAAGCATTACCTGCAGCGTGCCGCTGTACAGGGTTCGCCGAGCATGCTGACGGCGGTAACCGGCGAATACGTGCGCGGTGGCGAAGTGATCGAAACCGAAGTACACCCGTTCCGCCGCTATTTCGAGCAGTTGCGCATCGGCGAGTCGCTGCTCACCCACCGGCGCACCGTGACCGAAGCCGACCTGGTCAACTTCGGTTGCCTGTCGGGTGACCATTTCTACATGCACTTCGACGAGATCGCCGCCAAGGAATCGCAGTTCGGCAAGCGCATCGCCCACGGCTATTTCGTGTTGTCGGCAGCGGCCGGGCTGTTCGTCTCCCCGGGTGCAGGCCCGGTACTGGCCAACTACGGCCTGGATACCCTGCGCTTCATCAACCCGGTGGGCATCGGCGACACCATCCAGGCGCGCCTGACCTGCAAGCGCAAGATCGACCAGGGCAAGACCAGCCCGTTGGGCCAGCCCCAGGGCGTGGTGGCGTGGGATGTGGAGGTGACCAACCAGCTGGGCGAGCTGGTCGCCAGCTACGACATTCTCACCCTCGTGCTGAAACAGCCCTGACAGTACCGTTGGTCAGGGGTGGTGGACATCCAACCGACCGCCCCTGGCTGTTGCCGCTCTCATTCAATGAGGGGTGGTCAATGGCTTCGCCTCTCACTCCTGTATTGGGCCCGCCTGATCGCGGGCCTTTTTTTCATCGAGAGCGAGGGTTGCGAGATGAAAGAGTTTACTGCGATGGGTGGCGGCAGCGCACAGGATGACTGGCCAGAGCTCGAGCCGGACCGGCGCAATGACCGGGCAGATGATCCGGATGCCGACCCCAATGTGACAGATGACGAAGAAAACCGCCCGGGCGTACCGGCCAGCGACCCCGAGTCCGGTGCCTGACCGTCATGCAGACGGTCTGCGCGATCCCCTGTGGGAGATTGCCCAGCCCTTTGGGTCGCGCTTTCGCACAGATAACTGAATTCGCAAGCGATCCTCGTACCCTGTGGGAGCGGCTTTAGCCGCGAAGAATCCAACGCGGTGCATGGCACCGGCTGCGCCGGTGTTCGCGGCTAAAGCCGCTCCCACAGAGGATCGTGCCAACTTTTAGAATTTGAGCAGGACATTTGTTCCCGCACGGATTGTGCAGTCGGGGAATCACATTGTCGCCGCAGACTGGTTCGGCTTGCCGCCGGATACCCGCCAGCTCACCGCGGTAATCCCGTAGCGCTCGGCCATCGGCCTGCTGACTTTCCTGATTTTTTCGCGCCCGAACTTCGGAATGATGCCGATGCCCGCATCACAACTTGCCCAATGCCAGGCCTCGGCGTTGTCCAGCGTCTCCAGACGGATGATGAAACTGCGCGGCTTGCCATGCAGTTGGTAATCGATGATGTACAGCTGTGGGCCAGGCATCGCAGGGGCCTCCTCTTCTCCATGGATGACACCCTGATTGATCGGGGTACGGCCAGAAGATTCAAAAAAATGTCGAGCAACAGGTACCAAAGGCCATTGCAGCCTCGGTACACAGGAGGTGGCCGGCACCCGGCACTGCGGGTACCGGGTGCCCAGAAGCATTCAACTCACTGTTGGCGGCCCCCGCCGTGGCTGTTCTGGCCGCCCTTGCGACCGGCCTCCGATGCCCGTTGGCGGTCGTTGGCGAAGTTGCCGCCAGAAGCCTGCCCACCCTTATGCCCCGCGCGGGAGGCCCGTTCCCGGTCATTGGCAAAATTGCCAGGGTTGGTTTCCTTGGTGCCGCCGCGCTGGCTGGTTCGCTCTTGATCCTGCGCCATGTGGTATCTCCTTGCGATGGATTGGCTGCTCGCATGGATGTTTGCCATGCCTTGGTTCCGAGCCGCCGATCACAGACTTTGCTCAATGGTTTTGCCAGCAACTGACCAACGGCACCAAACGTGTGTCGGCAAAAGGTTTGGGCGGCGGATGCAGGCGGGTCGCACTTTCCTTCGCAAGCAGAGGTCTCAATAGGATGGCGACGGCCTATAATCCCGCCACACACACGCCCGATGATGCTGCTGAGGGCTGAACGTTCCGGTCTGCACAAGGCTCCGTCCATGAAGTCGTCCCCCAAGCAACCTGCCTCGCCCCAGAACCCGGCACTCAGCCCCAGCCACCTGGATTTCCCGGTGGTGGGCATCGGTGCATCGGCAGGCGGTCTGGAAGCGATCTGTACGCTGTTCCGGCAAATGCCCAGCGATTGCGGCATGGCCTTCGTCGTGGTCCTGCACCTGTCCCCCGACCACCAGAGCGTCGCCGACCGCATCATCCAGGAGACCACGCAAATGCCGGTGCGCCAGGTGACCGAGCCGGTGCCGATCGAGCGTAACCATATCTACGTGATTTCACCGGCCAATCGCCTGTCCACCAACGACGGCTACCTGCGGGTGACCCCGGCCAACCGGCGCCGTGGCGACCACGTGGCCATCGACCTGTTCTTCCGTGACCTGGCTGACGTGCACAAGGACCACGCCTTCTGCGTGGTGTTGTCCGGTACCGGTGCCGATGGCGCCGTGGGCCTGTCGCGGATCAAGGAGCAAGGCGGTGTGACCCTGGCGCAGACACCGGACGACGCCCAGTACGACAGCATGCCCCGTGCCGCCATCGAGACCGGCATGGTCGACCTGGTGCTGCCGGCGGCAGAAATGCCGCAGAAGCTGCTGGAGCTGTGGCGCAATGCCCGCCAGGTCCGGCTCCCGGAAATCGAGGACGACACCCTGCCTCCGGCCTTGGGCACCCGTGTCGGCGATGCCCAGGCCAGCGAGCCGATGCTCGAAGAGATCCTGCTGCAGTTGCGCAGCAATACCGGCCACGACTTCCAGCACTACAAGCGCGCCACGGTACTGCGACGCATCGAGCGCCGCCTGCATGTGACCGGCCAGGCAGACCTGGCGGCCTACCTGCATTACCTGGAACAGCACCCAGCGGAATCCCGGGCGTTGCTGGCCGACATGCTGATTGGCGTGACCAATTTCTTCCGCGACCGCGAAGCCTTCGAAGCCCTGGAGCGCCATGTGCTGCCGCAGCTGGTCTGCGAACGCGACCCGGCCGAGGGCGCAGACGAGATACGCGTGTGGTCGGCCGGCTGCTCCACCGGCGAAGAGGCGTACAGCCTGGCCATGCTGGTTTGCGAGCAGCTGGCACTGGAGCAGCGCTCGCACAAGGTACAGGTGTTCGCCACCGACCTGGACGAACGCGCCATCGGCATCGCCCGCAGTGGCTCATACCCCGAGGCGATCGTCACCGACGTGCCGCCCAGCCGGCTGCGCCAGTTCTTCCTCAAGGAAGACCAGCATTACCGGGTGCGCAAAGAGGTTCGCGAAAAGGTGCTGTTCGCACGGCACAACCTGCTGTCGGACCCACCGTTCTCGCAGATCGACCTGATTGTCTGCCGCAACCTGCTGATCTACCTGGACCGCGAGGTGCAGCGTGACATCCTGCAGATGTTCCACTTCGCTCTGCGCCCGGGTGGCTACCTGTTCCTCGGGTCGTCCGAGTCGGCCGACATGGCCAGTGAACTGTTCGCCCCGGTGGACAAACGCAACCGCATTTTCCGCGCACTCGATGCCAGCAATACCGGCCGCCGTTCCGGCCGTCAGCTGGCCGGCACATCTGCCGCCAGCATGCCACTGGAAACGCTGGCCAAGGCCAAGCCGGGGCGCAAGCCATCCTTCGCCGACCTGCACTACCGCGCTCTGGCGCGCCGCATGCCGCCCAGCCTGATCGTCGATATCGACGGCAATATCCTGCACATGAGCGAAGGCGCAGGGCGTTTCCTGCAACTGGCCGGTGGCGAACCGAGCCGCAGCCTGCTCAGCCTGGTGCTGCCGCCCCTGCGCCTGGCCCTGCGCAGCACCTTGTTCCAGGCGCGTCAGGGGACCGAGGCGGTGACCTCGCGCCCTGTCGACCTGGCGGAAACCATGGGCAAACTGCAGGTGGAGATCACCGTGCAGCCGTACAAGGACGACCTCAGCGCCAGCGATTGCCTGCTGGTGGTGTTCGAGGAACGCGCGCCCGACCCATCCCTGCCGTTGCCCGGCGTCATCCGCCAGACCGACAGCATGGTGCTGCACAACCTCGAACGCGAACTGCAGCGCACTCGCCTGCAACTGCAGGAAACCATCGAGCAGTCAGAGGTCTCCAGCGAGGAGCTGACGGCTTCCAACGAAGAGATGCAGGCCATCAACGAGGAGTTGCGGTCGGCCAGCGAAGAACTGGAAACCAGCAAGGAAGAGCTGCAGTCGATCAACGAGGAACTGCTCACGGTCAACTACGAGCTGAAGAACAAGGTCGAGGAAACCGACAAGGTCAACGACTACCTCAGCAACCTGATCGCCTGCACCGAGATCGCCACGGTGTTCGTCGACCGCAACCTGCATATCCGCTGGTTCACCCCGCGCGCCACCGACCTGTTCAATATGCTGCCGGTCGATACCGGCCGTTCCCTGCTCGACATCACCCACCGCCTGGATTACCCGGCGCTGGCCGACGATGCCCGCGCCGTGGCCCAGGGCGAGGCCATCATCGAGCGTGAAATCGGCGGCCAGGGCGATCACTGGTACCTGGCGCGCCTGCTGCCCTACCGCTCCAGCGAGCAGAAAATCGACGGCACGGTGCTGACCTTCATCGACATCAGCAGCAGCCATGCCGCCGAGGAGCGCGTGCGCCTGGGCGAAGAGCGCCTGAGCAAGCAGTTGGCCGAGACGCAGAGCAACAACCACATGAAGGACGAGTTCTTCGCCGTCATGTCCCATGAGCTCAAGCACCCGCTCAACCTGATCCAGCTCAATGCCGAAATCCTGCGCCGCCTGCCGTCGCTGCGCAACATCAGTGCAGCGAGCAAGGCCGTGGGTACCATTTGCGACGCGGTAACCAGCCAGGCGCGGATCATCGACGACCTGCTGGATGTGGCGCGCATTCGGACCGGCAAGCTTAAGCTCAAGACCGCACCTGTGGATCTGCTCGCCCTCCTGCAGGGCATCCATGATGTGGTGGTGAGCGAGCAACACCCCTGCCCGGTTCGCCTGGAGCTGCCCGCCGACACCCTGCCGGTGATGATCGAAGGTGACGTTACCCGCCTGGAGCAGATCATCTGGAACCTGCTCAACAACGCGCTGAAGTTCAGCCCGGCGGGCAATGAGATACGCCTGGTGCTGAGCCACGACGAAGACCACGCGCGGCTGCAGGTGATCGACCATGGCGTAGGCCTGAGCCACGACAGCCTCGAGCACATCTTCGACCTGTTCAGCCAGGCTACGCCGCAACAGGGTAGCCACAGCCGCGAGGGCCTGGGCATCGGTCTGTCGCTGGTACGGCAACTGGTCGAGGCCCATGGCGGTACCGTACGCGCCAAGTCACCGGGGCTTGGCCTGGGCTGCACCTTTGAGGTCACCCTGCCACTTTGCGATACGCAACTCCCGCAGCGTGAGCAAGGCTCGGAGCCACTGAGCGAGGGCCGCCTTAATGGAATTCGCGTGTTGCTGGTGGACGATTCCGTAGAAGTGCTGGCGGTAATGCAGGAGCTGCTGGAAATGGAGAGCGCCACTGTCAATGCCTTCAGCAAGCCACGTGAGGCCCTGGACGCCGCTGCGGGTGAGGAATACGACATCATCCTGTCCGATATCGGCATGCCGGTGATGGACGGCCATGCGCTGATCAAGGCCCTGCGTGGCTACGTGCACCTGCGCCATACCCCGGCCATCGCCCTGACCGGCTATGGCGCCAGCGCCGACCAGTACAAGTCCCGCCAGTCGGGCTTCGACCGGCACCTGAGCAAGCCGGTGGGCTATGACGAGCTGGTGGAGGCCATCGAGGCGCTGAGCGGCTCGGTGCCCTACTGACCGTTGGTCGCTTTAAACGCAACGTTCATTGCCGCCGGGGGCCGAATCTACATGGAATGAGGGATTCGCCCGGGAGCCTGAATGAAACCAGTCAAGCATCGCGCAACGATCATCTGCCGGCATGGCAAACAAACCCATAAATGGCTGTGGGTGAGAAAGCCCAACGCCGCCTGGACTCTGCCCGGCGGCAAGATAGAGCCCGGCGAGACGCCGGTGCAGGCAGCGGAGCGTGAATTGCTTGAGGAAACCGGGTTGCAAGCAGAATCGCTGACCCTGTTGATGCGCCATGAAGCGGCAGAGCGCATGCATTATGTGTTCGAGGCGGAGTTCGCCGACGCCCCGCATCCCAAGGCGCTGCATGAAATTGCCGATTGCCGGTTCGCTCACCCGGACCAGGTGCCCATGCTCAAGGACGAAATCAAGCTGCTGATCCGCTCGTTGCTGGCGTGTGACCGGGCAATGGCAGCGTCGGTCAGATAGATCTTCTTGACCTGTGCCGGCCCTTTCGCGGGTGAACCCGCTCCCACAGGTTCGGTGGAATGCCTGTGGGAGCGGGTTCACCCGCGAAAGGGCCGGCACAGGAATCAGCTAGGCATGCACACTCCACTGACAAGCCTCCGCCTCGATCGGCATCTCGTCTATGGCATGGATCATCCCGTTCGCCAATGCCTCCCGGGGCCCGAGTATCCGCGGGTAGGCCATCAGATACCGTGGTACATCCAGCACCTCGTCCGCCCCTTCGGTCCGCTCGGCGACGATTTGCGCGTACAGCCGCAGGTCATAATCCAGGCTCATCGCATATTCAGCCATGCGTGAGTGGTCGACCGAGCCATGCAAGGTCCAGTGGAAAGGATGAAACAGGAACTTGCTGTAACTGCATGCCGTGCGCCGTTCCCCGGCCAGGAAGATGATGTTGCCCATGGATTCCACCGTGCCCAGGTTGTGGGTATGCACCTCGACCGGTAACGCCCGCAGAAAGTTGTACAAGGTAAACCCGTAGCTGCACTCGCCGCCCATGGTGGCGATGTTCAGTTGCAGGACGTCGGCGCCCTGCTGCAACGCCCGCGAACAGGTGTTGATCAGGTTGCCGCAGGTGGATGAATTGATAGGCCCGGTGAAGTGGACGATATGTCTGGCCATGCTTGCCTCCAGGGTTGGCAGGTCATTCCTTGGTTGAATGCGCATCGTCACCCTGCCCGGCCATCTGCCGGTATTGCTTGCGCAGGGCATGCAGCTCGGCCGGATCCATGTCTTCAAGGTCCAGCAGCGCCTTGTGCGCCTTTTGGGTGGTGCGCAACAGCTCATCGATCTTGATGTGCAGTTCGTCGTTGTCGCGGTTCTGGGTGTTCTGGATCAGGAACACCATGAGGAAGGTGATGATGGTGGTCGAGGTGTTGATCACCAGTTGCCAGGTGTCGTTGAAGCCGAACAGCGGCCCGGTCACTGCCCAGATCAGGATCAGCAGGCAGGCGATGCCGAAGGTCAGCGGGCGGCCGGCCCAATTGGCCAGCCATTGGGCGAAACGGTCGAATTTCATCCTGGTGCCCTTCCTCGTAGCAGGTATGCGGTGGAAACGCCGCGGGCCGCAAAGTTCCACGCCGCATCAGCCTTTTCCGTTGGTCAACCGTGCTGAACCCTGGCCGCTGTTCACCAGTCGCACCTTCAGAGTGACCGAACAAGGACTGGCAATGAGGAAGGCAGCGTGAGCGATATCCGCATCGGCATCTCCGGTTGGCGCTACGGCCCGTGGCGCAAGGATTTTTACCCGAAGGGCCTACCCCAGGACGACGAACTGGCGTTCGCTTCGCGGGCGGTCAACAGCATTGAAATCAACGGCTCGTTCTACAGCCTGCAAACACCCGAACGCTACCAGGGCTGGCATGACCAGACGCCGCCCGGCTTCGTGTTCGCGGTAAAAGCCCCGCGCTACATCACCCATGTACGCCGGCTCAAGGACATCGAAGAAGCAGTGGCCAATTTTTTCGCTTCCGGGCCGCTGCTGCTCGGCAAGAAGCTCGGGCCATTCCTGTGGCAGTTTCCACCCAACATGAGGTTCGACGAGGCCCGCTTCGCCCGTTTTCTCGAACTGTTGCCGCACAGTCGCAAGGCTGCCCGCGAATGCGCGCAGGGGTGTGCGCAACAACTGCGGGACAACGGCAGCACCGATATCAAGGGCAACGCTCGGCTGCGCCACGCTGTGGAGATTCGCAACGAAAGCTTTTTGTGCGAAGCCTTCATCAAGCTGCTGCGCAAGCACCGGGTAGCGCTGGTCGTGGCCGACAGCGCCGGGAAATGGCCGTATGTCGAAGACCTTACCGCCGACTTCGTGTACATGCGCCTGCATGGCGATGTCGAGCTGTACAGTAGTGGCTATACCGCCCAGGCGCTGCGGCGCTGGAAGCAGCGCATCCAGCACTGGAGCCAGGGCCGCCAGGCCGACGATGCCCAGCTGGTGGTGCCTGGGCCGCCACCACGGCGCGCTGCCCGGGACGTCTACTGCTATTTCGACAACGACCAGAAAGTCCATGCACCTTATGACGCCCGGCGCCTGTTGCAGAAGCTGTCGCTGGACCATGAACTGATGACCGAGCCTGGCGTGGTGCCGGAGGTGACCCTGTGAACAGGACCCTGCCTGCCCCGCACGGCATCATCGACAAGATCACCGCCGTGCGTCGGCTGAATGTGCTGACGTTGAACGTGCACAAGGGCTTCACCTTCTTCAATCGGCGCTTCATCCTGCCCGAGTTGCGCGAAGCCGTGCGCGCCACCGGCGCCGACCTGGTGTTCCTGCAGGAGGTGCACGGCAGCCACCAGCAACATGCCCTGCGCCACCCGGCCTGGCCGGATACGCCACAGTACGAGTTCCTGGCCGACAGCATGTGGCCGCAGTTCGCCTACGGCCGCAATGCGGTGTACCCCCATGGGGACCACGGCAATGCGCTGCTGTCGAAATTCCCCATCAGCCGCTTCGACAACCTGGATGTCTCGGTGCAGGGCAACGAGCAGCGCGGGCTGCTGCATTGCCAGCTGGAGGTGCCGGGCCATGACCAGGTGCATGCGGTGTGCGTGCACCTCGGCCTGCGCGAGGCCCATCGGCAACGCCAGGTAAAGCTGCTGCTGGACCTGCTCGACAGCCTGCCGCCCAAGGCGCCGGTAATCATCGCCGGCGATTTCAACGATTGGCGGCTGAAGGCCGATGCCGTGCTATGCGAACACCTGGTAGAGGCCTTCGGCGAACATTTCGGCACCCCGGCGCGCAGTTTTCCGGCGCGTCTGCCGCTGTTGCGCCTGGACCGCATCTACCTGCGCAATGCCATGCCCGGCACGGCCCAGGTGCTGTCGAAGTACCCGTGGTCGCACCTTTCCGACCACGCCCCTCTGGCTGCGGAGATCAAACTGTGAACCGACCCTGGGTAGACGGCAACAGCGTGCAGTTGCTGATCAATGGCGAGCAATACTACCCCCGCGTGTTCGAGGCCATGGCCCAGGCGCGGGAGGAAATCCTGCTGGAGACCTTCATCATTTTCGATGACAAGGTTGGCCAGCAATTGCAGCAGGTGCTGATCGATGCCGCCCAACGCGGCGTACGTGTCGAAGTGGCCGTGGATGGCTATGGCACGGCCGACCTGCCCGACTCCTTCATTGCGGCCATGACCGATGCCGGGGTCAGTTTCCATGCCTTCGACCCTCAGCCAAGGCTGGTGGGCATGCGCACCAACCTGTTCCGGCGCCTGCACCGCAAGATCGTGGTCGTCGATGGCGAGCGGGCCTTCATTGGCGGCATCAACTACAGCGCCGACCACCTGGGCGACTTTGGTGCCATGGCCAAGCAGGACTATGCCGTGGAAGTCGCCGGCCCGGTGGTGGCGCAGGTGCATGCCGCCAGCAAGCGCTTGATGTCGCCGGTGCTGCAGCCGCCCAGCGCGGTACGGCCGCTGACCGAGCCTGCCGGTACCTGCAGCGCCGTGCTGGTCGAGCGCGACAACGGGGTGCGCAGCACCGATATCGAAGCCCACTACCTGCAGGCGTTTCGCAGCGCCCGGCAGCGCATCGTGGTGGCCAACGCGTATTTCTTCCCGGGCTACCGGTTGATGCGTGAACTGCGCAATGCGTCCCGGCGTGGCGTGGAGGTGCGGCTGATCCTGCAGGGCCAGCCAGACATGCGCTGGGTGCGGGCGCTGTCGCGGCTGTTGTACAACTACCTGCTGCGCGATGGTGTGGCCATTCACGAGTATTGCCAGCGGCCGCTGCACGGCAAGGTGGCGCTGGTGGACGATGAGTGGGCCACGGTCGGCTCCAGCAACCTGGATCCGCTCAGCCTGTCGTTCAACCTGGAAGCGAACCTGTTCATCCGTGACCGTGCCTTCAACCAGCAGCTCAACCAGCACCTGCAGCAGCTGGCCCACGAACAATGCAAGCCGGTCACCCTGGAACGCATGGTTCGCGGATACTGGTGGCGGGCGCCGTTGATATTCGTGTGCTTCCACGTGATCCGCCATTTCCCGCGGATTGCCGGCTGGTTCCCGGCGCACCGCCAGCACCTGCGCTCGGTGCAGCCGGAGGCCGAGGCACAGGGTGACTACCACGAGGGCCAAACCTGATGGCGCGTAAGAACTGGCAAACCTGGGGCAAGCGGCTGTTCACCCTGGCATTCCTGATCCTGATCCCTGCGCTATTGTACCTGCTGGCGCGCAACCTGGACTGGAACGAGGTGCGCCAGTCGTTGCTGGCCTACAAGCCCGGCACTCTGGCCATAGGCCTGGCGCTGGCCGGGTGCAGTTACCTGACGTTCGCCAGCTACGACCTGCTGGCCCGAGCCTACACCGGCCACCACCTGCCGGCACGTCAGGTTTTGCCAGTGGCTTTCGTGTGCTATGCCTTCAACCTCAACTTCACCACCTGGGTGGGTGGCGTTGCCTTGCGCTACCGGCTGTACAGCCGCCTGGGCCTGGACACGGCTACCATCACCCGCATCCTCACCCTGGGCCTGCTGACCAACTGGATGGGCTACATGCTGCTGGCTGGCACCGTGTTCGCCTTGCGCCTGGTCGAGCTGCCCGCCAACTGGGCGGTCGGTGCCAGCGGCCTGCAACTGATCGGCGTGGTGTTGCTGGCGATTGCCGCTGGCTACCTGCTGGCCTGTGGCTTCGCCAAAAAGCGCACCTGGCGCTGGCGCGACCATGAGGTAACGCTGCCGTCGCTGCGCCTGGCGCTGTGCCAGGTGGTACTGGGTGCCAGCAACTGGGCGCTGATGGCGCTGCTGATCTTCTGGTTGCTGCCTGGCGAAGCCTTTTACCCGTCGATTCTCGGCATCCTGCTGATCAGCTGCGTTGCTGGTGTGGTTGCGCATATCCCGGCCGGGCTGGGTGTGCTGGAAACGGTGTTCCTGGCCCTGCTGCATGGGCAGCTTGCCCAGGGCACGCTGGTGGCGGCCCTGCTGGGCTACCGCACGCTGTACTACCTGGTGCCGCTGTTGCTGGCGGTGCTTGTCTACCTGATCCTCGAGAAACGCGCCAAGGCCATGCGCCGGCGCGACAAGCCTGCCTAGACCTGACAAGGGCCATTGGCCCGGGAGGTGGCAAATGCGTGGCGCTGTCTTGAAGCCGATGTTGATATTGATGATGGCCAGCCTGCTCAGCGGCCAGGCCCTGGCCGAAGCCTGCAACGTGCTCACTCGCTCCTCCAGCGAGGCGGTAACGCCGGTGGAGCGACACAGCTGCTACAGCTACAGCAACCTGCCCGCCGAAGCGATCAACTGGTCGTGCAGCAATGAGAGCAAGGACATGCTCAACAGCGAAAAGCACAAGGTCGCGCGCTGTGCCGATGGCAGCGTTGGCAGTTGCATCGCGCCATTGACCCAGGAGGCATTGGCCAACCCCAAGGCAACTGGCGGTGACAAGCCGTCGTTGCCCAAGGATGCGCGGGTAATCACCTACTACTACGACACTCCCAGCCTGGGCCAGGCCCGCACCGATTGCGAGCGTAGCAACGGCATCTGGCAGACTCACTGATTCTGCAGGCTCGCGCGCTGCTTTTTGTGGGAGCGGCCTTGCGTCGCGAAAGGGCCGCAGCGCGGCCCCAGGATTTCAGCTTCGCACGGAAAATTGCCGGGGCCGCTTTGCGGCCCTTTCGCGACACAAGGCCGCTCCCACAGGATCATCACAGCCCTATAGACCTATGCAGAACCTATGGGACGGCGATGTTTCAGGGCGAGATCGGGTCACTCGCCGGGAAAGTCTCGTCCAGCGCATTGTCCACGGCACTTTCCTTGGTTTTTTCCCCGCAGTGGCAATCCGGCATCCGGCACGGCTCGCCATTGCGATGCCCGTTGGCACAGGCCTCGCAGCAATACACCTTGCCTTCGAGCCGCAAGGCATTGGCATCCACGGTGCAGGAACAATCTGCACAGGCACAACGCAACTCGTTCATGGCTTGCTCTCCTCGTCATCGATCACATCATCGGTCCACGGTTCGCCATCAAGCGGTGCGGAGCGGGCCAGTTCGGCTTCGTCCAGGCCTATGCCGCCGCCAATCTCATTGGCCTCTACCCGCCTAAGGGTCTTGTCTGCAGGGCCACCGCTGCCACCGGGTTCGTGCGGGTCACGGGCACCGGTCTCGTCCAGCAAGGTGTCCGGGCTCAGGTCGTCGTAGGTGACGTTGTCCTCGTGCAGGCTGTCGCTCAACGCCTCGCCGCCAGTCATGCCGCTTTCGGCCACGCGCCGGGGCGGGAACTCGCGGGCCACGTCCGCGGCCGGTCGCTCGTCACCCGCACGCCCCTCGCGCTCGTCCAGGCGCTCGTCGAAGTCCAGTTCATGCACGCTGCCCATGCGGTCTTCGGTGTCGTCGATTTCAGTGGGGGTATAGGGCTTCGGTTTTTCTGTTCGGGCCATGTGCGTTCTCCGTCAGGTGGCTTCATTCGGTCGACTGCACTTGCTGTTTGAAGATTCAG
Organism: Pseudomonas sp. NBB; assembly: GCF_032701105.1. NCBI lineage: Bacteria > Pseudomonadati > Pseudomonadota > Gammaproteobacteria > Pseudomonadales > Pseudomonadaceae > Pseudomonas > Pseudomonas sp. NBB. The sequence continues at coordinate 3,006,748 of NZ_CP103994.1, forward strand.
AGTTTTTTTGAACTACCGCCCGGGCCGTTGCCTCCCAGATTAGAGACTGCGAATCGCCCGGAGCCCGCCATGGCCAAGCCCCTGCAGGAATATGCGCGCAAGCGCGACTTCAATGCCACGCCCGAGCCCAGCGGCAAGCGCAGCCGTGGCAAGCGGGCCCACGCGCTGCAGTTCTGCATCCAGAAGCACGATGCCAGCCACCTGCACTACGACTTCCGCCTGGAACTCGATGGCACGCTGAAAAGCTGGGCCATCCCCAAAGGGCCGTCGCTGGACCCCAAGGTGCGCCGCCTGGCCGTGCACGTGGAGGACCACCCGCTGGACTACGCCGACTTCGAAGGCCATATCCCCGAAGGGCATTACGGCGCGGGCGACGTGATCGTCTGGGACCGGGGCATCTGGGAGCCCGAAGGTGATGCGCATGAGGCCTATGCCAAGGGCAAACTGCGTTTCCGCCTGCAAGGCGAAAAGCTCGGCGGTGTATGGAACCTGTTCCGCACCCACCTGGCCGGCAAGAAGGAGCAGTGGATGCTGGTCAAGTCGCACGACAGCCAGGCGCGCAGCGAAGCCGACTACAGCATCGTCGACGCCCAGCCCGACAGCGTGCTCAGCGACCGCACGCTGGTGCCGCGCAAGCCGACAGCAAAAAAGGCCGCCGCGCCACGTCGCAAAGCCGCCAGCAAAGGCCGGAAGGTGCCGTTGCCGGCGCAGCTGCAGCCACAACTGGCGACCTTGGTCGACTCCCCGCCCAGTGGCGACTGGCGCTACGAGGTCAAGTTCGACGGTTACCGCATCCTTGCCCGCATCGACGGTGATGACGTGCGCCTGTTCACCCGCAATGGCCATGACTGGAGCGGCAAGATGCCCAGGCAGGTTGCCGCTTTGCGCGCGCTGGGCCTCGATTCGGCCTGGCTCGATGGCGAGGTGGTGGTGGCTGGCGAAAACGGCGCGGCGGACTTCCAGGCGCTGCAGAACGCTTTCGACACCGAGCATGACGAGCACATCACCTATTACCTGTTCGACCTGCCCTTCCTGGGCAGCCAGGACCTGCGCCAGTTACCGCTGCAGGACCGGCGAGACACCCTGCAGCGCCTGCTGGAGCACAACGAATCGGACGTGCTCAAGTACTCCGACGATTTTGACCAGCCGGTCGAATCCCTGCTCGACAGCGCCTGCCGGCTGCAACTCGAAGGCCTGATCGGCAAGCGCGTCGACAGCCCCTACAGCGGCCGCCGAAGCCCCGACTGGATCAAGCTCAAGTGCAAGCAGCGCCAGGAGTTCGTGATCGTCGGCTACACCGACCCCAAAGGCAGCCGCAGCGGCTTTGGTGCCCTGCTGCTGGCCTTGCACGACAACGACAGCGGCGAGTTGCGCTATGCCGGCAAGGTCGGCACCGGCTTCAGTGCAACCACGCTGGCCAGCATCCATGCCCGGCTCAAACCATTGGAAACCGCCAAGCCGGCCCTGCCCAACCCGCCCACCGGGGCCGAAGCCCGGGGCGTGCACTGGCTGAAACCGCAACTGCTGGCCGAAGTCGCCTATGCCCAGATGACCCGTGACGGCATCGTGCGCCACTCGGTGTTCCACGGCCTGCGCGATGACAAACCGGCTACCGCCATCGACCTGGAGCGCAGCATGCCCGCCAAGACCCTGCCCAAGCGCAAGCAGGCCAAGGCCCCCGAGGCTTTGGGCGAGCTGCGCCTGACCCACCCCAAGCGGGTGGTCGACGCCACCAGCGGCGTTACCAAGCGCGAGGTCGCCGAGTACTACGCCGCAGTCAGCCAATGGATACTGCCCCAGCTCAAGAATCGCCCGGTGGCGCTGGTACGTGCTCCGGACGGGCTGGCCGGGGAGCTGTTCTTCCAGAAGAACGCCGGCCAGTTGCATCTGCCCAACGTGCTCAGCTATGACAAGGCCGAGGCCGGCCAGGCGGCGATGGTCATCAATCGCGCCGACACCTTGATCGGCGCAGTGCAGATGAACATGCTCGAACTGCACACCTGGAACGCCACCGACAAGGACTTCGACAAGCCCGACCGCTTCGTCCTCGACCTTGACCCGGACCCGGCACTGCCGTGGAAGGCCATGCTGGAAGCCACCCAACTGGCCCTCACCTTGCTGGATGAGCTGGGCCTGAAGGTTTTTCTCAAGACCAGTGGCGGCAAAGGCATGCACCTGGTAGTGCCCCTGACCCGGCGTGCCAGCTGGGATGAAGTCAAGGCATTCAGCCACGGCATCGTCGATTACCTGGCCAGGTTGTTCCCCGACAGGCTCAGTGCCGTGTCCGGGCCCAAAAATCGCATCGGGCGCATCTTCATCGACTACCTGCGCAACGGCAAGGGGGCTACCACCGCCTGCGCGTATACCCTGCGCGCACGCGAAGGCCTGCCGGTATCCGTGCCGATCTGGCGCGAGGAACTGCCGCAACTCAAGGGCGCCAACCAGTGGAACATCGGCAACGTGCTTGAACGCCTGGGTGATGTCGACGACCCCTGGGCCGATTATGGCAAGACCAGGCAATCGATCACCGTGGGCATGCGCAAGCAGCTGGGGCTGGCCTGATGACGGCTTGCCTTCAGCGCTACCCCCGCAATGCCTGACCAAGGAGCCGAGCCCATGAGCATTGTCCAGGATTTTGACCTGACCAACCTCGATCGCCTGTTGCGAGCCTTCGGCGAGCGGCAGCAACCGCTCAACCTCGATACCCAGTTGCCGCAGCTGATTCAGGCACTGCAAGCCGACCACCTCGACCTGCTGCCCCTGCCCGGCCAGGGCAATACGCTACGGCGCTGGCAAACCCTCGCCCGGGTGGCAGGCTGTGACCTGGTCTTGGCCAAGCTGTACGAGGGCCACACCGACGCGTTGGCGATCCTTGCCGAATGCGCGGCTGCACACCACGCTGCCGAGGGTATATGGGGCGTGTGGGCCGCCGAACCGCCGGATGCCCGCGCCTGCATTGTCGCCCGTGATGGCGACCAGGTCCGCCTGGAGGGTCGCAAGGCCTGGTGTTCGGGCGCACTGCAGATCGATCGGGCGCTGGTCACGGCCTGGGACCAGCATGACCAACCCCAGCTGGTGGCCATCGAACTGTCCCATCCCAGCCAGGGCCTTGCCATAGACCGCTGGCAGGCCATTGGCATGGCCACCACCGCCAGTGTCGAAGTCGAGTTCAACCACACCCCTGGCATCGCCATCGGCCGCCCCGGGCAATACCTGTCACGCCCCGGCTTCTGGCATGGCGGTGCTGGCATTGCAGCCTGCTGGTACGGCGCCGCCGAGGCGTTGGCCGATTACCTGCGCGAACACTGCCGCAACCCCCGCCCCGACCCACATGCCGACGCTCACCTGGGCGCAGTCGACTCCGCCTTGTACGGCGCCAGGGCGGCACTGCGCGAATGCGCGGCATGGATCGACCGCCAGCCAGGCTCAGACGCCAGCTTCGAAGTGCGCCGCACCCGCGCCCAGGTAGAACAGGCCGTTGAACAGGTGATCCACCACGTTGGCCGGGCGCTGGGCGCCACTCCTTTCTGCCGTGACAACCACTTTGCCCGGCTGAGTGCCGACTTGCCGGTGTTCCTGCGCCAGAGCCATGCCGAGCGCGACCTGGCGGCGCTCGGGGAGCAATTGGCAAAACAGCCGGCGGGAGTCTGGCAACTATGAGCGAGAACCTGATCCAGGCGAACAGCGGTACACCGTGGGCGGACTGGCAGCAGGCCGCGCACCTGGCCAGGGCCACCTGGATCACCCCTCAGCAATTGTGCCCGCCGGGCCGCCGCCTGGTGCTGCTGGCACCGCACCCCGATGACGAGATTCTCATGGCCGGCGGGCTGCTGGCGGGCTTCCACGGCCGGGAAGACGACCTGGTGTTGATCTCCGCCACCGATGGTGAAGCCAGCCACCCTGGCTCTACCCACTGGAGCGAACGCCGCCTGCGCCGGCAAAGGCCACTGGAGAGCCACCATGCCCTGCAACAGCTTGACCTAGACCTCGGCCGCCTGGACTGGCGACGGCTCCACCTCAAGGACGGCGCGTTGCCACGTGACGAGGCATTTCTGCTCAACCACCTGAGCCAGTTGCTCAGGCCTGACGACCTGCTGATGGCTACCTGGAGCGGCGATGGCCACTGTGACCACGAAGCCGTAGGCCGGGCTGCCGCGCAGGCGGCCCGGATGCGCAAGGCGCAATGCCTGGAAGTACCCGTGTGGGCGTGGCACTGGGCACGACCGGACGACCCGCGTCTGCCGTGGCCGCGTGCCCACCGCATTCAGCTGGACGAGGCCCGCCTGGCCCGCAAGCGCAAGGCCCTGGCCGCCCATGTCAGCCAACTCGAACCGGACGGCCAGCGCCCGCCCGTACTGCCGCCGAACTTGCTGGATTGTCTGCTGCAACCTTTCGAACTGGTGTTCCTGTAAATGGAGTTGTCATGAGCCTCGACCCACAGTATTTCGCCGACCTGTACGCCACCAGTGAAGACCCTTGGGCCTTTCGCACCCGCTGGTACGAAAAGCGCAAGCGCGAGCTGGTCATGGCCTGCCTGCCGCGCCAGTGCTACCAGCGCGTGTTCGAGCCCGCTTGCGCCAATGGCGAGCTCAGCGCCTTGCTGGCCGAGCGTTGTGCCAACCTGGTGTGCCAGGACCTGGACCCTACTGCGGTAGCGCTGGCCGGTGAACGCTTGGCTGGGCTGCGCAATGTCTCGGTGGAACTGGCGCGGCTGCCGGCGGACTGGCCAGGTGGGCGTTTCGACCTGATCGTGCTGAGCGAGGTGGGTTACTACCTCGACCCGACCGACTGGTTGCAGGTGATCGAACAGTCGGTGGCCAGCCTGACCTACGACGGCGGGCTGCTGGCCTGCCACTGGAAGCATCCCATCGCCGGCTGCCCGCAGGACGGGCGTGAAGTGCACCGCATGCTGGCCCGGCACCTTCCGCTGTATCTGCAGTTCCAGCATGACGAGGCGGACTTCTTGCTGGAGTACTGGTCCTCTCAGCCCAGCGTGGTCGACCTCGATGAGACCTGCCCATGATTGCCGTGGTGATCCCGGCCCACAATGAGGCCCGGCGCCTTGGGCGCTGCCTGCGGGCAGTACAGGCTGCCGCCCTGCAGGCGCAGCAGGCGGGGCACCAGGTGGAGGTGCTGGTGGTGCTGGACCGCTGCAGCGATGGCAGCGCCGCCGTGGCAAGGCGGTTCGGTGTACAGGTGCTGACCGTGGATGCCGGCAACGTCGGTATGGCCCGCCGGGTTGGCGCGGCATACATGCTCGAGCGCGGCGCGCAGTGGCTGGCGTGCACCGATGCCGACAGCAGGGTGCCGGCGCACTGGCTGCTGTCGCAACTGGCCTGCAGGGCCGAGGTAGTGTGCGGCACGGTGCACGTCGAGTACTGGCAACCCTGGCAGACAGCGGCCTTGCGCAAGCTGTACCACAGCCGTTACCAGGCACATGAAGGGCATCGGCATGTGCATGGGGCCAATCTGGGAGTGTGTGCCGACGCCTATGATCGCGTGGGCGGCTTCCAGCCACTGGCGGCGCATGAGGATGTGCAACTGGTCAGCGACCTGCAGGCCAGTGGTGCGCAGATCGTATGGACCGCCAGGCACAGCGTGGCCACCAGCAGCCGGCGCGACAGCCGCGCCCGCGAAGGGTTTGGTGATTATCTGGCGGGGTTGCAGACTCAGATCTGATGCTGGTTTGCAGGCGGCGCGTACCCTGTGGTAGCAACTGTCTTGCTCAAATTCTAAAAGTTGGCGCGATCCCTGTGGGAGCGGCCTTGTGTCGCGAAAGGGCTGCAAAGCAGCCCCAGCAATTTCAACTGTTGCGCATCAATCCTGGGGCCGCGTTGCGGCCCTTTTGCGACACAAGGCCGCTCCCACAGGTACAGCGACAACCTCGAGAGCAACGCTGTACCTGTGGGAGCGGCTTTAGCCGCGAAGAATTCAATGCGGTGCATGGCACCGGCTGCGCCGGTGTTCGCGGCTAAAGCCGCTCCCACAGGAGCCCCGCGTTATGTACAGTTCCATGCGAGCTGGCTTGCGGGGACGATCTCTTTCACGACGCCTTGCGTGTCTTCTTCGCCGGCTTCTTGCCACCGAGGCTGCGCTTGAGCAGTTCGGTGAGGTCGAGGATGTCCGCGCCTTTCCCTGCTTCCGTCGCCTCGCCCTTCTCCACGGTCTCGATCTTGCCCTTGCTGGCCTTTTCTTCCACCAGGTCCATGATGGTCTGGCGAAAGGCATCGTGGTAATCCGCAGGCTTCCACTGCCCGCTCATGTCTTCGACCAACCGCTTGGCCATGCCCAGTTCGCGCTTGTCCACCTTGGCCTCGGTGACGCTGCTGTCCAGCTCCAGCGTTTCCAGCCCACGCACTTCTTCAGGCCAGCGCAAGGTGATCATCACCAGTGCATCATCCAGCGGCCGCAACAACGCCAGGTGCTGGCGGGTGTGCAGCACTACCGTGGCCAGCGCCACCTTGCCGGTCTTCGCCAGGGTTTCGCGCAGCAAGGCGTATACCTTGCCGCCACGGCGGTCGGGGGTAAGGTAATACGGCGTGTCGAAGTGCTGCAGCGGGATCTCGCCAGCCTCCACGAAGGAAAAGATATCGATCGTCTGGGTCGCCTCGGGCCGGGCCTTGCGGATTTCCTCCTCGCTGATCACCACGTAGCGGCCCTTCTCGAACTCGACGCCCTTGACGATGTTTTCCTTGTCGATTTCCTTGCCAGTGACCTTGTTCACCCGCTTGTAGCCGACCGGCTCCATGCTGCGCTTGTCGAGCCAGTCGAAATCGACCCGCTCGGTGCGCACCGCGGTATTGAGGGCCACGGGGATATGCACGAGGCCGAAACTGATGGCGCCTTTCCAGATTGCCCTAGCCATTGAAGGTGCTCCCAGGGTTGCCTGCCAATACCTGAATCGACTGCAACGGGCGGCGAAGGTTTAAACGCCCCGCCCTACGGCAGCGGGTTGCCGCCGGTCACGCCGAACACCTCGCCGGTGATGTAGCTGGACTCCTGGCTGGCCAGCAACACATACACCGGCGCACACTCGGCGGGTTGCCCCGGTCGCTTCATCGGCGTTTGTGCGCCGAACTCGGGGATTTTCTCCGGCGGCTGGCCGCCACTGGGCTGCAGCACGGTCCAGATAGGCCCCGGGGCCACGGCATTGACCCTGATGCCGCGCTCGATAACCTGCTTGGCCAAGGCCTTGGTAAAGGCGACGATCGCGGCCTTGGTGGTGGCATAGTCGAGCAAGGTGGCCGAAGGCTGGTAGGACTGGATCGAGGCGGTATTGATGATGGTCGCCCCCGCCGGCATCAGCGGAACAGCTGCCTGGCACAGCCAGAACAGCGCGTAGACGTTGGTTTTCAGGGTGTGATCGAACTGTTCGTGGCTGATCTGGCTGATGTCCTTGCGCGCCTCCTGCTTGCCGGCGACGTTGACCAGGATGTCCAGCCCGCCAAGTTGCTCATGGGCCTGGTCGACCAGCTCCTTGCAGAACTGCTCATCCTTCAGGTCACCGGCAATTGCCACCACCTTGCGGCCTTCGGCTTCAATCAGCTTGATGACTTCGCGGGCATCGGGTTGCTCGATGGGCATGTAGTTGAGGGCAATGTCGGCACCCTCACGGGCAAAGGCGATGGCCACTGCACGGCCGATGCCCGAATCCGCACCGGTGATAAGCGCCTTGCGCCCTGCCAGGCGGCCAAAACCCTTGTAGGTGGTTTCGCCGTGGTCTGGCTCGGGCTGCATGTTGGCATCCAGCCCCGGTGCTGGTTGGCCTTGGGCCGGGAATGGTGGATGCGGGTACTGGGTCAGCGGGTTCTGCATGCTGAACTGGTCGTGGGGTTTGTTAGGCATGGGGGCCTCTCCTCTGGTGTACCGGTGTTGGCCCATTCGCGGGCTTGCCCGCGAAGGCCGTCTTACCGTTTTCGAGGAGAGCCCTCATCGATGGTTTTTTTCGACTGGCCCAAACACCGACCAGCGGTCACACCGGGCTAAACAGCACCCGCCTGAAGGCCTCGGCAGCCAAGTGCACCTGTACCGCCCAGTCCTGCGCCGCGTCACTGCCGGCATCATCGGAAATGTACTTCAGGCACACGAACGGGATGCCTTCGCTGCGTGCGATCAGCGCCAACACGTAGGCTTCCATGTCGACCACGTCATAGGGTGCATCGCCATGGTTGATCTCGAAGCTGTCACCACTGCCGCAGGTCTCCAGGGGCAGGCCGGGGATCTGCGCCCCATGCTCCAGCACCACCGGGATGTCCGACAAAGGTGTCTGGTAACGGGCGAAGCCCAGTGGGGTCACGTCCATGTCGCGCTGCACGAAGCGGGTGCAGCACACCACCTCGCCCTTGCCATGGCCCTGGCTGCCGGCCGAGCCGAGGTTGACGATCAGCCTGGGCCGGCGCGCAGCAATGGCCTTGGTCAGGGCGATGGCGGCATTGACCTTGCCGATGCCGGTGAACACGGTGTTGACGTCAGCGAATACATCGCCGGCCTCGGCTTCGAGGGCGAAGACAAACAACGTGTCGTCCAGGGAAATGTCGGGGAATTGCTTGATCAGCATCATGGCGCAGGTGGTTCCGGGTGGCTGCGAAAGGCGCGGCCATTTTCGGTCAACCCCGGCTAATTGCAAGCCCCGGCGGCCACCACGGCTCGTAATGCCTGCGCCCTGCCCAAGCCTGCAGCGCTGGCCTGGGCCAGGCATTGCAGCTGCTGGTCGGCATGGGTGCCATCGCGCAGCAGGCGCTGTGCATGCAGGAAGGCGCGTTCGGCGTCTACAGTGTCGATCGGCAACTGTTCCTGCAACTGGGCCAACCAACCTACGGCCGTGACCGGCTGCTGCTCATGCAGGCCAATGAACTCGCCCTGGCGCCCATGGCGCATGGCGCGCCAGTAGTTTTCCTGGGTGATCCAGCGCTGCTCGCGGTTGCAGGCGGACGAGTCGTGCCGGTACACGATGCTGTGCTCGACCAGGTGGCGAAATAGCGCGGCGATGCACAGCGCGTCCTCCAGCCGCGGGCAGCCATCGCAGATGCGCAGTTCGACCGTCGGGAAGCGCCGTGAAGGCCGGATCGCCCACCAGAAGTCGCCATCCGCGGCCAGCGACCCTGTGCGTTGCAGCAATGCACGGTAGCGCTCGTAGGCAGCCCAGTCCGGCAACGGCTCGGGCAAACCCATGTGCGGCCACTCCCCGCAAATTACCCGCCGGTAGCTCATGTAGCCGGTGCACTGGCCTGCCCACAGCGGGGATGACGTGCTCAGCACCAGCAACAGAGGCAGCCAGCCCAGAACACGGTTGATCAATTGGATGCGGTCGCAACCTGGCGGTACGCCCACGTGAACATGCAGGCCGTTGAGCAGGCTGCGCCGCGCCACATGCCGGTAGTCAGCGAACAGTTGCTGGTAATGCGCAGGGGTTGCAGGTTTCTGACGCAGCCAGGCGGCATTGGGGTGGCTTGCCGCGCCGTACAGGCCCATGCCCTCTTCGGCCAGCGCTGTGTTCAGCCGCTGGCGGCTGTGCTGGAAGAACTCGCGTGCCTCGAACAGGTTGGCGAACACCGGCGAGGCCACCTCGATCTGGCTGCGGAACATTTCCTGGGCAAAAGGCTGGCCCAGCGCCTTGCGACAACGCCCGAGCACGGCTGGCGAAGGTGTGGCTGGCACCTGCCCCGTGTTCAGGTTCACCAGCAGGTATTCTTCCTCGATGCCGAACGTGCAGGGTCGGGCCATGCTGCCTCAGCTGTTGCGGGTGACTGTGAGCACCACCGCGGCGATGCGCTCGACCTGCTCGTAACCGGGTTCGTTCAGTTGCTCGCCAAACACGTCCGGGTCGATTTCCCGATACACCCAGGACCATTCCGGGCCTGCCAGGCGCAGGCGAATGGCTTCGAGCAAGGCATCACGGCCTTCGCTTATCGCCACGCCGGTATACAACAATAGCGAGCCCCCCGAGCCGAGCCGCTCGCAAGCTTGCTCGACGATACGCAGCGAAAGCTGCGCGCCGAGCGAACCACCGCCATGCCGATAGGTACGTTGGCAGGCATCCAGCATGTACGGCGGGTTGGCAACGATAAGGTCGAACAGCCCGGTAATGCCGTCGAGCACGTCACTGGGTTCCACGGAAACATTGCTCAAGCCCGCCAATGCCGCGTTGATCGCGGTATAACGCAGCGCGAGCGGGTTGATATCCACGGCGCTGACCTGGGCATGGGGCGCCGCGCGGGCGATCAGCAAGGCGCCGACACCCGTGCCGCACCCGATATCCACGGCATGCTCGACACGCTTGGGGGTGCGTTGCAGGTGATCGTGAATCACTTGGGCGAAACGGTAACTGTCGGGGCCGAGAAACACTGCGTCGGTTTCCTCGGTGGGGTAAGCAGAGTGCAGCAGCAGCAGGTCGTCGATCGTGGACCAGCGCACGGTGCTGATCAGCAGTTCTCCGTGCTGCTTGAGCACCTGGGCCCGCCGCATCTGGTCCAGCTCATCGGCAGAAACCAATGACGAACGGAACGGGCGGCTCCAGCCGAACACATCGCGCACTGTCCTGGCTTGCCCGGCTTCCGGGCGCGCATTCACGCGAGCATGGGTTGCCGGGGTGACACAGGTGAAGCGGTAGCCGTCGGCGCGCAGGCGCCTGCCCAATTGCAGCATTGCCAGGTCAGCCTGGATTTGTTGTGGATCGAGCAGCATCAGCGGGTTACCTCCTGATTCAGGCCGGTAGCACGCAAGTAGCGCCGGGTGGCCAGCAACCCTTCCGGTGTCGCATGACGGTTACCGGACATCGTGTCGATCAACGTCTGGATATCGGCGTCCGGGGCAGGAGTCGCGAGCGTATCATCCGATTCCACCTTCACCTCCCAGCTGCCGGGCAGCACGCGACGCCCGCGGGCTTGCAAGCCTGCAGCGATCCAGTCGTGCCATAGCTGTTTTTCATACGCCGTGAACACGCCATACATCGGTGCCGAGGGGCCATCGATGAGTCCCCACCAGCGGCTGTTGGCGGGTGCTTCACCACGGCGGATCCAGCCCTGTGCCTGCAAGGCTTGCAGAAACGCGGGCATGGCACCGGGCTCGGCCAGCCATTGGTTGACGGTGCGTTTTTGCAAGCGGCAATGGTCGGAATGCATGAATTGGCCAAAATTGCGCTTGCGCTCCAATGCCGACAGCAGCTCGGATTCAAGATCGAAGCTGCTGATCAGGCTGGGTGTATCAAGCCCCAGGTCATTCAAGCGGTACCCGCTGCGCACCCGCTGGTAGAACTGGCCAGCGTCGTCGACCGGGCAGAGTTGGCGTAGCGCCTGGATGGACAGATGCGCATGCCCGCTGGCCGCGTTGTCGATGGTCACATGAAGCTGGAAATAATGGCCATCGATGCCCACTTCCGCCAGTTCGTAAGTGGTAATCAGCAAATGCAACGGTGGTTGTTCATAGCCCAGGTTGTAGCCGATCAGCTCGGGAAGAAAATCATCGCCATGGCGCCCCAATGCCAACTGCAAGGCACCTTGCAGGTAACGCTGGTCGTCCAGTTCAGTCAGGCCCAGGCAACCCAGCCGGCTCAACAGCCGTTGGTAGATCAGCACATGGTTGCAGCGCGGATCACCGCCACCCAGTTCTTCCAGGTAGGTGCGAATCAGGCCGTGATAGCGCGGATCGCCCCAGTGGCGCAAGGTGCTGTGCAGCCATGCCCCGTCCACTGCCTTGGTGGGTGCCACTTGTTGCAGGAACCACAACGCCTGGGCGCGGTTGGCAAAGTAGCGCCGAGGTGCGCCTTGGCGGCGTTGTTCGAGGTAACCGGCATAGGCTTCGGCCACCTGGCTTGCATGGCCAGCGCTCCAGGCTTCCAGCTGAGCAGGATCGGCAGGCAGGTCATCCGGCAAACGCTGCGCGCGTGCCAATTGTTCGCTCAGCCAGGCTTTGCTCGTGGTGTCGTGGCTCACGAGCAGCTTGTGGTAACGCTCCTTCAGGCTTGGCCCAGTTGCCGAAGCCGGTATCACCGCGCCGGTCTTGCGGGTCATTACCGTCATGCCGTAGTCCTTGTCCGCGTTTTATTGGCTGGGTTTCTGCCCGGGCATCGGTTCAGGGGCCGGCGCCGGTTGGGTAGCGGGTTTGTCGCCGGGTTGCTGCATCTGCAGCGAAGGTTTGCTTTGGTCGGCATCCTTTGCCGGGTGGTCGTTGTCCCGGTCGAAACAGCCACCCAGCAAGCCAAGCGTGCCCACCAGCGCTATCAGGGGGATCAATCGCATGGGGTTCTCCTCATGTGCAGAATCGCAGTGCCCGATCACCCGGGCACTGCGTAGGCTCACTTACGAACGGCCGCCCTTGCGGCCCGATTCGCTGGTACGGCCACCACCGGATTGCTGGCCGCCCTTGCGCCCAGCTTCGGAGGCTTTTTCGCGGTCATTGGCAAAGTTGCCCGGGTTCTTGTTGCCACCCTGGCTGCCTTGCTGGTTGCCGGTGCGGCTGTTCTCTTTGTTGGCCATGGTCTTAAACCTCGTATGACTTCGGAATGCACGGCATTACCCGCCGTACACCTGTTGGGAGTTCGGTCATTTCGGCGGATTCGGTTTAATGCGAAGCGTTCGGACCAGCGGCATTAAATAAGCGGCATCAGCATATTTGGCGCGCCTGTCAGTCGCGCGATGTGCTTTCCAGGCGTGCCTGTCGCCTTCCCAGCACCCCGCCGGTCAGCGCCCAACCCAAGGCAATCAACGTACCGATCAACATCGCCAGTTGCGGATACTCGCCCATCACGTCCAGCGCGCGTTTGAGCCAACCACTCAACGCATCACCGCCGCGGTAAACCACGGTGTCGATGAAGTTCTTGGCCTTGTACTTGTCCTCGACGGGCAGCACGGTGAACAGCATCTCCCGCCCCGGCCGCACCAGCGCGTACTCACCCGCCCGACGCACCACCATCACCACCACGAACCCGGCGAACATCGGGGCCAGTGCCAGCCACAGGAAGCCCGCAGCCATCACCAGCGGCACCGCCACCAGCAGCACGCCCACCCCCAGCCGGCGGGCCAGGCGACCGGTGAGGAACACCTGGGTGAGGATGGCCAGGGCCTGTACCACGCTGTCGATCAGGCCGAACACCTGGGTTTGCCGGGTACGGTCGGTGAAGGTTTCGCTGACGATGCGTGCCTGCTCGAAATACAGGAAGGTGCTGACACTGGCGAGCAACACCACGAACAGGGCAATGCCCAACAGGTAGGGCGAGCGCAGTACGGCAGTGGCACCGGCAAACGGGTTGCCGCCCAGTGGCCGGGAATCCGCCCGCTCGGCTTGCGCCGGTAGAGGGTTGAGCTTTCGCCAGCGTTGCAAGTACAACGTAGCGCCAATGCTGCCCAAAAGAAGCGCTGCGGCCAGCACCAGCAAGCCGGCATGGCCCAGCGGCGCTACCAGCAGCGTGCCCAGGATGGGGCCGCTGAGCCCACCCAGGCTGGCCCCGGCCGCCAGCAGGCCGAACAGGCGCTTGCCTTGTGCGGTGGAAAACAGGTCGGCGAGCACGCTCCAGGCCAGCGAGATGCTCAGCAGGTTGAACACCGACAACCAGATGTAGAAGGCCCGCGCCGCCCATGAAGCTTCCGGATTGCGGGCGAACAGCATGGCGAACAGCAGCAGGTTGCTGGCAAAAAAGCCGTAAGTCCAGGGCAGGATGTACCGGCGCTGCACCTTGGAGGCCAGCCAGCCAAACAGCGGCAGGCACGCCAGGGTGGCGACGAAAGTGCCGGTGAACAGCCATTGCAGGTTGTCCACGCCACCGGCGACGCCCATGGTTTCGCGCACCGGGCGCAGCATGAAATAGCCAGTGAACAACAGGTAGAACAGCAGCAAACCGGCGATCACCGCCGGCCCTTCGCCGGGCTGGATGTTCAGCCCCTGGTCCAGGCGCCGCCGCCAGGCTGCCATGGTGTCAGGCAAACTGCTTGATCAGCGCCTGTTGCTGCGCCTGGGTCAGCAACGGCCCGTGCCCGGCCTTGAGCTGGTCAAGTTGGCGCTCGGGCCGGCTGGTCGCGGGGATGACCGTGGTCACCACCGGGTGACTGATGGCGAACTTGAGAAACAGCTGCGCCCAGCTGCCGACACCCGCCTCTGCGGCCCAGCCGGGCAAGGCCTGGTCCTTCACCCGGGCGAACAGGCGGCCATCGTCGAACGCCCGGTTGACCAGCACGGCGACGCCCTTGTCCTGGCACAGCGGCAGCAGTTCGCGGGCGGCGTCGGGGGCATTGACCGAGTAGTTGATCTGGATGAAGTCCAGCGGCTCGCTGCGCACGATGCGGGCTACCTCGTCCTGGCCACTGTTCAGGTAATGGGTGATGCCGACATAGCGGGTCTTGCCCTGCTGCTTCAATTCGCGGGCATAAGGCAGCTGGGTCTGCCAGTCGCGCAGGTTGTGGATCTGCAGCAAGTCGACCTTGTCGGTGCGCAGGCTCGCGAGGCTGCCGGCCCATTGCGCTTCGGCGTCTGCCCGGCTGTCGGCGGCGATCTTGGTGGCAATGAAGCATTGCCGGTGCCAGCCGCCCTCTTCCAGCAGCTGGCCGAGAATGCTGTCGGCGCCGCCGTAGTTGGGCGAGGTGTCGATAACCCGGCCACCGCCTTCGAAGAACGCCTGCAGTACAACTTTCAGCTGCTGGTACTGGGCAGAACCGGCTTGCACTTCGAAACTGCCGGAGGTACCGGCGCCGATCGCCGGCAGCGCTTCACCGGTGCTCGGCACTTGGCGGGTCAGCAAACCCGCCGGGGCAGCGGCGTGCAACCAGGGGCTGGCGGCCAGCAAGCCCAAAGTGGCACCCGCACGTAGGACATCACGACGTGCGTACATGGAAAAGCTCCCGTCATGAAGCGGAAACTTTCAAGGCTAGCCGCAGCCCCCGGCTGCGTCCGGTGTTTCTGTATCTGGATGTTTAGCGATCAGGCTTGCAGCAACAGGCTCAGGTCGACACCCGTCTCGCTCATCGGCGGACACCAGTAGTATCCACCGGTCAGTGGCCGGCTGAAGCGGTACAGGCCGTCGATGATGCCGTCCTCCAGGCCGCTCATGCGCCGCAGCTGCACCTCGAACGCATCGAAGCTGTGGCCCAGGGCCACGAAGGCCAGGCCAGCGCCGCGTTGGTCTGCCCAGGCCACCGAACGACGGACCATGAACGCTTCTGGTTCGAAACTTTCCTGGGCCGTGCGCTTGACGTGGGCGGACTCGGGGGCGTCGTCGAGCTCTTCGTTGTCGCTAAGGCGCCGGCCGATGATGTTGTCCTGGTCAGCCTGGGGCAGCGACTTGAAGTACTCCAGGTCGTGCTTCCACAGCTGGAACGCGGCAAAGCTGGAGCCATCGGCGCCAATTGCCGCCTGCACGGCTTCTTCGTCCACCGGGTTTTCGGTGCCGTCCTCATAGCCGGTCAGGTCATGGCCGCCACGGTGCAGGAAGCCATCGACGCTGTCGGCCAGGCGCAGGGCCGGAGCCAATGCCAGCTCAAGGGCCTGGGCCCGCAGCAGCAGGTCACCGCGCTCGTCGCCACGCAGCCACAGCCACAGGGCGTGTTGGGTGCTGGGGTTCTCCACTGCAGCATCCAGCTGAGGGAAGGCGCGCAAGCCAGGTACGTCACGGCCCAGGGCCTTGGCCAGCGGGGCACCGACACCCAGGATCAACTGTTCGCCATCGACCTGCGGCAGCAAGGCATCCAGGGCGGCAGGCAGGGCCTCGGGCGACTGCAGGGAGAAGAACAGGTGACGGGCGTGGGCCGGCACCGGGGTGGCAAGCAGACCTTGCTGGAACGGCATGACAGGCTAATCCTCGGTAAAAACAGGAATGCTACTGCGCCTGCGGGCCTGCTGCAACGCGGCATACAGCCTCGCTGGGCGCTGCGCTCGGTAACAAACGGTTACCAAGGGCTGGCGTTTTGCGATTAGCTATCAATCAGGGCCGACCTACACTCCACCGGATCCTTCGCCCGAGAGACCGCCCATGACCGCCTCCCCTTTGCTCACCGCTTTTCTGCCGCTGGCCCTGGGCATCATCATGCTCGGTCTCGGGTTATCGCTGACCCTGGCCGACTTCGCCCGCGTGGTGAAGTACCCCAAGCCGGTGGTGGTAGGCCTGGTTTGCCAGATCCTGCTGCTGCCGCTGGTGTGCTTCCTGATCGCCAACGGGTTTGGCCTGGAGTCGGCGCTGGCGGTGGGGCTGATGTTGCTGGCCGCCTCGCCGGGCGGTACCACGGCCAACCTGTTCAGCCACCTGGCCCATGGCGATGTGGCATTGAATATCACCCTGACGGCAGTCAACTCGCTGATCGCGATCCTGACCATGCCACTGTTGGTGAACCTGTCGCTGAGCTGGTTCATGGCATCGGACCAGGCCATACCGCTGCAGTTTGCCAAGGTGATGCAGGTGTTTGCCATCGTCCTGCTGCCGGTGGCGCTGGGCATGCTGGTTCGCCGCTTTGCACCCGCCTTCGCCGCGCGCATGGAGAAGCCGATGAAGCTGGTGGCTGCGTTGTTCCTGGCGTTCACCATCGTCCTGGCGCTGGCCAAGGACTGGCAGACCGTGGTTGCCTACGCGCCGGTGGTGGGCCTGGCCGCGCTGCTGTTCAACCTGCTGAGCCTGAGCGTGGGCTACTGGGTACCGCGCCTGCTGAACATTCCCAAGCGCCAGGCGATTGCGATCGGCATGGAGATCGGCATCCATAACGGCACCTTGGCGATTGCCCTGGCATTGAGCCCTTCGCTGCTGAACAACGCCACCATGGCAGTGCCGGCGGCGCTGTACAGCCTTATCATGTTCTTCACCGCGGCGGCGTTTGGCTGGTGGGTGAGCCGCGGGCATGTGGTGGCGCAGCCCAAGGGTGAAACGGTGAATTGAGGGCCTTTCCACGTACCCTGTGGGAGATTCTATGGTTTTCAGCAAGCCAGTTTCGCGCCTTTAGTGACGTATTCGTCCTGATTTTTCATCAGGGCGAATGCCACCCGCGCGAGCTTTCTTGCCAGGATTACCAACGCTTGGGTTGTTGCTTTACCACTGCTCCGATGCTGTTCGTAAAGCCCTTTCCAGGCTGCCGATCTGCTGGCCGCCATCGCAGCGTTGTGCAATAAGCGACGAATTTCTGAACAACCTCGCTTGGTGAGGCGACGTCGCCCATTCTTCTGTCCGGAATCACTGACTCGTAAATCCATTCCTAGGAATGCAATGTACGAGTCACTGCTTTTGAACTCGCCCCTTGTAAAAGCCATCACCAATGCTGCGGCGGTGAGAAAACCAATGCCCTCTACTGCCTGGCAGCGAGCGACTTGTTCCTGCAGCCCAGCGTCTCGCAGTACTTCTTTAATCTTCTTTTGAATCAACTGATCCAGCCGATCTATCGACTTCACAAAAGTTTCGAAGGCGGCTTTCAAAAGGCTTTCGTTAGCCCAGCTCTGAGTCATTGCAGTACGAGCAGTCACCAAGGCGGCTCTGCGTCGCAAGAGGCTCTGAAGCTTGCCGTAGACAGCGGGAGGCGGGCTCCAAGGGCGAAGGTCCTCGCCTTCATTTTTTAAAAAACGGGACAGCAACCGAGCATCGGAGGGGTCGGTTTTAACCCGTCCCCCAACACTCTTCCGGTAGTTGCTCAATTGAAAACCATCGATGACATAGACCTCGAAGCCTAGGCTGTGGGCCAATTCAACCAGGTCCAAGTGATAGACGTTGGTCGCCTCAACAGCGATAGCGGTGTTGAGGGGTTGTTGCTTGAGCCACCTTCTGATCTCGAGTTTGGAGTTTTTGAGCCTGATGATCTCGTCGCGATCATCGTGGTGGATAACCAGCTCAGCTTTCGCGACATCCGCACCCACGATCAACTTACCTACCTGCATTGCCATGGGCCGCTCCTCACGTTATGGTTTTTCGGCTTGAAGGGGTTTCACCAAGAGGCGCTGGCTTGTTTCTATCGTCGCTTGCAAACGATGCATTCTTTATCGGCGCTTTGGTGGAAGGGGTGGGGCGATGTCTCCCACGGTCTGTACTGCTGTGAACAGTCAGAATCGGGCATTTAGTCCCACCACCCCTTCAAGTCTAACCATACAAGCGGGTTTACCCGCGAAGAATCCAACTCGGTGCATGGCACCGGCTGCGCCGGTGTTCGCGGCTGAAGCCGCTCCCACAGGGTCCCTGCTGACTCAATGAGTCATGTGCAGTTGCATCATCGTGGGCTGCTCTGCCAGTCGCTGTCACAACTGGCTGCGCTTGTGCCGCAACTGCTGTTTCAACACCTTCAAAGGCGGTGCATAGAAGAACCCGAACGACACACTCCCCGTTCTCCCCTTCACCGCATGATGCAACCGATGTGCGCGGTGCAGGCGCTTGAGGTAGCGGTTGACCGGCCGTGGCTTGCGTGGCCAATGCCGATGAAAGAACCCGTCGTGGGCCACGACATACAGCACGCCGTACCCCGCCACGCCGCCACCCACCCACTGCAAGGGCGCAAAACCACCCTTGCCCAGGGCCATCAGCAGCGTGGCGATCAGCCCCAGGGCTACCAGGTACAGGTCATTGGTTTCGAGCATGCCCAGTTGCGGCTCATGGTGCGAGCGGTGCAACCACCAGCCCCAGCCATGCATGATGTACTTGTGAGCCAGCGTGCCAACGCCCTCCATGGCCACCAGGGTGCCGAACAGTACGGCGAGATTGAACAGCATGGAACGGTCCGGGGGATGGCAAGGGAAGGCGCAAGGGTACCGATTGCCCGCGTTTTTTTCCATGCAGCCGTGACCGGTTGCGGGCCCTTGCGGATGAAGCCATTGTCATGTTTTTGCCCTTGACCTGGCCTGCCACGGGGCGTAACGTCCGCGGCGCAATTTTGCATCCCTGAACAGGAGACCTGCATTGGACAGTAGCCCCAGTCGCATGCGACAGGCCCACGTGGCGCGCTAGTCCGGCAGTGTCCTGCACTGTCTGGCCGGCCTGGCAAGACGGTGGTTTCTTGTAATCCCCCTCTTCTTCCTCCCCCTTCGTGGTCCTGCGCATTTTCTGGTTTTTCAACCGCGCCAGCTGATGGCGTTCTTGCGGGCGTGTGCCCGTGGAAGAGGTTTGCTATGGATTGGAAAGTATTTCTGCTGCGTGTCAGCATCGCCCTGCTGCTGGGGGCGCTGATCGGTGCCGAACGTCAACTGCGCCAGCGCCTGACCGGGCTGCGCACCAATGCACTGGTCAGCACCGGTGCCTGCCTGTTCGTGCTGATGACCCAGGCGGTGCCGGGCATGGCGCCCACCGATGCGTCGCGTATCGCCGCGTACGTGGTATCGGGCATCGGTTTTCTGGGTGGCGGCGTGATCATGCGTGACGGGTTCAACGTACGTGGCCTGAACACTGCCGCCACGTTGTGGTGCACGGCCGCAGTCGGCGTGCTGTGCAGCCTCGGGCTGCTGCTGGAAGCGACGCTGGGTAGCCTGGTGGTGCTGTGTGCCAACATCCTGTTGCGCGACATTGCCCAGCGCCTGGACCGCCAGGAAGTGGTGCCGGCCAGCGAGGTGGAGCAGCACTTCGAGGTGCGCATCGTCTGCCGCGCCGAGGACGAGATCCAGGTCCGCAGCCTGATGTTGCACAGCCTGGGCGACCCGCAGCTGCGCCTGCAGTCACTGCACAGCGAAGACCTGGCGAACCCCGCACGCCTGGAAGTACGCGCCGAACTGCTCGGCACCGCGCAGGCGCCAGCGCAACTGGAACGGTTGGTCAGCCGGGTGAGCCTGGAGAAAGGTGTAAGCTCGGTGCGCTGGCAATTGCAGCCGCAGGTGCTGGCGGCAGACTAGAACGAAAGGACTTCTTCATGCGCATTCGCCCTACCCTCGTGCAAGACATTCAATGGCTCCCGGACGTCGAGCGCTCGGCGGCCCAGGCTTTTGCCGCCCGGCCGGCGCTGGCATGGCTGGCGCAAGGAGATGTGATGGACTGCGGCGCCCATCAGGCATTTGTCGAAGCTGGCGGGAGCTGGGTGGCCGAGGGGCCGGATGGGCGCATTCTGGGGTTTGCCTGTGCCCGGCTCGTGGATCAGGCGCTGCATCTTCATGAAATTTCGGTGCGCCGGGAGGCCCAGGGGCAAGGTGTCGGGCGCAAGCTGCTGCAGCAGGTGGTCGATGCGGCGCGCCATGCGGGGGCGCGGGAGCTGACCTTGACCACCTTTACCGATGTGCCATGGAATGCGCCGTTCTATGCGCGGTTAGGGTTCGAGGTGATCGATGAGGGGCTGCTGGATGCACGCTTGCAGCAGATTCTGGCGGACGAGCGTGCCCATGGGCTTGCGGGCCGTTGTGCGATGCGCCTTGGCTTAGATATTTAGACCCCGGGGCCGCTTTGCAGCCCATCGCCGGCAAGCCAGCTTGTATGGTTAGACTTGAAGGGAGGAGGAGGGACAAAGCCAGCTTCTGACTGTTAGCGCAGTACAGACCGTGGGAGATCTCGCCCCTCCTCCCTTTTCACCCAAGCGCCGATAAAGAATGCTTCCGGGCTCAGACCGACGAAAGACACAAGCCAGCGCCTCTGGGTGACCCTTCAAGTGCTTCAACACTATCGAGGAGAGTTGCTCATGGCAATGGTGGTTGCTGATTCAAAGCGGCTGATTGGCGTGGATGTGGCCAAAGCGGAACTGGTCATCTGGGACGATGAATCAGCAGAGCTCATAGCAATCCCCAATACCAAAGCAGCTATTAAGAAATGGCTCAAAGGCCTCTCGGGTGCGATGTCCGTGGCCATCGAGGCGACCAACATCTATCACGTTCTGTTTACGGATCTGGCCTTTGAGTTTGGGCATACGATCTACGTGGTAGATGGTTACGCCCTGAGCCATTACCGCAAAGGCGTCAACGTACGCGCTAAGACAGATGCAATTGATGCCCAGCTGTTGGCCCGCTATCTGAAGAACGAAGGACAGGACCTTACGCCTTGGGCGCCGCCACCGGCTATCTATCGACAACTTCTGAGCCTGTTTCGGCGACGTGCGGGACTGGTCCAGGCACGAACCAGCCTGTCTCAGGGATGGGCTAATGAACCGCTACTTAGAGCCGCCTTCAAGACACATCTGCGTGCGATGCAGCGGCTTGAGCTGCTGGTGGAGAAGATGATCAAGGGTCTGCTGGAAAAGGCCGGACTGATGCCTCAGGTAAAGCGCTGCATGAAGGTCGAGGGGATTGGTTTTCTAACGGCTGCACGCCTGACTGCGACGTTTCAGCGTGGCAACTTCAGCGGGGGTGATGCGTTTATCGCCTTTTTGGGTATGGATCTGAGGATTGCGCAGTCGGGGCAGAAAAAAGGGCAATCCAAGCTCACGAAGCGAGGAGACCCCGAAGCTCGACGCCTCCTTCACAACGCAGCCATGTCGGCATGCCGCACGGCAGTATGGAAATCGTACTACGAAGAGCGCCTGGCACGTGGTTTTAGCACGACAGCATCGCTTGTCATGCTCGCACGCAAATTGGCGCGAGTAGTATTTGCCCTACTGAAAAGCGGAGATGAGTATCGGTCAAAAGCCGCTTAAAAAACTTCCCTAAAACCATAGAATCTCCCACCTTGACCGCATCGGCCTCGAGCCATGCGCTATCCCCTGTGGGAGCTGGCTTGCCGGCGATGGGGCCGGTACAGGCAACCAAGGGCCTTTATTCATCTACGCCCACCACTGCACGTTCTGCCAGGCAATACCCGTCCCGCCCCCGGCGCTTGGCCTGGTACAGCGCCGCATCCGCTGCCGCCATCAGGCGCTCGGCCGTCACCCCCTCCCGCGCCAGGTCACCCACGGCAATCCCCGCACTGCACGACACCCGCCCCAGTGGGCTACCTGCATGCTCCAGCATCTGACGCCGCAACAGCTGTTGCACTTCCTGCACCAGCAGCTCCGCCCCGCGGGCATCGGTATCGGGGAGCAGCAGTGTGAACTCCTCGCCCCCATAGCGCACAGCCAGGTCGGCCGGCCGCTTCAGTGCCTGCTGCAGCACCTCGGCAAAGCGCCGCAGGCACTGGTCGCCCGCTGGGTGCCCGTAACGGTCGTTGTAGGCCTTGAAGTAATCCAGGTCGAGCATCACCAGCGCCAGCGAGTAGCCCTGGCGTCGTGCCCGACGCAGCTCCGGCTCGAACACTGCGTCCAGCCGCCTGCGGTTACCCAAGCCGGTCAGGCTGTCGGTCAGTGCCAGGGCCTTGAGGGTCTGGTGTG
The DNA here is from genome assembly GCF_032701105.1 of Pseudomonas sp. NBB. Taxonomy (NCBI): domain Bacteria; kingdom Pseudomonadati; phylum Pseudomonadota; class Gammaproteobacteria; order Pseudomonadales; family Pseudomonadaceae; genus Pseudomonas; species Pseudomonas sp. NBB. The sequence continues at coordinate 3,028,905 of NZ_CP103994.1, forward strand.
CCTGGTGCAGCGCCCGCTCGATGACAATACGCTCGCGTAACTGGCGCAACACCACACCACCAAACGCTGCCAGCCCCACCAGCAACAGCAGCAACACTGCCACCGACTTGATCGCATCGTGCCGCCAGGGCGCGACGATCGATTCCCGCGACAAGCCGGCCTCCACCACCAACGGGTAGCTGGCCAGCGCGCGATAGCCATACAGCCGTGGCGTACCGTCCACCACGGCGACCGCCTCGGCCACCCCTTCGCTTGCATGCGGCAGGTGCTTGCGGAAGATCTCGCTGCTGCTAAGGCTGCGGCCAATCACCTGTTCGACGAACGGCCGCCGTACCAGGATAGTGCCGTCGCGCTTGGCCAGTACCAGCGCGCCGCGTTCGTCGATCTTGAAGTCGCCGTAGTAGCGTACGAACCAGTCCACCTTGATGGTGCCCAGCAACACCCCGGCGAAGCTGCCATCGGCGTATTGCAGGCGCCGCGAAATGGGGATGATCAGGTCGCCAGTAGAACGGCTGCGCACCACCGAGCCGATGTGAACCCTGCGGTCGGTATGCTCGCGGTGGTAGATGAAGTAGTCGCGGTCGGCATTGTTGGCATTGGGCGGGACTACCGCCTGGTCGGTAACGATCCAGCTGCCATCCGGGCCATACACGAACAACCCGTGCAACTGCGGCATGATGCTTTTCTGCTGGACCAGCAAGGTATGCAGGCGCGGCCGGTCGATGTGCTCGAAGCCGTCGCCTTCCAGGCGCTCGGCCAGCGCCGCGGTAATTGCGTCGACCTGGCGGATGGCATCTTCGGCATGCTGCGCCGTGGCCCGGGCCAGATTGGAGACCATGTTCTCGGCATTGGTGAAGGCGTGCCGGTAGTCGCGCCAGATGCGCCAACCTTCCACCACGACGAAGGCGAGCATCACCACCAGCATGAACGCGAGTACCAGGCGGAACAGCGCCACGGCCCGGCCCTCGCCGGTTATCGCGAAGAGCCCGTCCTCATCCTGTTTCCTGGCTGCGCACATTGAAATCCCTAGCCTTACCGCGTTCGCCGCGTTTCACTATAGTTCAGCATCATCTGGGCGCAGCCGACCAGGAAAAAGATTAAACCTTTGCTCCCCATTCACCCTCAACCGTACGCGACACTGAGGTCGCGCCACGGTTTAAGGAGTGAAGCATGAGCAGTCTCTTCATCAAGCGTGTCGGTTTTTCCATGGTGTTGGGCTTGGCATCGGTGCAGGCAATGGCGGCGAGTTCCGATGACTTCGTCGAAGCGGCCACCGAGGCCGGTATTGCCGAAGTGGTCACCGGCAAGCTGGCTCTGGAAAAAACTCAGAATGCCGAAATCAAGACCTTTGCCCAGCAGATGGTCAGCGACCACACCAAGGCCAATCAGAAACTCGGCGACATAGCTCGCAAGCTCGACATCTCCGTACCCGATGAGGCGGCAATAACCGACAAGGTCAAGAAAATGATCCTGGAATGGCGAGAGGAGTCGTTTGACAAGTCTTACGTCAACAACCAGGTCGACGCTCACGAAAAGGCGGTGGAGTTGTTCAAGAAGGAAGCCGCATCTTCCGACAAGGCTGAATTGAAGGCCTTTGCCAGCGAAACCCTGCCCAAGCTCGAACAGCATCTGGAGCATGCCAAGGCGCTTCAGGCCAAACACGGCAAGTGAGGCCCGCCATGAGTAACGATGCATTGAAAGCCGAAGTGCTGACTCGCCTGTTGCACGCTCACCCCCAGGGGCTCGGCAAGGAAGTGCTGGACAACTACCGGGGCGAGAAAGCCGTGGCCGGCATGCTCAAGACGCTGCAGGAGGCCGGTTTGATCCAGGATGGCAGCGTTGCGGTGAGCAGCGACCACCAGATCAGTGTGAACTACCCCATCAAACTCTCGGCTGCGGGCGTGGAGGCAGCCAGGCAGGCAGAGTCCTGAGTCAAGCGAGCGTAGCTTGCCTGGCAAAGGCCTCGAGACAGCGTGCCCCAAGCAGTACCGTGTTGATCGCGGGGGCCGCTGAGCGGCCCTTAGCGACAAATGCCACCTTCACGGGGATTTTTCGACGTCCCGCGGTGGCTTGGCAGGTCCTTGAGGGTCGACTTGCGGATCCTCCACATCTGGCGAATCGGGGTCGAAACCCAAGTCCTGGCGTTTGTTCGCCTTCTCGGACGAATGGGGCCCTTGGGGATGTTTTTCTGGCTGTTGTGGTTCAGGCATGAGGCTTTCTCCGGTGAGTGTCTAGGGAAGAAACCACCGGCCGGGAAAAGTTTGATTAATCTACAGCTAGCCGGGCTCGGCATTGAACCAACGCTTCATCACGTTGCTTCAGCTGCTCCTCGAGCTGCTGCAGTTGACGAGCCTGCTCCGTGCACAAGTCGCGCCTGGCCTCGAGGCTCTGTGCCTGCACATCCAGCTGCCGACGCATTTCCTCGCTTGCACCCTGCGCCTGGGCCAGGATCGTGCGCAAGCCCTGGATCTGTGCATCACGCTGCTCCAGCAACTCGTCCTGCGCCCTGCAGGCGCTGGCGGCCTGGCGATGCTCACCCAGCAAGCGCTCGTTGTCGCGGTGCAGGCGGGTCAGCTCGTCCTGCTTGACGATCATGCCTTGCTGCAGTTGACGCACCTCCACCTGCAACTGTTGCAGCTGCGCTTCGTGGCGGCGCTGCTCCTGTTCACGCTGTTCGCGGCTGGCGTTGCGGTAGTGCTCCAGCGCGTCGCGGGCATGACGGTGCTTGTCTTCCAGTGATTTTACCTGCTCCTCCTTGTCGGCCAGGCGCACCTGCAACTCGCCCAGCGACTGGTTGAGGCTGGCACTGCGCAGCTGTTCGGCCTGCAGGGTGCTTTGGGTGGAAAGCAGTTTTTCCGATTCGGCGGCCAGTGCGGCCACATCGATCTGATGCTGTTGGTGCGCCGCAGCCAGTGCCTGCTGGGCAATGGCCAGTTGTGCCTCCAGCTGTTCGCGCTGTCGTGTGAAGGCGCTTTCCGCCTGCTCGATCTTCAGGTCGGCCTCGTCCTGCAACTGGGTTGCCAGTTGCCCGACCATTCGGCTCAGCACGTCACTCAGCGCAATGCCACCCTCGGAAGCCACGGGTTGCTGGCCGTTCAACTCTTTCAGGTAGCGGTGAATCGTGGTCTTGGAGCCGGTGTTGCCCAGCTCGATACGTATCGCATCGATGCTGGGGTTCTCGCCCCGGGCAATCAGCGCCTGACGTGCCTGCTGCACTACAACCTTGTTTATACCGCCCCGGGCCATGCTTGCTCCTACGATTTTGTACCGTGTTATGTACCATGTAATTACATACCGATTATGAAGGCAAGCCATTGCCCGAGCAAACATTTCCTATGGTGGAATAATCACGGCTTATCGCATGTGAATGGTTCCTGGGAGCTGTGCGCGGGGATAAACCAGTACGCCAGACAGCAAAGCGCCCCGCTCGGCTTCAAGCCGGCGGGGCGCTGCAGAATGCTGAAGCAGGGAGCGTCAGCTGTAGTGTTCAACCCTGGCAGGTGTTCTACGCATGAGCACCTTGCCGTTGCGTACCGACACCAGCGCATGCCCCTGACTGCGCACCATTTCGTAATCGTCCGGCGCAGACAGCAGCAACAGGTTGGCCGGCCGCCCCACTTCGATGCCGTAACGCTCGCCCAGGTTCAGGGTGCGGGCGCTGTTGTCGGTGATCAGGTCCAGGCAGCGCTGCAGGTCTTCGTAGCCAAGCATGTGGCAGATGTGCAGGCCGGCCTCCAGAATACGCAGGATGTTGCCATTGCCCAGCGGGTACCAAGGGTCGACGATGGAATCCTGGCCAAAGCACACGTTCATCCCGGCCCGGTCGAGTTCGGCCACGCGGGTGACGCCGCGGCGTTTCGGGTAGTTGTCGAAACGCCCTTGCAGGTGAATGCTCTCGGTCGGGCAAGATACGAAATTGATACCCGACTGCTTGAGCAGGCGGAACAGCTTGTAGCAGTAGGCATTGTCGTACGAGCCCATGGCTACGGTATGGCTGGCTGTCACCCGGGCGCCCATGTCGCGCACCCGCGCCTCTTCGGCCAGCACTTCGAGAAAGCGCGACTGCGGGTCGTCGGTCTCGTCGCAATGCACATCCACCAGGCAGCCGGTACGTTCGGCCAGGTCCATCAGGAACTTGACCGACGACACGCCCTGGTCGCGGGTGTTCTCGAAGTGTGGAATGCCGCCGACCACGTCGGCACCGATGGCCACCGCTTCGGTCATCAGCGCCCGGCCGTTGGCGTACGACTCGATACCCTCCTGGGGGAAGGCGACGATCTGCAGGTCGAGCAGGTGGCGCACTTCGTCACGCACTTCGACCATGGCCTTTAGCGCAGTCAGGGTGGGGTCGGTGACATCGACATGGGTACGCACATGCTGGATGCCATGATCCACCAGCATGCCGATGGCCTTCTTAGCGCGGCTCTTGATGTCGTCGTGGGTGGTGATTGCCTTGCGCTCGGCCCAGCGCTCGATGCCTTCGAACAGGGTCCCGCTCATGTTCCACTGCGGCTCGCCGGCGGTCAGCGTGGCATCCAGGTGGATGTGCGGTTCGATAAAGGGCGCCACCACCAGGTTCTGCCCGGCATCCAGGTCATCGGCAGCGCGCGCCGCCCCCCTTTCGGCCTGGGGCAAGATGGCGGCGATGCGTTCGCCGCTGAGCTCGATGCGGAACAGGCCAGGCTTGCCACGCAGGCGTGCGTTGATGATGTTCATGATGCTTCTCCCTGGGCTTTGCGGGTGGCCCTACCAGCATATTGGCCTAAATCTCATCTGCCCGGTTAGCGCGGACCTTTGTAGGAGCGGCCTTGTGTCGCGAAAGGGCTGCGAAGCAGCCCCAGGATTTCAGCGCAGAAGCACAAATTGCTGGGGCTGCTTCGCAGCCCTTTCGCGACACAAGGCCGCTCCTACAAGAGTCCGCGCAGGGCCATGCAGTGCGCTATTGGCTAGCCAACCCCATCTGCCAGAAGTCCGCCTCCAGGCTGGACGCCTGGCCGAAGATCTCCACCAGCTCGGCAAACCGTTGCTCGGTCATGCTCCGCGCTGCCAGCTCGTCCAGATGCTTGCGCGCCGCTGTGGCGACACCCTGGTAGCCCTCGCCGGCATACTCGGCGATCCACTCGCGGTACGGGTGATTGCTCAGATCGCCAATGCGCTCGGACAACGCCCGGCCAATCTCGGCATAACCGATCACGCAAGGCGCCAGCGCCACATGCAACTCCAGCAGGTCACCCGCGGCACCGCAGTCCAGCACATAGCGGGTATAGGCAACCGTGGCCTGGTGTTCGGGCGCGGCCTCGATATCAGCCTGGGTCAGGCCCCAGCGCGCGCACAGGCGCAAGTGCAGCTCGGTTTCATCCAGAATCGCCGCCAGCCCGGCCTGCGCGGCGCGGATGTCGGCCGGTCGACGGCTCTTGTAGGCAGCCAGTGCCCAGGCGCGGGCGAACTGGATGAGGAACAGGTAATCCTGTACCAGGTAGGTGCGGAAGGCGGCTTCGCTCAACGTACCCTCGCCCATCTGGCGCACGAATTCGTGGTCGACGTAGCTGTTCCACTGCGGCGTGGCGGCAGCCTTGAGGCGGTCGAAGATATCCATGCTCATTTGTCCTCCGGGTAGACGGCATCGAAGAAGGCCAGCTCCAGCGCCACGGTGCGCTGGTAGAAGTCACCCGCCAGCACGGCGTCCTGCGGGCCGACGCGGTCGAGTTCGGCTTGCAGGAAGGCAACGAAGTCCTGGAATGCCGGGTTGTCATGCAGGGTGATCCATTCAGCGTGGACGAAGTTGTCCGGCATCGGCTTTGGCGCCTTCAACGCCCAGTCCAGGTACAGGCCTTCGGCGACGTTGAGCACCGCCAGCGCGGCCGCATAGGACCGGGTGGCCGCCGCTTCGCGCATGATCGCCTTGAAGCCTGCGGTTGGGACGGTGTCGGCTGGTTCGCTGCGTTGTGCGGGGCTTACCCCCAAGGCCTCGAAGGCGCGCAGGAAGTAGGTGTTCTCGTCACTGGAGATCATCCCGGCAAAGCGCCCGAAGCGCAGGCGCGCCTCGAAGGTGTCGGCGGTGGCGATGGCCGCGCCCAGCAGGGTCAGGAAGCTGTCGAGGAAGCGGTGGTCCTGCACCAGGTAGTCGACCATGATCGGGTCCGGCAGGCTGCCGTCGCACAATTGGGTGACGAAGCGGTGGCCAACGGCCGCCGACCAGGTCGGCTCGCTGCGGCGGCGCAGGGACTGGCTGAAGCGTTCGGTCATGTTGCTGTCCTTGATGGGGGGTGACAGCGAGACCGCGGTGATTGGCATGGACGGGCCTCGCAGTGAGGCCGGCAAAAAGGCAGGTTTCAAAGTCCCATCCCTTCGCCGGCATGATCCGGATCAGGTTCGAAGGGTCACCGCGCTGCAGCATCCAGCGGTTTCTCAGCCCGTTCCCGGGCTCCCCTTGGTGGCGCTCAGGTATACCCCAGGGCGCCGAAGCTGTCACCACCCAATCTGTGGGCAATGGGTGACCCACTAGTGGGGGCCCTCACCCATTTTTGACGCCGTGGCATTTAGCGCGCATCAGGCGCCACAAGGATTTATTTAGAAACATATTCCTCGTATTTGGGTTGGCACACCCGTTGCTCCAGCCCCGGAAACGGGCAAATAGCCATGACGGCGCAAACGAGGCGCAAGGCAATGAAAACACCTGCCATGATCCACCCTGCAAGGCATGCATTCCAGCTGTCCACCGTCGCTACGCTGATGCTCGGCCTTGGGCTGGTCACGGCGACAGCGGCGCCCATGGACGACAACAGCATGCCCCCGCCGACCGACCCGTCGGCCTACACTGATCAGCCGGCTGACCCGACCCAGCCCTTGCTGGACCTCTATAGCATGCCAGAGGCGAATCAAGGCTCACTCGAACTGACCGATGGCGTGTACGGTGACCGCAACACGGTAAGCGCAAACAACGTGTTGCCACCGGCCCTGCAAACCGGGGAAAAATACCCCACCAATGGCAAGCCAAGCCCGCTGTTCGGCGCGTTGCCGTTTACCCAGCAGTTACTGCTATTCGAGGAATTCGGCACGGAAAGGCTCGACCCCACGCTGCCGCCGCCCACTCTGACCTTCCCGGTGCCGACCCTGGGCGCGGCACCAGCGCAGGACCCCAACGTGGTGGCCCGCAGCGGCCCCAGCGGTACAGCCCTGGAAGCCTTCCTCAAACAGCCGGGCCTGTACCCCTTCCCGACCCAGTATTCCAACGTGCTCGACCGCAACCCATGGAAGGCGCAGATCGAGATGTTCCTCAACCGCCAACCGGTCGGTTCGCCTGCGGAAGGCCGGCCACCAGGAAAAGGCTGGTCGCACCAGCGCTGGAACGAGTTCTACCCGCAGGCGGGGTTCAAGACCGCCCAGGCCGGTGCGCGCATCAACCTCGGCCTGCGTGACCGCAAGCAACTGCACAACTATGCAGTTGGCGAGTTCGCCCCGGGCGGCCTGTACTACCAGACTTCCGATATCCCGAACACACTGGGCACCACCAAGGGCATCGACACCCGCTTCCACCCGAAGATGCCGCTGCAAAACCACAAGTCGCTATGGACCTTCGACGGCACCTTCCCGCCCAAGCTGCTGATGGTGCGCTATGGCCAGCCGATCCTGATGCGCCATTACAACGCCCTGCCGATCGACCCTGCAGCTAACAACGGCTTTGGTCTGCACACCCTCTCCACCCACGAGCACAACGGCCATTCGCCGGCCGAGAGCGACGGCTATGCCAATGCCTACTTCTTCCCCGGCCAGTATTACGACTACCGTTGGCCGTTGCAGCTGGCCGGCTACGACACCATCAACACCCGCGCCCAGGACCCGCGTGCGGCGTTCCCCTGCTCACCGGGTGAAACCCTGTTCGTCAATGACGCCTCGCCAGGCCTGAAAACCTGCCAGAACGGCAGCATCAAGATTCGTGGTGACTGGCGCGAAACCATGAGCACCCACTGGTTCCACGACCACATGCTGGATTTCACGGCGCAGAACGTCTACAAAGGCAACGCCGTGATGATGAACTACTACAGCGCCCTGGACCGCGGCAACGAGGCCCTGCAGGATGGCGTCAACCTGCGTTTCCCCAGTGGCTCGGGCATGCCGTGGGGTAACCGCGACTACGACGTCAACCTGGTGATCGCCGACAAGGCCTGGGATGCCAACGGCCAGCTGTGGTTCAACCCGTTCAACACCGATGGCTTCCTCGGCGACCAGATCCTGGTCAACTGGCAGTACCGGCCAACGCTCAAGGTACGCGCGCGCAGCTACCGCTTCCGTATCCTCAATGGCTCGGTGTCGCGCTACCTGAAGCTTGCCGTCGTGCGGGAGATCGCCGGCAACAGCGGCGAGTTCAAAGGCCCTACCGGCTCCAACCTTTCATACGCGCGGGTACCGTTCCACATGATCGCCAACGACGGCAACATCATGGAACACACCGTGCCGTTCGACGGCACCATGGACCTCAACGGTGACGGCAACCTGCAGGACAACAACGGCGTCCTGCCGCTGCAGGGTATCGCCGAACGCTACGACATCATCATCAACTTCGCCAAACACGGCATCAAGGTCGGCGACAAGCTGTACCTTGTCAACCTGGAGGAACATCAGAGCGGCAAGGGCCCGGAGGGTGCCATTGCCCTGGCCGATGTGCTGTCGGAAAAATACAAGGCGGTGATCAAGCAGACCAGCAACGGGCCTGAGTGGGACAACGGCGACCCGGCGATCGGCAAGTTCATGCAGTTCGTGGTTCAGCCCTACAGCGGCCAGGACCTGAGCATGGACCCGGTTGCCTATGAACCGGCCAAGCCGGGCAAGGCCGAAGGCCTGAAAATGCTGCCGCTGCCGATAGACCGTAATTCGGCCACCGACCAGGCCAAGCTCAAGGATGCCCGCCATCGCGAGTTCATCTTCGGCCGCTCGGACGGTACCGACACCCAGCCCTGGACCATCAAGACAGATGGCAGCTTTGGCTACTCCATGGACCCACGTCGCATCAACGCGGCGCCACAGTTGACCCAGCAGTCTACCGACGGCGGTTTCAGCGGCGACGGTACCCTGGAAGTATGGAAGATCATCAATGGTGGCAATGGCTGGAGTCACCCGGTGCATGTGCACTTCGAGGAAGGGGTGATCCTCAGTCGCGACGGCAAGGCCCCGCCAGAATGGGAAAAATGGGCACGCAAGGACGTGTATCGCATAGGTCCGGATACCGACTCGTCCAAAGAGGTGGAAATGGCCATCCGCTTCCGCGAATTCGCCGGTACCTACATGGAACATTGCCACAACACCCAGCATGAAGACTCGTCGATGCTGCTGCGCTGGGACCTGGAACACCCAGGCCAGTTCCAGGTGATGCCGACCCCACTACCGGGTTGGGATGGCGTGGAGTACGTGGCTTCGGTTGGGCTGCCGACCTTCCGCACCGAAGGCCATGATAACGACGAGCCGACCAACAAACCGCCGGTTGCGGCCAACGACAGCGCGGCTACCACGGCCGGCAAGCAGATCACCTTGAACGTGCTGGCCAACGACACCGACCCGGAAAACAACCTGCCGTTGACCGTAGTCGGCCTCAGCCAGCCGGACTCCGGCCAGGGCACTACCAGTACCGACGGCAGCACGGTCACCTACGTCCCACCGGCCACGGTAACCACAGCGTTCACCGCCAGCTTCAACTACACGGCTCGTGACGCCAAGGGCGCCGAATCGGTGGCCCCGGCCACGGTCAGCATTGCGGTGAGCCCGGCAGCGGCGGTCGACCAGATCCAGGTCACCAGTGCCACGGTGCAGGTGCGCAGCGGCAACCGCTTTACCTGGGACATTTCGGGCACCACCACGGTGGCCACCGGCAACAGCATCACCGTGACTGCGGCAACCACCAGTGGCCCTCTGCTGCTGGGTACGGCCACGCTGAGTACCACTACCAGCGGCGCCCGTTGGCGCTTGTCGACCACAACCACCGGCAGCGGCCCGGCCACACCGGCGACCGTGACCGTGAAATCGGCGCTGGGGCAGAGCGTGACGGCGCCGGTCAGCATCAGGTAACCGAAAAGCGGGGGCCGCTGTGCGGCCCATCGCTGGCAAGCCAGCTCCCACCTCGACCGCATCGGCTTCAAGCATGTGCAGTCCTTGTGGATGCTGGCTTCCATCTCGCCCCCTGTGGGAGCCGGCTTGCCGGCGATGGGCTGCATGGCAGCCCCGCTACCGTTATCGACGAGGACCGCATCATGTCCGGCTCATGGCGTTTCCTGCTGGTGCTCTCGCTGTTCGCCGCCAGTATCCCGTTCTGGCCGTTGCAACCACAGCAACCCGTGGCCGAGGAAGCTGCAACTCCCTGGGGCGCAAACTATTTCCCCAACATCTCGCTGCTCACCCAGGACGGTGAAAAGGTGCATTTCTTCGACGACCTGATCAAGGACAGGGTGGTCGCCATCAACTTCATCTTCACCGGCTGCTCCGACTCCTGCCCGGTGGAAACCGCGCGCCTGCGTCAGGTGCAGAAAATCCTCGGTGACCGGGTCGGCAAGGACATCTTCCTCTACTCCATCAGCATCGACCCCTACAACGACACCCCCGCCACCCTCAAGCGCTACGCCGAAAAGTTTGGTATCGGCCCCGGCTGGACGCTGCTCACCGGCGAGCCGGCCGATATCGAACAATTGCGCCGCAGCCTGGGCCTGTACATCGATGGCCTGGAAAACGGCCGCTCCAAGGACCACAACCTGAGCCTGATCATCGGCAACCAGGCCACCGGCCGCTGGATGAAGGCCTCGCCCTTCGAAAACCCGTACATTCTCGCCGACCGCCTGGGCAACAGCCTGCACAACTGGAAACAGGCCAGTGCCATGGCCAATGACTACGCCCAGGCTCCCGAGGTGCGCGCACCCAGCAGTGGCGAGCAACTCTTCCGTACCCGCTGCTCGTCCTGCCACACCCTGGGCAATGCCGAGCCCGGACAACCCGGCATCGGCCCCGACCTGCTCGGCGTGACCCGCCAGCGTGATGCCAACTGGCTGACCCGCTGGCTGAAGGAGCCCGACCAGATGCTGGCCCAGAAAGACCCCCTGGCCATGCTGCTGTACGAACAATACAACCGCGTGGCCATGCCCAACATGCGCCTGGGCGATACCGAAGTCAGCGCGCTGATGAGTTACATGGAGGAAGAAACTGCGCGCCTGCAGACGCCGCTGGCCGATAAGGGAAATCCTTAAAGGCAATTGGCCACCAGTCATTAGGCTGTCATCTTACTGTCGTATTTTTCGACCATCACCCAGGGTTGGGAACTATCAGCAGTGATTCGCCGTTCGCTTTCATCCGCCAGCCTTCTGCGGCTGCTGATCCTGATGCTCTGTGCAGCCACCCTGGCCTTTGTCTGGGGGCTGCATGTTTCGCAGAAGGTTGCCGCCCGCCAGGACACGCTGTCGGCCAAGGCCGCCGAGCACCTGAACCTGGCCAGTATCGTTGGCGAAAGCCTGCGCCAGTTGGTGGATCGCGCCCAGGCCGTGGGCCGGGTCGCCCAGGACGACATGAAGATGCTGAGCCAGGGCAGCGTCAGCCTGGCGCGCATGCTTGCCGAAGACCCGGTATTCAAGCGCATGAGCCTGTACGACCGGCAAGGCCGGCTGTTGTCGGCCAGCCATGCCGACGAGGCCGCCGAGCTGCCCGAAGACTGGCTGCGCCAGCTGCAGCGGCACGTTGCCCGCTACGGTTTCAAACCGTTCCTGCCCAGCGTGCAGCCCCCCGGGCAAGCGACCACCGTGCCCAACTGGCACCTGCCCTTCCTGCTGCCGCTGACCAACCCGCCGGGTCGCGAAATCGACAATATCCTGGTGGTGCAGCTGGACATCGGCTACCTGGCGGTGCTGCTGCAGCACATCGACCTGGGCGGCAGCGGGCTGGTGCGCCTGCTGCAGGATGACGGCCTGGAGCGGGTGCGCATCGATAGCAGCGGCGTGGTGGCCGGTGACGCACTGCTGCCCGGGCTGCCGGACAGCGGCAGTGAAGCAGGCATGCTGACCCAGTACGCGGCCGGCGCCCCCTACCAGAGCCTGTACCGACGCCTGCCCGAGCGGGGTTTCAGCGTGGTGGTCAGCCAGCGCCAGGACGAAATCCTCGCGCCCTCGACGCTGGCCTATTCCCGGCAGTTCTGGTTGAACCTGAGCATGACCCTGATGATCCTCGCCAGCCTGCTGTGGACCTTGCGCCTGTTGCGCAAGCGCCAGGAGGCCTTCAGCGCGCTGGAACAGGCGCAGCAGGTCAACCAGCAGTTGATCGACCGCCTCGAGGACGAACACCGGCGCAGCAGCCATGCCGCGGCCACCGACCACCTCAGCGGCCTGCACAACCGCCGCCAGTTCGTCGAGGTGGCCGGCCAGGTGCTGACCCGGCAACGCGGCAAGCGCCGGCTGATGGCGATCCTGTTCATCGACATGGACCGCTTCAAGTCGATCAACGACTCGCTCGGGCACAAGATCGGCGACCTGCTGCTGCAGGCCGTTGCCGGGCGTATCCAGCGCCTGCTGGAGCCCGGCGACGAGGCTTCGCGCTTTGGTGGCGACGAGTTCGTGGTGCTGCTGGCCGGCGAGCGCAGCGAGGAGCAGATCAATGCCTGGGTCCGCGTACTGGTGCAGAAGCTGTCGGCCACCTATGCGCTGGACGGCCAGGAGGTCAACACCAGCCCCAGCGTGGGCGTGAGTATCTGCCCGCGCGACGGCCAGGACATCGACAGCCTGATCCGCAGTGCCGATGCCGCGATGTACTCGGCCAAGCAGGCCGGGCGTGCGCAGTACCGTTTCTTCGACCCATCGCTGAACCTGGCCGACATCCACGCCTTCACCCTCGAACAGGCCTTCGGCAGCGCCCTGGCCGAGCGCCAGTTCGTGCTGCACTACCAGCCACAGATCCGCCTCGACACCCAGCAGGTGCTGGGCTACGAAGCGCTGGTGCGTTGGGACCACCCGGAGTTCGGCCTGCTGTACCCTGACCGGTTCATTGACCTGGCCGAACGCAGCGGCTTCATTGTCGAGCTGGGCTGGGAGGTGTTGCGCCTGGCCTGCGAGGCCCTGTCGGGTTGGGACGCCCAAGGCCGGAAGACGCGGCTGGCGGTCAATGTATCTGCGCTGCAGCTACGCCAGGCAGACTTCGCTGCACGGCTACTGAGCGAACTGCAGCAGTACGCCATCGCCCCGCAGCGGCTGGAGCTGGAAATCACCGAAACCACCATCCTCGACCCCGAAGGCACGGCGGTGGCGCACCTGCACACTCTTCGCGACGCCGGGCTGGGCATCAGCCTGGACGATTTCGGCCGCGGCTACGCCGGTTTTGCCCACCTGCATTCGCTGCCGCTGAGCAAGCTGAAGATCGACCGCTCACTGATTGCGCCGCTGTCCAACAGCCACGACGACAGCCCGATCGTATCGTCCACCATCATCCTTGCCAAACGCCTGGGCCTGGAAGTGGTGGCCGAAGGCGTGGAAACCCGCGAACAAGTGGTGTGCCTGAAGCTTGCCGGCTGCGATATCGCCCAGGGCTACCACTTCAGCCGGCCGCTGTCGCCGGCGCAGCTGCGTGACTACCCGCTCTTCAACGGTGTCGAGGACAAGGCCTGCGTGTAACGCAAGCCAGATTGGGGCTGCTTTGCAGCCAGGACAGGCAATCCATTTCGGTTTATCGTGTGCCCATCATCCACTCGCCCCCGCACCATGACCGACATCGAGCGCTACCTCCGCGCCGCCACCCGTGACAACACCCGGCGCAGCTACCAGGCCGCCATCGAGCATTTCGAAACCCACTGGGGCGGTTTTCTCCCGGCCACGGCCGAGAGCATCGCCCGCTACCTGGCCGACCACGCCGACCAGCATGCCGTCAGTACCCTGCGCCAGCGCCTGGCGGCGCTCAGCCAATGGCACGTCGCCCAAGGTTTCCCCGACCCGACCAAGGCGCCGCTGGTGCGCCAGGTGCTGCGCGGCATCCGCACCTTGCACCCGACACCGCCCAGGCAGGCGGCGCCGCTGTTGCTGCAGCACCTGCAAAGCGCAGTGCAATGCTTCGAAGAAGAAGCCCGCCAGGCCCGCGAACAGCATGACCTGGCCACCCTGCGCCGGGCGCGTCGCGACGCTGCGCTGCTGTTGCTGGGCTTCTGGCGCGGTTTTCGGGGTGATGAACTGGCACGCCTGCGCGTGGAGCACATCCAGGCCGAGGCCGGCGTCGGCATCACCCTGTTCCTGCCGCGCAGCAAGGGCGACCGCGAAGCCCTGGGCGTACAGCATCGCACCCCGGCCCTCAAGGCCTTGTGCCCGGTCACGGCCTACCTGCAATGGCTGGAAGTCGCCGGCATCGCCCATGGGCCGGTGTTCCGCAAGCTCGACCGCTGGGGCAACCTCGGCGACACCGCGCTCAACAGCAACAGCCTGGTCGGCCTGCTGCGGCGCATGCTGGAGCGCGCCGGGGTACCGGCGGCGCTGTATACCGGGCACTCGCTGCGCCGAGGTTTTGCCACCTGGGCCACGGCCAACGGTTGGGAGCTGAAGGCGCTGATGAGCTATGTGGGCTGGAAAGACGCGAAGTCGGCGTTGCGCTACATCGACGCGGCGCAGCGCTTTGGCGAACTGGCCGTGCTACCGGCCAGCCAGGCGCAAAAGCTTATTCCTTGAAGGTGTGACGGGCGATGCCGCCAATTTCCGGGTTGATGGCATACAGGTCGCCAGCGTCGGGGTAATGCTGCAAGTCTTCGGCACTCATGCCCAAGCGCGCGGTGCTGATGAACAAGGTATTCATCCCCTCCCCACCGAAGCAGCAACTGGTGGGGCACGGCACTGGCATCAGTACCTGGTCGGTGAGGTGGCCATGGCGGTCATAGCGTAACAGGCAACTGCCATGGTACTGACACACCCACAGGCCGCCGTCACGGTCCAGCGCAAGGCCGTCCGGCCGCCCCAGTTCGGCAGGGGTTTCGGCAAACAGAGTGACCGCGCCAAGCCGGCCTTCGGCCAGGTAACTGGCGCGGTAGATCGAGCGCGCCGCCGAGTCCACGAAGTACACCGTATGGCCGTCCTGCGACCAGGCCAGGCCGGTGGGCAACGCCATGTCGTCGTGGATCACCTGATCATTCAACTGCCCGTCAAAGCGGAACAGTGCCCCGGTGTTGCCGCTCAGGGCATCGTCCATCAGCCCGGTCACGAATCGGCCCTGCGGGTCGCAGGCGCCGTCGTTGAAACGGTAGGTCGACCGCGGGTGAACCGACACCGAATGCCGGCGCACCTTGCGCAGCGATACGTCGAAGATGGCCACGCTGGCGTCTTCGGTGAAAATCAGGTTGCCCTGGTCGGTCAGCGCCAGCGCACCAATGCGTGCCGCGGATTCGTACAGGCACTCGGCCTGGCCATCAGGCATCAGGCGGTTGATCCGCCCGCCAGAGATATCGACGAAGTACAACGCGCCGCTGCCTTCATCCCAGACCAGGCTTTCGCCCAGGTCGGCGCGGGTGCTGGCGACGTTGACTGGCACGTAGCGGCAGGCCTTGAGGCGGTTGCGCAACTCGCCCACCTCCGCCAGCGTCATGGAACAGGCCAGTCCCAGGCCCTGTGCGGCATCGGTAAACACCGCAACGTTATCGTGGAAAGGCTCTGTGACGGGCATTTGCTGGCTACCTTCGATTCTCCTTTCTACGATAACAACAAAAAAATCAATGACCAAGCGCGGGGTGCGGCAGACTGCAGCGGTCGATCAAGTTCGCGTTGCGCAGCGCCACAGCCGCCCGATATCACAAGCCCGCGCCCGCAGCAGCTCAGCAGCATTGGCACAAGCCTGCTCCAGGCTCATCGGCCCGCTGGCCAAGGCAAAGGCAGCGTCGACGCCATGGGCATACAGCTGCTGGTAGCCTTCACCCAAGGTCCCGGCCAGCACCACCACCGGCACCCCATGGCGCTTGGCAACCCGAGCCACCCCCATCGGCGTCTTGCCACGCAAGGTCTGGGCGTCGAAGCGCCCTTCGCCGGTCACTACCAGGTCTGCACCTTGCACCAAGGCATCCAGGCCGGCCAGTTCGGCCACCACTTCCACCCCAGGGCGGAATTGCGCGCCCATGAAGGCCCGGGCTGCGAACCCCATGCCGCCAGCAGCGCCACAGCCTGGGTAGTCCCGCACATCCTCACCCAGCAGTTGCGCACAATGGTCGGCAAAATGCCCCAGGGCCTGGTCCAGCGCCTGCACCTGCTGTGGGTTGGCGCCCTTCTGCGGGCCGAAGATCGCCGATGCGCCGTTGGCGCCACACAGCGGGTTGTCGACGTCTGCCGCGACTTCGAACTGCACCTCGGCCAGGCGCGGGTCAAGGTCGCTGGCATCGATGCGGGCCAGCTTGGCCAAGGCCAGGCCGCCCTCTTCCAGCGCTTGCCCGTGGGCGTCCAGCAGGCGCAGGCCCAGCGCCCGCAACATGCCGCTGCCCGCGTCGTTGGTGGCGCTGCCGCCAATGGCCAGCACTACCCTTTGCGCGCCGGCGGCCAGGGCGGCGGCAATCAGCTCGCCGGTACCCCAGGTGCTGCTGCGGCAGGCATCGCGCTGGCCAGTGGGCACCAGTTGCAGGCCACTGGCCTGGGCCATTTCGATGATCGCCGTGCGGCTTTGCGGCAGCCAGCCCCAGCCCGCCTCCACGCTTTGCCCCAACGGCCCGCGTACCGTCTGACGACGCAGCTCGCCGTGGCTGGCGGCAAGAATCGCATCCATGGTGCCTTCGCCACCGTCGGCCATCGGGCACTCGACCAACTCGGCCTCCGGCCAGGCCTCGGCCAGGCCCGCCGCGATGGCGCGGGCGACACCGGCGGCGTCGAGGCTGTCCTTGAACGAGTCGGGGGCAATGACGATCTTCATGGGGTTTCTCCTGTCCTGATGAGCGGCATGCTGACAGGTGGCTGCCAAGGTGGCCTCGGTCAAATGCACAAAACGCCGGGCGGGTTGTTTGGGCAGATGCCTTTCACCTGCACTGGCCCTATCGCCGGCAAGCCAGCTCCCACAGGTTCGACACAGGCCTGAGAGCAGCATGCATCCTGTGGGAGCTGGCTTGCCGGCGATAGGGCCGGTGCAGGCTGCCCTTCAGTCGGCAGGCAGCAGCTGCAACCCCAGGTACAGGCTAAGCATCCCTTCCATGCGCAGCGGGTCGACCTCGCCCAGCTCGGCAATCCGATCCAGGCGGTAGCGCAAGCTGTTGCGGTGGATGCCCAGGGCATCGGCACAGGCCTGGCTCTGGCCGTCATGGGCACACCAGGCGCGCAGGGTGGTGAGCAATTGCCCGCTGCTGTCCTTGCTGCGAATACGTTGCAACGGCTCCAGCAATTCATCCAGCGCATCGTCGTTGCGGTGCCGCCACAGCAATGCCGGCAACCGGTAGCGCTGCAGGCTGAGCAAGCGCTCGCCGGGCAGTACCTCGCGCCCATAGGCCAACAGGTCGCGCACCCGGCGATAACCCCGGCGCAGTTGCTCCAGGCTTTGCGCGACACTGCCCAGGGCCAGCCGCTCCACGTCCCAGCCATGGCGCTGCAGGCGTTCCAGCAGGCGAGTTTCGTCCAACGCCACACCTGCCGGGCGACACCACAACAACGACTGACGGGCCGGGCTTACGCACCAACTGTCCGGGTAGCGGCTCATCAACCATGCCGCCAGGGTTTCGGCGGCTGGCCCCGAGGCCAGCTCGAACAGGCACGGTACCCGCGGCAGCTGGGGCTTGAGGCCCAGTTGCCGGGCCTCGTCGAGCAACCGGGGAGAATCGCCGCTGCCGCCCAGCAACAGGGCCAGCAAATCGTCACAGCGCTGGCGTCGCCATTGCTGGTCGGCCTGCAAATGGCGCTGGGCCAGCAGCATTTCGGCGGTCATGCGCACCAGCTCGCCATAGGTGCGCACTTGCTGCGGGTCACCGGTCAGGCCGAGTACGCCCATCAATCGGCCATCCAGCATCAGCGGCAGGTTCACCCCGGGCTGCACGCCCTTGAGGCACTTGGCAGCGTCCGTATCCAGTTCGACGATGCGGCCGTTGGCCAGCACCAGTTGCGCACCCTCGTGGCGGGTGTTGATACGCTCAGGTTCGCCACTGCCGAGGATCAACCCTTGGCTGTCCATGACATTGACGTTGCATGGCAGAATGGCCATCGCGCGGTCAACGATATCCTGCGCCAGGTCATGGTCGAGTTCGAACATTGAGCGGTCCTTTGGGTGTCAGGGATTTGGGCTCGGGCACAGCAGCCCGGTGCAAGTGCTGTGCAAAAGCACAAAGACAGGCACGCCGCAGTCCCCGAGACTCGTCAGGGCGAGCGCCGGAACAGGCGACGCGGCGACAACCATAACAACAGAGAACCCGATCATGGCATACAGCCCCGCCCCTGACCAAGGCACGGACACCACCCGCAACGCGCTGTACCGGCGCATCACCCTGCGGCTGATTCCGTTCATTTTCATCTGCTACCTGTTCAACTACCTGGACCGCGTCAACGTCGGCTTTGCCAAGCTGCAGATGCTCGACGCCCTGAAGTTCAGCGAAACGGTGTACGGCCTTGGCGCCGGCATCTTCTTCATCGGCTATGTGCTATGCGGCCTGCCGAGCAACCTGGCGCTCAACCGCTTCGGCCCGCGGCGCTGGATCGCGCTGATGATGATCGCCTGGGGCAGCCTCTCCACCTGCCTGCTGTTCGTCACCACGCCCACCGAGTTCTATGCCTTGCGCCTGTTGACCGGCGCCGCCGAAGCCGGCTTCTTCCCGGGCGTGGTGCTGTACCTTTCGCGCTGGTTCCCGGCGGCCCGCCGCGGCCGTATCATGGCGCTGTTCATGTCGGCGATCCCGGTATCGGGCCTGCTCGGCGGGCCGTTCTCCGGCTGGATCCTCCAACACTTCGCCGCCGGCCAGCACGGCCTGGCCGGCTGGCAATGGATGTTTCTGATCCAGGGCCTGCCGACCGTTGCCTTGGGTGTACTGGCGGTGTTCCTGCTCAGTGACGGCTACCAGAAAGCCGCCTGGCTGAGCCCGTCCGAACGTCAGCTGATCGCCGCCGACCTGGACGCCGATGCCGCCAGCAAGCCGAGTACCACCGGCGACGGCGTGCTCGCCGTGCTGACCAACCCGCTGATCTGGACCTTCGGCTTTGTCTACTTCTGCATCCAGAGCGGTGTGTATGCGATCAACTTCTGGCTGCCGTCGATCATCAAGAACATGGGCTTCGACAACCCGCTGCTGATCGGCTGGCTCAGCGCCATCCCGTACCTGCTGGCCGGCGTGTTCATGATCCTCTGCGGGCGTTCTGCCGACCTGCGCAATGAGCGCCGCTGGCATCTTGTGGTGCCGATGCTGATGGGCGCCATCGGCCTGCTGATCGCGGTGAACTTCGCCGGCAACCCGACCATTGCCATCCTCGGCCTGTCGATCGCCACCATGGGCGCGCTCACCGGCCTGCCGATGTTCTGGCCGATGCCCACCGCGCTGCTCAGCGCCGGCGCGGCTGTCGCGGGCCTTGCGATCATCAACTCGGTGGGCCAGATGGCCGGTTTCCTCAGCCCGTACCTGGTCGGTTTCATCAAGGACCAGACCGGCTCGACCGATGCTGCGCTGTATTCGCTGGCGGCGTTGATCGTGCTGGGTAGCCTGGTGGCCTTGCGGGTTACCCGGGCTGGTGCGCTGAGTACTGCAAGGGCCAGTTGAGGCATTCGCGGGTAAACCCGCTCCCACAGGATCACCACCAACTTGAAGATTGTGGGATCCATGTGGGAGCGGGTTCACCCGCGAAGAGGCCCGCCCAGGCCACACACAATCCACACCCTCCACCGATCGTCAGCTCAACGCATCCCCTCTCCAGCCCAGGCGTCAAATGGTTCCAAAGGTCCCTTTGGAGAACCCCCATGACCCAGCACGCCGTGGCCCGACTGGCTCAACTCGACGAACACCGCCCCCTGCGCGTCCAGGCCGGCAGCGAGGAGATCATCCTCATCCGCCAGGGCGACCAGGTGCACGCCTACCAGGGCAACTGCCCCCACGAAGGCGCGCCACTCAATGAAGGCGTGGTGTGCGGCGGCCTGCTGGTGTGCCCCTGGCACAAGGCCGCGTTCGCCGTGGACGAGGGCGCGGTCTGCGAGCCGCCGGCCCTGGCCGACCTGCGCCGCTACAAAACCTGGGTCAAGGGCGACGAGGTCTGGGTCGACGACCAACCCCTGCCCAGAACCGAGCCGCCCCGCCACAGCGACGCCCGCTGTTTCGTGGTGGTCGGCGCTGGTGCCGCGGGCAGTGCCGCAGTTTCCACCCTGCTGGCCCATGGCTTTGCCGGCCGCCTGGTCTGGATCGATCAGGAGCGCCAACCAGCCTACGATCGTACTTCCCTGAGCAAATTCGTGATCGCCGGGCAGATGCCGCCCGATGAAGTACCGGCCCTGCTCGAGCCCGATGCTCTGCGCAAGGGCCAGCTGGAGCGCAAGCATGGCAAGGTGCGCACCCTGAACACGCAGAAGCGCCAGATCACCCTGGCCGACGGCCAGCAGATCGACTATGACGCCTGCCTGCTGGCCACCGGCGGCAAGGCGCTGCGGCCCGATATCCCGGGCGTCGACCTGCCTGGGGTATTTACCCTGCGTTCACGGGAGGATGCCGCGCACCTGCTGGATGCTGCCGAGCCCGGCCAGCCGGCAGTGATCGTCGGCGATGGCTTCATCGGCCTGGAAGCCGCGTCGGCCTTGCGCAAGTACGGCGTGCAGGTGCACCTGATCACCCGCCATGAGGTCCCCCTGGCCCGGCAACTGGGCGAGCGCATTGGCCGTAGCATCCGCGAGTTGCACGAACGCAAGGGGGTCACCTTCCACGGCCCTACCGAGGTCGAACGGATCGAGGGCCAGGACAAGGTCGAGGCCGTGCTGCTGGCCAACGGTGAGCGGCTACAGACGCCATTGGTGCTGCTGGGCACCGGGGTAAGACCTGCGACCGCGTTCATTCAGGGCGTGCTGCTGACCGAGGACAAGTCAGTGCAAGTGGACGCCGAAATGCGCGCCGCAGATGGCCTGTGGGCCGCGGGGGATATCGCCACCTTCCCCCTCAGCGGGCGCCCGGTGCGTATCGAGCACTGGCGGCTGGCCCAGCAACATGGAGTGATCGCCGCCGCCAACATGCTCGGCGAGCAGCGCCGCTACGCCGACGTACCGTTCTTCTGGACCTATCAGCACGGCCGCACCTACGACGTACTGGGCCACGCGCGGGACTGGAACCGTATCGAGTTCGTCGGCGAGCCGGAAAAAGGCGACTTCATTGCCTTGCAATGCGTGGATGAGCGGGTCGAGGCAGTTGTCGCCAAGGGCTATTCCGATGCCATGGCGACGCTGTCGCAACGCCTGAAGCGCCCGTTGACCTTGCAGGAGGCCTTGGCGCTGATCGGTTGAGGCTGCCTTTCATTGCGCCCCGGTTGTGTGTAAAACGGGTAGATCAGCCGACCGCACAAGGACCCAAGCGCATGATCTACCGCCCCCTCGGCCACAGTGGCCTGCAGGTTTCCGCCCTTACCCTGGGCAGCATGATGTTCGGCGAGCAGACCAGCACCGAGGACGCCCTGCGCATCATCGACAAGGCCTGGGACCAGGGCATCAACTTCATCGACACTGCAGACGTGTACAACGCCGGACGCGCGGAGGAAATCGTCGGCGAAGCGGTGGCCCGCCATCGCCATGACTGGATCGTGGCCAGCAAGGTCGGCTTTGGCCCGGCTGATGGCCTTCCCAACCGCAGCGGCCTGTCGCGCAAGCACATCTTCAATGCCCTCGATGCCACGCTGACGCGCATGGACATGGACTACCTGGATATCTACTACCTGCACCGCGAAGACCACAAGGTGCCGCTGGAAGAAACCGTGCAGGCCATCGGCGACCTGCTGCGCCAAGGCAAGATCCGCTACTGGGGCGTGTCCAACTTCCGCGGCTGGCGCATCGCCGAGGCGTGCCACATTGCCGAGCGCCTGGGCGTGCCCAGGCCGGTGGTGAGCCAGCCGCTGTACAACATCGTCAATCGCCAGGCCGAACCGGAGCAGCTTACCGCTGCGGCCGCCCATGGCCTGGGCGTGGTGCCATTCAGCCCGCTCGCGCGGGGCGTGCTCAGCGGCAAATATGCGCCGGGGGCGGTGCCGGATGCCGGTAGCCGTGCCGGGCGCCAGGACAAGCGCATCATGGAGGTGGAATGGCGCCAGGAGTCGCTGGCCATTGCCCGGCAGATCCAGGCCTATGTGGAAGCCAAGGGCGTGGGTATCGTCGAGTTCGCGATTGCCTGGGTACTGAACAATCGGCTGGTCAGTTCGGCGATTGTCGGGCCGCGGACGGAAGAACAGTGGGATACCTATGGCGGGGCGCTGGCAGTGAAGATCACGGCGGAGGATGAAGCGTTCATTGATTCGCTGGTCACACCAGGGCATGCGTCGACGCCGGGGTTCAATGATGTGGCGCATTTTGTTAGCGGCAGAATTACCGTGCATTAACACTTGTCAACACACGCGTGGCATCGAGCAGCAGTCACAAGGCGCGGCCTGGTATTTCTGCCAGTTGTCCACCAGTGCTGCTCTGCATAGGGTGAGGTCACTCACTTGAACGGGGCGTAGCCATGTCATCCACCGCCGTCACTGACCGTTTTTTCTATCAACAGGACCGTTTGGTGTCCAGGTATCGCGACAAACACGCAAGGTTGCTATACGCCGAGAAGCTGCTTGCGCAGCTGGACGCCAGAACGGATGAACATTCAATGCTGCTGCAGACCGATTCGAACGGATCGGTGCTGAATGTGCGGGGGCAACAGCGTATTCGTGCTTACACGCCTTACGGTTTTTCTCCTGATGATTCGGGGAAGGTACTCGCAGGCTTCAATGGCGAGTATCTGGATGTCGTGACGCTCGGCTATCCGCTTGGGCAAGCCAAACGGTTTTATCTCGCCAGGGCAAGATTCAACAGTCCCGACCCATTGAGCCCGTTCGGGGAAGGGGGAACCAATTGCTATACCTACTGCGAAGGTGACCCTGTGAATTTCGCCGATCCGACAGGGTTGCGCAGGTTTTATGTTTCTTCTCCGCCAAGACTTCCTTCAGGACGTCCTTCAACACTTTTTTCAAGACTGGTTTCAAGAATTTCTCCAAACCGAAACTCTGCGCGAGGTGGCAGTAATCCGCCACCAAGTTCGTCGTTGAACATCTCCAACCAGTCCAGCCATCAGTCAGCCCACAGAGGCCACCAAGCTGCAGGAGCGCGTCCGCAAGAAACTGAATTGAGACGAATAGGTTCAGGAGGGGAAAGTCCTGCAAACCTCAATGAGAGGGAGAGTTTTAACCTCAGTCAGGCGTGGAATCGACCAGGCACTATCATGCAAAATCTCCAGATCGCGATCTATCTTCCCTACAGCATCGCCAGAAGGTATCCAGCGATATCCATTCTTGCAGTTATCGGTATTGTCGGAGGTATAACAGCTGCAGTACTTCTTACAAGGAAGAACTGACTGAAGATTGGCTGCCAGTCTCTATCACCATGGGGAGCCCAATGCCGGGCTCCCGGTCCCCCTTTCCCCAGTCACCCCGGTATCGTGCGCACCATTGGTTTTCTATCCGCGAACTGGCCAAGCGCAACCTTGCCTACCTGCACCTGTCCGAACCGGACTGGGCCGGTGGCAAGCCGCTGCGTGACGAATTCCGCCAAGCGATTCGTGCGGTCTACCCGGGGGTGATCATTGCTGCCGGTGCCTACACCGCCGAGAAAGGTGAAGACCTGATCGGGCGTGGCTTGATCGATGCCGTAGCGTTCGGGCCCTGCTTCATTGCCAACCCGGACCTTGTAGAGCGGCTGCGGGTGCAGGCGCCGTTGAATGCGCACCGGGCGCAGTTCGATTATGCCAATGGGGCTGAGGGGTATACGGATTATCCGTTCCTCAAGCAGCCTTGATGCTGAAAAAGGGAGCTCATGGGCTCCCTTTTTGTTGCCGGTGCCCGCGAAGAGGCCTGTAGGCTTAGCTCAGTTCAGCCAGGGCCTGCGCGGCATAGGCATGCGAACGCTGCCGTGCCAGCGGGTCGTGGATGCGGCAGTCGATCATCAGTTCATCCGCACCGGTCTGCTCGATCAGGGTGCGCAACCCTTCCCTTACCCGCTCCGGCCCGCCGGCCACGGTGCAGGCCATCACCTGCTCGAGTACCTCGCGCTCATGGCCCGGCAGGCTCTCGACATACCCCTCCTGCGGCTTGGGCAACAGGCCGAAGCGCCCGACATGCAAGTCCAGCATCCACTTGCGATGGGAGCTGGCCAGATAATCCGCCTCGGCATCGCTGTCGGCGGCGAACAGGTTCATGCCCACCATCACATACGGCTTGGCCAGTTGTGCCGAAGGCTGGAAGTTGGCCCGGTAATGGGCAATGGCCTGCAGCAGGTAGCGCGGGGCAAAGTGCGAGGCGAAGGCATAGGGCAGGCCCAGTTTCGCTGCCAGGTCGGCACCGAACAGGCTGGAGCCGAGAATCCACACCGGTATGTCATGCTTGCCAGGCACGCCGCGTACCCGCCGTTTGCCATTGTCAGCCAGGTAGTCGCGCAGTTCGGCGATGTCCTGGCTGAAGTCGCGCTCTGGCGCAGCACCACGCAAGGCGCGCACGGTAGGCCCGGAGCTGCCCGGCGCACGGCCGAGGCCCAGGTCGATGCGGCCAGGGTGCAGGGTGTCGAGCGTACCGAACTGCTCGGCCACAACAAGCGGCGCGTGGTTGGGCAGCATGATGCCACCGGCGCCAACGCGGATATGCCGGGTGGCGTTGGCGATTTCGTTGATGACCAGTGACGTGGCGGCCGAGCCGATGCCCGGCATGTCGTGGTGCTCGGCGATCCAGTAGCGGCTGTAGTGCTGTTGCTCGACATGGCGCGCCAGTTGGCGGGACTCTTCGATCGCGTCGGCGAAGGTCTTGCCTTCGCCGATCATGACCAGGTCCAGTACGGACAGTGCAGTCATGGGGTCTCCACAGGGATTATCAGTGACTGCCAGTTTCCCTGCTGCGCAGCCAGTGATAAACCCGGCTTCAGGCCCGGCATAGGGGCCTGCCATTCCCCAATCAGTCTTCCCAGGGCACGCCCGGTTCCCAGCTGGCTACCAGCAGGTCAATGAAGCCGCGTACCCGTGGCGACAGGTGGCGCTTGCTTGGGTAGACGATGCGAATCGGGTCCGCCGGTGGCCGATAGGCTTGCAGCACCTCCACCAGGGTGCCGTCGCGCAGGTCGTCGCCGGTGATGTAGGTGGGCAGGTGAACCAGCCCGAAACCCGCCCGGGCGCCGGCGAGCATCGCCTCGGAGCTGTCGATGTTCAGCCGCCCGGGGTCTTCGCACAGGTGCAGTCCCGCTTCGGTATGAAAGCGCCACGGCATGACCTTTTCGCCGGCCAGGAAGGCGATCTTGTCATGGCCGTAGAGGTCGCCGGGCACCTGTGGTACGCCGCGTTCGTCCAGGTATGCGGGCGAGGCGCAGGTGACGAACTGCTGCCAGGCCACCGTACGGGTCAAGAGTTGCGAGTCTTCCTTCGGTACACCGATACGCACCGCAACGTCGATACCCTCCTCGACCAGGTCGACGAAACGGTCGGTGAAGCGTATATCCGCGCGCAGCTCGGGCCACTGCTTCAGGTAACGGTCGAGAATCGGCAGCACATGGCGCTGGCCGAACGACAGGGGTGCTGTCAGGCGCAGGGTGCCGGTGGGCTTGCCACGGCGCTGGGCCATGGTGCTTTCCACCTCGTCCAGGTCATCCAGAATCTGCCGCCAGCGCTCGTAGGCCACCAGGCCCTCGTCGGTCAGGCTCAGCTTGCGCGTGGTGCGGTTGAGCAAGCGCACGGCCATGCGCGCCTCCAGGCGAGCGATGCTCTTGCCCACCGCCGAGCGCGTCAGGCCCAAGGTGGCGGCGGCGGCGGTAAAACTACCGGCCCTCGCGGCGCTGACGAAGGCGGCGATGTCGCCGAAGCGGTTGGGTTCCATGGGTGGTTCCTGAGTCTGGTGCGGCTGGTTTAGATAGGTATGGATTTGTGAAATGCAAGCAGGGC
This sequence comes from Pseudomonas sp. NBB, assembly GCF_032701105.1. Classification (NCBI taxonomy): domain Bacteria; kingdom Pseudomonadati; phylum Pseudomonadota; class Gammaproteobacteria; order Pseudomonadales; family Pseudomonadaceae; genus Pseudomonas; species Pseudomonas sp. NBB. The sequence goes on from NZ_CP103994.1 coordinate 3,054,961, forward strand.
TGTCGAGAGCGATCAAGCGAAGACCTTGATCACCAGTAAATGCACCGGATAGAACAGGTAACCCCAACGCCCCACCGCAGGCACCCGCCAACCCTCCTGACGCAGCAACGACCACCCGAGCGGAATCGCCAAGGCCGCGGCCATCAGCGTCAGCACGGTAAACGGCGCCAACAGATGCTCCTGCAACCAGCTGTTGGTCAGGTTCCCCCCCATGGCCAACAGGCAGGGCAACAACCAGGCCGCCCCTTCCTTGCGCCGGGCCATCAACCAGGCGCCCGGCAGCATCACCCCCGGCAGCCCGTACATCAGCTGTTCGCTGAACAGCCACCCTGCAAGCAGACCGGCAAAGCCAAGCACGCGCGCCGAAATCAACGGATGATGCACACCCCAGGCAACCAGCAACCCCAACACCAGGGTCGGCATCACGCTGAATGTTGAAGAACCACTGTCCAGCCAACGGTACGCAGGTTCCGACAGCACCGCGAACACCAGCATCAGCCCCAGATAACGCAGGTTGCCGCGGGTATAGAGCGTCCCGCACCTGGTGCGCGCCACATTCACCGCAATCGCCAGGCAAAACAGTGGAAACGCCAACCGGCCAACCACGAACAAGCCATCGGCATCAGGCCACAGAAAACGCAGGTGGTCGGCGACCATGGTCAGCATCGCCGTCCACTTGACCAGGTCCAGCCCGGCTGAACGCACGCCTCAGCGCCCGCGCTCGCCTGTGGCAGGCCCCAGGTAGCGATCGGTCCAGGCGGCCAGCGGCAAAGGTGGCTGCTGCTCGACGATCCGTCGCCAGATCAGCACCAGGTCGTCGCCATTGAACGCCGCCCTTGGCCCGGCACCCTCCCACAGCGACGGCACATCGGTAATCCAGTGCCCCTGGCTGTCTCGGTGGGCCATGTTGAAGCGGAACGTGTAGTTACCCGGGATGCCCATGCGCAGGTCGCTGACCACCAGCGCATCGCCGACCTGGTCGTAGCGCAGCCAGTCATCGGTGAACCAGCGCAAGCGCTGGTGCAACGGGTGCCCGGCCAGCGCTTGCGCCAGTTGAAGATTACGCGGCAAACGTTGCATTTCTGGCGGGTGCTGGTCGAACCCGCTGCTGATGCCTTCGTAGTAATCGCCATCCGGGGTCTTGGCCAGCACCCGCCAGACCAGGCTGTTGAACGCTATCGGCACGGCACGCACCTGGCTGACGGCGATGCCTTGGCGGTCGAGGGCAGCCTGGAACCGCTGCTCGGCCGCCATGCGTCCGGCCAGGCCGAACCCCAGGTAGGCTGCGCTGAAGAGCAAGGCCAAGGTCATTAGCTGCACCGCCTTGCTTGTCAGCCCCTTTATGCTTGCGTAGATCACCGCGGCCAGCAGTGGCACGGTGTAGACCGGGTCGATGATGAACACCGCCGCCCAGCTTTCCGGGGTGGCCTGCAAGGGCCAGAACAACTGCGTGCCGTAGACCGTGAAGGCGTCGAGCAACGGGTGGGTGACCAGCACCAGCCAGAACGCCAGGAACAGCCTGGGCAAGGTATAGCCTTTGCCTGGCCAGCATTTGTTGACCAGCCAGGCCAGCAGCAAGGCCAGGCCGGTGAGCACGAACAAGGAATGAGAAAAGCCGCGGTGGTAGGTCATCTGCGACACCGGGTCGGCGTAGCGGATGATCACGTCCAGGTCGGGAAGCGTGCCCAGCGCCGCACCATACAACAGCGAGCGGCGGCCCTGGATGCGGCCGAGCACGGTACCTTGCAAGGCCGCGCCGAGTACGGCCTGGGTGATGGAGTCCAAGGGTGGCATTCCTGAAAAGGTGGTTTCCAGAAGCTACCTTCATCCCGCCCTGATGCGCAATTCCCTTGGTTATGGGCTTTCATTATGGGAGATGGCCCAGCCCTTTGGGCTGCGCTGTCGCGTAGATAACTGACATTGCAAGCACTCCGCATACCCTATGGGAGCGGCTTTAGCCGCGAAGAATCCAACGCGGTGCATGGCACCGGCTGCGCCGGTGTTCGCGGCTAAAGCCGCTCCCACAAAGGTCCCGCTGGCAACCTGTGGATGCGTCAGAACAACTGCCAGGTGTACACCAGCGTCAGACGGTTCTCGTCGATGTCGCTGCGGTAGTTGGACCGGGCCATGGCATTGCGCACCCGGATCCCCAGCCCCTTCAGCACACCGCCCTGCACCGCATAACCGATGTCCAGGTCGCGCTCGCGGTCGCGCCCTTCGTAACCCAGCCCGGTATCGACATTGTTACCGGTTATGTAGCGCACGGTCGCGGTCAGCCCCGGCACGCCCATGGCCGCGAAGTTGTAGTCGTAGCGCACCTGGTACGAGCGTTCGTCGGTGTAGGCGAACTCATAGGTCGGTACTTCGTTACCCAGCGGCGAGATGTTGGCGAACACCCGTGGGAAAGGGCTGTCGCCATAAATGCCCTGGTAGCCGGCATGGAAGCTGTGCCCGCCATGCCGGGCAGTGAACATCGAAAAGAACGCCTGGTTGTCGATATTGCCGAGCAACGCATCGCCGTCCTCGCGCGCGGTGAAATACCCCAGGTTGGCACTGAGCACCCAGTTGCCCAGGGGCTTGCTGTGCTTGAGGCCGACAAAGCCCTGTTCGTAAATGTCCTCAAGCTGCCCATACCACAGGCTGACGCTGCTCTGGTTGGCATTGAACACATAGTCCCCGCCCAGGTAGTTGAAGGCGTCGCTTTCTACCTGGCGGATCGGCACATGGCCGAGCATGGCGTTCATCTTGCCGTCGCCGCCTTCGTTGCGCAGGTGGGTGCTTTTCAGGTGCCCGGCCTGCACGGTCAGGCCGTCGATTTCCGCCGAGCTCAGGCTGGCGCCCTGGTAGGTCGGTGGCAACAGGCGGATGTCGCTGAAGGTCAGCACCGGCAGGTTGGGTTGCAGTTCGCCGACGCGCAATTCGGTTTTGGACAGCCGGGCCTTGAAGGTGGGCGCCAGGCGGCTGTATTCGTCGGCGGCGCGGCCATCGCCGTGCACCGGCAGCAACCCGGTGTTGGTGCGGTCTGGGCTGCTGTCGAGCTTGATGCCCAGCAGGCCCAGGGCATCAATGCCAAAGCCGACCGTGCCCGGGGTGTAGCCCGACTTGAAGTCGAGGATGAAGCCCTGGGCCCACTCCTCGGCCTTGGATTGCCGGTTTGCCCCGACGATGTCGGAGAAGTCGCGGCTGAAGTAGTAGTTACGGGCACTCAGGGTGGCCTTCGAATCTTCGAAGAAGCCGCCTTCGGCGGCCAGCAACGGTTGGCTGAGCAAAGTCAGGCCCAGGGCGACGCAAGGGGTGTGGTTCATTCCGAAGCTCTCTTGATCTTGTTTTTATGGGTAAAGCGTTGGAAGCACGGCGGTTCATGGGGTACGGCGCAGCACCTCGCGGGCACGTGGCTGGCGCAGCCTCAGCAACCCATGGCTCAGCAGGCCGAACAGCAGGCCCCAGAACGCTGCCGACAGGCCCAGGAAGGCCACCCCCGAAGCGGTGACCAGAAAAGTGAACAGCCCGGCATCGCGCTCGTTTGGTTCCGCCAGGCTGCGGGCCAGGGCTTCGCTGATGGCGCCATACAGGGCCAGCCCGGCCAGGGCGGCGATCAGGGCGGCGGGGAATGCTGCAAACAGCGACATCAGCGTGGCCCCGGCGATCCCCAGCAGCAGGTACAGCGCACTGCCAGCAACCGCCGCGACATAGCGCCGCCGTGGGTTTTCATGGGCCTCATGACCGGTGCACAGGCTGGCGGTGACCGCCGCCAGGTTCAGCCCGTGGCAACCGAACGGCGCCAGCGCGGCACCGGCCAGGGCGCTAGCGCTGATGATCGGGCTGGCCGGCGTGGGGTAGCCGGCGTTGCGCAGTACTGCCATGCCCGGCATGAACTGCCCGGTAAGGGCCACCAGCACCAGCGGCAGTGCCAAGCTGAATACCGCTGCCAGGCTGAACTGCGGGGTGACCCACTGCGGCGACGCCAGTTCCAGCACCAATGCCTCGCTGCGAAACGCCCCGCTGGCCACGGTCACCAGCGTGCCCACGCACAGCACCGCCGCCACGGCGTAGCGCGGCTGCACCCGGCGCATCAGCACGTAGGTGACGAACATCGCCAGTACCAGCAGCGGTTGCACCGGCAAGGCGCGGAACACCTCGATGCCGAAGCTGAACAGGATGCCGGCCTGCATGCCGGCGGCGATGGAGCCCGGCAGCCGCGCGATGATGCGGTCGAAGGCCCCGCTGATGCCGATCAGCAGCAGGACCAGGTTGGCTACCAGGTAGGCGCCAACGGCCTGTTCCAGGCCCAGTTGCGGCAAGGCGGTGACCAGCAGCGCCGAGCCAGGGATCGACCAGGCGATCACCACCGGCACCCGGTAGCGCAGGCTGAGCAGCGCGCCGAGTACGGCACTGCCCATGGACACTGCCCAGACCCAGGAGGACAGTTGCCGATGGGACAGGCCGGCGGCTTCTGCGGCGTGGAAGATGATCACCAAGGGGCCTGCGTAGGAGATCATCGTGGCGATGCAGCCGGCGACGATGGCGGACAGCGAACTGTCCTTGATCAGGGTTTTCATGGCACCTCTCGCAAGGCATCTGGCCGGGCTAGGTGACCGGCTCTTGTTCTTGTGTTGCCTTCTTCGCGGGTAAACCCGCTCCCACAGGGACTACACAGGTTCCAGCATTTGCGCCGTACCTGTGGGAGCGGGTTCACCCGCGAAGAAGCCAACTGGGTGGATCAGGCCTCTTGCAAAGCCCGCGGCCGCCCACTGCGCTGCTCATCGGCACCGCCCCGGGCCTGCTGCAACTGGAAGTCGAATTTCAACTCGGCATGTCGCCCCGCCTCGCCCTCGACGAACACCACCTCGCCCACCAGCCCATCCCGCGTGGCATAGGCAAAGTCATCCCACAGGTATTTGTCTCCGGCCAGGTTGATCTGCGTGGTCAGGTGTCGGTACCCCGGTGCCGAGATGAAGAAGTGCACATGCGCCGGACGCTGGCCGTGACGGCCGAGCAGGTCCAGGCACTCCTGGGTCGGCCCCTGTGGATCGCAGCCATACCCGGACGGCACGATGGAGCGCGCGCGGTAACGGCCTTCGCCATCGGTGATGATGCGCCGACGCAGGTTGTACTCGGACTGGCTCTGGTCGAAGAACGAATAGGTGCCACGGGTATTGGCATGCCACAGGTCAACCGTGGCCCCAGGCAACGGCCGTCCTTGTGGGTCGAGCACCTGGCCCTCGAGGTACATCGGCGTGGCCGCGCCCTCCTCGCTACCGTCATCCATGCGTACTTCACCTTCGGCGATCGGCGCGCCGGCCACGTACAGCGGGCCTTCGATGGTGCGTGGAGTGCCGCCGACAAGGCCTGCCTGCTGGTCCTTGGCATCCTGCAGCAGGTCGAGGAAGTGCTCGATGCCCAACCCAGCCACCAGCAACCCGGCCTCGCCGCGGCCACCCAGGCGGTTGAGGTAGTCGACGGCATGCCAGAACTCGTCTTCGCTGATTTCCAGGTCTTCGATCAGCCGCGCGGTGTCTTGCAGCACGCGTTGCACGATGCGCTTAAGGCGCGGGCTGCCGGCATCGTTGCCAAAGCCTGCGGCCTCTTCGAAGAACTGCTGTACCTCGGCAGTGTGGGAAATTTTCACGGTCATGGTGGTTTACCTCATGTTGTTTTTCTGAAGTTACGCCTGTGCCGCAACCGCCTGGGCGTGCCGACGGCCGCTGGCCAGGTGCACGGCCATGGCCAGCGCGGCAATTGCGCCAGGGATGGCGAAAGCAATGAAATTGAGCTGCAGGGGCAGGTTGATGCCCATCAGCGCACCACCCAGCAGCGGGCCGACGATGGCGCCGTTGCGGCCGATGCCCGAGGCCCAGCCCAGCCCGGTGGAACGCACCGATAGCCCGTACAGCTGGGCGGCGCCGGCATACAGCAGGATCTGCGTGCCGATGGTGGTGGCGCCGGCAATGAAGATCAGCAGGTACAGCACCGGCATCGAGCTGTTGACGCCCAGCAGGCTGATCGACAGCGCGGCGGCGATGAAGAACGCCACTTTGACTTTGACCAGGCTGTAACGGTCGCCCAGCCAGCCACCGAGAATCGCCCCGGCCATGCCACCGAAGTTCAGCGCCAGCAGGAACGACAGGCTCGAGCCCAGGCTGTAGCCGGCGTTGGCCATCAGCTTCGGCAGCCAGGAGCTGAGCGCGTAGACCATCAGCAGGCAGCAGAAGAACGCCAGCCACAGCGCCAGGGTGCGAATGGCCAGGCCGTTGCGAAACAGTTCCAGCACCGAAGCCCCGCTGCCTTTGCGGTCGGCCGCCTGCAGCACATCGTCCGCCTGCACGTCGCAATCCGGGTCCAGCCGCTTGAGCAGCTTGCGGGCCTCGTCGGTACGGCCCTGGCGTACCAGGAAACCGATCGATTCAGGAAGGTAGTACAGGATTACCGGCAACAACAGTAGTGGCACCGCTGCGGCGAAGAACATCGACTCCCAGCCGAAACGCGGCAGCATGAAGATGCCGACACCCGCCGAGAGCATGCCGCCCAGCGAGTAGCCGCTGAACATGATCGCTACCAGCGTGCTGCGCAGGCGCTTGGGCGCGTACTCGTTCATCAGTGCCACGGCGTTGGGCATCAGGCCGCCACAGCCCAGGCCGGCAATGAAGCGGTAGATGCCGAACTCGCTCGGGCTGCTGGCAAACCCGTTGAGGATGGTTGCCCCGGAGAACAAGGCAAAACAGATGGCGATGCCCTTCTTGCGCCCGATGCGGTCGGCCAGGCTGCCGAACGCCAGGGCGCCGAACATCATGCCGAACAGCGCATAGCTGCCCAGTGCACCCGCCTGCAACGGGGTCAGGCCCCACTCTTTCATGATGACCGGCAGTACCACGCCGTAGATGAACAGGTCATAGCCGTCGAAGATCAGCAGCAGGCCGCACCAGGCCATGACCATCCAGTGGAACGGGGTAAAGCGCGCATTATCGATGATCGGGTGTACGTCAAGGGTTCGCATGGCATCTGTCGCTCTTGTTTTTGTTGTGGAAGAAAGCTTTTTGCCTTGGGGTGTCGCTCAGCCGAGGTCGCCGCCCCCTACCGGCAAGGTCACGCCGGTGATGTACGAGGCTTCGTCGGAAGCCAGGAACAGGATTGCGCCCACCTGCTCGTCGATGCTGCCGTAGCGGTGCATCAGGCTGCTGTCGAGGGTCTGGTCGACGATCTGCTGGTACCAGTGCTTTTCCTGTTCGGTCTGCTCGGCACTATTGCGCGGCACGCGCCGGGGTGGTGCTTCGGTGCCGCCGGGAGCAGTGGCGTTGACCCGGATGCCCCGGCCGGCGGTTTCGAAGGCCAGGCACGCAGTCAGCGCGTTGACGCCGCCCTTGGCCGCGCCATAGGGCACGCGGTTGACGCCACGGGTGGCGATGGACGAGACGTTGACGATGGCGCCGCTGCCACGTTCGAGCATGTATGGCAGTGCGGCATGGCAGCACCACAGGGTGGGGAACAGCGAACGGCGTACTTCGGCTTCGATCTGGTCCACTTCGTAGTGTTCGAAGGGCTTGGCCCAGATGGTGCCGCCAACGTTGTTGACCAGGATGTCGAGGCGGCCGAACGCTTCAACCGCGTTGGCCATGACCCTGGCGCAGTCACCATATTGTTCCAGGTCGGCGGTGAGGGTGAGCATGCCCTCGCTGGCCAGTTCGTGAACCAGTTCGGAGCGGTCTACCGCAATCACTTGCGCGCCTTCGGCCTTGAGCCGCCAGCACACGCCACGGCCGATGCCCTGGGCGGCACCGGTGACCAGGGCGACCTTGCCTTGGAATCGGTTGTTCATATGCAAATCTCCGCTAGCCCGCGGTCCCTGTGGGAGCGGGTTTACCCGCGAATGCGTCCGACAAGACAAAACCGCTGTACCTGCCGGCCTCTTCGCGGGTGAACCCGCTCCCACAGAAGCGGTGTTATGTTCGGATGAAGGGAATCAGGCCGCCGCCGCGAACTTCTCGTAATAGAAGTTCGCCGGTGTAATGCCCTGCTCGCGCACGTACTGGCTCACCGCCTCGACCATCGGTGGCGGGCCGCACAGGTACACATCCACATCGCCATCGTTGAGGTGGCGCGGTTCGATGTGCTGGGTCACGTAGCCCTTCTGCGGGTACTGGCTGTCGGGGTTGGCCACGCAGGCACTGAAGGTGAAGTTGGGGATGCGCGCCGCCAGCGCCTGCAGGCGGTCGAGTTCGACCAGGTCGAAGTCGTTGGTCACGCCGTAGATCAGGTGCAGTGGGTGCTCGCTGCCCTGCTCGGCGATCTTCTCCAGCATCGCCGTGAACGGCGCCAGGCCGGTACCACCGGCCAGCAGCAACAGCGGGCGCTGGATCGGCCGCAGGTAGAAGCTGCCCAGCGGCCCGGCCAGGGTCATGCTGTCGCCGGCCTTGGCCAGGTTGGTCAGGAAACTGCTCATCAACCCACCCGGCACGTTGCGGATCAGGAAGCTGACCTCGCCGTCCTTCTGCAGCGAGCTGAACGAATAGGCTCGGCTCTGCTCGCTGCCCGGCACCTTGAGGTTGACATATTGCCCCGGCAGGAAGGCCAGGCGGCTGAGGGATTCACCCTTGATCGACAGGGCAATGGTGCTGGCCGACAGTTGGCGGACATCACTGATGGCGGCCTCGAAACTGGCCTGTTCGGTCTTGCACAGCTGCGACGAGGCCGGGATGCGGATGACGCAGTCGCTCTCGGCGCGCATCTGGCAGGTCAGTACGTAACCTTCGGCGATTTCATCTTCGCTCAGGGCATCTTCGATGAAGTTGTCGCCCAGGTCGTAGCGGCCGGACTCGGCCTTGCACTTGCAGGTACCGCAGGCGCCGTCGCGGCAGTCCAGCGGGATGTTGATGCCCTGGCGGTAGGCGGCGTCGGCCACGGTTTCATGGCCGGTGGCCTCGATGAAGCGGGTAACCCCGTCTTCGAAATTCAGTGCGATCTGGTAGCTCATGTTGCACCTCGCGGGCGAGCCGGGCCACGGCACGTCGCAGGACGCACCGGGCAGTGCTCGCAAAACCCTGGATCAGATGTGGTAGATGTCGATGACCTGGCGAACGTAGTCGTTCTTCAGCACCACTTTCTTGGCCTTGATCAGCGGCTGCTCGCCGCGCAGGTCGAGGGTGTAGAAGCTGGTGCCGAAGTAACTGTCGGTGGTCTTGTAGCGGAAGCTCAGGGTGTGCCAGTTGAAGCGCACCTGGCAGCTGCCCTCGCCCTGCTCGACGATCTCGATGTTGCTGATGTTGTGCGAGGTGCGGGTGTCGGGCACGGTCGCACTGGAGCGCTCGGTCTTGATGCGGAACACCCGGTCTTCCAGGCCGCCTCGGTTGCCGTACCAGATCAGCGAGATTTCGCTTTGTGGGTCTTCGGTGAGGGTGTCGTCATCGTCCCAGCTCGGCATCCAGAAGGTGCAATCGCTGGCGTACATTTCCAGCCACTGATCCCACTGGGCGTCATCCAGGTAACGCGCTTCGCGGAAAAGGAAGTCGCGCACGGTTGCATACAGGCTCATTGCACGGCCTCCACGGGGATCAGTTGCTGTTCATCCTTCAAGGCCTGGATCATGGTTTCCTGCCAGTACTTGTGCTGCAGCACGAACAGGCCTTCGTCCTCGGTGCGTACGCCCGACAGCAGCGGCTTGAGTTCGATTTCCCGGGCCGCCTCGTCGGCGCCTTCCACCCAGTGTTCAGCGCCGCGGGACATGTCATTCCAGCCGGTACCGCCGCCGTAGCCGGTCTGGCACGAGCGGAACTCTTCCAGGTCGTCGGGGGTGGCCATGCCGCTGACGTTGAAGAAGTCTTCGTACTGGCGAATACGCTTGGCGCGGGCATCGGCGCTCTCGCCTTTCGGTGCGATGCAGTAGATGGTGATTTCGGTCTTGTTCACCGAAATCGGCCGGGCGATGCGGATCTGCGAGCTGAACTGGTCCATCAGGTACACGTTCGGGTACAGGCACAGGTTGCGCGAGTTCTCGATCATCCAGTCGGCACGGGCCTGGCCGAAGTCGGCGGCCAGTTGGTCGCGGCGCTCGTAGGCCGGGCGGTCCTCGGGGTTGGCCCAGCGGGTCCACAGCAGCAGGTGGCCGTGGTCGAAGGAGTAGAAGCCCCCGCCCTGCTTGGCCCAGGCGCCAGCGCTCATGGTCTTGATCTCGTCACCCGCCTCGCGCTGCTTGCGCTGGTTCTGGGTGGCGGCATAGTTCCAGTGCACGGAGCTGACGTGGTAGCCGTCGGCGCCGTTCTCGGCGGTGAGCTTCCAGTTGCCTTCGTAGATGTACGAACTGGCGCCGCGCAGCACTTCCAGGCCTTCCGGCGACTGGTCGACGATCATGTCGATGATCTTGGCCGACTCGCCCAGGTGCTCGACCAACGGCTTGACGTCGGCCTTCAGGCTGCCGAACAGGAAGCCACGGTACGACTCGAAGCGTGCCACCTTGGTCAGGTCGTGGGAGCCGTCGCAGTTGAAGCTGGCGGGGTAGCCGGCGTTGCTTGGGTCTTTGACCTTGAGCAGCTTGCCGCTGTTGTTGAAGGTCCAGCCGTGGAACGGGCAGGTGTAGCTGGAGCGGTTGCCGCGCTTGTGCCGGCAGAGCATGGCGCCGCGGTGGCTGCAGGCGTTGAGGAAGGCATTGAGTTCACCGTCCTTGTTGCGCGCGATGAAAATCGGCTGGCGCCCCATGGTCAGGGTGAGGAAGTCGTTTTTCTCGGGTATCTGGCTTTCATGGGCCAGGTAGATCCAGTTGCCCTCGAAGATGTGTTTCATCTCCAGGTCGAACAGGCGTGGGTCGGTGAACATCTCGCGCTTGCAGCGGTAGATGCCCTTTTCACGGTCGTCCTCGAGCAAGGCATTGAGGTAGTCGAATCCCAGGGACATGGCCAGGGTCTCCCTTGTTATTGTTTAGACCTGGTCAGGTTAGGGAGACGGCTGGCGGGGGACTATCCGGATTGTGCAGAGCGTTATCCAGTTTGCACAAATTTGCCGTGACTTTGCAAAAGCTAGCATTGACGGCCAGGGTCAGCTTCGAATTTGCTTCTGTAGCGATTGAAGATACTTATCAGCTTCAGCAAGCTTAGTGGCCATTTTAATATTAAGCTCGGACGGATTCTCCTGGACTCTTCTGCGATAAACCGCGGCGTGCCTGCTCACAGCTGCGATATTCAAATCCAAGTTTGGATCCATCACGGGCAGACCCTCACTAAGCCTGTGGACCGTATAACCAAACTTTCGCCCATATTGCTCAGTTATAAAGCCTCTAATTTCGACCTCTGGTTTTGTTTCAGAAATCCGTTGGTTATGTTGTTTTAACTTCTTATCCATGGATGCATTTAAAAAATTTTGGTCCAGCGATCGGCGTTTTTGCAGGGGGCGAAGTTCTACCAGTACAGGAATTTTTGAGCCACGATTCCTTCGGGGAGACAATGCTCTGAGGAAGCGGCTACCTATCCACGACCGACCACTGGGGTCACTCCGATTAATGGGATCGCCCCCACAATAGCTGTAGGCGTTCAGCCCTCCCTCATCATGTGGGCTAAGTGTGTCAGGAGAATTGAACCGCATGCAGATGGGGCTATACGTACGATGACCGTTTCCTAAATGATAGCCTTCGATTGGTCGGTCTTTCCGCTGGCTGTTAAATCGCAATACAGAAGCGCATAACTTGTCACTATCATACCCATACAGTGTGTACTACAAGGAACACAGCTCGCCGCCTTCCAGATATTGTGCTATCGACCCTAGTATATCTGTCCCGTACAATGCGACCTGATGACCATCCCGCTGAGCCAATACACGCCCCGTAGCACGCATTAAGGCCGCCTCCCCCGAACTGCTATGTTTGACAAGCGTAAGGCCTTCCGCAGAATAGAAATACAATTGTTGCTGTAACTTCGCCATGATTGCCACCACTTACCGGTAAAGAGTAAATCGTGGTGTGGGCTCAAAGCACTCGCAACTGGCAAAAATGCTAGGTCCGATGACCAAACGCTATCATTCGCGCCGCTTGAACGTCTGCGAAGGCAGCTCACCAAACTGCTGCCGGTACACCTCCGAGAACCGCCCCAGATGCAGGAATCCGTAATCCAGGGCCAGCTCGGTCACACTACGTACGCCACAAGTCGGGTCGCTCAGGCACGCATGCACCCGCTCCAGCTTACGCTGGCGCACGTAATGCTTTGGCGTGATGCCCAAGTGCTGGTCAAACAACGCATACAACGAGCGCAAGCTCATGCAGGCCTGCTCTGCCAGTACCTCAGCCGACAACTCCAGCTTCAGGTTGCGCTCGATGTAGTCAAGAATGCGCTCAAGCCCCGCTTGCGGCCCGCTCAGGCATTCGCGACGGATATTGGTACTCATCAGGGTCAGCAGCTTGCTGGCGACGATCTGGCTGTAGTGGCCCTGCACCCTGGGCAGCGAATCGCTCACCTCTGCTTCCTGGCAGACCATGGCCAGCAGGTTGACGAACCCGTCCAGCTCGTCCAGCCGGTAATGGTTGCGCAAGAACCGCACCCCGCCCTCGGGTCGGTGCCAGCGCTGTTCGTCGCAGATCGAGTCCAGTAGCCGGGTCGGCACCTTGAGGATGAATTTCTCGCAGTCTTCCGAGTAAGTCAGGTCAACCGGGTCGTCGGGGTTGATCAACAACAGTTCGCCCGGCACCAGGTGGTGCTCGCGCTTGTGCCCACGCCACAGGCAGTTGCCGTTGAGCAGCACCTGCAGGTGGTAGATGGTTTCCAGTGCCGGCGAGGTAACGCGCACGCTGCCACCGTAGCTGATGCGGCACAGGTCCAGCTCAGCGAACTTGCGGTGGCTGAGGCTGGCTTGCGGATGAGTGGTGCGGGACAAACCGATGCAATGCTGGCCTACGTGCTGGTTGACATAATCGGACACAGCATAAGGGTCGGCGTGATGAAACACGCTACTGCGCTCGCTCAGCAGGCGGCTTTCCATAGGCAAGGTTACCCGGATCGTTATTGTTCTGGTTGCCGCATCCTACGGCCCGGCGGGCTGTGGTTGCGGTCGTCACGGTCATTCTATCGAGCCGGCTGCGAGTCGCGGGGGCAGGCGACAACCGGTGGATGGGCACACTTAAGCAAAAAGGCGGGGGTTGGGCAATGCGACCTTGGGAATGGATGGGCGGATAGCGAACAGTAAGGACAGGTCAGTGTTCGTTTATCGAACGGCTCAGGCAACCCGGCACCGCTCACTTCACTGCACCGGCAGGAAGTTCATCAACAGCAGGCTTTGCGCATAATTCAACCCAATTCGTCGATAACGCTCATCCAGCAACTCCGCCAGCAAGTCCAGCCGTGCCACGATCTTGCCGAACTCCACGGCAAAACTCAGGTTGCTGCCCTCTTCCGAGATTTCGTTGGAGAACAACAGCAGCACACCATTGGCATCCTGCCGCTGGCTCAACATCCAGGTGGCCTTCTCGATATTGCGCGCCGCGTTGTTGACGAACAGCGGGTCGATGGTATCGGTCATGTAGAACTCGGTACGGCCGCCGTGCGCGGTAATCAGCATGCTGCCGATGGCGTAAATGAACGCACCGACCCGGTCACCGCGAAACTCGGGGCTCAGGGCGTAGCTCAAGGCTGCCAGGTCGCGACGGTTGCCTAGTTGTGGCAAGGGCTGGCGTTGCTCGATGGCGATACGGATCTGCCGCTCGGCAGTGGCAGCGTCAACGTAGCCGGACAGCTTCCACTGGTTGGGGTTGCGCAGGTACAGCTTGTTCATCAGCAGGTACAAGCTCTGCAGGTTGTCGCGCATGGACAGCGTGGCCAGGCGGTCGACGCTGGTCTGGAACAGTTCGCTGGGCTTGCCGTTGCCGAACTGCTCGAGCACGTCGCGGCCCTGCTGTTGGGTGCAGGCGCACAGGCATGTGAGGGCGCCTGCCATTAGCAGGCGGGGGAAGAATTTTGGCTTGCTTGCAACCATCGGCACCGGGTCGATATTCGGCGGCCGCACCGTGGATCAGTGTGGCCTGGCCATGCATAGAGCCCGGAAATTGGAAAAAGTGCGGTGATCGGGGGTTTTGGATACCTGCGCCGGCCTCTTCGCGGGTAAACCCGCTCCCACAAGATCACCACATATCTTGAATACTGCGCAGTACCTGTGGGAGCGGGTTTACCCGCGAAGAGGCCGGCCCAGGCAACACATGAATCACATGGCGTGACGCAACATCTCCACCACCTGCGCATGCAGCGCCGGGTCGCCACAGGCCACCACGCACCCGCCATTCTGTGCGCTGCTGCCATCCCACGCCGTGATCACCCCGCCCGCCCCTTCGATGATCGGCATCAGCGCCTGCACGTCATATGGCTGCAGGCTCGCCTCGACAATCACGTCGACGAACCCGGAAGCCAGCATGCAATAGGCATAGCAATCGCCACCGTAACGCATCAGGCGCGCCTTGCCGGCAACGGCCTCGAACGCAGCCTTGCGCGCGGCGGTATCGAACATGTCCGGCGTGGTGCACATCAACGTGGCCGAGGCCAGGTCGGCACAGGCACGGGTCTTCAACGGCGCACCGCTGTGCCAGGCGCCTTCCGGCGTTCCGACAAAGCGTTCGCCGGTGAACGGCTGGTTCATCACCCCGACCACCGGGCGGGTGCCGTCGTTCAGCGCAATCAGCGTGCCCCACAGCGGCAGGCCGGTGATGAAGGCGCGGGTGCCGTCGATCGGGTCGAGCACCCAGGTCAGCGGGCTGCTGCCGACTGCCACGCCGGCTTCTTCACCGAGGATGCCGTGGTCGGGATAGCGGGCCTGGATCAGCTCGCGCATGGCATCCTCGGCTGCCTTGTCGGCCACGGTCACCGGGTCGTACAGGCGCCCACCCTTGTCCTCGACGTCCAGGCTGGCGCGAAAGTATGGCTTGATCGCCACGGCAGCGGCATCGGCCAGCTGCTCGGCAAAGGCGCGGAATTCGCCGATCTGTTCAGCACTCAGGGACATGGGGCGGGCCTCGTGAAAATGATGGGGCCCGCATCATACCCGACACGCCGTGCCGCGCCAGCCTCCACCAGGCTGCTCATGCGCCCTGCGCGGTCTAGACTGAACAAGACCAGATCACCGGGGGGCTGCCACACGTGGAGGTGTGAGATGAGCCAGTTCAAGCGTCTGTTCGTCATGCTCGGCCCGCAGATGCGCCACACGCCAGCGCTGCAACGCGCTGCGGCGCTGGCGGAATCCAGCGGTGCGTTGCTGGATATCAACGTGTTCGTCGACGATGTCGACACCTTCGGTTTGATGAGCGATAGCCGCGAGCGGGAACGGCTGCTCAGTGACAACCGCCAATGGCTGGCGGACGAAGCCGAGCAACTTGCCAACGCCGGCCTGGATGTATCTACCGAACTGCTGCTGACCCGCGACCCGCTGAGCAGTGTGCTGGAACGGGTCGAGCGCCTGGGCTGCGACCTGCTGATCAAGGATGTGCAGCACGAACCGGTGCTCAAGCGCCTGCTGGTAACGCCACTGGACTGGCAGTTGCTGAAGGACAGCCCGGTCGCCGTGCACCTAGTCAGCGATATCCGCCTGCCCCTGCCCCGGCAGATTGCCGCCGCGGTGGACCTGAACAGCCATGGCGCAGGCGAGCATCTGGATGAGCAGGTGATCCGCTGCGCCCATGCCCTGGCCCTGCAGTGCAATGCCGAACTGCACCTGCTGCATGTGTGCGACGCGGCCAAGACACACATTGCCGACTTCGGCGCTGGCACGGTGACCATGCCCGGCTTCGATGTCAGCGTGCGCACCGCGCAGCGGGCGGCGTTCAACCGGCTGGGCGACCACCACCAGATCCCGCTGGAGCGCAGGCACTTTCTGGAAGGGGCCGCGATCAAGGCGATTGCCCAGTTCGTCGGCCACAGCCGGGCGGATGTGATCGTGATGGGCAGCCACCGGCATGATGCCATGCAGACGTTCCTGGGCGGGACCACGGCGCATGTGCTGGAACATCCGCTGTGCAATGTGTTGGCGATCAAGGCGGTTCGGTGAGTGCTGGTATACCTGCACCGGCCTCTTCGCGGGTAAACCCGCTCCCACAGGAATTCCACTGACCTCAGGCTTGGTGAAACCCCTGTGGGAGCGGGTTTACCCGCGAAGAAGCCAACACGGATTCTACCCTTGGCATCTGGTACACCAGTGCCACATAAAAAGAATGCATTTGATAATGATTCGTAGTAGTTTCTCGGCGCTTGCCCACCCTACCCTCAGCGCCCTACTCCAGGATCGTACCGTCGATGCGTCGCACGTTCGTTTCGCTTTGTGTGCTTCATGCTGTCTCTCCGCTGACCTTTGCCGAGCCTGAACCGCTCAGCGAACCCACCCAGATCGAACTCCAGGCCCTGAACATCACCAGCAGCGCCGACAGCGAACGTGCCGATGGCCCGGTCGAGGGCTACAAGGCTACCCGCTCGGCCAGCGCCACTCGCACCGACACTGCCCTGCACGAAACCCCGCAATCGGTCAGCGTGGTGCCCAAGGATGTACTGGAAGACACAGGCGCCACGCGTCTGCAGGACGGCCTGGACTACGCCGGCGGCGTCGGCCGCGCCAACAACTTCGGCGGCCAGGGCCTGACCACCTTCACCGTGCGTGGCTTCACCACCGGCGAGTTCTACCGCAACGGTTTCCCGATCAACCGCGGCTACCCCAACGCCCCCGACGCCAACACCGTCGAACGCCTGGAAGTGATCCGTGGCCCGGCCAGCAGCCTGTACGGCCGTGGCGACCCAGGCGGCACCTTCAACGTGGTCAGCAAGCAGCCGCTGCCAGAGTCGAAAGTCACCCTGGGAAGCCAGTTCGATGACCAGGGCATGCACCGCGCTACCCTGGACGCCACCGGGCCGCTGAACCAGGACGGCTCGCTGGCCTACCGCCTGAACCTGCTGGGTGAAGGCGGCGAAAGCTTCCGTGACGATGTGGAAAGCGAGCGCTATGACGTGGCGCCTGTAGTCAGCTGGCAGGTCAACGACAGCACGAAGATCGTCTTCGAGGGCGACTTCATGCGCAACAACCACCCGCTGGACCGTGGCCTGACCCGCCTGCCCGGCCAGCTCGGCACAGCTTCGCGCGACACCAACATCTGGGAAAAGGGCAGCGACAACCTGCTGCACAACGACAACAACATGGCCCAGTTGCGTTTCGAGCACCTGCTCAACGACAACTGGACGCTGGGCGGTGGCATGCAGTGGCTCGACGGCTCGCTCAAGGGCAACGCCGTGGAGGCCAACGCATTGCAGGCTGACGGTCGCACGCTGGGGCGCAACTTCAACTACCGCAAACTGGAGTGGACCGACCGCGACTACCAGCTCAACCTCACCGGCCACTTCGACACCGGCGGCTACGCTCATACACTGCTGACGGGCATCGAGTACGAAGACTACGACTACAACTCGATCATCCAGCGCTCGGCCAGCGGTGCCGATAAGTACCCGATTGACATCTTCGACCCGGTACTGGGCCAGCCACGCCCTGCCCTGACCCGCACCACCACCCATGACAAGGAAAACCTGAAGACCTGGGCGGCATTCATCCAGGACCAAGTGGCCCTGACCGAGCGACTGAAGGCGCTGGCGGGTGTGCGCTTCGAGCGCTTCGAGCACGATTACGACGACAAGCTGCCGACCAACCGCGACTTCAGCAAGGGCGAAAACGGCGTCACCCCACGCTTCGGCCTGATCTACGACCTGACCGATACGGTTGCGGTCTATGCCAACACCGCGCGCTCGTTCAAGCCCAACACCGGCACGCCAAGCGGAGGCGGAGGCTTCGACCCGGAGAAAGGCAAGTCCTACGAACTGGGTGTGAAATGGGAGGCACTCGACCGCCAGCTGAGCATCGACGCGGCGATCTATCACATCGTCAAGGAGAACGTCCTGGCGCGCGACCCGAACGACCCCACCGGTACCTACAGTATTGCGGCCGGCGAAGTGCGCAGCCGTGGCCTGGACATCAACATCGCCGGCAACCTGACGCCGGAGTGGCGCGTGATCGGTGGTTATGCCTACGTGGACGCGGAAGTGACCCAGGATACGACCCTGCCCAAGGGCACACGCCTGGCCAACATCCCGCGCAACAGCTTCAGCCTGCTGAACACCTACGAGTTCCAGGATGGCCTGGCCAAGGGGCTGGGGTTGGGGGTTGGGGTGAAGTACGTGGATGATCGCGCCGGTCAGACGGCAGCTACGACCTACACCATGGAGCGCTACAGCGTGGTGGACCTGCTGAGCTTCTACAAGGTCAACGAACACGTGCGGCTGAACCTGGACGTGAAGAACGTGTTCAACAAGGGCTATGACGAAGGCGCTTTCAACAACTACGTCTACCCGGGTGCGCCGCGGACGGTGCAGGCTGGGGTTTCGTATACCTTCTGAATTGCCGGGGCTGCTTCGCAGCCCTTTCGCGACACAAGGCCGCTCCCACAGAAGTTACGCGCATACCTGTGGGAGCGGCCTTGTGTCGCGAAAGGGCCGCAAAGCGGCCCCCGGCCTCAGAACCCTTTGCTGTAGAACAACGAGTACGATTCGATGCCGTCGTTAGGCTGCTTGAGCCCCGCGTTGGAGTAATGCATCGCGCGGATCCCCACCTTCTGCTCCCCCGGCAGTTTCAGGCCGAAGCCGATGCGGTCTTCGAAGTTGACCGACGAGCCCAGGCGCTGGTCGCCCACGTCGGTCTTGGAAAACGCCGCCAAACCAATGCCGGCCTCGATATACGGGGTGTAAGTAAAACCGCTGAACTCGTAGGTGAATACCGGGCTGAACGACAGTGAGTGTGCACCACTGGCCTCACCGCCTTCCCAATAGGTGTAGGCCGCATCCCAGTATCCGGTCAGATGACCGGCGCTGCTTTCCAGCCATTTCTTGTCCCAGTCGAACGACAGGCCAATACGGTAGGTCATGTCACCTTGGCCAGTGGCGCCAACGGCGCCGCTCACCTGCGCTGCCTGGGCCAGATTCGCCCCGGCAAAGGCCAGCACTGCAGCAGCCAGCGAAGCTGCTAGACGGGTTTTCATCAATGACTTCTCCTGATGGTCTACACGGCAAGCGGAGGCTTGGGCCCCTCGATCTTATGTGGTGACCGGATACATCCAGACCGGTCACAGGAAGTAATACTTTTCTGATTATCGTCCAGATAAACAGAAAGTTGAAAGTGAATTGCCACCATTGGCTAATACCCTGCGCCAGCATCTGCCATGCCGAGCAGCAGCACTCAGTCGTATTCCGCTTCTTCGTGCTCGCCCAACAGGCGCCTTTGCCTGGGTGTGGCTTCCTCCAGTACCTGCGGGTTGAAACGCCAGTTCAGGTATGGCGAAAACTTCTGCGCGACCATGCGCCGGCCATAGTGCACTTGCAGCATGTCGCGCTGGCGTGATTGGGTGCAGTTGGCCCCGCCGCTATGCCAGACATCGCTGCGAAACACCAGCGCGTCCCCGGCCTTGCACAGCACCGGCTGGGCCTCTCGGCCCTGCCAGTGTTGCTCGCCAGCCTGCGGTGGCCGTGCCGCGCGGTGGCTGCCGGGCACAATCCAGGTCGGCCCGATGTGATGGTCGATATCGCTGAGGTACAGCTGCGCAGTCAGGATCTGTGGGGGCTGGGTGAAGTCGCCGCGCTCGCTGAGCCAGTCGGGCAACTGCATGGGCAAATGGTCCAGGTGCAGGGCCATGCCGGTGTAGCCCGGGTGGCTGCGCCAGGCAGTCTGGCCGATCACATGGCAGTCGGCGCCCAATGCCGCTTCGGCCAGGGCAATCAGCGGCGGCAGGTCGAGAAAGGGTAACCACAGCGGGTTGCGGTTGAACACGCACTTGTAGTGTTCCAGCAGCCCTTGGTAATCCCAGTGGATGGGCTGCAGGTCATCGATGGCGCAGCGCAGCAAGGCGATACGCAAGGGTTCGAGCACACCGGGGAGCAAAACATAGCCCCGCTCGTCCAACATCTCCAGCTGAAGATCCAGGCTCATGGCGATGTGCTCCTTAGCAGGCAGGAGCACATCCGTACTCCTGCCCGTTTTTCCATCAACGCCAGTTCAGGTTCACGGTGGTGGGGGTCTTGCCATTCACGGTCACCAATTGCTGCACCGTCTCACCCTGGGCGTTGCCAGTCACTTTGTATTTGCCGGGAGGCAACTGCACATACAGCAGCGGCCCGGCATCCGTAAGACTGAGCACGGGCTGGCCCTGTGCATTCTGGATGTCGACGGTAGCACCGCTCTGGAACTTGCCTTCCGGGCCGGTGGAGAGTTCTACGTGCAGGTCATAGCCCGGGGTCTTGCGCAGGGCGTTGGCTTCATCCTGGCCGATGCCGCCTTGCAGGTAGCGGACGCCGTTCTGCTCCTGCTGTTGCAGTTGCACGGCCTGCATGTCGATGGGGGCATTGTGGTCGGAGGCGGCCGCCAGGGTCCATGGCAGCGCCAGAGCGATCAGCAGCGCCGCGCCGAGGGCATAGTGATGGTTACGCATGATACGACCCTCCTTTCGAGGATGGCTTACCTATTATCAGATCCTTCGGGCGTAACGGCGTTCGTGCTGATGCATGGTCGTCTTGATGAAATTTGCATCAATGGTATGGATGTTGCGCTGGAACATCAGGTTGCGCGCCCTTCCTCGAGCAGTTTCACGAACATGCTCAAACTGCGCGATACCGTGCCCCGGCGCCACACCAGCCAGGTTTTGAGGTAACGGAAGTCCTCCGACATCGGCCAGGCACTGACGGTGCTGCAACCGGGCATGTTGTCGAGCATGCTGCGCGGCATCATGGCCAGGCCGGCGCCGGCGCTGACGCAGGCCAGCATGCCGTGGTACGACTCCATTTCGTGGATCTTGCCCGGTACCGCCTGGTCCTGCACGAACCAGTTCTCGAAGTGATGCCGGTATGAACAGTTGGCGCGGAAGGCGTAGATGCTTTCGCCGTTGACGTCCTGGGCGCGGGTTACCGGGGCGTGGTTGAGCGGCGCGATGACCATCATTTCTTCCTCGAACACCGGCATGCCCTCCAGCGTCGGGTGCAGCACCGGGCCGTCGACGAACGCCGCTACCAGGCGCCCCGACAGCACGCCTTCGAGCATGGTCCCGGAAGGCCCGGTGGACAGGTCCAGGTCGACCTTGGGGTAACGCTGGTTATAGGCCGCCAGCAAGGCCGGAATGCGCACCGCCGCCGTGCTTTCCAGCGACCCCAGGGCGAAAGTGCCCTGCGGGTCTTCACCGGCCACTGTCAGCCGCGCCTCGTGCACCAGGTCAAGGATGCGCCGGGTGTACTCGAGGAAGTTCCAGCCTGCGGGGGAAAGGCGCAGGCGGCTCTTTTCACGTATGAAAAGCTCCACGCCCAAGTCCTCCTCCAGTTGCTTGATACGCGTGGTCAGGTTCGACGGCACCCGGTGGATATGCTGCGCAGCGGCACTGATGCTGCCCTGCTCTGCCACGGCCTTGAAGATCTCGAGTTGCACCAGGTCCACAGCCATTCTCCAAACGTGAATGTTTCGCTCATTATTATTCAGTTTTCATTAAAGCCATAGCCCACTAGTCTGGCGTCACGGATCAATTACAACGAGAGTGTCCCGCCATGAGTGCGATCAGCAGCCTGACCCACGCCATCTCCCTCGACCCGTACAGCGGCGAGCAGATCGGCGCCTACCCGTTCGACACCGACGCCGCACTGGAAGCGGCGCTGCAACGCGCCAAGGTTGGCTACCGCCAGTGGCGCCAGGTGTCGCTGGGTCAGCGCAGCGAGTACCTGCTTGCCTTGGCCAGCACCCTCGAAACCAAGGCCGAAGCCTTCGCGCAAATGATCAGCCGCGAAATCGGCAAGCCTGTCGCCCAGGCCCGTGGTGAAGTCAGCAAGTGCGTCGGCCTGTGCCGCTGGTACGCCGAACACGGCCCGGCCATGCTCGCCCCCGAGCCGACCCAGGTCGAGAAAGCCCGCATCGAATACCGCCCGTTGGGCCCGATCCTGGCGGTGATGCCTTGGAACTTCCCGGTCTGGCAGGTACTGCGTGGCGCCGTGCCGGCAATCCTGGCCGGCAATACCTACGTACTCAAGCACGCGCCGAACGTGATGGGCAGCGCCTACCTGCTGGGCGAGCTGTTCAAGGATGCCGGCCTGCCGGAAGGCGTGTTCGAAGTGCTCAACGTGACGCCGGACGGTGTCACTCGCGCCATCAACGACCCACGCATCGCCGCGGTGACCCTGACCGGCAGCGTGCGTGCCGGCATGGCGATTGGTGCGCAAGCCGGCGCGGCGCTGAAGAAGTGCGTGCTGGAGCTGGGCGGTTCCGACCCGTTCATCGTGCTGGCCGACGCGGACCTGGATGCCGCCGTCAAGGCTGCGGTGATCGGCCGTTACCAGAACACCGGCCA
Organism: Pseudomonas sp. NBB; assembly: GCF_032701105.1. Taxonomy (NCBI): domain Bacteria; kingdom Pseudomonadati; phylum Pseudomonadota; class Gammaproteobacteria; order Pseudomonadales; family Pseudomonadaceae; genus Pseudomonas; species Pseudomonas sp. NBB. The sequence goes on from NZ_CP103994.1 coordinate 3,077,312, forward strand.
GGTCTGCGCTGCCGCCAAGCGCCTGATCGTCGAGGAAAGCATCGTTGACGAATTCACCCGCAAGTTCGTCGAGGCCACTCGCGAGCTGAAGGTCGGCAACCCGCTGGAAGAAGGTACCTACATCGGCCCTATGGCCCGTTACGACCTGCGCGACGAGCTGGATGGCCAGGTCCAGGCGACCATCGCCGAAGGCGCCACCCTGCTGCTGGGCGGCCACAAGGTCGATGGCGTGGCCAACTTCTACGCGCCGACCGTGTTCGCCAACGTCACCCCGCAGATGACTGCGTTCAAGCAGGAACTGTTCGGGCCGGTGGCTGCGATCATCAGCGCACGTGATGCGGAGCATGCGGTGGAGCTGGCCAACGACAGCGAATTCGGCCTGGCCTCGACCATCTACACCGCCGACTACGCGCTGGCCGAACGCATGACCGCGGCGCTGGATACCGGCGGCGTGTTCATCAACGGCTATTGCGCTTCCGACCCCCGCGTGGCGTTTGGCGGGGTGAAGAAGAGCGGCTTCGGGCGTGAACTGTCGCACTTTGGTGTGCGTGAGTTCACCAATGCCCAGACTGTGTGGCTGGACCGTAACTGATCCAGCGTAACAGGGGCCGCTTTGCGGCCCTGTGGGAGCGGCTTTAGCCGCGAAGAATCCAACGCGGTGCATGGCACCGGCTTCGCCGGTGTTCGCGTATGAACCCGCTCTCATAGAACTGCATATAACTCATTGAATTAGCAGGGACCCTGTGGGAGCGGCTTTAGCCGCGAACACCGGCGCAGCCGGTGCCATGCACCGCGTTGGATTCTTCGCGGCTAAAGCCGCTCCCACAGGGTACGAGGATCGCTTGCGAATTCAGTTATCTGGGCTGGGCAATCTCCCACAGGGACTTTGAAGGGCTGAAAAAGCAGCCCGAGGGGCCTCAATCCCGAATCTGGTCCTTGACCCAGTCCAGCATCCCCCCCGGCACGATCAGTTCATGCCGGGCCCGCGAACAGGCGGTATACAACCCCGCCAGCATCCGCGCCCGTTCATTGCGGTTCCCCGCTACCTGCGGCGCTACCATCAGCTCCGGCGACACCATCACCCGGGCGAACTCCATGTTCTTCACATCGCGCACCCGCCCCAGGAACAGTTTGGGCGCCTTGTCCCAGCGGTAACGGCTCTTGGCCCTGGCAAAGTGCTCCGGTGTGTAGCCCTTGCGCAGCATGTTGGCCACGGCGACGAATGCCTTGTCGTCACCCTTGTCCTGCTCCAGCGCCTGCCAGCTGGCATAGCGGAACAGCATCGGGTGACGCGGCCGGGTGCCATGGCGGTACAACTCGATGCAGTCTTCAACGAACAGCTCGAAGTCCTTGCGCGCGCTTTTCAGCAGCACGAACGGCACGCCCTGGTGGGTCAGGCGCTGGAACCAGCCAAACAGGCCCCATTCATCGTCGACGATCAGCGCCGTAGGCTGTTCCGGCACCGTTACCGCATCGAAAAAGCTGACCCGGGTGTAGTGCTCGGCGCTGCCACTGAAGGCCGCCTGGATCGCCGCCGGGTGGGCATTGATCAGCGGGTTCAGCACGTTGTCCATCGCCGGCCCGGCCCGCAGTGAATGGTCGATGTAACGCTGGCGGATAAAGCCGCCATGGTGCGCGCTGAGGCCGTTGAGGTTCTGCAGCTCGTCACCCAGGGCAATGATCGACTGCGGGCTGCGGTCGAGCACGGCAAGCATCGGTGCCGACAGCTCGTGGGCCTCGTCGACGATGACATGGGTGTAGCGGCTGTCGATCACATGACCGGTCAGCGACAGCAGTTTGACCCGATGGTAATCGCGCACCGGCAACTGGATCTCCCGTGCCGACGGGCGAATCAGCTCCTGCCAGTACAGGCGTGCCTTTTCCAGCAACACTTCCTGGTCCAGCGGCGTGGTACCCGGCCCGGCCCACGGCAGGTGCTGCAACTGCAGCTGGGTATCGGCGCTATGGCAGAACGTGCGTACCGCGCGGATGCACAAGGCAACCACATCACGCGCGGCAAGCGGGCCGATGTCGGGAATGGCCAGCCAACGTACCACCTGCGCATCCTGCGGGCGCCACGAAAGCTTGGTGCGATAGGGGTCGCGCAGGCGCCAGCCGTTGCTGGTGAGGTCGCGGTTGAGCAGCTCGTCGGCCAGCTGGCCGAAGGTCAGCGCGGTGTAGGCGGCGGCGTCCTTGACCCGCGCCTGCAGGGCGCGCAGCTGGCCTTCGGTCAAGGCCAGCAACAGCGTGCGCTGGGGCTCGAGCAGGCGGGCGAACTGGTGAATCAGGAAGGTCTTGCCGGTGCCGGCAAAGCCCTGCACCGCCACCGACTCATCGATACCACTGAGGAATTCGCGCAGCAGGCGGTTCTGTTGGTCGCTGAGCATCAGGTCGCTGGCAAGGGAAGGCAGATACACCGGGTGCAGCGGTGTTGCCCGCTGGCGGTAGCTGTCGGCGAACTGGAAATTCCACTGGCCCTCGGCGTCCAGCAACTCCTCGGCCTGGTACTCCACCTCGGTCGATAGCAGTGCAATCCCGTTTTCGCCCAGCATGCCCAGGCCCATGGCGAAGGCTTCGCGATCGAAGTGCTGCGCCACCTGGCCCTGGAAGCGCCCCGGTGCGGCGCTTTCGACCTCGTTGGCAATGCGCACGATTTCGGCAAAGCGGCGTTCCTGCGCATCCGCCGAGGCGGTGGCGGGCTGGCGCGGCAGGTTCTGCACGAACAGCACAGCGGCGGCGTCGAGCACGCTGGCGGTGGTGAAGAAGTCGGTGGTGGGCTCGCTGGCGAGGCGGTCGGCCTGGTCGCTGGGCAAAGGCAGGTAGAACATCGGCACCTCGGGTGGAATCAGGGCGGCACGATAGCAATTTTTGCTGTGGAATGCTGGGTTGTGTATTGCCTGGGCCTGCCTCTTCGCGGGTGAACCCGCTCCCACAGGGACCTCACATGCCTGGCACTGAGGTAATCCTGTAAGAGCAGCTATACCACCAAGCTACACCACCAAATTCAGCCCCTGCCCCGCTTCAAGGTCTCGCTGGGAAACTCCTTGAACAACTGCCGGTAACTCTCTGAAAATCTTCCCAAATGCCAGAACGACCAACGCATCGCCACCTCGGCCACGGTCACGCCATCGCCACGCAACAGATCGCGCCGCGCACCGTTCAGCCGGCGCAGGCGCAACCAGTGCGCCGGCGGCATTCCGGTAAACGCTTTGAAGGCCTGTTGCAACTGACGCAAAGAAACCCCGGCAGCATCCGCCAGCTCCACCAGGTTCAGCGTCTCCTCCGGGCAGTCGGCCGCCCATTCGCTTACCCGGCGCATGATCGCCCGTTCCTCGTCACGCCGGCCCAACGCCACGCCCTGCAGTCGCTGGCAGGCGTTGTCGAGGATGAACAGGCAGTCCTCCAGCAGCTGCTCCGCCAGGGCCTGCCCCTGCAGCGGGCAATCCGCCTGGCCCAGGCGGGTCAGTGTCGCACTCAGCCAACTGCCGAACAGCGCGTTCTGCCCGCTGCCCAGCGGCACCATGAACAACCCTTCCAGGCGTTGCGGGTCAAGCCCATGGCGGGCCAGGAAGGCCTGGTCGAACACGACCGCCACTTCCTGGTAGTTCTCTGGCGTGATCCAGATGTTCCGGCTCTGTTCGTTCAGCAGGTACAGGCTGTTCTCGCTGCGGTCGAAGCAGAACGCCAGCGAACCGCTCGGCGCGCGGAAAAACTGCTCCACCCGGGTGTTCAGCCGCTCCTCGTACACCTCCACCCCGTCCAGCCCCAGGCAACGCAGCTCACCGCTGAAATGCCCGGGCGACATCTGCCGGTACTGCTGCTGCCAGCCAGGGGTGGCACGTACTTGTTCGGTTACGTCGGTGGTGTGGTAAGCCTGGACTTGCAGGGCATTGGCGGTTGTCACGCTCGGTCCTAGTCGCACTCTTTTGGTGCATTCATTGCCGGAGAAAGTGGATAGATCAGCCTTGCGGGCTGCGACCAAGATAGTCTCCAGCGCGTCACCTGGGAAGCGGGACGCCTTCGAAACCCTGGAACGGTTTACGCTGGCACGCCTGCTCCCACACCAAAACCCAACCAAGAGGTCTGTATGAACGCCCCCTTCGATCAGCTGTCCGCCTGGCTGAAAGAACACCGTATCACCGAAGTCGAATGCGTGATCAGCGACCTGACCGGCATCGCCCGCGGCAAGATCGCACCCACCGCCAAGTTTCTCCACGAGCGTGGCATGCGCCTGCCCGAGAGCGTGCTGCTGCAGACGGTCACCGGCGACTATGTCGACGATGACATCTACTACAACCTGCTCGATGCCGCCGACATCGACATGGTCTGCCGCCCAGACCCGAGCGCCGTGTACCAGATCCCGTGGGCGATCGAGCCGACCGCGATCGTTATCCACGACACCTTCGACAAGCAAGGCAACCCCATCGAACTGTCGCCGCGCAACGTGCTGAAGAAAGTGCTCAAGCTTTATGCAGACAAAGGCTGGCAGCCGATCGTGGCACCGGAGATGGAGTTCTACCTGACCCAGCGCTGCGAAGACCCGGACTTGCCGCTGCAAGTGCCGCTGGGGCGTTCCGGCCGTGCCGAAAGCGGCCGCCAGTCGTTCTCGATCGATGCCGCCAACGAGTTCGATCCGCTGTTCGAAGACGTCTACGACTGGTGCGAGATCCAGGGCCTGGACCTGGACACGCTGATCCATGAAGACGGCCCGGCGCAGATGGAGATCAACTTCCGCCATGGCGACGCCCTGGACCTGGCCGACCAGATCACCGTGTTCAAGCGCACCATGCGTGAAGCCGCGCTCAAGCACAACGTGGCCGCCACCTTCATGGCCAAGCCGATCACCGACGAGCCCGGCAGTGCCATGCACCTGCACCAGAGCGTGGTCGACATCGCCACCGGCAAGCCGATCTTCGCCAATGAAGACGGCAGCATGAGCCAGCTGTTCCTGTACCACATCGGCGGTTTGCAGAAGTACATCCCCAAGCTGCTGCCGATGTTCGCGCCCAACGTCAACTCGTTCCGCCGCTTCCTGCCGGACACCTCGGCACCAGTGAACGTCGAGTGGGGTGAGGAAAACCGTACCGCCGGGCTGCGCGTACCCACCTCAAGCCCCGAGGCAATGCGCGTGGAAAACCGCCTGCCGGGCGCCGACGCCAACCCGTACCTGGCCATCGCCGCCAGCCTTCTGTGCGGCTACCTGGGCATGGTCGAGCGCATCGAGCCCAGCGCACCTGTGCAGGGCCGTGCCTACGAGCGGCGCAACCTGCGCCTGCCGATCACCATCGAGGACGCGCTGCAGCACATGGAAGACTGCGAGACCGTGCAGCAGTACCTGGGCAAGCAATTCGTCCAGGGTTATGTGGCGGTCAAGCGTGCCGAGCACGAGAACTACAAGCGGGTTATCAGTTCGTGGGAGCGTGAATTCCTGATGCTGAGCGTCTGACCTTTTCGCGGTACCTGTGGGAGCGGGTTTACCCGCGAATGCTGTGGTGCATTCAACGACGTATTCGCGGGTAAACCCGCTCCCACAGGGCACGAGCCCTTGCACCGAACTCGAAGAACAATACCAACGAGGTGTCCCCATGCGTCATCTGCAAGCCCTGATCCCCGCCGCATTCACCCTGCTGTTCGCCACCACTACCCAGGCCACTCCCTCGGTCAGCGTGTACAACTGGACCGACTACATCGGTGACACCACCGTGGCCGACTTCCAGGCCAGCAGCGGGATCAAGGTGGTCTATGACGTGTTCGACTCCAACGAAACACTGGAAGGCAAGCTGCTGGCCGGGCGCACCGGCTATGACGTAGTGGTGCCATCCAACCACTTCCTCGCACGCCAGGCACAGGCGGGTGCCTTCCTGCCGCTGGACCGCAGCAAGCTGCCGAACTGGCAGCACCTGGACCCCAAGCTGCTCAAGCAACTTGAACAGAACGACCCGGGCAACCAGTACGCCGTACCCTACCTGTGGGGTACCAACGGCATCGGCTACAACATCGACAAGGTCAAGGCGGCCCTGGGCGTCGACCATATCGATTCATGGGCGGTGCTGTTCGAACCCGAGAACCTGAAAAAGCTCAAGCAATGCGGCGTGGCGTTCATGGACTCGCCCGATGAACTGTTCCCGGCCGTGCTCAACTACCTGGGCATGAACCCGCGCAGCGAAAAACCGGCCGACTACGCCAAGGCGGAAGCCCGCCTGCTCGAACTGCGCCCCTATATCACCTACTTCCACTCCTCCAAGTACGTTTCCGACCTGGCCAATGGCGATGTCTGCGTGGCCTTCGGCTACTCCGGCGACGTGTTCCAAGCCGCCAACCGCGCCGTGGAAGCGAAGAATGGGGTAAAGATCGCCTACAGCATTCCCAAGGAAGGCAGCAACCTGTGGTTCGACCTGCTGGCCATCCCCAAGGACGCCAACAACCCCGAACAAGCCCTGGCGTTCATCAACTACCTGCTCGACCCCAAGGTGATCGCCAAGGTCAGCGCCACGGTCGGATATGCCAATGCAAACCCCGATGCCCAGGCCTACATGGACGCATCGCTGGTAAACAACCCTGAGATCTACCCACCCCAGGACGTGCTGGACAAGCTGTACATCTCCAGCACGCCGAGCCCGAAGATCATGCGTGTCATGACTCGCTCCTGGAGCAAGATCAAGTCCAACCGCTGAGTCGAGAACGCCCATGTCTTCTACTACCCAACACACCGCTTCGTACTATGCCGCCACGGCACGCGATGCAGCGCCCTATCCCAGCCTGGACGGCGAACTGAGCGCCGATGTGTGCGTGGTCGGCGGCGGGCTGACCGGGGTCAATACCGCCCTGGAACTGGCCGAGCGCGGGCTCTCGGTGGTGCTGCTTGAAGGCCGGCGCATCGGCTGGGGCGCCAGCGGCCGCAACGGCGGCCAGCTGATTCGCGGCATCGGCCATGACGTCAACGGCTTTGCCCGGCATGTCGGCCAGGACGGCGTGCACTACCTGAAACAAGCCGGCATCGATTCGGTAGCGCTGGTGGCCAGCCGCATCGCCCGGTACGGCATTGCCTGCGACCTGCGCTGGGGCTTCTGCGAACTGGCCAACACCCCTGCGCAGTTCGCCGCCTTCAAGGACGAACAGGACGATCTCGACGCACTCGGCTATCGCCCTGAAACCCGCCTGGTCAGTGCCGACCGGCTGCATGAAATCGTTGCCAGCGACCAATACGCCGGCGGCCTGGTAGACATGGGCTCGGGCCACCTGCACCCGCTTGATCTGGTCCAGGGCGAAGCCCGCGCCGCCCATGGCTTGGGCGTACGCATCTTCGAGCAGAGTCCGGTGTTGCGCATCGAGCATGGCCCCCGCGTGACCCTGCACACGGCTCGTGGCAAGGTGCGGGCAGGCAGCCTGGTGCTGGGCTGCAACGCACATCTCGATGAACTGGAGCCACGCCTGAGCGGCAAGGTGCTGCCGGCCGGCAGCTACGTGGTGGCTACCGAACCATTGCCCGAGTCACTGGCCAGCAGCCTGATCCCGCAGAACATGGCGCTGTGCGACCAGAAAGTCGGCCTGGACTACTACCGCCTCACGGCAGACCGGCGCCTGCTGTTCGGCGGCGCCTGCCACTATTCCGGTCGCGACCCCAAGGACATCGCCGCCTACATGCGGCCCAAGGTGCTGAAGGTGTTCCCGCAGCTGGCCAACGTGCGTATCGACTACCAGTGGGGCGGCATGATCGGCATCACCGCCAACCGCTTCCCCCAAGTCGGGCGCCTCAGCCAGCACCCCAATGTTTACTACGCCCAGGGCTATTCCGGGCATGGGCTGAACGTGACGCACTGGACAGCGAAACTGCTGGCCGAAAGCATCGCGCTCGGCCACAGCCAGGGGCTGGACGTGTTCAGCGCCGTGCCACACCTGACCTTCCCCGGCGGCAAGGCACTACGCTCGCCGCTGCTGGCGCTGGGGATGTTGTGGTATCGATTGCGGGAGGTGCTGGGTTGAGTTCGCCACGAGCTTTGCGGCGCTCGGTCTCACAGGCGCAGAAAAACTCAAGACAAACCCTTCCACCCCCTCCAACTTTCTACCATTTCACAATCGATTGAACCTACCCACTGGCCAACTGCCCCGCACCTGCTAGCGTTGTTCTGGCCGACCTATCATGGATGCATCTTCATCATGAAATCATTGCCCCGCATTACCCTGTTGTGCGCCGCACTGCTAACCATGGCCGCCTGCTCCAGCAATCGCGTGGACCCGAAGGACTACTCCGGCTTCCTCAAGGATTACAGCCGGCTGCAGGAAGCCAAGAGCCCGTCGGGTGACCCGGTGATGCGCTGGATCGACCCCAAGGTCAACGTCAACCAGTACAGCCAGGTGTTCATCGAGCCCAGCCAGTTCTACCCCAAGCCGCAGCCGACGCCGGTCATCTCGGCGCAGACGCTGCAGGAAATCACCCGCTACTTCAACGAAGCGCTGCGCCGTGAAATGGGCAGCGTGGTACCGCTGGCCAAGGGCCCCGGCCCGGGCGTGATCGTGGTGCGCCCGGCCATCACTGCGGTGTCCACCAGCAACGAGGGTCTCAAGCCTTATGAGGTCATCCCTATCGCGCTGATTTCAGCCGGTGTGAACACCGCCATGGGCGGCCGTGACCAAGAGGTGGATGTCGGCGTGGAAGCTGCGTTCCTCGATGGTGCCAGTCAGAAAGTGCTGGCCCAGGTCGTGCGCAAGGGCACGGGGCAGGATCTGGAGAACAAGACCACGCAACTGACCCTGAATGACGTCAAGCCGGTGCTGGATGGCTGGGCCAAGGACATGCGCGCGAGCTTCCTGGAAGCGAAGCAGAAAGCCCGCTGATACCGACCGGACACGGAACCTGTGGGAGCGGCCTTGTGTCGCGAAAGGGCCGCAGAGCGGCCCCGGGATCTCAGCTCAGGCGTATGAATGGGGCTGCTTCGCAGCCCTTTCGCGACACAAGGCCGCTCCCCCAAGACCGCGCTGACCGTTGCGGTGACTCAGCACTCGACGAAGGCAACGGCCAGGCCGCCGCGCGAAGTCTCCTTGTAGTTGGCATGCATGTCCGCCCCGGTATCACGCATGGTGCGGATCACCCGGTCGAGCGAGATGAAGTGCTCGCCATCCCCTCTCAACGCCATCTGCACGGCGTTGATCGCTTTCACCGCAGCAATCGCGTTGCGCTCGATACACGGCACCTGCACCAAGCCGCCGACAGGGTCGCAGGTCAGCCCAAGGTTATGCTCCAGGGCAATCTCGGCGGCATTTTCCAGCTGCGGCGGCGTAGCGCCCAGCACCTGGGCAAGGCCGGCAGCGGCCATCGAACAGGCCGAACCTACCTCGCCCTGGCAACCAACCTCGGCCCCGGAAATCGACGCATTCTTCTTGCACAGGATACCGACCGCCGCTGCCGCCAGCAGGAAGTCCACCACGTCCGCGTCGCACGCCCCCGGGTTGAACTTCATGTAGTAATGCAGCACCGCCGGGATGATGCCGGCAGCACCATTGGTAGGTGCTGTGACCATGCGCCCGCCGGCGGCATTCTCTTCATTCACCGCAAGGGCGAACAAGTTGACCCATTCCATGGCACTGAGGGTGGAGCCGATCACGTTGGGCTTGCCCAGCTCCTGCAGGCTGCGATGCAGCCGCGCCGCACGGCGCTTGACGTGCAACCCGCCCGGCAGGATGCCTTCATTACGCAGGCCATTGTCGACGCATTCACGCATGGCACCCCAGATCCGCAGCAGGCCCTCGCGTACCTCGGCCTCAGGGCGCCAGGCGCATTCGTTGGCCATCATCAGCTGCGCCACACTCAAGCCATGGCTCTTGCACAAGGCCAGCAATTGCGCAGCGCTGTCGAACTCGTACGGCAGCACCACCGCGTTCGCTTCGAGCGCTGGCGCGTCGATCTCGGCTTGCTCGACGATAAAACCACCGCCCACCGAATAGTAGGTCTGGCGCAACAGGCTGCCCTGCCCGTCCATGGCTTCCAGGCTCATGGCATTGGGGTGATACGGCAGGTTCTCGTCGAGCAGCAGCATGTCGCGGCTGTACTCGAACGCCAGCGGGTGGCTGCCATCGAGCATCAGGCAGTGCTCCTGCATCACCTGGCCAATGCGCGACTCGATGGTGGCCGGGTCGATGCGGTCCGGCCACTGGCCCATCAGGCCGAGCAGGCAGGCGCGATCGGTCGCATGGCCAACCCCGGTTGCCGACAGCGACCCGTACAACCGCACCTCGACACGGCTTGCCTGGGCCAGCAGCCCCTGTTCGCGCAGGGCCTGGGCAAAGGTAGCCGCCGCCCGCATCGGGCCGACGGTGTGGGAACTGGACGGCCCGATGCCGATTTTGAAAAGGTCGAAAACACTGATAGCCATGCTAATGCCTGACCGTGCCCGGGTATGAAGCCGCAGCGCGGTTATCTGGAGAAATTGAGCGATATTGCGATTTTGCGCGATACTGCCGCGCTGGCTCACGGATGACCAACGAAACTTCCTAAGCAAGGCTTTAGTGGTACTAAACGATGCGACGACAACTCAATGGCCAGACGTTCGTCTGGCTACACGTGTTCGCCTGTGCGGCCCGGCACTTGTCCTTCACCCGCTGTGCCGAAGAGCTGCACATTACCCCGGGCGCCGTCAGCCAACAGATGCGCCAGTTGGAGGAACGCCTGGGCTACCAGCTGTTCCTGCGTCGGGCACGTGGTGTGGAACTGAGCGCCGAAGGGCAACGCCTGGCACAGACGGTGACCGAAGCCTACGGCAGCATCGAAGCCGAACTGCTGCGCCTGGATGCAGGTGAGATCCGCGGCACCTTGCGCCTGCGCTCGATCCCGTCGTTCCTGGCCAAATGGCTCACGCCTCGCCTTCCGCGTTTTCAACAACGCTACCCGGACATCGAGTTGCGTCTGGTGGCCGAAGACAGTGCCCAGGCGTTGACACCGGGCGATTTCGACCTGGCCATCGACCTGAACGATGGCAGCTACCCCGGCATGCTCTCGACACCACTGCTGGACGAGCAGATCTTCCCCGTGTGCTCCCCCACCTTGCTGCGCGGGCGCCCGCCGCTGCACGGGCCGGCAGATCTTGTGCACTACCCGCTGCTGCACGACATTACGGCCTGGCGCGGCAGTTCGGAATATGCCGAATGGGAGTTCTACCTGGAGGGCATCGGCGCCGCCGGCCTGGATGTGCGGCGCGGGCATACCTTCAACCGCAACCACCTGACCATCGAGGCGGCGATTGCCGGCATTGGCGTGGCGATCGCCCGACGCACGCTGCTCAACGACGAACTGGAGCGCGGCGCACTGATCGTGCCGTTCGGGGTGCCTATCGCCAATCACAAGCGCTATGTAGTGCATTACCCACCGGGCGGGCTGAACCAGCCGGGGGCGCGGGCGGTGCATGACTGGCTGGTGGAGGAAGCGCGGGGGTTCAGGGAGTTGCACCCGCTGAACAAAGACTAGGCCAGCCAATTGCGCTTGCACGCTGCAAATGACTCATTGAATTGGCAGGGACCCTGTGGGAGCGGCTTTAGCCGCGAACACCGGCGCAGCCGGTGCCATGCACCGCGTTGGATTCTTCGCGGGTAAACCCGCTCCCACAGGGTGCGCAGAGCGCTTGCGAGATTTGTGCGTCAGTAGGCCTGCTTGCCGGTAAACGCATTCAACGTGCGCACCAGGATGACGAAATCCAGCCACAGCGACCAGTTGTTGATGTACTCGATGTCCGAGTCCACCCGCTGGATCATCTGCTCGATATCCCTGGTTTCGCCCCTGAACCCACGTACCTGCGCCAGGCCGGTCATGCCAGGCTTGATATTGTGGCGAGCGAAGTAGTCGACGATGTCCTGCGAATACAACGTGTCATGCTGCAACGCATGCGGCCGCGGCCCTACCAGCGACATCTCCCCGGTCAGCACATTGAACAACTGCGGCAGTTCATCGAGGCTGGTGCGGCGGATAAAGGCGCCGACCCGGGTCAGCCGTGGGTCATCCCTCTGCGCCTGCTTCACCACGCCATCTTCCGGCTGGTGGACATGCATGCTCCTGAACTTCCAGATACGGAACGCTTCCCCCGTCCAGCCGGTGCGCTCCTGACGGAAGAAAACCGGGCCGCGGCTATCGAGCTTGATGGCCAGCGCAACGGCCAGCAACACCGGCGATGCCAGCAGCAGGATCAGCGCCGCCAACACCCTGTCCTCGAGGTTCTTCAAGAACAGGCTCATGCCCGTCAGCGGTGTTTCCGACAAGGTCAGCACAGGTATGCCGGCAATTTCCCGCACACTGTGATTGATCAGGCGCAACGAGAAGATATCCGGTACCCAGTTCACCGCGATGCACTTGTCGAGCAACTTGAAATACACATCGTTGATGACCTCGGAACCGCCCAGCGGGGTCACCAGGTACACTGTGCGAATGCCATGGCGGGCCACGATATCGTCGAGCTCGGCAACATGCCCGAGCACCGGCATGCGCTGCTTTCCTTCGGCACTTTCGCGCCCCGGCTCATCGGCATTGTCGATCAGCACGCAACCCAGCACGCGTTCGCCGAACCAGGGGTTGTTGCTGATTTTCTGATACAGGAAGTTGGCCAGATCACCGGCACCAATGATCAGGGCGTTGTCCAGGCGTGCATGGGCGGTGAAGCGCTTTTGCAATTCGCGCACGGCAAAGTGCAGGAACAACTGGGCGATGTAGCCAATGATGAACAACTGCACGACCAGCAGTCGCGAATAGGTTTCGCTCTGTTTGGCCAGGAAGGCCATGACCACCAGGAAGCAAAAAGTTGCCGACCAGGCCTTGAACAGCCGGAAAGCCTTGATGGAAAGCCCGACGTTGGTACGGTAGATCGCATAGTGATCGTAGATGACTGCCAGTGCGCCAACCAGCAACAGCAGCATGATCACGTAATCGGAAGTGATGTAGCCAAACTGGTCGTAGATCAGGTACCAGGCAATGCCGATGACTGCAATTCCATCGAGGCCGGCCTGAATAGCGTTACTTACGCTGCTTCTTCTCTGCAATAAGGAACGACTGCTTCTGGGCTCTAAGACCATTTCAGACCTCATCAATTTGCGTGCAGCAAATGCCTTCCACCAACAAGCAAGCCTTGACAACGGCTCATGCAAAGCCCGTGGAGCAAAATCCTGCAGCCGCAAGCCATTGATCAAACTGTAGCAGCCATCCGCCATCAGCGTACCCGGAATTACCGCTCGGGCGGATTCTGACGCTCATACGGTGTGCCTGGCCGTCCCCCGTCGCAGCGGAACAGCAGGGTACGCACCAGGAACAACGGGTTGCCCACAACATAACGAATGAACAAACGCTTCGGCTCGCGCAACAGCCGGTATAGCCACTCCCCACCCAACCGCCGCAACCACTCGGGCGCCCGGCTGACCTTGCCGCCGAGAAAATCCAGGATCGCGCCGCCACACACGATCAGGCACGGCCCCCCAGCTGCCGCCAGCCTTGCGGCCACAACCTCCTGCCTGGGCATTCCCATGCCCAGCACGATCAGCTCAGGTTGCAACTCCCTGGCCAGTTGCAGGTAGGTATCGACGCTGGCAAAGCCATCGTGGACCGACACCGGTACCACCCCGAACGTGGCTGTGCTTCGTTGCACGGCCTGGTCCAGGTACGGCTGTCGGGTGCCCCAGAACGCAACTCGCCGCCCGCGGTAGGCAGCCAGAAGCCGAGGAATGAAGTCGGTGCCATTCATGTTGAGCCCTGGCTCAAGCCCCAGCCGGCGATACAGGATCGCCAGGCCGGAACCATCGCGCAGCAGTACGTCGGCCGCCGACAATGCTTGGTGGCAGGCGCCATCACGAACCACCAGGTTCATTGCATGGGCATTGACGAAGCCCAGCACGGTCGCGGCTTTCGGGACGCTGAGCCTGTCCAGCAGGCGCTGCGCGGCAGTGGCATCCGGCACCACTTCGAGCTTGCCGACAAGGGTGTTCCAGCGTTCTTGCCAATGAGCCATCAGTCTTCATCCCGTTTCGAACGTACCCATTCAACCTGTCGCTTGATCAGGAACCGCAGATACAAGGGGAGCTTCCTTGCGGCGTAGAACGGCGCGTACAGCAGCACGGAGAACGGGATCAGTTCACGACAGAAACGCGCCCAGGCCACTGCGACGGCAAGGCCGAGCAATGCCAGCGCGCAAAGGGCGATCCACGCAGGTGCCGCCAGGCCGAACAGCAGGTACGCCAGCCAGGCCACCAGGTTTAGGCCGAGCAAGGCCAGCACCAGCAACGCCAGCGGCGGCACCAGCAGGTCCAGGGTCATGGCCAGCAAGCTGCCGTTACGCTGGGTGATTGCCGCCAGCGCACGCTTGGGCGCATCGGCCAGCATCAGGCTCAGGTGCCCATGTTCCCAGCGGGTGCGCTGGCTGCCCAGGCCTTGCTGGCTGGCAGGGAACCGGCTGCTGACTACGGCCTCGGGGCAGAACACTGGCGGCTTGCCCTGCTGGCACAGGTCCAGGCCCAGCTTCACATCCTCCACCAGGTGCCCGTTGGCCAGGTCGATCAAGGCCAGGTCACGCCAGCCGAATGCCATGCCGGCGCCCATCAACTGGCATGGCAGGTCCAGCCGCGCCCATCCACGCGGGCGCACCAGGTTCTTGACCCGCCAGGCGAACTCGGCAACCTGCACTGTCAACCCAGCCCCTGCCGGTGCGTACATCAGGTACAGCGCCTGCACCGGGCGAGCGACTTCGCGGTAGCGCCGCGCCAGGCGCTCGATCGCCCCCTCGCCCACCTGGCAGTCGGCATCCACCACGATCACCACCTCGGGCGGCTGGTCGGCCAGGTGGCGCACGCCAAAGTCCAAGGCGTAGCCCTTGCCGCGCAACCGTGCATCGTGGCGCTCCACCACTTCGGCACCCGCCTCGCGCGCCAGTTGCGCGGTGTCGTCAGTGCAGTTGTCCGCCACCACCAGCAAGCGGTCGCCAGGCCGCAACTGCGGGGCAATGCTCGCCAGCGTGGCACCAATTATCGAAGCCTCGTCGTGAGCTGGCACCAGCACTGCCACCTGCGGACGGGCGGTGTTGCCCATCGGCTGCGCGCGTGCAGGCAAGCAGGCCATCAGCACCTGCACCAACAGCAGCAGCACCGGCAACAGGACGATGGCCGCCAGCATGCCCAGTATCCAAGCCAATACACTCATCATGCGGATGCCTTGAAATAGCTGGCCAGCCTGGCCGCCTCGGTATCGATGTCATGCCGTTGCAGCACACGCTGGCGTGCCGCCTCGCCCATGCGCTGCAGCACTTCGGCAGGTTGTGCCAGGCAATCGGCCATGGCCGCTGCCAGCTCGTCCACGGCGCCGGCAGGGAACAACCAGCCGTTTTCGCCCGGCCGCACCAGCTCGGGAATGCCTGCCACATAGGTGGTCAGCACTGGCCTGCGCAAGGCCATCGCCTCCATGATCACCACCGGCAAACCTTCGGCAAAGCTGGGCAGCACCAGCGCACGCGCCGCCAGGATTTCCTCGCGCACCTGTGCGCTGCTGATCCAGCCGGTGATGCGCACCTGCTGCTGCAAGCCATGCCGGGCGATCAACGCCTCGACCTGGCCACGCATTTCACCGTCGCCGGCCAGCACCAGTTCGAAAGCGATCGACCGGGCGGCCAGTACTCGCGCGGCCTCGAGCAGCAGCAGCTGGCCTTTCTGTTCGCACAGGCGGCCGACGCACACCAGGCGCGGCGCCGTGGGCACGCCAACTGGCGCCACCTCATGGAAACTGCGCTCGAGGCCGCAATGCACCACCTTCACCTTGGCCCAGTGGTCGTGTGCCACCCAGCGAAACAACTGGCTGCGCCCGTACGAGCTGACCGCCGCGACAAATGCGGCACGCCGCACCTTCTCGCCCATGTGCAGAAACTGCGGCTTGTCGAACTCCTCCGGTCCGTGCACGGTAAAGCTGTAGGCCGGCCCGCCCAGCACATTGGCCAGCATCACCACCTCGGTGGAATTGGTGCCGAAATGTGCATGCACATGTCTTGCCTCGCCAGCCTGCAACCATTGCAGTACCTGGCAGGCCTCGGCCAGGTAGACCAAGTGGTAGGGCCAGGCGCGGTCGGCCCGCAAGCCAACGCGCATGGCCAACTGCAGTGCCCGGAAGAACCGGCGCGGCTGTGCCCGCAGCACTTGCCAGGCCGGTGCCAGCAACCCCTTGATGCCACGCTGCAGCACATAGCGGGTCTTGGCCCGTTCGCTCGCGTCGTCGGCATCCTGCAACTCGGCGTCCCACCCGCGCAGGGCAATACGCTGCACCTCTACCCCCTGGCGCTCCAGCGCCAGGATCTCGCGGCGGATGAAACTGTGGCTGACCTTCGGGTACTGGTTTATGAAGTAAGCAATGCGCATAGAAATCCAGATCAAGACCCGCGTAGTGAACATTCAGACCTGCCGCGGCAGGGCTGGCGATTACTTCAGGCTGTCGACTACCGGCGGCCGGGGCCCCGCCGATGCCATCTCGTCAGATACATCCCCCTGTTCCCCTTGTAGTCCAAGGTTGTGACCGCTGCCTGGCAACACGGCCTGCAAGCGGGAGAAAACATCGTCGAGCAGCACCTGGCGGCGGCGGTACATTGCCCGTTTCTTCGCCGGAATATCCTGTTCCGCCCGCTGTACCGCAGCCAGCGGAAGGGCGAAGAAGTCAGCATGGCTCGATGCAGTAGCACCGTGTTCCAGCCAGATCACATCGTAATTGGCCGCCAGGTCGTGGCCTTTGTCGTTGCCAAAATACGCGTGCCGATGGTGGCGGCAGGCGTCACTGACGGCATACAGGTGCGCCACGCCCAGGGTCCTGGCCAGGCACTTCAATGCCTCGATCAGCAGGCTGCGCGGGCGCAGCCCTTCGAAGTCCTTGGTCAGGTCGCGGTAGATGGCCAGTGAGGTTTCGCTGTCTATCCCCTTGTGGATGCCCTGCACGGCACCGATGAACAGGCAAAGCTCGCCCTGGCTGCGGCACAGGCTGAACGCCAGGGATGCCACGCGCAGGTCGCTCTGGAACAGGTTCAATACCAACTCGCCTTCGCGCTTGAACCAGATCGGCCGGTCCAAAACCAGACGACAACCCGGCGAATGGCTGGACAGCTCGCACAACGTCAGGCTTTCGTCCCGCCCCAGCAGCAACAGCGCCGGAAACTGCCCGGCCAGCACTTCGAAGTGCGAAGCCACCACCTCCAGGCGCTGCGGGGCTTCCCAGCATTTGCTGAGGTAAGGCCACTGCACGACACCGATGCAATCCACCCCTAGCCGCTGCAGCCCTTGCTGGCCCAGCGCCGCCGTCATGCGCTGCAGGAAGGCATTCAGTTCAGGCCATTGCCTGGCAATCTGCAGCGCCAACCTGTACTTGTTGTTCAGCGCCCGCAACGAGTAGCCCGGTTGCAAGGTAAACACGCTTTTGACGATCGTGCCGAGCATCATGGGCCTCTCTCACTTGTACTCGATCAACGTCGATTTGCCGGCCGCGATGCGGTGGCGCAGGAACTTCAGTTGCCCGAGCATTTCCGGGAACTTGCCCAATACCAGAAACACCGCCTGTAGCCAGTTCTCCCTCACCGACTTGCCACCACGGCGGGCCAGGCGTACGGCCTGCAGCGGGTAGACCGCCAGCAGCAGCAGGCCCCAGCCGCCCAGCAGCAGGCAGGCCAGCACGATTACCACGGGGATGCCCAGACCCCACAGCCAAGCCCGGCGCGATTCGCGCAACCAGTGCCGCTCGGGTGGCTGACCATGCAGGTAAGCCCCTTCGGCATAGGCGTGGCCAGCGCGCAGGCTACGCCGCCACCACTGGCTGAAACGGGTCATGCCGGCGTCGTGCAGGGTCATCTCGGCGTCCAGGCGCCAGACTTTCCAGCCCTTTGCCCGCAGGCGCACGCATAGCTCGGGCTCCTCTCCGGCAATCAGCTCGGGGCGAAAGCCGCCGACGGCGGCAAAGGCATCTGCTCGCATCAGGGCATCGCCACCACACGCCTTGGCCTCGCCAATGGGGGTGTCCCACTCCAGGTCACACAACAGGTTGTACACCGACCGCTGGGGGAAGCGCTCGCGTCGGCGGCCACACACCACGGCCACGTCGGGGTGGTCGTCGAGAAACGCCTGCGCCGCGGCCAGCCAGCCGCCATCCACCTCGCAATCGCCATCGACGAACTGCACCCGTTGCAGCGACGGCAACCGCCGTTGCAAGGCGAGAAAGCCTTCGTTGCGCGCGCGTGCGGCAGTGAACGGGGTGTCCATGTCCAGCGCCAATACCTCTACCCCCAGGCTGCGAGCCAGGTGCGGTGAACCATCGGTAGAGCCGGAGTCGACGTACATGATCTTGTCCGTACCCTGTAGCAGCGAACGCAGGCAACGCTCCAGGCGCAGGCCTTCGTTGCGGCCAATCACCACCACTCCGATGCCGCTCGCCATGGGCCTCACTCGACGGGCGCCGTGGCGGCCGGTTGCCTGGCCTTGATGATGGCCGGCACCCCCACCGCCAGCGAATTGTCCGGCACATCCACCAGCACCACGGCGTTGGCACCGATGATCACGTCGTTGCCGATACGGATGCTTCCCAGCACCTTGGCCCCGGTGCCAATATCGACGTTGTTGCCGAACACTGGTGCAATCGGCTCATCGACGTTCTTCAGGCCCACCACTACCCCGTTGCGGATGCGGCAGTCATCGCCAAACCGGGCATAGCCGCTGACTACGATGCCGCCAAAATGGTCGATGACGAAGTTGCGGCCGATCACCACCTCGCACGGCAGCTCCACACCCGTGATGATCTGCACGAACTTGAACAGGACCTTGTAGATGAGCGAAAACAGTTTTCGCAGCAGTGCCGGGCGCACCCCATAGCGCCAGCGGCCGAAGCGGTACACCAGCAATACCCAGAAACCCTGGGCGCCCCAGTCGCCACCATGGGCACGCAGGTCGGCACGTATATTCTCGAACATGGCTCCACCTACCTTGTCGGTTGGCTGGCGTACCGGGTCTTGAACAACAGAGACCAGGTCGCCCGGCAGTGACGCCAGCAGGCCTGTATTGCGCCCCGACCGCGTCGTTTCAACAGCGCCTTGAGTGCCAGTACCAGGTCGCCCAAGGTGACCAGCAGCATGTGCAGGGCAAGGCCCGCCAGCCCATGATGCTTGCGGAAGTACAGCAGCTCGCTTTCGATCTGGTATGACGAGATCTGCCGGCTGGCCGCCTCCAGTTCGGCCACCGATCTGGAGCTTTCCCCTCCGATGTGCACCACCGTGGTATGCGGGTAGAACACCACCTTCCAGCCCGCCGCCTTCACCCGCTTGCAGTGGTCGACCTCCTCGTAATAAAGAAAGTAGCGCGGGTCGAACAGGCCCACCTGGTCGAGCACTTCGCGGCGCACCAGGTAGAAGCAGCCAGGCAGCCAGTCGCACTCGCGGACCGAAGCGTGGTCCCAATCCATTTCGTCGACCATTTTCAAGCCCGGGAAGAAACGCCCCAACCCGGTTCGCCCGACGAACACGTTGAACGGTGTGGGGAAGTAGCGGCAACTGGGCTGCAGGGCGCCGTCGCGTCCCTCCAGGCGTACCCCCAGCACACCGCACTCCGGGTGGGCTTCCATGTAGTCGAGGGTTTTCTGCAGTGAATCGGCGGCGACAAAGGCGTCGGTGTTCAGCAGCAAGGCGTACTTGCCCTTCAGGTGCGCCAGCAACTGGTTGTTGGCCCGGCCGAACCCCACGTTCTGCTTGTTGCTCAGCAGCAGCGCCTGCGGGCATACCTCGGCCATGCGCTGCAGCGAGTCATCGGCCGAGGCATTGTCCACCACCAGGTAGCTGGCCAGCCGTTCGCTGTCGGCCCGACGCAGTGCATCGAACATCGGCTGCAGCAGCCCGGCCGTGTTGAAGTTGACCACCATGACGTCCACAGGTTTGCTAGCCATTGTTGCCGTCCCCGAAGAAATACTGGCGCCTTTGCGCCATCAGCTGCGGCTCCAGTTGCGGGTCGTAGGCACCATTGCGCTGCTTGACCAGGTCGATCCATGGGTAGGCTTCGCAACGTGCCTCAACCCGCTTGATCAACGCCTCGGTGGTGCATATGAACTCAGCAGGGTTGCCACCGAACACCGTGCCCGGCGGCACATCCTTGGTCACCACGGCACCGGCGGCCACGATCGACTCAGGCCCGATGGTGACGCGAGGCATGACGATTGCACCGTGGCCGATGAAGCAGTTGTCCTTGATGTCGATGAAACCGACCGAATCCAGGTGCTTGCCGAAGCGATGTTCGATCAGCAATACCACCCCGTCATGACCGATCAGGGTGCAGTCGGACAGCCCCACACTGTTGCCGATGCGAACCAGCGAAGGGTCGAGGAACTTGCAGCCTGTATTGACATAAAAGTTGCTGCCTACCGAGTGGAAGTTGCCCCAGCGGGCAAGGTATGCCCCCCACTCAAGCCCTGACGGCTTGCAGAACCTCCTGTAGAAGGAGCTTCCTCGCCCCGTTGCATGGACATAGTGCGCCACTGCCTTGCGTATCCATCCCTTCATTCTGCCAGCCTCGCAATCAAAGCCATCTGGACTGTCCCTGAGGCGCATCCGGTCTCGTTCTTGTGGGTGCTGACCGTCGCGCACTCAACCCGTTTACAACATGCATCACCCCACGGCGTCGCTGGCCGCGCTCAGCCTGGCATCGAGGTGGTCGGCCAGGCGTACCGCAAACTGCAGCAGCGGCATGGTCGGATTGCAAGCGCCGCCCGTGGCAAAGATGCTGCTGCCGGCGACATAAAGATTTTCGGTACCGAACACCTTGCAGTTGGTATCGACAACACCAAACTGCGCCGAAGACGCCATGCGCGTGGTACCCATGTGATGGGCATGTGGCGACAGCTTCAGCGGTATCGAGGTGTCGTAAACGAAGTCATTGAGCTTGATGTAGCCCAGGTCCATGGCAACCCACTGCTTGGCCAGCTCGCTTCCGATGCACTTGATGGTGTGCCGGTCATCAGCGGTCAGGGCCCAGTTGACATTGACCTTGGCCACGCCCAGTGCGTCCTTCTCCTCCAGCAGCGAAATACGGCTGTGCAGGTTGGGAAACTGCTCGATCATGGTGCTGATGACGCCATCACCGGGGCAGTTGAACTTGGCCACGAAGGCGATCTTGCTGGCGACTCCCATGTCGCAGACCAGGTTCTCCAGAAAATGCTTCACCTCGGCAGTACGACCATAGGTTTGCACATCAGCCAGCAAGGCGGCCCTGACGTTGCCCTTGCCTGCCTTGTACTCCTCAACGAAGGCATCGGTGGTGTAGTACTCGCGCGGGTCAGGGGCCAGCCCCGAGTTGAGGATGAAGGTGCCCAGGTCAATGTTCAGATGCTCCATGAAACACCCGCCGACCAGCCCGTCCTTGCTCACTATCCCCGCCGCCGCCAACGACTCGCTGTTGAGCAGTTGCCGGGCATTCTCGATGGCACCTGTAGCGAGTACGAAGTTTCTTGCAACCAGGCGCTGGCGATTGCACTCGTAATCGGAAAGCACGACTGCAGCAAGGTGACCGGAGGCCTGGTCGAACTCCAGGTTCACGCAATTGCAGTTGATGAATACGTCCAGGCCCTGGGTCTGCTCCAGGGCCGTGGCGTACTTCTGCGCAAAGCGCGTTGGCGGGCTGAGCAGAAAGCGGTCCGGTTCGAAGTCACCGCCGTCGAGGCCATCATTCAACGCGCGAAAGTCCGCCCCTGGCGGCAGGTCGACGATATCCATGGCAGCAGGCAGGTAGCCTGCGATCTCCGAATAAGGAATGGGCCAGCCAGGCAAGCCGCCAATGGGGGGAACGGCGAAGTCCGAGGGGCTGAACGGCCGGCAACGGCCGGCCCAATGGTTGGATGTGCCGCCCAGATAACGCAGGCGAGCTTCCCCGGCATACAGCTCCAGGCCAGTGGATGCACAGGCGTACAAGGCTTGCGAGTTCGCCGAGTATTCGCGCCCGCCACCTTCGGCAAGCAGGACGCTCCAGCCGGCGGCGGCCAGGCGCAAGCCCAGGGTGATACCGGCCGGGCCGGCGCCGATGATGCAGACATCGTAACTGTCGCGCAGCGCCTTCTGCTGCTGATAGTCCCTGATCATGCGTGCTCGTTCCGGAAGTAACGGGACGGCAGTACCCAGCCGTTGATCACCACGAACCCAGGCCTGCCAGCAGGTTGGCTGGTGATGGCTGGCGTAGCAGCGAACACCACACCACCTACACCCAGCAAGACACAACTCTGGAGAAACCCCCTACGACCCAATTGCGCAGTACAAAACGTAAACTTCCCCATGATCCAATGACCTGCACCTTTGAAAGTTTCACCCGACAAGCAGAATTACAGCCAGTTGAAAAAGGCTGTCAGCAGCGCCCCGCAAAGTGCCCCGACCAGTAGCATCGGCAGCACCACTAGCTCACGCCTCAGGCTGAACATATCCAGCTTGCGATTCACGTACACGATCAACACAAGGGTTGGCACGGTATGCAGGGCAACCCCCCAGATCGCCCAGTCAACTCCACCGATCGCCAGCAACAGTGGCAGCCCCCCCCACAACGAGACCAGGCGGATGATGTTATCCATGGCCTGGTACCTGGTCAGGCCCAGGGCAATCCATACCTGATGAGCCAAGGTATAGCGCAATGTGAGGAACGATAGCGAAAGAATGGCCATCATCGGGCCAGCTTCACGGTAGCGATCGTCGTACAGCCAACCGATCAGCAAAGGGCTGGCGGTCAGGAAGCCGCCACAGATGAACAGCACCAGCAGGTCGACCAGCAGGCGGAAGCGGTAATACAGCGCCTTGAGGCGCTCCTTGTCATCGGCCCGTGCCGCTTCGCTGAAGGCGGGCAGCGCCACCGCGCCGAAAACCTTCATCAGCGCGGTCTGCACGGCCCCCAGGATCAACACGGCAATCGAATATACACCCAGTTGTGCCGCCGTCATGCTGGCGCCAAACCACATGCGATCACCGTACATGGCCAGCACGCCGACCATCGACGACAGCAAGATCCAGCGGCCGAACACGATCAGTTCGGTCAGCGCGCTGTGGTCCCACTGCAGGCGGTTGTCATGCCCCTCCAGGGCGGTGTGACCGAGCAGGGTCCAGGCCACGGCAGACACCAGGCCGGCGATCACCAGTGCCCACACCGAATGGGTCAGGTAGCCCAGCACCAGCATCACCACCAGGCCGACCGCCTGCGAGGCCAGGTCCACCAGCACCACGCGCTTCTGTTGGAAAGTCCGTACCGCGACATCTATCTTGGTGGACTGGAAGCCCCAGATCATCGCCGACAGCCCGGTTGCCGCCAGCACCATCGGCAACACCGGTGCGGCATAGGTGGAGTCCGCCGGCCACAGCTCGGCGAGCTGGGCGAACCAGGCCCCCAAGGCCAGCAGCAAGGTCAGGGCGAACAGCACGAAGCCGCGGATGATCTGCACGGTCCATGCAGTATTGAGAAAATCCGGGTCGTCACCGCGATGGCTCTGGATGATGTTCTGCCGCAGGCCGACATCGGACAGTAGATGCAGGAGTACCGAAACGGTGGTGGCGATGACCATCACCCCGAACATTTCCGGCAGCAGCAAGCGGGCCATGATCAGGTTGCCGCCAAGGCGCATCACCTGTGACGCCACTTGTGCAACCAGGTTCCATGACCCGGCCCTCAGGGCCCGCTTGCGCAGGCTCGCGGTGGCAGACACATCAATCGACGGCATGAGTACAATCTCTGACTGACAGGCTAAAAGGTCACTATAGTTTCAATCAGCCACGACGCTAGCCGTTGCCCACCGATGCAAAGGTGCACATAGCCAATGCCTGAACATTTTCGTGCGTTGATCGTCATCCTTTTTCTGGCGAGCGTGGTCTTTCTGCTGGCGCGGCGGCCTGCCACCGACCTGATTCCGCTGAGCGACTTCAAGCGCCGACGCAACCTGTGGTTCCTGCTTACCCTGCTGGCCTTCTTCTCGCATAGCTTCTGGCTGTACCTGGGTGCTGGCGCCGTCATCCTGTACATCGCCGGGCGCCGCGAACACAACCCCATGGCGCTGTTCTACATGCTGCTGTTCCTGATCCCGCCGGCTTCGGTGCAGGTGCCCGGGTTTGGCGTGGTCAATTACCTGGTCGACCTCAACCATATCCGCCTGCTGGCCCTGTGCGTGCTGTTGCCGGCGGCGCTGGCCCTGCGCCGGCAAGGCGACACCCTGCGCTTCGGCCGCACCTGGCCCGACAGGTTGTTGGCGGCCGGCCTGCTGCTGATGAGCGTGCTGTACCTGCGCGAGACCACCCTGACCGACACCCTGCGCCAGACGCTGTACCTGTTTGTCGACGTGTTACTGCCGTATTACGTGGCCAGCCGTGGCCTGCGCCAGATCAGCGACTTCAAGGACACCCTGCTGGCCTTCGTGCTTGCCTCATTCGTTCTGGCCCTGATCGGCGTGGCCGAGTACGTGCGCCACTGGCTGCTGTACAGTGCCCTGGTCGACGCCATGGGCGTGCCGTGGAGCATGTCCGGCTACCTGAGCCGTGGCGGTTCGCTGCGCGCCAGCGTCACCACCGGGCAGGCGATTGCCCTGGGCTATGTGATGAGCGTGGCCATCGGCCTGTTCCTGTTCGTCCAGGGTTACGTGCGCCGCCCCCTGCAGCGGGCCATGGGCGCCCTGCTGCTGGCCGCAGGGCTGTTCGCGCCACTGTCCCGCGGCCCGTGGATCGGTGCCGTGGTCATCGTGGTGGTGTTCATCGCCCTGGGCAAAGGTGCGGTCAGGCGCCTGGCGCTGCTCGCTGCGGCCGGCATGCTGGCCCTGCCCTTGCTGACCATCGTGCCCGGTGGCGACAAGGTACTGGACATGCTGCCGTTCATTGGCAACCTCGAGAAAGAGAACATCACTTACCGCGAACGGCTGATGGACAACTCGTGGATCGTCATCCAGCGCAACCCACTGTTCGGCTCGTTCGACTTCCGCAACACCCCGGAAATGCAATCGATGATCCAGGGTGACGGCATCATCGACATCGTCAACACCTATATAAACCTGGCACTGCGGGTCGGGCTGGTCGGGCTGGGCCTGTTCGTGGCGTTCTTCGCGGCCGTACTGCACGGTATCCGCAAGGCCATGCGCAGTTTCCCCGACAAGGACGACGAGCGACGCCAGCTCGGCCGGGCATTGCTGGCGACACTGATCGGCATCCTGGTGATCATCTTCACCGTCAGCAGCATCACCTTCATCCCGGTGGTGTACTGGACTGTCGCCGGACTGGGCGTGGCCTATGTCCAGATGGTTCGCAAGCTGCACAACAGCCAGGCCATCGCGCTGGCCGACCCCGCCCTTCAACCCAGGTGACGCCTATGAACCTGCTCCCCCTGCGCCGCTGGGGTTTTCAAACCCTGCTGCGGGTTTCGGCCATCGCCGGCCTGGCCTCACTGCCGCTCACCGGCTGGGCCTCAGCGTGGCAAGTCAGTGTCGATGAACAGAACGGCCTGCCCTTGGTGACCCGCGGTGGTGGGCCAGTGATGAAAGCCAAGTTCGACTTCTGGGCGGCCAACTGGAGCTGGACCGGTTTTTCCACCACGTTCAAGGTGGTTGGCCCCGACCACTACACGCTGCAGGGCAAGAACAAGGAACTGGACTTCGATCTGGCGGCGGATATCCGCAAGGAGCAGGCGCAAACCCTGGGCTGGGCCTTCGACCTCGAGGCCCACAGCCGCCAGGCCGGAGTAATGGGCGGTGGCATGGTGTTCGAGTTCGACCCTGCGCAAATCGCCGGGGGCATGGGTGCACCGCAGCTGCTGCCCGGCAACCGCGGCTGGTCATGGGGCAAGGCTGACCAGGGCCGACGCATCGAAATGCGCTTCGACCCGCCGCTGGCCAAGGTGTATTTCGAGCGCGGCAACCCGTCCGAACTGCGTGCGTTCATTTACAGCGACCCGATCAACGCTGGTCGGCAGCAGATCAAGGCGGTGCTGAACATCACCGGCGACATCGACCTGGGTCCCACGCCCAGCGAACGCTTCGGCCTGGCCGACCCCGCCGGTTGGCCCGACGACCAACTGGACTGGCGCACCTCGCCCGTGGACCTGTCATTCCTCAACGCCCCGGAAAAGCCTGCCGGTAAGCATGGCTTCGTCAAGGCTGTCGGCGAGCAGCTGGTGTTCGAAAACAACACCCCAGTGCGCTTCTGGGGCACCAACCTGTCCGCCTATTCGCTGTTCAAGAGCCCCGACGAAGAAATCCGCCAACAGGCCAAGCGCCTGTCGGCACTGGGGTTCAACCTGGTGCGTTTGCATCACCACGACTCGCCCTGGGTCAGCCCGAACGTGTTCGGCGACGGCACCCTGGTGCGCGATACCCAGCAGCTCAGTGCCGAATCGCTGCGCAAGCTCGACTTATGGATCAAGGCGCTCAAGGACGAGGGCATCTATATCTGGCTGGACCTGCACGTGCAGCGGGCGCTTACTGCCAATGACAATATCGATGACTTCAAGGAACTGGCCAAGGGTGAGAGCCATGTCGACCTGAAGGGTTACGCCTATGTGAACCGAAGCATCCAACAGGCGATGAAACGCTTTGCCGAGCAGTACCTGACTCATGTGAATGAATACACCGGCCTGGCTTACAAGGACGACCCCGCCATCGCTGCCGTACTGCTCACCAATGAGAACGACCTCACCCAGCATTACGGTAACGCCCTGATGCCGAACAAGGATGTGCCGCGCCATAGCGAGCGCTACATGGAAGCGGCCAAAGCCTTCGCCAAACAATATGACCTGCCCACCGACCTCACCTGGCGCGCCTGGGAGCATGGCCCTTCGAAGCTTTTTCTCAACGACCTGGAACAGCGCTTCAACACCGACATGATCACTCACCTGCGCGGCCTCGGCGTGAAAGTGCCGATCGCCACCACCAGTACCTGGGGCGGCAATGGCCTGAGCGCGCTGCCGGCACTGACCACAGGCGATGTCATCGATGCCCATGGCTACGGTGCCAATGGCCAATTGGAGAAGAACCCGTTGACCAGCGACGGCGTGATCGACTGGCTCGCTGCCGCCCAGGTAGTCGGCAAGCCGCTGACCGTCACCGAGTGGAACGCCGAACCCTTCCCGCTGCCCGACCGCCACTCGCTGCCGCTGTACGTGGCCGGCACCGCCGCCCACCAGGGCTGGGACGCCATGATGCAGTACGCTTACAGCCAGCAGGCCTTCAACCCTGGCTGGCGCACGGCGGATAACTGGCACGCGTACAACGACCCGGCGATGATCGCCACCCTGCCCGCTGCCGCCCTGCTCTATCGCCGTGCGGATGTGAAGCCGGCCACTACCCGATACGTTTTCGCGCCGACGCCCGCCACCCTGTACAACCAGGAGATCACCCCGCGCAACTCGCCACTGCTGCGCACGGCCATGGAAAAGGGCCAACTGCAGATCGCCCTGCCACAGACGCCGGAGTTGCCCTGGCTGAAACCCGCCGCCATCCCTGTCGGTGCGCAGGTACTGCAGGACCCGGAGCAGTCCTTGCTGCCGGCCGACGCCACGGAAGCGGTCAGCGATACGGGCGAACTCAAGCGCAAC
This sequence comes from Pseudomonas sp. NBB, assembly GCF_032701105.1. Lineage (NCBI taxonomy): Bacteria > Pseudomonadati > Pseudomonadota > Gammaproteobacteria > Pseudomonadales > Pseudomonadaceae > Pseudomonas > Pseudomonas sp. NBB. The sequence goes on from NZ_CP103994.1 coordinate 3,104,864, forward strand.
TGGCAACAGGGCATCTATACCATCGATACACCGCTGACCCAGGCCGCCACCGGATGGCTGGGAGGTCGCTTGATCAGCCTGGGCGACATCCAGGTGCAAGCACGAACGCCGTACGCCAGCGTCGTGGTGCAAAGCCTGGACGGCAACCCCCTGGGCCAGTCGCGTGAACTGCTGCTGTCGCTGGGTACCCGGGCCGTGCCCAAGGCCGATGACAAGACACCGTTCAACGTAGAGCCGTTTGCCGGCACCTTGAACATCAAGGCGCCTGCTGGCCTGAAGCTGTTCGCCCGGGATGCACAGGCCCAGTTGAAACCCTTGCCGATGGCTTACCAGGATGGACGCTATAGCATCACGTTCGACGGCAAGTACATGTCCAACTGGCTGTTCTTGAAATAGGGCATATGGCCATCTACCCTCACAACAGTCCTGTAGCTGAAAAGCGCAGCTGTACAACAGCAGAGTCCAGGAGGCATGGATGAAGTTTCTGGTTGTCGGTGGCGCAGGCTACATTGGCTCGCACATGGTCAAGCACCTGCTCGGTACGGGCCATGAGGTGGTGGTGGCGGACCTCGTCTCGCCCGGCCCCGGCGTCCAGTGGGCGAAACTGGACATCGCCGACGAGCCCGCCCTGGATGTGCTGTTCGGTGTTTGCCGCTTCGATGCCGTGTTCCACTTTGCCTCGTTCATCCAGGTGGGCGAGTCGGTCAGCGTGCCCGGCAAGTACTACCAGAACAATGTCGCGGCCACCCTTTCCCTCCTGCAGGCCATGGTGAATGCCGGTATCAGGCACCTGGTGTTTTCTTCCAGCGCAGCCGTCTACGGCAACCCGCAGTACGTGCCGATCGACGAAGCGCATGCCAAGGGGCCGATCAACCCGTATGGGTTGAGCAAATGGATGGTCGAGCAGATTCTCGAGGACTTCGACCGGGCCTATGGCTTGAAGTCGGTATGCCTGCGTTACTTCAACGCAGCGGGCGCAGACCCGGAGGGCCAGCTGGGAGAGCGTCATGACCCGGAAACCCACCTGATCCCGCTGATCCTGCAGGCCGCTTCGGGCCGCCGTGATGCAGTAACGGTTTTTGGCCGCGACTACGACACGCCGGATGGCACCTGCATACGCGACTATGTGCATGTGGCCGACCTGGCGGCGGCTCATGCACTGGCGGTGGATTACCTGCTGGCGGGTGGCGAGCGAACCGCGTTCAACCTGGGCAACGGGCTGGGCTTTTCCGTGCAGCAGGTGATCGATACGGCCCGGGCGGTGACTGGCCGGCAGATCCGCACCCTCGACGCCCCCCGCCGCCCCGGCGACCCGCCCCGGTTGGTGGCGGATGCTGGCAAGGCTATGCACATGCTGGGCTGGCGGCCGGAGTTTGCCACGCTGGAGTCGATTGTGCGGCATGCGTGGCAGTGGGAGTTGCAGTACCCCTGGGCTCGCTACCCCACCCGCTGAAAGAGTGCGCCATACCTGTGGCAGCGGGCGCGTCCGCGAACACCGGCGCAGCCGGTGCCATCCACCGCGTCGCCTGCTTCGCGGGTAAACCCGCTCCCACAAAGACCCCACCAGCTGAAGGAATGTGCTGTACCTGTGGGAGCGGCCTTGTGTCGCGATGGGCTGCGAAGCAGCCCCAGAATACGAGACTCAATAATAGGTTCGAGGCTGCTCGTCAGCTTTGTTCAATACCGTTCCCACCAGGTTCACCCTTGCCAGGTGATGCAGGCAATCCTCGATCTCCTTCCTGTTGTTCATACCGTTGGCCACCACCAGCAGCACACAGTCGAACTTGGGTATCACGGTGATCGCATCGTCAGAACTGAGCAATGGCGGCAAATCGAAAATGCAGATGCGCGACTCGTAGCGGTTGCGTAGTTCGCTGATCAGGTTGCTCACTTTGGGCGACGACAGCATTTCGGTGGACAACGGCACCGGCACCCGCGTGGGCAGCACCACGAACCGAGGCAAGGTCGGGTTGACCAGGCAGTCCTGCAACTCGGCCTTGTCCGTCAGAAACTCGTTCAACGCCTGGTCCATGGGCAGGCCCAGGCTGCTGCCGACCTTGGGTCGACGCAGGTCGAAGTCCACCAGTAAAGCGGTCTTGGTGGTGTGGTGGGCGATGCTCATGGCCAGGTTGATCGCCAGCACCGTCTTGCCCGCTTCAGGGGTTGGCGAGGTGATGGCCAGGGTTCGCCAGCCATTCTCGTCCATGGTCCTGAGCACCTGCGTGCGCAGCAGGTCGATCGGCCCGTTCATGTTGGAGTTCTTGTTGTAGGCGACGATACGGTGACGCTCCAGGTGCTCCGCGCGCAGCGGCACCACCTTGGTGTTCACGTAATCGAACTGGCCAGGCACTTCCGCCAGTGCCGTACCAGGGGCGGGTGACAAGGCCTGCGGGGTACCCGGGGTAACCTGGTGAAGATTATTGCCGACAGCCTGCTTGGTCCTGTCCATCACTGCTTCCCTATGCAAACCGAGACATGACTTTGAACAACAGCACATCCAGTGGCATGTAGAACACGTGCACCAGCACTACCATGATAGCCGCCAGCGCCAGTGCCGCCACGATCAGCCAGTTGCGCCAACGCTTGCGCCTGGCCACATCGGCCTTGGTATCGATGTATGGCAGCGCCACCAGCACCCGCCTGCCCAGCAGGTTCTCCAGTGCACCGACGCCGCGAATGCGCTGGTTGAACATCTCCAGCAGCATCACCAGCGCACCGCCACCTGCCGGTGCCAGCACCAGGCCCAGCGCAGCGATCTTCTTGCGGTTGGGCTTGATCGGTTTCTCGGGCATCAGTGGTGGCTCAAGCAGTACAAAGCGCTCGGCCTTGTTCTCCTGCTCCAGGCTTTCGGTAATCTTCGCGCCCATTTCCTTGGCGCGGATTTCCTCGTACTTCTTGCGCGCGTTGTCGTGGTCACGCATCAAGGTCACCAGGCCACGCTCGACCTGCGGCGCCTCGAGGATCTCAGCCTCGTAGCCTTCCATCTTGCGGGTCAACTCGCGCTTCTGCTCGGCCAGCGAAGCAATGCGCTCCTGTGCCGCGCTCATCTTGGCGCGCACGCGGGCGACATCGAGGCCGACCGTGGAGGCCGCCGCCGTGCGATTGCCACTGGCTTCGAGCGCCTGGATCCTGCGCTTGACCGCCACCACATCGGGGTGGGCTTCCTTGTAGCGGCTCAGCAGCCGGGCATATTCGGCCTTCAGGCTGGGCAGGTCCTGGGGCTGCTCGGCACCGGCCACCCTGGGGCCTTCGCCGGCCTTGGTTGCCAGCCCGGCATTGGCCGCGGACAGTTCCAGCTCAAGGTAACGCAGTTCTTCCTGGGCGGCCTTGTAATCACGGTCGACCTCGCGGAACTCCAGCTCCGATCGTGACAGCATGTTCATGCGCAAGGTCTGGTGCTCGGGCAAGGCGTTGGCGTGGGCCTGCTTGAAATCCGCCAGCTGGTTTTCCAGGTTGGCCAGCTCGGCACCCAGCTTGTTAGCCTCCTGAGTGAGGAACTCGGTGGTTTCGTTGGCCCGCTCGGTACGCTGCTTGAGGTTCTCGTTGAGGAACAGCGTCACCAACTCGTCGGCGACGTCCTTGGCCACCTCGGGCTGCTTGTGCTCGAAGGACACATTGAACGCCACGGTCGCTTCACCCCGCCCGCGCACGTATGTGGTAAGGGTTTCGACGACGATGGCGCTGCGCATGTGGTCGATCTTGTCGCTATCGCTGAAGCGCTTGTCGGGAAACAGGTTGTACTTGTCGATGATGCGCAGCAGGTTCTCGCGGGTCATCACCCGCTGGCGAATCACTTCGATGCGTTCATCGGCAAAGCTGGTGTTGTTGGTCGACACCAGCTCAGGGGAAATCTGCTGCGACTCCACCAGGATGGTGCCGGTCGATTGGTAGATCGGCGGCACCATCACCGCGACTGCGACGGTCGCGGCCAGGATGACTACGATGCTCACCCCCAATAACAGGGCCCTGTCCTTGATTATGGCAATGTAATCTCTGAGGGAGAGCTCGTAGTCAGACTTCATGGGGCCACCTGCCTGAAGTTCAGATGTCGGGGTACCTGTACGTCAACGTCAAACCCACGATCGTAGCGTTCGCATCGGCTTCGTTATCCTGCTGCCGTTCCTTGTACATCAGCGACAGGCGCAGGTCCCAGTACGGCGAAAACTCGCGGCTGGCCCACACGCTGTAAGTCTGCAGGGTGTTGGGGGTCTGCCCTTTGCTGTCTTGCCAGGCAGCGTCCGCGCCCACCCGGGTCAATTCGCTGACGGCGTAACTCCACACACCGCGCACCTGGTCCAGCTCGGCGAAGCCGCCTTCGGCGCTGGCTACCGTGCTGCGTTCGGCGGTGAAGCTGGCGACGGCGCGCGCACCGGTGTACAGCAGCGCAACCCCACCCTCCCCGCGTCGGCCACCTTCGTCACCGGAAACCTCGGTGACACCCACATGCGCATCGGCGCTGAGGCTTTCGGAAAACTGGTACTTGACCCCGACCGCGGGGCTGTAGCTGTTGGACGCCGTCGCCGTCTGGTCCTCCTCGGGCTCATAGCGCCGGGCACCAAAGCGGCTGTACAGATCGGCTCGCTCGCTCCAGGCGTAGGTCCAGGTGAACACGTTGCCCAGTTCTTCGTACCCCGTCAGCGTACTGATGTCATAACGGGCACGGTTGTACGTGGTTTCGTTGCTCAAGGTGCTACGCTCGGTAACCGCCTGGCTCCAGTTGCCGGTCAGCGTATACAGCTTTTGCGTGCCATCGGTGGTGACCACACCGGTATCCAGCACCGTTCCCGACAGCGTCGAACTTTCGTTGTAACGCGCCAGCAGGCCAAACCGCCCGCGCTCGGTCTGACGCTGCCAGCCCAGGCTCACGTCAGGGTCCTCACGGTTGTCGACCACCGCCGTGTCGGACGAGCGCAATACATTCATGCCCAGCCCCAACCTCAGTTCGTCACGGTCGAAGGTACCGATCAGGGTGTAATCCGGCGCGATGATCGTGCGCGTTATGCCCTTTTCACCCGACGACAGCAGCAAGGGGTTGCTGTCATGTTCGACGGATGTCGGTACCACTACCGTAGACTGCCAATTTGCTGCCAAGACCGTGTTCGTAAACGGCAACACCAAGATTGCCGTTGCAATACTAGTTGTTCTGAGAAGAGGCATTAAGTGTTCTTATTAAAGGCAAGATCAAGGGACGACCAGCGTATCGCCAGCCTGAAGTTGGATGTTGGTGGACATATCCCGGCCAGACACCAGGTCTCTATATCGCACGGGCAGGATTTTTTGGGAAGCGCCAGTGCCGCGCACCACTTTGATTTCGCTTTCATCTGCAAACTTGTCCAGGCCGCCGGACATGCTCAGGGCCTGCAACACTGCGGTAGGGCCCGCCATCTGTACCGGCCCGGGCTTTATCACTTTGCCTTGTACATAGACCAGGTTGCCGGCGATGCTCTTGACGACAACGCTGACGTTCGGGTCGGGGAGGAATTTCTCGAGTTTGGCAGCCACTTGTTTTTCAACGGTCGTCACATCCAGCCCGGCAACATCGATGCGACCTGCCAGGGGGAACGTGATACTTCCATCGGGAAGTACGGTGGCTTCCTGGCGCAGGCTATCTTCCTGCCACACCGAAACCATCACCACATCGCCAGGGCTGAGCAGGTAGGTAGCACTGCTCGGGTCGGCCTTACCGGCACCAGACCACACCATCAGCATGCAGAACGCGGCAAACATTGAACGCACCATGAGGGTCCCTCCGGCCGAAAAGGCCCGACAAAGAGCACTGAATGAGAACAGCACACCAACTCTCGCTCCGCTTCGCGGTATACGCCAACCGCGATGACCTCGATCTTTACGAGGCCTTGCCTTGACGCTGTGCAGCCTGGGCTTTGCTGCCTGCAACCGTGGACCTGCACGGGCTACTGGCAATATAGCAACGGCTGGGGAATTGACAAGCGAGGCCCCGGGCCGCTGGCGTCAAGGGTAGAACCCAGGCTGGCGGATTCAGATCTTTCTCCTGTTGGCGACAGCTACAAAGCCAACGACAGCAAATGCAAAGAACCACCCTGCCGTTGAAACAGGGACGATACTGTTCTGATTGATATACATATCCGCGGCACGCGCTGCGCCACTTAACAGCGCCAGCAAAGACATCGATTTGATAATCAGAGCCGTGCGCATACGCCCTCCTGAAGAGGAAAATCAACTGTTTGTTGGCGTGGTGTTCGGGAGTTGTTTCACCGTTGAGATGAGCTTATGAACACAATGACATTGCGTCAACGATTCGACACTATAATAAAATTCAATGGGCGCCGGACAATATAGTCAAAATATCGACGCGCAAATCGAGCATAGGGCGCTGCATTGGTGGCGCCATAGTTTCATCGCTGAGAAAGGCAAGGCCGTGGGGCGCTTTGGCGCCCCGGCATGTTATTCGTCTGTGTGATGCACCACGACCAGCAACTGCGCCGGCAGCGGCCCCACCGACCTTAGCCGGTGTGGTGTCTGGGCATTGAAATGCAAGGCATCGCCTTGCTCCAGCAGTACCCGCTCGCTCATGAAGTCCACTTCCACCTGGCCGGCGTGGACGAACAGGAATTCTTCGCCCAGGTGCTCCTTGAACGTAGGGTCGCTGAACTCGGTCGGCGGCTGGATCAGGAACGGCAACAGGCTGCGCTGCCCGACCTGGCTGGTGAGGGCCGAGTACCCCGGCCCTGCCCCGTCACCCACCAATGCCTGGCGCTCGCCATGGCGTACCAGGCTGTAGCGGTTCTGGCCGGTCTGCTCTTCGGCGAACAGTTCTTCGACATTGACATTCAGTGCCCGCGCCAGCTTCAGCGCGGCGGCGATCGAGGGGGTGTTCAGGCCACGTTCGACCTTGGACAGGTAGCTCTTGGTCATGCCGGTCTTGTCGGCCAGCAGCTCCAGGGTCATCCCCAGTTTCTTTCGCAGCAGTTTCAATCGGATAGACATGTGACGCGGATTTCCCAGGCGAAGGCAGCCCGGCCATCATACGTGGACTGCCAGGGAAATGCTGGGGCTGCTGTGCAGCCCCCGACTTTACGGCATCACCGGCGGCAGGTACTGCAACGTCGTACCCAATGCCCACAGCAACACCAGCACCAGCGGCACATGCACCAGCAACTGCACGAACGAGAAGCCGATCAGGTCGCGTGCCTTGAGCCCCAGTACCCCCAGCAGCGGCAGCATGTAGAACGGGTTGATCAGGTTCGGCAAGGCTTCGGCGGCGTTGTAGATCTGCACTGCCCAGCCCAGGTGGTACTGCAGGTCATTGGCCACCAGCATCACGTACGGGGCCTCGATGATCCACTTGCCACCACCCGATGGGATGAAGAAGCCCAGCACCGCCGAGTAGACGCCCATCAGCACGGCATAGGTGTCATGCGTGGCGATCTGGGTGAAGAACAGTGAAATGTGGTGGGCCAAAGTCTGCTCGTCGACGCCCTTCACCTGGGTGAGAATGGCAGCGATCGAACCATACAGCGGGAACTGGATCAGCACCCCGGTGGTGGTCGGAACCGCACGCGCCACCGCATCGAGGAAGCTGCGCGGGCGCCAGTGCAGCAAGGCACCGAGCATGATGAACAACAGGTTGTAGGTGTTCAGCCCGGAAATGGCGGTAATCGCCGGTTTGGTGGCGAACTCCTGGTACAGCCAGCCGGCGGCCAGGGCCACCAGCAACAGGATCAGGATGGGGCTGTGTTCCAGCCACTCGCCCGGGCGGGTGCGCTGGGGTGCCGGTGGCGCGGTGAAGCTGGGGTCGACCCCACAGTCCTGGGCGCTGCGCGCGCTGTTCGGGCCCGGCGCCGTGGCGTAGGCGATCACCAGCGAGACCACTACCAATGCCGCCAGCATCACGCCGGACTGCCAGAGGAAGATGGTTTCGGTGAACGGGATCACCCCGGTAATCGACAGGATCGACGGTGGCAGGCTGGCCGGGTTGGCCTGCAGTTGCGCCGCCGACGAAGACAGGCCCAGCGCCCACACGGCGCCCAGTCCCAGGTAGGCGGCGGCGCCGGCGGCGCGGTAGTCCATCTTCAGTTCGGTGCGTCGGGCCAGGGCGCGCACCAGCAGGCCGCCGAACACCAGCGACAGGCCCCAGTTGAGCAGCGATGCCAACATCGAGATCAGCGCCACCCAGCACACGGCCGAACGGCCATTGCCGGGGATGCGCGCCAGGCGGTCGATCAGGCGCGCGGCGGGCGGCGAGCTGGCCACCACATAGCCGCCGATGACTACGAAGGCCATCTGCATGGTGAAGGGGATCAGGCTCCAGAAGCCATCGCCAAAGGCCTTGGCGGTGTCGGTCGGCTTGGCGCCCATGGCCAGGGCGCCGATGCAAACCAGCAGTACTGCCAGGGCGGCAAACACCCAGGAATCGGGGAACCAGCGTTCGGCCCAGTTGGAGCAGCGCAAGGCAAAGCGCGCGGAACGGCTGTCTTGGATTTCAGCGGCCACAGTTCAATTCCTTTTATTGGTTTTATGAGGTAAAGCAGTATTGCCAGACAACGCAAAAACCCTGTGGGAGCGGACGTGCCCGCGAATGCGTCGGTAAATTCACCGCAGCATTCGCGGGCACGCCCGCTCCCACAGGGTAGGATCACATGATGCGTTAGAAGGTCATTTCCTTCACATCATCCGGCACTATCAGCTTGCCGGCGGTTTTCTCGATGATTTCCTCGATGCTCACCCCAGGCGCGGTCTCGCGCAGGATGAAGGCGCCGTCTTCGATTTCCAGGTAGGCCAGGTCGGTCAGCACCTTGCGGATGCAGCCAGCACCGGTCAATGGCAGGCTGCACTGCGGCAGCAGCTTGGACTCGCCGTCCTTGGACGCGTGGGTCATGGTGACGATGATGTTCTCGGCACCGGCCACCAGGTCCATGGCGCCGCCCATGCCCTTCACCAGCTTGCCCGGGATCATCCACGAAGCGATGTTGCCTTGCACATCCACTTCGAAGGCGCCAAGCACGGTCAGGTCGACGTGGCCGCCACGGATCATGGCGAACGACTGCGCCGAATCGAAGATCGAGGCACCGCGGCGGGCGGTGACGGTCTGCTTGCCGGCGTTGATCATGTCGGCATCGATGGTGCCTTCGGTGGGGAATTCGCCCATGCCGAGCAGGCCGTTTTCCGATTGCAGCATCACATCCATGTCGGCGGGTACGTAGTTGGCCACCAGGGTCGGAATGCCGATGCCCAGGTTTACGTAATAGCCGTCCTTCAGTTCACGGGCGACGCGTTGCGCCATCTGTTCGCGGGTCAGTGCCATGGTCAGGATCTCTTTGTTGTTCTGGTGGATGGCGCTCAGGCCTTGACGGTGCGCTTTTCGATACGCTTTTCGAAGGTGCCGACGATGACGCGGTCCACGTAGATGCCCGGTGTGTGGATCTCGCTGGGCAGCAGCACGCCAGGTTCGACGATCTCTTCCACTTCGACCACGGTGATCTTGCCGGCGGTGGCCGCCAGCGGGTTGAAGTTTTGCGCGGTGTTGCGGTACACCACGTTGCCGTAGTGGTCGGCCTTCCAGCCCTTGACGATGGTGAAGTCGCCGGTGATGGATTCTTCGAGGATGTACTTGCGGCCGTTGAACTCGCGCACTTCCTTGCCGTCTGCAACCGGGGTGCCGTAGCCGGTGGCGGTGTAGAAGGCCGGGATGCCGGCGCCACCGGCGCGCATTTTCTCGGCGAGGGTGCCTTGCGGGGTCAGTTCCACTTCCAGCTCGCCGCTCAGCAGCTGGCGTTCGAACTCGGCGTTCTCGCCCACGTAGGAAGCGACCATCTTGCGGATCTGCCGGTCTTCCAGCAGCACGCCCAGGCCAAAGCCATCGACACCGCAGTTGTTGGAGACCACGGTCAGGCCCTTGACGCCACGGCGCTTGATTTCGCTGATAAGGTTTTCAGGGATACCGCACAGGCCGAAACCACCAGCCAGTACCGTCATGTTGTCGGTCAGGCCTTCGAGTGCCTGTTCATAGGTTGCAACGCGCTTGTCCAGTCCGGCCATGCTGATCCGCCTTTTGTAGTTGTTGAACCGACGAGGCTGTCGGTGAGCGTGTGGGGACATCTTCACCGCAAGCGACTGATTTGTTAATTTTGTTTTCATCATCGATTCATAACTTTTGCAAAACAACCAACAGGCCTGTCATGAACGTCAAGCAACTGCGCGCCTTTGTCGCTGTGGCCAAGTACCAGAGCTTCGCTCAGGCCGGTGAACACCTGCATGTCTCGCAACCGGCACTGAGCCTGACCATCAAGGCCCTGGAAGAAAACCTTGGCGGCGCCCTGCTCAGCCGCACCACGCGCAGCGTCAGCCTGACTGCCGAGGGCGAGGTGCTGCTGCCGCTGGCACGGCGCCTGCTGGCCGACTGGGACGACACCGAAGAAATGCTGCGCCAGCGTTTCACCCTGCAACTGGGCCGGGTTTCGGTGGCGGCCATGCCGGCCTTTGCCGGCAACCTGCTGCCCCACTCGCTGAAGGTATTTCGCCAGCGTTACCCGAAGGTCAACGTCACGGTGCACGATGTGATCAACGAACAGGTGCAGGAACTGGTGCGCCATCGCCGCGTCGAACTGGGCATCGGCTTCGAACCCGACAACAACGATGGCCTGGATTTCCATCCGTTGTACATGGACCGTTTCGTCGCCGTGGTGCCCGCCGATTCGCCCTTGGCGCAGCTGCCTCAGGTCAGCTGGGCACAGTTGCTTGCCGAAGACTTCGTGGCCCTGCAACGCCCTTCGGCGGTGCGCCTGCTGATGGAGCAGAACGTGGCCGCCCGCCACGGCAAACTCGCGGTGGCTTTCGAGAGCCATCAGTTGTCTACCGTCGGGCGCATGGTCGCCAGTGGGCTGGGGGTCAGTGCCGTGCCGGCACTTTGCATCAATCAGATGCAGGAGCTTGGCGCCCGCTGCGTGCCCTTGGTCGAGCCCACGGTCGAGCGCCGCATCGGTGTGATTGCTCTTAGCGAACACAAGCTTTCCACGGCAGCGCAAGCGCTGCTTGAGGTACTGCTTTCCAATACCCGCATCCCGGAGGTGACATGCGTTACGTGAAACTGGCAGGTTCGAGCGTTCCGGCCATCGGCCAGGGCACCTGGTACATGGGTGAAGATCCGGCTCGCAAGGCGGCCGAGGTGGCGGCCCTGCAACAGGGTATCGAACTTGGGCTGAGCCTGATCGATACCGCCGAGATGTATGCCGAAGGTGGCGCGGAAGAAGTGGTTGGCCAGGCCATTGCCGGGCGCCGCGACCAGGTGTTCCTGGTCAGCAAGGTGTATCCGCACAATGCCAGCCTGCGCGCCATGGCCGCCGCCTGCGAGCGCAGCCTCACCCGCCTGGGCACCGACTGCATCGACCTGTACCTGCTGCACTGGCGCGGCCAGCACCCACTGGAAGAAACCGTCGAAGCGTTCGAGCGCTTGCGCGAGCAAGGCAAGATCAAGCGCTGGGGTGTTTCCAATTTCGATGTCGACGACCTGCGCGAACTGCACAACCCCGATTGCGCCACCAACCAGGTGCTGTACAACCCGGCCCAGCGTGGCATCGAGTTCGACCTGTTGCCGTGGTGCGAAAAGCGTGCGCTGCCGACCATGGCCTACTGCCCGCTGGCCCAGGCCGGGCGCCTGCTGCAGCACCCGGTGCTGGCGGAAATCGCCGAGCGCCATGGGGCCACGGTGGCCCAGGTCAGCCTGGCGTGGGTGACACGCAATGACGGGGTGATAGCCATCCCCAAGGCCGTGACGCCCGAGCATGTGCGGTTGAATGCCGCTGCGGGTGCGCTGACCCTGACCGGCGAAGACCTGCGGGCGATCGACCGGGCGTTCCCGGCACCGACGCGCAAGCAGCGGTTGGCGATGGTGTAGCGAAGAGAACTGAATTCGCAAGCAATCCTCGTACCCTGTGGGAGCGGCTTTAGCCGCGAAGAATTCAACGCGGTGCGTGGCACCGGCTGCGCCGGTGTTCGCGGCTAAAGCCGCTCCCACAGGGACCGCGCAAAAATCAGGGTTTTGCGTGAGGTGCCGAGGATCAATGGAAGTCCCGGCTGCGTACATCCAGCCCTTGCAACAGCGGGCTCACATCCTCCAACCGCCGTGCTATCAGGTGGCGCACGCCATTCTCCTGCTCCAGCCGCCCGCTTACCTTGAGCAACTGCGCCCCCACCAGTGCCCGCCGCTGCCGTTCGGCAAGATCCCGCCACACCACCACATTGACCATGCCGTGCTCGTCCTCCAGGGTGACGAAGGTCACGCCGCTGGCGGTCTGTGGCCGCTGGCGGCCCACCACCAGCCCGGCCACGGCAATGTTGTCACCATGCCCGACATCTTGCAGCTCGCGCGAACTGCGACAGCCCAGGGCCCGCAGGCGTGAGCGCAACAAGGTCAGGGGATGCGGCCCAAGCGTGGTACCCAGGGTCTGGTAATCGGCCATCAGGTCCTCTGCCACACTGGGGACGGGCAGTTCGACGGTACGTTCCGGCAAGGCTTCGATATCGGCGAACAAAGGCAGCTGCGGCTGCACCGCCGCCACCTGCCAGCGCGCCTGGTGCCGGTCCCTGGCCAAGGCGCGCAGCGCGCCGGCACCGGCCAACTGGGCCCGGGCTCGCGAATCGAGCCCGGCACGCAGGCACAGGTCTTCGACATCGCGCCATGGCCGCTGCGCCCTCGCCTGCTCCAGGCGCCTGGCGTCGGCCTCGGCAAAGCCGCGTACCAGGCGCAAGCCCATGCGAATGGCCAGCACCTCTCCAGGCTCAGGCTCGAGCGTGCAGTCCCAGTCACTGTGGCACACATCGACCGGCCTGACCTCGATACCCTGGCGCCGGGCCTCTTGCAGCAACTGGTCGGGGCTGTAGAAACCCATGGGCCAGCTGTTGACCAGCGCGCAGGTGAAAATCGCCGGTTCATGGCACTTGAGCCAGCTGCTGGCGTAGCACAACAAGGCAAAACTGGCCGCGTGCGATTCCGGAAAGCCATAACTGCCAAAGCCCTTGATCTGCTCGAAGATGCGCTCGGCAAACGCCAGGTCATAACCATTGCGCAACATGCCCTGCACCAGCCGCTCGCGGTGCGGCTCCAGGCCGCCGTGACGCTTCCAGGCGGCCATGCTGCGGCGCAACTGGTCGGCCTCGCCCGGGGTGTAGTCGGCCGCGACCATCGCCAGCTCCATTACCTGCTCCTGGAACAGCGGCACACCCAGGGTGCGCTCGAACACTGCCTTCAGTTGCGGCGAGGGATAGGTCACCGGTTCCTGCTTCAGGCGCCGGCGCAGGTAAGGGTGGACCATGTCGCCCTGGATCGGCCCGGGGCGGACGATGGCCACCTCGATGACCAGGTCGTAGAACTTTTCCGGCCGAAGCCGCGGCAACATGGCCATTTGCGCGCGCGATTCGATCTGGAACACGCCCATGGTCTCGGCACGGCTGATCATCGCGTAGGTAGCCGGGTCTTCGGCGGGGATGGTCGCCAGGGTCAGGTGCCGGCCACGGTGGCGTTGCAGCAGGTCGAAGCAACGGCGCAAGGCGCTGAGCATGCCCAGCGCCAGCACGTCGACCTTGAGCAGGCCTACCATGTCCAGGTCGTCCTTGTCCCACTGGATCACCGTGCGCTCCGGCATCGCGGCATTCTCCACCGGCACCAGCTCGTCCAAGGGTTGCTGCGAGATGACGAAGCCGCCCGGGTGCTGTGACAGGTGCCGAGGGAAGCCGATCAGTTCGCCGGCCAGCACCAGTACCCGGCGCAGCGAAGGGCTGCCCGCCTCGAAGCCGGCCTCGGCCAGGCGCTGGTCGTCGGGTATGCGATCGCTCCAGCGGCCACAGCACTTGGCCAGGGCGTCCACCTGGTCGGCGGGCAGCCCCAGCACCCGCGCCACATCCCGCACCGCACCGGCGGCATGGTAGGTGTTGACCACCGCAGTGAGCGCCGCCCGGTGCCGGCCATAGCGACGGAACACATACTGGATCACCTCCTCGCGCCGGTCGTGCTCGAAGTCCACGTCGATGTCCGGCGGCTCGTTGCGCTCGCGCGACAGGAAGCGCTCGAACAACAGGTGGTGTTGCATGGGGTCGAGCTCGGTGATGCCCAGCACGAAGCACACCACCGAGTTGGCTGCCGAGCCCCGCCCCTGGCACAGAATGCGCTGGCTGCGGGCGAAGGCGACAATGTCGTGCACAGTCAGGAAGTAGCTTTCGTAGCCCAGCTCCTCGATCAGCGCCAGCTCCTTGGCCAGCACATCCCGCACCTTGCTGCTCGGCCCGGCTGGCCAGCGCAACGGCAAACCCTGCTGGCACAATTCGCGCAACCAGCTCGCCGGGGTATGCCCCTGGGGCACCAGTTCGCAGGGGTACTGGTATTTCAATTCGCTCAGCTCGAACTGGCAGCGCGCAGCGATGGCCAGGGTCTCGGCCAGCAGGTCGGCGGGATAGAGCTCGCCCAGTTGTGCCTGGCTGCGCAGGTGCCGCTCGCCATTGGCAAACAGGAAGCGCCCGGCCTCGGCCACCAGGCAATGCTGGCGAATGGCGGTCATGCAATCTTGCAGGGCGCGGCGACCGCGCACGTGCATGTGCACGTCGCCACAGGCCACGGCGCGGATGCCGACCCTGGCCGCCAGGCCGCGCAAGCGTTCAAGACGCAAGGTATCGTCACTGCCGCGGTGCAGGTGCACCGCCAGCCACAGACGCTCACCGAACACGCCGTGCAGCCACTGCCCGGGGGTGGCATCGCCGCTGTCATCGGCTACCCACAATGCCAGCAGGCCCTGATGGTGCTGCTGCAGGTCATCGCGAAACAGTTGGTACTCGCCCTTCTGCGCCCGCCGCCGGGCCCGGGTGATCAGCGCGCACAGGTTCTGGTAGCCGGCCAGGTCCTGCACCAGCAGCACCAGCCTGGGGCCGTCCTGCAACTGCACTTCACTGCCCACGATCAGCCGCAGCTGGTGTTCCTTGGCCGCCTGCCAGGCACGGACGATACCGGCCAGGGTGCATTCGTCGGTGATCGCCAGCGCCTGGTAGCCCTGTTCACGCGCGCGCCGGAACAGCTCGTCGGCGCTCGACGCGCCGCGCTGGAAGCTGAAGTTGGACAGGCAGTGCAGCTCGGCATAACCCGGGGTGTTCATGCGAACCAGCCCTGCAGCCAAAACGGGCCGGCCTTGCCCAGGTCGCGGTAGGCCCAGCCGCGCAGGCCGTCACGGGTTTCGATACGGTAATAGTCGCGGCGCACATCGCCGCCATCCCACCAGCCCGACTCGATGCGCTCGGCATGGCCTTGCAGGCGATAGCCGCCTTCGTCCAGCGCCATGGGGGCCGACAGCAGCCAGCCAGGGCGGCTGCCAGGGACGACCGGCATGCTGCCCTGGGCACCTTGCTCTACCGCTTGCCAGGCGCATTCGGGGCGATGATCGGCTGCCGCGCTCAGGCCCTTGACCGCCTCATCCCCCAGGCGGGCGCGTAGCCGTTCGCGCAATTGTTCCCAAGGTTGCGCCTGCTGCGCACGCGGGTCGAACAATGCCTGGTGTTGCGGCACGAAGGGTGGCAGGTCCTCGGCAACCAGCCGCAGGTTGCGCACAGGTGCGGGAATGCGTAGCGGCTCCAGGCGCCCGCGCGCCAGTTCGAACAGCATCGCAGCATCGCGTTCGGCGGCCAGCAGGCCTACCTTCAGCAAGGTATCCGGCCCTTCGGCATGCTCCAGGTGCAGGCAGAAACGCTGCACGCCACAGTCACGCCCGGCGAGGAACGCGGCAAGGTCGTTGAGCATGCGCCGCAGCGGAAACAGCAGGGCCTGGTGTGATTCGACGTCGAAGTTCAGCTCCAGCCGGGTCTCGAAACGGTCCGGGGGCTGGTAAAAGCCCAGCCCCAGGTTGCGCAGGCCGAGCAACTGGTCAAGGTGCAGCTGCACCTGGGCCGGAAAGCGCCTGGCCAGGCTGTCGCGGGGCAAGGCCAACACCTGGCTCAACTGGCGCAGGCCCATGCGGGCAAAGGCCTCGGCAGCCTGCGCAGGCAGGCCGATACGCTCGATGGGCATGCCCAGCAGCGCCGCACGGGTGGCATCGGCATCCATCACGGCCAGGCCATCGTGAGCATTGGCGAGCATGCGCGCCGCCACCGGGTTGCTGGCCAGGACGATGCGTTGGCGCAAGCCCAGCTCCGCCAGCTCCTGGCGCAGGCGGGCCTCGAACAGCGGCCAGGGGCCGAACAGCTGCAGGCTGGAACCCACCTCCAGCAACAGCGCCCGTGGGTAGTGCAGGCTGACCTGGGCACTGAAGCGGTAGGCCCAGGCTGCCAGCAACTGCTGCACCTGGTCGATGCGCCTGGGGTCGGCTTCGACGCAGCTGAAGCCATCGGCCAGCGCACGCGCCGCCGTCAGGGTTTGCCCGGCCCGCAGGCCGAGCGCCGCCGCCGCCGGGTTGACCGCCTGCAGCACACGTCGCTGGGTCGGCCCGCCAAGCAGCACCAGGGGGGTATCGGGGTCGTCACGCTCACGCAGGACCGTGTCCAGCGCCAGCTGCGGAAGCAGGATGCAGGCCCAGAGCATGTTGCATCAGCCCCGCCCCGGGCAGGCGATGGGCAGCGCCGGTGGCATGCCGCCACGGCTTTTCAGCACGCGCCATTGTGCCGGGCGGGTGTCGACGGCAATGCGCAGCGCTGCGGGCGAAGGGTTGTGCGCCGCCTGTTGCGGCCGGCAGGCGAAGGCCAGCGCCTGGCCGGTTTCGGCAGCCACCTGCAGGCGCCGCAGGGCGCGGTCATCGGCACGTTCCGGCCAGCACAGCACCGCCGCGCAACTGCCGGAGCGCAGGCACTGCTCGGCGGCCCACAGGGCATCGGCAGGTTCGGCGTCCACCTGTACCAGCCAGCGCAGGTCCACCCCCGCGGCCTGCCAGGCCGGGGCGTAAGGAATGAATGGCGGTGCCACCAGCACGATTCGGCTGGCTTCAGCGCTCAAGCGGGCCAGGGTCGGCCACATCAGCTGCAATTCGCCACAGCCGGGGCTGGCCAGCAACAGTTCGCTGAGCGCAGCCGCCGGCCAGCCACCTTCCGGCAGGCATTGGTCAAGGGCGGCATGGCCCGTGGGCTGCAGGCCGAGCGGCCGCGCCTGGGCCTGCCGACCGCGCCATACCCGGCGCTGGTCGAGCAACCTGTCGAGGTCGACCACCGCGCCCATCAGTCACGCCTCAGCAAGCCGCAGAACACGCCTTCGATGAAGAATTCCTGTTCAGGCCGCACATCGATGGGCGCATAGGCCGGGTTGCGTGGCAACAGCCGGTAATTGCCACCCTGGCGCTGCAGGCGCTTGATGGTCACCTCGCCGTCCAGGCGCGCGACCACGATCTGGCCATCGCGGGCGTCGGCCTGCTGGAGGATGCCGACCAGATCGCCATCGAAAATGCCGTCGTCGATCATCGAGTCGCCACGCACCTTCAGCAGGTAGTCGGGGGTACGGCGGAACAGGCTGGGGTCGAGCAGCAGTTGCTCGTGAATGTCGAGGTCCGGGCCGATGGGGGCGCCTGCCGCCACCTGGCCCAGCACCGGCACTTCGAGGATTTCCGGGCGGCGCAGCCGTTCGGCCAGGCGTATGCCCCGCGCCTGGTTCGGCGTGACGTCGATGTAGCCGGCCTGGCACAGGGCGGTGATGTGCTTGCGCGCCACGCTGCGCGAGGCAAAACCGAAGCGCGTGGCGATATCGGCCAGGCTCGGCGGCTGGCCGTGGTCGGCGATGCGCTCACGGATGAACTCGAAGATGGCGCGGCGTTTTGGGGTAAGATTGTCCATGGAGCACATTTGTACTCTTTTTAGAGCACGCTGAACAGCCCCCTTCGTCGACGGCTTGGCGGCTGCGATGCAATTGTGACGGGCAGCAGTTCATTTGCTGGCCGAGGCCATCAGAACACCAAAACAGAAAAAGGTGATGCCGGAGATTTTGCCGACAATTCGCGCACCGCGGTCGCTCGACAGCCAGCCCCTGGCGCTATTGGCCATCAGCGCATAACCGGTGTGTACCAGCACGACCAGCAACGCGTAGGATGAAACCAGCAGGAAGAACTGGCGGTAGTAGTTGTCCTGGGGACTGATGAATTGTGGAAACACCGCCAGGAAGAAGAAACCAGCCTTGGGATTCAGCAGTTGGATCGACAACGCTTCGACCAGGCGCCGCCAGGGTTGCGTGGCGGTCACGGTAAACTCCGGAATGAAACGCTGGGTGCGCCACATTTTTCCCCCCAAGTACAACAGGTACAACGCGCCGACGTACTTGAGCACGGTGAACGCCGTTGCCGAGGTCGCCAGGACCAACCCCACGCTGCTGGCCGAGAGCCCGGCGACGATGAAAGCGCCCAAAGCGATGCCAAAGATCCCCGGCAGCGCTCCGCCCCAGCCGTGGCGCAGGGCGTTGGAGAGGGTCAGCACTACCCCGGGACCGGGGCTTAACACGGTGAAAGTCGCGAGGACAAGGAACAATCCATAGCTAGCCATGCAAAATGCCTCCTGGCATTGAACTGAAGAGCGTTAGGGCCGCCAACGGCACCCGAGGATCAATGCCGCACACAGCGAAGTCCGATCAGCAAAGAAGCGGATACTTGTTGCGCACATGGACGAAGACCAGAACAGAGCGGCGTCAGAGTGGCGTGAAACACCATCGCTGACAAACGCTTTATTTGCGCCCCTGATGTGACAAAATTAGACATATGATCAGCGACCTCCCACCCTTGAATGCCCTCCGGGCCTTTGCCTCGGCCGCGCGACACCAGAGCTTCAGCCGTGCCGCCGAGGAGCTGCACGTCACCCACAGTGCTGTCAGCCGCCATATACGCCTGCTCGAAGAGCACCTGGGCATAATGTTGTTCGAACGCCGAAATCGGCAGTCGGTACTCACCCCGAGCGGCCAGGCTTACTATGAACAGATCAGCCTGGGCCTGGCGCAAATCGCCAACGCCACTCAGGCCCTGGCCCGAAGCAGTGCATCGCGCAAGGTGATCATCAATGTGCGCCCGTCCTTTGCCGTGCGCTGGCTGATCCCTCGGTTACCCGAATTCATGACGCAGTTTCCAGAGATTCAGCCCGAGATTGTGACCAGCATCCTGGCCCCTGACCCCTCGCGTGAGGCCTTCGATCTGGTGGTGCGCCGTGGCAGCGCAGGCTGGGCGGCCAATCTGGAACCGAACATGCTGTTCGAGGACGAGCTGCTGCTGGTTGCCGCGCCTTCTCTTCTGGAAGCGATACCGGTTCAGGCGCCGTCGGATGTGCTGCGCCATACCCTGCTCTCGGGCAGGACACGTAATGGGGATTGGCAGGCCTGGTGCAAGCTGGCCGGTGTCAGCCAGGCAAGACAACGGCCAGCGCTGCAGTTCGATCACATGCACCTGGTGCTGCAAGCTGCCGTCGACGGCCTTGGCCTGGCGCTGTGCCCGGCCACGCTGCTGGGCAAGGATCTTGCCACCGGCCGACTGCACAACCCGCTGCCTCATCTACGACTGCCCCTGACTCGCTACTACTATGGGGTATCGAAAGATGCGGTCGCCGAGACCCAGGTATTTATCGACTGGATGCTCTCTCGGCTCCAGCATGACACCTGTGCACTTCCTTGATCGGTGCGCGGCAAACATATCAGCCCTCGCGGCTATCCACACAATATTTGCGGCTATGCAGCGCTCCAATAGAGAAGATCAGCTACCTGCGCCCAGCCACCTACGCCAACCAGAACTGATGACCAAACTTCGAAATCCGGAGCGTGCCAACGGCCGGTTACTCGGTTGGCTTTCCAGCTTTGGCAGTTGCTGACTTGACGCGCAGGCGTCAACCTCGCGTTCGAGCACAGCTCTGCCAAGGCTGCCGTACTCCAGTACACTCAGGAAGTCGCGTAGTTGACGTGACTCCAAAGGCAAAGAATCTCCCTTCTGGCCCGCCCATGATTTTGGACCTGGATACCCAATGCTGACTGCCCTGCTGTTCGACCTCGACGGAACCCTCACCGACACTGACACCTTGCATCTGCAGGCCTTTCGCCAACTGCTGCGCGAGCATGACGGCCGCGAGCTGAGCCAGGCGCAGTTCGATGCCCAGGTCAGCGGCCGCGCCAACGGCGAGCTGTTCGCCGAGCTGTTTGCCGGTGCCAGTGCCGAGCAGTGCCAGGTGCTGGCCGACCGCAAGGAGGCGCTGTTCCGCGACATGTCGCCGGCTCTTGAGCCGATGCCGGGCCTAGTGCGCCTGCTGGAACATGCCCAGGCTCGTGACATCGGCATGTGCGTGGTGACCAACGCACCGCGGCTGAACGCCGAGCACATGTTGAACGCCATGGGCCTGGGCCAGCGCTTCGCGCACGTGCTGGTGGCAGAGGAACTGGCACGGCCCAAGCCGGACCCGCTGCCTTACCTGACCGGGTTGCAGCGGCTGGGTGCCGAGGCCGGGCAGGCACTGGCCTTCGAGGATTCGCTGCCGGGGGTGGCGGCCGCGAGTGGCGCTGGGATCTTTACCGTGGGCGTGGCCACTACGCAGACGCCGGAGCGGTTGCTGGCGGCGGGGGCGAAGCTGGTTGTCCGTGACTTCAACGACCCGGCGTTGTGGTCCTTGATCGGATCCATGCAATGAGCATACGGGGCCGCTTCGCGCCCCATCGCCGGCAAGCCAGCTCCCACCTCGACCGCATCGGCCTCAAGCCATGCGCCATCCCTGTGGGAGCTGGCTTGCCGGCGATGGGCTGCGAAGCGGCCCCAGAATTTCAAGGCAATATGCATGCCCCAGCCATTGTGCACACCCAGGTCCACCCATGCTGATCGACGAAGAACTGACCCTCAAGAAGCTGGAAACCTTCCTCGCCTTCATGCGCACCGGCAACCTCGGCCGCGCCGCCGTCGAGCTGGCCACCAGCGCCGTCAGCGTGCACCGTGCCATCCACTCGCTGGAAAGCGCACTGCGCTGCCCGCTGTTCAAGCATGAAGGCCGCCAGCTGATCCCGCTGGAAAGCGCCTACGTGCTGGAAAAGAAAGCCCGCCAGCTGATCCAGGACGCCGAGCAGATGGTCCGCCAGACCCGCGAGGCCGCCGGCTTCTACGCCGAACGCTTCCGCTTGGGCGCGCTCTACTCGCTGACGGTGAAAACCGTACCCAAGCTAGTCATGGGCCTCAAGCTGCGCCGCAGCGAACTCAACATCGACCTGACCCTGGGCTCCAACGTCGACCTGCTGCAGCGCCTGAAGAACCACGAACTGGAGGCCATCCTCGTGTCGCTCGACGAAAGCGTCAGCGACCCGGCCTGCGAGCAGTTACCGCTGTTCTCCGACGACATCTTCCTTGCCGTGCCCATCGATTCACCCTTCGCCGAGCAGGCCGAGGTGGACCTGGCCGACCTGGCCGACTCCACCTTCATCACCCTGACCCAGGGCTTTGCCACCCACCGCGATGGTGCCCGGGTGTTCCAGCAGGCCGGCTTCGAACCCAAGGTAGCCATGCAGGTGAACGATATCTTCACCCTGCTGAGCATGGTCAGCTCGGGCGTGGGCTTTGCCTTGCTGCCTGGGCGGATCGCAGCGGTGTATGAAAACCGGGTCAGGTTGATTGCCCTGAAGCCGCAATATCGCTTGCAGCAGCATATTGGCGTGGTGTTCCTCAAGGCGCGGGAGCGGGAGCCGAACCTGCTGGCGTTGCTGGCAGAGTGCCGGATGTACAGCCTGGAGCGCTGAAGGGCTGCGGACACAGCTTCTTTTGTTGTTTGCTGCACTGGCCTCTTCGCGGGTGAACCCGCTCCCACAGGTACCGAGCAGACCTCGGGCAATGCACATTCCCTGTGGTTTTGTTGTTTGCTGCACTGGCCTCTTCGCGGGTAAACCCGCTCCCACAGGTACCGAGCAGGCCTCGGGCAATGCACATTCCCTGTGGTTTTGTTGTTTGCTGTACTGGCCTCTTCGCGGGTAAACCCGCTTGTATGGTTAGACTTGAAGGGGTGGTGGGACTAAATGCCCGATTCTGACTGTTCACAGCAGTACAGACCGTGGGAGACATCGCCCCACCCCTTCCACCAAAGCGCCGATAAAGAATGCATCGTTTGCAAGCGACGATAGAAACAAGCCAGCGCCTCTTGGTGAAACCCCTTCAAGCCGAAAAACCATAACGTGAGGAGCGGCCCATGGCAATGCAGGTAGGTAAGTTGATCGTGGGTGCGGATGTCGCGAAAGCTGAGCTGGTTATCCACCACGATGATCGCGACGAGATCATCAGGCTCAAAAACTCCAAACTCGAGATCAGAAGGTGGCTCAAGCAACAACCCCTCAACACCGCTATCGCTGTTGAGGCGACCAACGTCTATCACTTGGACCTGGTTGAATTGGCCCACAGCCTAGGCTTCGAGGTCTATGTCATCGATGGTTTTCAATTGAGCAACTACCGGAAGAGTGTTGGGGGACGGGTTAAAACCGACCCCTCCGATGCTCGGTTGCTGTCCCGTTTTTTAAAAAATGAAGGCGAGGACCTTCGCCCTTGGAGCCCGCCTCCCGCTGTCTACGGCAAGCTTCAGAGCCTCTTGCGACGCAGAGCCGCCTTGGTGACTGCTCGTACTGCAATGACTCAGAGCTGGGCTAACGAAAGCCTTTTGAAAGCCGCCTTCGAAACTTTTGTGAAGTCGATAGATCGGCTGGATCAGTTGATTCAAAAGAAGATTAAAGAAGTACTGCGAGACGCTGGGCTGCAGGAACAAGTCGCTCGCTGCCAGGCAGTAGAGGGCATTGGTTTTCTCACCGCCGCAGCATTGGTGATGGCTTTTACAAGGGGCGAGTTCAAAAGCAGTGACTCGTACATTGCATTCCTAGGAATGGATTTACGAGTCAGTGATTCCGGACAGAAGAATGGGCGACGTCGCCTCACCAAGCGAGGTTGTTCAGAAATTCGTCGCTTATTGCACAACGCTGCGATGGCGGCCAGCAGATCGGCAGCCTGGAAAGGGCTTTACGAACAGCATCGGAGCAGTGGTAAAGCAACAACCCAAGCGTTGGTAATCCTGGCAAGAAAGCTCGCGCGGGTGGCATTCGCCCTGATGAAAAATCAGGACGAATACGTCACTAAAGGCGCGAAACTGGCTTGCTGAAAACCATAGAATCTCCCACAGGTACCGAGCAGGCCTCGGGCAATGCACATTCCCTGTGGTTTTGTTGTTTGCTGCACTGGCCTCTTCGCGGGTAACCCGCTCCCACAGGTACCGAGCAGGCCTCGGGCAATGCACATTCCCTGTGGTTTTGTTGTTTGCTGTACTGGCCTCTTCGCGGGTAAACCCGCTCCCACAGGTACCGAGCAGGCCTCGGGCAATGCACTTTCCCTGTGGGAGCGGGTTTACCCGCGAAGAGGCCGGTACAGGCTGACTCAAACAATCAGGGCCCGCTGCACCTCGCCCACCGTTGTAGCCAGGCTGTTCAGGTGCAGGTTCAACACCCGCTCCACCGGCGCCTGGTCCAGCGGCCAGTGCAAGGCAATGCTCCCGGCCAGGCGCCCTTCGGCATGCACCGGCAGGGCAATGGCGCGGATCAGGAACGGCAAGCGCACCGGGTACTCCCAGTGCCCTTCGGTGCGCTGGCCGAACCCCTTGTTCGCTTCCTCCTCGATATCGCGCAGCACCGTCTCGTCGCCCACCCGCTCATGGGCCGCCAGGCGCTGCACTTCATCGACCGCCAACTCACCCAGGCATGCCCGTCCCATCGCCGAGTGGAACAGGCTGGCATGATGCCCGACGATCTGGCAGGTGTGCGGGTAACGCTTGCGCAATACTTGGGGCACAGCGCTTTCCATCACCTCCAGCCGCTCGCCGTCGAAACACGACAGGTCGGCCACCAGCCCGGTGCGCTCGCTCAATTCCAGCAGCATGGGCGCGGCGTGTTCCACCAGGCGCCGTTTGAAACGCAGTTGGCGGTCACCGAACAGGCGCCGCGCGCACAGCCGGTAACGCCTGTCGCTGAGGCCGCGGTAAACCCAGCCCTGCTCCTGCAAGGTGGCGAGCATGCGCGACACCGTGGCCTTGGGCAGCGCCGTCAGGTAATGCAGTTCTTCCAGGCCCAGCGCCTGGTGTTCGCCAAGCAGGTCGACGATGGCCAGCGCCCGTTCCACCGAACGCACGCCGCCACTGTCTGCCGTGATGCCCATGAGTGTGACCTCCCTGTAACTGGATGGTCAGGATAGCCAGCAAGATCCGCGCCTGCCCAGCGGTTTCATGGCGCTTGCAGGCTCCGGGGTGGGCGCCGCGCTACCCAACGGGTGAGCTGTTCATGGGCATGGGCCAGCTGCAACACCGCATGGTCAGCCTGGGCCGGGCCGATGATCTGCAGGCCCATGGGCAACCCGGCAGCGTTGAAACCGACCGGTACGCTGATGCTAGGCAAGCCGGCCAGGGTCGGCCCAATCACCACTTCCATCCAGCGGTGATAGGTGTCCATCGCCCGCCCACCGACCACCGTTGGCCACGGTTGCCATGCATCGAATGGGAACACCTGGGCCGATGGCAACAGCAGGTAATCGTAACGCTCGAACAGCTTGCCCAGCGCGCGGTACCAGTCGCTGCGGGCCACCGAAGCCTGGTACACCGCTGCCGCGCTCAGTTGCAGGCCACCCTCCACCTCCCACTGCGCCTCGGGCTTGAGCAGCGCGCGCTTGCCCGGGTCGGCATAGGCCGCAGCGAGGTTGCCGTGCACCAGGAAGTGGCGATGGGTCAGCCAGCACTGCCACAAACGCGCCATGTCGAACGCCGGCTGGCAGGCCTCGACCCGGCAGCCAAGTTCGGCGAAGTCTGCCAGGGCCGCTTCGCACAGGCCCAGTACCCCGTCATCCATCGCCAGGTAACCGTCGTAGTCGCCCAGCCAGCCAACCCGCACGCCGCGAAAATCGCGCTGCAACCCGGCGGCAAAATCGCGCCGGCCCTCGCCCAGCGACAACGGCGCCCGCGCATCGAAGCCCGCCTGGGTCGACAACAGCCGCGCCACATCCACCACACTGCGGCCCATCGGCCCCTCGGTGGCCAGCTGCTGCACGAACAGTTCCGGCGCCGGCCCGTGGGGAACGCGGCCCTGCGACGGGCGCAGGCCATACACGTTGTTGAACGCCGCCGGGTTGCGCAGCGAGCCCATCATGTCGCTGCCATCGGCGACCGGCAGCAGGCGCATGGCCAGCGCCGCCGCCGCCCCACCGCTGCTACCCCCGGCCACCTTGCCCGGGTCGTAGGCGTTGGTGGTGGTGCCGAACAGGGTGTTGTAGGTCTGCGAACCAAGGCCGAATTCCGGCACATTGCTCTTGCCCACGATCAGCGCACCACTGGCCCGCACCCGCGCCACACTGATCGCGTCCTGCTCGGGCACCTGCTCGGCGAACAGCGGCGAGCCCAACGTGGTGCGCAGCCCGGCAGTGGCAGCCAGGTCCTTGATCGCCTGGGGCATGCCATGCATCCAGCCGCGCGAATGGCCCCGGCCCAGCTCGCGGTCACGCTCATCGGCCTCGGCCAGCAGCGCCTCGGCCGGGCGCAGCGACACCAGCGCGTTTACCTGCGGGTTGAA
The DNA here is from genome assembly GCF_032701105.1 of Pseudomonas sp. NBB. Lineage (NCBI taxonomy): Bacteria > Pseudomonadati > Pseudomonadota > Gammaproteobacteria > Pseudomonadales > Pseudomonadaceae > Pseudomonas > Pseudomonas sp. NBB. Next base: position 3,130,374 of record NZ_CP103994.1, read on the forward strand.
GCGTTCGATGTGCGCCAGATAAGCCTGCATCACCTCCCGGCACGATATCTGGCGGGCATGGATGGCCCGGGACAATGCCTCGGCATCGAGGGCAACGATGGGGTCGATGGCTAGCGGCATCACGGTTTCACTCCAAGGTTGAAAGCGGCAGGCTTGCCCGCGCGTGGGGCTTCTTTCAGGCAATAGGTGCCCAGCAGTGTCAGCAGGCAGGCGAACAGCACGTAGAACGATGGCGCCACCGGGGTACCGAGCACCTTGCTCAGCCAGGTGACGATCAACGGGGCGAAGCCGCCGAACACCATCACCGCCACGTTATAGGCCACCGACACACCGGTAGAACGCACCTCGACCGGGAACTGCTCGGCCAGGGCCGTGGGCGCCGGCCCGAAGAAGCCACCGATGGCGGTGCACAGCAGCAGTTGCATCACCAGCAGGCGCTCCAGCGACGGCGCGGCAGCCACCCACACATACAACGGGTAGACCATGACGAAGAACGCCAGGGTGAAGGCCATCAGCACCGGGCGCCGCCCCAGCCGGTCAGACAACGCCCCGGACAGCGGGATCACCACGGTCATCAGCCCAACCGCAAGCATCTGCACCAGCAGCACCTGGTCCAGCGGCAGCCCGAGGTTCTTGTGGGCGAAGGTCGGCATGTTCACCAGCACCACGTAGAACGACACCGTCGCGCCACAGGCCAGACCCATCGATACCAACAGGCTGCGCCGATGCTCACGCAGCACCTGCCACAGGCTGGGCGACTGGCCCTTGGCCTGGCGGCGCGCCTCGATGAATTCCTCGGGCTCTTCCATGTGCTTGCGAATCCACAGCCCCACCGGGCCGATCAGCAGGCCAAGCACGAACGGGATACGCCAGCCCCAGCTGTCCAGCGCCGCTGGCGTGCACAGGTGGGTGACCAAGGCCACCATCGCCGCCCCGGAGAACACCGCCAGGCACTGCCCCACCAACTGCCACGAGCCATACAGGCCCTTGCGGTGGGCCGGCGCGCTCTCCACCAGAAAGGCCGTGGCGCTGGCGTACTCGCCGCCGGTGGCAAAACCCTGCAGCATGCGCGCCACCACGATCAGCATCGGCGCGGCCATGCCGATGGCCAGGTAGTCGGGTGCAAAGACGATCATGGCAATGGAGACGGTCATCAGCCGGATGATCATCTGCATCGCCGCCTTGCGGCCCTTGCGGTCGGAATACATGCCCAGCAGCACGCCGCCCACCGGGCGCATGAAAAAGCCGACGCCGAAGGTGGCCAGGGCCATCAGCAGCGAGGCGTATTCGTCGTCGGAGGGGAAGAACTGCCGGGCGATGATGCTGGCCAGAAAGCCGTACACGATAAAGTCATACCACTCCAGGGCGTTGCCGATGACGGCGGCGACCACTTGCCGGGTACGCGACACGCCGGTGCTCGAAGTCTGCATAGGAAACACTCCACACAATGATTGGGTGATCGCCCAGGCGCGGTCGCGCCCGGGTTCCAGCGGCAGTCGTCAAAAAGGAAAGGTCAGGCGGGCGCGAGCCAGCGCTCTGCCAGCGCACCCCAGTAGGCGGCGCCGGTCAGCAGGATGTCGTCGTTGAAGTCGTAGGCCGGGTTGTGCACCATCGGCCGCGATACGCCATTGCCGATGAACAGGTAGGCGCCCGGGCAGCGTTGCAGCATCCAGGCGAAGTCTTCGCTGCCCATCAGCTTGCGGGTGTTGCCATCCACGGCCTCGGCACCGAGCAATTCCACCCCCACCTGCCGGGCGAAGGCGTTTTCCGCGGCGTGGTTGACCAACACCGGGTAGGCCGGGCGGTGTTCGATGGTGGCGCGGCAGCCAAAGCTCTCGGCCTGGCTGACGATGATCGCCCGCACCCGCTCCAGGGTCTGCGCCCGCACCTCGGCGTTCAGCGCGCGCAGGCTCAGGCGCAGCAGCGCCTGTTGCGGGATCACGTTGGCCGCTTCGCCGGCCTGCAAGGCGCCCACGGTAACCACGGCTGCCTCCTGCGCATCGATATTGCGCGCCACCACGGTTTGCAGGGCCATCACCACACTGGCCGCCGCCACCAGCGGGTCGACGGTCAGGTGCGGCATCGAGCCATGGCCGCCAACCCCGTCGAGGGTCACCGTGAGCAGGTCTTGCGAGGCCATCATCGGCCCCTCTCGAAAGCCCAGGTGCCCGGCCGGCAGCCCGGGCATGTTGTGCATGCCGAACAGTGCATCGCAAGGGAAGCGCTCCAGCAGGCCGTCGGCCAGCATCGCCTCGGCGCCACCCTGGCCCTCCTCGGCCGGCTGGAAGATCAGCGTCAGCGTCCCGTCGAACTGCCGGGTCGCCGCCAGGTAGCGCGCGGCGCCAAGCAGCATGGTGGTATGCCCGTCATGGCCGCAGGCGTGCATGCAGCCCTGGTGCCGGCTGCTGTACGCGGCGCCGGTAGCCTCGTGGATGGGCAGCGCGTCCATGTCGGCGCGCAGGCCCAGGCGGCGTGGGCTGCTGCCATTGCGCAGTACGCCGACCACGCCGGTCTTGCCGATACCGGTGTGCACTTCATAGCCCCATTCTTCGAGCAGCTGGGCAACCAGCGCCGAAGTGCGGCTTTCTTCGAAGCCCAGTTCCGGGTGAGCGTGGATATCGTGACGGATTGCGTGCAGGTCGCTGGCCACATCGTTCAGCCAGGCCAGGATGTGCTGATGTCGGGACATGTAGAGTCTCCTCGCGCGGGTGATTTCCCGTTCTTGTTGTTCGCCTTGAGGTCACGACGGGTGAGGCAGGTCGTGCTTGGCTGACAGATAAGCGCGAGGAGCGATGAAGCACAATCGAATCTGGTTTCGCACGGTGGAACCGAAACGTGGCTTGCCGGGGAGGTAGTCACTTTGGCGGCCCTACCTGCTGGCCGTAACCATCTCATCCAGACGCACGAGATGGCCGCCAGTGTTCCAGCTGAAGCGCCGCGCCACTTTTGAACCCCCAAGGCATGGGCAATCCAGGGTGTTCCACCACAGGTACTTGGACTTGTAAGTCGCATCGATGATGGTGTGCGGCAGGCCGTCATCGCTGTTCAGGTACTCGGTCATCTGGCCGCGGGCATCGAATTCGGCGAGCAGGTTGGCTTCGTACTCGTACTTGATCTCGCCACGCAGCTTGTCCAGCGTGCGCACCAGTTCACCCGCCGGGTCGTACTGATAGCGACGGTGGATCGGGTTGTACGCATGCTCCACCAGCAATGAGGTATTGATACCGGTGTTGTGCACCTGCGAGAGCTTGTCGGCCGGCAAGGTCGAGGCAAACTGCCAGGCCTTGCGTCCCATTGCGTCATAACCGAAACAACTGGTGAGCTTGCCCTGAGTCCGATACACCTCGCGGTGCAGGTCATCACGCTCCATGTCGCTGATCACCTGGCCGTCCAGGTTCAACTGGTGCAGGTGCCCGCTGCCGTAGTACAGGTGGTTGACCTTGCGGCCATCCGGCAGGGTCAATGTGGTCAGGTTGCTGAGCGGGTCGTATTCATAGTCCAGTGCGCCACCCGGGGTCAGCTCCTGCGTCAGTCGTCCGAGCAGGTCGTAGCTGTAGCTCAATGTCTCTTCGGTGATCCCCAACTGCTTGCCCGCACTGCTCGGCTGGCGCTGAATGCTCAGCAGCCGATCGGCATCGTCGTATTCGAAATCCTGTCGGGCATCGCGGTTGACCTTGGCCATCAGCCGGCCAATGGCATCACGTTCGAACAGCGTGTTGCGCTCTGGCCGCTCGCCGTTGTCGCCGTAGCCAATCTCGTCCAATAGATCGGACAAACCCAATGCCCCAGGTCATTTGCCTTTATAACTAAAAAGAAATGGGGCTAAATCAGCCCCACTGAATCGATCATGTTTTTAAAGATCTATGCCCTCGAAGCATTAAATCATCAGGAAAAATAACGACCACAGCCCAGCTCAAGCAGCTCAATCACATTTTAAAACTCAACAAGCAACCAGTTCAAAATCAAGATGACTCACATCGGAACCATCAGCAACTACTGGCAGAACTGGGACAGAGATAAACTCGAGTCCATATCCGTATTCCGAACCATATTCACGAAGCCCTGCATATCCCTTGATGGACAAACTATAAATACCAGGCTCAACATCAATATAATCATTACTCGGAAGTCGAGAAGCATACTCGGCTTTGTAATTTAGGAAAAAATCTTCATCCCAGTCAAATAGCGCATTGAGATCCGAAACAATCAGGACACCAGAAACTATTACCAAAGGAAGTCCTGAATACTCGAATACCGGCTCAGGCAAATCATCCACCCCCACATTTTGACACTCTGTAAAAACAGAGTATTCTTGCTCCGAAATTTGGTATATAGGAAAAACCACCCCCTGTTCAATCGCCTGCCGCCCAAGCGCTTCGTCTTTCAAAAAAGCATTAAAGATATTTGCATCTGTTAACCCTTTGCTTTTTATGAAAGCCGCAAATTGTACCGGATCAAACAATACTATTCCTGGAGCATACAGCTCTATCAACGCACTCCGTTTCATTACCCGCATCCTCCTGCAGAATTGTTACCACTGCCTTTGCCAAGCGACTTAGTTAGGGCCTCACCAATAGTTACATCTTTCGCAAGCACTTGTCCGGTACGAGGAATTTTTAACGTGCCCTTTTGAGGGAACCCCTCGTAAGCCTTGTTTAGCTTCTTAACCAATTCTTCAGACGTCCCTTCAAACTTCTTGTTAAACGGTACACCTTCTTTCTTTATTGCATCATGGAATTGCTGATGTAGCTTATCAGAACCTTCAATCTCATTGGGGAACCATGATGGCGAGTCGAGCTTGGTACCTAGCTCTGGGAACCCATGGGTGTTTGCATGAGCACGGGGGAACGGATGGTGCCCCATACCGTCAGGTTTCAAGGGCTTCCAAAATGGCATCCACCCCCAAGGATCGATCCAGGATAGTGGATTTGGGACATATTGATATAAATTCAGACCACCATTGAGGCCAATAGGATCCTGAGTGCAAAACCTACCTATTTGCGAATCATAATAACGAAAAGTATTATAATAAATTCCCGTTTCAACATCATAGTATTGACCTTGAAAACGTAGGTTCTGCTCAACTCTATTGACGGTTATCTGCTCTATCTCACCCCATGAGCGATACGTCGCCTGCCAGACGATCTTGCCGTCACTGTTCGTAAGCTCCAACGGCGTACCAATCTGGTCAGTATGGAAGTAATAGAGCTTCTGCTCTTCCCCCTCCACCTGATCGATCCGCGCCAACGGCGCATAGCTGCCCGGCTCATACAGGTACAGGATGCTCTGCCCCGGCGTCTCCTCATGCAGCATCCGCAAGCCTTGCCAGAGGAAGCGCTTCTGTTCGACCTGGCCATTGATCTCCGCCTGCTTGGCCACCCGTCGCCCAAGGCTGTCGTACCGGTACTGCCCGGTACTCTCCAGCTTGCCGTTGACCACAGTTTCCGCCCGCACCAGCCGGTTCTCGCAGTCATAGCTAAAGCTCTGCAGCTTGCTGTGTCCCGAGCGCTTCTCGATCAGGTTGCCCCACGGATCGTAACGGTACTCCTGATCCCGCCACTGTCTGATCCGGTTGTCCTTGACCTTGTCGAACTGCCGCGCATTGAAGTCCAGCCGGTTGGCCGCCGCGTCGTAGCGGAACTCCTCGCTGCCCACCAGCGAGCCGGTATCACGGCTGCGCAACTGCCCGTTGGCTTCGTACTCGTATTTGATCTCACCCCGCAGCTTGTCCAGCGTGCGCACCAGTTCACCCGCCGGGTCGTACTGATAGCGACGGTGGATCGGGTTATACGCATGCTCCACCAGCAACGAGGTATTGATCCCGGTGTTGTGCACCTGCGAAAGCTTGTCGGCCGGCAAGTTCGAGGCAAACTGCCAGGCCTTGCGCCCCATCGCGTCATAACCGAAGCAGCTGGTGAGCTTGCCCTGGGTCCGGTACACCTCGCGGTGCAGGTCGTCGCGCTCCATATCGCTGATAACCTGGCCATCCAGGTTCAGCTGGTGCAGATGCCCACTGCCGTAGTACAGGTGATTGACCTTGCGGCCATCCGGCAGGGTCAATGTGGTCAGGTTGCCGAGCGGATCGTACTCGTAGCCGAGCGTGCCGTCGGGGATGATTTCTTTGGTCAGCCGCCCCAGCAGATCGTAGGCGTACTCCAGCTTCTCTTCCGTGATCCCAAGCTGCTTGCCGATCCCGGTCGGTTGCCGCTCGATGCTCAGCAACCGGTCGCCGTCATCGTACGCATAGTCTTGACGCGCATCGCGGTTGATCTTGGCGACCAATCGGCCAATGGTGTCACGCTCAAACAGCGTATGCCGCTCCGGCCGCTCGGCATTTTCGCCATAGCCAATCTCATCCAGCCGCGTGAGATGGCCTCCGACGTTGTAGCTGAAACGCCGGGTCAGGTTATCCACCCGCACTTCTTCGCTCAGCCGGTCCGAAGCGTCATAGGCAAAGCTGTACGTGGCGTTGTTCTCATTGACCAGCGCGATCAGGCGCACGGCCTTGTCGTACTCGTAGCGTACCCGCTGGCCCTTGGCATCCTGGCGGCTGCTCGGCAGGCCACGCGCCGTACGCATCAGGCGTGTGGTCTGGCCCTTGCCGTCGGTGTGGCTGATTACCTGGCCGTAGACGTTGTAGGTGAAGGTTTCCGCGGTACCGTCCGGGTGACTGATGCGCAGCACTTCGCCGTCGGGCTTGCGCTCCAGGGTGGTGGTCTGGTTCAGCGCATCGGTCACCGCGACGAGGTGCTGGCGTTCGTCGTAGCGGTACCAGGTGCTCTTGCCCGAGCAGTCCTGATAACGCTCGACCTGGGCCAGGGTGTTCCACCACAGGTACTTGGACTTGTAAGTCGCATCGATGATGGTATGCGGCAGGCCGTCATCGCTGTTCAGGTACTCGGTCATCTGGCCGAGGGCATCGAATTCGGCGAGCAGGTTGCCCTTGTCATCGTAGCGCGCTCGCCAGGTGCTGCCGTCCGGATAGCTGACCTGGGTCACCAGCGTGGTCAGGTGGTGATATTCGTAGGTGGTCTTGCGGCCCAGCGGGTCGGTTTCTTCCAACAGGCGGGCGTATTCATCGTACTTGAAGGCGAGCCGGTTGCCGTCCGGCAAATCCAGGCCAACCATGTTGCCCTGCTCGTCCAGCTCGATGGCGTAGCGTTCGCCACCGTAGTCACGGCTGGCGAGCACGCGGTGGTCGGCGTTGTACTGCACTTCCAGCTCGCGGCCGAGCACGTCGGTGGCCCAGCTGGTGCGGGCGTCGAGGTCGTAGCGGAAGTGGTAGTGCTCGCCATCGCTGGTCCAGTGCTCGACCACGCGCGGCTTGTCGCCGAGGGTTTCCCAACGGTAGTGGCAGCCCAGGCCCAGCGCGTTGCTGTGGGTTACCATCAGGCCTTCGGCGTAGCTGAAGCTGCGCACCGTGTCGCCGTTGCGGTTGATCACCGCGCTCAGCTGGCCGTGTTCGTCATAGCGGTACTGGGTGAGCGTTTCCACCGCTTCGTTGTTCACCACGCGCTTGATGTCGGTCAGGCGACCCAGCGGGTTGTCGTAGTGCAGGTGCACGCGGGTACCGCCGGTGGCGCTGATGTCGGTCAGCGTACCATCGGGCGTGCGGGTGAAATGCAGGAAGTGGCCGAGGGCGTTTTCGATGCGTTGCAGCGGCACTTCGCTGTTGGTGTCTGGCACTTCGCCGAAATAGAAGAACAGGTTGTCGAGGGTTTGCAGGATGTAGTGGCCGCCCTCGGTGCATACCAGGTACACCTGTTCGTGCGGGTTGTAGATGCGCTGGCCCGGTTGCAAGGTCACGAACGGGATTTCGCGGCCCTGGTTGTCGGTGAGGTAGATGAACGAGCCCTGGCGGCGCAGGCTCTGCTCCCAAGGCAGCACCCAGCCGCGACCGAGCACGCTATCGACAGTCAGGTCGCTGGCGTAGAAGCGTGACCACTCGATCGGCATCAGGCCAGGCAGGCTGAAGTCGATTTCGTCGGGGATCAGTTTGCGGCCGGTGGTGAGGTCGACCGGGTTGCCGACCAGGCCGCCGATGGCCCTGCGGGCGACGGGTTCGACCACGTAGCGGCTGGCTACCTCGCCAGCGACGAAGCCGGCGGTGAACTTCAGGGCGCAAGGCATTATGGTTTTCATGCCGGCTTGCGTACCGGCCTTGATCAACTGCGCGATACCACCCGCGGCACCGGCGATGGCCATCAGCACATCCACGGTGGTGCGCAGCCACTCCGGGATCTCGTCATCCACTGGCAGATAGCGGTAGGTGCCACCGCCGATGATGACGTTGTCCGACCCACCGGAAATGGTCGCGCCGCAGGTCAGCTTGTCGCCCTTGCGTGCAGCCGCGACGCTGTTGATGAAGACATTGGTCGAGCCTTCGGCGATCTGCACCGGGCCAGGGTGCTTGTCGCAGGCACCGATGCTTTTTTCGACGCGGGCGGCCTTGCGGCTGTTGATGAAAACGTTGGGTGAGGCAGTGGTTATCGTCCCTGAGGGGGACGAGAACATACTGCCTATCGCCTCTCCGGCGGCGGTCAGCAAGCTGCCTCCGATGCCGGCTGCGAGGCCGGCCAGCAAGGCCACGCCGAACCCACAGGTGAAGGTGGCGATGGCCACCGTGGCCACCAGCGCGATGCCCAGGGCTGCCCCGATCAGGAAGCCCCCCAGCGCGCTGGTGTGCGATATCTCGTCGCCGAACCTGGCCGCTTCGAACATGAGGGATTACTCCTGTTCGCCGGACTCGGCGCTGGTTACGGACGGGGCTCGCGGCGTGAAGCTGGCCAGCAAGTTGTCCCAGTCCTGGTTCTGCTGGGCACTGAAGTCGGCCTGTGCGGTGGTGGAAAAGATCAGGGCACGCCCGGGGCTGATGATGAAAGCGGCCTGGCGCTGATACAGCGGGCGGCCCTGGTTCATGTAGTAGGCGTCGATCTGGATGCCGGCAATGGGTGCGGTAGCCGAGAGCGAGACGGCCTTGTTGCCCATGCGGGTGTAACCACGCAGCTTGGAGGTGAGCATCTTCACCTGGCGATCGACATAGGCCTGCAGCGCTTCGTCCGGCAGCAAGGTGTCACGCGAGATGGTGATGCTCAACGGTGCTGGAACACTGGCACCCAAGACGAACATGTTGACCGTGCGGTCCTCGAAACCTGCCGGCAGCGCGATGCCGCCTTCCTGCAACTCGTAATCCATGCGATGAAAATTCCTGATAGCGAAAAAATCGGGTGTCAGCCCTGCGCGAAGCCATCGAGCATGCGGTCGAACTCGGCCAGCCACTGGCTCAGGCCCGGCTTGCTTGGGTCGATCACGCTGGAAATATCCAGCCATTGCAGCGACTGGCTGCCGGCGATGGGCACCAGCGCGCCGACCAGGCGACCGTGCCGGGGCTCGTGGCCAGCATTGAAGTGGAAATCCAGGACCTTGGCCGGGTTGCCAGCCAGGAGGCAATCACGTTGACGAATCACGCGCAGTTGCGGGTTCAATTCGCGCAAAGCCTGGATCGCGCCGTCGAACAATTGCTCCAGCGGCTGCCTGGCGCGTACATCACGGCGGCGGATGCTGAGGCTGATCGGCTCGCCTTCATGCTCGATGGTGGTCTGGATGTCGCGAAAGCGAAAGCCGATCGGAAACTGCAGAGTGAAACCTGCGAAGGTGAAACCGCTGCCCACATCCTGCAACGCGGCTGGCACCGGTTCCGGCTCGGGCACAGGCTCAGGCACATGAGCGGCTTCCGCCAACCTGGCCAGCCGCGCAGCCTCCTCTTGCGCTTCGCGCCTGGCAGAGATGCGGTCGTAGATCGAGGGCTTGTACATGAACCTTGCCTCAGTCGTTGATCCGCACTGCAGCGCCAGTGATCTGGGTGGTGTCGGTGCTGGTGGTCACGATGACCTTGCCTTTGATCTCGATGCCTTCCGGGGTCAGCGTGATGCTGCTGTCGCCCACCTGCAGGATGATGTGCTGCTTGGCAGCCACCTGTATGAACTGGTTGTCGACCTGCAGGGTGTAGGAACCTTCGGTCACTTGCACCATGGTGTCTTTCTTGACCGTTTCGGTGTGCGTGCCGCCCACCGTAATCGTGCGGTTGTTCCCCACATCATGGGTCTCATCCAACTCGATCTCGGTATCCATGTTGCGCTCGGCATGCATGATGATCTGCTCGGCGCCAGCCTTGTCCTCGAAGCGGAAGAAGTTGGCGGTACCGCCGTCGCCCTTCATCGACCGGGTCAGGAAACCACTCTGGGTCTTGTTCGCCGGCAGCGACCATGGCGGGGTGTTGGTGCTGTTGTACAGGCTGCCCATGATCAGCGGCCGGTCGGGGTTGCCGTCGAGGAACACCACCACCACTTCGTCGCCTACACGTGGGATCTGGATGCTGCCGAAGCCGCCGCTGGCACCGGATTGGGCGACGCGGACCCAGCAGGAGCTGTGGTCGTTGTACTTGCCATTGCGGTCCCAGTGGAACTGGATCTTCACCCGGCCCAGTTCGTCGGTGAAGATTTCCTCACCCGGTGGGCCGACGATGATCGCGGTCTGCGGGCCGGCGATGGTCGGCTTGGGCGTGCTCAGCTGCGGGCGGAACGGGATCTTCTTGCGCACGCAACTGAAGGTGTTGAAGTAGCTGGCCTGCTGGCCGGTAAGGTAGTTGTTGTGGCCTTCGCTTTCCACGCTCATCAGCAGGAACTGGCGGTCTTCTACCGGGCCCTGGTCGTGGATGTAGTGCTGCAGCAGCTCGAAGGTGTAGCCCGGCTTCATGGCCCGACAGTTACTGGCACCTTCGAATTTCTTGCCGCGTAGCTCCAGCGCCTCGATGCGCAGGCGCAGCAGGGTTTCGCCCTCGTCGTAGGTGCCGTGGGTGTACTGGCCGGGGAAGTCGTAGATCTCGAAGTTCTCGACATCGCCCTGCTTGTTCACGCTGTTCAGCGCCACCGGCAGGCGGTTGTTGGGCTGGCGGTAGTCGAAGGTCTGCGTGGCCATCTTGCCGGACTGCAACTGGCGGTTGCCGCTCCACTGGGTGATGGAGTCGGCAGTCTCGGTGACCGAGGCGCTGTGGAAGCGGATTTGCGGTTGCTCGGGGATGTCCACCAGCGTGCTGGAGTCATCGCAGATGATCATGGTGTGGCCTTCGGCGGTGTGCTCGAAGTAGTAGAACATCCCCTCTTCCTCCAGCAGGCGCTGGACGAAGTTGAAGTCGGTTTCACGGTACTGGGTGATGTAGGTGTAGCGCTTCTGCGGACGGGTCAGGCGGAACTCGTGACGAGAGAACGCCGGGCACAGGGCGAACACTTCGGTAACCACTTCCTCGACCGTGTTGCCCTGGAAGATCCGCGTGTCGAAGCGGTTCTTCAACATCGAGAACCACGGGTTGAGGGTTGCGGTATAGCGTGCCATGCCGCCGTCGCTGCCAATGCTGGCAAAGCGTGTGAGGTAGCCGGTTATGTAGCGCGGGCCGCCTTCGGCCAGTTCGATCTCGATGCTGACATGCTGGCCCATCATGGATTTGAGCGGCACGCCGGAGTCTTCGCAGACCAGCAGCAGTTCGTAGTTGAACGCCCGCGACAGGGCTTCGGTGCCCTTGAAGGTTTCCAGCAGCAGTTCCTGCTCGGGGTTGGCCAGGTTGTGAAACTTGAACAGGCGGCGGTTCTGCGGCGACAGCAGCGCGGAGGCCAGGTCCATGATCATGCGAAATCTCCTTGAAAACACGGCCAGCACGCGCTTGCGATGCTCAGCTGCAACCCTGATCTTGCGGGCGTATTCTGCATGCGCGCATAACGCGCGTGCTCTGCGGAATCATGCGACTGCCTGCAGAAAGGAAAGTGCCATCATGCATTGAAATTAATGCGACATGGTTCACATTCCCGAATGCCAGGCAGGCAGAAAGGCCCAAAGGAAACACCGGCAAAAGCTGCCCTGTCAAATCACTACAGGCCTAGAAAAACCGGGTAATACCGCCCTGCAAGGCAATGTCATATCGCCATCTTTAATATTCCTCACTGGCGCCCGGAAGCGCTCCGGCTACCGCCGAACGGCCCGTCGCAGAAGGTTCTTGAGGTGTCGATCAGAGCCTATGCCTGACGGCTCCAACTCGAACTGCCTCTCTACCTGACGCATCAGCTCCACTGGCGGAGAAAAATGTTTCATAACGTGGATTGGTTCAAATTTTTCGCCACTGACCAACTCCGGCAAATGGCCATCGCGAACGCAGCCGTAATGGCACTTGCGGGATGCGGCCAGCCACAAAACCGTGCAGCGATGCTCAATTGCCATCATTGCCGCGCACGCCTGTCATGAGAACAATGGGCTCTCCGCCGGACTTCGCCCCCATCCTGAGGTCTGACGCGACATGCTGCGCTCGCCGCCGAGCGCCGCCACTTCCATGGACAGTGAAGCGAAAATGGATCTTTTAGCCAACATCCCCAGTTGGGGAGACATCGAACGCAATCTCGAGCAGAAATTCAGCGAGCTCAACCAGAGCGTCGATAGCGGCCTGAACAGCGCCCATGAGGCCTGGGACGGTTTCAGCCGGCGAGTGAGCAATGGCGCCAACCAGGCCTATGGCTACCTCGGTGGCCAGCGTATCGACAACGTGCGCCAGGCCATGGCCCTGTCCTACCCGATCATTCAGGACAACCTCAAGCGCAAGTGGTCCTCGATAGGTATCGAGCAAATCCTGCCGGTGCTGCTGCAACTGGTCAAAGAGGTGTCGATGATCCTCGGTGGCAGTGTGGCGGTCGGTACACTGGCCGGCGGCGTGGCCGGGGCGTTCGCGTTCGGTGTTGGCGCGGCACCTGGGGCCGTGGCCGGCGCCGGCATTGGCCTGCAGGTCGGCAACCTGATCCTCATGGGCCTGGGGCTGTCGGCGATTGCCGAGTATTTCTACCAGGGCCTGCCGGCCTGCCTGTCGACCTTGCAGCAAGGGATGGCCACGGCCTGGTTCGCCGAGGATGGCCTCAAGCCTGCTGGCCTGGACCCGAGCGGCGGTTCCGCGGCGCAGGCCCAGGAGCGTGTCGAGCGTGCGGCGCGCCAACTGGCTCGTGGGCAGGAGCAGTTGGTGCTGCTGTTGTTGACTGCAATCGTTACCTATCTGACTCGAGGGCAGATGAAGGCTGGCGTGATGAGCAGCATGGAAAGCATTGCCGCCCGGAGCGCTCGGCTGCAGGCCGAGATCTCCAACAAGCAGCTGGCGGCCTGGTTGGCGAAGAATGAGCAGAAGCTGTTGGCGCAGCCAGATTTGCAGCCCAGAGAGGCCGCACCGATCTCTCGTGCACAAGCGCAACCGGAGCCATTGCGACCACTACCCGATCGACCGCCCATTGCTCAGGCACCGGATAAGCCAGGCTTAACGGAAGTTTCCCGTAGGGAGTACCTGAACAAGAAGTTCGCTCGAACGGGTAACTTGGCACAGGACATCAACATACGAGGCAACCAGGAAACTGCTGTAAACTTCTTCAAGTCACAGGGCTATAAGCCTGCCGACTACGAAGGCTACATGAACGGCTTGGACTTCACTCAACCAGTCTTCACGGAAACAATCAACCGGGGCAAGACACTTTGGCAATTCCAGGTGCCCGGCGGCCGGCAAGGCATGTGGTACTCTCCTACCCCAGACGTGGTGCCAGGGCAACTGGGGATCAACCCGCTTGGCCAAATCTACAAAACGGAAACCATCGTGCCCAAGATCGTGAACGTCTACCAGAGCACTGAGAAGGTCACGCTGCTGAGGAGCACCTCGGCACCGGTACTGGATACCTGGTCCGTCCCTTCCCAACCCTATAACGCCATTGGCGGTGCTCGGCAGATGACCTCTGGCCAACGCGAGCTCTTCAAACTGATAACACCAGGTGCATTATGAAACCCACAACCCCCCTCGGCTATGTACAGAAGGCTATCGACATCACCGCGCAGCGGAACAAGGCCTGTCCCGCTTACCCCATTTATGGGATGCTACTAAACCAACTTGACTATGTGAAAGCCGTGTTCGAAGGGCGTGAGCAAGATAAATCGAAACTCCACCAACTCAGTATCGGTGCCATTGCCTCAAAAGAATTCGAAGAAAATGACCCCGAGTTGGCCAGAGCACTGAAAGACGCCTATTACGTAGCCATCCAGTCGGCTCGTGGCCTCAAAATTCAACTGCCCGATTGATTGCCTACGTTCAATCAGGCCAGCCACTGTACATCGAGCGCAGTCACTGACGAAAGCTACAGACCCTACCCCCAGCAGGCTGAGCCACGATGGACATTAACCCACTCCGGCAAAAATCGTAGCGCTCCATAAACCCCACCTTTTGGAAGCCGGGGTGGTGCGTCAGCGATGCATACGATTAAGCCAAGAGGTGGGTCATCCGCAAGCTGCGTCCCGACGGGATAGACTTGCCTACCTGGCCAAGCGCCCCCAGGCTGCAGTTGTTCTGGGTCAATGATGACCGGGTGTGCTTCAAGCCGGATCACTACATTCAAGTTGGTAAGCCCAGGTGATTAACTTGAAACCTACTACACCACTTGAGTATGTAGACAAAGCGCTCGCACTCGCCATTGACCGCCAAAATCGCATCCCTGGCTTTCCTGTCTACGCCACCGTCATCGATCAGTTAAAGTACATCAGGGCCGTGTTCGACGGTACGGAGAAGGATAAATCGAAGCTGCACAGACTGACGATTGGTGCTATCGCGGCTAAAGAATTTGAACCCACGGACGAAGCCCTCGCCGAGGCATTGCTTCATGTTTATTACATTGCAGAGCAATCCGCCAACGGCCTAAAGATTCGCCTGCCTGGAGAAAAATAACTACCGTGGGGACGCCGACCGCCAAACGGCTGAGGTTTCCACTGCGGCCGTGGGAGGTGTACCACAACCTGATATGACAGGAACCCCACCATGAATCCAGCTGCACTGAAACACGCGGCTATGGCGCTGCGCAAGTTGCTTGAGCACTATCAACATCAAGAGCGCGTTGCGGCCCTATTGCTTGAGGAACTGGATGGCCTGCTCAAGCGTGCCATGAATGAAGAAATCACCATCAGGAAATGAAGCCGGTGCTAACGAATTCTGGATCCCTGGTGGCAAGCTACCTGACGGCAACAGTGAAGCCGTCATAGACGCGGCGGGTATTGCCGCCAAGATGTTCAATACCGCTCCCCTTTTTGAAGGCACCCTATGAAATTCAAAGATCTTTTCATCAGTCGTCAACACATGTTCTCTGTCGGCATCGAAGAAGACGCTGGTCAGTATTACGTTTCGTTCCCCGTCAGCAACGGCATGGTTGACTACGAAGAATATTACGCCATCGCTCCAGCTACATTTGATGCCTTCATGGACGACCCTGATTCGGCGCTGGCTTTCGTGATAAAATGCCGCAAAAGACAACTCGACGAATTACTGATCATCAAGCCAGGAAAAAATCGGGGCACGGCCATCTAGTGCCACATAGATAAATGCTGACGAAATCCGACATTGCATGAACGTTTGACCCTACCAACAAATGAGTGGCGCCCTCTTACGCTGCGGTGAAGTGGTGCAGTTCCTTATCCCAATCAGGACTGACCATGAACACCGAAACACTCAAGCAGAAATTACTCAAGCTTCGCTTGATCATCGACAGCCTGAAGGCGCAAGACCCTGCCGCGATGAAGCTGAGCGTCGAACTGGAGCTACTGCTGAAAGCCGCAGGCCAATAGCCCCATGCCTCCAAGTGAACACCGCCAAGAATCAAGCACATATCGATACAACTCATGCACATCACGTGGACCGAAATCCATTCCGTGGAACGATGCAAATAACCTGTACCGGAAATAACCTTTCAAACTAATATGAGTAGGTGAGAGATGAAACCAGCCACACCACTGGAGTATGTAGATAAAGCAATTGCGCTGGCGATTGACCGACAAATCGCATTCCTGGCTTTACGGTTTACGCGACTATAGTCGACCAGTTAAATTACATCAGGGCAGTTTTCGACGGTACCGAAAAGGATAAATCCAAGCTGCACAGGCTAACGATTGGAGCTATTGCATCGAAGGAGTTCGAGGAAAATGCCCCGGAGCTGGCCAGGGTATTGAAGGACGCTTACTACGTGGCCATTCAGTCGGCCCGCGGCTTGAAGATTCAACTACCTGATTGAACTCGGCCACTAGCGAGTTCATACCTTGGTTGATTACGAAGAGTACTATTGGACCGAACAGGCACCGTTCGATGCCTAGCTGCAGCGGCCGAGCACCGCCCCTGCGATGGTCAGCAAGGGCCGGAAACGCCAGATGGACCATGAGTTGATCTACCCGCAAGCGCCAATCGAGGTCGAGCGCGCAGACTCTCAATGCGCCAAGCTATGGCATCCAAAAACATCGCGGGTAAAATTGCCGATGCCCTCACTGCCATCGCCCCCACGTTCAACCTGCCCAAGCTCTGCGAATGAATACACGCTCCTCACAAATGTCACCCGGGCTTACGCCTCTCAAGATGAGGCTGCTGGCCGTCGGCATGTTCATCGCATTGCTCCTGGTAGGGGCCATCTCGCTTTATGCCTATACCAACTACCTGTTCCCGCTGTACGGCAGGCTGCTTCGTGGCGCTCCGGTCGTGGAAACACCGTACCTCGCGTTCGGCCTGCTCATGGCCCCACCGGCACTCGCCATCCTGCTCGTTGGCAGCGCGATCTGCGCCTGGACCGGCAAGAAGTTCGACCCACCCCCTGCATCCCGGCTGCACCGCTTCCAGGCGTTGATGTTCGGGATATCGATTAAAACGCTGATCCATGTCGTCCCAGCGGTGATGATTCTGACTACGGGGGCTTTGCTAGCCAGGGGTTATACGCCCTGCTCGAAGCTGCTGATTTCGGGTTCTGCCTGGCAGTTGTACTGGGTCAATGATGATCGGGTGTGCTTCAAGCCGGATCACTACATCAACGACAACTGGCCATGCAAGGTCATCGACGGCAAGGACGTTTGCGTCCAGGTCGATGGGCGGTGAGTTGCCTACCTTGCCAGGCTCAAAGCGAGTACGGCGGAGAAAACCGACAAGGTGACAGTTGATAAGCCGCAGAAACCTGGAGACGGGGTGACGTGGACGTACAGCGGCGCACCTCTGGGCTATGCATACTCGGGCATTAAATAGACAAGCACACACTGAAAATTACAGCCAGAGCGCTTCGCGAAAAGCTTGAAATTATCAAGGACCAAAATCCTGACGCCATGACCATGCTCAACCTACTTCGCGACCTGCTATTTTGCCGGGCTGCAGTTGACGCGTTAAGCGCCATTACCTGATCAAAGGTGCTATCACTCACTGCCAAATAGCAGCTCGTCCATTTCATCCCCCTGAGGCGCGAGTTCAAACAACCGGCTTGCCAGTTCACAAATGTGCCGCGACCAGGCAACCTTGGCCACCCACTCCGGCGGCATGCCCGACACCCCATACAAGGCGCCGGCGATCTGCCCCGCCGTCGCCGCCACGCTGTCGGCATCATCGGCAAGGTTGGCAGCCAACAGAATCGCATCCCTGAAGTTGTCCGTATTCCACACAGCCCAGAGCGCCGCTTCCAAAGTATCGACTACATACCCTGACGAGCGAATCTGCTCACGGGTTTTGTGCTTGTACTCCCCGGCATTGATGATCAAGGCCCGGGGCTGCAGGGGGCGCACCTTCGGCGACAACGCCTCTTCCTTGTCCGCGCCATTGAGCGCCAGATGCAGCTGTGCCCCGAACAACTTGCAGCACTCCGAGACCTCGATCGCGCGATGGGTCACGCTGCTCTGCGTCACACTCTCCCACCAGGTTGCCGACAGCGAGTGGCGTCTGAAAATGGCCGTAGGCGCGAGCCGTATCAACGAACCATTGCCCGCTGTCGAGGCTTCGAGATTGCCCATCCACGCAAGCCCTTGGGCCTCCCACCCTTCCAGGGCTCGGCGGGTGACATTGCCGATGTCGAAGCAGCGGCCATTGGCGCTATTTTCACCCTGCCGGTACCAGCGCACCATGGCATCGGCAAAGGTCGCGAAATCGAACTTGCCTTGGCTTGCGTAGGTGTCTGCCAGGCACAGGGCCATGCTGGTATCGTCGGTCCACTCACCCGGCGCGAGGCGGAACGGCCCACCGCCGACCATGTCGCTGACCTGCCCCTGATCGCGGCGCTGGAACTCCAGAGTGGTGCCTACCGCATCGCCGATCGCCAGTCCCAACAGTGCACCCTGAGCGCGGTCTAGCGCCTGGCCTGGTGTCAAGGTACAGGATCGGTCGTTCAGCCAGGCGGGCTTTGTCCGCGGCAGCCTTGGTGCGTCGGGCTCCGGCATGTAGGCCATGCGCTGTTGCAACTGCGGTGATAGTTCGGGGAGCAGATCGGCGTAACGCTTTGCATAGTCGCTCAGGATTGCATCCGGGCTTCTCAGGTCGATCATGCTGATTCCTTGCAGTAGGTTGCTCTCGTCCATGCGCTCATTTTGCTTGACCTGCACTACCCCGGCAACGACCCGAGCAAGTCGCCGACCATGAGGATGGCACCGGCTACGCCGGTGTTCGCGGGTGAACCCGCTCCCACAGGGGCCGTGCAGGCTTCACGGTCTTGGCTGAGGCAATTGTTGCTGCAGGCAGGGCACAAACCCTGGGGCCGGCGCTCCCACAGGGATCGCGCACGTTTTCAAGGTTTTTAGCGAGACCGTTGCCTCTGCAGGTGCGGCATAGGCCCGGGGCCGACGCTATTTCCGACGGAGCGCGCGAGCTTTCAAAAGTCACTATCCAAACGGATGGATCGCGCTTGATAACACCCTTTCCGCGCGGCACATTCCGTCGCATTGCCATCATCCTGAGGCGCCTCGCCAATACCTCCGCGAGAAAGCGGTCAGCGCAAAAAATGAGACCGGATTCACTTTTTGCAAAAAACTTTTGCCAAGGATTTTTATCGCATTCCCGCCCCTCGCACACCCACGTTTTCGGGCCTGAACCCCGATTTCCCGTGCCCGAAACCCCTAGTCAACATCACGACGCCATCATTGCGTCACATCACAAAACAGGGAAAAAATCGCCCCCCTCGCGGGAACTTCTTCCGCAGCGAGGTGCCCTACTCGGCATTGCTGGCAACACGATATTCATGTGCCAGCACTCAGGTTTGCCGCCGTCGAGAGGCGCAATTTCAGGTCCACGCCATTGGCGTTTCAGGACGATCAAGCAGGCACATGGACGATGCACCGATGACACAGACATTCGATGTCGAAGCACTGATCAAGCTGCGTAGCCAGACGCGGGCGATCTCCGATGCGCTGAAGGCGCAGGCGGCGGATTACCTCGCCACCGTGGCACCGCTGATCCGTCCGCAAACTCTATTTGGCGAATACCTGCAAGGCGCCCAGCGCAGCAGCGGGCGCGAAACCCAGGGCCACTTCCAGGCCCTGGTCGAACTCTACGAACGTATCGGCTCGGCCGCGCCGTTCCAGCTGGTCACCGAGCTGGAAGTACCGCTGAACCTGATCAGCACCACCCCCGAACTGTTCCCGCTGGAATACGACAAGGCCCTGGAACACAGCGGCCAGGTCATCCGCATCACCAGCCCGACCCGCTGGGTGGTGGGCTTCCACGCCTTCGACCTGGCACGGTTTCGCAACGTCATCAAAGACCCCAACCGCAGCAGCGCCGAGCTGTACCGCTTCGTGGTGCACTACCTGGTGCTGTTCTACTGCCTGAGCAAGTCGCCTGGCCTTGGCCGGCTGTTCGAGGGCCTGCGCTACAGCCTGAGCTTCGAGCGCCTCAAGGGCTTTGGCGACCTGCCGTTCTGCGTCATCAGCTCGCCGGTGCGCTCTGAACTGCCCGACGACTCGGTCATCCGCAGCAGCACGCAGATTGCCGGCAACACCAGCTTCGAAGAACTGGTGGGCCGCGACAACATCCTGGAAATGAACGACGAAATCCGTCAGCGCCTGCTGCTGACGATCGAAGGACTGTAACGCGCCGCGCCCGGTCACGGGCCGCGCATTGTTTCGCAGCGAATTGCTCGCACTGGAGAACACGATGGCGAAGAAGGAAAGCACTCAGCACAAACTCGACCGCGTTCGCGCGCCTCGGGTCCATATCACCTACGACGTGGACATCGGCGATGCCATCGAGAAAAAGGAGCTGCCCTTCGTCGTCGGCGTACTGGGCGACTTTTCCGGCAACCCGCTGGAGCCGCTGCCCAAACTCAAGGACCGCAAGTTCGTCTACATCGACCGCGACAACTTCAACGGCGTGCTCAAGGGCATCAAGCCGCGCCTGACCTACCGCGTCGACAACACCCTGGCCAAGAACGGCACCCAGCTGGGCGTGGAACTGAACTTCAACAGCCTCGAAGACTTCGAGCCACAGAACGTGGTCAAGCAGGTCGAACCGCTGCGCAAACTGCTGGAAGTGCGCAACAAGCTGGCCGACCTGCGTAACAAGATGGGCGGCAACGACAAGCTCGAAGAGCTGCTGATGGACGTGCTGCAGAACACCGAGAAGCTCAAGACCCTGGGCAAGGAATTCGGCCGTGAAGCCGAAGTGAAAGACCCATCCAGCAGCGATCGCGCCTGAGCAGGAGCCCGAACATGACCGACAAGCAAACCGCACCGCAACAGGCCGGCGACCTGGTCGAAGTGGAAAACTTCGCGCCACAGGCATCGTTGCTCGACAGCATCATTTCGCAAAGCCGCGTGGCCCGCTCCGACACCGAGCGCAACCGCACCCGCGACCTGATTGGCGAACTGGTGAACCAGGTGCTCGAGGGCGAGATGACCCCGAGCAAGGACCTGATCGCCGTGCTCGATTCGCGTATCGCCGAAATCGACGCGATGCTTTCCGAGCAGATGAACGAAATCATGCACGCCCGTGAGTTCCAGCAGCTGGAAGCCTCCTGGCGCGGCCTGAAATACCAGGTAGACCAGACCGAGACCAGCACCACGCTGAAGATCCACCTGCTCAATGCCTCGAAGAAAGACCTGGTACGCGACCTGAAGGCCGCCAGCGAATTCGACCAGAGCGCACTGTTCAAGAAGGTCTACGAAGAAGAGTACGGCACCTTCGGTGGCGCGCCTTTCGGCATGCTGATCGGTGACTACGAGTTCAACCGCAACCCCGAAGACATGTACCTGCTGGAGGAGATCTCGCACGTCGCCGCGGCCGCCCATGCCCCGTTCATTTCGGCCGCCTCCCCCGAGCTGTTCGGCTGGGACTCGTTCACCGAAATGTCCGGCCCGCGTGACCTGGCAAAGATCTTCGACACCGTCGAATACGCCAAGTGGAAGTCGTTCCGCGCCTCGGAAGACTCGCGCTACGTCGGTCTCACCCTGCCGCACGTGCTCGGTCGCCTGCCGTATGGCCCCGATACCACCCCGGTGGAGGAATTCAACTTCGTCGAAAGCGTCGATGGCCGCGACCACAACAAGTACCTGTGGATGAACGCTGCCTACGCCCTCGGCACCCGCGTTACCGATGCCTTCGCCCGCTACGGCTGGTGCGTGGCCATCCGCGGCGTGGAAGGTGGCGGCCTGGTCGAAGGTTTGCCAACCCATACCTTCAAGACCGACGACGGCGAAATCGCCCTCAAGTGCCCGACCGAAATCGCCATCACCGACCGCCGCGAAAAAGAGCTGTCGGACCTGGGCTTCATCCCTCTGGTGCACTGCAAGGGCACCGACTATGCCGCGTTCTTCGGCACCCAGTCGGCGCAGAAGCAGAAGCAGTACAACACTGACATTGCCAACGCCAACGCGCGCCTGTCGGCCCAGCTGCAGTACATCTTCGCCACTTCGCGCATCGCCCACTACATGAAGGCCATCATGCGCGACAAGATCGGCAGCTTCGCCTCGCGCATGGATGTCGAGCGCTTCCTCAACCAATGGCTGGCCAGCTACGTGCTGCTCGACGACACCGCCAGCCAGGAAGCCAAGGCCAAGTTCCCGCTGCGCGAAGCCCGCGCCGAGGTGTTCGAAGTGCCGGGCAAGCCAGGTGTGTACAAGGCCGTGACCTACCTGCGCCCGCACTACCAACTGGATGAGCTGACCGCTTCGCTGCGCCTGGTTGCCGAGCTGCCACAGGGCGCGCGCGGCTGACAGGCCGGTGTGTACAGGGATGACACATGAGTAACCAGGCCCGCCTGCTGCCCTCGCTGCTCGACCGACTGCTGGACGACCGTCCGTACCAGTCGGCCGAGCCAGCCGTGCAACGCACCTGCTCGTTGAGCGAGTACAAGGCCAGCATCGTCCGTGACCTGGAGGTACTGGTGAACACTCGCCAGAGCCTGGTCGCCGAAGAGCTGGAGGGCTACAGCCAGCTCGGTGGTTCCATCCTCGAATACGGCATGCCCGACTTCATCAGCCGCAGCGTGCTCGACCCGCATGATCGGCGCCTGATCCAGCAGCAACTGGAACGGGCGATCAGCACAGGGGACCGACGTTTTCGCCGTGTCCGCGTGCAGCTGCTGGCCCAGCAGAACGGCCACCGTATGTTGACCTTCCGCGTGGACGCCGTGTTGCGTCTGCAGGACATCAGCCGCCAGGTGTCATTCGACGCCGTGCTGCAGGTCAACACCCAGGAATACAAAGTGCAGAACCTCAACTGATGCTCGACGAACTGCTGCCCTACTACGAAAAGGAACTGTCGCACCTGCGCTTCCTCGGCCAGGAGTTTGCCGCGCAGTACCCGAAAATCGCTTCGCGGCTGTTGATCGAGGGCGACAACTGCGAAGACCCGCACACCGAGCGCCTGATCGAGGCGTTCTCGTTCCTGTCTGCGCGGGTGCACAAGAAGCTCGATGACGAGTTTCCGGAAATCGTCGAATCCTTCCTCGAGGTGCTGTACCCACACTACCTGCGCCCTACCCCATCGATGTCGATTGCCGAGCTGAGCCTGGGCAAGCACGAGAAAGTCACCGAAGCCTACCGGGTGGCGCGCCATACCGAAATGCATGCCAATGCCGTGGAAGGTGTGGTGTGCAAGTTCCGCACCTGCTACCCGGTTGAGCTGTGGCCGATTGCCGTGCAGCAGGCCTCGTTCGCCGAACTGGAGCGTTCGGCCTTCAACGGCCACAGCGCCGACCTGGTCGCACGCCTGCGCATCCGCCTGGCAGCCACCGGCGATGCCCTGTTCGGGCAGATGGAGCTGGACCGCCTGCGGTTCTTCCTCGACGGCGAGGCGACCCTGATGCTGCAGCTGTACGAACTGCTGTTCAACAACCTGGCAAAGGCCACCCTTAGCTTCCAGGACCAGGGCCGCAGCCGCGAAGTGGCCTTGCCGGCCGATGCCCTGAAAGCCGTGGGCTACGCCCGTGACGAAGGCCTGGTGGACTACTCCGAGCGCTCGTTCCTGGGCTACCGCCTGCTGCACGAGTACTTCACCTTCCCCGACAAGTTCATGTTCTTCGACCTGAACGGCTTTGCCCGCATTCTGCAGGGCAAGGCCATCGAGCAGGTCGAGATCAACTTCTATTTCTCCGACTACGACCTCAGCGAGCGCCTGGCGCGGCTGACACAGAACATCGGGCGCAACAACTTCAAGCTCAACTGCACACCGATCATCAACCTGTTCCGCCAGCAAGCCGAGCCGATCAAGCTGACCCACACCCAGCACGAATACCCGGTCACTCCCGATACACGGCTGCACAACGCTGCCGAAGTCGTCTCGATCGACCGCGTACGGCGGGTGCGCAAACTCGGCGGCATCGACCAGGTCGCCACCTGCCACCCGTTTTTCGAACCCCGTGGCGAGCAGGACCCGCACAGCAGCTTCTGGGTGGCGCGCCGGCGCATCCAGGGTGACGCCACCGCCATGAGCATCCGCGTGGTCGACCGCGACCTGGAGCTGATCGACGCCAGCAGCGACACCCTCAGCATCGGCCTTACCTGCAGCAACCGCGATGTACCGCTGATGCTGCCGTTCGGGGGCGAACGTGGTGACTTCAACATTCCCGCCAACTCGGTGATCAAGGATATCCGCTGCCTGCGCAAGCCCACCGCCACGGTGCGTGTGCCCCTGGGCAAGGGCCTGATCTGGCGGTTGATCGCCCACCTGTCGCTGAACCATATGTCGCTGGTCAGCCAGGGCCGTGAAGTGCTGCTGGAGCTGTTGTCGCTGTACAACTACCGCAATGTTTCCGCCATTCGCAAACAGATCAACGGCATCAAGGCGATCAGCAGCGAGCCGGTGGTCGCACGCATCGGCCACCCGCGGCCGAACTTCGTACGTGGCGTCGGCATCACGCTGACCCTGGATGAAAGCCAGTTCATCGGCAGTGGCGTGTACCTGTTCGGCATGGTGCTGGACCACTTCTTCGGCCAGTACTGCTCGATGAACAGCTTCACCCAACTGACCCTGCGCACCCAACAACGAGAAAAGAGAGTCGTCCAATGGCCAGCACGCACCGGCGATCAGCCCCTGGTCTGATCGATCAGGCCCGAGCCGAGCCGCACCGATTCGAATTCTTTCAATTGGTGCGCCTGCTCCGCCTGCACTACAGCCGTACCGGGCGCATGGACCTGGCAACCCGGCCGCACGAAGACCCGCTGCGTTTTCGTACCCAGCTGTCGCTGGCGTTCCCGGCCAGCGAGGTCAGCGACCTGCACTTCGAGCGCGAAGGCAAGGTGTCGCCGGCCGGCTTGCCGCTGTCGGAAGTGCAGGTCACCTTCATGGGCCTGGTCGGGCCGTCAGGCGTACTGCCGCGCCCGTATACCGAGCTGCTGCTGGAGCGCCACGTGCACTATCGCGACGATGCCGCCCACGCGTTTCTCGACATCTTCTCGCACCGCATGACCACGCTGTTCTACGAGGCCTGGCAGAAGTACAAATTTCATATCGAGCACGAACGCAATGGCACTTCGGGCTTCGATGGCTACCTGCTCAACCTGGTCGGCCTCGGCCCGCGCGCGCAGCAACTCAAGTTCGAGCAGCAACCAACCGCGCTGCGCCGCGAGCTGTTCAGCTACTTTGCCGGCCTGCTCAGCCAGAAGCCGCGCAACGCGCTGAACCTCGAACGCATGCTCGGCTTCTATTTCTCGCTGCCGATCAAGGTCCGCCAATTCGCCGGGCGCTGGCTGCACCTGCAGCCCGAACAATGCACCCAGCTCGGCCGCCGCAATGCCCAGCTCGGCCACAGCGCCGTAGCCGGCAACCGGGTCTGGGACTACCAGTCGTGCATCCGCATCGAGCTGGGCCCGCTAAGCCTGGCCGACTACCAGCGCTTCCAGCCGGGCACCGCGTGCTACCGCAAGCTGGTCGAGCTGGTGCGCTTCTATATAGGCGCCGAACTGGATTTCGAAATTGCCCCGCGCCTCAAGCGCGAGGCGGTGCCACGCGCCCAGCTGGGCCGCAGTGGCAATGTCGCCCTGGGCTGGCTGGGCTGGCTCAAACGCCCTGGTCGTGACGCGGAGCCTTCGCGTTGCGCCGTCTTCCACATTCCTTACGATGGGGTCGCCTTGTGAACCTGAAGTCTCTGTTCGCCAAGCTCAACGAAACCAGCCGCACGGCCACGGAAAGCGCGGCGGCCCTGTGCCTGTCGGAGCACCATTACGACGTGGAGGTGGAGCACCTGTTGCTGCAGTTGCTCGACAACAGCGACAGCGACCTGGCGCCGATCCTGCGCCACTACGAAGTAGTCGCCGAGCGCCTGCAGGCGCAGCTGGTCACGGCCCTGGGCACCTTCAAGAAAGGTAATACCCGCACCCCGGCGCTGTCGCCGCACATCACCCGCATGATCGAGCAGGCCTGGCTGCTGGCGTCGATCGAATACGGCGTCGGCCAGGTGCGCAGCGCTCACCTGCTGCAGGCCCTGCTCGATGATGCCGAACTGCGTCGCGTGGTGATCGCCTCGGCGCCGGAGCTGGAGAAAATCAACGCCGATGACCTGCGCCTGAACCTTGCCGCGCTTGTAGAAGGCAGCGCCGAGTCCCGGCAGGCCAGCCCTGCGGCGCCAGTGAACAGTGCGACCAAGGCCGGCGGCAAGACCCCGGCGTTGGACCAGTACACGGTCAACCTCACCCAGAGCGCCCGCGAAGGCCGCATCGACCCGGTGCTGGGCCGCGAGTTCGAAGTAAGGCAGATGGTCGACATCCTCACCCGTCGCCGCCAGAACAACCCGATCCTCACCGGCGAAGCCGGGGTCGGCAAAACCGCCGTGGTCGAAGGCCTGGCCCTGCGCATCGCCCAAGGTGACGTGCCGGCGGTGCTCAAGGATGTGGCCCTGCACACCCTCGACCTGGGCCTGCTGCAGGCCGGCGCCGGCGTCAAGGGCGAGTTCGAGAACCGCCTCAAGGCAGTGATCGAAGAGGTCAAACGCAGCCTGCACCCGATCATCCTGTTCATCGACGAAGCCCACACCCTGATCGGTTCCGGTGGCCAGGCCGGGCAGAACGATGCCGCCAACCTGCTCAAGCCGGCCCTTGCCCGTGGCGAGCTGCGCACCATCGCCGCCACTACCTGGGCCGAATACAAGAAGTACTTCGAGAAGGACGCCGCCCTCGCCCGCCGCTTCCAGGTGGTCAAGGTGGAGGAACCCGACGAAGACAAGGCCATCCACATGCTGCGCGGCCTGCTCGGCAAGATGCGCGAACACCACAAGGTAGCGGTGATGGACGAAGCGCTGGTGCAGGCCGTGCGCCTGTCCAACCGCTACATCACCGGCCGCCAGCTGCCCGACAAGGCGGTCAGCGTGCTCGACACCGCCTGCGCACGCATTGCCCTGGCGCAATCGTCGCAACCTGGCGCCCTGGAGGACTGCCGCCGCCAGATCGACAACCTGCAGGCCGAAATCGCCGTGCTCGGCCACGAAGCCGGCAAAGGCCACGACCACACTCGCCGCCTGGGCGAGCTGCAGGCTGCCCTGCAGGCCGAGCAGCAGCGGGAGCAGCAGCTGAACACGCAGTGGCAACAGGAGCTGGAACTGGTCGAACAGCTCAAGGCGCTGGACGCCGCCAGCGAGGCCGATGCCAAGCAGCTCAACGCCCTGCGTGCCGAACTGGCCCGCGTGCAAGGCGACCAGCCCCTGGTCCATGCCCTGGTCGACAGCGGCGCCATCGCCCAGGTCATCAGCGGCTGGACCGGTATCCCGCTGGGCAAGATGCTGCGTGACGAGATCGACACCGTGCAGCGCCTGCCGGCCCTGCTTGGTGAGCGCGTGCTGGGCCAGGACCACGCCCTGCACGAGATCGGCAAGCGCATCAAGATTTCCCGCGCACGCATGGAAGACCCGAACAAACCGATCGGTGTGTTCCTGCTGCTCGGCCCCAGCGGCGTCGGCAAGACCGAAACCGCGCTGGCCCTGGCCGATACCCTGTACGGCGGTGAACGCAACCTCATCACCATCAACATGTCCGAGTACCAGGAAGCCCACACCGTTTCGAGCCTCAAGGGCTCGCCTCCCGGCTATGTCGGCTATGGCGAAGGCGGCGTGCTGACCGAGGCGGTGCGCCGCAAGCCGTACAGCGTGGTGTTGCTCGACGAGGTGGAAAAAGCCCACCCCGACGTGCTCGAACTGTTCTTCCAGGTATTCGACAAGGGCGTGCTGGACGATGGCGAAGGCCGCGAGATCAATTTCCGCAACACGGTGATCATCCTCACCTCCAATACCGGTACCGAGCGCATCATGCAGACCTGCCTGAACGCCACCGAGCTACCGACGCCCGCAGCGATCGTCGAAGACCTGCGTGAGCAGCTCAACCATGTGTTCAAGCCGGCCTTCCTCGGCCGCCTGAGCATCGTGCCGTTCTACCCGGTGCAGGACCAGATCCTCGAGCGCATCGTCGCCCTCAAGCTCGAACGCATCGCCAAGCGCTTCGCCCGCAACCACCAGGCCGAGCTCAGCTACGACCAGGCGTTGGTCAAGGCCATCGCCGCGCGCTGCACCGAGGTCGACAGCGGTGCGCGCAACATCGACAACATCCTGTCCCAGACCCTGATGCCCGAGCTCGCCCAGCGCGTGCTCGAGCGCATGGCCCAGGACACGCCGATCCAGCGTCTTGCGATCGAGCTGGGCAGCGATGGCGATTTCGCCTATCGCGTGGCCTGACCAGTACACGGAGGTTTTGCCGTCATGCAACACAAGCACACCGCCCTCAAACGCCTGACCACAGCTGCCTTGCTGGTGGCGCTGGCCGGCTGCGGGGTCACCGACCGTATCGGCAAGCGCATGGAAGACAGCTGGGCGGCCGACATGCTGGCCGACAGCGAAAAGGTCATCCTGACCTCCGACGGCGGCAACCAGCTCAACCCCGATGCCGAGGGCAAGCCGCTGTCGGTGGTGATGCGCGTGTACCAGCTGACCGACCTCGAACGCTTCGCCGCGACCGATGCCGAGACCCTGTGGGACACCCCGGAAAAGGCCTTGGGCAACACCCTGGTGGAAGCCCGCGAGATCACCCTGCTGCCGGGCATCGGCCAGATCGACCAGTGGCCACTGGCCAAGAGCGCTCGCTACGTCGGCGTGGCAGCGTTCTTCCGCAACGAACAGGACGCGCGCTGGAAGGTCGCCTTCGACGCCAACTCGCTGCGCAAGGACGGTATCTGGTTCTCTTCCGACGGCCTGCGGGTGCTGGTGGACAACACCGAAATCAGCGCCATGCGTGGCGTCGACGTACTGAACAAACCGCCGACCGCCGACCAGCTGGCAGCCGCGCAGAAGGCCCGGGACAACGCACCGACGCTCACCGACAAGGTGCAGGACGCCGTGCTCGACAAGGCCAGCGATGCCGCCGGCAAATCGGCACAGAACACCATGGATTCAACCTTCAACTCTTTAGTGGATAGCGTCAAATGAGCAAGCAGAGCCGGGTGATGTGGTCGGAAGGCATGTTCCTGCTGCCCCAGCACTTCCAGTACCAGGATGAGTTCCACCAGCACCAGCTGGCCGAGGCGACCTTGCGCACCACCCCATTCCATTGGGGTGTGCAGGTACTGCAGGTGGATGAGGACGCCCTGGCCAACGGTTCGCTGCAGCTCAAGCGCCTCAAGCTGGTGTTCCCTGACGGCAGCCTTTACGACGCACCGCAGCACGACCCGTTGCCGGCTGCCCGCGACCTCAAGGACCTGCTCAAGGCCAACGACCTCAAGGTTCATGCTGCCTTGAAGCTGCCCGAGCCATTCGGCCTGAACTATGTCGAGGACGGCCAGGAACACAAGGCCGCGCGGCGTTTCCGCAAGCAGTTCGATACCCTGCCCGACCTCAATGAAGGCGAGCTGGAAAACGAAATCACCAGCCTGCGCCTGAACGTGGTGCTGCTGGTGGACGGTGACAGCCTGGACGGCTACAGCCACTGCCCGCTGGCCAGGCTGACCCGCAACAGCATGGGCGGCTTCAATCTCGACCCGCATTTCGTCCACCCCACTTTGCATCTGGGCAGCCACGAGACCCTGGCCGGTATCGGCAAGCGCCTGCTCGGCGCCCTGCAGGCCAAGAGCAAGGCCCTGTCCGGCCGACGCCGCGAACGCGCAGACCAGATCGCCGAGTTCGGCTCCAGCGACGTAACCCTGTTCTGGCTGCTGAACACCGTCAACCGCGCCCACCCGCAGCTGGCCCATCTGCTGGCGCACCCGCGCCTGCACCCCGAGCGCCTGTACCTGTTCCTTGCCGACCTGGCGGGTGGCCTGCTGACGTTCACCCTGGACACCCAGCTCAGCGACATCCCCGAATACGACCATCACGACCCGGCCGCGTCGCTGGTCAAGCTCGACGAGATGATCCGGGTGATGCTCGACAACGTGGTGCCCAACCAGTGCATCGTCATCAACCTCAACCAGACCAAGCCGTCGTACTGGCAGGGCCAGTTGCACGATCCACGCCTGACCGAGGCCGACTTCTATATCTCGGTCCATGCCGACATGCCTGGTGCCAGCCTGCTGGAGCTGGTACCGCGGGCATTCAAGGTCGGCTCGCCGGAAGACATCGAGGTGGTGGTCAACAGCGCGATGCCCGGCGTCACGCTCAACCATGCCGCACGGCTGCCCAACGCAATTCCGGTGCGCCTGGACAACCAGTACTTCGCCATCGAGCCGCATGGCCATGTCTACGAGCGAATGATGAATGCCCAGACCATCTGCTTCTACGCGCCCAGCGCCTTTACCAACCTCAAGCTTGAACTGATGGCGGTGCTCAAATGACCGAAGCCGTATTGCAACAGGGCGCCGTCGCGGCAGCCAACGACAAACCGACGCTCAAGGACCTGGTCCAGGACTTCATCAGCATGGCCCTGATCGTGCGGCGTGGTCGTCAGGTCACCTCGGTGCCGGCCTTCGAAGCCAGCGTGGAACGCTTCTTCGCCAACCTGGAACGCGAAGCCCGCGCTGCCAACTACAGCGCCGAACAGGTCAAGGACACCCAGTACGCGCTGTGTGCCTTCCTCGACGAGAGCGTGCTGCGCGCGAGCGACAACCAGCTGCGCCAGCACTTCGAGCTGCAGCCGCTGCAGTTCCGCTACTTCGGCGTGCACCTGGCGGGTGAAGGCTTCTTCGAGAAGGTCGATGCGCTGCGTGCCGACGTCAAGCAGAACATCGATGTACTCGAGGTCTACCACCTGTGCCTGGCCTTGGGCTTCGAGGGCAAGTTCAGCCTCGGCCAGAAAGACCAGCTGCGCTACCTGGCCAATACCCTGGGCCAGGATATTGCCCGCTACCGCAAGGCGCCCAAAGCACTGTCACCGGACTGGGCACTGCCCGACCAGGTGTCGCAGATGCTGCGCCACGAGGTGCCGCTGTGGGTTTACCTGGCGCTGATCGCGCTGGTCTGCGTCGCCGTGTACCTGACGCTGGACTGGTTGCTGGACAAGGACGTCGCCGCCCTTTCCGAACAAATCCGCCAGCTGTTCAGTGCCTGAGCAAACGTCAGGTAGCCGAGTCAGGAAGACATGAAAACATTATTGCGCCTTTTGAAGAATTTCTGGTTTCTCCTGCTGCTGCTGTGGCTGGCGAGCCTGTTGACCTGCTGGTTGGTCGCCCCGTTGCTGCCATGGCTGCAACAGCACCTGCCCGAAGCACTGGCAATCATCAGCGCCTGCTTCCTGCTGGTGATCGTGCTGCGCCAATACCAGCGCATTCGCGCCGAGCACAACCTGGAGAACCTGCTGCAGATCGAGGTTGATCGCTCGTGGAATGCCACTGGCGAGTTCCGTGACCAGCAGGTGCTGCGCGAACGCCTCAAGCATGCCATTGCCATGTTGCGCACCGACCGCTCCGCTGGAGGCGGTGGCAAGGCGGCACTGTCCGATTTGCCCTGGTACCTGGTGGTTGGCATGTCGGCAGCCGGCAAGACCTCGCTGCTGACCCATTCCGGCCTGTCGGCCAGCATTGCCACGGCCAACGACAGCGAAAGCGGCACCCAGCACTGCGACTGGTACTTCAGCCCCGACGCGGTAATGATCGACACCGCCGGCCGCTATTTGCGTGATGACCAGTCGGCCAGCGAGTTCTCGGCCTTCCTGCGCATGCTGCGCAAGCAGCGCGGCAAGGCAGCGATCAATGGCCTGGTAATGGTGGTCAGCCTGCCCGAGCTGCTGGCGGCCAACAGCGACGAACGCAATGCCCTGGCGGCCCAGCTGGTGGCGCGGGTGGAAGAGTATGCCGAGTGCCTCGACGCCAACCCGCCGGTCTACCTGATGCTGAGCAAGACCGACCAGTTGCCGGGCTTCAGCCAGGCGTTCGACGGCCTCGATCTGCATGAACGCCAGCAACCGCTGGGCATGACCTTCGGCCTGTCGGAAATCCGCAACAACGGCCTGCACGCCGTGCTGCAGACGCGCCTGGGCAACCTGCAGAACCACATTCGCCAGCATGTCGACGCGCAGGTGATCGCCCTCGGTGCCGAAGCCGACAGCACCCTGTTGAACTTCCCGCAATACTTCGCCGCACTCAGCGGTGTCCTCGAGCAGTTCCTGGAGCACTTCACCCGCGGCCATCGCGGCGGTGCCCCGCTGCTGCTGCGCGGCTTGTACTTCACCAGTGCCCTGCAGACCGGGCAGCAGCTGGGCCAGGTATACGAAGACGTCATCGCCGACGAATTCGCCCTGCAAGCCGCCTACGATGAGCACGCCGAGAACGTCGGCAAGGCCGCGGGCAACCGCAGCTACTTCATCACCGACACCTTCCGCCAGGTGATATTCCCCGATCGCGACCTGACCCTGTACCAGTCGCGCCTGGGCCGCCAGGCTGCGTTCAGCCCGCTGCTGCTGGGCCTGGCCGCCGCCACCGGGTTGCTGTTCATCGGTTGGCAGGCACTGTCGTTCACCAATAACCGCCAATGGCTGGACAGCCTGCGCGGGCAGCTGGCGCAGATCGAGCAGGCAGAAGACCGCGAGCAGCAGCTGGCCGCTGGCAAGGGCCTGGAAGTGCTGCGCGAACAGATGGCCCGCGTCGAAAACCATCGCCTGCAGGGTGTACCACTGCAGTTGGGGGGTGGCCTGTACCATGGCGAAGCCATCCACCAGGTGACTCGCACCGCCTACCTGGCGCAACTGCGCAGCCAGGCGCTGGAGCCGATCGCACGCAGCCTGCAAGTGCAGATGCGGGCCTTCAACACCTTCGCCAACGGTATCAACCAGGAGCTGGAATTCACCCCGGCCCCGACACCGAAAAAACGCAATGGCAAGCCGCTGGCCCCGGCCATTGCAGCCAAGGCCCAGGCTGCGCTGGGCAACAGCCGCGCCGGTGCCTATGCCGCCAAGGTCAACCTGGCCACCGCCAGCGATGCCGCCGAGCTGTCTGCCACCACCGGTGGCCTGTCACTGTCCGAAGAAATGCTCGGGCGCCTCGACGAACAGCAGGTGGCCTCGATCATCGATGCCTACAACACCCTCAAGCTGTACCTGTTGCTGACCGAGCCCCAAGGCCATCCGGACCCGGCCTTCGTCGCTGCCAACCTGCCCCAGGCCTGGACCAACGCCGCCACCGAAGGCACTCCGGCCGACGCAGCCGTGATCGCAGAAAATGCCCCGCTGTACGTACAGTTGCTGGAACAAGGCCAGGCGCCGTCGTTGCCGCGTAACGAACAGCTGATCAACGAAACCCGGCAAAACCTCAAGTCGTTCATGATCTCCAGCTCGCTGGTCGATCGCGAGTACCTGCGCCTGCAACTCGAGTCGAGCCGCCAGTTCCCGGCCCTGAGCCTGAACGACCTGGTGCCGCAACCGGGCCGCGCGTTGCTGTATGGCTCTGCTGGCGTACCGGCAATCTATACCCGCCAGGGCTGGGATACCTTCGTCAAGCCGGAACTGATCAAGCTGGTGTCGGGCAACCTGCGCAACGAGTCGGACTGGGTGCTGGACGGTGAAGGTGGCGATGCCATCGTGCAAAAGGCCAACTTCGTGCGCGAGTTCATGACCCGCTACAAACGCGACTACACCCAGGC
This sequence comes from Pseudomonas sp. NBB, assembly GCF_032701105.1. Taxonomy (NCBI): domain Bacteria; kingdom Pseudomonadati; phylum Pseudomonadota; class Gammaproteobacteria; order Pseudomonadales; family Pseudomonadaceae; genus Pseudomonas; species Pseudomonas sp. NBB. The sequence goes on from NZ_CP103994.1 coordinate 3,163,691, forward strand.
CTGGTACAAGATGGTCAGCAGCGTGGGGGTACGCCACTTCGCCGACCTGGCCTCGGCCACCCAGCAGCTGGGGCTGCTCAGCGATGTGCAGAACTCGCCGGTAAAGAACCTGCTGGCTGCGGTCAATGACAACACCCAGTGGGACCTGCCGGCCAAGCACGCTATCCCGGCCCTCGGTAGTACCCGCGAAGACGGCTTCTGGAGCAAGGTCTCCGGCCTGTTCGACGACAAGGACGCCCTGCCCGCCAACGTCGCCCCGGCCCTGCCGGCGGTGGACGACGGCAGCCTGGCCAAGCGCTTCGAACCGGTGGCGCGAGTATTTGCCGAAAACAACGCCGAAGGCGCCGACAGCACCATCATGGACCGCTACCTGGCCGCCTTGCGCAAGCTCAAGGTGCGCATGAACAACATCCAGCGTTCGCAGGATGTGGGCAAGAGCAGCAAGCAGCTGATCAGCGAGACCCTGGAAGGCCAGCCGAGCGAAGTCACCACCGTACGCAACTATGTGGAAAGCAGCGTCGACACCAGCCAGGACGGCCTGTCGCGCTCGCTGCAGGGGCTGTTCAGCCTGCCTATCCAGTATGCCTGGGCGACCCTGCGCGACCCGGCCGGCCAGCAGATCGCCAAGGCCTGGGCGCAGCAGATCGCCAAGCCTTGGGAACAGGTCATGGCGCACCGCTACCCGATTGCCGGCAGCAGCCGCAACGAGGCGTCGGTAAAGGACCTGCAGCGCTTCGTCGACCCCGACAGCGGCCTGCTGCCGGCCTTCAAGCGCAACGAAATCGGCAACCTGGCCGGGGGTGAAGGCCTGGGTGTGGGCGACGGCAAGGCACCGGCGCTGGTCAACCCAGGCATGCTCAACAGCATCGACAAGGCCAGCTCCGTGGGCCAGGTGATCGCCAGCCTGTCGGACCGTGACAACGGCTTCGAAATCATGCTGGAACCTTCTGCCAACTTCACCGACATCGTGTTCACCCTCGATGGCCAGGAACAGCACTACCGCAACGGCCGCAGTAGCTGGAACCGCTTCGCCTGGCCGGGCACCAGCAACGCTCCGGGTGCCCGCCTGGATGTGGTCACCCTCAGTGGCGCGCGGGTCACCGTGTTCGACTTCCCCGGGCGCTGGGGCCTGCTGCGCATGAACGAAAGCGCCCGGGTCGAGGACCTGGACGGCATTCAGCAACGCTTCAGCTGGAACACCGCCAGCGGCCGCGTGAGCCTTGTAGTGCGTAACTTCGGTGGGGTGAAACTGACCGACCTGGGTGATGTCAAGGCGCTGAGCGCCCTCAACGACAGGGGCGCCCAATGATCGGTTGCTTCGGCAAGCTGCCGTCGAGCGCAGACTTCGTCAGCCTGCATGGCGCGGCGGAAGAAGTCTGCGAGTTCGACGCCTGGCTGCAGTCTGCGCTGGCGGCCATGCGCCACCGCGAAGACTGGCAGGCATTGTTCGACGCACTGCCGATGTGCTTCTTCAATTACCGCGCGAGCAACGGCAACTGGCTGCTGGGTGGCCTGCTCAGCTCGCGGGATGCCAGCCAGCGACGCTACCCGTTCTTCATCTTCCAGTTGCTCAAGGGCGAGGGAGCCACGATGCTGGTGAACCCGTTCACCCTCGGCGAGCTGTTCAGCGCGCAGATCAAGCCGATGCTGCACCAGGCGGTGCAGGGCGCTGACTGCGCCAGCCTGTTCGAACGCATCAAGGCCCTGCGGCCGCTGCAGGCCCAGGACCTCGACCTGTTCCGCCAGGTGCACGCCAAATTCCTCAAGGATTTCAGCTTGGCCGATGTCGCCCGCGCCCTGCTGCGCTCCTGGCCGGACTTCAAAAGTGACAAGGCGCTTGCGCTACTGCAGGCAAGCCGAGCCGTGCTGCACAACGATTTCGCCGGTGGCATCGAGCTGCCCTTGCCGGCCGAACGCGGCCTGAAAAACCCTACCGCCGACCTCTGGCTGACCTGGCTGACCCGCATGAGCCGGCAGCCCGGCGTGCCGGCGGTGAGCCTGCTGGCCGACGATTTCATGAAGCCACGGCTGTACTGCCTGCCGTCGCGCCACGCCAACTGTGCCTACCGCCTGCTCAGTGGTTGCGCCGAAGCAGGTCAGCATCTGGAGCCGCTCGACCCGCTGACGGTAGCGCCACGGCTGCACGATTACGACCGATCTCTTGAACATGTCATCGGCCAATTCGTCGATGCGCTGGATGCGACGCCTGTATGAACAAGATCAAGTACTACTGCCTGCGCTACCAACCCTACCTGCTGGGAGTGGCGTTCTTCCTGGCGATCTTCCTGGTCTGGGCCATCGGCTGCGCCCTGGGCTTCGCCTCGCTGCATAGCCTGCTGGCCGGTATCGGCGTGTTTCTGCTGCTGTCGGCAGGCTATGTACTGCTGCTTTATCGCGGCGCCGGCCAGCACCACAACCTCGAAGGGTTACTGCGCGACGATGCCGACCAGGCGGTACTCAACGCCACCCCCGCCGACCGCGAAGAAGTAAGCCTGCTGCGCGAACGCCTGCTGCAGAGCATCGAGCGCCTGCGCAGTAACACACCTCGCGGCACCTCGGCCAAGGACGCGCTGTACGCCCTGCCCTGGTACCTGGTGATCGGTCAGCCGGCTGCCGGCAAGAGCACGATGATCCTGCAGTCGGGCCTGAACTTCCCCTATGCCGAACGCGAAGGCGCACGGGTTGCGGGGCTTGGCGGCACGCGCAACTGCGACTGGTTCTTCAGCTCCGAAGCCGTGCTGCTGGATACCGCCGGGCGCTACATGAACAGCCCCGAAGAAGCCGGCAAGTGGCGCGGCTTCCTGCAGCTGTTGCGCCAGCATCGCCAACGCCGCCCTCTCAACGGCTTGATCGTCAGCGTCAGCATCGCCGACATCCTGCATGGCTCGGCCGAGGACCAGGACCGCGTGGCCAAGCGCCTGCGTGAACGGATCCAGGAAAGCTGCGCGCTGCTGGAAGTGCGCCTGCCGATCTACCTGGTGTTCACCAAGTGCGACCTGATTCCCGGCTTCACCCCGTTCTATCGCCAGCTTGACGACGCCGCGCGTGGCGAGGTGATGGGCAAGACCTTCTCGCACAAGGGTTACGAACAGGCCGACTGGGGCCAGCGTTTCGGCAAGGCGATGGACGAGCTGACCGGTTACTGGCAGCAGGTGGCGAACCAGCAACTGGTGCAGCAAGATATTCAGGTAACCCGGCAGAACAATGCGGCCTATCGCTTCCCGCTGGAGCTGGCCGCACTCAAGCCGCGCCTGCAACAATTCGTCGACAGCCTGCTGCGCGCCAACCCGTACCAGAACGCCGAAATGCTGCGCGGTTTCTATTTCACTGCCGCACTGCAGGCCGATGAAGCCCTGTGGGGCAGCCACGGCCAGCATGTGGCCGAACGCTTCGCCCTCGAACATGCCGAAGGCACCGCCACTGCCGTCAGCCAGCCGGCGCCGCTGTTCATCAACAGCCTGTTCCGCAAGGTGATCATCCCCGACCAGCACCTGGTGGCGCTGTACACCAGCAACACGCGGGAGCGCCGGCGCAAGGCGGGCTGGGTTGCCGCCACCGGCCTGGCAGCCCTGGTGCTGTGCAGCCTGTGGGGCTGGTCGTACCTGAACAACCGCGCCATCCTGGCCAACATCGCCGGCGAACTGGCCCAGGCCAAGGCCGACGACCAGGCTGCCCGCGGCCAGTACGCCGCCTGGCATAGCCTTGATCGCTTGCGCTTCTGGGCCGAGCACTACTATCGGCAGCACCGCGAACAGGGCGTGCCGCTGGGCATGCGCCTGGGCCTGTACCAGGGCCATGAGGTCGAGCCGCTGCTGCGCAGCCGTTACTTCGCCACGCTGCAGAACGTGATGCTCAAGCCCACGGCAGACAACCTGACCCGCACCCTGTACCTGCTGACCACGATCAAGGTGTACCAGCGCAACACCCGCGAACTGCAGCCTGTGAGCGGCGTGGACAGCGTCGAGGCCGAGGCGCTGCCACATGACAACCGCGCGCAGTCGATCGCCGACTTCGGCAAGGCGGCGCTGGATACCTACGTGATGCTCTCGCCGGCCCGACGCGAAAACGCCGACCCGGCGTTTCTCAAGGCGCACCTGCCCGACTACTGGTACCCGGCCATCGCTCGCCATACCGGCAAGAGCATGGCCGCGGCCGCCAGCGAGGCTGGCGGCAACCAGAACTATCTGTACGCCAGCCGCCAGATCACCTTCTACAGCGACCAGATTCGTGAGCCGGATGTGCCGCGTATCCTCGACAACGCCTTCCTGATGTCCAGTTCGCGCAATTACATCGACAGCCTGCGCGCCCAGTCGCTGCGTTCGATCGAGACCATCACGCTGGAGTCCGACACCCTGTTCGCTTTCGGCCGGGCCGACTTCCAGAGCCTGAAGAGCGAGGGCCAGCGCCAGCTGAGCGCAATCGCCAGCAAACTGCTGAACACGCCCGACATCGGCAAGATCATCATTTCCGGCCACGCCGACCAGCTCGGCGACAGCCAAGGCAACCTGCAGGTTTCGAAACAGCGGGCGCAGACCATTCGCACCTACCTGGTCGGCAAGGGCGTACCTGCCGAACTGGTGGTCGCCCAGGGCGAAGGCAGCCGCAAGCCGCTGGTCAACTGCGACCTGCAGCAACCGCGAGCGCAACTGATCAAGTGCCTGGAGCCCAACCGCCGGGTGGAAATCGAAGTACGCGGGCTCAACTGAAGCCCGCTGCAAGAACCGGCTACCCGGGCCTCACAGGAGGAGGCCCGGGTGGCGGAAAGCTACCTCTGCCGACAGGTTCGGCGAGGTCAAAACCAAGGGGCGCATGAGCAACCCTTTAAATGTTGTTAATGGAGAGTTTCACAATGGCATTTGACGCGTATATCCAAATCGACGGCATCCCGGGCGAAGTACTGGATGCAAAGCACAAGGACTGGATCGAAGTGCTGGGCTACGAGTACGGCGCCACCCAGGCCACCTCGGCTACCGCCAGCTCCTCGGGCGGTGCGTCGTCCGAGCGTGTTGCCCTGAGCGACTTCAAGATCCGCAAGGCGGTCGACAAGGCTTCGGCCAAGCTGTTCGAACACTGCTGCACCGGCAAGCACATCGCCAAGCTGAAGCTGAACGTGAACCGCGCCGGTGGTGACAAGGTCACCTACCTGACCATCGACATGGAAGAAGTCGTGGTGTCCTCGGTGCGCTTCATCGCCGGTGGCAACCAGAACGGTGAAGACAAGGCTGTGAGCGACCTGCCGGTCGAAGAAATCAGCTTCAACTTCGCCCGCATCAAGACCACCTACACCCAGCAGAACCGCACCGACGGCCAGGCTGGCGGCAACATCGTCGGCGGCTGGGACCGCACCGCGAACAAAGTGTTTGCCTGATAACCTGCGTACCCGGGGGCCGCTACGGCGGCCCACATCCCACAGCGTGCCAGGTGACCTGGCACGCTGTTCATCTGCCATGACCAGAGTGTTTTATGCCTGAAATCCTCAATGACCTTTCGCTGGCAACGCTGACCGCACCCATCGAGGGTGGCAGTGGCGAAGACTTGAGCTTCTCTGCCTTGTTCGACCAGATCAAGGAGGCACGCCGGGCAGACCCTGACTACCTGACCCAGGGCGACTGGCAAACCGACCTGAAGACCGCCGACTGGGAGCAGGTGGTCAACCTGTCGGCCCAAGGGCTGGCGCAGCAAAGCAAGGACCTGATGCTGGTAGCCTGGCTCAGCGAAGGGTTGGCCCAGCGTGAACATTTCGAAGGCATCACCTTTGGCCTTCGGCTGACCGAACAGGTACTGGAAGCATTCTGGGACACGCTGTACCCAACACTCGAAGATGGCCTGGACGAACGCGCTGCGCGGCTGTCCTGGCTGAAGACCACGCTCACCGACATTGCCGGTGGCTTGCCCATTACCCAAGGGCAGAATTTTGGCGTGTTGCGCTATGACGAATCACGCTACGTAGAAAACCTTGCCTTGCAGAACCCCAAGGCAATGCAGACCGCGCTGAACGAAGGCAAGATCAACGCCGAAATCTTCCAGCGCTCGGTGGCGCTCAGCGACACCGAACACCTGCGCACCAAGGCCCTGCAGATCGCCGCCAGCCTGGAGGCCTGCAAAGCCCTGCAAGCCAGTGCCGACCGCCTGTTCGGCCATGAGGCGCCCAGCTTTGCCAGCCTTGCCGACATGCTGTCGCGCGCCAGCCAGCTGGCTGAAAAACTGCTCAAGGACCGCGGCGTCGAACTGCACCCCGCCACTGCGGCAGCGGCAGAGCCCGAAGCCACTGTTGCTCCCACCAGCGAAGCAGGTGAACCGATGAACACACCCGTCCAGGCCACCACGCCTGCGCCGATGCGCACGACGCCACTGACCCGCGACGAAGCCTTCACCATGCTTGCGGGTATCGCCCAGTTCTTCAAGCAGAGCGAACCGCAAAGCCCGGTGCCCTACCTGATCGAACGCGCCATCAAGTGGGGCAACATGCCGCTGGAAGGCTGGCTGAGCGATGTGATCAAGGACAGCAACGTGGTGGACAACATTCGCGACGTGCTGGGCACCCGCGAGCCAAGATCCTGATGCTGTATCGGCTACACCGGCCTGTTCACGGGTAAACCCGCTCCGCCCAGGTTGTACGCGGTCCCTGTGGGAGCGGGTTTACCCGCGAAGAGGCCGGTACAGGCACCACAAATACTGCTAACGTGAGTGCTCTCAACCGCCAAGGACCGCTCAGATGCCGCCACGTTCACCCGCCCCCACCGGCTTCATTCGCGTTCGTGGCGCCCGCGAGCACAACCTGAAGAACATCGATGTGGATATCCCTCGCGACGCGCTGGTGGTATTCACGGGGGTGTCCGGCTCGGGCAAGTCCTCGCTGGCCTTCTCCACCCTCTACGCCGAAGCCCAGCGCCGCTACTTCGAATCGGTGGCGCCCTATGCCCGGCGCCTGATCGATCAGGTCGGCGTGCCGGACGTCGACGCCATCGAAGGCCTGCCGCCTGCCGTGGCCCTGCAGCAGCAACGCGGCACGCCGAGTGCACGTTCCTCGGTGGGCAGCGTGACTACCCTGTCCAGTTCGATCCGCATGCTCTACTCCCGCGCCGGCAGCTACCCGGCCGGGCAACCGATGTTGCATGCCGAGGACTTCTCGCCCAACACCCCGCAAGGTGCCTGCCCGGAGTGCCATGGGCTGGGGCGGGTCTATGAAGTGAGTGAGGCGACCATGGTCCCCGACCCGTCGCTGACCATCCGCGAGCGGGCCGTAGCGGCCTGGCCGATGGCCTGGCAGGGGCAGAACCTGCGGGACATTCTGGTGACCCTGGGCTATGACGTCGATACCCCCTGGCGCGACCTGCCCCAGCAGCAACGCGACTGGATTCTCTACACCGATGAAACACCCACGGTGCCGGTGTATGCCGGCCTGACCCCGGCGCAAACCCGCGCTGCGCTCAAGCGCAAGCTCGAGCCGAGTTACCAGGGCACCTTCAGCGGTGCCCGGCGCTACGTGCTGCACACCTTCATGCACTCGCAGAGCGCGCAGATGCGCAAGCGTGTGTCGCAGTACATGCGCCCCAGCCCATGCCCGCAGTGCCAGGGCAAGCGCCTCAAGCGTGAGGCGCTGGACGTAACCTTCGCCGGCTGCGACATAGGCGAGCTGTCGCGGTTGTCGTTGCAGGCGCTGGCCGAGGTGTTCCGTCAGGTTGCTGCCCCAGGCTATCTGGAGCAGCACGACGGCAACCTGACCCTGGAAAAACGCCTCGCCGCGCAACGCATCGCCAACGAACTGCTCGAACGCATCGGTCCCCTGCTCGACCTGGGCCTGGGCTACCTGGCCCTGGAGCGCAGCACCCCTACCCTGTCCTCTGGAGAGCTGCAACGCCTGCGCCTGGCCACCCAGCTGAACTCGCAATTGTTCGGCGTGATCTACGTGCTGGACGAGCCGTCGGCCGGCTTGCACCCGGCCGACAGCGAAGCCCTGTTCGAAGCGCTGCAGCGACTGAAGCAGGCAGGCAATTCGGTGTATGTGGTGGAGCACGACCTGGATACCATGCGTCGCGCCGACTGGCTGGTGGATGTGGGGCCTGCCGCTGGCGAGCATGGCGGCACCATTCTCTACAGCGGGCCGCCCGCCGGCCTGGCCCGGGTCGAGCAGTCATGCACCCGGGCCTACCTGTTCAGTACATTGGCCCAGGCCACGCGCACACCACGCCAGGCCCGCGACTGGCTGAAGCTCGAAGGCATCAGCCGCAACAATCTGCACGACCTCAGTGCCGCATTCCCGCTGGGTTGCTTTACCGCCGTCACCGGTATTTCCGGCTCGGGCAAGTCGAGCCTGGTCAGCCAGGCTCTGCTCGAGCTGGTGGGGGCGCACCTGGGCCATGCCGACCTGCGCAGCGAGCCTGAGGAGCAGAGCCTGGAAGATGAACCGGAACAGGCCAGCGGCGGGTTTGTCAGCGCCGGCCTTGGCAGCATCAAGCGCCTGGTGCAGGTCGACCAGAAACCGATCGGCCGCACGCCTCGTTCCAACCTGGCCACCTACACCGGCCTGTTCGACCATGTACGCAAGCTGTTCGCTGCCACCGAACAGGCCAAGGCACAAGGCTTCGATGCCGGGCGTTTCTCCTTCAACGTTGCCAAGGGGCGCTGCGAGAACTGCGAGGGCGAAGGCTTCGTCAGTGTCGAGTTGCTGTTCATGCCCAGCGTCTACGCGCCCTGCCCGACCTGCCATGGCGCTCGCTACAACCCGGAAACCCTGGCGGTGAGCTGGCAGGGCATGAACATCGCGCAGGTGCTGCAATTGACCGTCGACCAGGCCCTGCAAGTGTTCGCCGAGCAGCCAGCGGCTCGCCGCTGCCTGCAGGTGCTGCAGGACATCGGCCTGGGCTATTTGCGCCTGGGGCAGCCGGCCACCGAACTGTCCGGCGGCGAGGCGCAGCGCATCAAGCTGGCCACCGAGCTGCAGCGCATGGCCCGCGGGGCGACGCTGTATGTACTGGACGAACCTACCAACGGCTTGCATCCGCAAGACATCGATCGGCTGCTGGTGCAGCTCAACCGCCTGGTCGATGGCGGGCACAGCGTGGTGGTGGTCGAGCATGACATGCGGGTGGTCGCGCAGAGCGACTGGGTGATCGACATCGGCCCTGGGGCCGGGGATGCCGGGGGCCAGGTGGTGGTCAGCGGCACGCCACAGGTGGTGGCCGGGTGTGCTGAAAGCCGCACTGCGGCGTTTCTGGCCAAGGCCTTGTAGCGCCTGCACCGGCCTCTTCGCGGGTAAACCCGCTCCTACAGGTACTTACACAGCTTGCAAGATCTGTGGTGAACAGAGATGCCGTCTTGCCATGATTGCGCCGCTCTAGCCCGTAGGTTCTAATCGCGCACGACCCGTTTGCCTTTGTCACCCAAGGAAGTGTCACCATGTACAGGAAGATCGTGCCGCTGGCGCTGTTGGCAACCCTGGCCGGTTGCTCGAACAGCGAGGAAACCAGCGAGGCCAGTTTCCAGAAGGCCGCCCAGGCCTACCTCGATACCCAGTACCCACACTGCTTCGTCATCAGTTCATTCCCCACCAGAACCCAGGACTTCGACGTCCATAGCACCAACAAAGCGTTGCATGCCCTGGCCCAGGTAGGTGTGGTCAGCGAAAAGGAGATCTCGCGCACCGAGGTGCCCGCCCGCCTGTGGCAAGCGGCACGCACGGACATCTACTACGCCTATGACCTCACCGACGAAGGCCGCAAGTATTACAAGGCAGATAACGGGCTGTGCTTCGGCAAGGCGCAGGTCACCGCGATCGAGCAGTTCAGTGAGCCGAGCGAGGTGACCGGGCAGAAGATGTCGAATGTGACCTATGCCTACAAGATCACCGGGTTACCGGCTTGGGCCGGGGATGACGGGGTCAAGGCCAGCATTGCCGAACTGGGCAAGGCGGTGGCCAGCAATGACGCACCGCTCAAGGAAACCCGGGCGATGGTGCTGACCAGCCAGGGGTGGCGGTTGCAGGAGAAATAGCCGTTTGCCGTGCCGGCCTCTTCGCGGGTAAACCCGCTCCCACAGGTCCATCACAGGCCTTTAGACCTGCGCAGTACCTGTGGGAGCGGGTTTACCCGCGAAAGGGCCGGTACAGACTTACATCCACCAGGCCAGCACCACCGGCAACCAGGCAAACGACAACACCGTAGAACACATCACCAGGTTCGCCACCTGCTCCGGCTCGCGGTTGGCGCGCACCGCCATCAGGTAATTGAAAACCGCCACCGGCATCGCCGACTGCACCACCAGCACCGCACGCTCCAGGTTGCCCATGCCCAGCGCCGCACCTACCGCCCAGCCTACAGCAGCCCCCAGGCCAATGCGCAAGCCGCCCAGCAGCATGCCGCTGCCCACATGGCGCAGGCGAATGCTGGCCAGCGACACGCCCAGTGTCAGCAACATCAGCGGGATGGTCATGCCGCCCAGCAGGTCTGCGGTATTGGCCAGCCAGCGCGGCAACTCGAAATCGAGAAAGATGATCGGCATGGCGCCGGCCAGGCTGATCACGATAGGGTTGCGCAGCAGTGCCTTGAACGAAGCCGCAGTACCGGAAATGGCCATGCCGAGGGTGAACTGGACGATCGACAGTGTCAGGAAGAACGCCACGGCCAGGGCCAGCCCGTGTTCGCCAAAGGCATAAAGGCTGATCGGCAGGCCCATGTTGCCGGTGTTGGGGAACATGAACGCCGGCAACAGCACACGCCAGTGCATGCCCGAAGCGCGGCACACCAGCAAGCCGGCCAGGGCCATGCCCAAGGTGCACAGCAGGCAGGCCATGGCCATGCTGGTGAAAGCGTTCGGGTCCAGCTCGGTGCGGCTGAGCGTGGACAGCACCAGCGACGGGGTGCCGACGGTCATCACCACCCGGGCGATGAATTCGGTGGGGTAGTCCAGGCCCTTGCGGGCCCAGGCATAGCCGATGCCGGCGACGATGAAAACCGGGGCCAGGACGGCGAACAGCGAAGCGAACATGGGGGCCTTCCTTGGGGGTGGGCCCCGCATTATGCCGCAGTCTTCGGTATTGCCGGGGCTGCTTTGCGGCCCCGGGATGTCCGCCCAAGACGCATTCGTGTCGCCCACAGACTGCGGCGTCTCGTCGCACACCCAAGCCCCTTGGGCAAAACCGCGCAAGCCCGTAGAATCGCGCTTCCTTTTCGCCCGTCGCCTTGAACGGTGGCAACCGGCAACGTCGCATCCAGCCCAGGCACATCCGTGCAGCCACTCGGCCCCGTTCGGGTCGAGCCGGTGTGCGCGTCCGAAAAGGCGCTCATTCCGCTCATCCAACTAGAGGTACCTATGTCTCCGCGTTTGCTGGCCATGGCGCTGGCGCCCCTGCTCGGGCTGTTCATCATTGCCCTGGGCAACGGCTTCATGTCTTCCCTCACCACCCTGCGCCTGGGCGCTGCCGGCGAATCAGCCACCACCATCGGTGTGGTCTCCTCGACCTACTTCATCGGCCTGACCCTGGGTGCCATCTTCAACGACCGGCTGATCCTGCGCATCGGCCATATCCGCGCCTATACCAGCTTCGCCTCGCTGATCGCCGTGACCATCCTGCTGCAAGGCCTGTTCTACGACGTCACCTGGTGGTCGGTGCTGCGCCTGATCAACGGCTGGGCGGCAGTGGGCGTGTTCCTGGTGATCGAAAGCTGGCTGCTGCTGGCCGGTGACGCCAAGATCCGCGGCCGCTTGCTGGCGCTGTACATGATTGCCTTCTACGGCGCCGGGGTCATCGCCCAGGCCGGCCTTGGCGAAATCACCCAGATGGGTGACACCGCACCGTTCATGCTGGCCGGCGTGCTCGCCGCCCTGTCGGTACTGCCCATCGTGATCCTGCCGCGGGTGTCGCCACTGCTGGACCAGGTCGAACCGCTCAAGCCGCGCCAGTTGCTGGGCGTTGCGCCGTCGGGCCTGGTCGGCTGCTTCGGTTCGGGTGTGGCCATTGCCGGCATCTATGCCCTGCTGCCGCTGTACCTGCAGCGCATCGGCCTGGATGTGGGCGAGGTCGGCAACATGATGGCCTGGGTAATTCTGGGTGCCATGCTGCTGCAATACCCGGTCGGACGCTGGTCTGACCGCAAGGACCGCCAGGATGTGCTGATCGCCCTGGCCGGGCTGTGCGTGCTGCTGTCGCTGGTCACGGTGTTCCTGCCGTCTGACTCGATCCTGCTTCCGGCCATGCTGTTCTTGCTGGGCGGTGGCGTGTTCACCCTTTACCCGGTGGCGGTCAGCCATGCGGCCGACCGCGCGCCATCGGATGCACTGGTGCCGATGATCCAGGGCCTGCTGCTGATCAACTCGCTGGGTTCGGCCATGGCGCCGGTGGCGATTTCGCCGATGATGACCGAGTTTGGCGAGGCCGGGTTGTTCTGGGCCTTTGCCGTGGTCAACCTGGCCATGGTGTGCTTCTTCATGTGGCGCCGAGGCAAGCGCCCGGCGGCAGAACACCCGGCTCCGTTCACAGCTTCGACCACCTTCTCGCCGACCGGTGCCGAGCTGCGGGTGACCGAAGACCTGATGCACGCGGCGCAGGAGCACCCACCGCTGGAGCCGGTGGAGAGTGCTGCGCCAGCGCAGGCGCAGCGTTCAGAATCGCATTGACTCCGGGGGCTGCCCTGCAGCCCTTTCGCGACACAAGGCCGCTCCCACAGGGACCCCACCAGCTGAAGGAATGCGCCATACCTGTGGGAGCGGGCGCGCCCGCGAAATTAGCCATTCACCAGGTTGGCCGGGCGCTCACCAGCCAGGGCACTGAGCAGGTTGTCCACCGCACAGCGCGCCATGGCCTGGCGGGTTTCCTCGGTCGCCGAGCCGATATGCGGGGTCGCCACCACGTTGTCCAGCTGCAACAACGGCGACTGCGCCGGCAACGGCTCCTGCACGAACACATCCAGGCCGGCGCCGCGTATGCGCCGGGCACGCAACGCTTCGATAAGCGCTGGCTCATCCACCACGCGCCCGCGGGAAATGTTCACCAGAATTGCCTGGGGCTTCATCAGCGCCAGCTCCCGCGCGCCGATCAGGCCTTCGGTGCTGGCACTCAGCGGCACGGTCAGGCAAACGAAATCCGCCTGCTGCAACAGCTCGTCCAGGCTGCATTGACGCGCAGCATGGCGCGCCTCCACCTCTGGCTTTGCACGCTGACTGTGATACAGCACACGCATGCCAAAGCCGGCCGCGGCGCGCCGGGCCAGGGCCTCGCCGATGCGGCCCATGCCGACGATGCCCAGCGTCTTACCGTGCACATCACTGCCGAAATGCGCCGGGCCGAGGTTGGCCTGCCAGCTCCCGTCTCGCACCCAGTTCGCCAGCTCCACCACCCGCCTGGCGGTGGCCAGGATCAAGGCGAAGCCCGTGTCGGCGGTGGTTTCGGTCAGCACGTCGGGAGTGTTGGTCAACATCACGCCACGCCGGCTGAGTTCGGCGATGTCGTAGTTGTCGACACCGACCGAAACGCTGGACACCACTTCAAGCTGTGGCGCCAGGTCGAGCAGGCTGGCATCCAGGCGCAGGCTGGCCCCCAGCAGCCCGTGCGCCCCCGGCAAGGCATCGCGCAGACGGGCCAGGCCATCGGGCTGGGAGGTATCCACCCAGGTCACCTCGACGCGCTCTTGCAGGCGTGCCATCAAGTCGTCGGACAGGCGTTTGTACAGGACGATTCGCTTCTTCATTGCACAGGTTCCTAATGGTTCATGGCCAGACGCGAGTTGCCGCGCTTGGCCCGGCCGGATGTCTGGGAAGTATTGAGTGCGGCGGTAAGCGCCACTGCGGCCAGCAGCGCACCGCACATGAACAGGTAGGAGGCACCAGGCCCGCCGGTGACGCCATTGAGGTAACCCACCAGCCACGAGCCACCGAACGAGCCCAGCGCGCCCATGCTGTTGATCAGTGCCATGGCACCACCGGCGACGTTGGCCGGCAGGATCTCGGGCACGATTGCGAAGAACGGGCCATAGGGTGCGTACATGCAGGCGCCGGCGACCACCAGCAACGCGTACGACAGCCAGAAGTGCTCGGTGCCCAAGGCGTACGAGCCATAGAACGCGACGGCGGCGATCAGCAGTGGCGGCCAGACGAAACGCTTGCGCTTCTGCAGGCGGTCGGACGCCCACGACACACCGACCATGCCCAGCACCGCCGCCAGGTAAGGTACCGACGACAACCAGCCGGCCTGCACGATGTCGAGGTTGGCCGCCTGCTTGAGGATCGACGGCAACCACAGCACGAAGCCATACACACCGATGCTCCAGCAGAAGTACTGCAGCGAAAGGATGATCACCTGCGGCGAGCGGAACGCCTCGCGGTAGTTCTTCACCGGCTTGATACCTTGCTGCTCGGCAGCCAGCGCCTGTTCCAGGGCGGCCTTTTCCTGCTCGCTCAGCCAGTTCACCTGGGCCGGGCGGTCATCCACCAGGCGCCACCAGAAGAACGCCCAGATGACGGCGGGCAGGCCTTCGATGATGAACATCCAACGCCAGTCGTAATGCTTGACCAGGTAGCCCGACACCACCGACATCCACAGGATGGTCACCGGGTTGCCGAGGATCAGGAAGGTATTGGCGCGCGAACGCTCGGCGCGGGTGAACCAGTGGCACAGGTACACCAGCATGGCCGGCATCACCGCCGCCTCCACCACCCCGAGCAGGAAGCGGATGGCGATCAGCATGTAGACGTTGCTGACCACGCCGGTGAGCGTGGCAAGGCCGCCCCAGAGGATCAGGCAGACAAAGATCAGCTTCTTCACACTGCGCTTTTCGGCGTAGATGGCGCCAGGCACCTGGAAGAAGAAGTAACCAAGGAAGAACAGTGCCCCCAGCAGCGAAGACAGTGCGGGGGTGATATGCAGGTCTTCAGCCATGCCGGAAGCGGCGGCGAACCCGTAGTTGGCGCGGTCCAGGTACGCCAGGCTATAGGTGAAGAACACGATCGGGATGATGTACCACCAGCGGCGAGGTGCCAGGCTTTGGCTTTGCATGGTTCGTTTCTCCTGAGCTTGTTGTTTTTGTTGCAACAGGTGTTTCGGGTCAAGTGTTCAGGCGCTTCTGCGCAAGTCGTGGGCTTGCAGCTCATGGCGCAGCGGCAGCCCTTCCATGTCGCCACGCGACTGCACGGCGCGGCTGCCGCACCAGTTGCCACGCGCCACTGCCTCGGCTACCGGGTGGCCCTCCAGCAGCGCACTGAGCACGCCGACGGCAAAGGCATCGCCGGCGCCAACAGTGTCTACCACCTGGCTGACCGGCACTGGCGCCACTTGGCCTTCGCCCTTGGCGCTGCGGAAGTAGGCACCGGCGTCGCCCAGCTTGATCACCACCAGTTCCACCCCTTGGTCGAGGTAGAAAGCGGCGATGTCTGCCGGGGTGTGCTGCCTGGTCAGCAGGCGGCCCTCTTCCAGGCCTGGCAGAACCCAGTCGGCCTTGGCCGCCAGGGCATTGACTTCGCGCACCATGCTGCTCTGGTCAGGCCACAGCGAGGGGCGCAGGTTGGGGTCGAACGAGATGCTGCGCCCGGCGGCACGCATGGCGTCCATCAACGCATGGGACAGCGCCCGGCAGCCGTCCGACAGCGCCGGTGGGATGCCGGTGGCGTGCAAGTGGCGGGCCTGCAGAGAACCCGGGCGCAGCAGCGCCGGCGACAGCCGGCTGGCCGCCGAGCCACGGCGGAAGTACTCCACCGCCGGGTCGCTGCCGTCATCGCAGCGGGCCTTGAGCTGGAAGCCGGTGGGGTAGCTGCCATCTACCTCGACACCAGAGCAATCCAGTCCTTCGCGGCGCAGGCTGTCGAGCACGAAACGGCCCAGCGAATCGTCGCCCACCCGGCTCAGCCAGCGGACCTTGAAGCCCAGCCGCGCCAGGCCGATGGCCACGTTGCTGTCGGCGCCGGCAATGCGCTTGCCGAACTGGCCGACACTGGCCAGGTCGCCGGCCTGCTCGGCGACGAACATGGCCATGGTCTCGCCGAAACACAACACGTCATGCTCATGCATGGCTCAGCTCCTCGCTCGATACGCCCTGCCCCAGCGCCGCCAGGTCGCGCACCTGGGCACGGGTCAGCGCCAGCAGATCGTCGCTCACCAGCGGGTACTCGACAGCGCGTACCACGCCAGGGGTGAACTCGGCCATCAGCTCGGCCCACTCCTGCAGGTCCGATGCCTCTGGCGGTACGGCAACCAGGCGCCCATCGGCCCGGCACTGCACGGCCTTGCAGTGCACATAGCGCACCCAGCGGCCCAGCTGGCGTGCGGCATGTCGGGCAGGCTCGCCCTGCCACTGCCAGTTACCGATGTCGAAAGTCATGCCCAGGGTCAGCCCGAGCTCGTCGGCGCGCTGGAAAAACTGCTGTAGGGGTTCGATCCGTCCACCATGCGCGGTCTGGTCGTTCTCCACCAGCAGCAATGGCCCATGCGCCGGCAACAGCGTCGCCAAGGCCGCGACGTCACAGCCCGCATGGTAGTGGCCCAGGGAAACCTTGAGCGCGACCGCGCCAAGGGCACGGGCAGTTTCAAGCTTCTGCGCCAATTGCGGGTCAGGCACGCCTTGTGCGGTCCACAGTTCCAGGGGCGTGGAATACAGGCACTCCAGGCGTAGCGCGGCAATGGCTGCAGCCAGCGCTGCAGTGTCCGGCGCACAAGTGAACAGTTCTTCGCGCAGCTCCACGCGGGTAACGCCGGCGGCAGCCAGCAGGTCAAGGAATTGCTCCTGGCCACGCTGCCGGACAAAGTCGGCACCGTAGCTGGAGAGGCTGATGGAAACGGGGTTCGAGTGCATTGTTCTTGTCCTTATGAAACCGGTTTCATTTTTTTGATGACAGCAGGCACGCAGGTGCCTGCCTGTGATTACTGTGGCTGGGTTGAACCTCGGATGATCAGCTCGGCCTTGAAGTCGATACGCCGGGCTGCCCCGCTGTCGCCGCGCAGGCGGCCAAGCAGACTCTCGAATGCCGCCACGCCGATTCGCTCGGTGGGCTGGGCCAGTGCAGTGATGCCGCTGCCGACCAAGGGGTACCAGTCGAGGTCGTCGAGGGCGATCAGCCCGACGTCCACGAACAGATTGCGCCCTGCTTCGTGCAGGGCCCGGGTCACGGCCAGGGTGGCGACACCGTTGAAGGTAAAGATGGCCTGCGGGCCATGGCCGTTGCCGGCGAGGAACGCAGCCAGCTGCTCATCAAGCCCGGTGCCGGTCTCCAGCACCTGTTGGCGCATGCCGGGGCGACGGCTGACCGAGGATCCGAACGCCTGTACTCGCTCCAGGCGCGAGCTGGTGCCATCGAGAGGTTCGGTTACCGCCAGGATGTCGCGGTAGCCTTGAGCTTGCAGGTGGTCGAGGGCCTGCTCGACCGCGTCGGCATTGTCCAGGCCAACCAGGTCGACATTCAGTTCGGGCAACTGGCGGTCGACCAGCACCATGGGGATGTCGCGCTGCAGGTTGAGCAATTCGCCGGGGTGATGGCCAAGCGTGTTCACGATCAGCCCTTCGACGTTGTAGGACTGCAGGGCCACCAGATGGTGACGCTCCTGCTCGTCGTCGCGGTTGGTGTTGCACACCACCAGGCTGTAGCCATGCTGGCGGCAGGCTGTTTCCACGCCATGCATCACGGCCACTGAATAGGGGTTGAGGATATCGGCCACCAGCATGCCGATCAGGCGCGTCTGGCCGCGCTTCAGGCCACGGGCCATCTGGTTGGGGCGGTAACCGAGGCGCTCGATGACCTCTTCCAGGCGCTTGGCGGTGGCTTCGGCGAGCAACTGGCGGTCACCGCCGATGTAACGGGAGACGGTGGCCTTGGAAACGCCAGCGACACGCGCTACTTCGCTGATGGTGACCCGTTCGCGGGCATGGGCAGGCGCGTCGGTCATGGGCTGTCCTTATGATTGTTGTGATAGCGATGAAACCGGTTTCAATACAGCAAAATCGCACGCGTTCGTCAACATGCCGTTGGTCGGGAGTGCGATATCCATGCGTAGTAAATGCAATAAGAATTCTATTTAACTAACTGATAAATAAAGAAAAGTAAATGCAAAACCCTGTGGGAGCGGGTTCACCCGCGAATGCGATTTTGAATGTGCCGACGCATTCGCGGGTAAACCCGCTCCTACAGTGGATTGGGGGTGCAGACAGAGGGATGCAGTTAACGGAGGGATTTCACGTCACTGGCAGTGACGGCACTGCCCTGGTTACCCCAACTGGTGCGAATGAAGTTCACCACCTCGGCAACCTCCTGGTCACTCAGGCGCCAGCCGAACGCCGGCATGGTGAAGTTCGACGGTGCCGCGTGCGTCGCCGGCACCGTGCCCCCCGCCAATACTACGTGGATCAGCGATGTGGCATCCGCCGTCTGCACCACCGGGTTGCCGGCCAGGGCCGGGAACACGCGGGTATAGCCCTGGCCATCGGTACGGTGGCAGGCCGCGCAATTGTCGATGTACACCGCCGCCCCGGGCTTGCTGTCGTCACCCTTCCATAGCGCATCCGCCACCTGTTTGTCGTACACGTGCGGCTGGTCGTCAGGGTTGCTTGGCGGCAACGTCTTCAGGTAGCGGGCGATAGCGGTCAGGTCGGCGTCGCTCATGTGTTGCATGCTGTGCTCGACCACGTCGCTCATGCCACCGAACACGGCGCTGCGGTCGCTACGGCCAGTCTTGAGAAACTGCACCAGCTGCTCTTCGCTCCAGCTACCCAGGCCGTCCTTGTGGTCGCCACGCAGGTTCTTGGCAATCCAGCCTTCCAGCGGTGCACTGCCAGCCAGGAACTGCTCGCCCTCCTGTGGGCTCAGTGCCTTTTCCTGCATGGTCAGTGCCCGCGGCGTATGGCACGCGCCACAGTGCCCCAGGCCCTCGACCAGGTAGGCACCGCGGTTGACCACCGGGTCGGCTGCCGCCGATGCCTGCCAGGGCTTGGCCTCTGGCGCGAACAACCCGCGCCAGACCGCCAGCGGCCAGCGCATGCTCAGCGGCCAAGGGATATCGGTGGCCTTGTTCGTCTGCTCGACCGGTTCCACGCCCTTCATGAAGTAGGCATACAGCGCCTGCATGTCCTGCTCGCTGACGCGCGCATAGGACGGGTATGGCATGGCGGGATACAGGGTGCTGCCATCCTTGCCGATGCCCTTGCGCACCGCCTGGTCGAAGTCTTCGAAGCTGTACTGGCCGATACCACTGGCCGCCGGGGTGATGTTGGTGGAGTACACCGTGCCGATCGGTGTTTCCATCGGCAGCCCACCGGCGAACGGCTTGCCGCCCTTGGCGGTATGGCAGGCGACGCAGTCGCCGGCGCGGGCCAGGTACTCGCCCTGGCGCACCTGCGCATCGTCATTCGGCGCAGCCTGAGCAGCCACGCTGGCACCCAGCAGGGTTGCGATCAACATTGTCTTCATGCGCATCGCTCCTCAAGCCTGAACCAGCGGGCCAGGGTTTTTCAGGTACTGCTCGCGGATGGCGCGGGCTGACCAGTAGGTCAGCGCAGCCACCAGCCCGGTCGGGTTGTAGCCCAACCCTTGGGGGAACGCCGAAGCCCCCGGAACGAACACGTTGTGCACGTCCCAGCTTTGCAGGTAGCGGTTCAGGGCACTGGTCTTCGGGTCGGTGCCCATGATCGCGCCGCCGTTCAGGTGGGTGGTCTGGTAGCTGGCGGTGTTGAAGTGGTCCTTGACCTTCTTGCCCAGCACGGCAATGGTCTTGGGGTTCATCGCCTGGGCGATCTTGCTCAGCTTGTCGACCATGAACTGGTTCATCCTGATGTCGTTTTCCTGCCAGTCGAAGGTCATGCGCAGCAGCGGCTGGCCGTAGGCGTCGCGGTAGGTCGGGTCGAGGTCCAGGTAGTTGCCACGGTAGGACTGGTGGGCGCCGTGGGCGTCCATCGACACCTGGTGGGTGTAGTAATCGGCGGTGGCCTTCTTCCAGGCGCTGCCCCAGGCCGGTGTGCCAGGCGGGGTGGCGCCGCCGGCAATCGGCCGTGTGCCGGCCTGGTTCACCCACATCGGCGAGCCACCGACGAAGCCGTGCGGGCCATGGTCGAAGTTGTCGGCGTTGAAGTCATCGATGGCGATGCCATTGCCACCGGCGCCGATGAAGTTGTTGGTGTAGGTGTCCTTGTCGAAGAACGCCTTGACCGTGCCCATGTTCTGGTAGGCGAAGTTACGCCCGACCACGCCTTCGTTCCTGATGGGGTCGTACGGTTTGCCGATGCCGGACAGCAGCATCAGGCGTACGTTGTTGAACTGGAACGCCGCCAGGATCACCAGGTCCGCCGGCTGCTCCACTTCCCGCCCCTGGGCGTCGATGTAGGTGACGCCGGTGGCCTTGCGCTTGCTGTCGTCCAGGTTCACCCGCAGCACATGAGCGTTGGGCCGCAATTCGAAGTTCGGCACCTGACGCAGCGCCGGCAGGATGTTCACGTTGGGCGAGGCCTTGGAGTACATGTAGCACACGTAGCCGCTGCAGAAACCGCAGAAGTTGCATGGCCCCATCTGCGCCCCGTACGGGTTGGTGTACGAGCCGGAGGTGTTGGCCGAGGGCAGGTTGTAGGGCTTGTAGCCCAGGCTGGCCGCCGCCTTTTCGAACAGCCTGGCCGACACCACGTTTTTCTGCGAAGGCAGCGGGAACGGGCTGGAACGGTCTGGCGCATAGGGGTTGCCGCCCTTCCCTTCGCCAACGACCTGGCCGTTGACGGTCCAGGCCTGGCCAGAGGTACCGAACACCTTCTCGGCGAAGTCGAAGTGCGGTTCCAGTTCTTCGTAGCTGACCCCGAAGTCCTGGATAGTCATGTCTTCGGGGATGAACTTGCGCCCGTAGCGTTCTTCGTAGTGGCTGCGCATGCGCAGCTCCATCGGGTCTACCCGGAAGTGCACGCCAGACCAGTGCAGGCCTGCGCCACCTACACCTTTGCCCGGCAGGAAGGCACCGAGCTGGCGATTGGGCAGCGCCACGTCGTTCATGCCGTGGCGGATGGTGACGGTCTCTTTGGACACATCGACGAACAGCTTCTTGCGCACGCTGTAGGTCAGCTCGTCGATCACCTGCGGGTAGCTGCCTTCCGGGTAGGTGTCCTGCATCGGCCCCCGCTCCAGGGCCAGCACTTGCAGCCCCGCCTCGGTCAGTTCCTTGGCCATGATCGCGCCGGCCCAGCCGAAGCCCACGATCACCGCGTCCACTTTCTTCATCACGGTCGTCATGCCTCAGGCCCTCTCGCCACGGATCGAAACAGCGGGGAACGGGTAAGGCTCGTTGCGCTCGACCCAATCCATGAAATCGGCACGGGCGCCGGGGAAGCCGATCTGGGTCCAGCCGACCATGCCTTTGTTGCCGCCATGGATCGGGTCGCAGAAGAACCCTTCACGGGTGTTCTGCACCAGCAGGCTGAAGAACACCTTGGCTGGCACGGCGTCGAAAACCAGCTCTCCAGCCTCGATCTTGCTGAGAATGCGGTCTCGGGTAGCGCTATCTTGCGCAGCAAAAACTTGCCCGGAATTGGCCTTGCACCAGCCATCCACGGCGGCGATGCCCAGGCGGTAGATCTGTTGCGGGCTGAGTTGCAGCTGGTACCCCAGTTCGGGCGCGGCGTCGGCCTTGAAAGGGCCTTGCATGTACCACTGCGCGCCAGTTGCGTAGGGGGTGTTCATCTGCCGGTCGATGAATTCGGCAGCGCCGGCTTCAAGTGCGCCAGGGCCAAGTTCGTCGGCCGGGATGATGCGCGAGACGGCAGCCTGCACGAAGGCCCACTCCTCGGCAGTGAAGAAAGTCGGCTGGTAGTTGCCCACAGGCGGCGTGGCCGGCACTTTGGGCTCGTGTTGCGGGGCCGCAAGCAGCTGACTGGCACCCACGCCAAGCCCCGTGCTGGCCACTGTGACCACAGGGATCAAGGTCAAGGTCTTGCGCAGAAAGTCCCTGCGCGGATTGTCGGGGGCATGCTCAGGCATTGCGAATCCTCATCGGCTGTGTGCGGCCTTGAAAAGCGCCATCTGATTTTCAATATGGGGGGTGGTCTTGATAGGCCATCAAGAAAACAGCCGGATAATCTAGCGCGTTCAGAAATGTTTTGAAACCGGTTTCATGCCGTGCTTGCCTGCCATAAAAGATGCTCCTAAGCCTATGCATCCAGCCAAGGGTATTTTTCACACTAAGGACGCTTTGAGCTGCATCTTCAGATTCTGAAATGCACAAAAGAAGAATCTTCCTACGATCGCATCGGACGTTTCGGGATTCCCGATAGATTGATTCCTGGTTTACGTTCGGGCTTCAGCCAAATGCCTGCGACTAGCCGCGTGGATACTCCATGCCACCATGCAGCGATGGCGCGCCGACAAACGAGGATTAAGGATGTCCGATGAGCCCGATGTCACTGTGAAAACACTACACAGGAAGAAAAAGCCGGTCCTGCTGGAGGATATCCAAGGGAACCCGCTACCTCGCTCCAGCACCGAATCCGGGCAAGCCATGGATCTTCCTGGCTACTCAGCCGACCCGGACTTCCAGCTACGCGGCGGCTTCGCCAACCTGATGCTCGACGCGGCCAACCCGCTGTTCGGCCTGGTCATACGCCTGCGTACGTTGGATGACCTGCCCAACATCGAACAGGTGCACAAGACCCTGCAGATTCAGGTCAGCACAATCCGCGAGGAAATACAGCAGCACGGTTATTCCTCTGTGCACCTCGAAGCCTATTCCTATGCCTTGTGCCTTTACCTGGACGAGGCCGTGATGAGTCGCCCCTGGGGAACAATTCGTGCTGGAGCCACGAACCGCTGCTCAGCATCTTCCATGGCGAAACCCAGGGTGGCGAGAAGATCTTCGTGTTGCTGGAGCGGTTGATGCAGTCTCCGGAGGAGTTCCAGGATGTGCTGGAGTTCCT
This sequence comes from Pseudomonas sp. NBB, assembly GCF_032701105.1. Taxonomy (NCBI): domain Bacteria; kingdom Pseudomonadati; phylum Pseudomonadota; class Gammaproteobacteria; order Pseudomonadales; family Pseudomonadaceae; genus Pseudomonas; species Pseudomonas sp. NBB. The sequence goes on from NZ_CP103994.1 coordinate 3,186,547, forward strand.
GTACTTCTGCTTTTGCCTGGGCCTGAAGGGCAAGTACGCCCTGGACCCGAAGTGCGATGAAATCATCAACGCCCTGATTTCGCGGATGCACAAGGTCATTCGTGAACTGCGCGGCCCCACGCCGGAATTCCCGGGCGATCCCTATACCAACGTGGTCCATCGCCCCCACCGTATGCGGCGTCGGGAATGGCCCTGGTGGAGCCCGTTGGTGATCTCCGCCATCGCCATGGTCTGCGCCTACTGCTACTACAGCCTTGATCACCGCCGAGGTGCTGGAGTCGCTTAACGGCATTTTGCAGCAGTAGCAAAGGGGATCCGCATGCCTAGCCAATCCGACTTGCGCTTCACCTTCCAGCCGCTGGCTGGCCAGATTGACTTCGAGGTGGTTTCGTTCGAACTCGACGAAATGATCAGCTCCCTCACATGGAAGTGGCCCTACTCGGCAAGCAAGGCCAAGGTGGTAGCGAACTTCGGGACGAGTGGGAGTTCATTCGCCGCTATATGGAAGATGGCCCACATGCCGTCCCCCGCCCCCGTCTGAGCACCCAACTCCCCTCGCCCGTCCAGGCATTCAGCGCCCAGTTCGAAGGATTGGGTCGTTTCTTCCGGAAAAGCAGTTGGCTGTTCAAAGTCGTCCTGCTCCTGGTTTGGCCCGCCTTCGTCATTATCGGCACCGGCCATTGGCTGAGCTTGCTGTTGTGCTGGCGACCGCGCTGGCCGAAGGTTATCCGCGAAGCTGGCATGCCCGGTAAGCCCGTCCCAGCGGTGACAGCGCTGAGCGACTACCCACCTGAGATCCAGAAGCGCCTGCTCGCCAATGCCGATCGCTGGCAACTCAAACCCGGCAAGCGACCAGAGAAAAAGCCACGCAAGTTACGTACGTCGAGATCGAAGGTGCACCGACCGGGTAGCTGATGCTACGAATGGGTCGGTACCACCTGCCCCAGTCCCCAACGTTGGGGACACGGTACCCAACGGCCCACCCCCTGCAATCGCCCTTGCAAGAGAAATGGATCCCTTGCCCTGCAAGGGCTGCAGCACATTTTTTCTGCCTTGGCACGCCTATTGCCGATCTCCTGCCAGACGCCCCAAGTCCATGGGCCCGTTTGCAGGAGGAAATGACTCATGCACCGACCGATACCCCACCCGCTGGCATTGGCCATTTTCGCCGGCATGCTCCAACTCCCGGCGCAGGCTGCCTTGAACGCTGTCGATCCAGGCGCCTATGTTCCCGCCAACGGTGGTTTCCCAGCCTGGTACCAGGACAGTCACGGTCGTACCCTCGACCTGTGCCTGACAAAGGCGGTCAGCTCGCGTGTGCCTGGCGCACCCGGCGCACCTTCGTACATGTGCACGCTGCTGCCCACCCCCGGCGTGTTCGACGATACCCAACCCATCGTCTTCCCCACCAACTTCCCTGACGAAGCTTTCTGGTTCACCGCCGATGCCGCCATCGTCGACGCCACTCGCGGCATCGACCTCAGCTACGGCACCGCGATCGAAGCGGCATTTGCCGCCGAAGAACCGGTCGACGGCGACCAGGTCAGCTTCGCCCGGGTGCGTATCCGGGTCGACGTGCCAACCGCCGGCACCTACGTGGTCACTCACCCCTACGGCGTCGAAGTGTTCGACGTACCTGCGCCCGGGCGCCGGGCGATCAACATGACCCGCGACATCGGCATCGCCGGCGCAGGCGACTTCACCGGCGCCCTGAAAGGCGATGTCGGGCCGTTCCTGCGCAGTGTCAACGGCCCCTACACCGAAGGCAGCGAGCGCTTCATCGGCGACCCGAACCTGGAAGAACGGGTGACCGGCAGCCCCTTCAATACCAACTACGTGCGCATCGAAGGCCCCGGCGGCATCGACCTGCGCACCGAGCTGTTCGCGGTTTCGGGCAAGCTTTCCGAAGTGACCCTGCCAACCCCGCTGATGCCGCAACGCAGTACCTACTCGCGGCATACCGAGAACGGCGACCTGCGCGCCCAGCAGGACATCTTCGTGATGGCCCCGCCGCCACCGGCCAGCGTCACCCTGACCAGCCAGACACCCAACCTGAACCTCACCGAGGCCAACGGTACCGGTGCCTGGTACGCCCAGTCGGTGCTCGACCCGGCCGCCGGGACGATCCTGACGCTGACCGCCGACAACAGCGTGGCGATCCCTGCCAGCAGCCTGACCACCGCCAATGTACCGCTGACCGACCTGGTCGTTATCACCCAGGCCCAGTTCCGTCTGTCCACCGGCGAGCTGACCTTGGTGGCCAGCACCAGCGACGAAACCACGCCGCCAGTGCTCACCGCACACACCGGCAACGGCGCGCTGATCGGCAACCTGAGCGGCACAGGTGCCGTGAAGACGCTGAGCACCAGCCTGTCGCCGATCCCGCCGGCCAAGGTGCAGGTCACCAGTACCAACGGCGGTAGCGACACCGAAGACGTGGTGCTGGTGCCATGAACAGACAAAGGCTCAGCCTTCAAGGAGGCAGCATGAACACTTGGTCGCGCCGTGCGCTGTTGGCCGCCGGTTTCTCCCTTACCGTTACCAGCGCCGCGTTTGCCGCGCTGTCCGATGTCGACCCGGGGCCCTACACCTTCGCCACCGGTGGCTATCCGATGTGGTACAAGGACAGCCTCGACCAGTCCCTGGAGCTGTGCCAATCCCGTGCTACCAGTACGCGTGCGCCAGGCGCGCCGGGGGCACCGGCGTACATGTGTACCTTGTTGCCCGAGCCTGGCATCTATGACGATGCCCTGCCGCTGGTGTTCCCGGACAACTGGCCGCCCGAGATGTTCTGGTTCCTGGCGGAAACCGCCATTCCGCAGGTCGGCAACAGCGGCTATGAACTGGAGGTTTATGTAGCCGGGGTGGAGGCTGCCTTCGCCGCCGAAAACCCTGTCGATGGTGACCAGCAAAGCTTCGCCCGGATCCGCATCCGTGCTTCGGTCCCAAGTACCGGTACCTACACCATCACCCATCCCTACGGGGTGGAGACGGTCAACGTCACCACGGCGGGGCGTCGGGCGATCAACATCACCCGGGACATTGGCATTGGCGCACCAGGCAACTTCCGGGGAGCGCTGGCGGGGGCGATCGGCCCTTGGCTGAAGGGTGTTGGCGGGCCTTACACCGAGGTCAACCCCGATACCGGCGCCATCGAAACCTACATCGGCGACCCCAATATCACCGAGGCGGTGACCGGCAGCCCCTTCAATACCAACTTCGTGCGCATTCAAGGCCCCGCTGGCACCATCCAGACCAACACCTTCACTGTTTCAGGCAAGGTACTCGACCAACGGGCCCAGACCCCGGTCAGCCTGGAACGCGCCACCTATTCGCGCAATGCCACCGGCACCCGTACGGAAGTGTTCGCCAAGGCGCCCAGCACAGCCAGCCTGTGCATGCGCAATGGCATTGCCTTGGTCGGCACCCCGCCTTCGCCGTGCCAGTACACCCTCACCGCCGACAACAACGGGCTGTTCTTCCACCAGCAGTTCGGCCAGGAAGCACCGCCTGCAGTGGTGGTGGTCACCGCCAGCGACAGCGCCGGCGGTACCCAGCCGACCGCGCTGTCGAGCAAGCTCACCGACGTGGTCAAGGTCGGCACCGCACGCTACGACTGGGCCAACAAGCGCCTGTTGATAGAGGCCCGTTCCAGTGACGAAGTGGCGGTCCCGGACCTGATCGCCCAAGGCTACGGTCGCCTGTCCAAGGCGGGCACGCTGCAGAGCCTGACCGTCAACGACGTGCCGCAGCCACCAGCCACCATCACGGTGAAATCGGCACGCGGCGGCAGCGATGTCGAACCGGTAGTCGTGGTCGGCAACGCGCCGGTCGAGGCGGCCAACCAGCCGCCGCTGGCCCAGGCCGATACCGGCAGTACCAGCGTGGGCATCCCGATCACCCTCAACCTGCTGCAGAACGACAGCGACCCGGATGGCAACGTACCGCTGACCATCAGCGACCTCACCCAGCCCGGTACCGGTCTTGGCGGCGTGGTGATGAACGGCACCACCTCGGTCACCTACACCCCGCCAGCCGGGGCCACGCAACCCGTGGTGGCCACCTTCAGCTACCGGGCAGTGGACGCCAAGGGCCTGAAGTCGGAACCAGCCACGGTCACCATCAACGTGGCGCCCAACCAGGCCCCAACCGCCAACCCGGAAACGGTCGCCACCCTGGGCGTGCCTTTGACCATCAACGTGCTGGCCAACGACACCGATCCGGAAGGCAACGTACCGCTGAGCGTTGCTGCCGTCACCCAGCCGGCTGCCGGCCGGGGCACCGTCAGTACCGACGGCACCACGGTGACCTACACCCCACCGGCCACGGTGACCACGGCCTTCACCACTACCTTCACCTACCAGGCTCGTGACTCGCTGGGGGCCCTGTCCAACGCCGGCACCGTCACCGTCAACGTATCGCCACGGCCCGCCGCCGAAACCTTCACGGTCACGACCGCCACGGTCACGGCACGCTCCAACAACCGTTACAACTGGGACCTCAGCGGTACTTCGTCGGTCACCACCGGCAATACCGTCACCGTGCGGGTAACCACCACTACCGGCGTGCAGACCCTTGGCACCGCCACGGTGGCGCTGACCGGCCGCTGGCGCCTGGCGGTGAGCAACAGCACCACGATCATCCCGACTGCGGCACCGACGGCGACGATCACCACCAGCCAGGGCACCACACGCACCGTCAACGTAACCGTGCAGTAAAGGCCGGAGGTTGCAATGAGACGCCTGTACTCCCTGCTGCTCGGCCTGGCTGTGGTGGGCCAGGCCTGCTGGGCCGAGGACCTGCTGGACAATGCCGACCTCGCACCCGGCAACGACCTCGGCGAACCGGTAATCATCCGCCTGCTGCCGGCCAGCGCCGGCCAGGCTGCGGTGATCGAGCAGCAAGGCGCGGGCAACCGCGCCGCCCTCGACCAGAACGGCCAGGCCCTGCTGGGCCGCATCGTCCAGGCCGGTGGCGCGCAGGAAGCGTACATCTTGCAGGAAGGCAGTGACCTGATGGCCCTCATCAGCCAACAGGGGAATGGCAACAACGCGTCGATCCGCCAGACCGGCAGCAGCAACAGTGCGGCCATCGAGCAGATCGGCAACGACAACAGCGCCAGCATCGTGCAGTCCGGCACCGGCCTGAACAGCTCCGTGACCCAGGCCGGCAATGGACAGCACGTGCAGATAACCCAATACCGATAGACCTGGAGGCACCCCCATGTACAAGCTCGCTCCGTTAAGTGCCGCTATCGTCCTGGCCCTCGCAGGTCAGGCCATGGCTGCTGACAGCACCTCGTCCCAGACCCAGGATGGCAAGGAAAACATCGCTGAAGTCAGCCAGTCCCTGGCGCCATTCGCTTCGGCTACCCAGACCCAGACAGGCAAGGGCAACAACCACCTGGCGGTGCAATCGGATAGCACCAGCGATATCCAGCAGAGCGCCAACGGCCAATACAACGCCGGCTACGCCGACCAGCTGTTCGAGAACGGCAGCCAGGTCACCCAGCACGCAAGCGGCAGCTACAACGATGCCTTCGCCAGCCAGTCACTGGGCTTGGGCAACCAGTCGCTGCAAACCCAGCAAGGCGCGCAAAACGCCTCGACCGTATGGCAGGAAAGCCAGGAAGGCAGCAAGGCCACCACCTGGCAATCCGGCCAGCGCAACGAAGCTTTCATCGAGCAGATCTTTGGTGGCAGCAACAACCGCAGCAGCATCAACCAGACCGGCCAGGAAAACTACGCCGCCGCCGAGCACCTGAGCCACGTCGATGGTGATATCCAGGTCTACCAGGACGGCACGGGCAACTGGGCGTATGGCGACCAGCGCGACGGCACCGGCGGCACCATCGGCATTGGCCAGTACGGTGGCGGCAACTCGGTGGAAGTGTGGCAGGACAACCAGACCGCCAGCCAGGCATCAGTGACCCAGTCCGGCCAGATGAACGAAGGCTATATCGACCAGAGCTTCGGCATGAACAACAAGGTCAGCCTGTCGCAACAGGGCACGGCCAACGCCAGCTGGTCGGACCAGTTCGAGACCAGCAACTCGACCACCACCATCACCCAGACTGGTAGCAACAACGTGCATTTCACCTACCAGAACGGTGAAAACCTCAACCTGACCATCAACACCAAGGGCACTGGCAACAGCGTCACCGCCAGCAACTGGAAAGGCGCCAAGATGGGCGGCCAGTTCGGTACCAACCAGACTGCCACCATCAACCAGAATGGCAATGGCAACGGCGTCAACCTGACCCAGAACGGTGACAACCAGCTGGCCACGCTGACCCAGAAAGGCACCGGCAACCAAATGGAGACCAAGCAGGCCGACATGAACAACGAGCTGTACTTCGAACAGAACGGCACCGACAACATCCTGATCGCCGACCAGCGTGGCACCGACAACTATGCCTACGGCAACAGCCAGGGCAACGGCAACGTCATCAACCTGGACCAGTCCGGCTACAGCAACCAGAGCTACACCAACCAGCTGTACGGTAGCGGCAACGAAGCCAACATCAAGCAGGTTGACAGCTACAACATTGCCTACGTGACCCAGGGAGGCCAGGGCAACAAGGCGTATGTCGACCAGAGCGGTGTGACCCAGACCGCGACCATCAGCCAGCTGGGCAGCGCGAACGTGGCCACTGTGACCCAGCAGTAGATCGCTCCCCCCTTGAACCGCGGTGCTCCTCTCCCTGGTGCCGCGGTTCCTTTTTTCCTGTCAGAACTTCTTTTCTTGCCGACTTGTTCGCGGGCACGCCCGCTCCCACAGGTGCTCCACCGCCGTCAAAGCCTGCGCCAACCCTGTGGGAGCGGGCATGCCCGCGAATAGGCCAAGCCTGCCAAGCGCATTACAATGGTCCACACCCCAACCGATGCCTGACCCATGATCCAGTCCGACCTCGACCTGTTCGGCACCCAGCCGCAACGCCTGGCCAGCCACACCGTGCTGCTGCCCGGCTTCGCTCTGGCCGAGATCGAGGCCTTGCTCGATGCCCTGCGCCCGGTGCTGCGTGCCGCGCCGTTCCGGCACATGCACACCCCGGGCGGCCTGCGCATGGCGGTAGGGCTGACCAACTGCGGCACGTTGGGTTGGGTCAGTGACGAACACGGCTACCGCTACAGCCCCTGCGACCCGCTCAGCGGCAAACCTTGGCCCGCCCTGCCCCCCGTGTTGCTCGAACTGGCCGCCCGCGCTGCGACCATGGCCGGGTTCGACGGTTTCGTACCGGATGCCTGCCTGGTCAACCATTACCTGCCGGGCACCCGCCTGAGCCTGCACCAGGACCGCGACGAGCAGGACTTCGGCCAGCCGATCGTGTCGGTGTCGCTGGGCTTGCCGGCGGTGTTCCTGTTCGGTGGCCTGCAGCGCACCGACAAGACCCAGCGCATCCCGCTGAGCCACGGCGATGTGCTGGTCTGGGGTGGCGAGGACCGCCTGCGCTTTCACGGCGTGCTCCCGATCAAGCCTGGCGTGCATCCGCGCCTCGGTGAACGGCGGATCAACCTGACCTTGCGCAAGGCCGGTGGCTGAAGCGGCCAACGGCCCGTAACCGGCGCAAACAGGATGAACGCGCATGAAACAGGTTGAACATCTTGGCCAGGCAAGCTTCAAACGATATGCCATGCCCTGTTCAGCCTGGAGCCCGCCATGCCCTACCAGCCCTATTACCCGCCCTCTCAAAGCGGAGCCGCGCGCCTATGAAAATGCCCTGCCGCGCGCCCAATGCCTCACTACAGCTCGATTACGTACGCGACACCCTGTTCGGCCCGGTGGCGCAAAGCGTGGAGTGCCAGTGCCAACTCGCCGCCCTCGACCTGCAAGGCCGCCCCGGCCTGCGCCTGCACATTTGCCCGCCCCTGCCCGACAAGGTCGACCGCGCCCACAGCGTGGCCTTCGTCTGGGACGGGCGCAGTTACCACGGAGTGGTCCGCGACCAGGGCAAGTGCGGTGATGGCGGCCTGAACCTGCTGCTGGAACTGCTGTAAGACGATCAACGGCGATCAACCCGGCTGAACCCACCGGGCGCGTCACGTCTCCATAGCAAAAGGGCCCATGCCTGCCGGAGAACGCGGAGAACGTCAATGAACAGTCCGTTGCTCAAACTCTTCACTCACCCCGCCGACGCCTGGCTGGAAATCCGCCGGGCCGAGGAAGACCACCCGCAGCAATATCTGCCGCGCCTGTTGGTCCTGGCACTAATCCCCGCTGTGTGCCTGTTCGTCGGCACGACCACCTTCGGCTGGAGCCTGGCGGCCGAGGAACGGGTGCGCCTGAGCATGACCAGCGCCGCCCAACTGGCGGGCTTGCTCTACGCCACAACGGTCGTCGGGGTAATGTTGATGGGCACGATGATCCGCTGGATGTCGCGCGGTTTCGATGCACAGCCCAGCCTCAACCAGTGCATCGGCTTTGCCGCCTACTGCGCCACACCATGGTTCTTTGCCGGGGTGGTCGGCCTGCTACCGATCCGCTGGCTGGCGCTGGCGGCACTGCTGGCTGCCTCGGCGTATGCCAGCGTGTTGCTGTATGGCGGATTGCAGACCTTCCTGCGGCTGAAGAAGGAACAGGCCATGCTGTTCGCGACCTGCGTGTGGGGGGTGGGGTTACTGCTGCTGGTCACCATCCTGGTGGCGATGATCCTGTTCTGGTTCAACGGCCTGATGCCGGAATATGTGCGCCCGGCCAACGTGGGCTGACCGGGGCGCGGCAGGCGCCTCAGGCAATCGCCTTGAGTGTCGCCGGGTGGCTGTCACGAAGCGCGTGCAGCTGCCCCACCAGGTTGACCAGGTCACGGCAACTGTTGAGGCTTTGCAGGGGGACCCCGCTCAGGGTCACGCCCTCGTCGAGGCTCTGGCCCTGACCCAGGCGTATGGTCAGGTTGGCGCCATCCGTGCAGCTGACTTCGCAACGGTCGGGCAGGCAGGCCTGCTCGATCATCTGCCGCATTTCTAGCATCGAAACTCCTATCAACGACATGGTACGACCCTCTCTTTGGGATGGCCTGTTGTGTGAGTACGCCTTTGTCGGGCGAGGTGCCAATTGATATTGCGCATGCCGGGGCAGGCGCTCATGCGCCTGGGCAATGATCATGCAGGGAATCCTCTAGCACCTTAGTGGAAGATTGCCTGCGCGGGCTGCGCGTTCGAACGCAATGGCAGACTTAGCGACGAGCGGTCCCGACAGGCCCTAGCGATGCCCAAAGATGCTGTGCCGCATAGGCTCGCCACGGTCGCCATGCAAGGGCTCGTTGCGCAAGTTGGGCGTCCTCGCCTTCGAGCAGGCGCAACGCCTTGATCAACGCCACATCTCCCAGCGGCAAGGCATCGGCCGCGCCGGCCTGGCGCAATGCCAGGTAGTGCGCACTCCAGGGGCCGATACCCTTGAGCTGGCACAGGTTGCGCAGCAGTTCATCCAGCACCTGCCCGCGGCGCAGCAACCTGGGCTCGGCGAGCAATGCATTGGCCAGCGTGCCCAGGGTGGCGGCGCGCGCTCGCGGCATGCCCATGCCATCGAACTTCGCAACTGCCAATACCGGCAACGCCGGGAATACGTGGCTCAGGCCAGGTGCGGGCCAGCGCAAGGGCACGCCGTGGCGTTGCACCAGGCGGCCGGCCAGGGTCATGGCCCCGGCCACACTGACTTGCTGGCCCAGCACAGTGCGCATGGCCTGTTCGCAGGCGTCCCAGCCTTGTGGCACGCGCAGGCCTGGGCGCTCCTGTAGCAGGCGGGCCATCAGCGGATCGCGGGACAGTTCGGCATTGATGCGCGCGGGGTCGGCATCGAGGTCGAAGACCCGCCTCAGCCTGGCGGTCAGGCCGGGTAGCGCGTGGGCCGGGACGCCTTCAAGGCGGACCCGCAAGTACTGGCTGCCCGAAGGTGTGGCGTGCAAGACGGCGTGTCGGCCGGCAATTACCAGGGTACGGCGGTAGGTGCCGTCGAGGCAGGTCTCGATGCCGGGGATGCAGCGGGCAGCGAGGAAGGCCAGGGTCGAGGGCCAGTGGTAAGGGGCACGGTAGCGCAGCCACAAGGTGTGGTGGCCGGGGGTGGGCAATGATCGGCGTACGGCGTGCAGGGGGGTGAGCTTTGGCATGGCTGCATCATGCCAGCAAATGTAATACCTGTACCGGCCCTATCGCCGGCAAGCCAGCTCCCACAGGTACAGCGACAATCTCGGGAGCATCGCTGTACCTGTGGGAGCTGGCTTGCCGGCGATAGGGCCGGACAAGCCATTCAATCAACCAGGATCAATGCGCCGCACCGTCCCGCGCTTCCTGCATCTGCCCGAACCGCCCGGCATGGAAGTCGTCGAACGACTCGGCAATTTCCGCCTGGCTGTTCATCACGAACGGGCCATAGCCCACGATCGGCTCATCGATCGGTTCACCGCTTAGCAGCAGCAAGCTGGCACCTTCCAGCGCTTCCACCGCGACATCCTCGCCGCCCCGGTCAAACAGCACCAGGCTGGATGGGCCGGCTTCTCGCTCGCCGTTGATCCGCACGTTGCCGCGCAACACCACCAGCGCCGCATTGCGCCCGGTGGCAACCGGTAGCTGCAAGGCTGCACCGGCATTCAGGCGCAGGTCCCAGACATCCATCGCAGTAAAGGTCCGCGCCGGCCCCGAATGCCCACGATAGTCACCGGCAATCACTCGCAGGCTGCCGCCCTCGCCGTCCAGCGTCACCACCGGGATGTCCTTGGCCAGCAGCGTCTGGTAGCCGGCCGCTGCGCGCTTGTCCCGCGCCGGCAGGTTGACCCACAGCTGTACCATCTCCAGCGTACCGCCAGTACGGGCGAAACCTGGGGAATGGAACTCTTCGTGGATGATGCCATTGGCAGCAGTCATCCACTGCACGTCGCCAGGGCCGATCAAGCCGCCAGCGCCGGTGGAGTCACGGTGTTCCAGTTCGCCTTGGTAGACGATAGTCACGGTCTCGAAGCCGCGGTGCGGGTGCTGGCCAACGCCGCGCCGCGCACTGGTCGGGGTGAAGTCATGAGGGCCGGCATAGTCCAGCAGCAGGAACGGGCTGATCTTGCTGGCCAGGTTGTCGTAGGTGAACAGGCTGCGCACCGGGAAACCATCACCTACCCAGTGGGCGTGGGGGCTGCGGTGAATACCCAGAATCGTTTTCATGAGAAGGCTCCTCTCTTGGTTGAGATAACCTTACCAGTGAGACCAATCAGGCAATAGCCGGCTAAAATGGCATGCATCGTCTCATTTAAAGGACAATCAAAAAAAGACGGCGTGAAGTATCGGATGCCCCGCGTACTGCGACCTCAACCAATGCTCCAGCTTCAACGAAAAGGCTTGTCCCCGCCCCCTGAGTTCCCGATAGACCGGATCCGCCATGGCCTGGCCGGGGGTCAGACTATCCAGATGGCGGCGATTTTCCACCGAGGATATCAACTTGAGGAACACTGCGTAGTCTTCGAACAGAGAAGCGCTGTAGGGGTTGGAGTCACCGAGCAATGCCAGGCGTTGCAGAGGGGTGAGGGCCAGCAATTGTTGAAGTCGCATGATCTTCGACGGCGCAGCGAGGCCGTGGACTTCGGCAATCGCCACGATACCGCCTGCAAAAAGCAGTTTTCGCGAAAATTGCAGTTTGATGTTGCGTACTCCCCACGCCTTGCCTTCGGCCCTCTTTTCCTCGAAATTCGCCATGAGGGTGCGGTAGTAGCGGATCAGGTCGTTAAGCAGGAACCTGGCAAGCCCGCTTCCATGATCATCAGGAATATAACGGCGCAGCAGGTCATTCTGCCACCAGGCAAAGGCCTTATGCCCGAAGAGGGCGCGGCCCTCGAGCAACATCAGCATTCGCCTGGTCAGCGCCGTATTGTCTTCGCATTTCCAGCCTATGTGTTCGCTAACGTCTGAGTACAGCGCCAACGCCCCTCGGCCGAATTTCGCCTCGTCGCTTTCTCCCGGATGGCTGATGGGCCGGACAAGGTCGCTGACCTGGCACAATATGTCGTCCAGACGATCCGCCGGCAAACTGGTGTCATGCACGATGAAGAAGTCGATGTCCGAAACAGGCGAAACCTCGCATCGGCCATAGGAGCCCACGCTGACCACAGCCAGAGGTGAACGCCCCGCCAGCGGTGCAAGCGTGCTGTACAGGGCCTGCCTGAGTGACTCGATTGACTTGCAGGAGTAGTCGTAGCGTTTTTGCAGATACGATGGCTGTAGCAGGGTCTTGCTGGTCATGTTCGTACGCTCGGGCAAAGCCCAAGATTACTCACGCCTTTGCGCCCGGTGCTGTCTGGAAAAACTATCCCGCCGGTCCCTGCAGCAGGAAGGCCTGCACTTCTTCGGCACACGCCTCAGGATGCTCCTGCATGAAGCAGTGCCCACCTGCAACCTGCCTGCCGCTGACCTTAGGGTTGAGCGCCACCAGGCGATTTACCGAATGCGGTACGAAGGGGTAGGTGTGCTCGCCGTACAGCACCCGCGTGGGCGTACGGATTGCCGCCAGGCTCGCCCACATGCGCTTGGGGAACGAACTGAATATTTCCACTTCGCGGCTGGGCCGGCACTTGAGCACCACCGCTTCGCCACAGTCGCCAATGGCATGCTCCACGTAGGCCCGCAGCGCCGCATCGGTCCACCCCTTGAAGATACCCCGCCCATGCAGCGAAGCCAGGGCTGCCTCGCGGTCGGGCCAGTGGCTGCGACGGCTGGCAGCCTTGCGCGCCAGGGCATGGCGCTGGTGCAAGCCGACCAGGGCTGCCATCCCCATCACGCCCAGCATGCGCCGGCTGAACAGTACCGGGTCGAGCAGCACGGCACGCGCGAACAGTTGCGGTTCACTGGCCAGGATCAGGCCGGTGAGCACGCCACCGAAGCTGTGCCCGACGGCAAAGCGCGGTACGTCACCATACTCGCCTCGCCCGGCTGCAAAAGCCTCCACCGCCAACGCAGCGGTCCGGTTCCAGCCACGGAACACCCCGCCATGGTCGCTGTCACCATGGCCCTGCACATCGCTGAGCCACAGGTCGAAATGTTCGCCCAGGCGCATCAGCAATGGCTGGTAGGCCAGGCAGCAGAAGCCGTTGCCGTGCAGAAAATGCAGTAACGGCTTGCCACTGGCCGGGGTTCGCCAGCCCCGCAGGGTGAAGCCTTCGGCGCATTCGTGAGACCAGGGGATCAACTGCATCGGCTTACTGTACTCGCGGGGTCAGGAAAACGCTGATTCTACAAACAGCAGCGGGTACAGTGAAATCACCAGCAACAAGGCCATCAGGACATTGAACAGCATCAGCCAGCGCGGGTTCTGCAACAAGTTGCGCAGGGCGCTGCCGAACATCACCCACACCCCGACGCTCGGCAGGTTGACCAAGGCGAACAAGGCGGCAATGACAATGACGTTGGTCACATAGCCCTGCGCCGGCGTGTAGGTGGTGATTGCCCCGACTGCCATCACCCAGGCCTTGGGGTTGACCCACTGGAATGCCGCTGCTCCCCAGAAGCCCAGCGGTTTGCGGGCACTGGACGAAGCTGTGCCAACCGGCCCGGAGGTGGCGATCTTCCAGGCCAGGTACAGCAGGTAGGCGGCACCGGTATAACGCAATACCGTATACAGCGCCGGCCAGGCCTTGAACACCTCGCCCAGGCCCAGGCCGACAGCCAGCACCATCACCATGAAACCGACACTGATGCCCAGGGCGTGGGGGATCGAGCGACGCACACCGAAATTCACCCCAGAGGCAGCAGCATGGTGTTGTTGGGGCCAGGAGTGATGGAAGACACGAAGGCGAACAGCACGAAGGCGGTCAGCAGGTCGGCAGAGGCAAGCATGGCAGGCAATCCACTTTTTTTATGGGTGCTGTCACACTAACGGAGTCGCCCTCCTCTGCGACCGGCACAGTTTAACGAAATTGTATAGATACACATCTCTGTACCGTTACCATCAGATCAAGGAAGCCGCCCCATGAGCCTCACCATCCGTCCTGCCGTTCGCGCCGACGCCGAGCAGATACTTGCCTTCATCACCGAGCTGGCAGAGTACGAACGCGCCCGCCACGAGGTGATCGCGAGCGTTGCCGATATCGAGCACAGCCTTTTTGGCGAGGGCAGCACCGTGCATAGCCTGATGTGCGAGCGCGATGGCCGGGCAATCGGCTTTGCCGTGTATTTCTATAGCTACTCGACCTGGCTCGGGCGCAACGGCATCTACCTGGAAGACCTGTACATAACGCCCGAGCAGCGCGGCGACGGTGCCGGGCGGCAATTGCTGCGGCACATCGCCCGCGAGGCGGTGGCGAAGAATTGCGGACGGCTGGAATGGAGCGTTCTGGACTGGAACGAGCCGACTATCGGCTTCTATCAGAAGCTGGGGGCCGAAGCGCAGGATGAGTGGGTGCGCTACCGACTGGACGGGGACAAGCTGGTGGCGTTTGCCCGGGGCTGACCGGGAGCGCTTCGCAATCCCTGTGTAGGCTTGAGCCGCGAACACTGGCGCAGCCGGTGCCATGCACAGAGTACCCGAGGTGCCGGCAAACTCGATTCTGGCAATTGACGGCAGCCCCGCCCCATGGTCTCCTTATGCCTCGCGTTCAGGTGCCCCCGATGGGGGTGAAACGGGAAACCGGTGCGTCACAGGCCCTCCAGCAGGGCCGGACAAGGCCGGTGCTGCCCCCGCAACGGTAAGCGAGCGAAGCGTCTGTACCACTGTGCCTGATCCCCGGCATGGGAAGGTGACGCTTTCCAGGAGCCTGGCTCCTCCTCGCAAGCCCGGAGACCGGCCTGGCGTTCATGAACACCCCGCGGTGGGCGGGCGCTGTTGCATTCCCCTGGGCTGCCACGCTCGGGGCTGCCGCGCTTGCCCGTTGCCCACAAAAAGCAGAGGAACGCGTCATGCCCGTCACCAGCGCCAAGCAACACAGCATTACCACCCCCGTCACCCTCAGCCAGCGTGTCGTCATCGCCATCGGCGCCAGCCTGCTGGGCCTGTGCCTGGTGTACTTCGCCGGCTTTTCGCACATCGAGGCCGTGCACAACGCCGCCCACGACACCCGCCACAGCGCCGCATTCCCCTGCCACTGAGTACGCCCGATGATCACACGCATTGCCCGCACCGCGGGCTTCAGCGGGTTGCTGGCGGCCTTGCTGCTGACCCTGCTGCAGAGCTTTTGGGTCGCCCCTCTGATTCTCGAAGCAGAAACCTACGAATCCTCGGCCCCCATCGCCGAGCACGAGCATGCTGGCGAAGTGGCAGCGCATGAGCACAGCGCCGAAGCCTGGGCACCTGAGGACGGCTGGCAGCGAGTGCTGTCCACCACCGGCGGCAACCTGGTGGTCGCGGTCGGCTTCGCCCTGATTCTCACCGCCCTGTACAGCCTGCGTGAACCCAAGCGAGCCGGCACCGGCGCACTCTGGGGCCTGGCCGGCTTCGCCGTGTTCTGCCTGGCCCCGACCCTGGGCCTGCCGCCGGAACTGCCAGGTACTGCCGCAGCCGACCTGGGGCAACGCCAGGCTTGGTGGATCGGCACCGCCAGTGCCACCGCGCTGGGCCTGGCCCTGCTGGTGTTCGCTCGCCACTGGTTGCTGAAGGCGCTGGGCGCTGTGCTGCTGGTCATTCCCCATGTGATCGGTGCGCCGCAACCCGAGGTGCACGAGAGCCTGGCCCCCGCCGCCTTGGAAACCCAGTTCAAAGTGGCCTCCTGGCTGACCAACGCCGCATTCTGGCTGGCCCTGGGCCTGCTCAGCGCCTGGCTGTTCCGGCGCTCCAGCCAGGCCTGATGCCTGCCTTCTACGCCGGCTTCGGCTGTCGTCGGGGTTGCCCGGCGGATACGCTGGAAATCTTGCTACGCCAGGCCCTGGGCAACCAGGGCCTGGCGTTGGCCGACCTGCAAGGCATCGCCAGCATCAGCCTGAAGGCCGACGAGCCCGGCTTGCAGCAACTGGCCGAACGCCTCGGTCTGCCTTTGGTGTTGTACGATACCGCGCAGTTGCAACCCTACGAACCCCGACTCAGCCACCGTTCCGCCGCTGCCCATGCCCACTGTGGCTGCTGGGGCGTGGCGGAGAGTGCGGCACTGGCCCTGGCCAGCCAGCGGGTTGGCACCGCCAGGTTGCTGCTGACGCGCAAGGTACTGGGCCCGGCTACCCTCGCCCTGGCCTGTTGAACGCTTCCCTTCTTTCCTGCAAGGACTTTCCATGACGGTCTACTTCATCGGCGCCGGCCCCGGCGACCCGGAACTGATCACGGTCAAGGGCCAACGGCTGATCCGCCAGTGCCCGGTGATCATCTATGCCGGCTCGCTGGTGCCGGCCGCCGTGCTCGAGGGCCACCAGGCCGAGACCGTGATCAACAGTGCCGAACTGCACCTGGAGCAGATCATCGCCGCCATGCGCAGTGCGCATGAGCAAGGCCAGGATGTGGCTCGGGTACACAGTGGCGACCCCAGCCTGTACGGCGCCATCGGCGAGCAGATCCGCCATCTGCAAACGCTGGGCATCGATTACCAGATCATCCCCGGGGTCACCGCTACAGCGGCCAGCGCCGCCCTGCTCGGCTGCGAACTGACCCTGCCCCAGGTAGCTCAGACCGTTATCCTCACCCGCTATGGTGACAGCTCGCCGATGCCGCCCGGCGAGCAGCTGGGCGACCTGGCGCGCCATGGCAGCACCCTGGCGATTCACCTGGGGGTCAAGCACCTGTCGCGTATCGTCGAAGAACTGCTGCCGCACTACGGCACGCACTGCCCGGTGGCGGTGGTGCATCGTGCCACCTGGCCGGACCAGGACTGGGTGCGCGGTACCCTCGGCGATATTGTGGAACGCGTCGCGGCCAAGGATTTCCGACGCACGGCGCTGATCCTTGTGGGCCATGTGCTAGGCGACACACCGTTTGCCGAATCGGCCTTGTATCGCGCCGGGCACGCCCACCTGTATCGCCCTGGCGACTGAGCATTGCCAGGTTCGCCGCAGGCGTAGCAGACTCCGGTTTCCCGCCTGCAAACAGGAGTCACGCCCATGCTGGACCTACGCCCAAACTGCGAGTGCTGCGATACCGACCTGCCGGGTGACAGCCCCGATGCGCTGATCTGCTCCTTCGAATGCACCTTCTGCCGCACCTGCGCCGAAACCCGTTTCCAGGGCCGCTGCCCGAACTGCACCGGCCAGTTGGTGGCACGCCCGACACGGGTCGGCCAGGCACTGGCCAACAACCCCGCCTCAACCCAGCGCGTGAGCAAATCACACTCCGCCTGCGCATGACGACTACAAAAACAGGCATCGCCGCTTTGCCAGGGTGATGTCTTTCCCACTTTTTGTAGGACTTTTCAACAACAAGCACGTGGACTTTCAACACTTCTATACTCGGCATTACCAAATTCCGGGAATGGTCGTATCGTGCAGCGCTTCCGATAACCCCACTTGCAGACGTATTCCTGAGTGATCCAGGAAGCGGACCACATCCTGACAGGAGTTTTCTTCATGACTACCGTGCTGATCGTCGACGACCACCCCATCGTCCGGCTGTCCTTGCGCATGTTGCTCGAACGCGAGCGCTTCCGTGTTGTCGGCGAGGTCGGCAATGGCAGCGAGGTGGCGCAGGTGGCCCGCGACCTGCGACCGGATGTGGTAATTCTCGACATCGGCCTGCCCGGCCTGGACGGCATGGAAGTGATAAAGCGCCTGCAATGCCTGGAGCCGGCGCCCAAGATCATGGTGCTGACCGGCCAGGCCACCGACCTGTATGTGCGGCGCTGCCTGGATGCTGGCATCGGCGCTTTTGTCACCAAGGAAGAAGACCACGAGGCGTTGCTGTTTGCCCTGAAAGCGCTGGTCAAAGGCTACTCGACCTTCCCTCAGATGTCGGTCAACAGCAACTCGCTGGAAAGCGAGCCAATGCGCCTGTCCAGCCTGTCCAACCGGGAAATGGAGGTGCTGCGGCGCCTGGCGCGCGGCGAGAACAACAAGAATATCGGCACCTGCATGAACCTCAGCGCCAAGACCATAAGCACCTACCGGGGCCGCATCATGGAAAAGCTCAAGACCGAATCATTGGTTGAAATGGTCGACCTGGCCAAGCGCAACAGCGTCTACTGAGCGCTCGATGACAATGAAGCGCCTGCTGGCAAGCGCCCTACTGGTCATCGGCCTGGCCGGTTCCGGCGCGCTGCTGGCAAACAGCGAACCTCGCCAGTTGCTGGCACGCTCGGTCAGCGCCGCGGCCCCGCTTGCGCTGTCCAGCGAAGAGCGGCATTGGCTACAGCAACGCCAGCACCTGGTACTTGGCAGTTCGCGCCCCGACTACCCGCCGCTGGAGATCAATGTCAGCCAGCACGACTACGAAGGCCTCAGCGCCGATTACGCTGGCATCATCGCAGAACAGCTGGGTACCACCATCGAAGTACGACGCTTCGACAGCCGCCACCAAGCCATCGCTGCGCTACGCGACGGCCGTATCGACCTGCTGGGCAGCTCCAACGCCTTCGAGGCAGCGGATGCCCAGCTCAGCCTCAGTTCAAGCTACGCCGACGATCTGCCAGTCATCGTCACCCGCGAGGGGCGCAGCCTGAAGAACACCCCCGACCTCGCCGGCCTGCGCCTGGCCATGGTCGATCATTACCTGCCGGCCAGCAGCGTCCGCAGCCTGTACCCCAAGGCACAATTGAGCCTGTATCGCTCGACCCTGGCCGGGTTGGCCGCCGTCGAACTGGGCGAGGCCGACGCCTACCTGGGCGATGCCATCAGTACCGACTTCGCGATTGGCAAGAGTTATCAGGGCACACTGAAGATCGACCACTTCTGCCAGGTTGCCCCTGGCGCGTTTGCCTTTGCCATGGCCAGTGACAACCCGCGCCTGCAACAGTTGGTCAACAAGGCGCTGGCGCGTATCAGCGAAAGCGAACGCCTGAATATCCTGCGCCGCTGGAGCAGTGGCAACACCAGCCTGCTGCTGCAGCGCCACCTCACCGCCCTGACCGCCGAAGAAGAAGCCTGGATAGCTGCCAACCCCAACGTCAGCGTGCTGGTCAACACTTCGCTGGCGCCACTGACCTTCAACGACACCAAGCACCGCCCCAGCGGCATCACCCTCGAGCTGCTCAAGCAGATCTCGCTGCGCACGGGGCTGCATTTCAAGCCGGTCGAAAGCCCGTCGGCGCAGGCAATGATCGAGCGCCTGGCGCGCGGGGATGCGCAGATGATCGGCGCATTGGGTTACAGCACAGACCGTTCGAAACAACTGCGCTATACCCGCCCCTACCTGGTCAGCCCACGGGTGCTGGTCACCCGTGGCGACAATGCATTACCGCCGCAGGCGATGGCGCTGGATGGCATGCGCATCGCCCTGGTACGCGGTTCGCCGCAACGGGCCGTGCTGCAACAACGCTATCCGCAGGCCAGGATGGTCGAGGTGGACAACCCGCTCGGCCTGATGGAGGCTGTGGCCAACGGTGCCGCCGACGTCGCCCTGAGCAGCCATATCAATGCCGCCTACTACATCAGCCATGTGTTCAAGGACCGCCTGCGCATTGCCAGCGTGCTCGACGATGACCCGGCCATCGCCGCCTTCGCCGTGGCCGCGGACCAGCCACAGCTGCAGGCAATCCTCGACAAGGCGCTGCTGAGCATTCCACCCGAAGAGCTGGACCAGCTGATCAACCGCTGGCGCACCACCACCCTGGTCAGTGACAGCCCCTGGCGCGACTACCGCACGCTGGTCTTGCAAGTGCTGGTGCTGTCGGCCTTGCTGCTGGCCGGGGTGGTGTTCTGGAACAGCTACCTGCGCAAGCTGATCAACCAGCGCACCGAGGCCCAGCATGCCCTGCAAGCGCAACTTGCGCTTAGCCGCGGCCTGCTTGAACAGCTGCGCCAGGCCAAGGACGACGCCGAACAGGCCAGCCAGACCAAAAGCACCTTCCTGGCCACCATGAGCCATGAAATCCGTACCCCGATGAATGCCGTGATCGGCCTGCTGGAGTTGGCCCTGGAAGACAGCCGCGGCGGCCGCTGCGACACCCAGACCCTGCAGACCGCCCACGATTCGGCCATTGGCCTGCTTGAGCTGATCGGCGATATTCTCGACATTTCCCGTATCGAATCCGGGCATATCACCCTGCAGCCAGTGCCCACCAACCTGGTAGAACTGGTACGCGCCACCGTGCGGGTGTTCGAAGGCAACGCAAGGGCCAAAGGCCTGCACCTGCACAGCGAACTGCCCGCTGCGCCGGTGTGGGTGCTGGCTGATCCACTCCGCCTCAAGCAGGTCTTGTCCAACCTTATCAGCAACGCCATCAAGTTCACCGACAGCGGTGAAGTCCAGGCCAGCCTGCTACTGCCCTCGCCCACCGACACTGACAGCCTGGCAGTAGAGCTGAGTGTGCGAGACACCGGCATCGGCATCAGCCCTGCCGACCAGGCCCGGCTGTTCAATACCTTCGTCCAGGCCGACGGCCCCCGGGCACGCCAGGGCGCCGGCCTGGGACTGGTCATCAGCCGCACGCTGGCCGAGTTGATGGGCGGTACCTTGAACTTGCAGAGCGTCGAAGGCCTTGGCACCAAGGTGCAGGTCAGCCTGCAGCTGCCCGCCTGCGCTGCACCGGTGCAGGCCGATCAGCACGACCCTGTGCTGGAAACAAGCAGCGGCCCTTTGAACGTACTGGTGGTCGACGACTACCCAGCCAACCTGCTGCTGCTGGAGCGGCAACTGCATACCCTGGGGCATCGGGTCACGCTGGCGGAAAACGGGGAAATCGCGCTGGCACGCTGGCAGGCTGCGCGCTTTGACCTGGTAATCACCGACTGCAGCATGCCGGTCATGGACGGCCACGAACTGACCCGCCGTATCCGCAGCCTGGAGGGCGAACGCGGCCTGACGGCATGCCGCATTCTCGGCGTCACCGCCAACGCCCAGGCCGAGGAGCGTGCCCGCTGCCTGGCCAGCGGCATGGACGAATGCCTGTTCAAACCCATCGGCCTGCGTACGCTCAAGACCCACCTGCCCCACGCCCACCCCCGGCAGCAGCCGACAGCACGGCGCGCCAGCGGGTTCAACCTTGGCGAACTGCGCCACCTGACCCAGGACGACGAACAACTGACGCGGAACTTGCTGCAGCAGTTGTCACAAAGCGTCAGCGAAGACCTGGCCACCTTGCGGGCGTTGCCAGCAGACGCCCCCGGCGAAACTTTGCGCGCCTTGGCTCACCGGATCAAAGGTGGGGCGAAGATGCTCAAGGTACGCACGCTGGTCAAGGATTGCGAAGCCATCGAGCAGGCCCACGACCAAGGCCTGCCGACGGTTGACCATCGCCTGCAACTACAGGCCAGCCTGGAGACCCTGCTGGACGAGCTGGGCGATGTGCTCAGTGCAATTGCAGCGTCGAACTGATCTGGCTGATAGCGTTTACCACGTGCCGTGAACCCTGCTGGATTTCCATGATCACCGTACCGGCTTCGTTGGCCAGCGCCACACCATGGCCGGTACGCTTCAGGCTCGACTGCATGCTGGCCACGGCCAACAGCGACAGGTCGTGGTTCTGCCGCACCACGTCGACGATTTCCAGTGTAGCCTTGCTGGTTCGCGCCGCCAGGCTGCGCACCTCGTCGGCCACCACGGCAAAACCGCGCCCGTGCTCGCCGGCGCGGGCCGCCTCGATGGCTGCGTTCAAAGCCAACAGGTTGGTCTGGTCGGCAATGCCACGGATTGTCAGCACTATCTGCCCGATCACATCCGACTGCCTGCTCACCGCATCGATACTGCGTGCCGCGTCGTTGAGTTCATGGGAAATCTGCTCGATCACCTGTACCGCCAGCTGTACTACTTCGGTGCCCTTGCGCGCGCAGGCATCGGTCTGTACCGAACTGGCATGGGCAGCATCGGCCGCGCTTTGCTGGGTGCTGACCTGGCGGGTGATGTCGCTGGCGAACTTCACTACCTTGTACAAGCGGCCCTTGCTGTCGAAGATCGGGTTGTAGGAGGCCTCCAGGTAGACCGTCTGGCCATGTTTGTCGACACGCTCGAAACGGTGCGAGTGGTATTCGCCGCGGTTGAGCGATGCCCAGAACTCGCGGTACTCGGCCGATTCGCGCTCATGCGCCAGGCAGAACAGCCCGTGATGGCGACCGACCACCTCGTCCAGGCGATAGCCCATGGTGTCGAGGAAGTTCTGGTTGGCCTTGATCACCCGGCCTTGCGGGGTGAATTCGATCACCGCCATGGAGCGGCTGATGGCCTTGAGCAGGCTTTCGCTCTCGTGCTCCTCCATCACTCGCTGGCTGATGTCGGATGCCACCTTGATAACGCTGGTGACCTGGCGCTGCTCGTCCAGTACCGGCATGTAGCTGGCTTCCAGCCAGACTTCGCGGCCGGCCTTGTCGATGCGCTCGAAGGTACCGCTGATGGCCTTGCCCTGCCCCAGTTCACGCCACAATTGCTGGTATTCGGCGCTTTTCGCGTAGCCAGGGTCGCAGAACAGCCGATGATGTTTGCCGCGCAACTCCTCGGCGCTGTAGCCCATGGCTTGGTAGAAGCGCTCATTGGCATCGAGGATCGTACCGTCGGGGGTGAACTCGATCATTGCCATGGAGCGGCTGATCGCCGCCAGCTTGGCCTGCGAGCTGGCCAATGCCTGATGACTGCGCTGGATTTCGACCAGATCGGACTTGCGGTGGAAATCGAACATCCTGTCCATACTCCCAAAACCACCAACGAAACCCTTGTTTTCTGGCGTTTCATACATCCAAGATACTCCAAAAACCGGCATTGTCCAGCGGAATATCTCGGGTTCATGGTAGTATCCTTGCGGATTTTCGTACCACCCCGAACAGCGGATACCCCCAGTGCCCCAAGACCCGAAACAACGTATTGGCAGCGATGCCGACGCACACAGTGCCACCGAGCCCAACAAGTACCCTGTAGGTTCGGTACCCGGTGTTTTCCTGCATGTCACCCCCACTGCCAAGGTCTGGCGCCTCAAGTACCGACTGGACGGTGTCGGCGGCCTCTTCACCATAGGCAAGTTTCCCGATATCAGCCACGCCAGGGCCTGTGAGCTGGGCCAGGAAGCGCGTAGCTGGGTTGCCGAAGGCCTCAAACCGCTGGACATGAAGAACGCCCGTATCGCAGCACGCCGGGAAAAGGAGCAATGGACATTCCAGCGGGTCACCGACCTCTGGCTTATCTATAAGTCGGACAAGGCCGCCAAGACCCAGGCCGGCTACCGCTCGGTGCTGAACAACCACATCCTGCCCCGCCTTGGCAGCTTGCAGGTCGAACGCATCGCATACATCGACCTGCGCGACCTGATTCTGGGTCTGGCCGACTACCCCACGATGGCCAAGAAAGCACACAGCGTTGTGCGAGAGGTGCTCGATTACGCCATGAGCCTTGGCGCGCTAAAAGAAAACATTGCCGACCGCCGCGTCAATCTGGTGCAGCGGCCCAAGACCATCCACCACGCCGCCGTGGAAACCCCCGAAGCGCTCAAGGAATTCATTGGCCGGCTTCATGGCACGAATAACAGCACTGTCGTTTCAGCGCTCTGGCTACAGGTGCTACTGGCAGTCCGCCCGAGCGAGTTGACGCACATGCGCTGGGAACAACTCGATCTGGACAAGGGCACGTGGATCTACCACATGTCGAAGCGGAAAAAAATGCACACCGTGCTTCTCTCAAACCAGGCCATCGGGCAGTTGCGCGCAATCCGGGAGCGCCAACAGGGTGGCCAGGCAGCGTATGTGCCTACACCATTCGGGCACACCCGCCCCGAATCGAAGCTGACCGGCTGGGTATTCCCTTCAAGGCAGCGAGCCGGGCGCCCTATTGCTTCTGTATCGCTGTCGCGCCAGATCAGGGCTTTGGGGTACGGCAACGCCGAGATTACGGCACATGGTTTCCGCACGACTTTCAGGACATTGGCCGAAGACGTGCTTGGCATAGCTCCGGGAATTCTAGAGGCCTGTCTTGGCCACGAGCGACAGGACACCAGCGGACTCGGGGAAACGTATGCGCGGGCGCAGCGCCTGGCACTACGGCGCGAGGCCATGCAGCGCTGGGCAGACTACGTTGAGCAGCTTTGGAACGAAGTAACGGAGCACGGTACGCTGAACAACTACGACACCGCCTACGACGCGAACTGGCAGAAGCGCAGCTGACTGAAGATGGATTTAGGGTTTTGCGGTAGTAAGATTTTGGGTGTGAAACCTTACTACCGGGGCGCAAAAACCTTACTACCAGGCTCGGCTCGCTTTGGCACAAATCGATAAATATCGGGAATCAGTGGTCGAGGTAGGAAGGTTTCGGGGTTAGGTAGGAAGCAGGTAGGAAGTTTTTTAGGAAACCTTACTACCAGATATAAGCGCTCTATCACAGTGGTTTTAGGGTCTCGGTAGTAAGGTAGGAAGGTTTTTACATAATTTAGAGAAAGAGAGAGAAAAGGTAGATATATATCCTGTACTACACCCCTGTACTACAGTATATATATGCTAATAGTGCAAAAACCTTCCTACCTTACTACAGGTAGCAAGCTAACAATTGTGCCAGGCTGCTTTAAGCATGACGATACTCAAGGGCACTCCATTGCCCAGGTAGCAGGTCATTCTGTCGACGCGGCCTTCATCACCCGCGCCACTGTGCTCAGTGACACACCCAGGTGCTCGGCGGTCTTCCTGTACGACATGCCATTGTTGATCGCCTGGATGATCGCAGCATCACCCTTGGCCGCAGACCGCCGTTCATAGACGCCGGCCTCCTTGGCCTTGGCGATGCCCTCGGCCTGGCGTTCGCGAATCAGCGCCCGCTCAAACTGTGCCACCGCGCCCATCATCTGCAACATCAGGTCCTGCATCGGGTCGATCTGCCCGGTGAACGTCAGGTTCTCCTTGTGGAATCGCAGGACCACGCCCTTGGCACGGAACTCTTCGACCAGCCCCAGCAGATCGCTCAGGGAGCGCGCCAGGCGGTCGATGCTGTGCACATGCACCGTATCGCCTTCTCGCAATGATCGTCGCATCTCGGCCATCTGCGGCCTGTTCGTGGTACCGCCGCTCACCTTGTCGGTGAATATCTGGTCAAGCTTCACCCCGCCGAGCTGGCGCTCGGTGTTCTGGTCAATGCTCGACACCCGGATATAGCCAATGTCCATTGTGCTCACCTTTGTGTTCATAACTCTAGACATTGACAACATCACCCAAAACCTGTCGTTCGGCAAGCCTGGAAGCCAGGTAACTGTGTTCATTCTGACAAGTGGTCAAGGGTGTACTTGTGAACACATAGGCAGTGTCAGTTCTTCAATGCCTCAATTCCATTGGCAATGCCCTTGGCGTTCATGTCCAGGGTTTGCAGGGCGACCATCACATTGTCGGCTGTAGGTTCTGCTCCCCGCTGTCTGACCCACAGTGCCAGCTCCTCGATGCCGGCCCGCAGCGCTTGCTGGTTCATAAGGATCAGCTCAAGGGTGTCGGCTGCTATCGAAGGCTTATCCATGGTATCTCCAAGTCAGTTCAGTGCCTCAGCGTAGCCCGCAGTGCTGCAGAAAATAGGGGAGAGACTGGAAATCATTGACTCGCCCGGGACGAATGCGCGCCGGGGCGACTAGCTGTGCTGCAGAAAAACTGACCGGGAGGCCGTAGAAGCGACCCGTCCCGTACACCCCATCGTCCTTTGCGTGATCGTTAATACGTAAATATGCCAGTGAATCCCTCAGAAAAAATTTCAAAATTTTGACCCGGAACCCTCATTAATAGCACTTCGCCACTACCCCGCCAGCCCCGTTTTTCATGCATGAACGGCATAATCATTAGCCGTTCATCACCTCGCATCTCTGGACTAAACCGAACGCAAAAAGAGTAAAGCGTTCGGAAAATATCTATAAACCACTGTGCTGAAAGGAAAATATTTAATTTAAGCACAACGTTGAAACGCAATACCCAGCACTTGCGTTTTCGTCGCAAATACCACAACCAGAAATTTAATGCAAATGCTTTGTTTACATACAAGCTCCTTGAGCAGATAATTTCTGCACATGGAAAAAACCCCTCAGCGGAGGGCCAGCAGAATGACCACGCCAACCACCAGCTCCAGCACCATCACCCAGCGGTTGCTTGGCGAGCTCGCCCATGTGCCTAACCAGCTGTTCAGCCGCCACCGTGACACGCTGCCCGAGGCCACACCTGTGCCGACCGGCGCACCCGGACGCCCGTCGCTGGCCTACAACATCGACGACATAGCCGCGCTGGTTGCCCAGCAGACCGCCCACCTTTCCGATCTGGCCTGCCGCATCCGCTGCGCCCTCGGTTGCCAGTCCCCGCTCCGCATAGTTGAGGCCGATGGCAAGCACCACGTCGTGCACGACGATGAGCCCTTGAGCGACCTGGCCCCCGCCGTTCGCACCGCCTTACTCGAGCAAATCCACGCCGACAACGCCGCCGCATCCCAGCGCCGTACCAGACGCCACCCCGCTACCGAGGAAACGCAGCCATGACCAGCATCACCGACTTCCTGCAAAGCACCGCTAGCACCGGCCCATGCAACCTGCCTCTGTACGGGTACGGCCTCTGCACTCCGCTTGACGCAGCGCCACAGCTCGACCCTGCGCTGCTCGATCCAGCACGGGCCGAAGCCGACCTGCTCGCCGCCCAGCACGCCGAAGCCGAGGCACACGAAGCGACCCGTCTGGCGCAGGCAGTTGTCGATGTTCATCGAAGTCGCGCCACCGTAGCCGCCGCGCTGTGCAAGGCGCGCACCGAATCTCAGGAGTAAACGATCATGGCGTTTTCCGACATTCTGCAGGGCGACAGCCTGAACCAACTTTTCCAGAACCCAATGATGCTGGCAGGTTTGCAAATGCTCGCCCAAAGTGGCCCGCAACAGGGCAACCCCGGGTTCGGCGCCCGCCTCGGTGCTGCAGGCATGAACACTGTGCAGCAGATCGCCCAACAGCAACACAGCCAGCAGTTGAACGCCTACCGCCAACAGATGATCGCGCAACAGCAGGCCGAGATGCAGATGCGCCAGCAAGCCGCCCAGGCCAAGGCTGACCAGCTGCAACGCCAACAACAGGCATTTGCTGACCCCGCCGTGCAGGAACAGATGGGGCCGTTGGCAAAGATGCTGGCTGCCGCAGGCCTCGGTCCTGATGTTGTGCTCAAGGCCAACAGCGCGGACAACCTGAACGCCCACCGCCAGGCACAACTGCAACAACAGGCTTCCCAATTCGATCAGCGCCTGTCGCGCCAAGGTGGTGGCGGATCGTCCAGTGGTCCACGCATGCCGGCACCGCGCCCGTACATAGACCAGCCCATCGGCAACAACCAGATGCAGCGGTTCAAATACGATCCCGCAACGCAGGACTACGCCCCGTGGGGTGAGCCGTTCTCGCAGTACAGCCCCGGCAAGACCACCGGTGCCCAGGCTGCCGCCGATGCGATCCTCAACGCCGAACCTCCCGCAGCCGGGCCAGACCTTGGCAGCCTACCGGGTACCGGTGGCTTACAGAGCTACGCCCCGCAACCACAGCAACCCGTGGGCGTTATGCCGTTGGCCGCGCAAGGTGGTGGCCTGCAGGCGCAGACCCAGCAGCCCGGCACTCGCAAGCCGGGCCAGCCGAAGGTGGCCACACCGATGACCCGCGAAGACTACGACGCTCTGCCAAGCGGCGCCCAATACATCGACCCGGCGTCCGGTCGGGTAGCGACCAAGCGGTGATGACATGGCCCTCAGTGCGTTTGGTGACCCTATCCACGACGACAGCCCAGCGGCTGGCCCTGCTGCGGTTAAACCGCCAGCGCCACAAGCGCCGCACGTAAGCGCGTTCGGCGACCCTTTGTCAGCGTTCGGTGATCCACTGGACGCCGACACGCCCCAGGTCAAACCTGTGCCATCCGCGCAGCCGCCACAAACGGGCATCATGGGCTTGCTGTCCGGGCTGATGACGGGCAACGCCAATGACTTGCTGCCCGATGGTCTGCGCCAGAAAGCGCAAGCGCTCGACGACTACGGCCTGTCCCTATCCAAGGGCGTGGTCGGTGCCGGTGAAGGCGTCGTCGGGCTGGGTGATATCGCCACGGGTGGGCGCGTGTCGCCTGGACTCAAGGCCGCATACGGCTATGACCCGGCAGGCCGTCGCGCAGCGCTCGACCGTATGGCCACGCCCGAGCATCAGCAAGCCATGCAGCAGCTCGACCGCGCCCAGGGTATCGGCGGCACGCTGCAGGCGCTGCGCGACAACCCGTCGTTGGTACCACACGCCATTGTCGAGAGCCTGCCCAGCATGGCCCTTGGTGGTGTCGCAGGGCGTGGTGTCGCAGCAGGCGCGAAAGCCCTCGGTGCAACTGGTGGCCTTGCCGGTTTACTCGGTACAGGCGCTGGTGAAGGCCTTGTCAGCGCAGGTCAGCAGGCCTCTCAAACTGTGCAGGACAACCAGCGCAAAGGTGAAGAGGGCTTGACCCTTGGCCAGACCGGCCTGGCGATTGGCACCGGCATCGGTACTGGCTTGCTCGGCATGGTCGGCGCACGCGTCGGCCGCAAGCTGGGCGTCATGGACATTGATGCACAGTTGGCTGGCGCGGGTGGCGCAGACGTTGCCAAGGGCATGGTCAACCGCGCATTGGTCGGGACCGGTATCGAATCCCTGGAAGAACTCACCCAGTCCGGGCAACAGCAGGTACTCCAGAATCTGGCCACCGACCGCCCGGCACTGGAAGGCGTCACCAAGCAGATGGTCCTGGGCGCTGCGGTCGGCGGTGCCATGGGTGGTGCTGCAGGTCTGCGTCGTCCGAACATGAATACCGCTATCCAGCAGCCCGCAGAACAAGCGCCAGCGGCCCCAGTTGCAGCGCCACAGCCCGAAGCCATGGCAACCCCTGCACCGGCACCCGTCGCGCAGCAGCCTGCACCGCAGCCAGCGCCACAACCTGTGCCATTCGCTGGGTCTGCCGATATCAGCCCGCTGCTCGACAACCTTGGCGTTCAAGGTGAGAAGCGTACCCAGTCGCTCGACCTGCTGCGCCCTGCCGAACAGGATATTGAAGCCCGCCGCCGTGGTGTCGTCACCATGGACGAACAACGCCGCCTGGCCAACCTGATCGGCCTCGACGGTGCCAAGGCGCAGGCATTCAGCCGGCAGATCGGCCAAGC
Organism: Pseudomonas sp. NBB; assembly: GCF_032701105.1. NCBI lineage: Bacteria > Pseudomonadati > Pseudomonadota > Gammaproteobacteria > Pseudomonadales > Pseudomonadaceae > Pseudomonas > Pseudomonas sp. NBB. Next base: position 3,215,641 of record NZ_CP103994.1, read on the forward strand.
ATGGAACGCCGAACAGATCATCGCGGGCACCGACTTGGTGGCCGACCGTCTCAAGACCGTCATGGAGCAACAGCAGCGCATCGCCAGCGGGCAGGCCAGCGATCTGGAGAAGGCCACTTTTGTGCAAGACCTGGGCGACCTGAAAAGCGTGTTCGGTGAACTCATGGGGGCACGCGCCGAGAGCGGCCGCGCCCTCGCTGCTCAGCGCCGCCAGGTGCAGAACATCAACGAAGCGCAGCGGATCCTTGAAGGCATTGGCGGTATCCAAGGTGCCGACGACCTGGCCACTGCCATCGGCAAAGCGCTGCAGGCTGGCGGTGTGCAGAACCTGGCGAAGTTGGTCGGCCAGCCAGAAACGAAGATGCAGCGCCTGCTCGGGTATTATTTCCGAAGCGCTCTGTTAAGCGGTGTTCGCACGCACGCGGTGAACATCACCAGTAACAGCCTGACCCTCGGCAATGAAATCATCGAGCGCAGCATCGCCGCAGGCATCGGCGGTGCCAAGCGTCTCGCTACTGGTGGCAAGTCGGGGCAGACCGTTTTCGCAGAACCCATCGACCTGCTAGTGGGCATGAGCCAGGGCATGGCCAAGGCCGGCACCGCTGCCGTCGACGCCTTCCGTACTGGCGAGTCGGCGGTACTGGGTGGCCAGGCGAAACAGGACAACAGCCTTGGCCTGAACAACACCCCACGCCAACCCGGTGTGCTGGGCGCTGCCGCCTTCGCCGCTGACCGCGCAGCCAGCCTTCCATACCGCGCCCTCGGTGCCGAAGATGCCTTCTTTGCCACGCTCAACTATGAAGCTGAACTGCGGAGCCTTGCCCGCCAACAAGCCCTGAGCGAGCGCAGCGCCGGCCAGATGCCGCAGGGTATGAAACTGAGCCAGCGCATCGAGCAACTGGTACAGGACCCAACACCCAAGATGATCGAAAGCGCAGGCGCCCATGCCCGCGAAAACACCTTCAACACCAAAGCCGGTACGTTCGCCCAAGCCGTCATGAGCGCGAAGGCCAAGGCGCCCTGGCTCAACCTCATTGTGCCCTTCGTCCGTACCCCGGCGAACGTGGTCAAGTTCGGCCTCAAGCGCACCCCGCTGGCACCGTTCTTCAAAGAAGTGCGCGAAGACTTCGCTGCCGGTGGGGCACGACAAGAACGCGCTGCTGCCCGGATCATATGGGGCACCGGCGTGATGGTTGCTGTAGGCTTGGCAGCGCAGGCGGGGTACGTCACCGGTGCCGGACCCGACGACAAGAAGGAACGCGAAGCGCTGCTGAATAGCGGGTGGAAACCCTATTCGATTCGTACGAGCGATGGTACCTACCACGAATACAGTCGCCTGGATCCGTTCGCGCAATGGCTCGGTCTTGCGAGCGACATGGCCACCATGGATTACCGCAACAAGGACGCCGCCGACGTGGCTGCCAATGTGCTCGGGTCGCTGGTCAGTAACACAGTGAACAAGACCTACATGCAAGGTCTGTCGAACTTCGTCGAGTTCTTGCAGGACCCGAAGCGCAACGCCGAGTGGTATAGCCGGCAGATGGCCGGGACCGTGGTCCAGCCGTTTACGCTGCTGTCGAACATCGCCAGCGAACACGACCCCTATGCCCGTGAAGGCAACTCGATTCTCGACGCGATCAAGTACCGCTTGCCCGGTTGGCGTAACGACCTGCCGACCAAGCTCGACGCCTTCGGCGAGCCTGTGCCTAACCGCACTTACCCGGGCGGCCCGTTCTCTATCGGCGCCCCCATCGCGCAGTCGCAGGAAAGCAGTGACCCGGTGCGCCGGGAAGCCGCACGCCTCGGTTGGGCACCGCCAGTCTTCCAGAAGGACTTGACCCTCAAAGGCGTCAAGTACGAGTTCACACCCGAGCAGCACCATGAGCTGGCGGAACTGGCTGGCCGGCTGACGTACCTCAATGCGCAGCGCATGGTGCGCTCGCGGTACTGGTCGGCCTACAGCGATGACGAGCGACGCGAGCGCCTGGAGACGATGGCCCGCAAAATCCGAAGCCGTGTGCGCATGGCCGCGATCCCGTGGATTACAAGTGGCAACCGCGCTGCCCTCGACAAACTGCGCGCACAGGAGGCACAACGATGAGTACGCATCAGTTCACAGGAACGCTCGACCAACTGCGCGAGGAAGTCGACCTGCACAACGTTGATTTGACGCGGTGCCGAATCACGCCGCTCAGTGACGGCGGGTTCGCCGTCGCGTTCGACGCCCCGGTGGTTCCCATCGACAAGTTCTTGCCCGACGCACCCGACAGCATCGTGGTCAAGTCTGTACTCCAGGCCGAGGCCACGATGCTGTCGGGGGCGCTAAAACTCCAGATCGCAGAACGCCAGGCTGTACGTAACGGCAGCGTTGGACGTGACTCGATGTGGGTTCGCCGCACGCCGATCAGCGCCGAAGAGTTGGACGCCTACCGTGCCCGCCAACGTGAGGCAGCACTGCAGCGCAAGATCGCTGCCGAGCTGGTGCAGGCCGTCGAAGAGCGCCAGGCAGAGGCCAACAAAGTAGCAGCTGCCGAACTCGCCGCCCGGTATCCAGGGAGCGTTGCCGAACCACGTAAAGCCAGCAAGCCAAAACCTGTGCCATCGCTTCCAAGCGTGGCCGTTAAGCCAAGCGCCCGAGGTGCAAAATGAGCGAAGAAACCCGCGATATCCTGGCCGACGTTGTAGCCCACGCGACTGGCTCCGCTGGCATCAGCGAGGACGCCGGCCTTGACCAAGCTGTGCCGGACGCACTGGCCGATGACATTGACGCGTACAGCGAGGATTCCGAGCGCCGTTACGGACACCTGGCGGAAGGCATTGACGACCCTGATGCCGAGCCAGAGCAGGAAGAGCCCACCCAGCGTGGCGACAAAACTGTGCCACTGGGCGCGCTGCAGGAAGAGCGCAACCTGCGCAAGCAGTCGCAGGATCGTGAGCGTGAGCTGCAGGCGCAGGTCGCACAGCTCCAGGCGTTCCAAGCCCAGGTGCAGCAGTTCCTGCAACAGGCGCAGCAGTCCGCCCAGGAACAGGCCATCCCGGACTTCGCCGAAGACCCCGAGGGCCATCTGAACGCCCGGCTGCAACAGATCGAGCGTGCCCAGCTGCAACAGCAGCAATCCGCCCAGCAACAAGCGCAGCTCCAGCAGTTCGGCCAGCAGCTGCAGCAGGAAGTCACCGCCATCGCACCCACCGTCACTGCCAGTGAAGACGCGCTGCGCGCTGAGGTTGGCGGCGAGGCATACGACGCCGCTTACCAGCGTGTGCACCAGTACGTCCAGGCCGAGCTTGCACAGCGTTACCCGGGTGCGAATCCTGCGATGATTGCGCAGCTGGAGCAGGTGGCCGGTATCGCCTTTGTTCAGCAGTGCCAGCAAATGGGGATCGACCCAGCGCGGCACATCTACGAGAAAGCGCAGGCGCTGGGCTTCGTCCCGTCCGGGCAGCGTGTGCCGAACCAGCAGCGGAAAGCACCACCAACCAGCCTGTCCACCGTTCCGGCTGCTGGCCGGGCGCCGGACCAGCGTGGCCGGCTAACTGCCAAGGATATCGCGTCGATGCCACAAGACCAGTTCGACGCGCTGTTTGAGTCCATGCGCGACACCCAACGTCCGCAGTTCTGACGGGGGTGGTCGCCATGCTGACGGAATCAGATGTTGGGCGCCTGATGTACCGGCTCCAGCGGCTTGCGGAAAGGGCACCGGAAGTCGACCGCGCACGGCACAGGGCATGCGTGCGTGGGATGCGCGCTGCCCTAGACGCCGTTGCGGAAGGGCTGCCGCTTGAGGGTATGCGCGATGTGCTGGCCGCCGAAATCATGCTCCCTGTGCCTAAGCGTACTCAGGCGGAGCGGGAGAAGCTGACCGCGCCCGCAGGCGCCACCACGATACAGCACAAGATCATCGAGCGGCTGAACGCAGGACACCGCACGGGGGCGATCATGGAGGAACTGCGCGTCACCAAACGAATGATCTACGCTGCAAGGCAACTGTGTCGAGAGGCGGACAATGTCGATGAACAGGATGCCGACAGTGACTGATGACCTGTGCACAATTAGATAGGGCGCCATGGTCGGCGCCCCTTCTTTCGTTACGGTTTGGCAAACTCGGCGCGGCGGCTTGCCGAGAGCCGGTAAGGGAACGTCACGGATTTGGGGTTTCCGTCAGCGTCTTCATACTCCACCAGCGCGGTGCCGTCTGCTGGGGGGAGAATTGGGGATAGGTAAAGCTTCCGACTTTCTAGAGAGCCGTTCTTGACGGTCCCAAACGAAACCTGTTGGCAATCGAAGGGCGCATCCAAAGTGAGTTTGACGTTGTAAGCATCGTACCCATTGTTAAATATTCTGATTTCATTCATTGCCTCACCGGGCATCCTACCAGGGCCACTATTGCCCGTGGTGAGTGTGAGTTCTACCTGAATTTCTTTCTCCCTTCTTACACGCTGTGCCTCTTGGGCCGTTCGCTGATGCTCCTTTTGCTCTAACGCTACATCTGCCATCACCTTCTGCTGGGCAACGGAGTTTTGCAGCTCCGTTGCTTGAAGGCGCAGAGCCTCGGTGCCTTGTCGCAGTTCGTCACCCTGCTGCAGGAAACCCAGGACCAGCCAGAGGAACGCCACCGGCCCAAAGGCACCAGCAAGGAAGTCGCCCACCTCATTCAGGGGCATGGTCACTACTTGGCCAGAGCGTACACAGACCAGCACGAACATGGCGAACAGATAGACCACTGTAATCGCGGTGCCAATCTCTACCATGTGCTGGCGCAGCTTCCAGTCGGGCTGCTGACGTTTCACCTTGATGCGCTGCCCCACCACGAGGCTGGCGATGACTGCTACCACCAGCACCGGGATTATCGGCAGATACGACCACACGTCATCCAATGCAGTAGGTGGCGCGCTCCAGAACACACCACCCACTGGTTCCCACAAACCCGCCATTGCAACCCCTTTGCTCTATCCGTGGCACATGGCCAGCGATGATAGCTGCGGCGTGTAGCGGTGAGCAATTCACGTCGGCAGAAACAGCAAAGCCGCCCATGGAGAGCGGCCTTTGTTTTGCCTGGTGCTGTGGATTAGGGCGGGTTGCCTGTTGATGTGCCGTCTGCGCTGGACTCAAGAAGGGTGATGTCGTCTTGATCCTTCGGCCGACCAGTGCCCCGCTTCATGCGGATCAGAAGGTCTCTGTGGGCACAGCGGACTTGTTTCCCATTGACCAGTACCTCAAGCGCCCGCTGCCACTCTTCCTCAAAGTTGATGCCAGGTCCACCGGTCAAAATGTCAGCGTGGAAGACGGGCTTGAGGCACAGCTGTTGGGGCTTGGCGCCCACTTTGGCGATATCACCTTCATCGAAGTCGGGCGTAATATTGCGTGCGTACAGGGCGCGGATGACGCGCTTCGCATTGTCGGTGGTGGACTCGACCAGCAGATCGAGGTCCGCCCCTGCTATCCCCCGTGCTGGGACGTGAAGATGAACAGCTACACCGCCGACCACCAAAAACCGTACACCGCAGTCCAGCAGTCCAGCCAGAAGATCACCGTTGCTTCCGAAGGTAGTTGCTTGTTTCATTGTGGGTCACCAGTCGTTCGCCGGCGGGTCGGGCTCAGCGCAGTAGTTCCAGTAGGCGTTGTCGGCGGCCTTGTACTCGTCGCCCTCGCTGATTTCCATGTGCGATTGAATCACATAGCACAGTTCGTCGCGCTCGACGGCGGCCTTCTGCGCCCAGCTATAGAACCCAAAGACCACCAAGGCGGCGAGTCCGATTTTCAGTACGTTGGCGTACCAGTCTAGCCATGCGTATTTCATACGTCACCTCCAAGTACCCGTTGCCGAAACTCCAGCCATGCGACATGTTCCTTTGCTTCGCGGCGTACTTCGGGGTCGCTGGCTGACTGAGCGACCTCCCGCATACCCTCCAACAAATCACCCAGGTACGGCCTGATCGCCCTTAACACCTCGGTCAGGTCGCCTTCAACGAGCAGGTCACAGGCCGCCCGTGCCCTCGCATACGCTGCCGCGATGGCTCACGCACGATGCCCAACAGCGCATCGGTACGCCCCTCAAAGCTATTCATGGTCGGCCACCTCGCTGTCGAACTGGGTTTGCACAGGGGATAGGTGCCTGCCTGTATCGAGGTAATCTCCCTTCGATTCTGGCGACATGCCCTTCCACCAGTCGACAGCAGCAACGTGTACATAGACCTGAGTCGGAACGGGCTTGGTATGGCCCAGGCTTTTGCGTAGTACCCTGCCGTCCCAAAGCATCAGCTGTGACATCTTCGTCAGCTGTTTGCCACACGCCCCGCTGGTGATGTTGCACCTCAGCGACGACCCGTACAGTTTGTCCACATGCACCGAGACTTCGCGTGCGGTGAAGGCGTTCTTATCGAACGGCGGGGTGCGGCTTTCGCACATTTCCTCCAGCACAGCGTACAGCGGACCCTGCGCGCCCCGTTGTACGGCCAGCGCAGCGATGGTCTGCGGTGCCGGTGCATGCGGGTCCCAGTCAGCGGGGAACTGCCAGGTGCGCAGCAAGTTGGCCACGATCCCAGCGCCTGGCCCATCGATCCACTTGACGAAGGCCTTGTAGTAGCTCGCGTCTAGCGGATGCTCGACGGTCATCAGCACCGCGATACGGCGGTCGTTCTGCATCAGCGGCAGCGCGTCGATGTTGTTGGTGGTGATGATGTAGTGCGCGATGTTGCGGATTTCCCGGGCTGCCCGGCCCTTGCCCTCGAACTGGGTATCTTCCTCGCTGATCTGCGTCTTGAAGTCTTCGTACCCATCCGCCCGGTCCGACCGCGCCAGCTCATTGATGAAGATCAAGCGCTTGTGCTCGATGGCATCCATAAAGTTACTTTGTAACCTTTTGCCCGACACCCCGGCCACCAGTGGCTTGCCGAACACCCGCGACAGCAGGCGCTGGACCAGGTTCTTGCCCACGCCGCCGAACTGGCTGTACATGAAAATCGCCACGGGGATCTTGATGTCGGGGAACTGGTACAGGGTGGCCAGCCAGTTCAGGAAGTACATGACGCCGATCTGGTCGCCGTCGCTGATCTGCATCAGGTGGTTGATGAACGGTGCCGCATCGTCCATGGTGGCGTTGTAGTTCGGTTCCTCCATGGTCTTCTTGAGCACATACCAGCGGTTGAATTCCTCGGGGTTGCCTTCGTGCTCGGGCTTGCTGGTCGGCTCCATGACAACCGCACCCACTACGCGCTTGCCGTGGTCGGACCACTGCCACCAGATCGAGCCGGCCGACGCCCGGTCAGTTTCTGTGCCGTTCTCGTCGATGAGACTCACACTGCCGTAATGCTTGTCACAGAAGTGAATGAAACTGTCCTTGCCGTACTTGAGGCCTGTTTCTATCTGATACGCCAGCGGATATGAAGCGCCAGTGAGCATTACAAAATCTAGGTTGATTTGCCGCAGCAGCTCCCGAGACTCGCGGTCTATCTTCTTGTCTTTGGTCGAGCCCTGCGCACCACCGTCACCCTTCGGTAGCTCTCCACTGCCGGAGCCCAGTTGGTCGACAGGCCTTTCGCTGGCTTCCGTCGCACCGTTGCTTGGGCTGGCAGCTTGGTTTGCCGAAATCTTGGCAACAAGGGCGTCAACAGCACGCTGCTGTGCCATGGGTTGAACGACGGTGTTGCCAAAGTCGTGGATGACCCCCGGCACCGGCGAACCGGCCAGTGGTTCGTTGGCGGCTAGCTGGCGGTACAGGTCGTCCAAGCACATGCGACCGGTAATGATGGCGACCGATGCAGTGGCACCGCTTGCGCCGCTGGCGGTGGACGATATACTGGTATTCATCATGCAATCCCCCTCAACCCCGGCGAGCTTCGACCCTTGCCGGGGTTTTCTTTTCAGGCTGGCTGTACTCGACCGTAGGCGGCATCGCGCTCTGCTATCCGTGCCACGAACCACGCGTCGACTTCGCTCTTCACGAACATGCGCTTGCCGGCACAACCGTTGCTCCGACGCGGGCCTATCTCCAGCGGCGCGGGAAACCCCAAGGCGATGTACTTGTACAGGGTGGTGTCGCTCTTGGTGCCGAGCAGGCGTTTGACTTCTTCCCAAGGAATGAGGAAGTCAGGGACGGTCGTTACCGATTTTCGATTGCTCATCACGATTACTCCCAAGGTGATATGCATGGGGGTTCGTGAGATGGCTTTTTAGGGTGGGATTACCGCGCTAGAGAGGCTGCTTTTGCCTGAGCCTCACTCGCGGTGGAAATCGAACATGACGCCGGGCTCCTGTATGCGCGGTGTCCTGAGCATAGATCGCCGTTAGCGCCATGCAAGCACAGTGCTATCACCTTGTAATTATTGCATTCGCAATACGGAGCGCCATTCTTAACCGGGATGGGCAAGCGTCCGCCCTCAGGAACTTTCCCGCACCATCAACTCGAAGCCCAGGTCCTGCTGCGCATTCGGCACCCGCTTGCCATCGAGCAACGCCAGCAGCGCCTGCGCAGCACCGCGCCCCACAGCGGCGCGAGGCGTGCGAATCGAGGTCAGCCGCGGCACCATGTGCGCCGAAGCCGGCAGGTCGTTGAAACCGACCATCGCCACCTGCCGCGGCACCTCCACCCCTTGGCGCAATGCCTGCAGCACCGCGCCCTGGGCCAGGTCGTCGTTGCAGAAGAAGATACCGTCGACATCCGGCGCCTGCCGCATCAGTTGGCTGAACAACTCGCTGCCCAAGGCAATGGAAGAAGGCTCCGGCGTCAGCACTTCAAGCTCGGTCGCCTGCAAGCCGGCCTCGGCCAACGCCTGGCGGAACCCTTCGGCACGCTGCATCACTCGTGGGTCCAGCTGTGCGGCAATGAACCCCAGGCGCTTGCGCCCGCGCTCGATCAGGTGGCGGGCGGCGGCGCGCCCGGCCTGCTGCTGCGAGAAGCCGACGGACAATGCACCAGCTTCGCCATTCAGTTCCATCATGTGCACACAAGGTACGCCACTGGCCGCCAGCATCTGCCGCGATGCCTCGCTGCGCTCGAAACCGGTCAGCAGCATGCCGCAGGGCTGATAGGCCAGGTAGTTGCGGATGAGGTTCTCCTCTTCGGCAAGATCGTAGTGATAGTTGCCAATCAGCACCTCGAGCCCGCGCGGGCGCATGACCTCATGAATGGCTTCCAGCGTGTCGATGAACAGCTGGTTGGACAGCGACGGGATCAACACCACCACCGACTGGCTGCGCGCCGAAGCCAGGGCACGGGCCGCCGGGTTGGCGACATAACCGAGGCTCGCCGCGGCAGCAACGACCTTTTCCACCAGCTCCGGCGCAACCGTGCTGACCCCGCGCAGGGCGCGCGAGGCGGTAATCGGGGAAACCCCGGAAAGCCTGGCAACTTCTGCCAAGGTGGGACGACCTGTGGTACGGGAGCCGGTGCGGGACATGGATGTTGTAATTTTACTACTTGCAAGGAAAGGGAACGGCCACTAAGGTAGCGCTGTCTCAGGATGCAGGCAATGTAATCTTTGGTAGCAGCCAACGCGCGCTCGCCGCCAAGCGTCCATACTGCGTAGGGACAAGACCAATAACACCGGGGAGGTGGCTGTTCGTCGACAACGAGACAGCGCTATCTCACCCGCAGGAGGTACTGATGAATTCTCCCCTGTCCGCCATCGTGGTGATGGGCGTGGCCGGTTGCGGCAAAAGCTGCATCGGCGCTGCCATCGCTGCCAGAAGCGGCGGCCGCCTGATCGAAGGTGACGCTTTCCACCCTGCCGAAAACATCCGCAAGATGAGCGCTGGCATCCCCCTGGACGACAGCGACCGTGCCGGTTGGCTGGTGCGTCTTGGTCAGGAGCTGCAAGCCACGACCCAGGCCGGGGAACGTCCGATCCTGACCTGTTCGGCCCTCAAGCGCCGCTATCGCGACTCCCTGCGCGACGCCATGCCCGGGCTGGTGTTCGTGTTCCTCGAGCTGTCACCCGCCGAGGCGGAGAAACGCGTGCTGGCCCGCCCCGGGCATTTCATGCCGGCGAGCCTCATCGATAGCCAATTCGCTGCCCTGGAGCCGCCACACGGCGAACCCCTGACCCTGGCGCTCGACGCCACCCAGCCCATCGAAGCGCTTGCCGAAGCGGTGGACAGCTGGCTAAAGGGCCGCAGTGAGCCGGGCCTGGCACAAACCGCCTGACCCAGGCGGCTTTCCCGGCCCAACCGAGACAGCGCTACCCTGCCCCTCAAGCGCAAGCAAATTTGCAAAAAAGCTACGCCAAAACAACGATAAGACCGAGGCCTTCAAACCATGTTCGGACTGGCTACTGATACCTTCCTGCTGCTCGACGCGCTGGTTACCATCGTCGGGCTGATCCTGCTGATCACCCACTTCAAAGTCCATCCCTTCGTCGCACTGACCATCGCGGCCGGCTTCCTTGGCCTGACCTCCGGCATGCCGGTGGCCAAGGTCATGAAATCGTTCCAGGACGGTTTTGGCGGTGTTCTGGGCTTCGTCGGCATCGTGCTCGCCCTGGGCACCATGCTTGGCAAGCTGATGGCCGACTCCGGGGGGGCCGATCAGATCGCGCAAACCCTCATCCGCGCCTTCGGCAAGAAGAACGTGCACTGGGCGATGATGTTCGCCGCCTTCCTGGTGGGTATCCCGCTGTTCTTCGAGATCGGCTTCGTGCTGCTGATCCCGCTGGTGTTCATCGTCGCCCGACGCTCCGGCGTATCGCTGATCAAGATCGGCATTCCACTGCTGGCCGGCCTGTCGGTGGTGCACGGCCTGGTGCCCCCGCACCCGGGCCCGCTGCTGGCGATCGGCATCTTCCATGCCGACATCGGCAAGACCATCTTCTATGGCCTGATCGTGGCGCTGCCTACCGCCATCATCGCCGGCCCGCTGTTCGGTAATTTCATTTCCCGCTACATCCCGGGCACCCCGTCCCAGGAGCTGATGGACCAGATCGCCAAGGAGTCCGACCAGGGCAATCTGCCGAGCTTCACCATCACCCTGGTCACCGTGCTGCTGCCGGTGGTGCTGATGCTGCTGAAGACCTTCGCCGACGTGGTGCTGCCTGCCGAGCACATCGTGCGCCAGTGGATGGACCTGATCGGCCACCCCATCACCGCCCTGCTCGCTGCCCTGCTGCTGGCCTTCCATACCTTTGGCTCGGCCCGTGGCTTCAACCGTCAGCAGATCATGAAGATGCTCGACCAGAGCCTGGCACCGACTGCGGCGATCGTGCTGATCGTGGGTGCCGGCGGTGGCTTCAAGCAGATGCTGGTAGACACCGGCGTGGGCAACGTGATCGGACAGATGGCCGTACAGGCGGAGATTTCGCCCATCATGCTGGCCTGGCTGGTAGCAGCGGTAATCCGTATCGCCACCGGTTCCGCCACGGTCGCCACCATTACCGGTGCGGGCATCGTTGCACCGGTGATCGACCTGGTGCCGGGGGTCAACCGTGAACTGCTGGTGCTGGCCACCGGCGCTGGCTCGTTGATTCTGTCCCACGTCAACGACGCCGGCTTCTGGCTGGTGAAGCAGTACTTCAACATGACCGTGGCGGAAACCTTCAAGACCTGGAGCATGATGGAGACCATCCTGTCGATCGTCGGCATCATCTTCATCATGTTGCTGTCGCTGGTGGTGTAACCGTTGATCGGGGTAATGGCACCTTGAAGCTTCGGGTAGGGCCGAAGGGAAGTATCAGCCCTACCAGAAGCAAAGGAGCCTGCCATGCCCCGCTCAAGCATCCTGCTTATTGCCCTGCTCGCCGCGCCGTTAGCCATTGCTGCCGGCACCGGCCCCACCTACCCCGACGACCCGCACAACCCGGCGCCCAAGCCGGGCGCGGACAGCACCCTCAACCCGATCGAAAAGCCCATGCCGCGGGACACAGACCCACGCATAAAGGGCAACGACCCGGACAGCCCGCCAGCTGAACAGAATGACAACCGGGATTTGCCAGGGATGGATGGCAGTGGCTCGGAAGGTACCGGGCGGCAGGGAGCAGCCGATAATCAGCGTTGATCAATGCCCCTGAATGCAACTGTCTTGCTCAAATTCCAAAAGTTGCCGCAATCCCTGTAGGAGCGGCTTTAGCCGCGAAGAATCCAACACGGTGATGGCACCGGCTGCGCCGGTGGTCGCGGCCAAAGCCGCTCCCACAGGGGCCCCTGTACGGCCCATTATCCGATGCTCACCACTGGCGCTTGTCCGGCCTGGTCAGCCCCAGCTTCTCGATCCGGTACCGCAGCATATCCCGCGACAGCCCGAGCATGCGTGCCGACTTGGTCACGTTCCAGTCCGTGCGGTCCAGGGTCTTGCACACCAGGTCGCGCTCCATGTCCGGCAGGCTGGTGCCGGGCTCCGGTTCGTGCCGAGGCATTTCGAACACCGCAGGCGCCGCCTGCTGCACCAGCGGCTCGTCGATCAAGGTCATGCACAGGTTGAGCTGGTGCGCCTGCACCACCTCGTTCGGCGCCAGCAGCACGGTCTGCTCCAGCATGTTGCGCAGTTCGCGCACGTTGCCTGGCCAGCTGTAACCGAGCATCAGGCTTTCCGCCTCGGCGGAAAAGCGCAGGTTCGGCTTGCCATAACGCCGGCCATGATGGGCCAGGAAATGCCGCGCCAGCAGCAGCACGTCCTGCCCGCGGGCATACAGGCGCGGTACCTTCAGGGCAATGATACGCAGGCGGAAGAACAGGTCGCGGCGGAACTTGCCCTGCTGCACCATCTGCTCCAGGTTGCAGTTGGTAGCGCTGATCACCCGCAGGTCGACCTTGCGCTCCTTCACCGCGCCGATCCGGCGGATACTGCGGTCTTCCAGCAACTTCAGCAGCTTGGCCTGGAGCACCAGGTCCATCTCGCCAATCTCGTCGAGGAACAAGGTGCCCCCATCGGCAGCCTCCACCAGGCCCACCCTGCGCTCCTTGGCATCGGTAAAGGCGCCCTTCTCGTGGCCAAACAGCTCGGCCTCCAGCAGGTTGGCCGGGATCGAGGCGCAGTTGAACTCGATGAACGGCCCCTTGCTGCGCGAACCATCGAAATGCAGGGCGCGGGCCACCAGCTCCTTGCCGGTACCGGTCTCGCCTTCGATCAGCACCGGTGGCAGGTCGTCGCTGGCCATGCGCCGTTCTGCATCCAGCACTTGGCGCAGGGTGTGCTTGAGGGTGAGCATCGCCGGTGATTCACCGATCAATGCCTGCAACCCGGACTTCTGCGCCTCGCGCTCCTGGTAGAACGACAACGTGCGCTCCATGCGCTCGGCAGCCAGCGCCTTGTCCAGGGTCAGCTTGAGCTCGGCCAGCACCACGGGCTTGGTCAGGTAATGGAAGGCGCCCTCCTTCATTGCCTGCACGGCATCTTCCACGTTGCCATAGCCGGTCATCATGATGACTTTCAGGTCCGGCACCTGCGCCACCAAGGTACGCAGCAGGTCGTGCCCGCTCATGCCCGGCAGCGAGTTGTCGGTCAGCACCGCATCGGGCTGGCCCCGTTTTATCTGCTCCAGCGCCAGCTCCGCGCTGTGGCACACGGTGACCTCGAAGCCCTTGAGGCCGAGGTAGGTGCGAATATTGTCGGCGAGAATTTCATCATCCTCGACTACCAGGATGCTTTGCTCCATGGTCCCCTCCCGCTGCGATATTGAATGTGAGGCTGACGCGGGTTCCTTCCTCTTCACGGCTGCTCAGGCTGACCGAGCCGCCAAAACGCTCCATGATGCGTTTGACCAGGGCCAGGCCTACACCCAGGCCGCCCTGCTTGGTGGTGTAGAACGGCTTGAACACCATCCGTTCCTGCTGTTGGCTCATGCCCTTGCCGGTATCGCTAAGGACGAACTCGGCACGCTGCCCATCCTGCACATTGACCTGGGCGCACAGCATGCCACCTTCAGGCATGGCTTCCAGGGCATTGGAGAACAGGGTGTTGAGAATCTGCGTGAGCTGTAGCGGCTGGCTGGCCACCCATTGCGACCGGGGGCCTTCGTAGCAGAAGTACACACCGTTGCGTTCGATCTGCTGGGCGAAGGCCAGGTGGGTGTCCTCGATGGCCGTCACCAGGTCCACGGCCTCGGCATCGTCACTGGTCGGGCGCAGCGACACCAGCAGGTCACGCACCCAGCGCGACATGCGGTCGACCTGGCTGATGATGTCGGTGATGTTCTTCTGCGCCGCGGGGTTGGCGATTTCCTGAGCCAGTTCGGCGCTGGAGCGAATGTTGGCCAGCGGGTTGCGCAAGCTATGCGCCACGGCCGAAGACATCTCGCCCAGGGCCACATAGGTTTCACTGGCCACCAGCCGGTCCTGCTGCAGGTGCAGCAGCTGCGCGGCGCGGCGCACGATCCAGAACAGGCCGAAGTAGACCAGCGCCCCGCCCACCAGGGTAGAAGCCCAGATCAGCACATAACCGCGCTGGATGCGTAACACCAGGTCCTGCGGCTCCTTGTAGATTTCCACCATGGCCAGCACCTGTTCGCCCTGGCTGTCGAACAGCGGGATGTAGTTCTCGATGAACAGGAAGCGCGGTTCACGCTGGAACTTCTGCTCTTCGCGGTCATCCTCGGCCTGGTGGTAGCTGGCCGATACCGTCTTGCGCGAGCGGAAGGCGCGGTCCAGGTCACCATCGGCCTCGATTCGCTTGCCGATCAGCTCCCGGTTGGTCGACCAGACAATGGTGCGGTCGCGGGCATAGACGTTGGCCAGCAAGGTGTCCGGCAGGTGCTCCACATGGTCGAGGAACTCGACCCGGGTCGATTCGGCCAGCTCCGGGGTGAACTGCAAGTGCTGCTGGTCCAGGCGCGGGTCAAGCAACTCGCCCATGGTGGTGCCCGGCGGCAACTGCGAATGACGTACTTCGGCCTGGGCCATGGCCTGGATGAACTGGGCGGTGAGCATGGCATCGCGCTCGACGCTGTCGCGCACCACGAAACGCGTCGACACATAACCCAGCCCGCCCGCCACCGAGGCGATGATCAGCAGGCTTATGACCGAAAACCAGCGCAGCAGGTTGAATTCGCGCAATGGCACGGCCACACCGTTGGCGGTAGTACTGGCCTTGTCAGGAACTTCTTTATCCAGCATCTGCATCGCGTGCTTCCCGCCCAGGGCGTCCATTCAGAAATGCATCAAGGCGACAAATAGTAGCCAATTGATAGCACTCCACCCGTGCAGCCGCAGCCGCCATTTGTCGTGTGTTGCGCTCTGCCTGTCACATTGCAAGAACCCAGCCAGCCAACATGCCAATTCAAATTATCTTTGATTATCAATAGGTTGAAGACACATCTTAAATTAACTTGGAGGGCTATCCCCCACATTTGGGGGTTTTCACCCAAAAAACATTAAATCCTTTATAAACAATTAGATACGAGCATTTATTAATGTAAGTCAGGAGCCATTGACCAGCCGGAAACTCAGCGAAACCCGGGTGCCATGGCCTTCACTGCTGCTGAGGCGGACACTGCCCCCGAAGCGTTCCATGATGCGTTTCACCAACACCAGACCCACGCCCAACCCACCCTGCTTGGTGGTGAAGAACGGCCGGAAGGCCATGCGCTGCTGCTGTTCGGTCATGCCTTTGCCGTTGTCGGACAGGCGCAGGGTCAGGTTACGCCGGTCATGGCGCACCACCTCGACACGCAACCGCCCACCCTGCTCCATCGACTCCAGGGCATTGGCGATCAGGCTGCTGAAGATCTGCCGCAGTAACACCGGATGCCCCAGCACCTGCACTGCCGGTATCGGTTGCAGGTCAAGGCTCACTCCGCCGCGCGCCAGCGGCACTGCGTAGGTCTGCAGGCTTTCCTGCAATGCCAGCGGCAAATCCACCGCCACGGCCTCATCGTTGAGCGGGCGCAAGGACTGCAACATCTGGCGGATCCACTGCGACATGCGGTCGACCTGGCTGATGATGTCGTTGACGTTGCGCTGCGCCGGGCCATCGTCGAACGCCTGGGCCAACTCGGCACTGGAACGGATGCTGGCCAGCGGGTTGCGCAGGCTATGGGCCACCGCCGAGGACACCTCGCCCAGCGCCACGTAGGTTTCGTTGCTGATCAGCCGCTTCTGCTGCACCGCCAGCAGGCGCGCGGCGCGGTGCATGATGCCGTACAGGCCTACGTAGACCAGCGCGGCACCGATGGTGATCGCCAGCCAGATCAGGATCAGCCCATGCTCGATGCGCACGATCAGGTCATGGGGCTCCTTGTAGATCTCGACCATCGCCGTGACCTGCTCGCCATCGGCATCGAACAGCGGAATATAGTTTTCGATGAACAACTGCTCGGGTGGGATGACGAACTTCTGCTCGACGCGGGCCTGTTCGAAGTTGTGGTAGCTGGCCGAGACTCGCATCTTGTACTCGAAAGCCTGCTCCAGGTCCTCATCGCCTTCTATCAGCTTGCCGACCAGGGCCGGGTTGCTGGACCAGATCACCGTACGGTCCGGGGC
Source organism: Pseudomonas sp. NBB (assembly GCF_032701105.1). Lineage (NCBI taxonomy): Bacteria > Pseudomonadati > Pseudomonadota > Gammaproteobacteria > Pseudomonadales > Pseudomonadaceae > Pseudomonas > Pseudomonas sp. NBB. The sequence continues at coordinate 3,232,043 of NZ_CP103994.1, forward strand.
ATAGATGTTGGCCAGCAGCATGTCGGGCAGGTGCGCAATGTGGTCCAGGAACTCGCCACGCGCCCTGCGCCGGGCGTCCGGGTCGACATCGAGCAGGTTGGCGCGGTCGATGCGCGGGTCAAGCAGTTCACCCATGGTGCGCACATTAGGGATCGACACATGGCGCACTTCGGCATCGGCGATGGAGGTGATGAACTGCGCGGTGAGCAAGGCATCGCGCTCGATGCTCTCGTCGACGATGAAGCGGCTGGAAATCAACCCCAGCCCGACCGCTACCGAGAGGATGATGGCCAGGCTGACCCAGGCGTACCAGCGCAGCAGATTGAACGGCTTGCGTCGGGTGGCCAGTTCGTTACCGGCGGGTACTTCAATAACGTCGGAACAAGGGGCGATGTCCATGGCGGACTCCACAACTGAGCACCTTCAGAAGGTTATAGCCCAGAGTTGGGGAAACCATCGGGTCAGCTTGGTGGCATCCGCCGAAGGGTATTGTCTTGTTTCCCGTATTGAACGCACCTGCCTTGCAAAAATCCAGATGCTCACACGGCCCCTGTGGGAGCGGCTTTAGCCGCGAACACCGGCGCAGCCGGTGCCATGCACCGCGTTGGATTCTTCGCGGCTAAAGCCGCTCCCACAGGGGTCGCACCAGCGTTGAAAGGGGCTACAGGGGCTAATCACCCGTCAACCCCTGCAAGCGGCGGTACTCCCGCAGCACATTCGGTACATAGCGCCGGGTCTCGGCAAACGGCGGTACCGCACCACGGCGCAGCACCGCGTCCGGGCCGGCGTTGTAGGCCGCCACGGCCAGGGTGATGTCATTGTCGAACAAATTGAGCATGCGCTTGAGGTAGCGGGCCCCTCCCTGCACGTTGTCTTCCGGGTCCAGGCGGTTTTCCACGCCCATCTCGCGGGCAGTATCCGGCATCAATTGCATCAGCCCCACCGCGCCCGCTGGCGAACGCGCCTTGGGGTTGTAACCGGACTCGGCCTTGATCACCGCATGCAGCAACGCCGGGGGTACGTCGTGGGTGCGCGCCGCGGCGGCGACCAGCTTGGCGTAGGGGCGGCCGGTGATGAGCTGCGCGTTGGCCGGGCCGGCCTGGGCCTTCGGCTCGCTGATCACCGTTTCATAGAGGCGCCCGGGTCGATGGACGTTGGTCAGTATGTAGCTGCCTTTGGCGTCGATGGAAATGTACACATCGGCCTGGGCAGCACCTGCCACCAGCCAGATCAAACCGAGAATGAGTCCACGCATGTCGGTCGCCTCTTCGTGGTCTCCCCCGATGTTGGGGGATATACCCCGGAAAACCCGGTGTCGATGACCACGACGCAAGCACTGTGCCGCTTCGCGTGCCGCATGGTGCAAGGCGCCAGCGCAGGCGTGCACGGCTGTTGCATGGAGCCAGCAAAAGCTTGTCCCCATGCAGCGGAGGGCTTCACCATGCAGCGCAGAACCAACCCTCAACGTGGCTTCACCCTGCTCGAACTTTTGGTGGTGCTGGTGGTGCTCGGCCTGTTGGCCGGTATCGTCGCGCCCAAGTACTTCAGCCAGCTCGGCCGCTCCGAAGCCAAGGTGGCGCGGGCGCAGATAGAGGGGCTGAGCAAGGCCCTGGACCTGTACCGCCTGGAAGTCGGCCACTACCCCAGCAGTGAGCAGGGCCTGCAGGCCCTGGTGGTCGCCCCCAATGGCGAAGCGCGCTGGACCGGCCCGTACCTGCAGAAGGCCGTGCCGCAAGACCCGTGGGGCCGCGCATACATCTACCGGCAACCCGGCGAGAACGGCGGCGAGTACGACCTGCTGTCGATGGGCAAGGACGGGCAGCCCGGTGGCGACGGGGAAAACGCCGAAATCACCAGTTGGCAGTAGGGAGAACGGCCATGCGCTACAGCCTCAAGGCCCTGGGCAGGCAGGGTGTGGTGCAGTTGCAGATCGACGCCGAGGACGCCGACCAGGCCCGCCGCCAGGTCGAGGACCAGGGCTTGCGCGTGCTCAGCCTGCATGGCCACGGCGGCGCCTTGCGCGGCATGGCCTGGCGCCGCGAAGCAAGCTTTGACCTGGTGCTGTTCAGCCAGGAACTCTCGACCCTGCTCAACGCCGGCCTGCCGCTGATCGACGCGCTGGAAAGCCTGGCGGAAAAGGCCCCCGCAGCCGCAGCGCGCAAAGTGCTCGCCGAACTGGTCCGCCAACTGTACGAAGGCCGCTCGCTGTCCCAGGCCCTGGGCCAGCAGCCACGGGTGTTCCCGCCGCTATACGTGGCGCTGGTACAGTCCAGCGAGCGTACCGGCGCGCTCGGCGACGCCCTCGCCCGCTACATAAGCTACCGCCAGCGCCTGGACCTGGTCCGGCAGAAGCTGGTGGGTGCCTCGGTCTACCCGATGCTGCTATTGCTGGTGGGCGGTGGCGTGGTGCTGTTCCTGCTTGGCTACGTGGTGCCGCGTTTCAGCCAGGTGTTCGAGGGCATGGGCACCGAGTTGCCCTGGCTGTCTCGGCTGCTGATGCAGATCGGGCTATTCCTGCATGCCCAGCAACTACCGCTGGCATTGGGCGCCCTCGGTGCGGCCACTGCGCTGTGGCTGCTGCGCCGCCAGCCATGGGTACGGCGCTGGGCAGCCTGCCAGCTGCGGCGCCTGCCGGCACTTCACCAACGCCTGATGATGTACGAACTGGCGCGCTTCTATCGCTCATTGGGCATCCTGCTGCAAGGCGGTATCCCCATCCTCACCGCCATGGGCATGGCCCGCGGCCTGCTCGGCAGCGCGGCGGCCGAGGGCCTGGAGCACGCCAGCCAGCGGGTCGCCGAAGGGTTGCCCCTGTCCGATGCGTTGGAGGCCGGGCAACTGGTGACGCCGGTGTCGTTGCGCCTGCTGCGCGCCGGCGAGCAGTCCGGCAACCTGGGCGAAATGCTGGAGCGCTGCGCCGACTTCCATGACCAGGAAATCGGCCGCTGGGTGGAATGGTTCGTCAAGCTGTTCGAACCGCTGCTGATGACCTTCATCGGCCTGCTGATCGGCCTGATCGTGATCCTGATGTACATGCCGATCTTCGAACTGGCCTCGAGCATTCACTGAAATCTCTGACCCAGGATGAAAGCCCACGACCGAGCTGGCCATGTCTGCAATCGATGAATGATCTGCTCATATCATTCATCGTGATAATAACCTTCGTCCCGTTCGATTCGTGCCTCACGCGCAAGACACTCACACTCCGCCCACTACTAATACATTGGCGGAGTTCTCCATGGAACAATCATTCAAACCCTTGCGCTTCCCCCTCGCTGCCCTGGCAGTGGTGGTGATCAGCGCTTGTGGCCGAACCCCAGACGCAGTGCAGGCTCCCACCGCGCCGAAGGTCAGCGTGGCCAAGGTGATCGAGCAACCGATCAATGAATGGGACGAGTTCACCGGCCGCCTCGAAGCGCCGGAAGCCGTCGAGGTACGCCCACGGGTCTCCGGCCAGATCGACCTGGTAGCCTTCACCGAAGGCGCCCAGGTCAAGAAAGGCGACCTGCTGTTCCAGATCGATCCACGCCCGTTCCAGGCAGAGGTCCGCCGCCTCGAAGCCCAACTGCAGCAGGCCAAGGCCACCGCCATTCGCAGCGCCAACGAAGCCCGCCGTGGCGAACGCCTGCGTGACAGCAACGCCATTTCCGCAGAACTGGCCGAATCGCGTAGCAGCGCCGCCGCCGAAGCCCGCGCCGGGGTCGACGCGATCCAGGCCCAGCTCGACCTGGCACGCCTGAACCTCAGCTTCACCCGTGTCACCGCGCCCATCAGCGGCCGTGTCAGCCGCGCCCAGTTCACCGCCGGCAACATCGTCACCGCCGATGTCACCCCGCTGACCAGCGTGGTCTCCACCGACAAGGTCTACGCCTACTTCGACGCCGACGAGCGCGTGTACCTCAAGTACACCCAGCTGGCCCGCGAAGGCCAGCGCGGCCAGAGCACCCCGGTGTACCTGGGCCTGACCAACGAAACCGGCAACCCGCACCTGGGCCAGATGAACTTCGTCGACAACCAGGTCAACCCGCGCACCGGCACCATCCGTGGCCGTGCGGTGTTCGACAACAGCGACGGCCAGTTCACCCCAGGCCTGTATGCACGCCTGAAGCTGGTGGGCAGCGCCCAGTACCAGGCCGTGCTGATCAACGACGAAGCCGTGGGCACCGACCTTGGCAAGAAGTTCGTGCTGGTCATGGACAAGGACAACAAGGCCGCCTACCGCGCCGTGGAGCTGGGGCCGAAGCTGGAAGGCCTGCGCATCGTGCGCAGCGGCCTGGGCAAGGACGACCGCATCGTGGTCAAGGGCCTGCAGCGTGTGCGCCCTGGCTCACCGGTCACCCCGGAAGAGACACCGATGGCCAGCGAACAGACCCTCGCCGCCCTCGCCCAGCAGCGCCAGGCCCTGGAGGCCAGCAACCCGGCGCCGAAGGTGGCGGGCAACAACGTGAAAGTCGCCAGCGCCCAGGCGCCACGCGGTTAAGGGACCACACCGATGAACTTCTCGAAATTCTTCATTACCCGGCCAATTTTCGCCGCGGTGCTGTCGCTGGTGCTGCTGATCGCGGGTTCGATCTCGCTGTTCCAGCTGCCGATCAGCGAATACCCCGAAGTGGTGCCGCCCACCGTGGTGGTGCGCGCCAACTTCCCCGGCGCCAACCCCAAGGTCATCGGCGAAACCGTCGCCGCGCCACTGGAGCAGGCGATTACCGGCGTGGAGAACATGCTGTACATGTCCTCCCAGTCCACCGCTGACGGCAAGCTGACGCTGACCATCACCTTCGCCCTGGGCACCGACCTGGACAACGCCCAGGTGCAGGTGCAGAACCGCGTCACCCGTACCCAGCCCAAGCTGCCAGAGGAAGTGACCCGCATCGGTATCACGGTCGACAAGGCCTCGCCCGACCTGACCATGGTCGTGCACCTGACCTCGCCGGATAACCGCTACGACATGCTCTACCTGTCCAACTACGCCATCCTCAACATCAAGGATGAGCTGGCGCGCCTGGGCGGCGTGGGCGATGTGCAGCTGTTCGGCATGGGCGACTACTCGCTGCGCGTGTGGCTGGACCCGAACAAGACCGCTTCGCGCAACCTCACCGCCAGTGATGTGGTGGCTGCGATCCGCGAGCAGAACCGCCAGGTGGCCGCCGGCCAGCTGGGCGCCCCACCCGCCCCGGGTTCGACCAGCTTCCAGCTGTCGATCAACACCCAGGGTCGCCTGGTGAATGAGGAAGAGTTCGAGAACATCATCATCCGCGCCGGTGCCGATGGCGAAATCACCCGCCTGAAGGACATCGCCCGGGTCGAACTCGGTTCCAGCCAGTACGCCCTGCGCTCGCTGCTGAACAACCAGCCGGCGGTGGCCATTCCGATCTTCCAGCGCCCAGGCTCCAACGCCATCGAGATCTCCGACGAAGTGCGGGCGAAGATGGCCGAGCTGAAGAAGGACTTCCCCGAGGGCATGGACTACAGCATCGTCTATGACCCGACCGTGTTCGTCCGTGGTTCCATCGAAGCCGTGGTACACACCCTGTTCGAAGCGCTGGTGCTGGTGGTGCTGGTCGTCATCCTGTTCCTGCAGACCTGGCGTGCCTCGATCATCCCGCTGATGGCCGTGCCGGTATCGCTGATCGGTACCTTTGCCGTGATGCACCTGTTCGGCTTCTCGCTCAACGCGCTGTCATTGTTCGGCCTGGTCCTGGCCATCGGTATCGTGGTGGACGATGCCATCGTCGTGGTGGAGAACGTCGAGCGCAACATCGGCCTGGGCCTGAAACCGCTGGAAGCCACGCAAAAGGCCATGGGCGAAGTGACCGGGCCGATCATCGCCACCGCCCTGGTGCTGTGCGCGGTGTTCGTACCTGCTGCGTTCATTTCCGGCCTGACCGGGCAGTTCTACAAGCAGTTCGCTCTGACCATCGCCATTTCCACGGTCATCTCGGCATTCAACTCGCTGACCCTGTCGCCGGCCCTGGCAGCCGTGCTGCTGAAGGACCACCATGCGCCCAAGGACCGTTTCTCGCGGTTCCTGGAAAAACTGCTGGGCAGCTGGCTGTTCGCCCCGTTCAACCGCTTCTTCGACCGCGCTTCCAACCGCTACGTCGGCGGCGTGCGTCGGGTCATCCGCTCCAGCGGCATCGCCCTGTTCGTGTATGCCGGCCTGATGGGCCTGACCTACCTCGGCTTCTCGTCCACCCCGACCGGTTTCGTGCCGGCCCAGGACAAGCAGTACCTGGTGGCGTTCGCCCAGCTGCCTGACGCGGCCAGCCTCGACCGCACCGAAGCGGTGATCAAGCGCATGAGCGAAATCGCCCTGAAGCAGCCTGGCGTGGCCGACTCGGTAGCCTTCCCTGGCCTGTCGATCAACGGTTTCACCAACAGCCCGAACAGCGGCATCGTGTTCACCCCGCTCAAGCCGTTCGACGAGCGCAAGGACCCGAGCCAGTCGGCGGCGGCCATCGCGGCTGCACTGAATGCCCAGTTCGCCGACATCCAGGACGCCTACATCGCGATCTTCCCGCCACCGCCGGTACAAGGCCTGGGCACCATCGGCGGCTTCCGTCTGCAGATCGAAGACCGTGGCAACCTGGGCTACGAGGCGCTGTACAAGGAAACCCAGAACATCATCGCCAAGAGCCACAACGTGCCGGAACTGGCGGGCCTTTTCACCAGCTACCAGGTCAACGTGCCCCAGGTCGATGCCGCCATCGACCGGGAAAAGGCCAAGACCCACGGCGTGGCGATCACCGACATCTTCGACACCCTGCAGGTCTACCTGGGCTCGCTGTACACCAACGACTTCAACCGCTTTGGCCGTACCTATCAGGTCAACGTCCAGGCCGAGCAGCAGTTCCGCCTCGATGCCGAGCAGATCGGCCAGCTGAAGGTGCGCAACAACCTCGGCGAGATGATCCCGCTGGCGACCTTCCTCAAGGTCAGCGACACCTCCGGGCCTGACCGGGTGATGCACTACAACGGTTTCATCACCGCCGAGATCAACGGCGCCGCGGCACCGGGCTACAGCTCCGGCCAGGCCGAAGCTGCCATCGAGAAGCTGCTGAAGGAGGAACTGCCCAACGGCATGACCTTCGAGTGGACCGACCTGACCTACCAGCAGATCCTTTCGGGCAATACCGCGCTGTTCGTGTTCCCGCTGTGCGTGCTGCTGGCCTTCCTGGTGCTTGCCGCCCAGTACGAAAGCTGGAGCCTGCCGCTGGCAGTGATCCTGATCGTGCCTATGACCCTGTTGTCGGCCATCACCGGGGTGATCGTGTCGGGGGGTGACAACAACATCTTCACCCAGATCGGTCTGATCGTACTGGTGGGCCTGGCGTGCAAGAACGCGATCCTGATCGTCGAGTTCGCCAAGGACGAACAGGCCAAGGGGCTCGACCCGCTGGCTGCGGTACTGGAAGCCTGCCGCCTGCGCCTGCGGCCGATCCTGATGACCTCGATCGCTTTCATCATGGGTGTGGTTCCACTGGTGTTCAGCTCCGGTGCCGGTTCTGAAATGCGCCATGCCATGGGCGTGGCGGTGTTCTCGGGAATGATCGGGGTTACCGTGTTCGGCCTGTTCCTGACCCCGGTGTTCTTCTTCCTGATTCGCCGTTTCGTCGAGCGTCGCCAGGCCCGCAAGGCCGAACGCGCCCAATCGCTGGAGAGCCATGCATGAACCTGCTCAAACCCTTGACCCCGAGCTTGCTGGCGCTCGCCTTGTCGGCCTGTGCAGTAGGCCCGGACTACCAGGCGCCAGCCACCGAGCCCGCGCAGCTGGCCAGCGACATACAGACCAAGGCCTACGACCGTAGCCGTTTCGAAAGCCTGTGGTGGAAGCAGTTCGACGACCCGGTGCTGAACCAGCTGGTGCAGGCTTCGCTGGATGGCAACCGTGACCTGCGCGTGGCCTTCGCCCGCCTGAAGTCGGCCCGTTCGATCCGTGAAGACGCCGAGAACGATCAGTTTCCGGTGGTCACCAGCCGCGCCAGCAGCGACATCGGCAAGGGCCAGATCCCCGGCCAGACCACGCAGCGGGTAAACAGTGAGCGCTACGACCTGGGCCTGGACATGGCCTGGGAGCTTGACCTGTTCGGCCGCATCCAGCGCCAGATCGAAGCCAGCGAAGCCCAGGAAGCAGCAGCCGCGGCCGACCTGCAGCAGCTGCAGGTCAGCCTGATCGCCGAACTGGTGGATGCTTACGGCCAGCTGCGTGGCGCGCAGTTGCGCGAGAAGATCGCCCTGGCCAACCTCAAGACCCAGCAGGAATCGCGGGCCATCACCGAAACCCTGCGCGATGCCGGCGTGGGCAACGACCTTGATGTGGTGCGGGCCGACGCGCGCCTGGCCGGGGTTGAAGCCACCGTACCGCAACTGCAGGCGGAACAGGCACGGGCCCGGCATCGCATCGCCACCCTGCTCGGTCAGCGCCCCGAGGCGCTCAGCGTCGACCTGTCGCCCAAGGCACTGCCGGCCATCGCCAAGGCGCTACCGGTGGGTGACCCGGGGGAACTGCTGCGCCGCCGCCCGGACATCCGCAGCGCCGAACGCCAGCTGGCGGCTGCCACCGCCAACGTTGGCGTGGCCACGGCCGACTTGTTCCCGCGCGTCAGCCTCAGTGGCTTCCTCGGCTTTACTGCTGCACGTGGTTCGCAGATAGGTTCCTCGGCAGCCAATGCCTGGGCGCTGGGCCCGAGCATAACGTGGGCCGCCTTCGACCTGGGCAGCGTGCGCGCCCGACTGCGCGGTGCCAAGGCCGATGCCGAAGGGGCACTGGCCAACTATGAACAGCAGGTATTGCTGGCCCTGGAAGAATCGGCCAACGCCTTCAGCGACTACGACAAGACCCAGCAGCGGCTGTTGTCGCTGATGCGCCAGAGCGACGCCAGCCGCAAGGCGGCGGAACTGGCCTCGATTCGTTATCGCGAGGGTACGGTGGACTACCTGGTGCTGCTCGATGCCGAGCGTGAGCGGCTGAGCGCTGAAGATGCGCAGGCCCAGGGTGAAGTCGAGTTGTACCGCGGCATCGTCTCCATCTACAAGGCCCTGGGCGGCGGCTGGCAACCGGAGACCGTAGCCAGCGCGCGCTGATACACCCGCTTCAACGACTCCTTTGGTTGGCCCCTCCCCCAACCGTTTGCCCCGCAGGCCTTGGTCCGCGGGGCTTTTTTATGCTGATTGAGGGTGTGTGCAGGGACCTGGTTGCATTTACCACCCGGCTAGCCCAAGCTCTGCCCTTCCCGCCGCCCCGGATCGTCCGATGCACAGACGCAACCGCTACCTGATCGCCCTGCTGCTGTTGATCCTGGTATCGGCCCTGTTCGGCTACCTGTGGCGCGACGCTCCGCCAGCCCCGCCTACCCTGCCTGCGCACAGCTACGCCAAGGCCCTGCGCCAGGCCCATGAGGGCCAACCCGGCGCTGCACGGGTGCTGTACCAGCAACTGCAGCGCACCGACCTGCCGCCCATTCGCCGTGCCGCCTTGTATGCCGAACTGCCAAACTACCCTTCGCCCCAGGCATTGAAACTCGCCCGTCAGGACCTCGAGCATGCCGACCCGCAGGTGCGCCGTGCAGCCATTGCCGGTATTCGCCGCCTGCTGCCGGCGGCGCAGCGCAGCCTGGTACTCGGCCCACTGCTGGACGACGACGAGCAAAGCGTGCGCTTTGCCGCGGTAGATGCCCTGCTCGGCCTTGCTCCGGATGACATCGGCCTTTATTTCGGCCCGCTACAGGTCGCCCTGGAGCAATACCAGCAGGCCCTCGAGCAACAACCCGAAGACGCCGACGCCCAAGTCCACCTGGCGCGCCTCTATCTGCACGAAAACGACTACACCCTGGCCGACACCGCCCTGCAGCGAGCCCTGGCGGTAGCGCCAGGCAACCTCGACGCACTGGCGACTCAGGTACGCCTGCTGGAGCGCCAGGGCTATCACGACGCCTCGCGTCAGATACTGGGCAAAGCCCTTGCGCTAAGCCCCGATTCGGCCTTTCTGCAGTACGAACTGGGGCTCTGGCTTAACCGTCACGAACAGCGCGAATACGCACTGCTGGCCTTGTCCCGTGCCGTCGAACTGGACCCGGACAACGCCGACTACCGCTATACACTGGCAGTCACCTTGCATGAACTGGAACAACTCGACGCCGCGCAAAAGCAACTGGAAATCGTGCTCAACCGCCAGCCGGCCAATCGCCGGGCACGGGTGTTGCTGATTAAGTACTGGAAGGAAACCGGCCAGTTGCAGAACGTGCAGGTGCTGCTGGCCGAGCTGGAGCGGCAGAATCCGGACGACCCAGTGTTGCAACAGGGCCTGTAGGCAACGTCCGAAAATTTGTTGAACCCCGGGGCTGTGCCCAGGGTCCAGTGGATATCGGACCACCCTTCAGGAGAGTGTGTTGTGGCCAGTTCGTTGGCGCTGGACGAACGTGCATTGATCCTGGCGCCCCCGCCAATAGCCGCAGATACTGCTCGCCTGCTCGCTTCTGCGGGCATCGACAGCCTGTGCGCGGTCGACCTGGCCAACCTGCAAGCCTGCCTGGCCGAAGGCGCAGGCCTGGCGATCATTGCCGAGCAAGCGTTCAAACAGGGCCCAAGTGCATTGCTGCAAGAATTCATCGACCAGCAACCGTGCTGGTCGGACCTGCCCATCGTGCTGCTCGGTCAAGGGAGCCAAGCGGCCAAGGGCTCGACCAACCTCCCGGTGGGCAACCTGGTCCTGCTGGTCGCACCATTCGAAAACGCCCAGCTGCTGCGCATGACCCAGTCCGCCCTGCGCAACCGGCGTCGGCAGTATCTGGCACGCGACCAGTTGCAAGACCTGCAGCAACGCCTTGACGCCAAGGCCGCACCTCCCGGCGAAGACCAGCAACGCAGCGAGTTTGCACGCCACCAAACGCGCAAGATGGAGGCCATCGGCCAACTGGCTGGGGGGGTCGCCCACGACTTCAACAACCTGCTCACCAGCATTGGTGGCAGCTTCGAGCTGATTGACCGGCGCTTGCGACAGGGTCGCAGCGATGGCCTGGACAACGTGCTGCGCATGGGCCGCGAGGCAGTGTCACGCGCCGCGCGCCTGACCCACCGCCTGCTGGCCTTCTCTTCTCGGCAATCGCTGCACACCCAGCAGGTCGGCCTGCACGACCTGCTCCAGGCAAAACGCCTGAAGGCTTGCGTGACCCCGACCGTGACCCTGCAGGTGCAAATCGCCAAGAACCTGTGGTCGGTCGAAGCCGATGACCAACAGTTACAGGAGGCCCTCGATAACCTGTTGCTCAATGCCTGCGAAGCCATGCCCAATGGCGGCCAGCTGCGCATCGAGGCAAGTAACCAGCACATCGGCGCCGGGCAATTCGCTGGCGGTGCCCTGTGCGCCGGCGACTATGTACGCCTGCGAGTCATCGATGACGGCCAGGGCATGGCGCAAAGCACGCTGGAGCATGCCTTCGAGCCGTTCTTCAGCACCAAGGCGATCGGCCAGGGCATCGGCCTTGGCCTGTCGATGGTTTACGGCTTCAGCAAGCAATCCCACGGACATGTCACCCTGCACAGCCAGATCGGCCAAGGGACCCGGGTGGACCTTTATCTGCCGCGCCATGTCGACCAGGGCCAGGCACCTGTCAAACCCGTACAACCCGTGCGAGGTTACCAGGGCCATCACGTGCTGGTAGTCGAGGACGACCCCCATGTACGCCAATTGCTCTGCCAGGCCCTGCGCGAGGATGGCTTCGCCTGCCACAGTGCCGCCGACGCCAATGAGGGCCTTAAGGTACTGCGTTCGACACAACCGGTGGATCTGCTGATCAGCGATGTCGGCTTGCCCGGCATGAATGGCCGCCAGTTGGCCGAGATTGCCCGCAACCTGCGCCCACGCTTGCCAGTACTGTTCATCACCGGCTATGCAGAAACCGCCATGGCCCGCGAGGGCTTCCTGGAGGCGGGGATGCACCTGATCAGCAAGCCCTTCGAGCTGAAGCAGCTGCAGGCCCAGGTGACCCAGATACTGGGCAAGCCCTGAACCGCTTCACTCCTCGAGCATGCGTAGCGCCTCATCCACCAGGTCCGCCAGCGGGAACGGCTTGTTCATCAATGCCGTGCCCGGCTGCTCGAGCAACTGCGCTTCGATCGGCTGCCCCGCATAGCCGGTAATGAAAAGGATCTTCTGCAACGGCAGCTGCATGCGCATGGCCTTGGCCACCTGGCGGCCACTGAAACCACCCGGCAAGCCAATGTCGGTGATCACCAGGTCGAACGGGCCGTCATGGCGGAAGCGCTCCAGTGCGCTATTGGCGTCGCCCACATCAATGACTTCGAAACCACGTTCGGTCAGGTACTCGCACATCACAGCACGCAAACCGAGCTCGTCATCGACCAGCAACAGGCGCTGCCTCCCGGCCATGCGCTGCGTCCGTTGCACAACCGCAGGCGCCTCGGGTACCGGGTCATGCCACCTTGGAAAAAGCATGCAGACCTTGGTGCCCTGGTTCGGCGCCGACTCGATCCAGGCGTAGCCCCCCGACTGGCCGACAAACCCATACACCATCGACAAACCAAGGCCTGAGCCACGCCCGACCGGCTTGGTGGTGAAGAACGGTTCAAAGGCCCTGGCAATGTCCACGGCCGGCATGCCATGGCCATCATCCTCCACATACAACGCAACGTAGTCGCCTGGTGGCAGGCCGCTCTCATCCGGGAAACACCTTGTCAGCCGCTGGTTGATGCTGCGCAGCGTGACATTGCCGCGATCAAGGCATGCTTCGCGGGCGTTGGTGCAAAGATTGATCAAGGCATTTTCCAGCTGGGAAACATCAAGGTTCACCGCCCACGGCGTGACATCCAGCTGCCAGTGCAAGCGCATCTCGGCGCCCAGCGTGCTCCGCAGCAGTGGTTCGCTCAAGCGCAATTGCCGGTTGAAGTCCAGCGGCCTGGGCGCCAAAGGTTGATGACGGGAAAACGCCAGCAGGCGATGGGTCAGCTCCATGGCACGCTGCACCGAATCTCGCGCGACCTCGACATACGCCTCCACCCGCTCCAGCCGTCCTTCCTGCAGGCGCCGCTGAAGCAGTTCGAGGCTGCCACCGATGCCGGACAACAAGTTGTTCAATTCATGGCCCATGCCCCCGGCCAACTGCCCAACCACCTCCAGACGCTCGTTGTTGCGCATCAGCGTTTCGGATTGACGAGCAGCCTCCTCACGTTCCCCGGTGATATCCCGGCCAACGGCAGTCAGCAGGCTGCCATCGAACCGTGCACTCCAGCGAAAACAGTGGTAATGGCCATCGCGGTGGCGCAGGCGCGTCTCTATCTGCTCGGTATCCTGGTACTGCAGGCACCCGGAAACAGCCACCTCTACCTCAGCGCGATCTGCCGGATGTACCAGGTCCAGCACCGGAGTGCCCAGTACCTGCTCTTCAGACCAGCCCAGGATGCGATACCAGGCGGGGTTGGCGGCACACACCTTCAGCTCGGGAGTGACGGTCATCATCGCATCACGCGACAGCTGCCAGAACTGCTCGCGCTCCACCAGGTGTCGCTCGACCTGCCGCTGGAATTCTTGCGCCTGCTCCCGCCAGTGGCGATGCGCCTCGACGCTGGCCGTGGTTTCGATCACCGCGTGCAGAAACCCTGCCACGTTGCCCAGTTCATCGTGCAACGGTGTGTAACCGAACGCACACCACAACGGCTCCCCGCCTTGGCCGCAGCCAATACGCAGTGGTGGGTCCTCGACAAAGCTCGAGCGCCCCTCGAGCGCCTTGAACACCCACGGTCCCATCGCCGGCCACTCATCGCTCCACAGCGCATCGAAGGACATGCCCAATGCATCCGGAGCAACCCGCCGCAATGCCCGATAGCCTTCATTGTGGACCACGCTGAGGTCTGGTCCCCAGACCACGGCACACGGGAACGGTGACAATTGCATCATGTCGACGGCAATGCGCAACGAAGCCGGCCAGCGCGGCAGCGGCCCGAGCGGTGTTCGCCCCCAGTCGAACCGTGCAATCCGTTCGCCCATGAGGTCGACCGGTGCCAGCACAGACGGCTTCAGGATGACCATCGACGCAGGCTCGCGCGGCGTACCATTTGTGACCACTGTCGTGACTCCAGCATGATTCAGAAAAAGTACGGGCGCTGCGTGAATGTGGTTCACGTTAGCACAACACACGCCACGCAATATGGCGTACCGGCACCTGAGAGCTATGCTCATTAGGTTTTCCCTCGGGCCGGGGGAGCAACGGCCCATTCAGGTTGCCGACGGGAGCGTGGTCATGAGCAAGAAAATGCTGGTGGTGCTGACCAATACAGCCAAGTATCCGACCCTCAAGCGGGCGACCGGCTTGTGGCTGGGGGAAGCGGTGCACTTTGTCGAAAAAGTCGAAAAAGCCGGTTACGAGGTCGATTATGTCAGCCCGCTGGGCGGCTACGTCCCTGTCGACCCGCATAGCTTGCAGATGGCGCCCGACCTGGACTGGCTGTGGTATGACGACAAGCGCTTCATGACCCGCCTGGGCAACACCTTGAGCCCTGGCCAGGTGAAGGCAGAAGAGTACAGCGTCATCTACTACACCGGCGGGCACGGAGTGATGTATGACTTTCCTGACAACCAGCCGCTGCAAGAGCTGGCCCGCCGGGTGTACGAGCACAAGGGCATTGTCGCGGCGGTTTGCCATGGCGTTGTCGGCCTGCTGAACATCAAGCTCAGCGACAACAGCCTGTTGCTCAAGGACCGTCAGGTGACCGGCTTCTCCAATACCGAGGAGAAACTCGTCGAACTGGACAAGGTGGTCCCCTTCCTGACGGAAACCGAGCTGGGTGCCCGCGGTGGTACCTACAGCAAGCATGAAGACCCGTGGCAGCCGTTCGTGGTGGCCGATGATCGGCTGATCACCGGGCAGAACCCGGCCTCCACGGCCCAGTTGGCCGAAAAAGTGCTCGCCAGGCTGAAGCGAGGCTGACAACGAGGTTCTGCTTTTCTGTAAAACCGCAACACTTTTGGCCTACAGCCGGAGCATCATCAAGCACATAGGATCAGCGTTGACCTGTTCAACCCGAACAGCAAGGTTCAACGGAGCGGCGGTCCTATGGCAGCAATACCGAGTCTCGGCATCAACTGGCGGAAGTTACTGTTGATATTGTCCATCGGCGCAATACCGGTACTGTCCGGGTTACTGATGATGAACTATCAACTGGATAGAAAACTTGAGGAGAATGCCAAGGTTTCTGTTCAAGAGGCGATTTTCAGCATCGACCAGGCACTGGGCCGCATGGAAGGCGATCTGGACCTGATCCTGCCATTGGCAGGCAAGCCCTGTGACGAAGTGCTTGGTACGCTGGAGCAGAGAGTCGCCAACAGCCCGCACCTTCGCTCACTGATACTCACCCGCGACCAACAAGCGTATTGTGCGACGGACATGGACCCTTTGGCGTACAACTCGGCTTTTGCCCTGTCCGGACGGCAGACAGAGCTGGCATTCGACGCTCCATCGTCGCCTAACGCGGCGATCATCAAAGTCCAGAGACCGAACAGCGACCCTGGGATAATCGCAACAGCGTACGGTCGGCAGCTGCGTGACGAACTGCGTGCTTTCCAGGACGGCCTGACACTGCTTCTGGAATTCAGCGACCTGTATATCTGGAGCGAGGGAGACAGCCGCGACGCACAACGCCCCTCCCAGGCCGAATTCACCGAGCGATCGGTTTCCCAGAAATATGGTTACGTGGTGATCGGCGGTTACCCCAAAGGGTACGCCACCCAGGAGTTTCGCCTATCCCTGCATCAGGTACTGCCCTCGCTGGTATTGGTCGGGGTCGCCAGCATGTTCATCATGTACCTGGGCCTGACCATTTCGGGCAAGAAGAAGGGTTGATACCGCCGCCATCGAATCGTGACGGCGGTACCCTGGGGTTACTCGGTGCTCAGCACACCACGACGTACCTGGTCGCGCTCGATGGATTCGAACAGGGCCTTGAAGTTGCCTTCGCCAAAGCCGTCATCCCCCTTGCGCTGGATGAACTCGAAGAACACCGGGCCGAGCAGGGTCTCGGAAAAGATCTGCAGCAGCAGGCGCTTGTCGTCAGGCTGGGAGGCACCATCGAGGAGGATACCGCGTGCTTTCAACTGGTCGACCGGCTCGCCATGACCTGGCAGGCGCTCTTCGAGCATCTCGTAGTAGGTTTGCGGCGGTGCAGTCATGAAGCGCATGCCGAAGCCCTTGAGGGCGTCCCAGGTCTTGAGCAGGTCATCGGTCAGGAAGGCGACGTGCTGGATGCCTTCGCCGTTGAACTGCATCAGGAACTCTTCGATCTGCCCGGAGCCCTTGGACGATTCTTCGTTCAGCGGGATGCGGATCATGCCATCCGGTGCGGTCATGGCACGCGAAGTCAGGCCGGTGTACTCACCCTTGATGTCGAAATAGCGGATTTCGCGGAAGTTGAACAGCTTCTCGTAGAAGCCGGCCCAGTACGACATGCGCCCGCGATAAACGTTGTGGGTGAGGTGGTCGATGATCTTCAGGCCGGCACCCACCGGGTTGCGGTCCACACCCTCGATGAACTTGAAGTCGATATCGTAGATCGAGCTGCCTTCCTCGAAACGGTCGATCAGGTACAGCGGCGCACCGCCGATGCCCTTGATCGCCGGCAGGCGCAGTTCCATCGGGCCGGTTTCGATTTCCACCGGCTGGGCGCCCAGTTCCAGGGCGCGGGCATAGGCCTCATGGGCATTGCGCACGCGGAACGCCATGCCGCATACCGACGGGCCGTGTTCGGCAGCGAAGTACGAGGCGATGCTCTTGGGTTCGTTGTTCAGGATCAGGTTGATGTCACCCTGGCGATACAGGTGCACATCCTTGGAACGGTGGGTAGCGACCTTGGTGAAGCCCAGCATCTGGAATACCGGCTCGAGTACGCCAGGGGTCGGCGAAGCCAGTTCGATGAATTCAAAGCCCATCAGGCCCATCGGATTGTCGAAGATATCAGCCATGTTCGTGTCCTCATCTGCAGCGAAAGATTATTGATTGCGTGGGATGTGGAACGGAAACGGCGGGGAGCACGGGATACCCCGCACGCTGCGGGCGAGGAAATCACCTATTATCAGCTTGAACCCATGGTATGTCATATGGACCCATTCTCGGCGGGCTTGATCCTTCGGCATCGAAGGACCTTATTGTTGTATTCGTAAATGGATTCTACATTGCGTAAAATGGTTTGTCGCCCTTTAGTTGCTCACCGGTTCCGACAAGCGGCTATCCTCTCGTAATCCTTTATACAGATCAGGTCAGCATGCCCCTTACCGTCAAACGCCGCGCCGGCCTCGGCTGGCGCACCCTGTTGCCCTGGGTCGTCGGCGTGCTGCCCGTGGCATGCGGCCTGGCCGTGATGAACTGGCAGATCGAGCGTGAAATGCACGCCAGCAGCCAGGCTACCACCCGCCAGGTGGTGGAGCACGTCGAGCGCATTCTCGACAATCTGTCCAGCGCTGCCCATGCTCTGCTGCCGCTTGTCGACAGCCCGTGCGACGAGGTCCAGCTCATGCTGCGCGCCCAGGTCACGCGCAACGCCTTCGTACGCTCGACCAACCTGTTCCGGCACAACGCCCTTTATTGCACCTCGCTGTTCGGCGCATTCGACGAGCCGGTCAACCCCGGCGACTACATCGACGGCAAGCTGTGGCTGATGGACGGCAACTCGGTCACACCGGGCCACCCGCTGCTGGTGTATCGGGCCAGCGATGGCGACCGCGGCGCGATCAGTACGGTCGATGGCGAACACCTGCTGACGGCGCTGCGCCTGATCGGCCCCGATGAAGAGCTGCAGATCCGCGTGGGCGATGCCTGGCTGGGCAAGGATGGCATCGTGCACAAGGGCGTGCCCCCTGCCGCGGCCAGCGCGAATGTGCAGCTGGGCTCGACCCGTTACCCGTTCAGCGTGCATGGCGGCTACGGCGCCGACAAGCAGGGCCAGCTGTGGCGCAGCCACTATCCCGCCCTGTTCGGTCTGCTGCTGATACTGGGCGCGGTGGCCGGCCTGGTGTGCCGCTGGCAGGTTCGCCGCGCCACCTCGCCCCGTGCCGAACTGCGCCGGGCCCTGGAGGCCGACGAGTTCCTGCCGTACTTCCAGCCGGTAGTGCGCAAGGGCGACTACCGCTGGGCCGGCGCCGAAGTGCTGATGCGCTGGAACCACCCGCGCGAAGGCCTGGTGCGCCCCGACCTGTTCATCCCCTACGCCGAACACAGCGGGCAGATCGTCGCCATGACCCGTGCGCTGATGATGCACACCGCGCAGAGCCTGGCACCCTTTGCCGGGCTGCTGGAGGACGGTTTCCATATCGGCGTCAATATCACCGCCGACCACTGCCGCGACTTCAGCCTGCTGGACGATTGCCGAACCTTCCTCCAGCACTTCCCGCCAGGCCGGGTGGTGCTGACCCTGGAGCTGACCGAGCGCAAGCTGATCGAGCCCACGCCGGTGGCCCTGGAACTGTTCGAGAAGCTCGACGCCATGGGTGTGAAGATCGCCCTGGACGACTTCGGCACCGGCCAGTCAAGCCTCAACTACCTGCGCCAGTTCAAGGTCGATTACCTGAAGATCGACCAGAGCTTCGTCGCCATGATCGGTGGCGATGCGCTGTCGGTGCACATCCTCGAGACCATCATCGAGCTATCGGCCAAGCTGGGCCTGGGCATCGTTGCCGAGGGCGTGGAAACAGAAGCCCAGCGCGACTACCTGGCCCGTCATGAGGTGGACTTCCAGCAGGGCTACCTGTTCGCCAGGCCCATGCCGGCTGCCCAGTTCCTCGAAGCGCTGGCCGCACGCCCGGCTGCGTCGCGGTTGCCGCAAGCCGCGCCCCCTGAGATCATGCGCGGCTGATCCACCTGCTCAATTCCCTATTCGAGGCATTCGTGTCAAAAGGCATTCTTTCGTCGGTCATGGCGTCCTGTCTGTTCGCCGTGATGTACTTCTATACCTCTCTGCTCACGCCGCTCGATGGCGAGGAGATCTTTGGCTGGCGCACCCTGTTGACGCTGCCCTGCCTGACCCTGTTCATGCTTGTCTCGAAAGACTGGAAACGGGTGGGCGAACTGCTCGCCCGGGTAAAACATACGCCGCTGCTGTTGCTGGGCATGGTCGGCACATCGTGGCTGATGGGCGTGCAGCTGTGGCTGTTCCTCTGGGCGCCCCTGCACGGGCGCAGCCTTGAAGTGTCGATGGGCTATTTCCTGCTGCCGCTGGCCATGGTCCTGACCGGGCGGCTGGTGTATGGCGAGCGCCTGTCACGCCTGCAGAAGGTGGCCGTGGCCTGCGCTGCTCTGGGCGTGGGCCACGAGCTGTATCAGCATGGCAGTTTCGCCTGGGAAACCCTGGTGGTGACGATCGGCTACCCGATCTATTTCGTGTTGCGCAGGCGCTGCCGCACCGACCATTTGGGCGGCCTGTGGTGCGACATGTGCCTGCTGTTGCCATGGGCGCTGTATTTCGTGATCCAGGGTCCGCTTTCCCCTGCGGATCTGCAGGCACACCCTGGGCTGTATGCGTTGATCCCGATCCTCGGGGCGATCAGCGCCTCGGCCCTGATCGCCTACGTGCTGGCCAGCCGCCTGCTGCCTTTCAGCCTGTTCGGCCTGCTCAGCTACGTCGAGCCAGTGCTGCTGGTAGGCGTTGCGCTGTTGCTGGGCGAAACCATCGGCCCGGATCAGTGGCTGACCTACCTTCCGATCTGGGCCGCGGTGCTGGTACTGGTGATCGAGGGTTTCAAGCACCTGCTGCGTCAACGTCGCCGTTCGGTGTAAGCCGAACCTGACGCACCCGCCGCTCCTCGACCGCCTCCACGGTCAGCGTCCAGCCATTCCAGGCCAGGCGGTCACCAACCATAGGCAGGCGGTCGAGCAGGCTCATTACCAGGCCCGCGAGGGTCTGGTAGTCCTCGGTGGCGCGGGCGCAGAAGCCGGTACGTGCCTGCACCTGGCTCAGGTTCAACGCGCCGCTGACCACAAAGCCTTCACCTTCCTGAACGATGCCCGGGCCTTCGACCTCGCTGGCATCCGGCAACTCGCCGGCAATCGACTCCAGGATATCGGTCATGGTCAGCAGGCCGGTAAAGTCACCGAACTCGTTGACGACGAAAGCAATGTGCGTCGACTGGCCTCGCATCTGCTCCAGGGCATTGAGGATGCTGAAGCTCTCCAGCAGGTTCAGCGGTACTCGGGCCATGCCTTCCAGATCGGGCTGGTTGCCCGACAGCAGCTCCTTGAGCAGTTCCTTCTTGTGCACGAAGCCCAGTGGCTCGTCCACGCGGCCATCGCGGATCAGCGGCAGGCGCGAGTACGGCGAATTGGCCAGGGCTTGGGCAATGGCGTCGGCCGGCTGCGCCAGGTCGATCACATCGACCTCGGCGCGGGCGGTCATCACCGTGCGGATAGGCCGCTCGGCCAGGTTCAGCACGCCACTGATCATCACCCGTTCACGGCGGTCGAACAGCACCTGCTCCTCACCGCCTTCGACCAGGTCAGCGATTTCCTCGCCCACCTCGTCAGCCTCGACCCGGCGGCCACCCAGCAGGCGCAGCACGGCATGCGCGGTGCGCTCACGCAGCGGCCGGTGCTGCTGCAGGCTGCGCTTGCGGCGGGCACGGGCCAGCTGGTTGAACAGCTCGATCAGGATCGAGAAGCCGATGGCCGCGTACAGGTAGCCTTTGGGGATATGGAAGCCCAGGCCTTCGGCGGTGAGGCTGAAGCCGATCATCATCAGGAAGCCCAGGCACAGCATGATCACCGTGGGGTGGGCGTTGACGAAGCGGGTCAGCGGCTTGCTGGCAACGATCATGATGCCGATCGAGAAGATCACCGCGATCATCATCACCGACAACTGCTCGACCATGCCCACCGCGGTGATCACCGCGTCCAGCGAGAACACCGCATCAAGCACCACGATCTGCGCGACGATCGGCCAGAACGCAGCGTGGCGTACCGTGCCGCTGGCCTGGGCCACGTGGCCTTCCAGGCGTTCGTGCAGCTCCATGGTGGCCTTGAACAGCAGGAACACGCCACCGAACAGCATGATCAGGTCGCGGCCCGAGAAGCTCTTTTCGAACACCTCGAACAACGGCGCGGTCAGGGTGACCATCCACGAGATACTGGCCAACAGGCCAAGGCGCATGATCAACGCCAGGCTCAGGCCAATGACCCGTGCGCGGTCGCGCTGATGCGGCGGCAGTTTGTCGGCGAGGATGGCGATGAACACCAGGTTGTCGATACCCAGCACCAGCTCGAGGACGATAAGCGTCAACAGGCCCAGCCAGGCCGTGGGGTCGGCTAGCCATTCCATTAGCGGGTACTCACGAGGGCAGCGTCACGAGGACGGATGAAAGAAGGCCGGGAAGACCGGGGACTGGGGGGCTCCGCGAAGGTGCTCATATAGACCTTGTTAGCAAATTGGGAAAATGATCCTACAAGCTCAGCAGCTTTCCGTAATAGCGCAAAACTATTACAAAACCTGTAACAACCTTGTAGGAGCGGCCTTGTGTCGCGAACGGGCCGCACAGCGCCCCCCAGGTTTCAGGAGCGCTGCATCAACAGCTGGGGCCGCTCTGCGGCCCGATCGCGACACAAGGCCGCTCCTACACAAAAATGCGCTGGCCGTGCGTGAGGTACTTTTCTTCAATACCGCAGGCTGTCAATGCCCGAGCATGAAGGCCCACCTCAACCAAACGGATCCCCCTCATGAGCCTGTCCCTGTCCATGGCCGCTTTCGCACTTGCGGCCTCGATCTCCCCCGGCCCGGTCAACATCGTTGCGCTGGGCAGCGGTGCCCGCCATGGCCTGCGTGCCAGCCTGGCACATGTGGCTGGCGCCACGCTGGGCTTCTGCCTGCTGCTGGTGCTGGTCGGGCTGGGCCTGCATCAATTGTTGCTGCGCTGGCCTTTGCTGGGCCTGATTTTGCACTGGGGCGGCGTGGCGTTCCTGCTGTACATGGCATGGAAGCTGGCCAGCGACGATGGGCAACTGGGCAGTGCCCATCCCACCCAGGCTCCCTCGGCCTGGCACGGCGCGGCGATGCAATGGCTCAATCCCAAGGCATGGCTGGCAGCGGTGGCCGGGGTTGGTGCCTATACCGGCGGTGAGCAGCAGCTGCTGTGGCTGTTTGCCTGGATCTACGGGCCGATCTGCTTCATTTCAGTGGCCAGCTGGGCGTGGGCCGGGAGCGTGGTTCGCCAGTATCTGGGCAACCCACGGCACATGCGCCTGCTGAATCGGGGCTTGGCGCTGCTGCTCGTGGGCAGTGCGGTCTATCTGGTCATTTGAGCCTGGCTGCACCGACCCTATCGCTGCCCTCAAGGCCTGCGCAGTACCTGTGGGAGCTGGGTTGCCGGCGATAGGGCCACCACCGCCAAAAATGGCAATTCAGCCGAATGCATTGCGGTAATGGCCCGGTGTCGCCGCCAGGTGCTGCTTGAAGGCCCGCTGCAGGTGCGCCTGGTCGGCAAACCCGGCCTCCTGTGCAACCTCGGCAATAGCCCGGCCCTGACGCAATTGCGCCCTGGCCAGCTGCACGCGCTGGTCGAGCAGGTAACCATGCGGCGTCAGGCCGAAGCGTTGGCGGAACGCGCGAATCAGGTAGGAACGCGACAGGCCGCACGCCGCGCAGATGTCGTCCAGGCTCAGCGGGTCGCCACGATGGGCGCGAATGAACGCTGCCGCCGTGTCCAGTCGTGGGTTGCCCTCGTCGTTGACGCTGGCATCGCCGCCAAGCAAACCTGGAAGTGCGCCAAACAGCGCCGCCAGGCGCCCTTCCCGGTCTGGCACGCCGGCGTCGAACAGGTCGGCAAAGGCCTGCAACAGGCTCCGGTACAACACCGGCGAGCTACTCCAGGGCCGGGCCGGCAAGGTGAACCCCAGCGCCTGCAACCAAGGCATATCGACGAACATCATCAGGTAGGACCAGTGTTCCCCGTCGATGGGGTTGCAGGCATGCACCACACCTGGGTTCATCAGCACCGTGGTACCAGCAGCCACCTCTATGCACTGGTCACCGTACAGATAGGAGCTGCGCCCACCCGTTATCACTCCGATGGAAAAGCTCTCATGGGAATGCGCGGCGTAGCACACCTGGCGCCCGTCCCCTACCCGCCGGGCCTCGACAAAGGGCAACGCCGGGTCGCGCCAGAACCGTGATACCTCGATCATCCCTCACCCCGCTCGCCGCTGCCATGCGCCTGAATACTACACGCCTATCGCGGAAACAGGTCTAGCGTCCGCTCAACTTCGCCGACATCGATCGTGAAACCATCGCCGTCCGGTATCCCGACTACAAAGCCGAAATGCTGGTGGTCTCGGTCCGTCAGGTACTTGTAGTAGCTGACAAACCGATTGGGCGGCTGCAACGTCAGCAGGCAACCACCGGCCTGCAGTACGTTGACCCCATGCACCAGCTGGCTACCCTCCACACCGATTACCACCCTCGCCCCGGCGCAGGCCGCGACGATACTCGGCACATCGGACTTCAGCGGGTTGACGATGCGAAAACCGCGGGTGGCGCGCAAATGCTCCGCCAGCGCCAGCTCATTGCGCAGCAGGCGCAGGTCACCATCTCCACCACGCAGCAGGAACACCCCCGGGTGTGGCGCATGCGGCACATGCGACAACAACTTGTCGCCCATGGCCCGGTAGCGGGCATGCCGGCTGCGGTTGTTGGCCTGGTCATCGAACAGCACCAGCTCACGGAAAAACGCACTGCGCAGGCGCAGCGGGTTCATTTCCAGCCAGTCTTCATAGGCCGGGGCCTGGGCAAACAGCGGGAATCTGGCCGAGGGCGCGGTGGTTACCGGTATGCCTTCGTTACAGGCCAGCGCATAGGTCGGACAATCCTCCATCAGCCAGGTACCGAACCACGTGTTGCCGTTTTGCGTGCAATAGATGGCCGCGCGGTCGATTTCATTTTCCACGACGATGCTCGGAAAGGGGCCCGGCTTCAACGACAGCCAATGGCTGGCCTTGCCCTTGTACAACGCCCCGTCGACCAGCCATACCTCCTTGATCAGGTAGCCCCGGGTTGGCCCTTGCAGCGTGCTGATGCCGCCTTCCATGGTGCGCGCAGGGTGCACGTAGGGATAGAAACGCTTGCCTTCCCACCCCGTTACTCGCTCCAGCTGGCCTGGCAGGAAAACGGCCGGGGGCGAAACCGTGACTTCCCCCGGGGCAATGTCCCAACTTTTGTCCGCCACGCTCTTGAGGTCGATGCCGCTGTTCCTGCCTAGCCGTTTGCGCGCCATGTAGCGGTAGGCGGCCAGGGTCCAGGTGTGCTGCCTGGCCGCAGGCGATGCACTGAACTTCGAGATGTCGCTTCCCATGAAGCGTCCTCCCTTGATCACAAGGTCAAAAGCCTGGCGCAAGGCGCCAGATCAACGCATCCTGGCAACCGCTCAGCTGCACATGACCCTTTCCATGGTGGGTGGTGACGGCAGGTTGGCGTAACGGTGACGCAGGCTTTCCACGAACGTTTCGCCCGTACCGTTGCCCCCATAGAAGTAGATCTTGTGCAGGCCGCCAAACACCATTTCCTGGTAGCGGCTGGCAACTTCCTCGTCACTCGCGCCCTCGGGCAACCCCAGGTGCAGCGTGAGCTTGTCGTCTTCGACCGCGAACATCGGAGTGTCCCAGAGGAACTTCGCCGTGCCGGTTCTGGGCAAGCGGACAAACAGGTAGGCATGGTTACCCAGCGAGTCGATATCGCCACCGCGGCGGCGCTTCCACTTCAACAAACCGTCATCCGGGCGCGCCAGGCAAAGGCCGATATCGTAATAGTCGAAGCCCTGCTCCAGTGCCCACTCCAGGGCCATGAAGGTGGTGATCGAATTTACCTCGCGCAACTTCCGCGCATCGGTGAACACCGCCTCGCAATAGCCGAAACGCAGGGTGCTCCAATAACGCTTGCCACCACGCACCACTTCACAGCCCAGGTGGCAGCCAATCACTTCATCGCCCAAGGTGATCAAGTCGAGCCGACCGACGCCCCTGGCAATGCGGAACACTTCTTCAGTGGGAAACTGCGCGGCATGGATACCTTGCCTGGCGCTGGCATAAGGGCGCAGCAGGTTGCGGTCGGCCATGGCGATCTCGTCATCCGAGCGGGCCTGGCGCATCTGGTACAGCGGCCGGTTCTTGCGGATGCTGCGCCGCAACTCGCTGTCGTAGCGCGCGGTTATATCCTCCAGCGAGCGCCCCAGCGGCACCACGGCGCTCAGGTAATGCGGTACCGACAATGCCCCCGACGTCGGCATTTCACTGACCACCACCACGTGGTTGGCTGCTACCGTCGCGCTTGCGCTGTCAACAATTGCAGCATTGCCCGAACCCTTGCCGGCAATCAGCAACTTGGCCATTTCCCGTTGCTGCTTCCGGCCTATATAGATGATTTCGTAGGGGCTTTCCTGCTGCAACCTGAACCTGGCGACTTCCCAGCGCCAGAAACAGGCACGCGCCATCACTTCTGACACCTTGCTGGCCAGGTGTCTGATTTCGTAGCGTATGGAGGGCGAGACGAGTCTCCTCGCCGCTGCCGTCAAGGTCGCTTTCATTTCTTCTTCGACGTCCTTTGAGACACAGCATGGTCAATCGGAAAAGGACAGCAACTCAGTAAAAAGCACGTATCATGTTGATATTCTGAAATTATCCAGAAGCCCCCATGTCAACTAACAATTTAAGGTGCGCCCAAACACTTTATCAAGTGGCACTTTGATTGCATTTCCTTAAAGCTTCCTCACGCCATGTAAAGTTTCATGACGTCAAATTCCCTGCATGAATGACCGATTCAGACAGCGAATTTCCATCGATAGATCCAAGCCGCGTTATCCCATTACCACTCGCCTGTCTGGAATTGACGTTTGATGCCCCCTTTGCCTGAAAGGAGCGTCGACATGCCAGCCATCAACCCCCATCAACCCCTACTTCAGGCGCAGCTGCCGCACTGGGCTCGCCAGGTAACGCCCAATCAGTGGGCCGCGTTGAAGCAAACCCAGGTCGCCCCGTGGAAGAGGCAGGACTGGTTCGCCAATGCTGCCCCCGACCTGCGTGAAGCAGCGTGCGCCAGCCAGGCGCGCCTGATGCAGGCGCAAGCAGCCTTGGCCAACTCACTCAAAGGCCTGCAACAAATCACAGAGTTCGCAGAACCATTGCTGCAACGGCGTCTTGCCGAACACGGCTTTCACGCGCAGTTGCGCAATAGCCAGCTATTGCGGGTCAAGCGTAGCTGGCACTGGGCCGCCCTGCGCTATCTATCAAGCCATCGACGCGACAACCTGCTGCAGGCCGCGCTGCAGAACTTCGCCAGCGACGAGGTGTTCACAGCTGAAAGTGCCATTGCCCTGGGCGATAACATTCACGTCACGCCGATTCAGATACAAGGCGCCGTCCCTGTCGGCATGCAAGTACCCGTTGCACACTTTCCATTGCAGTCGGAGCACTATCAGGTGGAACGGCTGCCACTCGAACCGGCCGCTTTCGCCACCCTGTGCCGTGACCTGGACCTGGGCAAGGCTTACCAGGCCCACCTGGAACAGCACCTCGCCCAACCCGCCACACGGGGCTTGGCCATCAGGGTGCAGAAAGACCGCCTGCGCCTGGCGGCCGACCTTGCCTATATGCGGCACCTGCTTGATGGCAGCACCCTTGACCAGATCGAACGGCTGTTGCGGGGTGGCACCGTACAGTGCTGGCAACTGGCGCTGTTCGGCACGCCCCTGCACGAGGTCATGCTGATCGATGCCGGCGGTGCGGGGCTGGCGCTGTATCTGCCCGGCCATGACCCGGCCCTGCGCCAATGCAGCAACCTGGACGCGGTACACGACACGCTGGCGACCTTGCTGCTGGAGCCCGATGCCCGCCAAGCCTTCACGGCCTACATCAGGCAGGACCAGCGCACGCACTTTCTCGACCTGTTGCAGCAGAACCTCGACGCCACAGGCAATACTGCCTATGACCGCCCTTGGCAGCGCGCAGCGCAAGCGGACCTGCGTCCCACACGCGTGGCTATCACAGCCGAGCCTTTCGGCCATTACCAGGACCTGCACCTGGCCCGCCTCAAGCACGAAGCCAGCCTGCTGGCGGTCCCCACCGCGATGGCCGATGCCAACGCGCGGGCCAGGCGCCTGGATGAGTGGGAAAACCTTGGCCTGGATGCACTCAATATTGCCGCGTTCTTCATTCCAGGTGCAGGCACCCTGATGCTGGCCGTCACGGCCTGCCAACTGCTCGGCGAGGCCTTCGAAGGCTACCAGGCCTGGCATGAAGGCGACCGTCACCTGGCGCTGCGCCACCTGGAGGCGGTCGGCCTGAACCTGGCCCTGATCGGCGGCTTCGTGGCGGCGGGCAAGGTGGTACCCAAGCTGTTCAACAGCCCGTTTATGGAAAGCCTGCAGCAGGTACGCGGCAGCGACGGGCGCTACCGGCTCTGGAATGAAGACCTCACCCCCTACCGCAGTGCCGTGACACTGCCGCAAACCCTGCAGCCCAATGCACTTGGCCAGTACCTGTACCAGGGCCGGTATTTCATCCGCATGGACGGCCAGCTCTTCGAACAACGCTTTGACCACAACCTGCAGCAATGGCGGGCCATTCACCCCGACACGCCCGATGCCTGGCAGCCACCACTGGCGCACAATGCCCAAGGTGCCTGGCGCGGCCAGCATGAACAGCCCGGTCAGTGGCCATTCGCGAAGCTGGCGCGCCGTCTTGGCGAGGCGTATGCCGCGTTCACACCAGAACAGCTGACCAAGGCAGGGCGCCTCTGCGGCATCGACGCCGCGCGCTTGCGCCGGGTGCACCTGGAAGGCCAACCAACGCCCCCGCTGTTGCTCGATACCCTGCAACGCATGACGGCACAGGCCGAGGTAGAGGCGTTGGCCGACAAAGCCCCGCCAGGCCTGTTCGAGCGGCTCTACAATGGCAGCGCGCCCGCCACCCCGGCAACGCAGAAGCTGCTCGACGCCTATGCGCGGCTGTCCCCTGCCTTGGCCAGACGCTTGCTGGCGCCGCTGAGCGAGGCCGAAACGTTCGCCTGGCAAGAGCACAGTCAGTTGCCCACACAGGTTCGCCAGTTGCTGGAGCAGGTGCACAGCGAGCTGCCGCTGGTACGTGCACTGGAAGGTGTGCTTCAGCCAGCCCGGGCCAGCAGCGACAGCGAACGCTTGCTGTTCAGCGCCCTGGATGCCATGCCCGACTGGCCCGCGGACCTGCGCCTGGAGCTGCACGGTGCAAGTCCCATAGGCCCTTTGCTGGAGCATGTCGGCCGCGAACAGGCCGGCACCCTGCGCCGCGTGATCAAATCGGTCGAAGGCTATGAGGTCGACCGGGGCGAGCGCCCTGCACCTGCACCGCTTGATCCAGACCTCTGCCGCGCCATCGAGCAGGCACTGCCGCGCCCGCATCGCGATACGCTGGGCATCACGACGGCCGATGGCAGCTCGCTACGCCAGCGCGTACTGGGTTGGGTCGACCAGCACAGGGATGCACTCGCCCAACGGCTCTGGGGGCACCGCGCGCTGTTGCGCAAGCCCATGGGCAGCTTGCGCGGCGGTCGGCCGCTTGACCCCGAACCGCCTCAGCCGCGCCTGGCAAGCTCCCTGGCCGGGGCTTATCGCCGCTTGTTCCCTGACGCCACCGACTGGGAATTCGAAAACTGGCTAGGCAACGACGAGGACAACCTGTACGTCGATGACATTCGCTCACCCACACAGCGCCTGCATGACCTGCAGCAGCGTCTGGAAACTTTGCGCCGCGACCTGCATGAATGGGCGCGGCCCGATCCCCAGCGCCCTCACCAGCGACACCTGGCCATCCGCCCCATCCTCAACGCCTGGCGACGGCTATCGACAATAGCGCTTGAAGGGGGTGGCCGCCTGCACAGCCTGGACCTTTCCGGCCTGGACCTGGACAACCAGGCCCTGGCCAGCCTGGCCTTGCCGGACGACTTCACCCATGTGCAGCACCTGTCGCTCAGCTACAACCGTTCGCTCAGCCAGTTGCCGGCCGAATTCCACGAACGCTTCCCCAACCTCAATCGCCTGCTGCTGACCGACTGTCGGTTCGACACCGTGCCCCACCTGGGCCGCCCTGAGCAGCTCGCCTGGCTGGACCTGGAAGGCAACCGCATCACCTGGAGTACCCAGGCCCAGCAGGCACTGAACCGCTGCTCCGGGCTCAACGTACTGGACCTTTCGGGCAACCCGCTGCTAGAGGCCCCGGACCTGCGCGGGCTGGGGTACCTGAGGACACTGTTCCTGAACGACTGTGCGCTCAGCGAATTGCCGCAAGGCCTGGACCAGATGATCGAGCCCATCATCCTGGACATTGGCGACAACCAGCTGCTGCGGCTGCCTGACGGTTTCAACGTACCACGGCCAGTCGCAAACGCCCTGCGCCTGGAAAGCGAATGGCTGGGTTCACCAGTGCTTGCGCAGATCGAGGCCTACAACGCGATGCACCAGGTGGACCTGCTGGTGTGCGAAGGCGACTACCTGGAATTCTTCGAACAGACCGGCCCGGCCGAACTGGCCCTGTGGCAGCGATTGCCGCTGCAGTATCGGCGCGACCTCAGGCCCTTGCTTGAACTTGAACCGTTCGTGTCCCGCCCACGGCAAGCCCGTGCAGAGTTCTGGCGGCGCCTGGCCCTGATCGACGCAGACCCGGCCCTGCGCCAGCAATGGTTGACGCACCCACCCTATGACCTGTTCAACCTCCCGCTTTGACAGGGATACCGTTGCCTGCCTGTCCAACAGGCAGGCGCGGGTGGTCATGTTAAGCCAGACTGGTGTTTTTCCGGCGAGCGGTGCATGCTCGCTGCTGAAGCGTTTCACCCAGCTCGAAACCCACCCAGCAATGTGAGGTGCAGTACCCATGGACCGTCTGCTCGATTCACTCTTCCCCAGCGCCGAGGACATCCCGGAAAACTGGCGCCTGGAAGCCCCCCTGGAACAACGCGACTACCTGGTGAACGGTGAGCTCAGGCGGTGGGACGGCCCACTGGCCACAGTGCGCAGCCCGGTCTGGCTCAAGGAAGGCGACGATGAGCACCAGGTGGTGTTGGGCAGCGCTCCACTGCTCGATGCCGACACCGCGCTCACCGCCCTCGATGCCGCCGTGCAGGCGTACGACAAAGGCCGTGGCGCCTGGCCGAACATGCGCGTGGCCGAGCGAATCCAGCATGTCGAAACCTTCCTGGCGCGCATGCGCGAGCAGCGCCAGGCCGTGGTCAAGTTGCTGATGTGGGAAATCGGCAAGAACCTCAAGGACTCGGAAAAGGAATTCGACCGCACCTGCGACTACATCGTCGATACCATCAACGCCCTCAAGGACCTCGACCGCCGTTCCAGCCGCTTCGAGCTGGAACAGGGCACGCTCGGCCAGATCCGCCGAGCACCGCTGGGCGTGGCCCTGTGCATGGGCCCATACAACTACCCGCTGAACGAGACCTTCACCACGCTGATCCCGGCGCTGATCATGGGCAACACCGTGGTGTTCAAGCCGGCCAAGTTCGGCGTGCTGCTGATTCGGCCGTTGCTCGAAGCCTTCCGCGACAGCTTCCCGCCGGGGGTGATCAACGTCATCTACGGCCGTGGCCGGGAAACGGTGAGCGCGCTGATGGCCAGCGGCAAGGTCGATGTGTTCGCCTTCATCGGCACGCACAAGGCCGCCAGCGACCTGAAGAAGCTGCATCCGCGCCCGCACCGGCTGCGCGCCGCGCTGGGGCTGGATGCCAAGAACCCGGGCATCGTGCTGCCCCAGGTGGACCTCGACAATGCCGTCGAAGAGGCCGTCACCGGTGCGCTGTCGTTCAATGGCCAACGCTGCACGGCGCTGAAGATCCTGTTCGTGCACGAGGATGTGGTCGATGCGTTCCTCGACAAGTTCCAGCGCAAGCTGGCCGCGCTCAAGCCTGGCATGCCTTGGGAGCCAGGCGTGGCGCTGACGCCGCTGCCCGAGCCCGGCAAGGTCGATTACCTCGATGGCCTGGTCGCTGATGCCACCGCCAAGGGCGCCCGGGTGCTCAACGAACGCGGCGGGCATAGCCGTGGCTCGTTCTTCTACCCCGCCGTGCTGTACCCGGTGAAGAGCGACATGCGCGTGTACCACGAGGAGCAGTTCGGCCCGCTGGTGCCGGTAGTGCCCTACCGCGACCTGCAGACGGTGATCGACTATGTGCTGGACTCCGACTACGGCCAGCAACTGAGCCTGTTCGGCAATGACCCGGCGACCGTCGGCAGCCTGGTCGACATCTTTGCCAACCAGGTCGGGCGCATCAACATCAATGCGCAATGTCAGCGCGGCCCCGACACCTACCCGTTCAACGGCCGCAAGAACAGCGCCGAAGGCACCCTGTCGGTACACGACGCCCTGCGAGTGTTCTCTATCCGCACGCTGGTCGCGACGCGCTTCCAGGAGGCGAACAAGGAACTGATCAGCGAGATCATTCGCAACCGGCAGTCGACCTTCCTGACCACCGACTACATCTTCTGACCGCCACGCTTATAGAGAATCGATCTATCACCCCTGTCGATTTTCCATCAGCGCAAACGACTCTAAGCAAAAGGGCGCCAACCGGCGCCCACTTCCAAGGAGAGTCGAACATGGCAGCCAAACCCATTCCCGAAGGCCAGCACAGCATTACGCCCTACCTGGCCATCAACGACGCCGCCAAGGCCATCGAGTTCTACAAGAAGGCCTTTGGCGCGGTGGAAATGTTCCGCCTCGATGCCCCTGGCGGCCGCGTTGGCCATGCCGAGCTGAAAATCGGCGATTCGTCGCTGATGCTGGGCGACCCCTGCGACATGGAAGGCGGCCTCACCGCCAGCCAGAAGCTCAGCGGCGCCAGCGTAGGCCTGCACCTGTATGTCGAGGACTGCGACAAGGTCTATGCCCAGGCCCTGACGGCCGGCGCCACCCAGCTGCGTGCAGTGACGGACCAGTTCTACGGCGACCGCAGCGGCACCCTGAAAGACCCCTTCGGCAACATCTGGTTCGTTTCCACCCACAAGGAGGACCTGACCCCCGATGAAATTCGCGCCCGTGCTGCGAAGATGTTCGCTGGCACTGCGCAGTAAGTTGAAAGCGGCGCCACTTTGCTTGAAGCTTGGGGCTCGTAGCTGGGAGCTGCTTCATGCGAATCATCGACAAAACCGCCGCACAGGTCCGTAGCCTGACCCCTGCAGAAGAGGAGCTGCTGGTCGGCTTTGCCACCGGCAGCCTCACCGGCCCGCGCCTGCTGCAGGCCAACCAGTTGCTGATGAAGGTGCGCAACGCCAACCAGTGGCTGGCCTGCGATTGCCGCAACGATGCCTTGCCGGTGCTGAATGTCACCCTCAACGGCAGCACCGGTACGCTGTTTCTCAAGAACAACCCGGGAACTGCCGAACACGCGCCTGGCTGCCCGTTCACCAAGGACGAGCGCGAAGCGACCGAGCGCGAGAACGACCCCGCGCCACCTGCTGCCTGGCTACCGCCCGACACACCGTTGCGCCTGATTGGTGATTTCCGCAGCAGCACCACCGGCAGTGGTGGCGACGGCAGCGAACGGCGTGAACAACAGCGCCTGCTGTCACTGTTGCTGACCTGGATCGAGACCAGCGGCCTGAACCTGTATGCCACGCACCTGAAAAAGGACCTGACCGGGCAGTTTGCCGAGTTGCGCAGCGTTGCCAGCCGCTATCCGCTGCTGGAACGGGTGCCCGCAAGCAACTACCTGGAAACCCGCCTGGACATGAAGCACATGATGATGCTCAAGTCCCGCCTGCGTGAAGCCACGGTGTTCGGCAACCACCGCCGCCACGGCCTGCTGCTGGATTGCGTGGACCAGATCAAGGGACGCAAGCTGTTCAATAACCGAAGTGAAGACGGCTTCGACTTCCAGGGGCACCACCTCTATTGGGGCGGCAACCGCACCAGCGGGCCATTGCTGGCGCTGATGCTCTATTCACCGACCAGTGCCGGCAGCCATTACTACGAACTGATCCATGTGGCCAGCGTGCCGGTGCTATCGCGTGCTCATCTGTTCCCGGTTTACCGCGATGAAGAACGCGAGCCGCTCAAGGCCCTGGTGTCGCTGGTCGACTGGATGGCCGGCAAAGGCGTGAAAGTGCAGATGCGCCGGCCGGTGATCGGTGGCCAGGTGATGGACGAACTGGTAATGACCTCGGACCAGGACCGGGTGTTGTCGGTATCGTTGCTGGAGCAGCCCATCGGCCCCGAACCGGATACCGAGAACTTCAAGCGCTACGCCGACTTCAAGAGCCTGGAAACCTTCCGCAAATTCGTCGCCGGCTTCTTCATGCGTGAGCGCTGAGCACCCTCTACCGGCACACACAAAACCTTGTAGGAGCGGCCTTGTGTCGCGATGGGCTGCGAAGCAGCCCCGGCAATTCATGCACAAGTGCTGAAACCCAGGGGCCGCTTCGCGGCCCATCGCCGGCAAGCCAGCTCTGGACCGCACCAACCTCAAGCCACGCGCCGTCCCTGTGGGAGCGGGCGTGCCCGCGAAGAGGCCCATACAGGCTGCATGAGGTTTGCGTATCAACCCAGGAACAGCTTGTACGCCGGGTTGTCGGTCTCATCCCAGTAACGGTACCCCATCTCATCCAGCGCCAGCGGCAACCCCGCCAACTCATCCCCCGGTACTTCCAGCGCCGCAAATACCCGTGCTTCTGCCGCGCCATGGTTGCGGTAATGGAACAAGCTGATATTCCAGCGCTTGCCAAGCCGCTCCAGAAAGCCCAGCAAAGCCCCCGGGCGCTCGGGGAATTCGAAGCGCAGTACCCGCTCGTCAGCCCCGGGCGCGGCATGGCCGCCAACGGTATGGCGCACATGCAGCTTGGCCAGTTCGTTGTCAGTCAGGTCCAGCACGCTGTAGCCCTGCTCATGCAGGCTGGCCAGCAACTGCTCACGCGGGTCGTGTAGTGGGTGTGTCTGCACCCCAACGAACAGCCGCGCCTCCTTGCCAGGGTAATAGCGGTAGTTGAACTCGGTGATCTGCCGCTTGCCCAGGGCCTGGCAGAAGGCGCGAAAGCTGCCCGGCTGCTCCGGAATGGTGACAGCGATGATCGCCTCGCGCTGCTCGCCCAGTTCGGCACGCTCGGCCACATGGCGCAGGCGGTCGAAATTGACGTTGGCCCCGGAGTCGATGGCCACCAGGGTCTGCCCCTGCACGCCGTCGCGCGCCACATATTTCTTGATCCCCGCCACGGCAAGGGCGCCTGACGGCTCGGTGATCGAGCGGGTATCGTCATAGATGTCCTTGATCGCCGCGCACAGCTCGTCGCTGCTCACGGTCACCACTTCATCAACGAAGTGCCGGCACAACTCGAAGCAATGGGCGCCGATCTGCGCTACCGCCACGCCATCTGCGAAGGTGCCGACCTGCGGCAGGATCACCCGCTCACCGGCCGCCATGGCAGCCTGCAGGCAGTTGGAGTCCTCCGGCTCGACGCCGATCACCTTCACCTCCGGGCGCAGGTACTTCACATAAGCGGCAATACCCGCGATCAGACCACCACCGCCCACTGGCACGAAGATGGCGTCCAGCGCACCCGGGCGCTGGCGCAGGATTTCCATGGCCACGGTGCCCTGCCCGGCGATCACATCCGGGTCGTCGAACGGTGGCACGAAGGTGGCGCCTTCGCTGTCGGCCAGTTTCAGCGCATGGGCCAAGGCATGGGGGAAGCTCTCGCCGTGCAGTACTACATGACCACCGCGCGAGCGTACACCCTCCACCTTCAGCGACGGCGTGGTGGTAGGCATGACGATGGTGGCCTTCATGCCCAGGTGCGATGCCGCCAGGGCCACGCCCTGGGCATGGTTGCCCGCAGAGGCGGTGATCACCCCGCGCTCGCGCTGCACGGTACTCAGCCGTGACAGGCGGGTATACGCACCGCGGATCTTGAACGAAAAGGTAGGCTGCAGGTCTTCCCGCTTCAGCAATACCTGGTTGCCCAGGCTGGCAGATAACGCAGGCGCAGCTTGCAAAGGCGTTTCGATGGCCAGGTCGTACACCGGGGCGGCAAGAATGCGCCGCACCTGCTCCGACAGCAGTTGCTGGGGGGTGACGGTAGAACGAGGGCTGACGAAGCTGGTCATCGATGACTCCTTGGCTGTGTTCACGTTGCCCAGGAGTCAGAGAGAAGAAACCCGCCTCCAGGGCGGGTTCGGTGCACGTACGCGCTAGCCCGCCAAACTGATAATGGCGGTAATAATAATGGCGTTGACGTGCTGGAAAGTTTTCATGGGGTAGGAACTTAGCCGGTAGCGCAGCACAAAGTCAACACTTGGCCTGCTGCGCCGAAAGCGGCACATCGAATACCTTGTCGAAGCCCCACTGGAAGACAAACGCGTAAGCGAAGAAGAACACGAACAACGCCAGGTTGGTCAGCAATGCCGCCCACAGGCTGACATCCAGCCAGTACGCCACCAGCGGCAGCAGGATCAGCACCAGCCCGCCCTCGAAGCCCAGCGCATGCAGCAGGCGCCGCAGGAAAGTGCGCTCACGCCGGTGCTGGCGCGCTTCCCAGCGTTCGAACACCCAGTTGTAGGCCATGTTCCAGCTCATCGCGATGCCCGACATCAGCACCGACAGCACGGTCGACTGCGCCATGCCGGCACCGAACGCCAGCTCCAGCGCGGGCGCCACGCAGGCGACGGCGATGGCCTCGTGAAGGATGGCCTGGACGATCTTGCGTGCCTTGCCTTGCATGTTCAGCTCCCTGGGTAAACGACCTGTAAAACTACAAGAAGTGGCCCACAAGAAAAAGCCTGAAATTTGGACAACCCCGCGTTCGGCTGCTTGTATCTATCCAGTACAAACGGCAGCAAGTCGTACAACTTCGTCCAGGGAATCGAACGAGGATAAAGACGATGGCCCCCCCTTCCTGTCGGTGACCGGCAAATGAGCCTGGTATTCATCGACTTCCTCACCTACGTGCTGTTCGGCCTGAAGATCCTCGCGATCATCCTGGCCTCGCTGATGTTCCTGCTGGGTCTGGATGATCTGTTCATCGACCTGTGCTACTGGGGCCGCAAGCTGATCCGGCGCTTTCGCATCTACGACAAGTACGAGAAAGCCGACGAAAAACGCCTGTTCGAGGTACCGGAGAAACCGCTGGCCATCATGGTCCCGGCCTGGAACGAAGTGGGCGTGGTGGGCGAGATGGCGCGCCTGGCAGCCTCGACCATCGACTACGAGAACTACCAGATCTTCGTCGGCACCTACCCCAACGACCCGCAAACCCAGGCCGATGTCGACGCCGTGTGCCTGCACTACCCCAACGTGCACAAGGTGGTCTGCGCCCGCCCCGGCCCCACCAGCAAGGCCGACTGCCTGAACAACATCATCGACGCGCTGCTGCGCTTCCAGCAGGACGCCGGCATCGAGTTTGCCGGTTTCATCCTGCACGACGCCGAAGACGTGATTTCGCCCATGGAGCTGCGCCTGTTCAACTACCTGCTGCCGAACAAGGACATGATCCAGATCCCGGTGTACCCCTACGCACCGGAATGGAAAGGCTTCACCGCCGGCCACTATGTCGACGAGTTCGCCGAAAACCACGGCAAGGACGTGATCGTGCGCGAGGCCCTGACCGGCCAGGTGCCCAGCGCCGGGGTCGGCACCTGCTTCAGCCGCCGTGCCATCAGCGCGCTGCTCGAGGACGGTGACGGCATCGCCTTCGACGTGCAGAGCCTCACCGAAGACTACGACATCGGCTTCCGCCTGAAACAGAAGGGCATGAAGTGCATTTTCGCCCGCTACTCCATCACCGACCCGGCGCTGACCCTGAAGCAGGAATGGCGCCCGGGCATGAGCCGCGAATTTTCCCAGGTGATCTGCGTGCGCGAGCACTTCCCGCGCGACTGGCAGCATGCCATCCGGCAAAAGTCGCGGTGGATCGTCGGCATCGTGTTCCAGGGCACCAGCAACCTCGGCTGGAGTCGCAAAGGCGCGCTCAACTACTTCCTCTGGCGCGACCGCCGCGGCCTGTTCGCCTACCTGCTGAGTTTCCTGGTCAACCTGTTGCTGCTGGTGTTGCTGGCCATGTGGCTGGTCACGGTGATTGCGCCGGAGTCGTGGCGCTTCATGTCGATCCTCAGCGACAGCTGGCTGCTGACCACCTTGCTGTGGCTGAACGGGCTGATGCTGTTCAACCGACTGTTCCAGCGCGCCTGGTTCGTCACCCGCTTCTATGGCATCGGCGAAGGGCTGCTGTCGGCACCGCGGATGATGTGGAGCAACTTCGTCAACTTCTTCGCCAACCTGCGCGCCCTGCGTCAGGTGATGGAAATGGGTGACTCGCGGCGCGTGGCCTGGGACAAGACCACCCACGAATTCCCCGCCATCGCTGCCCCCGCCCGCACGCCGCTGGGTCAGCGCCTGGTGGCCAAGGGCCTGATCAGCGACGAACAACTGCAACAGGCGATCACCAGCCCGGTACGCCGGCGCCTGGGCCGCGAGCTGCTGCTGCGCGGCTGGCTGAACAGCGAACAGCTGGTCGCCACCTTGGCCGAGCAAATGGACCTGCCCTGGGCGCCGCTGAACCCGTTCAAGCTCGACCCGCAGCTGATCGCCAAGCTGCCACGCAAGCTGGCTACGCACTACGGCGTGCTGCCCGTGGCCGAAGACGGCGACACGCTGGTGCTGGCCAGCGAAAGCCCGGTGAGCCAGGTGTCGCTGGGGGTAATCAGCCGCCACCTGAAGCGCCCGGTCAGCGCCCGCCTGGCGCCCCAGGGCCGGGTGACCCTGGGCCTGCGCTACCACTACCCAAGCCCCTGGCAGAAGCCGGAAACCCGCGACATGCTGGCCATCCTCGAGCGCCACCAGGACGACGAAGTGCTGCTGGAACAGGTCAGCCATCACCAGGTAATGCTCGGCGCCCTGCTGCAGGTGCGCGGCATGGTCCCGGTCACTTTGTTCAACCAGGCGCTGATCGACTTCGACCCGGAACACCAGAGCCTCGGCGAGCACCTGATCGCCCGCGGCATCATCACCGAGCAGGTGCTGCAGCAGGCCCTGATCGAACAGGCCAGCGAACAGCAGGCCGCCTTTGACCTGACCCGGGAGGTGGCATGAAGCCGCGCTTTTCCCTCACCTTCACTGGCTTGTTGCTGTGTTCCGCCGCCCTGCCCTGCGCCGCTTCGGCGCCGATGACCGACTTTCAGCGGTTCACCAGCTACCCGTTCATGGAGCGCAGCTACCGCGAAGCGAAGAAGGACAACTGGGCCGAGGTCGAACGCCTGACCCGCCACGTGCTGGGCCGGGTGCCGAACAACGACGAAGCCCGTGCGCTGCTGGTGGAGGCCCTGGCTCACCAGCGCCGCTACAAGGAGGCCGAAGCCCTTGCCGAAACTGGGTGACAGCCCCGAACACGCCAACGCCCTGCTGGAACTGCGCTTGACCTGGATCGAACAGGACCCACCGCCGGCCAGCCAGGTGGAACAATGGCTGGCCAGCAGCGACGGCGCTCAACGGGTGCGCCTGTGGCAGGCCTACAGCCTGAGCCTGGCCAGATCCGGGGGTGCTGCCAGGGCGCTGGACTGGCTCAATCATCTGCCGGCACAGGGGGACGGCCAGGTTCTGCGCCTGGCCCGGGCCAACTTCGCCGAACAACTGCGCAACTGGAAGGAGACCATCGAACAGCTGCAGCCGCTGGCCGAGCAGGGCCAGTTGCCGGCGCAAGACTGGCAACGCCTGGCCAATGCCTACATCCAGCAAGTGGATGAGAAAGGGCTGAAAGCACTGCTGCCCAGCGCCCCCTCCCCCGACGCAGCCAACCAGGCTCGCCTGGCCATGGCCAACCGCGCCATTGCCGTCGGCCATAACCAGCAGGCACAGCGTTGGCTTCAGGCGTTGCCCACCGCAGAGCTGAACCAGCCCGAGCAGCGCCAGCAACTGTGGGAGCTCGCCCGCGAAGGCGACGACGCACCGCTGGTACAGCGCCTGAGCAACGAACTGCAACGGCCCTGCCTGGAAACCGTGGACTGGTTGTCGCTCCACGATCCGCAGCTGGCACGCGAGCAGTTCAAGGGCTGCACAGCCAGCACCGCCCCCAGGGCCTACGCCGTGCTCAAGCAACGCCTTTACGGCGACCCGCCCCAGCCCCCGCAACCACGTACCGCCGCCGAGTGGGAGCAACGCTATCGACAGAGCGGCGACATGGCCGTACTGGAGCAAACCACCTTCCTGCTGATGCAGCAAGGCCATGACGAACACGCCCGGCAATTGCTGGAGCAGGCCTACGATCGCCACCAGGGCCGCCTTGCACCGTCGCTGCTGCAGCGCCTTGGCAACCTGTATGCGCGTAACGACGGCCCGCTGGACGCCCGCCGCATGCTCGGCCTGGTCCCTCGGGTCAACGCCACTACCCGGGCCCAGTTGCTCGGCCGCCTTGCCGAGGCTGGCCAGTGCGATGCCGTGCACCAGGCAGTACCGGCCACCCCGAGCGAACCTGGCCAGTACCGCGCCCTGGGCCGCTGCGCCATGCCCGACCAGCCAGGCGAAGCGGTGGTCTACTACCAGGCCGCCGAGCGCCTGGGCGACAGCGGGAGCCGCCTGCCCCTGGCCTATGCCCTGGAAGCCGCTGGCGACTCCGAAGCGGCCCTGCCCATCTGGCGCACCCAGCCCGACAGTGCCTGGACCGACAACGCCCGCCTCACTGCCGCTCGCGGCGCGTTGAACGCCGGCGACGCACAAGCGGCCCGGCGCTATTGGGACGCCGCCGCGCACAATAGCGCCGACGATTGGGCCCTGGGTGCCGCCATCGCCCAGCGCCAAGGCGATTACCAGGCGGCGCTGGGCTTCCAGCGCCAGGCCCTGGCACACAACCCGCGGGCCGACCACTACTACGCGGCCTCCAGCACCGCGCAACTGGCTGGCGACAGTGCCCAGAGCAGCGCCTGGCTGGCAGAAGCCGTGCGCCTGGCTCCCGACCAGCCACGCTACCGCGCCGACTACGGCATGCGCCTGGCCGGCTCGACGGACAAGACCCAGCGCCGCCAGTCGATCCCCTACCTGGAACGCGCCACCCACGACTTCCCCGAGGACTACCGCCTTGGCGAGACGCTGGCCTTGCGCTATGACGAAGCCGAAGACAGCGCTTCGGCGCGCCGCGAACTGCGCCGCATCCTCGATGTGGAGCAGGACCTGGTCGACGGCGACGACGAATACGGCAGCCTGGAAGCCCGCAAGTACCGCCAGCGCCGCGCCCACGAAAACCTGTCGCGGCGCGACACCATCACCCTGGCCAGCACCTGGTCGCCGGCCGGCACCTCGACCAACGACAAGTTCCTCGACAATGGCCAGCGCAGCGGCACTTCGCGCCGCGCGCAATCGCAGAACGTGCAACTGGCCATGTGGGACCACGCCCTGGGCGAAGAGCCCAGCCGCAACGGCAGCACCCTGTCTGTGTATGGCCGCGTGCTGTTCGGTGGGCAAAGCCGCACCGACTACGCGCAAAGCATGGGTACCGGTGTCGGCCTGCGCTACAAACCATTCGGCCAGGCCAACCTCAACCTGTATGCCGAGCTGTACCACCAGCGTCAGATCGACGAGGAACACTACCGCGGGCTGAGCCTGGGAGAACTGCTGAGCCCGGCCAAGGTCGGCGGCAACTGGGGCGACCTGCGTCACCACGCCGAATCGAGCAACGACCTGCTGTTGCGGGCCACCGCTTCTTTCCTCGACCAGGGCGACTGGCGCAACGACTGGCGGGTCGATGAAGACGACTGGAACGAACGCTTCCTCTACCTCGACGCCGCCTGGTGGACCCGTGCCGGCGACCACGCCTGGCTGTCGCGCTACCAGCAAGGCCACGCCTGGAAGCTGCCGGGCAGCTCGCCGCAAACCATCATGCCCTATGGTTTTGTCGAGTTTTCCAGCCAGGACCCGAGCAACGACTGGCGCCAGGACGCTCGGGCCGGGGTGGGCGTGCGCTGGCAGTGGTGGTTCGATGATGACCGCTACAACGCCTACCGCGGTTCGCTGAAAGTGCGTGCCGAGTACCAGCAATCGCTGGGCGGCAATCTATACGAGCGCGCCAATGGCGTGCTGGTCGGTGCGGAGATGACCTTCTGATGCGTACGTTCCTGGCCCTCTGCCTGCTTGCCCTGTGCCTGCCAGCCAGCGCCGACCAGCGCCTGTTCTACCAACCCCTCAACCGCGACGCCAATGTCACCCCCGCCCAGTGGCAGCAACTGTGGCATGCCACCGTGGCCCAGGGCGGCAAAACCCTGATCGTGCAGTGGAGCGCCTATGGCGACAGCGATTTCGGCGGTGCCCGCGGCTGGCTGGCCGACAGCCTGCGCAGCGCGCGTGCCCAGGGCCTGCAACTGGTGCTGGGGCTGTACATGGACCCGGCCTATTACCAGCGCATCGACGAGCTGGACGGTGAAGGCCTGAACAGTTACTGGAAGGCGCAGCTGGGGCGCTCGCTCAGCCAGTACCGGCAACTGCGCCAGGCGTGGCAGTTGCCGGTGGACGGCTGGTACCTGCCCATGGAGCTGGACGACCATCACTTTCGCGAGGCCGAGCGCCGGGATGCCCTGCACAGCCAGTTGCAGGCCTTCAACCGTCAACTGGACAAGCCTTTGCACATCAGTGCTTTCAGCGCCGGCAAACTCTCACCGCGGGTCAATGCCGCATGGCTGGATCAACTGGCCGGGTTGGGCTTGACTGTGTGGTGGCAGGATGGCGCCGGGACCGGGCGCTTGCCCGCGTTGGTGCGCCAAGGCTACGAGCAGGCCTTGCCGTGCCGG
Organism: Pseudomonas sp. NBB; assembly: GCF_032701105.1. Taxonomy (NCBI): domain Bacteria; kingdom Pseudomonadati; phylum Pseudomonadota; class Gammaproteobacteria; order Pseudomonadales; family Pseudomonadaceae; genus Pseudomonas; species Pseudomonas sp. NBB. The sequence continues at coordinate 3,273,805 of NZ_CP103994.1, forward strand.
GTTGGCGTGGTGCGCGAGGCGTTCCGCCAGGTGAGCGCGCCAGGCCAGGCGTTTCGGGCTGAGCCTGCCCAGCCGAAGCTGGGCGCCGGGTGCCATGCCGAGGCGGTGTTCGACCTGCGTTACCGGCCATGGGCCCGGGGTGTTCTGCCCACCAATTGAGTCTCCAGGCCTGGCCTCTTCGCGGGTAAACCCGCTCCCACAGGGACCGCACAGATTTCCAGCGCTGTGGAAGACCTGTGGGAGCGGGTTTACCCGCGAAAGGGCCGGGCCTGGCATAGCAGTACTCACAGGAGCCCGCATGTTCAAGACCATCGAAGCCCACGTTCGCAAACAGGTCGCCCCCGCCGCCCTGCGCGCCGAATTCCGCCAGCACGAATTCGAGGCCATGCGCCCGTTCTGCCTGCTGGTATTCTGCGTCAGCATCCTGATCTGGCTGGTCTTCGAGCTGATCGTCAGCTTCCTCGGCGGCCAGGGTTTCACCTGGCTGTCCTATCTGTTCATCACCCTGCTCGGCAGCCTCACCGTGGTACTGCGGTTCACCCGTCGCAGCCATCACTTCGATGTACTCAACCTGCTATTCATCGCCGCCATCACCCTGGGCATGCGCCTGGTGATCGAAGGCATCCCGGTGGCCCAGCGCCCGGTATGGCTGGTGCTCGGGGTGTCCACCGTGCTGTATGCCGTTTCGGTGCTACCGGTGCGGCGCTGGTCGTTCTTCTGCGCCATGGCCATCACCTGGGTGGTGCTCAACCCGTTCTACCACACCCGTATCGAAGCGGACGCACTCGAAGGCGCCATGCTGTTCAGCTACGCGGTGTTCCTCAGCGGCCTGGTCGTCTACAGCTACCTGCAGATGCGCAAGGCCAAGCTGCACAACTTCTACCTGTCCAAGGTGCTGCTGGACCAGGCCTATGTCGATGCCCTGACCGAAATCCCCAACCGCCGTTCGTTCATGGCCCAGGCCGGCCACCAGCTGCGCCTGGCCACGGCCGAGCAGTACCTGGCGATGATCGACATCGACAACTTCAAGCGGGTGAATGACCGTTTTGGCCATGACGTGGGCGATGAAGTACTCAAGCGCGTGGCCCTGCATATCAAGGCGAGCATGGCCGGTTACGAGTTTGCCCGACTGGGTGGTGAAGAATTCGCGATCTTTTTCCAGGGGCTGGACCAGCAAGGCGCCGAGCAACGAGTGGCGGCGCTGTGCCAACGAGTACGTGAAGATGTTGGCGAACACCCGGTAACCATCAGCATTGGCCTGGCCCGGGTGGACCAGGGCGACAGCCTGACCACGGCGCTGGTGCGCGCCGACCAGGCGCTGTACGAGGCCAAGCACAGTGGCAAGGACCGGTTTGTGCTGTGGTCTGCCCGGCTGGCAGAAAGTGATTAGCAGGCCCGGCCCTTTCGCGGGTAAACCCGCTCCCACAGGTGCTCCACAGTGTGTGAAATCTGTACGGCCCTTGTAGGAGCGGGTTCACCCGCGAAAGGGCCGGCACAGGCACCCCATCACCCGGCAGGCAAGCGAATCCGGAACTGCGCGCCACCCAGCGCCGACTGCGCCACGGTCAAGGTGCCACCCTGCCCCTCGATCGCCCGCCGGCTGATCGCCAAGCCCAGGCCAAACCCTCCGGTATTGCGGTCACGGCTACGGTCCAGGCGGTAGAACGGCTGGAAAATCCGCTCGCGCTCCTCCACCGGAATACCGATCCCGTCATCCTCCACCGTCACCAGGCAGGCGCCATCGTCTTCCAGGCGCAAGCGCAGCAACAGGCTCTCGTCGCAGTAACGCATGGCATTGCGCACCAGGTTCTGCACCGCCCGTGCCGTCAGCCGTGGGTCCAGCACAAAACGCGGCAAATCTCCCTCGGCCCGCACCTCCCACTGGATACCCCGGCCATCGAGTTCCTCGGCAAAGCCGCCGAGTACACTGTCGACCAGCTCCAGCAACGAGACCTCGACCCGCTCGCGGGCCTGGTCGGCGTTGTACAGCCGGCTGTAGGACAACAGCTCCAGCACCAGCTCATCCAGCTCACGCACATGCCCCACCAGCTCCAGCAGGCGCTTGCGGCTGGCCGGCGGCACTTCGTCGAACAGCAGCACCAGGCCGAAATCCAGCCGGGTCAACGGCGTGCGCAACTCGTGCGACACCGCATTGAGCAGCTCGCGCTGCTGGTTCACGTGGCGTTCCAGGTCACTGGCCATGGTGTCGAACACCCCGGCCAGTTCACCGATGTTGGAGTGCGGCGAGATATGCGTACGCTCGGCCATCTGCCCCTGGCCCAGGCGCCGGGCGGTTTCCTTGAGGCGCTCCAGGTCGCGCCAGTGCGGCCATACCCACAGCAACAGGCAACCGAGCATGGCTGCACCGATCAGTACGGTCACGCCCCACGACAGCACGTTGATATCCAGCGGGTCTGGCGGTGAGTGCAGGCGCACCAGCCATTCCTTGTCCAGCGGCGCCAGCACCGTCTCGTAGTAGCCCCATTCGGCAATGCGCACGGCGTACAGGCCGTGCTCCAGGCGCGCCTGCTCGTCCTCGCTCAGGTCAGCCTGGTCCATGCGCAGCAGTTGCAGTTCCAGCGGTGCGAAATCACTGGCCAGCTCTTGCTCCACCGCCGGCCACTGCTCGCGCGGGGCCTGGCGGAACTGGCGCACGATAAGCGACTGCACGCCCTTGGCCTGGTCCAGGTTGTAGGCCATGAAGCGGTCCTGGAACAGGCCGACGATGGTGTCGGGGATGAACAACAGCGCACCGGCATAGGCAACGATGATCACCAGGTACAGCCGCACCAGAATCTTCAGCATGGGCGGTCAACACTCCCACTCGACACGGCTGAACAGGTAGCCCTTGCCCCACACGGTCTTGATCTTGCGCGCTTCGCCGGCGTTATCGTCGAACTTGCGCCGCAGCTTGGAGATGGCCACATCCACCGAGCGGTCGGTGCCGTTGAACTCGATACCCCGCAGTTGCTGCAGGATGCGGTCGCGGTTCAGCACTTCGCCGGCATTGCGCGCCAGTACCACCAGCAGGTTGTACTCGCCGCTGGACAGCTCCACCTCTTCGCCACGCCAGCTCACGGTGCGCTCGGCCAGGTCGATGCGCAGGCCACCGATCAGGATCAGGTCGTTGTCCAGGCGCGGCTCGTTGACGCTGCTGCGACGCAGCAGGGTACGCACGCGGGCCAGCAGTACACGCGGTTCGCAGGGTTTGGTCACGTAGTCGTCGGCGCCCATTTCCAGGCCCAGGACCTGGTCGTGGCTGTCGTCGCGGGCGGTCAGCATCAGGATCGGCAGGCCTTGCGATTCCTGGCGCAGCAGGCGGCACAGCTGCAGGCCGTCGATGCCTGGCAGCATCAGGTCGAGGATGACCAGGTCGGGCTTTTGCCGGCGGTACTCGTCAAGCACATGATCGCCACGGGCGATCACCTGGACATGGAAGTCGTTGCGTTGCAGGTAGCTGGCGATCAGTTCGGACAGGGCGCTGTCGTCTTCGACCAGGAAAATATTCGGCATAGGCGCTTGGAAGTCTGGGTTGTGGTAGGCCTTGCCGGCCTCTTCGCGGGTAAACCCGCTCCCACAGGGACTGCACAGGTTCCAGTGCTGTGCGGTCCCTGTGGGAGCGGGTTTACCCGCGAAGAGGCCGGTACAGGTACACGCAGAATATAGAACCCTACAGGTCGAGAGGATTGTTCTTCACACTTTTTCACACTCGTCCTACAGGTATTAACAGCCACGCAAGGAACGCCTGCCGTAGCATACCGGCGGTCATCATCGGAAGATCCGTATGTCTACTACCCTCCCCCCACGCTTGCGCCCGTTGGCGCTTCTGGCGTTCCTGAGCCTGTCCCTGGCCGGCTGCGACGACAGCGCCGAACAGGAAGAACAGGCCCCCACCCCGCAAGTGCGGGTGGAAACCCTGCAACTGCAGCCACTGGCCATCAGCAGTGAGCTAAGCGGCCGTATCCTCGCGCCGCGCACCGCCGAAGTGCGAGCACGTGTCGCGGGCGTTGTGCTCAAACGGGTGTATCGCGAAGGCAGCGACGTCAAGCAGGGCGATGTGCTGTTCCTGATCGACCCGGCGCCGTTCAAGGCCGACCACGACAGCGCCCGCGCCACCCTGGCCAAGGCCGAGGCCACCCTGTACCAGGCACGCCTGCAGGAGCAGCGCTACCGCGAACTGGTCGACGACAAAGCCGTCAGCCGCCAGGAGTACGACAACGCCAAGGCCAGCTACCTGCAGGCCGATGCCGCAGTGGCCGAGGCCAGGGCCGCCCTGGAACGCGCCCGCCTCAACCTCGGCTACGCCACCGTGACCGCGCCGATTTCCGGCCGTATCGGCCGCGCCCAGGTCACCGAAGGTGCGCTGGTCGGGCAGAACGAGACCACGCCCCTGGCGACCATCCAGCAGCTGGACCCGATCCACGCCGATGTCACCCAGTCGACCCGCGAGCTCAACGCCCTGCGCCGCGCCATGCGTGCCGGCGAGCTGCAGCAGGTGGGCGACGGCCAGGCCCGGGCCACGCTGATCCAGGACGATGGCAGCACCTACCCGTTGCCGGGCAAACTGCTGTTCTCCGACATCAGCGTCGACCCCAGCACCAACCAGATCACCCTGCGCAGCGAGTTCCCCAACCCGGACCTCGACCTGCTGCCCGGCAGCTACGTGCGCGTGCGCCTGGAGCAGGCCGTGCAGCCCAAGGGCCTGAGCGTGCCGCAGCGCGCCATCCTGCGCGACAGCGCTGGCGTGCCCAAGGTGCTGGTGGTCGACCCGCAGGCCCGAGTCAGCGACCGCCAGGTAGTACTGGGCAGCGCCCAGGGCGACCGCTGGATCGTCAGCGAAGGCCTGGCCCCCGGCGAGCGGGTGGTGGTCGAGGGCCTGCAACACGTCAAGGCCGGTGACCAGGTGCAGGTCGACAATGCATCAGGGGCATCGCCCATCGCACAGCACACTGGCCAGTGAGGGCCTGATTCATGCCGCAATTCTTCATCGACCGCCCGGTATTCGCCTGGGTGGTCGCCCTGTTCATCCTGCTGGCCGGTGCCCTGGCCATCCCGCAACTGCCGGTGGCCCAGTACCCCAACGTGGCCCCGCCGCAGGTGGAAATCTACGCCGTGTATCCGGGCGCTTCGGCGGCGACCATGGACGAGAGCGTGGTCAGCCTGATCGAGCAGGAGCTCAACGGCGCCGACAACCTGCTGTACTTCGAGTCGCAGAGCAGCCTGGGCAGCGCCACCATCACCGCCACCTTCGCCCCGGGCACCAACCCGGACCTGGCCCAGGTCGACGTACAGAACCGCCTGAAGGTGGTCGAGTCGCGCCTGCCGCGCCCGGTAACCCAGCAAGGCCTGCAGGTGGAAAAGGTCTCCACCGGTTTCCTGCTGCTGGCCACCCTCACCTCCGAAGATGGCAAGCTCGACGAAACCGCCCTGTCGGATATCCTCGCGCGCAACGTGATGGACGAAATCCGTCGCCTCAAGGGCGTCGGCAAGGCCCAGCTGTACGGTTCGGAACGCGCCATGCGCATCTGGATCGACCCGCGCAAGCTGATCGGCTTCAACCTCACGCCCAACGACGTGGCCGAGGCCATCGCCGCGCAGAACGCCCAGGTGGCCCCCGGCAGCATTGGTGACCTGCCCACCCGTGGCACTCAGGAAATCACCGCCAACGTGGTGGTCAAGGGCCAGCTGAGCACCCCCGAGGAGTTCGCCGGGATTGTCCTGCGTGCCAACCCGGACGGTTCCACGGTGACCATCGGCGATGTCGCCCGGGTCGAGATCGGTGCCCAGGAGTACCAGTACGGCACGCGCCTGAACGGCAAGCCGGCCACCGCCTTCAGCGTGCAGCTGTCGCCGGGCGCCAACGCCATGGAAACCGCCACCCTGGTGCGGGCGAAGATGCAGGACCTGGCGCGCTACTTCCCCGAAGGCGTCAAGTACGACATCCCCTACGACACCTCGCCATTCGTCAAGGTGTCGATCGAGCAGGTCATCAACACCCTGTTCGAAGCCATGCTGCTGGTGTTCGCGGTGATGTTCCTGTTCCTGCAGAACCTGCGCTACACCCTGATCCCAACCCTGGTGGTGCCGGTGGCCCTGATGGGCACCTTCGCCGTGATGTTGGCCATGGGCTTCTCGGTCAACGTGCTGACCCTGTTCGGCATGGTGCTGGCCATCGGCATCCTGGTCGACGATGCCATCGTGGTGGTGGAGAACGTCGAGCGGATCATGGCCGAAGAAGGCCTGCCGCCCAAGGAGGCTACGCGCAAGGCGATGGGGCAGATCAGCGGCGCGATCGTCGGCATTACCCTGGTGCTGGTGGCGGTGTTCCTGCCGATGGCCTTCATGCAAGGCTCGGTGGGGGTGATCTACCAGCAGTTCTCGCTGTCGATGGCAGTGTCGATCCTGTTCTCGGCGTTCCTCGCCCTCAGCCTGACCCCGGCGCTGTGTGCCACCCTGCTGAAGCCGGTGGCCAAGGGCGAGCACCACGAACGCAAGGGCTTCTTCGGCTGGTTCAACCGGCGCTTCGAGGGCATGAGCAACGGTTACCAGCGCTGGGTGGTGCAGGCACTCAAGCGCAGCGGCCGCTACCTGCTGGTATACGCGTTGCTGCTGGCGGTGCTGGGTTATGGCTTCAGCCAGCTGCCCACGGCGTTCCTGCCCACCGAAGACCAGGGCTACACCATCACCGATATCCAGCTGCCGCCAGGCGCCAGCCGCATGCGCACCGAACAGGTGGCGGCACAGATCGAGGCGCACAACGCCGAAGAGCCCGGCGTGGGTAACACCACCTTGATCCTGGGTTTCAGCTTCTCGGGCAGCGGGCAGAACGCGGCACTGGCCTTCACCACGCTCAAGGACTGGTCCGAGCGCGGTGCCGACGACAGCGCCCAGTCGATCGCCGACCGCGCGACCATGGCCTTTACCCAGCTCAAGGACGCCGTGGCCTATTCCGTGCTGCCACCGCCAATCGACGGCCTTGGCGAGTCGATCGGCTTCGAGTTCCGCCTGCAGGACCGCGGCGGCATGGGCCACGCCGAGCTGATGGCCGCCCGCGACGAGCTGCTGGCAAATGCCGGCAAAAGCAAGGTGCTGACCAACGTGCGCGAAGCCTCGCTGGCGGAAAGCCCGCAGGTACAACTGGAAATCGACCGCCGCCAGGCCAACGCCCTGGGCGTATCGTTTGCCGATATCGGTTCGGTGCTGGACGTGGCCGTGGGTTCCAGCTACGTCAACGACTTCCCCAACCAGGGCCGCATGCAGCGGGTGGTGGTGCAGGCCGAAGGCGACCAGCGCAGCCAGGTCGAAGACCTGCTGAAGATCCACGTGCGCAACGACAGCGGCAAGATGGTGCCACTGGGCGCCTTCGTCCAGGCCAGGTGGGTCAGCGGCCCGGTGCAGCTGACCCGCTACAACGGCTACCCGGCGGTGTCGATTTCCGGCGAACCGGCAGCCGGCTACAGTTCGGGCGAAGCCATGGCCGAGATCGAGCGCCTGGTGGCCCAGCTGCCGGCCGGTGCCGGCCTGGAATGGACTGGCCTGTCGCTGCAGGAGCGGCTGTCCGGCAGCCAGGCACCGATGCTGATGGCGCTGTCGTTGCTGGTGGTGTTCCTGTGCCTGGCAGCGCTGTACGAAAGCTGGTCGATCCCCACCGCAGTACTGCTGGTAGTACCGTTGGGCGTGCTCGGTGCGGTGCTGGCGGTGACCCTGCGCGGCATGCCCAACGACGTGTTCTTCAAGGTCGGCCTGATCACCCTGATCGGCCTGTCGGCGAAGAACGCCATCCTGATCATCGAGTTCGCCAAGAGCCTGGTCGACCAGGGCGTGGATGCTGCCGACGCTGCCGTGCAGGCCGCGCGCCTGCGCCTGCGGCCGATCGTGATGACCTCGCTGGCGTTCATCCTCGGCGTGGTGCCGCTGGCCATTGCCAGCGGCGCCAGCTCGGCCAGCCAGAAGGCGATCGGTACCGGGGTGATCGGCGGCATGCTCAGCGCCACCCTGGCTGTGGTGTTCGTGCCGGTGTTCTTCGTGGTGGTGATGCGCCTTGCCGGGCGACGCCAGGCGGGTAAGGCCGACACGCAGGCCGTGACCAGCGACAGCTGACTGGACAAGCCCCGCGTGAAATGGGAGGGTTCCCGGCATTGACTGCCCGGAACCCTTTTTCATGCCTGATGCCCTGCCCCCCTGCTCCATCCTCATTCTCGCCGGTGGCCGCGGCCAGCGCATGGGCGGCCGCGACAAGGGCCTGGTCGACTGGCAGGGCGAACCGCTGGTGGCGCATGTGCAGCGCGTGGTACGGCCGCTCAGCGATGACCTGGTGATTTCCTGCAACCGTAACCAGCAGGCCTACCAGGCGTATGCCGACCAGTTGGTGGGCGATGCCGAGGCGGACTACCCCGGGCCGTTGGCGGGGGTGATTGCCGGGCTCAAGGTGGCGCGGCATGAATGGGTGGTGCTGCTGGCCTGTGATGCACCGCTGGTTGACCGGGGGTTGATCGAGGACCTGCTGCACCTGGCAGTGACCAGTGACAGTGCGGCCATGGTGCGCCAGGGTGGGTACTGGCAGCCGATGTTCAGCGTGCTGCCACGCCGGGTGTTGCCGGTGCTGGAGCAGGCCTGGGTGGCGGGCGAGCGGAGTTTGCAGAAGGCCTTGCTGCGTGAAGCGGTGCAGGGGCTGGAATGTGTCGACGATGATCGCAGGTTGAGCAACTTCAACAGCCCGGAGTTGTTGCAAGGCTGAGGTCATCTGCTGCCTGTACTGGCCTCTTCGCGGGTAAACCCGCTCCCACAGGTATTGCACAGGCCTCAAGGGCGTTGGAGACCTGTGGGGAGCATCTACTGCCTGCACTGGCCTCTTCGCGGGTAAACCCGCTCCCACAGGTTCTCCACTGCCCTTGAGGCCTGTGCAATACCTGTGGGAGCGGGTTTACCCGCGAAGAGGCCAGCACAGGCGACACCTCACCTGGCAGACAGCTCCTCGACACTGATCTCGCGCATGCGGAACTTCTGCACCTTGCCGGTCACCGTCATCGGGAACTCATCGACAAAGCGGAAGTACCGCGGCACCTTGAAGTGCGCGATCCGCGCCTTCGCCCAATCGCGCAGTTCCTCCGCGCTGGCCGTATGCCCCGGGTGCAGCCGCACCCAGGCCACGATCTCTTCACCGTACTTGCTGCACGGCACGCCAATCACCTGCACATCGGCCACCGCCGGGTGGGTGAAGAAGAACTCCTCCAGCTCGCGCGGGTAGATGTTCTCGCCGCCGCGAATGATCATGTCCTTGCTGCGCCCGACAATACGCACATAGCCCTGCTCGTCCATTACCGCCAGGTCGCCGGTGTGCATCCAGCCTTCCTCATCGATGCTTTCAGCCGTGGCCTTGGGGTTGTTCCAATAGCCCAGCATCACGCTGTAACCCCGCGTGCACAATTCGCCGATCTCGCCCCGCGGCAGCGTGTTGCCATCAGCATCGATCACCTTGTTCTCCAGCCTTGGCTGGGTGCGCCCGACGCTGGTCACGCGGCGCTCCAGGTCGTCGCTGGCGCCGGTCTGCAGCGACACCGGGCTGGTTTCGGTCATGCCGTAGGCAATCTGCACCTCGGCCATGTGCATCTCGCCGATAACCCGGCGCATCACTTCGATCGGGCAGGTGGCACCGGCCATGATCCCGGTGCGCAGGCTGGACAGGTCGAACTCGCCGCGCTGGGGGTGGTCCAGTTCGGCGATGAACATGGTCGGCACACCATACAACGCCGTGGCCTTTTCTTCCGCCACCGCACGCAGGGTGGCCAGCGGGTCGAAGGCGTCGTTAGGGTAGATCAGGGTGCTGCCGTGGGTCATGCAGCCGAGGTTGGCCATGACCATGCCGAAGCAGTGGTACAGCGGCACCGGCACCACCAGCCGGTCATGCTCGGTCAGGCCCAGGCTTTCACCGACCATGTAGCCGTTGTTGAGGATGTTGCTGTGGCTGAGGGTGGCGCCTTTCGGGAAACCGGTGGTGCCCGAGGTGTACTGGATATTGATCGGGTCGTCGCAGCGCAGCTGTGCCTGGCGCTCGGCCAAGGCTTCGCGGCTGACGGCCGCGGCACGGGCCTGCAGGTCGTGCCAGGCGAGAAAGCCCGCCGGTGGCGCGACGGCCAGGCTGACCACACCGCGCAGTTCGGGGAAGCGTTCGCAGATCAGGGCGCCCGGCTGGCTGCTGGCCAGGCCCGGAACCAGGCCCAGCAACATGGCGTGATAGTCGGATGTCTTGAACGCGTCGGCGCAGATCACCCAGCGGCAGCCGGACTGGCCGAGGGCGTAGTCCAGTTCGCTGGAGCGGTAGGCCGGGTTGATGTTGACCAGGATCGCGCCCACCTTGGCGCTGGCGAACTGGGTGATGCACCACTCTGCGCAGTTGGGTGCCCAGATGCCGAGGCGGTCACCGGGCTGCACGCCCAGGGCCATCAGCGCACGGGCGTGCTGGTCGACGGCTTCGGCCAGTTGCTGCCAGGTGTAGCGCAGTGCCTGGTGGCGGACGACCAGCGCGTCACGGTCGGGGAAGCGGGCGACGGTGGTGTCGAAGGCGTCGCCGATGCACTGGGTAAGCAGGGGTTTGTCCTGGTTGCCCTGGGAGTAGCTTGGCTGGGGCATGGGCGGTCTCTTGTTGTTCTTGTGTTGATTGAGCGGGCCTCTTCGCGGGTAAACCCGCTCCCACAGGGACCGCAGCACATTCAGCCCCTGTGGAGATCCTTGTAGGAGCGGGTTTACCCGCGAAGAAAGCAACACCGGTTTAACGGATGAACACCTGCGGCGTGGTGGTGGACATGTCCCCACCCGGCAACTTGATGTTCTTCACTTTCTCCAGCGTATCCGGGTTGAACACCGCCAGGTCGTTGAAGGTGCCGCCCAGGTACAACTTGTCGCCTTTCTTGTCGAAGGCCAGGCAGTAGTAAGTGTGGTCCAGATTCGCCGCCTTGATCAGCTTGCGCTGTTTGAGGTCGTACTTGGCCAGGCGGTTGAGCACGCCGTAGATCTGGTTCGGGTCTTTCGGCGAACGCAGCCCGGTGAAGTACAGCTCGGTCAGGTCGGCAAATTCCTGGGTGTGGGTCTTGCCGGTCTTCAGGTCGACGCTCAGGTAGCCATACAGCAGATCGGCGGTGGCCGGGTCCTGCTTGTCATCCTTGAACCTGGCAATGGTGTACAGCATCGAAAACTCGTGGCGCGGGCTCTGGTGCGGCCAGAAGTACAGCACGTCCGGGGCGCTGTAGCCTTTGCGGTTCCAGTTGCGCAGCGGCAAGGCCACCGTGTACTTGCCGGTCTTCACGTCCATCTTGTAGATGTCCGGCCCGGCGACGTACAGGCTGCCATCGTCCGCCGCTCGCATCAGGTACACCTGGCGCGGCATCGGGAAGGTGCGCACCGGCTTGGCCTCCAGGCCGTCGGCGGTGCTGAACACCTCCAGCCGCGGTGGCTTGACCACGTAGTGGTCGTTCAGGCGCTGGGTCGGGTTGACCGTGGCGTACACTTCCTTGCCGTCCGGGCTGATGGCGAACGAGTACATCGACCGGCCCACCTCACCCGGCACGCTGGACAGGTTGGCGTGGAAGGTGTTCTTGCAGGTGTCCAGGTCGATGCCGTAGATGTCGCCGTAGTGGTTGTTGAGCACGTAGGCGGTGCGGTTGTCCGGCGCCATCATCGCGGTGCCGGGGCCGAACTTGTCGGGCATCACGCAGCTCTTGTACACCGTGTCACTGGCCACATCGACCACGTGCAGGTTGTTCGGGTAGTTGGTCACGATCATGTATTCGTGGCCAGCCTTCAGCGCCGGCCCGGTGTCGGCGGCCTGTACCAGCCCGGCACAGGCCGTGGCGGCGATGGTGAGCGCGAGTGGCGCGCAGCGTCCAGCTTTCATGCGGTTTCCCCTTGTCATTCTTGTTGGGCCGGTCACTTGTCTTTCGGGAACACGGTGCCGAGGTTGCGCCAGTCTTCCGCCGAGTTGCTCGCCTGGGCGTTCCAGTCCTGGTAGGTGCTCATCATGTCCGGCACCTGGGCCGGCCACCAGCAAGGGTCGGAGCAGCCATACAGGTCGGCCTCCATCGGCTGGCACAGCGAGCTCACGCCACCAAAGGCGTCCACTTCCCAGCCCGGGTCGGTGGTGGCGGTGCAGCCCGCCACTGCGCTCATGGCCATGACTTCTTCGACGCGGTCTTCGGCGGCGGCCTGCTCGAGGATGCGCGCCTTGTTGTTCAGGGGCTTCAAGTGCTTCATGTCAGTGCGCCTTCCGCGGGGTGATGTAGCGATCGATGAAGGCCGGGTTGGCGGCCATGATGCGGCTGTAGACTTCGATGCCGAAGTCGACCCAGTCGCGCATCAGTTCGCAATAGTGGTAGGTCGGGTGCTGCGGGTCGCCATAGCGGGCATAGCTTTCGTGGTAGCAGCCGCCGGAGCACAGGTTGCGGATGCGGCAGCTGTCGCAGCCGGTGTTGCTGCGGTCCAGGCGCTGCGACAGGAAGTCGTTGAGCTGCGCCTGCTTCACGCCCTGGTGCACATTGCCGAAGGTCGGCAGGCTGGAGCCGGTGAAGCGGTGGCACAAGTTCAGCTCGCCCTCATGGTCCACGGCCAGCATCTTCAGCCCGGCGCCGCACGGCAGGGCCTTCTTGTGGCCCTCGTGGATGTCGGTGATCAGCTGGTGCAGGTTGGAGAAGCCGATGTTGCGGTGCTCCAGCGCAGCCTCCAGGTAACGCCGGCCCAGCGCCTTCATGTTGGCGAACACCTGAACCAGCTCTTCGCCGGTGAGGTTGAAGTTGGCCATGTCGCCGGAGGTGACCGGGGCAAAGCCGACTTCAGCGAAGCCCAGTTCGTTGAACAGGTGGTTCCAGATGGTCTCGACGTCGGTGATGCCACGGGTCAGCGTGACCCGTGCGCCCACCGGGCGGCTGTGGTAGCGCGACAGCAGCATGTCGACCTTGCGCCGCACCACGTCATAGGTGCCCTGCCCGCCCACGGTGATGCGGTTGCGGTCGTGCACGGTCTTGGGGCCGTCGATGCTGATCGACAGGCCGAAGCGATGGGCATTGAGCCAGTCGATGATCTCTTCGGTGAGCAAGGTGGCATTGGTGGTCATGATGAACTCCACCTGCTTGCCCGCCTCGGCGAAGCGCCGCTCGCAGTAGGCGACCATGTGCTCGATCAGTGGCCGGTTGGACAGCGGCTCGCCACCGAAGAACACCACGCTGTAGCGCTGCTCGTCGGGCGACTCCTTGAGCAGCATCTCCACCGAAGCCTCGGCGGTGGCAGTACTCATCTTCTTGCCCGCGGACGGTTTGTCCAGGTCTTCCTTGTAGCAGTAGGTGCAGCTGAGGTTGCAGCCGGTGTTGACGTTGAGCACCACGGTGTTCAGCGCCGTGCGCTCGACCTGCTTGAGGGCAATTTCCGGGGTCAGCGGCGAGCCGTCGCTGACCAGTTCCAGCGCGATCAGCTCGCGCAGGGTGTCCTGGATATCGCTGCCGGCAAACTGCTGGCCAAGGCGCTGCATCAGCTCCTCGGCCGAGCAGCCTTGCTGGCGCAGGGTGTCGATGATGCCGCCGGTCACCGCGTCGGCGGTGAACAGCGAACTGCTGGGGATATGGAACAGCATGCGGTCGGCGTCGACCTGCACTTCATGCAGGTTGCGTTCGACCAGGTTCAGTAGCGCGCCCATGGCGACCTCCCGATAATCGATCCGTTGGAAAACCGTAAGCCCCCTGCCGTTACGGCAGCGGCGGGTTGTTCCAGCGCTGTACGGTGACGATCATGTGCCCCTCGCCAGTCTGGCCACCGTCGGCCAGGGTGGCGATGACCTTCAGGTTGCCGGCGTTGTTGGTCATCATCTTGCGCTCCGGGTTGGGGCCGGCACCGCCTGGCACGAACACGCCATCGGCCTGCATCTTCCCGGCGAACTTGACGTCTTCGTCCTCGACCGCACGCTCGTTGAACGGCTCGACCTTCCAGCTGGCCGGCAGGTAGCCGATGCGCAGCGGCCGGCCATTGGCGTCCTTGCCCCAGGCTTCGGCCTCGAAGCGGCCCTGCACCTTGGGCACCGAGGCACCGTTTTCGCCGATGCGGGCGATGGAGAACGCCGGCACCACTTTCACTTCCTCGACTTTGTCGTACACCGCCAGGTTGACGCCCTTGAGCGCCCCGATGGCGACTTCGCGCTGGCCTGGTTTGGCATCGGCCGCGGCGCGGGCCTTCACCCGTACCAGGGTCGGGGTCTGCTCCAGCACCTCGGTCACTTCCACGCCAGCGCCCAGGTCCGGTTTGCCGGCCAGGCCGCTGCCGACCAAGGTGATCTCGCTTTCGCCACCGGCCTTGATGAATGCCGGTTGTACCGCCAGCAGGCGCGCCTTGCCCTCCTTCACTGCGGTGAAGTCCAGGCCACGCTCGTCGTGCTCGGCCTCGAACATGCGGCCCTTCATTTCGCCATCCAGCGCGGCGAACACCTGGCGCAGGTTGGCGTCGCCGACCTTGACGTTGCCACGCCATTCATAGCCGTTGTAGAGGATCGCCGAACCGCTGCCATTGAACGGCGTGCCGTCGGCATAAGCGCCCTTGACCTCGACCTTGAAGGTGTCACCCTGGTCAGGCGTGACGCTCATCACCCCGCGCACATCGCCCTTGGCCAGCATGTGGCCGCTGAATGCCCACTGACCCGGCAGCGCATCGGCCTTTGGCCTGGCCTTCTGCCATTCGGCCCACGCCGCGCTTTCCAGCGGGTAGCGCTTGGCCAGGTCGGGCACCACTTGTTGCAGGGCGATCGGCAGCCAGTCGCGGTCACGCGCCTGGGCCTGGTATTCGAGGGACGGCCACTGGCCGAGATGGAAGTTGACCAGGTGCTCCCATTCCTTGGCCGGGCGCCGCTGCAAGGCGACACGGGCACCGGAGTGGCAACGGCCACAGGTTTCGCTGAGCTGGGTGTCGAACTGCTCGACAGTGTTCAGCCGGCGCTCCATGGCATACCGCACGCCATCGGTTTCGCTGGGCGCCAGGCCCTGCTTGTCGGCCAGGTACTTGACCAGGGTGCGGCGGTCGTCGTCGCTGATCTGCAGGCCGTGCATCACCTGCATGCGGGCGATGCTCATCAGCCAGCCTTCCGGCGTCTTGCGCTGGTGGCTGATGCGGCTGTAGGTGTCGTTGCCTTCGGGGATATGGCACCCCATGCACTTGTTCTGCAACAGGCTCGGGCCCTGCTCGGCCGCCATGGCCTGGGTGCTCAGCAGCGCGGCGGCGACCAGCGCCAGTTTGCCCGCATGCCGCCGGAGTCGAGTCGTCTTCAAGGTCAGACCTCCACGGTTGTTGTTCTTATCGTTTTCGCACGCTTTGGTACAGCAGGTGTGCATGTGACGGTTGCGATACAGGAACTGTGCCAGGTGCTGTAAAAGTGTTTTCTTTCAACCTGTTAGCCGGTTTTTCGGCCTTGGCCAGGAGCAGGTATGGCCAATTGCAGCGTGCCATTTCGCGACAGGGTGTTTCATCCTGAGACAAGGGCCTGCCCGCTCCCGCACGCCGGGGCCAGCGCCGTACCTGTGGGAGCGGGCGTGCCCGCGAAGAGGCCGGAACAGCCACTGTTTCACCACCGTCTCACACCGTCTCAATGTGCAACAGCGCACCCCTGCAATCCCAACCTTGCACCAGGACAAAACCCAACCCGTTCAACGGTTTGCAGCCATCTATCGACCTTGGCACGCCCATTGCGCCTATGCCTGTCACATCCAATGACAAGAGGCACCGTCCCATGCTTTCCGAACTGCCCATCCTGCCCGCCACCCGCGCCTTTCTCGAACGCAAGCTGAAGATGCGCATCGGCGCCGACTGGCAGGACGCCGCCAGCGGTCGCACCCTGTCGTTCCGCAACCCGGCCACTGGCGAGGTACTGGGTGAAGTGCCCGCCGCCGAGGCCGAAGATGTCGACCGCGCGGTGCGCGCCGCTCGCCAGGCCTTCGACGATTCGCCGTGGAGCCGCCTGCGCCCACGCGAACGGCAGAACCTGCTGTGGCGCCTGGCCGACCTGATGGAGCGCGACGCCCGCCAGCTGGCCGAACTGGAATGCCTGAACAACGGCAAGAGCGCCGCCGTTGCCCAGGTGATGGACGTGCAACTGGCCATCGACTTCCTGCGCTACATGGCCGGCTGGGCCACCAAGATCGAGGGTAGCACCGTCGAAGCCTCGATGCCGTTGATGCCCAACGACCAGTTCCATGGTTTCGTGCGGCGCGAGGCAGTGGGCGTGGTCGGCGCCATCGTCGCCTGGAACTTCCCGTTGCTGCTGGCCTGCTGGAAGCTCGGCCCGGCCCTGGCTACCGGTTGCACCGTCGTGCTCAAGCCCGCTGACGAAACACCGCTGAGCGTGCTCAAGCTGGCTGAACTGGTGGACGAAGCCGGCTACCCGGCGGGCGTGTTCAACGTGGTCACCGGCACCGGCCTGAACGCCGGCGCCGCACTCAGCCGCCACCCCGGCGTGGACAAGCTGACCTTTACCGGCTCCACCGAGGTCGGCAAGCTGATCGGCAAGGCAGCCATGGACAACATGACCCGCGTCACCCTGGAACTCGGCGGCAAGTCGCCGACCATCGTCATGCCCGACGCCAACCTGCAGGAAGCCGCCGCCGGCGCGGCCACGGCGATCTTCTTCAACCAGGGCCAGGTGTGCTGCGCCGGGTCCCGCCTGTACGTGCACCGCAAGCACTTCGACAACGTGGTGGCCGACATCGCCGGCATCGCCAACGGCATGAAGCTGGGCAGCGGCCTGGACCCTGCGGTGCAGATGGGCCCGCTGATCTCGGCCAAGCAGCAGGACCGCGTCACCGGCTACATCGAGCTTGGCCGCGAGCTGGGCGCGACCATCGCCTGTGGTGGCGAAGGCTTCGGGCCTGGCTACTTCGTCAAGCCGACGGTGATCGTCGATGTCGACCAGCGCCACCGCCTGGTACAGGAAGAGATCTTCGGGCCGGTGCTGGTGGCGATGCCGTTCGATGACATCGACGAAGTGATCGGCATGGCCAACGACAACCCCTATGGCCTGGGTGCGAGCATCTGGTCCAACGACCTGTCCGCCGTGCACCGGATGATCCCGCGCATCAAGTCGGGGTCGGTGTGGGTCAACTGCCACAGCGCCCTCGACCCTGCCTTGCCGTTTGGCGGCTACAAGATGTCCGGCGTCGGCCGTGAGATGGGGGCGGCTGCCATCGACCACTACACCGAGCTGAAATCGGTGTTGATCAAGCTCTGATCATTTTCCTGTACCGGCCCTTTCGCGGGTAAACCCGCTCCTACAGGATCATCACAGGCCTGAACACTGTGGGGTCCTTGTGGGAGCGGGTTCACCCGCGAAGAGGCCGGCACAGGCAACCCGAGAACAACAACAAAAACATGGAGCACACCATGAGGCACAAACTCGCCTGCACATTGGCCCTGCTGTTCGCCGCCCCCTTCACCCAGGCTTACGAGCTGTACAACCACGACGGCACCACCCTCAACGCCGACCTCGAAGCCCTGTTCGGCGCCTTCCACAGCGACGAAAGCTTCAACCTGGCCGGCAACCGCAAGCCCGGCAGCACCGCCTGGCAGGAAGGCTACGTCAAGTATGGCCTCAGCGGCAGCCAGGCCCTGGCCGACAGCGGCGCGCTCTACGGCGCCTTCAACCTGCTTAGCTCCGCCACCTGGGGCGACGGCGATGCCGCCGGCCTGACCCTGGGTGACGAGCGCCGCACCGCCATCGAAGACCTGTACCTGGGCTGGCGCTCGGCCAACCTGTTCCCGGCCTTGGGCGAAGACGGCGTGGACATTTCCGGCGGCCGCCAGGTGGTGACCCTGGGCGACGGCTTCCTGATCCAGGGCGACCCGGTGAACCTGGGCAAGGTCGACCTGGGCGCCAACTTCGACCGCGGCGGCGCCTACTACCTGGCCGCACGCAAGGCCTTCGACCGCACCGCCGTGCTGCGCCTGGGCGGCAAGCAAGGCTGGCGCAGCGACCTGATGTGGCTGAAGTCCGACAACCACTACCAGGCCGACACCTCGCTGGCGGTGGCCAACCTGGAGCACGTCGCCGACGCCGGCACCGTCGGCCTGAGCTGGATCCGCGGCCTCGACGTGGACCAGCGCTACGCGCAGATCATGGGCCTGGAACACCGCGACGGCATGGACACCGCCAGCCTGCGCGGGCGTGGCAGCCTGGGGGTGAAAGACCTGGAGCTGGCCGCCGAGTACGTGACCCAGGACAAAACCGGCGGGCGGGAGAACGCCTGGTACCTGGAAGGCAACTGGACCTTTTCCGAACTGCCCTGGTCCCCCACCGCCACCTACCGCTACAGCCGCTTTTCCGAAGACTTCGACCCGCTGTTCTATGGCCTGAGCCGTGGCTATGGCACCTGGTTCCAGGGTGAGGTGGCAGCCAATTATGCCGGGCCGTTCAACAGCAACAGCCAGGTGCACCACGTGGCGCTGAAAGGCAAGCCACGGGACAACCTGACCGTCGGCGCACTGTACTTCGACTTCGATACGCTGGACACCGACCAGGGCAACCTGGGCGGGCGGGAGCTGGACCTGTATGTGGAATGGATGGTCAACGACCACCTGCTGATCAGCCCGCTGGTAGGGTTCTACAAGCCGGAGCGCAGCGCGGCCAATGGCGGGACGCAGCTGGGTGGGCGGGATACCGGCACCTATATGCAGCTGATCGTCGGGACTTTCTTCTGATTCGAAATCCTGGGGCTGCTGCGCAGCCCATCGCGACACAAGGCCGCTCCCACAGGTACAGCGCTGCCATCAAGGTTTGTGCAGACCTGTGGGAGCGGCCTTGTGTCGCGAAAGGGCCGCAAAGCGGCCTCGGCAATCTCAAACCAAGCCCTGCTCCAACAACCACCGCCGCACCATCATCTGCTGCTCCCCTGGCAGGCCTGACAACTCTGCCTCGATAGGTCGGCCGCTACGCAGCCCACGCACCACCGGCGCCAGCTCCACCCCCTGCAAATGCCACACCCCCAACGGCTGATCCGCCGTCACCACCACCTCGGCCTCATCCACCAGCCCGTCACGCAACACCGGCCGCCGCTCGACCCTCACCGCGCTCCAGTCCGCCGCCACGTGCAATGCCTGCATGTCCGGCCAACCCTGCCGCCGCGCCCAGAACGGCTGCCCCACCCGCCCCTGTTCTTGCCCATAAAAATCCCGCCCGATCCGGGCAAAACGCAAAAACAGCTGTTCGATCCGCTGCTGGTGAAACTGCCGCGCCAACCCGGCCCGCTCGGGCCTGCGCAGCAAGGTATTGATCACCACCGGTGCCTGCAGCGCCGAAGACAACGACTGGAAGATCCCGTTGCCCGACAGTGGGTCAACGGCCATCGCAGCATCGCCCACGCGTATCCAGTCCTGCCCGACACACTCACCGGCCAGAATCGCGGTGCTGCTGCGCGCATGCACCTCTGCCGGCGCCAAGGCCCTGGCATCGAACAGCTCGGCCACCAGCACGCTGCCGGCTCGCCGCGCCGCACAGTAATCCGCCAAGCCGGCCTTGCCCGGCAGCCCGGCCGCGTCCAAGGTGACTTGCCAGTAGCAGCGGCCGTCTTCCAGGCGCGCCATCCACGCCCAGCCATCCGCCAGGCTCTCCACCGCCGACGCGGGCGCCCCGGGGGCGGCCTGCCAGACATTCAGCAAGCTGACCGTCTCCGGCCCGCGCAGGCGGTCGGCGGCCAACGGGGCCTGGCGGCCTCGGGCTTCGACCAGGAAATCGGCCTGCAGTACCTGCCCGTCGTCCAGGCGAATACCATGACCGACTTCGCGAACCACCTCACGCACCCGCCCCTCGACCACGCTCACACCCGCACGCTGAAGGTCGTCGCGCAGCGCCCGGTCAAACATTTGCCGGTCGAGTAGAAACTCCTGGTTCAGTTGCAGCTGCTGGCCGTTCCAGTGCACTTGCCGAGTCGCCGGCATCGCCGCCTGGCGCAACGCCCCGCCAAGGCCGGCATGGCGCAGCCCGTCCAGCACCCGCTGCGAAACCCCTTCGACCGCCGCAAACCGGCGCCACTCGGACACCACCGTCACCGCATAACCCAGCCGCCGCAGGCCAATGGCCGTGGCCGCACCCGCAGGGCCTGCCCCCAACACCACAATGCGCGGTTCAGCCATGGCCGACACCTCGTCGCTCGGGGCCGGTAAACGCCGCGTGGTGGCGCAACCAGTCATGAACCTGCTGCTGGCCCATGCCCGGCTCGTCACACAGCAACGCAGCGATCCTGCCACTCAGGGCCGCACAGCCCAGGCTCGCGCCCGCCCTGCCGCCCGCCCCCACATAACCGCCGAAGTCCGCCTGCCGGGTACCCAGCCAGGACCACTGGCCCGGCGCACACCGGGCATCGCCGGTAACCCGGATCACCCCGGGGTAGCTGGCCGGATACACCGGCCCGCCCTGCGCCGGGCTGGAGGCGCACAACAGCACACCCGCGGCCAAAGCCTCGGCGCAGGCCTGGTGCAGCACTGGCCGGTCCTGCTGCAGGCCAAGGCTGAGGTTGACCAGCGTAACCCCCGCTTCCACCAGCCACAGCAGCGCGGCCGCCACCTGCAAGGCACTGGTGCTGGCCTGGGCGCCGAAAACCTGGGCCAGCAGCACGGGCACCGGCCCGGCCTCCCGCTGCAAGCCGGCGAGCA
Organism: Pseudomonas sp. NBB; assembly: GCF_032701105.1. Classification (NCBI taxonomy): domain Bacteria; kingdom Pseudomonadati; phylum Pseudomonadota; class Gammaproteobacteria; order Pseudomonadales; family Pseudomonadaceae; genus Pseudomonas; species Pseudomonas sp. NBB. The sequence goes on from NZ_CP103994.1 coordinate 3,294,466, forward strand.
CCGCGCTACCGTGCCCAAGCTGGTCGGGCAGCATGTCACCTTCGCGCAACTGGCCGTCCTCCAGCCAGAAGCGGCGCGCGCCCAGCAAGGCGCTGGCCTGCTCCGGCGTGCAACCACTGTCGATCACGCCAACACGCACGTCAGTGCCCATGCCTGATCACCTCCTCGGGCAGCACCTGCAACTGGCCAGCGTGCAGCTGCAGGTGCAGGTCGGCATCGGCCAGGGTCGAAGCACGGTGGCTGATCAGGATGCGCGTGCGGCCGGCGAACAACTGGTCGATGGCCGCGATCACTTCGCGCTCGGTGGCTTCGTCCACCGCCGAGGTGGCCTCGTCCAGTACCAGGATCGCCGGCGCCTGCAGCACCGCGCGGGCGATGGCTATGCGTTGTTTCTGCCCGCCGGACAACTGCTGGCCACGCTCACCCAGCAGGCCGTCAAGGCCCAGCGGCAGGCTGTCGACCAGGCTGTCCAGCCGCGCCAGGCGCACCACCCGCTCCAGTTCCTCACGGCTGGCCTCGGGCACGCCGTAGGCCAGGTTCTGTGCTAGGGTGCCGCGAAACAGCACGATATCCTGGCTGACCACCGCAATACGCCGGCGCAGCGCGGCCAGATCCAGTTCGCGCAGGTCGGTGCCGTCCAGCAGGATGCGCCCGGCGTCCGGGTCGTAGAAGCGCTGCAGCAGGTCGATCAGGGTCGACTTGCCCACCCCTGAGGCACCGCTGATGGCCACCTTCAGGCCACCCGGCACGCACACCTGCACGTCGTTCAGCACCGCGCCCTGGCGCCCTTCATGGGCAAAACTCACCCCCTCGAGGCGCAATTCGCCCGGGCCGTCGGGCACCGGCTGAGGGTTGGCTGCCGGGCGCACGGCCACGGCCTCCTGCTTCAGTTCCATCACCCGCCCCAGGCTCACCGCCATGCGCTGCACCGCCACGTACAGGCCCAGCAGGCTCTGCACCGGCCCTACTGCCATGCCCATGTAGGTGGAAAAGGCGATCAGCGCACCTAGTTGCCAAGTGCCCTGGATTACCCACCAACCGCCGACCAGGAACGCGCAAGCGCGGCACCAGGAGGTAAGCGTGCCGGGAATGGCCTGGGTGAAGAATTCGGTCACCTGCACCTTGAGCAACTGGCGCATGTAGCCCTGCCCCAGCTGGTCCAGGCGCCCCGCCTCGCGGCCTTGCTGGCCGGCGGCCTGGATGAACTTCATCGCCGGCAGGGTTTCGACCAGGAATGACGACACATCTGCCGAGCGTTCGCGCAGGTTGCGTACTTCGCGCTCCACCTTGCGCCGCATCCAGCGCAACCACAGCACTTCGATCGGCACCAGCAGCGCCAGCAGCAGCGACAGTTGCCACGACAGCATCAGCATCAACACCACCGCGCCCACCAGGCCGATCACCGCCGACACCGCCGAAAACAGCGAATCCACGGCAAAGCGCTGGATTTCCGCTACATCGCCATCCAGCCGCGAAAGGATGTCGCCGATGCGCCGCCGCCCGTAGAACGTCGGCGACAGCTGCTGCAGGTGGCGGTAAAGGTCGTCGCGCAGGGCAAACAGGATGCGCCCCGACAAGCGCGTGTGCAGGTAGCGGTTGACCCCGGCCAGCACGGTACCCAGCAGGCCCGCGCCGATCATGATCGCGGCCATGTGCCAGAGGGTCTGGTAGTCCTTGGCCAGCAGCCCCTCGTCGATCAGCGTCTTGACCAGCCAGGGTTGCGCCAGCGCCAGCAACGAGGCGCCCAGCGACAAACCGAGCAACAGGCCGATGGCGCGTCGATGGGGGCGCACGAAACCATACAGCCAGGCCAACGCCTGGCGCATGAGTACAGGGTCGCTGGACTCCACCAGCCGGGCGAACAGGCCGCCCACGTCAGCCGCGCAACTGTTTGAGCTTGCGGTACAGCGTCGCCCGGCTGATACCCAGCGCCTCGGCCGCCGCGGACACGTTGCCCTGATGGCGCGCCAAGGCGCCACGGATCAGCTCCAGCTCTTTGTCCTTGAGGCTGCCGGAAGGCGCGGTGCCGCTGGCCAGTTCGTCCAGCAGGCAGTCGGTGAGGTGGTCCAGGGTCAGCACCTGCTCGCCGTCCTCGCGCATGGCCAGCGCGGTGCGCACGACCATTTCCAGCTGGCGGATGTTGCCCGGCCAGTCGAAGCCTTCGAGCAACGCGTTCAGGGCCGGGTCCAAGGTCACGCCCCGGGCATCGGACTTGTCCAGCAGCCCCTGGATGATTGCCGCCAGGTCATCACGCTCGCGCAATGCCGGCAGGCGCAGCGACACGCCGTTGACCCGGTAGTAAAGGTCTTCGCGGAAGTGCTGCTCCTGCACCAGGCGCTTGAGGTCGCGGTGCGTGGCACAGATCAATGCCACGTCGATCTCCTGCTCGTCGCCCGCCCCCAGCGGTGCCACGCGCCGTTCCTGCAGTACCCGCAACAAGCGCGCCTGCAGCGCTAGCGGCATGTCGCCGATTTCGTCGAGGAACAGCGTGCCGCCGTGGGCCTGCATCAGCCGGCCGACCATGCCGCCCCGGCGCGAGCCGGTGAACGCACCTTCACGGTAGCCGAACAGTTCGGACTCGATCAGCCCTTCGGGGATGGCCGCGCAGTTGACGGCCACGAACGGTTTGTCGGCACGCGGGCTGGCCTGGTGCAGGGCCCGGGCGACGACTTCCTTGCCGGTACCGGTCTCGCCCAGCAACAGCACCGGCAGGCCATTGCCCAGCCCCTGGCGGGCCATGCGCAGGTTGCGCGCCAGGCGCGGGTCGCCACCGGCCAGGGCGTCGAGGGCGGGTGACTGCTTGCCCGGCGCCGGCTTGCTCACCGGCGTGCTGCCGTTGACCCGGCCATGGCGCGGCAGCTGCAGGGCGCGGAAGTAGAACTCGCCCTTGGCCGTCTGCACACTGCTCACCCCGCCCTGCCACAGGCGGGCGATGAAGGCCGGTGACCGTTCACCCAGCAGGTCACTGCTGCGCCGGCCCAACAGCTCATGGCGCGGCACCTGCAACAGCTGGCAGGCACTGTCGTTGGCAGCCAGCACTTCACCGTCCAGGCTCAGCGCCAGCAGGCCATGCCAGGCGCTGTTGAGGTATTGCGGGCGGCTGTGAAAAGCCAGCACCAATTGCTCCGGGTGGCACAGGCCGAACATGCGGCTTTCGATGTTGCCGGCCGCCAGCATCAGCGTCGACAGGCTGTCCTGTGGTTGCGCCATCACCCCTTCACGGGTGATGTCGAGCACGCCGATCACCTCGCCGCGCGGGTCGCGCAGGGGTACCGAAGTGCAGGAGAACGGGCTGAGGCGGTCGAGGTAATGTTCGCCGCAGTTGATCAAGGTCGGCCGGCCTTCCACCACTGCCGTGCCGATCGCGTTGGTGCCACGCAGCGACTCGCTCCAGCAACTACCCGGGTGCAGGTCGCGCAGGCCCTCGCGTTGCAGCACGTGCTTCTGCCCTTCGATGGCCAGCACGTTGGCCTGGGCGTCGCCGAGGATAACGATACCGGCCTTGCCCTGGCGCGCGACCAGGTAGTCCAGTTCCGGGGTAACGGCGTCGACCAGCAGGCGGTTGCGATCCAGCAGCATGCGCAGGTCGTGGCCCTGCTCCAGGCCCAGGCCGACCTGCTCGCCCTGCAGGCAATCCAGGCCATGGCCCAGGCTGCGGCGCCAGGAGGCATCGATCTCGTCGCGCAGCATGCCCAGTGGCAGCTCGCCTTCGCTGGCCAGCTTCAGGCGGGCCTGGCGGGATTCGTGCAGCGGGTCGTGGGCGTTTGTTATTAGTTGTCGCGCCATTTTCTACTCCGGCTGTACCCCGCAAGGTGGCGGGGAACGGGCTTGGGAATTTTCCGCAGTGTGCGGGAGAAATCCCTGGCCGTCATCAGGCTGAGGTAGAAGGTGGCATATGGTGACGTTTACGTAAAGGGACACGCAGGAGCACCGCCTTGCTCAAGATCTGAAAGCTTGCGCAAGCTTTGTGGGAACGGGTTCCTAGAGGTCGATCACGGCTGCCGCTCGATTTCAACAAAGCCCAGGTGCCCGCCAGACACCCGGCACCGGCCCATTCGCGGGTAAACCCGCTCCCACAGGGACGGCGTCGCACTTGAGATCACGCGGTACTTGTGGGAGCGGGCATGCCCGCGAACACCGGCAAAGCCGGTGCCATCCACCACGTCGTCTGCTTCGCGGGCGCGCCCGCTCCTACAGGGACGGCGCGGGCTTCGAGTTGGCGCTGAACCCGCGAAGAGGCCATCGAGGTCAATCACGGCTGCCGCTTGAGTCCAACAAAGCCTAAGCGCCCGTCAGACACCCGGCACCGGCCCATTCGCGGGTAAACCCGCTCCCACAGGGACTGCGCGGGCTTCGAGTGGCGCTGAACCTGTGGGAGCGGGTTCACCCGCGAAGAGGCCCTCGAGGTCAATCACAGCTGCCGCTTGAGTCCAACAAAGCCCAAGCTCCCGTCAGACACCCGGCACCGTCTTCCGCCCAACCAGCTGCTGCCTCTCCACCCCATCCAGCAACGCCTCCACCACCGCCTTGGCCGAATCCAGCCCATGGTTCACCGGCTGACGTGATCCATGTGGGAGCGGCCTTGCCGGAGCGCCGGACCGGTCGGAAAGGTCCGCAAAGCGGCCCCGAGGAATCAGCAGTGATCACTATGTTGGGCCAGTCATTCCTGTGAGGTCACTCCTGTCCGCCTTGTTTGTTCCATTTGATATCGAAGGTTGCTCTGCTGCTTTTCATTCATTTCCAGTCATGCACCAAGGCTGCAACCCACCTGGCACAGGAATAATTGGCCCGAAACAGATGTGGGAGCGGGCTTGTCCCGCGAAGCGACGCGCGGGCGGCGCTCAATCTCACAGGCGCCAAATCTCTACCGCCAAACACTTCAATTCCCAATCACCAAACCCCGGCCAGCGCTCTCGTCTTCTAAGGAGACTTCCCCAAAATCACGGCCACCGCTCTAAAACTGTGCCGATAATGCTCAACGAGCTCGACTCAAGATTAAGCGGCAATTTACAAACCAAACTCCCGAAGGATCTGATTCAAAGCTTGCTTGCTTTCTACCTTGCGGACGTTATGCACATAAAGATGCATCAACCCTGTCAGCACCATAGGATCACGTTCCGGGGCGAAGCCCTTGGCAGCATCTAAGTATGTTCGTGTCGAGCCATTCAGCCTGCCCGTATCTATAGCCAAAGCGGCCATTTTTTCATAATCTGTTAGACCGCCTAGCGTATCTAGTTCCGGAGCCGATTTTTTTTGTGCAGCAAGACGCTGCTCTGAATTTTTCCATATGGAATCGACTAACGGAGCCGCCGCTGGACTCACTCCAGATGCTTCTCTGTTGTTCGATGTACCTTGCTCCGTAGACGCTGACAATTTACGACGCTTACTGGCGGGAGAATAATCCGACTGGGGCAAAGGCTTATTTTTACGAGCCAAAGGAAACACTTTATTCTTTACTATATTCCTCCACCTAACCATCCCGCTTGGATCCGTAAAATTCACAGGGTCACCCCCACAATATGCATAGCAATTTATACCACCTTCAGCGAAAGGGCTAACCATGTCCACAGATAAAAACCTCATCAGCACCGGACTATAAATACGCTTGCCACCTCCTAAAAAATACCACCTCAAAAAGGTATCTCGAGGCTCTCCATTAAAACCAGTAAATGACTCATTCTGTACCGACACTTGATAACCATAGGCGGTATAGCCACCCCCATTTCCAGGCAAAGTGCCGACTCATTGTTTTCCCCTTGCAAACTTAAGATAGGAAAGCCTAGAGTTCGCTACCGATAAAAATAATGCAACTGGCAAAATTATTAGTATTCTTCGCCGACCGAGGCCAGGGCCTGATAGGAAATCGCCGGCAATCTGCGCCCCAGCAGGGTCAAAAGTGAGCAAAATGTTGTATCGCCTGCACTTGCCTCTTCGTGGACAAGCCCCACGAAGAGGCCCTCAAACTCACTCATTGTTGCTGATTCTGGCTCAAATACTTGTCCACCGTAGCCTGCCCTTCCCCCGCATCCCCCGCCACCTGCCACAGCCGCCGTTCGATCCCCTGCGCCAGCAAGTGCCCCACCGCCGCCTCGATCGCCGACAGCACGCACAGCTGCGCCGGTTCGTTGGTGGTGTACCCCACCTCGGCCTCGAGCAGCTTCTTGAACTCGATGAACTTGAACACTCCCGCACTGCGCCCAACCGAATAGATGGTCTTGCTGGTCATCACATTGGCCAGGACCTGCCCGGTGCGCACGTCCACCGCGCGCAGGTTCACGGTCACCTGGTCGACGCGGTACTCGCGGGAGATGTCTATGCCCAGGTAGCGGGCACCTTCGCCGCCGCTGCGCACGTTGGTGTCGTAGGCGATGATGCCGCCCTCCAGCATCAGGTTGGCGGCCTGCAGCGGTGGCAGCTCGCCCATGATGTTTTCCGGCACGTCGGGCTTTTTCTGCGAAGCACGGATGATCTTGCGCTCGGTCAGCAGGTTCTGCAGGCCTTCACGCTCCAGCACCACGAACCAGCCACTGGCACTCAGGGCGTCCATCAGCATGCTTGCCGCGCCCTGGGTGACGCTGGTGGAGAACGAGCTGGCCGGGGTCGGCTTGTACTGCCCGGTCTGGTCGCGGAAGCCATATACCACCGCCATCAACCGGCCCTTGGGCCGTGGCATGTTGATCAGGTCGTAGTAGGTCGAGGCACGTGGGGTCAGGGTCGGGGTTTCCGAGTCCTGTTCGGCGGGCATCGGTTCGCGCAGGCCACAACCGTGCAGACCCAGGGCGGTGAGGATCAGCAGCGTGCTCAGCAGACGTTTCATGGTGTTCTCTCCCCAACAAATAGCCTTGCCCCTTCAAGGGTTCAGGCCGCTGACCTCAATGATCGAAATTTCTCCTGTGGCACGATCGGTGACCTTGATGCTCAAGGCCCCGGAATCGTCGATGACGTCGATGAGAAACGCATCGGTCGCCATGCTGCCGGTGTTGCCGTTACTGATGTTGTCCAGCAACTGCGACAACATCCGCGACTCAAGCTGGTTGCTGAAGCGCTCCAGGGCCGTGGTGCCGGCAAAGGCCGAGGAGCGGTCCTTGAGGTCGGGGTCGTCGTAGTCGTTCTGCGCCTGCGCATTGTTCAGCAACCAGGTGCCATTGAGCGGGTTGCCGCCAAAGGCCGGGTTGACCGGGGTGTACACCAGCTCGGTGGCCTGGGCGGCACACGCGCTGGCCAACAGGCAGGCGGCGATGCAACGGGGTATGTGGTGCTTCATAGCTCGTCCCTCTCCAGATCGGTGGTGTCCTGCAGCAGGCGTTGCAACTTGCGCTGGATGATTTGCTGCTTGACCAGGTCGGCTGCTGCAACGGCCTCGTCCTTGAGCTCGGTGGTGTTCGGCGGCAGGAAGCGGCGGTACACCACCTCACGCTCGAACTCTACGGTGACCAGGCTGCCCCAGCGGGCATCCGGGCGTTCGCGCACCACCAGGTTGAAATCCAGCCGGCTGGTGGCGCGCAGGCGGTCGGCGAAGTAGTAGTAAAAGTCGTGGCCGATGTGCGAGATGGTGTTGTCGACGATGAAGCCTTGCATCTCGTCCTCGTCCCCGGCCCTGGCCGAGGTGGCCAGCACTGCCACCAGCAGCAGGCCCAGGCACAACGCGGCCAGGCGGCTCATGGCGTGTCTCCCGGGCCGGCATGGGTCTGCACGCCACCGGCACTTTCGGTAAAGGCCTGTTCGGCGACGAACTGCCAGTCGCTGTAATGTTCCAGCCCGTCGAAACCGCTCCATTCGGCGCTGAAGCCACTGCGCTTGAACGGGGTGGCGTCCGAGCGGCTGTGCACGCCGGTGATGCGGCCATCGATCGAGCGCAGCAGGCCCCAATCGTCGCTGTTGGTGATGGGGTCGGGGTACAGCCGGCGAATGTGCCGCCTGGCCTGCGGGAAGCGGTTGTCCTGCAGCAGGTCGGCCAGTTCCTGCGGGTACTGGGCCAGCCCCGGCGAAGCGCGGTAGTAGCTGCGCAGGGCCTGGGCATACTGGCTGCCTACCCACAACAGCTGGCGTTCGCGGTCACGCTGGGCAGCACTGGCCCAGAGCGTGCCGGTGGCGGCCAGGGCCACGCTGCTGACCGCAATCAGCAGCAGTACGCCCAGGTAGGTGAAGCCGGCGTCGGCCTTACCATTCCGCGAACAGGCTGCCATCGCGCGCCCTCCCTGTGGCACCGCTCTTGATATCGGCCACGCCGCCAGCCACGCCTTCGGGCGGTGGCACCAGCTGCCAGGCATCGCTGCGCTCGGTGATCGGGTCCACCGGGGTGTTGCGCAGGTAACGCTGTTCCACCAGTTGCTCCAGTGAGTCCGGGTAGTGGCCGGTGTCGCCGTAGTAGTGGTCCAGCGCCTCGCGCAGCACCGCCAGGCTCTGGCGCAGGGTGGCTTCGCGGGAACTTTCCAGGCTGTTGAAGTAGCGCGGCATGGCAATGGTCATCAGTGTGGCGATGATCGCCAGCACCACCAGCAGTTCGATCAGGGTGAAGCCTTTGCTGCGTTTCATGGCTGTCACCATTGCCCGTAGGGGATGTTGTTCAGGCCTTTGCCGCGGGCCTTGGAATACACGTCGAACACGTCTTCGCCTTCGCGCGGGTTGTCGGGGCTGCTGTTATAGGCGCGCAGCCCCCACCCGCCTTCGTCCTCGCCCTTGGCCGCCACCAGCGGGTCGTGCGGGATGCGCCGCAGGAAGTAGAACTTGGCGCCCTTGGCACTGCGCACATCGCGCACGCCGTCGACCAGCACCTGCAGGTTCGGCGGGTAGCCACTGGCGTCCAGGCGCTTCTCGATGTAGCCGGCATCGAACGCGCGCTTGTAGGCGTCGATGGCGTCGCGAATCTGGTACAGCGCCTCGCGCAGCTGCTGTTCCTTGCCGCGGCGCACCACGGTTTCGGTCAGCGGCGCGGCCATGCTGGCAAGCAGCCCGAGCAGTGCCAGGGTCAGCACCACCTCGATCAGGCTGAAGCCCTGCATGCGGCGCTGCGCGATCATGGCCGCGGGCTCCCTTTGGCCGGGGCGATCGCCATCTGGCTTTCCACCACCGGGGCATCGGTGGCCGGGGCATTGCCAGGCACATCCGCCGGCGGCAACGGCGCCATCTGCCGCACCTGCATGGCAGACTCGGTGCCGGTGGCGAACTCCATGTCCGACGGGCTCTGGTACGGCAAGTTGCGCACGATGCGCGGGGTGATCGCCAGCACCAGCTCCGACTTGCTCATGTCGTCCTTGTTGCTGCCGAACAGCCGGCCCAGGCCAGGGATGTCGCCAAGGCCCGGGATCTTGTTGCCGCTGGCGTTATGGTCGTTGCGCACCAGGCCGGCCAGCACCTGGGTTTCGCCATCGTGCAGGCGCAGGGTGGTCTGGGCGTTGCGGGTGTCGACCTGGACCGGAATGGTGCCCTGGCGGGTGGCTTCCAGCGGGGTGGCGTTACTCACCTCCAGGGCTACCTTGATCGCCACTTCGTTGTTCAGGTGCACGGTGGGCTGCACCTCAAGCTTCAGGCCCACGTCCAGGTAGGTGACGCTTTCGGTAATCACCGGGCCCTGGGTGGACGGCACCGAAGTGGCGCTGATGATAGGCACCCGCTGGCCGATGTGGATGCGCGCCTGCTCGCGGTTGCTGACGCGGATCACCGGGCTGGCCAGGGTGTTGATGTCCTTGTCCTGGGCGTTGATCTTGGCCTGCGGTGCCGGCGCGATGCTGATGCGGCTGGAGTCGATGCCCTTGAGCTGGTCGAGCACGCTTACCGGCTGGCCGTCGGAGCTCAGCACGCCGAAGGTGTTGGGCCATTGCAGGCCGAGGTCGAGGATGCGCGAAGTGGCCACTTCCATCACCTCCACTTCCAGCACCACCTCGGGGTTGGACTGGTCCTGCGACTGCAGCAGCTTTTCGGCCATGCGCACGGCATCGGGGGTGTCGCGCATGGTCAGGGTGTTGAGGCGTTCATCGACGAACACGTCGCGGGTCTTGAGCATGGTCTTGACCATGTTCAGCGCGGTGTTGGAGTCGATGCTGGTCAGGTAGAAGGTGCGCATGACCAGTTCCTGGTAGTCCTTGGTCTTCTGCGGCGAGTCGGGGTAGATCATCAGGGTGTTTTCGTTGACGATCTTCTGCCGCAGCTGGTTCTGTTCCAGCAGCAGCGCCACGGCGTCCTCGATGCGCAACTCGCGCACGAAGATGGTGGCCTTCATGTCCGGGCGCATGTCCTTGTCGAAGATGAAGTTGATGCCGGCAACCTGGGACAGCACCTCGAAGATGGTCTTCAGGTTGGCGTCGCGAAACTCCAGGGTCACCGGCCGCTCCAGTTTGCTGCGCAGTTGCGGGAACGGTTGCGCGGTGCGCGCCTGCACGTTCTCGATGTCGCTGCGCAGGGCAATGCCCTTCTGGTTCTGCGGGTCCAGGCGTAGCACTTCGCGCATGTAGCGCTCGGCACCGAACAGGTCGCCCTGGCGCAGCGCCGCCTGGCCCAGCGCCACGCGCTCGTCGAGGGTGCGGATCAGCTCCAGCTGGCGGATGCCTTCCTGGGCGCGGCGGTTGTTCGGCTCCAGGGTCAGCACCCGGCCATAACCCATGCGGGCGCTGGCGAAGTCGTGGCGGATGCGGTCGGCGTCGGCCTGGGTCAGCAGCGCCTCGACCGCGGCCTGGCGGCTGTGGGCCAGGGCGATGTTCAGCTCGGTGTCACGCGGGTCCTCGCGCAGGGCTTCTTCCAGGCTGGCGATGCCGGCTTCGTACTGGCCCTCCTTCATCAGCTGTTCGCTGTCCTTGCGTACCGCACTGGAGCCGCAGCCGGCAATGGCCACGCACAGCGCCACAAGCAGGAATGGAGCCGGTTTGCACAGCTTTGACGACTTCATGGTGCGCTCCCTACAGACAAAGTCTGCGACTGATGCAAAGGCAGGTAGACCAGGTGCAGCTCGCTGGCCGATACCCGCTCGAGGCGGTAGGTGTCTTCGATCACGTCGCCCTGGCGCACGACGTAGAGTTTTTCGCCGCTCTGCAGGAAGATCTGCAGGTCGTCGCGGTCGCCGATGCGGCCAATGAACTGGAATGGCAGGGCCGGGGCAGTGGGGGCTGCGGCTACGGCGGGTGCGGTGATCACGGGTTGTTCGGTGACGGTGGCCAGGGCCTGGGGTTTGGTCCATTGTTGGGTCGGGAAGAGATCTCTTGAGGCTTGTTCCGGCCCTTTCGCGGGTAAACCCGCTCCCACAGTGACCGTGGATACCGCCGATTTTGTGGGAGCGGGCGCGCCCGCGAAGGGGGCAACACTGTCTTCCTCGCCGAACCAATGGCCCGGGGCCCAGGCCAGCGCCGCACTCACGCCGAGGAAGCCAACCCAGATGACAGCACGTTGTGTGTTCATCATGACCTCGACAGGTAAAGGGTCATGCGCAGGCGGGCGTTGAGCTCGCTGTCGCCAATGCGTTTGCGTTGCAGCTCCAGGTCTTCCAGCACCAGGGTCGGCAACTGCTTGAGCAGGCCCTTGAGGAAACCGCGAATCTGCGGGTAGCTGCCGCGTACCGGCAGCACGATCTGGTAGCGCGCCAGTTGCGTCTTGGGGTCGATGCCCAGGGCATATTCGCCACGCGCCAGGCTGATATGCTCGGCGCTGGCCAGGTGGTACAGGCGCTCGATCAGCTCACTGGCCCGGGGCTGCCCCGGCAGTTGCTGGCGCAGGCTGTCGAGGGCCTGCTGCTCGGGTTTGATGGCAATCTTCAGCTCGCCACGCCTGACCCGCTCGACCTGCACGCTGGCGTCCGCTTCGGTGGCGCGCAGCTCGCGCAGGTTCTGCCATTGCGGCAACACCCCGGCGCACAGCACGCCCACGGCCAGCAGGCCTACCGCAACCGCAGCCAGGCCGACCGGGCCGACGCGACGCAGGCGCTCCTGGAGGATCAGGCTGTTCAGCGATTCACGGGCGCGCATGGCCGGTCTCCCAGGTAGCGGTGAGGGTGAAGCGCACCGGGTGTTCGGGCTGCGCGGCCAGCACTTCGTGGTTGAGCAACGACACATCGCTGAGCTCGGCACTGGCCTCCAGGCGCTGGTGGTACTGCAGCATCGCTTCCAGGTTGCGCGCCTCGGCGGTGATGCGCAGCTGGCCTTTGCGCGCGTCGGGGGCCAGGCTTAGCAGCGCCACGTCGTCCTGGGGCTGCGCTTCGAGCATGGCGAACAGCTGCTGCCAAGGCCGTTGCAGTTGCTGCGAGACGCTTTGCATCTGCGCCAGGCGCTCGGCCTGTTCGCGGCTGGCGGCGCTGCTCAGCGGCGCGACAGTGGCCGGGCGACGGCCCAGTTGCTGCTCCAGGCTGTGCACGCTGGCCTCCCGTTCGACCTGCTCGGCCTGCAAGCTTTGTTGCAGCAGCACCAGGCCGGCGACCATGGCACTTGCCACGGCCAGCAGCGACCAGGCCAACGGGCTGCTGCGCCGGGGCTGGAATTCCAGGTCGAGGCGGCGCATGTCAGGCCACCGCCCGCCACATGGCGCACAGTGGGTCGGCATCGCTGGCTGGCTGGCACAGCTGCACCGCCGCCAGTTGCGGCACGTCACCCCGGCCCGGGGCATGCAGGTAGACCCGTGGCAGGTGTTCGCCGTACAGCTCGCAGGTGCGCTCGATCAGTGCTTGCAGGGCCAGGTCACTGTCGGCACAGCCTTGCGTCAGCACTTGCTGCCAGGCCCCGCCGGCAGCCAGCAGCAGCACGCTGCGGCGCGGTTCGGCCAGGACGAACAGGAAGTCGCCCTGCCCCAGCTGCGCCGAGCAGCGGTTGTAGGCGGCCATCAGGTACGGCTGTACCGAGCGCAGGCTCAGGTGGCTCTCCCGGCCCAGCGCCTGCAGCCGCTGCAGCAGGGCTTCGGGCAACGCCGTGGCGATGCGCGCGGCACCGGCCGGCTCGGGCGACAGCACGATGCGCCAGTCGTCCAGCGGCTGCCCGTAGAGGTTTTCGAAACAGGCCCGGGCGTAAGCGTCCAGCTCGCGCGGGTGGCTGATGGCATCACTCCAGGGCACCAGGCAGAAGCGGCTGTACCGGGCCGACAGCAGTACCCGCAACTGGGCACCGCGCACGGCATGCTCGGCCAGCAGCGTGGCCAGGGCGTCGACGGCGGCCTCCCAGGCCGGTTGGGCGGCATCGCAGGTAAAGTCGCGGCTGCCCAGCCATTGGTGGTGATTGGCGTGCCAGCTACCCAGGCCCACACCTTCGGCACCGAGTACGGCACTGTATCTGTAAGCGCCACGATCAGATGAATGTGACACGGTTGATCTCCTCGAGTGTGGTACGGCCATCCCGGACCAGGTCCAGGGCCGAGGCCCGCAGCAGGCGCAGGCCACGCTGGCAGGCGAGGTTCTTGATTTGCGACAGAGGGCGACGCTCGACGATCATCTGCCGCAGGTCGTCGTCCAGGTGCAGCAGTTCGGCGATGGCGCTGCGGCCGCGGTAGCCACTGCCACGGCACTGGCCGCAGCCCTGGGCGCGGACGAACTTCCAGCCGGCCACGCCCTCGCGGGTCAGGCCCGCGCCGTACAGGGTGTCGTCGTCGACTTCGCACGGCGTGGCGCAGTGCGGGCAGGCCAGGCGGATCAGGCGCTGGGCCAGCACCGCATTGAGCGCGGAGACGAAGCTGTAGGGGTCGACCTGCATCTGGCTGAAACGGCCGATCACATCGAACACGTTGTTGGCGTGGATGGTGGTGAACACCAGGTGGCCGGTGAGCGCCGACTGCACGGCGATTTGCGCGGTGTCCGGATCGCGGATTTCACCGACCAGGATCTTGTCCGGGTCGTGGCGCAGGATCGAGCGCAGACCGCGGGCGAACGTCAGGCCCTTCTTCTCGTTGACCGGGATCTGCAACACCCCAGGCAGCTGGTATTCGACCGGGTCCTCGATGGTGATGATCTTGTCCACGCCGTGGTTGATCTCGCTGATCATGGCGTACAGGGTGGTGGTCTTGCCGCTGCCGGTGGGGCCGGTGACCAGGATCATGCCGTAGGGTTCGGCGGCCAGGCGACGCAGGGCGCGCAGGGTTTCCTCGGCAAAGCCCAGGGCCTGCAGCTGCACGCCGCTGACCCGGTCGGACAGGTCCTGCTTGTCGAGCACCCGCAGCACGGCGTCTTCGCCGAAGATGCTGGGCATGATCGATACCCGGAAGTCGATTTGCCGGTCGCCCACGGCAACCTTGAAACGGCCGTCCTGGGGCACGCGTTTTTCGCCGATGTCCAGCTCGGCCATCACCTTGATGCGCGAGATCACCTGGTCGGCGAAGGCGCTGCCGCTGGCCTTGCCGGCGCCGTTGAGCACGCCGTCGATGCGGTACTTTATGGTCAGGCCCTGGCCGGTCATGCCCAGGTGGATGTCGCTGGCGTGCAGCTTGAGGGCGTCGTACAGCGTGGAGTTGACCAGCTTGACCACGCGGCTCTGGTCTTCGCTGATGCTGGCCAGCGACAGGCGCTGCAGCGGGTCGCTTTCGCTGCTGGTTTCGGCGTCGTGGTCAAGGGCGTCCACGGCGTGGAAGCTTTCTTCGTGGCGGGCCAGGAAGGTGGCGAGGTCCGCGGCGTGGGCCAGGTACAGCGGTGCGCCTTGCAGCACATCGTCGATCCAGGCCAGGCGGGCGTGGTCGAAGGGGTCGGCGAACACGCCCAGCAGTTGGCTACCCTGCTCGATCAGGACGAATTCACGCTTCAGGCACATCGCCAGGCTGACCTTGTCGAAGCGTGGGGTGCTGGCCAGCAGGGTGTGGCTGTCCAGCACCGGGTAATGCAGGGTCAGGCCCAGGCGCTGGGTGAAGGTGTCGGGGGTGTCGCAGGCCAGCTGTTCCAGGCGGGTGAGCAGGCGTTCGTCGCTGGTTTGCAGGCGGGCCTGGGCCAGCAGTTCGCGGGGGTAGGCAGAATATGCTTTTACCTGTGCCGGCCCTTTCGCGGGTAAACCCGCTCCCACAGGATTGCCGATTTCTTCAGAATTGCGGTGCCCCTGTGGGAGCGGGTTTACCCGCGAAGAGGCCGGTGCAGGCGGTAGAGCGTCCTGGGTTGCATCGAATGCTTCTGGCATGGCCTGCGACTCCGCTCAGGGGCGCGTCGCAGGCTGGCTCGGCCAGGGGTGCGGGCGCCGCTATTCCCCTGTGAGCAGTTGATCGTCGTCGGGCCCCGGGGGCTTGGCGCCGTTGCGTCGGCGGTCGGCCAATACCCAGCTTCCATCGTACAACTGCAGGGGGAACGATTCGTTCCTGTTCTGGCGTCGTTCGACAAACCCTTCAGCCGGGTTGTCCGTGGCCCTGCGCCGG
This sequence comes from Pseudomonas sp. NBB, assembly GCF_032701105.1. NCBI lineage: Bacteria > Pseudomonadati > Pseudomonadota > Gammaproteobacteria > Pseudomonadales > Pseudomonadaceae > Pseudomonas > Pseudomonas sp. NBB. Next base: position 3,309,760 of record NZ_CP103994.1, read on the forward strand.
CGCTCGATGCCCATCAGGTCGAAGACTGCACGGGCCAGTTCCACCAACGGGAACGGCTTGAACAGGACATGGCTCACACCCAGTTCGGCGGCCCGCTCACGCACCTCGACGGTGGGGTGGGCGGTAATCAGCACGAAGTGGCACTGCCTGTTCCTGCGTACGGTCTCCAGAACCTGAAAACCCTCCATGTCGGGCAAGCGGTAATCCAGCACGATCACTTGCGGTGCCAGGCTTGCAGCCTGCTCGATACCACTGGCACCGTCGTGGGCAACATGAACTTCCAGGCCTTGCGCCTGCAGGTACGCTTGCAGGTTCTGCGCAAGAGTCTGTTCGTCATCGACTACCAATACTCTGTTCACCAAGGTCGACTCCCAAGAACTGCCCGGTAACCCGGTCTGCGAAGTGCGCCCCTGTAGAGGCTTGAGCAGGCTTCGTGCCAGGCGGGAAAAGTCATGCTGCACTCACTGTAAGTCATTGATTAGCCAAGGGTACCGATCAACATCCGTAACGCGGCGGGCAGGCGCACCGGCCCGGTTCCCCACATGCGGGGAAACTGATGGCACACTGCCAGATCGTTATTCCCCATGATTGGGGAAACGCCATCAGTCACCTCAGTCGGCAATCTCCACGATAGCGGACGCACGCAAACGTTGGCGCACGGACTGGCGCGCCTGCGCCTCCCGCTGCCCGATGAGCGTGGCCCTGGCTTGAACCAGTCCCTGTTCGCGTATGACCGAAGGTTCGTCATTTTGTTTCTGCACTCCTTGCAGGGTTTCCAGGCTGGCATCGTAGAACGCCTCCACTTCGGCCTGGCTGGGCGCGGCGACAGCGCTGAGCTGGGCATACACCTGCTGCGCGGCCAGCTCGCGCCGGGTGTACTCATTGTACTGTGCCCTATCGAAGCCCGCTTCCGCCAGCCGCCGTTCAAAGATTGCCGGGCTGCCAAGCGCGGCCTCTACCTCGCCCACATGCGCCGACACCTGCTCGTCGCTGATGGCTATGCCGCGGCGCTGGGCCTCCTGCCACAACAGCTCCTTGTCGATCAGTTCATTCAGTGCCTGGTCGCGCAGGCGCTGGTACAGGTTCGGGTTGCGGATACTGGCCACCGCGCGGCCCTGGGCATCCAGGTATTCGCTGAAATAGCGCTCCAGGCGCATCGTCTCGATCTCTACACCATTGACCCGCGCCGCCGGCATATCGGCCCAGCTTGCCTTGGCCAACACCTGCAACAGGCACAACAACAGAACGCGCATGGCAACCTCCGCTCAAGGGCTGTCCGGCAGTGGCCGGTACGGGGTGACCGCGGTGAAGCGCGGCCCGGGCAGGGCCACCGCCACCACATGGGCACCGGCCATGCCCTGGCGGCGACCGGGGCCAAAGCCCAGGGCCGGGGTCAGGCCGGTGGACACATCATGCAGGCCTTCCAGCGCGGCAATCAGCTGCTCGCGGCTGGTGTCGCGGCCTGTCTGCTTCAACGCTTCACTCAGCAGGCGCAGCGCGCACAGGGTGTTGACCTGCAACGACGCCTGGCGAGGGTCGAGGCCCTGGCGCTGCTGCAGGCCGGCCAGAATCGCCTGGCCCTGTTCGGTCCAGTCCCCAGGCACGTAGGGATAAGCCAGGAACACCCGTTGCGACCAAAACTCGGGCAAGCGCGCCACGGCGCCGGTCACCTGGCTGGAGGCGGCAAACAGGTATGGCTGGCGGCCGGCTGACTGCAGCGCCGAAGCCAGTTCGGCAAAGGCCTGGGCACGGCCGAGGAAGACAATGCCCTGCCCGTCCACGGCCTGGCCAGCAAAGGCCTGGGCCGCAGGTGGTGACCAGCCCTGCTGCTCAAGGCGTTCGCGCACCTGTTCGGCCAACGCCGCTTGTTCATTGCCGGCATACACCACACGCAGGTCGTTGGCAGCCAGCCCCAGTGCCGCGCGGGCGTGGCCGGCCAGGCTCAGCAATTGCGCGGGCAAGCCGGGCAACGGGTCAAAAATCTGTGGGCTGCCGCCGCTGCGTGGGGTGCTGCCGATCAGCGGTACATTGTGGGGCGCCAGCAAGGTTGCCAGGCGCTGGTCGAGCATGGGTGCCAATGGCGCGATCAGGGCGAACACCTGCTCCTGCTCCAGCAACTGCTTCAGCGCCCGTTCGGCGCTGGCCGGGTCGGATCCCGGGTCGAGCACCACCAGCTCCAGGCGTCGCCCGTGGATGCCACCCTGCTGGTTGAGTTGCGTCAGGCCGTCTTCCAGCACCGCACGCACCACCTGCCCGGCCTCGGTCAGCGGGCCGGATGCCGGCAGCAAGGTCCCCAGGCGCAGCACGCCCTCCTCCACGCCGGGGTCGCGCTCCTGGGCCAGGCGCTTGAGGTAGGCCGTGAGGTTGCGCTGGTCGGCCAAGGTGAGTTCGAAGCGCGGCATGGCCGGGTCCAGGCGATTGCCTGCCGGGTCGACGCCGTGCTGAATCGCCCGGGCCAGGCTGCTGTCGGTGTAGGCCGGATAGCGGCGGCCGTTGACCTCGCGTTCGCCCTGGCCTAGCGCCAGGCGCTGCCAGTCGAGGCTGGGCGGGCGTACGCCCCCTTCGGCACGGCCGCGGCCATCGTTGCCGTGGCAGCTGGCACAGGGCAGCACGCTGGCGGGGACCGTCATGTCGCTGGCACCGACCCGGGCCTGCAGTTGTGCGTCGCTGCTGGAGACGCCCTGGCGGTAGAGGTGTTTGCCGGCTTGTTCATGTTCGGTCAGGTCCAAGGCAAAGGCAGAAGAAAAGTGTGCCATGCCGAGCACGAACGCCAACCAGATCGCAAGCCCTGTGGGAGCGGTCTTTGTGGGAGCGGCCTTGCGTCGCGAAAGGGCTGCGCAGCAGCCCCGGCGATAGTTGCACCAACCCAGATAACGGGGAGCGCTGCGCGCTCCTTTCGCGACGCAAGGCCGCTCCCACAAAGACCGCATCCACAAAGCGAGTTCCCAGAGTGGCAGATGCCACAGAGGCCAATGCCGCAGGGATCGCATGATACTCACCGCCCTGCCAAAGGCAGTGCCAGCAACTGCATGCGCTGGGCAATCGCCGCCGGCGGTGCATCCGGGCGGATCTTGCTCCAGCGCTTGCCGGCCACATCGCCGGCAATCAGCTGTGTCGAATGCTGCTCGGGGCTGGGCAGGAACTGGCCGATACGCCCGAGCACCAGGTCGACATTGGCCTTGTCACCGGTCAGGAACAACCAGTTGGGCCCATCCACGCCCTGCTTCCCGGCAAACGCCTTGAGCACTTCGGGGGTGTCATTGAGCGGGTCGCTGCTGATCGACACGAAGGTCACCTGGCTGGCCAGCTGCGGCCCCATTGTCTCGCGCACTTCGCGCAACTTGCGGGTAATCAGCGGGCAGGCGTCGGTGCAATGGGTGAAGATCACGTTGAGCATCACCACCTTGTCCTTGAGCACATCGCTGTAGAAGCGCAGCTCGCGGCCATTCTGGTCCTTGAGCACAGTGTCGGTGAACCAAGCCTGGGCATCGCGGGTACCGCCGCCACTGGTCATCGCCTGCGGTGCCGGCTGCGGTTCTGGCGCCTGCGGGGCATGGCCATCATGGGCGAACGCCACCGAGGCGAGGATCCACAGGCAGCCACCCAGCATCAGCCAGTCAAGACCGCGCATGCCTGCGCGGCGGGAGCTTACCAGGCTCATGGTTGCACCTCGTGATGGTCGGCAATCGCCGTGCTCTTGGCATGCACCCGGCGGGCGCCGAGGCGGTTGATTTCGTCGATCAGCACTGCCGGGTCGGTGAAGCCGTAGTAGCGCGTCCAGTGGCCGGTGCGCCCGTCCCCCACCAGGATCAGCGGCGGGTGCTGGCTGAGGTCGGCGCTGAAGCTGCCCAGGCCCTTGAGGGTTTCGCTGATGGCATATGGCGTGCCGGTCAGCCAGCTCCAGCCCGGCCCCTTCTGGAAGGCCTTGGCGTAATCCTGCAGGCGCTTGGCGTCGTCACGTTGCGGGTCGACGCTGATCGATACCAGGTGAATGTCTTGCCCCACCCGGCCACCCAGTTGCTGCTGGACCTTGCCCATGATCGACGACACCACCGGGCACACCGTGGTGCAGCTGGTGTAGATAAAGCCCATGACCACCAGGTGGTCGCCTACCAGGTCTTTTTCCAGGCGTACCGGCATGCCGTCCTGGTTCAGCAGCGAGACATCGGCAAAGCGCACGCTGGCCTTTTCCTGGCGCGCCGCTGGCGGCTGTTCGGCGTGGCCGTTATGGTCGTGGCCGCCATGGGCCAGGGCCAGGTTGCCGGCAAAAGCCAGGCTCAGGGCCAACAGTGTGCAAACATGCTTGGCGTTCATCGCAGATTCCTCACGTCATTATCGGAAACGGTGGACGTTGCGGCCGGCAGCACGCGCAGGCTGGTGTAGTTTTCTTCGGCGAACTTGCGCCCCAGCGACGGCGACTGCACGTGCAGGTACCAGGCACCAGCTTCGGGCAGGCTCAGCGCTGCCTGATAGATGCCCTCGCCCACCTCCTCCAGCTGCAGGTTGCGTGGCATCGACGAAGGCGCCAGGAAGTAGCGCAGGCTCAGGTCGCTCAGGCCCAGGCGCGGCAGGCCGTCGTCGCCGACGATGCGCACCCGTGCGGTCACGGCGCTGTGCTGCGACAACGGCCGGTCCAGGCCGATGAACTCGGCATGCGCGCCCTTGCGCTTGCCGGCATTCGGCGCTGCGACCACATCGGTGCTGAAGCAGTGGATGATCTGCGGCTGGTTGAGCAAAAAGGCCACGTCGAACTTGCCGGCGGCGGGCATCTTCACCGTCGAGCCATACACGCCCGGCGCCAGCTCGCGCAGGCTGCGGTCGACGACGATGGCGGCACGGGCCTGGTGGCCACGGTTGTTGTAGCCGGACATCGGTGCGTTCATGCCTTCGGCGTAGAAGTAGGTGGTGTTGTCCACCGGGTTGACCACGAACACCGAATTGTCGTCGCGCGACACCGACAGCCCCTGAGCCAGCGGCAGGTCGCCAGCCTGGCGTGGCGCCGCCGGGCCGGCCTCGAAGCCCTGGATGATCGGCGAACGCCCTTCGCCCAGGCTGGCCAGGTTGATCATGCTCACCTTCGGTGAAGCCAGGCCGCGCACGTAGGCATAGCCCTTGGTGAAAGTGAGCTGATACGGTTCGGCCGCCACCGGGATCCGGTGGATCAGCTTGTCGGTACTGGCGTCGATCACCAGGGCCTGGTTCTCCAGGGTGTTGAGCACGATGCCATAGCGGCCATCGCTGCTGAAACGCATCGGCCCCAGGCCCTGCTCGGCCTGGACCGTGTGGCGCAGCTGGTGGTTGCGGGCATCGAACACGCGCACGCTGCCCTCCTCGCCATCGACCACGTACACCGCCTGGGACAACGCCGAATAGCTGACCGACAGCGGGTGCGGGCCAACCTTGATGGTCTTGGCCAGGCGCATTTCCGGGATATCGATCACGCTCAGGGTGCCGCTGTCGCGGTTGCTGACATAGGCGTAGCGGGAGTCACCACTGAAGGCGATTTCGTGGTGGCCGCCGCCGGTGTTGAAGGTTTTCAGGGTGTTGCGCCCCGGTACGTCTATCACCGTTACCCCGCCCTTGGCCGGGTCGCTGCTGTTGTTGCCTACCCAAAGCCGGTGCTGGTCCGGTTGCAGGGCCACGCGCAGCGGCTGGTCGCCAGCGTCCAGGTCGGCCACGCGGGTGAAGGTCTCGGTGTCGATCACCGAGACCTTGCCGCGCTCGGGAATAGACACGAACACCTGCCTGTCGTCAGCGGTGGCTACCCAGTCCATGGGCCGCCCAGGCAGGTCGATGCGGGCCATGGTGCTGGTCACGCCGCCCACCGATACGGTCGGGTCGATCACCGTCAGGCTGGCGTCCTTGTTCATCATCAACAGGAAGTAACTGTTCAGGTCGAGCAAAGGCCGGGCGCCAATGCTGCTTTTGAGGAACAGCGCGACACGGGCCTTGCAGCTCTGGTCGCGGTCGCCCTCCGGGGCCGACTGCGTCGGGTCGAGCCACGCCCCCGGGGCCATGCCCGACAGCGGTTGGCCACTGGCCTGGTCGCTGACCTTGAAACGGATGTTGGCGAAGCTGCCCTCCTGCAGCTCATCCCCCGCCAGCGGCCGGGCCTCGAACTCCACGGTCACACCGTCGCGGCTGAGCCGGTGCGGGGCCTGCGGGTCGGCAGAGCCCTGCAAATACTCGCGCGGATCGCACCACAGGCTTTCATAGGCCACGCCCAGGCCGATCAGCGCTGCCCCCAGTGCTACCCCCATGCATGCAAGGCGGGTCTTCTTGTTCATTTTCGCGCCCCCATTTACCGTCACTGCGCCGGTGCCGTTGCCGGCGGCGCTTCATTGGTCACCCGCAAGATCCCCCACAGCCCCGAGAGGTTGCCGTAGGCGGCGTAGTCGCGGAACAGGTAGTCACCCGCCACCGCGTTGGCGCCGCCGGCACTGGGCAGCATGAAGCTGAAGTGCGCGGCCGGCAGCACGCTTTCCTGGGCACCGATGTACATGGCCATCGGGTTGTAGCCGAAGCGCACCGAGCCGATGCCAGGCAGGCTCAGCGGGTAGCCGTCCACGTCGTTCTTCTCGGCCTGGTAGTTGTGCAGCGGCCACAAGTGGCCATCCAGCTGGTAGACCATGCCGCGGCTGCCACCACTGGGCATCACGATATGGTTGCGCACCGGCTGGCCGGGCTTGGCGTACAGCACCGGGGTTTGCGGGTCGCCACCGACCAGGGCGTTGGCGTAGGCCATGTGGGCATTGGGCACATCGCCAAAGCCCAGGCCACCGGCGCGGCCGAAGGGTGAGTCGGGGGCCATGCCGAAGCGCAGCCACAGGGGTTCGGTCTTGTAGTTGACCGCCATGTTGCCGTTGTCCTGCGGGTCGCCGGCGGCGCCGTTGCCTTCGGTATTGATGCCCTCCACCGGGCGGCCGTCGGCCCAGCGCATGTTCAGCGCGCGCTGCCAGACCGTGACGAAGTCGCGGTAGTCGGGCTGGCCGGTGACCTTGACCGTGGCCTGGGCCCGTGTTGCGCTGTCCTCGGTCCAGGTGGCGGTCTGCGGCAGGATGCTCATGGCACCCACCAGGCCTTTCTGCGGCTGCTTGATGAAGTCCGACGGGGTCAGGTTGAGGCCGCCGAACTCGATGGCCGTGGTGTTGATGTTGTCCACCGTGCGGCCCAGCTGCGACACCGGCTTGCCTTCACGCTCCAGGTGGCCGGCATAGTACTGGTAGGTACGGGTCGGCCAGGCGCCACTGGTGCCGGCACGCGGGGCTACGGTCTGCACCGGGTTGAGGCCGACGTTGGCGCCATCGGACTTGGTGATGTCGTAGGCCAGCAGCTGGGCATGCAGGCCCACGTGGCTGGACGGCCGCATCAGGTTGTTGGCAAAGGCGGTGGCACCCTCGCTGTCGAAGCGGTCACGCTTGACCACGTTGTGCATCACCGCAGTGCTGGGCAGGTCCGGCATCACCAGCGGCAGGCGGTTTTCCAGGGTGATGCTGATGCAGTCGCCGGCGTTGGCGCGCAGCACCAGGGGCTCCACGGGCACGCCCGCCTTGAGCTTGCCGGTGGTGGCGTCCAGGTCGGCCTTGCGCACGTACAGGATCGCGGTCGGGTCGTGCAGCGGCGCGCTGTGGCCACCGATGGTGAAGGGTTCCCCATCTTCGGGGTCTACCCCACTGACCAGCGGGATGGCGGTCTTGCGGCTGTTGAACACCAAGGTGCCGCCATTGGCCTTGAGCGGGCCGCCGACATGCTGGCCGACACCGGCCGGGTCGTTGATGCTGACGCCGTTGCGGTTCTCGAGAATGTCGTTGGCCAGTGCCGCGACGATTTCGTAGCTGCGCTTGACGGTCGGGCGGCTGCCGATGCCGTTGGGGTTGGCCGTGGTTTTCGGGCAGATGCCGTCGAAGTTGACGGTGTTGCGCATGGCCACCGGCTGCGGGTTGTTGGGCAGCGGGAACAGGTCGGCACGCTGCGCGGTGTAGTTGCGCATGATGCCCCAGATGCCGTTCCAGTAGCCCTCCAGGGCCGCGTCCAGGGAATACAGGTAGTCACCGTTGGTGGCCGCCGAACTGGAGATCATCGACACCGGCGCCATGAAGCCCAGTTGCTCGGAAATACCGATCATCTGCGATGACTTCCAGCCCGAGTTGGAGCTGTTGCCGTAGCCGGTGCCGTTCTGCAGCCACTTCACGCCATGCAAGGTGACGTTGTGCTCCTCTTCATGGCCGCCGGCGTGCATGCGCAGGCGTACGTTGTCACCGGAGTAGGTGCGCAGCATCGGGGTAAAGGGGTCGCCCGGTTCGCTGCCGGCCGCGTTGATGTGCGGCGGGAACAGCGTGGTGCCGCCGGTGGGGCCCACGGCCGAAGTAATCGCCGACGGAGCCAGGTTCATGGCCGGAATCGCCCGGTCGGTACGGGTTTGCAAGGCATAGCTGAGGTCGCCGGCCAGGCCGTCGGCCTGCATGCCACGCTTGCCGTCCGGGCCGACCTTGTTCGGGTCGTACACACGCAGGGCCAGGGGCTCGTTGCGGTAGTTGACGACGAACATGCCCGGGTCATCCACCGAGATTGCCTGCGGGCAGGGCCGGCTTGGGCAGCCCGGGTTGATGCCGCCGCGTTCCTCGACGATGGCCTCCAGCAGGTTCGACGCCTTGCCGCGCACCGGCGGGTTGATGGCGTAGCGGAAGCTGTCGGCGGTGGCCGGGTAGGACTGCGCATTGGGGATGCCGTCCGGCCCGGCGCCGACGTACACACCGGCCTCGTAGGCGTGCTGGAAGTCGCTGTATTCCAGGAAGAACTCGCGGTAGCTGTCGTTCTTGCCGTCACCATCGTGGTCACCGGTCTGGATCACCGCCTGCCACGAGGTCGGGCCACCGTCCTGGCGCGTGGCCGGGTTGTACAGCTTCTCGCCGGTTTCGGCGTGGTACCAGGTGGAGTTGGCCGGTTCGGCCAGTACGGTGGCATACAGCCCAAGCTGCTGGTGGGTCGATGGGCCGAGGTGGTCGTGGGTGAAGATGGTGCCCAGGCCACGGTCGACGTTGTACACGTTCACCAGCGGGTCGGCGAACCAGCGCTGCATGGCCGTGCGTGCGCCCAGCCAGTCGGCCCGGCCGAAGCGGCCGAAGTATGGGTGCTGCCGGGCTTGCGGGCAGGCGGCGGTGCCGTCGCGGCTATCGCCTTGGGTGCAGCCGTTGTAGGCACGAATGGCCTGCACCCGCTCGACCACGCTGCCGGGCGAGAGGATGCCGTCTTCGTAGTTCCAGCCGTTGGCCGAGCCGTCGGCGGCGGTCAGGTCCCACTTGGGCAGGTGGATGTGCTGGCCGATCACGTCGGTCGGGGTGCGCACCTGGTAATCGTCCATCTCGTAGATGTTCGGGATCAGGTTGGTGTGCTGGTACATGGTGCAGTCGAAGGTGTTCATGCGCATCACCAGTGGCTCTGGCGGGCGCTGCTTGGTGATCACCGGCCAGGCGTCCTCCCACAGGGCGATGATGCGGGCCTGCGGGAAGTGGTAGCCGACCTTGTTGTACACCGCGTCGAACTGGATGTTGGCGCCCTTGTAGATGCGTGGGTGGTCGGCGGTGAAGGCCGAGGAGCCCCGGAAGTTCAGGCCCGAAAGGCTTTCGCCGCTGAAGAACTCGCCTACCCCGGAAGATTGGGTCAGGCGTTTGCCCCGGTCATCCATGCATGGCTCGTAGAACGGCGCGCCGGCAGTCGGCAAGGCGCCGTTGGTGCGGAACGCCTTGGCCACCGGCTGGCTGCCGGGGATCAGGGCAAAGCTTTGGTGTTCGGCCTGGGCATGGAACTGCATGGCCGCCTGCTCGACATCGGTGCCCTCTTCCGGCAGGTAGATGGGCTTGGCCTTGTGTACCACCTTGGTGAAATCGAGCTTGGTGGTGGTGGTTTCGGCCTCGCCGCCTGCAGATACGCCGTCCAGCGCGTGGCGCCCCAGGCCGCCATCCCAGCCATCGACCTGGTTCGGGTCAAGGTTGGCCCACAGCGCCTTGCCGCTTTCCTTGAGCTGGCGTGCCATGACCGGGTCGAGCATGTCCAGTGGCGGGGTTGGTGGGCGGTTGCCCACGCTGCTTTCCATGCCGCCGATCCAGAACGGATAGCCAGGGTTTTTCAAGGTGCCGTCGGCGTTGCGGTTGGCGTCGCTGCGGTCGACCAGCGCCAGCGAGCCGATGGCCTTGCGAACCGGTTCCTGATTGGCTGGCTCTTCATCCTCTTCTTCCTCGGGCTCGTCGTCGTCATCATTGGCGGCAACCAGCGCTTCGGACAGCTTCGGTACCACCACCACCTTGCCTGGCATCGGCGCCATGGCCTTGCCGGGCAGCGGCACGATGGCCGGGATCGGCGTACCCGCAACGATCTCGCCATCGGGCAAGGCCCGCGCGCCAACCGCCGGCTTGCCGCTGCGCAGGGCGAACGGGGTGCTGTGGAAGCCGTTCTCGCCCTGGCCGCTCACTTCCAGGCGGGTGCCTTCCTCGAACACGTCGTGCACCCGCCACATGGCCCACATGCCCTGGGCGAAGTGCGGGTAGAAGTGACAATGGTAAATGGCATCGCCCGCCACCCGGTTGCGGTTGCCCGCACCGCCGTTGGCGATTTCGTAGGTGTAGCCGACCCCCGCGCCGATGCCCTGGGCATCGATGTAGTCGGAATTGTCGTCATTGGGGTTGAACAGCCACTGGTGGCCGTGCAGGTGGAAGATGTGCTGTTCATGGCCGTTGTGGGTGTTGCGGAACTTGGTGAAGTCACCGATGTAGCTGTGGTGCACGTTGGCCGGTTCCGCCGGGAACAGGGCCATGCTGGCCTTGACCCCGACGGCACTGGCCGGTGGCACCTCGCCAGGGCGAATGTGCTCCAGGCCGACGTTGGCCGGCACGTCCACCAGGGTACCGACGTCACCGACAGTGTGCGCACTGAGGAAGAACTCCTCATAGGCACACGACAGGCAGTCGTGCATCGGCCCCACGCCCAGGCGGTTGGCCACCACTTCCGCGCCCATGCCACCGGAACCGTAGTTGATCATGAACGAGTCGCGGGTGGGTTCCAGTACGTGGCCCATCACCGGGTCGGCCCAGTAGCCCGGGAACGCCTGGGTGCCGGCGACCTCGTCGGCGAACTGCGAGGCAAAGTCGCGGAACGCCTCCAGGCGGTTGGGCAGCGCCGGGTTGCGCTTGCCCAGGTTTTCCAGCGGGTAGGTGGATTTGGGGAAGCTGCCATCGGGGTTGGGGCCCATGACGATGGCATCGGTTTCGCTGTTGATGATTTCGTTGCCGTCGACCATGGCAATGATCGGTTTGCCGGCCTTGCCCTCGGCGATCCAGGGTTGCATTTGCGGGTAGCGGGCTTCGTAATCGATTACCGGCTGGCCGGTGGCGGTGCGGCCGGTGGTGGCCAGGCGCATTTCTTCTTCGGTGAGGGTATTGCGGTAGGTGCGGCCGAGCTTGGGCACTACCACTACCTGGCCGAACAGGCCGTTGGCAACGTTGCCCGCAGTGCCCTCGCCGCCGAAGGTGGCGGCTTTGCTGGTGGCGGCAAAAGCGCCTTCGCGTTCGGCGTACAAGGTATAGCTGCGGGTGCTGCCGGGGCTGACGAAGAAGTTGCCGTTACGCCCGGTGTAGGCCGAAATGTCGGCGATGCTGTTGACCGCCTGCATGCCGTTGACCTGGAAGCCGACCATGCGTTCGGCCACTTGTTCATCGGCGACGAAGCCTTCGGCGGCTTCATTTTCGAGCTCCGGCCCCTCCTCTTCGCCCTCAGGCTCTTCGGCCTCGATGCCGTCCTTGTTGGGGTTGGCCTTGTAGTCGAGCAGGTTGGTCAGGTTGACGGTAAGGCATTCACCGGCGGCCACCCGCAGCACGATGGGCCGCGGGCGCTTGTCCGGGCGCAGGGTGACCTTGCCCGGTACCGCCGCCCCGCCGCTGCTGAGGGGGACCATCTTGTCGTCCACCACATCCTCGCGCAGGGCGAACATCATGCCGTTGGCGTTTTGCGCGCCAAGGCGGTTGAACATCAGTGGCTGGTCCAGCGCCACAACGTTGGCGACCAGGGTGCGCTGGCACTGCACGGCGGCTTCGCTGGTCGACTCCCAGCCGAGCAAGGCCAGAACGAGTGATGACAGGATGGGGCCTTTGAGTGGCATGGACATGCTGCACCTCCGGGACACAGGATCTCTGCGTGGAGCTGGAGCAAGGTGCATGCCAGGAGCAGATTGCTTTAATTTTCAGTAGGTTGCAGCGGCAAACGAAACAGATTGGGGAGGATTCCCCAGCGGCTTTCCCCGAAACGGGGGGTGGGTTGCGGGTGCTCGTCACAAGATTTTCAGTGCCTGGGAGATCGAGCGCCGCGCGGGCGGCGCTCGATCTCACTGGCACCGACAATGTAGTGCCGGACACATGTTAGCCATGACTCCAACCTCTCGCCCTACACCCCACAGCCAACAAAGCCAACAAAGCCATCACCTGTAAGACATTTCTGAACATGAAACCAAATGCTTCAGAATGAACCCGCTTAGGAATTATCCTACGCGCGCTGCCGAACTATCGCTGTTGTCGGGGAAACACCTCACGGATAACGTTTCCGGGTCGCTCCGGTGACCGGGCATGAGAACCCGACAGATAAGCTAGCAGCACCTCTATGGTGGCCGTACGTGGGCGGGCTTTCGCCTGGCCGGGTCTTTGCTAGCTTCTTCTCGGCTTTCTCACACCCGCGTACGGCTGCCACCTTCAATCCATGAGAAAGATTCAGGTGGTAGTTCCATTCCTCTAAGTAGAAGCTGGAATTACATAATGAAAAAGCTTGTCCCCGACCCACCCGTCAAACTGACGTCCCGCCCCTTCTACACCATCAACCAGGACATGCCCTCGGTTGACGCTCTGATCCACGCCCTTCAGCTGATGTCTGGCATCGAAGACACGCTGGACGAATTCATCTGCGCCAACGCCGGCGAGCCCGGCATCAATATGTTGGTCAATGCGGTGCATCATGTTCAGATGACCAAGGCCCTGACAGAGTTGCTGTTCCACCGGCAGGCCGGGGATATCACCTGGCATTGAAGTAGAGTCGACTGGCCTCATCGCCGGCAAGCCAGCTTGTATGGTTAGACTTGAAGGGAGGAGGAGGGACAAAGCCAGCTTCTGACTGTTAGCGCAGTACAGACCGTGGGAGATCTCGCCCCTCCTCCCTTTTCACCCAAGCGCCGATAAAGAATGCTTCCGGGCTCAGACCGACGAAAGACACAAGCCAGCGCCTCTGGGTGACCCTTCAAGTGCTTCAACACTATCGAGGAGAGTTGCTCATGGCAATGGTGGTTGCTGATTCAAAGCGGCTGATTGGCGTGGATGTGGCCAAAGCGGAACTGGTCATCTGGGACGATGAATCAGCAGAGCTCATAGCAATCCCCAATACCAAAGCAGCTATTAAGAAATGGCTCAAAGGCCTCTCGGGTGCGATGTCCGTGGCCATCGAGGCGACCAACATCTATCACGTTCTGTTTACGGATCTGGCCTTTGAGTTTGGGCATACGATCTACGTGGTAGATGGTTACGCCCTGAGCCATTACCGCAAAGGCGTCAACGTACGCGCTAAGACAGATGCAATTGATGCCCAGCTGTTGGCCCGCTATCTGAAGAACGAAGGACAGGACCTTACGCCTTGGGCGCCGCCACCGGCTATCTATCGACAACTTCTGAGCCTGTTTCGGCGACGTGCGGGACTGGTCCAGGCACGAACCAGCCTGTCTCAGGGATGGGCTAATGAACCGCTACTTAGAGCCGCCTTCAAGACACATCTGCGTGCGATGCAGCGGCTTGAGCTGCTGGTGGAGAAGATGATCAAGGGTCTGCTGGAAAAGGCCGGACTGATGCCTCAGGTAAAGCGCTGCATGAAGGTCGAGGGGATTGGTTTTCTAACGGCTGCACGCCTGACTGCGACGTTTCAGCGTGGCAACTTCAGCGGGGGGGATGCGTTTATCGCCTTTTTGGGTATGGATCTGAGGATTGCGCAGTCGGGGCAGAAAAAAGGGCAATCCAAGCTCACGAAGCGAGGAGACCCCGAAGCTCGACGCCTCCTTCACAACGCAGCCATGTCGGCATGCCGCACGGCAGTATGGAAATCGTACTACGAAGAGCGCCTGGCACGTGGTTTTAGCACGACAGCATCGCTTGTCATGCTCGCACGCAAATTGGCGCGAGTAGTATTTGCCCTACTGAAAAGCGGAGATGAGTATCGGTCAAAAGCCGCTTAAAAAACTTCCCTAAAACCATAGAATCTCCCACAGGTACAGCATTGCTCTCGAGGTTGTCGCTGTACCTGTGGGAGCGGCCTTGTGTCGCGATGGGGCGCGCAGCGGCCCCAGGATCTTGGCTGCGGTGCGGATATCGCTGGGGCCGCGTTGCGGCCCGATCGCGACACAAGGCCGCTCCTACAAGGGGTCTGCGCAGTCCAGGGGATTGATGTCACCCAACCAGGGCGCGTACGCAGAAGTACAGGATCGACGGGCCCATCAGGCAGCCCAGCCCGGTATGGAAGGCGGCTGTCAGCGCCCCGTACGGCACCAGGCGCCGGTCGGTCGCCGCCAGCCCGGCCGTCACCCCCGACACCGTCCCCGCCAACCCGCCGAACACCATCGCCGAACGTGGGTTGTCCAGCGCCAGCAGGCGCGCCGATACCGGGGTGAACACCATCACCAGGATCGCCTTGATCAGCCCGGTGGCAATCGACAGCGCCATCACGTCCGAGCTGGCCCCCAACGCTGCCCCGGTCACCGGCCCGACGATATAGGTCACCGCACCCGCACCAATGGTGGTCATGCTCACCGCATCACGGTAACCGAAGGCGTAGGCCACCGCAGCGCCGACAATGAATGGCAGCACCGTGCCGAGCAGCAGCGCCACCGCGCCGATCATCCCGGCCCTGCGCGCCTCGGTAGCTTGCACCTCGAAGGCCGTGGCGACAATGGCGAAGTCGCGTAGCATGGCCCCGCCCATCAGGCCGATGCCGGAGAACAGCGCCATGTCGGCCAGGCCTTTCTGGCCACCGGTTATGGTGCCACCGACCCAGGCCAGCACCAGGCCGATGACGATGGCGATGGCCGAGCCGTGCACGCGGCCGAAGGTCAGGTACTTCGACAGCACCACCGACAACCACATGATCGCGCCCACCACCGCAAAGGCAGTGATCAAACCGTTATGTTCCAGGGCATTTTCAATGATCGGCCACATGATCAACGCCCTCCTGCAGGGGCGGCCTGCACATTGCTTTCGGGGCCGGCCTCCACTGCCGGCAGGGGTTCGCCGCGGTGGCTGCGGCTGATCAGGGCAATGGTCGCACCGCACACCAGTACCGCACCCACCGCCGCCAGCAACGCCACCGGCCCGCCGTGCAGGGCGGTGACCACGTTCTGTTGGGCAGCCATGGCCACCACCACCGGGATGTACATGGCGCCCCAGAAGCCCACGCCGAACTCGCATTCCTTGCTCATGCCGCCGTTGCGGTGCATGTACAGGCGTGCGCAGATCAGCAGGATCATGGCGATGCCGACCCCGCCCACATTGGATTTGACGCCCAGCAGCACGCCCAGGAAGTCGCCGACGATGACGCCGGCAAGCGTGCAGACCGCCAGCAGTGCCACACCATAGATGATCATTGTTGTTGTCCTCAGGTAGTGTCGAAGTTGCTTGTTGTTGTTCTTCGTAAACACACTTTTGTGCGGCTTTTGCCCCCATGGAACTGAACTCTGTGGGAGCGGCTTTAGCCGCGAACACCGGCGCAGCCGGTGCCATGCACCGCGTTGGATTCTTCGCGGCTAAAGCCGCTCCCACAGGGGTCACCATCCGCCGCAGTGTCGCTGTCATCGTTCGTCGGCCACCTCCTGGCGCAGCAGCGCATCCAGGGTGTCCCAGCGGGTGCCTTCAACAGCAACCACCCTGCCCTGTTCGAACACCGGCCGGGCCAGCCCGCCGAGCACGTTGCCGGGCGGCAATTCCAGGTGCAGGCGCACGCCACGCTCATAGGCGTTGCGCAACGTAGCACGCCAGTCGACCACCCGCGCCATGTTGCCGGCCAGGTCGTCGCGCAGACGCTGTGGGTCGAATATCGGCCGTGCGCTGCTGCCGCTGAGGTAGGTGATGCGCGGTCGCTGCAGCTCGACCGTGGCGAAGGCACTGGCCAGTTCGGCCGCCGGGCCATCCAGCAACGGGCAATGCGACGGCACGCTGACCGCCAGGCGCCGGGCCACGCCCTGGCCCAGGCGGCGTGCCCTGGCGGCAACCGCAGCCATCGCGCCATCGCTGCCGGCGATGACGATCTGGTTGTCGCTGTTGAGGTTGGCGACATACACCTCGCCGCCCGTATCGCTCAGCAAGCGTTCGACACAGGCCAGGTCCAGGCCGCTGAGTGCGGTCATGCCGTAGCCTTGCGGATAAGCGCGCTGCATCAGTTCGCCACGCAGGGCAACCAGGCGCACGGCATCGGCAAAGCCCAGGGCGCCCGCCGTGACCGCCGCCGGGTAGGCGCCAATCGACAAGCCTGCCACGTAATCCGGCGCGGGGCTGCGCTGCATCAGCCAGCGCGCCCAGGCCACGCCAGCCAGCAGCAGGCACAGCTGCACGGCACGGGTCGTCTGCAGGGCCTGCTGGCTGTCCAGCGCCAGGGCCTGCTGGCCGAGGGTGTCACTGGCCTCTTCCAGCAATTGCCCGGCGCCCTCAGGCAGGCGCTGCAGCATGCCCACCTGCTGGGCGCCTTGGCCGGGGAAGGCGAACAGGCTGCTCATGCTGCACGCTCCATCGTTGCCCATGGGTCGCTGACCAGGCGTGGGCCATGGGCCGACTTGAGCAGCACGCGGCGGGCGAAGCCGGCCCACTCACGCAGAGCGATAGCGCCCGCCGGGGTTTCCAGCTGCAGGTCGATACGACAAGGCGCGCAATCGAGGATATCCAGCAGCTCACGCGCCTGCACCCGGGCCAGCGGTTGTGGCGTGCGCAGCAGCAAGTCCAGGTCGCTGTCGGCGTGTACCACCTCCATACCGGTGGCGATCTGGTACCCCACCCCACCTGTCGGCCCCCAGGCCAGGCCGCTGGCATCCAGTACCGGGGCGACCGAGGCCAGGGCCTGCAATGCAGGCCAAGGGCTCTCAGCTTGCCAGCGCAGCGCTTCGGGGCCTTGCTGACACTGGATATCGGCCAGCCGCATCAGTACACCCGACCGCTGCGCCCTGCCCTGGCCACGCAGCCCCACTGCCACCCAGCCGTTCGCACAGGTGGCACGGCGCACCACCACCGGCTGGCCGCTCAGCAGCACATCCTGCGCCCAACGCGGCGCATCAGCAGGCAGGCCCGATACGGGCATGCCCCAGAGCAGGTCGTGCGGCCTTGGCGCGTTCATCTCAAGCGCCCTGCCATTGGCGGCGCAGCTGTTCGCGCACCTGGCGCGAGGCGCTGCGGTTTTCGCCCGCCAGCCGCGACGACAGGTCGCTCGAGCTGCCGATGTCGCGCACCGCATCTGCCAGGCAGGCACGTACCTGGGCGATGTCGGCACTGCTCGGCGTCTCGGCGTTGTCCACCGTCAGGCGGCGCCACAGCAGGCCCAGGGAGGCGTAGCTGGCCAGGTCGTAGGCCATCGGCGGCACCTCGGCGGCCAGGGCTTCCAGTTGCTCGACGCTGCGCAGGGTGATGCGCGCTGCCGCCGCCTTGCCCATGGCGTGCACCATGACCCCGGCATCATCCAGGGCGATCAGGCGCTGGGCCTGGTAACCGTGGGCCAGGAAGGCACCGGACATGGCCTTGCCGACCAGCAGGCCGATCACCGGGTGCCCGGCCAGCCGTGCTTGGGCATAGGCTTGCACCGAAGCGGCCAACGCCTGATGAATCCCCAAGGCTTCCTCACGGCGGCCATAGGCCTGACTGGGCACGTCGATCACCGCGACGATGGCGCGCTTCTGACCGTGGCGGTCAGCCTCGACCGCTTCGCTCACAGCCTTGGCCAGGCCCCAGCCTTCCAGCAGGCCGACTTCGCCCGAGCGCGCACGAGGGAACGGGTTGTCGGCGTCCGGCACCACGGCGATGAAACGCGCCAGGCGGTTGTCCAGTTCGCCGTCGATTACCCGCAACGACGCGGGGTAGCCGGGCAAGGCTTGCCCACCGGCCAGGCCCGGCAGCCAGTTCAAGGCACGGTTCATTTGGCTTCTCCTTGGTAAAGGTCACGCACGGCAGCGGCATCCAGTTGCGGGCAGCCATCGCCCAGCCGGGCCAGGCGTTCGAGGAACCAGGCGTGTTGACCGGCGCGATCCCTTGAAGGCTCGTCGAGCAATTGCAGCAAGCGTTCGCGCAACGCCTCGATGTCATCGGCCACATAGGCATCGACCAGGCCGCTGGCGTGGCGCTGCTCGCCGCCGGTCAAGCTCCAGATGAAGGGACGGTCCTTGGCGTCGTATTCACCGATGCCCGCTTCCTGCTCGATTACCTGCGGGCCGTTGAGGCCCACGCGGGCTTCGCGGGTGACCAGCAAGTGGCTGCAAAGGCCAGCGGCGATGGACATGCCGCCGAAACAGCCGACCGAACCTGCGACCAGGCCGACCACCGGCTGCCAGGCGCGCAGTTCGACAATCGCCGCCTGTATTTCGGCAATCGCCGCCAGGCCCAGGTTGGCTTCCTGCAGGCGTACACCGCCGGTTTCCAGCAGCAGCACGGCGCAGGTGGGGATGCCGTTGCGGTTGTCTTCGATGGCCAGTTCCAGCGCACCGGCGATCTTGGCCCCTCCCACCTCGCCCATGCTGCCGCCCTGGAAACTGCCTTCGATGGCAGCGACCACCGCGTTGCGCCCGTTCAGCAGGCCCTTGGCGATGACCACGCCATCATCGGCCTGGGGCACGATGCCCTGGCGCGGCAGCCACGGTGACATCAACCGGTCGAACGGGCCCAGCAGCTCACGGAAGCTGCCCGGGTCGAGCACGGCGCGGGCGCGCTGGCGGGCACCCAGTTCGACAAAGCTGCGGCTGTGCAGCAAGCGTGCGATATCAGTCATGAGCGATCTCCTCGAGGCCTTGCTCCAGGCGCAAGCGCACCACGCCTGGGGTGGCGCCGAAATCATGGATGTCGATGTTCACGGCCGGCCAGGTGCGGCCCTCGAACAGGCGCTGGAACAGCTGCGCCCAGCGGGCAGCGCTGCCGTTGACCGAGGTCACCACCTGAATTTGCAGGCTGCCGGTGGTGCCGGGCTCGATCAGCACTTCAAGGTCGCCGGAGCTGACGCAGCCCACCAGCGTGCGGCCACGCCCAGGGGCGGCGGCGGGGAATTGAAAGGTCAGGGTTTCCATGTCACAGGCTCCCGGCTTTGTCGAGGAACAGGCAGGCGGCCAGCAGATCGGCGGCGCCGCCCGGTGAGGCATTCAGGTGCAGCAGGTGCTGGTCCAGCCGGCGCAGCTGTCGGCGCCCGGCCAGCGTGGCGCTGCCGCCTTCGCTCAGCACGGTACGGGCGCCGTGCTGGACGGCAGCCAGCCCGGTCGGGCCGCTGCGCCAGAGCACGCAGGTATCGTTGAGCACGGCCATGATCGCCAGCAGCGCGTCGAGCCGGGCGTGGGGCTCGCTGGCACCTGCGGCGCGGCTGCGCTGCAGTTGTGGCAGGCCGTGACCGATAACCGCCGGGAAACCTTGTTGCGCCTGTTCGCGGGCGCCGCCAGTGCCATAGCGGCGGCGTACCTGCAGGCCATGGCTGTCTTGGGTGGTCATGGCGGGGTCGTCGAACAGTGCGATGCGCCCGGCACGGGCAGCCAGGGTGTTGGTATCGGCCTGGGTGTCGAGGGCCTTGGATGCAACCAGCAGGCCGAGGGCCCAGATTGCGCCGCGGTGGGTGTTGACCCCACCGGTCGCGGCCAGCATCGCCGCCTCGCCTTCGCGGCCGAGCTGGCCCAGGGTGGCGCGCAGGGGCTGGCCGAGGGTGCCGATGGCCTGGGCGGCTTCGGCCATGTTGCGCAGGCATGGCCACAGGGCCAGGGCCGAGGCATGCATCAGGGCCAGGGTCATGTCGTGGTGGGCGCCATTGCCACGGCGGTCGACCAGGCCGGGTTTGGGGGACAGGTCGGCTTCGTCGATCAGGGCTTCCACGGCCAGGTCGGCCAGGTGATCGGCCAGGGGTAATTCGGTTGCTTGTGCTGGCCTCTTCGCGGGTGAACCCGCTCCCACAAGGATCGCGCAACTTCCAGATGCATCACTATTCCTGTGCTCGCGAAGAATCCCACGCGGTTGCAAGTCGAGTGCTTTCATCACCAGCTCCTGAACCGTGCAGGCGGGTTGTAGAGGCCGCCGGACCATTCGACCAGGTCGGCGATGCTGCGCGCGGCCAGCAGTTCGCGGCTGGCGTCGGTGCGGCGGATGCCGAGGTCTTCGGGCAAGGCGACCAGGCCTTGCTGGCGCAGGCGCTGAGTGTCCTTGGGGTCGTGCCGCAGGCCGATGGCGGTAACCCCGGCCACGGCGGCGATCATCTGCTGGCGCTCTTCCAGGCTGCGGGCCTTGTACAGGTAGGCAATGCCCTCCTCGGTCAGCAGGTGGGTAACGTCGTCGCCGTAGATCATCACCGGCGCCAGCGGTATGCCGGCTTTCCTGGCCACTTCCACGGCATCGAGGGTTTCCACGAAGGTGGGCTTGCCGCCTTCCTGGTAGGTCTCGACCATCTGCACCACCAGCTTGCGACCGCGTTCGAGCATGGTTTCCGGCACGGTCATGTCGAGCCAGGCCGGGGTCGCGTGGCGCCGGCCACGGGGGTCGTGGCCCATGTTCGGGGCACCGCCGAAGCCGGCCAGGCGGCCGCGGGTCACGGTCGAGGAATGGCCATCGCCATCCACCTGCAGGGTGGCGCCGATGAACAGGTCGACGGCGTACTGCCCGGCCAGCTGGCACATCATGCGGTTGGAACGCAGCGAGCCATCACGGCCAGTGAAGAACACATCCGGGCGCTGGGCGATGTAGTCTTCCATGCCCAGTTCGGTGCCGAAGCAGTGCACGCTTTCCACCCAGCCGGTCTCGATGGCCGGGATCAGTGTCGGGTGCGGGTTGAGTGTCCAGTTGCGGCAGATCTTGCCCTTCAGGCCCAGGGACTCGCCATAGGTGGGCAGGATCAGCTCGATGGCGGCGGTGTTGAAGCCAATGCCATGGTTCAGCGACTGCACCTGGTGCTTTTCGTAGATGCCGCGAATGGCCATCATCGCCATCAGCACATGCACCGGCTTGATGTGGCGCGGGTCGCGGGTGAACAGCGGCTCTATATAGAAAGGCTGGTCGGCAACCACAACGAAATCGACCCAGGACGCCGGGATATCGACCCGTGGCAGGTCATCCACGCGGTCCACCAGCTGGTTGACCTGGGCAATGACGATGCCGTCGCTGAACGCAGCCGGCTCCACCAAGGCCGGGGTGTCTTCGGTGCTGGGGCCGGTGAACAGGTTGCCGTTGCGATCGGCCATGAAGCCAGCCACCAGGGTGACGTTGGGGATCAGGTCGACCAGCAGCCGCGAGTACAGCTCGATATAGGTGTGGATGGCACCGACTTCGAGCAGGCCGTCTTCCAGCAGTTGGCCAATGCGCAGGCTCTGCGGGCCGGCGAACGAGAAGTCGAGCTTGCGGGCTATACCACGTTCGAACAGGTCGAGGTGCTCGGCCCGGCTGACGCTGGGCATGATCATGTGCAGGTCGTGCAGGCGCGCAGGGTCGACCTTGGCCAGCGCGCGAGAAAGGAAGTCGGCCTGCTTCTGGTTGTTGCCTTCGAGCACTACCCGGTCGCCGGGAGCCAGCAGCAGTTCCAGGGCTTCGACGATACGCTCGGTGGGCAGCACCACGCCGTCGGCGAGGTGGCGGACCCGGTCAAGGCGGCGCTGCTTTTCGGCGCGCCGCCGCGACCATTGCGGCGGTGGATTCTTGGTTGTTGTCATGGTGACTCCACGGGTTCGCTGTCGTGGGGTCACCTTAGGGCTGGTGTGGTGGGGGGATCAATCAAGCTACTGGCGCTTTCGTTACTGTCAGGTTAATGATTGGAGCGCGCTACCTTCGGGCAGGGCAAAAATGCACGATGCCCTTGCACAATTGTCGATTGTGCAAGGCAAATTCGCATGACAGGATCCTGCGATCCTCCAGCGAACTCCAGACTTCACTTGGAAAATCAATAACAAAGCAGGGAGAACGCAATGACTGCGCACGCTCATACCTCGGCAACCGACCATGTGCTGGCCGAGGTCCGCAACCAGATCGGCCATCTGACCCTGAACCGCCCCGCCGGCCTCAATGCCCTGACCCTGGACATGGTCCGCAGCCTGCGCCAGCACCTCGACCAGTGGGCCGAAGACCCGCACGTGCACGCCGTGGTACTGCGTGGCGAAGGCCCGAAAGGGTTCTGCGCCGGTGGCGATATCCGCTCGCTGCACGACAGTTTCAAGGCCGGCGAAACGCTGCATGAAACCTTCTTCGTAGAGGAATACGCCCTAGACCTGGCCATCCACCGCTACCGCAAGCCGGTGCTGGTGCTGATGGACGGCTTCACCCTCGGTGGCGGCATGGGCCTGGCCCAGGGCTGCGACCTGCGCGTGGTCACCGAACGCAGCCGCCTGGGCATGCCCGAAGTGGCAATCGGCTACTTCCCGGATGTGGGTGGCAGCTACTTCCTGTCGCGCATCCCTGGCGAGCTGGGCACCTACCTGGGCGTCAGCGGCAGCCAGATCCAGGCAGCCGATGCACTGTACTGCGGCCTGGCCGACTGGTACCTGGCCAGCGACCAGCTGGCAGCCCTCGACCAGGGCCTGGACCAGCTGCACTTCGGCGACCAGCCACTCAAGGACCTGCAGAACCTGCTGGCCAAGCTCGGCACCCAGGTGCTCGACGATGCGCCGCTGGAAAAACTGCGCCCGGTCATCGACCACTTCTTCGCCCTGACCGACGTGCCTGCCATGGTCGAGCAACTGCGTGCCGTGAGCATTGGCGACAGCCACGCCTGGGCGGTAGCCACCGCCGACCAGCTGGAAAGCCGCTCGCCGCTGGCCATGGCGGTTACTCTGGAGATGCTGCGCCGGGGTCGCCACCTGAGCCTTGACGACTGCTTTGCCATGGAGCTGCACCTGGACCGCCAGTGGTTCCAGCACGGCGACATCATCGAAGGCGTGCGCGCGCTGATCATCGACAAGGACAAGCAGCCACGCTGGAACCCTCCGACCCTGGCCGCACTGCACCGCCAGCGGGTCGACCAATTCTTCGAAGGCCTGTGAGCCCGGGAGTACACAGATGCAAGACCTGGAACTGAGCGAAGAACAGATCATGATCCGCGACATGGCCCGGGACTTTGCCCGTGGCGAGATCGCCCCGCATGCCCAGGCCTGGGAAAAGGCCGGCTGGATCGACGATGGCGTGGTACGCAAGATGGGCGAACTGGGCCTGCTGGGCATGGTGGTGCCGGAAGACTTCGGCGGCAGCTACACCGACTATGTCGCCTACGCCCTGGCGGTGGAGGAGATCGCTGCCGGCTGCGGCGCCACCGGAGCGATGATGAGCATCCACAACTCGGTGGGCTGCGGCCCGCTGCTGGCCTATGGCACGGCCGAACAGCAACAGCAGTGGCTGCCGCGCCTGGCCACCGGCGAGGTGATCGGCTGCTTCTGCCTGACCGAGCCACAGGCCGGTTCCGAGGCGCACAACCTGCGCACCCGCGCCGAACTGGTGGATGGCCAGTGGGTGATCAACGGTGCCAAGCAGTTCGTCAGCAACGCTCGCCGCGCCGGCCTGGCCATCGTCTTCGCGGTGACCGACCCGGAGCTGGGCAAAAAGGGCCTGTCGGCGTTCCTGGTGCCCACCGACAACCCGGGCTTCAAGGTCGATCGCAGCGAGCACAAGATGGGCATCCGCGCTTCCGACACCTGCGCTGTCACCTTCGACAACTGCCGCATCCCTGCCGCCAACATCCTCGGTGAGCGTGGCAAGGGCCTGGCCATCGCCCTGTCCAACCTCGAGGGCGGCCGTATCGGCATTGCTGCCCAGGCACTGGGCATTGCCCGCGCCGCATTCGAGGCGGCGTTGGCCTACTCGCGTGATCGGGTGCAGTTCGGCAAGCCGATCAACGAACACCAGAGCATCGCCAACCTGCTGGCCGACATGCAGGTGCAGGTGAATGCCGCGCGCTTGCTGATCCTGCATGCCGCGCGCCTGCGCAGCGCCGGCAAGCCGTGCCTGTCGGAAGCTTCGCAGGCCAAGCTGTTCGCCTCGGAGATGGCCGAGCGGGTGTGTTCGATGGCGATCCAGGTGCATGGCGGGTATGGCTACCTGGAGGATTACCCGGTCGAGCGCTACTACCGCGATGCGCGGATCACGCAGATCTATGAAGGGTCTAGCGAGATCCAGCGGATGCTGATTGCGCGGGAGTTGAAGCACTACCCGCTTTAAAACCTTGCGCGATCCCTGTAGGAGCGGCCTTGTGTCGCGATAGGCCGCATGGCGGCCCCAGCAATTTGTGCATCGAAGCTGACATCCTGGGGCCGCTTTGCGGCCCTATCGCGACACAAGGCCGCTCCTACAAGGGCCAGCGTTAACCGCCCCGCACTCGGCTATCGCCAATACCTCGAATCATCCACCACCCTGGCATGCCCCTCGAACAGCGCCGGCAGTTGCTCCTTGAGGTAGTCGATCCAGGTGCGCACCTTGGCATCCAGATAATGCCGTGACGGGTAGATCGCATACAGCGCGCTCTCGCGCAGGCGATACGGCGCCAGCAAGCGGCACAACCGCCCCTGCTCGATCGCCTGGCTGGCGGTGTAGAACGGCAGCAGGCCAATGCCCATGCCCAGCTCGCTGGCCACCAGCATGGCGTCGGCGACGTTGGTGGAAAAACTGTCGTTCGGTGCGATCACGCACTGGTCCACCCCTTGCGGGAACACCCAGTCACCTTCGTACATCGGATACGCCATGCGCAGGCAACGGTGCTGGTGCAGGTCTTCCGGGCGCTCTGGCACGCCGTGGGCCAACAGGTAGCTCGGCGCCGCGCAGGGGATGCTGAAAATGTTGCCCAGCGGCACAGCGATCAGCTGCGAATCCGGCAACGCACCGTCCACGGTAATCACCACGTCATGCCCTTCGGCCAGCGGGTCGGGGTTGCGCTGGGACAGGGTCAGTTCGATCACCACCTCCGGGCACAATGCGTTGTAGCCGGCCACCAGCGGCATCAGCAACAGGCCCATCCCGTGCGGGCAATGCAAGCGCAGGCGACCGCGGGGCGTGAGGTGCGCGCCACGGGCTTCACCCACCGCCTCTTCGGTCAGCAACATGATCTGCCGCGCGCGCTCAAGAAACCGCTCGCCCGCCTCGCTCATGCGCAAACGCCGCGTGGTGCGGTGCAGCAGGCGGGTCTGCAGCTGGTTTTCCAGCTCGGCAACGATACGCGAAACCTGCGCCGCGGAAATATCCAGGGCATTGGCGGCCGCAGCGAAGCTGCCGCATTCCACCACACGGGCGAAGGTACGCATGGCATGCAGCATGTCCATGAAGGTGCTCCCTGTTCGGTCTTATTCTTGCGTTACAGGCAGGAATCTATCACGGGTTAGCCCATTTATTGTGGATGGCCAATGAATGGATCATTAGTCATACATTGAAAAAGGAGCCTGCCATGAAACGTTCGATCGCTGTCCTTGCCGTTGCCGCTACTCTCGCCTCGTTCGGTGCCCTTGCCGACACCGGCAGCAACCAGCCGGTCAGCAGCAGCAACTACGAATACGGCATGCCGCTGGACGTGGCCAAGGTTATCTCCATCACCCCGCCCAGCAACGCCGCCGACTGCCAGGTTGGTACCGCGCACATGGTTTATGTCGACCACCAGGGCCAGAAGCGCGAAATCGACTACCGGGAAATGGGCAACTGCTCGCAGCAGTGAGTCAGGCCAGTACCTCGGTGATCCAGCCGACCTGTTGCTTGAAGTCGTCGATTTTCGCCTGAGGCACCGCACCGCGGGCCCGCTCGAAGTTGGCCAGGGTCTGCTGCTTCTGCCGCAGCATGCGCCGCCACTTGACCAGAAACGCCTCGCTTTTCTCCTGCACCAGCACCGGGCCGAAGTACAGCTGTTCAGCGGTGTACCCCGCCCCGCCCGGCTCGGCGACGATGATCTCGTAGTCGAAGCGGTTCTCCCGCAGCAGTTCTTCGCTGACGATCCGGTAACCATTGCCCATCAGCCACTGGCGCAGTTCGCGCTCGGCGCCATTGGGCTGCAGCACCAGGCGCGTGACGCCAGCCAGGCGCTGCTTGCCGGCCTCGAGGATCTCGCACATGGTGTCGCCACCCATGCCGCAGATGCTGATCACCGAAATGCGATCTTCCGGCTCGACCGCTGCCAGGCCATCGGCCAGGCGCACGCAGACCCGCCCTTCCAGGCCGTTCCTGCGCACGTTGCGCTGGGCCGAGGCGAACGGCGTCTGCGCCACCTCGCCCGCTACCGCCGCGTCCAGT
Source organism: Pseudomonas sp. NBB (assembly GCF_032701105.1). Taxonomy (NCBI): domain Bacteria; kingdom Pseudomonadati; phylum Pseudomonadota; class Gammaproteobacteria; order Pseudomonadales; family Pseudomonadaceae; genus Pseudomonas; species Pseudomonas sp. NBB. The sequence goes on from NZ_CP103994.1 coordinate 3,336,228, forward strand.
ATGCCGCGCAGCATCAAGGCCACCGGCAGGTAGCCATGGTCCGAGCCGATGTCAGCCAGGCGCGCGCCTTGCGGTACTTGTGCAGCCACGCGCTCCAGGCGCCTGGACAATGTCTGTTCGTTCAACGTAAACCCCTGCTTTGCAATCGGCCGCGATTCTGACGGCGAACGCCACGCATTTCAAACACCGGGGCGCCCTCGACCGGGCCGGCGCGCTCGCGTAGGCTTGCCGCTTTCCTTCCGTAGCAAGGCAAAACACACCATGGCACAAGCAGACATCATTTACACCCCGGACTCGGACGCCGAGTCGATTTCTTCCGACGTTGCCGAATACAACGGCGTGCTGGTCACCACGCAGATCCCGACCCACGCTGATGGCAGCCTGGAGCTGGGCGGCATCGTCGAGCAGAGCGAGTGCACCCTGCAGGCGCTGAAGGTGGCGCTGGAGAAGGCCGGCAGCGGCATGGACCGCGTGCTGCACCTGACCATCTACCTCACCGACATGGCCGACCGCGCGGCATTCAACGAGGTGTACCAGCGCTTCTTCAGCAAGCCCTGGCCGGTACGCGCCGCCGTGGGTGTGGCTGCACTGGCGTTCGAAGGCATGCGCGTGGAAGTGACCGCAATGGCTGCCAAGCGCTGATTCATCCAGTCAGGAACGGCCTGTGGGAGCGGCCTTGTGTCGCGAAAGGGCCGCAAAGCGGCCCCAGTGATCTTGCAGTGGATCCAAGCCCCTGGGGGCGCTACGCACCCCTTTCGCGACGCAAGGCCGCTCCCACAGTTGCCCGAGCCCCACAATATTCCTGCATCCTGCACCTCTCGGCACCCCGATGATGCCGCCAGCCCGTTTCGCCGCTACAATGCCCGCCTAAACCGTGACAGCCCGAACCTATAACGACATGTCCCTTCCAAAGAATCACCTGGAACTGCTCAGCCCTGCCCGTGACGTGGCCATCGCCCGCGAAGCGATCCTGCACGGCGCAGACGCCATCTACATCGGTGGCCCGAGCTTCGGCGCGCGCCATAACGCCTGCAACGAAGTCAGCGATATCGCCGAACTGGTCGAGTTCGCCCATCGCTACCATGCACGCGTGTTCACCACCATCAACACCATCCTCCACGACAACGAGCTGGAGCCCGCGCGCAAGCTGATCCACCAGCTGTACGACGCTGGTGTCGACGCACTGATCGTGCAGGACCTGGGGGTGATGGAGCTGGACATCCCGCCGATCGAGCTGCACGCCAGCACCCAGACCGACATCCGTACCCTGGAACGGGCCAGGTTCCTCGACCAGGCCGGCTTCTCCCAGCTGGTGCTGGCGCGTGAGCTGAACCTGCAGCAGATCCGCGCCATCGCCGCCGAAACCGACGCCGCCATCGAATTCTTCATCCACGGTGCGCTGTGCGTGGCCTTCTCCGGCCAGTGCAACATCTCCCATGCGCAGACCGGCCGCAGCGCCAACCGTGGCGACTGCTCGCAAGCCTGCCGCCTGCCCTACACCCTGAAGGATGACCAGGGCCGCGTGGTCGCGTTCGAGAAGCACCTGCTGTCGATGAAGGACAACAACCAGACCGCCAACCTGGCTGACCTGGTCGACGCCGGCGTGCGCTCGTTCAAGATCGAAGGCCGCTACAAGGACGTGGCCTATGTGAAGAACATCACCGCCCACTACCGCAAGGAACTCGACGCCATCCTCGAAGGCCGCCCGGAGCTGGCCCGTGCCTCCAGCGGCCGCACCCAGCACTTCTTCGTGCCCGACCCGGACAAGACCTTCCACCGCGGCAGCACCGACTACTTCGTCACCGACCGCAAGGTCGACATCGGCGCCTTCGACTCGCCAACCTTCACCGGCCTGCCGGTGGGCGTGGTGGAAAAGGTCGGCAAGCGTGACATGCAGGTGGTCACCGAGGTGCCGCTGACCAACGGCGACGGTCTCAATGTGCTGCTGAAGCGTGAGGTGGTGGGCTTCCGTGCCAACATCGCCGAACCGCGTGGCGAATTCGAGGAAGACGGCGAGAAGCGCTACCGCTACCGCGTCGAGCCCAACGAAATGCCTGAAGGCCTGCACAAGCTGCGGCCCAACCACCCGCTGTCGCGCAACCTCGACCACAACTGGCAGCAGGCCCTGCAACGCACTTCGGCCGAGCGCCGCGTCGGCGTGCAATGGCACGCGGTACTGCGCGAGCAACGCCTGGTGCTGACCGTCACCAGCGAGGAAGGCGTGGGCACGCAAGTGGCACTGGAAGGCCCGTTCGGCCCGGCCAACAAGCCGCAGCAGGCGCTGGACCAACTGCACGACCTGCTCGGCCAGCTGGGCACCACCATGTACCACGCCGACAGCATCGAGCTGGACGCCCCGCAGGCTTACTTCATCCCCAACTCGCAGCTCAAGGCCCTGCGCCGCGAAGCCATCGAGGCGCTGACGGCAGCACGGGTGCAGGCGCACCCGCGTGGCGGGCGCAAGGCCGAGACCACGCCACCGCCGGTTTACCCGGAGTCGCACCTGTCGTTCCTGGCCAACGTGTACAACCAGAAGGCCCGCGACTTCTACCACCGCCACGGCGTGCAGCTGATCGACGCGGCCTACGAGGCCCATGAAGAGCACGGCGAAGTGCCGGTGATGATCACCAAGCACTGCCTGCGCTTCTCCTTCAACCTGTGCCCCAAGCAGGCCAAGGGCGTGACCGGCGTGCGCACCAAGGTGGCGCCGATGCAGCTGATCCAGGGTGATGAGGTGCTGACCCTGAAGTTCGACTGCAAGCCGTGCGAAATGCACGTGATCGGCAAGATGAAAAGCCACATCATCGACCTGCCGACCCCGGGCAGCGCGGTGGCCCAGGTGGTTGGGCACATCAGCCCGGAAGACCTGCTGAAGACCATTCCGCGCGGGCCGCATTGATCGGTGGCCTGCAAGGGCCCTTTTGCGGCTGAAGCCGCCTGCATGGTGATACTCGAAGGGATGGTGGGACGACTCGGGAAGACCCGACAATGCTTGCCTGCAAAAAACCGTTTGCCCCCGCGCAAACCTGCGCCCGCCAAGCCCTTCTTGTACACTCCTCGCATTAGCCCCCACCTGCACATTTTTTGGTGAACGCATGATCGAGGTAACCGAGGTTTCCATTGCCGAGCTGCGCGATGCGCTCGAGTCGGGCCGCACGACGGCGGTCGAGCTGGTCCAGGCCTACCTGGCGCGCATCGACGCCTACGATGGCGCCGACACCGCCACCGCCCTGAACGCCGTTGTGGTACGCAACCCCGAGGCGCTGAATGAGGCCGCAGCCTCCGACGCCCGTCGCGCCAAAGGCCAGGTCCTGAGCCCGCTGGACGGCATCCCCTACACCGCCAAGGACAGCTACCTGGTCAAAGGCCTGACCGCTGCCTCCGGCAGCCCTGCCTTCAAGGACCTGGTGGCCCAGCGCGACGCCTTCACCATCGAACGCCTGCGCGCCGCCGGCGCCGTGTGCCTGGGCAAGACCAACATGCCGCCCATGGCCAACGGCGGCATGCAGCGCGGCGTGTATGGCCGCGCCGAAAGCCCATACAACGCCAACTACCTGACCGCACCGTTCGCCTCGGGCTCGTCCAACGGTGCCGGCACCGCCACTGCCGCCAGTTTCAGTGCCTTCGGCCTGGCCGAAGAAACCTGGTCCAGCGGCCGTGGCCCGGCATCCAACAATGGCCTGTGCGCCTATACCCCGTCGCGTGGGGTGATTTCGGTGCGTGGCAACTGGCCGCTCACACCGACCATGGACGTGGTGGTTCCCTATGCCCGTACCATGGCCGACCTGCTGGAAATCCTCGACGTGGTCGTAGCCGACGACGCCGACAAGCGCGGCGACCTGTGGCGCCTGCAACCCTGGGTGCCAATCCCGGCCGCTTCTACGGTGCGCCCGGCTTCGTATCTGGACCTGGCCGTGGATGCCAGCGCGCTCAAGGGCAAGCACTTTGGCGTGCCACGCATGTACATCAATGCCGATGCCGAAGCAGGTACTTCCGAGAAGCCAGGCATCGGCGGCCCGACTGGCCAGCGCATCCACACCCGCGCCACGGTGATCGACCTGTGGCAGCAGGCCCGCCAGGCACTGGAGGCGGCTGGTGCCGAAGTACTGGAAGTGGACTTCCCGCTGGTATCCAACTGCGAAGGTGACCGCCCTGGCGCACCGACCGTGTACAACCGCGGCATCGTCAGCAAGGAATTCCTGCATGACGAGCTGTGGGAGCTGTCGGGCTGGGCCTTCGACGACTTCCTGCGCGCCAACGATGACCCCAGGCTCAACCGCCTGGCCGATGTCGACGGGCCGCAGATCTTCCCCCACGACCCGGGCACCCTGCCCAACCGTGAGGACGACCTGGCCGCTGGCATGGACGAGTACGTCAACATGGCCAAGCGTGGCCTGAAGACCTGGGACCAGATCGAGACCCTGCCCGACGGCCTGCGCGGCCTGGAGCAGACCCGCAAGATCGACCTGGAAGACTGGATGGACAAGCTGGGCCTGGACGCGGTGCTGTTCCCCACCGTGGCCGACGTGGGCCCGGCGGATGCCGACGTCAACCCGGCGTCGGCGGACATCGCCTGGAGCAACGGTATCTGGGTGGCCAACGGCAACCTGGCAATCCGTCACCTGGGCGTGCCTACCGTGACCGTGCCGATGGGCGTGATGGCCGATATCGGCATGCCGGTGGGGCTGACCTTTGCTGGCCGGGCTTACAGCGACAATGCGCTGCTCAGCTTTGGTGCAGCCTTCGAGGCGACCGGGTCGCGTCGAATGATCCCGCCGCGTACCCCGCCCCTGGGCTGAGGGTTAAAGGGGCCGCTTTGCGGCCCATTCGCGGGTAAACCCGCTCCCACAGGGACCCCACAGGTATTGAATACCGTGGGGTCCCTGTGGGAGCGGGTTTACCCGCGAATGGGCCTGGAAAAGCAAATCGCCTAATTCAACTTTATGTGTAAAAATACACAAAACGTTGATTTTGCGATCTGCCATGCCTATCACCCCAAGCGAAGAACGCCAGCTCACCCTCACCGTCCTCAAGGCCGCCATCCAGGCCCTGGGCAGCGTTGCCGCGCGCAACATGGAAATCCTCCTGCACGACCTCGACCACCCGGAACACTCCGTGGTGGCGATCGTCAACGGCCATCTTTCCGGGCGCAGCGTCGGTAGCCCAATCCTCGCCGCCCCGGAACAGGACCAGGGTTTCAAGGCACTGATGCAGGCCTCGGCCGATCAGCACGGCTGCGAGCCGGTGGTGCTGCCCGACTACCCCACCACGCTGAAGGGCCGCACACTGCGCAGCGCCACGGCCATCTTCCGTGACAGCAGCGGCCACCCCTTCGCCAGCCTCTGCGTCAACACCGACGTCACCGGCCTGGATGCAGCCATGAATTTTCTCCGGCAGTTCCAACCAACAGGGGCCGCACCTGCCGTCAGTGAACCCGCCGACATGGAACTGCTGATGAGCGAGATAATCCAGGCATCCCTGCAGCGCAGCGGCCAGGGGCGAATGAACAAGCAGGCCAAGGTAGAAGCCGTAAGAGTGATGCAGGAGCGCGGCCTGTTCATCGTCAAGGGCGGCGTGGAAAAGGCCGCCAGCGCCCTTGGTGTGACCCGCTACACCGTTTACAACTACCTCGAGCAACTGCGCGGAGCCAGCCAATGACCTTGCATATCCATACCCCCCTGATCGAGTCCCGCCCGCTGTCGCTGGCCGCGGACAGCAACGTCTGGCTCAAGCTCGAAGCCCTGCAGCCCTGCGGCTCGTTCAAGCTGCGCGGCGTGGGCCATGCCTGCGAGGTGCACCATGCCCGTGGCGCTCGGCATTTCGTGTCTTCCTCGGGCGGCAACGCCGGCCTGGCTGTAGCTTATGCCGGGCGCAAACTGGGCGTGCCAGTGACCGTGGTGGTACCCGAGACCACCACCGAGCGGGCCAAGGACCTGCTGCGCCTGGAGGGCGCCGAGGTGGTGGTGCATGGCAGCTCCTGGCAGGAGGCCAACGCCCTGGCGCAGAGCTTGGTCGGCCCGGATGACGCCTTCATCCACCCATTCGATGACCCGTTGCTGTGGGCCGGGCATGCCAGCCTGGTGGATGAAGTCGCCGAGACCGGCGTGAGGCCGGACGCCGTGGTGTTGTCGGTGGGCGGTGGCGGTTTGCTCAGTGGCGTGGTCGAGGGGCTACAGCGCAACGGCTGGGGCGATGTGCCGGTGCTGGCGGTGGAAACCGAGGGCGCGGCATCGCTGCATGCGGCCATGCAGGCGGGGCATTCGGTGGAGCTGGAACGTATTACCTCGGTGGCGACGTCGCTTGGGGCCAAGCGTGTGGCTGACCAGGCGCTGGTGTGCGTGAAGGAGCATCCGGTGCACAGCCATCTGGTCACTGACCGCGCTGCGCTGGAGGCGTGCGAGCGGTTCCTGCTGGACCATCGCGTGCTGGTGGAGCCAGCTTGTGGAGCAGCCTTGGCGTTGGCCTATGCACCGGGCGCCCTGGCGCAGTACCAGAATGTGCTGGTGGTGGTTTGTGGCGGGGCTACCGCCACGCTGGAGCAGATCCAGGCGTGGTTGCAGCAGGTGGATTGAGGTTACCTGTACCGGCCTCTTCGCGGGCTTGCCCGCTCCCACAGGAACCGCGCATTTTCTGAGCCTCGCGCTAATCCTGTGGAAGCGGGCAAGCCCGCGAACACCGGCGGAGCCGGTGCCATCCAATAAACACTCATCGGATTCTCCTTGCGGCACCCGGTTGCTGATTACGATAGTCACATGCCGCTGTTCTACTAAGCCCACCGCAACCGGAAAATTCCCGTCGCAACAGCGTCAACCACGACGAAATGCGTAGCCCACCCTTTCGGTCTGCGGCAAGTGAAGGCACAATGCGTGTCCTTTTTTTGGCCGGCCTGGCCGGGGGCCTTTAAATGATCAAGACGCCGTACTACCTCATCGATAAAACCAAGCTGCTGGGCAACATGGAGAAGATCGCCTACGTGCGCGAACACTCCGGCGCCAAGGCACTGCTCGCCCTCAAGTGCTTTGCCACCTGGTCAGTCTTCGACCTGATGCAACAGTACATGGACGGCACCACCTCTTCGTCGCTGTACGAGCTCAAGCTCGGCCGCCAGAAGTTCGCCGGCGAAACCCACGCCTACAGCGTGGCCTGGGCCGACGACGAGGTCGAGGAAATGCTCGAGAACTGCGACAAGATCATCTTCAACTCGATCGGCCAGCTGCAGCGCTTCGCCGAACAGTCCGAAGGCAAGGTCCGTGGCCTGCGCGTCAACCCGCAGGTCAGCAGCTCCGACTACCTGCTGGCAGACCCTGCCCGCCCGTTCAGCCGCCTGGGCGAATGGGACCCGGCCAAGGTCGAACAGGTGATCGAGCAGATCTCCGGCTTCATGTTCCACAACAACTGCGAGAACGGCGACTTCGGCCTGTTCGACAAGATGCTCACGCACATCGAAGAGCGCTTCGGCCACCTGCTGCACAAGGTCGAGTGGGTCAGCCTCGGTGGCGGCATCCACTTCACCGGTGAAGACTACGCGCTGGACGCCTTCTGCGCGCGCCTGAAAGCCTTCTCGGAAAAGTACGGCGTGCAGGTGTACCTGGAGCCGGGCGAAGCGGCCATCACCAACAGCGCCTCGCTGGAAGTGACCGTGCTCGACACCCTGTACAACGGCAAGCACCTGGCCGTGGTCGACAGCTCGATCGAAGCGCACATGCTCGACCTGCTGATCTACCGCCTCAACGCCAAGATGGCCCCCAACGACGGCGCGCACACCTACATGGTCTGCGGCAAGTCGTGCCTGGCCGGTGACATCTTCGGCGAATACCAATTCGATCGTCCGCTGGCCATCGGTGATCGCCTGTCGTTCGTCGACGCGGCGGGTTACACCATGGTCAAGAAAAACTGGTTCAACGGTCTGAAAATGCCATCCATCGTGGTCAAGCAACTCGACGGCAGCGTCGAAGTGGTGCGCGAGTTCGGTTTCGAAGACTACGTTTCCAGCCTGTCGTAAGACCGGCTTTCAGTAAGGAGCAAGGGATAAATTGAAGAAGAACGTTCTTATCATTGGTGCAGGAGGTGTCGCCAAGGTGGTGGCCCACAAGTGCGCGCAGCATAACGACGAACTGGGTCGTATCGCTATCGCGTCACGGAACATCTCCAAATGCCAGGCCATCATCGACAGCGTCAAGGCCAAGGGTAGCCTCAAGGTACCCGCCGACATCCAGGCCTTCTCGCTCAATGCCCTCGATGTCGAGGCTACCAAGGCGCTGATCCGCGAGACCGAATCGCAGATCGTGATCAACGTTGGTTCCGCCTTCCTCAACATGTCGGTGCTGCGTGCCTGCATCGATACCGGTGTCGCCTACCTGGACACCGCCATCCACGAAGAGCCGGGCAAGATCTGCGAGACCCCGCCGTGGTACGGCAACTACGAGTGGAAACACCTCGAAGAGTGCCAGGCAAAGAACATTACCGCCATTCTCGGCGTCGGCTTCGACCCGGGTGTGGTGAACAGCTACGCCAAGCTGGCGCAGCAACAGTATTTCGACAGCATTGACTCGATCGACATCCTCGACGTCAATGCCGGTTCGCATGGCAAATACTTCGCCACCAACTTCGACCCGGAAATCAACTTCCGTGAGTTCACCGGGCAAGTGTGGAGCTGGCAGAACAGCCAGTGGACCAGCAACACCATGTTCGAGGTCAAGCGTACGGACGACCTGCCGGTGGTGGGTTCGCAGAACCTGTACCTGACCGGCCACGATGAGGTTCACTCGATTTCGAAGAACCTCAACGTGCCGAACGTGCGTTTCTGGATGAGCTTCGGCGAGCACTACATCAACGTGTTCACCGTGCTGAAGAACCTGGGCCTGCTCTCCGAGCAACCGGTGAAAACCGCCGAAGGCCTGGAAGTGGTACCGCTGAAAGTAGTCAAGGCCGTGCTGCCGGACCCAGCCTCTCTGGCCCCGGGCTACACCGGCAAGACCTGCATCGGTGACCTGGTCAAGGGCACCAAGGATGGCCAGCCGCGCGAAGTGTTCATCTACAACGTGGCCGACCACGAAGAAGCCTACGCCGAGACCGACAGCCAGGGTATTTCCTACACCGCCGGTGTACCGCCAGTGGCTGCCGCCCTGCTGGTCGCCCGTGGCGAGTGGGATGCCAAGCGCATGGTCAACGTCGAGGAGCTGCCAGCCGAGCCGTTCCTCAAGGCACTGGACGTCATGGGCCTGCCGACCCGCGTCAAGGATGAAAAAGGCGATCGTCCTTGGGACGCTGAAGCCTAAGCAGCAAAGCAGAGGGGGCGCCATCAAGGCGCCCCCTCTGCTTTTGCAGGCCACGTGTAAGCCTAGATGCCCTGGCCAGAGGGCTTTGCCTGCTCAGCCAGCTTTTCCAGCAATACCTTGGCCAGCGCCTTGTCCGAGAACGGGTTCTGCCCGGTGATGAGTTCGCGGTCCACCACCACATTGGGTTGCCAGGCCTTGGCGTAGCCCATGTCGCCCCCTGCCATCGCCATGGCGTTGGCCGGGTAGAACAGCAGCCGCTGGTCCTTGAGCGAACCTTCGAATACCTGCTCCTCCGGGTCGGAGAAAATGGTCATCTTGTAACCCTTGTACAACCAGTCGGTGGCTGCCGGCTTTTCACCACGCGCCAGCGCCGACTGGTAGCTGGCCGGGTCCTGCTGGGCCGAGAGCAAGGCGATGGGGCCGTGGCAGATCGCGGCTGTAGGCTTGCCGGCTTGATGGAAATGCCGCAGCAAGGCGCCCACGTCCGGGTTGTTGGCCAGGTCGATCAACGGCGCATGGCCGCCGGGGATGAACAGCCCGGCATAGCGCCCTAGGTCACCTGCCAGTACTTCTTTCACCGACAGGGTATCGTCAATGCCCGGCAGGCCTTGCACGACCTTCTCGATCCGGCGCATCTCCACCGCATCGCCGGCAAAGTAGCTCGGGTCGATCGAACGCTGGTCGACACTCGGGGCATTACCCTTGGGGGTAACCAGCACCAGCTTGTAGCCAGCCTTGAGCAACTGGTCGGCAGGCACGCCGAATTCGTTCAGGTAGTAGCCGGTGGCGTAGCGCTTGCCGTCCTGCAGGGGCAGCTGGTGCTCGCTGGACAACAGCACCAGCACCTCTCCCTTGGGCGCAGCGTGGGCGCCGGTGGCAAGCAGGGTGCTGGCAACAGCCAGGGCAAGCCGGGACATCTTGGTCATGCAACAATCTCCTGATCAGGCAAATAGAGCTGTCCGCTCATGTTGGCGGGGATGCGTTCATGCTAACGGCGAGGCTATGATTCGATAATTCGAAAGCTCTCATGCCTGTGATCCAGAAAATGAATATATCCAGCAAGGACTTCAACCTGCTGTACCTGTTCCATGTGCTGTACCAGGAACGCAACGCCACCCTCGCCGCCCAGCGCATGGCGCTGAGCCAGCCCGCGCTCAGCCACAAGCTCAACAAGCTGCGCCATCAGTTTGGCGACCCGCTGTTCGTGCGCGCGCCCAGGGGCCTGACCCCGACGCCACGCGCCCACGAACTGGCGCCTGAGGTAGAACGCCTGGTAGTGGGCCTGGAAGGTTTTTATGAGCGCTGCGAAGGGCAGGACTTCCTCGCCCGCCCTGCCCGACTGCACCTGTACAGCACCGATTATGTGGAGCAGACCCTGTTGCCCAGGCTGCTGCCGATCCTGCGTAGCCAGGCACCGAACCTGACGCTGGTCACCTGCAACACCCGCGGTCTGCTGCCTCGCGAAGAATTGGAGAAAGGCACCTGTGACCTGGCCGTTGCCGGGTTCTACACCGACCTGCCGGAAACCTTCCACCAACAGCGCCTGCTCAGTGAACACTTGGTAGTGCTGGCCTCGCGCAGCCATCCAGGCCTGGAAAACGGCCTGGACCTCGATACCTTCCTTGCCAGCGACCACCTGCTTACCACCCTCACCGGCGACCTCGATGGCCTGGTCGACCGCGCCTTGCGCAGCCAGGGCATGCAACGGCGGGTCGTGGCTGGCCTGTCGAGTTTCCTGGCCCCCATGCGCCTGCTGCGCGGCACCGATCTGCTGCTCACCTGCCTGCGCTCGCTGGCCACCGAAGCCGTCGAACGTGACGACGACCTGCTCATGTACCCGCTGCCGCTGACATTGCCAGCGATCGAGGTGATGCAGATCTGGCACGAACGCACCCACGCCGACCCCTTGCGCCGCTGGTTTCGCCAACAGCTGTGGAACGTCGCCCAAGAGGCAGCCGCCTGCGCGAGTAACAATTTCTAAACAACGATGTGACATTTTTTTTCAGCTTTCTCGCCAAGGAGCTGTCAGATGAAGGTCACGGTTTTCGGTACCGGCTATGTCGGCCTCACCCAGGCAGTGTGCCTGGCCCAGGTGGGCCATTCGGTGTTGTGCATGGATGTCGACGCCGAGCGGGTCGCCAGCCTCAATGCAGGCCATTGCCCGATCTTCGAGCCCGGCCTTGCGCCGATGCTGGAGAAGAACCTGGCCTGCGGTCGCCTTCGCTTCACCACCGACGCCAGCGAAGCGGCCAACTACGCAAAGGTGCAGTTCATTGCCGTCGGCACCCCGCCTCAGGCCGATGGCAGCGCCGACCTGAAGCACGTGTTCGCCGTGGTCGACAGCATCCTCGAACATGCCGATGGCCCCAAGCTGATCGTCAACAAATCCACCGCGCCGGTTGGTACGGTGCACCGCATCAAGGCGCGCATCGCCCAGGCCGTGGCCGATACCAGCCGCTTGCGCGTCGTCAGCAACCCCGAGTTCCTCAAGGAGGGCTCGGCGGTGGATGACTGCATGCGCCCGGAGCGCATCATCATCGGTGGCGCGGAGCCCGCCGAAGTAGAGCTGCTGCGCGAGCTGTACCTGCCGTTCAGCCGCAACCGCGAAAAACTGATGGTGATGGACGCGCGCAGCGCCGAGCTGACCAAGTACGCGGCCAACTGCATGCTGGCGACCAAGATCTCGTTCATCAACGAAATCGCCAACCTGGCCGAGCATCTGGGCGCCGACATCGAACTGGTGCGCCGCGGCATCGGCTCGGACCCGCGCATCGGCTACGACTTCATCTATGCCGGCTGCGGCTTTGGCGGCTCATGCTTCCCCAAGGACCTGCAAGCCCTGCGCCGCAGCGCCGAGGCCGAGGGCTTCGAACCACAGTTGCTGCGTGCGGTGGAATCGGTCAACGAGCAGCAAAAGAACCGGCTGTTCGGCAAGATCCAACGCCACTACCCACGCGGCCTGCGAGGCAAGGTCTTCGCCGTGTGGGGGTTGTCGTTCAAGCCCAATACCAACGACATCCGCGAGGCCTCCAGCCGAGTCTTGCTGGAAGCGCTGTGGGCCGCCGGCGCGCGGGTGCAGGCCCATGACCCGCAGGCCATGGAGGAAATCCAGCGGCACTATGGCGCCCGCGCCGACCTGCAATTGGTACCGTGCAAGGACGACGCGCTGCGCGGCGCCGATGCCCTGGTGATCGTCACCGAATGGCAGGAATACCGCGTGCTCAACCTGGACAAGGTGCCGCAACAACTGGCCGACCGGGTGGTGTTCGACGGGCGCAACCTGTTCGAACCCGAGCACATGGCCGCCGCCGGCCTGACTTACTACGGCATCGGCCGCGGCCAGGTGCAGCCAGCATGCCCGAACTGATTACCGGCGTGGCCGGCTTCACCGGCGACCACATTGCACGGCGCCTGTGGGAAGCAGGCATCGAGGTGGTCGCCGCATGGTACTTTGCTACGGCGTAACGGCGCCCTCTGGAGGATTCAGTTGCAACACCTCGTTGGTGTATGCCCACTCCTTCTGCACCTGGTCCGGGTGGTCGTTAAGGCGGATGCCGTAGGACGGGATGATCTGCCTGATCTTCGCCTGCCACTGCGGCGATGCCATCTTGTCCTTGAACACCTTGCTCAGCACATCGAGCATGATCGGCGGCGCGGTCGAGGCGCCAGGCGAAGCACCCAGCAATCCTGCAATGCTGCCATCCTTGGACGTCACCACTTCAGTGCCGAGCTTGAGCACACCACCCAATGCTTCGTCCTTCTTGATGATCTGCACCCGCTGGCCCGCCTGCCACAGCCGCCAGTCCTCCTTCTTCGCCTCGGGGAAGTAGGTGCGCAACGCTTCGAAACGGTCATCGTCAGATTGCAGCACCTGGCCGATCAGGTACTGCACCAGGTCGAACTCGCGCACCCCAACCCTTACCATCGGCCAGGCATTGTGCACACTGGCGCTGGCGAACAGGTCAAGCAGCGAGCCCTGCTTGAGGAACTTGGTCGAGAAGGTGGCGAACGGCCCGAACAGGATCATGCGCTTGCCATCGAGCACACGGGTGTCCAGGTGCGGCACCGACATCGGTGGTGCGCCCGTGGCGGCGATACCGTAGGCCTTGGCCATGTGACGCAGGGCGATGGCCGGGTTGTCGGTGACCAGGAACGAACCACCGACCGGGAAACCGGCATAGTCCTTGGCCTCCTCGATACCCGACTTCTGCAGCAGTGGCAGCGCTGCACCACCTGCGCCGATGAACAGGAACCTGGCGTCGGTGGCCGCGTTGCTGCCGTCTTTGAGGTTTTTGTATTCGACATGCCAGGAGCCGTCGTCGTTGCGGGTGATCGCCTGCACTTCGGTCGACAGCTTGAGGTCGAAGTTCGGCCGGGTCTGCAGATAGCCCACGTATTGCCGGGTGATCTCGCCAAAGTTGACGTCGGTGCCGATCGGCGTCCAGGTCACGGCCAGTTTCTGGTTGGGGTCGCGGCCCTCCATCATCAACGGTACCCACTTGCGAATCTGCTCGTGGTCCTCGGAGTACTGCATGGGCTTGAACAACGGGCTGGCCTGCAGCGCCTCGTAGCGCTTCTTCAGGAAGCGAATGTTGTCGTCGCCCCAGACGAAGCTCATGTGCGGAGTAGTGTTGATGAATGAATGCGGGTTCTTCAGCACGCCCTGTTTGACCTGCCAGGCGAGGAACTGACGGGTGACCTGGAACGACTCGTTGATCTCCACCGCCTTGCTGATATCGACCTTGCCGTCCTTCTCCGGGGTGTAGTTCAGTTCGGCCAGGGCCGAGTGGCCGGTACCAGCGTTGTTCCAGCCGTTGGAGCTTTCTTCGGCGACCTTGTCCAGGCGCTCGACCATTTCCATCGACCAACCCGGCTCCAGCTCATTGAGCCAGACGGCCAGGGTTGAACTCATGATGCCGCCGCCCACCAGCATGACATCGACTCTTCTGGTTTCCGCGGCCTGGGCATCGAGCATGCCGAATGCCAAGGCCAGCCCGGTCAGCGCCAGTACCGGCTTGATGGTGATCCTCATAACCTCCCCCTTGCCTCGTTGCTATCCGTAAGTCAGCCACAAGCTTAGATGACGGATTTGGTCGGGCGTGGCTGGTGCACAATCACTTGCAATCCGTCACGCCTCAAAATACTGTATGAATATTCAGTATCACAGGTCAGCCCCATGCAACTCATCGCCAAACTCGGCATCCTTGCCGATGCTGCCAAGTACGACGCATCCTGCGCCAGCAGCGGCGCGCCCAAACGCAACTCGCGCGGGGCTGATGGGCTGGGTGCTACCAATGGCATGGGCATCTGTCACAGCTACACCCCTGATGGGCGCTGCGTATCGCTGCTCAAGGTGCTGCTGACCAACTTTTGCCTCTACGACTGCCAGTACTGCGTCAACCGCCGATCCAGCAACGTGCCACGCGCACGCTTCAGCCCCGAGGAAGTGGTCCGGCTGACCCTGGACTTCTACCGGCGCAACTGCATAAGCGGCCTGTTCCTCAGCTCCGGCATCATCCGTTCGGCGGACTACACCATGGAGCAGCTGGTCCGTGTGGCGCGGCTGTTGCGCGAAGAGCACGACTTCCGTGGCTACATCCACCTCAAGACCATCCCCGATGCCGACCCGTTGCTGATCGAGGAGGCCGGGCGCCTGGCAGACCGGCTCAGCGTCAACATCGAGCTGCCGACCGACGCCAGCCTGAAACGCCTGGCACCGGAAAAACAGGCGCACACCATTCGCCAGGCCATGGGCGTGATCCACCAGGGCCAGCAAGCTGTGGCCCACGAACCCAAGGCGCCGCGCTTTACCCCGGCCGGGCAAAGCACCCAGGTGATCGTCGGGGCCGACAGCACCGACGACAGCACACTGCTGCGCAATGCCGAATCGCTGTACCAAGGCTACGGCCTCAAGCGTGTGTACTACTCCGCCTTCAGCCCCATCCCTGACAGCCCCGGCAGCGTCCCCCTGGCCGCACCACCGCTGCTGCGCGAGCACCGTCTGTACCAGGCTGACTTCCTGTTGCGTGGCTATGGCTACAAGGCCGGCGAGCTGCTGGGCCAGAGCGGCAATCTGGCACTGGACATCGACCCCAAGCTGGCCTGGGCGCTGGCCAACCGCGACGTGTTCCCGCTGGATGTGAACCGTGCCGAGCCGGCGCTACTGGCGCGCATCCCCGGCATCGGCCTGCGCAGCGTGCAGCGCCTGGTAGCCCTGCGACGCGAACGGCGCATTCGCTACGATGACCTGATCCAGTTGCGCTGCGTGCTGGACAAGGCGCGGCCATTCATTGTCACCAGCGACTACCGCCCGCCCCAGGCCGAACTGCGCAGCGGCCTGCTGAGGGCGCGCTTGCGTGAGCCGCAGGCCCCGGTGCAGATGGGCTTATGGGGATGATCGCGCTCGATTGCGACGGCCTGTTCGCCACCTGGCGTGACCAGGCCCGGGTGTTGTTGGGGCATGGCATCGACCCGTCGGAGGTCACCTGGGCGCAAGGGCCGGTGGCTGATTTGCTGGCCGTACCGACAGCGCTGCCGGAAGGCTCCGGTCCCTTTCGCGCCAAAGTGCCTGCGGCGCTGCTCGGCCAGCTGGAACAGGCGGCCCGCTACCGTGGCGAGCACCGCTGGAACCTGCTTTACGAGGTACTTTGGCGGGTGGCCCATGGCGACCGCACTGCAATGCTGCCGGGTGACCGATTGGGCAGTGAGCTGCATAGACGGATCAAGCAGGTCAATCGCGAAGCACACCACCTGCATGCGTTTGTACGCTTCGTGCCACTACCCGAAGTATTGGCTGAACAGCTGCAACTCGACCTGGTGGCCTACCACGAGCCGGCGCATGACATTCTGGAAAGCGCCAGTGGGCATTTCGCCGACCGCCTGGGGCGTTTGCGCTGGATGATTGCCACGGCCCACGACGGCATACGCTTCGATGGCCAGGCATTCGACTACCAGCGACAGTGCCCCGAACCCTGGCGCCAATGGGCCCGCAACGCCGAAGACCCTGGTGCCGAATTATGGCGCACCTACTATCGTCATACCTTCAACCCCGCCCGCCTCAACCCCGACGCCTTGCGCTTGCACATGCCCGGGCGGTTCTGGCGTCATTTGCCGGAGGGCATGCTGATTCCGCAGCTCGAAGGCCTGGCTCGGCAAGGCAAGCAACGGGACGGCCAAGCACTGGAGGTCGCCTCTCAGGCTGGCAAACAAATCAGCAAGCCCATACGGTAGTTGCGTATTCGCAAACCTTGATCAGTGGGAGTTTCTTCGCGGGCATGCCCGCTCCCACAGGTATTGCACAGTTCTCGAAGTGTGTAGAGATCCGGTGGGAGCGGGCGCGCCCGCGAAACAGCCAAAAGCAATCTCAAGCCGAACGATCAGCCGCCACAGCCGTCATAACCTGAGCCGCTGCCGACACGCAAAGAGGACGCGAAATGACCCAACCCGACCCGTCATACGTCAAATGGCTCGAAGACCGCGCCATGCTCAAGGCCTCCCAGCAACGCACCCACTTGTACTCGGGCCAGTCGCGCCTGTGGCAACAGCCCTACGCCGAAGCGCAGCCCCGCCGCGCCACTGAAATCGCTTCGGTCTGGCTGACCGTCTACCCCGATGCCATCATCGCCCCCGAAGGTTGTTCGGTGCTTGGCGCCTTGGGCCACGAGGCGCTGTGGAAGCGTTTGTCGGAGATCGGCATTCAGGGCCTGCACACCGGCCCGATCAAGTTGTCCGGCGGCATTCGTGGCTGTGAACTCACCCCCAGCGTGGACGGCAACTTCGACCGCATCAGTTTCGACATCGATCCGCTGTACGGCAGCGAGCAGGAGCTGATCCAGATGAGCCGCATGGCCGCCGCGCACAACGCCGTGACCATCGACGACCTGATCCCCTCGCACACGGGCAAGGGCGCCGACTTTCGCCTGGCCGAGCTGGCCTACGGTCCCTATCCGGGGCTGTACCACATGGTCGAAATCCGCGAGGAAGACTGGCCGCTGCTGCCCGAAGTGCCTGCCGGGCGCGACGCGGTCAATCTGCTGCCGGCCCAGTGCGACGAGCTCAAGGCCCGCCATTACATCGTCGGCCAGCTGCAACGGGTTATCTTCTTCGAACCAGGTGTGAAGGAAACCGACTGGAGCGCCACGCCGCCGGTGACCGGTGTAGATGGCAAGACCCGGCGCTGGGTGTACCTGCACTACTTCAAGGAAGGCCAGCCATCGCTGAACTGGCTGGACCCGACCTTCGCCGCCCAGCAGATGATCATTGGCGATGCCCTGCACGCCCTGGACTGCCTGGGTGCACGTGGCCTGCGCCTGGATGCCAACGGTTTTCTCGGTGTGGAGACCCGCGCCAGCGGCACTGCCTGGTCGGAAAGCCACCCTCTGTCGATCGTCGGCAACCAACTGATTGGCGGCATGATCCGCAAGGCCGGCGGTTTCAGCTTCCAGGAACTGAACCTGACCCTCGACGACATCGCGCAGATGTCCAGGGGTGGTGCCGACCTGTCCTACGATTTCATTACCCGGCCGGCCTACCAGCATGCGCTGCTGACCGGCGACACCGAGTTCCTGCGCCTGATGCTCAAGGAGATGCATGCTTTCGGCATCGACCCGGCCTCGCTGATCCATGCCTTGCAGAACCACGACGAGCTGACCGTGGAGCTGGTGCATTTCTGGACCCTGCATGCCCACGACATGTACCTGTACAAAGGCCAGACCTTGCCTGGCGGCATCCTGCGCGAGCACATCCGCGAAGAGATCTACGAACGGCTGTCGGGCGAGCATGCGCCATACAACCTGCGCTTCGTCACCAATGGCATAGCCTGTACCACGGCCAGCCTGATCGCTGCCGCGCTGGGTATCCGCGACCTTGGGCAGATCGGGGTGGCAGAAATCGAGCTGATCCAGAAGGTGCACCTGCTGCTGGTCATGTACAACGCCATGCAGCCGGGTGTGGTGGCGCTGTCCGGCTGGGACCTGGTAGGCGCCCTGCCCTTGCCCGGCGAAGCGGTCGCCCAGCGGATGCTGGATGGCGATACCCGCTGGATTCACCGCGGCGGCTACGACCTGGCCGGGCTGGAGCCGCAGGCCCAGACGTCTGTGCGTGGCATGCCCCGAGCCCGGGCGCTTTATGGCAGCCTGGACAGCCAGCTGGAGAACGGCGATTCGTTTGCCTGCAAGGTGAAGAAGCTGCTGGCGGTGCGCCAGGCTTATGGCATTGCCACCAGCCGCCAGGTGCTGGTGCCCGAAGTCAGCAGCCCCGGCTTGCTGGTGATGGTGCATGAGCTGCCGGCCGGGCGTGGCATCCAGATCAGTGCGCTGAACTTCGGCCAGGAAGTGATTGCCGAGGAGCTGCAACTGACCGGGTTCACGCCGGGGCCGGTGGTGGACATGATCAATGAAACGGTCGAAGGGGATTTGACCGAGGATGGGCGGCTGATGGTGAACCTGGACCCGTATGAGGCGCTGTGCCTGCGGATCGTCAACAGCAGCGGCCATGTCTGAATTGTATTTGCCCCATTGCCTTCGCCGGTGAAGCTCTGAACGGCAGCCACGCGATTCCTGTGGGAGCGGGTTCACCCGCAAACACCGGCGCAGCCGGTGCCATCCACCGCATCGCCTACTTCGCGGGCATGCCCGCTCCCACAGGGGCCCCACCAGCTGAGGAATGCACCATACCTGTGGGAGCGGGCGCGCCCGCGAACACCGGCGCAGCCGGTGCCATCCACCGCATCGCCTGCTTCGCGGGCATGCCCGCTCCCACAGGGGCCCCACCACCTGAAGGAATGCGCCATACCTGTAGGAGCGGGTTTACCCGCGAACACCGGCGCAGCCGGTGCCATCCACCGCGTCGCCTGCTTCGCGGGTGAACCCACTCCCACAGGGTCACTTCCAGGTGACAAAGTGCGCCGTGCCTGTGGGTTTCCAGTGTCCAGACCAATGGCTGGCTTGCTTTTACCGCTCCACGGGCATAGCGTTCGGAGGTTTTCTTTTCCGTGCCCAGGAGCAACTCCATGTACACCGGCATCGTCCAGGCCGTCCGCCCTCTGCTTGATGTGACCACCTACCCGGGCCACAACCAGTTCACCATCGACCTCACCCCCGAACTGCTCGACGAGCTGAAGATCGGCGCCAGCGTCAGTGTCGAAGGCACCTGTCTGTCGGTCACCGAGATCAACGGCACCCAGGTCAGGTTCGACGCCATGACCGCCACCCTCGAGCGCACCAACCTGCGCAACTTCAAGGCCGGCCAGGGCGTCAACATCGAACGCTCGGCGAAGATGAACGCCGAAGTCGGCGGCCACCTGATGGCCGGCCACATCGCCACCACCGCCGAAATCGTCGAGCTGTCGATCAAGGAAACCGGCGCCTTCATCAAGTTCCGCATGCCAGCGGAATGGGGCAAGTACGTATTCCCGCGCGGTTTTATCGGGGTCAACGGCTGCAGCCTGACCGTAGCCGATGTCGAGAACAACGTGATCACCATCAACCTGATCCCGGAAACCCTGCGCCAGACCACCTTTGCCAGCTACAAGGCCGGCGAACTGCTCAACATCGAAGTGGACCACCAGACAATGGTGCTGGTCGATGTAGTGGAGCGCACGATCAAGAGCACCCTGGCCCGCGAAATGCCTCGCTGAGTTCCCGAGGATGCTGCCCAACACCCTCCCCGCGCGCACTGCCAAGCGGCTGCGCCTGCAGATTCTGCGTGGTCGTGTCGGCCTCGGCCTGGTCGCCGGCCTGTCCGTACTGGCCGGCATGACCGATGCCATCGGCCTGCTGGCGCTGGGCGACTTCGTGTCATTCATGAGTGGCAACACCACGCGTCTGGCCGTCGCCATCAGCGATGCGGACCTGGCCCTGGTGCTGCGCCTGAGTGCTGCAGTGCTGAGCTTCGTCATCGGCAACGCCCTGGGCGTGCTGCTGGCGCGCGCGTTCCGCCGTCGGGCCTGGCCGGTGCTGCTGGTGGTCGCCGCCCTGCTGGGCTTTGCAGCCGCATGGCCCTTGGCAGCGACCTTGCCCGCGCTGCTCGCCGCCACACTGGCCATGGGCATGATCAACGCCGTGGTCGAACAGGTGAACGGCCTGCCCATCGGCCTGACCTACGTCACCGGTGCCCTGTCACGCTTCGGTCGTGGGCTGGGGCGCTGGCTGCTGGGCGAGCGGCGCAATGGCTGGCGGGTGCAACTGGTGCCTTGGGCCGGCATGCTGCTGGGCGCCGCGCTGGGGGCCTGGCTGCAGCACCACCTGGGCCTGCAGGCGCTAGCCGGCAGCTGCTCGCTGGCCTGCGTGCTGGCCCTGGTGTCGCGGTTCATTCCACGGACGTGGCAGCGTGGCTACATGCCACACTGATCACTCGATGCGCGGGTGCTGCTGCACCAGCAACTTGCGCTTGGCCTCCAGTTCGGCAATCTGCGCATCGATGTCCTCTATCCTTTGCTCGATGTTGTCGTGGTGCTCCTGCAGCAGCTCACGCGCTTCCTCGATATCCGATGCTGCCGGTGCCGCGCCGCGCAGCGGCTTGTTGGCGGTTTCCTTCATGGTCAGGCCGGTGACCAGCCCCACGGCGGCGATCACCATCAGGTAATAGGCCGGCATGTACAGGTTGCCAGTACTTTCCACCAGCCAGGCGGCGATGGTCGGGGTGAGGCCGGCGATCAGCACCGAGATGTTGAAGGCGCTGGCGAGGGCGCTGTAGCGGATATGCGTGGGGAACATTGCCGGTAGCGTCGAGGCCATCACGCCGATGAAGAAGTTCAGCAGCACGGCAATGATCAGCAGCCCGGCAAAGATCACCCCCAGTACGCCGCTGTTGATGAGCATGAATGCCGGAATGGCCAGCGCAAACAGGCCGACGCTGCCGACGATGATGAACGGTCGGCGGCCGAACTTGTCGCTGAGCAGCCCGATCATCGGTTGCACGAACAGCATGCCGACCATGATCGCGATGATGATCAGCACGCCATGGTCTTCGCTGTAGTGCAGGTTGTGCGACAGGTAGCTGGGCATGTACGTGAGCAGCATGTAGTAGGTGACGTTGGTGGCGATCACTACACCGATACAGGTCACCAGGCTGCGCCAGTGTTGGGTGGCGACCTCCTTGAAGGACACCTTGGGCCCGGACGCCAGGCCTTCGCGGTCGCCCTGCTCCAGTTTTTCGACATGCTGCTGGAAAGCCGGCGTTTCCTCCAGAGCATGGCGCAGGTACAGGCCGATGATGCCCAGCGGCAAGGCGAGGAAGAACGGCAGGCGCCAACCCCATTCGAGGAACTTTTCCTCACCCAGCACCGTAGAGATCAACACCACCACACCGGCACCCAGCACGAACCCGGCAATCGAGCCGAAGTCCAGCCAACTGCCGAGAAAACCCCGTTTTCGGTCCGGGGCATATTCGGCGACGAAGATCGACGCGCCGGTGTACTCGCCCCCCACCGAGAAGCCCTGGGCCATCTTGGCCAGCAGCAACAGGATCGGCGCCCAGATACCGATGCTGGCATAGGACGGTATCAGGCCGATGGCAAAGGTGCTGAGCGACATGATCACGATGGTCGCAGCGAGGATTTTCTGCCGCCCGAACCGGTCGCCCAAGGCGCCGAAGAACAGCCCGCCCAGAGGCCTGATCAGAAACGGCACCGAGAACGTGGCCAACGCCGCGATCATCTGCACGCTGGGGTCGGCATTGGGGAAGAAAACCTTGCCCAGGGCGTAGGCGACGAAGCCGTAGACGCCGAAGTCGAACCACTCCATGGCATTGCCCAGTGCCGCCGCGGTGATTGCCTTGCGCATCTTGCCGTCGTCGACGATGGTGATGTCCTTCAGGCCGATTGGCTGGATGCTTTTCTTGCGAGGTTTCATGTCCGTATCCCTGTCGATGAATGCTCTAAGGGATGAGATACGACGGGACACTAAATAATTCAGCGCTTACGGGTTTTTTGTGTTTCTCCTCTTCGGTTGCTGCACAGGCAAAGAAAAGCCGCTGCGATGGCAGCGGCTTGCATGGGCAACGGCTCGCGGTCAGATGCCTTCGCGGGCCAGGTCCATGGCGAAGTAGGTGAGGATCAGGTCGGCACCGGCACGCTTGATCGCGCCAATGCTTTCACGCACCACCCGGCCTTCATCGATGGCGCCAGCCAGGCCACCGAACTTGATCATCGCGTACTCGCCGCTCACCTGGTACGCCGCCAGCGGCAGGCGCGAGGCGGCACGGATATCGGCGATCACGTCGAGGTAGGCACCGGCCGGCTTGACCATCAGTACATCGGCGCCTTCCTGCTCGTCGAGCAGCGACTCGCGCACGGCTTCGCGGCGGTTCATCGGGTTCATCTGGTAGCTCTTGCGATCGCCCTTCAGCGCGGTACCACCGGCTTCACGGAACGGGCCATACAGCGACGAGGCGAACTTGGTGGAATAGGCCATGATCGCGGTGTCGTGGAAGCCGGCACCATCCAGCGCGCTGCGGATGGCCTGGACCTGGCCGTCCATCGCCGCCGACGGGGCAATGAAATCGGCACCTGCAGCAGCGGCGATGACCGCCTGCTTGCCCAGGTTGGCCAGGGTGGCGTCGTTGTCCACACCGTGGTCGTGCAGTACGCCGCAGTGGCCGTGGCTGGTGTATTCGCAGAAGCAGGTGTCGGACATCACCACCATTTCCGGCACGGTGTCCTTGCAGATGCGTGACATGCGCGCGACCAGGCCGTTTTCGTTCCAGGTGTCGCTGCCGACGGCGTCCAGGTTGTGCGAAACGCCAAAGGTCATCACCGACTTGATACCAGCGCGGGCATAGCGCTCGATTTCCTGGGCCAGCAGCTTCTCGGGGATGCGGTTGACGCCCGGCATGCTGGTGATCGGCACGAAGTCATCGATACCCTCTTCGACGAAGATCGGCAGGATCAGGTCTTCAAGGCGGAACTCGGTTTCCTGGAAGATCGTGCGCAGGGACTCGTTCTGGCGCAGGCGGCGTGGACGAACGGACGGGAATTGGTTGGACATGACAGCTCCAGGGAATTTGAACGGCGTATACCTTATGCCTGTCGCGCGCCAGTGAAAAGGCCGGATGACGAGATATTGTCTTGCGTCAAAGGCAATGGCTGCATTTTTCCTGTGCCGGCCTCTTCGCGGGTAAACCCGCTCCCACGGGATTCGCGCTGTACTTGTGGGAGCGGGTTTACCCGCGAAGAGGCCAGTGCAGGCAACCTATTACTGCAGCCAGGGCGGCGCAGGCTCCTCTGCCCTGGCCACACCGGCCTCAGCCTCGGCCCGCGCGGCTCGCCGGCGCGCATCATCCAGCCGGGCCGCATCGATCTCGCGCATCACCCCGGCCACGTCAGCCGCATGCTCGTCATCCTCGAACAACCCCGTCAGTGGGCTGTCCGGGCGCAGTTCGCCCGCCTCGTACAAGGCCCACATTTCCTGCGCATACCGGGTACTTTTCAGCTCCGGCGCAAAGCGCCCGAAATAATGGGCCATGTTGGCCACATCGCGCTGCAGCATGCTGAAGGCATGGTTGTTGGCCGCTGCATCCACCGCTTGCGGCAAGTCGATGATCACCGGCCCGTCCGGGCCAAGCAGCACGTTGAACTCCGACAGGTCGCCGTGCACCAGCCCGGCACACAGCATCAGCACGATCTGGCGAATGACGAAGGCATGGTACGCCCGGGCTTCCTCGGCTTCGAGGTGTACGTCGTTCAGGCGCGGGGCCGCGTCACCGTCGGCATCGGTCACCAGCTCCATCAACAGCACGCCGTCCTGAAAATCGTAGGGCCTGGGAACCCTCACGCCAGCGCCGGCCAGGCGGAACAGCGCCGCCACTTCGGCGTTCTGCCAGGCGTCTTCGGCTTCCTTGCGGCCGTACTTGCTGCCCTTGGCCATGGCCCGGGCCTGACGGCTGTTGCGAACCTTGCGGCCCTCCTGGTACTCGGCAGCCTGGCGGAAACTGCGCTTGTTGGCTTCTTTATAAACCTTGGCGCAGCGCACCTGGCTGCCACAGCGCACCACATACACGGCGGCTTCCTTGCCACTCATCAACGGCCGCAGTACTTCGTCGACCAGGCCGTCTTCGATCAGGGGTTCGATTCTTTTGGGTGTCTTCATCAGGCTGCGTTCGGGGTCCTGGCTGTGATGGCGGACATCCTCTCACAGCCTGATGCGACTTGCTCGTCTGTCTTCAGGCCGAGCGACTCAAGCGCCCTGCCCTACGCTGCCAACCACCGCCTCGCGCGCCCGGCGCCGTGTGACCAGAAGGCCCGAACACACCACCAGTACCGCCAGCACCATGGTCGATACTACTTCCAGACGGTGATCCGGGCGGAACAGCATCAGTACCAGCACGCCGCTGATGAACAGGATCACGCCCCAGGTTAGCCATGGGAACAGCCACATGCGGTAGCCCAACGTCTTGCCCTGTGCAGTCAGGCGCTGACGCAGGCGCAGCTGGGAAACGGCGATCACCAGATACACCAGCAGGGCAATGGCGCCGGAGCTTGCCATGAGGAAGCCGAACACCTTGGCCGGGACCAGGTAATTGGCAATCACCGCCAGGAAAGCTGCGCCTGTGGACAGCAGCACAGCCACCACAGGGGTGCCGCTGCGGCTGGTCACCTGGGCACAGGCCGGCGCATCACCGCGGCGGCTCAGCGAGTAGACCATGCGCGAAGCGGTATACAGCGACGAGTTGAGGCAACTGGTCACCGACGTCAGCACCACGAAGTCGATGATGGCCTTGGCATTCGGCACGCCCAGGGTGTCCAGCACCGTGACATAGGACCCTTCGGTGGCCAGGCGCGGGTCAGTCCACGGCACCAGCGCGATGACGATGAAGATCGACAGGATATAGAACAGCGTGATCCGCCAGATCACCGAGTTGGTGGCCTTGGAAATATGCTTGCCCGCTTCATCCGATTCGGCTGCGGCAATGGTCACCACTTCGGCGCCGAGGAACGAGAACATGGTAATCAGCATGGCGCTCAGCACCGCACCAAAACCGTTGGGGATGAAGCCGCCACTGTCCCACAGGCGGGACACGCCGCTGACACCGGAGCCTGGCAGCAGGCCGAAGATGGCGCATACCCCTAGCGCGATGAAGCCGACAATGGCCACCACCTTGACCAACGCCAGCCAGAACTCGAACTCACCGTAGTTCTTCACGCTGAACAGGTTGGTGGCGGTCAGCAACAGGGTAATCACCAACGACAAGACCCAGATCTCCAGCTGCGGGACCCAGGAGTTGATGATGGTGGCGGCGATATTGGCCTCGATGGGGATGATCAGTACCCAGAACCACCAATACAGCCAGCCGATGGTGTAGCCGGCCCATTTGCCGATGGCGAGGTCGGCATAGGTAGAGAACGAACCGGTGTCCGGTGAAGCAACGGCCATTTCGGCCAGCATGCGCATCACCAGCACCACCAGCGCGCCGGCCAGGATATAGGCCAGGATGGTGGCGGGCCCTGCCTCGGCAATCGCACGGCCGGAGCCGACGAACAGGCCGGCACCGATCACGCCGGCAATGGACAGCATGGTGACATGCCGGGATTTCAATCCATGACTCAAATTGTTCTTGTGGGTTTGCATGGCGCTACCTTGTTGTTTTTGTCATGCCCACGCTGGGGCCGCCGGCTTGCACGTCACCGACGCAGGCGCGAAAAAGCCCGCCCTGCCCCAGATGGTGAGTAGGGCAGTACGGGTTGAGGAAAACGAAACCGCAGGGCGTATTACGGGTAGGTCAGCCGGCAGCCCGCTGACGAGGCGCCAGGTCGGCCTTGGGGAAACTGCCGCCCTGGCGACCGACCTGCTCGCATACCTTGTCGACGATGTACGCGCCGATCGGGATGGCGGAGGTGGCGGCCGGCGACGGTGCGTTGCACACGTTGACGCTGCGAGCGGTGTTGACGAACAGGAAGTCGTCGATCAGCTTGCCGTCACGCGATACGGCCTGGGCACGCACGCCGGCCGGATAAGGCGTGAGGTCGGCCTTGGTGATGCTCGGGCAGTATTTCTGGACCTGCTTGAGGTAACCACCCTTGAACAGCGAGTTCTTCATCTCGATCAGGCCTGGGCGGAAGTTCTTCGCCAGCACCTTGAGGATGCCGGGGGTGGTCAGGGTCTGGAACAGGTCGGCTGGGCTGACATCGCGCTTGCGGTAACCCTCGCGCTTCATTGCCAGCACGGCGTTGGGGCCAACGGTCACGGTGCCGTCGATCATGCGAGTCAGGTGCACCCCCAGGAACGGCATGGACGGGTCGGGAATCGGGTAGATCAGGTGGTTGACGATCTGGTTGTGCTGCTTGGGCAGCAGGTAGTACTCGCCACGGAACGGGCAGATGACGAACTCGGTCCGCAGGCCCAGCATGCTCACCACGCGGTCGGCCATCAGGCCCGAGCAGGTCACCAGGAAACGGCTGCGCAACTCATCGTCATGATGGTCGCCACGCGTGCGCACGACCACTTCGCTGGCCAACTCCTGCAGGCCGACCACCTCGGCGCCATAGCGGATCTCACCGCCGGCGCGCTGGAACTCGGCGCCCATGGCCGCAGTCACTTCGGCGTAATTGACGATACCGCTGGAGGGCACGAAGATGCCGCCCATGCCAACGATATTGGGCTCGCGCTCGCGCAGTTCGGCCGCCGACAGCCAGTAGCGCTCCAGGCCATTGGCCGCGGTGCGCTCCCACAGCGCCTTCATGCGCTGCATTTCCAGGTCGTTGGTAGCCACCAGCAGCTTGCCGCATTCATCGAAGCGGATACCGTGCTGGGTGCAGAAAGCCTTGGTGGCCTTGTTGCCTTCCAGGCAGAAGCGCGCCTTGAGGCTGCCGGGGGTGTAATACACGCCGGCGTGGATCACGCCGCTGTTGTGGCCGGTCTGGTGGCGGGCCGGGCCGGACTCTTTCTCCAGCAGGAGAATCTTCGCATCCGGGTAGACCTTGATCAGGTGCATGGCCGTGGACATGCCCACAATGCCACCGCCAATGATGATGAAATCGTACACAGCCTTACCTCACACGCAGGCATTGCCTGACTGGCTCACCAAGGCCCGCGCGGGCCCTGGTGGCATCGTTTTGTGCAAAGACGCGTGGGCGGGCGCCCGCCCCGCGCCCTGTCATTATTGCCCGCGCTGGTACAGCGGTTTGGGGAAGGCCACGTAACCGCGCTGGCGCATCAGCTCGCGGCGCAGGCCTTCGTGCGGCGTGAAGCGGTCGCGGCCATGCAGCCAGAACAGGTTGTTGATCAGCAGGAAGCTACCCACACCGACCGGTACCGAAAGCTTCTTCTCGCTGCCTTCCAGCGATTCGGACAAGGCGTTCAGCCAGATGCCCTCCTCGTAGTTTTCCGGCTGCACGAACTGGTCGATGTAGCGCATGGTCGGGCGGCCTTCGGCATCGGTGTCGAATACCGAGTGGAACACATCTTCGGACACCTTCTTGCTCGGCGGTGCGGTCCAGCGCATTTCGCGACGGGCCAGCGGGTGGCGGAAGAATTCGTCGCACTGCTCCCAGTCGTCCAGGTGCAGCAGCAGCGAGTTGCCGCCTTCCATGTTCTTTTCGTCGATCTTCAGCATCAGCACGTAGTCGGTGATCTGGTTGACGAAGGTGCCGTCGTTGTGCAGCTCCATGACCCGGTGCGGCTGGCGCAGGTAGCTGTCGGAGTTGTCGGTGTTGACCACCACGAAGCGGGCATAGAACTGGCCGCTCATGGCGTCGTAGTTGGAGCGGCCGATCAGGTGTGCGCAGGCGGTGGTGAACTTGACCATGTCCTCGGCCTGGCTCACGTCATCCAGGCCGACCGGGGTGATCAGCATGCCGCCGCTGGCGCGGTTGAGGATGGTATTGAGCAGCACCGGCCGCAGGGTGCCCTGGCACAGCTCGTCGAGGATCTCGCCAACCCGGAAGCGCAGGAACGACTTGTACTCCAGCGCCTGCACCGGCCACTGGGCAACAGCCTGGACGAACGCTTCGACCGTTTCGCGGGCAAAGGTGAGCTCAAGCAGGCGCGGCGACTGTTTCGAAGGGGCGATGGTGTAACCACGCGGCTCGAGCGGCAGTGGCATCACAAGTTCGTCGATCTGCGTAAAAGCGTTCATGGCAGTGTCCTGGCAGAAAAAATGAGTAGCGCCGTCCGGGCATGACCTGGATCAGTGCGGGCGAGCTAAAATTATCGCCATAAACGCAAAATGTCTACATTTTTATTTTTCAGAGACAGAATGTGTTTTTGTCCATTGTTTTTCGCCGGCGAACGCTTTCGGTATGATCGACAAAACCGTTTG
The DNA here is from genome assembly GCF_032701105.1 of Pseudomonas sp. NBB. Lineage (NCBI taxonomy): Bacteria > Pseudomonadati > Pseudomonadota > Gammaproteobacteria > Pseudomonadales > Pseudomonadaceae > Pseudomonas > Pseudomonas sp. NBB. The sequence continues at coordinate 3,364,760 of NZ_CP103994.1, forward strand.
AGGAACAGGACCTTGGAAGCGCTCGCCCCCCGACAAAACTCAGCATTCAGCGGGTATGAGAGGCTCAAGAAGGACATCATCCGCGGCGTGTTCAAACCCGGCGAAAAGCTGCTGATGAGCACCCTGAAGGAGCGCTACGACCTGGGCGTGGGCCCGCTGCGCGAAGCACTGTCGCAGTTGGTGGCCGAGCACCTGGTCAACGCGATCAGCCAGAAGGGCTACCGTGTGGCGCCCATGTCGCTGGACGAGATGAACGACATCTACGATGCCCGCGCCAACCTGGAGGCGATGATCATCACCCTGGCCATCGAGCGTGGCGACGACGCCTGGGAGGCGTCGGTACTGGCCCACTCGCATACCCTGGCCAAGGTGGTGGAAGTGAAGACCCGCGAACAGCGCCTGGATGTGTGGGACGAACGGCACAAGGCATTCCACACGGCCATTGCCTCGGGCTGCGGCTCCAAGCACCTGCTGCAGGCGCGCACTTACCTGTTCGACCAGGCCGAGCGCTACCGGCACCTGTGGCTGACCCAGACGGTGTTTTCCGAACAGGCCCTGGAACTCAAGCGCCAGGAGCATGCGGCCCTGGTGGAAGTGATTCTGGCCCGGGACGCCAAGCGCGCCAGCGCCATGATGCGCTCGCACCTGATGACTCCGGTGCCGATCATTGCGCAGATCATGCATGCCGAGGGTATCGGCGCACGTTGAAAGACCGCGGCGCCTGCTTCGCGGGTAAACCCGCTCCCACAGGGATGTCACCGCCCTTGGGGGTGACGCTGCACCTGTGGGAGCGGGTTTACCCGCGAAGAGGCCAGTGCAGGCAAAACACGCCAGATGAATTTTTCTTAAATCGCCGTTTGGCTATTCTTTGGCACAATCAAGTCTCCATTAGATGCCCGGGAACCAGCATGCCTCGCGTACTGACCATCGAAGACGACGCCGTCACCGGCCAGGAAATCGTCGCCGAACTTACCAGCCACGGCCTTGAGGTGGATTGGGCCGACAATGGCCGTGAAGGCCTGGCCAAGGCCATTGCCGGCGGCTACGACCTGATCACTCTGGACCGCATGCTGCCCGAGGTCGATGGCCTGACCATCGTCACCACGCTGCGCAACCTCAAGATTGCCACGCCGATCCTGATGATCAGCGCCCTCTCCGACGTCGACGAGCGGGTGCGCGGCCTGCGTGCCGGGGGTGACGACTACCTGACCAAACCGTTCGCCTCCGACGAGATGGCCGCGCGGGTCGAAGTGCTGCTGCGCCGCAACAGCGTGCCCATGACCCAGACCCGCCTGCAGGTCGCCGACCTGCAACTGGACCTGATTAGCCACGAAGCCCGCCGTGGCGAACAGACCCTCAACCTGCTGCCCACCGAATACAAGCTGCTGGAGTACCTGATGCGCCATAGCGGCCAGGTGATCACGCGGATGATGATTTTCGAGGAAGTCTGGGGCTACCACTTCGACCCGGGCACCAACCTGATCGACGTACACATCGGTCGCCTGCGCAAGAAAATCGACTCGCCCGGCCAGTCGCCGCTGATCCGTACGGTACGGGGCTCCGGCTATGCCATTGCTGAACCCGTCTAAGGGCTGGAGCTCCTCGACCAGCCGCCTGCTGGCGCTGTACAGCTTTCTGTTCGTGGCCTGGAGCAGCATCCTCATGGGGGTGCTGTACTTCGAGGTGTCCAGCTACCTGAACAAACTCACCCGCCATTCGATGCTGCAGCGCCAGCACCTGTTCGCGCACATGAGCGGCAAACAGCTGGACGACGCCCTGGTCGCCAGCCAGGCCTTCGAGGAACGCAGCTTCGACGCCTACGGCCTGTTCGACAACCAGCTCAACCCGATCGGCGGGCGCATTCGCGCCATCCCGCCAGAGCTGGGGCTGGACGGCAAGGTTCACGAACTCAAGCGCTGCCTGGACGCCGACGACCCGCACATGCCGCGTGACAGCTGCGACGCGGTGGCGATCAAGGTGCAGGATGGCCGCTGGCTGGTGCTGGTGCGCGACAACGGCTCGCTGTTCGTGGTCACCCGGATCATCCTGCATGCCCTGCTTTGGGGGATCTCGCTGACCCTGATCCCGGGCTTTGCCGGCTGGTACCTGCTGAGGCGCCGCCCACTCAAGCGCATCCGCGCGATCCAGGCCCAGGCCGAACTGATCGTCGCCGGTGACCTTACCCACCGCCTGCCGCTGTCGGCCCGGCGCGACGAGCTGGACATGCTGGCGGCCATCGTCAACGCCATGCTCGACCGCATCGAGCGGCTGATGCATGAGGTCAAGGGCGTGTGTGACAACATCGCCCACGACCTGCGCACCCCGCTCACGCGCCTGCGCGCCCAGCTGTACCGCATTCGCCAGCAAAGTGACGCTGACTCCACCCAGGCCGAGGCACTGGACCAGGCCATTAGCGAAACCGACACCCTGATGGCGCGTTTTCGCGGGTTGTTGCGCATCAGCGAACTGGAAGACCGCCAGCGGCGGGCCGGTTTCGTCCAGCTTGACCCGCACGAGTTGCTGGTCGAGCTGCACGACTTCTACCTGCCGTTGGCAGAAGATGGTGGCATCCGCCTGGAACTGCAGCAGCCGGCCGAACTGTCGGCATTGCATGGTGACCGCGAACTGCTGTTCGACGCACTGGCCAACCTGGTGGGCAACGGCATCAAGTTCACGCCCGAGGGTGGGCTGGTGCGGATAACGGCGACGCAGGACGACAAGGGCCTGCACCTGGCCATCGAGGACAGCGGGCCGGGTATTCCGGAAGAGGAACGGGCGGCAGTGCTGAAGCGCTTCTACCGTAGCGATGAAGGCCACCGCCATGCGGGGTTCGGGCTGGGTTTGTCGATCGTTGCGGCGATCGTCGACCTGCATGGGTTCGGACTGGAGGTGGGGGAAAGCGAGCTGGGTGGGGCCAGGTTGGTGTTGCACTGCCCGCTTGTGGGCCTGGCCAAATAGAAACGGGGCCGCTTTGCGGCCCATCGCGACACAAGGCCGCTCCTACAGGGATTACGCAAGCATTGAATGCGGCGCTATTCCTGTAGGAGCGGCCTTGTGTCGCGATGGGCTGCAGCGCAGCCCCCTTTAAACCGATCAGTCGGCCAGACGCCAGGTAGTCCCACCCTTGCCGTCTTCCAGCACCACACCCATGGCGGTCAGCTGGTCGCGAATGCGGTCGGACTCGGCCCAGTTCTTGTCCGCACGCGCCTGCAGGCGAGCCTGGATCAAGCCCTCGACCTCAGCGGCATCCACCTTGCCTTCGGCACCGGCACGCAGGAAGTCATCGGCTTCCAGCTGCAGCACACCCAGCACATCACCCAGCTCGCGCAGGCGACCGGCCAGGCCGGCAGCAGCCTCGACGTCGCTTTCGCGCAGGCGGTTGATCTCGCGCACCAGGTCGAACAGCACGGCGCAGGCTTCGGGGGTACCGAAGTCGTCGTTCATGGCCACGCTGAAGCGCTCGACAAACTCTTCACCACCCTTGGCCGCTACCCGTGGCAAGCCACGCAGGGCGTGGTAGAAGCGCTCCAGCGCGCCCTTGGCATCGCGCAGGCTGTCTTCCGAGTAGTTGATCGCGCTGCGGTAGTGGCTGGCCACCAGCAGGTAGCGCACCACTTCCGGGTGATACTTCTCGAGCACGTCGCGAATGGTGAAGAAGTTGTTCAACGACTTGGACATCTTCTCGCCATTGATACGAATCATGCCGCAGTGCATCCAGGCGTTGGCGTACTGCTTGCCGGTGGCCGCCTCGCTCTGGGCAATCTCGTTCTCGTGGTGCGGGAACTCCAGGTCGCTACCGCCGCCGTGGATGTCGAAGCTTTCACCCAGGCAGCAGGTGGACATCACCGAGCACTCGATGTGCCAGCCCGGACGCCCCGGGCCCCATGGCGACTCCCAGCTCGGCTCGCCCGGCTTGACGCCCTTCCACAGCACGAAGTCCAGCGGGTCCTGCTTGGCTTCGTCGACCTCGATACGGGCACCGATGCGCAGGTCTTCGATCTTCTTGCGCGACAGCTTGCCGTAGCCGACGAACTTGCCGACGCGGTAGTACACGTCACCATTGCCCGGGGCATAGGCATAACCCTTGTCGATCAGGGTCTGGATCATCGCGTGCATGCCGGCGATATGGTCGGTGGCACGCGGCTCCTGGTCCGGCGGCAGGATGTTCAGGCGGCGCTCGTCTTCGTGCATCGCGTCGATCATGCGGGCGGTCAGGGCGTCGAAGCTTTCGCCGTTCTCGTTGGCCCGGTTGATGATCTTGTCATCGATGTCGGTGATGTTGCGCACGTAGGTCAGCTCGTAGCCGCTTTTGCGCAGCCAGCGGGTGACCAGGTCGAAGGCCACCATGCTGCGGCCATGGCCCAGGTGGCAGTAGTCGTACACGGTCATGCCGCACACGTACATGCGCACCTTGTTGCCATCCAGCGGCTTGAAGGTTTCCTTCGTTTTGCTCAGCGTGTTGTAGATGGTAAGCACGGCGGTTCCTCAGCTGCCCCAGGAGTCACGCAGGGTGACAGTGCGGTTGAACACCGGGCGGCCCGGCTGGCTGTCCTTCAGGTCGGCGCAGAAGTAGCCTTCGCGTTCGAACTGGAAACGGTCCTCGGGCTGCGCCTGGGCCAGCGACGGCTCAGCGCGGCAGCCGCTGAGCACTTGCAGCGAGCCTGGGTTGATGTTGTCCAGGAAGCTGCCGCCCTCCTCGGTCTTTTCCGGGTTCGGCGAGCGGAACAGGCGGTCGTACAGGCGCACTTCGCACTCAACGCTGCCCTCGGCCGGCACCCAGTGGATCACGCCCTTGACCTTGCGGCCTTCCGGGTTCTTGCCCAGGGTGTCCGGGTCGTACGAGCAGCGCAGCTCGACGATGTTGCCGTCGGCATCCTTGATCGCCTCGTCGGCGCGAATCACGTAGCTGCCGCGCAGGCGCACTTCACCGGCCGGTTCCAGGCGCTTGTAGCCCTTCGGCGGCTCTTCCATGAAGTCGTCGCGGTCGATGTACAGTTCACGGGAGAACGGCAGCACGCGCACACCCATGTCTTCCTTCGGATGGCGCGGCAATTCGAGCTGCTCGACCTGGCCTTCCGGGTAGTTGGTGATGACCACTTTCAGCGGGCGCAGCACGCACATGGCGCGCGGTGCGGTGCGGTCCAGGTCGTCACGGATGCTGAACTCGAGCATCGACATGTCGACCACGCCGTCGGAACGGTTGGTGCCGATCATTTCGCAGAAGTTGCGGATCGAAGCCGGGGTGTAGCCACGGCGACGGAAGCCGGACAGGGTCGACATGCGTGGGTCGTCCCAGCCTTCGACGTGCTTTTCGTCTACCAGCTGCTTGAGCTTGCGCTTGGACGTGATGGTGTAGTTCAGGTTCAGGCGGCTGAACTCGTACTGGCGCGGGTGCGCCGGCACCGGCAGGTTGTCGAGGAACCAGTCGTACAGCGGACGATGGCCTTCGAACTCCAGGGTGCAGATCGAATGGGTGATGCCCTCGATGGCGTCCGACTGGCCGTGGGTGAAGTCGTAGTTCGGGTAGATGCACCACTTGTCACCGGTCTGGTGGTGGTGGGCATGGCGGATACGGTACAGGATCGGGTCGCGCAGGTTCATGTTCGGCGAGGCCATGTCGATCTTGGCCCGCAGCACGCGCTCGCCATCCTTGAACTCGCCGGCCTTCATGCGGGCGAACAGGTCGAGGTTCTCGTCAACGCTGCGCTCGCGGAACGGGCTGTTCTTGCCCGGCTCCTTGAGGTTGCCACGGTATTCCTTGGCCTGCTCGGGGGTAAGGTCGCAGACGTAGGCCTTGCCACGCTTGATCAGCTCGACCGCCCAGTCGTGCAACTGGTCGAAGTAGTCGGAGGCGTAGCGCACATCGCCGGCCCAGTCGAAGCCCAGCCACTTGACATCGCTCTGGATGGCGTCGATGTACTCCTGGTCTTCCTTGGCCGGGTTGGTATCGTCGAAACGCAGGTGGCAGACGCCCCCGAATTCCTTGGCCAGGCCGAAGTTGACGCAGATCGACTTGGCGTGACCGATGTGCAGGTAGCCATTGGGCTCCGGCGGGAAACGGGTGACGATGCTGCTGTGCTTGCCCGAGTCCAGGTCGGCCTGGATGATCGGCCGCAGGAAATTCGCAGGGACAGCGGGGGCGCCTTTGGCAGCGGCGTTGGGCGCGTTGTCGGCAGTGGGCTTGCTCATAGGATCCTTGAATGCACGTGTCCGGCCTGGGTAGGCCGATTGAATCAAAGGGCCTATCATAGCCGAAGCAGTCAAGCTGCTGACAGTCGGGCCCGGACAAACTGGCGTGATTTATCACGGCTTTTTGCCGCAGCCTGGCAAAATGGCCAGTGCGCGCCATGTGTCGCGATCGCCTGATCCTGCGTCAGGTGATGACCCGCGCCCTGCGCACCCTAATTCCGATTGCCTTGAAAGAGCGAGTTTCAGCATGTCCAAAGTCAAACTGAGCACCAACCACGGCGACATCGTCCTGCAACTGGACGCCGAGAAAGCGCCGCTGACTACCGAAAACTTCGTTCAGTACGTCAAGGACGGCCACTACAATGGCACCGTGTTCCACCGCGTGATCAAGGGCTTCATGATCCAGGGCGGCGGCTTCGAGCCTGGCATGAGCCAGAAGAAGACCCGCGCCAGCATCCAGAACGAAGCCGACAACGGCCTGAAGAACAAGAAGTACAGCATCGCCATGGCCCGTACCATGGAGCCGCACTCCGCCTCGGCGCAGTTCTTCATCAACTCGTCCGACAACGACTTCCTCAACCACAGCGGCAAGAACGTTCAGGGCTGGGGCTACGCGGTATTCGGCGAAGTGATCGAAGGCCGTGAAATCGTCGACGCCATCGAAAAGGTCGCCACCGGTTCCAAGGCTGGCCACCAGGACGTGCCGAAGGACGACGTGATCATCGAGAAAGCCGAGATCGTTGAGTGATCCTGCTGATCTCCGATCTGCACCTGCAAGAAGAACGCCCGGACATTACCCGGGCGTTTCTTGATCTGCTCGATGGCCGTGCCCGCCACGCCAAGGCGTTGTACATCCTTGGCGACTTTTTCGAAGCCTGGATCGGCGACGATGCCATGACGCCCTTCCAGCAGTCGGTCTGCCAGGCCATGCGTCGGCTGAGCGACAGCGGCACGGCCATCTATCTGATGCATGGCAACCGTGATTTCCTGATCGGCCAAGCCTTCTGCGACGCTGCGGGCTGCACGTTGCTGCACGACCCCAGCGTGATCGAGCTGGGTGGCGAGCAGGTGCTGCTGATGCATGGCGATACCTTGTGCACCCGCGACCTGGCCTACATGAAAATGCGCCGCTTGCTGCGCAACCCGCTGAGCCTGTGGGTGTTGCGGCACCTGCCGCTGTCGGCCCGCTACAAGCTGGCACGCAAGCTACGCAGCGAAAGCCGCTCGCAAACGCGGATGAAGTCCACCGAGATCGTCGATGTCACGCCAGAGGAAGTGCCGAAGGTAATGGCAGCGCATGGTGTACGTACCTTGGTGCATGGGCATACCCATCGGCCGGCGATACACAAGCTGGTGGTCGATGGGCAACCGGCACGGCGTATCGTGCTGGGCGACTGGGACCGCCGTGGCTGGGCCTTGCAGGTTGACGAGCAAGGCTTTCAGCTGGCGCCGTTCGAGTTTTCCTGACCAACCGAGTCGCCTTCTTCGCGGGTAAACCCGCTCCCACAGGTATCGTGCTGCTTGCAGCCCTGGTGCAGCACCTGTGGGAGCGGGTTTACCCGCGAAGAGGCCGGCACAGGCTTATACCTCAAGGCCGGCTGACCACCGCCCCCTTGTCCCCCTCACTGATCACCAGTTCCCGGTACTCCGGGTCAGCCTTGATCTGCGCCTCGGTAAACGGAATCACCGCCAGTTGCCCGGCTGCAAACGCCTTGGTCTGATCACCGGCATGCACCGAAGCCGCTTCACTGGACTGGGAAAACGCCAGCAGCCCACGGGCCTCTGGCCCCTGGTCGGTAAAACTGACCAGTTGCAGGTAGCTGGTACCACTGACCACCAACCGCTTGCCCTGCCCATGCGGCACGCTGTAGATCGCGTTGTACACGCCCAACGCCTGCGGGCCACCCGGCACCGGCGTACCATCGCCCGCCTGTTGCACCTGCCCCCAACGCACCTCCCCTGCCATACCGCTGTCACGCACCTGCTCGAGCGACGCCAATGCGGCCTGATGCAACAGCTTGCGCACGGCCGCCTGCTCGACCGCCAACCCGCGCGGGGTATGCTGCGGATCGGCAGGGTCAAAGGCCACCCGCCAGCTTTGCGGGTGCTCGGCCAGGGCATCGTACAGGTTCTGGAAATGTATCAGCCCAATGCCACTGTCCAGGTCAGCCTTGCCATTCCAGGCCGCCAGGCTGCTGCATACGGCCCGCACATCCGCGTCGGCGCCCTTGCACCACTGCAGCAGGTCAGGCAGTAGCAGGCTGGCCAGGTAGACCTCGTCATCGGTCACCATGCGCTGCAGGTCGTCAGCGCCCAGGCGGGCCGTACCCTGCAGGCGTTGCAGGGCAAAGCGGCCACGCATGCCCAGCGGCTGGTCACTGCGGCTGACCAGCGGCGAATAACCGGTCAGCGGCTGCGCCGGGTTGGCCATCCAGGCCGGGTCGTTGGAGTTCTGCACGAAATCTTCGCGTTCCAGGCTCGGCAGAAGCCGCGCAGGGAAAATCCCCGGCTGTGCGGCCTGCGCATCGACCTTCCACTGGCACGCGCTGCGGGAGCCATCCAGTACTACCAGGCGCCCTTGTGCCTGCGGGTTGCTGCACGTGCTCAGCAGTTGCTGATCCACATAAGGCACCACTGACTGGTTCAGGTACAGGGCCTTGCCAGCCTGATCCACCGACAGTGTGTTGACCCAGGGGATGCCCTGCAGCTGTTCGATCGAGCGTTTCAACGCCACCAGGCTGTCTGCATGGTTGATCTGGTACCACTGCTGCAACACCCGGGTGTTCTCGAGGTTGGCGTCGCGCAGGCTGTAGGCAGCATGTGCATCCCAGTCCAGTCGCCCCGGCCATTGCACCACCGGGCCGAATTGCGAGCTGTAGACCTGGCGCTGCACCTGGCTCAGGCTGCCATCCTCGGCCTTTACCGCAACACTGACGGTTTGCCGGGCCAGCGGCAGCGACTTGCCATCGAGCAGGTAGCGGGTCGGGTCCTTGGGGTCGAGTTGCAGGCGGTACAGGGTGAAGTGATTCGACGTATCGACGGTGTGCGTCCAGGCCAGATGCTGGTTGAAGCCGATGTTGACCACCGGCAGGCCCGGCAATGCCGCCCCCATCACATCGAGCTGGCCGGGAATGGTCAGTTGCATCTGATAGAAACGCATGCCCCCCATCCACGGGAAGTGCGGGTTGGCCAGCAACAGACCACGGCCATTGGCCGAACGCCGGGCCCCGACAGCCACCGCATTGCTACCGCGCTCCGTGGCAAAACGCTGTTGCCTGGCCAGCGCCGCGGCAAACCCTGCCGGCGCCGGCTGGCTGGCCTGCATTGGCGGTTGCGCCCCGGCCAGCGCTTCGACGAACTGCCCGACACCGCCTTCGGCGAGCAGCCGACGGGTCAGCCTGACCAGGTCCTCGCTGCTTATCGGCCGCAGCCACTCGCCGGTGCCACATTCGGCGGGCAACCCTTGGCTGCGGCGCTCGGCCAGCGCCCGGTTGAACCCGCTGGCATAACCTGCCAGCAGCGCCCGTACCGGTGCCGGCTGCGCCTGCAAGAACGCATCGACTGCCGCCGGAGTGTTGAGCCAGGTGAAGAATACGTCGCTGGCCAGATTGTCACGCTGCTCAAGGGTCTTGCCCTTGGCACCGAAGTAGCGTGAGCGCTCGCCACTCACGGTCAGCACTTCATTGGCCAGCAGGCACAAGTTGTCCTGGGCGTAGGCGTAGCCGATGCCATAACCCAGGCCGCGCTCGTCCTTGGCCACGATGTGCGGCACACCGTAAGTGGTTCGGCGAATCTGCGCACTGGCATCGGCTGCGGCGGACTGCACCGGCACTGCGCCAACGCTGAAGGCTACCAGGGCGGCGGCCAGGCCAGCGCAAGTCATGGGACGGGAAAGTGGAAACACAGGCACTCCTCGGCTTCGGGGATCATCCCGATCAGACGAATGGCCAAATGAAAATTTTACGTACCACAAGGCAATGGAACGTCTTGAACAGAACCAGATTTTTTTTGCGAGTGGGCTGCAGTTTTTCCGTTCTCATTCGTCCTAGTAAGTGAGGCACCCAAATTTCGGGTTCGTCCACGAAAAGGAGCATTCACATGTACAACCCGCAACCCTCGATCCAGGCTGGGCGCGTCCCAGGCAAAGCGCCCAGGGAACAGGACGTTTTTGCTGACGAACGCATCGGCAACGAACAGATCCGCGAGCTTTTGCGCAGTTTCGGCCTGCGTACCAGCCTGATCCGCCTCAAGGTCATCGATGCCTTGCACGCCGCCGACCGCAATGGCCGCAGCATTGGCGTGCGCGGCGTGCACGCGCAGCTGGAACAGCTGGATATCCCGCTGTCGTTCCTCAGCGTGCGCGAAGTTCTCAAGCGGCTGTGCAGCGAGGGCGTCATCCAGCTGGGCAGCGACAAATGCTACAGCCTCGCCCCCCAGGCGCGCGCCGTGCTGGAACGAACGCCTTTGCGCTGAGCGCATGGCCGGCCATACCTGGCCGGCCCGCCAAAGTCAGGGTTTGACCTTGCGCCGCAGGATGCCGTTGATCACCACGACCACCACGGCGATGGCGATGGCCAGCATCTGGAAGGTCTGCTCACTGATCGTACCCTGCTTCTGCAGGTGGGACAGGCCCAGCATCAGGCCCAGTACCACCAGGATGATCAGAAGGGAGTATTTGAGGCGCTGCACGTGTGTCATCGAAGGTTCCTTGCAACATCAGGGGCAAATGGCTCGCAACGAGCCGCGGCAATGATACAACGGCCACCGGCCCCGGCGCTGCATTTCCTGCTGGGTGGGGCGGCGCCTGCCTGAAAGCATGGTGCTCCCAAGCACCCATGCCGGAGGCACCATGTACAAACCCCTTCTGTTCGCGTCGCTATTGCTGACCCCCTTTTCCCTTCATGCGCTGGACACCCGCCAGACCTCGGCCGAGCAACTGCTCGAACTGGGCCGCGAACTGGCTGCCCACGCCGGCGCCAGCCAATGGCAGCAACTGTGGCAGCGCGTGCGCCAGGCCGGTTACTTGCAGGCAAAAGGTGCGTCGGTGCATTTCACTGCCCCCCAGGCGCAACTGCCAGAGCTGGCCCGGCAAACCCTGGCCCAGGCCGACCGGGTACAAGCGCAACAGCAGACCCAGGCACTGTATCGCCGCAGCTTTGCCGACCAGGTCATCGGCCAGCGTGACGGGCAGCCGCTGCATGCCCTGTGCCTGCTGGTCGATTGGCGCACGCTGCCGCAAGGCATGCGCGACTCCCCTCAGGCCTACCTGCGCAGCGCCAGCCTGTTGAGCAGCTATCCGTGTGATTGATGGTTATCACACCCAGCGCGCAACACAAGGAGTGAGCTGATGGGAAATCACCCGCTACAGCCAGGTGTTGAAGCCATGTCCTACAACGCCGGATATCGCTGCCTGCAAAACCTGTTCACGGAAGCTACAACCCCCAACCCATATGCCGCCTAGCGACATGCCTCGGCTGTCACAGAAAATCCAGTCACACCTTCGACATAACGCCGCTGGTGATCGGGTAGCACAGCCCATCCGTCCCGAAGGAGCGCCATATGCAAACGCCAGACTTGAGCCACATCGATATCAGCCAACTGCCCCACTCGCTGCAGGCCCTGATCGACTGCATCGGCATCGACAACGCCTACCAGCTGACCTGCGCCTACGGCGGCAGGCCCAAGTACATCCCCAAGCACCGCGAGCGCACCAAGCTTGCCGACGTGCTGCCGGCCGAAGCGCTCGACGCGCTGATCAAGCGCTTTGCCGGTGTCGCCCTGGAAATCCCCAAGGCTGACCATTTCATGCGCCAGTTGCGCAACCTGCAGATCCAGAAGGAAAGCGCCAGCGGCCTGTCGCGCAGCCTGCTCGCTGACAAGTACGGCCTGAGCCTGCGCCAGATCGGCAACATCCGTCGCCAGGAACATTGCGCGCGCTGAAGCCCCGGCATCGTCACCACCACTGACGGCCACGTTTTGAACCCAACCAGAAGAGAACCCAGCAATGTCGATAGATAACAGCCTCATCGGTTCCGTAATCAATGCCTTGCCAATGGACCGCATGATCGCAGGCCCCCTGCAGGCCATGGTCCAGGCCCAGGTCACCGCCAGCAAATCCTACGCCGACTTCCTGATGCAGGTGTGCGTCCAGGACGGCAAGGCCGTGGCCATCCAGTTCGACTACGACGAAACCATCGTCGACGAACAAGGCGAATACAAGGGCGTGGTCAGCAAGACCATGAAAGTGCCGCTGGTGGCAGCCATCACCCACCCGAACATTTCCATCGAAGAAGGTAATGTCGAGTTCGAGCTGGTCATCAACCAGATGTCGGAAGACGTTTCCAGCAAGGACATGAGCGCCGAGGCAAGCGGTTCGCTGGGCTGGGGGCCGTTCAGGCTCAACGTGAAAGGCAGCGTCAGCCACAAGTCCACGCAAACCCGCAAGACCGATACTCGAGCCCGATACGCCTTCAACACGACCTTGAAGCGCCAGGATCCGCCTGAAGCGATGATGCGGGTGATCGACTTCCTGACCGACGCCGCGACAAAGCCGACCGTGGTCAAAACCGCCACACTGGACAGCCAGGACGTGATTTCCCAGGCCGATACCTTGAAGCACCCTGCGGCCGCCAGCGCCCCAGCCCTCGGCGCAGGCACCCCTTGAGACACGCCTCCCCGCCCCGAACAGCCCTCCTGAACAGGGGGGCACCACCTGGCCAGAGGAATCGAATCATTGGATAAAGCCCCCGCCCCCATGACCTCCATCGACCTGCGCGAGATCACTCGTGGCCTGCAGGAGGCCGCCAGCGCTACCAACAGCCTGATCGCGCAGCAGTACATCAACCTGTTCGACCAGTTCTTCGAGTGCGACACCGAGGCGCTGGGTGCGCCCATGAAAGCCAAGATGGTCGAGGTGGCCATGGATGGCCAGCACATCATGCGCGTGCCGCTGTTCGCGCTGGTGTCGCCCAAGGGCCTGGCCCTCGAGCGCATGCAGGTCGACCTTTCGGTAAGAGTCAAAGGTACCGAAGCACGGCAGGCACTCTTGAGTGCAGGCGAAAACAAAGCGGCGAGCTTCAAGGTCACCATCGGCGGCCAGGGCCGTCAGGGCGACAGCCGTGACCCTGATGAAGTGCAGATCCGCATGCAGTTCCAGGCCAGCGAACCGCCGGAAGCCCTCAACCGGTTGATCGAGGAATACACCAGCCTGATCATCCCGGTACGCGCCCCCAGCCCGCCGCCATCGCCCGATACCAATGAGTTCATCGAAGCGGCCACTGTCCGTTGACGGCCGCCCCGCGCCAGCTCAGAAGTCGCGCTTGTAGAAGATGTCCAGTGAACTGGCCAGCCCGCTGGCAGCTTCGAGGTACACCTTCTTGCTCAGCTTGTAGCGCAATGCAATGGTGTTGGCGGGCTCGAACACCCCCACCCCGTAGCGCAGGCTCAGTTTCTCGGTAAGGTTGCCGCTGGCGACCACGCTGGTGGTATTGCCCGAACCTTCGGTGTCCAGCTGGAAGTCGTCGATGCCCAGGCTCGAAGCCAGGCTGCCGGTGATGCCGGCGCTACCCGCCAGGCCCAGGCCCAAGGCCGCCTCGGCGAGCATGTTGTTGTCTTCGCCGGACGTGCCCAGCGGCCGCCCCAGTACCAGGTACGACAGCGCCTGCTCCTGGCTCATGGCCGGTTCCGAGAACACTTTGCTTGTGGGCTGCTCGGCACTGCCGCTCAGGCGGATACCGGCAATCACATCGTCGACCTTGCGGATCGCTTCAATGTCCAGGTACGGCTGGTCGATCGGGCCTGCGAACAACAACCGCGCACTGCGGATGGTCAGGCGCTGGCCGTAGGCGCGGTAGCGTCCATCGGCCAGGTTCAGCTCGCCACGGGTGTCGAGGTTGTCGCCGATGTGCACATGGCCGAGCAGGTTGGCCGTGAGACCAAAGCCGCTGAACGAAAGCTTGTCGCGGCCCACTTCGACATCGATGTCCATGGCCATAGCCATGGGCGGTTTGCCCTCTTCGGTCTGGTGGCCGACGATCACCGTGTCATCCGAGACCTTGACGGTGGACGGTGGCAGCTCGCGCACAGTGATCGCACCCTTGGGCACCTGTACCTTGCCGGTCACCGCCAGCTTGTCGTCGATCAGGCGCAAGGTCAGGTCCGGGGCGACCTCCAGCGTCGCATAGGGCTCGACCGTGACGGGCAGTTGCTGGCCCTGCAGACGCAGGTCCATGCCCAGTGCCTGGCCCCAGGTCAGGTTGCCATTGAGCTGGCCACGCCCCGCCTCGCCACTGCGCCAGCCGCCGTTGAGCTGTACCTGCTCCCCGGCAATCAACGCCTGCAATGACAGGTCCTCGAGACTGACCGGCAGCTCGGCACCACTGACTTCGCCGCCACTGAGCATCAGGTTGCCGTTGACCTGCGGCGCCAACAAGGTGCCCGACAGCCGGCCACTGCCATTGAGCTGCCCGGCCAGGCGCTCGACCATAGGCACGAACGGGCGCGCCACCGACAGGTCGAGGCCGGCCAGGCGAAAATCACCCGACAGCGGTTTGTTGTTGCCCAGTGGATCCAGGCGAGTGTTGACGTTCAGCTCGCCCAGGCGCTCGCCGCGGAACGCCAGGCGGGTATCGATGCGCCTTGGCGCCAGCGTGCTGTCCAGGCGCAGGGCCTGGTACGGGAAGTCGACCCAGCGGTCCTTGTCGCGCACGCGCAGGGTACCGCCACTGGCGTCGACGACGATGTTGCCCTTGGGGCCGCTGGCCGGCATGTCCAGATTGATGTCGGCATTGAGCAGACCCTGCCAGGCGAAGTCCTTCGGCAGCCACTGGGCCAGGCTGTCCAGCGGGAACTGCTTGAGGTGGTAGCGCAAGCGTGGCTCGGGGGCCAGACGCTGGTCGTCGCCGCACAAGCTGGCCTGGCCGGAGCGCCAGCAGTGCGCCGCAAAGTCCAGCTGGCCGCTGGCCAGCCGCTGCAGGCGCGCCGGTGCCTGCAACTGCCAGTCCTGGCCGCCGGCCTGGATCCGCCCACTGGCCAGGCGCCCGCGCCAGTCACCCTTGTTCAACTGGCCATCCAGGCCGAGGTCGAGTTTGAGCTGCGGGCCGTCCAGCGCCAAGGTCAAAGCTTGCTGGCGAATGTCGCCCTTGCCGTTGGCCTGCAAGGTGCCCAACGCCGTGTCACCCAGGTGAATGCCGCTGGCCTTCAGTTCGATCACGCCACGCTGGGCGTTGTCCAGGCGGGCGTCCAGGTCCAGCTGCTGCACGCGGTTTTCCGCCTGGGCCAGCCGCTGGCCCTGCAGGGCCAGCGTACCTTGCGGAGCCTGCAAGGTACCGGCGACGTCAAGCCGGCCCTTGACCTGGCCCTGCAACCTTGGCCACAACTGGCCCAGGCGCGGCAGGTCGAGGTCGAGCCGCCCGGCCAGGCGTTGCTGCAGGCTGCCACTGCCATTGATGCGGTTATCCCCCAGCTGGACTGCCAGGGTACCCAAGGTCCAGCTCTGCCCTGCCCCCTGGGCCTCGACCTTGAGCACTGCCGGTTGGCCGCGCAGGCGGCCTTTCAGGTCAAGCTGGGCATCGAGGCTCAAGGCGTCGCCTTTCATCTCCCCTTTGCTGCGCAGCGGACCCGCCAGGTTACCCGGCAGCTCGGCCAGCCAATAAGCTGGGTCGAGCGCCGACAACTGCAGGTCGACATCCCATGCCAAGGTGTCGGCAAAGCGCACGGCGACACTGCCGGCAGCCTTGCCTTGCCCAGCGGTCAGCGCCAACTGCGGCAGCTTCACCTGGCTCAGGTCGCCTTCGAAGGGGCTGGCCAGGCTGAACGCGCCAGCCGGGCCATCCAGGTCGCCATTGAAAGTGCCCTGGTAGTTGCCATCGCGATAATGTACCTGGGCCATGAGCCGCTTGAGGGTGACCTCAGGGGGCGTCTCCAGCGGGTACAGGCGCAGCCACGGAAAGTCCTGCCAGTCCAACTGGGCGTCGGCGACCAGGCCTTGCTGCCAGTCAGCCGTGGCTTGCATCTTGACCCGCTGGGTATCGCTGGCGCTCAGGTCCAGGGCATCAAGCCTGGCGCCTTTGCTGTCGACCAGCCCTGACAACAGCAAGGCGATCGGCGACTGCTCGGCCGGCAGGCTGGCCGACCCCGACAGTTGATAGCCCTTGAGCAGGTCGCCCCGGGCGTCGAGCTTGAGCTGGTTGAACTGCACGGTGTCGGGCAACGAGGCGGCCGGCTTGAATGCCTCGGAGCGGATCTGCAAGGTCGCCGGCAGGTGCTCGGCCAACGCCTGCAATTGCCCGTTCAGCGTGGCGTCGAGGTAACCGCTGCTGGTGCCGGCTAGTTTCAGGGTTTTCTGCAACTCGCCGGTGGCGGTCAATGCCAGCTGCCAGGGTTTGCCACCTACCGTTGGCAGTTGCAGCTGCGCCTGGAGTTCTACCGGCCAGTCAGCTTCGGGCTGCAGGTCGCCCTGCAGGCTCAATTGCAGGTCGTCACGCTTCAGCTGCAGGCTGTCGATGCGCAGCCCGGCATTGGTCCAGTGCGCCGCCAGTTGCAAGTCGCCAAGCAGATCATTGCCATCCAGGCGCAACTGGCCAACCTTGACCTCACCCAGTTCGATGGCCAGCGGCAAGCGCAAGGCCGGCAACTGCAGCGGGCCACTGTCGGCCGATTCGGCGCTGGGCGCAAAGGCCATGTCGATACGCTGCGCCTGCAACTGGTCAATGCACAAGGTAGAGCGCAGCAGGCATGCCGGCGACCAGGCCAGCAGCGGTGCCTGCAAATCTACCGAGCTGCCGGCATCGGCCCAGATAAGCCGGCTGGCTTGCCAGCTACCGGCCAGGCGGCCCTGGAAGTCAGCCACCTCAAGCCCGGGCACCTTGCCCAGCACCCAGCGGCTGCCGGCTTCGGTCCCCAGCAACAGGCCGAGTACCAGGCCCAGGCTTGCGGTTACCCCCAGCAGGCCCGCCAGAGTGTACTTGATCACGCGTTTCACAGCTCAGGCCCCATGGAAAAGTGCAGGCGAATTCCCCCTTCATCATCCAGCGCCTTGGCCAGGTCCAGGCGCAGCGGCCCGACCGGCGACACCCAGCGCACGCCAAAACCGACACCGGTCTTGAGGCTTGGCAGTTCCAGGTCGTTGAACGAGTTGCCCTGGTCGACGAAGGTTGCCAGCCGCCACTTCTCGGTCAGTGAATACTGGTACTCGACGCTGCCGGCGACCAGGTAGCGCCCGCCAATGCGGTCGCCGTCGCTGTTCTTCGGCGACAAGGTCTGGTAGTCATAGCCACGCACGCTCTGGTCGCCACCGGCGAAGAAGCGCAGCGACGGCGGGATGTTGTTCTTGAAGCCATTGGTCGCGCTGCCACCGAACTGCACCCGGCCGAGCAAGCGATGGTCATGGCCAAGCGTGGTCAGGCCCTTGAGCAGCACGTTGCCATGCAGCAGGTTGGTGTCCGAGACCAGCCCTTCCTTGGCTACCTGTACATCGAACTGCAGGCGGTAGCCGTTGTGCGGGTCGATGCGGTTGTCACTGCGCAGGAAGGAGTAACTCACCCCCGGCATCAACAGGTTGCTCAGCCCGGAGTCATCACCCAGACGGTACTCCTCGCGCTGGTACTTGAGGGAAATCACCCGCTGCCAGCCGCTTGGCAGCTTGCTGTGCCACTCGGGGCCCACCGTCAGCAGTTTGCTGAGGGTGTCGGTGCCGGCAATCTCTTCGTTCTGGTAGCCGCCGGCAAAGCGCAACTTGTCGGTCAGCGGCGGGTCGAGGGGGATGTCGTACCAAAGGCCGACGTTCTGCCGGGGTGCCGACAGTTCGGTTTCCCAGCCGTAGCTATGGCCTTGCGGGTTGACCCAGTGGCGGGTCCAGTTGGCCTTGCCGCGGGGCCCGACGTCGGTCGAGAAGCCCAGGCCCAGGCCCATGGTGCGCGGTTTGCGGGTTTGCAGGCGGACATCCACGGGGATTTCTTCGCCCACGGCGGCGGTGGGCGCCGCATCCACGCGCACGCCTTCGAAGTAGCCGCTCGATTGCAGGTCATTGTTCAGCTCGGCGATCAGTTCCGAGTCGTAAGGTGTACCCGGCTTGAACGAGACCATACGCTGCAGCAGGTCGTCGTCCAGCGGTGTGTCGCCACCGAAGGTGACCGCGCCCAGGTGATAGCGCGGGCCGCTCTGGTAGACCAGTTCGATATCGGCCACACCGGCCTGGGGGTCTACCGCCAGGCGCTGGCGACTGAAGCGCCCACTGAAGAAGCCGTAGCGCGACGCCTGGTTCTGGATCAGCCGCTTGGCATCTTCGTAATGGCCGTGGTTGAGTTGTTCACCCGCGCGCAGGACCTTGCTGTCGGGCACGCGGAAAGCCTTCATCTCACTGGCGGGGCCTTCGATGCGTATGGTCACGTTGCGCAGGCGAATCGGCTCGCCAGGGTCGATGGTGATGATCAGTTGCGGGGAACGGTCAGCCTCGCTGGCGGGCTTGACCTCTGTGTCGATCTGCGCCTGGTAGTAGCCAAGTGCCTGCGCGGCTTTGCGCGCCTGCTCCTGGGCGCCGCGACTGAAGCGCAGCAGCGCTTCTTCATCGCGGTCGCCAAGGGTACCGATATAGCCTTCGACATTGGCCTTGAGCGCCTTGTTGGCCGGTTTGACCTTCACCAGCAACTCACTCTGGCCCCATGCTGCGAAACTGGCGACCCAGATAACCAGGCCCCAGGTCAATCTTCCTGAATACGTCATGCGGGGCATGCTACCAGAGCCGGGCGCTCAAGGGAGCCGTCGCGCGGTCCGCTCAGGCAAAAGCAGAATTGGAAGAGACCGGGTTGGGATGGAAGAACACCCTCTCACGGATTGGTCCTACAGCCACCTCGCCAATTTCCTCATAGCCCTGGCGCTGGTAAAAGGCCAGGTAGTGCTCGTTGCCGGTGTCCAGCACCACTCCCTGCGTACCAGGGTCGTCTGCACACCAGTCATGCACAGCTTGTAACAATTGCTCGCCGTAGTGCTTGCCCTGGAACTGCGGGTGCACGCCCAGCAGCGGCAGCACATGCACCTCGTCGGTGGGCAGGCAGGTGGCCAGGGCGGCCTGGTAGTCCATGTAGCGGCGCGTACAGCGCAGGCCGGTGCCCATTATCATGCGCAGGCGCCAGGCCCAGCTGTCGGCCACGCCCAGCCGGCGCATCGGCGGCACGATCAGGGCCATGGCGATCAGGCGGTCTTCCACCAGCAGGCCGATGGCGGGCAGTTGCAGGTAGAAATGCTGGCGTACCCACTCGCGCACCATCACCCGCAGACGCCGCTCGTAGCCTGGGCGCTGGGCCTCGAAGATATAGGCGAAGGTAGGTTCGTGACGGTAGGCGTTGTACAGAAGCGAACGCGCCTCACGGCTGTAGCCGTCATCGAGCAGGCAGACACGGGCCGGAGCGGCAGTGGTTTCGGGCATTGCGGGCAGTCCTCCTGGAATGGGCTCATGGGTGCCTTGGAAAGGACGTTAGCAGCAGGCTGCCGAAGCCGCCATGCTGGTGATGGCAAGCGATGTCGGCTAGCATCGCGCCTTTTACCGGGATCATGTTTCCATGAAGATCGTCTGTTTCAACATCAACGGCCTGCGGGCCCGCCCGCACCAGCTGGCGGCGCTGATCGAAAAGCACCAGCCGGACGTGATCGGCCTGCAGGAAACCAAGGTCAGCGACGATCAGTTCCCGCTGGCCGACGTGCAGGCGCTGGGCTACCACGTACATTACCACGGCCAGAAAGGCCACTATGGCGTGGCCCTGCTGTCCCGCCAGGCACCGCTGAGCCTGCACAAGGGTTTTGCCAGCGATGAGGAAGACGCTCAGCGCCGCTTCATCTGGGGCACCTTCGCCGATGCCGATGGCAACCCGATCACCATCATGAACGGCTATTTCCCTCAGGGTGAAAGCCGCGACCACCCCACCAAGTTCCCGGCCAAGCAGCGCTTCTACAGCGACCTGCAGGCGCTGCTGGAGGGCCAGTTCCGCAACGACCAGCCACTGCTGGTGATGGGCGACATGAATATCTCGCCGCAGGACTGCGACATCGGCATCGGCCCGGACAATGCCAAGCGCTGGCTCAAGACTGGCAAGTGCAGTTTCCTGCCGGAAGAGCGCGAGTGGATGGAACGCTTGAAGGGCTGGGGCCTGGTGGACAGTTTCCGCCACCTTTACCCGGAAGTGGCCGACCGCTTCAGCTGGTTCGACTACCGCAGCCGCGGTTTCGAGGACGAGCCCAAGCGCGGCCTGCGCATCGACCTGATCATGGCCTCCCAGCACCTGGTGCCGCGGATCAAGGATGCAGGTGTGGACTACGAACTGCGCGGGATGGAAAAGCCGTCGGACCATGCGCCGATCTGGCTGGAATTGAGCTGATCGCCGGGGGCTGCTACGCGGCCCATCGCCGGCAAGCCAGTTCTTGCACCCGTGGGCTGGCTTGCCGGCAAAGGAGCCGGCCCAGCCACTGGAGAATTTTCAGGGGCGGTGCTCGGTCTGGATATACCGCAACACAGCATCACAGATCATGGCCTTGTGACGCAGCTTGACCTGCTCATCGGACAGGTCGATCTGGAAGATCTCGCCAAAGGTGTGGCGGTTCGAAACCCGGTAGAAGCAGAACGAGCTCATCAGCATGTGCAGGTCGATGACCTCGATGCCGGTGCGGAACACACCTTCCTGCACCCCACGGCGCAAGGTATTGCCCAGAGCCTCGAGCACCAGGCTGCTCATTTCGCGAATCGCCGGCGACTGCTTGACGTACTCGCCATAGTGGATGTTTTCGGTGCAGATGATCCGCACGAAATCGACGTTGCGGTCGTGGTGATCGAAGGTGAACTCCACCAGCCGGCGGATCGCCTGCTCGGCCGGCAGCGACTCAAGGTCCAGGCTTTGTTCGGTCTTGCGGATGTCGCCGTACAGCTTGATCAGGCACTCGCAGTACAGCTGCTCCTTGCTGCCGAAGTAGTAGTAGATCATGCGCTTGGAGGTGGCGGTGCGCTCGGCGATGGCGTCGACGCGGGCACCAGCCAGCCCTTGCTGGACAAACTCGTTGATTGCGGCCTGAAGGATGTCCTCGCGGGTTTTCTCGGGGTTGTTCTTGCGCGTCTTGCGCCCCCCTTCGGTTTCAGGCTGGCCGAGGCTGACTACGGAATCACTCATACCCACTCACAGGCTGTTTATTGGAATGAGGGGGATTATCCGCGAGCGCGGCCATGCAGGGAAGCGCGCTGTTGGTCGGGTAGCCACCACCCCACGGCTGCTGCCTACCCGCAAACGCTGCCTGCCCTGGCCAAGGGCCACGCTGGTCGCAGAACAGGCACCTCGGAGTGCGAAGGCCCTGCACGCTCTCGTCATCGAATGGCCTGCCGGGAGCCTGGCAAGTGAATGTGAAATTGACCAGACGTAACAAAACAAAAGGATATAAAAATAACAAAACAATCTAACAAAAAGAGATATAAAAATTGAATGCCAAACGCCACCTCCCTAGTCTGGGCGCATCGCTTCCCTCCCCGTTCAAGGAGCAATGCCCATGCCCGCCCGTGCTTTTTCCCCCCTGCGCCGCCTGTTGATCGGCGGCTTGCTGGCCAGTGTCGCCAGTACCCTGTTGCCCTGGTCCCAAGCCCTTGCCGACGAGGCCAGGACCCTGCGCATCGGTTACCAGAAGTTCAACAGCATCAACATCCTCAAGGGCAGCGGTGCCCTGGAGAAGGCCCTGGCGCCGCAAGGCGTGAAAGTCAGCTGGCACGAGTTCGCCGCCGGCCCGCAGTTGCTCGAAGCCTTGAGCACCGGCGCCATCGACCTCGGCCATGCCGCCGACGCACCCTCGGTGTTCGCCCAGGCCGCAGGCAAGCCGGTGGTGTACCTGGCCGCCGAGCAGCCCTACCCACGTGGCATCGGCCTGGTGGTACGTGAGCAGGACCACCTGGCCAGCGTGCAAGACCTCAAGGGCAAGCGCGTGGCCACCGGCCGCGGCTGGAACGCCCAGTACCTGCTGGCCGTTGCCCTGGAACAGGCCGGCCTCAGTTACCAGGACATCACCCCGGCCTACGTCAACAACGCCGCCGATGCCGTGGCTGCCCTGCAATCGGGCAGCGTACAGGCCGTGACCCTGTGGGACCCGTTCCTCGCCGCGGCAGAAAGCCAGCCGGGCCTGAAGAACCTGCGCGACGGCAGCGGCCTGTCCAACAACCGCACCTTCTACCTGTCCACCGCCAGCTTCGCCGACAAGCATCGCGCCTTGCTGAAGACCTTTTTCGCCGAGCTGGGCAAGGTCAGCCAATGGGCCAACGCCAAGCCTGAGGAAGTCGCCGCACTGCTGGCCCCGCAACTCGGGATCAACGCCAACGTGCTGCAAGCGGCCAGCGAGCGGCGCAACTACAATGCCGTGGCCATCACCCCAGAGATCGTTGCCGAGCAACAAAAGCTGGCCGACACCTTCCAGGGCCTGGGCCTGATTCCACGCAAGCTGCAGGTGGCCGACGCGGTCTACCCGGCTTCCGTATTGCCTTGAGCGGAGCGCGCCCACCATGCCCCGCCCGATTCGCTTCAACGCCTTCAGCATGAATGCCGCCAGCCACCAGTCCCCCGGCCTGTGGCGCCACCCGCGCAACACCAGCGTGGCCTTCAACCGCCTGGGCTACTGGACCGACCTGGCCCGCCTGCTCGAACGCGGCTTGTTCGATGCCCTGTTCATCGCCGATGTGCTGGGCATCTACGACGTCTACCAGGGCGGCCCCGAAGCCGCCCTGCGCGGTGGCGTGCAGGTGCCGGTCAACGACCCGCTGCTGCTGGTGCCGGCCATGGCCGGGGTTACCGAGCACCTGGGCTTCGGCGTCACCTTCTCGCTCACCTACGAACACCCCTACCCGTTCGCCCGGCGCATGTCGACGCTCGACCACCTGAGCAGTGGCCGGGTCGGCTGGAACATCGTCACCGGCTACCTCGACAGCGCCGCGCGTAACCTGGGCCTGGCGCGCCAGTTGGGCCACGACCAGCGCTATGACCTGGCCGAGGAATACCTGCAGGTGCTGTACAAGCTCTGGGAGAAAAGCTGGGACGACGATGCGGTGCTGCTGGAGCGTGACAGCGGGCGCTATATCGAACCCGCCCGGGTGCACCCCATCAACCATGTGGGCGAGCACTTCCAGGTGCCGGGCATGCACCTGTGCCAACCTTCGCCGCAACGCACGCCTGTGCTGTTCCAGGCCGGTGCTTCGGCACGCGGCCAGCAGTTCGCGGCGCGGCACGCCGAATGCGTGTTCATCAGCGGGCCGACGCCCACGGTACTGCGCCGCTACGCCGACGGCATCCGCCAGGCCAGCGAGGTGGCCGGGCGTGGCCGGGACGAGGTGCTGATCTACGCCCAGGCGCTGTTGATCGTCGCTCCCACCCGGGAGGAGGCCGAAGCGCGCTTCGCCGAATACCGCCGTTATGTCGACCTGGACGCCGCCCTGGCACTGCTGTCGGGCTGGACCGGCATCGACTTTGCCGGCCTCGACCCCGATGCGCCCATCGAATACGTCGAGAACGATGCCGGCCGCGCAGCCCTGGCCGCCTTCACCGCCGCCGACCCGAACCGCAGCTGGACCGTGCGCGAGGCTGCCGAGTTCGTCGGCCTGGGCGGCCGTGGCCCGGTGCTGGTGGGTGCTGCCAGCGAGGTGGCCGACCAGCTGGAAAGCTGGCTGGACCAGACCGGCATCGATGGCTTCAACCTGACCTACGCAGTGCAACCAGACGACCTGGCAAATGTGGTCGAGCTACTGGTGCCGGAGTTGCAACGCCGTGGCCGCTACCCGCTGAGTTATACCGAAGGCACCTTGCGCCGCAAGCTGTTCGGCCAGGGCGACCGCTTGCCGGAAGGGCACGCTGGCCGGCAGGTTCGCATTCAGTCGGCAAATACCGGGTATTCCAACATTTAATTTGTGGATGGCACGCACTCGACCCTATTCTGTCGCCACATCCCCTGCGCCGCACCGGCCGGTGCGGTTCACGGCATGGGGAGAGAACAACAAGTCGAGATCGTCCATGTCGAACCATTCGTACTTCGCCCCCCACGGTGGGCACCCGGCTCAGACCGAGCTGCTGACTGACCGTGCCATGTTCACCGAAGCCTATGCCGTCATTCCCAAGGGCGTGATGCGTGACATCGTCACCAGCCACCTGCCGTTCTGGGACAAGATGCGCATGTGGGTCATCGCCCGCCCGCTGACCGGTTTTGCCGAAACCTTCTCCCAGTACATCGTCGAAGTGGCCCCGGAAGGCGGCAGCGAGCGCCCTGAGCTGGACCCGAACGCCGAAGCCGTGGTGTTCATCGTCGAAGGCGAACTGGACATCACCGTCGAAGGCAAGCACCACACCCTGGTACCGGGCGGCTACGCCTTCCTGGCCCCGGGCGCCGAGTGGAGCCTGCGCAACAACAGCAAGTCCAACGTCACCTTCCACTGGCTGCGCAAGCACTACCAGAAGGTCGAAGGCCTGGACGTTCCCGAGTCGTTCGTCACCCACCGTGACAACGCCACCGTCATCGAGATGCCGGGCACCGAAGGCCGCTGGGTCACCACCCGCTTCGTCGACATGGCCGACATGCGCCACGACATGCACGTGAACATCGTCACCTTCCAGCCGGGCGGCGTGATCCCGTTCGCCGAGACCCACGTAATGGAACACGGCCTGTACGTGCTGGAAGGCAAGGCGGTGTACCGCCTGAACCAGGACTGGGTCGAAGTGGAAGCCGGCGACTTCATGTGGCTGCGCGCCTTCTGCCCGCAAGCCTGCTACGCCGGCGGCCCAGGCAAGTTCAGCTACCTGCTGTACAAGGACGTGAACCGTCATGTGCACCTGACGCTCAACCCTAAGCGTTGATGCATTGGGGGCGCTCTGCGCCCCTTTCGCGACACAAGGCCGCTCCCACAAAAGTGCGGTGTACCCCGAACCCTGTGGCAGCGGCCTTGTGTCGCGAAAGGGCTGCAAGGCAGCCCCAGTAGCCGCATACTGAAAATCCTGCCCCCGTGCGGTACCAGCCATGAACCGCTGCCTGCTGCTCACCGCCCTGCTGTTCTGCACCCCCGCCCCAGCCGCCGATGACTGGAACCTGGCCTACGACCGCGAAGGCATCCGCGTTTACCTGAGCGCCGCCCCCGACTCGCCCTACCAGCAATTCCGTGGTGTCAGCACCATGAAAGCCAGCGTTCGCACGCTCACCGACCTGCAGGAGAACCTGCGGGTGGCCTGCAAGTGGCTGTACGCCTGCGCCGAGATGCGCTTGCTGGATGTGCAGGGCGAAAACACCTGGGTGTACCTGACCACCAACCTGCCGTGGCCGACGATGCCGCGGGACATCGTGCTGAAGGTCACCACCGAACGCCTGGACGACGGCACGCTGCTGCGCCACCTGAGCGCCGAGCCAGACAGGATCCCCAAGGTAGATGGGCTGATCCGTGTGCAGCAGCTCAACGGCGAGTGGCGGATGAAACCGCTGGGTGAGCGCAGGACCGAGGTGACTTACCAGCTGCAAGCCGACCCTGCCGGGGATGTGCCGGGGTGGCTGGCCAACCGGTTTGTGGTGGATGCGCCAGTGGTGACGTTGCGGACCCTGCGAGCGGTGGCCGAGCGCCAGCCCTAGAGGGCATTGAAAACCTGCACCGGCCTCAACCCTGTCAGATCCCGCCACCCGCAAGCAATTGCGTCATCACCTCGGCCAGCGCCTTGACCATCACATCCGCCGTCGGCCGGTGGACGATGACGATTTCATAGCTGTCGACCTCAGGTAGCCCCTGCTCCGCACCGAGCACCCGATGTTCGCCGGTCGCCGCCCGTGGCGGCAGCAGGCTGATGCCCATACCATCGGCGACCGCTGCCTGGATGCCGCTGAGGCTGGAACTGGTGAAGCTGATGCGCCAACGCCGGCCCATGCCTTCGATGGCGGTAATCATGTCGTCGCGGTACAGGCCTCGGGGCGGGAAAGTCACCAGCGGGATCGGGTCCAGTTCGAAGGCGGGCGTGCGCGCGCTGTCGATCCACTGCAGGCGCTCGGGCCAGCAGGCCACGCCTTCGCGGCTGTTGCGCCGCTGCTTGAGCAACACCAGGTCGAGCTCACCGTTGTCGTAGGCCTGGCTGAGGTCGCGGCACAGGCCGCTGGTCACTTCCAGCTTCACCTGCGGGTGCAGCCGGCTGAACGCCGACAGCGCATTGGTGGTACGCCCGCCCACGAAGTCCTCGGGCACGCCAAGGCGCACGGTCATGCCAACCATCGCCCCGGCCAAGGCTTCGAGCATCTGGTCGTTGAGGGCCAGCATGTGCCGGGCATAGCCGAGCAGGGTCTGCCCGGCGTCGGTCGGCAGCACGTCGCGATTGCCACGCACCAGCAGACGGTGGCCAACCATATCCTCCAGGCGGCGCACCTTCTGGCTGATGGTCGATTGGGTGGAGTGCAGGCGCGCAGCAGCCGTGGTGAAGCTGCCGCAATCGGCCACCACGACAATGGCACGCAGCAGGTCGAGGTCGAACAGGGCCCTATTCGATTTCACGCTGATAGACATCTTGGTATTCAACTTTTGAATGGCAAGACTGACTTCTATCACGCCACCTGCTGCACCGCAACGCACACCGCTAGTCGCCGACTGCCACGCCTTCGCGCCGAGGGTCGGCACCACCCGACCAACCCTCGCCACTGCGCTGGATGATCTGCATGCCACTGGTCATGATCATCGGCGTCACCTCATGCCCCCAGGCTGCCAACTGCCGGATCAGTGCCGGGCTGGCCAAACCCGCCTCTACTTCGGTGCCGGCATTGCGGCTGCCGAAGTTGGGCAGGCCGGCGGCCTGCTGCGGGTCGAGCTGCCAATCCAGCAGGCCGATCAGCGCCTTGTTCACGTAGCCGATGATCTGCGAGCCGCCGGGCGAGCCCAGGCTGGCCACCAGCTCTCCGGAAGCTTGCGAGAACACCAGGGTCGGCGCCATGGCCGACAGCGGCCGCTTGCCCGGTTGCACCCGGTTGGCCACGGGCTTGCCTTGTTCCCGGGGGATGAACGAGAAGTCGGTCAGGTGGTTGTTGAGCAAGAAGCCCTTGACCATCAGGTGCGAGCCGAACGCTGCTTCCACCGAAGTGGTCATGGCCAGGGCCTGGCCGCGGTCATCCACCGCGCTGAGGTGCGAGGTGGAAATGCGCAGCGGCGAGCGGTCAGGCGCCAGGGCCAGATCGGCCCCCTGCGGCTGGCCCGGGCGGGCGCGTTTCATGCTGTACTCGCCGACCTGCGCCGCGCGGCTGGCCAAGTATGCGGAGTCGGTCAGGGCCTTGAGCGGCACCGGCACGTAATCGCTGTCGGCCAGGTACTGGGCGCGGTCGGCATAGGCCAGGCGCTCGGCCTCGGCAACCAGATGCACGGCCAGCGGCGGGGCTTCCAGCCCGGCAACGGTCGAAGTGCGCAGCGGCCGCATGGCGGCAAGGTCGCGCTGTGGCGAAGCCCGCTGCAGTGCCTCCAGGATGCCCAGGGTCTGCAGCACCGTCACCCCGC
Organism: Pseudomonas sp. NBB; assembly: GCF_032701105.1. Classification (NCBI taxonomy): domain Bacteria; kingdom Pseudomonadati; phylum Pseudomonadota; class Gammaproteobacteria; order Pseudomonadales; family Pseudomonadaceae; genus Pseudomonas; species Pseudomonas sp. NBB. The sequence goes on from NZ_CP103994.1 coordinate 3,392,454, forward strand.
CCGACGATGGCGGTGGCATGCCACAGATGCGCCAGGCCTTGTAGGGGCCACACAGCGGCTCGCGCACCTTGGCTCGGTACTGCTGCATATCCTGCAGCGACAGGTAGCCGGCATTGGCATGGCTGCGCACCTTGGCGACGATGGCTTCGGCGATCTCGCCGCTGTAGAACACCTCGGGGCCCTGCTCGGCAATCTGCTCGAAGGTTTGCGCAAGCTCGGGGTTGCGCAAGGTAGTCCCCACCGCCAGTGGCTTGCCCTGTTCATCCAGGAAGTAGCGGGCCATGGCGGGTGAGCGGGCAATGAACGGGTCGCCCGCCACCAGGGTGTGAAGGCGTTCGGAAACCGCGAAACCGTTGCGCGCCAGCGCAATGGCCGGGGCGAACAGGTCGCGCCAGGGCAGCTTGCCGTGCTGCTCATGGGCTAGCTTCAGGGCACGCAGAACCCCTGGTACGCCCACCGAACGCCCGCCGATCTGCGCCGTCCTGAACGGCATCGGTGAACCATCGGCTTGCAGGAACAGGTTTTCCGTTACCGTCGCCGGGGCTGCCTCGCGGCCATCGAAGGCCTGCACGCGCTGGCCGTCCCAGTAGAGGATGAACGCCCCGCCGCCAATGCCGCTGGATTGCGGTTCGACCAGGCTCAGCACCATCTGCATGGCGATGGCCGCGTCGATGGCGCTGCCACCGGCACGCAGCATCGCCCGCCCCGCTTCGCTGGCCAGCGGGTTGGCAGCTGCGGCCATGTGCCGGCTGGCATGCACCGGCTGCAGGCCAGTGCGGTAGCCGGAGGCCAGTTCCGGTGGCGCGGGCAGCACCTGGTCGGCACAGGCCCAGCCACTGGCAGCTACCAGGCACAAGGCGCCCATCAGGGGGGTGGAGAATGTCATCGTTGTGCTTCCTGCCATTACCTATTCAGCAAGGCACTGTCTGTCATGCGCAAACTTAACTTCAAGCCCTGGCGTGTTTTTTCTAGGATGCGGGCAGGTCATCGAGGAGCCTGCCCCCATGCGTTCACTACTTGCTGCGATGCTGTTCGCCCTGTGCACCAGCCTTGCCGCCCACGCCGAGAGCACTGCCATGGACAACCGCCTGCACAACGCTGCCCGTCACGATGATGTGCGCACCCTGCAACAACTTCTGGCACAAGGTGCGCAGCTGGAGAGCCGTGACGATCAAGGGCGCACTGCCCTGCTGGTGGCTACCCATGGCAACCAGGTTGCGGCCGCGAAAGCGCTGATCGAGGCCGGTGCCGATGTGAATGCCAAGGACAACATCGACGACAGCCCGTACCTGTATGCCGGGGCGCGTGGCCTGAACGACATCCTGCGGCTGACCTTGAGCCACGGTGCCGACCTCAAGAGCACCAACCGGTATGGAGGCACTGCGCTGATACCCGCCGCCGAACGCGGGCATGTCGAGACCGTGCAGTTGCTGATCGATGCCGGGGTGGACGTGAACCATCTCAACCGCCTGCACTGGACTGCGCTGCTGGAGGCGGTGATCCTCGGTGACGGCGGGCCGCGGCATGTTGAGATCGTGCGCCGGCTACTGGCGGCCGGGGCGGATCGGCAGATTGCCGACAAGGACGGGGTGACCGCGCTGGAGCATGCGCGGCAGCGGGGGTATCGGGAGATGGAGGCGTTACTGGCTCGCTAGCCAATGCTGACTTTCGAATGCCGGGGCTGCTTTGCAGCCCAATCGCGACGCAAGGCCGCTCCCACATGTAATCGCTTGCCTCACAGGCGCTGCTGTACCTGTGGGAGCGGCCTTGTGTCGCGAAAGGGCCGCAAAGCGGCCCCAGCAATTTTGCAGGAATGCGAAGACCCTGGGGGCGCTTCGCACCCCTTTCGCGACACAAGGCCGCTCCTACAGGTCAGGCCACTTCTTCGAACGGCAGCCCTACATAGTTCTCGGCAATGTTCACCAGCCCCGCCGGCGAGGTCAGGAAGTACTCGCGGTCGGCTTCCTGCATCTTCTGGTCCCAGGCGTCCTTGTGGCTGCCGAAGTCATGCAGCAGCTGGGTCATGAACCAGCTGAAGCGCTCGCCTTTCCACACTCGGCGCAGGGCCAGCGGCGAATACTGCTGCAACAGGTCGGTGCGCCCTTCGCGATACACCTTGACCAGGATCCGGTACAGGTAGTTGACATCCGATGCCGCCAGGTTCAGGCCCTTGGCGCCGGTCGGCGGGACGATATGTGCGGCGTCACCGACCAGGAACAGGTGGCCATACTGCATCGGCTCGACCACCAGGCTGCGCAGCGGCGCGATGCTCTTCTCCAGGGCCGGGCCGGTGACCAGGCGCGCAGCCACGTCTTCGGGCAAGCGTGCCTTCAGCTCCGCCCAGAAGCGCTCGTCGGGCCACGCCTCCACCTGCTCGTCCAGCGGCACCTGCAGGTAGTAGCGGCTACGGGTGTGCGAACGCTGGCTGCACAGCACGAAACCGCGTTCGTGGTGGGCGTAGATAAGTTCGTGGTTGACCGGTGGCGTGTCTGACAGCATGCCCAGCCAGCCAAACGGGTAGACCCGCTCGTACTGCTTGAGGATGCCCTCGGGGATGCTCTGCCGCGAGACACCGTGGAAGCCGTCACAACCGGCAATGTAGTCGCAGACCACGCGGTGCATCTGGCCGTCTTTTTCGTAGGTCAGGTAGGGCTGTTCGCCCTTGAGTTCGTGCGGCTGGACATTGCTTGCCGAATAGATGATCGGCGCGCCGCTGGCTTCACGTGCTTGCATCAGGTCACGGGTGACTTCGGTCTGGCCGTATACCATCACCGTCTTGCCACCGGTCAGGGCCTTGAGGTCCAGGCGTTGGCGGCGCCCGCCGACCAGCAGTTCGACACCCTCGTGTACCAGGCCTTCACGGTCCATGCGCTCGGCCACACCGGCTTCACGCAGCAGGTCGACCGTGCCTTGCTCCAGCACCCCGGCACGGATGCGGCCAAGCACGTATTCGGGCGTCTGGCGTTCGACGATGACGGTATCGATACCGGCCTTGTGCAGCAGTTGGCCCAGCAGCAGGCCAGACGGACCTGCACCAATAATTGCGACCTGAGTTTTCATTGTTGTTGTCTCTGTGCGGACGATGCCGGCCCTGGACTGGCAGTGGGGCGGCATCTGCTGTTAGGGTTTGCCCTTGCATTTTTACTGGCAAAAACAGCCATTGAAGTGTGATATCCCATGCATAACCTGCACTTTTACAAAAAACGTTCGATTAACGAACAGGCCTGCCCGCATGAAATCCACCCTCCCCGGCGTCCCCTTGTTCAAGCTGTACGGCGAAAACCAGGCCTGGCCCGGCACCGACCTGCTGCACTGCGAGTCGATCCCGGCGCGTAGCCGTTTGCATCACTGGGAAATCAAGCCGCACCAGCACGCCGAGCTGTTCCAGTTGCTGTATGTGCAACGCGGCCGGGCCGAAGTGGAGATCGAGGGGGGGCGCAGCGCCATCAGCGAAGCGGCAATCCAGGTGGTACCGCCGATGACCGTGCACGGGTTTCGCTTCAGCGCCGATATCCAGGGGCATGTGCTGACCTTTGGCACGGCACTGGTGGCCAACCTGGAGCAGCGCCTGGGCGCGCCGCTGGCGGTACTGGCGAAGGCGGCGTGTTACCCGCTTGGCCGGGACCGGGTGCATCTGCGCAGCCTGATCGAGACCCTGCAGCAGGAGTACCAGGGCAACGCCCCGGCGCGGGCAGCCTTGCTCGAAGCACTGGTGACGGCGCTGATGGTGTGGATCAGCCGCCGCCAGCAGCTGGTACAGGCACCGCGCAACCGCGATGAACGTGACCGCCACTTGCTGGGGCAGTACCTGCGCCTGGTCGAGGCGCATTACCGTGAGCACCTGTCGGTGGAGGATTTTGCCGCGCGGTTGAATATTCCGAGTTTGCAGTTGAACCAGCTGTGCCGGGCACTAAGTGGGCAGACCGCGCTGCAGGTGGTGCACCAGCGCTTGCTGCTGGAGGCCCGGCGCAACCTGATCTATACGCGGATGAGCATCGGGCAGTTGTCGGATAGCCTGGGGTTTACCGACCCGACGTATTTTGCCCGGTGGTTCAAGCGGTTGACTGGGCAGACGCCGAATGGGTATCGCAGGTCGGGGTTGTCTGAGTAAATTTTTCGCCTGTGCGGGCCTCTTCGCGGGTAAACCCGCTCCTACAGGGGAGCGGGTTTACCCGCGAAGAGGCCGGCACAGGCAACACACATCCCGCGCCCCTGCTTGACGTATACGTCAACCTGCCCTCAGGATACCCGCATACCCCACGCCGAGCCCCAGCATGAGCACCCAGACCTACAGCATTTCCGACCTGTCCCGCGAACTGGACATCACCACCCGCGCCATCCGCTTCTATGAGGAACAGGGCCTGCTGAGCCCCGAGCGCCGTGGCCTGGAGCGTATCTATTCGGCGCGTGACAAAGTCAGTTTGAAACTCATCCTGCGCGGCAAGCGCATCGGCTTTTCGCTGGCCGAATGCCGCGAGCTGATCGAGCTGTACGACCCCTCCAGCGGCAACCTCAAGCAGCTCAACAGCATGCTGGCGAAAATCGCCGAGCGCCGCGCCCAGCTGGAACAGCAGATGCTCGACATCCACCAGATGCAGCTGGAGCTGGACACCGCCCAGGAGCGCTGCGAACAAGCCCTGGCCGCCACCCTGAACAATAAAGACAACCGCTGAACGCCACAGGAAACCCGCCATGTCCTTGCCCAAACACGTCCGCCTGGTCGAAGTAGGCCCCCGCGACGGCCTGCAGAACGAAGCCCAGCCCATCAGCGTCGCCGACAAGGTGCGCCTGGTGGACGACCTCACCGAAGCGGGCCTGGCCTATATCGAAGTGGGCAGTTTCGTCTCGCCCAAGTGGGTACCGCAGATGGCCGGCTCCGCCGAAGTGTTCGCCGGCATCCACCAGCGCCCGGGTGTCACCTATGCGGCGCTTGCCCCCAACCTGCGCGGTTTCGAGGACGCCCTGGCCGCCGGCGTGAAGGAAGTGGCGGTGTTCGCCGCCGCCTCCGAAGCCTTCTCGCAACGCAACATCAATTGCTCGATCAGCGACAGCCTCAAGCGCTTCGAGCCGATCATGGAAGCCGCGCGCAGCCACGGTGTGCGCGTGCGCGGCTATGTGTCGTGCGTGCTCGGCTGCCCCTATGAAGGCAAGGTCAGCGCCGAGCAGGTCGCCCCGGTGGCCCGTGCCCTGCACGACATGGGCTGCTACGAGGTATCGCTGGGTGACACCATCGGCACCGGTACCGCCGGCGAGACCCGGCGCCTGTTCGAGGTGGTCGCTGCACAGGTACCGCGCGAGCAACTGGCCGGGCACTTCCACGATACCTATGGCCAGGCCCTGGCCAACGTGTATGCCAGCCTGCTCGAAGGCATCAGCGTGTTCGACAGCTCGGTGGCCGGGCTGGGCGGCTGCCCCTATGCCAAAGGCGCTACCGGCAATATCGCCAGTGAAGACGTGGTGTACCTGCTGCAGGGGCTGGGCATTGAAACCGGCATCGACCTGGACCGACTGATCGCCGCCGGCCGCCGCATCAGCAGCGTGCTGGGCCGCGACAACGGGTCGCGGGTAGCACGGGCGCGCAGCGCGCAATAGGTCATACAGGTGTCACATTGGTGTGGGTGGAGTGTTACCGCCCCCACGTTTTGCAGCAAAAAATCGGGTAACAGGGAAACAAATCGGCAGAATTTCAGGCCGGTCGATTTCGACTGAAATCGCCAAGTGATTGATTTTAAAGGGTTTGCAAAAGTTGGCACGCACCCTGCTATATCTCTGGTACAACAACAAAAAAAATGTGACACCCAATAAAAACAACAGGTAACGGCTCTGACATAACAAGAACAACACGGCAGAGGCGTAGCAAGCAGATTTTTTTGGAGTCGACACGCTTTTCAGGGGTACGCCCCGCGGTCTGGCACAGAACAATAAAACTACCTCCAGGTAGCGGCAGCCAGTTCGGATCAGCAATGATGAAAGCAGGTCAGCGCTCAAAAAAATACGTTTGCTCTTGACCCCGCATGGGGGTCGCCCGCAACACCAGGACAGGCTGACAAAAACAAAAACAGGCCGGTCCCAATAATAAAAAAAGAGCAGGCAACAACGCTTTGAGGGGAGCTTCGGCTCCCCTCAGTGCTTCCTGCCCTCTTCCTCCTCCTGCTTTCCCTCATCCTGCCCTTCGAGCTTGTCCACCAGCAACGGCATCGTGCCCAGCACCAGCAGGGCCAGTATCGTGCTGATCAACGCCGTGGCTTCGCGGCCCATGCCGGCTGCCGTACCGATGGCGGCGGTCATCCACAACCCGGCGGCAGTGGTCAGGCCCTTCACATGGCTGGCGTCCTGGCCGTTACCCTTGAGAATGGTGCCGGCACCCAGAAAACCGATACCGGCGACAATGCCCTGGATAACGCGACTCAGCGCTTGCTCGTCGGCCCCGGCCATGCTCGGTGCCAGCACGAACAGCGCGGCGCCCAGCGAAACCAGCATATGCGTACGCACCCCGGCGGCCTTGCCCTTGTGCTCGCGCTCGAAACCCAGCACAGCGCCAAGCAGGGCTGCCATCAGCAGGCGTACGAGGATTTGCGTGACCTCGCGCTCGTCGGTGATATCGGCGAATTCGGCCTGGATTGCTTGCCAGATGAGGTCCATTGCTTTCTTCCCATGTGGAGCATTGTGTTGTCAGGTTCGGCCTCTTCGCGGGTACTGCACTGCATTGAAACCTGTGCAAACCCTGTGGGAGCGGGTTTACCCGCGAAGAGGCCGGGCCTGCCATCTGCAAGGGTTGACCTCCGGGTAAATGACAAAGTGCCGCTCAGCTTCCGGATGCAGCAACCCGCCCCGCCCTGTGGTCCACCCCTGTAACCCCCAGGAGGACCACCCCATGCCCATTGAAATCGACGAAACCACCCGCCGCTGCACCCTGATCGCCGAAGACCTGCGCATCGAGGGTGATGGCCCGTCCATCGAAATCGTCACCGACGAACAGCTGCGCATGTCCGTGGCCCTGCTCGCCGGCCAGCGTGTGCCCATCACCGAAGCCGAGGCCGATGCACTGACCGTGGCGGGTGCGGTGGATAGCCGCAGGCATCTGAAGGCCAGCACGCCAGGCTCGGTAATCTGAGGCCTGGCGGGGCCCGCCGGGAAATCTGATACGGTTTTTATCGCAAAATCTGAGCCTGTGCTGATAACAGCCTCAGGGCCATAGTGCTCATGCCTGATCGAGGCCTGATGAGCACCGAGCCATGAACGATAGAATCCCTTTTACAGAGATCGCCACCGCCCCAGCCAGCCCCCAGCCACGCCGCGCCGACAATGGCATCCATACCCGCAGCTTCACCGGGCTGTACCGCAACCTGCGCATCGGCTTCGCCGGCGCCCTGTTCGTGCTGTTCTTCGGCACCGCCTGGCTGAACTGGAACGGCCGCCAGGCCGTGCTGTGGGACCTGGGCAACAGCAAATTCCACATCTTCGGCGCCACCTTCTGGCCGCAGGACTTCATCCTGCTGTCGGCGCTGCTGATCATCTGCGCCTTCGGCCTGTTCGCCATCACCGTATATGCCGGCCGCGTGTGGTGCGGCTACAGCTGCCCGCAGAGCACCTGGACCTGGCTGTTCATGTGGTGCGAGAAGGTCACCGAAGGCGACCGCAACCAGCGCATCAAGCTGGCCGCCGCGCCCTGGAGCCTGAGCAAACTGGCCCGTCGCACGCTGAAGCACAGCCTGTGGCTGGCCATTGGCGTGCTCACCGGGCTGACCTTCGTCGGCTACTTCACCCCGATCCGCCCACTGGCCGCGGAACTGTTCACCTTGCAACTGGACGGCGTGGCGCTGTTCTGGGTGCTGTTCTTTACCGCCGCCACCTACATCAATGCCGGCCTGCTGCGCGAAGCGGTGTGCCTGCACATGTGCCCTTATGCACGCTTCCAGAGCGTGATGTTCGACAAGGACACCCTGGCGGTCGCCTATGACCCGCGTCGCGGCGAAGCCCGTGGCCCGCGCAAGAAAGGCAGTGACCTCCGCGCCCAGGGCCTGGGCGACTGCATCGACTGCACCTTGTGCGTGCAGGTGTGCCCCACCGGCATCGATATCCGCGACGGCCTGCAAATGGCGTGCATCGGTTGTGCGGCGTGCATCGATGCCTGTGACGGGGTAATGGACAAGATGGGCTACGCCCGTGGCCTGATCGGCTACAAGTCCGAACGCAGCCTGCAAGGTGGCACCACCCATTGGCTTCGCCCGCGCCTGCTGGGCTACGCCGCCGCGCTTTGGGTGATGATCGCGGCACTGGTGGTGGCCTTGCAGCTGCGCCCGATGGTGTCGCTGGACGTGATCAAGGACCGCGGCCTGTTCCGCGAGAATGCCCAGGGCCAGATCGAGAACATCTACCTGCTCAAGGTCATCAACAAGACCGAAAGCACCCGGCACTATGAGCTGCGCCTGCTGGACGCCGACGGCTTCAGCCTGCAGGGCAAGACCTCCTTCGTGATCCCGGCCGGTGAAATGAGTGAACTGCCGGTGTCGGTGGCGATGCTCGCCGAGCGCCCGGCCAGCAGCTCGCAGACGCTGAGCTTCGAAATCAGCGAGCGCGACGACCCCGCCATCCGCAGCGTGGCCCACAGCCGCTTCGTCGCGCCGATGAACCGTTGATCCCTTACACTGATTCCACCTTGCCTGCCAGGCTTCGACAGAAGGCCAGAATGAAACGCTACGAACGCTTTGCCGACGACATCGCCGAACTGATCCGCTCCGGGGTGCTGGGCCCCGGCCAGCGCGTGCCCTCGGTGCGCTATGCCAGCCAGACCCACGGGGTCAGCCCGTCCACCGTGTTCCAGGCCTACTACCTGCTGGAGCGGCGCGGGCTGATCCGCGCCCGGCCGCGCTCGGGCTATTTCGTCAATGCCCACGCCCCGCGCCAGTTCAGCGAGCCGCAGGCATTGCAGCCGGTCAGCGAGTCCACCGATGTCGACGTCAGCGCGCTGGTGTTCTCGATCCTCGACTCGATCAAGGACCCCAACACCGTGCCGTTCGGCTCGGCCTTTCCCAGCCCCGAGCTGTTTCCGCTGCAACGCCTGTCGCGCTCGCTGGCCAGCGCCAGCCGCAGCATGGACCCGCGCATGGTGGTGACCGACCTGTCACCCGGCAACCCGCAGCTGCGCCGGCAGATTGCCCTGCGCTACATGGTTGGCGGGCTGATGCTGCCAATGGAGGAGTTGCTGATCACCAACGGCGCGCTGGAAGCCCTGAACCTGTGCCTGCAGGCCGTCACCCAGCCCGGTGACCTGGTGGCCATCGAAGCCCCCGCCTTCTATGCCTGCCTGCAGGTACTGGAGCGTCTCAAGCTAAAGGCCGTGGAAATTCCTGTGCACCCGCGCGAAGGCATGGATCTGGGCGTGCTGGCGCAAACGCTGGAGAAACACCCGGTCAAGGCCGTGTGGTGCATGACCAACTTCCAGAACCCGGTGGGCGCCAGCATGCCGGAGGCGAAAAAGCAGGCACTGGTGGAGCTGCTGGCGCGTCATCAGGTGCCATTGATCGAAGACGACGTGTACGCCGAACTGTACTACGCGCAACAGGCACCCAAACCGGCCAAGGCCTTCGACACCCAGGGGCTGGTGATGCACTGCGGCTCGTTCGCCAAGAGCCTGGCACCTGGCTACCGCATCGGCTGGGTGGCAGCCGGGCGCTTTGCACAGAAGATCGAGCGGCTCAAGCTGATGACCTCGCTGTGCGCCTCGATGCCGGCGCAGGCGGCCATCGCCGACTACCTGCAGCACGGCGGCTACGACCGCCACCTGCGCAAGCTGCGCTATGCCCTGGAAGGCCAGCAGGCCAACATGCTGGCGGCCATCGCCCGGCACTTTCCGGCGCAGACGCGGGTCAGCCAACCGTCCGGCGGCTACTTCCTGTGGCTGGAGCTGCCCGAACAGATGGACGCCCTCAAGCTGTTCCACATGGCCTTGGCCCAAGGCATCAGCATCGCCCCCGGGCCGATCTTCTCGCCCACCCGGCGCTTCGGCAACTGCATCCGCCTGAACTACGGCAGCCCCTGGCATGAGGATGCCGAACGGGCCATGGAAACCCTGGGGCGGATCATCCGCTCGTTCTGATGACTGGCGCCCCGGTGGGCGGCTATAGTTGCCCGATCCGCTCACCGGGCCCTCGCCATGCAAGCAGACTCGCTCCCGTCATTGGCACAACTGCAAGCGCGTGTCGCAGAACTGGAAGCTCGCCTGGCAGAGCGCGACGACACTGCACAGGCCCACATCCAGCTACTGGGCGAACTGCTCGACAACAGCCGGGCCAACGTGTTTGCCGCCGACAGCGAGAAGCGCCTGGTCGCGATCAACCGCACGGCCCGGGAAACCTTCGAGCATTACCGGGGCTTCGTGCCGCAGATCGGCGATTACGTGCCACAAATTCTGCTCAACCACCCTGACATCATGGGCCGCCTGGCACCGGTGTGGCCACGCGTGCTGGCCGGCGAAGCCTTCATCGACACTATCTCACTCGGCCCCTCCGATGCCCCCCGCCATTACGAAATCCGCTATCACCCATTGCTCGATGCACAACAGCAAGTCCAGGGCGGGTACCTGTTCGCCTATGACATCACCGAGCGCATGGCCGAGCAGGAACGCCTGCGCCAGGCCGAAGAGGCCCTGCGCCAGTCGCAGAAAATGGAGGCGGTCGGCCAGTTGACCGGCGGCATCGCCCACGACTTCAACAACTTGCTGGGTAGCCTGCTTGGCGCGCTGGAGCTTGCAGAGCAGCGCCTGGGCGAGCAACGCCTTGCCGACACCGCCCGCATGCTCGGGCTCGGCCGCAGCAACGCAATGCGCGCCGCAGCCCTGGTGCAGCGGTTGCTGGCCTTTTCGCGCCAACAGACGCTGATGCCACAAGCGGTGGATGTGCACCGCCTGGTCGCCGACATGCATGACCTGATCCGCAGCTCGACCGGCCCGCACATTGACTTCCAGGACCGCACGCTGGCCGCGCAATGGTCGATCCGCATCGATCCGCAGCAGCTGGAGAACGCTCTGCTCAACCTGTGCATCAATGCCCGTGACGCCATGCCGCTGGGCGGCACCTTGCGCATCGGTTGTGAAAACGCCGATCTCGCAGCGGCCGAGGCCAAGCGCCTGGACCTGCCGACGGGGCACTATCTGCACATTCGTGTCGAGGACACCGGCGTGGGCATGCCCAGTGAGGTGCTGCAACACGCTTTCGAGCCCTTCTTCACCACCAAGCCGCTGGGCCAGGGCACTGGCTTGGGATTGTCCATGGCCTATGGTTTTGTTCGCCAGTCCGGGGGGCAGTTGCTGATCGACAGCGTCACCGGGCAAGGCACTTGCGTTCACCTGTACCTGCCCCGTGACCAGAGCGCTTGCGCAACCGGCCACGGCGAGCCAGCCACATCCGCCACCGCGACGTTGCAGCCGCGGATGCACCGGATCATGCGGGTGGCGGACCAACCGGCCCTGCGCCTGGTACTGGTCGAAGTGCTGACGGAACTGGGCTATCAGGTGCAGGCTTTCGAGAGTGGCCACCGGGCTCTGGAATCGTTGCAGAAAGGGCCGCCACCGGACCTGCTGATCACCGATGTCGGCCTGCCTGGGCGACTCGACGGTTACCAGCTTGCAGAGGCCTGCCAGGACCTTGTGGCGGATGCCCCGGTATTGCTGATTACCGGCTACGAGACTGCCGAAACGGTGCACTGTGCCCGGCCCGGCAGGCGCACCGAACTGCTGCACAAACCCCTCGACCTGAACACCCTCGGCGAACGGATCGAGCGCCTGTTGGGCATTGCGTCACACCCGCGTTGACTGGCTATTCGCCTGTTGCCGAACACGCTAAAGTCTGGGCTTCATCCACTGTCGGACGTCGGCATGCCCTCCCGCGACCTGCTTTCACTGCGCCAACAAGTCGAAGCCCTGCAGCAACAGAACGCGCTGCTGGAAGCCCGCCTGGCAAGCCATCAGCAACACGATCAGGACTTCTACCGCTCGCTCTTCGACACCATGGACGAAGGCTTCTGCATCATCGAGTTCTTCGACGGCCCGCACGGCCCACTGAGCGACTATGTGCATGTGCTGGCCAATGCGGCCTATGCCAAGCATGCCGGCATCCCCAACGTGGTCGGGCAGAAACTGCGCGAGATGGTGCCCGATGAGGCCGACGATTGGGTCGCCCGTTATGGCGCGGTGCTGCGTACGGGCGAGCCGCTGCATTTCGAGCAGGAACTGGTCGCCACCGGCCATGTGTTGTCGGTGACCACCTTCCGCGTAGAGCCTGCCGAAAAGCGCCAGGTGGCGGTACTGTTCAAGGACGTCACTGCACGCCGACGGGCAGAGCAGGCCCTGCAGCGCCTGAACGAGGAACTGGAACAACGGGTGAATGCGGCACTGGCAGAACAGGCCAAGGCCGAGGAAGCCCTGCGCCAGGCACAGAAGATGGAAGCGGTCGGCCAGCTCAGTGGCGGCATCGCCCACGACTTCAACAACCTGCTGGGCGGCATCCTCAGTGCCCAGGAGCTGATGCGCCAACGCCTGGAGCAATCCCGTTTCGACGCCCTGGAGCCATTGCTGAAGCTGTCCAGCGGCTCGGCGCAGCGGGCCTCTTCGCTGGTACACCGGCTGCTGGCATTTTCCCGTCAGCAGACCCTGCAGCCCTGCTCCACGCAGGTGGCCACGCTGGTGGGCGGCATGGAGGAGCTGCTGCGCCGCACCATCGGCCCCTCCATCACCCTGACCAGCCAATTCCCCTGCCAGCTATGGCCGACCTTCATCGACCCGCCGCAACTGGAAAGCGCCCTGCTCAACGTGTGCATCAATGCCCGCGATGCCATGCCTGCCGGCGGCGTGATCGATATCCTCGGTGACAACCTGCTGCTCGACGACCAGCAAGCCCGTGCACTGGAACTGCCAGCTGGCGAATACGTACGGCTGAGCATCAGCGACAACGGCAAGGGCATGTCGGCGGAGGTGGCCGAGCGCGCCGTCGACCCGTTCTTCACCACCAAGCCCATGGGCCAGGGCACTGGGCTGGGCTTGTCGATGACTTATGGTTTCGTGCGCCAGTCGGGCGGGCAGCTACGGGTGTTGTCGACACCTGGCGAAGGCACCCGCATCGAGCTGCTGCTTCCCCGCCACCACCAGCACCCCGAAGCCCCGGCACCCAGGCCACTGCACACACTGCTGGAAAAAAGCAGCGGCGCCACGCAGCGTATCCTGCTGGTCGAAGACCAGGCCGCCTTGCGCGTGGTCGTCTGCGAGGTGCTGGAAGAACTGGGTTATCGGGTCGATGCATTCGAGAACGGCCCGGCTGCCCTCGCCCATCTGCAAGCTGGCGAGCGGCCAGACCTGCTGTTGAGCGATATCGGCCTGCCCGGCGGCCTGAATGGCCGCCAGTTGGCTGAACGTTGCCGCGAGCGCCACCCCGACCTCAAGGTACTGTTCATCACCGGCTACGACGAAAGCGCGGCGCTCAGTGACGGCCAGTTGCTGCAAGGCACTCAGGTGCTGACCAAGCCGTTCGAGCTGGCAGTGCTGGCCGAACGGGTACGCACGCTGCTGGAGGATTGACCGGCGCGCTCAGCGCCCGCCGCCCAGGTCGATGAAGCTGCCGGTGGAGTACGAGGCTTTGTCCGAGAGCAGCCAGAGGATGGCCTCGGCCACTTCCTCGGGGCGCCCGCCGCGGCCCATGGGCAAGCCGGGCTCGAGCTTGCTGACCCGGTCGGAGTCGCCCGACAGCGCGTGGAACCCGGTATGGATATAGCCTGGCCGCACACCATTTACCCGCACGCCCTCGCCTGCCACTTCCTTTGCCAGGCCAATGGTGAAGGTGTCGAGGGCGCCCTTGGAAGCGGCATAGTCCACGTATTCGTTGGGCGAGCCCAGGCGGGCGGCCACCGACGACACGTTGACGATGGCCCCGCCCGGCCCGCCGTACCGGCGTGCCATGCGCTTCAGTGCGTGCTTGGCGCAGAGCATGGGGCCGACGACGTTGGTCTTCATGACCTTGAGCAGGCGGAATTCGGACATGTCCTCAACCCGGCTTTGCTGGCCGATGGTGCCTGCGTTGTTTACCAGCGCGGTGACCGGGCCGAGTTCTTCGTCAACGCGCTGGAACAGCTGGATGACCTCATCCTCGACACTGGCGTCGGCGCGCACGGTGATGGCCTTGGCGCCCAGGGCTCGGACCTGGCCGAGGATGTCCTCGGCGGCCTGGTCGTCGGCGTGGTAGTTGATGCAGATGCGGTAGCCCTGACGGGCGGCCAGCAGCGCCGTGGCGGCGCCGATGCCGCGGCTGGCACCGGTGATGACTATGACTTGCTCCATGGGTCTGCTAATCGTTTGGAAAGGGAGCATCGACAATAGGGGAAAAGGCAGCGCGTGGGAATGACCTTTCCTTCTGCTACTGCGTGGGTTTGCCTTGCCCGGGAAACAACGTCTCGAACCGCGGCGTCGCCCGCGCAACGAAACCCAGCCCCTGGTGCATGATGAAGTAGGCAGCGATTTCATTCCGCTCGGCGAAGGCATAGCCTTCCTCCGGGCCCAGCACCATCAACAGTGTGTCCAGGGCATCGGCACGCAACACCGAAGGGTCGACCACCGACACTGCCGCCAGCGCGTGCTTGACCGGCCTGCCGACACGGGGATCGAAGGTGTGCGAATAACGCTGGCCACCTTCCTCGAAATAGTTGCGGTAATCGCCGGCGGTGGCAACGCCGTAGCCATCCAGGGCGATGGCGCGCTCCACTTGCTGTTCGCCCCCACCACTCGGTACCTCGAGGGCGATGCGCCAGGGCGAGCCATCCGGCTTGCGGCCGACGCCCTTGAGTTCACCGGTGATCTCGACCAGATAGGCCTGGATACCCAGGGCCGCAAGCCTGTCGCCCACCCGATCCACTGCATAACCGGCGAGCATGCTGTCGAAATCCAGCTGCGCCGCCACATCCTTGCACAGCTTTTCTCCATCCAGGTGCAAGTGCTGCAGCCCTACCCGTGCCTGCTCCCGTGCCAGCGTGCTGGCGTCCGGCACCTGCCTACCGCGTGACTGCGGGCCGAAGCCCCAGAGGTTCATCAATGGCAAGACCGTCAGGTCGAAAGCCCCGCCACTCTCGCGGAACAGAGAAACACCGTACGCCAGCAATTGCTGCATCTCTTGCGGCACTGCCTGACAGGCGCCGGCCGGCAGGTTGTTGAAGCGGGAAACCACGGAATCGCCGCGCCAGTTGGAGAACTGCTTGTCGAGGGCCTGGAGAACAAGCTCGACTTCGGCCTTTACTTGCCGCGAATCGGGCGTCTGTGCAGTGGGTACGTACTGGATCGAATACGTACTCCCCATGGTCGGCCCGCCAAAGCGTTCAATCCTGTCGCCGCAGCCATACAGCAACGTCACCAGCATCACCAGCAGGCTTGCGCGCATCATTGGACACCTCGCAGACTCTGGCCGCCCGTACGCGGCGCAGGCTATTTCACCAGAGTTGCGAGATGGCAATTGGCCTACCGTTCATCAGCAAACCTGGTCAAAAACCGAACAAACTCCTCATCGAACACTCTGATCTG
The DNA here is from genome assembly GCF_032701105.1 of Pseudomonas sp. NBB. Classification (NCBI taxonomy): domain Bacteria; kingdom Pseudomonadati; phylum Pseudomonadota; class Gammaproteobacteria; order Pseudomonadales; family Pseudomonadaceae; genus Pseudomonas; species Pseudomonas sp. NBB. The sequence continues at coordinate 3,408,010 of NZ_CP103994.1, forward strand.
CGCGGGTGATCATTCATCCCCCTCCCTTTCCGCTTAACGTCCCGGAAGCAATAAGACAACCATGTGCATAAGCGCACAGGGGCGTTCTTTGCCCAAAAATTGGAGGACATTACATGTCTAGCCATTCGTTGCAGAGCGTCGAACGCCTGCAGAGCCGCATCCGCGCCCAGCGTCAGCCGCAACAGAAACCTTTCTGGCGCCGTCTGCTGGCCATCGCCTCATCCTCTCAGCGTAGTTGGCACGGAGGGATCGAGCTCAGGGGATACAAGGAACTATCCAACGCTACGCCGGTTGCCCCGGTCGTGGTCGGTAAAATCCAGCTGGCGATTCCGCTCGGGCGGGGTCGGCGGTTTGTCCAGCCTTGCGTGCAGCCGGGGCAGCATGTGCGCAAGGGCGAAGTGATCGGTATTGGCGACAACACCACCGCTTGGGTGCATGCCAGTACCTCCGGCATCGTGGACCGGATCGATCACGTCTTCGCGGCCGACTCGGCCGAGCCAGTCATGGCCGTCATCCTGAACGCAGATGGCCTGGACGAGTGGCTCGAACGCCCGGCACCGGGCCTGCCGCAAACGCCAGAGGCGCTGGTCGAGCGCGCATTGCAGATGGGCATAGTCGGCCTTGGTGGTGCGGGTTTCCCCACGGCCCTCAAGCTGGCCGACGCACAGCAGCCCGACCTGCTGCTGATCAACGGTGCCGAATGCGAGCCCTTCCTTACCTGCGATGACCGCCTCATGCGTGAAAATGCCGAAGCGTTGATCGAGGCCGCCGACTATGTCGCCGCGCTGCTGGGAATAACGGCAACCCGTTTCGGCATCGAAACCAACAAACCGGAGGCGATGGCCACGTTACGTGCCGCCGCACGCCAGGCGCGCACCCGGGTCGAGATTTGTCCACTTCCGGAGCGTTACCCAGCAGGTGGGCAGCCGTTGATGATCAAGAGCCTCAGTGGCCGCAACCTGGCCCCGGGGAGGCGCCCCGCCGATATCGGCGTCCTCGCCCTGAATGTCGCAACGCTCTACGCGCTGGGCCGGGCCGTCTTCCAGGACGAACCACTGACCAGCCGCGTGCTGACGCTGACAGGTGACTGCGAGCGCCCCGGCAATGTGCGGGTGCCGGTGGGTTACCCGGTCAGCGAACTGCGCGCGATTGCTGGCGCGTCCCCCACAGGGCAGTTGACCCAAGTCGGTGGCCCGATGATGGGGCAGCCGCTACCGGACGCCAACGCCTTCGTCAGCAAGACCAGCAGTTGCCTGATTTTCGGCGCCGAGCGCTACCTGCCGGCTGCTCGCCCCGCCAGCAGTTGCATTCGCTGCACGCGCTGCGTGGATGTCTGCCCGATGTCGCTGCGGCCGCTGGACCTCTACGCTGCCGCCGAGCGCCTGGACAAGACCAGCCTGCAGGAACTGCGCCTGGATGCCTGCATCGAATGCGGCAGCTGCAGCAGCATCTGCCCAAGCAATATCCCGCTGCGCGAACGCTTCCGCCAAAGCAAGACGGAGGTCCGCGCATGAGCCTGATACGCCACCCCATCCCGCAACGGCTGCGCACGGTGATGCTGCTGGTCGTCCTGTGCCTGCTGCCGGGCACCGTCCTGTATGCCTGGCAATTCGGCGTCGTGGTCTGGTTGCAAGTGTTCTGGTGCGTGCTGTTCGCCCTGGGCTTCGAAGCCGCCCTGCTGCGCCTGCGCGGGCATGACGTACGCAAGGGTTTGAGCGACTTCAGCTGGCTGGTGCTGGGCCTGATACTGGCTCGGGCATTGCCGCTGATGGTGCCGTTGTGGATGATCGCCCTGGCCAGTTTTGCTGCTCTGGCACTATGCAAGCACGCCAGTGGAGGCCTTGGTCGCAACCGTCTCAACCCTGCCATGGTTGGCCTGGGGGTCGTTGCCATCTGCTTCTATCAGCAGCTGTACCCCGCGCCATCGAACCATGCCCCCTGGACCGCAACCCTGGACGCCAAGGCGGTTCTGCTCCAACAACTACAGTTGGTGCCACGCCTGGAGCTCGATGCGTTCGCCGGCGCCACTCAACTGGCGCAGAACGAGTTCACCCATGTCACCCACAATCTGTCGGGGTTCGGCTACGTTGCCGGCGGTTTGCTGCTGGCTTCGCTGCGGGTGATCCGCATCGAGATTCCGCTGGCGATGATCGCGAGCACAGTATTGCTGTGCATGGCTGCCGGCCACAGCCTGCAGGAAGCCGTTTACAACCTCAGCCTCGGCGGCTATCTCTTCACCGCCTTCTTCATCGCCACCGATCCGGTCACCAGCCCCGATACCCGCGCCGGTCGCATCCTCTTCGGCGTGACCGTCGGCACGCTGACCGAGCTGATTCGCGAGTTCGGGCTTTACGCCGATGGCCTCTGCTTCGCCGTGCTGGCCGGCAACCTGCTGGTGCCGCAAATCGACCGGTTGGTGCTGCGCATGCAGCGGCCCTGGTACGCAGCAGCGAGTGCCTGACATGGCATTTGGCAATGAGCCTGGGCCTTGTTCTGGCCCGGCTCAGTGCCCTGCCGACGCCGGCCCCGCCTTGGCGGTAAAGGGCGGTTTGGCGAACCACACCAGCAGGATCAACCCGGCAAACACCCAGGTCATCAGGGTGAAGTAGTCCACCGTCGACATCATGTACGCCTGCCCGTTGAGTATCTGCTCCAGCTGCGCATAGCTCTGCGGGCTGGCCCCGCCCAGCTGCTCCAGGGTATGTCGCGTGGCCGGGTCGAACTGGCTGATGTGCTCGCTCAGGTAGGCATGGTGCTGGTCCGCCCGGCGAATCCAGATCCAGGTGGTCAGCGACGCCGCGAAACTGCCGCCCAAGGTACGCAGGAAGGTCGCCAGGCCCGAGCCATCGGCGATCTGCTGCGGTGGCAGGTCGGACAGCAGGATGCTCAAGGTCGGCATGAAGAACAGCGCAACGCCAATACCCATGAACAACTGCACCAGCGCCACATGCTGGAAGTCCACCTCGCTGGTGAACCCGGCACGCATGTAGCAGCTGCTGCCGATCGCCAGGAACGCCAGCCCGGCCAGCACACGCAGGTCGAAGCGGTGGGCGTACTTGCCCACGAACGGCGACATCAGCACCGGCAACAGGCCGATCGGCGCCACCGCCAGGCCGGCCCAGGTAGCGGTATAGCCCATCTGCGTCTGCAGCCACTGAGGCAGGATCAGGTTGATGCCGAAGAACCCGGCATAGCCCCCTACCAGCACGATGGTGCCCACGCGGAAGTTGCGGTGCGCGAACAGGCGCAGGTTGACCACCGGGTGACGGTCGGTCAGTTCCCAGATCACGAACACCGCCAGGAACACCAGCGAGACTAGGCTTCCGGCAATGATGAACGACGATTCGAACCAGTCCAGGTCGTTGCCTTTGTCCAGCACCACCTGCAAGGCGCCAACGCCGATGATCAGCGTCAGCAGGCCGATGTAGTCCATCGGCTGGCGGCTGGTGACCACCGGCCGGGTGCGCATCTGCTGGCGGACCACGGCGGCGGCGAACAGGCCGATGGGCACGTTGATGAAGAAGATCCAAGGCCAGCTGTAGCTGTCGGTTATCCAGCCGCCGAGAATCGGCCCGGCAATCGGCGCCACCACCGTGACCATCGCCAGCAGCGCCAGGGCCATGCCGCGCTTGGCCGGGGGATAGACGGCGATCAGCAAAGTCTGGGTCATCGGGTACAACGGCCCGGCCACCACACCCTGCAACACGCGAAAACCGACCAGCTCCGGCATCGACTGGGCAATACCGCACAGGAACGAGGCCAGCACGAACAGCAGCGTGGCCCAGATGAACAGCTTCACCTCGCCAAACCGTCGGCTGAGCCAACCGGTGAGCGGCAAGGCGATGGCGTTGCTCACCGCGAACGAGGTGATGACCCAGGTGCCCTGTTCGTAGCTCACCCCCAGGTTGCCGGAAATGGTCGGCAAGGCCACGTTGGCGATGGTGGTGTCGAGCACCTGCATGAACGTCGCCAGCGACAGGCCGATGGTGGTCAGCAGCAGGCTCGGCGGCGTGAACTGGGCAGCAGCGTTGTTGCTCATCGCTGGGCCGTCTTGCCGGTTGCGCTGTTTTCGTGGATCAGCCGGGCGATCAGGTTGTCGGCTTCGACCAGCTGGCGGTCATACACCTGGGTGGTGTAGCTGGCCTGCTGCGGTGGCTGCTGGGCCAAGGCCGGGCCACTCTGGTCGTGCAGGTCGACCTCGACCACGGTGGACAGGCCGATGCGCAGCGGGTGGTCCTTGAGCTGGTCGGGGCTGAGGTGGATGCGTACCGGCACGCGCTGGACGATCTTGATCCAGTTACCGGTGGCATTCTGCGCCGGCAACAGGGCGAAGGCGCTGCCGGTGCCGGCGCCAAGGCTGTCGACCGTGCCGCTGTACCTGACCTCGCTGCCGTACAGGTCGGCGCTGATCTGCACCGGCTGGCCGATACGCATGTCGCGCAGCTGGGTTTCCTTGAAGTTGGCGTCGATCCACACCTGGTCCAGCGGGATCACCGCCATGGTCGCGGTGCCCGGTTGCAGGCGCTGGCCCAGCTGCACGGTACGCTTGGCAACGTAGCCGGTGACCGGTGCCACCAGGGTGGTGCGGGCATGGTCGAGGTAGGCCTGGCGCAGGTCGGCGGCGGCGGCCATCACCTCGGGGTGCGAGGACACCACGGTGTCGTCGACCAGTGCGCTGCTGGTGCTGAGCTGCTGGCGTGCACTGTTGACGGCGGCCTCGGCCACGCTCAGGTCGTCGCGGGCATGGGACAATTCTTCCGCAGCTATCGCGCCGCTGTCGGCCAGTACCTTGCGCCGGTTGAAGTCCTGGCGGGCCTTGCGCAGCTCGGCCTGGCGGGTTTCCAGCTGGGCCTTGAGCGCGTCGACGTTGCTGTACAACCCGCGCACCTGGCGCACGCTGCGCGCCAGCCTGGCTTCGGCGGCCTGCAAGGCCACCTGGCTGTCGGCCGGGTCGAATTGCAGCAATACCTGGCCGGCGTGGACCAGGTCGCCGTCATCGGCACCGATGCTGGTGACAGTGCCGGTGACCAGCGGGGTGATCTCTACCACGTTGCCGTTGACGTAGGCATCGTCGGTGCTTTCGTGCCAGCGCCCGACCAGGCTGTACCAGGCCCAGGCACCGACGCCGGCAAGGATCAGCAGCAACACCAGGCCAAGCAGCCAGGCCTTGCGCTTGCGCGACGGTTCGGGCGCGGCGGAGGGAATCGGGGTGTCTGCGGGAGTGGCCATGGCAATACCTTGGATAATTCGTGACAGGGATCAACGATCGCCGAAGCGGCGGATCGTCAACGGGTCGCCGGCAGCGAGCAGGACCTTGGCCAGCAGGCCTTCCAGGGTCGCGAGCTCTTCGGGTGCCAGCACGCCGCACAGCTCGTTCATGGCCGCCGCGCCGATTTCCGGCAGGCGGTCAGCCAGGCGCTGGCCATCGGCGGTAAGCGCCAGGCGCACCTGGCGACGGTCGTCGGCGCAACGGTTGCGCACGATCAGTTCCTTCTGCTCGAGGCGGTCGAGCATGCGGGTCATCGATCCGCTGTCCAGGCCCAGGTACCGGCACAGCTCGGCCGGGGTGTCCACCTGGTACTGGGTGACGATGATCAGCACCTTGAACTGCGCGGCGGTGACGCCTTCGGATTCGAGGTGCCAGTCGAGAGTGCGGTCCTTCAGGATCGCCGCCCGGCCAAGCAGCATGCCGATGGCGCAGGTCTGGAAGTTTTCGGGGGAGAAATGGGCCATTGGAGGCTGCTCGGGTAATTGTGTAGAAATATTACTGCCTAGGCAGTGAATGTCAAAGCTTTGATTAGGTTGCTATGGAAAATTTCATGATGTTCCCCTTCTCTCGCCTGCCGAGGGAGGCTCTTGTGGGAGCGGCTTTAGCCGCGAACACCGGCGCAGCCGGTGCCATGCACCGCATTGGATTCTTCGCGGCTGAAGCCGCTCCCACAGGGTACGCGGACTGCTTGCGATTTCAGTTATCTACGCGACAACGCAGCCCAAAGGGCTGGGTCATCTCCCACAGGGAACTGTGACTGCTGTCACTGCCGCAATCGCAGGCCCAGTGCCTCCACCGCCCCGCAGGCAATGGCCATGCCCACCAACTCCGCCAGGCTATCGGCCTGCAACCGCTTCATCACCCGCCCCCGGTACAGGTCCACCGTCTTCACGCTGACGCCCAGCCGTTCGGCAATCTCGCGGTTGCTCAACCCTTGGGCCAACGGCACGAACACGTCGCGCTCGCGTGGGGTCAGGCCATCGATGCGCGCCTGCACCCGGGCCAGCGCCTGGTCGTCCTGGCGTGCCCGCCCGGCGCTTTCCAACGCGGCCTGCACGCTGTCGAGCAGCAACTGGTCGTTGTAGGGTTTCTCGATGAAGTCGCAGGCGCCGGCCTTGAATGCCCGCACCACGATCGGCACATCGGCATGGCCGCTGACGAAAATCACCGGCAAACCCAGGCCACGCTCGCGCATCGCCTGCTGCACCGCCAACCCGCCCAGCCCCGGCATGCGCACATCCAGCAGCACACAGGCCGGCCCATCGTCGACGCAGGCGTCGAGAAACGCCTGCCCGCCGGCGAACGGCAAGGCCTGCAAACCCACCGACTGCAACAGCCACACCGTCGAGTCGCGCATACCCTGGTCGTCATCGACCACATACACTTTCGCTTGCACCGCCATCTCCCCTTATCCCCTGCTGACCGCCAGGCGGCAGCACAGTACCAGACCGCCATTGTCACCGGCTCGCGCCCACAGGCTGCCACCAAAGCCCTCGATCAGGCTGCGGCTCATGCTCAGGCCAAGGCCCAGGCCATCGGCCTTGCTGGTGGTGAACGGCGTGAAGATTTCATCCAGGCGCTCGGGCGCCACGCCCGGGCCCTGGTCGGCCACCTCGACCAGCACGCCATCACCATCGCGCGCAGCGCCCAGCAGGATACGTGACGGCCGCTCGCCATGCTGCTCGCGGTTGGCATCGATGGCGTTGCGCAACAGGTTCAACAGCACTTGCTCCAGCAGTACCCGGTCGGCATACACCAAGGGCAGCTGCGCGCTCATGCGCAACTCGACCACCACTTGGTCACGCGCGGCTTCCCAGGCGCACAGGCGCATGGCTTCGCCGGCCACCTCGGCCACGTCCAGAGCCTGCAGGCGGCGCGGCCCCTTGCGCAGGAAGGCGCGCAGGCGGCGGATCACTTCGGCGGCATGGGTGGCCTGTTCGCTGATGCGCTGCAGGCCCTGCCCTACCCGCTCTCGGGCCTGCGGGTCGCGCTCCAGGCCCTGCAGGTAACGCTGGCTGGCGTTGGCATAGTTGACCACCGCGGCCAACGGCTGGTTGATCTCGTGGGCAATGCCCGAAGCCAGCTCGCCCAAGGTGGCCAGCCGGGCACTGTGCGCCAGGCTTTCCTGGGCCTCGATGCGCAGGGTGATGTCGCGAGACACGCTGACCACCTCCACCACCGCGCCGGTGTAGGTTTCGCGGATGGCCCGGCTGGCGATTTCGAACCAGCGGTAGCCGCCTGCGGCCTGGCGCACTCGGCAGGTCATGGTGTGGTAGCCGTCCTGGTCCAGGGCGGCGGCGGCCTGGCGCAGCACCTGGCGGCGCTCGCGCGGGTGCAGCAGGGTATGTACGGCCATGCCGCGCAGTTGCTCGGGCCACAGGCCAAGCAGGCGGAATGCTGCCGGCGAAGCATCGAGGAAACGGCCATCGGGGCTATGCCGGGAGATCAGGTCGGTGGTGTTCTCAATGATCAGCCGGTACAGGCGCCGGGCGCGGCTGGCCTCGCGTGCGCCATGACGCTCGTCGCTGGCGTCGCGGCCACGCGCCAGCACCTGCTGGCCCTGGTCGTCAGGGATGAAGCTCCACAGCACGATGCGTTCACCGACCTGCACCTCGACATCGGCGATCGCCCGGCGCTGGCGCAGGCAGGCGCGCACCAGGGCGGCGCAGTTGCCCGGCAGCCAGCTGGCCAGTGCCGGGCCTTCATCGACCCAGGCCTGCAGCGCCGGGTTGAGTGCCAGCGGCCTGGCGTCGCCGGCCAGCATCAGGCTGGGTTGCGGGTCCTTGGCGAGCAAGGGATAGGCAGTGTTGTCCACGGTAGGCGGCTCGTTGTTATAGTAGTTTTACTATATTGCTATAGTCGATATTCCTAATACCATAGCGACTCGCGTAAAACTGCGACAAGGGGAGCGGCCCACCGTCCGCCTCCCTGCACCCTGAACAGAGCTAACAATCAGCCACCGGGGGTCAAGCGCACAGGTTGTGCCTGCCTCCTCTACAGGATTACCGCATGTCGATCTATGCCCAGGGCCTGATGCCCGCTGCCGTCAACCATGTCGCCCTCACCCCGCTGAGTTTCATCGAACGCACCGCTGCCGTATATGGCGATTATCCGGCGGTGATCCACGGTGCCATCCGCCGTAACTGGCAGCAGACCTACCAACGCTGTCGGCGCCTGGCCAGCGCGTTGGTGGGCCGGGGTATCGGCCGTGGCGACACCGTGGCGGTGATGTTGCCCAATATTCCGGCCATGCTCGAAGCCCATTTTGGCGTGCCCATGACCGGTGCCGTGCTCAATACCCTGAACGTACGCCTGGACGCCGAGGCCATCGCCTTCATGCTGCAGCATGGCGAGGCCAAGGTGCTGATCACCGACCGCGAGTTCCACACGGTCATCGAGGCGGCCCTGGCCTTGCTCGAGCACCCGCCATTGGTGGTGGATGTGGATGACCCGGAGTACGGCGAAGGCCGTGCGGTCAGCGAACTGGATTATGAAGCGTTCCTCGCCGAAGGCGACCCGGACTTTGCCTGGGAATGGCCCGATGACGAGTGGCAGGCGATCTCGCTCAACTACACCTCCGGCACCACCGGCAACCCCAAGGGCGTGGTCTACCACCACCGTGGCGCTTACCTGAACGCCCTGGGCAACCAGATGGTCTGGGGCATGGGCCATCGCCCGGTGTACCTGTGGACCCTGCCGATGTTCCACTGCAACGGCTGGTGCTACCCATGGACCATCACCGCGCTGGCCGGCACCCATGTGTTCCTGCGCCGGGTCGACCCGCAGAAGATCCTGACCCTGATCCGCGAGCACCGGGTCAGCCACCTGTGCGGCGCGCCGATCGTGCTCAACGCCCTGGTCAACATGCCCGAGGCGGCCAAGGCGGCCATCGAGCACCCGGTGCAGGCCATGGTCGCGGGCGCCGCGCCACCTGCGAAGGTCATCGGCGCAGTGGAAGAGATGGGCATCCAGGTCACCCACACCTACGGCCTGACCGAAGTCTACGGCCCGGTGACCGTGTGTGCCTGGCATGACGAATGGGATGACCTGTCGCTGGAAGAGAGGGCACGGATCAAGTCCCGCCAGGGCGTGCGCTACCCGACCCTCGACGGCCTGATGGTCGCCGACCCGCAAACCCTCGAGCCGGTACCGCGCGACGGCAACACCTTGGGCGAGATCTTCATGCGTGGCAACACGGTGATGAAGGGCTACCTGAAGAACCCCGAGGCTACCGCCGAAGCCTTCCGTGGCGGCTGGTTCCATACCGGTGACCTGGCTGTGTGGCATACCGACGGCTATGTCGAGATCAAGGACCGGCTCAAGGACATCATCATTTCCGGTGGCGAGAACATTTCCACCATCGAGGTCGAAGACGCCCTGTACAAGCACCCGGCGGTGCTGGAGGCCGCGGTGGTGGCACGCCCGGATGAAAAGTGGGGAGAAACCCCGTGCGCCTTCGTTGCGCTCAAGCCGGGCCGCGAAGACACCCGCGAAGCCGACATCACCAGCTGGTGCCGCGAGCACCTGGCCGGGTTCAAGGTGCCGAAGACCGTGGTGTTCGGCGAACTGCCCAAGACCTCCACCGGCAAGATCCAGAAGTACGTGCTGCGCGACCGGGCCAAAGCCCTCTGAACCCGTAGCGGCCTCTTCGCGGGTAAACCCGCTCCCACAGGTACAGCAATGTGCTCAGGTTTGGCGCGATCCCTGTGGGAGCGGGTTTACCCGCGAAGAGGCCAGCCCAGATTTCCCACTTCTCAAGAGCTACCGATGACTACCTACTCCGCCCCCCTGCGCGACATGCGCTTCGTCCTGCATGACGTGTTCAACGCCCCGGCCCTGTGGGCCCGCCTGCCCGCCCTGGCCGAGCGCATCGACGCCGATACCGCCGATGCCATCCTCGAGGAAGCAGCCAAAGTCACCGGCCAGCTGATTGCCCCGCTCAGCCGCAACGGTGACGAGCAAGGCGTGCGCTTCGCCGCTGGTGAAGTCACTACACCCGACGGCTTCCGCGAGGCCTGGCACACCTACCGTGAAGGCGGTTGGGTCGGCCTCGGCGGCAATCCTGAACATGGCGGCATGGGCATGCCGAAAATGCTCGGTGTGCTGTTCGAAGAAATGCTCTACGCCGCCGACTGCAGCTTCAGCCTGTATTCGGCATTGAGCGCCGGCAGCTGCCTGGCGATCGATGCCCACGCCAGCGAAACACTCAAGGCCACCTACCTGCCGCCCCTGTACGAAGGCCGCTGGGCTGGCACCATGTGCCTCACCGAACCCCATGCCGGCACCGACCTTGGGCTGATCCGCAGCCGCGCCGAGCCCCAGGCCGATGGCAGCTATCGCATCAGCGGCAGCAAGATCTTCATCACCGGCGGCGAACAGGACCTGACCGAGAACATCGTCCACCTGGTGCTGGCCAAGCTGCCGGATGCGCCCACCGGCGCCAAGGGCATCTCGCTGTTCCTGGTGCCCAAGTACCTGGTCGAGGCCGATGGCCGCCTGGGGGCGCGCAACGCCGCCCATTGCGGCTCGATCGAACACAAGATGGGCATCAAGGCCTCGGCCACCTGTGTGATGAACCTCGATGGTGCCGTCGGCTACCTGGTCGGCGAGCCGAACAAGGGCCTGGCGGCGATGTTCACCATGATGAACTACGAGCGCCTGTCCATCGGCATCCAGGGCATCGGTTGTGCCGAGGCGTCCTACCAGAGCGCCGCCCGCTACGCCAACGAGCGCCTGCAAAGCCGCGCCGCCAGCGGCCCGCAGGCACAGGACAAGGTTGCCGACCCGATCATTCACCATGGCGATGTGCGGCGCATGTTGCTGACCATGCGCACCCTCACCGAAGGTGGCCGGGCGTTTGCCGCCTACGTCAGCCAGCAGCTGGACCTGGCACGCTACGCCGAAGACGCCGGCGAGCGCGAACATGCGCAACGCCTGGTGGCGCTGCTGACGCCGGTGGCCAAGGCGTTCTTCACCGACAACGGCCTGGAAAGCTGTGTGCTCGGCCAGCAGGTGTATGGCGGCCATGGCTACATTCGCGAATGGGGCCAGGAGCAGCGGGTGCGCGATGTGCGCATCGCGCAGATCTATGAAGGCACCAACGGCATCCAGGCCCTCGACCTGCTCGGGCGCAAGGTGCTGGCCGACGGTGGCCAGGCGCTGGCCGGCTTTGCCGCCGAGGTGCGGGCCTTCAGCGTTGATGCGCCCCTGCACCGTGAAGCCCTGCAAGCGAGCCTGGCGCGGCTGGAAGCGACCAGCGCCTGGCTGCGGGCGCGGGCCGGCGAGGATGCCAACCTGGTCAGCGCGGTGGCGGTGGAATACCTGCAGCTGTTCGGGCTGACTGCGTACGCCTTCATGTGGGCGCGGATGGCGGCGGTGGCGTTGGCCAGGCGTGACGAGGATGCCGCGTTTCATGGGGCCAAGCTTGCGTGTGCGGAGTTCTTCTTCCAGCGGGTCTTGCCGCGCGGGTTGGGGCTGGAGGCCAGTATCCGGGCAGGTAGTGGCAGCCTTTATGGTTTGGAGGCGGCGCAGTTCTGATGAGCCGCTGGGGGCGCTGTGCGCCCCTTTCGCGACACAAGGCCGCTCCCACAGGCATCCCACCAACCCATCGGGCAGCGCTGCACCTGTGGGAGCGGCCTTGTGTCGCGAAAGGGCTGCGCAGCAGCCCCAACGATTTCAGCCTGAATTTACCTGCGCGAAGGGTTCTCAAACGCTGAAAAACCATCACCAATCCGACGAAAACCGGCACAACTGATAGTCATTCGCCATTACCTCGGTTCTCGGGAGCCCTCCCGCAAGGGTAGAATGCGCAAAACCCGGAGCCGCAATGAACCACGACCGCCTCAATTCCAGCCCAGACGATGCCATCACCGACGCCGCCGCGCACTGGTGCATGCGCATGCACGCCGAAGATTGCTCGGTGGCCGAGCGCGAGGCGTTCGCCCGCTGGCTGGCGGCCGACCCGCGGCATGCCGAGGAATACCAGGCGATGCTGGAAATCTGGCAAACCGCCGACCTGCTGCCGCGCAATGCCACCGTCATCGACTTCAACCCGCCGCTGCAAAAGGCTGCGCGCCAGCGCAACTGGCGGCCGCTGGCATCCGCCGCCGCGATCGCCCTGGCAGTGCTGCCGCTGGCCGGCTGGGTGGGCTGGGAACAAGGCTGGCTGCCCAATCGCTACCAGCACTTCGAAGCCGGCGCGCACATGCAGACCGTGCAGCTAAGCGACGGCAGCACGGTGCAGCTCAACCTCAACACCGAGCTCACCTACCTCAACTACAAGGACCAGCGCCAGGTCACGCTCAAGCGTGGCGAGGCGTTCTTCAAGGTGCAGCACGACAGCAGCCACCCGTTCATCGTGCATGCCGGTCGTGGCCAGACCCGCGTCACCGGCACCCAGTTCAACGTGTGGAAGTACCAGGACCAGGTCAAGGTCACCCTGGTGGAAGGTTCGGTACTGGTATCCAGCGACGGCAGCACCGGTGGCTACCGCCTGGGCCCTGGTATGCAGGCCAGCTATCACAAGGGCGACTTCGAGCCGCAACTGGAGCAGAGCGAGGACTACGGCAACAGCCTGGCCTGGCGCGACGGCAAGCTGGTGCTCGACAACCTGAGCCTGGAACAGGCCCTGCCGATAATCAACCGCTACCTCGACGCACCGCTGCTGCTGGCCGACGCCAGCACCGGCCGCATCCGCATCAGCGGTATCTACAACACCCGTGAGGTGGGGCGCCTGGTCAACAACCTGCCCAAGGTGCTGCCGGTCTACCTGACCCGCAGCAAGGACGGCAGCACCGTGCTCAACCGCATCTCGCCACCGCCCGACAAGGGCTGACGCCCTCCCCGTCTTACAGCGTCATCGCCGCCAACCAGCCGAACGCCAGCAGTGGCAGGTTGTAGTGGATGAAGGTAGGCACCACGGTGTCCCAGATATGGTGGTGCTGGCCATCCACGTTCAACCCCGAGGTCGGGCCCAGGGTCGAGTCCGAGGCAGGCGAGCCCGCGTCGCCCAGGGCACCGGCGGTACCAACGATGCACACGGTGGCCAGCGGGTCGAAGCCCAGCTGCACGCACAGCGGCACGAAGATCGCGGCCAGGATCGGCACGGTGGAGAACGACGAGCCGATGCCCATGGTCACCAGCAGGCCCACCAGCAGCATCAGCAAGGCACCGACGCCCTTGCTGTGGTCGATCCACTGCGCCGAGGTTTCCACCAGGCTGTTCACCTCACCGGTGGCCTTCATCACGTCGGCAAAGCCTGAGGCGGCAATCATGATGAAGCCGATCATGGCCATCATCTTCATGCCTTCGGTGAACAGGTCGTCAGTGTCCTTCCAGCGCACGATGCCCGACAGCGAGAAGATCAGGAAGCCGACCATGGCGCCGATGATCATCGAGTCCAGCCACAACTGGACGATGAACGCCGAGGCAATCGCCAGCCCGGCCACCAGCAGGGTCAGCGGGTTGTACTGCACGCTCACCTGCTCCACCTGCTCGATGCGCGCCAGGTCGTAGTCACGCTTCTTGCGGTAGCTGACGAATACCGCCAGCAACAGGCCAGCCAGCATGCCAGCGGCCGGGATGGCCATGGCGTGGGTGACATTCACGCCACTCACGTCGACACCCGCGCGGGCGACGTTGGCCAGCAGGATTTCGTTGAGGAAGATGTTGCCAAAGCCCACCGGCAGGAACATGTACGGGGTGATCAGGCCAAAGGTGATCACGCAGGCGATCAGCCGGCGGTCGATGCGCAGGCGGGTCAGCACGTACAGCAGCGGTGGCACCAGCAAGGGGATGAAGGCGATGTGGATAGGCAGGATGTTCTGCGACGACACTGCCACCACCAGCATCAGGCCCACCAGCAACCATTTGACCTTGCCGCCACTGGCGTGGCCCTGGCGGTCGATCATGGCCAGGGCGCGGTCGGCCAGGGCATGGGCCAGGCCGGACTTGGCGATGGCCACGGCAAAGGCGCCCAGCAGTGCATAGGACAGGGCTACCGTGGCCCCGCCGCCGAGGCCGCCGTTGAAGGCCTTGAGCGTACCTTCGATGCCCAGCCCCCCCACCAGCCCACCGGCCAGGGCCCCGACGATCAGGGCGATGACCACGTGCACGCGGGACAGGCTGAGTATCAGCATGATGCCGACCGCGGCGATCACTGCATTCATGGTTGACTTACCTCATTGCGACAGAAAAAAAGCGCGCACTCTGAAGCAGTGGGCAGCAGATGTCAAAAGCGCCATGTTGCGGCGGATTACCAACGCCCCGCGCGGCCTGCGGATTAAATTGAACGTTTGAATAAAGAAAAGCCCGCGCCAGCCGACACATTCGTCAGCCACACTCTTATTACAAGGGACCCACCCCATGCCTTTGCGACAACTTTCCATCCAGTGGAAGATCACCCTGCTCGCCGGTCTCTGCCTGGCCGGCATCGTCACCCTGCTCGTCGGCCTGTCGCTGTATCGCATGGACCACAGCTCGGACCTGGTCAAGGCCAGCAGCATGCAGATGCTGACCGAGTCGGCGCAGTCGCGCATCGAGTCGCAGGGCGAGGTGCAGGCGCTGAACATCCGCCGCCAGTTCATGGACGCCTACCAGTACGGCGCCGGTTTCGCCCGCCAGGTGCTGTTCCTGCGCGAGCAGGCGGAAAAGCGCTTTCTCGATGCCTTCGACCTGCGCGAGGACATGACCCGCCAGGTGCGCGCCGCCCTGCAGGCCAACCCTGAGCTGCTCGGCCTGTCGCTGGTATTCGAGCCCAACGCCCTGGACAACAAGGACAGCCTGTTCGCCGGCAAGGCAGAACTGGGCAGCAACGAAACCGGGCGCTTCGCCCTGTACTGGTCGCAGCCGCGTGTCGGCCAGCTGACGGCCATGGCCCTGCCCGAACATGACATGGCCAACACCGAGATCGGCCCCAGCGGCCAGCCAGCCAATACCTGGTGGGTGTGCCCGCGCACATCCGGCAAGGTGTGCGTGGTGGAGCCCTACTTCTACGACATCGATGGCCAGCAGGTGCTGATGACCAGCATCGTCTTCCCGCTGGCAGTCGACGGCAAGGTGATCGCCACCCTGTCCATCGACATCAACCTCAACAGCCTGCAGGCCCTGAGCCAGGAGGCCAGCCGCAGCCTGTACGAAGGCCGCACCACGGTCGGCATCCTCAGCCCGGTCGGCCTGCTGGCCGGCTACAGCGCCGACGCCAGCAAGCTGGCCCAGCGCTTCGACCAGGTCGACACCGCCAAGGGTGCTGAACTGGTGCGCAAGCTGGCCGACGGCAAGATGACCATCGTGCACGACCAGCAGCGCCTGAAGGTGCTGGCCGCCTTCCAGCCGATCCCGGATGCCCAGCCTTGGGGCGTGCTGCTGGATGTGCCGGAGAACGCCCTGACCGGGCCGGCCGAAGCGCTGAAACAGGAACTGGACGCGCTGAACACCAGCGGCACCCTGCTGGAACTTGGCCTGGGCCTGGCGGCGGCGATTGCCGGCCTGCTGATGGTGTGGCTGATGGCCCGAGGCGTTACCCGGCCGATCCTCGGCGTGGCAAGCATGCTCAAGGACATTGCCAGCGGCGAAGGTGACCTGACCCGCCGCCTGACCTACCAGAAGCAGGACGAACTGGGCGAACTGGCCGGCTGGTTCAACCGCTTCCTCGACAAGCTGCAGCCGACCATTGCCGAGGTCAAACGCTCGGTGCAGGCCGCCCGTGGCACCGCCGACCAGTCTTCGGCAATTGCCACCCAGACCAGCGCCGGCATGGAGCAGCAGTACCGCCAGGTCGACCAGGTGGCCACTGCTTCGCACGAGATGAGTGCCACCGCCCAGGACGTCGCCCGCAGCGCCGCCCAGGCCGCGCAAGCCGCCCGCGATGCCGACCAGGCCACCCGCGAAGGTCTGGCGGTGATCGACCGCACCACCCACAGCATCGATGCCCTGGCTGCCGACATGAGCAACGCCATGAGCGAAGTGGAGGGCCTGGCGCAGAACAGCGAGAAAATCGGTTCGGTGCTGGAGGTGATCCGCTCGATCGCCGAACAGACCAACTTGCTGGCGCTCAACGCCGCCATCGAGGCGGCCCGCGCCGGTGAAGCCGGCCGTGGCTTTGCCGTGGTCGCGGACGAGGTACGCAACCTGGCCCAGCGTACCCAGGAATCGGTGGAAGAAACGCGCCAGGTGATCGAGGCCTTGCAGAACGGCACTCGCGAGGTGGTCGGGGCCATGGACAACAGCCACCGCCAAGCCCAGAGCGGCGTGCAGCAGGTTGGCCAGGCAGTCACCGCGCTGCAGCGCATCGGCCAGGCAGTGACGGTGATCACCGACATGAACCTGCAGATCGCCTCGGCCGCCGAGGAGCAAAGCGCAGTGGCGGAGGAAATCAACAGCAACGTGGCAACCATCCGTGATGTCACCGAATCGCTGTCGGGGCAGGCCAACGAGTCGGCGCGGGTAAGCCAGTCGCTGAACAGCCTGGCCAACCAGCAACAGGCGCTGATGGACCAGTTCCGCGTCTAAGTCACTTGCAGGCCGCTGCCAATCGCGTGCAGCGGCCTTCCTGCCGGGCCTGGAGCCGGTCGTCTACACTTGCGGCAACTCAGTAGCGCCACTCCAAGAGGCCCCATGAAAAAGATTCCGACGTTGCTGGCCGGCCTGCTGCTCGCCGTCGGCCTGGCCAGCACCGACAGCGCCGCCTCCGCAGAACGCACCACGCCCATCCGCTTTGGCGCCATCGGCTGGGAAAGCGGTGCCCTCACCACCGAGATCCTGCGGCTGATCGTGGAGCGTGGCTACGGCTACACCACCGACACCCTGCCCGGCAGCACCGTCAGCATGGAAGTGGCCCTGGCGCGCAACGACCTGCAAGTAATCGCCGAGGAATGGGCCGGGCGCAGCCCAGCCTGGGTCAAGGCAGAACAGGCCGGCCAGGTGTTTGCCTTGGGCGACACGGTCAAGAACGCCGAAGAAGGCTGGTGGGTGCCGGCCTATGTGATCGAGGGCGATGACGCGCGCAAACTGAAACCCGTAGCGCCGCAATTGCGCAGCGTCGAGGACCTGAAACGTTACCCGCAGGTGTTCCGCGACCCCGAGTCACCCGGTAAAGGGCGCTTTCTGAATAGCCCCA
This sequence comes from Pseudomonas sp. NBB, assembly GCF_032701105.1. Classification (NCBI taxonomy): domain Bacteria; kingdom Pseudomonadati; phylum Pseudomonadota; class Gammaproteobacteria; order Pseudomonadales; family Pseudomonadaceae; genus Pseudomonas; species Pseudomonas sp. NBB. The sequence goes on from NZ_CP103994.1 coordinate 3,425,394, forward strand.
GCGGCTGGACATCCGAAACCGTCAACAGCCAGAAACTCAAGGCCTACGGGCTGAATGATCTCTATACCAACTTCCGCAGTGGCTCCGGGGCTGCAATGGATGCCGAAATCGGCTCGGCCATCCGCCGTGGCCAACCGGTGCTGTTCTACTACTGGAACCCGACCCCTTTGATGGGGCGTTACAAGCTCATACGCCTGCAAGAGCCGCCGTTCGATGCCCAGGCCTGGGCCACCCTCACCGATGCCGGCAACCCCGAGCCCAAGGGCAGCAGCTCGCTGCCGGCCAAATTGTCGATTGGCGTGTCCAAGGCCTTTCGCGAGGGCTACCCGGAACTGGTGAGCATGTTCGAGCGGGTCGACCTGCCCATCGACCGACTGAACAAGGCACTGGCCGACATGAGCGAAAAGCGAACGCCGCCCCGCGACGCTGCCCTCACCTTCCTGCGCAATAACCGCGAGGTGTGGAAAGCCTGGTTGCCTGCGGACATTGCCACCAAGGTCGAGGCCAGCCTGTGAGCGGCGGCTTCCCCGAGGCCCTGCAATTCTCCTTTGCCGACAGCGTCAACCGCCTGGTCGACTGGCTGGTACTGCATTACGGCGATCACCTGCGCAGCGTCTCGGACCAGTTGCTGCAACTGCTGGTCGGCCTGGAAACCCTGCTGCGCCTGCTGCCGTGGTGGCTGCTGCTGTTGCTGATCGGCCTGCTTGCCTGGCATGCCAGCCGCAGCGTGCTGCGCAGCGCGGTACTGGTGGCGCTGCTGGCCCTGATCGGTATGCTCGGGTTGTGGGACAAACTGCTGCAGACCATGGCGTTGGTGCTGGTCAGTACCGGCCTCTGCGTGCTGGTGGGCGTGCCGCTGGGCATCCTGCTGGCTGCCCGGCCACTGGCGAAGCGCTTGCTGTTGCCGGTACTGGATGTGATGCAGACCTTGCCGGCCTTCGTTTACCTGATCCCGGTGCTGATGCTGTTCGGCCTGGGCAAGGTGCCCGCCGTGTTCGCCACACTGATCTATGCCCTGCCACCGCTGGTGCGGCTGACCGAACTGGGCCTGAGCCAGATCGACCCTTCGCTGCTGCAAGCCGCCCATGGCCTGGGGGCCAGCCGCTGGCAGCGGTTGCGGCGCATCGCCCTGCCGCTGGCGCTGCCGAGCATCATGGCCGGGCTCAACCAGTCGGTGATGATGGCCCTGTCGATGGTGGTGGTGGCTTCGATGATTGGTGCCCGCGGGCTGGGCGAGGATGTGCTGTCAGGGATCCAGACGCTGAATGTCGGCCAAGGCGTCGAGGCCGGGCTGGCGATCGTCGCCCTGGCCATGGTGATCGATCGGATCAGCCAGGCCTATGGGCGTGGTGGGCGCTGAGAAATACTGCCTCTACCAGCCTCGACTCGCTGTAGGAGCAGCCTTGTGCTGCGAAAGGGCCGGGCCTGACAATGCATCTCTGTCAGCTTGAAACCGGACCTCACCCGCATGTCCCTCAAAGCCTTGCGCACCCTGGTGACCATCGCCCGCCACGGCACCTTCGCCCGTGCCGCCGACCTGCTCAGCCTCACCCCTTCGGCGGTAAGCCTGCACATCAAGACCCTCGAAGACGAACTGCAGGTGACCTTGTTCGACCGCAGCCGCCGGCAGGTGTCGCTGACCGAAGCCGGCCAGTTGGCGGTCGCCCGCGCCGAGACCATCCTGGCTAGTTATGACGAACTGGCCGACGCCCTGGCCAGCGGCCCGAGCCTGCGCGGCCGCCTGCGCCTGGGGGCGATCCACACCGTGCTGGCGCGGCGCCTGCCCAAGGCGCTGGTGTGGATCAAGGCGCACCATCCGCAGCTGCATGTCAGCGTGGCCTCCGGCATGTCGGCGGAACTGGCGCGACGGGTGGAAGACGGCGAGCTCGATGCGGCAATCACCACCGAGCCGGTCAGCCCCTACCCGCAAAGCCTGGACTTCACGCCGTTGTTCGAAGACCGCTTCTGGACCATTGCCAGTCCCGACCTGGCCGGGCTAAGCGTGCCGCAGTTGCTGGCCAGCCAGCCGTTCCTGCGCTTCGACAAGCGTGCCTGGGCCGGGCGGCAGATCGAGCAGGAGCTGCGCCGCCAGCATCTGCAGGTGAGCGAGCAGATGGAACTGGACAGCCAGGAAGCGCTGGCGCGCATGGCGGTGATGGGCCTGGGCGTGGCAATCATCCCCATGGCCGATGACGACCTGCAACGCTTGCCACCGGCTACCTGCCTGCCATTTGGCGAACCGCAGCTGACCCGGCGCGTGGTGTTGCTGGAGCATGAGAAGAGCCAGCGGCGGCATTTGAGCGCGGTGCTGAAGACTGCGCTGGAGGCTTGAGATTGCCGGGGCCGCTGCGCGGCCCTTTCGCGACACAAGGCCGCTCCCACAGCGAACGCGTTGCATTTGAAGGCAGTGGCAAACCTGTGGGAGCGGCCTTGCGTCGCGAAAGGGGCGCACAGCGCCCCCAGAGCAACCATGCATTTTTCCTCAATGGTCAGTGCAGAAAACAACGTTTTTACAGATCGATCCGCACCAGTAGTCTGTGCCCCGTACCCGACCACGGAACGTCGATCATGCTCCACCTGCTGCTGACTACCCTGCTGCCGATCATCCTGCTGATTGCCCTGGGCACTTTCCTGCGCCTGCGCGGCTTTCTCGCCGATAACTTCTGGCCCGGCGCCGAGCGCCTGAGCTATTACGTACTGCTGCCGTCGCTGTTCCTCCATGGCCTGGCCACCGCCAACCTCGATGGCGTACCGGTGCTGGGCATGGTTGGCGTGCTGATGCTCTCGACCCTGGCCGGGGCCGTGCTGCTGGTGCTGTACCAGGGCGCCATGAACCACGACGGTGCCGACTTCACCTCGGTGTTCCAGGGCGGCATCCGCTTCAACAACTACATCGGCGCCACCCTTGCAGCGGGTATCTACGGCAGCGCCGGCATTGCCCTGGCAGCGGTGGCCAACGCCGCCATCGTGCCACTGGTCAACCTGCTTTGCGTGTTGGTGTTCGCCCGCTTCAGCGCCCGCCATAGCTCACCGGCCACGGTGTTGCGGGCCATCTTCGCCAACCCCTTGATCGTCGGTTGCGCCGGCGGGTTGCTGCTGCGCGCCAGCGGGCTGGGCTTGCCAGCGGGTATCGAACCCACGGTCAAGGCCCTGGGCCAGGCCGCCCTGCCGCTGGGCCTGCTGTGCGTCGGCGCAGCCCTGGGTGGTGCCCGCCTGGGCCAGCAGGTGCGCCCGCTGATGGCGGCGTCGGCATTCAAGTTCCTGGTCATGCCGCTGACTACCTGGGGCTTGTGCCGCCTGCTTGGCCTGGGTGGCCAGGCAGCGGTTGTCGCGGTGCTGTTCCAGGCACTGCCGACCGCATCATCTTCCTATGTAATGGCCCGGCAAATGGGCGGTAACGCACCGCTGATGGCCACCATCATCGCCCTGCAGACTGTGTTGGCCGCCGCCACCCTGCCTTTGGTGCTGATGCTTGCGCTTGGCTAGACTGTGAACCAGCCCACAGTTCGGGAGCTTGCATCATGCGCCTTTCGTGGATGGTGATCGGCCTGGTTTCGGCCCTGCTCGCAGGCCCCTTGCACGCGGCCGACCCGGCCAAGGCTGCCGTTGCCGAGGACAAGGCCGAGGTGCTCGAGGAAAAAGTGGTGAATGACACGCCACCCCCGAAAAAGGCCGAGACCCTCACACCGGGCGAAGCACAGGCAGTGGACCCGGCCGGCCAGGCGCCGCTGGATGACAGCATCACCTGCCTGGCCCGCACCATTTACTGGGAGGCCAAGGGTGCCGACGCCGAAGACATGGCCGCCGTGGCCAACGTCGTGCTCAACCGCCTGGGCCACGATGGCTTCCCGGATACCATCTGCGGCGTGGTCAAGCAGGGGGTGGAAAGCAAGGCCTGCCAGTTCTCCTGGTGGTGTGACGGGCGCCCGGACCAGGTCGAAGAAGCGCAACGCTACGACATTGCCAAGGAGATCGCGCGCAAGGCGCTCAACCAGCAATTGAGAGACCGCACCGGGGGTGCCTTGTACTTCCATGACCGCAATGTGCACCCGGACTGGGCCAAAGCCTACCGCCGGACGGCGCAGACCAGGCATTTTCTGTTCTACAAACCGAACCAGGCGGTGGCGCGCTGATAGACGCCGGGCGCCAGCAAACCGGCAGACAGGCGTGGTTCGATAGGAATGATTACCAACTATTCGCACTTTTCAGATGAACAGTGGTCTACTCCCTCTTTTGCCGCCAGCAACGAATGTTGGCGTTCTCATTGCTTTGCACGAGCCCGGGCCAAAAGCCCCGGGCTTGTGTAGGATGAGCAGCGCGAACCCCGACGCTGCCAGTCATAGGGAGATCCACATGCGCGTCCTGTCATCCGTAGCCGCCTTGTCGCTGGGCCTGGTCGTCTCGGTCGGGGCCATGGCTGCCACCGGCGAAGAAGCGCAACTGATCGATTCGATCAATGTCTACCGCAGCAAGGCCCAGCCCTGCGGTGGCGAAGCGTCGTTGGAACTGCCACCGCTCAACAGCGATACCCGCCTGGCGCTGTCGCCAGAGGGTACCCGCGACCTGCAGCAGGCCATGACCCGCGCCGCCTACCCGATGGTCAACGTGCAGGCCATCAGCCTGTCGGGGCCACGTGATGCGCGCGCTGCCATGCATGCCATCGAAGAGAGCTTCTGCCAGGTGGTGCTGGACCCGCAGTTCGTCGATATCGGCGTCAGCCAGGAAGGCCGCGACTGGCGCATCGTGCTTGCCCGGCCGCTGCTCAGTGGCCGCCTGGGCGACTGGCAGGCCGAGGGGCAGAAGGTGCTGCAGGAGATCAACGCCGCGCGCAAGGTGCCGCGCCAATGCGGTGGCCAGCCCTTCGCCGCCGCCCCCGCACTGAGCTGGAGCACGGTGCTGGCCGGGGTTGCTGCCAGCCACACCCGGGCCATGGCCAACCAGAACTTCTTCGACCACATCGACAAGGATGGCCGCACCCCCGGTGACCGGGCAGAGCTGGCCGGTTACCTGTACCAGCAGATCGGCGAAAACATCGCCGCCGGGCGTGACACCGCGCGCAAGGTGGTCGATGGCTGGCTGGATAGCCCGGGGCATTGCGCGACGCTGATGAACCCGGACTTCCGTGAGCTGGGCGCTGCGTATGCAGTGGACCCGAAGAGTGATGCGGGGATCTACTGGACAGGGTTGTTCGGGACGCCGCAGTAGGCCGGCTCCCACAGGACTCATTCAAATAGCAGGGACCCTGTGGGAGCGGCTTTAGCCGCGAACACCGGCGCAGCCGGTGCCATGCACCGCGGTGGCTTCTTCGCGGGTAAACCCGCTCCCACAGGGTACGTGGACCGCTTGTGAATTCAGTTCTCTACGTGACAGCGCAGCTCAAGGGCCGTGCATCCAAACCGTCGCCGCACGCACTTGCCCAGGTAACTGGCATCGCCCAGGCCCACTTCATCGGCAATCTGCGCCAGGCTGTGGCTGGAATTGAGCAGGCGCCAACGCGCCTGTTGCAGGCGCATCTCCAGCCACCAGGCCTTGGCGCTCATGCCATGGCTGGCGTGAAACTGCCGGTCCAGCTGGCGCCGGCTGATGCCCAGCTCAGCCGCCAGCTGCTCCGCGGTCAACGGCGTACCCAGGTGGTGACGCATCAATGCCTGCGCGCGCTGCACCTGCCGCCCCTGCCCGGCCCCCAGCTCCAACGAGCGCAAGGCATGGCGGCTGTCACGGGTTTCATCCACCAGCATGTCGGCCAGGCCCTTGAGCGCCCTGGCCCTCCCGCAAGCGCGTGACAACAGCGCGACGGCCAGGTCGATGGCCGCGGTGCCGCCGGCGCAGGTGATGCGGCTACCGTCGATGCAATACAGTTGCTCACTCAGTACCTGCAAATGCGGGAAGGCTGCACGGAATTCGGCTTCGTGGCGCCAGTGCACCACTACCTTGTGCCCCTGCAGCAACCCGCAGGCAGCCAACAGGAAAGCACCGTTGTCGACCGCCACCAGCTTGACGCCAGCCTTGCCAGCCTGCCTCAGCAAGGCCCGGTAGCGAGGCGCCAGCGCGGCAGTGGCCAGCGCGTTGCGCCCGCCGAACACCACCAGGTAGTCGAAACTGGCCAGCTCGAGCTGGCCAGCGACGGCCTCGACCTGCACCACCGCGCCACTGCTCGAAGGCACCGGGTCGAGGGTCAGCCCTGCCACGGTCCAGCTGCAGTAGCGCTGCTGGCTGTAGTCCTCGTCGTCGGCGCTGAAACGCAACTTGTCGAGAAAGGCGCCGAACGGCAGCAGGGCAAAATCCGGTAACGGCAAGATCAGCAAGCGGATGTCGGGCAGCATTGGCATCGCGTCCAGAAACGACCATTCAATGTCCGGATCATACCCTTGCCCGACAAGATCGGCGCCATAGACTGGCGCCCTCTCCATCAACAAGGCATTCCCCACCATGGCACTCGACACCTGGCTCATCTACCTGCTGGCGAGCATCGGCCTGTCGCTGACCCCAGGCCCCAACAGCCTGCTGGCCCTGACCCACGGTGCCCTGTATGGCGCACGCCGGACGTTGTTCACCATCATTGGCGGGGTGTTTGGCTTTAGCGCCCTGATTGCCTTGGCCATGTTCGGCCTCAGCGCATTGCTGCAGGCCTCGGCCTCGGTGCTGAGCGTGCTCAAGTGGGTGGGTGGCGCTTATCTGGTCTGGCTGGGTATCCAGCTGTGGCGCAGCCCGGGCCTGCACCTGGAACTGACCGCGCAAAGTGCGCGGCTGGGCAATGCCGGCCTGTTCCGCCAGGGCCTGCTGTCGGCCATGGCCAACCCCAAGGTGCTGCTGTTCTACGGCGCTTTCCTGCCGCAGTTCATCGACCCGCAGCGTGGGTTGCTGCTGCAGTTCGTGGTGATGGCGGCGACCTTTGCCAGTGTCGAGTTCCTGGTCGAACACCTGTTGGCACGCCTGGCGTTTCGCATCCGGCCATGGCTGGCCAAGGGCGGCAAGGGCTTCAACCGCTGCTGCGGCAGCCTGTTTGCCTTGATTGGTGTGGCGTTGCCGCTTGGGCGGTAGCGTCTGATACAGGCGTGTGCCGTTTTTTTTGTGGGAGCGGCCTTGCGTCGCGAAAGGGGTGCGAAGCGCCCCCACGATCTACGCATCACTTCAGAATTGCCGGGGCCGCTTTGCGGCCCTTTCGCGACACAAGGCCGCTCCCACAGGTGACCGCGCTACCATTCAACCCCGGCGCGCTTTGGTCAGGAAGATGATCAAGGCCACGCCCGGCAACCCCGCCCCCACCAGCGCCACACCCTGCCAGCCGAACTGGCTGAACACCGCACTGGCCACCGCCGAACCCAGCGCCCCACCCAGGAAGATGCTGGTCATGTACACCGCGTTCAGCCGCCCGCGGCTGGCCGGGTCCAGCGCGTACACTTCACGCTGGCCGATGACCATGTTCATCTGCACCGCAAAATCCAGCAGCACGCCAGTCAGGCCCAGGCCGATCACGCTGTAGCCCGGCACGGTCAGCCCCAGCAACAGTGCCGCCGGTGCCAGTAACAACGCCAACAGCGAACCGGCCCGGGCATGCCCGGCATCGGCCAGGCGGCCGGCCATGGGTGCGGCGACGGCGCCTACCGCGCCCACCAGGGCGAATACTGCGATCTGGCTCTGCGACAGGCCATGCTCGGTTGCCAGGGCCATCGGCACCGCCGTCCAGTACAGGCTGAACGCCGCGAACATCAACGCCTGGTACAGCGAGCGCTGGCGCAGCAAGGGATAACGGCGCAGCAGCGTGAGCAGCGACAGCATCAGCCCGGCATAGCTGGCCTTGTGCTCGGGCACCCGCCGCGGCAAGGTCAGGGCCAGCAGCAGGATGATCGCCAGCATCACCGCGGCAGCGCCAATGAACACCGCCCGCCAGCCGAAGTAGTCGGCCACCAGGCTGGACAACGGCCGCGCCAGCAGGATACCCAGCAGCAGGCCGCCCATGATGTTGCCGACCACCCGCCCACGCTGCTGCTCCGGCGCCAGGTGCGCCGCCAGCGGGATGAGCATCTGCACCGCCACGGAACTGAAACCGATCAGCAGTGCATAGCCGAGGAACAGCTGGCCCTGGCCGCTGCTGCTGGTGCCCGCCAGCAGCAGGCTGACGCAGGCCAGCACGGCGGTAGCCACCATCAAGCGGCGGTTTTCCAACAGGTCGGCTAGCGGTACCAGCAACAGCAGGCCCAAGGCATAGCCAAGCTGCGTGAGCGAAACGATGAGGCTGGCATGCTCGGTGGACAGCCCCAGGTCCGGGGCGATCAGGCCGACGATGGGCTGGGCATAGTAGATATTGGCGACGATCGCGCCGCAGCAGAACGCCAGCAGGGCGACCAGGGCCCGGCTGAGGCCGGTGGCGGCAGGCTGCGCGGCGGCAAGGGAGGGATTCATGCGAGTGTCCTCGGCGATGGCTGGAATATGCCGGCTACCTTACCCAGACGCACTCCTGGCGAGAATCCAGCGCTGGCGCAACAGGGCTTTGCGCACTGCGCAACACTAGGTGCTGCGCTGCAACAGGTTTTCGCAAAAGTCGATAAAGGCATTCACCCGCCGTGAACCACGATGATTGGGCAGATACAAGGCGTTGATGCTGTCATTGGCAGCGCCGGGGCTGGCCTGCCAATCGGGGAACAGCCGCTGCAGGCGCCCGGCCGCCACATCCTCACGCACCAGCCAGTCGGCCAGCAGCGCGATGCCGCTGCCCGCCAGTGCGGTTTCGCGCAGCATGTCGGCATTGGCACTGCGCAACGGCCCGCTCACGTCCAGTTCCAGACTGTCCTGCCCACGGGCCAGGCGCCAGGGGCGGCTTTTCTGCCCGTAGCGAAAGCGCAGGCAGGCGTGCTCGAGCAGCTGCCGCGGATGCTCCAGCGCGTCACGCCCGGCCAGGTAGCCCGGGCTGGCCACCAGCCAGCGCTGGAAGCGACCCAGCTGGCGGCATACCAGCTCGTCATTGGGCGAGGGGTCGCCCAGGCGGATCGACAGGTCATAGCGCCCGTCAAGCAGGTCATCCAGGCGGTCGCTGAGGTCGATGTCCAGCTCCAGAGCCGGATGTTGCGCCAGGAACGGCCCCAGGTGCGGGGCGATGACCCGCCTGCCGAACTCCACCGGCAAGCACAGGCGCAACACGCCAACCGGTTCTTCACCCCGGTCGGCGACACTGGCATCGGCCTCGTCCAGGGCCTCGAAAATACCCCGCGCGCGCTCGTAATAACGGGCGCCGGCCTCGGTCAGGCTGACCTGGCGCGTGGAGCGGTTGAGCAAGGTGGCGCCCAACGCCGCTTCCAGGGCATCGACCAGGCGCGTCACCGACGATGTCGCCAGCCCAAGCTGGCGTGCGGCGGCAGAAAAGCCCTGGGCATCGACGGTGGCTACGAACATCTTCATCGCCAGGAGTTTGTCCATTTGTTGCCCGTCTTCCAAATCCCGGAAAGTTCTTACAAACAGCCGGGCCGGTCAAGAAGCGCGGCGCACGGCAATTGCGTCCATAGTGGAACTACCCCCTTTCAAGCGAGGTTTTCCATGATCCCGACCAACCTGCTGACTGCCCTGCCCCCTTGCGACCCCACCAGCTCCGAACGGGTCGACCAACTGCTCAGCCGCCCGGGTGTGCGCGTTGAGCGTATCGTTTCCAGCGGCCAGGCCAGCCCGCCCGGTTTCTGGTACGACCAGGCCGAAGGCGAATGGATCGTGCTGCTCAGTGGCGCCGCCGGCCTGCGCTTCGAGCACGAGAGCCACACCCGCCTGCTGGCGCCGGGCGATTGCCTGGACATCCCGCCGCATTACCGCCACCGCGTGGAATGGACCGCCCCCGGCACCGCCACCATCTGGCTCGCGGTGTTCTACAGCAGCGGCACTCCGTGGCCGGCGTGAATCCGGTAATCGAAAATCGAACGCGGGTTAACCAGCCGACATGAACACCCTGTTTACTGCAATTTTAAGCGCATGATCTAGACTTTTAGCCACACCTTGCAGAGTTCAACCCTGCGACAATCCGCCCCACAAAATTATGTACCAACTTGTTAATTAGCAAGCTAAGAGATTACACTGCGCGCATTCCACCTGCTGAGATCCCTGGCATGAAAGAAACATCGCGCGCCTCTGGCGCCACAAACATCATCCTGGTCGGCCTGGGCGTGATCATCGCCCTGCTCGGCCTCCTCCTGGCTGCGGGCGGCGTCAAACTGGCCGGCCTGGGAGGTTCCTGGTACTTCCTGATCGGCGGCCTGGCCATGGCCATCGCCGGCGTTCTCATCGCTCGCCGCAAGCCGGCTGGCGCCTGGCTGTACGCGGCGTTCCTGGTCGGCACTGCCATCTGGGCGCTGATCGACGCTGGCCTGGTGTTCTGGCCGCTGTTCTCGCGCCTGTTCATGTTCGGCGCAATCGGCATGGTGGTGGCACTGGTCTACCCGCTGCTGGCCCGTGCCAATGGCACCAGCGCCGGCCGCGGTGCCTATGGCGTTGCCGGGGTTATGGCCGTGCTGCTGGTGATCGCCGCCGGCAACATGTTCGTCGCCCACCCAAGCGTCGCCCCCACCGGCAAAGGCCCGGGCATGACCCCGGTCGAGGCCGGCAAGGCGCAGAAGGACTGGGCTCACTACGGCAACACCGAAGGTGGCAGCCGCTTCGCCGCGCTGGACCAGATCAACCGCGACAACGTCAACAAGCTGAAAGTGGCCTGGACCTACCGCACCGGTGACGTGGCGCTCAGCGACGGCAACGGCGCCGAAGACCAGCTGACCCCGCTGCAGGTCGGCAACAAGGTGTTCATCTGCACCCCGCACAACAACCTGATCGCCCTTGATGCCGACACCGGCAAAGAGCTGTGGAAGAACGCGATCAACGCCCAGTCCAAGGTCTGGCAGCGTTGCCGTGGCATGGCCTACTTCGACGCCACTGCCGCCATCGCCCAGCCGACCCAGCCGAACAGCTCGCCAATCACCGCGGCCAGCGTACCGGCCGGTGCCAACTGCCAGCGTCGCCTGCTGACCAACACCATCGATGGCCGCCTGATTGCCGTCGACGCCGACACCGGCGAGTTCTGCCAGGGCTTCGGCAACAACGGCCAGGTCGACCTCAAGGCCGGCCTGGGCGATGTGCCGGACTCCTACTACCAGCTGTCCTCGGCCCCACTGATGGCCGGTACCACCGTGGTGGTCGGCGGCCGCGTCGCCGACAACGTCCAGACCGACATGCCAGGCGGCGTGATCCGTGGTTTCGACGTGATCACGGGTGAAATGCGCTGGGCCTTCGACCCCGGCAACCCGGAAGATCGCCAGGCGCCGCAGGGCGACAGCACCTATGTGCGCAGCACCCCCAACAGCTGGGCCCCGATGTCCTACGACCCGGCGATGAATACCGTGTTCCTGCCGATGGGCTCGTCGTCCACCGACATCTACGGTGTCGAACGCAGCAAGCTGGACCACACCTATGGCGCTTCGGTACTGGCGCTGGACGCCACCACCGGCAACCAGAAGTGGGTGTTCCAGACCGTGCACAACGACCTGTGGGACTTCGACCTGCCGATGCAGCCGAGCCTGATCGATTTCACCAAGGACGACGGCCAGTCGGTACCTGCAGTGGTAATCGGCACCAAGGCCGGGCAGATCTACGTGCTCGACCGCGCCACCGGCAAGCCGCTGACCCAGGTCGACGAAGTACCGGTCAAGCCAAGCAACATCCCCAACGAGCCGTACTCGCCAACCCAGCCGAAGTCGGTGGGCATGCCGCAGATCGGCGCGCAGACCCTGACCGAATCGGACATGTGGGGCGCAACCCCGTACGACCAGCTGCTGTGCCGCATCGACTTCAAGAAAATGCGCTACGACGGCCTGTACACCGCGCCGGGCACCGACCTGTCGTTGAGCTTCCCGGGTTCGCTGGGCGGCATGAACTGGGGCAGCATTTCCACCGACCCGGTACATGGTTTCATCTTCGTCAACGACATGCGCCTGGGCCTGTGGATCCAGATGATCCCGTCGCAGAACAAGGGCGGTGCCGCTTCCGGTGGCGAAGCGCTGAATACCGGCATGGGTGCAGTACCGCTCAAGGGCACCCCGTATGCGGTGAACAAGAACCGCTTCCTGTCGGTGGCCGGCATTCCGTGCCAGGCGCCGCCATTCGGCACCCTGACCGCCATCGACATGAAGACCCGCCAGGTGGCGTGGCAGGTACCTGTGGGTACCGTCGAGGACACCGGCCCGCTCGGCATCCGCATGCACTTGCCGATCAAGATCGGCCTGCCGACCCTCGGCGGCACCCTGTCCACCCAGGGCGGCCTGGTGTTCATCGCCGGCACCCAGGACTTCTACCTGCGCGCCTACGACAGCAGCAACGGCAACGAAATCTGGAAGGCTCGCCTGCCAGTGGGCAGCCAGGGCGGCCCGATGACCTACGTTTCGCCGAAAACCGGCAAGCAGTACGTGGTGGTCACGGCTGGCGGCGCGCGCCAGTCGACTGACCGTGGCGATTACGTGATTTCTTACGCTCTGCCGTAAGACCGCGTCGCCTTCTTCGCGGGCACGCCCGCTCCCACAGGGACTGCACCGTCCGCTTGGGCAGTGATCATCCTGTGGGAGCGGGCTTGCCCGCGAACAGGCCCCAGAAAAGAATACGAGATTCAGCAATGCCATCCGCAATTCGCATCACCCCCACCCTGTTGCTGGCCCTCGCCAGCAGCACCGCCCTGGCCGACGGCGACCTGATGACCCGCAGCACCCTGACCGGTGACTGGGGCGGCCTGCGTCACCAGCTGGAAGAAGACGGCGTCAGGTTCACCGGCGACTACAGCGGCGAAACCGCCTACAACGCCCACGGTGGCCTGCACCGCTCGGCGCGCTACTCGCAAAACCTGAAACTGGGCGTGCAGTTCGACCTGTCGAAACTGTATGGCCTGGACAACGGCGGCAAGGTCCAGCTGACCATCAACGACCGCCGCGGCAACAGCGCCTCGGAAGACCTGGTGGGCAACCGCCTGCCGATCCAGGAAAACTTCGGTGGTCTGTACACCCGCCTGACCGAGCTGAGCTACGAGCGTACCCTGTTCACCCCGGCGCTCAACGTCAAGCTCGGCTACATGGCCATGGGCAACGACCTCGGCGGCCTGGACAGTGGCATCCTGTGCAACTTCATGAACGCCGGCTTCTGCGGCCACCCGCTGAACATGTCTGGCGGCAGTGGCTGGACCAATTACCCCAATGCCCACCTAGGCGTACGGGTGAAGTACGACCTGTCGCCATCCTGGCAACTGCGTGTGGCGGCGTTCAACGTCGACCCGGAAAGCAATGGCAACTCCAGCCGCGCCTGGCACCTGGGCCCCAAGCACACCACTGGCACCGTGGTACCGGTAGAGCTGGTCTACAAGCTGCAGGGCGAGCTGCCTGGCGAGTACAAACTGGGCTACTACTACGACAGCTCCGACGTGAAGCGCATCGGCAGCGACGAGGAAGTGTCCGGCCGTGGCGGCCACTACTTGCTGGTCGACCAGGCGGTGTGGAACGACCAGGGCTTGCCGGGCCGCAGCCTGCATGCCTTCGGCCAGTACTCGGCGTCGAGCAAGGCCGCATCGCCATTCACCAAGTGGTATGGCGCCGGCGTGGTGCTGTACAAGCCGTTCGCAGGCCGCCCGAAGGATACTGTGGCCCTGGGCTATGGCCGTGCCGTACCCAACCCGCGTAGCCGCGACGTGCTGGAAGATGCCGCGTTCGATGCCGGGCAGCAGTTCCCCGATATCGACAGCGGCGAGCAGCTGGTCGAGCTGAGCTATGGCTACCAGGCCACACCGTGGCTGAACCTGCGCCCGGATGTGCAGTACATCATCGAGCCGGGCGCGTTCTCCGGGAAGGACATCGACAACGCGCTGGTGGTTGGCCTGCAGGTCAAGGCTACCTTCTGAAACCTTGATTGGGGCTGCTCTGCAGCCCTTCGCGGGCACGCCCGCTCCCACAGGTGTATCACCGGCTGTCCTGGCGGTGCTGTACCTGTGGGAGCGGGCGTGCCCGCGAAGAGGCCAGCGCAATCAACCCTGCCTGAGGTAATCCACCAACCTCAGCAACATGGCATCACACCCCCGCAACTGCTCGACGCTGACGAACTCATCCGGCTTGTGCCCCTGGTCCATGCTCCCGGGCCCACACACCACAGTCGGGATGCCCACCTGGTCGAACAGTCCACCTTCGGTACCAAACGCCACCGTACCGAACTCATCCGAACTACTGAGCAACGCCACCAGGCCAGCCGCCTCGCTATCCGCTGGCGTGGCCAGCCCCGGATACGCACTCAACGGCTGCAGGCGAATGGCGCTGGCGGCATTGACCTTGCGCATGCGCGGCAGCAGTTCGGCCTCGGCATAGGTTTGCAGCTGGTCGGCCACTGCCTGCGCCTCGAACCCCGGCAAAGCCCGTACTTCGAAATCGAATTCGCATTCCGCCGGCACGATGTTCAGCGCCCTGCCCCCTTTGATCACACCGGTCTGCACCGTGGAGAACGGTGGGTCGAAGCGCTCGTCGTGATGCTCCGGCAACGCCAGGGCATCACCAATATCACCCAGCTTGCCGATCAGCTTCGCCGCATACTCGATGGCATTCACCCCATACGGCGCGTACGCCGAGTGGCAGGCCGCACCATGCACCTGGCAACGCATCGCCAGCTTGCCCTTGTGCCCCAGCACCGGCTTGAGTTCGGTGGGTTCGCCAATCAGGCACAGCCGTGGCTTGTGCGGGCGCTGCTCCAGCGCGGCCAACATCGAGCGCACCCCCAGGCAGCCGACTTCCTCGTCGTAGGAGAACGCCAGGTGCACCGGCATGCGCAACGGCTGTGTGAGAAACGCCGGTACAGCCGCCAGTACCGAAGCGATGAAGCCCTTCATGTCGGCCGTGCCGCGGCCATACAGGCGCCCGTCGCGCTCACTCAGGGCAAACGGCTCGACTGTCCAGGCCTGGCCGTCCACCGGCACCACATCGGTATGCCCGGACAGCACCACGCCGCCAACGTCCCGGGGGCCGATGGTGGCGAACAGGTTGGCCTTGGTGCCTTCCGGGTTATGGAACAGTTCGCTTTCCACCCCCAGCTCGGCCAGGTAGTCGCGGATGAAGCTGATCAGTTCGAGGTTGGAATCCCGGCTGACCGTGGCAAAGCCGATCAGCCTGGCCAGCAGCGCGCGACTGGCAAATTCACTCATCGCCCGGCACCCCGTAGCTTGGCGCGGCAGTCGGGTTGAGGGCGCGGGTGACGTAGTCCTGCATCTGCGGCCGATATGCCTGCCACAGGCCATCGAGCACACCGATCGGGTCGGCTTCGGCCCAGTCCACACGCAGGTCCACCAGTGGCCAGGTCAGTTCGCCGGCAATCTTCAACGCCGCCGAGTGCACAGGCCCCGCCTCGCCACCTGCGGCCATCGCCGCGTGCATGGCCGCCAGCAGGCGGTCGGCCAGATGCCCGCCGGCTTGTTCAAAGGCCTGCACCATCGCCTCGATCACCTGGGTCGAGGCCAACAGGTTGCCTGCCGCCGCACATTGCTCACCGGCCACGGCGTGGTGGGTGCCCAGGGCTTCCTTGCCAGTGAACAGCGCGACCTGGCCATGGCTGTCGATCACCGTGAGCTGGCGATACTCGCTCCAGCCGTTGGCGCTCAGCACCCGGTCCAGCGCAGCGGCAGGCGGCAACTGGCCCTGTTCCAGGGCATCGAGAATCTGCGGGCCCAGCGCCGGCAAGGTGATGTTCTGGGTGGCGACCGCACCCACACCGGCACGCACCCACGGGCAGCGGGCGCCCACGGCGATGCTCGAAGAGCTGATGGCGATACCGACCTGGCCGGTTTCCTGGCAACGACCGATGATGGAAAAAGTCATGTCATGGTTCCTGTTGTGCTGTGCGATATACGGCATTCTGGGTTGAGCCTTTCGGCCGGCGAAACGACCTTTTTCCGAGGGTTTGCAGAGGAAAAAACTATGACCACGAAACGTTCGGACAAAACCCTGGCACAGCTGCTGCTGGAACCGCTGCAGGCGGCAGGAATCAAAGCCTTCGCCGTTTTATCGGCAAGCCCCAGCTAAATACTATTTTCGCCATTTCCACGGCATCCCTAGTCTGGCCCCAGGCAACGGCGGTCCTCCAAACCGACCTGACAAAAACCGCCTGAACAAGGGCTCGGACATGACACTGAACAACCTCGAAATCGACACCCTCGTCGTCGGCGCCGGCCAGGCCGGCGTGGCCATGAGCGAACACCTGAGCAAGCTTGGCGTGCCGCACCTGGTGCTGGAGCGCAAGCGTATCGCCGAGGCCTGGCGCACCGGCCGCTGGGACTCGCTGGTGGCCAACGGCCCGGTCTGGCACGACCGCTTCCCGGGGCTGGAATTCAACCTCGACGCCGACGCCTTCGCCGGCAAGGACCAGGTGGCCGACTACTTCGAGCAGTACGTACGCAAGTACAACCTGCCCGTACGCACCGGCATCGAAGTGAAGAAAGTGCTGCGCAACAGCGACCGCCCCGGTTTTACCATCGAAACCGATGAAGGCGTGATTCGCGCCAACCGCGTGGTCGCCGCCACCGGCCCGTTCCAGAAGCCGGTGATCCCGGCCATCGCGCCGAAAGACAGCAACCTGCACCAGATCCACTCCGCTGCCTATTACAACCCCGAGCAGTTGCCAGAAGGCGCTGTGCTGGTGGTCGGCGCCGGCTCCTCGGGCGTGCAGATCGCCGAAGAACTGATGCGTGCCGGGCGCCATGTGTACCTCTCGGTCGGCGCCCACGATCGCCCGCCACGCGCTTACCGCAACCGCGACTTCTGCTGGTGGCTGGGCGTGCTGGGTGAGTGGGATGCGGAAATCGCCAAGCCTGGCCGCGAGCACGTGACCATTGCCGTCAGTGGCGCCCGTGGCGGCCACACCGTGGACTTCCGCGCCCTCGCCCACCAGGGCATGACCCTGGTCGGCCTGACCCAGTCATTCGAGAACGGCGTAGCGCGCTTCCAGGACAACCTGGTCGAGAACATCAACCGCGGCGACGAAAACTACCTGGCCCTGCTCGATGCCGCCGATGCCTACATCGAACGCAACGGCCTGGACCTGCCGGAAGAGCCCGAAGCCCGCAAACGCCTGGCCGACCCGGAGTGCATGCGCAACCCGCTGCAGCAACTGGACCTGGCCAAGGCCGGCGTCACCAGCATCATCTGGGCCACCGGTTACGGTGTCGACTTCAGCTGGCTACAGGTCGACACCTTCGACGCCAACGGCAAGCCCCAGCACCAACGCGGCGTGGCCCGCGAGCCGGGCGTGTACTTCCTTGGCCTGCCGTGGCTGTCGCGTCGTGGCTCGTCGTTCATCTGGGGCGTGTGGCACGACGCCAAGCACGTCGCCGGCCACATCGCCACGCAACGCACCTATGCCGCCTACCGCGACCGCGAGCAACGCGCAGCGGATGAGCAGCAGCAACCCAAGATCAGCAACGTCAGCACCCTCGGAGCCCACTGATGCCTACTCATACCCGCATTCGCATGTTCAACACCAAGGCCACCTACCCCAACCAGACCCTGGACAACGACCTGTGCCAGGCGGTGCGCGCCGGCAACACCATCTACGTGCGCGGCCAGGTCGGCACCGACTTCGAAGGCAACCTGGTGGGCCTGGGTGACCCACGGGCGCAGGCCGAGCAGGCAATGAAGAACGTCAAGCAACTGCTCGAAGAAGCCGGCTCGGACCTGTCGCACATCGTCAAGACCACCACCTACATCACCGACCCGCGCTTCCGCGAGCCGGTGTACAAGGAGGTAGGCAAGTGGCTCAAGGGTGTGTTCCCGATTTCCACCGGGCTGGTGGTGGCCGGGTTGGCCCAGGCCGAGTGGCTGATGGAGATCGATGTGATCGCCGTGGTGCCTGATTCGGTCTGACCGATCGGTTCAACCTGTAGGAGCGGCCTTGTGTCGCGAAAGGGCCGCAACGCGGCCCCAGGATTGATGCGCAACACTTGAAATTGCTGGGGCTGCTTTGCAGCCCTTTCGCGACACAAGGCCGCTCCTACAGGGAACGCGCCCACTTTTGAAATGGGCTAGAAACCCACTGTCGCCGACAGCAGGTAGGTACGCGGCGTAGACAGCGTCAGCCCCGGCTCGCTGTCATCCGAAGCTCCGGCCGAGCTCCAGTAGCGGTCGTCCAGCACATTCTCGACACTGGCACGCAAGGTCACCTGAGTGGCATCCACCTTGAACGCATAACGCGCGCCCACGTCATAACGCTCCCAGCCGTCGATCTGCTTGCTGTTGTACTGGTCCAGGTACTGCGGGCTCGAGTGGATGCCCCGCGCCGTCAGGGTCAGGCCGTTCACCCCAGGCACATCCCATTCTGCGCCGAGGTTGACGTTGTACTCGGGCGTGGCCGGCGCGCGGTTGCCATCGTAGGCGCCACCGATGGTGTCGGTCAGTTCGCTGTCGATATACATCACCCCGCCCAGCACACGCATGCCTTGCACGGGCTCGCCGAACACGCTCAGTTCGATACCGCGGTTGTCACGCTTGCCATTGGGGCCGAACACCCGCGATGTGGGGTTGGTTTCATAGGCGGGCTGGCGGATGCGGAAGGCGCTGGCGGTAAAGGCGACCTGGCCCAGGTCGTACTTGGCCCCCACTTCGACCTGGCGGCTGGTGAACGGCGGGAAGATCTGGTCTTCGTTGACCGATGTCGACGGCGCAATCTTGCCCTGGCTCAGGCCCTCCATGTAGTTGGCATACAACGACAGCTGGTCGGTAACCTTGAGCAGCACGCCGCCCGAGGGCGACACCTTCTCTTCATCGTAGGCGGTATCCCCCTTGATGCCGTCGCTCCAGTCATCAACCTGCACCCGCTGCCAACGCGCGCCCAGGGTCAGCAGCAGGCGGTCATCGAAGAAGCCCAGGGTGTCGGCCAGGGCCACGCCGGAAAAGCGGTTTTCCGTGTACACCTCGGGGTCGATGCGGGTTGGCGTGCCCGGTGTCGGCGTGGCCACCGGGTGGTAGAGGTTGCTGGGCGCCGAGGCATAGCGGGCGCCGCCGTTGGTGAAGTCCATGTAGAAGTAGGTGGCGGCCAGGTTCAGCTCGTGGCTGACCGGCCCGGTATGGAACCAGTTGCGCACGCCGGCCATGGCGGTACGCACGCTTTCATCCCGGGTGAAGTCGCGCGGCTGCACGGTGAAGTCGCCGGCATCGTTGCTGATGGACACGTTGTGGCGCAGGAAGTCATGGTTGCTCTTGCGTGCGCCGACCGCGCCATAGGCCAGCAGCGACTCGCTGATATCGTACTCGGCATGCAGCGCACCGAAGGTGTCGTTGGTGCGCGCCTTGCTCCAGGCCTGGGCGTAGTTGTGGCGTACGTCGTTGGCATCCGGCACCTTGGCATTGGCACCGACCAGCACCCGCTCCTGCGGTGCATCGGTATCGCGCTCGGTATGGCCAAGGTCCGCCGAAAGCCGCAGGCGCTCGCCACGAAAGTCCAGGCCCAACACCGCCATTTCACGTTCGACTCGCTGGTGGTCCCATTCGGTATCGCCCGCCTGTTTCACGCCATTGAAGCGCACGCCGAACTGCTGGCCTTCGCCAAAGCGCCGGCCAACGTCCACCGCACCGCCTGCCTGGCCGGCCGAGGCATAGCTGCCGGTAAACTCGGTGAGCGGCTGGTCGCCGGCTCGCTTGGGCTGCACATTGATGCCGCCGCCGACACTGCCTCGCGGCGAAATGCCGTTGATCAGCTGGCTGGGGCCTTTGATGATGTCGACCCGGTCGGCCATTTCCATGTCGATCGAGTAGGTCGGCAGGATGCCGTACAGGCCGTTGTAGGCCACATCACTGTTGAACAGGCTGAAGCCGCGAATGGTGAACTGCTCGAAGCGCCCACCCGCCGGGTTGGTGGCGCGTACCGATGGGTCGCTGGCGATCAGCTCGCCCAAGGTTCGCGCCTGCTGGTTCTTCACCAGTTCGCTGGTGTAGCTGGTGATGCTGAACGGGGTTTCCATGAAGTCGCGCGTGCCGAGCAGGCCCTGTGAACCCTGACGGGCCACTTGGCCACCGGCATAGGGTTGCGTTTCGTTGCCTGCGGCCAGGCCACCGACGATGCTGGTCGGGGCGATTTCAAGCGCACCACCCGCCTGGGGTGCCGGCATCAATGTGAAAGCGCCCTCGCCCACCGGCAGCAGCTGCAGGCCGCTGCCGCGCAACAGCTGGGTGAAGCCTTCGTCGACGCTGTAGCTGCCGGACAGGCCATTGCTCTGCCGACCGTTGACCAGCGCCGGGTCCAGCGACAGGCTGACCCCGGCCTGGTCAGCAAACTGGGTAAGTGCCGCACCAAGGTTTGCAGGCGGCACCTGATAGCTGCGCCGGGCGGGTTCTTCGGCCCAGGCCGGTGCACACAACAACAGGCTCATGGCGAACAACGGATGTGCCGCACGCGCCAGTGGGCGCAGGCGGCTGGACATGACAACAGGCATTGAACAAGGCTCCCCTTTATTTGCTCCTACCGGTAATGACCGGTGAGCGAAAAAAAGGGGACAGCATCATGCGCGATTTTCTCGCGCGGCCAGGCTCACCCAGTAACGCGTGCGCGTGTGCACCTGCAACGGCAGGCTGACGGCGAGCAAGGCCAGCACCCGGTCGGTGTCGTCGAGGCGGAACGTACCGGTCACGCGCAGGGCCTCCAGTTCGGGCGCCCAGCGCAGCACGCCGGGGCGGTACCTGCGCAGCTCGTGCAGCAGCTCGCCCAAGGGGCGATCCTCCAGCCGCAGTACCCCTTCGCGCCAGCCCAGCAGCCAGGCGTCCAGGCCGGTGACAGGGCCAACCCCGACCACTTGCAGGCTGGCCTGCTGCCCGGCCTGCAGCAGCAGCGCCGGGCCTTGCCGCGGCTGCAGGTTGGCCGTGCCCTTGAGCACCGATACCCGGCAAGCCTGATCGACCAGGCGCAAGCACACCTCGCCAGCATCCAGCGCGACCTGGCCATAGGGCACCTGCAACGTCAGGCTCAGGTTGCCGGGCAACCTGACTGCCACTTCGCCACGCAGCAATGTCAGGCGACGCGCGCCCAGGTCGATATCCACCGCACTGTCGGTGTTCAACTGCACGAATGTGCCATCGCTCAGCAGCACCTGCCGGCGCTCCCCGACCGCGGTGCGCATGTCGGCGGCCCAGGCCTCCAGCGGCAGTTCGCGGCTTGCCAGCCAGGCCGCCGGCAACAATGCAGCCACGCCCAGGGCCTGCTTGAGCAGCGCCCGGCGGCCGCTATCCGGGCGGTCCAGGGTGGCCATGGCCAATGCGCCGGGTAGCGCGGAAAAGCGCTGGCGCAACAGCAGTGCCTTTTGCCAGGCGTGTTCGTGCAAGGTGTTGCTGGTGCGCCATTGTTCCAGGCGCTGCAGGTCACCCTCGCTGGCAGCGCCAGAGTCCACCAGTGCCAGCCAGCGCGCGGCGGCCTGCAGTGCCTCGCGGGTTTCGGGGGAATGGCTGGTCATTACAGTTCGGCCAGCAGGCAATGCTCGTAGGCCTGCGCCATGTAGCGTTTGACCGAGCGCTCGCAAACGCCCAGGCGCTTGCCGATCTCGGCATAGCCCAGGCCCTCCAGCTGGCTCCAGAGAAAGGCCTTGCGTACCGGCGCCTTGAGGCCGTCGAGCAACTCGTCGAGGGCTTGCAGGGTTTCCAGCAGTACCCAACGCTGCTCTGGCGAGGGCACATGCTGCTCGGGCAACTGCGCCAGTGCATCGAGGTAGGCTTGTTCCAGGCTGCGCCGCTGGTGGAAGTTGCTCAGCAGGCGCTTGCCCACGGTCAGCAGGTAGGCACGCGGTTCGCGAATGTCTGCCAGCGGCTGGGCGCTGGCCAGGATACGCAGGAAGGTATCCTGGCTGAGGTCGGCGGCATCCCAGGCATTGCCCATGCGCCGCCGCAGCCAGGTTTCCAGCCAGCCGCGGTGTTCCCGGTACAGGGCAGGCAGGCTATGCTCCGGTGGCGGCGCGGCGTCGATCATGGGGAAGGCCCTGCGGTGGCGTAAATAAGATTAATTCTAATTTACAGCGCACCACAGAACCAAGCGGTTTGTTACCAGTCAGGCAATCGCCGCATCCACCAGCACTTGCGCTTCCTGCACCAGGCGCTGCAGGTGCGCCTCGTCGATGAAGCTTTCAGCGTAGATCTTGTAGATATCCTCGGTGCCCGAAGGGCGCGCGGCGAACCAGCCATTGGCGGTCATCACCTTCAGCCCGCCGATCGCCTGGCCGTTGCCCGGTGCATGGCTGAGGATCTGCACGATCGGCTCACCCGCCAGCTCGGTCGACTTCACCTGCTCCGGCGCCAGCTTGCTCAGCAAAGCCTTCTGCCGGGCATCGGCCTTGGCTTCGACACGGGTGGCGAACGGCTTGCCCAGCGCCTCGGTCAGGTCGGCGTAGGCCTGGCTCGGGTTGCGCCCGGTGCGGGCGGTCATCTCGGCAGCCAGCAAGGCCGGGATCAGCCCGTCCTTGTCGGTGGCCCAGACCGAGCCATCGCGGCGCAGGAACGAAGCCCCCGCACTTTCCTCGCCACCAAAGCCCAGCGTGCCGTCGAACAGGCCCTGGGCGAAGAACTTAAAGCCCACCGGTACTTCGTACAGTTCACGGCCCAGGCGCTGGGTGACGCGATCGATCAGGCCACTGGACACCACGGTCTTGCCGACGGCGGCATCGCTGCGCCATTGCGGGCGGTGGCGGTACAGGTAGTCGATGGCCACGGCCAGGTAGTTGTTCGGCTGCAGCAGGCCATCGGGGGTGACGATGCCATGGCGGTCGTGGTCGGGGTCGCAGGCGAAGGCCACGTCGAAGCGTTCCCGCAGGCCGATCAGGCCCTGCATGGCATAGGGCGAGGACGGGTCCATGCGGATCTGGCCGTCCCAGTCGACGGTCATGAAGCGGAAGGTCGGGTCGACCTCGGTGTTCACCACTTCCAGGTCCAGCTGGTAATGCTCGGCAATCGCCGACCAGTAGCGCACCCCTGCCCCGCCCAGCGGATCGACGCCCAGGCGCAGCTTGGCAGCGCGGATGACGTCGAAGTCGATGACGTTTTCCAGGTCGGCCACGTAGTTGCTCACGTAGTCGTGACGCTGGGTGGTGGATGCCTGCAGCGCCTGGGCATGGTCCATGCGCTTGACGCCCGCCAGGTCAGCAGCCAGCAGTTCGTTGGCCTTGGCCTCGATCCACTTGGTCACATCGCTGTCGGCCGGGCCGCCATTGGGCGGGTTGTACTTGAAGCCACCACTCTGCGGCGGGTTGTGCGACGGGGTGATGACGATGCCGTCGGCCAGGCCCTGCTCGCGGCCACGGTTATGGCAGAGGATGGCATGGGAAACCGCTGGTGTTGGCGTGTATTCGTCGTCCTTGGACAGCATTACCTGCACGCCATTGGCAGCCAGCACTTCCAGGGCGCTGGCGGTAGCCGGTGCCGACAGTGCGTGGGTGTCGGCGCCGATGAACAGCGGGCCATCGATGCCCTTCTCCTGGCGATACAGGCAGATGGCCTGGGTAATGGCCAGGACGTGGTACTCGTTGAAGCTCAATTCAAGCGAAGTGCCACGGTGCCCCGAGGTGCCGAAGGCCACCCGCTGGGCCGCCACGGCAGCGTCGGGGCGGCCGGTGTAGTAGGCGGTGAGCAGTCGGGGAATATCGACCAGCACGCTGGCCGGAGCCGGCTTGCCTGCCAAAGGACTGAGCGTCATGCAGTAACCTCGAGTTCAACGGATGTTGGTGTTGGAGCGTGCAGTGTACTGAGAGTTGCAATGCCGCGCGATGGGCGGCAGCAAAGAATCAGTGAGCACACCGCATACCCTGTGGGAGCGGCTTTAGCCGCGAAGAATCCAACGCGGTGCATGGCACCGGCTGCGCCGGTGTTCGCGGCTAAAGCCGCTCCCACAGGGTACTTGCCAGCCACCGCGGTGGCTGCTTCGCGGGCTCGCCCGCTCCCACAATGGACCCGCGCATGTCCCTCATCTCTGTAATGACCGGCTAGAGTGGTAGCCATACCCCCGAAAACGAGGCCCCATGGCTTTCCACCGCCTGACCCACACCCACCCGCGCCTGAGCATCGCCACTGTGGTCGGCCTGCTCGGCGCCTGGCTGATCCCCGCCAGCGACAGCGTGCAGCACATCCTCGCCGGCTGGAATCTTGGCGTATGGCTGTACCTGCTGCTGGTGCTCTACCTGACCTTGAGCGCCAATGCGGAAAAGGTACGCAAGGTCGCCCGCGTCGAAGACGAAAACGCCGGCCTGGTCCTGCTCACCGTGTGCATCGCCGCCATCGCCAGCCTCGCCGCCGTCACCCTGCAACTGGTGTCCAGCCGTGGCCTGCAAGGCACGGCGCTGGTCGTGCACTACCTCTACACCGGCCTGACCGTGGCCGGTTCCTGGCTGTTGATCGGCTGCATTTTCAGCCTGCACTACGCGCGGCTGTTCTATACCGGACAAAACCACGAACCGCCGCTGCGCTTCGCCGATGGCGAACGCAACCCCGATTACTGGGACTTCCACTATTTCTCGTTCACCATCAGCGTGGCGGTACAAACCTCCGACGTGGGCGTCGCTGGGCGGGGCCTACGGCGGGTGGTGCTGGCGCATTCGCTAGTGGGGTTCGTATTCAATACGGCGATTTTGGGGTTCACCATCAACATCGCTGCTGGCCTGCTGGGCTGAGCTTCCCATCAATTCTGCTAGTTGCAACCGTTCGGCCCACCAAGAGACTCTTGATGGCCGAAGTGTAAAAGGGTTAAGCCATGAAAACGGCTGGTTCGAAAAGTTTGCTGATTCAAGCCGACACCGCAAGTACGATCATGGGCACGGCTGCAACGCCATCGCAACAGGTGTATTCACCTTATGGGGTTAGTAAGCCGAATTCCGTTGAAAGCTTGTTAGGTTTTACTGGAGCTCTCTATGACGCTGCTTTCAGAACCTATTCGCTTGGAAATGGCCATAGAGTCTATAGCCCTTTACTAATGCGCTTTTACCAACCAGACAGCTTTTCGCCTTTCCATTACGGCGGTCTGAACTGTTATGTCTACTGCCAAGATGACCCTATAAATTTCACCGATCCAACGGGCCGTTTCAAAATGCCGCGTCGACCAATGGCACAGGCCAGAACAAATGGCGTCCCGAAAAATAGCTTCCGCCCACCCCAAGGTTTTACTACCCAACGCCCTCGCAGAGTTCAACAAAGGGCCGAGCAACGACAGCAGCAACGAGCACAACGCCCGCAGGACCGGCCGCAAAGAGAGCCACAAGATAATCACCAGGCCCCGCAGCCGCACCAAGCTCCGGAAATGAACCTTGCACAACTGATGCAAATGATGGATCAGGCCGTCTTGCAGGCACAGAATATCGGCCTCCAGGCTGTAATCACTCAACAAGTCCACCCTGCTGAGCTAACTCTCGGGGGCATGACGCTCGCCATGTCAGGAGCTTCAATCCTGGAGACGGTCGTTACATGGATGACGACGGGAACCATCAGGAATCCCATGGATACTACCTCTGCGATGGCAAACTACTCGCCCGGTTATTCACTTCAACGTCCTCCCGTGGGCTGAGGAGCAATGCCGCTCGTCCGAAAGTACCATGTCACAGTATCAATTGCCCCTGCAGAGTTCATCGGAATATCTGCCGCCATCGCACGCGGAAAACGTTTGCCAGAGCGCCGGTCTCCAAGTTGCCGTCCCTCACAAGGATGTGACCGCTGTCATGCATTAGCACATTTGTCGTATTTGCAGCCGAGAATACTCCGTGACAGGTGCTATGGTTACTTTCCCGGCGGTCGCATCGATGTGGCCACCCGCTCACCACGTCCAGGTACGAACAAGGAGGCTGGCATGAACAAGATGACGTTCCCCAACGCCTGCCAGGTGATGCGCTGGCATTTCCACCCGCTGGGCTTCGAAGCCAGCATGGATGCGCCACGCAGCATGGTCGCGCGGCTGTTCGACCGCGCCACCGGCGAAACCCTGCTGGCGATTGCCGGCATCCCCTGCTCGGCAATCATGGCGGCCGCCGACGTAGAGCGCATCATCGAGGCCGTCGAGGCGGAGATGGATACTTTCATGCCCGCCTTCACCCTGCGCGACGCAGTCTAGCCCACTGCCGTACTTTCCTGGCGCATGGCCTGCAACTTGCCCATGAACTGCTCGGCCGGCACCGGCTGGCCCAGCAGGTAGCCCTGCAGCGAATCGCAGCCCAGGCGGGTCAGGAAGTCCTGCTGCCTGTCAGTCTCCACCCCTTCGGCAACGATGCGCAGCCCCAGCGCCTGGCCCAGCGCCACGATTGCCGAAACGATCGCCGCATCATCGCTGTCCTGCTCCAGGTCGCGCACGAAACCGCGGTCGATCTTCAGCTCGTTGGCCGGCAGGCGCTTGAGGTACATCAGGCTGGAATAACCGGTGCCGAAGTCATCGATGGACAGGTCCACGCCCATGTCGGACAACCGTTGCAGCACCGTAAGGCTGGCATCGGCGTCGTGCATGGCGGTGGTTTCGGTAATTTCCAGGGTCAGGCAGTTGGCCGGCAGGCTGTTCTGCTGCAGGGCTCGGGCCACGCTGTCGACCAGCCCGGCATGGCAGAACTGGATGGCCGACAGGTTCACCGCCATGCGCCAGCCGTGGTGCCCTTGGTCCAGCCACTGACGCATCTGCCGGCAAGCCTCGATGAGCACCCATTCGCCAATGGGAATGATCAGGCCGGTCTTTTCTGCCAGGCCGATGAAACGGTCGGGCAGCAACAGGCCCTGCTGCGGGTGCTCCCAGCGCAGCAAGGCCTCGGCACCGATCGGCTGGCAATTCTGGGCGTCGAACTTGGGCTGGTAGTGCAGGCGGAACTGGCGCTGCTCCAGGGCCTGGCGCAGGTCCTGCAGTAGCTGCAATTGCTGGCGGGCGTTGCTGTTCATCGACGCGTCGAAGAAACTGTAGCCATTCTTGCCGGCGCTCTTGGCGTGATACATGGCAGCGTCGGCATTGCGCAGCAGCTCATGCTGGTCCAGGCCATTGCCCGGGTACAGGACGATGCCCAGGCTCGCTGTCAGCTGCAGGTCATGCTCGGCCACGCGGAATGGCCGTGACACCAGGTTGACCTGCTTGACCGCCACATCCATGGCATCGTTCGGCTCGCGCAGCTCCACCAGCAGCACGAATTCGTCGCCGCCGATGCGCGCCAGCGTGTCCTGGCTGTGCAGGTGCCCGCGCAGGCGCGCCGCCACGGCCTTGAGCAGCAAGTCGCCGATGTGGTGGCCGAAGGCATCGTTGACTGGCTTGAAGCCGTCCAGGTCGATGAACATCAGGGCAAAGCAGCCGCCCTGCTCCGCTACCTTGGCAATGGCCTGCTCGATGCGGTCGGCCAGCAACGTACGGTTGGGCAGGTCGGTGAGCGTGTCGTGCAGGGCCAGCTGGGTCAGTTCCTGGTTGGCCAGGGTCAGCGAGCGGGCCAGCTCGGCGGTGCGTGCCTCCAGGCGGGCATCCAGTACCGAGGTGAGCAAGGCCACCGCCAGTACCGCCAGCGTGGTGATCAGCACCAGGTAGACCAGGCCGTCGCCTTGCAGGCCTCCCGCTGCCAGCGCACCGCAGAAGCTGCCTTCGGGGAAATTCGCCGCGGCCATGCCGGTGTAGTGCATGCCAACGATGGCAAAGCCCATCACCACTGCCGCCAGGCCGCGAATCTGCCTCACATAAGGAGTATGCGCACGCAGCCGGAAGGCGATCCACAACGCCGCTGCCGAGGCGGCCACGGCAATCAGCAGCGAGGCCCCGAACAGCGTCGGGTCATAGGCGATGCCCGGCAGCATGCGCAGCGCGGCCATACCGGTGTAGTGCATGCAGGCAATGCCGGTGCCCATGATCAGTGCGCCAAATGCCAATTGCTGCCACGGCAGGCTCGGCTGGCTGACCAGCCACAAGGCAAAGCCCGAGGACAACACGGCAATCAGCAGCGAGAACGCGGTCAGGGCAAGGTCGTAGCCCAGGTCGATGGGCAGGCTGAAGGCGAGCATGCCGATGAAGTGCATCGACCACACGCCGATGCCCATGGCCAACGCGCCCCCCCCCATCCACAGGCAGGCAGCCCGGCCTTTGGCCGTGGCGATGCGGCCGGTCAGGTCAAGGGCTGTATAGGACGCCAGGATCGCCACGCACAGCGAAATCAACACCAGCGAAGAGGAGTAGCTACCGGTCAGCATCGAGAGTTCCAGCGGGGCGGGAAGCCCGGAAAAAGCTGACGATTGTACTCAAGGTCAGGCGAAACGCACGGGGTTTTTGCGAATGGGAATGGATCCAAAGGGAAGACGCTATACGGCCTCGCAGAAATGCACTCTCTTTTGTGGGAGCGGCCTTGTGTCGCGAAAGGGCTGCGAAGCAGCCCCAGCAATATCAGCCATTGTGCCGAGAACCTGGGGCCGCTTTGCGGCCCTTTCGCGACACAAGGCCGCTCCCACAAAGCACTGCCAATATTTCAGTCCTGCTCGGCAAACGCCTGTTCCGCATCCCAACCACCACCCAGCGCGGCAACCAGCTGCACGCTGGCCACCAGGCGCCCTTGCAGCAGGTTCAACACACTGCGCTCGTTGCTCAGCGCCGTGGTCTGCACGTTGACCACATCCAGATAGCCGATCAGCCCGGCGCGGTACTGGTTCTCGGTCAGGCGCAGCGACTCGCGAGCGGCATCCAGTGCCTCCTGGCGCACCACCGCCTCATCGCCATACACCTTCAACTGCACCAGCAGGTTTTCCACTTCCTTGAAGCCGTCGAGCACGGTCTGGCGGTACTGCGCCACGGTCTGGTCATACACCGCCACCGTGCGGTCCACCTCGGCACTGCGCTTGCCGGCGTCGAACAAGGTCAGCGCCAGCTGTGGGCCCACCGACCAGTAGCGGTTGGGCAGTTCGATCCAGTTGCTGAAGCTGCTGCTGGAGTAACCGCCACTCATGCTCAGGCTCAGGTCCGGGAAATACGCCGCCCGCGACACGCCGATGTTGGCGTTGGCAGCCATCACGTTGCGCTCGGCCGCAGCGATGTCCGGGCGTCGCTCCAGCAACTGCGAAGGCAAGGCCACCGGAATTTGCGGCAGCGCTGGAATGGATTTGCTGTCGGCCAGGGCGAAGTCCGCCGGGGCCTTGCCCAGCAACACGGCAATGGCGTTCTCGAACTGCGCGCGCTGCCAGATCAGGTCGATCAGGTCGGCCTGGGTGCTCTTGAGCTGGGTACGCGCCTGGGCCACTGCATCCGGGCCGGCGACGCCGGCGCGATACTGGTTTTCGTTCATCCGCAGGGAACGTTCATAAGCTGCCACGGTGGCTTCCAACAGGCGTTTCTGCTCGTCGATCACCCGCAACTGCAGGTAGTTCTGCACCAGTTCCGACTGCTGGCTGAGGCGGATCGAGGCCAGGTCGGCCAGGCTGGCTTCGGCACTGGCTTCGTTGGCGTTCAGGGTCTCGCGCAGCTTGCCCCACAGGTCGATTTCCCAGCTGACGCCGAGCTGGGCGTTGTAGGTGTTGCGAATGCCGCTGCTGTTGTTGGACAGGCTCGAGCTGGAGCTACCGGTGCCCTGGGCCGAGCGGTTCTTGCCGACGCTCAGGTCCAGGCTGGGGAACAGCGCCGCCCGGCTGCTGCGCACCAGCGCCTGGGCCTGGCGATACTGGGCCTCCGATTGGGCCACGGTCTGGTTGCTGCGGTTGAGCTCTTCGACCAGTGCATTGAGCCCGGCATCGCCGTAGATTTCCCACCAGGCGCCGCGGGCGATGGCATCGGACGGCGTGGCCTGGGTCCAGCCTTCGGCGTGCTTGAACTGCGCCGTGCTGCTCAGCTCCGGGCGGTGGTAGTCCGGGCTCAGGGTGCAGGCGCTGAGCAAGGCGACGCACAACCCGGCGCCGAGCAGGCGCGAGCCACGCCCACGGGTCAGCGTCTGCAGGGCACGGTGAAGTGGGGTCTGGGCAAAAGTCATAGCGGGGTTTCCAGGGCGGCGTCGGTGCGCACGCCACGCCAACGGTTGAAACGGTGACGCAGGCGGTCCAGGTACAGGTAGACCACCGGTGTCGTGTAAAGAGTGAGGACCTGGCTGAACACCAGGCCGCCAATGATGGTCAGGCCCAGAGGCTGGCGCATTTCCGCGCCTTCGGCGCGGCTCAGCAGCAGCGGCAAGGCACCGAGGATGGCCGCCAGGGTAGTCATCAGGATCGGCCGCAGGCGCAGCAGGCAAGCCCGGCGGATCGACTCTTCCGGTGTCAGGCCCTGGTGGCGCTCCAGCTGCAAGGCCAGGTCGATCATCAGGATGGCGTTCTTCTTCACCACGCCGATCAGCAGGAACAGCCCCAGCAGCGAGATCAGGCTGAACTCGCCGCCGGTGACGTACAGCGCCAGCAAGGCACCGACGCCGGCCGAGGGCAGTGTCGAGAGGATGGTCAGCGGGTGAATGTAGCTTTCGTAGAGAATGCCCAGCACCAGGTAGACCAGCACCAGCGCGCCAAGGATCATCAGCGGCTGGCCTTCCTGGGTCTTGGCAAAGGCATCGGCGGTACCGCCGAGCTTGGCGATCACTTCCTCGGGCAAGCCCAGCTTGGCCACCGCACGCTCCAGCGCCGCCATGGCCTGGTCGGGGCTGTAGCCTTCGGCGACGTCGAAGGCGATGCTTTCGGCGGCGAACTGGCCTTCGTGGCTGACCCGGTCGTTGGCCAGGCTGTTCTCGTAGTGGGCGATGGTCGACAGCGGTACGCGGGCACCGTCGGCGGTAATCACCTGCACCTGCTCGAGGGTGCTTGGGTCCCAGGCGTACTTCGGGTTGATCTCGAGCACTACCTGGTACTGGTTGAGGCTGTCGTAGATGGTGGAGATCTGCCGCTGGCTATAGGCGTTGTTCAGCACCGAGGTGACCATGTCCATGTCGATGCCCAGGCGCTTGGCCTGGTCACGGTCGACCACCAGGGTCACCTGCTGGGTGCCGGCACCGTCGCGGGCGTCGATGGCAGTCAGTTGCGGCAGTGCACGCAGCGCCGCCACCACTTTCGGGAACCATTCGCGCAGGGCCGCCAGGTCTCCGCTCTGCAGGGAGTACAGGTACTGCGAAGAGGTCTGGTCACGGCCACCACCACCCAGTTGCAGGTCCTGGTCGGCCATCAGGAACAGGCGCCCGCCGGGTACCTTGGGCATTTCCTTGCGCAGGCGTTCGATCACCTTCTGGGCGTCGAGCTTGCGCTCGCTAATCGGCTTCAGGCGCACCAGCACAAAGGCATTGTTGGTCCCGCTGTTGCCACCGATGAAGCCGGCAACGCTCTGCACTGCCGGGTCGGCCAGCAAGGCGCGGCGGTAGATTTCCATTTTCGGTTGCATGACGCTGAACGACAGGCCATCGTCGCCACGGATGAAGCCTATCAGCTGGCCGGTATCCTGCTGCGGCATCAGCGTTTTCGGCACCACCACGTACAGGGCGATGTTGATGCCGATGGTGGCCAGCAGGCTGATCAGCGTCAGGCGTTTGTGGCGCAAGGCCCAGCCCAGGCTGCGGTCATAGGCATCGACCATGCGCTGGTGCAAGTGTTCGCTCCAGCGCTGCAGACGTGTCGGCTCGGCCTGGTGCGGTTTGAGCCAGCGGGCGCACAGCATCGGCGTGAGGGTCAGCGACACCACCAGCGACACGATGATCGCCGCCGCCAGGGTGATGGAGAACTCCTGGAACAGGTTGCGCACGATGCCACCCATGAACAGGATGGAGACGAATACCGCCACCAGCGACACGTTCATCGACAGCAAGGTGAAACCCACTTCCTTGGCGCCCAAGAAGGCCGCTTTCATAGGTGGTTGGCCGTCCTCGATGTGCCGGGATATGTTCTCCAGCACCACGATGGCATCGTCCACCACCAGGCCAGTGGCGAGGATCAGCGCCATCAGCGACAGGTTGTTGAGCGAGAAGCCGCACAGGTACATGACCGCGAAGGTGCCCACCAGTGACACCGGCACCGCCAGGCTGGGGATCAGCGAAGCACGCAGGCTGCCGAGGAACAGGTAGACCACCAGGATCACCAGCACCACGGCGATCAGCAGGGTGTGCTCGGCTTCCTTGAGGGTTGCCTTGATCACTGGCGAACGGTCCATGGCCACGTTCAGTTGCACGCTGGCCGGCAGCAGCGACTGCAGGGCCGGCAACTGCGCCTTGATCTGGTCGACCGTTTCAATGATGTTGGCGCCTGTCTGGCGGTTGACCACCAGCAGCACCGCGCTCTGGTCATTGAAGAAGCCGCTGTTGTAGCGGTTCTCGACGCCGTCGGTGATGGTCGCCACGTCGGAAAGGCGCAGGATGGTGCCGTTCTGCTGGCGGATCACCACGGGCTCGTAGTCCTTGGCGCTTTCCAGCTGGTCATTGGCACGCACCTGCCAGTTGCGCTCGGCGTCCTCGACAAAGCCCATCGGCCGGCGCTGGTTGGCGTTGGACACCGCAGTGCGCACTTCATCCAGCGACACGCCGTACTGGTTGAGCAATTGCGGCTCGACGGCAATGCGCACCGCCGGCAGCGAACTGCCGCCGATCTGCACCTCCCCTACCCCGGGCACCTGGGCCAGGCTCTGCGACAGGATGGTGTCGGCCAGGTCGTACAACTGGCCCTTCTGCAGCACGTCCGAAGTCAGCGACAGCACCATGATCGGTGCCTGCGACGGGTTGATCTTCTTGTAGGTGGGCATGCTGCGCATACCGCTGGGCAGCAGGTTGCGGGTGGCGTTGATCGCCGCCTGCACCTCGCGCGCCGCTCCGTCGATGTCGCGGCCCATCTCGAAGCCGATGATCACCCGTGTGGAGCCTTGGTTGGAGCTGCTGGTCAGGGTGGTCACGCCGGCAATGCTGCCCAGCTTGCGCTCCAGCGGCGTGGCCACGGTGGACGCCATCACTTCCGGGCTGGCGCCTGACAGGTTGGCCGACACCACGATTACCGGGAAGTCCATCTGTGGCAGCGGTGCCACCGGCAACAGGCCGAAGCTGACCCCGCCCAGCAGCATGATCGCCAGGCTCAACAGCATCGTCGCAACGGGGCGACGGATGAAAGGACCGGACAGGTTCATGCCTCGGCCTGCTTCACGTCAGTGGCCGGGCGCCAGCGGCGGGCCAGGCGGTCGAAGTACAGGTAGATGACCGGGGTGGTGAACAGCGTCAGCACCTGGCTGACCAGCAACCCGCCGACCATCACCAGGCCCAGCGGCTGGCGCAGCTCGGCGCCGGAACCGGTGGCGAGCATCAGCGGCACGGCGCCGAACAGCGCGGCCAGGGTAGTCATCAGGATCGGCCGGAAGCGCAGCAGCGCCGCCTGGTAGATGGCATCGCGCGGGCTCATGCCCTGCTGGCGCTCGGCCTCGAGGGCGAAGTCGATCATCATGATCGCGTTCTTCTTGACGATGCCGATCAGCAGGATGATGCCGATGATGGCGATCATGCCCAGGTCGTTGCCGCTGATGAGCAAGGCCAGCAAGGCGCCGACCGCTGCCGACGGCAGGGTCGAAAGAATGGTCACCGGGTGGATGTAGCTCTCGTACAGCACGCCCAGCACGATGTACATGGTCACCACCGCCGCCAGGATCAACAGCAAGGTGCTCGACAGCGATGCCTGGAAGGCCTCCGCCGCGCCCTGGAAGCGGGTCTGCACGCCCAGCGGCATGCCGATGTCCTTCTGCACCTGCTCGATCACCTGCACCGCCTTGCCCAGCGAAGCGCCGTGGGCCAGGTTGAACGACAAGGTCACCGCCGGGAACTGACCAATGTGGGAAATGGCCAGCTGGGCCTGGCGCTGCTCGATGCGCGCCAGCGCCGACAGGCGCACCTGGCCGCCATCGGTGGCCTTGACGTGGATCGACTCCAGCGCCTGCGGGCCGATCACCGCCGCATCCTGCGACTGCAGCACCACGCGGTACTGGCTGGCCTGGGTGTAGATGGTCGAGATCTGACGCTGGCCGAAGGCGTCATACAGGGCGTTGGTGATTTGCGACACGCTGATGCCCAGGCGGCCGGCCATGTCGCGGTCGATCACCAGGTAAACCTGCAGGCCCTTGTCCTGCAGGTCGCTGGCCACGTCGGCCAGTTCCGGGCGTTGCTGCAACGCCTGCACCAGCTTGCCGCTCCACTGCGCCAGCAGGTCGGCGTCGGGCGACGAGAGGCTGAACTGGTACTGGGTCCGGCTGACCCGGTCCTCGATGCTCAGGTCCTGCACCGGCTGCATGAACAGGCGGATGCCCACCAGCCGATCGACTTGTGGCTGCAGGCGGTTGATCACCTCGCTGGCAGTGACATCACGCTCGCCATGGGGTTTGAGGTTGATCAGCAGGCGGCCGCTGTTGAGCGTGGCGTTGTCGCCATCGACACCAATGTAGGACGACAGGCTCTGCACCGCCGGGTCCTGCAGGATCACCTTGCTCAGCGCCTGCTGGCGTTCGCTCATGGCGGCGAACGAGGTGGACTGCGGCGCTTCGGAAATGCCCTGAATCACCCCGGTGTCCTGTACCGGGAAGAAGCCCTTGGGCACCACCATGTACAGGAATACGGTGAGCGCCAGGCTGGCCACGGCCACCAGCAGCGTCAGCGGCTGGCGCTTGAGGACCCACTGCAGGGCGCTACCGTAGTGCCTGATCAGCCAGTCGATCCAGGCGCCACTGGCGCGGTAGAACCGGCCCTGTTCCTCTTCCCTGGGCTCGCGCTTGAGCAGGCGCGCGCACATCATCGGCGTGAGGGTCAGCGATACCACCAGGGAAATCAGGATGGCCACCGCCAGGGTGATGGCAAACTCGCGGAACAGGCGGCCGACCACATCGGCCATGAACAGCAGCGGGATCAGTACCGCAATCAGCGAGAAGGTCAGCGAGATCAGGGTGAAGCCGATTTGCCGGGCGCCCTTGAGCGCCGCCTGCATGGGCGTCTCGCCCTCCTCGATGTGCCGGGAGATGTTCTCCAGCATGACGATGGCGTCGTCGACCACGAAACCGGTGGCGATGGTCAGGGCCATCAGGGTCAGGTTGTTGACCGAGAAACCGGCCAGGTACATCACGCCGAAGGTACCGATCAGCGACAACGGCACGGCGATCGACGGGATGAGCGTGGCGCTGAAACGGCGCAGGAAGACGAACGTGACCATTACCACCAGGGCGATGGCGATCAGCAGTTCGTGCTGCACGTCCTTGACCGCGGCGCGGATGGTCTGGGTGCGGTCGGTGAGCACCGACACATCGAGGCCGGCCGGCAGGTTGTCGGTGATCGACGGCAGCAAGGCCTTGATGCGGTCGACCACTTCGATGACGTTGGCGCCCGGCTGGCGCTGGATGTTCAGCAGCACGGCGTGGTTTTCGTTGGCCCAGGCAGCCAGGCGCTCGTTTTCGGCGCCGTCGACGATTTCTGCAACATCCTTCAGACGCAGAGGCGCGCCATTGTTGTAGGCCAGGATCAGGTTGGCATATTCCTCAGGGGAACGCAGCTGGTCGTTGGCGTCGAGCATCGACACCCGGGTCGGGCCGTCGAAGTTGCCCTTGGGCTGATTGACGTTGGAAGCGCCGATCAGGGTGCGTACGTCCTCCAGGTTCAGGCCGTTGGCGGCCAGGGCATCGACGTTGACCTTGATCCGCACCGCCTGGCGCTGGCCACCAGCGATGCTGACCATGCCCACACCGCTGATCTGTGCGAGCTTCTGTGCCACACGGGTATCGACCAGGTCGTTGAGCTTGGGCAGCGGCATGGTCTTGCTGGAGATGGCCAGGGTCAGCACCGGGGTGTCGGCCGGGTTGACCTTGTTGTACACCGGCGGCGCCGGAAGGTCGCTGGGCAGCAGGTTGCTGGCGGCGTTGATCGCGGCCTGCACCTGTTGCTCGGCAACGTCCATGTTCATGTCGAGGTTGAAGCGCAAGGTCAGCACCGAGGCGCCGCCGGAGCTGGTCGAGGCCATCTGCTCCAGGCCTGGCATCTGGCCGAACTGACGTTCGAGCGGCGCGGTAACCGCGCTGGTCATGACCTGCGGGCTGGCGCCTGGGTACAGGGTCATGACCCGGATGGTCGGGTAATCCACCTGCGGCAATGCGGAAACCGGCAGCAGCTTGTAGGCGATCAGGCCGGCCAGGACGATGGCCAGCATGCTCAGCGTGGTGGCAACCGGCCGCAGGATGAACAGACGCGAGAGGTTCATGCGCCCGCCTTGCCTGCTGCGCTACCAGGCTGTGCTTCACCGGGCTGCACATCGCCAGTGCTTGCCGAACCCTTGGCTTCCTGGCCTTGCAGGTGCTGGCCCGGGGTGGTCGGCACTTGCGAGCTGTCTTCGACAACTTCCACCTTGGTGCCTTCGCGCAGGCGGTCGGTGCCTTCCAGCACCAGGCGTTCGCCGGCCTTGAGGCCCTCGAGAATGACGCTGTTCTCGCCGTCGCTGGCGCCAACCTTGAGCTTGCGGATATTGACCGTGTTCTGGTCATTGACCACGTAGGCGAAGGAACCGTCATTGCCGAACTGGATGGCCGCCGCCGGGGCCATGGTCACCTGCTTGAGGGTGTCGGCCAGCAGGCGCACGTTGACGAACTGGTTGGGGAACAGGGCCAGGTCCTTGTTCTCGAAGCGGCCCTTGAACTTGAGGGTGCCGGTGGTGGTGTCGATCTGGTTGTCGATGCTGCCCAGCACGCCGGTGGACTGCAGCTTGCTGTCACTGCGGTCCCAGGCCTCGACCGGCAGGCTGGCGCCGCTGCGGTAACGTTCCAGCACGGTGCTCAACTCGGTTTCCGGCAGGGTGAAGGCAACGCTGATCGGCTCGGTCTGGGTGATCACCACCAGCGCGGTGGTGTCGTTGGCCGCCACCAGGTTGCCCAGGTCGAGCTGGCGCAGGCCTACGCGGCCGTTGATCGGCGCGCGGATCTGGGTGAAGTCCAGATTCAGGCGGGCGTCGTTGACCTGCGCCTGGTTGGTCTTCACCAGCCCCTGGAACTGTGCCACCTGCGCTTCGGCGGTGTCGAGAGTTTGCTTGGCAATGCTGTCTTCGGCGTACAGGCCTTTATAGCGGGCCAGGTCGACCTGGGCGTTCTTCAGTTGCGCCTGGTTCTGCGCCAGGGTGCCCTCGGCCTGCTGCAGGGCAATGCGGTACGGGCGCGGGTCGATTTCGGCGAGCAGGTCGCCGGCCTTGACCTGCTGGCCTTCCTTGAAGTGGATCTTGACCAGCTCGCCGGCCACGCGGCTGCGCACGTTGACGGTGTTGGTCGCGGTGACTGTGCCCAGGGCCTTGTAGTACAGCGGGAAGTCGCCCACCCGCACCGGCTCGACGCGCACCGGCACCGGGTCGCTGGAGCCGCCGAAGCCCGGGCGACCGCCCATCATGCCCATGCCCTTGCCACCGCGCCCGCTACCGGCTTCTTTATGCGCAGGCGTCGCTGCGGGCCACAGCCACCAGGCCAGTGCAGCCACCAGCAGCAGGATCAGCAGGCCGACGAGCCAGCGACGAGGGGAGCGGGAATTGGACACTTGCATGGGTTGAACGAACCTTGTTCGGAATGACGGCTTGGGGAGAATGAACGATAAGCACTGGCATCGTTTTAGCAAAGCGCCTTTACCAGAGGTTTACCTTTGCCTGACGTTGCCAAGAGGTTGAACTTTAAATGAAAACGGCCCGGAAAGCGTTCCGGGCCGTTTACAGGGTGTTGCTTGAGCGGTGGCGGGCTGAAAGGTTTCGGTTGCCTGTGCCGGCCCCTTCGCGGGTAAACCCGCTCCCACAGGGATATCACAGCTTTTGAAACCTGTGCCGTACCTGTAGGAGCGGGTTTACCCGCGAAGAGGCCGGTACAGGACTCAGCCGACCTACCCCACAACCCTTACTTCAGCACAGCCAGAGCTGCGTCGTAGTTCGGCTCATCAGCGATTTCGCCAACCAGCTCGCTGTGCAGCACCTTGTCGTTTTCGTCCAGCACCACCACGGCACGGGCAGCCAGGCCGGCCAGCGGGCCATCGGCGATGGCCACGCCGTAGTTTTCGAGGAACTCGCGGCCACGCAGGGTCGACAGGTTCTTCACGTTGTCCAGGCCTTCGGCGCCGCAGAAGCGTGCCTGAGCGAACGGCAGGTCGGCGGAGATGCACAGCACCACGGTGTTGGCCACATCGTTGGCCTGGGCGTTGAACTTGCGCACGGAGGTTGCGCAGGTCGGGGTGTCGACGCTCGGGAAGATGTTCAGCACCTTGCGCTTGCCGGCGAAGTCTTTCAGCGACTTGTCAGCCAGACCTTCACCGACCAGGGAGAAAGCCGGAGCCTGGGCGCCGGCTTTCGGCAGCTCGCCGTTGACCTGAACCGGGTTGCCTTTGAGAGTCACTTGAGCCATGACGAAATCCTTATGCGGGTTTGAAAAGGACACTGAGTTAAGCATGAAGGCGGCCGGGTGCCTATGGGGGCAGTGAAATTGTTCTATTACCGGACAATTCTTGTGGACAAAAAAATGCCCGGGTGGCTACAAGCGCCCCGGGCATTACTTTTGCGGATGGCGTATCAGCCCAGCAGGCCGTATACCACCGAGGTCAGCGCAACCAGGCCGACGACTACCACGAACACGTTGGAGGCAGCACCGCTGTACTTGCGCATGGATGGCACGCGGCGAATGGCGTACATCGGCATCAGGAACAGCAACACCGCGAGGATGGGGCCACCGAGCGACTCGATCATGCCGAGGATGCTCGGGTTGAGGGTGGCGACAATCCAGCACACCACCAGCATCAGCGCGGCAACCACCCGGTCCAGGGTCTTGGCCGCCGGGCGTGCACCGGCCTTGGTGATGATGCCCTTCAGGCCTTCGCTGGCGCCGATGTAGTGGCCGAGGAACGACTTGGCAATGGCCACGAAGGCGATCAGCGGTGCAGCGAACGCGATGGTCGGGTTGCTGAAGTGGTTGGCCAGGTACGACAGGATCGACAGGTTCTGCGCCTTGGCCTCGGCCAGCTGGGCGCTGCTCAGGGTGAGCACGCAGCTGAACACGAAGAACAGCACCATCACCACCATCAGCAGGTGGGCACGGCGCAGGATCTGGCCGCTACGCTCATCGGCATGCTCGCCGTAGCGGCGCTTCTGGTCGACGGCAAAGGCGGAGATGATCGGCGAGTGGTTGAACGAGAACACCATCACCGGAATCGCCAGCCACAGGGTGTGCAGGAAGGCCGAAGCTGGTGGTACCTGGGTGGCGCTGTCGAGAATGCCACCGGTCCAGTGCGGCACCAGGTACAGGCCCAGCAATGCCAGGGCGACGATGAACGGGTAGACCAGCAGGCTCATGACCTTGACCGTGGCCTGCTCCCCGCAGCGCACGATGGCCAGCAGGCCGAGAATCAGCACGAACGACAGGATGGCCCGTGGCGGCGGCTGCATGTGCAACTGGTGCTCCATGAAGCTGGACACGGTGTTGGTCAGCGCCACGCTATAGATAAGCAGGATCGGGAAGATCGCGAAGAAGTACAGCACGGTGATCGAGGCGCCGGCGGTAATGCCGAAGTGCTCCTTGACCACTTCGGTGATATCGCCGTCATTGCGCCCGGAAAGGACGAAACGGGTCAGCCCGCGGTGAGCGAAATAGGTCATCGGGAAGGCCAGCATGGCCAGGATCAGCAACGGCCAGAAGCCGCCAAGGCCGGCGTTGATCGGCAGGAACAGGGTTCCGGCGCCGATCGCTGTGCCGAACAGGCCCAGCATCCAGGTGGTGTCGTGACGCGACCAGCTGCCGAGGGTGGCGGGGGTCGATTCTGCAAAGCGTTGTTCAACGCTTGGGGCCTGCTCATTCATTCCGGGTGAAGCTCCACTCGCAAGACTGCAACAGGCTGAGAATGGCGAAATAGACGTTTCGCCCAACTCAACCGAAAAAGGGAGCGCGATTGTGCACGGAAAGGTTGCACTTGCGAAGCCCTTTTCCGAGGAGCGGTTGCACTTGTCTTTACAAGCGGATTGCAACCAGAGGCTGCATGCAGCCTGATCGCCGGCAAGCCGGCTCCCACACCGACCGCGCAGTGCTTGAGCCTTGCGCTATCTCTGTGGGAGCCGGCTTGCCGGCGAAAGGGCCGCAAAGCGGCCCCGTGCGGTGTTACTTCTGGACGGCGGCGAAGGCTTCGGCAACCCGTTGCAGGTTGGCCGGGCGCAGGCCGGACATGCATACGCGGCCGCTGTCGATCAGGTACACGCCGAACTCGTCACGCAGGCGGCGCACCTGCTCGACGCTGAAGCCGGTGTAGCTGAACATGCCGCGCTGGCGCAGGAAGAACTGGAAGTCCTGGCCTGGCAGCAGCACGGCCAGGGCATCGACCAGCGCCTGGCGCATGTCGAGGATACGTTTGCGCATCACTTCGACTTCCTCGGCCCACTGGGCATTGAGGGCCGCATCGTTGAGCACGCCAGCGACCAGCTGGGCGCCGAAGTTGGGCGGGCTGGAGTAGTTGCGGCGCACGGTAGCCTTCAGCTGGCCGAGCACGCTCTGGGCAGTGGCTTCATCGTCGCAGACCACCGACAGGCCGCCGACACGCTCGCCGTACAGCGAGAAGATCTTCGAGAACGAGTTGCTGACCAGGCACGGCACGCCGGCGCGGGCCATTTCGCGGATGGCGTAGGCGTCTTCCACCAGGCCTTCGGCGAAGCCCTGGTAGGCGATGTCGAGGAACGGGATCAGTTGGCGTGCCTTGACCACTTCAACCACCTGTTGCCACTGGTGCTGTTCCAGGTCGGCACCGGTGGGGTTGTGGCAGCACGGGTGCAGCAGCACCACGCTGTTGGCCGGCAGGGTCTGCAGGGTAGCCAGCATGCCTTCGAAGTCCACGCCACGGGTGGCCTGGTCGAAGTACGGGTAGGTGTGCACCTTGAAGCCGGCGCCTTCGAAGATGGCGCGGTGGTTGTCCCAGGTCGGGTTGCTGACCCAGACTTCGGACTGCGGGAAGTAGCGCTTGAGGAAGTCGGCGCCGACTTTGAGGGCGCCGGAACCGCCTACGGTCTGCACGGTGGCCACACGCCCGCCGGTAACAGCCGGGTGATCGGCACCGAACAGCAGCGCCTGGATCGCCTGGCGGTAGCTGGCCAGGCCTTCCATCGGCAGGTACAAAGAGGCTTCGTGGTCCTGGCCGGCGATGCGTTTCTCCACCGCATCCACAGCCGCCAGCTGCGGCACCACGCCGGCCTCATCGTAGTACAGGCCGATACTCAGGTTGACCTTGTCGGCGCGCGGGTCGGCCTTGAAGGTTTCCATCAACGAGAGGATCGGGTCGCCGGCATAGGCATCGACATGTTTGAACACAGCGTGCAGCTCCTTGGATCAGGACAGTTCGAAAAGGCAGCCCTGAGCATACCCGGAGTGCGGGCTCAGGAACATCAACTATTATGCAAGGTTGTCTATGCAACATTGCATGGCTGAGGATTGGTGCTGGATTCTTCGCGGGTAAACCCGCTCCCACAGGTCATGCACAATTTTCGAAGCCTGTGATAACCCTGTGGGAGCGGGTTTACCCGCGAAGAGGCCGGGTCAGCCAAGCAATTCTTTCAGGCCTTGCAATTCCTGCTCGGTCACCGCCACCCCCTCCTCCTCGGCCACCTCGCGCTCGCGGTAACGCCGCTCGCCCGGCATGCGCGTCAGCCCTACCGCCTGCATCTGCTCGACCAGCTCGCGGCTGCGCTGGGCAAAACGTTCGCCCTCGGCCTTGTTCGGGTCGATGACGATGATCAACTGCCCGGTCCACGGCGTCTTCGCCCCCGGGTGCCCCGACCAGTCGAACTCCCAGGAAAAATTCCCGCCGGTCAGCGCCGCCGCCAGCAACTCGACCATCATCGACAAGGCCGAGCCCTTGTGCCCGCCAAATGGCAGCAACGCGCCGCCTTCCAGAATCGCCTTGGGGTCGGTTGTCGGCTCACCATTGGCATCCACCCCCATGCCCTGCGGCAATTGCTGGCCAGCACGCGCGGCAATCTGCACGTCGCCATGGGCCATGGCGCTGGTGGCCATGTCGAAGACGATCGGGTCATGTTCGGCGCAAGGTGCGGCAAAGGCGATGGGGTTGGTGCCGAACAGCGGCTTGCGGGCGCCGTGCGGCACCACACAGGTCATGCTGTTGACCACGCTCAGGGCTACCAGGCCTTCGTCGGCGAAAGGCTCCACATCCGGCCACAGCGCGGCGAAGTGGTGCGAGTTGTGGATCGCCAGCACGGCGATGCCAGCGTTGCGCGCCTTCGCCACCAGAAGTTCACGGGCCGCCGCCAGCGCCGGCTGGGCGAAGCCGCCTGCGGCATCGACACGAACATAACCGGGCGCCACGTCGCTGACCTTCGGCGTGGCCTGGCCATCGACCCAGCCGCTGGCCAATGTCGAAACATAGCCGGGCATGCGGAACACCCCATGGCTATGGGCACCATCGCGCTGGGCGCTGGCGCAGTTGTGGGCCAGCACCCGGGCCACGCTTTCGCTGCAGCCATGGCGCTGGAAAATGCTCTGCAACAGGCCCTGCAGCTCGGTAAAAGGCACACGCACGACAGTGCTGGTGGAAGGTGCGGACATCTGAAGCTCCTTGTTGGAATTGGAATGGCTACAGCGTTGCAACGACAAAAACTTTCCTGCATGTGACAGCTATCTGTCAAATGTTGACTTAATGACAGAAAACAGCCATTTTCTTTCGCAAGCCTTACCCCTGGAGCCGCAGCATGAGCCAACCGATCAAGCAACGCCTGGAAAACAGCCTCGAAGGGGCCGCTGCTTCGGGCCGCAAGATCGCCACCTACATGCTCGCCAACCTGCATGAACTGCCGTTCCAGACCTCGGCCAGCATTGCCGTCAAGCTGGGCGTCAGCGAATCCAGCGTCGGCCGTTTCTGCCGTTCATTGGGTTATGCCCATCTCAAGGCGTTGAAGCAAGACCTGCAGAACGACCTGGGCGATGGCCCGTGGCTGGTGGGCGACCGCCTGCAAGATTACCGCCAGAACCAGAACGCCAGCGACAACGCCGGCAGCCTGGAGCTGGAAATCGCCGCGCTGGTGCGCGTGCACGAGTATCGCCAGAGCAGCGCCTGGCACAGCGTCGCGCAGCGCCTGGCAAGCAAGCAGCGGGTGTTCATTGCCGGCTTCCAGACCGAGCGCGGCATCGCCATGTGCATGAGCCACCTGCTGCAGTACCTGCGCGATGGCGTGCAGCTGGTGGATATGAGTGCCGGGCACTTCGGCGAAGTATTGCTGGGCCGCGCCGAAGACAGCGCCCTGGTGGTGTTCGAAGCCCGCCGTTATTCCCGCCATGCCCTGCTGTTGTGCCAGAAGGCGCGCGAGGCTGGCATAGCGGTCACCCTGGTGACCGACACCTTCTGTGACTGGGCCGATGCCAACGCCGACGAGGTGTTCCGCATCCCCACCGAGTTCAACCTGTTCTGGGAGTCCACCTCGACCATGCTGTCGTGGGTGCACCTGATGGTCAACGAGGTCTGCAAGAAGCTCGGGCCGGATGTTGAAAAGCGCTTGGAAGCAACTGCCGCTCTACATAACGAATTCGTCGGCTACACCTCGTGGTCGACGGGAAAACAACAATAGCAAGAGTGCAATGAGGTGCGAGATGAAAAAGACCATGGCCTTGGTGGGTGCGTGCGCCCTGCTGCTGTCGGGTGCCGCCAGTGCCGAAACCCTGCGCTTCGCCACCGAGGGCGCCTACCCGCCCTTCAACTATGTCGACGCCAATAACCAGTTGCACGGCTTCGACGTCGACATCACCCATGCCCTGTGCGAGCAGATGAAAGTCGAGTGCACGCTGGTGGCCCAGGACTGGGAAGGCATCATCCCGGCGCTGATGGCACGCAAGTACGACGCGGTGGTCGCGTCGATGATCAATACCGAAGAACGGCGCAAGAAAATCGCCTTCACCGACCACTATTACCGCACCCCGCTGACCGTTGCCGTGGCCAAGGACAGCAAGATCAACGACGCCCAGACCACCTTCGACGGCTACACCGTTGGCGCCCAGTCGTCCTCCACCCAGGCCATCTACGCCGAAGACGTCTACGCCAAGGCCGGTGCCGATGTGAAACTGTACCCGACCATGGACGAAGCCAACGCCGACCTGGCCGCGGGCCGCCTGGATGGGGTGATTGCCGACAAATTCCCGCTGCATGAGTGGATGACCAAGAACGGCGGGGACTGCTGCAAGATCCTCGGTGACGTGGCCGACACCAAGGCCGATGCCGCCATTGCCGTGCGCAAGGACGACGAAGCCCTGCGCCAGCGCCTGAACACCGCGCTGCAGCAGATCGTCGCCAACGGCACCTACCAGAAGATCGCCAGCAAATACTTCGCTTTCGATATCTACAACTGATCTTCAGGAAGTTTTGCGCACCCCCTGTGGGAGCGGCCTTGCGTCGCGAAAGGGGCGCGCAGCGGCCCCGGCAATCTGTGCAGTTGCATGAATCCTGGGGCCGCTACGCAGCCCTTTCGCGACGCAAGGCCGCTCCCACAGAGATCGCACCTACCCGCCCAAGGGGTTTGTCATGCTCGATCAATTGTCCTTGCTGTCCT
This sequence comes from Pseudomonas sp. NBB, assembly GCF_032701105.1. NCBI lineage: Bacteria > Pseudomonadati > Pseudomonadota > Gammaproteobacteria > Pseudomonadales > Pseudomonadaceae > Pseudomonas > Pseudomonas sp. NBB. The sequence goes on from NZ_CP103994.1 coordinate 3,469,874, forward strand.
TCGCCAGTGGAGGCTGGGGCCAGGCGCTGCTGGCCGGCGCGCTGGTCACCGTTTCCCTGGCCCTGGCCTGCCTGCCCATCGGCCTGCCGCTGGGCCTGGTGGTCGCCCTTGCAGCACGCTCGCGCAAGCGCTTGCCGCGCGCCTGGGCCACCACCTTCTCCACCGTCTTCCGTGGCCTGCCCGAACTGCTGACGCTGCTGATCATCTATTACGGCTGCCAGATCGCCGCACAGAAAATTCTCGCAGCCATGGGCTACCAGGGTGAGTTCCTGATCAATACCTTCCTCGCCGCGATGATCGCCTTCAGCCTGGTGTTCGCCGCGTTCTCCAGCGAGATCTGGCTGGCAGCCTTCAAGACCCTGCCCAAGGGCCAACTGGAAGCCTGCTCGGCGCTGGGACTGAGCAAGCGCACCGGCTTCTTCAAGGTGCTGCTGCCGCAACTGACCCGCATCGCCCTGCCCGGCTTGTCCAACAACTGGCTGTCGCTGCTCAAGGACACCTCGCTGGTATCCACCATCTCGCTGGTCGACCTGATGCGCCAGACCAACCTGGCCGTCAGCGTGACCAAGGAGCCGATGTTCTTCTATGGCGTGGCCTGCCTGGGCTACCTGCTGTTCGCCGCCATTTCCGGGCGCGTGTTCGCCTTCATCGAACGGCGCAGCAACCGCCACCTGCAAGGAGCACGCGCATGAGCTTCGAACAACTGCTGGCGCTGATACTCGACCCCGACCTGCTGGACCGCTACGGCCCGCGCTTCCTCGATGGCCTGCTGGTAACGGCCAAGCTGGTGGCGATTTCCTTCAGCCTGGGTGCCGTGCTCGGCCTGTTGCTGGCCCTGGCGCGCATGTCGCGCAGCCTGTTGCTGCAGCGCATGGCCGCCGGCTATGTGTACTTCTTCCGCGGCTCGCCGCTGCTGGCCCAGCTGTTCCTTCTGTATTACGGCCTGGGTTCGCTCAAAGGCTTCTGGCAGGACGTCGGCCTGTGGTGGTTCTTCCGCGAGGCGTGGTTCTGCACCCTGCTGGCGTTCACCCTGAATACCGCCGCCTACCAGGCCGAGATCTTCCGCGGCAGCCTGATGGCCGTCGCCCCCGGCCAGTATGAGGCGGCGCGGGCGCTGAACCTGAAGCGCTCGACCACCTTTTTCAAGGTGATCCTGCCGCAGTCGCTGCTGGTGGCCATCGGCCCGCTGGGCAACGAATTGATCCTGATGATCAAGGCCAGCGCGATCGCCTCGCTGGTGACCATCTACGACCTGATGGGCGTGACCAAACTGGCCTTCTCGCGCAGTTTCGACTTCCAGATCTACCTGTGGGCCGCCGTGCTCTACCTGCTGATCGTCGAACTGGTGCGGCGCCTGCTGAAACACCTGGAAGCCCGCTTGGGCCGCCACCTGAACTGACCGAAGGATACGTTCCATGCATTGCCAGACCCTTGTCCTCGGCGCCGGCATCGTCGGCGTCAGCACCGCGCTGCACCTGCAGGCCCGCGGGCGCCAGGTGATCCTGATCGACCGCGACGAACCGGGCAGCGGCACCAGCCACGGCAACGCCGGGCTGATCGAGCGCTCCAGCGTGATCCCCTATGCCTTCCCGCGGCAACTGGGCGCACTGCTGCGCTACGGCTTGAACCGCCAGCCCGATGTGCGCTACAGCCTGCTGCACCTGCCCAAGGCCGCTCCATGGCTGTGGCGCTACTGGCGCCAATCGGCCCCCGGGCGCCTGGCCGGGGCCGCTGCCGATATGCTGCCGCTGGTGCAACGCTGCGTCGAAGAGCACGACGCATTCATTGCTGCCGCCGGCCTGGAAGGGCTGGTGCAGGCCAAAGGCTGGATCGAAGTGTTCCGTGACCCGGCGCTGTTCGAGCAGGCCAAGGCCGACGCCAAGGGCCTGAGCCGATATGGCCTGCAGTTCGAAATCCTCGAATGCGGGCAGTTGCAGGCCCGCGAGCACCAGCTGGACGCCAGCGTGGTCGGCGGCATTCACTGGCTCGACCCCAAGACCGTGAACAACCCCGGCGCCCTCACCCGCGGCTACGCCACCCTGTTCACGCAGCGCGGCGGGCAGTTCCTGCATGGCGATGCGCGCAGCCTGCGCCAGGTCGACGGCCAATGGCAGGTAGACAGCCGCCGCGGCCCGATCACCGCCAACGAGGTGGTGGCCTGCCTCGGCCCGCAGTCAGCCGACCTGTTCAGTGGCCTGGGCTACCAGATACCGCTGGCGATCAAGCGTGGCTACCACATGCACTACAGCACCCGTGACGGCGCGCAACTGGAGCATTCCATCTGCGACACCCAGGGCGGCTACGTGCTGGCGCCGATGGCCCGCGGTGTGCGCCTGACCACCGGCATCGAGTTCGACGCCAGCAGCGCGCCGGGCAACCAGATCCAGCTGGGCCGTTGCGAAGCCCTGGCGCGCAAGCTTTTCCCGGCCCTGGGTGAGCGCCTGGACGACACCCCCTGGCTGGGCCGCCGCCCGTGCCTGCCCGACATGCGCCCGGTGATCGGCCCGGCACCGCGCCACCCGGGGCTGTGGTTCAACTTCGGCCACGCCCACCACGGCCTCACCCTGGGCCCGGTCAGCGGCCGACTGGTGGCCGAACTGGTCACCGGCGAACGCCCCTTCACCGACCCCGCGCCCTACAGCGCGACCCGTTTCGACTGAACCCCTGCGGGAGAACAACAAGATGACCGCACCACTGAGCCTTGCCACCCTTGCCCCCGAACCCGACCCACGCCCGGTGCTGATCCGCATCGAAGGCCTGAACAAGCACTATGGCGCGTTCCACGTACTGCGCGACATCGACCTGCAGGTGCGCGAAGGCGAACGCATCGTGCTGTGCGGGCCGTCCGGCTCGGGCAAGTCGACCCTGATCCGCTGCATCAACCGCCTGGAAGTGGCCCAGCAGGGCAGCATCAAGGTGGATGGCATCGACCTGGCGGCCACCACCCGCGAAGCGGCGCAGGTGCGCAGCGACATCGGCATGGTGTTCCAGCACTTCAACCTGTTCCCGCACATGAGCGTGCTCGACAACTGCCTGCTGGCCCCCACCAGCGTGCGCGGCCTGTCGCGCAAGGACGCCGAGGAGCGGGCGCGCATGTACCTGAGCAAGGTCGGCATCGAAAGCCAGGCGCACAAGTACCCCAGCCAGCTGTCCGGCGGCCAGCAGCAGCGCGTGGCGATTGCCCGGGCGCTGTGCATGAAGCCGCGGATCATGCTGTTCGACGAGCCCACCTCGGCGCTTGACCCAGAGATGGTCGCCGAGGTGCTGGATGTGCTGGTGCAGCTGGCCGGCACTGGCATGACCATGCTTTGCGTCACCCATGAAATGGGCTTTGCCCGCCAGGTGGCCGAGCGGGTGCTGTTCCTCGAGGGCGGGCAGATCATCGAAGACAGCCCGCCGCAGGTGTTCTTCAACCAGCCGCGTACCGAGCGGGCCAAGGGGTTCCTGGCGCAGATACTGCACTGACACCTGTTCCGGCCTCTTCGCGGGCTCGCCCGCTCCCACAGGATCACCTCGGCCTTCGAGACCGGTGATCAAACTGTGGGAGCGGGCATGCCCGCGAAGAGGCCGGAACAGGCGACACCTTCATTGCACCGCTGCAAAGACCCAACTGCATCGTTAAATATTATTGACCTTACCCCCCGCCAAACCCACGCCACCACAGGCCCGCAACGGTTTCAGCCCCCCAAAAACCGGCGCATTCCCTGCCATCAAGCCCTGCTCCGTCGTTTGACATATCGAACGGCTCTGGCAAGCTATCTACAAGCCCCGACCGGAATCGTCGCCTCCGACGAGCCGGCAGTGCTCGGGGCTACAGGTTGCACCCATGGCCCCGCGCCGTGCACCTGCACAACAACGACAGGCCGAACCTGTCCCAAGGTGACATATGTCCAACAGCAACATTGGCAACAAGCAACCCTCCCTGCGCAAACCCGTCGTCCTGATGACCATGGGCAGCCAAGAGCGCAAAGGCCATGACTATCAGGTCATGACCCACAAATACATCACCCCGCTGGTCGAGTTTTCCGATTGCGTCCCGGTGCTGGTGCCCACCTGCTGCGGCATCGAAGACCTCGAGACCTATCTGGACATGGCCGACGGCGTGTACCTGACCGGCGCCGGCAGCAACATCGACCCGGCCCTGTACGGCCAGGAAAACGAGACCCCCGGCAAAGGCCAGGACCAGAACCGCGACCTGTTCGACATCCCGCTGGTCAAGGCCGCGATCAAGCGTGGCCTGCCGATCTTCGGCATCTGCCGTGGCATGCAGGAAATCAACGTGGCCCTGGGTGGCGACATCTACCAGAAGGTGTACGCCGAGCCAGGCTTCAACGACCACCGGGAAAACCCGGAAGACCCGGTCGAGGTGCAATACGCCCAGGTGCACGGCGTGAAGATCAAGCCGGACAGCTGGCTGCGTGACACCCTGGGTACCGACGAGATTCGCGTCAACTCGCTGCATGGCCAAGGCCTGCACAAGCTCGGCACCGGCATCGAGGCCATCGCCCACGCCGAAGACGGCCTGGTCGAGGCGATCCATGCCCCGAGCATCTCGCCATTCCTGTTCGCCGTGCAGTGGCACCCGGAGTGGCAAGCGGCGAAGAACCCGGATTCGATCAAGATTTTCCAGGCTTTCGGCGACGCTTGCCGGGCCCAGGTACGCAAGGCGCAGATCAAGCGCCAGCACGCTGCCTGACCCCAGTTTCCTCTGCTTTGATCGCGGGGCGGCGCAAGGCCGCCCTCGTTTTCCCCGGTCACCCTCTGCTGGTCCCAGAACACTTCCCGTGGAAACGGGCGGCGGGCTTGTGCCTGTCTCCGCGATCTTTTTTTCCTGCCCCATAAAGAGATACGATGACTGATCGCGATGGATCTGCCATCTGCGTCTCGTGCATCTCTTGTTGTCGCCTGTTCTGGCCTCTTCGCGGGTAAACCCGCTCCTACAGGGATCTCCGCAAATTTCAAGCGCGACGCGGTCCGTGTGGGAGCGGGTTTACCCGCGATGAGGCCAGCACAGGCAATAACACTCCTTCCGCCCCTCCACAAAAAAATCTCCCAAAGGGACTAGTCATCGTACAAGTTGTACGATAACTTACCTCAAACGCAAAACAACACCCTTCACCCAAGCGCCACAGGATGCCAACAACAATGACTCCACAAGAACTCAAATCCATCCTCTCCCACGGCCTGCTGTCTTTCCCGGTCACCGACTTCAACGCCCAGGGCGACTTCAACCCGGCTGGCTACGTCAAGCGCCTGGAATGGCTGGCCCCGTACGGCGCCAGCGCTCTGTTCGCCGCCGGTGGCACCGGTGAGTTCTTCTCCCTGGCTGCCAGCGAATACAGCCAGGTGATCAAGACCGCCATCGACACCTGCGCCAAGTCGGTCCCTATCCTTGCCGGCGTCGGTGGCTCCACCCGCCAGGCCATCGAATACGCGCAAGAAGCCGAGCGCCTGGGTGCCAAGGGCCTGCTGCTGCTGCCGCACTACCTGACCGAAGCCAGCCAGGAAGGTGTCGCCGCCCACGTCGAAGCCGTGTGCAAATCGGTAAACATCGGCGTAGTCGTCTACAACCGCAACGTCTGCCGCCTGAACGCCGACCTGCTGGAAAAACTGGCCGAGCGCTGCCCGAACCTGATCGGCTACAAGGACGGCCTGGGTGACATCGAGTTGATGGTGTCGATCCGTCGCCGCCTGGGTGACCGCTTCAGCTACCTGGGTGGCCTGCCGACCGCCGAGGTGTATGCGGCCGCCTACAAGGCCCTGGGCGTGCCGGTGTACTCCTCCGCCGTGTTCAACTTCGTGCCGAAGACCGCCATGGACTTCTACAACGCCATCGCCCGTGACGACCACGCCACCGTGGCCAAGCTGATCGACGACTTCTTCCTGCCGTACCTGGACATCCGCAACCGCAAGGCCGGTTACGCCGTGAGCATCGTCAAGGCCGGCGCCAAAATCGCCGGTTACGACGCCGGCCCGGTGCGTACTCCGCTTACCGACCTCACCGCCGACGAGTACGAAAAACTCGCCGCGCTGATGGACAAGATGGGCCCGCAGTAAGCGCCGCCCGCGGCCTGCCAGATGCCGCACCCGGAGTGGACCAGCCCCGCTCCGGTTACAATTCGTGAGCCCGCACAAAAATAACTAGTGGGAGTACTACCAGCATGCAAGCGACGAAGAAGACGCATGTGCGCTACCTGATCCTGTTCATGCTGTTCCTGGTGACCACGATCAACTACGCTGACCGCGCCACCATTGCAATCGCGGGTTCCAGCCTGCAGAAAGACCTCGGCATCGATGCCGTGACCCTCGGCTACATCTTCTCCGCCTTCGGATGGGCATACGTGGCTGGCCAGATTCCTGGTGGCTGGCTGCTCGACCGCTTCGGTTCCAAGAACGTCTACGCCTTCAGCATCTTCACCTGGTCGCTGTTCACCTTGTTGCAGGGCTTTGTCGGTGGCCTGCCGGTGGCCTGGGCGGTGGTGACCCTGTTCACCCTGCGCTTTTTGGTCGGTTTTGCCGAAGCCCCGTCGTTCCCCGGCAATGCGCGCATCGTCGCGGCCTGGTTCCCGACCCAGGAACGCGGCACCGCCTCGGCCATCTTCAACTCGGCGCAGTACTTCGCCACCGCATTGTTCGCACCGATCATGGGCTGGATCGTGTTCAGCTTCGGCTGGGAGCACGTGTTCGTGGTCATGGGCGCACTGGGCATCGTGTTCTCCATGGTGTGGCTGAAGACCATCTACAACCCGCGCCAACACCCACGTATCAGCCCGGGTGAACTCGAGCACATCGAGCAGAACGGCGGCCTGGTGGACATGGACCAGAAGCGCGGCAACGACGGCCCGAAATGGGGCTACATCAAGCAACTGCTGACCAGCCGCATGCTGCTGGGCGTGTACCTGGGCCAGTACTGCATCAACGCCATCACCTACTTCTTCCTCACCTGGTTCCCGGTGTACCTGGTACAGGAGCGCGGCATGACCATCCTCAAGGCCGGCTTCATCGCCTCGCTGCCGGCGGTCTGCGGCTTCATCGGTGGTGTGCTGGGCGGGGTGATCTCCGACTGGCTGCTGCGCCGCGGCAACTCGCTGACCTTCTCGCGCAAGCTGCCGATCGTCTGCGGCCTGCTGCTGTCGACCACCATGGTGTTCTGCAACTACGTCGACGCCGAGTGGATGGTGGTCGGCTTCATGACCCTGGCGTTCTTCGGCAAAGGCATCGGCGCGCTGGGCTGGGCGGTGGTCGCCGACACCTCGCCGAAACAGATCGCCGGGCTGTCGGGCGGGCTGTTCAACACCTTCGGCAACATCGCCTCGATCACCACGCCAATCGTGATCGGCTACATCATCAGCGCCACGGGTTCGTTCAAGTGGGCCTTGGTGTACGTCGGCGCCAACGCCCTGGTGGCGGTGTTCAGCTACCTGGTGATCGTCGGCCCGATCAAGCGCATCGAGCTGCGTGAAAGCCCAAAGCCTGACGCCGAGCCAGCGGCCGGCAGCGAACTGGCCGGCTCGCGCCACTGAGTGAACACGCCCGCGGCGGCCACCCCGCCGCGGGCGGATGTACAAAAGCCTGAGAACCTGACAAGTAGGGCCCGAACATGCAGTTGATCGAACATTCCGACTCGCCCCGCTACGTCCGCCTGCACGACGATGACAATGTCGTGGTGGTGGTCAATGATGGCGGCCTGGGCGAAGGCGCCCGCTTCGCCGACGGCCTGACCCTGGTCGAGGGCGTGCCACAGAGCCACAAGGTAGCCACCGTAGCCATCGCCAAGGGCGAACCGGTGCGCCGCTACGGGCAGATCATCGGCTACGCGCTGGAAGACCTGCGCCAGGGCAGCTGGGTGCAGGAAAGCCAACTGGCCATGCCGGCCGCGCCGGAGCTGGACAGCCTGCCACGCTGCGACGCCGTCCCGCAGCCGCTGCCGCCGCTCGAAGGCTTCACCTTCGAAGGCTACCGCAACGCCGACGGCACCGTCGGCACCCGCAACATCCTCGGCATCACCACCACCGTGCAGTGCGTGGCCGGCGTGCTGGAGCATGCGGTAAAGCGCATTCGCAGCGAGTTGCTGCCCAAGTACCCCAATGTCGATGACGTGGTGGCGATCACCCACAGCTACGGCTGCGGGGTGGCGATCAACGCGCGCGATGCCTACATCCCGATCCGCACGGTGCGCAACCTGGCGCGCAACCCCAACCTGGGCGGTGAGGCCCTGGTCATCAGCCTGGGCTGCGAAAAGCTGCAGGCCGGCCAGGTGATGCACGACAACGACCCGTCGGTGGACCTCAGCGACCCGTGGCTGTACCGCCTGCAGGACGCCAGCCTGGGCTTTGTGGAAATGATCGAACAGATCATGCAACTGGCCGAGACCCGCCTGAAGAAACTCGACCAGCGCCGCCGCGAAAGCGTGCCGGCCAGCGAACTGATCCTGGGTATGCAGTGCGGAGGCAGCGATGCCTTTTCGGGCATCACCGCCAACCCGGCGCTGGGCTACGCCGCCGACCTGCTGGTACGCGCCGGCGCCACCGTGCTGTTCTCGGAGGTGACCGAAGTGCGTGACGCCATCTACATGCTCACCTCGCGGGCGGAAAACCAGGAGGTCGCAGACGCCCTGGTGCGCGAAATGGACTGGTACGACCGCTACCTGCAGCAAGGCGCCGCCGACCGCAGCGCCAACACCACGCCGGGCAACAAGAAAGGCGGCCTGTCGAATATCGTCGAGAAGTCGCTGGGGTCGATCGTCAAGTCCGGTAGCGGCGCCATCCAGGGCGTGCTCGGCCCGGGCGAGCGGGTCAACCGCAAAGGCCTGATCTTCTGCGCCACCCCGGCCAGCGACTTTGTCTGCGGCACCCTGCAACTGGCTGCCGGGATGAACCTGCATGTGTTCACCACTGGCCGCGGCACCCCGTACGGCCTGGCCATGGCGCCGGTGGTCAAGGTATGCACCCGCAGCGAGCTGGCCCAACGCTGGCCCGACCTGATCGACATCGACGCCGGGCGCATCGCCAGCGGCCGCTCGACCATCGAGGAGCTGGGCTGGGAGCTGTTCCACTACTACCTGGACGTGGCCAGCGGCCGCAAGCAGACCTGGGCCGAACAGCATCGCCTGCACAACGACATCACCCTCTTCAACCCGGCACCGATTACCTGATGCCAAGGGCTTGCCCGACTCAATATTGCAACGCGGTCCCTGTGGGAGCGGGTTCACCCGCGAACACCGGCAATGCCGGTGCCATACACCGAGTTGCCTGCTTCGCGGGTGAACCCGCTCCCACAGGGTCCGAGCAAACGCCTCAAGCACGTTCTCTTCATTCACTACTCTCTACAGGAGCACCCCATGCCTGAAATCCTCGGCCACAACTTCATCGCCGGCCAGCGCAGCGCCGCTGGCCCGCAGCGCCTGCAGAGCCTGGACGCCAGCACCGGCGAGGCCCTGCCCTACAGCTTCGCCCAAGCCACCGAAAGCGAAGTGGACCAGGCCGCCAAGGCCGCGGCCGCCGCTTTCGCCGAATTCCGCCAGCTGGCCCCGGCGCGGCGCGCCGAATTCCTCGACGCCATCGCCGCCGAGCTGGACGAACTGGACGACGCCTTCGTCGCCATCGTCTGCCGTGAAACCGCCCTGCCCCCCGCCCGTATCCAGGGCGAGCGCGGCCGCACCAGCGGCCAGATGCGCCTGTTCGCCCAGGTGCTGCGCCGTGGTGACTTCCTCGGTGCGCGCATCGACCTGGCCCTGCCCGAGCGCCAGCCCCTGCCACGCGTGGACCTGCGCCAGATGCGCATCGGCGTCGGCCCGGTCGCCGTGTTCGGCGCCAGCAACTTCCCGCTGGCCTTCTCCACCGCCGGTGGCGATACCGCTGCGGCCCTGGCCGCCGGTTGCCCGGTGGTGTTCAAGGCCCACAGCGGCCACATGGCCACCGCCGACCTGGTTGGCTGTGCCATCCAGCGCGCCGCCGAGCGCACCGGCATGCCCAAGGGCGTGTTCAACATGGTGTTCGGTGGCGGCGTCGGCGAGTGGCTGGTCAAGCACCCGGCCATCCAGGCGGTCGGCTTTACCGGCTCGCTGAAAGGCGGTGACGCCCTGTGCCGCATGGCCGCCGAGCGCCCGCAGCCGATCCCGGTGTTCGCCGAGATGTCCAGTATCAACCCGGTCATCATCCTGCCGGGCGCCCTGGCCAAGCGTGGCGAAGCCATCGCCCGAGAACTGGCCGGTTCGGTGAGCCTGGGCGCAGGCCAGTTCTGCACCAACCCGGGCCTGGTGATCGGCCTGCAGTCGCCGCAGTACAGCCAACTGCTGGCCGAGCTTGGCCAGCACCTGAGCCAGCAAGCCGGCCAGACCATGCTCAACGCAGGTGGCCTGCGCAGCTACGTCGGTGGCCTGGAGCACCTGCACGCCCATGCCGGTATCGAGCACCTGGCCGGCCAGGCGCAGGCAGGCAGCCAGGCGCGCGCCCAACTGTTCAAGGCCGATGCCCGCCTGCTGGTGGCGTCTGACCCGCTACTGCAGGAAGAAGTGTTCGGCCCGACCACTGTTGCCGTGGAAGTGCAGGACAACGATCAGTTGCGCGCCGCCCTGCTCGGCCTGCGCGGCCAGCTGACCGCGACCCTGATTGGCGAGCCGGAAGACCTGCAGGCCTTCGCCTGGCTGGTCCCCCTGCTGGAAGAGAAGGTCGGGCGGATCCTGGTCAACGGCTACCCGACCGGTGTCGAGGTGTGTGATGCGATGGTGCACGGCGGGCCTTACCCGGCCACGTCGGATGCGCGCGGCACATCGGTCGGCACCCTGGCCATCGACCGCTTCCTGCGCCCGGTGTGCTACCAGAACTACCCGCAGGCGCTGTTGCCTGAGGCACTGCGCGACGGCAACCCGCTTGGGCTGCGCCGGCTGGTGAATGGCCAGTGGAGTGAGGGCGCGATCTGATCGCCCCTTGAAACCAGAAAGCCCCGCGGATGGCGGGGCTTTTCTTTTGGCTGTACCGGCCTCTTCGCGGGTAAACCCGCTCCTACAGGGACCGCGCCGTACTTACAGGTAATGGATAACCTTGTGGGAGCGGGTTTACCCGCGAAGAGGCCAGGTCAGGCAACAGAGAAGCCTCAGGCCCCCTGCGCCTCGGCCTCTGCATGCGCCTGGCGCAAGCGCTCGCGGCTGTTGCTCAGGTGCATGCGCATGGCCATCTTCGCCCCTTCGCTATCACGCCGGGCGATGGCTTCGTAGATCGCCTCGTGCTCATGCATCAGCCGGCTCATGTAGTGCGCCTGGTCATCATGGGCCAGCCGCGCCGAGTTCAACCGGGTACGCGGGATGATGCTGGTGCCCAGGTGGTTGATGATGTCGGCGAAGTAGTGGTTGCCGCTGGCCTGGGCAATGCGCAGGTGGAACTGGAAATCCGCCGACACCGCATCCGTGGCGTGGGCAGCCCCTTCGTTGAGTTCGTCCAGCGCCGCACGCATGCCGGTCAGCTCTTCATCGCTGCGCCGCTGCGCCGCCAAGCCCGCCGATTCGATCTCCAGGGCAATGCGCAACTCCAGCACCGCCAACACTTCGCGCAGGGTGACCACGGTCGCCGGGTCGATACGGAAACCACCCGTGGCTGGCGCGTCCAGCACGAAGGTACCGATGCCGTGGCGGGTCTCGACCTGCCCGGCAGCCTGCAGCCGCGAGATCGCTTCACGCACCACCGTGCGGCTGACACCCTCTTCGGCCATGATCTGCGATTCGGTCGGCAGCTTGTCGCCGCGCTTGAGCTGGCCGCTGCGAATGCGCTCGGTCAGCACCGTGACCAGTTCCTGGGCCAGACTGCGCGGCTTGCGCCGGGTCTTTGCCTGTACCTGCTGCTCTGTCATTGCCCTGTATTTCACCTTGAAAGACAGCGCTCATCATAGCGCAAGCAGTTGTACGATCACATACACGCAGTGCGGTATTTCTCGGCGTCCGCAGGCGACACGCAGCCCTGAACGAAACACTGGAATGCTGGCGCCTCGCAGTTGCAACGCTGTACTGTGCGGTTTTACGCTCATCCATGGAAGGAAAACACCGCATGAAACCCCTCGACCGCTTGTTGCTAGCCAGTGGCCTGTTGATCCCCTTCTGGCTGCTGGCAGGCGTATGGTTCACCGCCCTGGCCTACCCCGGCTACGACCACCTGCAACAGGCCATGAGCCAGCTCGGCGCCGTCGGTTCGCCGACCCAGAACTGGTCGCCGTTGGTCAACAACTTCCCCCTTGCCATGCTGTTCACCCTGTTTGCCTGGGGCCTGGCGCGGCGCTGGCGTGGTTCGAAGCTGGCATTGCTGAGTGCGGCGCTGGTGCTGTTTCATGGTCTGGGCAGCCTGGGTACCGGCTGGTTTCCTTGCGACCAAGGTTGCGCTCCGGCGCAGCCTTCCCCTTCACAGCAGCTACACAACCTGTCCGGCTTGCTGATGTTCCTTTCGCTGACCCTTGCAAGCGCACTGTGGGCCTGGTTGGGCAATCGCATTGCCGGCTCCAGGGCACTGGGGCTGTTTTCCCTGGCTTGCGTGGTGCTGGCGATCGTGACCGTCGTACTCATGGGCAAGGCAGCGCAAAGCGGCCAATGGTTCGGCCTGTACCAGCGCCTGAACTACGGCGTATCGGTGATCTGGGTCGCCAGCCTGGCCTGGACCAGCCTGCGCACACACCGCGCCAGCCCGTTGCGGATGGCAACAACCTGACGGCAATTTGCTGGCCCCCGGTAACTGCTTGTGAAGGCAAACTTCGTTTTCCTTCAGATGCTTAGGACAGCAACATGCGAGTACTTCTAGCAACGATGGCCGGCTGCCTGCTAGCCACGCTCGCTTTCGGCGCCCAGGCACGGGCGCTGAGCCAGAACGATCGCCACACTTGCGGTTGGGGCGCGCAGATAGCCGCCGAGGCGCAGCAGGCCAAGCTTTCCGGGGTAACCCTGTATGCCACGCGCAAGAAGCTGCAGGCGCGCAAATTCCCCAAACCGTGGATGCGCATGACCGCCTTCGGCATTACCGAACAGACCTACAACAGCCGCTCGCGGCTAAAGCCTGCAGCGATCAAGCAGACCTATTACGAGCAGTGCGTGCAACATGCGGTAGCAAGGCGATAACGATTGCCCGCGTACCCTGTGGGAGCAACTGTCTTTAGAAATTTATTTTCAAGCGTGCCATTCGGGCAGGGCTTCGCTCGATACCGCGTAGCGGTGTCGCTGGCGAAGCCCGCATTTGTAGAAAATCGATCCTCGTTCGTGATCAGGGTGCGGGTACCTGAGGCTTGAGCTCTTTCCACTCCGTTCCGTCACGCAGCATTGCGTTCAGGCGCACCAGCAACACGCGCATGCACGCCACTGCGGCAACTTTTGCGCGCTTGCCTCGGGCTATCAGGGCTTCATAGCGGGTTCTAACTTCTGGGACATGCTGGATCATTGACCAGATCGACATGTAGGCCGCCTTGCGGACTCTGTAACGCCCGCCTTCGATCTTCCTCGGGCCACTCTTCTTGCCGCTGTCTTTGTTGTACGGCGCTAACCCAGCCAAGGCTGCAATTTCGCGCCCCGTCACGCTTCCCAGCTCAGGTAGGTAGGCCATGAAGGTGCCACAACTGATGACGCCAATCCCTTTCACAGACCTTAGCCGCATGGCTGTCGTGCGATCCAGCACGTTCGAGGCACGCTCAATCGCCTTGTCCAAGGCCTTAATCTGATCATTCAGGTAAGCGACATGCTCGGTATAAACGGTAATGGCCGTAGCTGAAGTGGTTTGTTTCATCCGACGCTTGTCATCATCCCGATGCTGGACAAGATTGCCACGGAGTTTGATGAGCTCTCCCAGTTCATCCCGATCTTGATTAGGCTCTATCTGCGGCAAGTCCTCGAAGTCCCTGGCAAACCGCGCCAGCATCTGGGCGTCGATCTTGTCAGTCTTGGCAATTTTGCCCATGGCACTCGCATAGTCCCGACAGCGCCTGGGGTTGACCCTGACGACGTTCAAACCCTCCAGTCGCAAGGCTTTGAATACGGCCCGTTCATAGCCACCGGTGGCTTCCAGCAAGACCCGTTCGACCTCAAGCTCGTTCAGGCATGCGATCAGTTGCGCAAAGCCCTCAGAGTCATTCCTGACCTGGAACTGGGGAATACTTTCAGGAAGAAAGCCCACATCCAGAGTCGCTTTCGAAACGTCGAGACCAACGAAGTAGGAAATCATCGCCAAGCCCTCTTACACTCAAGAAGTGAGAGCACTCTGACTTAGCCCTAGCTTGTGACTGCGAGTTCGCCACTCATTCAACTGTTCGGGCTTAGGTCAGAGTGGGAGGTGGATGGCGACTAGGCTCCCACTCGTGCTTTAGAGCACACCTGGCTTTCAGTCTGCCATCCACTGCTCTCACCCTTTCGAGTTTAAGAGACCTTGAAGACACAAGCGGCTTTAGCCGCGAAGAATCCATCGCGGTGCATGGCACCGGCTATGCCGGTGTTCGCGGCTAAAGCCGCTCCCACAGGGTCCCTGCTAATTCAATTGATTATGTGCAATTCTATAGCCGCCACGGTGCGCCGGCCTCGAAGCGTGCTTCCAGCCACGCCTTGAAAGCCACCAGGGCGGCAGTGTTGAGGCGCGCGGTCGGCCGTACCAGGTAAATGCCTGCCGCCACATCCAGCTGCCATTGCGGCAGCACCCGCACCAAGCGCCCGGCGGCGAGGTCCTCGCCCATCAGCCAGTCCCTCCCGCCAGGATGCCAACGCCACGCCGCGCCGCCTCCAGCAGGGCTTCGTTGTCATTGCTGCGCAGGCTGCCGGCAACCTTGACACTCACCTGCTGCCCGCCACTCATCAGTCGCCATTCGGGGAAGCTTCGCAAACCACTGAAACCCAAGCAGTCATGCCCGGCAAGATCCTCCGGCTGCACGGGTGCGCCATGCCGGGCCAGGTACTCGGGCGACGCACACAGGATGCGCAGGTGATCGCACAGCTTCCTGGCCACCAGGCGGTTGTCAGCCAGCTCGCCAATGCGGATGGCAGCGTCGAAACCCTCGCCGATCAGGTCGACGAAACGATCGGCATACTCGGCCTCCACCATCACCTGCGGGTAGGCCAGCACGAAATCGGCCAGCATCCCGCTCAACCAGCGCCGGCCCATGGCTGCCGGCAATGCCAGGCGCAGGCGCCCACGTACCGTCGCCGCCCCCTCGGCCGCTTCCTGTTCGGCCTCGGCGATCAGCCGGTTGGCCTCGCGCACCTTGGCCACCAGCCGCTCGCCTTCATCGGTAAAGCGCAGTTGCCGCGTGCTGCGCTCCACCAGGCGAATGCCCAGGCGCTTCGACAGCACCGTGGGGTGGCGCTCCAGCTGCCGCCCGGCAGCGGCAAACGAGCCCTGCTCGTGCAGCGCCAGCAAGGTGGCAAGTTCATCGGCGCGGCGGCTGTCGAAGGCATCCATGGCAAGGCTCGGCACAAGGCAGTAGAGGTGGAAGTCGGGTATCAGGCAGTAAGGACCAGCGCGCCCTCCGACTGCCCTTGCTCCAGGTCCCCGTGGGCCCTGGCCGCGTCGGCCAGCGGGTAGGCACGCCAGACCCGAGGCTGGATGATACCCTCGGCGACCGCCGCCAGCACATCGGCGGCGCGCTGCTGGTACTCGTCGACCGTGCGGGTGTGTGCTGCCAGCGAGGGCCGGGTCAGGTACAGCGAGCCCTTGGCGTTGAGCATGGCAACCTCGATGGCCGCCGGCGCGCCGGAGGTGCCGCCGAACGACACCAGCAAGCCACGCACCCGCAGGCTGTCCAGCGAGGCTTGCAGCGACACCTTGCCGACACAGTCATAGGCCACGTCCACGCCCTGGCCCTGGGTCAGCTCGCGGACCTGGCCGGCCAAGGTTGCCGCGTCGAACACCAGCACATGGTGGCAACCTGCTGCCTGCGCCCTTGCCACACTCTGCGGGCGTGATACCACGCCGATCACCGTCGCCCCCAGGTGCCGCGCCCAAGGCGCCATCAGCTGGCCCAAGGCACCGGCGGCACCGTACAACAACACTTGGCTACCCGGGCCCACGGCATAGGTGGTCTTCAGCAGGTACTGCGCCGTGATGCCCTTGAACAGCACGGCGGCAGCGGCCTGGTCATCCAGCTGCGGCGGCAGCTTGATCAGGCGCTCGGCCGGGTACAGGCGGCCGCTGGCGTAACCGCCAACCGGGCCCATGGCATAGGCGACCCGGTCGCCCACCTGCACGTCATGTACCCCTTCGCCGACGGCAGCGACCCGCCCAGCCCCTTCCAGCCCCAGCCCGGAAGGCAAGTCCAGTGGGGCACCGCCCTTGCGCTGCAACAGGTCGAGCGGGTTGACACCCATGGCCGTCTGTTCCAGCCAGACCTGGCCGGGCCCTGGGGCTTGTGCTTGCAAGTGTTCAAGCTGCATGACATCGGCAGTGCCGGTGCTGTTGAGAACGATGCGGGTAGCCATGATCGAATCCTGTTGGATGGGGGTTCGAGGCAGGCTAATCAGGCGAGGAATGTTGAACAATTAGGCAGGATGCAGATGATTTCTGCACCCCTTGCAGCAGTTCGCTCAGTGCCTCAGCACCCGGTCAGCGCTACAGGCCGACGCTCGCCGGCAAAGTACAGCGGACGCAGGCGCACGCCGATCAGGTTGCAGCCATAGGGGCGCCCAGGCGACGCGGCTCGGGTGTTGCGGTTGCGGAAAGACCCATCGGAATACTCGGATAACAGTGAAACGGGTGGGGAATATAACCCCAACGAATGACACGGTCCCTGTAGGAGCGGCCTTGTGTCGCGATGGGCCGCACCGCGGCCCCGACAATGTCAGCCATGATGCCGAAATCCTGGGGCCTCGACAGCCTTGGGCATTTGTTAAGCTGATCAAAACTGCCAGACACAACCAAGACCATTCGCACCATGGATGAACTACGCAAGATCGACCTCAACCTGCTGCTCGCCCTGCACGCCCTGCTGAGCGAAAAGCACGTCACCCGCGCCGCCCTGCGCCTGCACCGCAGCCAACCGGCGGTAAGCCACGCCCTGGCGCAGTTGCGCAAGCACTTCGACGACCCCTTGCTGGTGCGCCAGAACGGCAGCATGACCTTGACCGCCCGCGCCCAATCGCTGGCCAAACCGCTGCACGACGCCCTGGGCAACCTCAACGGCCTGCTGGCCGCCCCACAGTTCGAACCGGCCAAGGCCCAGCGTCGCTTCAGGCTCTCGCTGTCCGACTATTCCTCGCGGATCATCCTGCCACCCCTGCTGCGCCACCTGCGCCAGGTCGCGCCCGGGGTGGACCTGGCCATCAGCCAGGCCAGCCGCGAAACCATGCTGGCCCAGTTGCTCGATGGTGAACTGGACCTGGCCTTGGGCATCTTCCCGGACCTGCCCCAGGCCATCACGGCGCAGCCGCTGTTCACCGACAGCTTCATCAGCGTTGCCGACCGCCAGGTGCTACCGGCCAGCGGCGGCCTGGCCCTGGACGACTGGCTGGCCCGCCCGCATGTGCTGATGGCCATGCACCCGGATGCCTTCGATGAAATCGAACGCGCCCTGGCCGCGCAAGGCCTGCGTCGGCGGATTGCCCTGGCCTTGCCGCATTGGAGTGCGGCGGTCGAGGTGCTGGCCGGCACCGACCTGATCCTCACCGTGGCCAGCCGCGCGGTGGGCTCGCTGCACCAGCACAAGACATTGCGCCAGTTCGAGCCGCCACTGGCGATTCCTTCGTTCGATTACCAGCAAGCCTGGCATAGCCGCAAGGACGACGACCCCGGGCATCGCTGGCTGCGGGAAACCGTGTGGGCGTGCAGCCAGCCGGGGCGCTGATCAGCCTTCCGACTGTTTCTCCACGGCAGTGGCACTGGCCGGCGTGCCTGCTGCCCAGGTGCCCTGCACCAGCAGCACGCCGCAGAGGATCAGCACCACACCTGCCAACCTGGCCAGGTTGAGCGGCTTGCCCCCCAACCCCATCACCCCGAAGTGGTCTGCGACCACCGCCGTGATGATCTGCCCCGCCACCACCAGCACCAGGAACCCCGCCGCCCCAAGCCGGGGGGTGAGCGCAGCAGCACCGGCCACGTACAGCCCCCCAGCACACCACCAACCCACAGCCACCAGGGCCCCTGCAAGGCCTTGCTCATGTCCGGCGCCGGTACCCTGAGGATCAGCAGCGCGAAAATCACTACCAGCGAACTTACCGTCAATGACGTGAACGCGCCCCATAACCAATGCCCCAGAGCCCGGCCGACGGCGGCATTACCCGCAGCCTGGAACGGCAGCACGGCACCGGCAAGCAACGCCAGGGCAAAGGGAAGCACCAGAAGGCACAAGGTCTTGCTGAACATGGCAGTCCTCATTCGTGACAGATGTTCAGGCGATGATCGGGAAATTCCCTTCATCCATGGAAATCGAAAGTGTGCACGTACTTTATTCACCACATGGATACACGATCACGCAGCCCATTACCGGCAAGCCAGCGCCCATAGGTACCGCGCAGTCCTGAAGCCTGAGCCGTACCTATGAGAGCAACTGTCTTGCTCAAATTCTAAAAGTTGGCGCGATCTCTGTGGGAGCGGCTTTAGCCGCGAGAATCCAACGCGGTGCATGGCACCGGCTGCGCCGGTGTTCGCGGCTAAAGCCGCTCCCACAAAGTCCCTGCTAATTCAATGAGTTATGTGCAGTTCTATGGGAGCTGGCTTGCCGGCGATGGGCCGCACAGCGGCCCCAATCGATTAGCTGAAAGGGCATCAATGCAAGGCGATCCCATAGGCGGGCAACCCACAGCCTGCCCCAATGAATGGTCAGCGCGAGGTTTCGACGCGCAGCACTTCGGTGTAGATCGCGTCGACCGTCTGGCCGACCTTGAGGTTCTTCATGCGTGCCTGCAGGTCAGGGTTCTCGACCTTGACCACCTGCAGCTTGCCCTCCGGCGGCAACAGGCTCACTTCATGCGTCTTGAGGTCGATCTTCTTGATCTGCGAGGTCACCCTGACCTGGCGGAACGCCTCGCCGCCCGGGTTGGGGTTGTCTGCGGTGGCGCGAATGGTACCGGACTCTTCAGTCGCCTTCGGTGCACCGCCCACCTCGGGATTCAGCACATAGGCCACTGCACGGGTCACGTAGATGTCGACTTGGTCACCCACCTTGAGGTTGGGCAGCGCCTTGGCCTTTTCAGTGAGCTGGAAGGTCACATCCTTCTTGGCGTCAGGGCCTTTCACCGTGACCTGTCGGTTAGCCAGGTCGATGGCCGTGACCTGCGTGGTGACGTGGCTTTCCAGCGCCTCGCTACCAATGGGAATACCGGCAGCCTGCACCGTGAAGCTGAAGGCAGACGCCAGGGTGGCAACGGCAATGGCACGAGCGAGAGAGCGAATTGGATTCATAGGCCTGCTTCCATGTAATCGAGACCGGGTAGGGACGTGAAATGTTCACGCGCCAACAAGCATAGCCCTTGCCTGACACATTGCCGGCCCTTCCCCCTCACGACGCGTTTTGTCGCTTTTTCTGCCAGCTGCATTCTTGCAATAGCAAATACGAACTCTTTACACTTGCTTTACATTTGCAAATCATTACTATTCGTGACCTTCAAATACAACAAAGAGTCACCTGTAATGGCAAAAAAGTCTGTTGTCCCAGCATCCATTTCCGTGCTGGGCATTCTGGTTGTACCTGCTGTTCACGCGGTCCAATCTGAATCGCAGGGTTCCCTCGCCTTGCCCGCCACTGCGGTCACCAGCGCCTACGAGCAGCAAAGCTACAAGGCCAGCGAAAGCCGCAGCGCCATGAAGATCGACGCCCCGCTGCGCGACATCCCGCAAACCGTCAACGTCGTGCCCGAAAGCGTGATCAAGGACCAGGGTGCGCAGTCTATGGAAGACGTGCTGAAGAACGTGCCCGGCGTCGGCCTGTCCAACGGCGACGGCCAGCGTGACCAGGTGACCATTCGCGGCTTCAGCGCCATTGGCGACATGTACATCGACGGCGTGCGCGACGACGCGCTGTACTTCCGCGACCTGTCCAACATCGAGCGGGTCGAGGTGATCAAGGGCCCTGCCGCCGTGCTGTATGGCCGCGGCTCTTCGGGCGGCCTGATCAACAGCATCAGCAAGAAGCCGAGCTTCACGCCCAAGCGCGAAGTCGGCATGAGCTTCGACAGCGAAGGCAAGCGCCGCACCCAGTTCGACACCGGCTGGGCCGACCCGCAAAGCAACCAGGCCTACCGCGTGACCGGCGCCTTCGAAGACAGCGACACCTTCCGCGACGATGGCTATATCGACCGCAAGGCCATCGCGCCATCGGCCTACTTCCGCCTCTCCGACGACCTGGAACTGAACCTGGGCGCCACCTACCTGTACGACAAGCGCCTGATCGACTTCGGCATCCCGGCGCTGGGCAACCGCCCGGTAGATGTGGACCGCGACAAGCGCTTCGGCTCCGGCGATGCCGACCAGGACTACGCCCGCAGCGAAGTGTTCTCGCTGACTGCCAGCCTGGACTACCGCATCAACGACGACTTCACCCTGACCAACACCAGCCGGTACTACCGCTACGACCTGGACCGCAACAACACCTTGGCCGACAGCAGCCCGACGCGCTTCGTCACCGCGCCTGACGGCGAACTGCTGGTCAAGCTCAACCGTGGCAACGTCGCCCGCGACGAGTACGGCATGTTCAACCAGACCGAACTCAAGCAACAGGCGCAGCTTGCCGGCATGCAGCACAACCTGCTGTATGGCGTGGAAGTGGGCTTCCAGGACAAGCACCAGCGGGTGCTGAGCCAGAACAACGTGGCCCAGGTGCCGGTGTACCGCGACGCCCTGGTGCCGGTGCCGGAGCACGCCGCCAACCTGTCGTCCAAGGGCACCAACTTCCAGCAGACCGCCGGCCTGTATGTGCAGGACATGATCGAGCTGAACGAGCACTGGAAGGCCCTGGTCGGTGTGCGTTATGACATCTTCGGCCAGGAGTACGACGACGACCGCGCGCAGAACGTCGACCTCGACCGTACCGACAAGACCTGGAGCCCACGTGCCGGCCTGGTGTACCAGCCGGATAACATCCAGTCCTACTATGTGTCGGTCAGCCGCAGTTACCAGCCTTCGGGCGAAGTGTTCGCGGTCAGCCCGACCAACCAGCATCTGGAGCCGGAAGAAACCACCAACTACGAAATCGGCGCCAAGTGGGACCTGCTCGACAGCCGCCTGTCGGTGACCGCAGCGGTATTCCGCCTCGAGCGCACCAACATGAAGACCGCCGACCCGGCCAACCCCAACCTGACTGTGCTGGCCGGCGAACAGCGCACCGACGGTTTCGAAGCCACCGTCAGCGGGCAGCTCACGGACAAGTGGCAGATCTACGCCGGCTACGCCTACCTGGATGCCGAGATCACCAAGTCCAACAGCAAGACCAATGGCGTGGCCAACGAAGGCCAGACTCCTACCCTGACGCCGCGTAACAGCGCCAACGTCTGGCTGGTGCGCACGCTGACCCCGGAATGGCGCGTGGCCGCCGGCGCCAACTACGTCGACGAGCGCTACACCGCACTCGACAACGTGGTGGTGATGCCGGGCTACACCACCTTCGACGCCGCGCTGCTGTACAGCGTGCCGCAGTGGGATGCCGCGCTGCGCCTCAAGAACGTGTTCGACCGCGACTACTATGCCTCCGCGCACGGTTCGGTTGACCTGATCACCCCGGGTGCACCGCGCACGCTGGAAGCCAGCTTCAACTACCGGTTCTGATCGTTGCCCCAGGCGCAAGGCCTTGCCATGGTTCGAGGCCTTGCGCTGCTTCTGATACAACGCAAGCGTTCACCGCTTCGCTTGAATGCAATATCCTGTGCAGTGTATGGCACCGGCCTTGCCAGTGTTCGCGGCGCTTCGACGCCTCGGTAAACCCACTCCCACAGGGGCAGCACCTTGCTTGCGATCGCAGAGTCCTGCGCCTCGGTAAGGAGAGCATATGAGCAGTAAACCGATTCGCCCCTCCACCTCCTGGGCGCTGACCACCCTGCTCGCCTTCAGCCTGGCACTCACCGCCGGTTGCTCCAGCAAAGCCAGCAAGGCCAGGTACGCGACACCGGCAACGGGCTCCAACTGCTTCGCCAAGGCCGTGCCCACCACCGGCGAAGGCGGTCTCGCGTGGGGCAATACGCTGAGCATTGCCCGGCAGAAATCGCTGAACAACTGCGTGCGTTATGCAAGCCGGTCAGGAGGCACACCGAAGACTTGCCAGGTGGTGATGGCCAAGTGCAAGAACTGAGCGCTTGGCCCGTGGGCTCAACCTCGAATGATCACCACTTCAAGGTACTCACTCGGCACCACCAACGACGACGCGCCGCCCACATTGCTTTCATTCAGCAACTGGGTCAGATCCCGCTCCAGCGCCCCGGCCGCTTCCGGCTCCAGCGAGGCAAACGCTTTGTGCACCGGCCCGTACCAGGTGCGAAACACCTCGATGAAATGCGCCGCCGAGCGATAGCGGAAGTTGAAGTGCTGGCGGCTGACCTTCAATTCGCCCAGCGCCCCCTCGAACATCACGCGCAACTGTTCTTCATCACCCCAGCGTGAAGGCGGCAGAGCCCCGGCTGGTGGCGGTACATGCCGCCCGAGGGTCTTGAACATTTGCCCGACGAACCCTTGCGGGGTCCAGTTGGCCAGACCGATCCGGCCACCGGGCCGGCACACCCGGCTCAGTTCGCGTGCGGCCTGAGCCTGGTCGGGGGCGAACATCACGCCGAAAGTGGACAGCACGGCATCGAAGGTGCCATCGGCAAACGGCAGCGCTTCGGCATCGGCGACCTGGAACACCACATTGAGGTGCTCGGCCCGCGCGCGTTCTTCACCGCGCTTGAGCAGCTCGGGCACATAGTCGGTGGAGGTGACACGGCAGCCGAGCCGGGCAGCAGCCAGGGTGGCATTGCCGTTGCCGGCGGCGACATCCAGCACCTGTTCGTCCCAGCGCAGGTCACAGGCTTCGGCCAGGCGCTCGCCAACCAGTTGCAGGGTGGTGCCGATTACCGCGTAGTCGCCACTTGCCCACGCGGCTTGCTGACGGGCTTTGAGGGCATTGGTATCCAAAGGGGTGCTCATGGTCTGCGCCTTCTTGTTGTGCGCGGCCGAGGTCCTTCTGGCGGTCAACGCGCCATGGATCGAGGGGATGGGAGCAAAACGCTACGCGCCTGGCAGGCGAAGCGGCAAGACAGATTGGGGATAGCGTTTATTTGAAACCGATATATGAAGGCGATCGACGTCGCTGTAGGAGCGGCCTTGTGTCGCGATGGGCCGCAAGGCCGCTCCTACAGGAGTCAGGCGAACTTGGCCCGGGCCGCGTGCAGCTTCTTGTAGCTTTCGATCAGGCGCAGGTGGCGATCGAGGCCTTCGAGCTTCATGCTGGTCGGGGTCAGGCCATGGAAGCGCACGCTGCCGTCCACCGAACCCAGCACCGCGTCCATGCGCGGGTTACCGAACATGCGGCGGAAGTTGGCTTCGTAATCGTCCATTTCCAGTTCGTCGTCCAGCAGCACTTCCAGCACCACGTTCAGCGCCTGGTAGAACAGGCCGCGCTCGACGGTGTTGTCATTGAACTGCAGGAACGCCTCCACCAATTCCTTGGCATCCTCGAAGCGCTGTACCGCCAGGCAGATCAGCAGCTTCAACTCGAGAATGGTCAGCTGGCCCCACACCGTGTTCTCGTCGAACTCCACGCCGATCAGCGTGGTGATGGTGGTGTAGTCATCCACATCGCAGTTGTCCAGGCGCTTGAGCAGCAGCTTGAGGGAACGGTTGTCCAGGCTGTGCAGGTTGAGGATGTCGGCGCGGAACGACAAGGCGCGGTTGGTGTTGTCCCAGATCAGGTCCTCGACCGGGTAGATCTCCGAGTAACCCGGCACCAGGATGCGGCAGGCGGTGGCGCCAAGGTTGTCGTACACCGCCATGTACACTTCCTTACCCAGGTCCTCGAGGATACCGAACAGGGTCGCGGCCTCCTGCACGTTGGAATCCTCGCCGTGGCCGGAAAAGTCCCACTCGACGAACTCGAAGTCGGCCTTGGCACTGAAGAAGCGCCACGACACCACACCGCTGGAGTCGATGAAGTGCTCGACGAAGTTGTTCGGCTCGGTCAGCGCGTGGCTTTCGAAGGTCGGTTGCGGCAGGTCATTCAAGCCTTCGAAGCTGCGGCCCTGCAGCAGTTCGGTGAGGCTGCGCTCCAGCGCCACTTCCAAGCTCGGGTGGGCGCCGAACGAAGCGAATACGCCGCCGGTGCGCGGGTTCATCAAGGTCACGCACATCACCGGGAACTCACCGCCCAGCGACGCATCCTTGACCAGCACCGGGAAGCCCTGCTCTTCCAGGCCCTGGATGCCGGCGACGATGGCCGGGTACTTGGCCAGTACCTCCTGCGGCACATCCGGCAGGCACAGCTCGCCTTCGAGGATTTCGCGCTTCACGGCGCGCTCGAAGATTTCCGACAGGCACTGCACCTGCGCCTCGGCCAGGGTGTTGCCGGCGCTCATGCCGTTGCTGAGGAACAGGTTCTCGATCAGGTTGGACGGGAAGTACACCACCTGCTGGTCGGACTGGCGCACGAACGGCAACGAGCAGATGCCGCGCGCGGTGTTGCCCGAGTTGGTGTCGTACAGGTGCGAGCCACGCAGCTCGCCGTCCGGGTTGTAGATTGCCAGGCAGTGCTCGTCGAGGATCTCAGCCGGCAGCGCATCGCGCGGGCCGGGTTTGAACCACTGCTCGTTCGGGTAGTGCACGAACGGCGCGTTGGCCAGGTCCTCGCCCCAGAACTGGTCGTTATAGAAGAAGTTGCAGTTCAGCCGCTCGATGAACTCACCCAGCGCCGAGGCCAGCGCGGCCTCCTTGGTCGCGCCCTTGCCATTGGTGAAGCACATCGGCGACTGGGCGTCGCGCACATGCAGCGACCACACGTTAGGCACGATGTTGCGCCACGAGGCGATCTCGATCTTCATCCCCAGCCCGGCGAGGATGCCCGACATGTTGGCGATGGTCTGTTCCAGCGGCAGGTCCTTGCCGGGGATGTAGGTGCTGGTGTCCGCCACCGGCATCAGCAAGCCCTGGGCATCGGCATCGAGGTTGTCGACCACTTCGATCACGAACTCGGGGCCGGTCTGCACCACCTTCTTCACCGTGCAGCGGTCGATCGAGCGCAGGATGCCCTGGCGGTCCTTCTCGGAAATGTCCTCGGGCAGCTCGACCTGGATCTTGAAGACCTGGTTGTAGCGGTTTTCCGGGTCGACGATGTTGTTCTGCGACAGGCGAATGTTTTCGGTGGGAATGTCGCGGGTCTGGCAGTACAGCTTGACGAAGTAAGCCGCGCACAAGGCCGAAGACGCCAGGAAATAGTCGAACGGCCCCGGGGCCGAGCCATCACCCTTGTAGCGGATCGGTTGGTCGGCGATCACCGTGAAGTCGTCGAACTTGGCTTCGAGACGGAGATTGTCGAGAAAATTGACCTTGATTTCCATGCGGGATTACCGTGATTTAAACGTGCAAAACGAAATTGGCCGACATTATCCGGGTTTTCGTTGCGGAAGTCCTCCTCACCTCCAAATGCGCTTTCTTGTAGGAGCGGCCTTGTGTCGCGATGGGCCGCAAAGCGGCCCCTTACAATACTGCATGCTGCCAAGATCCTGGGGCCGCTGCGCGCCCCATCGCGACACAAGGCCGCTCCTACAGGCGATAGCGCACATCGCCGCTTGCGCATTTCACCGAATTGCTTGCCTGATCCTCTGAACCTGCCCCCGTCAGCAGACCGGCGGTCACCCCGCTGTGCTAGCGTTTCTGCACTGGGGAGCACCGTATTCCCCGATCACAAGAAACCAAGCGACAGCAACCGTTGACGGGCAGGTGAACCATGGAACTACGCATCAACCAGAAGACCTACCAGGTCGAGGCAGACGCCGACACGCCCCTGCTATGGGTGATCCGCGATGACCTGGGGCTGACCGGCACCAAGTATGGCTGCGGCCTGGCCCAGTGCGGCGCCTGTTCGGTGCTGGTGGACGGCAACGTGGTGCGCGCCTGCGTCACCCCGGTGGCCGGTGTGGTCGGGCGCGAGGTGACCACCATCGAGGCGATCGAGGCCGATGCCGTCGGCAAACGGGTGGTCGCGGCCTGGGTCGAGCACCAGGTGGCCCAGTGCGGCTACTGCCAGTCCGGCCAGGTAATGGCCGCCACGGCTCTGCTCAAGCACACGCCCAAGCCCAGTGACGCACAGATCGAGGCAGCCATGGTCAACCTGTGCCGCTGCGGCACCTACAACGCCATCCATGCTGCCGTGCATGAGCTGGCCCAAGGGGAGAAGGCCTGATGAACACACCAGTCGATTCCCCCGCCGAACTGCTCAAGCTGCAACTGGGCGAAACCGTCAACCTGTCGCGTCGGCGCTTTCTTGCCGGCACGGCTGTCGGTGCCCTGGTGCTGGGTTTCGGCCTGCCCATGGGCTCGGCCCGCGTGCAGGCAGCTGCCGCAGCAACCCCGGAGCGCGGCACCCAGGTGCCGGCGTTTCTGGAGATCCGCCCGGACGGCAAAGTGCGCCTGCTCAGCCCGTTCATGGAAGGTGGCCAAGGCCCCTTCACCGCCATGGCGCAGATCGTTGGTGAAGAGCTGGACGTCGACCCGGCCAATTTCGTGGTCGACAGCGCGCCGCCCGGCGAAGCCTATGTAGTGATGGAAAACGGTATGCGCATCACCGGCGGCAGCATGTCGGTGCGCATGAGCTACCCGACCATGCGCCGCCTGGGCGCCCTCGCCCGGGCCATGCTGCTGCAGGCGGGTGCCGAGCAGCTGGGCGTGCCGGTCGAAGAACTCTCCACCACGCCGGGTCACGTGGTACATACCACGACTGGCCGCTCCATCCCCTACGGAGAACTGGCCGGGCGGGCCATGGACCTGCCGGTGCCGGACCCGGCCAGCGTCAAGCTGCGCGACCCCAGCCAGTTTCGCTGGATCGGCAAGCCGGTACGTCGCCTGGATGCCTACGACAAGTCCACCGGCAAGGCGGTGTACAGCATCGACATCAAGGTCGACGGCATGCTCCACGCTGCCGTGCAGCACGCGCCACGCCTGGGCATGACCGTCGGCAGCCTGCGCAACGAAGACCAGGTCAAGGCCATGAAGGGCGTGCATTCGGTGCATCAGCTGCCGGGCGCCGTGGCCGTGGTAGCCGAACGCTGGTGGCATGCCAAGCGCGCGGTCGAGGCCATCCAGGTTGACTGGAAGGAGCCTGCGGCTGACAGCCCGGTACGGCCGATGCCGGCCGACTTCTCCAGCGATGGCTGGCGCGAGCACCTGGCCACGGTCACGGGCCCGGCGCGCGACGACGAAAACCAGGGCGACGTGGCCGGCATGCTGGCCAGTGCCAAGACCCGGGTCGAGGCAACCTACCATAACCAGTACCTCAACCACGCCCAGCTGGAGCCGCCGTCGGCACTGGCGCGCTTCAACCCGGACGGCACCCTGGAGGTATGGCTGCCCAACCAGGCGCCGGACATGTTCCGTGACGACATTGCCAAGCGCACCGGCCTGGCCCCGGCACAGATCACCCTGCATTCGCCGTTGCTGGGCGGTTTCTTTGGCCGCCACTTCCTGTACGACTCGGCCAACCCCTACCCACAGGCCATTGCCTTGGCCAAGGCGGTCGGCCGGCCGGTGAAACTCATTTGGAGCCGCGAGGAAGAATTCCTCCGCGATGTGCTGCGCCCGGTCGCCGTGGTGAAATTCCGTGCCGGGCTGGATGCCGACGGCCTGCCGGTGGCCCTCGAAGCCGTGAGCGCCACCGAAGGCCCGACCGAGGCCCTCGCAGGCAAGCAAGGCGAAAAGCTCGACCCGACCGCGCTCGAAGGCCTGTCGGGCAAGTCCTACGCCATCGCCAACAAGCGTATCGCGCAGATCTACGTGAAAGGCCCGGCCATGCTCGGCTACTGGCGCTCGGTGGGCAACTCGCTGAATGACTTCTTCTATGAGTCGTTCCTCGACGAACTGGCCGACAAAGGCGGCAAGGACCCGTTCGAACTGCGCCTGCACCTGCTGCGCGACAACCCGCGCCTGACCAACCTGCTGCAGGCCGTCGCCGAGCTTTCCGGCGGCTGGAAGCGCGGGCCGTTCACCGCCGAGGACGGCAGCAAGCGGGCGCGTGGCGTGGCCATGGCCTCGCCGTTCGGCTCGGAGGCAGCGGTCATTGCCGAGGTATCGATCGAGAACGGCCAGGTCAAAGTGCACGACATCTGGCAGGCCATCGACCCGGGCAGCATCGTCAACCCGGCGATCATCGAGCATCAGGTCAACGGCGCCGTCGCCCTGGGCCTGTCGCAGACACTGCTGGAAGAAGCGGTGTACGTGGATGGCAAGCCGCGCGCGCGCAACTACGACCTGTACCCGATCCTGCCGCCGTCGCGCATGGCCAGGGTGCATGTGCGCATTGTCGAAAGCGGGGCGAAGATGGGCGGCATCGGCGAGCCACCGTTGCCCGCGGTGGCACCGGCGGTAGCCAACGCAGTCGCGCAGCTGACCGGCCAGCGCGTGCGCAGCCTGCCATTGAGCCGCCATACCTTCAGCTGAGCACACAAGGACGCCCCATGACCCATCGTTTCGCAAGAACCGCTGGCTGGCTGGCGCTGCCGTGCCTGGTCGCGGCAGGCCTGCTGGCCTGGTACGTCACCCGCGAGCCCGCCTCGCCATTCGCCGATGCGCAGGCCACCACTGCCGACCCGGCGCTGGTCAGCCGTGGCGAGTACGTGGCCCGCCTCAGCGACTGCGTGGCCTGCCACAGCCTGCCGGACGGCAAACCGTTCGCCGGCGGGCTGGAAATGGCCACCCCGCTGGGGGCGATCCACGCCACCAACATCACCCCCGACCGCGACACCGGCATCGGTGGCTACAGCCTGGCCGACTTCGACCGTGCCGTGCGCCAGGGCGTCGCACCCGGTGGCCGGCGGCTGTACCCGGCCATGCCCTACCCGTCCTACGCCAAGCTCAGCGATGACGATGTAAAGGCGCTGTACGCCTTCTTCATGCACGGCGTGCAACCGGTGCAACAGGCCAACCTGGCCAGCGACATTCCCTGGCCGCTGAACCTGCGTTGGCCCATCGCCTTGTGGAACGGCGTGTTCGCCGCCACCACGCCCTACACCAACCAGGCCGGGCAGGATGCCCAGTGGAACCGCGGCGCCTACATCGTCCAGGGCCCTGGCCACTGTGGCAGCTGCCATACGCCGCGCGGCCTGGCCTTCAACGAAAAGGCCCTGGATGACAGCGGCAAGCCGTTCCTCGCTGGTGCCCTGCTCGATGGCTGGTATGCACCGAGCTTGCGTGCCGACCCCAACACCGGGCTGGGGCGCTGGAGCGAAGCCGAGATCGCGCAGTTCCTCAAGACCGGGCGCAACCGGCATGCGGTGGTATTCGGCTCGATGACCGAGGCCTTCAACAACTCCACGCAGTTCATGAGTGACGACGACCTGGCCGCCATCGCCCGCTACCTGAAGTCGCTGCCCGGCGACCCGCAACGCGACGGTGCGCCGTGGCAATACCAGGCCGAAACGACGGCGGCGCGGCTCGACAGCCCTGGGGCGCATACCTATGTAACCCGCTGTGCGTCGTGCCACGGCCTGGACGGCAAGGGCCAGCCCGAATGGATGCCGCCTTTGGCCGGCGCTACTTCAGCACTGGCCAAGGAAGACGCCTCGGCGATCAACATCACCCTCAATGGTTCGCAGCGGGTGGTGACGGCCGGGTTGCCCGATGCCTATCGCATGCCGGCCTTCCGTGAGCAACTGAGTGACCAGGAAATTGCTGATGTGCTGGGTTTCGTGCGCAGTGCCTGGGGGAACAATGGTGGCGCGGTGAATGCGCAGGCGGTGGGCAAGTTGCGTGGGCATACCGACCCGGCCAGCAGTAGCCCGATCATTTTGCATATGCGATGAATTTGGTGGCTGTACCGGCCTCTTCGCGGGTGAACCCGCTCCCACAGGATTTGCACCACCCCTAAGACCTGTGCAATACCTGTGGGAGCGGGTTCACCCGCGAAGAGGCCGGTACAGCCACCCTTGAACACCAGGCTTTACCGGAGTACCCATGGAAAGCATCGACCTGCTGGTCCTGCGCACCACCCGTGACTGGCTCGCCGCCGGCCACCGCACCCTGCTCGCCACGGTCGCCCGCACCTGGGGCTCCTCCCCCCGCCCGGTCGGCTCGATGATGGCCCTGCGCAGCGACGGCCGTGTGGTTGGCAGTGTCTCTGGCGGCTGCATCGAGGACGACCTCATTCACCGCTACACCAGCGCCTACGGCGGCCCCGGCATGCCCGGCGGCCTGCCCCAGGTGGTGCGCTATGGCGTCAGCGCCGACGAGGCCCACCGCTTCGGCCTGCCCTGTGGCGGCACCCTCGAACTGGTGCTGGAATTCTCCCCGTCGCTGCCACACCTCGAACAATTGCTCGCCGGCCTCGACGGCGGCAACCTGGTACGGCGTGGGCTCGACCTGCACAGCGGCAAAGCCAGCCTCAGCGCCACCACCACGCCCGAACTGTTCAGCTTCGATGGCCGGCACATGCTCAGCACTCTGGGCCCCGGCTACCGCCTGCTGCTGATCGGTGCCGGCGCGCTGGCCGAATACCTGGCGACCATGGCCCTGTTCAATGGCTTCAGCGTTTCACTGTGCGACCCGCGCCCCGAGTACACAGCAGGCTGGAACGTTGCCGGCGTCAACCACCTTGCCGGCATGCCGGACGACGTCGTCCGCGCCTTCGCCCCGGACCTGCGCAGCGCCATCGTCGCTGTCAGCCACGACCCCAAGCTGGACGACCTGGCCCTGCTCGAAGCGTTGCACAGCCCGGCGTTTTATATCGGTGCCATCGGCTCACGGCGCAACAGCCAGCTGCGCCGCGAGCGGCTGATCGAACACTTTGGCGAAAGCGAAGCGTCGTTGCAGCGCCTGCACGGCCCTATCGGCATTTATATCGGTAGCAAGACCCCAGCCGAGATTGCCGTCAGCGTCATGGCCGAGATCCTAGCGGCGAAGAACGATGTCACCCTGCCCAGCGCAGTCAGCGTGATCCGGGCCAAGGAAGCCGAGCAGTTGGCCCGAGCCCTGTAGGAGCGCATGCCAGGCTGCTATTTATTGCCAACGCTCCAGGTTTTGCTGCACCAGTTGCTCCGGCAACGCCCCGGCAACGATCTTTTCCATCTCCCTTGTCAGTGCCTCACGCAGCTTCGGCTGATTGCAGGGCGAGTCATGCGAAAGCGCCAGGTACAGCCCTTCGCTGGATACCGGTGGTTCCAGCACCTGTAAATTGTCGGCAATCCCCAAGGTGCGTGCCAGCGCCAAGCCGGGATACTGCTCGTACACCACGTAATCGCTGCGCTTGTGCATCAACTTCTCGAATGCCTGCCTGGCACCGGGTACCGCTTCGAGGGTGAGGTTGGTTCTGGCGTAGTCGTCGAACTGCTGGCCGTGGCTGTTGTTGACCAGCGTGCCGCCTTTGCGGCCCTTCAGGTCGGCCCATTGCTGGTAGGCAAAGGTATTGTCCTGGCGCACCCAGATAACACTTGGGGTATACAGGAATGCCGGGGTAATGAAGTCCATCTGCTGCTGACGGGTCTTGGTCAGGAAGTACCCGGCCATCAGGTCGATCCGGCCCGTGCGCACTTCTTCCTGGGCGCGCGACCACGGCCCGCCGTAGACCACCTCGATTTCCAGCCCCAGTTGTTTGCCCAGGTACTTGAGCAGGTCGGCATTGGCACCGATCAGTTGCTGGGGGTTTTGCGGGTCGCGCCACAGGTAGGGGGGGTATTCCGGGTTGCCGGTGGCAGTCAGCCGCCGGCATTCCTCATGCGCTACCGCCGCCAGCGGCAGCAGCAGGCACGGCAACAGCAACAAGGCGTGGCGAAAGCAGCGCTCGATCATCGACAACCCTCGGCACATGTGACATCCGCAGACCCGGAGCGGTGGCCAATGGTTGCCACGTCCTGTGGTCGACTGCAGCACCCATCTGTGCGTGCTGCAGACAGTCTGGACCATGTATGGCCATCAGGTTGGCCTTTTATCGGCCAGATGGAGCGCCCCTCGTACTTCAGGCCCCCTGCCGGCGCATCGCCAGGATTGCCGCGCCAAAACCGATAAAGGTAGTGCCCACCACCCGGCTCACCCAGCGCGACAGGGACGGCCGGGTCAGCACGCCCTTGGCCCGCGCCGCCAGTGCGGCATACAGGCTCAGCGAAACCAGCGACAACGCTACGAATATCCCGGTCAGGATCAGGAACTGCGGCAACAGCGCCGCCCCCTGGTCGATGAACTGCGGGAACAGCGCGGTGAAGAACATGGTCGCCTTGGGGTTGGTCACTGCCGTGAGGAAGGCCGACTTGTATAGCTTCAGCGGCGTGGGCCGAACCTTGGCCACACCCTCTGCGTCGCCCTGCGCCAGCATCGGGCTCTTTTTCAGCAATTGCCGCGCGCCCAAATAGAACAGGTAGCCCGCCCCCAGGATCTTCACGGCGTTGAACAGCATTTCGGAACTGGCCAGCAGCGCGCCCAGCCCCAGCATGGCGGCTGCCGACAGGCAGAACAGGCCCGAGCCATTGCCCAGCGACGACCAGATCGCGCTGCGCTGGCCATGGGCAAGGCTGTTGTTGATGGCCATCAGGGTGGCAGGGCCGGGGCTGGCGATCGCGATGGCAGCGACCAGGGTAAAGGCAAACAGCGAGTGAGAATCCATTTTCAGGCTCGTCAGACAATCAGGAAAATTGCGCACAGGGTGCGCAGGTTCAGTCGCCATTCTGCCGCTTGGCCGCCTTCTTGGCGATAGCCTTCATCCGCGTTGCCGCCCGCTGCACGGTGGCCATCTTCTCGGGGCGCTTCATGCTCCGCCATTTGCGAATTTCGTCACGGCTGCGCCCGCAGCTCACGCACAGCTCGCTATTGAGCTGGCACAGCGAGACGCAGGGGTTGTCGATGTCTTTGGCCATGCCGCCACTCAGCCGGGCATTTCAGCCTGCGCGCGCTCGGCGGCAGCGTGGAACACCTGGCGTACTTCTTCGGCCTTGACCTTGGTGACCGACCTGGCAGCCAGCAGCTCGTCGACCACGCGCAAGCCCTGTTCCAGGGCGGTGGCCAGTTGCTCGCGGTCGGAGGCGTCAGCGATATCACCCAGATAAGGAGCGATGAGATACACGTAACGGTCCTGCAGCTTGAGCGCTTCCAGCGCGTCGAGGGCTTTCTGGAACCGATCGGCAGCGGCAGGGCTCATGCTCAATTTATCGAAATGAATCAGGCTCACACGGTCAGTGGCCATCTGGACGAATCTCCGTTTCCTGGTACGGCCAGGCCCACAAGCGGCAGCGCTTCTACGATGCCCGGATGTGCAGGCCTGGGTAATGCCCACAGGGTACCAGAACCCGAGGCAGAAAGGGCCATCGCCCCCAGAACTAAAAGTATTTGGCAGGTCGCGTAATGGACGCCCCGGGGCGTTATCGGGACAGGAGCCGCCGTTTAGTGCGCAGGATAATCCCGCCAGCAATCTCCCCGCCGAGGCAGTCATCGAACTCGGTAGCCCACACAAAACTACAAGCCTGCACCAGCCGGTAAGCCAGAAAGGGGCCTCATCATTCATGGCAAAGGAACACATCACCGAAACGCTCGACCTTGGCGTGACGGATCCCTCGAAAACCGCGGAAGCACGCCAGGACCGGCGTTTCGAGGGCAAGCTCGACTGGATCGTCTTTGGTTTCACCAGCTTCCTGGCCATCGCTTTCGTCCTCTGGGGCTTCCTCAACCAGGCAAGCCTCGCCAGCAGCGCCTCCAGCGCGCAATCCTGGGTCATTCTCAACTTCGGCTGGTTCTTTGTGCTTACCTCCACGCTGTTCGTGGTGTTCGTGCTGTGGTTGGCGGCCAGCCGTTACGGCCGGGTCCCGCTGGGCCGTGATGGCGAACAGCCAGAATTCCGTACGGTGTCGTGGGTGGCGATGATGTTCAGCGCCGGCATGGGCATTGGCCTGATGTTCTTCGGCGTTGCCGAACCGCTGTCGCACTATGTATCGCCACCACCAGGGACGGCCACCGGGCAGTCCAGCGAAGCGATGCAGGTGGCCATGGCCACGACGTTGTTCCACTGGACCTTGCACCCCTGGGCCATGTACGCCATCGTCGGCCTGGTGATTGCCTATGGCACCTTCCGCCGCGGCCGCTCGCAGCTGATTTCCGCCGCCTTCCGGCCGTTGATCGGCAAGCATGCCAACGGCCCGCTCGGCCGCCTGATCGACATGATGGCGATCTTCGCCACGCTGTTCGGCTCGGCGGCCTCGCTGGGCCTGGGCGCGCTGCAGATTGCCGGTGGCCTGGAATACAACGGCTGGATCGAAAGCCCCGGCAAGCTGTTCTACATCTCGATCATCACCCTGCTGACCATTGCCTTCGTTACCTCGGCGGTGTCGGGCATCGGCAAGGGCATCCAGTGGCTGTCCAACACCAACATGGTGCTGGCGCTGGTGCTGGCGGTGTTCGTGTTCATGGTTGGCCCGACCCTGCTGATGCTCAACCTGCTGCCAACCTCGATCGGCATCTACGTCAAGATGCTGCCGGAAATGATGGCCCGTACCAACGCCAGCGGCGGTGAACAGATGAACAACTGGCTGGCCGGCTGGACCGTGTTCTACTGGGCCTGGTGGATTTCCTGGACGCCGTTCGTGGGCATGTTCATCGCCCGCATCAGCCGCGGCCGCACCATCCGCCAGTTCGTTACCGGGGTGCTGCTGGTACCGAGCCTGGTCAGCCTGGTGTGGTTCACCATCTTTGGCGGCGCGGGTATCGACGCCCTGCGTGAAGGCGCCTTCCAGCTGGCCAATGGTGCAGTCAACAGCAACCACGCGCTGTACCAGTTGCTGGACAGCTACCCGCTGGCCTCGGCGACATCAGTGCTGGTGATGGTTCTGGTGGGTATCTTCTTCGTCTCCGGTGCCGACGCAGCCTCGCTGGTGATGGGCACGCTGTCGGAACACGGCACCACCACGCCATCGCGCCGTACGGTGATCTTCTGGGGCGCGCTGACCGGTACGGTGGCGGCGATCATGCTGGCAATCGGCGACCCGCGCGACCCCGGCGAGGCACTGACCGGCCTGCAGAACCTGACCATCGTCGTGGCCCTGCCGTTCGTGGTGGTGATGGTGCTGCTGTGCCTGGCGCTGTACCGCGACCTGCGCAAGGACCCGATGATGCTGCGCCACCTGCGCGGCAACGAACTGATCGAGAAGGCAGTGCTGTATGGCGCGGTGAAGCATGGCGAAGAGTTCTACATCGTGGTGCAGGAGAAGAAGGCTTCGACCAAGCCGGCGTCGGCAGAGGCCGAAGTGACCGGCAACTGACCTGGCAACTTTGTGGAATCGGGGCTGCTGCGCAGCCCCCGATCAAGATGCCTTCACTGCCGTGATCAGCCCTTCAACGCCGCCTCTATCCTGGCCACATCGATCTTGCCCATCTGCATCATGGCATCAAACGCCCGCTTGGCCGCCGCCCGGTCGGGGTGGCCGATGGCTTCGATGAGGATGCGCGGGGTGATCTGCCACGAAATCCCCCATTTATCCTTGCACCAGCCGCAGACACTGGCCTCCCCGCCGTTGCCGACAATGGCATCCCACAAGCGGTCGGTCTCGGCCTGGTCCTCGGTGCTGACCTGGAATGAAAACGCCTCGCAATGCGTGAAGGCCTTGCCTCCGTTGAGCCCCACGCAGGGAATACCCATGACGCTGAACTCCACGGTAATCACGTCACCCTGTTTCCCGGATGGATAATCAGCAGGTGCCTGATGCACCGCTATCACTGCCGTGTCAGGGAAGACGCTGGCGTAAAAGTTCGCGGCCTCCTCGGCGTCGTTGTCGTACCAGAGGCAAATTGTGTTCTTGGCTGTCATGGTCTTGTTCCAAGAAAGGGTGTGAGCCTTTGAGTCTAGTCTCACAGTCGCCGGTTGAAGTCCTGCAACATCCTGCAGACATTTCCGACATCAGGTAGTGAACCTGCTGACAAAAAAACGGTCTTTCGCTGACGGTCAACCCACCGACCGGTTCATCGGCCCAGTCACCGGGCCTACTTTTTGTCCTGTTTCAGCGAAGACCCAACATGCCCGATTCCCGCCCAACTGCTTCCGCCCTCACTGCCCTGCGCGGCGGCCTGATCGCCACCCTGGTGGCCCTTGCCGCACCGGTGCACGCCGAAGAGCCTGCCAGCGATGCACGCTGGGTCAGCGACAGCCTGAGCACCTATGTGCGCAGCGGCCCCACCGATGGCCACCGCATTGTCGGTACGCTCAAGTCCGGGCAGAAGCTGACCCTGATCGGCAGCCAGGGCAACTACAGCCAGGTGCGCGGGCAGAACGGCGATGTGGTGTGGATTCTCAGCAACGACCTGCAGTCGGTGCCAGGCCAGGGCGAGCGCCTGCCGCAGCTCGATGCCCAGGTCGCGGACCTGACCGGGCAGTTGAAGAACATCGACGACAGCTGGAAGAACCGCGTGCAGGGCATGCAGGAAACCCTCGATTCACGCAAGAAGCTGATCGACGAACTGGAAGCGCGCAACCAGGCGCTGAATGAACAGCTCGACCAGAGCCAGTCGCAGCTGCGCGATACCCAGGCCCGCCTGGGAGACGAGAACAAGCAGGTGATGATGCGCTACATGGTGTATGGCGGCAGCATTGCCGGCGCGGGCTTGCTGGCGGGGCTGATCCTGCCGTCGCTGACCCGTGGGCGCAGGAAGAACGATCGCTGGTTCTGAAGACGGCGCCAGCCTGCGCTGGCCTCTTCGCGGGTAAACCCGCTCCCACAGTAACCACGCTGGCCTTGAGCCTGTTGGAGATACTGTAGGAGCGGGTTTACCCGCGAAGAGGCCAGCAAGGGCTTACTTGCTACGTGCCTTGTTGTAGATAGTCTTGGCTTGGTCCGCCGAGGCCTGACACTGAGTCATATCGCCCTTGCTCTGAGCATCCTTGGCATTTTGCAAGTGGACTTTGAAGTCATGGGCCATGCCGCCATGCATTGCCTGGCCACTGGCCTTTTCGAAATCCTCAAGCTCCTTGATCTTGGCCGCACAGTTGCTCGCCGGGTCTGCGTGTGCGGCAAAACTGAGGACCGAGGCAATCACCAGCAAAGGTATGCATTTAGTGGATTTCATGGAGCGTTCTCCTGGAAAACCTGAAGGGTCGTCGAGATGACACTGGCTCGACGCAGCAAACAGCATAGTCGGCCATACGCCCCGGCGCCTCGGCTCAGCCCGGGGGCTATGCCCCCTCGGCAAACAGGAAATCGATGAACACCCGCACCCGCAGCGGCATGTGCCGGGCCTGGGGGTAGATCAGCATGAACGGCCGCGAAGTGCCGCCAAACTCGGCGAGCACTTCCACCAGTTCGCCACTGGCCAGTGCGTCCTGCACGGTAAAGCGGTAAGCCTGCATCAGCCCGCCGCCGTGGCGCACCAGCGTGGCGGTGGCGAGGAAGTCGCCCAGGCAGGTGAACCCACCCTGGGTTTCGATCTCCACCTGCTGGCCATCCTGAAGGAAGCTCCACGGCGGGCGGCGGCCACTGCTGGGCAGTTCGAACTGGATGCACTCATGTTGCAGCAAGTCGTGCGGTGTTCGTGGCGTGCCGGCACGGGCCAGGTAGCCCGGCGTGGCCACCACCACCAGTTCGGCATCTTCCAGGCGACGCGCCACCAGCCGCGAATCGGCCGGCTCGCGGCCACGAATGGCCAGGTCGAACGGTTCCTCGGCAAAGTCGACGTTGCGGTTGCTGACATGCACATCCACCTGCACCTTGGGGTAGCGCTGGCGAAACCGCGGCAGCAGCGGCAACAGCCGGTGATGAGCATAGGGCGTGGGTGCACTGATACGCAGCCGACCGCTCGGCTCGACCTGCCCGCCCGTGACCTGGCGCTCGGCCTCCACCAACTGCCCCAGTGCCTGCCGGCATTGCTGGTAATAGGCCTGGCCGGCTGAGGACAGGCGCATCTGCCGGGTGGTGCGAACGAACAGACGCACACCCAGGCGCTCTTCCAGGCGCGCCACGCTGCGGCTGACCGCCGCCGGGGTAACGCCGGCTTCCGTGGCCGCAGCGGTGAAGCTGCCGCTGTCGGCTGCCAGGCAGAACAGTTCCAGGCTGCCCAGTTGCAGGTCATCGAAATGGCGGGTCATGTCGGCTCGATTGATTACATGGTGTATCGATTGAAATGCCAAGCGCCTCATTTTTCAAGTTCTGATTGCAACCTACAGTGGCTTCACACCGAGCCCATGGCTCACTTCACTGGAGATCATGCACATGAACACGCCACGCACCGTCATTATTACCGGGGCCTCGAGCGGCCTGGGTTTCGCCCTGGCCGAGGCCTTCCTCAAACGCGGCGACAACGTGGTCGGCAACGCCCGCAGCCAGGCCCGCCTTGAGCAAGCCGCCGCCCGCCTCGGCAACCCATCGCGCTTCATCGGCGTGGCTGGCGACATCGCCGAGCCGGGCACGGCCCAGCGCCTGTTCGCCAGCGCCGAGCAAGCCTTTGGCGGGGTCGACATGCTGATCAACAACGCCGGCATCTTCATTGCCAAGCCGTTTGCCGAGTACAGCGAAGCGGATGTCGACGCCCTGGTCGGCACCAACCTCAAGGGCTTCTTCTACCCGGCCCAGGAAGCGGCGCGGATCATGACCAGGCAAGGGCATGGGCAGATCATCGCCATCACCGCCTCCATTGCCTTGCAACCGGACACCCGCGTGCCGGCCCTGCTGCCGGTACTGGTCAAGGGTGGCCTGAACCAGGCGGTGAAAGGCCTGGCGCTGGAACTGGCAGCCAGCGGCGTGCAGGTGAATGCGGTGGCACCGGGGATCATCGATACACCGCTGCATGGCGGCAACACACAAGGCATGGGCGCGCTGTCACCCAGTGGCCGCACCGGCTTGCCACAGGATGTCGTGGATGCAGTGTTATACCTGGCCGACTCACGCTTCGTCAGCGGCGTTATCCTGCCGGTGGATGGCGGTAGCACCGCTGGCACCTGGCATTAACAGAGGAGCGAGCAACCATGCCTTATGTCCATATTCGCGTGACCAATGAAGGCGTCAGTGCTGAGCACAAGCGCCAACTGATCGAACAGACGACCCGCATGCTGGAGCAGGTGCTGGGCAAGCCGCCGGCCAGTACCTTTGTGGTGATCGAGGAGGTGCCGACCGATAACTGGGGGGTTGGCGGGGAGACAGTGACTGCGGTGCGGGCCCGAGAGCGAGGGTGACCCCAAGGGCCGCCTTGCGGCCCCTACTGGCGCAACCGCTCCAACGCCTGCAACACATACCCCGTGGCCCGCTCCACCTGCCCTTCCCGGCAGGCAATGCCCAGTTGCCGCCACAACCCCGGCCGCAGCGGCCGGCGGGCAATGCGCCGGTCCAGCTCGGCCGACTCCCCCTCCTGCGGCAGCAATGTCGCCCCATACCCGGCCCCGACCAGGCTCTTGATCGCATCGTTGTAGTTCAGCTCGATTCGCGGCTCAGGGTACAACCCCGCTGCCGCGAACCACTCGCCGGTCACCCGCGAAAGCTGGGTGCTGCTGTCGTTGAGAATCAACGCCCGCTGCGCCAGCCAGGCCGGCGTAACCTTGGCCGGTGGCTGCCAGTCGGCCGGCACGTAGGCCAGGATCGGGTCGCGCCGCCAGGGCGTAACCGCAAGCCCCTTACCGGCCACCTGTGGCAAGGCCACCAGGCCGATATCCAGCGTGCCTTCGCGCAGGCGCGCCAACGAGGCCTGGGAGGTCAGCACCTGGACCTGCACATCGATCCCTGGGTGCACCGTACGCAGGTGCTCCAGCGCCTGCGGCAGCAAGTGGGCGATGGCACCGGTGGAGGCGCCCAGGCGCACCCGGCCGGTCAGGCCCTCGACCTGCCGGCGCACTTCATCCAGCGCCAGGTCGGCGTCGGCCAGCAGGCGGCGGGCACGGGCCAGCAGGGTTTCGCCGATGACCGTGGGCCGCACCTGGCCGCGGGTGCGGGTGAGCAACGGTGCGCCAATGCGCGCTTCCAGCTCGGCCACGTGCAGGCTGATGGTGGGCGGTGCCAGGTTGAGCTGGCGGGCGGCTTCGGCAAACGAGCCCAGGTCGGAGATGACCACCAAGGTGCGGAGGCGATCGAGGCTGATTTCGCGCATGGGCCAATCTCGTTCAGAAAAGATGAATATATCGATCATCATATTCAAATTTTCTTTACCAGAGCCACAAGCGAGCATAGGCCATCCCTACCCGACCGGACTTTGACCATGCACACACCTGTTGTCTTCATCGACGGTGACCAAGGCACCACCGGCCTGCAGATCCATGCCCGGCTGCAAGGCCGCAGCGATCTGCGCCTGCTGACCCTGCCCGAAGCCGAACGCAAAGACCCGCAACGCCGCCGCGAAGCGATCAACAGCGCCGACATCGCCCTGCTGTGCCTGCCCGACGATGCCGCCCGCGAGGCCGTGGCGGCGATCCACAACCCGCAAGTGCGGGTGATCGACGCAAGCTCCGCGCACCGCACCAGCCCAGGCTGGGTCTATGGCCTGCCGGAGCTCGACGAGCAGCAAGCCGAGCGCATCGCGCACAGCAAGCGCGTCAGCAACCCCGGCTGCTACCCCACCGGCGCCATCGCCCTGTTGCGCCCACTGGTCAAGGCCGGCCTGCTGCCAGCGGACTACCCGCTGAACATCCACGCCATCTCCGGCTATTCCGGTGGTGGCCGCGCCGCAGTCGAACGGCATGAACAGCCCGCCGCCGGCAAAACCCCGGCCCTGCAACTGTACGGCCTGGAACTGGCGCACAAGCATGTGCCGGAAATCCAGCAGCACGCCGGGCTGTCGGCGCGGCCGATGTTCATGCCCGGTTACGGTGCCTACCGCCAGGGCATCGTGCTGAGCATCCCGCTGCAGTTGCGCCTGCTGCCCGGCCAGGTCAGTGCCGAACAGCTGCAGGCCTGCCTGCAGCAGCACTACCAGGGTGCCCGCCACGTCCAGCTAATGCCCCTGCACCAGCACGGCGCAGCGCCGAACCTCGACCCCGAGGCGTTGAACGACAGCAACGACCTGCGCCTGGCGCTTTACGCCAACCCTGAGCATGGCCAGGTGCTGCTGACCGCAGTGTTCGACAACCTCGGCAAAGGTGCCTCCGGTGCGGCGGTGCAAAACCTCGACCTGATGCTCGGTGCATTGCAGGTACAAGGCTGATCGGCAAAAACGGTTAGACTGTACAGCCCGCGCCCGCATGGCGCGGGCCGTCCATCTACCCGCCGGAGCCCGCCCCCCGATGTTCATCCTGAGCCGCCTCGACAGCGTGCCGCCTGAATCCTTCCAGAACCAGATCCGCGAACTGGTGATCCACCACGTCGGCGAACTGAGCAGTGTCGCCATCAGCGCCGACAACCCGCTGTACCCGCTGTACCAGTACGGCGTTGGCATGGAGGTGCACCAGTACCTGCAAGCACTGGACGGTACCCGCGGCCTGGCCGTGGCGCTGACCCTGGCGCTGGATGCCGAAGAGCCAGACCAATTGCTGGGGTTTGCCCTGTCGCTGCCGGCCGAGGACGATGAACAGGCGTGCGCCCTGGCGTTCCTGGCCGTGCGCGCCAGCCATCGACGCCAAGGCATCGCCCGCGCCCTGCTGGGCGACCTGCAGGCACGCCATGCCTGCGTCGAGCTGAATGCCTTTGCCAGCCAGGTACCGTGGTTCGAGGCGATGGGCATGCAGGTGGTGGCCGCCAATGGGCCGCAGGTACTGATGAGCAGTACCGGGCGGGCTAGCGGCGCGCTGATCGGGCGACTGGATATTGCGCCGATCTACCAGACGGCGGAAGTGATGCAGATCCATACCTACCTGCTCAACCAGCAGGGTGAGGATGCGATGATCGAAGCGGAACAGATGCGGGATGAGCGGCTGGACGAACTGACCGCTCAGGCCCAGGAGTGTGTACGGCAGCGCAAGACCGTGCATTGATCCAAGGACCTGTGGGAGATTGCCCAGCCCTTTGGGCTGCGCTGTCGCACAGATAACTGAATTCGCAAGCGATCCTCGTACCCTGTGGGAGCGGCTTTAGCCGCGAAGAATCCAACGCGGTGCATGGCACCGGCTGCGCCGGTGTTCGCGGCTAAAGCCGCTCCCACAGGGTCCCTGCTAATTCAATGAGTTATGTGCAGTTCTATGAGAGGCCCGGGAGTGTGTACGGCAGCGCAAGACCGTGCATTGACCCAAGGACCTGTGGGAGATTGCCCAGCCCTTTGGGCTGCGCTGTCGCACAGATAACTGAATTCGCAAGCGATCCTCGTACCCTGTGGGAGCGGCTTTAGCCGCGAAGAATCCAACGCGGTGCATGGCACCGGCTGCGCCGGTGTTCGCGGCTAAAGCCGCTCCCACAGGGTCCCTGCTAATTCAATGAGTTATGTGCAGTTCTATGAGAGGCCCAGGAGTGTGTACGGCAGCGCAAGACCGTGCATTGATCCAAGGGCCTGTGGGAGATTGCCCAGCCCTTTGGGCTGCGCTGTCGCACAGATAACTGAATTCGCAAGCGATCCTCGTACCCTGTGGGAGCGGCTTTAGCCGCGAAGAATCCAACGCGGTGCATGGCACCGGCTGCGCCGGTGTTCGCGGCTAAAGCCGCTCCCACAGGGTC
This sequence comes from Pseudomonas sp. NBB, assembly GCF_032701105.1. Taxonomy (NCBI): domain Bacteria; kingdom Pseudomonadati; phylum Pseudomonadota; class Gammaproteobacteria; order Pseudomonadales; family Pseudomonadaceae; genus Pseudomonas; species Pseudomonas sp. NBB. The sequence goes on from NZ_CP103994.1 coordinate 3,512,502, forward strand.
CCTGCTAATTCAATGAGTTATGTGCAGTTCTATGAGAGCGGGTTTACCCGCGAAGAAGCCACACTGGCCTGTCAGCCATGCACCCAGCGCCGATGCAGCCCACGCGCCAGGGCATCCAGCACAAACCCCAGCACCCCGATCAGCAGTACCATCGCCATCAGCTCGGAATACGCCAGCCGGTCGCGGGTATCGAGAATGAAGTACCCCAGCCCCGCACTGACCCCGAGCATTTCGCACGGCACCAGCACGATCCACAGGATGCCGATAGCCAGGCGCACGCCGGTCAGCACATGGCCGATCACCCCCGGCACGATCACCTTGCACAAGGTTTCCCGGCGCGTGGCACTCAAACTACGGCTCAACTGCAACCAGCGCGGGTCCAGCTGCCTTACCCCGGCCGACGTGTTCAACAAGATCGGCCACAACGCGGCAAACGCCAGCAGAAAGTAGACAGGCTGGTCCCCCACGCCCATCAGCATTACCACCACCGGCATCCACGACAGCGGCGAGATCATGCGCAGAAACTGGAACGCCGGCGTGGTCGCCGCCTCCAGGTGCCGGTAGCTGCCCACCAGCAAGCCCAGCGGCACGCCGATCAGCAGCGCCAGCAGCAGCCCGATCAGGATACGTTTGAGGCTGACCCAGATATGCCCGTACACCTCGCCCTGCCCCAGCAACTCGACCAGGCTGGCCAGGGTCGCTGCCGGCGAAAAGCGCGCCGACAGGCCATCGGCCTGGCCGAACAGCGCGACACCGGCCCACCACAACAGCAACAAACCCAGCAACCCGGCCAGCCCCAGGCCGGCATGAACGACATGCGTGCGCATCAGACCGCGAACTCCTCGCTACGCTCGAAGTTATCGGCGATGCCGAACACCGACGGCCCGCCAACGGTAGCAATGGCGTTGCGCACGAAGCGGTCGTCGACCAGGTCGCGGGCGGTCTGTGCCGGGTCAAGGCCGGCCAGGAACGCGCTGTCGCCCTCGATCAGGGTGGTTTTCAGGCGCTTGACCAGTTCTTCGGTGTAGCTGGGGAACGGGTAAGGCTGGAAATCGATGCGCTTTTCGTCCCACTGCTGGTGGCGAATGGCGCCACTGGCAATGTAACCGGCACGGTCCTCGGCGGCCGGGGCCAGCACTTTGCCGAGCACCGCAGGTTCATGCGGCGTGTACTTGTTGGGGCCGGCCTTGGACAACAGTGCGGCGGCCTCGGCGCGGTGGTCACGGGTCCAGTGCTGGGCCTTGACGATGGCGTTGACCACCTTCTGCGACCACTCCGGGCGGTTGTTCAGGTCGTGCTCGTGCATGAACACCACGCAGCAGGCGTGGTTGCGCCACACATCGCCGGTAAAGCGCTGCACGCGGCCAACCTTGAGGTTCTCGGCCAGGGCGTTGAAGGGCTCGGCGACGATATAGCCAGCGATGCGTTTGCTGGCCAGCGCCGGCGGCATGTCGGACGGCGGCAATACCAGCAGGTTGACTTCGTTGCCGGCCAGTGGCGCATTGGCCGGCTTCGACACCGGGGTCAGGCCGTTGTCGTCGAGCATCTGTTGCAGCACCACGTTGTGGATCGAGTACCAGAACGGGATGGCCACGGTCTTGCCGCCCAGCTGTTTCATGTCGCTGATGTCCGGGGCCACGGTCAGGCCTGAACCGCCCACGTGGTTCCAGGCCACCACCTTGGCCGGCACCTTGCTGGCGTAGCGGGCCCACACGGTCATCGGCGACAGCAGGTGGATGACGTTGACCTGGCCGGAGATGAACGCCTCGATCACCTGCGCCCAGCTGCGCAGCAGCACCGGGCGCTCGGCCTTGATGCCTTCGGCCTCGAACAGGCCGTTGTTGTGCGCCACCAGCAGTGGCGTGGCGTCGGTGATCGGCAGGTAGCCAATACGCACCGGCGCGTCCGGCTCGGCGGCGGCCCGGGCCTGCAGGCTCGACAGCAACGGCAGTGCTCCGGCGGCCGTGAGCATGGCGCCGAGCTTGAGGAAATCGCGACGCGAAGAAGAGGAACAGCAGTCATCCATGCACATGGACAGCCTCCGAGGGCAATGGGGTTGGGGTAGGTTCGACTGTGCGGCTTGCCCGCCGAAGGGTTTTGAGGATTTCGATGCGCAAGGCGCCCAGTTCCTCGACCCGCTGCGTCCGTGGTTGCGGCAGGTCGATGTGCCACTGGCCGAGGGTGTGCGCTGGGTGGTTGCCCAGTAGCAGGACCCGGTCGGACAGCAGCAGGGCTTCGTCGATATCGTGGGTGATCAGCACCGCCGCCGTATTGTGGGTGGCGATCAGTTGCAGCAGCAGTTGCTGCATGTCGGCCCGGGTCACTTCATCCAGCGCGCCGAACGGCTCGTCGAGCAACAGTACTTCGGGCTGGCGGGCCAGGCAGCGGGCCAGCGCGGTGCGCTGGGCCATGCCGCCGGACAACTGCGCCGGGTACTGGCCACGGGCATGGGCCAGGCCCACGGCGGCAATCGCATGGTCGATGCGTGCGCGCCGTTCGGCGGCGGCAAGTTTTGGCTGGCGGGCGAAGTCCAGGCCGAAGGCGACGTTCTTCTCCAGGTTCAACCAGGGCAACAGGCTCGGGTCCTGGAAGGCCACCGCCAGGCGTGGGTGCGGGCCCTGCAGCGGCTGGCCGTGCAGGGTCACGCTGCCACCGCGGGGCTGCTGCAGGCCGGCCAGTACCCGCAGCAAGCTGGACTTGCCGACCCCGCTGGGGCCGAGGATGGTCACCACTTCGCCGGGGGCCAGCTGCAGGTCGAACTGCGCCAGCACCGCTTGCCAGCCACCCTCGCGCGGGTAGCCCAGGCTGATGTCACGGGCTTCGAGCAACATTTGGCTCATGCCGCGCCCGCCTGGCGTTGCAGTTCGGCGCGCAGTTGCACCAGGCTGGGCGTGACGATCGGCACGAAGGCCGACTCGCGCCAGCGGCGGGCAAAGCCTTCACCGTACTCGCTGAGGTAGGCCTTGCCACCACTGGCCTGCAACTCCAGCTGTACGGCGTCGGCAGCGCTTTCGGCCAAGGTGATGCGCAGCTTGAACAAGGCCGCCGGCTGCTGCTGGAAGCGGCCATCGAGCAGGCCCTGCTTGAGCTCGTTCACGGTGTTTTCCAGGCGTTCGCTGAGCACCTGACGTGCTTCGTCGAGGAATGAGGCACGGCCATGCAGGTGTGCCTGCACTTCCGCCAGCGCCCGCCGCGCCAGGCCAATGGCCATGCCGCACTGCAGCGCCAGGAACGCCGGGCGTACCCGGGGCAGGAACTCACGGGCATTTTCGTGCAGCAACCAGCCACGCTGCAATTGCACCTGGTGGAAGGCCAGTGCTGCGGTGTTGCTTGACTGCAGGCCCATCAGTTGCAGGTCGTCGGAACGCTCCAGGCCCTGTGCGTCGGACGGGATGGCCAGCACGAACGGTGCACCACCGGCTTCGTCTTCGATAGCCGCAGCCACCACGAAGCCGCTTTTGCGCAAGTTGGTCACCCAGTGCAGGCACCCTTCCAGCAGCCAGCCATCGGCTTGCGGGCGGCCACGCACCTGCAGCGCTTCGATGCCGGACAAGAACTTCATGGCGTTGGACAGCCCGGTGGCACCGGCCAGTTCGCCAGTCAGCAGGCGCGGCAGCAGGCGCTCGCGCAGGGGCTGGTTGGGGCTGTGCAACAGGTATTCGATGAAGGCGCGCTGGCCCCAGCAAACGAACGCCGCTGCCAGCGAGCGGCTGGCGATCGCGGCGATGGCCTCGACCGCGTCGGTCACCTGCCCGCCCGTGCCGCCCTGGGCGGGGTCGACACCGACGCGCAGCAGCTGCGACTCGGCGATTTGCGCCAGCACCAGCTGCGGCTCGCACTGGCCCCGGTCAATGGCCTCGGCATTGGCATCCAGCCAGTGTCGAAATGCACAATCTTGCATGGTCTTGCTCCTTTGAAAACGCCGGGGCCGCCTGGCGGCCCATTCGCGGCACAAGGCCGCTCCTGCAACGATCGCGGTACGACCGGTGTCACGCGCGGATCATGCAGAAGGTTGCCAGCGGTACTTGCCGAGCTCGTCATTGAGCGGCGTCTGGGCGAACACATTAGCAAAGTTGCACAGGGTTGCGAGGCTCACGCCCAGAATCACCTCCAGGGCGTTGCCTTCGCTGAAACCGGCTGCGCGGAAGGCCTGGTAAGTGGCCTCGCTGACATTGCCGCGGGTGGCGATCACTTCGCGGGCGAACGCGGCCAGGGTTTCATACCGGGCATCGGGCAGCTCGCCACGGGCACGCAGGGCATCGACCACTTCCTGCGGCAGCTTGGCCTTGTTCAGGGCCACGGCCGTGTGGCCAGCCACGCAGAAGTCGCAGCCATGCTGGGTGGCGGCAATCAGCTGCACCACTTCACGCTCGGCCAGGCTCAGTTCGGCTTTGCCGTTGAGTGCCGAAACGGTCACGTAGGTTTCCAGCGCAGCCGGGGCATTGGCCAGTACGCCCAGCAGGTTGGGGATGAAGCCGGAATTCTTCTGGGCGTTCTCGAGGAACGGACGGGCCGCTTCCGGGGCGCTCTGCAGCGTGTGTAAAGTAATGCGCGAGGACATGGAGTGGTCTCCTTTGATGAGTGTCACTACAGTCTGTTGGTTATAAGAACTACCCTCCATATTCATCAGTCGCCTTTCCTTGCTCTTGAGTCTTTGCATTAGATGATTTCGTCCAGCCACCTTGTCGATTGGTTATTAGAGGGCCTGGAGCTCGATGCCAGCCTGTTCCATGTGGGCCGCTACTGCCGCGGCTGGCACGCCAGCACCGAAGGCATGGGCCGGGCCAGCTTCCACTTGGTGGTGCAAGGGCATTGCTGGCTGCACATCGATGGCCAGCCCGAGGCACTGCGCCTGGAGGCGGGCGATGCGGTGTTCCTGCTGCGCGACCTCGGCTATCGCCTGGCCAGCGACCAGGACCCTGCAAGTGCCTGCGCCCAGCCACGCCAGCAGATGCAGGCCATGGACGTTGATGCGGTCGATGGCGTGGGCCTGGTATGTGGTTTCTTCCACTTCAGGCCGGGGTTGTCGGCGCTGATCGTCGACAGCCTGGCCGACTGGATATTGCTGCGCGCCGATGAACCGGCCGGGCATGCGGCGCGGGCGTTGTTCGAGCTGATCCTGGAGGAGTGCCGGCGCGCCGCCGGGCCTTCCCAGACGTTGCTGGAGCGGCTGACGCACTTGCTGTTCCTGTATGTGCTACGCCAGCAGGTGCATGCCGGGCAATCGCTGGGCGGGCTGGTCGCCCTCGCCCGGCAACCGGCGTTTGCCGGTTTGCTGGAGCAGTTGATCGAGCAACCGGGGCAAGCGTGGACGCTGGAAAGCATGGCCGCCTGTACCGGGTTGTCGCGGTCGGCGTTTTTCAAGCGTTTCAATGAACTGGCCGGACAGTCGCCGGGGCAAGTACTGCTGGCGCTGCGCATGCGCCTTGCAAGCCAGTTGCTGCGGGCGGGGCATACCGTGGAGCAGGTGGGGGCACAGGTGGGGTATCAGTCAGTGGCGGCGTTTACCCGGGCGTTTGCCAAGGCGGTGGGGCTGCAGCCGGGGGCGTATCGGCGGCAGCATGAGGGGCGTTAGCCTGCACTGGCCTCTTCGCGGGTGAACCCGCTCCCACAGGGATATCACAATCTCTGGAACCTGTGGGAGCGGGTTTACCCGCGAAGAGGCCGGTGCAGGCAGCAGATTCAGACCTGACTGACCGGAATATCCCCTGCCCCTTTGCCCTCCCGCCGCTCACCCATCCAGGCATTGACCTTCTGCCCGAACTCGGCCGGCGCCTTGCGCCCGAACCGCCGCGCCAGATCAAGGATGGTCTGCTGCGCCAGGGCCTCTTCCATGCGCTTCTGCGCACCCAGCATCACCGCGTGGATCGCGCAGGTGCCCTCGGTCGCCCAACCCGGCGGCGATCCCTCGAACAGGCTGCAACGCTCGCGAACTTCGCGGCAGTCGAAGATCTTCTTCGGCCCGTCGATGGCATTGACGATATCCAGCACGGTGATTTCATCCGACGGTCGCGCCAGCCGGAAGCCGCCACGCACGCCCTCGGTGGCGGCCACCAGACCGGCACGGGCCAGCTTGGTGAATACCTTGGCCAGGTACTCCTGGGGTACACCCTGCAACTCCGCCAGGTCGCGCACGCTGGACTCGCGCGAATCGCCCCGCTCGTCCACCAGGAACAGCAGGCAATGGATACCGTATTCGACGCCAGCACTGTAGAGCGACATATCTATCTCCGACCAATCTTGTCGCAAATAATACGCCTATAGCATCCGCACCGCAAAGCGCAAAGCTGCCGTCTGTCGGCCTTGTTTATCCCTTAAGCCCAGTAAATACAGCTATTCGAGCCGTGAAATGGTCATGCGGAGTGTCGGCCTGTGAGAAAAAAGACTTGCACGCACTAACTACGATCAATACAGTCGTAGTTATTCGAGAGGCACACAACCCGCCCTCGAAGCCCCTTTCGAACCTTGCGGAGCACCTTCATGAAATCGAACATCCTCATCATCGGTGCCGGCTTTGCCGGTGTATGGAGCGCCCTGAGCGCTGCGCGCCTGCTCGATCAGGCCCAGCGCGCCGACATCAACGTCAGCGTCCTCGCTCCACAGCCTGAACTGCGCATCCGCCCGCGCTTCTACGAGGCCGACGTGCACGGCATGAAGGCCCCGCTGGGCGAGCTGTTCCAAGCGGTGGGCATTCACTTCATCCCGGGCAATGCCGACAGCATCGATACCGAAGGGCGCAGCGTCAGCTACACCAACGCCCAGGGGCACCGGCAACAGATCGCCTACGACCGCCTGATCCTCGCCGCCGGCAGCCAGGTCGCACGCCCGCCAGTGCCTGGCCTGGCCGAACATGCATTCGATGTCGACCAGATGGAATCGGCCATGCGCCTGGAACAGCACCTGGTCGGTCTGGCCGCCCAGCCCGCTTCGCCTGCACGCAACACTGTGGTGGTCTGTGGCGGTGGCTTCACAGGTATTGAAACCGCCACGGAAATGCCTGCCCGCCTGCGTACCATCCTCGGTGCCAGTGCAGCGGTGCGGGTGGTGGTGGTCGACCGCGGTGCGCAAGTTGGTGCGGCGCTGGGCGCCGGTATCACGCCGTCGATCATCGCAGCCTGCGAACAGGCCGGGGTCGAGTGGAAGGCCGGGGCCTCGGTAGTGGCTGTCGATGCCGGTGGCGTTACCCTGGACAACGGCGACCATATCGCCAGCAACACCGTGATCTGGACCGTTGGCGTGAAGGCCAGCCCGTTGACCGCACAGGTTGCCGGCGAGCGTGACCACTTCGGCCGGCTGAAAGTGGACGGCCACCTGAAGGTGCTCGGCCAGGACCATGTGTACGCCACGGGCGACACCGCCTGGGCCGCTGTGGACGAGCTGGGCAACCACGCCCTGATGACCTGCCAGCACGCCATCCCCATGGGCCGCCACTCCGGCAACAACGCCGCGGCCGACCTGCTCGGCCTGCAGCCGGTGGTGTACCGCCAGCCCAAGTACGTCACCTGCCTGGACCTGGGCGAATGGGGCGCGACGTTCAGCGAGGGTTGGGAGCGCGAACTGAAGCTGCACGGCCAGGAAGGCAAAGACCTCAAGCGCCAGATCAACTCGGTGTGGATCTACCCGCCAGCGGCTGATCGCGCCCTGGCACTGGCCGCTGCCGACCCGCTGATCGCGATCGTCTGACCGCAGCGAGGTGCGAGCTGAAACAACCGGGGCCGCGTTGCGGCCCATTCGCAGCGCAAGGCTGCTCCTACATGCAACGCGATTCCTTTGTAGGAGCAGCCTTGCGCTGCGAATGGGCTGCAACGCAGCCCCTGTTACAGCAACGCCAATCTATCAGTCATTCACACTCACAACCCGCCCCGCCTTCTCGGCAGCCTTGCCCCGGGTCGCCAGGCAGTAATACAGCGGCACCGTCACCAGCAAGCCGAACAGCCACGACAGATCAGCCCCTTCGACGATATTGGAATACGGCCCCACATACAGCGACGTGTTGGCAAACGGCAACTGCACCAGGATGCCGCACGCATAGGCAATGATCGCGTGGTGGTTGAAGCGGCCATAGATGCCGCCGTCAGCACTGAAGATCGAGGCGATGTCGTACTGGCCCCTCTTGATCAGGTAGAAGTCGATCAGGTTGATCGACGCCCACGGCACCAGCACCAGCAGCAGTGCCAGGATCAGGCCGATGAACTGGCCGATGAAGTCCGCCGAGGCATTCAGCGCTACCAGGCCGCAAACCACCAGAATCACCGAAGCCAGCACCACCCGCACCTTGATGCTCGGCGTCCACTCGGCGACGAAGGTCTGGATCGCGGTGACGATCGACAGCACCGCGCCATACAGGTTGAGGGCGTTGTGGCTGATGATGTTGAGCAGGAACAGCACCATCAGGATCGGGCCCAGCCAGCCGGTGGCCTGCTTGACCGCATCCATTGCATCGGTGCCTTCCGGCACGCAAAGCACCGCCACCGCACCAAAGCTGAAGCACAGGATGGTGCCCAGGGTAGCGCCGAAGTAGGTGGCCCAGAACGGCTTGGCAATGCCCACTTCACGCGGCAGGTAGCGCGAATAGTCGGAGGTATACGGCGAGAAGCTGATCTGCCAGATGGTGCCCAGCGACACGGTGGCGATGAAGCCCGACAGGTTGAACGCGCCACGGCTGAAGAAGTCGGCCGGCAGTTCCTGGGCGAACATCATGATGAAGCCGGCCAGCAGCGCCGAACCCATCACCCAGGTACCGATGCGGTTGAGGATGTGAATGAAACGGTAGCCGATCACGCCAATGGCGGTGGCACTCAGCGCACCGATCACGATCGCGCCGGGCATCGGCACGCTCGGGGTGATGCCGTGGATGGTCTTGCCCGCCAGGACGATGTTGGAAATGAAGAAGCCGACATAGATCAGCGCGGTGAAGAACACGATCAGCAAGGCGCCGTAGCGGCCGAACTGGCCACGGCTCTGCACCATCTGCGGAATGCCCAGCTGCGGTCCCTGCGCAGAGGCAAGGGCAATGACCACGCCCCCGACCAGATGGCCCAGCACGATGGCGACCAGCCCCCATAACAGGTTCAGATGGAACACCTGGACCACCATGGCGCCGGTGACGATGGGCAGTGGCGCGATGTTGGTACTGAACCAGAGGGTGAACAGGTCGCGCGCCTTCCCGTGGCGCTCGGCAGGTGGAACGTAATCGACCGTGTGATTCTCGACAAACTGGTGTTGCGACGACGGTTGGGACATAGGATTCAGCTCGAAAGGTCGTTTTTATCTTTGTAAGGAAACCGCTTCTAGGCGGCCTCTCAGCTGCGGACCATATTATGGTATTCCAAACTTTTGACAACACTGATCCGTAGGAAAAAACGCCCACTGATCCGCTCGCGCAACCCCTGCGGCAAACCGCCTCACCGCTCAAGCCCACGGTATACGCGGGCTTGAGCCGTTCATCGCGCAACACCCTCGCTTGAAAATTCCGCTTGCAAAATAGGTATTACGGTATACCATCAGACACATCAATGATAAAAACCGCGGACCACCGCAGCCCTATAGAGGTACACCAGATGATCGACGCAACCGTCTACAAGCATGTCCTGGGCTCCTTCCCGTCCGGCGTTACCGTCATCACCACCCTGGACGACGATGGCTCGGTCGTCGGTCTGACCGCCAGCGCCTTTTCCTCCCTGTCGATGGACCCGCCGCTGGTGCTGTTCTGCCCCAACTACACCTCCGACTCCTACCCCGTGCTGATCAGGCAGAAGCGCTTCGCCATTCATCTGTTGTCCGGTGAACAGCAGGCCGAAGCCTATGCGTTCGCCAAGAAGGGCAAGGACAAGGCCAGTGGCATCGAGTGGTCCCTGAGCGAACTGGGCAACCCGATCCTGGCCGGTGCCACCGCAGTCATCGAATGCGAACTGTGGCGCGAATACGAAGGTGGCGACCACGCCATCATGGTCGGCAAGGTGCACAACCTGATCGTCCCTGAAGAGGCGCCACGGCCGATGGTGTACTGCCGCGGCAAGATGGCCAGCCTGCCGGCCTTTGCCTGAAGCCTATTCTGAATCGAGACCGCTGGTGCCAACCCTGCCAGGCGCCAGCCCCTTTCAAGCGTTGAGGAAAGCCCCATGAAATTTTCGTTGTTCGTGCACATGGAACGTTGGGATGAACAGGTCAGCCACCGCCAGCTGTTCGAAGACCTGACCGAACTGACCCTGATGGCCGAGAACGGCGGTTTCAGCACCGTGTGGATCGGCGAACACCACGCCATGGAATACACCATTTCGCCAAGCCCGATGCCGCTGCTGGCCTACCTGGCTGCGCGCACCGACAAGATCCGCCTGGGCGCCGGCACCATCATCGCGCCGTTCTGGAACCCGATCCGCGTGGCGGGCGAATGCGCCCTGCTCGACGTGATCAGCAAGGGCCGCATGGAAGTGGGCCTGGCCCGTGGCGCCTACCAGTTCGAATTCGACCGCATGGCAGGTGGCATGCCGGCCACCGACGGCGGCAAGGCCCTGCGTGAAATGGTGCCGGTGGTGCGCAAGCTGTGGGAAGGCGACTACGCCCATGACGGCGAAGTGTACAAGTTCCCCACCTCCACCAGCGTGCCGAAGCCCTACAACGCCGTACCGCCGATGTGGATCGCCGCCCGCGACCCGGACTCGCACAACTTCGCCGTGGCCAATGGTTGCAACGTCATGGTCACCCCACTGATGAAGGGTGACGAGGAAGTGCTGGACCTGAAGAACAAGTTCCAGGCCGCCCTGGACAACAACCCGGGCGTGCCACGCCCGCAACTGATGGTGCTGCGCCACACCCACGTGCACAGCCCGGCCGAGCCGGAAGGCTGGAAAGTCGGCGCCCAGGCCATCTCGCGCTTCTACCGCACCTTCGATGCCTGGTTCGGCAACAAGACCACCCCGGTCAACGGCTTCCTCGAGCCGAGCCCGGAATCGAAGTTCGCAGAAGTGCCGGCGTTCGAGCTGGAGAACATCCGCAAGAACACCATGATCGGCACGCCGGAAGAGATCATCGCGCGTATCAAGTACTACCAGGAACTCGGCGTCGACGAGTTCAGCTTCTGGTGCGACAACAGCCTGCCCCACGCCGAGAAGAAGAAATCGCTGGAGCTGTTCATCAAGGAAGTGGTGCCGGCGTTCGCCTGATTTCCCATTACCTGAAACATTGCGGGACGCGCCCGCTCCCGTGGGCCCTGTGGCCCGCGGGAGCGGGCTTTTTTTGGGGGATTGATCCGTTGCCTGTACCGGCCTCTTCGCGGGTAAACCCGCTCCCACAGGTATGGCGCAGACCATGAACCCTGTGGGGTACCTGTGGGAGCGGGTTCACCGCGAAGAGGCCGGTACAGAACGCCACAAAAACCCCGATACACAGCGCCTTTCGTCCCCTCGCAAGAGAAATTTCCAGCCACCTCTTGCACAACAAATATTATGGTATACCATCAGACAACAAGAGCTGATAACCCTCACCAGGAGCCACCCATGAGTTTCGAAATCCGCAAGATCGTCACCTACTCCGAAGAGACCCGCATCGAAGGCGGCAAGGCCACCGACAAGCCGGTGACCATGGTCGGCCTGGCCGTCGTGATCAAGAACCCATGGGCCGGTCGCGGTTTCGTTGAAGATCTGAAGCCGGAAATCCGTGCCAACTGCTCGGACTTGGGTGCCCTGATGGTCGAGCGCCTGACTGCAGCCATCGGCGGCGCCGACAAGATCGAAGCCTACGGCAAGGCCGCAGTCGTCGGTGCCGACGGCGAAATCGAACACGCCTCGGCGGTGATCCACACCCTGCGCTTCGGCAACCACTACCGTGAAGCGGTACAGGCCAAGAGCTACCTGAGCTTCACCAACAAGCGCGGCGGCCCGGGCACCTCGATCCAGATCCCGATGATGCAGAAGGACGACGAAGGCCTGCGTTCGCACTACATCACCCTGGAAATGCAGATCGAAGATGCCCCGCGTGCCGATGAGATCGTCGTGGTCCTGGGCGCCTCCGACGGTGGCCGCCTGCACCCGCGCATCGGCAACCGCTACATCGACCTGGAAGAACTGGCTGCCGAAAAAGCCAACGCTCAATAACAACAACCAAGACGGGCCGGGGCGTGGCGTGCTTACCCGCCGCGCCCGACCTTCAAGGAGCGCCCTCCATGATTCAGCCTGTCGCTGAACGCACACCCGCCGGCACCAGCTACCTGTCCGTCGGCCAGGGCCAACCTGTGGTACTGATCCACGGCGTGGGCCTGAACAAGGAAATGTGGGGCGGTCAGTTCGTTGGCCTGGCCAACGACTACCGCGTCATCGCCTACGACATGCTCGGCCACGGCCAGAGCGCGCTGCCAGCCGCCGACATCGGCCTGGAAGGTTATGCCGCGCAACTCGCCGAACTGCTCGACCACCTGCAGATCGCGCAAGCCACCGTGATCGGCTTTTCCATGGGCGGCCTGGTCGCCCGGGCGTTCGCCCTCGAATACCCACAGCGCCTGGCTGCACTGGTAGTGCTCAACAGCGTGTTCAACCGCACCCCCGAGCAGAGTGCCGGCGTTATCGCCCGCGCCGCCCAGGCTGCGCAGCTTGGCCCCGACGCCAACGTCGACGCCGCGCTCGACCGCTGGTTCAGCCGTGAATACAAGGCTGCCAACCCGGCGCAGGTCGCCGCCATTCGCCAGGTGCTGGCGAGCAACGACCCGCAGGGCTACCACACCACTTATTCGCTGTTCGCCACCCAGGACATGTACCGCGCCGCCGACCTGGCCAGCATCCAGGTGCCGACGCTGATCGCCACCGGCGAACTCGACTCGGGCTCCACCCCGGCCATGACCCGCCAGCTCGCCGCCAGCATTCCTGGCGCACACAGCGTGGTCCTCGCCGAGCAACGGCATATGATGCCGGTGGAAGCACCGCGTGAAGTCAACAAGATGCTGCTGGACTTCCTCGCGCAAGCCCGCACCCTCACCGAATCCGCCAAGGGGATTGTTGCATGACCCTCGTTCGTTTCCAGATGTGCATCGACGGCCAATGGCGCGATGCCCAGAGCGGCAAGACCTTCGACAGCCTCAACCCGGCCACCGCCCAGGCCTGGGCGCAACTGCCCGACGCCGACGAGGCCGATGTCGAGCTGGCCGTGCAGGCCGCCCAGCGCGCCTTCGACAGCAAGGAGTGGCGCAGCATCACCGCCACCGCGCGCGGCAAGCTGCTGCGTCGCCTGGGTGACCTGATTGCCGAAAACAAGGAACACCTGGCCCAGCTGGAAAGCCGTGACAACGGCAAGCTGATCCGCGAAACCCGCGGCCAGGTCGGCTACCTGCCAGAGTTCTTCCACTACACCGCAGGCCTAGCCGACAAGCTTGAAGGCGGCACCCTGCCGCTGGACAAGCCCGACCTGTTCGCCTACACCGTGCACGAGCCGATCGGCGTGGTGGCCGGGATCATCCCGTGGAACAGCCCGCTGTACCTCACCGCCATCAAGCTGGCCCCGGCCCTGGCCGCCGGCAACACCATCGTGCTCAAGCCGTCCGAACACGCCTCGGCGACCATCCTCGAGCTGGCCCGCCTGGCCCTCGAGGCCGGCTTCCCGGCTGGTGTGGTCAACGTGGTCACCGGCTACGGCCCCAGCACCGGCGCGGCGCTGACCCGCCACCCGCTGGTGCGCAAGATCGCCTTCACCGGCGGCGCCGCCACCGCCCGCCACGTGGTGCGCAGCAGCGCCGAGAACTTCGCCAAGCTGTCGCTGGAGCTGGGCGGCAAGTCGCCGAACATCATCTTCGCCGATGCCGACCTGGACAGCGCCATCAACGGCGCCGTGGCAGGCATTTATGCTGCCTCCGGGCAAAGCTGCGTGGCCGGCTCGCGCCTGCTGGTGCAGGACGAGATCTTCGACGAGTTCGTCGAACGCCTGATCGCCCGCGCCAGGCGCATCCGCATCGGCAACCCGCAGGACGATGCCAGCGAAATGGGCCCCATGGCCACCGCGCAACAGCTGGCCGTGGTCGAAGGCCTGGTGGCCGCTGCCAAGGCCGAAGGCGCCAAGCTGCACATGGGCGGCAAGCGTGCCGAGGTCGAGGGTGATGGCTGGTTCTACGAGCCGACCCTGTTCGAGTGCGACAGCAACTCGATGACCATCATGCAGGAAGAGGTGTTCGGCCCGGTTGCCGCGGTAATCCGCTTCAAGACCGAGGAAGAGGCCCTGGCCATCGCCAACGACTCGCAGTTCGGCCTGGCCGCCGGCATCTGGACCCGCGACCTGGGCCGTGCCCACCGCCTGGCCCGCGACGTGCGTTCGGGGATCATCTGGGTCAACACCTACCGTGCCGTGTCGGCCATGGCGCCGATCGGCGGGTTCAAGAACAGCGGCTACGGCCGTGAGAGCGGCATCGATTCGGTGCTGGCCTATACCGAGCTGAAGACGGTGTGGATCAACCTGTCCACGGCGCCGATGCCCGACCCGTTTGTGATGCGCTAAGAGGTAGCACGAGATGATCGAACCAGGCATCTACAAAGACGTGATGGGCTCGTTCCCGTCCGGCGTCACCGTGGTCACCACCCTGGACGCCGACGGTGGCATCGTCGGCATCACCGCCAGCGCGTTCAGCGCGCTGTCGATCGACCCGGCGCTGGTGCTGTTCTGCCCCAACTACGCCTCCGACACCTACCCCATCCTGCGTGACAGCAAGCAGTTCGCGATTCACCTGCTGTCCGCCGACCAGACCGCCGAGGCCTATGCCTTCGCCGGCAAGGGCAAGGACAAGGCCAAAGGCATCGACTGGCACCTGAGCGAGCTGGGCAACCCGCTGCTGGCCAAGGCCACGGCGATCATCGAATGCGAGCTGTGGCGCGAGTACGACGGCGGTGACCACGCGATCATCGTCGGCGCGGTGAAGAACCTGGTGCTGCCGGCCGAGCCGGTGACCCCGATGGTGTACCACAAGGGCAAGCTGGGCGCCCTGCCGCCCCTGGGCTGATGGACCTTGAGCTCGGCGTTGGCTTCTTCGCGGGTAAACCCGCTCCCACAGGGATCGCACAGATGCTGAAACCTGTGCAGTACCTGTGGGAGCGGGTTCACCCGCGAAGAAGCCAACGCAAATGACCCTGTTTAAATCCGGAGTACTGCACATGAGCAATGAAAAGTACGAAAAAGGCCTGCAGATCCGCACCCAGGTACTGGGCGAGGACTACGTCAACCGCTCGATCCAGAACGCCGACGACTTCACCAAGCCGTTGCAGGAGCTGGTCACCGAATACTGCTGGGGCCACGTCTGGGGCCGCGAAGGCTTGTCGCTCAAAGAGCGCAGCATGATAAACTTGGCCATGATTTCCGCGCTCAACCGGCCCCACGAGCTCAAGCTGCACATTCGCGGCGCCTTGCGTAATGGCCTGAGCCGTGAACAGATTCGCGAGATCCTGCTCCAGGTCGGCATTTATTGCGGCGTGCCCGCGGCGGTGGACAGTTTCCGCCTGGCCCGCGAAGCGTTCGCTGAAGCCGATGCGGAGTCAACCCGTTAACACCGGGCTGTTCGAACCCACGCAAGGAGCACCCAAGGTTCGTGGTGCTGTTGCGGTTGCGGCCGGGCAGCCTCTTTAAGAGCGCACTTGATGAAACGCCAGCCACTCGACGACAGCTTCAAGGTCAATCGCAACCCCGTTACCCTGCGCGAAATCGTGCTCGACAAGCTGCGCGCCGCGATCATGAACTTCCACCTGCTGCCAGGCGATCGCCTGGTCGAGCGCGACCTCTGCGACCGCCTCGGCGTCAGCCGCACCTCGGTGCGTGAAGCCCTGCGCCACCTGGAATCCGAAGGCCTGGTGGAATTTGCCGACGCCAAGGGCCCGCGCGTGGCCATCATCACCCTGGAAGACGCCCGCGATATCTACGAGCTGCGCTGCGTGCTCGAAGGCCTGATCGTGCAGCTGTTCACCCTGAACGCAAAGGCCAAGGACATCCGCGCCCTGGAACGCGCGCTGGAGGTCAACCGCGAAGCCCTCGAGGAAGGCGAACTGCAACAGGTGCTGGACTCGGTACAAGGGTTCTACGATGTGCTGCTGGAAGGCTCCGGCAACCAGGTGGCCGCCCAGCAGCTGCGCCAGTTGCAGGCGCGCATCAGCTACCTGCGCGCCACCTCGGTGTCGCAGGAGAACCGCCGCGGCGCCAGCAACCGCGAAATGGAAAAGATCGTCGAGGCGATCAAGAGCGGCGACCCGCTGGTTGCCCACCAGGCCTCGGTCGACCACGTCCGCGCCGCCGCCAAGGTGGCCCTGGACTACCTGCGCCAGAAGCAGGATGACAACGTCAAGGTGCGCGAGATGGTCGAGCCCCTGGCCTTGAAGGATCCCCGCATATAAGCAACCCACAGGCCACCGATCATGCCCAACGCCCCGCGCTACTGCCCGCACTGCACCACGGAACTGGCCCGGGGCGTTCCCACAGGCGACACCCACGAACGCCTGCACTGCACCGGCTGCGGCTACATCCACTACATCAACCCGAAGATCATCGCCGGCTGCATCATCGAGCGTGATGGCAAGTACCTGCTGTGCCAGCGCGCCATCCCGCCGCGCCCCGGCACCTGGACCTTGCCGGCCGGGTTCATGGAGGCCGGCGAAACCACCGAGCAGGCAGCCCTGCGCGAGGTCTGGGAAGAAAGCGGCGTACGTGCCGAAATCGTCTCGCCGTACTCGATCTTCAGCGTCCCGAAGATAAGCGAGGTCTACATCATCTTCCGCGCCATCGCCACCGAGGAAACCGGGCAGTACGGGGCGGAAACGCTGGCCTACAGGTTCTTCGAGCCGGACGAGATCCCGTGGGATGAAATCTACTATCCGGCAATCCGGCAGATTCTCGAGCGCTATATCCTCGAGCGGCAGGCTGGGGTTTATGGCATCTACATGGGCAATGACGACACTGGCAAGGTGCACTTCATTCGCTAGCCTGGGCCGGCCTCTTCGCGGGCCTGCCCGCTCCCACCTGTAAGGCGCAAAGCTTGAGCAATGTGCTATCCCTGTGGGAGCGGGCAAGCCCGCGAAGAGGCCGGTACACGTAACACAAAACCCTCGCCAAGCGTCTATTCTCGGTGCACCCTTAAGGCCTTACGCAAAAGGACCAGCAGTGCACATGGCAAAATGGCTAGACGGCGGCGGTCTGATGGCCGAGCGCATCCGCAACCACGATTGGGCCGCCACCCCGCTGGGCCCGCTGGAGCACTGGCCCGACCCGCTGAAAACCAGCCTGGCCCTGTGCCTGGCCTCGCGCTTTCCGCAAGCCGTGCTCTGGGGCCCTGACCTGCTCACCCTGCACAACGACGCCTTCTCGCAGATACTCGGGCAAAAGCCCTCGGCATTGGGCATCCCCTTCCGCGCCGTGTGGCAGGAGGCCTGGGCCGACATCGGCCACATGGCCAACCGCGCCCTGGCCGGCGAGGCGGTGTACATCGAAGACTTCCCGCTCGTCATCGACCGCAACGGCGGCCCCGAACGGGCCTATTTCACCTTCTGCTACAGCCCCATACGCGACCACGACGGCAAGGTGCTGGGCATGCTCGATACAGTCACCGAAACCACCGCCAGCGTGCTCGCCAACCAGCGCCTGAACTTCCTCGACGACCTGGGCCGCGCCGTGGCAGACGCCACCGACCCGGACCAGATCCTTGCCACTACCACGCGCATGCTGGTCGAGCACCTGCAACTGTCGAGTTGCGCCTATGCGGTGATGGAGCCCGACGAAGACGGTTTCACCATCTGCGGTGACGCCGTGGCGCCCGGCTCGCCGCATCTGTTGGGCCGCTATCGGTTGCAGGATTTTGGCAAGCTGGCGCTCGGCCGCCTGCGCAATGGCCTGCCGTTGGTCATCCAGGACAACCTGAGCGAGCTGTCCCCGGAGGAAGCTGCCACCTTCCAGGCCATCGGCATTACCGCGACCATTTGCATGCCCCTGATCAAAGGCGGCCGACTGACCGCGCTGATGGCCATACACGACAAGGTGCCACGGGAGTGGACCCACTATGAACAGACGCTGATCAGTGAAGTCACCGAGCGCTGCTGGGCGCATATCCAGCGGGTACAGGCCCACGCCGAGGTCCGCGAAGCCATGGCGGCACTGGAGGCGCTGAATGCCACCCTCGAACAGCGCGTGGATGAACGCACCAGCCAGTTGCTGCACACAGAAGCCGTGCTGCGCCAGACCCAGAAGCTCGAAGCCATTGGCCAACTTACCGGTGGCGTGGCTCATGACTTCAACAACCTGCTGACCATCATTCGCTCGTCGCTGCATTTTCTGCAGCGCCCCAACCTCGATGCACAGCGTCGCGAACGCTATCTCAAGACCATGTCCGACACTGTCGACCGCGGTTCCAAGCTGACCGGCCAATTACTGGCCTTCGCCCGCCGCCAGGCCTTGAGCCCGCAAGTGTTCGAGGCAGGGCCACGGCTGGAGGCCATGGCCGACATGCTCGACACTGCCACCGGTGCGCGGATCCAGGTCGAGCTGCAGTTGCCACAGGCGCCTTGCCATATCCGCGCCGACCTCAATCAACTGGAAACCGCGGTAATCAACCTGATGCTCAACGGCCGCGACGCCATGGCCGGCGAAGGCACCTTGCAGCTGCGCCTGCAGGCTGACCAGTCACTGCCCGCCCTGCGCGGCCAGGCGCCACAGCCGGGCCCGTTCGCGGCGATTTCGGTGAGCGACAGCGGTGTCGGCATTGCCACCGAACTGCTGGAGCGTATCTTCGACCCGTTCTTCACTACCAAGGCACCGGGTGAAGGCACCGGGCTCGGGCTGTCGCAGGTGTTCGGTTTCGCCAGGCAGTCCGGGGGCGATGTGCAGGTGAAGAGTGTGCCGGGCCAGGGCACCACTTTTACCTTGTACCTGCCCCAGGAGCCGCCGCCTGAGGCCTAGCGGTCAACGCCGCCCTTCGGCCAGCATGCGCACGGCCAGGCCCGCCAGCACCGTACCCATCAGCCAGCGCTGAACCTGCTGCCATAGCGGGCGACCGGCGAGGAATACGGCGATCGACCCGGCCATGATCGCGATCAGTGCATTGACCGAAACGCTGATGGCGATCTGCGTCGACCCCAGCACCAGCGACTGCAGCAGCACGCTGCCATGCCCCGGCTCGATGAACTGCGGCATCAACGACAGGTACATGACGGCGATCTTGGGGTTTAGCAGGCTGGTGGCAAAGCCCATGGTGAACAGCCGCCGCGGGCTGTCGGCAGGCAGGTCGCGAACCTGGAACGGCGACCGGCCACCAGGGCGCAGCGCCTGCCAGGCCAGGTACAACAGGTACAGCGCGCCACCGATGCGCAGCGCGTCATAGGCAAAAGGCACGGCCATCACCAGGGCGGTGATGCCCAGCGCGGCGCAGAACATGTAGATGACGAAGCCAAGGGCCACACCACCCAACGAAATCAGGCCGGCCTTGCGGCCCTGGCAGATCGATCGGGAGATCAGGTAGATCATGTTCGGCCCTGGGGTCAGGACCATGCCGAGGCAGATCAGGGCGAAGGTGAGCAGTTGCGTGGTTTCGGGCATGGGGCACATCCTGGTTGTGCGTTGAAGTGCTGCGAGTTTATCCAAGGCCATGCATGTCGTCTTTACCCTTGGCTCTCGCCTGCCAGGTTAACGCGGCAACCTGTAGGAGCGGCCAACGCACGCCAGTGAGTCAGCTGATCTGGCCGGCTATCAAGCCCAGGGCCACCGTGATCATCGCCACCCCCGACACCCGCCCGACCAGCTTCGCCGCCCCCGGCCGGGTGCTCAACACGGCTTTGGCGCCATAACCGACCAGCGAGTAGATCACCAACGAGCTGCACAGGTGCACCAGGCCCAGCAGCAAGATCTGCAACGGCACCGGCCAGCTCGACTGCGGGTCGGTGAACTGCGGCAACAACGCCAGGAACAGCAAAAACACTTTCGGGTTCAGGCCACTGACGCAAAACCCTTTCAATGCCCAGCGAGACCCCGACTCCCCCGCACCATCCTGCCCGGCCGCCGGCAAGGCCGGGCTCAGCAGCAGGTTGCCACCCAGCCACAGCAGGTAGCTACACCCCGCCAGGGTCAGCAAGGTCAGCGCCAGCGGGTGGCCGGCCAGCAGGCTGCCGACCCCTGCCGCCACCACCAGGGTCGCAAGGAAATGCCCCGACAACATCCCCGCCACCGCGGGCATTACCCAGCGCCCCCGCATGCCGGCCGAAATGGTATAGGCCCAGTCCGCGCCCGGCGTAATCACGAACAGCATCGACACGGCCCAGAACGCCGTCAGAACACTGAGAGCCACTTGAATCTTCCTTTTTCCACTGCTTTGGGATGACGAAAGATTACGGATTCCGCCGAGGGATTTTCTTTCGTATATTCCCCAACAGCCCTCAATTACTGGAAGATCCTTCTCGATGGACAGGACAGATCGAAAAATCCTTGCCGAACTGCAAAAAGACGGTCGGCTATCGGTGACCGAGTTGGCTGACCGAGTGGGGCTCAGCCTGTCGCCCTGCCATCGGCGCTTGAAGGCGCTGGAGGAGTCCGGGGCGATTCTTGGCTATCACGCCCGCTTGGCGCCGAGCGCCCTGGGGTTAAACTTTGCCGCGCTGGTATTCGTGACCTTGCGCGAAGTCACTCGCCAGCCGGTAGCGGACTTTGAAGCGGCGCTGGCCGAAATCCCGCAGATCGTCGAGGCGCAGCGGCTGTTTGGCGACCCGGATTACCTGCTGCATGTGGTGGCCAAGGATTTGCCGGCGTTCCAGAAGCTGTATGACGAGCAGCTGACCAGCATTCCCAATGTGAAACGGTTGAGTTCGACGCTGGTGATGAAAGAGGTGATTCAGGATCGGTTGTTGCCGATGTAGCGTTGTTGCCTGAGCCGGCCCTTTCGCGGGTGAACCCGCTCCCACAGGTAATGCGCATGACTTGAAATCAATGCGGTCAAGGTGGGAGCGGGTTTACCCGCGAAAGGGCCGACACGGGCGACATTTTTATCTGCCCTGCAAACGCGCACGGCGCCCCAGAAAAGCACACCGCTTCTTACCTCCTTATTGCCCAAACCCCTCTAGCCCAAGCCCTCCCGCACCCTGGCACCCTCCTTGCTACCGTCCCCCGCTTAACCTTTTGTCAGCCTTAGGTTTTTTAAGGTTTATGGGCACATATTTACTAATTTCTCGTTATCCCCGCGCCCCGCATCATCGCTCCAACAAGAACGCGTCGCCCTTCGCCGGCACGCCCCCGGGCAGCTCCCGATGCCCTACCTTGCCTTGGAGTCAGTCATGACCAGTGCAGCCAATTCGGCACCCCTCATAGAAAAACACACGATCGGCTACGTGCCCCCGCAAGACCGCCATGGAAAGGTAAGGGATCTGTTCACACTGTGGTTCGGTGGCAACATAGCGCCGCTACCCATCGTCACAGGCGCGCTGGGTGTGCAACTGTTCCACCTGAACCTGGTGTGGGGCATCGTCGCGATCCTGGTCGGCCACCTGGTCGGTGGCGTACTGATGGCGCTGCACTCGGCCCAGGGCCCGCAGATGGGCATCCCGCAGATGATCCAGAGCCGCGCCCAGTTCGGCTCGCTCGGCGCGCTGCTGGTGGTGGTGATCGCCGGGGTCATGTACATCGGCTTCTTCGCCTCCAACATCGTCCTCGCCGGCAAGTCGCTGCACGGCGTGGTCGATGCCGTGCCGGTACCGGTGGGCATCGTCATCGGTGCGCTGGGCTCGGGCATCATCGGCATCATCGGCTACCGCTTCATCCACGTGCTCAACCGCATCGGCACCTGGGTGCTGGGTATCGGCATCGTGGTCGGCTTCGGCTACATCTTCAGCCACGTGCAAAGCGACGACTTCCTCACCCGCGGCGGCTTCAACCTGGCCGGCTGGCTGGCCACCGTGTCACTGGCGGCGCTGTGGCAGATCGCCTTTGCACCCTACGTGTCGGACTACTCGCGCTACCTGCCGGCGGACGTGAAGGTCAGCTCGACGTTCTGGACTACCTACCTGGGCTCGGCCCTGGGTTCGAGCCTGTCGTTCATCTTCGGCGCCGTGGCGGTGCTGGCGATCCCGGCCGGCATGGACACCATGGATGCAGTCAAGCTGGCCACCGGTACCCTCGGCCCGATCATGCTGGTGCTGTTCCTGCTCAGCGTGATCAGCCACAACGCACTCAACCTGTATGGCGCAGTGCTGTCGATCATCACCCTGGTGCAAACCTTCGCCCACCGCTGGATCCCCACCGCCAAGAGCCGCGCCGTGCTGTCGCTGGTAGTACTGACGGCCTGCTGCGTGGTGGCGGTGTTCGCCTCGGCGGACTTCATCGGCCACTTCGTCGACATGGTGCTGGTGCTGCTGGTGGTGCTGGTGCCGTGGACAGCAATCAACCTGATCGACTTCTATGCCATCCACAAGGGTGACTACGATATCCAGTCGATCTTCCAGGTCGATGGCGGTATCTACGGGCGCTACAACCCGCAGGCGCTGATCGCCTATGCCGTGGGCATCGTGGTGCAGATCCCGTTCATGAACACGCCGCTGTATGTCGGGCCGATTTCCGAGCATATCAACGGAGCGGACCTGTCGTGGCTGGTGGGGCTGGCGGTTACTTCGCCGCTTTACTGGTGGCTGGCCAGCCGTGATAGCGCCTACCGTCGCCGGCAGATGAGTGCCAAGGTGGCCATGGGGCACTGATTCAAACTGTCCCGGCCTCTTCGCGGGTGAACCCGCTCCTACAGGGATAGCGCACGTCTCAGGATCTGTGCTTTCCCTGTGGGAGCGGGTTTACCCGCGAATAGGCCGGTACAGGCAACACATCAATCAGAGGTTGTAGGCCCGCTCATTGTGCTCCGCCAGGTCCAGCCCCTGTTCTTCCTCTTCCCGGCTGGCCCGAAGGCCGATGGTCAGCTTGATCGCCCCCAGAATCGCCCAACTCACCACAAAGCAATACACGAAGGTGAACGCCACCCCCTTCAACTGCACCAATGCCTGCCCGACCGGTGATGCACCCTCCACATAGCCGCCCAACGCAGGCGCGGCAAAGACCCCGGTAAGGATCGCGCCGACCATTCCGCCCACGCCATGCAGGCCGAACACATCCAGGCTGTCGTCATAACCCAGCGCCTGTTTCAACCGGGTCACGGCAAAGAAGCAGATGGCCCCGGTCAACAACCCGATCACCAGCGCGCCCAACGGCCCGACGAATGCACAGGCCGGGGTAATGCCGACCAACCCTGCCAAAGCCCCTGAAGCCGCACCCAAGGCCGTCGGCCGACCATGCGCCACCTTCTCGGTCAGCAACCAGCCGACAATCCCCGCACAGGCCGCCACCATGGTCGCCAGCATCACCACCCCTGCCGCCTGGTTGGCCGCGAGCCCCGAGCCGACGTTGAAGCCGAACCAGCCCACCCACAGCAACCCGGCGCCCACCAGGGTGAAACCGAGGTTGTGCGGCGGCATGGCCACCTGCGGGTAGCCCTTGCGCTTGCCCAGCATCAACGCCGCAGCCAGCGCTGCCACGCCGGAGTTGATATGCACGGCGGTACCGCCGGCAAAGTCCAGCACACCCCAGTTGACCATCAACGCCCCCGGCCCGCCCCAGACCATGTGCGCGATCGGCGCGTACACCAGCACGAACCAGGCGGCCATGAACAGCAACGAAGCACTGAACTTCATGCGTTCGGCAAAACCACCGGCAATCAGCGCCGGGGTAATGATGGCGAAGGTCAGCTGGAACACTGCGAACACGCCTTCGGGGATGGTGCCGACCAGGCTGTCATGGCCGATGTCCAGCATCAGCGCCTTGCCCAGCCCGCCAATGAAGCTGTTGAGGGTCAGCTGGCCCTCGACCATGCCGGTGGTGTCTACCACCAGGCTGTAGCCGAACAGCACCCAGAGAATGCCGATCACCCCGGCCACCGCGAACAACTGGGTGAATACCGAGAGGAAGTTCTTGGCCCGCACCATGCCACCGTAGAACAGTGCCAGGCCCGGGATGCACATCATCAGCACGAACATCGCGGCGCAGATCATCCAGGCGGTGTTGCCGGTGTCCAGGGTGGGGTCGGCGGCGTGGGCCCGGGTGGTCAGGGCTAACAACATTACAGCGAGGGTGAGGTGCTTCATGGAGTCACTCCTGTGTGAATGGTGGAGGTGCTCTGGGGCTGCCTTGCAGCCCATCGCGACCCAAGGCCGCTCCTGCAGGGGGGCGATACGCGGTCCCCTGTAGGAGCGGCCTTGGGTCGCGAAAGGGCCGCAAAGCGGCCCCCGACGGTCAACTCAATACTGCGCCTGCCCCGGCACCCAGGCGGTCCCCGCCAACGGCACCCGTGCCATCGCCGCAGCCTCCACGGTCAACGCCACCAGGTCCTCCGGGTCGAGGTTGTGCAAGTGCGACTTGCCACACGCCCGCGCCATGGTCTGCGCCTCCAGCACAAGCACCCGCAAGTAGTTGGCCAGCCGGCGCCCGGCCTCCTCCGGGTTCAGGCGCCTGGCCAGCTCCGGGTCCTGGGTGGTAATGCCGGCCGGGTCGCGGCCGTTCTGCCAGTCATCATAGAAACCGGCCGCAGAACCGATTTTCTTCAGTTCGGCATCCAGCCGAGGGTGGTTGTCACCCAGCGCGATCAACGCCGCAGTACCAATGGCCACCGCATCAGCCCCGAGGGCCATGGCCTTGGCCACGTCGGCGCCATTGCGAATACCCCCGGAAACGATCAGCTGCACCTTGCGGTGCATGCCCATTTCCTGCAGCGCCTGCACTGCCTGCGGAATGGCCGGCAGAATCGGGATGCCAACGTGTTCGATGAACACTTCCTGAGTCGCGGCGGTACCGCCCTGCATGCCGTCGAGCACGATCACATCGGCACCAGCCTTCACCGCCAGCTTCACGTCGTAGTACGGGCGGCTGGCGCCGATCTTCACGTAGATGGGTTTTTCCCAGTCGGTGATCTCGCGGATCTCGGCAATCTTGATCGCCAGGTCATCCGGCCCGGTCCAGTCCGGGTGGCGACAGGCGCTACGCTGGTCGACGCCGATCGGCAAGGTGCGCATGCCGGCCACGCGCTCGGTTACCTTCATGCCCAGCAGCATGCCGCCACCGCCCGGCTTGGCACCCTGCCCGAGGACGATCTCGATGGCATCGGCCTTGCGCAGGTCGTCGGGGTTCATGCCGTAGCGCGACGGCAGGTACTGGTACACCAGGTGCTGCGACTGGCCGCGTTCCTCCGGGGTCATGCCGCCGTCGCCAGTGGTGGTGCTGGTGCCGGCGATGGTCGCACCACGGCCCAAGGCCTCTTTGGCGTTGGCCGACAGCGCGCCAAAGCTCATGCCGGCGATGGTCACCGGAATTTTCAGGTGGATCGGCTTCTTGGCGAAGCGGGTGCCCAGCAGCACATCGGTGCCGCACTTCTCGCGGTAGCCTTCCAGCGGGTAGCGCGACACGCTGGCACCGAGCAGCAGCAGGTCGTCGAAGTGCGGCACGCGGCGCTTGGTGCCGCCGCCGCGGATGTCGTAGATGCCGGTTTCGGCGGCACGCTGGATTTCCTGGATGGTCAGGCGGTCGAAGGTGGCCGACTCACGCAGTACCGGGGGGAATTGCTCGCTCATGGGGAATGCTCCTGGATCAGTACGCGCTGGCGTTGTCGACTTTGAAGTTGTACAGCTGGCGAGCCGAGCCGTAGCGTTTGAAATCGGCAGCCTTGTGGTCCAGGCCGGCCTTGTTCAGCAGTTCCTGCAGCTCTTGCAGGTGCTCGGCGCGCATCTCTTTCTCGATGCAGTCCGAACCCAGTGACTGCACCGAGCCCTTGACGTAGATGCGCACCTCGTACAGCGAATCGCCCAGCGCATCGCCGGCATCGCCACACACCACCAAACGCCCGGCCTGGCCCATGAAGCAGCTCATGTGGCCGATGCTGCCGCCGACGACAATATCCACGCCCTTCATGGAAATACCGCAGCGCGCGCCGGCATCACCCTCGATCACCAGCAGCCCGCCATGGGCTGTGGCGCCGGCGGCCTGGGAGGCGCTGCCCTTGACCCGTACCGTGCCGGACATCATGTTCTCGGCCACGCCGACACCGACGTTGCCATGCACGGTGACGCTGGCCTGCTGGTTCATGCCGGCGCAGTAGTAGCCGGCGTGGCCTTCGATATCCACGGCCACGGCGGCGTTGATGCCCACGGCCAGGTTGTGCTTGCCGTCGGGGTGGGTCACCCGCCATTCGTGGTCCTGCACCTCACCGTGCAGGGACTGGTTGAGGACACGCACCGAGGTGCTGGAAAGGTCGATCGTATTCATGTGGTTCTCCAGTGGTTCGGTGGCAGGTCAGGCGCTTTCGCGTTCCCAGACGTACAGGGTGGCCGGGGCCGGTTCCCAGACCTTGGCGTGCTCGATGCCCGGCAGGCTGGCCAGTGCCTGGTACTCCGAGGCCATGGCCACGTAGTCGTCGGTCTCGGCCAGCACGGCGGGTTTGCAGGCGATCGGGTCGCGGATCACGGCAAAGCCATTGCGGGTGCCGATGGCAAAGGTGAAGAAGCCGTCCAGGTCTTCCAGGGCGCCATCCAGGGCCTGGGCCAGGCTGTCGCCCTGCTGCAGGCGCCAGGTCAGGTAGCCGGCGGCCACTTCGGTGTCGTTGTCGGTCTCGAAGCTGATGCCTTCGCGCTTGAGCTTCTGGCGCAGGCGGAAGTGGTTGGACAGCGAGCCGTTGTGCACCAGGCACAGGTCGGCGCCGGTGGAGAACGGGTGGCTGCCCTCCATGGTCACGGCGCTTTCGGTGGCCATGCGGGTATGGCCGATGATGTGGCTGCCTTTCATGCCGGCCAGGCCGAAGCGGCTGGAGATTTCCGCCGGCAGGCCCATGCCCTTGAGGATCTCGATGCTCTGCCCGGCGCTCATGATGCGCACGTCAGGGGCCAGTTCGCTCAGGGCCTGGCGGGCCGACGCCTCGCGGGTGTGTACCTTGAGCACTGCAGCGCTGGCGTTCTGGAACCAGTCCAGCGAGCAGCCCAGGCGCCCTTCCAGCTGGCCCATCAGGGCCGCCCAGGGGTAGTTGACGTCAGTGGCCTGCAGGGTCAGCTTGACCCAGCCATCGGCCACTTCGTCGCCGTAGATGGCAAAGCCGGCGCTGTCCGGGCCACGGTCGGTCATGGCTTCGAGCATGGGTTCGAAGAGCTTGCCGAGCTGGGCTTCCAGCTCGGGTTTTTTCAGGTACAGACCTACGATTCCACACATGATGATGCTCCTTACTAGGCAGTGGGCGACCGCTTTCGTGCTGGCTGCCCAAGGGATTGGGGGCGCTCAGAAGAATTCGGTGTAACGCTGGATTTCCCAGTCGGAGACGTGGCGGCAGTACTCCACCCACTCCATGCGCTTGAGCTTGATGAACTCATCGACGATCTCGGCGCCCAGCACTTCGCGGAACAGCGGGTCGGCCTCCAGGGCGTCGGCGGCTTCCTTCAACGACTGCGGCAAGGTCTTGATGCCACGTGCGGCAATCTCTTCCAGGCTCAGGTTGTAGAGGTTCTCGTTGCACATCTCGCCCGGCTCCAGTTGGCGGTCGATGCCATCGAGGCCGGCGGCAATGATCGCGGCGGTGACCAGGTAGGGGTTGCAGCCAGCGTCCGGCAGGCGGAACTCCAGGCGGCCATAAGGGATGCGCACCATCGCCGAGCGGTTGTTGGCGCCGTAGGCGACAAACGCCGGGGCCCAGGTGGCGCCGGAAAGCGAGCGGCCGACCACCAGGCGCTTGTACGAGTTGACCGTGGGTGCGGCGAAGGCGCACAGCGCCGGGCCATGGGCCAGCAGGCCTGCGGCAAAGTGGTAGGCCAGCTTCGACAGGCCCATGCCGCTGCTGTCGGACGGGTCATGGAACAGGTTCTTGTTGGTGCTGCTGGCCAGCGACAGGTGGAAGTGCATGCCATTGCCGGCGCGCTTGGGGTCGGGCTTGGGCATGAACGAACAGATCATGCCCAGGTCGTTGGCGATCTCGCCGGCGGCCATGCGGAAGAAGGTGAAGCGATCGGCCGACTCCATGGCGTCGCTGTAGGTGTAGTTGATCTCGAACTGGCCGTTGGCGTCCTCGTGGTCGATCTGGTAGATGTCGAAGCCCACCGGCTGCAACGCCTCGGTCAGGCGCTCGAGGAACAGCCGCGAACGCGACAGGCCCTTGTAGTCGTAGCACGGCTTGTCGAGGTTGTCGGAGGCATCCACCAGTTGCAGCTTGCCATCCTCGTCGCGGCGGAACAGGCTGAATTCGGGTTCCAGGCCGGTGTTCAGGGTCCAGCCCTTGTCGGCCAGGCGCTGCACCTGCTGCTGCAACACATGACGGCTGTCGTAGGGCCAGGGTTGGCCGTTCACGTGGCCTACGCACACCACCCGGCCGTAGCCGGGCTGCCACGGTACCGGGATCAAGGTGGAAAGGTCGCCGCGGGCCATGAAGTCGGGGCCGTGCGGCTCCATGCCCATGCCGCAGATGGCGAACCCGGCAAAGCCGGCGCCCTCCTCGGCCACCATCTTCAGGCCCGAGACCGGCACCGATTTGGTCTTCGCCGAGCCATGGATATCGACGAACTGTGCCAGCACGTACTTGATGCCGTGCTGATCGAGGGTGCGCTGGGTTTCTGCTGGCAACATGGGTTGAACACTCCTGGGCAAGGGGCAATGATTCCGCATGAGAAACTTACTTTCCTAGCAGGAATGCAATGCGCTTGCCAACTTTGTTCAGGGTGCAACCTTGTGCCTGTTCGGGTCTCTTCGCGCGCCTGTGGGAGCGGGTTCACCCGCGAAGAGGTCCGCACCGGCAACCCAAAACCCAAGCAGATTTCCATGCTCCATTTATGGGAAACTTGTTTTCACCCGAGGAAAGATGCAGCCACCGTAGCTGCATTTCGCACTTTCCCAGTGCGAAAACTTTATTCTTGAACTGAAACCGTGCAGGACATTCGATGCCAACCGAAACCGAAACCGAACCGCGCCTTCGCCTGGAGCAGTACCTGGGCCTGCAGATCAAGCGCCAGCGCCAGGCCCAGTCCCTCAAGCTCGCCGACGTGGCGCGCATCGCCGGCATCAGCCAAGGCATGCTCAGCAAGATCGAGAACGCCCAGGTATCAACCAGCCTCGACACCCTCAGCCGCCTGTGCGATGTGCTGGGCATGCCGATGGCCAAGCTGTTCAGCCAATATGACCAGCCCGACGGCAATGCCTTGTTGGTGAAAGCCGGTGAAGGGCTGGAGGTGGTGCGCCGCGGTACCGAGAAAGGCCACACCTACCATTTGCTCAATCACGCCAGGGGGCCGAAGAAGAACTTCGAGGCGTACATGGTGACCATGGACGACGCCAGCGAAGAGTTCCCGACCTTCGCCCACCCCGGCACCGAGTTCCTCCACTTGCTGGAGGGTGAACTGGTGTACCGGCACGGCAACCAGCTCTATCACATGCAGGCCGGTGACAGCCTGACCTTCGACGGCGAGACCCCGCACGGCCCCGAGCAGTTGGTGCAAGTACCCATCCGCCTGTTGTCGATCATGAACTACAGCGACGAGTGACGCGGCGCGCCAGGCACCCGCGGAGAACAGGATGCCAACCGCTGCGCACACTGATGCAAGCGACTAAGCGCCCTCAGGCAGCAGACTGCGATCGAACATGAACGCCCGCTCCCCCTGTGGCGTGTACTGATATAACTGCTGCGGCCGGCCCAGCCTGGGCTGGTTCTTCTCCCCGGTGTCCCTCACCCACCCCAGCTCGCGCAAGCGCTCCAGGCGTTTGCGCAGCGAGGTGTTGTTCACCGCCTGCCCCAGGCAAGCCTGCATCGCGCCTAGCGCATCCAGCACAGTGAACTTCTCCGCCAGCAGGTACAGCGGCAGGCTGCTGTACACCGTCTTCGCCGCCAGCCGCTCACGGGCGCGCTCCACCAACAGGTTGTGATCAAAGGGCAACAGCACCTTGCGCGCCAATACGCTGTCCAAGTCGAAAAACGCCAGTTGCTCGCCCTCGACGGCCTGCCCGGGCTCGAGCAAAGCCAGGTAGTAGGTGCTGAGTGACCATCCACGCGGGTCGCGAAAGGCATTGCCCTCGGTACCTACCTGTTCCATGTAGCACGGTACAACCTGGGTTTTCTCGCGCAGTGCACGCTCGGCCGCAGCTTCCAGGCTGGTGTCGGGGGTGCGGCCATTGACGATCACCCCGGGCAAGGCCCATTGGCCGGCATGCGGTTCACGCTCACGACGGTGCAACAGCACCTGCAGATGCTGAGCTTCGGGGGCCATGCGCAGGGCGACGATATCGACGCTGGCCAGGACTTCGACTGCATTCACCGGGGGACTCCTTGTTCAAGGCCTTCATAATCCACCAGGGTGTATAAGTAAGGCAACAACAAATCCCGAACAAGATGGCACTTGACATACTTAATACACCAGGTGAACTATATAGCCATGTCAGCAAGGAGAACCGCCATGAAGATCGCCAGTTTCGATGTCGACGCCCAGAACGGCTTCACCAACAACGTGCCACAAGAACTGCCGGTTCCTGAAGGCGATGAAATCGCGGTAGATCTTAATACCATGGCGTTACGCGCCGACCTGCGCCTGGGCAGCAAGGACGCCCACCCGGCCAACGCCGCCTGGGTAGTCGCCGACCCCGCGCACATGCTGCAGCCCCTGCAGCTGGCCAACGCCGACCTGACCTGGGTCAGCCACTGCGTGCCCGGCACACCCGGCTTCGAGTTGCTGCCCGGCCTGCCGGCCCCCATCGACTATGACTATTTCGTATGGAAAGGCGTCGAGCCCGACCTGCACCCCTACGGCGCCTGCTACCACGACCTGGCCGAACGCCGCTCCACCGGGGTGATCGAGTACCTCAAGGTGCAGCAGGTGGGCGCGGTGATCGTCGGTGGCCTGGCCCTGGACTATTGCGTCAGGACCACTGCGCGCCAATTGCGCCAGGCCGGCTTCCAGGTGCTGTTGTACCTGCCGGCCTGCCGCGCCCTCACCCAGGCAGGCGCCATCGAAGCATGTGGCGCCCTGGCCGCCGAGGGCGTGATCCTCTGCGGCGACGAAGCCGCGCTCGACTACCAGCTCTCTCTGATCAAGGAAGACCGCCCATGAGCGACAGCGTTTTCGGCCCACGCATCATCCAGAACCTGCTGGACACCGATTTCTACAAGATCACCATGATGCAGGCGGTGCTGCACAACTACCCCAATGCCGAGGTGGAATGGGAGTTTCGCTGCCGTAACGGCGAGAACCTCGCACCTTACCTGGCGGAAATCCGGTATCAGGTCGAGCAACTGGCCGATGTCAGCGTCACGCATGACCAGCTCGCCTACCTGGAGAAGATCCCGTTCATCAAACCGGATTTCATCCGTTTTCTCAGCCTGTTCCGCTTCAACCTGCGCTATGTGCAGGTGGGGCTGGATGATGCCGGGCAACTGGCGATTCGCGTGCGCGGGCCGTGGTTGCACGTGATTCTCTACGAGATCCCGCTGCTGGCGATCATCAGCGAGGTGCGCAACCGCTACCGTTATCGCGAGGTGGTGATCGAGCAGGTCCGCGAGCGCCTGTATCAGAACCTCGACTGGCTGAAGGCCGAGGCCAGCGCCGAAGAACTGGCCGGTTTCCAACTGGCCGACTTCGGCACCCGGCGGCGCTTCTCCTACCGGGTGCAAGAAGAGGTGGTGCACATTCTGAAGCGTGACTTCCCGGGCCGCTTTGTCGGTACCAGCAACGTGCACCTGGCCCGCGAATACCAGCTCAAGCCGATCGGCACCATGGCGCACGAGTGGTTCATGGCTCACCAGCAACTCGGCCCGCGCCTGGTCGACAGCCAGGCTGCCGCGCTGGAATGCTGGGTGCGGGAGTACCGGGGGCTGCTGGGCATCGCCCTGACCGACTGCATTACCATGGACGCGTTCCTGGGCGACTTCGACTTGTACTTCGCCAAGCTGTTCGATGGCCTGCGGCACGATTCGGGTGATCCGCTGGCCTGGGCGGAAAAGGCCATTGCCCACTATGAGCGGCTGGGGATCGACCCCAAGAGCAAGACCCTGATCTTTTCCGACGGGCTGGACCTTGCCAAGGCGCTGGGGTTGTACCGGGCGCTGCATGAGCGGATCAATGTGAGCTTTGGCATTGGTACCAGGCTGACCTGCGATATCCCGGGCGTGGAGCCGATGAATATCGTGATCAAGATGACGGCCTGCAATGGGGCACCAGTGGCCAAGATTTCCGACAGCCCGGGCAAGACACAGTGCCGGGATGAAAACTTCGTGGCGTACCTCAAACATGTTTTCAATTGCTGAAGGGTGGCACCCTTCTTCGAGTGGAAGCGCACACGCATGTTGTAATTAAACGTTTCCACTCCTCGCCCTTTGTACTGCGATAAATCAGAGCTGGTTGCACATCACAAAAGCTCAGGGCTTACTGTACTTGGCTCGATATCTACCGTATATGGCACTACTTCCATTTGGAATAACGCGGGCGACGGATTGCATTGCCCAATCGTCCTGTACGCGCCAAACTCACTGGTCATATGGCCGGTCAGCGATCCCCCCATTGGCGGGCCGAGCAAGGAGGCGGCTCTAAAGTACCGGGCGCTACTACCGGACATACCGTCCATTCATGACCTTGCCAGTCGTGGCGTGTTCAGCGCACTAGCGTTATGCCCGACCACGACGCGAGACAATGCTTGGCAGAGGCAGATTCGGCTCCCGAATCCGGTGAACCGAATGTAGTCGCGATAATCGACGCGTATGCCTATCGCAGGGACAACTAGGGATTCTCCGATCAAGTCAGCACAGGCCATCTGACCTGTGCTGAAATAGCCCTCCGTCCAACTGCCTTCTACAAGTCCGCCATCCCATGAGTCAGATGAGCTTTTCCGATTTCGAGTACGCCGGCAAGCGCAAGCAAACCCGTCGCGAGCGTTTCCTGGCCGAGATGGAACAGGTGGTACCGTGGAGTGGACTGGTGGCGTTGATCGAGCCTCACTACCCAAAGGCTGGCGGTGGCCGCAAGCCTTATCCTCTGGAAACCATGCTGCGCATTCACCTGCTGCAGAATTGGTTCTCTTTGAGCGATCCCGCCATGGAAGAGGCGCTGTACGAGATCACTTCGATGCGCCAGTTCGCTCGTCTGACGCTCAGCGCTCCGATCCCCGAAGACACGACGATCATGAACTTCCGGCACCTGCTGGAGAAGCATCAGTTGGCAGCCGGCATTCTGGAAACCATCAACAATTACCTGCAAGACAAGGGCCTGTCGTTGCGCCAGGGCACCATTGTCGACGCGACCATCATCCACGCGCCCAGTTCGACCAAGAACAAGGAAGGCAAGCGCGATCCTGAAATGCATCAAACGAAGAAGGGCAACCAGTACTATTTCGGCATGAAGGCCCACATCGGCGCGGATGCTGAATCGGGTCTGGTGCATCACGTTCATGGCACCGCCGCGAACGTAGCTGACGTGACGGAGGTCGCTCAGCTATTGCATGGCGAAGAGAATGTCGTGTGTGCGGATGCGGGTTACACAGGCGTGGAAAAGCGGCCAGAACACGAGGGACGGCAGGTGATATGGCAGGTCGCTGCCCGCCGCAGCACCTACAAACACTTGAGCAAACGCAGCGTGCTCTACCAAGCCAAGCGCAAGATCGAAAAGGCCAAGGCGCAAGTGCGTGCGAAGGTGGAGCACCCGTTCCGGGTGATCAAACGCCAGTTCGGCTATGTAAAGACTCGTTTTCGCGGCTTGGCCAAGAACACGGCGCAACTGACCACGCTGTTTGCCCTGTCGAATCTGTGGATGGTGCGCCGGCAATTATTGCCTGCTGCGGGAGAGGTGCGCCCGTGAGTCCGGATAACCAAGGCTTTGCCTTGGTTATCCAATAATCAGCGACTGAAAAGCGGGCTTTTCGGCATCCCTAAGCCGCCCATTTCCGACTGATGAGCAACTTGTTCGGAGTTTCCCTAGAGAAGCGTCCGCGCCATCCCCAAAACGTACTCAATGTACAGGGAGGCGCCATGCATACCACCCGTAACGCCCTGGTGGTGTTGGCCCAACACCAGCACGATGACCTGGCCCTGACCATTTTGGCACTTGCTGCGCCGGTGCCCGAGCCCGGTGCTGATGGTCAAGCATGCCAATCCTTGGACAGAGCGCCCCATCCTTACAGCCATTGACGCCGGCAGCGACGACCTCAAGCATCGTGTGCTGCAGGTTGGCATCCTCAGCCACGGCCACGACATCGCCCACCTCAGTCATGCCAGCCTGCACATGATGAGCGCCTACCCTTACCCGATGCTGTCGGCAGCCGACCCCATATTCCAGCTCAAGGAAAGCATCCTGACCTTCTACCATGAGCAGTGCCAGGGCTATCAGGACGAGTTCGATATCGACGACCAACACCTGCACCTTGCGGAAGGCCCTGCCGACCAGCTGATTCCGCATGTCGCCCATCAGCTAGGCGCCGCCCTCACGGTTCTCGGCAGCGTGGCGCGCAGAGGCCTGAGTGGCGTACTGCTAGGTAACACCGCCGAATTAGTACTTGATGCCATGGAAAGTGATGTGCTGGTGCTCAAACCCTGGGATGTCATCCGTGAATTGGAAGCGCTGGCCGCTCACCACTGAGCAGACGCCTGATAGCCGCTCCCGGGCATGAGCCCGGGAGCAAACGGCAGAGTCAACTTGAATGACGAAAATGCAACTATGCTCGGTCTGAATACCGAAACTGATTGAAAGGCAGGTCTGCCGGAGGTCTAAAGTTGCGAATCGCTTTTCTGGTGAACCGGGACGTAGAGAGCAACCTCACTCTCAATTTACTGTTGCCCGAGATTCACGAGAGCACAGTGGGAATATTCCTCTCGGAGAGAGTGGGATCGGCCAGGAACGTGTCACGCATGCTCGGACAACTAGCATTGATCGAGCAGGACTTCTTCAATGCCTTGGCCCCTGGATTAATCGGATCGAGCGACCAGGTCAGCAGCGGGCATCGATTCGGTTTTGCAGAACTGCAGCAACGCTTTGGGGTTCCTGTACGGGTATTGCCCAGCTTGAGTGATCCTGCGGGCCTGCAAATGCTGCAGGACGCGGGAGCAGATCTGTTCATCTCAATCCGCTTTGGTCAGATCCTGAAGAATGAAGCGCTGGCAATTCCGTCACGTGGCGTCCTCAATCTTCACTCTGGCCTCTTGCCTCAGTATCGAGGTGTTCTGGCGACCTTCCGGGCGCTGCTGAACGGGGACCCGGAGATCGGCTGTACGCTCCATTGGATCGACAGTCCCGGCATTGACGTTGGTCGCATCATTGAGACTGCCAGGGTGGCAGTCGAAAAGGAGCGCTCCTTGCTGTGGCACATCCTTTCACTTTATCAACCAGGCGCGCGTCTCATCCTGAACGCAATCAGGCGACTGGAGCGCGATGAGCCTATGACGGGAACGTCTCAAGATCGATCTGCCGGGGCCTACTACTCCTTTCCCAGCGAGGATGACCTGACGCGGTTCACGGCATTGGGGTGGCGGCTCTTCGATCGCGAGGACGTATGGGATCTTTTCGAATCGTACGGATTTCCGTTACGGATAAACACGCTTTGAGAGCCGAACGGCAGGGTACCGCACCGCATTCAAGAACCGTGAGAAACCTGTGGGAGCGGGCAAGCCCGCGAAAAGGCCAGCACAATCACCCCACCTCTGGCAGACCAACACACAACTCCAGAAACCGCGCCGCAGCCCGCGACGGGGTGGCTGCATGCGGCACCAGAATGGAAAACCGCCGCACCAACGCCTGCGGCATAACCTGCAACCGCTGCAACGCCCCGTCCTCATGTCGGATCGACATCGCCGACACAAAGCCAATCCCCATCCCGGCTCGCACTGCCTCCTTCACCCCTTCCACGCCAGCAATTTCCAGCGCCACGCGCATCGCCACGCCGCTGCGGGCAAATGCCCGCTCGACGATCTGTCGCACACCCGAGCCGCTCTCGCGCAGCACCAACGGGTAAGCCCCCAGCGACGCCAGCGTCTGTCGGTCACTGCCAGCCAGCGGATGACCACGTGGCACGATGGCCACGATCTCGTCTTCCCGCCACGCCGTCACCGCCGTACCCAATGGCAGCTCCTGCCCAGGCGGCCCTTCGATCAGGGCGATATCGACGCTGTCGAGCGCAGCGACGATTTCTGCCGTATTGCCGTTGGAAGTGCTCACCAGCACCTCCGGGTAGCGGGCATGGAAATCGGCAATCAGGTAAGGCAGCAGGTAGCTGGCCGGCGTGGTACTGGCGCCGATGCGCAAGGTACCGCGCTCCAGCCCGCGCATGGCCTCGCGCAATGCCTGGGCCTGACGGAAGGTTTCGCGCAGGCGCTCGGCATGGGCCAGCAATTGCTCGCCAGCTGCTGTAAGCCGCACACCACGGCCGGCGCGCTGATACAGCGGCTCGCCAAAGGCCTCCTGCAGCTGCTTGAGCTGGCCAGACACCGCCGGCTGCGACAAATGCAGGGCCTGGGCCGCATGGCTGATGTTGCCGTGCTCGGCGACGGTGGCGAACGTTATCAGTTGTTCTGGGGTCATGAATGAAAAATATCAGCTAAACGGATATTTGCCATCCCAAATTACGATTTTTTATAAGCTTATAACCAGATTAACGTAAGCCATGTCGAAACACCTTTCCGGAGGACTCACATGGCCACGGCTCCGTCCAACCCCGCCTTTGCACCTACCCTCTCTACCCGAGGGCGGCTCAATGGCATCCTGTTCGTCGCGCTGTTCGCGCTTGCGGTCACCCAATTGGCCGCCCTGCCCGCCATCGCCAACCTGGGTATCAGCCCGCTGATCGTCGGTATTGTCGCCGGTGCGCTTTACGGCAATGCACTGCGTGACGGCGTTCCCGCCAGCTGGGCGGCGGGTATCAACTTTTCCGCCCGCGGCCTGCTGCGCATTGCCGTGGCCTTCTTCGGCCTGCGGGTGAGCCTGCAGGAAATAGCCGAAGTCGGCTGGTCCGGGCTCATCGTGTCGTTGCTGGTGGTGTCCAGCACCCTGCTGATCGGCCTGTGGTGTGGCATGAAGCTGTTCAAGCTGGACCGCGATACCGCCTTGCTGACCGCCGCAGGCAGCGCCATCTGCGGCGCCGCTGCGGTTCTGGCCTTCGAGTCGGCCCTGCGCAGCGCACCGCATAAAAGCGCCATGGCGGTTGGTAGCGTGGTGCTGTTCGGCACCCTGTCGATGTTCCTCTACCCATTGGCGATCAATGCCGGCTGGCTGCACCTGGATACCATGGGCGCCGGGCTGTTCCTGGGTGGCACCATTCACGAGGTGGCCCAGGTGGTCGGTGCGGCCAGCAACGTCAGCCCCGAGGCCACGCATATCGCCACCATCGTCAAGATGACCCGGGTGATGCTGCTGGTACCGGTGCTGCTGGTGGTGGGCCTCTGGATCAGCCGCGCGCGCCAGCCGGGCCAGGCACAGGGCAATGGGCGCATCGCCATGCCCTGGTTCGCCTTCGGCTTCCTCGCGCTGGTACTGGTGAACTCGCTGCAGGTGTTGCCGGGCAGCGTGACGCAGGCGGTCAACAGCCTGGATACCTTTGCCCTGACCATGGCCATGACCGCGCTGGGGATGGAGACACGCTTCAGCCAGATTCGTCAGGCTGGGCCGCGGGCCCTGGCCACCGGGGCGATTCTCAACCTCTGGCTGGTGTTTGGTGGCGTGGCGATTACCCTGGCCGTGCAGAGGCTGTTGGGATGATTTGAGAGCGAGTCGCCTGCTTCGCGGGTAAACCCGCTCCCACAGGTACGGCGCAGGTTCTGAAAGCAACGCGATACCTGTAGGAGCGGGTTTACCCGCGGAGCAGGCGGCTCGGTCTGATGAGGTTTTTGTTGCTCCCCCTCGTTGCCGTCCAAATTTCTCGGTATGGTGTTGTCAAAGAAGGATGTTTTACCCGCACAGGAAAGACTTAGATGCCTCAACGCCATGTCATCAATGCATCCGTCAGCCCCAAAGGCAGCCTGGAGACGCTGTCACAACGTGAAGTGCAGCAACTGAGTGAAGTCGGTACCGGTAGCCTTTACACCCTGTTCCGCCAGTGCGCCCTGGCCATCCTCAACACCGGCGCCCATGTCGACAATGCCAAGACCATCCTCGAGGCCTATCAGGACTTCGAGGTGCGTATTCATCAACAGGACCGCGGCGTGCGCCTGGAGCTGCTGAATGCCCCGGCCGATGCTTTCGTTGATGGCGAAATGATAGCCAGCACCCGTGAAATGCTGTTCAGCGCCCTGCGCGACATCGTCTACACCGAAAGCGAGCTGGCCAGCCAGCGCATCGACCTGGAAAGCTCCCAGGGCATCACTGATTACGTGTTCCACCTGCTGCGCAACGCTCGCACCCTGCGGCCGGGCGTGGAGCCGAAGATGGTGGTGTGCTGGGGTGGCCATTCGATCAGCAGCGAGGAGTACCAGTACACCAAGAAGGTCGGCCACGAGCTGGGCCTGCGCAAGCTGGACGTGTGCACTGGCTGCGGCCCGGGTGTGATGAAGGGCCCGATGAAGGGCGCCACCATTGCCCACGCCAAGCAACGCATGCACGGCAGCCGCTACCTGGGCCTGACCGAGCCCGGCATCATCGCCGCCGAAGCGCCCAACCCGATCGTCAACGAACTGGTGATCCTGCCGGACATCGAGAAGCGCCTGGAAGCCTTCGTCCGTGTCGGCCACGGCATCATCATCTTCCCGGGCGGTGCCGGCACGGCCGAGGAGTTCCTCTACCTGCTGGGTATCCTCATGCACCCGGACAACCAGGAGCTGCCGTTCCCGGTGGTACTCACCGGGCCGCGCAGCGCCGAGCCGTATCTGCAACAGTTGCACGCGTTCGTCGGCGCCACCCTGGGTGAAGCGGCGCATCGCTTGTACAAGATCATCATCGATGACCCGGCGGAAGTTGCCCGACACATGGTCGAAGGGCTCAAGGCGGTGAAGCAGTTCCGCCGCGAGCGCAACGATGCCTTCCACTTCAACTGGCTGCTGAAGATCGAGGAGAGCTTCCAGCGGCCGTTCGACCCGACCCACCAGGCCATGGCCGACCTCGACCTGCGCCGCGAGCTGCCGGCCCACGAACTGGCTGCCAACTTGCGCCGGGCGTTTTCCGGCATCGTCGCCGGCAACGTGAAGGACAAGGGCATCCGCCTGATCGAGGAACACGGGCCGTATCAGATCCGTGGCGACAGCGCCGTGCTGGACCCACTGGGACGGCTGTTGCAGGCGTTCGTCGACCAGCACCGGATGAAGCTGCCGGGCGGCGCGGCGTATGTACCGTGCTACCAGGTGGTGACCTGATTCGCCATTCTTGCTTAGGCCCCATGGACGGGGCCTGCAGCTATTTGGCTTTTTGGATGTGGGCCTTTACATCTAGTAGACATTCATTCGCGATGGTGGCGCTTAATCACCTTTCCGCCCTTACGGCGGGTCCCTTTTTGTCGTGGCAAAAAGGAACCAAAAACCGTCGGCTCCCATCATCCGGCCCCTACGCTTCGCTCCGGGGTCCCCTCGCTACGGGCCTGCTCCCGGGAGTACGCGCTGCAGGCCCCATCCATGGGGCCTCAGCGCTTGACGGGCATCCATGCCCGTCACCTCCCTCCGCAGTCCCTTCGCTCGGCCTCCTGAAGTCGCAATCGGCGGCGCCTGAACTATCGCGCGCTTAGAAGCAAAAGCAAAAAGCAAAGGCAAAGGCAAAGGCAAAAGCAGAAGCAAAGGCAAAACTGCTACTGGCTGAGGTCGGCCATCGGCCGTTCGACGAAGCGGATGCTGTCGCGCCCACCGCGCTTGGACTGGTACAAGGCGACATCCCCTTGCTCGATCAAGGCTGCCAGGCTCGTCGGCGGTTGGTCGAACAGGTTGGCGCCGATGCTCAAGGTGACCGGCTGCGGCGTAGGCACCGTCTTGCTTGCATACTGCTGAAACTGCTCGCGCAGCAGTCCACCCAGCTCCATGACCCGCTCGCTGCTCGCACCACACAGCAGAATGACGAACTCATCACCGCCCAGCCGCGCCGCCAGCGAGCGCTCGGGCAGCACTGTGCGAATCATCTCGCTCAGGGCAATCAGCAAGCGGTCCCCTGCAACATGCCCGTGCAGGTCGTTGACCAGCTTGAAGTTGTCGATGTCGATCAGTAGCAAGGCCCCGGGCTGCGCCGAATCCACTGCCTTGAAGAAAGGCCCCGCCCGAACCTCCAGTGCGCGCCGGTTGTACAGCGCCGTCAACGGATCCCGGGCCGCCAGACGGGCAATCCGCTCCTCTCGGCGGTAGCGCACGGTGCCGGTCATCGACAAGGCAATCAGCATGATCGCCATCGCACCTTCGACCAACGAAACCTGAATGATCAACCCACCGAAGGTGGCCAGGTCAATCAGCGTA
The DNA here is from genome assembly GCF_032701105.1 of Pseudomonas sp. NBB. Lineage (NCBI taxonomy): Bacteria > Pseudomonadati > Pseudomonadota > Gammaproteobacteria > Pseudomonadales > Pseudomonadaceae > Pseudomonas > Pseudomonas sp. NBB. The sequence continues at coordinate 3,552,862 of NZ_CP103994.1, forward strand.
CCCGGTGTGATCGCAATGATCGCCTTGGCCACATAGAACAACCCATGAACCAGCAAAACGTAGCGCAACTGCACGGCACCAACACTCAGCGACTTGCCATGCGGCCGCAACAGCCAGCTGGCCTTGAGCGTCAACAGCGCCACCAGCAACGAGTTGACCATCAGCATCACCTTCGACCACTGCGGCCCCACAGGCAACAGCAGCAAGGCGAACCACACCAGCACCACCGATAACCAGATACGCGACAGCCGCACCTGGGTGAAGCGCAACACGCCCATCAGGAAGAACCAGTGCGCCACCACCAGCAAGCCGTTGGCGAACCAGATGCCGATCAGCAACAAACCAATACCGCGCAGCAAGGCCAGGGTGGAACCAATCGTGATGGTGGCAAAGCCTGCGCTCCAGAACAGCAGCGACGGCTCGCGAACGCTGCGCCACTCGATCGCCAGGTACAACGCAGCCGCGGCAGCCAGGGCGATCGAGATAGTCAGCATCGTGGGTGGATCAAGCGCCATAAACGGATTGGCCTATCTGGTTAACGAGGAAAAGGCCCGATTGTATGCGCTCGTGATGACTTTTCAGAGGAGCCTTGCACCACCAGCCTGCAAATGATAGCCCAGCCCTGGCCAATACCCATGCGGGTGAAATGTCATATTGACATCAGCGTGTCATTTGCACCACAAAAACCGCTGTCGTTATGACAACGAACCAGCGCAACACGCCCATCTGCAGGGGCTGCCCTGCTGGCACGAAAGCTGAACCATTCTCTTTCGCCACTACCTGCCTTGCGGAAATAACCATCATGAAAAATATCCTCCTCCCTCTGGCAATGTCCCTGTCCATCGCCCTGCCCGCCTGCGCCGACGAGGTGCTCTCGGAAAGCCCCGACAACACGGTGGGCTATGGCGCCGGGGGCGTCACCGGCCTGATGGTCGGCGCCGCGCTCGGTGGCCCGTTCGGCGCCATCGCCGGTGCAGCCCTGGGTGCATTTGGCGGCGCCGCCGTGCAACAAGGCAGCGGGCACAGCGATGCAGCCTACGTGGTACGCCATGACGACGGCAGTACCCAGCGCTATCGCTCGCCCAATGCCCGCTTCAAGCCCGGTGACCAGGTGCAGGTGAGTGGTATTCGCCTGGCCCCTGCGCAGTAAGCCGTTGCCCGGACAAAAAGCTTACCAGTTGCCGCCCATGTGAGCTCAGGCGCTCCCAGTCGCGGAAACACAAACGTAGCTCCAGGGTGGCCCAGCTTTCCAACAGGGCCACCCGACGCACCGGCAGCTCCTGCTCGGCGCGCACGGCGGCTGTTCGGGCAGCATGGCCAGGTTCATCGCCAATTCCTCGATAAAGCGCTGCTAGTAGGGCTGCCTTCAGTTCAGAATAACCCTGTCTTTCTTCTGCCGCGGGTACCCCATGAACGCGTTACGCAGCCTGATCCAGCGCCAACTGCAAAGTGGCGCGCTGTACGCCGTACTGGCGGCCCTGGGTTTCAGCTTCAAGGCCATCTTCGTCAAGCTCGCCTATGCCGCAGGGGCGGTGGACGCCATCAGCCTGCTGGCATTGCGCATGGGGCTGTCGCTGCCGATGTTCGCCTGGCTGGTATGGGCCAGCCGTGGTCAGGGCAGCGCACCGCTCAACCTGGGCGATGGGCTGCGTGTCGCGTTGCTCGGGCTGCTGGGCTACTACCTGGCCAGCCTGTTCGACTTCTATGGCCTGCAGTACATCAGCGCCGGGCTGGAGCGGCTGATCCTGTTCACCTACCCGACCCTGGTGCTGGTGTTCCAGGCCATCGCCCTGCGTGAGCGGCCAAGCCTGCGCACCTTGTCGGCCATGGGCCTGTGCTACCTGGGGCTGGGCATTGCCTTTGTCCACGACGTCAGTGTGGCCGGGGCTGGCCAGCAGGTAGTGCTGGGCTCGCTGTGGGTGTTCGCCAGTGCGGTGACCTACGCGCTGTATTACTCCGGCACCGGAATGATGCTCAAGCGCATGGGCTCGATGCGCCTGGCCGGGTTGTGCGGTACTGCGTCGTCGCTGATGGTGCTGGCGCATTACCTGGTGGTGGCGCCGATCGGGCAGTTGTGGCAGTTGCCAGGCGCAGTGTGGGCCAATGCCGGGTTGATGGCGGTGTTTTCCACGGTGTTGCCGATCTACTGGGTGGCGCTGGCGATACAGCGCCTGGGGCCGACCCATACTGCCGCGGTGGGCAACCTGGGGCCGGTGCTGACGGTGATGGCATCGTGGGCGATCCTGAGCGAGGAGATTTCGCTGTATCAGGTCGTCGGGTTGGCGGTAGTGCTGTTTGCGGTGTCGCGGCTCAAGCCGCGGGGCAAACAGGAAACAAAGGTGGCTGAGGCCAGAGGTGCAGCAGCCTGACTGCGGTCACTGTGGGAGATTGCCCAGCCCTTTGGGCTGCGCTGTCGCACAGATAACTGAATTCGCAAGCGATCCTCGTACCCTGTGGGAGCAACTGTCTTTAGAAATTTATTTTCAAGCGTGCCATTCGGGCAGGGCTTCGCTCGATACCGCGTAGCGGTGTCGCTGGCGAAGCCCGCATTTGTAGAAAATCGATCCTCGTTCGTGATCAGGGTGCGGGTACCTGAGGCTTGAGCTCTTTCCACTCCGTTCCGTCACGCAGCATTGCGTTCAGGCGCACCAGCAACACGCGCATGCACGCCACTGCGGCAACTTTTGCGCGCTTGCCTCGGGCTATCAGGGCTTCATAGCGGGTTCTAACTTCTGGGACATGCTGGATCATTGACCAGATCGACATGTAGGCCGCCTTGCGGACTCTGTAACGCCCGCCTTCGATCTTCCTCGGGCCACTCTTCTTGCCGCTGTCTTTGTTGTACGGCGCTAACCCAGCCAAGGCTGCAATTTCGCGCCCCGTCACGCTTCCCAGCTCAGGTAGGTAGGCCATGAAGGTGCCACAACTGATGACGCCAATCCCTTTCACAGACCTTAGCCGCATGGCTGTCGTGCGATCCAGCACGTTCGAGGCACGCTCAATCGCCTTGTCCAAGGCCTTAATCTGATCATTCAGGTAAGCGACATGCTCGGTATAAACGGTAATGGCCGTAGCTGAAGTGGTTTGTTTCATCCGACGCTTGTCATCATCCCGATGCTGGACAAGATTGCCACGGAGTTTGATGAGCTCTCCCAGTTCATCCCGATCTTGATTAGGCTCTATCTGCGGCAAGTCCTCGAAGTCCCTGGCAAACCGCGCCAGCATCTGGGCGTCGATCTTGTCAGTCTTGGCAATTTTGCCCATGGCACTCGCATAGTCCCGACAGCGCCTGGGGTTGACCCTGACGACGTTCAAACCCTCCAGTCGCAAGGCTTTGAATACGGCCCGTTCATAGCCACCGGTGGCTTCCAGCAAGACCCGTTCGACCTCAAGCTCGTTCAGGCATGCGATCAGTTGCGCAAAGCCCTCAGAGTCATTCCTGACCTGGAACTGGGGAATACTTTCAGGAAGAAAGCCCACATCCAGAGTCGCTTTCGAAACGTCGAGACCAACGAAGTAGGAAATCATCGCCAAGCCCTCTTACACTCAAGAAGTGAGAGCACTCTGACTTAGCCCTAGCTTGTGACTGCGAGTTCGCCACTCATTCAACTGTTCGGGCTTAGGTCAGAGTGGGAGGTGGATGGCGACTAGGCTCCCACTCGTGCTTTAGAGCACACCTGGCTTTCAGTCTGCCATCCACTGCTCTCACCCTTTCGAGTTTAAGAGACCTTGAAGACACAAGCGGCTTTAGCCGCGAAGAATCCAACGCGGTGCATGGCACCGGCTGCGCCGGTGTTCGCGGCTAAAGCCGCTCCCACAGGGTCCCTGCTAATTCAATAAGTTATGTGCAGTTCTATGAGAGCGGCCTTGCGTCGCGAAAGGGCTGCAGAGCAGCCCCGGCAATTTTGGTAGTGACACCAACGTCTGGGGCCGCTTTGCGGCCCTTTCGCGACACAAGGCCGCTCCCACAAAAACGCTTGAACTCCCTCAGAGCACCCGCTTGATGAGCGGCTCCAGCCGGCTGTAGCGCAGCCGCCGCAGGAACCTGCGCACATCCTTGGGGTGCTCGGCCTTGGCCCCCAACTCCTCTGCCGAGCCGATCTTCGGCGCATGCCGGCGCAGCTCGGCCAGCTCTGCTTCCCGAGGCCCCAGCCATTGCCCTTGCGGGTCATCGATCAGCAGGCCGTTCTCCAGGTCCAGATTGAAGCCGCGCGGATTCAGGTTGTTACCGGTCAGCAACGAATAGCGTTGGTCGACCCACACGCCCTTGGCATGAAAGGTATGCCCGGGGTCGTTCCAGATCCGCACCTGCAGCTGGCCGCTGGCAATCGCAGCGTGGCGACGTCGAGTGAAGGCGCGCAGGTTGTCTTCGTACAGGTAGGGCAACGCGCCGCTGGCGCTGAACGGCTCGCCGGGGGCGATATAGAAGTCGTTGGCCGTGCGATCACCAACGATCAGTTCCACCCGCACGCCACGCGCCAGGGCATGGTCGAGTTCGCGCATCAGCACCCGGGGTGGGTTGAAATACGGCGTGCTGATGATGACCTGCGTGCGTGCCGCCGCCAGCAAGGCGCACACTGCACGGTTCAGCGGGTTGCCACGGCCCACACCCAACAGCGGGATAACCCGCAGGCCCTGCCCCGCCCCACTGGCCGGTGCCTCATAGGCCATGCGTCGCAGCCGCGCGCGCAAGCGCCGGATGTCGCCGCGCAGGCTGCGGGTGGAGGGTGGCGCCGGCAGGTCGAGGCGCGGTGTGACGGTGTGGTGCAGCAGGCGACGCACCAACCCGACCATGGCGTCGGCCAGCGCTGGTGACTGGAACAGGTGGTAGCGGTCCAGGCGGTAACGGTCGAAACGGTGCAGGTACACGTTGTTAAGGCTGGCGCCGGTGTAGATCACGCAGTCGTCGATGATGCTGCCCTTCAGGTGCAACACGCCAAACAGCTCGCGGGTCTGCACAGGTACGCCATGGATGACGATATCCAGCCCATGGTGCTGGCGCTGGGCCTGGTACCAGGCGGCGTTACCCGGCTGGCGCCCGGCGCCCAATAGACCGCGGCGAGCACGGAACCAGTCGACCACGATGGTGATTTCCAGCCCGGGCCGCGCGGCCTTGGCCTGGTACAAGGCATCCAGCACTTCCTGGCCAGCCTCATCTTCCTGCAGGTACAGCGCAACGATGACGATACGCCGGGTTGCGGCGCGGATGCGCTCGAGCAGGCAGGCGCGGTAGGCCTTGGCATCGGGCAGCACCTGGATCGACTCGGCCGACATGGCGTAGCCTGGCAATGCCGCCAGCATGGATTCGGGGTTCAAGAACGATCACCTTCTGTGTGCAATCACTGTCGTCCATCAGCTTGCACAGGAAGTTTGAAATGGTCCAGCCCCCGGATAGCATGGGGCTGCTTTGCAGCCCTGTCGCGACACAAGGCCGCTCCTACAAGCCAGCGCCGAATCCACATGCGGCGCCGAACCTTTGGGAGCGGCCTTGTGTCGCGATAGGGGCGCAAAGCGCCCCCATTTCTGACGAAGCTATTTCAGGTCAAAACGATCCAGCTCCATCACCTTCTCCCAGGCGGCCACGAAATCCCGCACGAACTTGTCACCACCATCATCGCTGCCATACACCTCGCTCAACGCCCGCAACTGGGCATGGGAGCCGAACACCAGGTCAACCCGACTACCGGTCCACTTCACCTGGCCGGTCTTGCGATCACGCCCTTCGAAGGTTTCGTTATCCGCCGAGGTCGGCTTCCACTCAACGCCCATGTCCAGCAAGTTGCGGAAGAAGTCGTTGCTCAGGGTACCGACCTTGTCGGTGAACACGCCCTGTTGGCTGCCGCCATGGTTGGCGCCGAGCACGCGCAGGCCGCCGATCAGCACGGTCAGTTCCGGCGCTGTCAGGGTCAGCAATTGGGCCTTGTCCAGCAGCAGTTTCTCGGCCTTGACGCTGTAGCGGGCCTTGGTGAAGTTGCGGAAGCCATCAGCCAGCGGTTCCAGCACGGCGAACGACTCGACGTCGGTCTGCGCCTGGGAGGCATCGACACGCCCAGGGCGGAACGCCACGCTGACGTTGTGCCCGGCGTCCTTGGCAGCCTTTTCCACTGCGGCGCCACCGGCCAGAACGATCAGGTCGGCCAGGGAGATTTTCTTGCCACCGGCATTGAACTCGGCCTGGATTTTCTCCAGCGCCGCCAGCACCTTGCCTGTGCCCTGGTTCGCCGCCCAATCCTTCTGCGGCGCCAGGCGCAGGCGGCCACCATTGGCCCCGCCACGCTTGTCCGAACCGCGGAAGGTCGACGCCGCTGCCCAGGCAGTGGCCACCAGCTCGCCAACGCTCAGGCCCGCCGCCAGCACCTTGGCCTTGAGCGCGGCAATGTCCTGCTCGCCTACCAGCGGGTGATCCACTTTTGGCAGCGGGTCTTGCCACAGCAGCTCTTCGTTGGGCATTTCCGGGCCCAGATAGCGCGCCAATGGGCCCATGTCGCGGTGGATCAGCTTGTACCAGGCGCGGGCGAAGGCGTCCGCCAGCTGGTCAGGGTTATCCTTGAAGCGGCGGGCGATCGGCTCGTAGATCGGGTCGAAACGCAGCGCCAGGTCGGAGGTGAGCATGGAAGGCGCGTGGCGCTTGGCCGGGTCATGGGCATCCGGCACGGTGCCTGCCCCCTTGCCCTCCTTCGGCCGCCACTGGTGGGCACCAGCCGGGCTCTTGGTCAGTTCCCAGTCGAAGTTGAACAGGTTGTTGAGGTATTCGTTGCTCCATCGGGTGGGGGTGGAAGTCCAGGTCACTTCCAGGCCGCTGGTGATGGTATCGCCACCCTTGCCGCTACCGAACTTGTTGGCCCAGCCCAACCCCTGCAGCTCCAGGCCTGCTGCTTCCGGCTCGGGGCCGACGTTGTCGGCAGGGCCGGCACCGTGGGTCTTGCCAAAGGCGTGGCCACCGGCGATCAGCGCCACGGTTTCTTCATCGTTCATGGCCATGCGGCCGAAGGTGTCACGGATGTCCTTGCCCGAGGCTACCGGGTCGGGGTTGCCCTCCGGGCCTTCCGGGTTCACGTAGATCAAGCCCATCTGCACGGCGGCCAGCGGGTTTTCCAGGTTGCGCTCGCCCTCCAGGGTACGGCCCTGCTCCTCGGGGCGCTTGGCCGGTTCCGCCACCAGGTCGCCCTTGCCGGGCGGCTGGGCCTTGCCGTAGCGGGTGTCACCGCCCAGCCAGACCTTTTCCGAGCCCCAGTACACATCTTCGTCCGGCTCCCACACATCGGCGCGCCCGCCAGAGAAGCCAAAGGTCTTGAAGCCCATGGACTCGAGGGCGACGTTGCCGGTGAGCACGATCAGGTCGGCCCAGGAAATCTTGTTGCCGTACTTCTGCTTGATCGGCCACAGTAGCCGCCGGGCCTTGTCCAGGCTGACGTTGTCCGGCCAACTGTTGAGCGGGGCGAAGCGCTGCTGGCCAGAGCCTGCACCACCCCGGCCATCGCCAATACGGTACGTACCGGCGCTGTGCCAGGCCATGCGAATGAACAGCGGGCCGTAGTGGCCGAAGTCGGCGGGCCACCAGTCCTGGGAGTCGGTCATCAAGGCGGTCAGGTCTTTCTTCAGCGCCTGGAAGTCGAGGCTCTTGAACGCCTTGGCATAATCGAAATCCGGGTCCATCGGGTCGGATTTGGAGGAATGTTGATGAAGAATTCTCAGGTTGAGCTGGTCAGGCCACCAGTCACGGTTGGTGGTGCCGCCACCTGCGGTTTGATGGAACGGGCATTTCGATTCGTTCGACATCTGCGGGTACCTTTGGGTCGGTTATCCAGATTTCCGGTCTATGCCAGGTGTTCTTTCAGCCGAGCGCGTGGGCTCGTGCTACCCCTCATCAGGTCTACACGGGGCTTGCGAAGCTGTCATGACGGGGTTGGCGTGGTCTTGCACACAGGTGCTGACATGCCGCCCGCTGGCAGAATTCGCGGGGCCAGGGGAAAGACTAGCCGAGCTTGGGCAGAGTTCTAATAGAGTGCCTATTGAGGGGCGATAGCTTGGCTCTGTCAGGTTCGTGCCCGCGAACAGGCCGGCACATCCATACAAGGCAACCAAGCTGTCCGCATGCTCCAATACAACGCCAACCCTTCCAACCCGGAACCCGTACCCTCATGAATCGCAACGACCTGCGCCGCGTCGACATGAACCTGCTGGTACTGTTCGAAGCCCTGATGATCGAACGCAACCTGACCCGGGTCGGCGAAAAGCTGTTCATCACCCAGTCCACCGTCAGCGCCGCCCTCGCCCGCCTGCGTGAGCTGTTCGACGACCCGCTGCTGATCCGCAACGGCCGGGCCATGGAGCCCACGCCACGGGCCATGCAGATCTTCGCCGAGCTGGGGCCGGCCATGGATGTGATTTCCGCCGCCATCAGCCGCGCCCGCGAGTTCGACCCGGTCAACAGCTGCAACGTGTTCCGCCTGGGCCTGTCGGACGATGCCGAATTCGGCCTGTTCCCGGCCCTGCTGCAGGCGCTGCGCGAAGAGGCCCCGAATATCAGTGTGGTGGTGCGCCGGGCCAACTTCCTGCTGATGCCGGGGCTGCTGGCCAGCGGCGAAATTTCGGTGGGCGTGAGCTACACCACGGACCTGCCGGCCACCGCCAAGCGCCGCAAGCTGCGCAACATCGGCGTGCGGGTGCTGCGCGCCGATGACCGCCCGGGCCCGCTGACCCTCGACGAATACTGCGCCCGCCCGCATGTGATGGTGTCGTTCTCCGGTGACATGAGTGGCAATATCGACCTTGACCTGGCACGCATCGGCCGCTGCCGCAAGGTGGTGCTGGCGGTGCCGCAGTTCGGCAGCCTGCGCGCCCTGCTGCGCAACACCGAGCTGATCGCCACGGTGCCGGACTATGCCGCCTGCGCCCTGGCCGACGACGGCAGCCTGCGCGCCGACCCGGCGCCGTTCGACATCACCGAGGCCGAACTGTCGATGGTCTGGAGCGGTGCCCAGGACAATGACCCGGCCGAGCGCTGGCTGCGCGAGCGCATCCTGCAGTTCATGGCCACGCAGTGATGCATCGACCTCATCGATAGCCACCATGAATGCCATCAAGTTCCGCTGCGGCCAGCCCGGGCGGAAGATGGCAGCATTCACCGATTGATGAGGCCTCCCATGAAAACCGGCATGATCGCTGCCCTGCTCGCCTTGCTGGCCGCCCTTGGCGGTTGTGCCAGCCCGGCAGCTACCGACACGCAGCCTTACGGGCACTTCTATTCGGCCACGGCCATTTCCAGTGTCGCCCTGGCCCCTGGCCAACGGGTGGCGGTACTGCTGGGCCGCGATGCAGAAGCGACCCTCGAATACCTCGGCAGCCATCGCACCCAGGCAGCCGCACCGGCCCATGGCCAACGTGTCCCTGTTGCGACCCTGGGCAGCGAAAGCCAGGCGTATGACTGGCTGGCGCGGTCACTGGCGCAGCAGTTTGCCGAGGTGACTTTCTATGACGACCTGGACACACTGCTGGGCGACCACCCGGACGTGATCGTGCTGCTGGACACCGAGAGCCGTTTGGCCAGTGCGGAGATCGAAAGCCGGGTGGTAGCGCGCTTTTTCGATGACCAGTTGACCTATATCGGCCGCGCTGAGGGGCGGGCCAGCAAAAGCCTGGGCGATGTGGCGAGGGTGGTCGAGGATGAGCGGGCGGTGCAGGCGGATGCCTTGCGCGACTTTGACGATTCATTGCAGGCGTTGTTGAAGGGTCGCGTTTGAGGGCCCTTTCGCGGGTGAACCCGCTCCCACAGATACAGCGCCCTGTCCGCGGACTGCGCTGTACCTGTGGGAGCGGGTTTACCCGCGAAGAGGCCACTACAGGTTGTCACTTACCCCGCTGCATCCACGCCGCCCCCAGCCCGCTGAGGCAGATCACCGAGATGCCCACCAGGCTCAGGGTGTCCGGCACCTGGCTGTAGACAACCAACCCAAGCAACCCGGCGAACACGATCTGGCAATAGCTGAATGGCGCCAGCAACGCAGGTGCCGCATGGCGGAAGGCCTGGGTCAGCAGCAGGTGCGCCGTCATGCCAAAGCCCCCCAGCGCCAGCATCAGCAGCGCATGGTCCCAACGCGGCATCTCCCAGAAGAACGGCACCAGCGCACTCATCGCCAGCGTGTTGCACAACCCCGCATAGAAGTTGCTGGTGGTCGGGCTGTCATGCGCGGCCAGGATGCGCGTCAGCAACTGATAGAAGCAGAAGCCCAGCGCCGAACCAAACGGATACAGGATGGCCGGGGTGAACATCGCCCCGCCCGGGTGCACCACCACCAGCACTCCGATGAAGCCCATCACCACCGCCACCCACTGCCCCACCGTCACCCGCTCCTTCAGCAGTGGCGCCGACAGCGCAGTGACCAGCACCGGGGCAAGGAAGTTGACCGCCGTGGCCTCGGCCAGTGGCAGGTACTGCAGGCCTGTGGTGAACAGCAGGCTGGTACTCAGCAGGCTCAGGGCGCGTAACGTCTGCAACAGAGGGCGGCGAGTGCGCAGCACGTTGAGGCCGGCCTTGGGCAGGAAGATGCCGGCCATCAGCAGCGTGTGCACCACATACCGCGCCCACACCACCATGATGATCGGGTACAGGCCGCCCAGGAATTTGGACAGGGCATCGTGACTGGCGAACAGGAACGTCGCCACCACCACCAGGGCGATGCCGCGCAGGGGTTGGTTGACTCCGGACAGCGGTGTGCTGGAACTCATGGCACTCTCGATGACGGCGCGGCTGGATGCGGCGCCCAGGGAAGGCCGCGCAGGCATAGCCTGGCGGATGCAACAGCTCGAATTTTAGAAGAGATGCCGAAGAATAAGGAAGTTCAATCGCCGCCAGCCAAGGCCGACTGCAATTTCTGTTCGCTGATCGACCACTTTCCGCCCCACGCGCATGGCCCGTGCCGTGCTGATCGCCGACCATCGAATGCGAACCCTGCACACCCTACAAGGAATTTACATGCAAAGGCTCACCACCCGTAACGGCCTGGCCCTGCCCGCGATCGGCCTGGGCACCTGGCCAATGATCGGCAGCGAGTGCACCCAGGCCGTGCGCCAGGCGCTTGAATTGGGTTACCGGCACATAGACACTGCCACTGCCTATGACAACGAAGCCGCCGTCGGCCAGGCACTGCGCGAAAGCGATGTACCGCGCGAGCAGATTCACCTGACCACCAAGGTATGGTGGGATCGCCTGACGCCCAAGGCCATGCGCCAGTCGCTGGAGGACAGCCTTCGCGCCCTGGGTACCGAGCAGGTCGACCTGTTCCACATCCACTGGCCCAGCCAGGACTGGGACCTGGCCCGCAGCATCGAAACCCTGGTGGCCCTGCGTGACGAGGGCAAGGCGCGCAGCATCGGCGTGGCCAACTTCCCGCTGGGGCTGCTGCGCCAGGTGGTGGAAACCCTGGGCGCGCCGTTGTCGGCGATCCAGGTGGAATACCACGTGCTGCTCGGCCAGCAACCGCTGCTGGACTATGCCCGCCGCCACGACCTGCTGCTCACCGCCTACACCCCGCTGGCCCGTGGGCAGGCGGCGGCGCAGCCGGTGATCCAGGCGATCGCCCGCAAGCATGGCGTACTGCCCAGCCAGGTGGCGCTGAAGTGGTTGCTGGACCAGGACGGTGTGGCGGTGATCCCCAAGGCCGGCAGCCGCGAGAACCAGCTGGCCAACCTGGCGGCGTCGAACGTGCAACTGGATGACGAGGACCGCGCGGCGATCGCCGGGTTGCCGAAGGACCAGCGGGTGGTGAGCCCGGCGTTTGCGCCAGACTGGAACAGCTAAGCCTTGATCAAGCCTTGAAAGCTTGCACGGCCCATGTGGGAGCGGGTTCACCCGCGAACACCGGCGCAGCCGGTGCCAGCCACCGTGTCGCCTGCTTCGCGGGTGAACCCGCTCCCACAGGTACTGCGCCGGGCCGATCGGCTGCGGTGATTCTGCAGGCCCGCGCAAGGGCACTATGCCGGCGTCACGACTTGCTTCAACCGCTCGTTCGCCGGTGCCGGCCGCCCGTACAGGTAACCCTGGAAGTGCGAGCAACCCTCCGCCACCAACCGGCGCATCTGCTCCTCCGACTCCACCCCCTCGGCCGTGGTCTTGATCATCAGGCTGTTGGACAGGTCGGTAATGGCGCGAATGATCGACATCGCCTCGCGGCTGTCGCACATGTCATGCACGAACGACTTGTCGATCTTGATCCGGTCGAACGGGAACGAACGCAGGTAACCCAGCGAGGAGTATCCGGTGCCGAAATCGTCCAGCGAAATGGACACGCCCAGGTCCTTCAGTGCACGCAGGGTACGCACGTTTTCCTCGCTGTTGCCCAGCAGCACCGACTCGGTGACCTCCAGTTCCAACCGCTGTGGCGGCAGGCCGGAGTCGGCCAGCGCCAGGGCCACGGTGTGCACCAGGTTGGCATTCTTGAACTGCACTGCCGACAGGTTGACCGACACCGTCTGCTCGCTGTCCCAGCTGGCCGCCTCCTGGCAGGCCAGGTTCAGCGCCCGGGTGCCCAGTTCGTGGATCAGCCCGGTTTCCTCGGCGATGGGGATGAAGTCCATGGGCATGACCATGCCACGGGTCGGGTGCTCCCAGCGCAGCAACGCCTCGTAGCCGGTAACGCTGCTGGTCTGCTGGTCGACCACCGGCTGGTAGTGCAGCTGCAACTGGCCCAGGTGCAGCGCAGTGCGCAGGTCGGTTTCCACCAGGCGGCGCTGGCGGGCGGCGACGTCCAGTTCGACGCTGAAGCACTCGTAGCGGTTGCGACCATTGCGCTTGGCCTCGTACAGCGCCATGTCGGCGTAGCCCAGCAGTTGCTCGGCCTGGTCGCTGTCTTCCGGCGCAATGGCAATGCCGATGCTCACCCCAACAGTGAACTGGTGACCCTCGATCTGGAACGGTGGGCAGATCGCGTTGATCAGGCGCTGCGCAGTGTTGCATGCGGCCTCCCGGCCTTCCAGGCCGGTCAGCACCACGGCAAACTCGTCGCCGCCCAGGCGGGCCAGGGTGTCGTGCTCGCGCAGCTCGCGGCGCAGGCGCTTGCCCAGCGCGCGCAGCAGCTTGTCGCCAAAGGCGTGGCCCAGCGAATCGTTGATGTTCTTGAAGTTGTCCAGGTCCAGGCACAGTGCGGCGGTCAGCTTGGCGTGCTCGCTGTCACGCAACAGGGCCTGGCGCAGGCGTTCGTTGAACAGGGTGCGGTTGGGCAGCCCGGTCAACGCATCGTGGTGCGCCATGTGGTGGATCTGCGCGTGGGCGGCCAGCTCTTCGGTGGCATCTTCGGCAACGAACAACACATAGTCGGCCTGGCCTTCACGGTTCTGGCTAAGCAAGGTGCGGCTGCGCAGGGTGCGTGGGCCACAGGCCGTGTCGACCCGGGTTTCGGCAGCATGCCCCTTGGTGCTGCGGGCGCCACGGGCCAGTTGCTGTTCCAGGTAAACGGCAACGCCCGGTGCCAGGCACTCGCCGGGCAACTGCCCGATCATGCTGCGCTGCGGCCCGCCGAACAGGCGTTCGGCCTGCTGGTTGGCCAGCAGGATGCGCTGGCTCTCCAGGTCCTGGACAATGACGCTGGCGGGGATGTTGGCAATCACCGAATCAAGGAACTGCGACAGCTTGGCCATTTCCTGGCTGTACTGCTCGGCCAGCTCCTTGGCCTGCAGCAGTTCCAGCTCTTGCCGGTGACGCTCGGAAATGTCGCGGGTGACCTTGGCAAAACCCACCAGTTGCCCGGCATCGTCGTACACCGCGTCGATCACCACATGGGCATGGAAGACCGTGCCGTCCTTGCGCAGGCGCGAACCGATCTCTTCGAAGCGCCCGGTGCTGCGGGCCTGCTCAAGGTTCAGCGCCGGCAGCCCGGCGGCGCGCTCGGCATCGGTGTAGAACAACGAGTAGTGCTTGCCGACGATTTCCTCGGCCAGGTAGCCCTTGGCGCGCTGGGCGCCGGGGTTCCAGTTGGCGACGATACCTTCGGGGGTGAGCAGGTAGAAGGCATAGTCCACCACACTCTGGATCAACAGCCGGTACATGATGTCGGGGCTTGCGACTAGCGACATGACTTTTACCTGGGCCTTCGAAAGGCATGAAAAGGATTGGTGGCATTATGCCTTCGATGACGACTTTGTGAAGTAGCTCACAAAAAGCCACGATCCCTTCAATTAGCGAACGAAGGCTTGCAACCCCCTCAATGGCGGGCGCCCGCGACCAGGAAATTGAGCAAGCCCGGTTCGTCATCCAGGGCTATGGGCTGCGCCGGGCGCGACAGCTCGGCCAGCACGGCATTGCAGAAGGCCACGGCTGGCATGTCCTGTGCGTAACAGCGCATCAACCAGTCGCCCTCGCCGCCCAGTAGTTGCAATGCCACCGCCCGGCCGATGCCCTGTCGGCGGTACTTTTTCAGGATGAACAGGTCAGCCAGTTCGAACGCGTCGATGCCCGGCAGCTCGCTGCGTTCGACCAGCACGAAACCGGCGATGAAACCGTCTGCCAGCACCAGGTACGCGCCCCAGCCATCGGCCCCCCAGTAACGTTGCAGGTGCTCGTCATGGATATAGAAGCGGCCGTCCACTTCGACGTCTTCCTGCTCCCAGTCCGAGGACTCGTAGGCGTAGAACTGATAGAGGTTGCGAATCAGCGGGGCCTGGTCGGCAGTGGTTGCCAACAGTTCGATGGGCAGCATGGTGAGGGGCTCGGGTAAAAAGGCGGATTCTAGATCAACCGCCCCTGTCAGCAAAAAGCCCAGGCCCTCCCCGCACGGAAAGGCCCAGGCAAAACCAACACAAATACATCACTCATTGATTTAGCAGGCCCCTGTGGGAGCGGGTTCACCCGCGAACACCGGCACAGCCGGTGCCATACACCGAGTCGCATTCTTCGCGGGTAAACCCGCTCCCACAACGACCTCTACAACCGGAGCGATAACATCACTCAGGCCCCCTGCAACGCGCGCGGGCGGTGGCTGCGCGCCTCGGCGTCTGGCGCCTTGGCCGCCTGCAGATGGAAGTCGAACGCCAGCTCGGCAAAGCGCTCACCCTCTACGCCGCGAGCACGCGCTGCCGCAGCATCCTCGACAAAGCGCAGCTCGCCGACCAGCCCGTCACGGGTGGCATAGGCAAAGTCATCCCACAAGTACTTGTCGCCGGCCAGGTTTATCTGCGTGGTCAGGTGCCGGTGCCCGGGCGCAGAGATGAAGAAGTGCACATGCGCCGGGCGCTGGCCGTGACGGCCGAGCAGGTCCAGGCATTCCTGGGTTGGTCCCTGCGGGTCGCAACCGTACCCCGACGGTACGATGGAGCGCGCGCGGTAGCGCCCTTCGGCATCGGTGATGATGCGCCGGCGCAGGTTGTACTCGGACTGGGTAGTGTCGAAGTACGAATAGGTACCCTGGGTGTTGGCATGCCACAGGTCGACGGTGGCGCCGGCCAACGGCTTGCCTTCGGCATCGAACACCTGGCCCTGGAGGAACATCACCACGCCCGGGTCGCTGCCGTCATCCATGCGCGTTTCACCGTGCGCCAGCGGCGCGCCTGCCACATACAGCGGGCCTTCGATGGTGCGCGGGGTGCCGCCAGTCAGGCCGGCCTCGGCGTCCTTGGCGTCCTGCAACAGGTCGAGGAAGTGCTCGATGCCCAGGCCCGCCGCCAGCAGGCCGGCTTCGTTACGGCCACCCAGGCGGTTGAGGTAGTCGACGGCATGCCAGAACTCGTCTTCGGTGATTTCCAGGTCCTCGACCAGGCGTGCAGTGTCCTGCAGCACACGCAGGATGATCTGCTTGAAGCGTGGGTTGCCTTCAGCATGGCCCAGGCCGGCCACTTCCTTGAAGAACGCCTGAACATCGGCAGTGTGGGAAATTTTAACGGTCATCGTGCTTGCCTCATCTTGTTCTTGTCAGGTAGACAGGTGCGACTCAGCGGTCGTCGCTGTGAATCGACGAGGGGTGCCGGCACAGACCGTCTACCTCGATATCCATGTACGGGAACAGCGGCAGCTGCATCAGGGTGTCGTGCAGCGCCTCGACGCTGGGTACATCGAACACGCTGTAGTTGGCGTAGTGCCCGGCAATGCGCCACAGGTGGCGCCAGGTGCCTTCGCGCTGCAGGCGCTGGGCCAGTTCCTTTTCGTCGGCCTTGAGCCGGGCGGCCTTGGCCGGGTCCATGTCGACCGGCAGTTTCACGGTCATCTTCACGTGGAACAGCATGCTGGTATCTCCTTTCTCTGATTTGGCGCAAACACTGTGGGAGCGGGTTTACCCGCGAACACGGGCGAAGCCCGTGCCATCCACCGCGTCGCCTGCTTCGCGGCTAAAGCCGCTCCCACAGGGTTCTGTGTGTGTTCGTTCAGCGGCGGGCGAAGCGCGCCAGGCGCTGTTCGTCCAGGGTCAGGCCCAGGCCTGGGGTACGTGGAATGTGCAGCTGGAAGTCGCGGTATTGCGGCGGCTCGTTGACGATTTCTTCGGTCAGCAGCAGCGGCCCGAACAGCTCGGTGCCCCAGGTGAGCTGGCGCAGGGTCAGGAAGGCATGAGCCGAAGCCAGGGTGCCGATCGAGCCTTCGAGCATGGTCCCGCCATACAAGGCGATGCCGGCAGCCTCGGCGATTTGCGCGGTACGCAGTACGGCCCGCGGGCCGCCGTTCTTGGCTATTTTCAGGGCGAAGATGCTGGCCGCGCCGTCGGCAGCCAGGCTGAAGGCGTCCTCGACGCTTTCGATCGACTCGTCGGCCATGATCGGTGCCGGGCTGCGCTGGTTCAGGCGTACCTGGCCGCTGCGGTTGATACGCGAAATCGGTTGCTCGATCAGGTCGATGCCGTTGTCGCCAAGCACCTGGCAGGCACGGATGGCCTGGGATTCGTCCCAGTACTGGTTGACGTCGACCCGCACGCTGGCGCTGTCGCCCAGCTCGCGCTTGATCGCCACCACGTGCTTTAGGTCCTGGGCCAACGGGTTGGCGCCAATCTTCAGCTTGAACACCCGATGCCGACGAATCTCCAGCATGTGCTGGGCTTCGGCGATGTCCCGGGCGGTATCGCCGCTGGCCAAGGTCCAGGCCACTTCCAGGCTGTCGCGCACGCGGCCACCCAGCAGTTCGCTGACCGGCAGGCCCAGGCGTTTGCCCTGGGCATCGAGCAAGGCGCTTTCGATACCCGACTTGGCAAAGGTATTGCCCTTGGCCAGCTTGTCCAGCTTGAGCATGGCGGCGTTGATGTTGTCAGCCGGCAAGCCAACCAGCGCCGGCGCCAGGTGCGCATCGATGTTGGCCTTGATGCCCTCCGGGCTTTCGTAGCCATAGGCCAGGCCGCCGATGGTGGTGGCCTCGCCGATGCCTTCCACGCCATCACTGCAGCGAACACGCAATACCACAAGGGTCTGCTGCTGCATGGTGTGCATCGCCAGCTTGTGCGGGCGAATGGTCGGCAGGTCTACGATAATTGCCTCGATACGTTCAATCAGCACACTTGTCATTGTTGCCAGGTCCCGTTGTTTCGGGCTGCCAGCCGCGGGCCCGAGTGGTGCATTTACTTGCTTGTTCAAGGATTGCGCGAGACCCTGATAGCCGTCCAATATCGAATGAATCTCCCACCATACCCTGGAGGTCTGATGGAGCTGCGCCACTTGCGTTACTTCAAGGTCCTGGCCGAAACCCTGAACTTCACTCGCGCCGCCGAGCTGCTGCACATTGCCCAGCCGCCGCTGAGCCGGCAGATCAGCCAACTCGAGGACCAGCTCGGTACCTTGCTGGTAGTGCGCGAGCGCCCGCTGCGGCTGACAGAGGCGGGTCGCTTCTTCTACGAACAGAGCTGCACCGTGCTGCAGCAGCTGCAGAACATCAGCGACAACACCCGTCGCATTGGCCAGGGCCAGCGCCAGTGGCTGGGGATCGGCTTCGCCCCGTCGACCCTGTACAAGGTGCTGCCGGAGCTGATCCGCGAGCTGCGCCAGGACAGCGAGCTGGAACTGGGCCTCAACGAGATGACCACGCTGCAGCAGGTGGAGGCGCTGAAAAGCGGGCGCATCGACATCGCCTTCGGGCGCATTCGCATCGATGACCCGGCGATTCACCAACAAGTGCTGTGCGAGGACCCGCTGGTGGCGGTATTGCCCAAGGATCACCCGCTGGCGAGCAGCCCGCTTACACTTGCCCAGCTGGCTGGCGAGGCGTTCATCCTCTACCCGGCCAACCCGCGGCCCAGCTATGCCGACCATGTGCTGGCACTGTTCGCCCACCACGGCATGAGCATCCACGTCAGCCAATGGGCCAACGAACTGCAGACCGCCATCGGCCTGGTGGCCGTCGGCGTGGGCGTGACCCTGGTGCCGGCGTCGGTGCAACAGCAGCACCGCACCGATATCGAATATGTAAGCCTGCTCGACAGCGGCGCCGTCAGCCCGATCATCCTCAGCCGGCGCAAGGGCGATGTGAGCCCGATCGTGCAGCGCTGCCTGACATTGATTGCACAACAGGCCGAATGAGGGCGCGCTCCTGGAATCAACGGTCTGGCTAAACACCTGCCCCCTGTGGGAGCGGGTTCACCCGCGAACACGGGCGAAGCCCGTGCCATGCACCGAGTTGAATTCTTCGCGGGTAAACCCGCTCCCACAGGGTCCGCGTCTGTCTGTAGGCGCACTTTTGTGTCACACCCCGGCCATCATCAACCAACAGGAATACCCAGCATGATTCACGGCAAGACACTGCAAGCATGGTGCAGCTCCCACCCCCTGATCGACGACCTGGTGGCCCTGCGCGAAACCCGTTGGTTCAACCCGCACATTGCCCCGGCCGCCCAAGCCCTGGCCGACGTCGGTTTAAGCGCCGCCGATGTCAGTGCTGCCAGTGCCCGCCTGGCACGCTTTGCCCCCTACCTGGCCAGCGTGTTCCCGGATACCGCCGCCACCGGCGGCATCATCGAGTCACCACTGCGCCCGCTGCCCAAACTGCATGCCACCTTGCTGCAGGCAGCGGGCCTGCCTGCCAGCGGTTCACTTTGGCTCAAGGCCGACAGCGAGCTGCCGATCTCTGGCTCGATCAAGGCCCGCGGCGGTATTCATGAAGTGCTCAAGCATGCCGAAGACCTTGCCCTGGCAGCCGGCCTGATCAGCCTCGACAGCGATTACCGGGAACTGGCCAGCGACCAGGCCCGGCAATTCTTCAGCCAGTACAAGGTTGCGGTCGGCTCGACCGGCAACCTCGGCCTGTCGATCGGCATCATGAGCGCCAGACTGGGCTTTCAGGCGACCGTGCACATGTCGGCCGATGCCCGCCAGTGGAAGAAGGACAAACTGCGCGCCCATGGCGTGAACGTGGTCGAGTACGAAAGCGACTACAGCGTGGCGGTGGAGCAAGGGCGCCAGCAGGCGGCGGCGGACCCGGGCTGCTACTTCGTCGACGACGAGAACTCGCCACACCTGTTCCTCGGCTATGCCGTGGCGGCCGAGCGGCTGGCCGCCCAGTTCGAAGCCGCGGGCATCAAGGTAGATGCCGAGCACCCCTTGTTCGTCTACCTGCCCTGTGGGGTCGGCGGTGGCCCCGGTGGCGTGGCGTTCGGCCTGAAGCTGATCTGGGGCGACCATGTGCACTGCATCTTCGCCGAGCCCACCCACTCACCGTGCATGTTCCTGGGGGTGTATAGCGGTTTGCATGACGCCACCAGCGTGCAGGATTTCGGCATCGACAACCTGACCGCCGCCGACGGCCTGGCGGTGGGCCGCCCTTCCGGCTTTGTCGGCAAGGCGATGCAGCGTTTGCTCGATGGCTATTACACAGTCAGCGACGAGGCGCTGTACCGGCTGTTGGTATTGGCCCATGACCAGGAGAATGCGCGGCTGGAGCCTTCGGCGCTGGCGGGGATGCCGGGCATGGTCAGGGTGCTTGAAGCGCCTGAGTACCTGGCGCGCATGGGCCTGTCGGCCGGGCGCATGGGCCGGGCTACGCATCTGGTGTGGGGGACCGGTGGCAGCATGGTGCCGGACGCGGAGTTTGCGGCCTATCTGGCTAAAGGCAGGGGCTGAGAGTTATTGGGGGCAGCGCTATACCTGTGGGAGCGGGTTCACCCGCGAACACGGGCGAAGCCCGTGCCATCCACCGCGGTGTCTGCTTCGCGGGTGAACCCGCTCCCACAGGGATCGCGCCAGCTTTCAGATTTGAGTAAGGCAGTTGCTCCTTTGCTGCTAGACCGCCAGGCGATCACCGCGCAGCCAGTCGATAAACCGCGCAAACAACTCCGACTGCGAGTTGATCTCCAGCTTCAGGTACAGGTTCTTGCGGTGCATGCGTACGGTTTCCGGCGAGATGCCCAGCTCCAGCGCGGTGGACTTCACCGAATGCCCACGCAAGATCATGTGCGCCACCTCCCGCTCACGGTCGGTCAGCACCTGGCAGCCGAAACTGTCGAACGCCGCCTGCAGGCTGCCACGCTCCGCCGAAGCGGGGCCGGGCTCCAGATGGTGCCGGGCGTAGCGCCCCAGCAGCTCGCGTACCATCGGCTCCAGCGCACGCAGCAGGTCGATCTGCCCCGTACTCAGGCGCGTGCCGCTGCAGCCCTGGAACAGGCTCAGCGACAACTTGCGGCCAGCGCTGAGATCGACGATGTAGTAGCTGTCTTCACTGCAACCGGTACCCAGGTAGTAGGCCTTGTAGTAGTCGCTGTCGAAGAAGTTGTCCGGGGCGATTTCCTGCAGGTGGTAGAAGCCCTCGGCCAGGCCGCTCTGCACGGCCAGGCAGAACGGGTCGAGCAGGTAGCCGGCAGTGAAGTAGCGCTCCAGCACGGCGGCGCGGTGCAGGTCGGGGATGCCTTGCTGGTACAACAGTTGCGGTGCCCGCCCCTGGCACTCGAGGCTGATCATCATCGATTCCACCCGCACCAGCTGGCCGATGGCGGCTGCCACATGCGCCAGCGCCTCGGGCGTTTCGCTGTGGGCCAGTGCGCGCTGCAGCGCCGCATGCCATTGCTGCAGCGCGCCCAGTGAAAGGGTAAGCGGGGTGTCGGGAGAGGCCTGGGTCATGCCCGGCAGTCTAGCCTGCCAGGCACGCCCGCGCACAGCCCTTTGCGCCAGGTTCATCGGCCCTGGTACAGGCCAAGCGCCGTGAGTTCGCGCGCGGTTTCGATGATGCACTGGCGCAGGGTTTCGACAATCTCGTCCACTTGCGCATGGGTGACGATCAACGGCGGCGACATCACGTTCAGGTGCATGATCGGCCGCACCAGCAGCCCTTTGGCCTGGGCCTTGCTGTGGATGCGTTCGCCGATGTTCACCTCGTCGGCGAACAGCGTCTTGCTGGCCTTGTCGGCAACGAACTCGACACAGGCCATCAGCTTCATGCAGCGCACATCCCCCACCAACGGCAGCTCGCGCAGGCTTTGCAGGCGCTGCTCCAGGTAGCCGCCAACATCCTTGACGTGCTCCAGCAAATGCTCGCGTTCGATGATCTCGATGTTCTTCAGCGCCGCGGTGCAGCACACCGGGTGGCCACTGTAGGTGAAGCCGTGGGTGAAGCAGCGGCCCTTGCCCGGCTCGGCGATCACCTGCCAGATGCGCTCGGAGAAGATGCACGCCCCCAGCGGCAGGTAGGCCGAGGTCAGGCCCTTGGCGGTAGTGATGATGTCGGGGGTTACGCCGAACAGTTCCTCGCTGGCGAAGAAGGTGCCCAGGCGCCCGAACGAGGTCACCACTTCGTCGGCGACGAACAGGATGTCGTAGGTCTGGCACAGCTGCCACATGCGCTGGAAGTAGCCCGTGGGCGGAATGATCACCCCGCCCGAGCCCATGATCGGCTCGGCGAAGAACGCCGCCACGTTGTCGGCCCCCAGCGAGAGAATCTTGTCCTCGAACTCGGCCACCAGGAAGTCGAGGAACTCGGCCTCGTCCATGTCGTGCGGGGCGCGGTACGGGTTGGGGTTGGACACGTGGTGGATCAGGTCGTGCTGATAATCGAACTCCGGCACCCGGTCAGCGGCCTTGTTGCCGAGCGACATGGTCAGCGTGGTGGAGCCGTGGTAGGCGTTGTAGCGGGCGATGATGTGCTTCTTGTGCGGCTTGCCACGGCAGTTCTGGTAGTACTGGATCAGCCGGTAGGCAGTGTCGACCGCGGTCGAGCCGCCGGTGGTGAGGAACACATGGTTCAGGTCACCCGGCGCCAGCTGCGCAAGCTTCTGGCACAGCTCGATGGCCACGTCGTTGGCCATGTCGGAGAACGGGTTGGAATAGGCCAGCTGGCGTACCTGGTCGGCGATGGCCAGGGCCATTTCCTCGCGGCCCAGGCCAATGTTGGTGCACCACATGCCGCCGACGGCATCGAGGAAGCGGTTGCCGTGGGTATCGCGGATGTAGGCGCCCTCACCGGCAACGATGTTCAGCGCGCCTTGCTCGCGGTGCTCGTCGAACACGTGGTAACCGTGCATGTAGTGGGCCTTGTCGGCTTCCACCAGCGGGTCGTGGGCAATGGCGAATGCTTTGCTTGGGGTGGCCATGGGCAGCTCCTTGGCAGTGATCGTTGGGCAGTGTTCAGAAACCGGTCTTGACCGTGCTCCAGACCCGGGTGATGGCGCGCATGTCCTTCGGGCTCTGGGTTTTCTGCGCGAACAGGCGCTCGCGGGTTTGCGCGTCGGGGTAGATGGCCGGGTCCTGGCGGATCTCGTCGCGCACCAGCGCCGTGGCGGCGGCGTTGCTGTTGGCGTAGTGGATGTAGTCGGTGACCTTGGCCATGGTCTGCGGCTGCAGCAGGAACTCGATGAAGCGGTGGGCGTTGGCCGCGTGCGGCGCATCCTTGGGGATGTACAGGTTGTCGAACCAGATCAGCGAGCCTTCCTGGGGGATGAAGAACGACAGCTTGATGTCCTTCTTCGCTTCCACCGCGCGGGCCTGGGCGGTGGCGTAGTCGCCGGACCAGGTCAGGGCCAGGCAGACATCGCCGTTGGGCAGGCTGGTGAGGTAGTTGACCGAATCGAACTTGCGAATGTACGGGCGAATGCCCAACAGCAGTTGTTCGGCCGCCTTGAGGTCGGCCGGTGATGCGCTGCGTGGGTCCTTGCCCAGGTACTGCAGGGCCAGCGGGATGACTTCGGTCGGCGCGTCCATCAGGGTGACGCCACAGTCGGCGAAGCGCGAGACGATCCTGGGGTCGAACAGCATGGCCAGCGAGCCGATGGGGGCATCGGGCATGCGCGCGGTGATCTTGTCGACGTTGTAGGTTACCCCCGAGCTGCCCCAGGTATAGGGCGCCGAATATTTCAGGCCGGGGTCGTAGCCTTGCAGGTTGTTCACCACCTGCTGGTCGAGGTTGTGCCAGCTTGGCAGTTGCTGCTTGTCCAGCGCCTGGAATACCCCGGCGCTGATCAGCGGGGGGACCAGAGAAGCGTTGAGCATGACCAGGTCGTAGCCGGAGCGGCCGGTGAGCAGTTTGGTCTGCACCGTTTCGTAGCCGTCGAAGGTGTCGTAGATGACCTTGATGCCGGTGGCCTTCTCGAAGTCGGCCAGGGTGGTTTCGCCGATATAGTCGGTCCAGTTGTACAACCGCAACGTGTTACCGCTGTCCACCTCTGCCGCCTGGGCCAGGCTGGCGCCAGACGCCAGCAGCAGACCGCCAATCACCTTCAGTACCTTGCGCATGGCAACTCCATCGTGTGAATGCTCGGGATCGAGCCGATGGGGGCACTATCGAGGGATTTGCCGAAGGGGGACATACCCCGAATGTGTGGGTGGTCGCTTTTTGGCGGAATGTCGTACGCCGACAGAATTCTGGGGCTGCTTTGCAGCCCTTTCGCGACACAAGGCCGCTCCCACAGGTTCACTGCCGGCTTCGAAGGCTGCGCAGTCCTTGTGGGAGCGGCCTTGTGTCGCGAAAGGGCCGCAACGCGGCCCCAGTGGCTGGTACAGGAGAAAAGTCAGGTTAGTGGGTAAAGCGCCTCATCAAACTGCTCCAGGCGCGGGAACACCAGTGGCTGGTCGTCCGGGAGCTGCTCCAGGCGCTGCCGGTACTGCTGCAAGAACACCTGCCGCGCCTCGTCACTGATGTACGGCACATGCCAGGCCACGAACGGCGGCAGCACCTCGAACCCCACATAGGCCAGCGTGCCGCGCAAGATCGGCCGCAGCATGTCCTCCAGCGGCCCATGAATCGCCCCGTCGCCAAACATGTGCTCGCGCCCGCCCAGGGTCACGGTCACCAGCGCTTTCTTGCCCGCCAAACCGCCCTGGTCGTAGAAGCGCTTGCCGCCATAGCACACCCCCGACACCAGCACGCGGTCGATCCAGCCCTTGAGCATGGCCGGCGCCGAGAACCAGAAGATCGGGAAGTTCAGCACCAGCAAGTCGGCCCACAGCAGCTTGTCCAGCTCCTGCCGGATATCCGCGGCAATGGCGCCACGCTTGACCCCTTGGCGCTGCTCCAGGGCATACACCAGGTACTCGGAGTTCTCGCGCTGGCTGAAGTCATCGGCGCTGGCCACCGGGTTCCAGCCCATGGCGTACAGGTCGCTGACCTGCACCTGGTGGCCCTGGGCGCGGAAGGTTTCCACGGCCTGGTCACGCAGGGCAGCAGTGAACGATTGCGGCTCGGGGTGAGCGTGGACGATCAGTACATTCACAAACATTCTCCTCACACAAAACAGGTTGTCTTCCAGCTGTGCTCAGCACTGCACCGCTTTCACCTCGACGAACTCGGCCAGGCCCTCCTCGCCCCACTCGCGCCCGTTGCCCGACTGCTTGTAGCCACCAAACGGTGCCTGGTAGTTGAACCCGCCACCGTTGATGAAGCACTGCCCGGCGCGTATCTGCCGCGCCAGGGCCAGGCCGTGCTCACGGCTACCGGCCCACACCGCACTGGACAGGCCGAACGGCGAATCGTTGGCCTGGGCCAGCGCCTGGGCCTCGTCGGCATAGGGGATCAGGCACAGCACCGGGCCGAAGATTTCCTCCTGGGCGATGCGCATGCGGTTGTCGACATCGGCGAACAAGGTCGGCGCCACGTAGAAGCCGCGCTCGAAGCCGGCTGGCGTATCACCGCCGCACAGCAGGCGCGCGCCCTCTTCCTGGCCCAGGCGAATGTAGTCGAGCACGGTGCGCCGCTGGCCTGCCGAACACATCGGCCCGAGGAAGCTGGCCGGGTCACGCGGGTCGCCCATGACCAGCGCACGGGTCTCGGCCTCGGCAATCTCCAGCGCCTCGGCGTAGCGGCTGGCCGGCAGCAACATGCGGGTCAGGGCCGTGCAGGTCTGCCCCGAGTTGATCATCACGTCCTGCACGCCATGGCGCACCGCCGCGTGCAGGTCGGCGTCGGCGGTGATCAGCAGCGGCGACTTGCCGCCCAGCTCCAGGCACACCCGCTTCACCGTCGGCGCGGCCGCCTGTGCCACGCGCACCCCGGCGCCGGTGGAGCCGGTGAACGACACCATGTCCACCTGCGGGTGCCGGGCCAGGGCCTCGCCAACCTTGGCCCCCGGCCCGCTGACCAGGTTGAACACCCCGGCCGGCAGGCCGATGGCCTCGATCATCTCGGCCAGCAGGAACGCATGCAGCGGTGTTTCCTGGCTGGGCTTGACCACCACCGTGCAGCCGGCGGCCAGAGCCGGCGCCAGCTTGCCGACCATCTGGTGCAGCGGGTAGTTCCACGGGTTGATGAACGCGCACACGCCAACGGCTTCGCGGTACACCAGCGAGTTGCCGACTTCGCGCACCTCATCCATCAGCCCGGCCAGTTCGGCGTACTGCTCCAGCCCGGCAATCGGGCCCTCCACCTGTACCGCCTGGCACCACTGCACCGGCATGCCCAACTCGTCGGTGATGACCGAGGCCATTTCCGCCGCGCGGCTTTTCAGCTGTGCAGCCAGCGCCGTTATATAGCCGGCACGTACGCTGGACGGCGTGCGCGACCAGCCATCGAAGGCCCGCCGCGCGGCCATGACCGCCCGTTCGACATCGGCCTCGGCGCCCAGCGGCACCCGGCCGATGGCCTGTTCGGTGGCCGGGTCGATCACCTCGGCCATGCCCTGCCCGCTCGGTACCTGCCAGGCGCCGTCGATGTACAGCCGCGCATACTCACGCATGGCCGTAGTCCCGTTTCAGTTCGTCGGCACAGTAGGCGATGCGTCGGCAGGCATCGATCAGCGCCGCATTGCCCAGCACCAGGCCCAGGCGGATATGCCCGGCAGCGCTGGGACCGAACGCTTCGCCGGCAAGCACCGACACGCCCTGGCTGTCCAACAGGTAGTCGGCAAAGGTCTGGGCAGATACGCCGGTCTCGCGGATATCGACCATCACGAACATGCCGCCATCGGGCTTGAGCACCTTGATGCCCGGGCAGTCGGCCAACTGCTCGCACACCAGGTCGCGACGCTGGCGATAGGCTTCGCGCATAACATCCAGTTCCGGCAGCTGCTGCTCCAGTGCCACCACGGCGGCGTCCTGGATGAAGTCCGGCGAACCGTACAGCATGCACAGGGCGAGGTTTTCCAGATGGGTGGCAAGTTCGGTCGAACCGACCACCCAGCCCACCCGCCAACCGGTCATGGCATGCGACTTCGACAGGCTGTTGAGGGTGGCGGTGCGCTCGGCCATGCCCGGCAGGCTGCCAGGGCTGACATGCTCGCCGTCGTACAATAGCTCGCTATACACCTCGTCAGAGATCAACCACAGATCGTGGGCGATGCACAGCTCGGCCAGCGCCTCCCAGGTGGCGCGCGGCAGGCTCGCCCCCGAGGGGTTGTGCGGGCTGTTCAGGGCCAGGGCGCGGGTGCGCGGGGTGATGCGCGCGGCCACGTCACGCGGGCACACGCGAAAGCCGTTCTCCGGCTTGACCGGCACCGGTACCACCTTGGCGCCACAAGCCCCGAACACCGCCTCGTAGGTAACGTACATGGGCTCGGCGACAATTACCTCGTCACCCGGGTCGAGCACGCACTGGGCCACGCAGTACAGCGCGCACTGGGCCCCCGCCAGCACCGTCACCTGGTCGGCATCGACGGCCTGGCCGCTGCGCTGGCGGTGGCGGTTGGCGATGGCCTGGCGCAGCGCCAGCTTGCCGCGCACATCGGCGTAATGGGTGTGGCCCGAACGCAGGCTGTCGATGGCCGCCTCGACGATCGGCGCGGGGGTGTCGAAGTCCGGGTCACCCACCGAAAGCAGCAGGATATCCCTACCCTCGGCCTGCAGCGCCAGGGCGCGATAGTGGATGTCCCAGGCCGCAGCCCCGTCGCCGGCGATGTGTTGAGTGAGCTTGGCGTAGCGCATGGCAATCTCCCTTCATTGGCAGTTCAGTCGACGAGAATCTTCGGGTTGG
Source organism: Pseudomonas sp. NBB (assembly GCF_032701105.1). Lineage (NCBI taxonomy): Bacteria > Pseudomonadati > Pseudomonadota > Gammaproteobacteria > Pseudomonadales > Pseudomonadaceae > Pseudomonas > Pseudomonas sp. NBB. The sequence goes on from NZ_CP103994.1 coordinate 3,580,142, forward strand.
AACTGCCCCATACGGTGTAGAGGTCGGCGAGCAACGCGCCGTTGATTTCTTCTATCTCGGCCTGGGTGATCTCCCCCCCGGCCTGTTTGCCGAACAGCACCACTTCGTTGCCCCCTTTCACATCGGGGAAGTCGGTGACATCGACCATCAAGGTATTCATCGACACCTTGCCCACCACTGGCACTCGGTGGCCGTTGATCAGCACATGGCCCTTGTTGGTGAACACCCGGCGGTAGCCATCGGAGTAACCCACGGTGATGTTGGCCAGGCGCGAATCACGCGCCAGGGTGAAGGTGCGGTCGTAGCCGACGGTGTTGCCTGCCGGGTAGCTGTGCACCGCCGCCACGTGCGACTTGAACTGCATGACACGTTGGTATTCGGTGCGCGTCGGCACGGTGTCGCCGAACAGCGCGCCACCGGTACGCACCATGTCCAGGTGCGCTTCCGGCACTTCCAGCGTAGCGAAGGAGTTGGCGGCATGCAGGGTGAGCTTGCTGCGATCAAGCTTCGCGTGCTTGATCAGCCAGTCGGTCTGTTCGTTGAACGCTGCCAGGCCTTTGCGCACATCGTCCTTGTCTTCCACGGCGAAGTGAGTCATCAGCGCGACCAGCTGGAGGTGCTTCTGGTCAGTGATCTGCAGCGCTTCACCCCGGCCGGACCAGGTGGTCATTTCCACGCCGTTGCGGCTCATGCCGCTGGAATTGAGCGCCATGTGAATGCGCAGGGTCTTGCCGTGGCGTTCGGCGATGGCATCGAGCTGGCGGGCGAACTCGGCGCTGCCAACCAGCTCTTCCATGTCGTACTGCAAGGCATCTTCCACTTCGCCGAGGCTGGCCAGGCGTACCCGCACCAGTTGCCCGGTGAAGCCGCTGGCGCGGACCACGCGTGCCTCCTCGTTGCTGGCCACCGCCACGCAGGGCACGCCCTGGGCGATGATCGACGGCATGACCAGGCCGATACCGTGGCCATAGGCGTCGGCCTTGAGCACGGCGCACAGCTTGGACTTGCCGCCCAGCTCGGCCTGCAAGGTACGGATGTTGTGTTGCAGTGCGCCGGCACTGATTTCGACCCAGGCGTTGCTGTTCTGCGCGGTCAGGGCGGTGGTGCCGTTGTCCATCGACAGGGGCGGTGCGGCGTACAGCGGGGCCTGGCCAGTGATCAGCAGAGCGAGGGATGCAGCCAGGAGGGTACGGCTAAATTGCATGGTGATTTCTCTTGTTGTTCGTGGTGTCTGCCGCTTAGCAGACGCAGGTGTGTTTGAGTTCGATGAAGGTGACGCCGGGGGTGGCGAAACCGCTGGCCAGATCGGCCTGCAGCGCGTCCAGGTCACGCGGCTGGCGCACCGTGCAACCAAAGGCGCGGGCCAGGCCGATGAAGTCCGGGTTGCGTGGCAGTACGCCGACCGGCTCGATGTCCAGCCCGAGCATGTCGTCGCGGATCTGGCCAAGGGCGTCATTGTTCCATAACAGCACGACCAGTGGCCGGTCCAGTTCTTCGACTGCCGTGGCCAGCTCCTGGGCGGTGTAGAGGAAGCCGCCGTCGCCCACCAGCACCAGGCCTGGGCGATGGTCGCTGGCGAACATGCCGCCGATGCCGGCCGGCAGGCCATAGCCAAGGGTGCCGTAGCCGGTGGGGTGCAGCCAGCTGCGCGGCGCCCGGCTGGCGAAGGCGTAGTTGCCGGTGTAGGCCAACTGGGTCATGTCGCTGCTGACGAAGGCATCGTCGGGCAGCACGGCGGCAATGCGGTCGAGAATCGCCTGGTGCACGGCCTGCAGTGGCGCATGCCCGCCGCGAATGGCCTGGCGCAGGTTGGCCACGGCTTCGCTGGCCTGGGCCGGGTCACGATCCAGCGCTGGCAGGTGCTCGAGCAGGCCGGCCAGGGTTTGCCGGGCATCCCCGTGCAGCGCTATGGCACAGGGGTAGAAGTCGTTGAACTTGCGCGGGTCGATGTCCACGCGTAGCAGCTCGCCGCTGATCGGCAGGCGCTCGCGCCAGAAGTCGGTGTCGGCCATTTCGGTACCTACTGCCAGCACCACGTCGGCCTGGCTGATCAGCTGCCAGCCGGGCTCGACGCACAGGCTGGCGCCGGCATTCAGTGGCGCGTCCGCTGGCAGCAGGCCCTTGCCGGCCACGCTGGTGAACAATGGCGCTGCCAGCCGAGTGCTCAGCTGCTGCAGCTGCTCGGCCGCGTGCAATGCCCCTCCGCCGGCAATGATCATCGGGCGCTTGGCGGCGGCCAGTTTCATGGCGGCCTGGTCGAGGATGTCGCGGCAAGGCTGGCCGCGCCCGGGACGGCGCACTACCTCATTGCTCCAGTCACGGCTGACCGGTGCGGCCAGTACGTCCAGCGGCACCGAGATGTGCACCGGGCGCGGCCGTTCGCTGTCGAACACAGCCCATGCGCGGGCGATCAGTTCGGGCAGGTCGTCGCCGCGCAGGGCCACGGCGGAGAACGCGGTAATCGGCGCGGTCATGGCGCGCTGGTCCTGGGTTTCGTGCAGGCAGCCCCAGCCCTTGCCCAGGCTGGCAGTGTGGTTGACGCTGGAAATCACCAGCATCGGGATGGAGTCGGCGTAGGCCTGGCCGATGGCGGTGGCGGCATTGGTCACGCCCGGGCCGGTGATGACGAAGCACACCCCCGGTTTGCCGCTTACCCGTGCATAGCCGTCGGCCATGAAGCCGGCGCCCTGCTCGTGGCGGGTCAGCACATGGCGGATGCCGCTGCCCGGCAGGCCGCGGTACAGCTCCAGGGTGTGCACGCCGGGGATGCCGAAAACCGTCTCCACGCCGTAGTTGGCCAGCAGGCGCACCAACGCCTGGCCGGCGGTCGGGGTGTGCTTATTCATTTCGTTCTCCTTGCGCCTGGCCGAGGCGGATCAGCGCGTCGACCGCGGTGGTGCCGTGGGCACCGACCATCAATGGGTTCACATCCAGCTCCAGCAGTTGCCCGGCGTTCTCGCAGGCGTAGTCGGCCACCGCGCGGATAGCCGCAACCAGTGCGTCGAGGTCGGCGGCCGGGCGGCCACGGAAGCCTTGCAGCAGGCTGGCACTGCGTAGGCCGAGCAGCGCGCTGCGGATGGCATCGTCGGTGGTCGGCAGCAACAGGCTGACGCTGTCCTTGAGCAGCTCGACCAGCACGCCACCGGCACCGATCACCAGGGCCAGGGCGAAGTCGTGCTCGCGCTTGATGCCGACGATCAGTTCGGCCAGCGGCGGCTCGGCCATCGGTTCGAGCAGCACCTGGTCGAACGCTACCTGCGGGGCGTAGGCGGCGATGCGCTGGCGCATCTGCACCAGCGCACCCTCGAGGGCGGCGGCATCGCGCAGGTTCAGCGCCACCGCACCGGCTTCGGTCTTGTGCGGCAGTTGCGCGCTGACCGCCTTCAGTACCAGCGGGTAGCCGACGCGGGCGGCATCTGCCACGGCGCGCTCGGGTGTGCTCAGCACCCCTGCCGGTACCGGCAGGCCGAAGGCACGCAGGGCTTGCTTGGATTGCCATTCGTCCAGCAGCTGGCCCTCGCCCGCGATGGCCTTCGGGCACAGCGGCACCCGCGCGGCCTCACCCTGTTCCAGTAGCCGCTGGCGGTTGCGCTGGTAGGTGACGATGCGGCCCCAGGCTGCCAGGCCATCCTCCACGCCCTGCAGGGCGGCGATGCCACGCGCGTGCAAACGCTCGCGCGCGCAGGCGGGCAACAGCTCCGGGAATGCCGAGGTGACGAAGCCGATCTTGCCGTGGCGCTCCAGTGCATCGCAGTACAGCGCCAGCAGCAGGTCGCATTCCTTGCGTTCGCCGGTGAACGCCGCCGGGTAGTCCAGCACCAGCATGGCCGCGTCGGCTGCGCCGCTCAGGGTGCTGTCGAGCATGCGTTGCAGAGCCGCTGCATCACCCCAGATGGCCGTGGTGAAGTCCAGCGGGTTGACCAGGTTGGCATAGGCCGGCAGCACCTCGGCCAACTGCGCCACCTGCCCTTGTTCGAGCTTCGGCAGGACCAGCTGGTTGCGCTCGGCATAGTCGGCGATCAAGCCGGCATCGCCACCCGAGCAGGCCAGGGCGATCAGCTCGCCATTCACCGGAAGGCGCCCACAGGCGGCGGCCTTGAGGGTTTCAACGAAGCTCACCGGGCCACTGACGCGGATCACGCCCAGGCGCTGGAACAGGCTGTCGTACAAGGCATCGGAGCCGGACAGCGAGCTGGTGTGGCTGAGCGCCAGTTCGGCGCCAATCTGCGAAACGCCGGTCTTCAGCGCAATGATCGGCGTGCCCTGCTGCAATGCCTTGCAGGCAGCACGGGCGAAGCCCGGCACGTTCTTCAGGCCTTCCAGGTGCAGGCCGATGGCGGTTACCCGTGGGTCGTCGAGCAGCACGTCCATCAGCTCGGCCACGCCCAGTTGTGCCTGGTTGCCGACCGAGGCCATGTAGGCCACCGGCAGCGATCGGTCGCTCATCGACAGGTTGTAGGCGAAGTTGCCGCTCTGGGTGAGGATCGCCACGCCCTTCTCCACCTGCTGGCCACCATGGGCCACCGGCCACAGGGCAGCGCCGTGCAGGTAGTCGAGCAGGCCGTAGCAGTTGGGGCCGAGCAAGGCCATGTTGCCGGCGGCGGTGAGCAGGCGCTGCTGCAGCTGGCGGCCCTCTTCGCCGCTTTCGGCAAAGCCCGAGGCATAGCAGATGGCGCCACCGGCGCCGCGTGCGGCCAGCTCGGCAACACACTGCAGGGTCAGTTCGCGGTTGGTGGCGATGAACACCGCGTCCGGGGCATGGGGCAAGTCGGCCACACGTGCTACACAGGGAATGCCTTCGAGGCTGTCATGCTGCGGGTTGACCAGCCACAGCTCGCCACCAAAGCCACCTTCGGCGCAGCGCTTCAGCGCCCGCGCCATGCTGCGCCCGCCGACGAAGGCCAGGTGCCGGGGGGCCAGCAGGCGCTTGAGGTTGTCACGAATCGAATGCGACATGGGTGTTCTCCTGGCGTTCAGCGCAGCAGCGGGCGCAGCAGTTCGCGGGCGATGATGTGCCGCTGGATTTCCGAGGTGCCTTCCCAGATGCGCTCGATGCGTGCGTTGCGCCAGATGCGCTCGACCGGCCCTTCATCCATCAGGCCCATGCCGCCAAAGATCTGCACGGCTTCGTCGGCAACCTTGCCCAGCACCTCGCTGGCGAACAGCTTGGCCATGCCGGCCTCACCGTCGGTCATGCTGCCCTGGTCCATCTTCCAGGCGGTGTGCAGGGTGAGCATTTCCGCAGCGCGAATCTGCGTGGCCATGTCGGCCAGCTTGAACGACACGCCCTGGTAGCTGCCGATGGCCTGGCCGAACTGCTTGCGGTCGGCGGCCCATTGCAGCGACAGGTCGAGGGCACGCTGGGCCTGGCCCACGCAGTTGGCGGCGACCATCACCCGGCCGGCGGTGAGCCAGGCGTTGGCCACCTCCCAGCCCTTGCCGACCTCGCCCAGCACCTTGCTGGCCGGCACCTGGCAGTCGTCGAAGAACAGCTCGTAGGTGTGGTAGCCACGGTTGCTCACGCACTTGGGGCCACGGCGGATGGTCATGCCCGGCGTGCCACGGTCGACCAGGAAGGCCGTTACCGCGTTGCGCTTGCGCCCGTTGTGCTCGTAGGTGTCGGTGACGGCGAAGACGATGGCGAAATCGGCGTGGCCGGCATGGCTGATGAAGTGCTTGCTGCCGTTGATGACGAAGTCGTCACCCTGGCGCACGGCACGGGTCTTGATGGCGTTGGCATCGGAGCCGGCGCCCGGCTCGGTGAGGGCGAAGCAGTCGATCTTCTCGCCCTGCACGCAGGGCAACAGGTAGTCGTTGATCTGCTCGTCCTTGCAGGCCATGAGGATTTTCGATGGCCGCGCGACGAACACGTGCAAGGCCCAGGACACCTTGGACAGTTCGCGCTCGATAAGCGCCTGGGACAGATAGTCCAGGCCACCGCCGCCGACCTCCTCGGGCATGTTGAAGGCATAGAACCCGGCGGCGATGGCCTTGCCACGGATCTGCGCAGCCAGCTCGGGCGATACGGCATCGGCGCGGTCCACCGCCTCCTCATGGGGCAGCAGCTCCTTGGCGACAAAACTGCGTACCGCTTCCACCAACATTTCTTGTTCTTGGGTCAGTTGGAAATTCATCTGCGAAGGTCCTGGTGAGGGTCGGTTATCGGGTTACTGGCCGGTAAAACGGGGTGCGCGTCGCTCCACCGAGGCTTGCAGTGCCTCGGCACCGTCCTGGCTGCGGCCGCACAGCAGGCCGGCCTGGCGCTCGGCCTCCAGCTGCTCGGCCAGGGTGCGCCGCGCGCCATCGCGGATCAGCCGCTTGGTCTGCGCGTAGGCGAAGGTGGGGCCGTTGGCCAGGCGCCCGGCCAGCTCGGCGGCCACGGCGGGCAGTTGCTCGTCGGCACAGACTTCGCTGACCAGCCCGGCCGCCAGGGCACGTTCGGCACCCCACAGTTCATCGAGGAACAACAGGCGCTTGGCCTGCTCGCTGCCGATCAGCCGTGGCAGGTGCCAGCTGGCACCGGCATCGGGGCTGTAGCCCATGCTGGTGTAGCCGGCCTTGAAGCGCGCCGAGGCCGCGGCGATGCGCAGGTCGCAGCACAGGCTGAGGTCCATGCCACCGCCCACGGCGGTGCCGTTGATGGCAGCGATGGTGGGCTTGTCGAGGCTGTGCAGGCGCAACATCAGGGCGTGGGCGGTTTCGGTCCAGCCGTAGCTTTCCAGGGTGCCCTGGGCCTCGGCCGCGGCCCATTCGGCCAGGTCGGCACCGGCGCAGAAGCTGCGGCCGCTGCCGGTCAGCACCACCACGCGCACGGTCGGGTCGCTGTTGCAGGTTTCCAGCAGGGCGTGCAGTTGCTTGAGGGTGGGGATGTCCAGCGCATTGCGCTGCTCGGGGCGGTTGAGGGTGATCCAGGCAACGCCGGCTTCGACCTTGCTCAACAGTGACGACGACGGGGTGGTCATGGGGGGCCTCGGTGTTGTTGTGATGGTTTGAGAGGGCTTGATGAGGGAGATACTAAACGAGTGTTCAACAAGGCGGCAATTGGGCGGGGATGGGGCTGTAACAACGCTTGAAAACGATATATATCGTTGTTTTTATTAGCTTTATTTGTTGTATCAAGGTTGAGATAGGAGGTGGTTGTTACAACTTTGTACAACTGACGGATTGCTGGGGGCGCTTTGCGCCCCTTTCGCGACACAAGGCCGCTCCCACAAGTCATTCGCAGACTTCAGGTCTGCGCGGTACCTGTGGGAGCGGCCTTGCGTCGCGATGGGCTGCGTAGCAGCCCCCGAGATTGAAACCTCAGACCCCTGGCACGCTCGGCTCGAAGGCCCCCTGCCGACGGCGGTTGACGAAGAAGTACGCCGCGTAGCACAGGGCAATGAAGCCAAAGCCCCAGTACAACGACGGCCGCTGGGTTTCATCCAGCGCCAGGAACACGAACAGCGAGCTGCACAGGGTGATGCACAGCAGCGGCACCAGCGGGTACAGCGGCGCCTTGTACTTCAGGTCCTGCAGTTGCCCACCATCTCGCAGGTAGGCCTTGCGGAAGCGGTATTGCGCCAGGGCGATGACGATCCAGGTCACGGTGCCGGACATGCCACTCACCGCCATCAACACCATGAACAGAGTGTCGGCGGCAATGAAACTGGTCATCAGCGAGATCAGCGCGAAGCACAGGGTGATGCTCAGCGCACGCAACGGCACGCCACGCTTGCTCAGCGGCGACAGGCTTTTCGGCGCCATGCCGCTCTTCGACATGGCCCAGAGGATGCGCGTGGAGGCATACAGCCCGGAGTTGCCCACCGAAAGGATGGCGGTGAGGATGACGAAGTTCATCAGGTCGGCGGCAAAGGGAATACCCACCATGTCGAACACCTGCACGAACGGGCTTTCCATCAGCCCGGCCTGCTCGAACGGCACGATGGCCGAGAGCACGGCAATCGCCAGTACGTAGAAGATCAGCACGCGGAACACCACGTTGCGCACGGCCCGCGGGATGCTCTTTTCCGGGTGCTCGGTCTCGCCGGCCGCCACCCCCATGATTTCACAGCCCTGGAAGGCATAGACCACGGTCATCATCACCGCGAACACCGCCGACAGGCCATGGGGGAACAGCGACTCGCCCACCAGGTTGTCCAGCATCGGTGCTGGCGCCCCGCTGCTCAGCGGGATGGCGCCGAAGATCACCAACAGGCCGATGATGATGAAGCCGAGGATGGTCGCCACCTTGATCCCCGAGAACCAGTACTCCGCCTCGCCGAAGGCACGGGTGGCCAGGGCGTTGAGGCCGAACAGCACGACCACGAACAGCGCCGACCAATACCAGATCGGCACCTCCGGGAACCAGCGGGTCATCAGCATGCCGGCGGCGGTGAACTCCAGGCCCACGGTGGTGGCCCAGCTCATCCAGTACACCCAGCCGATCATGAAGCCGGTGGCCGGGCCGATGAACTTGGTGGCGTGGGCCTGGAACGAACCGGACACCGGCATCTGCACCGACAGCTCGCCCAGGCAGACCATCACTAGGTACATCAGCAAACCCGCGACCAGGTAGGCCAGGATCGCGCCTATCGGGCCACCCTGGTTGATGGTCACACCCGAGCCCATGAACAGCCCGGTGCCGATCACCCCGCCCAGCGACAGCATGAAGATGTGCCGGCTTTTCAGCGCGCGGGTGAGCTGGATCTTTTCGCGGTTGTCAGTCATGGCGCACCTCGCCTTTGCGGCCGGTGCCATACCACGCGGGGGTGCCGCACGGTGTGTTGGGAAGGAGGGGCTGAGCGCTACGGCATGTCATTATTCTTGTCTCCAATAAGCCTCATGGACCGCGTGCAACACGGTTGCCTTGGATTATTGGAAACGGATGTAAGGTGCCGTTGAACGAACGGATCGAAGATGTAAAAAGTCGTAAGGTTTTTGTACGTCAGCTCTGGATCAACTGTTCCAGGGTGGCGCGGGCCTGGGCAAGCTCGGTGGCCAGCGGCGCGGCGAGCGCTTTCAATGCCTGTTCGTCATGCTGCCGGGCAGCGTCCTCAAGGCGACGCAACAACGCAGCCAGCCCACAAAAGCCCAGGGAATCGCAACTGCCGGCCAGGCGGTGGGCCAGGTGCAGCACTTCGGTAAAGTCCTGGGCCGGCAGCGCCTCGGCCAACGCCGTGGCGTGATGTTCCAGCGACTGGCGCAGCACCTTCAACAGGCCTTGCAGCTTCTGTTCACCCAGCAGCGAGCGATGGGTGTCCAGCAACGACCAGTCCATTGTCGCGTCGACGCCAACCACTTCAGCAGGCGCCGCTTCGGCCAGCGCCTGGCGCAGGTTGTCCAGCCGCAGGGGCTTGGCCAGCACTCCCTGCATGCCGGCATCCAGGTAGCCTGGGACTTGCCCCGGCTGCACGCCAGCCGTCAGTGCCAGGACCCGGCTATGGCGGTTCGGCCCGGGCGTGGCACGCAGTTGCCGGCACAGCTCCACCCCGCTCATGCCGGGCAGATGCACGTCGAGCAGGATCAGGTCGAAGCGCCGCTGTGCGCAGGCCTGCAAGGCTTGCACGGCGTCTTCTGCAAAGCTCACCCGGTGGCCATCGCGCAGCAGCAAACCGCCGGCCACCTCGCGGTTCAGTGCCACGTCTTCGACCACCAAGATGTCCAGGCTGGCCATGGGCGACGGGGCTGGTGAACTGGCCAGCACTGGCTGCCCGCGGGCCAAGTCGAGCTCGAACCAGAAGCGACTGCCCTGCCCTTGCACGCTGTCCAGGCCAATGCAGCCCCCCAGTTTTTCCACCAGGTGCTTGCAGATCGCCAGGCCCAGGCCGGTGCCGCCGTAGCGCCGGGCCACCGCCTCGCTGGCCTGGACGAAGCGGTCGAAGACCCTGGCCTGCACAGCCGGCTCGATGCCGATGCCATTGTCGCTGACCGACACCCGCACGCGCTGCGAGCCCTGGTCACTGGCCAGTACCTGCACCGCAAGCCGCACTTGCCCCTGTTCGGTGAACTTGATGGCATTGGCCAGCAGGTTGCTGAGCACCTGGCGCAGGTACTGTTCGGCACCGTGCTGGTAATCGGCCAATTGCTCGTCGATATCCAGCTGCAGGGTGTCGCCATTGTCCCGGGCCATGGGTTCAAGCAGCGCCAGCACTTCCTGGCACAACTGGCGTAGCGAAAAACCGACCAGCTCCGCGCGGCTCTCGCCCTCCTCGAGCCGGGCGAAATACAGCACCTCGTTGAGAATCGCCAGCAACCCCTCGCCGGCCTTGTACAAGGCCTCGACGCGCTGGCGGTCGGCCGCCTCCAGCCGGCCGCCGCGCAGCAGCTCGGCCATGCCGAGAATGCCGTTGAGCGGGGTACGCAGCTCATGGCTCATGGTCGCCAGGAAGCGTGACTTGGCCAGGTTGGCGGCTTCGGCCTCGTCCTTGGCCCGGGCCAGGCTGGCGGTACGCCGCTCGACCATGGCCTGCAGTTCGTCGCGCTTGTCCTGCAGCGCCAGGCGGTCGCGCTCGCGGCGTTCGATGTCACTGAGGATGGCGCGGCGCATGTCATCCAGGGCATTGGCCACGGTGTCGATCTCGTCCGGGCGCGTTGACGGGCGGCGCCCCAGGCGCAACGGTTCCTGCCATTGGCCGGCGCCAATACGCCGGGCGAACTCGGCCATCACTTGCAGGTGGCGGGTGACCAGGCGGTAGAACAGCCCCGACAGCGCCACCGCCAGGCCACACAGGAACACGCCCATCCAAAGCAGGCTGGCAAGGCCAGTGGCATACAGCCGCCGGTGCACCGCGCCCAGGTCGATGCTCACTTCCAGCTCGCCCAGGTGCCTGGCCGGCCCCGAGGGCGGCTGGTAATCAAGGGGGAAACGTTCGATACGCAGCGGCCCCTTGGGCTCGGCGAGGCCGCGCAGCATCTGGAAATCGTCACTGACCAGACGCACCCGGGCGACATCGGAAAAGTCCACCAGGCCGCGCAATTGTGTATCCAGCTGTGCCTCATCCAGGTCCCACAGGCTGCGCTCCAGGCTGGCCAGGTAACCGGCGCGGATCAGCGCCATACGCGCCTCGATATCGCGCATCTCGCGGCGGTATTCGAAGTACAGCTGCACCGAGCTGGCCAGCACGGTAAAGCACAGGCTGAACAGCAGGATGAACAGCAGCAGGCGGCGCAGCAAGCCATCGGTGCGCAGGCGGATCATCGGGAGTCCGCCGGCAGGTTGACCATGTCGCGGTAGGTCACTTCGCTCTGCTCCAGCCAGCGCTCGATCTCGCCGGCCTGGTTCATGCGCAGCAACTGCGCGTCTATTTCGTCCATATGCTGGCTCAAGGGCGATTGCCGTGATATCGCGACGCGCAGGTAGTCCACGCTCAGGGCCGTGGGCAATACGCGGATGTCCTGCGCCCCGGGCAGCTTTTCGATGAACAGCTGGCCGGTGCGCCGCTCCTGGATCACGTAGTCGATGCGCCCACGGATCAGCTTGCCGAAGTTCTGCTGGCTGGACGAAACCCGTTCGATGTTCTGGTGGCGGGCGACGAAGCGGTCGAAGTCGGCGCCGTAGCTTTCGCCGTACAGCAGGCCGCCGCGGTAACTGGCCAGGTCTTCCAGGCGCTGGAACTGCACCGGCCGCAGGCGGTTGTAGAACACCGCCACTTCCTCGCGCACCACCGGCACCGTGGAAAAGCGCATGCGTTGGTCACGCTGGTCGCTGTTGTAGGCCAGCACCACGTCCACCCGCCCGGCGGCGGCGTCCATCAGGCAGCGCTTCCAGTTGCCCAGCACCACGGTCTGCACTTCGTAGCCCATGCGCGCGAACAGCTCTCGCACCACGGTGGGGGCCAGGCCGCGCACCTGGTGGCCGTCACTCCAGGAAATCGGCGGGTACACCGGGTAATCGCAATAGCGCACCGGCTGCTTTGCACTGGCTTGCACGGCGAACAATGCCAAGGCCAGCACCCAGGCGCTGCGGGTCATGCCGCCACGCTGGCGGTGAACAGGTAGCCGGTGCCGTGGATGGTGATGATCAGTTGGGGCTCGGCCGGGTCGTCGTGCAGCTTGCGCCGCAGGCGGCCGACCAGCACGTCGATGGAGCGGTCGTTGGGCACCCATTCGCGGTTGCGGATCTGGTCCATCAACTGGTCGCGGCTGAGGGTGTGGCCGCTGTTGCGCAGGAACACGCTGAGCAACTGGAACTCGCCATGGGTCAGCAGGGTTTGCCCGCCACGGGCGTCGATCAGGCGCCGGCGGTCGGTGTCCAGCGCCCAGTCGGCGAACTGCTTCAGCGATTGCGCGCAGGCCGGCGTCGGGTGCACCTCGCGGGCATGGCGCACACGGCGGACCAGGTTCTTGGCGCGGGATACCAGTTCGCGGGGGTTGAGCGGTTTGATCACGTAGTCGTCGGCGCCGCATTCCAGGCCGACGATACGGTCGATGTCGTCGTTGCGGCCGGTGATGAGGATGATGCCGACCTCCGAACGTACCCGCAGCTCACGGGTCAGGGTGAGGCCGTCCTTGCCGGGCAGGCGGATGTCCAGCAGCACCAGGTCGACATCCTGGCTGCCGAGCAGTGCTTCGGCCTTTTCCGCGGTGTCGGCGCAGTGCACGTCATAGCCTTCCTGGGACAGATAGGCCTGCAGCAAGTCACGAATAAGCGGATCGTCATCGACGATCAATACCCGAGGCGTCATTGCGTGTCGTCTCTTTTTTTTATTGGTTTGTTCTACACACTCGCGACAGCAGCCTACTCGTTACTGAACAGGCGATCAACAGCCCTCCGGCAGGCTGAAGCGACGCCGGCCACCGGCCTGCAGGCCATCGACCCAGGCCTCGCAGATCAGCACGCCCTGGTCGGGGGTGAAGGTACCGGGGTTGAGCCCCGACTCCAGCCACAGGCCATCGAGCAAGGCGCTCAGGCTGATGGCCGCGAGGTCGGCATCGAAGCCCTGCCAGCCCTCCTCCCCGGCCAGCGTGGCCAGCAGCCCGCTCAGCTCATTGCGGTACTCACCATAGGAATGGTCATGCACCTGATTGATCGCATCGGCGGTCTTCACCGCGCCCCAGAACGCCAGCCAGGCGTCGAGCAACTGCGGGTCGAGCAGCTCGGCGCAGAACGAGGCACGGAAGAACGCCGACAGCCGCTCGCGGGCATTGGGCGCGGCCTGGGCCATGGCCTCGCGCAGCAGGCCCATCACCCGACCGGTGACCGCCATGTAGGCTTCGGCCACCAGCTCATCCTTGCCGGCGTAGTGATGGCTGATCAACCCGACCGAAACCCCGGCTTCTGCCGAAATCTTGCGGATCGACGCACCCTGAAAGCCATGGCGCTTGAGGCAAACCAGGGTCGCCTCGACCAGGTTGGCTTTGCGCAATTCCGGCAGCATGCGGTGGTAGCGGGCTTCCTGGTTCATCGGCGGCTCTCGGGCTAGGGGCTGGACTGAACGACTGTACAACAAGCCGGACTGCGTGATAAACCCTTGCCAACCTTGCCCACAACAACAAAAACGGCTGCCATGAACGACCTGATCACACGTGACCTGGACCAGGGCCTGCTGACCCTGTCCTTCAACCGCCCCGACAAGCTCAATGCCGTGAACACCGCCATGTACCAACAGCTGGGCGACCTGCTGCTGGCAGCAGGTGAAGACCCTGATGTCGAAGCCATCATCATCACCGGTGGGCCGCAGTGCTTTACCGCCGGCAATGACTTGCGCGACTTCCTCGACAACCCGCCTGCCGACCTGGACAGCCCGGTGTTCCGCCTGATGCGGGTGGTGATGGGCCTGGACAAACCGCTGATTGCCGCGGTCAGTGGCGCGGCGATCGGCATCGGTGCCACCTTGCTGTTGCATTGCGACCAGGTGCTGGTCAGCCGAACGACCAAGCTGCGCATCCCTTTCGCGCCGTTGGGCGTGTGCCCAGAGTTTGGTTCCAGCCTGCTGCTGCCGCGTTTGCTTGGCCCTGCCCGGGCGGCTCGCCTGCTGCTGGCAAACGAGTTGCTCGACGGTGAACGGATGGTGGCCTGGGGGCTGGCCAATGAACTGCATGACGACGGTGAACAGTGCCTGGCAGCTGCCCGGCGCCTGGCGCGGCAGCTGCAAGGCTACCCGCAGGCGGCGCTGCGCATCAGCAAGCGGCTGCTCAAGGACGGCCAGCGGGCCGAGCTCGAGGCGACAGTGGCGCGGGAGGCCCGGTTGTTCATCGAGTGCTTGCGCACTGAAGAAGCGCGAGCGGTATTGCGAGGGTTGATCAAAGATTGAAAACCTGGGGCCGCGTTGCGGCCCATTCGCGACACAAGGCCGCTCCCACAGGTACAGCGACAACCTCGAGATCAACGCTGCACCCGCGGGCTTGCCGGCGATGGGCTGCAACACAGCCCCAGGAAAGCTCAGCCCCCCAGGATTGCTAATAGCCGGTCATCTCCAGATACCCACGGCCACCCGCACTCCCGGTCAAGCGCACTGGCCCCTCCCAATACGGGAACCGTGTATCCATCCAGGCCTGCGATTCCACAGCCTCGACCTGCACATCCACGCCATGCCCCGGCACCTGCACCCGCCATCGCGTCGGCACCTGCTTGCCGTTCTTCTGCCGAGCCCAGGCCAGCGCCTGTAGCTGGATCTGCGCCCCCTGCAGCACCACCACTTCACCCTGCGGGCCAACCCAGGTCCCGGCGCGATACGCCTCCCCCTGCACTTCGCGCACCTGGAACAGCATCAGCCTGGCGCCACTGTCCAGGTGCAGGGAAAACCAGTCCCAACCCGTCTGCCCGGCAGCCAGCGGCTGGCTGCTCCATTCCCGATCCAGCCAGGCCCGGCCGGTGACGGCAATGCACTGGCCGCCACGCTGCACTTCCCCACTCACCCGATAGAACGGCTGACTGTAATAGTACGAAGCCTGCCCCTTGCCGGACTTCTCGCTGTAGCCCTGGTCCCCGTGCAGCACCAAGGGCCGATCGCTGTGCAGTTGCAGGTCATAGCGAAAGCCGTCACCACCGGCGACCATTTGCAGATGCTCGATGCCACTGCTGCCCTGCAACGACCAGTCATTGATCCACGCCCGAAACGGCTGGGCTTGCACGCCAGCCTGGCCGATACCCCCGCGCGCCAAGGTCTCGCCAGACCGATGCCCCCCGGGGCCGGTCAGCGCCGCATGCCCCATCCACAGGTTCGGGCTGTTCCAGCCGGCAGTCTCGGGGCCTGGGCGCAGGGCCGAGCGAAACAGCGTCCACTGCACGCCCCAGTCCTGCCCCTGGAAGTCCTGGAGGTTGGCGGTGACATACCACCATTCGATGCGAAAGCCATCGTGGGCCCCATGGTCACGCGGAAATTCCAGGCGATGGCCGCGCCGTACCTGGCTGAATTCACCCGCCTGCTGCCCGAGCCCGGCATAGCTTTGCTCGGCGGGCTGATCACAGCCGCCCAGCAACCCACACAGCAACAGCCAGGCGCTACGCTTCATCGGCAAACGGCCTCAACAGTTCGCGCGGCTGGCGACGCGCCAGCTGCCACAAGGGCCACGCGCTGGCCAACAGGCTGGTAAGCATGCCCAGCACCGCCAGGTGCAGCAGTTGCGCAGGGAACACGTAGAGCGGCAAACGCCAGCCGAATGCCTGCACGTTCACCACCGCGACCAGGCACCAGGCCAGCAGGATGCCCAGCGGTATCGCCAGCAGCACGGTAAGGCTGCTCAGCAGCAGTGTCTGCCCGAGGCTCAGCCACACCAGGTGCGTGCGCCACACACCCAGTGCCCACAGCGGCGCCAGCTGGCCCAGGCGGGTCTGGCCCAGGGTCAGCAGGTTGATGAACAGCGCCACGCCTGCCACGCCAAGGGTAAGGCTGTTGAGCGCGGCGGTGGCGGCGAAGGTGCGGTTGAACACGTCGGTCGACCAGCGTTTGAGACGCGCCTGCTCGACCACACGGCTGTCGTCCAGGGCGAAGCGCTGTTGCAATGCAGCCTCGAGCGCCGACGCCTGATCGCCCACCAGATCGACACTCAACCCGGTCAGGGTTGCCTGTGGCCAATGCCCGCGCAGCCAGCCGGCATTGACCAGCATGTGCCCTTTGGGGTTGCCGTAATCGGCATAGATGCCCACAACACTCAGGGCTGGCGAAGTGTCTGCGGGCAGCCTCAGGCGATCGCCCAGCTGCAGCTTCAGTCGCCTGGCCAACTGTTCACTGAGCATCACGGCCTGCCCGGCGGCCAGTTGTTGCCAGGCCTGCTTTTGCTGCGCCAGCAATGGCCAGCGAGTGCGATAGACGGGATGATCGACGATGCCCTGGAGCTGCACCGGCCAGCCCTGCAGCTGTGTTTCCACACGCCAGCCGGGCAACACCACACTCACCGAAGGTTGCTGCCCAAGCCACTCGGCTATCTGCAAGCCCTGGGCGGAGTCCCTTGGGGTGACATACAGGTCGGCGGACAGGCGCAGGTCAAGCCAGCCGACAAAGGTCTTGCGAAAGCCCTCGGTCATGCTGCCCACGCCGACGCTGGCCGCCAGCGCCAGCAACAGTGCCATCAACGCCAGGCTCAGGGCCGGCAGTTGCTGGCGGCTGTCGGCGACGAACCATTGCGACAAAGGCCGCCGGCAATGGCGCGCCAGCCAGGCCAGCACCCGGTCGAGCAAGGCCGGCAGCAGCAGCGCCGCCGCCAGCAGCAAGCCTGCCAGCAGGCCGAACGCGCTGGGCAGGCTGTCGCCCAGCACGCCACAGCCCAGGGCCAGCAAAAGCAACAGGCCGGCCACCAGGGCCTGGCGCCGCAGCCAGGGCCCCTGGGCCAACCGCCATGCCTGAGGTTGTGCCAGCGCCAGCAACGGCAACCGCGCCGCACGCAGTACACTACCCAAACCCGCCAGCAGCGCCCCCAGCACGCTCACCAGCACGCCCATCAGCCACCACCCTGCGGGCAGGCTCAGCGCCCCGGCGACCTGGGCGCCATACAGGCCGCGCAAGCTGGCGGCCACATCGGGCAGCAACCACGCGGCCAGCCCGTAACCACTGGCCACGCCGGCCAGGCCGCCCAGCACCGCGAACAGCCCCAGCTCCAGCACCAAGGCGCACAGCAGGGTTTGCAGGCTGATGCCACAGGCGCGCAGGTTGCGAATCAGGCCGCGCCGCTGTTCCAGTGCCAAACCGATTGCGGCATGAGCAATGAACAGGCCGACGACAAACGCCAGCAGGCCAAGGGCGGTCAGGTTTAGGTGGAAACTGTCGGTCAGCCGCTGCAAGCCGCCATCGTCCTGCCGGGGTTGCAGCTCAAGGTAAGGCGCGATATCCGCCGGCAACGGCCTCGGCGTGCCGGCCACCAGCAGGCGCGACAACTGCCCGGGTGCATGCAGCAACGCCTGGGCATGGCCGATATCCACCACGATCAACCCCGGGGCCAGCGCTGGCTGCAGAACCAACGGCGGCAGCAGTTGCCCTTCGCTGTCGCGTACTGACGCCCCGGGGCCTGCATTCAGCTGGCGCAAGGTGTCTGACCCGACCCAGGCTTGCCCGGGCATGCCGACAAAGGCCTGCAGATCGAACGTTCCGGGCTGCACACCGGCGATGCTGCTGGCCGGCGGCAGGCTCAACGGCTCGATGCCGATCAACCGCACGCTGCGCGCCGGCTCACCAGCAAAGCGCAAGCGCCCTTCCAGTACCGGCGTCACCGCCCAGCCCAGCCTGCGCAACTGCACGTACAGTGCCTGGTCGAAGCGCTCGCCACGGCGCGGCACCAGTTGCGCCTGCAACGGCCCGGCCAGCACCGCACTGGCCCGGGCATAGTCGCTGCGTGCCTGGCTGTTCAGCGCCTGCACGCCGGTCCACAGCGCCGTGGCCAGCCACAGGCCGGTGAAGATGCTGAAAAACTGCACGCGATGGCGCCGCCAGTGGCTGAGCAGCGCGAGCAGGGCCAGCGATAGCAGCCTCATCCGCCCTGCTCGGGCCGCACGCGGCCGGCCTGCAGGTAACAACGCTGCTGAAGGCGCGCTGCCAGCCGCGGGCTGTGGGTCACCATCAGCACCCCACTGCCAGCCTCGGCGACCAGCTGCAACAGCAGGCTCAACACCTCATCGCTGCTGGTTTCATCGAGGCTGCCGGTGGGTTCGTCGGCCAGCAACCAGGCCGGGCGCCCGGCCAGGGCGCGGCCGATGGCGACCCGCTGTTGCTGGCCGCCAGACAATTGCTCCGGGTAACGCGCCAGCAAATCCGCCAAACCCAGGCGCTGCGCCAGGTAGGCCAGCCAATCGGGATCATGCCGACCGGCCAGCCGGGCCTGGAACGCAAGATTGGCCCCCACGTCCAGGCTGCTGATCAGGTTGTATTGCTGGAACACCAGGCCGATGCCCTCCCGCCGCCACAACGCCAGCGACGCCTCGGAACGGCTGTCGAGCGGGGTGTCGTCGATCAGGATGCGGCCACTGTCGGCACGGTCCAGGCCGGCCACCAGGTGCAGCAAGGTACTCTTTCCGCTACCCGACTCGCCCATCAGCGCCAGGCTGCTGCCGCGCGCCAGGCGCAGGTCGACGCCCTGCAGTACCGGAAGCGGGCCTTGGGGGGTGGGGAATGATTTGTGGAGGTTTTCGATGACCAGCATCGACGGGCCTTGGTGGGTTCAGGGGTCTTCTTAGGAATAGCAGGTTCATGGCGGTGTGAACGAACACTCGTCGTTTTCCTCGATAAAGCAATTTCCGACTCTATTCGAAAAGCGGTATCCAGCTTCAACTCTCGATGAACTTATTAATTCCACGACCCTGAAAGCCTTACCGAAAAGTCAATATAAACAGCCCCGCGCCAATAAAAAAAGACACTTCCTACAGAAAGTTCTTTTTATTGGTCGATATCCACTTTCAAACGAAAAAACAATGACCTGAATCAGAAACTATCGACTACGATCAGCATTCACTTCGCACCCGTTAGTTACGGCAAGAGACTCAACCATGGAAAAACCAGTAGTTCCGCACGCCGCTGGCCAGGTCGATATCGCTTTCGCCACCCTGCTCGACCACCCCGCGCTGCTGACCATCTGGCAGCAGGAGCAACCGGTGCGTCACGTGCATGGCCTGATCAGCAGCTTCGAACAGGGCAAGACCGGCCACCGCCGCACCCGCTACCGCGCCATTGTCGAACCGCAGCTGGCCCGCGCCGGCCTGCAGTCGGACTGGCGCATCTTCCAGCACCGTCCCGTGCCGCAGTTGCTCGAGGAACTGTTCCGCGAGCGCCGCTGGGGAGCGTTGACCCAGTACCTGGTCAACCCGCACCAGACGCGTGAGTTCTGCGTACAGGCCGGTGATCTGGACCTGGATTTCTTCTGGCGGCTATCGGCAGAAGAAGGCCTGATCTCGATCTTCGAGCACAGCCAAGGCAGCCATGGCGTGATCCAGGCGGACCAGATCAGCCAGTTCGGCAGCCTGGAAGGCGACCCGGTGTTGTATGTGGCCAACCGGGGTGGCACGGCGCGCCAGCCCTGCCTGCATGACTTCCGCTATCGCGAACAGGTACGCACCAGTATCCAGGTCCAGCGCGACTACACCTTCGCCCACCCGCGCTACAACCTGGAACACACCCTGTACCCCAGGGACATGGGCAACCAGGGCAACGAGTACGAGCGCTACGACTACCCCGGCCGTTACAAGCACGACAACGCCGGCAAGCCGTTTACCCAGACCCGTATCAACGCCTTGTTCGGCGATGCCCGGGTGGCCCAGGTCAAAGGCGACGACGCGCGCCTGCAGCCGGGCATTGCCTTCCAGCTGGCCGGCCATGCCCGTGAGGACATGAACATCCTCTGGCGGCCGATGCAGATCACGCACAAGGGGCAGCAGTTCACAGCGCTGGAAAGGGATTGGCATCGGTACAGCAACAAACAATGGATCTAAGTCACCCAGATAAGCCTCATTGGGAGGCAGGAGCGGTTAAACTTGATGATCAAGGCAACCCTAGGGATTCTCCGATCAAGTCAGCACAGGCCATCTGACCTGTGCTGAAATAGCCCTCCGTCCAACTGCCTTCTACAAGTCCGCCATCCCATGAGTCAGATGAGCTTTTCCGATTTCGAGTACGCCGGCAAGCGCAAGCAAACCCGTCGCGAGCGTTTCCTGGCCGAGATGGAACAGGTGGTACCGTGGAGTGGACTGGTGGCGTTGATCGAGCCTCACTACCCAAAGGCTGGCGGTGGCCGCAAGCCTTATCCTCTGG
This sequence comes from Pseudomonas sp. NBB, assembly GCF_032701105.1. Taxonomy (NCBI): domain Bacteria; kingdom Pseudomonadati; phylum Pseudomonadota; class Gammaproteobacteria; order Pseudomonadales; family Pseudomonadaceae; genus Pseudomonas; species Pseudomonas sp. NBB. The sequence goes on from NZ_CP103994.1 coordinate 3,600,295, forward strand.
AAACCATGCTGCGCATTCACCTGCTGCAGAATTGGTTCTCTTTGAGCGATCCCGCCATGGAAGAGGCGCTGTACGAGATCACTTCGATGCGCCAGTTCGCTCGTCTGACGCTCAGCGCTCCGATCCCCGAAGACACGACGATCATGAACTTCCGGCACCTGCTGGAGAAGCATCAGTTGGCAGCCGGCATTCTGGAAACCATCAACAATTACCTGCAAGACAAGGGCCTGTCGTTGCGCCAGGGCACCATTGTCGACGCGACCATCATCCACGCGCCCAGTTCGACCAAGAACAAGGAAGGCAAGCGCGATCCTGAAATGCATCAAACGAAGAAGGGCAACCAGTACTATTTCGGCATGAAGGCCCACATCGGCGCGGATGCTGAATCGGGTCTGGTGCATCACGTTCATGGCACCGCCGCGAACGTAGCTGACGTGACGGAGGTCGCTCAGCTATTGCATGGCGAAGAGAATGTCGTGTGTGCGGATGCGGGTTACACAGGCGTGGAAAAGCGGCCAGAACACGAGGGACGGCAGGTGATATGGCAGGTCGCTGCCCGCCGCAGCACCTACAAACACTTGAGCAAACGCAGCGTGCTCTACCAAGCCAAGCGCAAGATCGAAAAGGCCAAGGCGCAAGTGCGTGCGAAGGTGGAGCACCCGTTCCGGGTGATCAAACGCCAGTTCGGCTATGTAAAGACTCGTTTTCGCGGCTTGGCCAAGAACACGGCGCAACTGACCACGCTGTTTGCCCTGTCGAATCTGTGGATGGTGCGCCGGCAATTATTGCCTGCTGCGGGAGAGGTGCGCCCGTGAGTCCGGATAACCAAGGCTTTGCCTTGGTTATCCAATAATCAGCGACTGAAAAGCGGGCTTTTCGGCATCCCTAAGCCGCCCATTTCCGACTGATGAGCAACTTGTTCGGAGTTTCCCTAGGATGAGCAAATACTCACGCCCGCAAATTCAAAATGGAAAAGGCAAAGCATTTTATGAAAAGGAGTGTTGCCAATGAAAGTCGACCATTATAAAAAAGAATTACTCTACAGAAAAGCTCAGGGAAAGAAGCGCCTGAACAAGTTTGAATCAAAAAAAGAAAATTTGATTTCAAACGCAAAAAATTGCGCCACGCAACTTAACCTAGAAGAAACCGACAAGCTAATCCGAACAATCGGGACAACACATTGGTCTTCATCCACCAATGAAGCCTTTCCATCCACTGCGGATTTCTTTAATTATATAGAAAATAAATTACTACAACAGGAGTGCCACATACTAATTGATGATGACTGGAAGTATTGCGGGGCAATACTTGCAAAGGATAACTGCGAATTAAATAGAAAATTCAATTTTGACGAAAACGAAAGTGATGAGATTAGATTTATTTCTGTAGACCTCTCTACATTTGCATCAATAGATTACATCCACAACCACTATCCCCCCTACTATGAATACTTAATTAAATGGCGCTAAAGCAGATCAACCGGAGAGGGATGGGGAGTGAGCGGCAAATATGGGGAGATTGCCTTAGGCGGGAATTACTTAACGGAGGTGACACGGAGCGACGAGGCCAAGTGAGCAGGACTCGCAATCCGCTACGCTTTCTGGAACAGCATTTCAATATGGAGACGAGGCTACACTACAACAGATGGGAGCGGCTGACCGGTCCCTCTCCAGCACTCGCAAAAATAACCAATATCTAACAGCGAGCCAAAGAAACCAATGGAAATAGCAAATACAAACCATATCCGCCATTTTTATTACTCACTGCGTTTTTCAGCGCACACCATCACTCCCAAAGATGGAAGTATAAAGACCTCTAAGCAAGCACCACCTCAAGATTTAAAAACAAAAGAATATAAATCTATCACTCGATACTATAAATCACAAGCGGTTTGAAATCTGCTTCGCTCTTTAAAATCAAAACACAACGGTCTCATCCAGCTTCGAGCCAGCTGTTGGGCGGCGGCGGCGGCTGGATGAGCACTGGATTTCGGGCATCAACGAAGCCGGCCCGGCCCACCAATACCAAAACCCCGACGACAGCACCCTCACCTACCACTGGAACAAGCTCGGCCAGTTGCTGTGGTTGCGCAACGAGAACAACAGCGAGGCCAGCTTCAAGTACGACCCGGCCGGGCGATTGATCATGGAGACCGGCTTCGACAAGCAGGTCACCGATTACCTCTACGATCAAAGCAGCAACCAGCCCACCCGCCGCATCGATGGCGACCGCATCACCCGCTTCGAGTACGACGCCATGGGTCGCCTGGTGAAAAGCCATGCCGGCCAGCGCGGTGGCAAGGAGTGGGAAAGCGAAACCTTTGCCTACGACGGCAACGGCAACCTGCTACTTGCCGAGAACAAGGCCTGCAAGCTGCAGTGGTTCTACGACCTGGCGGGCAACAACACCCGCGAGCACCAGCACTTCAAGTACATGAAGGAAGCGAAGGCCGGCCCGGTGTGGAACCAGAATGCCCGGCGGCAGCGGGATGAAGAGTTGGGTTGTGGGTACACCTGGTATGTGTGGGAAGGCGACACGCTGGCATTCGAGTGCCGGGACCGGGAAGGCAAAGGCCACACCACTCACTATGTGTTCGAGCCCGGGACCTTTGTGCCGGTGGCGCAGGCAGTGTCCAACCATGTTGTCGAGTTGTTGCGCCAGCCGGTGTATGTGTTCCCGTATGACATCGACAAGGATCCGGTGTGGCTGCATAAGCCGATGCCGAAAGCGTTTGATGCGATGGCTTGGTACCAGTGCGATCAGCTGGGGACGCCGATGGAGTTGACCGGTGAAGATGGGGAGATTGCCTGGAGCGGGAGGTACAAGGCCTGGGGTTTGGCGGAGGAGCAGCGGAGTGACGGGGCGAAGTGGGCGGAGATTCGTAATCCGCTACGCTTTCAGGGGCAGTATTGGGATGTTGAGACGGGGCTGCATTATAACCGGCATAGGTATTATGATCCTTTCATCGGCAGATTTATCAGCAAAGACCCTATTGGCTTTGAAGGAAGTTTCAACTCCTATAAATACTGCCCCGCCCCGACTCACTGGGTGGATCCACTAGGGTTAACTCAAAAATATATTCCTGCACCAAGTAGTCTTCCAGGATTTCCGAGTGCAGTACGGGCAAAGCCGAAAACAACGGTTCAAGGCGGTGGAGGACTAAGGAAGCGTTGGCGTCTCCCTGATGGCTGTATATGCGAGTGGGATTCACAGCACGGTGAAATCGAGAAATACGATCGTAGAGGAAGGCATCTTGGGGCTTTTGATCCTGAGACAGGGATACAGATACCGAGTAAAAACCCTAAATCGACCAGGAGAATTGAGCCATGACCCCTAAAGTAAAGTATTCGATTTCCGTATTTGACAAACATACTGAGAAATACATTGGGGCGCTAGAATTTATCAACCAAATTGAGGTAAGCGAACTACGCTCAATACTTGGAATAGGTGAAGATTCAGATCAACTCTATGATGAGTACCCCATTGATTTGCAAGCTGCAAAAAAAATCGAAAAAATGACGAATGGATTATTTGATCTAAGCAAATTTGAGTATTTTCTCTCTTGTGAAAGAATGGACTGAACATGAGTTTTTGCGACGCAACAATTCTATTCCATCACATAGAACCAAGTACTCACAGTACGCAACAGTAACATCCCCGCATGCTCGTACCCAACACGTGCATCCGCCAACATTGCCAGAAGAAAAAGAACTCAGAAAGGTAGGATCTACGAATTTGACCAGAGAAATGCTTCTGGAAAAATCTCAACTACGCAAATTAGAGATGACGCTGGAGGCCACAACTTCGGATAAAACGACCCTCAAAACCGAGGCTCTCACTTTAACGACCCAACTGGCGGACATTATGATTACTGATAACAAAATAGAAATAGCGAAAAACATCTACGAACAAAATGACGTATTCAATGTCAGCAGCAAGCCTGCACGAGTCAGAACTGCTTTATCTGCAGCACTGGTCGAATATAGATCAACGAATCTTCTAAACTGCCACGCGAGCGCAATGGACCAGCTCTACCATCAAGTAATTTCCTATTTACCTGAATATACTTGCTGGCTCCTATTAAGCAATGGCGGAATGGTTAAATCTAGCAGAATTGTCGAGTACTATCGACTTTGGGACGGGCTGGATAAAGGTGGGATCACCCTCCCCCTAGGGCAAAGAACCAAGGAGTATAGCTTAAAGAACGGGAATGAAATCCAGTATTTTGGAGCCACACAATTGAAAAATCCAAATTTCTTTCACATCGCCAAACTAATCTCAACTCACGCTTCAACTCACCTCACATTATCAAAGAGCAATTCTGTCGTGGAGAAAATACTTGGCGATGGATGGAGCTATGGCTCGATAAAACATCCCGACAAAATACTATACCATTTAGAAAATGAGTCAGTTTTTCTAATTACCCCCATAGGTGAATTTGATGACACGGAGGGAGGCGCGGTCACAATTGCCAGATCAGAATTAATTCAGAAATGCTATGGAATTAGACCGACATAAGGAACGGGGCATCACAATTTTCAGTACATTATGCGTATCGCGACCACCCCGTTCTGATGGCCACCGGGTCAGCTGGCTCACCTATGGCAGCGGTCATCTGCTCAGCCTCAAGTTCGACGATCACGAACTGCACAGCTATCCGGCGAGCGCGTTGACATTGAGAACATTACTGGAAGCGCATTCGAGGAGTAATACACTAATGTATGACGACTACGTAACCAATCCAAGCACCTACATGGCGCTCGAGCAGTTATTTCTGGATGCATTTATAAAAATCATTAGCGAACGCAACAACCAGGAAGAGTACACCGCACCTTTCTACAGAACCACATACAACAACGGACAATCTTTTGGTGATGCAAACCCAATATTCTCAGCCAGAAATGCAAAACACAAAAATATAATTCGCATCATCATAGATGAGGACGAAAGCGAGATTTCTACAGCGCACAAGAATACCGAACATGGAGTCGAGACCATAGTATTCGGCGGGATATCAAACCTCCCGGAACTTATAGCCTCCCTAGACAAGTGGGCTAAAATATCTTAGAAATTAACAGCAAACACAAGTTGCAACTCACTGCTTTCATCACGAAAATATTACGCCATAACCATGAGCGCGCAGATATTGGGAAATTATGTTTAAAGATTACCTTAGCAACCCAGACACATACCAAAAACTGGAGTCATTTTTCACTTCAGCGCTCAATGAACACCTTTACTCCAAAAGAATCAACCCAGCCAAATACCGCACACCTTACTACAACACCACATGCGTTGACGGGACACGACTAATGGAGGCCAACCCGATATTTTCCGTCCGCAACACAAGCACTCAGAACATTCTGAGAGTAGTAATCCATGAAGCTGTCAAAAGTTACTCCACAACCCACAACAAAAGAGATGAAGCCAAAGAACTATGCTTGATTATTAAGATCTCCGATTTAGATCGCGCAACTAACGATATAAATAAATGGATAGATGAGCAAGAAAACCAGGGGGCAATATAGAACAAGGGCGATGCGACCGAGTAATACTCATTAGTTATCCAGCGACACCCGTACCGACATATATTGCTCTTTAAAAACCATGTTGAATATTTTAAGCAAACGACACCATCGACCGACTGGCGAAAAGCCATGGCGGCCATGCGCGGTGGCAAGGAGAGAGAAAGCGTAACACCCGCGAGCATCAGCACTTCTTATGCGGTTTTCAAATCCACAAGCCATGTAAAAACCTGACAGCGCTTACAGGAACTGCAAAAGATATTCTTGGAGAAAAAGGATTCAATCTATGATCAAGCTCAACAACATGAGAGCATGGGGTACCGAAGTCGGTAGCGATGAAACTTTGAGGCTCGATGAGATTTCATTACTTACAACACCAGCCATGATTCGTACCTTGGGTGTATTTTTGATAACCGCAGCTTACGAAATGGAGGAAAACGATACCGAGCACATACATCTTCAAGATCTATCATCTAACTTCTCGCACAAAAAACATGTTGATATAGTTTTGGTTAATCAGAATAAATTTAAAAATAGATAATACACCAACTAAGGAGCGACATGCCGGTTCTTCTCCAGCGCTGCTGGAGCGCAGTACGGATGATGGCTGCATAGGTCGATACCGAAGGTGTTCAAGGAGCCATTCAAGCACTGAGGGAGTTCTGGACGTATTGGATTCCGAAACTGGCGTGCGAACCATCCGAGAGGTCATAAATAAGTCATGAAGAAAGAATCTACAAAAAAAATCTTTCAGCGAGTTGCCGCCAAGTTTGACCTTCGCGGGAGAGACAAAACCTTTTTCATGAGACATGGCGACACTTACTTAATAGTCAATTTGCAAAAAGCTTCCGGTTACTGCAGCTTTTACATCAATGGCGGGCTAAGCTATATAGACCTGCTTTCAAGCACTGATTTAGTGTGCTCTCCATTTTCAGCCTACAACAACCAATCCACTCAATTCCCAATCCATGTAGACTTTAGAGCAGAAAACGTTCCCAATAGCCCCATTACGCAAGCTGAAATTGATGCCGCTGCATCTAGCCACGATGCCATAGCACTAGAGAATATAATCTTCATCGCATTAGAATCCATGATACTTTTCGCCCGCAATCATGGAGACAGAAAAGAAGTCCGCAGACTAAAGCAAGCCAAACTCTTTCCAGCAATAATAAAAAAGAGGTTTTACGCCATTCGATCAAACTTGTACCAAAAACCAAAACTGACAGACTCGGCACGCTTTCAAAGAAATATTTATCAGCAGAATGCAATAAAACCTGGTGTCGCCCAGGCGAACTCTACTGAAGCAACAGCGCCATACTAAATATTAATTGCGTAACCGCCTAAGATTACCTCACGGGCGAAAGCAATCGTGAAGATCCCTCAATAGCCGTCATAGCTCGTAAAAACAACCGACCACTAACACTCACCTAAAAATTCCAATGAAAATTGCAAACATAAATTATATTCACCACCTATATTACCCGCTAATCTCGATGACAGACGAAGAGATTAGCAAATTCGAAATAAACAACAGGAAAGATAGATACAGACTCTTCCACCTAATGAGCGCACTATTGAAAACATTCGGACCAATTGCAGCAGAAAATATTTCAGACTGCCTTGAGCACGTAATCTTTACGCGGAGCTACGAAAATTACTGGCGAGATTTAATACCGCACGAAATACCTTTAGACGACGTAGATGACAAAGAAAAGTACATAAACGAACTATTTTTTGCGCTTTTTCAGCGCCCACCATTACGCCAAGAAAGTGGAAGCATAACGATTTCACAGCAAGTACCGCCTCAAGGTATGAAAACGAACGAATAGAGGTTTATCACTCGATGCTGCAAAATAATGGCACGGGCTGTGCCCGTGTTCGCGGGATCGCCCGCTCTCGTAGAACAACACATGACTCATTGGTTCAGTGAGGTTCTGTAGGAGCAGCCTTCTGCTGCGAAGAGGCCGATACAGACAATAGACAGGCTTTGTCAGTACCGGTCTCTTCGCAGCACAAGTCTGCTCCTACAAAGAGCGATATTTGTTCTCTGCGCGACAGCGCAGCCCAAATGGGCTGGGCAATCTCCCACATTGCGCCCGACAGTTTCTCCCGCAGAGGCACGGACAAGCGTTCTAGCGCTTGACCAATACCTCCGCTCAATCACGTCCGGCTTTCAGCCAACCGCACCAACGCACTGCCGCCATGAACAAATCTTCATTTTGCTGGCGAGCGCCCTGATTGCGGGCGTGGCAGCCCTCTTCGCTTCTGCAGCCGCAGGCCTTCACCTTGAGGGGGCTCACTACCTTGCGTAGCATCACCGCCCCCCGGGGCCGCTGCGCGGCCCATTCGCGGGCACGCCCGCTCCCACAGGCGCGTGCCCACAGCGCTCACACCTCACCCAGCCACACCATCAGCAGACAGAACCCCGATGCCGCAACCCATACCCCTCAAGGACCACGAAAAGGAAAAGCACCTGGTCAACCGCCGGCTTCTGGCCTGCGCCGCCCTGGTCTTCAGCCTGGTCGCCGTCCTGGTGGGCAGGCTCTATGTGCTGCAGGTGCTGCAGCACAACCAGCAGACCGCCGTATCGGAAAACAACCGCGTGCACGTGCTGCCCATCGCCCCCGAGCGCGGGCTGATCTACGACCGCAACGGCGTGGTGCTGGCCGACAACAAGCCCAGCTTCGACCTGACCATGACCCGCGAGCGGGCCGGCGGTGACACGGCCAAGGTCCTCGATACCCTGGCCCAGGTGCTGAGCCTGACCGACGACGACCGCAAGCAGTTCGACAAGGACCTGCGCCGTGGCCGCAAGCCGTTCGAGCCGGTGACCCTGATGGTCGGTCTGAGCGAAGAGCAGATCGCCCTGGTGGCGGTGAACCAGTTCCGCCTGCCAGGCCTGGAGGTGGAACCACAGTTCATCCGCGAGTACCCGCTGGCCGAGCATTTCGCCCACTCGGTAGGCTATGTGGGGCGCATCAACGAGAAAGAGGCCAAGACCCTCGACAGCACCGAATACCGGGGCACCCAGTCGATCGGCAAGACCGGCATCGAGCACTTCTACGAAAGCCAGCTGCATGGCCACGTGGGCTACGAGGAGGTCGAGACCAACGCCCAGGGCCGGGTGATGCGTGTGCTCAACCACAAGGCCCCGACCCCGGGCCAGGACATCGTCCTGACCCTGGACGCCCACCTGCAACTGGCCGCGGAAAAGGCCCTGGGCGACCGCCGCGGCTCGGTGGTGGTGCTCGACCCGGCCAATGGCGACGTGCTGGCGATGGTCAGCAACCCCAGCTTCGACCCCAACCTGTTCGTCAAGGGCATCAGCTTCAAACAGTACGCCGCCCTGCGCGATTCCATCGACCGCCCGCTGTTCAACCGCGTGCTGCGCGGCTTGTATGCCCCCGGTTCGACGGTGAAGCCGGAAGTGGCCATCGCCGGCCTCGACAGCGGCGTGATCACCCCGGGCAGCCGGGTGTTCGACCCCGGCTACTACGAGCTGCCCAACTACGACCACAAGTACCGCAACTGGAACCGCAGCGGCGATGGCTGGGTGGATATGTACACCGCCATCATGCGTTCCAACGACACCTACTTCTACGACCTGGCGCACAAGCTGGGCATCGACCGCCTGCACGACTACATGGCCGAGTTCGGCCTGGGCCAGAAGGTGTCGCTGGACATGTTCGAGGAGGCGTCCGGGCTGATGCCGTCGGCCGAGTGGAAGCGCGCCACCCGGCGCCAGGCCTGGTTCCCGGGCGAGACGCTGATCCTGGGCATCGGCCAAGGCTACATGCAGGTCACCCCGCTGCAGCTGGCCCAGGCCACCAGCCTGCTGGCGAGCAAGGGCGTGTGGCACCGCCCGCACCTGGCCATGACCGTAGGAGGCGATGCGCCGGTAGATCCCAACCCGATGCCCAATATCGTGCTGCACGACAGGCATGCCTGGGACCAGGTCAGCCAGGGCATGCAGATGGTCATGCACGACCCGCGCGGCATCGCCCGCGCTGCCGCAGCCGGTGCGCAGTACCGGATTGCCGGCAAGAGCGGCACCGCGCAGGTGGTAGCGATCAAGCAGGGCGAACGCTACAACCGCAACAAGACCCTGGAGCGGCACCGCGACAACGCCCTGTTCGTAGGCTTTGCCCCGGCTGATCACCCGAGTGTGGTGGTGGCGGTTATGATCGAGAACGGCGAAGCCGGCGGGCGGGTGGCAGGGCCGGTTGTGCGGGAGGTGATGGATGCCTATCTGCTGGATGAGCAGGGACATCTGAAGCCGCAGTATGCAGGTGGGGTAGCGCCTCGCAGCGTGCCGCATGCTTGAGACCGCTGGAAGCCGCTCTATGGCCTGTTCGGGCCTCTTCGCGGGCACGCCCGCTCCCACAGGTGCTGCGCCAACCTTGAAAGCGGCGCGATACCTGTGGGAGCGGGCGTGCCCGCGAAGAGGTCGACACAGACACCCAAACTGCTAGCTCCGATCGCCTCCGCGATCATCCCCAACGTCATGGTCAGCCCCATCGTCGGCGCCATGCCCTACACCGTGGGGCTCGCCCACATCGTGATTCGCCTCATGATTGGCTTCGTGGTTGGCCTCGTGGTCGGCACCATCATCTGCACCATTGCGCCCGCGGCCATCATGCCCACCACCATCGCCACTGTGCCCGCTGCCACTGCCGCCGTGGCCACCACCCGAGCCACCACCGCCGCTACCGCCACCTCCACCGCCATGGCCACCGCCGCCACCGCTACCACCACCTCCGCCGCCATGGCCACCACCACCGCCGCTGCCTCCGCCACCACCACCGTGACCGCCACCGCCGCCACCACCACCATCCTTCGCATACGCGCTGGAGGTACCGTCAATGGAGTCTGGCACCAACACGGCCGAAGCCGACAACACTGTACCGATAGCCAGAGCCAACAAGCATTTCCTGAGCATCATGATGCCTCCGCTTGGAGTAGAACCGGGTTGCACGACGCACCCTGTGATTTCCGGCCCCCCATGGGGCGACTTGCTAACCAGCGCGGCCTTCCATCTGCAGTGGTTGAACGAGATCCTTCAGGGCCTGCCGGCCAAATATTTCGGGATGTTTCTTGATTTTTGAGCGTAGCCACGCCGCTGCGCTTGTCACCGACCGGCCATCAGAATGGCTGGCTCGCCAAAGGCCCACTGCACCATGGCCTGGCGAGCCGGATTGCTCAGGATGCCGCGCGGGGCATCAGTTCATACGGGTGCTTCCACCCTGGCAACGCCTGGATTCGTGCTTTCCATGCCTCGATGTGGGTGAACTGCGCCAACGCAATGCCAGTGTCCTCCGGCATGAACACATACCCGGCCAGCGACAGGTCAGCGATCGTCAGCCGGCCACCGACCATGAACGGTGTCTTCGCCAGGTGCACGTCGACGATACGGTAGGCCGCCATGGCACGTTCGCGCAGGAACCGGGTCACATCCGTTTCACCGGTTTTCTTCAGGCAGAAAAGAAAACGCAGCGCCGCGTAGTAACTGGTGAACTTATGGTTATCGAACAGCATCCAGCGCCAGATCTCGCGCTTTTCGTCTTCGTCGCGGGGGCCGAACTGCCCGGTTTTCTCTGCGAGGTAGTCGAGGATCAGCGCAGACTGGGTAAAGGATTTGCCGGCGTGTTCCAGCACCGGCACCTCGCCCTGTTCGTTCACGTCGTCGCGCCAGGCTTGTTCGCGAGTCTGGCCATTGAAGAAATCGACGAACACCGGCTGCCAGTCCTGGCCTGTGAGTTCAAGCATCAGGGCGGCCTTGTAGGCGTTACCGGATTCGGCGAAACAATGCAGCTTGTAGTCGGGCATGGGGAGAACCTTCATCCATTGAATGATTGGGCCAGCAGCCCGAGCAGATCACGCCTGGCTCGACAGGGTCAATGCCTGTTTCCGATACGAAGGGAACTACCTCCCCACCTGCGCTTTCTTAATCACTGAGTGGTTCAATTACTTGGGCTTCACGCTACTGGAGAACACACCATGCGCCACCTACTCCTCGCCCCTGCGCTGCTGCTCCTGCTGCCTGCCGGTGCTGCCCTGGCTGACGTCGACGCAGGCGACGTCGCAACCTCGGCCGGTGTTTCCGCTTCGCTTTACTCGACCTTCAAGGACGACAAACGGATCATCCCGGCGCGTGACGAGCTTTCGGCCTACGTTGCCAGCGGTGGTGCAATCCGTGGCGCCTATGTGGAGTCGGCGCTGGAACAGGCCCGCAAGGACAACCCAGGGCTGCAGGCCAATGATGAAGAGCTGGCCCGGGCCCTCCTCTCGCAGGAGGACCGCATAGCCGATCATTGATTGGGCTAATTCTGCACCGGCCTCTTCGCGGGTAAACCCGCTCCTACAGGCACCGCACAGACTTCAAACCCAGTGCAGCCCCCCTGTAGGAGCGGGTTTACCCGCGAAAGGGCCGGCACAGGCAACACCTCAACCCCAGCCATCCATGCGCATGGTAGCCCTTACCAGCCGCTGCTCTTCCTGCTCGATCTCCCGCAAACTGTCGCGGATCCCGTTGATATGCTCGCGCGCCGCGCGCTGCGCCTGCTCGGGCAACTGCTCCATCACCGCGTGATACAACCGCGCATGCTGGCGGTCGATCTGGCGCTTCTGCGCCGGCCGGCAATACAGGTTGTTGACCGAGGCGAACACCGTGCTCAAGGTCAGGTCACTGAGCGATTGCAAGGTATGCACCAGCACCGGGTTGTGCGAAGCCTCGCTGATCGCCCGGTGAAAGGCATGGTCGCGGCGGGCATGTTCACGGGCATCGATCGCTTCGGGGGCTTCGTGCGCAGCCAGCATCTCTTCATAGCGCCGGCGGATCAGCAAACGGTCGACCTCGGTGGCGCGCAGTGCCGCCAGGCGCGCCGATTCGGCTTCCAGCAACGCCCGCACTTCCAGCAGGTCGAACAGCGTACGCGGCTGCGAGCCGAACAGGTGCATCAACGGCGTGGCCCCCGCATGGCCCGTCAGGTCTGCGACGAACGAGCCGCGCCCCTGCTCGGTGTCGATGATGCCGCGCCCGCGCAGGATGCGCAGGCCCTCACGCAGCGCCGAGCGCGAGCAGCCCAGCTTGTCCACCAGGCGCCGCTCCGACGGCAGGGCCTGGCCCACCTTGAGCACGCCGTCGACGATCAACCGCTCGACCCGTTCGGCCACCTGGTCGGCGACCTTGGCCTTGCCTTCACTACCCACTGCGCCCCTCCTGCTGGTATGACCACTTTGACCACTTGTCTCAATTTAGCCGGACAAAGCCGTCAATAACCAGTACCCGCCGCAAAAACTGGTAGGACCAGCTCACCCTGTACTCGACCCCGACAGCTACCACGCGCAGGCTGCAAGGGTGAGCGCTTTGCCAACAACAACAAAAACCGTTGCCGAGTGAGCCGATGAATATCCTGTACGACGAACGCGTCGATGGCGCGCTGCCCGATGTGGACCAGGGGGCGCTGCTGCAAGCGCTGCGCGCTGCCCTGCCGGACCTCGAGATCCTGCACCGCGAGGAAGACCTCAAGCCCTATGAATGCGACGGCCTCTCGGCCTATCGCACGGTGCCGCTGCTGGTGGTGCTGCCCGAGCGCCTGGAGCAGGTGCAGGCCCTGCTCAGGCTCTGCCACCAGCGTGGTGTGCCGGTGGTGGCACGCGGCGCCGGTACCGGCCTGTCGGGCGGCGCCCTGCCGCTGGCCAAAGGCATCCTGCTGGTGATGGCGCGTTTCAACCGCATTCTCGAGGTCAACCCGCAAGGCCGCTTCGCCCGTGTGCAGCCCGGCGTGCGCAACCTGGCCATCTCCCAGGCTGCCGCGCCCCACGGCCTGTACTACGCGCCGGACCCATCCTCGCAGATAGCCTGCTCCATCGGCGGCAATGTCGCGGAGAACGCCGGTGGCGTGCACTGCCTGAAGTACGGCCTGACCGTGCACAACCTGCTCAAGGTGGAGATCCTCACGGTCGAGGGCGAACGCCTGACCCTCGGCAGCGATGCCCTGGACAGCCCCGGTTTCGACCTGCTGGCACTGTTCACCGGCTCTGAAGGCATGCTCGGCATCGTCACCGAAGTTACCGTCAAGCTACTGCCCAAGCCCCAGGTGGCGCGAGTGCTGCTGGCCAGCTTCGACAGCGTCGAGGACGCCGGCCGGGCAGTGGCCGAGATCATCGCTGCCGGGATCATCCCCGGCGGCCTGGAGATGATGGACAACCTCGCGATCCGCGCAGCGGAGGACTTCATCCACGCCGGCTACCCGGTTGACGCTGCGGCCATCCTGCTGTGCGAACTGGATGGCGTCGAAGCCGATGTGCACGATGACTGCGAACGGGTCGCCGACGTGCTGGCCCAGGCCGGTGCGCGTGATGTGCGGCTGGCCTGCGATGAGGCCGAGCGCGTGCGCTTCTGGGCCGGGCGCAAGAACGCCTTCCCGGCGGTGGGGCGTAGCTCCCCGGACTACTACTGCATGGACGGCACCATCCCGCGCCGCGAACTGCCACGGGTGCTCAAGGGCATCAGCGACCTGTCCGCCGAATACGGCCTGCGCGTGGCCAACGTGTTCCATGCCGGCGACGGCAACATGCACCCGCTGATCCTGTTCGATGCCAACCTGCCAGGCGAGCTGGAACGTGCCGAAGCCATCGGCGGCAAAATCCTCGAGCTGTGCGTGGCCGTGGGCGGCAGCATCACCGGCGAGCACGGCGTGGGGCGCGAGAAGATCAACCAGATGTGCGCACAGTTCAACAGCGACGAAATCACCCTGTTCCATGCGATCAAGGCTGCCTTCGACCCGCAAGGCCTGCTCAACCCCGGCAAGAACATCCCCACCCTGCACCGCTGCGCCGAATTCGGCGCCATGCACGTGCACCATGGGCAACTGCCCTTTCCCGAACTGGAGCGCTTCTGATGAGCATGGACCGCGACATCAGCCAGGCCCTGCTGGAGCAGGTCAACCAGGCGCTGAACCAGGCCACACCGCTGCGTATCCAGGGTGGCAACAGCAAGGCCATGCTCGGCTGCCCGGTGGCCGGCGAGGTACTCGACACCCGCAGCCACCGCGGCATCGTCAGCTACGACCCGACCGAGCTGGTGCTGACTGCCCGCGCCGGCACGCCGCTGCGCGAGGTCGAGGCAGCGCTGCACGAGGCTGGCCAGATGCTGCCCTGCGAACCACCGCACCTGGGCCCCGACGCCACCCTGGGTGGCATGGTCGCGGCCGGGCTGTCGGGCCCCAGGCGGCCGTGGGCCGGGTCGGTGCGTGACTATGTGCTGGGCACGCGGGTAATCACCGGCCACGGCAAGCTGTTGCGCTTTGGTGGCGAAGTGATGAAGAACGTTGCCGGCTACGACGTGTCGCGGCTGATGGCGGGCAGCTTCGGCTGCCTCGGGCTGCTGACCGAGGTGTCGCTGAAAGTGCTGCCCCGCCCGCGCCAGTGCCTCAGCCTGCGCCTGCCGATGGGCCGCCACCAGGCGCTGGCGGAGCTGGCCGAATGGGGCCAGCAGCCGCTGCCGATCAGCGCGGCCTGCCATGACGGCGACGCGCTGTACCTGCGCCTGGAAGGCGGCGAAGGCTCGGTGCAGTCGGCACGCCAGCGCCTGGGCGGCGAGGCACTGGACAGCAGCTTCTGGAGCGACCTGCGCGAGCAGCGCCTGGCGTTCTTTACTGGCCCCGCGCCGCTGTGGCGCTTGTCCGTGCCCAACACCACCGGCGAGCTGGATTTGCCCGGCCAGCAGCTGATCGACTGGGGTGGCGCGCAGCGCTGGCTCAAGTCCACGGCACCGGCGCAGTACATCCGCGAGCAGGTCGCCAAGGTCGGTGGCCACGCCACCTGCCATGTCCCTGGCGCTGCCAGCAGCCCACCGCTGCCCGCCGCGCTGATGCGCTACCACCGAGCGCTCAAGCAGCAACTCGACCCCCAGGGTGTGTTCAACCCTGGCCGCCTGTACCCGGACCTGTGAGGCCAGACCATGCAAACCAACCTGAGCGAAACCGCCCGACGCCTGGCCCGCGCCGACGAGGCCGAAAGCATCCTGCGCTCCTGCGTGCACTGTGGCTTCTGTACCGCCACGTGCCCCACCTACCAGCTGCTGGGCGATGAACTGGACGGCCCACGCGGGCGCATCTACCTGATCAAGCAGATGCTCGAAGGCGCGCCGATCACCGCCAGCACCCAGTTGCACCTGGATCGCTGCCTGACCTGCCGCAACTGTGAAACCACCTGCCCTTCCGGGGTGAAGTACCACGACCTGCTGGACATTGGCCGCGCCGTGGTCGAACAGCAGGTGCCACGCCCGCTCGGCCAGCGCCTGCTGCGCCAGGGCCTGCGCGCAGTGGTGCCACGCCCGGCGCTGTTCAAGGCCCTGACCCGCAGTGGCCAGGCCCTGCGCCCACTGCTACCGGCAACGCTCAAGCGCAAGCTGCCGGCGCGGGTCACCACCCCCGGCCAACGCCCCGCACCGCGCCATGCGCGGCGGGTGCTGATGCTGGAAGGCTGCGTGCAACCGGCCCTGTCGCCCAACACCAACGCAGCCGCCGCACGCCTGCTGGACCGCCTGGGCATCAGCGTGGTGCCAATCCGGCAGGCCGGCTGCTGTGGCGCGGTGGACTATCACCTCAATGCCCAGGAACAAGGCCTGCAACGGGCGCGGCGCAATATCGATGCCTGGTGGCCTGCCATCGAAGCCGGCGCCGAGGCCATCGTGCAAACCGCCAGCGGCTGCGGCGCGTTCGTGCGTGACTACGGCCACCTGCTGGAAAAGGACCCGCGCTACGCCGCCAAGGCCGCACGGGTCAGCGCCCTGTCCCGCGACCTGGTGGAGGTGCTGCGCGACGAGCCGGTCGAGCAACTGGGCCTGTGCGCCGAACAGCGCCTGGCCTTCCATTGCCCATGCACCCTGCAGCACGCGCTGAAGCTGGGGGGTGCGGTGGAGGCGTTGCTGACACGCCTGGGCTTCACCTTGACCCCGGTACCGGACGGCCACCTGTGCTGCGGCTCGGCCGGCACCTATTCGCTGACCCAGCCCGAGCTGTCGCTACAGCTGCGCGACAACCGCCTCAACGCCCTGGAAAGCGGCAAGCCGCAAGTCATCGCCACCGCCAACATCGGCTGCCAAGCCCACCTCGACGGGGCCGGACGCACACCGGTGCGGCACTGGATCGAAATCGTCGAAGCAGCCTTGAACCCGGAGAACCACCATGCATAGCAAGTTCGTGATCGGCCAGGCCGAAGTCGCCAAAGTGCTGACCGCCGCCCGCCAGGAAGCCCAGGCACAACAATGGAACGTGACCATTGCCGTGGTCGACGACGGCGGCCACCCGCTGGCCCTGGAGCGCCTGGACGGCTGCGCGCCGGCCAGCGCCTACATCGCGATGGAAAAGGCCCGCACTGCCGCACTGGGGCGCAAGGAGACGCGAGATTACGAGGAAATGGTCAATGGTGGCCGTACTGCTTTCGTTACCGCGCCGCTGCTGACCAGCCTGGAAGGTGGCGTACCGCTGCGGGTGGATGGCCAGGTGGTGGGGGCGATCGGCGTGTCCGGGGTCAAGGCCGAGCAGGATGCCCAGGTGGCCAAGGCCGGGGCGGCTGCCCTCTGAATCCTGTGCCGGCCTCTTCGCGGGTAAACCCGCTCCCACAGGTGCTGCACAGGCCTCAGGCCTTGTGAAAGCCCTGTGGGAGCGGGTTCACCCGCGAAAGGGCCGGCAAAAGCAACATTTACCCAGAAGACTGAACCTCGAGCGAACAGACAATGCCAAACCATCCACTCCAGATCGCCCCCACCCTGCAGCGCTTCATCGAAGATGAGGTCCTCCCCGGCACCGGCATCGAAGCCCGCACCTTCTGGCAAGGCTTCAGCACCCTGATCCACGACCTCGCACCACAAAACCGCGCCCTGCTCGCCGAACGCGAGCGCCTGCAGACAGAACTCGACAACTGGCACCGCCGGCACCCCGGCCCGATCCGTGACATGGCCGCCTACCAGCATTTCCTGCAAGGCATCGGCTACCTTGTAGAGCCCCCGGCAAGCGTGCAGGTCAGCACCCGCAACGTTGACCGCGAGATCGCCGTGCAGGCCGGCCCGCAACTGGTGGTGCCACTGAGCAACGCCCGCTACGCTCTCAACGCCGCCAACGCCCGCTGGGGCTCGCTGTACGATGCCCTGTATGGCACCGATGCCATCGCCGAAACCGAGGGCGCCGAGCGTGGCCAGGGCTACAACCCGCAACGCGGCGCCAAGGTGATCGCCTATGGCCGGCAGTTCCTCGACACCGCGGCCCCTCTCGACGGTGCGTCGCACAGCGACGCCAAGGCCTACGCGATCAGCCAGGGCACGCTGCAGGTAACCCTGGCCGATGGCCGCCAGGTCGGCCTCAGGCACCCCGCGCAACTGCGTGGTTACCAAGGTGAGCCGAACACGCCAACAGCGATCCTGTTGCAGCATCACCAATTGCATTTCGAAATCCAGGTCGACCCAGCCAACGCCATCGGCCGGCAGGACCCGGCCGGGGTCAAGGACATCCTGCTGGAGGCCGCGCTCACCACCATCATCGACTGCGAAGACTCGGTAGCCGCCGTGGACGCCGACGACAAGGTCAACGTCTACCGCAACTGGCTCGGCCTGATGAAGGGCGACCTCAGCGAACAGGTCAGCAAGGGCGGCAAGACCTTCGAACGCACCTTGGCCGAAGACCGCCACTACCACGGCGCAGACGGCCAGCCCCTGACCCTGCCGGGCCGCTCGCTGCTGTTCATCCGCAACGTCGGCCACCTGATGACCAACCCGGCTATCCACGACCGTGATGGCCGGGAAATCCCGGAAGGCATCCTCGATGCCGTGGTCACCAGCCTGATCGGCCTGCATGACCTCAAGCGCCGTGGCAATTCCCGCGAGGGCAGCCTGTACATCGTCAAGCCGAAGATGCACGGGCCGGCCGAGGTGGCCTTTGCCGACCAGCTGTTCGGCCGCGTCGAAGCCCTGTTGGGCCTGCCCGCACACACGCTGAAGATGGGCATCATGGACGAGGAGCGGCGTACCAGCGTCAACCTCAAAGCCTGCATCGCCAGCGCCGCGTCACGGGTGGTGTTCATCAACACCGGCTTCCTCGACCGCACCGGTGACGAGATGCACACGGCCATGGAAGCCGGCGCCATGCTGCGCAAGGGTGACATGAAAGGCAGTGCCTGGATCCAGGCCTACGAGCGCAGCAACGTACTGGTGGGGCTGGCCTGTGGCCTGCGCGGCAAGGCGCAGATCGGCAAGGGCATGTGGGCCATGCCCGACCTGATGGCGGCCATGCTGGAACAGAAAGTCGCCCAGCCCAGGGCCGGCGCCAACACGGCCTGGGTGCCCTCGCCCACAGCCGCGACACTGCATGCGCTGCACTACCACCAGGTGGATGTGGCGGCCGTGCAGCAAACGCTGGAACAGGTTGACCTGAATGCCCAGCGCGCCGAGTTGCTGCATGACCTGCTCAGTGTCCCGGTCAGCCCCGAGCGGCCCTGGAGCGCAGCCGAAATCCAGGCCGAGCTGGACAACAACTGCCAGGGTATCCTCGGTTACGTGGTGCGCTGGGTCGAGCAAGGGGTCGGCTGTTCCAAGGTGCCGGATATCCATGATGTGGGCCTGATGGAAGACCGCGCGACCCTGCGGATTTCGGCGCAGCACATTGCCAACTGGCTGCACCACGGGGTGGTCGATGCCGAGCAGGTCGAAGCGACTTTGCAACGCATGGCCGGCGTGGTCGACCAGCAGAATGCCGGGGACCCGGCGTACCGGCCGATGGCCGCCGGTTTCGAGGCATCGCATGCCTTCCGCGCTGCGCGGGAGCTGGTGTTCAAGGGGCGGCAGCAGCCCAGTGGCTATACCGAACCGTTACTGCATGGCTGGCGCTTGCGTTTCAAGCAGGAGGTTGGGCGCTGATGCTGACAGGGGCCGCTATGCGGCCCCACTGCATGAAAACAGGTGGTATCCCGGCACCTTCAGAAATTTCCTATTCGGCGCTCGGAAGCGTCCTACTTGTTGCCTCCGCCCTCTGAAAACATGATCGGCACTGGATGACGCAAGGTCGCGATCCAGAGGAGGTTCCGCATGCACCTGTACGCCCGCCCCACTGCCGAATTGCGCAGCACCCTGCGCGAACTGCTGGCCCATGACATGAACAACCCGGACGAAGACCCCCACCTGTCGGGGGTGATGTTCTTCTGCGCCACCGATGAACGCTCCCGCCAACTGATCGAGCGTATCGAGTTGCTGGCCAGCGAGTTGTTCTTCGACCCGAACGGGCGGGCCATTACCGAGCATATGAAAGCGGCGGCGGTGGAAGGCGTTCGCATCAAGCGCAACCGCAAGGCACCGGCGGACGAGACGGTGATACGTATCGCGCTGGCGGACAAGGGCTACATCACGGTGAGTACTGCCCGGATCTGAGTTTGCGTTGGCTTTCTGGGTGCTTTGCACCCCATCGCGACACAAGGCCGCTCCCACAGGACATCACAGACTTTGATTGCAGCGCTGTACCTGTGGGAGCGGCCTTGTGTCGCGATGGGCCGCAAAGCGGCCCCATGCCCTTCCCCGACCAATCCGCTATCCTGAGCACTTCCCCGCTCCGGACCGCTCCATGGAACTGCACATTCGCCTGGAAGGCCGCAAAGGCCTGGCCGACCAGCTTTACCAGCAACTGCGCGCCGGCATCGACAGCGGCCACCTGGCCGCCGGCACCCAACTGCCGCCAAGCCGCCTGCTGGCAGAGCAGCTGGGCGTGTCGCGCAAGACCGTGGCCGAGGCCTATTCCCGGCTGACCTACGACAACCTACTGAGCGGCGTGGTCGGCCGGGGCACCTTCGTCACCCCGCGCCAGCCGCTGCGCAGCAGCGAATCGACCGCGATTCCCCTGGCTGGTGCCGCGTCGCTCGAGCGCTGGCAGCAGCGCGCCACCGTGCTGAGCCGACGCCAGCTGGAGGCTCCGTCGCGTTACGACTTCATCGGCGGGGCCTCGAGCAAGGCGCAGTTCCCGTTCGACCAGTGGCGCAGTTGCCTGAACTATGCCCTGCGCCGCAGCCAGCGCCATCCCGAGCGGCAGTTCCCTGCCCAGGGCCTGCCGGAGCTGCGCGAGGCCATTGCCCATCATGTCGCCTATGCCCGCGGCGTGCACTGCAGCGCCGCTGACCTGCTGGTGTGCAACGGCGCCCAGCAGGCACTGGACCTGATCGCACGGGTACTGGTCGAGCCGGGTTGCCAGGTAGCCATGGAAGACCCGGGCTACCCGCCAGCGCGGCAACTGTTCCTGGCCCTCGGCGCGCGCCTGCAATCGGTACCGGTGGACGATGAAGGCCTGTGCGTGGAGCAGATCGCCGACGGCACCCGGCTGATCTACGTGACGCCCTCGCACCAGTTCCCGCTGGGCATGCCGATGAGCGAGCCACGCCGGCACGCCCTGCTGGCACGGGCCGCCGAGCTGGGTGCGTTGATCATCGAAGACGACTACGACTGCGAGTTCCGCTACCACGGCCCAGCCGCCGACGCTCTGCAGCGCCTCGACCGCCATGGCCTGGTGGCCTATGTGGGGACCTTTTCCAAGACCTTGCTGCCCGAGTTGCGCCTGGGCTACGCCGTACTGCCGCCCGACGTGCTGAAGGCCGCCTGCGTGGCCAAGCACCTCAGCGACTGGCACAGCCCGACCCTGTTGCAGTGGGCACTGGCGCGCTTTCTCGGCGAAGGCCACCTGAACAAGCACATCCGCCGTTGCCACGAGGTCTACAGCGCCCGTCGCGAACGCATCCTCGCACGGCTGGGCGGCGACCTGGCACCGTGGTTCAGCGCCATCCCCGCCAGCGCCGGGTTCCACCTCAGCGCCCTGGCCAAACCTGGGGTCGATGTCGAGCTGCTGGCCAACCTCACACGCAAGGTGGAGGTCGGCCTGTATTCGCTCGCGCCGTTCTTCAGCGAAGCGCCAGTGCGCCCGGGGCTGTTGCTGGGCTTCGGCGCCATCGAGCTGCTGGACATCGACCCGGCGCTGGACCGGGTGCGCGACACCCTGCAGCGCCTCAGTTGACCGGCGCGGCCTTGCCCGCCACTAACGGGCGAGCAATCGCCGCGGCATAACCGCGAGGGTTGAACCACGTGGTAACCAGCAGCATCGCTACCACGGTCACGGTCAGTAGCGTCCAGGAGGCCTGGAAATCACCGCTCATGTCGCGCAACCAGCCGGTGACGTAAGGCACCATGCCGGTGATGATGAAGCCGATGCCCTGCACGAACGCCGCCAGGCTGCCAGCCTCGGCAGGCGTCTTCAGGTGCTCCAGAGTAAGCGTCAGGCTCTGGCTGAAGCAGGCGCCCAGGCCGAAACCGATCATCGCCACCCACAGCCCCGAGGCCAGCGTGGGTGCCAGCAGCAGGCCGAGGAAACCCACCAGCTGGATCGCCAAGGCTAGCCACAGGCCCGGGCGCCGGTCTGCCCAGCGCCGCAGCAACAGCGGCAGGCCCAGTGCGCCGGCCACCTGGAAGATGGTCATCAGGCCAACCAGGTCGGCACCGCCCTGGGCGCTGCCACCATGCTCGATGTGATAGGCCGGCAACCAGGCCACCATGCTGGTGTAGCCACCGTTGATCAAGCCAAAGTACAGCGCCAGCAACCAGGCCCGACGCGTACCGAACCAATGACCGCCGGCGGCACCGGCCAGTTTCGCCGCCTCCTGGCGCGGCCGCAGCACGGCCCAGGCCAGCACCGCCAGCACGGCCGGGATCGCCCACACGCCCAGGCCGACCTGCCAGTGGCCGAAGTAGCCACTGATGTGTGGCCCGAGCACGGCGGCCAGGCCGCCGCCGCTCATCAGCGCAGCCGAATACAGGCCCATCGCCCCTGCCAGGCGGCCGGGAAACCAGCGGTTGACCAGCCCCGGCATCATGCCCTGCACTACCGCCACCCCCAGGCCGGCGACCACCGCACTGGCAATCAGCGCCCAGGCGCTGCCCAGTTGCAGGCGCCACAGGCAGGCCAGGGCGATGGCAGACAGGCCAGCAAGCATGCCGCCATGTTCGCTGATCCAGCGCCGCAACCAGGGTTGCAGCAAGGGCACCAGGCCCATGCACAGCACCGGCAACGCCGTCAGCAAGGCCGCCTGCTGGTAACCCAGGCCAGTACTTGCGCGCATGGGTTCGAGCAACGGGCCGATGCTGGTCAGGATCGGCCGCAGGTTCAGTGCCAGCAGGATGACCAGCAGCAGGTTCAATGCCGCTCTCATTGTGCGTTGGCCTGTTTCCACTCAAGGTAAAGACCGGCTTCGCCGCTGGGCTTCAGGGCGCGCAGCGGCAGGCTCTGTTGCTGGGGCGGGCGAGCCATCTGCGCGTATACCGCCGCGGTGGACAAGCCGTAGGGTTCGCCCTCGGCGTTGTCGTAGGCAAACCAGGCCCGCTCGATACCGCACAGGTGCATGGCCGCCAGGCACATCGGGCACGGGTGGCCGCTGGCGTAGATTTCGGCGCCGTCCAGGCGTGCCTGGCCCAGGGCGTGGCTGGCCTTGCGGATGGCCTGCATCTCGGCGTGGGCGGTCGGGTCCTGGGTGCTGTGGATCTCGTTGATCGCACGCGCCAGCACCTGCCCCTGGTACACCAGCACGGCGCCGAAGGGCCGGCCACCAGCCTGAATGTTGGCGCGGGCCAGGTCGAGCGCTTCGCGCATGTAGCGTTCTTCGGACATGAATCGGTTCCCCTGTTGCAAGACCTGATCATTATCCGGGCTTCGGCGGCCTGGCAGAAATGAAGAGATTGGATGCCTGTCAGTGGCCTCCCAAATGGCCGATTGGCCTCCCGCTTATGCGCGTGATTGGCTATCGGGGAGGCCAACGTGCGGCGCTACAGTAGCGCCATCCCCACCCCACACCTTTGGAGACAGCCATGCACAACCGTATCGAATGGGCCAAGCACGCCCCCGAGGCCTACAAAGCCATGGTCGGCCTGGAGCAGGCCTTGGCCAAGAGTGGCCTGGAGAATTCCCTGCTGGAACTGGTGCGCCTGCGGGCTTCGCAGATCAACGGCTGCGCCTACTGCGTCAACCTGCACGCCAACGATGCGCGCAAAGCCGGTGAGACCGAGGCACGCCTGCAGACCTTGTGCGTCTGGCAGGAAACCGCCTACTTCACCCCGCGCGAACGTGCTGCGCTGGCCTGGGTGGAGAGCCTGACCAGGCTGCCCGAGCACGGCGCGCCGCAGCGCGAATATGAAGCCTTGCAGGAACACTTCGAGCCGGCCGAGGTGGCCAACCTGACACTGGCAATTGCCGCCATCAATGCCTGGAACCGCTTCGGGGTCGGGTTTGCCATGGTGCCGGCCTGATCACTCTTGACTTCCTGTGCCGGCCTCTTCGCGGGTGAACCCGCGAAGAGGCCGGCACAGGCAACATCTCAACGCCCGGCCAACCGCGCCCGGTAGCTGCCAGGGCTCTGCCCGGTCCACTTCTTGAACGCCCGGTGAAACGCACTGGGCTCCTGGAACCCGGTCTGCTCGGCAATCTCGGCAATGCTCAACTCCCCTTCGCGCAACCGCTCGAAGGCCATTGCCCGGCGCACCTCATCCTTGATCTGCTGGTACGAACGCCCTTCCCGCTCCAGCTGCCGACGGAAAGTACTGGCACTGACCCCCTGCTGCTGCGCCAGCGCCGCCAGCGTCGGCCACTGCCCATAACGCCGCGCCCGCAGGTGCCGGTACACTTCGGCCACCAGCCCGTTCTGGTTGCGAAAGCGAATCACCAGCCCCTGTGGCGCACTGCGCAGGAAGGTTTTCAGGGCCGCCAGGTCCTGCACCACCGGCAGGCGCAGGTAGGCGCTGTCGAACTCCACCTCGGTGCGCCCGCTGCCCAGGCGCAGGTCCGGCCCCCACAGCAGCAGGTCGTCTTCCTGGGCCGGGCGCGACACCGCCAGCTCGGTGCGGTCGATGGCGATCCGCCGCCCGGCCAGCCAGCACAGCATGCCGATCATCAGCACCAGGTAGGTTTCCTCGGCATACACCCGGGTCAGCGGGTCGGCGATGCTCGACTGCACGCTGATCAGCGCCCGCCCGCCACGCACCGTCAGGCTGCCGCGCAGATCGCGCAGGAACAGGCCAAAACCGCCCATGCACTGGCGCAAGGCCTTCTCCAGGTTCGGCTCCAGGATCAGGCCCCGGCAGATCAGGGCGAAACTGCCCGGCGGCATGCCGTGGCTGTCGAGGCGGAAGAACTCATCGTCCAGGCGCTGGATCAGCGCCAGCCACAGCTGGGCGAAGGCCTTGGCCGGTACACGCGCCTGGGGCTGCTCGAGCAGTTGTGGGTCGATGCCCACCGCACGCAGCTGCGCATCGCGTTCGGCGGGGCAGTCGCGCAGGGCATGGAGCATGGCATTGAGGAAGTACACGGCGACCGAATCGCTATCGCGCATGGCGGTTTTCGCTGTCTATGCTGAGTGGCAAAAAGTGCCAGGTTGTCTGAACAGTTCCGGCATAGGCTGCAACAGAGCCTTTGCCTAGACTCGGTCCCACTCCGGGATCGTCGGCCATTCTCGCAGAGCCTGGCCCGGTCCCGCCATGCCTTCGCAATCGGAGCCCCTATGAGCAGCGCAGAAATCTACGTCGTCAGTGCCGTCCGTTCAGCCATTGGTGGTTTTGGCGGTTCCCTCAAGGACCTGCCGCTGGCCGACCTGGCCAGCGCCATCACCCGCGCCGCCATCGAGCGCTCGGGCGTGGCCGCCGAGCAAGTCGGCCACCTGGTGATGGGCACGGTGATCCCCACCGAACCGCGTGACGCCTACCTGGCCCGCGTAGCGGCAATGAACGCCGGCATCCCCAAGGAAACCCCGGCATTCAACGTCAACCGCCTGTGCGGCTCGGGCCTGCAGGCCATCGTCTCGGCAGCCCAATGCCTGCTGCTCGGCGACACCGACGTGGCCGTGGCGGCCGGTGCCGAATCCATGAGCCGTGGCCCGTACCTGCTGCCGCAGGCACGCTGGGGCGCTCGCATGGGTGACCTGCAAGGCATCGACTACACCGTCGGCGTGCTGCAGGACCCGTTCGAACACTTCCATATGGGCATCACCGCCGAGAACGTTGCGGCCAAGCACGGCATTACCCGCGAAATGCAGGATGAACTGGCCCTGACCAGCCAGCGCCGCGCTGCCCGCGCCATTGCCGAAGGCCGCTTCGCCAGCCAGATCGTTCCGCTGGAACTGAAAACCCGCAAGGGCAGCGTGCAGTTCAGCACCGACGAGCATGTGCGTGGCGAGGTGACCGCCGAGCAACTGGCAGGGATGAAGGCGGTGTTCAAGAAAGACGGTACCGTTACCGCCGGCAACGCCAGTGGCATCAACGACGGCGCTGGCGGCCTGGTACTGGCCACTGGTGATGCGGTGCGCCGCCTGGGCCTGAAGCCCCTGGCCCGCCTGGTGGGCTATGCCCATGCCGGCGTCGAGCCTGAACTGATGGGCCTTGGCCCGATCCCGGCCACCCGCAAGGTGCTGGAGAAGACCGGCCTGAGTGTGCAGGACCTGGACGTGATCGAGTCCAACGAAGCCTTCGCTGCCCAGGCCTGCGCCGTGGCTCGCGAACTGGGCTTCGACCCGGAAAAGGTCAACCCCAACGGTTCGGGCATTTCCCTGGGTCACCCGGTGGGCGCCACCGGCGCGATCATCGCCACCAAGGCCATCCATGAGCTGCAGCGCATCCAGGGCCGCTATGCCCTGGCCACCATGTGCATCGGTGGTGGCCAAGGCATCGCCTTGGTCTTCGAGCGCGTCTGACGGAGCCTGACACATGAGCATTGAACAGATTGCCGTGATCGGCGCAGGCACCATGGGCAACGGCATTGCCCAGGTGTGCGCGGTAGCCGGCTACCAGGTGCTGCTGGTGGACGTGTCCGACGCTGCGCTGGAGCGCGGCGTGGCCACCTTGAGCAAGAACCTCGAGCGCCAGGTCGCCAAGGGTACCCTCGACGCCGACAAGGCGGCAGCTGCCCGCACCCGCATTCGCACCAGCACCGACTACACCCAGCTCAGCAGCGCGCAAATGGTGATCGAAGCCGCCACCGAGAACCTGCAGCTCAAGCAGCGCATCCTGCAGCAGGTGGCCGCCAACGTCGCCGCCGACTGCCTGATCGCCACCAACACCTCGTCGCTGTCGGTCACCCAGCTGGCGGCCAGCATCGAGCACCCCGAACGCTTCATCGGCGTGCATTTCTTCAACCCGGTGCCGATGATGGCGCTGGTCGAGATCATTCGCGGCCTGCAGACCAGCGACAGCACCTACGCCCAAGCGCTGGTGGTGACCGAAAAGGTCGGCAAGACCCCGATCACCGCCGGCAACCGCCCTGGGTTCGTGGTCAACCGCATCCTGGTGCCGATGATCAACGAAGCGATCTTCGTGCGCCAGGAAGGCCTGGCCAGTGCCGAGGACATCGACACCGGCATGCGTCTGGGCTGCAACCAGCCGATCGGCCCGCTGGCCCTGGCCGACCTGATCGGCCTGGACACCCTGCTGGCGATCATGGAGGCCTTCCATGAAGGCTTCAACGACAGCAAGTACCGCCCTGCCCCGTTGCTCAAGGAAATGGTCGCGGCCGGTTGGCTGGGGCGCAAGAGCGGCCGCGGTTTCTTCACCTACTGAGGAGCGAACGCCATGCCCCCGGTCAATGCCGCGATGCGCTGTGCCAACTTTGAAGAGCGACGTGACCGGGCCATGGCGCTGTTTGCCGAAAAGGGCTTCGGCCAGGTCAGCATGCGCGAGCTGGCGGCCCATGTGGGGCTTACCGCAGGCTCGCTGTATCACCACTTCCCCAGCAAGCAGGACCTGCTGTACGACCTGATCGAGGAGTTGTACGAGGAATTGCAGGCCACCCTGGACCAGGGGCGCCGGGCCATGGCGCGCGGGGCGTCGGCGCTGAGCTGCCTGATTGCCGCGCACTGGCAGCTGCATGCCGAGCGGCCCATGCAGTTTCGCCTGGCGGAGCGCGACTTCTGTTGCCTGAGCGACGACCAGCAGGCGCGCCTGGCCTTGCTGCGCAAGCGCTATGAGGCGGGGTTGCTGAGGTTGATCGCACCGCAGGCGAAGTTGCAGGGGGAGGCCCTGGTGGCCACGGCGCATGTGGTGGCGACACTGCTGAACCAGTTGCCGGGGCTGTTGAAGGCCTTGCCCGAAGAACAGGGGCTGGGGTTGATGGAAAGCATGCTGGTGGGTGGGCTGGAGCGGACCCTGCGCTAGCCTGCTCCGGCCCTTTCGCGGGTAAACCCGCTCCCACAGGAACTGTGCAAGTCTTAAGGTTTGCACAGTTCCTGTGGGAGCGGGTTTACCCGCGAGAGGGCCAGTGCAGGCTAGCGCAGGAGCGACTGGATCTGCTCGTGCAAGGTATCCAGGTCGAACGGCTTGGCCAGGATCGGTGCCTTGCGGGTGATCGGGCTGCCGGACTCGAGAATCTCCGCCGGGTAGCCGCTGATGAAGATCACCTTCAGGTCCGGCCGCAACTTCACTGCCGGCTCGGCAATGTCCACCCCGGAAATCCCGCCCGGCAAGCGGAAGTCCGTCACCATCAGGTCGAGGTGCGGCTTGCTCGCCAGGATCGCGAACGCCTGCTCGCCATCCTCGGCCACCAGCACGTGGTAGCCCTCGCCTGCCAGGTAATCACGCAGGATCATGCGAATCGCCGGTTCGTCCTCGACCACCAGTACTACATCTTGTGCATCTTCACTCATGTCAACGCCTTGAAATACTTACAGCTGGCCATCAGACCCCAGGCTCACGCAGAGGTTGCCCTTGCCTGGTCGTTTTGTTGTTCGCAGGTTGCCAGTGGCAATTGCAAGGTGAAGGTGGCGCCTTTGCCCTCTTCACTCTCCACCAATATGCGCCCGCCATGGGCCTGGACGATCTGCTCCGATATGTACAGCCCCAGGCCCAACCCACCCGTGACCTGCTGGGTGGCGACCCGCTCGAACTGCTGGAAGATGCGCTGCTGGTTGGCAACGCAGATGCCGATGCCATGGTCCTGCACCTGCACGCAGGCCAGGCCGTCCTGCTCGAATACCCGCACCTGCACCGGTTTGCGCTCACCATAACGCAAGGCATTGGACAACAGGTTGGCCAGCACCTGCTCGATGCGAAACTCGTCCCACTCGCCCAGCAGCGGCTCGCAGCGTTGCAACTCGATATGGGTGTCCAGTGCGCTGGCCTGGGCAGCAAAGTTCTCCACCAGGCCGCGCACCAGTTGGCCCAGGTCGAACGCCTTGGGCCGCAGCGACAGTTTGCCGGTGCGGATGCGCGATACATCAAGCATATCTTCGACCAGGCGGATCAGGCTGTTGATCTGCCGCTCGTCGCGCTCGACCATGGCCTGCAGCTTGTCGACGCTGAAGGCGGCAAGGTTGCCGCGTGCCAGGTGCAGCTTGCGCAGCTGGGTTTCCAGAATCAGGCCATTGAGCGGGGTGCGCACCTCATGGGACACGATCGACATGAAGTCATCGCGCATGCGCACGGCATGCTCCAGTTCACCCCGCGCCGTCTGCAGCTGGGCCAGCAGCAGTTCCTGCTCCTGGCGGCTGCGTTCCAGGGCCTGCAATTGGCGGTCGAGCACCTTGCGCTGGCGGTACAGGTCGACGAACACCGACACCTTGCTCTTCACCGCCAGAGTGTCGAGCGGCTTGTGCAGAAAGTCCACCGCACCGCTTTCATAGCCTTTGAACGCGTAGTTCATCTCGCGCCCGGCGGCAGTGACGAACACGATGGGGATGTTGCGGGTCTTTTCCGTGCCGCGCATCAGCTCGGCCAGCTCGAAACCGTTCATGCCCGGCATCTGCACGTCGAGGATGGCCAGGGCGAACTCGTGCTCGAGCAACAGTGACAACGCTGCCTCGGCCGACTGGGCCTGGTGCACCTCGCGGTCTTGGCCCTGGAGCAGGGCGTCGAGGGCCAGCAGGTTTTCTGGCAGGTCGTCGACGATCAGCAGTTTGGCGATGGTGTGGCTTAGCATGCGCTAGGTTCCAGGGCGGCGAGCAATCGCTCGATGCCACTCAGAGAAAGAATATGGTCGGGCTGGTGCAGGGCCAGTGCGGCCTCCGGCATCAGCGCCACCTGTGCGTCGCAAGGGTCCTGGACCACGGTCCGGCCCCCATTGCGCTTGATATAGGCAAGGCCTTCTGCGCCATCCTCGTTGGCCCCGGTGAGCAACATGCCCAGCAGGCCGGCACCATAGGCATCGGCCGCCGACATGAACAGGTAGTCGATCGCCGGCCGGGAAAAATGCACCGGCGGCTCCTGGCTCAGCGACAGGGTCAGGTCACGCTCCACCGACAGGTGATAACCCGGCCCGGCCACGTAGATCTGCCCGGGGCGCAGCGGCTGTTTGTCACAGGCCTCGCACACTGGCCGCCGCAGGCGACGTTGCAGCACCTCGGCCAGCTGGCTGTGGCGGTCATCCGGCAGGTGCAGCACGCAAATTACCGGAATGGCGAAGCCGGCCGGCAACGCGCCCAGCACACTGAATAGCGCTGTAACGCCGCCGGCCGAGGCGCCGATCACCATCGCGCGTACGCCTTTCATGACTTGCGGTAGATCCGTTCGGGCTTGACCAGCGGCTCGAAGCGCTCGCTGTAGGCGGAGAAATCCACCGATTCCTTGCTGCCCAGCACCAGGAAGCCGCGGTGGCACAGGGACTCGTGGAACAGGCCCAGGGCGCGGTCCTGCAGTTCCTTGTTGAAGTAGATGAGCACGTTGCGGCACGACACCAGCTGGGTTTCGGAAAACACGCTGTCGGTGGCCAGGCTGTGGTCGGCGAAAGTCACGTTGTCCCGCAGGGTGCTGTCCATGATGGCGTTGCCGTAGGCGGCCGTGTAGTACTCGGCAAAGTCCCGTCGGCCACCGGCGATGCGATAGTTTTCGGCGTACTCGCGCATGCTCTGCATCGAGTAGATACCCTGCTTGGCCTTGTCCAGCGAATGCGGGTTGATGTCGGTGGCATAGATGATGGTGCGCTCCAGCAGGCCCTCCTCGCGTAGCAGGATGGCCATCGAATACACCTCCTCGCCCGTGCTGCAGCCGGCAATCCACACCTTGATCGACGGCCAGGTGCGCAGCAGCGGCACCACTTCGTTGCGCAGCGCCAGGTAGTGCCCCGGGTCGCGGAACATCTCGCTGACCGGGATCGTCAGGTACTGCAGCAACTGCATGAACATGCCTGGGTCGTGCAGCACGCGCTCCTGCAGCGCCGACACCGTCAGGCAGTCGAACTGGCGCAGCGCATGCAGGATCCGGCGCTTGATCGACGCGCCGGAATAGTTGCGGAAATCGTAGCTGTACTTGAGGTAGATGGCCTCGATCAGCAAGCGGATTTCGATATCGGTGTTACGTTCGCTAGTCAAATTCGCTCCAGTTGCGGCAGCCACACACGGATCAGCGAGAACAAGCGGTCCAGGTCGATCGGTTTGGCCAGGTAGTCGTTGGCGCCGGCCTGCAGGCAACGCTGCTGGTCATCCTTCATCGCCTTGGCGGTCACGGCAATGATCGGCAGCTTGCGCCAGCGTGGTTGCTGGCGGATCAGCCGGGTGGCCTCGAAGCCGTCCATTTCCGGCATCATCACATCCATCAACACCAGGTCGATGTCGTCATGCTGCTCCAGGCGCTCGATGGCCTCGCGGCCGTTGCGGCCGATTTCGACGATCGCGCCCTTGTGCTCCAGCGCGCTGGTCAGGGCAAAGATGTTGCGCACGTCGTCGTCCACCAGCAGCACCTTGCGGCCTTCGAAAACCTTGTCGCGGCTGCGCGCGGTCTTGAGCATGCGCTGGCGTTCGTTGGACAGCTGCGACTCGACCTTGTGCAGGAACAGCGTCACTTCGTCGAGCAGGCGCTCCGGCGAGCGTGCGCCCTTGATGATGATCGAGCGCGAATACTTGAGCAGGTCGGCTTCTTCTTCGCGGGTAAGATTGCGCCCGGTATACACGATCACCGGCGGGAAGGCACGGATGTCTTCGGCGGTCATGCGCTTGAGCAACTCGTTGCCGAGCATGTCTGGCAGCTTGAGGTCAATGATCATGCAGTCGTAGATATTCTCGCGCAGCAACGCCAGGGCATCCTGGGCCATGGCCACGGCGGTGATCTCGACATCGTCGTCGCCGATCAGACGGGCAATGCTCTCGCGCTGCAGGTCGTCGTCTTCCACCAGCAGGATGTGCTTGAGCTTCTGGGTCAGCTTGGCCTCCAGCCGGGCGAAAACTTCCTTGAGTTGTTCACGGCTGGTGGGCTTGACCGCGTAGCCGACGGCACCCATGTGCATGGCGGCCTCGACGCGGTCCTCAACGGAAATGATATGCACCGGGATGTGCCGGGTGCTCGCTTGCTCCTTCAGGCGTTGCAGCACGGTCAGGCCGGAATGGTCGGGCAGGCGCATGTCCAGCAGGATGGCATCGGGGATGTACTGCACGGCCAGTTCGAAGCCCTCGTCGGCGCCCTGCGCCACCAGGCAGCTGTAACCCAGCTCGTGGGCCAGGTCGAAGAGGATGCGGGCGAAGTTCGGTTCGTCTTCGATCACCAGGATGCAGCGGTTGCCGAACGGCGCGCGCTCACGGTCATCGGCAAACACTGGTGTCGGGCGTTTCGGTGCCGCCACCACTGGTGCCTGCGGCGCGGGTGGCAGGCTATCGACCGCAGGGCGCAGGCTGAGCGGCTCGATATCCTGCGCCACGCGCTCATAGCGCTCCGGCAGGATCAGGCTGAATACACTGCCCTGGCCGGGGCTGCTGTCGACGCTGATCTGCCCACCCAGCAGGTGCGCCAGGTCGCGGGAAATCGACAGGCCCAGGCCGGTGCCGCCATAACGGCGGTTGCTGGTGCCATCCACCTGGTGGAATGCGCCGAAGATCGCCTGCTGCTGGTCGGCGGCGATGCCGATGCCGGTATCGCGCACGGCAAAGACGATGCCGGTGCCAGGCTGGTAACCGATGTTCAGGCTGACCTGGCCGCGCTCGGTGAACTTGATGGCGTTGGACAGCAGGTTCTTGAGAATCTGCTCCAGGCGCTGGCGGTCGGTGAACAGCGTGGCCGGCACCTGCGCCTCGGTGGTCACCTCGAAGGCGAGGCCCTTGTGCCCGGCCAACGGCTCGAACATGCTGCGCAGGCCTTCGACCAGGCGCTCCACCTGAGTGGTTTCAGGGCGCACTTCCAGCTTGCCGGCTTCCACCTTGGCGATGTCGAGAATGTCATTGATCAGGTTGAGCAGGTCGTTGCCGGCCGAATAGATGGATTCGGCGAACTTGACCTGCTCGTCGCTGAGGTTGCCCTCGCCGTTTTCCGCCAGCAGCTTGGCCAGGATCAGCGAGCTGTTCAGCGGCGTGCGCAACTCGTGGGACATGTTGGCGAGGAATTCGGACTTGTACTTGCTCGAACGCTGCAGTTCCTCGGCACGCGCCTGCAGCTCGTCCTGGGCCTGGAGCAGTTCGTCGTTCTTGCGGTCCAGCGCCTCGGTGCGCTCCGACAGCTGCTCGTTGGTCTGCTCAAGCTCCGCCTGCTGGGTTTCCAGGTGGGCCTGGGACTCCTTGAGCACGCGGGATTGCTCTTCGAGCTCTTCGTTGGCGGTTTTAAGTTCTTCCTGCTGCACTTGCAGCTCTTCGTTCAGTTGCTGGGTTTCGGCCAGCACCTCCTGCAGGCGCTGCCGGTAACGGGCGCTTTCGATGGAAATACCGACGTTGCCACGGACCCGCTGCAGCATCTCTTCGTCACGCTCCTGCAACGGCCGCAGGAAGCCCAGCTCCAGCACGCCGTTGATCTGCCCGTCGTCGCTGGAGGGCATCAGCATGGCACTGCGCGGCAGGCCCCTGCCAAGGCCGGAGCTGAGTTGGAAATAGTCTTCAGGCAAGTCGTCCAGGCGCAGCAGCCTCGCTTCGCGCACGGCCTGGGCCAGCAGCCCCTCGTGGTCACCCAGTACCTGCTCGCGCGCCTGCTCCTCGGCATCCAGGCCATAGCTGGCAACACGCACCAGGCGGCCATGTTCGTCACGCACGTACAACGCGCCTACCACGCTGCCCAGGTAGCTGGCGAAGAAACGCAGGATGTTGTCACCGAGCATGGGCAGGGTCAGCTGGCCGAGCACCTGTTCGGACAGTTGCGTCTGCCCGTTGCGCAGCCAGGCCTGATGCTCCAGGCGCTCGGCGGCGCGCTGCTGGGCCTGGAAGTTTTCGTCATAGGTAGCGGACAGCGCCAGCAGGTCGCGCCGCCCGAGGTAGGCCAGCAAGGCGCTGAGGCCGACGATGAACAGCACGAAGGACGACATGACCGTGACGGTCACACTGTTGACCCGCTCGTTGCGCGCCATGCGCAATTGTTGTTCGCTGCCGATGAGGTTGTCGAACTCCTTGCGGATCTCATCGGTCAGGCGCTTGCCGCGGCCGTTGCCGATCAAGGCGCGGTAATCACCCTGGCTGCGGCGCAAGTTGATCATCTCGCTGCCGAAGGTGTTCCACGCTTGCTGCAGGGCGATCAGCCGGTCGATGCGTTCGACCTGTTGCGGGTTGTCCTCGACCATGCCGCGCAGGCTCTGCAGGCTGCCGAAAATGCGCGGCTTGGCCACCTCGTAGGGGTCGAGGAAACGCTCATCGCCGGTGATCAGGAAGCCACGCATGCCGGTTTCCATGTCGATCGACAGTTTGACCGCTTCGTTGGCATTGCCGATCACCCGGTCGGTGTGCTCGACCCACTGCAAGGCCGAAAGCAGGTAGTTGATCACCGCAACGAAGGCCACGGCCCCCAGCAGGCCAACCCCCAGGGGTAGGCCGACGTTGCGGCTCAACAGCTTGCGGAAGCTTCGCTGGTCCATCGAGGCTGCTTGAATCATGTGAAAACGCCCGAGCTAAAAGTCCATTGAAAAGTGTGGCGGATCTGTCTTTGTCATTATCTGCCACTGCGCCGTCCTGTTAAGCGAGTCTAACCAGCTTTGCCGGGTCTGGCAGGGCATTTAGCCAGTATTTGAAGGCAGCGTGCGCCAAACGTTCCATCTGATTGCAGTGCCCGGTATCCTCGGGAACTTCTGCTGCCATCTGGAGCACAGATTAAAGACATTCATTAGCACAGGATCCGAACCATGCACCTTCTGGTAGTCGAAGACGACGACATCGTACGCATGCTGATGGTCGAAGTGCTCGACGAACTGGGCTACAGGGTCATCGAGGCGGACAATGCCGGCGCGGCGCTGCGCATTATCGAGGACCCGGGCCAGGAGTTGGCGCTGATGCTGACCGACGTGGGGTTGCCAGACATGGGTGGCGAAGAGCTGGCCGGCAAGGCGCGCGAGCTGCGGCCGCTGTTGCCGGTGCTGTTCGCCAGTGGCTATGCCGAGAACGTCAATGTACCGGAGGGCATGCACCTGATCGGCAAGCCGTTCAGCATCGACCAGTTGCGCGACAAGGTACAGGCCATTCTGGGTAACCCTTGAAATCGGTGCCGCCTGGTTCGCGGGCTTGCCCGCTCCCACAGGGTCAGCACAAGTTTGAGTGCAGTGGAATACCTGTGGCAGCGGGCTAGCCCGCGAAGAGGCCGGCACAGGCTGTAGCTGACTACAGTTCCCTGCGCAACAGGTAGCTATCCATGATCCACCCCTTGCGCGCCCGCTCCCGCTCACGCACCTCCAGTATCTGTGCCTTCACCGTTTGCAACGGCCCGGCAATCAGCACCTCATCCGCAGTCCCCAGGTACGCGCCCCAGTAAATCATCAACGCCGGATCATCGAGCCGGGCAAACGCGCACTGCCCGTCGAGCATCACCAGCACATTGTCGATCTGCCCCTGCCCGGCCAGGCGCCGCCCTGGCAATACGGTCAACGGCTCACCGATGCGGTTGAGCGGCACCTGATGGCGCGCTGCCAACGCCTGCACGCTGCTGATGCCCGGAATGACCTGCAGGCGCAGCGCCACACCACGCTCGCGGACCAGGCCAAGGATGCGCAGGGTGCTGTCGTACAGCGTCGGCTCGCCCCACAGCAGGAAGGCGCCGGTTTCCCCAATGCCTATCTCCTGTTCGATCAATTGGGCATACAGCGCCGCACGCTGCCGGTGCCAGTCCTGCACCGCGCCCAGGTAGTCATCGGCCTGGCCATCGCGTGCAGGGTCGGCCACCTGCACCAGGCGGTAGCCGCCCTCGGGCCGGTAGCGTTGGAGGATGGCCTTGCGCAGGCGCAGCAGTTCGTCCTTGTCGCCGCCTTTGTCGAGCACGAAGAACACACTGGCCTGGCGCAGTGCATCGACCGCCTCGTAGGTGACCTGGCGCGGGTCACCGGGGCCGATGCCGATCAACAACAGGTCTTTCATTGCCCTGCCCTTTGCGGAAACCAGCAGCCATTGTCAGGTGGCTGCCGGTATTTGGCAAAGCGCCCCGTCAGAAGATGGAGAAGTTGTAGCTGACGATGACCCGTGTCTCGTCCATGTCACGCGCCCATTTTTCATAATTGCTGCGGTAAGTTGAATTACGCAGACGCACGCTTACGTCCTTGAACGTGCCACCTTGCACCTGGTACTTGAACTCGGTGTCGCGTTCCCACTCTTTGCCTTCGGCCGTACTGCCCGGCACCTTGATATTGTCACCGTTGATGTAACGGGTGAAGAAGGTCAGGCCAGGCACGCCCAGGGCCTTGAAGTCATAGTCATAACGCACCTGCCAGGAACGCTCCTGGGCCGCGGCGAAGTCGTTGACCTGGGCATAGTTGACCAGGTAAGGGTTGGTGCCATCCAGGTATGGCATGGCACTGTCGCCATACATGCGCTGCCAACCGGCACTGAGCTTGTGGCCACCCAGGCTGTAGCCGAGCATGCCGCTGAACGCGCGATGGTCGATTTCGCCGGCGCGGGCATTGCCGATGTCATCACTCTTGATCAAGCGCAGGTCTGCCGACAGGCTGCCCACCGCCAATGGCTGGCTGGCCACCAGGCCGAGGAAGTGCTGGCGGTAGATGTTCTCCAGCTTGGCCACCTGGTACTGGGCGCTGAAGCGTTCGTTGAAACGGTAATCGACACCAGCCAGGTCGAAGTGATCAGCCTCGATACCGCAGGCATAGCGCTTGTTCTTGCAATGCACGCGAATGTCCTGGCGGTCGGTGGAATCCCGTGCGGTGTACTTGTCCAGGCGGGCCAGGGTGAACTTCAGGTCGCGCACTTCTTCGGAAGTGAGCATGGCGCCATGGAACATGGTCGGCAGCAGGCGGCCATCGTTGTACTTGAGCAACGGTACATCCGGCATCATCGAACCGTACTTGAGCACGGTACTGGAAACCTTGACCTTGGCCGCCAGGCCCATCTTCGCGTACTGGTCGGCCGAGTGGCGCGGGTCGTGACCGGAAGACGGCAACAGGCCGCTGTTACTGTCCGCCGGGCTGGAGTCAAGTTTGAAGCCGAACATGCCCAGCGCATCCACGCCAAAACCTACCGGCCCCTGCGTGTAACCCGACTGCACATTGAGGATGAAACCTTGTGCCCATTCTTCGCGTTTGGACGCACCCTGGCTGGAACTGCTGTGGCCGTCACGAAAATCCCGGTTGAAATAGACATTGCGTGCTTCGACCTTTGCACTGCTGTCTTCAAGAAAACCGGCGGCCTGGGCATTGACGCCGGCACACAACAGGAACAAGCCGGCAACACGACGCCCGGGGGCGAGGGGGAAAGGGGCAAACATGGGAGAAAACATCCGGAATCAAGGCGAGTAAACAACCTGTGGCACGTGTTGGCCACGGTACTGCGAGGGGGCCGAACAATAGCCGGCCATCATCTGAAATGATCGCGCGAAGCCTCTGGCACGGGCCATTGGACCATGGTCTAAGCGCGCCACAAGACAACCGCGGAAAAACCGGACAATACCGCACGCAAAACTAGGAAAGTTCCCTGCTTACTTACAAAAAGTTTGCAGTTTACCCAGTACCCATGAATGACTACACTCGATATCAGCGAACAGCGGAACCCACCCGCGTGGCCGGCGTTTTTATTCTTCTTCAATGTTCGTCACGCCCTGCCACGACCGACGTACAGGAGTGATTACAGTGTCCAGACTTGCAGAGTTTCGTGCTGCCGAAAAAGCGCTCCAGGAACAGATGGCGCAACTGGAAGCGTTGAAAAAGGATGCCGGCCTCAAACGCGAAATCGAATTCGAGCAGAAACTAGTCGGCCTGATGAAAAGCTACGACAAGAGCCTGCGCGATATCATCGCCATCCTCGACCCGAAGGCAGTGGCCCGGGTTTCCAGTGCAGCACCCAAGCAACAGCGCCGCGCGCGCGTGGTGAAGGTTTACACCAACCCGCATACCGGCGAGCGAATCGAGACCAAAGGCGGCAACCACCGTGGGCTCAAGGCCTGGAAAGAACAATACGGCGCCGCCACGGTAGAAAGCTGGGTACGCTGATGAAACGTCCACACGCACTTCACACTTTTTTCACAAGGGCTGGCTCAGTATCGAGACAGCTAAAGGACTAGCGACCCCATCACGCGCCCGCACATGCGGGCCTCTAATTCCAGCGCCCTGCCTTGTGCAGGGCGCTTTCATTTGCGCAATCGGCACACTGCCGTATCATGGTCAGCCTGTCTGTTTTGCCGGTGCCCTGCGCCCGGCCCCGTCTCAGGAGTTCCCATGAGCCTGCACGATCTGCAAACCCTGCCTGGCGTCACCGCCCAACCGGACGCCGCCACCGCCCAGTTCGTCTTCAACCACACCATGCTGCGGGTAAAGGACATCGAAAAGTCCCTGGACTTCTACACCCGCGTGCTGGGTTTCCGCCTGGTAGACAAGCGCGACTTCCCCGAAGCTGCCTTCAGCCTGTACTTCCTGGCCTTGGTCGACCCGGCGCAGATCCCGGCCGATGACAACGAACGCCACCAGTGGATGAAGTCTATTCCGGGCGTGCTGGAACTGACCCACAACCACGGCACCGAAAACGATGCCGAGTTCGCCTACCACAACGGCAACACCGACCCGCGCGGCTTTGGCCACATCTGCGTCTCGGTACCGGACGTACGCGAAGCCTGCGCACGCTTCGAGGCACTGGGTGTACCGTTCCAGAAACGCCTGCAGGACGGGCGCATGAACCACCTGGCCTTCGTCAAGGACCCGGACGGTTACTGGGTCGAAGTCATCCAGCCGACCGAGCTCAAAGGCTGAGCACTCATCGCTGCTCGCTCGTCGGGCCGGGAACTCCCGGCCCTTTGCTGTGGTATATGAAGGTAACTGCTTCACATGCCACAGCGAGGTAAGGACGATGCAATCTCTTCACTGTGAATATCGCAAGCACACCATCACCGCCAGCGTGATGCCCCACCCCGATTCCCCCCTGCCCTACGCCGCCGGGTGCCTGATTACCGACCCCGACGGGCACACCAGCAGGCGCATGTCGATGCCGATGAAGTTCTTCTCCGACCTCGAGAACGCACAGCATGTGTCGCTGGCCCATGGCCGGGCGCTGGTCGACCAGCAGTTGGATGAAGGGCACAAGGTGTTCTGACCTTGTCAATGCTTGTGCCGGCCTCTTCGCGGGTAAACCCGCTCCCACAGGGGTAGCGCCGTTGCTACATGCGTGCGCTATCCCTGTGGGAGCGGGTTTACCCGCGAAAGGGCCGGCACAGGAATAATCAGATATCCCGGGCGTACGCCACCGCCGCCTCCACCTGCGCCAGGGTGGGTCGCACCCCGGTGTAAAGCACGAACTGCTCCAGCGCCTGCAGCGCAATCACCTCCAGCCCGGTGATCACCGGCTTATCCAACGCCCGCGCTCGTCGGATCAACGGAGTGCTCTCCGGCATCGCCACAACATCGAACACCCGCGCCGCCGCGGCGATGGCATTCTCGGAAAACGCCAGCTCCTCGGCCTCGGGCCCGCCCGCCATGCCGATCGGCGTCACGTTCACCAGCATGGGTGGGCACAGGTCGCCCAGCTCCGCCACCCAGCGATAACCACACACATCCGCCAGCTGCCGCCCCGCCTGCTCGTTGCGCGCAACGATGATGCCTTCGGCGAACCCGGCATCGCGCAAGGCACTGGCTACCGCCTTGGCCATGCCGCCACTGCCGCGCAGGGCAAACGCCGTGGACGGGTCGACCTGGTGCTGCGCCAGCAACTGACGCACGGCCAGGTAATCGGTGTTGTAGGCCTTCAGGTGGCCATTGGTATTGACCAGGGTATTGACCGACTCGATGGCCGCAGCCGATGGGTCGATCTCGTCGACCAGGGCCATGCAGGCCTCCTTGTACGGCATCGATACCCCGCAACCGCGGATACCCAAAGCGCGAATGCCCGCCACCGCCGCCGGCAGGTCATCGGTGCGCATGGCCTTGTAGTAGAAGTCCAGGCCCAGCTGCTGGTAAAGGTGGTTGTGGAACCGTACACCGAAGGTGCCGGGGCGGCCGGCCAGGGAGATGCACAGCACGGTGTCTCTGCTTGGAGTTGCCGACATAACCTGCTCCTTTGTCATAACTGAATCGTTTGTTCAGCGTAACAGAGGTAACCGCTGGTCGTCCCTTACACAACCTTTACCGTTCCCCCGTGCTCAGCTGACGAAGAGTGGAGTCATAGTAATAGGACCCCACACTTGGGGTGTCCTTGCGAGGGTTTCTTCATGAACCGTCACATTCCCGGAATCGCCCTGCTGGTCGGTGCCCTGACCATCAGCGCGCCCGCTGTCGCCCACGGCGGCCATGGCCATGGCGGTTGGTATGGCCCCGGCCCGCTGCTGGGTGCGGCCGTGGTTGGCGCCGTGGTCGGGGCGACGGTTTATGGCGGGCGTGACCGTACCGTGTACGTCGAGCGCCAACCGGTCTACTACGGGCCGCCCCCGGTGTACATGCAACCACCGCCACCGCCGGTGTACTACCAGCCGTACTACGTGCCAGCACCACCGCCTCCGGGCTACCGCACCTACTACGGTCCGCCACCGGTGTATTACGGCCCGCCGCGCTGGTAAATGTTGATAGAACCAATGACCACTATCGAGGAAGTTAATTTCAAACCGCCCCGGCTGCTGCGTAAGGTAGGGCCATGTTTTACAGGAGGTCCACATGGCCACTATCCAGATCATGTCCGTTGTTGGCAGTGCCGTCCCCGCTTCGCTGCGTGAGCAGGGCCTGCTCGCATGCTGGTACCTGGTGCGCAACGGCGAAGCCGTAAGCGGCCCGATGCCGACCCGCGCCTCGGCCCAGGCCCTGGTCGAACAGTTGCAACCAGGCACCATGGTCGCCTGACCCGTATTTGTTGTGCGTTGCTCCCTACGCCCTTCTGGCCCGCCTACCTGGCGGGTCTTTTTTTGCCTGGGCGTTACGCCTGCACCTCCCCGCCGCAGGCAATGAACATTGCCAACAACGCGGCCAACTGGTGCTCACGCTGACCGTAGCCCGCGCCAGGCAAGCTGGCCCAGATAGGCGCGGCCTTGGCGATCGCCTGGGCAATACGGCCAGCCTTGATCAGTGCCAAGGCACCGCGTTCGCTCAGCAACTTGATTGCCGCGAGGTCCTGGGCCTCAGGGGTAAAGCGGCCGTTGAAGCCATAGGTGCTCACGATGGCATCCCAGGTACCGGCCAGAATCTGGTACCGCCCAGCCGCAGAACTGTGGATGCCGTAGCTGGGCAACCACACCTTCTGCTTCGGGTGCCCGCTGTAGTCATTGAACAATTGGCCGCCGACCAGGACGTTGTAGCCATCGTCGCTGGCAGCGATGGTCGAGGTACCTTCGGACCAGGCCAGCATGTCCAGGAACGCGAGCACGTTCGCACCGCCGACAGCGGCAGAATCCAATCGAGCCATGTTGTCTCC
Organism: Pseudomonas sp. NBB; assembly: GCF_032701105.1. Taxonomy (NCBI): domain Bacteria; kingdom Pseudomonadati; phylum Pseudomonadota; class Gammaproteobacteria; order Pseudomonadales; family Pseudomonadaceae; genus Pseudomonas; species Pseudomonas sp. NBB. The sequence continues at coordinate 3,641,583 of NZ_CP103994.1, forward strand.
ATGTAGAAGAAGCCCATACGCATGGGCGTGAACAGAATTTGTCTTGCGGGCCGCCTCACTCACCCTGCTTCCCGCGCAGGCGGGCGACGCCCTCGCCCTGGACGGTGACCTGCCGGGGTGGATGGCCACCTCGACTGGTCAGCGCTTCGATCTTGCCTTCCAGGCGCCCTACAGTGATCACCAGTTCATTGCGTTCCTTGGCAAACTGATCGGCCCTGGCCTGCGCTTCCCTTCGGGCATCACGCTCGATATCGAGCAACTCGTTCAGGCGCCGGACCACGCCAATATCAGCGTTGTCCATGGCACGGTCAGCCGCATCCCTGGACAGCCACTTGCGCAGCCAGAGGAATGCGCCCAGCAACACGGTGCCTGTTCCGCCCAGCCAGGTGATGGTGCCTGGGCCGAGGTCAGTCGGATCCATGAAAACCTCATAACGAATGGTGATGTCGTAAGCCTGGAGAACAGCTTCTCGGTGGCTTTCCTTGCTTGCATGATAAATTTAGCCTACAGCTAATTTCATGACAAGGAAAATTTAGCTATAAGCATATTTAGCAGCAAGCTAAACACTGGCATGCTTCGCTCCATGGACATCTACGAAATTCGCAAGCACAACCTGGTCAAGCTGATCGGCAGCCAGAGAAAGGGATCCTGCGCGGAGCGCTGGGGGATGGCGCCCGCGCACCTGAGCCAGATCCTTTCGGACAAGACAGCGAAAAACCTGGGCGATGACGTGGCCCGCCGAATCGAGGGCATCGAAGGCTTGCCGCGGGGGTGGTTCGACGCGATGGCAGTGGGCGACCAGACGCAGTCGCCGGCCGAGGCGGGTGACAGCAAGCTTTCCGCAGCCGACCTGGTCAAGCAGATGCTTGCCAGAAGCGGCAGAGGCATCCCCGAAGAAACCCGGCAAAGGCTGCTGGCCGCCGCCGAGGAGCCGGCAGATTCGACACTGGTGGCCGCTGAACCTGCTCGGCCAGGCCTGGTGGGCGACGAAGTGTGGATTGCCCACTACGACGTCCGCGCAGCCATGGGTGGCGGGCAGATCCCCCACGACTACCCCGAGATGTTCAAGGATGTTCGCGTCAGCCCAAGCCACCTGCGCGAGCTGGGCGTGGAGTTCAGCGAGCACCACCACCTGAAGATGGTGACCGGTTGGGGCCAGTCGATGGAGCCGACCATCAAGCACCGCGACCCGCTGATCGTGGACGTCAGCATTCGCGAGTTCGTCGGTGACGGAATCTACTTCTTCTCCTGGGGCGACCACATCTATATCAAGCGATTGCAGATTGCCGACGAAGAGCATTTCGAGATGATTTCCGACAACTCGCGGCACAAGGACCGCATGATTCGCCGGGAAGAGACCTACATCCAGGCCAGGGTGCTGCTGGTGTGGAATGCACACCTTGTGTAAGGCGAAGCCCACCACCCCGGCGTAATGCTGTCCCTTCGCAGGCAAGCCCGCTCCCACAGCCAAGCGGTACGCGTACCCTGTGGGAGCGGCTTTAGCCGCGAAGAATCCAACGCGGTGCATGGCACCGGCTTCGCCGGTGTTCGCGGCTAAAGCCGCTCCCACAGAGCCCCTGCTAATTTAATGAGTTATGCGCGGTTCTATGGGAGCGGGCTTGCCCGCGAAGGGCTGCAAGGCAGCCCCATCGATGCCACATCAGACTTGAGTGAACAGCATTACGCTACCCCGCAGGCTCTTTCTGACCTTCAGAAAGGTGCCGCCTCCTCGGCCTGCTGCTCGCTGTCCTGCTCGACGATAAAGTCGTCGCGCTCCTCCACGCTGCTGCGCTCCCAGCGCACCGTCACGCTCTCGTCGTCGTTGAAGGTCAGTTCCAACTCGGGCGTCTCGGCCAGCAGGCCCATCACCTCCTCCCACTCGGCATCACCGTCGGTATCCAGGCGATGCACCGTCACCCAGCGCTGCGTCTGCGCGAGCGGGTGGTTGATCATCGCTGATACCCGCAAGCTCAGACGCTCCATTCCGGTTATTTCCTGGCGCTGATGGGGCGTCGACTTCATGTGCTTAGACATACTCATATCCTGACGGCTGTATATTCGTACAGTATTCAAGGAAAGCTTATCTCACCGCCAAATCAAGCGTAAAGCCCCGCTGCGGAAAATTTTCGCCAACAGGTAATTTGTCGCCCGGCGAAATAATTTTAGCCATAAGCTATTGACGATGATTTAGCGCAGAGCTAAATTCCACTCCAGCAGCCGCCACCGTGCTGCTGCGGCACCAACCGACATTTCCATTCAGGAGTTCCCCCCATGAGCGTAGATATCAGCAACCTCACCATCGCCGTTCCGGTAGCCGAATCGTCGATCAGCACCGTAGCGGTCGAACTCACCGGCAGCGAAGCGATTGCCCTGTACCCGAACTACGTGACAGTGCTCAGCGATGGTTCGGTCCAGTTGTCTGCCCCCACCAAAGGCGCTTCGAGCAAAAGCACCCGCAGGACCCGCTGCGAGTGGTCGGAGCCGGAATACTGGAGCCTGGGCGGCGCCTTGGATCACTGGAATCGCCAGGAAATGACACTGACCAAGGTCAACTGGGCGCAGAAGGTGGTTATCGCGCAGATGCACGTCTACGGGGACGACAGCCCGCCCGTGAAGGTGTTCTGGAAAAAGGGCGACATCACCCTGGGGTTTCGACGGACCTACAACCAGGCGGATCCTGTGAATTCGACGGTGCTCAAGGGGGTACCGCTGGGGTCGAAGTTCGAGGTGAGCATCCACGCCACGTCGGCAGGCGTGGTCACCGTTACCGCCAAGTACAACGGGGTGACGGGTTCGTCCGGCGATCTCCAGTTCGACAGTACCTGGGCTTCGCGGCTGTTCGAGTTCCACGGCGGGGTGTACAACCAGGTGGACTACTCCGACACGACGCCCGCCGATGACGGCTCGATCTGCATCATCAGCGACCTCTCGCTGATCCATGCCTGAACCCAGGCACCCGGCGAGACATCCCGATGCCCCTGCATCCCGGCACAGGTTGCATCGGGATCGCCCTGCATTTAGCGATCAGCTCGAATGGCTGTCGCCCAAACTTCCTGATTCCCGGATGAACTAAGCTGTTCGGGTCTCTTTTTTCCAGACAGGGTTAGGCCCCATGAGACTGTTCGATTTCATTGATAGCAGTATGGAACCCATTCTCCAGGCTTGGGAAAACTACGCCCGCTCGGTTGAAACAGAGCTGCCGAAGCAGGACTCCTCCGGCTTGCGCGATCATGCCGAAAAGATGCTCCGCACCGTGGCCAAAGACATGAGAACGCCTCAGAGCAGGCAACAACAGTCCGAGAAGGCACAAGGCAGAGGCCCCAGGAGTTCAAGCGAAACCGCAGCGCAGACCCACGCTGTTGCTCGCTTGATAGCTGGGTTCTCGATGGACCAGATGGTGTCCGAATACCGGGCATTGCGCGCAAGCGTTCTGTCACTCTGGCTTACCCAGGAGTCGTTCGCAGACGCGCATCATGTTCAGGACATGATCCGGTTCAATGAAGCGATTGACCAGGCGCTCGCAGAGTCGATCGCTGCCTACGGAACGGCAGTCGAGGCGACCCGGAAAATGGTGCTAGCCGTGCTCGGTCATGATTTGCGTTCGCCCTTGGGCGCGATACTCATGGCTGGCGGGCTGATCCAGCGGCAGGCCGGTCTGGATGAAAAGGGAAAGTTACTTGCGACCCAGGTTTGTGCCAGTGCACATCGGGCAAATGTCATGATCAACGATCTGCTGGATCTGGCCCGCTGCAATCTGGGGACTGGCATTCCAGTGGATTTGCGGAAAATGGATTTGAATCCAATCTGCAAGGCTGTCATTGACGAACTGCGCACGGCGTTCCCGCACGCGCGCATCATCCTGGATGAGCAGGCGCACATCACGGGCCAATTCGACCCTGACCGCATCTCTCAGGTTTTCTCCAACCTGATAGGCAATGCCCTGCGCCATAGCGATGCAACGGCCCCGATCAAGGTCACGCTGGCCAAGGTGGATGGTGTTCCACGGGTCAGCGTCCAGAATTCCGGAGAACCTATTCCACCCGAGGTGATGCCCTAGATCTTCAAGCCGGAAGGGAGATACTCGAGCTACTCATCCGGAGAGCGTGGCTCAGCAGCGGGGCTCGGCCTTGGCCTGTTCATCGCATCGGAGATCGTGGCGAACCACGGTGGCAGAATTGAGGTGGAGTCGACTGAGGAGGACGGGACGACCTTCGAGGTTGTTCTGCTGTCTTCGGCAGAGTGATGATGGGTACAGAATTGGTACAGGATTAAATTTCGTTCACGTTGCGCCCTTTAGTCATAAGGCATTCGACAGCAAATCAGCCATACTCCAGAATGCAGCGGTTTTTTGGGGGAAAACCCTTGCACAGCCAACGACATACCAACTTTTAGTGAGCCTCAACGTGAAAACATCCCTGTCCATCCTCAGCCTGCTGCTGTTGCTCACAGGTACTGCGACCCTTCCGTCGACCGCTGCTGCACAACCCCCGGCCCAGGTTCAACGTGACCCATCCAAGCTGCATCTCGCCTCGGGCAGCGCCCTGCTGATCGACCTGAACACCAACCAGGAGCTGTATTCGAGCCACGCCGACCGCGTGGTGCCGATTGCCTCGGTGACCAAACTGATGACGGCGATGGTAGTGCTGGATGCCAAGCAGCCCATGGATGAGATGCTCACCATGACCATTGCCAACAACCCGGAAATGAAAGGCGTGTATTCGCGTGTGCGCCTAGGCAGCCAGCTCGACCGCCGCGAAACCTTGCTGATCACCCTGATGTCATCGGAAAACCGTGCGGCCAACACCCTGGCCAACCATTACCCTGGCGGCTACCCGGCGTTCATCAAGGCGATGAACGCCAAGGCCCGCAGCCTGGGCATGGCGCACACCCGCTACGTCGAGCCGACCGGCCTGTCGACGCAGAACGTGTCCACGGCCCGTGACCTGGCCAAGCTGCTGATGGCGTCGCGCAAGTACCCGATGCTGAGCGAGCTGTCGACCACCCGCGAGAAGACCGTGGCCTTCCGCAAGCCCAACTACACCCTGGGCTTCCGCAACACCGACCACCTGGTGAACAAGAGCAACTGGGACATCAAGCTGACCAAGACCGGCTTCACCAATGAAGCCGGGCACTGCCTGGTGCTGCTGACCCGCATGGACAACCGCCCGGTGGCCATGGTGATCCTCGACGCCTTTGGCAAGTACACCCACTTCGCCGATGCCAGCCGCATGCGTCAGTGGCTGGAAACCGGTGCTGCCAAGCCGGCGCCGGCGGTGGCCATGCAGTACAAGGCAGAGCGGCAGAACAAGGGGCGCCTGGCGGCCGAATGACCGGAGCCGGAATGATGGGGCCTGCACCGGCCCTATCGCCGGCAAGCCAGCTCCCACAGTGACAGCACCAGGCCTGCGAGAGCAACTGCCCTGCGCGGTCCATGTGGGAGCCGGCTTGCCGCGATAGGGCTGCACAGCAGCCCCAAGTTCGTCAGGCCGTGGCGCTGACCATTCCGCCCGCGCTGCTGCCACCCTCTTGCTGCAACAACTCCAGTAACTGCGCCGTGGCCGCCATGATCTGCCCGTTGATAGTGGCAATGCTCGCCTGCTTGGCTCCCACCGCAGCCGCCTTGGCAGCCTCGTCCATTTTGCTGTCCATCAATGCAGCAAGCTGCTTCTGCTCCTCGGCCAGCTGCTTCTGCAAATCCTTGATCAACTGACGCAGCTCGGACACGGCCTGTGACTCCCCACTGCCTTCACTGTCCGTGGATTGCGCCTGGCCAGCCCCGCCAACCTTCATGCTGTCGCTACTGATGCTCAAGGGCCCCAGTGCCTCACCAGCCTGTTTCGCCTGCTCGCGATCGGCAGTTGCGTTCGCACTCAGCGTCTGGGCCGAAACGCCGTTGATTATCAAATTGCTTGCTGTTATCCCGCTCATCTCGGTTCCTTGCCTCGAGTTGGCTCCTTGTCGTATCCCCTATCGGCCACCCCTCACAGTTCTTTAGTCCGCTTAAATTCCCCCCCGACTGGCTCGTTCCAACACATGTACTTGCGCAGGAGCCGGAGCCCCGGCGGGCGTCCAAATTCGACCATTCAGGGAATCGCAGCCATGAGCCAGCCCTCACAGCAGGAAACCATCAAAGATCTGATCGGCGTGGGCTTCGGCCCTTCCAACCTGGCCCTGGCCATCGCCCTGGAGGAACTCGCCGAGTCCCAAGGCCATGCCCTCGACGCGCTGTTCATCGACAAGCAGCAGGACTATCGCTGGCACGGCGAAACCCTGGCCACTCAGAGCGAGCTGCAGATCTCGTTCCTCAAGGACTTGGTGTCGCTGCGCAACCCCACCAGCCCCTACAGCTTCGTCAACTACCTGCACCAGAAGCAGCGCCTGGCCGACTTCATCAACCTCGGCACCTTCTACCCGTGCCGCCTCGAGTACAACGACTACCTGCGCTGGGCCGCCGAGCACTTCGCCACCCAGGCGGTTTATGGGGAGGAAGTGCTGCGCATCGAGCCGGACGTGCAGGCGGGCCGGGTCGAGCACCTGCGCCTGGTCTCGCGCGACGCCCAAGGCCGCGAATACAGCCGCCGCACCCGTTCGGTGGTGGTCGGCAGCGGCGGTACGCCGAAAATCCCGGAAAAGTTCGGTGCCTTCAAGGACGACCCGCGGGTATTCCACCACTCCCAGTACCTGAGCAGCCTGAACAAGCTGCCATGCACCGCCGGCAAGCCGATGCGCATTGCCGTGATCGGTTCGGGCCAGAGCGCCGCCGAGGCGTTCATCGACCTCAACGACAGCTACCCGTCGGTCAAGGTCGACATGATCCTGCGTGGCTCGGCGCTCAAGCCTGCCGATGACAGCCCGTTCGTCAACGAGATCTTCTCGCCGGACTACACCGACCTGGTCTACAACGAACCGGCCGACCAGCGCAGCAAGCTGCTGGGCGAATACCACAACACCAACTATTCGGTGGTCGACCTCAACCTGATCGAACGCATCTACGGCATCCTTTACCGGCAGAAGGTCGCCCACCAGTACCGCCACAACGTGCTGTGCCGGCGCCAGGTCGAAGCCGTGGTGGCCACCCGCGAAGGCCTGGAGCTGACACTGCGCGACCTCGCCACCGGCCAGCAGCAGACCCACCGCTACGACGCGGTGATACTCGCCACCGGTTACGAGCGCCGCTCGCACCGTGACCTGCTGGCGCCCCTGGCCGGCTACCTGGAAGATTTCAGCGTCGACCGCAACTACCGCGTGCTGGCCAGCCCCGACCTGCAGGCCTCGGTGTACCTGCAGGGATTCTGCGAAAACAGCCACGGCCTGAGTGACACCCTGCTCTCGGTGCTGCCGGCGCGCGCTGCGGAAATTGGCCGCGCGCTGTACCAGGACCTGGCGCAGCTGCACGGCAAGCCGCAACCGGCAGTGGCCCTGACCCGCGCCTGATCCCCTGCCCTCAAGGCATGCACAGGTCCTGTAGGAGCGGCCTTGTGTCGCGAAAGGGCTGCAAAGCAGCCCCGGCAATTTGTGCGTCTGCGCTGAAACCCTGGGGCTGCTGCGCAGCCCTTTCGCGACACAAGGCCGCTCCTACAGGGTCGCGCCAGCTTTCAGGCTTCTTTGCCTGAAACATTTGCTTGCATTTAAAACGGCAGGTTTTCGATTCTCATTCGTCCTTATCAATACAGCCCCTCTTTGGCTGGGCACACGCTCGACTCCCCATTGCAGAAGACCGTCAGATGGCCAAATCACCGAAAAAATCCAAATCCAGGCTGTGGTTCCTGGTCCACAGCTGGCTCGCCTTGCCGATCTGGTTCTTTGTCCTGATCGTCTGCTTCACCGGCATGCTCGCGGTGGTCAGCCAGGAAATCGTCTGGCTGGCCGACCCCGCCGTGCGCGCCAACAAGCCCGACGCCGACGCCGAGCGCCTGAGCTTCCAGCAGGTACTGGACGCCATGCACAAGGCCGAGCCGGACATGGTGGTGGAGCGGCTGATCCAGCCCGACGGTTCGCACTTCGCGGTCAAAGCCAATGTCACTCTGCCTGACGGCACCAGCCCGACACTGTATGTAAACCCCTACACCGGTGCCATCCAGGGCAAGACCCCGGACTTCAACTTCGAAGCCTTTACCCGCGCCTTGCACGGCTGGTGGCTGGTGCCGTTCACCAGCGGTTTCAGCTGGGGCTGGTACCTGGTGTCGCTGCTCGGCCTGCCCATGCTGGCTTCACTGGTCACCGGCCTGGTGGTGTACAAGAAGTTCTGGAAGGGCTTCTTCAAGCCGGTGCGCACCGGCCATGGTTCGCGAATTTTCTGGGGCGACCTGCACCGCCTGGCCGGGGTCTGGTCGATCTGGTTCATTGCGGTCATTTCCATCACCGGCACCTGGTTCCTGATCCAGGCAATCCTGGCCGACAACCACATCACCATTTCCAGCCGGCCCATCGTGCCGGTGATCGCCCGTGAGGACGTGCCGCAAACCCCGAATGGCAGCCCGGCAGCGCGCATCGACCTGGATGAAGCGGCACGCATCGCCGGCCTGGCGGTCCCGGGGCTGGAGATCAGCTTCATCTCGCTGCCGGCTACCGCCTACAGCCACATCACCCTGGCCGGACCAGGCTGGTACCCGCTGATGTTCCAGAGCGCCTCGGTGAACCCGTACACGCGTAATGTCGACAGTCAGTTCCTGATCAGCGACCGCTCCGCCCTGGAGTTCGTCACCGAGTCGATGCGCCCGCTGCACACCGGCGATTTCGGCGGCCTGCCGATCAAGCTGGTGTGGTTCTTCTTCGGCCTGGTCCTCACCCTGATGGTGTTCAGCGGTTTGCTGATCTGGACCAAACGCACCGCCCAGGCCACCGCCGCCGCCCTCAAGCGCAGCGAGCGCGCACCGCGCATGGCGCGCCATGAACCCACCGTGGAGATCCGCCCATGAGCCAGGCCCAAGCCGTGACCGTCAGCCCGCTGAAGCAACTGTGGCTGAAGTGGCGTTTTCACTTGAACATCCTGCTGATTCTCATCCCGCTGGGCTTCATGCCCAAGTACTTCGCCGAGGCCAAGCTGTTTCGCGGCGAAGCGGGGCTCGGCGCCAATGTGATCCACGACATCCAGGTCGGCCCCTATACCCTGGACCTGGCCGAGATGCGTGACGAGGCGCCCCGCGCCGATGGCCCGGCCGGCCACTTCAAGGTCTTCAATGCATCGCTGTGCAAGGCCTGCGTCAACGGCGTCAAGGCGGCCTACCTGCGCATCGGCAAACCGCGCAGCCTGCGCGCCGCCGGCACGATTTTCTTCGGTGCGCCGTACAACATGGGCACCTCGTTGCCGATCCCGCCACGCACCAAGCCCGACGCGCAGATCTGGATCACCCTGGAAGGCTGGGACGGCAGCATGCACCAGGCGTCGGTCCCCCTGGCCAAGGCATCGCCAGCCACCGTGGCCTGGCTCGAGAAACAAGGAGGCAAGAAATGAAACACCTGATACGCACCCTCGCCCTGCCCTTGCTGGTGCTGGCCGCCTGCCCGGCCCTGGCGCACAACCCGATGTGCGAGTGTGAAGAGCTGGCTGGCGGCCAGGTCAAGTGCACCGGCGGCTTCTCAGACGGCAGCGGCGCCCCCGGAGTTACCCTGGATGTGATCGGCTACGACGAACAGGTGCTGGTCGGCGGCAAGCTCGGTGATGACTCGACCCTGACCTTCAAGCGCCCGGACGGCGAGTTCTACGTGCTGTTCGATGCCGGCCCCGGGCACGTGGTGGAAGTCGACTACGCCGATATAGCCCAGCCATGAGCCGCGCCCAAGTGATTCGCCCGGCCGGCGCCGGGCACGAAACCCTGTACGTGCTGCTGGTCAGCCTGCTGATCGTGGTACTCGCCACCGGCGTGGTGCTGCTGCGCGGCGAACGCGAGGATGAACAGGCCATCGCCAGCCACCAGATAGACGCCCGTCGCGACCTGACCGCCGCCGAGCAAGGCCTGTACACCGACTTGCGGGTGGCCTTCGACGAAATCCAGCTGCTGCGTGAAGAGAACACCGCTGCGCCCAGCGTACAGGCACTTGCCGAGGAAGGCCTGCCGCCGTTCGTGGTCGATGCCGGCAGCCAGGGCCGCGGCAGCCACCAATGGTCGTGGCTGGAGACCGGGGCCTACCTTGGCCGCAGCCAGGCCCCGGAAGTGGCCGGCAGCCTGCTGCTGATCCTGCCGGCCGACAGCACCGGCCAGGCCGATGTCTGGCTGCGCCGCGACAGCGCCGCCGTGACCCCGGACGACCTTGGCCAGGCCGCCCTGATCGCCGCCGGCTGGCAGCAGGTGGTCAGCCATTACGACGCCGGGGTCACCCGCGAACACCGTCATTGAACCCAAGGACTTCACCATGCTCCGCTCCGCCCTCGCCCTGCTCCTGGCCATTGCCCTGCCGGCACAGGCCCTGGCCGATAACGGCAAGCCCCTGCGTATCGGCATTACCCTGCACCCCTACTACAGCTATGTGAGCAACATCGTCGGCGACAAGGCCGAAGTGGTGCCGCTGATTCCGGCAGGGTTCAACCCCCATGCCTACGAGCCACGGGCCGAGGACATCAAGCGCATCGGTACCCTGGACGTGGTGGTACTGAACGGCGTCGGCCATGACGATTTCGCCGACCGTATGATCGCCGCCAGCGAGAAGCCCGACATAAACACCATCGAGGCCAACCAGAACGTACCCTTGCTGGCGGCCACCGGCATTGCCGCCCGCGGCGCCGGCAAGGTGGTCAACCCGCACACCTTCCTGTCGATCAGCACCACCATCGCCCAGGTCAACAACATCGCCCGTGAACTGGGCAAGCTCGACCCGGACAACGCCAAGCTGTACACGCGAAACGCCCGCGCCTATGCCAAGCGCCTGCGCGCACTGCGTGCCGAAGCACTGGCCAAGGTCACCGAGGCACCCAGCGCCACCTTCCGGGTCGCCACCATCCATGCCGCCTACGACTACCTGGTACGTGACTTCGGCCTGGAAGTGACTGCGGTGGTCGAGCCAGCCCATGGCATCGAACCCAGCCCGGCCCAGCTGAAGAAGACCATCGATCAGCTCAAGGCGCTGGACGTGCGGGTGATCTTCTCGGAAATGGACTTCCCGTCGGCCTATGTCGAAACCATCCAGCGTGAATCCGGCGTGCGCCTGTACCCGCTTACGCACATTTCCTACGGCGAATACACCAAGGACAAGTACGAAGTGGAGATGAAGCGCAACCTCGACACCGTGGTCCGCGCCATCCAGGAGAACCGCGCATGACCGCCGCCGCCAACCTGGTGACAGCCTGCGGGCCGCGCATCGAGTTCGCCGGCATCGACCTCACCCTGGGCCGCACCCGCATCCTCGAGAATGTCAGCTTCAACGTCGCCGCCGGCAGCGTGCATGCCATCGTCGGCCCCAACGGCGGCGGCAAGAGTTCGCTGATCAAGACCCTGCTCGGGCAGATGCCGCACCAGGGCCAGCTGACCCTGCACTGGCCCGGCGAACGCGACGTGATCGGCTATGTGCCGCAGGCGCTGGAATTCGACCGTGGCCTGCCGATGACCGTGGACGATTTCATGGCTGCCATGTGCCAGCGCCGCCCTGCCTTCCTCGGCTTGTCGCGTCGCGTGCAGCCGGCCATCGACACAGCCCTGGCGCAGGTCGGCATGCTCGACAAGCGCAAACGGCGCATGGGCGCGCTTTCCGGTGGCGAACGCCAACGCGTGCTGCTGGCCCAGGGCCTGATCCCCGAGCCGCAACTGCTGGTGCTGGACGAACCGATGTCGGCCCTGGATGAAGCCGGCATCCAGGTGTTCGAACAACTGCTGCAGGGTTGGCGCCAGGCCGGCACCACCGTGCTGTGGATCGAACATGACCTGGAAGCAGTGATGCGTCTGGCCGACCGAGTTACCGGCCTGAGCCGCCAGGTACTGTTCGACGCCCCGCCCGCCCAGGCCCTGACCCCGGAGCGCCTGCTCGGCCTGTTCTCCGTTCACCCGCGTAGCGAGAGCCTTGCCTGATGAGTTTTGAAATCTTTCGGCAAACGGTCCAGGACTGGGCCACTGCCGGGTACCTGCCGGAGGCGCTGGCCTACGGCTTCGTGGTCAACGCTTTGCTGGCCGGTTTGATGATCGGCCCGGTGCTGGGCGGCCTGGGCACCCTGGTGGTGGTCAAGCGCTTTGCCTTCTTCTCCGAGGCGGTCGGCCATGCCGCGCTGACCGGCGTGGCCATCGGCATCCTGCTGGGCGAGCCCTACACCGGCCCCTACGGCAGCCTGTTCGGCTACTGCCTGCTGTTCGGCATCTTGCTCAACTTCCTGCGCAACCGCACCGGGCTGTCGCCGGACACGCTGATCGGCGTATTCCTGTCGGTGTCGCTGGCGCTGGGCGCCAGCCTGCTGCTGATGCTGGCGGGCAAGATCAACGTGCACATCCTCGAGAACGTGCTGTTCGGCTCGGTGCTGACCGTCAGCGGCCAGGACCTGGTGGTACTGGGCATCGTCGCGGTGCTGGTGCTGGCATTGGCAGTGCCGCTGTACAACCGCATCATGCTGGCCAGTTTCAACCCACAGCTGGCAGCCGTGCGCGGGGTGGCGGTGAAAACCCTGGACTACCTGTTCGTGGTGCTGGTGACCCTGGTCACCGTGGCCTCGGTGAAGGTGATCGGGGCGATCCTGGTCGGGGCGCTGCTGGTGATCCCCGCTGCCGCCGCACGCCTGGTCAGCCAGTCGCTGAAGGGCTTTTTCTTCCTGTCGGTGCTGATCGCCACGCTGAGCACGCTGCTGGGCATCCTGCTGCCGATCGTTTTCGACCTGCCGGTGCCGTCCGGCGCCGCGATCATCCTGGTCGCGGGCATCTGCTTCGCCCTGGCGGCGCTGGCCCGCGCCCTCGTCCCCCGCCTGCAAGGAAACCCGGCATGAACCTGAAACGCCTGACCCTGACCCTGGCGCTGGCCCTGGCCGGCCTGCCGTCGCTGTCTTTCGCCACGCAAGTGCTGACCACCCTGCCCGTCACCCACAGCCTGGCCAGCGCCTTGCTCGAGGGCACCAAGGTGCAGCTCAAGCGTGCAGCACCCGCCAACCTGCCTGCCAGCCGCCAGCCTTCCTATTTCAGCGGTCGCGGTGGCGCCAGCCTGCACAAGGCCGCGCAGCAGGCCGACGCGGTGATCGGCGTGCGCTCGATCTGGCGTGACGACCCGCTGTACCCGATGGCTCGGCGTAGCAATATCCGGATCGTCGAAATCGACGCAGCACGGCCAGTGGATGGCGCGCTACCGGGCATAGCGGTGAGCGGCGACGAGGCCTATGGCGCATACCCCTGGCTCAACCCGACCAACTTCGGGCGCATGGCCGACGTGGTAGCCAATGACCTGGAGCGGTTGGCGCCGGGCGACAAGGCGCAGATCCAGGGCAACCTGGCCGGGCTCAAACGCCAGTTGCTGGAGCTTTCGGCCAGCAGCCAGACACGCTTGGCCAAGGTCGACAACCTGACGGTGGTGAGCCTGTCGGAACGGCTGGGTTATCTGGCCAGCGGGTTGAACCTGGACATGGTCGAGCAGCCGCTGCCAGCCGAGTGGGATGCGACTGCGCTGAAGGCGCTGGGGGACAACCTTAAAGCGCAGGATGTGGCGCTGGTGCTGGACCATCGGCAGCCGGAGGCGGCTGTGGCCGAGGTGATCAAGGCGTCCGGGGCGAAGTTGGTGGTGGTGGAGAGTGACCCTGAGGATGCGTTTGCCGGGTTGAAGGCCAGTGTGGATCAGGTAGTTGCCGCCCTGGGCGAAAGCTGATCAGGCAGGCTGGCACGGTCAATGTGGGAGCGGCCTTGCGTCGCGAAAGGGCCGCATCGCGGCCCCAGGATTTCAGCACAGATGCACAAATTTCTGGGGCTGCTGCGCAGCCCTTTCGCGACGCAAGGCCGCTCCCACAGTTGATCGCGTTGAATGCAGCGCTAGCGCTTCATGCACCGCTGATAACGCTCATCCACCCGCCCGGCGAACCACGCCGTGGTCAGCTTGCGGGTGATCTTCGGGCTTTTCAGCTGGATCCCCGGTAGCACCGCCCGTGGCACCGGCTTGCCGGCCGCAGCATCAGCAAGGGCGAACACCCCGCTGTAGAGCTTGCTGTCCTCGAAGGCCAGACTATCGCCCTGCTCCAGCTGGCTGCGAATCTGCGGGTTGCGCAGGCCCAGCTTTCCTCCCAGTTTGCGTGCCGCCTTTTCAGTGGTCCCGGGCATGATCGAGCCCGGCGCCACCAGGTCGCCATCCAGCGCCAGCATCACCCCCGTCGCCTTGCTCAGTGCCGCCTGAAATGCCGCATTGCGGCTGGCGTACCAGCCCGCGTTGAAATCGGCAAAGCGATACAGCTGGCGATCATAGTTGGCCGAATAGCCTAGCAAGTGGGCGATACCGAAATACATGCCACCGCGCCGGGTGAACACTTCCTGGCGAATGCTGCCATCATGGCTGTAGGGGTAATCCCGCGCATGCTTTTCGGCAAAGTCGATGCTGACCTGCATCGGCCCACCGGTATGCACCGGGTTCAGCCCGCCCAGCAAGGTCTTGCCCAGCGGCACGCGAGCGATGACTTCGTCGTACAGTTCGCTCAACTGCTTCTCGCTGCGCACCGCCTGCAAACGCTGCTGGTAGCTCTTGCCATTACCCGACGGCGCCTTCAGTGCACCGTCGACCAGCAGCTTGGGGATGTGCAGGCGCGCAGCGCGGCGGTCGATTTCCTCTCGGGCGATACGCCCCAGGTTGGGCACTTGCGGGTCGGCATTGAAGGTCGATTCCTGCTCGGTCACCGCCAGCACCGCGCACAGGTTGCTCTTGCTGGGGGCAATTCGCTGGGCGTCGAACGCCACCTGAATGTCCCGGGCCCAGCCCTCGCGGTCCTTGGCCTGGGCGGGTAACAGCCGCAGCAGTTGGGCGCGGACCTTGGCCGGGTCCGTCTCGGGCGCTTCCTCACGGCGCCCGGCGCAGCCTTGCAGCAGCGCCAGGGCCATCAACCCGGCAGCCAGTAACCGGCCGTTCAGGGCTGTTCACCGACCAGGTAGGTCTTGCTGATGTGCCGGAACAGCGGGTGGCTGGCACTGCCCATGAGCTCGAACAGAACCATTTCGCGGGTCACCACCTGCGCTCCCGCGGCCCGCATGCGTGCCAGCCCTGCGGCCTTGCTCGCCGGCGTACGGCTATCACAGGCATCCTCGACCACGAACACCTGCTTGCCCAGTGCCAGCAGGCCAAGCACGGTCTGCAGCACACAGACGTGGGTTTCAATGCCACAGACAATCACTTGCTCGCGCGCCATCATACTTGCTGGCAGACACTCGGCGGCCACACATGAAAAATGGCTTTTCTCCACCACCTCGGCGACCGGCGCTGCGGCCAGCAGTTCGGCCAGGGTATGGCCCAGGCCCTTGGGGTACTGCTCGGAAATCACCGTCGGCAGTTCCAGCTCGTTCGTCGCTGCCAACAACCAGCGGGCCCGCGCGCGGGTGCCTTCAGGGTCGCTCATGGCGCCGATGAGTTTTTCCTGGATGTCGACGACCAGCAGCGTGGCCTTGTGGGGATCGATCAGCATTGTCTGCCTCTTGCCTGGGAAAAGGCCTAGCCTCCCCCAGGCAAGCGGTGACGTCAATCAGGCGGACAGCCGAAGCGGTTGCAGCGACGCGGTCAGCGCAGCGAGCACCCGGTCCTCATGCTCATGGATGAAGAAGTGGCCGCCTGGGAACATCTGCAGCGAGAACGCCCCGAGGGTTTCCTTGCGCCAGGCCTGCAATTGCTCGTCACTGGCGCGGTCCTGCATGCCGCCCAACACGTGCAGCGGGCACTGCAAGGCCGGCCGCTGGCGGTAGGCGTAGGTACCACACAGCAGGAAGTCGGCGCGCAGGGTGGGCAAGGTCAGGCTCATCAGCTCGGCGTTGGCCAGCACTTCCTCTGGCGTGCCCTGAAGCTCGCGCAACTCGCCGATCAACTCGGCGTCGCTCTTGGGCTCGCGCCAGTTCTTGCCATCGTAGTCCTCGCGCCGGGTCGGTGCTGCGGTGCCGCAGGCGAACAGGGCCAGTGGCGCCGGGCAGCCCAGCGCTTGCAGCTGATGGGCAAGTTCAAATGCCAGCAAGGCGCCCAGGCTATGGCCGAGCAGCGCGTAAGGGGCGCTGGCCGCCAGGCGCTGTTCGGCGGCCAGTTGCCGGGCCAGGGCCTGCATGTCGGTGTGCAGTGGCTCGGCAATGCGCGCGCCACGCCCGGGCAGTTCCACCGGGCGCACCTGCAACCACGTCGGCAGCTTGCGCCGCCAGCGGCTGTAGACCATGGCGCTGGCCCCGGAATACGGCAGGCACAGCAGGTTCAATGCAGTCACTGGGCGGCGGCTTCGGCCATTTTCTGGCGCAGGCTCAGCGGGCGCATGTCGGTCCAGACTTCATCGATGTAGGCCAGGCAGTCCTTCTTCAGGCCGCTCTTGCCTACGGCACGCCAGCCGTTGGGGATGGCTTTGTAGTCGGGCCAGATCGAGTATTGCTCTTCGTGGTTGACCACTACCTGGAACTGGATATCGTCGCGGTCGAAAACGGAAGTCATTGCCTGTCTCCTTGAGTGATGGATGCCGCTGCGCGCCTGGCGCAGGGGGGCTTTCAAGTAGACGTGGCGTGCGGCGAAAAAATTAGTGGGGCTGACGCGGTCTTCAGGTATCCCGCAACAGGTCGTGGGTATCGAGCAAGCGGAAGGCCACCTGCGGATTGCGCTCCAGCCCACGGCGGATCGCCGCCGGGATCGACTGCCGGGTCTTGCGGCATAGGCCGAGCTGATCATCCAGCTCGATGACGATGCCGCGCATGGTGCGCACTTCGTTGAAACCGGGGGCAATGTGCACGCGAATGCCGAGGTTTTCATACATCCGCTGCTGCAGGCGTTGCAGGTCTTCCAGGTCCTTGAGGTTTTCCAGGCGGTCGAGCAGGCGTTTCTCTTCCTGGCGGGTCAGCAGGAGGATGCGCTGAGCGGCCTGCGGGTGATCGACCAAGTGTTCGCGGCCGCAGTCGCAGGCGCCAGGGGGGCAAGGTTGGCGCAGAGGCGGTGTAGTGCTCATGGAGCAATCATAGCCTGTACCGGCCTATTCGCGGGTGAACCCGCTCCTACAGGTCCCCGGTAAAACTTTCCTGCCAGGCAAAAAAAATTCACAAACCTCTAGACCGTCACCCGCCTCTTCGCCTATAAATCGCCTAAAGGAAATTTATATTCCTACCAAGAAATATTTCTTCGCCTCCACGCGAAGCCTCTTTTGCCCTTGTGCCCGACCTGCCCCACCCCATCACGAGGCCTATCCGACATGCATCCCGCTCCCGATCACTTCATCCTGCGCGTCAGTTGCCCGGCCGTGTCCGGCATCGTCGCCGCGGTGACCACCTACCTGGCCGAGCACGGTTGCTACATCAGCGAGATGGCGCAGTTCGACGACGAGGACAACGGGCGCTTCTTCATGCGCGCGGTGTTCCGCTACAACACCGGTGTCACGGGTGACACACCGCAGCTGGAAGCCGGCTTTGCCGATGTCGCCCAGCGTTTCGACATGCAGTGGAGCCTGCACAGCAGTGCCCGGCCGATGCGCGTGCTGCTGATGGTGAGCAAGTTCGACCACTGTCTGTCCGACCTGCTGTACCGCCATGCCAAGGGCGAGCTGGACATGCAGATCACCGCCGTGGTCTCCAACCACCTGGACCTGCGCCCGATGGCCGAGCGCCAGGGCATCCGTTTCGTCTACCTGCCGGTCAGCAAGGACACCAAGGCCGAACAGGAAGCCGCGCTGCTGCGCATCGTCGAGGACACCGGCACTGAACTGGTGGTGCTGGCGCGCTACATGCAGATCCTCTCCGACGACCTGTGCCGCCAGCTGTCAGGCCGGGCGATCAACATCCACCATTCGTTCCTGCCCGGTTTCAAAGGCGCCAAGCCTTATCACCAGGCCTACCAGCGCGGGGTGAAGCTGATCGGTGCCACCGCCCACTATGTCACCAGCGACCTCGACGAAGGCCCGATCATCGAGCAGGAAGTGCAGCGCGTGGACCACGCCTACGCACCGGACGACCTGGTGGCCATCGGCCGCGACACCGAGACCATCGCCCTGTCCCGCGCCGTGAAATACCACCTGGAGCATCGGGTGTTCCTGAACCACGACCGCACGGTGATCTTCAAATGAACGCCACTCCCAGTATCAAGCTGATCGACGGCAAGGCCACCGCGACGCGGGTGCTGGCCGAGGTACGCGAGCAGGTGCAGGAGCTGCGCCAGGGCGGCGTGCAACCGAGCCTGGCGGTGGTGCTGGTCGGCGCCGACGCTGCCAGCCAGGTGTACGTGCGCAACAAGGTGCTGCGTGCCGAAGAGGTGGGCATCCGCTCGCTGGAGCATCGCCTGCCCGCAGACACCAGCCAGGCCGAGCTGCTGGCCCTGATCGACCGCCTCAACCGCGACACCGAGGTCAACGGCATCCTCGTGCAACTGCCGTTGCCGGCCCATATCGACGAACACCGCATTCTTCAGGCGATCAGCCCACTGAAGGATGTGGACGGCTTCCACAGCGAGAACGTCGGCGGCCTGGCCCAGGGCCGCGATGTGCTCACCCCGTGCACGCCCAGCGGCTGCATGCGCCTGCTGCGCGATGCCTGTGGCGAACTGCGTGGCAAGCATGCGGTGGTGGTCGGCCGCTCGAACATCGTCGGCAAGCCCATGGCCGCCCTGCTGCTGCAGGCCGACTGCACGGTGACCGTGGTGCATTCGCGCAGCCGCGACCTGCCGGCCTTGTGTCGCCAGGCAGACATCCTGGTGGCCGCAGTGGGCAAGCCACGGCTGATCGGTGCCGACTGGCTCAAGCCTGGCGCGGTGGTGATCGATGTCGGTATCAACCGCATCGACGAAGGCGGCCACAGCCGCCTGGTCGGCGATGTCGACTTCGCCGCCGCCCTGCCCCAGGTGGCCGGCATCACCCCGGTACCCGGCGGCGTCGGCCCGATGACCATCGCCTACCTGATGAAAAACACCCTGCTCGCCCTCGACCTGCAACAACAGGCCGCCCACCAGGAGCGCACCCCATGCCTTTCGCCCTGCTGAAATACGGCCTGAGCGCCGACTACCCGGTGGAGGTCGACCTGCCACCACCGTGCGAACTCAAGCCACGCTATGACGTGGTGATCATCGGCGGCGGCGGCCACGGCGTGGCCATCGCCTACTACCTGGCCAAGTACCATGGCATCACCAATGTCGCCGTGCTGGAGAAGGCCTACCTGGGCGGCGGCAATACTGCGCGCAACACAGCGGTGATCCGCTCCAACTACCTCACCAGTGAGGGTGTGCGCTTCTACGCAGAATCGGTGCGCATGTTCCAGAACCTGTCGAACGAGTTCGACTTCAACATCATGTATTCCGAGCGCGGTCAGCTCACCCTCGCGCACACCGACGCCACCGTGCGCGCCTTTCGCCAGCGCGCCGAGGTCAACAAGCACTTTGGCGGGCGCACTGAAATGATCGACCGCCAGCAGATCCGCGAGCTGGTGCCGAGCCTGAACCTCGACCCCGGTCACCTGCCGGTACTCGCCGGCCTTTGGCACATCGATGGTGCCACCGCCCGCCACGACGCGGTGGCCTGGGGCTACGCCAAGCAGGCTGCCAAGCGCGGCGTCGAGATCCACCAGCTGACCGAAGTGCAGGACCTGCTGATCCGAAATGGCCGCATCGAGGCGGTGAAGACCAACCGTGGCACCGTGCAGTGCGGTTGCGTGGTACAGGCCGTGGCCGGGGCCAGTTCGCTGCTGATGGCCAAGGCCGGCATTCGTGCGCCGATCCACACCTACCCGCTGCAGGCCATGGTCACCCAGCCGTTCAAGCCGTTTCTCGACCCACTGGTGAGCTCCTCGGCGCTGCACTGCTACGTGCAGCAGACCAGCCGCGGCGAGATCGTCTTTGGCGGCGGCTCCGACCCCTACCCGCTGTACAACACCCGCTCCACCCTCGACCTCAAGGAGAGCCTGCTGGCACACGCCATCGAGATGTTCCCGTTCATGGCCAACGCCAAGCTGATGCGCCAGTGGGCCGGGATCACCGACATGACCCCGGACTACAGCCCGATCATGGGCCTGTCGCCGGTGCACAACTATTACCTGGACGCCGGCTGGGGCACCTGGGGTTTCAAGGCCACGCCGATCTGCGGCAAGACCATGGCCGAGCTGGTCGCCAGTGGCGGCAAGGTGCCGGAACTGATCGCACCCTTTGCCCTGGAGCGCTTCAGCCGCTTCCAGCAAGTCAACGAAATGGGCGCCACCGCAGCCAGCCACTAAGGAGCGACGACGATGAAGATCCTGACCTGCCCCTTGAACGGCCCGCGCAATATCAGCGAGTTCACCTACGGCGGCGAATTCAGGCACATGCCCGACCCGGCCAGCTGCAGCGATGCGCAATGGGCCGACTATGTGTTCAACAGCGACAACCTGGCCGGGGTGGTGACCGAGTGGTGGCTGCACAACGCCTCCAGCTACTGGTTCCTGGCCGAACGCCACACGGTGAGCGACCAGGTGCTGCGCACCTTCGACCCGAAAGAACTGTTCGACCGCCGCGTCGACTTCACCCCCGCCGCCACCCCGGAGATTGCCGGATGAACAGCCACACTCGCCTCCCCGCGCCCATGGGCCTGCTGATCGACCGCGAGCGGCCCCTGCACTTCCAGTTCGACGGCCAGGCCTGCCAGGGCTTTGCCGGTGACAGCATCGCCAGCGCCCTGCTCGGCAGTGGCCGCTGGCTGCTGTCGCGCTCGTTCAAGTACCACCGCCCGCGCGGCCCGCTGAGCATGGCCGGGCAGGATGCCAACACCCTGGTGCAGCTGCCGGACGAGCCCAATGTGCTGGCCGACCTGGAAGCCGCCCGCGATGGCCAGGTAGTCGAAGGGCAAAACTTCAACGGTAGCCTGGCGCACGATCGCGACGCCTACCTGGGCAAGTTTTCGCGCTTCATGCCGGTGGGCTTCTATTACCGCTCGTTCTACAAGCCCAAGGGCATGTGGAAGGTGTGGGAGCCGCTGATCCGCAAGAAGGCCGGCCTGGGCGTGCTCGACCTAGGCTTCAGGCCGCAGTATTACGACAAGGCCTATCTGTTCGTCGATCTGGCCGTGATCGGCGCTGGCCCGGCTGGCCTGCGTGCGGCACTGGACGCGGCCAATGCCGGGGCCAAGGTGTTGCTTGTCGAGCAACAGCCGGTGCTTGGCGGCTCGCTCACCTACGCCCGCTTCGACATTGCCGGCACCCGCGCCACCAGCCTGCGCCAGGAGCTGCTGGCTGCCGTCGAGGGCCACCCGAACATCCAGGTGCTGCTGGACGCCACCTGCAACGGCTGGTTCACCGACAACTACCTGCCGGTGATCCAGCACAAGCGCCTGTACAAGGTGCGCGCCAGCCGCTGCCTGGTGGCGGCCGGTTCGTTCGACCAGCCAGTTGTGTTCCGCAACAACGACCTGCCGGGGGTCATGCTGACCAGCGCCGTGCAGCGGCTGATGAAGCTGTACGCGGTAAAACCCGGCCAGCGCGCGGTAGTCCTCACCGGCCACGATGACGGCTACCTCGCCGCCCTCGACCTGCAGGAGCAAGGCGTGGCCGTGGCCGCGGTGGTCGACATGCGCGCTGCGCCAGCCGATGCCGCAGTGGCCGCCGAACTGAAGCGCCGCGATATACCCGTGCACCTGGGCAGCACCGTGTACGAAGCCCTGCACGAAGCGGGCATGCGCCACGTGAGTGGCGTGGATATTCGCCCGATCACCGGCCAGGGCAAGGTCGGCCCGCATGGCCTGCGCCTGGCCTGCGACCTGCTGTGCATGTCGGCAGGCTACATGCCGGTGTACCAGTTGCCGTGCCAGGCTGGCGGCAAGCTGGCCTACGATGTGAACCGCGACGAATTCGTCATCAGCAACCTGCCGGCCGGGCTGGATATCGCCGGTTCGGTGAACGGCCGTCACGCACTGGGCAATGTGCTGGCCGACGCCACTCGCGGGGCTGCCGATGCGCTGGCAGCGCTGGGCCTGGAAGCGCCGGTGCAGCCCGTGTTCAGTGCCGAATCCAAGGTCAACTTCCCCTGGCCGATCTTCCCCCACCCCAAGGGCAAGGATTTCGTCGACTTCGACGAAGACCTGCAAGTGCGCGACATCGTCAACGCCACGCGCAGCGGCTACCGCGATGTGCAACTGGTCAAGCGCTTCTCCACGGTCGGCATGGGCCCGTCCCAGGGCCGCCACTCGGCGCTGCCGACCGCCCGCCTGGTGGCCCACGCCACCGGGCGCAGCATCAGCGAAACCGGGGTGACCACCGCCCGTCCACCGTTCCAGGCGGAAAAACTGGCCCACGTCGCCGGCCGCGCCTTCGACCCGTACCGGCAAACGCCCATGCACCGCCGCCACCTGGAAGCCGGGGCGAAGATGATGCCGGCCGGCATCTGGCAGCGCCCGGCCTATTATGGCAAGCCCGAGGACCGCGAACGCTGCATGCAGGAGGAAGCCCGCCATGTGCGCGAGAAGGTCGGCCTGATCGACGTTTCCACCCTCGGTGGCCTGGATGTGCGCGGCCCCGACGCCGCCGAACTGCTGGAGCGCCTTTACACCTTCGGCTTCGCCAAGCTGGCCATCGGCCGCACCCGCTACGCGCTGATGACCAACGAGCATGGCGTGGTAATCGATGACGGCGTGTGCGCCCGGCTGGGCGAGCAGCACTTCTACGTCACCGCCACCACCAGCGGCGTCGACCGCATCTACCAGCAGATGCTGAAGTGGAATGCGCAATGGCGCCTGGATGTGGACATTACCAACGTCACCGCCGCGCTGGCCGCGGTCAACCTGGCCGGGCCGCTTTCACGCCAGGTGCTGGCCAAGGTGTGTGACGATGTGGACCTGTCGGCCGAGGCCTTCCCTTACCTCGGCGTACGCCAGGGCACAGTGGCCGGCATTGCCGCGCGCATCCTGCGGGTGGGCTTTGTGGGTGAACTGGGCTACGAAGTGCATGTGCCGGCGCGCCACGCCGAGCGCCTGTGGGATACCTTGATGCAGGCTGGCGCGGGGTTGGGCATTCGCCCGTTCGGCGTCGAGACCCAACGCCTGCTGCGCCTGGAAAAGGGCCACGTGATCATCAGCCAGGACACCGACGGCATGACCCACCCGGCGGAGATCGACATGCAATGGGCCATCGGCCGCAAGAAGCCATTCTTCGTCGGCAAACGCTCGATCGAGATCCTCGAAGCGCAGCCGCTCAAGCGCAAACTGGTCGGCTTCACCCTGCCCAAGGGCAGCCCGCAACCGCTGGAGGGGCATCTGGTGCTGGACGGGGCGGACATCAGCGGCAACGTCACATCCTGCGAATACTCGCAAACCCTGGGGCAGATCATCGGCCTGGCTTACGCCGGTGCCCATCAGGCCACGCCTGGCACGCACATCCCGATCCGCGTTGAGGGCGGCGTGATGGTCAATGCCAAGGTGGTGCCACTGCCGTTCCACGATCCCGACAACCTGCGCCAGGAGCTCTGAGCCATGACCAGTTTGCAAGCCAAAGCTTTTATTTCACTCGGCCCGCGGGCCGAACTGCTGCATACCTGCGCGTTGACTGACCTGACCGATCTGGCACGGGTCGGGTTTCGCGGGGGCGACAGTGCCGCTTGCCTGCAGGCGCGTGGCTACCGCTTGCCGTCGCTACCCAACCAGGCCGTGCGCCAGGAAGACGGTGGCTGGATAGCGCGCTTGTCGCAGACCGAGTACCTGTTGCTGGGCAGCCTGGCCGACGGCGGTGCACGGGTGGCTGCCGAAGAGGCCGAGTGGGTGCAGGATGCCCGGCGCAACTACCTGCTGCCGCGTCAGGATAGCCATGCCTGGCTGCAGCTCTCGGGGGTGCATTGCAGCGCGGTGATGGCCAAGTTGTGCGGTGTGGACTTGCGCGCCCGGGCGTTTCCCGTTGGGGCGGTGGCGCAGACCTCGGCGGCGCGGATCAACGTGATCGTACTGAATGTGGGGAGCGATGAGAGGCCGGCCTTGCAGTTGCTGTTTGATCGGGCGTCGCTGGCGTATTTCCGTGAAGCGGTGCTGGATGCCATGGATGAGTTCGATGGTGGGTGGGTCGGGGTAGATGAATTGATGCGTTGACCTGCACCGGCCTCTTCGCGGGTAAACCCGCTCCCACAGGGTAATCACTGGGCTTGGGGCTGTGGAGTACCTGTGGGAGCGGGCAGGCCCGCGAAGAAGCCAACGCGGTGGCTGGCACCGGCTGCGCCGGTGTTCGCGGGCACGCCCGCGAAGAAGCTCACTCGGTACCGAAGGTCAGAGGTGCACCAAGCGCTCACGCAGGAAGTTCACAAACCCCTGAACCGGCCGCGCCACCTGCCGGTGCTGGGGGTACACCGCCGACAACTGCAGTGCTGGCGGCCGCCACTCATCCAGCACTGTCACCAGTCGCCCATCCGCCAGCGCCTGTCCCACGATGAAGGTTGGCAGATAGGTCACCCCCATCCCGGCAATCGCCGCATCCCTGAGCAGCTCGCCATTGTTAGCCCGCATCCGCCCGACTACCTGGATCGCCTGTACTTTGCCGCCCTGGCGGAAATGCCACTGTACCTGCCGCGAATGACCATAAGGCAGGCAATCATGCCCAGCCAGTTGCTCCGGCCTGGCCGGCACGCCCCGAGCCTTCAGGTACGCCGGGCTCGCACAATACACCCGCTCGACACTGGCAATACGCCGCGCAATCAGGCTGGAATCCTCCAGCGCACCAATCCGTAGCGCCAGGTCATAGCCCTCGCCGATCAGGTCCACTGCGCGGTCGCTCAAATCCACCTCCACATCCACCTGCGGGTGCAACTGCAGGAACTCGGTCAGCAGGCACCCCAGGTGCGCCATGGCGAACGACAGCGGCGCACTCAGACGCAAGGTGCCACGCAAGGCCTGGGCCTGGCCGCTGATGTCGTGCTCCACCTGCTGCACTTCGCCGAGCAGGCGCAACGCCGACTGGTAGTAGTGCTGGCCCAGCGGCGTGGCATCCAGGCGCCGGGTGGAGCGGTTGAGCAGGCGCACGCCCAGGCGCTCCTCAAGCTGCATCAGGCGCCGGCTGACCGATTGCTTGGACATCCCCAGGCGGTCGGCAGCCGCAGTGAAACTGCCAGCTTCCATGACCTGGGCAAAGATCCGCATGTCTTCGTAAGGGTTCATTGTCTCGCTCTTGGTGACAGTCAAACGCTTTATAGCGGCTTTTTCCCATCAACGCATCTCCCTAATCTACGCACAAGTCGCAGCGATGGCCCTGAAGGCCAGGCAAGACGCCCACTACCAACATTCAACAGAAAAGGATTCGCTCATGAACATTGTCCACAAAACCCTTACCGCTTCCCTTCTGGCCCTGTCCGTTTCCAGCGCCTTCGCCGCTGGCAGCCCGGGTATCGAACAGCACACCCAGGCCTTCCTCGAAGCCCTGGAACAAGGCGGCGGCAAGCCACTGGAGCAGCTCAGCCCGAAAGACGCCCGCGCGGTGCTGACCGGTGCCCAGGCCTCGGTAAAGGTCGATCTCTCGGGTATCGAGGTGAAGGAACGCACCATCCAGGCCAATGGCGAGTCGATCAAACTGCAAGTGGTGCGCCCGGCCAACGTGAAGGGTGACCTGCCGGTGTTCATGTTCTTCCACGGTGGCGGCTGGGTGCTCGGCGATTTCCCGACCCACCAGCGGCTGATCCACGACCTGGTGGTTGGCTCTGGCGCAGTGGCGGTCTACGTCGACTACACCCCATCGCCGGAAGCGCACTACCCGACCGCGATCAACCAGGCCTACGCCGCCACCCGCTGGGTGGCCGAGCATGGCAAGGAAATTGGCGTGGACGGCAAGCGCCTGGCCGTGGCCGGCAACAGCGTCGGCGGCAACATGGCGGCAGTAGTGGCCTTGAAAGCCAAAGAGGCCGGCACCCCGGCCCTGCGTTTCCAGCTGCTGCTGTGGCCGGTGACCGATGCCAGCTTCGAAACTGCGTCGTACAAGCAGTTTGCCGAGGGGCACTTCCTGACCACCGGGATGATGAAGTGGTTCTGGGACAACTACACCACCGATGCCAAGGCACGGGAACAGATCTACGCCTCGCCGCTGCGGGCCAGCAGTGAACAGCTCAAGGGCCTGCCGCCGGCCCTGGTGCAAACGGCCGAGTTCGACGTGCTGCGCGATGAAGGTGAGGCTTATGCTCGTAAGCTGAATGCTGCCGGGGTGACCGTTACCTCGGTGCGCTACAACGGCATGATCCATGACTACGGGCTGCTCAACCCGCTGCATCAGGTGCCGGCCGTGCAAGCGGCCATGCGCCAGGCCGCCGGCGAGCTGAAAGTGCACCTGCAGTAACCTCATCCACGCATGCGGCAGGGCCTGGTGCCCTGCCGGTTCAGGAGACCCGTCATGCTCACCGTACGCAACGCCAAAGACCGCGGCCTGGCCTTTCATGGCTGGCTGAAATCGTTCCACACCTTCTCCTTCGGCCACTACCGCAACCCGGACGAGCAAGGGTTCTCGGACCTGCTGGTGATCAACGACGACCGCGTCATCCCCGGCAAGGGCTTTGGTCAACACCCGCACCGCGACATGGAGATTTTCTCCTACGTGCTGGAAGGCGCGCTGGAGCACAAGGACACGCTGGGCACCGGCTCGGTGATCCGCCCGGGCGATGTGCAGCTGATGAGCGCTGGCCACGGCGTGGCCCACAGCGAGTTCAACCACAGCCAGGTGCAGCCGGTGCACTTCCTGCAGATCTGGATCGTACCGAACGTGCAGGGGGCAACGCCGCGTTACCAGCAACAGCATTTCAGTGCCGAGGAAAAGCGCGGCAAGCTGCGCCTGATCATCTCGCCGGATGGCGCCGAGGGGTCATTGCAGGTACGGCAGAATGCGCGGGTGTATGCCGGCCTGTTCGACGGTGACGAGCGTGCCATCCTGACCTTGCCGGAAAACCGCCATGCCTATGTGCATGTGGCCCGGGGCAGCATCGAGCTCAATGGGCAAGTGCTGAATGAAGGGGATGGGGTGCGAGTGAGGCAGGAACAGGTGCTGGAACTGGGCAATGGGGTGGATGCCGAGGTGCTGGTATTCGACCTGCGGCCGCATGAGTTGCCTGGTATGCCTTGAGGCAGGTCCGGCCCTTTCGCGGGTAAACCCGCTCCCACAGGTACGCCACAGACTTCGAAATCTGTGGCGTACCTGTGGGAGCGGGTTTACCCGCGAAGAGGCCGCAAATCCAACTCAGGGCTCGACCCCTTCGACGATGATCACCTCAGCCTTCGCCACCCCCTGACGATGGCTGCAAGCCTCCTGGTACAGCTCGGACCGGTAACACGCCAGCGCCTGCTCGTACGAATCGAACTCGATCACCACGCTACGCTGAGGGGTAGGCCGCCCTTCCATCGCCTCACTACGCCCGCCACGGGCCAGGAAACGGCCGCCGAATGCCTTGAAGGCAGCCGGGGCGCGCTGGGTGTACTGCTGGTATTGCTCGGGGTCGGTCACGTCCACATGGGCGATCCAATAGGCCTTCATGCGCTGCTCTCCTGTTACGGCGATATTTATGTATGATGGTATACCATAATAATCATCCCACCACAGTGAGCGTGCAACATGGCTTTCAACACCATCGAAGAACTTCTCGAGGACTACCGGCAAGGCAAGATGGTCCTGCTGGTGGATGACGAGGACCGGGAAAACGAAGGCGATCTGCTGATCGCCGCCGAGCGATGCGACGCCCAGGCCGTCAACTTCATGGCCCGTGAAGCGCGCGGGCTGATCTGCCTGACGCTGACCGACGATCACTGCCAACGTCTGGGCCTGGAGCAGATGGTGCCGGCCAACGGCAGCGTTTTCAGCACCGCCTTCACCGTGTCGATCGAGGCTGCCACGGGCGTTACCACCGGTATTTCCGCTGCTGATCGGGCACGTACGGTGGCAGCGGCGATGGCCCCCAACGCCCGCCCGGAAGACCTGGTGCAACCCGGTCACATCTTCCCCCTGCGCGCCCGCGAAGGCGGTGTACTGACGCGCGCCGGCCACACCGAAGCCGGCTGCGACCTGGCGCGCCTGGCCGGGTTCACCCCGGCGTCGGTTATCGTCGAAGTACTCAACGATGACGGCACCATGGCCCGCCGCCCGGACCTGGAGGTGTTCGCTGCCCGGCACGGCATCAAGATAGGCACCATCGCCGACCTCATCCACTACCGCCTGAGCACCGAGCAGACCATCAAGCGCATCGGCGAACGCGAACTGCCGACCGTGCATGGCACCTTCCGCTTGGTCACCTACGAAGACCGCATCGAAGGTGGCGTACACATGGCCATGGTCATGGGCGATATCCGCCGCGAGCAGCCGACCCTGGTGCGAGTGCACGTGATCGACCCGCTGCGCGACCTGGTCGGCGCCGAATACGCCGGCCCCGCCAACTGGACGCTTTGGGCGGCGCTGCAGAAGGTGGCCGAGGAAGGCGCCGGCGTGGTGGTGATCCTGGCCAACCATGAGTCCTCACAGGCGCTGCTGGAGCGCGTGCCGCAGCTGACCCAGCCGGTGCGGCCTTACCAGCGTGGGCAATCGAAGGTGTACTCGGAGGTGGGTACAGGCGCGCAGATTCTGCAGGACCTGGGCGTGGGCAAGCTGCGCCACCTGGGCCCGCCGCTGAAATACGCGGGGCTGGCGGGGTATGAGCTGGAGGTGGTGCAGAGCATCCCCTTCGAGCCGGACATGGTCGGCTAAAACACCGAAGCAACTGACTTGGCAGGGCCCTGTAGGAGCGGGTTCACCCGCGAATGCGATGGTGAAGCCACCAACGCATTCGCGGGTGAACCCGCTCCTACAGGGCCCGCGCTGTTTCTGAAAGGGACGGAGTGATGGCCGGTAGCCTCATACCTCTTGCCAAAAGTTTGGAATACCATAATATGATATCCCGTAGACCTTGAATCTGCAGGCCGGCACCTACAATCAAAAACGGCCAAAAAACACTTTGTTTTAGCTGCTCCCCGAACACTGTTGGCGGGCGCACCACAAGCCCCGCCTCGAATAACAAAAGCAACGAGGGCGTAACCATGCTGTTGAGCAAACGTGTAACCGCAGTGCTGTCCGCCAGCCTGCTGACCCTGGCATGTCAGGCCGCCCAGGCCGCCGACAGCCTGAACTTCGTCAGCTGGGGCGGTACCACCCAGGACGCCCAGAAAGAAGCATGGGCCGTACCTTTCACCAAAGCCACCGACATCAAAGTCGTCCAGGACGGCCCCACCGACTATGGCAAGCTCAAGGCCATGGTCGAGAGCGGCAACGTGCAGTGGGACGTGGTCGACGTCGAAGCCGACTTCGCCCTGCGTGCCGCCAGCGAAGGCCTGCTCGAACCCCTCGATTTCACCCAGATCAAGCGCGACAAGATCGACCCGCGCTTCGTCTCCGACCATGGCGTCGGCTCGTTCTTCTTCTCCTTCGTGCTCGGCTACAACGAAGGCAAGCTCGGTGCCAACAAACCGGTGGACTGGACCGCACTGTTCGATACCAAGACCTACCCCGGCAAGCGCGCCCTGTACAAATGGCCCAGCCCAGGCGTACTGGAACTGGCCCTGCTGGCCGACGGCGTAGCCCCCGACAAGCTGTACCCGCTGGACCTGGACCGCGCCTTCAAGAAGCTCGACACCATCAAGAAAGACATCGTCTGGTGGGGCGGCGGCGCCCAGTCGCAGCAACTGCTGGCCTCCGGTGAAGCCTCGCTCGGCCAGTTCTGGAACGGGCGCGTCTATGCCCTGCAGCAAGACGGTGCACCGGTGGGCGTGAGCTGGAAGCAGAACCTGGTCATGGCCGACTTCCTGGTCATCCCCAAAGGTGCCAAGAACAAGGACGCGGCCATGAAGTTCCTGGCCAACGCCAGCAGCGCCGAAGGCCAGGCCGAGTTCGCCAACAAGACCGCCTACGCGCCGGTGAACGTCGACAGCGTGGCCAAGCTGGACAAAGACCTCGCGCAGAACCTGCCAACCGCCTACGCCCAGGACCAGGTCACCCTCGACTTCGCCTACTGGGCCAAGAACGGCCAGGCCATCGCAGCCCGCTGGAATGAGTGGTTGGTCAAATGAAAGTCGCCATCAACGCCCTGCATAACGCGCAAGGTGCCCCCACGGGCACCGGCGCCCCAGGAACGGCCCCCCGCCGCGTCAGCCTGAGCCAGCGCTGGAAAGGCAGCCGCAATCTGCTGCCGGCGCTGCTGTTCCTTGGCCTGTTCTTCTTCGCCCCGCTGGCCGGCCTGTTGCTGCGCGGGGTGCTGGAGCCAACGCCGGGCCTGGGCAACTACGAGCAGCTGTTCGCCAACTCGGCCTATGCGCGGGTGCTGTTCAACACCTTCTCGGTGGCCGGCGTGGTCACCCTGATCAGCGTGCTGCTGGGCTTCCCGCTGGCCTGGGCAATTACCCTGGTGCCCAAGGGCTGGGGCCGCTGGTTGCTGAACATCGTGCTGCTGTCGATGTGGACCAGCCTGCTGGCGCGCACCTACTCGTGGCTGGTGCTGCTGCAGAGCTCGGGGGTGATCAACAAGGCGTTGATGGCCATGGGTATCATCGATGCCCCGCTGGAAATGGTGCACAACCTGACCGGCGTGGTGATCGGCATGAGCTACATCATGATCCCGTTCATCGTGCTGCCGCTGCAGGCGACCATGCACGCCATCGACCCGATGGTGCTGCAGGCCGGCTCGATCTGTGGCGCCAGCCCGTGGACCAATTTCTGGAAAGTGTTCCTGCCGCTGTGCCGCTCGGGGCTGTTCTCCGGGGCACTGATGGTGTTCGTGATGTCGCTCGGTTACTACGTCACCCCGGCCCTGCTGGGCGGTGCGCAGAACATGATGCTGCCCGAATTCATCATCCAGCAGGTGCAGTCGTTCCTCAACTGGGGCCTGGCCAGCGCCGCCGCCGCACTGCTGGTGGTGATCACCCTGGTGCTCTTCTACCTGTACCTGAAGCTGCAGCCGGAATCCCCGGTTGGCAACGCGAGGTAAACCGCCATGCTCCTGTCTCCCAATGCCATGGGCCGCCCGCTGCGTACGGGCCTGTACCTGACCACCGGGGTCATCGCGGCCTTCCTGCTGTTGCCGGTGGTGTTCATCGTGTTGCTGTCGTTCGGCTCGTCGCAGTGGCTGGTGTTCCCGCCGCCGGGCTGGACCTTCAAGTGGTACGGCCAGTTCTTCTCCAACCCGGAGTGGATGGACGCCGCGCTGGCCAGCCTGAAGGTGGCCGTGCTGACCACCATCGCCGCCGTGCTGCTCGGCCTGCCCACCGCGTTTGCCCTGGTGCGTGGCCGCTTCCCGGGCCGCGAGCTGCTGTACGGGCTGTTCACCATGCCGATGATCGTGCCGCTGGTGATCATTGCCGTGGCGGTGTACGCGCTGTTCCTCAAGCTCGGCTACACCGGCACGCTGTTCGCCTTCGTGGTCAGCCACGTGATCGTCGCCCTGCCCTTCACCATCATCTCGATCATCAATTCGCTGAAGCTGTTCGACCAATCCATCGAGGATGCCGCGGTGATCTGCGGCGCCTCGCGCCTGCAGGCGATCTTCAAGGTAACCTTCCCGGCGATTCGCCCGGGGATGATCGCCGGCGGCCTGTTCGCCTTCCTGGTGTCGTGGGATGAAGTGGTGCTGAGCGTGATGATGGCCAGCCCCGACCTGCAGACCCTGCCGGTGAAGATGTGGACCACCCTGCGTCAGGACCTCAGCCCGGTCATCGCCGTGGCCTCGACCCTGCTGATCGGCCTGTCGCTGCTTGTCATGTTCATTGCCGCCGCCTTGCGCCGGCGCACCGAAGCCAACGCCTGAGCGCGCGGAGAAAACAACAATGAGTGCAGTGATCAAAGACAACGCGCACGGCAAGACCCTGGTCAGCCTGCGCGGCCTGAACAAGCACTACGGCGACTTCACCGCCGTGGACAACCTCGACCTGGAAATCCAGGACGGCGAGTTCCTGACCTTCCTCGGCTCCAGCGGCTCGGGCAAGTCCACCACCCTGTCGATGCTGGCCGGTTTCGAAACGCCGAGCAGCGGCGAGATCCTGGTCGATGGCCAGTCACTGGTCAACGTGCCGCCGCACAAGCGTGACATCGGCATGGTGTTCCAGCGCTATTCGCTGTTCCCGCACCTGAACGTGCGCGACAACATCGGCTTTCCGCTGGCCATTCGCAAGCTCAGTGCCAGCGAAACCAGCAAGCGCGTCGATGCCATGCTCAAGCTGGTGCAGCTGGAAAAGTTCGCCCACCGCAAGCCGTCGCAGATGTCCGGTGGCCAGCAGCAGCGCGTGGCTATCGCCCGGGCGCTGGTGTACGAACCGCGCATCCTGCTGATGGACGAACCGCTCGGCGCGCTGGACAAGAAGCTGCGCGAAGACCTGCAGGATGAACTGCGCCAGTTGCACCGGCGCCTGGGCATCACCATCGTCTACGTCACCCACGACCAGGAAGAAGCCATGCGCCTGTCCCAGCGCATCGCCATCTTCAGCCATGGCAAGATCGTCGGCCTGGGCACCGGTTACGACCTGTACCAAAACCCGCCGAATGCCTTCGTCGCCTCGTTCCTGGGCAACTCCAACTTCCTGCGGATCAAGGCCAGCAGCAATGGCGCGGGCAGCTTCGAGGGCCAGCCGGTAGCCATCCGCCTGACCCCGGGCCTGGCCGCCTCGCAGGATGCACTGATCATGGTACGCCCGGAAAAGGCCCTGGCCCTGACCGCCGAACAGGCCGCACGCGAGCCGCTGCCGGCGGGGTGGAACGAGGTCAGTGCCAAGGTTGGTGAAGTGCTGTTCCTGGGCGAGAGCCAGACCTGCCACGTAGTGACCGCGGGCGGAACCGAGCTGACGGTCAAGGCTTTGTCGGCGGCGGGCATGCCGATGCAGCCAGGGGATACCGTGAAGGTGCGCTGGGCGGTGGCGGATGCGTGCATCTATACCGAGTGGGCGGAAAGTGACCTGAGCAAGTCTGCCGGGGCGCATTGAAACCGCTGGGGCCGCTTTGCGGCCCTTTCGCGACACAAGGCCGCTCCTACAGGGGCGGCCTTTCACTGCCCCATGGACTGTCACATTATCATCACGCCACTGTCGTAATCTGCCGGCCATCTCTATGCCATAGGCCTTCCGGCATGCCCCGCCTGCTTGTCTTGCTGCTCACCCTGCTGCCGCTGGCGACCCTGGCCGAGCCCGCTCACCTGCGCGTGCAAGGCTCCAACACCATCGGCGCGGCCTTGCTGCCAGCGCTGGTGCAAGGGCAATTGCGCGCACAGCAAGCTACCGCCATCGAACAATACCCAGGCAAGCTGGCCAACGAGACTGTCATCACCGCTCGCGATAAGCATGGCCAGCCTTTGCGCATCGACATCGCCGCACACGGTTCCAGCACCGGCTTCGTCGCCCTGGGCCATGGCGAGGCCGACCTGGCCGCCGCGTCGCGGCCTATCAACGACAACGAAGCAAGCCAACTGCAGGCTTTGGGCGACCTGCGCGCCGCTGCCGCCGAACAAGTCATCGGCCTGGATGGCGTCGCGGTCATCGTTCACCCCGACAACCCGCTGCCACAGCTCACCACGGGGCAACTGGCACAGATCTTTGCCGGGCAGATCCAGCGCTGGGAGCAATTGGGTGTTGCCGGCGGGGCCATCCACCTGTACGCCCGTGACGACCGCTCCGGTACCTTCGAGACCTTCAAGGCCCTGGTGCTGGAACCCCAGCAAAGCGAGCTTTCGCCCAAGGCCCAACGCTTCGAGTCCAGCGACGAGCTGGCCGCGCGAGTGGGCGCCGACCGCCAGGCCATCGGCTTCAGCAGCCTGGCGGCGGTGCATGGGGCCAAGGTGCTGGCGGTTGCCGAGGGTGACGCGCCGGCCATGCTGCCGGAGCGTGCACTGGTGGCCAGCGAGGACTACCCGCTATCGCGGCGCCTGTACTTCTACCTGCCGGCCAACCCCAAGCCCCAGGCCAAGGCGCTGGCCGATTTCACTCAGAGTCCCGCGGGCCAGGCGATCGTCGCCCAGCAGGGTTTCGTTTCGCAGCAGATCAAGGCCCAACCTGCGCCCCTTCAGGCGGACATGCCGCCGCGCTATCGCACCCTCGCCCTACAGGCGCAACGGTTGAGCGTGAATTTCCGCTTCCAGGAAGGCAGCGCCAGCCTCGACAACAAGGCCCTGCGCGATGTCCAGCGCGTTGCCGACTACCTGCGCCAAGCGGGCAAATTGCAGCGCAAGGCGGTGCTGGTGGGCTTTGGCGACCCCAAGGAGACACCCGGTCGCGCCGCCCTGCTGTCCCGCCTAAGGGCCCAGGCGGTGCGCCGCGAGCTGGCGCGCGATGGCGTGGAGGTGCTGGAGGTGACGGGGATGGGGGATGAACTGCCAGTGGCAGGGAACGAACTGGAGCAAGGGCGACTGCGTAATCGCCGGGTGGAAGTGTGGGTTTATTGAACGATTGGCCTGCTCTGGCCTGACTGGTGTAGGAGCGGCCTGGCAAAGAAATGTAACAGCTCCCCATTCGGCATCACCGGCAAACGGGTCTAGGCTCAAGCCCATGTGATACCGGGCCCCTCTGACGGCTGCCAGGCCGCCATGTCGGATCACTGTTGCCATGCAACGTCGACATTCAAGGAGGGGCTCATGACAGCTCTACACACATTCCTCACCACCCCGTTCCTCGGTACCAGCACCTGGTTGTGGCTGGTGTTCATGGCCATCGTCATCGGTTTGCTGGTACTCGACCTGGGCGTGCTGCACCGCCACGACCGGGAAATCGAAATGCGCGAGAGCCTGCTGCTGTATTCGGGCTATTTCAGCGTCGGCGTGCTGTTCGGCGTCGGTGTCTGGTACCAGTTGGGCGCGCAGTCGGCGCTGGAGTTCTACACCGGGTTCCTGGTCGAACAGTCGCTGTCGATGGACAACGTGTTCGTCATGGCGATGATCTTCAGCTATTTCGCCATCCCCCGCCGCTACCAGCACCGCGTGCTGTTCTGGGGCATCCTCGGGGTGGTTTTCCTGCGGGCGATCATGATCGGCGTGGGCGCGGCGCTGGTGCAGAACTTCGCCTGGGTACTGTATATCTTCGGTGCCTTCCTGCTGTTTACCGGGGTGAAGATGGCGCTGTCTAAGGAAGATAGCCGCCCCGACCTGGCCAACAACCCGATTCTCAAGTTCGTGCGCCGGCACATGCGGGTCACCGAGCAGATCCACGGCTCGCACTTCTTCGTGCAGCAGACCCCGCCCGGGCAGCACAAGGCGCTACGCCATGCCACCCCGCTGTTCATGGCGCTGGTGCTGATCGAACTGGCCGACCTGGTGTTCGCCGTCGACAGTGTCCCGGCAATCTTCGCCATCACCCAGGACCCGTTCATCGTCTACACCTCGAACATCTTCGCCATCCTCGGCTTGCGCTCGTTGTATTTTGCGCTGGCGGCGCTGATGCACCGGTTCGTTTACCTCAGGTACGCGCTCGCGCTGGTGCTGATCTTCATTGGCTGCAAGATCTTCTACCACGGCATGGTGGGCAAGGTGCCGGCATTGCTGTCGCTGGGGGTGACGTTCGGGTTGTTGCTGGGTGGGGTGGTGGTTTCGTTGGTCAAGACGCGGGGGGAAAAGCCGGAAATCAAGGGTGCTCAATCCAGACAGCCTTCAAATGCCGATCGCACACTCAGCGAGAAGGAGGAAGACCCGCAGATGCGGGTCTGACCATCCAGAGAACCAGTGAGCCTTCAAGGGCCTCTTCGCGGGCAAGCCCGCTCCTACAGATATTGTGCACAGCTTGGAGGCAGCACAGTACCTGTGCGCTGTCGCACAGAGAACTGAACTCGCAAGCGATCCTCGTACCCTGTGGGAGCGGCTTTAGCCGCGAAGAATCCAACGCGGTGCATGGCACCGGCTGCGCCGGTGTTCGCGGCTAAAGCCGCTCCCACAGGGTCCCTGCTAATTCAATGAGTTATGTGCAGTTCTATGAGAGCGGGCAAGCCCGCGAAGAGGCCGGAACAAGCCGGTAAATCATCGTCCGCTACGCATCATCTCCGCCGGCACGTACTTGCCGATCTCATACTTGCCGATCGCCGCCCGGTGCACTTCATCTGGCCCGTCGGCCAGGCGCAAGGTGCGTTGCATGGCGTACATGTAAGCCAGCGGGAAATCGCCACTCACCCCTGCCCCGCCATGAATCTGGATCGCCCGGTCGATCACCTTCAGTGCCACGTTCGGCGCCACTACCTTGATTTGCGCAATCTCGCTGCGGGCCACCTTGTTGCCGACCGTGTCCATCATGTAGGCCGCTTTCAACGTCAGCAGCCGGGCCATGTCGATCTCCATGCGCGAGTCGGCAATCTTGTCGACGTTGCCGCCCAGACGCGCCAGTGGCCGGCCGAAGGCGGTACGCTCCACCGAGCGCTTGCACATCAGTTCCAGCGCTCGCTCGGCCATGCCGATCGAGCGCATGCAGTGGTGGATACGGCCAGGGCCAAGGCGCCCCTGGGCAATTTCGAAGCCACGGCCTTCACCCAGGATCACGTTCTCATACGGTACCCGCACGTTCTCGAAGAGCACCTCGGCGTGGCCATGGGGAGCATCGTCATAACCGAACACCGGCAGAGGGCGGACGATCTTGACCCCAGGCGCATCGGTGGGCACCAGCACCATCGAGTGCTGCTGGTGGCGTGGCCCTTCAGGGTCGGACAGGCCCATGAAGATCATTACCTTGCAGCGCGGGTCGCAAGCGCCAGAGGTCCACCACTTGCGGCCGTTGATTACCCATTGGTCACCGTCACGCACGGCGGTGGCGGCCATGTTGGTGGCATCCGAGGAGGCCACGTCCGGTTCGGTCATGGCGAACGCCGAACGGATCTCGCCACGCAGCAGCGGCTCCAGCCACTGGCGCTTCTGCGCTTCACTGCCATAGCGCACCAGCACTTCCATGTTGCCGGTGTCCGGCGCCGAGCAGTTGAACGGCTCCGGGCCGAGCAACGAACGGCCCATGATTTCAGCCAGCGGGGCGTATTCCAGGTTGCTCAGGCCGGCACCGTATTCCGATTCGGGCAGGAACAGGTTCCACAGCCCTTCAGCGCGGGCCTTGGCCTTGAGTTCTTCCATGATCGCGGTGGGCTGCCAGCGGTCACCCTCGGCGACCTGGCGCTCGAACACCGCCTCGGCGGGGTAGACATAGGCGTCCATGAACGCGCTGACGCGCTCACGCAGTGCCTGGACCTTGGGCGAATAGGCGAAATCCATCGGGGCTACCTTCACGGTTCGGAGTACATGGGCCAGAGCCTAGAGCAGCATGGCCTCATCCACCTAGCCTATTTTCCGCGTGTATAAACATTCATAACCGATATATGATCGGCCAATAATTCCAACAAAGAGCGGCGCCCATGAACCTCAGCAAGGTCGACCTCAACCTGTTCATCGTGTTCGATGCGATCTACACCGAAGCCAACCTGACCCGCGCCGGGCAGATCGTGGGCATCACCCAGCCGGCAGTGTCCAACGCCCTTTCACGGCTGCGCGAAACCTTCAATGACCCGCTGTTCGTGCGCACCGCGCAAGGCATGGTGCCAACGCCCATGGCGCAGAACATCATCGGCCCGGTGCGCAATGCCTTGGCACTGTTGCGCACCTCGGTGCAGGAAAGCCGCATTTTCAACCCGCAACAGGCCAACAAGACTTTCCGCATCAGCATGACCGACCTGACCGAAGCGGTCATCCTGCCGCCGCTGTTCCAGCGCTTGCGCCGCCTGGCGCCGGCGGTGCTGATCGAAAGCTTTTTGTGCAAGCGCCGCGAGACCACCAAGGAACTTGCCGCCGGCCGCCTGGACTTCGCCATCGACGCACCGTTGAACACCGACCCGCAAGTACGCCACGTAAAACTGATGCAAGACCGCTATGTCTGCGCCCTGCGCCAGGGCCACCCGCTGGCCGACAGCAAGCTGACCCTCGACAACTACCTCGGCATGACCCACATCCATATTTCCAGCCGCCGCAACGGCCTGGGCTATGTCGACCTGGCCCTGGGCAAGATGGGCGTGCAGCGCAAGGTTGCCTTGCGCTCGCAGCATTACCTGATGGCCTCGCAGGTGTTGCAGCAGACCGACATGGCGATGACCGTCCCCGAGCGCTTCGCCCGCCGCCATCAGTTGCGTTACCAGC
Organism: Pseudomonas sp. NBB; assembly: GCF_032701105.1. NCBI lineage: Bacteria > Pseudomonadati > Pseudomonadota > Gammaproteobacteria > Pseudomonadales > Pseudomonadaceae > Pseudomonas > Pseudomonas sp. NBB. Next base: position 3,679,722 of record NZ_CP103994.1, read on the forward strand.
CACTGCCGGTGGAGGTGCCTGCGCTGGAAACGCACCTGTACTGGCATGAAAGCACCGATCAGGACCCGGCCAACCGCTGGATGCGCGAGCAGATCACCGAGTTGTGCGAACGTGTGGTGGCCGAGGAAGAAAGGGCCTTGGAACCAGCCTGAACAGAATGGCGGGATGCGGAGAAAAAAATCCCAAGAAAAACTCGATAGAGAGAAATTTTTCTTGATCATTTCCAGAATAGAGCCGCTGGAAGTGAAAAATATCTCCGAAGTAGCGGGTACGCTTGCTCCAACGATTGCCGATTTCACGGCGACAGACACGGACCCGCCCTCATGCCCAGCGCCCCGCTCTATTTCGATTACGCCGCCACCACTCCGGTCGACGATCGGGTCATCGAAACCATGCTCGCCTGCCTTGGCAGCCAGGGCAACTTCGGCAACCCGGCGTCCAGTGGCCATGCCTTCGGCCAGGCAGCCCGCCACGCCGTGGAGCAGGCCCGTCTGCAAGTGGCCGAACGCGTCGGCGCGCAGGCCGATGCACTGGTCTGGACCTCAGGTGCGACCGAGTCCAACAACCTGGCGCTCAAGGGCATTGCCCAGGGCCTCGGCCAGCCCGGGCACCTGATCACCAGCCAACTGGAACACAAGGCCGTGCTCGACACGGTGGCCGAACTGGAGCGCCAGGGTTGGGCCGTTACCCGCCTGGCACCGGATGCCGCCGGCCTGATTCAGCCTGCGGCGGTGCAGGCAGCGTTGCGCGCCGACACCCGCCTGGTATCGCTGATGGCGGTGAACAATGAACTGGGCACGATCACAGACTTTGCCGCGATTGGCGAACAGGTACGTGCCCACGGTGCCCTGCTGCACGTGGATGCGGCGCAGGCGGTGGGCAAACTGGCCATCGACCTGAACGCCATGGCCGTGGACCTGATGTCGTTCTCGGCGCACAAGGTGTATGGGCCCAAGGGCATCGGTGCGCTCTACGTGGGGCCACGCGCCCGCACGCTGATGCGTGCGCAGATGCACGGGGGCGGCCATGAGCAAGGCCTGCGCTCCGGCACCCTGGCGACCCACCAGATTGCCGGCATGGGCAGTGCCTTTGCCCTGGCCGGCCAGCCCGGCGACAGCGAACACCTGCGCCTCGGACAACTGGCCAGGCGCCTGCGTGAAGGCCTGCTGGCCCTGCCCGGCGTCACCCTCAACGGCTGCGCCAAACAACGCATTCCCCATACGCTGAACCTGTGTATCGACAGCAAGGGCTTCAACAGCGCGGCGCTGGCCAGCGAGCTGGCGTTGTCGACCACCTCGGCCTGCAATTCGGCGAGCGATGCAGCCTCGCATGTGCTGCTCGCGTTGGGGCTGGATGAACGCCAGGCACGTAACAGCGTGCGCCTGAGCATCGGGCGTTTCAGCAACGAGGCCGAAGTGGACAAGGCCCTCGAAGTGTTTGGCCGGGTGCTGACAGCGGCGTCAGCGGCACTTTGGTGAAACTTCCCTAAAACAGCCGGCTGTCCGGGGTGAAGTCCTCGACCTCGAGCCTGGCACTGTTTGCCTGCGGATGGCGCGGGTTGAAAAGGTAATTGGTGGTGCTGGGCATGATCGCGCTCGGCACCGGCAGCAGCAACGCCGAACACTCATCCAGAAAGCGGTTGCCCAGGCCCCGGGTCAGTTCGGTCTGGCTCGACCAGCCAGGCTGCAAGGCGGGCAACTGCGCTTGCGAAACGGTGTCAGGCAACTCGATACGCAGCAGCCGCATGGTGGTGGGGAAATCCTCAGGGTCGATCTCCAGGTGCACCAGCACCTCCAGCATCGCCCCGGCCGGGCTGGTGGCGGCATACACCACTGGCCGGCCCGCCTGGTGCCAGCGGCCGCTGACACGCAAGCCGCCCGTTCCGCTCAAGTCTGCATAGGCGCTGATACGCCACAGAATCACAGGCCGAAGCCCTCGGCGATCTGCAGCAACATCTCTTCGACCTGGGTGGTGCCCTGCTGGGTGGTTAGCATCTGCATCGGCGTCAGCCCCGAGAAGCGCTCCTTGGGCTTGGACAGCCAGCGTTTTGCCTTGCCTGCCTCGCCGAACACGGCTTCGGCCATGGCGGTGATATGGGCCGAACGGAACAGCCGGTCGCTTTCTTCCACGGTCAGCGGCTGGTCACGTTCGATGCGGGTTTTCAGCGTGCGCAGGGGAATGATCTGGTCACGCTCCACAGGGGTGAACACGCCGAGTTCGGTCAGTTTCACCAGCCAGGTGGCAGCGAAGCCATGGGTGATGCGGGTGTGGATTTCGAAGTCACTGGCGAGTTCGGGGATTTCCAGCAGTGCATGCAGGCGCGCCCGGTACTCGTGGTAACCGTTGTCGCGAAGCACTTCGGCAAGCATGGCTCTCTCCTTTCCGGCGTTTGCCGACAAGTATGCGGCATATGCCGGATTTTGCAAGCCGACCGGAAAGACGGGGCCGCAGAGCGGCCCCGGCAACCTCACAGGAAGGTGAACACCTGCGAAGCCGGCAACCGCGACTTGTTCAGCCCGGCATTGAAATCCGCCTCGCTGCGATAGCCCAAGCTGAGAATGACCACACTGCTGTATCCACGCTCACGCAAGCCCAGCTCGGCATCGAGAATCTTGCTGTCGAAGCCTTCGATCGGGGTGGCATCCAGCCCATGTGCCGCAGCCCCCAGCAAGGCAGTACCCAACGCCAGGTAGGTCTGCTTTTCCATCCAGTGCTGCAGGTCTTTCTGGTCGAAACGGTGCAGGTCGACGTAATGCCGACGGCTCTGGTTCTGCCCGGCACGCGCCTGCTCATCGCGGAAGCGGCCATCGGCGGCTTCCTGATGGAGCACGGCATCCAGGTGCGCTTCGGTCATCTCGGTTCGGGTGCAGAACACGATCACATGCGAGGCATCGAGGATCTTCGGCGAATTGTAGGCATAGCGCTCTGCGGTGCTTTTGGCCAGGCGAGCCTTGCCTTCGGCGCTGTCGGCAACGATGAAATGCCACGGCTGCGAGTTGACCGAGGAAGGGCTATGGCGCAGTTGCTCGAGCAGGGCATCGACAGTCGCCTGGGGAATGCGGCGCGAGGCATCGTAGGCTTTGGTGGTGTAGCGGCGCTTGGCCAGAGAGACGGTATCCATGCAACAACTCCGGGAATGAACAGAGGATTTGCCGGGCATCTTATCTTTCCTGCAGAAAAGAAAAACCGGCACAATGCAGCAACACTTTCATCTCTGGAGTGAAAATGCTGCGCATCGCCGACCTCGAACTGTTCGTCCGCAGCAGCGTGCTGGGCAGCTTCACCGCCGCCGCCCATGAGGCCGAACTGCTGCCGGGGCAGGTGGCCGCCGCGATCAAGCGCCTGGAGCGCGACCTGGATGTGCGCCTGTTCGCCCGCACTACCCGCAGCCTCCGCCTGACCGCCGAAGGCGAGTTGTACCTGCCGACTGCCCTGAATGTGCTGGAGAGCCTGCGCCAGGGGCGTGAAGACCTGCATGGCAACGCCAACACCCTGCGCGGTACCCTGCAGGTTTCGGCACCGTCAGACCTGGGCCGCAACATGTTGCTGCCGTGGCTGAGCGCCTTCCGCCGCGAGCACCCGGCCCTGCACCTTCGCTTCTTCCTGTCTGACCAGATTGCCGACCTCAACCGCGACCCGGTAGATGTGGCGATCCGCTACGGCCTCAACCAGGACGCCAACTACATTGCCCTGCCGCTGGCAGACTGGAACCGCCGGGTGCTGGTGGCGGCGCCCGACTACCTGGCCCGTCACGGCCGCCCCCTCACGCCCGACGCCCTGCAGCAGCATGCCTGCCTGCTGTACATGCAGCACAACCGGGTCTACGACAAGTGGCGGGTGGGCAACCGCACCGTGCAGGTGAGTGGGCCGCTGGTCAGCGACGATGCCGACGTGATCCGCCGCCTGGCCTTGCAGGGCGAAGGCATCGTCTACAAGTCGTGGCTGGATGTAAGCGCCAACATCGCGGCCGGCGAACTGGAAATCATCCTGCCCGAGCACTTTGGTGAACCCGCCCCGGTCACCCTGGTGTGCCCGCACCGCAAGCAGCTCACGCCCGCAGTGGCACAACTGCATCTGTGGCTGCGCGAACGCTTCGAGGCCTTGCGTAACCGGGCGCTGGCCAACGGCTGCACAATCGTTCCAGACTGAGCCTGGCCGTTGCGCTAAGGTAGCGATTTCTGCCACGACACGCCCCCATGAGCAACTGGATCGACCTCAAGCAGGACGCCGACACCGGCATCGAGTCGGTCCGCGCGCATTTCGTCGGGCATGCCTACGACCCGCACTGGCACGACAGCTTCCTGGTTGGCGTTACCGAGCAGGGCGTGCAGCAATTCGATTGCCGGCGAGTGCGCCATCGCAGCACGCCGGGGAACGTATTCCTGCTGGAGCCCAGTGAAATCCATAACGGCCATGCGCCCACCGAGGACGGCTTCACCTATTCGACCCTGTACCTGGAACCCACCTGGGTGGACAGCCAACTGCGGGCACTTTTCGAACACGCGCCGGGCGACAGCCTGCCCAGCTTCGCCGATACCTTGTGCCACGATGAGCGCCTGGCGCGTGCCACTGCCCTCGCCTTCCAGGCCGTGCATACCCAGGACTTGCGCATTGTCCGGCAGACGGCCATGGACGACCTGCTGGCCTGCCTGACCCGCCACCTGCACTGGCGCCGGCGCCTGAACCCGGACCCGCGCCTGCCGCTGACCGCGCAGCGCGCGCGGGATTACCTGCACGCCAACCTGGAGCGCGACATCGGCCTGGAAGACCTGGCCCAGGCCTGTGGCATCGACCGCTTCCGCCTCACCCGCGCATTCAAGGCCGCATTCGGCCTGGCGCCGCATGCCTATCTGATCCAGCTGCGCCTGGCCCGGGCGCGGCGCCTGCTCGCCCAGGGCCAGACTCCCACCGAAGTGGCCATGGCCCTGGGCTTTGCCGACCAGAGCCACCTAGGGCGCTGGTTCCGCCGTGCCTACCAGCTGACCCCGGCCGACTACCGCAGGCGCTGCTCAAACCTTCCAGACTGAAAGGCAGCGGGCAGCGAGCATGGTGCTTCGTTTATCCGGAGCCCTTGATCATGTCGCAGTCGTTGTTGCCCTTCATCCTGTTTGCGTTGGTATCCAGCATCAGCCCCGGGCCGACCAACCTGTTGATTCTTGCCCATGGGGCCCGCTTTGGCCTGTGCGCGAGCCTGGCGCCGGTCGTTGCGGCCTGCGGTGCCGCAGCGGCGATCGTGCTGATGGTGGGCCTGGGGCTGGGTGAACTGCTGCTGCGCCACCCGCTGGCCCAGCAGTTGATGAGCTGGGCCGGGGTTTTGTGGTTGAGCTGGCTGGCGTGGCAGATGCTGCGCAGTGCCGCCGCCCCGCTGCAGGCGGCCACGGCGCAAGGCTTCAGCGCACTCAGCGCAGCCTCGTTGCAGGTGGTGAACCCCAAGGTGTGGTTGATGGCCGTGGCGGTGGTCGGGGTGTTTGCCTCGCCGTCGTTGCCGGTATGGCAGCTGGCGCTGGTGTTCTGGCTGATTGCCCTGCCATGCATGGCGGCGTGGGCGCTGCTGGGGGTGGGCAGCGCGCGATGGTTGCAGGCACCGCGGCGGTTGCGGGTGTTCAACCAGGTATTGGCGGGGGTGCTCTTGATTTCTGCATGGGCTGCCGTACTGGCTTGAGCCCGCTATTGCCAGTACCGGCCTCTTCGCGGGCACGCCCGCTCCCACAGGTACTGCATCGCGCCTGAAGTTGATGCAGTACCTGTGGGAGCAGGCGTGCCCGCGAAAAAAACAGCACGGTCATTCAGGAATGCCTTGCCCCCCGCCCAGCGCCTCGCGGAACTGCCGGGTGCTGGCCACAGCCAGCAGCAACCCGGCCACCGCCACGCTACCGCCCACCAGGCCGATATCCGCCACATCCAGCTGGCTGCTGACGATACTGCCCAGCAACGCGCCACCGCCAATACCGATGTTGTAGATACCCGAGAACAGCGCCATGGCCACATCGGTGGCATCGGACGCCAGTTTCAGGGTCTTGGACTGCAGCGACAGGCTGAAGCTGAGGATCGCCACACCCCAGAACATGCTCAACGAGGCGAAAACATAGAAGTTGCCCGACAGCGGCAACAGCAGCAACAGGCACGCCGCCAGCAGGCCGATCGAACCTACCAGGAAGCCATGCGGGAAGCGGTCGCTGTAACGGCTGAACAGCACCGAGCCGAACACCCCGGCGCCGCCGAACAGCAGCAGCAATAGCGTGGTGCGCTCTCCGCCTATCTGCGCCACGTGCAGGGCAAACGGCTCGATATAGCTGTAGGCGGTGAACTGCGCGGTAATCACCAGCGTCACCAGCACATAGGTGATCACCAGCGCCGGGCGCTTGAACAGGATCGGCAGGCTGCGCAGCGAGCCCGAGTTCTGGCTGGGCAGCAGCGGCAACGACTTCATCAGGCACAGCATGGTCGCCAGCGCCACCCCGGCAATGCTCAGGAAGGTGATGCGCCAGCCCAGCGCTTCACCCACTACGCGGCCCAGCGGGATACCCAGGACCATGGCCAGGGTGGTGCCAGTGGCCAAAAGGCCCAGCGCCTTGGCCTGCTGCCCGGGCGGCGCCACGCGCACCGCCAGGGAAGCCGTGATGGCCCAGAACACCGCATGCGCCAGGGCAATACCGATACGGCTGACCAGCAACATGGCAAAGCTCTGTGACATCCACGACAGCAAGTGGCTGACGATGAACACCAGGAACACGAACAGCAACAGCCGCCGCCGCTCGATGTTGCGCGTCAGCAGCATCATCGGCAGCGAGGCCAGTGCCACTACCCAGGCGTAGATGGTCAGCATCAGGCCGACTTGCGCGGTGCTCAGGTCGAAGCTGCGGCCAATGTCGCTGAGCAGCGCCACCGGGACGAACTCGGTGGTGTTGAAGATGAAGGCCGCCAGGGCCAGGGCAATGACGCTCAGCCAGCTGCCGCTACCCGCCGTGGGTGGCATGTTGGTGGGTATGGGTCCATTCATGGGTACAAACCGCTTCTCCGCAGGCAAGGCAACAGGACGCACGTCGGCCACCCACTTGCCGGGGTGTCGACGCACGCTTTGTTATTGAAAGGAATGCCCGGCATGGTACGCGTCAAGCCGGGGGCTCACAACCGCGAGGCGGGCAGAAGGAGTAACATGCGCGCTTTGTGCGAACGCGTATGCAACAAGGAGCCCGATCCGCTCATGGACCAGCAGCACTCCCAGCAGCAACAGTGGCAGCAGGCGGTCACCGCCTATGCCCAGGCCGTCAACGACTATGTCGCGCAGGGCCGCGCGCAAGGCTGGGATGACCTCGAAGAGCCCCTGCCGCAAGCCACCGAGCATTTGCTCGATGCCTGGCTGCAAGCCCTGCAAGCAGCCAACCGGCCTGGCGTCGAAGCCTTCGAGCAGCAAGCCTTCCGCGAAGCCTGGCCGCCCGCCCACCACCCTTTGCTGCCGCTGATCAAGGAGCACGGGCAAGGCATCGGCAACGTCCTGCTGCTGGAGGATGGCAGCCTGCTGGCACGTATCGGCATGCCGCATGACAAAGGCCAGGTGGTGCGCATCGACCCTCTCGGGGTGACCCCGGTGATCGGCGTCGATCACTTCGGCCGCTGCCCGGCCCGCCGCTATTTCGCCCTGGCCAATGCCGAGGGCATACGCGTGACAGATGGCTGGGGCGGCCCGCAGGTGCTGCGCCTGGCCTGGCCCACGGGGTTGGAGGGGTTGCCGCCGGGTTACCCGTTCGAGCCTTTCGACCTGCCGCCCACGCCGACCACGCTGATCCCCTTCCCGGATGGCCAGCGGGTGCTGCTGGTGAGCGCTGAGGGTATCTTCCTGCTGACCCGCCACGGCGCGACCCGCCTGCTGCCGCACCAGGGGCGGGTGCTCGACGAACTGGACGAAGGCACCGACCCGGACGACATCAGCCTTGGGCTGAGCATGGAGCACGGTGCGGTATCGGCGGATGGTCGGTTGATCGTGGTTGGCGAGCAAGGCAGCCGCCACCTGGTGCTGGATGACCAGCTCCGGCCCGTGGCGGCCATCGGCCCGGCCAGCGAGTATCCGCACTTTGCGCTGTTCAATCGTGCGGGTGACCAGTTGATAGTCAATGCCTGCCATTTCTATAGCGGTGCCACGCTGGCCGTCAGGGTGGCCGACTTGCCGGGGCTGGATACCGACTACTACAGCCAGGACCCGCGTACCCCGCTGGTACAGGATGGCGCACGGGTGTATGCCGGCGTGGCGCGCGAGGGCGAATATATCGTGGGGGATGCCTATGGTTACCTGCGGGCATTTGGCGAAGATGGCACCGAGCATTGGCAGCATTACCTGGGGTCGACCATCAGTGCCCTGGATATCAGTGCCGACGGGCGTACGCTGGTAGCGGCGAGCCATGCCGGGTTCGTTTCGGTGATTGCCCTGGACAACGGGCGCCCGGCCTGGCAGATCGGTACCGGGGCGCATGGCGAGGTACGGCGGTGGTTGTTCTGGAAAGGCTGGGACAGGGCATTGGCCTGGTAACAGTTGCAGCATCTTCATTGCCTGTACCGGCCTCTTCGCGGGCTCGCCCGCTCCCACAGGTAAATCACAGCTTACGAAGTCTGTGCAGTACCTGTGGGAGCGGGCGAGCCCGCGAAGAGGCCGGGTCAGGCAACCATCAGCCCTGCAAAGTAGCCATATCGATCACGAACCGGTACTTCACATCCCCGGCAATCATCCGCTCATACGCCTGGTTGATGTTGCGGATATCCAGCAACTCGATATCACAACGAATCGCGTGCTCGGCACAGAAGTCCAGCACTTCCTGGGTCTCGGCAATACCACCGATCAACGACCCCGCCAGCACCCGGCGCTTCATCACCAGATTGGCCGCATGCACCGCCGGGTCGATCGGCTCGATCAGCCCGACCAGGATGTGCACGCCATCGAATTTCAGGGTTTCCAGGTACGGGTTGAGGTCGTGCTGCACCGGGATGGTGTCGAGCAGGAAGTCGAAACGGCCCGCCGCGGCGTGCATCTGCTCGGCATCGGTGGACACGATCACATGGTCGGCACCCTGGCGACGGGCTTCGTCGGCCTTGGCCTGGGAACGGGTGAACAGGGTCACTTCGGCGCCCAGCGCCTTGGCCAGCTTGATGGCCATGTGGCCCAGGCCGCCCATGCCGAGGATGCCGATCTTGTGACCAGGGCCGACGCCGTGGTGCTTGAGTGGCGAATAGGTTGTGATGCCGGCGCAGAGGATTGGCGCGGCGCTGGGCAGGTCCATGCCGGCCGGGATGCGCACCACGAAGTGCTCGCTGACCACGATGCTGCTGGAGTAACCGCCCATGGTGTTGCTACCGTCGACTCGGTCCGGGGTGGCATAGGTCATGGTCGGGCCTTCCAGGCAATATTGCTCCAGGTCCTTGGCACAAGCTTCGCAGTGTCGGCACGAGTCGACCATGCAGCCAACGCCGACCAGGTCGCCGACCTTGTGCGTGGTCACTTTGTCGCCCACGGCGGTGACGCGGCCGATGATCTCGTGGCCAGGCATCAGCGGGTACACGGCAATGCCCCATTCGTTGCGCGCCTGGTGGATGTCGGAGTGGCATACGCCGCAGTAAAGGATGTCGATGGCGACGTCGTCAGAGCGCGGGCAGCGACGCTCGAAGGTCATGGGAGCCAGAGGGCTGGTGGGGGTCTGGGCGGCGTAACCGATGGCGGTATACATGCAGGGCCTCGCAATGAAGTGAAACGATTCAGGCTGCGCATTCTGCGCGCCATGCGTCGCTTCGCCCACGACTGATTCTCCGGTATCGATGCCTGATTCTCCGAAGATGCCATGCAGCATCTGGCGCCGAGCGTTCAATCTGCGATGATCAAACTGTCTGATTCTCTGCCCAGGTCCATCATGCAACTGACCCGCCACGTCGACGCCAATGCGCCGCTTTGCACACTGATCCGCAGCCTTGCCACGCGCCCGGGCTTCGTGCCCACGCATCTGCCCCAGGTGCAGGTGCTGAGCTGGGACCACTATGTGGCCAGCAGCCCGCAGATCTACGAACCCAGCCTGATGATCCTGGCCCAGGGCAGCAAGCTGGCGCGCCTGGGGCCGCGTACCCTGGAATATGGCGCCGGGCATTACCTGGTGCAGGCACTGTCGGTGCCGTTCATGTGCGAAACCTTTGCCACCCCCGAAGCACCGTTGCTGGGCGTGGCGGTGGACATCGACCGCGGCGTGCTGGGTGAACTGGTGCAAAGCATGGCCCTGGCGCCGGATGCCGCGGTGCAGGCGCAACCCCCGCATTCAATGACCTCGGCTGCACTCGATGCGCCGATGCGCGAATGCGTGGAACGGCTGCTGCGCTGCCTGCAGGACCCGGTGGACGCCAAGGTGCTGGGCCCGGCGCGGGTACGCGAGGTGCTGTACACCGCCTTGCGCGGCCCACAGGCGGGCGTGTTGCGGGCGCTGGTGGAGCAACAAGGGCACTTCGCCCGCATCGGCGCCGCCCTTGCCCACCTGCGCGAACACTACACCGAGCCGCTGAGCGTTGAAGCGCTGGCCGCACGCGCCAACATGAGCGTTTCGACCTTCCACGAGCACTTCAAGCGCTGCACCGACATGGCGCCGATGCAGTACCTCAAGCGCCTGCGGCTGCTGAAGGCGCAGCAGATGCTGATCGGCGAAGGCCTGGGGGTGGCGCAGACCGCGCACCGGGTGGGGTACCAGAGCACCTCGCAGTTCAGCCGCGAGTACAAGCGCCAGTTCGACCGCAGCCCGGGGGATGAATTGCCGTACCAGAGCCTGCCAGTGTAATCGCCTGCCCTGGCCCCATCTCCGGCAAGCTGGCTCCCACCGGGATAGCAAAGCCCTTGAGGTCAATGCGGTCGAGATAGCTGCAACTGTATTGCATGGCCTGAATCAGCTTGAAAGCGGCCATTGCGCCAATGGCCAGTAGGCGCCCTTGCGCGACTCGTACAGTGTGAAATGGCGGGCGGCGAGGTAGAAATCCGGCGCGCTGCTGGCCTCTGGCGGCTGGCCGCGGTAATCCCTGGCCAGCGTCAGGTGCGGGCGATACTCACGGTCGGCCGCGTCCACCCCCAACGGCAGCAGCGCCTGCTGCAAGCTGTACACCAGTTGCAACAGGGCCGGTGGGGTCTTCTGCGCCTCCAGCACCAAGGCGCTGGCCCGCTGCCACACCTGCAGGCGGTCCAGCAACAGCCGTGGTGCCGTGGCTGGAAGCTCCAGCTGGTCGACCGCCGCGCAAATAGCAGGCATATGGGCGGTATCCACATCGCCGAGAAACAGCAGTGTCACATGGAAGTTGGCGGCCGGCACCGGTCTTCCGCTGCGCAGGCTCAGGCCACGTCGCCACTGGGCCAGGGCGCGGCGCTGGGCATCGCTCACCGGCAAGGCGAAGAACAGGCGCTTGAATGGTTTTTCGATACGTCCGCTGACCGGTGTCATCGTGCCGCTCCTGAAGATGCGCAAAGCACGTACTGATGCGCTGGGAAACTCGCAGGGCTGCCAGTTTCGCGGGCAGGGACCCAAACCATACGCTGAGGTCTCCATTCAATCATATAGATACGGTTATGAAACAGCGTCAGCACACCCGTAATACCCAACCTCCCATGCAAGCAGTACTGAAGTGGGGCCAGCGTGAGTACGCGTTCAAGGCTTCTGAAGTAGAAACAGATGTCAGTGAGGGCAACCGCACATTTTTTGCCGCTCATTACAAGGAGGGATCGGATGACGTTCATAGCTTCATCCACATGGATATCCCTGAAAGCTGCTTGGTCACAGGCGAATCCCACAAGATCGGCCCAGGTCAGAAAGCCGAGATCAACGCCTATTTCGGCTCGAGTTCGATTGGCCGCTCAGGTTGGGCGACCGAAGGGGAAATACGAATTGTCCAGATGGATCAGGCTTCCAAGGCATTGGAGGCAGAGTTCAAGTTCACCATTGTAGACACCATGGGCCAGGTTGACATCGTGGATGGCAAGCTGTCCTTGTCGCTGGCCGACCATGCGACGCAACGCATCTCCAGCACCGGCCAGGTCAAGGCCAACATCGACCCTGCCATTTTCCCCTCGCTGGGCAACCTCGACGCTCAAACCATCAAATCCAGGGAGCTGGAAGACGGGCGCATCCAACTCACCGCAAAACAGCAAGTGGACAACGCTACCCAAGGCATCATGATGCTGTTCAGTGAACACCACGCACGCCTGTTCTTCTTGATTGGCAGTTTGTACTATCCCCTGACCGGGGGCCGTCTGCAGCATGAGTGGAACGTGGAGAACAGGACCCTGACCGCCGAATTCACTGATTATGTGGTCAGCTACCAAGGCAAGGACCATCGCATCACGGATGGCCGCATCGAGGCTACTCTGGCCTGATGCATCGCCTGCAGACCTTGGCACAGCGGTGACGCTTGTACCAAGGTCTGCCACTGTTGCGTCACATTCTTCTATAAAGCATCGACTCGATTGTTTATGCTGGCGGGCTTAGCCATCACGCATGGCCATTACTTGACGTATCCGCCCATGAAAATCGCCTTAGTCCTCATCTTCGTCCTCTCGATCGCCTATGTTCACCTGCGCGGTCGCGTTCGCCACAAGCTGACCCGTCAGCTGGGCGACCACTCCAGTTTCCTGGCCCCGGTCAACAGCTTCCTGTACCTGTTTTCCCGGCACCCGGCCAAGCCTTACCTGCCGGTGGAGGCCTTCCCCGAACTGCAGACGCTGCAGGACCATTGGCAGGAAATCCGCGAGGAAGCCCAACAGCTGCTGCATGTGGGCGAAATCAAGAAGTCCGACAATTACGATGATGTCGGTTTCAACTCATTCTTCAAGACCGGCTGGAAGCGCTTCTACCTGAAGTGGTACGGCGAAAGCCACCCGTCGGCGATGACCCTGTGCCCACGCACCACCGAGTTGCTCAAAGGCATCGGCACGGTCAAGGCCGCCATGTTCGCCACCCTGCCACCGGGCGCCAAGCTGGTGCGCCACCGCGACCCGTATGCCGGCTCGTACCGCTACCACCTGGGCCTGGACACGCCTAACGACGATGGTTGCTACATCGATGTGGACGGTGAGAAGTATTCCTGGCGCGATGGCGAGGGCGTGGTCTTCGACGAGACCTACATCCACTACGCGGCCAATACCACTGAGCACAACCGCATCATCCTGTTCTGCGACGTGGAACGCCCGCTCAAGTACCGCTGGGCGACCGCGTTCAACCGCTGGTTCAGCCGCAACGTCATGGCCGCTGCCGCCGCCCCCAACGATGCCGGCGACAAGACCGGTGGCATCAACCGTCTGTTCACCCGCATCTACAAGATCCGCGAACGTGGCAAGGCGATGAAGAAGCGCAACCGCACGCGCTACTACCTGGAGAAGTGGGCGTTCGTCGCGGCGTTGGTGCTGGTGTTCATCTATATCTGATCGATGTGGGAGCGCGCAGTCCAAAGGCCTGCGCGCAACCAACCAAAGTACAAGCCTCACACTTTCCACTCTTCGACTAGCCTGAAAGCTCCACTCGCAACCTCCCCAAGGTGAAGACGATGAGCATGATGGACTGGGACGCCTACCGTAAGCAGTTGATGGCCGGCATCGGCGATCTCAAGCAGCTTTCCCCTGACACCGTGGCCGGCTACATGACCGCCAGCGGCGCAGGGGCCAAGACCAACCACCTGGACGCCAAGACCCGCGAGCTGATCTCCCTCGCCGTGGCCGTGACCACACGCTGCGATGGCTGCATCGCGGTGCATTCGCAGCAGGCCGTCAAGCACGGTGCCAGCCGCGAGGAAATCGCCGAGGCCCTCGGCGTGGCCGTGGCGATGAACGCTGGTGCCGCGCTGGTGTACTCGGCACGTGCCATGGATGCGGTGGGCAAGGCCAACGGCTGAACGCAAATGGCGTCGCCGCCCTTGCGCGACGGCGCCGCGCCACCCAGACTGGGCGGCCCAGCCCTTGCAGGAACCCGCATGATCCACATCCGCCCCATGACACCGGAAGACTTCGAACACTTCTGGCCCACCTTCCAGGCCGTCGTACAGGCCCGTGAAACCTACGCATTCGACCCGGCCCTCAGCTTCGAACAGGCCCGCCAGCTGTGGCTGGAACTGCCCATGCGCACATTCGTGGCCGAGGATGACGGCGCGATGCTGGGGTCGTATTACCTCAAGGCCAATGCCGCCGGGCCCGGTGGGCACGTGGGCAATTGCGGCTACATGGTCTGTGAAACGGCACGCGGCCGCGGCGTCGCGCGGTTGATGTGCGAGCACTCCCAGAAACAGGCACGCCAGGAGGGCTTTCTGGCCCTGCAGCTCAACTCGGTGGTGGCCACCAACGAGGTAGCGGTGGCGCTGTGGCACAAGCTGGGCTTCGAAACCGTTGGCCGCTTGCCCAAGGCCTATCGCCATGCCCGCCTGGGGCTGGTGGACTGCCTGGTGATGTACAAGTGGCTGGCGGACGAGCCGGTAGTGGAGAAGCCGCCACTGCTGATCGGGCGCAAGAACATCGAGGCGCGGGTGTCGCGGCGGCGCGGGCGCTGACTTCTTCAGGCCGCCCTGCTCGACGAAGGTCTATGGTAAAGTCGCGCCCTTTTTGAACATGCTGGGATATCGTTGCACATGACCCCCGTCCTCCGCTTCCTCAACCGCACCAGCCTGGTGACGCAGATCGTCATCGGCCTGATCGCCGGCATCGCCCTGGCCCTGCTTGCGCCCGCCATCGCCCGCGACATGGCCTTCCTCGGGAAAGTCTTCGTCAGCGCCCTCAAGGCGGTGGCGCCCGTGCTGGTGTTCATCCTGGTCATGGCCTCGATCGCCAACCACCGCCACGGCCAGGAAACCCATATCCGCCCGATCCTCTGGCTGTACCTGCTGGGCACCTTCAGCGCAGCGGTAGTCGCCGTGGTCGCCAGCATGCTGTTCCCGTCCAACCTGGTGCTGACTACCAGCGACGCTGCGCTGAGTGCGCCGGGGGGCATTACCGAGGTGCTGCAGAACCTGCTTCTGAGTGCGGTCGACAACCCGATCAACGCCCTGCTCAACGCCAACTTCATCGGCGTACTGACCTGGGCCATCGGCCTGGGCGTAGCCCTGCGCCATGCCGGCGAAACCACCCGCACCGTGGTAGAGGACCTGTCCAATGGCGTGACCCTGATCGTACGCGTGGTCATCCGCTTCGCCCCGGTGGGCATCTTTGGCCTGGTCAGCGCCACGCTGGCCCAATCGGGCCTGGACGCCCTGCTCGGCTACCTGCACCTGCTGGCGGTGCTGATCGGCTGCATGCTGTTCGTGGCGCTGGTGATGAACCCGCTGATCGTATATTGGAAAATCCGCCGCAACCCCTACCCGCTGACCCTGCTCTGCCTACGCGAAAGCGGTATCACTGCGTTCTTCACTCGCAGCTCGGCAGCCAACATCCCGGTCAACCTGGCCCTCTCGGAGCGCCTTGGCCTGCATGAGGACACCTATTCGGTGTCGATCCCGCTGGGTGCAACCATCAACATGGCCGGAGCCGCCATCACCATTACCGTCCTGACCCTGGCGGCTGTACATACCCTGGGTATTCCGGTGGACCTGCCGACCGCCGTGCTGCTCAGCGTGGTGGCGGCGGTCTGTGCCTGCGGCGCCTCGGGCGTGGCCGGTGGCTCGCTGCTGCTGATTCCACTGGCGTGCAGCCTGTTCGGCATCCCGAGCGAAATTGCCATGCAGGTGGTGGCGGTGGGCTTCATCATCGGCGTGCTGCAGGATTCGGCCGAGACGGCGCTGAATTCTTCGACCGATGTGCTGTTTACCGCGGCGGCGTGCCAGGCTGAAGAGCGGCGCAACGCTTGAGTTTGCCGGGCCCCTGTGGGAGCGGGTTCACCCGCGAATCAGGCGACGCGGTGCATGGCACCGGCTGCGCCGGTGTTCGCGGGTGAACCCGCTCCCACAGGTGCCAATTGCCTAACACGATGGCATTACCTACCCTAGTGGCCTTTCCCCAGCAATGAGACAGGGCCATGTCAGAACACGAAACCGCCGGTGAAGGCCGCTTCAGCAGCATCGAGATCCGTATTCTCGGCTCGCTGATCGAGAAGCAGGCCACCAGCCCGGAAAGCTACCCGCTGACCCTCAACGCCCTGGTCCTGGCCTGCAACCAGAAGACCAGTCGCGAGCCGGTCATGAACCTCACCCAAGGCCAGGTCGGCCAAGCCCTGCGCGCCCTCGAAGGGCAGGACATGATCCGCCTGCAGATGGGCAGCCGCGCCGACCGTTGGGAACAACGGGTGGACAAGGCGCTTGAGCTGGTGCCGGCGCAACTGGTGCTGATGGGCCTGATGTTCCTGCGCGGGCCGCAAACCCTCAACGAACTGCTGACCCGCAGCAACCGCCTGCACGACTTCGACGACACCGAGCAGATCCAGCACCAGCTGGAGCGCCTGATCTCGCGCGGCCTGGCCTTGCACCTGCCGCGTCAGGCCGGCCAGCGCGAAGACCGTTACACCCATGCTTTGGGCGACCCGGCCGAAATCGAGGCAATCCTGGCTGCCCGGCAACAAGAAGGTGGGGCACGCAGCAGCGGCGGCAATGTGTCGGAAGAACGCATCGAAGCCCTCGAAGCACGCATCGCGGCGCTGGAAGCACGCCTGGCCGAACTGGAAGGCTGAGCCGTCACGGCTCCGGGTCGGGGAAGTTGCGGCAGCTCTTGCGCTCGGCCAGCTCCCGGTCACTGGGGCGCTGGTCGACGAACACGGTGCGGCCGTCGGCGTAGATTTCCAGGTAGCCCCAGTGCAGGTCCTGCTCTTGCTGCCCGGGCTTTGGGGGGACTAGCCACCAGGGTTCGCGGCTGATCAGGGTCATGGGTGTGATTCCTGAGGGTGTCTGCAGTAATCATAGACATCCTCGGTTATTGCTTTGCTTGTACCGGCCCTTTCGCGGCTAAAGCCGCTCCTACAGGGATCTGCACAGTTTGCAAAATCTGCGCAGTACCTGTGGGAGCGGCTTTAGCCGCGAAGAGGCCGGTACAGGCTTACGCCGGTGCCGAAGTGCGGATCAGGTGGTCAAAGGCCGCCAGCGATGCCTTGGCCCCCTCACCCACCGCAATCACGATCTGCTTGTACGGCACAGTCGTCACGTCACCCGCCGCAAACACACCCGGGATGCTGGTCTGGCCCTTGGCATCGACGATGATCTCGCCACGCGGCGACAGCTCGACGGTGCCTTTCAGCCAGTCGGTGTTCGGCAGTAGGCCGATCTGCACGAAGATGCCTTCCAGCGACACTTCATGCTGTTGGTCGGTGGTGCGGTCCTTGTAACGCAGGCCGGTCACCTTTTCGCCATTGCCCAGCACCTCGGTGGTCAGCGCACTGGTGATCACCTTCACGTTCGGCAGGCTGTGCAACTTGCGCTGCAGTACCGCATCGGCACGCAGCTGGCTGTCGAACTCGATCAGCGTTACCTGGGCGACGATACCCGCCAGGTCGATGGCCGCTTCCACACCCGAGTTGCCTCCACCGATCACCGCCACGCGCTTGCCCTTGAACAGCGGGCCGTCACAGTGCGGGCAGTAGGCCACGCCACGGGCGCGGTATTCCTGTTCGCCCGGCACGTTCATCTCACGCCAGCGGGCACCGGTAGCCAGGATAACGGTCTTGGCCTTGAGCGAGGCACCGCCGGCCAGGCGTACTTCGTGCAGGCCGCCATCGGTGGCCGGGATCAGCGCTTCACCGCGCTGCAGGTTCATGATGTCCACGTCGTACTGCTTGACGTGCTCTTCCAGCGCCGTGGCCAGCTTCGGCCCTTCGGTTTCCTGTACCGAGATGAAGTTCTCGATGGCCAGGGTGTCGAGCACCTGGCCGCCGAAACGCTCGGCCGCAATACCGGTGCGGATGCCTTTACGCGCGGCATAGATAGCTGCCGAGGCGCCGGCGGGGCCACCACCGACCACCAGCACGTCGAAGGCGTCCTTGGCGTTGATCTTTTCGGCCTGGCGGCTGCCAGCGTTGGTGTCGATCTTGCCGAGGATTTCTTCCAGGCCCATGCGGCCCTGGCCAAACACTTCGCCGTTCAGGTAAATGCTCGGCACCGCCATGATCTTGCGCGATTCCACTTCCGCCTGGAACAGCGCGCCATCGATGGCCACGTGGCGCACGTTGGGGTTGAGGACCGCCATCAGGTTCAGCGCCTGGACCACGTCCGGGCAGTTCTGGCACGACAGCGAGAAGTAGGTCTCGAAGGTGAACTCGCCTTCCAGCGCCTGGATCTGTTCGATCACTTCAGCACTGGCCTTGGACGGGTGGCCCCCGACCTGCAGGAGTGCCAGCACCAGCGAGGTAAATTCGTGGCCCATGGGGATGCCGGCGAAGCGCAGGTTTATGTCGGCTCCCGGGCGGTTCAGCGAGAACGATGGACGACGGGCATCGTTGCCGTCCGCGCTGAAGGTAATAAGGTTCGACAGGCTGGCAATTTCCACCAGCAGGTCGTGCAATTCGCGGGATTTCGCGCCGTCGTCGAGGGAGGCAACGATCTCGATCGGCTGGGTGACCCGCTCCAGGTAGGTTTTCAGTTGCGATTTAAGCGTGGCGTCCAACATACGGGCGATTCCTTTTTCAAAACTCGGATACAAAAACGCCCAGGCGAACTCGCCCGGGCGCTTTACGGGGCGGTAGGTACTTCAGCTTTGGCGGCTGGCTACCGCCCGCGACATGCGCATCGGCTTAGATCTTGCCGACCAGGTCCAGCGATGGAGCCAGGGTGGCTTCGCCTTCTTTCCACTTGGCCGGGCAAACTTCGCCTGGGTGAGCGGCGACGTACTGGGCAGCCTTCACCTTGCGCAGCAGTTCGGCAGCATCGCGACCTACACCACCGTCGTTCAGTTCGACGATCTTGATCTGACCTTCCGGGTTGATCACGAAGGTACCGCGATCGGCCAGGCCGGCTTCTTCGATCAGCACGTCGAAGTTGCGCGAGATAACGTGGGTCGGGTCACCGATCAGCGGGTACTGGATCTTGCCGATGGTGTCCGAAGTGTCGTGCCAGGCTTTGTGGGTGAAGTGGGTGTCGGTGGACACGCCGTAGATTTCCACGCCCAGCTTCTGGAACTCGGCGTAGTTGTCAGCAAGGTCACCCAGCTCGGTAGGGCAGACGAAGGTGAAGTCGGCCGGGTAGAAGAACACGACAGACCACTTGCCTTTCAGGTCGGCTTCGCTGACCTGGACGAACTCGCCTTTGTGGTAGGCGGTGGCGTTGAACGGTTTGACCTGGCTGTTGATGATTGGCATGAGAGACGCTCCTTCATGGGGTTGGAATCAGTTGATGGAGAGAATCCTAACCGCTGGTCCCGATAAAGGCTCATTGGCAAAGCTCATGCTTTTGATTGGTTTTGGCTATAACCGAGGATAATTGATAGAAGGGAATGGGCTGAGCAAAGGATTGCGGGGCATTCAAGGGCTCCATCGCCGGCAAGCCAGCTCCCACAGGTACCGCGCAGGTCTCTGCACTTGTGCAATCCCTGTGGGAGCTGGCTTGCCGGCGATGGGGCCAGTGGCATCAGCGAGTGACCGTGCGCATGGTCACGAACTCTTCGGCCGCCGTCGGGTGCACGCCGATGGTTTCGTCGAACTGTTGCTTGGTCGCACCGGCCTTCAGGGCAATGCCCAGGCCCTGGATGATCTCGCCGGCGTCGGGGCCAACCATGTGGCAGCCCAGCACCTTGTCGGTCTCGGCATCGACCACCAGCTTCATCAGGGTCTTTTCCTGGATGTCGGTCAGGGTCAGTTTCATCGCACGGAAGCGACTCTCGAATACCTGCACCTTGTGCCCGGCCTCCAGCGCCTGCTCCTCGGTCAGGCCCACGGTGCCGATGGGCGGCTGGCTGAATACCGCGGTGGGTATGTTCTGGTAGTCCACAGGGCGGTATTGCTCAGGCTTGAACAGGCGCCGGGCCACGGCCATGCCCTCGGCGAGTGCCACCGGGGTCAGTTGCACGCGGCCAATCACATCGCCAATCGCCAGAATCGACGGCGCGGTGGTCTGGTATTGCGGGTCTACCCGGATATAACCGCGTTCATCCAGCTCGACGCCGGTGTTCTCCAGGCCAAGGTTGTCCAGCATCGGGCGCCGGCCGGTGGCATAGAACACGCTATCGGTGACCAGCTCGCGGCCATCCTTCAGGGTGGCCTTGAGGCTGCCGTCCTCGAGCTTGTCGATGCGCTGGATGTCGGCATTGAACTGCAGGTCAAGGCCGCGCTTTTCCAGTTCTTCCTTCAGGTGCGTGCGCACCGAACCGTCGAAGCCACGCAGGAACAGGTCGCCACGGTACAGCAGTGTGGTAGCCGACCCCAGGCCCTGGAAGATGCCGGCAAACTCGACGGCAATGTAGCCACCGCCCACCACCAGCACCCGGCGTGGCAGGTCCTTGAGGTAGAATGCTTCGTTGGAGGTGATGGCCAGTTCCTTGCCCGGAATGTCTGGCACCTGTGGCCAGCCACCGGTGGCGATGAGGATGTGCTCGGCGGTGTAGCGCTGGCCTTCCACTTCCACTTCATTGGCACCGGTCAGACGCGCATGCCCCTGCAGCAAGGTAACCCCGCTGTTGACCAGCAGGTTGCGGTAGATGCCGTTGAGGCGCTCGATTTCCCGGTTCTTGTTGGCAATCAGGGTGCCCCAGTCGAAGTGCCCTTCTTCCAGGGTCCAGCCGAAGCCTGCGGCCTGTTCCAGTTCGTCGGCGACGTGTGCGCCGTACACCAGCAGCTTTTTCGGCACGCAGCCGACGTTGACGCAGGTGCCGCCCAGGTAGCGGCTCTCGGCCACTGCCACCTTTGCCCCGAAGCCGGCGGCAAACCGCGCCGCGCGCACACCGCCGGACCCGGCACCAATCACGAACAGATCAAAATCGTAGGCCATGTATTCACTCTCCTAGGCAGGCGCCCAGCATAACGCACTGGGGCCGCTTTGCGACCCTTCGCGGGCCCGCCCGCTCCCACAGTACCGGCGCAGCCTTGAAGGCCTGCACAATACCTGTAGGAGCGGGCGTGCCCGCGAAGGGCTGCAAAGCAGCCCCAGTTATCAGCTTTGATACAAGTAGCGGCTTATCAGTAAGCCTTGCCAGTCTTGTAGTAGTTCTCGAAGCAGAAGTTGGTCGCGTCGATGTAGCCCTCGGCGCCACCGCAGTCGAAACGCTTGCCTTTGAACTTGTAGGCGATCACACAGCCGTTCTGCGCCTGTTGCATCAGGGCGTCGGTGATCTGGATCTCGCCACCTTTGCCCGGCTCGGTGTTGGCGATGATGTCGAAGATGTCCGGGGTCAGGATGTAGCGACCGATGATCGCCAGGTTCGACGGGGCATCTTCCGGCTTTGGCTTCTCGACCATGTTGGTGACGCGGAAAATGTCGTCACGGATCATGTCGCCGGCGATCACGCCGTACTTGTTGGTTTCCTGCGGATCGACTTCCTGGATGGCAACGATCGAGCAACGGAACTGGTTGTACAGCTTGACCATCTGGGTCAGTACGCCGTCACCCTCCGGGTTCACGCACAGGTCGTCCGCCAGCACCACGGCGAACGGCTCGTCGCCAATCAGCGGGCGGCCGGTCAGGATGGCGTGGCCCAGGCCTTTCATTTCGGTCTGGCGGGTGTAGGAGAACGAGCACTCGTCGAGCAGGCGACGGATACCAACCAGGTATTTTTCCTTGTCGGTGCCCTTGATCTGGTTTTCCAGCTCGTAGCTGATGTCGAAGTGGTCTTCCAAAGCACGCTTGCCGCGCCCGGTGACGATGGAGATCTCGTTCAGACCGGCATCCAGTGCCTCTTCAACGCCATACTGGATCAGTGGCTTGTTGACCACCGGCAGCATTTCCTTGGGCATGGCTTTGGTAGCGGGCAGGAAGCGGGTGCCGTAACCGGCTGCCGGGAACAAGCATTTTTTGATCATATACGTCCTTACAAAAGGCTAGGCCAGTGGAATTCGGCGCAGTCTAATCAGGCGGCAGTCACCTTACAATGCCCTACCTGTGGCCGATCGATGGGAAGATAGAGATAACCTAGTGTAGATAGTTCCGGGGGATCGTAAATATTGCTGTCATCCTTGACCGTTGGATGACAGGAAATCGGGGTTTCCTGTACTGGCCTCTTCGCGGGCAAGCCCGCTCCCACAGGTACTGCACAGCATTCAGAGTCTGTGGTGATCCTTGTGGGAGCGGGCTTGCCCGCGAAGAGGCCAGTACAGGCAATACATCAGCTACCGGTGCCCTGCCCGATCAACACACCATCGACCTTCTGCCCATACAGGTTCACCCCGTCATTGGCATGGAACTTCACCCGTGTCTTCTCGATGGAGCCTTCCACCAGCCGCGGGTCCTGCGGCCGTTCATGGCGATTGACCCAGGCCGCCACATCCCAGGCCTGCTGATCGCTAAGGCTGCCCGGCTTGCCCAGCGGCATGTTGTACTTGATGAACGACGCCGCGGTATTGATCCGGTGCATGCCGGCGCCCCAGTTGTAGGAGTCCTTGCCCCACAACGGCGGCATCACGTACTCGCCCGCCACCTTCTGCCCTTCGCCATTGTCGCCGTGACAAATCGCACACTGCTCGCGATAAACCTGCTGACCGCGCTTGAAGTCGTATCCGCCCTTTGGTTGCGGCACCTCCGGGTACCCGCGCCCGGCAATCTCGACGCCGGTCGGCGCCTTGGTCGACAGCCAGTACGAATACACCGCCAGCGCCGTCATCTGTGGGCTATCGGCCGCAGGCGGCTTGCCGTTCATGCTGAACTGGAAGCAGCCCTGGATGCGCTCGGCATAGGTGTTGACCTTGTCATTTTTCTTGCGGTAGGCGGGGTACATCGGGTACGCCCCCCACATCGGCGCGGAATGCGCCAGCCGCCCCTGGTCAAGGTGGCAGTTGCTGCAGTTCATGCCGTTGCCCACAGCCTCGGGCATCAACCTGCGGGTGTCGACGAACAAGGCATGCCCCTCGCGTACCATCTTGCCAAAGGCATTGTCAGGCAACTCGCTTTCCGCTGGTGGCACGAACTGCGGCGCGGCCTGCACGCCAGGCACTTTCAACTGCGACTGGTCTTCCATGGCTATCTGGGCGGCGTGTGCGGTGCCCATGGCCAGCAGCAGCAGGGCTGGAATCATCGGTTTCATGGCGTGACCTCCTGGCTGGCGGGGCGGGCGAAGAACTCGGCAACGGCCTTGATCTCGTCATCGGTCATGGCCTTGGCCACACCGACCATCAGCTGGTTGGGGTCATTGCTGCGGGTGCCGTCACGCCAGGCGTTGAGCTGCGCCACCAGGTAACTCGCGGGCTGACCGGCCAAGGGCGGGAAATGCTCGCCAACCCCGCCACCGCCCGGGCCATGGCATTGCACGCAGCCAGGAATCTGCCGGCTCCAGTCGCCGTACAGGGCCATGCGGGTGGTGGGATCATCCGCGATCTGCTGGCGGCGCAGGTCGCCTGCAGGGTCTGCCGGCAGGCTGGCCAGATAGGTGCTGACCGCCTTGATCTCATCCTCGGTCAGGGCCTTGGCAAGCGGTTCCATCACTGGCTGCTTGCGGCTGCCGTCGCGCCAGTCATGCAGTTGCTTGCTAAGGTAGGCGGCAGGCAACCCGGCAAGGCGCGGGAAGCCGGCAGCGGCAATGCCCTTGCCGTCCGGGCCATGGCAACCCAGGCAAGCCATGGCGGCAGGGTTGGCCCCACCCTGGGTGAAGACTTTCTGGCCATCGGCGGCATGCGCCGTGGGCCAGGCCAGGATCAGCAGGCTGCCGACCAAGGCGCGATTCAACGGTGTCATCACGAATCTCCTTTTCTATTGTTATAAGCTTAGGCTTAAAACATATAAGCAAAAGGAGCGTGATCAGTTGCCCTGGATCAACTACCGGAAATGCATTGGGTGGCTGCGGTGCGCACGTCGCCCAGGCGCAGCGGGAAATTGTTCAGCCGCTCGTGCAGCTTGATGCTGCTGCCGCTGCCACGCTTGTCGATATCCACCAGCGCCGCCGGGCCCACACCCGAGCTGATCTTCTGCGGCACGATCAGCCGCAGGCCATCGCCACGCTGCTCTTCCACCAGCGGCTCGCGGGTATCGGCCAGCTTCTGCTTGACGCAATCGGCATACGCGCGTGGGGACTTGCCCGAGATTACATCCAGCGTTTCGCGCGACTGTTCCAGTTCCGTAACACTCACACAGCCACCCAGCGTCATCGCCAACGCCGCCACCATCCACTTCATTTGCAGCACCTCTGCCTTCAAGAATCCGCTTCGACCACAGCCAGGCCGATTTGCTCCCTGCTTTGGCAGATTTATCTACGCCTGGCGGAACAGCGCGGCAGTGTAACCCGACATCGTGGTATCTTTCGCCTTTGCAGAACCAATCCTTGCGGAGCATCACATGAAATTCGTACACCAGCGCGAGCACCTGAACGAGGACGATATCGTCGTCATCGAGTGCTCCCAGCGCTGCAATATCCGCCTGATGAACGACGCCAACTTCCGCAGCTTCAAGAACGGCGGTCGTCATACCTACCACGGTGGCCATTTCGACAAGTTCCCGGCGAAGATCACCGTGCCCAGCACCGGCTTCTGGAACATCACCATCGATACCGTGACCACCCGCCCGATCTCGGTTACCCGCAAGCCAACCTTGACCCACAAGATCAAGATCATCCGTCGTTCATCGTCGAAACTCAGATAAGGCCACCATGACCCAGACCACCAAGTACGTCATCAAGTACAAGCTCGACGGCCAGCGCCGCTGGGACTTCGCGTTGATGCCCGACGCCTCCCTTGAACAAGCCCTGGAAGCCCTGCGCAAGATTCACGGCGAAGACGCCGAGAAGATCAGCGACATCCAGGTCAGCAAAGCCTTGTAAACACCCGCCCCACCGTACTGCCCGCCCGCGCAAGGAGAATCGCATGAGCCACTGGCCCGACCGCCGCATCCTCGACCTGCTGGGTATCGAGTTGCCCATTCTGCAGGCCCCCATGGCCGGTGCGACGGGCTCGGGCATGGCCACTGTCGTGGGCCTGGCGGGCGGTCTGGGCGCCCTGCCGTGCGCAATGCTCACGGCCGACCAGGTGCGCGCCGAGATCGCCGCCTTCCGCGCCGGCTGCCCGGGCCGCCCGTTGAACCTGAACTTCTTCTGCCACCAGCCACCAGCGCCCGATGCCGAGCGCGATGCACGCTGGAAGCAGGCGCTACAGCCCTATTACAGCGAAGTGGGTGCCGACTTCACGGCGCCCACGCCGGTGTCCAACCGGGCGCCTTTCGACGAACAGAACTGCCAGCTGGTCGAGCAACTGCGCCCGGAGGTGGTGAGCTTCCACTTCGGCCTGCCCCATGCCAACCTGCTGCAACGGGTAAAGGCCAGTGGTGCCAAGGTGCTGTCCAGCGCCACAACCGTAGAGGAAGCCGTGTGGCTGGAGCATCACGGCTGTGATGCGATCATTGCCATGGGCTATGAGGCGGGCGGCCATCGCGGCATGTTCCTCAGCGACGATATCACCAGCCAGATCGGCACCTTCGCGCTGGTGCCACAGGTGGCCGATGCGGTCAGCGTGCCGGTGATTGCCGCTGGCGGCATTGCTGACCACCGCGGCCTGTTGGCGGCATTGGCCTTGGGTGCTTCGGCAGTGCAGATCGGAACGGCGTACCTGTTCTGCCCCGAGGCCAAGGTGTCGCCGGCGCATCGCCAGGCCCTGGACAGCGCACCTGCCAGCGACACGGCGCTGACCAACCTGTTCACCGGCCGACCGGCGCGTGGCATCAACAACCGCATCATGCGCGAGCTGGGGCCGATGAGCGATTTGGCCCCGCACTTCCCGCTGGCCGGCGGGGCCTTGATGCCTTTGCGGGCGATTACAGATCCGCAGGGCAATAGCGATTTCAGCAACCTGTGGTCGGGGCAGGCGTTGCGGCTGGGCAGGCATATGGCGGCGGGTGAGTTGACCCGGGAGATTGCCGAAAAGGCGCTGGCAGTGATCGGCCGCCAGGCGTCTGCATAAGCAGGTTCGGCCTCTTCGCGGGCTTGCCCGCTCCCACAGGTTCACCACTGATTTTGAATGCTGCGCAGTACTGTGTGCGGGCAAGCCCGCGAAGGGGCCGGACCTGGCCATGCATCATCCTGCCCCCTTCCCGGCCCACGGCCTATCGCTATATAGTTAAGGATATAACGATAAGCCCCAAGGAGCTGTCTTCATGCGTATCCGCCCGCCCCACTTGGCTGCCACCGCCCTGGCCAGCCTGCTTGCCTTCAACACTGCCTGGGCCGATGAAGTCCAGGTCGCGGTCGCAGCGAACTTCACAGCCCCTATCCAGGCCATTGCCAAGGACTTCGAGAAAGACACTGGCCACAAGCTGGTCGCTGCCTATGGCGCCACCGGCCAGTTCTATGCACAAATCAAGAATGGCGCGCCGTTCGAGGTATTTCTCGCTGCCGACGACAGCACCCCAGCCAAGCTCGAGCAGGAAAACGCAATTGCCCCAGGCTCACGCTTCACCTACGCCATCGGCACCCTGGCGCTGTGGTCGGCCAAGCCCGGCTATGTCGACGCCAACGGCGAAGTGCTGAAGAACAACCAGTTCAAGCACCTGTCCATTGCCAACCCGAAAACCGCGCCCTACGGCCTGGCCGCCACCCAGGTGCTGGACAAGCTGAAGCTGACCGAAGCCACCTGGCCCAAGCTGGTCGAAGGGCAGAACATTACCCAGGCGTTCCAGTTCGTATCCACCGGCAACGCCGAACTGGGCTTTGTCGCCCTTTCGCAAATCTACAAGGACGGCAAGGTCGAAAGCGGTTCGGCCTGGATCGTTCCCTCGTCCCTGCACGAACCCATCCGCCAGGACGCGGTAATCCTTGAAAAAGGCAAGGACAACCCCGCCGCCAAGGCCCTGGTCGACTACCTGAAAGGCCCGAAAGCCGCGGCAGTGATCAAATCCTACGGTTATGAAATCTGATGCCACTGGATGCCAGTGACCTGGGTGCCATCTGGCTGACCGTGAAACTGGCCAGCATGACCACCCTCATCCTGCTGATCGTCGGCACGCCCATCGCCTGGTGGCTGGCGCGCACGCGCTCGTGGCTGCGCGGGCCGGTGGGCGCGGTGGTGGCCTTGCCGCTGGTACTGCCACCCACAGTGATCGGTTTCTACCTGCTGATCGCCCTCGGCCCGCATGGCTGGCTGGGCCAGGCGACCCAGGCGCTGGGTTTGGGCAGCGTGGTGTTCAGTTTTACCGGCCTGGTGATCGGCTCGGTGATCTACTCCATGCCGTTCGTGGTCCAGCCGCTGCAGAATGCCTTCGGCGCCATTGGCCAGCGCCCGCTGGAAGTGGCCGCAACGCTGCGCGCCAGCCCCTGGGACACCTTCATCCACGTAGTGCTGCCGCTGGCCCGCCCAGGCTTCATCACCGCCAGCATCCTCGGTTTCGCCCACACGGTGGGCGAGTTCGGCGTGGTGTTGATGATTGGCGGCAACATCCCCGACAAGACACGCGTGGTCTCGGTGCAGATCTTCGATCATGTCGAGGCCATGGCCTATTCGCAAGCACACTGGCTGGCAGGTGCCATGCTGGTGTTCTCGTTCCTGGTACTGCTCCTGCTGTACGCAGGACGCCGCGGCAAGGCTGGCTGGAGCTGAAATGAGCACATCGATTGTGGCGCGCCTGAAACTGGCGCGCGACGACTTCACCCTGGACGTAGACCTGCACCTGCCCGGCCGCGGCATCAGTGCGTTGTTCGGCCACTCCGGCTCTGGCAAGACCAGCTGCCTGCGTTGCCTGGCCGGGCTGGAGCGGGCCGGCAGCGCCTACATCGAAGTCAACGGCGAAATCTGGGAAGACAGCGCCCGCGGCTTCTTCCTGGCACCACACCTGCGCCCGGTAGGCTACGTGTTCCAGGAGGCCAGCCTGTTCCCGCACCTGTCGGTACGCGGCAACCTGGAGTTCGGTTGGCGCCGGGTGGCCGCTGCCCAGCGCAAGGTCAGCCTAGACCAGGCCTGCCAACTGCTGGGCATCGGCCACTTGCTGGCACGCCGGTCGACGACCCTGTCTGGTGGCGAGGCGCAGCGGGTAGGCATTGCCCGCGCCCTGCTCAGCAGCCCGCGCCTGCTGTTGATGGACGAGCCGCTGGCTGCACTGGACGGGCCGCGCAAGCGCGAGATCCTGCCCTACCTGGAGCGTCTGCATGGCGAACTGGACATCCCGCTGGTATATGTCAGCCATGCCCAGGAGGAAGTGGCTCGGCTGGCCGACCACCTGGTGTTGCTGGAGCAAGGCCAGGCAGTGGCCAGCGGCCCGATCGGCGACACCCTGGCCCGTCTCGACCTGTCGCTGGCCGAGGGCGAGGATGCCGGGGTGGTGTTCGAAGGCCTGGTGGTGGCACACGACGCGCACTACGACCTGCTCGACCTGCGCCTGCCCGGAAACGACGGGCCGCTGTTGCGTATCACCCACCCTGCCCAGGTGATGGGCAGCACCTTGCGGGTCAAGGTGCAGGCGCGTGACGTCAGCCTGGCCCTGGTAGCCGACAGCACTTCGAGCATTCTCAACCGCTTGCCGGTGCGCGTGCGCGAAAGCCGCCCGGCCGCCAACCCGGCCCATGTACTGGTCAGCCTGGATGCTGGCGGCAACGCCTTGCTCGCGCGCATCACCCGCTTCTCGGCAGACCAGCTCGGCCTGCACCCGGGCCAGGTGCTGTTTGCCCAGATCAAGTCGGTGGCACTGCTGGGCTGAGCATCGGCCACGTCGCTGGTGTCCATTGATCAGTGACCTGATCGAGGCCTGCCAACCATGCTTGACTGCCCCCTGCCGCGCACCCTGCACTACGTCGACGACAGCCAGCCGGGCCTTACCCGGAGGCGCTGGAGAGGGCGCTTCATCTACCTGGATGCCGACGGCCAACGAGTGCGCGACAGCGATACCCTTGCCCGCATCGCTGCACTGGCAATCCCCCCGGCCTATACCGAGGTGTGGATCTGCGCCGACCCGCAAGGCCACCTGCAAGCCACAGGTCGCGATGCCCGTGGCCGCAAGCAATACCGCTACCACGCGCAGTGGCGCGAAATACGCGACCAGCACAAGTACGGGCGCATGCTGGCGTTTGCCCAGGCCCTGCCGAAATTGCGCGCACAGCTGCACGACCACCTTGCCCGGCCAGGCCTGGACCGGGAAAAGGTGATGGCGCTGGTGATCAGCCTGCTGGACCACACCCTGATCCGCATCGGCAACCAGCGCTACCTGCGTGACAACCAGTCCTATGGACTGACCACCCTGCGCAACCGCCATGTCGAGGTGAAGGGCAGCAGCATCCGCTTCCAGTTCCGCGGCAAGCGCGGCGTCGAGCACAACGTCAGCCTCAACGATCGGCGCCTGGCCAACTTGCTCAAGCGCTGCATGGAGCTGCCCGGCCAAGCGTTGTTCCAGTACCTGGACGACGACGGCCAGCGCCATAGCGTCGGCTCCAGCGAGGTCAACCAGTTTCTGCAGCAGCTGACCGGTGCCGACTTCACCGCCAAGGACTACCGCACCTGGGCCGGTAGCAGCCTCGCCCTGGACCTGCTGAGGCCCTTGGCCTGGGAGCCCGAGAGCGAAGCCAAGCGCCAGGTCGCCGCCATCGTCCGCCAGGTAGCATCACGCCTGGGCAATACACCGGCAGTGTGCAGGCGCTGCTACATTCACCCGGCTGTACTTGAACACTATGCCCTGGGGCGCCTGGCCAACTTGCCGAAGAACCGTGTGCGCAAAGGCCTGGACCGTGAAGAAGTAGCCTTGCTGTTATTTCTTCAGGCACTCGAGGAACAGGATGACCATTAACCCGGTCTATTCAGACCATGATGCGAAGAAATTTCCCATTGGCCGCCAAGCCCCCTATTCTTGCCACCGAGCACCTTGGCCGACAAACCGCTGGCGGTTTGCTTCGGCACCTGCGACTGAAGACACGCAACAGAATTTGTCTGTCGGGGAATTACTATCCGCCGAAAGCGTCTTTAATGAGAAGGAAGAGGGACAAGCTCCCGCCGCCGTGGCAACTAGCCCGACGGACTTTTACATCACCAAGGAGAACTACATGCTGATACTCACCCGCAAGGTTGGCGAAAGCATCGTCATCAACGATGACATCAAAGTCACCATTCTGGGCGTCAAAGGGATGCAGGTGAGGATCGGTATCGATGCACCGAAAGACGTCCAGGTCCATCGAGAAGAGATTTTCAAGCGTATCCAGGCCGGCAGCCCGGCCCCGGAAAAGCACGACGACTCGCACTGAGCGACCTGCCTCAAGCCGCACGGACGCGCCTGATCGCCCCGCGCTTCAGGTGCCTAGCAGTTCGTGCACCTTGGCGATCATACAGTCCATGTCGAACGGTTTGTCGAACACCGCGGCGAACAGTTCCGGGCATCCCTGATTGGCCTGCGCGCCACTCATGAGGATGACCGGCAACTCGCTCAAAGCCGGGTCTTCACGCATCGAGCGCACAAGCTCCTCGCCGTTGAGCAGTGGCATCATGTAGTCGGTGATGACCAGCTGAACGCGCTTTTCCTTCAGGGCCTCCAGCGCCTTGCAGCCGTTGCTCGCCTTTTCCACCAGAAAACCCTCGTCCTCCAGGGCAAAACCGAGAATGTCGGCAATCAGGTACTCGTCATCGACGATCAGGATGGTGTTCATCGCCCGCCCCGTCACCCGCTTCCCTGCGGCACCGGCGTTCCCGAAAGCACACCGCAAGCACCTTCGAACGCCTTGCGCAGGGTAATGCCCTGCGGCCCGATCAGCAGCTCGTGCAAGGCAGGGTCATGGTGGCTGTCACGCACCTTGAGGATCGACAGCATGCGCCGCAGCTGCGAATCCAGCTCGACGAAGCGCATCAGCATCAAGTTGTCGACGATGCTCGACAGGTCCGGGGCTGGGGCGCTGATTTCCGCGCCGAAAATGTCGCGCATTTCCCAGGTCAGCATCACGCTGACATCGCGCGCGCGCAGTTCGCCGACCAAGGCGCGGAAAAACGCATTGAGCCGCGCCGGGTCGATGGCCAGGCGGCTGAACGCCCCCAGGCTGTCGATCAGCACGCGCTTGCTGCCTTGCGCTTCGACCCGCTCGAGCAGGCGCGCACCGACCTGGTCCAGCAGGCCCTCGGTAGTCGGTTGCCAGCAAAGCTGCAGGATGCCAGCCTGCTCCATGGCTGCAAAATCGTAACCCAGCGAAGCGGCCTTGATACGCAGGCGCTCCGGCGTTTCGTAAAAGCCGAAATGCAGCCCCGGCGCCTGCAGGCTGCTGGCACCGAGAAATGCCAGGCCCAATGACGTCTTGCCAATACCCGAGGGCCCGATCAGCAGGCTGACCGAGCCCGTGGCCAGGCCGCCACCGAGCATTTCATCCAGGGTCGCCACCCCGC
Source organism: Pseudomonas sp. NBB (assembly GCF_032701105.1). NCBI lineage: Bacteria > Pseudomonadati > Pseudomonadota > Gammaproteobacteria > Pseudomonadales > Pseudomonadaceae > Pseudomonas > Pseudomonas sp. NBB. The sequence continues at coordinate 3,711,083 of NZ_CP103994.1, forward strand.
TGCCGATGCGCTCCAAGGTGGCGCTGCCCGCCTGGCTGGGGTGGCTGAACAGTGACTCCAGGCGCGGGTACACATGCATGCCGGTTTCATCGATGAGGCATTCATGGCGCCCCGACAACGCCGCACTGCCCCGCGTCTTGCGCAGCTGGATATGACGCACGGCGCGGCTGCCAAACAGTTGCTCGCCCAGTTCGATCACCCCGTCGACCATCGTGTGCTCCGGGCTACCCTCTTCCAGCCGGGCGCTGGTCAGCAGCAGCACGGTGCAGCCCGCAAAGGCCGCATGGCCCTGTAGTTCAGAGACGAATTTCTTGGTATCCAGCGCGGTTTCCGCACGCACCCGGGCATTTAGCACGCCATCGACGATCAGCAGGCTGGCCTGCTGGCGGGCGATTTCCTGACGCAGCAGCCGTACCACGGCGTCCAGGCCTTCCTGCTCCAGGGTATCGAAGGCACTGACGAACTGGATCGGATCACCGACCAGCGCCGGGTCGAAGAACTCCAGGGTCGCCAGGTACTGGAACAGCCGCTCGTGCGACTCGCTGAGCAACGTGGCCACCAGCACCCGGCCACCACCGCGCACATGCCCGCAGGCCAGCTGATTGGCGAGGATGGTCTTGCCAGCCCCCGGCGGGCCCTGAATGATGTAGGACGCGCCAGCCACCAGGCCACCCTGGAGCAACGCATCGAGCCCATCGATCCCCGTCACCAGCCGCCTGAGTGCCTGTGCCATGGTGTTCTACCTGTCGAGTTGGCTGTCCGTCTGGCCCTGATAGATTGGCAAGTAAAGCTGCATGCAAGTTCCCCGGCCGGGCTCACTGTCGACGCAAATGGCACCACCGCTCTGCCTGGCAAAACCATACACCTGGCTGAGGCCCAGGCCAGTCCCCTTGCCAAAGGGCTTGGTAGTGAAAAATGGTTCGAAGATCCGCGGCAGTACCGCTGGCGCGATGCCCTCGCCGCTGTCTTCGACCTCGAAACGCACAAACCCGCCGTGCAGGCCCTCCACCTCGCCGGTCAGTTCGACCACATCGACGGTCAAGCCGATCCGGCCCTGCCCCGTGATGGCATCGCGGGCATTGAACAACAGGTTGAGCAGCACCATCTGCAATTGCCCGGCATCCACCTCGATCAGGGGCAGATCCGGTTGCAACAGCACCTTCAGGTCGATCGAACCAGGCAGCGCATGCTCCAGAAGACCACGGGTCGCAGCAACAAGGTTCGCCGGGGCGACGCAAGTCACATCAAGCTTGCGATGGCGGGCAAAGCTGAGCAGCTGCTGGGTCAGTTCGGTGCCCCGCTGCCCGGCATCGAGAATATGCTGCAGCATGCGCTGGGCGCGTGCCGGGTCCTGGGTGGCCAGCGCCAGGCGCGCCGAACTGATGATGATGGTCAACATGTTGTTGAAGTCGTGCGCCAGGCCACCGGTCAACTGGCCCAGGGCCTCCAGCTTCTGTGCCTGGAACAGCTGGGCGCGCACCGCGTCCAGTTGCAGCGCCGACTCGCGGCGGTCGGTGATGTCCCGGGTCACCTTGGCCAGGCCGACAATCTGGCCCTGGTCATCGCGAATCACATCCAGGGCGGCCAGCGCCCAGAACTGCGTGCCATCCTTGCGTACGCGCCAGCCCTCATCCTGCGCCACGCCCTGCTCCAGCGCCTGGCGCAGCAAGCGCTCCGGGCGGCCCTCGGTGCAATCCTGCGGAGTGAAGAACAACGAGAAATGCTGGCCGATCACTTCATCGGCACGGTACCCCTTGATACGTTGCGCGCCTGCGTTCCACGACACCACATGGCCGGAAGGATCAAGCATGTAAATGGCGTAATCCACCACCGACTGAACCAGCTGTTCATAGCGGTGGGCAGGCATGACAGGGTGATCGAGACAGTCAGCTGAGACCATGCGAACTCCACCGGCACAGCAGGAGGGAAAACATTGCGAGGTTCAACGCCCAGGCTCAACCAGCACAGGGCTGATGCGCCGAGGCATCGCCACTTTCAGCAGCCACAAGCCGACCAACAGGATAAGCCCGCCACCGGTCAGGGCCATTAGCCGCTGCGGTTGAGAGTGTTCGGCATCGAACCCCAGCATCAACAGATAACCACCCAGGCTGATCAGGCTCAGGTAGAGAAATGCCGCCAGCACGACGACCAGCACGAACAAAAGTCGCCACAACAGCCGTGGGTGCACGATACGCTCGGAAGTATCGGACAGAGTCATCACCGCACACTCTTTGGATCCAATAAAAGGGCAACAGTGGCGTAATGACAGCAAGGTGTCAATTGCCCATTCGATCGACCCTTCATTCTGTTGATCATAGGCGCTGTGGTTGACTCAACTATAACAATGGGTTATAAAGCGCGCTTGATTGCGAAGCCCTTCTGCTTAGAAGCGAGCTGGTCGTTACGGCCCCTTCAAGCGTGCGAGTGTGGTGGAATTGGTATACACAGCAGACTTAAAATCTGTCGGCGTGAGCCTTGCGGGTTCGAGTCCCGCCACTCGCACCAAATTTCTTCGCAAAAGGCGCCCTCGCGGCGCCTTTTTGCTGCCCGCCTGCAAGGTGTTGCGCAGCTGCTAGAGTGGAGCTTGAACCCGTCCACTGGAACGCCGCCATGCGCTACTCCCTGTTCGATGGTCAACGCGACATCATTATCCTGATTGCCCGTGTGCTGCTGATGATCCTGTTCGTCTTGTCTGGCTGGGGCAAGCTGACCGGGTTCGAAGGCACGGTCGGCTACATGACTTCACTGGGCGCTCCTGCCCCCATGTTGGCAGCGGCAGTAGCCGTGCTCATGGAATTCGCCGTCGGCATACTGCTGATCCTCGGTTTCTACACCCGGCCTCTGGCCTTCCTGTTTGCGTTGTTCGTGCTGGGCACGGCGCTGCTGGGCCACCCGTTCTGGAACATGGTCGACCCTGAGCGCAGCGCCAACATGACCCAGTTCCTGAAAAACCTCAGCATCATGGGCGGCATGTTGTTACTGGCGGTAAGCGGCCCCGGGCGTTTTTCGGTGGACGGGCGCTGAGTCAGTCGTCTTCGCGGTCGTCGAACCAGGCTGGGTGATCACGCTCTTCTTCATCAAGGTCATCCAGCGTTTCTTCGTCCTCCTCGATGTCATCCTCGACGCCTCGGGCATCGGCTTCTGCTTCAGTGTCGTCGTAGAGGAATTCGTGATCAAGCAGGTGATCATGTTCGGGTTCGTGCAGGTCATCTTCGTCGCGCATGCTGACTCCTGGGCTGGTGGCAGGCCTGTATAGGCGGATCGGCTGCACAGGTCAATGCATTACCGCTTAATGCTGGGTTAACCGGCCAGACCCAAGCTGCAGGCTCTCCCTTCAAACGTTGCTTGCCCGCCATACCCGGCGGGCTTTTTTATTGCTGCCACTCCCCCTCCGTCCAGTGCAGTGAAATCACATGGAACCCGGCCCATGCTGGCCACCCTCGAGCTGAGCCATGCATGACAAGTCCATCACCTGAGCTTCACAAAATGCTGACATCCCGCTGGGCACACTGAACCTGCTCCCTATGTTCCTACAGCCCGCCGCATCGTTGCCGCGGGCTTTTCTTTTTGTGGCATGCACAGTGCCTCTGACCATGACCTGAGGCAGTTTTACCGTATCGGCCCAGGGCTATGCTTAGCCGGCGATAAGCAAGCCCATTCGGAACAGGATACGGAGGCTCGTATGAAAGCTGCTGTTGTTGCACCAGGCCGTCGCGTGGAAGTGGTGGAGAAAACCCTGCGCCCCCTCGAGCACGGTGAAGCGCTGCTGAAGATGCAATGCTGCGGTGTGTGCCACACCGACCTGCATGTGAAAAATGGCGACTTCGGTGACAAGACCGGTGTGGTGCTAGGTCACGAAGGCATCGGCGTGGTCCAGGCAGTAGGGCCAGGCGTCACCTCGCTCAAACCGGGCGACCGCGCCAGCGTGGCCTGGTTCTACCAGGGCTGCGGGCATTGCGAGTATTGCAACAGCGGCAACGAAACCCTGTGCCGCGAAGTGAAGAACTCCGGCTACACCGTGGACGGCGGCATGGCCGAAGCCTGCATCGTCAAGGCCGACTACTCGGTCAAAGTGCCCGACGGGCTCGACTCCGCTGCCGCCAGCAGTATTACCTGCGCCGGCGTCACCACCTACAAGGCGGTGAAGATCTCCAACATCCGCCCCGGCCAATGGATCGCCATCTACGGCCTCGGCGGCCTGGGCAACCTTGCCCTGCAATATGCCAAGAACGTCTTCAACGCCAAAGTGATCGCCATCGACGTCAACGAAGAGCAACTGCGCTTCGCCAGCGAGATGGGCGCTGACCTGGTCATAAACTCACGCACCGAGGATGCCGCCAAGGTCATCCAGGCCAAGACCGGTGGCGCCCATGCCGCCGTGGTTACCGCCGTTGCCAAGGCTGCCTTCAACTCGGCCGTTGACGCCCTGCGTGCGGGTGGCCGCCTGGTTGCGGTCGGCCTGCCGTCGGAAGCCATGAACCTGAACATCCCTCGCCTGGTGCTGGACGGTATCGAAGTGATCGGCTCGCTGGTCGGTACCCGCCAGGACCTGCAGGAAGCTTTCCAGTTTGCGGCGGAAGGGAAAGTGGTGCCGAAGGTGACTCTGCGACCGATCGAGGATATCAACCAGATCTTCGATGAGATGCTGGAGGGCAAGATCAAAGGGCGGATGGTGATTCAGTTCGAGGGGTGATGACCCATGTGCGCTGGCTATTGGTGCAGCGCACACTACCCTGAAATGGGCGCGCCTTAGGTCCTGGTTTCAGGTAAGCGCTATGCTTGATACACGATTTTATCCAAGTCGTGGTTTGTAGTCGGTTCGCAAGCAGAAGACTGGCTAGCACATCGGAGTGAACGTATGGGCATCCGCAGCTTGGCGAAAAACCTGCCACCCGACCCGGACAACGACGGCTGGGTACTTGGATGGGGCGTACTGAGAGACCGGCATCCCTGGCATTTCGTCGATGTGTTTGCCGACCAGAGGACCGCCAGGGCCGAGGCGGTGCGCCGCGGGGCAGGCTATGTTGTGGAGTTCGGCTCGCACCGCCTGGGATCGGATGAATTCGTTTGTGGGATATCCCCGCCTGAAGGCTAGCGTTTGAATGGGCGGAGCGGCGGGCGATGGATCCTAGGGCCGTAGGCGACAGACAGCTATCGACCCATAGCGGAAATCTGTAACCAGGGCCGCTTCGCGGCCCATCGCCGGCAAGCGCGGCTCCCACAGGTACAGCGCATGCCTGAAGGCTGGTGATATTCCTGTGGGAGCCGGCTTGCCGGCGATGAGGCCGGTACTGACTACAGAGCTTTGGATCAGTGTCCGCCGTGGGTCGAAAGCAGCCTTTCAGCATAGGTATGAACCCAACAACTTGATAGATCTGACTAGTCGACAGGGCCGACATGCCCTGGTCGGCGTTACCCCTTGGTCAGATCAACCAATGGCGTCTGCCGCACCTCGGTTTCGCGCCCACCTTGTATCTCGCCAACCTGTTTCAAGGCCTTGTCCACTGCCACCTTGTCCGCCAACAAGCTGTAGCTGATGTGGAACTGCCTGTGTTCCTTCGGCCCGATTGTCGGCACTAGGTTCAGTGGCCGCTGGTAACGGCGGTTGTAGGAAAAACTCGTCCCCGGCTCGAGCCCGGTCACATAACCCTGGCCTTGTGTATCGGTATTTTTCCACAGGGAAAATACAGGCAATGTCCGAGTATTGAAGCCGACCGAAACGCCCAGATTGCCAGCCTTGTCATGCAACACGGTCAATGTATTGCCCTGGTCATCGGCATACGGCACCACGTTGTAAACCGTTTCGTCATAGTCCTTGGTCGGCGCTCGGTAGGTTTGCCAGTCGGGCAGATCTGCCCTTGCCTTGTCGTTGAATGGCGACACTTGCTTCACTGGCGCGGCAAAACGAGCGCCCTGCTCCAGAAACGGGGTGCTGAAGTTACTGTGATAAAGCGCCTGGTATTCCTTCGGATAGTCACCGTTGTTGGTCAAGGTGTCGTTGAGGGCGAACTTCACGCTGCCGGGTTCGGTGACCAGTTCGGTCACGACGGAGAAGTCGACTTTCTTGAATGCCTGCTCTTTCAGTACACCACGCAAGGTAATGGCGTAAGGGGGCTTCTCATCAATGTGCAGGGTGACTTGGTTCGCAGGAGTGTTGGCAGCCCGACCGTGCAGGGTCAGCAGTTCGCCGTTGTCGACGCCAGGGTGGCCGACCCATTCGTAACCGCAGCGGGTGACCAGTTCATTGAAACCTTCCAGCCAGCCCAGGCCATTGCGCCCGTTGAGGTCGATGAAGGACGGGTTGACCACTTCCTTGACCGGCGAATCCCAGCCCATGCGCACATTGCCGACCGACGCCTGCAAGACGTTCATTCCACGGGTCGGCACGACCGAAAGTTTCATCGTACCGTTATCGATGTCGACGATGCTGACACCCTCTTGCCGACCGCCGTGCAAGGTGCGCAAGGTAACGCTGAAGGGCTTTTCGGTTTTTACACCAAGTTGCTGGCTGGTGATCTGCCAGTTCTGGGCGGCTTTGTCGGTGTCGAGCAGAACGTAATCCCAGGCCATGGTGTTGGAAGCCGCAGTCAGGGCGCCAAGTGCAACGAAGAATTTGAGGAGGGGCATAACAGGTTGCCTTTCTTGGAGTTGTTCCCCTTTATAGACACGAAGAAACGTTTCAGCAAGCTAGCCAAGCGATGCTTTCGATTGGCATGGGTTTCTTTAGCTATTTTCGGGGAGTAGCCTCGGCACAGTGAATCTTTCGAGCCCGATCAGGTTATCAACCTTGTGAAGGCATCAGAGAAACAGAAAAACTGCACAACTCGATAGAATTTTCATTGCCATGCCAGACGGTTTCCCTGATTTGCCCTCGCTGAACGCGTTGCGTGTTTTTGAAGTGGTGGCTCGCCGCTTGAACTTCCGTGTGGCTGCCGAGGAACTGGGTGTGACCCAGGCGGCAGTTGCCCAGCAGATACGCGGGCTGGAAGCGAGCCTGGATCTGCGTTTGTTTGAACGCCTACCCCGCGGTTTGGCGTTGACTGATGCAGGCCTGGGCTATAGCGGGAGCATTCGAAGTGCGCTGGCCATGATCGACGAGGCAACACGCCTGCTTCGGCCACAGACTTCTCACCTGACAGTCAGCGTTACACCTACCTTCGCCTCAAAATGGCTGATTCCCAGGCTCGGCAATTTTGCGCAGAGTCATCCAGACATCGATTTGCGTGTGCTGGCAACCGATCGGCTGTCGCACTTCAGCACCGATGGTGTTGATATCGCTGTCCGTTATGGCAAGCCCGAGTTCGGAGCGGGCTTGAATAGCGAACTGCTGATGGAGCAGCTAATCGTTGCGGTGGCCAGCCCAAAGCTGTTCGAAGGCAGCGAAATACCTGCAAGCTTTGCGCAATTGCAGGATTTCGTCATGTTGCACGACGCCCATAATTTCTGGCCTCAGTTCCTTGCAGAGCTGTTCCCACAACACATGCAGCCCACGGCCAGAAACCTGCGTTTCAATCAGACCTCATTAGCCATTGAAGCGGCAATCAGCGGCCAGGGCATTGCCCTGGCCAGCCCTGCGTTCGTCGGTGATGACATTGCCGCAGGCCGGCTGATGCAGGTTTTTCCCCAGCAACTCAGGATCGACAAGTCGTTTTATCTGGTCTGGCCACGCAAGATGAAACAGCCGGACTCGTTGAGCGTGGTCCAACGCTGGCTCAAGCAACAAGCTGCCGATAGTTAATCTATCGTAATAGTGAAGTTTAGCTGTCTCCCTCACCAATGGGGCTGCTGCTAAGGTGAATGCACCTGAAAAATCAGCATTGAGAGATTGGAGGCAGCATGCCAGTAGAAAAAGTTGCGATTATCACGGCAGGTGGCAGCGGCATGGGCGCTGCGGCAGCACGACGCCTGGCCGCCGAAGGCTTCAAGGTTGGGATTCTCTCCTCTTCGGGCAAGGGCGAGGCGTTGGCTGCCGAACTCGGCGGTATTGGTGTAACCGGTAGCAACCAGTCGGTTGAAGACCTGCAACGCCTGGTCGACGCTGTCGTGGAGAAGTGGGGCCGTATCGATGTGCTGGTCAATAGCGCCGGCCATGGTCCACGCGCGCCAATCCTGGAAATCAGCGACGAGGATTGGCACAAGGGCATGGATACTTACCTGCTCAATGTCATTCGCCCGACTCGGCTGGTGACGCCTTACATGCAGCGTCAGAAGAGCGGAGTGATCATCAACATCTCCACTGCCTGGGCGTTCGAACCCAGCGAACTGTTTCCGACTTCTGCGGTATTCCGCTCGGGCCTTGCCGCGTTCACCAAGATCTTCGCCGACAATTTCGCCGGCGATAACGTGCGCATCAACAACGTCCTCCCTGGCTGGATCGACAGCTTGCCGAGCACCGAGCAACGCCGCGACAGCGTGCCGCTCAAGCGCTACGGCACCAGCGAAGAAATCGCTGCGACCATTGCGTTCCTTGCTAGCGAAGGCGCGGCCTACATCACTGGGCAGAACATCAGGGTCGATGGCGGCGTAACACGCAGCATTTGATCGTCCGTGGCCGCAGCACTGCTTCGCCCCAGTGCCCGCTATTCAGTGGATCGAGGCGATGCGGCTACAATTGACCCTGACTTCACACCCCGATAAGGCGGAAAACCGAGCTCCACCTTGGCGACTTCCTTCGCAGGGTTAGGCGGTTGACAGCTACCCCTTCGCGGCAGGCTTGAGTCTGAACGTAACCCCCATCCTGTTGAAAGCGTTCATTGCAGCAATCGTGGCAGTCAAATCCACCAAGTCTCGCTCGTTGAAGACCGCGGAGGCGGCAGCGTAGGCCTCGTCCGAAACATGGGTTTCTCCCACATTGGTCACCTCTTCTGCCCACTTCAATGCAGCGCGCTCTAGATCAGAGAATAAGTGTTCCGCCTCATGCCAAACCGCGACTAGCAGCACCTTGTCAACTGGCATGCGGCCTTTGATCAAGTCACGAGAGTGAAGATCGATGCAGAACGCGCAACCATTGATCTGTGATACCCGAAGGAAGACCAGATGTATCAACTCCGGAGGTAGATTCGTTCCGGTGGTTACATAGTGGTGTAAACCGGTCAGCGCTTTTGCTGCACCGGGAGACTTTTCAAACCAATTCATACGAGTCATACATACTCCATAAGCGCTTTCGTAAACACAGACGCATTTTATTGCGTACGCGGCTCGGCTCATGGGTCCAATCCGCTGTAATTTCTGGGTTCCAATAGGTGGCTAGGGCGCTTTTCTGCCTCCCTGCTTCCTTGCTATGGAGAGAACTTTCCAAAACCGTCGATCACCGCCTCACAAGCCAGGCCGGCTATTCGGCTTCTCTCAAGCGCTGCTGCGCAGCTGCCCGCCATTCGGTCAGACTCTTCAAGCAATCCCCCGAGCACCACGACGGCAGAGGTTCCTGCCTGGCGCTGCTGGGCAGCGATGGTATCGCAGGTGGCTCGGCGGCCGGCGCGCAGTCGGGCGATCTCATCGTACAGCCCGCCAGCAGCAGACTCAGCAGCAGTAGCGCGGCTGGTGACCTCTTCCAGTTTCTTGCGTGCATGCTCAAGGCCAAGCACTACATTCGCTATGTCGACGACTTCGTGCTGCTGCATGAGTCGCCGCAGCAGCTGAATGACTGGCTCCGACAGATCGAGGACTTCCTGCCCAGCCTGGGCGTCAGGTTAAACCCCTCGAAGACCATCCTGCAGCCAATTGACCGTGGCGTGGACTTCGTCGGCCATGTGATCAATCCATGGCGGCGCACCACTCGCAAGAAGTCAGTGGCGCAGGCCATGAAGCGAACGGCTGCAGTGCCAGCAGAGAACCTGCTCGAGACGGCCAACAGCTACTTCGGCCTGCTTGGTCAGGCCAGCCATAGCCTGAAGGATCGTGCAGCACTGGCCAATCTTGTGCTGCGGCGCGGGCATGTGGTCAACAGCGCATTGACCCAGACGTACCGTAAGCGATGACAGGAGCACATTTGTACTCCACTCCGCTGCAACCCCTCTCCCCTCTATTCACTGCCGCGATATCGCGGCGAGGAGAATTGTCGATAGCCATCGGCCAGTCAGTCGTCGTTATGGCTTTCTGAAACTGAATCTTTTCCTTCAGCGGCCCGTATATCGGCGAATTTGATCCACTCATCGAAGGCGATTCGGTGGGCTTTGCAGGTCTTTTCCCATTCGATCCCATTCATTCGCCCATAGGCGATCTGGTTCATCGTGGCAGCAATTTGAGCATCGAGCTCTCTGAGAAGCAGATAAGCCTGGTAATGGCTTTCCTTTGCGTTGGGCATATAGCTCACCTCACGGATGGATGACAGAGCTATCAGCTTCAACGGCTCATACGGTGGACTGCCGGTTCCCCAGTTAAATCCCATCACTTTCAAATAATTCCGATAAATCGGCAGGAGTATGTCATGCCTGAAGAAAAGCAACTGATCCAGCCGCTACAGGTGGAGCGCGATGAATACGGCTTCTGGACCCACCCGGCTTGGCCAGACGACGGCGACGAATGCGCACTTCCGTTCAGCTGGTTCGGTGACCAAGGCCTGGAGTACTGCGTGATCGAGATGGAAAACGACGGCCCGGAAGAACTGAATGCGGAATGGCTCGACGCCGGCGGCGACTATGACTGCACGCCCTGGCAGCCAAGCAAGCCGGTCGGTGATGGCTGGTTCACCTTCTCGATCCACGACACCGAAGACGGCCCTGTTTGCGTGTGGATCCGCCACAAGGTGGCGGCATGACCCGCCTCGCCCTCTGCCTCCTGCTGCTGGCCACCGGCGCCAGCGCAGCACCACAGCCCCAAGAGAACGTCATCGACGTACAGCACGAGCCCTGGCTACAGGCGTCGAATCGCTGCTGGCTGAGAACGAGGCGCTGCGCAAGAACGCCGACCGGTACCTGTGGTTACGCGAACATCACTGGCTCTGCGAGAAGGATGTGGACAGCAAGATGGCTGCCTGGGACGCGCCGAAGGAGGTGCAGCCATGATCCTGCCCCTGATGTACATGGCCTACCTGATCTACCGAGGCCCACGGTGAACAACCACCGGTACCAGCCATTCTCGGCGCGCGGCATGGGTAGCTGGCACACCTGCAGCATTTGCGGGACATCCAAACACAGCGGCTTCTACTGGCTAGCCGGCTACAAGAGCAAAACCGAGCCGCCCTGCATCGCCTGGAAGATCGATCCAGAGTGGAAGGCCCAAGCCATCCCCGCGCCAATCACCGAACCCTAATCACCCACCCACTACTCAAGCCCGCCGACATGCGCGGGCGAGGATCACCCCATGCCCGAAATAAAGTGCGAGCACGGCCACACCATGCGGATCGGAACTGACCAGTGGGTGGAAACCCTTACCCTTGACCAGTTGCGGTACGCCCGCGACCAGATGGCCCTGAAGATCCAGGCAGCTGAAGCCCAGCCGAAACGCTGCGTGTGGCGCATCTGCCGCGGCGCCCTGGTCGAGGAGAACTACCGCGAGGAGGACTTTGAGAAGGCGGCCGACCATCTGGTGCGGATATTCAAGGAGAGCTTTGTCGAGGAGGCAAAGGCTTTCGCCGAGCGTCACTACGGCACGCTGCGCTTTGAACGCGAGATCCCCCACATCTCTGTCGAGCTGGTCAGCCAGTTCGAATATGACAACGAGTGGTTCCCGGCCAAGGCCTGACCACCAACCTGCCGCCACCGGCGGCGTGGAGACCATCCCATGGAAACCGAGATCCTTTCGGACGAAGAGCTGGTGGCGATCACCGGCTACAAACCCCGGGCGTGGCAGCGCCGTTGGCTCACAGAAAAAGGCTGGCACTTTGTCGAGAGCCGCGGCGGCCGGCCACTGGTTGGCCGCCAGTACGCCCGACAGAAGCTGAGCGGCGTGGTGATCGACACCGTGCCTGTCGCTGCAGCCCCGCCCCCAGCACCGGCCTGGACCCCTGATTTCTCCCGAGTAAAGTGACATGCGACCCAGAAGTACCGAGAACCGCGACCTGCCGCCGGGCATGTACCGGCGAAAGCGCACCAGGAAAAATGGCAACACATGGGTCGGCTACTACTATCGCGACCAAACCGGCAAGGAAATCCCACTCGGTACCGACCTGGTGCAGGCCAAGCTGAAGTGGGCCGACTTTGAAGCCAAGGCCACTCCCGCCGAGCTGAAGACGATGAAGGGAATCTTCGACGAGTACGAGCGCAAGATCATCCCGGGCAAGGCCGCCAGGACCCAGAAGGACAACATCTACGAGCTCAAGCAGTTGCGCGCCGTATTCGACTCAGCGCCCATCGATGCGATCACGCCGGCCATGATTGCCCAGTACCGCGATTCGCGGTCGGCAAAGACCAGGGCAAACAGGGAAATCGCCCTGCTCTCCCATGTTTTCAACACGGCAAGGGAATGGGGGCTCACCACCAGGGATAACCCTTGCCTGGGTGTACGCAAGAACAAAGAGAAACCTCGCGACTATTACGCCAACGAAGCTGTGTGGAAGGCCGTGTATGAGGAAGCGTCGGAAGAATTGAAAGACGCTATGGACTTGGCATATCTCACAGGCCAGCGGCCAGCAGATGTGCTTTCAATGCGAAGGGACGATATTGAGGGGATTTATCTGCTGGTGAGCCAGGGCAAGACAGGGAAGCGTCTTCGGATCATGCTGCAGACGAATGGCGTGAACAACAGCCTGGGTACTCTGCTGGAGCGCATCATGCGCCGAAATAGTGAGCACCTTTCGCCGTTCTTCATCCTGAACAGCAACGGCAAGCGATTGTCGTGGGAGATGTTACGTAACCGCTGGCAGGACGCCAGGGAGACAGCGCGGGTGAAGGCAATAAGCAATAAGCAGCCCGAACTTGCAAACCGAATTGCTCAGTTCCAGTTCAGGGACATCCGACCCAAAGCCGCATCCGAAATCAACGATCTGACTGATGCAAGCTTGCTGCTGGGCCACTCGAAAGAGGGAATTACCGAGCGGGTCTATCGTCGCGTCGGCGCCATCGCGAAGCCTTCGAAAGGTTGAAGTTTCGGAACTCCACCCTAAAAGTTTCGGAACTCTTGGCCTTTTCAAACCCATAAAGAAAAACCCCGCAGACGTTAATCTGCGGGGCTTTCGAATGGTGGAGGCCGAGGTCGGAATCGAACCGGCGTAGACGGATTTGCAATCCGGAGCATAACCACTTTGCTACTCGGCCTCAAAGGTCGGATTTAGCAGCTTGCGCTTCGCTATCTCCTTGAAACGCTGAACCTTTTTCAAAGTTTGCTGCGTTTCGATGGGCGCCATTATGTCTTCATTCCTTTAACCTTGCAACCCCCTGAACGAAAAAAAATTTCAACGGGTTCAAGGTGTTAGCGCAGACGGCCGAGTTTACTCCACAAGCCCACCACTGTGTTCTCCACGGTGCCACTGGCAGCCATGCCGATTCGCTCCTGCAGGCTCTTGCGTTCGGCGTAATGCAGGTGGAACAGGTTGGCGTTGCGCGCGCGTTCGCTGAGGTACTCGTCGCTGGTCTGCAGCTCGTCCACCAGCTTGCGGTTGAGTGCCGCGACGCCCAACCAGACTTCGCCGGTGGCCACTTCGTCGATGTGCAGCTGCGGGCGATAGCGGGCAACGAAGTCCTTGAACAACTGGTGGGTGATGTCCAGGTCTTCCTGGAACTTCTCCCGGCCTTTCTCGGTATTCTCGCCGAACACGGTCAGGGTGCGCTTGTATTCACCGGCGGTCAGCACTTCGAAATCGATATCGTGCTTCTTCAGCAGGCGGTTGACGTTGGGCAGCTGCGCCACCACGCCAATGGAACCCAATACGGCGAACGGTGCGCTGACGATCTTCTCGCCAATGCAGGCCATCATGTACCCGCCACTGGCGGCTACCTTGTCGATGCACACGGTCAACGGGATGCCGGCCTGGCGAATGCGCGCTAGCTGCGATGCGGCCAGGCCATAGCTGTGCACCAGGCCACCACCGCTTTCAAGGCGTAGCACCACCTCGTCGCGCGGGGTGGCGAGGGTGAGCAGCGCGGTGATTTCGTTGCGCAGGCTTTCGGTGGCAGAAGCTTTGATGTCGCCATCGAAATCCAGCACGAAGACCCGGCCCTTTTCCTCGGCCTTGCTTTTTTTCTGCCGCTTTTCCGCCTTGGCCTGCTGCTTGCGCAAGGCCTTGAGCTGGGCCTTGTCGAGCAGGCCGGATTCCAGGCGCTCGCGCAGGTCCTTGTAGAACTCGTTCAGGCGGGTGACCTGCAATTGCCCACCCGATTTGCGCCGCCCCTTGCCGCGCAGCCCGGCGATGGCCGACAGCACTATCAGGATGGCGATGACCAGGGTGGCGGTTTTGGCGAGAAAGCTTGCGTATTCAGCAAGAAACTCCACGTTGACTCCTTAAAGACTTGCGCCACTACGGCGCGTAACTGTAGCAAGCATACCGTTGCGCCTGAGGTGCTGCCAGCCGTGGCAAACGCTGGCAACACCTTTCAAACAACCTTTTCAAACGCTTGTATGTTTTTTCGTTGACAGCCCGTGTGCCGCATCCTAACCTCGCAGCAACCTCCAACAGGCCGGAACCTTTCGTGGGCAACCTCTACCTGATCCGACATGGCCAAGCCTCCTTCGGCGCCGATGACTACGATGTCCTCTCGCCCGTGGGCGTGCGCCAGAGCCAGGCCCTGGGTGAGCACCTGGCCCAGCTCGGTGTAAGGCTGGACCGCTGCGTGGCAGGCGACCTGCGCCGCCAGCAGGATACCGCGCGCCTAGCCCTGGATGCATTGCACGCCAATGGCTGCCCGGTGCCGGCTGTTGAGACCGATACAGCATTCAATGAGTTCGATGCCGATGGTGTGATCCGCGCCTTGTTGCCCGGGCTGCTGCCTCAGGAGCCCGACGCCCTGCACATCCTGCGCAATGGCGCGCAGCACCGCAGCGAGTTTCAGCGCCTGTTCGCACTGATGGTGCAGCGCTGGCACGATGGCGAACATGCCGACGATGGCCTGGAGACCTGGCAGGCGTTCACCGCCCGCGTGCAAGGCGGCCTGCAGCGCGTACTGGATGCCGCCGGTAGCGGCGACAATATCGCCATCTTCACCTCGGGCGGTACCATTGCCGCCCTGCTCCACCTGGTTACCCGTATTACCCCCGGACAGGCGTTCGCGCTGAACTGGCAGATCATCAACACGTCGCTCAGCCAGCTGAAGTTCCGCGGCCGCGACGTGGCACTGGCTTCCTTCAACAGCCAGGCCCATGTGCAGCTGTTGAGGGCGCCGGAGCTTGTCACCTATCGATGAGCCCGGCTTGTTGTGTCCCTGCGGGGACGTGTAAATCACTCTATAAGGAATGCGCCATGACCTCCGTAGCTGATGCCGTTAAAAAGATGCAAGAGAAGTTCAACCCATCCGCTGCCGCCGGCCTGGACCTGGTGTTCGGCTTCAACATCACCGACGAAGACAAGCACTACGCGCTGATCGTCAAGGACGGCACCTGCGACCTGCAGGAAGGCGAAAACCCGGATGCCAACTGCACCCTGGTGATGGATAGCGAAACCCTGAAGGGTATCGTCAGCGGCGAAACCGACGGCATGCAGGCATTCATGGGCGGCAAGCTGCGCGTTGAAGGCGACATGATGCTGTCGATGAAGCTCAGCGAGCTGTTCCCGTCCTGAGGGCTGGAAATAGCGGATGATCGAAAAACCGAAGCCTGACCGGCTTCGGTTTTTTTTTGCCCGCCTGTTCGGGCCCTGTCGCTTCATCAAGGCAGTTGATCAGACAGCAACACCCTCACCTATATGGCATCTGGCACGCTTGTTCCATCCTAGGCAGACCATTAGATTAACCAATAGTCCTTGCGATCGAGAATAAGGAAAACGCATGACGCTCACCGACCAGTCCACCCAGGTACGCCCCGGCGAAGAACTCGACGCGGCTGTCATCGACCCTTACCTCAAGGCAAACATCCCCGGCCTGGATGGCCTGCCGAGCATCAGCCAGTTCCCTGGCGGCGCCTCCAACCTTACCTACCTGGTCAGCTACCCGGGCCGCG
This sequence comes from Pseudomonas sp. NBB, assembly GCF_032701105.1. Lineage (NCBI taxonomy): Bacteria > Pseudomonadati > Pseudomonadota > Gammaproteobacteria > Pseudomonadales > Pseudomonadaceae > Pseudomonas > Pseudomonas sp. NBB. The sequence goes on from NZ_CP103994.1 coordinate 3,727,109, forward strand.
ACTTCGTGCTGCGCCGTCCACCGTTCGGGCAGAAGGCCAAGTCGGCCCACGACATGGGCCGCGAGTTTCGCATTCTCAACCAGCTGAACAGCGGCTTCCCCTACTGCCCCAAGGCCTATGTGCACTGCACCGACAGCAGCCTGATCGGCGGAGAGTTCTATGTGATGGAGCGGGTCAAGGGCGTTATCCTGCGCTCGGACATCCCGGCCGAGCTGGGCCTCGACGCCAACCGCACCGAGGCCCTGTGCAAGAGCTTCATCGACCGCCTGGTGGAACTGCACCAGGTGGACTACAACGCCTGCGGCCTGGCCGACCTGGGCAAACCGGAGGGCTATGTACAGCGCCAGATCGAGGGCTGGACCAGCCGCTATGAAAAGGCCCTGACGCCCGACGCCCCTCGCTGGGAACAGGTGACTGCCTGGCTGCACGAGAAAATGCCCGCCGACCACCCGCGACCCGGCATCGTGCACAACGACTACCGTTTCGACAACGTGATCCTCGATGCCGACAACCCCATGCGCATCATCGGTGTGCTGGACTGGGAAATGGCCACCCTGGGCGACCCGCTGATGGACCTGGGCAACAGCCTGGCCTACTGGATCGAGGCCGACGACCCGGCCCCAGTGCAGCTGATGCGTCGCCAGCCGAGCAACGCGCCGGGCATGCTCACCCGCCGCCAGTTCGTCGATTACTACGCCGAGCGCGCCGGCATCCGCCTGGACAACTTCGATTACTACTATTGCTATGGCCTGTTCCGCCTGGCCGGCATTGTCCAGCAGATTTACTACCGCTATTACCACGGCCAGACCCAGGACAAGCGCTTTGCCCAGTTCATCCACATGAACCGCTTGCTGGAGCAGATGACCTTGCAGGTCATCGCCAAGTCCAGCCTCTGAGCCCCGACCTCGACGACGGATAACAAGGAAAACAGCATGTCCAAGACCCACCTGTTCGACCTCGACGGCAAGATTGCCTTCGTTTCCGGCGCCAGCCGTGGCATCGGCGAGGCCATCGCCCACCTGTTGGCCCAGCAAGGTGCCCATGTGATCGTGTCCAGCCGCAAGCTCGACGGTTGCCAGCAGGTGGCTGACGCCATCATCGCCGCCGGTGGCAAGGCCACGGCGGTGGCCTGCCACATCGGTGAACTGGAGCAGATCCAGCAGGTGTTTGCCGGCATCCGCGAACAATTCGGGCGGCTGGACATCCTGGTCAACAACGCCGCTACCAACCCGCAGTTCTGCAACGTACTGGATACCGACCCAGGGGCTTTCCAGAAGACCGTGGACGTGAACATCCGTGGCTACTTCTTCATGTCGGTCGAGGCCGGCAAGCTGATGCGCGAGCATGGTGGCGGCAGCATCATCAACGTGGCGTCTATCAACGGGGTTTCACCCGGCCTGTTCCAGGGCATCTATTCGGTGACCAAGGCGGCAGTCATCAACATGACCAAGGTCTTCGCCAAGGAGTGCGCGCAGTTCGGGATCCGCTGCAACGCCCTGCTACCGGGCCTGACCGACACCAAGTTCGCCTCGGCACTGGTGAGGAACGACGCCATCCTCAATGCCGCGCTGCAGCAGATCCCGCTCAAGCGCGTGGCCGACCCCAAGGAAATGGCCGGCGCAGTGTTGTACCTGGCCAGCGATGCCTCCAGCTACACCACCGGTACCGCACTCAATGTCGACGGTGGCTACCTGTCCTGATCAGGCTTTTACTGCAACCAGGGTGTAGCTCAGGGGCAGGCGTGCGGGCTGCTCGCGCAGGCGATATTCACCGTCGTCGCCCTTGACCATCTGCCCCGGCAGCGCCTCCCAGGGGATGCTCTGGTGCTCGACCAGGGCGGTCAGTTGCAGGCCGTGGGCCAGCAAGGCGCTGATCACCTCGCCCAAGCCGTGGTTCCACTCGTGGGTTTCGGTGTGGGAAAGGCGCTGCTCGGTTTCGACGTAGGTTTGGTCGTTGTGCCACACCGTCGGCTCTTCGTGTTCGAAGTACGGGTATTCGAGTTGCAGGCGGTCCTGGTGGTCTTCGTTGACTGCCATCAGCATCGGGTGCCCGTCGCGCAGGAACAACCGCCCACCCGGCTTCAGCAGGGCCGCGACAGTACGCGCCCACGGCTCGATGCGAGGCAGCCAGCAGAGCGCGCCGATGCCGGTGTAGACCAGGTCGAACGTGCCGGCCGGCAACACCTTGTCGGCGGCGTAGACGTCAGACTCGACATACGCGATGGGTGCCGCACAGCGCTGGGCCAACGCACGCGCTTCGGCCAGCGAAGCCACGGAATAGTCCAGGCCACAGACCTTGGCACCAAGGCGCGCCAGCGAGAGGGTATCGGTACCGATGTGGCACTGCAGGTGCACGGCGTTGAGCCCGTCGATATTGCCAAGCAATGGCAGGTCGAAGCGTACGGTTTCGGAAAGGTGTTCGGGATGCTGGACGAGCCGTTCGACTTCGTAGTCGTTGGAAGCAGCGTGCAGCGGGGCACGTTCATCCCAGCTGGCGCGGTTGAGTTGCAGTGAGCGGTCCATGGTGTCTTCCTTGATTCGTGGGGGCTCATGCTAGCCCCCACCAAGCTCCCTGCGACAGGACAGCCTTGCTAAAAATTGTAAAGCTGGTGCGGTCACTGTGGGAGCGGGCGTGCCCGCGAAGAAACAACGCGGTGGCTGGCACCGGCTACGCCGGTGTTCGCGGGCGCGCCCGCTCCCACCAGACCACACAGAGCCCCTGCCAAGTCAGCCAGCCATGTGCAGTCGCCAGCCGTTACAGGCAGGTCGCCGCCGCCGCCCGGCGCTGCAGGGCCACACCGTCGTTCTTCTGCGCGTAGTAATCCACCCGCGCCCCGCCCGCCTGCGGGTACACGTCCACGAACGCCTCGGCCTCACGGGTATACACGGTGAAGCCACCTTGCTTGCGTGGTTCCAGATAACCACTGGCGTCGTCGCCGAATACCTTCTCTTCCTGCCAGCTGAACTGGATGCACTGGGCCACCAGTTCCGGCGCCTTGTGCGAGTCGAGTTGCGCGGTCGGCTTGCCGCCGCGGGCCGTTTCCATGGTCGCAGAAGCACAACCGACCAGCATCAACGCCGCGGCCATCGGCAGAATCGCACGCATGTTCCATCCTCAGGATAAAAAAGAAGGCGACTCTAGCACTGGCAAGCATCGCGAGTGAATTGTCGCGCTCAGGTGGCTGTCGCAGATAAGGCATTCCTTCACAAGGAGATAACCATGAAACTGCACCACCTGCTGTTCGCCGTCCTTGCCAGCCTGCCCCTGGCTGCCACCGCAGCCCCCTCCAGCGAAGAAAGCGTCACCGCACCAGAAACCCACAACCGCGAGCTCAAGGTCGGCGACAAGGCACCCGACCAGTACAAACGCGATGACCAGGCTATCAAGGACTGGAAAGCCAAGGGCCTGCCAGCACCGGAAAAGGAAAGCCACTGGGTAAACATGGGTGGGCGCTACGTGCTGGTGCAGATCACCAACGGTGTGGTGCTGGCGATCCAGTCAGCCCGCTGATTCAACACTCTTCACTCCCGCCGCTCTCGCTGGCACGACAATTTTTTGCCTGCCAGCGAAACCAAATGGATCCTTTCCAGTCTCAGGAGGTGTGCCGTAAACCTTTGCGGATCAAGGACCTATATCGTGATGACCCGTCTTGCAAGCCTTTCGCTGATTGCTGTTGTCCTGCTGACTGCCGGGTGCCATAGCCATCGCTACCATGACGACGACGATGGCTGGCGTGACCGTGACCGTGACCATCGCCACCACCATCGGCATGACCGCGACGACGATGATGACGACTATCGTCGATATCGTGGTGACCGCTACTACCGCTGAAACGTCTTTTTCAACCCTGGCCCGCCGCCCATTGCGCGGCACCTTAACCTGATGATTCCTTTGAGGTTCGTATCATGCGTCTGACTCTGCCTTCCCTTGCCCTCGGCCTGCTGCTGTGCCAGGGCGCTTTCGCCGGTGACGGTACCGCCGCCATTGGCGGTGGCCTGGGTGGTGTTCTGGGTAACGTTGTCGGTCAACAGATCGGCGGCAAAACGGGGGCGGCCATCGGCGCCGGCCTCGGCGGCGCAGCCGGCAGTGCGGTAGGTGCACGCAAGGGCAACCGTACCGAAGCCGCCATTGGCGGTGGCCTGGGCTCGGCGGGCGGTTCGCTGCTGGGCGGCGCGGTGGGCGGCAAGACCGGCTCCACCGTGGGTGCCGGCCTGGGTGGTGCGGCCGGTGGTGCCATCGGCAACCACCTGGGCGACAACAACGGCAAGCACCACCGTCACCGTCACTGATTCCAGTGACAAAGGGGCCGCAATGCGGCCCCTTTTGTTTTGCAAACCCTGCAGTACATCAATACCCCCTTCAGCACAATCCGGCACACTGGCTGCTACTGTCTATCGTGCCCCCGTGTGAAGGAACACCGCCTCCCCATGAACCAAGAGCTGCTATGGGTGCTTGGCCTGCTGGCCATCGTCATCACCCTGTTCGTCATCAACCGCCCACGCATGGACGTGGTCGCGCTACTGGTGATCCTCGCCCTGCCGCTGTCGGGCATCCTCACCGTGGAGCAGGCGCTGGCCGGTTTCAGTGACCCCAACGTGGTGTTGATCGCCGCCTTGTTCGTGATCGGTGAAGGCCTGGTGCGCACCGGCATTGCCTACCGTATCGGCGAATGGATGAGCGAGCGGGCCGGCAACAGCGAGGCGCGCCTGCTGGTGTTGCTGATGGTAGCCGTGGCGGGGCTGGGTTCGATGATGAGCTCCACCGGCGTGGTGGCCATTTTCATTCCGGTGGTGCTGAGCATCGCTGCACGCCTGCAGCTTTCGCCCGCCCGCCTGATGATGCCGCTGGCTTTCGCCGGCCTGATCAGCGGCATGCTCAGCCTGGTGGCCACACCGCCCAACGTGGTGGTACACAGCGAGCTGGTACGCCATGGCGAAGCGGGCTTCAGCTTCTTCAGCTTCACCCCGTTCGGCCTGGTGGTGCTGGTGCTGGGCATCGGCTACATGCTGCTGACCCGGCACTGGCTGAATGGCGAAGTGCGCAAGGACGGCCGCGTGGAAAGCCGCCGCACCCTGCTGGACCTGGTGCTGGACTACAAGCTCAATGGCCGTGAACGGCGCCTGCGCATCCGCCCCCACTCGCCGCTGATCGGTCATACCCTGGGCGAGCTGGAGCTGCGCACCCGGCATGGCGCCAACGTGATCGGTATCGAGCGCCAGCACAAGTTCACCACGCGGGTGATCGCCGCCGACTCCAGCACCGTGCTGCACCAGGGCGATGTGCTGCTGCTCGACCTGTTCGCCAACCGCGACGACCTGCGCAGCCTGTGCCAGACCATGCAGCTGGAGCCGCTGCACTTCAAGGCGGCCTACTTCATCGACCAGTCCCAGGAGCTGGGCATGGCCGAGGTATTGCTGCCACCGGGTTCGAAACTGCTCGGCAAGAGCGTCCTCGAACTGGCCTTCCGCACGCGCTTCGACCTCAACGTTTTCGGCTTGCGCCGCGAGCAGGTGGCGATCGAAGAACAGCTGGTGGAAGAAAAGCTGCGCCTGGGCGACACCCTGCTGGTAGTCGGCCCGTGGAAAGCCGTGCGCCAGTTGCAAAGCAAGCCCAAGGACTTCCTGGTACTGAGCCTGCCCGCAGAAATCGACCTGGTCGCGCCCGCCCGCACCCGCGCACCACAGGCGTTGCTGAGCCTGGCGGTGATGGTCGGGCTGATGGTCAGCGGCGCGGTCCCCAATGTCATTGCCGCGCTGATCGGCTGCCTGCTGATGGGCGCAGGCCGCTGCATCGACATGAACAGCGCCTACCGGGCCATCCACTGGCAAAGCCTGGTGCTGATCGTCGGTATGCTGCCCTTTGCCCAGGCACTGCAGAAAACCGGCGGCATCGACCTGGCAGTGGGCGGCCTGGTCAGCGTGCTGGGCGGTGCCGGCCCCAGTGCCATCCTTGCCTGCCTGTTCGCGGTCACGGCGGTGATCGGCCTGTTCATCTCCAACACGGCCACTGCGGTACTGATGGCACCCGTGGCTGTCAGCACCGCCACGCAGCTGGGCATGTCGCCCTACCCGTTTGCCATGACCGTGGCGCTGGCTGCCTCGGCGGCCTTCATGACGCCGGTGTCATCGCCGGTGAACACCCTGGTACTTGGCCCGGGGCAATACCGCTTCGCCGACTTCGTCAAAGTTGGCGTGCCGTTCACAGTATTGGTGATGCTGGTGACCGTGTTGATGGTGCCGTGGTTCTTCGGGCTGTAGGGTTTGGCTACGAATGAAGGCGATTTGGCATTATCTCGACCGATCGCGGCAGATTGACATCAAGTCCCCTGACGAAACACACTTATGCGCAATTGCCCCAGGTGCTTCAAGCCGTTGTCCTGGATTTCGTTTCCGCCTTGCCGGTCGAGCCCATGGTTTTTCCAGCCCAATCGCGCTTGTTGCACTACGTCGTTCTACTCGGCCTGACCTTCGCCCTGACCCTGGGCGGCATCCTGGCCCGCCCGATCGAATCCCTGTCGCTGTTCTGGCCGGTCAATGCGGTCCTGGCTGGGGTGCTACTGCGCTACCCCCGCCAAGCCACGCTGACGGGCTTTACCCTGGTCTGGCTGGCCATGGTCGGCGCCGACCTGCTGTGCGGCAGCGCCTGGGTGCCTGCCCTGTGGTTCAACCTGTGCAACCTGGGCGTGGTGGTCACCCTCTGGCTGATGCTCTCGCGCTTGCCGCGCCTGCACCGACGGATGCGTTCTCCCCACGGCGTCCTCAGCGTGTTCGGCGCCAGTGCCGCCGGGGCAATAGTGGCTGCCAGCATGGCGGCGGCAGTGGCCGCGCCGTGGTTCGAACAGTCGTTGCGCGCCACCTGGCTGGCCTGGTTCAGTGAACAGTTCTCGACCAGCGTGCTGGTGCTGCCAGTGCTGCTGACGACCCCTTCGGCAAGAGCGCTGGTGCGCGGTGGCGCCCAGGCCATCCGCCTGGCGCCGTTGCTGGTGCTGCTGGCCTCGCTGGCGTTCAGCATTGCCTTCGGCGGTCCCGGGGCCATTGCCTTCCCGATTGCCGCGCTGCTGTGGTGTGCCTGGACTTACTCACCGTTCCTGGTTTCTCTGCTGACACTCACCGCTGGCAGCACGCTGATCGTGGCGGTGGCGCAAAACCTCATGCATTTCAGCGTGCCGCAAAGCGAGCCCGGAGTGACCACACTGATGTCGGCGCGCCTGGGCATCGCCATGCTGGTGCTCGGGCCGCTGGTGGTGGCCTGCGTCAGCCAGGCCAACCGCAGCCTGATGGCCCGCCTGGCGCATCAGGCCAGCATCGACCACCTCACCGGTGTGCTCACCCGCAGCGCCTTCACCCGCCGCGCCAACGCGCTGCTGGAAAGCCGCCAGCAACACGCCCAAGCGCTGCCGCTGACCCTGATGATGCTGGACATCGACCACTTCAAGTCGATCAATGATGTCCATGGCCATGCGGTCGGTGACCAGGTGCTGCGCCAGTTCGCCAGCACCCTGCAGGACCAGTTGCACGATGGTGAACTGTTCGCTCGCCTGGGCGGCGAGGAATTTGTCGTGGTCCTACCGGGCCTGGCGCCAGATCGGGCCAAGTTCACTGCCGAGCGCCTGCGCCGTGCGGTGCAGGAGCTGCATGTGATGCAGGCCGGCCAGTCCCTGCAGGTTACCGTCAGTATCGGCCTGGCCGGTTGTGCCGCCGACATGCCGGTCCCCACCCTCGATGAACTGCTGGCACGCGCCGACCAGGCGCTGTACCGGGCCAAGGCCCATGGCCGCAATCGCGTCGAACAGGCCGAGCCACAACGCCAGGCGATGTGAGCTAGCCACCCAGCAGGTCCCACGTCAACTTGGCGATCAGCACGCACAAGAGCACCAGGAACAACCCACGCACAAAGCCCGCGCCCTTGCGCACCGCCAGCCAGGTACCGGTCAGCGCGCCGAGGATGTTGCACACCGCCATGGGCAAGGCGATGGCGTACAGCACATTGCCTGATGGCACGAAGAACACCAGAGCCGCCAGGTTGGTGGCGATGTTCACCACCTTGGCCGATGCCGAGGCGTGCAGAAAGTCCAAAGCGAAGAAGCGGATGAACAGGAAGATCAGGAAGCTGCCGGTACCCGGCCCGAACAGGCCATCGTAAAAGCCGATCGCACCACCGATCAGTACCGCCAGGTACTGCTCCTTGCGGCCGATCCTTGTGGGTTTGTGCAGCGTGCCGAAGTCCTTCTTGCAGAAGGTGTAGATGGCCATCAGCACGATCAGCACCAGCACCGCCGGGCGCATCACGCTGGGCGGCACCAGCGACACCGTGGCGGCACCGGCGAACGACATGACGAAGGCACTGAGCGCTGCCGGCACGATCAACCCCCAGTCCAGCGTCACCCTGCGGATGAACGAACGCGCAGCGAAGGCCGTGCCACACACCGACGCCAGCTTGTTGCTACCGAGCAGTGCCGCCGGTTGCGCGGTGGGCAGCACATTGAACAAGGCCGGGATCTGGATCAGCCCACCGCCACCCACGGCGGCGTCGATCAGGCCAGCGGCGAAGGCAAACACGGAAAGCACAGCGATATCCATCATGACGCGGTTCCAGGCAGTGAAGACGCTTTCAAGGCTAATCAAAGTGCCGCGCTTGTGTTGAAATGCCATATTGCGAAAACTGCAACGAGGAGCAGGCAATGGCGTTGGACATGCTGCGGGAAATTCAGGCGTTCGTCAGCGTGGCGCATAAGCGCAGCTTCGTCGCCGCGGCCCGCTCCCTGGGGCGCTCACCCAGCGCGGTTACCCGCGCAGTGCAAACCCTGGAAGACAACGCCGGGAGCAAACTGCTCAACCGCAACGCCAATGCCGTGACCCTGACCGAAGCCGGCGAGCGCCTGCTGCCACACGCCGAACGCTTGCGGGATGTGCAACGTGATGCCGCCGACGAACTGGCCGCGCTCAGCGGCAGTGCACAAGGCTGGATCCGCTTCGCCGTGCCGCAGGTACTGGGTGAACATGTACTGCCCCAAGTGCTTGCCGAGTTTTCCCGCTGCCACCCCCAGGTAACCCTGGACGTGCAGTACAGCGACGGGGCCCTGGACCCGCTGCAAGGCAAGTTCGATTTCGTGGTGCGCGGTGCCTTCCCACAGTCGAGCGAGCTGATCGGCTACCCACTTTGGGATTACCAGCGCCACCTGTATGCAAGCCCTGAATACCTGGCCCTGGCCGGCACGCCACAACAACCCGAGGACCTCGAAGGCCACGCGCTGATCCTGCACACCGCCCCGCGCATCCTAAAGGCCTGGCACTTCTGCCGCGACGGCCAGATCACCAGCCTGCGCCCCAGGCCCAGGCTGCGCCTGGACTCAGGTGACGCGGTGTACCACAGCACCTTGGCCGGCGCCGGTATCGCCCGCCTGGCCGCCTGGGTCGGCGAAGCACAGGTCAAGGCCGGGCGGTTGGTGCGGGTATGCCCGCAGTACCGCCTGACCTCCAGCAACGGCCAGGACCCGCAGATGCATGCCGTGTACCCCGCCGGCGAGCTGCCGGCGCGGGTACGCGACCTGCTGGCAGCCCTGCGCCGCACCGGCCTAGCCTACTGAAACAACGCCCTGAAACGGCTGTTCAATTTCTGCTCAATTTAACAGAGCCCGCCGCGGGCTTGGCTTGCAGAACTTTATCCACAGACCTACCCACGTTTTTTGTGGACAGTTTTCCCAGTGCAAAGAATGACTTATCGTACAAATCGGTAGGGTGAATCGGCCAACAATGAAGAGGAATGGGCCCGCCCGAAGGACAGGCAGGCCGCGAGGGATAGGTGTGGTGAACGTCAGCTTGGCGGAATGGTGCCAAGGATACCGATCAGAATGGTCAGCAGCAGAAAACCACCCAGGAATAGCGCGAGCTTGCCCATTGGAACCTCTACAAGTGTGATGCGGGAATGGGCATATTGTCGGGCTTGGGCTGATACCGTTACAGATTCAGCTTTATGGAAAAAAAGCGGATCAGATGTGAGGCACCCGGTTCTTTTGTGTGAGCGGCCTTGCTTCGCGAAAGGGCCGCAGGGCGGCCCCGGCAATCTTGAGGGATGCATCGAAAACCTGGGGCCGCTGCGCGCCCCTTTCGCGACACAAGGCGCCGCTCCCGTAGAACTGCACATAACTCATTGAATTAGCAGGGGCCCTGTGGCAGCGGCTTCAGCCGCGAACACCGGCGCAGCCGGTGCCATGCACCGCGTTGGATTCTTCGCGGCTAAAGCCGCTCCCACCGGTACGCGGATTGCTTGCAATTTCAGTTATCTACGCGACAGCGCAGCCCAAAGGGCTGGGCCCTCTCCCACAAGAGCGGCGCATCTGGCCCTTACGCGTGACAGCAATTTTTGCAGTCATCCACGCTGTGCTAGGGTCAAGCGCTCGAACCTGCCAGGAGTGCCATCCCTTCATGACCGCTTTCGCCACCAACGCTGCCCTGTTGTTGATCGACCTTCAGATTGGTATCCACCACCCGCGCCTGGGCCGGCGCAACAACCCTGAGGCCGAACTGCGTATAGGCGATCTGCTGGCTGCGTGGCGTCGGTCAGGACGCCCGGTGATCCATGTGCGCCACCTGTCCCGCTCGGTAGACTCGGTGTTCTGGCCGGGCCAGTCCGGTTGCGAATTCCAGCCCGCATTTACCCCACTGGCCAGCGAAACCGTGTTCGACAAACATGTGCCCGATGCCTTCGCCAACTCCGGCCTGGAGCGCTGGCTGCATGCGCGCAGCATCAACGCACTGGTCATCGCCGGGGTAATAACCAACAACTCCGTGGAATCCACCGCACGCTCGGCGGGCAATCTCGGTTTCGATGTGGTGGTGGTGGAAGATGCCTGCTTCACCTTTGACCAGCACGACCTGCAAGGCCGGCTTTGGCCGGCGGAGGATGTACATGCGCTGTCGTTGAGCAACCTGGCTCTGGATTACGCGCGCATCCTGCGCACGGAGCAGGTTCTGATCGGTGACTCGCTTCAGGTCAACCGCTGAAGCTTCTGCGCAGGCAGCCAGCCAACTCGTCATTGCCATGGCGGCGACACCAGACCCAGCCATTGAGCGGGCGCACCATCTGCACCTGCTCTTGGCGAAGCGGATGGGCGCAGATGCCCGATGTCTACCCGCCACTCGACCACCACCCTGCCACACCGTTTCAGCCGTACACTGCTCGCCTGTACCCTGCTGCCACCTGGCCTGCTGACGGCGGACATCACCACGGCTGCAGCACAGCAGCCCCAGCCAGCCGCTACAGCGGCGGATGACTTCGACCCGCTTAACAACTTGCCGCAGGAAGCGCCTCAGACATTCACCTAGGCGGTGATGGATGCGGACCACCTGTAGCGCGCGGGGCGGCAATTGCTACATAAGGTTTCGAAAAGCACTGCAGCCTCTGGATCAATCCGCCTTGAGGGCCTGCATTGCCAAACACCTATCATCGCCACCTACCATGCGGGCTCAGGAGGGTTTGAAAGACATGATTTGAAACGCTGACTGTAGGATCTTTTGCCGCGCAATGTAGGAAGAATCTATGTAGTGGGATTTGCCTGTATGAAACATCAGTTTCTCCAGCAAATTCGAACTGCTACGGTCCAGTTTTCCTACAGCGGCACGGAAGCCTACAGCATGAGAAAAGCATGGATCCGTTCAATACCTCGGCCCTGAAACTACAGAAGAATTTGCTTAACCTGCGCCTTGAGCGTGACCGCCTGAGAAGGGAGGGCAAGGACAAGGAGGCGGACGAACTCGCGGCACCGATCGAGCGGATAGAGGCAGCTATTCGTCAATTACCGGATGCCATGAAGCCAGTGACCCTGCAATAAAAACCTGCGGGAGCGGGCATGCCCGCGAAGAATGCAAAGCCGTGTATGGCTCCGGCTGCGCCGGTGTTCGCGGCTGATGCCGCTTCCACAGATACAGTGCAGACCTCAAGCTTTCCAGCCTACGGATCCGATTTCCGCGCAGTTGTCAGTAATGCAATTTGGCTTGAGAGGCTGCGGCTAGCGCTCAGTAGCAAGCGAGGAGCCCGCCTCGGCGGGCTTTTTCGTGCCTGTAAGAATGGGATGAAGCCAGGTAAGTTGGAGCCTTGGCGAAACCGACCAAGCAAGAAGTATCGGAAGCGCCGAAACAAACGATACCCACGGATGGTCCCACGGATGGTTTCCTATGCCCCAAAAACGCAAAAAGCCCTGAATAATCAGGGCTTTGAATATGGCGGAAGCGTAGAGATTCGAACGGTTATATCAGGTTAACCCTACTACCCTTTCCTTGGTGATCATGATGAAGGAATCGCCAAAAAGTGTCAACCCCCGAGATTCGTGCCCTGTGACGACATGAGCCTCAGATACAGATGCTCTTCGATAAGATGCAACTCGTTGCACCTTGTCAGATGCACCTTTTCCAAACCCCAAAAAGCCTGAATTTCAACGAGAACAGGCTCATCACCACCCCGGTTGTAATCCGACAGCCTGAGCCGTTTCGATAGCCAATAACGTCTGGCCTGGAACTGGACTTGAGTATCCATGTAGCGCTTTGGTGCCTCAGTCATGTCGTGGCACACGATGGGCCACCCTGCCCCTTCGAGAGGCAATCCTTGGCACCTCTGTAGGCTCAGTCGTCAATTCACGTCTGTCGCCGAATGCTGATGCTGCGAAGCCAGACCTGCAGCATATCCATGCCAGCCCTCAACGTAGATCCTATTCAGATCCATTCTCCGGCATTGTGAGTGCCGTTTTGATCGGCATCCTAATTATTATAAAATTGACAACACACATCCATTCTCACTCCTTTGAATAATGGCAATCAAAGTATGTTTTAAACATACTTTTAACAGCCAGTCCGCTCGTAAAAAAATTGAAGAACGCACTTGACGAACGAGCGCCCTGCCACTTTAATGGCAACCCTCTGAGCGAGGGTACGGCTAATGACAACTGCAAAGAAGGCAACTCCAGAATCCACTTCGCCGAAGGTTAGTGGCAATTCAAGCGCAGCGACTCGACACGCCTCGAGAGTAGAGATCGTAAAAGCCGCCTCGTCTGCTGGCTTCCTCACCGAGAGTGTGATCCGAAAACTCATGAGCCATAGCCTTGAAATTCCTGAGAAGTACCTGAAATCTTCGCGCACCCAAAATTAACTTAAATATATGAGCCGCGCGGCATCCCAACGTCACGTGCAGACTATTCGCCAGCCAATCCGAGGCCTGGCCCCTTGAAAACCCCAATTCCTAAATGGCTTTTAGCATTATTCGACTGGCTGTATAGAGATCGCAGGCCAGAGCATGTGCGCAAGAGCGAACAAGACTTCATTCGCGCAGTGAATCAACTCAAAACTCTATCCGCGACTGATCGCGGAGGAATGTCCATTGACCCCGAGGAGTTGCGGGGGCAAATTTTAGAAAGCCGCGAATCTCTACGACACCTAGTGGATCCATCTCACCGAAGAGAAAATTCACAGGAGCGCAGGGGCGTCGCGATACATGAAGAGTTATGCAGCCAGTTTGATTTCTTCCAAGTAGTCACATGGCGCCGCGCCGGCGATGGATCTGCCATTCGTTACATTTGCCTCCAAGACCTGAAAAGCCATAGATGGACGGTGGCAGCAGTCGATCACTTCGTGAATGATGAGACGGTGAGCCCTGCACAGGACTATTGCCGTGTTGCTGATCTGTTCAAAGCAGCAGTTAATGCGGAAGCACTGCTTTGGCATAAGTCTCTCAAAGAGGCAATGAATGCCTACTACACTGATGGCGAAGGAGGCAATTGAAATGGGATCAAAGCGCAAGCCGTTCGTTACCACAAAGGCTATCAGCGAGGTAATAATACGATCTGGCGAGTCCTGCGACTGGCCGTCATCTCATATTCAAGAAATATGGCAGCTGGCGTCTATGTGCCGAAGCCTCTGCAGAGAACGCGGCAAACCCCAGAGCATACTGCCGTCGTCTCGATTTATCTTGCGCACACGCACAGAGGTGGTGATCTTTTCTTACCAGTGATCACCCGTACCGGGGTAGGAACGCAGCGTCATGAGGTTTTCTGGCCTGCCGCTCTGGACGACAGGTTGGTGAGGGGAGCAAGCCACGATGCGACGATCTTTCGCACGTGTTGGTATGAGTACAAAGAAGGCCTTTGTGCAATTCATGCTCAATCAGATCTTCTGCCTGCGGATGAGGCTAAGAAGATCATCTCCCGGGCTCTTCTAGCACCGACAGCAGTCGCTGATACGCCATTGATCGTCTTCATCAGTGACAGCGCCAAGCACCTCTACGCTGGACTGGATCAGGTCGGCATCGGGGCACTACCACCTGTACCCAAAGGGGCATGGTTAATCCGGGTTCGAGCAGACGATGAAACAGCCTTGATGACCGGCAATCATTCTGAATCACCGAGCCTGCCCAAATACATCGGCAGCAAGATGGGGGTCTATCAAGCAGAGCAGCAACCTGGCTTGTACTACTTCACGTCCTACTCGAAGACCTACAACAGCGTCGGCTCGCAGAGGAAGCAAACTCGCTACGACCTTCCACCCGCCAGGCTAAGAGACCCGTGGCAGCAACTGGGCGTTACCGAACTGGTCATCATCAAACCAGGTAATTTTTCCTCACCTAATGATATCTCCCTCCAAACCGGTATCTGGTGTAAACAAGCTCCGCTTTGGGATGGCTATCTTCGCCTGCCCTCTCCCATGCATGCTGCAAAGCAGATCGCACTAGACCATCCAATGATTGAGAGAGGGCACCGGTAGTCACGCGATGAGCCCCCAGCTAATGACTGATAACCGTCCAGGTTGGACAGGCTGTCCAGTCAATGAGGGATACGATGCCCGCAACCTTCACCTTGGTCGAAACATCGACGATCTCGCCTCAGGCTCCGATGTCTTGAAGCACACGGTCAAGCGAGTCAGGGTCTTTCAAAAAGCTGTAAAAGCCGTTTGTATAGATGGCAGCCTTCGCATCGCTATTCGTCGTCCAACCTGGATAAGCATTGAATTTCAAGTTCGAAATCCGCCCAAGCCTCAGTTCTTGGGTCATGGCTTCCGACTGATCAGTTTCGATACACTCTAGTGCTTTAAAAAGCCCCTTCCAACCCTTATCCCAATAGCTCACGTAAATGAGCGGAGTAGGCTCTTCAGACTTACGTGCTTGGCGCATATACGTGTTGAGGTGATAGTCACCCAGCCCACTTCCCAGCACAAATATGAGGTCGGCTTCGACAATATCGCGAGCCAGGCCACTGTAGTAGTACAGATAAGGCGTTTGCTGTAGACGCCCGAGCTTGTCCAAGCCGGTGACTATCGCGCTCCTCTCCAATTCGGTGCCGTCAGGACGCGGCCTACCAGAACCGCTGAAGGTCGAGTGCTTGAAAGCCTCGTCTCCGGACTCAAACCAGCCTAGCTCCCCGATGTCGATACTTGGGTCACCGCTCAGCCACGACGGGAATCCGAGGTGAACCGATCCATGGAGATGGAAAAGCCCTGATTGCTCCCAGCAAGACCAATAGTCCTCGGGGCTAAACAGGCTGAACTCTCCTCTTTTCTTAGTGAATCCGGTGAACAGGTGAGGGGACGCCTGAGAGAAAAAGTCATCATAATTGGTCGTATAGATCCGCGTGGTCGCGATAGACTCGAGCCTCCTCACGAATTCGCTAAGCGGAGCGAGGCTTTGCTTAGGTGCTGCCGAGGAAGCCGATGCGATGCTGTAGATCGCCTCAAGCATTGAGCTGGCCGCAGCTTTGAGAGCATCAATTTCCAGTCCGTGGTTTGGCTGCATGAATGGCAGCATGACTGGCTTGTATTTCGGCACCGCTCCGGCTAATACCTTCATTGCGGCTAGTTCGTGGAGCGCATGATAGATACGCTCGAAGTGGGCCTCATCCTTTGAGCGGTAATACTTCACTAGCTCCGCCTTTACAAACTGGTAGGCGTCCCAGCCGCCGGATCTCACGCAATACGCATCCGCCTGCAGGTGAGCCTCTAGTTGTTTTGTGAAGCCCGTTGTCTGTGGGATTCCAAAATCAACGGAGGCGCCGGCGCCCACAAGCACAAGAATCCTTTTTGCGGAGAGCGAAGTCATGACTGATCTCTGTTGTGAAGGCTGTACCGATTCTATGGAGATGTAGCCCTTCAAGCCAGATGCCATCGAGGCGGACGGCTGCCTGTGACCGCTTTGGCCCGGGCTTTTGGTGGATGCTACGATAGCGCTACCTACCTGACGCTCCCCATCCTCTCATCGGAGTCTACGTGGCAAATCTGGACATGAAGCAAATCCTTCCTTTAGTCATCGCTGCGGTCGAGCGAGCAGGTGTGCTACTTGCTGAGGAGTATGTCCGACCAGATGGCCGTAGAGGTTTCGGGGACAAAGCGGATGTAGACATCGAAATTGAGGAGGCTCTGCGGGCTGAGCTCTTGCACATCCTTCCGTGCGATTTCTGGGGCGAGGAAACCGGGCACGTACTCACAGGCAATCCATTCTGCTGGGTCGTAGATCCTAATGACGGCACCAGTGACTTTCTGAAGGGGCTCAAGGGCTCGGCAGTGTCCGTTGGACTGCTCCATGATAATTTGCCGGCGCTGGGCGTGGTGCATGCTCCAGTCACTCCTGGGGATGCCTCGGATTGCATCGCTTGGGCCGCTGGTATGGATCATTTGCTGAGGAATGGATCACCTGTTCACGTCGACCTTTCCAAACAGCAACTGTCTGAATCGAGCCTTGTGATGGTGAGCTCAGCTGCCGGCAACAAACCGCAGATCAACCAAGAGCTCTGTGCTCCCGGTGATTTTTACCCGATGCCATCGATCGCCTACCGGTTGGCCAGGGTCGCAGCAGGGGATGGGGTGTGCGGTGTATCGCTGTACCCCGTTTCCGCTCACGATGTCGTAGCTGGCCATGCGCTTCTGCTTGGCGCAAATGGGGTGCTTATTGACGAACTAGGAGATGCAATTAGGTATCAGACTGAGGCAGATATGTATCGGGTGTCTAACCGATGCTTCGGCGGAGCGCCAAGGGTATGTGCTGATCTGGTAGCTCGAGATTGGAGCAAGGTCTTTGCGAAAGATGCCTAATGATGAGCAACACCCCTGTTAGCAGGATCTGAATACCCTTTAAACCTAGCCTCTCGGCTTTGTGGCGTGCCGCCTCTGGCGGATGGCTGTCGTGAACCGAGCCCCGCCGCGCGGGTCTCGGCCCTGCCGGGCTTCCATCCTGCACGCCTGCGCGCTCCGCTTGCTGGGAAGGTGCCGGGGCCGTCATGCAGGAGTGTGATGAATGCTGACCATTATTCCCATGAGCCAGGCTCGTAGACGCCTCAGGCGCCTGGTAACGCTAGTTGCCAAGGGACACACTTTTATCATCACCAAAAACGGCAAGCCGTTAGTGTTGCTGGACGTGCCCGAACCATCCGATAAACAGGAGAAGAAGCCAGGGTTGTGAGCGTTTCCTGCAACCGCTGCAGCAAAGCATGTCACCCGGATGGAAAGGAGGTTAGATGATGACCCACAATGACGATCAGCATGCAGCCACAGAGGCATATGAACGCAAGCAGGGTCGGGTTCGACCTGAATTCCTGAACCAGGACACTCTTGATCGCGTGGCCCATGACCATGCGAAAGACCTCATTGAGCTAGGTGCAAAATCAGCAATCCATCCCCTGCCATCAACAGACTCAAAGGACTGATTTGGTGTGGTTGCCCTTTCGATCACGGGCCGCTCTGTGGCGCTCAAGGTGGGTCATTTCCTGTTTCCACTTCGCAATGAACTTCAGCCAGTCATGCAGGTAGACGCCTTCATCTACACGGGTTGAACCGTAGCTTGCGCATAAGAAGCGCTCACGCCACGGCTCCGGTATAGCGTCGTCCCGTACGATGGATATTCCAATCGAATGGGGCTCAGAAGCTACCTGATTGGTGACCTCGTCAACGGTGGCGATCCGACACGAGCCAAGCCAAGCTTGCTCTTGATGATCTATCTCGTCCAAGACCCTCAGAACGCACAGTGCTCTTGGATCACCAGGGGCAAGATGAGCTAGTGTCCATAATGCCCTCCGCCGGCGGCTTTCACGGAGATGCAGCGAATCATCATCACTGGCCATGGCGTCAATTCCTAGTGTGGCTTGCGACCGAGCCCGCCCTCGCCGGCAAGCATCTGTTCAACGAACTCAATGGACATCTCCAGCTCGCCCTGGGCTTCGTTGAAGACCGATTCGAGCGATGGATGAGCACCTGAGGCTCGCAGCTTTGCAAACAGCTCTAGGAGCTCACGGCCTTGGGCGATGGGCATCTGGATGCTGCAGTACACCGTGTCCTTCGCGTCTCTGCTCATAGGTTTCTCCAAAAATCGTCGTGTCGGGCGCGCCCTTGCGGGTCGGCTGTCGTGAACCGAGCCGCTCGCTATAGCGGCGTCTCGGCCCTGCGGGCGTCCATCCTCGCGCCTCCGACCGTCCTGGTCTGCGCGCTCCGCTTGCCTTCAGCCAGAATCCTCAACATGCTCCAGGTGATCGCTTATGTAAGCACTCGGAACAGCCAGGCCAGGACACTATGATACCCACAGAACAAATCAGCCCGGATTCGGTTGAGAGCATCGTCTGCAAACGCTGTGGTCGAGTATGTCGTCCAGAGGGCGAGTACGGCCTACTGTGCGCCGCCTGGGGAGCAGGCTCAAAACATGCAGGCGAGTCCTATGAGCTTCACCTCTGCGAGCCTTGCTTCTTTGCTCTGGTTTCTGCGATCAAACGAGAGCGATGGGCACAGTCCATGTTTACCCAGGACGCTGACGCGCTGCTTGCAGACGAGAGTTTCGGTCGGGTGGATAAGCAATGAGGTATGATTGGACGACAAGAGCAC
This sequence comes from Pseudomonas sp. NBB, assembly GCF_032701105.1. Classification (NCBI taxonomy): domain Bacteria; kingdom Pseudomonadati; phylum Pseudomonadota; class Gammaproteobacteria; order Pseudomonadales; family Pseudomonadaceae; genus Pseudomonas; species Pseudomonas sp. NBB. The sequence goes on from NZ_CP103994.1 coordinate 3,745,948, forward strand.
ATTTGTACTCCATCGAAATTTCAGGTCTGTGCTCACCCAGCTTGGAGCCGGGAAATGTCGGCACAATAATCGTTCAACCAAGGGCTGACCAATGACCATAGACGCGAGCAAGGGGAACGATAAGCAGGCCTCTGATGCTTACGACTGTAAGCGAAGTCGCAAGCGGCCCGCATTCCTTAAGCAGGAGACGCTTGACCGCATTGCCAATGATCACGCAAAGGAGCTCAGAGAGCTTGGTTCGAGCCAGGAAAAGCGTTGAGCTGGCTTTACTGACCCAATCTAGCGTGCCTACCGAGATAAAACTGCCGCTCTCCTCCTCGATGGCCGCTCCCGCTAATGACTCCTAGGAGTGGGCCCACCGAGCGCACCCAGCTGATAGTCCGTTACCGCCTGGAACTGATGTTCGGCAATCAGGCGCAGACGCTCAAGCTCTGAGCCGGAGACACCATCTGCTTGGGCCTGGTGGTACCGCTTCAGAGCTTCAACCGCATCCGTGTACATGGGATGATCAGGAGGAAGCATTTTGCTCAGATCTCTAGCCACTGCCACACCTCCAGCTGCTTGATGTACACGACGCCATGGTTTCGTTAGGTGTAAGCAAGCAAGGTATTGGTAGCACCCCATGACCAAGGAAGATAGCTGATGAGACGAGTACGGCTGATTCGGCACGGCCAGAGCGCTGCCAACGTAGGCCAAGCGAGGTCAGGAGCAGGCAATCACGATAGCGAGGTCGTTCACCCAAGCACCTGAGCTCATCGTGGCCTCCCCCTTTGCACGAGCCCAAGCGACAGCAAGAGAGACATCAAAAGTCTTCCTTACAGTGGCGGTTCAGACCTGGCCAATCGGCAGGGTGATCGCTATCAATATCTCGGATGACAAGTTGGAATTGGCGCGTTCGCTGGGTGCAGTGGCAGCATCCTCACTGCAGAGCAGTGAGGCGTCACACTTGAGGGCTGTGGTAGATGATCGCTACATCCTCGCACAGCGTCTCATCCGCCATTCGAATGGGCGAGACTTTCATGCGCTCCACGATAACGGTAGAGAAGCCAGGAAGCTCCGGCACGTCTCCGTCTCCGAAATGCGGGTGGCACAGGACACCACCAGGATTCAGTAAAGCTCGCATTTTCTGAGCTCTGGACACCCGCTGGGCCTGCTCTCCATCAGCACCGCCCTCCTCGCTCGAGTGGTAGTCAAACGGGTCGAAGAAAATGAAGTCATAGCGCCCTTCAATACGGCATAGATTCCAGTCACCGCAGAACGGTCGCACCGACGGATGATGCTGTGAGAACAACAACAAATCTTGGTAGATGCTGGTCTCTATTTCAAAAATGTCGTGCCGCTCAGGCTTGAGATACTGCTGTATCAACGCAGCGGAGATGCCCAGACCGAAGCCGATTTCGAGAACGGCGCGAGGCTGAAGATGCGCGAGCTTGGAGAAGAGCGCTTTGAAATATTCCTCTTCGGTACGCGACATGACAACCTGGCCGTTCCAAATGAGGACATCGTTACTTTTCTCGTCAAATTGCAGGTCTATTGAGCTCATCGATTTCTCATTGGAAGCAGTGACTACGCTTGAAGTCTGAGCCTGTGAGCCACGCGCGGACGGGCTCTCAGTGCGTGGGGCAGAAACAGAAACCTCAGGGCTCGCTGATCTGACAGCTTGGTCAAGATCTCGATGCCAGACAAGGACGAGCTGGGTATCTCCAGCCACCGTAGCCTCCGCAAAACCGGCATGTTCAGCCGCCTTGCGGGACGCAACGTTGGACTTGCGCATATGCGCATAGATGACATCGTATTGGCTATTCACGCAGCAGTGCTGGTAGGCAGCGCGGCCAATTTGCCGCCCTTGACTCGGTCGATTCAAGAAGACATGGAAGGAGGCATGGCGGCCACGGGCTGCGTCTTCGACCAAATTGATATAGGCAAGTCCAGCACGCTTTCCTTCGGCAGAGATGATCCAAGCCTCGCCTCCTGGGCCACCTCCACGCTCACGGCTTCCCGGGGCACGAACGAACTCCAGCTTCTCGAATGGTACGGGCCCGAGCTTCGACTTGGCCTTCACTGCAGGAGGCTTCGGAGTTTTACGCGCATTAGCCTTGGCTCTTGGAGTGCTTACCGTTCTCGCCATGGCAGCTCCCCCAAGCCAACGAGAAGTCGATCGCAGCTTTCAGCCCAGAATTCAGCTGGAAAGAATCCAGGAGAAAATGCGATCACGATGTCTGCGAGTCGCTCCACCAAGCCGTGCCGGTGCAACGCACTGGTGAGCGCGTCGATCCTTTTCAGGACTTGGGGCAATGAATCATTCAATGGGCCTGGGTGCTCGATATGATCACTGTCGCCATCGTACCGGTTGCAGAAATAATCCATGTCCACGTGAAGGAGGATGGCTGCGTTTTCCTCCGACAGGCCTTCAAGCCACGCATCAAGGTCAGGAGTAAACCGATACCGCCCTCGCCCAGCCCCCTTCTCATCTGAGGTCAGTGAGATAGCAGGACGGTAGGCGGATGGGTCGAGCAACGTATCGACCATCTCTTCCAGTGTGATCTGCGAATCGATGGTGCGGACGCATTTGGGGCCCTGACAGAGATGGCGTACATCGGTGTTCGGGTACCGATGCAAAAATGGTGTGAGGAAGCTCCCCATGCCCAGAGCGCCACTCATGATTGCACTGGTCACTGAGTGCGGCTCATGCAGGTCAACAGGCTGCTTGACGATGGGATCAAGCCAACCACCCGGTCGGTTAAAAATACGAGGCGCCCCCAGATCTTTGTGGTCATCGACATGGAGAACTGTGATGCCTTGGTGCAGTGGCGTTCTCGCCAGCCACTCGCTCCAACTTTCCAATGTCCACGTGTCATTGAGCGCTAACAACAGCCTCCCTCTGCGCTTACGGGCCAAGGCCATGTCCTGGTACTGGATATCACCACCCCACCAAGCCAACCCCTCATCAAGCCGAGGATCGACATAACGGTATGGATCATCCGACCAGTTGAGAGCCAAGACCCATTGTTCATCAACGCAGGTAGCTAACGCGTCCTTGTCACAGAAGTAATCTCGAAGCTGCGCATGTCTCTCGTGTACATCAGCCGACAGGCTGGACAACGGAACGGTTAGCGGTGAACTCATCTGGCTGTATCCCTTCTCTGGATGCACTGCTCAACACATCGACCAAGCGTTGCCCTATATCCGTCAGCGGGCATTCTTTGAGCGTTTCGAACGCCTGCCAAAGATGCAGGTCGGTATCAGCGATCTGGTTAATAGCCCGCGAATGCAACTCGACTGGGCCGTGCTCACGGACGTGAAGCCAGAAGCGCCTGAGCTCCACGAATACGAACACCGCATGGAGCAGACCTGATGGTGGACGCAGATCCTCACGCCATGGAGAGACGACCTGTGCAGTAGTGCGCTCAACCGTGGGCGCGTATCGCTCCAAGAGATAGAGCTTCTGATGGCGGTGCTCGTGAATCAAGGAATCCGCCAAGTCGTAAGGGTCGATCAGTCGATCCCCTTGCGAAATCGAGACGTACAAGGCTCCCGGAACAGAGTTGTCGCTGAAGGAAACAATCTTGCGCGGGTCTGCACTGGGATCACGGATGAACTGGATAGCACTGCAGGCTGCCTCCATTTCAGAGGCTAGCGCCGGACGCCATGCCTTCACTATCTCCATTGCCTCCTGAACCAGCGCTCGACCTGCCGCTGCAAGCTCATCGCCTTCAAAATAGATGGCGGTGCCAAATGGCGCCCTTAGCCAAAGATCATCCTCTGCGACTGCGAACCCAGCACAATCGCGCCGCTCAGCTTCCAAAAGCAGCTCGGCCAGGTAATCGGCATTTACAGTGATGGCCTGCCCATCTACAGCCAGCAAAGCATGCCCCCTACTTTGAGCCATGGCGGCGCCTGCCCAGGCGATAGCGCCCGGTTGCTGTGCCTTGCGGGCAAATACCCCATCGTCCAACGAGCGCAGTTGAATCGTACGAGGATCGTCAGGGTAAAGATCCAGCGCCCCCTGCAGACCTTGTACTGCATCAGCATGGGCACCAGCACACAACCATCGCAGGTGGGTCTCGGACGTCTCAGCCAACTCAAATTGGACAAGGTCGAACGTGTCAGGAAGTGGTGTCAGCTCTTCGACCTGCCACTCCTCACTCAGGTGCTCGCTTAAGCGCTCGGTGATGTGGGCTACCAACCGCTTCATCTCGTTGCAGTACACCGTGGGATTGGCGAATCCGTCCTGGCCGAAACGGTGAGGAAGTGAGCCGCCACCGCAGATGTCAACGATCGCACACGACTTACACGCCTGTGACAATCCTTCTTTGCGCAAGTAGCGTCGGTGCTGCGCAATCTCCGGCGATTTAGCCACTTCTGCGATCGGGGTATCCAGGACAGTGCCAACCAATCGAGTGGCGCCATCTTGGGTAACTTTCAAGACATCAAGATCGTGATAGCTGCCGTCCGTTTCGATAGACAGCAAACTCACATCGCCAAAGCCAAATGCATCAGTCCCCGAAGGGAGCCCCGCACACACATCAAGCAATGCCTCAAAGGTGCGAAGCGGGATGTGTGGGTACTCATCGAACCAAACATCAAACGCATTCACCAGCCACTGCTCATACAAACCCGGATCCTGATTACGCCCAGGAGGTGGACGAAGCCAGTGTGCGTCAGGCAAGAGAAAATCCAGTCGTGGGATTTTGAACTGGTTGAAGTATTGAAAGAGCTCAGCTGCGCTGGTCGAGGTATCGACGACAGCGATGACACCCGCGAAAACAGAGGGGTAATTTTGTAGACGAATGAGCGCCTGTTCAGTCTGTTCGAAGCTTGAGCGACCCTTGCGGGTCAAGCGGTGCCTGTCATTGGCTAATTTTGGCCCGTCCAGGCTCAGCGAAACGCCGATATCCTCCGCTGCAAGAATCTGAAGTGCCTCATCAGTCAGAAGCAACCCATTGGTTTGCAAACTGATGTCAACAGGGATCGAGCAACTCTGACGAAGAAGCGTCGCGAAGTCCGCCAGGGTTTGAGCGCCTGCCAGCAGCGGCTCTCCACCATGCAGAATTACCGCACAATGCTTCAGATCACTTTGGATCACGTATTCCGCGAGCTGTTGGGCAAATGCCCTGCGATGTTCGGCGGAAAGGAATTTGGGCATGGAGCGCCAACTCTGATCCGCGTGATGGTAGACGTAGCAGTAATCGCAATCGAGGTTGCACCGCGATGCCACTTTTACCAGAAACGACGAGAACTTAGCAGCGTCCATGCAGGCGACTCACGAACGGTTGTGGCGGTGGTGCATACGGTCATAGCTAGTGATGACCTGGCCAACATCCGACTCAGTCAGCACACGCGAGCGCAGACGCTGAATGGCCGGGTTGGTGCTTTGCCCTTTGGACAGGCGGCGGCGAATTGCCGAAGGGGTCGATTCTTCGATTTTGACTGCTGCAGACGACATTACGTAACTCCTTACATATTGAAGTGCCATCATCGCTGATCGAATGAGATAATTTCAAGCACCGGATCCAATTTGTAACAGATCAGCATCTTGGGGCACCAAAGGCGAGCTTTAGACGCAAAAAAGCAGAATTTGACGTACTTTAAGCACATTTCCTTCCTAAAATAGGATTTTGTCCGCCTTTCCTTAACAGACTCTATGAGGTTGCAGACGGCGCCACTCGCCCGAGGGGTGGCACCGGTGCCGAGAAGACGTGCAGGGACAACGGGGTGGAAAACGCTTTGGTGCAGGGCGTCTTGTACAGCCGTCATCTACTTCGTCATATATCGATCAACAACCGAGCGTAAATCGCGGTTGCGCTGACCATAAGTCTCAATGGCCTACTGATTTGCTCAACAGCACCCAAGGACTCTTGCAACAAATTGCCCTGGGAATAAATAGACTGGATCAGTATCGCAAGCCAAATCAGCTAATCATCAACACTACGGCAGCATTCGCTAAGTATTGGTTACTGCCAAAGCTTCCCAAATTTCGTGCTTTGCATCCAAAAATTGATGTCTGGCTCAATACGACTGCTGAAGCCCCCGACATGGCCACTCAGGCAGTAGATGTCTGCATTCGCGATGACCTAGTGAGCGTGGTGGACTTTGAGTACGCGGCTCTGGCACAAGACAAACTGCTTGTGGCATGCCATCCATCAATCGCCGCCCTTTCACCGGATGAACGCCAGACGCTTCACGGTGAACGGGAGATGGACTGGACGTACTGGAACATGCAGCAAGGTAGTGACGTGGGGCAAAAGACCGAAGGCTATAACTTCAACGAGCCTAGCCTCCTACTGGATGCTGCTGTCCAAGGAATGGGCATTGCGCTGGTCAGCAGTAAGCGGCCCGCGAACACACCTTGCGCTCGTTAAGCCGGCGTCCACTGATGCGGCAGCAAAGCCTCAATCTCGCTAGCCCGCTGTGTTGGCAGTCGCGTCAATACGTCCTTGAGATAGGCATACGGATCATGTCCATTCATGCGCGCCGACTGAATCAGGCTCATGATCGCCGCCGCCCGCTTGCCACTGCGCAGTGATCCTGCAAACAACCAATTGGCACGCCCAAGTGCCCACGGTCGTATTTGGTTCTCGACGTGGTTGTTATCGATGGGCAAGGCGCCGTCGTCCAGGTAGCGCGTCAGCGCTACCCAGCGTTTCAAGCTGTAATCCAGAGCTTTGGCGATGGCCGAGCCTTCGGGTACCAGCTCGCGCTGGGTCAGCATCCAGTCATGCAGTTTTTCAGCGATGGGAACCGCATCTCGCTGACGTATTCGCCGACGGTCGTCTTCGCTCATGTCCTTGGCCTGTCGTTCGACCTCGTAGAGCGCGCCGATTGTCAGAAGGGCCTGCTCGGCCAACTGGCTCTTGTTCGCCGCATGCAAGTCAAAGAACTTGCGGCGCGCATGGGCCATGCAGCCAATCTCGACGATGCCCTGCTCGAAACTGGCCTTGTAGCCGGCAAAGTCATCGCACACCAACTTGCCGCGCCAGTCGCCGAGGAAGTTACGCGCATGCTCGCCGGCACGGCTCGGGCTGAAGTCGTAAACCACGGATTTAAGCTCTGCGTAAGCAGTGCTGCTATAGGCCCACACATAACTTCGATGGGTTTTCTTTTCACCTGGTGCCAACATCTGAACCGGTGTTTCATCGGCGTGGATGACTGGTTGAGCCAGCACCGCTTCACGCAGGGCATCGACAAGCGGTTGAAGCTGCGCGCCGGTTTGCCCGACCCACCGGGCCAGTGTCGAGCGTGGAATCGCCAGGCCGGCGCGGCCAAAGATCTTTTCCTGCCGGTATAACGGCAGATGGTCGGCGAACTTGGCCACCATGACATGGGCCAGCAGGCCTGCGGTGGGGATGCCTTTGTCGATGACTTGCGCCGGAACCGGTGCCTGGATCAGGGTTTCGCAAGCTCGGCAGGCCCACTTTCCACGCACATGCTGCTCAACCGTGAACACGCCCGGCGTGTAATCGAGCTTTTCGCTGACATCTTCACCGATACGCTGAAGCTCGCAGCCACACGCACATTGGGTGTTGTCGGGTTCATGATGAATCACGGTGCGCGGAAGCTGTGCAGGCAGTGGTGCGCGCTTGGGCTTCTGGCCTGGCTCTTTTGGGGCCGGGTCGGGATGAAGTGCGTTCAGCTCAGCTTCGATGGCCTCAAGGTCAGTGCTGAGCAAATCATCGAGCAAGCGGCCTTGCTCTGGACTGATCTGTTCGCTGCGCTTGGCGTACTTATGACGTTTGAGGACAGCGATCTCATGAGTGAGCTGCTCGATGACGATCTTGTCGTTCTGGATCTTGCGACTCATCGCCTCGACTTGAGACTGCAATGTCAGCGTCTGCTCGAGCAACGCGCGCAGCTCTGCAGGGGTCAGTTGGTCGAGGTCGGGTAAAGAAGTCATGTCGCCAATCATGCCAGAGCAACACACTGGCGGCGATTGGCGGTTATGCCAATAGTCAGTACTAAAGCCGTGTGATGGTGCTGTTGGCACCCATGCGTTGCCAAGGTAATCCGACGATGAGTGCCTGAACTTGCTCGCTGTCCAGTTCCACTTGAGCGCCGTGACGAACGCCCGGCCAGTGGAATTTACCTTGGTTCAGTCGGCGTGCTGCCAACCACACGCCAATGCCGTCATGCACCAGCACCTTCAAGCGGGTTGCGCTGACGCGCAACGCGCCATGCCTGGCGCACCCAAAGAAAAAGCCCCCATCTGGGGGCTTTAGCAAACAACCTGTAGAACGTGTTACTGGGCGAGCCAGCCTTCCACTACGTCAGCTCCGTACTGGGCTTTCCACTCTTTTAGCAACTTGTGATTACCGCCCTTGGTCTCGATGATCTCGCCGTTATGCGGGTTCTTGTACTGCTTGATCTGACGCGCGCGACGAGGCGTCTTTTCAACTGCTGCTGGAGTAGAGACACGACGACTGGCCTGGGGATCAAGGATGTTGATAATGTCGCGCAGACTGTAGCCGTACTTGGCCAACAGATCTCGTAGCTTGGTCTCAAACTCGATTTCTTTTTGCAACTCAGAGCTGCCCTTGAGTGCTTCAAGCTCAGCGAGCTGTGCGGCGAGCTGCTGCTCCAGTTGACGAAATTCTGCTAAGCGGGACATATAAATCTTCCTGTTATTAAGACGGTAGTAGCCCAGCTGCCATCCTAAATGATTTGCACAGGAAATACGCACCTAGCATTTCCGAAGTGGTTCCTTCCTACACTCGATCACTGAGGCGCTCTTGGTGATCCAGTTTTTTTGGGGACGCTTTTCGGTTGTGAGATATGTAGAAGCGCTACCACGCCTGCCTGAAACCGTATCGCGCGCGGGGATGATGGCAAAATTACACCATGACTGTTGGCGCATGGGCCCAGCTCAGCTAGAGTTCCTGCACCTATCAGCCTGTCGCTCAGTTGCTGAGCAGTCATCAGGGACGAGATCATGCAAATCCAGCATTTGGAAATCGCAAACTTCCGCAAGCTCCTGTCTGTACGAATCGACCTTGCAGCCGAGACCACCCTTCTAGTCGGCGCCAACAACAGCGGCAAGTCGTCCGCAATGCTGGCCTTACGCAAGTTCCTTCTCTCTAAGGCATCGATTTTCAGATTGCAGGATTTGACCCTGTGCCACCTCACCACCATTGATGCAATTGGTGAAGCCTGGGAGGCAGCTGATGGAAGCTTTCCAATCCCTGTCGCTAATGACTGGGCTGACTGGCTACCCACGTTAGACATCTGGCTCGAAGCCGCTCAGGGCGAGCTTCATCACATTCGGGATCTGATTCCAAACTTCGCTTGGAAAGGCGGCCACGTTGGGATGCGATTCCGGCTGGAGCCGGATGACATGCAAATTCTATTCGCCGATTATCGCAAGGAACGGGAACGGGTAAGGGAGCTCCAACAGGAGATCCAAAAACAGGCAGCAGAAGGTACTGAACCGCCGTCGCTCCCGCTCTGGCCACAGAGCTTACATGACTACCTGAATAGACGAATTGGTAAAACCTTCAAGATCCGATGGTATCGACTCGATCCCGGCCAACTCCGAGCTCCTGATCCAGGGACTCGGAAAGCTAACCAACAGCCGCTTACGGCCACGGCAACGCCACTCGACCGCAACCCCCTAATAGACCTGATTCGAGTCCACGAGATCAATGCCCAACGCGGCTTTGGCGACAGCGCGGACGAAGGTGCCTTGGAAGGTGGCCATGGCTCGGGTAGGAAGCTCTCGGAGCAATTACGAGCCTACTACAGCAGGCACCTTGATCCTGGTGACAGCCCTGATGTCTCAGACCTTGAGGCGCTCCGAGCAATTGAAGCTGCGCAGACTGCTTTTGATACGCGCTTAAGCACTAGCTTTGCGCCGGCGCTACAGGAAGTGGCTGGCCTTGGTTATCCGAATAACTCCGACCCTAGCATCCGTGTCGCCACCCGCCTAGCTCCTACGGACGGAATGAACCACGAAGCTGCAGTGCTATTTGAGCTGGACTCTGTGGGAGGAGCGCCTGGCGCTCCGCCCTTGCGGCTTCCTGAAACATCTAACGGGCTGGGGTACCAGAACCTCATCTCAATGATTTTCCGTTTGATGGCATTTCGGGACGAATGGCTGAAAAAGTACAGAAGCCCTGAAGAACAAAGTGCGGCAGGTGTCGAACCTATCCACCTAGTGTTGATTGAGGAGCCTGAGGCTCACCTGCACGTTCAAGTTCAACAAGCATTCGTGAAGCATGCCTACCATGTGCTGTGCAGTGACCCCCTGCTGAGTAAATTTCCAAGCCTCAAGACTCAGCTTGTGGTGAGCTCGCACTCAAGTCATGTAGCCCATGAAATTGAGTACGAGAACTTAAGGTACTTCCGAAGGCTCCCGTCTGGCATGGCTGGGGTACCCATTCCTGTTTCGACCGTGTCTAACCTAAGCACAGTGTTTGGCAAGCCTAATCAAACCAGGGACTTCGTCACACGCTATCTTCGAGCTCAACATGCAGACCTCTTCTTTGCGGATGCCGTAATTTTGGTAGAAGGAGCGGCTGAGCGCATGATGCTTCCTCATTTTTTGAGGCAGCATTTCCGCTTCCTTAACCAGTGCTACATCACCATTCTCGACATCGGAGGTAGCCATGCGCATCGCCTCCGACCTCTGGTTGATGCACTGGGCATCGTCACCCTTGTAATAACTGACTTGGATGCCGGCGTTCTACAAGTCGGCAAACCTGTAGAACGAAATAAAGGACAGTCAACCAACAATCCAACGGTGCGTCATTGGATGCAAGCGACTGGCCTGAAACATGACGTCGACTCGCTGCTCGATCTTGACTTCGAAAGCAAAGCTCAGCAGATCGACGACCTTTTCTCCATCAGGATCGCTTATCAAACGCCCATCAACGTTCGCCTACCTAAAACTGGTATGAACGTTGAAGCACTACCGAACACCTTTGAAGACAGCCTCGTCCTCAGCAATGCAGAGCATTTCGCTAACAAATCGGGACGAGGACTGGTGCGATCATTCGCTAAGGCGTTGCGCGAGGCTGACACCTCTATCGAGCTAGGTACGCAGCTGTTCAACAAGCTCAAGGATGGCGACAAAGCTGAGTTTGCTCTGCACGTGCTGGGTGATTCGGAATTCGCCAAACTGACCGTCCCCGCTTACATCCATGAAGGCCTGGTGTGGCTGCAGTCCAAGCTTGAGAGAAAGAGCAAGGAACTCTTAATCATTCCATCATCAAGTGTCGAGGTTACGCCATGAGCATCCAGCGGGAAGCCAATATGGATGAAATCCCAGACGCAGATGAGGTCATCCAGGAATGCCTCAATCTCGACCGCCCGAAGAGTTTTTTCCTTTACGCCGGTGCCGGCTCTGGGAAAACCCATTCGCTAGTCATGGCGGTGAAAAACCTGAAGGACAGGGAATGGCAGCGACTGACGTTTGAAGGGCGTCAGATTGCGATCATTACCTATACGAATGCCGCGTGCGAAGAGATCGCTCGCCGCCTTGAGTACGATCCCTTGGTGGTTGTGTCGACTATCCACGCTTTCTCCTGGAGGATGATCCAGGGCTTCAACGACGACATTCGTGACTGGCTGAGAGTCAAGCTCACCGCAGACATTGACGAGCTAAATGACAAGCTCGGAAGGGCCAAAGGGAAAAACAAAACCTACCTAGCCAACGAAGCATCCCGAGACAGCAAATCCCGCAGGCTCAACTCGCTGGACGAGATCACTACGTTCACCTACAGCCCTACCGGCGACAATCGAGGCCGGCAGGCACTTAACCACAGCGAAGTCATCCAGATGGCGGCGGCGTTCATTCCACGCCCTCCTCTGTTACATGTCATGACCGACCTTCATCCAGTGCTTCTCATTGACGAGAGCCAGGATACCTATGGCCCTCTCATGGATGCGTTTCTCCAAGCACAGGCACTGGTTCCTGAGCGATTCTGTCTGGGACTACTCGGCGACATGATGCAGCGCATCTATAACGACGGGAAGGTGCGCCTTGAGGAGGCGATTCCGATGGATTGGGCAGTTCCTGAAAAGCGGATAAATCGCCGCTGCCCAACGCGGGTTGTTGAGCTAATCAACGTGATCCGCAAGAGTGCTGACACTCATCAACAGACACCTAAACCCGGCGCGGTGTCTGGCACGGTACGAATGTTCTGCACCCAACAAACGCCAGGGCAAGGCTTCGGCCTAGAAGACGATGTCGCCCAGCGCATGGCCGAAATTACCGGTGATGACCAATGGGCTGTGGGTCGCACGGGGAGAAAAACCCTGATCTTAGAGCACAAGATGGCAGGACGCCGAATGGGATTCGAAGGCGTGTTCACACCGCTTTATCAGGTAGAACACCTTCGAACCGGATTGCTTGATGGAACACTGCCCATCCTGAAACTCTTCTTCGAACGGGTTATGCCCATTCTACAAGCTGCCAAGACTAACGATTTCAGTCTCATGGAAGCTGTGCGACTTCATTCCCCACTTCTCGATCCTAAATCCATGAAAGTGGCACCTGACCAGCTTGCCCTGCTTGAGACAGTAGGGGGCGCTACCCGAGCGCTGTGTGAACTGTTCGTCGAAAAAGATCCGCTGATCAGTGATGTAGCCCAAGTCTTGTTTCAAACAGGCCTACTCGACCTCCCTGACCGCCTTGTGGCAGCGCTTCTGTTAGGTTCCACTACAGATGACCCGCCTGATACACCGGATCGAGATGCACTGGAAACCCATGCGTACCAAGCTCTGATCGGACGCCCATTCTCAGAAATGCAGGCGTTCGCTGGGTACACCGATGGATTGTCCCCATTCGACACCCATCAAGGCGTGAAAGGGCTCGAGTTCCCTAGGGTCATGGTGATCCTCAATGACGAAGAGGCAGGTGGCTTCTTGTTCAGCTACGAAAAACTTCTTGGTGTTAAACCTGCGTCTGACAGCGATATCAAAAATCAACGCGAGGGGAAAGACGACTCCTTGGCACGAACCCGCCGCTTACTCTATGTCACCTGTAGTCGTGCCGAGGAAAGCCTCGCCATTGTGGTTTATACCGCTGAGCCAGAACTGGCTCGACAGCGAGTGATCGATGCTGGATGGTTTAAGGATGAGGAAGTCAAAGTTCTATAACCCTCCTGTCGGTTTCACCAATTTTTCACCTCCGGTGGGGCAGCCTGTTGATATCCCTACGTGTGATAGACCTTGCCCGCCTAGGGAAACTCCGAACAAGTTGCTCATCAGTCGGAAATGTGCGGTTTAGGGATGCCGAAAAGCCCGCTTTTCAGTCGCCGATTATTGGATAACCAAGGCAAAGCCTTGGTTATCTGGACTCACGGGCGCACCTCTCCCGCAGCAGGCAATAATTGCCGGCGCACCATCCACAGATTCGACAGGGCAAACAGCGTGGTCAGTTGCGCCGTGTTCTTGGCCAAGCCGCGAAAACGAGTCTTTACATAGCCGAACTGGCGTTTGATCACCCGGAACGGGTGCTCCACCTTCGCACGCACTTGCGCCTTGGCCTTTTCGATCTTGCGCTTGGCTTGGTAGAGCACGCTGCGTTTGCTCAAGTGTTTGTAGGTGCTGCGGCGGGCAGCGACCTGCCATATCACCTGCCGTCCCTCGTGTTCTGGCCGCTTTTCCACACCTGTGTAACCCGCATCCGCACACACGACATTCTCTTCGCCATGCAATAGCTGAGCGACCTCCGTCACGTCAGCTACGTTCGCGGCGGTGCCATGAACGTGATGCACCAGACCCGATTCAGCATCCGCGCCGATGTGGGCCTTCATGCCGAAATGGTGAGTCGGCCACAGGAACTGCCCCCGTAGCCGCTCGCAGAACCGTACGTGACACTCTCGCGTCATACGGCTCCCGTTATCCAACCTGTTGCTCGGTTACTTGCCAGTGATAAAACAGTCGAGGGGCAGCCTTATGCACCGTGTCCAACCATTTAGATATACGCCGCTTGCGCCCGTGAAGTATTTTGTACTTACGACCGGCCCAACGCTTGAGCGCGCTATCGATATGTCGAAAGATACCAAGCATGGCCGTCCGATAGAACGCGCCATAGTACTGCCACCAACCTTGTATCACTGGGTTGTAAAGCCGAGCCACAGCAGCCAGCGTCACATGAGTTTGGCGGCTGACCCGCCACTCGCGCACTGCTCGCCGCATCCGCTTCAACGCTTGCGCACTGACTCCCGGAAGGAAGCTGGTGAAAAGCTTGTTCTGCTGGCCGATTGCCTTCCTAGGTCTAAAAGTGAAACCAAGGAAGGTAAAGCTCACATGCGGATACCCTGCGCGTCGATTGCTGTCCTTGCAGTACACGATTTTCGATTTCTCGGGATGCATCGTGAGGCCACAAACCGCTAGACGTGAAGCGATTGAACGCATCACGTGTTCTGCTTGCCTCTGGCTACGACAATGCACTACCGCATCATCGGCATACCGGGCAAAAGGACAGTTTGGGCTATTTCGTTGCATCCATGCGTCAAAGGCGTAATGCATGAACAGATTCATCAACATGGGACTGATCACGCCGCCTTGCGGGGTGCCACGTTCGCGTTGAATGCGAACGCCATCTGCTGCCTCGAATGGAGCAACCAGCCATCGTTCGATGTACAGCAGTATCCAATCCTCTTTGATATGGGTTCGCACCGCTTTCATCAGCAGTTCATGATCAATGTGATCGAAAGCCGCCTTGATATCAAACTCCACCACCCAGTCGTATCGCCAGCAGCGTTCGCGTGTGATCGCTATGGCCTGTTTGGCTGAACGTCCTGGTCGGTATCCATATGAGTCCGGATGGAAAAGCGCATCCAGCTTTGGCTCGATGAGGAGTTTGACTACAGTTTGTGCGATACGGTCGCTGACCGTCGGCACTCCCAACCTGCGTATACCCCCCGATGCCTTCGGTATCTCAACAGCCTTGACCGGCGGCGGGAAATAAGACCCCGACGACATTCGATTCCATAGCTTGTAAAGATTCTTCGGCAGGTTCCGCTCAAAATCGGCAATGGTCTCATCGTCGATTCCAGCAGCTCCCCGGTTGGTTCTGACCTGCTGATAGGCCTCCCATATCACGCGCTTCGCTATGTTGTAAGGTTTGTTCGAACTCACACCGCTCATCCCCTGAGGTTGGCGGCGTTCGTTGACAGGATAACGCCTCCCCTTCGCTCCAGCTTCATTACAAAGCCTTCATCACTACTACAGGAGGCTCCGCCCCTTATTCCAGCATTGGTATTCTTCCTCATGGTTTTAGCCATTTGTCATTTTCCTTTGCATCTGGAACAAGGTTCTCACGTTCCGTACCCAAGCCTGTATGAAGATCATGCCGCCTTTACACCGGCTGCCACTGGGGCCGTAAGCAGGTAACGCCCCAACTCGTCCTGAAGCCAATACTCAACCTCAGTTTCGACAGCACTTTAGGGAATAACGATGCGTCATCGGACGGTTTGCTCTCGCTCATCTTCTCCATACTCACCTGCCATCATCATGGGATGACTTTTCCTCGGTCGCTCACCACCGCACCTTTTGGATGCAGCAGCACCGGGTGGTTTGAAGCCTGCTCCTGCAAGCCGACTTCGGAAGGCCTACTTCCATCTTCGGTACAGCATCACAGGTCATACGACCTGTGTTCGTGACACACAGTACTGGTTGCCCTTCTTCGTTTGATGCATTTCAGGATCGCGCTTGCCTTCCTTGTTCTTGGTCGAACTGGGCGCGTGGATGATGGTAGCGTCGACAATGGTGCCCTGGCGCAACGACAGGCCCTTGTCTTGCAGGTAATTGTTGATGGTTTCCAGAATGCCGGCTGCCAACTGATGCTTCTCCAGCAGGTGCCGGAAGTTCATGATCGTCGTGTCTTCGGGGATCGGAGCGCTGAGCGTCAGACGAGCGAACTGGCGCATCGAAGTGATCTCGTACAGCGCCTCTTCCATGGCGGGATCGCTCAAAGAGAACCAATTCTGCAGCAGGTGAATGCGCAGCATGGTTTCCAGAGGATAAGGCTTGCGGCCACCGCCAGCCTTTGGGTAGTGAGGCTCGATCAACGCCACCAGTCCACTCCACGGAACCACCTGTTCCATCTCGGCCAGGAAACGCTCGCGACGGGTTTGCTTGCGCTTGCCGGCGTACTCGAAATCGGAAAAGCTCATCTGACTCATGGGATGGCGGACTTGTAGAAGGCAGTTGGACGGAGGGCTATTTCAGCACAGGTCAGATGGCCTGTGCTGACTTGATCGGAGAATCCCTAGCAGCGGGCTTTCTTTTGCCCGTAATTTCTCATCGACTTGCACCAATCCGTCCGCTCCGAGTGCCTGAGCCAGGGAACGAAGCAATGGGAAGTTGAAATTCGCATCAGCCGCAGCATCAGGGTAACGCCATGATCCTGTGTGTATGGCCACGGGACGCATGAAGGCCGCAAGGTGCAGCTGCTTCTTTTGACTCATATTCTCACCACTCGAAATCAGTTGGGCAAAAGGTAGCTGCGGAAGCTTTCTCTACCGATCAGCCTATTCACCCTGTCATCAGCTCCCTATGCTAAGGTAGCATTCATGATCGATAAACCTTCTAAATTTTGTCGCTAGATATCCATAAATTCTACAACGGATGAGATTATGACCTCCGAAGACTCCTTCAGCGGGATAGGCATTTTTCTAGTAACGGCCCGTTCGGCAACGTTTACCGAGGCCGCGGAGAGGTTGGGAATTACCAAGTCTGCTGTAGGGAAGGCCATAGCAAGGCTTGAGGGTAGATTGGGTACTAGCCTGTTCTATCGCTCCACTAGGCGCTTGTCCCTTTCTGCCGATGGGGAGGCCTATTTGGCGGTCTGGTCATCCGCGCTTGAGGAGATAAAGGCGACAGAGACTGGATTCGGCAATCGATTTGGAGAGCCTGCTGGACGCCTTCGCGTGGACATGCCCGTAGCGTTCGGAAAGCAGATGATCTTGCCGGTTTTGCTTGAAATGGCGAGTAAATATTCAGCGCTGCAGCTTACCTTATCCTTTTCAGATCGAATCAACGACATCACGGAAGAAGGAATTGATGTCGCCATCCGTTTAGGGAGTGTTGATGACGTTCCTGGCCTTGTAGCAAGGACGCTTGCAACACAGCGCTGGGTGATCTGCGCCACACCGGACTATATAGCGCGGCATGGTGCTCCAGAAGTGATCGAAGATCTCAAAGATCATCGTGCAATAGTTGGATACCGAGGTGGAAGCACACTTGCCTGGAAGTTTAGTGTAGATGGAAGCGCAGTCAAATATGCACCACCACCTACCTTTCAGTTCGATGACGCGGATGCCATGATCTCGGCTACCAAGCAAGGCCTAGGCCTTTGCCAAATGCCTAAATGCCTATTTCAATTGGCTATCAATTCTGGGGAGTTAGTCACTGTTCTCCAAGAGTTTGAACCCTCTCCGATTGAAGTCAATGCTCTCTGGTCGAAAACCAATCATCTTCGACCAAAGATCCGACATTTCATTGACTCACTCATCATACTTTTTAAAGAGAAAGCGCTCTGAGAACAGAGCATTACTATCAAGCATGCGAAAAGTCACTCATGAATTAATGGCCGATGGTTTACATTCTTGATATTTGACTGTGACACGCCATTTAGCTCACCTCTACGCAGAGGCGACTGGCAGTATGGAGTAGCGAAACCATGAATTGTCAAAATCTTTCTACTGACTACCCGTAACTCAGACTCTAATTGCTGAGAAATAGATGCCTCTGCAGCAATGAGCCTGGCTAGGCGCTCCATTTCAGCATCATACTCAGACAGTTTCTTCTGCAATAGAACATTTCGCTCTCTAAAGCGAGCCATCGTTTTATCCACAACAAAACGATTAATTATCCTATTCAAACCAAGAAACATTGGCATTCCCTCCGAACGTGGAGAGACTTAAATTCGTCAAAAGTCACAACCAATGAAGGTCGCCCCGCAGGAACACACATCAAAGCACCTCATATATTGTAATTATAAGAGCCTGCTCAATTAAGGCGACTTGAGCAGGAGAAGATCCTGTAATGCTTCGGAAAACTTGATTCGGATGCCAATGGCAGAATACCACTTGCCAATCTTACCCGAATGGGCACCCCCAACAAACCTCTCTGAACTCTATAATAGGTATCGGAAATCTCTACCTACGAGATCACCATCGTTTACTTTGATTCCTCAATGGATAGACCTGATCTCTACTTTCTCTCATCGCTTTACATGCGATTACCTGACAACGACAAAACGTGCTTCCGAACGGCGCGAGCATTTGCCCTCAACAGCTTCAACTGGTAGAAAGGATGTTGATGGTGGAATCGTGTTTTCACAAACCCGAGCCGGCCATTAAAAACAACAAAAAGCTTGCCAATCAAGCTTATTCAAGCAACTGGAGTTGCTTTTTACTGCTTATTGGATGCTTCACGCCCCAACGGCGTGTAGCAGGAAACAAGGCAAAGTACCAGGAAGGTAGCCGCTGGTTTCCGCTTTCAGACTACCCTCTACTGAATGGGTACTTTTATGGTCGAAATCGTCAATAGTTCACTCCCGCCAGCTGAGCCAGCATGCGGAAAACCCTCAGGTACTCAGAGCATTGAGCGAGCAGCTAGCATTCTTAGAGAAATTGCCTCTTACAATGATCAGGGTTTGAGGCTTTCAGATCTTTCATTGCTCCTAAAGCTAGAGCGACCGACTATTCATAGAATACTCTCTTGCCTTGTGCGTGAGGGATTAGTAATGCAAGACCCGGTAAGCCGCCATTATTTGCTTGGACATGGATTATTTGAGCTAGGTCTAACAGCAGCTACACAGTTCAAGCTAAAAACGCTGTGCCGCCCATCAATGGCCCGCATTGCTCATGCAACCGGTGAAATGGCTTTTCTTACTATAAGAAGCGGCCGTGATGCTATCTCCATAGAGCGGATCGAAGGCCTCAGGCCTATCGATGCCCCTGTGATAGAAATCGGAGTTCACCGCCCCCTGGGCGTCGGTGCAGGTAGCCTGGCCTTGATGATGCTCCTTCCTGATGTAGAGATTTCCCGCCTCTGCGATCTGAATGCGAAGCGCCTCCTTCGCTATGGCGGGTTATCAACACCCAAACTTATGAAAATTATTCGCCATTCCCAAGATATTGGCTATGCAGTACACGATAGTAGCTTGATTCCAAATTTCTGTGGTGTGGGTACAGTCGTGAACGATCACAAGGGCGCCCCACTCTGCGCTCTCAGTGTGACCCTAGTCAGTGAAAGCATATCGACCGAAAAGCATCAAGAAATATTTGCACTACTGAAGCATGAATCTCGAATAATTCAGAACCTGATCTATGAATCCGGCGGACTAGCTCACTAGCCAGGACGACCAACAAAAAGGTCAGCGACGGATAGGCTGGCCTTTAATTACTACTTTGAAAACTGACTTGGCACTATTTCCCACAGCTTCTGGTCGTTCTCAAGCGCCGCTGCCGCTCGGAATATATCAACCTCTCTGTTCACTTTAGCGACCATCTGCAGACCTATTGGCAGTCCGCTCTTGGTAAACCCGGCTGGAACAGAAGCCGCAGGTTGCCCGGTGACGTTAAAGGGATAGGTGTAATATTGCCAGGTGCAGATGCTTCGATCACCGAACTGGGCTGGCACATTGACACCGACATCACAAGCTGCGATTGGCACCACTGGGGAAAGCAGTAAATCAAATGACTCAAATGTCTTGCTCACTTTTTCCCTAAATGCGTAGCGAGCAAATACTTTCTCGTAGTACGAGGGAAGTGACTGAGCCATGGCTTTCTCAAGGACTTTAGCAAGGGCTGGATCTAGCAGATCTCGCGAATCCCTCATAGCTCCAGCCAATCGCGTGCTGATACCAGCGTAAAACTCAGAAAGCCAAATTTCGGCAGGGTCAGATCCAATCCCCTCCTCCAGCTCAATCACCTCGCAACCTAAACGTTCCAGAATTCTTACTGCACGCTCTGTCACGGCCAACACTTCGGAATCCGGCTGTGCTATTCCCAACGTGGGGCTCCACGCGACCTTCATCCCCTTCACAGGCACATCGCAAGCCGCGAGATAATCAGGGATATTACCAGCCAGAGAGTATGGATCGCGCCTATCGAACCCTGATAAGACGCCCAGGAGCAAAGCGCTGTCACGAACGGTTCTTGCCAGAGGGCCGACGTGGGCAAGGGTTGGCGTGGCGGAGGTTGGGAATACAGGCACTCGCGCGAATTGAGCTTTTACCCCAACGAGGCCGGTGAACGACGCAGGAGTGCGAATCGACCCACCACCATCGGTACCGAGCGCGAACGGAGTAACGCCGGCTGCAACGCTGGCCGCGGCTCCACAGCTTGAACCACCTGGCGTTTTTTCCAAGTTCCAAGGGTTCCGCGTGATCCCGGTCATAGGCGAGTCCCCCACCGCCTTGCATCCAAATTCGCTAGTCGTGGTAATGCCAATGATGCAAGCACCTGCAGCTTTGATTCGCTCCACTGAAGGTGCGTCAGACGTCGCGACATTTTCAGACATTACTCTTGAGCCAAAGGTCTGCCTCACACCGCTGACCGAGATCAAGTCCTTCACAGAGATAGGCAGGCCATGAAGAGCCCCAAACCTTTCTCCACGCATTACAGCCTTCTCAGCAGCACGAGCAGCACTCAATGCAAGCTCTGGTGTCTGGGTGACAAAAGCGTTGAGGAGCGGCTCCAGAGATTGCATACGATCAATAGAGGCCGTCACCACTTCGACGGGCGAGACCTCTTTGCTGACGATGGCATCCCGGAGCTCCAGCGCCGACTTAAATGGGTATGACATACTTAAATAAGCCTATTCAATTCAGATCATTCCCAGAGCGCGATCCAGCACTGGCTTCGCTTTAGCGATGCAAGCCTCGAAGCTCTGTCTGATTTTCTGATGATCAAGGTGCTTGCCAATAATCACCAAGCGCGTCTCCGCAATACCTCCTGGCCACGAGTCCGCATAGCTAAGCGGACTGAACACGTTCTGAACTCCCTGCAGAACGACAGGACGCCCTACGCCACTGAAGCTGACCAAGCCTTTGATGCGATAGAGGTTTGCGCCATAATCAGTGGTCAAACTCAACAGGCAATTCATCAACTCTTGGTAGTCGACCTCCCTGGAGTCACGGAGGCTGATTGCGGAAACGTCTGTGTGGTGATGGGAATGACGGGCATGGCAATCGGCCCCGCATGGCCCGTCATGCTCGTGGGGGGCCTGCTTTACCTCACCGAGCCATTCACTCAGATCAGCATTTTGGGCTGCTGGATCGAAGAACGAGCTTCGCAGTAGCGCGTCTACATCAATCTCACTGAAAGATGTGAACTCCTTCGGAGCGAAGGGGTTTAAGCGAGAGACAGCGGCAAGCGCCTGGTCGAATTCCACTTCAGTGACCAAGTCGCGTTTGTTGAGCACCACCTTGTCGGCAAGCGCGATCTGACGCTCCGCTTCTGAGCAGTCTTTAAGCTGTAGACCAACATGCTTGGCATCCACAAGCGTGACGATAGCATCAAGTCTGTAGGTCAAGCTGAGAGACATATCGGTGTAGAAAGCCTGTGCTAACGGGGCCGGATTTGCCAAACCGGTCGTTTCAATAACAATCCTATCGAAGTCAATTTTAGGCTCAATCAACCCTGACTTTCGCATGTAAAGCTTGTACAGCGACTCAATAAGATCATCTTTACTGGAGCAGCAGATGCAGCCATTACTAAGCTCTAGCATATCTTCAGAGGCGCGACTTATAAGGTCGCCGTCAATTCCGATTTCGCCAAACTCATTAACGATTACCGCCACACGCTCTTGGTTGGAGTTTGAGAGAATACGGTTAACCAGCGTGGTTTTACCTGCACCCAGAAACCCTGTTAATAGGGTAATCGGAATGCGCTGATCCTTATCGTTCATACCATCACCTAGTCTGACAAAAGGCGATGAAACCTCATCGCCTAGCACCGGTAAATCTGTCTATTCCTCGAGTACAGCCCATGCTCGAACTGGGGAGCCGCTACCGTTCTGAATCTTCAAGGGCGGCCCGTAGAACATGAACTCACCCTTACCAACGAGTTCTTCAAGGTTGACCAGCCACTCGTAGTGAGTGATCCCACGGTCGCGGCACACGCGATGACTTGGGAACAGGTTATGGGATGGCTTATCAGTAGACGGCCCTTCAACCCCATGAAGCTTGGAGCCACGATCGGCTAGCCAGTGAGTTGCCTCAGCAGTGAGGCCAGGGTTAGTCCAAACAACCTTAATATCTGGATAATGCCGCTTGTGAAGACCTGTATTGAGCAAAACGATATGCCCATCCACACGCACACCCGCTTTATCTTCTGCCGCTTCAAGGTCGGCAACATCGATATCGCCCAGATCTGGGATATGGGTCATATCGAAACACACAGCTTTACCCATGAACATGGACAACGGCATTTCATCTACCGGAGCCCCATTGGGACTGGTGTGATAAAAAGCGTCAACGTGAGTTGCAATGTGGTCGAGGGTGCTGATGAAAGTCGTCGCAAACGTCATTGGATCTTCAGGCACACCCAGGCCCAGCTCCAACGATTTTTCATGCGTAAGGTGGGGAGCAACAATTGGGCGCTGGAATAGCTTATGCGCTGGCATGTTGTCAGAGAGCGTCAAGGTGAGATCGACAATTCGCTGAGTCATAAGGCCTACTTTTTTATTGGAGTTGATAGATTCGGCAGCTCAAATGGGATTTCTCTTCCTGGAGATTCGAACCCTAGCCCGTCCAAACGATTTGAACCGTTTTATGGGGTGAAATTGCCAGTTTAGGCAACGTGTTCGGCTAGAGCTTTCCAGTGAGAAAACCTTAACCCTCGTATCGAATACCGACAACAGCCGCCACCCACAAATGAGTCCACATTGTGGAACGCAATGAAGATCACCCTTCCCGTTGATCTGCGTCGCAGCCCATTCCGCCCTAACCGAATGATTTACATAGAAAAATACTCACTCTGCTTCAAGCCATTACTAACATCAGAAGTAAGAAAACCACCTCATATAGCCATCTCGTTTAGCGTTACAGGTCTCACAAGCCAAGCGTCCATGATGTGGAATCGTTTGTTTTTTGAGCTATTGCATTGCTTTTCTCCTTCGTTAAAGCTTGAGACCGCCTCATGAAAAACGGTGCAGCCGAAGACACCACCTTAGGTGTTTGAGGATAAAAAAGAAGAACCTAGATTGCATGGAACCCATAATGAACAACAATACCAACTCACCTAAAGTTGTACTCATTACCGGAGCAGGCATTGGCATCGGACGAGCCACCGCAGTAGCGTTTGGAGCCAAAGGCTATCGCGTAATCGTTACCGACATTCTTGAAACGCAGGGATGCGAAGTAGTTTCGCAGATCCGCGAAAGCGGGGGTACCGCTGAATACCACCCTCTTAACGTTCGCGACACTGGGGCATGTGATCAACTGGTATCGGAAATCGAACGAAAGTACGGCGGCATTGACACCATCGTCGCCAACGCAGGCATTGCCCACAAGGTGCCACTGGACGACCTCACCGATGAAAAATGGGATCTGACATTCGACATCGACCTCAAGGGCGTCTTCAGAATCGTTAGAGCTGCCATCCCTGGTATGAAGAAGAATGGTGGAGGCAATGTTGTTGCAGTCTCGTCCATCATGGGTGTCGCATACGGATGGGACGAGCATGTTCACTACTCAGCGGCCAAATCAGGCGTAGTGGGCTTGGTGCGAGGCCTTGCTGTGGAACTGGGACGTTACAACATCCGAGTGAACGGTATTGCGCCAGGCTTCATCCGTACCGCCCAGGCCCTCTCAGAAGTTCACTCTCTCGGAGCTGCCGGCCTCGACAAGGTAGCGAGCTCAATCCCTCTGGGACGAGTTGGCGAGCCGGAGGAAATGGCAGACGTTATCACCTTCATGGCATCGCACGACGCACGGTATCTCACCGGGCAAACCATCACTGTCGACGGCGGCTTGGTCATCCAAAGCCATTAAGTCAACTGGTTGCAGAAAGTGGAGTAGCGATCATGGGAAAACTAAGCGGCAAAAAAGCGCTGGTGACGGGTGGAGCACGAGGGATCGGCCAAGCCATCGCAATTGAATTTGCAAAAGCCGGTGCAGATGTTGCCATTCTCGACCTGCGGGCAGCTGATGCCCAGGCAACTGCAGATCAGATAGCAGCCTTGGGTGTGAAAAGCTTTGTGATATCTGCTGACGTGGGTGAGGAACACCAAGTACAAGAGGCAGTTGAAAACGTGATCAGCGAATTTGGCCAGATCGACATCCTGGTCAACAACGCAGGTATCGAATCCGCGTCCTTGACCGTCGACATGCCTACGGCCATGTGGGACAAGATGATGCTCATCAACCTGCGAAGCGTCTTCTTATGCTCACGTGCCGTTTTGCCGGCCATGCTGGAGCGAAAAAGCGGTCGTATCATCAACATCGCCTCGCAGCTTGCGCACAAAGGCGCGAAGGAGCTTTCCCATTATGTCGCAGCTAAGGCTGGCGTGATCGGTTTCACTCGATCTCTAGCCTATGAAGTAGGCGACAAAGGAATCACAGTCAACGCCATTTGCCCTGGCCCCACCAATACGGAGCTTTTCCGAAGCCTGCCAGCGAGCTTCAGAGAAGCGAAGATTGCTGAGCTTCCCATCGGGCGCATTGCTGAAGTAGGCGAGATTGCCCCCTGCGCGGTTTTGTTGGCGTCCGACGAGGGCTCCTACTTTCTAGGAGCGTCTATAAATCCCAACGGCGGGGATTATATGATTTAACCGAAGCTGGCTCTACTGAATACTAATAAGCCTAAACAATAAAAAACATAGTCGTCCAAGTAAGTTTTCGTTTACGAACTTGCTTGACGACTATTTATTTCTGCCACAAAAACAATCAGTGCAGAGGTTCAATAATATGGCTACTCAAAACAAACCAACGGGATCGAGCGAGTTCAAGCTTGAACCCATTCTTCCCAGTGACGTCAAGCGTGCGACAACCGTTGCATTTTTTGCCTGGGTCTTCGCGGTATACGACTTCATTCTCTTCGGTACGTTGATGCCTGAGATTGGAGCGCACTACGGCTGGGATCTGACCGAGCAAGCAGAAATTGCGACGCTTACAGCTGCTGGCACAGCGCTCATCGCCTTCGCGATTGGCCCGATTCTGGACAGAGGTGGCCGCAAGAGCGGGTTGTTGTTCACAGTAGCGGGAGCTGCCATTTGCTCAGCTCTAACTGCGTTCGGCGGTGCTATGGGCAAATGGCCTCTAGTCATCATCCGGTCGCTTTCCGGTCTTGGCTATGCCGAGGAAACCGTGAATGCAACCTACTTGAATGAATTGTACTCAGCCGCGAACGACCCCAAGCTGAACAAGCGCAAAGGATTCATTTACAGTCTCGTACAGGGCGGCTGGCCGATTGGTGCACTCCTAGCTGCAGGCCTTACGGCGGTACTGCTCCCTCTGATTGGCTGGCAAGGGTGCTTCATATTTGCAGCTTTCCCGGCCATCTTGATTTACTTCATGACTCGCAGGCTCAAAGAGAGCCCGCAGTTCTTGCTCCACAAGCATGTCAAGAACCTACGAGAGTCGGGCAATGAAAACGAGGCCCGGAAAGTAGCCAAGCAACATGGCCTGGATTACGAGCAGCACGCTCGGGCCGGTGTTCGCGAAGCCTTCCGCGGGGCCTCGCTGCGCCCCACTCTGGTTCTAGGTGGCGGCTTCCTGCTGAACTGGGCGGCGATTCAAGTATTCGGGGTTCTTGGTACGACTGTTCTCACCGAGGTACACCACATCTCGTTCCAGAACTCCCTCATTATTCTCGTTCTGTCCAACGTGGTTGGCTACATCGGTTATCTGACCCATGGCTTTATTGGTGACAAGCTGGGTCGTAGGAACACCCTGGCTCTGGGCTGGATGCTTGGCGGCGTATCCTTTGCAGCAATGCTGTATGGCCCAAGCGATCTTTACACAGTGATCGGCTTGTATAGCCTGGGTCTCTTCTTCCTCAACGGCCCATATGCAGCAGCACTCTTCTTCATTGGTGAAAGCTACCCTACGGCTATCCGAGGCACTGGCAGTGCCATCGTCCACGCAATGGGCCCAATTGGTGCCATTATCGCAGGCCTCGGACTGACTGCCGTACTCAGCGACGGTGGTGACTGGAAAAGCGCAGCACTGTTGTTCGGCGCCCTTCCATGCTTCATCTCTGGCGCACTCATCTTTGCCGCACGTCACGTAGATCCTGAGGAAGACACCTACAGCGAACCGGTGCCAAGTAACGCTCAAATGGAAGCAAGCTAAGATCAGTCAAGGACGAGAAGGCGAGACATTGTCTCGCCTTCTGACTTCGGCCAGGAGGTCACTTAACAGTCTCTCCTTGAAAGTAAGCCCAAAGCGCGCTGACGAGCGGGGAGCCCTTCGATATCGAGCTACCCACCAACCCAAACTCCCTATACATCGGGGGGTTAAGGGGCATAGCACGCAATCCCTTCAAATCTTGCGGTAGGGAAGACTGTGGCACCACTGTTACCCCTAATCCTTCACGCACCAGCCCCAGTGCACTCGCCCAATCCCGCACGGTCATGG
Source organism: Pseudomonas sp. NBB (assembly GCF_032701105.1). Classification (NCBI taxonomy): domain Bacteria; kingdom Pseudomonadati; phylum Pseudomonadota; class Gammaproteobacteria; order Pseudomonadales; family Pseudomonadaceae; genus Pseudomonas; species Pseudomonas sp. NBB. The sequence goes on from NZ_CP103994.1 coordinate 3,772,484, forward strand.
TCACATCGACCAGCTCGACTCCTACCTGCTGCGCCAGGCTTCTCCCATTAACGGTGCATCCGCCCGTTGCCAGCACAAATGAGCGCTCGGCCAGCTCTTCCATCGCGATCCCCTTGGCAGATGAACGTCGCGCCAGGTCGTGAGTGTTCGGCAGTAACCATGCCCTGAGAGGCTTGAGGATGCCTACCTTATCCGCTCAATTACTTGCACAATCCTATTATTCAACGCCCAGGATTACTCAGAACCCTTATGCGACTTCACATCTTGGCTAGGCGAAACTCCAAACATAGACTTATATCCCCTACTAAACTGAGAGACACTTTCGTAGCCAACTTCAATAGCCGCTTGGATTACTGTAGCTCCAAGACTGAGCATCTGCCGCCTAGCCTCTACCAACCTCAATTGCTTTTGACACTGAACAGGCCCCATCCCGATAGCTGCTTTGAATTTCCTGTGCAGGCTTGAACTGCTCATATTTGCCTGAACTGCAAGATCTTCAACAGCAAATGAGGACTTATAGTTTAGTTTGACCCAATCATTTATCTGATAGACCTCCCCCACCCTCCAACTCTAGTAATACTCTCAAAAAAATCTCGACCGTCTTTTAATCAGGCGATGTGATAAATCAACTCCCTCCTAAACTGATCACGCAAGAATAGTTGATGCTGAGACCGCATCATAACTTCAAGTTTCTTAGAACAAACTCATGCATACAAATACATTCTCCGCACGAGTTCCCCCCTCGCTTACCGCCGTGACATTAGCATCAAGCTCACTCAATACACCGGAGATAACTTCCAAAGGGAGATCAAAACGTATCCCAATATGTTCAACCTCCTGTGCCATTACCGTAGCATGCTCTGCGAGACTGATTACAGATGATGAAAGAAAGTATTCCCCAGGAATGATTTTTTTCGCCCCAGCCCTACTAACTACAGTTACTTCACCCTGAACAACTAAATACAAAAAATTCTTTAGATTGAGGTTTTCTAGCGTTCGCTCAGCTTTAGCGGTATGTATAGTAGCAAAACCCAAACCAATGGAAGCCTCATCCTCTAGCACGACATCGCGCTTCAGCAACTTCACCAAGCACTCCATTGAGCTACTCACAACTCACCTCGAATTTATTTACCCTACTTGTTATCTGCATCCCAATATCCTGGCGCTTGATAGATGGTTTTAAGGTAATCTATAAAATACCTTACTTTAGCCGGCAAGAAACGTTGCTGCGGATAGACGGCCATAATATCATAGTCAGCAGTCGCATATTCGTCTAACACCGTAACCAATTCACCGCTGCTCAACTCCTTTCGAATTTCCCATATCGAACGCCATCCAAGCCCTAAACCCTGCCTCATCCATGAAAAAAGCAGTTCCCCATCATTACACGCCATCGTACCGTTGACCTTTAGTGCAACCGCCTTCCCGTCCCTTTGAAAAGTCCATCCTCTTTGCTGGCCACCTTGAAGAGTAAAAGCCAAGCAATTATGACTCGATAAATCTTCTAGCGTTTTCGGAACACCATATCGCTCAAAGTATTCAGGAGTTCCACACACTACTCGCCGATTGGAGAAAAGCTTAACCGCAACATAGTTTGGATCGGTAATACCACCAATTCGAATACTCATATCGTAACCCTCGCTCACTAGGTCTACGACACTATCCGTCAGATTGAATGCCAACTTAAGATGGGGGAATTTTTTATGGAAATCTAGAGCATGAGGCGCAACATGCAGTCGCCCAAATGAGGCGGGCGCTGAAACTTGAAGGCTCCCTTTGACCATTGCTCCGCTAGCACTGATGTCAGCCTCAAGCTCATCGAACTCCTTAAGCAATCCCTTCGCTCGCTCAAGAAGCTGCTCACCAAGCTCAGTTAGATGGAGTCCTCGGGTTGAGCGATGCATGAGCTTCACCCCTAAACGCTTTTCTAGTGCGTCCAGACGCCTTCCCAACATGGCAGGGGTAACCCTTTCGCTCAAGGCGGCGGCGGCAAAGCTACCTTTCTGGGCAACCATCACAAAGCTATGCAGTTCGGTATACCTACCCATTCGATACCTTTTATATCGACAGAAACTATTTTCTGACCATTCTATACCACGCTTCAGTGATGGAGACTCCCTACAACGACAAAAACTATCGACCACGTCGAGGGAGTCAGTATGTCCAAGATGAGAGCAATAGACGCTGCAGTTCAGGTTATGCGCCGTGAAGGCGTAGATACCGCGTTCGGCATCCCAGGGGCCGCTATTAACCCGCTTTACTCAGCCTTGAAGAAGGTTGGAGGGATTGAGCACATCCTCGCTCGTCACGTTGAAGGCGCTTCCCACATGGCCGAGGGTTACACCCGTGCCAACCCAGGCAACATCGGCGTGTGCATCGGCACCTCAGGCCCTGCCGGTACCGACATGGTAACCGGCCTGTACAGCGCTTCGGCCGACTCCATCCCGATCCTGTGCATCACCGGACAGGCGCCACGGGCCCGCATGCACAAAGAGGATTTCCAAGCGGTAGACATCACCAGCATCGTCAAGCCGGTAACCAAGTGGGCAACTACGGTTCTGGAGCCAGGCCAAGTGCCTTACGCGTTCCAAAAAGCCTTCTACGAAATGCGAAGCGGCCGCCCTGGCCCTGTACTGATCGACCTGCCGTTTGACGTCCAAATGGCCGAAATCGAATTCGACATCGATGCTTACGAACCTCTGCCCGTCCACAAGCCGTCAGCTACCCGCGTACAGGCCGAAAAAGCTTTGGCCCTGCTCAATGACGCCGAGCGCCCACTGCTGGTCGCCGGTGGCGGCATCATCAACGCCGACGCTAGCGACAAGCTGGTCGAATTCGCCGAACTGACCGGTGTACCGGTGATCCCCACCCTGATGGGCTGGGGCATTATTCCTGACGACCACGCGCAAATGGTCGGTATGGTCGGCCTGCAGACCTCACATCGCTATGGCAATGCCACCTTGCTGGAATCAGACCTGGTATTTGGCATCGGAAACCGCTGGGCCAACCGCCACACCGGCTCCGTCGACGTCTACACCAAGGGCCGCAAGTTCGTGCATGTGGATATCGAACCCACCCAGATTGGCCGTGTGTTTACGCCTGACCTGGGTATCGTGTCCGATGCCGGCAAGGCGCTGGACGCTTTCCTCGAAGTGGCCCGCGAATGGAAAGCTGCTGGCAAGCTGAAGTGCCGCAGAACGTGGCTGGAAGACTGCCAGCAACGCAAAGCGACCATGCAGCGCAAGACCAACTTCGACAACGTGCCGGTCAAGCCGCAGCGCGTGTACCAGGAAATGAACGAGGTGTTCGGCAAGGATACCACCTACGTCAGCACCATCGGCCTGTCACAGATCGCCGGCGCGCAGTTCCTGCACGTGTACAAGCCACGCCACTGGATCAACTGCGGTCAGGCCGGCCCACTGGGCTGGACTATCCCTGCCGCTCTGGGCGTCGTTAAAGCAGATCCAAATCGTCAGGTCGTTGCACTCTCGGGCGACTACGACTTCCAGTTCATGATCGAAGAGCTGGCTGTGGGTGCGCAATTTAACCTGCCCTATGTCCATGTGCTGGTGAACAACTCTTACCTGGGCCTGATTCGTCAAGCACAACGCGGCTTTGAAATGGACTACTGCGTGCAGTTGGCTTTCGAAAACATCAACGCACCAGAGATCAATGGTTACGGCGTGGATCACATCGCAGTAGTCGAAGGCCTGGGCTGTAAAGCAATCCGGGTATTCGAACCCTATGAGATTGCGCCGGCACTGCGCGAAGCCCAGAAGATGGCTCAATCGCTCCGAGTTCCAGTCGTTGTGGAAGTCATCCTGGAGCGAGTCACGAACATCTCCATGGGAACAGAGATCAACGCCGTGAATGAGTTTGAGGAACTGGCAACTTCACTGGCTGACGCCCCTACATCAATCCTGCCTCTGCGCTGAATCGAATGCCTCTGAAAAGGAGAAAGCCATGCCACGCCTAGCAGCTAACCTGTCCATGCTGTTCATCGAACAGGACTTCCTCGCCCGCTTCAAGGCTGCCGCAGATGCCGGCTTCACCGGCGTCGAATATCTGTTCCCCTACGATTTCAGCGCTACTGAAATCAAGCAGCAGTTGGACGCCAACGGCCTGACCCAAGTGCTGTTCAACCTGCCCGCAGGCGATTGGGCCAAAGGTGAGCGCGGCATCACCTGCCACCCCGACCGCGTGGATGAGTTCCGCGCAGGTGTCGATAAAGCCATCGAGTACGCCAAGGTGCTGGGCAACACCCAGGTCAACGCCCTGGCCGGCATCCGCCCGCAAGGCCTGCAGTGCGCCGACGTGCGAAAGACTTTCGTGGAAAACCTGCGCTATGCCGCCGACAAGCTCAAGGCTGCCGGTATTCGCTTGGTCATGGAAATGATCAACACCCGCGACATCCCGGGCTTCTACCTGAACACCACGAAACAGGCCCTGGAAATCCAGGCCGAAGTCGGCAGCGACAACCTGTTCCTGCAGTACGACATCTACCACATGCAGATCATGGAAGGAGACCTGGCTCGCACCCTGGAAGCCAACCTGAAATCGATCAACCACGTACAGCTGGCCGACAATCCCGGTCGCAACGAGCCTGGTACCGGCGAGATCAACTACCACTTCCTCTTTGAGCATCTGGATCGAATTGGTTACCAAGGCTGGGTCGGCGCCGAGTACAAACCTTTGACCTCGACTGAGGCCGGCCTCGGCTGGCTTAAAACCTACAACGTAGTTTGATTCGAGCCCTTACGGCTAATCGAATCAGCGAACAAAACCCGGCATTAGAAAGGAAAAATCTCATGGCTAAAATCGGTTTCATCGGCACTGGCATCATGGGCAAACCTATGGCGCTTAACCTGCAAAAAGCAGGTCATGAACTGTTCCTATCCACGCACTTCGACCCTGCTCCTTCGGAGCTCATTGACGGCGGAGCCATCGCCCTGAGCAGCCCCAAAGAAGTGGCGCAAGAGGCTGAGTTCATCATTGTCATGGTTCCAGACACGCCTCATGTCGAAAGTGTTCTGTTCGGTGACATCGGCGTCGTAGGAGGTGTCGGCCCGAACAAGGTGGTGATCGACATGAGCTCGATCTCCCCGACAGCTACCAAGGCCTTTGCTGAAAAAATAAAAACCACTGGCGCCGATTACCTAGACGCTCCTGTGTCCGGTGGTGAGGTAGGTGCCAAAGCCGCCACTCTGAGCATCATGGTTGGCGGAAGCACCGAATCCTTTGACCGTGCATTGCCCCTGTTCCAAACCATGGGTAAAAACATCACCCGCGTTGGTGGTAACGGCGACGGCCAAACTGCCAAGGTAGCCAATCAGATCATCGTTGCCCTCAACATCCAGGCTGTAAGCGAGGCTCTGCTGTTTGCCGCTAAAAATGGGGCCGACCCAGCCAAGGTACGCGAGGCACTGATGGGCGGCTTCGCATCCTCCAAGATTCTCGAGGTGCATGCCGAGCGCATGATCAAAGGAACCTTTGATCCTGGATTCCGCATTAACTTGCACCAGAAGGATCTGAACTTGGCACTACAGGGGGCAAAGGAACTGGGCATCAACCTGCCGAACACCGCGAACGCTCAGCAAGTGTTCAGCACCTGCGTTGCTTTAGGTGGTGGCAATTGGGATCACTCCGCGCTGATCAAGGGCTTGGAGCATATGGCCAATTTCTCCATCCGAGGCGACAAGTAATCGAGTTGCCCTGCAGTTGAAAACAGCGCCCTTGTTTCGCCTAGCGCAACGAAACAGGGGCGTTGTCCTATGGAAAATTAGCTCCAGCCCTCCAATCTCATGGTCGCACGGACGAGCCGCTGCTCCTCCTGCTCGATCTCCCGGAGGTTGTCTCGAATGCTCGTAATGTGCTCCTTCGCTGCTCGTTGGGCTTGCTCAGGTAGCTGCTCCATTAAGGCGTGGTAAAGCCTGGAGTGTTGACGATCAATCTGGCGCTTTTGAGATGGGCGACAGTAAAGGTTGTTCACTGAGGCGAAAACCGTGCTCAGGGTCAAATCGCTGAGGGTTTGTAATGTGTGCACCAGTACAGGGTTGTGCGAGGCCTCACTGATCGCACGATGAAAAGCATGATCCAACTTGGCTTGCTCACGCGGGTCTCGAATTTGGGTGTCCTCGTGAGATGCCACCATTTCGTCAAAACGGCGCTTGATGAGTAAGCGGTCTACCTCTGTTGCACGAATAGCCGCGAGTCGTGCTGACTCCCCCTCTAACAAGGCCCGCACCTCGAGTAGATCGAACAAGGTTCGCGGCTGGGAGCTGAATAGGTGCATCAGTGGAGTGGCGCTGTCAGCCCTGCTCAGATCAGCGACGTATGAGCCGCGGCCATGTTCCGTCTCTACGATTCCACGCCCCCGGAGAACCCTTAGTCCCTCACGTAGGGCAGTTCTGGAACAGCCTAATTTCTCTACCAATCGACGCTCGGAAGGCAGCGCTTGCCCCACCTTTAATATGCCATCGACGATCAATTTTTCGATGCGCTCTGCGACCTGATCGGCCACCTGGGTTCTGCTTTGTTTTTCTGTGATGGAACCGGCCATCTCATAGCCCTCGAACTGGTACGACCAGTTGGTTTTGGCTCAACGTTTTCGGTTCATCCTATCGTCCCGCCCCCTCGATTATCCAGCATCCATACAGGTTTTCCTTAAAAAACTGGTACTACCAGTCTCCAGGCACGTCGACTCCAGAATGCCCTCGCTTGCAAGCTAAGAACCGTTCGGCTTGGTGAGCCCATGTGCGCATTGCCCAGTATGGGAAGTGCTCAAGTCTTGGGTTCTTAAAATAAAAACAGACACGTGAGCTCTATGAACATTCTCTATGACGAGCGCGTTGATGGCGCACTGCCCAGGGCAGATAAAGGGAAACTCCTTAGGGGGTTGCAGGAGGCTATGCCCGGCCTCGAAATATTGCACACCGCTGAGGATCTTCGCCCCTACGAATGCGACGGCCTGTCGGCCTATCGCGTGGTGCCAATGCTCGTGGTTTTGCCGGTAGAAATTGATCAAGTGCAGCAGATCTTGAAGATCTGTCACGACGAGCAGGTACCTGTCGTTGCGCGTGGGGCAGGCACTGGCCTGTCCGGCGGCGCTCTGCCACTCGAGCAAGGCGTGCTCCTGGTAATGGCTCGGTTTAATCGTGTGATCGAGGTCAATCCGGACGGCCGCTTTGCCCGTGTTCAGCCTGGCGTGCGAAATCTGGCGATCTCACAAGCAGCTTCACCATACGGCCTCTACTACGCACCAGATCCATCCTCACAGATCGCTTGCTCAATCGGCGGTAACGTCGCTGAGAACGCAGGCGGGGTGCATTGCCTTAAGTACGGTTTGACCGTACACAACTTACTCAAGGTCGACATCCTGACTGCGGACGGGGAACACATGACCTTGGGTAGCGACGCCCTCGACTCCCCGGGATTCGATCTGCTGGCATTGTTCACTGGTTCAGAGGGCATGCTGGGTGTTGTCACCGAGGTGACCGTCAAACTACTGCCTAAACCCCAGGTGGCTCGAGTGCTTCTGGCGAGTTTCGACTCGGTCGAAATGGCGGGCCGTGCAGTAGGCGACATCATTGCAGCAGGCATCATTCCGGGTGGCCTGGAAATGATGGATAACCTCTCGATTCGAGCAACCGAAGACTTCATACACGCAGGCTATCCGGTCGATGCCGCAGCGATGCTGCTATGCGAGCTCGATGGAGTAGAGGCCGATGTTCATGAAGACTGTGAACGCGTTGAGCAAGTGCTGAAGTTGGCAGGAGCAACCAGTGTACGCCTTGCAAAAGATGAGGCTGAACGTATCCGTTTCTGGGCAGGCCGAAAAAATGCTTTCCCAGCGGTAGGCCGGATCTCCCCCGACTACTACTGCATGGACGGAACAATTCCACGTCGAGAGCTGCCAGGTGTACTCCATGGCATCAACGATCTTTCGAACGAATTCGGTCTGCGAGTTGCGAACGTCTTCCATGCAGGGGACGGCAATATGCACCCACTCATCCTTTTCGATGCAAACCAGCCGGGCGAACTGGAGCGAGCCGAAGCGCTTGGCGCACGAATCCTTGAGCTGTGCGTGGCAGTTGGCGGCAGCATCACGGGTGAGCACGGCGTAGGTCGAGAAAAGATCAATCAGATGTGCGCCCAATTCAGCAGCGATGAAATCACCCTATTCCACGCTGTGAAAAAGGCATTCGATCCTCAGGGGCTGCTCAACCCTGGCAAAAACATCCCGACGCTCCATCGGTGTGCCGAGTTCGGCTCGATGCACATTCACCACGGAAAACTACCTTTCCCTGAACTGGAGCGTTTCTGATGAGACATGACCACGACGATACTGCTTCTCTGTTGGAGCAGGTGAATTATGCGCTCAACGAAAGCGTCGCCATCCGGATCCAAGGAGGCAATACAAAGGCCAGGCTAGGCCGTCGAGCGAACGGTGAGGTGCTGGACACTCGCAGCCACCGCGGAATCATTAGCTACGATCCGACAGAGCTTGTTCTGACCGCCCGTGCCGGCACACCTCTTATCGAAATTGAGGCTGCCCTTGAGTCAGAAGGACAGATGCTGCCATTCGAACCACCACATCTTGGTGCAGGAGCAACTATCGGTGGCGTGGTCGCTAGTGGCCTTTCTGGCCCCCGCCGCCCTTGGGCCGGCTCTGCCCGAGACTATGTGCTTGGAACACGAGTGATCACGGGTCATGGAAAACTGCTGCGTTTTGGCGGCGAAGTCATGAAAAACGTCGCTGGCTACGATGTCTCGAGACTAATGGCAGGTAGTTTCGGATGCCTTGGGCTTCTCACTGAAGTGTCTTTGAAGGTGCTTCCCAAGCCCCGTCAATGCATCAGTTTGAAATTGAAGATGGATGCCCACCAAGCCCTATCTGAACTCGCTGAATGGGGGCAACAGCCAATACCGATTAGCGGCGCGTGCCATGACGGAGAATTCCTTCACCTCCGACTTGAGGGGGGCGAAGGGTCTGTGAAGTCCGCATGCGAACGTTTGGGGGGTGAGCCTCTCGAAAGCCGCTACTGGGCCCAGCTCCGCGAGCTTGAACTCCCTTTCTTCCAGGGTGCCCAGCGCATCTGGCGCTTGTCAGTACCGCACAACTCGCCAGAACTGAAACTCAGTGGTTATCAATTGCTGGATTGGGGCGGAGCTCAACGTTGGTTGCTGTCCGATGCCCCCGACGATGACATCCGTGAAGCGGCGGCAGCAATCGGAGGGCATGCCACTCACTACGGCGCTCATGACGCACCTTTCCAGCCGCTTCCAAATGCATTGCTGCGTTACCACCAGAGCTTGAAGAAACAGCTAGATCCACAAGGCATCTTCAACCCTGGCCGCATGTACGCAGAGGTCTAAAAATATGCAAACCAATCTGAGTGACCAAGCCAAACTTTTGCCACGGGCTGAGGAAGCTGAACGGATCTTACGCTCCTGTGTTCACTGCGGCTTTTGCACCGCAACCTGCCCCACCTACCAGCTCCTGGGCGACGAGCTAGATGGGCCACGGGGACGGATCTACCTCATCAAACAGGTACTTGAAGGAAACGAGGTTACGGCTAAAACCCAAGAGCACCTTGATCGCTGCCTGACCTGCAGGAATTGCGAGACTACATGCCCATCTGGCGTTCAGTATCACAATCTGCTGGATATCGGTCGGGCCGTTGTTGAAGAGCAAGTACCAAGGCCAATTGGAGAGCGACTGCTGCGGGAAGGGCTTCGTGCTGTTGTTCCACGACCAAGTGTGTTCAAAGCCCTGACGATAGCAGGCCAAGCATTCCGCCCACTTTTACCAGCAGCGCTCAAGGCCAAGCTTCCTCGACATCCGCATCCGGCGAAACCTCGACCAGTGCTGCAACACGCCCGCAAGGTTCTGATGCTGGAAGGGTGTGTTCAACCTTCGCTATCCCCAAACACCAATGCTGCAGCTGCACGTGTTTTGGACAAGCTGGGCATCTCAGTGGTGTCCGCTCGAGAAGCGGGTTGCTGCGGGGCGGTCGACTATCACCTGAACGCCCAAGAAAAAGGTTTGCAACGGGCGCGGCGCAACATCGATGCCTGGTGGCCAGCAATCGAAGCAGGAGCAGAGGCAATCGTGCAAACAGCTAGCGGCTGTGGCGCCTTTGTCCGTGACTACGGGCATCTCCTCAAGGATGACCCTGCTTACGCTAAAAAGGCAGAGCGAGTAACTGAGCTGTCGAAGGATCTCGCAGAAGTTCTTGGAGCTGAGCCGCTCGAAGACCTTGGGATCCAGTCGGATCGACGCCTGGCATTTCACTGCCCTTGCACTCTTCAACATGCCCTCAAGCTAGGAGGCGCTGTAGAAAACGTCCTTGTGCGCTTTGGCTTTAGCCTCACCGCGGTACCGGATAGTCACCTTTGCTGTGGCTCAGCTGGCACCTATTCAATCACTCAGCCTGAGCTTTCGCTTCGGCTGCGGGACAACAAGCTCAATGCGCTGGAAAGCGGCAACCCCGAGGTCATCGTGACCGCAAACATTGGCTGCCAAACCCATCTGGACGGCGCTGGTAGGACTCCAGTTCGTCATTGGGTTGAGCTGGTGGAAGAAGCACTCGATTAGGAGAAAACCATGCAACAGAAAGCTGTACTTGAAGCTGTCGATGTCGCCCGCTTGCTAGACGCCGCCCGCAGTGAAGCCAAGCGGAATCAATGGGCCGTAACAATCGCGATTTCGGATGACGGCGGCCATCTGCTGGCCCTCGAGCGTCTTGATGGGTGCGCCCCAATCGCCTCCTACATCGCAGTAGAAAAGGCCCGTTCCGCCGCTCTGGGCAGACGAGACACCAAGGGCTATGAGGACATGGTGAATTCCGGTCGCACCGCATTCGTCAGCGCCCCGCTGGTGACAGCATTGGAGGGCGGTGTGCCAATCGTCATCGATGGCCATGTAATCGGTGCAATCGGTGTGTCGGGTGTGCGAGCTGACCAAGATGCTCAAGTGGCAGCTGCCGGAACCGCGGCCCTTTGATCAGTGGGTGATGCCTCGTACCTGAGGCCGAATTAATCAGGAGAAGTAAAAGTGACTAAGCGTGTGCCCTGCCAGCGTCTGCAAGTAGCAGAAACCCTCAAAAACTTCATTGAGCAAGAGGTTCTGCCGGGAACCAATGTGTCCTCCGATGACTTCTGGAAAGGCCTTGACACCCTTGTGCATGACCTAGCACCTCAGAACCGCGCCCTTTTGCTCGAAAGGGATCGAATCCAAGCTCAGCTTGATGAGTGGCACCGCGGAAATCCAGGCCCGATCCAGAATATGGAAGCCTATATTGGCTTTCTGACCTCCATTGGTTACCTCGTGCCTCAACCAGAGCACGTGGGTGTTACAACTGAGAACGTCGATAACGAAATCACATCTCAGGCCGCTCCACAGCTTGTGGTGCCAGTGATGAACGCTCGCTATGCGCTCAACGCTGCGAACGCTCGCTGGGGATCATTGTACGACGCCCTTTATGGCACGGATGTGATCAGTGACGACGATGGTGCCAAGAAGTCTTCAAGCTACAACCCTAAGCGTGGTAGCAAGGTTGTTGCCTACGCTCGCTCGTTCCTCGATCAAGCTTTTCCTCTGGTATCTGCATCCCATGTGGATGCCGTCGCATACCAGGTGGTGGATGACAAACTGACGGTCGGGTTGGCCGATGGAACATCCACTACCTTGGCTAATGAAGACCAATTCATAGGCCACAATGGACGGGCAGATTTCCCCACGGTTGTGCTCCTAAAAAACAACGGCCTTCACGTTGAAATTCAGATTGACCCGAGCAGCTCCATCGGGATGTCGGATAAAGCCGGCGTTCAGGATTTGCTGTTGGAGTCCGCAGTGACAACGATCATGGACTGCGAAGATTCGGTGGCCGCGGTAGACGCAGACGACAAAGTCTTGGTCTATCGCAACTGGCTAGGTCTGATGAAAGGAGATCTCACTGAAACCGTAACCAAAGGTGGGAATTCCTTCACCAGGACTTTGAGCCTTGACCGCACCTACCAGGGACGAAATGGCAGCCGAATCACTCTGCCTGGGCGGTCGCTTCTGTTCGTCCGCAACGTCGGCCACCTCATGACCAATCCCGCCATCCTCGATGGCGAGGGCAATGAGATCCCAGAAGGCATCCTTGATGCCGTGATCACCAGCCTGGCGGCAGTTCACGATCTAAACCGGAAAGGCAATTCTCGTACTGGAAGCATCTACATCGTGAAGCCCAAGATGCATGGCCCGAAAGAGGTCGCTTTCGCAAACACGCTTTTCGGGCGTGTTGAGGATCTCATCGGCGTCCCACGGCATACGATCAAAATGGGCATCATGGATGAAGAGCGGCGCACCACTGCCAACCTCAAGGCGTGTATAGCTGAGGCCTCACATCGCGTCGTGTTCATTAACACTGGCTTCCTAGATCGTACAGGTGATGAGATGCACTCCACGATGGAGGCCGGCGCCATGCTTCGCAAAGGCGACATGAAGAGCACTCCGTGGATCCGAGCCTACGAACGGAACAACGTCTTAGTCGGGCTTTCCAGTGGCCTGCGCGGTCGAGCTCAAATCGGTAAGGGCATGTGGGCAATGCCTGACCTGATGTCAGCAATGCTGGAACAAAAGATTGGTCATCCAAAAGCAGGTGCCAATACGGCCTGGGTACCCTCCCCAACAGCCGCGACCTTGCACGCGATTCACTACCACCAGGTTGATGTGCAGGCAGTACAAAGCGAGCTTGAGAAGGTAGACCTGAATCACGAACGAGCTGGGCTCCTACATGACTTGCTGTCTGTACCTGTGAGCGTGGAGAGGAATTGGGCTGCCTGGGACATCCAGTCCGAGTTGGACAACAATTGCCAGAGCATTTTGGGCTACGTAGTTCGGTGGGTTGAACAGGGAGTTGGCTGCTCCAAGGTTCCTGACATTCACAACGTGGGCTTGATGGAGGATCGCGCCACACTTCGAATCTCCGCCCAGCACATTGCCAACTGGCTCTATCACGGCGTGGTGACAAGCGCGCAAGTGAGCGAGACCCTTCAACGCATGGCCCGCGTGGTTGATCAACAGAACGCACATGACCCGGCTTACCGGGCAATGACAACATCATTCAGTGATTCGCATGCATTCCGTGCGGCCTCTGATCTGATCTTCAAAGGACGTGAACAACCCAGTGGCTACACCGAGCCGCTGCTTCACGCCTGGCGCCTGCGCTTCAAACAGCAACGCTAACCCTGCGCTTACCTGAGAGTGCCAGAGTGCACTCTCGGGTGTCTTGTCGCGATCATTGCAGCCACCGAGGTCATAACAACAATGAACCCACAAATCGTGAATTACATCCTCTACGGCATCGTCGTTCTAGCAGGCATGAGCGTGTCGTTGCAGCAGGTGCTCAACTCAAGCCTTCGAACCACCATGTCTTCGCCAGTCTGGGCCGGGTTCGTCAGCTACCTCGTGGGTGCGGTTTTCATGTTGATCGCCGGCCTGGCTTCCGGCCTCCCCTCTGTGACATCACAGACGATTCTCAAAAGCCCAGTGCTACCTTGGTTCTCCGGGCTTTTTGGTGTCGTCTTCGTGATGACCGCAATTTTCATGGTGCCAAGACTGGGCGTGGCTACTGTCATCAGCCTGATTGTCCTGGGGCAGATGATTGGGTCGCTGACTTTCGACCACTTTGGACTGTTTGGCTTGCCCGAACAGCCCATTAACTTCAGCCGAGTTCTAGGAGTCGCGTTTCTCCTACTGGGCGTCGTCCTAATCCGTAGGTAGACCCATAGCGCCGGCGCCGACGAGGTTAACTACTTTGCGTATTTCTTGGCACCGGCGACACAGACGACAGCGCCAAGCGTTACGACAAGCATCGTCCAACTGACGTGCTCATGTAGCAGCAAAGCTGCCAACCCAAGGCCCATGAACGGTTGGAACAGTTGCAATTGCCTCACTGCTGCAATACCGCCCTGGGCGAGGCCGCGGTACCAAAATACAAATCCAATCAGCATGCTGAACAACGAAACATAGCCAAAGCTAAACCATGCAGGAGTGCTCACCTTGGCAAACGCCTCAGCTGCGGGGAGATTGACAATGGTCAGCAGCAACATGAATGGCAGCGCCACTACCAAAGCCCAACTGATCACCTGCCAACCGCCTAGCGACCGGGATAACCGTGCGCCTTCCGCATAACCCAGTCCGCAAACCACTACCGCAGCCGTCATCAGCAGATCCCCTACTGCTGACCCCTCTCCTCCATTCATCAATGCATATCCAGCTACGAGGATTGCCCCCAGCAAAGAAAACAACCAGAACAGTGGCTGTGGCCGTTCACCGCCTCGCAACACGGCGAAAGCAGCAGTACAGAGTGGCAAGAGCCCCAGGAAGACGATGGAGTGAGCTGAGGTCACATGCTGCAGAGCCAGAGCTGTCAGCAGTGGGAAGCCGATTACCACCCCAATAGCTGTGATAACCAGGGACAGCAAATCGCCACGCTTAGGTCGCGGCTGCCGCAGAACGATCAGGAAAACGATTCCTAGTAGGGCAGCAATTGTGGCCCTGGCACATGTCAAAAAGGTAGGTTCGAAGTCTGCCACCGCAACCCGGGTAGCCGGCAACGAGCCCGCGAAGATCGCGACTCCAATGAAGCCGTTGATCCATCCGCTTGTAGATTTTTCCATCGCAAATTCCTCGCTAAGTCAGCCGTCAGTAGATCACTGACGGGTGCAAAATGACCATGTACAATCCAGAACAGTTAGCCAGAACTGTTATGCTTAATCGTCCAGTACAATTGGGGTCATATGAGAAAAGGTGCCACGAGAATCCAGGCGGTGATGGACGAGATGCAGTCACGAATCAGCTCCCGAATGTATGCGCCTGGCTTCAGAGTCCCTTCAGTTAGAGCCATGGCAAAGGCAATGAATGTATCAATTTCGACAGTGCTGGAGGCATACGAGCGGTTAGCTGCTGTGGGTCGGCGGTCGGCAACGCCGCACTCAGGATGCCGCTGAATGTCATTTAAACCAGGGCAGTACTCGTCCTGATAAATTTCATTTTGCCTCCTTGGCGATCACTTCTGCAGCATATTGAACCAGCCAATTACGGGTAGATTCATCTACTCCTGTTTTTTGCACGGCATGATCAACATCATTTGAGACCCACTTTAAAGTTGTATAGCTATTGCCTGCCTTGTCTCGATACCCGGCCATTTGACCCGACACGCCTGCGACCACAACATTATTTTGCTCTTTAATGACAACTTTACGCATTCCGAAAAAAGTCATATCCCGCAGATAAACATCACCATCAGGACATGTCAAATACCTGGAAAACCCCGAATACTCTTTTCTTCTCTGCGAAAAAACACCATGAATCGCCCCTGGTTTCCTAGACACTCTCCAAGCTCAGGAAATAGCGTTTCTCATACTCTATTGGAGACAGCTGCATAGCACTGCTGTGTCGGCGTTTAGGGTTATAGAACATTTCGATGTAATCGAAAATATCACTTCGGGCTTCTTCACGGGTTGTGTAGATCTTTCTTCGGATCCGCTCCCGCTTCAAAAGCTGGAAAAAGCTCTCGGCTACGGCATTATCGTGGCAGTTTCCCCGCCGACTCATGCTGCTGATTACATTGTTAGCCTTCAAGAAGCCTTGCCAATCTGAGCTACTGAACTGACTAACTTGATCTGAGTGAATCATCACTTGCTGCTGTGGCTTGCGTCGCCACACAGCCATCAACATTGCGTCGATAGCCAGATCGCTGCACATCCTTGGCTTCATTGACCAACCAATTATTTGGCGTGAAAACAGATCCAGCACTACCGCCAGATAGAGCCATCCCTCATAGGTGCGGATGTATGTGATATCTGTCACCCAGACCTTGTTCGGCTCACTGACCTTGAACTGCCGCGCGAGGTGGTTGGGCGAGGCCACTGTTGGTTTTCCACCGTAAAACCCTGGACGCCGCCGATAGCCCGTTTGCGAACGCAGCCCCTCCGCTCGCATCAAGCGCTCGACTCGATTTCGTCCACATTCCTCTCCCAGCTCACGTAGGTCATCGTGAATTTTGCGGTAGCCGTATACACCTCCGCTTTCTAGCCAAGCGTGCTTGATCAAGCCAAGCAGACGTTGATCTTCTTTTGCTCGGGTAGATTGAGGCTCGGCCAGCCAGGCGTAGTAGCCGCTGGGGTGCACCTTGAGGGTTTGGCAAAGGCGCCGCACCGGGTAATCAGTCGAGTGCTTCTTGATGAAGGCGTACTTCAGCCGCACTCCTTGGCAAAGTACGCGGCGGCCTTTTTTAAGATGTCTCGCTCTTCAGTCAAGCGCTTGAGTTCAGCGCGTAGCTTGCGCAATTCGGCCTGCTGATCGTCGTCTTGCTGACGCTGCTCTTGGGGCTTGCTGTAGACCTTTATCCAGGCGTAAAGGCTGTGCACGGACATGCCCAGGCGCTGGGCGACATCGGCGACAGGTTTGCCTTTTTCGGTCACTTGCTTGACCGCTTCGATCTTGAATTCTTCGGGGTAACGCTGACGACTCATGGCACCTCCTATTTGGGCCTCATTATGAGGCTTGGAGGTGTCTATGAAACCAGGGGCGATTCAATCACATGAACAGAAGGATCATTTGACCGTGTGCTCGATGTACGTCCCGTAAACTATTTTTGATTTCTTATGATCGCAGCGACAGTTGGCAGTTAGCGCAGTCAGTACTGGTGCTGCGAAGACTGCACCTAGCGCATAAGCTGTCACTGTAGCGACTGCGGTTTTAACCCCGACGCTTAATTCATCAGCCATGATGCTAGTCAAGCCAATGGGCACAAACTCTGCAAGCCCAAGCGCAAAAGCGCTTACTGCAAATACATACATCACGAAAGGCATTGTAAAACTCCGGAAACTAGCACGAAGGCACGGAGTTTGAGTCATAAATAAACAGATCAAAAATCAACTGTTTGTTGCATACCCATAATTTAAATTATGGGTAATGACAAAGGCCTTCAAGCCCTATCAGCTAGCCCGTTCAGAGTCGCTCACGAAATACTCGAAATAATTACTTCCCTGAGCTTCTGAGCATCAAGCATACCAGAGTAAACTTTTTGGCCAATCGCCATACTAGGCGCGGCACGAATACCAATCTGCTGAGCGTATTCGAGTTCTTTATCGTGCCGCTGGCCACGAGCTGCGGACTCTAAGATCTCCTGTAGCGATTCTGTGGGCAACCCTACAGAAGCGGCCACATCTCGGATAACAGTGAATTCTCCGATGTCGAGATTCTCCTGGAAGAAAGCTTTGAGCATCGCTTCAGCGTATTCGTTTCCTAGACCGTGCTCTTTGGCATACTGCAGTACCAACAAAGAATCACGGGTGTAGGGTTGCGGTGAAACGCTGGGTAGCTTAATGGAGATGCCCATTTTTTCCGCTGCCGGATACACGCCATATTTCCAAGCTGAGGGTAGATACTCGTCCTCTGGGCGGAGGGTTGGTGTGGGATATTCGCGGAGCTCGAAAGGCATCATTTCGATCTCCACATCAAGCCCCTCAACTGCGGCCTCCAAGCTTTTTTTACCTAACAGGCAGTAAGGGCACACGAAGTCGATCCAAACCTGGATTTTTAGTTTGGAGCCCGGGGGCTGAGCACCTTCCAACATATTCATAACATACCTCTGTAATCACGCACCTTGCGACAGCAATTTCAGCAGGCGCTGACAAGGCCTAATTTCAGTAGAAAAAACGGCACCCATGGTGAGTGCCGCTCGGCTAGTTAGCCGATAAAAACGTTAGGCGAGTTCACTGTCCTTGATGTCAGCGACCGGGCCGAGGATGGAGGGATCGAAATCAACCAGCGATTCACCACGGGCGAAACGGTTAGGGAAGTCCGGATTCGCTAACGCACCTTTACCCAACGCGATGATATCTGCGCCATCTCTGATGACATCTTCGATGTGATCTACCTGGTGTAGACTACCGTTGGTGATGATCACTTGGTCAGGGGCATAGCGGCGTGCGAGCTTGACGAAGCTGTCGCCCCCCGAGGTAAACGCAGGTTTCCAAGCCTCGAATTCAGTGACGTGAATGAAGTCGACGCCAGCATCTGCCAGAGAGCCAAACACCACTTCCGCACCAGCCTCTCCTTCAGCCCACTTATGGAAGAAATCGTTAACCTTGCCTTGGGAGATCCGGACGCCAACTGTCGCGCTGCCAACCGCCTGACGTACGGCCTTGTAGACTTCTAAAATCAGGCGAACACGGTGCTGAACGTCGCCACCCCATTTGTCAGTGCGCTGATTGGAGAAGTCAGTCAGGAACTGATCTAGCAGGTACCCGTTTGCCCCGTGGATCTCGATGCCATCAAAGCCTGAGATTTCCAGAGCGCGCAGAGCCGATTTCGCGAAGCCATCGATAGCGTCAGCGATGTCTTCATCGGTCATTGCCTTGGGAGTTGGATACTGACCGCTGCCGTAGTAGAAGCCCATTTGCTCCCCCTTGGGAGTGACAGCCGATGGGCCAGCAGTGGTTCGCGAGAATCGGTTGCCTTGACTGAGCGCACCGGCATGCATCAATTGGGCGAAGATTTTGCCCTCATGCTTATGAACCGCGCCGGTCACTGCACGCCAAGCCTGAGCTTGCTCAACATCAGAAATACCAGGCTGGAACAGGTAGCCCTGGGCGAACTTCTGATCGGTATAAATTCCTTCGGTGATGGTTAGCCCGAAGCCGCCCTTCGCAAAACGCTCGTAGTACTCAATCTGACGCTGGGAGGCGAGACCTTCTTCGCTTGCACTGATGCGGGTCATCGGCGCCACTGCGAATTTATTCTTCAGATTTACCTGACCAATATCGAAAGGAGTTAGAATCTGGGGCGTGTTGGTCGTCATCTCAAAACCTCGTCAGTTAGGATGTAAAGCTAGGTTGCTGACGAAGGTATCGCCATTACGGGGCTAGCGAAAGCCGCGCTACGCGATAAGGCGGTATAACGAAATAGGATATAAGTATGCAAGTCGCTGAAGTTGAAGCCTTTGTTGCGATCGCGGCCAGTAGCAGCTTGTCAGGCGCCGCCAGAAGGCTAGGCGTTTTGCCAATGACCATCTCCAGGAGGCTGGCCTCTCTCGAAGAAGAACTGGCGGTGAGGCTGGTTCATCGAACCACCCGGTCTGTATCACTGACACCTGAAGGCGAACTCTACCTTCCTTATGCCCAAGCAATGCTTGACGCCAACGAAGCAGCGAGGGCAGCTATCCTTAGCTGTGCTGGGGCCGCCAGTGGGCTGCTAAAGGTAACCGCCCCCACGGTGTTTGGGCAGGCTGTCATCCTTCCAATGATTCCAGAGCTCCTTGAGGAGAACCCTGCATTACGGATAGACCTGACACTGTCAGACAGTATTGTCGATATCGTTGGCCTGGGTATCGACGTAGCCATCCGGATCGCCACACTCCGCGACTCAGCCTTAGTCGCTCGTAATCTGGCGCCAAACCCTCGCGTGATCTGTGCAAGCCCTTCCTACCTACAGCGTAAGGGCGTTCCAGGCACACTGGAGGAATTGAGGTTGCACGACTGCATAGGCCTGCACTCAATGCCCTATTGGCCACTCATGAAAGATGGCGAAGGGTTTTCGGTTAAGGCCGATGCCGCGTTCAGCGCCAACAGTGTGGAAGCTGTGCGAAGGGCTGGAAAAGTCGGGCTCGGGATTGTGATGCTCTCCTACTGGGATGTCCGCACCGACCTGGCGGACGGGAGCCTGCAGGAGATCAAGCTGGCGGACGCTGTCCCGGAAAATTTGTCCATTACAGCGCTCCTGCCCACACGGCAGCAGGTACCTTACCGAGTCAAAGCCTTCCTCGATAAACTTAGCCTGGTACTTGCCACCCCTGAGTGATGGTGGGAAGACCCTGTCGGCTCAATCATCTGCCCGCCCTAAGAAAATCGGCCCATTTGCGAACCAGGTAGTTATGTTCATCCATCACTGAGTTCCAGACACTGATACGGCTCACGCGCTCGGCATAAGAGCCACCCTCTCGGGTTTCTCCAAGCTCGATGAGGGGTTCACCATCACTCCCAAACAATTGTTCGCGGGCAGGCTTGCCTTCATACCAATAATCCCACTCCGCAGCCGACAGGTGATCGCGAGCTCGCAGTGGATTGGAAATGTAGAAGCCTTGTCGAGCCATCATCGCGCCTGGCCAACCTGCCAGCCACCAGTTCAGATAGGCGTATGCCGCATCTTTCACTGCCCCATCAACAGCGCGAGACAACGACAAGCCGCCGAACCAGCCCCGGTAGCCTTCTTTAGGGACTGCTTGGCGATACTGAATCCCTTCGCGATGCAGTTGCATCAACGCTGGAGACCAAAGACTCTCGATGTGAACGTTAGGGCCAAGCATGAGCTTGCCTGCATCACGATCATCAGACCAGAAGGCGACAAAATGGCCTTGGCGTTGAAGCTTGATCAGCACATCAGCAAGCTGGTCGATCTCATCCAGTCGGAGGTTGGCAATGCAGTCGAACTGGGCTAGGCCCTTTGCCTGGACTGCCAACGCCGCGTCCAATGCTCCAATAGCGGCATCACTCTGCAAAGCCACATGGCCGCACCAGCTTGGATCAACAAGCCACGACCAACTTTCGTTATCGATGGCAAACCCTGTAGGAAGAAGATCGGGTCTATAGGCAAAGCTGTCCGCGTTGTGCGTGAGCGGTAGCATGCTGATGGAGTCGGTTGGGCGATTGGCCAAGCTACCATCATGCTGAACATACAAACGGTCGCAAGGCAGACTACCGCCCGCTAGCTCATCGTCAGCGTGAAGTCTGCCCCGCTTGGCCAGATCATTGATCTCATCCCACAACGCGACTCGTCTGATATCGATGGGCTGGATAGCGCCGGCAGGCCACACAAAATCCATGCTATGGAACCACTGATCGTAAAGGTCGTAGCTTTCGGGGTGCATCAACGCAACGCGCTGAACTGTTTGCACGTCGTGGATTTGGTATTCAACCCGGATGCCGAGCTCTTGCTCCGCTCGTAAGCGAATGGATTCCAGCAAGGTGACAGAGGTACCCAGTACTCTCAACGTGACAGGGCCGCTCATGCAGCACGCCCAAGACGATTCAAGAAGGCTTCAAACGATCTACGCAGCAGCTTGGTGTCCAGATCACGCACGATGATTACCAAACGGGATCGACGCAGTCCATCAGGCCAGCTGCTGAGGTGAACTGGCGAATGAAGGCAGTGCTGCACACCGTGAATCACGATAGGTTGCTCAGAGTCGATCACGTTCAAGATCCCCTTGACCCGAAGAATTCGTTCTCCGTGGCATCTTAACAGCATCGAAAGCCAGACCCCGAAGGCAAGCCAATCCAGAGGCCCATCGTACTCAAGTGCACAGACTTGTGCGCCGCCGTGCTGAGGTTGCTTGGCGGGTGCAAAAAGTTGCCACTTCGCGACCTCCTCGTCGGGCTCCAGGCTTTTGAGCCCCTCGCCAAGAAGCTGCTCATCACCTTCCACCACTGTACTTGCCAGCCCTATCGAAGCAGATGGGTTGAGGGTCTGCAGGTGTTCCAATAACTGATCAAGCATGGCTGCGCTAACCAGATCCGCCTTACTCACTAGAAGCCGATCAGCAGCTGTCACCTGGCCCAACCACTCGGGATGAATCCGCTCCTGAAGAGAGGCATGCAGCGCGTCGACAACCGTCACCATCAGACCTACGTGATACCGACCTCGCAGCTGGGGATCCCGCTGCAAAGTTGCAAGAATCGGCGCAGGATCCGCCAGGCCAGTCGTTTCCAACAGCACTCGACGGAAAGTAGGGATCTCCCCGCGACTTCGCTTGTCATGCAGATCGATGAGCGCTTGCTTGAGATCCCCACGCACCGAACAGCAGACGCACCCACTGGGCAGCAGAACCGTGTTGGGAGCGATTTCCTGCACGAGAAGATTGTCGATCCCGACCTCGCCAAATTCATTGATGAGCAGAGCCGTCTCGCCCATGTCTTCGTTGGCAAGAACTCGCTGCAACAAAGTGGTTTTCCCGCTTCCTAGAAAACCAGTCAGGACATTGATCTGAAGGCTCATGCTGGCGTCTCCAAGTGATCGAGAATTCTCGGATCAAGGGGATCAAGCTTGCGCCCTAGAATCTCCTCGGCTGTCTGCCAAAGCTGTTCCAAACCTGAGGCAACACCCTGTTTCCCCGTAGGGCCCTGAACCAGATAAGAAGCGCCCTGGACGTCACTGACTTGGAGCCTGAAGGGTGCTACCACCTGATTAATCGAGGCGATTCGACGCAAGCGCTCTCGGCGAGCGGGAAGGCTTGTGTCTATAGGATCGCTCCAGTGAACGTCCTCACCGATCAGGCCACAAAGTCCACACATAGCTCACCTCAAGGCATTACATCGCCCGAATTCGGGTTAAGGGTTTGGCCGACGAACAAGTTTCCGCCAGGCTCAGAGGCAAGCAACACCGCGATCGGGGCCACCTCTTCAACCTTACCGAATCGGCCCAATGGCAACTCCTTGGCCTTGGCAGCCTTCCACTCCTGGCTGATCCCTTCAACAAGCGGGGTTTCAACCGGCCCTGGAGCTACACAATTCACCAGGACGTTGTCCTTGCTCACCTCCAACGCCAGAGACTTGGTGAAGCCGATCACCCCTGCTTTGGCTGCAGCATAGTGAGTCAGTTGAGCACCACCTTTGATTCCGAGCTGAGAGGCGATGTTGATGATGCGACCCCATTGCTGTTCCAGCATATGAGGTAGAGCACGCTGGCTTGCCACGAACACGCTGGTTAGATCCACCCGCAGCATTTCGTCCCACATTTCCTGAGTGAGATCCACGCACGAAGCCTGAGTCAGCATCCCGGCATTGTTCACCAGAATATCGATGCCACCGAGGGCATCAACGCAGGCATCTACACCAGCTTGAGCGCCCTCCCTGCTGCCTACATCAGCAACACATTCGATCACCAAGATGCCACGGTCACGACAGTAGTTCGCAACGATAGCCAGGCGGTCGGAGTCTCGGTCGCACAACACGAGCTTGGCACCTGCCTCAGCATACGCATAGGCGATCGCCGCACCGATACCGCTGCCCGCTCCGGTAATGACCGCACGTCGGTT
Organism: Pseudomonas sp. NBB; assembly: GCF_032701105.1. NCBI lineage: Bacteria > Pseudomonadati > Pseudomonadota > Gammaproteobacteria > Pseudomonadales > Pseudomonadaceae > Pseudomonas > Pseudomonas sp. NBB. The sequence continues at coordinate 3,795,574 of NZ_CP103994.1, forward strand.
TTGCAATGGCTTCATTCTTGTTCTCCTCGCAGCCGCAAGGAGACCTTGCGGCGTTGTAATTTTTACTCAGGCCAGCGCACGGTCAGACCGCCGTCGATGATGATGCTCTGTCCAGTGATGTAACTCGACTCTCGACCGGTCAAGTAGCAAACCAGGTCAGCAACCTCGCTTGCTCGACCGACCCGACCCAGAGGAATCGCTTTGCCTGCTTTAGCCAGACCATCCGCCCCTAGCGAATTCTTGCTGTCCAGCGATTGAGGGGTTTCGATCAAGCCAGGGATGATGGTGTTGCAACGGATGCCTTTGGACGCAAACTCCACCGCAAGAGAACGGCAAAGCCCCGGAAGTCCGGCCTTGGCAGCTGCGTAGTGAGAATGATCTTGCCATCCGTAGACACCACCAGCGATCGACGAAATCGCGACCATGGCTCCACCTTCACCGATGTAACGGCTCGCGCTTCGGAAAGTGCGCATTACGCCAGTAAGGTCGACATTCAGCATTTCATTCCACTGCTCATCCGACATCTGCAGCAGCGGGGCTTTACGCAAAAGCCCAGCGTTCGCGACGGCATAGTCGAGTCGACCAAACCGTTCGACAGCGGCTGCGGCAAGCGCGTCCATGGAGGCGCTGTTCGTTACGTCCATCGCCACCATAAGGCACTCGCCGCCTGCCTCTTCCACGAGTCGCTGAGTTTGAGATGGATCATGTGAGTCAGCTGCCAGGTAGCCGCCCACCACGCGTACACCTTTCTTCGCGTACGCAACTGCAACCGCTTGGCCAATGCCACTGGCAGCCCCAGTGACCAACGCTACGGGTTGAGACATAGGTACATTCCTTCTTATTTGACTGAATGGGGTTCAACGTGCCGGGCTGCAAACATGATCAAGCCCGAAAGGAAGCAAGGCAACGCTCCGAACCAGAGTGCCGCGCTATGCCATTCACCACCGGTTGACAGCACGCTGGTGATCCCCAGCCCAGCGACAATTGCGCCGATAGGGCCCATGGCATGGACGATTGCGCCCCCCGTTGCACGGATACTGGTAGGGAAGCTTTCACCCATGAAGAACAACATTGCGGAGTACGGGCCGGTAAGGAAGAACAGGCCCAAGCTGTACAAGGCGATGACAGTGATCAGATCACTTGGCGCTTGGATCATGGCGAAGAATGCCAATCCACCACACATCCAACCGAGAGCAACAGTATTGCGGCGACCAATCCGATCGCCCAGCCAACCGTGAGCGAGATAGCCAATGAAGCCAACCAGGTTGGACAGGACAAGGATCCACAGCGAGTTCTCGAACGACAGCTTATGAACGCTCACGATGACTGAGGTGCCCAGAACGCTGAAGACTTGAATGGCCGACCAGTTGAGGAGAATCGCCAAGCTCAGAACCAATGTGGGTCGCAGTGCTGCGCCACGAAATGCAGCGGCAACGCCTGCTTTGGCATGCTCGTCATAGTCGACGTGGTACTCACGAGCCAGGCTGCGCGCTGCGGACTCGTCTCCCGCCTTGCGCAATTGGTTGATCCGCTGATGCACCTGGAACTGAGGACTTTCTTTGAGTTTGCGAGCCAGGATCGCCACAATCAGCGCCGGTACCGCAGCAAAGATGAAGCAACCCTGCCAGCCAATGTGGGGCAGCAGCAGCGCAGTAAGGCCTGCGGCAATCAAAGCACCTACCGGCCAACCACTTTGCACCAGGCTGTAGACAAACCCCCGGCGCTTGATCAGCTTTGGATCGGTCGAGGCCGCATATACCTCGGTAAGGTATGTCGCGTTGACACCTTCCTCGGCATAACCCAAGCCAGCGACTGAGCGAACTGCAATCAAAGGCCCTTTACCCATCCCGGCACATGCTGCAGTGAGTGCTGAGCACAGCGCGGTACCACCGATGGTGAAGATAATCCCTCCGCGTCGACCGATCTTATCTACAAGAGGGCCTACGACGAACGCGACGACTGCGCCGCCAACCGCTACCCACGTGGCGATTTCCGCCTGTTCAGTTTCGCTCCAAGTGAAATGCCCGCCCATGACCGGCAGCAGGGTGCCAAACAAGATGAAATCGTAAACAGCAAAAACCCAAGCAAAGAAGGCAATCCAAGTCGCGTATTTGACATCTTTGGATTCCAGTTGTACGGGCTTCCATGCACCAGACTCAGTGACTGGAGTCGTCGTGGTGGCTTGCGTAGTGGTCATATCGGCATTTCTCTTGTTTTTTTGATGCGCTTATAAACTTGCTAACCGAGGCGTCTTATTCAACGCTTACGCGGTTGGCGCCGGATAAAGTCGTCAGCGATTTCGTCCATAGTGACGAACTTCACGCCTTCATGACTTTTCATGTGCTCAATAAAGCGCTCAAGCATGAGCAGTACTTGAGGTCGACCAGAAACATCAGGGTGAATTGTGATGGGGAATACCGCGTAGTCATTTTCACGATAAACCCAGTCAAATTGATCACGCCACATCTCTTCCAAATGGCGTGGATTTACAAAGCCGTGGCTGTTAGGAGACTTCTTGATGAACATCATCGGAGGAAGGTCATCAAGGTACCAGTTAGCTGGAATTTCAACCAAGTCGGTCTCTTCACCCCGTACCAGCGGTTTCATCCAGATATCAGGGTGTTGGCTGTAATCAATCTTGCTCCAGCTATCTTTCACCCGAACGTAGTAAGGATGGAAGTCGTTGTGCATCAAGCTGTGGTCATACTTGATACCCTTTTTCAGAAGCAACTCATTGGTGACATTGCTGAATTCCCACCATGGCGCTACATAGCCAGTAGGCCGTTTGCCTGAAAGCTGGGTGATGACTTCTATCGACTTGTCCAGGACGATCTCTTCTTGCTCTGGCGTCATCGCGATCGGGTTCTCATGGCTATAGCCATGGATACCAATTTCATGACCCGCCTGAACCACTGCTTTCATTTGCTCGGGGAATGTTTCAACCGAGTGACCTGGGATAAACCACGTTGTACGCAGGTCATATTTTTCAAAAAGCTTTAAGAGGCGCGGGGATCCAACTTCACCAGCAAAAAGGCCACGGGAGATATCGTCAGGCGAATCCTCCCCACCATAGGAGCCAAGCCAACCTGCTACTGCATCGACATCAACGCCAATTGATACAAAAATTTCTTTCGCCATGATCTCTACCTCTTTGTTATTCAAATATTCGCAGGCAAGAATTGCCCGCACTCCGGTTGACCTGTTACTTCTCGCCTCGAACATAAAGCTCGATTGCCAGGGCAGCTCGGAGCAGTTCCTCATCATTCCCACTAAAACTTGAAAGAAGGAGGCTCGTAGGAAGCCCTGCTTCCCCTGTTCCACTTGGCAACGCAACGCTAGGCATGTCCAACATGCTGCCTGGCATCGTTAGCCTCAGCGTTGCCAAGTTGGTAGCAACAAACAGGTTGACGTCTTCTTCGAGCGGTGCCAGAAGCGGAGCCACATGACCTACCGTCGGGGTCACCAGGAATGCGCCATCCAACTCACGCGCGATCTGTGCTTTCAGTGCCGCAGCAGCTTGGTACAAACGCACCTGCTTACTCGCTGGATAGGCTCGTGCTGCCTCAAGCCGCCGACGAACTCGCGGGTCTAGTTGTTCTGCATCCGGGCTGTCGAGAAGCTCTTGGTAAAGGGCAAAAGCCTCCGCACTCCCAAGCCATCCAATCTGCTCAATGACGTCCAGTGCTTCTTGAAATGCCTTGACCTTTTTTTGCTCCACTACTGCTCCTGCAGAGGCCAACCGCTCAAGTGCCGCAAGAAGATTTGCTCTGACCTCAGGTTGAATGCGCGAATCACTGAGCAGATCGGCATCTACACACAGCTTGAGCCCAGCGATGGCAAGACCCGTGGTGTCCAGCGACATGCCCTCCTGATTACCTAGCAGAAGGTTATCGAGAACGATGGCATCACGAACGCTGTTGGTGATAGGCCCCAGCGAATCGAGAGAGCTCGCAAGGGGAGTGACGCCGTCAAACGAGTAACGCTTTGCACTGCTTCGATAACCCACAAGACCATTGAAAGCAGCTGGCACTCGAATGGAGCCTGCAGTGTCAGTTGACATGCCGATCGGAGCGACGCCCTGCGCAACAGCTATAGCCGAACCGGAGGACGATCCTCCGGGTGCACGTAATTCGCCGGCAAAGCTGATATTGGTCGGCGTTCCGAAATGAGGGTTAAGGCCCAAACCTGAGTACGCCAATTCGCTGAGATTGGTCTTTCCAATATTCACCATCCCCGCCCGGCTAATTAATGTGGCCAGAGAGCAATCACGCGGCGCAGGTCGGTCATGCATGCGCACTTTTGCACCAGCAGTCGTCACGCAGCCAGCTAGGTCGTAGAGATCCTTCCAGGCTACTGGCACCCCATCGAAAGGAGACAGCGGTTGGCCTGCTTGCCAACGTGCCTTGGCAGCGACTGCTTCGCGTAGCGCTCGATCCTTACACAGGATGATGAATGCTGCGGGAATCCGCTCCGCCTCCCGAATCGCTTCTTCAAGGACTTCCACCGGATCGGTTGTTCCATCGGCGAATCGCTGAGCCAAGGAATAAGCATCGGCAAGCATGGGAGCACCTCTAAAATGTACATTTTCAAAATACCTACATTTTCCCTAAGCATCGACCGTGCCAAGTTTTCTCCCGAAAACGCGGAGGAGCGTATGAATGGCTCTAGCGCTGAGGCGATCTGGTTTCTGTGAGCGCAAAGCTACAGCTGGCCCAAAAAATGTATGTTTTAGATAATGATCCATTTTGGGTTTTTTGGTAACAGCCTGCTCCAAAATCGTTCATAGCAGTGTTACCGGTGTTCGATCACATTCCGGCTTGCTTGTGAGAAACTTACCCACCACGCTTCATGAGAACCGCCTGATGTCTGCCACACAGCCTTTGGAAGATCGTCCTGCTGCATCCCGCTACGAGACAATCCGCATTACGCTGCGTGATGCGATCCTCAGCGGGCAGACGGTTCCCGGACTCGTGTTGGTGGAGGGGCCGCTAGCGGAACTTTTTGGCACCAGTCGCGTGCCGGTTCGCCATGCCCTGAATCTGCTCCATGAGGAAGGCCTCATACGCCGGTTCTCTGGGCGTGGCTTCCTCATTGACCCCGACCGAACTACCGATACGCCTTTACGGGTACCTCTCACTCGCAAGCTCTTGGGATTAGAGCCTCAAGAAGACCTCATCGATTATCGACCGCTTGGTGAACGCATTTACGATCATCTCGCCCAAACGGTCATCCGATTCATGGTCTTTGGCCATTACCGAATCGATGAGCAGAGCGCAGCCGAAGAATTGAACGTCAGCCGAAACGTAGTCAGAGAGGCCCTGATGCGACTGAGGGACAAAGGCCTGGTAGAAAAAGAACCTTACTCACAGTGGCTAGCCGGGCCGTTGACTGCCCAGGCCGTGAAGCAAGACTACGAATTACGGATGCTCCTCGAACCTGACGCCCTCCGCCAAGGCGTCGAGCACGTGTCTCGCAGTGATCTTGAAGGGATGTTGAGTCGGGTAGTTAAGGCCCAAGAAGCAGGTCGCCGTGTTCAGCGAGCAGACATAGAGAAGCTTGAGCACGATTTGCATGTGACCTGCATAGCGGGGGTAAGCAATACCCGTATGGCAGCAGTCATTCGTCAATGCCAGATCCCCATGAACGTCGGACGCGTCCTCCATGAAGCCCTGCAGTCAAGCACCGACGAAGCTATGCTGGTGGAACATCGATTGATTTTCGAAGCTCTCTTATATGGAACGATTGAAACTGCCTGTTCGTGCCTGCGGGATCACATATCTAAAGCCCGTGAGCGCACACTTCAAAGACTCAAAGTGCTCTCAGTCATCCCAGAACCGGATGTACCCAGCTACCTGGAAAGACTGGCCTGACTGAAAAGGGCATGCGGGCACTGCGCAATCCAGCATGCCCCTTCAAATGAGTCAATCCCTACCTCCTCTCAAACCAGAAAGCCGCTTGCCTTGCTCAGCTGTCCTCTGAAAATTGGCGAATGCTACGGGCCAAGCGTTGTGTCTTTCAGACTCAAGAGACTTATGACAGCTTCACCCAGTCGAGGCCGATATCCCAAGACATCACCAGTTCCTTCCTCGCTCTTGAATATGCTGCAAGAAGTCACCTCTATATCAAGGTAATATTGGGAAAGGTCTATGGTGGGCCTGTCCCGTTCCAGCGGACGTCCAAAAGACGTCTCAGCCTACAGCCAGAATAATCAGGTAGCCTCTCTTTAGCCGTCCACTGTCAGCCTCGCAGCCTAAGCTGTCTGGCTCCGAGCACGCAGCGGCCGTTCTGGGCACAAGTATTTGATGGTCGTGATCAGAGAAGCTGAGCATGCATCGCAGCCAGTTCTTCAGGTGCTCAAACCCCTCTTACCCAAAGCATTGCAATTTGACATCACCCTCATCCAAAATCGGATCCAACTAGGTATCGGCCCAGTAGATCGCGTGGGGTGAACATGGGAAGAAACGGCACCATTAACTCAATCACTGTCAGATTGCTCAAGTCGAGTAAAATGCCAGCAGAAGCACTATTCAAAATTGGTAAGACCCTACGTGCCCAAGCCCATCGTCCAGGTGTCGATCAATTTCTTAAATGGGTGTCCAATGAATCGCCTGTATGACTATCCGTTCTGACGTCTAAGTTAGACGGCGGATTCTGCCGCGGGGTGTTGCACCCCGCTTTCCCAAGACTGTTAACGAGATTACGACATGGACGCCCAGCATGAACCTGCTCATGATGAAATTAAGAATTTTTTGCGCCAACAGCGCGAGGCCTTTGAGGAGCGAAACTACTGGCTGCAACATGCTTTAGGTGCAGAAAATCATTGGCTTTTCGTCCAAGCGTATGACGCCTGGAAGCTAGAGCTCTATCTGCCAGCATGTACCGGTTTTCTGACCGGGATTGAGGCGTCGCTTCGTAACACAATGGCCCAAATCAAGAACCCTGCTCCAGTCGAAAATGTCGACGATATCTCGACGCTTAGTAACTCTCTCCTGCGTCAAGCGAGGGCCAGTGGCATGGTCATCGATGACTTAGTATTTCCAGGGGAGCAAAATTTTGAAGCCAATCTCCCTACTCGATCAACCCATGTTGAGCTCGTAAAGATCAGACATACTCTCTGCCACGGCAACATTCTTCAGTATGTGAAAAGCGAGGATGACGTAGGCTCTTTCTTTACGCCAGAATGCTGCCGCGACCTCGCAAATAGCCTTCACACGATCTCACGCAACTGGGTGGCGAGCTTGGGAGCGTTTAGAAGAGAAACCTTGGGCCTTCGCTAAGCATTCACTCATTAGCAGGGCTCCATGCAAGCAGAGCGCGCAGGCCGCAGGGCCGAAGAGCGTGAGGATGGAAGCCCGTAGGGCCGAGACACGACGTGGCTCGGTTCACGACAGCCGGCCGCGGGTGCGGCACGCCCATAAGTGATCAGCGAGTTCTGCTACAACTCGTACGCCATGTCGTTGCAGGACGTAACTATACGAACTGGCATCAACGTGACCAAGCGAGCTCAAACGCTTTGAACCTCATCAAGATCCTCGGCGAGCCTTTTAAGCTCGACGACTTCGTCAAACCAGGCCAATTCTGCTCGCGCCTCCGGTACAAAATGTTTGGTGGAACTCACTTCGTGAACCGAGCGGGCCTGGCGCGAACCTTCCAGAATATTCGCCTTTTTAAAGAAATGACGGTGCTGGAAAATTTGCTGGTAGCGCAGCACATGCATTCAAACCGCAACATGCTCTCAGGCATTTTTAATGTGGGGAGCTACCGGAAAGCTGAGAGCAAGCTGCTAGACACGGCATTTTATTGGTTGGAGCTGGTCGACCTGGTCGACCATGCAAATCGTCTTGCAGGTGAGCTGTCCTATGGCCAGCAGCGCAGGCTCGAAATCGCGCGCGCCATGTGCACCAACCCCGAGATAATTTGCCTGGATGAGCCGGCTGCCGGCCTCAACCCTGCGGAGACGGAAGCGCTGTCAACAATGATCCGTAGATTACGTGACCAGCATGGGATCACCGTGATGCTCATCGAGCATGACATGGGCATGGTTATGAGTATTTCTGACCACATCGTCGTCTTGGATCATGGATTGGTAATCGCTCAAGGCAGCCCAAACACGATTCGCAATGAGCCCAAAGTTATCGCGGCCTATCTTGGCGCAGAGGAAGAGGTTGCAGCATGACGAACACTCGGCTGATTGAGTTCAAGAATGTGGACGTCTTCTACGGACAAATCCAGGCGCTGAAGAAGGTAAATTTACACATTGATGAAGGAGAAACGGTAAGCCTGATCGGAGCAAACGGCGCGGGTAAGTCAACCTTACTCATGTCGATTTTCGGGCAGCCTCGTGCGGCGCCTGGTCAAATCATCTACCGCGGTGCGGACATCGCAAAGAAGTCCTCGCATTACGTTGCGTCCCACGGGATTGCCCAGTCTCCGGAGGGGCGGCGCGTCTTTCCTGACATGACGATGGAAGAAAACTTGCTCATGGGTACGATCCCTCTCGGAATGGAGCACGCCGAGCAGGACAAGGAGCGGATGTTCGAGATGTTTCCTCGCCTCAAGGAAAGGCGTGATCAGCGAGCAATGACGATGTCCGGCGGTGAGCAGCAAATGCTGGCCATTGCTCGAGCACTCATGAGTCGCCCTAAACTACTGCTCCTCGATGAACCCTCTCTCGGGCTGGCCCCTTGGTAGATGCGGGGCATCTCACTACCGACCGACTTCGAGAATTCAAATCCTCAGCAGCGTTCATCGAAGGCGCATGGTCTTATGAACAGTTGAACTGCCCCCCGATTCGATGCTTCAGCGCATGGAAGCGCCTGACTGACGTGCTTACCTCCACGATACTGCAGTGAGAGGTGATCTCCATTTCTCCAGCGATTTCTTACCCACTGGATGAGGAGATGAAGCGCGGCACCTCACTGATCCGATTTCGTTCGGCTCTAGGTCACGGGGCTATTGAACTTAAATGGGCGCAGTCCCCCCCACTATACGGATAAACTCCCGCAAGCAACTGCGACCCGCATCACGCCTGAATATCGCAGTCACCTACATGCGGTTAACCGTACTGATCCCCCCACAACCTTCCTGCCTTAATCAGGGATTGGATGCTCAATGTCCAGATCATTTGCCCAGTTGCAAATCGTAGATATCGCACTGGGCAAAAAGTGGTTATAGCGGCCAGCTGATCCCGGACAATGGTCTAAAGCACGTCAGCACCGCTACGCTGGAATCTCAGCCCTGTCCGCCCCACCTTCGCAAACTTGACCCAGCCACTACAGCGCACCTCTTCCACCTCGTCATCATCTTCAGCACTACTTTGGTCGGCCAACCCTTCGATTGAGCCTGAGCAGGAAACCTCCCAAGTATCGCGGGCTGTCCAGAGCTGCTCGCTGAACGACCAATGCCCATCCAGCTCAACTGAAGATGGCTCAGACCCTGTGGCGTGCTCTACCGCCTCGATGACAGTTTCACGCGAAAGGATAGCGTCCTGAAGCTCCCGCTCGACGTAGTCATCCAGAAAGTCTGACAGATCCGGGAATACGCCGTAACGACACTCGACGATAGCGTCGCTGAAGTCTTGAACGATGAAGCTCTGCATCACCTCGAGCTCAATCAGCCTAGAGAGACCGCCCTCGTAATCAAGAACAATGACCTCAGCATCAGCCAGGTGATATTTCAGACTTTCATTTCCTTCTTCTACCACCAGGGCAGCATATGTCCTGTATCCCAGGAACGCGGAAACGATCTCCAGCGCAATGCCGTGCTGGACTTTGATGCCCTTGAGGGCGAGAGATTTTTTGGCTGCAAATGCAGCTGCCTTGACGAAGTCAGTCATCCAAGAAATACCAGGAAAGTGTCGCTGCGCTGGGCGTTTTGTCACTAGCGATTAACCGGGAACTCCGGAATGCGATAGCAGGAATGAAGCTGGTTATAGCGACCTCTTTTTCAAGCCGACCAGAGCTTTGGCGGAGAGCCGATATCGATCATATCGAATGGCTCGGAATGGTACAAGCCTCTGAATTTTATGCATAAATCTGCAATTTTTCGGCTATGGCAGTCGGCTGGAGGGCTCCTTTAAAGATGTTAGGGTCGAATGCCCCTTGGGCTGGACTCCCTCTCCACTCAAGTATCTGCATCCGTTCTGAGCAAATAGCTCAGAGCCAGCGAGGAGGACAGGCAAGCGGAGCGCGCAAGCCGACGGCCGAAGGCGTGAAGGATCGAAGCCCGCAGGGCCGAGCCACTTCGTGGCTCGGTTCACGAGAGCCTGGCCGCGAGGCGGCACGCCCTTGGCGACCTCGTCGCACACATGAGCATCTCCCCCTCCCGGGTAGCTAGGTCAGGCCAAAATCAACTCAAGCATCTAGCTTGCTGTGCTGCCAAAAGGGTCGCTGCCCACACCTGCTCAGCTAGCCACCCCGCCTCGGACGAAGAAAGCATCCAAGCCACCCTCCCGAACCTTATAGAGACTGAACCGCCTTCGAGACTGATTGCGAAATCGTAGATGGCGTCATTATTATCACAGAATTCAACAATCGGATCAGGATCGCGGAAAGCCCCACTCGCAACAAAATCTGCTCCTGATCCGCCCCAGTACAACTGATCACTGCCCGGCTGGGGCTTTGACATATAGGGTGCGATGAGATCACTCCAGCATGCTACACGGTGAGCAAGCTTATGTTCTTCCTCAACCGAACGCCGGTGCTTGGCCAGATGAACAAGCGAGTGACTCAAACTCGTAGCCACCTGGACTGCCTGAATGAGCGTATATGCCACTCTGAAATCATCGAACCATGTATTGATGAGACCTGAGGTCTCAAGTTTTACGATGGCGCGGTACTCTTCAAGCCCTTCTGGTAAATTGAAGGATGTCGATGCCTCGAATGAAACCTCAGTGTTGCGGTGTTTGCTGGAATACATAATGCTCTCGAAAAATGCTCTTAATTATCAAAACGGTGCGTTTTGAAAAAACTTGAGCGTATTTCCGATTTTTTTTGCTGCCCCTCTGACCTCCACTTCAAATGCCACTGAACACGGCACCCAACTAGGCCGCAAGATAGTGGGCATGATAACAAGCGGAGCGCGCAGGCCAGAAAGGCCGAAGGCTTGATGAATATCTGCCCATTGGGGCCGAGACTGGGCAAAACGCGACCCAAGCCAGGTTGGCGAGCTTCGCACACATGGACAGTTTCACTGAAGGGTTAGCAAAGCTTCAAGTAACACCGAAGTACAGCGAAATGATGAAGCAGGTAGCGATCCTTGCAGAGTCTCCATTGTTCGAGGCGCTCGAGCGTACGTCTGCAAGCAAGCTGGCCAGGCTGTTTGAAGAGTACGAAATAGTCGAGCAGACAGCCTTGGTTCAGGAGCCGGCAGCCCGCTATGACGTCAAGCCCGTCCTGGAAGCCTCGCTACAGACAGAAATTATCGATGCACTTGATGGCAAGGAGAATCGCAAGCCGCTTACCCCAGCCGCGTTCCTCCTGCTTTGTTACATTCTGGGCTTCCTTTCCGGCACGATGGCCCTTGTAAGCCAGTGGAAAGACTTCAAGGACGGTCTGTGTGATCTCAATGATCTTACCCTTCGGTCGGAGTCTACTGCAGAGGCTCACAAGCTGGTTCGTTCCTCGATGTGCCATATGACTAAAACGCCAAGGCGCGTGTGAGGCTCGTGGCCAGGGAGAACGTGAACCTTCGCTACTCGCCAGGCATGAAGGCCGAGGTAATCATGCCTTTGAAACAGTATGCCGTGCTGGAGGTTGTAGACTCGACCGACAAGACTTGGCTTGAGGTCATTTACAAACACGAAGGTATTGAGATCCAGGGATGGATATCTAGGAGCATGGTAAAGACCATCCAGTAGCCTTAAAAGCGCCGCGACCAACGCGGCGTTTTCATTAACTGGCAGACGGAATTCTGGAGCGGATCTTTCGTACCACCCGCGATGGATTCGATCTGCGTTCACGCCTCATGTGGACAGGAACGGGACGACGTAACCCATGAATTCGGCATGCTGGCTACTTGACTCACTCCACCTTGCTGGGTGTACCTAGCCAGACAGGTAGACCATAAATCCAGCACTCTCTAGGCAAGCGGAGCGCGCAGGCCAGGAAGGCCGGAGGCGAAAAGGATCGAAGCCCGGAAGGGTCGAGCCTTGGCTCGGTGCACGAGAGCCTGGCCGCTTCAGCGGCTCGCCCAAGCAATTCCACTACTGCAAGCGTCGAGGGTGTTGCCGCTGACCGAAAACTGACCCAGTTTCGCCCATTGTGCTGACTGAAAACTGACCCAGGTGTTCCACTGTACCTGCTCAATTTTTGAGCAGGAGAACACAGGGTGATCAGCATGGAAATGATGGGCAAAATTCGGCGGATGTATTTCCGCGACAAGCTGTCGTTGCATGAGATAGCCAAGCGCACCGGCCTGTCGCGCAACACCATCCGAAAATGGGTCAGAGCGTCGGAGTCCAAGCAGCCGGTTTATCAGCGTCGAGCCGTGTTCAACAAGCTCAGTCCCTTTCACGAGATGTTGGAGCAGGCGCTGCGGGCTGATGCCTTGAGGGCCAAGCAACATCGTCGCAGTGCCAAGGCGCTGCTGGCCATGATCCGCGCTGAAGGCTATGACGGCGGCTACAGCCAGCTCACTGCCTTCGTTCGTCATTGGCGCGGAGAGCAAGGCAAGGCGGTACGGGCATTTGTGCCGTTGGCGTTCGCATTGGGCGAGGCCTTCCAGTTCGATTGGAGCGAGGAAGGCCTGCTGATTGGCGGTGTTTTCCGACGTGTCCAGGTCGCGCACATGAAGCTATGTGCCAGCCGAGCCTTCTGGCTAGTGGCCTATCCCAGCCAAGGGCATGAAATGCTGTTCGATGCCCATACCCGCTCATTCGCCGCCATGGGCGGCGTGCCGCGTCGCGGCATCTACGACAACATGAAAACGGCGGTCGACAAGGTCTCCAAGGGTAAAGGCCGCACGGTCAACGCTCGCTTCATGGTGATGTGCTCGCACTACCTGTTCGACCCGGACTTCTGCAACGTAGCGTCCGGCTGGGAAAAAGGTATCGTCGAAAAGAATGTCCAAGATAGTCGGCGCCGCATCTGGCTGTCTGCCTGCGACAATACTTTCCATAGCTTCGAAGAGTTGAATGCCTGGCTTGCCCAGCGCTGTCGGGCTCTGTGGCACGAGCTGATCCATCCGCAGTACAACGGCCTCACCGTTGCAGAAGTCTTAGAACTGGAGCGCGTCGAAATGATGCCGATGCCGACGCCTTTCGACGGTTATGTAGAGCGCACGGTTCGCGTTTCCAGCACCTGTCTGATCAACGTGGCCCGCAACCGCTATTCAGTACCCTGTGAGCGTGTTGGCCAGTGGGTCAGCAGTCGGCTCTATCCCTCGCGAATCGTCGTGATTGCCGATGATGGTGTGATTGCCAGCCACGAGCGCCTGTTTGATCGCGATCAGGTCAGCTACGACTGGCAACACTATATCCCCCTCATTGAGCGTAAACCGGGAGCCCTACGCAATGGTGCCCCGTTTGCCGACCTACCCAAGCCACTACGCCTGCTCAGGCGCGGGCTGCGGCGGCATCTACAGGGTGATCGGGTCATGACCCAGGTCTTGGCCGCCGTGCCCGTCGCTGGCCTGGATGCTGTCCTCGTAGCGGTTGAGCTGGTTTTGGAATCTGGCAGCCTGAGCGCTGACCACATCCTCAATATCGTGGCCCGTCTGACCGCCCGTGAAGCACCACCCTCGGTCGAAACCAACCTGCAACTGAAAGTTACCCCTATCGCCAATACCGCGCGCTATGACCGGTTGCGCAGCACAGATGAGGAGGTGCGCAATGCGTGATCTTACAGAGGAACTCAAAGACTTACGCCTGCACGGCATGGCCACTGCCTGGGCAGATCTGGCCGCACAAGGTGAATCCACCACCGCCTCATCGAAATGGCTGATCGAGCATCTCCTCGATCAGGAACACGCCGACCGGGCAGTGCGCTCGGTACATCATCAGATGAATATGGCGAAACTGCCCATACACCGCGATCTGGCTGGCTTCGACTTCGGTGTATCCAGCGCTGATGCCCGGCTGATCAAGGAACTGTCCACTCTGACCTTCACCGACACAGCTCAAAATGTGGTGTTCATCGGCGGCCCTGGCACCGGTAAAACGCACCTCGCCACCGCCCTGGCGGTGGCCAGCATCACCCAACACAACAAGCGTGTACGCTTCCACTCCACGGTCGATCTGGTCAACCTGCTGGAGCGTGAGAAGCACGAGGGTAAGACAGGGCGTATCGCCCGAGGACTACTGCGTGCAGATCTGGTAATCCTTGATGAGCTTGGCTACCTACCTTTCAGCCAGAGCGGCGGGGCCTTGCTGTTCCACTTGCTCTCTAAGCTTTACGAGCACACCAGTGTGATCATCACCACCAACCTCAGCTTCGCCGAATGGTCGAGCGTATTTGGCGACGCCAAGATGACCACGGCCTTGCTCGACCGATTGACCCACCACTGCCACATCGTCGAGACGGGGAATGAATCGTACCGCCTGCAAAACAGCACCTTAGTGGCCAAGACCAAGATCCAGGCGAGGGAGCGCAGGCGACAGGATATCGAGGAGGCGGAGGACGACCCGTTTTGACCTCTTTGGGCTGGCCTTGCTGAGTGCAGGGTCAGCACTTTTACGACGCTGTCGACTGCTAGGCTTATCCACAATTGCCGGGGTCTAAATCGGCAAGCAGCCCTGGGTCATTTTTCAATCGGCAGGGTGGGTCAATTTTCAATCAGCGCCGACAGTCGAGGGGTCAGGTGATTTGAATCCCCCGCAAACCTCCGATAATTGCGCAAGCTTTGTCGCCCACCATCAGGACGAAACGTCGCAACAACGTACCGGCTGTGTTCGGTAGTAAGCACCCAAAACCTCCCTTCCTTCGACACGTCCACCACATCTGAGGTACGGATGATGTGTCCGTCCGCAAAACGACCCAGCGAGTCCTTCCGCACATGCCCGAATACAACCCCCACAGCGGCTCGAGCATTGATAAACACCCCGGTTAGATAAGCTGTTACTGGAAGGGCAAAACCCTGCGATTCAGCCCTGAGAATCCTCAGCAAATCAAAATCCGAATGGCGCTTGCCGTGATACTCAACCGCGATCGTATCAGTCATTGTGGCTCCAATGCCTCGTGTAAGTGACCTTGTAGAAGTGCTTATGAATGTCCAGAGGCGTGCCTAATCCGTACGGATCATACTTGGCTGGAAAATCAATGTTTGGTCAGCAAGGTCGTCCACCTCAAACAGCTCTGCCTGCGAAGTGTGATAGACCAATCCACTCTCCACGGTTAGAACGCTGACTGAACACTCGTTGCGATCCCGGCCAATCACAGCCCGTACAAGAGTCTCCATCTTCCAATCACCAGTGCCATTAATGTGGCCTGGCGTGACCACCCGGATACTCTTTACGTAAGCCTCATCAGACTGGGTAACCAAGACCCGCTGCAGCAGCCGCTCATCATCCAGCTGCATGAGGTAACGCCCTCGCCGCTCAGCACCTCCTAGAGCAACGGTTACGTGGAAGTAGTGAGTCTCCATGTAGCGCGTCACCGCACACCACATGCTCTCTCCCTCACCAAACATGCCAGGCACACCGACCCGGTGGCTCTCTGTGGTTCTGAACATCAAATGTCTCTAAATTGCTGGGGTTGCCGAGAAGGAACCCATGGATTACAAAAGTGAGAAGATCACGCTGAGACTCAGCAGTCTGCTCATCACCTGGCCCAAGCAAGACGCGTGTTCCGCGTTACAAACATCACCCCACCGAAGGTGAGACACATGCTTGAGCGAACCCAGTCGCGGAGCTGAAAGCGCAGTCGGCTGTCTTCTATCACCTTGTTGGCGAAGAGAAAGATCGGCAGATGACCAGCTGAACGTACTTTCTCATGCTCCTCTGGCGAAAGCGCTGCGCGGAGGACTGTCCACTGCTCGACAAAGCAATAAGCCTTGTGTCCGAGCGGCTTTTGACGTGATTCCTCAGCCGCTCTCGCTCCGGGTCGCAGGCCCTGTCGCCGCTAGGTGAGACTTGAACATTTTCTGAAGTATTGTCGATATCCGTTTCCTCCAAGGGGGCCGGTGCAGCTATCGCACCTGCAGCAAGGCTGACAGGGCCTAAAACTATCTCAATCGAGCCAAAGACCGATAATACACCTTTTTGACGTTTATTGGCATTACTGCGTTGTGGCTATATCCTGAATTTTGAGGTCGCCACATGGATCTGCGCATCGCCTTTGCTGGCGTACTCCGAACCCTCCGCGTACTGCGCAAGGCGCGCTACGCAGATCTGTCGGATGCCCTCTCCAGGCGCAAAATCAGCGCCCTTGAGAACGGGGAGGTAAGCGTTACCCTTGAGCGATTTGACGAAATTGCCGACTCGTTAGATTTGGGTGGCGTGGCCATGCATGCGTTGGCAATTGCCACCGCAACAGGACAGTCCTACCAGGACGTCCTCTTACAGGCTGGTGCTCAGCTACAGAGACTGGAGTCGGAAGGCGCACTACAGAAGCTTGATGCTCAATTCGACCAAGAGGGTAAGCTGGTAGAGAGGAGCCGTGGTAAGCCTCTCAACTCTGCTAATGAGCAAGCTGTCCTTGATTGCAAGGCAAAGGGATTTAATCAACTAGAAGTAGCAGAGCAGTTAGGAATTCCGCTCACTTCTGTCCGCCGATATTGGGCAAAAGGGTAGTTTGCATTCGAGAAGAAAGGTGGATGCGCTGAAGCTCATCAGCGCACCACAAGCGCATGATTGACTAGAAGCCTAAACTCATGCTCCGAATTTCTGGCGTAACTTTTCGAGCCGTAACAGCTCATCATAGGTTGCGACCATGCTCATTACCCCGTAATAGCCAGCTGCATTGAATTCTGTGCTTTCCTCACCAGGCCTGACGGTGAGAAAAATGTCTGATGCTTCACTCTGCATGTTATCAATAAACGAAATCAAGAACTTCAAGTCATCACCCAAAAGACTAATTTGGTTCTTTAATTCTTCCGAATCACCAGATTCCAGAACATCACCAGCATCAAGGTTTCTGATTGTGAGTTTGAGCTGTGCAATTTGACCTGCTAGGCCCGCATTTCTTATTTTTAATGCTTGGTAGTCAGAAAAACTAATGGCGACCGGTGCATCAACACAAACTCTTCGGGAATAATTTTGCTCTAGAATCTGGCGATAGTCCGGATTTCTGAGAAGCGTAACATGGCTAACCGGCTTCAGATCTATAAGGCGCTCATCCTCCGGTAGGCTGAGATGATTACGCAATTCTATTTCAGTAACTATTTTGGCCACGCCCTTAGCAAGGCCAGTAACGTTCTCATAGGTCGCGTCAGATAAAATCTTTAAGGCGCTATGAATATGGGAAATCCTAGCAGCCTTATGCTTACTTCTATACTCGCCAAATGTATCAATGCGCTGCATCACACCACCCAGGCTCTATCAAGGAGCCCATTGTAGCAGAATCGTCAAAAAAGTCTGCAACTGCTACATGGGCGCCCTTACGTGATCAGCTTCGATTAATCAATTTCCACCACAGGGATAGAGTCAGAAGTGTCCTTGGCTCGATCTTCGACTCCCAGCGTCGCAGAGATCAAATTAGCCGATTTAGTTTGCAAATGTGGATTAGAGGCCGCGTGCCCAATCTTGATGACATCCCTCACATCAAGAACTCCCGTCGTCAACATGCTCGAGATCTGCGATGACAGCTGATGACTTGGAGGCCTTGGATCAACACGCAAGAGCTCATCAAATTTCCCCTGATTCATGAGCATTGCCATGCGCATGTAGGCAAATTTCTGGTTCAAGCTTTCACTCGTAGCATCTGGGAAATTCTGAACATCGATCAAACGCTTAAGAACGTGCTCCGCCTCGGTGACATTAACCTTCTCGAAATGAGCCACCAGCCCGTCTTTCTCAGGAAGGAAATAGCTCTTGAAATCCCCGCTTTTTGCCATACGGTACAGCTGCTGCTCGATGACTTCCAGAGCATAAGCCTCCCTGGCATAGCGATCATATTCCTCATTCAGCTTCTCAGCATCTTGTGCGTTGCGTGAGGCTGGTTTCAAAGCACGCCACTCACGCAACTTGCCCATGACCTCCTTCATTACCTCTTTGGATTTATCCTTTTCCGCACTAATAGCGGGCAGGTGGTCAACACCCCGGATAGCATACGGGCAAAGTGCACAAGGCTTCCCTGCACCAATCTGTTGAATCACTTCTTTAGGGCAGCGGTTATCAAATGGGCAGATATGGCAGTTATTGTACGCCAATTTGGTATACCTCTTAGCTCGCAACACCTCAAGACCGCTGTCTTCTGCTTTCACACCAGTAAGGCTGATCAAGCCATGCGTTTCGATTGCTTTGACTGGATCCACATGGATGCTGTCTGCCAGCCTGGCGTTCAACCGCAGTGCAGCAGCAGCAAGCTCAGGTGCATCACCTCCACTGAGCTTGTCCATGTTCTTGAGCATGTAGTCTGCCAGCAGTTTCTGATGATCCGGCATGTTTTCCCCATCGAAGATGGTGTAGTACCAAACCAGTTGCTCCGTCTGCCCCGTCATAAACTGACCAATCAAGGATGGAGGCAAAAAGCGCATCGCTTCAGAAACAAAGCCCGCCCGCAGACCATGTGGGGTATGCGGACTGGTCAATTCACCGACCGAAAGAGTGCTCAAATACACGTTATCGTAGCCCGCAATAGGCTTATTTTTCTCGTCCGCCGATTTGAGGAAGACCAAGTCGTTTCCAGAATCATCCCCAATCACCTCCTTGATAAAGTGCTGAAGCATCAGCAAGTAGACAGGAAAATGCCGATAATTTGCCCACTGACTCGAACCCGTCCCGGCATCTCGGAACAGCGGTTTAAATTGGCCAAACTTAGACCCTTTAGTAAAATCATACCAGAGGTCTTCCTGGTAAGCTGATGAGCTACAAGAATCATACCAAGCTCTCTGGCGATCCATGACATCGATAACATGGCGCGAAACGATCGCAGTCCACTCACCATGTGACTTGTCCGAGCTGACAAACAACGGCGCTAACGGACTATTCCAGTACCTATCGAGCACACAATCATATTTGTCTTTGTTAAGCCAAATAAGATGCTGCTGACGAAGACCCGTTTCGCACATAAGAATTGTCAAGCGCACCGAGTTTGGAGAGATGCGCTGAACATTTTCACCCTTAAACTCAAAATCAACCAGTTTGTAGAACCTAGGAAGGATCTCGAACCGGTGAACTTTCTGCTCATGATAGAAAATGGGAGTATAGTTGAGCAGCGCTTGATTGACCTCCCCAAACCCCCTGACCTCCTTCGCGTAAAGGCCAGCCCATGCGTGACTATTTTGAAGATCAGCCATCGTCGGCTGGCACAGCTCACCATTCAAGACCCCATAGTTGATATCCTTTTCGTCTTGCCCTTCGTAGTAAGGCATGTTGTTAATGTGATCAGTCAGATACTCAAGGCTATACAGCATGCTCAAAAATGTTGCAAAGTACACCCTAGGAATTGGCTTCTTAACCGTCCCCGTCCTTCTTTCTACAGGCGGATAACAAGCACTGGTGAAATTGCATTTGAACTGATCCGCATCAGGCAGTGCTAGTTTGTTATCCTCGATGTATTGACAGAAGTGCTCCATGACCAGAACACGGGCGTAGTGAGTATCATTCCCCCAACCATGAGCACGCGCATAAGCCTCCAAGTATGCCAAAAACGTTCTAGGCGGCTGTTTTTCGAACTTGATAACTCCATCCAAAAACACCGATTCACGAGTAAAATAGAGAGTACAAGTAAAATCGTTAATCGTCCTCGGATAGTTCTCCAAGCTTCCGTCACGACGCATGTAGAAGCCTGGTAAATACATTGTGACATAGCTCATAAAAATGCTAAGCACAGCTGTATACCCACTTGATTTCTGTAGTCGCTTAGACGTCATAAATGAGCGAAATACACCATCAATATAAATGGCAAATTTCTTGACCTGGGGATGTGATTCCTCCACAAATGGTAGCCGGTCACCATCCTCACCTAGGCTAAAAATCCCCTTCATTCGATGTGTCTGGAAATGGGTCTTAAACACCTGCTCGAAGTCAAATTCGACCTCACCGTTAGCCAGCGTTTGCGCCATTTTATACGACATCTCGTGCGCTTCTTGCGCTGCGGTTTTGACATCTTTTTTCTGTGCCACCCGGCGCCCTTTGTATACCCTGGCAACCGTGTTCATACGCTTAGAGATTTGGTACTGACTTACGATACCTTCAACCACTTCTTTCTTGGCAGGAGAGGAGCTGGTGATGGTCAGCAAGAAGTCGTTGACATAGTACCGCCGAAGCGGCAAGTCACCAGAACCATTAGCACCGTCAAAGAGAATTTTGCATCCTTCCTCTGTGATGTCTTCAATGTTGTAGAAATCCGTGCTGAGCAACAGCCGCAGCCAGAAATTAACCCGGCTACTGCCGTTATTAAACTCCTCACGCTTGAAAATGCTTTCAATAGAGGATTCTGGGTGGACACCACGGATGATGCTCAGGCACTCAACGTTGGCCTCCTCACACAAGAGGTCAAAAGATCCTGGCAGGTGGTTGATGGTCTGAATCGACAAGGGTGCGATAAACACTTTACGCGCCCAGAGTGCGATGAATACCATGCGAAAAAACTGAGACAGGGCCTGGTCATATGCCAGCGGAAGAGCATGAAGCTTCCGATCAATATCCCCCATCCTGATCTCACTTTTGCGATAAGTGGATTGAAGAAGAAGCTCAAACTCAGGCAGTTTCCAGTCTTTGAAATCAATCCCATAGCGAAATGCAGCTTCTACTCGCTCAGTAGACGTTCCCTTGGCAATACCACAGGTCTTTTTGTAGATCTGAAGAACAGACCTCACTGCCTTCTGAAACTCATACTTCACGTTCTCTTCTGACACCAGCCAAATAGGCGTATCTTTGCTGAGATTAATCATTGTCGCGACCTTCATTCAGAGATTTTTTGATCTGGTCTACCTCATTTTCCAGGTGCTGAAGCTGAACCTTAGCAACACTGAAATTGGAAGCAGACATGCGCAGCATATTGAGAGCAGCAAACGTAGCCTCGAGCATCCTCGCGTCCTTGCGCGCATACCGCTCCGTGGACGTAATAGATTTATGCCCCATAAACTGCTGCACCATTTTGAGGTCAAGACCAAACCGCTTGGGATCCCTAGGGTTTGGACAGTGGTTCACTAGATAGTAAGCGTACATGTGACGCAAAGAATGGAACCCATAGCTAGTGCCAGTAATTTTGAGCGCTGCTTTGTTAAAGCGCTCCCATACAGCCTGGTACGAAGACGGCATGGCGCCACCGTCACGGAGATTTCGAAAAAGGAAAGGATGCAATACAGGCCGATGCCTTTGCTTCTCCTTCGCAATCTGCTCCTCATGATAGAGAGCCAAATTCATCCAAAAAATGGACGCAAACGGCTCAATCAGAAAAGTATCAGGCTTATCTCGCCCCTTATGATCAAGCTTATTGAGCAAACGCTCCGGAATGAAGTTAATCAGAAATTCGCGACGAGTATCTGGGTCGACAATATACACACGGCTCTGTGCTGGATTCTCAACATCAATGTCGATGTCATCCGTAAGCACGGTAAGAGCTTCCGAAACTCGACAACCTGAGGCAGCCAGAAATGACCACAGCACCTTGTCTCGCAGGCAGTCAGTGCTGTCGATCAGTGCAACACATTTATCGATTGGGAACGCTTTATAGTCACCACCAAAAGAATCTGTGTGCGCCATCGTTGGTGCTTTCGACCGTGAAGAAACCCTCTGTTTCTTAATTTTTTTCACACCACCTGCAATACACCCTGCTAACCAACTGTTAGCTTTGATTGCCGCACTAACCCTACGGGGGGCGCCAGCGTGCTTTGCGGAAAAGAGCGGCACCATCGACGCAGCAACATCAGTTACATAGCCACTCTCTTGCATTTGCAACAAGCCATCTCGCATGGCTTCGCTAGCTTCGATAAAATTATTACAACCTGCCCGGTGAAGACCTACGGATGCACCAGCAAGATTCTTCGACCCGAGAACCCTGGCAGCATTACATGCAATTGGGGAATCACTTTTCACCCCAAAAACCAAATAGCTCTCATAGCAGTCCAATGCCTCGCTCAGCAACATCGGCGTAAGCCCGCCATTGCTTAAGCCGACTTGATGTACGTAACCCAGCATATCGACAGCAGCATAACTATATGCCCTAACGGTTTTATACTTTTTGGCTTTGGCCAACTGATAAGCCCAGCTGTCAAAAAACTCGCTCACCAATGGATCAGGCGAAAGCAACCTAAACGTAGGAATTCCATTTCTGGTCGTCTCATACAACTCATAATGTTTCATTTATACAAATCAACCATTTGGTTATGCATTCAGAGCGCCTACGACTCCAAATTTTGGGCGCATCCTTCCACAAGCTTTTCCGGAAATCAACAAGATGCAATTATTTAGTTGCATCTTAGAGTATGCTCCGAATATACCGTTTTTGATTCGCGGCACAGGGGGCTTTTCATCAACGAAAATGCAGTATGAATGGGGGGCTACCTCGGCTCCTCAATCACGCGCCAAAAGCCCCTCCTTGGAACTCTGAGCGTGTCGACTCCGAGACAGTGACATTCAGTCGGACACAAAAATTAATGCCTATCATTCGCAGAATTGGGGAATTCAGCGTCGCATGAGGGGTGGGAGAGTCTAAATGGGCTCATAAATTTTGCTGCAACACGAAGGAAGCTGTGCCAGCTGCGACGCCCGCCAAATGACTCAACAAAGGCCAGGAGGTGATTGGATGGCTGCTTATCTATGACGGTGAAACGGGACAAACCCAAGGTTCTGCGTATCGATATCCGGTGGCGAATCTCGAGATACCAAGGGCCGTATCATCATTGTCCGTTTGTCCCGGAGCACGGCATTAAAGCCATCCTGGTAGCATATTCATTCTCCCTTAAGGCCTTTAGTCCCGAGGCAGGAGTAACCCGGAGAGGGGGCATCATTTGCATACTTTGCGCATACATTTGCCCTCGACCCTGGCTCACTCAAACCCGAACCTCCTGCACCTGCAGACGCGCCACAACAGGGTCAATTGTAGGTATACGGGCAGAGCATTGAGTGGATTGTTGTCGCGGGCTGGGGAGGAGAACCCCATCTTCCTTCCGTGAAAAAAAGGATTCTGGATCTACAGACGTGAAGGATCTGATGGAAGCTTACGCGCAACCTGAGCTGGTAGCGGCCACCAACAGAGTCAGTGTGCTCAGACTCACCTCGCTTCTGTTTCAGGATCGGGGCAGACTGAGCCCTGGGGTTCCGTGGCTTTCCATGGATCTTAACACTCCCTAGCGCAGAAGCTCATGCCCGCCCCTTGGTTGAGTTGCACTACTACCCATAGACTGGCATGACAACGCGCAACAAGAAGCAACATAGTGCAACTCCGCTACTGCGCCTTATTAGGACAGAGGGGAAAGATGCTATTCATACCCCGTGAAACGGCCGTTCCTCATGGGAAAAGGCATAAAAAAAGGGCTTAGGTTTTCACCTAAGCCCTTGATTTTACTGAGCTCGCGGCGGGGAACCAGGGATTCGAACCCTGGAAACGCGATTAACGTTCGCCGGTTTTCAAGACCGGTGCATTCAACCACTCTGCCAATTCCCCGTTTGTTCCGATGACGCGGTACAACAAGCTGCAACTGGAAGGAACCTTAGATAAGAACTCTAGGATAGTTGCCCATCGACGGTTTTCAAGACCGTTGCCTTAAACCACTCGGCCACGCTTCCAGCTCGTTTTGCGGCCGCCATAATACCGTAATGAAACAAGCTGTCAAACTCTCTGTGTCGCGGGTTGCGGGAGCTCTGATAGACTCCTAGCATCTGAACGTTTGAAAACCACAGGTTTACCAAGGAGTGTCGCCATGCGCGAACAGGATTACGCCGTACACCACGGCCAGCAGGTCGAGCAGCAGGAGATCAGCAAGGTCCTGCGCAACACGTACAGCCTGCTGGCGCTCACGCTCGCCTTCAGCGGTGTCATGGCCTTCGTGGCCCAGCAGATGCGCGTCGGCTACCCGAACGTGTTCGTGGTACTGATCGGCTTCTACGGGCTGTTCTTCCTTACCAACAAACTGCGTGATTCGGCCTGGGGCCTGGTATCCACCTTCGCGCTCACCGGCTTCATGGGTTTTATCCTCGGCCCTATCCTCAACCGCTACCTGGGCATGGCCGGTGGCGCCGAGGTGGTCAGCTCGGCATTTGCCATGACTGCCCTGGTGTTCGGCGGCCTGTCGGCTTATGTGCTGATTACCCGCAAGGACATGAGCTTCCTCAGCGGCTTCATCACTGCGGGCTTCTTTGTCCTGCTGGGTGCTGTCGTGGCCAGCTTCTTCTTCCAGATCAGCGGCCTGCAACTGGCGATCAGCGCTGGCTTCGTGCTGTTCTCGTCGGTCTGCATCCTGTTCCAGACCAGCGCGATCATTCACGGTGGCGAGCGTAACTACATCATGGCGACCATCAGCCTGTATGTGTCGATCTACAACCTGTTTGTCAGCCTGCTGCAGCTGTTTGGCATCATGGGTCGTGATGACTGATTGATTGCTGCAAGAGAAAGCCCGCTTCGGCGGGCTTTTTTTTGGGGAGGGTTCACCCGCGAACACCGGCGCAGCCGGTGCCAAGCTCCACGTTGGTTTCTTCGCGGGTGAACCCGTTCCCACAGGGTCCCCGCAGGATTCAGGCTTGCATGCCGCCATCATGCTTTTCTCTACCCCAATTCGCGTTCAACCCCGTAGAATGCGCTCCTTTTTCTTCCGGGGCAGCTTCTCGCAATGAGCTCACACGAACACAGCCCAGGCGCGGCGGCGCCTGCCAATGAACTGGTGCTTGGTCTGGAGGACAAGCCACGGCTGTTGATCGGCCTGCTGGCAGCACTGCAGCACCTATTGGCGATCATCGTGCCGATCGTCACCCCTGGCCTGCTGATTTGCCAGGCACTGGGTGTTTCGGCACGTGATACCAACCTGATCGTCTCCATGTCGCTGGTCATCTCGGGTATCGCCACCTTCGTCCAGTGCAAACGCTTCGGGCCGTTCGGTGCCGGGCTGCTGATCGTCCAGGGCACCAGCTTCAACTTCGTCGGCCCGCTGATTGCCGGCGGGGCGCTGATGGTCAAGCAAGGTACGCCGGTAGAAGGTGTGATGGCGGCCATCTTTGGCGTGGTAATCGCCGGCTCGTTCGTCGAGATGGGCGTGTCGCGCATCCTGCCCTTCGTCAAACGCCTGATTACCCCGCTGGTAACCGGCATCGTGGTGCTGATGATCGGCCTGACCCTGATCAAGGTCGGCCTGATCAGCATGGGTGGTGGCTTCGGCGCCATGGCCAATGGCACCTTCGCCAATGGCGAGAACCTGCTGCTGTCGGGCGTGGTGCTGGCGATCATCGTCATCCTCAACCGCATCCCGGTGGTGTGGATGCGCAGCTGCGCCATCGTTATCGCCCTGGCGGTCGGCTATGCGCTGGCGGGCTACCTGGGCCGCCTGGATTTCACCGGCATGCACGAAGCTGCGCTGTTCCAGGTGCCGACGCCGCTGCACTTCGGCCTGGGTTTCTCCTGGGCACTGTTCATCCCGATGCTGGTGATCTACCTGGTAACTTCGCTGGAAGCCATCGGTGACGTCACCGCCACCAGCAAGGTGTCGCGCCAGCCGGTCGAAGGGCCGGTGTGGATGCAGCGGATCAAGGGCGGTGTGCTGGTGAACGGGGCCAACTCGCTGCTGGCCGGTTTGTTCAACACCTTCCCGAGCTCGATCTTTGCCCAGAACAATGGCGTGATTCAGCTGACCGGGATCGCCAGCCGCCATATCGGTATGTGGATTGCCGTGATGCTGGTGCTGCTGGGGCTGTTCCCGAGCGTTGCCGGGGTGATCCAGGCGGTGCCGGAGCCGGTGCTGGGTGGTGCGGCCATGGTCATGTTCGGGGCGGTTGCGGCTTCGGGGATCAATATCCTGGCCAGCACCCGCCTGGACCGTCGTGCCCTGCTGATCATTGCTGTATCGCTGGCCCTGGGCCTGGGTGTGGCGCAGGTACCGGAGTTCCTGGCGCACATGCCGGCGGCGATTCGCAATGTGCTGGAGTCGGGCGTGGCTACCGGGGGTATCTGTGCCCTGGTGTTGAACTGGTTCTTGCCGGAGAGCAAGGAACAGGCTTGAGCCTGGAGCCCTTCTGTCAGGGCCATGGGGCTGCTATGCAGCCCATCGCGACGCAAGGCCGCTCCTACACGAGGCCGCGTAGACCTGAAGATTGGTGCAAGACAGAAAGCCCGCCCCGCCATGTACAAGCGGGCGCGGGCTTTTTTGCTTTATCATGGCACCATTCCTTTTGCATGAGTTATCCATGAAATTCGCTATCGCGGTGTTCTCCCCGGCCCATGCGCCCTCCTCGCGGCGTGCCCTGCGCTACGCCGAAGCGGTGCTGGCCGGCGGGCATGAGATTGCCCGGCTGTTCTTCTACCAGGACGGGGTACACAGTGCCTCGGCCAACGTGGTCGCCCCCCAGGACGAGCTGGATGTTGCCGGCCAATGGCGCGCCTTCATTGCAGCCAACCAGCTGGACGCAGTGGTGTGCATCGCCGCTGCCTTGCGCCGTGGCGTGCTCGACGAGGCCGAGGCCAACCGCTACCAGCGCCCGGCCGTGAACCTGCCCAAGCCTTGGGAGCTGTCGGGGCTTGGCCAGCTTCATGAGGCGGCGCAAGTTGCCGATCGCCTTGTCTGCTTCGGAGGCGACTGAAATGGCCAAATCCTTGTTGATCATCAGCCGCCAGGCGCCCTGGAACGGCCCATCGGCCCGTGAAGCACTGGACATCGCCCTGGCTGGCGGCGCGTTCGATCTGCCGCTGGGCATGCTGTTCCTCGATGACGGCGTGTTCCAGCTCGCCGCAGACCAGCAGCCCACCGTCGTGCAACAGAAGAACCTGGCCGCCAACTTGCAGGCGCTGCCAATGTTCGGCGTCGAGGACCTGTTCGCCTGCAGCCACAGCCTCACTCGCCGCGGCCTGGAAGCCGACAATCTGGCGCTGCCAGTGCAAGTGCTGGACGACGCGGCCCTGACCGCACTGATCGCCCGTTTCGACCAGGTGGTAACGCTCTGATGACGACCCTGCATGTAATTGCCCACTCCCCGTTTGGCGACGAGCGCCTGGCCACCTGCCTGCGCCTGCTCGGCACCGACGACGCCCTGCTGCTGTGCGGCGATGCTGTATATGCCCTGCGCACCGGCAGCGAACCGCACCGCCAGCTGCAAGCCGCCGGCCTGACCCAGCGCCTGTTCGCCCTGGAAGAAGACGTGCAGGCCCGCGCGGTCGGCAACGAGCTGGCCAAGGCCCTGGACTACCCCGGGTTCGTCGAACTGTCGCTGCATTACGACAAGGTCAACAGCTGGCTATGAATACCCTCAACGTTGGCGATCAGGCGATCGCCCTGGACAAGGACGGCTTCCTGGTCGACCTGCAAGACTGGTCGCATGCCGCCGCCGAGGCTTTGGCCGCGCGCGAGGGCATCCCTTTGACGGCGGACCACTGGGAAATCCTCGAACTGCTGCGCCAGTTCTACCAGGAATTCCAGCTGTCCCCGGCCACGCGCCCGCTGATCAAGTACACGGCCCTCAAACTGGGCCCGGACAAGGGCAACAGCTCGCACCTCAACCGCCTGTTCAACGGCACTCCCGCCAAACTGGCCGCCAAGCTGGCGGGCCTGCCCAAGCCGACCAACTGCATATGACAGAACCTCGCCCGCTTACCCTGGAAACCCCTGCCGAACACCCGTTCGCCGAGTTCGTGCGCATTCTTGGCAAAGGCAAGCGCGGCGCGCGTGGCCTGACCCGTGAAGAAGCCCGCACGGCCATGACCCTGCTGCTGGAAGGCAAGGTCGAAGATGCCCAGCTCGGTGCCTTCCTCATGCTGCTGCGGCACAAGGAAGAAAGCGCCGAAGAACTGGCCGGCTTCACCGAGGCCCTGCGCGCCCACTTGCAGTCGCCGCGCATCGCCGTGGACCTGGACTGGCCCACCTACGCCGGCAAGAAGCGCCACCTACCCTGGTACCTGCTGGCTGCCAAATGCCTGGCCAACAATGGCGTGCGCATCCTCATGCACGGTGGCGGTGCACATACCGCCGGGCGCATGTACACCGAGCAGTTGCTGTCCTTGCTGGAAATTCCGTTGTGCCGTGACTGGGCTGCGGTCAGCCGGGCCCTGGATCAGCAACGCCTGGCCTTCTTCCCGCTGCAGGACTGGGCGCCGCAGTTGCAGCGCATGATCGACCTGCGCAACACCCTGGGCCTGCGTTCGCCCATCCATTCGCTGGCCCGGGTGCTCAACCCGCTGGCTGCGCGTTGTGGCCTGCAGAGCATCTTCCACCCCGGCTACCAGGCAGTACACCGCGAGGCCAGCCGCCTGCTGGGCGACCATGTCGTGGTAATCAAGGGTGATGGCGGCGAGATCGAGGTCAACCCCGATGTCATCAGCCATCTATACGGCACCACCGCCGGCGAAGCCTGGGACGAGGAGTGGCCAGCGCTGAGCGAACGCCGCCACGTGAAGCCGGCAAGCCTGCAGCCGGAGCAATTGCTGGCGGTCTGGCGCGGCGAGACCGAGGACAGCTACGGTGAGATGGCCGTGGTCGCAACCATCGCCCTTGCCCTGCGCGGCCTGGGCCAAGACCGTGAGCAGGCTTTCGCCACGGCACGCGGTTACTGGGGCGCACGCAACCAATCTAATAACTAGATAGTAAGAGCGCAGTCTTTGCGCTAGTTATTCGAACGTTTTTCCCTAGACTGGGCTCCAACGACAAACAACTTTGTTCCGAGGAGCTCACCATGGGCCTTTTGATCGACGGCCGCTGGCATGACCAGTGGTATGAGAACGGCAAGGACGGCACGTTCAAACGCGAAAACGCCCAACGCCGCAATCAGCTGCCCGCTCCCGAAGCTGGCCGTTACCACCTGTACGTCTCGCTAGCCTGCCCCTGGGCGCACCGCACCCTGATCTTCCGTGCCCTCAAGGGCCTGGAGCCACTAATCGACGTGTCGGTGGTCAGCTGGCTGATGCAGGACCATGGCTGGACTTTCGACCAGCAGCAAGGTTCCAGCGGCGACCACCTCGACGCGCTGCAGTACCTGCACCAGCGCTACACCCAGGATGACCCGCACTACACTGGCCGCGTGACTGTACCGGTGCTGTGGGACAAGAAAGAGAAACGCATCGTCAACAACGAGTCGTCGGAGATCATCCGCATCTTCAACAGCGCGTTCAATGAACTGACCGGCAATACACTGGACCTGTACCCAGAGCCACTGCGCCCGACCATCGAGGCGCTGAACGAGCGCATCTACCCGGCGGTGAACAACGGCGTGTATCGCGCAGGCTTTGCCACTACGCAGGAAGCCTACGAGGCTGCGTTTGACGAAGTGTTCAACGAACTGGACTACCTGGAAGACTTGCTGAGCCGCAACCGCTACCTGGCCGGGGAATACCTGACCGAGGCCGATGTGCGCCTGTTCACCACCCTGGTGCGCTTCGATGCGGTGTACCACGGGCACTTCAAGTGCAACCTGCGCCGCCTGAGCGACTATCACAACCTGTCGAACTGGCTGCGTGAGCTGTACCAGTGGCCGGGGGTGGCGGGCACAGTGGACATGGAGCATATCCAGAAGCACTACTACATGAGCCACAAGACCATCAACCCGAACGGGATCGTGCCCAAGGGGCCACTGCAGGACTTCAATCTGCCGCATGATCGGGAGCGGTTGGCAGGCAAGGGGATTTGGCAGGCTTGAGATTGCAGGGGCTGCTTTGCAGCCCATCGCGACACAAGGCCGCTCCTACAGGGTATCGCTGTCTCCTGTAAGAGCGGCCTTGTGTCGCGATGGGCCGTAAAGCGGCCCCAACGATTTCAGCTGTTCTGCGAGCCTTCGAACCAGGCCAGCTTGTCACGCAACTGCACCACTTCCCCGACAATCACCAGGGTCGGCGCATGCACTTCATGCTGCGCCACCAGGTCCGGCAAGTCCGCCAGGGTGCCGGTGAACACCCGCTGATTACGCGTAGTCCCCTGCTGCACCAGCGCCGCAGGGGTACTGGCCGCGCGGCCATGGCGAATCAGCTCGGCACAGATGGTCGGCAACCCCACCAAGCCCATGTAGAACACCAGGGTCTGCGCCGGCGCTACCAGGTCATGCCACGGCAGATTGCTGGTGCCATCCTTCAGGTGCCCGGTCACGAAACGCACCGATTGGGCATAGTCGCGGTGAGTCAGCGGAATCCCGCCATAGGCGGAACAACCGCTGGCTGCGGTAATGCCCGGCACCACCTGGAACGGGATGCCGTGCTCGGCCAGCTCTTCGATCTCTTCGCCGCCCCGGCCGAAGATGAACGGGTCGCCGCCCTTCAGGCGCAGCACACGCTTGCCCTGCCGGGCCAGGTCGACCAGCAGGCGGTTGATCTGGTCCTGAGGCACGGCATGGTCGGCGCGACGCTTGCCCACGTAGATACGCTCGGCATCGCGGCGGCACATCTCGATGATCGCCGGTGCCACCAGGCGGTCGTACAGCACCACGTCGGCCTGCTGCATCAGGCGCAAGGCGCGGAAGGTCAGCAAGTCCGGATCGCCCGGGCCAGCCCCCACCAGGTACACCTCACCGCCCTGCTGCACCGGTGCACCGTCGACCATCGCCTGCAGCAGGCGCTCGGCCTCGGCGCCCTGCCCGGCCAGCTGACGCTCGGCAATCGGCCCTTGGAACACGGTTTCCCAGAAGCCTCGGCGCTGGTTAACGTCCGGGTACAAGGCCTTGACCTTGTCGCGGAAGCGTGCGGCCAGGCCGGCCAGTTCGCCGTAGGCGGACGGGATCCAGGCCTCCAGCTTGGCGCGAATCAAACGCGCCAGCACCGGAGCATCACCGCCACTGGACACCGCAACCACCAACGGCGAACGGTCGACGATCGCCGGGAAGATCACCGTGCACAGGGCCGGCGCATCCACCACGTTGACCGGCAGGCTGAGGGCCTGCGCATCCGCCGACACCTGGGCATTGAGCCCAGGGTCGTCGGTGGCCGCAATCACCAGCCGGCAACCGACCAGGTCGGCTGCCTGATAGCCGCGCACCAGCACCTCGCCGCCACCTTCCCGGGCCAGCGCGGCCAACTGGCCGTCGACATCCGGTGCAACCACGCGCAGCGCGGCGCCAGCGTCGGCCAGCAGGCGCGCTTTGCGCAAGGCGATCTCACCGCCGCCAACGACCAGCACGCGGCCGCCCTGCAGCTTGTGGAACAGCGGCAGGTAATCCATTTAGCGGATGACCTCGACGCCGCCCATGTAAGGCTTCAGCACTTCCGGCACACGGATGGAACCGTCGGCCTGCTGGTAGTTTTCCAGTACGGCAACCAAGGTACGGCCTACGGCCAGGCCGGAGCCGTTGAGGGTATGCACCAGCTCTGGCTTGCCGGTTTCCGGGTTGCGCCAGCGGGCCTGCATGCGGCGCGCCTGGAAATCGCCGCAGTTGGAGCACGAGCTGATTTCGCGGTACTTGTCCTGGCTTGGTACCCACACTTCCAGGTCGTAGGTCTTCACCGCGCCAAAGCCCATGTCGCCGGTGCACAGGGCCAGCACGCGGTACGGCAGCTCCAGCAGCTGCAGCACGCGCTCGGCGTTGGCAGTCAGGCCTTCCAGGGCTTCCATCGACTTGGACGGCTCGACCACCTGTACCATCTCGACCTTGTCGAACTGGTGCTGGCGGATCATGCCGCGGGTGTCACGGCCGGAAGCACCGGCTTCGCTGCGGAAGCACGGGGTGTGGGCAACCAGCTTCAGTGGCAGCTGCTTGGCATCGAGGATTTCACCGGCCACCAGGTTGGTCAGCGACACTTCGGCAGTCGGGATCAGGTAGAAGTCGGCCTCGCCTTCGCGGCTGATCTTGAACAGGTCTTCCTCGAACTTCGGCAGCTGGCCGGTACCCTGCAGGGCCGGGGCCTGGACCAGGTATGGGGTGTAGTGCTCCTCGTAACCGTGCTCGCCGGTGTGCAGGTTGATCATGAACTGCGCCAGGGCGCGGTGCAGGCGGGCAACTGGACCACGCAGCACGGCAAAACGCGCGCCAGACAGCTTGGCGGCAGCTTCGAAGTCCAGGCCACCGCTGACTTCGCCGAGGGCGACATGGTCCTTGATTTCGAAGTCGAAAGCCTTCGGCGTACCCCAACGGCGCACTTCGACGTTGTCGTCTTCGCTGGCACCAACCGGTACGCTGGCGTCCGGCAGGTTGGGGATGGTCAGCAGGATGCCATCCAGTTCGGCCTGGATGCCGTCCAGTTCGGTCTTGCCGGCAGCCAGTTCGTTGGCCATGCGCTCGACGTCAGCCATCAGCGGCGCAATATCTTCGCCCTTGGCCTTGGCCTGGCCGATGGACTTGGAACGGGCGTTACGCTCGGCCTGCAGCTGCTCGGTGCGGGTCTGCACCGCCTTGCGGCGCTCTTCCAGTGATTCGATGCGCGCGACATCCAGGCTGAAGCCACGGGAGGCCAGGCGATCTGCCACTTCCTGAAGTTGGCCGCGTAACAGTTTGGAATCGAGCATATCGTTCTCTCGTTATGTGTAGGTGTTGGTTCAGAATCGGGTCAGGGACAGGCCGGCCCAGGTCGCGAGCAGCCCGCCCACCACGCTGATACCGGTATAGCCCAAAGCCAGGGGCACTTGCCCGCTTTCCAGCAGGCGTACGGTATCCAGCGAAAAGGAGGAAAAAGTCGTCAGGCCGCCGAGGAAGCCGACGATCAGCCCGGCGCGCAGCTCGACCGGCACGATCGGCTTGTGCAAGAACAGACCATAAAGCAGGCCGATCAGCAGGCAGCCAACCAGGTTGACCGCCAGCGTACCGAGATAGAAGTGCCGTGGCCAGTAGGCAGACACCCAGTTGGTGGTGGCAAAGCGCAACAAGGTACCGGCAATACCGCCAGCGCTGACGGCGGCAATCAGTGCAATCACGGCTTTCTCCGTTGGCGGGGGCTGTTGCGGTCAAGGTCGGCAAGGTGGCGCAGCTTCTCGCCAATCTTCAGTTCCAGGCCACGGGGCACCGGCTGGTAGTACTGGCGCGGCTCGAGTTCCTCGGGGAAGTAGTCTTCGCCGGCGGCATAGGCGTCGGGTTCATCGTGGGCATAGCGGTACTCGTCGCCGTAGCCCAGTTGCTTCATCAGCTTGGTCGGGGCGTTGCGCAGGTGCAACGGCACTTCCAGCGAGCCATGCTCGGCAGCCTCGCGCAGGGCGGTCTTGAAGCCCATGTACACCGCGTTGCTCTTCGGCGCACAGGCAAGGTAGGTGATGGCCTGGGCCACCGCCAGTTCGCCCTCGGGGCTGCCCAGGCGCTCTTGCACATCCCAGGCCGCCAGGCACAGGCTGAGCGCGCGCGGGTCGGCGTTGCCGATGTCTTCGCTGGCCATGCGCACCACGCGGCGGGCAATGTACAGCGGATCGCAGCCGCCATCGAGCATGCGCGCGAACCAGTACAGGGCGCCATCGGGGTTGGAGCCACGCACTGACTTGTGCAGCGCGGAAATCTGGTCGTAGAACGCCTCGCCACCCTTGTCGAAGCGGCGGCGGCTGTCGCCGAGCAGGCTCTGCAACATCTCGACATCGATCTCGCTGCCGTCTTCAGCCAGGTCCGAGGCGTTTTCCAGGAAGTTGAGCATGCGCCGGCCATCGCCGTCGGCGGCGGCCATCAGCATCTTGAAGGCGTCATCGCCAACCCGCAGGTTGCGCTTGCCCAGGCCGCGCTCTTCCGTCAACGCGCGGTTGACCAGCTTGCGCAGCGCCGCCTCGTCCAGGCTCTTGAGCACATACACCCGCGCCCGCGACAGCAGTGCGTTGTTCAGCTCGAACGACGGGTTTTCGGTGGTGGCGCCAATGAACAGCAGGGTGCCGTCTTCCACATAGGGCAGGAAGGCATCCTGCTGCGACTTGTTGAAGCGGTGCACTTCGTCGACGAACAGGATGGTTCGGCGGCCGTACTGGCCAGCCTGCTGCTTGGCCACCTCGACCGCCTGGCGAATCTCCTTCACCCCGGCCAATACCGCCGACACCGTTTCGAAGTGCGCATCGCAGAACTGCGCCAGCAGCCGCGCGAGGGTGGTCTTGCCCACCCCCGGCGGCCCCCAGAAGATCATCGAGTGCAGCGCACCCTGCTCCAGCGCTTCGCGCAGCGGTTTGCCGCGCGCCAGCAGGTGCTCCTGGCCGACGTACTCGTCCAGGTTGGACGGGCGCAGACGAGCGGCCAGGGGCTGGGCGACGGGTTCGCTTCGAAACAGGTCCATGGCGAGCTCTGGTTACTCCTTGATGACGTCCGCGCCTTTGGGGATGTCGAACTTGAACTTGCTGTCCGGCACCGCCTGGTTGGCTTTCACGCCATTGAACAGGATGTTGGTGCGCTGGCCGACGCTGTCGATCAGTTGCATGTCGTTGATCAGGCCCTTGCGGAACGACACGCGCAGCGAGTCGAACAGGGTGTCCTTGGTCTTCGGCTTGAGGGTGAAGTCCATCACTTCGCCCTGCTCCTTCGAGCTGATGTCGAAGCTCTGGCTGATCTTCGACACGTCACCGGACAGCAGCAGCGCCGGGGTCTGGTTCAAGCGCTGGTCGAGCTTCTTGATGGTCGCCTGTTCCAGGTCCGGGTCCCACAGGGTGACGTTCTTGCCGTCGGATACCACCACCTGCTCCTGCGGCGCATCGGTGTGCCAGTAGAACAGGCCCGGGCGCTTGACGGTCATCTTGCCGGAGGTTTCCTGCAGGCTGGTGCCGCCGGCGTCCAGGGTCAGCTGGGAAAAGTTGGCCTCGATGGTCTGCGACTTTTCCAGCAATTGGGTCAGGCGTTGTACGTCTTGCTCACCGGCAAAAGCCGATACGGTGGCCGACACAGAAGCCGCGGCCAGGGCAGAAACCAACAGCATGCGAATCGCGCGCATGGGAGTCCTCATCGAGCATTGAAAAGGCCGGGCGCCACCGTTGGCGCCCGGCAAGGTGTTCGTCAGTCGCGCGGGCCGCCCGGGGCGATCACTTCCCGCGAGCCGTTGCTGTTCATGGGGGTGACCACGCCGGCCATTTCCATGGCTTCGATCATGCGGGCGGCGCGGTTGTAGCCGATCTTCAGTTTGCGCTGCACGGCCGAGATGGACGCGCGGCGGCTTTCCAGCACGAACTGCACGGCCTCATCATACAGGGCGTCGCTTTCCGAATCTTCGCCATCGCCACCACCGCCGCCGCCTTCGAAGCCGCTGCCGGCCTCCTCGACACCGTTGAGGATGTCGTCGTTGTAGTCCGGAGCGCCGCGCAGCTTCCACGCTTCGACGACGCGGTGCACCTCGTCGTCGGAGACGAACGCGCCGTGCACACGAATCGGCAGGCTAGTGCCCGGCGGCATGTACAGCATGTCACCGTGGCCCAGCAACTGCTCGGCACCACCCTGGTCGATGATGGTCCGCGAGTCGATCTTGCTCGATACCTGGAATGCCATGCGGGTCGGGATGTTGGCCTTGATCAGGCCGGTAATCACGTCCACCGACGGGCGCTGGGTAGCGAGGATCAGATGGATACCGGCGGCCCGCGCCTTCTGGGCAATACGGGCGATCAGCTCTTCGACCTTCTTGCCGACGATCATCATCATGTCGGCGAATTCGTCGACCACCACCACGATGGTCGGCAGGGTTTTCAGCGCAGGCGGCTCGTCGTCCATGCTCTCGCGGCGGTACAGCGGGTCATGGATGATCTCGCCGGCTTCCTGGGCGTCCTTGATCTTGCGGTTGAAGCCGGCCAGGTTACGCACGCCCATGGCCGCCATCAGCTTGTAGCGCCGCTCCATCTCGGCCACGCTCCAGCGCAAGGCGTTGGCGGCGTCCTTCATGTCGGTGACCACCGGGCACAGCAGGTGCGGGATGCCCTCGTAGATCGACAGTTCGAGCATTTTCGGGTCGATCATGATCAGCCGCGCGTCTTCCGGGCTGGACTTGAACAGGATCGACAGGATCATCGCGTTCACACCCACCGACTTACCGGAACCGGTAGTACCGGCCACCAACAGGTGCGGCATCTTGGCCAGGTCGGTGATCACCGGCTTGCCGCCGATGTCGTGGCCCAGGGCCAGGGTGACCGGCGATTTCTGCTCGTCGTACTGCGGCGTGGCCAGCACTTCGGAGAAACGCACCATCTGCCGGTTCTCGTTGGGGATCTCGATACCCACGGTGGTCTTGCCGGGGATGACCTCGACCACACGCACACTGGTCACTGCCAGCGAACGCGCCAGGTCCTTGGCCAGGTTGGCGATACGGCTGACCTTCACACCGGCGGCCGGCTGGATTTCGTAACGGGTAATCACCGGGCCCGGGTGGATCGAGTCCACCGCCACTTCCACGCCGAATTCCTTGAGTTTGATTTCCAGCAGCTGGCCGACACCGGCCAGGGATTCCGGCGAGTACTCGATCTTCTTCTGTTCGGCCGGGTCGAGGATGGAGATCGACGGCAAGGTGCCTTCCACCGCGCTGTCGACGAACAGCGGCGCCTGCTTCTCCTTCATCACCCGCTTGCTCGGCTCCGGCGCCCTGGCGGGTGTCGGCGGCACGATCATCGGGGCCGCGGCAGGTGGTTCGCGAGAGATTACCGGCTCACGAGGTGCCGGCGACTCGCGTGGCACCACAGGCTCGCGCGACAGGGTTGGCTCACGTGGTTCGACCGGCTGGGCAGGTGCTTCTTCACGCTTGAAAATGCGCTCGCGCAGCGCCGGCTTGGCCGGTTCGCGCTTGTCGGCGGTCATTGGCGCGGCCTTGACCACCGGTTCATCCTCACGCAGCTGCGCCTCCAGGCGCTTGCGCTCGTTGCGCGCTTCCCACCAACGGTTGGCGGCGCCCTGCACCAGCTCGAACAGGTCGAGGGTGATCTTGCCGGTCAGGTCCATCACCTTGAACCACGACAGGTCGGTGAACACGGTCAGGCCGAACAGGAACAGGGCAATGAACATCAGCGTGCTGCCCTGCACGTTCAGCAGGTTGCGCGCCAGGTCGCCGAGGCTCTCGCCCAATGCACCACCGGCGGAGAACGGCATGCTCGCAGGCGGGTGGAAATGGATATGGGCCAGCGCCGCACCAGACAGCACCAGAAACACCAGGCCGATCAGCCGCCAGGAGAACAGCCAGCCGCTCCAGTCCCAGGGCTGGTGGCGTTCGCG
Organism: Pseudomonas sp. NBB; assembly: GCF_032701105.1. NCBI lineage: Bacteria > Pseudomonadati > Pseudomonadota > Gammaproteobacteria > Pseudomonadales > Pseudomonadaceae > Pseudomonas > Pseudomonas sp. NBB. Next base: position 3,832,859 of record NZ_CP103994.1, read on the forward strand.
GAAGATCTGCCAGGTCTTTATCGCCAGCAGCAGCGGGAAGATGTAGGCGAAGTACCCCAGCACCATGAACAGGATGTCGGCGAAGTAGGCACCGGCACGCCCGGCGGCGTTCTGCACCTGGTCGACGTTGCTGGTGTGGCTGAAGCCCGGGTCCGACGTATCGTAGGTCAGCAGCGCCATCCACAGGTACAGGCACAGGGCGCCGACAGCGATCAACGCACCTTCCTTGAGGCGATAATGCAGCTGCTGCCGCCACAGAGGGACGGGCAAGGGAGCTGGAGTTGCGGTGGATTTCTTCAAAACGCGTCTATTCCTGCGCGTGCTGCGCGTCCAATAGTGATCGGCCGACGGTGCGGCCAATGAACCACTACTTTTAACATTACTGCCCGCCAGCCGCCATGGCGGCACGCCAGATGGGGATTTGGCCGGGGGCGACTTTCATATAGCTGCAATTTGAGCATGCATTTTCTTTTGTGACAAAGGCTTATGCTGTGTTTTTGCACAGGTGTGACAGCAAATGTAGCGGATGGTGCCTGCGGCTTCATGAATGTGTAGGAAATTGCCTATTTTCATCACCTGTGCCGGCCTCTTCGCGAGCTTGCCCGCGCCCACAGGTACCCCGCAGGCTTCAGAGCCTGCACATGGCCTGTGGGAGCGGGCGCGCCCGCGAAGAAGCCAAAGAGATTGACCCTGCTTTTCACCCGCGCCATGCTGCCCTCTCCCCTCCCCCACCGCACGATAGACCATGCTCACCTGGCTGACCCGCGACTCGCTGACCTTCCCGCCTCTGGAAAAGGCCCTGCATGACCCCAACGGCCTGCTCGCTGCCGGCGGCGACCTGAGCCCCGAGCGCCTGGTGCAGGCCTATCGCCATGGCTGCTTCCCGTGGTATCAGGACGGCCAGCCGATCCTCTGGTGGTCACCCGACCCGCGCACGGTGCTGCTCCCGGACCAGCTGCACGTGTCGCGCTCGCTGGCCAAGCTGATGCGCCAGGGCCGTTACCAGGTCAGCTTCGACACAGACTTCCCCGCGGTGATCGCCGCCTGCGCCGCGCCACGTGACTACGCCGACGGCACCTGGATCACCGACACCATGCGTGCCGCCTACTGCGAGCTGCACCGACGCGGCATCGCCCATTCGGTGGAGGTGCGCCAGGACGGCGAGCTGGTCGGTGGTCTGTATGGCTTGGCCATGGGCCAGTTGTTCTTCGGTGAATCGATGTTCAGCCGCGCCGACAACGCTTCCAAGGTCGGCTTCGTGACTTTGGTCAACCACCTGCGCCAAGCCGGTTTCGTCCTCATCGACTGCCAGATGCCAACCAACCATTTGCACAGCCTGGGAGCCCACGCCATCAGCCGCGCCGAGTTTGCCGACTACCTGGCACGCCACCTCGACCAGCCCAACAGCGCCACATGGCTTTCCTAGGCGAGTTCCCGTAGCTGGCTTACACTTAAACAAAGTCTCACCGAGGGGGTTGATCATGACAGAGTTGGCGCGGTTGAAGTTCTATGCCACTCAACCCCACTCCTGCAGCTACCTGCCCGACGAACAGGCAACCACGCTGTTCCTCGACCCCAGCCAGCCGATGGACGTGCACGTGTACGCCGATTTGTCGGAAATGGGCTTCCGCCGCAGTGGCGACCACCTGTACCGCCCGCACTGCCAGAACTGCAATGCCTGCGTGCCGGCACGCATCCCGGCGGCGCGCTTCATCCCAAACCGCCAGCAACGGCGCATCCTCAAGCGCAACGCCGACCTGACCGTGACCGCCGCACGTCCAGCGTTCAAGGAAGAGTACTTCGAACTGTACCGGCGCTATATCGAAACGCGCCATGCCGACGGTGACATGTACCCGCCCAGCCGCGATCAGTTCTCCACCTTCCTGGTGCGCGACCTGCCGTTCTGCTGGTTCTATGAGTTCCGCCTGGAAGGCCGCTTGATGGCGGTGGCGGTGTGCGACCTGCTGCCCAACGGCCTGTCGGCTGTGTACACCTTCTACGAGCCGGACGAAGAACGCCGGAGCCTGGGCCGCTTTGCCATTCTCTGGCAGATTACCGAAGCCCTGCGCCAGGACCTGGAAGCGGTTTACCTGGGTTACTGGATCAAGAACTGCAAGAAAATGAACTACAAGACACAGTATCGACCTATCGAATTGCTGATAAACCAGCGCTGGGTCACCCTCAACTGAAAGGCATTGGCTTGACACACAGTTTTCGGGCATAATCCACGCCACTTTTTTGCCCGGTGCGGTTATGCGTCGGGCCAACACTGGATCCGAGGGCTCTACTGCATGTCGAAAGAAGACAGCTTCGAAATGGAAGGTACTGTCGTCGACACCCTGCCCAACACCATGTTCCGCGTGGAGTTGGAAAACGGGCACGTCGTAACCGCGCACATCTCCGGAAAGATGCGCAAGAACTACATCCGTATTCTCACTGGCGACAAGGTCCGCGTCGAACTGACGCCCTACGACCTGAGCAAGGGCCGCATCACCTACCGTGCGCGCTAAGCTCAAGCCATGAAAAAGCCCGGCCATGTGCCGGGCTTTTTTGTGCCTTCAGGATTGTAGGGGGCTGCTTTGCAGCCCCATCTATCACGCAACCTCAGCCGTGGTCTCGAAGTCGAACACCAGCTCGCCATCGCGCAGGTCGACGTGCACCACGCCGCCATGCTCGGCCAGTTCGCCAAACAGGATCTCCTCGGCCAGCGGCCGCTTGATCTTGTCCTGGATCAGCCGCGCCATCGGCCGCGCACCCATCTGCACGTCGTAGCCCGAGGCCGCCAGCCAACCGCGCGCATCATCGCTGACCTCCAGCAACACACGCTTGTCTTCCAGCTGCGCCTGCAGTTCGATAAGGAACTTGTCGACGATGCTCTTGATCGTCTCGTGGCTCAGGCGGCCGAACTGGATGATGGTGTCCAGGCGGTTGCGGAACTCCGGCGTGAAGCTCTTGCGGATGACTTCCATGGCATCGGACGCATGGTCCTGATGGGTAAAGCCGATCGAGGCCCGCGCGGCGGTTTCAGCGCCAGCGTTGGTGGTCATGATCAGGATCACGTTGCGGAAGTCGGCCTTGCGCCCGTTGTTGTCGGTCAGGGTGCCGTGGTCCATCACCTGCAGCAGCAGGTTGAAGACTTCCGGGTGGGCCTTCTCGATTTCGTCGAGCAGCAATACGCAGTGCGGTTGCTTGGTGATCGCCTCAGTCAGCAAACCACCCTGATCGAAGCCAACATAGCCAGGAGGCGCACCGATCAGGCGCGACACGGTGTGGCGCTCCATATACTCGGACATGTCGAAGCGCACCAGCTCAACCCCCAGCGCCTTGGCCAGCTGCCGTGCAGCTTCGGTCTTGCCGACGCCGGTCGGGCCGGCGAACAGGAACGAACCGACAGGCTTGTCCGGCGACTTGAGGCCGGCGCGGGACAGCTTGATAGCGGTGGCCAGCGAATCGATCGCCTGGTCCTGACCAAATACGGTCAACTTCAGGTCACGCTCGAGGTTGCGCAGCAGTTCCTTGTCGGAACTGGTGACGTGCTTCGGCGGAATGCGCGCAATCTTGGCGACGATGTCTTCGACCTGCGGCACGTCGATGCGCTTGACGCGGTTGGCCTCCGGCTGCAGGCGCTGGTAGGCACCGGCTTCGTCGATCACGTCGATGGCCTTGTCCGGCATGTGCCGGTCATTGATGTAGCGCGAGGCCAGTTCAGCGGCGGCGCGCAAGGCTTCGTCGCTGTACTCGATGTTGTGGTGGCTTTCGAAGCGCCCTTTCAGGCCACGCAGGATGCCCACGGTGTCTTCGACCGACGGCTCGCTGACATCAACCTTCTGGAAGCGCCGTGCCAGGGCACGGTCCTTCTCGAAAATGCCGCGGAATTCCTGGAAGGTGGTCGAACCGATGCAACGGATCTCACCGGACGACAGCAGCGGCTTGAGCAGGTTGGACGCATCCATCACCCCGCCCGACGCCGCACCGGCACCAATGATGGTGTGGATTTCATCGATGAACAGGATCGCCTGCGGGCGCTTGCGCAGCTCGCCGAGCAGCGCCTTGAAGCGCTTCTCGAAATCGCCACGGTATTTGGTACCCGCCAGCAGTGCGCCGAGGTCGAGGGAATACACCACGCTCTGCGCCAGCAGGTCGGGCACCTGGCCATCGACGATGCGCTTGGCCAGGCCTTCGGCGATGGCGGTCTTGCCCACACCTGCCTCACCCACCAGCAGCGGGTTGTTCTTGCGCCGACGGGCAAGGATTTGCGCCACGCGCTCCACTTCCTGCTCGCGACCTACCAGCGGGTCGATACGGCCGGCACGGGCCAGCTCGTTCAGGTTGCTGGCATAGGCATCCAGCGGGTTGCTCGAAGAGGCGGTATCGCCGCCCTCTTCGTCCTGCATTTCCTGGTCGCTTTCGGAATGCGAACCATGGCCCGGCACCTTGGAGATGCCATGGGCGATGTAGTTGACCACGTCGATACGGGCCACGCTCTGCTGCTTGAGCAGGAACACGGCCTGGCTTTCCTGTTCGCTGAAGATCGCAACCAGCACGTTGGCGCCAGTGACTTCACGCTTGCCGGAGCTTTGCACGTGGAACACGGCACGCTGCAGTACACGCTGGAAGCCCAGGGTCGGCTGGGTTTCACGATCTTCGTCGTTGACCGGAATCAGGGGCGTGGTGGAATCGATGAACTCTTGCAGGTCGTGCTTGAGTTTGTCGAGATTGGCGCCACAGGCGCGCAGAACGGTCGCGGCAGCCTCATTGTCAAGGAGTGCCAGCAGCAGATGTTCGACGGTCATGAACTCATGACGCTTCGAACGGGCCTCCTTGAAGGCAAGATTGAGGGTGACTTCGAGCTCGCGGTTTAACATAGCTTCACCTCATACCCAAGTGGTCGGCGATTAACCGTCCTTCTCGATTTCACAGAGTAGCGGATGCTGGCTTTCCCTGGCGTATTGGTTGACCTGCATAGCCTTTGTTTCGGCGATGTCACGGGTAAACAATCCGCACACTGCCCGCCCTTCGGTATGGACGGTCAGCATGATCTTGGTCGCCAGCTCGCGGTTCAGATTGAAGAACGTCTCGAGCACTTCGACGACGAAATCCATCGGCGTGTAGTCATCGTTGAACAAAACCACCTTGTACATAGGTGGCGCCTGCAGGATCGGCTTGGCTTCCTGAACTGCAAGACCTGAGCCGTCGTCCTCATTCGATTGCGGGCGATCCTGATTGAATGTTAGTCGAATCTCACTAGGTGCATGCATGGAAAGAATTTCATCATGAGCGACAGGTTAAGGTTGTGGGTTGACTGCGAAGGGCACGGCCAGCGCAGGCGCCGGGCGACCTTGACTATCGGCAAAACGGTGTTACAACCAATAAGAACCCACCGTGGTCGATAAAGATCCGCGCAGTCAACCAGATTTTTCGCATGGTTCGTATGCGGATGAGTGGATGATACTCCAGTGATGGAGTCCTTTGCAGAGGGACATAGGGATGGCAAGCGGTAAAGTCAAGTGGTTCAACAATGCCAAGGGCTACGGATTCATCAATGAAGAGGGCAAGGATGAAGACTTGTTCGCTCATTACTCAGCCATCCAGATGGACGGATACAAGACGCTCAAGGCCGGCCAGGCCGTGAGTTTCGAGATTATCCAAGGCCCCAAAGGCCTGCACGCAGTCAAGATCTGCAGCGCTTCCACTGCCGCGCCTGCGCCGACCAGCGCACGGCCAGCCGGCAGCACTGCCGACGCCTGATCTGCTGAGCCGCCTGCCGGTATACGAACAAGCCGGCCGCTTCTTTAATGGAAGCGGCCGGTTTTCCATTGCCCTACATATGCTTGATCATTTCATCGCCAAAGCCTGAACTGCTCACCAGTGTGGCGCCGTCCATCAGGCGCTCGAAGTCATACGTCACGGTCTTGGCGGCAATCGCGCCGTTGGTACCCTTGATGATCAGGTCTGCCGCCTCGGTCCAGCCCATGTGCCGCAGCATCATCTCCGCCGACAGGATCACCGAACCCGGGTTGACCTTGTCCTGCCCGGCATACTTGGGCGCGGTGCCGTGGGTGGCCTCGAACATGGCCACGGTGTCGGACAGGTTGGCACCCGGCGCAATGCCGATACCACCCACTTCCGCCGCCAGGGCGTCGGACAGGTAGTCACCGTTGAGGTTGAGGGTGGCGATCACGTCGTACTCGGCCGGGCGCAGCAGGATCTGCTGCAGCATGGCGTCGGCGATGGCGTCCTTGACGATGACCTCGCGCCCACTCTTGGGGTTCTTGAACTTCATCCACGGGCCACCATCGAGCAACTCGGCCCCGAACTCGTCGCGCGCCACTTCATAACCCCAGTCCTTGAAGGCACCCTCGGTGAACTTCATGATGTTGCCCTTGTGCACCAGGGTCAGCGACTCGCGGTCGTTATCCACCACGTACTGCAGGGCCTTGCGCACCAAGCGCTTGGTGCCCTCGCGAGACACCGGCTTGACGCCAATGCCGCAGTCCTGGTCGAAGCGGATCTTGGTAACGCCCATTTCCTCCTTGAGGAACTTGATCACCTTGTTCGCCTCTGGCGAGCCGGCCTTCCACTCGATGCCGGCATAGATATCCTCGGAGTTCTCGCGGAAGATCACCATGTCCACATCACCTGGCTTCTTCACCGGGCTGGGCACGCCCTGGAACCACAGCACCGGGCGCAGGCACACGTACAGGTCCAGTTGCTGGCGCAAGGCCACGTTGAGCGACCGGATACCCCCGCCCACCGGCGTGGTCAGCGGCCCCTTGATCGACACCACGTAATCACGCACGGCATCGAGGGTTTCCTGCGGCAACCAGGTGTCCTGGTCGTACACCTGGGTGGCTTTTTCGCCGGCGTACACCTCCATCCAGGCGATCTTGCGTTTGCCGCCGTAGGCCTTCTGCACGGCGGCGTCGACCACCTTGATCATTACCGGCGAGACATCGACGCCAATCCCGTCGCCCTCGATATAGGGAATGATCGGGTTGTCAGGAACGTTGAGCGAATGGTCGGCATTGACGGTGATCTTGGTGCCGTCGGTCGGAACCTTGATTTTCTGGTATCCCATGCTTGCACTACTCCGCTGTCGGGTGTGATTGGACATCATGCGATCCACTGAGCCTAAACCACATCTGCCGACCTGCAAGGCATGCGACAACCCGCCACATTGCCGCTTAGTCTTTGGTCTTATAAATGGGCCGATATCACTTGGCCTTGCTGATTAGCCCGAATGGTTTGGTATACTCCGCCGCGACCGAAGGGTCATCGGGGCGATCCCTTGGAAAAATGCGGACCGCCCTTGGCCATGAATGGACACAAAGCCTGGCCATAAAGCCTGGGTTGTTACCGCAGCTCAGCACTTGACGCTCGACTGATGCATCCACCATCACCGCTCGCAGCCTCTCGACTTTCCGCTCATGGCGCTGCCAGGGCGATGCGCCTACCCTGCGCACCACGAGACTCGAGCACGCTCAGCACACAGAGAGTTAACCCGCATGCCCACCCGTTCCAAGATCATCTATACCTTCACCGACGAAGCCCCCGCCCTCGCCACTTACTCGCTGCTGCCAATCATCGAAGCCTTCACCGCTTCGGCTGACATCGCCGTCGAAACCCGCGACATCTCCCTGGCTGGCCGCATCCTCGCCGCCTTCCCGGAGCAACTGGGCGCAGAGAAGCAAGTAGGCGATCACCTGGCGGAACTGGGCCAGCTGGCTACCACCCCGGAAGCCAACATCATCAAGCTGCCGAACATCAGCGCCTCGGTACCGCAGCTGAAAGCCGCGATCAAGGAACTGCAAGGCAAGGGCTTCAACATCCCTGACTACGCCGACGAGCCGGCCACCGCGGAAGAGAAAGAATCCCGCGCCCGCTACGACCGCATCAAAGGTTCCGCCGTGAACCCGGTCCTGCGCGAAGGCAACTCCGACCGCCGCGCGCCGCTGTCGGTCAAGAACTACGCCCGCAAGCACCCGCACAAGATGGGCGCCTGGGCTGCCGACTCCAAGTCGCACGTTGCCCACATGACCCAGGGCGACTTCTACGGCAGCGAGAAAGCCGCACTGATCGAAGCTGACGACAGCCTGCGCATCGAGCTGGTCGGCAAAGACGGCAACACCACCGTACTGAAAGAAAAGACTGCGGTAAAAGCTGCCGAAGTCATCGACTGCGCCACCATGAGCCGCAAGGCCCTGAAAGCCTTCATCGCCGAGCAGATCGCCGATGCCAAGGCTTCCGGCGTGCTGCTGTCGGTACACCTGAAAGCCACCATGATGAAGGTCTCCGACCCGATCATGTTCGGCGTCATCGTCGAAGAGTTCTACAACGACGTGCTGGCCAAGCATGCCGCCGCCCTGGCTGAAGTTGGCTTCAACGCCAACAACGGCATCGGCGACCTGTATGCCCGCATCAAGGACCTGCCAGCCGAGAAGCAGGCCGAGATCGAAGCCGACATCCAGGCCCTGTACGCCCAGCGTCCGGCCCTGGCCATGGTCAACTCCGACAAAGGCATCACCAACCTGCACGTGCCGAGCGACGTCATCGTCGACGCCTCGATGCCGGCCATGATCCGTGACTCGGGCAAGATGTGGAACGCCGCTGGCGAACTGCAGGATGCCAAGGCGATCATCCCGGACCGCTGCTACGCCGGCATCTACCAGGCCACCATCGAAGACTGCAAAGCCAACGGCGCCTTCGACCCGACCACCATGGGCAGCGTACCGAACGTCGGCCTGATGGCACAGAAGGCCGAAGAATACGGCTCCCACGACAAGACCTTCCAGATCAAGGCCGACGGTGTCGTGCGCGTGGTCGACAGCAAAGGCCAGGTCGTTCTCGAGCAGAACGTCGAAGCCGGCGACATCTTCCGCATGTGCCAGGTCAAGGACGCGCCGATCCAGGACTGGGTCAAGCTGGCCGTCAACCGTGCCCGCCTGAGCAACACCCCTGCAGTGTTCTGGCTGGACCCGGCCCGCGCCCACGACGGCGTGATGATCGAGAAGGTGCAGAAGTACCTGAAGGATCACGACACCACCGGCCTGGACATCCGCATCCTGGCACCGGTCGACGCCATCAAGTTCTCCCTGGCCCGCATCCGCGAAGGCAAGGACACCATCTCGGTGACCGGCAACGTACTGCGCGACTACCTGACCGACCTGTTCCCGATCATGGAACTGGGCACCAGCGCCAAGATGCTGTCGATCGTGCCACTGATGAACGGCGGTGGCCTGTTCGAAACCGGCGCCGGCGGTTCGGCACCGAAGCACGTGCAGCAGCTGGTGGAAGAGAACTTCCTGCGCTGGGACTCGCTGGGTGAATTCCTGGCCCTGGCCGCTTCCCTGGAGCACCTGGGCAACACCTACGACAACCCGCGCGCCAAAGTGCTGGCCAATACCCTGGACCAGGCCACCGGCAAGTTCCTCGACACCAACAAGTCGCCTTCGCGCAAAGTTGGCGGTATCGACAACCGCGGCAGCCACTTCTACCTGACCCTGTACTGGGCCCAGGCCCTGGCTGCGCAGAACGACGACGCTGCCCTGCAGGCACGCTTCGCACCACTGGCCAAGACCCTGACCGAGAACGAGGAGACCATCGTCGCCGAGCTCAACGCCGTCCAGGGCAAGCCGGCCGACATCGGTGGCTACTACGCTCCGGATGCCGAGCTGACCGCCAAGGTGATGCGCCCAAGCCAGACCCTGAACAGCGCCATTGCCGCCCTGTAAGGTTCGCTTGAAGTAACAGCACAAACCCCGGCCACGCACCGGGGTTTGTGCTTTCTGGATAAACGATTTCTGGCCGCCAGCGCGGACTCTTTAGGAGCGGGTTTACCCGCGAATGCGATGGCGAATCCACTGACGCATTCGCGGGTAAACCCGCTCCCACAAGGGCTGTGCAGGCCTCTAAGGAGCTGTTCATGACCTGGCAACCCCACATCACCGTCGCCACCATCGTCGAACACGAAGGCAAGTTCCTTTTCGTCGAAGAGTTCAAAGCCAACCAGCACGTCTTCAACCAGCCCGCCGGCCACCTCGAACCCAACGAGACCCTGCCCCAGGCCGCCCTGCGCGAAACCCTCGAAGAAACCGCCTGGGAAGTCGAGCTCACCGGCGTGGTCGGCATCTACCTGTACACCGCCCCAAGCAACGGCGTGACCTACCAGCGCGTCTGCTTCGCCGCCCGCCCCGTGCGCCATCACGCCGACCTGGCACTGGACAGCGACATCGTCCGCGCCGTGTGGCTGACCCGCGACGAACTGCTGGCCGACCCTGCCCGCTGGCGCAGCGAACTGGTGCCACGCTGTCTCGACGATTACCTCAAAGGCCCCTTGCACAGCCTCGACCTGCTGCGCGACTGACGCGCCGCCGCAGGTTTGATAGAATTGGCGTTTTTCCCCCTTTGATACACACCGGTACCCATGACCAGCCCAGCACTCAAAGACCCCGCCAAGACCCGCGTCATCGTCGGCATGTCCGGCGGCGTGGACTCTTCCGTCTCCGCCCTTCTGCTCATGGAGCAGGGCTACCAGGTGGAAGGGCTGTTCATGAAGAACTGGGAAGAAGACGACGGCACCGAATACTGCACCGCCCGTGAAGACCTGGCCGACGCCCAGGCCGTGTGCGACCGCATCGGCATCAAGCTGCACACCGCCAACTTCGCCGCCGAATACTGGGACAACGTGTTCGAGCACTTCCTCGAAGAGTACAAGGCCGGCCGCACGCCCAACCCGGACATCCTCTGCAACCGCGAAATCAAGTTCAAGGCGTTCCTCGACTACGCCCTGTCGCTGGGTGCCGACCTGATCGCCACCGGCCACTACGTGCGCCGCCGCGACACCGGCGGGCTCACCGAACTGCTCAAGGGCCTGGACCCGAACAAGGACCAGAGCTACTTCCTGCACGCCGTCGGCGGCAAGGAAATCGCACGTACCCTGTTCCCGGTTGGCGAGCTGGAAAAGCCCGAAGTACGCGCCATTGCCGAAAAGCACGGCCTGGCCACCGCCAAGAAAAAGGATTCCACCGGCATCTGCTTCATCGGCGAGCGTCGCTTCAGCGACTTCCTCAAGCAATACCTGCCGGCCCAGCCGGGCAACATCGAGACCACCGACGGTGAAGTGATCGGCCGCCACCACGGCCTGATGTACCACACCATCGGCCAGCGCCAGGGCCTGGGCATTGGCGGCCTGAAGGACGCCGGTGACGAGCCGTGGTACGTGCTGCACAAGGACCTGACCCGCAACGTGCTGGTGGTCGGCCAGGGTAATGAACACCCGTGGTTGTTCTCCCGCGCCCTGCTCGCTTCGGAAATTTTCTGGGTCAACCCGGTCGATCTCAGCAACCCGCGCCAGCTCACCGCCAAGGTGCGTTACCGCCAAAGCGACCAGCAGTGCACCCTGGAGCTGACCGACAGCGGCTACCGCGCAGTGTTCGACGAACCGCAACGCGCCGTCACCCCGGGCCAGTCGGTGGTGTTCTACGACGGCGAAGTGTGCCTGGGCGGCGGCGTGATCGAAGCTGCCGAGCCGTGGAGCCCGCGTGCATGAGCAACCTGCAGGAGCAGCTGATTGCGTTGGGCGGTGTGTTCCAGGCCGCCGTACTGGTCGACCGCATCGCCCGCACCGGCCAGGCCAGCGAGGCCAACATCGGCTGCATGCTGGGCAGCCTGCTGGTCCGTGACCCCAAGGACACCCTGGAAGTTTTCGGCGGTGACGACCTGAACCTGCGCGACGGCTATCGCGCGCTGGTCGGTGCGCTGGAGCGCGACCCCAGCAGCCTGCAGCGCGAGCCACTGCGCTACGCCCTGTCGATGCTGGGCCTTGAACGCCAGTTGAACAAGCGCGGCGACCTGCTCGACACCATCGGCAACCGCCTGCCGCAAATCCAGTCCCAGGCCGAGCATTTTGGCCTGGTTCATGAAAACGTCATCGCTTCCAGCGGAGCCTTGTACCAGGACACCCTGAGCACCTTGCGCCAGCGCATCCAGGTGCATGGCGACATGCGCTTCCTGCAGCAGGCCAGCAACGCCTCGAAGATCCGCGCCCTGCTGCTGGCCGGCATCCGCGCCGCACGCCTGTGGCGCCAGCTGGGCGGGCACCGCTGGCAGCTGGTATTCAGCCGGCGCAAGCTGTTGAACGAACTGTACGACATGATGCGCAGCCCCTCCTGACAGGGGTTTGACAGTTCCGGCCTCATCGCCGGCAAGCCAGCTCCCGCAGGATATGCACTGTGCTCAAGACCGGTGCATTACCAGCGGGAGCTGGCTTGCTGGTGATAGGGCCAGAACAGGCAATGCACAATGCCACAGCTGATTTATGGCCCGACCTTTGGTCAGCCACCCGACTCGGGCGCGAAATTCATGTATGATATGCGCCCTTCCAAAAGCCTGACTGTCCGAGAACACCCCATGCAGCTCTCTTCGCTCACTGCGGTTTCCCCTGTAGACGGCCGTTATGCCGGCAAAACCCAGGCCTTGCGCCCCATTTTCAGCGAATTCGGCCTGATCCGTTTCCGCGCCCTGGTCGAAGTGCGCTGGCTGCAGCGCCTGGCCGCCCACCCGCAGATCGGCGAAGTGCCGGCGTTCTCCGCCGAAGCCAACGCCCTGCTGGACAGCCTGGCCACCGACTTCAAGCTCGAGCACGCCGAACGCGTCAAGGAAATCGAGCGCACCACCAACCACGACGTCAAGGCGATCGAATACCTCCTCAAGGAGCAGGCCGCCAAGCTGCCTGAGCTGGCCAAGGTCAGCGAGTTCATCCACTTCGCCTGCACCAGCGAGGACATCAACAACCTGTCCCACGCCCTGATGCTGCGCGCCGGCCGTGACGAAGTGCTGCTGCCGCTGATGCGCCAGATCGCCGACGCCATCCGCGCCCTGGCTCACGCCCACGCCGACGTGCCCATGCTGTCGCGCACCCACGGCCAGCCGGCTTCGCCGACCACCCTGGGTAAAGAACTGGCCAACGTTGTGTACCGCCTGGAGCGCCAGATCGCCCAGGTTGCCGCCGTGCCGTTGCTGGGCAAGATCAACGGCGCCGTGGGCAACTACAACGCCCACCTGTCGGCCTACTCGCAGATCGACTGGGAGCAGAACGCCCGCGCCTTCATCGAAGACGAGCTGGGCCTGCAGTTCAACCCGTACACCACCCAGATCGAGCCGCACGACTACATCGCCGAGCTGTTCGACGCCATCGCCCGCTTCAACACCATCCTGATCGACTTCGACCGCGATGTGTGGGGCTACATCTCGCTGGGCTACTTCAAGCAGAAGACCGTTGCCGGTGAAATCGGCTCGTCGACCATGCCGCACAAGGTCAACCCGATCGACTTCGAAAACTCCGAAGGCAACCTGGGTATCGCCAACGCGCTGTTCCAGCACCTGGCCAGCAAGCTGCCGATCTCGCGCTGGCAGCGTGACCTGACCGACTCCACCGTGCTGCGCAACCTGGGCGTGGGCTTTGCCCACAGCGTCATCGCCTACGAAGCCAGCCTGAAAGGCATCGGCAAGCTGGAAGTCAACGAAGCCCGCATCGCCGCCGACCTGGACGCCTGCTGGGAAGTGCTGGCCGAGCCGATCCAGACCGTGATGCGCCGCTTCAACATCGAAAACCCCTACGAGAAGCTCAAGGAGCTGACCCGTGGCAAGGGCATCACCCCGGAAGCGCTGCTGACCTTCATCGACGGCCTGGACATGCCAGCCGAAGCCAAGGCCGAGCTCAAGCAGCTGACCCCTGCTACCTACATCGGCAACGCGGCAGCACAGGCCAAACGCATCTAAGCTGACCGTCGCGTTCAACGCCCGGCCTGGCCGGGCGTTTTTATTCCCGGACGAAAATTACATTTTTTCAATAGGTTGAACATGAATCCTGATACTCCACTGCAGCTGCTCGGCGGCATCTCGGCCCGCGAATTCATGCGCGACTACTGGCAGAAGAAGCCGCTGCTGGTGCGCCAGGCATTCCCGGACTTCATCAGCCCGATCGACCCCGACGAGCTGGCCGGCCTGGCCCTGGAAGAGGAAGTAGAGTCGCGTATCGTGCTCGAGCACGGCGCGCACCCGTGGGAGCTGCGCCGCGGCCCGTTCACCGAAGATACCTTCGCCGAGCTGCCGGAGAAGGACTGGACCCTGCTCGTGCAGGCCGTGGACCAGTTCGTCCCGGAAGTAGCCGAACTGCTGGAAAACTTCCGCTTCCTGCCCAGCTGGCGCATCGATGACGTGATGATCAGCTTCGCCGCCCCTGGTGGCAGCGTCGGCCCGCACTTCGACAACTACGACGTGTTCCTGCTGCAGGGCCACGGCCAGCGCAACTGGAAAATCGGCCAGATGTGCAGCAGCGACAGCTCGCTGCTGGAGCACGCCGACCTGCGCATCCTCGCCGACTTCGAGCAGAGCGATGAGTGGACCCTGGAGCCGGGCGACATGCTCTACCTGCCACCACGCCTGGCCCACTACGGCGTGGCCGTGGACGACTGCCTGACCTACTCGGTAGGCTTCCGCGCGCCAAGCGCCGCCGAAGTGCTGACCCACTTCACCGATTTCCTCGGCCAGTTCCTGCCCGATGAAGAACGCTACAGCGACGCCGACGCCCAGCCGGTCAGTGACCCGCACCAGATCCAGCACGATGCCCTCGACCGCCTCAAGGCGCTGCTCGACAAGCACATGGGCGACAAGGACCTGCTGCTGACCTGGTTCGGCCAGTTCATGACCGAGCCACGCTACCCCGAGCAGATCGTCGGTGAAGAGCTGTCCGAGGAAGAACTGATCGATGCCCTGGAACAAGGCGCCATCCTGATCCGCAACCCGAGCGCGCGCCTGGCCTGGTCGGAGTTCGAAGAAGACCTGCTGCTGTTCGCCAGCGGCCGCAGCTGCCCGCTGCCGGGCAAACTGCGCGAGCTGCTGAAGCTGGTTTGCGCGGCCGACGCCCTGCACATCGACAACCTGGGCGAATGGCTGCAGGATGAAGATGGCCTTATGCTGGTACAGCAGCTGGTCAAACAAGGAAGCCTGGGATTCGCCAATGAATAAGATTCGTGTGCGCCTCGCCGACTGGCACAAGGACAACGCCGACATCCGCCGCATCCGCGAAGCGGTGTTCATTGCCGAACAGCACGTTCCACCAGAACTGGAGTGGGATTCGGATGACCCGACCGCCGCGCACTTCCTGGCCCTGGAAGGCGACTACCCGATCGGCACCGCGCGCCTGCTGCCTGACGGCACCATTGGCCGGGTCTCGGTGCTGAAGGACTGGCGCGGGCTGAAGGTGGGTGACGCGCTGATGAACGCGGTGATTGTCGAAGCACAGAACCGCGACCTTAAACAGCAGATGCTCAGCGCCCAGGTGCACGCCACGCCGTTCTACGAGCGGCTGGGCTTTCGCGTAGTCAGCGAAGAGTTCCTCGAAGCCGGCATCCCGCACGTGGACATGGTGCGCGACTCGCGCGCCTGATCCACGACCTTCGCACAGGCCCCCCACAAATTCTGAAGATTGTGGGGAGCCTGTGGGAGCGGGTTCACCCGCGAAGAGGCCGGCACAGCCAAGACATCCCCTCTGACAAAAAACCTGTACATCCATCCAGATAAAACTTGCCTCCGCGCCCTCGCTTGCGCATCCTATCGCCCATCACCCCCGATGAAGCGTCCCCGGCCATGCGCCTGTTCCTCTGCGAAAAACCCTCCCAGGCAAAAGACATCGCCAAAGTGCTCGGCGCCAACCGCAAGGGCGATGGCTGCTGGCAAGGCACCGACGTCTGCGTGACCTGGTGCATCGGCCACCTGCTGGAAACCGCCCCGCCCGACAGCTACGACGAACGCTACAAGCGCTGGAACCTGGCCGACCTGCCGATCATCCCGGAAAAGTGGAAAATGCTGGTCAAGCCCAAGACCGCCAGCCAGTTCAAGGCAGTCAAGCGCCTGCTCGGCGAAGCACGCGAACTGGTGATCGCCACCGACGCCGACCGCGAAGGCGAAATGATCGCCCGCGAACTGGTCGAGCATTGCCGCTACCGCGGCCCGGTGCAGCGCCTGTGGCTGTCGGCACTGGACGACGCCTCCATTCGCAAGGCCCTGGCGCGGCTGCTGCCGGGCCACGAAACCTTCAACCTGTACCACTCGGCGCTGGGCCGTTCGCGCGCAGACTGGCTGATCGGCATGAACATGAGCCGGCTGTTCACCCTGCTGGGCCGCCAGTCGGGGTATCAGGGCGTGCTGCCGGTGGGCCGGGTGCAAACGCCCACCTTGCGCCTGGTGGTCGACCGAGACCGCGGCATCGCCGACTTTGTGCCGGTACCGTTCTGGGCCATCGACGTGCAGCTCGAACACGCAGGCTTTGGCTTCAACGCCCAGTGGCGCGCCCCCGATGACGCCTGCGACGACCAGGGCCGCTGCCTGAACCAGGCCCTGGCGCAGCAGGCTGCCGTCGACATCGGCAATGCGGGTACTGCCCGGGCCGTGAAGGTGACCACCGAACGCGTGCGTGAAGCGGCACCCCTGCCCTTCGACCTTGGCACCCTGCAGGAGCTGTGCTCGAAAAAGTTCGGCCTCGGCGCCCAGGAAACCCTCGACATCGCCCAGGCCCTGTACGAAACCCACAAGCTGATCACCTACCCGCGCAGCGACTGCGGCTACCTGCCGCAAAGCCAGCACGCCGAAGCGCCAGCCATCCTCGCCGCCCTGCAACGTTCCGATGCCAGCCTGGCGCCGCTGCAGCCCTATCTGGAGCCGCAACGCCGCTCACGGGCGTGGAACGACGCCAAGGTCAGCGCCCACCACGGCATCATCCCCACCGCCGCTGCCAGCGACCCGTCGCGCCTGCCAGCCAAGCACAAGGCGGTGTACACCCTGATCCGCGCCCGCTACCTGGCGCAGTTCCTGCCCAACCATGAGTACGACCGCACCCAGGCCGACTTCGACTGCGCCGGCCATGCCCTGCGTGCCGTAGGCAAGCAGATCGTCGAACCAGGCTGGCGCCGTGCTCTGCCCGAGGCGCTGACCCCGGCCAAGGGCCGCGAGGCACCACCGGCCCAGGTGCTGCCGGCGCTGCGCGAAGGCCAGGACTGCACGGTGCAGGGCCTGCAATTGAAAGACCTGTGGACCCAGCCGCCCAAGCCGTTTACCGAAGGCGACCTGATCAAGGCAATGAAGAACGTGGCCAAGCTGGTGGACGACCCGCGGCTGAAGCAGAAGCTCAAGGAAACCACCGGTATCGGCACCGAAGCCACCCGCGCCAGCATCATCCAGGGCCTGCTTGACCGCGGCTACCTGGTGAAGAACGGCAAGGCGCTATCCGCCACCCCTGCGGCCTTCAGCCTGATCGACGCCGTACCTCGCGCCATTGCCGACCCTGGTACCACAGCTATCTGGGAGCAGGCGCTGGACATGGTGCAGAGTGGCGAGATGACGCTGGAAGAGTTCGTCGCCCGGCAGTCGGCATGGATGGGCAAGCTGGTCGAACGGTGCAGCGGCATGCGCATGACCATCAGCGGGCCGGCAGCCGGGGCTGCGCCGCCGTGGAAGAAAAAGCGGAGGGGTGGCGGGAAAGGCAAAGCGGCCGCAGGCAAGCCAAGACAGCCTCGAAAAAAGGCGACAACCTGAAAATTTTGCACTCTCAGGTCAGGCCCCTTCGCGGGTAGACCCGCTCCCACAGTTACAGCGCCGACCTCGAGACCGTTGATGACTCTGTGGGAGCGGGTTTACCCGCGAAAGGGCCTGGACAGGAAAACAACAACCCGAGGTAAGCCACAAACCCGGCCAATGCATTGGCGCCATGAAATTTACCTGCTAAGTTTTCATGAAAATAAACACAAGAATTTTCATGAGACCCCTGCATGTTCAAACAATCCGCCCAGCACGTCGCCAGCTACTACGCCCAGACCTACCCCGCCAGCATTCCCCTGCACCCTACCCTGCAAGGCAGCCACGACACCGAGGTCCTGATCATCGGCGCCGGCTTCAGCGGTCTGCACACCGCCTTGCGCCTGACCCAGGCCGGCAAGCGTGTAACGCTGCTGGAAGCCAGCCGCGTGGCCTGGGCCGCGTCCGGCCGCAACGGCGGCCAGGCACTGCTCGGCTGGTCGTGCGACATGCCGCCGCTGGAAAAGGCTTTGGGCACCGAACGCACCCAACGCCTGTGGGCCAGCATGTGCTGGGCCGCCGATGAAATGCGCGAACTGCCCGAGCGCCACGGCTTCGACATCGACTACCGGCTGGGCAGCCTGTGGACCGCCGTACTGCCGCGCCGGGTAAAGATGCTGGAAGAAGCCCTGCATGAGGCCGAACACAAATGGGGCTACGACGCCCTGCGCCTGATCGGCCGCGACGAGCTGCCGCAGTGGATCGACAGCCCGCGCTACCAGGCCGCGCTATACGACGCCAAAGGCGCCCACCTCAACCCGCTGAAGCTGGCCCAGGGCCTGGCCAGCACCATCGAGGCGGCTGGCGGGCGGATCTACGAACAGAGCCAGGTGCTCAACTACCAGAAAGCCGGCGATGGCTATGTGGCCCGTACCGACCGCGGCGAAGTACGCTGCCAAGTGCTGGTGCTGGCCTGCAACGCCTACATCGACCGCCTCGACCGCAATCTGTCGCGCCGCCTATTGCCGGTTGGCTCCTATCAGGTAGCCACCGCACCGCTGGATGCCGACTTCGCCCAGTCGCTACTGCCGCACAACAGTTGCGTGATCGACAACCAGTTCGTGCCCGACTATTTCCGCCTCACCCCGGACCATCGCCTGCTGTTCGGCGGCGGCTGCACCTATCTGGGCGGTATTCCCGAAGATGTCGCCAGCGCTACCCGCCCCTACCTGGAGCGGGTATTTCCGCAGCTGGCCGGGGTAGCCATCGACTATGCCTGGGGCGGCCATATCGACTGCAGCATCCAGCGCACCCCGGATGTCGGTCGCGAGGGCCAGCGCTACTGGCTGCAGGGGTTCTCGGGCCATGGCGTGCTACCTACACTGGCGGCGGCGCGGGCGGTAAGCGATGCCATTCTTGGCGACGACGACCTGCTGGCGCTGTACCAAGGCATCGACAACGGCCGCTTCCCCGGCGGCGACCTGCTGGCGGCGCCGCTGGAGGCTGCGGCCAAGGCCTGGTACCGGATGCGCGACCGCGTCTGATTAGTTGACACAACTCCCCTGTGGGAGCGGGCATGCCCGCGAAACAGGCGTCGCGATGGATGGCACCGGCTTCGCCGGTGTTCGCGGGCTCGCCCGCTCCCACAGGGGACCGTGCAAATCCGCACCCATAATCTCCAGTGCCAAGCCAAATCCCTCCTATTCTCAATAGCTCCCTTCGCTTCCTGTACACAGGAGACCCGACCATGAGCTATGTAACTACAAAGGACGGCGTACAGATCTTCTACAAGGACTGGGGCCCGCGCGATGCACCGATTATCCACTTCCATCACGGCTGGCCTCTCAGCGCCGACGACTGGGATGCCCAGTTGCTGTTCTTCCTCGCCCATGGTTACCGCGTGGTTGCCCACGACCGCCGCGGCCATGGCCGCTCCAGCCAGGTATGGGACGGCCACGACATGGACCATTAC
Organism: Pseudomonas sp. NBB; assembly: GCF_032701105.1. Classification (NCBI taxonomy): domain Bacteria; kingdom Pseudomonadati; phylum Pseudomonadota; class Gammaproteobacteria; order Pseudomonadales; family Pseudomonadaceae; genus Pseudomonas; species Pseudomonas sp. NBB. The sequence goes on from NZ_CP103994.1 coordinate 3,852,402, forward strand.
GCCGACGATGTGGCGGCGGTCGTCGCTCACCTGGGCATCCAGGGCGCCGTGCATGTCGGCCACTCGACCGGTGGCGGTGAAGTGGTGCGCTACATGGCCCGGCACCCTGAAGACAAGGTGGTCAAGGCCGTGCTGATCGCCGCCGTACCGCCATTGATGGTGCAGACGCCCGGCAATCCTGGTGGCCTGCCCAAATCGGTGTTCGACGGTTTTCAGGCCCAGGTCGCCAGCAACCGTGCGCAGTTCTACCGCGATGTGCCGGCCGGACCGTTCTACGGCTACAACCGCCCCGGTGCAGAAGGCAGCGAAGGCGTCATCGGCAACTGGTGGCGCCAAGGCATGATTGGCAGCGCCAAGGCCCATTACGATGGCATCGTGGCGTTTTCCCAGACTGACTTCACCGAAGACCTGAAGGGCATCACCCAGCCGGTGCTGGTGATGCACGGCGACGATGACCAGATCGTACCGTATGAAAATTCCGGGGTACTGTCGGCGAAGTTGCTGCCCAACGGCACACTGAAGACCTACAAGGGCTACCCGCACGGCATGCCGACTACCCATGCCGATGTGATCAATGCGGATTTGCTGGCGTTTATCCGTAGCTGATGTGATGGCCTGTACCGGCCCTTTCGCGGGCGCGCCCGCTCCCGCAGGTACTGCACAAGTCTTGAAATGTGCAGGTAACCTTGGGAGCAGGCATGACCGCGAAAGGGCCGGCACTGGCAACACACCTCCCCCCAGGATTACCATGTCACCCTTCTAGTGCGGCCCTTTGCCGCCCCCTGCCTCCCTGCCTGCCAAAACCCCATGCCCTTCGAACTCACCGTAGAACCCCTCACCCTGCTGATCCTGGCCCTGGTCGCCTTCGTCGCCGGTTTCATCGATGCCATCGCCGGCGGTGGCGGCCTGCTCACCACCCCGGCGCTACTCACCGCGGGCATGCCGCCGCACCTGGTACTGGGCACCAACAAGCTCAGCTCTACCTTCGGCTCGGCCACCGCCGGCTTCACCTACTACAGGCGCAAGCTGTTCCACCCGGCGCAATGGCGCCCGGCATTGTTCGCCACTTTGGTCGGTGCTTTGCTGGGTGCAGTGATCGCCCACTACATGCCGGCCGAATGGCTGAACAAGATGTTGCCGGTGATCGTCTTCGCCTGTGGCGTCTACCTGCTGTTCGGCGGCACGCCCAAGGCGCCGCTGGATGCCGATGCGCCGATCAGGAAAAAGTGGCAAGTACCGCAAGGCTTTACCCTGGGCTTCTATGACGGCGTGGCCGGCCCGGGTACCGGGGCGTTCTGGACGGTTAGCACCCTGCTGCTCTACCCCATCGACCTGGTCCGTGCCAGCGGCGTGGCGCGCAGCATGAACTTCGTCAGCAACATCGCAGCGCTGACGGTGTTCATCATTTCCGGGCAGGTGGACTACATCGTCGGCCTGTGCATGGGCCTGTCGGTGATGGTTGGCGCCTTCTTCGGCGCACGCACGGCGATCAGTGGCGGCAGCAAGTTCATCCGCCCGGTGTTCATCACCGTGGTGCTGGCATTGACCGTGCGCCTAGCGTGGCAGCACTGGTTCGGCCAAGCCTGATAGGCTGTGATACCCCTGCTTTCCCGCCCTATCTGCGCGAGAAATGTCCTCCGCCGTCGTTGCAGGACTTGGCAATGGAATGACCATTGCCTGCGCCCTGCGCCTAGTCGGAGAACATTTCTCACTGCAGCTAGGACGGGAAAGCAGGGATATCACAGCCCAGCCGCCGTGCAACATACAGGTCGATCAGATACCGGGCGATGGACCGCCCGGCCGGCAGCGGCGGCAGGTCGTGAACGCTGAACCACTTGGCGTCCTCGATCTCGTCCGGCTGCATGACGATCTCGCCGCCAGCGTATTCGGCGTGAAAGCCCAGCATCATCGAGTGGGGGAACGGCCAGCACTGGCTGCCGATGTACTGGATGTTCTGCACCTCCACCGCCACTTCTTCACGCACTTCGCGCACCAGGCAGTCCTCGGCCGACTCGCCCGGCTCGGCAAAGCCTGCCAGTGTGCTGTACACCCCGGTGACGAAGCGTGGCGAACGCGCCAGCAGGATTTCGTCGCCACGGGTCACCAGCACGATCATGCTTGGCGAAATGCGCGGGTAGCTGCGCAGATCGCACGGCTGGCAGTACATTGCCCGTTCCCAGCGAATTTGCGTCATCGCCTGGCCACAGCTGCCGCAGAATCGGTGCTCGCGGGCCCAGGTGCCGATCTGCGCGGCATAGCCCAGCACCTTGTATGTGTCGGAGTCACCTTCGAGCATGAACGCGCGAAGGCCGCGCCAGGAGCAGCCGGGCACATCGGTGGCGCTGCGCAGCTCCAGCAGGAACACCGGCTGGCCGTCGAAGTGGCCGATGCCGTGCTCGCACAGTACGTCGAGGTCCTGGCGCTTGAGCCAGTCGCGAGGGAACAGCGCGCCGTTGTCGTCCACCAGGAACCCTTCCGGGCTGCGGGCCACGGCCAGCCCCCCGGTGATCTGCGGGTCGAGTACTGCGGTAGTCCAGCGTGCTGACATGTCGGGGGTTCCCTTACTTCGCGTCCCCCGGCCTGATCAGTCGGCGAACGTCGGTTTCTGTTTGCTCATGTGCGCCGCCACCGCCACGCGCAGGTCTTCGGACTGCAGCATCGCGGCGTTCCAGGTGGCGATGTACTCCAGGCCATCATCGATGCGATGGTCACGCATGTAGCTGAGCATTTCCTTGGTGCCGGCCACGGCGATCGGCGATTTTGCGGCAATCTCGCCAGCGATGGCAAAGACCCCGTCCATCAGCGCGGCCTGATCATCATAAACCCGGTTGACCAGGCCGATGCGCAGCGCCTCTTCTGCCTCGACATTGCGCCCGGTGAAAGCCAGCTCACGCATCATGCCGTCACCGATGATACGAGGCAAACGTTGCAGTGTGCCGACATCGGCGGCCATGCCCATGTCGATTTCCTTGATCGAGAACTGCGCGTCGCTGCTGCAGTAGCGCATGTCGCAAGCCGAGATGAGGTCGATGGCGCCGCCAATGCAGTAACCCTGCACCGCGGCCAGTACCGGCTTGCGGCATTTGTCCACGGCATTGAACGACGCCTGCAGGCGCAAGATGGTGCTGCGCAGGAAGCGCGCGTTACGCCCCACGTCCTTGCCCATCTGCCCGGCCAGCGAAGCCAGCATCATCAGGTCGATACCGGCGGAAAAATGCTTGCCGGCACCGCTGATCACAACCGCCCGCACCGCGTCGGTGTCGTCGACCCACTGGAAGATGTCGATGATCTCCTCCCAGAAGGCCGCGTTCATCGCATTGCGCTTGTCCGGGCGGTTGATCTGAACGTGGGCGATGCTGTTGGTCAGTTCGACCTTGAATGCGCTGTACTCGGTCACGGGCGGCACTCCTGCGGATAAAGGGTTCATGGCCCGGATGTTAACCCAGCCCGATGACCGCACTTGTGCCAAAAACGGGACTTTACGCCTTGCCTAAGACGCGCTGATCCGGCACCGTGCGCCATCGCCGAATCATAAGGATACAAATTCATGTCGCGCTCCCTGACCGGCGCCCTCGCCCACAGCTTTCTGGGCCAGTCGCCGCTTTGGTACAAGGCAGTCATCTGCCTGTTCCTGGTGCTCAACCCGCTGCTGCTGGTGACCGTCGGCCCGGTCGCTGCCGGCTGGGCACTGGTGCTCGAATTCATCTTCACCCTGGGCATGGCCCTGAAGTGCTACCCGCTGATGCCTGGCGGCCTGCTGCTGGTCGAAGCCCTGCTGTTGCAGATGACTACCCCGCAAGCCCTGTACGAAGAGTTGCAGCACAACTTCCCGGTGATCCTGCTGCTGATGTTCATGGTCGCGGGCATCCACTTCATGAAGGAACTGCTGCTGTTCCTGTTCTCGCGCATCCTGCTGGGGGTGCGTTCGAAGGCGACCCTGGCGTTGCTGTTCTGCGTGCTGTCGGCATTCCTCTCGGCGTTTCTCGATGCACTGACCGTGACCGCCGTGATCATCAGCGCCGCGGTCGGTTTCTATGCGGTGTACCACCGCGTCGCCTCCGGGGCCAATCCGCGCGAAGACAGTGCGCTGGACAGCGACCAGCAGGTCGCACAGTTGCACCGTGAAGACCTCGACCAGTTCCGCGCATTCCTGCGCAGCCTGCTGATGCATGGTGCGGTGGGCACCGCCCTGGGCGGCGTGTGCACGCTGGTGGGCGAACCGCAGAACCTGCTGATCGGCCACGAAATGGGCTGGCACTTTGCCGATTTCTTCCTGAAGGTGGCACCGGTGTCGCTCCCGGTGCTGGGCGCCGGCCTGCTGACCTGCGTGCTGCTGGAGAAGCTGCGCCTGTTCGGCTATGGCACGCTGATGCCCGAGCCAGTGCGCCAGGTGTTGGCCGCCTATGCCGCCGAGGACGATGCTGCACGCACGACTGCCCAGCGCATCGCGCTGTGGGTGCAAGGGTTCGCTGCATTGATCCTGATCTTCTGCCTGGGGCTGCACGTTGCCGAGGTCGGCCTGATCGGCCTGATGGTGATCGTGCTGATCACGGCATTCACAGGCATTACCGACGAACATCGCCTGGGCCGTGCCTTCCAGGACGCCATGCCGTTCACCGCTTTGCTGGTGGTGTTCTTCGCCGTGGTGGCAGTGATTCATCAGCAGCAACTGTTCAGCCCGTTGATTGCCTGGGTGCTGGCGCTTCCGGCCGAGCAGCAACCGGGCATGCTGTACCTGGCCAACGGCCTGCTGTCGGCGATCAGCGACAACGTGTTCGTTGCCACCATCTACATCACCGAGGTGAAGCAGGCGTTCCTCAATGGCAGCATGAGCCGCGAGCATTTCGAGACGCTGGCGGTGGCGATCAACACCGGCACCAACCTGCCGAGCGTGGCAACGCCGAATGGGCAGGCGGCGTTCCTGTTCCTGCTGACTTCGGCGATTGCGCCGCTGATCCGGCTGTCGTATGGGCGAATGGTGTGGATGGCCTTGCCCTATACCGTAGTGATGGGTGGGCTGGGGTGGTGGGCGGTGACCTACTGGCTTTGAGGTAGCCTGCGCCGGCCTCTTCGCGGGTGAACCCGCTCCCACAGGTACTGCACAGCCTTCGAAACTGTGGTGATCATGTGGGAGCGGGTTTACCCGCGAAAGGACCAGTGCAGACCACTCAAACAGCCCTGTCGATTCTGCTGCCTGCCATTCGACTATCCCATGCCCCCAGCCACCCCGGCTGCACACAGGAGAGTCCCCATGCGCAAACTCATCGTAGCCGCCTTCATCAGCCTCGACGGTGTCATGCAGGCCCCCGGTGGTCCGCAGGAAGACACCAGCGGCGGCTTCACCTACGGCGGCTGGATCGTACCCTACGCCGAGGAAATCTTCGGCCAAGCCATGCAAGCCCTGTTCAGCCAGCCCTTCGAACTGCTGTTGGGCCGGCGCACCTACGACATCTTCGCCGGCTACTGGCCAAAGGTAAAAGGCAGCTCGGAAGACTTCTCCATCGCCAACCTGTTCAACAGCGTGCCCAAGCACGTGGCCACCCACACCCCCGCAACCCTCGACTGGCACAACAGCCATGCACTGGGCGCAGACATCACCGCAGCGGTCCACGCGCTGAAACAGAAGGACGGCGCCAACCTGCTGACCCAGGGCAGCAGCGATCTGGTGCAGCAACTGCTGGCGGCGGGCCTGGTCGATGAACTGCAACTGCTGATCCACCCGTTGCTGCTCGGCCACGGCAAGCGCCTTTTCGGCGACGATGCGGCAGCGGCGGCCTTCACACTGCAGCATTCGCAGGTTTCGCCCACGGGCGTGCTCATCGCCCGTTACGTGCGTGCAGGCGAAGTGCAGACCGGTTCGTTCTGAAAGGCATAATCCTGTACAACTTTTGCCTCTCGCTCGCATCGAAACCCAAGTAAGCCCCGTCCGTATCAAGGAGGTTCACCATGGCGCTACGCACCACGTTGCTGCTTTCCTGCATGACCTTGGCCCTGCTCGGCTGCGCCGGCAACGATCACCCGGCACCGCCGCGTACCCAGCAGGTCGACCTGCAACGTTACCAGGGCACCTGGTACGAACTCGCCCGGCTGCCGATGTTCTTCCAGCGCAACTGCGTGCAGTCCGAGGCGCAGTATGGCCTGCGAGAGGATGGTCGCCTCGACGTGACCAACCGCTGCCAGGAAAAGGACGGCCAGTGGAACCAGGCCAAGGGCATCGCCGAAGCCCAGCAACCGGGCAGCACCGACAAGCTCTGGGTGCGCTTCGACAACTGGTTCAGCCGCCTCGCGCCCGGCCTTACCAAGGGCGAGTACTGGGTGCTGTACCACGACCAGGACTACCGCGTAGCCTTGGTCGGCCACCCGAACCGCGAATACCTGTGGCTGCTTTCACGCACGCCTGCAGTCACGGACCAGATGCGCGAGCAACTGCTGACGATCGCCCGGGAGCAAGGCTATGACACCAGCAAGCTCATCTGGCGGCAGGCCGAGTAGGCAAGGCCTGGCAGGCCATCGACGACATGCGGCAATCCGGCTAAGGTGTGCGCCCTTACTACCTCGAAGGAACGAGCCCGTTGAGTACCACGCCGCCACCAGCACCTTGCATCCGCCCGACACCCATCGGCCCGCTGGTGGAGACGTTACTGCTGGGCTGAAACAAGGAGCCAGACCATGGATTTGCTGTTCCTGGGCACCTCCGCCGGCGTGCCGACCAAGGCACGCAATGTGAGCGGTACCGCAGTGATCGAGGCCAGTGGCAGCCACTGGTACCTGGTCGACTGTGGCGAAGGCACCCAGCACCGGTTGCTGCACACGCCGCTGTCGATCCGCGACTTGCGCGCCATCTTCATCACCCACGTGCACGGCGACCATTGCTTCGGCCTACCGGGCCTGCTGGCCAGCGCCGGCATGAGCGGGCGCACCCAGCCGCTGGACCTTGTCCTGCCCGCCGCCCTGCACGACTGGGTGCGCCAGGGGCTGGTGGCCAGCGATACCTTCCTGCCGTTCGAACTGCGCCTGCTGGCCGTGGAAGAGCTGGTGGAATGGCGCAGTGATGCCCTGGAAGTGACCAGCGTGCAGTTGTCGCACCGGGTGCCGAGCGTCGGCTTCGTGTTCACCGAGCTCAACCCCGAACCGCGACTGAACATCCCGCGCCTGGAAGCCGAAGGTATCCCCCGCGGCCCGCTGTGGGGCGAGCTGGCCAAGGGTTTGACGGTGCAGCATGGCGGGCGGCGGCTGCACGGCAAGGATTACCTGCGCCCTTCGCGCCCGCCGCGGCGGGTGATCGTGTGCGGCGACAACGACAACCCCGAGCTGTTGGCCGACGTCGCCAGGGGCGCGGACGTGCTGGTGCACGAAGCCACGTTCACCCAGGCGGTGGTCGAGCGCACGGGGGTCACCTTCGGCCACAGCACCGCAGCTGCGGTGGCGCGCTTTGCCGAAACTGCGGGCGTGCGCAATTTGGTGCTGACGCATTTCAGCGCCCGCTACCAGCACGACCCACGGCGCAGCCCGAGCATCGACAACGTGCGCGACGAAGCCCTCGCCCACTACAGCGGGCAGCTGACCCTGGCGCAGGACCTGCAGCGCTATCACATCGGGCGCGATGGCTGTCTTGAGCCCGCGGGATGAATTGTGGAGATTCGCAGGTGCTCGCCACAACCCGCCGCTCCACTATGCCGCCAACCGCCCACGGGCAATCGCCTCCGACGCCGCCAGCATCGCGCGCAGCAACACCGCGCAGCCCGCAGCCAGGTCCTCGGGCGTGGCGTTCTCGATCTCGTTATGGCTGATACCGTTCTCGCACGGAACGAAAATCATCCCCGCCGGCCCCAGTTCGGCCAGGAAGATCGCGTCGTGCCCCGCGCCGCTGACGATGTCCATGTGCGGCAGGCCCAGCGCCTGCGCCGATTCGCGCACGGCATCGACACACCCTTGGTCGAAGTACAACGCCGGGAAATCGGCTGTGGGTACCAGTTCGTGGCTGAGGCCATGCCTGGCACAGGTCGCCTCGATCACCGCACGCACATCGGCAATCATCGCATTCAGCTGCTCACCCTCCAGGTGGCGGAAATCCAGGGTCATGCGCACTTCGCCGGGGATCACGTTGCGCGAGCCCGGGTAGGCCTGCAGGCACCCCACCGTCCCACAGGCATGGGGCTGGTGGCCGAGGGCGGTGCGGTTGACTGCCTCCACCACTGCCGCCGCGCCGACCAGGGCGTCCTTGCGCAGGTGCATGGGCGTAGGGCCGGCGTGGGCCTCGACACCGCGCAGGGTCAGGTCGAACCACTTCTGGCCCAGCGCGCCCAGCACCACGCCGATGGTCTTGCCCTGATCTTCGAGGATCGGGCCTTGCTCGATATGCGCTTCGAAATAGGCCCCCACCGGGTGGCCTGATACAGCACGCGGGGCGGCGTAGCCGATGGCGTTCAACGCCTCACCAACGCTGACACCCTGGGCGTCGCGCTTGGCCAGGGTTTCCTCCAGGGTGAACTTGCCGGCGAACACCCCGGAGCCCATCATGCACGGCGCAAAGCGCGAGCCTTCCTCGTTGGTCCACACCACCACTTCCAGCGGTGCTTCGGTTTCCACGCCGAGATCGTTGAGGGTACGAATTACCTCCAGCCCGGCCATCACCCCGAAGCAACCGTCGAACTTGCCACCGGTGGGCTGGGTGTCGATATGGCTGCCGGTCATCACCGGGGGCAGCTTGGGGTTACGCCCAGGGCGACGGGCGAAGATGTTGCCGACGGCGTCGATGGTGACCGTGCAACCGGCGGCCTCGCACCACTGCACGAACAGGTCGCGGGCCTGACGGTCGAGGTCGGTCAGGGCCAGGCGGCACACGCCACCCTTGGCGGTAGCACCGAGGCGGGCCAGGTCCATCAGGGACTGCCACAGGCGGGTGCTGTCGATGTGGTGCTGGGTGGATTGCAGTACTTGTTGGGCTGGGGTCATGGGATTTTCCTCAGGCATTTTTGTTGTCTGTGCCGGCCTCTTCGCGGGTAAACCCGCTCCCACAGGTACAGCGTTGGCCTCAGGACCTGCGCTGTACCTGTGGGAGCGGGTTTACCCGCGAAGAAGCCGGCGCGGTCTCACGGCAAAGGCTTGACCACCCGAGCCGGGCTGCGCGCGACCACGCGGGCCAAGAGGTAATACAGCGCCCCACCCAGCAGCGAACCGGTGAACCAACCGTAGTCGTAGAACCAGCTGAAACTGCTGTTGCCAATCGCCATGACGGTCAGCGCCACCGGCAACGCAAAGGCGGCAAAACCGGCCCAGTTCCATGCCGGGTACACGTCGTCACGGTACAGCCCGGCCAGGTCCAGCTCCTGCCGGCGGATCAGGAAGTAGTCCACCACCATGATCCCGGCGATCGGCCCCAGCAGGCTCGAATACCCCAGCAGCCAGTTGGAGTACACGCTCTCCAGGCTCAGGTCGGAAACGATCCAGCCCAGCTTCTTCAGCAACTCATGGCCCATCAGCGCCAGGCCGATGAAACCGGTCAACCACACCGCGCGGCTGCGCCCGATCAGGCGTGGGGCAATGTTCTGGAAGTCGTTGGTCGGCGACACGATATTCGCTGCAGTATTGGTCGACAGCGTGGCGATCACGATCAGCGCCATGGCCAGGGCCACCCAGAACGGGCTGTGGATCTTGCCGATCAGGCTGACCGGGTCGGACACGGTCTCGCCAACCAGCGATGCCGAGGCAGCAGTCAGCACCACGCCCAGCGAGGCGAACAGGAACATGGTCAGCGGCAAGCCGAAGATCTGCCCGAGAATCTGGTCCTTCTGGCTGCGGGCGTAGCGGCTGAAGTCGGGGATGTTCAGCGATAGCGTGGCCCAGAAGCCGACCATGGCGGTAAGCCCGGCGCAGAAGTAGCCGAGCATGTTCGCCCCTTCCGGGCGCTTGGGCGGCTGGGCCAGCAGTTCGGTCATCGACATGTGCGGCAAGGCCCAGAACAGCAGGCCGACGCCGACCGCCACCAGCAGCGGTGCCGACAGCGTTTCGAGCCACTTGATCGACTCGGCGCCACGCAGCACCACCCACAGGTTCAGGCACCAGAAGATCATGAAGCCGATCACCTCGCCGGTGCCGCCCAGGGCCTTCCAGCCGTCGAACACCGAGCCAAGGAACAGGTGGATGGCCAGGCCACCGAACATGGTCTGGATGCCGAACCAGCCACAGGCGACCACCGCCCGGATCAGGCATGGCACGTTTGAGCCGAGTATGCCGAACGACGAACGCAGCAGCACCGGGAACGGAATGCCATACTTGGTGCCAGGGAAGGCGTTGAGGGTGAGCGGGATCAGCACGATCAGGTTGGCCAGCAGAATAGCCAGCAAGGCCTCGCCCACGCTGAGGCCGAAGTAGGCGGTCAGCACGCCACCGAGGGTGTAGGTGGGCACGCAGATGGACATGCCCACCCACAGGGCGGTGATGTGCCATTTGTTCCAGGTGCGCTGGTGCACCTTGGTCGGGGCGATGTCGTGGTTGTAGCGCGGGCTGTCGAGGACATCGCTACCTTCGGACAGCTCGAACAGGCCATCGCGCTCGACCACTTCCGATCTGCTCTGCTGCATGGGGGCTCTCTCCAGATTTTCTTCTAGTTGTTGCCCATCGGGCTGATGCGATGGCCGGAGTACTCACGGTTCATGTGCTTGAAAATCTCGACCAGATTTTCATCTTGTCAAGTAAGTCAACGCATCAGAAAGCTACGCAGCCAGCGCCAATAATTAAATTAACCCTTTAATTTCAATTACTTAAAAACCCCAAAATTAATGGGAAAATTTTCTTGCCGAATCGCGGATCAGCATCTAGCCTCGAATCTTGTCAGGCCTGACAGGATTAACCGCCCTGCCCGCCCTGCATGAAGAAAACTCCAAGAACCGGCCCAGACCGGTCAGCCTGCGAGGAAAACGGCATGTCCCTGTTGATCCGTGGCGCCACCGTGGTCACCCACGAAGAGAGTTACCCCGCTGATGTCCTGTGTGCCGATGGCCTGATCCGTGCCATTGGGCAAAACCTCGAACCGCCCACCGACTGCCAGATCCTCGACGGCAGTGGCCAGTACCTGATGCCCGGCGGCATCGACCCGCACACCCACATGCAGCTGCCGTTCATGGGCACGGTGGCCAGCGAGGATTTCTTCAGCGGCACCGCCGCGGGCCTGGCCGGTGGCACCACCTCGATCATCGACTTCGTCATCCCCAACCCGCAGCAGTCGTTGCTTGAGGCCTTTCACACCTGGCGCGGCTGGGCGCAGAAAAGCGCCAGCGACTACGGCTTCCATGTCGCCATCACCTGGTGGAGCGAGCAGGTAGCCGAAGAGATGGGCGAACTGGTGGCCAAACATGGGGTGAACAGCTTCAAGCACTTCATGGCCTACAAGAATGCGATCATGGCCGCAGACGACACCCTGGTGGCCAGCTTCGAGCGCTGCCTGCAACTGGGTGCAGTACCCACCGTGCATGCCGAGAACGGCGAGTTGGTGTACCACCTGCAAAAAAAACTGCTGGCCCAGGGCCTGACCGGGCCGGAAGCCCACCCGCTGTCACGCCCATCCCAGGTCGAGGGTGAAGCGGCCAGCCGAGCCATCCGCATTGCCGAGACGCTGGGCACACCACTGTATCTGGTGCACGTTTCCAGCCGCGAAGCGCTGGATGAAATCGCCTATGCCAGAGGCAAGGGCCAGCCGGTCTACGGCGAAGTCCTGCCCGGCCATCTGCTGCTGGATGACAGCGTCTACCGTGACCCTGACTGGGCCACCGCCGCAGGCTACGTGATGAGTCCCCCGTTCCGTCCGCGTGAACACCAGGAGGCGCTGTGGCGTGGGCTGCAATCGGGCAACCTGCACACCACCGCCACCGACCACTGCTGCTTCTGCGCCGAGCAGAAAGCCATGGGGCGCGACGATTTCAGCCGTATCCCCAACGGCACTGCCGGCATCGAGGACCGCATGGCAGTGCTGTGGGATGCAGGGGTCAACAGCGGGCGCCTCTCGATGCATGAGTTCGTTGCGCTGACCTCCACCAACACCGCGAAAATCTTCAACCTGTTCCCGCGCAAGGGTGCCATTCGTGTTGGTGCCGACGCCGACCTGGTGCTGTGGGACCCGCAAGGCACGCGCACCATCTCGGCCAAGACCCACCACCAGCAGGTGGACTTCAACATCTTCGAAGGCCGTACCGTGCGCGGCATCCCCAGCCATACCATCAGCCAGGGCAAAGTGCTCTGGGCCGATGGCGACCTGCGCGCGGAAAAAGGCGCGGGGCGGTATGTGGAACGGCCGGCGTATCCGTCGGTGTATGAAGTGCTGGGGCGCAGGGCCGAAGTGCAGCGGCCGACGCCCGTCCAGCGCTGAAGCCATTGGGGCTGCTGCGCAGCCCATCGCAGGCAAGCCAGCTCCCACAGGAATAGTGCTGCTCTCAAGGACGTGGCTCTCCTGAAGGAACCAGCTCTTACAGGGATGGCACTGCTCTCAAGGACAACACTGTACCTGTGGGAGCTGGCTTGCCGGCGATTGGGGCGCACCGCGCCCCCATTCCAAGCCCCATATAAAAAGAGAGGCTACAACCGTGATCGACGCCCTGAACCACTTGCCGCGCCCACGGGCCGGCGCCGACCAGCTGGCCGAGCGCTTCAGCGACCTGGCCCCACCCCTCACCGCCCGCCAGGCCGCCGTCGAAAGCGCACGCTGCCTGTATTGCTATGACGCCCCCTGCGTCAACGCTTGCCCCAGTGACATCGACATCCCGTCGTTCATCCACCGCATCAGCGACGAAAACCTGCAAGGCGCCGCCGAGCGCATCCTCTCGGCCAACATCCTCGGCGGCAGTTGCGCCCGCGTCTGCCCCACCGAAATCCTTTGCCAGCAAGCCTGCGTGCGCAACAACGCGCAGGAATGCGCACCGGTGCTGATCGGCCAGCTGCAGCGCTATGCTCTGGACAACGCCCACTTCACCGAGCACCCGTTCCAGCGCTCGCCGGCCACCGGCAAACGCATCGCCGTGGTCGGTGCCGGCCCTGCCGGGCTGTCGTGTGCCCACCGCCTGGCCATGCACGGGCATGATGTGGTGGTGTTCGAGGCCAGCGACAAGGCCGGTGGCCTCAACGAGTACGGCATCGCCCGCTACAAGCTGGTGGACGACTATGCCCAGCGTGAAGTGGAATTCCTGCTCGGCATCGGCGGCATCGAGATCCGCCATGGCCAGCGCCTGGGCAGCAACCTCGGCCTGGGCGAACTGCGCGATCAGTACGACGCAGTGTTCCTCGGCCTGGGCCTGAATGCCGTGCGCCAGCTCGGCCTGCCTGATGAAGAAGCACCCGGCCTGCTCGCCGCCACCGCCTACATCCGCGAACTGCGCCAGGCCGACGACCTGAGCCAGTTGCCCCTGGCCGACCGCTGCCTGGTGATCGGCGCCGGCAACACCGCGATCGACATAGCCGTGCAGATGAGCCGCCTGGGTGCCCGCGACGTCAACCTGGTGTACCGCCGTGGCCATGCAGACATGGTCGCCACCAGCCACGAGCAGGACATCGCCAAGGCCAACCAGGTGCGCCTGCATACCTGGGCCCGCCCCGATGCCGTGTTGCTGGACGACAGCGGCAAGGTGCGCGGTATGCGCTTTGCCCGCACCGAGCTGGCAGACGGCCGCCTGCGCGACACCGGCGAAACCTTCGAACTGGCTGCCGATGCCATCTTCAAGGCCATCGGCCAACGCTTCGACGACACCAGCCTCGGCGACCCGGTAGCCGCACAACTGGCGCGCGACGGCGAGCGCATCCGCGTCGACGAAACGATGCAGACCAGCCTGCCGGGCGTCTATGCCGGCGGTGACTGCACCGCCCTGGGCCAGGACCTTACCGTCCAGGCCGTGCAACACGGCAAGCTGGCCGCCGAAGCCATCCATGCCCAACTCATGCTCAACGTGGAGGCTGCGTAAATGGCCGACCTGTCCATCGAATTTGCCGGCATCAAGGCACCCAACCCCTTCTGGCTGGCCTCCGCACCGCCAACCGACAAGGCCTACAACGTGGTCCGCGCCTTCGAGGCCGGCTGGGGTGGCGTAGTGTGGAAAACCCTGGGCGAAGACCCGGCGGCAGTCAACGTGTCGTCGCGCTACTCGGCGCATTACGGCCCCAACCGCCAGGTGCAAGGCATCAACAACATCGAGCTGATCACCGACCGCTCGCTGGACATCAACCTGCGCGAAATCACCCAGGTGAAGAAGGACTGGCCCGACCGCGCGCTGATCGTGTCGCTGATGGTGCCGTGCGTGGAAGACTCGTGGAAGTTCATCCTGCCGCTGGTGGAGGCCACCGGGGCCGATGGCATCGAACTGAACTTCGGCTGCCCGCACGGCATGCCGGAGCGCGGCATGGGTGCTGCGGTCGGCCAGGTGCCGGAGTACGTGGAGATGGTCACCCGCTGGTGCAAGACGTACTGCTCGCTGCCGGTGATCGTCAAACTCACGCCGAACATCACCGACATCCGCCAGTCGGCGCGCGCCGCGCACCGTGGTGGGGCCGATGCAGTGTCGCTGATCAATACCATCAACTCGATCACCAGCGTCGACCTCGATCGCATGGTCGCCCACCCCATCGTTGGCGACCAGAGCACCCATGGCGGCTACTGCGGTTCGGCGGTGAAACCGATTGCCCTGAACATGGTGGCGGAAATCGCCCGCGACCCGCAAACGCGCGGCTTGCCCATCTGTGGCATTGGCGGCATCGGCAGTTGGCGTGACGCAGCCGAGTTCATGGCCCTGGGCAGTGGCGCTGTACAGGTGTGCACGGCAGCGATGCTGCACGGTTTCCGCATCGTCGAGGACATGAAGGACGGCCTGGCGCGCTGGATGGACCAGCACGGGCACCGCAATATCGAGGCGTTCCGCGGCCAGGCGGTGGGGCATACCACCGACTGGAAGTACCTGGACATGAACTACAAGTCGGTGGCGCACATCGACCAGCAAGCATGCATTGGCTGCGGGCGCTGCCACATTGCCTGCGAGGATACTTCGCACCAGGCGATTGCCAGTACGCTGAATGCAGATGGCACGCATGCCTACAGCGTGATCGAGGAGGAATGCGTGGGCTGCAACCTGTGCCAGATCACCTGCCCGGTGGAGAACTGCATCGAGATGGTGGCTCAGGATACCGGCAAGCCGTACCTGAACTGGACGCAGGACCCGCGTAACCCCTACCGCGAGGCCAGTTGAGGCAGTCTTCTACCCCACCGACTGACGCGGTCCTTTTTGTGGGAGCGGCCTTGTGTCGCGAAAGGGGCGCGAAGCGGCCCCGGGATTTCAGCTTCGCAGCGTGAATTGCCGGGGCTGCTGCGCAGCCCTTTCGCGACGCAAGGCCGCTCCCACAATAGGACCGCGGCAGCATGCAACTTCGGTTCAAGGCTCCAGCCCGATCCCCCGCAAGATCACGCTGGTCACCGTCTGCACGGCATTTTCAAAGGCCATGTCCGACAACGCCTCCCCGCCATTGAGCAACGTCACCTGGTAACCAAAGTCGGCATAGTGCTGGGTCGAGGCCCAGATCATGTACAAAAGCGCCGAGGGCTCCACGGGCAGGATGCGCCCCTCCTCCACCCAGCGACGGATCTTGGCTTCCTTCAGCTTGGCCCAGGGCACCAGGCTTTCATCCAGGTTCACCCCCAGCACCGGCGCCCCATGCAGCATCTCTTCGGCCCAGATCTTCGAGCCCAGCGGCCGCGAGCGCGAGTGGCCCATCTTCGCCCGGATGTAACTGGTCAGCACCACGCGCGGGTCGTCGAAGTTCTCGAAGCACAGCGCGTCCTGCTTCCACACATCCAGCAGGTCCTGCAGCACCGCGCGGAACAGGTCGTCCTTGGTGCTGAAGTAATAATGCAGGTTGGAACGCGGCAGCTCGGCCTGCTCGGCGATATCGCCCATCGAGGTAGCGCCATAGCCCTTCTCGGCGAACACCTTTTCCGCCGCCTGCAGGATCTTCTCGATATTGCGCCGGCGGATTTCGATCTTGTGGTTGGCCATCAGGCTTGGGCCGTCCACACCGCCAGCTCATAACCGTCCGGGTCAATGAAGTGGAAGCGCCGCCCACCGGGAAAAGCAAAGGTGGCCCGGCTGATTTTCGCCCCGGCGGCTTCGATCCTCTGCTGCGTGGCTTCCAGGTCCTCGGCATACAAGATGACCAGCGGCCCGCCCGGGCGCACCGGCTCACCCGTGGTGAAGCCACCGATCAGCCGGCCATCACTGAACTCGGTGTAGGAGGGCCCGTAGTCGGTGAACGCCCAACCGAACACACCGCCATAGAAGGCCTTGCTCCGTGCGATGTCGCTGACATTGAACTCGATGTTGTCGATCTGCCGGTCAGTACCGCGAATGCCCATGTGTGCTCCGTGCCGAAGGGGTTTGCCCTAGTCTACTCCGCTTACTCCAAGCCAGCGCAATCCCTGTAGGAGCGGCCTTGTGTCGCGAAAGGGGTGCGTAGCGCCCCGGGGATTTCAGCCTCACTGCATGAATTGCCGGGGCTGCTTTGCAGCCCGATCGCGACACAAGGCCGCTCCTACAGGGGGAGACCGCCACCTGACTTAGCTGCAGCTCGCCCGATCACGCACCGGGCACTGTGCGCGGTGCAGGTTCAGTGCGGTGTTGATGATGCCGATATGGCTGAACGCCTGGGGGAAGTTGCCAAGCATGCGCTGGCCTGCCGGGTCATACTGTTCGGCCAGCAGGCCAAGGTCGTTGCACAGGCCGGTCAGGCGTTCGTACAGTGCCTGCGCTTGTGCCTGGCGGCCCAGCAATACATACACATCGGCCAGCCAGAACGAACACACCAGGAAGGTTCCCTCCCCGGGTGTCAGGCCGTCGCTGCAGCGGTCACTGTCATAGCGCAGCAGTAGGCCGTTTTTCAGCAGGCGCTGTTCGACCTGTTCGAGCGTGCGCAAGAAGCGTGGGTCATCCGCCGGCAGGAAGCCGGTAAGGGCGATGTGCAACAAACTGGCGTCCATCTCGGTCGAGCCATAGGCCTGGACGAAAAAGCGGCCGCTGGGGTCCAGGCCCTGCGCGCACACTTCACGACGAATCTCGTCAGCCACCTGGCGGTAATGCCGCCCGCGCTCGCGGCCTTCCTCGGTGGTGTCGGCCAGCCCTGCGGCACGGTCGAAGGCCACCCAGGCCATGACCTTGGAGTGCACGAACTGCTGCCGTCCGCCGCGCACTTCCCAGATGCCTTCGTCCGGCTGGCGCCAGATGCGCTCGACGTAAGGCAGGATCAGTCGTGAGATGGCGGCGCTACGTGGATGGCGAGGCAAGCCACCCTTTATTGCCTGGGTCATGGCATCGGCGAGTTCACCGTAGATGTCCAGTTGCATCTGCGCCGACGCTGCATTGCCCACCCGCACCGGTTGCGAGTGCTCGTAGCCGGCCAGCCACGGCAAGGTGTATTCCTGCAGGTCGCGCTCACCGGCCAGGCCGTACATGATCTGCATCTGCTCGGGGTTGCCGGCAACCGAGCGTAACAGCCATTCCCGCCAGGCCTGGGCTTCGTCGAAGTAGCCGAGGTTCATGAAGGCCAGCAGGGTCATGGTCGCGTCGCGCAGCCAACAGAAGCGGTAGTCCCAGTTGCGCTCGTGGCCGATGCGCTCGGGCAGCGAGGTGGTGACGGCGGCAACGATGCCGCCGGTGGGCGCGTAGGTCATGGCCTTGAGGGTCAGCAGCGAGCGGCGCACCAGGGCGGAGTATGGGCCCACCTTTGGGCAGCGGGCGGCGAAGGCCTGCCATTGGTCGATGGTCTGCGCCAGCGCTTCGTCGATATCACAGCCGGGCTGCACCGGCAGGTGCGAGGGCTGGTGGCGCAGGCTGAACACCTGGCGTTCGCCCGCGCCAACGCGAAAGCGGGCGACCGTGTGCTGGTCACGGGCATGCGGGGGGACGGTGCTGCACAGGATCAGCCGGTCGGGGCCGGCGACGGCGCTGAGGGTCCGCGGGTCGAGCCGTTCCACCCAGGGCACGCTGCGGCCATAGTCGAAGCGCATCACCAGGTCCATTTCGAAGTTGGTTTCGCCAGCGAGGCCCTCGACGATGCGCACCAGCGCGTTAACCTCGCCCAGCGGCATGAAGTCGAGCACACGGGCGCGGCCGGTGGCGGTCACCCAGGTGGTTTCCAGCACCAGGGTGTCGTCCAGGTATTGGCGGCTACTGTATTCGACCGGGTCGCAGGGGGCCAGGCGCCAGCGGCCGTTTTCTTCGTTGCCCAGCAGGGCGGCGAATACCGCGGGGGCGTCGAAGCGTGGCAGGCACAGCCAGTCGAGCGAGCCATCGCGGCTGACCAGGGCGGCGCTGCGGCAGTTGCCCAGCAGGGCATAGTCTTCGATGTGGGCAGGCATTGGGGCTCCTTTGTGTGGTTGTCTGTGACGGCCTCTTCGCGGGTAAACCCGCTCCCACAGGTACATCACAGGCCTTGAAACCATCGATATCCCTGTGGGAGCCGGTTTACCCGCGAAAGGGCCGGCACAGGCCTTACAGAAACCTCACCCCAACCAATGCCACTCGCGCTTGTCCCGCGCCAGCAATTCATTGCCGGCCTCGGGCCCGTCTTCACCGGCCGGGTACTCGTGCACCTCGCCGCCCTGGGCCCAGGCATCGAGGAACGGCTGCACCGCGCGCCAGCCGTTTTCGATGTTGTCAGCCCGCTGGAACAAGGTCTGGTCACCGGTCAGGCAGTCGTAGATCAGCGTCTCGTAGCCGGTCGCCGGGGTCATCTTGAAGAAGTCCTTGTAGGCAAAGCCCAGCTCGACATTCTCCATTACCAGCTCCGGCCCGGGGCGCTTGGCCTGCAGGTCGAACCACATGCCTTCGTTGGGCTGGATCTGGATCTTCAGGTAATTGGGCTTGGGCCGCTCCAGCTCCGACTCGCGGAACTGCGCATAGGGCGCAGGCTTGAAGCAGATGGCGATTTCGGTATCACGCACGCTCATGCGCTTGCCAGTACGCAGGTAGAACGGCACGCCGGCCCAGCGCCAGTTGTCGATCATCACCTTCAGCGCCACATAGGTCTCGGTCTGGCTATCCGCCGCGACGTTGGGCTCGTGGCGGTAGCCGGGCAACTGCTTGCGCCCCTGCTTGCCGGCACTGTACTGGCCACGCACGGAGTTTTTCAGGGCCATCTTCACCGACCATGGGCGGATGGCGCCGACCACCTTGGCCTTTTCGCTGCGCACGGCATCGGCGGCGAACGCGGCCGGGGGTTCCATGGCCACCATCGCCAGCAACTGGAACAGGTGGTTGGGCACCATGTCGCGCAACGCCCCGGTGCTGTCGTAGAACGCACCACGGGTCTCGACGCCGACGGTTTCCGCGGCGGTGATCTGCACATGGTCGATGTAGTGGTTGTTCCAGAACGATTCGAACAAGCCGTTGGAGAACCGGCTGACCAGGATGTTCTGCACCGTCTCTTTGCCCAGGTAATGGTCGATGCGGTAGATCTGCCGCTCGCCCATCACCTTCAGCAGGCAGGCGTTGAGCGCCTCGGCGCTGGCCAGGTCGGTGCCGAAGGGCTTTTCCACCACGACGCGGCGAAAGCCGCCGGCCGATTCGTCGAGCAGCCCGGCCTGCCCCAGGCGCTGCGCCACTTCGGGGAAGAAGCGCGGCGAGGTCGCCAGATAGAAGATGGCGTTGCCGTGGCGGGTTGTGTCGATGCGCTTGGCGAGGGCCTGGTAGGTGGCCGGATCGAGGAAATCGCCGGTCTGGTAATCCAGGCGCTTGGCCAGGCGTGCCCACAGCTTCTCATCCAGGCACTTGGCCGTGCCCTCGCCGCCTTTGTCACGCTCGACCATGAACGCGTGCAGGCGTTCGGCGAATTCCTCAGCAGTGGCCGGGTTGTGGTCGACGCCAACAATGCGCAGGTTGCGGTCCAGCAGACCGTCACGGCTGAGGTTGTAAAGCGCCGGCATCAGCAGGCGCTTTACCAGGTCGCCATTGGCGCCGAACAGGAACAGGGTGCATGGCGGAGCAGCCGGAATGCTCTGTTTGGTCATTCGGCTTTTTTCTCGACGTGGCCACCGAAGCCCAGGCGCATGGCCGAGAGAATCTTGTCACCATAGGTACCTTGCTGCTGGCGCGAGCGGAAGCGGGCGAACAGCGCGCTGGACAGCACCGGCACCGGCACCGCCTGCTCGACGGCGGCGTCGATGGTCCAGCGGCCTTCACCACTGTCGGACACCGAGCCACTGAACTGCGACAGTTGCGGGTCGGCCACCAGCGCATCGGCAGTGAGGTCGAGCAGCCACGAGGTAACCACGCTGCCACGCCGCCACACTTCGGCGATTTCGGCCACGTTCAGGTCGAAACGCTGGTCTTCCGGCAGTTCGTTGCCGCCCTTGCTGCGCAGCAGGTCGAAGCCTTCGGCGTATGCCTGCATCAGGCCGTATTCGATGCCGTTGTGCACCATTTTCACGTAGTGCCCGGCACCGGGTGGGCCGGCATGGATGTAGCCGTGCTCGGCACGCTGGTGCTCGCCGCTGCGGCCATGGGTACGCGGGATGTCACCCACGCCCGGGGCCAGCGCCTTGAACAGCGGCTCCAGGCGCTCGAACACGTCCTTTTCGCCACCGATCATCATGCAGTAGCCACGGTCCAGGCCCCACACACCGCCCGAGGTGCCGACGTCCAGGTAATGCAGCCCGCGCTTGGCCAGCTCGGCGGCGCGGCGCATGTCGTCCTTGTAGAAGGTGTTGCCGCCGTCGATGATCGCATCGCCCGGCTCCAGCAGTTCGGCCAGTTGGGCGATGGTCTGCTCGGTGGGCTCGCCGGCGGGCAACATGACCCACACCGCGCGCGGCGCTTTCAGCTTCTGTACCAGCGCACCGAGATCGTGCGCACCCTGGGCGCCCTCGCCCTCCAGACCGGTGATGGCCTCACGGTTGCGGTCATGCACCACAGTACGGTGGCCGGCGCGCATCAGGCGCCTTGCGATATTGCCGCCCATGCGGCCCAGCCCGATGATTCCCAGTTGCATGAGCCGATGCTCCCCTTTCGAAATAAATGACAACACAATCCAGCTTTTCAGATTAGTCCAGCGTACCGCTCGAGGGTTCAGCGACGAACGGCGGGACCACGATAAACAAAAAAGTTCCCAAGACCTGCGAAAGAATTCAGAATGCGCCCGCGTGAAGCGTCTACGCTTTAACTTGTCACCAGCCAAAACCGCGAGGTGTGTCCATGGGTACTTTGATGCCTGCAACCCCAACCCAGACCCTCTATGTCTCCGTGCGCCGTGATGAGCTGCGTAAACTGAAGGACGAACGTGACCAGCTGCGCCAGCAGGTCGCCCAACTGAACCTGCTGCTGGCGCAGGCGCGCACAGACGGCAAGGCCGTTAGCCTCTGAGTTTGCCCCTCTCCTGTGGGAGCCGAACTGCTCCCACATCGCTTAATCGAGCAGCCAGTTATTATCACCATTTTCCAAGGTACCGCCATGACTGGTGGCATCGCCGACCCTGGCAAGCGGCTGCCCATCATCCATCATCAGTGCCGAGCCGCTGGTAATCACCGCCCCACACCCGAGCCTGTCGCCAACCCTGGCGGCTGCCCTGCCGTTGACGAAGAACAGACTGGAGCCGCTGCTGATGCTGGTCGGGCCGCACAATGGGCAGTGGTGAGGGTGACCCAGCAGAACGATGGCAGGCATTGTTGCCACTCCCGAATCATGTGAGGCGCCAGGCACGCATGCCGACAGCGCCAATCAGAACGTTCTCGACAGCCGCCAGTGCACGACCTGGCCATCGATCTCAGGGAAAGGTACCTGGTGCATGAACACCTGCTCGCCCACCATGCGCTCGACGCAGACGTAGTAACCGGGCCATGGGCAAGGCGTGCCGGAAAGCCAGCCTGGGGCATCCTCGCGCCTGGCGGTTTCCGGGTCGCGGAACTGCTTGCCCAGGCGTCGGTAATGCGCCCTTTCGACGAGCGCCTGCGGGTAAAAGCGGGGAGCGCTTTCCAGGGCATCACCCTGCACAGACCATAAAAACGCCACCAGTGCCGCCTCGAAGGCCCAATAACCCAAGTGGTCACTCCGTGCCCGGGTGTGGCGCTCGTGCCAGTAGCAACCGTGCGCATTGGCGTACCACTGCCCGAGATAGTGCATGAGCGCGTCATGCTGCGCGGGGCCTTTCAGGTCGAGGCTCTCCAACAAGGCGCCGTAAGGTTCGGGGTGAAGCAATGAGGTGCCTGGGTAGGCTTTGCCCGGCCGCTGGAACAGGCGATGCAGCAGCAGGTCGGGGCTGCGCTCGTCGTCCTGGTTCAGCCAGCCCAATACCTGGTCGACACGCTCGGGGTAACCGCACAGCACCGCCAGCGACAGCAGCCACAAGGCAAGCCGGTATTCATCCGACACCCACGGGCGCAACTGCTCGCTGGTTGCCGGGTACGCCGAAAAATGCCGGGCGAACTGGGCAAACGCATAGTCTGCATAGGCCTCCACCAGCTCCATCGGCTCGCCACCGGAATACCGCTGCACTGCCAGCTCCAGTGCCATGTGTGCCCAGTCGCGGCTAAGGCCACGGTAGTGATGCCTGTGCTCGGCTGGCCCGATCAGCAATGCTTGGGCGTCAGGGTCGGCGAATTCCTGCTCTTTTTCACGCGTCGAAGCCAGGTAATGCTGCTCGACCATCCACGGGTCGCGTTTGATGCTGTCGAACTGGCCCATTGGCCCTCCCGCACGCTATAAGCCTTTCACCAAGCGCCAAACCAGAGAGCGCCCATTTTCGCTCGGCATCTCTACGCCTTGCATGAATGTCTGGGGCCCCACCGCCCATTCATCGCATACCCACACCCCCGTGCGCGGGCAAATTTCGCCCGACCTGGCAAGCGCATCCGAATACGGCGCGCTTTGCAGTTGTTCAGGGAAGCTTTTGATAACTTGACGCTTGCGAGCATCGTCTACCAAATCCTTCGGGTAGAAAGGAAGATCTCTATAGGGCGTATCGTCGACGCCCCACAACACAGTGACCAATCCTGCCTCAAAGGCCCAATAGCCAAAGAAACCCGCATCACTTCGTGCCTTGTGCCGGTCATGCCAATAACAGTTGCGCATGCCGCGATACCACTGCTTCAGGTAACTACGCACTGCCTGTTGCTGCTCATCCTTCTCGGTAGTTACGGCATTGAGCAATTCATGGTAGGGGCGCTCATGAATCAACGTACTCCCAGGGATGGTCACCCCCACACGGGAAAACAGTTGCCGCAACAGGATGTCCTCACCGTCATCTGGGTCCTCACTCAAAAAACCTGCGATTTGCCTGATGCGCCCGGGCTTGTTGAACAGCACTGCAAACGATAGAAGCCAGAGTGTGTACTGATAGGCATCCGGCTCCCACAGTTTCAAGCTGAAACTCGGATAAGCTTGCTTGTGACGTTGAAACTGGGAAAACATGTGATCCGCGTAAAACTCAAGCGCTTCAATGGGCTCCCCCCCCGAATAAAGTGCTACTAGTAACTCCAGAGATTCAAAGCACCAATCCCAACTCAACCCTTCAACATTTACGAAATCTGGGCGTTCCAACGCTAGAAACTCTTCAGCCTTTAGCTCCACATAGTATTTCTTCCAAAAATCAACAGAGTCGAGATAGGCTGCCTCTTGCAGCAAAGGCTCACGTTTGATCTCATCAAATTTCTTCATTTTCAGCCCCTACTGAATTACATCACCTATAGATCTCGCATGCCCATCAAGCTTGACTATCTGGCTTACAGCACCCTTCTCATCTACGGTTATCAACCAACGCTCATATCCAGCCGAGCGAATATTCATTGCCTGTTCTTTCCCCAAACTTTCGGAAAGCCTTGGACGAATCCACGCATCACTCATCTGCCTGGCACTCGGAAACCCCTTACTCCCCTTTGTAACCGGCAAACTACCCGTCGAAAACGCGCCCCCCGTTCGATACTTGGTCTCGGTAATGATGAACGGCGGCGGTGGATGGGCATTACGATAGACGCCATACAGCCCGCGCCCGGTAGGTTTCATTTGCAGGCTGCGAGGCCCACGAGCGGCCGACAGCAGGTTCTCATGGCCTTTGCCGAGCATGTACTGATCACTGACCACCTCCCCATAAATGCCCTTCTGCGCCCGGGTCGCCGTCGAATGATCGAACACGTGCACATTTGCGCCATGCGTGGCAGCTGCCGCAGAGGTGGGCACTGGCGGGCCGAGCGCACCCTCGGGGCGCTCGAGGTAACGCGGACGCATGCCAATGCCAGAAGTCACCCGCCCACCACTCATCGCCATGGGCACCGGCTTAGGCGCATGCACCCCGGCCTGCGCAACCTGCGCGGGCAGATCGCTGGCCTGTTCCAGCACCTTGGCCAGCCTGGCGTCGAGTTGCATCAACGCCCGTGGGATCTCCCGCACTGCATGCACCTGCACCGCGTAGAACTGCGCTTCCATGGCCTGCAGCCGCACCAACAGGTGCGCGGCCGCCTGGTTGAAGGGCCAGTTGCCCAGGTAGCTGCGAAGCTTTGCCGTTGCCGCGATGACCTTGGTCAAGAACTGGTTCAGATAGGCCAGCAAATCCTTTTCATAGCTCGTGAACCTGACCTGGCGCAGCCAGAACTCCACGCTGCCGCGGGTGAACTTGCCAAGAAACGCAACCACGGTCCGCAAGATGATCTGGCTTTCACGGATAAGCAGCAGGCACAAACCTCGCAGAAACGCTGCCGCTTCCTGGCCGACCAATGCACCTGCCACCGAGCCCACGGGGGTACCCACCGCCCCCACCACGGCACCGATGATCGGCGCGATCAAGGTAATCAGGCAGGCAATCAGCAGCACCCACTCCTGCCACTGTGGCGGCTGCGCCGTTGCCTGGCTGTCATCCGCCGTGTAGCGCTTGCCCAAGCGCAGACACACTGCGGCCAGGTCACGGGCGCTGAGCACGATCACCACCCCAGGCACCAACGACAGCAGCATGTCGGCAATGACCACGCTCAGTGCCGTTCCTCGGCAAACTCCCCCAGCACCAAGTCACGCAGCCAGCCAAAGCCGCCTGCCACCCTTTCCACCGCTTCATCCAGCCAGTCAGCAGCGGAGTTCATGGCTGGCCACCTGCCGAGGTGCAGCCGGCAAGCAATGCCTGCAAGGCAGCATCCGGCTCGATTGCGGTCGTCAGCTGCAGCGAGCCTTGGCCAACCTCGTAGCGCACCTGGGCGCTGCAACCGGGGGTAACGCCAGCCAGGCGGGCATAGCCGTTCTGGTCGACCATACCCTGGCGCTGGGTGCCATCGGACAACGTCGCCACGTAGGCCGTGCCCGCAATTGGCGTACCGTCGGCATGCACCAGGCGAAACTCGATTTCCTCCTGCGACGGTGCAGGCGGCTCACCGTAACGTGCAGGCGCCTTTACCTGGGCGATGGCATGCAACAGCAGTGGCTCGGGGCAACCGATTTCGATGCGGCCATCACCCAGCTTGATAAACGCCCCGCCGCAACTCAGGGTCAGCGACGTTCGGCTATCGATGTGCACATGGCCGTGATGGCTGGTGATCGACACATCGTCATTGGCATCGACCCGCAGTTGCCCGCCGACCTGCACACGCTTGTCCTGCGCGACCTGCTCGCTGGCCTCGAGGCCAACCATCACGCTCAACGCCCCGCCAACGGCCAACGACTTGCCCAGGCCTATGCTTTCGACTTTGCCAAGGGCGACCGTTTCGCTCTTGCTGGCGCCGACCTTGACACTGCGGTTGCCACCTATGTGCACCACTTCGTCATGCTCGACGCGCTCGCTACGATCATTGCCGATGAGCGTGGTTTCGTTGTGCTTCACGACGTTGTTCTGGTCGCGCTCGGCATGAATGAATACTTCCTGCCGCCCCAGTTCGTCCTCGAAGCGCAACTCGTTGAAGCCATCGCCTTTATGGGTCTGGCTCTTGATGGTCATGCGGGTCTTGTGTTCGGGCAGGTCGTAAGGCGGCAGCTGGTCACCGCAGTAGGTGCGCCCGGTGATCATCGGCTGGTCAGGGTCGCCATTGACGTACTGGACAATCACATCCTGGCCAATACGCGGAATGGCCATCGAACCCCAACTGCCACCGGCCCAGCCTTGCGACACCCGCACCCAGCAGGAACTGAATTCGTTGTTGCTACTTTCACGGTCCCAGGGGAAGCTGACCTTGACCCGCCCCCACTGGTCGCAAAAAATCTCTTCGCCCGGCGGGCCGACCACGGTGGCCATGTGCGGGCCATCGATGCGCGGCTTGGCCAAGGGTGCCGGGCGCCATTCGGCCATGCCTTGCACCAGCAGCGCATCGTTCACATAGCGGGTACCTTGTTCGGCGCCGGCGGCTTCTTCCTGCAGGCTGGTGAACTGCGTACCTTCGTGGCACAGGCTGATTACGCGCCAGTGCACATTAAGGTCTTCACGCGGGTGGCCGACTAGGGTGAAGCTCAGGCCTGGCTGCAGGCGCACGTCATCGCCCTGTACTTCGGCCAGGCGGGCGTCATGGCGCAGCGCCGTCAGCCGCGTTTCAGTGAAGGGCTTGCCGACCGCATCGCGCTTGTAGCGCCCCGGGTAATCAAAAAACTCATAGTCCAGCGACTGGTGCGTGATTCCGCTGGCCTGGGCCTTGTGCTCCTGGCGATAGGCCGGGTTGGTGAAGGTGTAGTCGCGCTGCACCTGCTGCGCAGTACGCACCTGCTCGCAGTAGCGCAAACGCCGCAGGCAAGCACGGGCCTGGTCGCCACCGCTACTGGCGTGGTACAGCACCTTGTCGGGGCCGAGATCATCTTCATCCAGCCAAAGCGCTTCATCATCTACGGGCTTTAGCGTGCCCCGGCTGAGCAACCCAAGCGATAGCAGGCGATCGGTAACGATCAGCGTGTGGTGCCTGGCGCAGTGTGCAAAGCGGTAGACGAAGCCCTCTTCAGCGGCAAGGCGATGGATAAAGTCGAGGTCGGTTTCCCCCGCCTGGACACAAAACTCACGCACCTGGTGATCGGCGCTGGTATTGAGCTCAAACCGGGCAATGCCCTGACGCTTGAACATCAGTTCAAGAATCTGCGGCACGGTTTTCTGCTGGAAGATGCGCCAGTTCGAACGCAAGCGGGCACGGGCCAGTTGCGGCTCGACCACAGCGTGGTAGCGCGTGCGACAGAAGCCGGTTTCACCTTGGCTGAAGGCACTGACCAAGCCATGCACATGACGCAGTGGCCGGTCTGCGCAATAAAGGGTGAATAGCGCAGGCTTGTCGAGCACCTGGCCGAAGTCGACATCACTGTCGTAACTGACAAGTTCAAGGCTCAGTACAAATGGCTGGCTTATGGTTTCTTCCAGCTTGAATGAAACCACTTCGAACTCCGTGCGCCCGGCGAGCGCCTGAAATCCGAAACGAAAGTCCGACTGTTTCATGAGTTGCTCTACCGCCATCATGTTTACCGGCGAAAAAAACAACCACATCCTGGCTTTCTTCAAGATGAACACATCGAATGAAATTGCCCGTCGCCAACGTTCAAGCCGGCTAGATCCGTGGCATTGGCGGACTTGACCGATGACGACAGTGAGGATGAGGCAGTGACTGAAGAGCAACTTAAACCGTACCGCCCCGCCATGACAGGAACGATGGGTTTCATGCATTGACGATTTCGTAGGAAATTTCCTAAAGCATCAACTTACAAACTTTTGCGCGTGCGAGTCTGCTCACTGAAACACAAGAAATTCAAGCCAGGAAAATAATAAATACAGATACTGATAAGTTCGCGAAACAGCCCCTTTCATTCCTCCTGAAATCACGTGCACCATTCTGTTCGAGGGCGATGACCTTGGCACCCCTCAAACGCACCAAAAAGGTGCATGACTGGCTGGAATTGGGGCATGCCGTCTGGCCCTCATCCACCGCTCCAACCCCTGCATTTACATCCGGTCACAACCGCCAACGTTTGCGTCTACTCCGCAGCATGACAATAGTGACCAGCGGGTCACCTTTTCATCTATTTCTCTCCTACACTCGGGTTTCGGCCCGCCATTTGCTCAACGGAAGAGTGACGAAAAAAAGTCGAACTTTCCGGAACGCGGGCAGGTCAGGAACTAAGTAGGCCAAACGCAAAGGGACTTCCCAGCATCGGCCCACATACCCCACCAGCCCAATCGCCTTCGGCCGGAATGCCGATCGCGCCGTGCCTGCGCGCACGACCCTGGGGCATGGAACGCACTACGCAGAATCCAGAATCAGAGAGAACCAACACGAAACATCGCCACGGGTGCCAGCACCCGGCCAAGCATAGGGACGGAGAGAAGTATGATCAGTGCCGCTGTCGAGCCTCACGTAGATTCATTCAACCCGGACAACCGCGAACCGCTCACCCCGGACTTCGCCACGACAGGCAAGGCACCCGGCGCCCAGCGCCAGCACAACCGCAACAAGCGCAAGATTTTGTTCGTGACCTCGGAAATCGCCGACCTGGTGAAAACCGGTGGCCTGGGAGACGTGTCCGCCGCCCTGCCCCGCGCCCTGGCGCACCTGCACGATGTGCGGGTGCTGATCCCCGGCTACCGGCAGGTGATGGAAAGCGACAACCCCATCCACATCGTCGGTGAACTGGGTGGCCACGCCGCACTGCCGCCGTGCAAGATCGGGCGCATGGACATGGCCGACGGCCTGGTCATCTATGTGCTGATCTGCCCCGAGCTGTACCAGCGTGACGGCACTCCCTATGGTGCCAACAACGGCCGCGACTGGCCCGACAACCACATCCGCTTCGCCCGCCTGGGCCTGGCCGCCGCCGAAATCGCTGCCGGCGAAGGCAGGATCCACTGGAAGCCCGAAGTGGTGCACGCCCACGACTGGCCCGCCGGCCTGGCACCGGCCTACATGCACTGGCGCGGGCTGAGCACGCCAACCCTGTTCACCATCCACAACCTGGCCTACCAGGGCGTGTACAGCCGCGGCTGCAGCCCGGAACTGGCAATCCCCGAACACGCCATGCAGCAGGAAGGCATGGAGTTCTACGGCAAGCTGTCGTTCCTCAAGGCCGGCCTGGCCTACGCCAGCCACATCACCACGGTCAGCGCCACCTATGCCCGGGAAATCACTACCCCGGAATTTGGCTGCGGCCTGGACGGTTTCCTCGCCAGCAAGGCCCAGCAAGGCCTGCTCGGCGGCATTCCCAACGGCATCGACGAAAGCTGGGACTCGGCCACCGACAAGCACCTGCAGCACAACTTCAGCATCAACGACTGGGAAGGCAAGGCGCGCAATGCCCAGGAAGTACGCGCGCTGTTCGAACTGCAGCCCTCCGAAGGGCCCTTGTTCGCAGTGGTTTCGCGCCTGGTCTACCAGAAAGGCCTGGACCTGACCCTGGGTGTGGCCGACTACATCGTCGAGCAAGGCGGGCAGATCGCGATCATCGGCCGCGGCGAGCCGGAAGAAGAGCAGGCCATGCGCGAACTGGCGCTACGCCACCCGGGCCGTATCGGCGTGCGCATCGGCTTCAACGAAACCGATGCCCGGCGCATGTTCGCCGGCAGCGACTTCCTGCTGATGCCGTCTCGCTACGAGCCATGCGGCCTCAGCCAGATGTACGCACAGCGCTTCGGCTCGCTGCCG
This sequence comes from Pseudomonas sp. NBB, assembly GCF_032701105.1. Lineage (NCBI taxonomy): Bacteria > Pseudomonadati > Pseudomonadota > Gammaproteobacteria > Pseudomonadales > Pseudomonadaceae > Pseudomonas > Pseudomonas sp. NBB. The sequence continues at coordinate 3,881,989 of NZ_CP103994.1, forward strand.
GTAGCGCGCAAGACCGGCGGCCTGGCCGACACCATCGAGTGCGGCGTTACCGGCTTCCTGTTCAACGAGTCCACTGTCGAGAGCTATCGCGAGGCACTCAGCCGCGCCTTCTATGTATATGGCAAGAAGGACCTCCTGAATGCCATGCGCTGCCTGTCGATGACCCAACCGTTCAACTGGTGCCAGGCCGTGGAGCCCTATGCACGTCTGTACGAGGACCTGGTCAAGCAGGCGCAGCACAGCCACTACTGAGCGGGGAGTTGAAGATGCACAGGCATGGCGCACACCTGCTGGACGCCACGTCGGCGCGCTTCGCCCTCTGGGCCCCGGATGCGCGCAGCGTGAGCGTGGAACTGGAGCAGCAGCCGGCCATCGAGCTGTTGCCCGACGATGATGGCTGGTTCACCGGCGTGGCCCCGTGCCAGGCCGGTGACCGTTACCACTACCGTATCGACGGTGCACTGAAGGTGGCCGACCCGGCCTCGCGCTATCAGCCCGATGGCGTGCAGGGGCCGAGCCAGGTGGTGAATGTGGCCAGCTATGCCTGGCGACACCCCTGGCAAGGCCGGCCCTGGCACGAGGCGGTCATCCAGGAGCTGCATGTCGGCCTGCTCGACGGCTACGCCGGGGTCGCCCGGCAACTGCCGCGGCTGGCCGAACTGGGCATCAGTGCCGTCGAACTGATGCCGCTGGGGCAGTTCCCCGGCGAGCGCAACTGGGGTTACGACGGCGTGTTGCCCTATGCGCCGCAAAACACCTATGGCAGCCCCGAACAGCTGTGTGCGCTGGTCGACCAGGCACATGGCCAGGGGCTGATGGTGCTGGTCGATGTGGTGTACAACCACTTCGGCCCTGACGGCAATTACCTGCACCAGTACGCCAGCCCGTTCTTCCGCGAAGACCGGCAGACCCCCTGGGGCGCAGCCATCGACTTCCGTCGCCCGCAGGTGCGCGAGTTCTTCATCCAGAACGCCCTGATGTGGCTGTGCGACTACCGCTTTGACGGCCTGCGCCTGGATGCCGTGCACGCCATCGACCAGCCCGACTTTCTGGTCGAGCTGGCGCAAAGGGTACGCGCTGCGGTGGAACCGGGCCGCCACGTATGGCTGGTACTGGAGAACGAACACAACCAGGCCTTCCTGCTGGAGCAAGGCTTCGACGCCCAGTGGAATGACGACGGCCACAATGCCCTGCATGTGCTGCTGACCGGCGAAACCGAAGGCTACTACGCCGACTACCAGCAGCGCCCCATCGACCAGCTGGCCCGCTGCCTTGCCGAAGGTTTCGTGTTCCAGGGCCAGGCTAACCGCCATGGCACGCCCCGCGGCGAGCCCAGCGCGCACCTGCCACCCAGCGCTTTCGTGCTGTTCCTGCAGAACCATGACCAGGTCGGCAACCGCGCCCTGGGCGAGCGCCTGACCCGCCTGTGCCCACCGCAGGCGCTGCGGGCGGCCACCGGGCTGCTGCTGCTGGCGCCGATGATTCCGCTGCTGTTCATGGGCGACGACGATGGCAGCTGCCGGCCGTTCCTGTTCTTCACCGACTTCCATGACCAGCTGGCCGACGCCGTGCGCGAAGGCCGGCGCGGCGAGTTCGCCCATTTCGCCGCCTTCGCCGACCCCGAGCAGCGCCAACGCATCCCCGACCCCAACGCCGAACAGACCTTCGAGGCCTCCCGCCCGCAAGGCAAGGAAGTGATCGCCGGCTGGCACGGCCTTTACCAGCACCTGCTCGAACTGCGCCGCCGCCATGTGATCCCGCACCTGCCGGGCAGCCGTGCGCTGGGTGCCGAAGTACACGGCGACAAGGCCCTGACCGCACGCTGGTGCCTGGGCAATGGCACAACCCTGCGCATCGACCTGAACCTGGCCGACACCCCGCAGGTGGTCGAGTTGCCTGCGCCGGCCAACCGCCTGTTCGACAGCAGCGACACCCGGCACCCCGATACCCATCTGGCCGCCTACAGCTGCGTGGTCAGCCTGCTTCCCCCTGCCCAGGAGCGCCCATGAGCGAAACCGCCCTGCACCGTCTGGCGAGCCGCGTCGGGCTGAGCCGCGACTGGATCGACGCCAATGCCCGGCCCCAGCGTGTCAGCGACGAGGTACTGCGCAACATACTTGAAGGCCTTGGCCACCCTGCCAACGATGACGCCGCCATCGCCGCCAGCCTGCGCGCCGTGGACGCTGCCGAAGACAGTGAGCACCTGCCGCCGCTGCTGACCGCCGACCTAGGCCAGCCATTGGCACTGGCGCGCTACTTCAGCGCCGCCAGCGTCGCGCACTGCACCCTGGAGGACCACAGCGCCCTCACCCTCAGCCTTGACGACCAGGCCCGCCTGCCCGGCGCGCTACCCATCGGCTACCACCAGGTGGAAATCGACAGCCGCCGCTTCACCGTGGCCGTGGCCCCGCTGCGCTGCCACAGCCTTGAAGACCGGGTGCAACAGCCGCCACCGCGCTGCTGGGGCCTGGCGGTGCAGCTGTACAGCTTGCGCCGCCCCGGCGATGGCGGCTATGGCGACTGCCTGGCCCTGGAACAACTGGCCCGCGCGGCTGCCGAACGCGGCGCCGATGCCTTGGCCATCAGCCCGATCCACGCCCTGTCGGCCCTCGACCAGACGCACTACAGCCCCTACTCGCCTTCCAGCCGCCTGCTGCTCAATACCCTGTACGCCAGCCCAGCCGCGCTGCTGGGCGAGCGGGAGGTGCGCGTGGCCATCGAAGCCTGCGGCCTGGAGCAACAGCTCGAAGACCTTGAGCAAGGCCCGCTGGTAGACTGGCCACGTGCCGCCAGCGCCCGACAGCGCCTGCTCGAAGCCCTGTACCAGGGCTTCAGCCAGGGCGACCACCCGCTACGCAAGGACTTCGACAGTTTCCGCAAAGCCGGTGGCCAGGCGCTGGAGCACCATTGCCGCTTCGAAGTGCTGCAGGCGCAAGCCGTGGAGCATGGCCTGGGCGCCGACTGGCGCCACTGGCCCAAGGCCTGGCACGACCCATACCACCCGGAAGTGGAGGCCTTCGCCAACGCCTACCCGGCCAAGGTCGAGTTCCATGCCTTCTGCCAATGGCTGACCGAACGGGGCCTGCAACGCGCCCAGGAAGCAGCGCGCGGCAACGGCATGGCGGTCGGCCTGATCGCTGACCTGGCGGTGGGCGCCGACGGTGCCGGCAGCCAGGCCTGGAGCCGCCAGGACGAGCTGCTGGCAGGCCTGAAGGTAGGCGCACCGCCCGACATCCTCAACCGTGCCGGCCAGGACTGGGGCATCTGCGCCTTCTCGCCCGAAGGCCTCAAGCGCAACGGCTACCGCGCCTTCATCGAAATGCTCCGGGCCAACCTCGCCCACGCCGGCGGCCTGCGCATCGACCATGTCATGGGCCTGCGCCGGCTGTGGCTGATCCCGCAGGGGGCCAAGCCCAGCGAAGGCGCCTACCTCAACTACCCGCTGGAAGATCTGTTACGCCTGCTGGCCCTGGAGTCGGTGCGCCACCAGGCAATCATCCTCGGCGAAGACCTGGGCACCGTGCCGGACGGCCTGCGCGAGCAACTGGCAGCCAAGGCCGTGCTGGGCATGCGCGTGCTGCCCTTCGAGCAGACCCAGCCCGGCCATTTCAAGCCGATTCTCGACTGGCCGGACAACGCCCTGGCCACCACCGGCACCCACGACCTGGCGCCGCTGGCCGGCTGGCTGGAAAACCGCGACATCGACTGGAGCCACCGCCTGCAACTGATCGATGCTGCCACCGAACTGCACTGGCGCCACGAGCGGCAGAAGGAGCACGATGGTTTGCGCCGCACCCTGGAGGCCAACTACGGCACGCTGCCGAACAACGACGCGCTGATCGACGCTGCCATCCGTTACGTTGGCCACACCCGCGCACCGCTGGTGCTGGTGCCATTGGAAGACCTGCTGGGTTGTGACGAGCAACCCAACCTGCCGGGCACCACCTCCGGCCACCCCAACTGGCGCCGACGCTTTGCCCGGCCGGTACGTGAACTGCTCGACGACGAAGACGCTGCGCGGCGCCTGGAACTGCTGGCCCAGGCCCGCGAACAGGCTTGGGAGCGTGACCGATGAAAGCGCTGACCGCGACCCTGCGCCTGCAGTTTCACAGTGACTTCACCCTCGATCACGCCGTGCCGCTGGTGCCGTACTTCGCCCAGTTGGGCATCAGCCACCTGTATGCCTCGCCCATCCTCAAGGCCCGCGCCGGCTCCCGCCATGGCTACGACGTGGTCGACCCGACCTGCGTCAACCCCGAGCTGGGCGGCGAAGCGGCGCTGCAACGGCTGGTCGCCGCCCTGCGTCAGCACGGCATGGGGCTGATCCTCGACACGGTGTCCAACCACATGGCCGTGGGCGGTGCCGACAACCCCTGGTGGCAGAGCCTGCTGGCCTGGGGTCGGCGCAGCCCGTATGCAGAGTTCTTCGACATCCAGTGGCACTCCAGCGACCCACTGCTGGCCGGCCAGTTGCTGTTGCCGTTCCTCGCCAGCGACTATGGCGTGGCGCTGAAAAATGGCGAGATACCGCTCGAGTTCGACAAGCACCATGGGCTGCTGCAGGTCGCCCATTACCAACACCGCTTCCCGATCTGCCCGGTCGATTATGGCTGGATTCTCGCCCTCAGCCCGGAGCCGGCGCTCAAGGCCCTGGCCGAACGCTTCACCGCGTTGAGCGCATCGGCCACGCCGCTGGCCGACGCCCTGCCCCTGCAAGCTGAACTGGCGCGCCTGGCGGGCGAAGGCGCTGACCTCGAATCGGCTCTGGTGGCGTTCGACAGCCGCAGCGAGAATGGCTTCAAGCGCCTGCACCTGCTGCTGGAACGCCAGACCTATCGCCTGGCCAGCTGGCGTACCGCCGCCGACGACATCAACTGGCGGCGCTTCTTCGACATCAACGAGCTGGGCGGCCTGCGGGTGGAACGCGCGGTGGTGTTCGAGGCCACCCACGCCAAGCTGTTCGAACTGATCGAGCGTGGCCTGGTGGACGGCCTGCGCATCGACCATATCGACGGCCTGGCCGACCCGCGCGGTTACTGCCGCAAGCTGCGCCGACGGGTCGATGGCCTGCTGGCACGGCGGCCGTTGAATGCCGCCCTGGAGCATTTCCCGATCTACGTGGAGAAGATCCTCGGCGCCAACGAGCACCTGCACCGCGACTGGCTTACCGATGGCACTACCGGCTATGAGTTCATGAACCAGGTCTCGCTGTTGCAGCACGACCCGGCAGGCGAAGCAGCGCTGACCGAGCTGTGGGCCAATGTGAGCGAACGCCCCGACTTCCCCGAAGAAGTACGTCAGGCCCGCCACCTGGTGCTCAATGCCAGCCTGGCCGGCGACTGCGAGTCGGTGGCCCAGGCGCTGTTGCAGGTGGCGCGCAACGACCTGATGACCCGCGACCTGACCCTGGGCGCGATTCGCCGTGCCTTGCAGGCGCTGGTGGCGCATTACCCGGTGTATCGCACCTACTTCAATGCCTGCGGGCGCCCGGCAGAAGACGAAGGGTTTTTCCAGCAGGCCCTGGCCAATGCCCGCCTCGACCTCGGCGAAGCCGACTGGCCACTGCTCGAGCACCTGCAACAATGGCTGGGCGGGCAAGCCTGGCGCCGCCTGCCAGCAGGCCGGGCGCGCAAGCAGCTACGCCACGCCTGCGTGCGCTTCCAGCAGCTGACCGCGCCCAGCGCCGCCAAGGCCGTGGAAGACACCGCCTTCTACCGCAGCGCGCGGCTGCTGTCGCGCAACGATGTGGGCTTCGACGCCGAGCGTTTCAGCGCCCCGCTCGAGCACTTCCACAACGAGGCCCAGCGGCGCCTGCGCGACTTCCCCGACAACCTGCTGGCCAGCGCCACCCATGACCACAAGCGCGGCGAAGACACCCGTGCGCGCCTGGCCGTGCTCAGCGAGCGCGGCCCGTGGCTGGCCAGCCGAATGGAACACTGGCGCGAACTGGCCACGCCGTTGCGCACGCAACTGGATGACGGCCTGGCGCCCAGCCCCGGCGACGAGCTGATGCTGTTGCAGACCTTGCTGGGCAGCTGGCCGCTGGACCTCGACCTGCACGATGTCAACGCCCTTGGCCAGTACGCCGAACGCATTCGCCAGTGGCAGCAGAAAGCCCTGCGCGAGGCCAAGCTGCGCAGCAGCTGGAGCGCGCCGAACGAAGCCTACGAAAGCGCCTGTGCCCGCTACATCGATGGCCTGCTGCTGGACGGCGAGAACCAGCAGCTGCGCAAGTCGCTGGCCGACGCCGCGCACCTGCTGGCCTGCCCCGGTGCCCTCAACGGCCTTGTCCAGGCCCTGCTGCGCATGACCACGCCGGGCGTACCGGACCTGTACCAGGGCAACGAATACTGGGATTTCAGCCTGGTCGACCCGGATAACCGGCGCGCCGTGGACTACGCGTGCCGGCGTCGCACCCTGGACGATGCAACGCCGGTTGCCGAGCTGCTGGAGCACTGGCGCGATGGCCGCCTCAAGCAGGCGCTGATCGCCCGGGTGCTGGACTGCCGCCAGGCCCATGCCGAGCTGTTCCGTCGTGGCGCCTACCTGCCCCTGACCGTGCAGGGTCGGCATGCCGACAAGGTGATCGCGTTCGCTCGCCTTGGCGAGGGCGAACGGGCCGTCATCATCGCGCCACGCCTGGCCAGTACCCTGCTGGCAGGTGCACCGACACCCCTGATCCCGGCACAGAACTGGGACGACACCCGGGTAAACCTGCCGTTTGCCTTGTCGCCTGCCAACTCGACGGGACTTTTCCCCAGTGCTGCGGTCAGCTCTTCCAAGGAGCTGATGTTGAGCGCCGTGCTGGCGGAGTTTCCGGTCAACCTGCTGATACAACAATCTTGAACATCAGGAGCGTCATGATGAGTGTTGATGAAAAACGTATCCGCGAATTTGCCTACCAGATCTGGGAGTCCGAGGGTAAGCCCGTCGGCCAGGAAGACCGCCATTGGGACATGGCTCGCAAGCTGGCCGAAGCCGAGGCACTGGCACCCAAGGCGGCGCCGCGCAAACGGGCCCCGGCCAAGCCCAAGGTAGCGGCTGAACCGGTTGAGAAGGCCGTGGCTGTGAAGAAACCCCGGGCGGTGAAAAAGCCGGCTGCCGGTTGAGCCTGCACCGGCCTCTTCGCGGGTAAACCCGCTCCCACAGGTACACCGTCATCCTCAAGCCTGGCGCTATCCCTGTAGGGGCGGGTTCACCCGCGAAGAGGCCGGTACAGGCCTACGCAGCTCCCTCCACCACCACGGCCACAGAGGACCGCCATGAGCCCCCGCACCCCGAAGAAAACCCGCTCGGTCGCCCCGTCGCGTATCCGCGAAGGCCTGCCCTTCCCCCTCGGCGCCACCTGGGATGGCCTTGGGGTCAACTTTGCCCTGTTCTCGGCCAATGCCACCAAGGTCGAGCTGTGCCTGTTCGACTCCACCGGCGAGCACGAAATCGAACGCATCGAGCTCCCCGAATACACCGACGAGATCTACCACGGCTACCTGCCTGACGCTCACCCAGGGCTGGTCTACGGCTACCGCGTGCACGGCCCGTACGAGCCGGAGAACGGCCACCGCTTCAACCCCAACAAACTGCTGATCGACCCGTATGCCAAGCAACTGGTCGGCAGCCTGCAATGGTCCGAAGCACTGTTCGGCTACACCATCGGCCACCCCGACGGCGATCTGTCGTTCGACGAGCGCGACAGCGCGCCCTTCGTGCCCAAGTGCAAGGTGATCGACCCTGCATTCACCTGGGGCCGCGACCAGCGCGTGCAGATCCCCTGGGAGCGTACGATCATTTATGAGGCCCACACCCGTGGCATCAGCATGCGCCACCCAGCGGTGCCGGAAGAACTGCGCGGCACCTTCGCCGGCCTGGCCAATGACGAGTTGCTCAAGCACATCAAGGAGCTGGGCGTTTCCAGCATCGAGCTGCTGCCGATTCACGCCTTCGTCAACGACCAGCACCTGCTGGACAAGGGCCTGAACAACTACTGGGGCTACAACAGCATCGCCTTCTTTGCGCCCCACCCGCGTTACCTGGCCAGCGGCAAGATCGCCGAGTTCAAGGAAATGGTCGCACACCTGCACGACGCCGGGCTGGAGGTGATCCTGGATGTGGTCTACAACCACACCGCCGAAGGCAACGAGCGCGGCCCCACGCTGTCGATGCGCGGTATCGACAACGCCTCGTACTACCGCCTGATGCCGGACGACAAGCGCTATTACATCAACGATTCCGGCACCGGCAACACCCTGGACCTGAGCCACCCCTGCGTGCTGCAGCTGGTCACCGACTCGCTGCGCTACTGGGCCGGCGAAATGCACGTGGACGGCTTCCGCTTCGACCTGGCGACCATCCTTGGCCGCTACCACGACGGCTACAGCGAACGCCACGGCTTCCTCGTCGCCTGCCGCCAGGACCCGATGCTGAGCCAGGTGAAGCTGATTGCCGAACCATGGGACTGCGGCCCGGGCGGCTACCAGGTGGGCAACTTTGCCCCGGGCTGGGCAGAGTGGAACGACCGCTTCCGCGACACCGTGCGCGCCTTCTGGAAAGGCGACGAAGGCCAACTGGCCGACTTTGCCTCGCGCATGACCGCCTCGGGGGACATGTTCAACAACCGTGGCCGGCGTCCCTATGCCTCGGTCAACTTCGTCACCGCCCACGACGGTTTCACCTTGCGCGACCTGGTGTCGTACAACCACAAGCACAACGAGGACAACGACGAGAACAACCAGGACGGCACCGATAACAACCTGTCATGGAACTGCGGTGTCGAGGGGCCAACTGACGACCCGGCCGTGAATGCCCTGCGCATGCGCCAGATGCGCAACTACTTCGCTACCCTGCTGCTGGCCCAGGGCACGCCGATGATCGTCGCCGGCGATGAGTTCAGCCGTACCCAGCACGGCAACAACAATGCCTATTGCCAGGACAGCGAGATCGGCTGGGTGAACTGGGACCTGGACCAGGAGGGCAAAGAGCTGCTGGCTTTCGTCAAGCGCCTCACCCGCCTGCGCCTGGCCTACCCGGTACTGCGTCGCTCGCGCTTCCTGGTTGGCGACTACAATGAGGCGATCGGCGTCAAGGATGTGACCTGGCTGGCACCGGATGGCAACGAGATGAGCGTGGAACAATGGGAAGACCCGCACGGGCGTTGCCTGGGCATGTTGATCGATGGCCGTGCCCAGGTCAGCGGCATTGCCAGGCCAGGCGCCGAGGCCACCGTGCTGCTGATCGTCAATGCCCACCATGACATCGTGCCGTTCCAGCTGCCAACCGTGCCCGAGGGGGATTACTGGAGCTGCCTGGTCGATACCGACCGGCCAGAGCTGCGCAAGGGGCAGCATCTGCAGTTCGACAGCACCTTCGAGGTGAAGGGGCGGTCGTTGCTGCTGATGGTGTTGCAGCGTGATGAGGAGTGAACCTGAAACGCTGGTATGTGTCCCTTGTGTAGGAGCGGCCTTGTGTCGCGATCGGGCCGCACAGCGGCCCCAGCTATTCTTGCCTTGGTGCTGACAAACGGGGCCGCTGCGCGGCCCGATCACGACACAAGGCCGCTCCTACAAGGATCCGCGCAAACCCGTTGACCGAGGAGTAACCGTGAACCCCGAAGCCGGCAGTAAAGGTTTCGCCAGTGTCAACCAGGCCCCGGCCGTGAAGCGGCTGCGGGTGCTGACGGTGAATACCCACAAGGGCTTCACCGCCTTCAACCGGCGCTTCATCCTGCCGGAACTGCGCGAGGCGGTGCGCAGCACCCAGGCCGACATCGTCTTTCTCCAGGAGGTGCTCGGCAGCCACGACCGCCACGCCGCGCGTTACCCCGGCTGGCCGCAGACCTCGCAGTACGAGTTCCTCGCCGACAGCATGTGGAGCGACTTCGCCTACGGGCGCAACGCGGTCTACCCCGACGGCCACCACGGCAACGCGCTGCTGTCCAAATACCCGATCATCGAACATCGCAACCTCGACGTGTCGATCACCGGCCCCGAACGACGTGGCCTGCTGCACTGCGTCCTCGACGTGCCTGGCCAGCATCAGGTGCATGCCATCTGCGTGCACCTGTCGTTACTGGAAAGCCACCGCCAGAAGCAGCTGCAACTGCTGCGCAAGCTGCTCGAATCCTTGCCCACCGACGCCCCGGTGATCATCGCTGGCGACTTCAACGACTGGAAATCCCACGGCAACCGCACCTTGGGCCTGCAGCGTGACCTGCACGAGGCCTTCGAACGCCACCATGGCCACCTGGCCCGCACCTATCCTGCGCGGCTGCCGCTGTTGCGCCTGGACCGTGTCTACCTGCGCAACGCCGAAAGCCATGGGCCGCGGATTCTGGGGCACAAACCTTGGTCGCACCTGTCGGACCACCTGCCGTTGTCGGTCGAAGTCAGGCTTAGCAATCATTCTTCATAGCCGCAGCACGGCAAATAGCGAACCTGGCTATACCTAGCCGAATTATCTTGTGATTCAACAAGTTGAACAAAGCCACGGAACCTGAACACATCCTTCACGCTTTCTTGACGCAAGCGGCGCCCTCTCCTTAGCTGAACATATCTAGCAGTAATGATCTCGCGCAGGGCCTCTAGCTCGCGCCTTCGTGCGCGCTGCAGAAAGCCAGGCGTGCTGGTTTGGGTCGCCCACTGTTTTTGCCGTACAGCTCGTGACAACAGGCCAGGTCCTAGGGCTGTAACACCAAAACAAAGGAGATCCGCCATGAAAAGCACCTCGAACCCCTTGCGCTTCGAAAGCATTTTCTACGCGGTTTCCACGTCGCTGCTTCTGGCAACCCCGGTGGAAACTATCGCGTATGAACTGCAGGACGACCCGACCTCGCCCGGCTTCCTGCACCAACCGGCAGTACCACAGCTTACGCTCGACCCGGTCAGCGCCAGTGGCTTGAGTATCGGTACCTTGAACGCGTTCTCGCAAAAGATGAGCGAACGCCATGGGCAGCCTGCACCGGACCTGGTCGCCAGCCAGTGGGCGCAGTTCTTCCCCACCACCGCGCGCAGTGGCGCGCAGCCTCCGGACCAGCTGGAGGCCCCCAGCCAGCAACTGATGATCGGCCCGGACCTGTTCGTGCGTGAAACTGCAGCGGGCAATGTGCACCGCGCGGGGATCTTCGTGGGGCAAAACAACCTGCAGACCAACTTCAACGGCATGCGCCAGCTGTTGGGCGACAAGCAACGCAACGCCGTGAACCTCAGCGGCGAAAGCCTGGGGGTGTACTGGAGCATGACCCATGAACAGGGCTGGCACCTGGATGCCGTGGCCATGGGTTCACGCATCGACGTCAACGGTCGAGGCGAAAACGGCCAGCGACTGGACGACAGCGGCCACGCGATGACCTTCTCGCTGGAAGGCGGCATCCCCATCGGCCTGGGTGGCGGCTGGGTGATTGAGCCACAGGCACAGTTGATCAACCAGCAGTTCTTCCCCGGCAGCCGGGCGCAGGAAGAGACCTTGCAGGCCTTCGACAGCCAGCCGAGCTGGAGCGGTCGGGTCGGCGCCAGGCTGTCCGGGCGTTATGAAGTACGCGGCATGCCGATCGAACCCTATGTGCGGACCAACGTGTGGTATGACTTCAGCAATGCCGATGAGGTGAAGCTGGACCAGGTCGACAAGATCTCCAGCTCGCGCTACTCGACCACGGTGGAACTGGGGTTGGGGCTGGTGGCGCGGGTGACACCCACGGTGGCGCTGTTTGTCAGTGCCGATTACAGCAGTGACGTCGACGACAATGATCTGAACGGGTTGATTGGCAGCCTTGGGGTGCGGATGCGGTGGTAGGCAGGGTCGGCCCTTTCGCGGGGGAACCCGCTCCCACAAGGACCGCACAGGGTCTGAAGCTTGTGCAATACCTGTGGGAGCGGGTTTACCCGCGAAGAGGCCAGTACTGGGAACACATCAGGCTGGTTTCATTATCAGAACACCCAGCGGCGGCAGGTTCAGGGCCAGCGACTGCGGCTGCCCATGGCTGGCTATCTGGTCACTCTCCACCACCCCCAAATTGCCGACATTGGACCCGGCATACAGCTCTGCATCACTATTCAACAGCTCCTGCCAGCGCTCGCCGAACGGCACGCCAATGCGATACCCCTCGCGCGGCACCGGGGTGAAGTTGGCCACCACCAGCACCGGCTCGCCACTGCTGCTCCAGCGCAACCAGGCATACACGCTGTTCTGCGCATCGTCACCAATCAGCCACTGGAACCCCTGCGGCTGGCAATCCTGCTCGTGCAACGCCGGCACCTCGCGGTACAGGCGGTTGAGGTCGCCGACCAGGCGCTGTACACCCTGGTGCTCAGGGTACTGCAGCAGGTACCAGTCCAGCTCGCCATCGTGGTCCCACTCACGCCACTGGCCGAACTCGCAGCCCATGAACAGCAGCTTCTTTCCCGGATGCGCCCACATGAAGGTGAGGTAGGCACGCAGGTTGGCGAACTTCTGCCAGCGGTCGCCGGGCATCTTGTCGATCAGCGAATGCTTGCCGTGCACCACTTCGTCGTGGGAGATGGGCAGGATGAAGTGCTCGGAATAGGCATAGATCAGCCCGAAGCTCATCTCGTTGTGATGATAAGTGCGGTGCACCGGGTCGTTCTGGATGTAATGCAAGGTGTCGTGCATCCAGCCCATGTTCCACTTGTAGGCAAAGCCCAGGCCACCCTGCTGGGTCGGCTGGCTGACGCCGGGCCAGGCGGTGGACTCCTCGGCGATGATCAGCGCGCCCGGGGCCTCATGGGCCGCCACGCCGTTTAGGTGGCGGATGAAGTCGATGGCTTCCAGGTTCTCGCGCCCGCCGTGGCGGTTGGGCACCCATTCGCCGGCCTTGCGCGAATAGTCGCGGTACAGCATCGAGGCCACTGCATCGACACGCAGGCCATCGATGTGGAAGTGCTTCAGCCAGTGCAGCGCCGAGGCCATCATGAAGCCGCGCACTTCGTTGCGGCCAAGGTTGTAGATCAGCGTGTTCCAGTCCTGGTGGTAGCCCTCCAGAGGGTTGTCGTATTCGTACAGGGCGGTGCCGTCGAAACGCGCCAGGCCGTGTTCGTCGGTGGGGAAATGCGCCGGTACCCAGTCCAGCAGTACACCAATGCCCCCTTGGTGGCAGGCGTCGATGAACGCGGCGAAGTCCTCGGCGCTGCCGTAGCGCGAGGTGGGGGCGAACAGCGACAGCGGCTGGTAGCCCCAGGAGCCGCCGAACGGGTGCTCCATGATCGGCAGCAGTTCGATGTGGGTGAAGCCCAGTTCCTGAACGTACGGCACCAGGCGCTCGGCCAGCTCGCGCCAGTTGTAATAGCGCCCGACCTCGCCCGCCTCATCCAGCTCGCAGCGCCACGACCCCGGGTGCAGTTCGTAGATCGACAGCGGCGCGCTGTAGGCATGGCGTTGCGCGCGTTGCGCCATCCAGTCGTGGTCTTGCCAGTCGTGGCTGAGCGCCCCTGCCACCTTGGATGCGGTGCTCGGCGGCAGTTCAGTGGCGCGCGCCAGCGGGTCGGCCTTCAGGGGCAGTATGCCGTCCTTGCCCAGCACCTCGAACTTGTAGGTTTCGCCCACGCCCAGGCGCGGCACGAACAGCTCCCACACCCCGGCGCTGTGGCGCAGGCGCATGGGGTGGCGGCGGCCATCCCAGTTGTTGAAGTCACCCACCACCGACACCCGCCGGGCGTTCGGTGCCCACACCGAGAAACACACGCCATCGACGCCATCGACCTGGATGGGTTGGGCGCCGAAGCGCCCGGACAGGTCGCGGTGGTTGCCTTCGGCGAACAGGTACAGGTCCATGTCGCCCAGTTGCGGGCCGAAGCTGTAGGGGTCTTCGGTAATCTGCTCGCCACCGGCCCAACCGATCTGCAGCAGGTACGGGTGTGCCTCATCGAGGTGCGCGGTGAACAGCCCTGGCAGGCTGCCCTGCTCCATTTCGGCGAGGATGCGCCCGTCATGCCGGGCAAGGATGCGCACATTCAGGGCGTTGGGCAGGAAGGCGCGGACCACCTGCCCGCCGGCGCCATCGCCATGGGGGCCGAGTACCGCAAATGGATCGGCGTGCTCGGCGCGGGCCAGGGCGTCGAGGTCCCGTTGCCGAAGGCCGCCGTTTTCACGCGTGGTTGCATTCATCTATGACTCTCCCCAGGTACTGATCAGTCCATGCAGGCCATGCAAAGGCACGGCCAGCCAGCTCGGACGGTTCTCGGCTTCGTATGTGATTTCGTAGGCGGCTTTTTCCAGGCAGAACAGCTCCAGTGCAGCACGCTCGCCCTCGGCCTGTTGCCAGGCGTGAGGCATGGCCGCGGTGGCCAGGCCATAGGCTTCGACAAAGGCATGCCGCGACTGGTGCAGGTACTGCCTGGCAACCCGTTGCCGGGCTTGGCGCGCCGGGTCGGAAAGGTCGACCGCAGACGCGCTGCGCAAGATCATGGCAGCAGCATAGTCGAAGGATCGCAGCACGCCGCTGACATCCTTGTACGGGCTGTGTTTTGCCCGACGCTCTTGCAGCGGCCGGGCCGGTTCACCTTCGAAATCGATGAGGTAGGCGTCGCCCTGCACCACCAGCACCTGGCCCAGGTGCAGGTCGCCGTGCACGCGCATCAGCAAGCCGCCCTGGGCCTGGCGGGTCAGGTTGGCGATGTGCTGGGCCAGGCCGTCGCGCTGTTGCTGCAAGTCGTCGACCAGCGCCTGGCTTTCGCTGTCGAGGCTGTCGCGGTGCTGGGCCAGCAGGTCGAGGGCATGGGTGAGTTCGGCACTGATCTGCGCACTCCAGCGTTCGCTGTCGTCGGCATCGCTCGGGCGCGGCTGGAAGGCCTCGTCGTTGGTCGGTGCGGCCAGCAGCAGGTGCATCTCGCCCAGGCGCTGGCCGAGCAAGGCGGCAAAGCCGGTGAGTTCGGCCAGTGCATCGGTGTGCGCATCGGCGTCGAGGCTGGAGGGCTCCATCTGGTCGCGGATGGCCCGTTCCAGTGTGTTCTGAGTCCAGGCCCAGGCGTCACCCTGGTTGCTCAGGTAGCCCTGGGCGATCATCAGCAGGTGTGGCGCGCCCTGCTCGTCCACCCGGCTGACCCAGGCCAGCAGCGGCGAAATGTTGGCAAAGCCTGCGGCGGTCAGGTAGGCACTCATTTCCAGCTCGGGGTGCACGCCCGGGTTGACCCGGCGAATCAGCTTGAGCACCACCTGGTCGCCAATCACCACCGAGCTGTTGGACTGCTCGGCGCTGAGGTAGCGCACGCTGCTTTCGTCGTTCAACGCCAGGCTCGCCAACTGCTGCGTGCTTTCGAAACGCAGCTCGCCCTCGCCGTTGCCACAAGGCAGATGCATGCCGCCCTCACAGGCACGCAGCACCGCGCGGATGAATGGCTCGAGGACGAAGGCATCGGTGATCAGGCCAACCTGATGGGCACGGCGCACCCGCGCCAGGGCCAGCTGCTGCGGCAACGCGGTACTGATCTGCTCTTCGGGCAGCAGGCCGAACGGCAGCTGGTAGCGGGTAGCCACACCCTCGCTGAGCACTTCGATTTCACCGAGCAGCACCGGTGTGGTGGCGGTGCCGAAACGCACGCCGTAGCACAGGCGCACCTGGTCGATCGGCCCTTCCTTGCCGGCGAACCAGCGCCGCTTGGGCAGGTACTGCGGCAGGATGGCGCTTTGCAGGGTATCGCTGGAGGGGGCCTCCAGCAGTTCTTCCATGCGCTTTCGCAATACCAGTGTGGTCAATTCGGGTAACCCCTCGGTGGCCTGGATGTGCCAGCTGGGCATGCGGTCGTGGCTGGCCAGCAGGAACCAGTAGAAGGCGTAGGGTGGCAATGTCAGCAGGAACGGCAGTTGCCCGATTGGCGGGAAGGCACTGCCGCCGAGCATCTCCACCGGTACTTTGTCGGCGTATTGTGACAATTCCAGTTCAGCTGCCTGGGCGGCGCGGGAAACGTTGGCCACGCACAGGATGACTTCAGTGTTGCCATCGGCGTCGGTGTACTCGCGCAAGTAGGCGAGGATGCGCCGGTTGTTCGGCGTGAGGGTGCGCAGGCTGCCGCGGCCGAAGGCCTTCTGCTGCTTGCGCACCGCCAGCATGCGCCGGGTCCAGTTCAGCAGCGAATGCGGGTCGTTGGCCTGGGCTTCGACGTTGACGGTCTGGTAACCATACAGCGGGTCCATGATCGGCGGCAGTACCAGGCGCTGCGGGTCTGCACGGGAGAAACCGCCGTTGCGGTCCGGCGACCATTGCATGGGCGTGCGCACGCCGTCGCGGTCGCCCAGGTAGATGTTGTCGCCCATGCCCAGTTCGTCGCCGTAATACAGGGTGGGCGTGCCGGGCATCGACAGCAGCAGGCTGGTGAGCAGTTCGATGCGCCGGCGGTCGCGCTGCAGCAGCGGCGCGAGGCGGCGGCGGATGCCCAGGTTGATGCGGGCGCGGCGGTCTTCGGCGTAGTAGTTCCACAAGTAGTCGCGCTCGCGGTCGGTGACCATTTCCAGGGTCAGCTCATCGTGGTTGCGCAGGAAGATCGCCCATTGGCAGTTGGCGGGGATTTCCGGGGTCTGGCGCAGGATGTCGGTGATCGGGAAGCGGTCTTCCATGGCCAGGGCCATGTACATGCGCGGCATCAACGGGAAGTGGAAGGCCATGTGGCATTCGTCGCCCTCGCCTTCGCCGAAGTACGGGCGGGTGTCCTCGGGCCATTGGTTGGCCTCGGCCAGCAGCATGCGGTCGGGGTAGTTGGCGTCGATTTCGGCGCGGATCGCCTTGAGCACGTCGTGGGTTTCGGCAAGGTTCTCGTTGTTGGTGCCGTCACGCTCGATCAGGTAGGGGATGGCGTCCAGGCGCAGGCCATCGACACCCAGGTCCAGCCAGAAGCGCATCACCCCGATCACAGCCTTGAGCACTTGCGGGTTGTCGAAGTTGAGGTCGGGCTGGTGCGAGTAGAAGCGGTGCCAGAAGTACTGGCCGGCGACCGGGTCCCAGGTCCAGTTGGACTTCTCGGTGTCGAGGAAGATGATGCGCGTGCCGTCGTACTTCTGGTCATCATCCGACCACACGTAGAAGTCCCGTGCCTTGCTGCCGCGCTTGGCATGGCGGGCGCGCTGGAACCAGGGGTGCTGGTCGCTGGTGTGGTTGATGACTAGCTCGGTGATTACCCGCAGGCCGCGTTTGTGCGCCTCTGCGATAAAGCGGCGGGCATCGGCCAGGTTGCCGTAGTCGGGGTGCACGGCCTTGTATTCGGCGATGTCGTAGCCGTCGTCGCGGCGTGGCGAGGGATAGAACGGCAGCAGCCACAGGGTGTTGACACCCAGCTCGGCGATGTAGTCGAGCTTGCTGATCAGGCCGGCGAAATCGCCGATGCCGTCGTTGTTCGAATCGAAGAACGACTTGATGTGCAGCTGGTAGATGACGGCGTCCTTGTACCACAGCGGGTCGTCGATGAAGGCTGCCGGGCGGGAACGCTTGGCCATGTGCGACTCCTTTCAATTTCTGGTTGCTCTGGCCCCTGTAGGAGCGGGCTTGCCCGCGAAACAGACACCGCAGTGTATGGCACCGGCTGTGCCGGTGTTCGCGGGCGCGCCCGCTCCTACAGAGGATCGCGAACCACCGTTAGCGGGCCTTTTCGATGCGCCAGATACCGAAAGGCAGATGCCAGGGTTCGATGCGCATCCATTGGGTCTTGCCGTACCACGACCAGCGATGTCCGTTCATCAAGTCCTCACCATGGGTTTCGGCGTTGTCATCCAGCCCCAGCTCCCACAGCGGCAGCTCGAAATGCGCCTCCTGGGCGTTGTGCGGGTCGAGGCTGATTGCCACCAGGATGTAGTTGTCGCGCTCGGGCGTGCGCTTGGCGAAGTACAGGATGTTGTCGTTCCAGCAGTTGAAGAACGCCACGCCCAGGTGGGTCTGCAAGGCGCGGTTCTGCCGGCGGATGCGGTTGAGCTGGGCGATCTCGGCAATGATGTTTCCGGGCTGGCTGAAATCGCGTGGGCGGATTTCGTACTTCTCCGAATCCAGGTACTCCTCCTTGCCCGGCAGCGGTGTACCTTCGCACAGTTCGAAGCCCGAATACATGCCCCACAGCCCCGACCCCATGGTGGCCAGTGCAGCGCGGATGAGGAAGCCGGCACGGCCGGAGGTATGCAGGAAGTACGGGTTGATGTCGGGCGTGTTGACGAAGAAGTTGGGCCGGTAGCACTGGCTCCATGGCGGCTGGTTGAGCTGCTCGAAGTATTCGCGCAGTTCCTGTTTGTGATTGCGCCAGGTGAAGTAGGTATAGCTCTGCGCGTACCCGACCTTCCCCAGGCGGGCCATCATCGCCGGTTTGGTGAAGGCTTCGGCGAGGAAGATGACCTCCGGGTGCCGGCTGCGCACATTGGCGATCAGCCATTGCCAGAATGGCAGTGGTTTGGTGTGCGGGTTGTCGACGCGGAAGGTCTTCACACCCTCCTCGACCCAGCCGACCACTACATCACGCAAAGCCAGCCACAGCGAGGGCACGGCCTCGGGCGCGTAGAAATCGACGTTGACGATGTCCTGGTATTTCTTCGGCGGGTTCTCGGCATAGCGGATGGTGCCATCCGGTCGCCAGCTGAACCAGCCGGGGTGCTCCTTGAGCCAGGGGTGGTCCTGGGAGCACTGGATCGCGAAGTCGAGGGCGATTTCCAGGCCATGCTCGGCCGCTGCGGCCACCAGGCGACGGAAGTCGTCGCGGCTGCCCAGTTGTGGGTGAATCGCCTCGTGACCACCTTCTGCGCTGCCGATGGCATACGGGCTGCCCGGGTCGCCGGGCTCCGCGGTGAGGGCGTTGTTGCGGCCCTTGCGGTGCTGCATGCCGATGGGATGGATCGGCGGAAAATACAGTACGTCGAAGCCCATGTCGCGGATCATCGGCAGGCGCTCGTGCACATCGTTGAACGTGCCGTGGCGCTCGGGGCTGTCGGTGACCGAACGCGGGAACAGCTCGTACCAGCTGGCGAACTGCGCGGCCGGGCGGTCGACATCGACGGGGAATTCGCGGCTGCGGGCCAGGTAGCTGCGGTGCTCGGCGTCGCTCATCAGGCGGGCGGTAGCGGGGTCGAGAAACAGTGCCACCTGGTCGTCGGCATTCAGCGTGGGCAGGCGCTGCTGCAACGCCTGGAGCTCCTCGCGCAGGGCACCGTTGCACAGCTCGATGCCCTTGCCCAGCATCAATCGGCCTTCCTCCAGCTCCAACCGGACCTCGACACCGGCGTGGTACTTCTTCTCCAGGTCGTGGCAGTAGGTAGCGAACGGGTCGATCCAGGCCTCGATGCTGAACAGGTGCGGGCCCAGTTCGGTGGGGGTGAACTCGGCCAGCCACAGGTCGTTGCCCGGCGAGTGCATGGGTACGCAATGCCAGCGCCGGCTGTGGGCCTGGCGCCAGTTGAGCATCACGGCCAGGCGGTCGTGGCCGTCGCTGTAGACCTTGCTGCTGACCGCCACCGGCTGGCCACTGATGGCCTTGGCGGCGAAGGTGCCGGCCTCGAGCACGGGTTGGGTGTCTTCGATCACGATGCGCGGCGCCAGCAGCGCCTGGGACAGGCTGATGGCCTGGTCCGGGTGATCGTTGGCCATGGGCACGCTTTCGAAGGGCTCGTTTCGTGACATCGGACCTTGCTCCCTCAGGCTGGTGGCGGTAAGGGTTCAGAGCCGGGCACAGGCGTGGGGTTCAAAAAAATTGAGCGAACGGCAGCTGCGAGGGGTCGAAGCCTGCAGCACCTCTTCAATTACCCAAGCGAGGTCAGGCCATGAACATTCCCATTCCACCGGAGACTCCCGATCCCAACATCGACGACCCGAGCCTGCCGCCGCCCGTGCCGGAGGAAGACCCGGACGAGCTGCCGGTCAAGCCGACCGTGCCGCCGACGGTAGGCGACCCGCCGAGCCAGGAACCACCGGTGAAGGCTTAAGGGTAGACCAGGATCGACGCAGGCAGGACCGGCCCTTTCGCGGGTGAACCCGCTCCCACAGGGACCGCGCCGATTTCGAACGCGGCGCTGTACCTGTAGGAGCGGGTTTACCCGCGAAAGGGCCGGCAGCATCAATACATCAACCAGCAGTTAAAGCCGAGATCTCCGCCACACTGATCTCCCGCATGCGGAACTTCTGCACCTTGCCGGTCACCGTCATCGGGTACTCGTCGACAAAGCGGATATGCCTAGGCACCTTGAAGTTTGCAATGCGCGCCTTGCACCAGCCCTGCAGTTCCTCGACCGTGGCACTGTGCCCCGGGTGCAGCTTGATCCAGGCGACGATCTCCTCGCCATAACGGCTGCACGGGATGCCGATCACCTGGGCATCGGCCACCGCCGGGTGGGTGTAGAAGAACTCTTCCAGTTCACGCGGGTAGATGTTCTCGCCGCCGCGAATGATCATGTCCTTGTTGCGGCCGACAATGCGCACGTAGCCGTGCTCGTCCATCACCGCCAGGTCGCCAGAATGCATCCAGCCGGCCGGGTCGATGGCATCTGCCGTGGCCTGCGGATTGTCCCAGTAGCCGAGCATCACGCTGTAGCCGCGGGTGCACAGCTCGCCGATCTCGCCGCGCGGGACGATGCAGCCGTCGGCGTCCACCAGCTTGTTCTCCAGCTGCGGCTGGGTGCGGCCGACGGTGGTCACGCGCAGCTCCAGGTCGTCGTCCGGGCCGGTCTGTAGTGACACCGGGCTGGTTTCGGTCATGCCGTAGGCGATCTGCACTTCGGCCATATGCATCTGGTCGATGACCCGGCGCATCACCTCGATCGGGCAGGTGGCGCCGGCCATGATGCCGCTGCGCAGGGTCGACAGGTCCATTTGCCCGCGCGCGGGGTGGTCGAGCATGGCGATGAACATGGTCGGCACGCCATAGAGGATGCTGGCGCGCTCTTCGGCCACGGCGCGCAGGGTGAGCTCGGCGTCGAAGGCGTCGTTGGGGTAGATCATGGTGCTGCCATGGGTGATGCAGCCGAGGTTGGCCATGACCATGCCGAAGCAGTGGTACAGCGGTACCGGGATCACCATGCGGTCGCGTGCGGTCAGGCCCAGGCTTTCGCCGACCATGAAGCCGTTGTTGAGGATGTTGTAGTGGCTGAGCGTGGCGCCCTTCGGTGCGCCGGTGGTGCCGGAGGTGTACTGGATGTTCACCGGCTGGTCGAACTGCAGGCTTTGCTGGCGCTTCGCGTAAGCCTCGACGGAGG
Source organism: Pseudomonas sp. NBB (assembly GCF_032701105.1). Lineage (NCBI taxonomy): Bacteria > Pseudomonadati > Pseudomonadota > Gammaproteobacteria > Pseudomonadales > Pseudomonadaceae > Pseudomonas > Pseudomonas sp. NBB. Next base: position 3,903,142 of record NZ_CP103994.1, read on the forward strand.
TCTGCCCTGCCCGCTCGGCCAGCGCTTGCCAAGGCAGGAAGCCTGCCGGCGGGTTGGCGGCCAGGCTGACCACACCACGCAGGTCGGGCAGGCGTTCACTGGCCATTTCACCCGGGGTGGCGCTGGCCAGCTCCGGCGCCAGTTCCTGGACCATGGCGTGGTAGTCGGACGTCTTGAAGGCATCGGCACACACCAGCCAGCGGCAACCGGACTGACGCAGCACGTATTCCAGCTCGCCCACGCGGTAGGCCGGGTTGATGTTGACCAGAATCGCGCCGACCTTGGCGCTGGCCAGCTGCAGGATGCACCACTGGGCGCAGTTGGGCGACCAGATGCCGACCCGATCGCCGGTGTTCACGCCCAGGGCCATCAGGGCACGAGCATGCACCTCGACCTGCTCGGCCAACTGCCGCCAGCTGTAGCGCAGGCCCTGATGGCGCGACACCAGGGCCTCGCCGTCGGCACAATGGGCCACGGTGGCGTCGAAGGCCTGGCCGATGGTCTGGGTCAGCAAGGCTTGGTCCTGGCGACCGCGGGTATAGCTTGGTTGACTCATGGGTGTCCCTTCTTGTGGTTGTTCTGGGCACGACTGAAGCAAGCGGGAATACTCTGGCGCAGATTTACGTTTACGTAAAGGTGATGAGTCGATTGACAGTGAGCGCATGCAGGTTTACGTTAACGTAAAGGTGAAAACGACATCGGGTTTGTCGGCGCACCACCGACCTTGTGGGAGCGGGTTTGCCCGCGAATGCGATCATCCAGGCAATGACGGTGGCCCTGCTGACGCATTCGCGGGTAAACCCGCTCCCACAGGGCCGGTGGATAGCCCTTGAGCTACGGTGTTACCCAATTTCAAGAACAAGAAGGTGCCCCCAGCATGCATTACCCCACCCTGAACTTCGCCCTGGGCGAAACCATCGACATGCTCCGCGACCAGGTGCGCACCTTCGTCGCCGCCGAACTGGCCCCACGCGCCGCGCAAATCGACCACGACAACCTGTTCCCTGCCGACATGTGGCGCAAGTTCGGCGACATGGGCCTGCTGGGCATCACCGTGCCGGAAGAATACGGCGGTGCCGGCCTGGGCTACCTGGCCCACGTGGTTTCGATGGAAGAAATCAGCCGTGGCTCGGCCTCGGTGGCGCTGTCCTACGGTGCCCACTCCAACCTCTGCGTCAACCAGATCAACCGCAACGGCAGCCACGAGCAGAAGCTCAAGTACCTGCCCAAGCTGATCAGCGGCGAGCACATCGGCGCCCTGGCCATGAGCGAGCCCAACGCCGGTTCCGACGTGGTATCGATGAAGCTGCGCGCAGAAAAGCGCGGCGACCACTACGTGCTCAACGGCAGCAAGACCTGGATCACCAACGGCCCGGACGCCAACACCTACGTGATCTATGCCAAGACTGACCTGGAAAAGGGCGCGCACGGCATCACCGCGTTCATCGTCGAGCGTGACTGGAAAGGCTTCAGCCGCAGCAACAAGTTCGACAAGCTGGGCATGCGTGGTTCCAACACCTGCGAGCTGTTCTTCGACGGCGTCGAAGTGCCGGAAGAAAACATCCTCGGCCAGCTCAACGGTGGCGTGCGCGTGCTGATGAGCGGCCTGGACTACGAGCGCGTGGTGCTGTCCGGCGGCCCGACCGGCATCATGCAGAGCTGCATGGACCTGGTGGTGCCCTACATTCACGACCGCAAGCAGTTCGGCCAGAGCATCGGCGAGTTTCAGCTGATCCAGGGCAAGATCGCCGACATGTACACCCAGCTCAACGCCAGCCGTGCCTACCTGTATGCCGTGGCCCAGGCCTGCGACCGTGGCGAGACCACCCGCAAGGACGCCGCCGGGGTGATCCTGTACACCGCTGAGCGCGCCACGCAAATGGCCCTGGAGGCGATCCAGATTCTCGGCGGCAACGGCTATATCAACGAATTCCCGGCAGGCCGCCTGCTGCGCGACGCCAAGCTGTACGAGATCGGTGCCGGCACCAGCGAAATCCGCCGGATGCTGATCGGCCGCGAACTGTTCAACGAAACCCGCTGAGCACAAGGGACGGGCGCACATGGCTACCTTGCACACCCAGATCAACCCGCGTTCGGCGGAGTTCGCCGGCAACAGCGCGGCCATGCTCGAACAGGTCCAGGCCCTGCGCGGCCTGCTCGCCCAAGTGGCCCAGGGCGGTGGGCCCAAGGCTCAGGAGCGGCACACTTCGCGTGGCAAGCTGCTGCCGCGCGAGCGTATCGACCGCCTGCTGGACCCGGGCTCGCCGTTCCTCGAAATCGGCCAACTGGCTGCCCATGAGGTGTATGGCGAAGACGTGCCCGCTGCGGGCGTGATCGCTGGCATCGGCCGCGTCGAAGGCGTGGAATGCATGATCGTGGCCAACGACGCCACGGTCAAAGGCGGTTCCTACTACCCGCTGACGGTGAAGAAGCACCTGCGTGCGCAGACCATCGCCCTGCAGAACCGCCTGCCGTGCATCTACCTGGTGGACTCCGGCGGCGCCAACCTGCCACGCCAGGACGAAGTGTTCCCCGACCGCGAGCACTTCGGGCGGATCTTCTTCAACCAGGCCAACATGAGCGCGCTGGGCATTCCGCAGATTGCCGTGGTGATGGGCTCGTGCACTGCCGGCGGTGCCTACGTGCCCGCGATGGCCGACGAAGCGATCATGGTGCGCCAGCAGGCGACCATCTTCCTCGCCGGCCCGCCACTGGTGAAGGCGGCCACCGGCGAGGTGGTTAGCGCCGAAGACCTTGGCGGTGCCGATGTGCACTGCCGCACCAGCGGCGTGGCCGACCACTATGCCGACAACGACGAACATGCCCTGGCCCTGGCCCGACGCAGCGTGGCCAACCTCAACTGGCACAAGCTGGGCAAGCTGCAGCGCCTGGCCCCGGTGGCACCGCTGTACGCCGCCGATGAGCTGTATGGCGTGGTGCCGGCCGATGCCAAGCAACCGTTCGACGTGCGCGAGGTTATCGCGCGTCTGGTCGACGGCTCGGTGTTTGACGAGTTCAAGGCGCTGTTCGGTACCACTCTGGTGTGCGGCTTCGCCCACCTGCACGGCTACCCGGTGGCGATCCTCGCCAACAACGGCATCCTGTTCGCCGAAGCGGCGCAAAAAGGCGCGCACTTCATCGAACTGGCCTGCCAGCGCGGCATCCCGCTGCTGTTCCTGCAGAACATCACCGGCTTCATGGTCGGCAAGAAGTACGAAGAAGGCGGCATCGCCAAGCACGGCGCCAAGCTGGTCACTGCCGTGGCCTGCGCCCAGGTGCCGAAGTTCACGGTGATCATTGGCGGCAGCTTTGGCGCTGGCAACTACGGCATGTGCGGCCGTGCCTACGACCCGCGCTTCCTGTGGATGTGGCCCAATGCGCGGATCGGCGTGATGGGGGCCGAACAGGCCGCCGGCGTGCTGGCCCAGGTCAAGCGCGAACAGAGCGAGCGCAGTGGCCACCCGTTCAGCGCCGAAGACGAAGCCCGGCTCAAACAGCCGATCCTTGACCAGTACGAGCACCAGGGCCACCCCTACTACTCCAGCGCCCGCCTGTGGGACGACGGTGTCATCGACCCGGCACAGACCCGCGACGTGCTCGGCCTGGCGTTGTCCGCCGCGCTGAACGCACCGATCGAACAGAGCCGCTTCGGCATTTTCCGGATGTGACCCATGAGCGATTTCAGCACCCTCGAAGTGATCCGCGACCCGCGCGGCTTCGCCACCCTGTGGCTGAGCCGCGAGGACAAGAACAACGCCTTCAACGCCTTGATGATCCGCGAGCTGATCGTCGCCCTCGACCAGTTGGCCGAGGACGCCAGCCTGCGCTTCGTGCTGCTGCGCGGCCGCGGCCGGCACTTCAGCGCCGGCGCCGATCTGGCCTGGATGCAGCAGTCGGCGCAGCTGGACTTCAACACCAACCTGGATGATGCCCGCGAGCTGGGCGAGCTGATGTATGCCCTGCACCGCCTCAAGGCGCCGACCCTGGCCGTGGTGCAAGGCGCGGCCTTTGGCGGCGCGCTGGGCCTGATCAGTTGCTGCGACATGGCCATCGGTGCCGAAGACGCTCAGCTGTGCCTGTCGGAAGTGCGCATCGGCCTGGCCCCGGCAGTGATCAGCCCGTTCGTGGTCAAGGCCATCGGCGAGCGTGCCGCGCGCCGCTATGCCCTTACCGCCGAGCGTTTCAGCGGCGTGCGGGCCCGCGAGCTGGGCCTGCTGGCCGAGGTCTACCCGGCCAGCGAACTGGACGCCCAGGTCGAAGCCTGGGTGAGCAACCTGCTGCAAAACAGCCCGCAAGCACTGCGCGCCACCAAGGACCTGCTGCGTGAAGTGGACGACGGTCAACTCAGCCCGGCCCTGCGCCGCTACTGCGAAAACACCATCGCCCGCATCCGCGTCAGCGCCGAAGGCCAGGAGGGCCTGCGCGCCTTCCTGGAAAAACGCCGCCCCGCCTGGCAAACCGACGACAAGAAGGAGCCGCGCCCATGAGCCGCCCCGCTTTGACCACCCTGCTGGTCGCCAACCGCGGCGAAATCGCCTGCCGGGTGATGCGCACCGCCAAGGCCATGGGCCTGACCACCGTGGCCGTGCACAGTGCCACCGACCGTGATGCCCGGCACAGCCGCGAAGCCGATATCCGCGTCGACCTCGGCGGCACCAAGGCTGCCGAAAGCTACCTGCTGGTCGAGAAGCTGCTGGCCGCAGCCAAGGCCAGCGGCGCCCAGGCCATCCACCCGGGCTATGGCTTCCTGTCCGAGAACGCAGGCTTCGCCCGTGCCATCGAAGAGGCCGGGTTGATCTTCCTCGGCCCACCGGCCAGCGCCATCGACGCCATGGGCAGCAAGTCGGCGGCCAAGGCACTGATGGAAGCCGCTGGCGTGCCACTGGTGCCGGGCTACCATGGCGAAGCCCAGGACCTGGACACCTTCCGCGCCGCCGCCGAACGCATCGGCTACCCGGTGCTGCTCAAGGCCAGCGCCGGCGGCGGTGGCAAGGGCATGAAAGTGGTCGAAGAAGAAAGCCAGCTGGCCGACGCCCTGGCCTCGGCCCAGCGTGAGGCGCAGTCGTCGTTCGGCGATGCGCGCATGCTGGTGGAAAAATACGTGCTCAAGCCGCGCCATGTGGAAATCCAGGTATTCGCCGACCAGCACGGCAACTGCCTGTACCTCAACGAGCGTGACTGCTCGATACAGCGCCGCCACCAGAAGGTGGTGGAAGAAGCCCCAGCGCCAGGCCTGTCAGCCGAATTGCGCCGGGCCATGGGTGAGGCGGCGGTACGCGCGGCCCAGGCCATCGGCTACGTGGGCGCCGGCACCGTGGAGTTCCTGCTCGATGCCCGTGGCGAGTTCTTCTTCATGGAGATGAACACCCGCCTGCAGGTGGAGCACCCGGTCACCGAGGCCATTACCGGGCTTGATCTGGTGGCCTGGCAGATTCGCGTGGCCTGCGGCGAGGCCCTGCCGATCACCCAGGAACAGGTGCCGCTGATCGGCCATGCCATCGAAGTGCGCCTGTATGCCGAGGACCCGGCCAACGAATTCCTGCCCGCGACCGGCAAGCTGGCGCTGTACCGCGAGTCGGCAGCCGGCGAAGGGCGACGGGTGGACAGCGGGGTCAGCGAGGGTGATGTGGTGTCGCCGTTCTACGACCCGATGCTGGGCAAGCTGATCGCCTGGGGCGAAGACCGCGAGCAGGCGCGCCTGCGCTTGCTGGCCATGCTCGACGAATTTGCCATTGGCGGGTTGAAGACCAACATCGCCTTCCTGCGGCGCATTCTCGCCCACCCGGCGTTTGCTGCAGCGGAGTTGGATACTGGCTTCATTCCGCGTCACCAGGAGGTTTTGCTGCCCGCGCCGCAAGCGCTGCCGGCAGGCTTCTGGGAAGCCGCGGCCGAGGCCTGGTTGCAGGGCCAGGCCGCACACCAGCGGGAGGACGACAGCAGTTCGCCGTGGGCCGAGCGCAACGGCCTGCGCCTGGGCCTGCCGGCGCGCAGCAGCCTGCACCTGGTCAGTGGCGGGCAGGACCAGGCAGTCGCCCTGGAGCGCAGCGCTGCGTCTACCTGGCAGTTGCTGGGCGAGCAGTTGGTGCATGACCAGGCTGGTGTGCGTCGCCAGCATCTGGCGATCCGCCGCGGTGGCACGCTGTACTTGCACTGGGACGGCGAGATGCATGCCATCGAAGCTTTCGACCCGATTGCCGAGGCCGAGGCCAGCCACAGCCTCCAGGGCGGCCTGGGCGCGCCCATGAACGGCAGCATCGTGCGGGTGCTGGTGGAGCCTGGGCAGGTGGTGGAAGCAGGTACGGCGCTGGTAGTGCTGGAGGCCATGAAGATGGAGCACAGCATTCGCGCGCCGCATGGCGGCACGGTGAAGGCGTTGTTCTGCCAGGAAGGGGATATGGTCAGCGAAGGGACGGTGCTGGTCGAACTGGCGGAGTAAGAGTCCTGGGGGCCGCCTTGCGGCCCTTTCGCGACACAAGGCCGCTCCTACAGGTACGGTGCATACCCTGAGGTTGGTGCGGTACTTGTAGGAGCGGCCTTGTGTCGCGAAAGGGCTGCGCAGCAGCCCCGGCAATCTAGAAGACCCCGTGCCCCCGCACGACCACACCCAGAAATTCGCAGCCGCCTTCACACAGAACTGTCGGATAGCGCGTATTCAGCGGTTTGAGCATCCTGTCTCCGCCCTCCTCGACCAACTGCCGCAACACTGCCGGCCGCCCGGGCTGCTGCGCAATCACCAACCGGCCTGGCTCCGCCGGCAGGCCGGTATCCACCAGCACACGCATACACTCAGGCACGCTCCTGCCACTGGCGGCATTCATCGAGTCGTTTTCCACCACCAGCCAGAAGGCATTGCCGGCGGGCATATAGTCCGTCTGTTCATGGGATTTGCTCGCCTCAGGCAAAGGCCCCTGCAAATCGGCCCAGCTCAGCACGGGGAAACGATAGCTCGCACTACACCCTGAGGCTTCAGACGCAAGGCCACGCTCGACCACCATGACTTGGGCCTCAAGAGACACCAACCCAAGCTTCTCGAGCTTTTCGTTGATGGTCTGCAGTGTCGGCCGTCGTGAACCGCGCAACCAATGCCCTACGCCGCCCTGTGTCATGCCCAGGCGTTCGGCCAGCTTGAGCTGGCTGAGGTTGTGTTCACGCTTGTAGCGCTTGAGAAACGCGATCCAGTTTTCCATGAGCGGATACTGCAGCTCCAAGACTTGCGCCATCCCTGTAGGAGCGGCCTTGTGTCGCGAAAGGGCTGCGCAGCAGCCCCGGCAATCTAGAAGGAGCCATGCACCCGCACGACCACACCCAGAAACTCGCAGCCTTCCTCACACAACAGCGCCGGGTAGTTGCTGTTGAGTGCCTTCAGGTACCGTTGCCCACCTTCCTCCGCCAACTCACGGAAGATCGCCGGTTTGCCCGGCTGACGAGCGATAACCAGACGCCCTGGCTCGGCATCTACCCCAGGATCCACCAACATCCGCATGCCCTGCGGCACACTGCGGCCACTGGCGGCACTCATCGCATCATTCTCGACAGTCAGCCAGAACGCCTTGCCTTGGGCCAGGTAATCCGTCTGCTCGAACACACCTGGCTCCGCCCCCTCTGCGATACCTAACTCATCCCAGCCCAGCACCGGGTAGCGGAAGCACACGATGTATTGCATGAGGTCCAGGTCATCATCGGAGTCATCGACCTCGTAAATGCCACGCTCCTCGCCGACCTGACCAACAATGCGCAACTGCAGGCTGACGTTGTAATGGGGCATGCCAATCTCGACGAACGTGCGGTTCATCGACTCGATCTTCGGCTGACGCCGCTTGTTCACCCAATGCCCCACGCTGCCTTGAGACACGCCAACGCGCTCGGCAAGCTGTTCTTGAGTGAGCCCTAGCTCCTCCATCCGGTCACGGACGAGGGCAATCCATTTATCCATATTCATCGCTGGCACGATACGGACTGCCTTCTAGCGCTCAATAAACATTCAGTATTATTTATCGGAAAGCACAAAAATACTTTAGGTATTAGTATCGACCTGAGCCCTTTCCCCACTGGTGTTAGCAGGTATCAGGATGAAACCCCCGAAAAACGACGAAACAGATCTCGACAGCGAAGCCGCCCGCCGCGCCCTCGACTACTACCTCAACCCCAACCCGCCGCGCCCCACCCTGGACAACAGGATCTGGACCCTGCACGAGGGTGTAACCGGCGACCAGGCCCAGGAACACGCCATCGCCCTGCTGCGCTGCGCCGCCGCCACCGCGCAGGAAACTGCTACTCACCAGCACGGCAGCCAGCGCGAACTGACCTTTGCCCTGATGCACATGATGGACATGGCGCGCGCACTGTTCGAGCACAAACGCACCGTGGAATCGGGTTTGTAAGCAAGAAAGAAGGGAGAGAACGTGATGGCCGGGTAACGGCGAAGGCCCCGATTGCCGGGACAAGGAGCGCACCGGTAAAATTTTTTTACCGGATTAGCGAAAATTCATTTGACTTGCAAATGATAACTATTATTATTGCGCTCAGCTGATCGCGAGATCTGCTGGATAACCTGGAGCTTAGGTCGCTCTCAGATTATCTCCTCATCAGGCTAATCACGGTTTTTGACCCAGCTTTTTGCTGGGTCTTTTTTTTGGCTCTTCAGGCTAATGAAGATCGTGATGGCGCGCATGATAGCAAAGGTGTTTCAGGGCGTGAACGCTCATTACAAAACTTTGCGGAATCAGCACTTGAGAATCAATCTCGTTTCAAATACGCTGATCACGCATCACGGAAGATGCCCCCATCCCTCCCCTCCACAGAGCAAGGAGCTGTCCATGACCCGTCTGCTGCTGCCCCTTGAGCACTCAAACCCCGCTGCCGAACATCATGCCGACGACGCCCTGCTGCACGCCCTGAAACACCTGCCACGGCGTGTCCAACAAGTATTCCTGCTCAACCGCCTCGACCAACTGGACTTCTCCAGCATCGCCGCCCGCCTCGACCTGCCATTGGCGAGCATCGAGCGGCACATGGACCAGGCACTGCAGGCTGGTCGTTCGCGCCGGGATGTGCTGGCGAGTGTTGCCGGGCAATGGTATGTGCGCTTGCAGAGCCCACAGGTGACGGCGTGCGAGCGGATCGATTTTCGCCGTTGGCTGGATGCGGACATGGCGAACTTGCAGGCGTTTCATGACACGGAAATGCACTGGCGCAGCCTGTTGGCACCGGCACGGCAACTGGGCCAGGATGGTTGGTACCGGCAAGGTCGGGCGGCACTGTCGTTGGGCGGCTGTTCGGTTGCGGTCGGGCTTGGCGTGGCGGCGTTGGTGCTGTTTGGTTTCTGGGCCTGATCAACACCTTCGCTACACCGTTATCGTTTTCACCGCGGATGGCTCGGTCGTTATCAAGTTCGAGTGCTGGTCAGCGTTTCCGTCAGGCATGCAAGCAGTAGCCATCCGCACAAACTGACACCCAGGAACAGAAGCCCCAGGCTCATCGGCAGCTCGCTTTCGACGCCAGCAACAAGACTGCCGGCTAAACCACCACCTGCGAACAACAATGTCGTATTGAGCGACGCTGCCGCACCGGCTTGCTGCGGGTAACGCGCCAAGGCTTGGGTCGTCGCAGCAGGACGCACCAGCGTTGTCCCCGTCGTGCAGATGATCATCGGCAGCATAAGACTCGCCACCGTCAACCCTGCAAACTGCTCCCAGATCAACAGTGTGATGCCCCCGGCAGCTATGAGCAGGAATCCTGTCTTGATCTGAACCTGCGGGCTTACGCGGTTGTTCAAATAGGTCGCGGCTACTCCGCCAGCGATATACGCAAGCCCATAGGCGATAAATACCACCGAGAATTGATATGGCGTCAGCCCCAGGCTGTCCATCAACGCCAATGGCGCGACAACGATGAAGGAAAAATGGCAGGCAAACGCCAGGCTAGCCAGCAGGGAGTGCGCAAGATAGGTCGTATCACGCAGCATGACCCAATAGCTGCGCATGCCCGAAGTACGGCCTCGCGATGCAGACGTGTCCTGCAGCAATGCATATGACAGGCATGAAACGATCACGGCTATGAAAGCGAATACCGTAAAACTGCCCTTCCAGCCAAAGGATTGTTGGAGAAAAGCGCCTGCGACCGGTGACAACGAAATGAACAGCCCACTTGCGCTGGTCAGCAGGATACGCATGGCATTGCGTTGTCTACCGCTGTACAGATCCTGCACGAGCGCCTGGCCCAGCACGAAACTCCCGCAACCCAGGGCCTGCAGCAAACGGAACGCCATGAACGTCTCATAGCGGGTTGAAAGTACACAACCCACTGCCCCTGCAATGGACACTCCCAACCCAGCGAGCAACAACCGCTTGCGCCCCATGCCATCCGACAATGGCCCGATCACGATTTGCGCCAAGGCGACACCAAACGCAAAGAAACTCACCGAGTAGGCTATCTGCTTTGGCTCGACGTGAAACTCGTCTGCGAGCGCCGGGAATGATGGCAGGATCACATCCAGAGGGAATACGCCCAATAGACACAACAGAATCAGCAAGGCCGAGCGCGGAAAGCTAGTGAACGAACCCAAGGGCTGATTCACGCTACCAACCCCGCCTTCTTGTATTGCCGGAAGTAGTCACTGGAATCTCCATGGAAGCGCCGAGCCCTGATGGTAGCGACACCCTGAAGATGTACAACCCGAACCGGGCAGCGAAACTTCCGATAGAGTTGTAGGGCTTTTCCCTTGTTGCTTATTACCGTTGAGTTCTGGTGCTATCCAGCCTTCTGCTGACTTGATAGCCGACCCCTAGCGCAGTTCATCTGTTGTGCAAACTGCTCTCAGTAATTGAAGTCATGACCGAGCTGGCCCTGCATCCATTCAAGGAACTGTCGAACCCTGGGGGTTTCAGCATGGCCTCGAGGAAATACCAGGTGGTGGGCACTGACGGGCGTCGCCAAGTCTTCCGCAAATACCGGTACCAACTCGCCCCGGGCGATATAGTCCTGCGCCAGCAGGGAACTCTCCAAGGCCACCCCATACCCGTGGCTGGCGGCCTCCAGGCTCATGTAGGAGCGATCGAAGCTCAAGGCGTAGGGGGTTTGAGGCAACGTCACGCCTTGCTGGGCGAACCATTGGGGCCACTGCACCAATGCGGCTTCCGACAGGATCAGGTTCTGCCCCAGCAGATCGCCCGGCTGCTTGATAGGCGTACGCTCGAGAAGCTGTGGCGAGGCCAGCACAGTTGCACGTTCATGCCGGATGGTACGCACTTCCAGGCTGGGCCAGTTGGGGTAGCCATGACGGATATCCAGATCGATCTGATGGCGGCCGAAGTGCAGAGACTCGTAGGAGCACGACAGGTTGATCTGGATCTGCGGATGACTGTTACGAAAATGGTCCAGGCGCGGCAGCAACCAGAGCAGGCCGAAGCTGGGCGCGGAATGAAGCCGCAAGCAATCGAAGCCCACCGAGTTGCCGGCGCGCTCGGTGGCCGTAGCCAGGCTTTGCAATATGCCTGACACCTCGCGCAGGTACTGCTCTCCGGCCGGGGTCAATGCAACACCGCGCGCCTCGCGAATGAACAACGGACGACCGATCAAGGCTTCCAGATTGGCGAGCTGGTGGCTCACCGCAGAGGGTGTGAGGTTCAACTGCTCTGCGGCCCGTGCAACGTTGGCGAAGCGAGCAACTTGCTCGAAGGCCTGAATTGCTTTCAGGGAAGGGATCTGAGGCGATTTTCTGAGGATGTCCAGGCTCATGACCATTTCCTGAAGGATTCGAAGCGATACCAAGGCTTTTACCTTCCTGTAAGCCCAAGGCACAAGTCGAGGGCTGAATTTTTTTCAGCACCGGGTGAAGGAGGCAGCGTTGCTCGGGGTGCTGTCCGGGACGAAGCTGTGCCTATCGGTTCTGCCTGAACCACTGCTCACAACAACAACCATCTGGAGCACCTTCGATGCTGTTAACAGGAAAATTTGCCGTGATCACTGGCGCGGCCTCTGCCCGCGGCATCGGCCGCGCAACAGCCCAGGCGTTTGCCGCTCAGGGCGCCAAAGTCGCGATCCTGGACCTGGACGCCTCCGCCGCGACCGAGGCTGCCGCTTCACTGGGCGAAGGCCACCTCGGCGTGGCTGCCAACGTTGCCGATGAAGCACAAGTGCGTGATGCCATCGCTCAAGTGCTCGCGCAATTCGGTCGGATCGACGTGCTGGTAAACAACGCCGGTATCACTCAACCGGTGAAAACCCTGGAAATCACAGGGGCTGACTATGACCGGATTCTCAACGTGAACCTGCGTGGCACCTTGCTGATGTCCCAGGCGGTGATCCCAACCATGCGGGCGCAACGCGCCGGCAGCATCATCTGCATGTCATCTGTGTCTGCCCAGCGTGGTGGCGGCATCTTCGGTGGCCCTCACTACAGCGCGGCGAAGGCTGGCGTGCTTGGATTGGGCAAGGCGATGGCCCGCGAGCTGGGGCCGGACAATATTCGCGTCAACTCGATCACGCCAGGCCTGATTCACACTGACATCACCGGTGGCCTCATGCAGGATGAGCGCCGTCACGCCATCATCGAAGGCATCCCCTTGGGCCGTCTGGGCGAGGCGCGCGATGTCGCCAATGCAGCTTTGTTCCTGGCCAGTGACCTGTCCAGCTACCTGACGGGCATTACCCTGGATGTCAACGGCGGGATGCTGATCCACTGAGCACCCGGTGCATCGTGACCTGCACCCGAGCCCGGCGCAGGCCACGCGTTCGATAACAACAAGAGATCAGAACGAATGACCACATTAGCGCTCGATGCGGTATCCGCCGCACGCAGCAGTGCCTACCGTAAAACGGCCTGGCGACTGATGCCTTTTCTCATGCTCTGCTACCTGTGCGCCTATCTGGACAGGGTCAATGTCGGCTTTGCGAAGCTGCAGATGATGGACGACCTGGCCCTTTCCGAAGCGGTCTACGGACTGGGCGCTGGCATGTTCTTCATTGGCTACTTTCTCTGCGAGGTGCCCAGCAACATCATTCTGCACAAAGTGGGCGCTCGACGCTGGATCGCTCGCATCATGATCACCTGGGGCATCATCTCGGCGATGTTCGCCCTGGTGGAGACAGCCTGGCAATTCTATACCCTGCGTTTTTTGCTGGGGATCGCCGAAGCAGGCCTGGCACCAGGGCTTCTGCTGTACCTGACCTATTGGTTCCCGTCTTACCGCCGGGCGAAGATGACCGCGCTGTGGTTCATCGCGATTCCGCTGTCGGGCATGATCGGCGGCCCCTTGTCGGGTTGGATCATGGAGCGCTTTGCCGGCGTTCACGGCTGGGCGGGCTGGCAGTGGATGTTCCTGCTCGAAGCCATCCCCACGGTACTGGTGGGCGTCCTGGTGCTGAGCTACCTGAAGGATGGCGTCGATCAGGCTCACTGGTTGAGCGACGAAGAAAAAGCCCTGGTGCGCAAGGAGCTGGCTGAAGACGAACAACACAAGGTAAACCACGGCTCGGTGGCCGACTTCATCCGCGACCGTCGGCTCTGGTTGCTGGCGGGCATCTACTTCTGCGTAGTGATGGGCCAGTACGCAATCACGTTCTGGCTACCCACACTGGTACGCAATGCCGGCGTCAGCGAACCTTTGCACATCGGCCTGCTGACCAGCCTGCCGTACCTGTGTGCCATCGTCGCGATGCTGTGGGCCGGGCGCAGCGGCGACCGTCACCGTGAACGCCGCTGGCATCTGGCGATCCCCATGCTGATCGGCGCTCTGGGCCTGAGCCTCGCCGCAGCACTGGGCAGCAGCCTGACGCTGTCGATCCTCAGCCTGTGCCTCGCTGCGGCTGGAGTGCTATCCGCCTCTTCACTGTTCTGGATGCTGCCCACCACGCTGTTGGGAGGTGTATCGGCGGCGGCAGGCATCGCGGCGGTGAACAGTTTCGCCAACCTCGCCGGCTTCTGCTCGCCCTACCTGATCGGCTGGGTCACTACCACCTTGGGCAGCAATGCCATCGGCATGTATCTCATCACGGCCGTACTCATGTTTGGCGCCTTCCTGGTGTCGCGAGTACCGGCTCATCTGGTCAATCGTTGATTCGATAAAAAGGAGTCACTTCAATGACTGCTGTGCCTACCTACACCGAGGCGCTGCCGCTGGCTGTGCGCGCTCGCAATATCCGCCGCCACGCATTGCGCATGGGGCAAGTCCAGGGCCAGGGCTATGTCGGCCAGGCGCTGGGCGCCGCCGACCTGCTGGCGGTCGCGTATTTCCATGCGCTGCGCCTCGACCCCGGCAACCCCGAATGGGAGCAGCGCGACCGTTTCTACCTGTCCATCGGACACTACGCGATTGCCCTCTATGCCGCACTGATCGAGGCCGGCGTAATCCCAGAGGATGAGCTTGAAACCTACGGTAGCGACGATAGCCGCTTGCCCATGTCTGGTATGGCTGCCTATACCCCCGGCATGGAGATCACCGGTGGCTCGCTCGGCCACGGCTTGGGCATCGCCGTCGGCGCCTGCCTCGGGCTCAAACGCAAGGGGTCGGACAGCTGGGTGTACAACCTGCTGTCCGATGGCGAGCTCAACGAGGGCTCGACCTGGGAGGCCGCCATGTCGGCCAGCCATTGGCGCCTGGACAACCTGATCGCCATCATCGATGTGAACAACCAGCAGGCGGATGGCCATTCCAGCGAGGTACTGGCCTTCGAGCCAATCGTCGACCGCTGGCAAGCCTTTGGCTGGTTCGTTCAACGCGTGGACGGCAATGACCTGGATGCGCTGGTCGGCGCCTTCGACCAGGCCCGTGCCCACGCCGGGGCGCAACCGCGCGTGATCATCTGCGATACCCGCATGGGCAAAGGCGTGCCTTTCCTGGAAAACCGCGACAAGACGCACTTCATTCGCGTCGATGAAAACGAATGGGACCTCGCCCTGAAAGCGCTGGACGCCGGGAGCCAAGCATGAGCATTGTGAACTCACCCAAGAAACGCCTGACCACCTCGGCCATGATCGCTTCGATTGCCGCCGACGGCCAGCCGACCCGCCCTGCCCCGTTCGGCCATGCCCTGGCAAGCCTTGCCGAGCAACGTCGGGATATAGTTGGCCTAAGTGCCGATCTGTCCAAGTACACCGACCTGCACATCTTCGCCAAAGCCCACCCCGAGCGCTTCTATCAAATGGGCATGGCCGAACAATTGCTGATGAGCGCCGCTGCCGGCATGGCACGGGAAGGCATGACCCCCTTTGCCACCACCTATGCGGTGTTCGCCTCCCGTCGGGCCTACGACTTCATCTGCATGGCGATTGCAGAAGAGAACCTCAACGTCAAGATCGTCTGTGGGCTGCCTGGCCTGACCACCGGTTATGGTCCTAGCCACCAGGCCACGGATGACCTGGCCATCTTCCGGGCGATGCCCAACCTGATGATCGTCGACCCCTGTGATGCGCTGGAGATCGAGCAGGCTGTGCCAGCGATCGCCGCCCATCAGGGGCCGGTCTACATGAGGCTGCTGCGCGGCAACGTACCCTTGGTGCTTGATCGCTACGATTACCAGTTCCAGCTGGGCAAGGCACAGGTGCTGCGCGGTGGCCGGGACGTGCTGTTGATAGCCAGCGGCCTCATGACCATGCGCGCGCTGGAGGCTGCCGAGCAGTTGCAAAAGGACGGAGTGGACGTGTCGGTACTGCACGTGCCTACCATCAAACCGCTCGATGAACAGACCATCCTCGCCGAGGCACGCAAGCCTGGTCGCCTGGTGGTCACTGCGGAAAACCACTCGATCATAGGGGGCCTGGGGGAAGCTGTGGCCGGCGTACTGCTGCGCAACGGGGTCACACCAACCTTCCGCCAGATCGCGCTACCGGATGCGTTTCTCGATGCAGGGGCACTGCCGACTTTGCATGACCGATACGGGATCTCCACTGACGCTGTGTCGAGGCAGATCAAGGCATGGCTTTGACCGTAGCCGTGGGTCAAACCTGAAGCGCGGCGGATGCAAGCGTGATGGATACCTGGCCCATGACAAAGGCACACCGCAGCCCCTGGGATCCAGGCAATGATGAAAAATGCTCCGTAACATTCGATACGGAGCATTTTTTGGGGCGACGAAACCTGCAGACGCCACCTAACCTCCTGCCACGCTACCGATGAAATTCGCCAGCTCAGCTGTTCGGGGCGCCGCAAAAACCTCGCGTGGATTGCCAGTCTCGTGGACCTTGCCTTGATGCATGAAGACCAGCTTGTCACCGACTTCCCGGGCAAAACGCATTTCGTGGGTGACCATGATCAGGGTCATGCCTTCACTGGCCAGTTGGCGCACCACACCGAGCACTTCGTTGACCAACTCGGGGTCGAGCGCCGAGGTGATCTCGTCGCACAGCAACACCTTTGGCGACATGGCAAGCGCCCGGGCAATCGCCACCCGCTGCTGCTGGCCGCCGGAAAGGCGGTCCGGGTAGGCGTCGAACTTGTCGCCCAGTCCAACCCTGGCGAGCATCTGCTCGGCCAACTGGCGGGCCTCGGCCTTGCCGACCTTCTTCACCACCTGGGGCGCAAGCATCACGTTCTGGCCCACTGTCAGATGAGGGAAGAGGTTGAACTGCTGGAACACCATGCCAACCTTCTGCCGCAGCGAGCGCAAGTCGGCGCGGCCGGCATCCAGGTATTCGCCGTCCACCTCGATCACCCCATCGCTGATCGACTCCAGGCCGTTGAGGGTACGCAGGAAGGTACTCTTGCCGGAACCGCTACGGCCGATGATGGCGACCACCTCGCCCTCCTCGATCGCCAGGTCGACACCCTTGAGCACATGATTGTCGCCGTAGTACTTGTGCAATGCGGACGCTCTAAGCAGGGGCATGCAGCCTCCTCTCCAGGTAACGGGCGCTCAGCGAGAGCGGGTAGCAAAGGACGAAGTAACCCACGGCCACCAGACCGTAGATCAGGAACGGTTCGAAAGTGGCGTTGGCCAACATGCCGCCGGTCTTGGTCAGCTCGGTGAAACCGATGATCGAGGTCACCGCCGTGCCCTTGACCACCTGCACCGAGAACCCGACGGTCGGCGCGACGGCAATGCGCAGGGCCTGGGGCAGGATCACGTGGCGCAACTGCTCCAGACGGCTCATGGCCAGGCTGCCGGAGGCCTCCCACTGGCCATGTGGTATGGACTCGACGCAGCCTCGCCAGATCTCGGCGAGAAAGGCACTGGTGAACAACGTCAAGGCGATGGCCGCCGCCATCCAGGCCGAAACATCGATGCCGAACAGGGCGATGCCGAAAAACACCATGAACAGCTGCATCAGCAGCGGCGTCCCCTGGAACAGCTCGATGTAGCTCCTGGCCGCGCCACGCAGCATCCGGCTATCGGAGATTCGCGCCAACAGCAGCAACAGCCCGGCAATACCACCGCAGACGAATGCCACCAGCGACAGCAGCAAGGTCCATTGCAAACCTGCGAGCAGGTTGCGCACGATGTCCCACAAGGTGAAATCCATTCAGCGTCTCCCCGTCAAAGCGCGCCGGCCTATCCATGCCAGCAGTTGGCGCACCAGGATGGCCATGACCAGGTACAGAGCCGTGGTCAGCAGGTATGTCTCGAAAGCCCGGAAGTTGCGCGACTGGATGAAGTTGGCAGCGAACGACAGTTCTTCTGTGGCGATCTGCGAGCACACCGCCGACCCGAGCATTACGATCACGATCTGGCTCGACAGGGCCGGCCAGACCTTGGCCAGTGCAGGTTGCAGCACCACATGGCGAAAAGCCTCGAAACGACTCATGGCCAATGCCGCCGCAGCCTCCAGTTGCCCTCTGGGAATGGCCTGGATACCCGCCCGAATGATTTCGGTGGAATAGGCCCCAAGGTTGATCACCATGGCCAGTACCGCCGCCTGCCATTCCGTCAACCGAACGCCAAGCGAGGGCAGGCCGAAGAAGATGAAGAACAACTGGACGATGAAGGGCGTGTTGCGGATCAGCTCCACGTAAAGGCCGAACAGCGCATCGAACGGCCGTAGTCGCCAGGCGCGCACCACCGCACCAAGCACACCGATAGCCACCCCGAACAGGGTGCCGATCAACGTCAGCTCAAGCGTGAACACAGCCCCTTCGAGCAGCAGGCCGCCTTGGGCCAGCACAGGGGAAAAGTCAAATTGATAGGCCATGGGTCGGCGACTCCAGGGCCGTTCAAAGGTCGGCCGGCAATGGCTGCTTCAGCCACTTTTCGGCATTGCGGTCGAGGCTGCCGTCGGCCTTGGCCGCATTCAGAGTGGCGTTGACCTTCTCGAGCAAGGCCGGCTCCTGCTTGGCCAGCCCCACGTACACTGGCGAGTCCTTTAGCTTGACCTTCATGACCGGCACCTTGTTCGGGTTCTTCTCGGCAATGACAGCCATTACCACGCTGCCGCTGGCGATCAGCTCGACCTGGCCCGACAGGTAGGCGGCGATGGTCGAGTTGTTGTCCTCGAAGCGCTTGATGACCGCACCCTGAGGGGCGACCGCGGATAACTCCATGTCCTCGATCGAGCCACGCGTGACACTGATGGTCTTGCCGGCAACGGCACCGATATTGTCGATCGACGTCTCGGCCGGCCCGAACACTGCCAGGTAGAACGGTGCGTAGGGGCGGGAAAAATCGATCACCGCTTCCCGCTCCGGGTTCTTGCCCAGGCTGGAAATCACCAGGTCGACCTTTCCGGTAGTGAGGAACGGAATGCGGTTGGTGCTGTTGACCGGGGTCAGCGCCAGCTTGACGCCGAGCCTGTCAGCCAGTAGCTGCGCGGTGTCGATGTCCAGGCCGCGAGGTTTGAGGTCCGGCCCCACCGAGCCGAAGGGAGGGAAGTCCTGGGGTACGGCTACCTTGAGCACGCCCCGGGCAGTGATGTCGGCCAGCGCATCGGCCTGGGCGTGGGAAACGCTCATGACGCCGCCACAAACCAGGGCGGCCAGAAGCAAGGAACGGATGTTTTTCATGGAAAATGCCTCGGGTGCATGCGAAGAAGTTGCCTAGCCCGAAAAGCACAGGCCGTGCCAGTGTTGCCCGGCAGCCCCGGAATACGCTTTCGCCCCTTGGCATCACGCGGTCTTACTGGTCTGAACAGCTAGCGCCTACCCTCTGCCATCGCCCCCCTTTCGTGCAGCCACCTGCCCCGCTGCGTCAGCATGGGGCGATACTTGCCAGGCAACCGGTAAAGCCTTTAAAAAGCGCAGACCCCTTGCCAGCTGGTCTGAACAGATGCTCGACACACTCCCCCGCGCAGTTCCGGAAATCGCCTTGCAGGCTATCCGCAAACTGATCCAGGAAGGCGACTACCAGCCCGGTGATGCCCTGCCCTCCCAACGTGACCTGGCAGAGCAGTTGGGTGTAAGCCGCGCCTCCCTGCGCGAGGCGCTGTCCTCCTTGAGCGCCTTGGGGCTGGTGAGCGTACAACCGGGCAAGGGGGTATTCGTCCAGGCGCCGCCATCCGCCACCGGCTTCTCCTGGCCCTATGCCGAACAGGTATCCGCCGTCGATACCTTCCAACTGCGCTATGCACTCGAAGGGTTTGCCGCCGGCTTGGCGGCGCTGTACCTGACGGCAGCGGACATCGATGCGCTCGAAGCCAATGTCGAGTCGATGCGCCAGGAGCTGCGCGCCGGCAATTTCGAGGCCGCAGCGCGCCTGGACTTCGCCTTTCACCGCCGCCTGCTGGAAGCGAGTGGCAACCACGCCATGCTGCAGGTGATCACCACCAGCCAGGACATTTTCCTGGAGAGCCAGAAGTTGCCGTTCATTCGCCCTGAACGCGCCATGGAGACCTGGCAGGAACACCGCAAGATCCTGCGCCAGCTTGCCCGTGGCAACCAGGCCGGGGCACAGCGTGCAATGCAGGAGCATATCCGCAACGCGGCATCGCGCACGAACGTGGTGTTCCCATGTTGACTGGTCAGCCAAACACCGGAATACCAGGCCAGCGACCCCGTGCATGACAACACACGGCAACATCACCCTCACAGGGTAAGTGGAAAGGCTTCAGCATTGACCTGAATCAGTCAAACGCCATGGGCGGTGTTGTAAACAGCACACCAAACATATGGGAATGCAGTTTGATGAGCGAGTCCAACCTGGCAACCAGAATTATCTGCAACAATCTTGAACTGGCCGATCAATTGCGCCAGTTGTTGGCGCCTGTAGCACCCGATTGCGAGGTGCTGAGTACGCCTGGCAATTGCAGCGTGGCCCCGCTTTGCCGCTGGCTCGGTGAAACCCAGTTGGGCTCGGCTGGGCAGATACAGGCTGCCTTGCTGGATGCCACCGAGGTTCTCGAACAGACCCGACACGCCTTCAAATCCCGCGAACTGGGGCTGCTGCGGCGACGCCTGGTTGCATTGCTGGATAAATTGTCGGAAGATCCCCAGTGATGTGAATGTGCCATCACCAGGTTCCGCCCTGCGGGAACCGGCTTTGCCGAGCAGGATAATAGGCCTGAAAGACGAAGCGCCGTGACAACAAGTTCTTGAGCAGAACTTGTTGTCACGGCGCTTTTTTTTGTTCAGCAAAAAGGAATCTTCTCCAACACCGGGGGATGTGAATGAAGGTGACAAAAGACCTCGAGGAATTAATCAAGCGTATCCGTCTCGACCATGCGGAGATTGTCGAACGTTTTCGCTTTCTCGACTGGAGCGCCGAAGATGCCAGACGACTAGGCGTAGCAGCTCAGTACATGGCCCCGTCCCAGCAAGCTTTCGTCGACCATCTGTACCGTCACCTGGCGGAATTTTCCACGCCGTCCGCGTTGCTTCGCACGCCGGAAGTCACCGCCCGTTTGAAGCAGAGCCAGGCTGAGTATTACCAGCGCTTGTGGAGCGGCCCCTACGATGAAACCTACGTCAACGGCCGCCTGCGCATCGGTGTGATCCATCAGCAGATCGGCCTGGAGCTGAAGTGGTATCTCGGCAGCTATCGGCTTTACCTCGACGACATGCTTGAAAGCGTGTTCGGCGACAGCCCGGATGCCACGCTGTATTCCAGCCTGTTGAAGGCAGTGTTCTTCGACATGACGCTGGCCATCGATACCTACAGTGCGGCCCAGCACAAGGCGCTGGAAGATAGTGAGGCTCGCTTCGCCCGCGCGCTGCGCGGTGCCAACGACGGGCTGTGGGACTGGCATGTCGATCAGGACCGGCTTTACGTTTCAGAGCGTTGGGCCAGCATGCTTGGCCTCAGCCGCGACAGCATCGGCGAGAGCAGTTCCAGTTGGTTCGGTCGCGTGCACCCGGACGACCTGCCCGATTTTCGCCATGCCATCGATGCCCATCTTCAAGGGCAGACATCATCCGTTCACCACGAGTACCGTATCCGCAAGCACAACGGCGACTACATCTGGGTCCTCGTGCGAGGGGTCGCCGAAATGACCAACCCTGGCGAGCTACGCATGGCTGGCTCGCAGTCTGATATCAGTGCACGCAAGGATGCCGAGCAGCGCCTCCAACATACCGCCCAGCATGACCCGTTGACCGGCCTGGCCAACCGCATCCGGCTTGACGAGCAAATGCAGAAGACCTTCAGGAAGCAGCGCAAGGGCGGTGACTACGAAGCGCTGCTGTTCATCGATCTGGACCGTTTCAAGTTGATCAACGATAGCCTCGGCCACAACGTCGGTGATCGCGTGCTGGTGGAAGTGGCAAGGCGCTTGAAAGAGTCGCTGCGCCCCACTGACCAACTGTTCCGCTTCGGCGGAGACGAATTCATCGTTTTGCTTCACGACCTCACCTGCGACCGCGACGCCGAGCAGATATCCCAACGCATCCTCGACAACCTGCACCAACCGCTGCACATGGACGGTCGAACCCTGGTGGTCAGCGCCAGCATCGGCATCGCTCCGTTGCACGACAATGGCAAAGCCCTGGATGTGCTGCAGGCTGCCGACCTTGCCCTCTACCGAGCCAAGTCTGCCGGCAAGGCGCGGTACGCCCACTACGACGAAACATTGCAAGATACCGCGCAGCAGCATCTGGAACTGGAATCCGCGCTAGGCCAGGCACTGCAACAGAATGAATTCGAACTGTACTACCAACCGATCTATCACCTGGACCAAGGGACACCTCTGGTGACCGGGGTCGAGGCGCTGTTGCGGTGGCGCCATGGCGAACGTCTGATCTCGCCACTGGAGTTCATCCCTGCGCTGGAGGAATCGGGAGAGATCATCCGCGTCGGCGAATGGGTACTGCGCCAGGCCTGTCAGCAGGCCCGGGCCTGGCAACTGGCCGGGCATGAGCGCCTGCGCTGCTCGGTGAACATTTCCAGCACGCAATTGCAACAAGCCGACTTCACCCTCCGGCTGATCGATATCCTGCAAGAAAGCGGCCTGCCTCCCGCCAGCCTGATCCTGGAGATCACCGAAAGCCAACTGATGCATGACGACATGGACACGCTGGCCTGTCTGCATGAGCTGACCAGCCTTGGTGTTCTGCTGGCGCTGGACGATTTTGGCACGGGTTACTCCTCGCTCGGCTACCTCACGCGCTTTCCGCTGCACATCCTCAAGCTCGACAAGAGCTTCATCACCGGCGTGCCTTACGAGAACAAACAGAGCGCGATCAGCCAGGCAATCATCGTTCTCGGCCATAGCCTCGGCCTGGAAGTGGTGGCCGAAGGCATCGAGAGTTCGGCGCAACTCGAATTCGTGGTCGGTGAAGGCTGCCACTACGCCCAAGGCTACTGGTTCAGCCGGCCACAACCCGCCGCTCAGATACAACACCTGCTCAGCACAGAAGACCGTTTCGAAGGAAGCGCAGTTACGCGGCGCGTACCTGTCAGTTCAGGAGAAAAACAATGAAAAACAATCTTCCGGTCAGTGGTCGTGCCGTCGAATTCAGCGCAAACGCGAACATTCTTTCAACAACCAACCCAAAGGGCGCCATCACTTACGTCAATCCCGACTTCATCAACATCAGCGGATTCAGTGAAGCCGAATTGCTCGGCGTCAATCACAACATCGTGCGCCACCCGGACATGCCGCCAGAAGCTTTTGCGCATATGTGGCAGACACTCAAGGATGGGCGCTCGTGGATGGGGCTGGTAAAAAATCGCTGCAAGAATGGTGACCACTACTGGGTCAGCGCCTACGTCACGCCGATGCAGCGCAATCGGTAGCCATCGGTTGCAGCGCTTCGAGTATGACGCCGAACATAGGCTGGTGTGCCTGGAGCAGGAGAGATATGGTGAGGTCGAACGCATTGTGTTCGCCTACGACCCGCTGGGGCGACGGGTCAGCAAGGCGATCTACAAGCCAGGCGAAACCGAGCCATTATGCCGGACGCTGTTTCACTGGCAAGGATTACGCTTGCTACAAGAAGTACAGAGCTCACTGCCCACCCTTTATATCTATGCGAGCTCTAACAGCTATGAGCCACTAGCACGTATAGACGAGAATCTGAATGAAGAAGAAATACGGTATTTCCACTCCAACTTGGCCGGGCTGCCCGAACAGTTAACGGATGAAGATGGTCATACATTGTGGCGCATCGATTATCACGGTTGGGGAGCCACACGAGATGAATGGCGCAGTCGACAGCAAGAGCGCGAGCAGAATTTGCGATACCAAGGTCAGTACCTTGATCGAGAGACGGGGCTACACTACAACACGTTCAGATTTTATGATCCAGATGTGGGAAGGTTCACCACACCGGATCCTGCAGGGTTGGCAGGTGGAATAAACCTCTACCAGTACGGCCCAAACACCGCCGCATGGATCGACCCTCTGGGGCTTTGCCGCCGGGGGAATACACTAACGAAACGTCACATGGATCAAATTAGAGATCAGTTCTTACGTGACAATAAACTCTCGCCTATTTCGCATACTCAAGGCGGACGACAGACAGGGACTGGCATTGAACTTAGAGAGACATACTTAAAGCCTCTACCTGGAGGATTAGGTCGGAAGGGAGGTTCATATACAGACATGACATTCACCGATGCCAAGGGCCGAACCGTATACATTCAAACAGTGGACAAAGGAAAAATCAACGGAATGTCACAACGCGAATGGGATAATGCCATCCGAATCACGAAACAAGACCCTAGCGCTATCGTAATCACCATCGTCAAAGGGAAAATTACTAGCCCAGGATCTTTAGACACTACCAACATGCCAGTCGGGCAAATCATAATAAGGTAATCAATAATGGCCAACAAAACACCAACACTCCTAGTATTTATGACGAAAGCCGATGAACTTAGCTTCTCCAAAGAACTGCTATCCCAACTTCCCGAGATAACATTTATCGAGACGGGAAAATGGGAGGAGCGATCACCCAAAACAATGCCCACGTTAAATGAATGCCACAATGACAGCCCACAGCACTCCATATGGAACAAACTAATACTACCAGAGCACATATACAGCAAAAATTATATATTCCCCAACGAGGATAGAAACTCCTACTTCGGGGCGACGGTCGGCCCTGGTCTCATCCAGTACATCAGACCCAACATAGCAGACTACGATCCCACCTGCCTTCGAAATGGAAGGCTATCTGCTTCATACGACCCCAAGAAAGACCCGGCAACCGATTTGTTTGTAAAAACAGTATTTAAGATAGCTAGGAAGGGAGCGATGCAACTTTTTTCAATTGACCGCAAAAGCGGCAACATTTCCGAAAAACCAGAAAATAATTTCCTTGCATGGCCAGACGCTGCCAGTTATTACAACGGACAAAATGGAAAGTACCTCACGAATAACGCCTTTGCATATTTCGTAGCAAGTAAAAAGCAACCCGATATCAAATGACCCACACGAGTCCAGGAAAAGCATCTCATGACGACAACCGTTGTCACCTCAAAGCAGCGCCAAGGGCATGTACTCATCAGTAAATATGTTCAGAATGCGCCTAGGCCTTGCCCCAAGAATTCGAGTCAGAGAGTTTCATTTCAAAACCCAAGAGGAAAGAACTAGAAACGTCTCGATCGAGCTAAACCACCGCCACTGGCCTCAACGCGACGGCAACACATTCACACCCATACAACCTTGAAAAAGTAACACCTTGGGAGCATGCAGCCAAAGATCCCTACAGACACCCAGGGAGTGAGTTAATTGAGGCACTGCAAGATCTAAGCAATTACAAAGGATTTTAAATGAAACTATCCGAACTTATGCAGTCCGACACCCACATAACCTTCCTTGACGACCTAGACAAGCACATCCCCGAGAAAATAGACAGAAGTTCAAAAGTCCACGAAACCATTATAAATCTAATGGAAAAATGGATGCAACATGCCTCGATTTCTTGCGAAGACTTGCTGCACATCATATCAAACCACCAAAAACATTTAATTGCCTACATCATAAAAAAACAAGCCACCTACAGAGAGCCAAACGGAGGCAGAGATAATATAATCAATCACGCCCCAAGGTAAATTTCCAAATCGGCCACACTATTGAATACTACATGATATCGAAAAGAAAAAGCGAACTATCAGAATACATAACAAAGATCCGAATACCCTACCCCAGGCAATACGCAAGGGAAATCGAAAGAATATTCACTGAAACCAAGCCCTCATGACCAAAGTTGCTGTACCGGGAAAATTCTAACAAATCTCCCCGAGCTGCAATAAGCAACTTCTTGACGCAGCAAAGTCGATTTTTCAGGCATCGATCGCCTCCAAAGCAGGGCATTGCCCTGGTTCGTGGATGCTGCAGGCGCACCCCACCCTCAGCGCTCAGTAGCTGCTGACGCGCCATCCACAGTATCAATACAACCCGGAAGGTCGTGTTACCCGCGTCACCGATGCCCTCGAAAAGACCAAGCACCTAGGTTGGAACACCCGTGGCCAGCTTCTCAACTATCGCGACTGCAGCAACAACCAGACGCTGTACCACTACGACTTGCAGGGTCGCCTGAGCGAAAGCATCAACGCCCGGGGAGAGCAGACCCACTTCCGCTATGACGCTCGCGGCTACCTCATAGAAAGCGAACGGCCCGATGGTCGTATCGACCGCTACGAAGTTGATGCCGCCGGCCAGCTGATGCGCTACATCGATCCTGCGCAAAAGAAACTGCAATTTCGCTACAACCGCAGCGGGCGTGTGGTCGAACGGCTGGACGCCTCGGGATAACTCACAATGGTGGCGTAAATCAGTACGCAGCCGCGACAGGCAAAATGTAGACACATCCTGCCAGATTTTCTAAAGGAGCAAAACCGTGCCCGTAAAATTAATAGAAAGTGAACAACCCATATCCACAAGTGACTTTCTTGCATTCACAAAATCAATAAATGCACACCCAACAAGTGAATTTATAAACTTTTATCTGACCAATAACGGCGGATTCATTGATGATAAACAACACACCGAGTCCGAGCTTCTAATAAATAGCTTTTTATCAATAAAATATGGTGAAGCCACGATAGAAAACGTCTACAAACAACTAGTCAAAAGCACCCCTTCGCTAGCCGGACTCATACCATTTGCCTATGACGACTGCGGCAACCTATTCCTACTATCAGCGAGTTCACCGCTATCGAGATCCATATGTACGACGTTTACAAGCATGTCGATGCACTTGGGAACTGCTGGCAAGCAGAGGTCGTCGCGGGCCAGTTCGTCAAACGAACTGATCGACAGGGTATCGGGCGCCTGATCGAGACACGTGACCCGCTTGGGCGAAGCGAACGCATAAGCTATCTGCGCCACTGGGCTTTCCTTTGACCTCGCCAGAACCGATGACAGGGCATTGTATTTCGGTAGATATTACAGAGAGGCCAGCACCAGAATGAACTCGACATACCACCCAGCATCAACTAAGCCAACAAGAACAGAAAAAATTGGAGCTTGCCCATGAAGGAGCTAAAAACCTGGAAGTGGGAAGATAAAGAGAGAACAATGCTGAGAAAAATCTCTCCCGGAGATATATTCTGCCTCACCAAAGACAACAGCAACTATCATTTTGGTAAAATCTTGTCAAAAATGATTGTCGGGCACGCAGTCGAAATATTAAATATCACTAAAGACAGCCCATCAATCACCCAGCAAGAACTGGAACAATCAGCCTTAGCATGCCGACCGCTGCTGCTAGATAGTTACGCTTTATTCGACAAGAAAATTGACAAAAGTGGCGATTGGAGAATAATTGGCCATCAAGACATATCATCAATAGAACCCTATCGAAACCACTATTTCCTGTACGGAACACACAACAACTGGAAAAAGTCAACACCCTCAATTAGGAAGTTGAATTATCAAACACAGAAGCCCTAACTCTCCCCTTGCTTAAAGCCCTTAGCAATCATAGATTCTGGGAAACAATAAACGAAGAACTAAAGCTAAACTGGTAAACCATAATTTCACCTGCATAAGTGTACGCAACCGGACTTTTCGACCAATGAGATGTCCATGCAGTTCGTGCACGAAAAATACCATGGACCTCATCGTCACATCGGCGGAGCACACATGGCTACCGTGGTCGGCCCGAAGGGAGAAGAAATCTATTGCGATGAGTCGGGCCGGGTGAAGGTCAGCTTTCCCTGGGACCGTGAAAGCCAGAACAACGAGTTCAGCTCCTGCTGGGTGCGTGTGTCGCAAGGCTGGGCCGGTGGCAGCTGGGGCGACGGATCAGCAAAGCGGTGTACAAGCCAGGCGAAGCCGAGCCGATATACCGGACGCTGTTTCACTGGCAGGGATTGCGCTTGCTGCAGGAAGTGCAGAGCGGGCTGCCCAGCCTGTATGTCTATACGAGCCCGAACAGCTATGAGCCAGGATTTCTGTTGCTGCCTGGCCACGATGAACGATTTTTCATCCACGCGATAAGGCTTTAAACATTTTGTTTATTTCTTCGGCGCAATGCCCGGCTTATAGTTGATGGGTCCGGTTGGTATTTGAAGACGCTGAGTGCCAGTCCTCCGACCGTAAGAGCGATCCTACAGGGAGGTGCGATGCTCAACAGAACAGCACAAGACTGGGAGCGTTTGCGAGCGCTGCCCGCCTTGCTCAAGGAACTCCCTGCAATCACGGATGAACTGGGCTTCCATTTCTACAGCTTCAGCTGCACCTGCCCCACCCACGAGGTTCATGCGGGCAACCTTCCATTGGGTGGAGAACGACTTGTCCAGACCGCATTGGACTTCAGGCCCCATCATCGCCAACAAGCGACTGTTCCCGTCCTTTGGACCAAGGATGTCTTCTTGAATAGGCCCCGGTTGTGGGAGGTCGCGCAGGGGCTTGGACTACGCCACGGCTTGATCCAACCCGTGCACGATGGCGCCAGGCAAAGCAGCCTGGCGCTGTTACGGCCACATGTGAGTCTTTCGGTACAGGAGCTCTATCAGAAAGCTGCGCAGATCATGTGGCTGAGTGAACGCCTGCACTTGGCGGCAACTCAAGGGGAGCAGCACTCAGCTACGCTCACGAGCCTTATGAACCTTCGTGCGCATTGTAACGAGTAACCTGGAGCCAGCCATCGGACGCTATCATCGGCCTGCAGTAGGCCTACCGACGGTCCGCTACCGCCACAGTGTGAGCAAACACCTCAATCAACTTGAGGCTGGGAAGGCCACGCCGCTTCGAGGCCAGCACGAGCGCCATAAAGGCGGAGCCATGAAATTAGCGAGCGGTGCACAGCAGTGATGGCAAACATCTACCGCTCAACACCTGGATGCAATAGTGGCTTTGACTGAAACGAAAAAAGACGCCGAAGCGTCTTTTTTCAATGATTTACAGACTTCCATGGAACCCTGTAAATCTATATTTGGAGCGGGAAACGAGACTCGAACTCGCGACCCCGACCTTGGCAAGGTCGTGCTCTACCAACTGAGCTATTCCCGCGTCGTGATGGGTGCCATTCTAGCGATTTCTAAAACAGCGTCAACCCCTTGATTCAAAAAAACTTTTATTTCTGCTCCGAGCCTTCGCGCAGGTGCGGCCAGGCGGCCAGCAGGTAGTGCACCATCGACCACAGGGTCAGCCCCGCCGCCACCAGCAGCAGCGCGTAACCGAGAATTACCCAGAAGGTCACCGCCGGCGGGTTGGCCAACAGGATCACCAGCGCCAGCATCTGCGCCGCGGTTTTCCACTTGCCGAGGTTGGACACCGCCACATGCGCCCGCGCGCCCAGCTCGGCCATCCACTCGCGCAGCGCCGAAACCACGATCTCGCGGCCGATGATCACCGCGGCCGGCAGGGTCAGCCAGAAGTTGGCGTGGGTCTGCACCAGCAGCACCAGGGCCACCGCCACCATCAGCTTGTCGGCCACAGGGTCGAGGAAGGCACCGAACGGCGTGCTCTGCTGCAGGCGGCGCGCCAGGTAGCCATCCAGCCAGTCGGTGGCGGCGGCAACGGCGAACACGCTGCTGGCGGCCATGTAGCTCCAGTGATAGGGCACATAGAACAGCAGGATGAAGATCGGGATGAGCAGGACGCGTAGAACGGTGAGCAGGTTTGGAATATTCATCGGTACGACTGGCCGCAAGTTGAGCCCGCATTCTACTCGCTATGCAGGCTGGCATAAATCGACTCGGCAAGCTTTTTACTGATGCCGGGTGCTTTGGCAATTTCATCGACACTGGCGCGGTTGAGCTCCTGCAGGCCGCCGAAATGTTTCAGCAGGTCGCGCCGGCGCTTGGGCCCTACCCCGGCCACATCCTCCAGGCTGGACACCCGGCGGGCCTTGCCGCGGCGGGCGCGGTGGCCGGTGATGGCGAAACGGTGGGCCTCGTCGCGGATCTGCTGGATCAGGTGCAAGGCTGGTGAGTCGCCCTTGAGGGTGAACTCATGGTGCACGTCGTTCAGGTACAGGGTTTCGAAACCGGCCTTGCGCGTCACGCCCTTGGCCACGCCAAGCAGGGTCAGGTCGCTGAAGCCCAGCTCCTGCATCACGTCACGGGCCATGTTCAACTGGCCTTTGCCGCCGTCCACCAGTAGCACGTCGGGCAGCTTGCCCTCGCCATCCTTGATGCGCCCGTAGCGGCGGGTCAGGGCCTGGTGCATGGCGGCGTAGTCGTCACCAGCGGTGACGCCTTCGATGTTGAAGCGGCGGTAGTCGGACTTGAGCGGGCCTTCGGGGCCGAACACCACGCAGCTGGCCACGGTGGCTTCGCCGCTGGAATGGCTGATGTCGTAGCACTCCAGGCGCTGCGGCACCTCGTCCAGGCCCAGCACCTCGGCCAGGGCCTCGAAACGTGCGGCCATGTGCTGGCGGTTGGCCAGGCGCGCATTGAGCGCCTGCTCGGCGTTGGTCACCGCCAGCTGCTGCCAGCGGGCGCGGGTACCGCGTACCCGGTGGCTGATGGTCAGCTCGCGGCCACGCAGGGTCTGCAGGGCTTCGCTGATGGCGGCGAAGTCTTCGTGCACCACGTTGACGATCAGTTCACCCGGCAATTCGCGCTCGGCATTGCCCAGGTAGTACTGGGAAAGGAACGCGGCCATCACTTCGGCTACCTCCTCCTCGATGCCTACCTGCGGGAAGAAATTCTTGCTGCCCAGCACCCGCCCGCCGCGCACGCTGATCAGGTGCACGCAGGCGCCACCGGGGTTGACGAAGGCGGCGATAACGTCGACATCGCCGCTGCCGCCTTCGATGTACTGCTGGTCCTGGACGCGGCGCAGCAAGGCGATCTGGTCGCGCAACTCGGCGGCCTTCTCGAAATTGAGGGCCATGGCGGCCTTCTCCATCTCGGCATTGAGCTCGTTGCCCAGTTGCTGGCTACGCCCTTCGAGGAACATCACCGAGTGGCGCACGTCCTCGGCATATTCCTCGGCGGTCACCAGGCCCGTGCAGGGCCCTTTGCAGCGTTTGATCTGGTACTGCAGGCATGGCCGGGTGCGGTTGGCGTAGTAGCTGTCTTCGCACTGGCGCACCGAAAAGGCCTTTTGCAGCAGGCTGAGGCTTTCGCGAATGGCGCCGGCGCTGGGGTACGGGCCAAAGTAGCGGCCCTTGGCCTTCTTCGCCCCACGGTGAATGCCCAGCCGCGGAAACTCGCCGTCGGAAAGGAACACGTAGGGGTAGGATTTGTCATCGCGCAGCAGGATGTTGTAGGGCGGCCGCCACTCCTTGATCAGGTTCTGCTCCAGCAGCAGCGCCTCGGTTTCGTTGGCGGTGATGGTGGTTTCGACCTGGGCGATGCGGGCCACCAGCGCGGCGGTCTTGGGCGCCAGGCCGGTCTTGCGGAAATAGCTGGCCAGGCGCTTTTTGAGGTTCTTGGCCTTGCCCACGTAAAGCAGCCGGGCTTCGCCGTCGAACATCCGGTAGACGCCCGGGCGACCACTGCAGGTAGCCAGGAATGCGCTGGCATCGAAAACTTGGGACATGAGGTTTTACAGGCTTGCGTCGACCATGCCGTGGCGAACGGCCAGCAAGGTCAGTTCGACGTCGCTGGTGACCGAGAGTTTTTCAAAGATCCGATAACGGTAAGTATTGACGGTCTTGGGCGAGAGGCACAACTTGTCGGAGATGATCTGCACTTTCTGGCAGCCGACGATCATCAGGGCAATCTGGATTTCCCGTTCCGACAAGGCATCGAACGGTGAGCCCTGTGGCTGGAATGGCTTCAGCGCCATCTGCTGGGCAATCTGGGGGCTGATGTAGCGCTGGCCGGCGAAGGCCAGGCGGATGGCCTGGACCATTTCGTCGAGGCCGGCGCCCTTGGTCAGGTAGCCAGCAGCGCCGGCCTGCAGCAGGCGCGTGGGGAACGGGTCTTCCTCGCACACGGTCACGGCAACCACCTTGATGTCCGGGTGGCTGCGCAGCAGCTTGCGGGTGGCCTCAAGGCCGCCGATGCCGGGCATTTTCACGTCCATCAGCACCACATCCGGCTTCAGTTCACGGGCCAGCCTGAGCGCCGACTCGCCCGAATCGCCCTCACCCACCACCTGCAGGCCATCGATGTCGGCCAGCATGCGTGTAATACCGGTTCGTACCAGATCGTGATCGTCGACCACTAAGACCCTAATCAAGCACACACCTCGTCAGCAGGGCGATTGGATCCCGCCACCTTAACAAAATTTTTCACGGCGGACCTAACGCATTCCTTCCGTAAGAAACGCCTGACGTTCAACCGTGAGCGGCCTCACTGTCTGCCGGGATTTGTCGTTGTTGGTCAAACGCCGCAACAAGTGCCAGAGTGCGGCCTGATCGTCGCACGACAACTGCCGGAAAGCCCCCAGCAAACCGGACTCATCGGCGCTCAGCCCCTCGAGCGGTGCCGGGGTGCGGATACCGCTGAGCACATATAGTGCATCCACGCCTCGGGTTGCCAATGCCGCCAGGTAATCGAGCCGCGGCGAGCGTTCACCACTCTCGTATTTGCCCTGGGCATTGGGTTCGACGCCGCCGATATCGCCAAACACGCGCTGGGTCATCCCCAGACGCTCACGCTCTTCCCGCAGCCGCGGACCGATTCCATTCATGGGGGTTCTCCTTATCCCTGATCATACTCATGTACGGCCTACCCGCTGCAGGTAGCCGTGAACGCTTGGGTTCACTATGCCGATGCTCTCCAGTGGCGACAAGCCATCATTGAGCTATTGGTCGATCGTGCGTTGCATGCGCACGAAGCATTCGTCCTCACCCATTTCAACGAAGCCGTGGCGCTGGTAGAGCACGCGCGCCGGGTTGCTGCGAAACACCATCAGCCGCAGCAGCGGCAGGTGCCGCTGGCGGGCCCACAGTGCCAACTGCTCCAGCACCCAGCTGCCGACCCCGCACCCACGGTGTTCGGGTAGCAGGTGCAACTCGCGAATGAACAGCGCCTGGCGGTCCTGGCTGAGGCTGCAGAAGCCGAGTACCGCGTCGCCATCGGTCACCAGCCACTGCTCGCGCCAGTCCCAGGCTTCGTCGAAGGCTTCCTCTAGCCACAGCAGGTCGTATTCGCGGTAGTACGGCAGCATCGCGCGGCGCGTGAGGTCTCGGGCGAAGGTGCGGTGGGTGTCGTTGGCGGGGGTCAGTTTCAGGGACATCACATTTCATACTCTTCGGTTTGCCAGGTCCGGCCCTATCGCCAGCACAACGAATATCAATCATGGGGCGTAGCACACGGGCGAACTGCCGGGCCCACGCCGGTCCAGTTCGTCCTCCAGCCATTCAGCCAGCACCCGGGCATTGTTGTGCTCGGTATCCTTGCCCGCATAAAGCAATGTCAGCGTGCCCTTTCCGGCCAGATCCAGCAGCGGGTACCAGTGCTCGGGGTGGGCCGCCAGCTCTTGCTGGTAACGCTGGATGAAGCCGGCGAAATCCACTTCACCCTGGTGAAACGCCTTGCGCAACTCATCCGAGGGTGCAACTTCGCGCAACCACTGCCCGTGCAGGTCTTCCTTGCGCTTGTTGCGCGGCCAAAGGCGATCGACCAGCACGCGCTGACCGTCGTCTTGCTCAACCGCATCGTAGACACGCTTGCAGCGAATCATGGGTTTCTCCTGCCACTACCGTCCGTCTTGAGCCTAGATAAATCATTGATCGAGGTCACGGCCGGGTTACGAATTGTTTCTATGCTCAAGGCCTTCGGCACCCTTGCCCCACCCCGACCGGAGCCACCATGGCAACCCCTTCACTGGCCAGCCTGCCGCAACTGGCCCAACGCGATGCCCGCCCGCAACTTGCCCACAAGCCCGGGCGAGCCACCCTGGTGTTGTTCTTCGGCCTGCTGCTGGCCGGTATCGCCTACACCGCCTGGAGCCTGAAGCAGGATGTGACGGCCAGCGGCACGGTAATCACCACGGTCACGCCATTCCTGCTGCTGGGCCTGGCATTGCTGATTGCACTGGGCTTCGAGTTCGTCAATGGCTTCCATGACACCGCCAACGCAGTGGCCACCGTCATCTACACCCACTCGTTGCCTGCCCCCGTCGCCGTGGTCTGGTCCGGGCTGTGCAACTTCCTCGGCGTGCTGCTTTCCAGTGGCGCGGTGGCGTTCGGCATCATCGCCCTGCTGCCGGTGGAGCTGATTCTGCAGGTCGGCTCCTCGGCCGGTTTCGCCATGGTCTTCGCCCTGCTGCTGGCAGCGATCATCTGGAACCTCGGCACCTGGTGGCTGGGCCTGCCGGCCTCATCCTCGCACACCCTGATCGGTTCGATCATCGGCGTGGGCGTGGCCAATGCCCTGATGCACGGGCGCGACGGCACCAGTGGCGTGGACTGGGCCCAGGCCAGCAAGGTCGGTTATGCCCTGCTGTTCTCGCCACTGATCGGCTTTGCCTGTGCCGCCCTGTTGCTGCTGGCCCTGCGCGCGCTGGTCAAGCGCAAGGCGCTGTACCAGGCGCCGGAAGGCCAGACACCACCACCGTTGTGGATTCGCGGTGTACTGATCCTGACCTGCACCGGGGTGTCCTTTGCCCACGGCTCTAACGACGGCCAGAAAGGCATGGGCCTGATCATGCTGATTCTGGTTGGCACCCTGCCGATGGCTTACGCATTGAACAAGACCATGCCCAATGAACAGGCCCTGCAATTTTCCGCGGTCGCCGAGGTTACCCGCCAGGCACTGGTGCGCGGCGCCCCGCAAGCAGCACCGGCCGACCCACGCCAGGTGCTGACCACGTTCATTGCCGAGCCCAGGGCCAACCCGCAACTGATACCGGCGCTGGCGGCACTGACCGGCATGATCGGCGAAGAGGTCAAAGGTTATGGCTCGCTCAAGCGGGTACCGGCCGAAGCCATGGCCAACGTACGCAACGACATGTACCTGACCAGCGAAGCCATCCGCCTGATCGAGAAGAACCAGCTGGTGGTATTCGATGCAGGTACACGCAGCCAGGTGCTGCTGTTCAAGACCCAGCTGGATGATGCCACCCGCTACATCCCGCTGTGGGTGAAAGTGGCCGTGGCCATCGCACTGGGGCTGGGCACCATGGTCGGCTGGCGGCGCATCGTGGTGACGGTAGGCGAGAAGATCGGCAAGACCCACCTCAGCTATGCCCAGGGGGCTTCGGCCGAAGTGGTGGCAATGTGCACCATTGGTGCGGCGGACATGTTCGGGTTGCCGGTGTCGACTACCCATGTGCTGAGTTCCGGGGTGGCCGGGACCATGGTGGCCAACGGGTCGGGGATTCAGAAGCGCACGCTGGTCAACCTGCTGATGGCCTGGGTGCTGACCTTGCCGGCAGCGATGCTGTTGGCCGGCAGCCTGTACTGGCTTCTGCACCACATCTTCTGAGGCTGGAAACAGTTTCGCCTTCACTGGCCCTATCGCCGGCAAGCCAGCTCCCAAAGGAACACCACAGAGCTCAAGCCCTGTGCATTATCTGTAGGAGCCGGCTTGCCGGCGATAGGGCCCTTACAGCCAACCTCACCCTGGAATTTTCAGCCCGCGTTGCACGGCCGGCCGCTCGAGGAACGCCGCCAGCACTCGCTGCACTTCCTTGAACTGATCGAAGCCAACCAGGTCTCGGGCGTTGTAACGCTCAACCAGGTTACGCACCCACGGGAAGATCGCGATATCGGCAATGCTGTACTCGTCGACCATCCATTCCCGGCCCTTCAGATGCCGCTCCAGAACACCAAGCAGGCGCTTGGACTCATTGACATAACGGTCCCGCGGGCGCTTGTCCTCGTATTCCTTGCCAGCAAAGAAATGGAAGAATCCGACCTGGCCGAACATCGGCCCGATGCCACCCATCTGGAACATCAGCCACTGCAAGGTCTGGTAACGCTGGGCCGGGTCCTGGCTGAGCAACTGGCCGCTCTTCTCTGCCAGGTACTGCAGGATCGCCCCCGACTCGAACAGCGGCAGCGGCTGGCCGCCCGGGCCATTGGGGTCGAGGATGGCGGGGATCTTGTTGTTGGCGCTGAGCGAGATGAACTCGGGGCTCAGCTGGTCATCGTTGTCGAAGCTGACCTTGTGCGGCTCATAGGCCAGGCCGATCTCTTCGAGCATGATCGACACCTTGACGCCGTTGGGCGTCGGCAGCGAATACAGCTGCAGGCGCTCGGGGTGTCTGGCGGGCCACTTGCGGGTAATGGGGAAAGCACTGAGATCGGTCATGATCAACCTGGCCTGGGGAATGAACCTCTCACTCTAGAGACATCCCCGGCCGCTGACCATCACCGACCACTCATCAGCACCGGCGGCTCAGGCCTGGCCGTGGGCCTTGAGCTTGAGCTTTTCGGTATCGACGCGAACGAACACCGAGTCGGCAGTCACTGTCAGCACATCGTCGGCCCAGACTTCGCAGAGCACCCGGGTCTTGCGCCCCACCTCACCTTCCACACGCGCCTTGAGCAACAATTCGACGCCCATGGGTGTGGGCTTGAGGTAGTTCAGGCCAAGGCTGCCAGTGACACAGTCGATGCGCGGCAAGCTGCCCGCTTCGCGACCTTCGTTGCGGTAGTGGTAAGCCATTGCCGTCCAGTTGGAGTGGCAGTCGACCAGCATCGCCAGCAGCCCGCCGTAGACCAGGCCGGGCCAGCCGATGAAGGTGCTGTCGGGCGCGTGCCGGCACACGAGGTGGATGCCGTCGTCGTCCCAGCGGCTTTGCAGGTGCAGGCCGCTGGGGTGGGAGCAACCGCAGCCGTAGCAAGTGCCGTCGGGTGCGGCGAGGGCCTGGAGGGAAAGGGGGTGGTCGTTCATACGCTTCCTGTGCTTATTGATATGGGGGGCGCGCAACGCCCCCACATTAAAGCAGAAACATCAGGCCGTCTGGGCAACCACCCTGGCGCGCCGCTGGGTCAGCGAAACCAGCAGGATGAACGCGGTCACCCCGGCGGTCATCAGCGTCTCGTAGCGGTAGGCATCGCTGAACAGCATGTAGCCCAGCACCATGACGATGGTGCCGATCACCAGCCAGGTCAGCCATGGGAACAGCCACATCTTCAGCTCCAGCGGCCGCCCTTCGCGCTCGGCACGGGCCCGCATGCGCAGCTGCGAAACGGCAATCACCAGGTACACCAGCAAGGCGATGGCGCCGGTGGTGGACAGCAGGAATCCGAATACCTTGCCCGGGAACACATAGTTGACGAAGCACCCGGCAAAGCCGGCCAGGGTTGAGAAGATGACCGCCACGGTCGGTACGCCCGAGCCGGAGATACGCTTGGTAACGCTCAGCGCCTGGCCACGGGCGCCCAGCGAATAGAGCATGCGCGACGCAGTGTACAGGCCCGAGTTCATGCAACTGGTCACGGCAACCAGCACCACGATATCCACCAGCAGCTTGGCGCCCGGCACGTTCAGCACTTCCAGCACGCGCTGGAACGAACCTACCGCTTTGAGACCCGGGTCGTTCCACGCCACAAGCGACACCACAAGGAAGATCGACGCCAGGTAGAAGATGGCGATGCGGTACACAACAAGGTTGGTAGCGCGGCGGATCTTGTCTTTCGGGTTGGCGGTTTCGTCAGCGGCGATGGTGACGATTTCGGCGCCGAAGAACGAGAAGATGGTGATCAGTACGCCGCCGAGCACGGTGCCGAAACCGTTGGGCATGAAGCCGCCGTTGTCCCACAACCGGCTGACCCCGGACACCTCGGCCAGCGGCCAGACGCCGAACACCGCCAGGCTGCTGACCACGATGAAGGCGATGATCGCCACCACCTTGACCAGCGCGAACCAGTACTCGAAGGCACCGAAGTTCTTCACGCTGATCAGGTTGGTACCCGACAGCACCAGCATGATCAGGAAGGCGAACAGCCACGACGGCACGCCAGGGAAGTAGGCATGCAGGATGTCGGCGCCGGCAATGGCCTCGACCGGAATGATCAGTACCCAGAACCACCAGTACAGCCAGCCGATGGTAAAGCCCGCCCAAGGGCCGATGGCCTCGGAGGCATAGGTGGAAAACGAGCCGCTGTTGGGGTTGGCGATGGCCATTTCACCCAGCATGCGCATCACCAGCAAGACCAGCAGGCCAGTCATGGCGTAGGAGATGAGGATGGCCGGGCCGGCGGTGGCGATGGCGTTGGAAGAACCGATGAACAGGCCGGCGCCGATGATGCCGGCGATGGAGATCATGGATACCTGACGGGACGTCAGGCCGTGCTGCAGGGAGCGCTGTTTGTTGTTTGGCGAAGCCATGAAGAACCCTCGAATGGGTCGGCCGCAGCGGGGCGGCTGAAGACTGGAGCAGAATTCTTATAAATTTCTGATGTTCGTTTTTGTTGTTTTGCAGATGCCGGAAGCGGGTACTGACCTCCTCTTCGCACGACCGGTTGTAATCGTTGATCCAGGTCAGTATTAATCTATAGGCCGAGGTCAACAAACGACCTTTTCGAAACACATGATTCCGTTATGGAATGAACTCCTTCCTTTTTTGCTCGGTATTTGCCCGTCATGTCCAAACGCCTGATGCCTTCGACCACCGCCCTTCAGTGCTTCGAAGCGGCCGCCCGCCACCTCAGCTTCACCCGCGCGGCCCAGGAACTGCACCTCACCCAGAGCGCCGTCAGCAAGCAGGTGGCGCAGCTCGAGGACATGCTGTCGCACTCGCTGTTCCAGCGCATTCGCCGGCGCCTGCACCTGACCCCGGCTGGCGCGCTGTACCTCACCGAAGTGAACAAGATCCTCACCCAGATCGACATTTCCAGCCGCTACATCCTCAGCTACGGCGACGAGACCGAAGTGCTGCGCATCGCCACCCAGCCCACCTTCGGCGCGCGCTGGCTGGTACCTCGGCTGAAGGGTTTTGGCGACCGCTACCCGCGCATTCACCTGGATATCCGCAATGAGCTGGAGCCGTTCGACCTGGTCCAGGCCAAGGCCGACATTGCGTTTTTCTTCGGCCAGGGCACCTGGCCCGGGGCAACCTGCATCGAGCTGTTCAGCGAGGAAGTGGTGCCGGTGTGCAGCCCGCAGCTGCTGGCCAACCACCGGTTCAACAGCGCCCAGGCGCTGACCGAACACCGCCTGTTGCAGTGCGTGTCGCGCCCGGAGGCCTGGCACGAATGGTTCCTGGGGCTGGGGCTGCATAGCCAGAACAGCTACCACGGGCCCCGCTTCGACACGTTCTACCTGTGCATCCGCGCGGCCATTGCCGGCTGCGGCATCGCCCTGATTCCGCGCTACCTGGTGGCCGAAGAGTTGAGCGAGGGCAAGCTGGTGGTGGCCTGGGACCACCCGGTGGCGAGCAATGGCCGGCACTTCATCGCCCATGCCGAGCATGCGGCCGAAGTGCCCAAGGTCAGGGCCTTCGTGCAGTGGATTCGGGAGCGGGTGGCCGAGGGGGACTGATATCACATGGGCGGGCCTCTTCGCGGGTAAACCCGCTCCCACAGGGATCGCACACATTTCAAGCGTGGCGCCGTACCTGTGGGAGCGGGTTTACCCGCGAAGAGGCCAGTGCTAGTAATACAAAATCAGCCAAGATCAAGAATCCAGGGAATGACCGCAATCGAATAATTCGTTTGCGGAATAACCTGCCAACACGCTTGGATAATAAGAAATTCGAACAAAGGTCCGCGTGCCCATGAACCAGGAAAGTATCAGCCAATCCATTGCCATCGTTCACCCGATCACACTTTCCCATGGCCGTAATGCCGAAGTCTGGGACACCGACGGCAAACGCTACATCGACTTCGTCGGCGGTATCGGTGTACTCAACCTGGGCCACTGCAACCCGGCCGTGGTCGAAGCGATCCAGGCCCAGGCCGCTCGCCTGACCCACTACGCCTTCAACGCAGCCCCCCACGGCCCATACCTGGCGCTGATGGAACAACTGAGCCAATTCGTACCGGTCAGCTACCCATTGGCCGGCATGCTCACCAACAGCGGCGCGGAAGCTGCGGAAAACGCCCTGAAAGTGGCCCGTGGTGCCACCGGCAAACGCGCCATCATCGCCTTCGACGGCGGCTTCCACGGTCGCACCCTGGCCACCCTGAACCTCAACGGCAAGGTCGCCCCATACAAGCAGCGGGTCGGTGAACTGCCGGGGCCGGTGTACCACCTGCCCTACCCCAGCGCCGACACCGGGGTTACCTGCGAACAGGCCCTCAAGGCCATGGACCGCCTGTTCAGCGTCGAGCTGGCAGTGGAGGACGTGGCGGCGTTCATCTTCGAGCCGGTGCAGGGCGAAGGCGGCTTCCTCGCCCTTGACCCAGCCTTCGCCCAGGCCCTGCGCCGCTTCTGCGACGAGCACGGCATCCTGATCATCATCGACGAGATCCAGTCGGGCTTCGGCCGCACCGGCCAGCGCTTCGCCTTCCCGCGTCTGGGCATCGAGCCCGACCTGCTGCTGTTGGCCAAGAGCATTGCCGGCGGCATGCCGCTGGGTGCGGTGGTCGGGCGCAAGGAGTTGATGGCAGCGCTGCCCAAGGGCGGCCTGGGTGGCACCTACTCAGGCAACCCGATCGCCTGCGCAGCGGCCCTGGCCAGTCTGGCGCAGATGACCGACGAGAACGTCGCTACCTGGGGTGAGCGCCAGGAGCAGGCAATCGTGCGCCGCTTCGAGCGTTGGAAGGCCTCGGGACTGAGCCCGTTCATCGGCCGCCTCACCGGCG
The DNA here is from genome assembly GCF_032701105.1 of Pseudomonas sp. NBB. Classification (NCBI taxonomy): domain Bacteria; kingdom Pseudomonadati; phylum Pseudomonadota; class Gammaproteobacteria; order Pseudomonadales; family Pseudomonadaceae; genus Pseudomonas; species Pseudomonas sp. NBB. The sequence continues at coordinate 3,943,494 of NZ_CP103994.1, forward strand.
TCGGCGCGATGCGCGGGATCGAGTTCGTCAATGCCGACGGCAGCCCGGCACCGGCGCAACTGGCCAAGGTGATGGAAGCGGCGCGGGCCAAGGGCCTGTTGCTGATGCCCAGCGGCAAGGCGCGGCAGATCATCCGCCTGCTGGCACCGCTGACCATCGAGGCCGAAGTGCTCGAGGAGGGCCTGGATATCCTCGAGCAGTGCCTGGCGGAGCTGGGCTCCTGAGAGGAACGGGGGCTTAAAGACCCAGTTCCTGCGGGGTGAGCATGTCGGACTCGAAGGCAATCCAGCCGCCTTCGAGTTCGGCGTGCCCGTTGACGATCGGGCCGTAGTAGGTCAGGCCGTTCTCCAGGGTCACGCAGATGTGCGTGGCGTTCTTTTCGGGGGCTGCGAGCGTACCGACGAAATGCACCTTCTTCAGCGTTTCGGTCACCGCTTCCAGACCAACGCGCATATTGGGGTTTTCCGAGGCCTCGGCGTCGCCGCCACGGTCTTCGGCGCTGACGGTGATGGTGGCGATGTACGGGTACTTGGTGCTCAAGCGGGTTACCTCTGTGGGTGTATAGGCGTATGGGCGCGTAGAGTACGGCAGGTGATCTCTATTGTCTCTACTGGCCTCTTCGCGGGTAAACCCGCTCCTACAGTGACCGCACATTGCCCAAGGCCTGCGCAGTATCCGCGAAGAGGCCGGGCCTGCGAAAGGTGATCTGAGAGGCCCGATCTGTTAGGGTGCCCGCCGATGCACGCCACACCACACGAGGATCCCGAGTGAGCGCCGAAGAACCCCTGATCGCCGACCTGTTCGAAGTCGACAAACGCCTGTCCCTCAAGCCCGTGATGGACTTCAACAGCTACCTGCGCAACGCCTTCGGCGAAGGCCCGTGCCGTTGCCATCGCTGCACCGAAGGGGGCGACCAAGGCACCTACAGCCACGCCCACACCTTCACCTTCGACGGCCGCCAATGGCACCGCCGCTTTGCCAGCACCTCCGGCAGCGACGTCGCCCAAGCCCTGAAAAAGGCCTGGCTGTCGTACACCAAGGCCGATCTCAACCTGGTCGGCGCACTGGACCTGGCCACCCTCAAGACCTTCACCGAAGCGGCCCTGCACACGCGCCTGCTGGCCCTGCTGCCTGCCAGCGGCCTGGCCCGCGAAGTGGATGGCCAGTGGCTGCTGCAAGCCCTGGCCGACTGACGGCCCGGCGGTAAAGCAGGATTCTCCCGTTCTGCTACCGTGGGAGAATCCGCTCATCCGCAGGTAGTCCGCCATGGCCCGTACAACGCCCATCGAGCTGTATCGCAATATCGGTATCGTCGCCCACGTGGACGCCGGCAAGACCACGACCACCGAGCGGATCCTGTTCTACACCGGGGTCAACCACAAGATGGGCGAAGTGCACGATGGTGCCGCGACCATGGACTGGATGGCCCAGGAGCAGGAGCGCGGCATCACCATCACCTCGGCGGCGACCACTGCCTTCTGGCAGGGCTCGACCAAGCAGTTCGCCCACAAGTATCGCTTCAACATCATTGACACCCCGGGCCACGTCGACTTCACCATCGAGGTGGAGCGCTCGCTGCGCGTGCTCGATGGCGCGGTAGTGGTGTTCAGCGGCGCGGACGGGGTCGAACCGCAGTCCGAGACCGTATGGCGCCAGGCCAACAAGTACCACGTGCCCCGCCTGGCCTACATCAACAAGATGGACCGCCAGGGCGCCGACTTCCTGCGCGTGGTCAAGCAGATCGACCAGCGCCTGGGCCACCACCCGGTGCCGATCCAGCTGGCCATCGGCAGTGAAGAGAACTTCATCGGCCAGATCGACCTGGTGAAGATGAAGGCCATCTACTGGAACGATGCCGACCAGGGCACCAGCTACCGCGAAGAAGACATCCCTGCCGAGCTGCAGGCACTGGCCGACGAGTGGCGCGCGCACATGGTCGAGGCAGCGGCCGAGGCCAATGACGAGCTCACCATGAAGTTTCTCGAAGGTCAGGAACTGAGCGTCGACGAAATCAAGGCCGCACTGCGCCAACGCACCATCGCCAACGAAATCGTGCCGACCATCCTCGGCTCGTCGTTCAAGAACAAGGGCGTGCCACTGATGCTCGATGCGGTCATCGACTACCTGCCCGCCCCGTCGGAGATTCCGGCCATCAAGGGCACCGACCCGGATGACGAAGAAAAGCACCTGGAGCGACACGCCGACGACAGCGAGCCGTTCTCGGCCCTGGCATTCAAGATCGCCACCGACCCGTTCGTCGGCACCCTGACCTTCGCCCGGGTGTACTCCGGCGTGCTCAGCTCCGGCAACGCGGTGCTCAACTCGGTAAAGGGCAAGAAGGAACGCATCGGCCGCATGGTGCAGATGCATGCCAACCAGCGCGCCGAAATCAAGGATGTGTGCGCCGGCGACATCGCCGCGCTGATCGGCATGAAGGACGTGACCACCGGCGACACCCTGTGCGACATGGACAAGCCGATCATCCTCGAACGCATGGACTTCCCCGACCCGGTAATTTCCGTGGCGGTGGAGCCGAAGACCAAGGCCGACCAGGAAAAAATGGGCATCGCCCTGGGCAAGCTGGCCCAGGAAGACCCGTCATTCCGCGTGCGCACCGACGAGGAGACCGGCCAGACCATTATCTCGGGCATGGGCGAGTTGCACCTGGACATCATCGTCGACCGCATGCGCCGCGAGTTCAACGTCGAGGCCAACATTGGCAAGCCACAGGTGGCCTACCGAGAGAAAATCCGCAACACCTGCGAGATCGAGGGCCGCTTCGTCCGCCAGTCCGGCGGCCGGGGCCAGTACGGCCACTGCTGGATCCGCTTCGCCCCCGGCGACGAGGGCAAGGAAGGCCTGGAGTTCATCAACGAGATCGTTGGCGGCGTGGTCCCACGCGAATACATCCCGGCTATCCAGAAAGGCATCGAGGAGCAGATGAAGAACGGCGTGCTGGCCGGCTACCCGCTGATCAACCTGAAGGCGGCGGTGTTCGACGGCTCGTACCACGATGTCGACTCGAACGAAATGGCCTACAAGATCGCCGCCTCGATGGCCACCAAGCAGCTGTCGCAGAAAGGTGGGGCGGTGTTGCTGGAGCCGGTGATGAAGGTGGAAGTGGTGACCCCGGAGGAGTACCAGGGTGACATCCTCGGCGACCTGAGCCGGCGCCGCGGGATGATCCAGGACGGTGACGAAACGCCGGCCGGCAAGGTGATCCGTGCCGAGGTGCCGCTGGGCGAGATGTTCGGCTACGCCACCTCGATGCGCTCCATGACCCAGGGCCGGGCCAGCTTCTCGATGGAGTTCACCCGTTATGCCGAGGCACCGGCGAGCATTGCCGATGCCATCGTCAAGAAGAACCGCGGGGAGTGATTCGTTCGCCTGTGCTGGCCTCTTCGCGGCTAAAGCCGCTCCTACAGGGGATATGCGTTCCCTGTGGGAGCGGCTTTAGCCGCGAAGAGGCCAGCACAGGCAACAACCCTTCTCAGTGCTGCTCCCCAGCCCGCTTCAGCAGCTTCTTGCAGCGCTCGGACAAATGCACCACCCGCAACTGCTTGCCCGCCCTCGCATACCGCTCCCGCAAGGTCTTCAACGCCGCAATCGCCGAATAATCGACAAAGCTCAAATGCTGGCAATCCAGGGTCACCTTGTCCGGGTCGTTAGCCGGGTCGAACTGGTTCAGGAACACCGTAGTCGAGGCAAAGAACAGCGTGCCATGCACCTGGTAATGCTTGCCCTCCTCTGCATCCTCATGGCTGTCGGCATACAGCTCCCGCGCATGCTGCCAGGCAAAGTTCACCGCCGCGATGACGATGCCGAACAGCACCGCCACGGCCAGATCGGTGAACACGGTGACCACGGTCACCGCGATGATCGCCAGCACATCGCTCAGCGGCACCTTGTGCAGCACCCGCAAAGACGCCCAGGCAAAGGTCTGCTGCGCCACCACGAACATCACCCCGACCAGCGCCGCCAGCGGAATACGCTCGATCAACGGCGACAGGAACAACACGAACAGCAAGACCATAACCCCGGCCACCACCCCCGATAGCCGACCACGGCCATTGGAGCTGAGGTTGATCATGGTCTGGCCGATCATCGCGCAACCACCCATGCCACCGCACAGGCCGGAAACCATGTTGGCCGCGCCCAGCGCCACGCACTCGCGGTCCGGGTAGCCACGGCTCTCGGTGATTTCATCGGTCAGGTTGAGCGTAAGCAGGGTCTCAAGCAGGCCGACCATGGCCATCAGCACCGCATAGGGGGCGATGATCTTGAGGGTCTCGAGGTTCCACGGCACGTCCGGCAGGGCCAGCTGCGGCAGGCCACCGGCGATGCGCGCCATATCGCCCAGGGTGCGTGTGGGCAGGCCAAGCAGGTACACCAGCAAACCAACGCCAAGGATCGCCACCAGCGCTGGCGGCACCGTACGGGTCAACTTCGGCAGCACGTAGACCACCGCCATGGTCAGCGCCACCAGTCCAATCATCAGGTACAGCGGCGTACCGCTGAGCCAGTGCCCGCCCTCCTTGAAGTGTTCCAGTTGGGCCAAGGCGATAACGATGGCCAGGCCGTTGACGAAGCCGAGCATCACCGGGTAAGGCACCAACCGCACCAGCTTGCCCAGGCGCAGCAAGCCGAACAGGATCATCACTACGCCGCCCAGCAAAACCGTGGCCAGCAGGTACTGCGCACCGTGCTGCACCACCAGCGCAACGATCACCACCGCCATCGAGCCGGCGGCACCGGAAATCATCCCCGGTCGACCACCGAAAAGCGCCGTCAGGGTGCAGATGATGAAGGCGCCATACAGGCCCATCAGCGGGTTCAGGTGAGCCACCAGGGCAAAGGCGATGCACTCGGGCACCAAGGCGAACGAGGTGGTCAGGCCGGCGAGCACGTCGGCGCGAAGTCGGGCGGGTTTCATGGGCATCCTGTGAGGCAATCCGGGCGGACGGTACAAAAACAAGGGGCGCGATGTTACGGAATTTGTCTGACAGCGGCCACCGCTCAAGGGGTTCTGTAACGTGAAACCAGCAGAAGCTGGGCAAATTTGCCATCATGAACATTCCCCCTGCGGAGATCATGGACATGCCGCTACGCCCCCTATTCGCCGCCTTGCTGCTGGCCGCCAGCCTCACCGCCCAGGCCGCCACCGAGGTATTGCCGCTACAACACCGCAGCAGCGCCGAACTGCTGCCCGCCGCCCAGGCATTCATCGGCAAGGACGGCACGGTCAGCGCCTTCGAGAACAAGCTGATCGTCAACGCCAGCCCCGAACGCATCGACGACCTGCGCACCCTGCTGCAACAACTGGATACCGCACCCAAGCGCCTGCTGATCAGCGTCGACAACAACGACAGCAACTTCCAGGACAACCGTGGCAACGCGCGCGTCATCCACTATGGCACCAGCAACCGTGACGGCGGCATGCAGCAGATTCAGGCCAGCGAAGGCCAGCCGGCGCTGATCCAGATTGGCCAGAGCATCCCGATCACCAGCACCAGCACCGACGGCTACGGGCGCATCCAGAGCAATACCGAATACCGCAACGTGACCCAGGGTTTCTACGTCACCCCCAGCTTGAGTGGCGATACGGTTCGTCTGCAAATAAGCACGAATAATGACCGTATCAGCCAGGAACGTGCTGATGTAGTGAAAGTGCAAAGCACCGACACGACAATTACCGGAAAGCTCGGAGAATGGATCACCCTGGCCGGCTACAACCAGCAGAGCCAAGCCGACCGTAGCGCCTCAAGCCACAGTTACAGCACCCAACGGGGTGAAAACATGACTTTGCGCGTCAAAGTCGACCTTCTCGACTAATCCCAGGCAATTCAAGGCCTCGACCAAAGGCCTTGAAACTGACTGCCAAGTCGCATTAGACCAAAGATGTAGTAAGTGAAAAAAACCACTACAAAACATTTGACAGGGTCTTTTTCCCAAGGGCATGATGGCCTCGCTCCCGCTAATCAGGGGCCCTGGCAAGGGCCTTCGAGGCGCGTTCCTCCCACCCCTGGAGGCGTCTCGTGTCTATACGGCCCACAAGGCGGTTCGACGGGATTGCGACTGCAACGAAGAAGTTGTCCCGAGGGACGGAAGCGCATCACCGCAGTACTGGCAATCGCGTAGCACCGCAGCAAGGCAACCACGAGCCGACCTGCCGGAGCACCCTTTCGCCTGGCCTGCACACCCTTCCCCTTCGAGCCTTCGCGTTCGCCGCCGCACTCCTGCGAACAGGACAGCCGCCAGCTCCTGATCTGCTCCGAGCATCAGCACAATTACCCCAAGATCGATGCGACGAGGTTTATTTCCATGGCACTGACACGCGAACAGCAAATTGCAGCCCTCGAGAAAGACTGGGCCGAGAACCCGCGCTGGAAAGGCGTGACCCGTACCTACACCGCCGCTGATGTCGTTCGCCTGCGTGGCTCCCTGCAGCCGGAGCACACCCTGGCCCGCCTGGGTGCAGAAAAACTGTGGAAGCTGGTCACCGAAGGTGCCCACCCGTCCTTCCGCCCAGAAAAAGATTTCGTCAACTGCATGGGCGCCCTGACCGGCGGCCAGGCAGTGCAGCAGGTCAAGGCCGGCATCCAGGCCATCTACCTGTCCGGCTGGCAGGTTGCCGCCGACAACAACTCGGCCGAGTCCATGTACCCTGACCAGTCGCTGTACCCGGTCGACTCGGTACCGACCGTGGTCAAGCGCATCAACAACGCCTTCCGCCGCGCCGACCAGATCCAGTGGAAAGCCGGCAAGAACCCGGGCGACGATGGCTACATCGACTACTTCGCACCGATCGTGGCCGACGCCGAAGCCGGTTTCGGTGGCGTACTGAACGCCTACGAGCTGATGAAGAACATGATCGAAGCAGGCGCCGCAGGTGTGCACTTCGAAGACCAGCTGGCCTCGGTGAAAAAATGCGGCCACATGGGTGGCAAGGTACTGGTACCGACCCAGGAAGCCGTGCAAAAGCTGGTGGCCGCGCGCCTGGCAGCTGACGTATCGGGCGTGCCGACCATCATCCTGGCCCGTACCGACGCCAACGCCGCCGACCTGCTGACCAGCGACTGCGACCCGTACGACCAGCCGTTCGTGATTGGCGAGCGCACCCGTGAAGGCTTCTACAAGGTACGCGCCGGCCTCGACCAGGCCATCGCCCGCGGCCTGGCCTACGCGCCGTACGCCGACCTGATCTGGTGCGAAACCGCCAAGCCGGACCTGGACGAAGCCCGCCGCTTCGCCGAAGCGATCAAGAAGGAGTATCCGGACCAGATCCTGTCGTACAACTGCTCGCCTTCCTTCAACTGGAAGAAGAACCTGGACGACGCGACCATCGCCAAGTTCCAGCGCGAGCTGTCGGCAATGGGCTACAAGCACCAGTTCATCACCCTGGCCGGCATCCACAACATGTGGCACGGCATGTTCAACCTGGCGCACGACTACGCCCGCAACGACATGACCGCCTACGTGAAGCTGCAGGAGCAGGAATTCGCTGACGCCAACAAAGGCTACACCTTCGTGGCGCACCAGCAAGAAGTGGGCACTGGCTACTTCGACGACATGACCACCGTAATTCAGGGTGGCGCATCGTCGGTGACTGCACTGACCGGTTCGACCGAGGAAGAGCAGTTCCACTGATAGTGGGTTGCTGTTGAAGAAAGGCCCGAGGCTTGTTAATGCCCCGGGCCTTTCTTTTTGGTCTGTACCACACCCTTCAAGGACAACAGGTTAGCGCCGAACATGTGGGAGCGGCCTTGCGTCGCGAAAGGGCCGCAAAGCGGCCCCGGCAATCTTGCGATGATGCACAAATCCCGGGGGCGCTTCGCACCCCAATCGCGACGCAAGGCCGCTCCCACAGGAGAAATCGCGCCTGTCGGTAGCACCTCAGTGCTTCATGCCCAGCTCGGCATCATCCATCAGCGCCTTGGCCATCGCGCTCAGATAGTGGGCGGCCCAGATCATCATCGGCTTCTCATCCATCAGGCCGGTGATGGTCAGTTCGCGCACATAGCCCATCAGCTCCGAGGACTGCTCGCGGGCATCCCGACAAGGAATGCCGGGCTCGATGCGGAACAATGGGTGGGTGCCGTGTTCGCCTTGGTAGAAGGTGGTCTTGCCGACAGTGAATTGGGTGTCTTCTGTGGTCATTTTTGAATCCCCTGAAAATTCTCGACTGCCTGGACGGGCCCTTTCGCGGGTAAACCCGCTCCCACAGGGACTGTGCAAGCCCTGAAGACTGTGGTGATCCTGTGGGAGCGGGTTCACCCGCAAAGAGGCCCGCCCAGACAACACATCACTCAAGCCTCAGTGCAAAGTCCGAGGCTCAGCAGGCATCTGCACCTGAATCAATGCCGACTCAAGCAAAGCCCGCAGCGCCTCAAGCTCATGCATCGAGGTCATCATCAGGATCGACGCCGGTGATTTGGGCTGCAGCAGCAAGGCCTGATGCACCACGGTCGCCGCGCACAGTGCGTAGTCGGTGGCCTGGATCAGGGTGTCTTCGAGGGAATGGGGGTTGTGGGGTGGATCGGGGACAACTTTCAGCATAGCTATTTACCTTCTATGGCCGGGCACCCGCCTGCTGTCAAACAGAAGGGTGGCAGCTGTACGTGGGTTGACAGACCGGCGGAAATAGCTAAGTTCCGGCGCACGCAAGCGTGCCCGCACGCACAGCCACCATAAGGGCGAGCCGCACACTATTTACCGTCACAGCCTGTCAAAGCTGTATCGTTGATGAGCAACGACATGCCGAGACTAGAGCGCTGCCTGAGCAGCGGCAACGGAAAATGCGCGGCAGGAGTATGTTTGGGAAATGGCCTACATGGAAGGGGACAAATCTGTTTTATGCCGCACTTCGGCAGCGCCTGCACCGGCCTATTCGCGGGTAAACCCACTCCTACATGGACCACCTATCGTTGTAGGAGCGGGTTTACCCGCGAAAGGGCCGGTACAGAAGGAAGCAAAACCCTGGATCAGGTCTATGCTTGAGGCAGCACAGCCGCAAGGACTGCCCATGCTTCGTCCAAGCCACCTGATGATTCTCGCCCTGACCGCCGCCGCCCTCTATATATATGCACTGGCCAGCGACAGCACCCTGCTCGCCCTCCTGGCCAAACCGATCCCGGTACTGACCCTGATCGCCTGGCTGCGCAGCACCCCTGCCACACCTTATCGCCGCTGGATCACCCTCGGCCTGGCCTTCTCGGTACTCGGCGACATCCTGCTGGCCATACCCGCCGACCTGTTCGTGTTCGGCCTGGCTGCCTTCCTCTGCGCCCACCTGGCCTACCTGCGCGCCTATTGCAGCCAGACCCTGCGCCCAGCCCTGCCCGCACTGCTGCTGAGCGGCATCACCGGCATCATTCTGCTCGGCGTGCTGGCCAGCCACGGCCTCGGCCCGCTGCTGATCCCGGTTGTGCTCTATGCCCTGGCCATCAGCGCCATGCTCTGGCGCGCCCTGGCCTGTGGCGGGCTCGCCGCGCTCGGCGCCTGCCTGTTCGTGCTCTCCGACAGCCTGATCGGTATCGACCGCTTCGTCAGCCCGTTCGCCGCCGCGCCGTACCTGATCATCCTCACCTACTGGCTCGGCCAGTGGGCGATCGCTTCATCAGCCAGTCATCGCACAATCGGTAAAGTATTGACCCAGGGCGGGGCAAGCGGCGTCAGAAGCTGCTAGAACAGGCGTTTTTCGCATTTGCAAGTAGGGGGAATCGCCAGATGAACTTTACAAGACACAGAACAACGGAAATATCAGACATCAGACCAAATGATATTAATTATCATTTCGAAACTTGCAATTCGTTACCATTCGCAGGAAACATAATTAACAAAACCGCACGCAATGCCCGAATCTCAAGGCTTTCAGCCAGTTACAAGCGGCTTTTGTACTTAATCCTACGAATAAATTTGCTACAGAAATTTTACTTGCACGGGGTTTACCCATAAAATCAGCGCGATTGATTCAGCTGCGACATTTGGTCACTGCATGTGCGACACCAGGTCGCCGCTCTACACTTATTTCAGACTGCAGAGCTGGGTCTCTGTATAAGGATCTCTAGCATGTCCGATTCGGCAGGACTCATCGCCCACAACTGGGGCTTTGCCATCTTCCTCCTGGGTGTCGTCGGCCTGTGCGCCTTCATGCTCGGCCTGTCCAGCCTGCTCGGTAGCAAGGCCTGGGGCCGCGCCAAGAACGAACCCTTCGAATCCGGCATGCTGCCCGTCGGCAGCGCCCGCCTGCGCCTGTCCGCCAAATTCTATCTGGTCGCGATGCTGTTCGTGATCTTCGATATCGAAGCCCTCTTTCTCTTTGCATGGTCTGTGTCCGTCCGCGAAAGCGGCTGGACCGGATTCGTCGAAGCACTCGTTTTCATAGCAATTCTGTTGGCTGGTCTTGTCTACCTATGGCGCGTCGGGGCACTTGATTGGGCTCCCGAAGGTCGCCGCAAGCGGCAAGCGAAGCTGAAACAATGAGGCTTTGGCATGCAATACAATCTCACCAGAATCGATCCGGATGCGCCCAACGAGCAGTACCCGGTCGGTGAACGGGAAACCGTCACCGATCAACTGCTGGAGGACCAGGTCCACAAGAACATCTTCATGGGCAAGCTTGAAGATGTGCTGCGTGGCGCGGTCAACTGGGGTCGCAAGAACTCCCTCTGGCCGTACAACTTCGGCCTGTCCTGCTGCTACGTGGAAATGACCACGGCCTTCACGGCACCCCACGACATCGCCCGCTTCGGCGCCGAAGTCATCCGGGCATCGCCGCGTCAGGCCGACTTCATGGTCATCGCCGGTACCTGCTTCGTCAAAATGGCGCCGATCATCCAGCGCCTGTACGAGCAGATGCTCGAGCCGAAATGGGTAATCTCCATGGGTTCGTGCGCCAACTCCGGCGGCATGTACGACATCTACTCGGTCGTTCAGGGGGTCGACAAGTTCCTCCCCGTGGACGTCTATGTGCCCGGCTGCCCGCCACGCCCTGAGGCTTTCCTGCAAGGCTTGATGCTGCTGCAGGAGTCGATCGGCCAAGAACGACGCCCGCTTTCCTGGGTTGTTGGTGATCAAGGTATTTACCGTGCCGAGATGCCAGCCCAGAAAGACCTGCGTCGTGAGCAGCGCATTGCAGTAACCAACCTGCGCAGCCCCGACGAAGTCTGATCCAGCGACCTGCCGCCCGCTCCCCTGGAGCCGGCGGCCTGGCTTCATTCTTAACGTTGACCCAAAGCGACCGAGACCATGACAGCGGACAACGCTATTTTCATTCCGCCCTACAAGGCTGACGACCAGGATGTGGTCGTCGAACTGCACAATCGTTTTGGCGCCGAAGCATTCGTCGCCCAGGAAACCCGCACCGGCATGCCCGTGCTGTGGGTCAAGCGCGAGCAGCTCAAGGAAGTGCTCAGCTTCCTGCGCGGCGTAGCCAAGCCCTACAGCATGCTGTACGACCTGCACGGCGTCGACGAGCGCCTGCGCACCCAGCGCCGCGGCCTGCCAGCCGCCGACTTCAGCGTGTTCTACCACCTGCTGTCGATCGAGCGTAACAGCGATGTGATGATCAAGGTGTCGCTCAGCGAAGGTGACCTGAACCTGCCGACCGTGACCGGTATCTGGCCGAACGCCAACTGGTACGAGCGCGAAGTCTGGGACATGTTCGGCATCGACTTTGCCGGCCACCCGCACCTCAGCCGCATCATGATGCCGCCCACCTGGGAAGGCCACCCGCTGCGCAAAGACTACCCGGCCCGCGCCACCGAGTTCGATCCCTACAGCCTGACCCTGGCCAAGCAGCAGCTTGAAGAGGAATCGGCACGCTTCAACCCTGAAGCCTGGGGCATGAAGCGCCAGGGCGCCAACGAGGACTACATGTTCCTCAACCTCGGCCCCAACCACCCTTCCGCGCACGGTGCCTTCCGTATCGTCCTGCAGCTGGACGGTGAAGAGATCGTCGACTGCGTACCGGACATCGGCTACCACCACCGTGGCGCCGAGAAAATGGCCGAACGCCAGTCCTGGCACAGCTTCATCCCCTACACCGACCGTATCGACTACCTCGGCGGGGTAATGAACAACCTGCCGTACGTGCTCGCGGTCGAGAAGCTGGCCGGCATCAAGGTGCCACAGAAGGTCGACACCATCCGCGTGATGCTGGCCGAGTTCTTCCGTATCACCAGCCACCTGCTGTTCCTGGGTACCTACATCCAGGACGTCGGCGCCATGACCCCGGTGTTCTTCACCTTCACCGACCGCCAGCGCGCCTACACCGTGATCGAAGCGATCACCGGTTTCCGCCTGCACCCGGCCTGGTACCGCATCGGTGGCGTTGCCCACGACCTGCCGCGCGGCTGGGACAAGCTGGTCAAGGACTTCGTCGAATGGCTGCCCAAGCGCCTCGACGAGTACGAAAAGGCCGCGCTGCAGAACAGCATCCTCAAGGGCCGTACCATCGGCGTTGCCGCGTACAACACCAAGGAAGCCCTGGCCTGGGGTACCACCGGTGCCGGCCTGCGTGCCACCGGTTGCGACTTCGACCTGCGTAAAGCCCGCCCCTACTCCGGCTACGAAAACTTCGAGTTCGAAGTACCGCTGGCCCACAATGGCGATGCCTACGATCGCTGCATGGTCCGTGTCGAGGAGATGCGCCAGAGTATCCGCATCATCGACCAGTGCCTGCGCAACATGCCGGAAGGCCCGTACAAGGCGGATCACCCGCTGACCACGCCGCCGCCGAAAGAGCGCACCCTGCAGCACATCGAAACCCTGATCACGCACTTCCTGCAAGTCTCGTGGGGCCCGGTCATGCCGGCCAACGAGTCGTTCCAGATGATCGAGGCGACCAAGGGCATCAACAGTTACTACCTGACGAGCGATGGCGGCACCATGAGCTACCGCACCCGGATCCGTACCCCGAGCTACCCGCACCTGCAGCAGATCCCTTCGGTGATCAAAGGCAGCATGGTCGCCGACCTCATTGCGTACCTGGGCAGTATCGACTTCGTTATGGCTGACGTGGACCGCTAAGCATGAACAGCACGCTTATCCAGACAGACCGTTTCGCCCTGAGCGAAACCGAGCGCTCGGCCATCGAGCACGAAATGCATCACTACGAGGACCCGCGCGCGGCGTCCATCGAAGCCCTGAAGATCGTCCAGAAGGAACGTGGCTGGGTGCCGGACGGCGCCATCCACGCCATCGGCGACGTACTGGGCATCCCGGCCAGCGACGTCGAAGGTGTCGCCACCTTCTACAGCCAGATCTTCCGTCAGCCGGTCGGCCGCCACATCATCCGCGTGTGCGACAGCATGGTCTGCTACATCGGCGGCCATGAATCCGTGGTCAGCCAGATTCAAAGCGAACTGGGCATCGGCCTCGGCCAGACCACCGCCGACGGCCGCTTCACCCTGCTGCCGGTATGCTGCCTGGGCAACTGCGACAAGGCCCCGGCGCTGATGATCGACGACGACACCTTCGGTGACGTGCAGCCGGCTGGCGTTTCCAAATTGCTGGAGGGTTACGTATGACCATTACTTCCTTCGGCCCGGCCAACCGCATCGCGCGCACGGCCGAAACCCACCCGCTGACCTGGCGCCTGCGTGACGACGGCGAGCCGGTCTGGCTTGCCGAGTACGAATCGAAGAACGGCTACGCTGCCGCCCGCAAGGCGCTGGCGCAGATGTCGGCCGACGACATCGTGCAAAGCGTCAAGGACTCCGGCCTCAAGGGCCGCGGTGGTGCAGGCTTCCCCACTGGCGTGAAGTGGGGCCTGATGCCCAAAGACGAATCCATGAACATCCGCTACCTGCTGTGCAACGCGGACGAAATGGAGCCGAATACCTGGAAAGACCGCATGCTGATGGAGCAACAGCCCCATCTGCTGGTCGAGGGCATGCTGATCAGCGCCCGCGCCCTTAAGGCCTACCGTGGCTACATCTTCCTGCGTGGCGAATACACCACCGCAGCGAAGAACCTGAACCGCGCGATCGAGGAAGCCAAGGCCGCCGGCCTGCTGGGCAAGAACATCCTCGGCAGCGGTTTCGATTTCGAGCTGTTCGTGCACACCGGTGCCGGCCGCTACATCTGCGGTGAAGAAACCGCACTGATCAACTCGCTGGAAGGCCGCCGCGCCAACCCGCGCTCCAAGCCGCCCTTCCCTGCCGCCGTGGGCGTGTGGGGCAAGCCGACTTGCGTGAACAACGTCGAAACCCTGTGCAACGTCCCGGCCATCGTCGCCAACGGCAACGACTGGTACAAGTCGCTGGCCCGTGAAGGCAGCGAAGACCATGGCACCAAGCTGATGGGCTTCTCCGGCAAGGTGAAGAACCCGGGCCTGTGGGAACTGCCTTTCGGCGTCACCGCCCGCGAACTGTTCGAAGACTACGCCGGCGGCATGCGCGACGGCTTCAAGCTCAAGTGCTGGCAGCCAGGTGGCGCCGGTACCGGCTTCCTGCTGCCCGAGCACCTCGACGCGCAGATGTACGCCGGCGGCATCGCCAAGGTCGGCACCCGTATGGGTACCGGTCTGGCCATGGCGGTGGACGACAGCATCAACATGGTTTCGCTGCTGCGCAACATGGAAGAGTTCTTCGCCCGCGAGTCGTGCGGCTGGTGCACCCCATGCCGTGACGGCCTGCCGTGGAGCGTGAAGATGCTGCGCGCACTGGAAAAAGGCCAGGGCCGCGCCGAAGACATCGAGACGCTGCTGGGCTTGGTCAACTTCCTCGGCCCTGGTCGTACCTTCTGTGCTCACGCACCAGGTGCCGTCGAGCCGCTGGGCAGTGCCATCAAATACTTCCGCTCGGAATTCGAGGCAGGTGTCGCTCCAGCTGTTGCTGGCGATGCGCTGCGTCCGAACCTGGCGAAGCCGATCGTGGTCGGCGCATAACAAGATGATTAAGGCGGGTGGTCCGTGCCACTCGCCAGCTTGCCGGCAGGCCCGAGAAATCGTGGCGTGTCGCAAGCTCACCGATTTCCATTAGCCACGCCCGCTCACGCGGGCCAACGAAGAACTTTGAACAATGGCCACTATCCACGTAGACGGCAAAGCGCTCGAAGTCAACGGTGCAGACAACCTGTTACAGGCCTGTCTGTCGCTCGGCCTCGACATCCCTTATTTCTGCTGGCACCCGGCGCTTGGTAGCGTTGGCGCCTGCCGGCAGTGCGCGGTCAAGCAGTACACCGACGAGAACGACACCCGCGGTCGTATCGTCATGTCCTGCATGACCCCTGCCTCCGACGGCACCTGGATCTCCATCGACGATGAAGAGTCCAAGGCGTTCCGCGCCAGCGTCGTCGAATGGCTGATGACCAACCACCCGCACGACTGCCCGGTGTGCGAGGAAGGCGGTCACTGCCACCTGCAGGACATGACGGTAATGACCGGCCACAACGAGCGCCGCTACCGTTTCACCAAGCGTACCCACCAGAACCAGGACCTCGGTCCGTTCATCGCCCATGAGATGAACCGCTGCATCGCCTGCTACCGCTGCGTGCGCTACTACAAGGACTATGCCGGTGGTACCGACCTGGGCGTTTACGGCGCCCACGACAACGTGTACTTCGGCCGCGTCGAAGACGGCGTGCTGGAAAGCGAATTCTCCGGCAACCTGACCGAGGTCTGCCCGACCGGCGTGTTCACCGACAAGACCCACTCCGAGCGCTACAACCGCAAGTGGGACATGCAGTTTGCCCCGAGCATCTGCCACGGCTGCTCCAGCGGCTGCAACATCAGCCCGGGCGAGCGCTACGGCGAACTGCGTCGGGTGGAAAACCGCTTCAACGGCTCGGTAAACCAGTACTTCCTGTGCGACCGGGGCCGCTTCGGCTATGGCTACGTCAACCGCAAGGATCGCCCACGCCAGCCACACCTGGCCGACGGCACCAAGCTGGGCCTGGACGCCGCCCTGGACAAGGCCGCCGACCTGCTGCGCGGCCGTACCATCGTCGGTATCGGCTCGCCACGCGCCAGCCTGGAAAGCAACTACGGCCTGCGTGAGCTGGTCGGTGCCGAGTACTTCTACTCGGGTATGGAAGCCGGCGAACTGGCCCGCGTACGCCTGGCTCTAAACGTGCTGAACAACAGCCCGCTGCCGGTCCCGACCCTGCGCGACATCGAAGACCACGACGCCGTGTTCGTGCTCGGTGAAGACCTGACCCAGACCGCTGCCCGCGTCGCCCTGGCCGTGCGCCAGGCCACCAAGGGCAAGGCCGAGGCCATGGCCGAAGCGATGAAGGTGCAGCCGTGGCTCGACGCCGCCGTGAAGAACATCGGCCAGCACGCGCTGTACCCGCTGTTCATCGCTTCGCTGGCTGAAACCAAGCTGGACGACGTCGCCGAAGAATGCGTGCACGCCGCCCCGGCCGACCTGGCCCGCATCGGTTTTGCCGTGGCCCACGCCATCGACCCGAGCGCCCCTGCCGTCGAAGGCCTGGACGCCGAAGCGAAAGCCCTGGCCCAGCGCATCGCCGACGCCCTGGTCGCGGCCAAGCGCCCACTGGTCGTAGCCGGTACTTCGCTGGCCGACCCGGCGCTGATCGAAGCCGCCGCCAACATCGCCAAGGCGCTGAAGCTGCGCGAGAAGAACGGCTCGCTGAGCCTGGTGGTGCCTGAAGCCAACAGCCTCGGCCTGGCCATGCTCGGTGGCGAGTCGGTCGATGCCGCGCTGGACGCGGTCATCAGCGGCAAGGCCGACGCCATCGTCGTGCTGGAAAACGACCTGTACGCCCGCGTACCGGCCGCCAAGGTCGATGCAGCCCTGGCCGCGGCCAAGGTAGTGATCGTTGCCGACCACTCGAAAACCCCGACTGTCGACCGCGCCCACCTGGTGCTGCCGGCCGCCTCGTTCGCCGAAGGCGACGGTACCCTGGTCAGCCAGGAAGGCCGTGCCCAGCGCTTCTTCCAGGTCTTCGACCCGCAATACCTGGACAGCAGCATCCAGATCCACGAAGGCTGGCGCTGGATGCACGCCCTGCGTGCCACCCTGCTGAACAAGCCGGTCGACTGGACCCAGCTGGACCACGTCACCAGCGCCTGCGCCGAAGCCGCCCCGCAACTGGCCGGCATCGTCAACGCCGCGCCAAGCGCCGCGTTCCGCATCAAGGGCATGAAACTGGCCCGTGAGCCGCTGCGCTACTCCGGCCGTACCGCCATGCGCGCCAACATCAGCGTGCACGAACCGCGTACCCCGCAAGACAAGGACACCGCGTTCGCCTTCTCCATGGAAGGCTACTCGGGTTCGGCCGAACCGCGCCAGCAGGTGCCGTTCGCCTGGTCGCCGGGCTGGAACTCGCCGCAAGCCTGGAACAAGTTCCAGGACGAGGTCGGTGGCCACCTGCGTGCCGGTGACCCGGGCGTTCGCCTGATCGAACCTCAAGGTGACCGCCTGAGCTGGTTCAATACCATTCCGGGCGCCTTCAACCCGGCCCGTGGCACCTGGACTGCCGTGCCGTTCTTCCACCTGTTCGGCAGCGAAGAAAGCTCCTCGCGCGCCGCACCGGTACAAGAGCGCATCCCGGCAGCCTACGTGGCCCTGGCCAAGTCCGAAGCCGACCGCCTGGGCGTCAACGACGGTGCCCTGCTGAGCCTGAACGTGGCTGGTGTGGCCCTGCGCCTGCCGCTGCGTATCAATGAAGAGCTGGGCGCTGGCCTGGTCGCGTTGCCGAAAGGCCTGGCCGGCATTCCGCCTGCCATCTTCGGTGCATCCGTCGAAGGTCTGCAGGAGGCAGCACAATGAGCTGGTTCACCCCCGAAGTGATCGATGTGATCCTGACCGTGCTGCGGGCCATCGTGGTCCTGCTGGCGGTGGTGGTCTGCGGCGCGCTGCTCAGCTTCGTCGAGCGCCGCCTGCTGGGCTGGTGGCAGGACCGTTACGGTCCGAACCGCGTCGGCCCGTTCGGCATGTTCCAGATCGCTGCAGACATGCTGAAGATGTTCTTCAAGGAAGACTGGAACCCACCCTTCGTCGACCGCGTGATCTTCACCCTGGCACCGGTAGTGGCCATGAGCGCCCTGCTGATCGCCTTCGTGGTCATCCCGATCACCCCGACCTGGGGCGTCGCCGACCTGAACATCGGCCTGCTGTTCTTCTTCGCCATGGCCGGCCTGTCGGTCTACGCGGTGCTGTTCGCCGGCTGGTCGTCGAACAACAAGTACGCCCTTCTGGGCAGCTTGCGTGCCTCGGCACAGACCGTGTCGTACGAAGTGTTCCTGGGCCTGGCGCTGATGGGCGTGGTGGTGCAGGTGGGTTCGTTCAACATGCGCGACATCGTTGAATACCAGGCCCAGAACCTGTGGTTCATCATTCCGCAGTTCTTCGGCTTCTGCACCTTCTTCATCGCTGGCGTCGCCGTGACTCACCGTCACCCGTTCGACCAGCCAGAAGCGGAACAGGAACTGGCCGACGGCTACCACATCGAGTATGCCGGCATGAAATGGGGCATGTTCTTCGTCGGTGAGTACATCGGCATCATCCTCATCTCGGCGCTGCTGGTAACCCTGTTCTTCGGCGGCTGGCACGGACCGTTCGGCATCCTGCCGCAACTGTCGTTCCTGTGGTTCGCGCTGAAGACCGCGTTCTTCATCATGCTGTTCATCCTGCTGCGCGCCTCGATCCCGCGCCCACGCTATGACCAGGTGATGGACTTCAGCTGGAAGTTCTGCCTGCCGCTGACCCTGATCAATTTGCTGGTGACCGCTGCGATCGTGCTCTACAACACGCCAGCCGTCGCGGCCCAGTGAGGATTTGACCCATGTTCAAGTATATCGGCGACATCGTTAAGGGCACCGGCACCCAGCTGCGCAGCCTGGCAATGGTGTTCTCCCACGGGTTCCGCAAGCGCGACACCCTGCAGTACCCCGAAGAACCCGTGTACCTGCCGCCGCGCTACCGCGGCCGCATCGTCCTCACCCGCGACCCCGATGGCGAGGAGCGCTGCGTAGCGTGCAACCTCTGCGCGGTGGCCTGCCCGGTCGGCTGCATCTCGCTGCAGAAGGCCGAGACCGAAGACGGCCGCTGGTACCCGGAGTTCTTCCGCATCAACTTCTCGCGCTGCATCTTCTGCGGCCTGTGTGAAGAAGCGTGCCCGACCACCGCGATCCAGCTGACTCCGGATTTCGAAATGGCCGAGTTCAAGCGTCAGGACCTGGTGTACGAGAAAGAAGATCTGCTGATCTCCGGCCCCGGCAAGAACCCTGACTACAACTTCTACCGTGTTGCCGGCATGGCAATCGCTGGCAAGCCGAAGGGCTCTGCACAGAACGAAGCCGAGCCGATCAACGTGAAGAGCTTGCTCCCATAAGGACAGAAAGATGGAATTCGCTTTCTACTTCGCATCCGGGATCGCCGTGGTCTCCACCCTTCGGGTGGTGACCGGCACCAACCCCGTGCACGCCTTGCTTTACCTGATCATTTCGCTGATTTCCGTGGCCATGATCTTCTTCGCCCTGGGTGCGCCGTTCGCCGGCGCCCTGGAAGTGATCGCCTACGCCGGCGCCATCATGGTGCTGTTCGTGTTCGTGGTGATGATGCTCAACCTCGGGCCGGCTTCGGTCGCCCAGGAACGGGGCTGGCTCAAGCCCGGTATCTGGGCCGGGCCGGTGATCCTCGCCGCCCTGCTGCTGCTGGAGCTGCTGTACGTGCTGTTCGTCACCCCGAGCGGCGCCGGCATCAGCGGTACCACCGTGGGCCCGAAAGAAGTCGGCATCAGCCTGTTCGGCCCTTACCTGCTGGTGGTCGAACTGGCTTCGATGCTGCTGCTGGCCGCGGCCGTCACCGCCTTCCACCTGGGCCGCAACGAGGCGAAGGAGTAAATCATGGGTGCTATCCCTCTCGAGCATGGTCTGGCAGTCGCCGGCATCCTGTTCTGCTTAGGTCTGGTTGGCCTGATGGTCCGCCGCAACATCCTCTTCGTGCTCATGAGCCTGGAAGTCATGATGAACGCCTCTGCCCTGGCGTTCGTCGTCGCCGGTGCCCGTTGGGTCCAGCCCGACGGCCAGGTGATGTTCATTCTGGTGATCAGCCTGGCAGCCGCCGAGGCCAGTATTGGCCTGGCCATCCTGCTGCAGCTGTATCGCCGCTTCCACACTCTCGACATCGATGCTGCCAGTGAGATGCGCGGATGAACCTTCTCTTCCTGACTTTCGTCTTCCCCCTCGTCGGCTTCCTGCTGCTGTCGTTCTCGCGCGGGCGGTTCTCGGAGAACCTGTCCGCCCTGATCGGCGTCGGCTCGGTAGGCCTTTCGGCCGCCACCGCCGCCTACGTCATCTGGCAATTCAACGTCGCCCCGCCTGAGGGCGGCGCGTACAGCCAGCTGCTGTGGCAGTGGATGTCGGTGGACGGCTTCGCGCCGAACTTCACCCTGTACCTGGACGGCCTGTCGGTCACCATGCTCGGCGTGGTCACCGGTGTCGGCTTCCTGATCCACCTGTTCGCTTCCTGGTACATGCGTGGCGAAGCCGGTTACTCGCGCTTCTTCGCGTACACCAACCTGTTCATCGCCAGCATGCTGTTCCTGGTGCTGGGCGACAACCTGCTGTTCATCTACTTCGGCTGGGAAGGCGTGGGCCTGTGCTCGTACCTGTTGATCGGTTTCTACTACAGCAACCGCAACAACGGTAACGCGGCACTCAAGGCATTCATCGTCACCCGTATCGGCGACGTGTTCATGGCCATCGGCCTGTTCATCCTGTTCGTCCAGCTGGGTACCCTGAACGTGCAGGAACTGCTGGTGCTGGCACCGCAGAAGTTCCAGGCTGGCGACACCTGGATGGTACTGGCAACCCTGATGCTGCTGGGTGGTGCGGTCGGTAAATCGGCCCAGCTGCCACTGCAGACCTGGCTGGCCGACGCGATGGCCGGCCCTACTCCGGTCTCCGCGCTGATCCACGCGGCAACCATGGTGACCGCGGGCGTGTACCTGATCGCCCGTACCAACGGCCTGTTCCTGCTGGCGCCGGACATCCTGCACCTGGTAGGCGTGGTCGGTGGCGTGACCCTGGTACTGGCCGGCTTCGCCGCGCTGGTGCAGACCGACATCAAGCGTATCCTCGCCTACTCGACCATGAGCCAGATCGGCTACATGTTCCTGGCCCTGGGCGTTGGCGCCTGGGACGCGGCGATCTTCCACCTGATGACCCACGCCTTCTTCAAGGCCCTGCTGTTCCTTGCCTCCGGTGCGGTGATCGTTGCCTGCCACCACGAGCAGGACATCTTCAAGATGGGCGGCCTGTGGAAGAAACTGCCGCTGGCCTACGCCAGCTTCGTGGTCGGTGGCGCTGCCCTGGCTGCCCTGCCGATCGTGACCGTGGGCTTCTACTCCAAGGACGAGATCCTCTGGGAAGCCTTCGCCAGCGGCAACACCGGCCTGCTGTACGCCGGCCTGGTCGGTGCGTTCATGACCTCGCTGTATACCTTCCGCCTGATCTTCATCGCCTTCCACGGTGAAGCCAAGACCGAAGCCCACGCTGGCCACGGCATCAGCCACTGGCTGCCGCTGGGCGTGCTGATCGTGCTGTCGACCTTCGTCGGCGCCTGGATCACCCCGCCGCTGGCAGGTGTGCTGCCTGAAAGCGCCGGCCACGCCGGTGGCGAAGCCAAGCACGCGCTGGAGATCACTTCGGGCGCCATCGCCATCGCCGGTATCCTGCTGTCGGCCCTGCTGTTCCTGGGCAAGCGCCGCTTCGTCAGCGCCGTCGCCAACAGCGGTATCGGTCGTGTCCTGTCGGCCTGGTGGTTCGCCGCCTGGGGCTTCGACTGGATCTACGACAAGCTGTTCGTCAAACCTTACCTGCTGATCAGCCACATCCTGCGCAAGGATCCGGTTGACCGCAGCATCGGCCTGATTCCTCGCCTGGCTCGCGGCGGCCACGTCGCCATGAGCAAGACCGAGACCGGCCAGCTGCGCTGGTACACCGCTTCGATCGCCGTTGGCGCAGTGCTGGTACTCGGCGCTGTGGTAGTGGCCGCGGTATGACCATGAACCTTGCGAACCTTGCGACCCTGCAAAAGGAAACGAACCCGTCATGATTTTGCCTTGGCTGATCCTGATCCCCTTCATCGGCGGCTTCCTGTGCTGGCTGGGTGAGCGCTTCGGCGCCACCCTGCCGCGCTGGATCGCGCTGCTGACCATGTCCCTTCTGCTCGGCATCGGCCTGTGGCTGTGGGGTAACGGCGACTACACCCTGGCACCCGCTCCGGGCGCCGAGCCTGCCTGGGCCCTGGAATACAAAGTCCAGTGGATCCAGCGTTTCGGCATCAGCATCCACCTGGCCCTCGACGGCCTGTCGCTGCTGATGATCCTGCTCACCGGCCTGCTCGGTGTGCTGTCGGTACTGTGTTCCTGGAAAGAGATCCAGCGTCACGTCGGCTTCTTCCACCTCAACCTGATGTGGATCCTTGGCGGCGTGGTCGGTGTGTTCCTGGCCCTGGACCTGTTCCTGTTCTTCTTCTTCTGGGAAATGATGCTGGTGCCGATGTACTTCCTCATCGCGCTCTGGGGTCACAGCTCGTCGGACGGCAAGAAGACCCGGATCTACGCGGCGACCAAGTTCTTCATCTTCACCCAGGCCAGCGGCCTGATCATGCTGGTGGCGATCCTCGGCCTGGTGCTGGTCAACTACACCGACACCGGCGTGATCACCTTCAACTACAGCGACCTGCTCAAGGCCGAACTGCCAGCCGGTACCGAATACCTGCTGATGCTGGGCTTCTTCATCGCCTTCGCGGTGAAGCTGCCGGTGGTGCCGTTCCACTCCTGGCTGCCTGACGCTCACGCCCAGGCACCGACCGCAGGTTCCGTGGACCTGGCCGGTATCTTGCTGAAGACTGCGGCCTACGGCCTGCTGCGCTTCGCCCTGCCGCTGTTCCCGAACGCTTCGGCCGAGTTTGCGCCAATCGCCATGACCCTGGGCCTGATCGGTATCTTCTACGGTGCCTTCCTGGCCTTTGCGCAAACCGACATCAAGCGCCTGGTCGCCTTCTCCAGCGTCTCGCACATGGGCTTCGTGCTGATCGGTATCTATTCCGGCAGCCAGCAGGCCCTGCAAGGCGCGGTGATCCAGATGCTGGCCCACGGCCTGTCCGCTGCCGCGCTGTTCATCCTGGCCGGCCAGCTGTACGAGCGCTTGCACACCCGTGACATGCGCCAGATGGGTGGCCTGTGGCACCGCATCGCCTACCTGCCGGCCATCAGCCTGTTCTTCGCCGCCGCCTCCCTGGGTCTGCCCGGTACAGGCAACTTCGTCGGCGAGTTCCTGATCCTGATCGGCAGCTTCGCCAGTGTGCCTTGGATCACCGTGATCGCCACCACTGGCCTGGTGTTCGGTTCGGTGTACTCGCTGATCATGATCCACCGCGCCTACTTCGGCCCGGCCAAGACCGACACCGTGCTGGCCGGCATGGACGGACGCGAACTGATCATGGTCCTGGGTCTGGCGGTACTGCTGATCCTGCTGGGCGTGTATCCGCAGCCGTTCCTCGACACCTCTGCCGCCACCATGAGTGGTGTGCAGCAGTGGCTCGGTTCCGCTTTCACTCAACTCGCTTCGGCCCGGTAAGAGCGCTATGGAATTCACCACTCAACACTTCATCGCATTGGCGCCGATGCTGATCACCACCATCACCACGGTGGTGGTGATGCTGGCGATCGCCTGGAAGCGCAACCACTCGCAGACCTTCCTGCTGTCCACCGTGGGCCTCAACCTGGCCCTGCTGTCGATCCTGCCGGCGCTGAAGGTTGCGCCGCTGGCGGTCACCCCGCTGATCACCATCGACAAGTTCGCCTGCCTGTACATGGCGATCATACTGGTGGCGACGCTGGCCTGCGTCACCCTTGCCCACGCCTACCTCGGCGAAGGCTCCAAGGGTTTCCCGGGCAACCGTGAAGAACTGTACCTGCTGCTGCTGATGTCGGCCCTCGGTGGCTTGGTGCTGGTCAGCGCCAACCACCTGGCCGGCCTGTTCATCGGCCTGGAGCTGCTGTCGGTACCGGTCTATGGCCTGGTGGCGTATGCCTTCTTCAACAAGCGCTCGCTGGAAGCCGGCATCAAGTACATGGTGCTGTCGGCCGCAGGCTCGGCCTTCCTGCTGTTCGGCATGGCCTTGCTGTACGCCGACGCCGGCAGCCTGAGCTTCGACCAGATCGGCAAGGCCCTGGCCGCCACCAGCATGCCAAGCCTGGTGGCCCAGCTGGGCCTGGGCATGATGCTGGTCGGCCTGGCCTTCAAACTGTCGCTGGTACCGTTCCACCTGTGGACCCCGGACGTGTACGAAGGCGCCCCGGCACCGGTCGCCGCCTTCCTGGCAACCGCCAGCAAGGTTGCGGTGTTCGCCGTTGTCGTGCGTCTGTTCATGCTCTCCCCTGCTGCCAGCAGCGGCGCGCTGAGCACCGTACTGGCGGTGATTGCCGTGGCCTCGATCCTGATCGGCAACCTGCTGGCACTGACCCAGAGCAACCTCAAGCGCCTGCTCGGTTACTCGTCCATCGCCCACTTCGGTTACCTGGTCATCGCCCTGGTCGCCAGCAAGGGCCTGGCCCTGGAAGCCATGGGCGTGTACCTGGTCACCTACGTGATCACCAGCCTGGGCGCCTTCGGTGTCATCACCCTGATGTCCTCGCCTTACGGCGGCCGTGACGCCGATGCACTGTACGAGTACCGCGGCCTGTTCTGGCGCCGTCCGTACCTGACTGCGGTACTGACCGTGATGATGCTGTCGCTGGCGGGTATCCCGCTGACCGCCGGCTTCATCGGCAAGTTCTACATCATTGCCACTGGCGTCGAGTCGCACCTGTGGTGGCTGGTCGGTGCCCTGGTGATCGGTAGTGCCATCGGCGTCTACTACTACCTGCGCGTCATGGTCACCCTGTACCTGGTCGAGCCGAACCTGCGTCGCCACGACGCCCCGCTGAAATGGGAACAGCGCACCGGCGGCGTCATGCTGCTGGCCATCGCCATTCTCGCCTTCGTGCTGGGTGTGTACCCGCAACCGCTGCTGGAAATGGTCCAGCAAGCCGGCCTGCAACTGATCGGCTGATCGCCCCGGCAAAACAAGACACCCCGCTTATGCGGGGTGTTTTTTTATCTGCACGCTTTTATCCGTGAGCATGAAGGCTTATTCACCAGGATTGTCCTGGACGGCCCCCGGCAGCGCTGCCTTGCGTAAATCACCGTTGGCCGAAGGCAGGTACACTTCCGGGTTGGGCATGCCACTGGGCGAGAGCTCATGGGTCATCTCGAACTCGGCACGCACCGACCAGCCACAGGCCTCGTTGGTGCATTGCAAATAGGCGATCCGCAGGAAAATATGACGCCCTTCACTGGTGCGTATACGCATCCGGCTGTGGCAATGCGGGCAAACCAGCTTGTATGTACTCACGGCAAGTACCTGCAAGCATTGTTCGGGCTTACCTTCTGTGAGAATAGTCGTCCGGTTTTGTCAGTATTGGCTGCATATATAGGTGTATTCTTCAGTTTGATGCTTCTCATTGCAGGAATGCTCCTTAAAACGCAGGGCTGTATTCATAACGAGTAGTTTAAGCCCATGGAATATCATTAAACCAGTCATGGATATTAGTTATGAGTACCCACGTACTTGCTTCGGTGCTGACGAGGCTGAAGCTTCTGACCGCTACGGAATCTGACGCTGAGCTGTCCAGAGCGCTCTCGATCAGCCCGCAGACATTGAGCAGCTGGAAGGTGCGCGACAGCATTCCTTATTCACTTTGCATAGACATCGCCAGGCAGTATGCATGCTCACTGGACTGGCTTCTGCTGGGTGAACCCGAACGACATCGCGCAGGCCTGGACGACGAAGGCTGGGAACAGGACATGCTCGCGCGCCTGCGCACCCTGTCGCTTGCCGATCGCCAAGCCGTTCTCCTGCTGGTTCAGGACAAGCAACGCATCCAGCAGCTGGAGCGGCAATTGAGCGCGCTGACCAGTCGCTCGCCCAATGCCGCCAGCGGCTAGCCCCGGCGGCGCCAGCGCTGGATGAGTTCACGCGGGTCCAGCGTATCCAGCCAGACCATCACCTTGAGGCTGATGGGGATCACCACCACGGCAGCCACGAACCCCGCCATGCCACGGCTCAGCAAGGGCACCAGTGACGAAACCAGCGGCTCGAACAGGTGGCCAACCCCCACGGTCACGAACACCAGCAAGAGTTTCTTGCCCAGCGTCAGGCGCCTGGCCTTGTTGGTGATCAACCGGTCACGCGCCGCGCTCACCAACAAAGCCCCCAGCAGCGCGGCGAACAGGACATTGCCATCCACGCCCAGCAACTCCACCAGCGCCGGGGCCAGGCTGTCGACAACAGATTTTTCACTCATGGGCAGCCCCTCGGTGTGCGGCGGGCAGGTAGGCGGTCGAGCCCAGGTTACGCATGACCGCGGCTTCGACAAAGCGGATGTAGCACACCTGCAATGCACGCCCGTGGTCATGCCCGGCCACATCCTCGAGGCGCTTGTAGCCCCGCTCTCGCAACACCGCGCGCCAGCGCGCAAATTCGCGTGCCGCATCGATGGCAGCGCAGCGTGCGGCCACTTCCAGCACAGCCTCACTGACAGGCCGCTTCAGGTTCAGGCGCTCACGCAGCCTGTCCAGGTCTACCCGTGGCCAGAAGGGGTCATGGCAATCGGCATAACGCCGTAACCGAGGATCGTTGCCCATGCTTCACCCCCTCACTGCTCGGCCAGCATGCCGTAACGAATGGCCTTGATCACTGCAGCCACCCGCGTGGGCACATCGAATTTGCGCAGGATGTTCGACACATGGAAGTTCACCGTCGACTCCTTGCATTCCAGGATCTGGCCAATCTCCCACGAGCTCTTTCCGTAGGCACACCACAACAGCACTTGCCGTTCACGTGGCGTCAGGCGAACCGGGGCGTCCGCCAGGGGTTGCTGCGAGTGTCGTGCGTTGTCAGTCATGTTTGAACTCCACGGGTGATTGAGCGAGGCATCGCTGCCGGTCTGCAATCACCTTACGAAGCGCGGGTCGCCCAGCTCCATCGCTGCGGCTTGTAAAGAACTTTCGTACAAAACCGTCTGACGAAGGTTGCGCGATATTTGTCGACTTTCCTCGTGCTCCAAGCGGCATTTCGCTCGTCTCAACGCCGTTGTCCATTCGCCTTTCGCCTGGAGTCGTACAATGCGTTGCGTTTTGCCCCCACCATCCTGCCTCGGCCTGCTGGCTGCTTTCGCTGCCTCCCAGCCCGCCCTGGCGGCACCTTCGGTCGAGTTGGGCCAGGTGCTGATCACCGATGAGGAGCAGAACGACCTGACCGCAGCCAGCGAACGCCTGCACGAAGTGCCGGGGGCAAGCAACCTGGTGGACATGCAGCGTGTAGGGCAAGGCCGGGTTGCCAGCAACCAGGATGTACTGGCCTACCAGCCCGGGGTGTTCGCGCAATCGGCGGGCAACGATGGCATCAAACTGTCGATCCGCGGTTCGGGCATCAACCGCGCACCGGGGGCCCACGGCTCCGGGGTCTACACGATGTTCGACGGCCTGCCCCTGACCGGCCCGGGCGGTACGCCCTACGAGCTGTTCGAGCCGCTGTGGCTGAGCCGTGCCGAAGTGCTGCGCGGCGCCAACGGCTTCGACCAGGGCTCCCTCGCCCTGGGCGGTGCAATCAACTACGTCACCCACACCGGCTACGACGCCGCGCCGCTGCAGGTGCGCTACGAAGTCGGCAGCCGCGGCTACCAGCATCGGCACATCAGCTCGGGGCAGGTACTGGGCAACCTCGACTACTACGTGGCCCTGACCGATTCGGAATATGACGGCTACCAGGCGCACAGCAGCGGCAGTGCCAAGGGTGTGGCGGCCAATGTCGGCTACCGCTTCAACCCGAACCTGGAAACCCGCTTCTACCTGCGCTACCGGGAAACCGAGAACGAGTTGGCCGGGCGCCTGACCAAGGAGCAGATCAAGCATCACCCACGCGCGGCCAACCCGGCCTACCTGGCCCGCGACGACAGCCGCCCGCAGCCGGGCAGCACCTGGGTGGGCAACAAGACCACCTTCTACCTCGATGACGATGCGCGCCTGGAGGCCGGCCTGGTCTACCACGACTACCCGATGGACCTGCGCGAAGGCCCGATGCGCCTGAAGGTGGCCTATACCGATGTGAGCGGCACCTTGAACTACTTCCGCCGCGACACCCTGTTCGGCCACGAGAGCAAGACCACCGTCGGCTGGCGCACCACCAAGCACCTGCCCAACAGCGGTGCTTCACAGTTCACCCGCAATGGCGACGTGTTCGGTGAGCGCACCCGTGACTTCAGCTACCAGGGTTCGGACACCGTGCTGCATGTGGGCAATGACCTGGAGCTGGTACCGAACCTGTGGCTGACCACTGGCCTGGCGATGATCTATACCCGCCGTGAAAGTGATGTCACTTACCCCGCCGAGGGCGGCAAGGTGAGCATGCATGACTGGGACTACGCGCCACGCCTGGGGCTGCGCTATGACATCAGCCCGGACCTGCAGGTGTACGGCAACCTGAGCCGCTCGGTAGAGCCGCCACACCCGTGGTCGCTGATCTGGAGCTCGCCCAGCGTAGGCGGCAAGCAAATCCAGCCGATCGAGATGCAGAACCAGACCGCCACAACCCTGGAGCTGGGCGCGCGTGGCGACTCGGCGGTTGGCCGCTGGGACCTGGCCTGGTACTACTCGCAGGTGCGCCATGAACTGCTGGCCGTGGAAGTGGTGCCCAACTTCACTTCGGAATTCAACGCCAGCCCCACCGTGCACCAGGGCGTGGAAGCCGGCCTCGACAGCACCCTTTGGGAGCGCGCTGGTACTGGCAAGCTGAGCCTGCGACAGGCCTATACCTTCAGTGATTTCCACTACCGCGATGACGACAAGTTCGGTGACAACCGCCTGCCTGGCATCCCGATGCACTACTACCAGGCCGAGCTGCGCTATGACTGGCCGAGCGGCTTCTATGCCGGGGTGAATACGCAGATGGCGTCGAAGGTGCAGGTTGACTACGCCAACAGCTACCACGCCGATGAATATGCCTTGCTCGGCGCACGCCTGGGCTGGGATTCACCGAAGCAGGACTGGCAGACCTGGCTGGACCTGCGCAACCTGACCAACAAGCGCTATGCGGCGACGGTGACCCCCACCTACGACGATGCAGGCCTGGATAGAGCCCGTTCGACACCGGGCGAAGGCTTTGGCGTGTATGCCGGGGTTTCCTACAGCTTCCGCTAGGCCGCTGTGCACAGCTTTTTGTAGGAGCGGCCTTGTGTCGCGAAAGGGCTGCGCAGCAGCCCCGGCAATTTATGTTGCGAAGCTGAAATCCTGGGGCTGCTGCGCAGCCCTTTCGCGACACAAGGCGCTCCTACAGGGTTCGTGCGCTCAGCGATAATTGCTCAAGGCAGGTCAAACCGCCCTGTTCAACTTCACCCAGGAAGCAAACTTGTCGATAAACGCCTGCAAGAACGGCCGGGTCTTGTCATTGAGCTTGCCCGAATCCTCGAACAGGCTAGCCGCACCACCGATGTAGGCCTCGGGCATCTGCATGCATGGCATGTCCAGAAACACCAGCGACTGGCGCACGGCATGGTTGGCGCCAAAGCCACCAATGGCCCCAGGCGACACACTGACCACCGCCGCCGGCTTGCCACTCCAGGCGCTTTGCCCATAGGGCCGCGAGCCCACGTCGATGGCATTCTTCAGGCCGCCAGGTACCGAGCGGTTGTACTCCGGGGTGACGAACAGCACCGCATCACTGCGGCGGATCTCGTCGCGAAAACGCTTCCACGCTTCCGGCGCTGCTTCGGCCTCGACATCCTCGTTGTACAGCGGCAAATCGCCAATCTCGACGATCTTCAGGGCAAGGCTGGACGGCGCCAGCTCCGAGAGTGCGCGGGCGATCTTGCGGTTGTAGGAGTCCTTGCGCAAGCTACCGACGACAACCGCTACCGAATACACCTGGCTCATGGCAATTCCAACCTTTGCTGAGTAAAGGGACGTTGTAGTTATAGATGACCGTTCCTCGGCGCCTTGGTTTTTTTTCCACGGGGCGAAAACTTCCGACGCTGTTACACGGTCTATGCCTGCAGACATTTCCCACGCAATTCAGAGGTTTCCACCCAAATGGCAGCAGTAATGGTCGGCCAATTCCACGCCCGTGACGCCGAAGGCCGCATCTACCCCGTGCACGAGTTCCAGGAGTCGACCCTGCAAACCGACGGCAGCACGCTGGGCGCGCCCATCACCACCTATCGCCTGGCAATCGGCGACAAGGTCAACCATCTGGGTGAAAACCGCTTCGAACTGGCGCGCAGCGGCGTCGAGATCATTCGCATTCCTTGATGCAGTCCACCGTGTAGCGGCCGCTTTCATTCTGCAGGCCGTGCACGTCGGCGACGAAACCTGGGAAGCCCTGGTTGAACGCCCGGGCGAAGGCCAGGTAATCGACTATCGAGCGGGTCGCCTCGGTAAACCGCTCCCCCGGCATGATCAATGGAATACCAGGCGGGTACGGCACCAGCATCACCGCTGCCACCCGCCCCAGCAGCGCCTCGATCGGCACCGCCTCCACCTCACCGCGCACCATCTGGTCATAGGCCCGGGCCGGGCTCACGGCTACCTCCGGCAAGCGCGTGAACAACCGTTTCAGTTGCTTGGCCGTGGCATTGGCGCGGTAGCAGCCATGCAACTGGTCGCACAGGTCGCGCAGGCCCATGCCCTGATAGCGTGAGGCATCGGCAGCCACCACGCTCGGCAGGCAGTTGCTCAGGGCGGTATTGCCATCATAGTGGCGCTTGAACTCCAGCAACTCGGTGAGCAAGGTGCTCCACTTGCCCTTGGTGATGCCCATGGAGAACAGCACCAGAAAGCTGTACAGGCCGGTTTTCTCCACCACCAGCCCCCGCTCCCAGAGAAACTTGCTGACCACTGCCGCCGGGATGCCATGCTCGCCCAGTGCACCGCCCGCGCTCAGGCCCGGCATCACCAGGGTCACCTTCAGCGGGTCGAGCAGCACATAGTCGTCCGCCACTTCGCCAAAGCCGTGCCACTCCGCCCCCGGCTGCAGCAGCCAGTCCTGCGCCGCCAGGCGGTGGATGCCTTCGGCGCTCGGCGGCTGCCAGATGCTGAACCACCAGTCGTCGGCGGCGATGTGCTCGCGCAGGTTGGCCAGGGCACGGCGAAAGCTCAGCGCCTCGTCGAACATTTCTTGCAGCAGCGAACGCCCGGCCGGGCCTTCCATCATGGTCGAGGCCACGTCCAGCGAAGCGAGGATGCTGTACTGCGGCGAGGTCGAGATGTGCATCATGAACGCTTCGTTGAAGCGGTCACGGTCCAGCTGGCGCCTGGCCCCGTCCTGCACATGAATCATCGAGGCCTGGCTGAACGCGGCCAGCAGCTTGTGGGTGGAATGGGTGCTGATCACCAGCGGGCTGTCTGCCGCGCAGGCCGTGCCCATGGCATAGCGCCCGGTAAAGAACTCGTGGAATGCCGCATAGGCGAACCAGGCTTCGTCGAAGTGCAGCACCTCGACACTGGCGCCCAGGGTCTGCTTGATCAGCCCGGCGTGGTAGCACAGGCCGTCGTAGGTGGAGTTGGTCACCACCGCCAGCTTGATGCGCTGCCCGCGATCGCGGGCAAGAGGGTTGGCCTGGATCTTCGCCTGGATCGCCTCGGGGCTGAACTCGCTGAGCGGGATCGGGCCGATGATCCCGAGTTCGTTGCGCTCGGGGCACAAATAGAGGGGAATGGCACCGGTCATGATGATCGCATGCACCACCGACTTGTGGCAGTTGCGGTCCACCAGCACCAGGTCGTCGCGGCCGACCATGGCGTGCCAGACGAT
The DNA here is from genome assembly GCF_032701105.1 of Pseudomonas sp. NBB. NCBI lineage: Bacteria > Pseudomonadati > Pseudomonadota > Gammaproteobacteria > Pseudomonadales > Pseudomonadaceae > Pseudomonas > Pseudomonas sp. NBB. The sequence goes on from NZ_CP103994.1 coordinate 3,975,323, forward strand.
CTTGTTGGCCGTGGAGGTGCCGTTGATGACGAAAAAGGTGTGGTCGGCGCCAAAGTTGCGCGCAGCCCTGGCTTCGGCTTCGGCCAAGGGGCCGGTGTGATCGAGCAGCGAGCCCAGCTCGGGCACGGAAACGGACAGGTCCGAGCGTAGGGTGTTTTCCCCGAAGAACTGGTGAAAGGCCTGGCCCACTGGGCTTTTGCGATAGGCCACGCCGCCGCCGTGCCCCGGGGTGTGCCAGGAATAATTGGACTGCGCGGTGTGCTGCACCAGGGCCTTGAAGAACGGCGGCAGCAGGCCGTCCAGGTAGATATGTGCGGCACGCGCCACCTGGCGCGCAAGAAACGGCACGGTGTCTTCGAACAGGTAGAGGATGCCCCGCAACTGGTTGAGCTCGCTCATGGCTTCGGCGGGGGCGTTTTCCAGGGTCACCTGTTCGCCCAAGGCGAAAATCGGCAGGTTGGGGGCGCGCAGGCGGGCCAGGCGGATCAGCTCGGCCATGTTCTGCAGCAGGTGGGTATTCTCGCCGACGCCCTCGGCGGCAATCAGCATGCAGGCCAGGCCATGGTGGGTGGCAGCGACAAGGCAGGCCTCGGCATGGTCGGCGGCGGCGAGGATGGCAAAGCCGTCCTGGCGCAGTTCCTCGGCGATGCCCCGCACACGCTCGCCAGCGACGCTGTCAACCTTGATGGCGCGGTGCACGATGAGGATGGGGAACTTGAGGTCCTTGTACATCAGGTGGCTACCTCCGAAGGACATGGCGTCCATTTCAGGGTAGTAGAACCTGTGTGGTCAGGGCCGGCATCGCCTTCAAGACATGCGCAGGATCTGTAGGAGCGGGTTCACCCGCGAAAGGGCCGGAGCAGGCGAAAGATCAACCAACAGGTGTCTCGGTCAGAGCCTGCCACATGGATGGCCCACCCGCCGACTTGGCAATGGCCGCCAGGCGCTCGGCATGCGCCTCCAGCTCCTCGGCACTGGCCATGATCACCCGCCCGGGCACACGCCCGGTAATACGGCGAATCTCGCTGCCACCAGCACCCGTCCCTTCATCCCCGGCTTCTGCCCCATGCGCGGCCAGCGACAGGCTGGTCTGGCCACCGGTCATTGCCAGGTAGACGTCAGCCAGCAATTCCGAGTCGAGCAATGCGCCATGCAGCTCACGGCCCGAGTTGTCGATATCGTAGCGTTTGCACAGCGCATCCAGGCTGTTGCGCTGCCCCGGGTGGCGCGCGCGCGCCAGCAGCAGGGTGTCGAGGATGGTGCAGTGCTGCGAAATGTCCGCGCGGTCCTGCTGGCCCAGCAAGGCAAATTCGTTGTTGATGAAGCCAACGTCGAACGCCGCGTTGTGGATGACCAGCGTAGCGCCCTGGATGAACTCGAAGAACTCCTCTGCGACATCGCCAAAGCGTGGCTTGCCGACCAGGAAGGCATCGGTGATGCCGTGGACGTTGATGGCGCCCTCGTCACTCTCGCGGTCTGGCTGCAGGTAGACGTGGAAGTGCCGCCCGGTCAGGCGCCGGCCGATGACCTCGACACAGCCGATCTCGATGATCCGGTGGCCTTCGCTGACCGGCATACCCGTGGTTTCGGTATCGAGAATGACGAACCGTTTATCTTGCTGCTGCTCCACGCGGGGCGCTCCAACTTGCATCAGTTACAAAGGCCGGAATTGTACCCCAGCTCAACGCTTGGCGCGCACTTCATCGACCCCACGGTTGGCCAGCTGGTCGGCGCGTTCGTTGCCGGGGTGGCCGATATGCCCGCGCACCCACTTCCAGGTCACCTTGTGGCGGTTGACCTGCTCATCCAGCTGCTGCCACAGGTCGGCGTTCTTCACCGGCTCCTTGGCCGCGGTTTTCCAGCCGCGCTTCTTCCAGTTGGTCATCCATTCGTTGATGCCCTTCATCACGTACTGCGAGTCGGTGGTCAGCACCACTTCGCATTCGCGCTTCAGCGCCATCAAGCCCTGGATCGCGGCCATCAGTTCCATGCGGTTGTTGGTGGTTTCGCGTTCGCCGCCCCACAGTTCCTTCTCGACGCCCTTGTAGATCATAAGGACGCCCCAGCCGCCAGGGCCAGGGTTGCCCTTGCAGGCACCATCGGTAAACATCTCGACGCTTTCGCTCATGTACCACTCATGTTCAGTGCTTTTCAGTATCCGGGTTGGCCGCCGTGCGGTTGACCTTGGCCAGGGGCAGCGGCAGCAGCTTGCCCATCGGCTCGCGACGCTCCTGGCGCAACGGCCGCAGGCCCACCACCATCTTGCGTGCTACCAGCAGGTACACACCGCCACCGGAACTCTGCCAGCCGCCAGCCACCCGTTCCCAGCCCGCCAGGCGCTGCTGCCAGGCCGGTGAGGCAAGCGGCGGACGATAGCACCCGAAGCGGCGTTTCTCCAGCGCGAAGCCCAGCAGGTTGAGCCAGTCGCCCACCCGTGACGGCGAGATGCAACGGGCCTTGCGCAAGGCCCCATGGCTGAAGAAATGGCGCATGCCCCAGCTGCTCCAGGGGTTGATCCCGACGATCAGCAGGTGCCCGCCAGGGCGCACGGCGCTGGCCGCCTCGCGCAGCAGGCCGTGGGGCGAAAGGCAGAAATCCAGGCCATGCTGCAGCACCACCACGTCGGCGGCGTGCTCGCTCAGCGGCCAGGCCTGCTCCTCGCAGACAATCTCCACCCCCGGCAGCGGCGCACCGAGGCGCACGTTGCGCTGCACCTGGGGCGCGCTGGGCGGTGGCTCGGCGCAGGGCCCGTAGTGCACAAGGTAACCCCCGAAGAAGCGCCCGAGCTCTTCTTCCAGCAGTTTTTCCTCCTCCCTGAGCATCAGTTGGCCGAGTGGGCCGTTGAACCACTCACGGGCCAGGCTGATCAGCTTGACCCAGTCCGGGTCGGCCTGGGCAAAGGCTTGGTCGGTCATTGCGCTCTCCCTCGAAGGTTCTCGCACCGCGCCATCGCGGATAAGATGCCTTCATGTGCCACGCTAGGCGAATCGGATCCGCACCATGATACAGATCGATGCTCTCCCCGCTTTCTCCGACAACTACATCTGGTTGTTACAGGATACTGCCAAACGCCGCTGCGCGGTGGTCGATCCGGGTGACGCCGGCCCAGTGGAACGCTGGCTGTCGGCCAACCCCGGCTGGGTACTGAGTGACATCCTGGTCACCCACCACCACAACGACCATGTCGGCGGCGTGGAAAGGCTCAAGCAGCTGACCGGGGCCCGGGTCTGCGGCCCGGCCCACGAGCGCATCCCCTGCCGTGACCTGGCGCTGGACGAAGGTGACCAGGTGACCGTGCTGGGCGTGACCTTCCAGGTGCTGGCCGTGCCCGGCCATACCCTGGGGCACATCGCCTTGTTCAGCGACCAGCCGGCAACGCCGGTGCTGTTCAGTGGCGACACGCTGTTCGCCGCCGGTTGCGGGCGCATGTTCGAAGGCACCCCCGAACAGATGCAGCCAGCCCTCGCCCGCCTGGCAGCCCTGCCAGAGCAGACCGAGGTGTACTGCGCCCACGAATACACCCTTAGCAACCTGCGTTTCGCCAAGGCGGTGGAGCCCGAGAACCCGCACGTTCAGCAGCGGTTCGAGGACGTTACCCGTTTGCGTGCCGACAATCGCATCACATTGCCATCAACGATCGGTCTGGAGCGTCTGACCAACCCCTTCCTGCGCACCTCTGAAACATTAGTTAAACAAAAAGCAGACGAATGGAAGGGACATTCAAACCCCTCGCATGTCGCTGTTTTTGCTGCCTTGAGGTCTTGGAAGGACACCTTCTGATAACCTCAAGATATATCGCAAGCGATGGTCAAAGGTTGACCAGGCCCGGAGCGGTTTCTAGAATCGCCGAAATTTTTCGCCCGGAAACCTGTGTCAGCCGATGTCTTCACGTAGCCGCAGAACCTCTCATTCCGTCGCCCTGACGCGCCTGGCCCAAATCAGTGCGCTGGCCCTGGCCGCCACTTTGGTGGGCTGCCAGAGCACCCGTCAGCTCGACGAATCCGATAGCGTTCGCGCGCACAACTACCAGGCGCGGATCAAGCACAAGCCTTCACCGCTGCTGGTAAAGCCGGCCGAACAGGCACCGCAGGACGTGTGGGAACGCATGCGCCAGGGCTTCGCCCTGCAGGACAACATCGACGTCAACCCGCGCATCGAACAGCAGCGCCTGTGGTTCGCCAGCAATCCAAGCTTCATCGAAAGCGCCGGCGAGCGTGGCAGCCTCTACCTGCACTACATCGTCGAGCGCCTCGAAGAACGCGACATGCCGCTGGAGCTGGCCCTGCTGCCAGCCATCGAAAGCGCCTACAACCCGATGGCCTACTCGCGCGCCCATGCCGCGGGCATGTGGCAGTTCATTCCGTCCACCGGTCGTCACTTCAACCTGCGCCAGACCAACTTCTACGATGGCCGTCGCGACGTGACCGCCTCGACCAACGCCGCACTGGACTACCTCAGCCGCCTGCACGACATGTTCAACGGCGACTGGTTGCTGGCCCTGGCTGCCTACAACGCCGGCGAAGGCACGGTCAGCCGAGCCATAGAGCGCAACGAGCGGCTCGGCCTGCCCACCGACTACTGGAACCTGCCGCTGCCGCAGGAAACCCGCGACTACGTGCCCAAGCTGCTGGCCCTGTCGCAGGTGGTACTCACGCCGCAAGCCTATGGCGTGAACCTGAACCCGATCGCCAACGAACCCTACTTCGAGGCGGTGGCCATCAACGACCGCCTGGACCTGTCGCGGGTAGCGGCCTTCGCCAACATCGACGAGGACGAGCTGATCCAGCTCAACCCGGCATTCAAGAAGCGCATGACCGTGGACGGCCCGCAGCAGCTGCTGGTACCCACTGCCAAGGCGCAGCTGCTGAGCGACAGCCTGTCCAACCTCAAACCCGAGCAGCTGGTCAGCCTGCAGCCGAACAAGGCCGTATTCGCCCGCGCCGTGGCCGAAGCCAAGGCCCCTGTGGCGGCGCGCAGCTACCGGGTCAAGCGCGGCGACAACCTGGGCGCCATCGCCAAGGCCAACCGCGTTTCGGTCAAGGACATCAAGCGCTGGAACCGTCTCTCCGGCAACAACGTGCGCGCTGGCCAGGTCCTGGCCCTGCGCGGCGGCAGCGCGCCGAGCGCTGCTGGCAATCGGGTAGCCGCCTCCGGGCAGCGCTCCACGCAGTACAAGGTACGCAAAGGCGATTCGCTGTACCTGGTGGCCAAGCGCTTCAACGTGGAAATGAAACACCTCAAGCGCTGGAACCCGCGCAGCGGCCATGCCCTGAAGCCAGGCCAGACCCTGACCGTCTACCTCTCGCATTGATACGAAGCCCGGGGTCTTTGCGCGGCCCTGTGGGAGCGGCCTTGTGTCGCGAAAGGGGCGCGAAGCGGCCCCAGGATTTCAGCTTCGCCGCGTAAACTGCCGGGGCTGCCATGCAGCCCTTTCGCGACGCAAGGCCGCTCCCACAGGTACCGCGTCACCCGCAGCGACCGGCAACTGGCTGAACCACTTGCCCCACCTTCAAAACCTCTCTTTTTCCAACCCCACCAAGCTGTTACTGTACCCCGATCAAAGCCCAACGCCTCTGGATCGGATGCCGACTTGATACGTCCCCTCCTGCTGTCTCTCAGCCTGGCCTTGAGCTTTCCCGCAGCCGCGATGGTGAGCGAAAGCCACGGATACGCGCAGTTCGGCACGCTCAAGTACCCAGCCACATTCACCCATTTCGACTGGGTCAACCCGCAAGCGCCCAAGGGCGGCACCTTGCGGGCGATGGCTTTCGGAACCTTCGACACCCTCAACCCCTACACCTTCAAGGGGTCGAGCCCGATTACCACGCCCAATTTCCAGCAGTACGGCATCAGCGAGCTGAACGAGCCGCTGATGGTCGGCACCGGCCAGTACGACCCGTCCGGCGACGAACCGACCTCCAGCTACGGCCTGATCGCCCGCTCGGTGGAGTACAGCGAGGACCGCAGCTGGGTGGTGTTCAACCTGCGCCCGGAGGCCCGCTGGCATGACGGCAAGCCGATCACCTCGGCAGACGTGGCCTTCTCCTACCGCACGCTGCTCAAGGATGGCCACCCGATCTACCGCACCAACCTGCAGGAAGTGCAGCGGGTGGACATCCTTGGCCCGCTGCGCATCCGCTTCGTATTCAAGCGCGCCGGCAACCCGCTGCTGATCCTGCGCCTGGGCGAAATGCCGGTGCTGCCCAAGCACTACTGGCAAAAGCGTGACTTCAAGGCCACCACCTTCGAGCCTCCACTGGGCAGCGGCCCTTACCGCATCACCCAGGTCCAGCCTGGGCGCCGGCTGGTGTTCGAACGGGTGAAGAACTACTGGGGCAAGGACCTGGCGGTGAACCGTGGCAAATACAACTTCAACCGCGTGGAATACGAGTTCTACCGCGACGCCACGGTCGCCTTCGAAGCGTTCAAGGCTGGCGAGTTCGACATCTATATCGAGCACCAGGCGAAGAACTGGGCCAACGGCTACAACTTCCCGGCCGTGCGCCGGGGCGAGGTGATCAAGGCGCAGATCCCGCACCGCATCCCCACGCAAACCCAAGGCCTGTTCATGAACAGCCGCCGGGCCACCTTCAGCGACCCACGGGTACGCCAGGCACTGGGGCTGATGCTCGACTTCGAGTGGACCAACCGCGCGCTGTTCAGCGGTGCCTACCGCCGCTCGACCAGCTACTACCCCAACAGCGAATTCGCCGCCACCGGCCTGCCCACCGGCAAGGAATGGCTGTTGCTGGCACCGTTTCGTGACCAGTTGCCGGCCAGCCTGTTCAGCGAACCCTACAAGGTCAGCCATACCGATGGCCGTGGCATCAACCGCCAGACCCTGCGCCAGGCCCTCGGCCTGCTCGCCGAGGCCGGCTGGAAGCTGAACGGCCAACGTCTGGTCGACAGCAAGGGCCAGCAGCTGCGCATGGAACTGCTGCTGGTAAACCCCAACCTTGAACGCATCCTGCAACCTTATGTCGAAAACCTGGCCAGCATCGGCATCGATGCGCGCTTGCGTACCGTGGACCGCGCCCAGTACAAACAACGCCTGGACCAGTTCGATTTCGACATGATTCTGATGACCCTGAACCAGACCCTGAGCCCGGGCCTCGAACAGTGGCTGTACTTCCACTCCAGCCAGGCAACCACCAAGGGCAGCAAGAACTATGCTGGGGTCAAGGACCCGGTGGTCGACCATCTGCTCGACACCCTGCTGGCCGCCCGCACCCGCGATGATCAGGTCGCCGCCGCCCGCGCCCTGGACCGCGTGCTCTCATGGCAGTACTACATGATCCCCAACTGGTACCTCGACAATCATCGCCTGGCCTACCGCAACCGGTTCGCCTTCGTCACCACGCCGCCCTACACCCTTGGGCTGAACAGCTGGTGGATCAAGACTTCGGAGAAAGCCCAATGACGCCAACGCACCGACTGCGCCGGTTGGCCGGCAGCCTGTTGCTTGCCTGCCTGAGCCTTCCCGCCCTGGCCGCACCGCAACACGCGCTCACCCTGTACGACGAGCCCCCAAAATACCCCGCCGACTTCAAGCACTTTGCCTACGTCAACCCTGACGCACCCAAGGGTGGCACCTTCCGCCAGTCCAGCTTCGGCGGCTTCGACAGCCTCAACCCGTTCATCAACAAGGGTGTGCCGGCCGAGAACATCGGCAGCATCTACGACACCCTGATGCGCCAGAGCCAGGACGAGCCGTTCACCGAGTACGGCCTGGTGGCCGGCAAGATCGAAAAAGCCCCGGACAACAGCTGGGTGCGCTTCTACCTGCGCCCCGAGGCACGCTTCCACGACGGCCACCCGATGCGCGCCGACGACGTGGTGTTCACCTTCAATGCCCTGATCAAGGACGGCGCGCCGCTGTACCGCCAGTACTATGCCGACGTCGCTGAAGTGGTCGCCGAAGACCCGCTGACGGTGCTGTTCACCTTCAAGCACAAGAACAACCGCGAGCTGCCGCTGATTCTCGGCCAGCTGCCGGTACTGCCCAAGCACTGGTACGAAAGCCGCGAGTTCAACCGCGGCAACCTGGAAATCCCGCTGGGCAGCGGCCCTTACAAGGTTGCCGAGGTCAAGGCCGGGCGCTCGGTGCGCTACGAGCGAGTCAAGGACTACTGGGCCAAGGACCTGCCGATCAACCGCGGCTTCTACAACTTCGACGTCATGACCTTCGACTCCTACCGCGACACCACCGTCGCCCTGGAAGCACTCAAGGCCGGGGCGTTCGACTATGCGCTGGAAGTCAGCGCGAAGAACTGGGCCACCGCCTACAACGTACCCGCCGTGCGCGATGGCCGCCTGATCAAGGAAGAGTTGCCCAACGGCAACCCCACGGGCATGCAGGGCTTCATCTTCAACATCCGCCGCCCGGTGTTCCAGGACGTGCGCGTGCGCCAGGCGCTGAGCCTGCTGCTGGACTACGAGTGGACCAACAAGCAGCTGTTCAACGGTGCCTACACCCGCACCGGCAGCTACTTCGAAAACTCGGAAATGGCCGCCCGCGGCCTGCCCAGCCCCAGCGAACTGAAAATCCTCGAACCGCTACGTGGCAAGGTCCCCGAGCAGGTATTCAGCGAAGCCTTCCGCAACCCGGTCAGCGACGGCAGCGGCATGATCCGCGAACAGCAGCGCCAGGCCTACAAGCTGCTGCAGGAAGCCGGCTGGAAAATCGTCGATGACAAGATGGTCGACGCCCAGGGCAAGCCGGTGAGCATCGAGTTCCTGCTGGCACAGACCGAGTTCGAACGCATCCTGCTGCCGTTCAAGCGCAACCTCGCCGACCTTGGCATCGACCTGAACATCCGCCGGGTCGACGTGTCCCAGTACATCACCCGCCTGCGCTCGCGCGACTACGACATGATCGTCGGTGGCTACCCGCAGTCCAACTCGCCGGGTAACGAGCAGCGCGAGTTCTGGTCCAGTGCCGCCGCCGACAACCCCGGCAGCCGCAACTTCATCGGCCTGCGAGACCCGGCCATCGACCAACTGGTGGAACAGCTGATCAATGCCGATTCGCGGCAGAGCCTGATCGACCACTGCCGGGCCCTCGACCGCGTGCTGCTGTGGGGCTACTACGTAATCCCCAACTGGCACATCAAGACCTGGCGCGTGGCCTACTGGAACCACATCGGCCACCCGGACGTCTCGCCCAAGTACGACATCGGCATCGACACCTGGTGGATCAAGCCCGGCGTAACCCCGGCCGCCAACGCAGCCGCTGCGGACGAGGCCGAATAACATGCTGGCCTACATCCTGCGTCGCCTGCTGCTGATCATCCCGACCCTGTTCGGCATCCTGATCATCAACTTCATCATCGTCCAGGCCGCCCCCGGCGGCCCGGTCGAGCAGATGATCGCCAAGCTCGAAGGTTTCGAAGGCGCCACCAGCCGCATTGCCGGTGGCGGTGCCGAAGTGTCCGTGGCCGGCTCCAACTACCGTGGCGCCCAGGGCCTGGACCCGGCACTGATCGCCGAGATCGAACGCATGTACGGCTTCGACAAGTCGCCGCCCGAGCGCCTGTGGATCATGATCAAGAACTACGCCCGGCTGGACTTCGGCGACAGCTTCTTCCGCGATGCCAAGGTTATCGACCTGATCATCGAGAAGATGCCTGTGTCAATTTCGCTGGGGCTGTGGAGCACGCTGATCATGTACCTGGTGTCGATCCCGCTGGGCATCGCCAAGGCCGTGCGCCACGGCAGCCATTTCGACGTGTGGACCAGTTCGGCGATCATCGTCGGCTACGCCATCCCGGCGTTCCTGTTCGCCATCCTGCTGATCGTGCTGTTCGCCGGCGGCAGCTACTTCGACTGGTTCCCGCTGCGCGGCCTCACCTCCAACAACTTCGACGAACTGAGCACCACCGGTAAGGTGCTGGACTACTTCTGGCACCTGGTGCTGCCGATCACCGCGCTGGTCATCGGCAACTTCGCCACCATGACCTTGCTGACCAAGAACAGCTTCCTAGACGAGATCAACAAGCAATACGTGGTCACCGCCAAGGCCAAGGGCCTGAGCCGGCCACGGGTGCTGTACGGCCATGTGTTCCGCAACGCCATGCTGCTGGTGATTGCCGGTTTCCCTTCGGCGTTCATCGGCATCTTCTTCACCGGTTCCTTGCTGATCGAAGTGATCTTCAGCCTCGACGGCCTTGGCCTGATGAGTTTCGAGGCGGCCATAAACCGTGACTACCCGGTGGTCTTCGGCACCCTGTTCATCTTCACCCTGCTGGGGCTGGTGGTGAAACTGATCGGCGACCTGACCTACACCCTGGTCGATCCACGCATCGACTTCGCCAGCCGGGAGCACTGACATGGCCTTGTCCCCTCTCAACCGCCGGCGCTTCGAGCGCTTCAAGGCCAACCGCCGTGGCTGGTGGTCGCTGTGGCTGTTCCTGATCCTGTTCGGCCTGAGCCTGGGCGCCGAACTGATCGCCAACGACAAGCCAATTGCCGTGCGCTACGACGGCGAATGGTACTTCCCGGCATTCAAGCGCTACCCGGAAACCACCTTCGGCGGCGAATTCCCGCTGGAAGCCAACTACAAGAGCCCGTACATCCGCGAGCTGCTGGAGAAGAAAGACAGCTTCGTGCTGTGGGCACCGATCCCGTTCAGCTACCAGAGCATCAACTATGACCTGCGGGTACCCGCCCCGGCCCCACCGTCGGCGGACAACTGGCTGGGCACCGACGACCAGGGCCGCGACGTGCTGGCACGGGTGATCTACGGCTTCCGCATTTCCGTGCTGTTCGCCCTGACGCTGACCCTGCTCAGCTCCATCGTCGGCGTGATCGCCGGCGCCTTGCAGGGCTTCTATGGCGGCTGGGTCGACCTGGCCGGGCAACGTTTCCTGGAAGTCTGGTCGGGCCTGCCGGTGCTGTACCTGCTGATCATCCTCGCCAGTTTCGTGCAACCCAACTTCTGGTGGTTGCTGGGCATCATGCTGCTGTTCTCGTGGATGAGCCTGGTGGACGTGGTGCGCGCCGAGTTCCTGCGCGGGCGCAACCTGGAATACGTGCGCGCAGCCCGCGCCCTGGGCATGCGCAATGGCGCGATCATGTACCGGCACATCCTGCCCAACGCCATGATCTCGACCATGACCTTCATGCCGTTCATTCTCACCGGCGCCATCGGCACCCTCACCGCCTTGGACTTCCTCGGCTTCGGCCTGCCGCCGGGCGCACCGTCGCTGGGCGAACTGGTGGCCCAGGGCAAGTCCAACCTGCAGGCCCCATGGCTGGGCATCAGCGCCTTCGCCGTGCTGGCGCTGATGCTGAGCCTGCTGGTGTTCATCGGCGAATCCGCCCGCGATGCCTTCGACCCGAGGAAGTGACATGAGTGAACAGAACCTGATCGAAGTGCGCGACCTGGCGGTGGAGTTCGTCACCGGGGACCAGGCCCACCGCGTTGTGAACGGCATCAGCTTCGACATCCGCAAGGGTGAGACGCTGGCACTGGTGGGCGAGAGTGGCTCGGGCAAATCGGTTACCGCGCACTCGCTCCTGCGCCTGCTGCCCTACCCCCTGGCCCGCCACCCCAGCGGCAGCATCCGCTACGAGGGCAAGGACCTGCTGCAGCAGAACGAGAAGACCATGCAGCGCATTCGCGGCAACCGCATTGCAATGATCTTCCAGGAGCCGATGACCTCGCTGAACCCGTTGCACTGCATCGAGAAGCAGATCAACGAAATCCTCCTGCTGCACAAGGGCCTGACCGGCAAGGAGGCCACGGCGCGCACCCTGGAGCTGTTGGAGATGGTCGGCATTCCCGAGCCACGCAAGCGCCTGAAGGCCTTGCCCCACGAGCTGTCGGGCGGGCAGCGCCAGCGGGTGATGATCGCCATGGCCCTGGCCAACGAGCCCGAACTGCTGATTGCGGATGAGCCGACCACGGCGCTGGACGTGACCGTGCAGTTGAAGATTCTCGAACTGCTCAAGGAACTGCAGGCGCGTCTGGGCATGGCCCTGCTGCTGATCAGCCATGACCTGAACCTGGTGCGACGCATCGCCCACCGTGTGTGCGTGATGCAGCACGGGCAGATTGTCGAGCAGGCCGAATGCGCCAAGCTGTTCAGCGCACCGCAGCACCACTACACGCAGATGCTGATCAATGCCGAACCCAGCGGGCAGCCGGCGCACAACCCGGTGGGCGCGCCATTGCTGGAGGTGGATGACCTCAAGGTGTGGTTCCCGATCAAGAAGGGCCTGCTACGGCGCACGGTCGACCATGTGAAGGCGGTTGACGGGGTCAACTTCAGCTTGCCGCAAGGGCAGACGCTGGGGATTGTCGGCGAGTCCGGGTCGGGCAAGTCGACTTTGGGTTTGGCGATCTTGCGGCTGATCTCCAGCCAGGGCGGCATTCGCTTTCATGGGCAGGATCTGGAAGGGCTGAACCAGAAGGCCGTGCGCCCGTTGCGCCGTGAAATGCAGGTGGTGTTCCAGGACCCGTTCGGCAGCCTGAGCCCGCGCATGTGCGTGGAGGACATTGTCGGCGAAGGGTTGCGCATTCACCGCATCGGTACGGCGCAGGAACAGGAAGCAGCGATTATTGCGGCCTTGGAGGAAGTGGGGCTGGATCCGCGCACGCGGCATCGCTATCCGCACGAGTTTTCCGGTGGGCAGCGCCAGCGCATTGCCATTGCCCGAGCGTTGGTATTGAAGCCGGCGCTGATCCTGCTGGATGAACCTACGTCGGCGCTGGACCGCACGGTGCAGCGGCAGGTAGTGGAATTGCTGCGCAATCTGCAGCAGAAATACAACCTGACCTACCTGTTCATCAGCCATGACCTGGCGGTGGTCAAGGCGTTGAGCCACCAGTTGATGGTGATCAAGCATGGGCATGTGGTGGAACAAGGGGATGCGCAGGCGATCTTCCATGCGCCGCAGCATCCGTATACCCGGCAGTTGCTGGAGGCGGCGTTCTTGGAAGTGGATGCGGCTAGTTAGCTTTTGACCGCGCCGGCTTCAAGCCATGCGCTATCCCTGTGGGAGCTGGCTTGCCGGCGATGGGCCGCAAAGCGGCCCGCTTTCGGCGAGGTAAAAAACAGACTTATCCGCTTCCTTGTAGGCCATTTCCCAAACATACTCCTGCCGCGTGTTTTCCGTTGCGGCTGCTCTGGCAGCACTCTGTCTCAGCACGTCGTTGCTCATCAACGACACGGCTTTGACAGGCCGTAACGGTATATGCACACGGCTCGCCTGTTTTGGCGGCTGTACATGGGGCACGTTCGCGTGCGCCGGAACTTGCATAGTCCGCCGGTCTGTCAACCCATGTACAGCTGCCACCCAACTGTTTGACAGCAGCCAGGTGGAAGCCCCACCAAAGGTACTATGCGATGTTGAAGATGGTCCCCGATCCACCCCACGATACCCATTCCCTCGAAGACACCCTGATCCAGGCCACCGACTACGCGCTATGCGCGGCCACCGTGGTGCATCAGGCCTTGCTACTGCAGCCCAAATCGCCGGCTTCGATCCTGATGATGACCTCGATGCATGAGCTGGAGGCGCTTCGGACTTTGCTTGAGTCGGCACTGGTTCAGGTGCAAATGCCCGCTGAGCCTCGGACTTTGCACTGAGGCTTTAGTGTTACGTTGTCTGGGCTGGCCTCTTCGCGGGTAAACCCGCTCCCACAGTATCTCCACAGGCCTTGAGGTAGATGCAGTACCTGTGGGAGCGGGTTCACCCGCGAAAGGGCACGTCCAGGCAGTCGAGAATTTTCAGGGGATTCAAAAATGACCACAGAAGACACCCAATTCACTGTCGGTAAAACCACGTTCTACCAAGGCGAACACGGCACCCACCCACTGTTCCGCATCGAGCCCGGCATTCCCTGCCGCGATGCCCGCGAGCAATCTTCGGAGCTGATGGGCTATGTACGCGAACTGACCATCACCGGCCTGATGGATGAAAAGCCGATGATGATCTGGGCTGCCCACTACCTGAGTGCGATGGCCAAGGCGCTGATGGATGATGCCGAGCTGGGCATGATGCGCTGATTGGCATCACAGGCCATAACGCACATATGGGAGCGGTCTCGTGTCGCCAAAGGGCTGCAAAGCAGCCCCGGCGATTTATGCTTTCATGCAGAAATCTGGGGGCCGCCCTGCGGCCGTTTCGCGACACAAGGCCGTCCCCGCGAGAGATTGCACACCCCGGGAGGCCGGCGCCAGCTGGCCTACGTAGATGCAGCTCAGAGCCGGCCCAACAACTCCTGCCGCTCGCGCCAGATCTCCTGTACAAAGGGGTCGGTCACCCCATAGAGCCCATGCCCCCGACGCATGATCAGGTTAGCGGCCAGCAGTTCGTTGGCAACCGGCTGTATCTCTTCGACACGCACTTCACGCCCCACAGACTTCGAATACTCCGCCGCCGCTTCGTTGGAGAACACCCCACGCGCATCGCCCTCGACCGATGCGATCCGGGCAAAAATCGCTTCAGCCAGGACGCCCAGCTCCTCTACTTTCATCAGCTCCAGGTCAGCAGCAGCCGACCGCAGCGTTGATGCGATTACCGGCAGCACCTCATCCGGCCCCATCCCGGACGCAGGTGAGTGAACCAACTGCCGAAGTGCACGAATGAACTCCTCGGGCCTGCTGCCCAGCGTTTTGAATGCCTGTGCCGCGACATCCAGCGACGGCAAGTTGCCCAGGCCATCTTTTGCGAGCCGCTTGAGCCAGAATTCGACATAGTCCCTGTCCAGCACCGGATACGGCACGTTTGTGGCACCGGCAAAAGCCTGGTTACGCCGCGCGGTCAACTCGTTGACCATCGCCCGGTGAGAGCCAGTGCCGATGAACAGGAAGTGCCCTGGCGTGTTCGGGCGCGGATTGATGGCATCGCGCGCAGCCTTGAGCGCCAGCATCATCTGTTGGCCGTCCTCGGTTGTGATTGCCTGCTGCACCTCATCGACGACCAGCACGACGTCAGTCCTGGCCTGGTCCACAACCTCGGTCAGCGCTTCCGCAAGTGTGACACCGCCCTCTGTGCCCAAGGTTTCCAGGTTGAAGCCAAACTTCAGCCCAGCCACTTCGACCTCCGCGCCACGCAGGGCCTTGAGTTTCTGCAAGAAAGCCGAGGTAGGTTTCTGAAGATCAGCAAGGGCTTTACGCACTGCGGCGAGGACCAGCACGACCGGGCTGGTCTGGGTATCACTCCAGAGGTCGACATAGATCACCAATGCACCCATTTCCTCCAGGGCAGGGATCAAGTCGTTCTTTAAAAAGGTGGTTTTGCCAGTCCTGCGCAGCCCGGAGAAAAATAGCCCTGATCTCAAGCCGATATCCAGGGCAGACGGTTTCAACAGCTGCCTGGCCATGTCGGCAGCCAGTTCACGGCGCGGGAAGATGTCGATCATGGCTTTATCCGAAATTATTGAATAACAATAATTATTGGCAGAGAATAATTTAATGTAAAGGCGTACAGGCAGGTCGGCTCGAAAGCCGTCATCAAATTTTCTGACAACAATCATCTTCCATCATCAGCCAGATCGGGCATAAATTCTCCACCGTCAACCCCAGCAGCAACGGTAGAGCCCCATGTCCAGCCCACACCACCAGCCCGCCTCCCCTGCCCTGACCACGCTGATCCAGCGCTCCGGCCTGCCCAGCCCTGCGCTAGGCGAAGCCCAGGCACATGCCGTGCTGCAAACGCACTACGGCATTGCCGGCAACCTCTCGGCATTGGGCAGCCAACAGGACCTGAACTTCCGTGTAGACGCACCACAAGGCCGTTTCGTGCTCAAGGCCTGCCACGGCAGCTACGCCCAGGTGGAGCTCGAGGCCCAGCACGCGGCCCTGGCCTACCTGCGCGAACAGGGCTTGCCTGTGCCCGCCGTGCGCCCGGCTAGCGATGGCCAGATGCTGCTGGCGTTGGAAATAGACGGGCAACCGCTGCGCATGCGCCTGCTCGACTACATCGAAGGCCAGCCACTGACCCGCCTCAAGCACATGGAGCCACGCCTGATGGCCGAACTCGGCGGGCTCTGCGCGCGGCTGGACAAGGCCCTGGCCACTTTCGACCACCCGGGCCTGACGCGCACCCTGCAATGGGACCCGCAACATGCCCAGGCACTGATCCAGCACCTGCTGCCCGTGCTGGGCAACGCCGAGCAACGCGCCCGCATCGAGCAGGCCACCCAGCTGGCCGCCGAGCACCTGGCGCCGCTGGTCGACCAGCTGCCAAGCCAGGCCGTGCATCTGGACATCACCGACGACAATGCCGTCTGGGCCCGCGATGTCGAGCGCCAGTGGCAGTTGCAAGGGGTGATCGATTTCGGCGACCTGTTGCGCACCTGGCGCATCGCCGACCTGTCGGTGACCTGCGCCGCATTGTTGCACCACGCCGAGGGCGACCCGCTGCGCATCCTGCCGGCCGTGCGTGCCTACCAGGCGCTCAACCCGCTGAGCGAAGCCGAACTGCGGGCGCTGTGGCCACTGGTGCTCAACCGCGCCGCCGTGCTGGTGCTGAGCAGCGAACAGCAACTCACCGTCGACCCCGGCAACCAGTACACCCGCGACAACATCGCCCATGAATGGGAAATCTTCGACACTGCCACCGCCGTACCTTTCGCGTTGATGGAAGCGGCCATCCTGCAAGCTGCGGGCCTGCAGCCCGCCACGCCGGACCTGAGCGGCTGCGCCCTTCTGCTCCCTGAACTGGATCGGCAGGCAGTGACGCGCGTCGATCTGGGCGTGCTCAGCGTGCATTGCGAGGCGGGCAACTGGGAGCAACCGGGCTTCGACCAGCACCTGCTGACCACGCAACCAGCACCGGCTTGCAGCCTGCACGGGCAGTATCGCCTGTCGCAAACCCATATCGACCGCCCCGAAGAGCCTGCCACCTGTGCCCTGGGCGTCGAGCTGCATGTACCCAACGGCAGCCTGGTGCAAGCGCCAGATGCCGGCACCTGGCAGCGCCATGGCGACGGCCGTGGCTGCCTGCGCAGCGCGCACTGGGCGTTGTGGCTGCAAGGCCTGGAAGACGCGCCTGCAGATGGCCAGGCCGTGGAAAAAGGCCAGTCGCTGGGCAGCAGTTGCGGCTTCCTCAGTGTGCAGCTGTGCCTGGATAGCGGCATTCAGCCGCCGTTCTTCGCCACCCCATCCCAGGCGGCCGCCTGGCTGGCCCTGTGCCCGTCACCAGCTGCGTTGCTGGGCTTCGACTGCAATGCCGAGCCGCTGCCCGACCCACAGGCCCTGCTGGCCCGCCGCGATGCCAGCTTCGCCCGCTCGCAGAAGCACTACTACGCGCAACCGCCTCACATCGAACGCGGCTGGCGCAACTACCTGATCGACATGCAGGGCCGCTCGTACCTCGACATGCTCAACAACGTCGCGGTGCTGGGCCACGGCCACCCGCGCATGGTCGCCGAGTCGGCACGGCAGTGGTCGCTGCTGAACACCAACTCGCGCTTCCACTACGCGGCCATCACCGAATTCTCCGAACGCCTGCTGGAGTTGGCACCCGAAGGCTTCGACCGGGTGTTCATGGTCAACAGTGGTACCGAAGCCAACGACCTGGCGATTCGCCTGGCCTGGGCCTACAGCGGCGGGCGCGACCTGCTCAGCGTGCTGGAGGCCTACCACGGCTGGTCGGTGGCCACCGATGCCATTTCCACTTCCATCGCCGACAACCCGCAGGCCCTGGAAACCCGCCCGGACTGGGTGCACCCGGTCGAGGCGCCGAACACCTTCCGCGGCCGCTTCCGCGGCGCCGACAGCGCCACCCACTACCTGCGCGACGTCGACGCCAAACTGGCCGACCTCGACGCCCGTGGCCGCCAGTTGGCGGGCATCATCTGCGAGCCGGTGTACGGCAATGCCGGTGGTATTTCGTTGCCGGCCGGTTACCTGCGCGAGGCCTATGCCAAAGTTCGTGTCCGGGGCGGCGTGTGCATCGCCGACGAGGTACAGGTCGGCTATGGCCGCCTGGGCGAGTACTTCTGGGGCTTCGAGGAACAGGGCGTGGTGCCCGACATCATCACAATGGCCAAGGGCATGGGCAACGGCCAGCCACTGGGCGTAGTCATCACCCGCCGCGAGATCGCCGAAGCGCTGGAGGCCGAGGGCTACTTCTTCTCCTCGGCCGGCGGCAGCCCGGTCAGTTGCCGCATCGGCATGGCGGTGCTGGATGTGATGCAGGAGGAAGGCCTGTGGGACAACGCCCGCGACACCGGGCGCTATTTCAAGGCGCGCCTGCAGGCACTGGTCGACAAGCACCCGCTGGCCGGCGCGGCGCATGGTTCGGGCTTCTACCTGGGGCTGGAACTGGTGCGCGACCGCGCAACGCTGGAACCGGCCACCGAGGAAACCATGGCCCTGTGCAACCGCCTGCGTGACCTGGGCATCTTCATGCAGCCGACCGGTGATTACCTGAACATCCTCAAGATCAAGCCGCCGATGTGCACCACCCGGGCGAGCGTGGACTACTTTGTCGACAGCATTGATCGGGTGCTCTGCGAAGACCTGTAAAGAATTGCGAAGCTGGCCGAGGAGTGTTCATACTTTTCGGCCACAACGCTTCCTCGTCATCAGGTTTACTGACAATGGCCTTTACCAGCGACTCCCTGGCAATCTTCCTCGCGGTGCTGGAGGCAGGCTCGTTCTCTGCCGCCGCACGCAAGCTGGGGCGTGTGCCTTCGGCCGTGAGCATGGCCATCGCCCAGCTGGAGGCAGAGCTGGACCTGGTGCTGTTCGACCGGGCCACGCGCAAAGCCTTGCCCACCAGTGCCGCACTGGCCCTGGAGCCCCAGGCCAGGCAGGTGATCTGCCAGCTCAACCTGCTCGACGCCCAGGCCCTGCAACTGCACAAGGGGCTGGAAAAGCGCCTGACTATCGCCATGGCCCCCGAGCTGCAGACCGGCCGCTGGAGCCAGCCGCTGGAAACCCTCGCCCAGGAATTTCCCAGCCTGGAAATCGAAGTACGCTCGGCCACCCAGGCCGAAGCCATCCGCCTGCTGCATGACGGCAGCGTGCAACTGGCACTGGTCTTCGAAAGGCCTGGCATCGACGAACGCGAGTCATTCCTGGAGGCCGGCAGCCAGTTGCTGGTGGCCGTCGCCTCCCCCCGCCATCCGGCCGGGCAGAACAGCGGCACGCCGTTGCCGGAAGAGACTTTCGCCGAACAGCGGCAGATCATCGTGGCGTCGGGCAAGGCCACCGGGTCGGACCCACGCATGGTGCTGTCGCGGCGCATCTGGCTGACCGACAGCTACCTGGCCACGCTGGACCTGGTGCAATCGGGCCTTGGTTGGGCCTACCTGCCGCAGCCTTTGGTCGAGCCGTTGATTGCTTCGGGCGCGCTGGCGGAGGTGCGTTTCGACAACATGGCCAGCCGGTTGCGCTTGTGGGTGGACATCATCTGGGTCAAGTCGCGCCCGTTGGGCCTGGGCGCGCGGCGTTACCTTGACGTGATGCGCCAATGCTTTGAAACAGAATCCCCGAGGTCCTGAGCGATACGACTGCCTCGTCCGACAGCGAAAAATCCTACAGCTGGTTAGGAAGCCGATAACTACCTGCAGCATTGATTCCCCGTTAGGTTTCTGCTCGCCATCAAGAAGAAAAGGAACTTCTCATGTCGAGCCAGTCCACGCAGGGCTACGTGCAGTCGGTCGATCACTTCGCCAACCAGCAGCGCCAACCAGAAGAAGCCCTCTACCTTTTACTGGACCCATTCGCCGGCTGCCCACCTGAGCACCCGCTGGCCATCGCTGCCCTCAGCGAAGCGCTGGGTAGTGATGCCGTAACGCGCGTCGACTGCAGCCGCCTGGTGCAGGATCCTGAGTGCTGGCCAGCTCTGGTCCAGCTCGCCGAACCCGGCGATGCGCCCACAGCCCTTGCCCCATTAAGCGCGACCTGCGCCGCTCGTGAATCGGCAGCTACCTGGCACTACGTGTGTGGCTGGCTGATCAGCGATCAACCCGCCGACCTCATCGCCCAGCACATCAGCCACCAGTGTCAGGTGCTGCACCAACCAGAACCGCACGGTATCACCGCCTGGTTTGAACCCGTGCGGCTGGCGCTGCTACGCGCGACCCTGAAAAACGCAGGCGAAGTCCTCGGGCCTGTTCGCAGCTGGCTACATCCCGATGGTTGTGGCAGTTGCGAGGTATTCGAGCGAGAACCCATGGCTGGCGAACTGGCCGTCCCCGAGGCCGTGAGGGCAACCCAGCACGTCGCACCGCAGATCATTCAACTGCTCGGTGCCTGGCATCGCCTGAGTGCCGTGCAGCATCCCCATGCACCCTGGCACTTCGCAGGTTCATCAGGCCTGCCGGAAAACGCACCCACCCATGCCATGAACCTGATCCTCAAGGCCTTCAGGCAAGGCCTGCGCGACCGTGCCGATATCCAGTGCATGTGCCTGCACATGCTCATGATCCACCCACTGCTCCTTCAGCACCCGACCATCCAGCACGACGTGGAAAAGGCAGCTGCCGGCGAGCAGCGCCTGGCGGACCGCTTCGCCAGCTACGACGAATGCACCTGGTCGCACATCGTCGCCGGCCTGCCGAAGGCAAGGAGTTACCCATGAGCATCAGCAAAACCATCCACATCGCCATGCAGGAAGAGATCCCCAACACCTACGGCACCTGCAATGCCTGCGAACGCTCCGGCCTGCCGATTCTGCTGCTGCGCGAGGCCTACGCCCCACGCCCGGACACAGGGCGCCCCTATCGCCTGGCAGACGATAGCGAAATCGTCTTCCACCCGATGCACACCGACCAGTTGCGCCTCCTGCGCCAGGGTTATGTCTACGTACTGCTCGACCAGGAAATCTGGCAGGCCTACGAGGTAGCGGCGGAAGGTACCTTGCAGCGCTTTCCGGTGTCGCAGATGCCCTTGGGGCCACCCAGGTCGTTACCCAAGGTATGCGCCACCGAAGGCCACGATGTGATTGCCTCGTTCATCAACATCGATACCCTGCTCTACCGCAAGGCCTGGATCGCCTTCGCCAACGACCCTTGGCCCCGTGCGGTACTCGACCGCTATCGGCAAGGCATCGCCAACAGCGACCCGGGCACCCTCGCCCGCTTCGTCGAGGTGGACCTGAACACCGCACGCAACGACCCTGCCAGCCTCGGCATCGCCATGACCGACAGCTTCCGCTTCGGCCTGGAACAGGTCCTGGAGTTTTCCACCTTTTCCTCTGCCAGGTTTACCAGCGCTCATGGCTTTTACAGCCGCCTGGGCCGCTGGCATGAAACCCGCACGCATGTGCGCAATGTCATCGAGCAGGAACAACTGCCCAATGGCCTGCTGGCGCTGACGCTACCCGACCCGGTCGGCATGGTCATGGAGCTCAACGCGCAACGCACTGGCTGGGTGCAAGCCCTGCAGGAATGGCGGGCCCAGCCGCAGCGGCACTTCGAATACTTCACCTCGCAAGCACTGCTGGGCATCCGCGAATTGCACGCGGCCATGGCGGCCGTGCAGGGTGCCGAGGACGCGCAGCGGGAAGCCCGGCAGATCGAGCAGTGGAACGACAGCCCGATCGCGGCCAAGGCGTATCTGCCGCCGGTGGACATCGACGCGCAGGCCGAACGCAACACCGCGCGCAAGCAGCAGGACGCCCGCGAGCGGCTGGAAGAGCGTTACGACGAAAGCGCCCGCGCGGCGTTCCAGGCCGATTACGACCGCGAACTGAAAAACTGGCAGTCGATGATCGACCAGGTTGGCGATCTGTATGCGCGGCACTATGCCAAGCGGGCGTTTCAGCAGATCGGCTACTACGACTATGACGCGACCTCCCCCGTTTCGGTGGAGTACTTCATCCAGATGATGGCCGCCTGCCTGGCCGGCGGGCCCACTGAAACCTTGCCGCAGGAGGGTCAGCCGCTCGGGATCACCCAGCATATCTGGCAGCAGCTGCTGGAAGACGACCGCAGCCTGCTTTACCAGGCACTACTGGCCAAGAACCAGAAGCTGATGCAGCAGGTGGCCAACGCGCTGTCCGGGGACGACTTCGGCAAGGTGTACGACATCATCAAGGGCATCGCCGGTACCGCAGACGGCCAGCTGTTGATGATCAAGCCGATACAGGATGCCGTTGGCCAGTTGCTGGCCGCGACCAACAGCGCCGGGAATGCACTCAGCCAGCACCTGAGTGAACGGACCAAAACCCTGATCGGCCATGTGCATCGCTCGGCGTTTGCCCTGTTTGCGGGGCAGCAGGTAACGCCGCTCCGGGTGTCGCTGACAGTGGGCGAATACATGAGCCTGCTCAATGAAGCCCTGGAGGCGCGGACCGATGCGTTTCTGCAGAAGGTAGACAAGCAGTTCCGTGACCCACTGGGCCGCAAGGTGCGGGCCATGGTGCTGAGTGGCGCGATCAATATTGCGGCAGCGGGTAACCGTAGGCAGATGATCGAGGTGATGCTCTGGACGTTGGAAAGTGCTGAAAGTTTACAGGCGCGGCTGGTGCAGTTGCGCGAAGGTGCAGCCGGTGGCGTCGGGGCGCTGGTACGCAATATTGCTATTGGTGCGGGTACGCTGCGTGCGCAGGTTACGGGTGGTTTGAAGATCAGTTCTACGGCCGCGCAAAGCGTGGCAAGCGATGCGATGCGCAGCCTACGGGATGCTGCAGCGAGTAGCGGAAGCGTGAAGCTGCTGCTTGCCTTGGGGGGCATATGGTTCCAGCAGGATAGCCTGGGCAAGAACTATCGGGCGTTGCAAGAGACGCATCAGGACAACCCGGAGGCGCTTGCGGCGATCTGGTCTTCATCGCTTGGGTTGTTGGGAGTGAGTGTCGAAGCGGCAGGGCTTGCTGTCACACTTGTACGACCGAAGATACCGTGGCCCGGAACGGTAACCACAGCCTTACTAGGAAAGAACCTAGCCAAGTATGGCGGCGCCATCGCTGCACTCGCCAATGCCATGGATGCAGTGCAATACGTGAATGCGCTCGCCAGAACTAATAACCAAGGGGACAGCACCTCTGCAAACCAGTACGCTCGCGCGGCCGTGCTTGCTACAGTTTCCACTGTCTCTGGTATTTACTCGGCATTATTCGCAAGTTCGCTACTCGGTCCCTTAGGCTTTACGATCATCCTTGGTCTGGCAGCCTATACGCTGGCGATGGATGCCAAAAATCAAGAATCTTCACTATTAGAGCTTTGGTCCCGACACAGTAGATGGGGAACACCAGAGGAACATCGTCGCTGGATGAATCCACAAGATCTGGATATCGCAATTGGCTCACTGAACGCGGCAGCCTTGGGAGTTCAAGCGCAGGCTTCAATTGAGACAAGATTTCAACCAACTCACAGTACGCACACGCTAGACCAAACAAAAGCGTTCATCAGCGATGACGCTGCTGTCGCGGCAGGTTTTTATCTCGACTTGTACATAAGTTTGCCAAATTTCAGTACTGAAGACGCACAGTACAAATGGCAACTGACTGTGTACCCAGCAGGGCAAAATCGACTGCCTTTTCATCTCTCTGGTAATAGTTCACATCCAAAAGTAGTCGAATATGTGCCCGAAGAAACCAAAAAAACCTTTGCTAGACCTGAAAGCGTCAGCGAACGAATAATTTTTAAAACTACCGATAAGACCCTGCACATCAGCACTTCAATTCCACTACTGGATAACCATTGCACAAAAGCTATTGAGCTAACGCTCACTTATTGGCCCAACAAGCATGACATGTCAGGTTATGCAAAAGTGACAATGAGATAAAACAATCTATCCTCGCTAAGGAGTCTATTCTAATGACCCGCCCGCACCTTAACCCGCCATGTACAGGATGGATAGAGGACCTACCCCATCCTGACACTCCCATTGCGATCGAAGCCAGCCTGGGCAATCAATCCCCTAACCATCAGGATCTTATCTACCTTGAAGTACCCAGACCCCTCGGTTGGGCAAGAGAAGTAATGGCTTTCCTTTCGCTTCCAACTATCGCCATCACCACCCCTCTGCTCAGCTTCATAAACTCCAACTTAGAGCAGAGAGACTTCGAATCCGTGCTAGTTGATATATTAATACTTGCATGCGGAGTATGGGCATCCGTATTTTGCCTTCGAGTAAGCATATCCCCACCCCGAGATGAACCCCTTCGCCTCAACCGAGTACGTAAAAAATTGTATGCATACAATTTCAAGTACTGCTGGTGGAACCCCTTCACGAACTGGAAAGTAGAAACAGTTTGCTACGACTGGTCCCAAGTCCGCGCCGAGCGCTGGTCCCAGACCGGCGCACTGCCAAACGGTGGGTTAATTTTCAAATGGGGTGTCACACTCTCCATCGTTGCACCAGGCACAAACAATGTCATCGACCGTTTTCCTTTGGTTACGATGGGGGCCGACCAGCATGCCTGGGCCTACATCTGCACCTACATGCAGGAAGGCCCCTCAGCCCTGCCACCACCCGCCCCCCCCAAGGATCACAACGATGTGCTCTGGTGTGAGTTCGCCCTGCGCCTGGCACCCCGAGTAGAGTGGCCAGCGGAAATGGATCTGGAGTCGAGGACCGCCCCGTGAGATTACTGTCTTGCACTGCTTGCTCTCGCCCTATCGCCGGCATGCCAGCTCTCGCAGAACTGCATATGACTCATCGAATTAGCGGGGACTCTGTGGGAGCGGCTTTAGCCGCGAACACCGGCGCAGCCGGTGCCATGCACCGCGTTGGATTCTTCGCGGCTAAAGCCGCTCCCACAGGGTACGCGGGCCGCTTGCGAATTCAGTTTTCTACGCGACAGCGCAGCCCAAAGGGCTAGGCAATCTCTCTTAGGCTGCACATGACTCATTGAATTAGCAGGGACCCTGTGGGAGATTCTATGGTTTTCAGCAAGCCAGTTTCGCGCCTTTAGTGACGTATTCGTCCTGATTTTTCATCAGGGCGAATGCCACCCGCGCGAGCTTTCTTGCCAGGATTACCAACGCTTGGGTTGTTGCTTTACCACTGCTCCGATGCTGTTCGTAAAGCCCTTTCCAGGCTGCCGATCTGCTGGCCGCCATCGCAGCGTTGTGCAATAAGCGACGAATTTCTGAACAACCTCGCTTGGTGAGGCGACGTCGCCCATTCTTCTGTCCGGAATCACTGACTCGTAAATCCATTCCTAGGAATGCAATGTACGAGTCACTGCTTTTGAACTCGCCCCTTGTAAAAGCCATCACCAATGCTGCGGCGGTGAGAAAACCAATGCCCTCTACTGCCTGGCAGCGAGCGACTTGTTCCTGCAGCCCAGCGTCTCGCAGTACTTCTTTAATCTTCTTTTGAATCAACTGATCCAGCCGATCTATCGACTTCACAAAAGTTTCGAAGGCGGCTTTCAAAAGGCTTTCGTTAGCCCAGCTCTGAGTCATTGCAGTACGAGCAGTCACCAAGGCGGCTCTGCGTCGCAAGAGGCTCTGAAGCTTGCCGTAGACAGCGGGAGGCGGGCTCCAAGGGCGAAGGTCCTCGCCTTCATTTTTTAAAAAACGGGACAGCAACCGAGCATCGGAGGGGTCGGTTTTAACCCGTCCCCCAACACTCTTCCGGTAGTTGCTCAATTGAAAACCATCGATGACATAGACCTCGAAGCCTAGGCTGTGGGCCAATTCAACCAGGTCCAAGTGATAGACGTTGGTCGCCTCAACAGCGATAGCGGTGTTGAGGGGTTGTTGCTTGAGCCACCTTCTGATCTCGAGTTTGGAGTTTTTGAGCCTGATGATCTCGTCGCGATCATCGTGGTGGATAACCAGCTCAGCTTTCGCGACATCCGCACCCACGATCAACTTACCTACCTGCATTGCCATGGGCCGCTCCTCACGTTATGGTTTTTCGGCTTGAAGGGGTTTCACCAAGAGGCGCTGGCTTGTTTCTATCGT
The DNA here is from genome assembly GCF_032701105.1 of Pseudomonas sp. NBB. Lineage (NCBI taxonomy): Bacteria > Pseudomonadati > Pseudomonadota > Gammaproteobacteria > Pseudomonadales > Pseudomonadaceae > Pseudomonas > Pseudomonas sp. NBB. The sequence goes on from NZ_CP103994.1 coordinate 4,001,145, forward strand.
CGCTTGCAAACGATGCATTCTTTATCGGCGCTTTGGTGGAAGGGGTGGGGCGATGTCTCCCACGGTCTGTACTGCTGTGAACAGTCAGAATCGGGCATTTAGTCCCACCACCCCTTCAAGTCTAACCATACAAGCGGGCATGCCCGCGAACACCGGCGCAGCCGGTGCCATGCACCGCGCTGGATTCTTCGCGGGCACGCCTGCTCCCACAGGGGTTACATGGTCGGCGCCACCAACCTGTACCCCACCCCTGGCTCGGTGATGATGAACCGCGGCGCCGTGGGGTCATCGCCCAGCTTCTGCCGCAGATGCCCGACCACGATCCGCAGGTAATGGGTGTCATCCACATGGGTAGGCCCCCAGATATCCTTGAGCAGTTGCTGCTGGGTAATCACCCGCCCCGGGTGCCCGGCCAGTTGCGCCAGCAGCGCATACTCCTTGCGGGTCAGCGCCACCTCCACGCCATCCAGGGTCACCCGGCGAAAGGCAAAGTCCACCATCAGCGGCCCAAAGCTGGCCGCCACTTCCGAGCCACCGGCCTGCGGCACCTGGCGCAGCAAGGCGCGCACCCGCGCCAGGAACTCCTGGATGCCGAACGGCTTGGTCACATAGTCGTTGGCTCCACCATCCAGCGCATCGACCTTCTGCACTTCACTGGCGCGCACCGACAACACCAGCACCGGCACCGCGCTCCATTCGCGCAGATCACGCAGTACCTGCTGGCCGTCCATGTCCGGCAGGCCCAGGTCGAGTACCACCAGGTCCGGCTTGCCCAGCGCCGCCTGGGCCAACCCTTCCGCGCCGGTGGCGGCCTCGAGCACCTTGTAGCCTTGCGAGGCCAGGCTTATGCGCAGGAACTTGCGGATCTGCGGTTCATCGTCGATGACCAGGAGAGTGGCGGACTGACTCATGGGGTTTCGCTTTCGGTTTCAGGTTGAGGGGGCAGCGGCAAGCATAAAGTGATGCTGGTGCCCTGGCCATCGATGCCTTCGCCCACCAGGATCTGCCCGCCATGGGCGCCGATCATGCCTTGGCAGATCGCAAGGCCCAGGCCGGTGCCCTGCCCGCCGCGGTCACCGCGAGCGGCGGTGTAGAACATGTCGAAGATCTTCTCGCGGTCTTCCACGGGAATGCCGGGGCCTTGGTCGCTGACGGCAAAGCACAACCGGGCGTCCTGCACCGACACCTGCAGCTCCAGCCGGCCATTGGCTGGCGAGAAGCGCGCGGCATTTTCCAGCACGTTGACCAACGCCTGTTCGATCAATGCCGCATGCACGAACAGCAACGGCAGCTCGGTCGGCACGTCGGTGTGTACCCGTAGCGGCGCCAGCACCGCGCGCAGGCGGTTGAGCGCGCTGCCGACGATGTCGGCCGGGGCCACCCAGTCGCGGGCCAGCTTGAGGCCGCCGTGGCCCAGGCGGGTCATGTCGAGCAGGTTCTGGATGTAGCGGTCGAGGCGTTCGGCCTCGTTGCGGGTGCCCTCCAGCAGTTCGCGGCGGTCGGCGGTGGGGATCGCCTCGCCCAGCGCCAGCAGGCTGTCGATGCTGCCGCGCATGGCGGTCAGCGGGGTGCGCAAATCATGGGAAACGGACGCGAGCAAGGCGCTGCGCAGCTGCTCGGTTTCGCCATGCAGCCGCGCGGCCTCCAGCTGTTCGGCCAGGCGCGCGCGGGCCAGGGCCTGGGCCAGTGGCTGACCAAGGGCAGTGAGCAGGCGCCGGCGCGGGTCGCTGAGCGGCTGGCCGGAGTGTGGGCGCACACCAAGCAATGCCAGGGGCTGCTCATCCACCGCCAGCGGCCACCACCACCAGCGGCCATTGGGCAGGGTGTCGCTGCCATGACCGGCGGCCTGGCCGTGCTGCCAGGCCCACTCTGCGGCGGCGCGTTCGTTATCGCTGAAGGCATGGGCTTCGCCGCTGGCCACCTGCAACTGGCCTTCGACATTGCGCTCCAGCAGGCACACCTGCATGTCCTGCCAACCGTTCAGGTGCTGGCCGGCGGCGTTGAACACCGCCTGGCGGTCGGTGGCCACGGTCAGCCGGCGCGACAGGTCGAGCAACTGGCTGGTCTGCGCCTGGGTCTCGCGCAGCGCCTGCAACTGGCGGCGCTGGCGGGCGGCCAGGTTGCCGGTGAGCGCGGCCATCAACAGGAAGAACACCAGGGTCAGCACGTCTTCTTCGCGCTGGATCCTGAACGACAGGTTGGGCGGGATGAACAGGAAGTCGTAGGTCAGGAACGACAGCACCGCGCAGGCCAGCGCAGGCCCCAGGCTGCTGCGCACTGCCACCAGCAACACCGCGGCCAGGAACACCAGCGATATGTTGGGCAGCGCCAGCACACTCGACACCGCCCAGGCCAGGCCTGCGGCCATGACCGTGGCCAGCAGCGCCAGCAGGTAATGGCGCCAGACCCACACCCGCCGTACCGCCGAACGCGGCGCTTGCGGCTGCGCGTCGCGGTCCAGCACGTTGATTTCCAGGCCGTGGCTTTCGCGCAGCAGCCGCGCGGCCACACCGGCACCGAACAGGCGCCGGCGCAGGCGGTCGCGGGACTGCCCGACCAGCACCAGGCTGGCCCGTCGTTCGGCGGCATGCTGGATCAACGTGCGCACCACTTCACCGGCACGCAGCAGTACCACCTCCCCGCCCAGGCGTTCGGCCAGTTGCTGGGCAGCTTGCAGGCGCTGGCGTGCGGTTTCGTCGCGCAGGCGGCCGTTGTCCACGTGCACCAGGCTCCAGGGCAGGTGGCGGCGTTGCGCCACGCGGCTGGCATGGCGCACCAAACGTTCCGCCTGGTCGTCGCCATCCACGCCCACCAGCAAGCGCCCACGCAGGGCCGGGGCTTCCTGGCCGCGCTGGCGATAGCCGTGGGCCAGGTCGGCATCCACCTGGGCAGCGGCGGTCTGCATGGCCAGCTCGCGCAGGGCGGTAAGGTTGGTTTGCGAGAAGAACGCATCGATGGCGGCCCGCGCCTGCTCGGGCACGTACACCTTGCCTTCGCGCAGACGTTCGAGCAGCTCGCGGGGTGGCAGGTCGATCAGCACCAGCTCGAAGGCTTCCTGCAGCACCCAGTCCGGAAGGGTTTCGCGCACTTGCACGCCAGTAATGTCGCGGACCTTGTCGTTGAGGCTTTCCAGGTGCTGGACGTTGACCGTGGTGTACACATCGATGCCGGCGGCCAGCAGTTCCTGTACGTCCTGCCAGCGTTTGGCGTGGCGGCTGCCGGGCGCATTGGTGTGGGCCAGTTCGTCGACCAGCACCAGGGCCGGCGCGGCCTTGAGAAGGCCGTCGAGGTCCATTTCCTCGAGCGTGACGCCGCGGTACTGGCTGCGCAGCAGGGGCTGCTGCTGAAGGCCAGCGAGCAATACCTCGGTTTCGGCACGGCCATGGGTTTCGACCACCCCGGCCAGCACCTGCACGCCCTGGCGTTGCTGGGCGTGGGCGGCCTGGAGCATGGCGAAGGTCTTGCCGACGCCGGGGGCGGCGCCAAGAAACACCTTCAACCGCCCCCGGCCGCTTCGCGGGAGGGTAGCCAACAGCGCGTCTGCGCGGGCGGAGTCACTCATCTTTCATCCTTTGCTATTTCCAGCAAGCAGCAAATCCAGGGACAAACACCGTACCTGTGGGAGCGGGTTCACCCGCGAATGCAGTAATAGCGCCACCGACGCATTCGCGGGTAAACCCGCTCCCACAGGGTCCCTGCTAGCCCCTCAAGTCATCTATCAATGGCTGAGGTTTTCCAAGGCCTGGTTCAAGGCCAGCACATTGACCACCGGCGGGCCGATCAATGGGTGGAGGGTGGCCTCTTCCAGCAAGCCTTGCAAGCGCTCCACCGGCAACTGCCGTGCCGCCGCCACCCGAGGGATCTGGTAGGCCACGGCCTCCGGCGGCAGGTGCGGGTCGAGGCCGCTGCCCGAGGTGGTGAGCAGCGCCTGGGGCACCGGCCCCTGCTGCGCCTGGTACAACGCAGCCGCATCGCCCTTGACCCGCTCGGCCAGCGCCGGGTTGCTCGGCGACAGGTTGCTGGCGCTGCTGGCCACGGTGGCGTAGGCGCCTGCCGATGGCCGCGCGTGGAACCAGCCATCGCCCTGGAAATCCTGGGCAATCAGCGCCGAACCGCGCACCTGGCCCTGGTCATCGCGCACCAGGCTGCCATTGGCCTGGGTTGGGAAAGCCACCTGGGCAATACCGGTCACCACCAGCGGATACAGCGCGCCGGTCACCAGGGTCATCAACAGGGCCAGGCTCAATGCCGGGCGTACATAAGCATTCATGGTGGCCTCCTCAGACCAGGTGCAGGGCATTGAGCAGCAGATCGATCAGTTTGATCCCGGCAAACGGCACGACAATGCCGCCCAGCCCGTAGATCAGCAGGTTGCGCCGCAGCAGGTGCGCCGCACTGGCCGCCTGCACCCGCACGCCGCGCAGCGCCAGCGGGATCAGCACGATGATGATCAGCGCGTTGAACACGATGGCCGACAGAATCGCACTCTGCGGGCTGGCCAGGTGCATCAGGTTGAGCACGCCCAACTGCGGGTAGATGGCGGCGAACAGTGCCGGGAGGATGGCGAAATACTTGGCCACATCATTGGCGATGGAGAAGGTGGTCAGCGCGCCGCGGGTCACCAACAACTCCTTGCCGACCTGCACCACATCCAGCAGCTTGGTCGGATCACTGTCGAGGTCGACCATATTGGCTGCCTCGCGCGCCGCCTGGGTACCGTCGTTCATGGCCATGCCCACGTCAGCCTGGGCCAGTGCCGGGGCGTCGTTGGCACCGTCGCCGCACATGGCCACCAGGCGGCCGTCGTTCTGCTCCTGGCGGATGCGCGCCAGCTTCTTCTCTGGCGTGGCCTCGGCCAGCACGTCATCCACGCCGGCCTCGGCAGCGATGGCGGCGGCGGTCAGCGGGTTGTCTCCGGTCACCATCACCGTGCGAATGCCCAGCTTGCGCAGCTCGGCAAAGCGCTCGCGGATGCCGGATTTGACCACATCCTTGAGGTGGATCACGCCAAGCAGGCGCTTGTCCAGGCACACCAGCAGCGGTGTACCGCCGCTCTGGGCAATACGCTCCACTTCACGGGCCAGTGCCGGTGGCATTTCCAGGCGTTGCATGCCGACGAACGCCAGTACGGCATCGACAGCGCCCTTGCGGTAGCGGTGTTGCTGGAAGTCGATCCCCGACAGGCGCGTCTCGGCGCTGAAAGCCACGGCCTCGAACTGGCCGGCGGACGGTTCGACAAAATCATGCAGCTGGCGCAGATACTCGACGATCGACTTGCCCTCGGCGGTGTCGTCCGCCAGCGAGGCCAGCAAGGCGCCCTCCCCCAGCTCGCGGGCGGTGATGCCCGGTGCCGCGTGCAGCGCACTGCAGCGGCGGTTGCCGAAGGTAATGGTGCCAGTCTTGTCGAGCATCAGCGTGTGCACGTCACCGGCCGCCTCCACCGCCCGGCCCGAGCGGGCGATGACGTTCAGCCGCACCAGCCGGTCCATGCCGGCAATGCCGATGGCCGACAGCAGGCCGCCGATGGTGGTGGGGATCAGCGTTACCAGCAATGCGGCGAGAAAGATCAGCGGCAGGCTGCCACCGACAAAGTGGGCGAACGGCTGCAGGGTCACCACCACGATCAGGAAGATCAGGGTCAGGCCGATCAGCAGGATGTCGAGGGCGATCTCGTTGGGCGTCTTCTGCCGCTTGGCGCCCTCGACCAGGGCAATCATGCGGTCGAGGGTCGATTCGCCCGGGTTGCTGGTGATGCGGATCAACAACCAGTCTGAGACCAGCCGGGTATTGCCGGTCACCGCTGAGCGATCGCCGCCAGACTCGCGGATCACCGGCGCGGACTCGCCGGTAATGGCGGCCTCGTTGACCGCAGCGATACCTTCAAGCACCTCGCCGTCACCGGGAATCATTTCACCAGCTACCACGCGCACCACATCGTCCTTGCGCAGCGCGCTGGCTGCTACGGTTTCGTAGCTGCCATCACGCTTGCGACGCTGGGCGGTAAGCCCTTGGCTGCCAGCCTTGAGGCTGTCGGCGCGGGCCTTGCCACGGCCTTCGGCCAGGGCCTCGGCAAAGTTGGCGAACAGCACGGTGAACCACAGCCACAGGGCGATCTGCACGGCCACACCGGTGCTCACACCGCTGCCGGGAGCGAAACACAGGACGGTGGTCAGTACCGCAGTCAGGGCGACCACCAGCATCACCGGCGAGCGCTTGAGTTGGCGCGGGTCGAGCTTGACGAATGCCTGCACCAGCGCCGGGCGCCACAATGCGGCGAAACGGGTCTGATCCTTGGCACTTTGCCGGGCTTTTACTTCAGCAATGGGCATGTTCATGGTCGGTCCTCAAAAACCCAGACTCAAATGTTCGGCGATCGGCCCAAGGGCCAGGGTCGGCAGGAAGGTCAGGCCACCGACCAGCAGGATGGTGACCAGCAGCAGGCTGGTGAACAGCGGGCCATGGGTGGGGAAGCTGTTAAGCCCCTGGGGCGCGCTTTTCTTCGCAGCCAGGCTGCCGGCCAGCGCCAGTACCGGCAGGATGTAGCCGAAGCGGCCGATGAGCATGGCCAGGCCGATCATCAGGTTGTGGTACACCGTGTTGGCACCAAAGCCGGCAAAGGCCGAGCCGTTGTTGGCCGTGCCCGACGTATAGGCATACAGCAGCTGGCTGAAACCATGCGCACCCGGGTTGCTGACCGCACCTGCCGGGCCTGGCAGGCTGGCGGCAATGGCGCCGAGCACCAACACGCCGACCGGCATCACCAGCAGGGTCGCCACCAGCAACTGCACCTCGCGGGCCTGCAGTTTCTTGCCCAGGTATTCCGGGGTGCGGCCGATCATCAGCCCGGCCAGGAACACCGCGATCAATACGAACAACAGCATGCCGTACAGCCCTGCACCGACGCCGCCAAAGATCACCTCACCGACCATCATGTTGACCATCGCCACCATGCCGGTCAGCGGGTTGAGGCTGTCGTGCATGGCATTGACCGAACCGTTGGAGGCAGAGGTAGTAGTCACTGTCCACAGCACCGAGCCGGTGGTGCCGAAGCGGGTTTCCTTGCCCTCCATCGGGGCGCTTTGCTGTACCTGCGCGCTCTCGAGGGCCGGGTTGGGCTGGTACTCGGACCACAATGCCGTGCTGCCGCCGATCAGGAACAGGGCCAGCATGCAGGCGAGGATTGCGCGGCTCTGGCGCAGGTCCTTCACGTAGTGGCCAAAGGTGAACACCAGCGCCACCGGAATGAGGATGATCGAGGCTACCTCGAACAGGTTGCTCCAGGCCGTGGGGTTTTCGAACGGGTGCGCCGAGTTGACCCCGAAGAAGCCACCGCCGTTGGTACCCAGTTGCTTGATGGCGATCTGGCTGGCGGCCGGGCCCAGCGGGATGGTCTGCTCGGTGCCTTGCAGGGTGACCGCGTGGGCGTAGTCGGCCAAGGTTTGCGGTACGCCCTGCCATACCAGCAGCAACGCCAGCAGCAGGCACAGCGGCAGCAAGCCGTAGAGGGTGGCGCGGGTCATGTCGACCCAGAAGTTGCCCAGCGTCGTGGCGCTGCGCCGGGCGATGCCGCGGCACAGGGCGACCAGCACGGCCAGGCCGGTGGCGGCGCTGACGAAGTTCTGCACGGTCAGGCCGAGCATCTGGCTCAGGTAGCTGACCGACGCTTCACCGCTGTAGGCCTGCCAGTTGGTGTTGGTTACGAAGCTGACCGCGGTGTTGAACGCCAGCGACCATTCCTGGCCGGGCAGATGCTGCGGGTTGAATGGCAGGTAGCCCTGCAACAGCAGCACGGCGAACAGCAGCAGGAACCCGGCCAGGTTGAAGGCCAGCAGAGCCAAGGTGTACTGCTGCCAGTTCTGTTCCTGGCTGGTGCCCACGCCCGCCAGCCGGTAGCAGGCTTGCTCGACCGGGCCCAGCACGGGCGACAGCCAGGTGCGCTGGCCTTCCATGACCTTGAAGTAGAACCGCCCGAGCCAGGGTGCTGGTAGCAGCACGATGGCGAAAAATGCCAACAGCAAGGCGAAGTCGTAACTGTGCATGGCCACTCCCTAGCTGCGATCGGCGCGCAGCAGCGCCACCAGCAGATAAAACGCCAATGCCACTGCCAGCAGCAGTGACAGCCCGTCGAGCATGTTCATGTGTGGTTCTCCCCGTGGTGCGGCTTGGGCCGCTTTGGGGAAATTGTCCGAGCGAGGGGCGTAAAGGGGCGAGACTGGGAGGTGGGGATGGCGATAAAGAAGGCGTAAAGATCGGGAGTTGAGGTTGCCTGAACCGGCCTCTTCGCGGGTAAACCCGCTCCTACAGGGACCGCACCGCTCTCCCGGGCTGTGGAGATCCTTGTGGGAGCGGGTTCACCCGCGAAGAGGCCAGTACAGGTTTACTGCTGAGGCGGCTGCGGGACGGCGTTGCGGCTCCAGTCCAGCAGCAGGCTGTAGCCGACCGCCAGCAAGGTCGGCCCGATGAACAGGCCAATGAAGCCAAAGGCGATCAGGCCGCCGAACACGCCCAGAAGCACGATCACCAACGGCAGGTTGCCGCCACGGCTGATCAGGTACGGTTTGAGTACGTTGTCCACGCCACTGATGATGAAGGTGCCCCAGGCGCCCAGGAACACCGCCATGCCGTATTCGCCTTTCCATACCAGCCAGCCGGTGGCCGGAATCCATGCCAGTGGCGGGCCCATGGGGATCAGGCTGAGCATGAAGGTCACCAGGCCCAGCACAATGGCCCCGGGCACACCGGCAATCAGGAAGCCGATCAACGCCAGCACGCCCTGCGCTGCGGCCGTACCGATCACCCCGTTGACCACCCGCTGCACCGTACCGGCCACCAGTTCCAGGTAGTACTCGGCACGGTCGCCCATCAGGCGGTGCAGCAGGCGCAGGACGAACGCCGACAAGCGCGGGCCATCCCGGTAGAAGAAGAACACGAATACCAGGCTGAGGGTCAGCTCCAGCACGCCGCTGCCGATCTGCGCGCTGCGCGCCAGCAACCAGTTGCCCACCTGCCCCAGGTGCGGCTTGACCGAGGCCAGCAAGGCCGCGCCCTGCTGGTCCAGCGATTGCCACCAGCTGACCAGGCGCTCGCCAACCAACGGGATGCCACCCAGCCACGCCGGAGCATCGGGCAGGCCGTCCACCTGCACGTCACGCACGAACGCCGTCGCATCGCGAATGTGGTCGGCCAGGTTGAACCCCAGCCACACCAGCGGCAGCGCCACGATCAGGATCCAGGCAGTGGTCAGCAGGCTGGCCGCCAGGGTTTCGCGCCCGCCCAGCGCACGCGTCAGCAGGCGCATCAACGGCCAGCTGGCAAAGGCCAGGATGGCCCCCCACAACAGCGCAGAAATGAAAGGTGCCATTACCCACAGGCCGGCACCCAGCAGCGCCAGCAGCAGAATCTGGACCAGCAAGCGGTCATTGTTAGCCATGGTGGTGCCCGTTCAACGGATCAGTTCAAGGTGCAGGCCGTCGGTAGGTGCACTACCGACTTCGAGGCGGCCATTGCGCACCCCCGCCTTGACCAGCGCCTCGCGCCAGGCTTCAGCCTGGGCCCCACTGAGGCTGGCACGCAGGGTGCTGTCGAGGTTCAGGCTACGGGCCAGCAGGTTCGCCCAGGCGTCTTGCGGCGCGGCCAGGTCAGGGTAGTCGAGCTTGCCGGTGTCGCGCATTTCGCGCAGCACCGTGGCGGCGGTCGGCAGCAGTTCGCCCAGCGGGCTGCCGGCGATGAACTCTTCCACGTGCAGGTAGGCGCGGCGGTTGCCGCGGGTGACACTGTACAGCGCGACCAGGGTGTCGGCCTGCTCCGCCGAGCGGCGCAGCAGGATGAACGCCTGCTGCTCGTCGCCGCCGTTGAGGCGGGCATTGCCGAACACATCATTGGCCCACAGGCTGGCCTCGCCACAATCGCGGCCCTGGCACCAGAACAGCGGGTAGCCGCCGTCGCGCTGCAGTGCTTCGCGAGCGCTGGTGAAGGCTTCGCGAGCAGTACGCTCGACCGGCAGTTCGTAGGTTACCGAGCTGACCTGGCCACGGCTTTCGACCTTGTCCTCGACCCGCAGGCGGCCGCTGATCTTGCGCAGCGGGCCCATGGGGTAGACGCGCTCCTGCTCCACGGCAGGGCGCTGGTCGACCACCTTGGCGTCCACCGGTACCGGCAGGCTGCCGGCCCACAAAACGGGGCTGGCGAACACCAGGCAGGCAGCGAAGGCATTACGGATGGCAACAGGCGCGCTCATTGGCGAACCAGACGGCGCTCAGCGCCGAGATGAAGCTCCAGGATGTCTGGCAGTTGCATGGTTGTCTCCCTGTTCAACCCGCCAAGCCTCGACACTTGTCCGATGCAAGTCAAGCAAAGCCAAAGAAGCGATTGAAACAGTCTGCGACAAGGGCCGCGCCCTGCTCATCGTTCAGGTGCAGGTGATGGCCACCGGGCAGCGTCACCTGCTCAAAGGGTAGCTGCTCCAGCAACCCGGTGTGGCGCGCCAGCATGCCGTCGGCGGCCACGACCAGGCGCGTCGGGCAACTCACCCGGTGCACATAGGCCATGGCCTGGGCCTCGCTCAGGCGCACTGGCGAAGGCAGGGTCAGGCGGCTGTCGCTGCGCCAGCTGTAACCGCCGGGCACCGGCATCAGGCCGCGCTGGGCCAGCAGCTCGGCCGCCTCACGGCTGACCGCGACCATGCCTTTCATGCGTGCCTGCACGCCCTGCTCCAGTGTGGTGTATACCGACTTGCGCTTGCCATCCAGGCGCAACTGGGCCAGCAGTGCCATGCCCAGCCGCTCCCCGGCGTCCTGCTCGGCGCCGGTCGGCGGAATGACCCCGTCGATCAGGGCCAGATGGCTGACCCGCTCCGGCAACGCGCCAGCCAGCTGCACCGAAATGATTGCCCCCAGCGAATGGCCCAGCAGGGCGAAACGTTGCCAACCCAGCTGCTCGGCCACCCGCAGCACGTCATGGGCGTAGTCGGCCAGGGCATAGCCGGCGCCGAGCGGCCGGTGCTCGGAGTAACCATGCCCGGCCAGGTCCAGGGCGACGATGCGCAGGCCTTTCAGCTGCGGCGCCAGGCGGGCGAAGCTGTTGGCGTTGTCCAGCCAGCCATGCAGGGCGATTACCGGCAGCCCATCCTCGGGGCCGAACAGGTGCGCCGCCAGTTCGATATGACCCAGGCTCAGGCGGATCTCCTCGACCTGCGCGCTCATGCCTGGCTCCAGCGGTCGAACAGGCCCTTGATCAGGCTGGCGGTGTCGGTTGGTCGCTCAAGCGGGAACATGTGCCCACCCGGCACGCTGTGGTATTCGCCCCTGGGCATGCCACGCACGGCCAGCGTGTGGTGGCGGCGAATGACGTTGCTGCGCTCGCCGCGGACCATGGCCAGCGGCACCTGCAACTGCCGCGCGGGCGCAGGGCTGGTATGCGGGATGCTGCGGTAGATGCTGATTTCCGTGGCCGGGTCGAAGCGCAACTGCAGCCCCTGCTCCATCGCCTGCAGGCCGTGCTCTATGTAGGCATCGAAGCAGTCGGGGTCGAAATGGCGGAACAGTGACTTGCCGGCGAAATAGTCCCGGGCACTGTCGCGGTCATTGAAGGTTTCGCGGCGCCCCAGGGTGCGGCCAGCCGGGGTGATACGGTCAATGAAGCCGAAGCGCTTGGCGGTGCGCAGCAGCCACTGGTCGGCGCGGGTGAGCACCGGAGAGTCGAGCATGACCACGCCGCGGTAATACTCGGGGCAGCGCAAGGCTGCGTGCAGGTGCAACACCCCGCCCAGCGAATGGCCGACGCCCCATACCGGCTGGCCCTGCCGGGCCAGGTGGTGCAGCAGTTCATCGACCAGGCTCTGCCAGTTGTCGTCCACCGGAAAGCGCGGATCGTGGCCGTGCTGGGCCAGGTGCTGCACTTGGTAGTCCGGTGCCAGGGCGGCGAACAGCTTGCCGTAGGTGGCCGAGGGGAAACCGTTGGCATGGGCGAAGAAGATCTGCTGCGACATGGCGCCGGGTCCGGATGGGGAATGATGGCCCATTGTCGGTATCGCGGTGCAGTTCGGCAACGTCCGGAAAGGTCATCGGCGAGGGCTATCAGGTCAGGCTTGCGGGAGATCGCCCAGCCCTTTGGGCTGCGCTGTCGCGTAGATAACTGAGTTCGCAAGCAATCCGCAAACACTGTGGGAGCGGCTTTAGCCGCGAAGAATCCAACACGGTGCATGGCACCGGCTGCGCCGGTGTTCGCGGCTGAAGCCGCTCCCACAGCTCAAGGCGGGGGCGGTACCTGTCCGCGCAGCGGCCCCGGGGTTTCAGGCCGGCGAGTTGATCGCCCGAAGGGTCATCAACCCAGCCAGCGGCCAGTCCCCTTCCAGCTCCGCCAGGCTTGCAGTGCTCATGCCGGCCGGTTGCTGCTGGTGGCCATGCTGCAACACCCCTACCAAGGTACCCACCAGCGGCTGGTGGCTGACCAGCAGCACATGCTCCAGGCCCAGGCGCTCGATTTCGCCGATAACCTGCTGCACATCACTGTCAGGCGTCAGCCAGGGCACGGTGCGCACCGGTTCGGCGAAGCCCAGGGTGTCATGCACCAGGGCAGCCGTTTGCTGGGCGCGTACGTAAGGGCTGGCGATGATCGCCTGCAGCGGCTGGCCCAGCAGGCGGGCGGCGCTATGCAGCACCTGTTCGCGACCATGGGCGGTCAGCCGGCGCTCGGCATCGCTGTTGGCCCGCGGCTCCGCTTCGCCGTGGCGCAGAACCCACAGCTTCACAGCTTGGGCTCCTCGTCACGCACCGGGTGCGGGGCCGGGGCCACCGCATGCGGCGCCTCGCCTTCCGGGGCACGCGGTGCCGGCCAGTCGGCGAACGGCCAGGGCTTCTGGTCGCTGTGGAAGCTGCCGAAGCGGCCGATCTGCGCCAGGTACTGGCTCAGGCTGTCGCCGAAGTTCATCAGGCTGGCGCTGGGGGCGCCGTACACCAGGCGGTAGATCAGTTGTACCAGCACCAGGCCACCGAGCAACAGCTCGGCCAGCTGCCAGACCACCAGGAACACCAGCATCCACAGGGCCCGCAGGATGATCGACTCGCGCTGGGCGCGTTCGGGCGTATCGTTCATGTGTTGCTCCTTGCTGTTGTCAGAGCCGCTCGAGGCTCAGTTGAAACCGCTGATGGAAATGAAATCGACATCGGTCTTCGGCTCGGCACGCATCAGGTGCTCGATCACCTGGTTCAGCGTGCGGCCTTCGAACAGGATGGCATGCAGGCCAGCCACCAGCGGCATGTACACCTGCACTTCCTGCGCCTTGGCCTTGAGCACCTTGAGGGTGTTGACGCCTTCGGCCACTTCGCCCAGGCGGCTGACCGCCTGCTCCAGGCTCAGGCCCTGGCCCAGCGCGTGGCCGACCTGATAGTTGCGGCTCTTTGGCGAGGAGCAGGTGACGATCAGGTCACCGACACCGGCCAGGCCGAGGAAAGTCATGGGGTTGGCACCCTGGCTGACGGCGAACCGGGTCATCTCGGCCAGGGCGCGGGTAATCAGCATGCTCTTGGTGTTCTCGCCCATGCCCAGGGCCACCGCCATGCCAGCGATGATGGCGTAGACGTTCTTCAGCGCCCCGCCCAGCTCGACACCAAAGCGGTCGGCACTGGCGTAGACGCGGAAGGTACGCCCGTGCAGCACGGCCTGCACCTGCTGGCACAGTTTTTCGTCCTCGCTGGCGACCACCGTGGCGGTCAGCGCATGTTCGGCGATTTCACGGGCCAGGTTGGGGCCGGACAGCACGCCGATACGCGCCTCGGGGGCGATTTCCTCGAGGATCTGGCTCATCAGCTTGAAGCTTTGCGCTTCGATGCCCTTGGTCAGGCTGACCAGGCCCTTGCCGCGCAGCAACTCGGCATGCGGAGCCAGCACGCTACGCAAGGCGCTCGATGGCAGGGCGACGAAAATCAGCTCGCTGGCCTGCAGTGTGGCGAGCAGGTCGCTGACCGGCTCGACGCCGTCGTGCAGGCGGATGCCCTTGAGGTAGCGCGGATTCTCGCGATTGACGCGCATGGCCTCAGCCTGTTCCGGGTCGCGCATCCATTGGCGCACCGGCACACCGTTTTCTGCCAGCAGGTTCGCCACGGCGGTGCCGAAGCTGCCGCCTCCCAGAACTGCAACAGGTTGCTGTTCAGTCATATCCAATCCGTTAAAGCCAAAAGTTAAGTGGCGACCCAGCCATTATACGGCTCGCCTGCTACAGAACCAGTGTCAGTACTGGCCTCTTCGCGGGTAAACCCGCTCCTACAGGTACAACGAAGCCTTCAGCAGCGGTGCGTTCCGTGTGGGAGCGGGTTTACCCGCGAAAGGGCCATCACGGGTAATGCAGATCACTGGCAAATACGCCACGGTCAGTTACCATGCCTGTTTCAATCCTGATACAAGGCCGCTTTGTGTTCCCTGGCACGCCCTCGTACCCGCGCCTGCTCATACTGACTGCCCTGCTCGGCGGCCCGGCCGTGGCCGATGACCTGTTCATCGACAACACGGACCTGCCGCAGGTTCTGACTGCAACGCGCCTGAAACAATCCCCCGCCGCAGTCCCGGGCAGCATGACCGTGCTCGACAGCGAGCTGATTCGCGCCAGCGGTGCCCGCGACATCCCCGAGCTGCTACGCCTGGTGCCGGGCATGATGGTGGGCTACAACGCCGGCAACCAACCCACGGTCAACTACCACGGCAGCAACGTCAACGATGCCCGGCGCATGCAGGTGCTGATCGATGGCCGTTCGGTGTACCGCGCCGGCCTGGCCACGGTGGACTGGAGCGACATCCCCCTGGCCATGGAGGATATCGAGCGCATCGAGGTGTTCCGCGGCCCCAACACGGTCAGTTATGGCGCCAACGCGCTGATGGCAGTGGTCAACATCCTTACCCGCAACCCGGCCGACAGCCATGGCACGCGGATGAAAATGACTCGCGGCCAGGATGGTATCAACGATTTCTACGCCAGCCACGGCTTCGGCTGGGATGGCGGCGACATGCGCCTGTCGCTGTCAGGCCAGCAGGACGATGGCTTCGACGAGAACCAGTTCGGCCAGGATTACCGCGACAGCCGCCGACTGACCCGCTTCAATATCAACGCCAGCCACAGCCTGGCACACGACCAGACCCTGGAATGGCAACTGGCGGCGAAGGAAGGCAGCAACCAGCGGCCTTATACCTACCAGCCGGTGTTCGCCAAATACGAAGCCGGTAACAACGCTGACGTCAGTGCCAAGGACTACGCCGGCTCATTGCGCTGGACCAAGGACTTCAGTTCTGAGCACAGCCTGTATATCCAAGGCTCTGCCCAACATTTCGACCGTCAGCAGGTGTGGCGTGCCTGTGACGCTTTGCAGTCGTTCAGCCCGGAATTGACCCAGCTCTGGCAAATGAACCCCGATTTCGCCGAAAAAGTGGCGCGCGGCATTGCTACCGGCGCACCACTTTCGACCAACGATCCCGTCATGAGAGGGCTTCTGGAGAAGGTCCAGCAGCAATGGGCAAACGGTGGCAAGCAGCAGGTTTGCGGCGACGTCGACCAGAGCACCCGCGAAACCCGCTATGACCTGGAAATCCAGGACACCCTGAGCCTGACCGACAGCCTGCGTCTGCTCAGCGGCATGAACTACCGCTATGATCGTGCCGACTCGCAGACCTACTTCAATGGCAGCATCGACGACCAGACCTGGCGCCTGTTCGGCCAACTGGAGTGGCGCGCCGACGAACACTGGATCCTGCAGGGTGGTGCCATGTTCGAGGACTCGCGCCTGTCCGGCAGCTCGCTGACCCCACGCGTGGCGGTCAACTACCTGATCACCCCGCGCCATGGCCTGCGTGCAGTGTATTCCGAGGCAGTGCGCTCGCCAGACATGTTCGAGAACAACGTCAACTGGAGCTACACGGTCAAGAACCTGACCCCCAACGCCTTTGGCCTGCAAAACGGCGAATACTTCGTCAAGACCCGCGGCCCGGGCGACCTCGACCAGGAACGCATGCGCTCGCGCGAACTCGGCTACAACGGCTACTTCAGCGACATCGACCTGAACATGGATGTGAAGCTGTTCTATGACGAGATCACCGGCATGATCAGCGAGCCCCTGAAGAACAACCAATACATCGCCAGCAATGCCAACAAGGCCCGTTTCAGCGGCAGCGAGGCGCAACTGGACTGGCGCCCGACCCTGCGCGACCGCCTGCGGGTGACCTACGCCTACGTGGATGCCTGGGCCAGCAACCCCGCCGACCGCCGCCTCAGCGCGCGCAACAGCGGCTCGGCCGGATGGATGCGCGAGTGGGGTGCCGGTTGGTCGAGCGCGCTGTTCTATTACGGCGACGATGCGCTCAACCAGTACCGCTACGAGCGCCTGGACCTGCGCCTGGCCAAGCGTTTCCGGGTGCATGGCAGCAACCTGGAGCTGGCGGCGCTGTGGCAACAGCGCCTGGACGATGAGCCGACCACCGCAATCCAGAACCGCTACGACAGCCGCCACCGCCTGAGCGTCAGCGCGGAGCTGGAGTTCTGATGGCCCTGCTGCTGCGCCTGTTGCTGTTGTGCCTGTGGCCGATGGGGCCGCTGTTCGCCAGCGAAATCCTGTTGGTAGGCGCGGAAGACCAGCCTGGCATTCGCAGTTTCGTCGCCGCGCTGGAAAGCCGCCGGCCGCACGACCATGTACATTTCCAGACCACCGACGACCTGCCACGTCCGGGCAAGCTCAAGGCTGACCAGCGCCTGATCCTGCTGGACAACGCCGCACTGGAATGGCGCCTCGCGGAAACTGCCGGCCCGCCGGCCCTGGCCATGAGGGTCAGCCGGGTACAGGCTGAACAGCGCCTGGGAAAGTCGCGGCCCGCGTTCCTCACGCTGCTGTGGAGCGATCCGCCGCTGGGCCGGCAGTTGCGCCTGGCGCGCTACCTGCTGCCGCAGGCCCAGCGCATTGGTGTGCTGTACGGTGAGCACAGCAGCTTTCTGCTCGAAGAGCTGCGCCACGCCGCCCGCGCGCTGGACCTGGAGATCATTGCCCAGGACTGGCCCGACCCGCGCGATAGCCGCCCTTTGCAACACTTGTTGGCCAACAGTGACGTGCTGCTGGGCCTGGACGATGCCGACCTGTACAACTCCAAGACTGCGAAAAACCTGCTGTTGAGCAGCTATGGCCGGCAGATGGCGCTGATCGGCCCGAACGCCGGGTTCGTCCGCGCCGGCGCCCTGGCCAGCACCTTCAGCGACCAGGACGATTGGCTGGCGGTGCTCGACCAGTTGCTCGACCAGCCACCGGCACGCTGGCCACGCAGCCTGTACCCGGTACGCTTCGGCGTCAGCGGCAACCAGCAGGTGGCGCGCGCCCTGGGCCTTGAACCGATCGATCCGAACGCCGCCGCCAAGGCCCTGGCCGAAGGAGAACCCACCCCATGAGCAAGCGCCTGAGCTGGGACATCCACACCCGCACCCAGATCATCAGCCTCGGCCCTGCCCTGCTGCTGACCTTGCTGCTGATCAGTTTCTTCACCTTCGTGCGTATCCAGGACCTGCGCCAGGAACTGAACCACACTGGGCAACTGATCGCCAACCAGCTGGCGCCAGCCTCGGAATACGGGGTGATCTCGGGCAACAACGAAGTGCTCGAGGGCCTGATGCGCGCCACGCTCAGCATCCCCCACGTGCGCTTCCTCGAGGTGCAGGACAGCCGCAACCACATACTGGTCTATGTGGAGCAGTCCGACGAAAGCGCCAACCGCGCGCAGCGCGTCGAAGTGTTCCAGGCGCCCATCCGCCTGCAGCAGATCCGCCTGGACAGCGACTTCCTGCAACAGGGCAAAGCCACCACCCCGGCCATCGGCGACGATTACCTGGGCCGGGTCATCGTCGGCATGTCCGATGACGCCTTCAGCCAGCGCCAGCAGGAAATCGTGATCAAGGCCGGCATCCTCGCGCTGTTCGCCCTGCTGTTCACCTTCCTGCTGGCGCGCCGCCTGGCCCTGAGCCTGGCCAAGCCGATCAGCGACATGGGCCATGCGGTCAAGGCCATCCAGCAGGGCGAGTACCACACCCTGTTGCCGGTGGTCGATGACAGCGAACTGGGCCATCTGGCACGCCACATCAATAACCTGGCCCATGCCCTGGCGCAGGCCAGCAATGAACAGAAGCAGGCGATCGCCGAGCTTATCCAGGCCCGCGAGGAGGCCGAACAGGCCAACCGCGCCAAATCGGATTTCCTCGCGATGATGAGCCACGAGCTGCGCACGCCGATGAATGGCGTGCTGGGCATGCTGCAGTTGCTGGAAACCACGCAGTTGAACAGCGAGCAGGCCGAGTACACCGCGGTGGCCAGCGAATCCACCGGGCACCTGCTCAAGGTCATCAACGACATCCTCGACTTCTCGCGCATCGAACGCGCCGCGCTGCAACTGGAACACATCGACTTCAACCTTGGCGAACTGATCACCAGCAGCGTCCAGTCGTTCCAGCACAGCGCCCAACAGCGCGGCCTTGCCCTGCACCTGCAAATGCCGGCGGGTATCGAGCAGCTGCATGTGAACGGCGACCCCACGCGCATCCGCCAGATCCTGCTTAACCTGGTCGGCAACGCGCTGAAATTCACCGAACGCGGCCAGGTTCAGGTCGAGGCGCGCTGGCAGGTGCTGGACCGCCAACTGATCTGGCTGACCTGCAGTGTGCGCGACACCGGTATCGGCATCGACAACGAACGCCTGGAAATGATGTTTGTCGCCTTCCAGCAGGCCGACAGCTCGATTTCCCGCCGCTATGGCGGCACCGGGCTGGGGCTGTCGATCGCCCGCACCCTGGCCGAACGCATGGGCGGCAAGCTGCGTGGCGAAAGCCGTGAAGGCCTGGGCTCGACCTTCACCTTGGAGATGCCTCTGGCCCTGGCCAGCCCTGCTCCGCTCTCGCTGACGCAGCCAAGCGCTGCGCCACCGGCGGTGGCCGACAATGATCAGGTGCTGCTGGTAGAGGACAATCCGGTCAACCAAAGTGTCATCGAAGCCATGCTGCGTAGCCTGGGGCTGGCGGTATGCACGGCCGAGGACGGCCTGGAGGCGGTCGAACGGGTCAGCCGGCAGCGTTTTGCCGCCGTGCTGATGGACTGCCGCCTGCCGCACCTGGACGGCTATGAAGCCACCCGGCGTATCCGCCAGCTGCCCAACGGCACCAGGCTACCGATCATCGCCCTGACCGCCAACGCCTTGCAGGGCGACCGCGAGCGTTGCATGGCGGCCGGCATGGACGACTACCTGAGCAAACCCTTGCGCCGCACCGAACTGCAGCGTGTGCTGCAGCGCTGGCTACCCGGTCAGACAACCGCGACTGGCGATAAATGCTAAAGTGCGGCAGTCTTAAACACTGGACAGGACCTTCATCGGACCTGAAAATAGACGTTTCAGTGCACACCTGTACTTCTTTCACCGGGTGCACTGTGACTTTCACCACAACGCAATAGTCTACCTGTAGGCTGCCGCCCCGAACGCGATGCGTATCGGGCCGGCCGGGAAGATTCATCCCCTGCCGCAGGGGGTTATTGAGGAGCTCGCATGACCAAACAACACGCCTTTACTCGGGAAGACCTGCTGCGCTGCAGTCGCGGTGAGCTGTTCGGCCCAGGTAATGCGCAACTGCCCGCGCCGAACATGCTGATGGTCGATCGCATCACCCATATCAGCGAAGAAGGCGGCAAGTACGGCAAAGGTGAATTGGTCGCCGAGCTGGATATCAATCCGGACCTGTGGTTCTTCGCCTGCCACTTCGAAGGCGACCCGGTAATGCCGGGCTGCCTGGGCCTCGATGCCATGTGGCAGCTGGTAGGTTTCTTCCTCGGCTGGCAGGGCCTGCCAGGCCGCGGGCGCGCCCTGGGTTCGGGCGAGGTGAAGTTCTTCGGCCAGGTACTGCCGGAAGCCAAGAAAGTCACTTACAACATTCACATCAAGCGCGTCCTGAAGGGCAAGCTGAACATGGCCATCGCCGATGGCTCGGTCAGCGTCGACGGCCGCGAGATCTACACTGCCGAAGGCCTGCGGGTCGGCGTGTTCACCTCCACTGACAATTTCTAAGGGTTATTCGCATGCGCCGCGTCGTTATCACTGGTCTGGGCATCGTATCGTGCCTGGGCAATGACAAAGCTACCGTCACCGAAAACCTGCGCAACAGCCGTCCGGGTATCCGTTACAACCCGGAATACAAGGAAATGGGGCTGCGTAGCCAGGTTTCCGGGTCCATCGACCTCAACCTCGAAGAACTGATCGACCGCAAGGTCTACCGCTTCGTCGGCCACGCTGCTGCCTACGCCTACCTGGCGATGCAGGATGCGATCAAGGACGCCGGCCTGACCGAAGAGCAGGTTTCCAACCCGCGTACCGGCCTGGTGGCGGGCTCCGGCGGCGCCTCGACCCTGAACCAGATGGAAGCGCTGGACACCCTGCGTGAGAAAGGCGTCAAGCGCGTCGGCCCATACCGCGTTACCCGCACCATGGGCAGCACCGTTTCGGCGTGCCTGGCTACCCCGTTCAAGATCAAGGGTATCAACTACTCGATCTCCTCGGCCTGCGCCACTTCGGCACACTGCATCGGCACCGCGCTGGAGCAGATCCAGTGGGGCAAGCAGGACATCGTCTTCGCCGGTGGCGGTGAAGAAGAGCACTGGAGCCAGTCGTTCCTGTTCGATGCAATGGGCGCCCTGTCGACCAAGCGCAACGAAACCCCGGAACAGGCCTCGCGCGCCTACGACGCCGACCGTGATGGCTTCGTCATCGCTGGCGGTGGCGGCATGGTGGTGGTCGAGGAGCTGGAACACGCCCTGGCCCGTGGCGCCAAGATCTACGCGGAAATCGTCGGCTACGGCGCCACTTCCGACGGCTACGACATGGTTGCCCCGAGCGGCGAAGGTGCTATCCGCTGCATGCAGCAGGCGCTGTCGACCGTCGACACTCCGATCGATTACCTGAACACCCACGGCACCTCGACCCCGGTCGGTGACGTTGCCGAGATCAAGGGCGTTCGCGCCGTGTTCGGCGACAAGGCACCGAAAATCAGCTCAACCAAGAGCCTTTCGGGCCACTCGCTGGGCGCTGCCGGCGTACACGAGGCGATCTACTGCCTGCTGATGATGGAAAACAACTTCATCGCCGGCTCCGCCAACATCGACGAGCTGGACCCGGAGGTCGCCGACCTGCCGATCCTGCGCAAGACCGAAGAAAACGCCAAGATCGACACGGTCATGAGCAACAGCTTCGGCTTCGGCGGCACCAACGCCACCCTGGTGCTCAAGCGCTGGGAAGGCAAGTAAGACGCTGCTGCGGTAAACGAAAACGCCCCGACTGGTTCGGGGCGTTTTCATTTGTGTTGCCTGTACCGGCCTCTTCGCGGGCGCGCCCGCTCCCACAGGTACAGCACCGGTTTCAACAGCAGCGCGGCCCCTGTGGGAGCGGGTTTACCCGCGAAAGGGCCGGCACAGGCGAAATACTATTGCTTGGGCAACACATCCAGAAAATTCTCCCTGGCCACCTTGTTGGCAACTTGTTCCGGCAATGCATCCAGAAACGGCCTGAACCCGTGCATCTGCTCCCCAAGGCTACCAAACCGCCCCACCACATCCGAACCCAGCATGAACCGTTCCGGGAACCTCTCGACCAGTGCCAGCCACTCCTTGCGCGGTACCCCCTGGCCATCCAGCAGATAGGGTTTCAGCACGCTCCACGACAAATCGACATACAGGTTCGGGTAATCCTCCAGCAACCGCGTCAGCACCGGCAGCAGAAAGTCCATTTGCGTCTGGTGCCGGTGAATCTCCATGCTGCTGCCGGCGTGCGCCCAGATGAACCGCGTGTGCGGGTGATTGCGCAGCGGCTGTTCGATCTCCGCCAGGTACAGCGGGTTACGCTCGCGCTTGGAGGTGATGTTGGAATGCAGCAGCACCGGCAGGTCGCGCTCGGCCGCCAGGTGGTAGATACGCGCCATGGCTTCGTTGTTGGCGCGCGGCGTGTCACCGCTGGTCAGAGCAGTCAGGTCATCGTGGCGGGTGAACACCTCGCCAATGCCCTGCCACAGCCCCGGATGCAGATCGAGCATGCGCTCGATATGGCTGGCGGCGTTCTTGTCCACCGGATTGAAGCCGGCCAGGAACGGATGAAAGCGCTTGCGCTGCTCGTCGGGCAGTTGCTGTAGCGCCGCAGCCACGTAGGTATCGGTGGCGCTGTACCAGTAGGCTTCGGCGTCATCCCCAGCGTAATAGCGTGGGCGCTTGGGCTCGTCTTCATGCCACTTCTTGGCCACCGGCACGCCGGAAATCATCGACTGCTCGATACCGGCGGCATCCATGGCCTTGATCAGCGCAGGCATGCCTTCGCTTTCCTGGAAGAAGTCGACGTAGTGCAGGTGAGCATCACTGTAGCGGTAGTCGCGTGCCTGCGCCGCTTGGCACAGCCAGGTGGATAACAGCACGCAGGCCAACGCTCTCACGATCATGATGAAGCTTCCTTTTCCGGGTATCAGATCTCTAGACCGGCCGGCCTGCGAGACGGTTCAGCCGGGGCGGGCAAACCGCTATGCTTGGGGCATTTCCACCTTGCCTGGAGCCTTCCCATGAGCAGCCCCCTGGTCATCCGCCCACGTGCCGAATCGGTCGAGGGCCAGCCGATCCTGCGCCCGCTGCCATCAGCCCAGTGTCGCAGCGTCGGCCCGTTCGTGTTTTTCGACCACATGCTCGAAACCGACTATGCCCCGGGGCATGGCATGGACATCCGCCAGCACCCGCATATCGGCCTGTCGACCCTTACCTACCTGTTCGAAGGGGCAATCCTGCACAAGGACAGCCTCGGCTCGGCGCAGCGGGTGCTGCCGGGCGACGTCAGCTGGATGACCGCAGGCAGCGGCGTGGCCCATGTCGAGCGCACGCCTGAAGATGCCCTGGCCCATGGCTCACGCCTGCACGGGCTGCAGGTATGGCTGGCGTCGCCACGCGAGCATGAACAAGGCCCGGCAAGCTACAGCCACCACCCGGCGGCGAGCCTGCCGGTCAGCGACAGCCTGGGGGTACGCATCTGCATGATCGCTGGCAGCGGGTTCTGCCTGGAATCGCCGGTGCCAGTGCTCTCCCCTACCCTGTACGCGCATGTACAGATGCAACCGGCAACCACGCTACTGGTGCCGAACGAGCATGCGCAGCGGGCGCTGTACCTGCTTGATGGTGAGCTGGTGATGAACGATGAGGATGTGGAACCCTGCAGCCTGGTGGTCCTGCCCGAGGGTGAAGAGGTGACGCTGTATGCGGAGGGTGAGTGCCAGCTGGTGCTGATTGGTGGCGCACCACTGGATGGGCCGCGGCGGATGAACTGGAACTTTGTCGCCAGTGATGTGGAGCTGATCGAACAGGCCCGGGCCAAGTGGGCTGCGGGGGATTGGCCGGTGGTGCCAGGGGAAACCTCGCGAATCGAGTTGCCTAGGTGAAAGGGGGGCGTTTTTGCGACCCATTCGCGGGTAAACCCGCTCCCACAGACAGCGCAGTACCTGTGGGAGCGGTTTACCCGCGAATGGGCTGCAAAGCAGCCCCGTGCAATCTCAGCGCTGGAAAACTTCGGTCAGCAGGTTATGCATCGCCCGGAACGCCCGCTCCGAGGTACGCCGGTCATACTGCATCTTGCCCGGCACGTTGGCGCTCGGGTCGGTAAACGAGTGCACCGCGCCGCCATAGCTCAGCAATTGCCAGTCAACCTTGGCCGCGTTCATCTCCTCCTCGAACGCCGGCAACTGCTCCTTCGGCACCAGTGGATCGGAAGCGCCGTGCAGCACCAGCACCGAGCCCTTGATGCGCTTGGCATCTTCCGGATTCGGCGTGTCCAGCGTGCCATGGAACGACACCGCTGCACGCAAATCGGCGCCGGTACGGGCCAGCTCCAGTGCACAGCAGCCACCAAAGCAGAAACCAAACGTGCCGACCTTGCCCGGCTCCAGAAGCGCCTTCGACTGCCCCAACAGTTGCGCCAGGGCTTCCTGCATGCGCTTGCGCAGCTCGCCACGATCGTTCTTCAACGGCATCATCGCCGCGCCGGCCTCGTCCGCGTTGGACGGACGCACCGATTGTCCGTACAGGTCGGCAATCAGCACCACATAACCTTTCTCGGCCACTTCCTTGGCGATGCGCTCGGCACCTTCGCCGATACCCATCCAGTTCGGCGCCATCACCAGACCTGGCCGCCCCAGCGCGCCCGGCTCGTATACCAGGCGGCTTTCATACGCCTTGCCGGACAGGTGATAGACCAGCGATTCGACGATTACTTTGCTCATCAAGCACTCCTTTGGCACTCGTCATCAATATGCTCGCCATGAAAAAAGCCCGCCGAAGCGGGCTTTCCTATGCATCAACTCAAGCAGACAGTTCGACCAGCAGCTTGTTCAGGCGACGAACGTAAGCCGCCGGGTCCTTCAAGCTGTCACCGGCCGCCAGGGCCGCCTGATCGAACAGGATGTGCGACAGCTCGGCGAAGCGGTCTTCGCTCTGCTCGTTGTCCAGCTTCTCGATCAGCGGGTGGGTCGGGTTGAACTCGAAGATCGGCTTGGACTCCGGCACCTTCTGCCCGCTGGCTTCGAGGATCTGGCGCATCTGCAGACCCAGGTCCTGTTCACCGATGGCAAGGATCGCCGGCGAGTCGGTCAGGCGGTGCGACACGCGCACTTCGGCCACGCTGTCACCCAGCGCGCCCTTCAGGCGCTCGACCAGGCCTTCCTTGTCCTTGGCGACTTCTTCCTGGGCCTTCTTGTCTTCTTCCGAGTCCAGCTTGCCCAGGTCCAGGTCGCCACGGGCGACGTCGACAAAGGCCTTGCCGTCGAACTCGTTCAGGTAGCTCATCAGCCACTCGTCGATACGGTCGGTCAGCAGCAGCACTTCGATGCCTTTCTTGCGGAAGACTTCCAGGTGCGGGCTGTTCTTGACCTGCGCGTACGACTCGCCGGTGAGGTAGTAGATCTTGTCCTGGCCTTCCTTGACGCGAGCCAGGTAGTCCGCCAGGGCGACGCTCTGCTCGCCGCTGTCGTCCTGGGTGGAAGCGAAGCGCAGCAGGCCGGCGATCTTTTCCTTGTTGGCGAAGTCTTCGGCCGGGCCTTCCTTCAGCACCTGACCGAAGTTCTTCCAGAAGCCCTTGTACTGCTCGGGCTCGTTCTTCGCCAGCTTCTCCAGCATGTCCAGCACGCGCTTGGTCAGCGCGGTCTTCATCGAGTCGATGATCGGGTCTTTCTGCAGGATTTCACGCGACACGTTCAGCGACAGGTCGTTGGAGTCGACCACACCCTTGATGAAGCGCAGGTACAGCGGCAGGAACGATTCGGCCTGGTCCATGATGAACACGCGCTGCACGTACAGCTTCAGGCCGCGTGGCGCTTCGCGCTGGTACAGGTCGAACGGCGCGCGGGCCGGCACGTACAGCAGCGAGTTGTATTCGAGCTTGCCTTCTACCTTGTTGTGGCTCCAGGCCAGCGGGTTTTCGAAGTCATGGCCGATGTGCTTGTAGAACTCCTGGTATTCCTCGTCCTTGATTTCGGTACGCGGACGGGTCCACAGGGCGCTGGCACGGTTGACGGTTTCCCACTCTTCGGCCGGCTGCTCTTCGCCTTCGGCGGTAGCTTGCTCTTTCAGCAGCTGGATCGGCATGGCGATGTGGTCGGAGTACTTCTTGACCACGTTGCGCAGGCGCCAGCCATCGGCGAACTCCTGCTCGCCCTTCTTCAGGTGCAGGACGATGCGGGTGCCGCGCTGTGGCTTGTCGATGGTGGCGACTTCGAACTCACCTTCGCCCTTCGACGACCAGTGCACGCCTTCAGCGGCCGGCTGGCCGGCACGGCGGCTGTACACGTCGACCTTGTCGGCAACGATGAACGCGGAGTAGAAGCCCACACCGAACTGACCGATCAGGTGCGAGTCCTTCTTCTGGTCACCGGTGAGGTTCTTCATGAAGTCGGCAGTGCCGGACTTGGCGATGGTACCCAGGTGGGCGATGACGTCTTCGCGGCTCATGCCGATGCCGTTGTCCTCGAGGGTCACGGTACCGGCGTCCTTGTCGAAGCTCAGGCGAATCTTCAGGTCGGCGTCGCCTTCGAACAGCTCTGGCTTGGCCAGGGCCTCGAAACGCAGCTTGTCGGCGGCGTCGGAGGCGTTGGAGATCAATTCACGCAGGAAGATCTCCTTGTTCGAATACAGGGAATGGATCATGAGGTGCAGCAGCTGCTTTACCTCGGTCTGGAAGCCCAGCGTTTCTTTTTGAGTCTCCACACTCATGGTCTTCAAAACTCCGATCTGATGGCAGTTGACGCCTGGCGGCCAGGTTGGCCAGCGTTTAGCGGCGGATGTCATGCAGATGGGGGCTGCCCGGATGATTTCAAGGGCTTTTCCGGTTCGATCTTGAAATGGGCCCGAGCCGTGGCGATCGGCGACTGCCTGTCCCCCTGCCAGGCGGTGATGGCCACATTGGTCACCCGTCGGCCCTGGCGCCAAAGCTGGCATTGGGCGTAAGTATCGCGAAAGTGCCCGGCGCGCAGGTAATCGATGGAAAAGTCGATGATCTTCGGAATGCTTGCGCTCTCGCTGAAGATCAGCAGGTACAGCGCTGCCGACAGTTCCATGAAGCCCGCGATCACCCCGCCATGGATGGCCGGCAGCAGCGGGTTGCCGATGTTGTCCTGGTTGGCCGGCAGGCGGAACAGCAGGTCATCGCCCTCACGCTCGCATTCAATGCCGATCAGGCCGGCATAGGGGATCAGCGCCAGCAAGGGCCGATAGTCTCCCACCGCGTGGGCAGCGTTGAGCTGTTGGCGAACCTCGTACGGAATCATGCCCCGCCCTCCTTCAGGCTGTTGCCGAAGCGGAGGCCACCCTTGATTTCCTGGCCCAGGCGCATGAACGTGCCCACCACCTGGCAGATAGGCTGGGCGGGGTCATCCTGATAGGCCGTGCCACGGGTGAAGATCACATCGCGGGTGACTCGGTAGCATTGGGCATGGCCGTAGATGTCCTTGCCGGCCTCGGCCGGGTGCATGTAGTCGATGCGCAGGTCCAGTGTCGGGCACACCTCGAAGCGCGGCAGCACGCACAGCGTGGCCATGCCGCAGGTGGTGTCCATCAGCGTGGTCAGCGCGCCGCCATGCACGGCGCCGGTCTGCGGGTTGCCGACGATGGCCGCAGACCATGGCAGCACCAAGGTCATGCCATCGGCATTGGTTTGCGCCACACGCATTTGCAACAACTGACAATGTTTCAGGGCCGAGAGAAAGCGCTCGGCCATGGCCATCAAGGTTGAATCGCTCATTGGCTGTTTCCCTGCGCATTGCCGCATCGGCATAAAATCGTTAAAAAGTCTATATAGAACGGGGCGTTATATATGTGTAATCTTCGCGGAACTTATTCCGCATAGTTGCACTCGAAGGAACAAGTCACTTATTTCACCAAGGAGAAACACCCCCATGCGTAAACCTTTTGCTTTTGCTCTGATGCTGGCTGCTGCCATGGGCCTGGCTGCTTGCGATAAAGCGAGCGAAGACAAAGCCCAGGACGCACAGCAACACGCCGAGCAAGCCCAGGAAAAAGCGGGCGAAGCTCAGGATAAGATGAACGAGGCTGCCAAGGAAAACGCCGAAGCCGCCAAAGATCAGGCCGAAGCCGAGCAGAAGGCCGCCGAAGAAGCCGCTCCGGCTACTCCGGCTCCGGAAGCCGCTCCTGCTGCTCCAGCCGAACCTGCCAAGCAGTAATCGGCTAAAACAAAAAAACCCGACATTGTCGGGTTTTTTTGTGCCTGAAACTTAAGGGTTAAACGTTTCAGGTTCCTGGTGCGGTGTTTTCCCTGGCAGGTTCGATCGAAATACTTTCGGTAGGTGTGAACACCATCACATCCAATACATCCGAATGGAACTCGCGGCGGTACAGAATCAGCACTACTCCGACACTCATGACCATGAATAACCATGGGCTGATGAACCAGCTCAACATGGCCATGCCGAAGTAATAGGAACGCAGGCCCAGGTTGAACTGGTTGGCGGCAAGCGACAGCACCCGCGCCGCCCGCGAGGCGAATGCCTTGCGTTCAAGCTCATTGACCAGCCGTTCACCGATCATCGGCGCCGAACCCACCAGCACTGCCGCGAAGTTGTATTGGCGCATGCACCAGCTGAAGGTGAAAAAGGCATAGACAAAAACCATGGCCAGGCACAGCAGCTTGATCTCCGACATGCCCTGGGAGGTCTGCTGTACCAGCGGCAGGTCGGCCAGCAGCGACAGCGCCCGGTCGGAAGCCCCGAGCACGGTAAGGATACCGGCGAGGATGATCAGGGTGCTGGAGGCGAAGAACGAGGCGTTGCGCTCGAGGTTGCCGATCACGCTGGCATCGGCAATGCGGTTGTCGCGCAGCAGCATGCGGCGCATCCAGTCTTCGCGATACAGGTGCAGCACGCTGGCCAGGCACGCGGTGTCGCGGCCCTTCCAGATGGCATAGCGGGTGTAACCGCCCCAGCACAGGGCGAACCAGATGATGGCCAAAAGGTTGTTGAAGTTGCTTTGGATGAAGTTCATGCACGGTTCCCGGGAGGGCCAGATACCTGAAGGATAGGGACCGGATTTCGACGCTGGCAAGCGGCAAAAGGCACACATCCATCCTGATATTTGTACTGCTCATCCCGGCCTCTTCGCGGGCACGCCCGCTCCCACAGGTTGGACTGCCCCCGAAAAGTTGGACAGTTTTAGCCAGTGGCCTGAGTCCTGTAGCTGACAGGGCTCAGGCCATTGAGTTTCAGCCTGATGCGGTCATGGTTGTAGTAATGGATGTACTCCTCCAGGCCCGCCTTCAGCTGTTCGACGCTTTCAAAGCGCTTCAGGTAGAAGAACTCTGACTTCAGTGTGCCGAAGAAGCTTTCCATCGCTGCATTATCCAGACAATTGCCCTTGCGAGACATGCTCTGCTTCACACCGCGCGCTGCGAGCTTATGGCGGTATTGGGGCTGCTGGTAATGCCATCCTTGGTCTGAGTGGATCACTAGCTTGGGCTTTTCACCCAACCCATCGAGCGCCTTTTCCAGCATGTTCCCGACCAAGCCATAAGTAGGCCGGCAAGCTGTTTCATAGGCGATGATCTCACCGTTGTACAAGTCCATCACGGGCGACAGGTAGAGCTTTTGTTGGGCCACTTTGAACTCAGTGACATCGGTCACCCACTTCTGGTTGGGGCGTTGCGCGACGAAATTACGCTCCAGCAAATTCATTGCCACCTTGCCGACAATGCCGCGATAGGATCGATACTTCTTCGGGCGTACAACGGACTGCAAACCAAGCTCAGCCATCAACCGTTCAATGACCTTCTTGTTGACCAAGGTCCCCTGATTCCTGATGGCAAGGGCAATGCGGCGGTAGCCATACAGCCCTTTCTCCTCGTGATAGACACGCTGCACCAACTCCTTGAGCGAGGCGTGCCTGTCCGGCTTTTGCTGGCACTTGATCTGGTAATAAAAGGTACTGCGTGCCAACCCCACCATCTGCAAGAGATCAGGCAGCGGATATTTATGTCTGAATTTACAGACGATCAGGGCTTTTTCGTCCGTGTTCGCTCCTTCTCCTCTCGCAGAGCCTTTAACTCCTTTAGGACATCATTCTCCATGCGCAGATACTCGAGCTCGCTCAACAACTGCTCACGAGATTTCTCTGCGTCATTGGTATCTGTCGGCTTGATGGGCTTAATTTTCTTCGGCACGGCTGATTTTCTTTGTTTGGCGAGAGTGGCTTCAGGACTGCCACTGTAGTGCTGCCGCAGCCAAATGCCTATCTGTGAGGACTGTCCAAGGTCAAAGTGCGCCGCTGTTTGGCGCAGGGACAGGCGATGCTCAAGCATGTACTTGAGCACCCGCCGCTTGAATTCCTCGGTGTAGCGGCGACCATGCGAGCGAGGGCCGAGGCTGGCATCGACTTGGTAGCCAGCAACCCAGCGCCGAAGCAGGCTGAAATCGATGCCAAAGTGTTGTGCCACCTTGCGAAAGCCCCGGCTGCCCTCTAGGTAAGCGGTGATAGCCGTGAGCTTGAACTGCTCTGTGTATTTACCCATAGATCCCCCAAGGGTTGGATTGGTGTCCAACTTCTTGGGGGCAGTCCAGGTACAGCGCCAATTCTGAGGTTTGCGCTTGACCTGTGGGAGCGGGCGTGCCCGCGAAGAGGCCGGTACAAGCAAACAAAAAGCCCCGCATCCTTTCGGATACGGGGCTCTTGAGTTTCCACCCTTGGCGAGCACCCTTCGGCTTGTGGCCGGTGCCGCCCTCAGGCTTCGACTATCAGGCCAGCGCTTCGCGCGGCTTGCCGAGCATGCGGTCGCAGGCCACGGCACCAACCAGGGTCACCACCGAAGGCACCAGCCAGGCCAGGCCCTGGTCGCTCAGCGGCAGGTGAGCCATGAAGTCCGGCAGCACGTGGGCAATGCTGCTGCCCTTGATCGCGTCGACCATGCCGAACAGCAGCGATACCAGCATCACTGGTGCCAGGATGCGGGTTGGCGAGTTCCACAGGTCCTTCACGAAGCTGAGCCCGACCACCACGATGCACGGCGGGTAGATCGCGGTGAGCACCGGGATCGAGAACATGATCAGCTTGGTCAAGCCGAGGTTGGAGATCAGCAGCGAGAAGCCCGCCAGGATCACCACCAGTGCGCGGTACGACAGCGGCAGCATCTGGCTGAAGTACTCGGCGCAGGCACAGGTCAGGCCAACGGCGGTCACCAGGCAGGCCAGCGCGATCAGCACGGCGAGGAAACCGCTCCCCAGGGAACCGAAGGTGTGCTGCACATAGGCATGCAGTACCGCCGCACCGTTGGTAGCGTCAGCCGCGATCTCGTGGCTGGTTGCACCCAGTCGGAACAGGCTGATGTACACCAGGGCCAGACCGACACCGGCGATCAGGCCGGCGATGATGGCATAGCGGGTGATCAGTTTCGGCGACTCGACACCGCGCGAGCGGATGGCGTTGACGATGACGATACCGAACACCAGGGCACCCAGGGTGTCCATGGTCAGGTAACCATCGGAGAAGCCCTTGGAGAACGCTGCGGCGGCATAGGCCGGCTGCGCTTCACCAATGGTACCGGCAGGCAGCGCGAAGGCGGCGATGCCCAGCACCGCCAGGGCGATGATCTTCAACGGTGCCAGGAAGCGGCCCACGGTGTCGAGCAGCTTGCCCGGGTACATGGACACGGCCAGTACCACGAGAAAATACACCAGGCTGTAGATGAACAACGCCAGGGGGCTTTCACCGGTCAGCGGCGCAACACCCACTTCGAACGATACGGTCGCGGTGCGCGGGGTGGCGAACAGCGGGCCGACCGACAGGTAGCACACGGCCGCCAGCAGGCCACCGAAGAACTTGCCGATCGGGCTGCTCAGGGCATCCATGCCGCCGCCGACCTTGGCCAGGGCGACCACGGTGATGACCGGCAGGCCTACGGCGGTAACCAGGAAGCCAAGGGCCGCCATCCATACGTGCGGGCCAGACTGCAGACCGACGATAGGCGGGAAGATGATGTTGCCAGCGCCCACGAAAAGCGCAAACGTCATAAAGCCAAGCGCCAGGATATCCTGGCCTTTGAGAACTTTCATTTAAGGTAGTACCACACTGCTGAAATCGGGATTCGAGAGGGGATTTCCCTTTGGATGAGGGGAAATGCTGCCCGGCTTGATAGGCCAGACCCGTTTAGCGTGTCGTTCCCTTTTGGGGTACGGGCACAGAGTGAGCGCGTAATGTAACTGTTTTGTCAGTCAAACGCACTGGCACAGTACTGCTTGTCCGATGTGCGTACATGTTTGTCGTCTGTGCGACCGAGGACAGCGAGAATTATCCTCGAATTGAAACATTCGTCTGCGTGAAAATTCCTATCAAAGCCATCGAAAAATCCATGTTGCCTGTACCGGCCTCTTCGCGGGCTTGCCCGCTCCCACAGGGGATCACCACAGCCCCGGAAAGTGGAGATCTCATGTGGGGGCGGGCAAGCCCGCGAAGAGGCCGGCACAGGAATTCCCCCCAGAAACGACAAAGGCCACCCGAAGGTGGCCTCTGTGCGCGTGGGGGGTATAGCAGTATTACTTCTTGACTTCCCAGCCAGTCAGCTCGGCCAGGGCCTTGCCGATGTCAGCCAGGGAACGCACGGTCTTCACACCAGCGTCCTGCAGAGCGGCGAACTTCTCGTCCGCAGTGCCCTTGCCGCCGGAGATGATGGCGCCAGCGTGACCCATGCGCTTGCCCGCAGGTGCGGTAACACCAGCGATGTAGGAAACGACAGGCTTGGTGACGTTGGCCTTGATGTAGGCCGCAGCTTCTTCTTCAGCCGAACCGCCGATCTCGCCGATCATGACGATCGCTTCGGTCTTCGGGTCTTCCTGGAACAGCTTCAGGATGTCGATGAAGTTGGAGCCCGGGATCGGGTCACCGCCGATGCCGACGCAGGTCGACTGGCCGAAGCCGGCGTCGGTGGTCTGCTTCACAGCTTCGTAGGTCAGGGTGCCGGAACGCGAAACGATACCGACCTTGCCTGGCAGGTGGATGTGGCCTGGCATGATGCCGATCTTGCACTCGCCCGGGGTGATGACACCTGGGCAGTTAGGGCCGATCAGGGTCACGCCCAGCTCGTCGCACTTGACCTTGGCATCCAGCATGTCCAGGGTAGGAATGCCTTCGGTGATGCACACGATCAGCTTGATGCCGCCGAAGGCAGCTTCCAGGATCGAGTCCTTGCAGAAAGGAGCCGGAACGTAGATCACCGAAGCATCAGCGCCGGTAGCTTCCACAGCTTCTTTCACAGTGTTGAACACTGGCAGGCCCAGGTGGGTGGTGCCACCCTTGCCTGGGGTTACGCCGCCGACCATCTTGGTGCCGTAGGCGATGGCCTGTTCGGAGTGGAAAGTACCCTGCGAGCCGGTGAAGCCCTGGCAGATGACTTTGGTGTCTTTATTGATCAGGACGCTCATTACTTGCCCTCCGCAGCTTTGACAACTTGTTGAGCAGCGTCGGTCAGGCTGGTTGCCGCAATGATGTTCAAACCGCTTTCTGCCAGTACTTTAGCGCCCAGTTCGGCGTTGTTGCCTTCAAGGCGAACGACAACCGGAACTTTCACGCCGACTTCTTTCACTGCACCGATGATGCCTTCGGCAATCATGTCGCAGCGAACGATGCCGCCGAAGATGTTGACCAGAACGGCCGCGACATTGCTGTCGGACAGAATGATCTTGAACGCTTCGGTAACGCGCTCTTTGGTAGCACCACCACCAACGTCGAGGAAGTTGGCCGGTTTGCCGCCGTGCAGGTTGACGATGTCCATGGTACCCATGGCCAGGCCGGCACCGTTGACCATGCAGCCGATGTTGCCTTCGAGGGCAACGTAGTTCAGTTCGAACTTGGCAGCGTGGGCTTCACGGGCGTCGTCCTGCGACGGGTCGTGGAAGGTTTTCAGCTTAGGCTGACGGTACATGGCGTTGGCGTCGATGTTGATCTTGGCATCGAGGCAGTGCAGGTCGCCGTCGGCCTTGATCACCAGCGGGTTCACTTCCAGCAGGGCCAGGTCGTGATCCTTGAACAGCTTGGCCAGACCAACGAAGATCTTGGCGAACTGTTGAACTTGCTTGCCTTCCAGGCCCAGCTGGAACGCCAGCTCGCGACCCTGGAACGGCTGAGCGCCGACCAGCGGGTCGATGGTGGCCTTGAGGATCTTCTCAGGCGTTTCGTGAGCGACTTTCTCGATGTCCACGCCACCTTCGGTGGAAGCCATGAACACGATACGGCGGCTCGAACGATCGACTACAGCGCCCAGATACAGCTCTTTGGCGATGTCAGTGCAGGATTCGACCAGAATCTTGGAGACGGGTTGACCGTTGGCATCGGTCTGGTAGGTAACCAGATTCTTGCCCAACCACTGTGCAGCGAACGCCTTGGCGTCTTCTTTGCTGCGAACCAGCTTGACGCCGCCCGCCTTACCGCGACCACCCGCGTGAACCTGGGCTTTTACCACCCACTCGTTCCCGCCGATCTTGTCGCAGGCTTCTGCAGCTTGCTCAGGGGTATCGACAGCGAAACCCTTGGAAACTGGCAGGCCGTACTCAGCGAACAGCTGCTTACCCTGATACTCGTGAAGATTCATGCTTTTTACCGTCTTCGTTAGGTACTGCGCTTCGGCGCTGCGCCATCACTGGCGCCGCACCACCTGTGACCGTTGACCCCGGGTTTTCCCGTGTGATCCGGTCCGGCGGACTTTCCGCGGTGAGTCATGCACGCAAGACTCACGACGGGCAGCCCGCCGTGGTTTCTTATAATTAACGCTTCTTACGGTTGGCCACGTGAATGGCGCCGCCATTCACTGCCAGCGCTGCTTCATGCAACGCTTCGGACAGGGTCGGATGGCTGAAGACCATCATGCCCAGATCCTCGGCACTGGTGCCGAATTCCATTGCGATTGCGCCCTGCTGCACCAGTTCGGCAGCCGATGGGCCAATCACGTGCACACCCAGGACGCGGTCGGTCTTGGCATCGGCGATGACCTTGACGAAACCACCGGTGTCGTTGGCAGCCATCGCACGGCCGCTGGCCGCGAACGGGAAGGTGCCCACGTTAACCTCAACGCCCTCGGCCTTCAAGGCCTGTTCGGTCTTGCCGACCCACGCGATTTCCGGGTGGGTGTAGATGACCGACGGAATCAGGTCGTAGTTCATCTGGGCCTTGTGGCCCTTGATGCGCTCGACCACCATGATGCCCTCTTCCGAAGCCTTGTGGGCCAGCATCATGCCGCGCACCACGTCACCGATGGCGTACACGCCAGGCACGCTGGTAGCGCAGTAGTCGTCGACGAAGATGTAGCCACGCTCATCGATGGTCACACCGCTGTCGGCAGCCAGCAGGTCGGTGGTCACCGGGCGACGGCCGACCGCGACGATCAGCTTGTCGAAGGTGATCTTCTGCTCGCCGTTGGCGTCGGTGTAGGTCACTTCGACTTCGTTGCCGTTGACTTTCGAGCCGGTGACGCGCGCACCCAGCTTGATGTCCAGGCCTTGCTTGGTCAGGGTCTTCTGGGCTTCTTTCGACACGGCGGTGTCGGCAGCCATCAGGAAGGTGTCCAGGGCTTCCAGGACGGTGACTTCAGCACCCAGGCGAGCCCATACCGAGCCCAGCTCCAGGCCGATCACGCCAGCACCGATAACGCCCAGGCGCTTCGGCACGGCCTGGAATTCCAGGGCGCCGGTGGAGTCGACGATGACGTTCTGGTCGACCGGAGCCGGTGGAATGTCGATCGGGCGCGAGCCGGAAGCCAGGATCACGTTCTCGGCTTCGATGACTTCGGTGGTGCCGTCAGCCTTGGTGACTTCGACTTTCTTGCCGGCCAGCAGCTTGCCGTGGCCCTGGATCGAAGTAACGCCGTTGGCCTTGAACAGGGTGGCAACGCCACCGGTCAGGTTCTTGACGATGCCAGCCTTGCGGCCAACCATCGCGGCGACGTCCATCTTCACTTCACCAGTGGAGATACCGTGGACGTTGAAGCTCTCTTTGGCTTCCTTGTACTTCCAGGAGCTGTCCAGCAGCGCCTTGGAAGGAATGCAACCTACGTTCAGGCAGGTGCCGCCCAGGGCCAGCTTGCCCTCGGCGTCGGTGTACTTCTCGATACAGGCAGTCTTCAGACCAAGTTGTGCGGCCTTGATGGCAGCAACATAGCCGCCAGGACCTGCACCAATTACCACTACGTCGAATTTCTGGGTCATAAAAGATTCCTTATCAGCTACAAGCTACAAGCCGCGGACCGCGCGGCATGGCTTCCTGCGAAGCCAGGGCCGGCACGGTACGCAGCCAGAGGGTTAGATGTCCAGCAGCAGGCGAGACGGATCTTCCAGCAGGTTCTTGATGGTGACCAGGAAGGTTACCGCTTCCTTGCCGTCGATCAGGCGGTGATCGTACGACAGCGCCAGGTACATCATCGGGCGAATCACAACCTGACCATTGATGGCCATCGGGCGCTGGATGATGTTGTGCATGCCGAGAATGGCAGCCTGCGGCGGGTTGACGATCGGGGTCGACATCATCGAACCGAAGGTACCACCGTTGGTGATGGTGAAGGTGCCGCCAGTCATCTCTTCGATGGCCAGCTTGCCATCACGAGCCTTCTTGCCGAAGGTGGCGATGCCGTTCTCGATTTCCGCCAGGCTCATCGACTCGGCGTTACGCAGTACCGGTACCACCAGGCCACGGTCGCTGGACACGGCTACGCCGACGTCGGCGTAGCCGTGGTAGACGATGTCGTTGCCATCGATCGAGGCGTTGACAGCCGGGAAGCGCTTCAGGGCTTCGGTGGCAGCCTTGACGAAGAACGACATGAAGCCCAGGCGCACGCCGTTGTGGGTCTTCTCGAACAGGTCCTTGTACTTCGAACGCAGGGCCATGACTTCGGTCATGTCGACTTCGTTGAAGGTGGTCAGCATGGCCATGCTCGACTGGGCTTCGACCAGACGCTCGGCGATCTTGGCGCGCAGGCGGGTCATCGGCACGCGCTTCTCGGTGCGGTCGCCAGCGGCAACGACAACCGGGGCAGCAGCGGCAGCGGCGGCAGGCTTGGCAGCTGCAGCAGGCGCCGACTTCTTGTTGGCGACGGCAGCGACGACGTCTTCCTTGGTGATGCGACCACCTTTGCCGGTGCCGGCAACGGCAGCCAGGTCGATGCCGTTCTCTTCAGCCAGCTTGCGCGCGGCCGGGGCGGCAACCGGGTCTTCTTCGCCAGCGTCGGCAGCAGCGGCAGCCGGGGCAGCAGCGGCCGGGGCGGCAGCTGGTGCAGCGGCGGCAGCACCGCCTTCAACGATCGAACCCAGTACTTCGTCGGACAGGACGGTGTCGCCCTCGCCCTTGACGATGGCGCCCAGCACGCCGTCGGCGGTGGCCAGTACTTCCAGGACGACCTTGTCGGTCTCGATGTCGACGATCAGCTCGTCACGCTTGACGGCATCGCCCGGCTGCTTGTGCCAGGTGGCAACGGTGCCATCGGCAACCGATTCCGGGAAGGTTGGGGCTTTGATCTCGATAGCCATTATCTGTGTTTCCTTAAATTCGGTTTCAGGTGCGCGAAGGCATTAAACAGTGAAGGCGTCTTGCAGCAGTTTTTCCTGCTGTTCGGCGTGCTTCGATGCGTAACCACAGGCTGGCGCGGCGGAAGCGTCGCGGCCGGCGTATTCCAGGACCAGTGCCTTGTTGTGGCGGCCCAGGATACGGCGCATGTGGTGCTGGCTGCTGTACCAGGCGCCCTGGTTCATCGGCTCTTCCTGACACCAGACCGCATGCTTGAGGTTGGTGTAAGGCGCCAGGATTTCGACCAGGTCGTCCTCAGGGAACGGATACAGCTGCTCGATACGCACGATGGCGATGTCTTCGCGGCCTTCGGCACGGCGTTTTTCCAGCAGGTCGTAGTAAACCTTGCCGCCGCACAGGACCAGGCGTTCGACCTTGGCCGGATCGAGGCTGTCGATTTCCGGGATCACGGTCTGGAACGAGCCTTCTGCCAGGTCTTCCAGGGTCGAGATGGCCAGCTTGTGGCGCAGCAGAGACTTCGGCGTCAGCACGATCAGCGGCTTGCGCAGCGGACGGATGACCTGGCGACGCAGCAGGTGGTAGATCTGGGCCGGGGTGGTCGGTACGCAGACCTGGATGTTGTGCTCGGCGCACAGCTGCAGGTAACGCTCCAGGCGCGCGGAGGAGTGCTCCGGGCCCTGCCCTTCATAACCGTGTGGCAGCAGCATGGTCAGACCGCACAGACGGCCCCACTTGTGCTCGCCGCTGGTGATGAACTGGTCGATCACCACTTGCGCACCGTTGGCGAAGTCACCGAACTGGGCTTCCCAGATCACCAGCGCGTTCGGCGTGGTGGTCGAGTAGCCGTATTCGAAGGCCAGTACCGCTTCTTCCGACAGGAAGGAGTCGTACAGTTCGAACTGAGGCTGGCCCGGGAACAGGTTCTTCAGCGGTACGTAGGTGCTGGCGTCCTTCTGGTTGTGCAGCACCGCGTGACGGTGCGAGAAGGTGCCACGGCCGATGTCCTGGCCGGTCATGCGGATCGGGTGACCTTCGAACTGCAGGGTGGCGTAGGCCATGGTCTCTGCATAACCCCAGTTGATCGGCAAGCCACCGGCCTGCATCTTCTGGCGGTCTTCGTAGATCTTGGCGACCTGGCGCTGGACGACGAAACCTTCCGGGATCTCCAGCAGCTTGGCCGACAGTTCCTGCAGAGTCTTGAGGTCGAAGCGGGTATCGTGACGCGCGGTCCAGGCATGGCCCAGATACGGACGCCAGTCGACGAACAGCTCGCGGTTCGGCTCCTTGACCAGGCTCTTCACCACGTGCAGGCCGTTGTCCAGCGCGTTGCGGTACTCGTCGATCTTGGCCTGGGCGCGTTCGGCATCGATGCGGCCGGCCTGGATCAGTGCCTCAGCGTACAGTTCACGCGTGGTGCGCTGCTTGCTGATCTGCTGGTACATCAAAGGCTGGGTGCCGTTCGGCTCGTCGGCCTCGTTGTGGCCGCGGCGGCGGTAGCAGACCAGGTCGATGACCACGTCACGCTTGAACTGCATGCGGTAGTCGATGGCCAGCTGGGTCACGAACAGCACGGCTTCCGGGTCGTCGCCGTTCACGTGCAGGATCGGCGCCTGGATCATCTTGGCAACGTCGGTGGCGTACTCGGTGGAGCGCGCGTCCAGCGGGTTGCTGATGGTGAAACCAACCTGGTTGTTGATCACGATGTGCACGGTACCGCCGGTCTTGAAACCGCGGGTCTGCGACATCTGGAAGGTTTCCATGACCACGCCCTGGCCGGCGAATGCTGCGTCGCCGTGGATCGAGATCGGCAGTACCTTGTCGCCAACGGTGTCGTTGCGGCGGTCCTGACGGGCGCGCACCGAACCCTCGACCACTGGCGAGACGATTTCCAGGTGGGACGGGTTGAACGCCATGGCCAGGTGCACTTCGCCGCCCGGGGTCATCACGTTCGAGGAGAAGCCCTGGTGGTACTTGACGTCACCGGAGCCCAGCTCGTTCATCTTCTTGCCTTCGAACTCGTCGAACAGCTCGCGCGGGTTCTTGCCGAAGGTGTTGACCAGAACGTTCAGGCGGCCACGGTGGGCCATGCCGATCACGACTTCCTTGGTGCCGTAGGAACCGGAGCGCTGGATCATCTCGTCCAGCATCGGGATCAGGCTTTCGCCGCCCTCGAGGCCGAAACGCTTGGTGCCCGGGTACTTGGTGCCCAGATATTTCTCAAGGCCTTCACCGGCGGTCACGCGCTCGAGCAGGTGGGCCTGCACGTCAGCGGAAAACTCCGGACGGCCGCGCACGCTTTCCAGACGCTGCTGGAACCAGCTGCGCTGCTCGGAATCGACGATATGGGTGAACTCGGCGCCAATGGTGCGACAATATGTCTTCTGGAGCGCCTCGAAGATCTCGCGTAGGCTCGCCTCCTCTTTGCCGATGAACAGGTCGCCGGCACGGAAGGTCGTATCAAGATCGGCATTGGTCAAGCCGTAGTGATTGATCGACAGGTCTACGGGCGCAGGACGCTGCCACAACCCCAACGGGTCGA
Source organism: Pseudomonas sp. NBB (assembly GCF_032701105.1). Classification (NCBI taxonomy): domain Bacteria; kingdom Pseudomonadati; phylum Pseudomonadota; class Gammaproteobacteria; order Pseudomonadales; family Pseudomonadaceae; genus Pseudomonas; species Pseudomonas sp. NBB. The sequence continues at coordinate 4,040,751 of NZ_CP103994.1, forward strand.
GCTTGGCAGCCTGATGGCCGCGCATACGATAGGCCTGGATCAGTCGCAGAACTTCAACCTGCTTCTTCTCGTGTTCACTGCTCACGCTCCCGGCGGATACCGGTTGGGCGCGGCGCTGGTTCTTTGCCAGCAGTACGAAATGGTCGCGGATTGTCGAGTGCGATACATCGGTAGCGGTGCTGCCGTCGGCGGGCAACTTCTGGAAGTAGGTGCGCCACTCTTCTGGCACAGCGTTAGGGTCGTGCAGGTAGAGCTCATAAAGCTCTTCCACATATGCAGCGTTACCACCTGAAAGGTGGGCGCTTTCCCACATGCGCTGCATCACGCTTTCTTGCATGCTTGGTCACCCTCGGTTAGGGGACTGATCGGCGAGAGCCACAGCAAACCTGGAAAAGTCCGAATACAGCGACTGAACCACGCCACTTGGATCCTGCTGATTTTCCGGGTACCAGCCCGGAAGCCCCTGCTGGTCTCATATCTTCATAGGTAATGAACGCAGGCTTTGTGGGCCCTTGTTCGGGTTTTACCTCAGTGCGGGCTCACCACCCGCACCTCGGCTTACTGCAGGTACAACTCTTTGTATCAGGTGCCGCTTTGCAGCAGCATGTTACGTACGTGGCCGATTGCCTTGGTCGGGTTCAGACCTTTCGGGCAAACGTTGACGCAGTTCATGATCCCGCGGCAGCGGAATACGCTGAACGGGTCATCCAGGGACGCCAGGCGCTCCTGGGTCTTGGTGTCACGGCTGTCGGCCAGGAAGCGATAGGCCTGCAGCAGTGCGGCGGGGCCCAGGAACTTGTCCGGGTTCCACCAGAACGACGGGCAGGAGGTCGAGCAGCAAGCGCACAGGATGCACTCGTACAGGCCGTCCAGCTTGTCGCGGTCTTCCGGCGACTGCAGGCGCTCGATGGCCGGTGCCGGGGTGTCGTTCTGCAGGAACGGCTTCACCTTCTCGTACTGCTTGTAGAAGATGCTCATATCGACGACCAGGTCACGAATGACCGGCAGGCCCGGCAGCGGACGCAGAATCAGCTTGTTGCCCTTCACCACCGCCGACAACGGGGTGATGCAGGCCAGGCCGTTCTTGCCGTTGATGTTCATGCCATCGGAACCGCAAACGCCTTCACGGCACGAGCGACGATAGGAGAAACCTTCGTCCTGTTCCTTGATCAGTGCCAGCACGTCCAGAACCATCAGATCCTTGCCGCCGGTATCGACCTGGAAGGTCTGCATTTTCGGCGCCGAATCGGTGTCCGGGTTGTAACGATAAACTTCGACTTGCAACATAGCGGCCACCCTTAGTAAGTCCGGACTTTTGGTTCGAAGGCTGGAACAGTCTTCGGCGCAAAGTTGACGCCACGCTTGGCGACGCGCTTCTCACCCGGGTAGTACAGGGTGTGGCACAGCCAGTTTTCGTCGTCACGGTCTTCGTAGTCTTCACGGGCGTGAGCGCCGCGGGACTCTTTACGGGCTTCTGCCGCGATGGCGGTAGCTTCGGCGACTTCCAGCAGGTTCTGCAGCTCCAGCGCTTCGATACGCGCGGTGTTGAAGGCCTGGGACTTGTCGTTGATCTTGACGTTGGCGATACGGTCACGCAGACCGGCCAGCTGCTCGATACCCTTCTGCATGTATTCGCCAGTACGGAATACACCGAAGTAGTTCTGCATGCAGCTCTGCAGCTCGCGCTTCAGGCTGGCAACGTCTTCACCGGTGGTGCGCTCGTTCAGCTTGTTCAGGCGGTTCAGGGCAACATCGACGTCGGTGTCGCTGGCGTCGCGGTATTCCACGCCTTCGGTCAGCGCCTTCTCCAGGTGCAGGCCGGCAGCACGGCCGAACACCACCAGGTCGAGCAGCGAGTTGCCGCCCAGGCGGTTGGCACCGTGAACAGATACGCACGCCACTTCACCTACGGCGAACAGGCCCGGGATGATGTGGTCGTTGCCTTCGGCGTCCATGGTAATGGCCTGGCCATGAATGTTGGTGGCAACGCCGCCCATCATGTAGTGGCAGGTCGGGATGACCGGTACCGGCGCGACCACAGGGTCGACGTGGGCGAAGGTCTTGGACAGCTCGCAGATACCTGGCAGACGGCTGTGCAGCACTTCCTCGCCCAGGTGGTCCAGCTTCAGCAGTACGTGGTCCTTGTTCGGGCCCACGCCGTTGCCGGCGATGATTTCCTTGACCATGGAACGGGCGACCACGTCGCGGCCGGCCAGGTCTTTCGCGTTCGGCGCGTAACGCTCCATGAAGCGCTCGCCGTGGGCGTTGATCAGGTAGCCACCCTCACCGCGGCAACCTTCGGTGACCAGTACACCGGCGCCGGCGATGCCGGTCGGGTGGAACTGCCACATTTCGATGTCCTGCACCGGCACGCCGGCACGCAGGGCCATGCCCACGCCGTCACCGGTGTTGATCAGGGCGTTGGTGGTGGAGGCGTAGATACGGCCGGCACCGCCAGTTGCCAGCACGGTGGCCTTGGACTTGATGTACAGGGTCTCGCCGGTTTCGATGCAGATCGCGATCACGCCAACGAATGCGCCGTCCTGGTTCTTCACCAGGTCAACTGCGTAGTACTCGTTGAGGAAGGTGGTGCCGGCTTTCAGGTTGCCCTGGTACAGGGTGTGCAGCAGCGCGTGACCGGTACGGTCGGAAGCGGCGCAGGTACGGGCAGCCTGGCCACCTTTACCGAAGTCCTTGGACTGGCCACCGAACGGACGCTGGTAGATGCGACCGGTTTCGGTACGCGAGAACGGCAGGCCCATGTGGTCCAGCTCGAAGACCGCAGCCGGGCCTTCCTGACACATATATTCGATAGCGTCCTGGTCACCGATGTAGTCGGAGCCCTTGACGGTATCGTACATGTGCCAGCGCCAGTCGTCGTTCGGGTCGGCCGAAGCGATGGCGCAGGTGATGCCGCCCTGGGCGGATACAGTGTGCGAACGGGTCGGGAAGACCTTGGTGACTACGGCAGTCTTGTGGCCGCCTTGAGCCAGCTGCAGCGCAGCGCGCATGCCGGCGCCGCCGCCACCGATGATGATGGCGTCGAAGGAAATGGTTGGAATGCTAGCCATGGATCAGATACCCCAGAGAATCTGCACACCCCAGACGAAGTAAGCGAACATCGCAACGCCGCATACCGCCTGGAACAGGAAACGAATCGCAGTTGCCGACTTGCCGAACGACATAGGCGTCAGGTAGTCGGTCGCAATGGTCCACATGCCGACCCAGGCGTGAGCGCCCAGGGCAACGAGGGCCAGCAGACTGAAGATCCGCATCGCGTTGTTGGAGAACAGACCATGCCACTGGGTGTAGTCGATGCCTGGGTGGGCGACCACGTAGCCGATCAGGAAGAGGAAGTAAGCCGCGAGAACGACCGCAGAAACGCGCTGCGCCATCCAGTCATAGAGGCCCGAACGCGACAGGTTCGTGACATTGGTTACCATACCCAAACTCCCACCAGAACGATCAGCACCACGGAGATGACGATCACGATTTTCGAGCCCAGCTTGCCGCCTTCCAGCGTCTCACCGATGCCCATGTCCATGATCAGGTGACGAACACCTGCCACGAGGTGATAAAGCAGGGCGGACAGCAGGCCCCAGGTCACGAATTTGGCCAGCGGGCTGGTCAGACACGCCTTCACCTCACCAAAGCCTTCCTCGGAACCCAGCGACTTGCCCAGTGCATAAAGCATGATGGCAAGGCCGAGGAACAGGATGACGCCGGAGATACGATGCAGGATGGACGTGTACGCAGTGACGGGGAGCTTGATGGTCCTTAGGTCTAGGTTTACAGGTCGTTGGCTTTTCACGGCTTTTTTCACACTGAAGAGCCCCTAGCGAATCAGGGCAAAGTTGTTGGTAAGTGTACTGGTCAGGTACCCACCACCCAGGGAACGGCGACCCCCAGCAGTTCGGGCTTGCAAGCCCCTGGCGGTCGGGTTGCGAGTATAGACAGTTAGGCTGCTTATGACAACGTGACGGGGTAGCCCAAATAGCGCATTGCCTTTAGCGCACAAAAGGCGTAAATGGGCGAGAATTTCGCGAAAAATCAGGCCTCAATGCCTGTTTCAACAAGCCTTTAGGCAAATTGACATCTGAATTTATCCCTCTATAGTGGTGCGGGCCCTGCGTGGGGGGTCTGTCTGATGATTTCAAGCATTAATAGGAGGCCACATGGCTGACAAAAAAGCGCAGTTGGTCATCGAGGGCGCTGCCCCCGTCGAGCTGCCCATTTTAACCGGCACCGTTGGTCCTGATGTAATCGACGTCCGCGGGTTGGGGGCCACTGGTCACTTCACCTTCGACCCTGGTTTCATGGCGACTGCCTCGTGCGAGTCGAAGATCACCTACATTGACGGCGACAAAGGTATCCTGCTGCACCGCGGCTACCCGATCGAACAGCTCGCTGAAAAATCCGACTACCTCGAAACCTGCTACCTGCTGCTCAACGGCGAACTGCCGAATGCCGAGCAGAAGGCCCAGTTCGTCAGCACCGTGAAGAACCACACCATGGTTCACGAGCAGCTGAAGTCCTTCTTCAACGGCTTCCGCCGCGACGCCCACCCGATGGCGGTGATGTGCGGCGTGGTTGGCGCCCTGTCGGCGTTCTATCACGACTCCCTGGACATCAATAACCCGCAACACCGCGAAATTTCCGCGGTGCGCCTGGTCGCCAAGATGCCGACCCTGGCCGCGATGGTTTACAAGTACTCCATGGGCCAGCCGATGATGTACCCGCGCAACGACCTGTCGTACGCGGAAAACTTCCTGCACATGATGTTCAACACCCCGTGCGAGATCAAACCGATCAGCCCGGTGCTGGCCAAGGCGATGGACCGGATCTTCATCCTCCACGCCGACCACGAGCAGAACGCCTCCACCTCCACCGTTCGTCTGGCCGGTTCGTCGGGTGCCAACCCGTTCGCCTGCATCGCCGCCGGTATCGCCGCACTGTGGGGCCCGGCCCACGGCGGTGCGAACGAAGCGGTACTGACCATGCTCGATGAAATCGGCGATGTCTCGAACATCGACAAGTTCATCGCCAAGGCCAAGGACAAGAACGACCCGTTCAAGCTCATGGGCTTCGGTCACCGCGTGTACAAAAACCGCGACCCGCGCGCCACCGTGATGAAGCAGACCTGCGACGAAGTCCTGCGCGAGCTGGGCATCAAGAACGACCCGCAGCTGGAACTGGCCATGCGCCTGGAAGAGATCGCCCTGACCGATCCGTACTTCATCGAGCGCTCGCTGTACCCGAACGTCGACTTCTACTCGGGGATCATCCTCAAGGCAATCGGCATTCCGACCAGCATGTTCACCGTGATCTTCGCCCTGGCACGTACCGTGGGCTGGATCTCGCACTGGAAAGAAATGCTCTCCAGCCCGTACAAGATCGGCCGCCCGCGCCAGCTGTACACCGGCGAGCAGAAGCGCGACATCGTTGCGCTGCAGGACCGCAAGTAAGCTTCCATAGCCGAACGCAAAAAGGCTGCCCTCGGGCAGCCTTTTTTATTCGTCCTGTGCTGGTCTCTTCGCGGGTAAACCCGCTCCCACAGGGACCCCACAGGCCCGAAAGTTTGCGGGATACCTGTAGGAGCGGGTTTACCCGCGAAGAGGCCAGCACAGGTGACACAATGCCTCAGTTTTTCTCAGCCCGCTCCCGCAACCCTTTCAGGGTATTGAACGGCGCATCCACCACGAACTTGTTGGCCACCATCGCCGGCACGCTACCACCCGGTTCGGTGTGCACCTGATAGGTCACTTCCGTGCTGTCGCCCTTGGGCACCAGCTTCCAGAAGCCTTCGACCTTCGCCACCCGCACAAAGCCCTTCTCTTCCGGGATATAGGTCGGCTCTTCCTTCAGGTTGCGCACCAGGCTGCCATCAGCCTCCTTCACAGTAGTCACATGCAACACCGAGTCCCGCGGCGTCACCGGCCATGGCGTATTGAACTGGGTATAGGTCCAGCTTTGGTCACCTTCGTGCTTGAGCAGCTTCTGCGACTTGCATTCGTGAATCCATGCACAAGCCCCGACCACGTCCTCCTGCAACGCCTGCACCTTGGCCAGCGGCGCCTTGATCACAGTGACACCTTGATAGGCCTTGTACTTGGAACCGGCCACTTCGCTAAGGGAAACCTTGATCCCCTCCTCGTCCTTGGCCACCTGCCAGTTTTCGGCCCAGGCCGCAGGCGCCAGCAGAACACCCATGCCACACAGCAGAGCAATACGCTTGAACGATCTCATCATGTTTATCCTTGTTTTCGAAGATCCAGCCTGTCACGCCGCCGTTATCTGTTCCCACCAGCCGAGAATCCTTATAGCCTCATCACGATCACTGCCACACACCTCGACATCCGCCTTGAAACCACCACACACCGCAGGCCTTTCGGGCTTGCCGAACAAGTCGCAGAGGTTGTCGACAGTCAGGTGCAGGCAGCGCTCGCCAGCCGGCTTGCCATTGGGCATGCGCGGCATCGCGGAGGTGATGGACGGGGCGATGCAGCAGGCACCACAGCCCTCACGACAGTTCATGGCTCTTCACCAAAATAACGACTCCCTGGAACAAAACGGGACGAGCGTCCCTGGATAGTAACCGCTCAAACAGGCGTTTGAAATTGCTGGCACGATGAAATCTGCCATGACCCGGCAGTCAGTTCGCCAGCTACTGGCGGTACTCGAAATCGATGGCCGCCCCTTCCACTTCCCGACGGCTGTCATTGCGTAGCTGCAGCTGCATTTCATTGCTGATCAACCGGCCATTGAGCTGGAACGGGCTGTCGCTGGTCTCTGGCTTTTCAGTGAACATGGGGGGCAGAAGAGGTTTGCGACGCTGTATCGGCGACAGGCTGCCCACATCTGGCTCAAGGTTATCGACCATCTCGGCCGGCAGGCTGAGGTCGAGCTTTGCCTTGGGTAGCGGCTTGGCAACCTCCTTGCTCACCTGCTTGCGCGCCGGCCTGGCCTTGCTGTTACCGGCTTTTTTTGCTGATTGTTTGTGCGCTGGCCTGGCTGCGGCCTTCTGCACCGGCTTGGCCGCCTGCGCCTGGCTTGTCGGCTGTGCAGCCTGGGCAACACCAGCCAGGCTGCAGAGCGGTACAAGGCACAAGATCAGGGCAAAACGGCGCAGAGCATTCATGGCAAATGGACAGACTGGCAGGAAAAGTGCGTATGCTCCCTGTTCCACAGGCGCGTGGCAAGCCTATAAAAAAGCTGCCGCTGGCTCCCGGCACAATTGCTGGGCCAGCAAACCGAGGGTGATCACCGCGCGCTCGGCTTCCTTGTTCCAGGGTATGCCGCAATTAAGGCGGATGCAGTGGTTGAATTGCTCGGTGTTACTGAAGATCAGCCCCGGCGCAATACTGATGCCCTGCTCCAGCGCACGCACATGCAGCTCCTGAGTGTTGACCCGCCCCGGCAGGCTCACCCACAGGATGAAACCGCCCGTCGGCCGGGTCATCTGGGTACCCTCGGGGAAGTGTTGCTGCACCGCCAGCTGGTAAGCACTGAGGTTCTTGCGGTACTCCTGGCGAATGTAACGCAGGTGCCGGTCGTAGCCGCCATTCTCCAGGTAGGCCGCCACACCCATCTGCGTCACGCTACAGGCCGAGTGAGTGGTGAAGGTTTGCAGGCGCTGGATCTCGTCCTGATAGCGCCCGGCAATCATCCAGCCAACTCGAACACCAGGGGACAGCGTCTTGGAAAAACTAGAGCAATAGATTACTCGGTCCAGGCGGTCGAATGCCTTGAGCGCCTTGGTCTTGCCTTGCTCGAACATCAGCTCGCCATAGATGTCATCCTCGACGATCTGGATATCGAAGTCCGACGCCAGGCGCAGCAACTGCTTCTGCCGCTCTTCCGGGACAGTGCCACCCAGCGGGTTGCTAAGGCGCGCGGTCAGAACCAGGGCCTTGATCGACCACTGGTTGGCGGCCAGTTGCAGCGCCTCGAGGCTGATGCCGGTGGACGGGTCACTGGGGATCTCGATCACCTTAAGGCCCAGCAGGTCGGCCAGTTGCAGCAGACCGTAATAGGTGGGCGATTCGGCCGCGATCAGGTCGCCTGGACGAGTCAGCACGCGCAGCGACATCTGCAGCGCATCGACACAGCCATGGGTCACGATCACTTCACGCGGGTCGACCAGTACGCCGGCATCACGCATGCGAATGGCGATCTGCCGGCGCAGCGGCTCGAAGCCGGGGCTGAACATGTAGCTGAAGGCACGCGGGCTGTGGAAGCGCGTCACCTTGGCAATCTGCTGGTGTAAAGCACGGACCGGCAGGTAGTCGACATGCGGCACAGCGGCGCCGAACGGGAACACGCCATCACGGCGAGCCTCGGTCAGCACCTGCTGGATGATACTGGCGCGGGTGACCAGGCCGGGGCGCTCCACGCGGGCGATGTCCGGGGTCTGCGCGGTCAGGGCCGGGGTCTGGTGCACGTAGTAGCCGGACTGCGGCCGCGCACGAATCAGCCCCTGGTCCTCGAGATTGGCATAGGCCTGCAGCACCGTGGCATGGCTGACATTGAGCTGGGCGCTCATCTTGCGCACGGAGGGCACCCGCTCGCCTGGCTGGTAGACACCACGACGGATGTCATCGGCCAGTTGCTGGGCGATACGCTGGTACAACAGCAGGTTGGTCATGGCGGCAGACTCGTTATTCTTGTACGGCTCAGTGACGGTAGAGGATACCGTAACAGTTGCAGAGTGTACTGGAACAGAATGCAACATAGTCGACAATACAATAGCGTGACAGCTATCGAAACGATTAAGCCGACAAACTGCCGGGAGTGCGCCGCCCCTGTGGGAGCGGGTTCACCCGCGAAGCAGGTGACGCGGTGGATGGCACCGGCTTTGCCGGTGTTCGCGGCTAAAGCCGCTCCTACAAGAGCAGTGCCAAACTCAAGGCATGCACAACGCCTGTAGGAGCGGCCTTGTGTCGCGAAAGGACCGCAGAGCGGTCCCCGGCATTTCAAAGACTTAGCGTGCTGGCGCAAGCCTGCCCTTGTCATCGGAGAACACGATCTCCACCCGACGGTTCTGCGCCCTGCCCCGCTCCGAGGCATTGGCCTCGATCGGGTACTGGTCGCCATACCCCTCGACCTGCAGGCGCTTCTCGTCGATGCCCAGGTCTACCAGCATGTCGGCCACGGCCTGCGCCCGGTCACGCGACAGCTTCAGGTTGTCCTCGGCCGGGCCGGTGCTGTCGGTATAGCCCTCGATCCGAACCACCCGGCGCGGGTTGAGCTGGAGGAACTGCACCAGCTTGAGCACGGTACGGCTGGCCGAGTTCTTCAGGTCGGCCCGGCCGGTGTCGAAGAGCACGTCCCCCAGGGTCATCACCAGACCACGGTCGGCCTGCTCCGAGGCCAGCGCGGCGATCTGCGACTCGACCCACTTGCCCTGCTGCTGAACACTGGCCAGCTTGGCCTCGCGCAGGGCCAACTGCAGGCGCTGGCGCTCCAGGTCGAGCTTGGCCTGGCGCTCCTGGTTCAACGCCAGCTTGGCATGCTCGCTGGCAATTTCGCTGTAGCGCTGGCTCAGGTAGGCGTAATGGCGCACGTCGGCACCGGTGCCGATGTAGCTGGACAGGCGCTCGGCACGGGCCAGCGACTCGCCTGCGCGAATCACGTCGCGCGGCGCGCTGCGCAGCACATTGGAATCATCCTTGACCTTTTGGAAAGCTGCAGTGGCATCATCCAGCGCTGCGCTGCTGCGCTGGCTGGCGCAACCTTGCAAACCTGCCGCCAGCGCCAGCACTGCCAGCGCGGCCAATGGCATACGACGGATCATGGCTGCACCTCCAACTGTTTGCGCAGGCGCTGGACCCGCGACTGCAGCAGCTGCAGCTGCTCTTCGCTCTTCTGGTTCAGTACCTGGGCCTCGGCCAGGCGCGCATCCAGCTCGGCCTGCTCGGCACGCATGCGCGCATCGCGGTAGTCTTCGGTGAGCATGTTGGTCTTGGCCCGGGCCAGCTTGTCTTCAGCCAGCTTGAGCGCATCGACCTGCTCGGTGGCACCGACGGCCCTGGCCTGCTCCAGTGCCTGTTCGGAGATGCGCATCTGCTCGTTAGGGGCCGGATCGTTGGCGCAGCCAGCCAGGCCGAGCACGGCCAGGGCAAGGATTAGTGGTTGGGTTCTCACGCAATCTTCCTAGTGTTTGGGGGCGTCCGACGGCACCTGCAGCTGCGCTTTCCAGCGCTCGACATTACGTTGCAGCACGGCCTCGGATGCTCCGGAGATCGGCAATTCTGTCAGTTTTTTCGCCAATTGCCCACGCAGCCAGCTGTCATTGCAGGCCGAATTGTGCGACAGCGCCAGGTACAGGCCCGGCCGATCCACCGGCAGGCCGCGGGCGATCAGGTCATTGCTCATGCCCAGGCTCTGAGCCATGGCGATGCCCGAATAGCGGCCAGCGAGCACATAATCCACCTGGCCGAGCACCAGCTTCTGGAATGCCTGGGTCAGGTTCTGTGCCGGCTCCAGCTTCAGCTGGGCCTTGGCGAAAGCGGTAAAGGCCGGGGTCAGCCGCGCGCGCTCGGACAAACTGCCTTGGTACTGGGCCAGGTCAGCCGGGCCCTCGAAGGCCAGTGTGGCGTCGTGGCGCGTCCACACCAGGTATTCGTTGAGCTGCAGGGGTGGATGGATGTAGTCCAGCGCGGTCAGTTGCTCCACCTGCATGGGGGTGTCGAGCAGCAGGTCCATCCGCCCGCTACGCACTTCTTCCAGCGCCTGGTCACGACGGCCGGCGCTCAGCACCTCAACTTTCACACCCAGCTCGCCAGCCACCTGGCGCAGCAGGTCGACGTTGGCGCCGATCAGGTGTTTCGGGTCGTTGGGGTCCTGCCATGAATAGGGCGGAGAATCAGGGCTGCCGGTTGCCACCAGGCGTTCACACTTGCCCGCCGCCATGGCCAGCGGCGAAACCAGCACCGCCATGCATGCCAGCACCCCGCCTGCTTTACGCAGCACCATTGCTCACTCCTTGTACAGACCAAAAAAAACCCGGCCCCTGTACAAGGGCCGGGTTCTTTATAAGTGAAGCAGGCGGATCAGACCAGCTTTTCCAGCTCCGGGACCGCTTCGAACAGGTCAGCGACCAGGCCGTAGTCGGCTACCTGGAAGATCGGCGCTTCTTCGTCCTTGTTGATCGCCACGATCACCTTGGAGTCCTTCATGCCGGCCAGGTGCTGGATCGCGCCGGAGATACCGACGGCGATGTACAGCTGTGGCGCGACGATCTTGCCGGTCTGACCGACCTGCATGTCGTTCGGCACGAAGCCGGCGTCGACCGCGGCGCGCGAAGCACCGACGGCAGCGCCGAGCTTGTCGGCCAGGCTGTACAGGTGCTTGAAGTTGTCACCGTTGCCCATGCCACGGCCGCCGGAAACGACGATCTTGGCAGCGGTCAGCTCTGGGCGGTCGGACTTGGCCAGCTCTTCGCCAACGAAGGCCGAGATGCCGGCGTTGTGCGCAGCGCCAACGGCTTCGATGGCAGCCGAACCACCTTCGGCGGCCACGGCGTCGAAGCCGGTGGTACGCACGGTGATGACCTTGATGGCGGCGCTCGATTGCACGGTGGCAATGGCGTTACCAGCATAGATCGGGCGCTTGAAGGTGTCGGCGGACTCGACCGAGATGATCTCGGAGATCTGGTCCACGTCCAGCAGCGCGGCAACGCGCGGCAGGATGTTCTTGCCGTTGGTGGTGGCCGGCGCCAGCACGTGGCTGTAACCCTTGGCCAGCTCGACGATCAGCGGCGCAACGTTTTCTGGCAGGACGTGGGCGTAGGCAGCGTTATCTGCAACCAGCACCTTGGCCACGCCAGCGATCTTGGCTGCGGACTCGGCAACGCCGCCCACGTTCTGGCCAGCGACCAGCACGTGCACATCACCACCGATCTTGGCGGCAGCAGCAACAGTGTTCAGGGTGGCCGGGGCTACGGCACCGTTCTCGTATTCAGCGACAACCAGGATAGTCATTTAGATTACCTTCGCTTCGTTCTTCAGCTTCTCGACCAGTTCGGCCACCGATTTGACCTTGATGCCAGCGCTGCGGGCAGCCGGGGCTTCAACCTTCAGGGTCTTGTTGGTGGAGGCGAGGGAAACGCCCAGCGCATCTGGAGTAAGAGTCTCCAGCGGCTTCTTCTTGGCCTTCATGATGTTCGGCAGCGACGCGTAGCGCGGTTCGTTCAGGCGCAGGTCGGTAGTGACGATGGCTGGCAGGTTCAGTGCAACGGTCTGCAGGCCGCCGTCGATTTCACGGGTGACGTTCAGCTTGTCGCCAGCCACTTCGACCTTGGAGGCGAAGGTGCCCTGGGCGAAGCCGGTCAGCGCAGCCAGCATCTGGCCGGTCTGGTTGTTGTCACTGTCGATGGCCTGCTTGCCGAGGATGACCAGCTGCGGCTGCTCTTTGTCGACAACGGCTTTCAGCGCCTTGGCCACGGCCAGGGAATTCAGTTCGTCAGCGGCTTCGACCAGGATGGCACGGTCGGCACCCAGTGCCAGGGCAGTACGCAGTTGCTCCTGGGCAGTGGTCGGGCCGACGGAAACGACGACGATCTCGGACGCGACGCCCTTTTCCTTCAGGCGTACGGCTTCTTCCACGGCGATTTCGCAGAAGGGGTTCATGGACATCTTGACGTTAGCAAGGTCGACGCCGGAGTTGTCCGCCTTGACGCGAACCTTGACGTTGTAGTCGACCACTCGTTTGACAGCTACAAGAACCTTCATGGATTCCTCGTTACTCTCCGGTGAATAGATAGTCGCCAGGGGCAGAGCCCTGCGATGCGCGTGGGTACAAGGGCACCTCTAAAAACGTACCGGGAGGCGGTAACTTCACAGTGACCGAACAGTCTTGTCCGGACTCTTGCGACAAATACTCACGGGTCATTTTCTGTCGTGGCGTGTAAACTCCACTACAAACCGGCCAAAGGCCGCAAAACCCTGCTCCACACCTGGTCTTTAGAGGTGTACCTGCGCCCGGCTGCAAGCCTACGGCGAACGTAAAACCGCTCGTATCTTGACCGTAACACCCAATCCGGTCAATACGGCAAATCGGTCACCCTCCAGCCGCGTTCCTGTGATTTTACTGGCCTGCGGCAAATTCAAACAAACGTTTGTATTGGACCCGCCAAGTGGTGTAGATATAATGCGCGGCCAAGACAAAACGGTGTAGTCCGTCATTTGCCCAGCTACAGTTCCGCCGTTGCGTAGAACCGCTGCGAATGCCCCGCGCACCCAATAAGACAAAGCAACAGCACGAGCCTTGATGAGTAGGAGAGAACCAGTGGAACGCGAATACATGGAATTCGACGTGGTCATCGTCGGCGCCGGCCCGGCGGGCCTGTCCGCCGCCTGCCGCCTGAAGCAGAAGGCCGCCGAAGCCGGTAACGAAATCAGCGTCTGCGTGGTGGAAAAAGGCTCTGAAGTCGGCGCCCACATCCTATCCGGCGCGGTGTTCGAACCCCGCGCCCTGAACGAGCTGTTCCCCGACTGGAAAGAGCTCGGCGCGCCGCTGAACACCGAAGTGAAGCGTGACGACATCTACGTGCTCAAGGATGCAGGTAGTTCGACCAAGGTGCCTGACCTGTTCGTGCCCAAGACCATGCATAACCAGGGTAACTACATCATCTCCCTGGGCAACCTGTGCCGCTGGCTGGCCCAGCAGGCCGAGAACCTGGGCGTGGAAATCTACCCGGGCTTCGCCGCCCAGGAAGCACTGTTCGACGACAACGGCGTGGTCCGTGGCATCGTCACCGGCGACATGGGCGTCGACCGCGAAGGCAACCCGAAGGACGGCATGTACACCCCTGGCATGGAACTGCGTGCCAAGTACACCCTGTTCGCCGAGGGCTGCCGCGGCCATATCGGCAAGCAGTTGATCAAGCGCTTCAACCTCGACAGCGAAGCCGACGTCCAGCACTACGGCATCGGCCTGAAGGAAATCTGGGAAATCGACCCGGCCAAGCATGAGCAGGGCCTGGTGGTGCACACCGCTGGCTGGCCGCTGGACGTCATGGCCAAGGACAACACCGGTGGTTCGTTCCTTTATCACCTGGAAAACAACCAGGTAGTCGTCGGCCTGATCGTCGACCTGTCCTACGCCAACCCCTACCTGTCGCCGTTCGACGAGTTCCAGCGTCTCAAGCACCACCCGGTGATGGCGCAATACCTCGAAGGCGGCAAGCGCATCAGCTACGGTGCCCGTGCCATCTGCAAGGGCGGCTTCAACTCGCTGCCGAAAATGGTCTTCAACGGCGGCGCGCTGATCGGCTGCGACCTGGGTACCCTGAACTTCGCCAAGATCAAGGGCAGCCACACCGCAATGAAGTCCGGCATGCTCGCCGCCGAAGCCGTGGCTGATGCACTGATCGCCGGCAGCGAAGGCGGTGACCAGCTCAACGGCTACGTCAGCGCCTTCAAGGCCAGCTGGCTGTACGAGGAGCTGTTCGCCAGCCGCAACTTCGGCCCGGCCATGCACAAGTTCGGCCCGCTGCTGGGCGCGGCATTCAACTATGTGGACCAGAACTGGTTCGGCGGCAAGCTGCCGTTCACCCTGCACGACACCAAGCCGGACTACGCCTGCCTGAAGCTGGCGGCCGAGTCGCAGAAGATCGATTACCCGAAACCGGACGGCAAGCTCAGCTTCGACAAGCTCAGCTCGGTATTCCTCTCCAGCACCAACCACGAAGAGGAACAGCCCTGCCACCTGAAGCTGACCGACCCGAACGTGCCGATCGCCAGCAACCTGCCGCTGTACGACGAGCCGGCCCAGCGCTACTGCCCGGCAGGCGTGTACGAGGTTGTCACCCAGGAAGACGGCAGCAAGCGCTTCCAGATCAACGCGCAGAACTGCGTGCATTGCAAGACCTGCGACATCAAGGACCCGGCCCAGAACATCACCTGGGTCACCCCTGAAGGCGCTGGCGGGCCGAACTACCCGAACATGTAAGGCCCCTGCCCTGCACTGACAAAAAGCCCCCGGTTCTCACGAGCCGGGGGCTTTTTGTTTTACCTGTACCGGCCTCATCGCCGGCAAGCCAGCGATGAGGCCAGAACAAACAACAGAAAACTATTTTTCACCACACATTACCGGCATCGGCTCTGCCACGAACGCCAATGGCTCCCGACGCCCGAAGTACAAGGCCGTCAGCAACCCCACCGTGCCCATGACAAGACAAAAGCCGACACACACCCACGGGCTCCATGGCATCAGCGCAATCAGCGCCAGCGGCGTGGTGCTGGCCCAAAGAGCGTAGGCCACGTTATAGGTGAAGGAGATGCCCGACACGCGGATCTCGGCCGGGAACAACCCGACCATCACTGACGGCACCACGCCCACCACGCCGCAGGACAGGCCCGCCAGCGCATAGGCCAGCCAGGTCACGCCCCACTGCCCCACCAGGCTGGCATACAACGCGCCGATGCCCACCGGCAGCAACAGGCTGTAGATCATCAGTGCGCGCCAGGCGCCTGCACGGTCGACCAGCAGCCCGGCCAGCACGCAGCCGATGTTGAGGAAGACGATGCCCACGCTGCTAAGGGCAAAAGTGTGCCCGGCACTCATGCCGAAGCGCTGCTGCATCACTGTCGGAGTAATCACCACCAGCACCACCACGGCGGAAGTCAGCACGCAGGTCAGCAGCGCCGCCGGGATCAACGCCCGGCGGTGTTCGCCCAGCACCCGCCGCAGCGGGAAGCTCACCGGCTGCTCCTGGCGCGCGCGCAGGGCGAGGAACACCGGTGTTTCGCTGAGCCAACGACGCAACCACACGCCGATCACGCCGAATACCCCGCCGAGCAGGAACGGGTAGCGCCAGGCGTAGTCGAGGATTTCCTGCGGGGTGAACACTTGCGCCAGCAAGGTCGCGGTCAGTGCCCCCAGCAGATAACCAAAGGTCAAGCCGGCCTGCAGGAAGCCCAGGGCATAACCGCGCCGCCCGGCTGGCGCGTGCTCGGCGACGAAGGTCCAGGCACTCGGCACCTCGCCGCCCACCGCCGCGCCCTGCAAGATACGCAGTGCCAGCAGGATCAGCGGTGCAGCGTAGCCGATGTCGGCGTAGGTCGGCATCACCCCGATCAACAGGCACGGCAGGGCCATCATCAGGATGCTCAGGCTGAAGACCCGCTTGCGTCCCAGGTGGTCGGCGAAGTGCGCCATAAGGATGCCGCCCAGCGGCCGCGCCAGGTAGCCGGTGACGAAGATTCCGAAGCTTTGCAGCAGGCGCAGCCACTCGGGCATCTCGGGCGGGAAGAACAACTGGCTTAGGGTCAGCGCAAAGAATACGAAGATGATGAAATCGTAGATCTCCAGCGCGCCGCCCAACGCCGCCAGGCCCAGGGTCCGGTGGTCGCCGCGGCTGAACCGTGGCGGGCGAGCGGTATCGATGGCAGTCATGGCAGGGTCCGCAAATCGGCAAAGGGCAAGAGGATAGCAAATAGCTGCCCCCTTGCCCCGCCCGCTGCGGCTTTAGCGGTTGAACAGGGTGTTGACGAAATTGGCCTTCGGCAGTGGCCGCGCCGTGGCAACCGGCATGGCGCCCGGCAGCGGTAGCCTGCCGACCTGCAGCGGCGAATCGATGATCGCCATGAATGCCTCCAGTGCCTCGTTGTCGGGCACCTGGGGCAAGCTCATGCTGACGGCCTGGCGCTCGGCCTGCGGCACCAACGGCACTTGCAACTGGTTGGAGTGATAAAGCAGGGCATGCTGGATCTGCGTGCTGACGCGACAGAAGCGCGCCAGATCGACCCCGACATGGCTGGCCAGCTCGATATTGCCCAAAAGCAGGTGGAAAGGCTGCAAGGCACTCAGCACCAGGCGCTGCAGCTCCTCGAAGCTTTCCACTGGCGCTATCCGGTAGTAGCCCAGGCCGTTGAGCAGCCGCTCCAGTTGCAAGCGCTGGCAGGGGTGTGCATCGGCGATGAGGATGCGCAGGGTCTTGTTGGCCATGGTGGGACCTGGGCAGTTGGGTAACGGTTAGGCTCCATGACCATACTGCGCCAGTAACGGCTGCTGCCTAGGCTACGCCTGGCAGGGGTCTTCTTTGATAGAAGTCGGGAAAGCCGTGGAAATCAAGTGATCGACTGACGGAATTTTCATCTGCCTTCAACCCGGCGATCACGATTCCCACTCGCGCATGCGCACACGACAGTGCTTCATGGCGTTGACGATGTGCTTTTCCACCAGGCTGCGGGAAATACCCAGGTGCTCGGCAATCTGCTGGTGTGACAAGCCTTCGAGCTTGCGCAGCAGGAAGCAGTCGCGGCAGATCTTGCTCAGCTCATCCAGGGCACGCTGCATCAGCGCCAGGCGCTGGTCGAGCTGCATGTCATGGGTTGGCGCCGGGGTGTGCCAGCGCTCGTCGTTGTCCAGCACCTCCAGTGGCTCGGCCTGGCGCACCTGGTGCCGGCGGTGGCGGTCGACAACCAGGTTGAGCGCGGTGCGGTAGAGGAAAGCACGCGGGTGCTCGATGCGCTCGGCGTCGGTGCGCTCCAGCACTCGCAGGTAGGCATCATGCGCCACGTCTTCGGCGGCCTGACGACTGCCCAGGCGCGAAGAAAGAAAACCCACCAGTTCGCGATAGTAATGTTCCACGACGTTACCTGAGATCGTCCTGCCAGCCTATGCCAGAAAGCCCTTTCAGGCAGCAACGCGGGACCGAGTGATGTCAACGTGCGATCTTACAAATTATAATTATTCTCAGCAACAAGGGTATGTCATGGGCTATCTAGCGCCTGTCGCCATACACCTGTCAGCCCCTGCTCAATACTCGCTAAATCCCCTCCTGCCGCTTTCGTCTATCTGGCACCCACTCGGCTGGATGTCTGCATGAGACCTTTAACCAACACCCGTCGCCGGCTCCTGCTCAGCGGCCTGGGCCTGCTCGGCCTGGGCAGCCTGCTGGCCTGGAAGGCCCTGCCCTACGGCGCACAGCCGCTCAGCACGGTTGCCGTGACCCGCGCCGACATCGAAAGCAGCGTTACCGCACTGGGCACCCTGCAACCAAGGCGCTACGTGGACGTCGGTGCCCAGGCATCGGGGCAGATCCACACCCTGCATGTGGAGGTCGGCGACATGGTGCGCAAAGGCCAGCTGCTGGTCGAGATTGACCCTTCTACCCAGCAGGCCCGGCTGGATGCCGGCCGCTACTCGATCGACAACCTCAAGGCCCAGCTGGCCGAACAACGCGCTCAGTTCCAACTGGCCCGGCAGCAGCTCAAACGCCAACGGGAGCTGGCCGCCGCCGGCGCCACCCGTGACGAGGACGTGCAAACGGCCGCCGCACAGCTGAAAGTCACCCAGGCACGCATCGACATGTTCCAGGCGCAGATCCGCCAGGCCCAGGCCAGCCTGCGCAGCGACGAGGCCGAGCTGGGCTACACGCGCATCTACGCGCCGATGGACGGCACGGTAGTGGCGGTGGATGCCCGTGAGGGGCAAACCCTCAATGCCCAACAGCAAACCCCGTTGATCCTGCGCATCGCCAAGCTCTCGCCGATGACCGTGTGGGCCCAGGTGTCGGAGGCCGACATCGGCAAGGTCACCCCGGGCATGACCGCCTACTTCACCACCCTGGCCGGCGGCAAGCGCCGCTGGACCAGCACCGTGCGGCAAGTGCTGCCGATCCCGCCCAAGCCACTGGAGCAGGCCAGCCAGGGCGGCGGCAGCCCGGCCAGCGTCAGCAATGGCAGTGCCGGAAGCCAGGTGGTGCAGTACAGCGTGCTGCTGGATGTCGACAACCCGGACGGCGCCCTGATGGCCGAGATGACCACGCAGGTGTTCTTTGTCGCCGGCAAAGCCAGCCAGGTGCTGACCGTACCACTGGCCGCGCTGGACGAAGGCGATGGCCTGCGCCTGGCGCATGTGCTGACCCGCGACGGCAAGGTGGAACAGCGCCAGGTGCGCACCGGCCTGAGCGACCGCCTGCGGGTGCAGGTGCTGGACGGCCTGAACGAAGGCGAACGCCTGGTGATAGGCGCCCCTGGCGTCAGCGGAGGTTGAATGAGCACACCCCTGATCGAGCTGGTCGACATCCGTAAATCCTACGGCGGCATCGAAACGCCCAAGGTCGATATCCTTCATGGCATCAGCTTGCGCATCCATCCCGGCGAGTTCGTCGCCATCGTCGGCGCCTCTGGCTGCGGCAAATCGACCTTGATGAATATCCTCGGCTGCCTCGACCGCCCCACTTCCGGCAGCTACCGCTTCGCCGGCAAGGATGTGGCCGAGCTGGGCAGCGACGAACTGGCCTGGCTGCGCCGCGAGGCATTCGGCTTCGTGTTCCAGGGCTACCACCTGATCCCCTCGGGCTCGGCCCAGGAAAACGTCGAAATGCCGGCCATCTATGCCGGCATCGCCGCCAACGAACGCCACGCCCGTGCCAGCGCCCTGCTCGGCCGCCTGGGCCTGGCCAACCGCACTGGCAACCGCCCGCACCAGTTGTCTGGCGGCCAGCAACAACGGGTGTCGATTGCCCGGGCGTTGATGAACGGTGGCCATATCATCCTCGCCGATGAACCCACTGGCGCCCTCGACAGCCACAGCGGCACCGAAGTGATGGCGTTGCTCGACGAGCTGGCCAGCCAGGGCCACGTGATCATCCTGATCACCCATGACCGCAATGTCGCGGCGCGGGCGCAGCGCGTGATCGAAATTCGCGACGGCCTGATCATCAGCGATTCGGCCGCCGAAAAGCCCATGGTCGAAAACAGTCGCGGGCTACAGGCCGACCAGCTGCGCCAGCGCCTGGACCATGGCGCAACCTTGCACGGGGCATGGAAAGGTGAATTGTTCGAAGCCCTGCAGGCGGCCTGGCGGGTGATGTGGGTCAACCGCTTCCGCACCGCCCTGACCCTGCTGGGGATCGTCATCGGCGTGGCCTCGGTGGTGGTGATGCTGGCAGTGGGCGAAGGCAGCAAGCGCCAGGTCATGGCGCAGATGGCAGCCTTCGGCTCGAACATCCTCTACCTGAACGGCAAGCCGGCGAGCCTGGGCGAGCAGGCCGGCACCATCACCCTCGACGATGTCGCTGCCATCGGCCAACTGCCGCAGGTCAAGCACGTGATGCCGGTGATCGGCGAAAAGATGATGGTGCGCCACGGCAACAACAGCCAGCGGTTCTATGTGGGTGGCAACAACACCGGGTTCACCGAGATTTTCAACTGGCCGGCGGTGCAAGGCAGCTTCTACAGCGATGCCGATGAAGCCAACGCTGCCGCGGTGGCGGTGATCGGCCAAAAAGTGCGGGAGAAGATGCTCGACCCTGGGCGCGACCCTTTGGGGCAGTACCTGTTGATCGGCAATGTGCCGTTCCAGGTGGTCGGTATCCTGGCCGGCAAGGGCGCCAGCTCTGGCGACCAGGACAGCGACGGGCGCATCGTGGTGCCCTACTCCGCCGCAGCCATCCGCCTGTTCGGCCAGCGCGACCCGGACTACATCGCCGTTGCCGCCCTGGACTCCACGCGGGTCAACGAAGCCGAAGCGGCCATCGACAAGCTGCTGCGCCAGCGCCACAACGGCCGCCAGGACTTCGAGCTGACCAATGACGCGGCGCTGATCCAGGCCGAAGCGCGCACGCAGAACAGCCTGTCGCTGATGCTGGGGGCGATCGCCGCGATCTCGCTGCTGGTGGGTGGCATCGGCGTGATGAACATCATGTTGATGACCGTGCGCGAGCGCACCCGTGAAATCGGTATCCGCATGGCCACCGGCGCGCGCCAGCGCGACATCCTGCGGCAATTCCTCAGCGAGGCGGTGATGCTGTCGATGGTCGGCGGCCTGGCCGGCATCGTCCTGGCCCTGGCCATCGGTGGCGGCCTGATGCTGGCCGAAGTGGCGGTGGCCTTTGCCCTGCCCGCCATGCTCGGCGCCTTCGCCTGTGCTGTCGTCACCGGCATCGTGTTCGGCTTCATGCCAGCGCGCAAGGCCGCCCGCCTCGACCCGGTCAAAGCCCTTACCAGCGAATAACCCATGACTCTGCCTAGCCGCATCAGCCTGTTGCCCCTGTGCGTATGCCTCGCCGCCTGCAGCACGCCGCAAACACCCGCCAGCGGTATTGCCGCGCCATCTGCCTGGCAAGGCGAGGCCGCATCACCCTCGGCCCAACTGCCAACGACGCAGTGGTGGCAAGCCTTCGCCAGCCGCGAACTCGACCGCCTGGTGCAGCACGCCCTGCACAATGCCCACGACCTGGCTGCTGCCACGGCACGGGTACGCCAGGCCCAGGCCCGCGCAGTCATCGCCGGCGCGCCGCTGCTACCGGAGCTGAAGCTGGGCCTGGATGGTAGCCGCCAACGCCTGCTGCACGGTGACGGCTACGACCAGCTGGATGTCAGCCGCAGCGAACCCACCAGCACCTCGTTCGACATGCAGCTCAGCGCCAGCTACGAAATCGACTTCTGGGGTGGCCTGCGAGCGACCCGTGACAGCGCCCTGCGCAGCCTGGATGCCAGCCGCTTCGACCGCCAGACCGTGGAGCTGACCTTGGTCAGCGCGGTGGCCGACAGTTACCTGCAGGGCCTGGCTTTGCAGGAACAGTTGCGCATTGCCCGCCTCAACCTGCGCAATGCCCAGGACGTGCTGGGCCTGGTCGAGGCACGCCAGCGCAGCGGTTCCGCCACGCGCCTGGAACTGGCCCAGCAGCGCAGCCTGGTGGCCGCGCAGCAACGCCAGCTGCCGTTACTGGAGCAGAAGTGGCAAGACAGCCGGGTCACCCTGGCGACCCTGCTCGGCGACCCGGTGCAGTCGCTGCCCACCAGCCAGGACGCGATCAACACCCTGCAATGGCCCGCCATTGGCAGCGGCGTGCCCAGCGAGCTGCTCACCCGCCGCCCCGACATTGCCGCAGCAGAAGCTCGGCTCGCCGCCGCCAGCGCCAATGTGCAGGTCGCCCGCGCCGCCATGCTGCCCAAGCTCACCCTCGGGGCCAACCTGGGGGCTGGCGCCAATACCTTTGCCCATTTGTTCGACAGCTCCTACTACACCCTCACCAGCGGCCTGGTCGCACCGATCTTCAACAACGGCCGCCTGCGCGCCGCGCATGAACTGGCCGAGGCTGAACAGGCAGAGTTGCTGGAGAACTACCGCAGCAGCATCCTGGCCGGTTTTGCCGATGTCGAGAAGGCGCTCAATGCGATCCAGGGCGTGGACCGCCAGCGGCAGTGGCAGGATGAAGAAGTGGCGCAGGCGCGCCTGGCATTCGACCTGGCGCAGCAGCGTTATGGCGCGGGAGCGGAGACGCTGTTGAGCGTGCTGGAGACCCAGCGCACCTTGTATGCGGCGCAGGACCAGCAGGCCCAACTGCGCCTGGCCCGGTTGCAGGGTAGCGTGGCGTTGTACAAGGCATTGGGGGGTGGTTGGGTGGTCAGCCAGTAGGGTCACCTGTACCGGCCTATCGCCGGCAAGCCAGCTCCCACAGGATCTGCACCGGGTCAAGACATGCGCTGTACCTGTGGGAGCCGGCTTGCCGGCGATAGGGCCGCTACAGGCAGCAGCTAGTTCCGCACCTTCAGGTTGCGCGCATACCACGGCCGCTGCGGTACCTTGGGCCGCAGCTTGTCGAGCAGGTCGTCATCGCTGTAGATGATGCGCAACGCCAGCTTCATGGTCTCGGGGTCCATCTCTACACTGCGCCCGGGCCGCAAACCCGGCACCGTCGAGCAACCATGGGTATCCGGCCCTAGCCACGGGTCGGCCACCTCCACCCAGCGCCCTGGGGCAAACCATGGCACACCATTGACTTCCAGGCGCCGCACCTCGCCCGGGTGCAGCCGCTCATGAGCGTGGAACCAGTCCTCGATGCGGTCGTCGATCCAGCCATGAAAGTGCCAGAACACCGGGTTCACATGGGATGAAAACGGGTCACCGAGAAAATCGTTCTGTTCTGCGAACCAGCGTTCGGCAAAATCATCCGGCGTGCGCGCCGTCGGCACCGGCATGCCGTTGGAGGGGTCGCGCGGCACCGATGCCCAGCGCATGTGCAGCCAGTCGTGCAGGCCCAGCTCCACTTCCGAACCGAACTGGCCCAGGGTCAAGGTGCTCAGGTACTCCGGGTCGGTGTAGCGTGACTCCCAGACCTGAAAGTTGCCATGGAAGGTATCCGGCGTCTTGATGTCGCGCACCCACTGGGTGTATTCCGCATCACCGCTGGCCAGCCAGGTGGGCGGCAGGGCATTGCCGTCATGGTTGTCGAAGTAGCGGGCGAATCCGGCCCGGTCGCGCTCCAGTTCCGGCTGCGGCAACGGGAAGCGCGTCCATGACGGCAAGTCCTGCAAGGCACGGGCCCTGCCAAGCATGTGCCGGTGCATGAAGAAAAAGTCTTCGCCCGAGCCGTTGCGGTCCTTGTGCCGGCCCCGCGCGTCACGCTCGCGATCACGAGGCCCGGGCTGCCAGCCCAGGCCACGCAGGGCGCCCTGCTTGTCCTTGCCCAGTTTGTGCCATTTGTCCCGCGACGAATGCCACAGCTGGTGGAACAGGCGATGCTCCGGGGCGGTCAGCCAGGCCAGCAGTTTCGGGTTCAGCGGGGTACGCTCGCGCGCCTCGGGGAAGGTTCGCTTCAAGGCCAGGAACTGGTTGTCCTCCACGGGCAATGTCAGAGCGCGGTCCAGGCGTGCAATGCGCCCGTTGAGGGTCGCCGGCCCGGCGTTGCCGAACCGGCCCCAGACCTCGTCGAGCACGATATGGCATTCATAGCGGGCACGGGCCGAAAACAGACGCCAGCGCAGGGTGCCCGGTTTGTCTGCCAACAGGTCGCCTACCACGCGGTAGCGCGGCTCTTCCTGCCCCCGCAGGCGCTCGGGGGTATCCAGGTAGCCGCGCAGGGAGCGCCCGCTGGTTGCCACATCCAGGAACAGTTCCAGTTCACCTGTGGGCAGGCCGTCCAACCCCGCATCCTTGCCCAGCAGCGTCCAGCGCCAGATGCCGCGCAGGGTATCGCCCAACTGCTGCAGGCGGGTATCGGCCAACTCGACGACGGCCTCGCCAGGGGTTTCCGGGAATTCCTCGGCGGCACGCTGGCGCTGCACATACAGCGCCCCCAGCGCACCGGGCACCACCACACCCGTCAGTGCCACACCGGCGATGAAACCGCGTCGGGAAATCGTCATTGCATACCTGCGCATTCATTGCGGCCATGGAGCACGGCCCGTCCAAGGCTAGAACGTTGCACGGCAGGCGAAATTTAGCGGCGCTCCGGCTGCATCCGGGGCCACCATGCGGCCCCGACAGGCGCTAAATTTCCCGGGTGCGAGCTCGTTCACTGCAGGTAGCGGCGACCTCTGTGCCCATCCCTCGACGGTGAACCTACTGAGACCAAGATGACGACTCCACGCTGGAAGAAAGCCCTGTTTATCAGCCTGTCCGCGGCGGTTGCCGCTGGTGCCGGGTTTGCCGCCTGGCACTACTTCGCCACACCCGCTGGCTATTCCAGGGAGGTGACCCGCCAGGCCAACGACCTGCAGGAACGCATCATCTCGTTCGACAGCCACGTCACCCTGCCGCTGACCTTCGGCACCGAAGGCAGTGAGGCCGACAAGGATGGCGATGGCCGCTTCGACCTGGCAAAGGCCGCACGCGGGCGTTTGTCCGGCGCGGCCCTGACCATCTTCGCCTGGCCAGAGTCCTGGACCGGAGACGGCGGCCCGCACCGCCCGACCCCAGGTTTCGTCGAAGCCGCCCGCCACACCCAGGAGGTGCGCTACAACGCCATCACCGCCATGGTCCGCGACTTCCCGCAGCAGGTGGGTATTGCCTATACCCCGCAAGACATGCGGCGCCTGCACGGCGAAGGCAAGTTCGCGGTGTTCCTCAGCATGCTCAACGCCTATGCGCTGGGCGATGACATCGACCAGCTCGACCGCTGGGCCGCGCGCGGCGTGCGCATGTTCGGCTTCAGCTATGTGGGCAACAACAGCTGGGCCGACTCCTCGCGTCCGCTGCCGTTCTTCAATGACACCGCCGATGCCCTGGACGGCCTGTCGCCGGTCGGCAAGCGCGCCGTGCAGCGGCTGAACGACCTGGGTGTGATCATCGATGTGTCGCAAATGTCCAGCAAGGCGCTGGCCCAGGCCGTTGCCCTCAGCCGCGCGCCGGTGGTGGCCTCGCACTCGGTGCCACGGGCGATGGTCGACATCAGGCGCAACCTCTCCGACAAGGAGCTGCAGCTGATCAAGGACAGCGGCGGCGTGGTCCAGCTGGTGGCTTTCTCCACCTACCTCAAGCCCTTGAGCAGCAAGACCCAGGACAAACTCAACGCCCTGCGCGCCCACTACGACCTGCCACCACTGGCCAACCTCGACTACGCACTGATGCCAGGTGACCCGGTGATTGCCGGCTGGCCCGAGCAGAAGGTCGGCCAATATGCCAACGCGCTGTACGGCATTCTAGAGGAGGAACCGCCGGCCACGCTCAAGGACTATGGCGACGCCATCGATTACACCGTGCGCAAGATCGGCATCGATCATGTCGGCCTGAGCTCGGACTTCAACGAAGGCGGTGGCATCGACGGTTGGCAGAACGCCAGTGAAGCACGCAACGTCACCGCCGAACTGATCAGCCGCGGCTACTCCGAAGCGGATATCGCCAAGCTCTGGGGCGGCAACTTCCTGCGGGTGTGGGAGCAGGTGCAGCGCGCCGCTCAACCTGTCGCCACCTCATCCCCCTGACCCTTGCGAGCCATTTGATGAACGATCGTCGCACCTTTCTCAAGCAGGCCGGCCTGCTTGCGGCCGCCCTGCCCCTCACAGGCCCACTGCTGCCTGCCGCCCAAGCGGCGGCTGCGCAGCCTGCAACCGCCAGCGACTGGGCCGGGTTTCGCAACCTGTTCGAGCTGGACCCGGCGTACGCGCACTTTGCCAACTTCCTGATCACCTCGCACCCAAGGCCCGTGCGCGAAGCCATCGAGGCGCTGCGCGCCCGCTTCGACCGCCACCCGGCCCGCATGGTCGACTGGGACAGCCAATCGGAGTGGAAGCACGAGGCCGCCGTGCGTGAATGGGCAGCCCGCTACCTCGAAGTGACGCCCCGGCAAATTGCCCTGACCGGCAGCACCACCGAAGGCCTGGGGCTGATCTATGGCGGGCTGAAGATTGCCCCGGGGCAGGAAATTCTCACCACCGTGCACGAGCATTCGGCCGCCCGCCATACCATGGGCTTTCGCACCACGCGCGATGGCACACCGGTGCACCGGTTGCGCCTGTTCGACGACCCCGCCAAGGTCAACAGCGACCAGGTACTGACCACCATCGCCGCGGCCATCGGGCCGAAAACCCGGGTACTGGGCATGACCTGGGTGCACTCGGGCAGTGGCGTGAAACTGCCCGTCGGCGAGATCGGCGCACTGGTGCGCGAGGTCAATCGCCAGCGTGACGAGCAGGACCAGATCATCTACGTGATCGACGGTGTGCACGGCTTCGGCGTCGAAGACATGCGCTTTGCCGATCTCAACTGCGACTACTTCATCGCCGGCACGCACAAGTGGATGTTCGGGCCGCGGGGTACCGGGATCATCTGTGCGGCGTCCACCGAACTGAAGCAGCTGAACCCGACCATTGCCACGTTTTCCGAGAACGAGGACTTTGCCACGGTGATGACGCCCGGGGGTTACCACGCGTTCGAGCACCGCTGGGCATTGGGCAAGGCGTTCGAGTTGCACCTGCAGCTGGGCAAGGCGGCGGTGCAGGCACGGATTCATGGGCTCAATGGCTATCTCAGGCAGCGGCTAGAGGCGCTGCCGGGGGTCGAGCTGGTGACACCGCGCAGCACGCAGTATTCGGCGGGGTTCACCTTCTTCCGGGTCACGGGGCAGGATGCTGACGAGGTGGCCCGGTATCTCAACAGCCAGCGCATCGTGGTCGATGCGGTGTCTCGGGATGTCGGGCCGGTGGTGCGGACGGCGCCTGGGCTGTTGAATACCGAGGCGGAGATCGAGCGATTGGTCGATGTGTTGAAGAAGCACCTTCGCGGGTGAGGCCGGGGGGCCGCTTTGCGGCCCATCGCGACACAAGGCCGCTCCCACATGGTTCGGTGGGCGCTGTGCTTTGGTGGGAGCGGCCTTGTGTCGCGAAAGGGGCGCAACGCGCCCCCGGCGAGCTCAAGTCAGGACTGGCCACCGACCCGCTTCAACCACGCCCCGACATCCCGGTAAATCCCCTCCACCTGCCCCACGATCCCCGACATGCGCAAGAAGTCATGGGTCAACCCCTCCACCCGGGCAAAGGTCACCGCCGTCCCACCCGCCACCAGCCAGTCACGATAAGCCATGCCCTCATCATGCAACGGGTCATATTCGGCCACGAACAGGTAAGCTGGTGCCAACGGCTGGCGCAGCGTCGACAGCAACGGCGATACCCGCCAGTCAAGGCGCTGCTCGCGCTGCGGCGCATAGTGCTGGTAGAACCACTCCAGGGTAGGCGTCTCCAGCAGGTAACCCTCGGCATGCTCGCGATGGGACTCACGCCAGCAGGAGATATCGGTCACCGGGTAGAACAGCAACTGTGCCAGCGGCTTGAACGCCAGCGCCTCGGGCTGCTCCACTGCCGTAATGGCCAGCACCGCCGCCAGGCTGGCGCCCACGCTGTCCCCTGCCAGCACCACCCGGCGGTTGTCCAGGCCCAGCGAGGCCGCCTGCTCAGCCAGCCAGTTGGCGGCGTCCAGTACATCGTGCAGGGCCTTCGGGAACTGCTGCTCCGGCGCCAGCCGGTAGTCCGCCGCCAGCACCGCGAACTCGCCCAGGGCCGCCAGGCGACGGCACACCGAGTCATGCGAATCGAGGCTGCCGACCACATAGCCGCCGCCATGCAGGTACAGGATCACTGGCTGCAAAGCAGCTCCAGCATTGCCCTGGCGGTACAGACGAGCAGCCAGACGGGCACCGTCGCGCGCGGTAATCTGCAACTCGCTGGCCGTGACGTTGCCGGGCGGGCTCGGGTCGAGTACCTGCGAGCTGCCTTCGAACTCGGCACGGGCCTGGGTCACGTCCATCGCGTGCATGGGCAGGCTCCTGCCCGTCAGCCGGCCAAATTCGACCAGTTCCAGAAATGCCGCCAGATCAGGGTGCAGTGCCATGTGGGTTCCTTGGGTGAACAATGTGACTCGAGCCTCCCTACGGGACGTAGCAGCACGCCGAAAAATTACCCGCCCACACGGCTAAATCGTTGGTGCAGGCACTCGTTATCCCTGCACAACGAAAGACCGCCAGAGGCATACCGTGGACCTTCAGAGCATCCTCAGCAAACTGTTCGCCAACGCCCATGCCGTGGGCATCGAAGGCGTTTTCCAGTTCGTCTTCGGCCAGGACCGGGCCTTCTGGTCGGAGGTGCGTGACAGCAGCCGCACCGGTGCCGGCCGGCACAGCGCCCCGGACGTCACCATCGAGGTGGCCGAGCGTGACTTCCTCGGCATCATGGGCGGCACCGCCAACGTCGAAGAACTGTTCGCCAGCGCCCGCCTGAAGATCAGCGGCAACATGGGTTTGGCCACCCTGCTGCCGCAGATCATCAGCAACGCCCGGCGCGGCGCGCCGGCGACCAAGGTATCGATGAACCAACGCTACCCGACACCGGCACGCCTCAGCGAACGGGTGTCGGCCGCGCAACCGGTGCAGCGCGAGGTGGCACGCGTTGCCCGCGCCGACATGCCGCTGGCGCGCTTCCAGGGCGAATACCTGGCGCACGGCACGCCGGTGGTCATCAGCGATGCCCTGCAGGACTGGCCGCTGTTCACCATGGGCCGCGAAGCTTCGCTGGAGCATTTTGCCGAACTGCAGGGCATCACCCGGCACGGCGACTACGTGAAGAAGACCTTCTCCACCGACCGCGACTTCCGTTCCACTTCCATGGCCGACTTCATCGCCTCGCTGGACACCCCTGCCAAACCCGGCGAAACCCCGGCCTACATGGGCAACAACATCGTGCCGGAAAAGCTGCTGAGGCTGATTCGCTACCCGCATTACTTCGCCCGCGAGAAGTTCATTGCGCCGCGCATCTGGATCGGTCCCAAGGGCACACTGACGCCATTGCACCGCGACGACACCGACAACCTGTTCGCACAGGTATGGGGGCAAAAGTCGTTCATCCTTGCCGCGCCGCACCATCGCCCGGCCCTGGGTACCTGGTCGACCAGCCCCAAGGGCGGCCTGGACGGCTGCGACTTCAACCCCGACGCCCCGGACTACCAGCGCTTCCCGGCGGCGCGCGAGGTGCCGTTCCTGCGCGTGGTGCTGCAGGCCGGTGACCTGTTGTTCCTGCCCGAAGGGTGGTTCCACCAGGTGGAGTCTATGACCACCTCGCTGTCGGTGAACTTCTGGGTGAATTCCGGGCGCGGCTGGTAGCCGGGATTGCCAGGGGCCGCTGCGCGGCCCCGGGCAATCGATCAGACCGCCGCGATCAACGCCTCGGCAAAGCGCTGCGCGACCTCGTCGATCTGCTCGCCACTGATGATCAACGGCGGCAGGAAGCGCACCACTGCCCCATGCCGCCCACCGAGTTCCAGGATCAGCCCGCGCTTGAGGCACTCGCGCTGCACCTTCGCCGCCAACTCACGGTTGGCCGCCGGATGCCCAAGCGCATCCCTGTGGCCTTGCGGATCCACCAGTTCCACCCCAAGCATCAGGCCACGCCCGCGAATATCACCCAACTGCGGATAATCTCGCTGCAACTGCTGCAGGTGCTGGCGCAGGCGCTGGCCCATGGCCTCGGCATGCTCTGCCAGGCGATGCTCGACCAGGTAATCGATCACCGCCGAACCCGCCGCCATGGCCATCTGGTTACCCCGGAAAGTGCCGGCGTGGGCGCCCGGCTTCCAGGTGTCCAGCCAGTCGCGATACACCACCACCGCCAGCGGCAGGCTGCCGCCAATGGCCTTGGACAAGGTGACCACATCCGGGATGATGCCGGCATGCTCGAAGGCGAACATGCGCCCGGTACGGGCGAAACCGCTCTGGATCTCATCGACGATCAACGCCACGCCGGCCTGCTCGGTGATACGGCGTACCCCCTGGAGCCACTCGATTTCGGCCGGGATCACCCCTCCCTCGCCCTGCACCACCTCGAGGATCACCGCCGCTGGCAGCGGCACGCCGCTTTCCGGGTCGAGCAGCAGGGTTTCCAGGTAATGCAGGTTGGCCCTGACCCCGGCTTCGCCGCCCAAGCCGAACGGGCAACGGTAGTCGTAGGGGTACGGCATGAACTGCACACCGTTGCCCAGCAAGGCCCCCAACGGCTGCTTCGGCCCATGGCTGCCCATCAGGCTCAGCGCCCCCTGGCTCATGCCATGGTAGGCGCCCTGGAAGGCCAGCACGGTGCTGCGGCCGGTGGCAGTGCGCACCAGCTTCAGCGCTGCTTCCACCGCATCGGTACCGGTCGGGCCGCAGAACTGGACCTTGGCTTCACGGCGTAACGCCTCGGGCAGCACACCGAACAGGTCCTGGACGAAGCGGTCCTTGACCGGCGTGGTCAGGTCCAAGGTGTGCAGTGGCAGTTCATCGGCCAGTACCCGCTGGATCGCCTCGACCACCACCGGGTGGTTGTGGCCCAGCGCCAGCGTGCCGGCGCCGGCCAGGCAGTCGATGAACTGGCGGCCTTCGACATCCTCCACATGGATGCCACGGGCGCGCTTGAGTGCCAGCGGGATGCGCCGCGGGTAGCTGCGGGCGTTGGACTCCTGTTGTTGCTGACGTTGCAGCAAAGGCGAATCGGTGAACTCGTACAAGCCACGCGGCGCGCTGGCCGACGGGACCTGGGCAAGGCAGGAAGCGGTGGACATGGGTGAATCCTCGCAAGCAAGCGAAAGTGCGGGTGTTCGTCGCTTGAAAAACGCTTGAGTGCGGGGAGGATTTAGCGGTTGCTGTGGGATTTTTGAAAGCAGGCCCGGCCTCTTCGCGGGTAAACCCGCTCCCACAGGATTGGCACAGATCTCAGGGTTGATGCAGTACCTGTGGGAGCGGGTTTACCCGCGAAGAGGCCGGCACAGGCAATAAAAATCAATGCCCCGAGCGCGCCGGCACTTGCAACAACACCCGCAACCCATCACTGCGGCTGTCGAACTTCAGGCTACCGGCACAACGCTGCACGATCGCCTGCACGATCGCCAGCCCCAGCCCGCATCCACCACTCTGCCCGTTACGCCAGAAGCGCTCGGTCAGGTGCTCAAGGTCCGCCTCGGCAATCCCCGGCCCATGGTCCCGCACCATGAAGCCCACCTGGCCGTCAGCCATCTGCACCTCAAGCTCCACCGCCTCGTCGCCGCCATGGCGCAAGGCGTTGTCCAGCAGGTTGCGCAGCGCCGCCACCGCCAACGGCGCAGGCATACCCAGGTAGATCTGCGTAGCGGCTTCAGGCAAGCGCAGCACGATGCGCCGGTTGTCACCGCCGCCGGCATCCTGCACCGCCTGCCGGGCCACCTGCTCGGCGCTGCACTGTATGCCATCCTCGAACGACAGGCTGCCCTCTACCCGCGCTAGCATCAGCAACTGCTCCAGCGTGCGGTGCATGCGGTCGGCGCCCTGCTCGGCATGCTCCAGCGCCTGCTCGCGCACGGCGCCATCGGTCATCCGTGCTACCTGCAGGTGGGTCTTGATCGCCGTCAGCGGGCTGCGCAGTTCATGCGCGGCATCGTCGGTCAGGCGCCGCTCACGCTCGATGGTCTGGGCAATGCGCAGGAACAGCTGGTTCTGAGTTTCCAGCAACGGTTGCAGTTCGCCGGGCATGCCCGCCACCTGCAGCGGCTCGACGCTGTCCGCGCGCCGGCGGCGCAGGGCATCGCGCATGCGGTTGAGCGGCTCCAGGCCCTTGCCCAGGCCGATCCACAACAACCCCAGGCTGCCAAGCAGGGCCATCAGCACCGGCGCCGAGGCCGCCAGCAGGATCGACTGGTTCAGTGCCTCTCGCTCCATGTGCCGGTCGGCGGTAGTAATGCGCACATCGCCATGGTTATAGGTAAAGGTGCGCCACAGGGCATCGTCGATGGTCTGGTCTCGGAAACCACTGCGTTCATCGTCCATGACGCCATCGTGCTTGTGGTTGCTGGCGAGAATCTCGCCACGCAGTGAGCTGACCTGGCAAGCCATGCCGTCCGGCACGCTGAACTGGTCGGCGGAAAAGTGCGCCTCCCCACCCTTGGCAGTCAGCGGCTGCGGCAGCTGGTCTATCAGCCCGGCAACCATGCGCGCCGAAGCCACCAGGCGCTGGTCGAGGGAGAACATCATCTGCTGGCGCAGGTCGCGCAGCATCCACGCGGCGGCCAGCGCCCAGATGATCACGAAGGCGCTGCCCAGGATCAGGCTCAGGCGTACCCGCAGGCTCATGATGCCGCCTCCTCCGGTGCTTGCGCCGGGCCCAGCCGGTAGCCCAGGCCGCGCACGGTCTCGACGATGCCGTTGCCCAGCTTGCGCCGCAGATGATGGATATGCACGTTCAGGGCATTGCTCTCGACTTCGTCGCTGAAGCCGTACACGCAGTCTTTGAGCTGCTCGCTGGACAGCACCCGCCCGGGGTTCTGCAGCAGCGCCTGGAGCAATGCCTGTTCACGCCGGGACAGGTCGACCGGCTGGCCGGCCAGGGTTGCCTCGCAGCTGCTCGGGTCGTAGCGCAGCGGGCCGTGTTCGATCACATTCACCGCCCGCCCGGCTACGCGCCGCAGCAGGGTGTGCAGGCGAGCAGCCAGCTCGCGCAGGTCGAACGGTTTGAGCAGGTAGTCGTCGGCGCCGGCCT
The DNA here is from genome assembly GCF_032701105.1 of Pseudomonas sp. NBB. NCBI lineage: Bacteria > Pseudomonadati > Pseudomonadota > Gammaproteobacteria > Pseudomonadales > Pseudomonadaceae > Pseudomonas > Pseudomonas sp. NBB. The sequence continues at coordinate 4,073,456 of NZ_CP103994.1, forward strand.
GCAGGCCATCGACCCGGTCGGTAACCGCATCACGGGCAGTGAGCACCAGCACTGGCAGCGTCTCGCCTTTCTCGCGCAGGCGGCGCAACAGCTTCAGGCCGTCTTCGTCGGGCAGGCCAAGGTCGAGGATCATCACGTCGAACTGCGCGGCCTGCAGCATCGCCCGTGCATCGGCGGCGTTGCCCACACGGTCCACGGTCAGGCCCTGGGCGGTAAGGCCGGCGCAGATGCCGGCGGCGATCAGGTCGTCGTCCTCGCAGAGCAGAACGTGCATGGTGGGGCTCCCGGAATGGTGTAGCTGGCATTGCACCTTGGGCGGATTAAGGGGGGATTATGGACCTTTTGTGGGGGATTGGGGATGTGTGGCGCCTGCGGCAACGAGCGCCGCGCAACTGCCACATGCCCCGGGAGCGACAAACATCCCCAGCCCCACCCAAGTCACATCCTGACAGCTTAACTCCGCCGAACACGCCGGAAACTAAGTCGCATTTTCCTACAACTGACTCAGAAACCTCCGATCCGAATCCATGATGGGATTTCCCCCTGCACACGCTGTCAGGGAGACACCTCATGTACCTGGATTACCTCGTGCCCTCCTGGCACGAGATCGAGTCACGTGTCATCCAGTCGAAGCACAAAAAGTAGCCATAGAAAAAACCAAAAATCACATGCTGGTAACAGCCGCACTGCACAACCCAGACCTTGTAGCAGGAGGCAGAGACGCGATATCAGACTTTGGAGATCGCCAAGTCAACTCAATAATTGGCCCACAATGGAAAACAAAGATACCGAATTTAAAAAAGGCCGCCGAAACAGTGCCACCGAACCTTAGAAACTCAACACGCATGAATGTAAAATTACACAAATGCTAAGACAAGGAAATTCAAGTGGATAAAATTTTTGCCAGATTCATTGAAAATTTCGGCCCACCAATCGACCGCCGGGAAGTACCTCCATCAACAATCGATCGATATAGAGACAAGCTTCCTCCCAAGCTTCTGGAATACTGGTCCGAACATGGATGGTCGGGTTATGGCGAAGGTATATTCTGGCTGGTCAACCCACAAGAATATGACGCTGTGGTTTCCTACTGGATTGCAGGCACGACACTTGGCTCGCACGACAACTATCACTTGATTGCACGGAGCGCGTTCGGCGACCTGTACCTATGGGGCGAAAAATCTGGCTTTTCATTAAAAATCACGAGCATTAGTTCTCGATACGTCTTTCATAAGACCGACTTTACAACAGAACAGCTCAACACTGAACTCCAAGGCTTCATCCTATCAAGAAAAGTCGACTCAAATGATTTCAACGACCTTTTCAATCCCGCCAGAGAAAAGCTTGGCAGACTTAAACATGACGAGATGTACGGCTTTTTCCCCGCACTCTTGCTGGGTGGCTCTGACTCCCTGCAGCACCTTCAAAAGGTCAGCGCCATTGAGCACTTGGTCTTTCTCGCGCAACTGACAGACCTGCAATCTTACCCCTTCTCAAAGCAACCAGATTGATGCTGCAGCCATTCACTTATCCTTTCTCAACGAACAATGAAGTAGCGCCATCACGGACCAAGCGCCGCCAGGCGCTTGGCACCTATACATGATGGGCACGGTCAAGGCTTAAGTGGCCGCTCTGTGGCTTGTTGCTTTCGGCGGCAAGCACCGAGGCGAGTCCATGTCGCGACTATTCAGTCATCACCCTACCCCATTGACGCTGACCCACCTCTTCGCCGCCATGTTCACCTGAGCTTCGCCGAACCTGCCGGAAACGAAGTCGCATTTTCCTACAACTGACTCAGAAACTTCCGATCCGAATCCATGATGGGATTTCCCCCTGCACACGCTGTCAGGGAGACACCTCATGTACCTGGATTACCTCGTGCCCTCCTGGCACGAGATCGAGTCACGTGTCATCGCCATGGTGGGCTACCAAAGCGGTGGCCAGTTCCGCACCAGCCTCAATGAAGAAGTCGCCTCGCTAGGCCTCAACCTGCGCCGGATCGAAGCCGTCCGCACAGCCTTCTACCACGCCGAATGGCAGGCGGCGCACATGCTGCGCCAGCGCTTCGCCGACCTCGACATCAACAGCATCGTCGACGAACTGCTGATGGTCGTACGGCAGATGGCGATGATCGTCGCCGGCAGCACCATTACCGGTGGCCTGCTTGGCGCGGGGGTTGGCACATTCGCCGGCGGCGCCGGAACCATTCCGTTCGCCGGCGCGGGCGCGGCTATGGGCCTCAAGGTCAGTGGCTGGATCCTCGGCGCGCTGGGGCTGGCCTCCATCGCCGAGTTCTTCATCGAGGGCTTGCCGCGTATCGGCGAGTACTACGTCGATGGCATTCGCTTCGCCTGGGAAGGCACCTGCGGCAATGAAGGCACGGGCCCGTTCTGCCGGGACGACCCCTATGCGATATCCCGGGCCACGCATCAGATTGCCCAAGGCCATGTGGAAGTCGTGCTGCTGTTGTTGGGAGCGATCGTGTCGTACCTCACCCGCGACCGCGGCGATGCCCGGGTGCTGGCCCAGGAAATGGCGGCCAGCCGCAAAGGTGCGCGGCTGGGGCAATGGATGCTCAAGCATGAAGAGGGCTTGAAGAAACGGCCAGACCTGCAGGTGCCGGAGCGACGCAAGGGGGCGGTGGGTGAGCCGCAACCGATGCAGCCTGATCGGCCGGCTGAGAAAGACAAGGAGCCCTCGACAGGGAAGCCCGGTAGCATGCCGTTGCATACCGTGGCGTGCTTCAAGGCCGACAAATTGCCACCCGCCAAGCATGGCGAGTTTGAACGGCAGTTGAAGGGGCAGCAGGATGGGTTGAATCGGCTGACGGTTGAGGAGTTTTTGGAAAATGTGGCCAACCCCGTCAAACGCGATCCCAAGCTTGCCAAAAAGGCACGAAAAGACTTGTACACAAACATAAGAGATAGGATTCACGAGGATCTATCCAAAACGATGGGTCCGCGTGAAGCAAGAAAACTTTCAGAAATGCAAGCCAAAGAGACAATGTCAACGCTTGCAGCCTTGCATAACCCGGACCTCAGTGCTGGTGGACGGGACGCTATCGCTGATTTTGGAGATAGACAGGTCAACTCGAGCATTGGCCCTCAGTGGAAAAACAGGATAGGCGGACTCAGGCGGGCCGCCGAAGAGATGGCTGGTACAGGTGGTGGCTCCGGCCTTTTAAATGTGAAACTGCACAAGTGCTGAAATATCTGGAGGTTATCATATGGACGAAGCATTTTCCGTATTTATTGAGGAAGTCGGTGAACCTATGCATAGACAGGAGGTGCCTGCATCGACCATTGACCGTTATCGAGGAAAGCTACCGGATAAACTTCTACAGTACTGGATTGAGCATGGATGGTGTGGGTACGGTGACGGCATGTTTTGGACCGTAAACCCACAAGAGTATGATGGCGTGGTTGCATCTGTACTTGAGAGTGCAAACCTAGAGAAGTACGACAGATTTCACCTCATAGCCCGCGGAGCCTTTGGTGATCTTTATTTGTTTGGCGAAGAAACGGGATTCTCACTAAAAATTGCAACGCATATTGGCCGTTATGTTGGGAGAACACATGAATTGACAGCAATTGACATGGACAGGCAAGTGCAAAATTTTTTCGCCTGCAGAGATTTGGATTCGAATGATTTTGATGAAATGTTTGAGCCTGCCAAGAAGAACCTCGGCATACTAGGGCCGGATGAGATGTACGGTTTTGTTCCAGCATTGGTGTTTGGCGGCCCAATTCGTTTCGAAAATCTTGAGAAGCTGAAAGCAATTGAACATCTTGTACTGCTTTCTCAGCTTTGCAGCATCGAGCCCTATAGCTTTTCCGACTTCTAAACACTTAAAAAAGGACTTAATCAAATGGACGTCATATTCAGCATCTTCCTCGAAACCTTCGGCGACCCCGTCGGCCACCAACCAGTACCGCCCTCTGCCCTCGATCATTACCAAGGCAAACTCCCCAACCGTCTCCTGGGATACTGGCAAGAGCACGGCTGGTGCGGCTACGGTGGTGGCCTGTTCTGGCTGGTAAACCCTCAGGATTACGAAGACGTAGTAGCGTATTGGCTGTCAGGCACGCACTTCGAAGCACGCGACACTTATCACCTCATCGCCCGTAGCGCTTTTGGCGACCTGTACCTGTGGGGTGAGAACACCGGCTCGGTGCTGACCATTGCGGCGTACCATTCCCGTTACCTCGATGGCGCCCACAGCTCAGGCGACGAAGAGCGGGACAACAAGGTCCACGGCCTGCTCATGTGGCTGATGACCGAATGCATCTATTTCGACGACCTGTTCGAACCCGCCAGGGAACGGCTCGGCATGTTGGCCGCAGACGAAATGTATGGCTTTGTTCCTGCCTTGATGCTGGGAGGGTCAGACAGCCTCGAGCGGCTTGAAAAGCTCAAAGCAGTCGAGCATCTGGTACTGCTCGCCCAACTGAGCGAGCTTCAACCCTATGAGCTGGCTGACGAAGAAGATGAATAGGCCCTGACAAGTGCGTTCACCGGTGCACCGCATCAGGCTTGTCGACATCCAGCAGCACACCGGTATCCGGCACTTCTACCCTGACACAACTCGCCGGGTTGGCCTTGACCACCGAACGCGCCCCTTCATCGCCGGTCAGGCGCGCAAGCGCCGGCCAGAAATCGCGCCCGAACAGCACAGGATGCCCTTGCTGCCCTTCATGGCAAGGCAACACGATGGTCGACGCGCTGGCCCTGGAAGCCAGCCGGGCAAGGGTTGCCTGCTCCAGCCATGGCATGTCACCCAACAGAATCGCTACTGCCTGCGCCTCACTGTCGGCCAGCGAGGCGGCGCCGGCCGCCAGGCTATGGCCCATGCCCAACGCAAAGTCCGGGCTGGAGACGACCCGGCACCCCGCAGGCAGCCCCAGATCCACGCCCCGCTCCCCCTCGCGCAACACCACCCGCACATCGTCGAACACTGCACAGGCCCGCTCCACGCTGTGCACCAGCAAGCTGCGACCATCAACCAACAGCGCCCGACGCTTGTCAGCCCCGAAACGCACGCTGCTGCCAGCAGCCAATATCAGTGCAACCACGCTCACAGCGCCTCCCGCTCGATACCATTGCGCACGCGAAGGATATCGGCCAGCACCGCCAAAGCGATCTCGGCCGGGGTCTTGCTGCCCAGGTTGAGGCCGATCGGGGCGTGGATGCGGCCCAGTTCGACCTCGGCCAGGCCACCGATCCGCCGCAGGCGTTCGCGGCGCTTGTCGGAGGTGGCCCGGGAGCCCATCACACCGATATAGAACGCCTCGGTGCGCACCGCTTCGAGCATGGCCAGGTCATCGATCTTCGGGTCGTGGGTCAGCGCCACCACCGCGGTGTCGGCATGGCAACCGCCATGGGCGATGAACTCCGATGGCAGCTCGCGGCGCACGTCGATGCCATCCAGCCGCACGCCGTCGAGCACTTCGTCACGCGGCTCGCAGAGGATGACTTCGAAGCCCATGCCCTTGCCGAACTCGGCACAGAAATGCGCGACGCTGGAGTACCCGGCCAGCAGCAGGCGCTGGGCGGCCCCCACACGCAAGCGTACACAGGCACTTTCACGCTGCACACGCGGCCCCTGGCGGTGGTCATCGGCAAGCAGGCGCATGCCCTCGGGCAGGCTCACTTCACGCAACACACGGCGCCGGCCCTGCAATGCGCTTTCCAGCTCACGCAGGTGCGCCTGCACGTCACATTCGGCCGGCAGGTTCTCCACCAGCACTTCCAGCACGCCGCCACACGGCAGGCGGATGCTCGAACGCGAGTCGCTGCCATCGCCATAACGCACGATAGCCACCGGCTCGGGAAACTCCCCCCGCCCCACGCGTTCGAGGAAGTCGTCTTCGACGCAGCCACCGGACAGCGAACCGAGCCACTGCCCGCTGGCGTTCACCGCCAGCAGCGACCCCGGCGCACGGGGCGCCGAGCCATAGGTGGCGAGTACCGTGCACAACCACACCCGCTGGCCGCCGCACGACCACTGCAACGCCTGGCGGACCACCTGTAGATCGAGATGCTGCACCCTTTACTCCGCCTTCAGCTCGGCGAGCTGCTGTACGCTCAGGTCACCGGGCAATCCACCCCAGGCCTGGCGCAGGTAGTTGACCATATCCGCCACCTGCTGGTCATCGAGCTTGTCGGCAAAGCCCGGCATCGGCTGCATGCGCTCGAAGCCGGTGAACTGCTGTTCACGAATGCCTTCGAGGACCACCTTGACCAGGTTGCGCGAGTCGGCCTGGCGTAGCACCGTGTTGCCGCGCATGGCCACGGCGATGTGCGGCTTGCCCTCGCCGTCCACCCCATGGCAGCCGGCGCAGACATTCAGGTATTGCTGGCGGCCGCGCTTGGCGCTTTCGCTCATCTGCTCCAGCGCCACCGCCTGGATGGCCTTGGCCGGCGGTGGCTGGTCGCCCAGCAGGTAGGTGGCCATGGCCGCCAGGTCGGCATCCTCCAGGTGCTGGGTGCTGTGGTGCACCACCGGGAACATTTCGTTGAACATGCTGCCCTGGGCACTGATGCCGTGCTTGAGGAAGGTGGTCAGGTCCGGCTGGGTCCAGCCGCGCTCGGCCAGATCCTGGGCCAGCAGGCTCGGGGCCAGGTAGCCACCCAGCAGGCCGCCGCTCAGGCGCTGGTCTTGCTGCAACGCACCGATCGGGTTGCGCGGGGTATGGCACTCGCCGCAATGGCCCATGACTTCGACCATGTACTGCCCACGCTGCCAGGCCGGGCTTTTGCCCTCGGTCGGCTGCAACTGCACGCTTTTACCGTACAGCATGTTCCAGCCGCTCAGCCCCTGGCGAACGTTGAACGGAAAGCGCAACGCAGTCTGCGGTGCCGGGCGGTTGATTGGCGGCACGGTCATCAGGTAGGCGAGGATCGCGTCCGAATCTTCGCGCTTGATCAGGTGGTACGAGGTGTACGGCATCGCCGGGTAGAGGTTGGCGCCGTCCTTGCGCTTGCCCTCGGTTACCGCGGCGAAGAATTCGTCGGCGCTATAGTTGCCGATGCCGTACTGCTTGTCCGGGGTGATGTTGCTGCCGTAAATGGTGCCGAACGGCGAATGGATCGGCAGGCCGCCGGCGTACGGCGCGCCGCCTTCGGCGGTGTGGCAGGCCATGCAGTCAGCCGCGCGGGCCAGGTATTCACCGCGCTTGACCTGCGCCTGGTCGGCTGCCTGGGCAAGCGAGGTAAAGGCAAGGCCGAGAGCCAGCGCCAGTGCGCTACGAACAAGACCCATGCTCAACCCTCCTTGACCAGGCCGAGGTCGTTGAGCACCGTGCGGGTGGCGTCGTAGTAACGCACGTAGCCGGTGCAGCGGCAGATGTGGTGGCCCAGGCTCGCCTCGATGCGGTCTTCCACCTCGCTCTTCTTCAGCGGCTGGCGCTGGGCGGTTTCCACCAGCACCGTGGCGGCATTGACGAAGCCCGGCGCGCAGTAGCTGCACTGGAAGGCGAACAGGTCGACGAACTTCTGCTGGATCGGGTTCAGCGTGAGGTTGCCGGCCTCGTCCTGTTTGGCATGGCCCTCGATGGTGCGGACCTTCTTGCCCTCGAAGTAATGCGCGCCGGTAATGCAGGTGCGCACCTCCTCGCTGGTGCCGTCGGGGTTGTCGACGATCACCACGCAGGCGTGGCAGATGCCCTGGCCGCAGCCCAGGCGCGAGCCGGTGAGGTTCTGGTGTTCGTGCAGGTAGTCGATCATCGCCAGGTCGTCGGGGACCTCGACCGGGCCGACCGGTTGACCGTTGAGGGTCAGTTGCAGTGGACGGTTAGCCATTGAGGGCCTCCTTGATACGGGCTGGGGTGATGGGGAGATCGCGAACGCGCTTGCCGATGGCATGCGCGACAGCATTGCCGATGGCACCGACGACCGGGATCATCACCACCTCGGCGATGCCCTTGGACGGGTCGGTCGGTGACAGCGGCGGGAGGATTTCGCTGGTCTGTTGCCACACCGCCACGTCGCGCGCAAGCGGCAGACGGTAGCGGTTGAAGTTCCAGTCGCCCTCCCCGGGCCCGCCTTCGTACAACGGCATTTCTTCGGTCAAGGCATGGCCGATGCCCATGGCGATACCGCCCTCGAGCTGGCCCTTGACCAGTTCCGGCACCAGCACCCGGCCGCACTCGACCCAGCTGTGGTGGTTGAGTACCTGCACTTCGTGAGTGCCTTTGTTCACCTTGACTTCGACAATGGTCGCCACCGGGCTGTAGTAGGTGACCATGGCGTTGTTCAGCTGGGTGTCGGGGTAGGCGGCGTTCTGCCGGTCGAGCAGGTGGTAGCCGTGGCTGCTCATCTGCGCCTTCTTGGCGCTCACCGCGCCATCGCCGTATTTGACTGCCACCGCATCGAGCGGGAAGCGTTCGCGCACGCCATCGATGACGAAGTCGGCCTCGGCCCAGCTCCAGCGGTTGAAGCCGTGCACGCTGACGCCGGTGACCAGGCCCATTTCATGGGCCTTTTGGGCCAGCTGGGCGAACGGGATCGGTGACAGGCCGTTGCCGGTCAGCTCGCCGTTGACCCATACCGCATTCTCGCGGCGCACCACCAGCGGGTTGGCCTGGCCGCCGTACGGGCCCTGGCGCCAGATGGCCATGGCCGCCGGCCACAGACCGTGGTTGAACAGCACGCGTGCCGCTTCGCGGGTGGCATGGCTGAAGTAGAAGGCCGAGTTGGTCGCCGACGACGGCGAAGCAAGCTTGCCGACCCAGCGCGGGTTGCGCAGCGCTGCGTCCTGCTCGGGCTGGCTGATCAGGTACGGGTTGCCGCTGGTGGTCAGCTGCAGCTCCGGCCATTCGGTGACCGCAGTCTTCACCTCGTCGGCCGAGCGGCCGAGGAAATCGCTGACAACCAGGGCCTGGGAGGTGGACATGCCGGTACCCAGCTCGGTGCCGATGTGGCGCAGGCTGATGCGCCCATCGCGGCTGAACTCGATGCTGGCCATGGGGGCTTCGGAGCCGGTGCCGAAGTCTTTCTGGCAGATGGCAAAGCCCACGCCATACCAGTGGTCCGGGTCCTTGGCGTCCATCTGCTGCTTGCGCGCGTCGCGGTTGCGCCACCAGTCGTGCACGGCGGCCTTGTCGAGAATCTCGTACAGGCGCAGGGCGCCGGCCGGGACCGCGCCCTGGGTGTTCTTCATGCCCGACTTCAGCGCGTTGGCGCGGCGCAGGTCGATGGCATCGACGCCCAGGCGCCCGGCGACCTCATCCACCATCATTTCGGTGGCGGCCATGGTCTGCAGGGTGCCGTAGCCGCGCATGGAGCCGGCCTCGACGCCACGGGAGTGATAGGCAGTGACCGACAGGTCGTTCTGCGGCATGTAGTAGATCGACTGCGCCGCCGTGGCGCCGACCGCCGCCACCGAGGGGCTGTAGTTGATACGCCCGCCGCCGTCGCAAGTCATGTCGGCGCGGAAGATCTTGAAACTGTTGTCCTTCTTGTCCACCGCCAACTGGTAGCGGATATCGAAGGCATGGCGCTTGATGCCGCTCTGGAACTGCTCGTAGCGGTCGTTGGCCAGGCGGATCGGCACACCGGCGCCATACAGCGCGGCCACGGCGGCGTAGAAGACGAAGATGTTGTTGTCTTTCGAGCCGTAGCCCACGGTATAGCCCGGGTGCATGTTCAGCGTGTTCAGGGCGAAGCGCGACGGTTTGATCATGTGCACGCATTCCTGCGCCACTTCGAACGGGCACTGGGTCGCCACCACGAAGTGCAGCGTGCCGCTGGCCGGGTCGTACCAGCCGTTGCCGTTGTCCGGCTCCAGGGCGGCCGGCTCGATGGACGGCGTCTTGTAGCGCTCGTCGAACACCAGCCATTCCTCGGGCGGGTTGTCCAGCTGCTCGGCCATGCGCTTGGCATGGAACAGGCCCTGCTCGGTCAGGTCGCCATGCTGGTTGGGCTGCTTCGACCACACCGGCTTGCGGTTGAGGATGGTGGGGAACAGCATGGAATTCTTCAGGCTGGAGAATTCATCGTCGTCGAACGGTGTGGCACCGCCCACGCGCACGAAGCGGAAGCTGCCGTAGGGGTCGCGCTGGTACAGCGGCGCCTGGGCGCCATAGCGGATCGCCTGGTCATTGAACTGCAGCTTACGCTTGGCCTGGCGGAAGCGCTCGAAGTCGTGCCAGATCAGGATCGCCACCGGGTGACCGATGAACATCGGCACCTTGCCGGGCGGCAGCAGCGGGTCGGGCGAGTGGGCCTCTGGCCAGGCGATACCGTCCTTTTCCAGGTCGGCAGCGGTGACGATGCGGTCCGGCTGCAGGTCGGCGCCAAGCAGGCTGAGGTCATGGCCGGCATAGATACGGTCGGCCTTGGTCGCCTTGAGCAGCAGCGCATGGCCCTGCTGTGCGGGCCAGCCGGGCATGTCCTTGGCACGGATGTCGCGAGCGAACACCTTGTCGCCGCACACCTTGGACAAGGCATCGTTACGGAAACGTGCCTTGCCATCATGGTTCATCCACTTCTGCGGCGAGGTGGTGACGCGTTCCTCCATCAGCGCGGCGAATGCCTGGCTGCCGAGCGGCGCCATGGTCACGCCGACACCAGCGATCAGGCCGCCTTGCAGGAAGGCGCGCCGGGAAATATCACGGTTGGACATGCTTGATCCTCTGGGCAGCAGGAGGTCTGCCCTTTTTTTGATTCTGGTACTAGCCTGAAAAGCTGACCTGTACGTCAACTTTACAGCAATTGTGTTGGCGCAGGCAAAGTCAAGTCGACAATATGTCGCGACATGCCTGAGGTCTGGGGCGGAATTTGCTCTGGGGCTGGTAGGTGTTTGTCTTAGGATCTCCCAGGCCCAGACAATGCCACGGCAAACACCTGCAAGCCCTGATGCACGCCCCTCACCAAAAACCAGAGTTAACCTTGGGTTAATCGACCCAAGCCAGCATGACCCCTTTCAACGTACTGCCAAGGCGAAGACATGCGCGTCCTCCTGCTTTTCCTGACACTGCTGCTGGCCGGCCCGTTGCAGGCCAACCCGTTCGATGTCAAACCGGACTTCCTGCCGGTCAACCAGGCCTTCGTGCTTACCCACGACCGCCAGGCCGACGGCCAAATGCGCCTGTTCTTCCAGATCCAGCCTGGCTACTACCTGTATCAGAAGCGCCTGAAATTCGACGGCCTGCCTGCCGAACAGCACCCACAACTGCCGGCCGCTCTCAACCACCACGACGAGTTCTTCGGCGACAGTGCGGTGTACCGCGACCAGCTCGAACTGCTGCTTCCGGCCGATGCTCAGGGTCAACTGCGACTGGGTTGGCAGGGTTGTGCCGACGCCGGCCTGTGCTACCCGCCGCAAACCACGTTGGTCGATCTGGGTGGCAGTGTGGCGCCAGCGGCCGAACAAGCCAGTGACCAGGCCCTGGCCAGCGACCTGCAAAAAGGCCACCTGGCCTGGAGCCTGCTCGCGTTCTTCGGCCTGGGCCTGTTGCTGGCCTTTACCCCCTGCTCGCTGCCGATGCTGCCGATCCTCGCCGGGCTGGTGCTGGGCAATGGCGCCAGTGCCCGGCGCGGCTGGATACTGGCCGGGGTCTATGTACTGAGCATGGCCCTGGTGTATGCCGCCCTGGGCGTGGTCGCCGCGCTGCTGGGTGCCAGCCTGCAGGCCTGGCTGCAGCAACCCTGGCTGCTGGGCAGCCTGGCGGGGCTGTTCGTGCTGCTGGCCCTGCCGATGTTCGGCGCCTTCGAACTGCAACTGCCCGCCGCCGTGCGTGACCGCCTCGACCGCGCCGGGCAAGGCACCCGTGGCGGCAACCTGTATGGCGCGGCGCTGCTCGGCGCGCTGTCCGGCCTGCTGATGGGCCCGTGCATGACCGCGCCGTTGGCCGGCGCGCTGCTGTACATCGCCCAGAGCGGCGACGTGCTGCAGGGGGCGCTGGTGCTGTTCAGCCTCGGCCTGGGCATGGGCGTGCCGCTGCTGTTGCTGGTAACCCTGGGCAACCGCTACCTGCCCCGCCCGGGCGCCTGGATGAACCGGGTCAAGGGCGTGTTCGGCTTCGTGTTCCTGGGCATGGCGCTATACACCTTGCGCAGCCTGCTGCCCGCAGCATTGCTGCTGGCCCTGAGCGGCGCCTTGCTGATTGCCCTGGCCTGGGCTGCCTGGCCGGCCCTGCAGCGGTTGCCGGCATTGCGCGCCTTGCCACTGCTGGGTGCCCTGTGGGGCGGCCTGCTGCTGGTGGGGGCGGCAGCCGGTGGCGACGACCTCTGGCAGCCGCTGCGCCCGTTCGCCGGTAGCGGCGCTGCGCCGGCCACCGACCAGCACACCGAGGACGCCTTCGTCACCGTCAGCCGCCCCGAAGACCTGCAACGCGAACTGGATGCGGCCAAGGCCCGTGGCCAGTGGGTGATGCTCGACTACTATGCCGATTGGTGCGTGTCGTGCAAGGTCATGGAAAAACAGGTGTTCGCCCGCAGCGACGTGCAGGCCGGCCTGGCCGGTGTGCACCTGCTGCGCCTGGACGTGACCGCCGACACCCCAGCCAGCCAGGCCTTGCTGCAGCGCTACCAGGTACCCGGCCCGCCCAGCATCATCTGGGTCGGCCCGGAAGGCGACGAACGCCGCGCGCGGCGCATCACCGGTGAAGTGGATGCGGCCGCCTTCCTGCAACACTGGACCCAGACCAGGAGCCAAGGCTGATGCTGACCGTAACCCTCGGGCCATTGACCATGGCCCTCAACCATCTGCTGATGCTCACCGCCCTGGTGATCGCCAGCATGGTCGGCTGGTGGGTTGCCCGGCGTGGCGGCGAGAGCCCGGAATCGGCACTGTTCAACCTGTTCCTGATCGGCCTGCTGTGCGCACGCGCCGGCTTCGTGCTGGCCTACTGGCCGATGTACCAGGACGACCCGCTGCAGATCATCGATATCCGTGATGGCGGCTTCCTGTTCTGGTCGGGCCTTGCCGGCATCGTGCTCGGCGCCCTGTGGCAGGGCTGGCGCCATCCGGGCCTGCGCCGCCCGCTGGGCTGGGCGCTGTTCAGCGGCGCGCTGTTCTGGGGCCTGGCCAGCCTCGGGGGCCACCTGTACAGCAAGGGCACCGAACTGCCCGATTTGAGCCTGCGCAAGGCCAACGGCCAATCCGTGGCGTTGCACAGCTACCGCGGCAAACCGCTGGTCATCAACATCTGGGCCACCTGGTGCCCACCCTGCCGACGCGAAATGCCGGTGCTGCAACAGGCGCAGAGCACTTACCCGCACGTGACCTTCCTGTTCGTCAACCAGGGCGAGACCCCGGAAAACGTCAGCACCTTCCTCGCCACCACCGGCCTGAGCCTGACCCACGTGCTGTTCGACGGCACCGGCCTGCTGGCCCAGCGCGTCGGTTCCATGGCCCTGCCCACCACCCTGTTCTACGACGCCGACGGGCGCCTGGTCGGCAGCCATCTGGGCGAGCTGTCCCGGGCCAGCCTGCGCCACGCCCTGGAGCCTTTCGACCGGGCCACCTCGCCCGCCCCTGCCGCACAAGGAAACTGACATGCGACTGACTGCACTGCTGCCCCTGTCCCTGGCTCTGCTAGCTGCCCCTCCCCTGCAGGCCGAAGAGCTGCCCAAGGCGATTGCGCAACTGCAAGCCAAGGGCGCCGTGATCAAAGGCAGCTTCGACGCCCCCAACGGCCTGCGCGGGTATGCCGCCGAGTACCAGAACAACGGCCTGGCGCTGTACCTCACCCCTGACGGCAAGCATGTACTGGTCGGCAGCCTGTTCGACGAACAGGGCAACGACCTCAGTGCCGAGCCGCTGAAAAAGCTGGTGTATGCGCCGATGAGCAAGGAAATCTGGGCGAAGATGGAGAAAACCTCCTGGATCGCCGACGGCAAGGACGATGCACCGCGCAAGGTATACCTGTTCAGCGACCCCAACTGCCCGTACTGCAACATGTTCTGGGAACAGGCACGGCCGTGGGTGGAGTCGGGCAAGGTGCAGTTGCGCCATATCATGGTCGGCATCATCCGCGAGGACAGCCCGGGCAAATCGGCGGCGCTGCTGGCGGCGAAAGACCCGGCCAAGGCACTGCAGGAACATGAAAAGGCCGGCAAGGCCAGCAAGTTGAAGGCACTGGAGCAGGTGCCGGAGGCGGTGCAGAAAAAGCTGGCGGCGAACATGGCGCTGATGGAAGAAATGGGCTTGCAGGCGACCCCGGCGATCTTCTATCAGGATGACCAGGGCAACCTGCAAAGCCAGCAAGGCGCACCGCGGCCGGAGTTGCTTGGAAAGATTCTCGGCAAGCGCTGATGTGAAATCGCCGGGGTTGCCTTGCAGCCCATTCGTAGCACAAGGCTGTGGCGGCCCTGCGGGAGCGGGCAAGCCCGCGAAGAAGTCGACGCGGTGTTATGGCACCGGCTGCGCCGGTGTTCGCGGGCATGCCCGCTTGTATGGTTAGACTTGAAGGGGTGGTGGGACTAAATGCCCGATTCTGACTGTTCACAGCAGTACAGACCGTGGGAGACATCGCCCCACCCCTTCCACCAAAGCGCCGATAAAGAATGCATCGTTTGCAAGCGACGATAGAAGCAAGCCAGCGCCTCTTGGTGAAACCCCTTCAAGCCGAAAAACCATAACGTGAGGAGCCGCCCATGGCAATGCAGGTAGGTAAGTTGATCGTGGGTGCGGATGTCGCGAAGGCTGAGCTGGTTATCCACCACGATGATCGCGACGAGATCATCAGGCTGAAAAACTCCAAACTCGAGATCAGAAGGTGGCTCAAGCAACAAACCCTCAACACCGCTATCGCTGTTGAGGCGACCAATGTCTACCACTTGGACCTGGTTGAATTGGCCCACAGCCTAGGCTTCGAGGTCTATGTCATCGATGGTTTTCAATTGAACAACTACCGGAAAAGTGTTGGGGGACGGGTTAAAACCGACCCCTCCGATGCTCGGTTGTTGTCCCGTTTTTTAAAAAATGAAGGCGAGGACCTTCGCCCTTGGAGCCCGCCTCCCGCTGTCTACGGCAAGCTTCAGAGCCTCTTGCGACGCAGAGCCGCCTTGGTGACTGCTCGTACTGCAATGACTCAGAGCTGGGCTAACGAAAGCCTTTTGAAAGCCGCCTTCGAAACTTTTGTGAAGTCGATAGATCGGCTGGATCAGTTGATTCAAAAGAAGATTAAAGAAGTACTGCGAGACGCTGGGCTACAGGAACAAGTCGCTCGCTGCCAGGCAGTAGAGGGCATTGGTTTTCTCACCGCCGCAGCATTGGTGATGGCTTTTACAAGGGGCGAGTTCAAAAGCAGTGACTCGTACATTGCATTCCTAGGAATGGATTTACGAGTCAGTGATTCCGGGCAGAAGAATGGGCGACGTCGCCTCACCAAGCGAGGTTGTTCAGAAATTCGTCGCTTATTGCACAACGCTGCGATGGCGGCCAGCAGATCGGCAGCCTGGAAAGGGCTTTACGAACAGCATCGGAGCAGTGGTAAAGCAACAACCCAAGCTTTGGTAATCCTGGCAAGAAAGCTCGCGCGGGTGGCATTCGCCCTGATGAAAAATCAGGACGAATACGTCACTAAAGGCGCGAAACTGGCTTGCTGAAAACCATAGAATCTCCCACAGGTACTGCGCCAAACCTCGAGAACAACGCCATATCTGTAGGAGCGGCCTTGTGTCGCGAACGGGCCGCATAGCGGCCCCAGAATTGCTGCATAAAAGCTGAAATTGCTGGGGCTGCTGTGCAGCCCTTTCGCGACACAAGGCCGCTCCTACAAGGGGCGTGCAGGCCTCACCCGCTCATGTCACAACCCCTCCAGCTCGTCCTTGAGCACATCGGCCCAGATGCCAGCCAATGGCCAAGTTTACATTTGGCAACACTAAGTTATACCACCTAAGGCGACAAACACTTTTCCGAACCGATCATCGGGAAACAACGCCCGGCAATAAAACATATAACAATCCCACAACAACTTCAGATCCGCCCTACAAAAAACAGAAGTCTTTTTCACTCCCATGATCAGTGAACAGATCGCGATCAGACATACCCCTCAGATAGATCCCACAATACCAACTGCAATTCAAACAACTAGATTACACCCCGCCAATACATCGCCTCCATCAAACTTGACGTACATGCAGCGTGAATATAAAACCTTACCCCCTGCATTCGCGAAGACACTAAAGGCGAGAAAAATGAACAAAAAGCCATGCCCCATAACGCGAACAAAACAGATCCTCATGATCACCAAGGTGTTGATCCTGGAACACCTGCGAGAACCCACTGCGTTGCTGTGGACAGCGGCGGCGCCTTGCTTGATGTTCATACTACTGAGGCAAAGCCGTTCCCTTGCAGCGCCACCTGACTCTCTCTATATATCCTCTGCCGCGTGGTTCTACGCCTACATCGCTGCAAACGTTGCCTTCTTCGGCCTCGGCTTTTATCTAATCGGGCGACGAGAAAGTGGCTTCGTCCGGTCATTCATTTACCAACGCGAGGCAATTGCACTTTTCCTCACATCGCACGCCGTCAGCTACACATTGGTCAGTGTCGTGTACTCCAGCTTTTTCTACTTCATCTCCAGGCCTCTATACGGTTCCTACTCGCTATCAGAACTCCTGTACCTTACAGCCGCGTTCTATACGAGTTACCTGATATTCTCCTGCATCGGCTTGGCGATCGCAGCGATGCCCAGCAAATTCAGCACAGCCGGCACGCTATTTTCGCTTCTTTCATTCCTGATGTTACTTTCCGGCTATTTGGGTACCACACAAGACGAACTGACCCACTGGTCAACGTTGATCAACCCCTTGCACCTGAGCACAAGAATAATTACCGGGGAGATACCACTCACCATTAGTTTTCTGACAGCTTTTGCCATTTCAACAGCGGGGCTCTATGCAACAGGAAAGCTATTCAGAATCCACCCCATATGGAGCCGCTATTAAAATGCACCTTCTCACCATCAAAAACCTGGACTTTTCATACAACAGCAGCCCTCTCCTACAGAACATCACGCTACAGTTGAAAAAAGGAGAAGCCGTTGGCGTACTGGGCAGTAACGGAGCAGGAAAGACCACGCTTTTCGACCTGATCTGCAACATCAGAAAACCAAGCAACGGCACAATCATAAACTCATCCAGACAGCAGGCTTATCTGACTCAAGTACTGACACCACCGCCCTTGCTCAGGATGAGCGAAGTTTACCAACTGATTACACATTTAAACTCCAGATCAGCACCGGATCACTGCGAGGTGCTTTCACGCCTCTCTGAATGGTCACCTTCCCTGTCGAAGCGGTATGCTGAAATCTACATGAAAAAGGCATCTACTTGCAGCTATGGCGAAGTCCGGAGTTTTGTCACACTGACGCTACTGCTAATGGGCAGCGACCTGATCATCCTCGACGAGCCTACTGCGGGGGTAGACCCAGAATTCAGACACCACATATGGCTAGGTATAAAGAACGCGTGCAAAAACGGGGCTGGTGTTTTGATTTCATCTCACTATACCGAGGAAATTGCCACAAACTGCCATCATTTCTACATGCTCGCTCATCAACACCTCGAGCCATTTGAGAATGCTCATGAGTTTCTCGCTCGCTACCATGCGAACTCTTATGATGAAGCATTCATCAATGCGTCGATGTCGCAGGAAGAAATCGGAGCTGCATCATGACGGCGAAGAACCGTGGGAAAGATGGGCTTGCAGCTATGGCACCGGCTGCGCCGGTGTTCGCGGGCATGCCCGCTCCCACAGGTGCAGCGCCAAACCTCGAGAACAACGCCGTATCTGTAGGAGCAGCCTTGTGTCGCGAAAGGGCCGCATAGCGGCCCCAGCAATTTCAACTTTTGTGCACCAATCCAGGGGCGGTGCAGGCCTCACCTGCTCAGGTCACAACCCCTCCAGCTCGGCCATCAGGTCACTGAGCCGGTCGACCTTGTCGTCATCCAGCACACTGCCCTGCAGCCCCTGCACATACACCGCCAGCTCCTCCACCGTGCTGCACTCGAACATCGCCCGCAGCGGCACGTTCAGTTGCAGCTGCTTCTGCACCCGCGAGGCGATCTGCGTGGCCAGCAGCGAATGCCCGCCCAGCTCGAAGAAGTTGTCGTGCACCCCGACCCGGTCGGCCTTGAGCACATCCGCCCAGATACCGGCCAGTACCTCTTCCAGCTCATTGCGCGGCGCCTGGTAGGCCTGGCTGTGCTGGCCACCGATGTCGATGGCCGGCAAGGCCTTGCGGTCGAGCTTGCCGTTGGCGTTGTGCGGCAGGCTGTCGAACCAGCCCCAGTGCAGTGGCACCATGTACTCCGGCAACTCGGCACGCAGGCGCAGCTTGAGCTGTTCCAGCAACGCAGCGTCGGCTGCAACGCCCTGATGCGCCACCAGGTAACCCACCAGGTGCTTGCCATTGACGCCCTCCTGCACGCCAACGGCAGCGTCGCGGATCTCCGGCTGTTCGTGCAGGCGGGCTTCGATTTCGCCCAGTTCGATGCGGTAGCCGCGAATCTTCACCTGATGGTCGATGCGCCCGACATACTCCAGCACCCCGTCCGGGCGCTGCCGCGCCAGGTCGCCGGTGCGGTACAGGCGTTCGCCCGGTGCACCATGAGGATGGGGAATGAACGCCAGCGCCGTGCGCACCGGGTCGCCGACATAGCCACGGCCCACGCCGGTGCCAGCCACGCACAGCTCACCTGTCGCACCCAGTGGCACCAGCGCCTGGTCCTCGCCGAACAGGTACAGACGATTGTTGTCGGTCGGCGTGCCGATCGGCAGGTAGCTGCCACGGGTCGAGGCGGCATCGACGCGGAAGAACGCCACGTCATCGGAGCACTCCGCCGGGCCGTAGGCGTTGACCAGGCCGATCTGCGGGTAGCGCTGCAGCCACTGCGCCGCCAGCTCCGGAGGCATGGCTTCGCCGGTCGGCAGCATCCAGCGCAGGCCATCGAGGGCCTGGTGGTCGTTGGCCAGCATGCCCTGGATCAGCGACGGCACGCTCTCCAGCACGCTGATGCCGGTGGCCTGCACATGCGCCAGCAGGCCCTGCGGGTCATGGGCGATGGCGTTCGGCACGATCTCCACCCTGGCGCCGAACAGCGGTGCGGCAAGGAACTGCCACACCGAAATGTCGAAGCTCTGCGAGGCCGTCTGGGCGATCACGTCGTGCTCGCCAAGCGCCAGGTACGGCACCTTGCTCAGCTGGTTGTTGAGCATGCCGCGCTGCTCGACCATCACCCCCTTCGGCAGGCCGGTGGAGCCTGAGGTGTAGATCACATAGGCGAGGTTATCCGGCCCGCTGTGAATGCCGGGGTTGTGGCTGACCACCGGGCTGGCCTGGATGTCTTCCCAGACCAGCAGCTGCGGCCGTGCCGCCAACGCAAGCTGGTCCAGCAACTGCCGCCCTTGCCCGGCACAGGCCGCGCTGCACACCAGCACGGGTGTACGGCTGAGCTGGATGATGCTTTGCAGGCGCGCCGCCGGCAGGCCCGGGTCCAGTGGCAGGTAGCCGGCGCCGGCCTTGAAGCTGCCGACGATCATGCCCAGCAGCGGTAGCCCACGCTCGGCCAGCAGTGCCACCGGCTGGTCCACGTTCACACCCGCCGCGATCAAGGCATGGCCCAGACGGTTGGCCGCCAGGTTCAAGCCGGCGTAGTCGTAGGACGCGTCCAGGCAGCGGGCCACGGTACGTTGCGGATGCGCGGCCACCTGCGCCTCGAACTGCGCGATGTAACTCTGTTCCAACGGATAGGCGCGCGCGGTGCGGTTGCAGTCTTCCAGCAGGAAGCGCTGCTCTTCCGCACCCAGCAACGGCAGTGCGCTCATCTCCCCTTCAAAGCCTTGCACCAGCGCCAGCAGCAGGCGCTTGAACTCGGCCAGCAGGCGCTCGACGGTCGGGTAGTCGAAATAGCGCTGGTCGAACGACAGGTGCAGGCCAAGGTCATCGCCCGGGTAGCACACCGCTGTCAGTGGGAAGTTGGTGTGGGTACGGCCCGAGTCGGAGCTGGCATTCAGGTGCTGGGCGTGGTCGAGCACGGCAGTTTCCACCGGCGCGTTCTCGAACACGAACAGGCTGTCGAACAGCGGCTGGCCCTTGGGCAGTTCGCTGCATTCCTGGATCGCCACCAGCGGCAGGTATTCATACTCGCGCAGCTCCATGTTGCGCTCCAACAGGCCTTGCAACCACTGCCGCACACTGCAGCGCTCACCCGCCACCGGCAATTGCACGCGCAGGGCGACGCTGTTGATGAACAGGCCAACGGTACGCTGCATCTGCGGCATGCTCACCGGGCGCCCGGCCACGGTCACGCCAAAGGCCACGTCGCGGTCGCCACTGTAGCGCGCCAGCACCAGTGCCCAGGCCGCCTGGGCGAAGGTGTTGACGGTGAGCTGGTGGGCCTGGGCCAGTTCGCGCAGGCGCACGCCGTCGCTCACCGCCAGGCGGGTGTAACAGTCGCCGACGATCATGCCGCTACCGGCATGGTCGTGGCGCAGCGGGCGGTCGCTGGGGATGGGGGTGGCACGTTCGAAGCCGGCCAGGTTGGCCTGCCACCAGGCTCGCGCGTCGTCCAGGCCCTGGCGTTGCAGCCAGCCGATGTAGTCGCGGTAGCGCGGTGGCACCGGCAAGCGGGCCTGGCGCCCCTCGCCGAGGGCCTGGTAGATCTCGAAGAAATCGTTCATCAGCAGCGAACGGCACCAGGCATCGATGAGGATGTGGTGGTTGCTCATCATGAACCAATAGCGCTCGTCGGCCACACGCACCAGGCGCAGGTGGAACGGCGCCTCGCTGAGCAGGGCGAAACCAGCCTCGCGTTCCTGCTTGTGCAGGGCCTGCAGGCGCTGCTCCTGGGCGTCATCGTCGAGGCCACGCCAGTCCTGATAGTCCACCGGCATGTTGCCCGGTTTGTGGATGATCTGCAGCATCGCCTCGCCGGTGTTCCAGCTGAACGATGCGCGTAGCGCCTCGTGGCGTGCCACCACCGCCTGCCACGCCTGGGCGAAGCGTTCGGGGTCGAGCGCGCTGTTGATGCGGTAGCGGTCCTGCATGTAGTAGAGGCCAGTACCCGGCTCCAGCAGGGTGTGCAGCAACATGCCCTCCTGCATCGGCGTCAGCGGGTAGACGTCCTCGATCTGCGCTGCCGGTACCGGCAGCGCGTCGATCTGCGCCTGGGTCAGGTGCGCCAGCGGGAAGTCCGATGGCGTGAAACTGCCGTTGCCATCAGCCAGGCAATGCTCGACCAGCGCCAGCAGCTCCTGACGATAGGCCTCGGCCAGGCAGGCGATGGTCCGCTCGTCGTAGCGTTCGGCACTGAAGGTCCAGCGCAGTTGCAGGGCACCGCCATACACCTGGCCATCGACACTCAGCCAGTTGGGCAGCGGTGCATCGAGGTCGTGGGCCAGGCCGGCCGGGGCGTCCAGCGGCCGGAACAGGGCTGTGCTGTCGAACTGCTGGTCGAACTGGCCCAGGTAGTTGAAGGTGATGCGTGCCTGCGGCAGGGCCGCCATCTGCTCACGCACTGCCGTATCGGCCAGGTAGCGCAGCACGCCGTAACCCAGCCCTTTGTGCGGCACCTGGCGCAGCTGCTCCTTGATGCGCTTGATCGAGCCTGCCCGCGCCGCATCGTCCTCGCCTGGCAGCGGGCGCAGGCTCAGCGGGTAGGCGTTGGTGAACCAGCCGACGCTGCGGGTCAGGTCCATGTCTTCGAACAGCCCGTCACGGCCATGGCCCTCAAGCTGTACCAGCACTTCTTCATCGCCGCTCCAGCGGCACAGGGCACGCGCCAGCGCGGTCAGCAGCAGGTCGTTGACCTGGGTGTGATAGGCCGCCGGGGCCTGCTGCAGCAACTGCCGGGTCTGCGCCACATCCAGGCCGATGGCCAGGGTACGGGCGTGGCGGTGCAGGTTGCCGCCCTGCGGGTGATCACATGGCAGTTCACGGCGCACACCACCCAACTGGCCTTGCCACCAGCCCAGCTCGTCGCGCAGCGAATCGCTGCCAGCATAGCTGGCCAGGCGTGCGGCCCAGTCGCCCATGGCGTGGGTCTTGGCCGGCAGCGGCTGGCCGCGGTATAGCGCTTGCAGGTCTTCCAGCAGCACGCGCCACGACACGCCATCAACCACCAGGTGATGGATAGCCAGCAACAGGCGCTGGCCGCCCTGGCCGTCATTTACCAGCAAGACGCGCAACAGTGGGCCCTGTTCCAGGTCGAGGCTGCGTTGCAGGTCGGTGTACAGCGGTTGGCAATCGGCGAAGTCGGCGATCGTGGCTGTCCACAGTAACTGCCCGCTGGCAGGCGAAGCATATTCGGCCTGCCAGCGGCCCTGGGCCTGGCCAAAGCGCAGGCGCAGGCTGTCGTGGTGCTGCACCAGGTCGGCCAAGGCTCGCTTCAGTACCCTCTCATCCAGCGGCTTGCGTGCCTCCAGCAGAACAGCCTGGTTCCAGTGCTGCGGCTGTGGCACTTCACTGTCGAAGAACCAGTGCTGGATCGGCGTGAGGCCGGCCTGGCCCTGGCGCAGGCCCTGTTCGATGCTGCTGGCGGCTTCGCTGCGCTGAACGATGGCGGCCAGGGTCTGGATGGTCTGATGCTGGAACAGGTCGCGCGGGGTGAACTGCAAGCCGGCCTGACGAGCACGGCTGACCACCTGGATCGACAGGATCGAGTCGCCGCCCAGTTCGAAGAAGTTGTCCTGCACGCCGATCCGGGCAATGTTGAGCACGTCGCGCCAGATCTGCGCCAGTTGCGCTTCCACCTCGTTGCCAGGCGCCTGGTACTGCTGGCGTGCCTGTTCCAGGTCCGGCAGCGGCAGCGCACGGCGGTCGAGCTTGCCGTTGCCCATCAGCGGCAGGCTGTCGAGCAGCACCAAGTGCGCCGGCACCATGTAGTCCGGCAAGTGCTTGCGGGCATCGGCTTTCACCGCGTCGCGCAGCATGCCCTGGGCCTCGCTGTCGGCAGCGGCTTGCCCGCACACCAGGTAACCCACCAGTTGCTTGCCACCTGGCAGGTCGAGGGCCAGCACCACAGCTTCGTCGACATCGGCATGCGCCTGCAGGCGGCTTTCGATTTCGCCCAGCTCGATACGGAAACCGCGAATCTTCACCTGCTGGTCGGCGCGGCCGACGTACTCGACCAGGCCATCGCTGCCCAGGCGCACCAGGTCACCGGTGCGATACAGGCGCCCGCCTTCGCTGCCGAACGGGTCGGCGACGAAGCGCTCGGCGCTTAGGCCCGGGCGGTCGTGGTAACCCTGGGCCAGGCCGGCACCGCCGACATACAGCTCGCCAATACCGCCTTGCGGCAACAGGGCAAGGTCTTCGTCGAGGATGTAGGCCGTGCGGCTACCGATGACACGGCCGATCGGCACGCTGCCCAGCTCCGCCGGCAGTGTCTGTGGTGCCAGGCAGGCCAGCGGCATGACCACGGTTTCGGTCGGCCCGTAGGCGTTGAAGAACTGCTGCGGCGCGAAGGCTTGGCGGATGCGCTGCAAGTGTTCGCCGGTCAGCGCCTCACCACCGGTAATGACCAGGCGCACTGGCAACTGCTCGCCCTGCCCGGCCAGGTACTGGGCCAACTGGCTGCCGTAGCTTGGCGTGAAGCCGAGGATGCTCACCTGCTGCTCGCGCACCAGCTGGCAGATGTCTTCGGCACCCCACTGCCCCTGGGCACGCAGCACCACACGGGCGCCACACAGCAGCGGCACCCACAGGCGTTCGCTGGCGGCGTCGAAATTGATCGAATAGAAGTGCAGCTCGCAGTCATCGCTGCGCATGCCGAACGCGTCGATCACCGCCTGGCAATGCATGGCGAACTCGCCGTGGCTGACCACCACGCCCTTGGGCTTGCCGGTGGAACCGGAGGTGTAGATCAGGTAGGCCTGGTGCTGCGGTAGGTTGAGGTTGCCCAGCGGCGCATCGCTGTAGGCCGACAGGCTGGCGCTGTCGTCCTCCAGGCTCCAGTGCGCCACGCCTTCGGGCAACTGCCCGAGGGTTTGCAGCAGCGCGCGCTGGCTGAGCAGCAGGCCGATGCGGCTGTCTTCAATCATGTAGCGCAGGCGGTCGAGCGGGTATTCGGGGTCGAGCGGCACATAGGCGCCACCGGCCTTGAGGATGGCCAGCAGGCCGACGACCATTTCCAGCGAACGCTCCAGCGCCAGGCCCACACGCACCTGCGGGCCGACGCCACGCTCGCGCAGGGCGCGGGCCAGGCGGTTGGCCTGCTGGTCGAGTTCGGCATAGGTCATGTGCCGGCCGGCAAACGTCAACGCGCCAGCGTGTAGCGTGCGCGCAGCCTGGGCGGCGAACAGGCCGTGCACGGTCTGGTCGAGAGCGAGACCCTGCTCGCCCTGCAACTGGCCAGCCAGCACCTGCTGCTCGGCGCTGCTCAGCATCGGCAGCTCGCACAGGCGCTGTTGCGGGTTGTCGAGCAGGCCCACCAGCAATTGCTGCCAGTGCTCGGCCATGCGTGCGATGCGTGGTTCGTCGAACAGATCACGGCTATAGGTCAGGCAGCAACCCAGGCGGCCGTCGAGGTCGGTCACCTCCAGGTACAGGTCGAACTTGGTGGCGCTGGCGTCGTTGACCAGGTAATCCACCTGCATGCCGGCAAGCTGGCGGCTTTGCTGGAAGGCCCAGCGCTGAACGTTGCACATCACCTGGAACAGCGGGTTGTAGGCGCTGCTGCGCGGTGGCTGCAGGGCTTCCACCAGTTGGTCGAACGGCAGGTCCTGGTGCGACTGGCCTTCGATGGCAACCTGGCGTACCTGCTCCAGCAACTGTGCGGCGCTCATCTGGCCGTCCAGCTCGCAACGCAGCACCTGGGTGTTGAGGAACGCGCCAATCAGCCCTTCGCTTTCCGGGCGGATGCGGTTGGCCACCGGCGCGCCAATGCGCAGGTCACGCTGGCCGCTGTAGCGGTGCAGCAAGGCGGCCAGGGTGGCAGTCATGGTCATGAACAGGGTCAGGCCGCGCTGGCTGTTGAAGGCATGCACGCGGGCAACCAGCGCCGGGTCGAGCTCGAAGCGGTACAGCTCGCCACGGTGGCTCTGCACTGCCGGGCGCGGGCGGTCGGCAGGCAACGCCAGCACCGGGTGCTCATCGCCCAGGCGGGCCTGCCAGTAGGCCAGCTGGCGGGCGCCCTCGCCGCTTTCCAGCCATTGCCGTTGCCACACGCTGTAGTCCAGGTACTGCACCGGCAGCGGCGCCAGCGGCGATTCGCGGTCATCGACGAAGGCCTCGTACAGCTCGCCCAGTTCGCGGGCGAAGATGTCCATGGCCCAGCCCTCGGTGACGATATGGTGCAGGGTCAGCACGAAGAAATGCTCGCGCTCTTCGGCTTTGACCAGGCAGGCACGCAGCAGCGGGCCGCGCTCCAGGTCGAACGGCTGGTGCGCCTGGTCGTCGGCCAGTTGCTGCAGGCGTTGTTGGCGGGCATCTGCGGGCAAGGCGCTGAAGTCTTGCCAGTCGAGGTGCAGGCTGCTGTCTTCGGCCACGCACTGATACGGCACGCCATCGATGCTGGGGAAGGTGGTGCGCAGGGTTTCGTGGCGCACCACCAGCGCCTGCAACGCTCGCTCGAAAGCATCCACATGCAGGGTGCCGCGCAAGCGCGCCATGCCGCCGACGTTGTACGCCGGGCTGCCCGGCTCCATTTGCCAGAGGAACCACATGCGCTGCTGCGAGTACGACAGCGGCACCGCCTGGCGGCGATCGACGCGGGTGATTACGCCTTGCAGGTTGCGCTCACCGGCAGCACGAATACGCGTGATCTCGGCACAGAAGGCGCCCAGCTCGCTGGCGTCGAACAGGGCCTTGAGCGGCAGTTCGACATCGCAGGCCTGACGCGTGCGCGAGACAATCTGAGTGGCCAGCAGCGAATGGCCGCCGAGGGCGAAGAAGTCGTCCTGCAGGCCGATGCGCGGCAAGTTCAGCACCTCGCGCCAGATGGCGGCGACCTGCTGCTGCAACTCGGTTTGCGGCTCCACGTGCTGCCGCTGCTGCCACACTGGGGCCGGCAACGCCTTGCGGTCGACCTTGCCGCTGGGGCCCAGTGGCATCTGCGCCAGCGGGATGAGTTGTGCCGGCACCATGTAGGCCGGTAGTTGCTCAGCCAGCACCGTCAGCAATGCATCAGGCTGGGCGCTGCCACTGTAGTAGCCGAGCAGTTGCGCGCCTATGGCATCCTTGTGAATCAGCACCAGCGCCTGTTCGACCCCCGGCTGCGCCAGCAGGCAGGCCTGGACTTCCTCGGGTTCGACACGGAAGCCACGCACCTTGACCTGCTGGTCTAGGCGGCCAAGGTATTCCAGCGCCTCGGTCTGCACCTGCCAGCGGGCGCGGTCGCCACTGCGGTACAGGCGCTCGCCATTGCCGTCAGCCCGGGGCACGAAGCGCTCGGCGGTGAGGCCCGGGCGGCCCAGGTAGCCACGGGCCAGGCCTGCACCGCCGAGGTACAGCTCGCCGGGCACACCGGGGGCGGTCAGTTCCAGCTCGTCGTCCAGCACACGGCACAGCACATTGCCCAGCGGGCGGCCGATCGGCGAGCGTTCGCCATCGGTGGACTGGCAGTGCCAATGGGTGACGTTGATGGCGGTTTCGGTCGGGCCATAGCGGTTGTGCAACTGCACCTGTGGCAGCACCTGCAGCACGCGGTCACGCAGTGCCGCGGACAGCGCTTCGCCACCGGAGAACAGCCGGCGCAGGCTGCCGCAGGCACCCGCCTGCGGCTCCTGGACGAACACCTGCAACAGCGGCGGCACGAAGTGCAGCGTGGTCACGCCATGGGCCTGCACCAACGCGGCGATGCGCTGCGGGTCGCGGTGCTCGCCAGGGCCGGCGAGCACCAGCTTGCAACCGGTCACCAGTGGCCAGAAGCATTCCCACACCGAAACGTCGAAGCTGATCGGCGCCTTCTGCATCAGCACGTCGCTGTCGTCCAGCACATAGCTGGCCTGCATCCATTGCAGGCGCTCGGCCAGTGCCGCGTGGGTATTGCCCACGCCCTTGGGCTGGCCGGTAGAGCCGGAGGTGTAGATCACATAGGCCAGGTTGTCGCCATGCAGATGCAACCCGGGGGCATGGCTTGGCCAGCTGTCCAGGTGCAGCTGGTCGAGTGCGATGGCGCTGACGCCATCAACCTGTGGCAGCTTGCCCAGCAGGCTGCTGTGGCTCAGCAACAGGCCAGCGTTGCAGTCGGCGAGCATGTAGGCCAGGCGCTCGGCCGGGTAATCGACGTCCAGCGGCACATAGGCACCACCGGCCTTGAGAATGGCCAGCAGGCCCACCAGCAGCTGCGGCGAACGCTCGATGGCGATGGCCACGCAAGTGTCTGGGCCCACGCCTTTGTCACGCAGGTAGTGGGCCAGACGGTTGGCTTGCTGGTGCAACTCGGCGTAATCCAGGCTGCCACCGTCCCACACCAGGGCGGTGCGCTGAGGGGTCAGGCGTGCCTGTTCATTGAGCTGCTCGACCAGCAGGCGCTGCGGCGCCGCAGCGGGTGCCTCGCCCCAGCTCAGCAGTTGCGCGCGGCCAGGCTCGTCGAGCAGTTGCACCTCGCCCAGCGCCCGCTGCGGCCCGGCACACACCTGCTCGAGCAGGGCCAACAGGTGCTGGGCCAGACGCTTGACGGTACTGGCATCGAACAATTCGGCGGCATAGTCGAAGGCCAGGCTCAGGCGGCCCTGGTGGTCTTCTTCACTGTGCAGCTGCAAGTCGAACTTGGCTTCGCGACTGTGCCACGGCAGCTCTTCGGCCAGCAGGCCCGGCAGGCGGCGCAGCGCAGACAGGTCACGTTGCTGGTGATTGAACATGACCTGGAACAGGCCTTGCTCGCGAGCCTCGGGCAGGGCTTCGAGCAGTTGCTCGAACGGCAGGTCCTGGTTGGCCTGGGCATCCAGGGTGGCCTGGCGCACCTGGGCCAGCAACTGGTCGAACGGCAGGCGGCCGTCGAGCTGCGCACGCAGCACCTGGGTGTTGATGAAGAAGCCGACCATGCCTTGGGTTTCCAGGCGCGGGCGGTTGGCGTTGGGCACGCCGACACGAATATCGGCCTGGCCACTGTAGCGGTGCAACAGCGCCTGCCATCCGGCCAGCAGTACCATGAACAGGCTGGCCTGCTGTTCGCGGGCCAGTCCCTTGAGCGCTTCGGTGAGCCTGGCCGGTACCTTGAGGTTGAAGCGAGCGGCGCGGTGGTCGCGCTGGCTGGCGCGCGGGTGGTCGGTACACAGGTCGAGCACCGGCAGTTCATCCCCCAGGCGCTCCTTCCAGTGCTGCAGTTGGCGCTCGGCTTCGCCTGCGGCCAGCCACTGTCGCTGCCAGCTTCCGTAGTCGGCATAACCCAGGGTCAGCGGTGCCAGGTTGGCCTCGAGGCCCTGGCAGTGGGCGGCGTACAGTTTGGCTAACTCGTCGAGCAGGATGTTCAGCGACCAGCCGTCGGCGACGATATGGTGCAGGGTAACCCACAGTTGATGGTGCTCATAATCCAGGCGCGCCAGGGTCACCCGCAGCAACGGCCCCCGGGTCAGGTCAAACGGCTGGCGAGCTTCGGTTTCACGTTGGGCGGCGACCTGTGCGGCGGCCTGGCCTTCGAGGTCCAGGCGGCGAAGGTCGAACGGCTGCTGCGCCTGGATGCGCTGCAGGGCCTGGCCGTTCTCTTCGGCAAACAGGGTGCGCAGCGATTCATGGCGCGCCACCAGCGCCTGGAAGGCTGCTTCCAGTGCGTTTTCGTCCAGCTCACCGCGCAACTGCAGGCCGGCCGGAATGTTGTAGGCCGCCGACTGCGGGTCCAACTGCCACAGCAACCACAGGCGGTTTTGCGCCAGCGACTGGGGCAGCGCCTGGGTGCGTTCCAGTGTAGCGATGGCACCGACCCGGTCACCGCCTTCGGCGATGATCGCGGCCACGGCCTTGGCGTAGTCAGCCAGTATCGGCGCTTCGAACAGGGTGCGCAGGCCCAGCTCGATGCCCAGTTCATCGGCCAGGCGTGCGGTGGCGTGGGTGGCGGCGATGGAGTTGCCGCCCAGCAGCAGGAAGTGGTCGTCCGCCGCCACCGCCTCGACCTTGAGGATGTCGCGCCACACACCGGCGATGCGTGCCTGCAGTTCATCGCCTTCGCCCACTGAAGCAACGGGCTCGCCCACCTCAGGGAAGCGGGCATAGCAGTCCAGGCTGCCATCGTCCATGCGCAGGCGGCAGGCCGAACGCTGCAGCTTGCCGCTGGAGGTCTTGGGTAGCGCCCCCGGGTTCAGCAGCAGGACCACGGCCGGGGCCTGGCGGCAGGCGTCGGCAACCACCTGGCGCAGGGTCTTGATCAGCTCCTGGGGCTTGATCGCCTTCTGCACGTTGCGGCTGATTTCCACCGCCACGCCAATACCCTCCTCGCCTTGCTGCTCGACGGCGAACACTGCCACCCGGCCTTTGCGCAGCACCTCCACTTCGCGCTCGAGGGTCTTTTCCAGGTCCTGCGGGTACAGGTTCTGCCCGCGCACGATCAGCATGTCCTTCAGGCGACCGGTGACGAACACTTCCCCTTCGCGCATGAAGCCCAGGTCGCCGGTACGCAGCCAGGTCTGGCCGCCCATCTCGACGAAGGTGCGGGCGCTGGCCTCGGGGTTGCGCCAGTAGCCCAGGGCGATGCTCGGGCCGGCGGCCCAGATCTCGCCCACCTGGTTGTCGCCTAGTACTTGCAGGCGTTGTGGTTCGACAATGCGCACGGCATGCCCGGGCTGCGGGTAGCCACAGCTCATCAGCACACTGCCCTTGCCTGGCTCCGCACGGTTGGCGGCGAAGGCTTCGGCGTCCAGCTCCAGCGCGGCGATGCCCTGGCCACGGCGGCTGCCGCTGACGAACAGGGTCGCCTCGGCCAGGCCGTAGCTGGCGAAGAAGCTCTGCGGGTCGAAGCCGCAGGCCTGGAACTTGTCGGCAAAGGCCGCCAGGCTGTCCTGGCGGATCGGCTCGGAGCCAGAATAGGCCACCCGCCAGCGGCTGAGGTCGAGCCCGGCCAGGGAGGCCTCGCTGACCCGCTCGCTGCACAACCGGTAGGCGAAGTCGGGGCCGCCGCTGATGGTGCCGCCGTACTCGCTGATGGCCTGCAACCAGCGCAGCGGCCGGGCCAGGAAGTAGCCCGGCGACATCAGCACACAGGGCACGCCGCTGAAGATCGGCTGCAGCAGGCCGCCGATCAGGCCCATGTCGTGGTACAGCGGCAGCCAGCTGACGATCACGTCGTCGGGGTTGAGGTCGATGCCAAAGCCTTGGCGGATCAGTTGTTCGTTGGCCACCAGGTTGCCATGGCTGACCTGCACGCCCTTGGGCAGTGCTGTGGAGCCGGAGGTGTATTGCAGGAAGGCGATGTCATCACCCTTGAGCGCGGGTTCGCGCCAGTTTGCAGCCAGTGCCGGGTCCAGGCCATCCACCGCCAGCAGTTCGGGGGCGTTGGCCGCTGTCAGGGCTTCCAGGCCCTGCAGGCTGTCGTGCAGGGCCGCGACAGTCAGCAGCAGGCGCGGCTCGGCGTCGTCGATGATCGACAGTAAGCGCTGCTGGTGGTGCTGGCGCGCGGACTCCGGCGGGTAGGCCGGCACCGCAATCACACCGGCATACAGGCAGCCGAAGAATGCCGCCACATAGTCTGGCCCGCTGGGGAACAACAGCACTGCGCGGTCGCCGAAACCGGCCCGGCTTTGCAAGGCAGCAGCGATGGTGCGTGCGCGCTGGTCGAGGTCCCGGTAGCTGAGCACGGCCTGCTCGCCGGGAGCGTCGGCCAGAAAGCGCAAGGCGACTTTGTCCGGGGTCTGCACGGCGCGCTGCGCCAGGGCCTGGACCAGCGAGAGCGGGAGTTCGAAGGCGTCCGTCATGGGGTGTTCCTGCCAGTGTCTGGTTGGGTCGGGCCGGCTGCTGCGCGAACGTGGGCGCAGCGGCATGTGGCGGCCTGAGGTGTACACAGGGGACGGATGGGCGGGGGGAGAAATTAGCGGTGGTGAGGCTTTGGGGGCACGTGAGGGTTGCCAGGTGTTTGCCTTGAGAAATGTTGCGCCTGACATGCACCCAGCCATCTCTGCGCTTTAGAACTGAAATCACATGAAACC
Source organism: Pseudomonas sp. NBB (assembly GCF_032701105.1). Lineage (NCBI taxonomy): Bacteria > Pseudomonadati > Pseudomonadota > Gammaproteobacteria > Pseudomonadales > Pseudomonadaceae > Pseudomonas > Pseudomonas sp. NBB. The sequence continues at coordinate 4,104,486 of NZ_CP103994.1, forward strand.
AATTACATTTCGCATTTGACAATCATTATCATTCTGAATAGCTTGTCGCCCGTCGTAGGAAGCTTCCCAAATTTGGGTGCGTCCTTTCCCCTCTGTGACAAGGTGATTTCCATGGCGGAACAACTATCCACAAGTAAGTGCGATTCACCATTACTGCAGGCCTTCGTCGACAACCGCAGCATTCTGGTCAAGATCGCTGCCCGCATCACCGGCTGCCGATCGCGCGCCGAAGATGTGGTGCAGGACGCCTTTTTCCGGCTCAGCGCGGCCCCGCAGATCACATCGTCGTTCAAGGCGCAGCTGAGCTACCTGTTCCAGATCGTGCGCAACCTGGCCATCGACCACTACCGCAAGCAGGCCATGGAGCTGAAATACTCCGGCAGCGAGGAGGAAGGCCTGAACGTGGTCGTGCAAAACGCCTCCCCCGAAGCCACCCACATCAACCTTGCCGCGCTGGATGACATTGCCGAGGCGCTGAACGAACTGCCCCAGCGCACCCGCTATGCCTTCGAGATGTACCGCCTGCATGGCGTGCCGCAGAAGGACATTGCCAAGGAGCTGGGAGTGTCGCCGACGCTGGTCAACTTCATGATCCGCGATGCGCTGGTGCATTGCCGCAAGACGGCCAGTCGGCAGGCCTGAACCTTCAAGGTTGCTGAGGGCACGTGTGGGGTTTACCCGCGAACACCGGCATAGCCGGTGCCATGCACCATGTCGCATTCTTCGCGGGTAAACCCGCTCCCACAGGGCCGCACAGCGGCCCCCTGGCACTCAAGCCAATTTACACTTATCGAAAAACCGTTCCCGCCCCAGAATCATCAACGCCGCACGCTTGTGCGGGAAGTCGAACTCCTTGTCGCAATGGAAGCACTGGTCGTGCATGTAGCCGATCATCTTGCCGTTGTCGGCACGCGGCTCGGCCACCACCCGCTGGGTGCGTGGGTCATCCAGGAACAGGTAGTGCACCAGCGCCGATAGCCAGCTGGCCACCTTGTGCGGCCCGCGGTGGCTCTCCTCCCCCACCAGCATGTGGATGCCACGGTCGTAGTCATCGGCCGGGTAGAACGGCGCAATGCGGTCCTCCTTGGCCCAGTACGCCTCGAAGTAGGCAAACGGCTGGTCATCGAAGCAACCGATCAGCGTCAGGGCATGCGGGTCGGCCTCGAGCTTGCCCAGGTATTCGCGATGCTGCGCAAGGGTTCCACCCTCCTGCCAGAACGTCTCCACCCGCGGGTTGTTCTGCCAGCGGTTGAAGCGCTCCAGGTCATGCTCGATCTCCAAGGTACGCAGCGATACCCAACTGCCCAGGCGCGTATCGAAGCGCCGGTACACCTCGCCACGAGGCTTGGGCGCGCGGCGGGGGTGGCGCTTGCCGTTGCTGATCTGCATCTGCTGTGGGTAGGCGACGCTGGCCGACTCGCCCAACCACGGCTGTGGCAGCTGCCAGAACAGCGCCCGCTCGCACAGGTATTGACCAGGCTGGTCGCCGGCCAGCAGCAGGCCACTGGTCAATGCCTGAGGCAACGGCTCAGGCAGGTGCCAGGCAAGACGCTGGCAGGCCGCATCGCGGGCCAGCAGCCAATAACAGGCGGCCCACAAGGCCACATAGGGGCGCTCGGGGCACAGCCGCTCGAGGTGGACATGCAGAGTAGCACCCATCTCCAGGCGCAACTGGATCAACGCGCGGCCTTCGAGGGAGAGGCTCAGCCAGCTGTCACCCTCCTCGGCACTGAGGCTGCGCCAGCGTGGCGCTGACTGGGGCTGTGATGCGGCATCGAACGGCATGGGCTTGACTCGCGGCAATGAAGAAAAGGCTCACTGCTGAGAACGTTGCCGCATCACGGGAATTTAGTCGCGCGGGGCCGCCACCGTGATCCGGTATGGCTCGAAGATACGCGCCAGCTCACCACTGTCGCGCAGGGCACGCAGCAGCGCCGCGAACGATTGTTCACCGATGGGTGCCCCCGGGCGTAGCAAGGCGTAGTGATGATAGACCTGGTCAATGCGCTGCGAGGGCATCAACTGCTCCCGACTGGCCGGGTTGCGCGCCAGGAAATCGCTGAGGTAGGAACGCGTGACCAAGGCGATGTCGGCGCGGCCGGCCTGCACCATCAGCAGGTTGCTGTCATGGGAATACGTCAGAGTCGCGTTGTAGGCGTTGCGCAGGTAGTCGGGGTCGGAGTTGAAGCCGGCGAACGCATAGTGGTAGCCGTTGAACAGCGCCAGGCGCTTGCCGCGCAGGTCGTCGAAGTAATGCGGGTCACGGCCATTGGCCTTGCGGGCGACGAACACCTCGGCATCTTCCAGGCCCATGTCCACGCTCTGGTGGGCAATATGCTGCCAGCCCCATGCCGGGTTCTCGAAAATGGCCATGTCGGTGCGGCCTTGCTGGAGGTCACCAAAACGCCGCTGGATGGAGGTGGGCACCACGACGAAGTGGTAGCGCTGCTGCGCGCGATTGAGCGCGTCGACCAACTGCCGCAGCAAACCGCTGTCGGCGCCCTGCTCCGGGCGTACCGTGTACGGAGGGAAATGCGCAGCGCCAATCTTTACCTCGACGGCATCGGCAGCCCATGCCGGCGCCGCCAGCCAGAACACGGCTAGCAGCATCAGGGAAGACAGGGCCTTCAGGCCGGTCGCTGGAGTCAAGACGGACACTCATCACGGTTCATGCCGGGGTCCGCCTAAGCTAGGCGTTTTCCGGGCCGGACACAACTGCCGGTTAGTGGCACTTTGCGCCAAAGCTGCGGGCAAACTGCCAGGGGATGCCGGATGCCCGGAGTTTCGCTACGCTCTAGCAGGATCTGCAAGGGAGCCTGGTATGGGCCACTGGTTGGTGATCGACCTGGAAGCCACCACCGACGATGGTGGGTGGCCGGTCATAGAGATGGAAGTCATTGAAATCGGCGCAAGCCTGGTTACCCGCGATGGCCGCGAGGTCGACCACTTCCAGCGCTTCGTGAAGCCTCGGCGACGGCCGCAGCTGACCCCGTTCTGCCGTGAGCTGACCCACATCAGCCAGGCCAGCGTGGACAGTGCCGCGTCGTTCCGCGAGGTATGGGCAAGCTTCGAGCGCTGGCTCGGGCACCACCGCGGGCAGCTTCAGGCCTGGGTCAGCTGGGGCGACTACGACCGCCAGCAGTTGCACCAGGAGTGGCAGCAGCATGGGCTGGACAGCCTGCTGCGGACCCTGCCGCACATCAACCTCAAGCAACGCTTCGCCAAGGCCCGCCACCTGCAGCGCCCCGCTGGGCTGAACGGTGCACTGCAGCTGGCCGGCATGCACTTTTGCGGGCAGCAGCACCGGGCCCTGGAAGATGCGCGCAATACCGCGCGGCTGCTGCCGTTGAGCCTGCCGGCAGACGCTACCTGAAAGCAGATGACGGGGCCGGTGGGCTTGGGCATACTGGCCAGCCGTTTTTCATCCCCCCTTTTCAGGAGTCGCCCATGTTCCAGGTCAACGAGTACTTCAACGGCACCGTCAAGTCGATCGCATTCGCTGGCGAAGAAGGCCCGGCCACTGTCGGTGTGATGGCCCCGGGCGAATACGAATTCGGCACTGCCAAGCGCGAAATCATGCACGTGGTTTCGGGTGCGCTGACCGTGAAGCTGCCAGGTAGCGACAACTGGGAAACCTTCAATGCGGGCGACAAGTTCAACGTGCCGGCTGACAGCAAGTTCCAGCTGCAGGTGAAGGTGGATACCGCCTACCTGTGCGAGTACCGCGACTAAGCGTCAGTCTGGTCCGGCCTCTTCGCGGGTAAACCCGCTCCCACAGGTGCTGCACAAGTTTCAGACCTGTAGTGAACCTGTGGGAACGGGCAAGCCCGCGAAGAATCCAGCACTATTGCGACAGGAATGCCGCAACCTTCTCAGCCGCCGCCTGCAAGTGCTGCTCATGGCTGAACCCCGAGACCTTCAGCGGCTTCAGGTCATGGTCCCCCGCCACCAGCCAGCTCACCTCGATCGCCGGCGATAACGCATACCCTGCCACCGCCTCGCGGTTACCCAGTGCATCCCGCTCGCCCTGCACGATCAACGTCGGCGTCTTCAATTCGGCCAGGTGTTCGACCCGTGGCTTTTCCGGTTTGCCCACTGCATAGAACGGATAGCCCAGGCACACCAGTGCATCCGCTTCCAGTTCATCGGCCAGCAGGCTGGCCATGCGCCCGCCCATGGACTTGCCACCCACCGCCAACTTGCCCGCGACCAAAGGTCGCACCTGCCTGTACACCTCGCGCCAGCATTCCAGCAACACCTTCTGCGGGTTCGGCGGCCGCTTGCCGCCGGCAACCCTGCGCTCGGCCATGTACGGGAACTCGAAGCGCACTACCGCTACCCCAAGCGCCGCAAGCCTTTGCGCCATTTCGTCCATGAACCCGCTGTCCATCGGCGCACCTGCGCCATGGGCCAGGATCAGGCAGCCCTTGTAGCCGTCCTTGCCCCGAGCATGCGGGGGATCGCAGCGCAAGCCTGGGACATTTCCGACCTTCGCCCATTGATCCCCGTCAATACCGGCACTTTGCCCATTAATCATGCTTGCCTCGCTGTAAAGCCTGCCAAATAACCGTGGATGGGAACCCATACATGAACACAACCAGCAGTACCGCCTATAACTACAAGGTGGTCCGCCAATTCGCCATCATGACGGTGGTGTGGGGAATCGTCGGGATGGGGCTCGGCGTCTTCATCGCCGCCCAGCTCGCCTGGCCCTCCCTCAACTTCGACCTCCCCTGGACCAGCTTCGGCCGCCTGCGCCCCCTGCATACCAATGCGGTGATCTTCGCCTTCGGCGGCTGCGCGCTGTTCGCCACCTCCTATTATTCGGTGCAACGCACCTGCCAGACCACCCTGTTCGCACCGGGCCTGGCCGCGTTCACCTTCTGGGGCTGGCAACTGGTGATCCTGCTGGCGGCCATCAGCCTGCCGCTGGGCTACACCAGCTCCAAGGAATACGCCGAACTGGAATGGCCGATCGACATCCTGATCACCATCGTCTGGGTGAGCTACGCCATCGTGTTCTTCGGCACGCTGATGAAGCGCAACACCAAGCACATCTACGTCGGTAACTGGTTCTTCGGCGGCTTCATCCTCACCGTGGCGATGCTGCACGTCGTCAACAACCTGGAACTGCCGGTCAGCCTGACCAAGTCCTACTCGGTCTATGCCGGTGCCACCGATGCCATGGTGCAGTGGTGGTATGGCCACAACGCCGTGGGCTTCTTCCTGACCGCAGGCTTCCTGGGGATGATGTACTACTACGTGCCCAAGCAGGCCGAACGCCCGGTGTATTCCTATCGCCTGTCGATCGTGCACTTCTGGGCGCTGATCACCCTGTACATCTGGGCCGGCCCGCACCACCTGCACTACACCGCCCTGCCCGACTGGGCGCAGTCGCTGGGCATGGTGATGTCGCTGATCCTGCTGGCACCAAGCTGGGGCGGCATGATCAACGGCATGATGACCCTGTCCGGCGCCTGGCACAAACTGCGCAGCGACCCGATCCTGCGTTTCCTGGTGGTGTCGCTGGCGTTCTACGGCATGTCCACCTTCGAAGGCCCGATGATGGCCATCAAGACGGTCAACGCCCTGTCCCACTACACCGACTGGACCATCGGCCACGTGCACGCCGGCGCCCTCGGCTGGGTGGCGATGATCTCGATCGGCGCGCTGTACCACACCATCCCGAAAGTATTCGGCAAGGAGCGCATGTACAGCATCGGCCTGATCAACGCGCACTTCTGGCTGGCCACCATCGGCACCGTGCTGTACATCGCCTCGATGTGGGTCAACGGCATCGCCCAGGGCCTGATGTGGCGCGCGGTCAACAGCGACGGCACGCTCACCTACTCGTTCGTGGAAACCCTGGTGGCCAGCCATCCAGGCTTCATCGTGCGCTTCGTCGGCGGTGCGATCTTCCTCAGCGGCATGTTCCTGATGGCCTGGAACACCTGGCGCACCGTGCGTTCGCCGGCGCTCGATGTCGCCCCTGCGAACGCCCAGCTGGCTTGAGGAGACCTGCCTGATGAAACATGAAGTCATCGAGAAAAACGTCGGCCTGCTGGCCCTGCTGATGGTGTTCGCCGTCAGCATCGGCGGCCTGACCCAGATCGTCCCGTTGTTCTTCCAGGACGTCACCAACAAGCCGGTGGAAGGCATGAAGCCCTACACCGCGCTGCAGCTGGAAGGCCGCGATATCTACATCCGCGAAGGCTGCGTGGGCTGCCACTCGCAGATGATCCGCCCGTTCCGCGCCGAAACCGAGCGCTATGGCCACTACTCGGTGGCTGGTGAAAGCGTGTGGGACCATCCGTTCCTGTGGGGCTCCAAGCGCACCGGGCCGGACCTGGCCCGGGTCGGTGGCCGCTACTCGGACGACTGGCACCGTGCGCACCTGTACAACCCGCGCAACGTGGTACCGGAGTCGAAGATGCCGTCGTACCCATGGCTGGTCGCCCAGCAGGTCGACAACAGCCATACCGACACCAAGATGCGCACCCTGCGCACCCTGGGCGTGCCGTACACCGACGATGACATCGCCGGGGCCCGCGACGCGGTCAAGGGCAAGACCGAAATGGATGCCCTGGTCGCCTACCTGCAGGTGCTAGGCACCGCGATCAAGAACAAGAGGTGAATGCGATGGGAATGGACATCGGCATGATCCGCGGCCTGGGCACCCTGGTGGTGATGATCGCCTTCATCGGCCTCACCCTGTGGGTATTCAACCGCCGCCGCGACCGTGATTTCGCCGAAGCGCGCCTGCTGCCCTTCGTCGACGACCGCCTGCCCTCTGCCGGACAGGAACCTGCTGCAAAAAGGAGTAACGGGCAATGACCACCTTCTGGAGTACGTACATCTGCGTACTGACCATCGGTAGCCTGATTGGCCTGACCTGGCTGCTGCTCGCCACCCGCAAGGGCCAGAGCAACAACACCACCGACCAGACCATGGGCCACAGCTTCGACGGCATCGAGGAATACGACAACCCGCTGCCCAAGTGGTGGTTCTGGCTGTTCGTCGGCACCCTGGTGTTCTCGGTCGGCTACCTGATCCTCTATCCGGGCCTGGGCAACTGGAAGGGCATCCTGCCGGGCTATGAAAATGGCTGGACTGGCGCCAACGAATGGCAGAAGGAGATGGAGAAGGCTGACGCAAGATTCGGCCCGATCTTTGCCAAGTACGCCGCCATGCCCGTGGAAGAAGTGGCCAAGGACCCGCAGGCACTGAAGATGGGCAGCCGCCTGTTCGCCTCCAACTGCTCGGTTTGCCATGGCTCGGATGCCAAGGGTGCCTATGGTTTCCCCAACCTCACCGACAAAGACTGGCGCTGGGGCGGCGAAGCGGAAACCATCAAGGCGTCGATCATGAACGGTCGTCACGGCGTGATGCCGGCCTGGGCCGAAGTGATCGGCGAGCAGGGCGTGGCGGATGTGGCCGCGTTCGTGCTCACCAACCTCGATGGCCGCAGCCTGCCGGAAGGGGTCAAGGCTGACGCCGCCAAGGGCAAGGAGATCTTTGCCGGCAACTGCGTGGCCTGCCACGGACCTGAAGGCAAAGGCACCCCGGCCATGGGCGCACCAGACCTGACTCACCCGCAGGCGTTCATCTACGGTTCGAGCTTTGCCCAGCTGCAGCAGACCATTCGCTATGGTCGCCAGGGTCAGATGCCGGCGCAGGCGGAGATCCAGGGCAACGACAAGGTGCACCTGCTGGCGGCGTATGTGTATAGCCTGTCGCAGGATCAAGCTTCGCCAGACCTGACTGCCAAGTAACACCCATTCGCGGCGGTTCGGCGTCCCGACTCGCCCGCTCCCACAGGTTAACCACAGATTTCAAGCATTGTGGTGAACCTGTGGGAGCGGGCAAGCCCGCGAAGGGCTGCAAAGCAGCCCCTCTCCCCGCTCTACCCCTCCTTGCACCCCCTCCGAACACAACTAAGCTTGTTGCCTCAGTGGGCCTCGCTCCGAAAGGACCGAAGCAGACGCGGCGCGTAGCCTGTCGCCGTCCCGATAAAAAGCTTGACCGATCGATCAGAAAAAGGCGAAAAACGGTACACATTACAAATATTTATTTGTGTACAATCGTCCAGACCCGATCGCTGCGGGACATCAGTGAACGGGCTCGGGCACGGGTCGGCGTACCAAAGTTGCGTTGCGGTAACCCCGGTGGTTCAATACTGGCGCCGATTTTTCGACCAACAAGAACATCAAAACCGTGGAACCTTAGCAATGAGCACAGCAATCAGTCCGACTGCTTATAACTATAAGGTCGTCCGCCAGTTCGCCATCATGACGGTGGTCTGGGGGATCCTTGGCATGGGCCTCGGCGTCTTCATCGCCTCGCAGCTGGTATGGCCGCAACTGAACCTGGACCTGCCCTGGACCAGCTTCGGCCGCCTGCGCCCGCTGCACACCAACCTGGTGATCTTCGCCTTCGGGGGCTGTGCGCTGTTCGGCACCAGCTACTACGTGGTGCAGCGCACCTGCCAGACCCGGCTGATCTCCGACAGCATGGCCGCCTTCACCTTCTGGGGTTGGCAGGCGGTGATCGTCGGGGCGCTGATCACCCTGCCGATGGGCTACACCACCACCAAGGAGTACGCCGAGCTCGAGTGGCCGCTGGCGATCCTGCTGGCCATCGTCTGGGTCACCTACGGGTTGGTGTTCTTCGGCACCATCGTCAAGCGCAAGACCAAGCATATCTATGTCGGCAACTGGTTCTACGGCGCCTTCATCGTGGTTACCGCGATGCTGCACATCGTCAACCACATCTCGCTGCCGGTAAGCCTGTTCAAGTCGTACTCGGCCTACTCCGGCGCCACCGACGCGATGATCCAGTGGTGGTACGGCCACAACGCCGTGGGCTTCTTCCTCACCACCGGCTTCCTGGGGATGATGTACTACTTCGTACCCAAGCAGGCCGAACGCCCGATCTACTCGTATCGCCTGTCTATCGTGCACTTCTGGGCACTGATCACCCTGTACATCTGGGCTGGCCCGCACCACCTGCACTACACCGCCCTGCCAGACTGGGCACAGTCGCTGGGCATGGTCATGTCGATCATCCTGCTGGCGCCAAGCTGGGGCGGCATGATCAACGGCATGATGACCCTGTCCGGTGCCTGGCACAAACTGCGCACCGACCCGATCCTTCGCTTCCTGGTGGTGTCGCTGGCGTTCTACGGCATGTCCACCTTCGAAGGCCCGATGATGGCCATCAAGACCGTGAACTCGCTGTCGCACTACACCGACTGGACCATCGGCCACGTGCACGCCGGCGCCCTCGGCTGGGTGGCGATGATCTCGATCGGCGCCGTGTACCACATGATCCCGCGCCTGTATGGCCGCGAGCAGATGCACAGCGTCGGCCTGATCAACGCGCACTTCTGGCTGGCCACCATCGGTACCGTGCTGTACATCGCCTCGATGTGGGTAAACGGCATCACCCAGGGCCTGATGTGGCGCGCCATCAACGACGACGGCACCCTCACCTACTCCTTCGTCGAAGCCCTGCAGGCCAGCCACCCTGGCTATATCGTCCGCGCCCTGGGCGGTGCGTTCTTCGCCACCGGCATGCTGCTGATGGCCTACAACGTGTTCCGTACCGTACGTGCCGCCAACCCGGCACAGGCTGAGGAAGCCGCCAAGATCGTCGTCGTGGGAGCGCACTGATGAAGCATGAAGCCGTCGAGAAGAACATAGGCCTGCTGGCCTTCTTCATGGTCATCGCCGTGAGCGTCGGTGGCCTGACCCAGATCGTCCCGCTGTTTTTCCAGGACGTCACCAACAAACCCGTGGAAGGCATGAAGCCGCGCACCGCGCTGGAGCTTGAAGGCCGCGATATCTACATCCGCGAAGGCTGCGTGGGCTGCCACTCGCAGATGATCCGCCCGTTCCGTGCCGAAACCGAGCGCTACGGCCATTACTCGGTGGCCGGCGAGAGCGTGTGGGACCACCCGTTCCTGTGGGGTTCCAAGCGTACCGGGCCGGACCTGGCGCGGGTCGGTGGCCGCTACTCCGATGACTGGCACCGTGCGCACCTGTACAACCCGCGCAACGTGGTACCGGAATCGAAGATGCCGTCGTACCCGTGGCTGGTCGAGCACAAGCTCGACGGCAAGGACACCGCGAAGAAGATGGAAGTGCTGCGCACCCTCGGCGTGCCATACACCGACGCTGACATCGCCGGGGCCCGCGACGCGGTCAAGGGCAAGACCGAAATGGACGCCATCGTCGCGTACCTGCAGGGTCTTGGCACCATCATCAAGAGCAAACGGTGACGCTGATGGATATCGGGATGATTCGCGGCCTGGGCACCGTCGTGGTGATGGTGGCCTTCGTGGGCCTGGCGCTGTGGGTGTTCAACCCACGGCGCAAGAAGGACTTCGACGAAGCGACCCAACTGCCCTTCGCGGATGACCCCGAGGCCTGCCGCCACGTCGAGCAAGAGCACGCAAAAGCTTCTGGGAGCAAAAAACAATGACAACCTTCTGGAGTCTGTACGTTACCGTCCTGACCCTGGGCACCATCTTCTCGTTGACCTGGCTGCTGCTGTCGACCCGCAAGGGCCAGCGCGAAGAGGTCACCGACGAAACCGTCGGGCATGCCTTCGATGGCATCGAGGAGTACGACAACCCACTGCCGAAATGGTGGTTCTGGCTGTTCGTCGGTACCATCATCTTCGCCCTCGGCTACCTGGTGCTGTACCCGGGCCTGGGCAACTGGAAAGGCGTCCTGCCAGGCTACTCATACCTGGATAACGACAAGCAGACCGAGTTTTCCAACGGCCAGCCGGGCTGGACCGGCGTGCACGAGTGGGAAAAGGAAATGGCCAAGGCCGACGCCCGCTTCGGGCCGATCTTCGCCAAGTTCGCCGCCATGCCCATCACCGAGGTGGCCAAGGACCCGCAGGCCCTGAAGATGGGCGCGCGGCTGTTCGCCTCCAACTGCTCGGTGTGCCACGGTTCCGACGCCAAGGGTGCCTTCGGCTTCCCTAACCTCACCGACAACGACTGGCGCTGGGGCGGCGAGCCAGACACCATCAAGACCACCATCATGGGCGGTCGCCACGGCGTGATGCCGGCCTGGGCCGAGGTGATCGGTGACCAGGGCGTGGCCGATGTGGCCGCGTTCGTGGTCAGCAAGCTCGATGGCCGCACCCTGCCAGAGGGCGTGAAGGCCGATGCCGAGAACGGGCAGAAGATCTTCGCCGCCAACTGCGTGGCCTGCCACGGCCCCGAGGGCAAGGGCACGCCAGCCATGGGCGCGCCGAACCTGACCCATCCGCAGGCGTTCATCTACGGCTCGAGCTTTGCCCAGTTGCAACAGACCATCCGCTACGGTCGCCAGGGGCAGATGCCGGCCCAGGAGCAGCTGCAAGGGAATGACAAGGTGCACTTGCTGGCGGCTTATGTGTACAGCCTGTCGCAGCAGGCCGAACCGGCCAAGGCCGAGTAAGGCAGGCCCGGCCTCTTCGCGGGTAAACCCGCTCCCACAGGTACTGCGCTCGCGTCAGGATCTGTGCGATCCCTGTGGGAGCGGGTTCACCCGCGAAGAGGCCGGTACTGAAAACACATTTGTTGCAGGCCCCATGACTTGGATCAATTGACACCTGCCATAACACGATTCATACCACGAACCCAACGCGACTAAAGGTCGCAGTGCAGCCCCATACTGCCATCAGCGGCGTATCATGGGCCGCAGAGCGCTAGCAGATTGCGCGAGACTGCGGCCGGCATGCACTGGCTGCGGCACTTCTCCACTGCCGTGGGACTTGATGATGAGCAAGCAAATTCCGGTACATGACGTCACCCCGCCTGCCAACAAAGGGAAGGATTCCGTCGACCTCTACGCCTCCCGGGAAAAGATCTACACCCGCGCTTTCACCGGCCTGTTCCGACGCCTGCGCATGGTCGGCGGGGCTGTGCTGTTCCTGCTGTACTTCGGCACGGTGTGGTTGAACTGGGGCGGCCACCAGGCCGTGTGGTGGAACCTGCCCGAACGCAAGTTCTACATCTTCGGCGCCACCATCTGGCCGCAAGACTTCATATTGCTCTCGGGCATTCTCATCGTGGCCGCCTTCGGCCTGTTCTTCATCACCGTGTTCGCCGGCCGGGTATGGTGCGGCTACACCTGCCCGCAAAGCGTGTGGACATGGATTTTCATGTGGTGCGAGAAGGTCACCGAGGGCGACCGCAACCAGCGCATGAAGCTCGACAAAGCCCCCATGAGCGGCAACAAGTTCCTGCGCAAGTTCGCCAAGCACAGCCTGTGGCTGCTGATCGGTTTCGTCACCGGCATGACCTTCGTCGGCTATTTCTCGCCGATCCGTGAACTGGCCATCGAATTCTTTACCGGCCAGGCCGACGGCTGGGCCTACTTCTGGGTCGGCTTCTTCACCCTCGCCACCTACGGCAACGCCGGCTGGCTGCGCGAGCAGGTGTGTGTGTACATGTGCCCCTACGCGCGCTTCCAGAGCGTGATGTTCGACAAAGACACGCTGATCGTTTCCTACGACCCGCGTCGTGGCGAAACCCGCGGCCCGCGCAAAAAGGACCTGGACTACAAGGCCGCGGGCCTGGGCGACTGCATCGACTGCACCATGTGCGTGCAGGTCTGCCCCACCGGCATCGATATCCGTGACGGCCTGCAGATCGAGTGCATCGGCTGCGCCGCGTGCATCGATGCCTGTGACAACATCATGGACAAGATGAATTACCCAAGGGGGCTGATCAGCTACACCACCGAGCACAACCTGTCCGGGCAGAAGACCCACATGCTGCGCCCGCGCCTGATCGGCTATGCCGTGGTACTGCTGGTGATGATGGTCGGCCTGGCCACCGCCTTCGCCACCCGTTCGCTGGTCGGTTTCGACGTCAGCAAGGACCGCGTGCTGTACCGCGAGAACGCCCAGGGCCGGATCGAGAACGTGTATAGCCTGAAGGTGATGAACAAGGACCAGCGTGACCACGTCTACGTGCTGGACGCCACCGGCCTGCCGGACCTGAAGCTTGAAGGCCAGCGCGAGATCCGCGTGGACGCTGGTGATATCGTCAGCCTGCCGGTGCAGCTGTCGATCGCGCCCGAGAAACTGCCATCGACCACCAACGAAATTACCTTCATCCTCAAGAGCGCCGATGACAGCGACGCCCAGGTTGAAGCCAAGAGCCGCTTCATCGGCCCACAGATCCGCTAAGAGAGATAACCCACAATGCCTGCCACCGCCGCCAGCCCCTGGTACAAGCACCTCTGGCCCTGGATCATCATCGGCATTCTCGCCACCTCGGTGTGCCTGAGCCTGACCATGGTCAGCATCGCCGTGCACAACCCGGACAACCTGGTGAACGACAACTACTACGAGGCTGGCAAGGGCATCAACCGCTCGCTGGACCGAGAACTGCTGGCGCAGACGCTGGGCCTGAAGGCCGGCGTGCACCTGGACGAGCTGACCGGCGAAGTGGACGTGCGCCTGACCGGCAACAGCGACCCGCAGAGCCTGGAGCTGAACCTGATCTCGCCAACCCAGCCGGAGAAAGACCGCAAGGTGCTGTTGAGCCGGGTCGAGGCTGGGCGCTATGTAGGGCAGCTGGAGGACAAGGTTGACGGGCGGCGCTTCGTTGAGCTGCTGGGTAGTGAAGGTGGCCAGGTTTGGCGCTTGTTCGAGGAAGAAAAGGTCGAGCATGGTGTGACCTTGCAGCTGGGTGATGAAGCACTGCAAGGTGCCGAGCACCAATAATCGCACCTCCGCCGCTCCTTGTACTTGTAGGAGCAGGTTTACCCGCGAATGCGTCTAACCTGAAAACATCATTGCCTGATCTGACGCATTCGCGGGTGAACCCGCTCCCACAGGTGCTGTGCCCAACCAGCCGATTTGTGTAAGGCAATGATGTGATGACCCAGCCCACCCCTTGCTACCACTGCGCAATGCCCGTCCCTGCCGGCAGCCGCTTCAACGCCGTGGTCCTCGGTGAGTCCCGGCAGTTCTGCTGCCCCGGCTGCCAGGCGGTGGCCGAGTCGATCGTCGCCGGTGGCCTGGAGCACTATTACCAGCATCGTAGCGACAACAGTGCCAACCCCGAGGCCCTGCCCAAACAACTGCAGGACGAGCTCGCCCTCTATGACCGCAGCGACTTACAGCAAACCTTCGTTCGCCATGCTGGCGACCTGGCCGAGACCACCCTGCTGGTCGAAGGCATCAGCTGCGCCGCCTGCGGCTGGCTGATCGAAAAGCACCTGCGCAACCTGCCCGGCGTCGCCGAGGCGCGTCTGAACCTGTCCAACCACCGCCTGCTGCTGAACTGGGATGACAAGCAACTGCCGCTCTCGCGCCTGCTCGCCGAGCTGCGCCAGATCGGCTACGCCGCCCACCCCTATCAGCCCGACCAGGCCGCCGAGCAACTGGCCCGCGAGAACCGCAGCGCCCTGCGCCGCCTGGGCGTGGCCGGGCTGCTGTGGTTCCAGGCGATGATGGCAACCATGGCCACCTGGCCGGAATTCAACATCGACCTGTCGCCCGAACTGCACACCATCCTGCGCTGGGTGGCGCTATTTCTCACCATCCCCATCGTGTTCTACAGCTGCGCACCGTTCTTCAAGGGCGCGGCACGCGACCTGCGTACCCGCCACCTGACCATGGACGTTTCGGTGTCGCTGGCCATTGGCCTGGCCTTTGGCGCCGGCATCTGGACCGCCATCACCGGCAGCGGCGAGCTGTATTTCGACACCGTGGGCATGTTCGCGCTGTTCCTGCTCACTGGCCGTTACCTGGAGCGCCGCGCCCGCGAACGCACCGCAGCGGCCACTGCGCAGCTGGTCAACCTGCTGCCGGCCTCGTGCCTGCGCCTGGACGCCGTCGGCCGCAGCGAACGCATCCTGCTCAGCGAACTGCAGCGCGGTGACACGGTGCAGGTGCTGCCAGGCGCGGTAATCCCCGCCGACGGGCGCATCGTCGAAGGCCGCTCCAGCGTCGATGAATCGTTGCTGACCGGTGAATACCTGCCGCAACCACGGCGGGTCGGCGAGCGGGTCACGGGCGGTACCCTGAACGTCGAAAGCACCCTGAACGTGGAAGTCGAAGCCCTCGGCCACGACTCGCGGTTGTCGGCCATCGTCCGCCTGCTGGAACGCGCCCAGACCGAAAAACCCCGCCTGGCCGAAATCGCCGACCGGGCCTCGCAGTGGTTCCTGCTGTTCTCGCTGCTGGCCGCCGCGGCCATCGGCCTGTGGTGGTGGCACCTGGACCCGACGCGGGCGTTCTGGATCGTGCTGGCCATGTTGGTAGCGACCTGCCCCTGCGCGCTGTCCCTGGCCACGCCAACGGCGCTTACCGCAGCCACTGGTACGTTGCACAAGCTCGGCCTGCTGGTGACCCGTGGCCATGTGCTGGAAGGCCTGAACCAGATCGACACGGTGATTTTCGACAAGACCGGAACGCTGACCGAAGGCCGCCTGACCTTGCGCAGCATTCGACCGCTCGGCAGCCTGCCCGCCGACCGCTGCCTGGCCCTGGCCGCAGCGCTGGAGAACCGCTCCGAACACCCCATCGCCCGTGCCTTCGGCCGCACCGCCACGCCTGCTGACGACGTGCAGACCGTGCCGGGCCTGGGCCTGGAAGGGCTGGTCGACGGCCAGCGCCTGCGCATTGGCCAGGCCACCTTCGTCTGCGCCCTGAGCGGAGCGGAAATCCCTGGCGTGCCAGAGCCGCGCGGCCAGTGGCTGCTACTGGGCGACCGCCAGGGCCCACTGGCCTGGTTCGGCCTGGACGACCGCCTGCGCGACGATGCCCCTGCCCTGCTAGCAGCCTGCAAGGCCCGTGGCTGGCGCACGCTGCTGCTGTCGGGCGACAGCTCGCCGATGGTCGCCGAAGTGGCCGCGCAGCTGGGCATCGACCAGGCCATCGGCGGCCTGCGCCCGGACGACAAACTGGACCGGCTGAAGGCGCTGCAGGCGGCCGGGCGCAAGGTGCTGATGCTGGGTGACGGGGTCAACGACGTGCCGGTACTGGCCGCCGCGGACATCAGCATCGCCATGGGCAGCGCCACCGACCTGGCCAAGACCAGCGCCGACGCCGTGCTGCTGTCCAACCGCCTGCAGGCGCTGGTACAGGCCTTCGAGCTGGCCCGCCGCACCCGCCGCAACATCCTCGAGAACCTGCTGTGGGCGACCCTGTATAATGGCCTGATGTTGCCGTTCGCCGCGCTCGGCTGGATCACCCCGGTATGGGCAGCCATCGGCATGTCGGTCAGTTCGCTGATCGTGGTGCTCAATGCCCTGCGCCTGACCCGCCAGCCCCCGGCATCGGGTTTGCCATCGACCGAAGCGCCCCTGCCTGGGAGGAAGACGCCATGCCCGCCCTCTATGTCATGATTCCCGCGGCCCTGCTGCTGGTCGGCGTGGCCGTGTACATCTTCTTCTGGGCGGTGGACAGCGGCCAGTACGACGACCTGGAAAGCCCTGCCCACAGCATCCTGTTCGACGACCAGGACCCGCGCCATCAGGCGGCGGTGAAGCCTGACGACAGCAAGGCCGACACCGACAAGGAAAACCCGCCCCGTGCCTGACCTGCTGCCCCTGCTGGGCTCGGCGTTGATCCTCGGTTTGCTCGGCGGCGGCCACTGCCTGGGCATGTGCGGCGGCCTGATGGGCGCGCTGACCCTTGCCATCCCGCCTGAACAACGTGGTCGGCGCATGCGCCTGCTGCTCGCGTACAACCTTGGCCGCATTCTCAGTTATGCCTGTGCCGGCCTGCTGCTGGGCCTGGCCGGCTGGGCCGTGGCCAGCAGCCCGGCGGCGCTGGCACTGCGGGTGGTGGCGGCGCTGCTGTTGATCGCCATGGGGCTGTACCTGGCCGGCTGGTGGAGCGGGCTGACCCGCATCGAGGCGCTGGGCCGGGGACTGTGGCGGCATATTCAGCCAGTGGCGTCGCGCTTGCTACCGGTATCCAGCATGCCCCGGGCGTTGCTGCTGGGGGCCTTGTGGGGATGGTTGCCATGCGGGTTGGTGTACAGCACCTTGCTGTGGGCGGCCAGCCAGGGCAATGCCGGGTACAGCGCGGCGCTGATGCTGGCGTTCGGCGTGGGAACCTGGCCGGTGCTACTGGCCACGGGACTGGCGGCTGAGCGAGTAAACCGGTTGTTGAAACGGCGCAGTGTGCGGGTGGCTGGCGGGGTGCTGGTGATGCTGTTTGGGGTATGGACCCTGCCCGGGCCGCATCAGCATTGGTTGATGGGGCATTGATGGGGGCCGCCGTGCGGCCCTTTTCGGGCATGCCCGCTCCCACAGGGCCCTGCGAACGGCTGATAGCAGCCCCTATGCCCTTGATACAAATCAACACCGGTTCCTGCAGACAGCCATAGACTCCGGGGCACTGCTGCTCTTTCCGGGGACCACCCTCATGCTCGACGACCTACGTTGGGATACCGACCTGATCCGCCGCTACGACCTGGCCGGGCCACGCTACACCTCCTACCCGACCGCCGTGCAACTGCACAGCGAAGTGGGCTCGTTCGACCTGCTCCACGCCCTGCGCGAGAGCCGTCGGGCCGTGCGCCCGCTGTCGCTGTACGTGCACGTGCCGTTCTGCGCCAACATCTGCTACTACTGCGCCTGCAACAAGGTCATCACCAAAGACCGCGCCCGCGCTGCGCCCTACCTGCAGCGCCTGGAGCAGGAAATCCAGCTGATCGCCTGCCACCTCGATCCCAAGCAGCGTGTCGAGCAGTTGCACTTCGGCGGCGGCACGCCAACCTTCCTCAGCCATGTGGAACTGCGCCAGCTGATGGCCACCCTGCGCCAGCACTTCCACCTGCTGGACGACGACTCCGGCGACTACGGCATCGAGATCGACCCGCGCGAAGCCGACTGGTCGACCATGGGCCTGCTCCGCGAACTGGGCTTCAACCGCGTCAGCCTGGGCGTGCAGGACCTCGACCCAGCCGTGCAGCGCGCGGTCAACCGCCTGCAGAGCCTGGAGCAGACCCGCACCCTGATCGAAGCCGCGCGCACCCTGCAGTTCCGCTCGATCAACCTCGACCTGATCTACGGCCTGCCCAAGCAAACCCCGGAAGGCTTTGCCCGCACTGTCGAAGAAGTGATCCGCCTGCAACCCGACCGCCTGTCGGTGTTCAACTACGCCCACCTGCCCGAGCGCTTCATGCCGCAACGGCGCATCGACAGCAATGACCTGCCCAGCGCGGCCGCTAAGCTGGAGATGCTGCACGCCACCATCGACCAGCTGACCGCAGCCGGCTACCGCTACATCGGCATGGACCACTTCGCCCTGCCCGACGACGAGCTCGCCATCGCCCAGGAGGAAGGCACCCTGCAGCGCAACTTCCAGGGCTACACCACCCATGGGCACTGCGACCTGATCGGCCTGGGCGTGTCGGCCATCAGCCAGATCGGCGACCTGTACTGCCAGAACAGCAGCGACCTCAACACCTACCAGGACAGCCTGTCCAACGTCCAACTGGCCACCCAGCGCGGCCTGCTGTGCAACCACGACGACCGTATCCGCCGTGCAGTGATCCAGCAACTGATCTGCCATTTCGAGCTCGATTTCGAGCCGATCGAACAGGCATTCACCATTGATTTTCGCGGCTACTTCAACGACCTCTGGCCAGAACTGCTGACCTTGCAGCGCGACGGCCTGATCCGCCTGGACGACAAAGGCATCCGCATCCTGCCGGCCGGCCGCCTGCTGGCGCGCTCGGTATGCATGGTGTTCGACGCTTACCTGGCGATGCACAACCGCCAGCGCTTCTCGCGGGTGATCTGAACCGAGTCGTTCAACCGCATGGACAAAGTTCCTTGCCAGGCACACCATGGGCACAGCGAAGGCCCCGGCGCACACCCGCCGGGGCCGGGCCAGCTCGCACCACAACAGCGCACGCTGGCCTACAACCTATGCCGTGAGTTACCCTTACGTCTTATGTGTGCTTTCCCACAAGGATCGAATGAAAATGTCCGAGCCAGTCAAACTGCGCCCACACAACCAGGCCCATTGCAAGGACTGCAGCCTGGCCCCCCTGTGCCTGCCTCTGTCGCTCAACCTGGAAGACATGGATGCACTGGATGAAATCGTCAAACGTGGGCGGCCGTTGAAAAAAGGCGAGTTCCTGTTCCGCCAGGGCGACAATTTCGGCTCGGTCTACGCGGTACGTTCCGGCGCGCTGAAAACCTTCAGCCTCAGCGACAGCGGCGAAGAGCAGATCACCGGCTTCCACCTGCCCAGCGAGCTGGTCGGCCTGTCGGGCATGGACACCGAAGCCTACCCGGTGTCGGCCCAGGCCCAGGAAACTACCTCGGTGTGCGAAATCCCGTTCGAACGTCTCGACGAGCTGTCGGTGCAGCTACCGCAGCTACGCCGCCAACTGATGCGGGTAATGAGCCGGGAAATCCGCGACGACCAGCAGATGATGCTGCTGCTGTCGAAAAAGACCGCTGACGAGCGTATTGCCACCTTCCTGGTCAACCTGTCGGCACGCTTCCGCGCCCGCGGCTATTCGGCCAACCAGTTCCGCCTGAGCATGTCGCGCAACGAAATCGGCAACTACTTGGGCCTGGCGGTGGAAACCGTGTCGCGGGTGTTCACCCGCTTCCAGCAGAATGGCCTGATCCGCGCCGAAGGCAAGGAAGTGCACATTCTCGACCCGATCCAGCTGTGCGCGCTGGCCGGCGGAGCAATGGAGGCCTGAGGCCGGCGTTTAGCGGGTATACTTGGGCATTCGTTTCCCAGGATACCCGCAACAATGCACAGCGACGCCTTCGACCTCAAAGCCCTGATCCGCCCGGTAGTGGACTTCCCCAAACCGGGTGTGATCTTCCGCGATATCACCCCGCTGTTCCAGTCGCCGCGCGGGCTGCGCTATGTGGCCGACCAGTTCATCGAACGCTATGTCGAAGCCGAGTTCAGCCACATCGGTGCCATGGATGCCCGGGGCTTCCTGATCGGCTCGATCATCGCACACCAACTGAACAAGCCGCTGATCCTGTTCCGCAAGCAGGGCAAGCTGCCGGCTGATGTGCTGAGCGAGGGTTACCAGACCGAGTACGGCGAAGCCTTCCTGGAAGTGCACGCCGACAGCCTGTGCGAAGGGGATTCGGTGTTGATCTTCGATGACTTGATTGCTACGGGCGGTACGCTGCTGGCAGCGGCCAACCTGGTGCGCCGGACCGGTGCGCAGGTGTTCGAGGCGGCAGCGATCATCGATCTGCCGGAGCTGGACGGGTCGCGCCGGCTGCAGACGGCCGGGGTACCGACTTTCTGCCTGACCGAGTTTTCTCTTAGCGAGTACTGAGTTGGGTTTTGGGGCTGCAAAGCGGCCCCAACAATTCTGAATCAGAGCGAAATCGGCCGACGCCCCGCAAAAGCATGGGCCAAGGTCCCACCATCCACCAGCTCAAGCTCGCCGCCCAGCGGTACACCATGGGCAATCCGCGACGCCACCAGGCCCTTCTCGCTCAGCAACTGGGCAATGTAATGCGCCGTCGCCTCCCCTTCCACCGTCGGGTTGGTCGCCAGGATCACCTCGGTGAAGGTGCCCTGCTCCTCGATCCGCGCCATCAGCTGCGGAATCCCGATCGCCTCGGGCCCCAGCCCGTCCAGCGGCGACAAGTGGCCCTTGAGCACGAAGTAGCGGCCACGGTAGCCGGTCTGCTCCACTGCATACACATCGGTCGGCCCTTCGACCACACACAACTGGGTATCGTCACGGCGCGTGTCGGCGCATTGCGGGCACAGCTCCTGCTCGGTCAGGGTACGGCACTGACGGCAATGCCCAACCCCTTCCATGGCCTGGGTCAAGGCCTGTGCCAGGCGCAGGCCACCGCTACGGTCACGCTCGAGCAGTTGCAGGGCCATGCGCTGGGCGGTTTTCTGGCCGACACCCGGGAGAATACGCAGGGCATCGATCAGTTGGCGGATGAGTGGGCTGAAGCTCATGGGAAAGGCCTGACAAATCAATAAGAGGCGGTTTATACCCAGCAGGGGCAGTGGCGTCAAATCAGCCATGCGACCTGCGCGGTCTGTTTTCTGTGGGAGCGGCCTTGTGTCGCGAAAGGGGCGCGAAGCGGCCGCGCGATTTCAGCTTCGCAGCGTGAATTGCCGGGGCTGCTGCGCAGCCCTTTCGCGACACAAGGCCGCTCCCACAAAAAAACAGACCGCGCCTGGGTTGAAATCTCTGTAAAAAAAACCGCCGCTGGTATCAGCGGCGGTTTTCGGTAACGCAAATGCCCTTAGAACGGCATCTTGAAGCCCGGCGGCAGCTGCATGCCGGCGGTCATGCTGCCCATCTTGTCCTGGCTGTTCTGCTCGACCTTGCGCACAGCGTCGTTCAGTGCCGCGGCAATCAGGTCTTCCAGCACTTCCTTGTCGTCTTCATCAGTCGACATCAGGCTCTGGTCGATGCTGACACGCTTGACGTCGTGACGACCGGTCATCACCACGCTCACCAGGCCACCACCGGACTGGCCGGTGACTTCGGCGTTGGCCAGCTCTTCCTGCATCTTCTGCATCTTTTCCTGCATCTGCTGGGCCTGCTTCATCAGGCCGGCCATGCCACCTTTCATCATGGGGGTATACCTCGATTGGGTCATGTGATGCGGCCCGGCACCGGGCCGGCCGCATGGTTATCCGTTACTGGCCCTGATTAACCAGGGCTTCTACAGGCTCAATAGTATCCTGCCGCACCTTGGCGCCGAACAACTTGATCATCTGCTGGATCAACGGATCCTGCTCGATCGAGGTGACCGCGTCCTGCTGGCGCTCGGCGCGTTTGCGCGCCGCTGCCTGGGCCGGGGTTTCCTGCTCGGGCAGGATCAGCTCGATGCGCAGGTTCAGCGTGCGCCCCAGGTGCTGGTTGAGCGCTTCGTTAAGGCGCCGTTGCTGGGTCGCGTTGAACAGCGCACCCTGGCCAGGGTCCAGGTGCAGCAGCCAGTCGTCGCCATCGACGGCAATCAACGTACAGTTTGCCGCGATGTTGCCTGTCATCCCGGATACAGGCAACTGTGGGAATAATTCCAGCCATTGCAGGGCCAGGCCGGTAGCCGGCTTGGCTGCGGGCAGCGGTACGGCTGCCGGCTTGGGTGCTTCTTCCTGGACGTGTTCGGCCAGTTCGTCCAGGTAGCTGAAGCCGACCGGGTCGCTTTCGCCGCCGTAATAGTCTTCGTCCAGTGGCGGTTCATCGTCGCGGTCCATGCCCACGGCGGCATAGGCGGACGGGTCGAAGGGTGGCTCGTCGTCGTGTGCCGGGGCGGCAGGTGCCGGCGTGGGCACAGCGGCCGGTGCAGGAGCCGGCGCAGGCTCGGCCACTACCGGTGCGGGCGTTGGCGCGGGCTCTTCCCATGGCAGGTCAACCACCTCTGCCACGGGTTCTGGTGCTGGCTCAGGTTCACTGACCGGGGCAGGCTCAGCTGCCACCACAGGCTCGACAACCGGCTGTGGCGCTGGTTCGACCGGTGCGGGCGCCTGCACTTGTTGCTCGGCAACCGGTGCAACCGGCGCCACGACAGCAGCGGCCGGCGGCGCCACGGCAACCGCCGGCGCTGCCACCGGTGTTGCAGGATCAGCTGTGGCCTGGCTGATCCCCACTGGCTTTAGTACCGGCTTCGGCGCGTCGTCGGTGTCGGCGGGGCGGAACGCGAGCATGCGCAGCAGGACCATTTCGAAGCCGCCGCGCGGGTCCGGCGCAAGTGGCAGGTCACGGCGGCCTATCAGGCCCATCTGGTAATAGAACTGCACGTCCTCGGCTGGCAATGCCGAGGCCAGCGCCAGCACCCGCTCACGGTCGCCCTGGCCGTTGTCCACCGCTTCCGGCAGCGCCTGGGCAATGGCCACGCGGTGCAGCACATTGAGCATCTCGGCCAGCACGCCAGCCCAGTCCGGGCCCTGCTCGGCCAGGTTGCGCACGGCCTCGAGCAAGGCCCGGGCATCGCCTTCGAGCAACGCCTGCAGCACCCCGTAGACTTGGCCATGATCAAGGCTGCCGAGCATGGCCCGCACATCGGCGGCCAGTACCTTGCCTTCGCCAAAGGCGATGGCCTGGTCGGTCAGGCTCATGGCGTCGCGCATCGAGCCATCGGCCGCGCGCCCCAGCAGCCACAGGGCATCCGGCTCGAACGGCACGTTCTCGGCGGCCAGAACATGGCTGAGGTGCTCGACCACCCGCTCCGGGCTCATGTTCTTCAGCGAGAACTGCAGACAGCGCGACAGGATGGTGGCCGGCAGTTTCTGCGGGTCAGTGGTGGCGAGGATGAACTTGACGTAGGGCGGTGGCTCTTCCAGCGTCTTGAGCAAGGCGTTGAACGAGTGAGTCGAGAGCATGTGCACTTCGTCGATCAGGTAGACCTTGAAGCGCCCACGACTCGGGGCGTACTGCACGTTATCGAGCAGTTCGCGCGTGTCCTCGACCTTGGTGCGGCTGGCGGCGTCGATCTCGATCAGGTCGACGAAACGGCCTTCGTCAATCTCCCGGCACACCGAACAGGTACCGCAGGGCGTTGAGGTGATGCCGGTTTCGCAGTTCAGGCACTTGGCGATGATACGGGCAATGGTCGTCTTGCCCACACCCCGGGTACCAGTGAACAGATAGGCATGGTGCAGGCGCTGGTTGTCCAAGGCATTGATCAAGGCCTTGAGCACATGGGTCTGGCCGACCATTTCGCGGAACGAGCGCGGACGCCATTTACGTGCAAGAACCTGATAACTCATCGAAAAACCATCGCAGCCTGATCGAGCGGAAGATCGCTAATGCTAGCGGAGCGGGGGCAAAATTGCACCCTGCGCAAGTCGTCTAAGCTTTGAAACTGGCGCGCCATCCAGGGAGGATCGCCTTTGCGAAGACTGCTGGCCCTGTTGCTGCTGTGGAGCACCTACAACCAGGCTGAACAGCCCCTGGTGCGTTTTTCTGTCGCCGAGAGCTGGAGCATGCCGCTGGTACGCATCGAAGGCGACCAGCCGGTGGAAGGCATGCTGTACGACCTGATGCAGGCCTTGGCCAAGGAAGTGGGCATCCGCCCTGAATACCACGTCATGGCCCGCCTGCGTCTGCAGGAGGCGATGAACAGCGGTGATATCGATGTGCGCTGCTATGTCAGCACCCAGTGGTTCAATGACCGGCCAGGGGATTTTGTCTGGAGCATTCCACTGCTGCACCAGCGAGACCTGCTGGTAGGACGCGCTGGCAATAGTACTCCGCTGCCCCCGGAGCAATTGACTGCCCAGGTCATTGGTACGGTGCTTGGCTACACCTATTCGACCTTGCAACCGCTGCTCGCCCAGGGTCGCCTGCACCGCGAGGACAGCCGCAGCCAGTTGCTGGTACTGCAGAAGCTGCAAGCCGGGCGCTATCGGCATGCGGTAAGCAACCAGCTGTCGTTGCAGTGGTTCAACCAGGGCCTGCCCACCGAACAGCAATTGCAGGCGCTGGCAGTACTGGAAGAACAGGACCTGGGATGCATGGTACGCAATGACCCGTCGATACCGACCCAAGGGCTGCTGCGGGCGCTGGTGCGAATGAAGCAGTCGGGGGAGATCGAGCGGATTGTGCAGCGGTATGGGGGGACGGGCAACCAAGAACCCATGTCTGTGGCTCGCCCCTGAGCCACGCATACCTGATGAAAGACAAACCCGCCCGAAAATTGCACGCCCGCTGTGGGAGCGGGTTCACCCGCGAACACCGGCAAAGCCGGTGCCATCCATCGTGTCGCGTTCTTCGCGGGTAAACCCGCTCCCACAGGGTTAATTGATATCCCTGCTATCTCTACTTACTCCAAGGCCGACTTCACTGGCTTCTACGCTCAACTGCCAGTGCCACAGCATCCGCCTGCCCCCAGGCAATCTGCATGGCCCGCAACCCGTGCTCCAGCAACTGCCGCGTCTCCTCGTCCTGGATACGCTCCAGCGCCCGCCGGCTGTCGCTATAGGCAAACATCAGATAGTGGGTGACATTCATCAACGCGAACTCCATCGGCACGATGCCTTCGCTGATCGCGCGGGAAAGGGATTTACCTTGGGGAAGCTCGAAAACGTGGGGTGGATCGGGGACCAGTTTTTTCATGACAGCTCCGTGTTGGCTGTGTTGTCCCCTTCCGCTTCCACGCATTAGGGTGGCAACTGTACGCGGGGTGGAAGACCAGGTACACGGTAGACCCGGCAGGTACGAATACCTCCCGCGCACAGCCGCCATAAATGACAACCGTCCCGTGTACTGCCCAGGCTTCCACACCCGATCGCTGAACCGACAGCGACCGCAAAAGCCTAGTGGGCGGTGATTCCCGGGACAATCAGACGGGAGTCGACGGAGTGCGTAGGATATTTCGACACCTCCTACAGAAAAAGCGGGAAATTGCCCTGACCGTTGTAGGAAGCATCCTGAAAGCAGATCGCATTCCTGCTACCGATTGCTCGTCTTGAGGAATGTCGCTCTCACACAGCCGCAACCAAACCCGCACTCAAGAACATCCCCACGCCAAACACAAAATGCGTGGCCAGGCTCTTCAGGCAATTGCGCACAGGCGTCGGCGTCCTCGACGCAAAGAACCCCGCGCCCATCGCCGGCTGCATGAAGCACAAAGGCGCCACGACCGTCACCACACCAACAACCAGCGCGGGCAACAATGTAGGTGCCAGCAACCAGCCCTCCCCCACGATCACGACCAGCAGCATCGCGAACAGCACGCCGATGGCGTAATGAATCCCCCACCCCAACGCCAGCTCATGCCGCACCGGTTCCGCCTTGGCAATCGCCTGGTGCCGCACACGCCCGTGCAGCAAATGCCCCGCCCAACGCCCGACCATGGCGAAGTTCAGCGTGGCAACACCCATCCGCCTAAGCAGCAGCCCCCACAAGTCCATCACCATCGTGGCACCGATACCAATCGGCAAGGCAGCGGAAAACATCGCAGTAAGGGTCATTGAACAAGCCCTCCAAGATTGACGGTCATCACCATGCCGCGCAGCATAGAAGTTGAAGTCAACTTCAAGTCAAGGGCCCGAAATGGACATTGCCGACGTCGCCAAGCGCACAGGCGTACCCGCCTCGACGCTGCGCTACTACGAGAAGAAAGGCCTGCTCAAGTCACTCGCCGGGCCTGGCCAGCGGCGGCAGTTCGCAGCCGATGTTGCAGACCGGCTGGCGCTGATCGCCCTCGGCCAGGCTGCGGGGTTTTCGCTGGATGAAGTGGGGGCGATGCTGGTGGACCTGCAGGTCGACCGGCAGATGCTGATCTCCAAGGCCGACGAACTGGACGCACGAATCAGGCGCTTGCAGGCGATGAGCAAGGGCCTGCGGCATGCGGCGCAGTGCCCTGAGGAAGATCATCTGGAATGCCCGAAATTCCAGCGGCTGATGAAGCTGTCGGCGGCGGGGCATGGAAAGAAACAAGGCAGTTCAACAGTTGTCTTGAAGCGCCCAGATTGAATCATCACCCGACCGCATCGGCACGGTCGCGGCAGGAATGGAAGGCAGATGGCACCTAGCGGCGCCGGGCACATGCCTGCGTCTTGCAGCCCCCGGAAGATTGCTTTCTGGAAGGTGCCGACTCCTTTGCCCGAAGATCGAATACAAGCACCTGCGCATCCGTAGCGTGGCTGAACGTGACCGCCTGGGTTTCCGTCAGCTTCAATCCGTCGCCTTCCACAACACTTTCTCCGTTCACCCGGAGCTTGCCAGCGACAACATGGACATAGGCCTGTCGTCGCCCTGCGAGGGCCAGAGTATGCGACTCACCTTGCGATTTATGACGCGCAGATCGGAGAAACCGTTCTCTTGCGGGTTTCTACAGCTTCCAAACGAGAAGGAATGCCGGGATTTCAGCCACGGCAAACGGGTGGCACCCCGATCACCTGCCTTGCGGATCTCTTTCATGCTCACACCGAAATGCATTGCTTCAAAGAGAGCGCAGCTTAGAGAAGAGTATGATCGAAGAAAAACATCAGAAACTGGTCTAAACCATCGCTTAAACAGATTGAATAGACGCTGGGCTATCCTTGGCACCTGAGACCACACCTGCAACGCCCCTGATTCTGAAGCCCCGCGAGGCGCCTGTTAATCATCAAGATCAATGATAGGTAACATCGATATTCACCTATTTTCTATCAGCTAAATGAAATGGAGAATAGCGGCTGAACTCAAGCCTGGAACTGTCTGATGCGCTTTCTGCCTCTCGCTGCTGCCTCCTTCACTATCACTCTGCTGGCGGGGTGCGCATCCGCGCCTAACCAGCCGACAAAGGAACTGGTGACCGCGAAATCTCCTGAAGCTTTTTCCACCTGCGTCATGCAGAAGCTGCAAGAGAATCAGCAATCACCGAACGTCACCCATACGAGCCAAAGCTATCGCGTGGTTCTGAGCAGCCCTGTTGCGGCGGATAACGTGATCGAGACGTTCAAAGGGGACACGGGCGGGAAAGTCTACATTTATCAGCGGGGGCTCTTTTCAGAAGATCTCGTTCGCCTAGCTTCCCAATGTGCCTGAGGTGAGGGGAGCTCTCACCAAGTTGAAATTGTCGAGTCGGGCAAACGCAGGACGCCAGGACACGCGCATCAGCCAGTTGCAGCAGTCAGGCCAATGCCAACCCTCTGCAATCAGGTTTGTAAGCGTTTGCCGAACCCACCTTCCTGATGCCTACGCGTAGGGCGATGGAACCATATATTGAGATGCCATCTGCCGTCGGGCAAACTCCGGTTGCTTCATTGGCCGATAACTGAATCGCCCCTGGTTTCGTAGACACCTCCAAGCCTCATAATGAGGCCCAAATAGGAGGTGCCATGAGTCGTCAGCGTTACCCTGAAGAATTCAAGATCGAAGCGGTCAAGCAAGTGACCGAGAAAGGCAAGCCTGTCGCTGAGGTTGCCCAGCGCCTGGGCATGTCCGTGCACAGCCTTTACGCCTGGATCAAGGTCTACAGCAAGCCCCAAGAGCAGCGTCAGCAAGACAATGATCAGCAGGCCGAACTGCGCAAGCTGCGCGCTGAACTCAAGCGCGTGACGGAAGAGCGAGACATCTTAAAGAAGGCCGCCGCGTACTTTGCCAAGGAGTGCGGCTGAAGTACGCCTTCATCAAGAAGCACTCGACGGATTACCCGGTGCGGCGCCTTTGCCAAACCCTCAAGGTGCATCCCAGCGGCTACTACGCTTGGTTGGCGGAGCCTCAATCTGCCCGAGCAAAAGAAGATCATCGTCTGCTTGGTTTGATCAAACATGCTTGGCTCGAAAGCGGAGGTGTGTACGGCTATCGCAAAATTCATGGTGACCTGCGTGAGCTGGGAGAGACATGCGGGCGAAATCGAGTCGGTCGTTTGATGCAAGCAGAGGGGTTGCGTTCGCAAACGGGTTATCGCCGTCGTCCTGGGTTTTATGGCGGAAAACCAACCGTGGCCTCGCCCAACCACCTTGCCCGGCAGTTCAAGGTCAGCGAGCCGAACAAGGTCTGGGTGACAGATATCACTTACATCCGCACCTATGAAGGATGGCTTTATCTGGCGGTAGTGCTGGATCTCTTCTCACGCCAAGTAATTGGTTGGTCAATGAAGCCAAGGATGTGCAGCGACCTTGCTATCGACGCGATGCTGATGGCCGTTTGGCGACGCAAGCCACAGCAGCAAGTGATGATTCACTCAGACCAAGGCAGTCAGTTCAGTAGCTCAGATTGGCAAAGCTTCCTTAAGGCCAACAATGTGGTCAGCAGCATGAGCCGACGGGGAAACTGCCACGACAATGCCGTAGCCGAGAGCTTTTTCCAGCTTTTGAAGCGGGAACGGGTTCGACGAAAGACCTACGCGACACGTGACGAAGCCCGGAGTGATATTTTCGATTACATCGAGATGTTCTATAACCCAAAACGTCGACACAGCAGTGCTATGCAGCTGTCTCCAGTAGAGTATGAGAAACGCTATTTCCTGAGCTTGGAGAGTGTCTAGGAAACCAGGGGCGATTCAAACAGGAGTTTACGGATGCCATTTCCACTGAAGGAACATAATGCTTTGTTGGCCCTAAAGGGCGTAGGGCCGGCCGTCATTGCTCGCCTTGAGCAGATGGGCATTGACTCGCTAGCTGTGCTCAGCAGAGCGAATGCTGGTGACATCCTGGCTCAGGCGTCGGCAGCAGTGGGATCGACTTGCTGGAAGAATAGCCCCCAAGCTCGGGCCGCCATTGACGCAGCCATTGAGCTTGCAAAGGACTCTCAGTTGAGCACACCAAGTGCGTAAAGCTGATCGTTTATTTCAGTTGGTAAATCTGATTCGTGTCCATCAGCCAATCTCTGCTGAACGACTGGCTAGCCGAATTGGCGTTTCCGTTCGCTCAATCTATCGATACATCGACGACCTTTCCTTCAGTGGAATCCCAGTCTATGGTACCGCTGGCGTGGGGTATGCCTTGGATGCCGATTTTGAGATGCCGCCATTAACGTTGAACAGGCTCGAACTGGATGCACTGATGCTCGGGATGGAAATGCTTTCAGCTTCCGCCGATAACGATCTAAGTGCTGCTGCAAGGATGTTGTTGAGCAAAATCTCAGCGTCCATAGTCCATCATCAGGTTGACCCCAGCACGGCAAAAATCAGGGCACTTGGAACCACTCCTTCCTCGACGCGTGGCCATCTGGCAACCCTTCGAAATGCCATCGAAAACGCTCAGGCGCTGACGATAACTTATACCAGCTTGGATGGTGCAGTTTCGCAACGCCTCATTTCCCCCCTTGGCCTTTTCTACTGGGGAGGAAAGTGGACGGTTGGAAGCTGGTGTAGTACCAGGGCAGCTTACCGCGATTTTCGGGTCGATCGCATAGCCTCCATCGCTATTGCTCAACAACCATCACCCGACAATCCTGCCCTTGATCTCCAAGCGTATATGAAGCACCAGGCAAGCCAGTGGAAAGCGATCACCACTACTGACACTACGCTGTCAGTATGAACCACTGATCATTGGGACTCCCTAATACACAGAAGGTCATCCCTATGCAGCACTCATCTCATGTACTCGAATTAGCCATTTTCAAGGTCAAACAGGAATGTGTTGCGCAAGTGCCGGTGCTCCGCGCAGGACTTCGTGAAACATTAAAGACCTTTCCTGGCTTGATTGAATACCGCGCCTACTGCCCTATGAGCGACGAACGAATCTTCGCGGATTTAGCAATGTGGGATAGTCTTGAGAACGCACAAAAAGTGGCAAAGGCGTTCAACGATGGAGATCCGAGATTCTCTGAGTATATGTACGCTATTGAAAACCTGACGTTCATGAGTCACCTCGTTCCAGAGATGAGTTGACCCCGGCGGACTGCCAGAGCAGGCAAGAGACACCGATGCCTTTGCTGTCAGGCATCGGTGTCGTCGCTTCCAGTGTAAGTGTTCTCAGATCACCTATTGCTACCCTGCCACCATGATTAGGTTCTTATAGCTTGAGGCCTGAGTCATCAGTTTTTCGTTGAGACGAGCTAAGGAAATCCTGAAAAAGACTTCCTGATTTGGCAAAATCCCCGGACACCAATCGCCGAGCTTTTCGATGATGAAACAAATGACCTTCGCCGATGCCGAGTACGCCGGTAAGCGCAAGCAGACCCGCAAGGAGCTGTTCCTGATAGAGATGGATCGGGTCGTACCCTGGGAGGGTTTGATTGCTCTGATCAAACCTCATTACCCAAAGGGCGAAGGGGGCCGTCCAGCCTATCCGCTGATGGCGATGCTGCGGATTCATCTAATGCAGAACTGGTTCGGTTACAGCGATCCGGCGATGGAAGAGGCGCTGTACGAGACGACGATCCTGCGCCAGTTTTCCGGTCTGAGCCTGGAGCGAATCCCGGATGAAACCACCATCCTCAACTTCCGTCGCCTGCTGGAAAAGCATGAGTTGGCCACCGGTATTCTCGGCGTGATCAATGGCTATTTGGGCGACCGTGGCTTGTCACTGCGACAAGGCACCATCGTCGATGCCACTCTGATTCATGCGCCCAGTTCGACCAAGAACAAGGACGGCAAACGCGACCCGGAAATGCATCAGACCAAGAAGGGCAACCAGTATTACTTCGGTGCCAAAGCTCACATTGGTGTCGACGATGAGTCCGGGCTTGTGCACAGCGTGGTGGTCACTGCGGCCAACGTCGCGGACGTAACCCAAGTCGACAAACTGCTGCACGGTGGTGAGAACGTGGTCTGCGCTGATGCGGGCTATACCGGTGTAGAGAAGCGTGAAGAGCATGAGGGGCGCCAAGTCATCTGGCAGATTGCAGCCCGGCGCAGCACTTACAAAAAGCACGGTAACCGCAGCGCGTTATACAAAGCGATACGTAAGATCGAAAGAGCCAAGGCCCAGGTTCGCTCCAAGGTTGAGCATCCATTTCGGGTGATCAAGCGCCAGTTTGGTTATACGAAAGTGCGCTTCCGAGGCTTGGTGAAAAACACTGCTCAGATGGTGACGCTGTTCGCCCTGTCGAACATTTGGATGGCGCGTCGACATTTGCTCTCCAATGCAGGAGAGGTGCGTCCGTGAAGAGTGAAGTGACTGCTGCGAGGTGCTTGCAGCGGCAAAAAAGGCTGAAATAGACGGCAGGTTTGACCGGGATTTGAGCGGCTACCGTTTTTTGAAAGTGTCGATGGCGAAGTAGCCGGAAAACAGGGGCTACTTCAGACCATCCCTAACATGCCGTTTACGGTGCACCACTCAGGTGTCCCTAAACGTTGTCACACTTCGAGATTTTCGAGCGAGAAATCCTTGAAAATTCAAGGACCTGAAATGGAGGCGGCCCCACCAGCCACACCCCGGCACTCGATTGGAACTCCTTCTGTAGAGACGGATAGCCGGCATGCCAGAATGCTCGGAAATCAATGCAGGCCTTATGGGGCAAGGGTTTGAGGCTGATGGGGTAGTTCGCCATTTGCTCGTGCAGATACGCAACACGGACTCTCAGAGCTCGGGGTGCGACCAGAATTGTTCCACTCAATTGGTCCACTCTACTGGTCCACTCTGGTGTTTCACATGGCCTACATCGTCCGCCGCCAATCCGTTTACTACCTTAACCTTCGACTCCCGAAGCACCTGTTTCCCAACCGGCACACTCTGCGTATTTCCCTGCGAGTGCGAGACCGGCAGGCAGCTTTGTATCTCGCCACCTCCTTAGCCCAGAGAGTGAGCAGCCACCTGAGCGAACACCCCCTAACACCTCCGGAAACGCTGCGTGTGCTTTGCGTGCAATGGTGCATGTCGTCACCTATGCCAACCCATCGCGCTGCACCACAACAAGCTACGGCGCCCACAGCGAAGCCAACAAGTGGCGGTGCTACCCTGGCAACCCTTTCCAAGCTCTATATAGAGGAAGGCAAACGCGGCGGCACATGGCGGCAAGGCAGTATCGACGATGTGGAACGTGCACTAGCCGACCTGTTCGAGCTGATGGGCGATATGCCTGCTGTAAGCTTTGATGCCCAACAAGCTCGCCTACTGAAGGAACGACTCAGCCGCTGCCCCCAGTACTTCGGGCTACGGCCAGAGTTCAAAGGTAAGACGCTGAAGCAGGTTGTCGAGTCAGGTAGCACCTATAAGACAATCACCGCAGTGACCGTGAACAACCGGCTACGCAAGCTGACCGCCTTTCTTAACTGGTGCAAGACGAACGGGTATGTCGCAGAGAATCCACTGGTAGGCATGAAGGTGATGACGGGCTCTGCAAAGGAAGCACGACTCTCATTCGACCGCAGCGATCTGGCAGCACTGCTGAATCATGAGGGACTTCATAAGGAAGCACGAAAGCAACCGTGGCGATACTGGTTGCCCTTGATGGGACGAGCTACCGGTGCTCGACTGGAAGAGCTATGCCAGTTGCGGGTTGACGACTTCACTGAGCAACAGGGGATTCATTGCATCCGCATTGATGACAGCCGTGAAGGGCAGAACCTGAAGAACGCCAGCAGTCGTCGCACGCTCCCTCTGCACCCTGCCCTGCTGGACCTGGGCCTGCTTAAGTACGTTGAATCAGTCAAAGCTACTGGCGCTGATCGGGTATTCCCTGAGCTGGAAGCAGTACGGGGCAAGCTCGGCCATGCTCCGTCGAAGTGGTTCGGTCGTTACAAGACGAAGCTGGGCATCACTGATTCTCGCAAAACTTTCCACAGCTTCCGCCATACGTGTCGGCGCTGATTGAAAACTGACCCACCCTGCCGATTGAAAAATGACCCAGGGCTGCTTGCCGATTTAGACCCCGGCAATTGTGGATAAGCCTAGCAGTCGACAGCGTCGTGAAAGTGCTGACCCTGCACTCAGCAAGGCCAGCCCAAAGAGGTCAAAACGGGTCGTCCTCCGATTCCTCGACATCCTGCCGTCTGCGCTCCCTCGCCTGGATCTTGGTCTTGGCCACCAAGGTGCTGTTTTGCAGGCGGTATGATTCATTCCCCGTCTCGACGATGTGGCAGTGGTGTGTCAATCGGTCGAGCAAGGCCGTGGTCATCTTGGCGTCGCCAAATACGCTCGACCACTCGGCGAAGCTGAGGTTGGTGGTGATGATCACGCTGGTGTGCTCGTAAAGCTTCGAAAGCAGGTGGAACAGCAGGGCTCCGCCGCTCTGACTGAAAGGTAGGTAGCCAAGCTCATCAAGGATTACCAGATCTGCACGCAGTAGTCCTCGGGCGATACGCCCTGTCTTGCCCTCATGTTTTTCACGCTCCAGCAGGTTGACCAGATCGACTGTGGAGTGAAAACGCACACGCTTGTTATGTTGGGTGATGCCGGCCACTGCCAAGGCAGTAGCGAGGTGCGTTTTACCGGTGCCAGGGCCACCGATGAACACCACATTTTGCGCTGTGTCGGTGAAGGCCAGAGTGGACAGTTCCCTGATCAATCGGACATCGGCGCTGGATACACCGAAGTCGAAGCCAGCCAGGTCACGGTGCATGGGCAGTTTCGCCATGCTCATCTGATGATGCACCGAGCGTACTGCTCGGTCGGCGTGCTCTTGATCAAGGAGATGCTCGATCAGCCATTTCGATGACGCAGTGGAAGATTCGCCTTGTGCGGCCAGCTCTGCCCAGGCATCGGCCATGCCGTGCAGGCGTAAGTCTTTGAGTTCCTCTGTGAGATCACGCATTGCGCACCTCCTCATCCGTGCTGCGCAACCGGTCATAGCGTGCGGTATTGGCAACAGGGGTAACGTTCAGTTGCAGGTTGGTTTCGACCGAGGGTGGTGCTTCACGAGCGGTCAGACGGGCCACGATGTTGAGGATGTGGTCAGCGCTCAGGCTGCCAGACTCCAAAACCAGCTCAACCGCTACGAGAACAGCATCCAGGCCAGCGATGGGCACGGCGGCCAAGACCTGGGTCATAACCCGGTCACCCTGTAGATTCCGCAGCAGCCCGCGCCTGAGCAGGCGTAGTGGCTTAGGCAGATCGGCAAACGGGGCACCATTGCGTAGGGCCCCCGGTTTGCGTTCAATGAGGGGGATGTAGTGTTGCCAGTCGTAGCTGACCTGATCGCGATCAAACAGGCGCTCATGGCTAGCAATCACACCCTCATCGGCAATCACGACGATTCGCGAGGGATAGAGCCGACTGCTGACCCACTGGCCAACACGCTCACAGGGTACTGAATAGCGGTTGCGAGCCACGTTGATCAGACAGGTGCTGGAAACGCGAACCGTGCGTTCTACATATCCGTCGAAAGGCGTCGGCATCGGCATCATTTCGACGCGCTCCAATTCCAAGACTTCTGCGACGGTAAGGCCGTTGTACTGCGGATGAATCAGCTCATGCCAGAGAGCCCGGCAGCGCTGGGCAAGCCAGGCATTCAACTCTTCGAAGCTATGGAAAGTATTGTCGCGGGCGGACAGCCAGATGCGGCGCCGACTGTCTTGGACATTCTTTTCGACGATACCTTTTTCCCAGCCGGACGCTACGTTGCAGAAGTCCGGGTCGAACAGGTAGTGCGAGCACATCACCATGAAGCGAGCATTGACCGTGCGGCCTTTACCCTTGGAGACCTTGTCGACCGCAGTTTTCATGTTGTCGTAGATGCCGCGACGCGGCACGCCACCTAAGGCGGCGAATGAGCGGGTATGGGCATCGAACAGCATTTCATGCCCTTGGCTGGGATAGGCCACTAGCCAGAAAGCTCGGCTGGCACATAGCTTCATGTGCGCGACCTGGACGCGCCTGAAAACACCGCCAACCAGCAGGCCTTCCTCGCTCCAATCGAACTGGAAGGCCTCGCCCAAGGCGAATGCCAACGGCACAAATGCCCGTACCGCCTTGCCTTGCTCTCCGCGCCAATGACGAACGAAGGCAGTGAGCTGGCTGTAGCCGCCGTCATAGCCTTCAGCGCGGATCATGGCCAGCAGCGCCTTGGCACTGCGACGATGTTGCTTGGCCCTTAAGGCATCAGCCCGCAGCGCTTGCTCCAACATCTCGTGAAAGGGACTGAGCTTGTTGAACACGGCTCGACGCTGATAAACCGGCTGTTTGGACTCCGGCGCTCTGACCCATTTTCGGATGGTGTTGCGCGACAGTCCGGTGCGCTTGGCTATCTCATGCAACGACAGCTTGTCGCGGAAATACATCCGCCGAATTTTGCCCATCATTTCCATGCTGATCACCCTGTGTTCTCCTGCTCAAAAATTGAGCAGGTGCAGTGGAACACCTGGGTCAGTTTTCAGTCAGCACAACGGGCGAAACTGGGTCAGTTTTCGGTCAGCGGCAACACGGGGATGCTTTCGGGAGAAACGTGTCGTTCAGTCATAAGTAATCCTCTGCAATGCAGTTAAAAGTTCGTTTGTCTTACGGACTTACCGGCTTACTGACTTACCGCTGGATCACGTTTCGCAGACCAGCTACTGGGAAAATTTGTCCTCCGTCAATAGAGCACGCCTACTCGTCTCATACTGGGTCGCAGCCATGGCATCTTTGGGTGCGGATATGGTCATCCCAGCCACATAAACCGACCACTTCGAGTACAAGTCCTTACTCAGCTCCAGGGTCTTGGTAGACACCTTGGCTTGCTTGAGGCGGGCGATGGCTTCATTCCCCAGCTGGTACGCGTATTGCTGGCAGTCCGCTAATGCTTGAGCGCGGTCGTCTGGCCGCTTACTCGACCCATAGCCACGAAGCTGACTGTAGAGGATGTAACCCATTGCTGCTTCCTGGCCGCATCTCCCGGCGTTGTGCTCAAGCACATTCTGGAAATTCCAAGCCGGAGAGAAGGTGTCTTTGTACTTGACTTCAATCGGCGTGAACGTCCATCGCTCAGCAGGTGCAGCATCTGTGTACACGATTGGTTCGTACCGGGACTGAGCACACCCAGCCAAGAGACCCAGCGCTCCTGCGACCGCGACGCTTCTAATCGTACAACGCATCGTCAACTTCTCTCGTAGTGGTATCACTGAATCCTGATGGGGCTATAGCCTTTGCCGATCATGCAGTTCTGGTACGCCTTCTGCTGCTTGAGCTGGATGTTTGCACCCTCGGCAATGGTGCCACGGTACTCCCAGTCGGCAACCTGGATCATCGCAGACTGGTTCTGGCACTTGGCGTCATCCTGCATCACCGTCTCATCAGAGGCCCCAGGCTTCACCATCCGGTACTGCGGGGTAGTACAGCCAGCCACCAGCATCACAGCCCCGGTAACCAGCAAGGCCAACGATCTTCCTTTCAACATCAACATTCCTGCCTCTACTTGAGTAGCGACCATCACAGCCGCCGCTGCAATAGCAACATGCCATTGTCCGAGCAGGATGATGCCATGCCGCCAAGTAAATTCACAGTATACTGTGAAGACGCAAGCACAGCCCGCCCCGAGAGTGCTACCTCATACAGAGGGGGTACGGTTTGGACGCAGGGCTGGCATTCGGTAGGGTTCTCCGTGAAAGACGGAAGCAGGCAGGACTGACGCAGGAGAAGCTGGCGCTGGAAGCGGATGTGCAAAGGAACTACGTCAGCCTCATTGAAAGGGGCGTTCACCAGCCCACCATCAACATCATCTTCAAGCTAGCATCCGCACTCGGGTGCAAACCGTCTGACCTAGTTGCAGACGTCGAGACGCTCATCCACGATTGACCCTTGCTCGCTACGACAGTAGCTCGGCCTGCTTAATCCGAGGCCAGGTAACGCTACTTTGCGCTACAGCTTCTACAGATCAAGCTTTCGATTACTAGACGCATAACTAATCTCGAACTAATTACCCCAAGGCATCTTTTCTGGAAATGCCCTCTTCTCACTAACATCTAAGGCCCTAGTTACGTGGCATTGACGGTGAAGGCGCTAAGCAAATGTCGCCACACGGCCTTATCTCTCGCAATTTCGTGGAGATTCAAACGCCGGGTGTAGGGGCTCCCCTCGTGGGAGAGGTTATGTGCCTGTAATACAGGCGCTGGTGTAGGGTTCAGCAAATCTGCTGACACCGGTTGCCCATTCCGTAAAAGGTACGAATTCGTACCTTTGCCGCTGCCTCTAAGCTTGGGGCTATCTAATCAGCCCGCCTTGTGCGGGCTTTTTCGTGAGCCCGTGTCACCAGCTTGAACTGGTATCAGCAAACGACCGTCAAACGATGCCATCAAATCTGGCCTTTGGCGGTATCAAAAAAATAGGGTATACAGAGGTTAATGATACCGGTACCATGATCCCACGTTAAATGATCCCTTGGGTGATGCCGATGTCCCGTACCTTCCTTTACTGTCGTGTAAGCACGTCCAACCAGTTCACCGAAAACCAAGTCCAGGACGTTAAGAACGCTGGCTTCGATGTACAGGCCAGCCGGGTAATCGAAGAGATCATTTCCGGCAGCGTCCCCGCCAGCGAGCGTCCCGGCTTCCAAAAGTTGCTTGAGCGGATGGAATCGGGTGATGTGCTGATCGTCACCAAGCTGGACCGCCTTGGCCGCAACGCTATGGATGTACGGCAGACCGTCGAGCAACTGGCAGCAACCGGTATCCGTGTTCACTGCCTCGCCCTTGGTGGCGTGGACCTGACCAGTGCAGCGGGCAAGATGACCATGCAGGTGCTTGGCGCTGTCGCAGAGTTTGAACGTGACCTGCTGATCGAGCGTACGCAGTCAGGCTTGAAACGTGCGAAGGCAGAAGGCAAGAAGTTGGGACGCCCTGAAGCTGTTGATACCACCAAGGCAGTGCAGAAGGCCAAGGCCAAGAACATGACACAGGCGGAGGTGGCAGCCGAACTCGATATCGGTATTGCCACGGTCAAACGGCACTGGAACAAGGCGCTGTAAGGCCCTACGCTGCGGTATCTGCCCACAGCGAGAACCCCCATATGGACGATGATAAGGCCGCTGCTATAGCGAACGCCCTTGAGGCGCTGCATATGAACCAGACAGCCCTCAGAGCAGGATTGGAAGAGGTCAGTACATGGATCAGGCAGCGAGGCTCTGTGAACACCCACGATAACGTGATGACCACACTGGAGGCACTGGACCTCCAGGCAAGTACGTTGGCCTCAGCAATAGAACGCCTACG
Source organism: Pseudomonas sp. NBB (assembly GCF_032701105.1). Classification (NCBI taxonomy): domain Bacteria; kingdom Pseudomonadati; phylum Pseudomonadota; class Gammaproteobacteria; order Pseudomonadales; family Pseudomonadaceae; genus Pseudomonas; species Pseudomonas sp. NBB. Next base: position 4,142,924 of record NZ_CP103994.1, read on the forward strand.
CTCATAGCCGCCTTCGGGGCGGCTTGTCTGCTCATATTTTGGGGGTTTGAGGCCGGGGGTATAAGTCTTTAGCTCAGTAGGTTTGAGAACGACCCACACCTGGCAGGGTTTAGCCAGTTGCCCATACGCCTACTGCATATTTCGCCCCGGCCGAAGCCGATGCTATCTGTAAAGAGCAAAGTTTGCTTTTAAAATTTCAGGGGCGGTGCATTACGTCGAAGGAAGGCTCTAAAAGCAGTGACTTTAAACCGACAACCTAAGAAGCACTCCCACCAAGTCTCGCAACCGGGCAGGAGTGGCTTGGTTTACGAGGAAACTACTGTAAAAGCCTTACCCTGCGTAATCTCCAGATATGGTCTATACAAAAATGGAACCTTGTAGATCCCTTCATCTTTCGCAGCACGATTCTCAAAGAAGCCAATAGCCACAAGCTCTCCCGCCAATCGCTTTGTCTCATCAGCTGAGGTAGACCATATTGCACCCAAGGTATCGAGGTTTTGCTCAGCCTTACTTTTCTCAAGACCGAGTATAAAAGATTTCAATCCAGCGTACTCGGCAAAGAGATTTTGTTCAATTCTTACTTTAGAGACTTCGAAAGTAGAATCCTTGATGGCCTGCCGGCTGAACAGGTTTTCACCATCAGCCTTAGACGCGCCCATCCCATTTGCACTTTTCTGGTTGTTTAGAATCTCATTATGGAAATGAATAAATTCGCGAGGCGCGATATTACCAAACCCATCTCTAACCCGGTTCAATATCCAGTCGAACGTTTGCGACTGCTTCTCACCAACGTCAACCTGCTCAGGAAACAGCCTATAATACAACTGAAGCTGCTTCGCCTGATCATTGCTTACCTCGTCGGACTCAACCTTGTAGGATTCGCAAATTGGCGTATTCCTAAGTATTCTATTAACAATAAGATTAAGCAACCCCTGATGCGACCACTTGATAGTCGTAGTTCGAGTAATATGACTAGACTCCCTAAAGCCATCATCCGTAATCTTCTTCCAGATATCATCGCGCAAGAATATCTTCAGAAAAACAGCGTCTAAATCCTCTACGTCTCTATAAGTCTTAAAAAGAGCTCTAAGAGCGTACTTTTCCAGCTCCGGATCCTCGTCAAATGCGACATCGAGCCTATCAAACAACAACCACGTACTTAGCTTCTCAGCGACTAAGTAGTCATTTAACTTTTCAAGAAGCTCATCCACCGAGAAGAAACCAAGTTTCCTTTTAGCGTTATCGGGCGTGCGGAAAGTAATCTTACCCGTTACCTCCCCTGCAATAGAGCCCCCACCCTCAACGGACTCAATACTGAATGCGTTCCTTGCGAATCGCATAGCAGAATTAACAAGCCGCTTAAGGCTATTACGCTCCTCTATAAGCTCTGCCTCAACTAATTTCTGGCGTACGAATTCAGCCTCTCTCGTGCAGCGCCCCCGCTGAACAAGCGCTTCGACAATTAGTTGGCATAGATAAATCTTCCAAAGCCCTACGAATTCCGCTTCGGAAGTAGGAGGCTCATTTCTTATTTCGGAGAACACTGTCTGACCAGTAGGCTTCTCCGCTGACATCAACAATATTCCGGAAGCCTCAAAGCTTTCAGCTTCTTGATTGAGCAGTGTATATAGAGCGCTCTTGCCTGCCCCTTTCGCACCGAACACCACATCTATATTCCCGGCTCGCAACTGAGTCCAGTCATCCGTTCTCACAAAATAAGAAGCAAGTTGTGCTGCTTCATTTTCAGCTACGCGATCACCGAAAGTAACTAAAGACAGATCCATTATACCGCCCACCTCCAATAGCAACTTCAAGAAAATTGTTATTCATAGAGTGAAATAACACCCTTCAACTGATCCGCATAACCATAAATATCATCCAGCGAAGATATAGGGTGCCGCGTCTCATTTTTTTCAGAATCGAAAAGCCCGATATACTTTTGACTTCTATTAAAGTGCAACCGGCAAATTGGCTTGCGATTATTATCATCTAGCAATATACCGAAATAGCTTTGGGTATCGCGATGCACTATTCTCTTCGCATCGACAACCGCCCTTACAATAGCCTTGACGATATGGAAACCTTCAAGCTCTTCGAGCGTGGTTTGAATACGATCTTCATCAGCCTCTTCAGCAGACTCTACCGACACAGTAGGTTGAACTGCACTCATGGCGTAGGATGGCTCGACTGCGCCGCTCATTGCAGACTTAAGTCGATCATTAACCTGATCCCCTAGAAACTGGATTGCTGCTTTTCGGGTCAAAGTCGTGAACTGCTCTCTAACCTTCTGGGTGATAATCCCATCGTAGACCCGAGTAGCGAAGAACTTCACGAACTCGTCATTAGGCTGACTGAATTGAGAGGCCATCTCTTTCTTGATCTGGCCAACGTATTTCAGTTCTCCAGCAGCACTGATGATCGAGTCAACGTCGAATGCAGACTTGGTTAGCTTCTGAAGCTCTGGAAGGGCGTGCTCGTCCAGATCAAGGAGGTCGAGCTCCAAGAACGGTTTCTCATCCATCTTATTAGGGGCATCGAGGTCGGTGAAGAACCGGTACACCTGGCCATTAGTAAGAATCGAGATGCGGGCCGTGGTGACGTGGAAATACCGGAAGAGCTGACTCGCATGATTGATATGCAGCGGCTCGCCGATCTTCTTGCACTCGATCAGGATCTGAATCTCGCCGTTCTTCATGATGGCGTAGTCGATCTTCTCGCCCTTCTTCGTCCCCACGTCACAGACGTACTCTGGGGTCACCTCCGAGGGGTCAAAGACGTCGTAGCCTAGGACGGAGTTGATGAAGGGCATGACAAAGGCAATTTTGGTTGCCTCTTCAGTTTGGATAGCAGGACCCTGCTGGCGGATTTTGGCTGATAACGCGTTCAGTCGCTCTATGAATTCCATCTCTAGCTCCTCACTCAGATGCCACATCCTAGTAGCACAGCCGCCGTACTGGCAATTGCAAATCACTGGGAGAGACAGCGGGGAAACGCCACATAAGCGAATTACAAGGTAGCCCCGAGATTGGCGTAACCAGAGAGGGTATTGGAGAGGCAAGCTGACGAAGCTAGAATACTCAGCACAGTGCACCACTTAGGTGTACTACAGCACTGGTCCACTTCGAGATTTTGAGCGAGAAAAGTCCTTTAGAATTAAGGACTTACGTAATGGAGGCGGCCCCACCAGCCACACCCCGGCACTCGATGTTCCCGCTATGGCTGCTCCCTTCCGGGCCTGACCAGGTTAACGGGTAATCAATGCGGGGGGACCGATGGGGCCACCACTACAAGGCTCGCTGAACAGCGAGTGGCGCCATTGTACCGGTCTTGGGGGCAGATACAACCTCTGGAGGAGAAAAAGTCATCATTTCTCAATGACTTGTCCGGGCCGGGATGGCCTGGAGCTGGCAATTCGCGGGTGAACCCGCTCCTACAGGGTTAGCGCTGACAGCAAGACCAGCGCAGGACTTGTGGGAGCGGGCGTGTCGAGGCGTCGAACCGCCGCGAAGCAGGCGCCGCGATGGATGGCACGGGCTTCGCCCGTGTTCGCGGGCATGCCCGCTTGTATGGTTAGACTTGAAGGGGTGGTGGGACTAAATGCCCGATTCTGACTGTTCACAGCAGTACAGACCGTGGGAGACATCGCCCCACCCCTTCCACCAAAGCGCCGATAAAGAATGCATCGTTTGCAAGCGACGATAGAAGCAAGCCAGCGCCTCTTGGTGAAACCCCTTCAAGCCGAAAAACCATAACGTGAGGAGCCGCCCATGGCAATGCAGGTAGGTAAGTTGATCGTGGGTGCGGATGTCGCGAAGGCTGAGCTGGTTATCCACCACGATGATCGCGACGAGATCATCAGGCTGAAAAACTCCAAACTCGAGATCAGAAGGTGGCTCAAGCAACAAACCCTCAACACCGCTATCGCTGTTGAGGCGACCAATGTCTACCACTTGGACCTGGTTGAATTGGCCCACAGCCTAGGCTTCGAGGTCTATGTCATCGATGGTTTTCAATTGAGCAACTACCGGAAAAGTGTTGGGGGACGGGTTAAAACCGACCCCTCCGATGCTCGGTTGTTGTCCCGTTTTTTAAAAAATGAAGGCGAGGACCTTCGCCCTTGGAGCCCGCCTCCCGCTGTCTACGGCAAGCTTCAGAGCCTCTTGCGACGCAGAGCCGCCTTGGTGACTGCTCGTACTGCAATGACTCAGAGCTGGGCTAACGAAAGCCTTTTGAAAGCCGCCTTCGAAACTTTTGTGAAGTCGATAGATCGGCTGGATCAGTTGATTCAAAAGAAGATTAAAGAAGTACTGCGAGACGCTGGGCTACAGGAACAAGTCGCTCGCTGCCAGGCAGTAGAGGGCATTGGTTTTCTCACCGCCGCAGCATTGGTGATGGCTTTTACAAGGGGCGAGTTCAAAAGCAGTGACTCGTACATTGCATTCCTAGGAATGGATTTACGAGTCAGTGATTCCGGGCAGAAGAATGGGCGACGTCGCCTCACCAAGCGAGGTTGTTCAGAAATTCGTCGCTTATTGCACAACGCTGCGATGGCGGCCAGCAGATCGGCAGCCTGGAAAGGGCTTTACGAACAGCATCGGAGCAGTGGTAAAGCAACAACCCAAGCTTTGGTAATCCTGGCAAGAAAGCTCGCGCGGGTGGCATTCGCCCTGATGAAAAATCAGGACGAATACGTCACTAAAGGCGCGAAACTGGCTTGCTGAAAACCATAGAATCTCCCACAAGGACCGCGCAAGCCACAGGGGATTGCGCAGGGCGTCAGACAGCGATGCCCTGTTCGCCCAGGAAGGTGACGAAGGCATCTTCATCAAGCACCTTCACACCCAACTCACTGGCCTTGGCCAGCTTGGACCCCGCCCCCGGCCCCGCCACCACGCAGTGGGTCTTGCCGGATACCGAACCCGCCACCTTGGCCCCCAGGCTTTCCAGCTTTTCCTTGGCGATGTCGCGGCTCATGCGCTCCAGGGTGCCGGTCAGCACCCAGGTCTGGCCGGCCAGCGGCAAGCCTTCGGCCACTTTCTTCTCGCTGCTCCAGTGCATGCCGAACGCCAGCAACTGTGCCTCGATGTCCCGGGCCAGCTTCTGGTTGGCTTCATCCTTGAAGAACTCGCGCACGGCTTCGGCCTGCTTGGCCGCCAGGGCCTGGCGCAGGTCGATACCATCGGCGGCGATGATCTTGTCCAGGCTGTCTAGCTTGGCCACCAGCTTCTCGGCACCGGTCGGGCCAACCGAGGCGATGTCGAGCTTGGCGATCATGCCGGCCAGGGTGGTGCTGGCGGCGAACTCGGCAGCCAGCTCGCCTTCGTCCTGCAGTTGCATGCCGCTGTCGAGCAACTGCTTGATGACCTTGCGGTTGTGCTCGTCCTCGAAGAAGTTGTGGATCTCGTACGCCACCTCCAGGCCGATGTCCGGCAGGTAGGTGAGCACCTGCGGCAGCGCCTGCTGCACCCGCGCCAGGCTGCCCAGCGAGCGGGCCAGCACCTTGGCGGTCTCCTCGCCTACGTCCGGGATACCCAGGGCGTAGATGAAGCGCGCCAGGCCCGGGCGCTTGCTGGCTTCGATGGCATCCAGCAGCTTCTTGCTGGACACTTCGGCAAAGCCTTCCAGGCCGACGATCTGGTCGAATTCCAGCTTGTACAGGTCGGCCGGCGAACCGATCAGGCCTTCGTCCACCAGTTGCTCGACGCTCTTCTCGCCCAGGCCATCGATGTCCATGGCGCGGCGTGACACGTAGTGGATGATCGCCTGCTTGAGTTGGGCGCCACAGGCCAGGCGACCGACGCAGCGGTACACCGCCCCCTCGCTGGTTGTTTCCTTGCCCTTGCTACGCTTGACCAACTGGGTACGCTCGACCTGCGAGCCGCATACCGGGCACTCACTCGGCACCTGCACCGGGCGCGCATCCTCTGGGCGGCGCTCCAGCACCACCTGCATCACCTGCGGAATCACGTCACCGGCGCGGCGGATGATAACCGTGTCGCCAACGCGCAGGCCCAGGCGGGCGATTTCGTCCATGTTGTGCAGGGTAGCGTTGGACACGGTCACACCGGCCACCTTGACCGGCTTCAGGCGTGCCACGGGCGTTACGGCGCCGGTGCGGCCGACCTGGAACTCGACATCCAGCACCTCGGTCAGCTCTTCCATGGCCGGGAACTTGTGGGCAATCGCCCAGCGGGGCTCACGGGCACGGAAGCCCAGTTCGCGCTGGGCGGCCAGGCTGTTGACCTTGAACACCACGCCGTCGATTTCGTAGGGCAAGCTGTTGCGTCGCTCGCCGATGTCGCGATAGTAGGCCAGGCATTCTTCGATACCGGCGGCATGCTTGAGTTCGCGGCTGATCGGCAACCCCCACGCCTTGAGCTGTTCGAGGATGCCGATGTGGCTGTCGCCGATGCTCGCGGACACCTGGCCGACGCCATAGCAGCAGAATTCCAGCGGGCGGCTGGCGGTGATTTTCGAGTCCAGCTGACGCAGGCTGCCGGCTGCGGCGTTGCGCGGGTTGGCGAAGGTCTTGCCACCGGCTTCGGCCTGGGCGGCGTTGAGCCGGTCGAAACCGGCCTTGCTCATGTAAACCTCGCCGCGCACCTCCAGCACCGCAGGCCATCCCTCGCCTTGCAGCCTGAGCGGGATGTTGCGCACGGTGCGTACGTTGGCACTGATGTCTTCGCCGGTGGTGCCGTCGCCACGGGTGGCGCCCTGTACGAGCAGACCGTCGCGGTACAGCAAGCTCACGGCCAGGCCGTCGAGCTTGGGCTCGCAGCTGTAGTCGACCGCACCGGGCTGGTCGAGGCCGTCTACCACGCGGCGGCCGAACTCACGCAGGTCGGCTTCTTCGAAAGCGTTGCCCAGGCTGAGCATGGGCACTTCGTGGCGGACCTGGCTGAACGCGGCCAGGGCTGCGCCCCCGACGCGCTGGGTGGGCGAGTCGGGGGTTACCAGGTGCGGGTATTCGGCTTCAAGCGCCTTGAGCTCGTTGAACAGGCGGTCGTATTCGGCATCGGGCACGCTTGGCTCATCGAGCACGTAGTAGCGATAGTTGTGCTGGTCGAGCTCGGCACGCAGTTCGTGGATACGGGTTTCGGCGGTCATGGGATTTGTCTTCTCTTGCAAAGCAAAAGAGCAGCCTGGGGGTGGTGCCGGGGGTTTGAGGTATTTATTGCCTGTTCCGGCCCCTTCGCGGGTAAACCCGCTCCTACAGGGACACCACAAACCTCAAGGGCTGTGGTGTCCCTGTAGGAGCGGGTTTACCCGCGAAGGGGCCGGAACAGGCGATAACAACACCCGAACCGACCAGCACGCCCTGAGGCTGCTCTTTCGTCTGGATCTGTCAGCGCTTCTGGGTCAGCGCACGGCGCTCGAACTCGACGATGCGCTGGCGATAGTGCTCGATGGTCTGGGCGGTCAGCACGCTGCGCTGGTCGTCCTTGAGCTCACCGTTCAGTTCGTGCGCCAGCTTGCGCGCCGCAGCCACCATCACGTCGAAGGCCTGCTTCGGATGACGCGGGCCCGGCAGGCCGAGGAAGAAGCTCACCGCGCGGGTGCTGAAGTGGTCGATGTCGTCCAGGTCGAACACGCCGGGCTTGACGGCGTTGGCCATGGAGAACAGCACCTCGCCGTGACCGGCCATGCTCTCGTGACGGTGGAAGATGTCCATTTCGCCGAAACGCAGGCCGCTTTCCAGAATGTTCTGCAGCAGCGCCGGGCCCTTGAAGCCACCCTCGTCGCGGGAGATGACGCTGATCACCAACACTTCCTCGGCCGGCGGCAGCTCCTTGACGCTGCTGCTGGCAGGCGCCGCACCGTTGCTGCGGGTATTTTCCGCGGCAAAGTCATCATCGCTGTCGGCAAACAGGTCCGGCTCGCGTGGCTCGGCGCTGAGGTTCAGGTCGCCCTGCTGTGTATCCGCAGCAGCGGTGGCGCGCTTGCCGCGCTTGGCAGCCTTGGCCGGCTTGGGCTCGCGCTCGCGATCACGCGCAGAAGCACTGAGCGACGGCAGGTCGCTTTCGTCCAGCTCAGGCTCCTTGTGGGTATCCAGCACCCGCGACGGGCCAAGCACTTCGGCATTGCCCTCTTCGTCCGGCAGGTTGGAATAACTGCGATCCAGACGGAATTTCAACTTGCCTTTCCCGCCGCGCATGCGGCGCCAGCCGTCGAAAAGAATCCCGGCAATGACAATGATGCCGATGACGATCAGCCACTCGCGCAGACCGATTTCCATGTAATCCCGTGCCTCTATAAAAATATGCTTGAAAACAAAGGGTTCAAAGCCCTTTAACACGTGGCGCCAACTCTATGTTCTGACAGGCGTTTTACCCACGCAAAAAACGAGTGACATTAAGCTAGCACGACCAAAGACAACTTTACACCGTCTGTCGCACATGGCGGGGGCATTTCGCTACGGAATATGCCCTTATCGTCGAGCATCAGGCATCGACCATGGCCATGGCCTCCTCCACGTCGACGGCAACCAGACGTGAACAGCCCGGTTCATGCATGGTCACCCCCATCAATTGATCCGCCATCTCCATGGCAATCTTGTTATGGGTGATGTAGATGAACTGCACGCTTTCACTCATTTCCTTGACCAGACGGGCGTAGCGCCCGACGTTGGCATCGTCCAGCGGCGCGTCGACTTCGTCGAGCATGCAGAACGGTGCGGGGTTCAACTTGAAGATGGCAAACACCAGCGCCAATGCGGTCAGTGCCTTCTCACCGCCGGACAGCAGATGGATGGTGCTGTTCTTCTTGCCCGGTGGTCGCGCCATGATCGTTACCCCTGTATCGAGTAGATCTTCGCCCGTCAGTTCCAGATAAGCGCTGCCACCACCGAAAACTTTTGGGAAAAGTGCCTGTAATCCGGCATTTATCTGATCAAAGGTATCCTTGAAGCGGTTGCGGGTTTCCTTGTCGATCTTGCGAATGACGTTTTCCAGGGTCTCCAGGGCTTCGACCAGGTCGGCGTCCTGGGCGTCCAGGTAGCGCTTGCGCTCGGACTGCTGCTCGTACTCTTCGATGGCCGCCAGGTTGATCGCCCCCAGGCGCTGGATACGCGCCTCGAGCTGCTCCAGCTCCTGTTCGGTACCCTGCTCGCTGGCTTCGGCCTCGAGAGTGGCGAGCACACCTTGCAGGTCGTAGCCGTCGGCCAGCAACTGCTCCTGCAAGGTCTTGCGCCGCACATCCAGGCCCTGGCACTCCAGGCGCAGCTGCTCCAACTGGCCACGCAGCAATTGGGCCTGCTGCTCGGCCTGGGTACGACGCTTTTCGGCGTCACGCAGTTCGCGGTCGGCTTCGTCCATGTGCAGGCGGGCCTGGCGCATTTCCTCATCGACGCTCATGCGCCGCTCCAGCAGCTCTTCCAGCTTCAGGCGCAGTTCTTCCTGCGGGGCCTCACCCTCTTCCAGGTTCAGGCTCAGTTGCTCCTGGCGCTCGGTCAGGCGCGCGGCCTGCTGCTCCAGGCGCTCCAGTGCCTGCCGGGTGGAGTCGTGCTGGGCACGCAGCGAGCCCAGACGGACAGCCAGCTGGTGGGCGTGATCCTTGTGCTGGCGGGCCTCCTGGCGCACGCGATCGAGGCTTTCGCGCAAAGTGTCGCGGCGGGCCATCAACTGCTCGCGCTGCTCGGTGTCCTGGGCCATCAGCTCCAGGGCCTCCTGCAGCAGCAGGCGGGCTTCGCCCAGTTGCTCATGTTCCAGAGCGCGCTGCTCTTCCAGTTCGGCCAGCTCTTCCTGCAGGCGCCGGCGGCGCAGCTCGACCTGCTCGGCACGTGCGCGGCCAGCCGACAGGTTGGCCTTCAGCTCGCCATGCAGGCGGCTTTCTTCCTGGGTGCGACGGCGCAGTTGTTCCCGCTGCTCTTCAAGGTCCAGCTGCTGCTCGCGCAGGGCCTGCAGTTGCTGTTCCAACTGCTCCAGCGCCGCTTCCTGCTCCAATTGCTCCTGGCCGAGGCGCTCGATCTCCTGGCCGCGTGCCAGCAGGCCGCCTTCGGCTTCGCCGCCACGGCGCACCCGCAGGAAGTGTCGGCCAACCCAGTAGCCATCGCGGCTGACCAGGCTCTGGCCTTCGCCGAGCGAGGCGCGCTGCGCCAGTGCCTGGGCAAGGTCTCCCACGGGTTTGACCTGGCCCAGCCAGGGCGACAGGTCGACACGGCCTTCGACCTTTTCCAGCAGGCTGCCGGGCAGCGACGAGCCGGTACCGCTCGCCAGCAGCAAGCGCAACTCGCCCTGCTCCAGGCCGGCAAAATCCAGATTACTGAAGTCGTCCACCAGTACAGCCTGCAGGTCGGCGCCAAGCACGGTTTCTACCGCAAGCTCCCAGCCCGGCTCAACCCGCAACCCTTCAGCCAGCCGCGGCCGTTGCTCCAGGCCCTGGCCCTGGAGCCAGTCCGCAGCACCTGCACCGGGCTCCAGGGCAGCCTGCTGCAAGGCTTCGAGCGAGGCAAGGCGCCCGCCCAGGCGTTGCAGGTCGCCCTGCGCCTGCTGTTGGGCCTGGGTGGCCTGCTGCAGTTGCTCACGCGCGCCTTCCAGGCGCTCGACCACCTGCTCTTCGGACAACTGCAACTCTTCCAGCAACATTTCGCTACTGGCCAGCTGCTCGGCCAGTTCGAGCATGGCCGCATCCTGCGGGTCGCTGCCCAGCAGCTCGCGCTCCTCGCCCAGCTTGCGTTGGCGCTCGGCCTGGCGTTCCAGGCTGGCTTCCAGCTGCTGCAGACGCGCCTGCTGCACTTCGGCCTGGCGGCGCGGCTCGGCAGAACGGCTGTTGAAGCTGTCCCACTGTTCCTGCCAGCCGTGCATGCCCAGCTCGGCCTCTTCAAGGGCAGCGGCGGCTTCTTCGGCAGCGGCCAGGGTCATTTCCTGCTCGGGTTCGAGCATTGCCAGCTCTTCGCCCAAGGTAGCCAGCAGGGTGCGGTCGTGCCCGAGGTGCGACTCGGTTTCCAGGCGCGTGCGCTCGGCTTCCTTGAAGTCATCCTGCAACTGGCGCAGGCGCTGCTGGCCGTGCTGGATGCTCTGCTCGACCCGGGCGATGTCACCGGCCACCGAGTAGAAGCGGCCCTGCACCTGGTTGAAGCGCTCGGACAATTCGTGATGGCCATCGCGCAGGCGCTCGATGCTGGCATCGGCATTGCGCTGCTCGGCCACCAGCGCCTCATGGGACACATCCTGGTCGCCGATCACCGCCTCGCGCTGGCGCACCCGTTCGTCCAGATCACGCCAGCGCAAGGCCGACAGGCGCGCCTTCAACTGGCGTTCCTGGGCTTTGTATTCCCGGTACTTCTCGGCTGCCTGGGCCTGGCGGTGCAGGCGCTCCAGCTGGCGTTCCAGCTCTTCGCGCAGGTCGGTCAGGCGCGCAAGGTTTTCCTGGGTGCGGCGGATGCGGCTCTCGGTTTCCCGGCGGCGTTCCTTGTACTTGGAAATACCGGCGGCTTCCTCGATGAAGTTGCGCAGCTCCTCGGGCTTGGCCTCGATCAGCTTGGAGATCATGCCTTGCTCGATGATCGAGTAGCTGCGCGGCCCCAGGCCGGTGCCAAGGAAGATGTCGGTGATATCGCGCCGGCGGCACTTGGTACCGTTGAGGTAATAGCTGTTCTGCCCGTCGCGGGTGACCTTGCGGCGGATCGAGATCTCGGCGTAGGCGGCGTATTCGCCGACCAGGGTGGTTTCGCTGTTGTCGAACACCAGCTCGATGCTGGCCTGGCTGACCGGCTTGCGGCCACTGGAGCCGTTGAAGATGACATCGGTCATCGACTCGCCGCGCAGGTTCTTCGCCGAACTCTCGCCCATCACCCAGCGCACGGCATCGATGATGTTGGACTTGCCACAGCCGTTGGGGCCGACCACGGCCGCCATGTTGCTGGGGAAGTTGACCGTGGTGGGGTCGACGAACGACTTGAACCCGGCCAGGCGAATGCACTTCAGGCGCATCGGTCAGCCTCGGGCCAACGCCGCCAGCACCAGTTCGCAGCTGCGCTGGCCATAGGCGGTGAGCACCTCGCGAATGCGCGGCAGGTCACGGGCGATCACGGCGTCGAGCAGGCGGGCGAACAGGTCCAGATAGTCGATCATGCTGGCCTGGCGCTGGTCCAGCGACAGGTAGTAGGCACGGCTCATCGCCGGCTGCAGGTTTTCCACGGTTTCCTGCAGGAACGGGTTGTCGGCGAACGGGTAGGCCGCCCGCATGACTGCGAAGCTGTCGGCGACGAAGGCCTTGATGTCCAGCTGGTCATGGGCTCGCTGCAGGCGCTGCTGGATCTCCAGGAACGGGCGCAGGTCGGCATCGGTGCGCCATTTTTGCGCAACCGCGTTACCCAGCAGGATGTAGAACTCGCCCATCAGTGCACACAGGCTGCGCACACTGCGCTCGTCGAGCTCGGTCACATGGGCACCCCGGCGCGGCAGGATCGCCACCAGGTGGCGGCGTTCGAGGATCAGCAGCGCCTCGCGCACCGAGCCGCGGCTGACATTGAGTGCCTGGGTGACCTTCTGCTCCTGGATACGCTCGCCTGGCGCCAGCTCGCCACGGATGATGCGTTCGGCCAGGTAATCGGCAATCTGCTCGGAGAGGCTGTCCGGGGCCTTGAACGTCATGGTTTTCCTTCAAAATCATTGAACTGGGCACAAGGAGCGGATTGTAGCGTACTTGGCCGCTGATCGCGCAGAGGGGCCTGGCGGTTTATTTGACCTGCAAGGCAACCACACGCCCGGCGCGATCTATGCTTGGAATATGGGCAATGTGTGCGGCCGGGCTTGGACATGAGCAATTTCTTGACCTTTGAGTCAGAAAAATATTGACCAGCTGGACAGCTCTTGCTTAGAGTCCGCCCAACAACAATAAAACCATTGCGAGGCCATCCCCGTGATCCAGTTTCTCGTAAACCAGGAGCTGCGTAGTGAGCATGCCCTGGACCCGAACATGACGGTGCTGCAGTACCTGCGCGAGCACCTGGGCAAACCTGGCACCAAGGAGGGCTGCGCCAGTGGTGACTGCGGTGCCTGCACCGTGGTGGTCGGCGAACTGACCCAGGACGACCAAGGCAACGACAGCATCCGCTACCGTAGCCTCAACTCGTGCCTGACCTTCGTCTCGTCGCTGCACGGCAAGCAACTGATCAGCGTCGAGGGTCTCAAGCACCAGGGCCAGCTGCACAGCGTGCAACAGGCCATGGCCGATTGCCATGGCTCGCAGTGCGGCTTCTGTACACCCGGCTTCGTCATGTCGCTGTTCGCCCTGCAGAAGAACAGCAGCGGCCCCGACCTGCACCAGGCCCAGGAAGCCCTGGCCGGCAACCTGTGCCGCTGCACCGGCTACCGGCCGATCCTCGACGCCGCCGAGCAGAGCTGCCGCCAGCCCTGCCGCGACCAGTTCGATGCCCAGCAGGCACAGACCATCAGCCGCCTCAAGGCCATTGCCCCAACCCAGACCGGCGAACTGAACAGTGGCGACAAGCGCTGCCTGGTACCACTGACCGTGGCCGACCTGGCCGACCTGTACAGCTCGCACCCCGAAGCGCGGCTGCTGGCCGGCGGTACCGACCTGGCACTGGAAGTCACCCAGTTCCACAAGACCTTGCCGGTGATGATCTACGTCGGCCATGTGGCCGAGCTCAAGCGCATCGAGAAAACCGCCAGCCATCTGGAAATTGGCGCCGCCACACCGCTCACCGACTGCTACGGTGCGCTGAACGAGGAATACCCGGACTTCGGTGCCCTGCTGCACCGCTTCGCCTCGCTGCAGATCCGCAACCAGGGCACCCTGGGCGGCAATATCGGCAACGCTTCGCCAATCGGTGACTCGCCACCCCTGCTGATTGCCCTGGATGCGCAGATCGTCCTGCGCCAGGGCGATCGCCAGCGGGTGATGCCACTGGAAGACTACTTCATCGACTACCGCATCACCGCCCGCCAGGACAGCGAGTTCATCGAGAAGATCATCGTGCCGCGCGCCACCAGCGATTGGGCGTTCCGCGCCTATAAAGTGTCCAAGCGCCTGGACGATGACATTTCTGCCGTATGCGGCGCCTTCAACCTGAGCATCGAAGACGGCGTGGTCAGCGGTGTGCGCATCGCCTTCGGCGGCATGGCGGCAGTCCCCAAACGGGCCCGTGCCTGCGAAGCGGCGCTGCGCGGCAAGCCGTGGAACCAGGCTGCCATCGAGCGCGCCTGCCAGGCCCTGGCCGAAGACTTCACCCCGCTCAGCGACTTCCGCGCCAGCAAGGAATACCGCCTGCTGACCGCCCAGAACCTGCTGCGCAAGTACTTCATCGAACAGCAAACGCCGTACATCGAAACCCGGGTGACCGCTTATGTCTAACCATCACGTAGCCAAGAGCCAGGCCGAGATGGCCGAACTGTTCAGCCAGGACCTGACCACCGGGGTCGGCCGCAGCGTCAAGCATGACAGCGCCGACAAGCATGTGTCCGGCGAGGCGGTGTACATCGACGACCGCCTGGAATTCCCCAACCAGCTGCACGTCTATGCGCGCACCGCCGACCGCGCCCACGCGCGCATCCTGCGCATCGACACCACGCCGTGCTATGCCTTCGAGGGCGTGCGCATCGCCATCACCCACGAAGACATCCCTGGCCTAAAGGACATCGGCCCGGTGGTAGCCGGCGACCCGCTGCTGGCCATCGACAAGGTCGAGTTCTTCGGCCAGCCGGTGCTCGCCGTGGCCGCCCGTGACCTCGATACCGCGCGCCGTGCGGCCATGGCCGCCATCGTCGAGTATGAAGACCTGGAGCCGGTGCTGGATGTGGTCGAAGCACTGCGCAAGAAGCACTTCGTGCTCGACAGCCACACCCACCAGCGTGGCGATTCCGTCGCTGCCCTGGCCAGTGCACCGCACCGCATCCAGGGCACCCTGCACATCGGTGGCCAGGAGCACTTCTACCTGGAAACGCAGATTTCCTCGGTGATGCCCACCGAAGACGGCGGCATGATCGTCTACTGCTCCACGCAAAACCCCACCGAAGTGCAGAAACTGGTCGCCGAAGTACTCGACGTGCCAATGAACAAGGTGGTGCTGGACATGCGCCGCATGGGTGGCGGTTTTGGTGGCAAGGAAACCCAGGCCGCCAGCCCGGCGTGCCTGTGCGCAGTGGTGGCGCGCCTGACCGGCCAGCCGACCAAGATGCGCCTGCCACGGGTCGAAGACATGACCATGACCGGCAAACGCCACCCGTTCTACGTCGAGTACGACGTGGGCTTCGACGACGACGGGCGCCTGCACGGCATCAACTTCGACCTGGCCGGCAACTGCGGCTACTCGCCCGACCTGTCCGGTTCGATCGTCGACCGCGCCATGTTCCACTCCGACAATGCCTACTACCTGGGCGATGCCACCGTGCACGGCCACCGCTGCAAGACCAACACAGCCTCCAACACTGCCTATCGCGGCTTTGGCGGCCCGCAGGGGATGGTCGCCATCGAGCAGGTGATGGACCACATCGCTCGCCACCTGGGCCGCGACCCGCTGGCGGTGCGCAAGGCCAACTACTACGGCAAGACCGAGCGCAACGTCACCCACTACTACCAGACCGTCGAGCACAACATGCTCGAAGAGATGACCGCCGAACTGGAAGCCAGCAGTGACTATGCCGAGCGCCGCGAGTCGATACGCCGCTTCAACGCCAACAGCCCGGTCCTGAAGAAGGGCCTGGCACTGACACCGGTCAAGTTCGGTATTTCGTTCACCGCCACCTTCCTCAACCAGGCCGGTGCGCTGATCCATATCTACACCGACGGCAGTATCCACCTGAACCATGGCGGCACCGAGATGGGCCAGGGCCTGAACACCAAGGTGGCACAGGTGGTGGCGCAGATCTTCCAGGTCGATTTCAGCCGTATCCAGATCACCGCCACCAATACTGACAAGGTGCCCAACACCTCACCGACCGCTGCCTCCAGTGGTGCCGACCTGAACGGCAAGGCAGCGCAGAACGCTGCGGAGATCCTCAAGAAACGCCTGACCGAGTTCGCCGCACGGCACTACCAGGTGACCGAGGAAGACGTCGAGTTCCGCAACGGCCATGTGCGCGTGCGCGACCAGATCGTCAGCTTCGAGCAGCTGGTGCAGCAGGCCTATTTTGCCCAAGTGTCGCTGTCCAGCACCGGTTTCTACCGCACGCCAAAGATCTACTACGACCGCAGCCAGGCACGTGGCCGGCCGTTCTACTACTTCGCCTTCGGCGCCGCCTGCGTGGAGGTGGTCGTCGACACCCTGACCGGCGAATACAAGATGCTGCGCGCCGACATCCTGCACGATGTGGGTGATTCGTTGAACCCGGCCATCGACATCGGCCAGGTGGAAGGCGGCTTCATCCAGGGCATGGGCTGGCTGACCACCGAAGAACTGGTGTGGAACGCCAAGGGCAAGCTGATGACCAACGGCCCGGCCAGCTACAAGATCCCGGCAGTGGCGGACATGCCGCTGGATTTGCGGGTAAAGCTGGTGGAAAACCGCAAGAACCCGGAGGACACGGTGTTCCATTCCAAGGCTGTGGGCGAACCACCGTTCATGCTCGGCATCGCCGCCTGGTGCGCGATCAAGGACGCCGTGGCCAGCATCGCCGACTACCGCGTGCAGCCACAGGTGGATGCGCCGGCGACGCCGGAGCGGGTGTTTTGGGGTTGCGAGCAGATGCGCAAGGCAGTGGCTGCAGCGCAACCTGCCGAGCCGGAGCTGGAAACCGTGTCTCACTGACAATGCAGGGCCCTGTGGGAGCGGGTTTACCCGCGAATGCGATAGTGGTTTCACCGCCGCATTCGCGGGTGAACCCGCTCCCACAGGGATCGCGACGCGACTATAGAGAGGTTGCATCATGCACCAATGGATCAACGCCCTCGCCGACCATCAGTCCCGTGGCGAAGCCTGCGTGCTGGTTACCATCATCGAGGAGCGCGGCTCGACCCCGCGCAATGCCGGCTCGAAAATGGTCGTCAGCGCCAGCGGCCTGTTCGACACCATCGGCGGCGGCCACCTGGAATACAAGGCCCTGCACATCGCCCGGCAAATGCTCGAAGAGCACCGCACCACCCCGCATCTGGAGCGCTTCAGCCTCGGTGCCAGCCTTGGCCAGTGCTGCGGCGGCGTCACTGTGCTGCTGTTCGAACCCATGGCCGCGGTGCAGGCGCAGATCGCGGTGTTCGGCGCGGGCCATGTCGGCCGGGCTCTGGTACCCTTGCTCGCCGCGCTGCCCTGCCGGGTGCGCTGGATCGATTCGCGCGAGCAGGAATTCCCTGCCCTGATCCCCGACGGGGTGACCAAGGTGGTCAGCGAGGAGCCGGTCGACGAAGTGGCAGACCTGCCGCCAGGCTGCTACTGCATCGTCATGACCCACAACCACCAGCTCGACCTGGAATTGACCGCCGCCATTCTCAAGCGCAACGACTTCACCTGGTTCGGCCTGATCGGCTCGAAGACCAAACGGGTCAAGTTCGAACACCGCCTGCGCGAGCGCGGCTATGACGAGGCCGTGATGTCGCGCATGCGCTGCCCGATGGGCCTGGCCGAGGTCAAGGGCAAGCTGCCCATCGAGATCGCCGTGTCCATCGCCGGTGAAATCATTGCCACCTACAACGCCTGCTTCGGCCAGCACGACGCTGCCGCCAATGCCGGCCCCATTGCCCAGTTGCTGCCGCCCTCCCGGCGCAGCCAAGCCATTTGACGAGTGTGTTATGACCGTTACCCGCAAAGCCTACCGTGCCGCCATCCTGCACAGCATCGCCGACCCGGCCGAGGTGGGCCTGGAGGCTTCCCATGAATACTTCGAGGACGGCCTGCTGGTGGTCGACAATGGCCGCATCAGCGCCGTAGGCCACGCCGCCGAACTGTTGCCGACCCTGGATGCCGATATCCCGGTCGAGCACTACCAGGACGCACTGATCACCCCAGGCTTCATCGACACCCATATCCATTTCCCGCAGACCGGCATGATCGGCTCCTACGGCGAACAGTTGCTGGACTGGCTGAATACCTACACCTTCCCCTGCGAAAAACAGTTCGCCGACAAGGAACACGCCGACCAAGTGGCGAAAATCTTCCTCAAGGAACTGCTGCGCAACGGCACCACCACCGCCCTGGTGTTCGGCAGCGTGCACCCGGAATCGGTCAATGCCCTGTTCGAAGAAGCCGAACGCCTGGACCTGCGCCTGATCGCCGGCAAGGTGATGATGGACCGCAACGCCCCGGATTACCTGACCGACACCGCAGAGTCCGGCTATGCCGAAAGCAAGGCGCTGATCGAGCGCTGGCACGGCAAAGGCCGCCTGCATTATGCAGTCACCCCGCGCTTCGCCCCGACCAGTACGCCTGAACAGCTGGCGCTGGCGGGCCAACTGCTCAAGGAGCACCCGGGCGTGTACATGCACACGCACCTGTCGGAGAACCTCAAGGAAATCGAGTGGGTCAAGTCGCTGTTCCCCGAGCAGAAGGGTTACCTCGACGTCTACGACCACTTCGAGCTGCTGGGCGAACGCTCGGTATTCGCCCATGGCGTGCACCTGTGCGATGACGAATGCCAGCGCCTGGCCGAAACCGGCTCGGCGGTGGCCTTCTGCCCCACCTCCAACCTGTTCCTCGGCAGCGGCCTGTTCAACCTGCCCCAGGCCGAGCGCTTCAAGGTCAATGTGGGCCTGGGCACTGACGTTGGCGCCGGCACCAGCTTCTCGCTGCTCAACACCCTGAACGAAGCGTACAAGGTGATGCAACTGCAGGGCGCACGCCTGCACCCGTACAAGTCACTGTACCTGGCCACGCTCGGCGGCGCCCGCGCGCTGCGCCTGGACGACCGCATCGGCAGCCTACGCCCGGGTAACGATGCCGACTTCGTGGTGCTGGACTACAAGGCCACGCCACTGCTGGACTACCGCATCCAGCAGTCCAACAGCATCGAGGAAACCCTGTTCGTGCTGACCACCCTAGGCGACGACCGCACCGTGCGTGAAACCTACGCCGCTGGGCGTTGCGTGCACCAGCGCTAAGGTTCTTTTGCCAGGCCCCGGTACAGTGCGCCGCCGATCGCAGCACCAATCAGCGGCGCCACCCAGAACAGCCACAGCTGTTGCAGGGCCCAGCCACCGACGAACAAGGCCGGCCCCGTGCTACGCGCGGGGTTGACCGAAGTATTGGTCACCGGGATAGAGATCAGGTGGATCAGGGTCAAAGCCAAACCGATGGCGATCGGCGCAAAACCCGCTGGCGCCCGGGCGTCGGTAGCGCCCATGATCACCACCAGGAACATCGCCGTCATCACCACTTCACTGACAAAGCCCGCCCCGAGCGTGTAGCCGCCAGGCGAGTGGTCGGCGTAGCCGTTCGAAGCCAATCCCGCAGACAGCTCGAAACCTGACTTGCCGCTGGCGATGAGGTAGATCACACCTGCCGCCAGAATGGCGCCGATCACCTGGGCGATCACGTAGGGCAGCAGCTCTTTGGCCGGAAAGCGCCCGCCCACCACCAGCCCGAACGACACGGCGGGGTTGAGGTGACAGCCGGAGATATGGCCGATGGCGAAGGCCATGGTCAGCACGGTCAGGCCGAAGGCGAAGGCGACGCCAAGTACACCGATGCCGATGGGCGAGCTGGCGGCGAGTACCGCACTGCCGCAGCCGCCAAGCACCAGCCAGAAGGTGCCGACCAGCTCGGCCCCCATGCGTTTACCGAGGGACATGCTCATGAGTCCATTCCTCAAGAAGTTGAACGCAACGAATGCGCAAGCCCAACTGCTTGATGAAGGTTTGCTCACAAGAATTTAGCAGACCTTTGATCAATGACCAGAAATGGCCGTGCTTCTTGTGGGAGCGGGTTTACCCGCGAAGAAGGCGACACGGTGAATGGCACCGGCTGCGCCGGTGTTCGCGGGTGAACCCGCTCCCACAACGGCGCACTACGCTCACTTGAGCAAACGATCAACCCTTGACCGATACCTTGGGCTTTTTCAGCAAGTGCGAGAACACCGCATGCAGATCGTCCGAGGCACTCTCCTCGTCCAGGTTCAGCTTGCTGTCGATGTGGTCCATGTGGTGCATCATCAGGCTCACCGCCTGCTCGGCATCGCGTGCCTCGATGGCATCGATCAGCTGCATGTGTTCGTCATACGAGCAATGCGAGCGGTTGCCGCTTTCGTACTGGGCAATGATCAGCGAGGTCTGCGACACCAGGCTGCGCTGGAAGCTGACCAGCGGCGCATTGCCCGCAGCCTCGGCCAGCTTGAGGTGGAATTCGCCGGAAAGACGAATGCCGGCACCACGGTCACCACGCGAGAAGCTGTCGCGCTCCTCCCGCACCATCTGCCGCAGCTCGTTGAGCTGCTCGAGGGTAGCGTGCTGCACGGCCAGTTCGGTAATGGCCCGTTCGACCATGCGCCTGGAGAAGAACACCTGACGGGCTTCTTCCACCGTAGGGCTGGCCACCACTGCGCCGCGGTTCGGCCGCAATAGCACCACGCTTTCATGGGCCAGCCGCGACAACGCGCGGCGAATGATGGTGCGGCTGACGCCGAAGATCTCGCCCAGCGCTTCCTCGCTCAACTTGGTACCCGGTGCCAGACGCTGCTCGAGGATTGCCTCGAAAATATGCGCGTAGACGATGTCGTCCTGGGTACCACTGCGGCCAGCCTTGCCGGTACGCGCAGGTTTCTTCAGAGGTTGCAGCTGTTCGTTCATGGGCTCTCGAGGCACGAAGGAAAGTATGGCGCCATTGTACACAGGCTGAGCCGTTTCTGCAGGTGGCCTTTTACCTATATAGCCGTTGTACGACGTATTGCGCACACAAAAGATAAAACATTATTTGCTTTATTTGTACACAAAAGCATAATCCACCGAGCAACTTCTTGACCCATAAGTCAACAAACCGGTCAGACGTCTGCCTTCCCTCGCGGAGCCGCCAAGTGCATTGCGCAGGCCCATGGTTCCAGAACAACAAGAAAGACTTGAGGAGTACTCGCTGTGGAAAGCCGCAAATCCGAAGCCCCTACGCTGGATCTTGCTCCACCGCTCGAAACGAGCTGGCTGGAGCGGATTTTCAAACTCAAGCAGCACGGCAGCACCGTCAGAACCGAAATGATCGCCGGCGTGACCACCTTCATCACCATGGCCTACATCATCTTCGTCAACCCCAACATCATGGCCGACGCAGGCATCGACCACGGTGCCGCCTTTGTCGCCACCTGCATCGCCGCCGCGCTGGGCTGCCTGTTGATGGGCCTGTACGCCAACTGGCCGGTGGGCCTGGCGCCGGGCATGGGGTTGAATGCCTTCTTTACCTACACCGTGGTTGGCACCATGGGCTACAACTGGGAAACGGCGCTGGGGGCAGTCTTTGTCTCGGGTGTGCTGTTCATGTTCCTGACCTTGTCGAAAGTGCGCGAATGGTTGCTCAACAGCATCCCGGTCAGCCTGCGCCATGCCATGGGGGCCGGCGTCGGATTGTTTCTCGGGCTGATCGGCCTGAAGACCGCCGGCATCATCGTCGACAGCCCGGCCACCCTGATCAAGCTGGGCTCGCTGCATGAGCCGGGGCCACTGCTGGCGGCGGTGTGCTTCCTGTTGATTGCCATCCTCAGCTACAAGCGGGTATTCGGCGCGATCCTGATCAGCATCATCGGCGTCACCCTGGCCGGCTGGGGCCTGGGCCTGGTGAAATTCGGCGGGGTGATGTCGATGCCGCCGAGCCTGGCACCGACCTGGATGGCCATGGATGTGGCTGGCGTATTCAACGTCAGCATGATCAGCGTGGTGCTGGCCTTCCTGTTCGTGCACATGTTCGACACCGCCGGCACGCTAATGGGCGTGGCGCAGCGAGCCAACCTGGTGGCACCGGACGGGCGTATCGAGAACTTGTC
Source organism: Pseudomonas sp. NBB (assembly GCF_032701105.1). Lineage (NCBI taxonomy): Bacteria > Pseudomonadati > Pseudomonadota > Gammaproteobacteria > Pseudomonadales > Pseudomonadaceae > Pseudomonas > Pseudomonas sp. NBB. Next base: position 4,164,772 of record NZ_CP103994.1, read on the forward strand.
GAAGGCGCTGAAGGCTGACAGCGCTTCGAGTGTGTTCGGTGCCGTGGTCGGTGTGCCGCCGGTGACCAGTTATGTGGAAAGTGCTGCCGGTGTGGCCGCTGGTGGCCGTACCGGCCTGACGGCGGTGGTGGTCGGCCTGCTGTTCATTGCCGCCATGTTCTTCGCGCCATTGGCCGGAATGATTCCGGCCTATGCCACCGCGGGCGCACTGATCTACGTGGCAATGCTGATGATGGGCAGCATGGCGCATATCCACTGGGACGAAGCTACCGACAGCATTCCGGCGATCGTCACGGTGATCATGATGCCGCTGACTTTCTCGGTGGCCGACGGTATTGCCCTGGGCTTCATCAGCTATGTGGCATTGAAGGCAGGTACCGGCAAGTACAAGGAAATCTCCGCCAGCCTGTGGGTGCTGTGCGCAATCTTCATTGCCAAGTTCGTGTTCCTCTGAACCCTCCACATCCAAAAAGGGCGCTCCGGCGCCCTTCTCTTTTATTTAGCCGGTGCTGGTTTTTTCGCGAAGATGCCCGTTCGAGGGAGTTCAGCTGGCGTCACGCCTGAAGGAACGGTTTCCCGCACGCTTACAACCTCAAATGCCGCCGGCAAGATCGCTACTACATCAAATACATCCTTTTTATAACCTACACCGGGGACCAGATTAAGATCCTTGCGCACGAGTACCGGCAGGACAACACCATCGTCGTAGGCATTAGCGTATGTTTTGGCGTGTTCAGGGGTTGGCGCGACATAGAAGCCTTGCCCTTGGGCTCGCCTATGAGGCTCTGAATACACTGGCGATAGCCCCTTAGCCAATGAAGGAGTATTTTTTCGGCTCGTCCCGTGCCAGCCAACCAGTTTTGTAAATCCCCCCTTGTTAGCAACTGCAGCCAGAACCTCTACTCGCTTGGGCGGCTTTGCAACCCCCATCAGCATTTTCCAAAGGCTATGACCGCTTGGATCCTGGTAATTCACTGGGTCCCCCTGGCAGTAGGCATACGCGTTCAAGCCACCTTGATCGAACGGACTCAAGCTGTCCGGGCTGTTGAACCGCATCAAAGAGGGATTGAATGCTCGATAACCATTACCCAAGTGGTAATGCTCGGTGACTGGGTCCAGTTGTTCACCGTTGAAGCCGAGTACACCCTGATCAGGCAGATGGTAGCCATAGGGCGCATACGCATTTTTTGTGTCCATCAGGCCGGCTCCTCAACTTGGTAGCTGATCATCCCAGATGAACCAAAAAGAGAGTACTGGCAGAAATGTGAGTGATTTGAACTGATATAAAAAACGCAGACGAAAAAAAGCCCGCCAGTGTGAGAGCGGGCCAAAGGACCTACGAAGATTCTTCTAGCGACCAACTAGCTTCCACGATAGGTCGAATAGCTGTACGGCGAGATCAGCAGCGGCACGTGGTAGTGCTCCTGCTGCTCGTCGATGCCAAAGCGCAGCACGACAACATCCAGAAACGCCTGGGCCGGCAGCTGTACACCGCGAGCGCGGTAGTAGTCACCAGCGCTGAACTGCAGCTGGTAGACGCCGGTACGGTAGTCGTCACCCTGCAGCAGCGGCGCATCGACGCGGCCATCGCTGTTGGTCAGGGCGGTGTTCACCAGCTCCAACTGCTGGCCTTCGACACGGTACAGCTCGACCTTGATCGAGCTGCCCGGGCAGCCATGCGCGGCATCCAGTACGTGTGTGGTCAAACGTCCCATTGCTTGTCGCCTCTTGTTCAATCTGTGGGCAAAAAATACTCAGCCGTCGCACCAGCATAGCGCCTGCGGCAGGCGGGAATGACGTCATTAAGACATTCCGAGCCAAGATTGTACACAATTTTTTCAACCCATCTGTCGCCCGCAGCAAATCTTGCCACTGAGCGACCCACCGATCGCAAAGACAGGCCTGGTAACGACACCAACATCATTAGCTGACCAATCAGGCAGGTTTCTTGCACTGTTTTTCCAGGTCGCTACGAGGCGACAAAAGGGAAGAAATGCGGAAAAACAGGCTTACAAAAGATTTCAGAAGTTGTATACAATCAGCCCATCCGGTGGTGCGACATCCCGACGCGGTCCGCCCACCCCCGCACAAACGCACAAGAAGGAAGACTGCAGTGAGCGCTGACTACCCTCGCGACCTGATCGGTTACGGCAACAACCCTCCTCACCCGCAATGGCCGGGCAACGCTCGCATCGCGCTGTCTTTCGTCCTCAACTACGAGGAAGGTGGCGAACGCAACATCCTGCACGGTGACAAGGAGTCCGAAGCATTCCTCTCGGAAATGGTCGCCGCCCAGCCACTGCAGGGCGTGCGCAACATGAGCATGGAATCGCTGTACGAGTACGGTAGCCGTGCCGGCGTGTGGCGCCTGCTGAAGCTGTTCAAGGACAGCGGCGTGCCGTTGACCATCTTCGCCGTGGCCATGGCCGCCCAGCGCCACCCCGACGTGATCCGTGCCATGGCCGAGGCCGGTCATGAAATCTGCAGCCACGGTTACCGCTGGATCGACTACCAGTACATGGACGAGGCCCAGGAGCGCGAGCACATGCTCGAAGCCATCCGCATCCTCACCGAAATCACCGGCGAGCGCCCGCTGGGCTGGTACACCGGCCGCACCGGCCCGAACACCCGTCGCCTGGTGATGGAGGAAGGCGGCTTCCTGTATGACAGCGACACCTACGACGACGACCTGCCCTACTGGGAGCCGAACAACCCTACCGGCAAGCCGCACCTGGTGATCCCCTACACCCTCGACACCAACGACATGCGCTTCACCCAGGTACAGGGCTTCAACTGCGGCGAGCAGTTCTTCCAGTACCTGAAGGACGCCTTCGATGTGCTGTACGCCGAGGGCGCCGAAGCACCGAAAATGCTGTCCATCGGCCTGCACTGCCGCCTGGTCGGCCGCCCGGCGCGCCTGGCCGCACTGAAGCGTTTCGTCGATTACGCAAAAAGCCATGACCAGGTCTGGTTCGCCCGTCGCGTGGACATCGCCCGCCACTGGCACGCCACCCACCCGTACAAGAAAGAGAACGCCTGATGACCGCCTTCAAGACCCTCAAGCCATCCGCCCTGGACCGCGACGCCTTCGTGAAGGCCTTCGCCGACATCTACGAGCATTCGCCGTGGGTAGCCGAAAAAGCCTATGACCTGGGCCAACTGGGCGAACTGGACGAGATCGAGGCGCTGCACCAGCGCATGAGCGACATCCTGCTCAGCGCCAACCACGCCGACCAGTTGGCGCTGATCAACGCTCACCCGGACCTGGCCGGCAAGGCCGCCATCCAGGGCGAGCTGACCGAATCGAGCACCAACGAGCAGGCCGGCGCCGGTATTCACCAGTGCACCGCCGAAGAGTTCGCCCGTTTCACCGAACTGAACGACGCCTACAAGGCCAAGTTCCAGTTCCCGTTCATCATGGCGGTAAAAGGCAGCAACCGGCACCAGATCCTCGCCTCCTTCGAAAAACGCATCCACAACGATGCCGATGCCGAATTCAAGGAAGCCCTGGCGCAGATCAACCTGATCGCCCTGTTCCGCCTGCTGCAGCTGTAAAGCCGCCGCAACGCTTGAGCCTTATCCAGAACAACGAACATAGAAGAGATATCCGCATGCGCACCCTGATGATCGAGCCCCTGACCAAAGAAGCCTTCGCCCCCTTCGGAGACGTTATCGAAACCGACGGCAGCGACCACTTCATGATCAACAACGGCTCGACCATGCGCTTCCACAAGCTCGCCACGGTCGAAACCGCCGAGCCTGAAGACAAGGCGATCATCAGCATCTTCCGCGCCGACGCGCTGGACATGCCGCTGACCGTGCGCATGCTGGAACGCCATCCGCTGGGCAGCCAGGCTTTCATCCCGCTGCTCGGCAACCCCTTTCTGATCGTGGTCGCGCCAGTTGGCGATGCACCTGTATCAGGTTTGGTCCGAGCCTTCCGCAGTAATGGCAGGCAGGGCGTTAATTACCATCGCGGCGTCTGGCACCACCCGGTGCTGACGATCGAAAAGCGGGATGACTTCCTGGTGGTTGATCGCAGTGGTTCCGGCAACAACTGCGACGAGCATTACTTCACCGAGGAACAGATGCTGGTCCTCAATCCCCACCAATAAGAAAAGGTCGGTCATTCAAGGGCATTGCCCGAGCGGGTGACCGGCAAGAGGTACATACTGTGGAAGCACACCTTCACGAATGGCTGAACCTGAGCATTCGCTGGGTTCACATGATCACCGGTGTCGCCTGGATCGGTGCATCGTTCTACTTCGTCTGGCTGGAGAACCACCTGAACCGAAGCAACCCGCGCGATGGGTTGTCGGGTGATCTCTGGGCAATTCACGGCGGTGGTATCTACCACCTGGAGAAATACAAGCTCGCCCCCCCGAAAATGCCCGAGAACCTGCACTGGTTCAAATGGGAGGCCTACTTCACCTGGATGTCCGGTATTGCCCTGCTGTGCGTGGTGTTCTACTGGAACCCGACCCTGTACCTGCTGGCCCCTGGCAGCACCTTGAGCGGTGCCGAAGGCGTGGCCATCGGTATCGGCTCGCTGATCGCCGGCTGGTTCATCTACGACTTCCTGTGCGACTCGCCTCTGGGCAAGAAGCCAGCGCTGCTCGGTGCAGTACTGTTCGTGCTGATCATCGCCGCATGCTGGGGCTTCAGCCTGGTGTTCAGCGGCCGTGGTGCGTACCTGCACACCGGCGCGATCATCGGCACCATCATGGTCGGCAACGTGTTCCGCATCATCATGCCGGCCCAGCGCCAGCTGGTTGCGGCGATCGAGAACAACCAGACCCCAGACCCGGTACTGCCGGCCAAGGGCCTGCTGCGCTCGCGCCACAACAACTACTTCACCCTGCCGGTGCTGTTCATCATGATCAGCAACCACTTCCCGAGCACCTACGGTAGCCAGTACAACTGGCTGATCCTGGCCGGTATCGCAGTAGCCGCGGTCCTGATCCGCCACTACTTCAACACCCGCCACGACAGCAACAAGTACGCCTGGACCCTGCCGGTCGGCGCCCTGGCGATGATCTGCCTGGCCTATGTCACCGGTCCGAAACCGATGGCCGTCAGCCCGGAGCAAGCTGCGGCGAAGGTCGAGTACCAGCCACTGCCCGCGACCGCTGTAGGTGGCAAGACCGCCGCCGAGCAACGCGCCGAAGACGCCGCCAAGGCTGCCGCAGCGCCTGCCGCGCCGGCCGAAGCCCCTGCCCAGGCCACCGCCCAGGCTGGCGGCGAGAGCTTCGACAAGATCCACAATGTCATCCAGGAACGCTGCACCGTGTGCCACTCGTCCAAGCCGACCAGCCCACTGTTCAGCGCCGCCCCTGCCGGCGTGATGTTCGACACCCCGCAGCAGATCCAGGCCCAGGCCGCGCGCATCCAGGCGCAAGCGGTCGCCAGCCAGATCATGCCGCTGGGCAACATTACCCAGATGACCACCGAAGAGCGCAAGCTCGTCGGTGACTGGATCGCCAAAGGCGCCCCGGTCAACTGAAACACAATTGTCGGGATAACACCGCCCCCTGTGGGAGCGGGTTCACCCGCGAAGAGGCCGGCACTCCCGGCCTCTGTTTCAAGACATATGCAACAAGCAAGCATCGAGCGTTCAGCGTCAGGCGGGAACCCCAGGCTCTCTTCATAGCGAGCCTGCCGCCTGAGGCCGGCGCTTGGATCCGAGAATAAAAACAAAACTCGAGGTGCTGCATGTCCGAGTCACGCAAGGCGTACATCCCTGTTGCGCCGCCGCGCGAGCCCTTGCCCCTGTTCCAACTGATCCTGGTTGGCCTGCAACACGTTCTGCTGATGTACGGCGGCGCGATCGCCGTGCCGTTGATCATCGGCCAGGCCGCCGGGTTGTCCCGTGAAGAAGTCGCTTTCCTGATCAACGCCGACCTGCTGGTCGCTGGCGTCGCCACCATCATCCAGTCCTTCGGTATCGGCCCGGTGGGCATCCGCATGCCGGTGATGATGGGTGCCAGTTTCGCTGCCGTCGGCAGCATGGTGGCCATGGCCGGCATGCCCGGCGTGGGCCTGCAGGGGATCTTCGGCGCGACCATTGCCGCCGGGTTCTTCGGCATGCTGATCGCGCCGTTCATGTCCAAGGTCGTCCGCTTCTTCCCGCCTCTGGTTACCGGTACGGTGATCACCTCGATTGGCCTGTCGCTGTTCCCGGTGGCAGTCAACTGGGCCGGTGGTGGCCAACAGGCAGATACCTTCGGCTCGCCGATCTACCTGCTGGTGGCCGGCCTGGTACTGGCGGTAATCCTGCTGATCAACCGTTTCATGCGCGGTTTCTGGGTCAACGTGTCGGTGCTGGTGGGCATGGGCCTGGGCTACATCCTGGCCGGCTCCATCGGCATGGTCGACCTGTCGGGCCTGAACGACGCACCGTGGCTGCAAGTGGTCACCCCACTGCACTTCGGCATGCCGACCTTCAGCCTGGCGCCGATCCTGTCCATGTGCCTGGTGGTGGTGATCATCTTCGTCGAGTCCACCGGCATGTTCCTGGCCCTGGGCAAGGTGACCGATCGTGAAGTTACCCCAGGGATGCTGCGTCGCGGCCTGCTGTGCGATGCCGGTGCGTCGTTCATTGCCGGCTTCTTCAACACCTTCACTCACTCCTCGTTCGCCCAGAACATCGGCCTGGTGCAGATGACCGGGGTGCGCTGCCGCTATGTCACCATCGTGGCCGGTGCACTGCTGATCCTGCTCAGCCTGCTGCCCAAGGCGGCCTTCCTGATTGCCTCGATCCCGCCAGCGGTACTGGGCGGCGCGTCCATCGCCATGTTCGGCATGGTCACCGCCACCGGGATCAAGATTCTCCAGGAGGCGGACATCGGCGACCGTCGCAACCAGCTGCTGGTTGCAGTGAGCGTCGGCTTCGGGTTGATCCCCGTGGTACGTCCGGAGTTCTTCGCCCAGATGCCCCAGTGGATGGAGCCCATCACCCACAGTGGCATCGCCATGGCCACGGTCAGTGCCCTGGTGTTGAACGTGCTGTTCAACATCCTTGGTGGTGCCGACCGCGCGGTGCACAACGAAGCCTGTCACCAACATTGAGCAAAGGGGGGCGGCGCGCTGCCGCCCCGCCTCGAATTCGCCGTAAACGCTACACCGTCGGCCCGCCGGAATGGGCCGTCCGGGGCGCCTGCGCGCCAAAAAAACCAAACAAAAACAATAAGTCCGGGAACCACAACATGAAACGCATCACCTCGTCCCTCTTGCTGGGCAGCAGCCTGCTGGCCACCCTCCCCGCCCACGCTGGTGAATGGCTGCAGTGGCATGGCGAAAGCCTGACCTACCTGTACGGCAAGGATTTCAAGGTCAACCCACGCATCCAGCAGACGGTGACCTTCGAGCACGCCAACAAATGGAAGTACGGCGATACCTTCATGTTCGTCGACAAGGTCTTCTACAACGGCAAGCCCGACCCGGGCAAAGGCGTCACCTCCTACTACGGTGAATTCAGCCCGCGCCTGTCGTTCGGCAAGATCTTCGACCAGAAGCTGGCGTTCGGCCCGATCAAGGATGTGCTGCTGGCCATGACCTACGAGCGTGGCGAGGGCGACAACGAGGCCTACCTGATCGGGCCCGGCTTCGACCTGAACATTCCCGGCTTCAACTACTTCACCCTCAACTTCTACCTGCGCAACACCGAAGGCAGCCGCCCCGGTGACAACGTCTGGCAGATCACCCCGGCCTTCTCGTACACCATTCCGGTGGGCAAATCCGACATTTTGATCGACGGTTACATGGACTGGGTGGTCGACAACGACCAGACCCGCCGTGGCACCTACCACGCCAACCTGCAGTTCAACCCACAGGTCAAGTACGACCTGGGCAAAGCCCTGAACCTGGGCGCCAAGCAGCTGTACGTGGGCATCGAGTACAGCTACTGGAAGGACAAGTACGGCATCGACAGCCAAGGCAATATCGACAGTAACCAGAGCGTCACCAGTGCCCTGATCAAGGTGCACTTCTAGAAAGCTGACCAAACGCACAAGTTTGTTCCACTCTGCTCCAGGACGGAGCACTTGAGGCAAGGCGCGCAAGCCAGTAATCTGCGCGCCCCTCGATCAGGGCAGAACGGATTCTGCCTGCGTTTACTGACCGCTCAGTCAATGAATTCGGGCGGTTGGCCAACGTGTTGCCAGCCTGAAAGACCCTTTTCATCCGTTCAGAACGAAGTCGAGCAGGAAGGTTTTGCCAGCCCAGGAAAGTTGGCTCAACCCTTGCCAGACAGCTGTGGCCTATCGAAAAAAGCTGACTCAAAAGACAAAAAGCGCCAATAACGAGCGCTGACAACAGATCAATCAAGGGAGCGACATTCGCAATGCGTACCATCAACAGCCTGATCCTCGCCGGCGGCCTGCTGGCCTGTGGCACCACCTTCGGCGGCGACCTGCTGCAATGGCAGAACAACAGCCTGACCTACCTGTGGGGCAAGAACTTCAAGGTCAACCCGTCGATCCAGCAAACCGTGACCTTCGAGCACGCTGATGGCTGGAAGTACGGCGATAACTTCATCTTTGTCGACAAGATCTTCTACCAGGGCCAGAAAGATGAGGGCAACGGCCCGAACACCTACTACGGCGAAATCAGCCCGCGCCTGTCGTTCGGCAAGATCTTCGACCAGAAGATCGGGTTTGGCCCGGTCAAGGACGTACTGCTGGCGATGACCTACGAGTTCGGTGAAGGTGATACCGAGTCGTACCTGATCGGCCCTGGCTTCGACCTGGACATCCCGGGCTTCGACTACTTCCAGCTGAACTTCTACAACCGCACCACCGACGGCAGCCGCGCCGGCGACAACGTGTGGCAGATCACCCCGGTGTGGTCGTACACCATTCCGGTCGGTTCGTCCGATGTACTGATCGACGGCTTCATGGACTGGGTGGTGGACAACGACGAGAACCGCCGCGGCACCTATCAGGCCAACCTGCACTTCAACCCGCAGATCAAGTATGACCTGGGCAAGGCCTTGCACCTGGGCGAGAAGCAGCTGTATGTGGGTGTGGAGTACGACTACTGGAAGAACAAGTACGGCATCAAGGATTCCGATGCCTTCACCACGGACCAGAACACCATGAGCTTCCTGCTCAAGGTTCACTTCTGATCTGAGTACAGGGGCCGCCTTGCGGCCCATTCGCGGGTAAACCCGCTCCTACAGGGTCCGCACCGGATTCATGGCAGACGCTATACATGTGGGAGCGGGTTCACCCGCGAACCGGGGCGAAGCCCCGGCCAGGCAGCATCAACTGGCCGGCCGAACCGCTCGCCACAGTTTCCCCGCAATGCCCACCACGGCCAGCACCACAGCACCGGCCACAACTCCCACACCGCCGTTCAGCAGTGCCACGGTCAACGCCCCGCCACGCCCTTCGCTGAATGCCTCGATCGCATGATGCAGAGGTGCGATGCCATGCACCAGGATCCCGCCACCAACCAGGAACATGGCTGCCGTGCCGATCACCGACAGGCTCTTCATCATGTATGGCGCGGCACGCAGAATGCCGTTACCCACCGCCCTGGCCAGGCGTGATGCCTTGCGGGTCATCCACAGCCCCAGGTCATCGAGCTTGACGATACCGCCCACCAGCCCGTAGACGCCGATGGTCATGACCACCGCAATACCCGACAGCACGACGATCTGCTGGGTCAACGGCGAGTCGGCAACGATGCCCAGGGTGATGGCGATGATCTCTGCCGACAGGATGAAGTCGGTACGTACCGCGCCCTTGATCTTGGCTTTCTCGAACGCCACCAGGTCAAGATTGGCATCGGCCACCGCCTCCTTGAGCGCTTCGTGCTCGGCGTCAGTTTCGGCCTTGCTGTGCAGGAACTTGTGCGCCAGCTTCTCGAAGCCCTCGAAGCAAAGGTAGGCACCGCCCAGCATCAGCAACGGCGTCACCGCCCAGGGAATGAACGCACTGATCAGCAGCGCTGCCGGCACCAGGATGGCCTTGTTCACCATCGAGCCCTTGGCTACTGCCCACACCACAGGGATCTCGCGCTCGGCACGTACCCCGGTGACCTGCTGGGCATTCAGCGCCAGGTCATCGCCCAGCACGCCTGCGGTCTTTTTCGCCGCCACCTTGGTCATCACCGAGACGTCATCGAGCACAGTGGCGATGTCGTCGATCAGTACCAGTAGACTGCTTCCTGCCATGTTTGCCTGCATCCAGAAGAGTAAGTGTCCAGGATTCTAGCCCAAAGCCGCTGCCTTGAGCGCCCGTCGAGCCCGGTGCTACCATGCCCGATCCCTCTTAGAGGTGGCCAGACACGAGGAAGATCCCTGACCATGAGCACCATTCGCGAGCGCAACAAGGAACTGATCCTGCGCGCGGCCAGCGAGGAATTCGCCGACAAGGGCTTCGCCGCCACCAAGACCAGCGATATCGCGGCCAAGGCCGGCCTGCCCAAGCCGAACGTGTATTACTACTTCAAATCCAAGGACAACCTCTACCGCGAGGTCCTGGAAAGCATCATCGCGCCGATCATGCAGGCGTCGACCCCGTTCAATGCCGACGGTGACCCGAAGGAAGTGCTGAGTGCGTACATCCGCTCGAAGATCCGCATTTCGCGCGACCTGCCGCATGCGTCCAAGGTGTTCGCCAGCGAGATCATGCACGGTGCCCCGCACCTGTCGCCGAACCAGGTAGCGCAGCTGAACGAGCAGGCGCGCCATAACATCGAGTGCATCCAGCGCTGGATCGACCGCGGGCAAATCGCCCATGTGGATGCGCATCACCTGATGTTCAGCATCTGGGCAGCGACCCAGACTTATGCCGATTTCGACTGGCAGATCTCTGCCGTGACCGGCAAGGCCAAGCTGGCCGACAGCGATTATGACGCGGCGGCGGAGACCATCATCCGCATGGTGCTCAAGGGCTGCGAGCCCGAGGTAGCCTGACCCCCGGCGCTGGCTTCTTCGCGGGTGAACCCGCTCCCACAGGGACACCACGAGCTTCAAGCCTGTGATGATCCTGTGGGAGCGGGTTCACCCGCGAATTGGCCGGAACAGACAACAGAGAATTAGGCTGCTACACCCGCATCCGCCTTCAACCCCACCTCCTCGATCGCACTGATCGCGCACTGCTCGTCGATATCCGACGTATCCCCGCTGATCCCTACCGCACCCAGCACCTTGCCGTCCTGATCACGCACCAGCACACCACCCGGCGCCGGCACCACCGGTCGCTCGCCCAACCCGTTCAGCGCGGCAAAAAATGCCGGCCGCTGCTGCGCGTCCAGCGCCAGCAGGCGCGACCCCTTGCCCAGGGCAATCGCCCCCCAGGCCTTGCCGGTAGCCACCTCCGGCCGGATCAGGCTGGCGCCATCCTCGCGCTGCAGCGCCAGCAAGTGGCCGCCGGCATCCAGCACCGCCACGGTCAGTGGCGCGGCGTTGATCTTGCGGCCCGCCGCCAGCGCGGCATTCACCAGGCTGACCGCGACTTTCAGGTTCAAAGCGTTCATGGAAAGGTCCTCTTCTTGTTGTGAGAAGCCCTGAGGGCAGGTGAAAAACCGATAGGCCAATAGAACACAACTGAATCTTTTTTTGTATACAATAAATTGAAACGATCGTATGCGAGATTGCAAACGCTCGTTTTCACGGGCGCTTGAACGAAAGCGACCTCGTCCGACGAAAACCCGTTGACCTGAGCGGCCAGCCGTGAATACACTCTGGCACAAAGCAAGTTGTATACAATTACAAAATCGATGAGGCACAAACCATGAGCAAAATGAGAGCAATCGATGCAGCCGTTCTGGTCATGCGCCGTGAAGGTGTAGATACCGCGTTCGGCATCCCGGGGGCTGCCATCAACCCGTTGTACTCGGCCCTGAAGAAAGTCGGTGGCATCGATCACGTCCTCGCTCGTCACGTCGAAGGCGCCTCGCACATGGCCGAGGGTTACACCCGTGCCAACCCAGGCAACATCGGCGTGTGCATCGGCACCTCCGGCCCAGCCGGCACCGACATGGTCACCGGCCTGTACAGTGCCTCCGCCGACTCCATCCCGATCCTCTGCATCACCGGCCAGGCCCCACGTGCCCGCCTGCACAAGGAAGACTTCCAGGCCGTCGACATCACCAACATCGTCAAGCCGGTCACCAAGTGGGCCACCACCGTTCTGGAGCCAGGCCAGGTGCCTTACGCCTTCCAGAAGGCCTTCTATGAAATGCGCACCGGCCGCCCAGGCCCGGTACTGATCGACCTGCCGTTCGACGTGCAGATGGCCGAAATCGAATTCGACATCGACGCCTACGAACCGCTGCCAGTGCACAAGCCGTCCGCTACCCGCGTACAGGCCGAAAAAGCCCTGGCCCTGCTCAATGACGCCGAACGCCCGCTGCTGGTAGCCGGTGGCGGCATCATCAACGCCGACGCCAGCGACAAGCTGGTCGAGTTCGCCGAACTGACCGGTGTACCAGTGATTCCAACCCTGATGGGCTGGGGCACCATCCCGGACGACCACGCACAGATGGTCGGCATGGTCGGCCTGCAGACTTCGCACCGTTATGGCAACGCCACCCTGCTGAAATCTGACCTGGTGTTCGGTATCGGTAACCGTTGGGCCAACCGCCACACCGGTTCCGTCGACGTCTACACCGAAGGCCGCAAGTTCGTGCACGTGGACATCGAGCCGACCCAGATCGGCCGCGTGTTCACCCCGGACCTGGGTATCGTTTCCGACGCTGGCAAGGCACTGGACGTGTTCCTCGAAGTGGCCCGCGAATGGAAAGCCGCTGGCAAGCTGAAGTGCCGCAAGGCCTGGCTGGAAGACTGCCAGGAGCGCAAGGCAACCCTGCAGCGCAAGACCCACTTCGACAACGTGCCGGTCAAGCCGCAGCGCGTCTACGAAGAAATGAACCAGGTATTCGGCAAGGACACCTGCTACGTCAGCACCATCGGCCTGTCGCAGATCGCCGGCGCGCAGTTCCTGCACGTGTACAAGCCACGCCACTGGATCAACTGCGGCCAGGCCGGCCCGCTGGGCTGGACCATCCCTGCCGCCCTCGGTGTGGTCAAGGCCGATCCGAAGCGCAAGGTGGTCGCGCTGTCGGGTGACTACGACTTCCAGTTCATGATCGAAGAGCTGGCGGTGGGCGCACAGTTCAACCTGCCGTACGTGCACGTGCTGGTGAACAACGCCTACCTGGGCCTGATCCGTCAGGCACAGCGTGGCTTCGACATGGATTACTGTGTACAACTGGCGTTCGAGAACATCAACTCGACCGACGCCGCCACCTACGGTGTCGACCATGTCGCCGTGGTCGAAGGCCTGGGCTGCAAGGCCATCCGTGTATTCGAGCCGGCCGAGATCGCCCCTGCCCTGCTCAAGGCACAGAAGATGGCCGAAGAGTTCCGCGTACCGGTGGTGGTCGAAGTGATTCTCGAACGTGTGACCAACATTTCCATGGGCACCGAGATCAACGCGGTCAACGAGTTCGAAGACCTGGCCCTGGTCGGCAACGACGCGCCAACCGCCATCTCGCTGCTGGACTGATCGCCTGACGCCCCCGTGCCGACCCCTACCTCAGGGCGCCGGGGGCCTTCATCGCTAGGAGACACAACATGCCTCGCTTCGCTGCCAACCTGTCCATGCTGTTTACCGAACAGGACTTCCTGGCCCGCTTCAAGGCTGCCGCCGATGCTGGTTTCAGCGGCGTAGAGTACCTCTTCCCGTACGATTTCAGCGCTGCCGAGATCAAGCAGCAGCTGGACGCCAACGGCCTGACCCAGGTGCTGTTCAACCTGCCGGCGGGCGATTGGGCCAAGGGTGAGCGCGGTATCACCTGCCACCCTGACCGCGTCGAGGAATTCCGCGCTGGTGTCGACAAGGCCATCGAATACGCCAAGGTGCTGGGCAACACCCAGGTCAACGCCCTGGCCGGCATTCGCCCACAAGGCCCGGACTGCGCCACCGTGCGCAAGACCTTCGTGGAAAACCTGCGCTACGCCGCCGACAAGCTGAAAGCCGCCGGGATCCGCCTGGTCATGGAAATGATCAACACCCGCGACATCCCAGGCTTCTACCTGAACACCACCAAACAGGCCCTGGAAATCCAGGCCGAGGTTGGCAGCGACAACCTGTTCCTGCAGTACGACATCTACCACATGCAGATCATGGAAGGTGACCTGGCTCGCACCATGGAAGCCAACCTGAAACTGATCAACCACATCCAGCTGGCCGACAACCCCGGCCGCAACGAGCCAGGCACCGGCGAGATCAACTACCGCTTCCTGTTCGAACACCTGGACCGCATCGGCTACCAGGGCTGGGTGGGCGCGGAGTACAAGCCGCTGACCACCACCGAAGCGGGCCTGGGCTGGCTGAAGACCCATAACGCAATCTAAGGCTGATCGGGTCCCGTGACACATGCCTGACCCTGTGGGAGCGGGTTCACCCGCGAATGCGATGTTGGCTTCACTGCCGCTTTCGCGGGTAAACCCGCTCCCACAGAGTTTTGTGTCCAACAATGGGGCCTGTGCAGCCTGCTCCATCGAGATTCAACAAATACAACGAGGTAATCTCTCATGGCTAAAATCGGTTTCATCGGCACCGGCATCATGGGCAAGCCCATGGCTCAGAACCTGCAGAAAGCAGGTCACAGCATCTTCATTTCCACCCACCACGACGCTGCTCCGGCCGACCTGATCGCCGCCGGTGCCGTGGCCCTGGCCAACCCGAAGGAAGTTGCCCAGGAAGCCGAGTTCATCATCGTCATGGTCCCCGACACCCCGCAGGTCGAGAGCGTCCTGTTCGGTGACAACGGCGTGGCCGAAGGCGTGGGCCCGAACAAGGTCGTGATCGACATGAGCTCGATCTCCCCTACCGCTACCAAAGCCTTCGCAGAGAAGATCAAGGCTACCGGCGCCGCCTACCTGGACGCCCCGGTGTCCGGCGGCGAAGTCGGTGCCAAGGCCGCGACCCTGAGCATCATGGTCGGTGGCTGCCCGAAAGCCTTCGAGCGCACCCTGCCGCTGTTCGAAGCCATGGGCAAGAACATCACCCGCGTCGGTGGCAATGGCGACGGCCAGACCGCCAAGGTGGCCAACCAGATCATCGTTGCCCTGAACATCCAGGCCGTTGCCGAAGCCCTGCTGTTCGCCGCCAAGAACGGCGCCGACCCCGCCAAGGTACGTGAAGCCCTGATGGGCGGCTTCGCCTCGTCGAAGATCCTCGAAGTGCACGCCGAGCGCATGATCAAGGGCACCTTCGACCCAGGCTTCCGCATCAACCTGCACCAGAAGGACCTGAACCTGGCCCTGCAGGGTGCCAAGGAACTGGGCATCAACCTGCCCAACACCTCCAATGCCCAGCAAGTGTTCAACACCTGCCAGGCCCTGGGCGGCGGCAACTGGGACCACTCGGCGCTGATCAAAGGCCTGGAGCACATGGCCAACTTCTCGATCCGCGACGACAAGTAAGTAATTTTTAGCCTTCACCGGCCTCTTCGCGGGTGAACCCGCTCCCACAGGATTTACGCCGTCTTCAGCCTCTGTGAAGTCCCTGTGGGAGCGGGTTTACCCGCGAAGAAGCCAACACCGTTGAACCTGCGACCACAGCTTCAAAGGTGGCACCGAGCAACACCCGCCCCTGGTTCGGCCTGCACGGAGGCAGTTCCAGGGGCGTTTTTGATTCTGCAGAACAACAATAATTGGGAGCCTGCCATGTCGGTCGATCCGCAAAAACTTCTCCGCGAGCTGTTCGACACAGCCATCGCCGCCGCCCACCCCCGTCAAGTCCTCGAACCCTACCTGCCCGCCGACCGCAGCGGCCGGGTCATCGTCATCGGTGCCGGCAAGGCCGCAGCCGCCATGGCCGAAGTGGTCGAGAAGTGCTGGCAGGGCGAAGTCTCCGGGCTTGTTGTCACACGGTACGGTCACGGTGCCAACTGCCAGAAGATCGAGGTGGTCGAAGCCGCCCACCCGGTCCCCGATGCCGCCGGCCTGGCCGTGGCAAAACGCGTGTTGGAACTGGTCAGCAACCTCAGTGAAGACGACCGCGTCATCTTCTTGCTGTCCGGCGGTGGCTCAGCGCTGCTGGCCCTGCCCGCCGAAGGCCTGACCCTGGCCGACAAGCAGCAGATCAACAAGGCGCTGCTGAAATCCGGCGCCACCATCGGCGAGATGAACTGCGTGCGCAAGCACCTCTCGGCGATCAAGGGCGGCCGCCTGGCCAAGGCCTGCTGGCCGGCCACGGTGTACACCTATGCCATTTCCGATGTCCCGGGCGACCTCGCCACGGTGATCGCCTCCGGCCCTACCGTGGCCGACCCGAGCACCTCGGCCGATGCCCTGGCCATCCTCAAGCGCTACAACATCGAAGCGCCCAAGGCGGTTATCGACTGGCTCAACAACCCCGCCTCGGAAACCGTCAAGGCCGATGACCCAGCCCTGGCCCGCAGCCACTTCCAGCTGATCGCCAAGCCCCAGCAGTCGCTCGAAGCCGCCGCGGTCAAAGCCCGCCAGGCCGGGTTCAGCCCGCTGATCCTCGGCGACCTGGAAGGCGAATCACGCGAAGTGGCCAAGGTGCACGCCGGTATCGCCCGGCAGATCGTCCAGCACGGCCAGCCGCTGAAAGCGCCCTGCGTGATCCTGTCCGGCGGCGAAACCACCGTGACCGTGCGCGGCAATGGCCGTGGCGGGCGCAACGCCGAATTCCTGCTCAGCCTCACCGAAAGCCTGAAAGGCCTGCCGGGCGTGTACGCCCTGGCCGGTGACACCGACGGTATCGATGGCTCGGAAGAGAACGCCGGCGCCTTCATGACCCCCGCCAGCTACGCCCGCGCCGAAGCCTTGGGCCTGTCGGCCAGCGACGAACTGGACAACAACAACGGCTACGGCTATTTCGCCGCCCTGGATGCGCTGATCGTCACCGAGCCGACCCGCACCAACGTCAACGACTTCCGCGCCATCCTGATCCTCGAGACTGCCCAATCATGACGCCTGATAAAAAAGTAAAGATCCTCGCCACCCTCGGCCCTGCGATCAAAGGCATCGACGACATCCGCCAACTGGTAGAAGCCGGCGTGAACATCTTCCGCCTCAACTTCAGCCACGGCGAGCACGCCGACCACGCCCTGCGCTACCAGTGGATCCGCGAAGTCGAGCAGCAACTGAACTACCCGCTGGGTATCCTCATGGACCTGCAGGGGCCGAAGCTGCGCGTCGGCCGCTTTGCCGACGGCAAGGTGCAGCTGCAACGCGGCCAGGCCCTGCGCCTGGACCTGGACAACACCCCGGGCGACAGCCGCCGGGTCAACCTGCCGCACCCCGAGATCATCGCCGCCCTCGAGCCGGGCATGGACCTGCTGCTGGACGACGGCAAGCTGCGCCTGCGCGTCACCGCCAAGCACAGCGACGCCATCGACACCGAAGTGCTGGCCGGTGGCGAGCTGTCCGATCGCAAGGGTGTCAACGTGCCGCAAGCGGTGCTCGACCTCTCCCCGCTCACCGAGAAAGACCGCCGCGACCTGGCCTTCGGCCTGGAACTGGGCGTGGACTGGGTGGCCCTGTCGTTCGTGCAGCGCCCCGAAGACATCACCGAAGCACGCCAGCTGATCGGTGACCGTGCCTATCTGATGGCGAAGATCGAAAAGCCATCGGCGGTCGAACAGTTGCAAGCCATCGCGGAACTTGCGGATGCAATCATGGTGGCCCGTGGCGACCTGGGCGTGGAAGTGCCGGCCGAAAGCGTGCCGCAAATCCAGAAACGCATCATCGGCACCTGCCGCCAACTGGGCAAACCGGTGGTGGTGGCCACGCAGATGCTCGAATCCATGCGTTTCTCGCCAGCGCCGACCCGCGCCGAAGTCACCGACGTGGCCAACGCCGTGGCCGAAGGTGCCGATGCGGTGATGCTGTCGGCCGAGACTGCCTCGGGTGAGTACCCGCTGGAAGCCGTGCAGATGATGAGCAAGATCATCCGCCAGGTGGAGAACGGCCCGGACTACCAGGCCCAGCTCGACGTTGGCCGGCCGAAGGCCGAGGCCACCGTATCGGACGCCATCAGCTGCGCCATCCGCCGTATCAGCGGCATTCTGCCGGTGGCGGTGCTGGTCAACTACAGCGAGTCGGGCGCCTCGACCCTGCGCGCGGCACGCGAGCGGCCACGGGCACCGATCCTCAACCTCACCCCGAACCTGGCCACCGCGCGTCGCCTGAGCGTGGCGTGGGGCGTGCACTCGGTGGTCAACGACCGCCTGCGCCAGGTGGACGAAGTTGTATCCACCGCACTGGAAATTGCCCAGGCACAAGGCATGGCCAGCCGTGGCGACACGCTGCTGATCACCGCCGGTGTGCCTTTCGGCAAACCAGGGTCGACTAACACGCTGCGGATCGAGACCTTGATCTAAACCACCGCATCTCTCCTGTGGGAGCGGGCGTGCCCGCGAAGAGGCCAGCAGGGACAACGACGTTGCCTGAGCTGACGCATTCGCGGGCACGCCCGCTCCCACAGGGTCGGTGGTGTCACACACAACTGCGGAAAACCCGAGGCCCAAAGAGGCCCACCGCGCCCCATCAACCTCACTGACTGCCCCGATGTACACCAAAAATTTCGTCAACCCGTGCCCCGACTGGGCCACGGCGTTACTCAACGGCTTCAGCCAGGTGCTGCTGCTGCGCAACCCCCTGTGCGGCCTGTGCTGCCTGCTGGCCATCCTGCTGACCGCCCCCGGCCTGGTCGGTGGCGCCCTGCTCGGCGCCCTGGCCGGCCTGCTCACCGCCCAGGCTCGCGGCTACGACCGTGCCGACCGCCAAGCCGGCCTGTACAGCTACAACGGCGTGCTGATCGGCATCCTGATCAGCGCCGTGCTGCCCTGGTCGGTCATCCTGCCGCCACTGATCATCGCCGCTGGCGGCCTGTCCAGCATCATCACCCACCAGTGGCGCAAGCGCGGCGGCAAGCTGCTGATCGCCTACACCGCACCCTTCGTCCTGCTTGGCTGGGCCGTATTGCTGATCGCCAGCCCCTCGCCCAGCGGCTTCGTCGAAGCCCAGCCGCTGTACGCGTTGGCGCGCGGCGTGGGCCAGATCTTCCTGCTCGACCAGCCCCTGGCCGGCCTGCTGATCGTCATCGGCATGTTCATCGCAAACCCTTATGCCGCAATGTGGGCGGTGATCGGCTCGGCCATCGGGGGCGGCGTAGCGCTGCTCGCGGACCAGGCACAGGCAGCGTGGATGGGCCTTTACGGTTTCAACGCTGCGCTGGCGGCACTCGCGTTCAGTAGACAAGGTGAAAAGCCGTGGCTGACAGTGCTGGCCATCACCCTGGCCCTGCTACTGCAACCACTGTTCAAGCTGCTACCGGTGCCCGGCCTGACCGCGCCCTTCGTCGCCGCCTGCTGGCTGATGCACCTGGGCAACCACCTGGCCCAGCCCGGGCAGCGTGACGCCAGCCGCTTGCACAGCTGAAGTGCAGCCCCTAGGCTCAGCCCATCGCTTTTGTGGAACGAGCCAATGAACAACCCTGCGAGCCTGCGCGAGCAGCTCTACATCATCGTCTTCCAGACCGATACCGTGGCTGGAAGACGCTTCGACAAGATCCTCCTGCTGATCATCCTGGCCAGCCTGGTGACGGTGATACTCGACAGCATCGACGAAGTGCACCAGGGCTACGCCGGCCTGCTGGCCGGCATCGAGTGGGGCTTTACCGCGATCTTCCTGGCCGAGTACCTCACCCGCCTGTACTGCTCGCCCAAGCCTTTGCGCTACGCATTCAGCTTTTATGGCCTGGTCGATCTGCTGGCGATCGTGCCGGGGATCATCGCGCTGTACTACAGCGACGCCCAGTACCTGCTGATCATCCGCGTGATACGGATGCTGCGGATCTTCCGTGTGCTCAAGCTCAGCCCCTACCTCAAGCAGGCCCATTACCTGATGGAGGCGCTGCGCGGCAGCAAGCAGAAGATCATCGTGTTCCTGGTGACGGTATCGACCCTGGTGACGGTGTTCGGCACCTTGATGTATGTGATCGAAGGGCCGGAGCATGGCTTCACCAGCATTCCCAAGGGCATCTACTGGGCCATCGTTACCCTGACTACGGTAGGCTTTGGCGACATCGTGCCGAAGACCCCGCTGGGGCAGGTGCTGTCGTCGCTGGTGATGATTACCGGTTATTCGATCATCGCCGTACCGACCGGGATCTTTACCGCCGAGCTGGCCAATGCCATGCGCGGGGAGCAGCTGCAGCATGATTGCCCGACTTGCAGCAAGAAAAGCCATGAGCATGGCGCGGCGTTCTGTTCGCGGTGCGGGAATGTGCTGTTTCCCAAACAATGATTCCGCCTGTTCCGGCCCTATCGCCGACAAGCCCGCCCCCACAGGATCACCACAGGCCCAAACCCTGCGCGGTCCCTGTAGGAGCGGGCTTGCCCGCGAAGAGGCCAGCACAGGCAGGAGCATAAACAAAGTCGTTTTTGTTCTTTAACCCGCGCAAACCCACCCGCTATAGTCGCTGGCAATCTGCCCCAAT
Source organism: Pseudomonas sp. NBB (assembly GCF_032701105.1). NCBI lineage: Bacteria > Pseudomonadati > Pseudomonadota > Gammaproteobacteria > Pseudomonadales > Pseudomonadaceae > Pseudomonas > Pseudomonas sp. NBB. Next base: position 4,185,264 of record NZ_CP103994.1, read on the forward strand.
AACCTTCAAGAACAAGGAAGCAACGTGAAAAAACTCTTCACCGCCTCGCTGCTCGCCGCAGGCCTTACCTTGGGCAATTTCGCCCAGGCTGCCCCCACCCTGCTCAACGTTTCCTACGACGTGATGCGCGACTTCTACAAGGATTACAACCCGGCCTTCCAGAAGCACTGGGAAGCAGAGCACAACGAGAAGGTCAACGTGCAGATGTCCTTCGGCGGCTCGAGCAAGCAGGCGCGAGCGGTGATCGATGGCCTGCCGGCCGATGTCATCACCATGAACATGGCCACCGACATCAACGCCCTGGCCGACAACGGCAAGCTGGTGCCGGACAACTGGGTAACCCGCCTGCCGAACAACAGCGCGCCGTTCACCTCGGCCACTGTGTTCATCGTGCGCAAGGGTAACCCCAAGGCGTTGAAAGACTGGCCCGACCTGCTCAAGGATGGCGTGCAGGTAATCGTGCCCAACCCAAAGACCTCGGGTAACGGCCGCTACACCTACCTGTCGGCCTGGGGCTATGTGCTCAAGCAAGGCGGTGATGAAAACAAGGCCAAGGACTTTGTCGGCAAGCTGTTCAAGCAGGCGCCGGTGCTGGACACCGGTGGCCGCGCCGCCACCACCACCTTCATGACCAACCAGATCGGCGACGTGCTGGTGACCTTCGAGAACGAAGCCGAAATGATCGCCCGCGAGTTCGGCCGCGACCAGTTCGAAGTGGTCTACCCGAGCGTGTCGGCCGAAGCCGAGCCACCGGTCACCGTGGTCGACAAGGTAGTGGCGAAGAAAGGCACCCAGGCCGCGGCCGAGGAATACCTGAAGTACCTGTGGTCGCCAGCCGCCCAGGAAATCGCCGCACAGAACTACCTGCGCCCGCGCGATGCGACGGTACTGGCCAAGTACACCGACCGCTTCCCGAAAGTGGACTTCCTGTCGGTGGAGAAGACCTTCGGTGACTGGCGCACCGTGCAGAAGACCCACTTCAATGATGGTGGGGTGTTTGACCAGATCTACACCAACAATCAGTAATTGATGTAAGCCTTACCTGCCTCTTCGCGGCTAAAGCCGCTCCCACAGGAACCCCACAGCCCTCAGGTTTTGCGCTGTACTTGTGGGAGCGGGTTTACCCGCGAAGAGGCCAGCAAGGGCAACATCAGGCCTGACGGAATACCAGGGCCTTCAAGCCCCCCGCCGGGTCCACGTCAGGAAACTCCGGTGGGTTCTCCAGCCGCTCGACGAATTTCAGCGACGGCGCCTGCTCCGCCATCCCCTCGATCAGAAACTCTGGCCCGATGCCCGGGTCGTTCACGCATGCCAGCACCGTCCCGCCCTCACTCAACAACTCCGGCAAGCGCCGCAGGATCTTCGCGTAATCCTGGGTCAGCACAAAGCTGCCGCGCTGGAAGGTCGGCGGGTCGATGATGATCAGGTCATAAGGCCCGTACTTGCGCACCTTGCCCCACGACTTGAACAGCTCGTGCCCCAGGTACGCCACCCGCGACGCATCGTGGCCATTGAGGCGGTGGTTGTCGCGGCCCCGGGACAACGCCGACTTGGCCATGTCCAGGTTCACCACCTGCTCGGCGCCACCGGCAATCGCCGCCACCGAGAAACCGCAGGTGTAGGCGAACAGGTTCAGCACGCGCTTGCCCGCCGCCTGCTCGCGCACCCAGCGCCGACCATAGCGCATGTCGAGGAAAAGGCCATTGTTCTGCCGCACGCCCAGGTCCAGCAGGTAGGTCAGCCCATCCTCGACCACCTCGCGCTGCTGGCACGGTTCGCCCAGCAGCCACTGGCCCGGGCTGTCGGGCAGGTAGCGATGCTGGAGAAGGATGGCTTGACCAGTCCACTGTGGACGCTCGGCGAGAGTACGCAGCATGGCCTCCAGTTCGGCCAGCTGGCCTTGCGCCGGCTCGCGAAACAGGGCGACCGACAGCACGCCTTGCAGCCAGTCCACGGTGACCTGCTCCAGGCCCGCCCAGCAGCGGCCGCGGCCGTGGAACAGGCGGCGGGTTTCCTGCGGGGCAGGGTCGAGGGCGGCGAGCAGGTGTTGCTCCAGAGTCTGGATCGGCGAAGTCATCATGGGTCGCAAGCTGGTAAAAGCGGCATTCTACCTTGCGGGCCCTTTCGCGGGTAAACCCGCTCCCACAGGATCACCACAGGCCCGAACCGTGTGCAGCACCTGTGGGAGCGGGTTTACCCGCGAAAGGGCCCGCAAGACCACCTCATTCCTCTGCCACAACCCGCGCTGGCCGGAACCACCACCCCTGCTGCATCCCCGCCGCCGCCAGCAGGATCAACGCCACCCCCAGCCACTGCAAGGGTGCCAGTCGGTGCCCGAACGCCACCCAGTCCACCAGAATCGCCGCAATCGGGTAGATGAACGACAGTGCCCCGGTCAGCGCCGTGGGCAAGCGCTGGATGGCGCTGTACAGCAACACATACATCAACCCGGTGTGCACCATGCCCAAGGTCACCAGGCTGGCCAGCGCCGGCACTTCACCCGGCAACCCGCCAAGCTTGACCCACGGCGCCAGCAACAGCACACCCGTGGCCACCTGGATCAGCGCGATCAGGTGCGGTGGCGTGCCACTCAGGCGCTTGATGATCAACGCCGCGATGGCATACAGGAAGGCCGCCCCCAGCGCCAGCGCAATGCCCAGCAAATAGTCCTCACCGCCACCCTGCCCCGCGCCATGGGCACTGACAATGGCCAGCATGCCGAGGAACGCCACGCTCAGCCAGGTAACTTTGGCCAGGGTGATCTTCTCGCCCAGGAACACCGCCGCCAGCCCCACCAACATGAACGGCTGTACGTTGTACACCGCCGTGCCGATGGCAATCGACGCCCGCGAGTAGGAGGCGAACAGCAGCACCCAGTTGCCGACAATGGCCACACCGCTGGCAATCGCCAGCAGGAACGCCGTGCGGCTGATCACGCCCGGCCGCAGGAAGCCGAACCCCGCGCAGATCGCCAGCAAGGTCACGGCACCGAACACGCAGCGCCAGAACACCACTTCGAGCACCGGCTGGCCTGACACCAGCACGAACCAGCCGATGGTCCCGGAAATCAGCATGGCGGCAACCATTTCCAGCGAGCCACGACGCAATGAACTGTCCATCTCAAACCTCCTGTTGACGATGGCAACAGTATGCAAAGGTTGCTGCCCGGCCTTCCAGCGCATAACGAAGGAAGATTGGCCAGTTTGCCTTTACTATCAAGGCAAATCACGCGAATAACCTGATTGAGGTGACCATGACCGATGCCATCGACCAACTGCTGATCAACGCGCTGATGGAAGACTCGCGCCGCTCGCTCAAGGCCCTGGCGCAAATCAGCGGGCTGTCTTCACCCAGCGTCAGCGAACGCCTTCGCCGGCTGGAGGAACGCGGCGTGTTGCGCGGCTACACCGTAGAGGTCGACCCGCGTGCCTTTGGCTACCAGCTGCAGGCCATCGTGCGCATCCGCCCGCTACCCGGGAAGCTGCAGGAGGTGGAACGGCAGATCATCGCCATTCCCGAATTCACCGAGTGCGACAAGGTAATCGGCGAAGACTGCTTCATTGCCCGCCTGCATGTTCGCTCGATGGAGCAACTGGACACCCTGCTCGACCGCCTCTATACGGTGGCCGAAACCAATACGGCGATCATCAAGAAGACACCGGTCAAGCGGCGGTTGCCGCCGATGGATTGAATCTGCCTGTGCGGGCCTCTTCGCGGGTAAACCCGCTTCCACAGGATTTCGACCGACCTGAATGCTACGGGGTACTTGTAGGAGCGGGTTCACCCGCGAAGAGGCCAGCACAGAAAAAAGCTGACTAATTTTTGTACACAAGAATGTCACCTTAAGTGCCATTTTTGTGTGCACTTTCCAAGATTGCGCCCCAATAGGTTACACACTTCCCACAAATTATTCTGACCAAACGATCAACTAAGTTACCTTCGCGAAATTTAAATCTGTTCATTTGGTCAACTTATACTCTCTTCATTTCATGAAGTTACAACTCAAAAATATAAGTTCAAAATGATGGCCAACTAAAGTTTGCTTTTTCCTTGGCATGGAACTCGCTTTTGTGTGTTCGTGTTTTGTATACAAACTAAGCAAAACATAAATACACAAGAACCCGCGACGCCGACCCGACATCGGCCGCCGCGCCCCAAACCCTGAGATGCCAACGCTGCACCGACGAGATGGCGAGCCCGTGCGCATGCCCGCTCATCGCAGTCCACGTGCATCAGGAGCCCGCCGGAATGAGTACCAGCTTCGACCTTGCCCCTGAACTATCCGTCGCCAGCACCCACCCCGCGTCCACTCTCGCCGGCAGCCAGCCGGAACTTGCCCTGAGCCCGCGCCTGCATAACCGCGACCTCGCTCCGACGCGCATCGAAGGCCGCCGCTGGGGCGGCTACAGCATCTTTGCGCTGTGGACCAACGATGTGCACAACATCGCCAACTACTCGTTCGCCATGGGTTTGTTCGCCCTCGGCCTGGGTGGCTGGCAGATCCTGCTGTCGCTGGCCATCGGCGCGGCGCTGGTGTACTTCTTCATGAACCTGTCCGGCTATATGGGGCAGAAGACCGGCGTACCGTTCCCAGTCATCAGCCGCATCGCCTTCGGCATCCATGGTGCACAGATTCCGGCGCTGATTCGTGCGGTCATCGCCATCGCCTGGTTCGGCATCCAGACCTACCTGGCTTCGGTGGTGCTGCGCGTGCTGCTCACCGCTGTATGGCCGCAAATGGCAGCCTACGACCACGACAGCATCCTCGGCCTGTCGAGCCTGGGCTGGGTGTGCTTCGTGTCGATCTGGCTGGTACAGCTGGTGATCCTGGCCTATGGCATGGAGATGGTGCGCCGCTACGAGGCCTTTGCCGGCCCGGTGATCCTGCTGACCGTCGCCGCCCTGGCGGTGTTCATGTACTTCAAGGCCGACGCCCGCATCGCCTGGTCGGTTGCCGAACCGCTGACCGGCTACGAGATGTGGCGCAACATATTTGCCGGCGGCGCGCTGTGGCTGGCGATCTACGGCACCCTGGTGCTGAACTTCTGTGACTTCGCCCGCTCCTCGCCATGCCGCAAGACCATCCGCGTCGGCAACTTCTGGGGCCTGCCGGTGAACATCCTGGTATTCGCCGTGATCACCGTGGTGCTGTGCGGCGCGCAGTTCCAGATCAACGGCCAGATCATCGACAGCCCTACCCAGATCGTCGCCGCCATCCCCAGCACAGCGTACCTGGTACTGGGCTGCCTGGCCTTCCTGATCGTCACCGTGGCGGTGAACATCATGGCCAACTTCGTCGCCCCGGCCTTCGTCCTCAGCAACCTGGCACCGCGTCACCTGAACTTCCGCCGCGCCGGGCTGATCAGCGCCACCCTGGCAGTGCTGATCCTGCCGTGGAACCTGTACAACAGCCCGCTGGTGATCGTGTATTTCCTGTCCGGCCTGGGTGCCCTGCTCGGCCCGCTGTACGGGGTGATCATGTCCGACTACTGGTTGCTGCGCAAAGGCTGCATCAACGTGCCGCAGCTTTACAGCGAAGACCCGGCCGGCGCCTACCACTACACCAAGGGCATCAACCTGCGCGCGGTGGCCGCCTTCGTGCCGGCCGCACTGCTGGCCATCGTCCTGGCCCTGGTGCCCAACTTCCATGGCGTGGCGCCGTTCTCCTGGCTGATCGGTGCCGGCATCGCCGCCGCCCTGTACCTGCTGATCGCCCCACGCAAACGCCAATACCACGACGTCAGCGGCGAATGCATCGCCGTTGACCACAGCAGCCATTGACCAGGGAGGACTACCCATGCGCATTCTGATCGCCAACGTCAACACCACAGAAGCCATCACCGAAGCCATTGCCGAACAGGCCCGTGCGGTGGCAGCGCCCGGCACGGAAATCATCGGCCTCACCCCATGGTTCGGTGCCGAGTCGGTGGAAGGCAACTTCGAAAGCTACCTGGCCGCCATCGCGGTGATGGACCGGGTGCTGGCCTACGAAGGCCCTTATGATGCCGTGATACAGGCGGGTTACGGCGAACATGGCCGCGAAGGCTTGCAGGAACTGCTGAACGTGCCGGTGGTGGACATCACCGATGCAGCCGCCAGCACGGCGATGTACCTGGGCCATGCCTACTCGGTGGTGACCACCCTGGACCGCACCGTGCCGCTGATCGAAGACCGCCTGAAGCTCTCCGGCCTGTATGACCGCTGCGCATCGGTGCGGGCCAGCGGGCTGGCGGTGCTGGAGCTTGAAGCCGACCCACAGCGCGCCGTGGAGGCGATTGTCGAGCAGGCGGAACGCGCGGTGGCTGACGACAAGGCCGAGGTGATCTGCCTGGGTTGCGGCGGCATGGCCGGGCTGGACGAGCAGATCCGCCAGCGCACCGGCGTGCCGGTGGTCGACGGCGTGAGCGCGGCGGTAACCATGGCCGAATCGCTGGTGCGCATGGGCTTGAGTACCTCCAAGGTCCGTACCTATGCCACGCCACGGGTGAAGAAAGTGGTGGGTTGGCCGATGCGGTTCGGGCGTTAGGAGTCTTTCGCCTGTCCTGGCCTCTTCGCGGGTAAACCCGCTCCCACAGGGACCGCATTGCTCTCAAGGCCTGCGCAGTACTTGTGGGAGCGGGTTTACCCGCGAAGAGGCCGGTCCTGTCGAAGCATCATTCTGGTCAACCGCTGTGTACACAACTTCATCGTCACTCTGTACAGGCTTCCCGGCAGAACAGTACCAGCGGATCAGGTCGGGCAGCTATGCGCACCATCATTCAGGCCCTGACGCACATTGCGGCTGAGCAGGCTGGCCTTGCCGTCGTGCCAGGTCAGGGTCAGGACGTAGAGGGTGTCGAAGTCGTCGCCGCTCCAGTCCTCGGTGATCACCCGCTTTTCACCGAGGGCCTTGCCAGCCACGGCATTGATCAGGTCAGGGAGGTAGCCATGCGACCAGGCGGTGTACACGGTCGCGTTACGGTACTTGTCGCGCAGCAGCTCTTCGGCCAGCGCGTCGGTGTCGTTGGCGCCATAGTCGATGTTTACCGGCAGGCCCAGGCGAATGGCGCTGGGTGTGATGGTCATCAGCGGGCGAATGTAGCTGTAGCTTTGGTCCTTGCTGCCTTCCTCGACATGCCGCGAGGGGTTGGCAGCGAACACGTAGTCGGCCTTGCCAAAGCGCTCGGGCAGCACGGTAGCCAGGTCCAACGCACGGTTGAGGCCCTGGCAGTTCAACTGGCCCAGCCCCTCGCCCGGCTTCTCGGCGTGGCGCAGGAACACAAGGGTCTGGGTGCCATCCACCGGTTGCGCCCGGCTTTCGACAACTTCCAGCGCCAGCGGTACGGCTATGGTTGCAAGCGTCAGGCTCAGCAACCAGTGACGACGACGGAAGAATGTTGGCAACTTCATCAAAACAGGCCCATGTGGCAGAAAGAATCGGGTAGACCCGCCACATCACCCCGCCAACAGCACCGCGGGGCATCCTTGTAGTGAATGCCGTCCTTGGCAACGAGTCAGGGTGAGAGTGCCCTGAACCCGTTTGGTTCCTCCCTGGAGGTGGATGCCGTTCCCTAGGCAAGGCTTAGATTAGAGGATGGGTGTTGCTGAAATGTGTCCGTTCGTTACTCGTTGCTCTCGCTGATTACCGTTACGGTGGCCCGGCTGCTTGTTCCATAGAGACAGAGTCGAGAATGGTTACATCAAATACCTGCTCGATAACCTGCTTTGGGCCTTGATTCAGACTCCAGGTGAAGAACACCAGAAAGCCCAGCAAAAACACGAAGAGAATCGAGCCCACGAGACTTTGTGCCAAACCCAACCAAAATCCTGGCTTGGCCTGCCTGACTTCGCTGCTTGCTTTATCGAAATAGTACTGTTCAAGCTCCACTGCTTGCGCCGCGATCGAGGCATCAAGAAAGCCCTGAGCAAGCTGGCTGGCCTGATTGCGGTAGCTCTCGATCTGCGAGGGGCTGTTGCTGACATCATGGAAAGGGGCCAAGTCTTCATCCTTCGGCTCCCGGTCATGCTTTATCTTGAAAGCCTGGATAAACTCGATTTTCTGCCTCTTGTACAACGAATAGGCAATGATACCGAGTGTATCTTGCTCATTCTCCACAAGCACCGAGTATATGTGGTTGTAACAGCCATCGGCCATATGGCTCTTACCCTTTGCGCAGGCGGGAATACGCAGCCTCGAATGCTGCCTTCAGTTCCGAACGGGTCTTTCGGGAGTTGGTAACCACACTCGCCAGTTCGCGTGGTAACGAGATTTCCATTCGCGCGCCTGATGCCACCAACAGCGCGTTCGCTTTGCGTACCACCCGTGAGGAAAAATGCGATTTCATGGATAGGCTACCCTCTTCACTCAGTGAGTCTGCAAGGTTAGCCATACCCGGGCGGCACCTCAATCAGACACTGGCCGACAGCGCGTGTAGTCCTTTTCCTCAATCCTCCCGTGTCAGCACTTCCAGCAATTCGATCTCGAAGGTCAAATCCGAATTCGGCGGAATCGCCCCCACGCTGCGTTCGCCATAGCCCAGGTGCGCCGGTACCAGCAACTTGCGCTTGCCGCCAACGCGCATACCCATCAGGCCTTGATCCCACCCCTTGATTACCCGACCAGTGCCGATCACGCACTGGAACGGCTTGCCGCGCGACCAGGACGAGTCGAACTCGCTGCCGTCGGCCAGCCAGCCGGTGTACTGGGTGGTGATCAGGGCGCCTTTGACGGCGGCTTTGCCATCCCCCTCCACAAGGTCGATGATCTGCAGTTCTTGGCTCACGGGGCATACTCCAACGCTGGAAACAAAGCCGCCCTTTTCTCAGGAATGCACCGGTTTGGCAAGTTCGCGTGGCGTTTCGTGCTGGCGCATCGATCACAGCACGCCGCCTGAATCAGCCGAGCTGCTCGAAGGCTTCCTGGCCAGTCAGTTCCTTGGTCTGGTTGGCGAAGCAATACCAGGCGGGTTTCTGTTCGACGAAGATCTGCAAGTCGAAATGCCATTCCTGGTCGCCGTCGAGCAGGCCGACCGGCACGGCGTGGAAGTCATTGGCCTTGAGCCGGTAGTACAGGTGCGTGCCGCACTGGCCGCAGAAGCCGCGCTGGGCCCAATCGGAAGACTCATAGACGCTGGGTGCGCGCCCTTCGATCACCGGTGGCTGGCTACAATGCACCACCAGCAATGGGCCGCCGGTCCATTTGCGGCACATGCTGCAGTGGCAGGCGCTGATATCGGTATTGTCGACGGTGACCTTGAGCCGGGTGGCGCCGCACAGGCAGGTGCCGTGTTTTTCCAGGGTCATGGCTGGCTCCTTCAGCGGAAGATGGGCCAGCAAGTATAGATGCCTATACCGGCCTCATCGCCGGCACAGGCAGCACAAGACAGTTGCCCGAGGTCAGATGTACACCGTACCGCGCAGGTACAACGCCGCCCGCCCGCTGATGATCACCCGGCCATTACCCGGCACTTCGCACTGCAGCTGCCCTTTGCGCCCCCCACCCTGCTCGCAGCACAGCACGCTCCTACCCAGCCGCTCTGCCCATATCGGCGCCAGCGAGGTGTGCGCCGAGCCAGTCACCGGGTCTTCGTTCACGCCGACCCGTGGGCCGAACCAGCGGGTGACGAAATCAAAGCCACGGCCTGCTGCGGTAACGGCGATACCGCGCACATCGAAAGCCGACAGGGCAACGAAATCCGGCTTCAGGGTGTCGAGCAACAGGGCGTCATCGATCACCACCACATAGTCGTCACTGCGGTACAGCGCCTGTGCCTGGCCAAGGCCCAGCGCCTGCAACAGGCCCGGCAGCATGTCCACGGCGACCGGCTGCTTGGCCGGGAAGTCCATGGCCAGCAGCCCGTCGGCGTTACGGCTGACCCGCAGCTCGCCACTGCGGGTGTTGAAACGCAGCACCTGCACCTGCTCGCCCAGCTGTTCGAACAGCACATAGGCCGAGGCCAGGGTGGCATGGCCGCACAGGTCGACTTCCACGGTCGGGGTGAACCAGCGCAGGTCGAAGGTTTCGCCGTTGCGCACGAAGTAGGCGGTTTCCGACAGGTTGTTCTCTTCGGCAATGCGCTGCAGCACGTCGTCCGGCAGCCAGCTTTGCAGCGGGATCACTGCCGCCGGGTTGCCCCCGAACGGTTCGGCGGAAAACGCATCGACCTGGAAGATTTCAAGTTGCATGCACACACTCCTTGTTGCCCGATCGCTGCCAGGCAGATGTATGAAAATGGTTACTGGCGTACCGGGGTCAACACGGCTTCGCCGGCAAAGAACGCCTGCAGGTTGCGCAGCACCAGGGTCACCGTGTCGCGCGCCGCCTCCGGCGACTGGCCGGCCACGTGGGGGGTGAGCACGGTGTTGCCAAGGGCCTTGAGGGCATCGGGTACAGCCGGCTCGTCGTCGAACACATCCAGTGCCGCACCAGCCAGTTGGCCATGCTGCAGCGCGGCCACCAGGGCCTGGGTGTCGACCACGCTGGCACGGGCGATGTTCACCAGGTAGCTCTCGGCCCCCAGGGCCTCGAGCACCTGCGCATCGACCAGATGGCGAGTATTGGCACCGCCGGGGGTGGCCACAACCAGGATGTCGACGGCATCGGCCAGGTGCTGCGGGCTGTCGTACCAGGTGTACGGCACATCCTGGCGCGGCGTGCGGCTGTGGTAGCTGACGGGCATGGCGAAGCCCAGATGGGCGCGCCTGGCGATGGCCAGGCCCACCGCACCAAGGCCGAGAATGCCCAGGCGCTTGCCACTCACCGAGGGGCTGATCACCCGGTTCCATTCGCCCCGGCGGATACTGGCATCGGCGCGGGGAATGTCGCGCAACAGCGCCAGCAGCAGGGCGAGGGTGTGGTCGGCGACTGCCTCGGCATTGGCCCCGGCGCCGTTGGTAACCGTGATGCCGCGCGCAGCGGCGGCGGCCAGGTCGACCTGCTCGTAGCCGGCACCGATCACGCAGATGATCTGCAGTTTGGACAGCGTGTGGATTTCGCTGGCAGTCAGGCCCAGCGGGCCGCGGGTGAGCACGGCATCGATTTCATGGCCATGGCGCTGGATGGCCTGGGCCCGCAGTTGCGGCGAAGGGGCGCGGATCAAACGGTAGCCGGCCTGCTCCAGCATGGGCAGGTAATCATCGACGGTTTCCACCAGCACCAGGACTGTCTTGTGCATGCCACCTCCGGGTCAGTTCGAGGCGACATTATGCGGAGTCACCGGCCAGTACAGTCAACCGAAATAAAGAAGTGAAACTGCACTGTTCTGTTCTGCTCTGCACTGCACTGTTCTGCACTGTTCTGCTCTTGATCTTGATCTTGATCTTCGCGACTTCAGGAGGCCGAGCAGAGGTCTTGCGGAGGGAGGTGACGGGCATGGATGCCCGTCAAGCGCTGAGGCCCCATGGATGGGGCCTGCAGCGCGTACTCCCGGGAGCAAGACCGGCGCGAGGGAACCCCGGAGCGCAGCGCAGGGGCCGGATGATGGGAGCGCAGCGTTTTTTGGTTACTTTTTGCCGCGTTTGGCAAAAAGTGACTCGCCGTAAGGGCGAAAAGGTGAGTAAGCGTCGCCATCGTAAATGGACTATGCGCGATATCAAGACCAGTACTTTTCCGCTCTTCGCTCTTCGCTCTTCGCTCTTCGCTCTTCGCTCTTCGCTCTTCGCTTTCAAGCGTGGGCATCAACAACAAGGTCAACATTCATTTTCGAAGGTGGCGCTTATTCACCTTTCCGCCCTTACGGCGGGTCACTTTTTGTCAAACGCGACAAAAAGTAACCAAAAAACGCTGGCTCCTATCATCCGGCCCCTACGCTGCGCTCCGGGGTCCCCTCGCTACGGGCCTGCTCCCGGGAGTACGCGCTGCAGGCCCCATCCATGGGGCCTCAGCGCTTGACGGGCATCCATGCCCGTCACCTCCCTCCGCAGTCCCTTCGCTCGGCCTCCTGAAGTCGCAATCGGCGGCGCCTGGACTACCGCGCGCTTAAAAGCAACGGCAACGGCAACGTTGCAATTATTGGGCGAACGCACGCCCCAGACCACCCGGCACACCGCTGCTGTCAGTCTCCTGCCACGGTCCATCCGGGCTCAGCGACCAGCTCCAGCCGTTGTTGAAGCGGTAGTAGGTCCGCTGGCGGTAGAAGGTATTGGGCTTCTTCTCCAGCACATACACACCCAGCTTAGGGTCCCAATGGCTTGCCCCGCCAGGCGGCGGCGCGAAGCTGGCCGAGGTGCGAGGCATCGGCTTGGGCGTGGCCGCAGGCTTGCTCGGCGCGGGGGCCGGCTGCCTGTCCGGCAAGGGCTTGACCGCCGGCCCCGGCGGCGGCAGGCGCTCGATCGGTGGTTCGGGCTGCTCGTACGGCTCATGCACCGTACACGCAGACAAACCCAGGGCCAGGGTGATCAGGGTCAGGCGGACGATGCTGTGCATGGCATTGCTCTCTTACGGGTCGGGGCTGTCGATGGTCAGGTGCTGGATGGCCTGGGTGGCGCTGGGCAATGGCGTGCCCTGGCCAATCCACTCGCCATGGGTTGGCTGGCCAGCGCGTGATACACGTGCAACGAGTTGGACTTCGGCAAAGTCCGACAGTTTCATCTGCGGCATCATGGCGTCAGCATCGGACAATTCCACCTCGATCGGCAACTGCGCCACGGTCACCCGCTTGGCCGCCAGCGGCATGGGTGGGCCATTGCTGGCGCGGGCGAAGATGAATACCGTGTCGTCCGCCTTGACCTTGTCCTTCAACGCCGCCGCCAGTTCCACGCGCACCTTCAAGCGAGCCGCCACGGGCGCCGCAGACTGCCCCGGCGAACCACCCAGGCGCTCGGCGGCGCGGTCGATGCCGCCCTGCAGCGCCGCACGCGAGGTATCACCTTCCGGCAGCTGCGCCAGCAGGCGCTTCCAGTAATCGATGGCTTCCTGGTAACGCTCGCCCTCGAAGGCAGCGATACCACGCAGCCCCAGGCTGGTCACTTCGTTGGGGTCGGCTTTCAGCGCCTCGTCAGTCAGCGCCTGCAGCTGCGGGCTCCATTTCTTGTCGGCGGCGAAGTACAGCGCCTGTGCCCATTGCCCGAGCAATTCGGGCTGGCGACCGGCCAGGGCCACGGCGCGCTCGAAGGTACGCGCGGCATCGGCGGGGCGCTGCTCGGCCATGTAGGCTCGGCCCAGGAAGTACACGGCCTCGGCCGAATCCGGCTGGGCCTGCACCACCCGCTCCAGGCGGGCAGTCATTTCTTCCATCGATTTGGGCGCTTCGGCAAACTCCTGGGTCAGCTCAACCTTGTCGGCCGCGCCGAAATGCAGGTACAGCCCCAATGCCAGCAGCGGCACCAGCAGCGCCGCCAGCAACGGCAGGGCCTTGCCCAGGTGCCCCTGGCGCGGGGCCTCGGCACCTTCGGTATCCGCCAGCAGCTCACGGGCGGCCTCGTCACGGCCCTTGGCCATCTGCGGCTCGTCGAGCACGCCAGCGGCCTGCTGGGCAACCAGTTCGGCGACGCGCTCCTGGTACAGTGCCACGTTCAGGGCGGTGCGGTCTTCTTCCTGCTGGCGGCCACGGCCACGCAGGATCGGGATCAGCAGGAAGCTGAGGGCAGCGAGCAGCAGCAGGCCCGCGCTAAGCCAGAATTCAATCATGGGTCTGTTCTTTTTCCAGCAATTTGGCGAGACGCTCGCGTTCTTCGGCGGACAACTCATTGGCGCCCTGCACGGCCGCACTGCGGCGCCGGCGCACGATCAGCGCCAGCACCACGAAACCACCGGCCAGCAAAATCCCCGGGCCGAACCACAGCAGCCAGGTACGCCCGCTGAGCGCCGGCTTGTAGCGCACGAAGTCGCCATAGCGGTCGACCATGAAGTCGACGATCTGCTGGTTGCTCTTGCCCTCGCCGAGCATGCGGAAGATTTCCCGACGCAGGTCGGCGGCAATCGGCGCGTTGGAGTCGGCGATGTCCTGGTTCTGGCACTTGGGGCAGCGCAGCTCTTTGGTCAGCTGCTGGTAGCGCTCACGCTCGGCATCGTCGCGGAACTGGTAGGTGTCGATGGCCGCCTTGGCCACGCCTGCCAGGCTCAATCCCATGAAGAGCCCCAGCACGGCAGCTGCCAGCCCCCGCTTCATGGCCTGGCCTCGTCGACCAGGCCCTGGTACAGCGGCGCCAGCTGCTCACGCCAGACCGTGGCATCGACCACGCCCACGTGCTTGTAGCGGATGATGCCCTTGGCATCGATCAGGAAGGTTTCCGGCGCGCCATACACGCCCAGGTCCAGGCCCAGGCTGCCCTGCTCGTCACGAATGTCCAGCTGGTACGGGTTGTGGAACTCGGCCAGCCACTTCAGGGCCGCCGCATTGTCGTCCTTGTAGTTGACGCCGTGGATCACCACGCCCTGCTGGGCCAGCTGGTTCAGGTACGGGTGCTCTACCTTGCACGACGGGCACCAGGTGGCCCACACGTTGACCAGTGCCGGGCGGCCACGCAAGTCGCCCTCGGTCAGGGTACGGTCGCCCTGGGTCGAGGCCAGGGAAAACGCCGGGAACGGCTTGCCGATCATTGCCGAGGGCAGCTCGTCGGGCTTGAGGAACAGCCCTTTGTAGAGGAACACCGCCACCAGCAGGAATACCGCTAGGGGGACTACCATGATCCAACGCTTCATGCAGCTGCTCCAGACACGCCCAGGGCATCACGCACCCGGGTCTTGACCTTGACGCGATAGCGCCGGTCGAGGGCCGCCAGCAACCCGCCCAGGCCGGTCAGCAGACCGCCCAGCCAGATCCAGCGGACGTAAGGCTTGATATGCACACGTACTGCCCAGGCGCCGTTCTCCAGCGGCTCGCCGAGGGCGACGTACAGGTCGCGGGTAAAGCCGGCGTCGATGCCGGCTTCGGTCATCATCGACTGCTGCACGGTGTACAGGCGCTTCTCCGGGTGCAGGGTGGTCACTTCACGGCCATCGCGGCTGACCACCACGGTGCCCTTGTCGGAGATGAAGTTCGGCCCTTCGAAGTGCCGGGCCCCCTGGAACAGGAAGTGGTAACCGCCCAGCTCCACGCTCTCGCCCGGTGCCATGCGCAGGTCGCGTTCGGCGCTGTTGTTGCTCGACAGCACCACGCCCAGCGCGCACACCGCCAGGCCCAGGTGCGCCAGCTGCATGCCCCAGTAGCTGCGACCCAGGCCAGGCAGGCCCTTGAGCAGGCCTTTGTGACGGGTCTTGTCGAGAATGTCGCGCAGCCCGCCAAGCACCACCCAGGCGGCCAGGGCGAAGGCGGTCAGGGTCGGCCAGTCGAAGTCGTCGACGATAAAGCCTGCCACCGGCGCGAGGATGGCGCTGCCGAGCAGCACCGGGGTCATCATGCTGGCCAGCCATTTGCCGGGGGTGTCTTTCCAGCGCACCACCACGCCCACGCCCAGCACCACCATCAGCAGTGCCATCAGCGGCAGGAACAAGGCGTCGAAATACGGTGGGCCGACCGACAGCTTGGCACCGGTCAACGCATCGAGCACCAGCGGGTAGAGGGTGCCGAGCAGAATCATCGAGGCCGCCACTACCAGCACCAGGTTGTTGGCCAGCAGCAGCGTCTCGCGCGACCACAGGGCAAAGCCGACCTGGCTCTTGACCACCGGTGCGCGCAAGGCGAACAGAGTGAGCGAACCACCGACCACGAACAGCAGGAAGATCAGGATGAAAATGCCCCGCGACGGGTCGGCGGCAAACGCATGCACCGAGGTCAGGACACCGGAGCGCACCAGGAAGGTACCCAGCAGGCTCAGCGAGAACGCGGCAATCGCCAGCAGCACGGTCCAGCTCTTGAATACCCCGCGCTTCTCGGTCACCGCCAGCGAGTGGATCAGCGCCGTACCCACCAGCCAAGGCATGAACGAGGCGTTTTCCACAGGGTCCCAGAACCACCAGCCACCCCAGCCCAGTTCATAGTAGGCCCACCACGAACCCAGGGTAATGCCGACACCGAGGAAGGCCCAGGCAACGATGGTCCAGGGCCGCGACCAGCGCGCCCAGGCGGCGTCCAGGCGGCCACCGAGCAAGGCGGCGATGGCGAAGGCGAAGGCCACCGAGAACCCGACGTAGCCCATGTACAGCATCGGCGGGTGGACGATCAGGCCAAAGTCCTGCAACAGCGGGTTGAGGTCGCGGCCATCGGTCGGCACCTGCGGCAGCAGGCGCTGGAACGGGTTGGAGGTGATGATCAGGAAGCTCAGGAAGCCCACGCTGATCATGCCCATTACCGCCAGCACGCGGGCCAGCATCACCTGCGGCAACTGCCGCGAGAACACCGATACGGCGAAGGTCCAGCCGCCGAGGATCAGCGCCCACAGCAACAGCGAACCTTCGTGCGCCCCCCACACGGCACTGAACTTGTAGTACCAGGGCAAGGCGCTGTTGGAGTTGCTGGCCACATAGGCGACCGAGAAGTTGTCGGTCATGAAGGCATGGGTCAGGCAGGCGAAGGCAAAGGCCAGGAAGGCGAACTGCCCCCAGGCCGCCGGCCGCGCCAGGCTCATCCACAGGCTGTCGCCACGCCAGGCGCCGAGCAGCGGCACGCTGGCCTGCACGGCAGCAAAGCAGATGGCCAGGATCATCGCCAGCTGGCCGAGTTCGGGGATCACCAGCGCCGCGTTCATGGCCTGGCCTCCCCGCCGCTGGCGGCCTGGCCGCTTTCCTTCAGGGCCTTGGTAACCTCGGGCGGCATGTACTTCTCGTCGTGCTTGGCCAGTACTTCATCGGCCACCACCACGCCATCGGCGTTGAGCTTGCCGAGGGCGACGATGCCCTGCCCTTCGCGGAACAGGTCGGGGAGGATGCCACGGTAGGTGATCGGCACCGACTTGTTGAAGTCGGTGACCACGAAGCGCACGTCCAGCGAATCGGACGAACGCTGCACCGAACCTTTCTCGACCATGCCGCCGGCGCGGATGCGGGTGTCCAGCGGCGCTTCGCCGTTGGCGATCTGGGTCGGGGTGTAGAACAGGTTGATGTTCTGCTGCAATGCGCTCAAGGCAAAGCCGACGGCAACCCCGACGCCGACCAGCAGGCCGACGATGAGCAACAGGCGTTTCTTGCGCTGCGGATTCACTGGTTGTTCTCCCGGCGCAAACGGCGCGCCTCATCTTGCAGGTAGCGACGGCGGGCCAGCACGGGCGCGGCGACATTCAGCGCCAGCACTGCCAGGCAGATGCCATAGGCCGTCCACACGTACAGGCCATGGTGGCCCATGGCGAGAAAGTCACCGAAAGTGGCGAAACTCATTGTGCGGCCCTCCGCCCCAGGCTGTTCAATACTTCGTCCTTGACCCAACTGGCGCGCGCTTCGCGCTTGAGCACTTCAAGGCGCATGCGCAGCAACAGCACCGCGCCAAAGAAGCAGTAGAAGCCCAGCGCCGTGCACAGCAGCGGCAACCACATTTCTGCGGGCATCGCCGGCTTTTCGGTGAGGGTGAAAGTGGCGCCCTGGTGCAGGGTGTTCCACCACTCCACCGAGTACTTGATGATCGGGATGTTCACCACGCCGACGATCGCCAGTACCGCACAGGCCTTGGCTGCACTGTCACGATTACTGATTGCCTGGCCCAGCGCAATAATGCCGAAGTACAGGAACAACAGGATGAGCATGGACGTCAGTCGGGCATCCCAGACCCACCAGCTTCCCCAGGTGGGCTTGCCCCAGATGGCCCCGGTGACCAGCGCCACCGCGGTCATCCAGGCGCCGATGGGGGCGGCGCATTGCAAGGCGACGTCGGCCAGTTTCATCTTCCATACCAGCCCCACCACCCCGGCCACTGCCAGCAGCACGTAGCAGGACTGCGCCAGCATCGCCGCCGGCACGTGGATGTAGATGATGCGGAAGCTGTTGCCTTGCTGGTAGTCCTGGGGGGCGAAGGCCAGGCCCCAGGTGATGCCGACCAGCAGCAGGAGCACGGCAGCGCCGGCAAGCCACGGCAGCATGCGGCCGCTGATGGCATAGAACCATTTGGGGGAGCCCAGCTTGTGGAACCACGTCCAGCTTATTTTCATCAGGGTACATCCAGGGTATTGGCCGGGCTTGAAAGCCCGGGACTCGTTATTCGCCGACGCTGATCTTCAGGCCGGCCGCTATCGCAAAGGGTGCCAGGGTCACGGCCAGGGCCGTCAGGCTGGCGAGCCAGAGCAGGTGGCCGGTTGCCGGCATATTCTGCAACGCCGCTTGCAACGCACCACTGCCCAGGATCAATACAGGGATATACAACGGCAGAATCAGCAATGCCAGCAGCAAACCGCCGCGTTTCAGACCGACTGTCAGCGCCGCGCCCACCGCCCCCAGCAGGCTCAGCACCGGCGTGCCCAGCAGCAGGGAACCGAGCAGCACCGGCAGGCAATGGCTCGGCAGCCCCAGCATCAGTGCCAGCAGCGGCGCCAACAATACCAGCGCCAGCCCGGAAAAGATCCAGTGCGCCAGCACCTTGGCCAGCACCAGCAGCGCCAACGGGTGCGGCGACAGCACCCACTGTTCCAGCGAGCCGTCCTCGAAATCGCTGCGGAACAGGCCGTCCAGCGACAACAGCACCGCCAGCAGTGCCGCCACCCAGACCAGGCCTGGCGACAAGGTTTGCAACAATTGGCTTTCCGGGCCGACTGCCAGCGGGAACAGTGCAACCACTATGGCGAAGAACACCAACGGGTTGGCCAGCTCGGCCGGGCGGCGGAACAGCAGGCGCGCTTCGCGGCGCAACAACAGGATGAATACGCTCATGCCGCCCATTGCCCCAGGTTCAGTTCACGGTAACCGGAGGGCTTGCGTTCCAGCGTGTGGTGGGTGGTCAGCACTACCGTGCCGCCCTGCTCGCAGTGGGCCGCCAGGTGCGCCTCGAGCTGCGCCACGCCCTGCTTGTCGAGGGCGGTGAAGGGTTCGTCGAGGATCCACAGCGGCGGGCTGGCCAGGTACAGCCGGGCCAGGGCCACGCGGCGCTGCTGGCCGGCAGACAGGGTGTGGCAGGGCACGTCTTCGAAACCACGCAGGCCGACGGCCGCCAGTGCCGCCCAGATCGCCTCGCGGCTGGCCGGCTGGTGCAGGGCGCACAGCCAGGTGAGGTTCTCCTCGGCGGTGAGCAGGTCCTTGATGCCCGCTGCATGGCCGATCCACAACAGGATGCTGGCCAGGGCGTGGCGCTGTTCGGCCAGTGGCTTGCCGCCCAGCAGGATCTGCCCGGCCGTCGGCTGCATCAGGCCGGCCAGCAAGCGCAGCAGGCTGGTCTTGCCGCTGCCGTTGGGGCCGCTGATCTGCAGCATGTCGCCGGGCCGCAGCTCGAAAGCGAGGTGCTCGAACAGCAGGCGCCAGTCGCGCTCGCAGGCCAGGCCCGCGGCTTGGAGGTGAAGGGTCACGGTTTCGCCTTATCTTTGTAGGGCTAGAGGTCGGCGTCGCCTGCTTCGCGGGTAAACCCGCTCCCACAGGTTCAACGCAGGGTTTGAAAGCTGCGCAAACCCTTGTAGGAGCGGGTTCACCCGCGAAGCAGGCGACGCCAACCTCTAGCCCTGTATCTCAAGTCGCCCCCTCGCTGCCGTTATACTGGCAACGACGGACGGCCGGCATTATTACACGCGCCGCCGCGCTGCCAAGAGGGCGGGTTCGACAGGTTGTATACAATCATGACTGAAATCAATAGTCTCGCCGCACAATCCCTCGCGGCGAGCATGCCCGGTGTACTGTCTCCCGGCCAATAAATACATACCTCCAGATCTGTCGCCCCGGGCTCGACCATGCCAACTCCTTCACATGGCAGGTCCAAGACATGACAACTCATTTGCACCCATCAGCGGCCCAACACACGCGCAAATACCTCACCCTGATTCCTCGTCCAGATCGAGTCGCCGCCGAAAAAATAAGGCAGTGGTACAAGACTCAGGAAACCGATCTCGATCCCGACACCACATTGGCAGTTACCTTGCACTACAAGCCCAACCCCGAGGGGGGCTGGCTAGCCCAAGTGGTTGAGCAAATTCCGCTCAGTCAGGCCCTGTTGTCCAAATGGCAAGATCAATCCAATAGCGTGGAGAACATTTCACTTGCCCCCCTTCTCCGCCCCACGGCCCTAGTCGCCCTTGACCTCATAGGCCTTTTCAAGGAATGGAGCCTTACGCAGGAAAGCTGGTCTCAGGCCTTTTCCGATGGTCACGTGCATATCGTCGATCGACTCCCCCCAGGCGGCCTCTTTGGCGAGATCGAAGACCATTTGGTGTATCAAGGGCTCTTCCGGAAGACCGAGCCCATGCAATACAACCGCCAGACGCAGATCATCACCGACACGCAAGCGTTTCAACAATTCATCTGGAATTTGAGCTTTCATGACGAGTTCATCACCCAATTGAACGACTATTGGCTGCACCAATTTGACGATTTCGCCATGCTGGCACGCGTAAACTTCATCGCCGCCTGCAACAAGCAGGTCGAGGAAGGTAGCCTGAGCCAAGCGGGGTGCGAGCTGGCCTGGCGCTCGGCCGGTATCGCCAACGACGATGACTCGCAAACCGCGCATGACGGCCAGGTTGAGGCACGCATGCTCAACTTCTATGGCTATGTCGCTACGGATATTCCTTGCCTCACTGATCGGGCCTCAGGCCTGACCCTGCTCTATATACCTGGCAACTCTTCGCCAGTGCATGAGTTTGCCAACCAGGGCGCAATGAAAATCTGGTTGGTAGAGCAGTGCAAGGATGCCGAAAAGTGCAAGGCGTTGATGGCGCATTTCCGTCTCGAAGACCTGCAAAGCGGGCTTAGCTACTCAGGGTTGCAAGCCACGCTCGAAGGGTTGGGCAATTACCAGGGCACGCGCTACCTGTACATTGACAATCTGATCGTGCCAGCGCGCGGCTGGTCCCCCCAGTACATCAACTACAAGGTCGAGACCTACAGCCCGGTGATAGCGGGCAGCCTGTTCGACCATATCGCCTTGCGGCACAAACAGCGCAGCTACGAAGATGCACAGTTTTTGATCACCAGCAATAGCGACCTCATCAAGGCCAAATGGCGAGGTTATCTCAACCTTACGCTGACTCTGCTCGCGCCCCTGTCGCTTCTGGTGCCCGGGCTGGGATGGCTGGTTGCTGTTGGTGGCATCGCGCAGTTCGGCGTTGGGCTTGATGAAGTGATCAATGGCAGGAACCTGCAAGAGAAACTGGATGGCGTCACCAACATTGCATTCGGTGCACTGTGTGCCGCGCCGCTGCTCGGAGAGCTGAGAGCCGGCAGCCAACAACTGTTCCGGGCACAATACGACGGTTTTGTTGCCCCTCGCAGGATAAATGGCCAGATCGGCTACCCGCTCAGCCCAACCCGGCCACCAAGACCCCGCTGGGGTGGTAGAAACTTTCAGGCGTACTTCGAGCAGCCGGTGCCGGTCGAACCGCTCCCCCCTCATGCAGGCGAAACAGTAATCCGCCGGCAAACCACCCATGCGGGCATGGACACGCTGATAGATGTGCATAATCCGGAAACGGACTTTGTCTACGACCTGAATGCCGACGCGTTTGTCAGGTCAAGCGATGTGGGTGAAGCTGCACCCACCCGCTTCATCGCCGAGAACGCTAGGTTGCGCACATACCAACCGGCATTCAACGGCCCTCGCAACGTTAGCAACGCCATGCGCGAAAGCACGCTGCGCAGTCTCGGTATAGAACTCCCGCTCCCCGTCGAAGTGCCGAGGGTCACCCACGTAAATCAGCTGCCTATCCCCAAGAGAGTGATCCATCTATGGCCCAGCGGTGATCCCATCTCGCCGGCGTCGCTCGCGCATGTCAGCCGCAATTCCAGGCTGCTCAACGAGAGCGGCTTTGCTCATGTTCTTTACCTGTCCAACGCAAACTATGACGCCTTCGTCATGAATAGCCGCGCCTTGGCCCGCGTCGCTCCCGACCTGCAGGTATTGCCCCTCGAACACCAAGGTTTCTACCGCGAAATGGGGTACTCCAAGCGCTATTACGATGCCGCCATGGAGGGACCGGAGCGCGGGTCCTCACACATAACCGCAGCCAATGACATATTGAAATACCATGCGCTCTATCACGAAGGCGGCTTGTACATGGATATCAACAATGACCTGCTGGCACCGTCTGATCATCCTGCGGCGGCAGGTATCGTCAATGCCCACGCACCCAGCGACTGGATCGGCAATGTGCCGTTGGAGGCATCGCCCGAGGGCCTATTGCTCGAGCAGCCGAGCTCCAACCCATTCAGAGGCGCGCATCAGCAATACAATACCAGCGTAATTGGCAGCCATCCCCGCAACCCGTCCTTGCGCAGGGTCATAGACGAAATGGAACGTCGGCTGGACACCCGCCCAGGATTCTTCAGCCAGAAACAGAACTGGCCGGCCCAAGGAGCCCGGGGCGCCAAGTACGCCACCTATGCCAAGGCGCTGAGTAACTTGACCGGTATTGAAATGTTCAATCACGTCGTTGACCGGGCCTTGCCTGCTTATCGGCAAATGAAACAGATATACAAGCTGCTCAGCTGCCCGCTGCTGGAGACACCTACGCTGCTGGGCGCGGACCTGAGGCCAGTGTCTGATGAAGAGCTGCAAGCCAGCCTCCAGTCACTGTTCCGCGTGAACCGAGTTGTGCGAGTGAACAACGGGTTCGCCTGGAGGAACCTGAATCACTGAGACAACGCTGGACGTGTGCCGGCCTGGGGCTCATAGCTCCAGGCCGGCACGCTTTCCGGGCTCCCGCCTCAAGTCGCTGTCAGCGCTGCCGTTATACTGGCAACAACGGGCGGACTGCATGACGACACGCAGCGCCACGCTGCGAACCAGGCGAGCTCGAAAGGTTGTAGACCCTACATGAGTGAAATCAACAGTCTCGGCGCACAAACCGCGATCAGCCCCCAGGCCATCAAGGCGGGCATGACCGGCGAACTGCTGCGCCTGACGCAACCGCAGCCCGGCTTGATGGCCCCCGGCGAGACCGCGCAGGCCGAGGTCATGTCGTTGCGCCAGGTGGGCCAGGACTTTCAGCTGGTGCTGCGGCTGATGCAGGCCAACGGCACCCAGACCCAGCTGCAAGCCAGCGCCAGCCAGCCCCTGCCCCAGGGTAGCCAGGTTACGGTCAGCCAGACCGAAAGCAACCGCCTGGCGATCATGCTGCAGCAGGCCAGCGCCAGCCAGGTCGCCACCCTCACTCAGCTGGACACCAGCAAGGTGCCGGTCGGCACCCTGCTGCAGGGCAAGGTCCTGACCAACCAGGCGCTGGCCCAGGCGCCCGGCCAGCCCGCCGTCTACCGGGCGCTGGTCAGCCTGCTGAACAGTGCCCAGGCCGGCGCAACCCTGAGCGTGGAAAGCCCGCGACCGCTGGCCGTCGGTAGCCTGCTCAGCGCGCTGGTGCAGGGCGACCAGTCGCTGCGTTTCGTACCGCTCAGCGGCCGCCAGGACCAGCTCAGCATTGCCCAACAGCTGCTGACCCAGCAAAACCGCCAGGCTTCGCTGCCCGGCCTGCTCAATGCCTTGCAACAGGTGGCCCACGACCCGGGCGCCGATGGCGAACTGCGAGCCAGCGCCGAACGCCTGCTGGCGGGCCTGCCAGAAGCCCGGCAACTGGGTGATGCCAAGGCAGTGGCCCAAGCCCTGAACAACAGCGGTACCTTTCTCGAAGCCAAACTGCTGGGCGGTCTCCCGGCCAGCGTCGCCACCGACCTCAAGGCGCACTTGCTGCGGCTGATCACCGTCGCGCCGGCCAGCATACCCGGGGCGCCCAACCTGGCGCCCGCCAGCCTGGCCGTAACCATGCCGGCCCTGGCCCGCAGCGCGCTGGGCATGCTCGAACGGGTCAGCCCCAAGCCGCAGCCGGGCGCATTCCCGCTGCCGTCGCGCCTGCTCAAGGCCATGGAAGACGAAGGCGACCTGCAACAACTGCTGCGCCTGGCCGCCGCTGCCGTGTCGCGCCTGCAAAGCCACGCCATGAGCAGCCTGCAACAAACCGGTACCCTGGAAAACGGCAACCTGCAGACCACCTGGCAAACCGAAGTGCCGATCCGTCACGGCCAGGAGTTCATCCCGTTGCAGGTCAAGCTGCAACGCGAGGAAACGCCACAACAGCAAGCCGACCGCCAGCAGGAATCAGCCGACCCGCTGCAAGCCCTGTGGCGTATCGAGCTGGCTTTCGACCTCTCGCCCCTTGGCCCGGTGCAGGTCCAGGCACAACTGAGCCAAGGCCGCCTGGGTGGCCAGCTTTGGGCGGAACGCGAGGCGACAGCCCGGCTGATCGACAGCCAGCTCGGCAGCTTGCGCGAACGCCTGTTGGCGCGGGGCCTGGATGTGGGTGATCTGGAATGCCATCCTGGTATCCCGCCACAAGGCCCGCGTACGCGGGTTGAACAACGCTGGGTGGATGAGAACGCATGACGCACCAACCTGCACGGCAGGCGATTGCCCTGTTCTACGACGGGCAGCAAGCCCCTACCCTCACCGCCAAGGGCGACGATGCGCTGGCCGAGGTCATCCTGGCATTGGCCCGCGAGCACGAGGTGCCGATCTACGAAAATGCCGAGCTGGTGCGCCTGCTGGCGCGCCTGGAGCTGGGGGACCAGATACCGGAGGCGCTGTACCTGACCATTGCCGAAATCATCGCCTTTGCCTGGCACCTGCGGGGCAAAGTGCCTGCGGGCTTCGATGACGAACCTGCCGCCCCAGGGCCTACCCCACCGCTGCTCGGAAGGCTGCCCGGAGGCGAAGGCGCCTGACCGCCATGGTATCCATGCAAATTGCCTTTTTGCGCCATGTTGGTAACGTGCCGTTCAAGGTCAGGCGCTTGGCGATGTAAGGAATACTGTAATGCGTACCATCTGGTTCTTGCTGCTCCCGGGCACCCACATCCTTGATCTAGGCGGCCCGCTACAAATCATGGCGAGCCTCGAAGAACTCCAGCTGGCACCGGTCAACGTACGTTGCATAGCCGCCAGACAACAGGTCAGCAGTTTTCAGGGCGTGACACTGAGTGGCCTGCACCAGTTGCCTGAGCGGCTCGCACCGCAGGACTTGCTGTTCGTGGTGGGCAACAAGCTCTCTGCGACACCCGCCGAAACAGCGATATTGACCGCCACCGCCCTGTGGCTGGCGAAGGTGGTCAGGCAAACGCCGGATATAAAGCTGTGCTCCATATGCACCGGTGCGTTCCTGCTGGGCGAAGCTGGCTTGCTGGATGGCCGACAGTGCACCACGCACCATCGTTACGTCGATTTGCTTCGAATGCGCTACCCAGCAGCCAAGGTGCTGGAGAACCGCCTGTTCGTCGAGGACGATGGCGTGTTCACCTCGGCAGGCGTGTCCAGCGGAGCTGACCTGGCACTGCACATCGTCAGCCTGGAATTTGGCAAGGTCGTGGCCAACCAGGTGGCGCAGGAGCTGGTCATCTACCGGCGCCGCGCTGGCGAAGATGTGCAGCTGCGCGCGGCAGACCTGGCGCGCAATCACATCCACCCGTTGGTGCATGCGGCCCAGGACTACATCGATGCACACCTGGGCACCCACTTCAGCTTCGAACAACTGGCCAGCCAGTTCAATGTCAGCTACCGGCACCTGGCGCGACTGTTCCGCGACAATACCGGTCAAACGCTGCAGAGCTACCTGCGCACCCAACGCATCGACCTGGCCCGTGAGCTTTTGCGCAGCAGCCACCTCAACGTGGAACAGATTGCCGAACGTTGCGGCTACGGCAGCAGCCATGCCTTTCGCTTGGCATGGCGCCAGGAAATGCCGCAACCGCCCCTGCAGTTTCGCCACGCTCTCGCCCACGAGCGCGCCTAGATTTCGACTGCTACCGCTCGCTTATCGCAGTCGGGGCGAAGCTTTCGGTGAAAAACTTCACCACGGCCTGGCGCGAAGCGTCGCGCGCCGCCGGGTCAGGTGCCGAACGCCCCACGCCGCCCTGACCACGGTGCAGGAACGGGTCCTGATACTCCTGGGCGGCCTCCAGCCCGTTGAAACCGTGCTCTGCGCCGGGGTAAACCAGCACCTGCGCACGCGCCTGATCTTCGCTGGGCAGGTTTGAAATCAGCGCCGGGCAGGCACGCGGGTCATCGTCATACTGGTCGTTTTCGCCTACCAGCACCAGCAAGCGAGCCGGGGCCAGATGCTTGAAGGTATAACCTGGCACATGGTTGTAACCCCAGCACACGGGGTAAAACGCTGCCATCGAGATGGGGCGAATACCTGAGGCTTGCTCCAGCTCGTCGTTGATGGGCGCAGAGGCGGCGAGCATGGCCTGTACGCCCCCCCAGGAAAACCCGAGCACTCCCACGCGCTGGCCGTCGACGCCAGGCTGCTTGGCCAGGTAAGCCAGGGCGCCTGCCAGGTCCGGCAGGGTATCGTGCACGCGTGGCGGCCGCCCTTGTGCACCGCCAGTGAGCCTGCGCGCGCCCCACATGTCCAACTCCAGCGTTGCGATGCCGCGGGCATTGAGGTCACCGCCATGCAAGGGACCACGCGAATCCATACCCGCCGAGCCATGCAGGATGATCACAGCCGGTACCGGGCCCGCGGCCTTGGCCGGCAACGACAACACCGCCGGAACCCGAATCGGTATCGCCTTGCCGGCGGATGGCAGTGGCTGACTATAGAAAGAGACGAGCCGTTTGCTGACCGTGGCAACGGTGCCGCTATTGGTGGCAGCGACCTCAGCCCGAGCCGTTGCGAACTGAAGGGCACAGCCCAGCACCAAGCTGATGGTCATTACTTTGAACATCTGGTTACCCCTGAACGTCATGAGCGGGTGTTGAACCGGCACCCGATATAGAAAATTGGCGGCGCCCGGCATCAGCCACACATCGCCATTACTGCCAGGCCGTCGACATGCCATTGGGGGAATGCCAACGGGTCGAGCATCGCCATGCCCGCCATCACGCAACTCGCCAGCGCGAAAGCCACGGCATAGAAACGCACTTCCTTCGCGCAGGCCGTGCCATACACCGCGATCAATGCAAGGATCTGCACGCCCACGGCGAACACGCCAATGCCGAATCCTGAAGCGAGCAGTTCAGCCATTGAATACCGCGTTCCGGTTATGGCCGATCGGCGCTGCCATGGATGTTTGCAAGGACACGGCCTGGAAAGCCTGTTGCAGGTCGGCCTTGATATCGTCCACACGCTCCAGTCCGACGCACAACCTGATCAAACCATCCGAGATACCCGCCTGATGCCGCGCCTGTGCGTCCAGCCGCCCGTGTGTAGTTGTAGCTGGATGCGTGACAATGCTGCGGGTGTCGCCAATGTTGGTACAGCGCGCCACGCAACGCAGTTGGTCAATCCATTGCCAAGCTGCGGCCTGGCCCCCGACGATCTCGAAAGCCAACAGTCCGCCATGGCCGTCCTGCTGGCGGCATGCCAATGCATGCTGGGGGTGGTGCTCCAGGCCGGTGTAATGCACCGCGGTCACCAGCTCCTGATGGCTAAGCCAGCGGGCCAGCTCGAAGGCGCTCTGCTGTGCCCGCATCATCCTGACTTCGAGGGTTTCCAGGCTTTTGAGCAGCAGCCAGGCGTTGAACGGGCTGCAAGAAATGCCCAAGGTACGCAGAACACCCCGCAACACCTGCATCAGGCTTTGCGACCCCGTCACGACGCCCGCCAATGCACGCCCTTGGCCATCCATGTACTTGCCAGCGGAGTGGATGACCAAATCCGCTCCCAGTGTGTGTGGCCGCTGAAAAACCGGGGTCAGCAAGGTGTTGTCCACCACCAGCAACGCCCCTTTTTCATGTGCCAGCGAGCTTACCGCGCGGATATCACCGATTTTCAGCAGCGGATTGGAGGGCGACTCCAACACCACCAGACGGGTCCTGCCGTCGATTGCCGACTTCCACTGCGCCAGGTCTGTCAAATCGACGAACCGGGCCTCGATCCCGAAACGGGCCATGTAGTAGCTGAAGGCATTGACGGTAGTGCCGAACACGTCACGGCTGCAGACGATGTTGTCGCCTTGCTGGAGAAAGGCGTGACAAAGCGCGGTGAAAGCGCCCATGCCGGAAGCGAACGCCACTGCGCTTTCAGCGTTTTCCAACGCTGCCACACGGCTTTCAAACGCTTGAACGGTCGGGTTGGTGAAGCGGCTGTATACATTGCCCTGCTGTTGCCCGCTGAAGCGCTCGCAAGCCTCTTTCGCTGAAGCGAAGGTGTAGGCGGACGTCATGGCCAACGGCTCGCAGAACACATCGGTCAGGTCGCTGACCCGGTTAGCATGCAGTGCCCCAGTTGCATTGAAATCAGTTGCGTTGAAATCATCCAGGCCAATCACGGTCGATTGCATGGTTTTGCGCCTCCTTGTTTGCATTGAACAATGCGCAATTGATTGGTGGACTATTCAGGTTCAGCGAGTTGAGCAGCCAGGGTTTCGCTTGATGGGCGAACCGCTATCAGCCACAACGATGCCAGGGCAGCCACCGCCGTGGCCGTGGCCAGGCCGGCCAAGGTCAGCTGATAGCTTTGATGCCGGTCGAAATCCAGTGCGCCCAGCTGCGTGGCCACCAACGCGCCAAGTTGATGTACCAGGAACAGCATCCCGAACACCTTGCCTTTGATTTCGGCGCCATACAGCGCGAAGCAGAAGGCAGATGTGAGCACCACCGTTCCAAGGTAACTGGCGCCAAACAGCACAGCGAACACGTACGTTCCGAGGGGCCCGGGCGTGGTCAGCAGCACGATGACCGCAGCGGTTCGCAGCAGGTAAAACATCATCAGCAGCAGGCCCTTGTTGTAGCGGGTAGCCAACCAACCCGCGAGCAGGCCGCTGACCAGCTCCAGCACACCTAACAGGCTCAGGCCGCTGGCCTGCACCGAACTGGGCAGCGCCTCACCCTGCCAGAACGACACCAGATGAACATCGATGAACGCCATGGTGGCACCACAACTGGCGAAACTGAGGGCCAGCACGAAGAAGCGCGGGTCACGCAGCAGAAACATCACCGGATGCCTGACCTTTGCCGCCTGCGGGTCGGGCTTCAACGGCACGGTGCGGGATACCCAATACAGCGCCAGGCTCAAAGGCACCAGAAAGATCAGGCCAACCCAGGAGAACACCGACTGCCAGGGCACGCTCTGCTGCAGCATGATCCACAACGGCGACAGCACGATGAAGCCAATGGAGGTACCGTTGGTGACGAATGCGAAAGCGAAGGCCTTGAACCGTTCAGCGACCAGGCGATCGACCAGAATACCCATGGGTACATAGGTCATCGCAGCGAGGGCAAAGGCGCCGAGCAGGCCGTACAACAGGGTGAACACCAGCAGGTGCGTGCCTGCGAATGTCACGCCCAGCAGCACCACCCCGCCGCTGACACTGCCCAGGGCCACCGTGCTCAAGGGCCCAACCCTGTCGCTCAGCCACCCCACCACGGGCGATACCAGGCCAATGGTCAGGACGAACAGCGATCCTGCGGTAGCCAAGGCTGCGCGCCCCTCGCCAAAGTGGGAGGCCAGGTCGACGAAGTAGACTTGGTACAACCCCTTCAAGGCGCTGGACAGAAACATCACCACGAAGCCGACGACCAGCACCGAGACGATCAAGGTAGAGCTGAATTTCTGTTTCATGGCCAATCCTTATCGTGTGGGCATTACACCGCCTCGGCTTGCGGAGCTCGGCAATACGCCTGGTACATGTTTTCGTACATCGCGTAGAACAGCTGGCAGGTGTGGTCTACAGCCTGCAACGCCTCTTCTTGCATCTGCGCCGTGCTGCACAACTGCGAGACAAGGTCCAAGCCTTCATTGACGTGGCCCACGTCTTCCTTCTGGTGCACCGAGAAGAACAGCAAGTCTTGTTCGGCCAGGCCATAGGCACGCCCCAGCAACACATGCCGTGCATCTCCAGCGACGGTCTCGAGGTTTTGCCCTTCGCTGGCGATCATCACTGCTGCCGCACCAATGTGATAACGCGCCGGGTCACGTACCGCCTGCAGGCGGAAATCGATCAGTTCCCAGGTGGCTGGCAGCGGCTGCTCGGCATCACGCTCGGCATCGCTGATGCCGAGCGCCCTCAGGAAATTCTGCATGAGCACGACATGGTTGTCGGTGCGGGAAAGCCGGCCGGTTTCTTCTTCGAAACAATTGGTGATCAGTGCCCGCTTGTGGGCAGGCAACGGGCAATGAAAGAACAAGTGCTCGACATAGGTCAGGAAGTACTTGGTGAGCTGATAGCCTTGCAACGCGACCTTGCGCAGCAGCGGCCTGTTGCCCTCAGGCGCAAGCAGTTCCTTGAATATCGGGTGGGACAGGGTCAGATGGTGGTGCAGTTTCTGCTCCAGCTGATCGCGAAAGGCTGCAGTAGATAAGGCCATTCAGGGTGTTCCTTGGGTGAGAGAGACAGGTGCCGTTGACCGCGATGGCCACAGGCAGAGTCGACGAAGGGCAACTCAGTCCAGGTTGAGTCGCAGCGCAAGGCTTTCCACGGGCTGGGCCATGTAATGGCCGCGATGCTTCACGCCATCGACACGTGCGTAGTCGTCCAGCACGCCGTAGGTCTGGAAGCCGAAGGTTTGCCATAACCGGTGTGCACGGGTGCCCTCGCGTACATCCAGGGTCAACAGCTCGATACCTTGGGCCTGGCACAGGCGCACGACTTCGCTGAAAGCCCGTGCCACCAGGCCGGTCCCGCGATAGGCCGGGTGCACCACGCCCTTGCTCAGGTCGGCAATATGCCGGCAGTTCGGCATGCTGCTGCGCGAAACAATGACCAGGCAGGCCGGCCCCGCCATTGCCTGGCCGAGCAGGACATGGGTATTGCCGCCATGGATGCGCTCTTGCAACGAGGCCGTGAATTCGACGCTCTGCCCGGCAGACATCTCATGCTCGTAACCCAGAACACCGCCATCGCCAACCGTGCTGTTGATCAGTTGCATGATGGCCGGCGCGGTATCGCTGTCGGCCTGACGCAACCACTGCAACTGTGGCTCGCCAGGGGCCACCTGCTTTGAAGAGAGGGTGTTCATTGCGTAAATCCCTTGTGCGTACAAGCTGGGATTTAAACGTTTAAGTGCGATGCCGGGTAAGAAGGGAACCGGACAGGAAGCGGAAGGATAGTGACATCCACGACCAAAATGCCATCAGCACCCGAGGGCCAGGGGGTGACGAGATCGGCCAGGCGCCGTACCGACATATCTACCACCGTCTTTTCGTGCCCCTGCTTCAACCTTGCCGGCTTCATCTCAGCGCAAGGTACCCCCATGCATTCGACTCGCACCAACGTGATGGGCACGCATTACGTTATAGACCACCTCGGCCATGTGCCTCGCCCCGATCGTGAAGCCAACCGCGCCATCCGCCAATGGCTCGCAAAGCAAGGCCATGACCTGGACCCGGACCAGCTCGACGTCGTTACCCTTCACTATTGCCCGGACGGCGCAGGTGGCCATCTGGCCGCAATCAGCCAGCGCACCAGCCTGACTCAGGCACTGCTGGGCAACTGGCAGGGTGAGTCTGCCAGTGACATGTTCGGCAAGCTGCTGCAAGCACCGTGGGCCGGTGCGTTACCCGCAGGCCCGATACGATTGGTGGGAACCCTCCCGCAACCCGTCTTCAATCACTACGGGGCGCCCTTCGAAGTATTCAACGGCCTATTTCGGCGCACTACCCCGCAACGCTACGACGCTTCCACCCATTTGCCGGTAAGCGCCGAAGCCTTCCAGCAGTTCATCAGCAACCTGGACTTCCAGCAGCCTTTCAAGGCGGCGCTGGATGTGTACTGGCGTGACCATCTGCACAGTCACAGGCTGGCGCTTAAGCTCAACTTCATCGCAGCCTGCAACAGACAGGTCAGCGAGGGCAGCCTCAGCGAGCCTGCACGGCAACTGGTCTGGCAAGCGGCCGGGCTGATGCCACGGCGTAACAGGCTGCGATGCAGTACCTTGAGCATCTACGGCTATGCAGCGACCGACCTGCTGTACCTGAACGACCCCGCCACCGACCTGACGGTGCTGTACGTACCTGGCAACAGCTCACCGTTGCTGACGTTCAGCAGCGAACGAGAATTGAAGGCCTGGGTTGGCGAACAATGCAAAGACCCGAACAAACGCCAGGCCCTGAAACAGCATTTTCGCCTGGCAGATTGCCCGCAAGGCCTCGACTTCAGCGGCCTGGACACTGCCATGGAGGGGCTGGGCGCCTACCCTGAACGGCACCTGCTGCCTCCCGAACACGGCTATTTCAACGACGACGGCACCTGGCCGCCGCAGACCTATGTCAACTATCGACCTACCAGGTACAACCCAAGGATCAAGGGCGACCTTTTCCAGGCATTGGCCGAGCGCCAGCGTCAGCGCAGCTACGACGACGCCGCGTTTCTGATCACGGCTGACAGCGAAGTCATCAAGGCCAGGTGGCGTGGCTACCTGGCCACTACGCTCAACCTGCTGGCGCCACTGTGCCTGGTGGTACCCGGCCTGGGGCCGCTGCTGGCCATCGGTGGCATCGCCCAGCTTGGCCTGGGGCTCGACCAGGCAATCAACGGCAAGTCACTGCAGCAACAGCAAGAAGGTATCGGCAACATCACCTGGGGCCTGTTCAACGCCTTGCCCCTGGCAGCAGGCGCTGCCGCAAGGGGCAAGGCACTGTTCGAATTCAAGGTCGAGGGTTTCGCGCCGCCGACGCGGCTGAATGAACAGATCGGCTACCCTCTGAGCCCACTCTCGCCACCGCGCTTTCCCGAGCCCGAGGGCGCAAGCTACTTCCATATCACCGACCCGATAGAGCCACTGCCTGACTGTGACCAGGCGGTTGCCGACGCAGTCATTCGTACGCCCCAGTACGATGGTGAGCCAGACACCCTGGCAGCGAACATCAAGGGCTACAACGCCAGAATGATCTACGACATGGAGCGGGATGTTTTCATTCGGGCCGAAGACCTGAACCAGGTCGACCCTGTAGGCTTCGTGGCGGTACCCGACAGCCGGAACCTGAGCCCCGCGCCGCAAGGGCGCTTGGTTACCCATGCAATGCGCAACCGCACCCTGCGGGCGCTGGGCGTGGACCTGCCATTGCCGCTACAGGTACCTGCCAGAGCGCCGGGCAGTTGGCCAATACCCAAATGCATCTCCTGCATCTGGGTCGGTGACCGGGTCATCGGCCCGGAGCTGCTGGCCAATCTGGGCCAGAACGCAGCGCAGTTGCAAGACAGCGAATACAGCATACGGTTGTTCCTTTCCAGCACTGCCCGGCACGCCTATGCCGAAAACCTGGAGCTGCTGGCCAGTCATGCTCCGGGCTTGCAAGTTCTGCCGCTGGAGGAGCAGGCCTTCTTCAGGGCTTTTCGACAAAGCAGATACTACGCGCAGTACGACGCTGCCCTGGATGGCAACGGCGGCGTTGCCAGCAACTATGCATCGGCATGCGATGTGCTGCGCTACCCGATGCTGCACCACGAAGGTGGCTTGTACATGGATGTCGATGACACCTTGCTCGCGCCAGGCGAGTACTCATTGATCATCGACGGGCAACCGGTAGGTCCCGCCGGTGAACCCATCGATCAGGTCGAACTGAGCACGGACGCCACAGGGCTGCTGCTGGTACCGCCCATGTCCAATGAAAAGATGAGCATGAACAGCCTCTACAATTCCAGCCTTATCGGCAGCCACCCCGGCAACCCCACGCTGGAGGCCATTTCCGAAGAGATGTGCGCACGCTACCAGCTCAATCGCGACTTCTACGACAGCAAGCCCAGCCTGGCTGAAGACCCGGGGAATTTCTATGAGTATGCCAGGCGCCTGAGCTACCTCACCGGCCCTGCCCTGCTCAGCGACGTGGTCGATCGGCAACTGCCGAGCCTGCGCATCCTGCGACAGCTCACCAATCTCTATGGGATGCCGCGCATCAATGCCTACCGGTTCGTCGATCTGCCACGCATGCGCGATTCCGTGCGTACGCTCCTGCCCCTGAACCGCTTCGCCACTGTCGGTGGCAACCATTCCTGGAGCCGAACATGAACCCGCGCCAACCTGTGGTCGGCGCAGCCGGCCAAGACTACGTCAAGGCAATGCTGGGTTCCGTGCCTCGCCCTGACCGCAGTGCCAGTGCAGCCATCCGCGAATGGGCCAGCCAGCAGCGGCTGGACGTGGAACCCGACAACACGCTTGCAGTGACCTTGCATTGCAAATTCGTTCCCAAGCGGGGCTGGCTGGCCAAGATCGTCCAACAAATGAGCCTGACCGAAGCGCTACTTGGCAACTGGCAGCAAAGCGGCTACTCCAAGGGTGCCGAGCAAACCGCGCAGTTGCTGCTAAGAGGCGGGACGGCCACCGTCGACCTGCTTGGTGTACTGCCAGAGCTTTCCCTGCCACACGGTCGAGCGCCCTGGGCCCAGGCCTTCAGCAATGGTCAGGTGACGATCGTCGATGAATTGCCAGGAAGTGGCCTGGACCACGACATCGATGTGCACACCGAATTCCATGGCCTTTTCCGCCAGACCGCACCCATGCGCTACGACGCCAGCACTTATGTGCAGTTCGACGCCGCGACCTTCCAGTCCTTCATCTGGCAACTCGACTTCCAGGGTGTATTCAAACGCCAGCTCGATGACTTCTGGGCCCATGCCGCCAGCCAGTACAGCGTCAGCGCGTGCATCGCATTCCTCGCTGCCTGCAACCGGCAGGCATTGCGGGGCAACCTCAGTGAACAGGGGCGCAGCCTGGCGTGGCGGGCGGCAGGCGTGGAACGCTGGCACCACGGCGCCAGCCTCAGTGCCAACGGGGTAGACGCCAGGCTGCTGAACATCAATGGCTACCCATCAAGCGACATCCTTTGCCTGAGCGATATGCGCAGCCGCCTGACCTTGCTGTACCTACCGGGCAATGCGGCGCCGTTGCATGAGTTCGCCAACCCGGGCGCGATGCGTGCGTGGCTTGCCAGGCAGTGCCGCGACGCCGACAAACGGGCGGCCCTGCTTGCCCACTTCCGGGCCTGCGATATTCCGGACAGGATTGGCCGGTCGGGGTTGCGTCGGGTACTTCAGGGCATGGGCGATTTCCCACCCCGCCAGATCATCCTGCCTGCAACCAGCGTGTATCGCCTGGCCAGGGTATGGAACCCGCATACCCTGATCAACTACAAGGCGGACACCTTCAGCCCGCGCATCGAATACAACCTGTTCGAGGCATTTACGGTGGCACAACGTCAACGCAGCCAGGCTGACGCCGACTTCCTGATCACGCGGGACAGTGAAGTGACCAAGGCCGCATGGCGCCGCTATTTCTACCTGACCATGAACCTCGCCGCACCGTTTCTGCTGGTGGTCCCCGGACTGCTACCGCTGGCTGCTGTGGCGGGGGTCGCCCAATTTACAGTGGGCTTGGACCAGGCGCTGCACGCCAAGGATCCGGACCAACAGCTCGAAGGCGCCGAGCAAGCCGTGTTCGGTCTGCTGAACGCAGCCCCGGGGCTGGCGCGCGGGGTCAAGGCGACC
Source organism: Pseudomonas sp. NBB (assembly GCF_032701105.1). NCBI lineage: Bacteria > Pseudomonadati > Pseudomonadota > Gammaproteobacteria > Pseudomonadales > Pseudomonadaceae > Pseudomonas > Pseudomonas sp. NBB. The sequence goes on from NZ_CP103994.1 coordinate 4,220,646, forward strand.
AAGGCGCTGTTCGGCCGACGCCCTATTGGCTTCATCAAACCGGTGAGGCTCAACGGCCGCACAGGCTACCCGCTGAGCCCGGTTTCGCCGCCGCGCTGGCCTGGGCCTGCGATGACACCCTATTTCCAGGACTTGGCAGTAGCGGGTGACCAAGTGGCCACCACCTTGCCCGGCGCGGACTCACACGTTGCCCGCTGCGTAACGCGGCGCAAGGCATTCGGCACAGGTGACGAACTGATCGGCGATGCGGGGAATGGCCCACACCCGCTGTACTACGACGCCCGACAGGACAGTTTCGTGCTCAAGTACCCCAACGGCACACTCGGCGCCCAGCACTATGTGGCCAGCGCCGATCCGCTGCAGTCCTCGATCAGCCGACTGCTGCCCGATACGGAACCGTTGCGGGAAATCAGCCCGACATCGCGCTCGCGCACGCTGCGGGCACTGGGTATCGATCTGCAGCTGCCCGTCGACCTCGATGCACTGGGGACTGCACCAGGCATACCCGTCCCCAGACAGGTATTACACATCTGGCTGGGTGACAGGATGATCGCCGGTGATTACCTGGCTGCGCTCGACAACAACGTGCAGGCACTGCGCAACAGCGATTTCACGCTCAAACTCTACCTGTCCAACGCCAACCCTCAGGCATTCGAACGTAACATGACCCTGCTGCAGCCCCGCATCGACAGGGGATTGAAGGTTGCAGTACTGGAGCAGCAGACTTTCTATCATCAATTCGCGGCAAGTGAATACTTCGACCAGTACCAGGCTGCGCTGGAAGGGAATGGCGGTGTGGCGAGCAACTTCTCCTCGGCCTCGGACATCTTGCGCTACCGCGTCCTGCACAGCGAAGGCGGCATCTACCTGGATATTGACGACCATCTGCTGGTCGAGCCGGACGCAACCGGGCAGCTGCGGGCAAAGATCGACAGCGTACCGCTCACCACGCCCCTCGACGGGCTGCTGTTGAGGAGCCCGGTGTGCAATGCGCAATTGGGCATGTATACAAGCTACAACACCAGCATGATTGGTAGCCGCGCTGGTAATCCGGTGCTGAACGCCATTTCCGACGAGATCCTGGCGCGCTACCTCACCCCGGAGGGCCAGGCGTTCTACAAAGTCCCCAAACCTCCGCGACAGCATGCGGCGGCATTCCAGGCCTATACCGAAAGACTCAACAGACTAACCGGGCCCGCGGTGCTCAACCATGTGATCGACCAACGTCTACCTGAGCTCTACACCTTCAGGCAGGTGGCGGACCTGGCAAACATGCACACCCTGAACTACGACGCGCTGCTGGATGAAGCAGCACAACGGCGTGCAGAGCTGCGGTTGCTACCCCTGGAAGAGGTCGCAATGGCCGGAAACGCTCAGGGTTACTGACGGCCGGACGGGCTTGCGCGGCCGCTGTGCCTGGGGCCGCACAAGACTCATGGCAATCAGTTGCCGCGATGCAGCTTGCTCATCAGCTCTGCCTCGGCCTGGGTCAGGCCGCAGCTTTCGGTCAGCTCGGCCACGCTGGCGCCCATGCCCACCAGCTTGGCCGCCTGGGTGAAGGTGACGTTGTGCGGGTCGCGCTGTTCCAGTTGCTGGATCTTGTCGGGCAGCGGCGCAACCGCCACGCGCAAGTCATGCAGCGCCTCGCCCATGCCCACGGTACCGTTCTGGTAATCATCCAGGCGCTTGGCCAGGTCCTTGATGCGCTGGTCACGCAGCGCGTCACCCGCTGCCTGCTGCGCAGCCAGCTCGCGCTGGCGCTTGCTGTAGTTGAGGAAAAACCACAGGCTCAGCGCCCAGACCAGCGCCAGGAAGATGACAGCAACCTCGAGGATCAACTCAGATGTTCTCCAGCTCGGACCACTCTTCCTCGGTCATCATCTTGTCCAGCTCGACCAGGATCAGCAGTTCGCCGTTCTTGTTGCACACGCCCTGGATGAACTTGGCCGACTCTTCGTTACCCACGTTCGGCGCGGTCTCGATCTCGGACTGGCGCAGGTAGACCACCTCGGCCACGCTGTCGACCAGGATACCGACCACTTGCTTGTCGGCCTCGATGATGACGATACGGGTGTTGTCGGTGACTTCAGTCGGCATAAGGCCAAAGCGCTGGCGGGTGTCGATCACGGTCACCACGTTGCCGCGCAGGTTGATGATGCCCAGCACGTAGCTTGGTGCACCCGGCACCGGGGCGATCTCGGTGTAGCGCAACACTTCCTGCACCTGCATCACGTTGATGCCGTAGGACTCATTGTCCAGACGGAAGGTAACCCATTGCAGGATCGGATCTTCGGAACCTTGTGCAGACGACTTTTTCATTCCCCTACCCTCAAAATCCGCCATAGGCGGTGTGTTCGGTGTCATTTCTGTTTGGCGTGCATCTGCTTGACCGCACCACTGGCGATCAGCTCGGCCAGTGCAGCGACGTCGAGCAGCGCACACATGTGTTCAATAACCGTGCCGGCCAGCCACGGGCGCTGGCCACGCTGGCTGCGCCACTTGATCTCGGACGGGTCCAGGCGCAGCGAGCGGCTGACCTGGTGTACGGCCAGCCCCCATTCGTAGCCCTGCACGGAAATCACGTACTGCAGGCCCTGGCGAAAATCATCGCGGTAGCGATCGGGCATCACCCAGCGCGCGGTGTCCAGCACCTTCAGGTTGCCGGCCTGGCAGGTCAGGATGCCGAGAAACCAATCCGGCTGGCCGAATAGTGGTGTCAGTTCCTGGCCGGCCAGGGTGTAGATCGAGCCCAGGCACACCAGCGGCACCGCCAGGGTCAGGCCCGCCACGTCGAACAGCAGGCATTCGAACGGCTCGGCGGCCCAGACCGGGCGGCCATCGACCGTGGCCGGGGGCACGGGTACCTGCGGCGCCGGCAGGTGTACGTCCACCAGCGGCACGGCCGCCTCCACGGTCTGCTCCTCGACCAGCACCGGGATGCTGGCCTCGGCCACCACCTCGCGCTCGACCACCGTCACTACCGGTGCCTCCACCGGCATCACCTGTGGCAGCACCGCCAGCCTGGGCTCGGCGAACGGCCGTGGTGCGGGGCTGACGGTTGCTTCGGCTGACGCCGGCCTGGCTTGCTGCAAGGCATCACGCACCTGCTCTTCGCGCACCGCTTCGGCGAACTCGTCCGCCGCCGCTGGCGCCTCGAACAGGTCTTCGGCTTCGGTGGCTTCCTGCAGCAGGCCGTCGAGGTACGACTGTAGGGCCATCTGTGGCCGCGTACTGGTTTGCCGGGTCTGGGTCATCAGGCCACCTGCGCTGCAGTCTTGTAGGTCAGCAGGTGCTTGAGCAGCGCCCTGTAGGCAACCAGCCCGCGGCTCTTGCTGTCGAATTGCGAGGGCGTGACGCCCTTGCGGCTGGCATCGCGCAGGCGCGTATCCACCGGGATGTAGCCCTGCCACACATGCTGGCCGTAGGTGTCACGCAGCAGCTTGAGCGTGGCCAGCGAGGCCTGGGTGCGGCGGTCGAACAAGGTCGGCACTATCTGGTACGGCAGCGCCTGCTTGCGCGAGCGGTTGACCATGGCCAGGGTCCCGACCATGCGCTCCAGGCCCTTGACCGCGAGAAATTCGGTTTGCACCGGAATCACCAGCTGCTGGCTGGCTGCCAGGGCATTGACCATCAGCACACCGAGCAAGGGTGGGCTGTCGATCAGGGCATAGTCGAAATCCTGCCACAGCTGCGCCAGACTCTTGGCGATTACCAGGCCCAGGCCGTTCTGCCCCGGTGACTGGCGCTCCAGCACTGCCAGCGCGGTACTCGACGGCAACAGCGAGATGCGTTCGTCACTGGTGGGCAGCAGCAGTTGCCCCGGTAGGCCCTCGGGCACCGCGCCCTTGTGCAGGAACAGGTCGTAGCAGCTGTGCTCCAGGGCATCGGGGTTGTGCCCGAAATAGCTGGTCATCGAGCCGTGCGGGTCGAGGTCGACGACGACCACGCGCTTGCCGGCCTCGGCCAGCAGGCCGGCCAGGGCGATGGTAGTGGTGGTCTTGCCGACGCCACCTTTTTGATTGGCTACTGCCCAGACTCTCATCAAGCAAACTCTATCTATTGATTTGGCAGGGACACTGCTGGGGCAACTGTCTTGCTCAACATCGGAAAGCTGGCGCGATCAGTGTAGGAGCGGGTTTACCCGCGAACACCGGCGCAGCCGGTGCCATGCACCGTGTCACCTTCTTCGCGGGTGAACCCGCTCCCACAGAGGACCGCTACATTCAACTACTTGGCAGCGTCGGGGAATTGACGAATCACTGCCCCGCCACCGTTGCTGGCGTTGCCGGTGCACTTTGTGTGCCAGCCCGGCGCAATGCAGCATCCGGCGTGGCATTGGCACTGCCCGAGCCAGTCAGGCTGCGGCGCACTTCGAGGTTGCGCGAAATCACCAGCACCACGCGGCGATTGCGCGCACGGCCTTCGGCAGTGTCGTTGCTGGCAACCGGCTGGTACTCGCCATAGCCGACCGAGGCCATGCGTGCCGGGTTGACCCCTTCCATGGCCAGCAGGCGCACGATGCTTGCCGCCCGAGCCGAAGACAACTCCCAGTTGGTCGGGTACTGCGCAGTGCGGATCGGCAAGTTATCGGTAAAGCCTTCGACGTGAACCGGGTTGGCGAACGGCTTGAGAATGCCGGCCACTTTCTCGATGATCGCAAATGCCTTGTCGCTGGGCATGGCATCGCCGCTGCCGAACAGCAACGAGGAATTGAGCTCGATCTCGATCCACAGTTCATTGCCGCGCACAGTCATCTGGTCGCTCTTGATCAGGTCGCCAAAGGCATCGCGCACGTCATCGCTGATGGTTTTCAGCGGGTCAATACTGGTCGCCCCAAGGCCCGCATCGGTCTGCTCGCTGTCCTTCACCAACGGCTCGGCCGGGCGCACGCTCAGCGGCCGCTCTTCACCGATGGGGATCGGCTTCATGCTGCGCTCGGGGTCGTTGAACACCCCGAGCAAGGCCTGGGAAATGACCTTGTACTTGCCCTCGTTGATCGAGGAAATCGAGTACATCACCACGAAAAAGGCGAACAGCAGAGTAATGAAGTCGGCGTACGACACCAGCCAGCGTTCGTGGTTTTCGTGCTCCTCGGTATGACGACGGCGACGCATGGGTTACTCCATGAAGCCTTGCAGCTTCAGCTCGATCGAGCGCGGGTTCTCACCCTCGGCAATCGACAGCAGGCCCTCGAGCAGCATCTCGCGGTAGCGCGACTGGCGCATGACGATGGCCTTGAGCTTGCTGGCGATCGGCAGCAGCACCAGGTTGGCGCTGGCCACGCCGTAGATGGTCGCGACAAAGGCCACGGCAATGCCGTTGCCCAACTGCGACGGGTCGGCCAGGTTGCCCATCACGTGAATCAGGCCCATCACCGCACCGATGATGCCGATTGTCGGCGCGTAGCCGCCCATGCTCTCGAACACCTTCGCGGCCTGGATATCACGGCTTTCCTGGGTCAGGAAGTCGACTTCGAGGATGCTGCGGATGGCCTCCGGCTCGGCACCATCCACCAGCAGCTGCAGGCCCTTGCGCGCATAAGGGTCAGGCTCGCTGTCAGCCACCCCTTCCAGGCCCAGCAGGCCTTCCTTGCGCGCGGTCAGGCTCCAGTTGACGACGCGGTCGATCCCGCCCGCCAGGTCGACCCGTGGCGGAAACAGGATCCAGCGCAGAATCTGCAAGGCACGCTTGAACGACGACAGCGGCGACTGCAGCAAGGCCGCCGCCAGGGTGCCGCCCAGCACGATCAGTGCCGCCGGGCCATTGATCAGGGCGCCGACATGGCCGCCTTCGAGGAAGTTGCCACCGACGATGGCGACAAACGCGAGGATCAGGCCGATCAGGCTGAGCACGTCCATCAGACGCACGCCTCCACCAGGTGCTTGCCGATTTCGTCCAGGCTGTACACCGCGTCGGCCAGGTTGGCCTTGACGATGGCCATGGGCATGCCATAGATCACGCAGCTGGCTTCATCCTGGGCCCAGACCGTGCTGCCGCCCTGCTTGAGCAGGCGCGCCCCTTCACGACCATCGGCACCCATGCCGGTAAGCACCACCGACAGCACCTTGTCGCCATACGACTTGGCCGCCGAGCCGAAGGTGATGTCCACGCACGGTTTGTAGTTCAGACGCTCGTCACCGGGCAGGATTTTCACCGCGCCACGGCCGTCGATCATCATCTGCTTGCCACCTGGGGCCAGCAGGGCCAGGCCCGGGCGCAGCATGTCGCCGTCCTCGGCTTCCTTGACGCTGATGCGGCACAGCTTGTCCAGGCGCTCGGCAAAGGCCTTGGTGAACGCCGCCGGCATGTGCTGGATCAGTACGATCGGCGCCGGGAAGTTGGCCGGCAGCTGGGTCAGCACCCGCTGCAGGGCGACCGGGCCGCCCGTGGAGGTACCGATGGCCACCAGTTTGTATGGCTTGCGCTTGGGTGCCGGCGAATGCGCTGGCGCCGCTGCCGGGGCCGCTGCACGGGCAGGCGCAGGCGTGCGCGCCGCTGCCGGGCTGGCGAAACTGCTGGCAGCTGCGTGACCGCTGCCTGCTGGCGCGGGTACGGGTGCGGCAACCGGCGCATGGCTGGCGTAGCTGCCAAAACGGCGGTTGCTGCGGGAAATGGTATGCACCTTCTCGCACAGCAGTTGCTTGACCTTGTCGGGGTTGCGCGAGATGTCCTCGAAGTTCTTCGGCAGGTAATCCACCGCACCGGCATCCAGCGCATCGAGGGTGACACGGGCGCCTTCATGGGTCAGCGACGAGAACATCAACACCGGCGTCGGGCAGCGCTGCATGATGTGCCGCACCGCGGTGATGCCGTCCATCATGGGCATTTCGTAGTCCATGGTGATGACATCGGGCTTCAGCGCCAGCGCCTGGTCGATTGCTTCCTTGCCGTTGGTCGCGGTACCCACTACCTGGATCGTCGGATCCGCCGAGAGGATTTCCGAGACGCGGCGGCGGAAGAAACCGGAATCATCCACCACCAGGACCTTGACTGCCATAAACACTCCATTAGGCGGCGCAACCCGCCAGGGTGCGCCACCGAAATCAAATACGCCGCGCGGCGTAACGCTTGAGCATGCTCGGGACGTCGAGAATCAACGCGATGCGACCGTCGCCGGTGATGGTGGCCCCGGACATGCCCGGGGTGCCCTGCAGCATCTTGCCCAGCGGCTTGATTACCACTTCTTCCTGGCCAACCAGTTGATCGACGACAAAGCCGATGCGCTGGGTGCCGACCGACAGGATCACCACGTGGCCCTCGTGCTGCTCTTCGTGCACCTGGCCCTGGACCAGCCAGCGCTTGAGGTAGAACAGCGGCAGCGCCTTGTCGCGTACGATCACCACTTCCTGGCCGTCGACCACGTTGGTGCGCGACAGGTCGAGGTGGAAAATCTCGTTGACGTTGACCAGCGGGAAGGCAAACGCCTGGTTGCCCAGCATCACCATCAGGGTGGGCATGATCGCCAGGGTCAGCGGCACTTTGATGACGATCTTCGAGCCTTGGCCCTTGGCCGAGAAGATGTTGATCGAGCCGTTGAGCTGGGAGATCTTGGTCTTCACCACGTCCATGCCCACACCACGACCGGACACGTCGGAAATCTCGGTCTTGGTCGAGAAGCCCGGGGCGAAGATCAGGTTGTAGCAGTCCGACTCGCTCAGGCGCTCGGCGGCATCCTTGTCCATCAGGCCCTTTTCCACGGCCTTGGCGCGCAGGATGTTAGGGTCCATGCCCTTGCCGTCGTCGGAGATCGACAGCAGGATGTGGTCGCCTTCCTGCTCGGCCGACAGCACCACGCGGCCGGTACGCGCCTTGCCGGAGGCTTCACGCTCCTCGGGCATCTCCACGCCATGGTCGACGGCATTGCGCACCAGGTGCACCAACGGGTCGGCCAGGGCCTCGACCAGGTTCTTGTCGAGGTCGGTCTCTTCGCCGACCAGCTCCAGGTTGATTTCTTTCTTGAGCTGGCGGGCCAGGTCACGCACCAGGCGCGGGAAGCGGCCGAAGACTTTCTTGATCGGCTGCATGCGGGTTTTCATCACCGCGGTCTGCAGGTCGGCGGTGACCACGTCGAGGTTGGACACGGCCTTGGACATGGCCTCGTCACCGCTGTTAAGGCCCAGGCGCACCAGACGGTTACGCACCAGCACCAGTTCGCCGACCATGTTCATGATCTCGTCCAGGCGCGCGGTATCGACCCGCACAGTGGTTTCCGCTTCGCTGGCGCCATGCTTGTCGGCGGCCGGGGCAGGGGCGCGGGGTGCTGCAGCAGGTTTGCTGGCAGGCGCAGGAGCCGGGGCAGCAGCTGCTGCTGGCTTGGCCACGGGCTGGCTGTCGGCCTTGGCCGCTGCCGGCGCTTGCACCTTGGTTGCAGCCGGGGCTTCGACGGCGGCCACGTCGCCGCCAAACTTGCCTTTGCCGTGCAACTGGTCCAGCAGCGCCTCGAACTCGTGCTCGCTGATTTCATCGCTGGCTGCACTGGTGTCAGTTGCAGCAGGCGCCGGCGCCTTGGCAGCGGGCAAGGCATCGGCCTGGAAGGTACCCTTGCCATGCAACTGGTCCAGCAGTGATTCGAATTCGGCGTCGGTAATTTCGTCGCTGGCCACTTCCGGCGCGCTGGCAACCGGCTGCGCGGCAACCTCGGCGCTGAACTGGCCTTTGCCGTGCAACTGGTCGAGCAGCGACTCGAACTCGGCGTCGGTGATTTCGTCACCTTCACCGCTCACGGTCTCGCCCTGCATCTGCTCGTCGGCCGCAGCTTGCGCCTTGACCGCATCGAGCGAATCGAGCAGCTGTTCGAACTCGCTGTCGGTGATGTCCTGCTCCTCGGCAGGCGCTTCGGCAACCGGTGCCGGTGCTGCGGCGGCAGGCGCTTCAACGGCCACGGCGCCCCCCGGCTCGGCCAGGCGCGACAGCGCCGCCAAAAGCTCGGGGGTAGCCGGGGTCACTTCGGTGCGCTCGCGCACCTGGCCAAACATGCTGTTGACCGTATCCAGTGCCTCGAGCACCACATCCATCAGTTCCGCGTCGACCCGGCGCTCACCTTTGCGCAGGACATCGAACACGTTCTCGGCGATATGGCAGCACTCCACCAGCTCGTTCAGCTGAAGGAAGCCGGCGCCCCCTTTTACAGTGTGGAAACCGCGAAAGATCGCATTGAGCAGGTCGGCATCGTCGGGCCGGCTTTCCAGCTCGACCAGTTGCTCGGACAGTTGCTCAAGAATTTCGCCGGCTTCTACCAGGAAATCCTGGAGGATTTCTTCATCGGCGCCGAAGCTCATCAAACGTGCTCCTTAAAAACCCAGGCTGGACAGCAGATCATCGACATCGTCCTGACCGGACACAACGTCTTCACGCTTATCGGCATGAATCTGCGGACCTTCACCCCGAGTCGGATGTTTTTCTCGATCTTTTTCTGCGCGCAGCTGATCGTGGTCATGCTGGATGCCCGCGAAGCGGTCGACCTGGCTGGCCATCAGCACCAGTTTGAGCAGGTTGCTTTCCACCTCGGTGACCAGGGTGGTGACGCGCTTGATCACCTGGCCGGTCAGGTCCTGATAGTCCTGGGCCAGCAGAATGTCGTTGAGGTGCCCGGCGACCTTGCGGTTGCCCTCGGCGCTGTGCGTCAGGAAACTGTCGATGCGTTTGACCAGGTCACGGAACTCCGGCGCAGCCACTTCACGGCGCATGAAACGCTGCCAGTCGGCGCTCAGTGCATGTGCCTCGCTGGCCAAATCGTTGAGCACCGGGGTGCTTTCCTCGACCAGGTCCATGGTGCGGTTGGCCGCGCCCTCGGTAAGCCTGACCACGTAAGACAGGCGCTCGGTGGCGTCGGTAATCTGCGACACCTCCTCGGCCTGCGGCATGGTCGGGTCGATCTGGAAACTGACGATGGCACTGTGCAGCTCGCGGGTCAGCTTGCCGACTTCCTGGTACAGGCCGCGGTCGCGGGTCTGGTTCAGCTCATGAATCAGCTGCACCGCCTCGCCGAAACGGCCCCGCTCCAGGCTTTCGACCAGCTCCTGGGCATGCTTCTTCAGGGTCGATTCGAACTCGCCCAAAGACGTTTGTGATGAATCCATGGCGCGCCCCCTGACGTGACTCAGCCGTTGACGCGTTCGAAGATCTTCTCGATCTTTTCTTTGAGCACCTGGGCGGTGAACGGCTTGACCACGTAACCATTGACGCCGGCCTGGGCCGCTTCGATGATCTGGTCGCGCTTGGCTTCGGCGGTCACCATCAGTACCGGCATGCTCTTCAGCTTGTCGCTGGCACGCACTTTACGCAGCAGGTCGATGCCGGACATGCCAGGCATGTTCCAGTCGGTCACCAGGAAGTCGTAGTGGCCGTTCTCCAGCATCGGCAGCGCCGTGGTGCCGTCATCGGCTTCTTCGGTGTTGGTGAAGCCCAGGTCACGCAACAGGTTCTTGATGATCCGCCGCATCGTCGAAAAGTCGTCAACGATGAGGATTTTCATGTCTTTGTTCAAGTAGACCTCCAAGCAGTCTCAAACGCGCTCGGCCCCGAGCGCGCATTCACAATTCGGTACAACGTAGAAAACGACTGCAACGACAGCGGGCTCAACGCGCCCGCCATTCCCCCAGGCGGCTGCGCAGGCGCGCGGCACACTGGCTGTGCAACTGGCTGACCCGCGACTCGCTGACCCCCAGCACCTCACCGATTTCCTTGAGGTTCAGCTCTTCGTCGTAGTACAGCGCCAGCACCAGGCGCTCACGCTCCGGCAGGTTGGCGATGGCCTCGGTCAGGGCGACCTGGAAGCGCTCGTCCTCCAGGCCACGCGCAGGTTCTACCTGGCCACTGGCACCATCCTCATGCAGCCCTTCGTGCTCGCCGTCCTGCAACAGGTCGTCGAAGCTGAACAGGCGGCTGCCCAAGGTATCGTTCAAGATCCCGTAGTAATCATCGAGACTCAATTGGAGTTCGGCAGCAACTTCATGATCTTTAGCGTCACGTCCGGTTCTGGCTTCAACCGCACGCATCGCGTCGCTGACCATGCGGGTGTTGCGGTGCACCGAACGCGGTGCCCAGTCGCCCTTGCGCACTTCATCGAGCATGGCCCCGCGAATGCGGATGCCGGCGTAGGTTTCAAAGCTGGCGCCCTTGCTGGCGTCGTATTTGTTGGCTACTTCCAGCAGGCCGATCATGCCGGCCTGGATCAGGTCCTCGACCTGCACATTGGCCGGCAACCGCGCCAGCAGGTGGTAGGCAATGCGCTTGACCAGCGGGGCGTAGCGTTCGATCAGCTCGTACTGGGCGTCTTTCGACGCTCGGCTGTACATCTTGAAACCGCTGGCGTTCATAGCACTGGACCCGCGCTGGTGGGTTGCACCAGACGCTCGACAAAGAACTCCAGATGGCCACGCGGGTTGGCCGGCAGCGGCCAGCTGTCGACCTTCTGGGCTATCGCCTTGAAGGCCAGCGCGCACTTGGACCGTGGGAAAGCTTCGTACACGGCACGCTGCTTCTGCACCGCCTTGCGCACGCACTCGTCATACGGCACAGCACCCACATACTGCAGGGCAACGTCGAGGAAACGGTCGGTGACCTTGGTCAGCTTGGCGAACAGGTTACGGCCTTCCTGCGGGCTCTGCGCCATGTTGGCCAGCACGCGGAAACGGTTCATGCCGTAGTCGCGGTTGAGCAGCTTGATCAGGGCGTAGGCGTCGGTGATCGAGGTGGGTTCGTCGCATACCACCAGCAGCACCTCCTGTGCCGCGCGGACGAAGCTGACCACCGAATCACCGATACCCGCCGCGGTGTCGATCACCAGCACGTCGAGGTTGTCGCCAATTTCGCTGAACGCCTGGATCAGCCCGGCATGCTGGGCCGGGGCCAGGTGCACCATGCTCTGCGTGCCCGAGGCAGCCGGTACGATGCGCACACCACCGGGGCCCTGCAACATCACGTCGCGCAATTCGCAGCGCCCTTCGATGACATCGGCCAGGGTCCGCTTGGGGGTAAGGCCCAGCAGCACGTCGACATTGGCCAGGCCCAGGTCGGCGTCGAGCAGCATGACCCTGCGGCCAAGCTCGGCCAGCGCCAGGGACAGGTTCACTGAAACGTTAGTCTTGCCGACGCCACCTTTGCCACCGGTCACGGCGATCACCTGTACGGGATGCATGCTACCCATGTCTGTTCTTTACCTTGTCTCGCTGGGACTCAGGCCACACGTAGGGCAATTCTGCGTACCCTTTGGCATAGCTACCTTGCACACACTTCATCATCAACCCGCTCGCCGTGGGTTGTGATAGAGATCAGCGAACATGTCGGCCATGGCCTCTTCGCTGGGCTCGTCCTGCTGCTGCACATTGACCGCGCGGGTGACCAACTGGTGCCCCCGAGGCAGGTGCAGGTCGTCAGGAATGCGCGGCCCATCGGTCAGGTAGGCCACTGGCAGTTCATGACTGATGGCAAGGCTCAGCACATCGCCAAGGCTCGCCGTTTCATCGAGTTTGGTCAGGATGCAACCAGCCAGGCCGCAGCGCTTGTAGCTGTGGTAGGCAGCAGTCAGCACCTGCTTCTGGCTGGTGGTGGCCAGCACCAGGTAGTTCTTCGCGGCAATGCCACGCCCGGCCAGGGTTTCAAGTTGCATGCGCAGGGCCGGGTCACTGGCCTGCAGGCCAGCGGTATCGATCAGCACCACGCGCTTGCGCAGCAGCGGCTCCAGCGCCGCGGCCAGCGACTGGCCCGGGTCGACGTAGGTCACAGGCACGTTAAGGATGCGGCCCAGGGTCTTGAGCTGCTCCTGGGCGCCGATGCGGAAGCTGTCCATGCTCACCAGCGCCAGGTTCTGCGCGCCGTACTTGAGCACGTAGCGGGCGGCCAGCTTGGCCAGGGTGGTGGTCTTGCCCATGCCGGCCGGGCCGACCATGGCGATCACCCCACCCTCTTCGATCGGCTCGACCTCGGGGATTTCGATCATCCGCGCCAGATGCGCCAGCAACATGCGCCAGGCCTGACGTGGCTCGTCGATCTCGGCGGTCAGGTCCAGCAGCTCACGGGCGATCGGCCCGGACAGACCGATGCGCTGCAGCCGGCGCCAGACGGTGGCCTGCTGCGGCTTGCTGCCTTGCAGCTGGTTCCAGGCCAGCGAGCCGAGCTGCACTTCCAGCAGCTCGCGCAGGCCCGAAAGCTCGGAGCGCATGGCATCGAACAGGCGCGGATCGACCGGCGCCGACGCAGGGGCTGGCGCAGCGGCCTCGGGCGCATCGATGTGCGGTTCGACCAACGGCTCGGCGGCGGTCAGCGACTGCCCGGCGAACAATTGGCGGTTGTTGTCGCTGCTGTCCTGACGATGATCCAGTTCGGCCTGGGCAGTGGCGATGCGCGTATGGGTCTTGCGCAGCTCTTCTTCCAGTTCGGCGTTGGGCACACGCGGGGCCAGGGCAGACAGCTTGTAGTCCAGCGCGGCCGTCAGTTCGACACCGCCGGCGATGCGACGGTTGCCGATGATGGCGGCATCGGCGCCCAGCTCATCACGGACCAGCTTCATGGCCTGACGCATATCGGCGGCGAAAAATCGCTTAACTTGCATTATCCCCTACCTCAGCCGTTAGGGCCCACGGTGGCAACGATGGTGACTTGCTTGTTGTCCGGTATTTCCTGATACGCCAGAACATGCAAATTCGGTACAGCCAGACGACCGAAACGCGACAGCATGGCGCGGATCGGGCCGGCGACCAGGAGGATGGCCGGTTGGCCCTGCATTTCCTGGCGCTGGGCCGCCTCGATCAACGAACGCTGCAGCTTCTCGGCCATGCTCGGTTCCAGAAGAACACCGTCTTCCTGACCTTGCCCGGCCCTTTGCAGACTATTGAGCAAAATCTGTTCCAACCTTGGCTCCAGGGTAATCACTGGCAGCTCCGACTCAACGCCGACAATGCTTTGCACGATGGCGCGACACAATCCGACGCGCACCGCCGCCACCAGCGCGGCGGTATCTTGACTCTTGCCGGCGTTGTTAGCGATCGCCTCGGCGATACTGCGGATATCGCGTACGGGCACCTGTTCCGACAACAGCGCCTGCAGCACCTTGAGCAGGCCCGACAACGAAATGACACCCGGCACCAGCTCTTCTGCAAGTTTAGGCGATGCCTTGGCCAACACCTGCAGCAGTTGCTGGACCTCTTCATGGCCGATCAGTTCGTGGCAGTGCTTCTGCAGAATCTGGTTCAGGTGCGTAGCCACCACGGTACTGGCATCGACCACGGTGTAGCCCAGCGACTGCGCCTGGGAACGCTGGCCGACATCAATCCACACGGCCTCCAGGCCGAACGCCGGATCGCGTGCGGCAATGCCGTTGAGAGTACCGAACACCTGCCCCGGGTTGATTGCCAGTTCGCGATCCGGGTAGATCTCGGCTTCGGCCAGGATCACCCCCATCAGGGTCAGGCGATAGGCGCTGGGCTGCAGGTCAAGGTTGTCGCGGATGTGCACGGTGGGCATGAGGAAGCCCAGGTCCTGCGACAGCTTCTTGCGCACGCCCTTGATTCGCGCCAGCAATTGGCCACCCTGGTTGCGATCGACCAGCGGGATCAGCCGGTAGCCGACCTCCAGGCCAATCATGTCGATCGGCGTGACGTCATCCCAGCCCAGCTCCTTGGTTTCCAGCGCGCGTTGTGGCGATGGCAGCAGGTCCTGCTGGCGCTGCGCTTCCTGCAGCGCCTGCGCCTTGGCCTTCTGCTGCTTCTTCCACACCAGGTACGCGCCACCACCAGCCAGCAGGCCAAGGCTGAGGAAGGCCACGTGCGGCATGCCCGGCACCAGGCCCATGACGATCATCAGCGCGCCGGACACCGCCAGGGCCTTGGGCGAATCGAACATCTGCCGGTTGATCAGCTTGCCCATGTCCTCGGAGCCCGAGGCGCGGGTAACCATGATCGCGGCAGCGGTCGACAGCAGCAGTGATGGCAATTGCGCCACCAAACCGTCACCGATGGTCAGCAAGGCGTACACCTTGCCGGCATCGCCAAAGCTCATGCCGTGCTGCAGCATGCCGATCAGCATGCCGCCGATCAGGTTGATGAACAGGATCAGCAAACCGGCGATGGCGTCACCGCGAACGAACTTGCTGGCACCGTCCATCGAACCGTAGAACTCGGCCTCCTGCGCCACTTCGGCACGACGGTGCTTGGCCTGGGCCTGGTCGATCAGGCCGGCGTTGAGATCGGCGTCGATGGCCATCTGCTTGCCGGGCATGGCGTCGAGGGTGAAACGCGCGCTCACCTCCGAGATACGCCCGGCACCCTTGGTCACCACCACGAAGTTGATGATCATGAGGATGGCGAACACCACGGCACCGACCACGTAGTTACCGCCGATCACCACCTCGCCGAAGGCCTGGATCACCTTGCCGGCGGCGCCATGGCCCTCCTGGCCATGCAGCATCACCACCCGGGTGGAAGCCACGTTCAGGGCCAGGCGCAACAGCGTGGCCACCAGCAGGATGGTAGGGAACGCAGCGAAGTCGAGCGGGCGCAGGGCGTAGACGCAGACCAGCAGGACCACGATCGACAGGGCGATGTTGAAAGTGAAGAACACATCGAGCAGGAACGGCGGTATCGGCAACATCATCATTGCCAACATCACCAGCAGCAACAGCGGTACACCCAGGTTGCCCCGACCGAGCCCGGCCAGGTTGTTACGGGCGTTGCTGATTAACTGAGTGCGATCCACCGCGAGTCCTCTTGATGCAAAACTTTGACGCACAGGGGGCGCCTGGCGCTGGCTTTGCAAGAAGCTTTCCAACTTTGCTCGATGGGGGATTTATGTTGCCTGTTCCGGCCTCTTCGCGGGTGAACCCGCTCCCACAGGGACCGCAGCAGAGGACCTGTGGGAGCGGGTTCACCCGCGAAAGGGCCAGAAGCCCTGACACAAGGTCAACTGTCGCGGCGCAGGTCCGGCGGAATCGGCAGGTCGTCCTTAAGCGGCTCTGGCCGCTTGCCCTTGCCAGCCCGGTACTGGCGGATCTGGAACACGTAGGCCAGCACCTGCGCCACCGCCAGGTAAAGCCCGGCAGGGATTTCCTGTTCGAGCTCGGTGGAGTAGTAGATCGCCCGCGCCAATGCCGGTGATTCGAGGATCTGGACCTTGTGCTCCACACCGATCTCGCGAATCTTCAAGGCAATGAAATCCGTCCCCTTGGCAAGCAGCAACGGCGCTGCCCCACCTTTTTCCGGGTCGTACTGCAAGGCCACCGCATAATGCGTCGGGTTGGTGATGATCACGTCGGCCTGCGGCACAGCCGCCATCATGCGCCGCTGCGATACCTCGCGCTGCAGCTGGCGAATACGCTGCTTGACCTCAGGCTTGCCTTCGCTGTCCTTGTACTCGTCGCGCACTTCCTGCTTGGTCATCTTCATTTTCTTGTGGGTCTGCCACAGCTGGAACGGCACGTCAGCCGCCGCGATCAGCAGCAGCCCGGCCGACATCCACAACGCACTCCAGCCCACTACCTGCAAGCTGTGGATGATCGCCTGCTCCAGCGGCTCGTTGGCGATCGACAGCAAGGCCTGGCGATCGCTGACCAGCACCACCACCGCCACCACCAGGATCACGAAGAACTTGGCCAGCGCCTTGAGCAGCTCGGTCAGGGCGTGCATCGAGAACATGCGTTTGATACCCGACAGCGGGTTCATGCGGCTGAACTTGGGCTGCAGCAGGCTGCCGGAGAACAGGAAACCGCTCAGTGCGATGGGTGCCACGAAGGAGATCACGAAGAGCAGGATCAGCACCGGCTGCGTCGCCCAAATCGCCATCTTGCCCGAGGCCAACAGGAAGGCGCTCATAGCCCGCTCGTCGACGATGATGTCGCGGGTCAGGCTGAAGTTCATGCGCATCATCTCCAGCAGCGTCTCGGCCAGGTGGCCGCCGAAGGCCAGCAGGCCACCGGCGCCGGCCAGGGTCACCGCCACCGTGTTCAGCTCCTTGGAGCGCGCGATCTCGCCTTTCTCGCGAGCATCGCGCTTGCGCTTTTCGGTGGGGTCTTCTGTCTTGTCCTGACCGCTCTCGCTTTCCGCCATGCTCAGCGCGCCCTCGCCAGTTCACGCAGCCATTGCAGCGCTTCGCTGGCCAATGCCTGGTAGTGGGACAGCACATCGGCCAGGCCGACCCAGAAAATGAACATGCCCATGACCAGGGTCAGCGGGAAACCGATGGAGAAAATGTTCAGTTGCGGCGCGGCGCGGGTCATCACACCAAAGGCAATGTTCACGACCAACAGCGCGGCGATCACCGGCAGAATCAGCAGCAGGCCTGCGGCAAATACCCAGCCCAGGCGCCCGGCCAGCTCCCAGAAATGGTTGACTACCAGTGCGTTGCCCACCGGCAAGGTGGTGAAGCTTTCGGTCAGCACCTCGAACACCACCAGGTGGCCATTCATCAGCAGGAACAACACACTTACCAGCATGGTCATGAACTGGCTGATCACCGTGACGTTGACCCCGTTGGCTGGGTCGACCATCGAAGCGAAGGCCATACCCATCTGCACCGCGACGATCTGCCCGGCAATCACGAACACCTGGAACAGCAACTGCAAAGCCAGGCCGAACAGCGCGCCGACAATGATCTGCTCGGCACACAGCAGCAAACCGCGCAGGCTCAGCGGGTCGAACTCAGGCAGGGGGGGCAGTGCCGGGACGATTACCACCGTAATAGCCACCGCCACGTACAGGCGCACCCGCGCCGGCAGCATGCGGGTGCCGAGGATGGGCATGGTCATCAGCACCGCCGTCACCCGGAACAACGGCAGGATGAAGGTCGCGACCCAGGTGCCGATCTGCGTGTCGGTCAGCTCCAGCATCGGCGCGTCAACCGATCAGCTGCGGGATGTTGGTGTAGAGACTGGTGATGTACTCCATGAACTTCTGCACCAGCCACGGCCCGGCGATGATCAACGTCACCAGCATCACCAACAGGCGCGGCAGGAAACTCAGGGTCTGTTCGTTGATCTGCGTGGCGGCCTGGAACATCGCCACCACCAGGCCCACCAGCAGGCTCGGCACCACCAGCACGGCAACCATCAGCGTGGTAAGCCATAACGCATCACGGAACAGGTCGACAGCGACTTCAGGTGTCATCGGCGGCTCTCCTTGACGGCGTCAGACGCCGCCGAAACTACTGGCCAGGGTACCCATGATCAGCGCCCAGCCATCGACCAGCACGAACAGCATGATCTTGAACGGCAGCGAGATGATCAGCGGCGACAGCATCATCATACCCATGGCCATCAGCACGCTGGCCACCACCATGTCGATGATCAGGAACGGGATGAAAATCATGAAACCGATCTGGAACGCGGTCTTCAGCTCGGAGGTGACGAACGCCGGCACCAGGATCGTCAGCGGCACCTGGTCCGGGCCGGCGATGTCGGTACGCTTGGACAGGCGCATGAACAGGTCGAGGTCGCTTTGCCGGGTTTGTGCCAGCATGAAGTCCTTGAGCGGCCCCTGGGCCTTGTCGATGGCCTGCTGGGCGGTCATCTGCTCCTTCAGGTACGGCTGCAGGGCGTCCTGGTTCACCCGGTCGAACACCGGCGCCATGATGAACATGGTCAGGAACAGCGCCATGCCGGTCAGCAACTGGTTCGACGGCGTCTGCTGCAGGCCCAAGGCCTGACGCAGGATCGAGAACACGATGATGATGCGGGTGAAGCTGGTCATCAGGATGACGAACGCCGGGATGAAGCTGAGCGCAGTCATGATCAGCAGGATCTGCAGGCTGACCGAATATTCCTGCTGCCCGTCCGGGGTATTGGACAGGGTAATGGCCGGGATCGACAGCGGGTCGGCACCCAGGGCCAGCGGCGCAGCCAGCAGCAGCGCCAGAGTCAACAACACACGCAGCGCGCCACTCATCACTTCTTGTCCTTAGGGTCCTTGCCCATCAGCTCCATCAGCCGCTGGGCAAACTCCGGCGTCGCCTGGCGGGCGTTTTCCGGCACTTCCACGGGCTCGGCCAGCACATGCAGGGCCTCGATGCTGCCAGGGGTATGGCCGATCAGGATCTGCTCCTTGCCCACCTGCACCAGCAGCAGGCGGTCACGCGGGCCGATGGCCCGGCTGCCGACGATCTCGATCACCTGCCCGCCCTTCACCGCCGTGCTTTGCAGACGCCGCAGCAACCAGGCCAGGAAGAAGATCAGGCCGACCACCAGCAGCAGGCCGAAAACCATCTGCGCCAGCTGCCCACCGAGGCTGCCAGGTGCGGTTGCCGGTGTGGCCGCCGGTGTGGCCGCGGCCAGGCAAGCCTGGCTGGCGAGCAGCGCGGCAGCCGCCGCGATGGCGCGCATCGTGCCCTTCACTCAGCGCAGCTTCTTGATACGTTCGCTGGGGCTGATCACGTCGGTCAGGCGGATGCCGAACTTCTCGTTGACCACCACTACCTCGCCATGGGCGATCAGCGTGCCGTTGACCAGCACGTCGAGCGGTTCGCCGGCCAGGCGGTCGAGCTCGATCACCGAGCCCTGGTTGAGCTGCAGCAGGTTGCGGATGTTGATCTCGGTGCTGCCCACTTCCATGGAAATGTTCACCGGGATATCCAGGATCACGTCCAGGTTCGGGCCTTCGAGGCTGACGTTTTCGTTCGGCTTCGGCGAGCTGGCGAACTCCTCCATCGGCAGGCGTCCCGGCCCGCTGGTGCTGCTGCCGGTGTCACCACCCAGCAGTGCATCAATGTCGGCCTGGCCGGCTGCACCGGTTTCTTCCAGTGCCGCAGCCCACTCATCGGCCAGCGCCTGGTCCTCTGCGGAGGTAATCTCGTTTTCGTTAGCCATGGTTTCCTCGACAGGCATTCAATTCGTTATGTGCGATCGGCACGCCGTCAGCGGCGTTCAATCGGGTCGATGATCTGCAGCGCCAGGTTGCCCTTGTGCGAACCCAGGCGCGCCTTGAACGACGGCACGCCGTTGGCACGCAGCACCAGGTGCTCGGGCAGCTCCACCGGGATCACGTCGCCAGGCTGCATGTGCAGAATGTCGCGCAGCTTCAACTGGCGACGGGCTACGGTGGCGGTCAGCGGCACGGCAACATCCAGCACGTCTTCGCGCAGGGCCTTGACCCAGCGCTCGTCCTGGTCGTCCAGGTCGGACTGGAAACCGGCGTCGAGCATTTCCCGCACCGGCTCGATCATCGAGTACGGCATGGTCACATGCAGGTCGCCGCCACCGCCGTCCAGTTCGATGTGGAAAGTGGACACCACCACCGCCTCGCTGGGGCCGACAATGTTGGCCATGGCCGGGTTGACCTCGGAGTTCATGTACTCGAAGGTGACCGGCATGATTGCCTGCCAGGCTTCCTTGAGGTCGACGAAGCACTGGTCCAGCACCATGCGCACCACGCGCAACTCGGTGGGGGTGAACTCGCGGCCTTCGATCTTGGCATGGCGGCCATCGCCGCCGAAGAAGTTGTCCACCAGCTTGAACACCAGCTTGGCATCGAGGATGAACAGCGAAGTGCCGCGCAGCGGCTTGATCTTGACCAGGTTGAGGCTGGTCGGCACGTACAGCGAGTGCACGTATTCGCCAAACTTCATCACCTGCACGCCACCCACCGCCACGTCGGCGGAGCGGCGCAGCAGGTTGAACATGCTGATACGGGTGTAGCGGGCGAAGCGCTCGTTGATCATTTCCAGGGTCGGCATGCGACCCCGCACGATACGGTCCTGACTGGTCAGGTCGTAGCTTTTGATGCTGCCAGGCTCGGATGCACTCTCGGTCTGCACCAGCCCGTCGTCGACGCCATGCAACAGGGCATCGATTTCATCCTGGGACAGCAGGTCCTGTACGGCCATTGCGGACTCCTACTGCAATACGAAATTGGTGAACAGCAACTGGTCGACGACCGGCTTGCCGACTTCCTTCTGCGCCACTTCCTGGACCACTGCGGTGGCCTTCTGACGCAGCATTTCCTGCCCCACCGGGCTGCCGGCCAGGGTGTCGAAGCCTTGCCCGGAGAACATCATCACCAGGTTGTTGCGGATCACCGGCATGTGCACCTTGAGCGCATCTAGGTCGGCCTGGTTGCGCGCTTGCAGGGTGATGCTCACCTGCATGTAGCGCTGGCGACCGTTCTGGTTGAAGTTGACCACGAAGGCCGGGGTCAGTGCTTCGTAGATAGCCGCTGGCTTGACGTTGCTGGCTGCAGGATCGGCGGCCGGGGCCGGCTCGCTCTTGTGCATGATGAACCAGGTAGCGCCCACCGACAGGCCGATCGCCAGCAACAGGCCCACTACTGCCAGCAGGATCAGCTTGAGTTTGCCTTTAGTGGCGGGGTCTTTGACTGCTTCGCTCTTCGCCATGCCAATAATCCGTCGTCCATCGGGGGTTCAAGGGAGGATGGCTTGGCTTGAGCAAGTGTTATGCCAGATTTTGCAGTAGGGAGATTTCAGCAGGGGCAACCGTGCTGGCTTCTTCGCGGGTGAACCCGCTCCCACAGGACCTCCACAGGCTTCGAACCCTGCGCTGTACTTGTGGGAGCGGGTTTACCCGCGAAGAGGCCAGTACAGGCAATCGGGATCTACGCGTAATAATCGACCGCACTGTCACCAACAACCACCTGCTGCTCCACAGGCCGGGCGCTATCGACTGCCTCTACCCCGCCCTGCTCGGCCCGGCGCGCCGCCACCCCGGACAGGTTGCTGCCCTGCGCCTGACCCTGCTGCTGTTGCTGCTGCCCGCGCGACTGGTCGGCCACGTTGACATCCGGCTGTGCCAGCCCCTGCTGGGCGAACAGCTCGCGCAGGCGGTGTACCTGGCTGTCGAGGGCGTCACGCACGCCGGCGTGACCGCTGATGAAGGTGACCTGGGTCGACTGGTCCGTCGCAACATTGACGCGAATGTCCAGGCGGCCCAGTTCAGCCGGCTCCAGCTGGATATCCGCCGACTTCAGGTTCTGGCTGGACAGGTACATGACCCGGTTGACCAGGCCCTCGGCCCAGGCGTTCTGGTTCATCGGCAGCGGTTGGTGCAACGGGCTGGCGTTGGCAGGCACGGCATTGGCGGTCTTGGCCGTGGCGGCCTGGGTCAGGTTGGCCAGGCGGTTGGCGAAATCGTCGATGCGCGTATCGCTGCCAGCGCCCTTGGTGTCCTTCAGGCCATCTTCGAGCAAGGCAGCAAAGGCCTTGTCGCCGGGCTCGCCCGCCTCACCCTCGGCATTCTCGACCAGATTCGCCAAGGTATTGACGGCCATCTGCCCCTCCTCGCCCTGAGCCTGCGAAGCGTCCAGGGCATGTGCCGAAGTCGCCCCTTTGGCCTGGGCGCTTTGCTCCAGCGCCAGACGCAAGGTCGGCAGGTTGGCCAGAGGGTCGGCGTCAGGATCGAAGGTTTCCTCGGCGGCAGACTCCTCGGGCAGCACGGCCGTGACCTGCGCCGTGGCAGCCTGCAACACCGGCGCCACCGCCTCGGCCTGCGCCTGGATCAGTTGAGCGCCAGGCTGGGCGTCGGTTACCTGACCGGCCACCAGGCTGGCATCGCGCAAGCCGGTGTCAGCCTTGGCCTGGTCGTCGGCTGGCAATTGTTTGCCGTCATCGGCAACTGCGGGTTTGTCGGCAGCGGCTTTCTTGCCGCCCTGCGCCGACTCGGGCTTGTCCTTGGGCTTGGCCTGGGCGACCTTGTCGTCCTGCCCTGCGGCCTTGTCGCGGCCCTGCCTGGCCATCACCTGGCCGAAGCCTTCGCCCTTGTCGCCCGGCGCCTGCAGCGGCTTGTCGGCCTGTGCGGTGGCCGAACGCGAGGTATTGGCAACGGCGTTGCCTTGCAGCAATGGGTTGGGTGCGACAGGCATCGAGCGGTCTCCGCGCCAGAAACAAAAAAATCATCCAGCCAGAGACAGGCAAGACTCGCGCCAAGTCGTGTATCAACCCGCCGAAATGCGTTGCTGCTCACCTCGGTAGAACCGCTGTACCTCGACGAACTCCAGGTCGATGCGGTTGATCAGGTCCTCGATGCCATACAGCGGAGGCCGCCGCGCGCGCTCCTCCAGTTGCTGGCACAGGCTGGCCAGTGCAACCGCGCCCATATTGCTGCTACTGCCCTTGAAACTATGGGCCGCAGAACCGAGCTCTTCGGCATTTTTGGCCGCATGCAACTGGCCCAGGCGCCGCTCGGAGTCGTCAAGAAAGGTTTGCACCAACTGCAGGTAGCCATCTTCCATGACCTCACGCAGGTCGCTGAGTACCTTGTGGTCAATATGCATGTCAGTCACTTGTTCACTCCTTGATCAAGCCAGATTATGCCCGAGCCAACCCGTGGCTCACCAGACGAACTCCACATGCGCGCAACGCCCGCCTTCACTCCAGCACGCGCTGCTGGCCAGCCGCCGAACCAGATTCAGGCCACGCCCGCTCAGCCCCTGCTCCAGCGTGGGCCGCGACAGCACGCCCTGCACATCGAACCCGGCACCACTGTCACGGACCTCGATCATCAGACGCCCGCCGTCGGCATGCGGTTCAACCTTGAAATCGATGCGCACGTAACCGTCGGTCAACACCCCGAGGCGCCGGGCGCGCTCTTGATAATAGTCTGCAAAGCCTTGGCCATCGCGCTTGAGCTGCGAATCCAGGCCCAGCACGCCATGCTCCAGCGCGTTTGAATAAAGCTCGCTGAGCACACTGTGCAGGTTGCCGGTGCGCGCACGCAGGCCGTGAATCTCCTGCAACAACTGCACCAGGTACGGCACCGGGTTGAAGCGTTTGAGGCTCTCGCCACGCACCTCGAACCCCAGCGACCAGTCCAGCGGGCTGGAGCGGCCGCTATCAGAGTAGATCATCGGCGCCGGCACTTGCTCCTCGGCACAGAACATACGAATGTCGCACAGGCTGATGTCATCGCGCGGGCGCCCGCCAAAGCGCTCCAGGGCCTGCATCACTTCGTCGAACAGCCGCGCCGGGTCATGGTTGTCGGCCAGCACCCTGCGCAGGCGCTGCACGCCGAACAGGCGCTCCTGGTCGTCGGCCGTGTCGAGCACGCCGTCCGAAAGCAGCAGCAGGCGCTCACCCGGCGCCAGCGGCAGCACTTCGGTACTGTCATCGAAACGCTCGGCGTCCAGGATGCCCAACGGCAGGTGTCGCGAACCCAGCGCCGACAGCACCTGGCCATCCACTGCCAGGCGATAGCCATCAGGCATACCGCCGTTCCACACCTCCACCGAACCGCGCTGCATGCTGAGGTTGAGCAGCAGCGCACAACAGAACATGTCCACCGGCAAGATGCGCTTGAGCTTGGCGTTCATCTCGCGCAGGACCTGCGCCATGCCGTAGCCCTTGGCAGTCATGCCGTAGAACACTTCGGCCAGCGGCATCGCCCCTACCGCCGCCGGCAGGCCGTGGCCGGTAAAGTCGCCGAGCAGCACACGCATGTCGCCGGACGGGGTGAACGCGGCCAGCATCAGGTCGCCATTGAACAGCGCATAGGGCGATTGCAGGTAGCGGATGTTAGGCGCGGCAAGGCAGCCGGAGTGGGCCACCTTGTCGAACACCGCCTTGGCCACCCGCTGCTCGTTGAGCAGGTGGTGGTGGTGCCGGGCAATCTGGTCACGCTGCTCCAGCACGGTGGCCTGCAGCCGGCGCAGTCGGTCCATGGCGCGGATCTTGGCACCAAGGATCACCGCACTGTAGGGCTTGGCCATGAAGTCGTCGCCCCCTGCCTCCAGGCAGCGCACCAGGCCTTCCTCCTCGTTCAATGAAGTCAGGAAAATGATCGGCACCAGCGCTTCGCCGGCCAGGGCCTTGATCTGTCGCGCCGCCTCGAAGCCATCCATCACCGGCATCAGCGCATCCAGCAGCACCAGTTGCGGGCGCCGCTCGACGAACAACGCCACCGCCTGCTCGCCGTTTTCCGCGGTAAATACTTGATGACCCTGACGGCGCACGATCTGCGCCAGCAGCAGGCGGTCGGCGGCACCGTCTTCGGCCACCAGCACGGTCAACGCCTGTTCGGCCGGCATGTCGGCGCTCAACTGATATCGAAGAGTTTTTCGAAATTGGAGATGGCGAGTATCTTGCGCACGTCGGAGCTGGCATGCACCACTCGCACATCCGACTCATCGCCGCCTGCATGGTCACGCAGCAACAGCAGCATGCCGAGCGCGGAACTGTCGAGGTAGGTGGTGTCCTTCAGGTCGACGACCACCGAATCTGGCCGGCTGGGCTGGCGTTCGTAGGCGTCGCGAAATTCCTGGTGCTTGCCGAAATCGAAGCGCCCCTTGATCTTTATCGTCAGCTTTTTCCCGTCCTGCGAAAAATCAGTCTCGACTGCCATGCTAGCGATTCCTTCGATGATGGCGGATGCAACTCCATAAAGGTTTAGCAGGCGATGGCGGGGGTGGCAAGCATGTGGGCTGCCTGTCCCGGCCTCTTCGCGGGTGAACCCGCTCCCACAGGACCTTCACAAATTCGAATCCTGCGCCGTGCCTGTGGGAGCGGGTTTACCCGCGAAGAGGCCAGTACAGGCTATAGGTGATTCTGCCGCGGCAGGCGTTGTGACAGCTCGTCGAGCAGGCGCTGCTCGCGCTTGTCTTCGGCCCGCCGGGCTTCCTCCAGATAGCGCTGTACCAGCTTGCGCAGGCCTTCCACCCGGGCATAGGCCTGCTGCCAGGTGCCGCGGGCGTTGTTGAGGTTGTTCTGGTGCCAGACCAGGCTCTGGCGCTGCTGAGTCATGGCCGTTTCCAGCTGCCCGAGGAAGCGCTGGTAATTGACCAGCCAGCTACCGTTTACCCCCTGCCCGCCGCGGTTGATCCACTGCAGCTGGTAATCCTCGCGAAACCGCTCGAGCTCGGCCAGCTTGGCCTGGGCAGTGGCCACCTGCTGCTGGAACTGCCCAAGGCGCTGCGCCGCCTTGCGCTCGGCCTCTTCGGCCATGTCCACCACCGGCGCCAGGCGCGCGGCACGTCCAGGCAGCGCCATGGCTTATCAGCCTGCCGGGGGCGTGAAGATCGCCCCCAGCTGGTCGCGGCTTTGCGCCATGCCCACGTTCTCGCGCAGGCCCTGGCGCAGAAACTCCACCAGCTTCGACTGCAGGGCAATGGCCAGATCGGTTTCCGGGTCGCCACCCGCCACGTAGGCACCCACACTGATCAGGTCACGGCTTTGCGACAGGCGCGACCACAGCTGCTTGAACTTTTGCGCCTGGCGCAAATGGTCTGCATCGACCACCTGAGGCATGACCCGACTGATCGAGGCTTCGATGTCGATAGCCGGGTAATGGCCTTCCTCGGCCAACCGCCGCGACAGCACGAAGTGGCCATCGAGCACACCACGCGCCGAGTCGGCAATCGGGTCCTGCTGGTCGTCACCCTCGGACAACACAGTGTAGAACGCGGTGATCGAACCACCGCCTGGCTCGCCGTTGCCGGCCCGCTCCACCAGCTTGGGCAGCTTGGCGAACACCGACGGCGGGTAACCCCGGGTGGCCGGCGGTTCGCCGATGGCGAGGGCAATTTCACGCTGGGCCTGGGCGAAACGAGTCAGCGAGTCCATCAGCAACAGCACGTTCTTGCCCTTGTCGCGGAAGTACTCGGCGATACGTGTGCAGTACATGGCGGCGCGCAGGCGCATCAGCGGCGCATCGTCGGCGGGCGAAGCGACCACAACCGAGCGCTTGAGGCCTTCCTCACCAAGGATATGCTCGATGAATTCCTTGACCTCGCGGCCCCGCTCACCGATCAGGCCGACGACGATGATTTCGGCTTCGGTGAAGCGGGTCATCATGCCCAGCAACACCGACTTGCCCACGCCGGTACCGGCGAACAAGCCCAGGCGCTGGCCGCGACCGACGGTGAGCAGGCCATTGATGCTGCGGATACCCACATCCAGCGGTTTGCTGATGGGGTCGCGGTTCAACGGGTTGATCACCGGGCCGTCCATCGGCACCCAGTCCTCGGCCTTCATCCCGCCCTTGCCATCCAGCGCACGGCCGGCGCCGTCGAGCACCCGGCCGAGCATGCTCATGCCCATGGGCAGGCGGCCGCCGTCATCCAGCGGCACCACCCGGGCGCCGGGAGCGATGCCGACGATGCTGCCGACCGGCATGAGGAATACCTTGGGCCCGGCAAAACCCATGACTTCGGCTTCCACCTGCACCGGGTGATAACTGTCGTCGTTGATTACCAGGCAGCGGCTGCCGACTGCAGCGCGCAGGCCTTCGGCTTCCAGGGTGAGGCCAACCATGCGCAGCAGGCGGCCTTCGACGATGGGCTGGGCCGGCAGTTCGATGGCCTCGGCATAACTGCCCAGGCGTTTGCCGAAGCTGGTGCGTTCAAGGTGCATCCGGGGTATCCACCAGGCTGTCCAGATCAATGGACATATCCGCTGCCGCCGGGTGCAGCGAATGGTCGTGCAACTGATCGAACAGTTGCGCCACGGCTTTCTCGATGCGGGTTTCCATGGTCGCGTCGATGCGGCTGTGCGCGGTCTCGATACGGCAGCCGCCTGGTAGCAGCGCGCTGTCCTCGAGCAGCCGCCAGCTTTCCTCATGGCGCTCGCGCAGGGCCTTGGCCAGCTCGAAATCCTGCGGGTTGAGATGGATGCGGATATTGTCCGCGCCCATGGGCAGCAGCTTGAGCGCTTCGCGCAGTACCTGGGTGATCTGGCTGGAATCACTCCGCAGTTCGCGACCGATTACCTGACGGGTCATGTGAGCAACCAGGTGGACCAGGGCCTTCTCGATCTGCGTGTCTTGCTCGGCGATCGGCTCCATCAGGTTGGTCATCAGGCGGTCGAGGCTTTCCAGCTTGGTCTTCAGGGCCTCTTCGGCTTCCTGGCGGACCTTGAGCTGGGTGCTATGGAAGCCCTCGCGCTCACCGGTGGCAAAGCCTTCGTTGTAGGCTTCCTGGCGGATGGCCTCGAGTTCTTCCAGGGTCAGTGGCTGGACTTCTTCCAGCGGCACTTCCTCGACTTCTTCCTCGACTACCTCGGGCTCCGGCTCCGGTTCGGGCTCAGCCTCGGGTTCCGGGTCGAAGCTGGGCAGCGCCCATACGTCCACGCCTTCGAGGTCGCGGGCGCGGATCAGGTCGCTGGGGTGATGTTCTTTGGTGGGCATGCTGTCATGTTCTCAAACCATGTTCAGCCGACACGGTCCCTGTGGGAGCGGGTTCACCCGCGAATGCGTCGGCAGCGACAACCTCTATCGCCAGGTCCGACGCCTTCGCGGGTAAACCCGCTCCCACAAGGGGCGGCGTCGGCCTTCAGATCGCGAAGACCTTAGATCATTTCCTCGGCACCCTTGCCGCCGAGCACGATCTCGCCGGCCTCGGCCATGCGGCGGGCGATGGTGAGGATTTCCTTCTGCGCCGTTTCCACGTCGCTGACCCGCACCGGCCCCTTGGCCTCCAGGTCGTCGCGCAACAGCTCCGAGGCACGTTTGGACATGTTCTTGAAGATCTTGTCCTTGACCCGCTCGTCGGCGCCCTTGAGCGATACCACCAGCACGTCGGACGAGACTTCGCGCAGCAGCGCCTGGATGCCACGGTCGTCGACATCGGCCAGGTTGTTGAAGACGAACATCAGGTCTTCGATCTGCTCCGACAGGTCGCTGTCGATCTCGCGGATCGCGTCCATCAGCGCACCTTCCACCGAGCTGTCGAGGAAGTTCATGATGTCGGCGGCGCGCTTGATGCCACCCAAGGTGGTACGTGCCGCATTGGAATTGCCCGAGAACTGCTTCTCGAGGATCTGGTTCAGCTCCTTCAACGCCGCCGGTTGCACAGTGTTCAGCGACGACACGCGCAGGACGATGTCCAGGCGCACCTTGTGGTCGAAGTTGCTCAACACTTCGCCGGCCTGGTCGGGGTCGAGGTAGGCGACCACGATGGCCTGGATCTGCGGGTGCTCGTAGCGGATCACATCGGCAACGGCGCGCGGCTCCATCCACTTGAGGCTGTCCAGGCCACTGGTGTTGCCACCGAGCAGGATGCGGTCGACCAGGCCGTTGGCCTTGTCCTCGCCCAGTGCCTGGTTGAGCATCTTGCGGATGTAGGCATCGGAGCCCACGCCCAGGCTGGTCTGGTCGCCGACGATTTCGACGAACTCGCTCATCACCTGCTCGACCTGGTCACGGTGCACATTGCCCATCTGGGCCATGGCCACACCCACCCGCTGTACCTCCTTTGGCCCCATGTGCCGCAGCACCTGGGCCGCGTCGGTCTCGCCCAAAGAAAGCAGGAGGATTGCCGCCTTGTCGACGCGGCTCAGCTTGGCGGTAACGGCTCGGTTGTCACTCATCGGCGTTGATCCACTCTTTCACGACCTGGGCAACGCGGCCCGGGTCTTCGGCCACCAGGCCTTTGATTGCGTTGAGCTGTGCCTCGTAACCCTCGCTGGGGCTAGGCAGCAGAATGCTTGTCGGGCCACCCAGAGTGACGCGGTCGTTGGCCAGTTCGCCATCCAGACCCATCATGCCGCCCAGCTCCATGTCGCTGTCCGGGGCAGCCTGCTTGCCGCCCCCTGTAATATTGTTCAGTACCGGCCGCAACACACCGAATACCAGTACCAGGATGAACACCACGCCCAGCACCTGCTTGACGATGTCCCAGAACCACGGCTGCTGGTAGAAGGCGATATCGGCGATCTCCTCGCCACGGTCGGCGGCGAACGGCACGTTGATCACCGTCACGCTGTCGCCACGGCTGGCATCGAAGCCGACCGCGTCCTGTACCAGGCGCGTGAAGCGTGCCAGGTCCTCGGCGCCCCAAGGCGCACGGGTGGTGTCGCCGGTGGCCGGGTCGATCTTGACCTGATCGTCCACCACTACCGCCACCGACAGGCGGGTCATGCGCCCCTGCTGCTGGCGGGTATGACTGATGGAGCGGTCGAGCTCGAAGTTCTTGGTACTCTGCTGACGTTTATCCGACGGATACGGCGCAAGCATAGGCTGGCCGGTGGCCGGGTCCATGATCTGCTGACCATTGGCATCCACCAGCGGCTGGCCTGGCTGGATGGCAGCAGCCGGCGTGGCGGCGCCACCGGTTGTCTGCGGTGCCGATGCAGCGCCTGGCGGCTGGTTGCTCAGCGCGCCAGGCACGCCTTGCGGGCCTTGGCTGCTGGCACGTTGTTCATCGACCGATTGCTCGCTGCGCAGCGCCGGCTGGTCGGGGTTGAACTGCTCGGAGGTGGACTCGACCGCGCTGAAGTCCAGGTCGGCAGACACTTCGGCCTTGTAGCGGTCATTGCCCAGCACCGGCTGCAGGATGTTGTGTACCCGCTGGGTGAGCATGCTTTCTACCCGGCGGCTGTAGTCGAACTGCTTGCCTGCCTGGGTCAGGGCGGTGTCCTGGATCTGCTCGGACAGCAGGTTGCCCTTCTGGTCGACCACTGTGACCTGGGACTTGTCCAGTTCCGGCACGCTGGTGGCGACCAGGTTGACGATGGCCATCACCTGCCCGGCTTCCAGGGCACGGCCCGGGTACAGTTCGACCAGTACCGAGGCGCTGGGCTTGCGTTCGTCACGCACGAACACCGAGCTTTTCGGAATGGCCAGGTGCACGCGCGCGCCCTTGACGTTGTTCAGGCTGGACACGGTACGCGCCAGCTCGCCTTCCAGGCTGCGACGGTAACGGGTGGCTTCCATGAACTGGCTGGTGCCCAGGCCCTGCTCCTTGTCGAGCAGCTCGAAACCGACGTTGCCATCGCTTGGCGCCACCCCGGCGGCCGCCAGTTTCAGGCGCGCACGGGAGAGGTCGTCGGCCTTGACCAGCAGAGCCCCGGAGTTGGGCTCGACGTTGTAGGGGATGTCGGCGGCGGCCAGGGTATCCATGACCTGCTTGGTGTCCATGCCGGCCAGGCTGCCGTACAGCGGACGGTAATCGGGTTGTTGCGACCACAGCACCACGGCAAAGCCGATCGCCACGCTGGCAGCCAGGCCGACCATGAGGCCGATCTGACGCAGCATGGGCATCTGCGCGATGTTTTCCAGAAACGCCATGCCGAACAGCGGCGGCTTGGCCGCGGGCGGGCCGCTCTTGGCAGGGGCGTTGTCGACGACTGCTTCAGCCATGGTTTACGTCCGCCCTCAAACCGGCATCTGCATGATGTCCTGGTACGCCTGGACCAGCTTGTTGCGTACCTGGGTCAGGGCCTGCATCGACACGCTGGCCTTTTGCGAAGCGATCATCACGTCGGTCAGGTCGACGCCACTCTTGCCGATCTCGAAAGCGTTGGCCAGTTGGGTCGAAGCCTGCTGAGTCTCATGCACCTTGCCGATGGCCTGACCGAGCATGTCGGCAAAGGTACTCTGCCCCGGTGCCAGCTCGGGGGCGGCGGCCACCTTGGGCAGCGACATGGCATCGGCCTGCATGGCCCGCATGTCCAACATCAGACGATTGAATTCAACACCTTGGCTCATGACCCTTCTCTCTCCTGCGGCCGCATTTTTTTGACAGTGATGCGGCGGATAGCCAACCTAAAGCAACAAAGGTGCCAGCCTTGGCGAGCAACGCGATCCCTGTGGGAGCGGGCGCGCCCGCGAACACCGGCACAGCCGGTGCCAGCCATCGCGTCGAATTCTTCGCGGGCACGCCCGCACACACGGGGACCGCGTCAGCAGGGGTATATATTGCCCGTCAGCCGAACAGGCTGGCCTCGACGTCAAACCCGGCATCGCGCATCTGCGCCAGCTTGTAGCGCAAGGTACGCGGGCTTATCCCCAGGCGTTCGGCCGCCTCCTTGCGGCGGCCGCGCTCGGCTCGCAGGGTGTCGATGATCATCTGGTACTCATGACGACGCATGTCATCGCCCAGCCCGCCAGCCTCGGCCACCACCTCGAGTGATGGCTCTGTGCCGGCTGACAATGGAATGGCGCCCGCCAGACAGAAATCCGCCGCCTCGATCACCCCACCCTGCTGCAGGATCAACGCCCGCTGCAAGGCATTGTCCAGTTCGCGTACGTTGCCCGGCCAGGCGTACGCCTGCAGGCAGTCCTGTGCCTGGGGCGACAGGCGCACCGGGGCAT
This sequence comes from Pseudomonas sp. NBB, assembly GCF_032701105.1. Taxonomy (NCBI): domain Bacteria; kingdom Pseudomonadati; phylum Pseudomonadota; class Gammaproteobacteria; order Pseudomonadales; family Pseudomonadaceae; genus Pseudomonas; species Pseudomonas sp. NBB. The sequence continues at coordinate 4,252,597 of NZ_CP103994.1, forward strand.
GCTTCATCTTGGCCACGTGGCGCGCCAACAAGCGCTCGGCCAGTTGCAGGATGTCACCCGGGCGTTCGCGCAGCGGGCGCCAGGCCAAGGGGAACACCGACAGGCGATAGTACAGGTCTTCACGAAAACGCCCGGCAGCCACTTCGCCAGCCAGGTCACGGTTGGTGGTGGCCAGCACACGGATATCCAGGCTGATCGGCTTGCGCCCGCCGACCCGCTCCACTTCGCGCTCCTGCAGCACGCGCAAAAGCTTGGCCTGCAAAGCCATCGGCATTTCCGAGATTTCATCGAGCAGCAAGGTGCCACCCTCGGCCTGCTCGAACTTGCCGACCTGGGCGGCAATGGCGCCAGTGAAGGCGCCCTTCTCGTGGCCGAACAGGGTGGCCTCGAGCATGTTGTCGGGGATGGCCGCACAGTTGATCGCCACGAAGGGTTGAGCCGCGCGCGCCGACTGTTGGTGGATATAGCGCGCCAGCACTTCCTTGCCGGTGCCGGACTCGCCCGAAATCAGCACGGTCGAGTCACTGCGCGCCACGCGGGCGGCCAGCTCCAGCAACTGTCGGCTGGCTGGCTCGCAAGCCACCGGGCCTTCTTCTTCAGCCACGCGCCCGGCGGCATGCCGCTCGACCAGGCTGAGCAATGCCTTGGGCTCGAACGGCTTGACCAGATAGTCGGCAGCCCCTTGGCGCATCGCCTCGACGGCGCGCTCCACCGCGGCATGCGCAGTCATCAGCAACACGGGCAGTTGCGGTTGCTGGCGGCGCAGCCGGGCCAGCAGTTGGTGCCCATCCATGCCAGGCATGTTCACATCGCTGACCACCAGGCTGAAGGCCTCCTCCAGCACCGCTTCCAACGCTTCTTCGGCACTGCCTACCGCCTGGTAGGCGAAACCGCCGATTTCCAGGGTATCGCCCAGTGCCTGGCGCAATACACGGTCGTCCTCGACCAGCAGCACCTTGATCGTCATTACATGCCCTCCGCCAGCTGCCCACCGATCAACGGCAGCTCCACCCGCACACAGGTGCCACGGCCAACCTTGGAGCGCAGGCGCAGCGTACCTTGGTGCGCACGCACCACGGCCTTGACCACGGCCAGGCCCAAGCCGGTGCCAGTGGCCTTGGTGGTCAGGAACGGCTCGCCCAGGCGACCGAGCAGGTCGGCATCTATGCCACTGCCGGCGTCGCTTACACACAGGTGCAGGCTGCGCTCGCGGCGGAACAGGTGCACCTTCAGGCGCGCCGGGCCGTCGCTGGCTTGCAGCGCATTCTCGATCAGGTTGAGCAATGCACCAATCAAGGTGTCCCGGTTGCACAGCAGCTCACCCAAGTGGCTGTCGCACTGCCAGCGCACGGCGTGCCCTTGCACATGCGCCTGGGCAGCCTGCTGCAGAGCCTGGAACAGGGCTTTTGGCGTGACTCGATCACCCAGCGGCAGCTCGCCACGAGCGAATACCAACATGTCGCGCACCTGATGCTCCAGCTCGTGCAGGCGCTCCTTCAGGGTGCCGGCAAAGCGCTGGCGGGTTTCCGCGCCCAGGTCTTGTCCGGGGTCAGCCAGGTGGCTGGCATAGAGCATTGCCGCCGACAGCGGCGTGCGGATCTGGTGCGCCAGCGAGGCGACCATGCGCCCCAGCGACGACAGACGCTCGTGGCGAGCCAATTGGTCCTGCAGGCGACGGGTTTCGGTCAGGTCGTTGAGCAACACCAATTGGCCAGGTTCGGCATCCAGCGAGCGAGTGGCAATGGACAGGCGGCGGCCATCGCGCAGCGAGACTTCGTGACCGTCATCCTTGCGCGGGGCAAAGCTGCGGGCTATCACCTGGCGCCACAGCTGGCCGACCAGCGGCTCGCCGAGCAATTCACAGGCTGCCGGGTTGGCTTCGCGTACCAGACCCTGGCCATCGATCACGATCACCCCGCCGGGCAGCAGGTCCAACAGGTTTTGCAGGCGGTTGGCCAGGCGTTCCTTTTCGCTCAGTTCATCGATGCGCTGGGCGCTGACCACCGCCAGCTCACCCTTGAGCTCGCTGACCCGGGCCTCCAGCAGGCTGTAGGACTGACTCAACTGGCTGGACACCTGATTGAACAGGGCGAAGGCCTGCTCGACACCCTGGCGGCTGTCCTGCTCGACCGGGGTTTGCCCCTGCGGATCGGGGGCTCGGATTACGTGGGCGGCCTGGGGCATCTTGCTCTCTCGCGTGGCTGACCGTCATAAAAACGGTGTGTTACCAGCGGTGTAGCAATAGCCGTGCCGGAGATGGGGTTTAATGCAGGGCTTGAGATTTGTGGTGGGGCGCAAATCGAGCGCCGCCCGCGCGGCGCTTCGCGGGTATACGCCTTGACACTTTCTGCGCCTGTGAGATCGAGCGCCGCGCGGGCGGCGCTCACCGCTTCCAGATGACTCAGACCCATACGGCGTCCCAATGTGGATAATCACCGACCCTACTTGCCAACCCCGCCCGCAATCGGTTGCAAATTACATATTTCGCCACCCTGCGAAGGTCTTCCTCTCGCCGAATGGCATGGTCCTGATAGCCCGCTTGCCACACTTTTTCGCGCCTCATTCCTCGGTGATACAACGCATGACTGCTGCGCGACTTAAATCGTCGCATCAAGCTACATAATGTCGAGTCGTTCAGCCGAATCAACCAATGGAGGATGGTCCGGCATCACAACCCAGGCCAATGACTGACACGCACCTTCGCGCTCAGCCTGCCGAAGTTGCTGAATCACCGCTCGGGCCAGCCAAAAATCCGTGAAGATTCGCTTTCGATTATTCGTTACGGTTGTTAACAGATACATGCCGCCGGGCATGGAGAAGCGGCCACGGCGCAAGAGATGGGATTGAGCACGCTCCATGTGGTTTCCTCGCACAAAGGTTCAGGAAACATAGGCGCATGCGAAGGATTGGAGCACTGAAAAGTATTGCGGGATGTGGGGTGTATGGGGTGCGATCGAGCGCCGCCCGCGCGGCGCTTCGCGGGACAAGCCCGCTCCCACATTTGTTGCAACGTGGCCATGCCTGTGGGAGAGGCGTTGCCCGCTTTGGTGGAATGTTTGAGACCGGCGAGACGGCGGTAGCGCCAGCCGGGAAACCGTGCCAAGGCAACAAGGCTGACAACCATGGCCTGACAGGTTCGGCACGTTGCAACAAATGTGGGAGCGGGCTTGTCCCGCGAAGCGCCGCGCGGGCGGCGCTCGGTCTCACAGGCGCAGAAAGTACAACGGCAAACACTCGAGAAGCGCCGCGCGGGCGGCGCTCGATCTAACAGGCACCATCAACGCCAAGCCGAACACCCCCACCCCAGCCGTCAATCCTCCGCCTGCTCCTCGCCGCCCTGGCGGCTCATACCATACTTGCGCATCTTCTCGACCAAAGTGGTACGACGAATACGCAAACGTTCAGCCGCGCGCGCAACGATACCGTTGGCATCGTCCAGCGCCTGCTGGATCAGGCCCTGCTCCAGGCTACCCAGGTAGTCCTTCAGGTCCAGGCCTTCAGGTGGCAGCATGGCGTGGTTGCTGAAGTTCGGCGTATGGCCGTTGATCGCCACGCGCTCTTCCAGGTCGCTACGCAGGCTGTCGACCATCTGCTCGTCTTCGTCATCGACGTAACGGAATTTCTTCGGCAGCTCGGACACGCCAATCACCCCGTACGGGTGCATGATCGCCATGCGCTCGACCAGGTTGGCCAGCTCGCGAACGTTGCCCGGCCAGCCGTGGCGACACAGCGACATGATCGACGCGGAGTTGAAGCGGATGGACCCGCGCTTCTCGTGCTCCATGCGCGAGATCAGCTCGTTCATCAGCAGCGGGATGTCTTCCACCCGCTCACGCAGCGGCGCCATCTCGATGGGGAACACGTTCAGGCGGTAGTACAGGTCTTCGCGGAACGTGCCCTCCTCGATCATGGTCTCGAGGTTCTTGTGGGTCGCGGCAATGATGCGCACATCGATGCTTTGGGTCTTGTTGCTGCCCACGCGCTCGAAGGTACGTTCCTGCAGCACGCGCAACAGCTTGACCTGCATCGGCAACGGCATGTCGCCGATTTCGTCGAGGAACAGGGTACCGCCATTGGCCAGCTCGAAACGCCCGGCACGGCTGGTGATCGCCCCGGTGAAGGCGCCCTTCTCGTGGCCGAACAGTTCGCTTTCCAGCAGCTCGGCCGGGATCGCACCGCAGTTGACCGGCACGAACGGCGCCTCGCGGCGCCTGGAATGGTAGTGCAGGTTGCGCGCGACCACTTCCTTGCCGGTGCCGGACTCACCCAAGATCAGCACGCTGGCATCGGTATCGGCCACCTGCTGCATCATCTGCCGCACGTGCTGGATGGCACGACTGGTACCGACCAGGCTGCGGAACAGGTTGGGTTCGCGCTGGCGACCACGCTCGCGCGCCTGGTCGTACATCTCGCGATAGACCTGGGTACGGTGCAGCGAATCCAGCAGCTGGCTGTAGCTTGGCGGCATTTCCAGGTTGGAAAGCACCCGGCGGCGAAGGTCTTCCGGGAACTCAGCAGAAGAAATTTCACCTAAAAGCAGAACCGGAAGGAACTCATCCCACCCAGTCACTGTCTTAACGAGCCCAAGCACACTGCCCGGGGCATTTACAGTGCCGATAAGCACGCACAGCACTTCGCGACTCGAAGACAACGGCTCGACCACTTGCTGCCAGTCCTGGCTGGAGCAAGCGAGGTTTTCTTCGCCGAGGAAGTTAAGCACCACCGCCAGGTCGCGGCGGCGTGCGCTGTCGTCGTCGATCAGCAGAATCTTGGTTTCACGCCACATGCAATAGCAACTTCCCTAGTCATATCGGCGCCTCGTGGGCGTGCTCGACATCATTCCGACTGAAATGGTCAGTGTTCGGACGTCAAAAATTCGAAAACAGCTGCTAGTAAAGTCAAAAACTTCAAGGCAGTCAAATTTATGGCGCCGCGCCTTGCTATTTCGCTCAGCGTCAGCTGAACAAATGGTATACCTTTGTGGCCTGTTTCGCTTGGTTGATATTGGCCATTTGACCGACCAAAGATTGACGTTCGTCACTTGCAACGTCGATTAGCTGTCGATAAACCGCCATCAACGCTTCCAAATTGGCTCGTACCGCGGCCTCATCTTCCTGTTCATCCTGCAGCACTTCGTCCATTAGCGCCCGGCATGCCAGGTCGAGCTCACCGATGGCCGCCCAGTCGCGCGCCTGCAGGGCCTCGCTCAAGGCCAGCCGGGTGTCTTCGATTTGCTGCAACGCGCTCATGGGGAACTCCTTGGGATTTATTGCTCAGCCGAAGCGATGGCGTCCCAGCCGCTTTTCACGGTGATCATCAGCTGGGCGACTTCGTCGATGATGGCCGGGTCGCTGTGCAGGTTGGCCTGGGTCAGGCGACGGGCCATGTAGTCGTACAGGCTGTCGAGGCGATCCAGCTCTTCCGGGTTGTCGGTCTTTTCCTTATCCAGGCCTTCACGCAGGCCACCGATGATGTCGATGGCCTTGCCCAGCATCACACCCTTCTGCGCCACATCACCGCGCGCGATCGCACCCTTGGCTTGCGCCATACGGTCGAGCGAGCCTTCCATCAGCAACTGCACCAGGCGGTGCGGAGTGGCTTCGGAAATCTGAGCGTGGGTATTGACCTTCTGGTACTGGCGAAGGGCTCTCATCGGGTGCATGGGGGGATCCTCAGTGAACGGGGCTGAACGGGGGCCGCATACCTAAGTGATCGGCCCAGCCCCGGTTTTCTTTAGTGCTATCAGTCGTCGCTGTTGGATTTGTTCAGCGCGTTGAGGGTGGTCATCACGCTGTCGCTGGTGGCCTTGAGCTGGGCGACCATGGTATCCATGGCGTTGTATTTCTTGGTCAGCGTGTCGGTCAGCGACGTGATACGGCGGTCGAGTGCTGTCTGCGCCTCTGCCAGCTCCTTGAGCTGATTGGTCAAGTTGGTCTGACGAGACTCCAGTATTCCACCGGTCTTGACATAGTCTTCGGTAGTGTTCGTCAGCCGGGTCAGCAGGCCTTCCTTACCAGTGAACAGCCCACTGATATCAGCGCCGTAAGTCTTGACCGCCGCGTCCCACTTTGTATCGGTAAACTCCAACAGACCGGTTTTCTGAACAGTATTGATACCGAGCTGCGAAAGGGTACGCAAACCTGTAGTGCCCACGCTGCGTGTGATCTCGTTGCGGACCGAGTTGACAAGCGAGCGCATGGTTGCATCGCCGGTAAGCGCGGCCGCCCCTGTTGCAGCGCCGTCAGAGCCCGTAGTGACCTTGGTCTGTGCATTGACAGCAGTCATAAGCGCGTTATAGGCAGTAACGAAAGACTGCACGGAGCTCTTCAGAGTATCGTTGTTGCTGGTCACGCCAAGGTTGGCCTTGCCCTCCTTGACCAGCGTGATGTCCACACCACTGACAGCACCAGTAACGGTATTGGAGGCGGATTCGAGCGCCAGCCCGTCTAGTGTGTATTTCGCGTTTTGCGGCTTGGCAATTGTAGTGACATCTGCCGCCATACTAGCGTCACCACCGAGCGTCAACTCAGTACCCTCGCCCATCTTGGTAGACGAGAAAATCAGCCGCGAGCCATTGGCATCGGTGACGATGTTGGCGGTAATGCCTTTGGACTGGAGCTGGCCATTGATCGTGTCGCGAGCCTCTTGCAGCGTCGCACCATTGGCGATGGTCACGCTATGGGTGGAGCTGCCCTGGCTGATGGTCAGGGTTTGCGCTTCGCCCGAATCGTTGACGACGGTCGAGGTCTTTTCGTAGACCTGCGTCGAAATTTTCGAGGCAGTGGCTAATTGGGTGACTTCCAGGGCGTAGTTACCCGACGACGCTCCATCGCCCAGTTTGATCTTGGCAATGGTCTCATCGGACGACGACGATGCCAGGCCGGAAAAGCTCGAAGCCGTGTTCAGCTTGGCGATGGCAGCGCGGAAAGTATCCAGAGCACTCTTGACCGTGCCGATGGCCGACAGGGAAGTGGTGGCTGTTTGAGTCTGGGTGTTGATTTGGGTTTGCTTGGGCGCCTTCTCGGCATCTGCCAGCGCTTTCACGATACCGCTGATATCGAGGCCAGAGCCAAGCCCACTGATGGTTGAGCTCGCCATTTCACATCTCCTTAATCGTAGCCGCCGGTTTTCCGACGAAAAGGCATCCGTGCGCTAATAAACAAATGCCGTGCCAACTCAAGCCTGGGTATCGAACAGCAGGCTGTTGGCATCCTTCAGGTTTTCCGCGAGCTTCAGCGCCACTTCGGTCGGCAGCTGGCGGATGACTTCGCCACTTTGACGGGCAATGACCTTGACCACTACCTGCCCGGTAGAGTCGTCGATCGAAAAGTCGAGTTGTCGCTCTGAAGCCTTGACGAAGTCTTGGATAGCACTTACAGCACTCTCCAGTTCTGCCTTGGCTACAGGCTTGGATTCTTTGTCGACAGGCTCGCTTGCCGCCTGTTCGTGTGCTTGCCGCTTGCTCGTCGATACGTCGGGAGCAGCGGAGGCGGGATAGGACAGGCCCAGTTTCACGCTCATATCCATGTCGAACACCTCTTATTCTCGGAAAGACGAAAGGGTACGTCACCGTACCCTTCGTCAAACTACTCAGCTTTTGGAATTAGCCCAGCAGTTTCAGTACCGACGACGGCAGCTGGTTGGCCTGGGACAGGATCGCAGTGGAAGCCTGTTGCAGGGTCTGCTGCTTGGTCAGTTCGGCAGTTTCAGATGCGAAGTCAGCATCTTGTACACGGCTGCGGGCAGCAGTCGAGTTTTCGGCGATGCTCTGCAGGTTATCGACGGTGCTATCGAAACGGTTCTGGATAGCACCCAGCTGCGAGCGCTGGCTGTCAACTTGCTGAATTGCACCGTCCAGAGCTTGGATGGCTTGTTGAGCGCTGGCGGCGTCCAGGATGCTCAGGTCGTTGACCGAAGTATCCATCTTGACAGCCTTTGTAGTTCCAGCACTCAAACCTAGCGCAGCCAGACCGGTACCGTTGCTACCATCAGAAATCTCGATATCCTGGTCACCCGCAAGCGCCAGAGTACCGTCTTTATTTACAGTCGCGGTTACACCACTGCTCGAGCTGTTAATGGAAGCAGCGATGGCCGACATGTCGTCATCTTTTTTGAATTTGATTTCGACATTATTGACAGTGATCGAGGTATCTTCAGTCAATTTTGCCTTAGTATTTCCAGACGAAAGACCCAAACTATTCAAGGCGCCTGCACTATTGTTTTCGAGTTTAACATCCTTACCATCCGCCGAGGTAAGAATCAGGCGACCATCAGCACTGGCGCTCGCGACAACACCAGTAGCCTTAGTGCCTTCACCCATCCCGGGAGCACCAGCACCATCATTGATTTTACTTACAATATCAGAAAGTGTTGAGCCGGTTGCAAAGTCGAAGGTCTGATCATTAAGCTTGATCGAGGCAGACGATGTCAGTCCTGTAGTAGTTTTAACGGTAACATCTGCAGTTGGAGTAGTTGCAAAACCAAATTTAGTAGCGACCGCTGCAGTAGTTGACTTACCAATTGTAAAATCTGTTTTGGAGCTCAAGCTCAGCGAGCCAAGGCCGTTGGCATCTTTAGCAATTTTTGCAGTTACACCAGTTTCCGAAGAGAAGTTATTGATTTTATTAACAACATCTTCAAGCGTATCGCTGGCCGCAAGTTTAACCACAGAGCTGCCAATAATCAAATCACCAGCTGTGTTTACAGTCTGTGGACCGAGTTGCTCACTGCCTGTTTCACTATCAGCATCCGCAACGGAAGTGGGCAGGCCCAGAGCGGCAACTGTAGCGGCAGTACCACCAATGGCGACCGCAGTACCGCTATCGTTGCTAATCTTAAGCTTACCATCCTCTTTGGACGCCACTACGTCCGCCAAACCTTCATCGTTGATTTTTTTAACAATGCTATCTAGGTCATCACTAGCCACCAAAGCGATATTCTGACCACCAACAGTCAGGGTGCCGACAGCGGCAGCGCCAAGCGTCTTATTCTCAATATCGAACTTAGTGCCGCTCACAACATTAGCGTTCGAAGAGATCACATCTGCCTTACCGGTTACAACAGCACTAAGTTTATTAGTACCTGCATCTACCGACGCCTCATTGTAATTACCTTTCAATTCGCTCGCACTAACACTTTTCATACCGAACGAAATAGTTTCGTTCGCATTCGCACCAACCTGGAAGCTAGTGCTGGTGAAAGTACCGTCCAGCAGGTTACGACCACCAAAGGTAGTGGTGCTGGAAATACGAGTCAACTCACCCGACAGAGCAGTGAATTCTTGCTGCAGCGAAGTACGGTCTTCGTCGCTGTTCGAACCGTTCGCCGATTGCAGAGCCAGTTCGCGCATACGCTGCAGGATGTTGGTGGAAGCTTGCATCGCGCCTTCAGCGGTCTGGGCGATGGAGATACCGTCGTTGGCGTTTTTCACGGCAACGTTGAGACCGCTGATCTGGCTGGTCAGACGGTTAGAAATTTGCAGGCCAGCGGCGTCGTCTTTGGCGCTGTTGATTTTCAGGCCAGAGGACAGGCGGGACATCGAGGTACCCAGCGCGTCGGAAGCACGGTTCAGGTTCTTCTGAACGCCCAAGGAGGTGATGTTGGTGTTAACGGTCAAAGCCATGACGAATTCCTCGTTGTATGGATACTGCGGCTTCCGGCCCTGGCGACAGCCGGGTGTGGCCTAGAGAACCTTCGTAATGGTTATCGTCGGGTGCGCGGGTTGCTTGAGGGGTTTTTCGAAAAAAAAATGCTGGCATGGGGCCAGCCATGAGAAATCAAGGGGTTAAGGGTGGTTTATTGGCGTCAAATTCCGCTCTCGTTCAGGCTGAATGCCATCCATCAACATCCACATCCTCCCTGTGGGAGCGGGCACGCCCTAGGTACAGTCAGTTAAGCAATTTGGGCTCATAGGTACCCGCCGAGGCATTTGCAGCGCCTGTGCGACCGAGCGCCGCCCGCGCGGCGCATCGCGAGCTGGCGCTCGCTCCTACGTTTGTTTCGGGCCAATAACGCCTGAACCAGGTGCGCGCGACCGCCTTGTTCGTACGACGCGATATCGAGCCATGCGCCGAGGCATTCGCGCGCAAACCCCACAGGAATCATTGGCCCGAAACAAACGATCGGGTCGAGGTGACGGGACAAGCCCGTCACCCCTCCCACACCACCGGACGTGCGGTTTTCCGCATCCGGCGGTTGGATATCTCAGCATTGCACTGAGGCGAGATCCTGCGCAGTCATCAGCCTCGACAACCTGCTCCATGCTGATCTCGCTCAACACGTCTCCAGTTTCCTGTTCCGCCTGGCACGTCAGGCGCTGCATATGCCCTGGCGAACATCCCTCAGCCCCAAGCTGCTTAACTGACTAGCACTAGGGATTCTCCGATCAAGTCAGCACAGGCCATCTGACCTGTGCTGAAATAGCCCTCCGTCCAACTGCCTTCTACAAGTCCGCCATCCCATGAGTCAGATGAGCTTTTCCGATTTCGAGTACGCCGGCAAGCGCAAGCAAACCCGTCGCGAGCGTTTCCTGGCCGAGATGGAACAGGTGGTACCGTGGAGTGGACTGGTGGCGTTGATCGAGCCTCACTACCCAAAGGCTGGCGGTGGCCGCAAGCCTTATCCTCTGGAAACCATGCTGCGCATTCACCTGCTGCAGAATTGGTTCTCTTTGAGCGATCCCGCCATGGAAGAGGCGCTGTACGAGATCACTTCGATGCGCCAGTTCGCTCGTCTGACGCTCAGCGCTCCGATCCCCGAAGACACGACGATCATGAACTTCCGGCACCTGCTGGAGAAGCATCAGTTGGCAGCCGGCATTCTGGAAACCATCAACAATTACCTGCAAGACAAGGGCCTGTCGTTGCGCCAGGGCACCATTGTCGACGCGACCATCATCCACGCGCCCAGTTCGACCAAGAACAAGGAAGGCAAGCGCGATCCTGAAATGCATCAAACGAAGAAGGGCAACCAGTACTATTTCGGCATGAAGGCCCACATCGGCGCGGATGCTGAATCGGGTCTGGTGCATCACGTTCATGGCACCGCCGCGAACGTAGCTGACGTGACGGAGGTCGCTCAGCTATTGCATGGCGAAGAGAATGTCGTGTGTGCGGATGCGGGTTACACAGGCGTGGAAAAGCGGCCAGAACACGAGGGACGGCAGGTGATATGGCAGGTCGCTGCCCGCCGCAGCACCTACAAACACTTGAGCAAACGCAGCGTGCTCTACCAAGCCAAGCGCAAGATCGAAAAGGCCAAGGCGCAAGTGCGTGCGAAGGTGGAGCACCCGTTCCGGGTGATCAAACGCCAGTTCGGCTATGTAAAGACTCGTTTTCGCGGCTTGGCCAAGAACACGGCGCAACTGACCACGCTGTTTGCCCTGTCGAATCTGTGGATGGTGCGCCGGCAATTATTGCCTGCTGCGGGAGAGGTGCGCCCGTGAGTCCGGATAACCAAGGCTTTGCCTTGGTTATCCAATAATCAGCGACTGAAAAGCGGGCTTTTCGGCATCCCTAAGCCGCCCATTTCCGACTGATGAGCAACTTGTTCGGAGTTTCCCTAGGGCGCGCCCGCTCCCACAGGGGGCCTGGTGAAGGCCGCGATTTTCTTTCGGGCATGAAAAAAGCGCCGGGCGGTGGCCGCCGGGCGCTTTTTTGAACTGCTGGGGATCAGTCGCGATACAGAATGGCCGAGCCCCACGACAGGCCCACACCAAAACCACTGATCGCCACACGCTTCCAGCTGCCGTCAAGCATATGCTTCTGCAACAGCAGCGGCACGCTGGAGGACACGGTGTTGCCGGTTTCCAGCATGTCCTTGACGAACTTCTCCGGGTGCTGCTCTTCGAAGCGCCGGGCCACGGCATCGACAATCGCCGCACTACCCTGGTGGATGCAGAAGGCGTCGATATCCGACGATTTCAGGCCGCTGGCATCCAGCAGCTCATGCAGGTGCGCCGGCACCTTGACCAGGGCGAAGTTGAACACCTGACGGCCGTTCATGAAGAACTTGCCGTCAGTGACCTTAAGGTGCTCGGCACCGGAACCGTCAGTACCGAAACGTGCCTCGCCCAGGTTCCATACCGCGTTTTCACCCATCCAGGTGGCCGTGGCGGCATCGCCGAACAGCATGGTGGTGTTGCGGTCTTCCGGGTCGACGATCTTCGAATACGGGTCGGCGGTGATCAGCAGGCCGTTTTTCAGCCCTGCTGCTTCCATGAAGCCTTTGATGGCGTATAGGCCATACACGTAACCGGAGCAGCCCAGCGACACGTCGAACGCCGCCACACGGGTGGACAGGCCGAGTTTGCTCTGAACGATGGCAGCGGTGTGCGGCAGGCCTTCTTCATCACCGTTCTGGGTGACCACGATCAACGCATCGATCGACTGCGGGTCGAGGTCGGGGTTGCTGGCGAACAGAGCCTGGGCGGCTTCGACGCACAGATCGGAAGTTTCCTGTTCTTCGGCTTTGCGCGGCAGGAACGATGCGCCGATCTTGCCGAACATGAACTCTTCGTCCTTGCCGAACTTCGCACCCTGGACGTAGTTGTCCAGGCCAGCGGAGGGCACGTAACTCGCGATGCTTTTGATGCCAATCATTCTGGCTTCCCAATGAAAACAGCCAAAGACCACCACTCGATGAATTGAGGGCGCCAAATACCGGAGCGTCACCGCTGGGGGCTGAAGGCAGTGCTCGCCTGCGCACCGGTAACAAAATGCTGCAACAGCTGCTGCATAGAATACAGGGAAGATGACCGTTTTGACTCATTGGTCACATTGAAATGCTACGAAAGCCGTGCGGAGGGTGTGGGGACTGGGGAATTCGGGGAATGACCAGGCAGACACAATGCCCCAAATTATCAGCTTCGCAGCAAGTATTGCTGGGGCCGCTTTGCGGCCCTTTCGCGACACAAGGCCGCTCCCACAGAGATTGCACAACGTTCAGGAGAGAGGAGGACCTGTGGGAGCGGCCTTGTGTCGCGAAAGGGCTGCGCAGCAGCCCCAGGGTCAGGCAGGCGTATCAGATCTTATCGAACAGGCTCAACTGCGAAATGCGCGCGAACGCCAGCTGCGAGGCTTCGAGCATGGCCTGCTGCAGGGTCAGCTGAATGGTCGCCGAGGCCATGTCGGTATCACCGATGGCACTTTGCGTACTCTTGTTGGCCAGCCCAAGGCTTTCGTTTTCCTGCGCCTGAATATCCAACGAGTTGCCCCGCGCACCGATCGAACCACGGGTGATGTCGATGCGATCACGGGCACTGGCCAGGTTGGAGATCGCCGAGTCGGTAGCGGCCTTGAGCGCAGCCTGCGCTTCCGGCGAGTCGAGCGGCTTTTCCAGGGCGCTACGCAGCTGCCCCAGGGTGTCCAGCACGTTCTGCGTACGGTGGGTATTGGCGTTCACCGAGAACTGATCACCCTGTGCTGGCGTACTGTCGAACTGGTAGGTGACGCCGGCCACCGTGACCGCGTTACCCGCCCCTACCGTGCCCGTGGCGATCGGCTTGCTGTCGGCGCTGTACGGCTGCGCATACAGCGAATACTCGGTATCGCTGGTAAAGCGGATCACCGCGCCGTTGCTGGGGAAGGTGCTGCGGTAGGCTTCAGGGTCGGTGACGCTGCTGCCGGTCACCTGCGCCGTCGACGGGTTGCCGGCGCTGCGCGTCGCCGTCAGGGTATCGGGCTTGGCTTCGAGGGTGAACACATGGCCGGCCACAACAGCGTCGGCATCGTCACCTTCGGCCAGGTTCAGGTTGATCTCGAAGTCGACCCCGCGCAGCGAGATCATCTTGCCGCCTTCGGTATTGACGTCGAACTTGCCCTTGCCCGCGGTTTCGTTGGTGATGTCGTTGCCGGCTGCGTCCTTCACGCTGTACTCGGTGGCACTGGTGAATGTGACGGTATAAGGCTGGCCAGCAGCAAACTGGTTGCTGTAGGTGGTGGCCGACGTCAGCAGGCCGCCAGAGAGCAGCACCTTGCCATCATCCGGCGACGGTGCCACCAGGTTCGACTGGGTGCGGCTGTTGTTGGTGGCCTGGTCGAAAATGCTGTAGCCGGTGTCGTTGGTCGCCAGGCGCAGGGTGTCGGACACCTGCAGGCTCAGCTGGGTCTGGTCGCCCTGGTAACTGTAGGTGCCGTCGGCGTTGCGCACATAGGGTGGGGTCGACGACTTGGAGCCGCCAAACATGTAGTCGCCGTTGGCGTCGCGCGAGTTCAGCAGACCGAAGACGTTGGCTTCGATTTCCTTGATCTCACTGGCAATCGAGGTACGGTCGGCATCGCTCAGGCCACCGTTGCCGGCCTGGATCGCCAACTCGCTGGCGCGCTGCAGGGCATCGTTGATAGTCGACAGCACGCTCTCTTCCTGCAACAGGGCGTTCTTGACTGTGGTCATGTTGCCGCTGTACTGGTCCAGCAAGGCGCTCTGTTGCTGCAACACTAGCAGGCGCGCAGCGCCGACCGGGTCGTCGCCGGCCGACTGGATGCGCGACTTGGAGGTAACCTGTTCGGTGATCTTGGCCAGGTTGGAGTAGTTCTGCGAGTAGCCGGTGGCGCTGGTCTCGTAGAACTGAGCAGTGGAAATGCGCACGGTAGTCTACTCCTTACAAGGCGTTGATCAGGGTGCTGAAGGTTTCTTGCGCCGCCTTGATGATCTGCGACGACGCCGTGTAGTAGTGCTGGAACTTCACCAGGCTGGCCGCCTCGTCATCGAGGTTGACGCCCGACACCGCACTTCGGCTTTCGGCGGCGGACTTGAACACCGCCTGGGTCGCCGTGGTATCGATGGCGGCCTGGCTGGCCTTGGCCCCTACCCGCTCGACCAGCGAGGCATAGGCCGAGGTGAAGCTGGTGCCGGTGCCGGAGTTGGTGCCCACAGTCGACTTGGTCTGCAGGTCCAGCAGTGCGTTGGCGTTGCGGTTGTCGGCCTTGCCGTCGGCATTGAACGACAGGGTGAAGCTGTCGTTGGTAGCCGGGCTGCCGCCAATGGTGGTTTCGACGGCAAAGGTACGCGGATTGCCGCTGCCATCGAGAATCGGGTTACCGGACGCATCACGCATCGGCACGGCGATCGACAGCTTGTTGTCCTGCCCTGGCACCACGCTGCCGGTACCAATCTGGGTGCCCTTGGCATCGTACAGCTTGTAGCCTTGCGAACCCCCGCTGGCGGCATCGAACACCACGCGCACCGGCATCGAATCCCGTATCGCCTGCTGCACCAGCGCGGTATCGGCACCGCCATAGATGTTCAGCGATTCGCCCAGCGTTGGCTGGGTGATGGTGCCGGTACCACTGTTGCCGCTGCCCGCCGTGGCACTGATCGGCCCGGCAAAAGCCAGCTTGTTGGCATCGGTGAGGGTGGTGGTGATACTACCGGCTGCCGAACGGGTGGGGATCACCTTGAAGCTGTCCCCAGCCGCCAGGCCGCCGCCATTCAGCGACAGGGTGAAGCCGTCGATCACTGGTGCCGGGTCGGCGCTGAGGTCGAAGGTGCCCATGTCGGTGCCGTCGGAGCGGCGCACGCTGTACTGATTGGCGCTAGTGAACTTCACCTCGTAGTCGTAGGTGCTCAGCGCGCCACTGTCGGCAATGGTCACGTTGAGGTTGCCAGAGCCAGCACTGTTGTTCGACGAGGCCAGGCTGCGCTGGGCAACGGCGGTGGCACTGTTGATGCTGGAGAACAGCGAGCTGCCGAATTGACCGTTGGCATCCAGGCCCTGGCCCAGCTGGCTGTTGATGCTGTCGGCTACCACCAGGGCGACACGGCCGAGCTCGTTCATCGACGGCGTCAGCACGTCCTGGCGATAGCGCAACA
This sequence comes from Pseudomonas sp. NBB, assembly GCF_032701105.1. Taxonomy (NCBI): domain Bacteria; kingdom Pseudomonadati; phylum Pseudomonadota; class Gammaproteobacteria; order Pseudomonadales; family Pseudomonadaceae; genus Pseudomonas; species Pseudomonas sp. NBB. Next base: position 4,268,407 of record NZ_CP103994.1, read on the forward strand.
GGCCGCCGATGGTGCCACCGGTGATCACCGAGGTCACGTCGGAACTGAACGACTCATAGTTGATGCGCAGGCTGGCCTGGCTCTTGTCGGCAGTACCCGGCTGCACCGAAAGCGTATTGGCCTTGTTGCCGGTGACCAGCGACTGGCCACTGCCCAGGTATACGTCGTAGTTGCCATCACGCTCCTGCACCGTCACACCGACCAGCTCGTTGAGCTGGCGCACGGCTTCGCTGCGCGCATCCAGCAGGCTGTTGGGCGTGTTGCCGGTAGCGCTGGCGGCGGCGATCTGCTTGTTGTACTCGGCGATGCTGCCGGTGAGCTTGTTGACCTGCCCCGCCAGCGTATCGAGCTGGGAATTGATCACCTCGTTCTGCTGGTTCAGCTGCGTGGACACCGCGTTGAAGCGGTTGCTCAAGGTCTGCGCCTGGGTCAGCAGCAGCTGCCGCGAGGCAACATCACCAGGCTTGGCCGATGCGGTCTGCAGGGCCGAGAAGAATGCGGTAAGAACCGAACTGATGCCGGTGTCACGGTCGGCCAGCAGCTTGTCGACGCTGGTGATCTGGTCCTGGAAGGCGACCGAGTCGGCCTGCAGCGAGGTGGCGGTCTGCAACTGGTTGTCCAGATAGGCGCTGTAGATGCGGCGCACATCCGACAGCGTGGTACCGGTGCCCAAAAAGCCCGCGCCGATGTTGTGCGAAGGGCCCGCTGCCTGGATCGTCTGCTGGCGCGAATAGCCACTGGTCGCAGCGTTGGCGATGTTGTTACTGGTGACCGACAATGCCGCCTGGCTGGCACTCAGGCCACTCAGGCCGATGGAAATCAGGCTCGACATGATTTAGTCCTTTTATAGATTCGTGGTTCTGCCAGCCATGGCGTATTGCGGGGTTGCTTGCATTTGCCGGGCGATGCTGATGATTTTCTTCGCATAGCCCGGGTCGGTCGCATAACCTGCCTTTTGCAGCTCTCTTGCAAACTGCTCAGGGTTATCGGCCGAATTCAGGGCATCTTGATAGCGGGAATTGCTCTGCAACAGGCTTACCAGGTCGTGGAAGCTGTCCTGGTATGAGTCGTAGCTGCGGAATGCAGCCGTTTCCTTGACGAACTGGCCGTCACGGAACTCGCTGGTGATCGCCCGCGCCTGCTCGCCCTGCCAGTTGCCGGTGGCCTTGATGCCGAACAGGTTGTGGCTGCTGCTGCCATCGGTATTGCGCATTACCGATTTGCCCCAGCCGGTTTCCAGAGCAGCCTGGGCCACCAGGTAGCGCGGGTCGATACCAATGCGTTTGGCAGCCTGCTCGGCCATCGGCAGCATGGTGGCGACGAACTCGTCACTGTCGGCAAAGGCCTTGTTCGGGGCCAGTGGCGGTTGGGCCACGGCGCGGCCAAGTATGCGCAGGCCGTTGTCCGGCACGGCGAAGGCCTGGGCTACCTGCTGACCGTCACGGGCCGGCACGGCAGCGCTGTTAGCGGTGGCCGCCGACGGCACGATGCCGGCCAGCAGGCGGTCGGTGAGTTTGCTCGGCAACGCCAGTCGCCGCGCATTGAGCGCGGCAACATCGTTGCGGCCAGACGCCGAATCAGCGGCATGCGCCGGCTCCGCCACCTTGCTGCCCCACAATGCCGGGCCACTGGCATCGGCCCGTGGGAACGGGCTGGTGTTGATGGACGCACTACGGCCTTTGGTCAACTGGCGTACCAGCACATCCTGCAGGCCAATACCTCCACCTTCGCGGGACATGCTCACGGCCAGCTGCTGGTCGTACATGTCGCGGTACTGCTTCACCGTTTCGGTGTTCATCGGGTTGTCGTCGGCCAGCACGTCACTGGCCTTGCGCGAGGCCTTGAGCATTTCGCTGATGAACAGCGATTCGAACTCCTGGGCCACCTTGCGCACGTTGGCTTCGCTGTCGCGGTCACCCACCTTCAGCGAACTGAGGCGGTTGAGGTCGGTGTAGGCGCCGCTGTCGACGCTACCTGAAACCAGGCTTTTGCTGTTCATCCGCAACGTCCTCAGATCACGATCAGGTCGGCCTGCAACGCGCCGGCCTGTTTCAGGGCTTCGAGGATGGCCATCAGATCGCTGGGCGCTGCGCCCACCTGGTTCACCGCGCGGACGATTTCATCCAGCGTGGTGCCCGGGCCGAACTTGAACATCGGCTTGGCTTCCTGCTCGGCATTGACCCGCGAGCGCGGCACCACGGCGGTCTGGCCGTTGGAGAACGGCCCCGGCTGGCTGACGATCGGGTCTTCGGTAATGGTCACGGTCAGGCTGCCGTGGGTCACCGCGGCCGGCGACACCTTGACGTTCTGGCCGATGACGATGGTGCCGGTACGCGAGTTGATGATGACCTTGGCGACCGCCTGGCCCGGGTCGATCTCGAGGTTCTCGAGGATCGACAGGTAGTCCACGCGCTGGCTAGGGTCCATCGGCGCCGTGACCCGCACCGAACCGCCGTCCACGGCCTGGGCCACGCCCGGGCCGAGCAGGTCGTTGACCTTGTCGACGATGCGCTTGGCGGTGGTGAAGTCAGGGCGGTTGAGGTTCAGGGTCAGGCTGTTGCCCTGGTTGAAGCCGCTCGGCACCGCACGCTCGACGGTAGCACCGCCAGGGATGCGACCGGCTGACGGAACGTTGACGGTGATCTTCGAACCGTCACGGCCCTCGGCATCGAAGCCGCCCACCACCAGGTTGCCCTGGGCCACGGCATAGACGTTGCCATCGATACCCTTGAGCGGGGTCATCAGCAGGCTGCCACCGCGCAGGCTCTTGGAGTTACCAATCGAGGACACGGTAATGTCCACCACCTGGCCTGGCTTGGCGAACGCTGGCAGGTCGGCATGCACCGACACTGCTGCAACGTTTTTCAGCTGCACGTTACCGGAGCCGGCCGGCACCTTGATGCCGAACTGCGACAGCATGTTGTTGAAGGTCTGCAGGGTGAACGGCGTCTGGGTGGTCTGGTCACCCGTGCCGTTGAGCCCCACCACCAGGCCGTAACCGATCAGCTGGTTGGAGCGCACGCCAGAAATGCTGGCGATGTCCTTCAGGCGCTCGGCCTGGGCGCCAAAAGCACAGGACAGGAGCAGGGTTGCGGCAATCAGCTGCCTCACGTTGAACATGGTCATCCGTACTCAGAAAGGCCAAAGCGGGCTGATGAAGAAGCGGTCCAGCCACCCGGGCTGGCTGGCATCGGCGAACGAGCCGGTACCGGAATAGGTGATGCGCGCGTCGGCCACACGGGTGGACGGCACGGTGTTGTCGGTGGCGATGTCGTCGGCGCGGATCATGCCGGCAATGCGCACCAGCTCTTCGCCGGTGTTCAGGGTCAGCCACTTCTCTCCGCGCACGGCGATGATGCCGTTGGGCAGCACTTCGGCCACGGTCACGGTGATGGAACCGGTCAGGGTGTTGCCCTGGGTGGCCTTGCTGTCGCCCTTGGTGGCGCGCTCGCCGCTGTAGCCGGCCTCCAGCGACAGGTCACCGCTGCCGAATGGGTTGTTGGTGCTCGGCGTGCTGCCGAACAATGACGTCAGGCCGATGTTGGCGTTGCTGTTTTTCTGAATCTGCGAGCCGGCGTTCTTGCTGGCCGATGTGCGCTCGTTGAGGGTGATGGTGATGATGTCACCCACCCGGAACGCCTTGCGGTCGCTGTACAGGTTCTGCTCGAAACCGGCCTGGTAGATCGAACCGTTGTTGGCCGCTGCCGGCAACGGGGTGCGCGGCAGTACCGGCGCGTAGTACGGGTCGTTGGGCTTGGGCGTCGGCGCGACGCAGCCTGCCAGCAACACCGCCCCCCCCAGGGCGAAAACGGACAACAGACGATTCATGACGCTTACCTCACGGGTGCAACGGAGTGACGGGGTTAGAGCTGCCTGCTTCAGAGCTGTTGAGTAACGAACGACAGCATCTGGTCAGCTGTGGAAATGACCTTGGAGTTCATCTCGTAGGCACGCTGGGTGGTGATCATGTTTACTAACTCTTCCACGGTGCTGACGTTGGAGTTTTCCAGGGTCTGCTGCAGGGTGGTGCCGAACCCGTTCAGGCCCGGGGTGCCAACCTGCGGCGCGCCACTGGCGGCGGTCTCGAGGAAAAGGTTGTCGCCAATCGCCTGCAGGCCCGCCGGGTTGATGAAGTCGGCGGTCTGGATGTTGCCGATCACCTGCGCAGCCGGATTGCCGGCGGTGGTGATCGACACGGTGCCGTCCTGGCCGACGGTGAAGGTCTGCGCGTCGTTCGGCACGACGATGGCAGGCTCCAGCGCGTAACCGTTGGCGGTGACGATCTGGCCGTCGGAGTTCAGGTGGAAGGTACCGTCACGGGTATACGAAACTGTGCCGTCCGGTTGCAGGATCTGGAAGAACCCACGGCCGTTGACCGCCATGTCCAGTGGGTTTTCGGTAGTCTGCAGGCTGCCGGCAACGAAACTTTTCTGGGTGCCGACAATACGCACACCGGTACCGACCTGCAGGCCCGAGGGCAGCTCGCTATCCTGCGTAGACTGGGCGCCAGGCTGACGGCGGATCTGGTACAGCAGGTCCTGGAACTCGGCGCGGTCACGCTTGAAACCAGTGGTCGAGACGTTGGCCAGGTTGTTGGAAATGACCGTCAGGTTGGTGTCCTGGGCGGACAGGCCGGTTTTAGCGACCCAAAGAGCCGGAAGCATGTTGATTCTCCTCGTGCGCCTGTTTTACGGCACCCGTTCAAAAGTGATTAGCCGATTTGCAAAACCCGAGCCATGGCTTCGTCGCCTTCCTTGGCCGTATTCATCATCTTGACGTGCAGTTCGAACTGACGGGACAGCGCCAGCACCGAGGTCATTTCCTCGACGGCATTGACGTTGCTGCCTTCCAGGAAACCCGACACCACCCGCACGTTGACGTCGGCGTCGGCCGGCTGACCGTCGCGGGTATGGATCAAGCCGTCCAGGCCCTTGGTCAGGCCTTTGGTGTCTGGGTTGACCAGCTTGATGCGGTCGACCTCGGCCATCACCCGCGGGTCTTCACCCATGGAGCGAATGCTGATGGTGCCGTCGGCGCCCACTTCCACCTTCTGCTCCGGCGGAATGGCGATCGGGCCACCATTACCGATCACCGGCATGCCATTGCCGGCACGTAGCACGCCAAGGGCATCGATGTTCAAGCTGCCGGTACGCACGTAGGCTTCGCTGCCATCGGGCGCCTGCACGGCAATGAACCCCTTGCCGGTCACCGCCACATCCAGGTCGCGGCCGGTCTCGACCATTGGGCCCTCACTGAAGTCGGTGGCCGGGCGTTCGGTCATGGCAAAGGCGCGCGACGGAAAGCTGTCGCCGAACACCGGCATCGAACGTGCCTGCTCCAGGTCACGCTGGAAACCGTTGGTGGAAATGTTCGCCAGGTTGTTGGCGTGGGCCTTCTGCGCCAGCGCGTTCTGGCTGGCGCCGGTCATGGCCACATAAAGCAGTTTGTCCACAGCATCTCCTCTGCGCGTAGCTGCCGCGCTGTCACTGCGCAGGTCAAAGCAATAATCGAACCAACTCTGAAAGCCCTTGTTTACAGGGGGTTCAGCATGGTGAGGGGCAATAAACGTCAGTTTGTCGGCGGATGTTTGCCGCCTGCGGCAAGGGTTTGCTTAGAAGGTGCGGCAAGCGGCGTTGTTGTAGGGACCGGAATGGCGCACCCAGCCTTCGCCCGGGCTGCTGGCCGAGCACATGTAGCGACCGGTGGCCAGGCTTTGCCATTGGTAGAACGGGGCGGGAGCGGCGGCGAGCGGCAGGGCCATGGTCAACAGGATTGTGAGCATTAGCCGTTTCATGCGTTGGGACCTCGAGAATTTGGGGCCGCTTTGCGGCCCGTCGCGACACAAGGCCGCTCCTACAGGAACCGCGTGGGCATGTAGGAGCGGCCTTGTGTCGCGACGGGCTGCACGACAGCCCCAATGACCATCAGGCCATCTGGATGATGGTCTGCATGATGGTGCTTTCGGTGGAGATGGTCTTGGCATTGGCCTGATAGTTGCTCTGTGCCTTGATCAGGTTGACCAGCTCGCCGGTCAGGTCGACGTTGGAGTCTTCCAGCGCACCGCCACTGATCTGGCCAAGAGTACCCGTGTCCGGAGCGCCGATCACCGGCACACCCGAGGCGTAGGACTCTTGCCAGCTGGTACCGCCAATCGGCGTCAGGCCCTGCAGGTTGGCGAAGTTGGCGATGGCCACCTGGCCGATTACCTTGTCCTGGCCGTTGGTGAAGTTGGCGAACATGTTGCCGCTTTGATCGATGGTCAGGCCCGACAGCTCACCGGTAGCGAAGCCGTCCTGGCTCTTGGCGGTGGTGGCGCTTGCCGCGTTGTACTGAGTGGTGCCGAGCATGTCCAGGTTCACCCCGGCCAGGTTGGCAGTGGCGCCGTTCGGGCTCCATACGCCGGCAGCGTTCTTCTGCGCCGGGATCCAGTTGCCCAGGGTGAAGGTCTTGTCGGCAGCGATGGTCATGCCACCGGCTACCGGGCCTGCGGTCATGGCCGCGGTGTCCAGGGTGCCGTCAGACTTGAACGGCAGCTTGTTGGTCAGTGGCGTGGTCAAGGTCGGGTCGGCCGGGTTACGCCCATCGATGGTGGTGTACATGGTCCAGGAGTTGCTGCTGGCATCCTTGACGAAGTACTGGTTCAACTGGTGCGCGTTACCCTGGCTGTCGTAAACGTCGGTGTTGAATGTGTAGTTGTAGCTGCCGGTATTGGTGGGATCGAACGGCGTCACGGCCGGCGCGGTGGCACTGGAGTTCAGGTTGACGTTCTCGGAGATTTTTCCGGTCGGATTGGGCGTCAGGTTCGAGGTATCGATCCGCAGGTTGGTCAGCACGCCCTGCATGATCTTGCCATTGGCATCCACTGCATAACCTTGCAGGTTGGCGCCCGACGAGTTGACCACGTAACCATCCTTGTCGCTGTAGAACGCACCGGCACGGGTGTAGATCTTCGAACCGCCGTCGCTCATCACGAAGAAGCCGTTGCCATCGATGGCCATGTCCAAGGCCTGGCCGGTGCCGTTGATATTGCCCGGGGAGAACATCTGCGACACCGCAGCAGTCTTCACACCAGTGCCCACCACGGTCTTGCCGGCGCTGGTGCCGCGAATGGAGTTGGAATACTGGTCGGCGAATTCGGCACGCGACGATTTGAAGCCGGTGGTGGCAACGTTGGCAATGTTGTTGCCGGTAACGTTCAGGGCCTTGTTCGCTGCATAGAGGCCGCTAAGGCCGGTATTGAAAGACATGTGTAACTCCTGTCGTTTTGCTCAGGCCCTAGATGCCGATGCTTTGGATTTTGGAAAGCGCAACACTGCCCAGCCCAGCCAGGTTGAGCGTCATCTCCGAACCGTTGGTGCCCATGGTCACACTGGTGACCGAGGCCGGCAGGTTGGTGGTCATGGTGGTGGCCTTGCCATCGATCGAGGCGGTGGCCTTGAAGGTGTAGGCACCTGCTGCGACGGCTTCGCCGTCGTCATTCAGGCCATTCCAGGTAAAGTCGATCTTGCCGGCTTTCTGCGTACCCAGGTCGATGGTGCGCACCAGCTTGTCGTCCTTGTCGTAGATGCCCACCGAAGTGGCAGTACTGGACGACGTCAGATTGACCGTACCTTTCATTTCCTTGCTGGTGTCGACCAGAGCCTTGCTGGTCTCGACAATTACGTTGCGCCCGACCAGTGACGACGCCTGCAAGGCCTGGGATGACTGCAAACCGGCCGCGATACTGGTCACCGAATCATTCAGAGACTGCATGCTTTCGAGGCTGCTGAACTGCGCCAGCTGCGCCACGAACTCGCCGTTCTCCTGCGGGTCGAGCGGGTTCTGGTTCTTCATCTGGGTAACCAGCAACTGCAGGAATGCATCCTTGCCCAAGGCGCTGCCGGCGCTGCCTGTGCTGCTGTCGGTCTTCGACGTCTGCTTCTGCAGCGAGGTCAGGTACGCGCTACCGGCTTCGGTGGTGGAATTGGTGGTGGTCATGTCGGCTTCCTATCACTGCCCCAGGGTCAGGACTTTCTGCATCATGCTCTTGGCCGTATTCATCAGCTCGGCGTTGGTCTGGAACGCGCGGCTGGCGGAGATCATGTCAGCCATCTCTTCGACCACGTTGACGTTCGGGTAGTAGACGTAACCGTCCTTGTTCGCCGCTGGGTGGTTGGGCTCGTAACGGGCCTCCAGGTTGCTTTGATCCTCGACGATGCCTTTTACCTGCACGCCCTGCCCTGCCTCGCCCTGGTCTTCGAACAGCGACTGGCTACCGCCGGCCTGCGCGTCCTGGAAGGTGGTTGCGAACACCGGGTGGCGAGCGCGGTAGGTCTGGTCGATGCTCGAGGACACCGTCTCGGCGTTGGCGATGTTGGAAGCAACGGTGTTAAGGCGCGTGTTCTGCGCACTCATGCCGCTACCGGCAATGTTGAAGACACTGGAAAGGGACATGGTCATTCTCCCCGCAGGGCCGAAACCAGCCCTTTGAATTTACTGTTGAGCAAGGTGAAGCTGGCCTGGAAGCCGATGGCGTTTTCGGTGTAGTTCGATTGCTCGATCTGCGCGTCCACGGTGTTCTGGTCGATCGACGGCTGCGTTGGCGTGCGGTACTTGAGGGTATCGTCAACCATGGCCAGGCCCTCGGCCTCGATATGGCGGCTGTTGGTACGATCCAGGCTGAAACGGCCGCCGCTCTGCTGCTTGTCGCTCTCGGCAGCGAGCACCGAAGCGAAGTCCATGTCTCGCGCCTTGTAATTGGGCGTGTCGGCGTTGGCGATGTTGTTGGCCAGCACTTCGGCACGCTGGGCGCGGAAGCCCAGAGCCTTTTCGTGAATACCAAGCGCCTTGTCGAAGCTGATGCTCATGTCGGGGAAACCTTCGGAGGTTGACCGGAATATCGTTGGCCAAGGTGTAGCAAGGGCTGTGCCAAACAACCGAAAGCCCGGAAATACGGGCTTGCAGAGCGAGGTGCTGTCAGAGTGATGCCAGAAAAGCGGCAAAGGCCTTCCGCCTTCGGCCGCGAAAGCGGCAATTGCCGGGCGGCAGAAGCGGCAAAACAAAAATTTGACGTCAGCATTTCTCCTGCGCCGGCCTCTTCGCGGGTAAACCCGCTCCCACAGGTACCGCGCCGCCCCTGTAGGAGCGGGTTTACCCGCGAAGAGGCCGGCACAGGCAAACAAAAAGGCCGGCAACTTTCGCTGCCGGCCCTCTTGGTTACTTGGCCTGGTAGATGATCCCCGGACTGCACTGCACCATCTGGTAATGGTCCGGCAGCCCGTTCAGCGCCTCGGAAGCCCCGAGGAACAGATAGCCGCCCGACTTCAAGGTACTGTGGATACGTAACAGGATGTCCTTCTTCACCTGCGCCGAGAAGTAGATCAGCACGTTACGGCAGAACACCACATCGAACTTGCCCAGGCTGGCATAGCTGTCGAGCAGGTTGAACGAGCGGAACTCGACGCGGCTGCGAATCGCCGGCTTGACTGCCCAGCGCCCCGGCCCCTTGGTGTCGAAGTAGCGCTGCAGGCGCTCCTGGGACAAGCCACGGGCAATCGCCAGGCTGTCGTACTCGCCGGTCTTGCAGTTGGTCAGCATGGTGCCGGACAGGTCGGTGGCCACGATCTGCGCGCCCATCTTCAACTGGCCGAGGTTGCTGCGCTCGAACTCGTCGATAGCCATCGAGATGGAATACGGCTCCTGCCCCGACGAACAGGCCGCCGACCACATGCGCAGGCGCTGGCCAGGGTTGTTGCGGATGAACTCGGGGATGACCTTGTTCTTCAGCACCTCGAACGGGTAGGTATCGCGAAACCACAGGGTCTCGTTGGTGGTCATGGCATCGACCACCTGCTCGCGCAAGCCGCCGCGCGGTTGGGCCTGGATGCGCTGCACCAGTTCGCCCAGGCTCTTGATGCCCTGTTGCTCCATCAGCTTGTTGAGACGGCTGGAAACCAGATACTGCTTATTCTCGCCCAGCAGGATGCCACAGGCTTTCTCCAGGAAGACCCGGAACTGTTCGAAATCCAAATTACCCGTAGACACTACTGCCGCCTCTTTTCAATCACTGGTGCCGGGGGCCTGCCCCCGGCTGCTTCAATGCGCCGCCTTGATCCGGTCGACCACCCGCTGGGCCAGGTCGTCCGGCTTGAACTTGGCCAGGAAGTCATCGGCACCGACCTTCTTGACCATCGCCTGGTTGAACACCCCGGAAAGCGAAGTATGCAGGCAGATGTGCAATTTTTGCATGCGTGGGTCACTGCGGATCTCTGCCGTTAGCGTATAGCCGTCCATTTCCGGCATTTCAATGTCCGAGATCATCATCAGGAACTCTTCTTCCGGCTTCTTGCCCTCATCCACCAGCTGGCGCAGGTAGTTCAGGGCCTGACGGCCGTCATTGAGCGCCACCACCTCGACCCCCACGGTCTGCAGGCAGCGGCTGACCTGTTTGCGCGCCACCGACGAATCGTCGACGGTGAGCACCCGCAGCAGCACGGCCTTGTCCTGCACCTCGGCATCGATCACACCAGCCGACACCGACTCGGAGGACGGCGCCACTTCGGCCAGCACCTTCTCCACATCGATGATCTCGACCATGCGGTTGTCCACCCGGGTGACCGCGGTCAGGTAGTGGTCGCGGCCAGTGCCCTTGGGTGGCGGATGGATCTCTTCCCAGTTCATGTTGACGATGCGCTCCACCGAATGCACCAGGAAGCCTTGGGTCTTGGTGTTGTACTCGGTGATGATCACGAAACTGTTGCGCGTGTCTTCCTGCAGCGGCCGCAATCCGGTGGCCATCGACAGGTCGAGGATCGGGATGGTCGCCCCGCGAATATTGGCAACCCCACGCACCACCGGGTGCGCCTTGGGCAGCAGGGTCAGCGCAGGGCATTGCAGCACTTCCCTGACCTTGAATACGTTGATGCCGTAAAGCTGTTCGCCATTGAGGCGGAACAGCAGCAATTCCAGGCGATTCTGCCCCACCAGCTGCGTGCGCTGGTTGACCGAATCCATAACACCTGCCATGCCAGACTCCTTTATGTTTCAGCCTTTCGTTGCAACTCAGGTAGCGAGTCGGCACGGGCTTTGCTTTTTTGAGCGCCATGTACACGAAAACGACATTTTTCCGACGACTGACGCGCCTGCTGACTGGCTCGCTGGCCATGCTGTGCCTGCTGGTGCCCGGCGCTCGCACGGTAGCGGACGCGTTTACCTTGCCTGAACAACTTATCGGTGTCACTCAAGGGTTTCTTGAATTCAGCGTCGAAGATTATCTGGCCACCACCCAGACCGCCGGCCGTTACGAGATCCAGGTCAACCCGCTGGACCCGCGCCTGCGCATGCCGCTGTGCAGCCAGCAGCTGGACGCCTCGCTTGAAAGCCCGGCCCAGCCGTTGGGCCGCGTCACGGTGAAGGTGCGCTGCGAAGGCTCGGCGCCCTGGACCGTGTTCGTGCCGGCCACTGTGCGGCTGTTCCGCGACGTGGTGGTGGTGACCCGACCACTCAAGCGCGACAACGTGGTGGGCGAAGGCGACGTGGCCCTGCGCGAGCGGGATGTCGGAACCCTGGGCCAAGGCTTCCTGACCGAACTGGAGCAGGCGGTGGGCATGAAGATGCTGCGGCCCACGGTGATCGACCAGGTACTCACCCCGCAACACCTGGAACAGGCCGAAGTGGTGCGCAAGGGCGACCACGTGGTGATCATCGCCCGCAGCGGCAGCCTGAGTGTACGCATGCCCGGGGAGGCCCTGAGCAAGGGTGGCCTGAGCGAACAGATCCGGGTGCGCAACCTCAATTCCAAACGGGTGATCAAGGCCAGGGTGACCGGCCCTGGACAGGTCGAGGTGAGTATGTAGCCAGCCCGTTGATTTGCGCTGGCGGTGAGGAACCGCTTTTCCTAAACTGTGTCAGAAAACGGGTTCGCGAGCTTGCTGACAGGCGGCTATGCATTTGTGCCTAAAGTTTCTTTCGGGTTGGCCGAAAACAAGGCAAGCGTCCAAATACCCAGAGGTTTCTGATCATGGTCATCGACTTCAGTCGTTTGAATAATTCTCCGTCCGTCACGGGCGGCGTGCGCGGTAACACCGCGTCCGGCAGCGCCGAAAAACCGGCAGCCAGCCAGGAAGCGGCAACCGGCACCAGCGCCAGCGGAGAAGCGGTACACCTCAGCCAAGAGGCCCAGCAGTTGCAGAAGATCAGCGACAAGCTGCGCGACGAGCCGGTGGTCAACAGTGCCCGTGTGGCCCAGTTGAAACAGGCGATCGCCGACGGCAGCTACCAGGTCGATGCCGGCCGGGTCGCCAGCAAACTGCTCGATTTCGAAGCCCAGCGCTGACCGTTCGGCGCGCTGACTTCACGGACGCTAGAAAAGCCAAGAGTTAGCCATGCACGACACCACCTTGCTGCAACTGATCGAAGATGACATTGCCCCGCTGCAGGAACTGCTTGACCTTCTGCAAAAGGAAGCGATCGCCCTGCATGGCCGCGACATGCCGCTGCTGGAACAGATCCTGGCGCGCAAGCAGTCGTTGATCATCTTGCTCGAGCAGCACGGCCAGCGCCGGAGCCAGTTGCTCGGCAGCCTGGGCCTGAGTGCAGATCGGGCAGGTGTGCAGGCGCTGGCTGCGCAATCGGCTCATGGCGATACGATGCTGCAGCGGCTCGACATGCTTTCGCAGCTGATGGACAGCTGTCAGCAGGTCAACCAGACCAATGGCCGGATCATCCAGGTGCAGCAGCACGTCACCAACAACCAGATCCGCATCCTCATGGGCGGAGACTCTCCGTCGCTCTACGACAGCCGCGGCAGCACCTCGCCGCTGGCCAAGCCACGAGCGCTCAGCCAAGTGTGATTTTTCTATCAAGGCACGGAACATACTGGCAAAATGCCGTTAATTGCGTGTGTCGCTTTTGCCTGGAGAACGATAAGCCGTGTTCAATGAATCCGATGCCCCGCAGCCGCCAAAGGTGCTGAACACCCCTTTGGAGATTGCGGCCAATTTGCGGCAGCTGCAGGAAAGCCACGACCCCCTGATCATCACCTTCCACGACCGCAGCCAGCGCTTCCAGAGCTACGTGGTGCACGTGGACCGTGAAAGCAACACCCTGGCGCTGGACGAGATGATTCCGCGCGATGGTGAGAAATTCATCGAGAACGGCGAACACTTCCGCGTCGAAGGCTTCCATGATGGCGTGCGTATCGCCTGGGACTGCAACCAGGCGTTGAGGATCAGCGAAGTCGACGGCCACCGCTGCTACCGCGGCGCCATGCCTCAGGAGATGACCTACCACCAGCGCCGCAATGCCTTCCGCGCCGCGCTGAAGCTATCGCAGCTGGTCGATATCATCCTCGATGGCACCCACCTCAAGGGCAACGGCGCCCTGCGTGGGAAGCTGCTGGACATCTCCGCCACCGGCTGCAAACTGCGCTTCGAAGGCAATGTCGAGGATCGCCTGCAACTTGGCCAGGTATATGAACGCTTCAAGGCAGGCACCCCACTGAGTCTGGTCGATACCATGGTCGAGCTGCGCCACCTGCACTATGAAGAGCGGATCAATACCACCTTTGCCGGGGTGCGCTTCCACAATCTCAACGGCCAGGCACAGCGCAAGGTCGAGAGTTTCGTCTATCAGCTGCAGCGCGAGGCGCGGCGGTTCGACAAGGACGATTATTGATCGTCGGCTGAATGAAAAAAAACGCCACCTATCAAGGTGGCGTTTTTTCATTTGTGATTCTCCTGTGCCGGCCTCTTCGCGGGCACGCCCGCTCTCATAGAGCTGCACATAACTCATTGAATTAGCGGGGATTCTGTGGGAGCGGCTTTGATCTGGTCAAGTAATTTTGGACACCGGTTAAGGTTCATGCCGCTGCCTTGAGCTTTTCCTCCATGGCTACTGGCGTTTCATAGCCGTTGTAGCTGTGGAGGCGCTTGAGGTTGTAGCGCATCAGATAAGCCTGGATATCCACTCGTGCTTGCGCTTCGGTCTCGTAACCCTCTGCCGGCACCCATTCTGATTTCAATGCTCCGAAGAATCGCTCCATGGCAGCGTTATCCCAGCATTGGCCTCGATGGCTCATACTCTGCTTCAAGTTGTACTCATCGAGCGCGGCTCTGAGTTTATGGCTGGTGTACTGACAGCCCTGGTCTGAATGAAACATTACGCCCGCCGGCCTACCCCGCGATTCAGCGGCCATGCGCAGGGCGTTACAAGCCAAGTTGGCATCTACAATCATCGAGAATGCCCAACCCACTACGCGACGGGCATAGAGGTCAATCACGGCGGCTAGGTACAGCCAGCGCCTGCCAACCTGGATGTAGGTCACATCGCCACACCAAACCTCATTGATCGCCGAAACCTTGAAATTGCGCTTCAGCTGATTCTCGGCGATCAACGCTTCTGCCCCTGATGACCGATAGCGGTGCGGCCTGCGCTGCTTGCACTTCAGGCCAGCTTCACGCATCAACGCACGCACTTTGTACCGCCCGACTTCATGGCCTTCATGCCGCAGCTCCTGCATGAGTGTTCGTGAGCCAGAAGCCCCTCGCGATGCGTTGAAGTGCTTGATTACCAGCAGGCGTAGAGCATCTCTGGCCGGGTTTTCACGTCCTTGCCGTTTGCGCCATGCATAGAAACTGCTGCGCTTAACCCCAAGCACGCGGCAGCAGTCGACAACAGGGTATTGCTCACTCAGCTCGTTGATCAGCGAGAACGATCTTTGGAGTCCCGAAGCAGGAGAGCACTGGCCTTTTTTAGGATTTCGATATCCCGATCCTTTTGCCGAACCAGCGCTTCGAGTTCTTCAATTCGTTGCTGCTCGGGAGTGATCGCTTTGGCTCCGGCCGGAACCTTGCCGGCTCTCTCTTCGCGCACCTGCTCAACCCAGCGGCGAAGCGCGGTAGGGCCCAGCCCAAGGGCTGCACAGCCCTCAGGAACTGACTGCCCGCCGTCCAGCACCATTTCAGCGGCTTGGACTTTGTATTCTCTTGAATAAGATTTACGCACTGATATTGCCTCCAATTGGGCGCCATCATAACGCCCGATGAAGGTGTCCAAAATCATTAGGCCAGTTCACTTTAGCCGCGAACACCGGCGCAGCCGGTGCCATGCACCGCGTTGGATTCTTCGCGGCTAAAGCCGCTCCCACAGGGTACGCGTACTGCTTGCGGATTCAGTTCTCTACGCGACAGATCTCCCACAGGTACAGCGCAAGCCTTGAGCCCGGCGCAACTTCATGTGGGAGCGGGCGCGCCCGCGAAGAGGCCGGCACAGGCCTACACCGACTTGCTGACCTCACCTTCCGGCTCAGGCTCCTTGTCAGCCCCCTTCTCCTCCGCCTCGGTATCCTCAGCCGCCACCGGTGCCTGCATTACCTCCTGCACCGTCTGCTCATCCACCCGTGGGTCCAGCGCCGCCGACAGTGGCGAACCGGCAGCCGGCATCGCAACGTGGCCCAAAGGCGCATCCTGCACCTGGTGCAGCCCGGTGACCGCCTTCGGACGAATGCGCCACACCAGCACCAGGGCAAAGAAGACGAAGAAGGCATACAGCATCTGCGGGCCCAGCACCTTCATCAGCACGCCTGCCGCCAGCGGCCCGATACACGCGCCCACACCGTAGGTCACCAGCAGCATCGCGGTCAGCGACACCCGCCGCTCGCTTTCCACATGGTCGTTGGAAAACGCCACCGCCAGCGGGTAGAGGCAGAACTGCAGCAACGAAATCACGAAGCCTATGCCGAACAGCAACTCCAGCGGCACACTGGGCAGCATTGCAAGTGGCGCCGAGGCCAGCGCCAACCCCACGGCCACGCTGCGGATCAGCACCGCCCGATCGTAGCGGTCAGACAACCAGCCCAGCGGCCACTGCACCAGCAGGCCGGCAAAAATGCAGCTACCCATGAACAGACCGACCTGCTCGGTAGTCATGCCCTGGCTGGAGGCATACAAGGGCGCCAGGCCATAGAACGAGCCGACGATCAGCCCCGAACCCAGCACCGTGCTGAGCGACTGCGGCACGCGCTTTATGAAGAACTTCGGCTCCATCGGTGCCGGGCGCAACGGCGCCGGGTGAATGCGCCGGGTCATGGCGACCGGTACCAGACACAGGGTGAAACACATGGCCACCAGCATCAGCAGCTCCAGGCCAAGCTGTGGGTGCACCACCAAAATCAGCTGGCCGAGCACCAGGCCCAGGTACGAGGCGATCATGTAGCCACTGAACACCGCGCCGCGGTGCTTGACGTCGGCCTGCTCGTTCAGCCAGCTCTCGATGACCATGTACTGGCACATCATCCCCAAGCCGACGATCATCCGCAGCCCGACCCAGGCCGGCAACCAGCTGGTCAGGCCATGGCCGAGCACCGCCGCGCCGACGATGCCGGCGCAAGTGGCATAGGCGCGAATGTGCCCTACCCGGCCAATCAACCGGTGGCCGACCTTGCCGCCTACCGCCAGGCCAAAGTAGTTGGCCGCCATCAAGGCACCCACCCACAGGCTGTCGACATGATCGGCTGCCAGGCGCAGGGCCAGGTAGGTACTGAGCAGGCCCGAGCCGATCAACATCATCAGCGCGGCGAAATACAACGACTGAAACGGCTTCCAGATATTTCGCATAAGTCCCTTGCGGCTCCCGGGTCAGGTGGCGATGGGTTGCAGACAAGCATAAGGGCAAATGCCAGGGAATGAGTGCGGTAGTGGGAAAAATGCTGTTGCCGGGGCGCGGCCGGTGCAGGTCATGTCGCGATCAGGCCTGTACGGCAGGCTGACAGGCCCCCGCTTCCGTTGGCTGAAACGCATCCATGTCCCAAGTCGACAGGCAGTGCCTTAGCCTGGGCTACCGCCTCGGCAATCATCGGAGACTTTCATGATAAGGGCCAATTTCACCGCTAAACTGCATAGCCGCCACCGTGGTCAGATCGTTGTTGCAGCCAACAACGTACACCCAGTTCTTGGCCTGGATGAGGACGGCTGGCTGTGCACGACAGCCGCGCGCAGGAGCGTGCCACGCAGTGCGGGTGAATTCCAACGACTTGCATTCCATTTCGAATTCATCGAGCACCGTGAAGACCGCACGCACTACTACATTACCTGCGCAGAACACTGGGCCTATATTGGCGCCAGGCTTGAAAGCAATTCCAATGGCTGGCTAGGCCTGTATGGTCCGCATGTGGCCGGGCGGGTCCGGGATGTGCTCAACGCCCCACATCCGTACAACCTGCTACGTACCCGGCCCTACTGGAAAATCGAAACGCTCCAGCCATGGGACGGCACAGTGGAGAGCGCCGGCCTTATTCCCTTCTACCTGCGGGACATGAACGGCTACCGTGTTGCGGAGTCGCTCTCGGACGATGTCCCGGTACTTGACCTGGGCCGTCAGTACTACCTCAACGCCGGCGAGCGTACCGGTGACGTGCTCGAATTCTTCCTGGGCGATATTCAGCTGACCTGACCAGCAAGCGCAGTACTCGGACGGCTACTCCCGCAAGGTCATGCCATTGGCCGGCAGCGGCAAGGCCGTCTTGTAGCGCACCTGCTTCAGGGCGAAACTGGAACGGATGTTGGCCACCCCTGGCAACCGCGTCAGGTAATCCAGAAACCGTTCCAGTGCCTGGATGCTGGGCAGCAGTACCCGCAACAGGTAGTCCGGATCGCCCGTCATCAGGTAGCACTCCATCACTTCGGGCCGCTCGGCAATTTCTTCCTCGAAACGGTGCAACGACTGCTCGACCTGTTTTTCCAGGCTCACATGGATGAACACGTTCACATCCAACCCCAACGCCTCGGGTGACAGCAAGGTCACCTGCTGGCGGATCACCCCCAGCTCCTCCATGGCCCGAACCCGGTTGAAGCAGGGCGTGGGAGACAGATTCACCGAGCGGGCCAGTTCGGCGTTGGTGATGCGGGCATTTTCCTGCAGGCTGTTGAGAATGCCGATATCGGTACGATCGAGTTTGCGCATGAGACAAAATCACCGGTTTTTTGTGTTTATGCGGAATTTTTATCTGCCCTGCCCGGCAAAGGCAACCAACTTGAGAGAAAAATTCTCCTGCCGGACCACTAAGATGTAGGGGACGCTGACCTACCAGTCACAAGCCGGTACTCAGCGGCGGCCGCTTCAGAGCTCACAAAAACAAATACCCGAGCGAGCGTAAAAAGCATGAACGAGTACGCCCCCCTGCGTTTGCATGTGCCCGAGCCTACCGGCCGGCCAGGCTGCCAGACCGATTTCTCCTACCTGCGCCTGAACGATGCAGGTCAAGCCCGTAAACCCCCAGTCGATGTCGACGCTGCCGACACCGCGGATTTGTCCTACAGCCTGATCCGCGTGCTCGACGAGCAAGGCGACGCGCAAGGCCCGTGGGCCGAAGACATCGACCCGCAAGTTCTCCGCCAGGGCATGCGCGCCATGCTCAAGACGCGGATTTTCGATAGCCGCATGGTGGTCGCCCAGCGCCAGAAGAAGATGTCCTTCTACATGCAGAGCCTGGGTGAAGAAGCCATCGGCAGCGGCCAGGCCTTGGCGCTGAACCGCACCGACATGTGCTTCCCCACCTACCGCCAGCAAAGCATCCTGATGGCCCGCGACGTGTCGCTGGTCGAGATGATCTGCCAGTTGCTGTCCAACGAGCGCGACCCGCTCAAGGGCCGCCAACTGCCGATCATGTATTCGGTGCGCGAGGCCGGTTTCTTCACTATCAGCGGCAACCTGGCGACCCAGTTCGTGCAGGCGGTCGGCTGGGCCATGGCCTCGGCGATCAAGGGCGATACCAAGATCGCCTCGGCGTGGATCGGCGACGGCGCAACCGCCGAGTCGGACTTCCACACCGCCCTCACCTTTGCCCACGTGTACCGCGCCCCGGTGATACTCAACGTGGTCAACAACCAGTGGGCGATCTCCACCTTCCAGGCCATCGCCGGTGGCGAGTCGACCACCTTCGCCGGCCGTGGCGTGGGTTGCGGCATTGCCTCGCTGCGAGTCGACGGCAACGACTTCGTCGCCGTGTACGCTGCCTCGCGCTGGGCCGCCGAACGCGCCCGCCGTGGCCTGGGCCCGAGCCTGATCGAGTGGGTCACCTACCGTGCAGGCCCGCACTCGACCTCGGACGACCCGTCCAAGTACCGCCCGGCCGATGACTGGAGCCACTTCCCGCTCGGCGACCCGATCGCCCGCCTGAAGCAGCACCTGATCAAGATCGGTCACTGGTCCGAGGAAGAACACCAGGCCACCACTGCCGAGCTGGAAGCCGCGGTGATAGCCGCGCAGAAGGAAGCCGAGCAGTACGGAACGCTGGCCAACGGTCACATCCCGAGTGCTGCCTCGATGTTCGAGGACGTGTACAAGGAAATGCCCGACCACCTGCGCCGTCAACGCCAGGAACTGGGGGTTTGAGATGAACGACCACAACAACAGCATCAACCCGGAAACCGCCATGGCCACCACTACCATGACCATGATCCAGGCCCTGCGCTCGGCCATGGATGTCATGCTCGAGCGCGACGACAATGTGGTGATCTACGGCCAGGACGTCGGTTACTTCGGCGGCGTGTTCCGCTGCACCGAAGGCCTGCAGAACAAGTACGGCAAGTCCCGCGTGTTCGACGCGCCGATCTCCGAGAGCGGCATTGTCGGCACCGCCGTGGGCATGGGTGCCTACGGCCTGCGCCCGGTGGTGGAAATCCAGTTCGCCGACTACTTCTACCCGGCCTCCGACCAGATCGTTTCCGAGATGGCGCGCCTGCGTTACCGGTCGGCCGGCGAGTTCATCGCCCCGCTGACCCTGCGCATGCCCTGCGGTGGCGGGATCTATGGCGGCCAGACCCACAGCCAGAGCCCGGAAGCGATGTTCACCCAGGTGTGTGGCCTGCGCACTGTCATGCCGTCCAACCCCTATGACGCCAAGGGCCTGCTGATCGCCTCGATCGAATGCGATGACCCGGTGATTTTCCTGGAACCCAAGCGCCTGTACAACGGCCCGTTCGACGGCCACCACGACCGCCCTGTCACGCCGTGGTCGAAGCACCCGCAAAGCGCCGTGCCCGATGGCTACTACAGCGTGCCGCTGGACAAGGCGGCCATTACCCGCCCCGGCAATGACGTGACCGTGCTGACCTACGGCACCACGGTATACGTGGCCCAGGTGGCCGCCGAAGAAACCGGCGTCGACGCCGAGGTGATCGACCTGCGCAGCCTGTGGCCGCTGGACCTGGACACCATCGTCGAGTCGGTGAAAAAGACCGGCCGCTGCGTGGTGGTACACGAGGCCACCCGCACCTGCGGCTTCGGCGCCGAACTGGTGTCGCTGGTGCAGGAACACTGCTTCCACCACCTGGAGGCGCCGATCGAACGCGTCACCGGCTGGGACACCCCCTACCCACACGCACAGGAATGGGCTTACTTCCCAGGGCCTTCGCGGGTAGGTGCGGCATTGAAAAAGGTCATGGAGGTCTGAATGGGCACGCACGTCATCAAGATGCCGGACATTGGCGAAGGCATCGCGCAGGTCGAGTTGGTCGAGTGGTTCGTCAAGGTCGGCGACATGATCGCCGAAGACCAGGTAGTGGCCGACGTCATGACCGACAAGGCCACCGTGGAAATCCCTTCGCCGGTCAGCGGCAAGGTGCTGGCCCTGGGTGGGCAGCCCGGTGAAGTCATGGCGGTCGGCAGCGAGCTGATCCGCATCGAAGTGGAAGGCAGCGGCAACCATGTGGATGTGCCCACCAAGGATGCGCCAAAGCCCGAACAAGTCGAGGCCCCCGCTGCCCCGGTAGCCGCCAAGTCAGAGCCGCAGAAGGAAGCAAGACCGGCCGCGTGCCAGGCGCCCGTCAACCACGAGGCAGCCCTGATCGTGCCGCGCCAGCCAGGCGACAAGCCGCTGGCCTCGCCGGCGGTGCGCAAGCGCGCCCTGGATGCCGGTATCGAACTGCGTTACGTGCATGGCAGCGGCCCGGCCGGGCGTATCCTGCACGAAGACCTCGACGCCTTCATGAGCAAGCCGCACAGCGCTGGCGGGCAAGCGCCGAGCGGCTATGCCAAGCGCACCGACAGCGAGCAGGTACCGGTGATCGGCCTGCGCCGCAAGATCGCCCAGCGCATGCAGGACGCCAAGCGCCGCGTCGCGCACTTCAGCTATGTGGAAGAAATCGATGTTACCGCCCTGGAAGCCTTGCGCCAGCAGCTCAACAGCAAGCACGGCGACAGCCGCGGCAAGCTGACCCTGCTGCCGTTCCTGGTTCGCGCTCTGGTCGTGGCACTGCGCGATTTCCCGCAGATCAACGCCACCTATGATGACGAAGCCCAGGTCATCACCCGCCATGGCGCGGTGCATGTGGGCATCGCCACCCAGGGTGACAACGGCCTGATGGTGCCGGTGCTGCGCCATGCCGAAGCTGGCAGCCTGTGGAGCAATGCCGGCGAGATCTCGCGCCTGGCCAACGCTGCTCGCAACAACAAGGCCAGCCGCGATGAGCTGTCCGGTTCGACCATCACCCTGACCAGCCTGGGCGCACTGGGCGGCATCGTCAGCACGCCGGTGGTCAACACCCCGGAAGTGGCGATCGTCGGCGTCAACCGGATGGTCGAGCGGCCTGTGGTGATCGACGGCCAGATCGTCGTGCGCAAGATGATGAACCTGTCCAGCTCGTTCGACCACCGCGTGGTCGATGGCATGGACGCCGCGCTGTTCATCCAGGCCGTGCGCGGCCTGCTCGAACAACCCGCCTGCCTGTTCGTGGAGTGAGCATGCAACAGACTATCCAGACTACCCTGTTGATCATCGGCGGCGGCCCTGGCGGCTACGTGGCTGCCATCCGCGCCGGGCAACTGGGCATCCCCACCGTGCTGGTGGAAGGCCAGGCACTGGGCGGTACCTGCCTGAACATCGGCTGCATCCCGTCCAAGGCGCTGATCCACGTGGCCGAGCAGTTCCACCAGACCTCGCGCTTTGCCGGGCCGTCGGAGCTGGGCATCAGCGTCGCCTCGCCGCGCCTGGACATCGGCCAGAGCGTGGCCTGGAAGGACGGCATCGTCGACCGCCTGACCACCGGCGTCGCCGCGCTGCTGAAAAAGCACGGGGTCAAGGTGATCCATGGCTGGGCGAAGGTGCTCGACGGCAAGCAGGTCGAGGTCGATGGCCAGCGTATCCAGTGCGAGCACCTGTTGCTGGCCACCGGCTCCAGCAGCGTCGAACTGCCAATGCTGCCGCTGGGTGGGCCGATCATTTCCTCGACCGAAGCCCTGGCGCCGAAAACCCTGCCGCAGCACCTGGTAGTGGTGGGCGGCGGCTACATCGGCCTCGAGCTGGGCATCGCCTACCGCAAGCTGGGCGCCCGGGTGAGCGTGGTGGAGGCGCGCGAGCGCATCCTGCCAACCTACGACAGCGAGCTGACC
This sequence comes from Pseudomonas sp. NBB, assembly GCF_032701105.1. NCBI lineage: Bacteria > Pseudomonadati > Pseudomonadota > Gammaproteobacteria > Pseudomonadales > Pseudomonadaceae > Pseudomonas > Pseudomonas sp. NBB. The sequence goes on from NZ_CP103994.1 coordinate 4,290,772, forward strand.
GCCCCGGTGGCCGAATCGCTGAAGAAGCTGGGCATCACCCTGCACCTGGGCCATAGCGTCGAAGGTTACGAAGGCGGCTGCCTGCTGGCCCGTGATGGCCAGGGCGGCCAACTGCGCCTGGAAGCCGACCAGGTGCTGGTGGCCGTGGGCCGCCGGCCACGCACACAAGGTTTCAACCTGGAGTGCCTGGACCTGAAGATGAACGGCGCCGCCGTCGCCATCGACGAGCGCTGCCAGACCAGCATGCGCAACGTCTGGGCCATCGGCGACGTGGCCGGCGAACCGATGCTGGCGCACCGGGCCATGGCTCAGGGCGAGATGGTCGCCGAGATCATCGCCGGCAAGGCGCGCCGTTTCGAACCCAGCGCGATCGCCGCGGTGTGTTTCACCGACCCGGAAGTGGTGGTGGTCGGCAAGACCCCGGAGCAAGCCAGCCAGCAAGGGCTGGACTGCATCGTCGCGCAGTTCCCGTTTGCCGCCAATGGCCGGGCCATGAGCCTGGAATCGAAAAGCGGTTTCGTGCGGGTGGTGGCGCGCCGTGACAACCACCTGATCCTGGGTTGGCAGGCGGTTGGCGTGGCGGTTTCCGAGTTGTCGACGGCGTTTGCCCAGTCGCTGGAAATGGGCGCGTGCCTGGAGGATGTGGCCGGCACCATCCATGCCCACCCGACACTGGGTGAGGCGGTACAGGAAGCGGCGCTGCGCGCCCTGGGCCACGCCCTGCATATCTGACACTGAAGCGGCCGAGGCCGATTTGGCCCGCAGCGCCCCTGGCGTTGCGGGTCTTTTTTCATTCGGGCCTACGGCGGTCCGACACAAAATCTGAAACCATCGCGGTCTCCGTGGGAGCGGGCATGCCCGCGAAGCGCCCAACACGGTGTATGGCACCGGCTCCGCCGGTGTTCGCGGGCGCGCCCGCTCCCACAATGATCGCGATCTATTGGGCTATGGCGTTCTTGCCGCTCCCCTTGGCCCGGTACAGCGCCTTGTCGGCACGCGCCAGCAGTGCATGCTGGTCCTCCCCTTCCTCCCATTGCACCACACCGTAGCTCATGGTCAGCCGGCAATCGCCCACCGGCTCTATCTGCGCCATCGCCTGGCGCAAGCGTGCAGCCACCTCCAGCGCCTCGCCCAGCGAGGCCTGCGGCAATACGATGACGAACTCGTCCCCACCCCAACGCGCCAGCAGGTCCTGCTCCCGCAGGCAGGCACGCAGGACGTCGACCACCCGCAACAGCGCCGCATCGCCATGGGCATGGCCATAGCGGTCATTGATCGGCTTGAAGTCATCCAGGTCCATGGCTATCAGCGACAACGGCTGGCGAAATCGCTGGGCACGCTCGCACTCCAGTTGTAGCGCCTTCTCCAGCCGATAGCGATTGGCAATGAGGGTCAACGCATCACGCTCGGCCAGCTCGCGGTTTTCGTCCAACTGCCGCTGCAACTGCTGGTTCACCCAGGACAGCTCGCGAGTGCGTTCGGCCACCTGGCTTTCCAGCGACTGGTTCCTCTGCTGCAGTTGCGCCACAAGGCGCTTGTTGGCGTCAATGTTGCGGTGGGCACCAAGCATGCGCGCTACCGAGCCGTCCTCGTTATGGGCAATGATGTAGCCGCTGTCTTCTATCCACAGATAGCTGCCATCCTGGCAACGGCAGCGGTATTCGACCAGATAGTGCTCGTTACGCTGGCTGATGTACGCCTCGAAATGTGCCATCACCCGTGGGTAGTCCTCCGGGTGGATCACGCTTTCCCAGGTGAGCACCGAGTTGGCCATGGAGTGGCTGGGGTAGCCGAGCATGGCGTACCAGCCCGGGTTGCGATAGACGTAACCGGTATTGGCATTCCAGTCCCAGATACCATCGCTGATCAGATCGAACAACGTACGCAACTGCTGTTCACTGAAGCCGGCAGGTACCGGCCGGGTTTCCTGACTCATTGACGCTCTCCCTGACGGCTGGCGCACCCGAACAGAATAGACCCCACGCCCTGTTTTTGCGGCGCTGTGAGAGCAGGCATGGATCGAGGACGCTCAAGCCAGATGCAACAGCGCCTCCTCCACCGCGGCAACCACCTGGTTGCCCTTGGCACCCGGCAGCCGCCATGCGGCGATGGTCACACCCAGTGGCACAGCGCGGTCGATGGGGGCGACCAGTTCACCGCTGTCCAGGTAGCGCTGCACCAGGCTTCTGCGCCCTATCAGCACCCCTGCAGCCAGCAAGGCTTGCTGCAGGGCGATCGAGTACAGGGAAAAACCCGGCCCACGGGCAACGAATTTGTGCCCGGGCATCACCGCCCCCGTCCACACCGCCCAGTCGTTCCAGCCCACGTCGGCGATGCAACGGGCGTCGGCAAGATCCTCGGGCTTGGTGATGCTGGTGGCCAGGGCCGGCACGCACACGGGCAGGATTTCTTCCGTGGCTATCCTGCGTTGCCAGCGCTCGGGCTTTTCGGTGTAGAACAGGCACAGATCGAACGGGCTGCGCTTCAGGTTGGGCGGCTCATCCACCGCAGTCACCGAGATCTCGATGGGTGCCAGCAAGCGGGTCAGTTCCGGCAGGCGTGGCCCGATCCACAACTGCGCCAGAGCAGGCGATGTGACGATATGCACCCGCTGCGGTGCCGCCAGGCGGCGCAGTGCGCGCGCAGCGGCTTCCACGGCGTCGAATGCCTCGGTGAACTGGCCTTTCACGCTTTCGCCCAAGGGCGTCAGCCGTACGCCTTTGGCATGGCGCTCGAACAAGGCCGCGCCGTATTCGTTCTCCAGGGTCTTGACCAGGGCGGCGATGGCCCCCGGTGTCACCTTCAGTTCGAGTGCAGCACGGGCGAAACCGCCCAGGCGGGCTGACGCTTCGAAGGCACGCAAGGCATTGAGCTGCAGCGAGTGCCGGGTAGAAGTATCGAGGTACACGGTTTCAGGCCTATTTTTTTTAGGCCTACTATTCCAGAAATCTGGCGTTGTGGCCAACTGTCGCGCGCATTAACGTGGACGTGCCGCCCTTGTACCGCCTGCACACTTTCAAGGATTTCAAATGCCGTATCCAAGCGCGCCCCAAGCGTTCAGGCAAGGTGCCCGCAGCGCCCTGCCATTGACCTCCGGCATAGTGCCCTTCGGCCTGATCACCGGGGTCACAGCGATCGGCATGGGCCTGTCGCCAACCGATGCCATCGGCATGACCTTGCTGTTCTACTCCGGTTCGGCGCAGATGGTGGTGATGCAGTTGATGCAAAGCGCCGCCCTGCCGGTGACCATGGTAGTCACCGCGCTGGTGATCAACCTGCGCTTCCTGATGTACAGCGCCAGCCTGGCCCCGCACCTGGGCCAGTTGCCCCGCCGCCGCAAGTGGCCGATGGCGTACATGCTGTCAGACCAGTCCTTCGCCCTGTGCATGCTGAAGATGGGCACGGGTGGACTGGGGCAGTATGCCTACCCCTACTATGCCGGTACGGCAATCACCATGTTCTTTGGCTGGAACCTCTCGGTGCTGGCGGGCATGTACCTGGGCGCGAGCATTCCTGAAGACTGGTCGCTCGGCTTTGCCATCCCCCTGTCGTTCCTGGCCCTGTTGATACCTGGCATTCGCAATGCAGCCACGCTTGGCGCAGCGCTGACCGGCGGTGTGCTCGCCGTACTGGCCGTCGACCTGCCCTACAACCTCGGCCTGCTGGCTGGCGCGCTGGGCGGCATCATCGCCGGGCTGGCCATCGAGAACTGGCAAAAACAGCAAACTGCGGCAGAAGCCAATACCGAGCAGGAAGCATCATGAGCGAAACGACCCAGTGGATGACCTTCATTCTTATCGGCCTGGGCACCTTCGCCATCCGCCTGTCGTTCATCGAGTTGCACACGGCATTGCGCATCCCCCCACTGTTTCGCCGCGCCCTGGCGTATGTGCCAGCCAGTGTGTTGGCCGCATTGGTACTGCCGGCCGTGGTATTCCCCGACCGGCAGGCAGGGTTCGACTGGATGAACCCGCAGATACCAGCGGCGATACTGGCCGCGCTGGTGGCGTGGCGTACGCGCAGCACGATGCTGACGCTGATTGTGGGCATGGGAGTACTGTGGGCCTTGAAGCATCTGGGGATGTAGGAATACGCAGCTTCAAGGCTTCCCGATTTCGCGTCACCAACACCGGGTGAACGCGGTAAGGGAACGAAAGGAAATGGCGTCCCAGGCAGGAATTGAACCTGCAACCTTCCCCTTAGGAGGGGGATGCTCTATCCAATTGAGCTACTGAGACGCAAGTGCCGGCAGCGAACGCTGCACAGCAGGACGGCCAGCATGTTAACCAGCATGCTGGCGTTTGTCATGCCTCAAGCGGGCTTTTTCGCGTAATCCTTTTCTGCCAATGCTACACCTGCGGCAGCACACCTTCATCATGCAGCAGCGTGAACAATGCCGTGACCGCGGTTTCCAGGGTGGTGGAGTTGTCCAGCACATGCAGCGACGGATCTGCCAGCGCCTGCAAGCGTGCATTACGTGCCAGGCGCTGCTCGATTTCTTCTGCGCTTTCCCGGCCGCGCGCCAACAGGCGCTCGCGCAGCACCTCGTGCCTGACCTCGACCAGCACTGCCAACAGGTTCGGGTAGCGCCGGCGCGCCTCGGCGAGATAAGCCCGCGAACCATTCACCAGCACCGACCTGCCCGCCGCCAGCCACTGATCCACCTGCAATGGAATGCCGTAATCCAGCCCATTGGCGCGCCAATGCATGGCGAACGCGCCCTGTGCTCGCATTGCTTCGAACTGTTCGGCCGTTACGCCATGGGCGGCTTCGCCCTTGGCTTCAGCCGAACGGGTAATGACGCGACGAGCAATTTCCACCTCGGCGGCTGCCAGCCGCTCACGGGAAGCGTCGATGAGGGAATCTTTCCCGGAACCCGACGGTCCTACCAGATATATCAACCGGCCTGTGCCTGACTGGCGGTCGCTTGCGTCATGTTGCATAGCCACTATGCTCTATGGAGGGAACCGGCACATTCTATGGACTTTCCCGGGCTTTTGCTGCGTTTTACCAGTTTTTGACGGCAAAAGTCTGACGATTGGGCAAGCCGGTGCATGTAAAACTTTTCAAACCAGTACTCATTTCTGATAATTGGTACTGGCACAAAGCCTTTATCCGGCTCACTATTTGTCACAGAATTGACGCCAAGGAAACGGCGACCATGAGGCAAGATGAGCATCCATTTTTCACAGACGGTTGAACATTTCGTCGTCGCCACGGTCGTACTACCACCCCGTGCGGCCAATTTGAGAACCGCTTCCCCTGAACCAAAATCTGGTCAATTTATATGCGCCCAATGAAACAGGCTATTTATTCGAGCCGCACCGCTGACAAGTTCGTCGTCCGCCTGCCCGACGGGATGCGTGAGCGCATTGCCGAGGTAGCGCGCAACCATCACCGCAGCATGAACTCCGAAATCATCGCGCGCCTGGAACAGAGCCTTATCCAGGAAGGTGCGCTGGGTGACGAGTTGAGCATGCGCCTGGACAGCCCCGAACTGTCCCTGCATGAACGCGAATTGCTGCAACGCTTCCGCCAACTGTCGCATCGCCAGCAGAACGCGCTGGTGGCCCTCATCGCTCACGATGTGGAAATGGCTGCCGACGCCTCCTGAGGTTTGCAGGCGAACATGAAAAAGCCAGCGTAAGCTGGCTTTTTTGTAGGTGGTGTCTCTGCAAGAGACGCGATCCGCGGGTTACAGCAGAAACACTGTGGCCAGCCCGAGGAAGATGAAGAACCCACCACTATCGGTCACCGCGGTAATCATCACGCTGGAGCCCATCGCCGGGTCGCGCCCCAGGCGTGTCAGGGTCATCGGGATCAACACCCCCATCAAGGCCGCCAACAGCAGGTTCAAGGTCATCGCCGCAGTCATCACCAGGCCCAACGACCAGCTGCCATACAGCCAGAACGCCACCGCACCGATCACCCCGCCCCAGATCAGGCCGTTGAGCAGCGATACCGCCAGCTCCTTGCGCATCAGGCGGCTGGTGTTGCCCGGCGACACCTGGTCCAGCGCCATGGCGCGCACGATCATGGTGATGGTCTGGTTACCGGAGTTGCCACCAATACCCGCCACGATCGGCATCAGCGCAGCCAGGGCCACCAGTTTCTCGATCGAACCTTCGAACAGGCCGATCACTCGCGAGGCAACGAAAGCGGTAATCAGGTTGATGGCCAACCAGGCCCAGCGGTTGCGCAGCGAACGCCAGACCGAGGCGAAGATGTCTTCTTCCTCGCGCAAACCGGCCATGTTCAGCACTTCGCTTTCGCTTTCCTCACGAATCAGGTCGACCATTTCGTCGATGGTCAAGCGGCCGATCAGGCGTTCGTTCTTGTCCACAACTGGCGCAGATACCAGGTCATAACGCTCGAAGGCCTGCGCCGCATCATAGGCATCTTCCTCGGGATGGAAGGAGACCGGATCGGTCGCCATGACATCCGCCACCTTCTTCTCCGGGTCGTTGACCAGCAGGCGCTTGATCGGCAATACGCCCTTGAGAATGCCGTCATAGTCGACCACGAAGAGTTTGTCGGTGTGGTTCGGCAGCTCTTTCAGGCGGCGAAGGTAGCGCAACACCACTTCCAGGCTGACGTCTTCGCGGATGGTGACCATCTCGAAGTCCATCAGCGCACCAACCTGCTCCTCGTCGTAGCTAAGCGCCGAACGCACGCGCTCGCGTTGCTGGGCGTCGAGGGTTTCCATCAGCTCGTGAACAACGTCACGCGGCAGCTCTGGAGCCAGGTCGGCCAGCTCGTCGGCGTCCATTTCCTTGGCGGCGGCGAGCAGCTCGTGATCGTCCATGTCGGCGATCAGCGATTGCCGCACGGCGTCGGACACTTCCAGCAGGATGTCGCCATCGCGATCCGAGCGCACCAGCTGCCAGACCGTCAGGCGGTCTTCCAGGGGCAATGCTTCGAGGATGTAGGCGATGTCGGCGGGGTGCAGGTCGTCGAGTTTGCGCTGCAGCTCGACGAGGTTCTGGCGGTGGACCAGGTTTTCCACCAGGTCGTGGTGGGCGCCTTCCTGACGGTGGGCCAGGTCTTCTACCACGCGCTGGCGCTGCAGCAGTTCGACCACCTGGGCCAGGCGGTCCTGCAGGCTTTCCTGCGCTTTTTTTACTTCTACTTCAGTCATAGGCGAACTCCACTCCCAGCAGCGGAGCACGCCGGGAGAATCAATCGGTCAGATCTTTCTGTATGAATCTTGTTAGCGAGTAACTACTGGGTAAGTCCATGGTGGTTTTCCACAAGCCCCGGCGGGGCTGACGGGCGCAATCATACACTGCTAAAGCTGTCAGATCGCTTAAAATTTTTGGCCAGAACAATCGTTTGCGTGATAAAGCTGGGACAACGCTCGAAGCTATCAGTGCGACGGTTGTCATGGGTGGGAAAGCACATTCATTTCAGAAGTGTGGCGCCTGGTCGATTTTGGGGCCGCTGCGCGCCCCATCGCGACACAAGGCCGCTTCCACAGAAGAGCGCGGCACCTGCACCACAATCATTACAGAAGAGCTTAGATCGACATCACCAACAATTCATTGGCGAAGAAAAACAAAAAGCCCGCTCTATTGAGCGGGCTTCTTGATTTGGTGTGGCGGACTCAGGAGGATTCGAACCTCCGACCGCTCGGTTCGTAGCCGAGTACTCTATCCAGCTGAGCTATGAGTCCGTGGTGGTATTTTTAGACCAGATTACCACTGGTTTGTTGAAGTGCCTTTGCAAGCAGAGCCACTTCAAAAAGTGGCGGACTCAGCAGGATTCGAACCTGCGACCGCTCGGTTCGTAGCCGAGTACTCTATCCAGCTGAGCTATGAGTCCGCGATGGTAGTTTTAGACCAGATTACCACTGGTTGATTGAGGCAGCCTTGCAAGCAAAGCCACTTCAAAGGTGGCGGACTCAGGAGGATTCGAACCTCCGACCGCTCGGTTCGTAGCCGAGTACTCTATCCAGCTGAGCTATGAGTCCGTGTCTTGCCGCGCATTATAGGTCGCTGAAACATTTTTGCAAGAACTTTTTCGTTTAAAATCAACTACTTAGCGTTCTTACCGTTTACAGCGCCCTAAGCGAATAATGGCGGTGAAGGGGGGATTCGAACCCCCGATACCCTTATGAGGTATACTCCCTTAGCAGGGGAGCGCCTTCGGCCACTCGGCCACCTCACCGCAACACGAGGCGAATATTAAACAGGCTCTTCCTCGTTTGCAACCCTTTTTTTGAAAAAAACTTCAAAAAAATTAAAGGCTTGGCTCCTCGTCCTTCTCTTTCTTGATCCGCAGGTAGATTTCCTCGCGGTGCACAGCCACTTCTTTCGGGGCGCTGACGCCAATACGCACCTGGTTGCCTTTTACGCCGAGCACCGTCACGGTGATCTCGCCGTCTCCAATGATCAGGCTCTCGGCGCACCGACGAGTCAGAATCAACATAGCTTTCTCCTTACGCAAAACATTCAGGGGTAACAGTCTTGGGTGTCGCGGCCTGGTCGTGGACGACGACCTGGGCCTGGTTGATCGCCACACAGGGCAGGACGGGCCTGCGTGGCGAGCAGAAACGCGAAGGGCGCGGCAAGCCGCGCCCTTCCAGGCAGCGTATTACTCGCTCTGTCGTGCCGGGGCGTCGAGCTCGAACGCGGTGTGCAGCGCCCGTACGGCCAGCTCCAGGTACTTCTCTTCGATCACGACCGAAACCTTGATCTCGGAGGTGGAGATCATCTGGATGTTGATGCTCTCCTTGGCCAGGGCTTCGAACATGCGGCTGGCAACACCAGCGTGCGAACGCATGCCGACGCCGACGATCGAGACCTTGGCGATCTTGGTGTCGCCGATCACTTCACGGGCACCGATTTCGCGGGCAGTGTTTTCCAGCACGCTCTGCGCCTTCTCGTACTCGTTGCGGTGCACGGTGAAGGTGAAGTCGGTGGTGTTATCGTGGGCAACGTTCTGCACGATCATGTCGACCTCGATGTTCGAGGCACTGATCGGGCCGAGGATCTTGAAGGCCACGCCCGGGGTGTCCGGCACGCCGCGAATGGTCAGCTTGGCTTCATCACGGTTGAAGGCGATACCGGAAATGATCGGCTGTTCCATGGATTCCTCTTCATCAATGGTAATGAGGGTACCCGGACCCTCCTTGAAGCTGTGCAGCACGCGCAGCGGAACGTTGTACTTGCCGGCGAATTCCACCGAACGGATCTGCAGCACCTTGGAACCGAGGCTGGCCATTTCCAGCATCTCTTCGAAGGTGATCTTCTCCAGGCGCTGGGCCTGCGGCACAACACGCGGGTCGGTGGTGTAGACGCCATCGACGTCGGTGTAGATCTGGCACTCGTCAGCCTTCAGCGCAGCCGCGAGGGCCACACCCGTGGTGTCGGAGCCGCCACGGCCAAGCGTGGTGATGCTGCCATGCTCGTCGACGCCCTGGAAGCCTGCTACCACGACCACGCGGCCCTCCTTGAGGTCGGCACGAATCTTCTGGTCGTCGATCTGCAGGATGCGCGCCTTGTTGTGTGCGCTGTCGGTGAGAATGCGCACCTGGTTGCCGGTGTAGGACACCGCTGGCACGCCGCGCTTGATCAAGGCCATGGTCAGCAAGGCAATGGTGACCTGCTCACCGGTCGACACGATCACGTCCAGTTCACGCGGAACCGGCTGATCGGTGATCTGCTTGGCCAGGTCGATCAGGCGATTGGTTTCACCGCTCATTGCCGACAGCACAACCACCAGGTCGTCGCCCGCTTCACGGTGTTTCTTGACCTTATCGGCTACCTGCTCGATCCGCTCGATGGAACCGACAGAGGTGCCGCCAAATTTCTGTACGATCAACGCCATTTCAATGGTGCCTCAGCCCATACAGGGCCCCAAAAAACAATCCAACATGAAGAGGCCGGCGACTAGACCGCCGGCCCCCTCATCTCAAAGTCCCTGCTCTGCGAATGGCACGGCCAGCGCCAGGGCCTGGTCCAGTGCGGCGACGTCGACGCCGCCACCCTGAGCCATGTCCGGACGACCACCGCCCTTGCCACCAACCGCCGCAGCGGCTTGTTTCATCAGATCGCCAGCCTTGAGTTGGCTGGAGAGGTCCTTGGTCACGCCGGCCACCAGCACAACCTTGCCCTCATGCTCGCTGCCCAGCAGGATCACTGCGTGGCCGAGCTTGTTCTTCAGCTGATCGACCAGCGCCAGCAGGGCCTTGCCGTCCTGCCCATCCAGGCGGGCGGCGAGCACCTTGGCGCCCTTGACCTCAACGGCCGCATTGGAGAGATCATCCCCGGCGGCGCTGGCGGCCTTGGCCTGCAGCTGTTCCAGCTGCTTCTCCAGCTGGCGGTTGCGCTCGAGCACAGCCGACAGCTTGTCGATCAGGTTGTCGCGGTTACCCTTCACCAGCTGCGCGGCTTCCTTGACCTGCTCTTCGGCAGCGTTCAGGTAGGCCAGCGCAGCAGCGCCGGTGACCGCTTCGATACGGCGCACGCCAGAGGCCACGCCGCCTTCGCTGATGATCTTGAACAGGCTGATGTCACCGGTGCGCTTGGCGTGGATACCGCCGCACAGCTCCACCGAGAAATCGCCGCCCATGCTCAGCACACGCACGGTGTCGCCGTACTTCTCGCCGAACAGCGCCATGGCACCCTTGGCCTTGGCGGTTTCGATGTCGGTCAGTTCGGTTTCCACCGCAGTGTTCTTGCGCACTTCACGGTTGACGATGTCTTCCAGGGCCTTGATCTGCTCCGGTTTCACCGCCTCGAAGTGGCTGAAGTCGAAACGCAGGCGCTGGCTGTCGACCAGCGAGCCTTTCTGCTGTACGTGTTCACCCAGTACCTGGCGCAGCGCTTCGTGCAGCAGGTGGGTGGCGGAGTGGTTCAGCGAGGTGGCGTGCTGCACGTCGGCATCGACCTTGGCCTCGACCGGGGAGCCGATCACCAGCGCACCGCTGGCAACCACGCCGTGGTGCAGGAAGGCACCACCGGTCTTGGTGGTGTCGCGCACATCGAAGCGCGCAGCGCCAGCCTGCAGGTAGCCGGTGTCGCCCACCTGGCCACCGGATTCGGCGTAGAACGGCGTGCGGTCGAGCACGACCACGCCCTGCTCGCCTTCACCCAGCTGGTCGACGGCCTGGCCGTCCTTGTACAGGGCGATGATCTTGCCCTGGCCTTCGGTGGCCTCGTAGCCGAGGAACTCGGTGGCGCTGTCGACCTTGACCAGGCTGTTGTAGTCCATGCCGAAGGCGCTGGCGGAACGGGCACGTTCACGCTGGGCGTCCATCTCGCGCTCGAAACCGGCTTCGTCGATGGTCAGCTCGCGCTCACGGGCGATGTCGGCGGTCAGGTCCATCGGGAAGCCGTAGGTGTCGTACAGTTTGAACACCACGTCGCCCGGCACCACATCACCCTCGAGCTGGGCCAGGTCCTGCTCGAGGATGCGCAGGCCCTGCTCCAGGGTCTTGGCGAACTGTTCTTCTTCAGCCTTGAGCACGCGTTCGATGTGCGCCTGCTGGCTGTTCAGTTCCGGGAAGGCCTCGCCCATCTCGGCGACCAGCGCGGCAACGATCTGGTAGAAGAAGCTGCCTTTGGCGCCCAGCTTGTTACCGTGGCGGCAGGCGCGGCGAATGATGCGGCGCAGCACGTAGCCACGGCCTTCGTTGGACGGCAGCACGCCGTCGGCGATCAGGAAGCCGCACGAACGGATGTGGTCGGCGACCACTTTCAGCGAGGCCTGGCCCTCATTGCTGCAACCGATGGCCTTGGCCGCGGCCGACAGCAGGTTCTGGAACAGGTCGATCTCGTAGTTCGAGTGCACGTGCTGCAGCACGGCGCTGACGCGCTCCAGGCCCATGCCGGTGTCCACCGACGGCGCTGGCAGCGGGTGCAGCACGCCGTCGGCGGTGCGGTTGAACTGCATGAAGACGTTGTTCCAGATCTCGATGTAGCGATCGCCGTCTTCTTCCGGCGAGCCGGGCGGGCCGCCCCAGATGTCCGGGCCGTGGTCGTAGAAGATCTCGGTGCACGGGCCGCATGGGCCGGTGTCGCCCATGGTCCAGAAGTTGTCGGAAGCGTACGGGGCGCCCTTGTTGTCGCCGATGCGCACCATGCGCTCGGCCGGTACGCCGACTTCCTTGGTCCAGATATCGTAGGCTTCGTCGTCAGTGGCGTAGACGGTGACCCAGAGCTTTTCCTTGGGCAGGTTCAGCCATTTTTCCGAAGTCAGGAAGGTCCAGGCGAAAGTGATCGCGTCGCGTTTGAAGTAGTCACCGAAGCTGAAGTTGCCCAGCATTTCGAAGAAGGTGTGGTGACGCGCGGTGTAACCGACGTTTTCCAGGTCGTTGTGCTTGCCGCCTGCGCGCACGCACTTCTGGCTACTGACGGCACGCGTGTAGGCACGCTTCTCCGCACCGAGGAAGCAGTCCTTGAACTGGTTCATGCCGGCATTGGTGAACAGCAGGGTCGGGTCGTTGTTCGGGATCAGCGAACTGGAGGCGACTCGGGTATGTCCCTGCTCTTCGAAGAAGCGAAGGAAGGCTTCACGGATTTCTGCGCTTTTCATAGGTTCTTCCACGGAAACGGCGGCCGTTTGGGCTAATACGTCGAATCGACGAAACGACGGCAAAGGGCGCCATTATATCCAGCCTGAACGGGAGATACAGTGTGTTTGTACACCAGAACAGCAATCGGCGGATGAAAAGCCGTTCATTAGCACGGCCACGGCGGAATAGCAGCCCTGCGGGCCCACCCATGCGGTACATAAGCAACACCTGACCCGCGCAGTGGAACGGGATCCTGCCGACCCACCCTCGCTGCCGGAGCACTCCATGCCTGAGCTGAACATATCCAAACTCCACTCGGACCCGCATCCGCTACCCCACGGCATCATGCAGGCCAACCCGAGACCGATCTACTACATCGACGCCCGGGAACCCGGCCACTCGCAAACCGCCTTCGACAATAACGAAGACAACCCTCGGCAGCAGACCGAGGTCAAGTACATCCAGGCCGACGAAAATGTGCGAATCACCCTCGAACGCGCCTATCCATTGGGGCGGCGCTATCGCCGCAGCACCCAGAACAGCGAGCTGCTGGTCTTCAACGTGGCCCCGCGTGCGCTGCGCGCGAATGAACAGCAAAAGCGCCTACGTATCGCCCCTCGCGAATGCCTGCTGGAAGTGACCATCAACGATGCGGTATTCATGGTCCCCGCGCATACCGCCCAAGCCATTGCAATTCGCCTCACCGATGGCAATCACCACGTGGTCATCGCCCCGGAGGTGAAGAAGACGGTGCTGATCGACATGATAGGGACCGGCAACAGGATCGAGACCGGCGCAGGTATCGTCCACATCGACGCCCATACCGGCACGCACCAGATTGTGGTCGGTAGCGGCCCGGTACTCATCGACAAGGGCGACGCCGTTGTCAACGTCACGGGGCACCGCTTGCTCGGCCGCGAGTCCTCCAGGGTCGAGCTCTACCGCAATGCCGAAAACGATGCACGACTGGCCCGGCCCGTGATGGCCGAACATCAGGCCCTGGGCAATATCGGCGTGCGAGTGACGGGTAGCGACCAATTCAGCCAAGCGGCAGAGGACGCGCTGGAACTGCTGCGCAAACTACCCTGTGGCCAGGCGCTACTGGCGGCCCTGGATAAAAAGGCCGGGCAGTCCGGAGCCCCGATCAGCGTAATCGAAGCAGCCAGACACCAATTCACGACCTATACACCCAGCGACCACGAAGAAGATGAAGACGAAGGCCACTTCATCATCGACGAAAACCAGAGTAGCTGGGGCTACAGCGGCGGCACACTGGCATACAACCCAGGCTGGTCGACCGCTGCGCAACTGCCACTGCTCGACCTGTACCGCTGCCTGTGCCAAGGCTGGAACTCGATGTCAGGCACCGTGTTTCCGGGCCAGACCGAGGTTCAAGGCAAAAACGGCGCCTATCCGGTGGACAACCTGCTGCTACAGAGCATCGGCTTGCCCACCGATTGCAGGTTCACATTCGGCGGCAGCACCGCCCTGAACACCAACCCACCCGCCTTCACTGAAAACGGGCTGCGTCAGGCGTTACAACTGGAGCTGCGCACACAGCCGTGAACCCAGGCTATCGGGGCCAGCTCAGCCTAATCGCTGGCCGGAGTCGGGAACGATCAGAATCCCCGCCCTGAGGCCATTCTTGACCTTGGGGTTGGGGAAGATGATGCGCGCGCCCTCCTCCTCGACCACCCAACGCGTCTCGGCCAGGTCCTCGGCCAGCAAGTAGCCCTTGCTCAGCTCGGAGAAATTCTCGATGTCCGCCGGCAAGTGCAGGTGGAAGCTGTCGCTATGCTTGATGATCTCGCGGGAAACGCTGAACAGCTGCAGGCCATCCAGCGAGCCTTCGCCTTCGGGCTCGGTGTTTTCGATGATGCTGATCAGCCGCTCCTCCAGCTTGTCGAGGTTGACCTCCTCGTTCTGGCCGAACGGGCGGGCCTTTCCCAACTCCAGGGTGAAGGCTTCGGCCTCCAACTGCTCGTAGGTGAAGGCGCTGAAAGTGATGGAAGACTTGCTCTGCAACAACACCGCCTCCATGCCCGCCGCCGCCAGGCGTGCCAGCTCGCGACGGGAATGCTTGCGCCCCTCTTTATAAGGGTACAAGGCGAACTGCTCGATCTTCGAGCCGCGGATGGCGGTATGCAAGTCGTAATGCAGGCGGTTGCGCCCCGGCTTGCTGAAGAATACCCGGGCGAACTGTTCCAGCTCGGCGGCACGCAATGCCTCGAAGCCACTGGACAGCTCGTGGCGGCCGTTGAACAGGCGGTTGATGTCCTGCTCGATAAAGCGCTCGCCCTTGCGGATGGCTGCCGGGTTGCCGAACAGGAACAGCACCCGGGCCTTGGGTTTGATCTTGCCGTTGGCCACGCCATGCAGCAGCCGCTCGAGCAACTCGATCGGCGCCGTTTCGTTGCCGTGGATGCCGGCGGACAGCAGCAGGTCCAGCCCGCAATCCTCGTTTTCGGCCGGGCGCACTTCGAGCGCGCCCTCCCCCAGCCAGCGCAAACGCGCGCCCTTGGGTGTCACTTGGGTCTTCTCGGCCGGTTCGTGATCGGTGAGGGTCAGCTCAAGCAATTTGCCAAGGGCGAGCATAGGTACTTCCTTAGTGGTGGTGGCCGCAATCGGGGCCATGGACGTGATCGTCGTCTTCGCCGACCTCCGCCGGTTCCATTTCCAGCTGCAGGCTGACCAGGTTGGTGGCCATCGGGCGCAGCAGCAGGTTGGCGTACTCGGTGTCGTCTTCCTCGACATCCACGCCGATCAGCAGCTGGCCACGACCATCCTGCTGAATCCACACTTCCTTGCCTTGCCAGACGACGGCAAAGCGGGTGCAGGAAGTTTCCAGCTGGGTGCCGTCTTCATCTTCCAGGATAAGGCGCAGGGCGTCGGTCATTGCAAAGTCTCTCTTCAAGGTTGGCGTTGGAACGGATACACCGAGCCCAACTTCAGGATCTGGGTCAATTCGTCCAGTGCCGTACGGCATTCCACCAGCAATTGCGGGTCGGCCAGGTCCGCCTCGCCAAGGCGATCGCGGTAATGTTTGTCGACCCACTGCACCAGGGTGTCGTACAGCGAGGCGGTCATGATAACGCCTTGGTTGACCGCTGCCAGTTCCGTTTCCTTCAACGCCACGCGCAAACGCAGGCAAGCCGGCCCACCGCCGTTCTGCATGCTCTGCTTGAGGTCGAACACTTTCACCTCCCGCACCGGGCCGCCCTGGCTGGTCAACTGGCCCAGATAGGCCCAGACCCGCTCGTTGTTGCGGCACTCTTCCGGCACCACCAGCAGCATGGAGCCGTCGTCGCGGCTGAGTAGCTGGCTGTTGAACAGGTATGAACGCACCGCGTCCTCCACCGTCACCGCTGCCCGCGGCACGCAGATGGCCTGGAAGTTGCCACCCTTGCTGGCCAGTTTAGCTCGCAGTTGGCCAAGTACCGCGTCCGTCTCGAGGAAAGCGTCCTCGTGGTAGAACAGCACCTCGCCGTTGCCCACAGCAATCACATCGTTGTGGAACACGCCCTGGTCGATTACCGCCGGGTTCTGTTGAGCGTAGACCACGCCGTCATCGCTCAGGCCATGCAGCCGGGCCACGGCCTGGGAGGCTTCCAGGGTCTGCCGGGCCGGGTACTTCTGCGGCGCCGGGTAGCGGCTGTCGAAGGCGCTGCGGCCGTAGACGAAGAACTCCACGCCGGCCTCGCCATACGTACGGCAGAAGCGCGTGTGGTTGGCCGCCCCCTCGTCACCGAACTGTGCCACGGCAGGCAGTGCCGCGTGGTGGGCAAAGTGCTTGTCGTTGCTGAACATGGCCCCCAGCACGCGACTGGTGGTCGGGTGCTCGATGCTGCGGTGGTACTTGCAGTTGAGGTTGGCAGCAGTGAAATGCACGCGGCCATCGGCAGTGTCGGCACTGGGGCTGACCGTGGCGGCGTTGGCCACCCACATGCTCGAAGCCGAGCAACTGGCCACCAGCAATGGCATGGCTTCCTTGGCGGCACGCTGGATCACTTCGGCATCGCTGCCGCTGAAGCCCAGGCGGCGCAGTGCAGCCACGTCCGGGCGCTCCTGCGGTGCCAGCACGCCCTGCTTGAAGCCCATGTCGGCCAGCGCTTTCATCTTCGCCAGGCCCTGCCGCGCGGCTTCGCGCGGGTTGGAACCCTGCTGGCTGTTGCTCTGCGAAGCCACGTTGCCGTAGGACAGGCCGCCATAGTTGTGGGTAGGCCCCACCAGGCCATCAAAATTCACTTCGTAGGATTTCATCGGCTAGGCTCCGTGACCTGTTGTTATAGGGTGACGCCCGGCGTCAAGGTTGCCGGCAAGGCAAGGCTGGCGGTCTCCAGCGAAGCCACGGGGTAAGCGCAGTAATCCGCTGCGTAATAGGCGCTGGCGCGGTGGTTGCCACTGGCACCCACGCCGCCGAACGGCGCACTGCTGGCGGCACCGGTCAGTTGCTTGTTCCAGTTGACGATGCCGGCGCGGCTGCGCAGCCAGAAGTACTGGTAACGAGCGTGGGAGTCGGACAGCAAGCCGGCGGCCAGGCCGTACTGGGTGTTGTTGGCCTCATCGATGGCGGCATCGAAGTCGGCATAGCGGATCACCTGTAGCAGCGGGCCGAAGAACTCTTCGTCCGGGCGCTCGGCCACAGCGGTGACATCGACAATGCCTGGGGTCAGCAGTGCGGCATCGGCCTGCGGCTGGGTCATTTCCAGCAGCTTCACGGCACCCTTGGCGACCAGTTCGGCCTGGGCCGCAATCAGCGCCCGCGCTGCCTGCAGCGAAATCACCGAACCCATGAACGGCGCCGGCTGCTGGTCGAACGCACCGACCGTGACGGATCTGCTCACCTCGACCAGGCGCGCGATCAGCGCATCACCCCAGGCGCCTTGCGGCACCAGCAGACGACGGGCGCAGGTGCAGCGCTGGCCGGCGGAAATGAACGCCGACTGGATAATGGTGTACACCGCCGCATCGAGGTCCTTGACCTCATCCACCACCAGCGGGTTGTTACCGCCCATTTCCAGGGCCAGGATCTTGTCCGGGCGGCCGGCGAACTGCTGGTGCAGCAGGTTGCCGGTGCGGCTGGAGCCAGTGAAGAACAAGCCATCGATACCTGGGTTGGCGGCCAGCGCCACACCCGTTTCGCGCGCGCCCTGCACCAGGTTGAGCACACCCGCCGGTAGCCCGGCGGCAATCCAGCAATTGACGGTCAGTTCGGCCACCTTGGGCGTCAGCTCACTGGGCTTGAACACCACGCAGTTGCCAGCCAGCAGCGCTGGCACGATATGGCCGTTGGGCAGGTGGCCAGGGAAGTTGTAAGGGCCGAACACCGCCACCACGCCATGCGGCTTGTGCCGCAGCACGGCCGTGGCATCGGCCAGCGGGCCGCTCTTTTCGCCGGTGCGCTCGCGGTAGCTCTGCACCGAGATCGCCACCTTGTTGATCATGCTGGTGACTTCGGTCGCCGACTCCCACAGGGGCTTGCCGGTTTCCTCGCCGATGCACTGGGCCATCGCTTCGGCATGCTCTTTCAGTTGCGCGGCGAACTTCTCCAGCACATCGATACGCGCCTCCAGGCTCAATTGCGCCCAGGCCGGGAAGGCCTGACGCGCAGCCTGCACGGCGGCATCCACCTGGCTGGCGTCAGCGCCCTGCCCCTGCCAGACGACGGCTTGCGTCACCGGGTTGAGCGACTGCAGGGTTTCGCCCTGGCCAACCTGCCAATTGCCTGCGATGTAATGCGTGGTCATTTACTGGGCCTCCCGGCTTGCCGACAGCGGCACGGCGCGCACGTTGTCGCCGGCGCCCATGCGCAGGCGTTTGGCGGTCAAGGGGTCGACCACCAGGGTACCGGCAGCCAGCCGCGCAGGTGCGGCCGTGATGCGGCAGTCGTCGCGCTTGCGGTTGTGGATGATGTAAGGCGTCGCGTCATCGCCCGGCGTGCCCACCGCCAGCACCAGGGTCTGGCTCTCGCGCACGGCGCGGATCCTGGAGGTGTCGCACTCGATGGCGGGGCCGGCGTCGAAGATGTCGACGTAGCCTTGGTAGTTGAAGCCTTCCTGCTTGAGCATGGCCAGCGCCGGCTCGGTGTCCTTGTGCACGCGGCCGATCACGTTGCGCGCTGCCTCGGACAGGAAGCAGGTGTACAGCGGGAACTTCGGCATCAGTTCGGCAATGAACGACTTGTTGCCCACGCCGGTGAGGTAGTCGGCCTGGCTGAACTCCATCTTGAAGAAGTGCCGGCCCAGGCTTTCCCAGAACGGCGAGCGGCCCTGCTCGTCGGACATGCCGCGCATTTCGGCGATGATCTTCTTACCGAACAGCTCGGGGAACTCGGCGATGAACAACATGCGCGCCCGCGACAGCAGGCGGCCGTTGAGGCCGGAGCGGTAGTCGCTGCGCAGGAACAGCGAGCACAGCTCGGAGTTGCCGGTCAGGTCGTTGGCCAGGAACAGGGTGGGGATTTCGCGGTAGATCTTCAGCTCCTGCGAGGCGCTGACGGTCAGGCCGACCCGGTAGTTGTACCAGGGCTCGCGCAGGCCGACGGCACCGGCGATGGCACTGATGCCCACCACCATGCCTTCGTCGTTTTCCAGCACGAACAGGTAGTCGGTGTCGCCACGCTCGGCTTCGCCGCGGAAGCTCTTCTCCGCCCAGCCAACGCGATGCCCCAGGCGCTCTTCGTTGGCCGGCAGCGTGGTCAGCCCGGTGGTACCGGTGCTGCGTGCCAATTCGATCAACGCAGGCAAATCGCTGCTGCGTACAGGACGAACGATCATGCTATCTCCTTTTGCGGCGGCGGCGGCCGGCGCGAAACTCTTCTAACGCATCAATCCCGAAACGTCTGTTGCCAGACCTCAGACCGCAACCAGGCGCACGCTGGCACCCTCGCCCACACCCAGCGCCTCGGCGGCTGCCGGGCTCAGGCTGACCGGCTTGCCGGGCACCCAGTCCAGGTCCAGCAGCACCGCGCGGTAGTCCTGCAACTGGCCGTTGCACACCAGGTACGGGCGCCCGCCCTTGACCGGGGCTTCCTCGAGCCTCACCGGCACAACCCGGCTCTGGGCGATCGAGCGGATACCCGAGGTACGCGCATGCAGGGTCGGGCCACCGTCGAAGATGTCGATGTAGTGCTCGGTCTCGAAGCCTTCGCGCATGAGGATGTCGAAGGTAATCTGCGCCCGCGGGTGCACCTGGCCCATGGCTTCCTGAGCCAGGTCAGGCAGCAGCGGCACGTAGATCGGGTAGTGCGGCATCAGTTCGGCGAGGAAGGTGCGGCTCTTCAGGCCGCACAGGCGCTCGGCGTCGGCGTAGTTGAGGTCGAAGAAGTTGCGGCCGATGGCATCCCAGAACGGCGATTCGCCCTGCTCGTCGCTGTAGCCGACGATCTCGGTCACCACCGAGTCGGCGAAACGCTCCGGGTGAGCGGCCATGAACAGCAGGCGGCCACGCGAATTGAGCTCGGCCCAGCCACTGTTCACCAGTTCCGGCAGCACATAGAAGCTGGTCAGCAAGCTGTTGCCGGTCAGGTCATGGCACAGCGAGAGCACATGGATCTTGTTGTGGATCTTCAGCTCGCGCGAGGCGTGCACGAAGGTCTCGTTACGAAAGCTGTAGAACGGCTCGGAGTAGCCGGCCGAAGCGACGATGGCCGAGCAACCGGCCAGCTTGCCGGTTTCACTGTCCTCGAGCACGAAGAAGTAGCTTTCTTCACCGTTGAAGCTGACCTCGGCGGCGAAGGAAGTCTCGGATGCGGCGATCTTGTCGCCCAGGCGAGCGGTGTCGTCCGGCAGCGAGGTGACACCAATGGGGCTGTCTGCAGCCATGCGCTGCACTTCGTTCAGATCAGCCATTTGCGCGGGGCGCATCACCAGCATGGTGTCACTCCTTTGGAATCGGGCCGCTCACGGCGGCACGGAAAAACGGCAGGTGCACTGGCACCTGCACTGGAATCGGGTATCACCGGCCCGGTACAGACTCGGGCTGAGCCTGCACCGTGGCCGGCAAAGGGACCGCGGGCGGATCAGCCCTTGGTCAGGGTGGCCACGGCGCGCTCGAAGCGGTCCAGGCCTTCGTCGATGTCGGCGTCTTCAACTACCAGGCTTGGCGCGAAGCGGACCACGTCCGGGCCGGCCTGCAGCACCATCACGCCTTCTTTCTCGGCGGCGTTGAGCACGTCCTTGGCCTTGCCTTTCCAGGCCTCGGTCAGCACGCAGCCCAGCAGCAGGCCAACGCCACGCACCTGGCTGAACAGGTTGTACTTCTGGCCGATCTGCTCCAGGCGGACCTTGAAGCGCTCATGCTTGGCCTTGATACCGGCCAGGGTTTCCGGGGTGTTGACCACGTCCAGCACCGCGCAGGCGACGGCGCAGCCCAGCGGGTTGCCGCCGTAGGTGGTGCCGTGGGTGCCGACAGCCAAGTGCTTGGCCAGCTCGGTGGTGGTCAGCATGGCACCGATCGGGAAACCGCCGCCCAGGCTCTTGGCGCTGGTCAGGATGTCCGGGGTAACGCCGTAGTGCTGGTAGGCATACAGCGAACCGGTACGGCCAACGCCGGTCTGCACTTCGTCGAAGATCAGCAGGGCGTTGTGCTCGTCACACAGTTTGCGCGCGCCTTCCAGGTAGGCCTTGTCGGCCGGTACCACGCCGCTCTCGCCCTGGATCGGCTCGATCACCACGGCGCAGGTCTTGTCGGAAATCTGTGCCTTCAGCGCTTCCAGGTCGTTGTACGGCACATGGCTGATACCGGTGATCTTCGGGCCGAAACCATCGGAGTACTTCGGCTGGCCACCGACGCTTACGGTGAACAGGGTACGGCCGTGGAAGCTGTTCACGGTGGCGATGATTTCGTGCTTTTCCGGGCCGAAGCGGTCGTGGGCAACACGACGGGCCAGCTTGAAAGCGGCCTCGTTGGACTCAGCGCCGGAGTTACAGAAGAACGCACGGTCGGCAAAGGTGGCGTCCACCAGCTTGTGGGCCAGGCGCAGGGCCGGCTCGTTGGTGAACACGTTGGATACGTGCCAGAGGGTATTGGCCTGCTCGGTCAGGGCCTTGACCAGTGCCGGGTGGCAGTGGCCCAGGGCGTTGACCGCGATGCCACCGGCAAAATCGATCAATTCGCGACCCGACTGGTCCCAGACACGGGAGCCCTCGCCTCGCACAGGAATGAAGGCCGCCGGAGAATAGTTGGGGACCATGACCTGGTCGAAATCGGCACGTTGCACCGGGGCTTGCTCAACGGACATCTGAGTCTCCTGAAGAGGAACGCTGGCCTGGAAGTGGCGAGCGATGGGGGGATTGTAAGGACTGATCCGCGCCTGTCCTTGCGGCCAAGCGACAACTTGTTACAGCGCAAAACCCAGTTTTGACAAGGCTTTCGGCAATGCGACAAACACTGTCGCAATCGCGCAGTGTACGGGAGAGAGGGGGCTGGGTGAACGGGTGTACACATATAGAAGCGTGGTTGCCTGTACCGGCCGATTCGCGGGCACGCCCGCTCCCACCTGGACCGCACAGGCTTCAAACATCGCACAGACCTGCGGGAGAAAGGGCGCTGCCTGCACCGGCCTCCTCGCGGGTGAACCCGCTCCCACAGGACCTGTGCAAGATTCGAACGTTGTGCGGCCCCTGTGGGAGCGGCTTCAGCCGCAAAAGGGCCGGCACAGGGTAAGGAAATATCAGCCTTTTTCGGCAGGCGCCGAGCTCAGTTCGAATGGGCTGCTGCTACGCCGCTGGTTGCGATCCTCCCGCGGCGTTGCGCCAAAGAAGTTGCGGTAGGCACTGGAAAAATGCGGCCCCGAGGAGAAGCCGCAGGACAGCCCGATCTGGATGATCGACTTGCTGGTCTGCATCAGCATCTGCCGCGCCTTGTTCAGCCGCAGCTCCAGGTAATACTGGCTCGGCACGCGGTTCAGGTACTGCTTGAAGATACGCTCCAGCTGCCGGCGCGACACGCACACGTGCTGGGCAATTTCGTCGGTGGTCAGCGGCTCTTCGATGTTGGCTTCCATCAGCAGCACCGCCTGGGTCAGCTTGGGGTGGCTGGAGCCCAGGCGGTTCTGCAGCGGAATACGCTGGCGCTCGCCACCCTCGCGAATGCGCTCGACCACCAGTTCCTCCGACACCGCCCCGGCCAGCTCCGCCCCGTGATCACGGGCCAACACTGCCAGCAGCAGGTCGGTCACGGCCATGCCGCCACAAGCGGTCAGGCGATCGCGGTCCCAGTCGAACAGGTGACTGGTGGCGATGACCCTGGGGAAGCGCTCGGCAAAATCATCCTGCCAGCGCCAGTGCACCGCAGCCCGGTAACCGTCGAGCAGGCCCAGCATCGCCAGAGGGTAGACCCCGGCCGACAGGCCGCCAATCATGCAGCCACTGCGCGCCAACTGCTTGAGCGCCGCCGACAACGCAGCCCCCACCGTCAGCGGCTGCTCGTCAGCCAACAGGAACAGCTTGTGACACCCCTCCAGACGACCGTTCCACGGCTCGCCCGGCAAGCGCCAGCTACCCTCTTGCGCCGGCTCCGCCTGCAGGAAGACCAGATCGTAGACCACTTCCGGGTGCACCCGCTGCGCCACCTGCAACACTTCCTCGGCCAGCGCCAGAGTCAAGGGCTTGGTGCTTGGCCAGATGAGAAAACCGATTCGCTGGGTGGTCATAGGTGCGGTCCGAAACCTGAGGTCGTTCGAGTCTGTGCGCCGGGTCAGGCTGCGCTCGCCGCGCAGCATGCCCTATTCTGGTGCAAAAATGCAGCTTTTACTTCAGGCTGCCGGAGAGGAACTGCTTCAGGCGCTCCGACTGCGGATTGGCCAGCACTTCGCGCGGGCAGCCGGTTTCTTCCACCAGGCCCTTGTGCAGGAACACCAGCTGGTTGGAAACCTCACGGGCAAAGCCCATTTCGTGGGTCACCACCACCATGGTGCGGCCTTCCTGGGCCAGCGACTGCATCACCTTGAGCACATCGCCCACCAGTTCCGGGTCCAGCGCCGAGGTCGGCTCGTCGAACAGCATGACCTCCGGCTCCATGGCCAGCGCCCGGGCAATTGCCACGCGCTGCTGCTCGCCACCGGACATGTGCCCCGGGAAGGCATCCTTGCGGTGGGCGACTCCGACCTTGGCCAGGTAATGCTCGGCCTTTTCCAGGGCCTCCTTGCGATTCACACCCAGCACATGCACCGGCGCTTCGATGATGTTTTCCAGCGCGGTCATGTGCGACCACAGGTTGAAGTGCTGGAAAACCATCGACAGGCGCGAGCGCATGCGCTGCAGCTGACGCGGGTCGGCTGCCTTGAGCGCGCCGTCCTTGCCCGGTACCAGCTTCAACTCTTCGTTGTTGAGCAGGATCTTGCCAGCGTGCGGCTGCTCCAGCAGGTTGATGCAGCGCAGGAAGGTCGACTTGCCCGAACCGCTGGAGCCGATGATGCTGATGACATCGCCTGCCTTGGCCGACAGGGACACGCCCTTGAGCACTTCATGGCTGCCGTAGCGCTTGTGCAGGTCTTGGACTTCGAGTTTGTACATGCTGTCGATTCTCACAAAGCGGTCAGTGCTTGCGCGGCGCCAGGTAGCCGAGCCAGCGGCGTTCGGCCATCTTGAACAGGCGCACCAGGATGAAGGTCAGGCACAGGTAGAACACGCCCGCCGTGATATAGGCCTCGAAAGGCAGGTAGTACTGGGCATTGACCGTGCGCGCAGCGCCAGTGATGTCGATCAGGGTAACGATCGACGCCAGGCTGGTGGTCTGCAGCATCATGATCACTTCGTTGCTGTACTGCGGCAGCGCCCGGCGCAGAGCCGACGGCAGCAGGATGCGCCGGTACATCTTCATGCGCGACATGCCCATGGCCTTGGCCGCCTCGATTTCGCCATGCGGCGTGGCCTTGAGGCTGCCGGCGATGATTTCGGCGGTGTAGGCACTGGTGTTGATGCCGAATGCCAGGCAGGCGCAGAAGGTAGCGCTGGACAGCAGCGGCCACAGGAAGCTTTCGCGCACCGCCTCGAACTGCGCCAGGCCGTAATAGATCAGGAACAGCTGCACCAGCATCGGCGTGCCGCGGATCACGTAGGTGTAAAGCCACGCCACGAGATTGACCGCTGGCTGCTTGGACACCCGCATCAGGCCCAGCGGAATGGCCGCCAGCAGCCCGAAGAACAGCGAAATCGCCAGCAGCTTGAGGGTGGTCAGCAGGCCGCCGAAGTACATCGGCAGTGCCTCCCAGACGACGTTGTAGTCGAAGATCATAGTTCAGCCACCTTGACGCCAACCGAGTAGCGGCGCTCGAGATACTTCAGGGCCAACAGCGAGATGCTGGTCAGCACCAGGTACAGGGCCGCCACCGCCAGGAAGAAGGTGAAAGGCTCACGGGTGGCATCGGCCGCCTGCTTGGCCTTGAACATCATGTCCTGCAGGCCCACTACCGAAATCAGCGCGGTGGCCTTGGTCAACACAAGCCAGTTGTTGGTGAAGCCCGGGATCGCCAGGCGAATCATTTGCGGCACCTGGATGCGGAAGAACACCTGGCGGTTGCTCATGCCATACGCCACGCCCGCTTCGGCCTGGCCTTTGGGAATACCGAGGAACGCACCGCGGAAGGTTTCCGACAGGTAGGCACCGAAGATGAAGCCCAGGGTACCGATACCCGCGATCAGCGGATTCAGGTCGATGTAGTCTTCATAACCGAGCAGCGGCGCAACCCGGTTGATGATGTCCTGCCCGCCGTAGAAGATCAGCAGGATCAGGACCAGGTCCGGAATACCACGAATCACCGTGGAATACAGATCGCCCAGCCAGGCCAGCCAGCGCACCGGCGACAAGCGCAGCGCCACACCGATCAGGCCGAGCACGATGGCCAGGGCCATCGACGACAGGGCGAGCTGAAGCGTCAGCCACGCCCCGTCGAGGATGACTGCCCCGTAGCCTTTCAACATGATGAGGTCCTCGACCTAGAGAATGAAAAATGGTGCAAACCTCAGAGCCTCTGCTGTTTGCACCATTGCACAGGTGAAACTCGACGTCTTATTTCGAGTCTGGACCGTAGATATCGAAGTTGAAGTACTTCTTCTCGATTTCTTTGTACTTGCCGTTGGCACGGATGGCGTCGATGGCCGCGTTGATGCGGTCAACGTTGGCCTTGTCACCTTTGCGCACGGCAATGCCGATGCCGTCACCGAAGTACTTGGCGTCGGTGAAGGCCGGGCCTACGAAGGCGAAGCCCTTGCCGGCGTCGGTCTTGAGGAAGCCGTCTTCCAGCAGGGTGGCGTCAGCCACGGTGCCATCGAGGCGGCCAGCTGCCACGTCCAGGTAGATTTCGTTCTGGGTGCCGTAAGGAACCACGGTGGCACCTTTGGCGCCCAGTACTTCCTTGGCGAAGCGGTCGTGGATCGAACCGCGCTGCACACCAATCTTCTTGCCCTTGAGCTCATCCAGGCTGTCGCTGACGGCGGTACCTTCCTTCATCACCAGGCGCGCCGGGGTCAGGTAGTAGCGCTTGGTGAAGTCGACCGATTTCTTGCGGTCTTCGGTAATCGACATGGACGACAGGATGGCGTCGATCTTGCGCACTTTCAGCGCCGGGATCAGGCCGTCGAACTCCTGCTCGACCCAGGTGCACTTGGCTTTCATCTCTTCGCACAGGGCGTTGCCGATGTCGTAGTCAAAACCGGCAATGCTGCCGTCTGGCTGCTTGAAGGCGAAGGGTGGGTAGGCGGCTTCGATGCCGATTTTCAGCGGTTTTTCATCGGCCTGCGACACCAGGGAAAACACGGACAGCGCTAGGGCGCCAAGCAGTGCGAGCTTCTTCATCAGGTAACTCCATCGGTACGGGGCAATACAAGGCAGGTAACGGCTGCCCGATATGCGAATGGGTACAACGCGAGCCGCGCAGGGTTCGACCAAGGCCGCAGACCACGAGCGAGTGAGTGGCATTTTAACGACAGCCCGGTAGTCGATATTTCTTCAAAGCGACAACTACTTACAGAAGCGCTTGAAACGGCAACGGGCGATGTTGACAGCCATTGCAAAATATGCAAGAGCGCAAGAAATAGAACCTATAGTACTAGCAATTCCCGGGCCTATTATTGGCAAAGCCTTGTATTACGGCAAGTGCAGCGTGCCGTGTCGCAAAAAAGGCTGCGAAAACGCACCGAAACAAGCCGGATTTGTTTCCTGGCGCCCCGATATTGTGCGACGCCGGTGACAGAACAGTTACCGATGAATGTCGGGTAACAGTAAAGCAAAAACCCCGCCGGTTGCCCGGGCGGGGTTCTTGTTGGCTGGCCTCACTGATACAACACAGCCCTCAGGCATATACCTCACACTGTGGGAGCGGCTTCAGCCGCGAACACCGGCAACGCCGGTGCCATCCACCGCGCTGGGTTCTTCGCGGCTAAAGCCGCTCCCACAGAGATAGCGCAACGCCTCCAGCGTTTGCGAGCTTCGCTATCAGGCCGAAGCCAGGCTCATGGCCTTGTGGGTATCGATCAGGTGTTGCACCACACCCGGGTCGGCCAGTGTCGAGATATCACCCAGGGCATCGTACTCACCGGTGGCAATCTTGCGCAGGATGCGGCGCATGATCTTGCCCGACCGGGTCTTCGGCAGCCCCGGCGCCCACTGAATCACATCCGGCGAGGCGATCGGGCCGATTTCCTTGCGCACCCAGTTCTTCAGCTCCAGGCGCAGCTGCTCGCTGGCCTCGATACCGGCATTGAGGGTGACATACACATAGATGCCCTGCCCCTTGATGTCGTGCGGCACACCCACCACCGCAGCTTCGGCCACTTTCGCATGCGCCACCATGGCGCTTTCGATTTCGGCAGTACCCATGCGGTGACCGGACACGTTCAGCACGTCATCCACGCGACCGGTGATCCAGTAGTAGCCATCCTCGTCGCGGCGCGCACCGTCGCCGGTGAAGTACATGCCACGGAAGGTCTTGAAGTAGGTATCGACGAAACGGTCGTGGTCGCCGTACAGCGAACGCGACTGGCCCGGCCAGGAATCGAGGATCACCAGGTTGCCCTCGGCAGCGCCCTCGATCAGGTTGCCCAGGTTATCCACCAGCGCCGGCACCACGCCGAAGAACGGACGCGTTGCCGAGCCTGGCTTGAGGCCGGTGGCGCCAGGCAGCGGGCTGATCAGGATGCCGCCGGTCTCGGTCTGCCACCAGGTGTCGACGATCGGGCAACGCTCCTTGCCCACGGCCTTGTAGTACCAGTTCCAGGCTTCGGGGTTGATCGGCTCACCCACCGAGCCCAGCAGGCGCAGGCTGGAGCCATCGGCACCTTCGACTGCAGCCTGCCCTTCGGCCATCATCGCGCGGATAGCGGTTGGCGCGGTGTACAGGATGTTGACCTTGTGCTTGTCGATGATCTTCGACACACGAGTGATGTCCGGGTAATTCGGCACGCCCTCGAACAGCAGGGTGGTGGCGCCGTTGGCCAGCGGGCCATAGACGATGTAGCTGTGGCCAGTGACCCAACCCACGTCGGCGGTGCACCAGTACACCTCGCCCGGGCGATAGTCGAACACGCGCTCATGGGTCAGCGCTGCATATACCAGGTAGCCACCGGTGGTGTGCAGCACGCCCTTCGGCTTGCCGGTGGAGCCGGAGGTATAAAGGATGAACAGCGCTTCCTCGGCACCCATCTCTTTCGGCGCGCAGTGGCTGGAGGCGACTTTCATCAGGTCTTCGTACCAGATGTCGCGGTGCTGGTGCCAGGCAATGTCGCCACCGGTGCGCTTGCACACGATGATCTTCTGCACGCTGTTGGTTTCAGGGTTGGTCAGCGCCAGATCGACGTTGGCCTTGAGCGGGGTACGGCGGCCACCGCGTACGCCTTCGTCTGCGGTGATCACGACCTTGGACTTGCAGTCGATGATACGGCCGGCCAGCGCTTCGGGCGAGAAGCCGCCGAACACCACCGAGTGAATCGCACCGATACGGGCACAGGCCAGCATGGCGACCACGGCTTCGGGGATCATCGGCATGTAGATGGTGACCACGTCACCCCGGTGCACATCCTGGCCACGCAAGGCGTTGGCGAACTTGCAGACCTGCTCGTGCAGTTCGCGGTAGGTGATGTTGCGGTGTTCGGAAGGGTCGTCGCCTTCCCAGATGATGGCCAACTGGTCACCGCGCTCTTCGAGGTGGCGGTCCAGGCAGTTGGAGGAAACGTTCAGAGTGCCGTCGGCGAACCATTTGATATCGACGTGATGGTCGTCGAAGGAGGTCTGCTTGACCTTGGTGAACGGCTTGATCCAGTCGATGCGCTGGGCCTGCTCGCGCCAGAAGCCGTCCGGGTTGATCACCGATTGCTGGTACATGGCCTTGTAGGTGGCCTCGTCGGTCAGGGTGGTGGCCGCAACCTCGGGACGAACGGGATACAGTGGAGCCGCACTCATCTGTGTTACCTCGGTGTAATAGTTGTTTTTGTATGGAACCGTTTGTAACTGTACCAGAGCGACAAAAGCCATTCGACGTTGGTAGTAATTTGGTACGCCCGTTCTGACAAAGCGCTCTGGCACGCACCTTACAGCCCAGGCGAGAAATTACGGGCGCGGTTTACCAGAGGATTGTTACAGATTCTGTCAAAACACTTTATCAAAAGACCCACTGTTTCGGCCTTGGCCCCAGCCATAAAATTCACCTCGCCAGCAACGGCAAGGCGATTAACAACTGGTAACAGCCCCCACGAAGGCAAGCGTTAATCCCCCTCCAAACCTGATAGTTAAAACTAGCAATACTCGCGGCGCCATAAGCGCCGCGTGCCCCCTCACGACCTTAGACAGGTAAATTGAAAATGAAAGCTTTACTGGTATTGGTACTTGGCAGTCTTTGCGGCGCGGCGATGGCCGGCGAAGCCAAAGATGCCGAGCAGATTCCGGTTGAACAGTACAGTTACTCGCAGCACCTGGACATTGCCCGCGTCATTTCCATGAGCGAAGTGCCCAATGTGTGCGAAGTCGTGCCAGCCCGCATGACCTACGAGGACTCCAAGGGCCAGAAGCACATTCTCGAATACCGCGTGATGGGGAACGGCTGCTCGAACGGCTGATACCTTGTGAATTGGGGGCCCTGCGGGCCCCATTCGCGGGCTTGCCCGCTCCCACAGGTACAGCGCCTGACCTGAATTTGGCGCGGTACCTGTGGGAGCGGGCAAGCCCGCGAAGAATATTGCACCTGATTAACAGGTTATTGACCAACCGCTTATTAATCTACCGACTTGCCCAACGAATAATCCCTCAACTTGTTGGCAATAGTAGTATGCGAAACACCCAGTCTTTTACCTAAAGCCCGACTACTCGGGAATTCCCCCATCAAACTTTCCAGCACCGCTTTTTCAAAGCGCCCGACAATCTGCGAAAGATCCCCGTCCAGCGAAAACTCACCCGGCGGTTGGCGCACGCCGTAATCCGGCAAACGTATATGTTCACTTTTGACCACGCCGCCTTCGCATAACGAAACCGCCTGGAACAACACGTTTTCCAACTGCCTTACATTACCCGGCCAATGGTACTGGCCGAGTTTGTCCATCGCCGCTGGCGCCAGGCGCGGCATGGCGCAGCCGATCTGCCGGCTGGCCTGGTCGAGAAAGTGCTGCACCAGCCCTTCCAGGCCATCCATGCATTCGCGCAATGGCGGAATGTGCAGCGACAACACATTGAGCCGGTGATACAGGTCCTGGCGAAACTCGCCACGGGCACACAATTCGGACAAATCCACCTGGGTCGCGCAGATCACTCGCACATCCAGGTACACCTCTTCATCGCTGCCTACGCGGCGGAAGCAGCCATCTTGCAGAAAACGCAGCAGCTTCACCTGCAAGCGTGGGCTCATCTCCCCTACCCCGTCGAGGAACAGCGTGCCACCGGCGGTCAGCTCCAGCAGCCCCAGCTTGCCCTCGGCCCGCGCCCCTTCGAATGCCCCGGGGCCGTAGCCGAACAGCTCGGTCTCGGCCATCGACTCGGGCAACCCGGCGCAGTTGAGCGCCATCAACGGCGACTGGCCGCGCGGGCTTGCCAGGTGGCAGGCACGCGCCAGCAATTCCTTGCCGGTGCCGGTCTCGCCCTCGATCAGCAAAGGCGCGTCCAGCGGCGCCATGCGCCGCGCCTCGCGCACCACCGCAGCCATCACCCGCGAGCTCTGGAAGATACTGTCGAAACCGCGCAGCTCCTGCTTGCGCACGTTATAGATGCGCTCACCGATTCGGTCGGCGCGGTGCAGGGTCAGCACCGCGCCGGCCAGCGCCTCGCTGTCGTCGTGCTCGGACTGCAGCGGCGCGATATCGGCCAGGAACACATCGCCCTTGACCTTGATGCGCAGGCCGTTGATGCGCGACTTGTTGGCGCGCACCAGCTCTGGCAGGTCGAAGTCCTCCACATAGCGCGCCAGCGGCATGCCCGGCACCTCGTCCACCCGCACCCCCAGCAGCTGCGCAGCGGCACGATTGGCGGCGACGATGCTGCCGCCCATGTCGATCGACAGTACCGGAAAGTCCAGCGCACCCAGCAACGCGTTCAGCTCCATGTGTCGGCGCTCGCTGGGCATCAGCCCCACGCGCTTGACACCGAATACCCCGGCAATCGCCTCGAACTTCGGCCGCAGCGCCTGGAACTGCAGATTGATCAGGTTCGGGCAATGCAGGTAGATGGCGTTGCCATGGTCACCGCCCACCTCGCCGCGCAGCACGTTGATGCCGTACTCCACCAGCAGGTTGAGGATGTCGCGCAGGATGCCAATACGGTTCTGGCAATGCACTTTGATACGCATGAGGGCTCTCGAAGCGCCAATGTTTTTCAACACCGCGCGGAAAAGTCGTAAAGATAAGCTGACAAAAACAGCCGAAGCTTCAGCCAGATGCCTCGGATTTTCCGACACCTACGTCTTTTTGTAAAATTATCGTTACGAAAACATCGCCGAATGCCGGTCCCGCCCAATGGCCCACCCCGTGCAAAGTGGCCAGCGAAGGGATATTCCTTAGGCATGTCCTGCACATAACAAGAAAAGCCCTCACCAGGAGAGCCACATGAAACAGACGCAATACGTGGCACGCGAGCCCGATGCGCATGGTTTTATCGATTACCCGCAGCAAGAGCATGCGGTATGGAACACCCTGATCACCCGTCAGTTGAAAGTGATCGAAGGCCGCACGTGCCAGGAATACCTGGACGGCATCGACCAGCTCAAGCTGCCCCATGACCGTATTCCGCAACTGGGCGAGATCAACAAGGTGCTGGGCGCCACCACCGGTTGGCAGGTTGCCCGGGTCCCGGCGCTGATCCCCTTCCAGACCTTCTTCGAACTGCTGGCCAGCAAGCGCTTCCCGGTAGCCACCTTCATCCGTACCCCGGAAGAGCTGGACTACCTGCAAGAACCCGATATCTTCCACGAGATCTTCGGCCACTGCCCGCTGCTGACCAACCCCTGGTTCGCCGAATTCACCCATACCTACGGCAAGCTCGGCCTGGCCGCGACCAAGGAACAACGCGTTTACCTGGCGCGCCTGTACTGGATGACCATCGAGTTCGGCCTGATGGAAACCGCGCAGGGCCGCAAGATCTATGGCGGCGGCATCCTCTCGTCGCCAAAGGAGACCGTCTACAGTCTGTCTGGCGAGCCCGAGCACCAGGCCTTCGACCCGATCGAGGCCATGCGCACACCGTACCGCATCGACATCCTGCAGCCGTTGTATTTCGTGCTACCGAACATGAAGCGCCTGTTCGACCTGGCCCACGAAGACATCATGGGCATGGTTCACAAAGCCATGCAGCTGGGCCTGCACGCACCGAAGTTTCCACCCAAGGTCGCTGCCTGAGCGACCTTGCCGATAACAACTCGAACCGGAAAACACCACATGAATGCCTTGAACCAAGCCCATTGCGAAGCCTGCCGCGCCGACGCACCAAAGGTCACCGACGAAGAGCTGGCCGAGCTGATTCGCGAAATCCCGGACTGGAACATCGAAGTACGTGACGGCCACATGGAGCTGGAACGCGTGTTCCTGTTCAAGAACTTCAAGCACGCCCTGGCGTTCACCAATGCCGTGGGCGAAATCGCCGAGGCCGAAGGCCACCACCCGGGCCTGCTGACCGAGTGGGGCAAGGTCACCGTGACCTGGTGGAGCCACTCGATCAAAGGCCTGCACCGCAATGACTTCATCATGTGCGCACGCACCGACAAGGTGGCGGAGACGGCTGAAGGCCGCAAGTAAGCACTGAGAAACTGGAGCCTGTGGGAGCGGGTTCACCCGCGAAGCAGACAACGCGGTGCATGGCACCGGCTTCGCCGGTGTTCGCGGGTAAACCCGCTCCCACAGGGGCCCCAGTTGTTTGCAGGAAACATGTCCGCTGTTCGCCCGCAAAACCGACAAGCGACCGCCAAAAAAACCCAAACTGTCATCCAGACTTGTGTATCCTGCCCCAGCTTTGCGAAGCTTCAAACGCGCCTGGCGCAGACTTTTCACTCACACTTGCGAGGAACGACGAGATGCATGAAATCCCGAATCTTCCCTTCCCAAGCCTGAACCCAGAAGAGCCAACCGTTACCGTTCACGCCGAACCGGCAGCTGCCGTCGAGCAGGATGGTGACGATCAATCCAGCGCTGACCAGGAATAACCGCGCATCCCCCGACTGTGTGAAAACGGCTGACCTGCGGGCCACCCCCCGTCATCACGTTTTCACACCGTCCAGAACCCACGTAGGCCCTCATGCCCCACTCACCGCGCCCCCTTGCGGTCACCCTGCAAGTCGTCTCCATCGTCCTCTTCACCTTCATCGGCTACCTGAACATCGGCATCCCGCTGGCCGTATTGCCCGGCTATGTGCACAACGACCTGGGCTTCAGTGCCGTGGTCGCGGGCCTGGTGATCAGCGTGCAGTACCTGGCCACCCTGCTCAGCCGCCCCACCGCCAGCCGCATCATCGACAACCACGGCAGCAAGAAGGCGGTCATGTATGGCCTGGCCGGCTGCGGGCTCAGCGGGGTTTTCATGCTGGCCTGCGCCTTCCTCACCCACCTGCCCTGGCTGAGCCTGGCCTGCCTGCTGGTCGGCCGCCTGGTACTCGGCAGTGCGGAAAGCCTGGTGGGCTCCGGTTCCATTGGCTGGGGCATTGGCCGTGTAGGTGCCGAAAACACGGCCAAGGTCATTTCCTGGAACGGCATCGCCAGCTATGGCGCGCTGGCCATCGGCGCTCCGCTGGGCGTACTGATGGTCAAGAGCCTGGGCCTGTGGAGCATGGGCGTGAGCATCATCCTGCTGTGTGCGCTCGGGTTGCTGCTGGCCTGGCCCAAACAGGCCGCACCGATCGTCAGTGGCGTGCGCCTGCCGTTCCTGCGGGTGCTGGGCAAGGTGTTCCCGCACGGCTCGGGGCTTGCCCTGGGCTCGATCGGCTTTGGCACCATCGCCACCTTCATCACCTTGTATTACGCCAGCCGTGGCTGGGCCAATGCGGCACTGACCCTGAGCCTGTTCGGCGCCAGCTTCATCAGTGCGCGACTACTGTTCGGCAACCTGATCAACCGGCTTGGCGGGTTCCGGGTGGCGATCGCCTGCCTGTCGGTGGAAACGCTCGGGCTGCTGATGCTGTGGCTGGCGCCCAGCGCCGAACTGGCGTTGGCGGGGGCCGCACTGAGCGGGTTCGGCTTCTCGCTGGTGTTCCCGGCACTGGGGGTGGAGGCGGTGAACCAGGTGTCGGCGGCCAACCGCGGGGCGGCGGTGGGGGCTTATTCGCTGTTCATCGATTTGTCGCTGGGGGTGACCGGGCCACTGGTGGGCGCGGTGGCGGCGGGGTTCGGGTTTGCTTCGATGTTTCTGTTTGCGGCAGCGGCGGCGGCTTGCGGGCTGGTGTTGAGCCTGTATCTGTATCGGCAGGCGCAGCGAAGGCGGGATCGCGCACAGGAAACCTGATTTATGTACTGCCTGCACTGGCCCTATCGCCGGCAACCCAGCTCCCACAGGGACCGAATGAACCAAGGCTGACGCTACACCTGTGGGAGCTGGCTTGCCGGCGATGGGCTGCAAGGCAGCCCCCGGGGCCCTGAAGGTCAGCGCTTGGCGTACTGCAGCACCACTTCCAGCGGGTGGCGCATCTGCCGCTCGGTCATGCGCTTGACCTGGCTGCGGCACGAGTAACCGGTCGCCAGCGGCTCGCCTTCCTTGTCCAGCTTGGTCGCCCACGACTGCTCGAAGATGGTCCGTGAGGTGTCCTGGTTGCGCGCCTCGTGCCCATAGGTACCGGACATACCGCAGCAGCCAGTCGCCTCGGTCACCAGCTTCAGGCCAAGGCGGGCAAACACCTGCTCCCACTGCTTGGTGCTGGCCGGCACGTTGGTCTTCTCGGTGCAGTGCGCCATCAGGCGGAAAGTGCCCGGCGCGGTCGGTGCCTGCTCCGGCAGCACGTCCATCAACCACTCCTGTGGCAACAGCACCTGCGGGCAGCCATCCAGGCCCGGCACTTTCTGGTACTCCTGGCGATACACCAGGGTCATCGCCGGGTCCAGGCCCACCAGCGGCACGCCGCAGTCAGCCAGGGCCTTGAGCTGGGTGGCATTGCGGATCGCCGCCTTGGCGAACGCACCGAGGAAGCCCTGAACGTGCAGTGGCTTGCCATTGGCACTATACGGCGCCAGGAACACCCGGTGGCCCAGGCGGTGCGCCAGGTCGATGAAGGCCGACAGCAGCGGTGTCTCGAAGTAACGGGTAAAGGCATCCTGCACCAGCACGATGCTGCGCTCGCGCTGGGCCGGGGTCAGTTCACGCAGGGCCGGCACGCTGGCCACGCCGACGCGGCAGCGGGTCAGGGTGGCCTGGAAGTTGAAGCGACTGATCAGCGGGCTGTCGACCATGCCGACCTTGTCGGCCAGCAGCTTGCTCACCCACTTCGAGCCCATCACCGCGTTGTACAGCCCGGGCGCGTGGGCCAGGTACGGGATGGTGAACTCCAGCGAACCGATCAGGTAGTCACGCAGCGGGCGCTGGTAGCGGCCGTGGTACAGCTCGAGGAAGCGCGAGCGGAAGTCCGGCACGTTGACCTTGATCGGGCACTGCCCGGCGCACGACTTGCACGCCAGGCAGCCGGCCATGGCGTCGTACACCTCATGGGAGAAGTCTTGCTGGCCCTGGCTGCGCGCACGGTTGTTGCGCAGGCGTGCCGGCAGGCCCTTGAGCCACGACACCTTGTTGCGTGCCGCCGCCAGCACGTCGATATCGGCTTCGCCCTGCAGGCGCAGCCATTCGCGCATCAGCGAGGCACGGCCCTTGGGCGAGTGCTGGCGCTCGCGGGTGGCCTTCCACGACGGGCACATGGCGTCGTTGGGGTCGTAGTTGTAGCAGGCGCCGTTGCCGTTGCAGTGCACGGCGCTGGGGAAGTCCTGCCACACGCGTTCGTCGATGGTGCGGTCGAGATCGCCGCGCAGGGTTACGCCATCGACCGGGGTCAGGCCTTCGGCACTGCCCAACGGGGTGCAGATCTTGCCCGGGTTGAGCTGGTTGTGTGGGTCGAAGGCGCCTTTAAGGCGCTGCAGCGCCGGGTACAGCTCGCCGAAGTACTCCGGCACGTATTCAGAACGCAGGCCCTTGCCGTGCTCGCCCCACAGCAAGCCGCCATAGCTTTTGGTCAGCGCCGCCACGGCGTCGGAAATCGGCTTGACCAGTGCGGCCTGGGCCGGGTCCTTCATGTCCAGCGCCGGGCGCACGTGCAGCACGCCGGCATCGACGTGGCCGAACATCCCATAGGCCAGGCCGTAGCCATCGAGCAGTGCACGGAAGTCGGCGATGTAGTCGGCCAGTTGCTCCGGCGGTACCGCGGTGTCTTCCACGAACGGTTGCGGGCGTACTTCGCCCTCGACGTTGCCCAGCAGGCCCACCGAACGTTTACGCATGGTATAGACGCGGGTCACCGCCTCGGCGCCCTCGGCCAGGGTGTGGCCCAGGCGCTCGACGCTGGTGTCGTTCTGCAGGTGCTGGATGAACGCTTGCACCTTGGCATTGACCTCGGCCGGCTCGTCGCCGCAGAACTCCACCAGGTTGATGCCCAGGGTCGGGCGCTCGGGGTCGGCCGGGAAGTATTCGGCGACGCTGTGCCAGACGATATCCTTCATCGCCAGCATCAGCACCTTGGAGTCGACAGTCTCGATCGACAGCGGCTTGTGCGCCATCAACGCGTTGGCGTCACGCAGGGCATCCATGAAGCTGGTGTAGCGCACGTTGACCAGCACGGCGTACTTGGGGATCGGCAGCACATTGAGCTTGGCTTCGACCACATAGCCCAGCGAGCCCTCGGCACCGCACAGCACGCTGTTGAGGTTGAAGCGGCCCTGCTCGTCGCGCAGGTGGGCCAGATCATAACCGGTCAGGCAACGGTTGAGCTTGGGGAAGGTGGCTTCGATGAGATCGGCCTGGGTTTCCTGGATCTCCCTCGCCATGCGGTACACCTCGCCGACCCGGCCGGGCGCAGCACAGGCCTGCTCCAGCGCGGCATCGTCGATCGGCAGGCTGTGCAGGCGCTCGCCGCCGAGCAGCACGCTGTGCAGCTCCAGTACGTGGTCGCGGGTCTTGCCATAGGTGCAGCTGCCCTGGCCGCTGGCGTCGGTGTTGATCATGCCGCCGACAGTGGCACGGTTGGAGGTGGACAGCTCGGGGGCGAAGAACAGCCCGTGCGGCTTGAGCGCAGCGTTGAGCTGGTCCTTGACAGTACCGGCCTGCACCCGCACCCAGCGTTCCTCGACGTTGATTTCGAGGATTTTGTTCATGTGCCGCGACAGGTCGACGACGATACCGTCGGTCAGCGACTGCCCGTTGGTGCCGGTACCACCACCGCGCGGGGTCAGCTTGACCTGCTGGAAGCGCCCCTCGGCCATCAGCGTGGCGACCCGCGCCACATCATCGGCGTCCAGCGGGAACACCGCCGCCTGTGGCAAGCGCTGGTAGATCGAGTTGTCGGTGGCCAGCACCGTGCGGGTGCCGTAGTCGGCACTGATCTGGCCACGGAAGCCGCTGTTGCGCAGGGCTTCGAGGAATTCGGGGTAGTTGGCGCTCGGGGCAACGGTCGGCAGCTGGGCGATCATCGAAGGATGGCCTCTTGATATTGGCTAATTCACGGGATTCCTGTCGTTCCGGCATGGGTGATGACATGCGGAGGTGACGTGCAGGCCAATGTTCCTGTAGTTTCGCTTCAGGGGCAAACGGATAATCCTGCCGCTATTAATGACTTTTATGAATGAATTACCGCCATCTCACCCCGTCCATGTCGCTGCTACTGGCTTTCGAGGCTGCCGCCCGGCATGAAAGCTACACCCGAGCCGCCGCCGAGCTGTCGCTCACCCAGAGCGCGGTCAGCCGCCAGGTGCAGGCGCTGGAGCAGCAACTGGGCCTGACCCTGTTCCGCCGCGAGGGGCGCCAGGTGCAGCTGACCGATGTCGGCCGCCTGTACCAGCGCGAGCTCAGCGAGGCACTGGGGCGCATCCGCAGCGCCACCTTGCAGGCGTTGGCCTACCAGTCGGGGGTAGGCACCTTGCGCCTGGCCACCCTGCCCACCTTCGGTTCGAAATGGCTGCTGCCGCGGTTGCATGCCTTCTACAGCGCACACCCGGGCATGCTGGTGCACATACATTCACGCATCGAAGCCATCAACTTCGACACCAGCGAGATCGATGCCGCCATCGGCGTGGCCAGCCACGACCTGCCGGGGTTGATCTGCCATCGCCTGCATGCCGAGGAACTGGTGGTGATATTGCCGCCTGAGGCTGGTGCGGACAGCCAAGGCTGGAGCCCTGCACGCATCAGTGAAGAGGTGCTGCTGAATGTGGCCAACAACCCGCATGCCTGGGGCGAGTGGTTCTCGCACCATGGCCTGGCGCACCGGGCGATGCGCCTGGGGCCGAGCTTCGAGCTGACCTCGCACCTGATCCAGGCGGTACGGGCCGGGATCGGCATCGGGCTGGTGCCGCGCATACTGGTGGAGGAAGAACTGGCCAAGGGTGAGCTCTACAGCCCAGGGGTGGCATTTGCCAGCCAGCGCAGTTATTACCTGATCTACCCGCCGCGCAATGAGGCATTGCCGTCGCTGCGGGCGTTTCGCAGTTGGTTGCTGGAGCAGATCTGATTTTTGCCTGTGCCGGCCTCTTCGCGGGTAAACCCGCTCCCACAGGTATAGCGCTGCTTTCAGATCAGGTGATGTCCCTGTGGGAGCGGGTTTACCCGCGAAGGGGCCGGTACAGGCAATAAAAAACCCGAAGCCAGTTCCTGACTTCGGGTTATTTGCACGCTACCTGCAGCGCCTTACCTGGCCACGCTACCAGCAGCCCCAAGGGCCTGCGCCTTGCGACGCGGCTTGACCATGTAGACCACGAACATGGCAAACAGCCACACCGGGATCGCATACACGGAAACCTGGATACCCGGGATCATCGCCATGATGCCCAGGATCAGCACCACGAACGCCAGGCAGATGTAGTTGCCATAGGGGTACCACAGCGCCTTGAACAGCGGCTTCTGGCCAGTGCGGTCCAGGTGCTGGCGGAACTTCAGGTGCGAGTAACTGATCATCGCCCAGTTGATCACCAGGGTAGCCACCACCAGCGACATCAGCAGTTCCAGGGCGTTTTGCGGCATCAGGTAGTTGAGCAGCACCGCGATCAGCGTCACGCCTGCCGACGCCAGGATCGAGCGCACCGGCACACCGCGGCTGTCGACCTTGGCCAGCGACGCCGGAGCGTCACCTTGTTCGGCCATGCCCAGCAGCATGCGGGCGTTGCAGTAGGTGCCACTGTTGTACACCGACAGCGCTGCAGTCAGGACCACGAAGTTCAGCAGGTGCGCGGCCACGTCACTGCCCAGCAGCGAGAACACCTGCACGAACGGGCTGCTGCCATAGCTGCCACCGGAGGCATCGATACTGGCTACCAGGTTGTCCCATGGGGTCAGCGACAGCAGCACCACCAGGGCACCAACATAGAAGATCAGGATACGGTAGATGACCTGGTTGATTGCCTTGGGGATCACGGTCTTCGGCTTGTCGGCCTCGGCAGCGGTGAAGCCAAGCATTTCCAGGCCACCGAAGGAGAACATGATGAACGCCAGGGCCATCACCAGCCCGCTGACACCGTTCGGGAAGAAGCCACCGTGCGACCACAGGTTGGCCACGGTTGCCTCGGGGCCGCCGCTGCCGCTGGTCAGCAGGTAGGCACCCAGGCCGATCATGCTGACGATGGCCACCACCTTGATGATGGCAAACCAGAATTCGGCCTCACCGAAGAACTTCACGTTCATCAGGTTGATGGCGTTGATCAGCACGAAGAACGCTGCCGCCGTAACCCAGGTGGGGATCTCCGGCCACCAGTAGTGGACATACTTGCCGACCGCCGAAAGCTCCGACATGCCCACCAGGATGTACAGCACCCAGCAGTTCCAGCCCGACAGGAAGCCGGCGAAACCACCCCAGTAGGTGTGGGCGAAATGGCTGAACGAGCCGGCCACCGGCTCTTCGACGATCATTTCGCCGAGCTGGCGCATGATCATGAAGGCGATGAAGCCGCAGATGGCGTAGCCAAGGATCATCGACGGGCCAGCGGATTTCATCACGCCTGCCGAGCCGAGGAACAGGCCGGTACCAATCGCACCACCGAGGGCGATCAACTGGATATGGCGGTTCTTCAGGCCCCGCTTGAGCTCGCCTGAATGCATGTTTTGTCCACTCATGAACGAAGTCACCTGCATTGTTTTTATCTGTGACGGAATCGGACCCACCGCGCTCGTGGCGCAGCGGAATGGGCAAGGTGGTTACCTTGGGTTTCCTGACCTCAGGTGCCGCCGGAGCGGGTCAACCAGGCGTGATCAAGAGTGCGCGGTACGCAAAGGAGTCACAGGTAAAACGCGGCGCACTGTATACCCCTGCAAACGCGCAGGCGTCAACGCGTTGCATCCTTTCCTCGGGAAAAAACGCAGCGATCCTGTGGTGTGGGCCTTGAAAGGCGAAGTGATCGGCGTACATGGCGCCTCCATTTGTTGTTTTGTCAGCCCGGCTCTGTGGACAGGCTTTTGCACACGGCAATGGCGGCTATAACACCGTGGGGCGGGGCTTTGGGCAAGGGTGGGCGGGGCTTTGTCGGCTGTTTTGACGGTGAGCCGGCGGCAAGGTTTGTTTACACGATTCGACCTAATCTGAAATCCGGGCTGAAACCGACCACATTCGTACAATTTTCTTTACAAGGTGGTTCAGGAACTTGCCAGTCGTCCGAAAAATTCTTTTTGTTCAGTATCTTGGGTCCGCTTTGCGGCCCTTTCGCGACACAAGGCCGCTCCCACAGGTGACGCGTTTTCTGTGGGAGCGGCCTTGTGTCGCGATGGGCTGCGCAGCAGCCCCAAATTCTCACAGATCGAGTAGGAGGCGGCTTCACAGCCGCCGTCCTCTCACACCACCGTGCGTACGGTTCCGTACACGGCGGTTCAGGTTATGCGGCTAAGCCGGTTAATTGTATCCAGTATCGAGACCAGTCCGAGTCTATCCCATAGTTTCTTCGGTAGCGCCTGATTCACATGAGATGCCCCCGAATTCCACCACGGGCCTCGGCCATTGAAGGCCGATTTATAGGCACGTTCCTCGCCCAAGCCCAAGCGCATCAGGTTGCGCGCCCTCGTTGAGGGCCGTTTCCATTGGCGCCAGATGACGCAGCGAAGTTTGTGCCTGACCCAGCCGTCCAATTTCTCAAGCGGGCGTTTGCTCTGGCTGAGCTTGAAATAGCCAGCCCAGCCTCGCAGGACAGGGTTGATTCGCTCGATGACAGTCGCCACTTTGCGGGCCCTTACACTGCGCAGCAATATTCTGAGTCGGTCGCGTAAGCGCCCCAGGCTCATCGTTGCCACGCGCAGTCTTGGTTGCTGGTGCCTGCTCATCCCGTAGCCCAAATAGTCACACTTCCAGGCCTCTGCCACTTGGCTCTTCTTCCGGTTCACCGTCAATTTCAAACGATGGCACAGGAAGCGCTCGATGCTGGCCAACACCCGCTCGCCTGCCCGAGGACTGCGAACATAGATGCTCGCATCATCGGCGTAGCGTACGAAGCGATGACCCCGTCGCTCCAACTCGCGGTCGAGTTCATCCAGGAGGATGTTCGACAGCAACGGCGAGAGCGGGCCGCCTTGCGGCGTCCCCTCCTGCCGCGGACTGACGATACCGCCCGACATGACACCGGCTTCGAGATAGCGACGTATCAGCCTGAGCACGCCCTTGTCTCCGATACGGCGCTCGATACAAGCCATGAGGATGTCGTGGTTGACCCGATCGAAGAACTTCTCCAGGTCGAGTTCCACGCACCAGCGATACCCCGACGCCACATGAGCGCGGGCCATCTCGACAGCTTGGTGAGCGCTTCTGCCCGGACGGAAGCCGTAGCTGTAGTCCGAAAACAGCGGATCGAAGATTGGCGTAAGCTGTTGCTGCAGGGCTTGCTGGATCAGGCGATCTACGACGCTGGGGATTCCCAGTTGCCGTGTGCCGCCCTGCGGCTTGGGAATTTCAACCGCTCGCACTGCTTGAGGATGGTATTCACCGGCCATCAACCTGGCCTTGAGTGTTGGCCAATACTGTTTCACGTGGCCCGCCAAGTCGGCCACCGTCATGCCATCGGCACCCGGCGCCCCCTTGTTGCTGACTACGCGTTGATACGCACGCCTGAGGTTGGCCGGTGCAAGCACCCGCTCCATCAGCGTGCCCGACTCCGCGCTCGTCCACGCCACTGACGCCATCGATACCTTTGCACTGTCAGGCATCATCCTCGGCTTCTGGCCGGGACTCAGGATGATAGTTTCCGCTGTGGGAAATTTCTGCATTACGGCTACCAACGAGACAGTGACGCCTACTGGCGGCATAACCTGTTCGGCCCTTGGTAGCGTGGTTAACCGCCACTTACTACGGCCTCGGCTGACTTCTGCACGCCCATCCCGTCGCCTCTCGACGCTCGGTAGCACAAAGGCAGGTGTGCAGATCTCCCAGGGTAATTCGCGTGACCTTCCTGCTTATGCCTGTCGGATTTACGTCACAGCGTTCCGTACAAGTATTGGGCTTCGACGATTTGGGCCGCCTTACCCCGCTGTGCCGCCTCTATCCGCTTCCTGTTCGTCAGGCCAGCATTTTGCCTCGGGCTTCCTTCAGATTCGCAGTCACCCGCGACACCCTTGCCTCTGGCTAACACTTCCCCTTGCCGGGTGTGTAGAGGACTTCCACCTCCAAGTCACCCGCCTGGTCACCACAACCAAGCGGGTTGCGCTGACGCGCAACGCGCCATGCCTGGCGCACCCATAAAAAACCAGCCCGAAGGCTGGTTCTGTTTCAACGCAAAGGCCAATCAGCCACGCGGTTTGCCGCGGCCACGGCCTGCCGGCTTGTCACCTTCAGGCTTGGCCGGACGCTTGCGCATCTCGCTCGGGCGTTCGGCCACGGTGCTGCCACGGCCGGTCTTGCGCGGGGCCTCTTCACGCGCCTGGCGCGCCGGGCGTTCGCCGGCAGCAGCACCTTCGTGGGCCGGGCGCAGGCTGCGCACGCGCTCGCCACGGCCCAGCGGGCGGGTCGATTTGCGCTGCAGGCGCTCCATCTTGTCCTTGGCCTTGAGCTTCATGGCTGGCAGCGCCACCGGCTGCAGGCCTACCTCTGCGGCGAGGATGTCGATTTCGCCCTGGGTCATTTCACGCCAGCGGCCCATCGGCAGGTCGGAGTTGAGGAACACCGGGCCGAAACGCACGCGCTTCAGGCGGCTGACCACCATGCCCTGGGACTCCCACAGGCGACGCACTTCACGGTTACGGCCTTCCATCACCACGCAGTGGTACCAGTGGTTGAAGCCTTCACCACCGGGCGCCTTCTGGATGTCGGTGAACTTGGCCGGGCCATCTTCCA
Organism: Pseudomonas sp. NBB; assembly: GCF_032701105.1. Lineage (NCBI taxonomy): Bacteria > Pseudomonadati > Pseudomonadota > Gammaproteobacteria > Pseudomonadales > Pseudomonadaceae > Pseudomonas > Pseudomonas sp. NBB. The sequence goes on from NZ_CP103994.1 coordinate 4,334,175, forward strand.
GCATCACGCCGGCCTTCAGGCGCTCGATCATCTCGTCGTCGACCTCACCACGCACACGTACCGCGTACTCACGGTCCATCTCGTAGGACGGGTGCATCAGGCGGTTGGCCAGTTCACCGTCGGTGGTGAACAGCAGCAGGCCGGTGGTGTTGATGTCGAGGCGGCCGATGTTGATCCAGCGGCCTTCTTTCGGCCGTGGCAGGCGGTCGAACACGGTCGGGCGGCCTTCCGGGTCGTCACGGGTGCAGATCTCGCCATCGGGCTTGTTGTACATGATCACCCGGCGGGTGGCCTCGGCGGCCTCTTCGCGCTTGATCAGCTTGCCATCCACGGCAATGGCGTCGTGCAGGTCGACGCGCTGGCCGAGGGTGGCCTCGACGCCGTTGACCTTGATGCGGCCCTGGCTGATCCAGGCCTCGACGTCACGGCGCGAGCCAACGCCAATGCGCGCCAGCACTTTCTGCAGCTTTTCGCCGGATGGAGGGGTGATCTCGGTATCTTGCAGGTCTTGCTCACTCATCTGGGCACCTCCCGGTGTAGGAATGAAATAAGGGTTCTGGCGACGAACGCGCCAAAAGGCCGCGCATCATACGCGGTTCGGCGGGGGAACGCACTGGAGGGTAGAGGGTTTTGTGGGCTTTGCGAGGGGTTTCTGCCTAATGGTTATGTATTGGCAGTACCGGCCTCTTCGCGGGTAAACCCGCTCCCACAGGTACCGCATCACTCTCAGGGCCTGTGATATCCCTGTGGGAGCGGGTTTACCCGCGAAAGGGCCAGCACAGACAACAGAAGATTCAAGGCTGCACCTTGCCCTCTTCTTCAACAGCAGCCTCAGGCTCTTCCTCGCGCAAATCATCGAAATCGGTCTTCAGCCCCTCTTCCATGGCATCCAGCTCCACCAGCAGGCTACGGAAGCTGGTCTCCTCCTTCGGCTCGGCAACCTCTTCCTCTTCCCCAAGGCTGGCATCCGCCAATGCCTGCAGGTGCGCCGGCACTGGCGCATCATCCGGGTCGAGCAGCGGCTCCGGCTCCATCTCCCGCAGCTCGGCCAAGGCTGGCAGTTCGTCCAGGCTCTTGAGGTTGAAATGGTCGAGAAACCCCTTGGTAGTGGCGAACATCGCCGGCCGCCCGGGCACTTCGCGGTAGCCGACCACGCGGATCCACTCGCGCTCCATCAGGGTCTTGATGATGTTGCTGTTCACCGCCACGCCGCGCACATCTTCGATTTCGCCACGGGTGATAGGCTGGCGGTAGGCGATCAGGGCCAGGGTTTCCAGCAGCGCGCGCGAGTAGCGCTGCGGGCGCTCTTCCCACAGGCGCCCGACCCACGGCGCAAAGTCCTCGCGAATCTGCAGGCGGTAACCGCTGGCCACCTCCTTGAGCTCGAAGGCGCGGCCGTTGCACGACTTGCCCAGCAGCTCCAGCGCCTGCCTGAAGACCTTGGGCTCTGGTCGCTCGGCTTCCTCGAACAGTTCGTACAGGCGCTCCAGGGATTGCGGCTTGCCCGAAGCCAGCAGGAAAGCTTCGATCAGCGACGCCAGGTCGCGGGGTTCATTCAGGTTCATCAGGGTCTTCAACAAGCGCCGGGCGAAGCCGCACGTGGATGGCGGCGAAGGGTTCATTCTGCACCAGTTCGATCAGCGATTCCTTCACCAGCTCGAGAATCGCCATGAAGGTCACCACCACGCCCAGCTTGCCCTCCTCGGCGGCGAACAGCTCGACGAACGGCACGAAACCGCCACCCTTCAGGCGTTCCAGCACCTGGCTCATGCGCTCGCGGGTGGACAAGGTCTCGCGGGTGATCTGATGGCTTTCGAACAGGTCGTTGCGGCGCATCACCTCGGCCATCGACACCAGCAGCTCTTCCAGGCTGACCTGGGGCAACAGCTTGCGCACCTTGGCCTGTGGCGCCTCCAGGCGCGGCACCACCACCTCGCGGCCGACCCGTGGCAATTCATCGATACCTTCGGCGGCAGCCTTGAAGCGCTCGTACTCCTGCAGCCGGCGAATCAGTTCGGCGCGCGGGTCACCCTCCTCCTCCTCGACCTCGGCCGAGCGCGGCAGCAACATGCGCGACTTGATTTCGGCGAGCATGGCAGCCATCACCAGGTATTCGGCGGCCAGTTCCAGGCGCACGCTCTTCATCAGCTCCACGTAGCCCATGTACTGGCGGGTGATTTCCGCCACCGGGATGTCGAGGATGTCGATGTTCTGCTTGCGGATCAGGTACAGCAACAGGTCCAGCGGGCCTTCGAAGGCTTCGAGGATGATTTCCAGGGCGTCCGGCGGGATATACAGGTCCAGTGGCAGCTCGGTCAGTGCTTCCCCATAGACCAGGGCCAGCTGCAGCTGCCGAGGCGTTTCGGCCTGTTCGGCCGGTGCCTCGGGCGTTTCCACCTGGCTCACGCGTTGACCAGGAACGGCGTGGGGTCGCCGCAGCCTTCACGGACCAGTTCCGGTTCATCGCCGGACAGGTCGATGATGGTCGATGCCTTGAGGTCACCGAAACCGCCGTCGATCACAAGGTCGACATGGTGCTCCAGGCGCTCGCGGATCTCGTAAGGGTCGGTCATCGGCTCGGTGTCGCCTGGCAGGATCAGGCTCACACTCATCAACGGCTCGCCCAGTTCGGCCAGCAAGGCCAGGGTAATGGCATGGGCCGGCACCCGTAGCCCGATGGTGCGCCGCTTATCGTGCAACAGCAGGCGCGGCACTTCGCGCGTGCCGTTGAGGATGAACGTGTAAGGCCCCGGCACATGTGCCTTGAGCAGCCGGAAGGTGCCGGTGTCGACCTTGGCGTACAACCCCAGCTGCGACATGTCGCAGCACATCAGGGTGAAGTTGTGGGTCTTGTCCAGCCCGCGCAGGCGCCGCACCCGTTCGATGGCCGCCTTGTCACCCATCTGGCAACCCAGTGCATAGGCCGAATCCGTCGGGTACACCACCACACCGCCCTTGCGGATAATCTCGACAGCCTGCTTGATCAGGCGCTGCTGCGGGTTCTCCGGATGAATCTGGAAAAATTGGCTCACGTAGTCGTCCTGTTCATACCGCCAAAGGCTGTTCATGGCTGAATCGGCGCCACAGAGGTGGCAGGTCCTCGGGCAAAGGCCGGTAGGCACCGATCTCGCCCCAGGTGCCGGGGCCGTGGAAGTCACTGCCAGCGCTTGCCAGCAGGCCGAACTCACGGGTAAGGATGGACATGGTGCCCACCTGCTCGGCAGGCATCATCCCGTTGACCACTTCAAGCGCCTGCCCGCCTGCCTGAATATAGTCGGCAATCAGCCTTCTGCGCTTGCTGCGGGTCAGATCGTAGTGCATGGGATGCGCCAGGCTCACCCATGCATTGGACTGGCGCAAAGTGGCGACGGTTTCATCGAGGGTCGGCCAGTGCTGCTTGACGTCCCCCAGCTTGCCGGCGCCAAGCCATTTGCGAAACGCCTCGCCGCGATCCTTGACGTGCCCGGCACGCACCAGGTACTCGGCAAAATGCGGGCGCGCCGGGGCGTTGCCGCTATCGCCCAGTTCGTGCTGCACGGCGCGAGCGCCGTCGAGGGTACCGGGCATGCCCTTGGCCGCCAGCCGTTTGTCGATTTCTTCGGCGCGCAGCCAGCGGCCACGGTGCAGCGCTTCGATCGCCGCCAGCAGGGGCGGTGCGTCGAGCGGGAAGTCATAGCCCAGCACATGGATGGTCGCGCCACCCCAGGTGCACGACAGCTCCACCCCGCTGACCCAGTGCATGCCCTTGTCGCGGCACGCCTGGCGCGCCTCGGGCAGGCCTTCGATGGTGTCATGGTCGGTCAGTGCCAGCGTTTGCACCCCATGCTCATGGGCCCGGGCGACCAGTATCGAGGGCGACAGGGCGCCGTCGGAGGCCGTGCTGTGACAGTGCAGATCAACATTCATGGAGGAGCGCTTTCGCTGGAATCGATGTTTGTTATTATGCCGTCACATCCCGATTCTGGCTGCCATTGTGAAACAATTCATCGATTTCATCCCGCTGCTGCTGTTCTTCATCGTCTACAAGCTCGACCCGCGCCCCATGGAAGTCGCCGGCCACAGCTTCGAATTCGGCGGCATCTACAGTGCCACGGCCATGCTGATCATCAGCTCGCTGGTGGTCTACGGCGCGCTGTTCCTGCGCCAGCGCAAGCTGGAAAAGGGCCAGTGGCTCACCCTGGTGGCCTGCCTGGTGTTCGGCGGCCTGACCCTGACCTTCCACAGCGAAACCTTCCTCAAGTGGAAGGCACCGGTGGTGAACTGGCTGTTCGCCCTGGGCTTCGCCGGTAGCCACTTCATCGGCGACCGGGTGCTGATCAAGCGCATCATGGGCCACGCCCTGAGCCTGCCCGATGCCATCTGGACCCGCCTGAACCTGGCCTGGATCGGCTTCTTCCTGTTCTGTGGCGCGGCCAACCTGTTCGTCGCCTTCACCTTCCAGGACTTCTGGGTCGACTTCAAGGTGTTCGGCAGCCTGGGCATGACCGTGATGTTCCTGGTAGCGCAGGGCGTGTACCTGTCGCGCCACCTGCACGACGACCCTTCTACCTCCAAACCCAAGGATTGACATGCTCTACGCCATCATCGCCAGCGACGTCGCAAACTCCCTGGAAAAGCGCCTGGCTGCCCGCCCGGCGCACATCGAACGCCTGCAGCAACTGAAGGCCGAGGGCCGCGTGGTACTGGCCGGCCCGCACCCGGCCATCGACAGCAACGACCCGGGCGAAGCGGGTTTCAGCGGTAGCCTGATCGTTGCCGAGTTCGACTCCCTCGCCGCGGCGCAAGCCTGGGCCGATGCCGACCCTTACATTGCCGCGGGCGTGTACGAAAAGGTGGCGGTCAAGCCGTTCAAGCAAGTGCTGCCTTGATCTGAGACCGCATGGGCTTCTTCGCGGGTAAACCCGCTCCTACAGGCGCAGTGCAAGCTTGAAGCCTGCGCCGTCCCTGTGGGAGCGGGTTTACCCGCGAAGAAGGCCACGCGGTACCGGCAGTTATACTGTTGCCATCAGTCTGCGGTATCTTTGCCACTGGCGGGCCGAATAGTCGCCGTCAATGGTTGAATTGAGTGAGTCATGAGCGAGCTGTTACTGATAGATGATGACCAGGAGCTGTGCGAGCTGCTCGGCAGCTGGCTGACCCAGGAAGGGTTTACCGTGCGCGCCTGCCACGATGGCCAGAGCGCACGCCAGGCCTTGGCCACACATGCCCCGGCGGCCGTGGTGCTGGACGTGATGCTGCCCGACGGCAGTGGCCTGGAACTGCTCAAGCAGTTACGCAGCGAGCATGCCGAACTGCCGGTACTGATGCTCTCGGCCCGCGGCGAGCCGCTGGACCGTATCCTTGGCTTGGAACTGGGCGCCGACGACTACCTGGCCAAACCTTGCGACCCGCGTGAACTCACCGCTCGCCTGCGTGCCGTGCTGCGCCGCAGCCACCCCACCGCCACCACCAGCCAGGTGGAGCTGGGCGACCTGGTCTATAGCCCTGCCCGTGGCGTGGCCAGCATCGATGGCCGTGAAATGACCCTGACCCTGTCCGAAAGCCGCATTCTCGAAGCGCTGCTGCGCCAACCCGGCGAGCCGCTGGACAAGCAGGAACTGGCGCAGATCAGCCTGGGCCGCAAGCTGACCCTGTACGACCGCAGCCTGGACATGCACGTCAGCAACCTGCGCAAGAAGATCGGCCCCCACGCCGATGGCCGGCCACGCATCGTCGCCCTGCGCAGCCGTGGCTATTACTACTGCCTCTGAACATCTTTACCGAGCCTTTACCATCCGCTGACCGCGCTTGACGGTGATCTCCCTAGACTGTGCTCATCCGGTAACCACCGGCCCATGAAAGGAGAGACACCATGCGCAAGACCCTTATCGCCCTGATGTTCGCCGCCGCCCTGCCGACCGTGGCCATGGCCATGCCTGAAGGCGGCATGCGCCACGATGGCCCACATCATCGCGGTGATGCGCCTTTCCACCAGCTGGACCTGAGCCGTGACCAGCGCCAGCAGATCGGCAAGCTGATGGGCGAGCAGATGAAACAGCGCCGCGACATTACCGAGCGCTACCTGTCCAAACTGCCGGCCGCCGACCAGAAGGCGATGAAGGACGAACTGCAGGCCAACCGCGACAAGACCGACAGCGCGGTCCGCGCCCTGCTCAAGCCCGAGCAGCAGAAGAAGTTCGACGAACTGCAGAAGGAACGCGCCGCACAGAAAGCCGAGTGGCAGGAGTTCCAGGCCTGGAAAGCTGAAAAAGGCAACAAGGCCCAGTAAGCTGTCCGCCCGATGCCCGGCCCGCCTCAGTGCGAGCCGGGCTTTTCTTGTTAGCAGGAGGTGCACTTGCGTTCACTGTTCTGGCGCATCCTGGCCAGTTTCTGGCTGGCCATCACCCTGGTTGCGGGCCTGTCAATCCTGCTGGGCCACATGCTCAACCAGGACGCCTGGATCCTCAGCCGCCACCCGGGCCTGAATACCCTGGCCAGCAAGTGGGCCAAGCATTACGAACAGGAAGGCCTGGCTTCGGCACAGCATTTTTTGGAACGGCGCAAGGACCGCTACAAGATCGACGTGCAGGTGCTCGACGACAGTGGCGAAGCCGTGGTGCCCGGCACCTTCCCGCGCCGTGCGGCGGCCTTCGAGGCACGCCAGCACAATGACCAGCGGCACCTGCCGTGGCGCCGGTTGACCGAGGAATACACCAGCCCCGACACCGGCCAGACGTACCTGCTGATCTACCGCATCCCCCACCCGGCGCTGGATGCCTGGCACCGCGAAAGCCTGCTGTGGCCGCTCAGTGCGCTGGGCATTGCCCTGGTGGTGCTGACCCTGTTCAGCCTGCTGGTGACCCTGTCCATTACCCGCCCGCTCAGCCGTCTGCGCAGCGCCGTGCACGACCTGGGCCAGACCACTTACCAGCAGAACAGCCTGGCGCAGCTGGCGGCGCGACGTGACGAATTCGGCGTACTGGCCAAGGACTTCAACAAGATGGGCGCGCGCCTGCAAAGCACCATCGGCAGCCAGCGCCAGTTGCTGCGCGATGTGTCCCATGAATTGCGTTCACCGCTGGCCAGGCTGCGTATCGCCCTGGCCTTGGCCGAGCGCGCCGAGCCTGAGCAACGTGAAGCGCTGTGGCCACGCCTGACCCGCGAATGCGACCGCCTGGAAGACCTGATCAGCGAAATTCTCGCCCTGGCACGGGTCGATGCCGAACAGGCCCATGCCGAGCCGGTGGACCTTAACGCCCTGCTCGGCAGCGTGCGCAAGGATGCCCAGCTCAGCGCACCGGAGCAGGATGTGCGCCTGGAGGCTCAGCCGGGGTTGACCTTGCAAGGTTGGCCAACGCTGATCGAGCGTGCCGTGGACAACCTGCTGCGCAACGCCCTGCGCTTCAACCCGCAGGGCCAGCCGATCGAAGTCAGCGCCGTGCGCGAGCAGGACCGTATCCTGATCAGCGTGCGTGACCATGGGCCGGGGGCGGCGTCGGAGCACCTTGCACAGTTGGGGGAACCGTTCTTCCGTGCGCCGGGGCAGGAAGCGCCGGGGCATGGGCTGGGGTTGGCGATTGCACGCAAGGCGGCGGAGCGCCATGGTGGCAGCCTGGTACTGGAGAACCATCCACAGGGGGGCTTCGTGGCGCGGCTGGAGTTGCCTGTGACTGAAGCGACAGGCAGTTGATTTGATGTAAATGCATCCGGCCTCTTCGCGGGTAAACCCGCTCCCACAGGTAACCGTGCAAGGCCTGAAACTTGCGCCACACCTGTGGGAGCGGGTTTACCCGCGAAAGGGCCGGATGCCTTGATACTGCAATCAGCTCAAGGCTGCGTTACTCGCCCCAGGCACTGACGAAATCAGCAGTTTCCAGAATCGGCGCGGTGCGCGGCTCGGTCAGCGGCGTACCCACATACAGGTAACCGATCAGCTCCTCGTTCGCGGCCAGCCCCAGGCCCTTGTGCACATGGGCATCGAAAGCCATGTCCCCGGTGCGCCATACCGCACCGATACCTTGCGCATGCGCCGCAATCAGGATGCCGTGCGCGGCACAGCCCGCCGCCAGCCGCTGTTCGGACTTGGGCACCTTGAAGTGGTCCTGCAGCTTGGCAATCACCACGATCAGCAACGGCGCCCGCAGGGGCATGGCGCGGGCCTTGTCCAGGGCTGCCTGGGTGGCATCCCCCTTGTGCTGCAGCGCTTCGGCGAACAGCTCACCCAGCTTCTCGCGGCCCTGGCCTTCGATGGTGAGAAAGCGCCACGGCCGCAGCTGGCCGTGGTCCGGGGCGCGCAGGGCGGCCTGGAACAGCGCCTCGCGCTGGGCGGCATTGGGCGCCGGGTCGGTCAGGCGTGGCACGGAAACACGGTTGAGCAATGCGTCGAGAGCCTCCATCGGCTACCCTCCTGGCAGGTAAATGTGCGGCCATTCTAGCGTTTACATCACCAGACCCATAGGTAGAATGGCGCCCTTCCGTTTAGAGTCAGAGCAGATCACATGGCGTTGCCGACCTTAAGGATCATTGGTTTCATCATCGGCATCTTCCTGATTACCCTCGCCGTCAGCATGGCCGTGCCCATGGCGACCCTGGTGATCTTCGAACGCACCCGTGACATGCCGTCGTTCCTCTGGTCGAGCCTGATCACCTTCATTGCCGGCCTGGCCCTGGTGCTTCAGGGTCGCCCCGAGCATGTGCACCTGCGCCCGCGCGACATGTACCTGCTGACCGTCAGCAGCTGGCTGGTGGTGTGCGTGTTCGCCGCCCTGCCTTTCCTGCTGACCCAGCACATCAGCTACACCGACGCCTTCTTCGAAAGCATGTCGGGCATCACCGCCACCGGCGCCACGGTGCTCAGCGGGCTGGACAACATGTCACCGGGCATCCTGATGTGGCGGTCGATGCTGCACTGGCTCGGCGGCATCGGCTTCATCGGCATGGCGGTAGCGATCCTGCCGCTGCTGCGCATCGGTGGCATGCGCCTGTTCCAGACCGAATCGTCCGACCGTTCGGAGAAGGTAATGCCGCGCTCGCACATGGTCGCCAAGTCGATCGTGGGGGTATACGTCGGCTTCTCGATCCTGGGCGCGCTGGGCTTCTGGTGGGCCGGCATGAGCCCGTTCGATGCGATCAACCACGCCATGTCGGCGATTTCCACTGGCGGGTTTTCCACCTCCGACCAGTCGCTTGCCAAGTGGGATATCCCGGCCGTGCACTGGGTCGCGGTGGTGGTAATGATCCTCGGCAGCCTGCCCTTCACCCTTTACGTGGCGACCCTGCGCGGCAACCGCAAGGCACTGATCCGCGACCAGCAGGTGCAGGGTTTGCTGGGCATGCTGGTGGTTACCTGGCTGGTGCTCGGCACCTGGTACTGGGCCACCACCAACCTGCACTGGCTCGACGCCCTGCGCCACGTGGCGCTGAACGTGACCTCGGTGGTCACCACCACCGGCTTCGCCCTGGGTGACTACAGCCTGTGGGGCAACTTCTCGCTGATGCTGTTCTTTTACCTGGGCTTCGTCGGCGGCTGCTCCGGCTCGACGGCTGGTGGTATCAAGATCTTCCGCTTCCAGGTCGCCTACATCCTGCTCAAGGCCAGCCTCAATCAGCTGATCCACCCACGCGCGGTGATCAAGCAGAAGTACAACGGCCACCGCCTCGACGAAGAAATCGTGCGCTCGATCCTGACCTTCTCGTTCTTCTTCGCCATCACCATCTGCGTCATGGCGCTGCTGCTGTCTTTGCTTGGTGTGGACTGGATGACCGCCCTGACCGGCGCTGCGGGTACGGTTTCGGGTGTGGGGCCGGGCCTGGGTGAAGTGATCGGCCCATCGGGCAACTACGCCACGCTGCCGGATGCTGCCAAGTGGATTCTCGCCAGCGGCATGTTGCTCGGCCGATTGGAAATCATCACCGTGCTAGTGTTGTGCATGCCGGCGTTCTGGCGCCACTGACCACCTCGGGCTCGGCGCCCAGGCGGGCGCGGTACTCGCTGGGCGTGACATGGAACCAGCGGCGAAACGCACGGTAGAAATTGCTGGGGTCGGCAAAACCCAGCAGGTAGGCGGTTTCCAGCAGGGTCATGCCCGGCTGCGCCAGGTACTGTTCGGCCAGTTCGCGGCGGGTGTCGTCAAGCAAGGTCTGGAAGCTGGTGCCCTCCTCCTGCAGCCGCCGCTGCAAGGTGCGCTGCGACAGGTGCAGGGCCTGGGCCAGGGTTTCGCGCTTGGGCTCGCCCTGCGGCAGGATGCGGCACAATACCTGGCGCACCCGGTGGGTGACCCGGCTTTCCGAGAAACGCGCCAGGTATTCGCCGGCAAAACGGTCATGCAGTATCGCCATGGCTTCATTGGCGGTGGGCAGCGGTGCCTCCATGTCGGCGCGCTCGAACACCAACGCATCGTGCGGCGCACCGAACACCAGCGGCGAATGGAACGCCACCTTGTAGGGTTCGATATTCTTTGGCTGCGGCCCCTGTACCAGCACCCGGCGCGGTTGCACCGGCCGACCGCTGAGCCAGCTGCACAGCGCCAGCGCACAGGCCAGCGATGCTTCGGCGCTGTGCCGGGTCGGTGGCAGGTGGTCGCCGTGTACGGTCAGGATCAGCGAATAGCCCTCGGGGCCGAGGACGAAGCTGAGGTCGGAGCTTTCGGCAATGATGCGCTGGTAACGCACCAGGCGCTCGAAGCCTTCGGCCAGGGTGCGGCTGGACATCAACGCATAACCCACCACATGGAACGATGCCGGGCGCACCACCCGCGCCATGTTCAGGCCTATGGCCTCGTTGCCCGACAGCTCTACCGCCAGTTGCCACAGCCGGGTCATGGAGTCCTGGGGGAAGCGCGCGTCGGGGTCGTCGAGGGCAGCGAAATCCAGCCCCAGCTGCTTGAACATGGCCCGGCAGTCCAGCCCTTCCAGTTCGAGTGCCTTCACGATCCCTGATGCCCAGCTGGCTGACGTGGTTCTTTCGCTCATGACAGGCTTCTTATGCTGACCGCTCCTGCGGTGAACCCCAAGGATATTCAATTGGCGCCTATTGTCACTGATAGGCTTCGCCAGTCACTCTAGACTCGAATCAGGCTCCACGCCGTGCATCTTGTCCAGAAGTGTTAATCCCGGAGCACAGCCATGAACCGCACAGCGCAGTTTCGCAGTTTTGCCGAGTTCTATCCTTACTACCTGGGGGAACACAGCAACCCCACCTGCCGCCGCCTGCACTTCGTCGGCACCAGCCTGGTGATTGCCCTGCTGGCCTACACCATCGGCAGTGGCAAATGGTTGCTGCTGCTGGCCTTGCCGGTATTCGGCTACGGCTTTGCCTGGGTCGGGCATTTCTTTTTCGAAAGGAACCGACCTGCGACCTTTACCCATCCGCTGTACAGCCTGATCGGGGATTTCGTGATGTTCAGGGATATCCTTCTGGGCAAGATCAGCCTGTAGATCTTTTGGGGCTGCTTTGCAGCCCCTGGGCTATCAAGCCCTACGCCGGTTCGCGCAACGCCGCTGCTGCCTTCACCTCTCGCGCCTGTGCTTCCGCCAGCCGATAAAGCTCGATCGTGCCATCCCAATGCTCGATCAGCGCCGTGCACGACTCCACCCAATCCCCGCAATTGAGGTACTCCACCTCCCCCACCTGGCGAATCTCGGCATGGTGGATATGCCCGCACACCACCCCATGAAAACCGCGGCGGGTGCACTCGTGGGCAATGGCATCTTCGAAGTCGCTGATGAAGTTCACCGCGCCTTTGACCTTGTGCTTCAGGTACGCCGACAGCGACCAATAGCCGTATCCATAGCGGGCACGCCAGTGGTTGAGCCAGCGGTTGAGCACCAGGGTGAACTCGTAGGCACGGTCACCGAGGAACGCCAGCCAGCGGTGGTAGCGGGTAATCACGTCGAACTGGTCGCCATGGATCACCAGCAGGCGGCGGCCATCGGCGGTCAGGTGCTCGGCCTCGTCCACCAGCTGGATGTTGCCGAGGATCAGCCTGGAGTAACGGCGCAGGAATTCGTCATGGTTGCCGGTGACGTAGATCACTTCGGTGCCACGCTTGCTCATGGTCAGCAGGCGGCGAATCACGTTGGTGTGGGCTTGAGGCCAGTAGATACCACCGCGCAGCTTCCAGCCATCGATGATATCGCCCACCAGGTAGATACGGTCGGCCTGGTAGCCCTTGAGGAACTGCGACAGGTGTTCGGCCTGGCAGTCGCGGGTGCCCAGATGCACATCGGAAATCCACAGAGTACGCACGCGTTGCTTGCGCGAGGGACGTGACAGTTCGGCATGGGTCATGGGCAGGCTCCGGCGCAGTTTGCTGGAGACTGGCAGGCGCGGATGACAGATCGGTGGCAAAACCGTTACGAGTGATGGACCGCGGGGAATGAGGCACAATGCGCCTCTGCTCTGCGAGGACGCCTCTCCCCATGACCGCCGGCCCGATCCTCTCGCTGCGCCATTACCGCGACAGCCTGATCGCCCACAGCCACGAACACCCACAACTGGTGTTCGGCCTGCGCGGTCGCCTGGACTTCGAGGTGCAGGGGCATGGCGCAGGGATCGATCGACAGGGGTTGATCGTGGTACCGGCGGGCGCCCATCACACCTGCGCCAGCGATGGCGGCAGCGATTGCCTGGTGCTGGATGTACCAGGGGACCATTGGTTGCGCGAGCAACTGGGCGAACATGCAGATGCCAGCCGCCGCCTGCTCGACCGCCCCGCCGCACTGGGCCTGGATGAGCGCCAGCAACAGTTGGTGGACTGGCTGGCGACCAGCCCCATGCACGACCCGCTGATTGCCCGACAAGGGGCAGCGCTGCTGCTGGCCAGCCTCAACCCCACGGCGGCCGCCAGCGTCACAACCAGCCAGCGCCTGCCCTATGCCGCCTTCGATGCACATATCGAGCGGCATGCCGCCTACCCGCTGCAAGTGGCTGACCTGGCGCGCATCGCCGGGTTGTCCAGTGCCCGCCTGCATGCGCGCTTTACTGCGGAATGCGGGATGACGCCGATGGACTACATTCGCCAGCGGCGCTTGCTCAAGGCGCGACGGCTGGTGATGCAGACCTTGCTACCGATGGGAGAGATTGCGGCGCAGGTGGGGTACAGCTCGCAGAGTGCGTTTTCGGCGGCGATGTTGCGGGCGTTCGGGTGTACGCCGTTGGCTTTGCGGCGAGAGTCTGGCGACAAACCACACTAGCCTTGCGACAGAATGCATTCTCCTGAGCCTATACACTTGGCCTGTGCCGGCCCTTTCGCGGGTAAACCCGCTTGTATGGTTAGACTTGAAGGGGTGGTGGGACTAAATGCCCGATTCTGACTGTTCACAGCAGTACAGACCGTGGGAGACATCGCCCCACCCCTTCCACCAAAGCGCCGATAAAGAATGCATCGTTTGCAAGCGACGATAGAAACAAGCCAGCGCCTCTTGGTGAAACCCCTTCAAGCCGAAAAACCATAACGTGAGGAGCGGCCCATGGCAATGCAGGTAGGTAAGTTGATCGTGGGTGCGGATGTCGCGAAAGCTGAGCTGGTTATCCACCACGATGATCGCGACGAGATCATCAGGCTCAAAAACTCCAAACTCGAGATCAGAAGGTGGCTCAAGCAACAACCCCTCAACACCGCTATCGCTGTTGAGGCGACCAACGTCTATCACTTGGACCTGGTTGAATTGGCCCACAGCCTAGGCTTCGAGGTCTATGTCATCGATGGTTTTCAATTGAGCAACTACCGGAAGAGTGTTGGGGGACGGGTTAAAACCGACCCCTCCGATGCTCGGTTGCTGTCCCGTTTTTTAAAAAATGAAGGCGAGGACCTTCGCCCTTGGAGCCCGCCTCCCGCTGTCTACGGCAAGCTTCAGAGCCTCTTGCGACGCAGAGCCGCCTTGGTGACTGCTCGTACTGCAATGACTCAGAGCTGGGCTAACGAAAGCCTTTTGAAAGCCGCCTTCGAAACTTTTGTGAAGTCGATAGATCGGCTGGATCAGTTGATTCAAAAGAAGATTAAAGAAGTACTGCGAGACGCTGGGCTGCAGGAACAAGTCGCTCGCTGCCAGGCAGTAGAGGGCATTGGTTTTCTCACCGCCGCAGCATTGGTGATGGCTTTTACAAGGGGCGAGTTCAAAAGCAGTGACTCGTACATTGCATTCCTAGGAATGGATTTACGAGTCAGTGATTCCGGACAGAAGAATGGGCGACGTCGCCTCACCAAGCGAGGTTGTTCAGAAATTCGTCGCTTATTGCACAACGCTGCGATGGCGGCCAGCAGATCGGCAGCCTGGAAAGGGCTTTACGAACAGCATCGGAGCAGTGGTAAAGCAACAACCCAAGCGTTGGTAATCCTGGCAAGAAAGCTCGCGCGGGTGGCATTCGCCCTGATGAAAAATCAGGGCGAATACGTCACTAAAGGCGCGAAACTGGCTTGCTGAAAACCATAGAATCTCCCACAGGTACTGCGCAGGCTTCGAAAGCGGTGCAGTAGCTGTGGGAGCGGGTTTACCCGCGAAGAGGCCGACACAGCCAGTAGAGATCTTGAGCAAGGACCACCCATGAACCACCGCACCGCCCTCGGCGCCCTGCACATCGGCGCGCTGTTCTTCGGCCTCACCGGCGTCTTCGGCAAACTGGCCGCCAGCGCCAGCCCGGTGATCATCGTCTTCGGCCGCGCCGCCTTCGCCGTGCTCGCCCTGGCCCTGTTCGCCAGCCTGGCCGGCCCGGGCTGGCAACGCCTGAGCGGCCAGGACGCCCGCCGCCTGCTGCTCGGTGGCGTGCTGCTGGCCGGCCACTGGGTCAGCTTCTTCATCGCGGTAAAGGTTGCCGGTGTGGCCATCGCCACCCTCGGCTTCGCCAGCTTCCCGGCCTTTACCGTGATCCTCGAGGGCCTGCTGTTCCGCGAACGCATCCGCCGCAATGAGGCTTTGCTGGTACTGCTGGTCAGCATCGGCCTGGTACTGGTCACGCCGGCATTCGACCTGGCGAGTGAAGCCACCGGTGGCCTGCTCTGGTCATTGCTGTCGGGGCTGCTGTTCTCCCTGCTGTCACTCACCAACCGCGCCGGCTCCGGCCGCCTGCCTGCAGTGCAGGCGGCGCTGTGGCAGAACCTGGTGGTGGGCCTGTGCCTGCTGCCGTTCGCGGTGCCGGACCTGGCCGGCGTAGCCACCATGGACTGGCTGTGGATCGCCCTGCTCGGCATCTTCTGCACCGGCGTGGCGCACAGCCTGTTCGTCGCCAGCCTGTCGGTGATCAAGGCGCGCACCGCCGCCGTGGTGTTCGGCATGGAACCGGTCTACGGCATCGCCGTGGCCTGGGTGGTGTTCGCCGAAACCCCCACCCTGCGCATGCTGCTGGGCGGTGCACTGATCATCTTCGCCATCGTGCTTTCCAGCCGCCTGGCCGCCGAACAACCGCCCAGGCAGCGGCCACTGGCCGAAAGCGCCTGACTCAGCGGTCGTTGTGACCCAGGTCACGCTGCGGGTCGATCTGGTCGCGCACCCGCTGCTTCAGCACCTTGGCTTCGGGGAAGCCACCGTCGGCTTTGCGCTCCCAGATCTGCACGCCATTGCAGGTAATGCGGAAGATACCGCCGGTGCCAGGCTCCAGGGCCACTCGGCCGAGGTCGTCGGCAAAGGTGCTGAGCAGTTCCTGGGCCAGCCAGGCGGCCCTCAGCAGCCATTGGCACTGGGTGCAATACGTGATGACAATTTCCGGTTTGCTGTCGGCCATGGTGAGGCATCTCCAGATGAGGGGCCGCTTATACTAGCGGTCTTTAGCCCACGGTTTGAGACTCACGATGCGCCGTTTGCTGTTCTGTTTCCTGCTCACCCTCTCCTCCTTCACAGCATTCGCCGCCGAACCGGCCAGGCCCAAGGTTGGACTGGTGCTGTCGGGGGGCGCGGCCCGCGGCCTGGCCCATATCGGTGTGCTCAAGGCCCTGGAGGAACAGGGGGTACGCATCGACGCTATCGCAGGCACCAGCATGGGGGCGGTGATAGGCGGCCTGTATGCCTCTGGCTACAGCGTCGAAGAGCTGGAAAAGCTTGCCACCACCCTCGACTGGCAACAGGCGTTGTCCGATGCCCCGCCGCGCAAGGACGTGCCGTTCCGGCGCAAGCAGGATGACCGCGACTTTCTGGTCAAACAGAAGCTCAGCTTTCGCGACGACGGCAGCCTGGGCCTGCCGCTGGGGGTGATCCAGGGCCAGAACCTGGCACTGCTGCTGGAAAGCAAGCTGGCGCACACCGCCGACACCCGTGACTTCGACAAGCTGCCAATCCCCTTCCGCGCAGTGGCCACCGACATTGCCAGTGGCGAAAAGGTGGTGTTTCGCCGTGGCCACCTGCCCCAGGTGATCCGCGCCAGCATGTCGATCCCGGCGGTGTTCGCCCCGGTCGAGCTGGACGGCCGGCTGCTGGTGGACGGCGGCATGGTCGACAACATCCCGGTCGACGTCGCCCGCGAAATGGGTGTGGACCTGGCCATCGTGGTCGACATCGGCACGCCGCTGCGTGACCGCAAGCAGCTGGCCACGGTAGTCGACGTGCTCAACCAGTCGATCACCCTGATGACCCGGCGCAACTCGGAAGAACAACTGGCCAGCCTGCACCGTGACGACATTCTCATCCAGCCACCGCTGACCGCCTTTGGCGTCACCGACTTTGGCCGCGCCAGGGAAATGATCGAGGCCGGCTACCGCGCCACCCGCCTGCTCGACCCGCGCCTTGTCGCCCTGCGCCAGCCCGAAGGTGACAGCAGCCTGGCCGTGGCCCGCTCGCCGCGCCAACGCACGCCGACGATCACCGCGATCAGGATCGAGAACGACTCCAAGGTCAGCGACGAGGTCATCCGCTCGTACATCCGCCAGCCGATCGGTGCGCCGCTGGAGCTAGGTCGCCTGCAGACTGACATGGGCACGCTGTACGGCCTGGACTACTTCGACCGGGTGCAGTACCGCGTGGTACACAAGGGCGACGACAACACCTTGGTGATCAACGCTCGGGGCCGACGCGGTGGCACCGACTACCTGCGCCTGGGCCTGAACCTGTCGGACGACCTGCGCGGCGACAGCGCCTTCAATCTGGGCGCCAGCTACCGGGTAAACGGCATCAACAGCCTCGGCGCCGAATGGCTGACCCGTGGCCAGATCGGCGACCAGCAGGAGTTGTACAGCGAGTTCTACCAGCCGCTGGACGTGGGCTCGCGCTACTTCATCGCACCGTACCTGGACTTCAGCTCGCAGAACATCGAAGCCACCCTGGACAACGACCCGGTGGCCGAGTACCGCCTGGAGCGTTACGGCTTTGGCCTTAACGTGGGGCGGCAGATCGGTACCAACGGTGAAGTGCGCCTGGGCGTGGGCAAGGCCTGGGGAGAGGCCGAGGTGCGCATCGGCGACCAGGACCTGCCCAAGGTCAGTTTCAACGAAGGTTTCTACGAGCTGAAGTACTCGTTCGACACCCTGGACAACGTGTACTTCCCGCACAGCGGCGAGGACATCGGCCTGACCTTGCGCAAGTATGACCAGTCGCTGGATTCCGACCAGGATTACCGGCAGTGGATGTTCAACCTGGACAAGGCCATCAGCAGCGGGCCGAACACCTTCGTGCTGGGCGGGCGCTACGGGCGCACGCTGGATGATACCGAGGTGGTGACGTCGAGCTTCGTGCTGGGTGGCGCGCGGGAGCTGTCAGGCTTCCGCCAGGACTCGGTGTCAGGGCAGAACGTGAGCCTGATGCGCATGGTCTACTACCGCCGCCTGACGCCACGGGCCTACGTACCGCTGGACTTCCCGCTGTACATCGGCGGGTCGCTGGAGCGAGGGCGGGCGTGGAACAACGACAACGAGTTCGACAGTGGGTACATCAATGCAGCGAGCATCTTCCTGGGACTGGAGACGCCGCTGGGGCCCTTGAACTTCACTTATGGTGCCAACAGTGCGCATGAGCAGGCGGTGTACCTGAACCTTGGGCATACCTTCTAGGTGCCGGACACATTGTGGGAGCGGCTTTAGCCGCGAACACCGGCAAAGCCGGTGCCATACACCGCGTTGCATTCTTCGCGGGTAAACCCGCTCCCACAAGCCGCAAAGCGGCCCCAGCCCCCCTCAGGATTTCTCCAGGTTGGCCAGAATCTTGGCATGCACCCGCATGCACACCTGCAGCTCCGCCTCATCCACCCCGGTGAACAGCTCTACCCGCAGTTGATTGGCAATGGTCTCGATCTGGTCGATCAGCGGCTTGGCCGGCGGGCACAGCACTATCTTCTTCGCCCGCCGGTCCTCCAGCACCGCCTGCCGGCGTACCAGCCCCTGCGCTTCCAGGCTATCGAGCAGGCGTGCCAGGGTTGGACCTTCGACGCCCACGCTCTGGGCCAGCTCACGCTGGGTCGGGGCCTCTTCGAAACGGGCCAGGTGCAGCAACACCAGCCAGCGCGCCTGTGAAAGGTTGAGCCCGGCCAGGCGGCGGTCCAGCTCGGCACGCCAACCCCGGGACATCTGGGCCAGCTGCATGCCGAAGCGGTGTTGGTTGTCGGTCAGGGGCATAAGCAACTCATTGAATAGATCTAATTATTAGGCAGCTAACCATGGTCCGTCCCACGAGGCAAGGCTCGGGCACTCTGGAATGTTCGATAATCGTCAAAAAACATGACAAAGGTCAGCAGATGGCAGTTCTGCCTCCGATCCTGTCACCACTTACAGCTCGAACTCGGCCGCCAGCGCAGCCCGCACGCAGTACAGCACGCCCTCCGGCACCCGTCCCCCGAACAGCGGCGCAATCGCAGACACCGGTGGCAGCTCGCCCTCGCCATCGAGGAAGGCATCCTGCACTTCCATCAACAGGTCTTGCGGGAGGTCCAGGGCCTGTTCCAGGCTCAGTTCCTGGCGCCCCAGCGCCTCGGCCAGCAGGCTGTAGACGTTCTTCTCGCTGCAGTTGAGCTGGCCGGCGATCTGCGCCGGGGTCATGCCGGCGCGTGCCAGGCTGACCAGTTCGTGGCGCAGGTCGAGCACTACTTTCGGTGCTTCGTCAGTGCCACCGCTATTGTTCAGCACCTCGAGGAAGGCCTGGCCATAACGCTCCAGCTTGCGCGCGCCCACGCCGCTGACCTGGGCCATGTCGCTGAGGCTGACCGGCTGGCTACGCAGCATCTCCAGCAGCGTCGAGTCGGGGAAGATGACATAGGGCGGCACGCTGTGCTCCTCGGCCAGCTTGCGCCGCAGGGTACGCAGTGCTTCCCACAGCTCGCGCTCTTCGGCACGCACCAGCTGGCTGGCCGGGCTGCCGCCACTGGACGACGAGGTCCTGGCGGTGGTCTGCGGCTTGAGGTCACGGCGCAGCTGCAAGGTCACCTCGCCCCGCAGCAGCGGCCGGCAGCTGTCGGACAGGCGCAGGCCACCGTAGCCTTCCAGGTCGATATCGACCAGGCCGCGCGCCACCAGCTGACGGAACAGCGAACGCCACTCGACCTCGGCCAGCCCCTTGCCGACGCCAAAAACCGAGAGTTTTTCGTGGCCGAAATTGCGCACCTTTTCGGTGTCCTTGCCCAGCAGCACGTCGACCAGGTGCCCGACGCCGTAGCGCTGGCCGGTGCGGAACACCGCCGACAGCGCCTGACGGGCAGGCTCGGTGGCATCCCAGGTCTGCACCTGGTCGACACAGTTGTCACAGTGCCCGCACGGTTGCTCGAGGGTTTCGTCGAAATAGGCCAGCAGTGACTGGCGGCGGCAGCGGGTTTCTTCGCACAGGGCCAGCATGGCGTCGAGCTTGTGCTGCTCGATGCGCTTGTGGCGCTCGTCACCTTCGGAGTTCTGCAGCATCTGCTTGAGCATGACCATGTCCTGCAGCCCGTAGGCCATCCAGGCATCGGACGGCAGCCCGTCACGGCCGGCACGGCCGGTCTCCTGGTAGTACGCCTCGAGCGACTTGGGCAGGTCAAGGTGGGCAACAAAACGCACGTTCGGCTTGTCGATGCCCATGCCGAAGGCAATGGTGGCGACCATGATCAGCCCTTCCTCGTTGAGGAAACGGTGCTGGTTGGCCGCGCGCGTCTCGGCTGCCAGGCCGGCATGATACGGCAGCGCCGGGAAGCCCTGGTCACAGAGGAAGGCAGCGGTTTCGTCGACCTTCTTGCGTGACAGGCAATAAACGATACCGGCGTTGCCGCGGCGCTCGCCGAGGAAAGCCATCAGCTGCTTGCGCGGCGCCTCCTTGGGCACGATGCGGTAGAAGATGTTGGGCCGGTCGAAACTCGACAGGAAGCGTTCGGCGCCTTGCAGGTGCAGGCGCTGGACGATCTCTTCACGGGTGCGCATGTCGGCGGTGGCGGTCAGCGCTATGCGCGGCACATGCGGGAACAGCTCGGCCAACTGGCCCAGTTGCAGGTATTCGGGGCGGAAATCGTGGCCCCATTGCGACACGCAGTGGGCCTCGTCGATGGCGAACAGCGAGATATCCAGGTCGCGCAGGAAGTCGAGCATGCGCGGCTGCACCAGGCGTTCCGGCGCCAGGTACAGCATCTTCACTTCGCCACGGCGCAGGCGCCCGGCCAGGTCACGCTGCTGCTCCGGGGTCAGCGTGGAGTTCAGCGCGGCGGCCGGCACACCCAGTTCGTCGAGCGTGGCGACCTGGTCATCCATCAGCGCGATCAGCGGCGAGACCACCACTGTCAGGCCCGGACGCAGCAGCCCCGGTACCTGGAAACACAACGACTTGCCGCCGCCGGTGGGCATCAGCACCAGGGCATCACCGCCATTGGCCACGCAGTCGATGATCGCTGCCTGGCGCCCGCGGAAACTGTCGTAGCCAAAGACGTCCTTGAGAACGCGCTGAGCCTGTTCGAGCATTTGCAACTCCACAAATCGCCGTACCATCCCGGATACAGGCTGGACGAAAAACCCGCCCCGCACACGCCAAATGCGTAAGCGGTTTTTGCCAGGCGGCCGGCAAATCCTGCCCCTGGATGAAAAATCGCGGAGTATACCGCAGCACCGCCCCGCGCAGGGCACCACGGCGATAGACGTTCCCTTTACCCCGCTGCCGTCGCAAGGTGCTAGAATTCGTTATCGTTTATTCCCCAAGGTAGCCCTGTAATGTCCTTCGCCGAGCAACTGACCCGCCTGCAAGCCTTCCTCGACGCCGACGAGCTGCACGAAGAAGCGCTGGACTATGTCGCCGCCCACGGCTACCTCACCGCCCTGTCGATCAATGCCGAGGAAGTGCCCGAGCGCGAATGGATCGACGCCCTGTTCGCCGAAGAGCCGCACTACGCCAGCGACGCTCAGCGCACCGAGATCGAGGCCACCCTGGTGGCGCTGAAAGCGCACATCGCCCGCCAGCTGGCCAGCGACGACGAATTCGAGCTGCCGTGCGACCTCGACCTGACCGAAGAGCCAGACGATTCCGACCTGCGCGGCTGGTGCATCGGCTTCATGGAAGGCGTATTCCTGCGTGAAGAGGCCTGGTTCGAGAACGCCGAGGAAGAAGTCAGCGAGATGCTGCTGCCAATCATGGTCGGCTCGGGCCTGTTCGACGAACAGCCGGAGTTCGCCGACATCGCCAGCAACGCTAACCTGCAGGACGACATGATCGTACAGATCCCCGAAGCACTGACAGCGCTGTTCCTGCTGCTGCATGCCCCTGACGAAAAGCCGGCACTGCTCAAGCCACGTCACCACTAAGTCGCCTGTGCGCTACCTGCTGCTGGCCACCGGCTGGCTCAGCGTCGCGTTGGGGGTGTTGGGGATATTCCTGCCGGTATTGCCCACCACCCCGTTCCTGCTATTGGCGGCTGCCTGCTTTGCCCGCAGCTCGCCGCGCTTTCACCACTGGCTGGTCCATCACCCCAAGCTCGGGCCATGGATCCGTGACTACCTCAGTGGTGAAGGCATCCCCCTCAAGGGCAAGGTCTACGCCATCGGCCTGATGTGGGCCAGCATCGGTCTGTCGTGCTATCTGGTGCCCCTGTTCTGGGCACGTATCTTCATGTTGTCCAGTGCCGTCCTGGTAAGCCTGTATATCCTCAGACAGAAAACCCTGCACAAGCCAAAGTGACAATATTTTGTCGCCAAATATCACTTTCGCCTAATTCGTGCTTCCCTTAGCCGAAATGATTCTGGAACTCGGTTAAAGCCCTGTATTCATTGGCCTTAATGGAGTTTTTCGCCGCCATTTCCAGTGTTCATCTGCGAGCCTGTTAGATGATTTATTTATGTTATGGCAATTTTTTATGAATAAATCTTCTTGTCTATCGCGTTGAATGTACTTAGCTGTGTTATTAAAAACCTGCAACACTATATGAAATAACTTTATCGTCATTTTTTTGGCGATTAGCAGGATCAATTCCAAGATCAGGGAGATGTACCATGCGCGTTTTGAACCCCATCACCAGTGCATTATTGTTGGCCCTGGCGAGTGCCAACGTACAGGCGATGTCGATCACAGAGGCTGTCCAGAGCGCCGTGGACTACCACCCGCAGGTCAGCTCCAACCGCAACAGCAAGCTGTCTGCCGATGAAGATGTGAAGTTTGCGCGTGGTGGCTACTACCCTTCCGTGGATCTGGTTGCCGGCTATGGCCGCCAGCGTTCTGACAACACCACGACTCGTGCCGAGGGCAACCACAACAAGGAAACCCTCAACTACACCCAGTCCGAGCTGCGCCTGCGGCAGATGATCTTCGACGGCTTCAACACCTCGAATGAAGTGGGCCGCACCGAAGCGGTCTCCACCTCCCGCGCCTACTACACCCAGGCCGTTGCCCAGGATGTCGCTCTGCGCGCAGTCGAGGTGTACCTGGAAGTGCTCAAGCGCCGTGAACTGGTGACTCTGGCCAAGAACAACCTGCAAGCCCACCTGCGCGTCAACGACCAGATCGGCTTGCGCAGCGAGCGCGGCGTCGGCAGCACCGCCGACCTTGACCAGTCCCGCGCACGTCGCGCCCTGGCGGAAAACAACCTGGACACCGCCGAAGTCGACCTGGCCGATGCCAAGGCCAACTTCTTCAGCGTCGTCGGCCGCATGCCGGACGAGCTGGAAAGCCCGCAGTCCATCAAGGGCGAGGTGCCTGGCACCCTCGATGAAGCCCGCGACGGCATGCGTCAGAACAACCCGTACATCAAGTCTGCGCAGGCTGACGTCAATGCTGCCGAGCAGCAATACGAAGTGGCCAAGTCGACCTTCTACCCACGCTTCGACGCCATTCTGGCTACCGGTGCCAACAACAACACCGGTGGCGAGAAAGGCCACAACAATAACGACTGGCAAGCCGGCGTGGAGATGAACTACAACCTGTTCCGCGGTGGCAGCGACAAGGCTCGCCTGCAGTCCGACGCGCACAAGATCAACCAGGCCCTGGACATCCGCAACAACGCCCTGCGTGAGCTGACCGAAAACCTGAGCCTGGCGTGGAACGCCATGAACAACGCCAGCAAGCAGCTGCCGACTGCGCGTGAATACGCCGAGACCACCAAGCGCGTGCGTGCCGCCTATCAGGACCAGTTCGGCCTGGGTCAGCGCACCCTGCTTGACGTGCTGGACAGTGAAAACGAGCTGTACAACGCCGATCGTCGCTACACCGAGGTGCGTTATACCGAGGAGTTCTCGCGCTACCGCGTGCTGGCGACCATGGGCGAGCTGTTGACCAAGCAACGTATTTCGCTGCCGCCGGAAGCGCTGGCTACCACCGAAGTACGCACCGAGGCGCGTTTGCCTGATATGCGTTGATCGGGTTCGAGATAGCCGGGGCCGCTTTGCGGCCCCCTGCCCTCACTCACTACCATGGTTACGCTGGAACGTCTCCAAACCCATGGCCCTGATCTGCCCCTCGATCAACGCCTCGAACGGTGCCAGCAGCGCATCGAAACAGGCAGGCTGCTCCAACGCGTTCAGCGCTCCCACCACCGCCTCGATAGTCGATAACGCCCCCGCCTCCGGCGCCTTGCGCAAGCGGTAGCGTGAAGGCGCGACAGCCCCCAGGGTGACTCGCGGCAACGCCTCCAGCAACGGGTTCAGGTAGAGCAGCTTGCGCGCCTTGCGCCAGGTGCCGTCGGGCACGATCAACAGCAAGGGTTTGTCGTCCGTCTCGCCATAGGCAACCAACTCCTGGGCGTCGCCGCCCGGGAACAGCAGGGCCGGCCGGTAACCGGAAGTCGCCAGCAATTCGTTCAAGTCCTCGAACACCTCGCCTACCCGCAACTCGGCGTTGTTCAGGCCAAGGGCGGCCAAGCGGGCGGTATTCAGGGCATGGGCGGTTTCACTGGGGTGCTGCAGCAGGATGACGCGGGTACGGCTGTCGAGCGCAGGGATCAGTGAACAGAGGCAATGGTCGAGCGGGCGCTGGCAGCGCTCGCAGCGGGGTCTGGGCATGGGGTTCTCCTTGGCGGGAACAGTTTGCCACAGAACCGGGGCCCGCTTTGCGGGCCATTCGCCGGCAAGCCAGCTCCCACAGGATCACCACAGACCTGGGCCTTGTGCAATACCTGTGGGAGCTGGCTTGCCGGCGAAAGGGCCGCAAAGCGGCCCCGGCGATCTCAACGGTTGAACCGCTCTGCCAGGCTATGCAGGTATTCCGCCATGCGTTCCAGGTCCTGGCTGATTTCCGCGCCCTGCCTGGCCTGCCCGGCACTCTGGTCGCACAGGTGAGCTATGCGCACGATCTGCTGGTTGATGTCCTCGGCCACATGGCTCTGCTGCTCCGACGCCGTCGCCATCTGCTGGCTCATGCCGGTGATGCGGCTGACCGCCTGGGCAATCCCGCTCAACGCTGCCTGCACCGCCTCTACACTGTGCACGCTGTCCCGCGAGATCTGCTCGCCGCGGCTGGCGGTGCTGACCGCGCGCTCTGCCCCGGCGCGCAACGAGGCGATGATCTGGTGGATCTCCTCGGTCGAGGCACGGGTGCGCTGGGCCAGCGAACGCACCTCGTCGGCCACCACGGCAAACCCGCGCCCCTGTTCGCCGGCACGCGCCGCCTCGATGGCTGCGTTGAGAGCCAGCAGGTTGGTCTGCTCGGCGATCGAGGTAATCACATCGACCACGCTGCCGATCGACTGGGTCTGCTCGGCCAGGGCATTGACCGCCTGGCCGATGTCGTTGACCGCATTGCTCATGCTGCCCATGGCTTGCAGGCTCTGCATCGCCAGCTCGCTGCCCTGTTGCGCCAGCTGGTCGGCATCGCCCGCTGCGTGCGCCGTGCTCTGCACGTTGTGGGTAACCTGCTGGATGGTCGCCGCCATCTGCGCGATGGCGGCGGCGGACTGGTCGGTCTCGTTGCGCTGGCGGTCGAGCATCTGTGCCTGGGCATCGGACAAGTCGGACGACTGCGCTGCCCGCGACTTCACCCCGACCCCGGCATCCACCAGGCGGGTCAAGGCCGTTTGCAGGCGTGCTTCTTCACTGATGATGGCAAGATCCAGCTGGCCTTGCAGGCCTGGGTTATCACTGTAGGTCAGTGCCACCAGCGGGCTGGTGAAGGCCTTGGGATGCTCGGCCAGCGTGCGGCGGACCGCCTGGTTCTGCCGGTGCTCGACCAGATACCAGGCCAGCAGCAGGCTGGCCATCAGCACCCCGAGCGCCGCGTAGGGCGGTAGCCACAGGTAGCCCGCCGCCGACAGCAGGCCCGCACTTATCAATGGCCAACCGTGGCCCAGGCCATGCAGCAGGCGGGCCGCCCACGGCACCGGTGTGCGGCCGGCCCGCAGGCGCGCATACAACGCCTCGGCGCGACGGATCTGCTCGCGAGTGGGCACCGAGCGCACCGACTCGTAACCACTGATGCGGCCCTGCTCATAGATGGCCGTGACGTAGGCGCTGACCCAGTAGTAATCACCGTTCTTTGCCCGGTTCTTGACGACCCCCATCCACGGTTTGCCTTGCTTGATGGTTTCCCACATGTGGCCGAACACTGCCGGCGGCATGTCCGGGTGGCGCACCAGGTTGTGGGGTTGGCCGACCAGCTCGTCGTAGGTGAACCCGCTGATCGCCACGAAAGCGTCGTTGCAGTAGGTGATGCGGCTGTTGAGGTCAGTGGTGGAAATCAGGCGTTGATCGTTGGGAAAGGTTCTTTCGTGCTCAGTGACGGGCAAATTCATGCGCATCTTGGGCAATCCTTGCAGGATGAAAGGGAGGTAGACAGCAGCACACGCAAATTTGATATATAGCAGGACGCCATTATGTTGTCGGTCGACAGCACCAACAATTTAACGGGTGCCGACGAAATACAGCATATGCCGGGCTTCAGCCCACGTTGAGCTGGCTTTTGAGGAGGTCGCGGAAGGTCTGGATCAATGGCTCGCGGCTGCGCCCGCGGCGAATGATCAGCGAGAACGGTGCCTGGTAGCCGAAGGTCGACGGCGACAGCACGCGCAAGTCGCCCTTGTCGACCCAGGCCTGGGCATAGTGCTCGGGCAGGTAGCCGATGTAGGCCCCGGACAGAATCAGGATCAACTGCGCCTCCATGCTCTCCACCGTCGCCGCGCTGTGCTTGAAGCCATGCCGGGCCAGTTCGGCCTGGCTCCAGTAGCCACGCCCGACCATGCGCTGCTGGGTCACCACCTGCTCGGGGATGCGCCGTTCGGCATACAACGGGTGGCGGCTGCTGCAGTACAGCCAGTGCTGCTCACGGTACAGCGGCTGGTAGAGCAGCCCGCTCATGCGCGAGGAGAACGCCCCGATCGCCAGGTCCAGACGGTTGTCCTGCACGCCCAGTTGCAGCTCGTAAGGGCTGGATACCGACAAGTGCAGGTGTACCGCCGGGTGTTCCTGGCTGTAGGCGCCGATGGCTTCGGCCAGCGGCAAGGCCCTGTCACCGACCGTGGAGTCGATCACCCCCAGGTTGAGGGTGCCACGCAACTCGCCCTTGAGGGCGGCGGCGTACTGTTCGAAGCCGTCCAGCTCGGCCAGCAGGCGCAGGGTTTCCTGATGGAACAGCTCGCCCTTGCTGGTCAGGCTGAAGCCGCCACGGCCACGATGGCACAGCACGATCCCCAGGGCACCTTCCAGCTGGCTCATGTAGGTGCTGATGGCCGAGGTCGACAGGTTCAGCTCGCGCTGGGCATTGGCAAAGCCCTGGTGGCGCACCACGCTGACGAAGATGCGCAGCAGTTTCAGGTCGGGCAAGGTCGAGGCCATGGTGCAACGGTTCCGCAGGGGGTATTAGCGCGCAGTCTAACCGCTCTGCCGCCTTTAGTTCAGAAATTCCTGAACTAAGTATTTGCCGGTAGCGATTTTTCCCCGGCACTACCTTCAGCAGACTTGGCCGAAATGTCCCTGCCCGCCGGCAAGACCACACCTGGAAGGCGCGCGGCGGCACAGGTTCGAACAAACAGAACAATCGACCGACTGATGAGGCCCACCGTGGACAAGATCCTCCACCAACCACTGGGCGGCAACGAAATGCCGCGTTTCGGCGGCATCGCCACCATGCTCCGTCTCCCCCACCTGCAAAGTGCCCAAGGCCTGGACGCCGCCTTCATCGGCGTGCCACTGGACATCGGTACTTCGCTGCGCTCCGGCACCCGTTTCGGCCCGCGTCAGATCCGCGCCGAATCGGTGATGATCCGCCCGTACAACATGGCCACGGGAGCTGCACCGTTCGACTCGCTGTCGGTGGCCGACATCGGTGACGTGGCGATCAACACCTTCAACCTGCTGGACGCCGTGCGCATCATCGAAGAAGCGTATGACGAGATCCTCGAGCACAACATCATCCCGCTGACCCTGGGTGGCGACCACACCATCACCCTGCCGATCCTGCGCGCGCTGCACAAGAAGCACGGCAAGATCGGCCTGGTGCACATCGATGCCCACGCCGACGTCAACGATCACATGTTCGGCGAGAAGATCGCCCATGGCACCACCTTCCGCCGTGCCGTGGAAGAAGGCCTGCTCGATTGCGAGCGCGTGGTGCAGATCGGCCTGCGCGCCCAGGGCTACACCGCCGATGACTTCAACTGGAGCCGCCGCCAGGGCTTCCGTGTGGTCCAGGCCGAAGAGTGCTGGCACAAGTCGCTGGAACCGCTGATGGCCGAAGTGCGCGAAAAGGTCGGCGGTGGTCCGGTGTACCTGTCGTTCGACATCGATGGCATCGACCCGGCCTGGGCTCCCGGTACCGGCACCCCGGAAATCGGCGGCTTGACCACCATCCAGGCGATGGAGATCATTCGCGGCTGCCACGGCCTGGACCTGATCGGCTGTGACCTCGTCGAAGTCTCCCCGCCTTACGACACCACCGGCAACACCTCGCTGCTCGGTGCCAACCTGCTGTTCGAGATGCTCTGCGTGCTACCGGGCGTAGTGCGTCGTTAATACCGCTATACCCCGGCAGGAGCCATGAGGGAGGGCCACAGAGGCCCGCCAACAACACGACAAGACCGCCGGGCGCCGTGAACCCGCCCGCGTGGTCGATCTCGCCATAATAAAGATAATCGGGAGACCCCCAATGGCCTTGGACATCATTGTTGTAATGATCTATACCGCCGGCATGCTCGGGCTTGGCTGGTACGGCATGCGGCGCGCGAAAACCCATGAGGACTACCTGGTGGCCGGGCGCAACCTCGGCCCGGTCCTGTACATGGGCACCATGGCCACCACCGTACTCGGTGGCGCTTCCACCGTCGGCACCGTACGCCTGGGCTACGTCCACGGCATCTCCGGCTTCTGGCTGTGCGCAGCCCTGGGCCTGGGCATCATCGCCCTCAACCTGTTGCTGGCCAAACCCTTGCTGCGCCTGCGCATCTTCACCGTGACCCAGGTGCTGGAACAGCGCTACAACCCGGCCGCACGCCAGGCCAGCGCCGTGATCATGCTGGCCTACGCACTGATGATCGGCGTCACCTCGACCCTGGCCATGGCCACCGTATTGCAGGTGCTGCTCGACCTGCCGTTCTGGGCCTCGCTGCTGCTGGGCGGTGGTGTGGTGGTGCTGTACTCGACCATTGGTGGCATGTGGTCGCTGACGCTGACCGACATCGTCCAGTTCGTGATCAAGACAGTCGGCCTGATGTTCATCCTGCTGCCGGTGTGCCTGTACAAGGCCGGTGGCTGGGACACCTTGGTGGCCAAGCTGCCGGCGGCCAGCTTCCAGCTGACCACCATTGGCTGGGACACCATCATCACCTACTTCCTGATCTACTTCTTCGGCATCCTCATCGGCCAGGACATCTGGCAGCGGGTGTTCACTGCCCGTGATGAGAAGGTCTGCCAGCGTGCCGGCACCACCGCCGGTGTGTACTGCATACTGTACGGCCTGGCCTGCGCCGCGATCGGCATGGCTGCGCATGTGCTGATGCCCGACCTGGCCAACCCGAATAATGCCTTTGCCGAGATGATCAAGACCACGCTGCCGGATGGCATCCGTGGCCTGCTGATGGCAGCGGCGCTGGCCGCCATGATGTCCACCGCCAGCGCCGGCCTGCTGGCTGCGTCCACCACCCTGACCGAAGACCTGCTGCCCAAGCTGCGTGGCGGCAAGGCGTCGAGCCTGGGCGTCAGCCGCCTGTTCACCCTGCTCACCGGCCTGGTGGTGCTGGGCATTGCGCTGGTGGTGAACGATGTGATCAACGCCCTGACCCTGGCCTACAACCTGCTGGTCGGCGGTATGCTGATCCCGCTGATCGGGGCGATCTTCTGGAAGCGCGCTACCACCGCCGGGGCTATCGCCAGCATGTCGCTGGGCTTTGCCACCGCGCTGCTGTTCATGTTCAAGGATGGGCTGGAGGCCAATACGCCGATCTACTACAGCCTGGCAGTTGGTCTGGTCAGCTTTGTGGTGGTCAGCCTGATGTCGCGTAAATCGGTAGCGGCGGTTAAGCTGGCCTGATAGGTCCCGGTTGCCTGTACTGGCCCTTTCGCGGGTAAACCCGCTCCTACAGGAATATCACAGGCCTCGAGTGCTGTGGGTTACCTGTGGGAGCGGGCAAGCCCGCGAAGAGGCGGTACAGGCAACACACAACTGGCAGACACAAAAAGGCCGCTGCACCCACCCAGGTGCAGCGGCCTTTGTCTGTATCAGCGACGACGCGGTTGGCGTTTGCGCTGCTCTTCATCAGTCGGGATCGGCACCGGCTGCAAGGGTGGTGGAATCAGCCCCAAGGCGACAGCCAGGTCATGGAGCCAGTTGGACAGTGGTTTATTCATAATGCCCCCTTGACGGGTCAGCCTCACGGCAATTCAATCCTGCGATGTTTCATACAGATCATAGCCCTATGTCCTGTATTACGCATGCCTCTAAAGCTACAGATACGGGCCATTTTGATACGGATCAAGCCGTAACGGCGCATTCCGACGACTGGTTAATCGTTTCGCTTTGTTGCAGGTCGATCCAGGCCTGCAAATTTGCCCCGCGCATGCCCTGGGGCCACATCAACCAGGTGACCGCCTGATCGAACGGTGCCTGCAGGTGGTGCACCCGCACCCGGTCGCGCCCGGGCAGACTGTCGAGCATCGACCTGGCCATCATCGCCACACCCGCGCCGGCGATCACGCAGGCCAGCATGCTCTGGTACGACTCGATCTCCATCACCCGGCCCATGGGCGTATGGGCATGGGCATACCAGGCCTCCAGGCGCATGCGGTACGAGCAGCCCTGGCGGAAGGTGAACACCGCCTTGCCGGCCACATCCTTGGCAGTGTGTACCGCCGGGTGCTCGGGGCTGGTGATCAGCACCAACTGCTCATCGCAAAGCGGCACGCCATCCAGCCCGGCCAGGCTCGGTGGCCCATCCACCAGGGCCGCGTACAAGGTGTGGTTGAGCAGGCCTTCCAGCAACTCGCCACTGGGCGCCGCACGCACCTGCAAGTTAACCGCCGGGTAGGCCTGATGATAACGCGCCAGCAACCCCGGCAAATGGGTCGCCGCCGTGCTGTACATGGTCCCCAGCACGAAGTCCCCGGCCGGTTGGCCGCCCCGCACGGCGGCCAGCGCCTCGTCGCGCAAGGCTGACAGGCGGTTGGCGTAATCCAGCAGCACCTTGCCCGCGGGCGACAGCTGCAGGCGCTGGCGCTCGCGCAGGAACAGCTCGACACCCAGTTGCTCTTCGAGCTGGCGCAAGCGCGTCGACAGGTTCGACGGCACCCGATGCAGGCGCTCTGCGGCGCGGGTGACCGAACCTTCCTCGGCCACGGCCTGGAAGATACGCAGTTGGCTGAATTCCACGGCATTCTCCAAAACAGAACAACTTGATCATCATTATTCAATTCTATTGAAAAAGAAACCGACCTAACCTGCCAGCCATCGCTTACATCCGCGCAGGAGACTTGTCATGTCGCCACTCATTCAACTGCTGGCCAGCGCCGTGGCGCTGATGATGGCCATGGGCATCGGCCGTTTCGCCCTGACCCCGCAGCTGCCGCAACTGATCGCCGAAGGCCAGTTCGACCTGACGGTCGCCGGGCTGGTGGCCGCGGCCAACTACCTGGGTTACTTCATCGGCGCGGTCGATGCCATGTTCGCCCGCTCGCCGGGCCAGGTGCGCCTGCGCCTGCACGGTGGGCTGTGGCTGTGCGTACTGCTGACCCTGGCCTCATGGGCCGCAGACGGGTTCTGGAGCCACCTGCTGCTGCGCTTCGGCACCGGCGTGGCCAGCGCCTGGGTGCTGGTGATGATAACCAGCCTCAGCCAACAGGTGGCCAATGCCGACAACCGCCAGCGCCTGGGCGCCCTGGTGTTCGCGGGGCCCGGCCTGGGCATTGCGCTGACTGGTTTGTTGGCGCTGGTGGCGCATTTGTGGGGGCTCGGCTCGGCAGCACTGTGGCTGATCTATGCCGTGGCCGCGCTGGTGATGCTGCTGGCGGTGCGGCCTTGGCTGCCCAGGGCGCTGCAAGCCGCGCCGGTATCGCCCGCTACACACCTGGGCCCGACCCGCAGTGTCGGCATCGGTCGCCTGGGGCTGGTATATGCGCTGTATGGCGTAGGTTACATCCTGCCGGCCACCTTCCTGTCGCAGATGGCCAACCAGCAGTTCCACGGGCAGTGGCTCGCAGACCTGTTCTGGCCGGCATTCGGCCTGGCGGCGGCGCTGGGGGTTCTGCTCGTGAGCCTGCGGCGTGGCGGCCGAACCGCGACCTGGCTCACCGCCACCCTGTGGCTGCAGGGGCTGGGTGTGCTGGCCTGCCTGATGGGCGGAGGTGTCGGGCTGGCGTTGGGCGTGATGCTGTGTGGCGGGCCGTTCCTGGCCTGCATGCAGCTGGTGATGCAACGTTCGCGGGAGCTGGCGCCGCATGCCACGCAGCGCAATGCCGGGCTGCTGACAGCCTGCTTTGCCCTGGGGCAGTTGAGCGGGCCGCTGCTGGCAGCGGTCAGCAGCCATTACAGCGGCGGGCTGCAGCCGGCGCTGATGGTGGCCGCGGGTGGGTTGGTGGTGGCTGGGGGGCTGGTGCTGTTTGGCAGCGCTGCACAGCAGGCCAACGCCTGTCAGGCCAAGGCTGCATCCTGAATCGTAGCTGCCTGTGCCGGCCTCTTCGCGGGTAAACCCGCTCCCACAGGTACTGCACAGGCCTTGAAGATTGTGCGGCCCCTGTGGGAGCGGGTTTACCCGCGAAGAGGCCGTAACAGGCTAGAACTCACCCCACAAACTTACGCAACTGCTGCTTCACCCAAGGCTCGGCACTCACCAGCACCACCCCCAGCAGCACCATCAACGCGCCAACCACAAAGTTCAGGCTAAGCGGCTCATCCAGCAACAACACGCCAAAGGTCACCCCGAACAGCGGGGTGATGAACGAGAACACTGCCAGGTTCGACGCCAGGTATTTGCGCAGCAACCAGAACCAGGTCAGGTAGCTGATGAACGACACCACAATCCCCTGGAACAGCACGCTGCCCATCGCCAGCGGCGTCAGCGTCACCGCGCCGATCTGGCCGCTGAGCAAGGCAATCAGCAGCAAGCCGGCAAAGCCCACCGCCAGCTGATAGAACAGGGTCAGGGTCGCCGGTGCTTCCGACAGCCGCGAGCAGCGCACCACCACCGTAGTCGCCCCCCAGGCCAGCCCGGCGATCACGCCAAAGGCATCCCCCAGCAGAGTGCGGCCATCCATGTGCTCGAACGACATACCGCCGGCAAACGCCATGGCAATGCCGCCGAACGCCAGCAGGATCCCAAGCCATTGCAGCAGCCGCAGGCGTTCGCTGGGCAGCCTGAAATGCAGGCCCAACGCGGTAAACACCGGCGCTGTATAGAGAAACACCGACATGTGCGCCGCCGACGTCAGCTTCAGCCCCTCGGCAATGAACAGGAACTCCAGGCCGAACAATCCGCCCGCCACCACCCCGGCACGCCAGGTGCTGCCGACCTGCTCCCAGCCCCCGCGCCAGCACAGCATCAGGCCCACCAGCACGGCGGCGATGCCGTTGCGCAGGGCCGCCTGCATCACCGGCGCGATATCGATGGCAGCAGTCTTGATCAGGACCTGCTGGCAGCCCCAGATCAGGCACAGCCCCAGCATCACCTGGAAGGCAAAGGCGTCAGGGTTCTTGCGGGCCGCGCTCATGAGCGGGCCTCTGCGATGGTCATTGGCATGGGCGAGGGCTCGGCAGTTATTCAGGAACTACCGATTATCGGGTTTCCATGGCCACCCTTGCCAGCCTCAAAACGACCTCAGGCGATCTGTGCCTTCGCCGACACCTGCTCGAAGGTGGTTTCATCCAGCGCATCCTCCTGCTCGTCCAGCACCTGGCGCGGGTGCTCGAAGCCGGGGATGCTGCTGTCGATCAGGCTCATCAACCGCGAGCCTCGTTCGGTCAGCACGAAATTCTCGCCATTACCACCATCTTCTTCGGGTCGGGTTTCGATGAAACCACGCTCGAACAACAGCCTCTCGTACTCGCAGGCACGGGTTTTCAGGTGGTCCAGGTCGCCCACCGGCTCCCCCTTGGCAGCCAGTGCCGCAGCGTGCTGCTCGGCATAGGGGCGTGGCGTGAAGCTGTGACCGGCGCCGTTCTGCACCTCGTGCAGCAAACGCTCGATCAGGTCCCAGTCGTAGGCGATGCTCATGGCTACGGGCTCCTGCTGTGGACGGAAGGGGTACACAGGTTGGGACCTGCCGAGGTTGCCCGGCGTTCCGAAATATCTCAGCGCTGGCGTTTTTGCGCTTGCATGTACTGGCGCAGCAACTGGTTGATCCGGGTCTGGTAGCCGCTACCCTGCTCTTTGAACCAGGCGAGGACATCGGAATCGAGGCGAATGGTCACCGTCTGCTTGGCTGGAACACGCAGCTCAGCCTCGCGGAAGAAATTTTCATCCAGCTCAGGAATATCCGAGGTATCAATAGCCTGGTCGTCCTGTCGAGCCAGGCGACTCCAGTCAGTTTTCGATGCTTTGGTCATAATGTCTGGCCTCCCATTTGGTCCGTATTTACACCTGTACATACGACACCTCCTGATCCAGGCCAAAGCTAGGGAGCGATCGCACACTCTTCAATAGCTTCAGGAGGTTTTGGGAAAGGGATTACAACCTGGAGGGAAGTGGCCTGGCCAAATGGCTCACAAGGCTAGGTCAGATGCCCAGCTGGGGACAGGCTGACCATGAAGTGCCACCGGTCGAAGGCGCTGAACTAACGGCCAGGCACATGCCTCCACCGGGCATCACCACCGCCGGAGGTAGGAAGGATGAAACTGCTGCTGCCCATTGCCTGTGCCACTGCCCTGTCCTGCGCCCTGCCCGCCTGGGCCTGCACACCGGAAGAAGCAACGCAGAAACGCGAAGAGCTGGCCGGGTTGGTCACCCAGTTGACCGAGCAGAACCCGCAGAAGGCCAAGGAGATCAATGACGAACTTCAAGGGATGGAGCTGGGGACGGCGAGCAAGGATTTGCCCGACAAGTGTCAGCTGATCGACAAGCGGATCAAGGAGTTGAAAGAGGCGGAGAAAAAGGCTGAATAGTGGTCGCCTGTGCTGGCCTCTTCGCGGGTAAACCCGCTCCCACAGGGATCGCACAGGCCTGGAAGCCTGTGGGGTCGCTGTGGGAGCGGGTTCACCCGCGAAGAAGCTAACACCGTTACCGAGCGTTACTCAGCCGCAGGCCTGCGCTTCTTCAGCGGCGCCAGGCCGTCAGCGCTGGCCAGCGGTGCATTGGCCTTCGGCTTGGCGGTTGGCTTGCGCTTGGCGGCCGCCTTCTTGTCACCGGTCTTCTTCTCGACCTTTTTCTTCTTGCTGCCAGCCGCCTTGCCCGAGGCCTTGACCTTCTTAGGCCCGTTGTAGGTGCCCTTCACTTCCTTGATCACCCGGCGCTCGAACTGCTGCTTGAGGTAGCGCTCGATGCTCGACATCAGGTTCCAGTCGTTGTGGGTGATCAGCGAGATCGCCAGGCCTTCGCCACCGGCACGGCCGGTACGGCCCACGCGGTGCACGTACTCGTCACCGCTGCGCGGCATGTCGAAGTTGATCACCAGGTCCAGGCCGTCGATGTCCAGGCCACGGGCCGCAACGTCGGTAGCCACCAGCACCTTGGAGCTGCCCTGCTTGAAGCGGTCCAGGGCCAGCTTGCGGTCCTTCTGGTCCTTCTCGCCGTGCAGCACGAAGGCCTTCACGTCCTTGGCCACCAGGTGGCCGTAGATGCGGTCGGCCAGCGCGCGGGTGTTGGTGAAGATGATCGCCTTGTCGAAGGTTTCGTTGGCCAGCAGCCACTGCACGATCTGCTCTTTGTGCTGGTCGTGGTCGGCGGTGATGATCTGCTGGCGGGTGCCTTCGGCCAACTGCGAGACGCTGTTGAGCATCAGGTGCTCTGGGTCTTTCAGCACCTTGCCGATGATGTCGCGCAGGGCCGCACCACCGGTGGTGGCGGAGAACAGCAGGGTCTGCTGGCGGTTCTCGCACTCCTTGCACAGGCGCTCCATGTCCTCGGCAAAGCCCATGTCGAGCATGCGGTCGGCTTCGTCGAGGATCAGCACCTGCACGTGGGACAGGTCGAGGTTGCCGGCATTGAGCTGCTCGAGCAGGCGGCCCGGGGTGCCGATCAGCACGTCCGGCACCTTGCGCAGCATGGCGGCCTGTTCCTTGAAGTCTTCACCGCCGGTAACCAGGCCCGACTTGATGTAGGTGAACTGCGAGAACAGCTGTACCTGCTTGAGGGTCTGCTGGGCCAGCTCACGGGTCGGCAGCAGGATCAGCGCGCGGATCTCGACGCGGCGTTCGCGCAGGTCGACCAGGCGGTTGAGCAGCGGCAGCACGAAGGCCGCGGTCTTGCCGCTGCCGGTCTGCGCGGTCACGCGCAGGTCACGCCCTTGCAGGGCCAGGGGGATGGCCGCGGCCTGCACCGGGGTTGGCTCGACAAAGTTAAGCTCGGCCACGGCTTTAAGCAGGCGTTCATGCAGGGCGAATTGGGAGAACACGGAGGTAACCTCAGGCAAGTGCGGAAAATTCAGTTGCATAGGGTAACGTTTTCTGCCGCCTTAGCCGAATTTCTTTTGGCAACTTTGTCGCCATCCGCGCTCTAATGGCGCTTCGTTTGGCAACAAAGACTGTACGCAAGCCCATGGATATCCAACGAATCTGGCGTGACTCCCTCGACCTGTGGGGCACCCTTGACCAACATCCGATGCTGCACGCGGCCATCGGCCTGGCGGTGCTGCTGCTGGTTTCCCTGGTCATCGGCCGCCTGGCACGCTTCCTGGTGTTGCACGGCGCCCGCCTGCTCGCCCGCCAGCCAGCGCTGAAGTGGCTGGACGACCTGCGCAACAACAAGGTTTTCCACCGCCTGGCACAGACCACGCCGTCACTGGTGCTGCAGTTCGGCCTGAAACTGGTGCCCGAGCTGTCCGACACCGCCCAGCACTTCCTCGGCAATGTCGCCCTGGCCTTTACCCTGCTGTTCATGACCATGGCGTTGTCGTGCCTGCTGGATGCCCTGCTCGACATCTACGCCCGCACCGAACACGCCCGCACCCGCTCGATCAAGGGTTATGTGCAACTGGCCAAGATGATGCTGTGGATCTTCGCCTCCATCGTCATCGTCGCCACCCTGATCGACCGCTCGCCACTGTTGCTGCTGTCGGGTCTGGGTGCCATGTCGGCGGTGCTGCTGTTGGTGTACAAGGACACCCTGCTGTCGTTCGTCGCCAGTGTGCAGCTGACCAGCAACGACATGCTGCACGTGGGCGACTGGATCGAAATGCCCCAGGTGGGCGCCGATGGCGATGTGGTGGACATCACCCTGCACACCGTGAAAGTGCAAAACTTCGACAAGACCATTGTCTCCATCCCCACCTGGCGCCTGATGAGCGAGTCGTTCCGCAACTACCGCGGCATGCAGCAGTCCGGTGGCCGACGCATCAAGCGCAGCCTGTTCATCGACGCGGCCGGCGTGCGGTTCCTGACTCGCGAGGAAGAACAGCGGCTGAGCCAGGTGCACTTGCTGGCCGACTACCTGGCCGGCAAGCGCCAGGAGCTGCAGCGCTGGAACGAGGCCATGGGGCCGGTGGCCGAGCTGTCGGCCAATCGCCGCAAGCTCACCAACATCGGCACCTTCCGAGCGTTTGCCCTGGCCTATCTGAAGAATCATCCCAACGTGCACCCGAACATGACCTGCATAGTGCGGCAGATGCAGACCACCGCCGAGGGCGTGCCGCTGGAGATCTACTGCTTTACCACCACCACGGTGTGGGCGGATTACGAGCGGATTCAGGGGGATATCTTCGACTACCTGCTGGCGGTGTTGCCGGAGTTTGGCTTGAGCCTGTATCAGCAGCCGAGTGGCAACGACATGCGGGCGGGGTTGAGCGGGCGTGTATCGCAAGAGCCTGTGCCGCGTCGGCTGGAAGACATGAGCGAGGCTTGATATTGCCGGGGCTGCTTCGCAGCCCATCGCCTGCAAGCCAGCTCCCACAGAGGTCACGCAGATCGTGAGATCTTCGTTGTACCTGTGGGAGCGGCTTTAGCCGCGAAGAATCCAACGCGGTGCATGGCACCGGCTGCGCCGGTGTTCGCGGCTAAAGCCGCTCCCACAGGGCCCCTGCTAATTCAATGAGTTATGTGCAGTTCGATGAGAGCTGGCTTGCCGGCGATGGGCCGCAAAGCGGCCCCAAATTGTTTGACTGACAGGCATTACGAGGGTGGTGTTTAAGCAGCCCTTTTCGTGCCAGGGCCGAGTCAGGTGTGCGCATTCATGGTTGTCGAAAGCCGGTTGCTCCCGCGCCCATGGACCATGCAGTACAGCGCACCGGCCAGGATCAACCCCATCGCCCAACTGATATCCGCCCCCAGCCACTCAGCCACGAACCCCGTGTAGAACGACAGCTTCATGAACGGGATGGTACCGATGATCGACACGGCGTACACCGCCAGGCTTCGACGATTGAAGCATCCATAACGCCCCTTGGAGTCATACAGCGCCCCCACATCATAGCGGCCCCTGCATACCCAGTAGTAATCCACCAGGTTGATGGCGCTCCATGGGATCAACAGGTACAGCTGGCCGATCAGGATGTCGGCAAAGAACGTATCGAAATTGTATTGGGTGGCGATGGCGATCAGCGTTGCCGCTGCGGTCAGGCCAGCCATTACCACGGCCTTGGCCGTCGCGGTCACACGCCGGATGGCCTTGAAGGCACCAAAGATCGTGACCGACGACATGTAGGCGCTGTACAGGCACAGCACGTTGTACTGGATCACCCCCAGCGCTATCACTGCCAGCGCCAACGGCGCCCACGGGCCGAACAACGCGGCAATGGCTGTGGCCGGGTCATGCCCCAGTGCCGACGGCAATGCCACTGCCACCAGCGCGCCGAGTGCCATCATGGCGAAGGAGCCCAGCGCACAACCGCAGTAGGTGGCCCAGAACGTGGCGCGTGGGTTGACGTTGGCCGGCAGGTAGCGCGAGTAATCGGCTACATAGGGGCCATACCCCAGCGTCCAGGAGGCCGACTGGGCCACGATCAGGTTGAAGGCGGTGAACGAGAAGCCGGTACTCACTGCCGTCGTGGTTGCCATGTCGCCGGGGTGCAGCAGGATCAGCACCAGGGCGCCCGCAAAAACCAGCGTGGACAACAGGCTCATCCACGCGCCCAGGCGGTGGATCAGCTCGTAGCCGACAAAGCCGATAACAAAGGTCAGCAAGCCGACCACCACGATCGCCTGGTCATCGCTCATGGGCACCAGCGCCTGCAAGGCACTGCGCATCAGCACGCCGCTGGCGGCGAGGAACAGGACTGCGGCCGTGACCATCACCAGCAGAGGGAGCGCGGCACCATGGACACCGAACTGGGCCCGGCTCTGGATCATCTGTGGCACGCCCAGGTGAGGCCCTTGGGCAGAATGCGCGGCCATGAACACGGTGCCGATGAGGTTACCGACCAACAGGCCCAACAAGGTCCAGCCAAGGCTTAGCCCCGATGCAATGCCCAGGGTGCCGACCATCAGCGCGGTTATCTGGAAATTGGAGCTGAACCAGATGGTGAACAATCGTTTAGGCGTGCCATAACGCTCTGCGTGTGGGACAAATTCGATACTTCGCGTTTCTAGCTTCACGCCGGTCTCCCGATTTTGTTTTCCGGATTATCGGGTAGGGACCGGCGGAATTTGGGTTCAGTAACGAACGCGTCATAGCTGACTGCGCCATGGCTTGCTTGATAACGTCAGGGTACCCAGGCGGCTCATCCACACCGACGCCAGGATCACTGCCCCGCCGATGAACAGCCTGCCCAATGGCTCGTCCTGGTTCCAGATCAGTAGATTGAGCAGCAACCCTACCGGCACATGCAGGTTGTTCATCACCGCCAGCGTCCCGCCCGAAACCATGCAGGCGCCCTTGTTCCACCAGTACAGCCCCAGCGCCGTCGGGCACAGGCCCAGGAACAGCAGCACCAGCCACTGCACATCGGTGGTCGGCAGGTGCTGGGCGTTGCCGAACAGCAGGAAGGCCGGCAACACCACGAGCAAAGCCCCCAGGTAGAAATAGCCGAAGCGCTTGTAGTGCGGCAGGTCGCTGGGGTGGCGTGCAACCAGATGGCGGTACAGCACCTGGCCGGCGGCGTAGGTGAAGTTGGCCAGTTGCAGCAGCAGGAAGCCGATGAAGAACTCGCCGCTGATGGTGTCGAAGCGGATCACCGCCGCGCCGGCCACCGCCACCAGCGCTGCCAGCAGCGCCCACGGGTTGAAGCGCCGGTTCATGGCGTCTTCGATCAGCGTCACGTGCAACGGCGTGAGAATGGTGAACAGCAGCACCTCCGGCACGGTGAGCACGCGAAAGCTCAGGTACAGGCAGACGTAGGTGATGCCGTACTGCAACGCGCCGATCAGCAGCATAGAGCGCATGAAGCGCGGCTCGACCTGGCGCCAGCGGGTCAGCGGCAGGAACACCAGGCCAGCCAGCACCACGCGCGCGAGCACGGCAAAGTAGCTGTCGACGTGCCCGGCCAGGTACTCGCCGATCAGGCTGAAGGAAAACGCCTGGATCAGCGCGACGATTATCAGGTAGCCCATGGTTGCCTCTCGTGGATCAAGGCCGCGACCTTAGCGGGTTGCGGCAAATGAGTTCAACCATGAGGAATGTAAGGGCTGTGCCGGCCTCTTCGCGGGTAAACCCGCTCCCACAGGGACACCACAGGCCTCAGGTGCCGTGATATCCCTGTGGGAGCGGGTTTACCCGCGAAGAGGCCGGCACAGGCACCCATGAAATTCCAGGCATAAAAAAAAAGCCCGGCCATGCAGGCCGGGCAGGTACACCCAAAGGAGCAACAACAGGTGTCAGGGTTGGGAATTCGCTAAGCCTCAGGCCACCGCCGCCAGCTTGGCCTTGGCCTGGTTGACGCCCTTCTCGTGGAAGTCAGCGCTCATGTTCAGGCCTTCGGCATGGATGAAGTCGACATCGTGAATGCCGATGAAGGCCATTACCTGGCGCAGGTACGGTTCTTGGTGGTCGCTGGTGGCGCCGGCGTGGATGCCGCCACGGGCAGTCAGGACGATGGCGCGCTTGCCGGTCAGCAAACCCTGCGGGCCGGTGGGGGTGTACTTGAAGGTGATGCCGGCACGCAGCACATGGTCCAGCCAGGCCTTCAGGGTGCTGGGGATGGTGAAGTTGTACATCGGCGCAGCCATCACCAGCACGTCGGCGGCGAGCAGTTCATCGGTCAGTTCGTTGGAGCGGGCCAAGGCGTCCAGTTCCGCCGCACTGCGCTGTTCTTCGGGCTTCATCCAGCCACCCAGCAGGTTGGCGTCCAGGTGCGGCACCGGGTTCACGGCCAGGTCGCGCACACTGATCTGATCGGCCGGGTGGGCGGCCTGCCACTGCTGGATGAAATCACGGGTCAGCTGACGGGAAACGGAATCCTGCTGGCGGGCGCTGCTTTCGATGATCAGTACGCGGGACATTGGGGTGCCTCCATCGGCAAAAAGGGTTGCGATTCGATGGAGGTGAGATTACGGGTTGACCTATCGATAAAAAAGCGTAAAAAATGGGTTCAATCTATCGATTTATCAGTTTATTCTGCACTGCAGTTCAAGGCGATCCGTAGTTTGATGATCTGCCGGTTGAACTTGGCAGTGACATCGACGCTTTTACCGGCCGGTACGTTCACCCGGCGCACCCTTGGTGCCTCGGGGCCATTGCGGAAGGTCACCTTGCACGCGGCCGGTACCTGCCCATAGTTGTTGAGGGTGATGGCGCCAATGTCATAGGCCGTGTCATAGGCGGTGTAGTCGAGCTTTACCCCGGTCAGTTCCTTCTCAACGTCGATGGGATAAGCCATGGCCCCGAGGGGCAGGCACATCAGTATTGCCGCACAACATTTCTTCATTGGCCGCTCTCCTTGAAAGAGCGCAGCTTAGGACAACAGGAGCGAAAGATGAAAGCGCCGCGCGTAACCCTTGACCAGTGGCGAACCCTGCAGGCAGTGGTCGATCACGGTGGGTTTGCCCAGGCCGCCGAGGCACTGCACCGCTCGCAGTCATCGGTCAGCTACACCGTGGCCCGCATGCAGGAGCAACTGGGCGTGCCGCTGCTGCGCATCGACGGCCGCAAGGCGGTGCTCACCGAGGCCGGCAGTGTGCTGCTGCGCCGTTCGCGCCACCTGGTCAAGCAGGCCAGCCAGCTCGAAGACCTTGCCCACCACATGGAACAGGGCTGGGAGGCCGAGGTACGCCTGGTGGTGGATGCCGCCTACCCCAGTGCCCGCCTGGTCCGCGCCCTGGCCGCGTTCATGCCGCAGAGCCGTGGCTGCCGGGTGCGCCTGCGTGAAGAAGTGCTGTCTGGCGTCGAGGAAGTGATGCACGAAGGCATCGCCGACCTGGCCATCAGCAGCTACAGCATCGGCGGCTACCT
Organism: Pseudomonas sp. NBB; assembly: GCF_032701105.1. Lineage (NCBI taxonomy): Bacteria > Pseudomonadati > Pseudomonadota > Gammaproteobacteria > Pseudomonadales > Pseudomonadaceae > Pseudomonas > Pseudomonas sp. NBB. Next base: position 4,376,386 of record NZ_CP103994.1, read on the forward strand.
GGGCGCCGAACTGAGCGCGGTGGAGTTCGTCGCCGTCGCCCACCCCGAACACAGCCTGCACCGCCTGGGCCGCGAACTGACCTTCCAGGACCTGGAGAGCCAGTTGCAGGTGGTAATCCGCGACTCGGGCCGCGCCCAGCCGCGCGATGTCGGCTGGCTGGGTGCCGAGCAACGCTGGACCGTCGGCAGCCTGGGCACCGCCGCTACCTTTGTCAGCAGTGGCCTGGGCTTTGCCTGGCTGCCCCGCCACATGATCGAGCGCGAGCTACGCGAAGGCGTGCTCAAGCCGTTGCCGCTGGATCAGGGTGGCAGCCGCCACCCACTGTTCTACCTTTATTCGAGCAAAGAGAAGACCTTGGGCCCGGCTACGCAGATTCTCATCGACCTGCTGCGCAATTTCGACACCGCGCCATTGGACGTGCCCTTCGCAGCCCCCCCGCAAGCCTGAGAGGACCGCGCCCATGGCCTATTTCGAACACGAAGGATGCACACTGCATTACGAGGAATACGGCCAGGGCGAACCCCTGGTATTGCTGCATGGCCTGGGCTCCAGCTGCCAGGACTGGGAGCTGCAGGTGCCGGTGCTCAGCCGCCATTACCGGGTAATCCTCATGGACATCCGCGGCCACGGCCGCTCCGACAAGCCACGCGACGGTTACCAGATCGCCACCTTCAGTGCCGACCTGCTGGCCCTGCTCGAACACCTGCACACCGGCCCCGTGCACATCGTCGGCCTGTCCATGGGTGGCATGGTCGCCTTCCAGTTCGCTGTCGACCACCCGCAGTGGCTGCGCAGCCTGTGCATCGTCAACAGCGCCCCCGAGGTCAAGCGTCGCACCCGCAGTGACTGGGTGTGGTGGCTCAAGCGCTGGGGCCTGGCGCGCCTGCTCAGTGTCGAAACCGTCGGCAAGGGCCTGGCCGAGCGGCTGTTCCCCAAACCGCAGCAGGCCGAACTGCGGCACAAGATGGCCCAGCGCTGGGCACGCAACGACAAGCGCGCCTACCTCAAGAGTTTCGACGCCATCGTCGACTGGGGTGTGCAGGAACGCATCGGCCAGGTTCACTGTCCTACCCTGGTGATCGCAGCCGACCAGGATTACACCCCGATACAACTGAAAGAACGCTACGTTGCCCTGATGCCTCACGCCAGGCTGGTGGTCATCGACGATTCCCGGCACGCTACACCCCTCGACCAACCCGAGGTCTTCAACCAGACCCTGCTGCAGTTCCTTGCAGCCGCTTCCACCTCTCAAGGATCTTTGAGCCCATGCTGAAAAAACTCCTGCTCACCGCCTGCTCGGTCGCCTTCGCCACCAGCGTCATGGCCTCCGACAAGACCCCGCACGTACTGCTGGACACCAGCTTCGGCCAGGTCGAGATCGAGCTCAACGCCGAGAAGGCACCGATCAGTACCAAGAACTTCCTGCAGTACGTCGACAGCGGCTTTTACAACAACACCATCTTCCACCGCGTGATCCCGGGCTTCATGGTCCAGGGTGGCGGTTTCACCGAGCAGATGGTGCAGAAAGAAACCCAGGACCCGATCAAGAACGAGGCCGGCAACGGCCTGCAGAACACCCGTGGCACGCTGTCGATGGCGCGCACATCCAACCCGAACTCGGCCACCAGCCAGTTCTTCATCAACGTCGCCGACAACGATTTTCTCAATCCGGGCCGCGACGCCGGTTACGCCGTATTCGGCAAAGTGACCAAGGGCATGGAGGTGGTAGACCAGATCGTCAATTCACCGACCACCGTCAAGAAAGGCATGCGCGATGTGCCAGCCGATCCGGTCTACATCAAGTCCGCCAAACGCATCGACTGACCGCAGGTTTCACAGGGACGTGAAAACCTTCCGGGGTCGGGTAGCACAGGAGTCTTGTCACCCATGCTGTACCGCCGTTTCGAGCAACTGATCGACATCTTCCGCGACGCGCCCAGCGAGTCGCCACCTGGCCAGGTGTGGCCGTTCTACCTGTACTACCTGCGCCAGGTGTGGCCGAGCTTTCTCGCCCTGCTGGTGGTGGGCCTGTTCGCCTCGCTGATCGAGGTGGCGATGTTCAGCTACCTCAGCCGCATCATCGACCTGGCACAGGGCACGCCCAATGCCAGTTTCTTCAGCGAACACAGCGGCGAACTGATCTGGATGCTGGTGGTGATCCTGCTGTTGCGCCCGATATTCTTCGGCCTGCACGACCTGCTGGTGCACCAGACCATCAACCCCGGCATGACCAGCCTGATCCGCTGGCAAAACCACACCTATGTACTCAAGCAGAGCCTGAACTTCTTCCAGAGCGACTTCGCCGGGCGCATCGCCCAGCGCATCATGCAGACCGGCAACTCACTGCGAGACTCTGCGGTGCAGGCGGTGGATGCGCTATGGCACGTGCTGATCTACGCCATTACCTCGCTGGTGCTGTTCGCCGAGGCCGACTGGCGCCTGATGCTGCCGCTGCTGCTATGGATCGCAGGCTACATCGCCGCGCTGTTCTACTTCGTCCCCCGGGTGAAGGAGCGTTCGGTGATTTCCTCCGACGCCCGCTCCAAGCTGATGGGCCGCATAGTCGACGGCTACACCAACATCGCCACCCTCAAGCTGTTCGCCCACACCGACTTCGAACAGCAGTACGCGCGCGAAGCGATCCGCGAACAGACAGAGAAAACCCAGCTGGCCGCACGCGTGGTCACCAGCATGGACGTGGTCATCACCACCCTCAATGGCTTGCTGGTGGTCGCCACCACAGGCCTGGCGCTGTGGCTGTGGAGCCAGTCGCTGATCACCGTCGGCGCCATCGCCCTGGCCACCGGCCTGGTGATCCGCATCGTCAACATGTCGGGCTGGATCATGTGGGTGGTCAACGGCATCTTCGAGAACATCGGCATGGTCCAGGACGGCCTGCAGACCATCGCCCAGCCGGTCACCGTCACCGACCGGCCCAACGCACCGGCGCTCAAGGTCAGCCGCGGTGCGGTGCGTTTCGATGATGTGGACTTCCATTACGGCAAGGCCGCCAACGTGATCGAAGGGCTCAGCCTGGACATACGCCCGGGCGAGAAGATCGGCCTGATCGGCCCCTCGGGGGCAGGCAAGTCGACCCTGGTCAACCTGCTGCTGCGGCTGTATGACGTGCAGGGCGGGCGCATTCTCATCGACGGCCAGGACATTGCCGAGGTAAGCCAGGCCAGCCTGCGCGCGCAGATCGGCATGATCACCCAGGACACCTCGCTGCTGCACCGCTCGATCCGTGACAACCTGCTGTATGGCCGCCCCGATGCCAGCGAGGCCGCGCTTCATGAAGCGGTGCGCCGGGCCCGCGCCGACGAGTTCATCCCGCAGCTGTCGGACGCTCAGGGGCGCACCGGTTTCGATGCCCATGTGGGCGAGCGCGGGGTCAAGCTGTCGGGTGGCCAGCGCCAGCGCATCGCCATTGCCCGGGTGCTGCTGAAGAATGCACCGATCCTGATCATGGACGAGGCCACTTCGGCGCTGGACTCGGAGGTAGAGGCAGCAATCCAGGAAAGCCTGGAGACGCTGATGCAGGGCAAGACGGTGATCGCCATTGCCCACCGGCTTTCCACCATCGCCCGGATGGACCGGCTGGTAGTGCTGGACAAGGGGCGGATTGTCGAGAGTGGCAGCCACAGTGAACTGCTGGAGCAGCAAGGCTTGTATGCCCGGTTGTGGCATCACCAGACCGGGGGGTTTGTCGGGGTCGACTGATTCCTGTACTGGCCTCTTCGCGGGTGAACCCGCTCCCACAGGGACCGCACAAATTTCACGGTCTGTGCAGTACCTGTGGGAGCGGGTTCACCCGCGAAAGGGCCGGCACAGGCAATATGAATGGATCAGTCCCGGCGATAGGGCAACATTCCCCTGGCCTCCTCGGCATACGCCCGCACCCCTTCCCGCTCCTGCGCCAGAAAATCCTCTACCGCCCGCCGCAGCCCCGGGTGCAGCAGGTAGTGCCACGACCGCGTCAGCACCGGCTCGAAGCCGCGAATCAGCTTGTGCTCCCCCTGTGCCCCGGCATCGAAACGCTGCAGCCCTTCGGCAATGGCAAAGTCCATGCCCTGGTAGAAACAGGTTTCGAAATGCAGCCGGTCGAATTCGTCCAGGCACCCCCAATAACGGCCAAACAGGCTGTCGCCCCCCACCAGGCTCAGGGCCATGGCCACATCACGGCCACCCTGCCGCGCCATCACCACGCGCAACGCTTCGGGCATGCGCTCGGCAAGCAGGCTGAAGAACTCGCGTGTCAGGTAAGGCGCACGGCGGCGCACCGCGTAGGTATTGGCGTAGCAGCGGTAGACGAAATCCCACTGCGCCTCATCCAGTTCAGCCCCACGGTACCAGCGGAATTCAATACCGTGCCCGGCCACCTGTTCACGCTCCTTGCGCATCTGCTTGCGCTTGCGCGAACTCAGACTGTCGAGAAAATCCTGGAAGTCACGGTAGCCGTGGTTGCGCCAATGAAACTGGCAGCCCAGGCGCTCCATCCAGCCCGGCTGGCCGGCCAGCTGTTCGTCCAGCGCCGGCTCGGTGAAATTGATGTGCGCGCCAGACAGCCCGCCCTTGGCCAGGTACTCCGGCAACGCCTGCAGCACCAGCAGGCCATCGGCTGGGTCGGCGGCGAGCAGGCGTGGGCCGCTGACCGGGCTGAACGGCACGGCACCGAGCAGCTTGGGGTAGTAGGCAATGCCGGCCCGCTCACAGGCATCGGCCCAGCCATGGTCGAACACGTACTCGCCAAACGAGTGCCATTTGCGGTACGCCGGCAGCAGCGCCCGTACCCGCCCGTCACGTTCCAGCACCAGGTGTTCGGCGGCCCAGCCGGTGTTGCGCGCGACGCTGCCGCTGTCCTCCATGGCGCTTAGAAACGCATGGCGTAGAAACGGTTGGCCAGCGGGCACCAGGGCATCCCAGGTGGCCGCCGGAAGATCACGCAAATGAGCAAGGCTGTACAGGCTGGTCACGGTTTCGGCTCGCTGTTTCAAGGTACCCAGTATCCCCAAGGAAGGCCCACCACTCAAATCACGATAGCCGGGACAGATCCTTTTATTCTCAATTACTTAACCGCAGTGCCACCAATTCGACATTAATCTGTCATTCGCCCCCGCAATACTTGCGCCTGTTTTCCGGAACCCCAGAACCTGTCTATTCAGGCCCTTTCCGAAGACATGCCAACACAGGGGCGGGCGCTTGAGCCTCCCCATCTTATTCAACAGGGAGAACCTTATGCGTCTTGTTTCTACACTTACCGGAGTGAGCCTCACCGGCATGATGCTGGCTCTGAGTACTCCGGCCAGTGCAGCTGTCGACGCCAAGCTGCTCGAAATGCTCCGCGCCAATGGCTCGATCAACCAGGCGCAGTACAACGAACTGCAGGCGGACCTGGCTCAAGAAACCAAGGAAAAGGCCGCTCAGAAAGCTCAGTCCGAACGGATGAGCTCCTTTGAACAGAAAGTGGCATGGGCCGCCAAGACCCAGGTCAAGGGTGATTTGCGCCTGCGTTACGAAGACGTCAACGTCGACGACCCGAACAGCAGCAGCGGCAACCAGGACCGCCAGCGCGTGCGTGCCCGTGTCGGCTTCTACAGCGAAATCAACCCGCAGGTCGACGCGGGCATCCGTATCGCCACCGGCAGCAGTGCCGACCGCCGTTCGACCAACCAGAGCTTCGACAACTACTTCGACAAGAAGTCGCTGTGGGTCGACCAGGCCTACCTCGACTGGCACCCGACTGCAGTTCCCAACCTGCACCTGATTGGCGGCAAGATGGCGCAGCCATGGGTGAGCATGGGCGACATCATCTGGGACAGCGACATCAACCCGGAAGGCGTGGCAGCCACCTACAAGACCGACCTGGGCGGGGCCGAAGTGTTCGCCAGCGCCGGTCAGTACACCCTCAAGGACAACGTCGATGGCGACGGCGTGCAATACAAGCATGACGCACAGGTCTATCACGGCCAGTTGGGCGCCAAATTCGCCCCGGCAGACGTGCTCAAGCTGACCGTAGGTGCCAGTATCTATGGCTACGACAACGACAAGGAAGCCACCATCCTGCAGTCGTTCGGCAACACCACCAACGAGTTCAACCTCGTGGAAGGCTTCGGCCAGCTGGACTTCACCGGCTTTGCCATCCCGCTCTCTGCTTACGGTCAGTATGTGAAAAACACCGAGAGCACCGATGGCGAAGACCAGGCCTGGTTGGCAGGCCTGAAAACCAAGGTCGGCGCCTGGAGCCTGGACTACAACTACCGCGACGTGCAGCGTAACGCCGTGGTCAGCCTGTTCACCGACTCTGACTTCGGCAACGGCTTTACCGGTTCGCGCGGGCACAAGTTCAAGGTCGGATATGAAATCGACAAGAACTTCTCCCTGGGCGCTGCCTACCTGATGGCCAAGACCGACCTGTCGCAGTTGCCCAACAGCGATGCCGATGTAGATACCCTGCAGGTAGACTTGGAAGCCAAGTTCTAAGCAAAACCCTGCACTGCTTCACCTGAAGCGGGAAATGCCGACCCCATCCGGCATTTCCCGCTTTTTTTGCCTGTGAAAAATGCACCGGCCTCTTCGCGGGTAAACCCCACAGGGCCCCCACAGATCTCAGGGCCTGTGGAGTACCTGTGGGAGCGGGTTCACCCGCGAAGAGGCCGATACTGGCTTGCGCTCAATCAGCGCTTGCGCAGAACCACGCTACCTATCGAATACCCCGCACCAAACGAGCTCAACACGCCCAGCGAGCCCTTGGCCAGGTCGTCCTGGTAAAGGTGGAAGGCAATCACCGACCCCGCCGAACTGGTGTTGGCATAACGGTCGAGAATCACCGGTGCATCTTCTTCGGCCACTTCACGCCCCAGCAGCTTCTTGACGATCAGGTGGTTCATGCTGAGGTTGGCCTGGTGCAGCCAGAAGCGTTTCACATCGCTGGGTTGCAGCCCGTTTTCCTGCAGGTGCTCACCGATCAGCTCGGCCACCTTCGGGCACACCTCGCGGAACACCTTGCGGCCTTCCTGGATGAACAACTTGTCCGCCGCGCCCTCGCCCTCTTCCGCCGCGCGGTTGAGGAAGCCGAAGTTGTTACGGATGTTGTTGGAAAACTCGGTCCACAGCTTGCTGCTGACGATGTCGAACTGGTGCGCCGAGGTGGCCTTGTCGGCACGTTCGAGCAACACCGCAGTGGCAGCATCACCAAAGATGAAGTGGCTGTCGCGGTCACGGAAGTTCAGGTGGCCGGTGCACACCTCCGGGTTGACCATCAGCACCGCGCGCGCCTGGCCCAGGGCCACGCTGTTGGCGGCGGTCTGGATGCCGAAAGTGGCCGACGAGCAGGCCACGTTCATGTCGAAGGCAAAGCCCTGGATGCCCAGCGCCTGCTGCACTTCGATGGCGATGGCCGGGTACGGGCGCTGCAGGTTGGAGCAGGCGACGATCACCCCGTCGACATCGGCCGCCGTGCGACCGGCGCGCTCCAGGGCCTGGCGGGCGGCGGCCACGGCCATTTCGCAGAGCACCGACGGTTCGTCGTTGGAGCGCTCGGGCAGACGCGGTTTCATGCGCTGCGGGTCGAGAATGCCGGCCTTGTCCATGACGAAGCGGCTCTTGATGCCCGAGGCCTTTTCGATGAACGCCGCATCGGACAGCGGCGCCGCCTCGACTTCACCGCGCTCGATGGCGGCGGCGTTGTCCTCGTTGAACTGCTGCGACCAGGTGTTGAAGGACGCCACCAGTTCTTCGTTGGAAATGCTCTGGGCCGGGGTGTACAGGCCGGTGCCGCTGATCACGACGTTATGCACGGTCGTTCCTCTGGTCAAAGGCCATCGCCACGGGGCGCTGGCTGGAAACATGACAGGTTAATGGCACTTTAGTACCAATTTATAGGCGAGGGCTGCGCCCTCGTTCGCGGGCACGCCCGCTCCCACAGGGGTTGCGCCGCTCCCGAGGACACTGCTGTACCTGTGGGAGCGGGTTTACCCGCGAAGGGGCCGCCAGGTGGCCCCAAATTGCATCAATATTGCCACAACTGCGGAAGTTTAGCCCTCCACCTGGCTCCATTGCTTGCTCAATCGCTTGTCGGAAATCGGCACCTTGGTCCCCAATTGCTGGGCAAACAGCGAAACCCGATATTCCTCCAGCCACCAGCGGTACACCGTCAGTTGCTCATCACGCTTGCCTTCCTGGGCATGCTTGTCGGCACGTGCCTTGTACTGCGCCCACAGGTTGGCCAGCTCACCGCTCCACACCCGGTCCTTCTGCACCTGCGAACCCAGCTTCTCCAGGCGCAGTTCCACCGCCTTGAGGTAACGCGGCAGCTCCTTGAACCAGGCCCCGGGGGTTTCACGCACGAAGCCTGAGTACACCAGGTTGCCGAGCTGTTGCTTGATATCGTTAAGCGCCACTGCCTGGCTCAGGTCGATCTTGCCCTTGAAGCGCTTCTGCAGCCCATGCCACAGCTTCAGCACTTCCAGGGTCTGCCGTGCCAGGCGCTCGGCATGCTCGGCCCAGCTGCCGCGCTTGCGCTCGGCCAGGCCAGCCAGGGCCGCCCCATCGCGTGGCAGCGGCTGTTCGCCTTCAAGGATGCAGCTGTCCAGGCTGGCCAGCAAAATGTCCTCGACCAGCGCCTCGACCCGGCCCATTTCACGGTACAGCAGGCCCAGCTCGGTCAGCCCCGGCAGCTTGCCGCGCAGGTACTTGGCCGGCTCGGCCAGCTGCTGCAGCAACAGGCGCTGCAAGGCGCGGCGGTGCTGGAATTCGGCCTCGGCCTGGGTCGAGAAGCGCCCTTCGCGCACGGTGCCGCCCTCTTCCACCAGTGCCGGGTACACAGTCATCGACAGGCCGGCGATCTTCTGCTGCGCGGTCTGCTTCACCTCGCTGAAAGCCTTGGCCTGCACCGGCTGCTCGCTCTTGGCGTCACGCGGCACGGCCAACGCTGCCTGGCTGGCTGCTGCAAAGCGCGCGGTCAGCTCGGCCAGGTCGCGACCTTCACCCAGAAACTTGCCCTGGCCATCGACCACTTCGATGTTCATGCGCAGGTGGCCTTCGACCAGGTTGACCGACTCGTCCCATGCCTCGTCGGGCACACGGGCGCCGGTCATGCGCAGCAGTTCCTGGCCCAGGGCCTGCGGCAATGCGCCCTGGCCGAAGGTCATGCGCGCCAGCGAGGCCTTGACGAAGTCCGGCACCGGCACAAAGTTCTTGCGCAGCGCCTTGGGCAGGTTGCGCACCAGCGCCACGCACTTGGCTTCCAGCAGGCCGGGCACAAGCCATTCCAGGCGCTCACCCGGCAAGCTCGGCAGCAGCGGCGCCGGTACCCGCACGGTCACGCCATCGCGGGGGTGCCCGGGCTCGAAGTGGTAACTCAGCGGCAGGCGCAGTTCGCCCACCTGCAGGCTGTCGGGGTACTGCGCGGCGGTGACCTCGCTGGCCTCACGGGCCAGCACGTCTTCCTCGCGCATGATCAGCAGGTTGGCGTCCTTCTGGCTGCCCATGCGGTACCAGCTGTCGAAGGTCGCCGTCTGGTGGATTTCCGCCGGCAGACGCGCTTCGTAGAAGGCATATAGCGTCTCTTCGTCGGCCAGGATGTCACGGCGACGGGCCTTGGCCTCCAGCTCGTCGAGCTCTTCCAGCAAGCGCTTATTGGCCGCCAGGCACTTGGCCCGCGACTGGATTTCGCCACCCACCAGGCCTTCGCGGATGAACAGCTCGCGCGAGGTGACCGGGTCGATCGGGCCGAAATGCACCGGCCGACGGCCGACCAGGATCAGCCCGTACAGAGTGATCTGCTCGTAGGCCACGACCTGCCCGCGCTTCTTCTCCCAATGCGGTTCGAAGTGGTTCTTCTTGACCAGGTGGCCGGCCAGCGGCTCGATCCAGTCCGGCTCGATCCTGGCCACCATGCGGGCGTACAGCTTGGTGGTTTCGACCAGTTCGGCCGCCATCACCCACTGTGGGCGCTTGCGCCCCAGGCCCGACGACGGGTGCACCCAGAAGCGCCGCTGGCGGGCGCCCTGGTAGTCGCCCTCTTCGGTCTTCTGGCCGATCTGGCTGAGCAGGCCACTGAGAATGGCCTTGTGCATTTTCGGGTAGTCGGACGGGTCCTTGTTCACTGTCAGCTGCAGGTCACGGCAGATCAGTGCCAGCTGGCGATGGGCATCGCGCCATTCGCGCAGGCGCAGGTAGTTCAGGAAGTTCTTGCGGCACCAGTTGCGCAGCGGGTTGGCGGTCAACGCCTGGCGCTGTTCCTCGAAGCCACGCCACAGGTTGACCAGCGCGGCGAAGTCGGAATCCACGTCCTTCCATTGCGCGTGCGCCTGGTCGGCGGCCTGCTGGCGCTCCGGCGGGCGTTCGCGCGGGTCTTGCACCGACAGCGCACTGGTGACGATCAGCACTTCCTGCAGGCTGCCCAGGCGGGCGCCTTCGAGCAGCATGCGGCCCAGCCGCGGGTCGATCGGCAGGCGCGCCAGTTGGCGACCGATCGGCGTCAGCTGGTTTTCGCGATTGACCGCCGACAGCTCCTGCAGCAGGTTGAAACCATCGCTGATGGCCTTGCCATCCGGCGGCTCGATGAACGGGAAGGCGTCGATTGCGCCCAGGCGCAGGTGCAGCATCTGCAGGATCACTGCCGCCAGGTTGGTGCGCAGGATCTCCGGGTCGGTGAACGCCGGCCGGCTGTTGAAATCCTCTTCGCTGTACAGGCGCACGCAGATACCCGGCTCGACCCGGCCGCAGCGGCCCTTGCGCTGGTTGGCACTGGCCTGCGACACGGCCTCGATGGGCAGGCGCTGCACCTTGGCGCGGTAGCTGTAGCGGCTGATGCGTGCGGTACCGGTATCGATCACGTAGCGGATGCCCGGCACGGTCAGCGAGGTTTCCGCAACGTTGGTGGCCAGCACCACACGGCGCCCGGTGTGTGGCTGGAAGATGCGCTGCTGCTCGGCCGGCGACAGGCGCGCGTACAACGGCAGGATCTCGGTGTGGCGCAGTTGCGCCTTGCGCAAGATCTCGGCGGCATCACGGATCTCGCGCTCGCCCGGCAGGAAGATCAGCACATCGCCGGGGCCCTTGCCCTCACTCCGCTCGTGGTGCGCCAACTCGTCCAGCGTGGCGAGGATGGCCTGGTCGACGGTGAGGTCGTCCTCGATCTGGTTGCCCTCCTCGTCCTGCTCGCTGGTTAGCGGGCGGTACCAGGTTTCCACCGGGAAAGTACGCCCGGACACCTCGATGATCGGCGCGCCGTCGAAGTGTTTGGAGAAGCGCTCCAGGTCGATGGTCGCCGAGGTGATGATCAGCTTCAGGTCCGGGCGCCGGTGCAGCAGGGTCTTCAGGTAGCCGAGCAGGAAGTCGATGTTGAGGCTGCGCTCGTGGGCCTCGTCGACGATGATCGTGTCGTAGCGCTCGAGGAAACGGTCGTGTTGGGTTTCGGCCAGCAGGATGCCGTCGGTCATCAGCTTGACCAGGGTGTTGGCGTCGCTCTGGTCTTCGAAACGCACCTGGTAGCCGACCAGCCCGCCCAGCGGCGTGCCCAGTTCTTCGGCGACCCGCGCGGCAACGCTGCGGGCGGCGATCCGGCGTGGCTGGGTGTGGGCGATCAGGCCATGGCTGCCACGGCCCAGTTCGAGACAGATCTTCGGCAACTGGGTGGTCTTGCCCGAGCCGGTTTCGCCGGCGATAACCAGCACCTGGTGCTCGGCCAGGGCCTTCTTGATTTCGTCACGCTTGGCAGCGATTGGCAGGCTGTCGTCGTAGCGCACGGTCGGCACGCTCTGCTGGCGCGCGGTGACCTGGGCGCAGGACGCCTGAACCTTTTCCACCCACTGCGCCAGCTTCGCCTCGTCGGGGCGCTTGCGCAGTTCGTGCAATTGCCGGCGCAGGCGATGGCGGTCGGCGATCATGGCGTGGTCGAGGTTTTGCAGCAGTTTGTCGATGGCGTGGTCAGTCATGGGGCTTTTTAGTGATGCAGGTGGGCCTGCTTTTTCATGATCGGCATTCGGAAAGTTGGGCGATTGTCGCAGATTTGCCGGTTCTCTGCTGCCTGTGACGGCCTCTTCGCGGGTAAACCCGCTCCTACAGGGACCGCACAACACCCAGCCTTGATGCAATCCTGTAGGAGCGGGTTTACCCGCGAAGAGGCCAGGTGCAACGGCACAAATGTTTAGCCAGGTGCGATGTAAAGGTTGCCATTCACTGCTTTAATCAACCTTACGCCGCATGTGAGTATCAAAGGCATGACTCCCGTCCAGCCCATCGCCCCACCGTCGTCCCGCCCTTCGCAAGCGAAGGCCCGGCGCCGTGCCGGTGAGAATCCGCTGGTCCACATCATCCTCGCCTTCTGGGCCCTGTGGCACTGCCGTCACGCACGCCCACCGGATTTCTCGCTCACGCCGTTGTGACCAGACCCGGCCGTCTTCCGGCCGTTTGACTCAGCCGGGCCGCCAGCATGCGCGGTGGCCCGTGCGCCCGTGAGCGAATCCATCATGCACTTTGCACCTGTAGAGCAGGCCAGCCGTTTTCTGGCCGACAACCCCGATATCGAACTGTTCGAACTGTTCATCCTCGACGCCAATGGCGTGCCGCGCGGCAAGCTGCTGCACCGCGACGAACTGTTGGCCGTGTACCAGACCGGCCGGCCGCTGCCCAGCACCATTCTCGGCCTGACCCTGAACGGCGACGACGTGGAAAACTCCGGCCTGGTGTGGGACGTGGGCGATATCGACTGCCGCGCCTACCCGCTTGAAGGCAGCCTGGTGCGCCTGCCCTGGCGCCGGGTGCCGACCGCCGCGGTGCAGGTGAGCATGCACCCGAACGAGGGCCTGCCAGCCAGCATCGCCGACCCGCGCCATGTGCTGCTGCGTACCATCGAGGCGTTGAAGGCCGACGGCTACCATCCGGTGATGGCCTGCGAGCTGGAGTTCTACCTGCTGGACCAGCAACCTGATGCCCAGGGCCGCCCGCAACCGGCACTGGACAATGACGGCGGCCGCCCACGCACCACCCAGGTGTATGGCCTGCGCGAACTGGAGCAGATCGAGCCGTTCCTTGCCGACCTCTACGCCGCCTGCAAGGCCCAGGGCATCCCGGCGCGCACGGCGATTTCGGAATACGCCCCCGGCCAGGTGGAAATCACCCTCGAGCACGGCGACGCTCTGCAGGCGATGGACCAGGCCGTGCGCTACAAGCGCCTGGTCAAAGGCATTGCCCATGCCCATGGCATGCAGGCCTGCTTCATGGCCAAGCCGTTCGCGCAACTGGCCGGCACCGGCATGCACATGCACCTGAGCCTGGCCGACAGCGCCGGCAACAACCTGTTCGCCAGTGAAGACAAAGCCGGTACCCCGCTGCTGCGCCAGGCCGTGGCAGGCATGCTGCGACACCTGCGCGACTCGCTGCTGCTGTTCTGCCCCAACGCCAACTCGTTCCGCCGCTTCCAGGCCAACAGCTATGCCCCGCTGGCGCCAACCTGGGGCGTCGACAACCGCACCGTGAGCCTGCGCATACCGGGCGGTCCGGCCAACAGCCGGCACGTGGAGCACCGCATCTGCGGCGCCGATGCCAACCCCTACCTGGCCGCTGCGGCGATCCTTGCCGCCAGCCACTGGGGCATTCGCCAACAGCTGGACCCGGGGGCACCGGTGGAAGGCAATGGCTATGCCCAGGCCACCGAACACCTGCCCACCGACTGGCTGACTGCCCTCGACGCCCTGCAGCATTCGAGCTGGGCTCGCGAAGCACTGGGCGAGGACTTCCTTGGCGTATACCTGAAGGTCAAGCGCGCCGAGTACCGCCAGTTCATGGCCGAAGTCAGTGAGCAGGACTGGCGCTGGTACCTGCACCAGGCCTGATCCCCGGATAACAAGGAACACCCATGAATGCAGCATTGAACAAAGGGCCGGCGCAACGCGCGCCGTCCTACTACAGCGCCACCCTCAACGACCACACCGAGTACCCGCAGCTCAAGGGCACGGTACAAGTGGATGTGGCGATCATCGGCGGCGGTTTCACCGGCGTGGCCACGGCGGTGGAGCTGGCCGAGCGTGGCCTGAAGGTGGCCATCGTCGAAACCAACCGCATCGGCTGGGGTGCCAGCGGGCGCAACGGCGGCCAGGTCACCGGCAGCCTGTCGGGCGACGAAGCCATGCGCACGCAGATGCGCAACCGCCTGGGTGCCGAGGTCGATGACTTCATCTGGCACTTGCGCTGGCGCGGGCACCAGGTGATCGAGCAGCGCGTGGCACGCTACAACATCGACTGCGACCTCAAGCGCGGCCACCTGCACGCGGCCATGAAGCCCTCGCACATGGACGAGCTGCGCGCATTCGAAGCCGAGGCCCGGCGGCGCGGCATGGGCGAGCAGGTGCAACTGCTGGACCGCGATGGCGTGGCCGAGCACCTGCAAAGCCCGCTGTACCTGGGCGCGCTGAAAAACCTGCGCAACCTGCACCTGCACCCGCTCAACCTGTGCCTGGGCGAGGCCCGTGCCGCCCATGGCCTGGGGGCGCTGATTTTCGAAAACTCCGAAGTGCTGGACATCGTCCACGGCCCGCGCCCGGCGGTAGTCACTGCCCACGGGCGGGTCGAGGCGCGCCAGGTGATGCTGGCCGGCGATGTGTACCACAAACTGGAAAAGCGCCAGCTCAAGGGCAAGATCTTCCCGGCCATGGGCGGCATCGTCACTACCGCACCGCTGGGGGAACTGGCCGAACAGATCAACCCGCAGGACCTGGCGGTGTACGACTGCCGCTTCGTCCTCGACTACTACCGGCTGACCGCCGACAAGCGTCTGCTGTTTGGCGGTGGCGCCAACTATTCCGGCCGTGATTCACGGGATATCGAAGGCGAACTGCGCCCGTGCATCGAGCGCACCTTCCCGGCGTTGAAAGGCGTGCCGATCGAGTTCCAGTGGAGCTGCGCCATGGGCATCGTGGTCAACCGCATCCCGCAGCTGGGCAAGCTGTCGGACAACGTTTGGTATTGCCAGGGTTATTCGGGGCACGGCATTGCCACCAGCCACATCATGGGCGAGATCATGGCCGAGGCGTTGACCGGGACGCTGGAGAAGTTCGACACCTTTGCCCAGTGCAAGCATGTGCGGGTGCCAATGGGGGAACTGCTGGGGAACCCGCTGTTGGCGGCAGGGATGTGGTATTACCAGATGCTGGAGAAATTGCGCTGATTTTACCGGCCTCTTCGCGGGTAAACCCGCTCCCACAGGTATTGCACAACCCTTGAGAGTTGCACAGAACCTGTGGGAGCGGGTTTACCCGCGAAGAGGTCGGTAAAGCCAGCAGAGATTCAGAAGATCAGGCGATCTTCTTCAGGCCCTGCTTCTTCAGCTCTTCATCACGCAGCTCACGGCGCAGGATCTTGCCCACGTTGGTGGTCGGCAGCGCGTCGCGGAACTCGATCTGGCGCGGTACCTTGTAGCCGGTAACGTTGGCGCGCATGTGCTCCATTACCTGTTCCTTGGTCAGGGTCATGCCCGGCTTGACCACGATGAACACCTTGATCACTTCACCGGACTTCTCGTCCGGCACGCCGATGGCCGCGCACTGAAGCACGCCCGGCAGGGCCGCCAGCACATCCTCCAGCTCGTTGGGGTAAACGTTGAAGCCCGAGACCAGGATCATGTCCTTCTTGCGGTCGACGATGCGCATGTAACCATCCGGCTGGATCACGGCGATGTCGCCGGTCTTCAGCCAGCCATCGCTGTCGAGGATCTCGGCAGTGGCCTCCTCACGCTGCCAGTAGCCCTTCATCACCTGCGGGCCCTTGACGCACAACTCGCCCACCTCGCCCAGCGGCAGCTCGTTGCCGTTGTCGTCGATGACCTTGCACAGGGTGGACGGCACCGGAATACCGATGGTGCCGACCTGGTTGGCCTCAGCCGGGTTCACCGCAGCCACCGGGCTGGTCTCGGTCATGCCATAGCCTTCGCAGATGGCGCAGCCGGTCACGGCCTTCCAGCGCTCGGCCACGCTCAGTTGCAGGGCCATGCCGCCAGAAAGGGTGATCTTCAGCGCCGAAAAGTCCAGGGCACGGAACGCCTCGTTGTTGCACAAGGCAACGAACAGGGTGTTGAGGCCGACGAAGCCGCTGAACTTCCACTTGCCCAGTTCCTTGACCATGGCTGGCAGGTCACGCGGGTTGCTGATCAGCACGTTGTGGTTGCCGATCAGCATCATTGCCATGCAATGGAAGGTAAAGGCGTAGATGTGGTACAGCGGCAGCGGGGTGATGAGGATTTCGCAGCCTTCATGCAGGTTGGAGCCCATCAGCGCCCGGCACTGCAGCATGTTGGCCACAAGGTTGCGGTGGGTAAGCATCGCGCCCTTGGCCACGCCGGTGGTGCCACCGGTGTACTGCAGCACCGCCACGTCGTTGGCCTGCGGGTTGGCCTCGGTCACCGGCTGGCCCTTGCCCTGCGCCAGAGCGTCGTTGAAGCGTACGGCACGCGGCAGGTTGTAGGCCGGCACCATCTTCTTCACGTACTTGATCACGCTGTTGATCAGCAGGCGCTTGAGCGGCGGCAGCAGGTCGGCCACTTCGGTGACGATGACGTGCCTGACCTGGGTCTTGGGCACTACCTTCTCGGCCAGGTGGGCCATGTTGGCCAGGCACACCAAGGCCTTGGCGCCGGAGTCGTTGAACTGGTGTTCCATTTCCCGTGCGGTGTACAGCGGGTTGGTGTTGACCACGATCAGCCCGGCACGCATGGCACCGAATACCGCTACCGGGTATTGCAGTACGTTAGGCAGCTGCACGGCAATGCGGTCACCCGGCTTGAGGTCGGTATGCTGCTGCAACCAGGCGGCAAACGCTCCCGACAGCGCATACAGCTCGCCATAAGTGATAGTCTTGCCCAGGTTGCTAAAGGCCGGTTTGTCGGCAAAGCGTTGGCAGGATTGCTTGAGTACCGCCTGGATATTGGGGAATTCGTCAGGATTGATTTCCGCCGTAATCCCGGCTGGGTACTTATCCTTCCAAAAATTTTCGATCATGGAAGCCCACTCCTTCAGCAACAGCGAAGTTCGATTCACGCGTCGATGCGCTTATTATTGATATGGGATGACGGCTCGTTGCAAACCGGATCATCTGAAAGCGGGCCGAGAGTAACAGCTTTGCCTGGGGTCGCCTAGAGGCCAAAATAGGCCTCACGGTCATAAAAATGACTCAATGAACAATACAGGTCATTTTTAGAGTAATTATCCAAAATGTCGCAGATCGGGCTGTGATCAGCCTGTTAGAGCGGCTTTAAGGCATTCGCGGGTGAACCCGCTCCTACACTGGACGGTGTAGGAGCGGGTTCACCCGCGAAGAAGCCAACCCGGTATCAAGCTATGTCGCGCAGCTCCCGCCGCAGGATCTTGCCCACCGGCGTCATCGGCAACGACTCGCGCAGCACGATGTGCTTGGGCACCTTGTAGCCGGTGAAGTTGGCCTTGCAGTAGGCCTTCAGCTCATCCACGCTCAGCCCGCCCTCGCGCGGCACAACGAACAGCTTCACCGCCTCGCCGGAGCGCTCGTCCGGTACGCCGATGGCCGCGCAGTTGGCGACCTTGGGATGGCCCATCACCACATCCTCGATCTCGTTGGGGTACACGTTGAAACCCGAGACGATGATCATGTCCTTCTTGCGGTCGACAATGCGGGTGAAGCCGTCCGGGTCGATCACCGCGATGTCGCCGGTCTTGAACCAGCCCTCCGCATCCAGGGCCTGGGCCGTGGCCTCGGGCTGCTGCCAGTAGCCTTTCATCACCTGCGGGCCCTTGATGCACAGCTCGCCCCGCTCGCCCAGCGGCAGCTCGTTGCCGCCATCGTCGATCACCTTGAAGGCGGTGCCCGCCACCGGGATGCCCACCGTACCCAGACGCGCCAGCTGGCCATAGGGGTTGGTGCTGGCCACCGGCGAGGTTTCGGTCAGGCCGTAGCCTTCGACGATGCGGCAACCGGTAAGCGCCTCCCAGCGTTCGGCGGTGGCCTTGACCAGTGCGGTGCCGCCGGAGTTGGTGACCTTCAGCGCCGAAAAGTCGAGCTGGCGGAAGCCCGGGTGGTCCATCAGTGCGACGAACAGCGTGTTCAGGCCCAGCAAGGCGGAGAAACGCCATTTGCCCAGCTCCTTGATGAAGCCGGAAATATCACGCGGGTTGGTGATCAGCACGTTGTGGTTGCCGGTGACCATCATGCACATGCAATTCGCGGTAAACGCATAGATGTGGTAAAGCGGCAACGGCGCGATCATCACCTCCTGGCCGTCCTTGATCAGCTTCTGCCCGTCCGGCCCGTGCTGCGAGAAGCAGGCCAGCACCTGCAGCATGTTGGCCACCAGGTTGCCGTGGGTGAGCATGGCGCCCTTGGCCAGGCCGGTGGTGCCACCGGTGTATTGCAGCACGGCAGTGTCGTCCAGGCTGAGCGGCACCGGCTTGTGCGACAGCTCGCGGCCCTGGCGCAGCACCTGCTTGAACGACACAGCCTGGGGCAGCTGGTAGGCCGGCACCATCTTCTTGACCTTGTCGACCACGGTGTTGACCAGCCAGCCCTTGGCGGTGGGTAGCAGGTCGCCCATCCTCGCCTCGATCAGGTACTCGATGCCGGTATCGGGCAACACCTCCTGCACGCGCTTGCCGAACATGTTCAGGTACACCAGCGCACGCGCGCCGCTGTCCTTGAACTGGTGGCGCATCTCGCGCTCGGTATACAGCGGGTTGGTGTTGACCACGATCAGGCCAGCGCGCAGGGCACCGAACACAGCGATGGGGTATTGCAGCACATTGGGCATCTGCACCGCGATGCGGTCGCCCGGCTTGAGGTCGGTGTGCTGCTGCAGCCAGGCGGCGAAGGCCGCCGAATGGCGTTCCAGGTCCGCGTAGGTCAGGGTCACGCCCAAATTGCTGAAGGCCGGGCGGTCGGCGAAGCGTTTGCAGGAGCGCTCGAACACCTCGACGACCGAGGTGTAGGCATTGATGTCGATGGTGGAAGGCACGCCCGCCGGGCGCTTGTCATTCCAGAAGTCGGCTTGCATTTATTATTGTTCCTCTGCCTGGACCTGCTGTGAGTCCTGTAATCCTTTCACCTGCCCGCCCGAAAGCGAAAAGGCGTTGATCCGACGTTAGCAGGTAAGACCAAGGTGGCATATACGCCAAGTGCCGCCATTAACATTGTGAATCTTATTTGTGCCCTTCCTGCAATCCGGTCGGTTGTGCATACACTGTTCGGGTACCTGTGCGCACAAGGACCCGCCATGCCTCACGACGCCTTCTGGCTACCCGCCAGCGAGCACTGCAGCCTGTATGTGCACCAATGGTTGCCGGCCACACCGGTAAAAGCCGTGGTGCTGCTGGCCCATGGCATGGCCGAGCACGCCGGGCGCTACCAGCACCTGGGCCATGCCTTGAGCGAGGCCGGCTTCGCCCTGTTCGCCCCCGACCAGCGCGGCCATGGACGCACGGCCGAGCTGGGCAGCCTCGGCCTGTTCGCCCGCCATCATGGCTGGAATGCCGTGGTCAACGACATCGGGCTGCTGGCCCAGCACATCGGCCAGCAATACCCGTGCACGCCGCTGTTCCTGTTCGGCCACAGCATGGGCAGCTACATCGCCCAGGCCTACCTGCTGCACCACAGTGGCAGCCTGCACGGGGCGATCCTTAGTGGTTCCAACTACCAGCCGGCAGCGCTCTACTGTGTGGCGCGCCTGATTGCCCGGCTGGAGGCCTGGCGCCAAGGGCCGCTGGGAAAGAGCGCGCTCATAGAGTGGTTGTCGTTCGGCTCGTTCAACAAGGCCTTCAAGCCCAACCGCACGGCGTTCGACTGGCTCAGCCGCGACCCGGCGCAGGTCGACCTGTACGTCAACGACCCGCTCTGCGGCTTTCGCTGCAGCAACCAGTTGTGGCTTGACCTGCTGCAAGGCTTGGCGCAGATCAGCCAGCCGAGTAATCTCGCGCAGATCGATCCTAACCTGCCGCTGCTGGTGATAGGTGGTGAATGTGATCCGGTCAGCGCCGGCAAGCGTCTCACCCACCTGGCCGACGCTTTGCGCGCGACCGGCAATCGACATGTACAGCTGCGCGTCTATCCTGAGGCGCGGCACGAAGTACTCAACGAAACCAACCGTAACGAGGTCACCGCCGATATTCTCGGCTGGCTTGAACAGGCGCTGGCTCTTGGCCGCCCTGTGCGCAGTGAATGATAGCCGCCCTCGCCTACCGCTTAAGGAAGCCCCGATGTCCCAGGTCACCAACACGCCTTACGAAGCCCTCGAAGTCGGCCAGAAGGCCGAGTACAAGAAGTCCGTCGAAGAACGCGACATCCAGTTGTTCGCCGCGATGTCCGGTGACCACAACCCGGTACACCTGGACGCCGAGTTCGCTGCCAAGAGCATGTTCCGCGAGCGCATCGCCCACGGCATGTTCAGCGGCGCGCTGATCAGTGCTGCAGTGGCCTGCACCCTGCCTGGCCCTGGCACCATCTACCTGGGCCAGCAAATGAGCTTCCAGAAGCCGGTGAAAATTGGCGATACCCTGACCGTGCGCCTGGAAATCCTGGAGAAGCTGCCCAAGTTCAAGGTGCGCATCGCCACCAATGTGTACAACCAGAACGATGAGCTGGTGGTCCAGGGTGAGGCCGAGATCCTGGCACCGCGCAAGCAGCAGACCGTCGAGCTGGTGTCGCCGCCGAACTTTGTGGCTAGCTGAAGATTGATGCAGGCAGTACCGGCCCTTTCGCGGGTAAACCCGCTCCCACATGGACCTCACAGCATCAAGCCGTGACGCAATCCTGTGGGAGCGGGTTTACCCGCGAAGAGGCCGGCGCAGCCAACATCATTCGATAGCCTGCAACCGCCGCTCGATATGCCTGCGCTCCGGTTCCTGCCGGGTCAACGCCAGCGCCTGCCGCCAGGCCGCCCGGGCCTCTTCCATATGCCCCAGCTGGTAATGCAGCTCACCCCGCGTCGCATGCGCCAGGTGATAGTCCAGCAACTCTCCCCGCGCCAGAATCCCTTCGACCTCCCGCAGGCCAACCTCCGGCCCATCCCGCTTCGCCAGCGCCACGGCCCTGTTCAGTTCAACCACAGCTGACGGCCAATGCCGCTGCAGCACGTCATACAGCCCGACGATCTCCGCCCAGTCGGTCGCTTCGGCTGTCGCCGCTTCGGCATGCACCGCCGCAATCGCCGCCTGCAAGGTATAGGCACCGAACGCCCGGCTTTGCAGGGCCTGGCGCACCAGTTCGCAACCTTCGGCAATGCGTTGCCGGTCCCACAGGCTACGATCCTGCTGCTCGAGCAATACCAGGTTACCCCGGCCATCGGTACGCGCCCGCTGCCGGGATGCCTGCAGCAACATCAAGGCCAGCAGGCCGACCGCCTCCGGGTCGGGCAGCAACTGCACCAGCAGGCGCGCCAGGCGAATGGCTTCATCGCTCAGCTCCTGCTGCAACAGCGCCTCGCCCGACGACGCCGAATAGCCCTCGTTGAACACCAGGTAGATCACCCGCAGCACGCTCTCCAGGCGCTCGGGCAGTTCGTTCAGCTCCGGCACCTGATAAGGGATGCCGGCATCGCGGATCTTGGCCTTGGCGCGCACGATACGCTGGGCGATGGTGGCCGGGCTCTGCAGGAAAGCACGGGCGATCTGCTCGGTGGTCAGGTCGCAGACTTCACGCAGGGTCAGCGGCACCTGGGCATCGGCGGACAAGGCCGGGTGGCAGCAGGTGAAGATCAGCGGCAAGCGGTCGTCGGCC
Source organism: Pseudomonas sp. NBB (assembly GCF_032701105.1). Taxonomy (NCBI): domain Bacteria; kingdom Pseudomonadati; phylum Pseudomonadota; class Gammaproteobacteria; order Pseudomonadales; family Pseudomonadaceae; genus Pseudomonas; species Pseudomonas sp. NBB. The sequence continues at coordinate 4,398,119 of NZ_CP103994.1, forward strand.
AGCAGCTCTTCTTCGCTGGGGTCCTGCGCCTGGCCGTCGAGCAGCATGCTCAGGTCCGCCTGGGAACGGTCGAACCGGGCGCGCCGGCGCAGCGCATCGATGGCCTTGAAGCGGCCGGTGGACACCAGCCACGCCCGCGGGTTATCGGGGATACCGTCGCGCTGCCAGCGCTCGACGGCGATGAAGAAGGCATCGTGCATGGCCTCCTCGGCCAGGTCGAAATCACCCAGCAGGCGGATCAGCGTCGCCAGGATGCGCCGTGACTCGCTCCGGTAGACCGCCTCGACCTCGGCGCGCACCTGCGCCAGTGCCGTCATCAGTCGGGCATCCGCTGGGTCACCACCTCCACCAGGCGGTCCAGGCTCTCTCCCCAACCCTGGTGGAAGCCCATTTCCTCATGGGCGCGGCAGTCGGCGGCATTCCAGTGCCAGGCGCGGGCGGTGTAGCGGGTTTTGCCTTGTTCCTCGTCAAAACTGATCACGGCAGTCATGAACGCCTTGTCCGAAGGCACCCAGCCTGGGCCGAAGGCATCGGTGAACACCAGCCGTCGCGGCGCAGCAATCTCCAGGAATACGCCCTGGTTCGGGTAATCGCTGCCATCCGGCGCCCGCATCACGGTGCGGAACAGGCCACCGATCCACAACTGCATCTCACATTCCGGGGTGGTCATGCCGTGCGGCCCCCACCATTGCATCAGCCACTGAGGGTCGGTCCAGGCGCGGAACACCTTGGACGGCGGTGCGTCGATCAGGCGACTGATGGACAACTCGTGTTGCACTTGCGCGGGGTGTGCCAGGCTCATGCTGGGAAGTCTCCATTGCTGTCAGGGTTGCAGTTCGCGCACCGGTCGCACCTCGACACTGCCGACCCGCGCGGCGGGGATGCCCTTGGCGATGTTCAGCGCCTCGTTCAGGTCGCGGGCTTCCACCAGGTAGAAGCCCGCCAACTGCTCCTTGGTCTCGGCGAACGGGCCGTCGGTCAGGCTCATGTGCCCGTTGCGCATGCGCACTGTGGTGGCGGTCTGCACCGGCTTCAGCGCCTCGGCCGCCAGCATTCGCCCAGAGCCTTGGATGGATTCGGCATACGCCATGCATTCGGCGTCTTCCGGGCTGTCGGGCAGGCTGTGCAACAGCCCCTCGTCACAATAGACCAGGCACAGGTATTTCATGGTCGCCTCCAGGGCATTGGCAAAGTGCGTTTGGCGATAACGGCTCAGGGCTTGAGATCGAACAGGGCTTTCTGGGTTTGCATGTCGAATGGCGCCGACCAGTGTTCGTGGATTACCTGCCACTGGCCACCTTGACGACGATAGCCCACGGTGGCGCGCATGAAGCCGCACTGGCTTTCGTTGTCCGCGGGGCCACAGCGGTTCAGCCAGTGCGCCAGGGCCAGGTCGCCAGCGGCATGCACGGTGAGTTCGGCGTATTCGAAAACCATGGGGCCGGGGCACATGCCCATGCACATTTCCCAGTGCGCCTGGTAGGTTGCCTTGCCCTTGAACTGCAGGGCCTGGATGGCATCGAAGGCGACGATGTCGTCGGCATAGGGAGCGATGATGTTGGGGATGTCGCGATCGCGCACGGCCTGCATCCAGCGCTCGATCAATTGGCGGATCTCGGTTTCGGCTGCGGTGCTCATCGGGGGTTCCTCCGACAGGTCATGGGTGATTGGGCACGGGGTGCAACGTGCTCTCACCTATGGTCGAACGAGGGACGGAGGAATCGACAGGTCGAGGAAATTATTCTGGGTTGGTTGTGGTTTGAAATGCATATGGGGGGATTGCGTCGGGGCGACAAGGTGCATGCCTTGGGTGATGTGGCGCCTGTGAGACCGCGCGCCGCGCGGGCGGCGCTCGGTCTCACAGGCGCTGAAAATGCTGTGGCAGGCCCTTGGCGGGCTCAACCCTGCTGGCACCCCTCACCCATGGCCCGGTACTGGATGGTGTGCACCTGGCCCTGGTGGTCTTCGTAGGTCATGGTCGCAGGTACCACTTCGCAGACGTTGGGGATGGTCGACAGGTTGATCACCCGCTTGATGTCCAGGTTCATGGAGTAGTCGTACTGCTGGGCGACGGGCTCGCTGGAGACGGGTCTGGCCTCATCGGCGAGGGCGAACGAGGACATACCGACCAATGCAAGAATCAGTAATGGTTTCATGTGAGTTTGCCTTTTGAGCATTCAAGCTGATCGATTGACTTCTATTGCCGTGCCCGGCGCGGAGAAGTTGCCATCTACGGTGAAGATGGCACGAAGTACCGATCCCGCTTCGTACTGCCAGTGGGGATGGCTAAAAGTCTACTCCCGGCCTGGAATAGTTGAACCCCGAACTCGGACATTCACCCTTGCCAGATATGCAACAATCTGCGACAAGTTCACCGCAAAACATCGGGCCAGAGCCTCTGGCCACCTTTCAGGGCAGGGCGCGCAATTTCTGAAAATTTGTACTGTTCGAAACTTTCGGCCCCGGAACGCCGGCTGCTGGACCACTTTTACCGCCAGCACGGCTCACGCATGCGTGCTGCGGGCGACGCTGAGCTATGGGTGGCGCGGGGTCCCGGCATCATCGCGGGCCTGAGCCTGAGCCCGGTGGGCGATGGCTTGTGGCTGACCGGGTTGTTCGTCGACCCGCAGCGGCGCAGCCAGGGCGTGGCCGGGCGGTTGGTCGAGGCGGCGCTGGCGCAGGCTGGCGGGCCCACTTGGCTGTTCTGCCACCCGGACCTTGCGCCCTTCTACCAGCGCCTGGGCTTCGACATGGCTCTGCAACTGCCGGAAACCCTGGCTGGCCGCCTGCAGCGCTACCAGCGCAGCAAACGCCTGGTGGCACTGCAACGGGGTCAGTCGTCGCTGGCGTCGAGCCCGGGGAACAGCACCTCGGTGTAGCCGAACCGGGAAAAGTCCTGGATGCGTGACGGGTAAAGCCGGCCGATCAAGTGGTCGCATTCATGCTGCACCACCCGCGCATGGAAGCCGTCGGCAAAACGGTTGATCGGGTTGCCCTGGGGGTCGATGCCTTCATAGCAGATGTGCTTGAAACGCGGCACCACGCCGCGCAGGCCGGGCACCGACAGGCAGCCTTCCCAACCGTCCTCGATCTCGCTGGATGTGGGCGTGATGACCGGGTTGAGCAGGATAGTCTGCGGCACCGGTTCGGCATCCGGGTAACGCTCGCTGCGCTCGAAGCCGAAGATCACCAGTTGCAGGTCGATGCCGATCTGCGGTGCGGCCAGGCCGACACCGCCCACATGGCGCATGGTTTCGAACATGTCGTCGATCAGTTGCTGCAGTTCGGCGCTGCCGAGCATGTGCTCGGGCACTGGCGGGGCGATGCGCAGCAGGCGTTCGTCGCCCATCTTGAGAATGTCACGGATCATCTGGGGTTCGGCTCTGAAGATTGGTGCTCGCTCGGAACGGGGTGCTCATGGCCCAGCACGGTAATGGTTTCGCGGGGCTTGTGCTCATCGACGTCCTTTTCGCCAGGGTTCTTGCCCTCGCTCGACATGTGCTCGATCACTGCGTTCATCTCCGCGCCCAGCAGCAAAACGGCAGCGGAGATATAGAAATACAGCAATAGCACGATGATTGCACCGATACTGCCGTACATGGCGTTGTAGTCGGCAAAAGTCTTCACGTAGTAGGCAAAGCCCAGCGACGCCAAGATCCACACCACCACCGCCAGCACCGAACCCGGGGTGATGAAGCGGAACTGCTGCTTGACATCGGGCATCACGTAGTAGATCAGCGCCACCGCCACCATCATCAGGATGATGATCGCCGGCCAGCGCAGGATGGTCCACACCGTGACGATCACCTCCTGCATGCCTACCTGGGCGGCAATCCACTCCATCACCTGCGGGCCCAGCACCATCAGCGCCGCTGCCACAAGCAACATGCCGGCAATGCCCACGGTATAGATGATCGACAACGGAATGCGCTTCCACACCGGGCGGCCCTCGGGCACATCGTAGGCGGCGTTCATCGCGCTCATCATCAGGCGCACACCGGCCGATGCGGTCCACAAGGCAATCACGATACCTACTGACAGCAGCCCGCCCTTGGACTGCTGCAACTGGTCGATCACCGGGTTGACCTGCTCCAGCGCCTGGGGTGGCAGCACCAGTTCCGATTGCAGGCGCAGCCAAGAGAAGAAGTCCGGCAGGTGCAGGAAACCGATCAGGGCGATCAGGAACAGCAGGAACGGGAACAACGAGAACAGCATCTGGTAGGCCAGTGCAGAAGCGTAGGTCGACATCTCGTCGTCGAGGAATTCCTTGACGGTGCGTACCAGCACGCGGTGCAGGGGCAGGCCGCGCAGGTCGGGGAAAATCATAGCGTCTCCTTTCGCCGCTTGATTCGTGGGTACCACGGGTAAGTCTAATAGACCATGCCGCTGCTGTGCTGATCCCGGCCATGCTGCAAGAATTTGCTTACGCCAGTAGCGGCCTATTCGCGGGCACGCCCGCTCCCACAGGTACCGCACAGTGCTTGAAATCTGTTCAGTACCTGTGGGAGCGGGCATGCCCGCGAAAAGGCCGGGACAGGCCACTCACATCAAGACTTTTTCACCGCGTCCTTCACGTTGCCCTTGATCTGTTGCCCCTCGCCCTTGAGCTCCTGCGCCTCGCCCTCGGCCCGCAGCCGCTCGTTGTCGGTCACTTTGCCGACACCCTGCTTGACGTTGCCGATCGCTTCGTTGGCCAGGCCTTTCGCTTTGTCTTTGGTACCGCTCATGGCAAAACTCCTGCAATTGGGGGCACGTGGACCGTGCCGACAGTCGGTGGACCCGACGCCTTCGCCAAGCGTTCCAACAGTTTTTTCGCCTTCGAACCGAGCGGCAAGGCGGTTGGCAAACCTTGCCCCCGCTACCCGCCACCCCTCACAATGCAGGCCTTCATAGCGTCAACCCGCAGGAACCTGCATGAAACTCGACAAACCCGCCGCCATCGCCCGGCGTAACGAAGCACTGGCCCGCCCGGTGCTGACCAGCAGCAACACCCTGTTCGCCATCCTCGACCGCAAGCGCAACCTGTGGTGGTTCGAGGTGCCGGTGGCGCTGCTGCGCAAGGGCCAGCCCGACTGGGTCAACCTGCTGCTGCACACCCCGGAAAGCGACGAGCTGCAGCACCTGAAGGTGCCGACCAACTTCCTGCGCGCTCACCAGGAACAGATGGAAGTGCGCAACCCCGGCAAGCGCCGCTCGACCATCAGCCTGGCCCTCAGCGCCGACCGCGACTCGCTGCTGCGCGACACCCGCCCGGGTGGCGAGCAGCTGGACTTCCGTACCTTCGTGCAGGCCTGATCAGGCCTTTTCGATGCGATCGTCATGGATGACGATGCGGCCCTGCTTGAACAACCCGCCAATGGCCTTCTTGAAGTTGCCCTTGCTGACGTTGAACAACTTGCTGATCAGAGCCGGGTCGCTCTTGTCGCACACCCCCAGCACCCCGCCTTCGGCCTCCAGGCGCGCCATGATCTGCTCCTGCAGGCTGTCGGCCAGGGCAGCACCCACCGGTTGCAAGCTCAAGGCGATCTTGCCGTCCGCGCGCACTTCCTTGATGAAGCCCTTCTCGTGCATTCCCGAGCGCAGGAACTTGAACACCTCGTTCTTGTGGATCAGGCCCCAGTGGCGGTTGTTGATGATCGCCTTGAAGCCCATCGGTGTCTCGCCGGCCACCAGCAGCTCGACCGGCTGGCCCACCTGGTAGTCCGCCGGGGTGCGGTCAAGATAACGGTCCAGGCGTGAGGTGGCGGTGATGCGGCGGGTGCGCTTGTCGAGGTACACGTGCACCACGCAGTAGTCGCCGATCTTCAGCGGCCGCGCCTCTTCCGAGTACGGCATCAGCAGGTCCTTGGACAGGCCCCAGTCGAGGAAGATGCCGGCACCGTTGATATCCTTGACCTTGAGGCTGGCGAACTCGCCAACCTGCACCTTGGGCTTCTCGGTGGTGGCGATCAACTGGTCTTCGCTGTCCAGGTAGATGAACACGTTCAGCCAGTCATCCACTTCGGTTTCGGCGTTTTTCGGGATGTAGCGCCCGGGCAGCAGGATCTCGCCGTCGGCGCCGCCGTCCAGGTACAGGCCGAAGTCCACGTGTTTCACGATTTGCAAACTGTTGTAACGCCCAAGCAGAGCCATTTCCGATGTTCCTCAAGACAAGGCGGCTATTCTACACCTGAAGCCAGCGCGCCGCCCGACCGCTGATGCAGTGGAACCGTCAGCGTCCCTCTTGCGTCTACCGACGGGCAAGCACCCGCAAGGAGCAGCCCATGCCGCTACGCCTGTCCAAAGCCCTGCTCGTCGCCATCGGCTGCGCACTGGCCTTGGCCGCCTGCAGCCGTATCGACCTGGCCTACCGCAACCTCGACCGCCTGGTGCCGTGGTCGCTAGGCGACTACCTGGCCATGAACAGCGAGCAGAAGGCCATGCTTGACGACCGCCTGCGGGAGCACCTGGCCTGGCATTGCAAGACCCAACTGCCTGGTTACCTCGACTGGCTGGACCGGGTACGCGGCATGGTCGCCGACGACCAGGTGACCGACCAATCCCTGCAGCAGCGTACCCGCGAAGCCCGCGAGGCGATTGGCCGGGTAGCCGAGGAAATCACCCCTTCGGCCACCGAGCTGCTGCGCGGCATGAGCGATGCCCAGGTGGCGGAGATGCGCGAGGCGTTCCGCGAAGACATCAGCGAACGGCAGAAGAAGTATGTGGATACGCCGTTGGACAAGCAGATAGCCCGCCGTACCGAACGCATGGAGAAACGCCTGACGCCGTGGTTTGGCGAGCTGACCGCGGTACAGAAGCAGCGCGTGCAGGCCTGGTCCCAGGCGCTGGGCGACCAGAACCGCGAATGGATCGCCAACCGCGCGCACTGGCAGCAGCAATTGCTGCTGGCGATGAACCAGCGCAACGACGCCAGCTTCGAGCCGCGCCTGGCAACGTTGTTGCAGCGCAAGGAGAGTTTGTGGACGCCGGAATACCGGGCGGCGTATCAGAATACCGAGCAGCAGGCGCGCAGCTTGCTGGTGGACCTGGTGCACCAGAGTACCCCGCAGCAGCGGCGGTACCTGCAGGAACGGTTGGGCAAGGTGCGTACCGATTTCAGTGAATTGAAGTGTTTGAAAGGGTGACGGTGAAAAGCAGGCCTGGCCTTTTCGCGGGTAAACCCGCTCCCACAGGGACCTCACTGGTTTCGAATCCTGTGCCGTACCTGTGGGAGCGGGTTTACCCGCGAAGGGGCCAGGCCTGTTAAAGCACAGTCACCGCCCCTTGCGCCGATACGGAAACACATCGATCACCTTCCCGTCACGAATCGCCGCCTGCAGCCCCTTCCAGTAATCCGCGTCGTACAACTCCCCATGCAGGCGGCTGAACAAGCGCCGCTGGCCGATATCGGCAAACAGGAACGGCGGAAACTCCTCGGGGAACACGTCGTGCGGCCCGATCGAGTACCACGGCTCGCCCGACATCTCGTCCTCCGGGTAACGCGGCGGCGGGATATGGCGGAAGTTCACCTCGGTCAGGAAGCTGATCTCGTCATAGTCATAGAACACCACCCGGCCATGGCGGGTTACGCCAAAGTTCTTCAGCAGCATGTCGCCAGGGAAGATATTCGCCGCCGCCAACTGCTTGATGGCCAGGCCGTAATCCTCCAGGGCCTCCAGCACCTGGCCCTCGCTGGCGTGTTCCAGGTACAGGTTCAGCGGCGTCATGCGCCGCTCGGTCCAGCAGTGGCGGATCAGCACCGTGTCACCCTCGAGCGCCACGGTCGATGGCGCCACCTCCAGCAGTTCGGCCAGGCATTCCGGCTCGAACTTGCTGCGCGGGAATCGAAAATCGGCGAACTCCTGGGTATCGGCCATGCGCCCGACGCGGTCGACGCTTTTCACCAGCCGGTACTTGTCTATCACCGTGGCACGGTCGACCGTCTTCGACGGTGAAAAACGGTCCTTGATGATCTTGAACACGGTGTTGAAGCCCGGCAGGGTGAACACGCTCATGACCATGCCGCGCACCCCGGGCGCCATGACGAAGCGGTCGTCGCTGCTGGCCAGGTGGTTGATCAGCGCCCGGTAGAACTCCGACTTGCCATGCTTGTAGAAACCGATGGAGGTATACAGCTCGGCAATGTGCTTGCCCGGCAAGATGCGTTTGAGGAAGTTGACGAACTCCGCCGGCACCGGCACATCGACCATGAAGTACGAGCGGGTGAAGGAAAAGATGATCGACACCTCGGCCTCGTCGGTGATCAGCGCATCGGCCTCGATACCGTGCCCTTCGCGGTGCAGCAGCGGGATTACCAGCGGCCATTGCTCATCGCTGTTGAACAGACGGCCGACCAGGTAGGCACCCTTGTTGCGGTAAAGCACCGGCACAAACAGCTCCAACGCCAAGGTCGGGTCCTTGCATACCCAGTCCGGCAGGCAGTCGCGCAGTTGATCCTCCAGGCGCACCAGGTCGCCCTCCAGGTCGCCGTACGGCACATCGAACGGGTAATCGCTGAACACCGCTCGCAGCAGGCCCTTGAGCCCACCGTCAGGCCGATAGGTACGGGTTTGCGCGGCGCGCTCACGGCTGCGCATGGACGGTCGGGTGGTGTGGATGAACATGCAGCCGTCGCTGATCAGGTCGTGGCTGAACAGGCTGCAGAACAGCGAGTTGTACCAGGTCTCGGACAGCTCGTCGTCCAGCCTTGGGTCGATCAGGTGGATATAGGCGTTCTTCACCAACGGCCATTGCTCCACATCCAGCAGCACGTCCTCGGCAAAGCTCTGGCGCAGCCAGCCGTTGACCTCGGCGACCTTCTCTTCATAGAGATTGATACGGGCGGCGGCGGCACGCTGGATATCCTGCCAGCGCGCCTGCTCGAAGCGCTGGCGGGCACCGAGGGTGATGCGCTGGAAGTGGTCGCGGTAGTCGTCGAAGCCGGCAAGGATCGTCCGGGCGATTTCGACAGCGGGCCAGGGCTGGGGCATGCGAGGACCTCGGTGCAGGGGTGAGATACAGAGCTTAGTCTGCCTGTCCGGAATACGGCGCCTGTACCGGCCTCTTCGCGGGTAAACCCGCTCCCACAGGTTCTGTGCAGTGCTCGGCCCTGTGGAAATCCTGTGGGAGCGGGTTTACCCGCGAAGAGGCCGGCACAGGTTTACACCGCAAGAAAGCACAAGAATCCCCAGCCCCCCTGGCGTACACTCGCGCCCCTGCCCTGCCTCCGGAGACCGTTGTGAGCCCCATCGCCCTAGCCCGCCTGCTGACCCTTGCCGCCGTCTGGGGGGCGAGCTTCCTGTTCATGCGCATCATCGCCCCCGAACTGGGCACGGTGCCGACGGCGTTCTTCCGAGTGTCCATCGCCTGCCTGGGCCTGGTTGCACTGCTCGCTGCCGCCCGCGTGCGCTGGGACTTCCAGGGCAAGCTCGGGGCCTGCCTGGTGCTGGGCATGATCAATTCCGGTATCCCCGCCACGTTCTACTCCGTGGCCGCCCAGGTGCTGCCCGCCGGCTACTCGGCAATCTTCAACGCCACCACACCGCTGATGGGTGTGCTGGTCGGCGTGCTGTTCTTCCGCGAACCGATGACCCTGGCCAAGCTCTGCGGCATCTTCCTCGGCCTGTTCGGCGTCGGCATCCTCAGCGGTGCCGGCCCGGTGGCCCTGGACCTGGCCTTGCTGCAAGGCGCCCTCGCCTGCCTGGCGGCCACCAGCTGCTATGGCTTTGCCGGCTTCCTCGCCCGCCGCTGGGTCAGCGGCCTGGACAGCCGCCTGTCGGCACTGGGCAGCATGCTCGGCGCCACCCTGATGCTTAGCCCGCTGTTCGCCTGGAGCGCGCTGAGCCAGCCACCCGCCAGCTGGGGCGGCTGGCAGGTGTGGCTGTCGCTGCTCGGCCTGGGCCTGCTGTGCACAGCGTTCGCCTACATCCTGTACTTCCGCCTGCTGGAGGAGATCGGCCCGGTCAAGGCCAGTACCGTGACCTTCCTGATCCCGGTATTCGGCGTATTGTGGGGGGCATGGCTGCTGGACGAGCCGCTGTCGATGGCGCACCTGTACGGTGGTCTGCTGATTGGCGTGGCATTGTGGCTGGTGCTGCGTCCGGCCCGCAGCTGAAGCGGGGTACATGATGAACGACGCGTACAAGAAGGTCCTGTTCCGCCTGGAGCAGGACGAAAACGGCTACCCGCCCGCCTCGGTCGAGGGCCTGTGGGCCAAGGCCGTGGAAGGCGGCTATGCCGTCGACAACATTCCCTTCCATGTCTACGGCATCGCCCCGGGCGACGTGATCGGCACCCGTGAGGAAGCCGGCGAAACCTGGTTCGCCGAACTACGCCGCAGCAGCGGCAGCTCGGTGTTCCGGGTGATCGTCAAGCCCCCGGAACCCCTGGACCAGGTATGCGCGGCCTTGCACGACTTCGGCTGCAACTGCGAAACCGAGCAGGCGGTGAAGATGCTGGCGGTCGAGGTCCCGCCGCAGCGCTCGCTCGACACCTTGCTCTACTACCTGCTCACCCAGCGCGAAGCCGGCCTGCTGGACTTCGAGGAAGGCGTACTGCGCCACGCCATCCCCGAAGAATTCCGCTAGGGCCTACGCCTCGGCCAGGCGCGCGACGGGCTTGCGGAACACGAACAGCAAGCCCACCACGATCAGCCCCATGCCCAGCAGGCTGAGCGGCGCCAGGCGGTTGCCGAAGATCAGCAGGTCCATCACTGCGGTCACTGCCGGCACCAGGTAGAACAGGCTGGTGACATTGACCAGGTTACCCTTGGCAATCAGCCGGTAAAGCAGCAGGGTCGCCAGCAGCGAGACCACCAGCCCCATCCACAGCAGCGCGCCGACGAAACCGCCAGTCCACTCCACATGCAGCGGCTGCAGCGGCGCGAACAGCGCGCACATGGCAAAGCCGGCCAGGTACTGCAGCGGCAGCGTGCCCATGGGGTTGTCGGTGATGCGCTTCTGCAGGATCGAGCCGAAGGTCATGCTGCCCAGCGCCAGCAAGGCGAACAACATCCCCGCCAGCGATACCCCGCCCAGGTTGATGCCTTGGTAGACCACCATGATCAACCCGCCAAGCCCCAACCCGAGGCCGAACAAGCGGCTCCAGGAGCGCTGGCGCTCCATCAGCACCACGGTCAGGATCGGTTGTACCCCCATCACCGTGGCCATGATGCCGGGGGTGACATGGGTATCGAGCGCCAGCAGGTAGAAGATCTGGTAAGCGCCGAGCAGCACACAGCCAGTGCCCAGGGCCCGCAGGATGGCCCCGCGACTGCGCGGCCAGCGCAGCCCCAGCAAGGGGCCGATCAACAGCAGCCCGGCCAGGGCCAGCGCCGAGCGCAACAGCAGGAAGGCAAACGGGCTGGCATGCGCCAGGCCGAGCTTGGAGACGATCGCCCCGCTGCTCCACAGCAGGACGAACAGGCTGGTAGTGGCCGCCGAGGCCACGGATGCTTTGCTAAAGACAGACATGTATTGCCACCTGATTCAAGGCGAATAAGCCAGACGGACGGCGTGCGCTTCAGCGTGGGAAGTCGCCGACCGTGTTCAGTAGGTTGCGTGTGCGAAGGGATGCGGCCAGAAGCCGATCAGCCCAGCACGACCACGCAAGGAGGCGGAGCTACGCCGCCTACGACGCCACTGACAGGTGGTGGATAGTGACTGATCATCGCCGGCTGCTGGCAGCCACGCACGACCATGCCCGCGACTGGCGCGATGGCAAAGCTTGTAGTGGATGGGCTGGCTGGCATGAACAGGTCTTCGGGAAGAATGCAGTGGGCTGGACTATAGCCCGGTGCCCCATGCCTTGCAACCAGTGCCTACGGTACTCGCGGGAACAGCTTTTGTGGGAGCGGCCTTGTGTCGCGAAAGGGCCGCAGAGCGGCCCCAGCAATATCTGCGGCGAAGCTGAGAGTGTGGGGCCGCTGCGCGCCCCTTTCGCGACACAAGGCCGCTCCCACAAGAAGACCGCGCTACCTTGGATGTTGGTTAATTTCTCACCACCCCGATTCGTCTGAATGCGAAACGCAGCCCGCATTCACCCGTTTCGAGGACCACCGATGAACGTATCCGCCTGGCTCTACCGGCCAGCCCAGATCACCTGCCTGCTGCTGGTCAGCGCCTACGCCCATGCAGCCAAGCCCGGCGACGTGTTCAAGGATTGCAAGAACTGCCCCGAAATGGTCGTGCTGCCCGCCGGCAGCTACGTGATGGGGGCCCCTGACGACGAAGTCGGCCGCCAGCCCGACGAGGGCCCGCTGCACACCGTGACCTTCGCCAAGCCCTTCGCGATGAGCCGCTATCAGGTCACCGCCGACGAACTGGACGCCTATATCAAGGCCACCGGCACCGTCATCAAGAGCGGCGACGACCGCCCCGGCCGCTGGTGCGAAGCCAGCAAGCCCAGCTACAAGCAAGGTCCCCGCCAGCCGGCGGTGTGTATCGACTACGACGAAGTGCAGGCCTACACCCGATGGCTGGCTGAAACCACCGGCAAGCCGTACCGCATGGTCAGCGAAGCCGAACGCGAATATGCCGCCCGTGCTGGCTCCAGCGGCCCGTTCCCCTTCCCCTTCGACGAACCTGGCAAGTACGAGATCAGCAAGCACGCCAACACCTATGGCCCCAAGGACGGGCATACCTTCACCGCCCCGGTGGGCAGCTACCCGCCCAATGCCTTCGGCATGTACGACATGCACGGCAACGTCTACGAATGGGTCGCCGACTGCTACCACGACAGCTACGAAGGCGCCCCCACCGACGGCAGTGCCTGGATCCAGGACCCCAAGTGCATCCGCGCGCACATGCGCGGCAACGACTGGGGCGAGCCGCCGATCTTCTCCCGCTCGGCCAACCGCAACGACCGCCTCAAGACCACCCGCGGTGACTTCCTCGGCTTTCGCGTAGCACGCGAACTGTGAAGTTGTGACGCGGTTAACGCAGCATCGGCCAAAAAAATCGCCAATAAGAATCGTTCCGGTTTTTCGCAGGTGCTGCGTCCTATAGCTGACAAAGAAAAATCCCTCTGCCAACGAGACCGCAATAGATGTCCAAGTCCCTCCCCGGCTCGCTCAACCCGCTTGCCAAAGCACTACTGATCCGTCATTCCCTTCGTCCCCAGCGCGCGTTCACACGCATCGGCCTGGGCCTGGCGATATCCGCTGCGATGGTTGCCCAGGTGCAGGCGCAGGAGTGGACACTGGATATTCCCGCGCAGTCGATGAACTCGGCGTTGCAGGCACTGGCCAGGCAGACCGATACCCAGTTGCTGTACAGCCCGGAAGATATCGGTGGCCTGCGCTCCTCCGCACTCAAAGGGCGCCACGATCTCGCTTCGTCCCTGCGCATCCTGCTGGGCGGCAGCGGGCTGCGTTATCAAATCGACGGCAACACCGTGACGGTAACAGCGGGTTCAGCCGCAAAGGACGGCCAGGTCGAGCTTTCGGCGACCAACGTCAATAGCGTGGGCCTGGGGGCCACTACCGAAGGCACGGGTTCCTACACCACCGGCGTGACCAGCACGGCCACCCGCATGAACCTGTCGATACGCGAAACACCGCAAAGCATCAGCGTCATCACCCGCCAGCAAATGGACGACCAGCACCTGGCGACCATTACTGACGTACTGAAGCAGAACCCGGGCATCACCATGTCCCAGGACGGTGGCGAGCGCTTTCACATCTATTCGCGCGGCTCGGAAATCAGTACCTACCAGCTCGATGGCGTGAACACCACGCAAGACTACCTGACGCGCAACATGCCCAACACCCTGATGGACATGGCCATGTTCGACCGCATCGAGATCGTCCGCGGTGCCACTGGCCTGATGACCGGTGCGGGCGAGCCCAACGGTGTGGTCAACATGGTACGCAAGCGCCCCACGCGAGAATTCCAGTCGTATGTGCAGGCCGGTGTGGGCTCGTGGGACTACTATCGCACCGAGGCCGACGTGTCCGGCCCACTGATCGAAAGCGGCAAGCTGCGCGGCCGCCTGGTGGCCGCCAAGCAGAGCAACCAGAGCTACATGGACTGGTACAGCCAGGACCGTGACCTGGTCTACGGCGTGCTCGAAGCAGACCTGACCGATACCACCACCGTGCGCTTCGGCATGGACTACCAGACCTACGACGCCAATGGCGCGCCAGGTGTGCCGCTGTTCTTCAGCAATGGCCAGCCCACCAACTTCTCCCGCTCGACCAGTTCCGGGCCGCGCTGGATGTATGAAGACTACACCACCAAGAACTACTCCTTCGGCCTGGATCAGGAGCTTGGCAATGGTTGGCAGTTGAAAATGGCCGGCAACTACATGGATGTCGATCGCGACTCGCTGTCGGCGTTCTATCGCACCGGTGCCGGGGTCTCTACCCTCGATCAAGCCACCGGCAACGCCAAGTCCGACCTGCTGCAAGTCGATGCCCACCAGGTTCAGCGGGGCATGAACATCACGCTGCAGGGGCCTTTCGAGCTGTTTGGCCAGACCCACGAACTGGTTACCGGCTTCGACTACATGGATTACGAGAACAACCACTTCACCGGCAGAGCTGGGGAAGCCACATTCAACTTCTACACCTGGGGCAACCGCATACCGCAACCTGGCAACTATTCGCCACTGCTGGACTACGACCTGACCATCCGCCAGACCGGTTACTTCATTGCCACCCGGCTCAACTTCACCGACGACCTGCACATGATTCTCGGTGCCCGTACAACCAACTACCGTTCGGACTCGAACCAGGTGGTATTGACCACTGGCACTGGCAACCCCACGCAACTTAAGGAGCACGGAGAGGTAACACCGTACGCCGGCCTGATCTATGACCTGACCGATGAGCAATCGGTGTACGCCAGCTACACCGATATCTTCAAGCCCCAGACCAGCCGCGACCGTACCGGCAAGGTGCTGGACCCTGTGATCGGGCAGAACTATGAAATGGGCTGGAAAGGTGAGTTCTACGATGGTCGCCTGAACGCCAACGCGGCGATCTACCTCATCAAGCGCGACAACCTTGCAGAGGAAGACACCGGTTTCAGCGTACCGGGCGTGCCTAACTCCACCGCTTACCGCGCGGTCAGCGGCGCCGAAACCAAGGGCATTGATCTTGAACTGTCCGGCGAAGTGGCTCGCGGGCTTGAGGTTCATACCGGTTACAGCCACTCCCGCACGGAAGATGCCAATGGCGCTCGGCTGACGTCTCAACTGCCGCTGGATACATTCCGCCTGTGGACTACCTACCGCCTGCCCGGCGAATGGGAGCACCTGACTGTTGGTGGTGGGGTCAACTGGAACTCCCAGCAATCCCTGGCCACCCGCTACAACACGCGCATCACCCAGGAAGACTACGCCGTGGCCAGCCTGATGGCCCGCTACAAGATCAGCGAGCACCTGGCCGCCACGCTGAACGTGGACAACCTGTTCGACAAGAAGTACTACGCAGGCCTGGCCGGCAACTATGGCCACTATGGCGCGCCGAGGAACGCGACGCTGAACCTGCGCTACGATTTCTGAGCAGCAGAACGAAAAAAGGCGACCCTGGAGGTCGCCTTTTTCATGCCTGCATGGTGTTCGCTTCGGTAGGCGGTCCGTTGTAGGAGCTGCCTTGTGTCGCGAAAGGGCTGCAAGGCAGCCCCGGCAATTCCTGCATCACTGCTGAGCCCCTGGGGCCGCGTTGCGGCCCTTTCGCGACACAAGGCCGCTCCTGCAAAGAGTGAGCAGGTTTACTGGCTGATCGTATCTGCCAGCAACAGCCTGGCAATCACCCCCTCAAGGACATCCACCTGCTCAAGGATGTCATAGTGCCCGGCGTCAACAGCAATGTCCTGGCAGCTACCCGAGATGCCACCCACGTGCGCGCCCCCCCCCGCCCACCAGCAACTTGCCGCTGCCTCGGTAGACGGTAGCTGGCGCAATTGACGCGAAAGCGCCTTGAGTTTCATGGCCACGACAAAGGTCTGCGCCAGATCAGCGTTGCCGATTTCGGCATAGGCCGACTGTGCAACCTGTGCGGCCCGTGCCGTTTCGATCACGCGCTCCAGGGCATCCTGAGTACTGCCGACCGGCACGACCGGCAGCACCAGTGCATCGGCCGAAACCCCGAGAATCACCGCCAGGAAGCCACGCAGGTCGGCGCTCCAGTCACTTTCCTGCACGGCTTGCCTGGCCGAGGGCACGAAGCTGTCCACCAAGGCCAGCACCGCAACCCGCTGCCCCTGGCTTTCCAACTCCTTGGCCACCAACACCGCCAGGGTGCCGCCCAGCGACCAACCTGCCAGCTGATAAGGGCCTTCGGGTTGCTTCTGGCGAATGTACTGTGCGTAATCGATAGCCATCGTTTCCAGCGAATCATCCACCCAGGCGTGATCCAGCAGCATCCGGCATTGCAGGCCATAAACCGTGCAACGGCCTTCCAGCCGGCGCGCCAATGGCTCGTAATCGAACACCGTGCCAAACCCGGCATGCAGGCAGAACAGCGGTGTACTCGCGCTCACTCGGCTGTTCAGCAACAACAGCGGGTCCAGGCTGGCATCGTCGGAGGCATAACCCGACAACTCGGCGATGGTCGGCCGGGCAATCACATCACGCAGTTTCAGTTCGATCGGCAAATCCTCACGGGCACGGACCTTGGACAGCATCTTCAGCACGCGCAGCGAGTCACCACCCAGTTCGAAGAAGTTGTCATCAACACCGACCTGCTCGACTTGCAGCACTTCCTGCCAGATCGCTGCCAGCGCCTGCTCGATTGCATTACGCGGGGCAACCCATGCCCGGCCTGCAAACTCGGGTGCCGGCAGGCCATTGCGGTCGATCTTGCCATTGGGTGTGAGCGGCAGCGCCGGCATCAGTACAAGCTGTGCCGGCACCATGTGATCCGGCAGGTCGGCGCGCAGGGCATCACGTAATTGCTCGGCGCGGGTATCGGCATTGTCCGTTACCACGTAGCCGATCAGTTGCTTGCCCGTGCTGATGTCACGCGCCACCACCACGGCATCGCGCACGCCAGCCAGGTTGCGCAGGCGTGCCTCGATTTCTCCCGGCTCGATGCGGAACCCTCGAATCTTCAGCTGGTTGTCCAGGCGCCCGAGGAAGTCGATGACGCCATCGGCGCGGCGACGCACCCGGTCACCGGTGCGGTACAGGCGGCCACCCGGGGCAAACGGGTCGGCCACGAAGCGCTCGGCCGTGAGTGCGGCCCGCTGGTGATAGCCACGCGCCACGCCCTCTCCGCCGATGTAAAGCTCACCGGCCACACCATCGGGCAGCGGGTTGAGGTGCGGGTCCAGTACGTGCAGCGTGCGCTCGCCCACGCGGTCGCCAATCGGCGCGTACACAGCCTCACAGGTTCGTTGCACCGGCACTTTCCACAGCAAAGGCGTAACCACGGTTTCCGTCGGCCCATAGCCGTTGGTCAACCAGCGCGGACGCAGCGTGCGCTTGACGTGCTCGAACAGGGCGTCCGGTACCGCATCGCCGCCAAAGCAGTACACCCGCACTGCTGGCGCGGGCTGCTGCTGGCTATCGGCGAATTCGGCCAACTGTTGCAGGTAGGCCGGCGGGAAGCAGGCGATGTCGATACGCTGGGCATGCAAGGTCTGCCAGGTTTCTTCTGCCGTCCATAGCCGGTTGTCACGCACCACCAGGCAACCACCCGAGGACAACGTCGACAGCCAGCGCTCCTGGGCCCCGTCGAAGGCGAACGACATGAACAGCAGCTCGCGGGTCTGCAGGTCCATCTCGTACAGCCCGGCGATGGCCTGGCAGTGCATGCGAATCTGGCCGTGGCTCACCGCCACACCTTTGGGCTTGCCGGTAGAACCAGACGTGTAGATCAGATAAGCCAGGTTATCCGCGCACGCGCGCTGTTCAGGTGCAGTAGCAGGCAGATGGTCCAGCGCTTGCTGGTCGAGCTCGATGCACCGCGCTACCTGGGTAAAGCGCTGGCGCAAGCCACTGCTGGTGACCAGCAGGTGCATTGCCGAGTCCTCGACGATCCACTGCAGGCGCTCTTGTGGGTAATCGATATCCAGTGGCACATAAGCTGCGCCGGTCTTCATCACCGCCAGGAAGGCCACGATCACCTCCACCGACCGCTCCAGGGCAATACCCACGCAGCTTTCCGGGCGCACGCCCTGCGCGATCAGGTGGTGGGCAAGGCGGTTGGCGCGCGCATCCAGCTGGGCATAGGTCAACTGTTGGCCGCCGCAGACTACCGCCATGGCCTCGCCACGCTCACGGGCATGCCCGGCGATAAGCTCGGCGAGCAGCGGCTGCTCGCGCCCAGGTGCCGCAAGCTGGTTGCGCAGGTCGGCGTGCCTTGCCTGCGCCGGCGTCAGCATGCCCAGGCTGCCCAGCGTGGCCTGGGGATTGTCCAGCATGGCGCTCAGCAGGCTTTCGAAACTGCCGCGCAGGCACTCGACAGCGGCTTCGGTAAAGCGGTTGCGCAGGTACAGGAACTCTACCGAAAAGGTTTCGCCCAATTGCACGGCCAGGTCCATGGCATAGTTGGTGACATCGCGGTTACGTACTTCGCCAAAGCGCAACGTTCCGCCGCCGCCCTCGCGCAGGCGGTCGTCAACCGGGTAGTTCTCGAACACCACAATGCTGTCGAACAGCGCCTGCCCTGGCCGCCCGGCCCAGCGTTGCACATCGGCCAGCGCTGCATGCTCGTGGTCGCGCAGTTCCAGGTTGTAGTGCTGCAGCTGGTGCAGCCAGTCGCTGACAATGTGCTGGGGTTGCGGCGCCTGCACCACCGGTAGCGTGTTGATGAACAGCCCCAGCATCTCGCCTGCACCGGCCAGGCTGCTGGGGCGCCCGGCCACTGTGGCGCCGAAGCACACGCTGGCCTGGCCGGTGTAGCGTTGCAGCAGCAACAGCCAGGTGGCCTGGACCAGGGTATTGGCCGTAACCCTCAGGCGCCGGGCCTGGTCACGCAGGTGTTGCGTGCGCTGCGCATCCCAATGCAGGTACAGCGCATGGTGCCCGACAAGCTTGCCGTCCGCCTGCGGTGCAACACTGTCGGCCAACAGCGTCGGCCCCTCCAGGGCACGCAGCTTCTCGCTCCAGAACTGCTCCAGCTTGCCCATCGGCTGCTCGGCGAGCCAACGGATGTAGTCACCGAAGCGCCCCCCCGCATGGCTGGCGGGCCGGCCGTGATAAACCTGCAACACCTCGCCCAGCAACCGTGAATTGCTCCAGCCATCCATGAGGATGTGGTGGCGCGACCAGATCAGGTGCAGGCGTTGCTCATCCACTCGAACCAGTGTCAGGCGCATCAGGGAGGCACACGCCAGGTCGAAGCCTTCGGCGGCCTCTTCGGCGGCCAGCGCCTGCAAGGCGTCGCTGGTCACCTCACGCCCACGCCAGTCGAGCACGCGCAGCGGCAGGCTGGCCTGACGCTGAACCACCTGCAAGGGCTCCGCCCACCGGGCCGATGACAGGAAGACCGTGCGCAGGATGTCGTGGCTGGCGATCACCTGGTTCCAGGCCGCGACGAAGCGGTCTACGTCCAGGCCGTGCACATCGACCGCAGTCTGGTTGATGTACAGCGCGGCGTCGCTCTCCTGCAGGGTATGGAACAGCATGCCCTGTTGCATCGGCGACAGCGGGTAGATATCGGCAATCTGAGCAGCAGGTACCGGCAGGTCGTCCAGTTGCGCCTGGTTCAGACGGGCCAAGGGGAAGTCCGATGGCGTGAGGCCTTGGGTGTCATCCTGGCAGCAATGGTTGATCAAGGCCTTGAGTTCTTCTGCATAGGCATCGGCCAGTTGCTGGATGGTCGAGGTATCGAAGACTTCACGGCTGAACGTCCAGCCCAGTGTCAGCTCGCCGCCGTACACCTGGCCATTGAGCGCCAGCAGGCTGCTCAATGGCGCATCCTCATCCTGGTTCAGCCCGGCATTCTCGCTGGCCGGTCTGAACAGGCTCGCCTGCTGGTCGAAGCTGCCATCGAACTGCCCCAGGTAGTTGAAGATGATCGCCCCCTGGGCCAGCGCCGCCAACGTCTGCCGAGCTTCACCAGCCCCCAGGTAACGCAGCACACCATAGCCAAGACCCTTGTGGGGCACCGCGCGCAGTTGCTCCTTGATGGTCTTGATCGAACTGGCCAGCTCGGGCTGAGGGCTGAGGTTGACCGGGTACATGCTGGTGAACCAACCCACCGTGCGGCTCAGGTCGATACCGTCGAACAGTTCCTCGCGGCCATGGCCTTCCAGGCGCACCAGTACCTGCGGCTGCGCGGTCCAACGGCTGACCACACGGGCCAATGCCGTCAACAACAGGTCGTTGATCTGCGTGCGATAGGCTGCCGGTGCCTGCTGCAACAGCTTGCGGGTCCAGAGCGGGTCCAGGCGAGTGCTGACCGACGTTGCATGCTTCTGCAGGTTTTCACCCTGGGGATGATCGCAAGGCAAAGCATCGCTGGCGCCTTGCAGTTGATCACGCCAGTAGTGCAGTTCATGTTGCAGTGCCTGGCTGCTGGCATAGGCCTGCAGCTGTTCGGCCCAGACCTTGAACGCGCTGGTCTTGGCCGGCAACTTCAACGGCTGGCCGAGGGCAAGCGCCTGGTAGGCCTGTTGCAGGTCTTCCAGCAGGATCCGCCATGACACGCCATCGACCACCAGATGGTGAATGACCAGCAGCAGCCGCTGGCTGCCGTCTGCCAGCGTTGCCAGCACGGCGCGCAACAATGGCCCCTGAGCCAGGTTCAGGCTGCGCTGGGCCTGATCGGCCAAGCGTTCCAGCGCCTCGGCATCAACGCATTCGCGTACCCACAGCAGCTCGGTCGATACCGGCGCGCCGATCGTGGCCTGCCAGCGCCCGGCACTCTGCCAGGCATTGAGCCGCAGCAGGTCGTGATGGGCATGCAGGTTGCCCAGCGCCATGCTCAACAGCTGCGCATCCAGGGCCTCACCGGGCTCGAGCAACACCGACTGGTTCCAGTGGTCACGTGCTACAAGCGCTTGCTCGAAGAACCAGTGCTGCACCGGAACAAGTGGCAGAGGCCCGGTGACCACGCCCTGCTCCAGCGCTTGTGCTTCGCTGCGCCGGGCAACCGAGGCCAGCCCCTGCACGGTCTGATGCTGCAGCAACTCCTTGGGCGTGAACTGGATATCCACCTGGCGCGCACGGCTGACCACCTGCAACGAGATGATCGAATCGCCGCCCAGTTCGAAGAAGTTATCGGTCAGGCCGACCTTCTCCAGCTTCAGCACATCCGCCCAGATCGCCGCGATCTGCTG
This sequence comes from Pseudomonas sp. NBB, assembly GCF_032701105.1. Classification (NCBI taxonomy): domain Bacteria; kingdom Pseudomonadati; phylum Pseudomonadota; class Gammaproteobacteria; order Pseudomonadales; family Pseudomonadaceae; genus Pseudomonas; species Pseudomonas sp. NBB. The sequence continues at coordinate 4,419,328 of NZ_CP103994.1, forward strand.
CTCCAGATCACTCTGCGGCGCGATGTACTCGCCCTGCGACTGGCTGGCATCAGGCTGCGGCAGGGCCTTGCGGTCCAGCTTGCCGTTCGGCGTCACCGGCAGCTTGCCGAGCAGCAGCAGGTGCGCCGGCACCATGTAGTCCGGCAAACCGGCCTTGAGCGCCTCGCGCAGGCTGTCGCGCAACGCGCCTTCGTCCTGCGTGCTGTCGGCAGGCACCACATAGCCCACCAGCTGCTTGCCGCTTGGCCCTTCCTGGGCCAGCACCACGGCTTCCTGCACACTCGGCAGCTCCAATAGGCGCGCCTCGATCTCGCCCAGCTCGATGCGCAGGCCGCGGATCTTCACCTGATGGTCGATGCGCCCGGCGTAGTCGATCACCCCATCGGCGCGGTAGCGCGCCAGGTCGCCGGTGCGGTACAGGCGCCCGCCGTTGTCGCTGAACGGGTCCGGCACGAAGCGTTCGGCGGTCAGCGCCGGGCGTTGGTGGTAACCACGGGCCAGGCCGACACCACCGAGGTACAGCTCGCCGGCACTGCCGCGCACCGCCGGTTGCAGGCTGCCTTCGAGGATATGGGTCTTGAGGTTGTCGATCGGCTGGCCAATCGGCACGCTGATGCTTTCGTCCGGCTGGCAGGTCCAGTGGGTCACGTCGATCGCCGCTTCGGTCGGGCCGTACAGGTTGTACAGGCCTGCCGCCGGCAGGCGTTGCAGCGTCTGGCGGGCCAACTCGGCCGGCAACGCTTCACCGCTGCACACCACGCGCTTGAGGCTGACGCAGCTTTCGACCGCTTCGTGGGTCATGAACGCCTGCAGCATCGACGGCACGAAGTGCAGCGTGCTGATGCCGTGGTGGTTGATGGTTTCGACCAGCAACTGCGGGTCGCGGTGCGCGCCGGGCTGGGCCATGACCAGGCGCGCGCCGGTCATCAGCGGCCAGAAGAACTCCCACACCGACACGTCGAAGCTGAACGGGGTTTTCTGCAGCACGCTGTCGCTGGCGTCCAGCCCGTAGGCCTTCTGCATCCACCACAGGCGGTTGACCAGCGCCTGATGGCTGTTGCCAGCGCCCTTCGGGCGACCGGTGGAGCCGGAGGTGTAGATCACGTAGGCGAGGTTCAACGGGGCCACGTCGACATTCGGGTTGGCATCGCTGTAGCCGTCGAAGTTCTCAGTGTCCAGGTCCAGGCTGCGCAGGCCGGCCGGGATCGGCAGGGTCTCGCGCAAGTGCGACTGGGTCAGCAGCAAAGCGATGCCGCTGTCCTCGAACATGTAGCTCAGGCGGTCCTGGGGATACTCAGGATCCAGGGGCACATAGGCGCCACCGGCCTTCACGATGCCCAGCAGGCCGATGACCATCTCCAGGCTGCGCTCCATGGCGATGCCCACCAGCACGTCCGGGCCCACGCCCTGCTCGCGCAGCTTGTGCGCCAGCTGGTTGCTACGGCGGTTGAGCTCGGCATAGCTCAGGGTCTGCTCGCCAAAGGCCAGCGCCGGGGCATCCGGGGTGGCGAGTACCTGGGCTTCGACCAGCTGGTGGATGCTGGCTTCGCCTGGGTAATCGGTTTGCGTGGCATTCCAGCCATGCACGATCTGCTGCCGCTCCCCGTCATCCAGCAATGGCAGCTCAGCCACTCGCTGGCCTGGGTTGCCGACGATGCCCTGTAGCAGGTTCAGCCAGTGCCGCGCCATCTGCTGTATGGTCGAGGCATCGAACAGGTCGGTTGCAAAGGTCAGCGTGGCGCTGATGCCCAGCTCATGTTCGAAGCTGTCCAGCGTGAGGTCGAACTGCGCCGCGTGCACGTTCCATTGCAGGCTCTCCACCTCCAGGCCGGGCAAGCTGCGGCGCTCGCCCTTGCCCCGGGTCTGGTGGTTGTACATCACCTGGAACAACGGGCTGTGGCTCAGGCTGCGTTCAGGCTGCAAGGCATCGACCAGCTGTTCGAATGGCAGGTCCTGATGCACCTGCGCGCCCAAGGCTCGTTGCCGCACTTGCGCCAACAGCTCGGTGAAGGTCAGCTGCGTATCGAACTCGGCACGCATCACCTGGGTATTGACGAAAAAGCCGATCAGCCGCTCGGTCTCTACGCGGTTACGGTTGGCGATGGGCACGCCCACGCGCACATCGGCCTGCCCGGAGTAGCGGTGCAACAATACCTGGAAACTCGCCAGCAGCAGCATGAAGGGTGTCGCCCCCTGGTGCTGCGCCAGCTGTTTGAGTGACTGGCTCAACGCTTCGCCCAGGTCAACGTCGATCCGCTCACCGCGGTAGCTTTGCAGCGCCGGGCGTGGCCTGTCGGTGGTCAGTTCCAGCACCGGGTGGTCGTCGCCCAGCTGCGCCATCCAGTACGCCAGCTGACGCTCACGCTCGCCGGCGTCCATCCAGGCACGCTGCCAGATCGCATAATCGGCGTACTGGATCGGCAGTTCGGCCAGCGCCACCTCCCGACCTTGGCTATAGCCCTCATAAAGCTGCACCAACTCATCGATGAGCAAGGGCATCGACCAGCCATCGGCGACGATATGGTGCAAGGTGAGCACCAGCACGTGCTCGTCCTGCGTCAGTTCCAGCAGTTTTACCCGCAGCAGCGGCCCATGGACCAGATCGAACGGCTGCTGGACCTCAAGCGCGACCTGCGCCTGCAAAACCTGCTCCTCCACGGCCCCCAAGGCCTGGCGGGCCAGCTGGAAAGGCTGGTTCGGGTGGATGACCTGCATCAGCTGGCCATCTTCCTCGGCAATGGTCGTGCGCAGGGCTTCATGACGCTGGATCAGCGTCGCGAAGCTGCGCTGCAGGGCTGCCAGGTCGAGCTGCCCCCTGAACCTGAGCGCGGTCGGAATGTTGTAGGCCGAGCCGGTGGGCTCCAGCTGCCAGAGAAACCACTGGCGTTGCTGGGCATAGGACAGCACAGGGCGTTCGACATCGTGCCTGGCCACCGGGATGGGCAGTTGCGCGAGCGTGACGCCCTTGGACGCCAGTTTTTCGAGAAACAGCTTCTGCTGCGCCAGGGGCAGACGGATAAAGCGATAAACCAGGTCTGCGTTTCTGTTGTCCGTGTGCATCTCAAACCGCCTCGAGCTCTGCCATGAAGTCCTGGAGCTCATCCAGGTCTCCGTCGTTTCGGGTACCGAGACTGCCGACCTCTTGTGCAAAGGCCTGCAGGTTCTCTGTCTGGAACAACAACGCGAGTGGCAGGTTCGTACCCAGTTCGATCTGCAGTCGTGCTACCGCCTGGGTTGCCAGCAAGGAGTGGCCCCCCAGCTCGAAGAAGTTGTCGGTAAGAGATACGTTTTCCAGGCCAAGAACTTCAGCCCATACCGCTGCGATCCGCCGCTCCAGCTCCGTTTCCGGCGCCACATGGGCCGCCCGGCGCGGGTTGCCGTCAGGCTGTGGCAAGGCCTTGCGGTCCAGCTTGCCGTTCGGTGTCAGTGGCAGGCGTTCCAACAGCAACAGGTGCGCGGGCACCATGTAGTCCGGCAGGCTGGCCTTCAGTCTGGCGCGCAGGGTGTCAAGCAACGCCGCCCGGGCTTCCTCGCTGGCAACCGACGCTGCATCGGCTGGCACCACGTAGCCCAGCAGTTGCTTGCCGCCCGGCGCATCCAGTGCCAGTACCACGGCTTCGCGGACTGCGTCCTGTTGTTGCAGGCGCGCCTCGATCTCACCGAGTTCGATACGGAAGCCGCGAATCTTCACCTGATGGTCGATACGCCCGGCATATTCGATGACCCCGTCGGCGTCATAGCGCGCCAGGTCGCCGGTGCGATACAGCCGGCCACCCTGCCCACCGAACGGGTCGGGGATGAAGCGTTCGGCGGTAAGCCCAGGGCGCGCCAGATAACCACGCGCCAGGCCCGCACCCGCCATGTACAGCTCCCCCACCACCCCTACCGGCAGCGGCGTTCCGGCCTCGCTCAACAGGTACACGGCACTGTTGGAAAGCGGCCGGCCGATATTGGCCTGGCCACCTTGGGTGCGCAGGGTGAAGGTCGAGTAGGTGGTGTCCTCCGAAGGCCCGTACAGGTCGTACACCTTGAGCACATGGCCAGTGCCGTACAGCGCGTCGACCAGCCCCTGCTTGAGGGCCTCCCCCGCCAGGTTGATGATGCGCACACCGGACGGCAGCTGGCCGGTTTCATGCAGCACCTTGATGGCCGATGGCACCGTGTTGACCAGGCGTACCTGGTCTTTGGCCGGCAGGTGCGGCAGCTCCAGGGCATTGGCCGCCAGTACCGCATAGCCACCCGAGCCCAGGGTCACGAACAGCTCCCAGACCGACAGGTCGAAACAGATCGATGTGGACGCCAACACGCCGCACAGGTCCTGCTGGCTGTACACCGACTGCGCCCAGCCGATCATTGCCACGGCATTGCGATGCTCGATCTGGACGCCCTTGGGTTTGCCAGTGGAGCCTGAGGTGTAGATGCAGTACGCCAGGTTGTCCGGCGTGCTCACGCACACCGGGTCGGCCGCTTCGTAGCCGTCGAGCAGCAATTGGTCCACCAGCAGCGTGCGCGCCTGGAAGCTGGTCGGCACACGCTCCAGCAGGTGCGACTGCGACAGCAGCAGGATCGACTGGCTGTCTTCGAGCATGTACACCAGGCGGTCCTGCGGGTAGCCAGGGTCGAGCGGCACGTAGGCGCCGCCCGCCTTGAGAATGGCCATCAGCGCGACCACCATGTCCAGGCCACGCTCCATGGCGACACCTACCAGCACCTCCGGGCCCACGCCAGCCTCGCGCAGTTTGTGGGCCAGCTGGTTGGCCCGTACATTGAGCGCGGCATACGTGAGCGTCTGCTCGCCGTGGATAAGTGCCACTGCACCTGGCGCAGCAACCACCTGCGCCTCGAACAGCTGATGGATACAGCGGTCGGCCGGGTAACTGGCCGCCGTGCGGTTCCAGTCCTGCACGATACGCTGATGCTGCGCGGTATCGAGCAGCGGCAGGTCGCCGAGTGCAGCACACGGGTCACTCACCAGGGCGTCAAGCAGCGTACCGAAGTGATGGGCCAACTGCTCGATCGCCTCGCTGCTCCAGTGCGCACGGTCATGCCGGTACTGGATAGCCAGGCTGTCGCCAAGGCTCACCAGCACGGTCAGCGGATAGTTGGTCTGCTCGCGCACCTGCACTGGGCCAAACTGCAAGCCACTCGGTGCACCCTGCCGAAGGGCCTCGGACACCGGGTAACTTTCGAACACCACCAGGCTGTCGAACAGGGCTTCACCACCAAGCCCGGCCCAGCGCTGCACATCGTACAGCGGCGTATGTTCGTATTCACGCATGGCCAGGTTGCTGGCCTGCACCTGTCCGATCCATTGCGCGACGCTCTGTTCGCCTTGCGGTGTACCAACCACCGGCAGGGTGTTGATGAACAAGCCAATCTGCGCCTCCACGCCCGCCAGCTCCGCTGGCCGGCCGGCGACCGTGGCCCCGAAGCAGACCGACGACTGCCCGGTATAGCGCTGCAACAGCAACAGCCAGGTAGCCTGTACCAAGGTGTTGACGGTGACACGCTGGGCACGGGCAAAGGCTTCAACCCGCTCGGTACGCCCTGCATCGAATGCCTGGTGATGAACGTGATGGCCATGACCATCAGGCTCACCATTGCGCACGGCCTGGGCCAGGCGCGTCGGCTCGTTGAAGCTGGCCATCTGGCCCTGCCAGAACCGCTCTGCCGCCGCCCCATCCTGGCGCTGCAACCAGGCGATGTAGTCACGGTAGCTGCCCGCCGCTGCCACCACAGGTTTACCGGCATTACGCTGCAACACCTCACCCAGCAACTGCGAGGTGCTCCAGCCATCCATCAGGATGTGATGGCAGGTGAAGATCAGGTGGTGACGTGCCTGCGCCGTACGCACCAGCACCAGGCGCAACAAGGGTGCCTCGACCAGGTCGAAGCCACGCTGCCGGTCGGCATCCGCCAGGCTGTCCAGCGCCCGCGCCAGCTCATCCTCGGTACGCCAGTCATATTCGCTGAACGGCAGTGTCACCTGCTTGCGCACGACCTGCACCGCCTGGCCCAGGTCCCCCTGCCAGATGAAGCTGCTGCGCAGGATGTCGTGGGCCTGCAAGGCAGCATCCCAGGCCTGCCGGAAGGCTTGTACATCCAGGCCATCCACATCCACGCGCATCTGGTTGATGTAGTTGCCGCTGCCTTGCTCGTAGATGCTGTGGAACAGCATGCCCTGCTGCATCGGCGACAGCGGGTAGACGTCGGCGATCTGCGCCACGGCAACCGGCAGCTGGTCGAGCTGCGCCTGGGTCAGGTCGGCCAACGGGAAGTCGGACGGGGTCAGGCCGCGATGTCCACCCTCACAGCAATGCTCGATTATTTCAGCCAAGGCCTGCTGGTAAGCCTGCGCCAGCAGCTCGATGGTTTCGCGGCGATGAATGTCCTGGCTGAAGGTCCACTCCAGGCGTAGCTCGCCGCCATATACCTGACCGTTGACGGTCAACAGGCTGGCCAACGGTGCTTCGGCATCCTGCCTGGCGCCATCGTTCTCTTTGGCGGGGGTGAACAGACCTGCTTCGCCATCGAAGCTGCCGTCGAACTGCCCGAGGTAGTTGAAGACGATCTGGCCTTCAGGCAATGCTGCAAGGGCCTCGCGGCTCGCGACATCACCGAGGTAGCGCAGCACGCCATAGCCCAGGCCTTTGTCAGGCACGGCGCGCAGCTGTTCCTTGATGGTCTTGATCGAACTTGCCAGGTCTGCTTGCGGGCTCAGCTTTACCGGATACAGGCTGGTGAACCAGCCCACCGTACGCGTCAGGTCGATACCCGCGAACAGGTCTTCACGGCCATGCCCTTCCAGGCGCACCAGCACTTCGGGCTGGCCGCTCCAGCGGCCAACTGCTTGCGCCAGGGCCGTCAGCAGCAGGTCCATGATCTGCGTGCGATAAGCCACCGAGCAATCCTGCAACAGCCGTCGGGTGCTTGCCACGTCGAGGCGCGTGCTGACCGAAGCCGCATGCTTCAGTTGCCGGCTGCCTTGCGGGTTGTCGCAGGGCAGCATTTCGCTGGCCCCTTGCAACTGCGCCTGCCAGTAGCCCAGTTGCTGTTGCAATACGGGCGCGGCGGCATAGGTTTGCAAACGCTCGGCCCAGGCTTTGTACGAAGTGGTCTTGGCCGGAAGCTGCAGTGGCTGCCCGGCAGCCAGGGTCTGGTAGGCCTGCTGCAGGTCTTCCAGCAGCACACGCCACGACACACCGTCTACCGCCAGGTGATGGATGACCAAAAGCAGTCGCTGGCTACCGTCAGGCAGCGCAGCGAGCATGGCACGCATCAACGGCCCGTGCTCGAGGTCAAGGCTGCGCTGGGCTTCAGTGGCGGCTTGCTGCAACTGCTCGACGCTGGCGAAATCGCGATGCCACAGCAACTGGGAGTAGCCCGCATCGGCAAATTCAGCCTGCCAGCCCACCCCATGGCCGAACACGCGCAAACGCAGGGCGTCGTGATGTTCGAGCAATGCCTGCAATGCCGCATCGAGCGTCGCCGGGGCCAGTGTTTCACCGGGCGTGAGCAGCACCGACTGGTTCCAGTGATGGCGCACGACAACGGGCTGCTCGAAGAACCAGTGCTGGATCGGCGTGAGCGGCGTCACGCCCGTTACCGCACCCTGATCGATCGATACACTGCCGCCGCGGTTGGCGAGCCGGGCCAGTGCCTGCACCGTCTGGGCCTCGAACAGGTCCTTGGGCGTGAACTGGATATCCACCTGGCGCGCACGGCTGACCACCTGCAACGAGATGATCGAATCGCCGCCCAGTTCGAAGAAGTTATCGGTCAGGCCGACCTTCTCCAGCTTCAGCACATCCGCCCAGATCGCCGCGATCCGCTGTTCCAGATCGCTCCGCGGCGCAACGTACTCGCCCTGCAACTGGCTGGCATCCGCCAGCGGCAGGGCCTTGCGGTCCAGCTTGCCGTTCGGCGTCACCGGCAGCTTGCCGAGCAGCAGCAGGTGCGCCGGCACCATGTAGTCCGGCAGGCCGGCCTTCAGCGCCTTGCGCAGGTTGTCGCGCAACGCGCCTTCGTCCTGCGTGCTGTCGGCAGGCACCACATAGCCCACCAGCTGCTTGCCGCTTGGCCCGTCCTGGACCAGCACCACGGCTTCCTGCACACTCGGCAGCTCCAATAGTCGCGCCTCGATCTCGCCCAGTTCGATGCGCAGGCCGCGGATCTTCACCTGGTGGTCGATGCGCCCGGCGTAGTCGATCACGCCATCGGCGCGGTAGCGCGCCAGGTCGCCGGTGCGGTACAGGCGCCCGCCGTTGTCGCTGAACGGGTCCGGCACGAAGCGTTCGGCGGTCAGCGCCGGGCGTTGGTGATAACCACGGGCCAGGCCTACCCCGCCGAGGTACAGCTCGCCGGCACTGTCGCGCACCGCCGGTTGCAGGCTGCCTTCGAGGATATGGGTCTTGAGGTTGTCGATCGGCTGGCCGATCGGCACGCTGATGCTTTCGTCCGGCTGGCAGGTCCAGTGGGTCACGTCGATCGCCGCTTCGGTCGGGCCGTACAGGTTGTACAGGCCTGCCGCCGGCAGGCGTTGCAGGGTCTGGCGGGCCAACTCGGCCGGCAACGCTTCACCGCTGCACACCACGCGCTTGAGGCTGACGCAGCTTTCGACCGCTTCGTGGGTCATGAACGCCTGCAGCATCGACGGCACGAAGTGCAGCGTGCTGATGCCGTGGTGGTTGATGGTTTCGACCAGCAGCTGCGGGTCGCGGTGCGCGCCGGGCTGGGCCATGACCAGGCGCGCGCCGGTCATCAGCGGCCAGAAGAATTCCCACACCGACACGTCGAAGCTGAACGGGGTTTTCTGCAGCACGCTGTCGCTGGCGTCCAGGCCGTAGGCCTTCTGCATCCACCACAGGCGGTTGACCAGCGCCTGATGGCTGTTGCCAGCACCTTTCGGGCGGCCGGTGGAGCCGGAGGTGTAGATCACGTAGGCGAGGTTCAGCGGGGCCACGTCGACATTCGGGTTGGCATCGCTGTAGCCGTCGAAGTTCTCGGTGTCCAGGTCCAGGCTGCGCAGGCCGGCCGGGATCGGCAGGGCTTCGTGCAGGTGCGACTGGGTCAGCAGCAAGGCGATGCCGCTGTCCTCGAACATGTAGCTCAGGCGGTCCTGGGGGTATTCCGGGTCCAGCGGCACATAAGCGCCACCGGCCTTCACGATGCCCAGCAGGCCGACGACCATCTCCAGGCTGCGCTCCATGGCGATGCCCACCAGCACATCCGGGCCCACGCCCTGCTCGCGCAGCTTGTGCGCCAGCTGGTTGCTACGGCGGTTGAGCTCGGCATAGCTGAGGGTCTGCTCGCCAAAGACCAGCGCCGGGGCATCCGGGGTGGCGAACACCTGGGCTTCGATCAGGTGGTGAATGCTGCGCTCGTCCGGGTACGTCGCCTGGGTTTCGTTCCAGCCTTCGACCATCTGTCGCTGTTCTGGCAGGCCCAGCATTGGCAACTCGCCAACCACCGCGTCAGCATTCTCCGTCAGCGCCTGCAGCAGGTTGGCAAAGTAACCAGCCAGGCGGCCAATGCTCTCGTCGCTCCACAGCGCACGGTCGTGGCTGTACTGCATCGACAGCGTGGTGCCCAGTTCCACCACCAGGGTCAGCGGGTAGTTGGTCTGCTCGTGCACGGCCACGTCGCCGAAGCGCAGGCCACCGGGCGCGCCCTGTTGCAGCGCCTCGGCCACCGGGTAGTTCTCGAACACCAGGATGCTGTCGAACAAGGCGTCACCGCCCTGCCCCGCCCAGCGCTGCACGTCGTACAGCGGGGTGTGCTCGAACTCGCGCACGGCCAGGTTGCCGGCCTGCACCTGGCCGATCCACTCGGCCACGGTCTGCTCGGCACGCGGGGCGCCGATCACCGGCAAGGTGTTGATGAACAGGCCGATCTGTTCCTCCACCCCCGGCAGGTCCGCCGGGCGGCCGGCGACAGTGGCGCCGAAGCACACGCTGGCCTGGCCGGTGCAGCGCTGCAACAGCAGCAGCCAGGCCGATTGCACCAGGGTGTTGACCGTGACCCGGTTGGCCCGGGCGAAGGCTTCGATGCGCGCGGTGTGCTCTGGGTCGAAGGCCAGGCGGTGGTCGCCATGGCCGCTACCGCTTGCGCCAGCACTGCCGGCGATAGCCTGGGCCAGGCGGGTTGGCTCGTCCAGGGCGGCAAGCTGGGCTTTCCAGAAGGCTTCGGCAACGGCCGCGTCCTGGCCCTGCAGCCAGGCGATGTAGTCGCGGTAGTGCGTGGCCTGGGCCTGCGGAGCCAGGCCGGCATAGCGCTGGAGCACTTCGCCCAACAGGCGCGAGGTGCTCCAGCCGTCCATCAGGATGTGGTGGTTGGTGTAGATCAGGTGGTGGCGGGTATCGCCCGTGCGTACCAGTACCAGGCGCAGCAGCGGCGCGGCAGCAAGGTCGAAACCGCGCTGGCGTTCACCCTCGGCCACGGCCTGCAATGCCTGCTCCAACGCCGGCTGGCCACGCCAGTCATGCTCGCTGCATGGCAGTTCGACGGCCTTGCGAACCACCTGTACGGCTTGCTCCAGTTCGCCGTGCAGGATGAAACCGCTGCGCAGGATGTCGTGAGCATCGAGCGTGGCCTGCCACGCCTGGCGGAACCGCTGCACATCCAGCCCCTCCACATCCACGCGCAGCTGGTTGATGTAGTTACCGGCCTGCTGGTCGTAAAGGGTGTGGAACAACATGCCCTGCTGCATGGGTGACAGCGGGTACACATCGGCGATCTGCCCGGCCTCCAGCGGCAGGCTGTCCAGTTGCGCCTGGGTCAGCGCGGCCAGCGGGAAGTCCGACGGCGTCACGCCATGGTGCCGCGCATCGCAGCAGTGCTCGACCAGCTCTGCCAAGGCCTGCCCGTAGGCCTGGGCCAGCTTCTCGATGGTGGCCGGGTGATGAACGTCGGCGCTGTAGGTCCACTCCAGGAACAGCTCGCCGCCGTACACCTGGCCGGTGATGCTCAGCCAGTTGCCCAGCTGCGCGCCGGCACATTGGGTACGGCCTGCGCTTTCCCCGCTCGGGGTGAACAGGGCGCCGGCCTCGGCATCGAAGCTGGCATCGAACTGACCCAGGTAGTTGAAGGTGACACGGGCCTGGGCGGCACGCTCGAGCTGTTCACGCACTTCAGCATCGCCGAAGTAGCGCAGCAGGCCGTAGCCGAGGCCTTTGTCCGGCACGCCGCGCAGTTGCTCCTTGATTGCCTTGATCGACTGGCCAAGGTCTTGGCCGGGTGTGAGACGCACCGGGAACAGGCTGGTGAACCAGCCTACGGTGCGGCTGAGGTCGAGGTCGTCGAACAGGTCTTCGCGGCCATGGCCCTCCAGCAGTACCTGCACGTTGCCCTGCGCGCTCCACTGGCACAAGGTGCGCGCCAGCGCGGTCAGCAGCAGGTCGTTGATCTGCGTGCGGTAGGCCGCCGGGGCCTGTTTCAGCAGCTTGGCGGTGCGCTCGGCATCCAGCCGTGTGGCGGCGGTACGGGCATGGGTGTTGGCCAGGCTGCCCAGCGGGTTGTCACGCGGCAGTTCGGCGTGGTCGCCGGCCAGCGCCTGCAGCCAGTAGTCGCGCTGTGCTTGCAATGCGGGGCTGCCGGCATGGCTGGCCAGGCGCTCGGCCCAGGCCTTCACCGAGGTGGTCTTGGCGGGCAGGCTCACGGCCTGGCCGTTCAGCAATTGCCGGTAGGCCGCTTGCAGGTCTTCCAGCAACACCCGCCACGACACACCGTCGACCACCAGGTGATGGACCACCAGCAGCAGGCGCTGCTGCCCATCGGCGAAGTCGAACAGTTCGGCACGCAGCAGTGGCCCGTGCTGCAGGTTCAGGCTGGCCTGCACCTGGTTGCCGGCGGCGTCCAGTTCACTCAGTACTGCCAGGTTGCGCTGGCGCAGCAGTGGTGCATTGTCCAGCGGCTGGAAGCCCGCCTGCCACTGGCTTTCGCCACGGCTGAAGCGCAGGCGCAGAGCATCGTGCTGCTCGACCACTGCGCGCAGGGCTGCCTCCAGGTGTTGCACCTGCACCGGGCCGGCCGGCTTGAGCAGCACCGACTGGTTCCAATGCGCCGGCTGCGCGACCTCCATCTCGAAGAAACGCGCCTGGGCCGGCAGCAATGCCACCTCGCCGCTGGTGGCAGTGTCCACGGCTGCGGCCGCAACCGCTTGCTTGGCCTCGATGCGCTTGGCTACCTGGGCCAGCTGGGCGATGGTTTGTTGTTCGAACAGCTGCTTGGGGGTGATCCGGATGCCCTGGCGTTTGGCCCGGGCGATGATCTGCAGGCTGAGGATCGAGTCGCCGCCCAGTTCGAAGAAGTTGTCGGTGCTGCCGACCTGCTCCAGCTTGAGCACATCGGCCCACACTGCGGCCAGTTTCTCCTCGATATCGCCTTGTGGCGCCACATAGCCACGGCTGACCGCGCCCGGTGCCGGCAAGGCGCGCTTGTCGAGCTTGCCATTGGCGGTCAGTGGCAGGCGCTCCAGCAGCAGTATCTGCGCCGGCACCATGTAGTCCGGCAGGCGTGCCTGCAATTGCGCCTGCAGTTGCTGCACGGTCACGCCTGCGTCGGCCACCCCGTAGGCCACCAGCTGCAAGCGCTCGGCATCGCCCTCCAATGGCAAGGCCAGTACCACGGCCTCGTTGACACCAGGCAGGCCGGCCAGCACCCGGCCGACTTCACCTGGCTCCACGCGATAGCCGCGGATCTTCACCTGGTCGTCGGCACGGCCGATGAACTCGACCAGGCCATCGGCGGTCAGCCGCGCGCGGTCGCCGGTGCGGTACAGGCGGGCACCACCCTCGGTCGGCACGAAGCGTTCGGCGGTCAATGCGGGCTGGCCCAGGTAGCCCTGGGCGACGCCTTGCCCGCCCAGGTAAAGCTCACCGGGCACCTGCGCCGCCAACGGGTTGAGGTAGCCATCCAGCACCTGGGCGCAGGCGTTGCCCAGCGGGCGCCCGACCGGCACCGTGCGGCAACCTGGCAGCGGCTGCCCCGGCTCGAAGGTGAGCACGCCGACAGTGGTTTCGGTCGGGCCGTAGTGGTTGATGACCCGGCAGGCCGGGCGCAGTTCGCGGATTTTTTCCAACAGACCCCAGCTGCATGCCTCCCCCCCCAGGATCAGTGCCTCGGCGGGCAGCACATCGGCGGCGCGGGCCGCTTGCAGCAAGCCTTGCAAGTGGCTCGGCACCAGCTTGAGCACGCCGACCTGGTGCTGCGCCATGTAGCTGGCGAAGCCATCCGGGTCGAACGCCAGTTCCTGTGGCAGCAGGTGCAGCAGGCGGCCCGAAGCCAAGGCACCGAACAGCACGGTGTGGCCCAGGTCGGCCGCGGTGGTGGACACCATCGCCATGCTCGCCGCGGCCGGCAGTTGCAGGCGCTCCAGCACCGCCTGGGTGTAGCTGGCCAGCGCCCCGTGGCTGACCACCACGCCTTTCGGCTGGCCGGTCGAGCCCGAGGTGTAGATCAGATAGGCCGGTTGTTCGGCGGCGATGGCCACCTCGACCGGGCTGTCGCTGCAGGTTGCCCAGGCGGTATGATCGCAGGCAATCAGCTGCACGCCGTCCAGGCCGGCGAAGCGCTGGTCGCCCGGCTCATGCAGCAGTATGGCGGCGCCACTGTCGGCAATCAGTTGTTGCAGGCGCTCCTGCGGTTGCTGGGTGTCCAGCGGCAGGTAGGCGGCGCCGGTCTTGAGCACCGCGAGCAAGGCGCCGACCCACTCGATGGAGCGCGGCAGGCACAGGGCGACGATGCTGCCGGCACCGACGCCGTGCTGGCGCAGGTAGTCGGCCAAGCGGTTGGACGCCGCCTCCAGCCCGGCCTGGGTCATGAACCGGTCACCGGCACGCACACCGCCGTGGGCCTGGCCTTGCGCCATTGCCTGGCGCCACAAGGCGAGGAAGTTGCCGTGCGGGTAGGCCTGCGTGGCCGCCGGCAGCAGCGTCGCCACTTGCGGGCTGTCGACGATCGCCTGCTGCGGGTCACGGATCAGCGCATCCAGCACCTGGCGCAGCGAAGCGGCCATGCGTTCGATAGTGGCCTGCTCGAACAGGTCGGTGGCGTAGGTGAAATAGCCTTCGATGCCGTCGGCCTTGTCGGAGAAGTCGAACGCCAGGTCGAAGCGGGCATCGCTGCCGTCACGGGCAAAGCCTTCTACCTCCAGCGCGCCCAGGCGCTTGCGCCCTGCATCGCTGGCGGCCACGTGCTGGTTGATCTTGAACTGGAACAGCGGGTTGTGGGCCAGGTTGCGCTCGGGCAGCAAGGCATCGACCAGGTGCTCGAACGGCAGCTCCTGGTGCGACTGGGCGCCGCCGATCACGTCTTTTACCTGCTCCAGCAGCGCGGCGAAGGTGGCGCGCTCGTCCACCTGCACGCGCAGCACCTGGGTGTTGATAAAGAAGCCGATCAGGCCTTCCAGCTCCTTGCGGTTGCGCCCGGCGTTCGGGGCACCGATGCGGATGTCGGCCTGGCCGCTGTAGCGCGACAGCACCACCGCCATGGCTGCCAGTACCAGCACGAACAACGTGTGGCCACCCTTGCGCGCCTGGCTACGCAGGGCCTCGGCCTGTTCGGCGCCGATATCCACACGCACCACCGCGCCACGCTGGCTGGGAATTGCCGGGCGCTCGAAGTCCAGCGGCAGGCTCAGCACCGGCTGCTCGCTGCCCAACTGGGCCTGCCAGTAGGCCAGTTGGCGCTGCGCTTCACCGGCCTCGAGCCAGGCGCGCTGCCAGATGGCGTAGTCGGCGTACTGGATCGGCAAAACCGGCAACTCGGCCTGCCGGCCTTCGGCCAGGGCGCTGTACAGCTGGATGAATTCCTGCACCAGCACATCGCTGGACCAGCCGTCCGAGATGATGTGGTGCATGCTCACTGCCAGCACGTGGTGATCGGCGGCCACGCGCAGCAGGGTCACCCGCAGCAGCGGGCCGCTCAGCAGGTCGAAGGGCTGCTTGAGGGCGGCGTCCACGGCCACGCTCAGCGCTGTCTCATCGGCGGCACCGTCGAGCATCAGCAATTCCAGCGCCAGCGGGCAGTGCTCGAGGATTTCCTGGTAGAACTCGCCCTCCTCCGAGGCAAAGCGCGTGCGCAGCGATTCGTGGCGTTGCACCAGCGCATCCAGCGCCTGCTGCAGCACTGCCTGGTCCAGCGCGCCCTTCAGGCGTACTGCCATCGGCACGTTGTAGGCTGGGCTGTCGGGCTCCAGCTGCCAGAGAAACAGCAGGCGCTGCTGGGCGTACGACAGCGGAATACGCGCCAGGCCCTGGCGCGCGGGCACGATGGGCAGCAGGCGGAAGCTCTGGCCGGTAGCCTGCATCTTTTCCAGGATCTGCTGGCGTTGCTCCACAGGGAGGCCAACGAAACGTTGGGCGATACGTTGTGCGGCAGTGAGTTCCATGTCAGGCCTCTGTGAATGCATTCATCATGTGTTCGATATCGCTCAGGCCATCGTCGGAGAGCGACAGGCCCTGCTCGTCCAGTGCCTGGGCGAACGCGCGTAGTTCGGGGTGGCTGAAGATCAGCCGCAGGGGTATGTCCAGCCCAAGCTCGACGTTGATCCGCGACACTGCCTGGGCCGCCAGCAAGGAGTGGCCGCCCAGCTCGAAGAAGTTGTCGCTCAGGCCGACCCGGGCAACGTTCAGCAACTGCGCCCAGATGTTCGCGAGCTGCTGCTGCCGCTCGGTCTGCGGCGCCTGGTAGTCATGCTGTGGCTGGTTCGGGTCGGGCAGCGGCAGCGCCTTGCGGTCGAGTTTGCCGCTGGGGGTCAGCGGCATGCTCGGCAGGGTCACCAGGTAGGCCGGGATCATGTAGTCCGGCAGGCTGGCCTTGAGGTACTGCTTCAGGGCCTGGCGCAGATCGCCGCGGTAGCCTTCGGCCGGCACCGCATAGGCGCACAGCTGCTTGCCACCGGGCAGGTCGATGGCCAGCACGGTGGCTTCGCGAACGTCCGGGTGCGCCCGCAGGTACTGCTCGATCTCGCCCAGCTCGATACGGAAGCCGCGCACCTTCACCTGGTGGTCGACCCGGCCGCGATAGGCCAACTGGCCGTTTTCGTCGTAGCAGCCGAGGTCGCCGGTGCGGTACAGGCGGCCACCGCCAACCGGGTCGAACGGGTCGGGGATGAAACGCTCGGCGGTGAGTGACGGCCGCTGGTGATAACCGCGCGCCAGGCACCCTGCCCCGCCGATGAACAGCTCCCCGGGCACGCCCACCGGCGTCGGCGCCAGGCCATCGTCCAGAGCATGCAGGGTACGCCCCGGCAAGGCACGGCCGATCGGTACGCCGCCCAGGCTGATCTGCTCCACGGTCATCTGCGAACAATCGTAGGTGGTGGCGACCACGGTGGCTTCGGTCGGGCCGTAGGTGTTCAGCAGGCGCACTGCTGGCGGGCCATCGGCCAGCCAGGCACGCAGGGCATCTTCCGGCACCGCTTCTCCCCCCACGTGAATCTGCTTCAGCCGGCCATAGGCCTCGGGGGGGCGGCGCTCCAGCGCCAGCAGGCGCCAGTAGGCCGCTGGCAGGTCGGCCACGGTCACGCCGTGGCGGTTGATCTCGTCCAGCAGGGTGGCGGTGTCCCACAGCCGCAGGTCGCGCAGCACCACACAGGCGCCCTGGGCCAGCGGCGGGAAGAACTGCTCGATGAAGCCATCGAAGCTGATGGTGGCGAACTGCAGCACGCGATCGTCCGGGGTAAGCCGCGAATAGTCGCCGGCCACCAGGCAGAACTGCGACAGGGCATGGTGGTCGATGGCCACGCCCTTGGGCATGCCGGTGGAGCCGGAGGTGTAGATGACATAGGCGAGGTTGTGCGGTGCCACCAGGTTGGCCAGCGGTTCGGCGGGCCAGGCTTGCAGCCACTCGGTGCCGGGCGCCAGTACCACGCAGGGCAGTTGCTTGCCCAATTGCAGGCGCTCACGCGAGGGCGCATCGGCCAGCAGCAGGCCGATATTGCTGTCCTCGACCATGTAGGCCAGGCGTTCTTGCGGGTAGTCCGGGTCCAGCGGCACATAGGCGCCACCCGCCTTGTGAATGGCGATCAGCGCCAGGGCCATGCCCAGGCCGCGCTCGACAGCCACGCCAACCAGGCAGTCCGGCCCCACGCCCAGCGCCCGAAGGCGGTGAGCCAGCTGGTTGCTGCTGCGGTCCAGTTCGGCGTAGGTCATCTGCTGGTCGTCGAAGATCAGCGCCAGCGCATCCGGCCGCTCGTGGGCCTGTCGCGCCAGCAGCTGGTGCGCACACAAGCCGCTGCCAGCCTGGGGCGCCGGGTTCCAGCCGTGGGTCAGCTGCTGGCGTTCGCTACTGCTAAGGAAGTCCAGCTCGGCAATGCAGCATTGTGGTTCGGCGCAGATGGCTTCCAGCAGTGCTTGCCAATGCCCGGCCATGCGCTCGATACGTGCGGCATCGAACAGGTCGGTGCAATAGTTGAACGAGGCAGTCACGCCGTCGGAGCGCTCCAGGGTATTGAGCGAAATGTCGTACTGCGCGCCCGGCTCCAGCAGGTCCACTTCCTTGACCTGCAGGCCGTGCAGGGCATCGCTGGATACCTGCTCGCCAAGGTCGCGCAGGTGGTTGTACAGCACCTGGAAGATCGGGTTCACACCCTGGTCACGCTCCGGATACAGCGCCTCGGCTACTTCGAGGAACGGCACATCCTTGTTGGCCTGGGCCTGCAGGGTGGTCTCCTTGATCGCCGCCAGCAGCTGCGAGAACGGCTGGCTGCCATCGACACGGATACGAGCCACGACCACGTTGATGAAGAAGCCGATCAGCCCTTCAAGCTCCAGGCGGTTGCGGTTGGTGACCGGCACACCGATGTTGAGCGTGCCCTTGCGGCTGTAGCGCGACAGCACGATGGCAAAGGCCGCCAGGAACACATGGAACAATGTGGCGTTGGATGCCACCGCCAGTGCCCGCAGGCGCTCGGTGAGGGCCTGTGGCAGGCGCACGTCGAAGCGGCTGCCCTGGTAGCTTTTTACCTGCGGGCGAATGCGGTCGGCAGGCATTTCCAGCACTTCGAAGTCGTCTTCCAGGCGGGCCTTCCAGTAGTCGATCTGCGCCTGCATCTGCCCCTCGGCCAGCCACTTGCGCTGCCAGGCGGCGAAGTCGGCGTACTGCACCGGCAGCGGCTCGATGGTTTGCGCCTGGCCCGTGGCGGCGGCGTTGTAGGCGGCGGCGAACTCGCGCACCAGCAGGCTCATCGACCAGCCATCGGAGACGATATGGTGCAAGGTCAATGACAGCAGGTGCTCCTGCGCATGCACCTTGAACAGCCGTGCGCGCAGCAGCGGGCCGTGCTCCAGGTCGAACGGGACGAAGGCTTCGGCTTCCAGCTTGCGCATCTGCGCGGCGTGGTCCTGGCCGCTGAGGTCTTCGAAACCGATCGATACCGTGGCAGCCGGCAGGATGCGCTGCCAAGGCAGGCCGTCGGCCTCGACGAAAACAGTGCGCAACGATTCGTGGCGGGTTACCAAGGCATCCAGCGCACCCTGCACGGCGCAGTGGTCGAGGTGGCCCTGCATGCGCACGGCCATCGGCGTGTTGTAGGCCAGGCTTTCGGGGTTGAGCTTCCAGAACAGCCACTGGCGGTTCTGCGAGGGGGACACTGGCAGCGGTTGCTGGCGATCGAGGATTTCGATGTCCAGGCCTGCGCCCTGCTCGCCTTCGGCCACTGCCTGGGCAAAGGCCTGCAGGTCGACGGTGTCGAACAAGCTGCGCAGCGGAATATCCACGCCCAATTGCTTGCGTATCCGCGATACCGCCTGGGTGGCCAGCAGTGAATGGCCGCCAAGGGCAAAGAAGTTGTCGCCCAGGCCTACCTGCGGTACTTGCAGGACTTGCGCCCAGATCTGTGCCAATTGCGTTTGCAGCGGGGTCTGCGGCGCCTGATAGGCCACCTGGGTGGCGGCGGGTTCCGGCAGCGCCTTGACGTCGACCTTGCCGTTGACCGTGACCGGCAGGTGCTCCAGCACCATCAGGTGGGTCGGCACCATGTGTTCGGGCAGCAGGCGCTTGAGGCTGGCGCGGATCGATTCCTGCCAGGCCAGGCTGTCGGCCGGCATCTGACCGGGCACCAGCCAGGCAGCCAGTTGCAGTTGCGGCGCCTGGCCATGCACGCGTACCAGGGCATTGGCGACACCGCCCAGGGCACGCAGCTGGTTTTCGATTTCGGCCAGTTCCACGCGATAGCCACGGATCTTCACCTGGCCATCCATGCGCCCGGCGAACTGCAGGTCGCTGCCTTGGCGAACCCAGTCACCGCTGCGGTACAGGCGCTGGCCGTGGCCGTTCGGGTCGGGAACAAAGCGCTCGGCGGTGAGTGCCGGGCGGTTCAGGTAGCCGCGGGCCAGGCCGGCGCCACCGATGTATAGCTCGCCCTTGGCTTTGGCCGGCAGGGGTTGCAGGCAGCGGTCGAGCACCGCGACGCGGGTGTTGGCCAGTGGCTGGCCGAGGCTGGCCTGCCCGTTCAGTTCGGCGACCAGCACACCGACGGTGGTCTCGGTCGGGCCGTAGTGGTTGAACACCTTGAGCGCCGGGGCCAGGTTGCGGACCTTGCCCAGCAGGCTCGGGCTGATGGCCTCGCCGCCGAGCACCAGGCACTGTGCCGGCAGCGCCGAGCGGCCAGCCACCAACATGGCTTCCAGGTGCGACGGTACGATCTTCAGCGCGTCTACCTGGTGTTCGGTCAGGTAGGCGGCGAAGCCTTCGGCATCCAGCACCTGCTCGCGTAGCAGCAAATGCAGGGTGTGGCCGCCGCACAAGGCGCCGAACAGCATGGTGTGGCCAAGGTCGGCAGCCGGGGTCGAGACCTGGGCCATGCTGCGGATACGCTCGACCGGCAAACGTGCGGCGATGCCTTCGACGTAGTTGGCCAGGGCGCCATGGCTGATCGCCACGCCCTTGGGCTGGCCGGTGGTGCCGGAGGTGTAGATCACGTAGGCCAGGTTGGCCGGCGCCGGGGCGATACGGGCGGCGCTGCCGTTGCCGGTTTGCGCCCAGTCCAGGCGCTGCACGCCCTCGGGTAGTTCGGCCTGCCAGGTACCGGGCGCCAGTACCAGGCGCGTACCGCTGTCGGCAAGCATGTAGGCCAAGCGTTCGGCCGGCTGCTCGGGCTCCAGTGGCAGGTAGGCGCCACCGGCCTTGAACACGCCGAGGATACCGGCGAGCATGCCGACACTGCGGTCGGCCAGCACGCCGACCAGTGTGTCCGGCCCTGCTCCGGCTTCCACCAGCCGGCCTGCAATGGCTTCGGCGCGGGCATCGAGTTCGGCGAAGCTGGCCTGCTCGCCCGCAGCCATCACCGCCGTGCGTTCGGGGTGGCGGCTGACGGCGGCGGCAAAGCGCTGGTGGACCAGCAGCGTTGCGTCAGCCTGCGCAGGCGCGCCGATGGCAGGGGCCAGGCCTGGCAATGGCAGCTCGCCGACTGCGCCACCCGCTTCGTCGGCCAATGCCTGCACCAGGGCCAGCCACTGCTCGCCGAGGGCTTCGACGGTGGCCGTATCGAACACGTCGGTCGCATAGGTGAACGCTGCGTGCAGTTGCCCCGCTCGCTCATGGGTGTCCAGCGCCAGGTCGAAGCGGGCGCTGTGCTTTGCCAGGTTGACCGGCGCCAGGTGCAAACCGGAGCGGGTCTCGATGGCCTGCACATCCGCCACCTGCGCCTGGTGGTTGAACAGCACACGGAACAGCGGGCTCTCGCTGCTGCGCGGCAGGTCCAGGGCTGCTACCAGTTGCTCGAACGGCAGGTCCTGGTGGCTTTGCGCGCCTACGGCGGTTTCGCGCACGCGCTGGAGCAGGCCGGTGATGTCCAGCAGCGGGTCGATTTCGGTGTGCAATACCTGGGTATTGATGAAGCAGCCGATCAGCCCTTGGCTTTCGGCGCGGTTGCGGTTGGCGATGGGCACGCCGACACGGATCGCCGACTGGCCGCTGTAGCGCTGCAGTAGCAGCTTGAAGGCGGCCAGCAGGACCATGAACAGGGTGACGTTATGCTTGCGCGCCAGGCCGCGCAGCCGTTCGGCGACATCTGCTGCGATGGGGAACTCGTGACGCGCGCCGCGATAGCTGGGGCGGCCCTGGCGGCTTCGGTCCAGTGGCAATTCCAGCGGCGAATGGTCGTCGCCCAGGCGGGCCTGCCAGTAGGCCAGCTGGCGCTCCTGCTCACCGGCCTGGAGCCAACTTCGCTGCCACAGGGCGTAGTCGCGGTACTGGATCGGCAGCGGTTCCAGGCGGGCTTCGCTGCCGGCCACGGCGGCGTCGTACAGGTGCAGGAATTCGTCGATCAGCACGTTCATCGACCAGCCGTCGGCGACGATGTGGTGCACGGTGAGCAGCAGGATGTGCTCCTGTGCCGCCAGTTGCAGCAGGCGCACCCGCAGCAGCGGGCCGCTGGCCAGGTCGAAGGGGGCCAGGGCTTCGGCTTCGGCGATGGTTTCGATGGCGGCCTGACGGGCGCCCTCGTCCAGGCCGGCCAAGGCATCCTGGTGCAGCTGCAACGGGGCGGCGCTGGCCTCGACCTGCTGGCGCACGTCATCGCCGTCGGCGACGAAGCGGGTGCGCAGGGTTTCGTGGCGGGCCACAAGGGCATCGAAGGCGTGCTGCAGGGCGGCCAGGTCCAGCGGGCCAGTCAAGCGCACGGCCATGGGCAGGTTGTATGCCGCACCTTGCGGGTCGAGCTGCCAGAGGAACCACATGCGCCGCTGGGCGTACGACAGCTGGTCACGCTCGGCCACCTCCACCCCGGGCGCAATCGGCAGCACGGAAAAATCCATGCCCTCGCCCTGCAGCGCCTTGAGGAACAGGCGGCGCTTGTCGGGGCTGAGTTCGATGAAGCGGCGGGCGAGCTTGAGCGTTTGGTCGGCATTCATGTCGAGCGGTGTCCTGGCAGTCGAGCGGTAACTGTCAGACGAAGGTGTGGGGGGGTGATTTAGTGGCGCCAACCTTAGGCCCAGCACCATCCCTGTGGGAGCGGGCGTGCCCGCGAATCAGGCGACGCGGTGGCTGGCACCGGCTGCGCCGGTGTTCGCGGGTAAACCCGCTCCCACACCGACCGCGCAGGTTTCAAGGTCTCTGAGCAAGGCCATAACCGCTACAGGAATGGCGCCAGCCAGGACGGGACGCTACCCCCGTGGGAGATTGCCCAGCCCTTTTGGGCTGTGCTGTCGCGCAGAGAACAAATATCGCTCGCCTGACGCGTCCGTTGTAGGAGCAGCCTTGTGCTGCGAAGAGGCCGGTACAAGCAACAGACAGGCTTTGTCAGTACCGCGAAGCTGCCAACGCGGTGTATAGCACCGGCTCCACCGGTGTTCGCGGCGGTTCGACGCCTCGACACGCCCGCTCCCACAGAGCCCTGCTAAATCAATGATTTATGTGTTGTTCTATGAGAGCGGGCATGCCCGCGAAGAGGCCGGCATTGCCATCAATAAAATGACGTAGTCCAAATCTCTATTCCTTGTAGGACCCTTCCTAAACCCCCACCACCCCGAAAATACCCGCCAACCGCCTGCTAGGTTCCTGGCTTCCACCTGAAAAAGAGGCGAGCCATGAGCATGCGCATGAACATCTTCGGCCGATACCAAGGCCTGGACGGCGACGAAACCACCACAGGCGCCATCTGCATTGCCAGCCAAGCCAGGGGCCGTGTGCATGGCCGCGACTGGCTACTTCAAGGCGACCCGACCACACCCTGCCCGCTATGTGGACAAGCGGGCACCATCGTCGAGGGCGAAGTCCGCTGGCGACAGGATGGTATTCCCACGGCTCTGGACGGAGCACTGGTGCAATGTGGGTGCCCACAGGGCAGCAATCGCCTGGTTGCAAGTGGGTACGCACCTCCGGCTTCGCGCGGGGCACCCGCATCTGAGCCTGTTCGTGAGGCACCAGCACAGGCCCAGACGGGTAACCCGATAAGAAGTACCTATCAGCCTGAGGTGGTTCAGCCCTCGCCCACTCCTCAAGGCATGGAGCCCGGCTTCTACATCGTTCCGCGCTGCATGTCATACCAGGAAGTCCTGGCAGAGCTGGGCGCGCCGCAGGCCAACCTGCCTCGGTCAATTCTGGAGCGGCTGAACCCGACCTATCAGCAGGGGTTCAAGGCGGGCGAGATCTTTGTCATTGGCGATGGTTACAGTCGCCCGACCTGCACCCGTGAAGAGCAATATGTGATGAGTGCGGCCAAACAGGCGCGAGAGGACTTGGCAGATCTCACGCCGGAAGAAGCTGACTTCATGATGCGTCACTTGCCTGAAATAGCAGGTTTGTTGAGCAGTACCAGCTTGGCAATGGGAGTGAGCGGCGCCATGATGGCTCAGGCGCTAGATGATCTTAGCGCGACGTTGCGCAAGATCGAAGAGCTGCATCAGCATCAGTTTTCCAAGCATGGACATCTACGTAGTCCGGAATTTTTTGCTGAACGTAGAAAGCTACTCGGACAATTGGATGCGCAACTGAAGATGGGCTTTCTTAACAAGCACATGAACCTCGGAAGCCATGACAGATTACGGGGCGACTTAGGCATTTCCTCAAAAAGCCTAGTACATCACTGGAGCAAGGCTGGAGCACCCGGGGGCATCCCTGGATATTCAACGCATCTGGACAAGTTGACACGTTTATCTAACTACCTAAAAAAAGGTGGATATGTAGGGCTGGCGATCGGTGGTGGATCGTCTTGGCTGAAAACTCAAGAGGTATGTAGATCAGGCAATTCTCAATCATGCAGAAAAATAAGATTCACTGAGGTAGGCAACTTTTCAGGAGGACTAGCAGTAGGTGCCGCTGCGGGAGTAGCTGGAAAAGCGATAGCAGGCTTTGCCTGCGTGAGCCTTGGGCCCATAAGTGGAGCAGCATGCGCCATTGCAGTCGTAGGCGCTAGTTCGTACGCCGGGAGCGTAGCTGGCATGGACGGTGACGAAACCACCACAGGCGCCATCTGCATTGCCAGCCAAGCCAGGGGCCGTGTGCATGGCCGCAACTGGCTGCTACAAGGCGAGCCGACTACACCCTGCCCGCTATGTGGACAAGCGGGCACCATCGTCGAGGGCATTGCAGGCATGGGCGGCGGCGAAGAATTAGGTGAAGTAATCTTCGAGGCCTTTCAAGATGATTGATCATCTGGACATAAAATTAAGGCTATTTATAGTAGCCTCACCTTTCTGCCTCGGCTTGACCGCACTTGCAATGGACTTTCACATTGCAATTTCTCAGCAATATAAACAAATGGTCACAGCACTTCACCGAAGCCCATGTCTTTCATACGCCATAACCCTTTGGGGAGAGAAAGGCATACGTTCAAGAATGCTGGTGATTTTCATGGTAGCAGGCGCCATCACTTTCCCAATCTCAAGTATTCGCAGAGGCCTACTTGACAAAGAAGATTATGAGCAATTCCCCAAGCCATTGAAAACCAAAATAGTTATCGCATCATGGTTAAGCACAACCGGATTCACTTGGCTAGTCATAAACTACTTCATTATTTAGCCACAACAGAGACAACGCAACACACCATCTGAGAGTTCGCCAAACAGTAGGTAGTCAATGTCTGCGAAGGTGATGCTTGCGGGCTGCAAAATTCACAAATAACTTGGGCAAATGTTATGTGGTTAATTGCTTGCTGGATGCCTATGGCCGCGCTCTTTGGATTCTTGTCAGGTTACGCACCATTCACGAAATAACTCGATCAGCCAAACCTTGCCTGCTGGAACCTGCCCCAGATGAACCCATTCCCACAGGAGTTGTGCATACCCTGAGGCATGCACAATCCCTGTAGGAGCGGCTTTAGCCGCGAAAGGGCTAGCCCAGCCAATACAAGGATCAGCGCAGCAAACCCAACTCGGCATCATCCAGCAGCGCCTTGGCCATGGCTGCGAAGTAATGCGAAGCCCAGAGCATCTGCTGATCGCCATCCATCAAGCCGGTCAGTGACAAGTCGCGTGCATAGCCCATCAGTTCCGAGGCTTGCTCGCGGGCGCTGCGGCAGGGGATGCCCTCAGCGATACGGAACAGCGGATGGGTTTGGCCTTCGCCTTGGTAGAAGTAGGTAACGCCGGGGGTGGTTTTGGTTTCGTCTGTCATGGGTTTTCCTGAATGCTCGTTGACCGCCTCTTCCGTTTCCACACGAAGGGTGGCGGCTGTACACGGGGTGGAAACCCGAGTGCATTCAGAGAAACTCGGTAGGCACGAGGCCTCCCGGGTACAGCCGCCATGAACGACATAACCTGAAATGCTTGCTGCAGGTTTCCACACCCGATCGCTGAACCGTCAGCGACGGGCAAAGCCTAGAGTGGGAGATTTGCAGGAACAATCAGACGCGTGTCGACAGAGGTTGTAGGGTATTTCGCAGGGGGTGGAGTTGCCAGTCCCGAGGCGTAGGAAGAGTCTGGAATTCTTGTAGGTTGCAGGGGCATGGGTTGGGAAGGCATCTGGGCTGACAGGTGTTCGCCATGACAGCTTCAGCACCTGTGAGATCGAGCGCCGCCCGCACGGCGCATCGCGACGCAAGGCCGCTCCCACAGGGGCCTTGCAGCACCTTGAGAACTGTCAGCGCAACAACTCGGAATGCCCCTGCGCCATCGCCACCACCACCTTGCGCTTGCCGGTAAACGGCGACCGCGCATGCGCCGCGAGCATGTTATCCAGCATCAGCACATCATTCTCCAGCCAAGGAAAGCTGATGGTGCATTCATCCAGCACCCCGCGCACTTCATCGAGCAGCGAATCCTCGATGGTCGTACCGTCGCCGTAGTACACGTTACGCGGCAGGTCCTCTTCCTCGACGATGTCCATCAACGACTCGCGCACTTCTGGCTGCAGGTTCGACACATGGAACAGGTGCGCCTGGTTGAACCACACGTCCTCCCCGGTCACCGGGTGGCGCGCCACCACCTGGCAGCGCTGGCGGGTGCGCAATTCGCCGTCATCCTTCCAGATGCACTCGATGGCATGCGCCCGGCAATAGGCCTCGACCTGGCGCGGGTCCTCAGTGTTGAACACCTGCGACCATTCCACATCAAGGCCGTTGCCGTAGTTGCGCACGTACATCAGCCCCTTCTCCACCAGCCGCTCACGAATGCGCGCCGGCATGCGCCGGTACACCTCGCGGCTGTCGGCAATCGGCGTCTCGCCACCGGTCTCGGCGGGGATCACGCTGTAGAACCAGATCTTCATCGGCCATTCCAGGGTGTAGGCCTGCTCGTTGTGCAGGGGGATGCTCTGGTGCGCCGGGTACTCGGTGGAGGTGTACACGCCCTTGGTCACGTTGCTGCGCGGGGTGGAGCCAAACTCGTAGTTGAGCAGCGGGTGACCGAAAGAAGCGGCGAACTGGCGGAAAGCTTCGGCACCACCCACCTCGAAGCCGCGAAACAGGATGCCGCCAGCCTGCAGCAGGTGCCGGTCCACCAGCGGCTGCAACTCGGCAAAGGCTTCCAGCAGGTCGATGCCCGGCTCCGGCGCGCGCACCAGCAGTGGCAGGTTGCCGCGTGCAGCGTCCAGGGGTTCGATCGCAAAGCTCAGCAGTTCACTCATGTCCGGTCACCTCAGGCCAGGGCCGCATAGGCGGCGAAATCGGGATGTGCGCCATGTCGGCGCCTGACTTAATGAACGAGCGGGCGCCAGGGAAATTCACCTGGGCCGCACGCACAGGTAAAGCCGGCGCGCGCCGGTTCGTCTGAACGATGTGCACCCTTCTATCGCCCAGGAACCGTACATGACTCGCCAGCTTCTGCTCCTCGCCCTGCTCGCCGTGGCCCCTGCCGCCTGGTCGGCGCAGCAATGCGCCGTGGAAATCCATGGCACCGACCAGATGACCTTCGACAAGGCCGCCATCATCGTGCCCAAGGCCTGCGCCGTGTTCACCGTCACGCTCACCCACCCTGGCGACATGCCGAAGAACGTGATGGGCCACAACTGGGTGCTGAGTACCCAGGCCGACATGCAAGGCGTGCTCGACGACGGCCAGAAAGCCGGCGAGGCCCTGGACTACCTGAAGCCCGGCGACACCCGGGTGCTCGCCCACACCCGCCTGATCGGCGGCGGTGAAACAGACAGCGTCAGCCTCGACACCCGATCGCTGAAGGCAGGTACCGCGTACAGCTTCTACTGCTCGTTCCCGTTCCACAGCACCTTGATGAAAGGCTCCCTGACCCTCGGCAGCTGACCCGCCCCCACCTCACCAGCGAGATCATGCTTCATGAAAACCTCCTCCCCCGGGGCCATCCGCGAATTGCTGGGCCTACTGAAACCCTACCGCCCGGCGGTAATCGTCTCGGTGCTGCTGGGCATGCTCGGCGGCCTGGCCGTGACCGCCCTGCTGGCCACCGTCAACCAGGGCCTGCATGCCGCTGGCGGCATGAGCCAGGGCGTGATCCTGGCCTTCGCCGGCCTGTGCGTGCTGGCCCTGGTCAGCAGCGTGGCGGCCGACAGCGGCACCAACTACGTTGGGCAGAAAGTCATCGCCAGGCTGCGCAAGGACCTCGGCGCCAAGGTGCTGTCGGCGCCGATCGAGCAGATCGAGCGCTACCGCACCCATCGCCTGATCCCGGTGCTGACCCGGGACGTCGACACCATCAGCGACTTTGCCTTCGCCTTCGCCCCGCTGGCCATCTCGCTCACCACCGTGACTGGCTGCATGGCCTACCTGGCCTGGCTGTCGTGGCCGATATTCCTCATCACCCTGGCAGCCATCGGCATCGGCAGTGGCATTCAGTACGTGGCCAGGCAAAAAGGGGTGGCCGGCTTCAACGCCGCCCGCGATGCCGAAGACAACCTGCAGAAGCACTACTCGGCCATCGCCGAGGGCGCCAAGGAGCTGCGCATCGACCGCCGCCGCCGCCATGCCATGCTGACCCGCAACATCCAGGGCACCGCCGACTTCATCGCCAACACCCATATCCGCGCCATCAACATCTTCGTCGCGGCCAAGAGCCTGGGGTCGATGCTGTTCTTCGTGGTCATCGGCCTGACCCTGGCCCTGCAATCGCTATGGCCGAGCAACGACCCGGCGGTGATGAGCGGCTTCGTGCTGGTGCTGCTGTACATGAAAGGCCCGCTGGAAACCTTGATCGGCAACCTGCCTATCCTCGGCCGCGCCCAGGTGGCGTTCCGGCGCATTGCCGACCTGTCCGAGCGCTTCTCCTCGCCCGAGCCGCACCTGCTGCTGGAGCCGCCGGTCAAGCGCGCCGCCCCGGCCAGCGCGCATCTGGAACTGCACAACGTCGAGTACGCCTACCCGCCGGTGGACGGCAACGAGCCGTTCCGCGTCGGGCCGGTGAACCTGAGCATCGAACCGGGCGAGATCCTGTTCATCGTCGGTGAGAACGGCTGCGGCAAGACTTCGCTGATCAAGCTGCTGCTGGGCCTGTACACCCCGCAACGCGGCGAAGTGCGCCTGAACGGCAAGGCCGTCGGCCCGGAGGGGCTGGATGACTATCGCCAGCTGTTCACCACGGTGTTCGCCGACTACTACCTGTTCGACGACCTGCCCGAGCATGAACACAGCCTGCCCAGCGATGCCACGCGCTACCTGGAGCGGCTGGAGATCGCCCACAAGGTGAGCGTGCGCGATGGTGCCTTTACCACCACCGACCTGTCGACCGGCCAGCGCAAGCGCCTGGCACTGGTCAATGCCTGGCTGGACGGGCGGCCGGTGCTGGTGTTCGACGAATGGGCGGCGGACCAGGACCCGACCTTCCGCCGGGTGTTCTACACCGAGCTGCTGCCGGACCTGAAGCGTTTGGGCAAGACCATCATCGTGATTTCGCATGATGACCGGTATTTCGATACGGCGGACAAGGTGGTGCACCTTAGCCGGGGGAAAGTGGTGGAGGCGTTGGAGCCGGCTTGAGGCAGCAAAGGGGGCTGCGCGCCCCTCATCAACCACAATCTATAATCGCTCTATAGTCTGTCTATAATTCCCTATAAACACCGAACCAGAGTGGTTTCCTGAGAGGACGCCGGGGGGCGCTTTGCGCCCCTATCGCGACACAAGGCCGCTCCCACAGGTTCTGCGCAATTCCAGGGAGTGGCGCGGTAGCTGTAGGAGCGGCCTTGTGTCGCGATGGGCTGCAAGGCAGCCCCAACAGGCAGAAATCAGAACAGCCAGTGATACAACAGGTACACCACCACCGCCGCCAGCACCGGCCGCAGCACGCGGTAGGCCTTGGGGTTGGCGCGCTTGAACTGCTTGACCTGGCTACTGATCCGGTTGCTGAAGCGCTTGCTCCAGGCGTAGGCCTGGTTGATCCCGCCAACGCGCTCGTCATCAGTGTTCTGCGGCGCGGTGGCACGGCCGAGGAAGGCGCTGACCTTGCGGTTGATGCGAGTCATCAGCGGGCTGCTCAGCGGGCGTTCGATGTCGCAGAACAGGATAACCCGGGTAACGTCGGTCTCGTTCTTTACCCAGTGCACGTAGGTTTCATCGAACATCACGTCCTCGCCGTCACGCCAGGCATATTCCTCGCCATCGACGTAGATGCGGCAAGCATCGGAGTTGGGGGTGGACAGGCCCAGGTGGTAGCGCAGGGAGCCGGCGAACGGGTCGCGGTGCGGGTTCAGGTGGCTGCCGCCGGGCAGCAGGGCGAACATCGCACCCTTGACGTTTGGGATGCTGCTGACCAGCTCGACGGTGCGCGGGCACAGGGTTTCGGCAGAAGGCAACGGTTTGTCGTACCACTTCAGGTAAAAGCGCTTCCAGCCTTTCTTGAAGAACGAACCGAAGCCGGCGTCGTTATCCTTCTCGGCGGCGCGGATGTAACCCTCGTCGAACAGGCGCATGGCCTCTTCGCGGATTTCCTGCCAGTTGTCCTTCAGCACGTCCAGCTCGGGGAAGCGCTGACGGTCCAGGTAGGGTTTGGACGGTACGCCGGAAAACAGGTACATCAGGCTGTTATAAGGGGCGAACAGCGCCGAATGGTTGACGAACTGGCGCAACACCGGCAAGCGAGCCTTGCCGCGCAGGTGCACGAACAGCACGCTGCCAAAAAACACCAGCAAGACACCCGCCTTGGCTGCAAAGGAAAAGGTCATGCTTTCACTCCTTGAGGAAGAAACAGGGCCATTCGCCCTGCTCTCCGATAAATCATCCTGCCATCATAAACTGATGCCGCCGGGGTAAAAACAGCCTGGGCGGCAACTCAATCATGAAGATTTTGCAATAAACCAAGCCGCCAAACGTTGCGCCGGATCAGCGGCAAGGCCATTACTGCTGGTTTTCCTGCTCGCTGAACATGTCGCTGAACAGCATGCTCGACAGGTAGCGCTCGCCGGAGTCCGGCAGAATCACGACGATGGTCTTACCCTGCATTTCCGGCTTTTCGGCCAGGCGCACGGCCGCTGCCATCGCCGCACCACAGGAAATGCCACAGAGGATGCCCTCTTCCTGCATCAGGCGGATGGCCATGGCCTTGGACTCTTCGTCGGTCACCGTTTCCACCTGGTCGACGATCGACAGGTCGAGGTTCTTCGGCACGAAGCCGGCGCCGATGCCCTGGATCTTGTGCGGGCTGGGCTTGAGCTCTTCGCCGGCCAGGGTCTGGCTGATAAGCGGCGAGGCCACTGGCTCCACTGCCACCGACAGGATCGCCTTGCCCTGCGTATGCTTGATGTAGCGCGAAACACCGGTGATGGTGCCGCCGGTGCCGACCCCTGCCACCAGCACGTCGACCGCGCCGTCGGTGTCGTTCCAGATTTCCGGGCCGGTGGTTTTTTCGTGGATCGCCGGGTTGGCCGGGTTTTCGAACTGGCCCGGCAGGAAGTACTGGGCCGGGTCGGAGGCGACGATTTCGTTGGCCTTCTCGATGGCGCCCTTCATGCCCTTGGCCGGGTCGGTCAGCACCAGCTCGGCGCCCAGAGCCTTCAGCACCTTGCGGCGCTCCAGGCTCATGGACGCGGGCATGGTCAGCATCAGTTTGTAGCCACGGGCTGCGGCGACGAAGGCCAGGCCGATGCCGGTGTTGCCCGAGGTCGGTTCGACGATGGTCATGCCCGGCTTGAGCTTGCCGCTGCTTTCGGCGTCCCAGACCATGTTCGCGCCGATGCGGCATTTGACCGAATAGCCCGGGTTACGCCCTTCGATCTTGGCCAGGATGGTCACGCCGCGCGGGGCAATGCGGTTGATCTGCACCAGCGGCGTGTTACCGATGGAATGGGCGTTGTCTGCAAAGATACGGCTCATGGCAGGGGTCCTTGGCATGAAAAAAAGCAGGGAAAGACCTCAAGGGTAAGCCCGCACCGGTGGCCCGTAAAGCCTGTTCGAACTCACGCGGACTCGTTGCGGTCAACCGCATATCCTGCGTTGGAGACACTTCGATGAGAGCCCGTTATCGCTGGCCGTTGATCGGCCTGGCCAGCCTGATCGTGCTGTTGCTGGCGCTGCACCTGGCCCTGCCCTATCTGGTGCGCGACTACCTCAATGACAAACTGGCCGACATGGGCGACTACCGTGGCCAGGTGGCCGATGTGGACCTGGCCTGGTGGCGCGGTGCATACCAGATCAACGGGCTGAAAATCGTCAAGACCACCGGCAAGGTGCCGGTACCGTTTCTCGATGCACCGCTGATCGACCTGTCGGTGAGCTGGCACGCCCTTTGGTACGACCGCGCAGTGGTTGCCGAAGTAATATTCGACCGGCCGGAACTCAACTTCGTCGATGGCGGCAACAAACAGAACTCGCAGACCGGTCAGGGCACCGACTGGCGCCAGCAACTGGAAAAACTGCTGCCGATCACCCTGAACGAGGTTCGCATCGACAACGGCGTGCTGACTTTCCGCAACTTCAACTCCAAACCACCAGTCAACCTCAAGGCCACTCAGCTCGATGCCAGTATTCGCAACCTCACCAACATTCGTGACGAAAAGGGCCGACGTGATGCCAGCTTCGATGGCACGGCGCTGATCGTAGGCGATGCCAAGGTGGAAAGTCGCGCCACCTTCGACCCGTTCAGCGATTTCGACGACTTCGAGTTCCGCCTGCGCGCCACGGGTATCGAGCTGCGCAAGCTCAATGACTTCGCCAGCGCCTACGGCAAGTTCGATTTCAATGCCGGGCACGGCGATGTGGTGATAGAGGCCGAGGCGACCAACGGGCGATTGAACGGGTACATCAAGCCACTATTGCGGGATGTGGATGTGTTCGACTGGCAGCAGGATGTGCAGGAGAAGGACAAAGGCTTCTTCCGCTCGGTCTGGGAAGCGCTGGTAGGTGCAACCGAGACGGTATTGAAGAACCAGCCGAAGAACCAGTTCGCGACCCGGGTAGAGCTCAGCGGCAGCGTGCACAAACAGGATATCAGCGCCTTCGAGGCGTTTCTGCAGATACTGCGCAACGGGTTCATCGAGGCGTTCAATGCGCGGTATGAGCGTGATGCGCCGGATTCCGACTAGGATCGAGTGACGGGGCATTCAGGGACTGAATACCTGGTCTGCGTTTCCAGTCGGCGAACCCCGCGTTATAGTCG
Source organism: Pseudomonas sp. NBB (assembly GCF_032701105.1). Taxonomy (NCBI): domain Bacteria; kingdom Pseudomonadati; phylum Pseudomonadota; class Gammaproteobacteria; order Pseudomonadales; family Pseudomonadaceae; genus Pseudomonas; species Pseudomonas sp. NBB. The sequence goes on from NZ_CP103994.1 coordinate 4,451,760, forward strand.
GTGACAAATCGAAAATATGTGCTGCCTGTGCTGGCCTCTTCGCGGGTAAACCCGCTCCCACAGGTATTCCACAAACCTCAGAAAAGGTGGGGTAACTGTGGGAGCGGGTTTACCCGCGAAAGGGCCGGTGCAGGCTTCCAGCAGAGGACAGACCCATGAAGTTCGAAGGCACCCGCGACTACGTCGCCACAGACGACCTGAAACTGGCGGTAAACGCGGCCATCACCCTCGAACGCCCCTTGCTGGTCAAGGGCGAACCCGGCACCGGCAAGACCATGCTTGCCGAGCAGTTGGCGGCCTCGTTCGGTGCGCGCCTGATCACCTGGCACATCAAGTCCACCACCAAGGCCCACCAGGGCCTCTACGAGTACGACGCGGTCAGCCGCCTGCGGGACTCACAGTTGGGCGTGGACAAGGTCCACGATGTGCGCAATTACCTGAAAAAGGGCAAGTTGTGGGAGGCCTTCGAGGCCGAGGAACGGGTCATCCTGCTGATCGACGAAATCGACAAGGCTGACATCGAGTTCCCCAACGACCTGCTGCAAGAGCTCGACAAGATGGAGTTCTACGTCTACGAAATCGACGAGACCATCAAGGCCAGGCAGCGCCCGATCATCATCATCACCTCCAACAACGAAAAGGAGCTGCCGGACGCCTTCCTGCGCCGCTGCTTCTTCCACTACATCGCTTTCCCCGACCGCACCACCCTGCAGCAGATTGTCGACGTGCACTACCCGAACATCAGCCAGTCGCTGGTCAGCGAGGCGCTTGACGTGTTCTTCGACGTGCGCAAGGTACCAGGCCTAAAGAAAAAGCCGTCCACCTCCGAACTGGTCGATTGGCTCAAGCTGCTGATGGCCGACAACATCGGTGAAGCGGTGCTGCGCGAACGCGACCCGACCAAGGCCATTCCACCGCTGGCCGGCGCGCTGGTGAAGAACGAGCAGGACGTACAACTGCTCGAGCGCCTGGCCTTCATGAGCCGGCGCGGCAACCGCTGACAGGAGCCGGGCCATGCTGCTCAACCTGTTCAATGAAATGCGCGCGGCCAAGGTGCCGGTGTCGGTACGCGAACTGCTCGACCTGCACCAGGCCCTGCAAAAGCGCGTGGTGTTCGCCGACATGGACGAGTTCTACTACCTCGCCCGCGCCATCCTGGTGAAGGATGAGCGCCACTTCGACAAGTTCGACCGTGCCTTCGCCGCCTACTTCAAAGGCCTGGAGAACCTGGACCGGCACATCGAGGCGTTGATCCCCGAAGACTGGCTGCGCAAGGAATTCGAGCGTTCGCTGACCGACGAGGAACGCGCGCAGATCCAGTCGCTGGGTGGCCTGGACAAGCTGATCGAGGAGTTCAAGAAGCGCCTCGAAGAGCAGAAGGAGCGTCACGCTGGCGGCAACAAGTGGATCGGCACCGGCGGCACCAGCCCGTTCGGCTCGGGCGGCTTCAATCCCGAGGGCATCCGCGTGGGCGAGGCCGGCAAGCGCCAAGGCAAGGCGGTGAAGGTGTGGGACCAGCGCGAATACAAGAACCTGGACGACCAGGTGGAGCTGGGCACGCGCAACATCAAGCTGGCCTTGCGCCGTCTGCGCAAGTTCGCCCGTGAAGGCGCCGCCGAAGAGCTGGACATCGACGGCACCATCGACCACACCGCGCGGGATGCCGGGCTGCTGAACATCCAGATGCGCCCCGAGCGGCGCAACACGGTGAAGCTGCTGTTGCTGTTCGACATCGGTGGTTCGATGGACGCCCACGTCAAGGTCTGCGAAGAACTGTTCTCGGCGTGCAAGACCGAGTTCAAACACCTGGAGTACTACTACTTCCACAACTTCGTGTACGAGTCGGTGTGGAAAAACAACCTGCGCCGCACCTCGGAGCGCTATTCCACCTTCGACCTGCTGCACAAGTACGGCGATGACTACAAGGTTGTGTTCGTTGGCGATGCGGCCATGGCGCCCTACGAAATTACCCAGCCGGGCGGCAGCGTGGAGCACTGGAACGAAGAAGCCGGTTATGTGTGGATGCAGCGTTTCATGGAGAAATTCAGGAAGATCATCTGGATCAACCCGTACCCGAAGCAGGCCTGGGACTACACCGCATCGACCCACCTGGTGCGGGACTTGATCGAAGACAAGATGTACCCGCTGACCTTGCAGGGGTTGGAGGAAGGGATGCGTTACTTGTCCAAGTGATGTTGCCGGTACCGGCCTCTTCGCGGGTAAACCCGCTCCCACAGGTATTGCGCAAGCCTTGAGGCCTGTGGGGTACCTGTGGGAGCGGGTTTACCCGCGAAGAGGCCGGCTGCCTTATCGCCAACGGTCCAGGTAAGCCTGCTGCTCCCGCCACGCCTCATCCTGCACCACCGCCCTGAACCGCACCACCGCCCCCGGCATGCACTGCGCCAGTTGCGCCAGCGCCAGCGGCGTCAATGCCCCCAGCCGCGGATAACCGCCAATGGTCTGCCGGTCATTGAGCAACACGATCGGTTGCCCATCCGGCGGCACCTGCACCGCCCCCAGCGGAATCCCCTCGGAAATCATCGGCGCGCCCTGGTAGACCAGCTGCGGCCCCAGCAGGCGGATGCCCATGCGGTCGGCACGGCTGTCCAACGTCCACTCGCGGTTGAACGCCTCGAACAGGCTGGTACCGCTGAAGTCACCGATCTGTGCGCCGATCACCAGGTCAAGCACTGGCTTTTGTGGGTACTCTGGCCGCAGCGCTTCGGGTACCTCACGCAGGGTCGGCGAAGTGCCTGAGAATGCCAGAACGTGGCCTTTGCCAAGCGCAGAACCCTGACCATCGATACCGCCAAGTTCTTCCCGCACAACGGTGGCACAACTGCCCAGCACATCCTCGCCGAGGAACCCGCCAGGCGCCGCCAGATACGCTCGTACGCCCTGCTTCGGCTGCTTCAGGGTCAACCGCTGGCCCTTGACCAACGCAAAGCTGCGCCAGGGCGCCAGCGGCTGATCATCGACACGGGCATCCAGGTCGGCACCGGCCAGGGCCAGCACACAATCCTGCTCGGCGACTAAACAGAAACCACCTAGCGCCACCTCGACCACCGGCGCCGCCAACGGGTTGCCCAGCAGCCAGTTGGCCCAGTGCATCGCCACCCAGTCCAGCGCCCCGCCCTGGGTCACGCCCAAATGGCGTACGCCAAAGCGCCCGGCATCCTGCAATTGGCACAGCGGAGTACTGGCCTCGATCTTCAACTGCTTCATGCTTGTGCCTCCACATCACCGCCCAACGCCACGAACTCGTTGCGCGAAACCGGCACGAAGCGCACCCGGTCACCGGGTTGCAACAGGCTGTAGCCCTCGCGTTCACGGTCGAACAGGCGCACCGGGGTACGCCCGATCAGGTTCCAGCCACCCGGCGATACCGCTGGATAGGCCGCCGTCTGGCGCTCGGCAATGCCGACGCTGCCGGCCGCCACGCGCTTGCGCGGGGTGCTAAGGCGCGGGCTGGCCAGGCGTTCGTCCACCAGACCCATGAAACCGAAACCGGGGGCGAAACCCAGGGCGAACACGGGGTACTCGCGCTCGCTGTGCAAGCGGACCACCTCTGCTTCACTCAAGCCACTGCGGGCCGCCAACACCGGCAGCTCCGGGCCGACGCTGGCGTCGTACCACACCGGGATCTCATGGCGGCGGCCACCGCTGCCCGTGTCTGGCTGCAAGCCTTCCAGCGCTCGGATGATCAGCGCCCTCGCCTCCCCCGGCGGCAGGTCGAACTGCACCATCAGCGTGGTGTAGGACGGCACCAGGTCCAGCAAGTGCTTGCCGAACGTCGCGTGCAAGCGCTGGCTGGCGGCAAGCATCCACGGCATGTTGCCCTCATTGATGGAGTCGAACAGGCGCACCATCAGGCTGTCGATGGCCACGACTTCAATACGGTGTTTCATCGCGACTCCAGGGCATCGAGAGCCTGGCGAATCTGCCGCACAGCCGCCACCGAACTGTCGTTGTCACCGTGTACGCACAGGGTACTGGCCGCAAGCCTCAGTGCACTGCCATCGTCCGCGACGAGCGTATCGCCGCGGGCCAGGCGCACGGCCTGCTCCACCACCAGTGCCGGGTCGTGGTGCACCGCGCCGGGCAGGCGACGCGACACCAGATGGCCGCTGGCGGTGTAGGCGCGATCGGCGAATGCTTCGAACCACAGCGGCACGCCAATCTCATCACCCAGGGCCTGGGCGGCGCGGTTGTCGGCGGTGGCCATCAGCATCAGCGGCAGTTCTGCGCCATAGGCCGCCACAGCCTCCAGTACGGTGCGCAGCTTGAGCGGGTCGGCCATCATGTCGTTGTACAGCGCACCATGGGGTTTCACGTAGGCCACGTGGCCGCCCAACACTTTGCAGATACCGTCCAGCGCACCGATCTGGTAATGCAGCAGGTCGCGGATTTCCTCCGGGCTGCAGGCCATGGAGCGGCGGCCGAAGCCGACCAGGTCCGGGTAGGCCGGGTGCGCGCCGATGGTCACCCCGTGCTCCAGCGCCAGGGCCACGGTCCGGCGCATGATGCCGGGGTCACCGGCGTGGTAACCGCAGGCGATGTTGGCGCAATCGATGTAGGGCATGACCTCGGCATCCAGGCCCATGCGCCAGCTGCCAAAGCTCTCGCCCATGTCGCAATTGAGTAGCAGGCGTTCCACTGCACGGCCTCCGTTGTCGTTGTTCATATGCCTACCTTAACGCGCCTGCAGCTGTTTGCCGCGGGTTTCCGGCAGGCTCAACGCCGCCACGATCACCACCCCGTAGGACACGGCGGAGAACACGCCGATACCCAGACCCAGCGGTACCTTCTGGCCGAGCACGCCGATCAGCAGCGGGAACAGTGCTGCGATGACCTTGCCGATGTTGTAGCAGAAGCCCTGCCCCGAACCACGGATACGCGTGGGGAACAGTTCGGTGAGGAACGCGCCCATGCCGCTGAAGATACCCGAGGCGAAGAAGCCCAGCGGGAAGCCCAGCCACAGCATCACGCCGTCGCTGACCTGCATTTGCGTGTACAGCAGCACGATGACGAACGAGCCCACGGCGAACAGGATGAAGTTCTTCTTGCGCCCCAGCAGGTCGGACAGGTACGCACTGACCACGTAGCCGACGTAGGAGCCGACGATCACCATGGCCAGATAGCCACCGGTACCCAGCACGCTCAGGCCGCGCTCGTTCTTGAGGAAGGTCGGCAGCCACGAGGTAATGGCGTAGTAGCCGCCCAGTGCGCCGGTGGTCAGCAGGGAAGCCCGCACGGTGGTCCAGAGCATCCCCGGGGCAAAGATTTCGTAGAACTGCGCAGGTGCCTCGGCGTTTTCCACCGCCTTGGCCTCGCGATATACCTCGGGGTCCTTGACCAGGCGGCGGACAAAGATCACGAAGATCGCCGGTACCAGGCCCAGCAGGAACAGCGCGCGCCAGGCCTGCTCTGCCGGCAGCCAGGAGAACAGCAGCGCGTAGAGGATGGCGGTGAGGCCCCAGCCAAGGGCCCAGCCGGACTGCACCATGCCCACTGCCTTGCCACGGTCCTGGGCGCGGATCACCTCGCCGATCAGCACCGCGCCGGCGGTCCACTCACCGCCAAAGCCGAAGCCCATCAGGGTACGGGCGATCAGCAGTTGTTCGTAGTTCTGGGCGAAGCCGCAGAGGAAGGTGAAGAAGGCAAACCACAGCACCGTCAGTTGCAGGGTGCGCACGCGGCCAATGCGGTCGGAGAGAATGCCGGCCACCCAGCCACCCACGGCCGAGGCGATCAAGGTGCTGGTGTGGATCAACCCGGCTTCGGTGGTGGTGATGCCCCACAGCATGATCAGCGTGGGAATGACGAAGCTGAGCATCTGTGTGTCCATGCCGTCCAGGCCGTAGCCGATCTTGCAGCTCCAGAAGGTGCGGCGCTGCTGTGAGTCGATGTCGCGATACCAGGCGAAGGGCCCGGACGAAGATGGGGAGCTGACCTGCTGCTGCACGCCGGTGGGGTTCATGCTTGCCTCGGCTTGTTGGTATTGTTTTATGGGCGACAATGAGTCGCGGCCTGGCTGCCATTGTTCAGACGCCGCGCCATTTGCGTCCAACGAGAAAAACCGCCGGTCTGGAACAAGAAAAACTGATCATGAACCTTCGCTTCCTCGAAACCTTCGTCTGGGTCGCCCGGCTCAAGAGCTTCCGCCTGACCGCGGAAAAGCTGTTCACTACCCAGGCCTCGGTTTCCAGCCGCATCGCCGCGTTGGAGGCCGACCTGGGCGTGAAGCTGCTGCTGCGCGACTCACGTGGCGTCAGCCTGACCCCGGAAGGCGGCAAGGTGCTGGAATATGCCGAGCGCATGCTGGAAACCGCCAAGGCCATGAAGCAGTCGCTGGACAGCGACCGGGCCAAGGTCGGGCGCATCCGTATCGGGGTGATGGACACGGTGATCCACACCTGGATGAGCGCACTGGTGGCGGAGCTGACCGAGCGTTACCCGCAGGTGGAGATCGAACTGGTGGCCGACACTGCGCTGAACCTTCGCGAGCAATTGCAGAAGGGCTTTCTCGACGTGATCCTGCAGACCGACCTGCTGCGCGAGCAATCGATCCGCAGCCTGGACCTGGCGCGCTACCCCATGGGTTGGGTGGTGGCCTCCGGCTCGCACCAGCACCGCGACTATGCCTCGCTGGCCGAGCTTGGGCGGGAACGCATCATCACCTTCTCGAAGAACTCGCGGCCGCACCAGGAAGTGCTGAGCCTGCTGCAGGGCGCGGGGGCCGAAACGCCGCGGCTGAACTGCGTGAACTCGGTGGCGGCGATTACCCGGCTGTTGCGTGACGGTTTTGGCATTGGTGCGTTGCCGCCGGCGCTGGTGGATGCCGAGTTGAGCCGGGGTGAGCTGGTATTGCTGCAGGGGCTGCAACCGCCGCCGAGCCTGGAGCTGGTGGTGGCCTGGCAGACCGGGGTGGCGTTGGTGGATGAAGTGGTCGGGGTTTGCCGGCAGGTGCTGGAGCGGTATGCGCGGGATGTGGGTGGGCAGCGGATTGTGTTGGTCTGACAGATTTGCAGTGCTTGTGCTGGCCTCTTCGCGGGTAAACCCGCTCCCACAGAGTCACCACAGGTCTTGAGGGCTGCGCAGTACCTGTGGGAGCGGGTTCACCCGCGAAAGGGCCGGCACAGGCGCAGCAAAAATCAGCGCCAGCTCTCTTTCACCGCCCCACGCCGCCCGCCCAGGATCACCCAGCCAATTGCCAGCAACAGGCTCTCGATCACGAATGCCAGCACAAACCCTGCACCAAGCCCCCAGCCAACCGCCTCGGGCACCAGCAGGATCTGGTAGCTGTAGCCATTGAGGGTTTCTTCGCGCAACTGCGGGTCGGCCTGTACCAGTACGTGCCAGGTACGCTGCGCCCATGGCGCTTGCAGCGCCTGCCATTCGTTTTCCAGCAGTTCGTTGCGGATCATCAGGCTTTCAATGCTGTTGGCATCACTGTTGAACACTGGGTCGTCGCTGCTGCGGTAATGCCGCAGCAGCGCCTGCAGGTCGCCATTGAAGAAACGTTCGGCGGTCTGCCGGAAGCCGTCGAGCGCCTCGCGGGATTCGAACAGGTGCGCCTCGACCCGCTGGCTGTAGTCCTTCACCAGCCCCGGGACCTGGATACCGGCCAGCAGGCCGAAGGTGAACAACAGCAACCGCAGGTAACTTGTGAACATGCCGCGTCCTTAGCTCTGGCCGTGCGCCACGCACTCGCCGTGCCGCCACAGGGCCCACTGACCCGGCTCGTAACGCTGCCAGGTCTCGTTCTCGGTCAGGGCCTCGGTGGCGATCACCGTGACCACGTCGTTAGGGGTGGTTTCGGTGTGAAAATCGACGATCAGGTCGACGTCCTTCAACCGCGCCGCACCAAAAGGTGCCCGGCGGGTAATGTGCACCAGCTTGGTCGAACAGAAACAGAACAGCCAGTCGCCGTCGCTGAGCATGCAGTTGAACACGCCCTGGCCGCGGTAGCCGGCACAGGCTTCGACCAGCACCGGCAGCAGCTGTTCCACCGGCACGGGCTCGGGGAAGGCGCTGCGGATGCGGTTGAGCAGGTCGCAGAAGGCCGCCTCGCTGTCGGTATCGCCCACCGGCCGGTAGAAACTGGCCTGGCCCTTGAAGTCGCCCAGCTGGCCATTGTGCGCGAAGCACCAGTTGCGGCCCCACATCTCTCGCACGAACGGGTGGGTGTTGGACAGGCATACCTTGCCGACGTTGGCCTGGCGGATATGGCCAATGACCACTTCGCTCTTGATCGGGTAACGCTGCACCAGGTTGGCCACTTCCGACTCGCTGCTGGCAGCCGGGTCCTGGAAAAGGCGCAGGCCACGGCCTTCGTAGAAGCCGATGCCCCAGCCGTCACGGTGCGGGCCGGTACGACCGCCGCGCTGCATCAGGCCGGTGAAGCTGAAGACGATATCGGTTGGGACGTTGGCACTCATGCCCAGCAGTTCGCACATAGGCGTGTCTCCGCTTACAGACGGGGCTCGACCCGGCCGCTGCCGCGGGAGACGGCTGGGGCGACAGGGGGTGGCGCATCACGGTAACGGTCGCGGCGCTCTGCGGCCAGCGGGGCCTGGGCGCCAAGCTGGTCATCTTCGGCAGCCTGGCGCTGGGCAGCGGCCTCGACCTGCGCGCGGCGCTCGCGGGCGCGTTTCTCCAGCGGAAAGCGCAGCAGCACGAAGAGGAAATACAGGGAAAACGCGCCCATGCCGTACATGGCGAAGTCGGAAACCGCGCGCCAGGCGTTGTTGCCGACCTTGAAGGCGACATCCAGGGCGGTGATGGCAATCGCCGGGGCGAAGCTGTCCTTGACCGGGTCGACGATGGTCGGGGTCAGCAGCAGCACCGCCAGCACCACCCGCAGCGGTTCGCGCAGCCAGCGCCACATCCAGCCGGTGAGCTTGAAGCCCACCATCAGGCAGCCCAGGGCGGCAACGGCGTAAAGGCCCCAGGCGAGGGTGTAGTCGTTCTCGGTCATGGTGTTCGTGCAAGCCAGGCAAAGAGATGCCTATGATAAACACTTTTCCGGGCGCAGACAGTGTTTGCCTGTACCGGCCTCTTCGCGGGCTTGCCCGCTCCCACAGGGACCGCACAGCTTTCAACAACTGTGGTGAACCTGTGGGAGCGGGCAAGCCCGCGAAGAGGCCGGCACAGGCAACCCCAATCAAGAGATCCTCAATGCCAACCAAGCCCCAACCCCCGATTGCCCACCAGGCCCAGGCCACCGACCCGTACGCCTGGCTGCAACAGCGTGACACCCCTGAGGTGCTTGCCTACCTGCAGGCCGAAAACGCCTACCAGGAAGCCTGCCTGGCCGACCAGGCGCCGCTGCGCGAACAACTGTTCGAAGAGATCAAGGGCCGCATCCTGGAAACCGACCTGTCGCTGCCGGCGCCCTGGGGCCCCTACCTGTACTACACCCGTACCACCGCAGGCGACGAGTACCCGCGTCACTACCGCTGCCCGCGCCCGGCCGACGACTCCAACACGGTAGATGAAAGCCAGGAGCAACTGCTGCTCGACCCCAACGCCCTGGCCAATGGCGGTTTCCTGTCCCTCGGCGCGTTCAACGTCAGCCCTGACCACCGCCTGCTGGCCTACAGCCTGGACACCAGTGGCGACGAAATCTTCACCCTGTACGTGAAGGACCTGGCCAGTGGCAGCGTCACCTCCCTGCCCTTCGACGACTGCGACGGCAGCCTGACCTGGGCCAACGACAGCCAGACGCTGTTCTTCGCCGAACTGGACGAGACCCACCGCCCGTGGCGCCTGCGTCGCCACACCCTGGGCAACGACGGCGCGCAGACCGTGTTCGAGGAGCCCGATGGGCGCTTCTTCCTGCACTGCTACCGCACCAGCTCCGAACGCCAGCTGGTGCTGCTGCTCAACAGCAAGACCACCAGCGAAGCCTGGGTACTGGACGCGGAAACTCCGCAGGCACCGTTCACCTGCCTGGCGCCACGGGTCGAAGGCCATGAGTACTTCCCCGACCACGGCCAGCTCGACGGCCAGTGGCGCTGGTTCATCCGCACCAACCAGGACGGCATCAACTTCGCCCTGTACCACGCCCCGGTCGCACCAGTGCCCAGCCGTGAGCAATGGCAGGTGCTGGTAGCGCACCGCGACGCGATCATGCTCGAAGGCCTCAGCCTGAATGCCGGCGCGCTGACCCTGAGCCTGCGCGAAGGCGGCCTGCCGATCATCGAGGTACGCCCGCAGGGCCTGGCACCCTACCGCGTCGAACTGCCCGACGCGGCCTACAGCCTGTACGTGCAGGACAGTCTGGAATTCGCCAGCCCACGCCTGCGCCTGCGCTACGAAGCACTCAACCGCCCAGCCCAGGTACGCCAGCTGGAGCTGGCCAGCGGTGCCCAGGCGGTGCTCAAGCAAACCCCGGTGCTGGGGCCGTTCGATGCCGACGACTATGTCAGCGAGCGCCTGTGGGCTACCGCAGCGGACGGCACCCGGGTGCCGATCAGCCTGGTGCGCCGCCGCCAGGACCTGGGCCAGACCGTGCCGCTGTACCTTTATGGCTACGGCGCCTATGGCGAAAGCCTCGACCCGTGGTTCTCGCACGCGCGCCTGAGCCTGCTGGAGCGCGGCGTGGCCTTTGCCATCGCTCATGTGCGTGGTGGTGGCGAACTGGGCGAAGCCTGGTACCGCGCCGGCAAGCAGGAGCACAAGCACAACACCTTCAGCGACTTCATCGCCTGTGCCGAGCACCTGATCGCCGAGGGTGTCACGGCTGCCGACCGCCTGGCCATCAGTGGCGGCAGCGCTGGTGGCCTGCTGATGGGCGCTGTGCTCAACCTGCGCCCCGAGCTGTTCCGCTGTGCGATTGCCGAAGTGCCGTTCGTCGACGTGCTCAACACCATGCTCGACCCCGAGCTGCCGCTGACCGTGACCGAGTACGACGAATGGGGTAACCCTGAGGAGCCGGAGGTGTATGAGCGGATCAAGGCCTATGCACCGTACGAGAACGTGAAGGAACAGGCCTACCCGGCGATGCTGGTGGTGGCGGGCTACAACGACAGCCGCGTGCAGTACTGGGAAGCGGCCAAGTGGGTGGCGCGGCTGCGCACGCGAAAAACCGACGATAACCTGCTGCTGCTCAAGACCGAGATGGGGGCTGGGCATGGCGGGATGAGCGGGCGGTATCAGGGGCTCAAGGATGTGGCCCTTGAGTACGCGTTCGTGTTCGGCGAGCTAGGTATCGTTTGAGAAAGCTGGGGGCGCTTTGCGCCCCTTTCGCGACACAAGGCCGCTCCCACAGGTACCGTGCATGCCCTGGATCCTGCGCGATCCCTGTAGGAGCGGGTTTACCCGCGAACACGGGCGAAGCCCGTGCCATCCACCGCGGCGCCTGCTTCGCGGGTAAACCCGCTCCCACAGAAAACCGGGGCAGCCGGCTGAATTCAATCATCCTGCACCGGCTGCTTCGGCGGGTCCTGGCGCAACCCCGGCAATGGCTGGTCTTTCGGCGGCCCGGGCACGGGCATCGGCGGTAACAGTGGCGCCCCCGGCTGGCTGTCATAGGCCTTGGGCGGCGTACTCGGGGTAATCTGCGGATATGGCGTAGGCGTAGGCGTACCCGGTGCACCGGGCACCGGCGTGCTCAACCGGGGTGGCGTGCTGGCAGCTTCGGCCATGGGCAGGCCGGCCAACAACAGCACAACGAGGATCGCGCGAAACATCAGCAACCTCCTGTCGGGAACCTTCCTACAGGCTACGCCTAAATCAAAGCTTTCGCCTGTCCGCCTGCCCCGCAAGCGCGCTAGACTCAGCGCATAACCGTCATTTGCCTGATCAGAACAAAGGAAACACCATGAGCTCCACCTCTTCCGCCGCCGCCACCGCGCGCCTGGACCGCATCCTGGCCGATGCCAAGCGCGACAAGGAAATGGGCTACCGCGACAAGGCCCTGAAAATGTACCCGCACGTCTGCGGCCGCTGCGCCCGCGAGTTCTCCGGCAAGCGCCTGAGCGAGCTGACCGTGCACCACCGCGACCACAACCACGACAACAACCCGCAGGACGGCTCCAACTGGGAGCTGCTGTGCCTGTACTGCCACGACAACGAGCACTCGCGCTATACCGACCAGCAGTACTTCAGCGAAGGCTCCACCAGCACCCCGAGCATCGCCAAGGCCACCCACAACCCGTTCGCCGGGCTGGCGGGCATGCTGAAGAAAGACTGACCATCGATTCACCGCCCCGCTGCTACCGGGCAGCCCGTATAATCGCGCTTTTTTTCGCGAAGGGCCCCGGTACGTGGCAAACAAACGATACAGCTGCATTGGCCTGTTCAACCCCAAGTCGGCAGAAAACGTCGGCTCGGTGATGCGCGCCGCGGGCTGCTATGGCGTCAATTCGGTGTTCTACACCGGCAAACGCTACGAGCGTGCGCGTGACTTCGTCACCGACACCAAGCGCGTGCACTACGACATCCCACTGATCAGCATCGATGACCTGCAGCGCATCATCCCGCTGGGCTGCACGCCGGTGGCCGTGGAGTTGGTGGAAGGCGCGCGGCCATTGCCGGAATACACCCACCCGGATCGGGCCATCTACATCTTCGGGCCGGAAGACGGCAGCCTCAGTGCCGATGTGCGGGCATGGTGCGAAGAGACCATCTACATTCCGACCGAGGGCTGCATGAACCTCGCAGCGACGGTGAATGTGGTGCTGTATGACCGCATGGCCAAGGGGCTGAATACCCGTTCGGGGCCCAGGTTCAAATAGCCGACTGAACGATGGCGGCGGCCGACAGGTCACCTGCATACACTTCAGACGGAGACCTTGCCATGCTTGATATCCATTCGGCAGCGACATCGCAAGACAAGAACGTTCACGGCCTGGAGCGCGCCAGTTCGCTGGCTGGCGGCGCGTTGATGGTCAGCAAGGGGCTGCGCCACGGCGGCCTGGTCGGGTTGTTGCAGATCGCAGTTGGCGGCTTGGCACTGGCTCGGGGCTTCAGCGGGCATTGTGCGACCAAGGCCTGGTGGCAGCGGCACCGGCAGGAGTATCACCGCTTGCGTTCGGACATCGAGCGCAGTGCTGCGGAACTGGAGGCGTTGAAGGCCAGTGCCGAGGCGGCGACGCGGGGGGTGACGGTAACCGGGAAGGATCCGTTGGCCAGTTGATTTTGCACCGCCTGTGCCGGCCCTTTCGCGGGTAAACCCGCTCCCACAGGATCACCGAGGCTTCGGCCTCTTCGCCGTACTGGACTGCCCCCAAGAAGTTGGACACCAATCCAACCCTTGGGGGATCTATGGGTAAATACACAGAGCAGTTCAAGCTCACGGCTATCACCGCTTACCTAGAGGGCAGCCGGGGCTTTCGCAAGGTGGCACAACACTTTGGCATCGATTTCAGCCTGCTTCGGCGCTGGGTTGCTGGCTACCAAGTCGATGCCAGCCTCGGCCCTCGCTCGCATGGTCGCCGCTACACCGAGGAATTCAAGCGGCGGGTGCTCAAGTACATGCTTGAGCATCGCCTGTCCCTGCGCCAAACAGCGGCGCACTTTGACCTTGGACAGTCCTCACAGATAGGCATTTGGCTGCGGCAGCACTACAGTGGGAGTCCTGAAGCCACTCTCGCCAAACAAAGAAAATCAGCCGTGCCGAAGAAAATTAAGCCCATCAAGCCGACAGATACCAATGACGCAGAGAAATCTCGTGAGCAGTTGTTGAGCGAGCTCGAGTATCTGCGCATGGAGAATGATGTCCTAAAGGAGTTAAAGGCTCTGCGAGAGGAGAAGGAGCGAACACGGACGAAAAAGCCCTGATCGTCTGTAAATTCAGACATAAATATCCGCTGCCTGACCTCTTGCAGATGGTGGGGTTGGCACGCAGTACCTTTTATTACCAGATCAAGTGCCAGCAAAAGCCGGACAGGCACGCCTCGCTCAAGGAGTTGGTGCAGCGTGTCTATCACGAGGAGAAAGGGCTGTATGGCTACCGCCGCATTGCCCTTGCCATCAGGAATCAGGGGACCTTGGTCAACAAGAAGGTCATTGAACGGTTGATGGCTGAGCTTGGTTTGCAGTCCGTTGTACGCCCGAAGAAGTATCGATCCTATCGCGGCATTGTCGGCAAGGTGGCAATGAATTTGCTGGAGCGTAATTTCGTCGCGCAACGCCCCAACCAGAAGTGGGCGACCGATGTCACTGAGTTCAAAGTGGCCCAACAAAAGCTCTACCTGTCGCCCGTGATGGACTTGTACAACGGTGAGATCATCGCCTATGAAACAGCTTGCCGGCCTACTTATGGCTTGGTCGGGAACATGCTGGAAAAGGCGCTCGATGGGTTGGGTGAAAAGCCCAAGCTAGTGATCCACTCAGACCAAGGATGGCATTACCAGCAGCCCCAATACCGCCATAAGCTCGCAGCGCGCGGTGTGAAGCAGAGCATGTCTCGCAAGGGCAATTGTCTGGATAATGCAGCGATGGAAAGCTTCTTCGGCACACTGAAGTCAGAGTTCTTCTACCTGAAGCGCTTTGAAAGCGTCGAACAGCTGAAGGCGGGCCTGGAGGAGTACATCCATTACTACAACCATGACCGCATCAGGCTGAAACTCAATGGCCTGAGCCCTGTCAGCTACAGGACTCAGGCCACTGGCTAAAACTGTCCAACTTTTTGGGGGCAGTCCATACTGTGGGAGCGGGTTTACCCGCGAAGAGGCCGGCACAGGTGCAGAAACGGCTAGCGCAACGCCTTGCTCTGCAACACCTCTGAGCGCCGCCCCAGCACGTTCTCGCTGATCTGCACGAAGTCTTCGGTGCTGACGCTGGGCAGGCGCATCAACCCGCGTGCCACATCGTCCAGCGAGCGTTTGGCCTGAGTGTGGATGCGGATTTCCTTGTCCAGCGCTTGCAACAGCATCACTCCGCGCGCCACCTGCGCCGGGGTGGCATGCTCGCCCTTGAGCCGGGTGACCTTGGCGCCCTGCTTGCTCAGGCGCGCCTGCCAAGCCTCGTAACGGTCGTCACTCACCCCGCCCGAGCGGCGCAGCAACTCGCTGGCATAATAGTCGTTCAGGCTTTCCACCAGCCAGTCACTGCCATCACGCCCATGGATCTGCGCAAACAGTTGCACCACTTCGCGCAGCAACGGGCTGCTGCCATTCTCGCTGACCATCGGCCGGGCACTGTGCAGGTACAACGAGCCCTGCGCGGCGGTCGCCCCACGCCACATGCCGTCGCGAGCGCCGACCAACAGCAGCTTCGGCGGGTTGCGCGGGAAAACCGCCTGCAATTGCGGCCAGACAAAGGTCAGCATGGTCAGGTTGTCCATGCGCCGCATACCCTGCCCCACCGGTGCGGCCACGGTGACCTCGGTTTCGCCCAGGCGGGCGCGGCGGCTGCCCAGGTCGCCGGCGAGCATCCAGCCTGTGGGGCGGTCGAACAGGCGCGAAACGTTGTCGATGCGGAACTTGTCCTTGCCGATACGCGGCCAGGAGGTCTCAATGCTCTTCCAGCCCTCCGGCAGGTCGAACGCCAGCCGCGCCACCAGTTCGGTGCCATCCTGCTGGTCGAGGCGCGCAGGCGGCACCAGCTGGTCGCCCAGGAACAGCGCCCAATGCGGGGTGATGCGCGATGAATAGGCGCCGCTGCCGCGTTTCTGGTCCAGCTGCACGCGGTAGCTGAGGCTGGTCTTGCCGGCCGCCGGTTGCCACACGCCGCGCTGGCCCTGCAGTTGCCATTGGCCATCAGCCTGGAAGCCACTGTAGGCCCCAGCCTTGCCCAGGTCGAAATCCAGGCTGCGCACGGCACTGCCTTCGGCCAAGGTGAGGCGGACCTCCGCCTGGCCGCTGGCTGGCAACAGGCGCACCTGATAGTCGAGGTCGACCTTTTTCGCCCAGGCCGGCGAACTGGCCATCAGGCCAAACAGCAACAACAGCTGGCAACGCATACAGAAACTCCTTGTTTCCCCGTGGCAGCGGGCCGCGCCGGTCAGCTGGCGCGGAAGATCAGATGGTCTTCCCAGTCGTCTTCGTGCACATCGTGTTCACTGAGCATGCGCCCCGACTGGGAAATGCGCTGTTCATGGACCTGCTGGCGATCGCCGCAGACCAGGTGGTGCCAGGCCGGCAGGTCCTTGCCCTCACTGACCAGGCGGTAGCCGCAGGTACTCGGCAGCCACTTGAACTGGTCGGCCTTGCCCGGGGTGAGCTGTATGCAGTCAGGTACCTGGGCGAAGCGGTTGGGGTAATCGCTGCACTGACAGGTGTGCAGATCCAGCAGTTTGCAGGCGATGCGCGTGTAATAGACGCTGTTGTCGTCCTCGTCCTCGAGCTTTTGCAGGCAGCACAGGCCGCAACCGTCACACAGCGACTCCCACTCTTGCGGGCTGAGTTGTTCGAGGGTCTTGCGCTGCCAGAACGGCGCGTTTTCAGCGATCATGACACGGGTTTCCTGCATTCATCTTGGAGCCACGGCGCGCGGCGGCGCCAGTCTAGAGCCTGGCCTTCGGCAAAGCCAGACCGCTTGTCAGTCGCGACGCGACGCAGTAGCGTGCGCGTTTACCGCCCTTTTGCAGGAGCCGCCATGAGCGCCAACCCCCGCATTGCCGATTACGCCATCAACGAGCAGTTCATCAACCGCTGGTCGCCACGTGCCTTCACCGCCGAGCCGATCAGCGAGGAAACCTTGCTGAGCTTCCTCGAAGCTGCACGCTGGGCGCCCTCGGCGAACAACTCGCAACCTTGGCGCTTCCTCTATGCCCGCCGTGACACGCCGAACTGGGAGCGTTACCTGAACCTGCTGGTGCCGGCCAACCGCAGCTGGGCGCAACAGGCATCGGCGTTGGTGCTGGTGATTTCCAAGACCACCTACGCCGCCCCGGGCGCCACGGAAGAAAAGCCGGCGCTGTGGCACACCTTCGACACCGGCTCCGCCTGGGGGCACCTGGCCCTGCAAGCCAGCATCAGCGGCTGGCATACCCATGGCATGGCCGGTTTCGACCAGGAGCTGGCGCGTCAGGAGTTGAAGGTTCCTGAAGGCTACGTGCTGCATGCCATGGTGGCAATCGGCAAGCTGGGCGATAAGGCCAGCCTGAACGAAGCGCTGCAGGCGCGTGAAGTCCCGAGCCCGCGCAAGCCACTGAGCGAGCTGGCTGCCGAGGGTGATTTCAGCTTGTAAGCCTTTATTGGCTGTACCGTCCTCTTCGCGGGTAAACCCGCTCCCACAGGATCTCCACTGCCCCATGGGGCCTGTGTTGATCCTGTGCCAGCACAGCCAACACCAGCCTCCCACAGGACCTGAGGGTAGTGGGGATCCTGTGGGAGCGGGTTTACCCGCGAAGAGGCCAGTACAGGCAACAGAAATCAATAGCCTCGGGCGAAGTCCACTTCACCTCGCAACCCCTGCCCCGCCGCATACGCCCGCACATTCTCGACAAACAACCGCACCATCGCCGCCGGCGAGGTGGGTGCCGAGCTGTGCCCGGTCAGCAGCAAGCCCCACGCCGTCCAGAACGGGTGTTGCCTGGGCAACGGCTCCTGCCGGCAGACATCGATCACCGCCCCCGCCAGGTGCCCTTCCTTCAGTGCCTCGACCAGGTCAGCGTCGACCACCGCAGCGCCGCGCCCTGCATTGATGAACAGCGCCGTGGGCTGGAAGCGCTTGAACAGTGCCGCGTCATACAGGTCGTGGGTTGCCGGGGTATCCGGCAGCAGGTTGAGTACGTAATCGACCTGACTCACCAGGCGCGGCAGGTCGGCCAGCGCCGCTACCTCGACGAACGGCGCCTGCTCGCGGGCGCTGCTGGCAACGCCATACAGCACCACGCCAAACGCCTGCAGGAACTCGGCCACCCGCTGGCCAATGTCGCCAGTGCCGACGATCAGCACCTTGCGCCCTTCCAGGGTCCGCCCCGGGCGGTCGTCCCAACGACGCTCGACCTGGCTGACCAGCCGCGACAGCACCTCGCGCTCATGGCCGAGCATGTAGGTGAGCATGTACTCGGCCATCACCTGGCCAAAGATGCCCACGGCGCGGGTCAGGCGATAGTCGCGCGGCAGGCCCTCGGCCAGCAGCGGGGTGATACCGGCCCAGGTGGACTGCATCCAGCCCGGCTTGTGGCCCTGGCGCAACAGGCTTGCCAGCAGGTCCGGCTGGCCCAGCCACACCGGGCACTGTGGCGCCTGGCGTGCCAGTTCGGCGGAGTCGCCGCTGGTCAGGACTTCCAGCTCAGGCGCGGCTGCGCGCAAGATCTCGGCGTATCGAGCATGATCATGCTCAGCAATCAGTACTCGCATGATCAGGCAGGGTCGTTACGGCGCAGCAACTCTTCGGGCAGGTGCTCGATGTAGTCGTCTTCCGGCGGCGGCATCTGCAGGTGGTAACCCTGGTTGTCGAGGTTTTCCAGCACCTTGGCGATATCCTCGCGGGCCAGCTTGCGCTCGGGGGTAAGCACCAGGTCGAAGGCGTGCACGGGGGTGCCGAAGAACGGCAGCAGGCCTTCGGGCACGCGCTCCAGGCCGTCGGCCTTGAGCACGTACAGGTACATTTCGTTCTTGCGGGGGCTCTTGTAGATAGAGCAAATGCGTTTCATCGGGTCTCTCCGGCGCCTGCGAGGCTGTCCAGCAGGGCCTGGCCCATGCGCTCACGGCGCCAGCCGCGCAGCGAATCGGGCAATTGATAGGGGCCATTGGGGTAGCCGCTCTTGAGCAGCGCTTCCAGGGCTTTTTTGCGCAGCATCAGCTCGGGGGCAATGCCCAGGCGCTCACCTTCGGCCTGGCCGATGGCACGCAGCTGCTTGAGGATACCTGCGGCCTCGATCGGCAAAGGCTCGGGCAAGGCCTGTGGCCATTGCTCGGCTGGCAGGCTGGCGGCACGCTTGATCAGCTGGATGAGGAACTCACCGTCCTGACGAATGGTGCGCGGATGCATCTCGTCGATCTTGGCCAGCGCCGACAGGTTGCTCGGCTGGCTCTTGGCCATCGGCCACAGCGAGTGCTCCTTGAGGATGCGATTGCGCGGTACGTCGCGGTTGCGCGCTTCACGCTCGCGCCAGGCACACAGCTCACGCAGCACTGCCAGTTGCTGGGGGGCCAGCTTCCAGGCCAGCTTGACGTCGCGGTACAGGCTTTCGGGCTCGACTTCGCGGCGCAATGCAGCCACCAGCTCGGCGCCGTCCTCCAGCACCCAGGCGTACTTGTCGTCACTCAGGCGCGGGCGCAACACGGTGAACAGCTCGGCCAAGTGCACGGCATCCTCGGCGGCATAGCTGACCTGGGTTTCCGAGAGCGGGCGCTGCAGCCAGTCGGAGCGGGTTTCGCCCTTGGGCAGGTCAATACCCAGCACATCCTGCACCAGGCGCGAATAACCCATGGAGAACCCCAGGTTCAGATAACCGGCCGCCAGTTGGGTGTCGAACAGCGGCTGTGGCAGCTTGCCGGTCAGGCGCAGCAGCACTTCGAGGTCTTCGCTGCAGGCGTGCAGCACCTTGACCACACCGCTGTCATCCAGCAGTTCGGCCAGGGGTTGCCAGTTGCCGATCAGCAACGGGTCGATCAGGAAGGCACGCTGGCCATCGCCGATCTGGATAAGCCCGGCTTTCGGGTAGAAGGTGTCGACCCGCATGAATTCGGTGTCGACGGCGACAAAGGGCAGCTGATGCCAGTCGCGGCAGTGTTCGGCCAGGCTCTGGTCGTCACGGATCCAGTGTATTTCGATGGCCACGAGGCTCTCCCACTAACATTGGCGCGCAGTATATACGGCGCGGGCACTGCTGGTGAAACCTGCGCCATCCCTGGAATGGATAAACGGTGCAGTCAGACTCAGCGCTTGGCCGCCAGCCACGGCCGGCAGCTGGCGAACATGTCCAGCGATTGCTGGTAGACCTCGGTACGCACCTGCAACAGGCCGAGCATCGAGTGGAACAGGTTGTCCTGCGACAGCGGCGCATCGCTGAGCTTGGCCAGGCAATCGGTGTCGACGCCGAAGTCCTCCTTGTAGCTGTCGGAGAACCAGGTCAGCAACGGCACATGCTTCTGCTGCTCGGGGGCGATGGCGTAAGGCGTGCCGTGCAGGAACAGGTTGTACTCACCCAGCGACTCGCCATGGTCGGACAGGTAGATCATCGCCGTGTCGACCTTGTCCTGCTTGCTGCGCAGGGTATCGATCAGCGAGGCCAGCACCTTGTCGGTATAGGCCAGGGTGTTGTCGTAGCCGTTGACGATTTCCTGTTCGCTGCACTGGTCCAGCGCGTTGCTCTGGCACACCGGGGCAAAGCGCTGGTCGGCGCCGGGGTAGCGCTTGAAGTATTCAGGCCCGTGGCTGCCCATCTGGTGCAGCACCAGCACGGTGTCCTTGTCGAGGTTGTCGATCAGCTCACCCAGGCCCTGCAGCAGGATCTGGTCATGGCATTCACCATCAGCGCACAACTGCGGGTCCTGGAGTTTGCTGACATCGATGAACTGCACGCGGTCGCAGGTACCCTTGCAGCCCGATTGATTGTCACGCCACTGCACCGCCAGGCCGGTCCGCTGGAGGATGTCCAGCAACCCTTCGCGGTTCTTCGCCACGCGGGCATCGTAGTCCTTGCGCTTCATGCCAGAGAACATGCACGGCACCGAAACGGCGGTTTCCGTGCCGCAGGAGTGAACATCGGAGAACGCCAGCAGGCCCTGCTCCCTGGCAAGGTTCGGTGTGGTATCGCGGTTGTAGCCGAGCACGCCGAAGTGATCTGCCCGCGCACTTTCACCCACCACCAGCACAGTCAGCGACTTGCGTTCATGCTTTTGCCAGGCAGCGTCACGCTTGGCATCTTCGCCGTAATGCTGGAAGGGCCGTGATGCGGTACCGACGCGCTCGCTGACATAACCGATGGAGGCACCCACGATATTGCTGGGGGTGAGCATCAGGCGCAGTTCGTGGTGGTTGCGAAACAGCGACGAAAGGCCCTGGTAGTTGACCAGTGCCACCGAGCCCAGGGCCACCACGCAGGCACCGCCAACCACCAGCTTGCCGAGCAGTTCACGGTGCCAGGCGCGATAGGCGATCGGCGCCTTCCACAACAGCAGCGAAGGCACTACACCGAGGCCCAGGATATACAAGGCAAACTTCAACGAAAGCAGGTCACGCACTTCCGCCACGTTGGTTTCCGCAATATTGCGGAACATGCCCGCGTCAATGAGTACGCCGTACTGGTTCATGAAGTAAGCCACACCCGCGCCACTCATGAACAACACGATAAGTATTGGCTTCAATACATAACGGAAGGCGAACAACGTAAGGATCAGGTTGAACGCGAACAGCATCAGCACGGCAAACGCCAGGCTCAGCCAAAGCCCCGGCAAACCGGGCGGCACGACCTGTTCGAGATGCTGCCAGAGGAAGACATTGAAGCCTATCAGCAGGTAAAGGCTGGCCAGCAGCGTGACCCATTCAGTCCGCAGGGATTTGAAGTTGAGCATCAGTGTTCGCAATCAAGAGTGATTATCAGCCCGAGGGCCTGCGCGGCACCGGGGAAACTTGGCTGAACTCTAGAAAGCGTGCCATCAATATTTTGTGAAAAAGACGCCAACAAATTCGTGAGCAGGCGCCTTTTCTACATTAAAAGAAGTTCATTCAGCGCTTGTTCAGCCTCGCAGGCGTGCCTTGGCATACGGCTCGCGCTCGATGTCCAGCACTTCCACGCACAGCTGGATATCAAGCCCGGGTTGCCCGGGGATGGCGTCACGCAACACGTCGAGCAGGCTGGTGGACAGTTGCGTCTTCACCTCGGGCGAGCGCCCGCTGAGGATGGCCAGGCGCACATGGGCAAAGGCACGCTCGCCGGGCGCGGTGCCCACCCGATAGTGCTTGAAGGCTTCGGCGCGGCTTTTGATATCGGCCTCGTCGGCGAACTGGCCACTGCCGACCAGGGCATGGTTCAGGCGCAGCAGCAGGACGTCGACATTCAGCTCACTCAGGTTGTCGCTGTATTCGAGGTTCAGGTGAGGCATGGCGCAGGTTCCGGGTCACGGGGGAGATGCGACAGCCTACCCCAGTCCCCTACCTGCGCAAAGACGACTATCCTCAAAGGTCAGAACCATCCGCCAACCCCCGACAGAGGTGAAGAAATGCCAGTTCCGCATGATCTGCTCGCTGACCTGCACGTTACCGCTGATGCATTCCAGGCGCTCATGGACAAGGACCAGACGCTGCACTCACTGCACAAGGAATACAACGCAAAAGACAAAGAGGTGGTCGCTGCCGAAGGCAACGGCACCAACGACGAAACCGTCAACCGCCTGCGCAAGGAGCGCTTGCTGATCAAGGACAAGATCGAACGGATCATTCATCCGCCCAAATCCTGACAGGAATTCATTGAATCCACCGGCCTCTTCGCGGGCTTGCCCGCTCCTACAAGTACAGCGCCAAACCTGAAGGCAGCGCAATACCTGTGGGAGCGGGTTCACCCGCGAAGAGGCCAGCAGCCCTCACATAGCAGCCGCAGCCTTCAATGCCCCATCCAGGTCCTCGACCAGGTCCCGGTAATCCTCGATCCCCACCGACAACCGCAGCAGGTTTTCGCTGATGCCCATCACGCCCTTCTGCTCCGGGCTCAGCGAGCAGTGCGACATGCTCCAGGAGTGGTTGATCATGCTTTCCACCCCGCCCAGCGAGTCGGCCAGCACGAAGATCTGCAGCGCCTCCACCAGGCGGTTTAGCGCGACCCGGTCGCCCTTGACCTTCATCGCCACTACCGCCCCGCCACTGCGCATCTGCCGTTTGCACAACTCATGTTGCGGGTGGCTTTCCAGCCCCGGGTAATACACCTGCTCGATCTGCGCGTGGCTTTCGAGGAAGCGTGCCACCTGCAGGGCATTGGCACACTGGCGCTCCATGCGCACATCCAGGGTCTTCAGACCGCGCAGGGCCAGGTAGCAGTCGAACGGCCCCTGCACCGCGCCAATCGCCATGCTGATGCGGCGCAGGCGCGCCAACAGCGCATCATTGGCAGCTACGACCACGCCACCGGTGAGGTCGGAGTGGCCGCCGATGTACTTGCTGGCCGAGTGCATCACCAGGTCCACGCCCAGGGTGATCGGGCGCTGATTCCACGGCGAGCAGAAGGTGTTGTCGATGCAAGTGAGGATGCCCCGTGCCTTGGCCAGGTCGCACACCGCCTTGATGTCGACCAGGTGCAGCAACGGGTTGGTCGGCGATTCGATCCAGATCAGCTGGGTTTCCGGCTTGATGGCGGCGGCCACCGCCTCGAGGTCGTTGAGGTCGACGTAGGTGGTGGTCAGGCCCGAGGTGCGGCTGCGGTAGTCTTCCATGATGCGGAAGGTACCGCCGTACACGCCGTTCATCACCACCACATGGGCATCCTTGGGCAGCAGCTCCAGCACGGTGGCGGTGGCGTTCACGCCCGAGGCGCAGGCGACCGCGCCAACGCCCTCTTCCAGGGCGGCGACACAGGTTTCATAGGCATGCCGGGTGGGGTTGCCGACGCGGCTGTAGGAGTATTCCGGTTTGTCGTCCAGGCTGCGCTTGGTGAACGAGCTGGCGGTGACGATCGCCGGGAAAATAGCGTTATCGGCGACGCTGAACTGCTCACCGGCGTGAATGGTACGGGTGGCGAAATTGCGCGGCTTGTCGGACATGGTCAGGCCCATTGGCAGAGTGAAAGTCGCCACTATCGCACAACCCAAATCTTCTAGCCTTGGGGTAATCTGTGAAATATTTTTCTCCACGGCCCACGCGCGATATGGACAGCTTCGACCAGCACATTCTCACCCTGCTTCAGCGCGACGCCTCGATCTCGCTCAAGGACCTGGCCGAGGCCGTCAACCTCTCCACCACGCCGTGCTGGAAGCGGGTCAGGCGCCTGGAAGAAGACGGCTACATTGTCGGCCGTGTCGCCCTGCTCGACCCGGAACGGCTGGGGCTGGGGCTGACGGTGTTCGTCCAGCTCAAGACCCAGCGCCACGACAGCGCCTGGCTGGAGCAGTTTGCCGCGACCGTGACCGGGTTCGAGGAAGTGATGGAGTTCTACCGCATGTCGGGGGACTGGGATTACATGCTGCGGGTGGTGGTTGGGGACATTGCGGCGTATGACCGGTTTTATAAAAAGCTGATCACCAGTACTGACGGGCTGTCGAACATCACTTCCAGTTTTGCCATGGAGCAGATGAAGTACACCACGGCTTACCCGGTGAACCGTTCCTGATCGGTGCTGGATTCTTCGCGGGCTTGCCCGCTCCCACAGGGACCCCACAGTTTTCAGCACCTGTGGTACTCCTGTGGGAGCGGGCAAGCCCGCGAAGAGGCCAGCACAGGCAACCGATCAATCCGCGGCCAGCACCGCCGCAATCCGGTTCCCCGCCTTGGCCTTCTCGACCTTGATCGCCACGAACTTCGAGGTCGGGGTATAGGTCCCCTCGCCATAGCTTTCCAGCGGCACCAGCGGGTTGGTCTCCGGGTAATAGGCCGCCGCCTGCCCCTCGGGCACGTCATACGCCACCAGGCGGAAGCCCGAGACGCGCCGCTCCACGCCATCCTCCCACAGCGACACCAGGTCCACATGTTCGCCCGGCTCGAAGCCCATCCGGCGGATGTCCACCTCGTTGACGAACACCACTTCACGCAGGCCGAACACCCCGCGATAACGGTCGTCCAGGCCATACAGGGTGGTGTTGTACTGGTCGTGCGAGCGCAGGGTCTGCAGGATCAGGTCGGGCTTGTCACCGCGCGCCAGCACCTTGGCATTCACCAGTTGCTCCGGCAGCCGGTGCGGGCTGAAGCGCGCCTTACCTGTGGCCGTGCGCCAGGTACGGTCGGCGGCATTGTTGCCCAGGTGGAAACCACCTGGGTGCTGCAGGCGCTCGTTGAAATCGGTAAAGCCGGGTATCACATCGGCAATCATGCTGCGGATACGGCCATAGTCGGCAACTGCGTATTCCCAGTCGATCGGCTGTTTGCCCAAGGTCGCCTGGGCCATGCCGGCGATGATCCACGGCTCCGAGCGCAGGTGCGGCGAGCGCGGGCGCAGCTGGCCGTGGGAGATGTGCACCATGCTGAAGGTGTCCTCCACGGTCACGCCTTGCGGCCCGCTGGCCTGCATGTCGATTTCGGTACGGCCCAGGCACGGCAGGATCAACGCATCGCGGCCGGTGACCAGGTGCGAGCGGTTGAGCTTGGTGGAAATCTGCACGGTCAGCGCGCAATTGCGCATGGCCGCATGGGTGCGCGGCGTATCCGGCGTGGCCTGGGCAAAGTTGCCACCCAGGCCGATGAACACCTCGGCCCGCCCCTCTTCCATGGCCTTGATCGCCAGCACGGCGTTGTGCCCGTGGGCACGCGGCACGCGGAACCGGAAGCGTTCTTCGATGGCATCGAGCAGGGCCGCCCCGGGCTTCTCGTCGATGCCCATGGTGCGGTCGCCCTGCACGTTGCTGTGGCCGCGCACCGGTGACAGGCCGGCACCGGGCTTGCCGACGTTACCGCGCAGCAGCTGCAGGTTGACGATTTCCTGAACGGTCGGCACCGAGTGGCGGTGCTGGGTGACGCCCATGGCCCAGCACATGATTACCCGTTCGGCCTTGCGGTACATGCGCGCGGCCAGTTCGATCTCGGCCTGGGTCAGGCCCGATTGCTCGACGATGTGCGCCCAGGGCGTGGCATCCACGGTTTCCAGGTATGCGTCGATGCCACTGGTGTGCTCGGCGATGAAGGCATGGTCGAACACCGCCGGTTCGCCATTGGCCTGGGCTTCGCGTTCCCACTGCAGCAGGTACTTGGCAATGCCACGCATCACTGCCATGTCACCGCCCAGGGCCGGGCGGAAGTAGGCCGTATTGGTTGGTTCGGAGCCATTGCTGAGCATCTCGAACGGGTGCTGCGGGTGCTGGAAGCGCTCCAGGCCGCGCTCCTTGAGCGGGTTGAAGCAGACCACCTGGGCACCACGCTTCACCGCTTCACGCAGCGGTTCGAGCATCCGCGGGTGGTTGGTGCCGGGGTTCTGACCGATGACGAAGATGGCATCGGCCAGTTCCAGGTCGTGAAACACCACGGTGCCCTTGCCCACGCCGAGGGTTTCCGACATGCCCACGCCGCTGGCTTCATGGCACATGTTCGAGCAGTCGGGGAAGTTGTTGGTGCCGTAGGCGCGGACGAACAGCTGGTAGAGGAACGCCGCCTCGTTGCTGGCCCGGCCCGAGGTGTAGAACTCGGCCTGGTCGGGCGATTCGAGTGCGCGCAAGTGTTGCGCAACCAGCGCAAAGGCTTCTTCCCAGCTGGTTTCGACATAGTGGTCGGTGGCCGCGTCGTAGCGCATCGGGTGGGTCAGGCGGCCCTGGTACTCCAGCCAGTAGTCGGTCTGCTCGGCCAGCGCACTGACGCTGTACCTGGCGAAGAATGCCGGGTCCACCGAGCGGCCGGTGGCTTCCCAGTTGACCGCCTTGGCGCCGTTCTCGCAGAACTTGACCATGTCGTTTTCCGGCGACTCGCCCCAGGCGCAGCCGGGGCAGTCGAAGCCGCCGTTCTGGTTGGTCTTGAGCATGGCCCGCAGGTTCTTGAAGGCATTGTCGCTGCCCAGCCAGCTCTTGGTCACGCTCTTGAGCGCCCCCCAGCCGGCGGCGGCGCCTTTGTAGTCCCTGATATGTTGGTCCTGGCTCATGCGGTGAATCCTCACGCTTCGATGCTTTTTTTCAGCCTATGGAGCGTGGGGTAGAGCCGTCCAATCGAAAGATCTTACGGGGTGATAGGCGGTTTCGATCATGGGCTGGAACCGCGCCACGGCCTTCGCGGGTGAACCCGCTCCCACAGGGCCCCCACAGGTTTCGAGCCCTGCGCTTTACCTGTGGGAGCGGGTTTACCCGCGAATTGGGCGACGCGGTCAACACTTTGAAATACGTGACCTGCAGCCATGATAGAGACCATCGATCAATCGGTCGGACAAAGCAATTTGACGGCCCTGCGCCCAAGTTATAGCTTGGATTGAGTCCCTACCCATTCGAGCGCGAACGTGGAACAGAACAGCCGGGCCCTGATCGACGGCTTCAACCGGAAAATCGACTACCTGCGGATGTCGGTCACCGACCGCTGCGACTTCCGTTGCGTGTACTGCATGGCCGAAGACATGCAGTTCCTGCCGCGCCAGCAAATCCTCAGCCTTGAGGAACTGCTCCAGGTGGCCGAGCGCTTCGTCGCCCTTGGCACCCGCAAGATCCGCCTGACCGGCGGCGAGCCGCTGGTGCGCCAGGGCATCGTCGACCTGTGCGGGCGCATCGCCGCCCTGCCCGGCCTGCGCGAGTTGTGCCTGACCAGCAACGGCTCGCAACTCGGGCGCCTGGCCCAGCCGCTGTTCGACGCAGGTGTCACGCGCCTGAACATCAGCCTCGACAGCCTGGACGCCGAGCGCTTCAAGCAACTGACCCGCACCGGCGACCTGCACCAGGTGATCGCCGGCATCGACGCCGCCCGCCAGGCCGGTTTCAAGCGCACCAAGCTCAACTGCGTAGTCCTCAAAGGCCGCAACGACCACGAACTGGTCGACCTGGTGCGCTTTGCCATCGACCGCGAACTGGACATCACCTTCATCGAAGAAATGCCCTTGGGCGTGATCAGCGAACATGAACGCGGCGAGTCGTTCTGCTCCAGTGACGAAGTACGTGCGCTGCTGGCCGAGCAGTTCACATTTGTCGAATCGACCGAGTCGTCCCAGGGCCCCGCCCGCTACTGGCGCCTGGCCGAAGCCGCCAATACTCGGGTCGGCTTCATTTCGCCACACAGCCACAACTTCTGCGCCACCTGCAACCGCGTGCGACTCACCGTCGAAGGCCGCCTGCTGCTGTGCCTGGGCAATGAACACTCGGTGGACCTGAAGCAGGTTCTGCGCGCCCACCCCGGCAACCCCGAACGCCTGGAAAAGGCCATTCGTGATTCCTTGCACCTCAAGCCCTACCGCCATCATTTCGAAGTCGGTGGCGACGTGCAGATCCTGCGTTTCATGAACATGACCGGCGGCTAGGCAGCCGTCTCTGGATTTCCATGATCGTCCACCCCACCCCCGATGTGCTGCGTGTGCTGTTCACCCTCAAGGGTTCGATCGTCAAGCGCATCGCCCTGCGTTGCCTGACGATCACCCTGCTGGCCGCGCTGATCGTGTTGGTCGAGCGGCATTTCCCGGCGTTTTTCTACCCGGTCAGCGCCACCCCGTTCACCTTGCTGGGCCTGTCGCTGTCGATTTTCATGAGTTTTCGCAACAACGCCTGCTATGACCGCTGGTGGGAGGGGCGCAAGGCCTGGGGCAAGCTGATCATCGAAACCCGTTCGTTCGTGCGCGAAAGCCTGGTGATTACCGACGAAACCCTGCGTGCCGAACTGTTGCGCAGCCTGTGCGGCTTTGCCCATGCGCTGAATGCTCGGCTGCGCAGCGAGGACGAACTGGCCGCCGCCCGGCCCTGGCTGGCCCGGCCCGATGCAATCAGCCCGCACAACGTGTGCGACGCCATCCTGCGCGAAATCGGCGGGCACTGCTCGCGGCTGGCAACACAGCAGCAGATCAGTGACTGGCGCTACAGCCTGCTGGAGCAGCGGCTGGTGGGGCTGACCGAAGTGCAGGCTACCTGCGAGCGGATCAAGGGCACGCCGTTGCCGTTCCCCTACACGCTGCTGCTGCACCGCACCATCTACATCTTCTGCCTGTTGCTACCGTTTGCCCTGGCCGAGCCGCTGGGCTGGCTGGCGCCGCTGTTCACCACCATCGTGGGGTACACGTTCTTCGGGCTGGATGCGATTGGCAACGAACTGGAAGACCCGTTCGGGCGCGATGAGAACGATCTGCCGACCGATGCCATGGTGCGGACCGTGGAGCGCGATGTGCTGGCGGGGTTGGGGGAACAACAGCTACCGCCGGCGTTGTTGCCGGTGGACCATGTATTGAGCTGACTGAATGCAGTGGCCTGTGCCGGCCCTTTCGCGGGTAAACCCGCTCCTACAGGGCCCCACAGGTTTCGAACCCTGCGCGATACCTGTGGGAGCGGGTTTACCCGCGAAGAGGCCGGTACAGGAAAAAACTCAGCCCCGGCTTGCACAGGCCTCGATCGGTTTCAGGTGCTTGACGAAGTTGCACGGCCGGTGCCGCGCATCCAGCTGCTCCGCCAGGATGCCCTCCCACGCCGTACGGCAGGCCCCGGTGGAGCCCGGCAGGCAGCACACCAACGTGCGGTTGGACAGCCCGGCCAGCGCCCGGCTCTGCACGGTCGAGGTGCCGATATCGAGAATCGACAGGGCCCGGAACAGTTCGCCAAAGCCATCGATGCGCTTGTCCAGCAGGCACTCGACCGCTTCCGGCGTGCTGTCACGCCCGGTAAAACCGGTACCGCCGGTGATCAGCACCACCTGCACCTGTTCGTCGGCAATCCAGGTGGCGACCTGGGCGCGGATCTTGTAAAGGTCGTCCTTGAGCAACGCCCGCGCCACCAGGCGGTGGCCGATCTCCACCGAGCGGCTGGCCAGCAGCTCACCGGAAGTGTCGTTGTCGTAGGTACGGGTATCGCTGACTGTCAGCACGGCGATGTTGAGCGGTACGAAGACCGCATCGGGTTGGACGCGCACGGTGGGGCTCCTCGAGTGGCATTGCCGCCACGCTAGAGGCATGGCCTGGGGGCGTCCAATCGATATGGCGTACCGACTCATCAATGACATCTATCGCAGACGTGGGTTAAGGTCTGCATAACCCGATACCAGGCACCTCCATGGACATCAAGCAGCTCAAATTCCTCATCGCCCTCGACCAGACCCGCCACTTCGGCCAGGCGGCGGCGCTGTGCCATATCACCCAGCCGACGCTGTCCATGCGCCTGCGCAACCTGGAGGACGAGCTGGACCTGGTACTGGTCAAGCGCGGCCAGCGCTTCGAAGGTTTCACCGAAGCGGGCGAGCGAATCCTGGCCTGGGCCCGTACCCTGCTCGCCGCGCACGATGGCTTGCAGGCCGAAGCCGCCAGTTGCCGCGGCCAGGTGGTCGGCAGCCTGCGCCTGGGCACGGTGCCGCTGGCCAGCTTCAACCCCATGCACCTGCTGCTGCCGCTGCGTGAAAAATACCCCGAACTGCACTTCCAGATCAGCTCGCTCAGCTCGGAACAGGTCATCGACGGGCTAAGCCGCAACCAGCTCGACCTGGGCATCTGCTACCTGGACCAGGTCAACACCAGCTTCTTCGAAGTGATCGAACTGGGCACCACCACCATGGGCCTGCTGCACGATACCCGGCACTTCCAGTTCGCCAGCGACACCCTGCGCTGGGACGAGCTGGGCGACATTCCGCTGGGCCTGCTGAGCAAGGGCATGCACTACCGCCAGTCGCTGGACCTGAGTTTTCGCAGCCGTGGCCTGGAGCCGAATGCGGTACTGGAAAGCGACTCGAGCTTCCAGCTGATCCAGGCCATCAACACCGGCATGTGCTGTGCGGTCATGCCACTGGACTGCGGCCTGGAAGACCTGAGCGAGCACCTGCGCATCCTGCCGGTGGCCGACGCCGCCATCCACAGCCCGGTCGGCCTGCTGCTGCGCCGCAGCGAACCGCGTTCGGCAATTGCCGAGCAGTGCTTCGATGAGGCGCGGGTGCTGTTTCAGGCCAACTGAGCGCTGGTTGCCTGGCGGTACTGGCGCGGGGTGAAGCCGGTCAGTTGCTTGAACTGGCGGCTGAAGGCGCTGTGGTCGGTATAGCCGCAGCACATCGCCACTTCAGTGATCGGCAGTTCCGAATGCAGCAAACGGTGGGCGTGCTCCAGGCGTGCCTTGTGGATCATCTGCCGTGGCGTGAGGTGGAACACCCGCTTGCAGTAGCGCTCCAGCTGGGCCACGGAAATGCCAGCGATACGGGTCAGCTCGCCCATGCTGATCGGCTGGTGGAAATGCCGACGGATATGCTCGTCCACCGCCGCCAGGCGCTGGTAGGCGGGGTGGCTGTCGGCGGCTGACTGCAAGTCGACCGAGATGCCGACCAGGCCGATGATCTCGCCGGCACGGTTGTACAGCGGGCGCTTGTGGGTCAGGCACCAGCCAGGCTCGCGGCTGCCGTAAAGATGCAGCTCCAGTTGGTCTTCCAGCACCAAACCCTCCTTGAGAACGCGACGGTCCTGCTCGGTGTAGCCGGGGCCCAGCTGTGCCGGGAACACTTCGGCGCTGGTCTTGCCCAGCAGCGGTTGCAGGCGCTTGAGGCCACAGCGCTGGACCAGGGTGTTGTTGGCCAGCACATAGCGGGCGGCCGGGTCCTTGATGAAGATCGCGGCGTTGGGGATGGCGTCGAGGATCGGCAGCAGCAGGGATACACCGGCGAGCAGGGCCTCGAGGTTGGCGGGGCGGTGCTGGTCGAGTGACTGGTACAGGGTTGCCAGGGGAGTGTCGGTCATCTGCTCTCTCTCGGTTTGCTGTGCCGGCCTCTTCGCGGGTAAACCCGCTCCTACAGGTACTGCGCAGCCCTCGAAGCTGCGGAGATACCTGTAGGAGCGGGTTTACCCGCGAAGAGGCCGGCACAGCAAGTAAATGTCTACAACCCTTATGTGTTAAGGCTTACAGCCTATCCACCACCCTTCCCTCCTACCACTGCTTTTTCGCAACTGTGCCGATTTCGTCATCCACCCTGCAGAAAACCATCAAGAACCGCCGCCTTGATCGGTCCACTCTATGCCCCACGCAAGCCGCCCCAAGTCCTACAAGAGCGCGGCCCAAAAAGCCGCATCTCGTGACATCAGACCTGCCTATCCAATAACCAACAAAAAGGCGAACCCATGTCAGGCAAATTCAAAAAACAGTTGTCATTGCTGGACCTCACCTTCATCGGCCTAGGTGCCATCTTCGGCTCCGGCTGGCTGTTCGCCGCCAGCCACGTCTCGGCCATCGCCGGCCCGGCCGGCATCCTGTCCTGGTTCCTTGGCGGCTTCGCCGTACTGTTGCTGGGCATCGTCTATTGCGAACTGGGCGCTGCCCTGCCGCGTGCCGGGGGCGTGGTGCGCTACCCGGTGTACTCCCACGGCCCGCTGCTGGGCTACTTGATGGGCTTTATCACCCTGATCGCCTTTTCCAGCCTGATCGCCATCGAAGTGGTCGCTTCGCGTCAATACGCCGCCGCCTGGTTCCCCGGGCTGACCAAGGCCGGCTCCAGCGACCCGACCGTGCTCGGCTGGCTGGTACAGTTCGCCCTGCTGGGGCTGTTCTTCTTCCTCAACTACCGCAGCGTGAAAACCTTCGCCAAGGCCAACAACCTGGTCAGTGTGTTCAAGTTCATCGTGCCGCTGCTGGTGATCGGCGTGCTGTTCACCTTCTTCAAACCGGAAAACTTCGAGGTTCAAGGCTTTGCCCCGTTCGGTCTGTCCGGCGTTGAAATGGCGGTATCGGCCGGTGGCATCATCTTCGCCTACCTGGGCCTGACGCCGATCATTTCGGTGGCCAGCGAGGTGAAGAACCCGCAACGCACCATCCCCATCGCGCTGATCCTCTCGGTACTGCTGTCCACCGCGATCTACGCCCTGCTGCAACTGGCCTTCCTCGGCAGCGTGCCGACCGAAATGCTGAGCAACGGCTGGGCCGCAGTGACCAAGGAACTGGCCCTGCCCTACCGCGACATTGCCCTGGCTTTGGGTGTGGGCTGGCTGGCCTATCTGGTGGTGGCCGACGCGGTGATCTCGCCCAGCGGCTGCGGCAACATCTACATGAACGCCACCCCGCGCGTGGTCTATGGCTGGGCGCAGACCGGCACCTTCTTCAAGTACTTCACCCGTATCGACGCCGAGTCCGGCATCCCGCGCCCGGCGCTGTGGCTGACCTTTGGCCTGTCGGTGTTCTGGACCCTGCCGTTCCCGTCCTGGGAAGCGCTGATCAACGTGGTTTCCGCCGCCCTGGTACTGAGCTACGCCGTGGCCCCGGTCACCGTCGCCGCCCTGCGCCGCAACGCCCCCGACATGCCGCGCCCGTTCCGGGTCAAGGGCATGGGCGTGCTCGGCCCGCTTTCATTCATCATCGCCGCGCTGATCGTGTACTGGTCGGGCTGGAAGACCGTGTCGTGGCTGCTGGCCCTGCAGATCGTGATGTTCGTGCTGTACCTGCTGTGCGGCCGCTTCGTGCCGACCCAGCACCTGTCGCTGGCCCAGCAAGTGCGCTCGTCGGCGTGGCTGATCGGCTTCTACGCGGTGACCATCCTGCTGTCGTGGCTGGGCAGCTTCGGCGGCCTGGGAGTACTCGGCCACCCGTTCGACACCGTGGTCGTGGCCGCTTGTGCGCTGGGCATCTACTACTGGGGCGCGGCCACCGGCGTGCCTGCCCACCTGGTGCGCCTTGAGGGCGAGGATGAAAGCGAAGCCTCCTCCGAAAGCTACCCAGGCCAGCGCCCTGCCGCCGTCGCCTCCTGACCCACTCTCGAATGGATATGCCCATGAAACACGTTCACGTCATCGACTCGCACACCGGCGGGGAACCAACCCGCCTGGTGATGAAAGGCTTCCCGCAACTGCATGGCCGCAGCATGGCCGAGCAGCGCGATGAACTGCGAGAGCTGCACGACCAGTGGCGCCGCGCCTGCCTGCTGGAACCACGTGGCAACGATGTGCTGGTCGGTGCGCTGTACTGCCCACCGGTATCGGCCGACGCCACGTGCGGGGTGATCTTCTTCAACAACGCTGGCTACCTGAACATGTGCGGGCACGGCACCATCGGTCTGGTCGCCTCGCTGCAGCACCTGGGCCTGATCGCACCGGGCGTGCACAAGATCGATACCCCGGTCGGCCAGGTCAGCGCCACCCTGCATGAAGACGGCGCCATAACCGTCGGCAACGTGCCGTCCTACCGCTACCGCCAGCAAGTGCTGGTGGACGTGCCCGGCCATGGTCCGGTGCGCGGCGACATCGCCTGGGGTGGCAACTGGTTTTTCCTCGTCTCCGAACACGGCCAGCGCATCGAGCTGGGCAACCGCGAGGCGCTGACCGAATACACCTGGGCGATGCTCAAGGCCCTCGAAGCCCAGGGCATCACCGGTGAAAACGGTGCCCCCATCGACCACGTCGAACTGTTCGCCGACGACGCCAACGCCGACAGCCGCAACTTCGTGATGTGCCCCGGCAAGGCCTACGACCGCTCGCCCTGCGGCACGGGCACCAGCGCCAAGCTGGCCTGCCTGGCCGCCGACGGCAAGCTCGACGAAGGCCAGACCTGGGTACAGGCCAGTATCACCGGCAGCCAGTTCCAGGGCCGCTACGAGCGCGACGGCGAACGCATTCGCCCGTTCATCACCGGCCGCGCCTACATCACCGCCGACAGCACCCTGCTGATCGACGAACAGGACCCGTTCGCCTGGGGCATCTGACCCCGGCTATTTCCAAAAAAAAGAATATCGCGAGGAGTGACAACAATGACCAACAACATCTTCACCGGCACCATGCCCGCCCTGATGACCCCCTGCACCGCCGAGCGCAAGCCGGACTTCGACGCCCTGGTGCGCAAGGGCCGCGAGCTGATCGAGGCCGGCATGAGCGCCGTGGTGTACTGCGGCTCGATGGGCGACTGGCCGCTGCTGACCGAAGCAGAGCGCCAGGAAGGCGTGGCGCGCCTGGTGGCCGCCGGCATCCCGACCATCGTCGGCACCGGCGCGGTGAACACCCGTGAAGCAGTATCTCACGCCGCCCACGCGGCCAAGGTTGGTGCCGCCGGCCTCATGGTCATCCCTCGCGTGCTCAGCCGCGGTGCCTCGCTGATTGCCCAGAAGCACCACTTCTCGGCTATCCTGGCAGCCGCGCCGAAGCTGCCGGCGGTTATCTACAACAGCCCGTACTACGGCTTTGCCACCCGCGCCGACCTGTTCTTCGAACTGCGCAGCGAGTTCCCCAACCTGATCGGCTTCAAGGAGTTCGGCGGTGGCGCCGACCTGCGCTACGCCGCCGAGCACATCACCTCCAAGGATGACGACGTGACCCTGATGGTCGGCGTCGACACCCAGGTGGTACATGGCTTCGTCAACTGCAACGCCACCGGCGCCATCACCGGCATCGGCAACGCCCTGCCGCGTGAGGTGCTGCACCTGGTGAGCCTGAGCAAACAGGCGGCCAAAGGTGATGCCAAGGCCCGCCGCCTGGCGCGTGAACTGGAGGCGGCGCTGGCGGTGCTGTCGTCGTTCGATGAAGGCTGCGACCTGGTGCTCTACTACAAGCACCTGATGGTGCTGAACGGTGACAGCGAATACAGCCTGCACTTCAACGAGACCGACGTGCTGACCGACGCCCAGCGCAATTATGCCGAGCAGCAGTACGCGCTGTTCCGCAGCTGGTACGCCAGCTGGTCGGCTGAGCAGAACCTGGCCTGATCACCTGATTCCAGGCCGAGCCGCAGCCCCTGTGGGAGCGGGTTCACCCGCGAACACCGGCGAAGCCGGTGCCAGGCACCGAGTCGCCTGCTTCGCGGGTAAACCCGCTCCTACAAAGGCCGCGCTCTCTCTTGATATTGATTCCAAAGGAGGCTCCATGACCCTCACAGGCAACCTGCTGATCGGCCAGACGCCGGTAACCGGCAGCCGCGAAGCCATCCGTGGCATCGACCCGGCCACCGGCCAGACACTGGAACCGGCCTACCTCGGCGGCACCGGCGAACACGTGGCCCAGGCCTGCGCCCTGGCCTGGGCGGCGTTCGATGCCTACCGAGAAACCTCGCTCGAGCAACGGGCACAATTCCTCGAAACCATCGCCACGCAGATCGAAGCGCTGGGTGATGCCCTGATCGATCGCGCCGTGGCCGAAAGCGGCCTGCCAAAGGCGCGCATCCTGGGCGAACGTGGCCGCACCTGCACCCAGTTGCGTACCTTCGCACGTGTGGTGCGGGCTGGCGAATGGCTGGACGTGCGGGTCGACAATGCCCTGCCTGAGCGCCAGCCCCTGCCGCGTGCCGACCTGCGCCAGCGCCAGGTGGCCCTGGGGCCGGTGGCGGTATTCGGCGCCAGCAATTTCCCATTGGCCTTCTCGGTAGCCGGTGGCGACACCGCCTCGGCCCTGGCCGCCGGTTGCCCGGTGGTGGTCAAGGCCCACGGCGCCCACCCGGGCACCAGCGAGCTGGTCGGCCAGGCAGTCGCAAAGGCCGTGAAGCAGTGCGGCTTGCCGGCCGGAATGTTTTCGTTGTTGTACGGTTCCGGTCGTGAAGTGGGCATTGCGCTGGTCAGCGACCCGCGCATCAAGGCCGTTGGCTTTACCGGCTCGCGCAGCGGTGGCATTGCGCTGTGCCAGGCGGCCCAGGCCCGCCCAGAGCCAATCCCGGTGTACGCCGAAATGAGCTCGATCAACCCGGTGTTCCTGTTCGACACCGCCCTGCAGACCCGCGCCGAGGCACTGGCACAAGGCTTCGTCGCCTCGCTGACCCAGGGTGCCGGCCAGTTCTGCACCAACCCCGGCCTGGTGATTGCCCGTCAAGGGCCGGCGTTGCAGCGTTTCATCGACGCCGCCAGCGAACACGTGCGCCAGGCTGCGGCGCAGACCATGCTTACCCCAGGCATTTTCAGTGCCTACCAGGCCGGTGTCGGCGCCCTGGCCGCAAACGCCAATGCCCAGGCCGCCGCCAGTGGCCAGGCCGGGCAAGGCCCCAACCAGTGCCAGGCGCAGCTGTTCGTGACCCAGGCCGAAGCGTTCCTCGCCGACCCGGCGTTGCAGGCCGAAGTCTTCGGCGCGGCGTCGCTGGTGGTGGCCTGCGCCAACGATGAGCAAGTGCGCCAGGTGGCCGAGCATCTGGAAGGCCAACTGACCGCCACCCTGCAACTGGACGATGCCGACATCGACAGCGCCCGCGCCCTGCTGCCGACCCTTGAGCGCAAGGCTGGCCGCATCCTGGTCAATGGCTGGCCGACCGGTGTAGAGGTATGCGACGCGATGGTCCACGGCGGGCCGTTCCCGGCCACCTCCGATGCCCGCACCACTTCGGTGGGCACGGCGGCGATCCTGCGCTTCCTGCGCCCGGTGTGCTACCAGGACTTCCCCGATGCCCTGCTGCCGCAGGCACTGAAACACGGCAACCCGCTGCAGCTTCGGCGCCTGCTCGACGGTAAACGGGAAGGCTGAGCATGGTCGAAAGCGCTGAAACCGATATCGCCGTGGTCGGCGCCGGCATAGTCGGCGTCACCTGTGCCCTGCAACTGGCCCGCCAAGGCCGCCGGGTAACCCTGGTCGACCGCCAGGCACCCGGTCGAGGCGCGTCCTACGGCAACGCCGGGCACCTGGCCACCGAGCAGGTATTCCCGATTGCCGACCTGTCGATTCTCAAACGCCTGCCGCGCATGTTGCTGGACCCGATGGGCCCGTTGCGCCTGGACTGGAAGTACCTGCCCAAGGCCATGCCGTGGTTCACCCGCCTGCTGCTCAACCTGCGCCCTGGCCCGTTCCAGCGCAGCGTGGCCGGCATCCGCTCGTTGAACGAAGGCAGCCTGGGTGCCTGGCAGCGGCTGCTAGGCTCGATCGGGCGCGGCGAACTGTTTCAGGAAGATGGCTCGTTGCTGGTATTCGAGCGGCCAGAGTCGCGCCAGGCCCTGGAGGCCTTGCGCGCACGCATGCAACAGCAGGCGGTGGCGGTGGACTTCTGGTCGGCCGACACCGTGCGCGAGGCGGCGCCGCAACTGAGCCCGTCGTTGCAGGGTGGGCTGTTCTTCCCGCGAACCGGGCACTTCATCGACCCCTACCGGGTGGTGTGCGAATTGTTCGAAGCGGCCAAGGCCAGTGGCGTGCGCTTTGTCCAGGCGCAGGTCGATGGCGGGCGGCTGCACAGCGGCGGGGTCAGGCTGGCCAGCGATCAGGGCACGCTCGATGCCCGCCAGGTGCTGATCAGTTGTGGTGCGCATTCCGCGCGGTTGACCGCCACACTGACCGGCAAGCAGGTGCCGCTGGACACCGAGCGCGGCTACCACCTGATGTTGCCTGGCGAGCATCAGCGTTTGCCGTTTGCAGTCACATCGCTGGAGCGCAAGTTCATCATGACGCCCATGGCCGAGGGCCTGCGCCTGGCCGGCACGGTGGAGTTCGCCGGGCTGGACGCGCCGCCGAGCATGCAGCGGGCTTGGCAGTTGCACCGGTTGAGCAAAGGGTTGTTCAGGAGGGACCTGAGTGTTGAGGGAGCGACGCCCTGGATGGGCTTCCGGCCTTCATTGCCAGATTCGTTACCGGTGATCGACCGGGTATGTGATGGGCGGGTTTTGTTGGCGTTCGGGCATCAGCACCTGGGTTTGACCCAGGCGGCGGTGACAGCGGAATGGGTGGGGCGGTTGGCTGACAGGGAGAGTGGGGCTGATATGGCGGCTTACCGGTTGGACCGGTTTTAGCCTGTGCTGGCCTCTTCGCGGGTTTACCCGCGAATGGGCTGCAAAGCAGCCCCCTTCATGCCTCAGCGATAACGCTCGAGCCAGTGCGCATACGGTGCAGGCAAGGTCCAGGAGGCTTTCTCCACCCCCAACTCCTTGGCCGCAAAGTAAGCCCAGTGCGGGTCTGCCAGGTGCGCACGCCCTACCGATACCAGGTCCAGCTGATTGGCTTGCAGCGCTGCTTCCGCCAGTTTCGGCGTACCAAAACCCCACGCCGAGGTTACCGGCAGCTTCGCCTCACGACGCACGCGCTCGGCAATCGGCCCCATGAACGCCGGGCCCCACGGGATATTGGTGTCGGGAATGGTGAAGCCGACACTCACGCTCAGCAGGTCGAGGCCGCCAGCCTTGAAACGGCGCGCCAGTTCGATCGACTCTTCCAGCGTCTGCTCATCCCGGCCGTCGTACTCCAGCACACCAAAACGTGCGGTCAGGGGCAGGTTCTCTGGCCATACCTCACGTACCGCTGCCAGGGTTTCCAGCAGGAAGCGGCTGCGGTTGTCGAAGCTGCCACCGTAAGCGTCGGTACGCTTGTTGGAGTGTTCGGAGAAGAAGCTCTGGCCCAGGTAACCATGGGCAAAGTGCAACTCGATCCACTCGAAACCGGCATCGCGCGCACGGCGGGCGGCATCGACGAAGTCCTGTTTGACCCGGGCAATGTCGTCCAGGGTCATCTCGCGCGGCACTCGTGGCAGGTGCGCGCCGAAGGCGATGGCGGACGGGGCAATGGTTTCCCAGCCGCGAGCGTCGTCGGCGGCAATGTGGTCGTCACCCTCCCACGGGCGGTTGGCGCTGGCCTTGCGCCCGGCGTGGGCAATCTGGATACCCGGCACGGAACCGGCGGCCTTGATTGCCTGCACCACCGGCACGAAAGCCTGGGCGTGGGCATCGCTCCAGATGCCGGCGCAACCGGGGGTGATGCGCCCTTCCGGTGCCACGGCAGTGGCCTCGACCACCAACAGGCCTGCACCGCCACGGGCCAGGCCGGCCAGGTGCACGTGGTGCCAGTCGTTGATCATGCCGTCCTCGGCCATGTACTGGCACATCGGCGGAATGGCAATGCGGTTGCGCAGGGTGACGTCCTTGAGGGTATACGGTTCGAACAAAGCGGACATGGGCAAGCTCCCGGGCTATCTGATTACGATAGTTCGATCATAATCGAACTATGGCAATTAATGATAGCCCCGTTATCATGACGACCATGCGAGCCTATCAACATCCCAATTCTGAAGACCTCACCCTGGAACGCCTGCTCTATGCCCTGAGCGACCCGGTGCGCCTGGGTATCGTGCGCCACCTGGCGGGCGTGGCCGAAGCCAGCTGCGGCGAGCTGGACGGTGGCCGGCCGAAGTCGAGCATGTCCCACCATTTTCGCGTGCTGCGTGATGCGGGGTTGGTGCATACCCGCAATGTGGGGACTACCCATATGAATTCGTTGCGTAGCGAGATGCTGGGGGAGCGGTTTCCCGGGCTGCTGGACTGCATTCTGCGGCAGCAGTGATTTTCCTGTGCCGGCCTCTTCGCGGGTAAACCCGCTCCTACAGGGTAATCACTGTCTTCAAGACCTGTGCGATCTCTGTGGGAGCGGGTTTACCCGCGAAAGGGCCAGAACAGGCAAAATCAATCTTCTTTCTTGCCCAGGGCAAACCGGCATACCTGCCCTCCCCTGAGCATGCACTCCTCATGGCTCACCTCGGCCCCACCCAAGGCCCCGATCAGCGCCAGGTCCAGCTCGCACACCACCGGGTGCGCCTTGGCCAGGTGATGGAACACGCAATTGTGCGCAACGATCTGCGGCTCGCCCCCCGAGCGGAAGAACACCTGCGCCTCGTACCCGGCATTGTTCATGTGCTCGACGATGCGTGCTTCATCCACGACTTGATGCTCCAGGTCCGCCGCCAGCTTGCGCCCCAGCTGGCGCATCAGCGCCAGCAACGCCTCCTGCCCCAGCAAGCCGGCCACTTCCGCAATCAGCAGGTTGGCCAGCAACGGGTACTGCCGCGGGAACAATTCGCGGGCCTGTTCGGTCAGCTCGTGCAACTGCTCCGGGCGGCGCCCGGTGGGCCGGGTAGCGCCACGCTTGACCAGGCCGTCGCGCTCCAGCGCTGCCAGGTGCTGGCGCACCGCCGTGCGGGTGATTGCCAGGGCCTGCGCCAGGTCGTCGATGCTCATGCCGGCCGGCTGGAGCAGCAACGCATGGAGCAGGTCCTGTTGGGTACGGCCCAGGCCTTCGAGCATCAGAATTTGTCCGGGAACTGTTTGACCAACGCCGCAGCCAGGGCGTCGGACAGGGTCAGAATATGCTCGCGCATCATCGCCCAGGTGCGCGCCTCGCCTACGTAGTCAGCGGCCGCCAACTGGTCGATCTGGGCCACGTGGTGCCCGCCGTGGGCGCTGAGCAGCGTCAGCAGGGTCGGCTCGGGCAGGTTCGGGTTGGCCTTGGCCAGAAACGCGGCGATGGCCTTGGCATTGCTGGTCAGCTCGTTGACCGCGGCTTGCTGGCCTTTTTTGTCCTTGGCCACGGTGGCGTCGCTGTAGTGCTTTATGGCGCCCCAGTGGCCGGCCAGCAGCTTCAGCAACTGATCGGCGGCAGGCTGGCCGTACAGCGGGGCAATACTGTTGGCGATCCTGGTGGCGTCGGTGACCACTTCCTTGGCAGCGACTTCGGCCTCCTTGGCATTGCCGGCTTGATTGGCCACGGCATAGTTGCGCACCCAGAAGATGTGCTCGACCCACAGGTCGCGCAGGGCCATGCGCGTGGTCATTGCAGCAGATTCGGCAGGTTTGGCGGCAGGGGTTTCGCTGGAGTAGGAGTAGCTTTGGCTCCATGCCGGCTGGGCGCACAGGGCGAGCAGCAGTAAGGCGGCAATCTTGATGTTCATGACGGCACCCTCCTGGAGGGGGATCGACTGACAAGATTAATTTAAGCATCAAAATATGTTTTTATTGGGGCTGAGCTGGGTTTCCGATCAGTGGTTTCCTGAGCTGGCCTCTTCGCGGGTAAACCCGCTCCCACAGGGATAGCGCCAAGCCTGTGGCCAGCGCGGTCCCTGTGGGAGCGGGTTTACCCGCGAAAGGGCCGGAACAGGCAACAAAAAAGCCACGAGGTCTCCCCCGTGGCTTCTGTCACAACAATGGCCGTTTACAGTGCCATGTCATTCTCAGGCTTGCTTTCAACCGGCTGGCTAGGTGCAACCGTAGTGCCGACGCTCTCGTCGATTACCGGTGGTTTCTCCAGCTGCAGCACTTCAGCGGTGTAGTTCCACTCTTTCTGGGTGGCTGCCGCCGAGTCGTTCAGCTTGGTGCCGTAGCTTGGCACGATCTGCTTGATCTTGGCCTGCCACTCTGGGGTAGCGACCTTCTCCTTGAACACGGTTTCCAGCACGTTCAGCATGATCGGGGCCGCAGTCGAAGCACCTGGCGATGCACCCAGCAGGCCGGCGATGGTGCGGTCTTCGGAAGCGACCACTTCGGTGCCCAGCTTCAGCACGCCGCCCTTCTCGGCATCACGCTTGATGATCTGCACGCGCTGGCCGGCCTGCCACAGGCGCCAGTCTTCCTTCTTGGCGTTCGGGAAGTAGGTACGCAGGGCTTCGAAGCGGTCGTCGTCAGACAGCATCAGCTGGCCAGCGAGGTATTCCACCAGCGGGTACTGCTCGATGCCGACCTTGGTCATCGGCCACACGTTGTGGGTGGTGGTGCTGCTCAGCAGGTCCAGGTACGAGCCGTTCTTCAGGAACTTGGTCGAGAAGGTGGCGAATGGGCCGAACAGGATCACGCGCTTGCCATCCAGCACGCGGGTGTCCAGGTGCGGAACCGACATGGGTGGCGCACCGGTGGAGGCGATGCCGTAGGCCTTGGCCATGTGCTGCATGGCCACGGTCGGGTTCTCGGTCACCAGGAACGAGCCGCCTACCGGGAAGCCTGCGTACTCCTTGGCTTCAGGAATGCCCGACTTCTGCAGCAGCTTCAGCGCGCCGCCACCAGCACCGATGAACAGGAACTTGGCGTCGGTAGCCGATTCGCTACCGTCCTTCAGGTTCTTGTACTCAACGTGCCACGAGCCGTCCTTGTTGCGGGTGATGTCCTGCACTTCGCTGGACAGCTTCAGGTCGAAGTTTTCCTGGGTTTTCAGGTGGCCGACGAACTGGCGGGTGATCTCGCCGAAGTTGACGTCGGTGCCGATTGGCGTCCAGGTCACGGCCAGCTTCTGGTTCGGGTCGCGGCCTTCCATCATCAGCGGGACCCACTTGGCGATCTGCGCGTGGTCCTCGGAGTACTGCATCGGGCGGAACAGCGGGCTGGCCTGCAGCGCGTCGTAACGCTTCTTCAGGAACTTGATGTTGTCATCGCCCCACACGAAGCTCATGTGCGGCGTGGTGTTGATGAACGAGTGCGGGTTCTTCAGCACGCCCTGGCGGACCTGCCACGACCAGAACTGGCGGGAGATCTGGAAGGCCTCGTTGATTTCGATGGCCTTGGCGATGTTGACGTTGCCGTCCTTGTCTTCCGGGGTGTAGTTCAGCTCGGCCAGCGCGGAGTGGCCGGTACCGGCGTTGTTCCAGCCGTTGGAGCTTTCTTCGGCCACGCCATCCAGGCGTTCGACCATTTCCATCGACCAGCTTGGCTCCAGCTCGTGCAGCCACACGGCCAGGGTCGAGCTCATGATGCCGCCGCCGACCAGCAGCACATCTACTTTCTTGGTTTCTGCGGCGTGCGCTTGCATGACGCTTGCAGCGACAGCCAGACCCAGCAAGGTCTTGCCAGCTTTCTTGAACATTGATCGATTCCAGTCAGGAGAACAGAGGGCGGGCCTGTGGCTGGCCCAGGTAAAGCATGTTCTGCAGCGCAGGCTTGTTGTTGATCATTGTTCAGCAGCCAGAGAACCAGAAAACGACTCGGCCTTTTGTCGAATTGACCGACAAGGCTGAATCGTTTTTCCGATTGTAACTTAAATGCCAGCACAAACAAATTGCCGGCCCGGGAGTCAAGGTGGCGGGTTGTCTCAGGCCTGTGCGCCCGTGTGGGAGCGGGCTTGCCCGCGAAAGGGCCGGCACAGGCCTGCGCAAATGCCATTCAAAAAACCGGTCACCCGATCGGAATTATTCGACTTACAGCCCCGCCCTACCGCTTTTATCCTGCGCTCCAGACCCCGCCTCAATCCGATCAGAACAGGGCCGCCCATATGTCATTCAAACGAACCATCCACGCCGTCGACACCCACGCCGGCATCCCCATGCGCGTCATCACAGGCGGTGTACCGCACATCCCCGGTGACAGCGTACACGCCAAGATGAAATGGCTCGAAACCAACGACGATCAGTTGCGCAAGCTGATGCTGCGTGAACCGCGCGGCTATCCGGCGCACTGCTGCAACATCATCGTCCCGCCAAGCCACCCCAAGGCCGACGCCGGCTACATCATCATGGAGCAGATCGAGTACCCGGTGATGTCCGGCAGCAATACCATCTCGGTGGCCACCGTGCTTTTGGAGATGGGCATGCTGCCGATGCAGGAGCCGCTCACCGAGCTGGTGCTGGAGGCCCCGGCCGGGCTGATCCGCATCAAGGCCCGATGCGAGGGCGGCAAGGTCAAGGCCGTCACCTTCCAGAACGTACCGGCGTTCGCCGCACACTTGGATACCGAAATCGACGTACCGCACCTGGGCAAGGTGCGCGTGGACGTGGGCTGGGGCGGCATGTTCTATGTGATCGCCGATGTGCGCCAGTTCAAAGGCCTGCAACTGATCCCGCAGCACGGCGCCGAAATCGCCCGGGTATCGTCGATGATCCGCCAGGCGGCTATCGAGCAACTGCCGGTGGCACACCCCGACTACCCGGGCATCGGCATTACCATCTCGCAGCTATCCGGCCCCA
Source organism: Pseudomonas sp. NBB (assembly GCF_032701105.1). Taxonomy (NCBI): domain Bacteria; kingdom Pseudomonadati; phylum Pseudomonadota; class Gammaproteobacteria; order Pseudomonadales; family Pseudomonadaceae; genus Pseudomonas; species Pseudomonas sp. NBB. The sequence goes on from NZ_CP103994.1 coordinate 4,495,952, forward strand.
GCGAAGACCCCAACGCCGACTGGAAGAACGCGGTGACCATGACCTGCGGCGAGTTCTCGTGGGACGACCCGGCCACCTGGACCGGGGCGCTGGACCGCTCCCCGTGCGGTACCGGCACCTCGGCGAAGATGGCCACCCTGCACGCCAAGGGCGAGCTGCCATTGCACCAGGACTTCCGCCATCAGGGCCTGCTCGGCAACATCTACACCGGCCGCCTGATCAATGAAACCAGCATCGGCGGCAACGAGGCCGTGGTACCAACCATCACCGGCAAAAGCTGGATCTACGGCCTGAACACCTTCGTGCTCGACCACGACGACCCGTTCCCCGAAGGCTTTACCATCGGTGATATCTGGGCCTGAGCCCAGGCAGCGTTCAATGCACTGGTATCCGCGAGCCGGGCCTTCTGGCAAGACCTTCATCTGAAGAGCCCACAAACAAAAACCCCCGACCATGTACATGACCGGGGGCCTTGGATCACGCCGCAAGCGTCGCGATCAGGGTACCGCCAAGATTACTGCTGCTGAGGCAGTTTATCGATCGGGCCGCAGCCACCGATGATCTTGGAGATGGAAACCGAAGGGTGGAACAGGTAGTCGTAGGTGCAGTTTTTTGGCTGGTTGTAAACCTGACCAGTGCAACCCGACAGCAGGGCAACACCCGAAACGACAGCAACGGCTACAGTAGCCTTGAACAGCTTTTTCATACTAAGTCCTTTAAATGAATCATCTTCGGCCATCGTCTGATGGCGCCGGGATGATACAGAACCCAGGCATCGGATCCAAGCCGCAAGGTGCACTGGCTAGTTGCACCTGTGCAACAATCGAGTGGCTCTGTATGAACTGTCCTAAGACATTACGGCTTTTTTACTCGACATTGCTGTACGGCAGGCAATACTGCCGGCATTGTCCGCACGAGCTCAACTAATGCCGCTTCCAGCGTTGCGCTTCATAGCCTTCATTATTGGTGTATTCCTGATCACCTTGGCCGTCAGCATGGTAATCCCGATGCTGACACTGCTGCTGTACGACCGCAGCGATGATCTCGGCGCTTTCGTCTGGTCAAGCCTTATCGTCCTCTGCGCAGGCCTGGTCATGGTGGCCCGAGGCGCTCCCGGCGCACCGCAACTGCGCGCCAGGGACATGTACCTGCTCACAACGGCAAGCTGGGTCATCGTTTGCGCATTTGCGGCCTTGCCGATGGTGTTCATCCGGCACATCAGTTACACGGACGCGTTCTTCGAAACCATGTCAGGGATCACCACCACCGGCTCGACGGTACTGACCGGGCTGGACAATGCATCGCCCGGGTTGCTTATCTGGCGGTCTTTGCTGCACTGGCTGGGAGGCATCGGCTTTATCGGCATGGCTGTCGCGATCCTGCCCCTGCTGCGCGTAGGTGGCATGCGCCTGTTCCAGACCGAATCTTCGGATTGGTCAGACAAAGTGACACCCCGCTCGCATGTTGCGGCCAAGATGATCCTGATCATCTATGTGGGCCTGACAGTCTTGGGAACATGGGCGTTGTGGGCTGCCGGCATGACCCCGTTCGAAGCCATCAATCATTCGATGGCACTGATTTCAACCGGTGGTTTCTCTACCTCCGATGCCTCGCTGGGCCACTGGGGGCAGCCTGCGGTGCATTGGGTAGCCGTTGTCATCATGATCCTCGGCAGCCTCCCCTTCACCCTGTATGTGGCCACGCTGCGTGGCCATCGGCGCATCCTGTTCGATGACCATCAAGTCCGCGGTTTCATTGGCTTTCTCGTCTTCATCTGGCTCACGGTCGGAACCTGGCTCTGCTTGCACAGCGATCTGTCATGGTGGGATGCGTTCCGTATCGTGGCTGTCAACGTCACCTCCGTGGTGACCACCACGGGTATTGCCGTGGGCGACTACACGCTCTGGGGCAGCTTCGCCATCATGCTGTTCTTTTACCTGACGTTCGTCGGTGGCTGCTCGGGGTCTACCGCTGGAGGCCTGAAGATATTCCGTTTCCAGGTGGCCGCGGCCTTGCTTGTCAGCAGCCTGAAACAGTTGATCCATCCAAGGGCAACGATCTCGAAGAAATACAATGGGCACCCGATCGATGAAGAGATCGTGCGCTCACTGCTGACGTTTTCGTTCTTCTTCTCAGTCACCATCGCGGTCATCGCCCTTGGCCTCTCGCTGCTAGGGCTCGACTGGACAACGGCATTGAGCGGGGCCGCTACCGCCGTGTGCAACGTCGGCCCGGGGCTGGGAACGCTTATCGGTCCTGCAGGTAATTTCGCCTCGTTATCGGACGCTGCCAAATGGCTGCTGACTGTCGGCATGCTGCTTGGACGGCTCGAAATCCTGACCGTACTGGTACTCGTCTCTCCAGCTTTCTGGCGATTCTAGGCCAGAGGTTACCCGCCCATCTTCACGCTCATTCACGGTCACGTCATAGCCGTGAGTAGCGGTTGTTCGGTAGACTACTGCACGGGTGCCAGCTGCACGGTGCAGTGGGGCAGGTTAAAGAACAGCGCAGGTCGGGCCGCCATGCGGGAGTACTTGCGCCTATGCAAAAAAAGGAATTGTCTCGCGCCCAGGAATTGGCCGAGCGTGCCTTCGCCAACCTTGAACGCTTTCTGCACATTGAAGCGGTCAGCGGCATCGTTCTACTGGTTGCAGCTATTGCTGCGCTGATCTGGGCCAACTCCCCGGCCGCCGAAAGCTACGACGCCCTTTGGCACACACCGTTGACGATCGGCGTGGGTTCGCTGATCTATTCACAGTCGCTGCATTTCTGGATCAATGATGGCTTGATGACCATCTTCTTCCTTGTCGTGGGCATGGAGATCCGTCGCGAGATCCACGAGGGCGCACTGTCCAGCCTTCGGCAGGCCATGCTGCCCATGGCGGCCGCCATTGGCGGTGTAGCCGTACCCGCGCTCTTCTATTTGGGTTTTGGTCACGCTGCGGCGGAACAACAAGGCTGGGCCGTACCGACGGCTACGGATATCGCCTTTGCGGTAGGTGTCCTGGCGCTGCTCGGCAAGTCGATCCCGTCCAACGTCCGCGTGTTTCTGCTGGCCCTGGCCATCATCGATGACATCATCGCGGTGCTGATCATCGCGTTCTTCTATTCGGGCGGCCTCGATTACAGCGGTTTCGGGGTTGCGCTGATCGGCCTGCTGATGGTGATCGGGCTGCAGAAGATCGGAGTGGGTTCGGCCTACGCGTATATCATTCCCGGCTTTGTCACCTGGCTGGGCATCTTGCTGACCGGAGCCCACCCCACCCTCGCAGGCGTTGTGCTGGGCCTGATGACGCCAGTGGCCGCAATGCCGATGCGCGAGCGACCACTGGATGCAATCAGCCGATTCACCGGAGAGCTGCTGGGACGCGCCAGGGCGCCCGAGCGCGATGCCAGCGACCTCATGGACCCGTTGAAGCGCCTGCGCCTGGCCCAGCGCGAACTGGTGCCGCCAGTGGTGCGCATGCAAGGCACCCTGCACCCTTGGGTAGCCTTCGGCATCATGCCGGTGTTTGCCTTGGCCAATGCCGGGGTAAATCTTTCGGGTGTCGATTTGTCAGCCGAGGCCCCGCAGTGGGTGATGATCGCCGTCGCTGTCGCTCTGGTAGTTGGCAAACCCTTGGGCATCGTCAGCGTCAGTTGGCTGATGGTCCGCTTGGGCTGGTGCGCGCTTCCCGCCGAGGTGAGCTGGCGCAGCATCACCTTGGTCGGGCTGCTGGCCGGCATCGGTTTCACCATGTCGATCTTCATTGCCAATCTCGCCTTCGTCGATCCTGGCGCGCTGGGGGCGGCGAAACTTGGCGTGCTTTCGGCATCGGTGATTGCAGCATTGCTTGGCCTGGCCTGGGGTGCATACAGCATCCGTAAAGCATCTGCCATGACCAAAGCAAGTTCGATGACCTAGAAAACCTGACTGGTGACCCACTTCTATCACGCAAGTGGGGTTCGATACTTGCCGGGGGCGCAGTGGGCATTGCGGCGGCCTTAAACGCGCCTCTGGCCGGTATGGTGTTTGCCATCGAGTAACCAAGCCGCACGTTCGAGCAACGCCGGTGCTCTTTGCCGAAAGCTGTGCCGGACACGGCCTCGCATGTTCAATTTCTGGCCTGAATTTGCCCTAACCCAATGGCCAGAAACGACGAAGCCCCCGAAAACTTTAACGTTTTCGGGGGCTTCGCTTACTTCGCGTATGGCGGAGAGATAGGGATTTGAACCCTAGGTACTGTTGCCAGTACAACGGATTTCGAATCCGTCCCGTTCGACCACTCCGGCATCTCTCCAATGCCGCGCATCATACCAGCGTTCTTTTAAAACGCAAACCTTTTTTTAAAAAAAATCGCGTGGTATCAGGCGCTTGCGTGAACGCACCGCTTACAGCGGCACGCCCAGGCGCTTGGCAACTTCTTCGTAGGCTTCGATAACGTCGCCCAGCCCCTGACGGAAGCGGTCCTTGTCCATCTTCTTGCGGGTCTCTTTGTCCCACAGGCGGCAGCCGTCCGGGCTGAACTCGTCGCCCAGCACGATCTGGCCATGGAATACGCCGAATTCCAGCTTGAAGTCGACCAGCAGCAGGCCGGCGTCATCGAACAGCTTGCTCAGCACTTCGTTGACTTTCAACGACAGCTTTTTCATTTCGGCCAGCTGCTCGGCAGTGCCCCAGCCGAACGCGACAACGTGGGATTCGTTGATGAAGGGGTCGCCCTTCTCGTCGTTCTTCAGGAACAGCTCGAAGGTGGACGGCTCCAGCTTGATGCCCTCCTCCACGCCCAGGCGCTTGACCAGGCTGCCGGCGGCGTAGTTGCGCACCACGCACTCGACCGGAATCATGTCCAGCTTCTTCACCAGGCACTCGTTGTCGCCCAGCAGCTTGTCGAACTGGGTCGGCACACCGGCTTCTTCCAGTTTCTGCATGATGAAGGCGTTGAACTTGTTGTTCACCATGCCTTTGCGGTCGAGCTGTTCGATGCGCTTGCCGTCGAACGCCGAAGTGTCGTTACGGAACAGCAGGATCAAGCGGTCGGCGTCGTCGGTCTTGTAAACCGATTTGGCCTTGCCGCGGTAGAGTTCGTCGCGTTTTTCCATGATTGGGCTCCGCTTGCTTGAGGTGTTGGGCTAGGCGATTTCACGCCAGTCGAGCCCGTGTTCCTGATTCGCCACCTGGAGCCAGTCCGGGTCGCACCCAAGGGTGTCGACGAAGCACTGGCGAGCCAAGTGTGGCAGGTTGTTCTTGCTGCTGAGGTGGGCCAGCACCAGGTGTTGCAGGTTGCTCCAGCCCAACTCGTGCACCAGGCGCGCGGCCTGGTGATTGTTCAAATGTCCTTGCATGCCACCCACCCGCTGCTTCAGGAAGGCCGGGTAGTGACCGCGTGCCAGCAGGTCGCGGCAGTGGTTGGCCTCGATCAGCAGCGCATCCAGGCCCTGGTAACGCTCCAACAGCAGCGCGTCGTACGAGCCCAGGTCGGTCAGCATGCCGAAGCGCCGCTGGCCGTCGCTGACCACGTACTGCAGCGGCTCGTAGGCGTCGTGCTCGACCCGCGCCGCGGTCACTTCCAGGCTGCCGATACGCAGGCTTTGGCCACAAGCGAGAAAACCGGCCACCTCCACCGGCTTGCGCATGCCGCGCAAGGTCCCCTGGCTGAGGTAGACCGGTACATTGTAGCGCCGTGACAGCAAGCCGACCCCATGCACGTGGTCGGCATGTTCGTGGGTGACCAGTACCGCACTGAGCTGTGCCGCCGACACGCCGAGCAGCGCCAGGCGCCGCTCGGTCTCGCGCAGGGAGAACCCGCAATCGACCAGGATGAACGTGCCACCACTGGCGATCAGCGTGCCGTTTCCCTGGCTGCCGCTTCCGAGTACCGCGAAGCGCACTTAGCCCAGGTGGTCCTGAATGGCGCTCAGCACGCGGCGGGCGACATCGGCCGGGGCCACGGTGTTGATGTTCTTCTCGACCGTGACCTGCACGCTCTCACCCACCTTGCTCAAGCGAACCTGGTAGCGCTCGGCACGGGCTTCACGCTCTTCCTTGGTCGGCTCGCTGCCGAACATGCGGCCGAAGAAGCCAGGCTGGTTCTGCTTGTCTTCAGGCTTTTCAGACAGGTTGATGTAGTACAGGCCCAGGCTGCGGTTGATGTCCTCGACACGCCACTCGCCACCTTGCTCCAGGGCACGGCCCACGCTGGACCAGGCGCGATCCAGGTCGGCGCCCAGGTACAGCACCGGGTTGCCGCTGCCGTCTTCGCTCAGGCTGACCCGGCTTGGCGCGTCGAAATCGCGCGCGGCCAGCAGCGATACCGAACCGCCCTTCTCGGCGCTGCGGTTCATGCTGGCAAGCATTTCGTCGACCAGCAGGGCATCGGCACCGGTGTTGCTGGAGGTGGACGGGAAATCGGGCTCGGCAGTGCTGCCAGCCGGGCGCTCGACGCTGACCACATACACCTCGGAGGTGTTGCGCTGCACGCCAGGCTCCATGCGCACACGCACGCGCACTTCACTGTCAGCGCTGCTGGCAGTGCTGGCCAGGCGCTGGCCGAGCGATGCCGACAGTTCGTCGAAACGCTGCCAGGTGGTGTTGAATTCGCCGGTCTGCGGACGCTCTTCGGCGATGCGGAAGCCGTTGTCCTCGAAGAACTGGCGAGCCACCGGCCATACTTCGGCCGGCGAATGCTGAGCCAGCACCCAACGGCTGCTGCCGCTGCGCTGCAGGCTGTAGTCGGTAACCTGGGCGGCGCCACCGGTCATCGGTTGCGGGCGAGGCACCTCGAATTCGCCGGTGGCGCTGTCGTCGGCGACGTTGCGTGGGATCGGCAGCAGCGGGTCAAGGCGCTTGACGTTGCTGGCGTCCGGCGGCAGCTGCATCGGCGCAGTCGGGCGCGCCTGCAGGTAATCGCTGCCGCGGTCGCGGAAATAGCCATCCTCGCCCCACAGCCAGCCACACCCACTGGTGCTGGAAATGATCAGGGCAAGGGCGGAAAGACCAGCCAGTCGCTTCATGCGGTGTACTTCCTCTTAAACCAGTACGCCGGACTGGCGCAAGGCAGTACGGACTTTTTCGTGGCAGCCTTCGCTCAGCCAGGTCAGCGGCAGGCGAATGCCTTTGTGCATCAGGCCCATTTCGACGAGTGCCCATTTCACCGGGATCGGGTTGGACTCGCAGAACAGGTCTTTGTGCAGCGGCATGAGTTTTTCGTTGATTGCGCGGGCCTTCTCGGCATTGCCCTCAAGGGCGGCCTCGCACAGGTCGGCCATTTCGCGAGGGGCGACGTTGGCGGTGACGGAGATGTTGCCTTTGCCGCCCATCAGGATCAGCTCGACGGCGGTCGGGTCGTCGCCGGACATGACGATGAAGTCTTTGTCGACGCCATCAAGGATGGCCTTGGCGCGTACGAGGTCGCCGGTGGCTTCCTTGATGCCGATGATGTTCTTGACCTTCGACAGGCGGATCACGGTATCGGCCTGCATGTCGCAGGAGGTGCGGCCGGGTACGTTGTAGAGAATCTGCGGGATGTCGACGGCTTCGGCGATGTGCTTGAAGTGCTGGTACAGGCCTTCTTGCGTCGGCTTGTTGTAGTACGGTACCACCAGCAGGCAGGCGTCGGCGCCGGCATTCTTGGCGTTCTGGGTCAGGTGCACGGCTTCGGCAGTGGAGTTGGCACCGGTGCCGGCGATGACCGGGATGCGGCGGCTGCTGCGCTTGACGCGCTCAACCACGTGCTTGATGACCAGGATGTGTTCTTCGACATCCAGCGTGGCGGACTCACCGGTGGTGCCGACAGCGACGATCGCATGGGTGCCGTTTTCCAGGTGGAAGTCTACAAGTTTGTCGAGGCTGTCCCAGTCAAGACGCCCTTGTGCATCCATGGGAGTGACCAATGCCACCATACTGCCCGCAATCATGTAACTGCTCCTGCCGGAAAAAGAGAGCGGTAATGGTACTGGGGGCATCGGCCTTGCACAAGCGAAGCAGGCGGGCGGAGCATTCCCCTCGGCGCCTTATTTCGCTACCCTTGATGCTTTGATCGGTGCAGCGCGGCCCGCCGGGCCGTCGACCTTGCTCCCCGCCAGCGTCCACGACCTCGCATGCGAGCCCCGGGCCCTGCCGACAGGAGGCTTTCGCCCGTCCTGTGCCGACCGCTCATCGCTTTAGGAATGCTGCATGTCCACCCCCACCGTCCGCGAACAATTCCTTGTCATCAGTGCCTTGGGCCCGAACCCCATGGAGCTGGCCAACGTCCTCAGCCGCGCTGCGTTCGAGAACCGCTGCGCGGTGGTCACCTCGCGCCTGAGCCGCCACGGCGAGACCAGCGCCCTGGTACTGCAGGTAGGTGGCAGCTGGGACGCCCTGGCGCGCCTCGAAGCCATGCTGCCGGGCCTGGGCAAGAAGCACGGCCTGACCCTGGACGTGGTGCGCAGCGCCGACCAGGAAGTGCGCCCGCAGGCCCTGCCCTACGTGGCCTACGTCAGCGCCGCCTACCGGCCGGACATCATCAACGAGCTGTGCCAGTTCTTCCTCGACCACCGCGTCGAGCTGGAAGCCATGACCTGCGATACCTACCTGGCACCGCAGACCGGCAGCAGCATGCTCAACGCCCAGTTCACCGTGATTCTGCCGGCCGGCACCCAGATCAGCTGGCTGCGTGACCAGTTCCTGGACTTTGCCGATGCCCTGAACCTCGATGCGCTGATCGAGCCATGGCGTCCACAGAACCCAATGTAAGGAAACCGACCATGGCCGTAGCACTCGACCAACCCGTTGCCGACTTCCAGGCCCAGGCCACCAGCGGGCAAACCGTCAGCCTGGCCGAGCTCAAGGGCCGACAGGTGGTGGTGTACTTCTACCCGAAGGACAGCACCCCGGGCTGCACCACCGAGGGCCAGGGTTTCCGTGACCAGCACGATGCCTTTGCCGCAGCCAACACCGTGGTGTTCGGCGTGTCGCGCGATGGCATCAAGTCGCACGAGAACTTCAAGGCCAAGCAAGGCTTCCCGTTCGAACTGATCAGCGACAAGGACGAAGCCCTGTGCCAGCTGTTCGATGTGATCAAGCTGAAGAAGCTGTATGGCAAGGAATACATGGGCGTTGACCGCAGCACCTTCCTGATCGACAAGGACGGTGTGCTGCGCCAGGAATGGCGCGGGGTGAAGGTGCCCGGGCATGTGGATGCAGTACTGGCTGCCGCCCAGGCCCTGAACAAGGCTTGAGATCGTTGGGGGCGCTTTGCGCCCCTTTCGCGACACAAGGCCGCTCCTACAGGAAATCGCGTATCCCTGTAGGAGCGGCCTTGTGTCGCGATGGGCTGCAAAGCAGCCCCAAAATTACAGCATCGGTGACACACTAGGCTCCTGCCGTGGCCAGGCATCCAGCACGGCCTTGATCAAGGTCGCCAGCGGGATGGCAAAGAAGATCCCCCAGAACCCCCACAACCCGCCAAACAGCAACACCGCGCAAATGATCGCCACCGGGTGCAGGCTCACCGCCTCGGAGAACAGCAGCGGCACCAGCACGTTGCCGTCCAGCGCCTGGATGATCGCGTACACCGTCATCAGGTAGATGAACTGGTCACCCCAGCCCCACTGGAACAGTGCGATCAACGTCACCGGCACGGTCACCACAACCGCGCCCACGTAAGGCACCACCACCGACAGCCCCACCAGCAGCGCCAGCAACGCGGCGTAGTTGAGCCCCAGGCTGATGAAGGCGATGTAGGTGGCAATGCCGCAGATCAGGATCTCGATGCCCTTGCCGCGGATGTAGTTTGCGATCTGCCGGTTCATCTCGCTGCCCACCCGGTTCAGCAGGCTGCGCTGACGTGGCAGGTAGCCGCTGACCCAACGGCCGATCAGTTCGCGGTCCTTGAGAAAGAAAAACACCAGGATCGGCACCAGCACCAGATAGATCATGGCGTTGACCAGAAGCGGCAGGCTCGATAGCGAGAAGGTCAGTGCCCACTGGCCGAATTTGCCGATTTCTCCGCGCACCGACTCGATGGCATGCAGCACCTGCTCGTCCGACACCAGGTGCGGATAGCGCTCGGGCAACAGCAACAGCAGCGACTGCCACTTGCCGAGCATGCCCGGCAGCTCGTTGAACAGGGTGATCAACTGGTGCCAAAGCAGTGGCACCAGCACCAGCATGAACACCGCCAGCGCGCCCATGAACAGGGCGAACACCAGCATCACCGCCAACCGGGTGGGTACCCGCAAGCGCTCCAGGGCATTGACCAGCCCCTGCATCAGAAACGCCAGCACCATGCCCGCCAGCACCGGCGCAAGCATGCCACCCAGGGTGAGTACCGCAGTAAAAGCCAGGAACAACAGGACCGCCAGCACCACCGCTTCCTCATCGGAGAAGTAGCGCTGCATCCAGTTGCGAAGCACTTTGAACATTGACGATCCTTGGAAAGACTCAGGCCTTGCGTAGCCAGTAAGTGTAGGTACCGGCCTCGGCCGTTTCCCGCAGCAGGGTATGACCGGCCAACTGGGCGAAAGTGCGGAAGTCGCGCTGGGAGCCGGCGTCGGTGGCGATTACCTTGAGCACCGCGCCGCTGGCCAGGCGGTTGAGCTCCATCTTGGCCTTCAGCAGCGGCAAAGGGCAATTCAGCCCGCTGGCGTCCAGTTCGGCGTCACAGGTCAGGGTTTCACTCATTGCGGAACTCTCCAAAGGCATTGCCAGGCTGTATCTGGATTTGGCCGGCTAGGATAGCGCCACTGGTCGCCAACGTGTGAGCCCGCTACAGTAGGTATCTTTGACCGACGCGAGCTTCATGCATGAATCTACTGCGCCCTACCCTGCTGACGCTGGCCTGCCTGTTGGCCCTTCCCGGCCATGCTGACGACCTGCCATCACTGGGTGATGCCAGTTCCGCGATCGTCTCGCCGCAACAGGAGCACCAGCTCGGCCGTGCCTGGCTGAGCCTGCTGCGCGGCCAGGTCAACCAGCTCAACGACCCGCAGCTGAAGGACTACGTCGAGACCAGCGTGTACCGCCTGGCCGAAACCAGCCAGTTGCAGGACCGCCGCCTGGAATTCATCCTCATCGATAGCCGTGAGCTCAACGCCTTTGCCGCCCCCGGCGGCATCGTCGGGGTCAACGGCGGGCTGTTCCTCAACGCCCAGACCGAAGGCGAGTACGCCTCGGTACTGGCCCACGAACTGGCGCACTTGTCGCAGCGCCACTTCGCCCGCGGCGTCGAGGCCCAGCAGCGCATGCAACTGCCGATGATGGCGGCGCTGCTGGCCGGTATCGTGCTGGCGGCCGGTGGCGGCGGTGATGCCGGTATCGGTGTGATCGCCGGCACCCAGGCGGCGGCGATCCAGGAACAGCGGCGCTTCTCGCGGCAGAACGAACAGGAAGCCGACCGGATCGGCATCCAGAACCTGGAAAAGGCCGGCTACGACCCGCGCAACATGCCGACCATGTTCGAGCGCCTGGCCCGGCAGTACCGCTACGACGCCAAGCCGCCGGAATTCCTGCTGACCCACCCGGTAACCGAGTCGCGTATCGCCGACACCCGCAACCGTGCCGAGCAGGCCCCCAAGGGCGGCGTCGAGGACAGCATGCGCTACCAGTTGATCCGTGCCCGGGTGGCGCTTACCTACGAAGGCACCCCGGGGCTGGCGGCCAAACGCTTCCGCGCCCAACTGGACGAAGACCCCAAGCTGGACGCCGCGCGTTACGGCCTGGCCCTGGCGCAGATCAAGGGCGGCCAGCTGAACGAGGCGCGCGAGCTGCTCAAGCCGCTGCTGGCCAAGGCCCCCAACGACATTACCTACAACCTGGCGCAGATCGACCTGGACATCACCAACAACCGCCTGGCGGATGCGCAGCAGCGTGCTGAACGCATGCAGGGGCTGTACCCAGGCAACTACCCGCTGAAGCAGGTGCGTGCCGATCTGCTGGTGAAACTGAACAAGCCCGCCGAGGCGGAAAAGGTGCTGAACGAACTGGTGAAGAGCCGGCCGGATGACCCGGACGTGTGGTACGACATGGCCGAAGTGCGGGGCCTTTCGGGCAATACCATTGGCTTGCACCGGGCACGGGCCGAGTACTTCACCCTGGTGGGCGATTTCGACCAGGCCATCCAGCAGCTGGATTACGCCAAGCGCCGGTCGGGCGGGAACTTCCCGCTGGCAGCACAGATTGACCAGCGCCAGCGCGAGATCATGGAGCAGAAGCGCATGGTTCAGGAAATGATGGGGCGTTGAGAGCCCTTTCGCGGGTAAACCCGCTCCCACAGGGACCGCACCGCCCGTGAGCGCTGCGCTGTACCTGTGGGAGCGGGTTTACCCGCGAAGAAAGCGACGCGGTCTGGCGTCAGGCGTTACCGGACAACTTCAGGCGCGCTGCCTGGGTAAAGTCCAGCATCCGGTTCAACGGCTTGATCGCCTTCGGTACCAGCGCCGGGTCGACAAAGATCTCGTTCGTGCCATTACGCAGGCAATCCAGCACACGCTCCAGGGTGTTCATCGCCATCCACGGGCAGTGCGCGCAACTGCGGCATGCCGCGCCGTTACCGGCGGTGGGGGCTTCGACGAACTCCTTGTCCGGGCACAGCTGCTGCATCTTGTAGAAGATGCCGCGGTCGGTAGCGACGATGAAGGTCTTGTTCGGCAGGGTCTGGGCAGCCTTGATCAGCTGGCTGGTGGAGCCCACCGCGTCGGCCAGCTCGATCACCGCTTCAGGCGACTCGGGGTGCACCAGAATCGCCGCATCCGGGTACAGCGCCTTCATGTCGGCCAACTGGCGTGACTTGAACTCTTCGTGAACGATGCAGGCACCGTCCCACAGCAGCATGTCGGCACCGGTTTGCTTCTGGATGTAGCGCCCCAGGTGCTGGTCCGGGCCCCAGATGATGGTTTCGCCGTTGTCCATCAGGCTTTCGACGATTTCCAGCGCGCAGCTCGAGGTCACCACCCAGTCGGCACGGGCCTTCACCGCTGCAGAAGTGTTGGCGTAGACCACCACGGTGCGCTCGGGGTGCTGGTCGCAGAAGGCTGAGAACTCTTCTACCGGGCAGCCCAGGTCGAGCGAGCAGGTGGCCTCCAGGGTAGGCATCAGCACGCGTTTTTCGGGAGTGAGGATTTTCGCCGTCTCGCCCATGAAGCGCACGCCGGCAACGATTACGGTTTCGGCCGGGTGGTTCTTGCCGAAGCGGGCCATTTCCAGCGAGTCGGACACGCAGCCGCCGGTTTCTTCGGCCAGCGCCTGGATGACCGGGTCGCAGTAATAGTGGGCGACCAGCACGGCGTTCTGGGCCTTGAGCTCGGCAGCGATGGCCGCACGGTATTCGGCCTCCTGCTCGGCTGTCAGCGGGTTTGGCTGCTTGGCGTCGAGGTGGGCCTGAACCAACAGGCGTTCGGAAATCTGGGTCATGATCGCTGGACCTGCAGGCGCGTGCGCGCGTCAAATCGAGTGTATCACCCGGCCCTGACAGATCGGCTAAGGGTGCCGGACGGCACAAAGGCCGCCACGGCCCTCTGCGGGCGCGGATTATTATCGGAGGCCGAAGGCTACAGACAATCCAGCGAATTCTAAAGTGGTTTTTGTGTTGCCTGCACTGGCCCTTTCGCGGGTGAACCCGCTCCCACAGAGTCTGCCAAACTCCTGTGGGAGCGTGTTTACCCGCGAAGAGGCCGGTACAGGCTTTCGATCAGCCCTGCGGCGACAGGGCCGCCAGGTGCGAGGCCATGAGCATCGCGAACTCTTCCACGGTCATCTTCTTGCCGTTGAAGTCGACCATGCCGTCGGCATAGTGCAGGCTGCTCACCACATCATTGCCCTGCACCGTGGCCATGCCGCTCTGCAGCGCCATCATGCCGACCATTTCCCCGGCCTGGCTCGATTGCATGGCAATGGCCTGGGCGTCGGTCTGGCCATCCAGCAGTGCCTGCAAGGTTGCCAGGTCACCGATCATCGGCTTGGACAACGACAGCTTGCTCTTCACCTCGGTGATCAGTTGCTTGCTCAACTGGTCAGGCGGCAGGTCGAAGCTGGCCGGGGCGGCGAAGCCCATCGACAGGTCGAAGCGGCTTTCACCATTGGCAGTCCTGAACGACAGGTTTTCCACCGCCACCCGGGGCTTGGCAGCCAGCAGTTTCTGCAGCTCGCCCTGGAACCTGGCCTTCTCCTCATCGTCCATCTGGATTTCCGGCACCGGCTGGCCAGCGGCAGCTGCGGCCTCGAATTCCGGCAGGTGCGCCTGGTACCACGTCGACAACGCCTGTAGCGCCGGCGCGTTGACCGACGTGATGCTCACCGCCATCTGCGCCTTGCCCACCGCACGGCCATCCCAGGTGATATCCCCGACCTTGTACTCCACGCGGCCACCCACGGTATCCGGGCCCTCAAGGGTTTGCAGGGCGTTCTGCTCCAGCCCCTTGACCACCAGCACCTGCTGTTTCGGCCCCAGGGTGACCTTGGTTTCGGCCAGTGCCAGGTCGACGTTGCCAACGTAGATGGCCTCGTGCGCGGTGGCCGCCAGCTGGCCGCCGACCTTCAGACCATTGAGCTCGAAGGTGGCAGGCGGCTGGTCATCGCGTACCAGTTTCATCACGAACCGATCGGCCTGGCCGTGGAAGCTCGAGGCCTTGCCTTTCTGGTCACCACTGACTTGCAATTGCATGCCCGAGAAGTCGAGGCTGTTACCATCCGCTTCGTCGAGCTTGACCGGGGCCAGCTGCACCTGGCTGACCACATTGCCGTCATAGCCCAGGCTGGTCTGTGCGCTGACCGGGGCCTGCTCGCCCGCTGCGGCGAACCACGGCGCGGTGGCGTCGTCCTTCTGCAGCGTGCTGTTGCTGACTGCCAGCACCGGCATCAGCTTCAGTGCCTTTACCCGCGACCAGGGGAACGGGCCGTGCTCGATCTGGTCGGTCACGCCAACGTCGAAATTCACCACTTCGCCTTCGCCCAGGTTGATATCGCGGGCCTTGAGCCGGTACTGGGCGGTACTGCTGAAGAAATGCTGCTCCAGCGACACCCGTTCGATGCTCATGCTGCCACCGGTGCTCACCAGGGCCTTCTTGAGTTCCGCGTTGCTGCGGACCAGGGCGTTGTCCAGCTCCGCAGGCAGCTGCTTGCCGGTGTACCAGGCGCCAGCGGTGGTTGCGACGGCGATGGCGATAGCCAGGCCGGAAAGGATGCCAACTGATTTCTTCATGAATAGAACCGATTGCTGTCCATATGGGCTTCGTAGGCGGCCAAGGGCCACACAGGACGCCAAGAGTACCACTGCCGCCCAGCCCTGGCGCTGGCCAGGCTCGAGAAATCCGGTTTTTGGGAAACGCCTGACAGACCTGCCAAGGGAGACCGGCACACGTTAATTTTTGCGAACACCAGAATTGATCATAACCGCAAAAAAACGCGCAAAAACCGAACAAAACCCCACTTTAATCGATAAATATTTCAATCCAGCAACATCTTGTCATGTTTAACTTGACACTAAGCTACCCATCGTTTTTTATTTTCACCACTTTGCGCGCTCCCCGCGCCCCCCCGCTGCTCCAACAATAAAGGTGAACAACATGGAGCCCACCCGCTCGCCCTTGCCGCATGCGCAGTACACCGTGCCCGCCGTTTACGCCCAGCCGCAGGAGCCATGCCAGCATGCAGCCTGACCACAGCGCTTCCGGCAACGGCCAACTCCGTAAAACCCTGCGTCTCTGGCACGTGATCATCATCGGTCTGGCCTACCTGACCCCGATGACCGTGTTCGACACCTTCGGTATCGTTTCCGGGATTACTGCCGGCCACGTACCCAGCGCCTACATCCTGGCACTGGCCGGGATCCTGTTCACCGCCGTGAGCTACGGCACCTTGGTAAGGCGCTTCCCGCAGTCGGGCTCGGCCTATACCTACACCCAGCGCGCGATCAACCCGCACGTCGGCTTCCTGGTCGGCTGGTCGTCGTTGCTGGACTACCTGCTGCTGCCAATGGTCAACGCCTTGCTGGCCAAGCTGTACCTTTCAGCCATGTTCCCGGAAGTACCGGAGTGGATGTGGGTGGCTGGCTTCGTCACCCTGATCAGCCTGATCAACATGCGCAGCGTGAACCTGGTGGCGCACTTCAACCTGCTGTTCGTGGCCGTGCAGGTGGCGATCATCGCCGTGTTCATCTACCTGTGCGTGCGCGGCCTGGACCAGGGTGAAGGGCTAGGTACCGCCTGGAGCCTGCTGCCGTTCGCCGACAATCAGACCCAGCTCAGCGCCCTGGCCGCCGGTGCGACTATCCTGTGCTTCTCGTTCCTCGGCTTCGACGCGGTGACCTGCCTGTCCGAAGAAACCCGCGACCCGGGCAAGACCATCCCTCGCGCGATCTTCCTCACCGCCCTGATTGGCGGCCTGGTGTTCATCACCGTGTCGTACTTCATCCAGGCCTACTTCCCGACCATGTCCCGCTTCCACGACCAGGAAGCGGCACTGCCGGAAATCGCCCTGTACGTCGGCGGCAAGCTGTTCCAGTCGATCTTCATCGCCTGCACCGTGATCAACACCATCGCCTCGGGCCTGGCCTCGCAGACCAGCGTGTCGCGCCTGCTGTACGTGATGGGCCGCGACAATGTGATCCCGGCCAGCCTGTTCGCCCGCCTGCACTCGCGTTACAAGACGCCAGTGCTGAATATTGCGGTGGTGGGGCTGATTTCGCTGTCGGCGATCTTCTTCGACCTGGTTACCGCCACCTCGATCATCAACTTCGGTGCACTGGTCGCGTTCAGCTTCGTCAACCTGTCGGTGATCAACCACTGCTATCTGCGTGAAGGCAGGCGCCAGGGACTTGCCAACCAGCTGACGTACCTGGTGGCCCCGACCATCGGCTTTTGCATCATCGTCTCGCTGTGGCTGGACCTGAACGCACATTCGCTGCTGTTCGGTGGCGTCTGGGCACTGCTCGGCCTGCTGTACCTGGCCTGGCTGACCAAAGCCTTCAGGGACTCCCCACCCAACTACATCGCTGAATGACCCATGCTGCCGACAACGCCCGCGCCTGATCGCGGGCGTTGCATTTGCTCGAAAAGGAAAGCCCTCATGCCGCTGCGTCGCCTCTCCATCCAGTGGAAGATCACCCTGCTCACCGGCCTGTGCCTGCTGGCCATCGTCGCCCTGCTGGTAACCACATCGCTGGCCCAGGCGCGGCGCAGCGCGGCATTGGTCAACCAGGCCAATACCGAAATGCTCGACAGCAGCGCACGCCTGCGCCTGCAGGCCCATGCCGAAACCCAGGCACTGCGCATCCAGCGCTATTTCATGGACGCCTACCAGTACGGCAATGGCTTTGCCCGCCTGGTGCAGGTGCTCAAGGCCCGTGGCGGCAACGACCTGCGCGCCGAACTGACGCGCCAGGCCCGCGCCAGCCTGGCCGGCAACCCGGATGTGATCGGCCTGTACCTGGTGTTCCAGCCCAACGCCCTGGACCCGGACAGCCAGTACCTCGGCCAGGATGCAATGGGCAGCAATGAGAGCGGGCGCTTCTCGCTGTACTGGTCACAACCCAGCCCCGGCACCCTGGAGCTTGAAGCCATGCCGGAATCGATGCTCGGAGACGCCAGCATCGGCAGCAACGGGGTAGCGAAGAACCGCTGGCTGACCTGCCCGCTGGACACCGCCAGAACCTGCATGCTCGAGCCATATCTCGACGAGGTGAATGGCCGCCAGGTACTGATGACCAGCATCGCCCTGCCGCTGCTGGAGCACGGCAAGGTGGTCGGCGTGGTCGGTCTGGACATCGGCCTGGCCAACCTGCAGCAGTTGAGCGTGGACGGCCGCCGGGAGCTGTTCGACGGCCAGGGCCAGGTCAGTATCGCCAGCGCGGCCGGTTTGCTGGCCGGCAACAGCCGCGACGACAGCAAGCTCGGCGAGCCGATGGACAAGGCGGTAGCCGACGGCCTGCTACGTGTTGCCCACCCGTTCACGCCAATCCCTGATGCAGCCCCTTGGCAGGTATTGCTGGAACTGCCGGAAAGCGTGCTGCAGGCGCCTGCCGTCGCCCTCAACCAGCGCCTGGATGCGCATAACCACAGCGCCAACCTAACCAGCCTGCTGGTTGGCCTGGGCGCTGCGGTAGTCGGTTTGCTGCTGGTGTGGCTGACTGCACGCGGGGTGACCCGGCCAATCCTGGCCGTGGCCGCGCGCCTGGAAGACATCGCCAGCGGCGAAGGCGACCTTACCCGCCGCCTGGAGTATGCCCGCCAGGACGAACTGGGCCAGCTTACCGGTTGGTTCAACCGCTTTCTCGACAAGCTGCAGCCAGTCATAGCCCAGGTCAAAGGCTCACTGCAGGAAGCCCGCGGAACCGCTGACCAGTCGGCAGCCATCGCCAGCCAGACCAGCAGCGGCATGCAGCAACAGCACCGCGAAATCGAACAGGTGGCCACCGCCGCCAATGAAATGAGCGCCACCGCCCTGGATGTCGCCCATAACGCCTCGCAGGCGGCCCAGGCCGCACGCGCTGCCGACCAAGCCAGCCGCGAGGGCCTGCAGTTGATCGACAGCACCCGAGAGGGCATCGACCGCCTGGCCGCTGGCATGAACACCGCCATGGACGAGGCGCGCGCGCTGGAAGGCCGCAGCGGGCAGATCGGATCGGTGCTGGAAGTGATCCGCACCATTGCCGAGCAAACCAACCTGCTGGCGCTCAACGCCGCCATCGAAGCCGCCCGTGCAGGCGAAGCCGGGCGTGGTTTTGCCGTGGTGGCAGATGAAGTGCGTGGTCTGGCCCAGCGTACCCAGTTGTCGGTGGAGGAAATTCGCCAGGTCATCGAAGGCTTGCAGCAAGGCACCCAGGATGTGGTGGGCGCGATGCAGCAAGGCCAGCGCCAGGCCCAGGACAGCGCCGCGCGGATGGAACAGGCGCTGCCGGCGCTACAACGTATTGGCGAGGCAGTGGCAGTGATCAGCGACATGAACCTGCAGATTGCCTCGGCGGCTGAAGAGCAGAGCGCCGTAGCCGAAGAGGTGAACCGCAATGTGGCTGGCATTCGCGATGTGACCGAATCGCTGGCAGGCCAGGCCGATGAGTCAGCGCGGATCAGCCAGGCCCTGAACCGGCTGGCCAACCAGCAGCAGGCGCTGATGGAGCAGTTCCGCGTCTAACCTGTCAGGACCAGTGCGCCTTCTTCGCGGGTGAACCCGCTCCCACAGGGTTTTGCGCCAATCTCGAAGGCGGTACCAAGTTGTGGGAGCGGGTTTACCCGCGAAGAGGCCCAGGCAGGCAACACAGCATCACCGTTTCTTCTAGAGCACATCTTATGCAAACCGCAACCAGATCCACCTTCTTCGACATCAGCAGCGAACAGGGCCTGTTACGCACCTCGATCGCCGTCACCCTGTTCATCGCCGTCATCGGCATCGCCTTCGGCCTGGCCTCCGGCTCGTTCTCCATCGTGTTCGACGGCGTTTATTCGCTGGTCGATGCCAGCATGAGCGGGCTGTCGCTGGTGGTGGTCAGGCTGATTACCGCGCATACCACCAGCGTGCAGATGTCACGCAAGTTGCGCGAGCGCTTCACCATGGGCTTCTGGCACCTGGAGCCGATGGTGCTGGCGCTCAACGGCATCCTGCTCAGCGGCGTGGCCATCTATGCGCTGATCAACGCCGTCAGCAGCCTGCTGCAAGGAGGGCGCCACCTGGAGTTCGGCATCGCCATGGTCTACGCGGTGCTGACCGTGATCGCCTGCGTGACCATCGCTGTTGTCGAGGCCCGCGCCAACCGCAAGCTGGGCTCGGACTTCGTGCGCATGGACGTCAAGGGCTGGGTGATGTCGGCCAGCATCACCGCCGCGCTGCTGATCGCCTTCTGCTTTGGCTATGCGGTGCAAGGCACATCGCTGGAGTGGGTGTCGCCGTATATCGACCCGGCGGTGCTGGCGCTGGTCTGCCTGGTGATCGTGCCGTTGCCGATGTCGGTGGTGCGCCAGGCCCTGTCGGAAATTTTCCTGGTGACCCCTGGCGACCTCAAGCTGCACGTGGATGAAGTCGCCAAGGCCTTCGTCGCACGCCATGGGTTGCAGTCGTACCGCGCCTATGTGGCCAAGGTCGGGCGCTCGCGGGAGATCGAACTGTATTTCATCGTGCCGAAGGCCATGGCCGCGAAGACCATCGATGAATGGGATGCGTGGCGCAACGAGATCGGTGATGCCGTGGGTGGTGAAGGGCCAGACCGCTGGCTGACGGTGGTGTTTACCGGGGATCCGGAGTGGGCTGAGTAAGCTGGGGGCGCTTTGCGCCCCTTTCGCCGGCAAGCCAGCTCCCACCTCGACCGCATTAGCCTCAAGTCATGCGCAAGCCCTGTGGGAGCTGCCTTGCCTGCGATGAGGCCAGTACAAGCAGCCGAAAACGAAAAAGCCCGCCACCGTTGCCGGTAGCGGGCTTTGACGTACTGCATATGGTGGGTCGTGTAGGATTCGAACCTACGACCAATTGGTTAAAAGCCAACTGCTCTACCAACTGAGCTAACGACCCGTTGGATGGCGCGTATAATACTGATTTCTAACGGGAAATCAACACCCCATCAAACTTTTTTCAAAAGTACCGCGTCGGGTCTTCGACACCAGCTGCCTTGAAGCCGTCGGCACGCAGGCGGCAGCTGTCGCATTTGCCGCAGGCACGGCCGTCATCGTCGGCCTGGTAGCAGGAAACGGTCAGGCTGTAGTCCACGCCGCGGGCCATACCGGCCTGCACGATCTGCGCCTTGCTCATGTTCTGCAGCGGCGCCTGAATGCGGAAGCCCTGCCCTTCGACGCCAGCCTTGGTCGCCAGGTTGGCCATGCGCTCGAAGGCTTCGACGAACTCGGGGCGGCAATCGGGGTAGCCGGAGTAATCCACGGCATTCACACCAATGAAGATGTCACGGGCTTCCAGCACCTCTGCCCAGCCCAGGGCCAGGGACAGGAACACGGTGTTGCGCGCTGGCACGTAGGTGACCGGGATGCCTTCACCCGGGGTTTCCGGCACGTCGATGCTGCTGTCGGTCAATGCCGAGCCACCGATGCCATCCAGGTTCAGGCCAATAACCTTGTGCTCGACCACGCCCAGGTCGCGGGCAACGCGGGCGGCGGCGTTCAGTTCGGCGCGGTGGCGCTGGCCGTAGTCGAAACTCATGGTGTAGCAGCTGTAGCCTTCGGCCTTGGCCATGGCGACCACGGTGGCCGAGTCCAGGCCGCCGGACAACAGGATTACTGCGCGTTTGTCGGTCATGTGTGCTTGCTCCTCAATCAACGTCCGGGTTCGTCGTTCCACAGCAGCTTGTGCAGCTGCAGCTGGAAGCGTACGGGCAGGTTGTCGGCGACGATCCAGTCCGCCAGCTCGCTGGCGTTCACCTGGTGGTGGCTGGGCGAGAACAACACCTCGCCGGCACGCTCGGCCAGGTTGTACTGGATCAGCTTGGAGACCGCCCAGTCATAGTCCTCACGGGAACAGATGACGAACTTGACCTGGTCGTTGCGGGTCAGCTGCTCGATGTTCTCGTAGCGGTTACGGTGCGACTCTTCGGAGCCTGGGGTCTTCAGGTCGACCACGCGGCTGACGCGGGTGTCGGTGCCGGCAATATCCAGCGCGCCGCTGGTTTCCAGCGACACCTCGTAACCGGCGTCACACAGGCGCTGCAACAGCGGCAAGGCGTTGGGCTGGGCCAATGGCTCGCCGCCGGTGACGCAAACGTAGCGCGGCTTGAAGCCGGCGACCTGCTCAAGGATCGAATCGAGGGTGCGAACGGTGCCGCCACTGAAGGCATAGGCACTGTCACAGTACTGGCAGCGCAGGGGGCAACCGGTGAGGCGCACGAATACCGTGGGCAACCCAGCCGTTCGCGTTTCACCCTGCAAAGAGTAAAAGACTTCGGTGATGCGTAATGTGTCTTGCATGCTCGCCACGGGCGTGACAGCTAAACAGGCTGCCCGCCTCCGTCAGGCACTGTCGCGGACTCGACATAGCGTTATCCGCAGCAGCGTGTTTACGAAAAAAGGGCATTGATTCTAACGAAAAAACCCGCGACAAGCGCGGGTTTCTTTCAAGCGGTACTGTTTAGAGCTTCTGCAGGTCACGCTGGGCCAGTTGCGCGGCCGAGGTGCCGGGGTACTGGGTGATGACCTGCTGCAGGATACCCTTGACCTTGTCGGTGTGGCCCATGCGGCGCTCGACGTCGGCCAGCTTGTACAGCGAATCCGGCACCTTGCTGTGCTTCGGATACTTCTGGCTGACCTGGGCGAAGGCCTGGCTGGCAGCCGGCAGGTCGCCCTTGGCCAGGTTCACTTCACCCAGCCAGTACTGGGCATTGCCGGCGTACTGGCTGTTGGGGTACTTGCGCAGGAAGGCGTTGAACGCCTGGCTGGCCTTGTTGAAGTCTTTCTGCTTGATCAGGTCGAAAGCGGCATCGTAGTAGAGCTTTTCTTTCGCCGGATCACCGGGCTCGCTACTGGCGGCCGGTTGTTGCGCAGCAGCACCTGCTGCATCGGGGGCGGCATTGGATGCACCACCACCGGAGGAATTGTCAGGGGTCGCGGCAGGCGCGGCGCCACTGTTGATGCGACGGTCCAGGTCCTGGTAACGCTCCAGGTTTTCCTGCTTCATGCGCGACACATCGTTCTGCAGCTCTTCGATGATGCCTTGCTGGCGGGAAAGCTGATCCTGCATCTGTTGCAGCTGCATGAACAGCTGGCCCTGTGCAGAGGCAGGGGCCGAAGCCCCTGACCCGGCATAGGCGCCGCTCGTGCCATAACCCGCAGGCGGATAGCTGCCTGCGTTGTCATCAACTACAGGGACCTCAGCCCAGGCCGCAAGCGGCAGGCTGAGTGCGAGGACGGTTACTACACGGCGGCCCATACGCATAAGAACTTACTTACGCAGTTCTACGCGACGGTTCTGAGCCCAGGACTGCTCGTCGTTGCCAGTGGCAACCGGACGCTCTTCACCGTAGGAGACCAGTTCCAGCTGAGCAGGGGAAACGCCCTGCAGAACCAGGTAACGCTGAACGGCCTTGGCACGACGCTCACCCAGAG
The DNA here is from genome assembly GCF_032701105.1 of Pseudomonas sp. NBB. NCBI lineage: Bacteria > Pseudomonadati > Pseudomonadota > Gammaproteobacteria > Pseudomonadales > Pseudomonadaceae > Pseudomonas > Pseudomonas sp. NBB. The sequence goes on from NZ_CP103994.1 coordinate 4,518,941, forward strand.
CCATGTTGTACTCGCGGGTGCCGCGCTCGTCGGTGTTGCCTTCCAGGACAACGCGGTTGCCGTTGGCTTTCAGGTCCTTGGCGTGAACGTCCAGGGCGCGCATGGCTTCTGGCTTCAGGTCCGAGCTGTCGTATTCGAAGTAGAAGGTGGTGATTGCGCGCAGGGCAGCTTCTTCGCTCAGGGAGCCGTCAACAGCGCCAGTGTTGGCACCGTAGCCAGCGTTCGGATCTACAGCAGCGCCTTCGCCTGCGTTGTCACCGCCCTTCGAGGAGCAACCTACAGCTACGGCCATGGCCAGAGCCAGCGCAGCAAATTTACCAAACTTCAGCATTTCCATCGTGAAACTCCTAATGAAACCCCAGTGTGTTAAGCAAAAGTATTACGCCGCAATCAGTTCAGGTAAGGGGACCAGGACGGTTCTCTGACTTCGCCTTGAGCGGTAGGAAGTGGGAGCCTCACGCGGCCATTAAGCGACACGAGCATCAAGACTCCCCGGCCCTGCTGGCGGGTGGCGTAGATTAGCATGGTGCCGTTTGGCGCAACAGTGGGAGACTCATCAAGACTCGTTTCAGAGAGAATCTTTACACTTCCGCGTTGCAAATCCTGGGCCGCAACTTTGAAGTTGGTGAAGCCCTGCTGGCGATGGATCATCACCAGGGTCTTTTCGTCCGCCGACAGTTTCGGGTTGGCGTTGTAGTTACCCACGAAAGTTACACGCTCGGCACCACCGCCACCGACCGACTGCTTGTAGATCTGCGGCTTGCCGCCACGGTCGGAGGTGAAGTACAGGGTGTTGCCATCCTTGCCCCAGAACGGCTCGGTGTTGATGCCCGGGCCAGCGGTGACACGGCTGATCTGGCGCGAAGCCACGTTCATCACGTAGATGTCCGGGTTGCCGTCCTTCGACAGCACGAACGCCAGGCGCGTGCCATCCGGCGACCAGGCTGGCGCACCGTTCAGGCCTTCGAAGTTGGTGACCTGCTCGCGGCGACCGGTATCGATGTGCTGGACGAAGATGCGCGGACGCTTCTGCTCGAACGAGACATAGGCGATGCGCTTGCCATCCGGTGCAAAGCGTGGCGACAGGATCGGCTCGCGCGATTGCAGCAGGGTGACCGCGCGTGCACCGTCGTAGTCCGAACGCTGCAGGGTATAGCGGGTGTTGTTGGTGGAGAAGCGCTCGGCCGTCACGTACAGCATGCGGGTGGAGAAAGCACCCTTGATGCCGGTGAGCTTCTCGAACGACTGGTCGGCAATGTAGTGGGCCATGTCGCGCAGCTGGTCGACGCTGCCCGCCACGCTACCGGTCAGCACTTGCTGCTCGGTGGCGACGTTGAACAGCGCGTACTGCACCTGCAGGCGACCGCCCGACGGCACGATGCTGCCAACCATCACGTACTGCGCACCCAGCGCTTTCCAGTCACGGAAGATCACTTCGCCGGCCTGCGACGGCTGGCTGATCATGTTCTGCCGCGGAATCGGCGAGTAGTAGCCGGAGTTGCGCAGGTCGTTGCCGATGATGTCGGCCATGTCTTCCGGCAGCACGCTGCCGCCCTGCAGACCGAACGGCACTACCGCGATGGGCGTGGCCCGGTCGCTGCCGCTGGTGACCAGGATGTTCTTTTCCTCTGCCACGGCCATGCCTGCCACGCAGCACAGCATGACCAGCAGTCCTCTCAGACGTTTAATCACAACGCTAGATCCTCAGGTGTAAATGTCATCTTGAACGAACGATATTGGTTGAAATCGCTCGGCTTCATACCCTGCATCTCGGTCAGACGACCGATGTTCTTCACTGCTGCCACCGCCGAGCTGTCGTACGGGCCGTCACCACTGGACCGGGCCACGCTGACGCTGGTGATGGTACCGTCCGGCAACATGTTGATCTGCAGGACCACCGTCATGCCCTTGCGCGCGGAAGGCGGACGAGCCCAGCCCTCGGCCGCGCGCATGCGGATCAGGTCGTCGAAGTCGCCGGCCACCTGGTCACCCTGCTCGTCGGCCAGCGCCTGCTGCCGTTCGGTGGTGTCGGACAACAGCTCGGCCAGGGCCTGGGCTTTCTTGTCTTCCGCCGCCTTGCGGGCCGCTTCCTGTGCCTTTTTCTTCTGGGCATCTGCAGCGGCCTTTTTCTTGGCCTCTTCAGCTGCCTTCTTCTTCGCTTCCTCGGCTACCGCTTTCTTCTTGGCGTCCTCGGCTGCTTTCTTCTTGGCCTCTTCGGCCGCCTTTTTCTTGGCGTCCTCGGCGGCTTGTTTCTTCGCCTCTTCAGCGGCCTCTTTCTTGGCCTCTTCTTCGGCTTTTTTCTTTTCTTCCTCGGCCTTCTTCTTGGCGATGTCGGCCTGCTGCTTCTCGGCAGCCTTCTTCGCCTCTTCGGCCTTCTTGGCTTCGGCGGCTTTCTTGGCCTCGGCGGCCTTGGCGGCCTCGGCAGCTGCCTCGGCTTTCTTGGCTTCGGCGGCCTCGCGGGCCTCCTCGGCCTTTTGAGCAGCGTCGGCTTTCTTTTGTTCCGCGGCCTTCACGGCCTCCTGCTCGACCTTCTTCTGTTCCAGCTGCTCGACTTCGGTCTGGCGCGAAGCGGTTTTCTTCGCTTCCCCGGCAATCTTCTGATTGGTCTGGGTGGTCGCCTGGCTCTTGGACTTGAGCTGGTACAGGGTAGCCTGGACGATCGGCTTGGATGGCGGCAGCTCAGGCGTCATGGCAAAACTGACGAACAGCAGGGCGAACACCAGCACATGCAGGCCGATGGCCCAGATACTGGGCCAGAAGTAGCTTTCCGAGGCGGATGGCTCTCGCTGTTGCATCAGGGCGCCTCGGTAATCAGGCCAACGTTACCGACACCGGCCTTCTGCAACCCGCCCATGGCACCCATGACCGCGCCATAGTCGACAGCCTTGTCGCCACGAATGAACACCTGGGTCTGCTTGCCCTGGTCACGGCCGGCGGCAATGATCTTGGTCACCGCGTCGGTCATGGCTGGCAAGGTCATGGCCTTGTCCATCTGCTTGTCGGTATCGACTTCGCTGCCGAGGTTCCAGTAGTAGGTCTTGTCGGCCTTGATGGAGATGGTGAGGATCTGGACGTTGTTGTCCTGCGGCAAGGCTTCACTGGAAACCTTGGGCAGGTCTACCTTGACGCCCTGGTTGAGCATGGGCGCCGTCACCATGAAGATGACCAGCAGTACCAGCATCACGTCGATGTAGGGCACCACGTTCATCTCGGCGACGGGCTTGCGTTTGTGGCGAACTCGGGCCATGGGCTTCTACCTGATTACTCTTCGCTGGTGTGCACTTTGCGGTGCAGGATCGCCTGGAACTCGTCGGCGAAGGTGTAGTAACGGCCGATCAGCACTTCGCTGCGCGCCGAGAAGCGGTTATAGGCGATGACCGCCGGAATTGCCGCGAACAGGCCGATGGCGGTGGCGATCAGCGCTTCGGCGATACCCGGGGCAACCGTGGCCAGGGTGGCCTGCTGGGCACTGGCCAGGCCGCGGAAGGAGTTCATGATGCCCCATACGGTACCGAACAGGCCGATGTACGGGCTGGTAGAACCGACGGTGGCCAGGAACGGCAGGCTCTGCTCGAGTTTTTCTTCCTCGCGCGAGATGGCTACGCGCATGGCACGGGCAACGCCCTCCATGACCGCGTCCGGGTCAACGCCCGGCTGCTGGCGCAGGCGCGAGAATTCCTTGAAGCCGGCACGGAAGACCTGCTCGACACCGGAATCCGGGTCTGGGTTGCTGCCTGCCTGACGGTACAGCTTGGACAGGTCGATGCCCGACCAGAAGCGCTCCTCGAAGGCATCCAGCGCACGACGACCGGCGCGCAGCATGGTGCTGCGCTGGAAGATCATGACCCATGAGGTGACCGAGGCGGCCACCAGGGTCAGCATTACCAGCTGTACCAGCACACTGGCATTGCTGACCAGACTCCACATGGAGGTATGGTCGACGACGTTAGCTTCCACGCTTATTCTCCTGCATTCGATTGAGTACCCGAGCCGTCCGCCACAAAGGCGTCACGCAGCTCCGGGGGTATGGCTCGGGGTTTGAAAGTGTCGGCGCGCACGGCGGCCACCAGGAACTGCCCTTCGCAGAGCAGCGTTTCATCCTTTTCCCGCCAGACCTGCTGCACGAAGCGCAGGCTGGCGCGATTGAGTTCAAGTACTTGCGCGGTCACCCGCAGCTCGTCGTCCAGGCGCGCCGGCGCGTGATAGCGCGCTTCGCTGGAGTGGACCACGAACAGCAGGTTGTCTTTGGCCAACTGCGCCTGGGAAAAGCCCAGGTGCCGCAGCCGCTCGGTACGCGCGCGCTCCATGAATTTCAGGTAATTGACGTAATACACCACGCCACCGGCATCGGTATCTTCGTAATAGACTCGACAACGGTGTGCGAACGGTTCCAGGCCATTTTGCGCGCGCATACTCTAGTGCTTACTCCTCAGCTTGCCAATCCGCTGTGGCAACTGTTTTTTCTTCATTAATGTCTTATTGCCAGCGCACCCTCGGCATGCCAGCGGTAGGACCACGGAAAGCCGTTTTCGATCTGTCACTCATCGCCCGTTTCGGAAAAATCCCCACCCTCCCCCAGGCGCCCGGGCACGTTCAGGCCGAAGTGCAGGTAGGCATGTCGGGTGACCACGCGGCCGCGCGGCGTGCGCATGATGTAGCCTTGCTGGATCAGGTACGGCTCGAGCACGTCCTCGATGGTGTGGCGCTCTTCACTGATGGCTGCCGCCAGGTTGTCCACGCCGACCGGGCCACCGTCGAACTTCTCGATCATGGTCAGCAGCAGGCGGCGGTCGGAGTGGTCAAAACCGCGCTCGTCGACGTCCAGCAGGTTCAGCGCCATGTCGGCCACGGCCTTGGTGATCTGGCCCTTGCCGCGCACTTCGGCGTAGTCGCGCACGCGGCGCAGCAGGCGGTTGGCGATACGTGGCGTGCCGCGGGCGCGACGGGCGATCTCGTAGGCACCCTGGTCTTCGATGGCCAGGCCGAGGATGCCGGCGGAACGGCTGACGATGGTGGCCAGGTCCTTGTCGCTGTAGAACTCCAGACGCTGGACGATACCGAAACGGTCCCGCAGCGGGTTGGTGAGCATGCCGGCACGGGTGGTGGCACCGACCAGGGTGAACGGCGGCAGGTCAAGCTTGATCGAACGGGCCGCAGGCCCTTCGCCGATCATGATGTCGAGCTGGAAGTCCTCCATCGCCGGGTACAGCACCTCTTCGACGACCGGTGACAACCGGTGGATCTCGTCGATGAACAGCACGTCGTGCGGTTCGAGGTTGGTCAGCATGGCCGCGAGGTCGCCCGGGCGCTCGAGGATAGGCCCCGAGGTACTCTTGACCGACACGCCCATTTCCTGGGCAATGATGTTGGCCAAGGTGGTCTTGCCCAGGCCGGGCGGACCGAAGATCAGCGTATGGTCGAGCGACTCGCTGCGGCCACGGGCGGCCTGGATGAACAGCGCCATCTGCTCGCGCACCACCGGCTGGCCGATGTACTCGTCCAGCCGCAGCGGGCGGATCGCACGGTCCTGGACTTCTTCACGGTCGCGGCCACTGGCGGCGATCAGGCGGTCGGCTTCGATCACTTGGTAATCATCCCTTTCAGGCTGCGGCGGATCAGCTCCTCACTGCTCAGGCCGGCCTTGTCCTTGATCGCGGCAATCGCCTTGCTGGCTTCCTGCGGCTTGTAGCCCAGGGAAACCAGGGCGCTGACGGCATCGGCTTCGGCCGTGGATGCGCTGGCGACCGGCAGCGGCCCGTCGGAGACCAGGGTGAACATGGCCGGGGACGTTTCCCAAGCCTTGAAACGGTCCTTGAGCTCGACCAGCAGGCGTTCGGCGGTTTTCTTGCCAACACCGGGCACGCGCACCAGGGCCGAGGTGTCCTGAGCCTGCACGCAGCGCACCAGCTCGTCCACTTCCAGCCCGGACATCAGCGCCAGGGCCAGCTTCGGCCCTACCCCATTCAAACGGATGAGTTCGCGGAACAGCTCGCGCTCACGCTTTTCGGCAAAACCGTAGAGCAGGTGAGCATCCTCGCGCACCACCAGGTGGGTGTGCACGGTTACGGGTTCGCCCACCTTGGGCAGACGGTACAGCGTGGTCATGGGAACTTCCAGTTCGTAACCTACGCCGTTGACGTCGATAATCAGGTGCGGCGGCTGTTTTTCCGCCAGGGTGCCGCGCAAACGTCCAATCACGTTCCGATCCTTCCTCTCGGGGAGCCGGTCAAAGACCGCTCAACCCTATCAGCAAATGCAGCGGGTGAACGCATCACCCGAACAAAATATGTATCAGCGCATGAAGCGCCTACAGACGCAAGCGCCCACCGCGCCGCCGTGCCGTGGCCAGGCCATGCGGCACCAGGCTGGAACGGGTGTGGGCGTGGCACAGGGCGATGGCCAGGGCGTCGGAGGCGTCGATCTGCGGCTTCTGCGTCAGTTTCAGCAGGTGCATGACCATCATCATCACCTGCTCCTTGTTCGCCCCACCGGTACCGGCTACCGCCTGCTTGACCTGGGTGGCGCTGTATTCGGCGATTTCCAGGCCGGCTTCGGCGGCGGCGACGATGGCTGCGCCACGGGCCTGGCCGAGCTTGAGCGCCGAGTCGGCGTTACGGGCCATGAACACCCGCTCGATGCCCATGGTTACCGGGCCGTGCTGGGCGATGATTTCACCCACGCCACGAAAAACGATCTGCAACCGCTCGTGCAGCTCGCCGCTGCCGGTGCGGATGCAGCCCGACGCCACGTACTCGCAACCACGGGCGGTCTGGCGTACCACGCCATAGCCGGTGATGCGCGAGCCGGGGTCGATACCAAGAATCAGAGTCATAGAGCCTGTCGAAAAATTGATGCATCTCTGCAAACTGTACCGGCCCTTTCGCGGGTAAACCCGCTCCCACAGGTACTGCACCGACTCTGAATGTGGTGCAGTACCTGTGGGAGCGGGTTTACCCGCGAAAGGGCCGGTACAGGCGCTGACAAACTTGAAGAACTGGCATGGATCGCCAGGACACCTTAGCCGAGGTTTTCCATGATCTCATCGGAAATCTGGGCATTGGAGTAGACGTTCTGCACGTCATCCAGGTCTTCGAGCATGTCGATCAGCTTGAGTACTTTCTCGGCACCGTCCTGGTCGAGTTCGGCGCTGGTGGTCGGCTGCATGACGATTTCAGCGTCAGCGGCCTTGAAGCCCGCCTCTTCCAGGGCATTGCGCACGGCGTAGAAGCTGTTGAACGAGGTGAACACGTCGAACGAGCCGTCGTCGTTGGCCACCACGTCGTCGGCATCGGCTTCCATCGCCGCTTCCATCAGCGCGTCTTCTTCCACGCCCGGAGCAAAGCTGATCTGCCCCTTGCGCTCGAACAGGTAGGCCACCGAACCGTCGGTGCCCAGGTTGCCACCACACTTGGTGAAGGCATGACGCACGGCGGCGGCAGTACGGTTGCGGTTGTCGGTCATGGCCTCGACCATGATCGCCACGCCACCCGGGCCGTAACCTTCGTAACTGAGCTCTTCGACGTTGTCGCTTTCGTTGGTGCCGGCACCACGGGCCACGGCACGATCGATGATGTCGCGGCTCATGTTGGCACCCAAGGCCTTGTCCAGCGCCAAACGCAGGCGCGGGTTGGATGCCGGGTCAGCACCACCCTGCTTGGCAGCGACTGTCAGTTCGCGGATCCACTTGGTGAAAATCTTGCCTCTCTTGGCATCCTGGCGCTCTTTGCGGTGCTTGATGTTCGCCCACTTGGAATGACCAGCCATAACGACTCCGAATCCTTTGAATCACAAACAGCCCCGCCCCTGTAGGGGGCGGGACGGGAAATTGCCTGCGCCGGAACGCAAAGGCGCATCCATGTGGATGCGCCCGGGGACTGCTTACTCGACCTTGGTCTGTTCGCGCAGTCGGATGTGCAGCTCGCGCAGGGCCTTGGCGTCGACCAGGCCAGGGGCCTGGGTCATGACGCACGCGGCGCTCTGGGTTTTCGGGAAGGCGATCACTTCACGAATCGACTGGGCTCCGGTCATCAGCATGACCAGGCGGTCCAGGCCGAAGGCCAGGCCACCGTGAGGCGGTGCACCGAACTTCAGGGCGTCGAGCAGGAAGCCGAACTTCTCTTCCTGTTCTGCCGCTTCGATGCCCAGCAGGCGGAACACGGCCTGTTGCATCTCTTTACGGTGGATACGGATCGAACCGCCACCCAGCTCGGTACCGTTCAGGACCATGTCGTAGGCACGGGACAGGGCCACGGCCGGGTTGGCCTCGAGCTCGTCCGGGGTGCACTTCGGCGCGGTGAACGGGTGGTGCAGCGCGGTGAAGCTGCCGTCCTCGTTCTCTTCGAACATCGGGAAGTCGACCACCCACATCGGTGCCCACTCGCAGGTCAGCAGCTCGAAGTCGTGGCCCAGGCGGATACGCAGCGCGCCCAGGGCTTCGCTGACCACCTTGAACTTGTCGGCACCAAAGAACACGATGTCGCCATCAACGGCGCCAACGCGGTCGAGGATGGTGTTGAGGTTGGCCTCGGGGATGTTCTTGACAATCGGCGACTGCAGGCCTTCGACACCCTTGGCGCGCTCGTTGACCTTGATGTAGGCCAGGCCCTTGGCACCGTAGATACCGACGAACTTGGTGTACTCGTCGATCTTGCTGCGTGGCATGCTGGCGCCGCCAGGCAAGCGCAGGGCGGTAACGCGGCACTTCGGATCGTTGGCCGGGCCGGCGAACACCTTGAAGTCGACATCCTTGAGCTGGTCGGCAACGTCGACCAGTTCCAGCGGGATACGCAGGTCCGGTTTGTCGGAGCCGTAGCGGCGCATGGCTTCTTCGAAGGTCATGTGCGGGAATTCGCCGAATTCCAGGTCCAGCACTTCCTTGAACAGCTTGCGGATCATGCTTTCGGTCAGGCCCATGATCTCGCTTTCATCGAGGAAGCTGGTCTCGATGTCGATCTGGGTGAATTCCGGCTGGCGGTCGGCACGCAGGTCTTCGTCACGGAAGCACTTGGCGATCTGGTAGTAGCGGTCGAAGCCGGCGACCATCAGCAGCTGCTTGAACAGCTGCGGCGACTGCGGCAGGGCGAAGAAGCTGCCGGCGTGGGTACGGCTAGGCACCAGGTAGTCACGCGCGCCTTCCGGGGTGGCACGGGTCAGGATCGGCGTCTCGACGTCAAGGAAGCCGTTTTCGTCGAGGAAGCGACGGATGCTGCTGGTGATACGCGAACGCAGGCGCAGCTTGTCGGCCATTTCCGGGCGACGCAGGTCGATGAAACGGTAGCGCAGGCGGGTTTCCTCGCCGACGTCGGAGTACTCGTTCAGCGGGAACGGTGGGGTTTCCGCTTCGTTGAGCACGTTCAGCTGGTAGCCGAGGATCTCGATGGCGCCGGAAGCCATGTTGGCATTCACCGCACCTTCAGGGCGCTTGCGGACCTTGCCGGTGATCTGCACGACGTATTCGCTGCGCACGCGGTCGGCAGCGGCGAAGGTTTCGGCGCGATCCGGGTCGAACACGACCTGGGCCATGCCTTCGCGGTCACGGATGTCGAGGAAGATCACCCCGCCGTGGTCGCGGCGACGATGGACCCAGCCGCAAAGGGTGACTTCCTGGCCGTCCAGGCTCTCGTTCAGTTGGCCGCAATAATGGCTGCGCATCATGATGGTGGTTTCGCTTCTCGTGATTCGTGTATTCGGTGGAGGCCTTGGCCGCCCGGAGAGGGCTAATACTGCAAGACCCGGTCACAGCATTCAACTCAGTCGGCCTTGTCGCCGCCTGCCAGATTCTTTTTCGCCCCGGTCTTGAAGTCGGTTTCGTACCAACCGTTACCGCTCAGGCGGAAGCCTGGCACCGACAGCAGCTTCTTCAGCGCCGGCGCCTGGCAGGCCGGGCAATCGGTCAGCGGCGCGGCGCTGATCTTCTGCAGCACTTCCATGCGGTGCTCGCAGGATGCACATTGATAGTCATAAAGGGGCATGGGTGTCTCTCGTCAACCACAACGCTGGCTGCCGGGGCAGCAAAAAGCGGGATTATATATGGTTAACAAGCACTGCGCAGCCCGCCAGGCGATCAGCGCACACTTGGCGGGTCCAGCAGCCAGGCGACGCAGATCACCCGGATCAGCCCGCTGAAGTTGCGCACCCCGCCTTGTCGCAGGTGCACCTCACGGTCCACGTAGGACAGGACCGCACTGACCGAGCAGCGGTTGGCCGCGGCGATGCGCTCCAGGATACCCCAGTAGACGGCCTCCAGCCGCAGGCAGGTGGAAAAGCCGTTGAGCCGCACCGAGCGTGACACGGGCTGGGTCTGCAACATGTCGAAATCCGCCTTGAACGGGTCGATGCACTGTTTACCCGGCCAACGCCCTTGGCCAGCCACACGTTTGCTTGCTTGCATCATGCGCCACACTTCCTCGTCACAGGTACCAGGTGGCCTATGAAGCGCTGATGGGCGAGCTTAAAGCAGCGGCAAAATCTTCCTGCACAAATTGCGCAGGGTCTGTAGGAGCGGCCTTGTGTCGCGATGGGCTGCGAAGCAGCCCCAGGGTTTGAGTGCAATTGCACAAATTGCTGGGGCTGCTTCGCAGCCCATCGCGACACAAGGCCGCTCCTACAAGGGCCGATACAGCGTTGGGTATCTACTTGCCGTCGAGCAGCACCCGCAGCATCCAGGCGGTCTTCTCGTGCACCTGCATGCGCTGGGTCAGCAGGTCGGCGGTAGGCTCGTCACTGACCTTGTCCACCACCGGGAAGATGCTGCGCGCGGTACGCACCACGGCTTCCTGGCCCTGCACCAGCTGGCGGATCATCTCGTCGGCATGCGGCACCCCTTCCTCCTCTTTGATCGAGGAATGCCGCGCATAAAATGCATAAGACCCCGGTGCCGGGAAGCCCAGGGCGCGGATGCGCTCGGCAATCGAGTCGACCGCCAGCGCCAGTTCGTTGTACTGCTCTTCGAACATCAGGTGCAGAGTGCGGAACGACGGACCGGTGACGTTCCAGTGGAAGTTATGGGTTTTCAGATACAACACGTAGGTATCCGACAACAGGCGGGACAGCCCATCGACGATGGACTTGCGATCTTCTTCACTGATACCGATATCAATTGCCATGAAGTTCCCCTTTCCATAAGGCGTGAGACCCAAGCGGGTGCCGACCACTGTAGCAACACTTGGTCTGCGCCGCATGTGACATGGCGCAACACATCGCCCCTCGGGGACAGCGGTTTGAGTAGCCTGCGGCTTTACTGTTAAATAGGCATGGTGCCACCCGTGCGGATTGCCATTTGCCGGGTGCATAGGCTGGCCTGCCGCGTGTTCGCGCTCTACACCTCATGCGCACCGTGCTGCCAGCTCTTCCTGTGATCGGCCTTATCAACTGTGAGCCAACCCCATGTTCAAGATCGTCCATCTGGTGACAGGCGTGGCAGCCTTGCTGCTATCGCTCATGCCCAGCCTGAAAACCGATGCGTTACCCTTCCTGCAACAACCCGACGCGGTCTATCTCGCCCTGCTCGGACTGCTCAACCTCGTCCTGGCCCCCGTCGTGCCACTTTACTACCGCGGCGCGCGGCAACAACTGCAGCACCTGGCCTGCGCCCTGCTGGTGGTGGCTGTGGTGCTGCAGACCCTGACACTGCTGGCCCGCCCGGAAATGGGCAACCTGGCCGCACTGGTCTGCGCAGCGCTGGCCGTGGCCGTGCACCTGGCCGTGGGCTTTGCCCGCAGCCCCCGCAAGGCACGCACCAACCAGCACGCGGCGCAGGATGGTGGCAGTCGTGATACCGGCACCGTGAAATGGTTCAACACATCCAAAGGCTTCGGCTTCATCTCCCGCGACTCGGGCGATGATATCTTCGTGCACTTTCGCGCCATTCGTGGCGAAGGCCACCGCATCCTGGTGGAAGGCCAGCGCGTGGAGTTTTCCGTGATGCACCGCGACAAGGGCCTGCAGGCCGAGGATGTGGTCGCGGTAACCCGCCGCTGATCCAACTTGCAGAAACCACCCCCTGCAGGAGCGGGCATGCCCGCTCCTGCAGGGGTTCAGGTATCAATAATGAGGCGGTGGCGCCTCTTCCCCTTCGCTGCCGTACTGGCCAACCATCTCATCGTAACGTTTGATCAGCTCGGCCATCTGCAACTGCAGCCGCTCGATCACCCGCCCCTGCTCGACAACCACATCATTCAGCGCCTGAATGGTGTCATCCTGAAACGCCTGGCGGGTTTCCAGTTCGACCACTCGTGATTCAAGCGACATGTCAGATCTCCTGGTAACCGGCGAGATGCAGCCCGCGCAGGCGCTGGCGAATGGCTTGCACCTGGTCGTCGGTGTAGGCCACCGCCGGGCACTTGCCCCACACCGGTGCCGGCCAGGCGGCGTCGTCGCGCTGGCGCACGATCACGTGCATGTGCAACTGGCTGACCACATTACCCAAGGTAGCCACGTTCATCTTGTCGGCGCTGTAGCTGGCTTTCAGCGCTTCGGCCAGGCCGGTGGTTTCCTGCCACAACTGCTGCTGCTCCGCAGCATCGAGCTCGAACAGCTCGCTGATGCCGGCGCGCTTGGGCACCAGTATGAACCATGGATAGTTGGCATCCTTGCTCAGCAGCAACTGGCACAGCGCAAACTCCCCCAGCACCAGCGAATCCTGCTGCAAACGCGAATCGAGGACGAACACGGCAAATCTCCTTCAGGCAGAACCAACCCGCTTCACGCGGAAAACAGGCCTGCAAGGATACCCTGCACGTTCCCGGTAACACAGCGCTACTTTTCGCACCAAAATGAGGCCACCGATACCCCTCGCACCACACTTGTCACCCCGCGGGTGACGCTGCATGAACAAGTTGCGGTAACACATTGACTTTCATGACAGCTTTTCAATTTTAACGATTCTTGACTGTGCTACCGCATCAGGCGCCTCCCGCCCCGTGTTTACGGCACTTTCCGACCCCCGGTAGCAGGTTTTGTGAAAATTTCATGAAGCGTTGTGAATTTTGAGCACGCTTGTTGCATTCCTTTCACGCCAAGTCGGCACGACACCTGCATCGGCGGGTGAACGCGACAAATAACAACAGCGACAGTGGTTACCAGGGAGTTTCCCAACCGGAATCGGTAGTTACAGATTCTTTACGGTGAAAGAAGCAGCGCTGGTGTTGACGGCCCTTAAACCGGGGCGTGATTTGCGACATGGAACTACCTAGAAGCGACATGGTGAAAAAGTTCCGAAAAGGATGCTTATACCCATATCGCCAAGAACAGTCAGCGTGCTATACATTTTCGCCGACATAACAAGAAAGAGCTGCCCCATATAACTAGAACACTTGGACGCAGCGGTACTCTTCCTAAAAACCAAAGGAGCAAATCACGATGCGCGTGATGAAGTGGAGCATGATCGCCCTGGCCGTTGCGGCAGGGACCTCGCAGTTGGCATTGGCCTCTTCCCAGGACGAGTCCAAAGGTTTCATCGAAGACAGCAAGCTGAACGTCAAGACCCGCATGCTGTACTTCAGCCGTGACTTCCGTAACAACCCAGCCGGCACCCAGAGCCGTCGTGAAGAAACCGGCTTGGGCTTCCTCGGCACCTTCGAGTCCGGCTTCACCCAGGGCACCGTGGGTGTGGGTGTCGATGCCATCGGCATGCTCGGCCTGAAACTGGACAGCGGCAAGGGCCGCGCCGGTACCGGCCTGTTCCCTACCGGCTCTGACGGCCGTTCGCAGGATGACTACTCCAAAGCCGGCGGCGCGGTTAAATTCCGCATCTCCGACACCGTGCTGAAAGTGGGTGACCAGTTCACCGCTCTGCCGGTCTTCGCCACCGACGACAGCCGCCTGCTGCCGGAAATTGCCCAAGGCACCCTGATCACCAGCAACGAGATCGAGGGCCTGACCCTGCACGCTGGTCATTTCACCAGCCTGACCGCCCAGGAGCAGACCAACCGCGACAGCTTCGGCCTGAAGGAAGCCAACGTGGTAGGTGGTACCTACGCCTTCACCGACAACCTCAGCACCAGCCTGTACTACTCGAAGGTTGAAGACTACTGGCGCAAATACTACGCCAACGTCAACTGGGCGCTGCCGATCTCGGACAAACAAGGCCTTGTGTTCGACTTCAACATCTATGACACCAAGAGCGAAGGCTCGGCCGAGTACCGCGCATTCGATGGCGACAAGCTGGACAACCGCGCGTTCAGCCTGTCGGGCGCCTACAACATTGGCGCTCACACCTTCACCCTGGCCTACCAGAAAGTCACCGGCGACGGCGACTACGGCTATGGCATCGACGGTGGCGGCACCATCTTCCTGGCCAACTCCGTGGCCCGTTCCGACTTCAACGCCGAAGACGAGAAGTCCTGGCAGGCTCGCTACGACCTGAACTTCGCCGAATACGGCATCCCGGGCCTGACCTTCATGACCCGTTATGTACGCGGTACCGACGCCAACGTCGCCGGCACCAGCAACGGCAAGGAATGGGAACGCGACGTCGACATCAAGTACGTGCTGCAAAGCGGCCCGGCAAAAGACCTGAGCTTCCGCGTGCGTCAAGCCACCTATCGCTCTTCCGATGGCGTCTACTACGATTCCCCATCGATCGACGAACTGCGCCTGATCGTGGAGTACCCGCTGAGCATCCTGTAAGCCTGGCTTGCAGTGCCCCGCACTTGAAAAAGCCCGGCGATCACGCCGGGCTTTTTCTTGGCTGACAAGCGTCACGCCCTGGGGCATCCTGTACGCCTTCGTTTCGCCCCCGTACAATGCGGGTCATTTCAATGTCTTAGGCAATCGACACGGCTCACCATGCGCACCAGTCAATATTTGCTCGCCACCCAGAAAGAAACCCCTGCCGACGCAGTGGTCATCAGCCATCAGCTCATGCTGCGTGCCGGCATGATCCGCAAACTGGCCTCTGGCCTGTACACCTGGCTGCCGATGGGCTTGCGGGTGATGCGCAAGGTCGAGGCCGTGGTGCGTGAGGAAATGAACGCCGCCGGCGCCCTGGAAGTGCTGATGCCCAGCATCCAGCCCGCCGAACTGTGGCAGGAATCCGGCCGCTGGGAACAGTATGGCCCCGAGCTGCTGCGCCTGAAGGATCGCCACCAGCGCGACTTCTGCGTCGGCCCGACCCACGAGGAAGTGATCACCGACCTGGCCCGCAACGAGCTGTCCAGCTATAAACAGCTGCCGCTCAACATGTACCAGATCCAGACCAAGTTCCGTGACGAGATCCGCCCGCGCTTCGGCCTGATGCGCGGTCGCGAGTTCATCATGAAGGACGCCTACTCGTTCCATGCCGACCAGGCTTCCCTGCAGGAAACCTACGACCGCATGCACCAGGCGTATAGCAACGTGTTCACCCGCCTGGGCCTGGACTTCCGCCCGGTTCAGGCCGACACCGGCTCCATCGGTGGCAGCTATTCGCACGAGTTCCACGTACTGGCCGAGTCCGGCGAAGACGACGTGATCTTCAGCGACAGCTCCGACTACGCCGCCAACATCGAGAAGGCAGAGGCCATCCCGCGTGAAACCGTGCGCCCCGCCCCTACCGAGGAGCTGCGCCTGGTCGACACGCCGAACGCCAAGACCATCGCCCAGCTGGTGGAAAACTTCGGCCTGCCGATCGAGAAAACCGTCAAGACCCTGATCGTGCGCGGCGCCGAAGAAGGCAAGCTGGTAGCACTGATCGTGCGTGGCGACCATGAGCTCAACGAAATCAAGGCGGCCAAGCTGGAACAGGTTGCCGACCCGCTGGTCATGGCCACCGACGCCGAACTGCGCGAGGCCATTGGTGCCGGCGCCGGCTCGCTCGGCCCGCTGAATCTGCCGCTGGAAATCGTCATTGACCGCTCGGTTGCCCTGATGAGCGACTTCGGCATTGGCGCCAACATCGACGACAAGCACTACTTCGGCGTGAACTGGGAGCGCGACCTGCCGGTTCCACAGGTCGCCGACCTGCGTAACGTGGTCGAAGGCGACCCGAGCCCGGACGGCCAGGGTACCCTGGTGATCAAGCGCGGCATCGAAGTGGGCCACATCTTCCAGCTCGGCACCAAGTACAGCGAGGCGCTGAAGTGCCAGGTGCTGGGCGAGAACGGCAAGCCGGTAACCCTGTCCATGGGCTGCTACGGCATCGGTGTGTCCCGCGTGGTCGCAGCTGCCATCGAGCAGAGCTACGACGAAAAGGGCATCATCTGGAACGACGCCCTGGCCCCGTTCCAGATCGCTCTGGTACCGCTGCGCTACGAAACCGAGGTGGTTCGCGAGGCGACCGACAAGCTGTATGCCGAGCTGACCGCTGCCGGCTACGAAGTGCTGCTGGACGACCGTGACAAGAAGACCAGCCCAGGCATCAAGTTTGCCGACATGGAGCTGATCGGCATCCCGCACCGCATCGTCGTCAGCGATCGCGGCCTGGCCGAAGGCAACCTGGAGTACAAGCACCGCACCGAGCAGGACGCCCAGTCGTTGCCGCTCGATGAAGTGCTGACCTTCTTGCAGGCCCGCGTTCGCCGCTGATAACCAATGCACGAGTGATCATGTTCAAGCGAAGTACCTTTCCCCTGGGGGGCGCCGCACTGTGCGGCGCCCTGCTCGTCAGCGGCTGCGCCAACCAGATGTCCCAGCGCAGCGACCACGAGGAGCGCGTCGAGCGCAAACTGCTCGAGCACACCCTGCAGATCGATGTCGGCGAGCCGAAGGTGATGGAGCTTCCGCAACGACGTGTGCGCGTGCATGAGCAGAAGCGCTTCGAAGTCACCGAATTCGAAGTCACCCGCAGCTATGACCGCTATACGCCTTACCAGCCCTGGCGGGAGATCTACGAGATCCCGCTGGGTGCGGTGGCCGTGGTGGCAGGCGTGGGTGCCAACGTGGTCAATGTCTTCGCCCTGGGCAACCTCCCGGAAAGCATCACCCACGACTGGCTCAGCTACGGCGTGGACGGGCTCAACCCGTTCATGAACGTGCCGTCCAACGGCCGTGCCCAGCAGAACCTGGCCGGGATCAGCGAAGTGCAGAAAGGCAAGCGCGAGGAATCTACCAGCGTGCCCTGGAGCGAACGCCTGGTCGAGGTCAAGGCCGGCAAGATGACCCACGAGCTGACCACCGACAGGAACGGCGTGCTGCGCCTGAACCTGCTCGACAGCCCGTTCTCCGAGCAGAACCTCAACCACATCGGTACCCTGCACCTGCAGGTGCTGGACGAGGACAACGCGGTACGTGGCGATGCCAGCCTGCTCGTCAGCGCCACCCTGCGCAACAAACTGCTCGAGGCCCATGAACTGATCTTCGATGACCTCGAAGATGACGATGTCGGCCAATGGGTTCACCGGGTCAAGCGCTTGTCCGAACTCGGCCTGGAAGAAGAAGCCAGTGAAATGGAACAGAGCCTGATCGAACTGACCCGCAACGATCCGGAGTTGCAGCAGGAGTTTCTGCAGTCGCTGACCAAGGCCACTGGCCGGTTGGTGGCCGACCCGGGCGCGCAGTAACACGTTGGGGCTGCCATGCAGCCCCTTCATTTCGGCGGGAACAGCTCCAACTGCTCATGCGCCCCGCGCAAGTCGCGCAACCTCACGCCTACCCCCAGCAAGCGCACCGGCTTGCCACCACGGGCAAACGCCTGCCCCAGCAATTGGCGATAACTCTCCAGGTCCCTGCCTGCCCCCGCCTGCTCCATGGTGGTCTGGCTGAAGTCATGGAACTTGACCTTGACGAAGGGTTTTTCCGGCCGGTAACTGCTGTCCATGCGGGCGATACGCTCGTTCAGGCTCTCCAGAAGTTCGGGCAGCCGTGCCAGGCAACTGGCCAGGTCCGGCAGGTCGGTGTCGTAGGTGTTTTCCACGCTGACCGACTGCCGGCGACTGTCATTGTGCACGGCACGCTCATCGACACCCCGTGCCAGCCCCCACAAACGCTCGCCAAAGCTGCCGAACTCGCGCACCAGCGCCAGACGCGACCATTCGCGCAGCTCCAGGCAGGTTTCGATACCCAACCGCGCCAGCTTGTCTGCCGTTACCTTGCCCACCCCGTGCAACCTAGCCACCGGCAGGGCGGCGACGAATGCCTCCACTTCGCCCGGGGTAATCACGAACAGGCCATTGGGCTTGCGCCAGTCACTGGCGATCTTGGCCAGGAACTTGTTTGGCGCCACACCGGCCGAGACAGTGATATGCAGGGTGCGGGCGACACGGCGGCGGATATCCTCGGCAATGCGCGTGGCGCTGCCCGAGTACCACTGGCTGTCACTTACATCCAGGTAGGCCTCGTCCAGCGACAGCGGCTCGATCAGCTCGGTGTAGTCACGGAAGATCGTGTGGATTTCCCGCGAGGCTTCACGGTAGGCCTCGAAGCGCGGCTTGACGATCAGCAGGTCCGGGCACAGCTTCAGCGCGTGCCGCGACGACATGGCCGAACGCACGCCGTAGGCGCGCGCTTCATAGTTGCAGGTGGCGATCACCCCACGGCGGTCGGTCGAGCCCCCCACCGCCATGGGCCGCCCGGCCAGGCGCGGGTCGTCACGCATTTCGATCGCGGCATAGAAGCAATCGCAGTCGACGTGGATGATCTTGCGCAAGGACATGGATGACCGTCAGCACTGTAAATTCATACAGATAGTATCGCATGCGCCCTCGGGTATGCAGCCTGTGCGCAACATTGCTCGATAATCGGCCTGAAAGCCCCGTCGCGCCTGAGCTGCGAGCCATATACAGGCGCTAAGAGTTTGAACAAGAAAGGTTTTTTCAGAAAAAAGCTTGACACCCGCGGGTAAATCCGTAGAATTCGATCTCACAGGCGCGGGATGGAGCAGCCTGGTAGCTCGTCGGGCTCATAACCCGAAGGTCGTCGGTTCAAATCCGGCTCCCGCAACCAGATTCGAGAAAAGGCCACTGTTAACACAGTGGCCTTTTTCTTTTGCGTCAAATTATGCGCTGATAGAAATTTCAAAAAAATCAACGACTAGCGCTTGACACCCTTTCTGGAAACTGTAGAATGCGCACCACTGACGCGGGATGGAGCAGCCTGGTAGCTCGTCGGGCTCATAACCCGAAGGTCGTCGGTTCAAATCCGGCTCCCGCAACCATATTCGTCAGAACAAACCCCGCCTGTGTAACAGCAGCGCGGGGTTTGTTGCTTCTCCCCTCCTGCTTTTCGCCCCCAAATTTTCCCGTCCTACAGCCAACCCGCAGGCTTGAGAGGTCGTGCCCAGGATGAACTATCTTTAACCCTGCCAGACCGCTGAAAACGCTCGAGGCCGGAGTAACATTGGATACGTTTTTCTAAGGGACTTTCACTTGGCCATACCTTTCCCTCACCTCGCGCTGCACGCCCGGGGAAATCCATGACTTCCCACAATCCCGAATCCCCGGTGCCGCTTGCCACAAAGCTGCCTGGCGCCGTACAACGTCTGCCCTTGCTGGAACGCATGAGCCGTTACCGCCAGCCCATCGGCCTGGTAGTGACCCTGGTGTTGTTCACCATGGCCTTGGTCGCCTGTCGCCACCTGTTGAGCGAGTTGGACATCTATGCCTTGCACGATGCCATGCTCAGCGTGCCGACCCAGTCTTTACTTGGCGCCTTGCTGGCAACCGTGCTCGGTTTCGTGATCCTGCTCGGTTACGAGTGGTCGGCCAGCCGCTATGCCGGCGTGAAACTGCCCGCGAGCAGCCTGGTGCTGGGCGGCTTCAGCGCCTTTGCCATAGGTAACGCCATCGGCCTGTCGATGCTTTCGGGCGGTTCGGTGCGCTATCGCCTGTATGCACGCCAAGGGGTTGGCGCAGGTGAAGTTGCACGGATGACCGTTTTTGCCAGCCTGTCACTGGGCTGCGCGCTACCGCCTCTGGCCGCCTTGGCGACCTTGAGCGACCTGCCGGCGGCCTCGGCCGCACTGGGTTTGGCGCCTGGCTTGCTGGCAGGTATCGCCACAGCCGTGCTGCTGGTGTGCAGCGTGCTGGTTTTCGGTCTATACCGCCGGCGTCTGGCTGAACAACCATTGGCCAACAACCTGCTGGTACAACTGGGCCGCCGCACGCTGCGCCTGCCCGGCGCACGCCTGGCGGCCCTGCAATTGCTGATCACCGCACTGGATGTCGCCGCTGCCGCCACCGTGCTGTATCTGCTACTGCCCGAAGCACCGCCATTCGGTGCCTTTATCCTGGTGTACCTGCTGGCCTTGGCCGCAGGTGTGCTCAGCCACGTACCGGGCGGCGTCGGGGTATTCGAAGCCATACTACTGGCGGCTTTTGCCGACCAACTTGGCGCGGCGCCGCTGGCAGCGGCACTGCTGCTGTATCGGCTGATCTACGTGGTGCTGCCGCTGCTGCTGGCCTGCGCGCTGCTACTGGCCAACGAGGCCCGGCGCCTGCTGTTCGCGCAACAGGCTATCAAGGCCGCTTCCGGGCTGGCGGCACCGATCCTTTCGATCCTGGTATTCCTGTCCGGGGTGGTGCTGCTGTTCTCCGGTGCCACGCCCGAAATCGACACCCGCCTGGAGCACATGGGTTTCCTGGTTCCGCACCGCCTGATCGATGCTTCGCATTTTGGCGCCAGCCTGATCGGCGTGCTGTGCCTGCTTCTGGCACAAGGCCTGCGCCGGCGCCTGTCCGCCGCCTGGCTACTGACCACCGTGCTGTTGTTGGTCGGTGCCCTGCTGTCGCTGCTCAAGGGCTTCGATTGGGAAGAGGCCTGCTTGCTGACCCTGACTGCCGCCCTGCTCGCCCTGTTCCGCCGTTCCTTCTACCGCCCCAGCCGCCTGCTCGAATTGCCATTCTCGCCGGTGTTTCTGGTAGCCAGCGCCTGTGTGGTCGGCGCATCGGTTTGGTTGTTGCTGTTCGCCTATCAGGATGTTCCCTACAGCCATCAGTTGTGGTGGCAGTTCACCCTCGATGCCGATGCCCCGCGTGGCCTGCGCGCCGCCATGGGCAGCGCCTTGCTGCTGGCGGCCGTGGCCCTGACTTGGCTGCTGCGTACCGCACCGCCGGTGATCCACTTGCCAGACGAAGAAGAGCTGCTGCGTGCCAACCGCATTCTGCTGGCATCCGACCAGCCAGATGGCGGCCTGGCGCTGACCGGTGACAAGGCGCTGCTGTTCCACCCTGGCAACAACGCCTTCCTCATGTACGCCCGTCGCGGTCGCAGCTTGGTGGCCCTGTACGACCCGATCGGCCCGGCCCAGGAGCGCGCCGAGATGATCTGGCAGTTCCGCGACCTGTGCGACCTGCACCATGCCCGCCCGGTGTTCTATCAGGTGCGCGCCGAGAACCTGCCGTTCTACATGGACATCGGCCTGACCGCGCTGAAGCTGGGTGAAGAAGCCCGGGTCGACTTGCGCCGTTTCGATCTCGAAGCCAAGGGCAAGGAAATGAAGGACCTACGCTACACCTGGAACCGTGGCGGCCGTGACGGCCTGAGCCTGGAAATCCACGAACCCGGTCATGCCCCGCTGGCAGAGCTGAAGGAAATTTCCGACGCCTGGCTTGGCGGCAAGAACGTGCGCGAGAAAGGCTTCTCGCTGGGGCGCTTCAGCCCTGAATACCTGCAGCATTTTCGCATTGCCCTGATCCGCTTCCAGGGCCGCCCGGTGGCTTTCGCCAACCTGCTGGAAACCCATGGCAAGGAACTGGCCAGCCTTGACCTGATGCGTGCGCACCCCGAGGCCCCGAAGCTGACCATGGAATTCATGATGATCGGCCTGATCTTGCACTACAAAAGCCATGACTACGCCCGCTTCAGCCTGGGCATGGTGCCGCTTTCCGGTCTGCAGCCGCGGCGTGGCGCGCCCTTGACCCAGCGCCTGGGCTCGATGGTGTTCCGCCGTGGCGAGCAGTTGTACAACTTCCAGGGGCTTCGACGCTTCAAGGACAAGTTCCAACCGGACTGGGAACCCCGTTACATGGCCGTGCCGGCCGGGCTCGACCCGCTGGTGGCACTGGCTGACACCGCCGCCCTGATCGCAGGCGGCCTGACTGGATTGGTGAAACGTTGATGATCCGACGCTTTTGGCTGTACCTGCTGGTTCCCCTGCTGTTGGCCGCCCTGGGAGGCGCGCTGGCGTTCTGGCTATGGACGCGCCCGGCTCCCGAGGCACGCCTGGAACAACTGAGCATCAATGACACCCACATTACCCGTGTGACCCCAGCCGTGCACCCCAAGGCCCGGGTGGCCATCGGCGTACCCCAGGACCAGGCGCTGACCGACAGGCAGCTGCTGGACCTGGCTCAGGCTGGCGAAGCGCAAGTGGTGCAGGTGATCCTGCCGCCCAATGACTGCAGCAAACAACAACAGGCCCTGGACCAGGCCTTGGGCCAGTTACCGGAGAAGCCGACCCTGGTTGCCGGTATCGGCCCTGGCGCCGCCCAGGCCTGGCGCTGGCTGGCCAGCCAGAACAACGACAAGGCGCGGGCGATTTCCGTGGGCTTCAGCCTGGAACAGCCGGGCTGCCAGACAGCGCTGCCGAAGTCGGCCGCCCACGGCCACTGGAACGTCGCCTGGAACGACAACCCGGATGACGCCAGCGCCGCCTTCGTGCGCGACCAGGCCAATGCCGAAACCAGCATCAGTGACTACGACATCCACCTGCCACAAGTGCTCAAGGCCCAACTGACCCAGGCCCTGGTCGGCCACGACGGCAATGCCCTGGCCATTCCGGTAGTCGAGGTGCCAGCCGGGCAGACCACCGACACGGTCACCCTGTTCCTTTCCGGTGATGGCGGCTGGCGAGACCTGGACCGCGACGTGGCCGGGGAAATGGCCAAGCTTGGTTACCCGGTGGTCGGCATCGACACGCTGCGCTACTACTGGCAACACAAGACCCCGGAACAAAGCGCCGCCGACCTGTCCGAGCTGATGCAGCACTACAGACAGAAGTGGGGCACCAAGCGCTTCGTGCTGACCGGCTATTCGTTCGGTGCCGACGTCCTGCCGGCGATCTACAACCGCCTGCCGGCCGAGGACCAGCAGCGTATCGACGCGGTGATGCTGCTGGCATTTGCCCGCAGCGGCAGCTTCGAGATCGAAGTCGAGGGCTGGCTGGGCAAGGAAGGCCAGGAAGCGCCAACCGGGCCGGAAATGGCCAAACTGCCGGCGTCCAAGGTGGTGTGTGTGTATGGCGTGGAAGAAACCGACGAGAGCGGTTGCACCGACAAGACTGCGGTGGGTGAACGCCTGAAGCTGCCAGGGGGGCATCACTTTGACGAAAACTACCCGGCACTGGCCAAGCGCCTGATCGGTGAGATCGAGACGCGCCAGGGCAAGTCGAGTGTGGCTGAGCAGAACTGATAAGGCTTGCGGCCCATTCGCGGGTAAACCCGCTCCCACAGGTACAGCGCAAGCTTTGAAAGCTATGCGCTCCCTGTGGGAGCGGGTACTGCCTTGAAATCTGTGTTGCCCTTCAGATCTCGACCTGGGTCCCCAGCTCGATCACCCGGTTCAGCGGCAGGTTGAAGAAGCGCAAGTTGCCGTTGGCATTCTTCAGCAGGAACGCGAACAGGTTGCCCCGCCAGCGCGACATCCCCTCCAGCCGTGAGGCGATCACGGTCTCGCGGCTGAGGAAGAAGGTGGTGCGCATCGGGCTGAAGTCCAGGTCTTCCAGGTGGCACAGCTTCAACGCCGCCGGCACGTCCGGTTCGTCCATGAAGCCGAAGTGCAGCAACACGCGGAAGAACCCATCGCCATAAGCCTCCACTTCAAAGCGCTCCTGTTCCGGCACGCGTGGCCGGTCCTCGCTGACCACCGTCAACAGCACCACCTGGCTGTGCAGCACCTGGTTATGCAGCATGTTGTGCAACAGCGCATGGGGCACCGCATCGGAGCGTGCCGTGAGGAACACCGCCGTGCCTTCGACCCGGTGCGGAGGCTGAATGCGGATACTGCTGATGAACAGCTGCAGCGGCAGCGCGCCTTCGTCGATGCGCTCCATCAGGATCTGCTTGCCGCGCTTCCAGGTGCTCATCAACAGGAACAGCACAGCGCCGGCCAGGACCGGGAAGGCCCCGCCCTGGATGATCTTCGGCACGTTGGCGGCAAAGAACAGCCCATCCACCAACAGGAAACCCATCAGGATCGGCACCGCCAGCACCGGCGGCCACTTCCATAGCAGCAGCATCACCGCCGCAACCAGGATGGTGGTCATCAGCATGGTACCAGTCACAGCCACGCCGTATGCCGCCGCCAGGGCACCGGATGACTCGAAACCGAGCACCAGCAGTACCACGCCGACCATCAGTGTCCAGTTGATCGCACCGATATAGATCTGCCCTTGTTCATCGCTGGAAGTGTGCTGGATCTGCATGCGTGGGATGTAGCCCAGCTGGATGGCCTGGCGGGTCAGGGAGAACGCCCCCGAGATTACCGCCTGCGAAGCGATCACCGTGGCCATGGTAGCCAGGCCGACCATCGGCAGCAGTGCCCAGCCCGGCGCCAGCAGGTAGAACGGGTTACGTGCTGCATCCGGCTCCTGCAGCAGCAACGCGCCTTGGCCAAAGTAGTTGAGCACCAGCGCCGGCAGCACCAGGGCAAACCAGGCCCGAGCGATCGGCTTGCGGCCAAAGTGGCCCATGTCGGCGTACAGCGCCTCGGCACCGGTCAGCGCCAGGACCACCGCGCCTAGAATGGCAACGCCCATGCCGGGGTGAACCACGAAGAAGTTGACCGCCCAGGCCGGGTTGAAAGCCTTGAGCACTTCCGGGCTCTGCGATATGCCGTACACGCCCAGCGAGCCCAGCGCCAGGAACCAGGTGACCATGATCGGGCCGAACAGCTTGCCGATCTTCTCGGTGCCGTGCTTCTGCACCAGGAACAGCGCCACCAGGATCACCAGCGAAATCGGTACAACCCAGTGATCGATACCATCAAACGCCAGGCCCATGCCTTCCACCGCCGACAGCACCGACACCGCCGGCGTGATCATGCTGTCGCCATAGAACAGCGAAGCGCCGATCAACCCGCACACCACCATCAACGTACGCAACCTCGGGTAGGCCGACGTGGCCCGCCGCGCCAGCGCGGTCAGCGCCATGGTGCCGCCCTCGCCCTGGTTGTCGGCGCGCAGGATGAACATCACGTACTTGAACGACACTACCCATAGCAGCGACCACAGGATCAGCGACAGGATCCCCAGCACGCCGTCATGGTTGACCGGCACTCCGTACCCGCCGCTGAAGACCTCCTTGAGGGTATACAACGGGCTGGTGCCGATATCGCCATAAACCACCCCGACCGCCGCCACGAGCAGGCTCAACGACCGCGTCGCACCCTGCTTCCCCTCGTGCCCGCCCTCGGCGTGACTGCTTGCCTGAACCATCGACCACTCCCGCAGACGGCCTTGCAAGGCCAGTAGAATTCCCGATGCGCCAGGTGATACTGATACTCCCGGCGCAATGGCGCGAAGCATAGCGCAGCGTTCGTCGCATTTCTGCTGGTCAAGCGACCCTGCGCTCGCTAGAATTGCGCACTTTTTGATCAGAGGCGCCAAAAGCGCCCGTCAAGATCGCCCCCGATTCCGGCCGGGCGACCTGCATTCAATACCGAGGTTAGTCATGTCCACCACGCCCGCCACCCCCAAGGTAGGTTTCGTAAGCCTGGGTTGCCCAAAAGCCCTGGTCGATTCCGAGCGCATCCTGACCCAGTTGCGCATGGAAGGCTATGAAGTCGTGCCCACCTACGAGGACGCCGACGTAGTGGTGGTCAACACCTGCGGCTTCATCGACAGCGCCAAGGCCGAGTCGTTGGAAGTGATCGGCGAAGCGATCAAGGAAAACGGCAAGGTCATCGTCACCGGCTGCATGGGTGTCGAGGAAGGCAGCATCCGCGACGTACACCCGAGCGTGCTGTCGGTCACCGGCCCGCAGCAGTACGAGCAGGTGGTCAACGCCGTGCACGAAGTGGTGCCACCACGCCAGGACCACAACCCGCTGATCGACCTGGTGCCGCCGCAGGGCGTCAAGCTGACCCCGCGCCATTATGCGTACCTGAAGATTTCCGAAGGCTGCAACCACAGCTGCAGTTTCTGCATCATCCCGTCGATGCGCGGCAAACTGGTCAGCCGCCCGGTCGGCGAAGTGCTGAGCGAGGCCGAGCGCCTGGTCAAGGCCGGGGTCAAGGAGATCCTGGTGATTTCCCAGGACACCAGCGCCTACGGCGTCGACGTCAAGTACAAGACCGACTTCTGGAACGGCCGCCCGGTCAAGACCCGCATGCTCGAGCTGTGCGAAGCCCTGAGCAGCCTGGGTGCCTGGGTACGTCTGCACTACGTGTACCCGTACCCGAACGTCGACGACGTGATCCCGCTGATGGCCGCCGGCAAGATCCTGCCGTACCTGGATATCCCGTTCCAGCACGCCAGCCCGAAAGTGCTCAAGGCCATGAAGCGCCCGGCCTTCGAAGACCGCACCCTGGCACGTATCAAGAACTGGCGCGAGCAGTGCCCGGAGCTGGTGATTCGCTCCACCTTCATCGTCGGCTTCCCGGGCGAGACCGAGGAAGACTTCCAGTACCTGCTGGACTGGTTGACCGAAGCCCAGCTGGACCGCGTGGGCTGCTTCCAGTACTCGCCGGTAGAAGGCGCCCCGGCCAACGACCTGGGCCTGGAAGAAGTGCCGGACGACGTCAAGCAGGACCGCTGGGACCGCTTCATGGCCCACCAGCAGGCCATCAGCGCCGCCCGCCTGCAACTGCGCATCGGCAAGGAAATCGACGTGCTGATCGATGAAGTGGAAGAGCAAGGTTCGGTTGGCCGCAGCTTCTTCGATGCCCCGGAAATCGACGGCAGCGTGTTCATCGATGGCGACCACGGCTTCAAGCCGGGTGACAAGGTACGTTGCCGCGTGGTGGATGCCGACGAATACGACATGTGGGCTGAACCCATCTAACGCAGCAGCAAACTGAAAAGCCCCTGCCCCGCCATTCCCCACAAGGAACTCCCGGGCCAGGGGCTTTTTCGTCAGAACGCGTGAAAAAGCATCAGGCCGCCCTCTGCATCCGGGCTGGCATCCGAGAAGCCTTTGACTGCATAGAGTTGCACTTTCCACTGCTGGTTGAGCTTGTGTGTCAGGAACAGGGTAAGTTCCTTGATCTGCGCGCCCGTCGAGACGACTTTCTGCCGCCAGTCGTAGGAGGCACCCGCCGAAGTGCCTGCAGCCACGGGCATGGCGAAGCCGAGACTGGCAAATATCGGGTCGTCGAAATCACTGTCGGGCGGGTCGCCGAACTTCTTCCAGCCCAAGGTCGCGAAACCGGTCACCGGGCCAAAGGCCTTGGCGATATCGACCTGGCCGGTGTAGTCGTATTCACCGGTGCCCAGGCACTGGTCTTCATCGGCAGTGGGGAATTTGACCTTGCCGATCAGGTCCAGCATCAGGCCACCGTCACTGCCGTCGAGCAGGGCGTAACCGGCGCTGGCAACCGTGTCTCCCAGCCCGCTTTCCACATCCCGGCAGCCACCGGGCAAGGGGTCACCATTCGGGCCCACTTCAGGGTTGGTGATGCGCAGCCAGGGCACAGTGACCTTGTAGGTCATTGGGCCGGTTTCATACTTACCGACCACGGGGACGTACCAGATTTCCGAGGTTGTACCCGTGCCATAGTCGCCACTTGAATAGTCCATGCCTATGGCGGCGCTGAAGGTATCGCCCAGGACCGACGCGCTGGCGCATGACAGCAAGCAGGCGAAAAGAGGGAGCGTGGGTCTCATCTGCACCTCGGTATCCCGGACGGGAAAGGTGATCGCACTTACCCAGCCTAGTTGCCTAATGCCCGGATCGCTCTGGATGCTCCACTTTTTCGGCTTTCTCTACTGTCTCGGGTCTTTCGACCTTTTCGACCTTCTCTACTTTCTCGACCTTCTCGACCTTCTCGACCTTCTCGACCTTCTCGACTTTCTCAGGCTTTTCGATCTTCTCGACCTTCTCGACTTTCTCAGGCTTTTCGATCTTCTCGGCTTTCTCGATCTTCTCTACTTTTTCTACCTTCTCTACCTTTTCAACCTTCTCTGCTTTTTCAATTTTTTCCACCTTTTCGAGCTCGACCTTCTCTACCCGGTCAGAGCTTCCGCTATTGCTGCTCTCGGGTCGCTCCATGGTGTCGACATGTTCCGACTTTCCGGACTTGTCCACGCGTTCAGTACCGTCCCGACCACTGGAATCGTCAACACCGCCGTGCCCGCTGTGGTCATCACTGCTTTCAATGCGATCACTGGTCGCATCGCGTCCGCCATGCCCGCTATTGCTGGAACCTTCAGCGTCACGGGTGCCGTGCCCGCTGCCACGCCCCGAATGCCCTCTGTCCGGGTTGTCGGCACGGCCGTCATCGAACTCCACGCGGGTTGCCCGCAGCTCGTGCTTGCCATTGAACACCCCGCTCACCCGCACACGTTGATCGAGCGCCAATGCCGCGGGCTGCTTGCCGACGATCACGGTACCCTGCCCCAGCGTCACCTTGATGCCTGCCACCACCAGTTGTTGAGCGTGGCTGCGCTGTACCAGCCCCTCGATCACCGCCGTCTGCACACGGCCAGCAAAAGGCAGGCTCGGGTCTGGGCGGGTTTGCGCCACTTCCAGCTGGCGTCCGGTCCACTGCCCACGTACCAGCACTTCCCTCGCAGGTGCCACACGGGTTCCCAGCTTCAGCCCCTGGAGGCTGCCAGCACGGTCTACCGCACCGATGGCACTGGCCTCCCTGAGCCCCGGCGCCCGCTCGATACGGCTGGCTACCACTTCACCCTTGGCATCGCGCAGGCCACTGACCCTGACCGGCTCGCCCGGGCGCAACCCTTCAGCCACCCGCGCCCCTGCAGCAAGCCGCACGGGTTGGCCCATGACCCGCAGGGGGGCCGATGCATTGGGCAGTGCCGTCAGCGGCCCTTCGTAAACGTTGAGGATCGAGATGCGCCCTGCTTGCAGGCCGCGTTTGCCGGCAAATGCCTCAACCGCGACAACCTGGCCGATTGCCAGGTGAGCGCTACTGGCAGGCGCACCGTTTTCACTCACCGGTACGTCCTTGCCAAAGTGCACTTCCAGGCCATTGACGCAAATCGAGGCGAACCCGGTGATGGTGCCGACGATGCCCGTGCCACCGGTACCGCCCGGGCGCAGGATCGGTGCGCCGGTACCGCCTGCCCCGCCGTGATCGATGAAGGTGCCGTCCACACCGTCGGCCACCGCACCGGTCCCACCCGTGCCGCCGGGACGCTGCGGCAGCGGCGCACCGGTGCCACCCACTCCGCCGTTTTCGCTGCGTACACCGGTACCACCGACACCGCCCGTCCTGGCCCCGGTACCACCAATACCGCCGGGAAACTGCAAGCCCGCCGCCCCCGCCATACCCACTTCGTCACGGCTGACACATACCGGTGCTGCGGCCACCTCGGCAGGCGCCACCAGGTTCAGCCCGAAACCCAGGACCAGTGTGACCACACTGAGGCAGCGCGCGAGGGAAGTCATGGGTCGGGTGTCTTCGACAAATCGGGGTCGGTAGTTTCAGTGTAGAAATAAAGCCCTACCGTGATACGGTGACGTTGCTCGGCGCTGGGCACATCGGCATCTTCCAGGTCTGATGCAAGCCGGCTGAAGGCAAGCAGCATCTGCATACCGTCCTTGTCCACCGCTGCACGCAAATGGTCGACGCTGGCCGAGCTCAAGGCGTCGTAGTGCACACTGCGTTCAAAGAACGGCTGGCCGTCCCCACTCAGGTTGTGCACTGCTGCGCAGGCATGGTCATGCAGGTTGTGCCCAAAGTACGCGGCCTTTTCGTCGAAGCCCTTCTGCGGCACGAATGCCTGGGCTTCCAGGTGGACACAGTCCTGGTCGTCGAGCCGGACGATACCCAGGCGCAACCACTCATCCAGCACCACCCGCCCGCGGATGTCGGTGCTGATCTTCGCCACCAGCGCATCGAAGGAACGATCGCCGCCAACGCTCGCCAGACGCGGCAACGGCAGCGCCTGGCCAGGCTCCGAGCAGAACGGCTTGCCAGTGGTCCACATATTGACCAACTGTGCACCTAATGTAATGTTTTCCGGCAGCGCGGCGAGCGACGCCCCCCCCTCGCTACGCAAACGCCGGACATCCTTGCGATGCACGCCCGTGAGCAGGCTGATGCGGCTGTCGGTCGGCACTGTACCGTCCAGGCGAAACTCGCGATGCGCTACATCGACGAACACTTCCTTGAGCAGGTCGGCGAACATCGTGTAGGTGACCCCTTTGCGCAGCATCAGGCGCACCAGAGGACGCATGACACGCCGCAGTGCGCTTAACATCGAAGGGGGGATGGTAGGCGATTGCATTGAGCGCATTCCTTGACAGATGAACCCAGTATACGACGCGGGAAAAGATCCCACACCAACTGTGACCATATCCCTGACGAGATGAGGGATAGTCGTCG
This sequence comes from Pseudomonas sp. NBB, assembly GCF_032701105.1. Taxonomy (NCBI): domain Bacteria; kingdom Pseudomonadati; phylum Pseudomonadota; class Gammaproteobacteria; order Pseudomonadales; family Pseudomonadaceae; genus Pseudomonas; species Pseudomonas sp. NBB. The sequence goes on from NZ_CP103994.1 coordinate 4,549,301, forward strand.
GCGCTCATTGCATTCGCGTTGAGTGGGGCTGCCGTGTATCCGAACCTGGCCTCATACAGGCCCGCCCCGTGGGCGCTGCATGAGACCGTTCAGAGCCAGTCAGCTCCTGCTGTTGTCATCACCCGGTTCGCCACCCAGATGGTCGCCACGATCATCACCAGGTTCACCACCAACGTGATTGCCGTGGTCATCGCCAGGCTCACCGCCAACATGATTGCCATGATCGTCCCCGGGCTCACCGCCAACGTGATTGCCATGATCGTCACCGGGCTCACCGCCAACGTGATTGCCGTGATCGTCCCCAGGCTCACCGCCAACGTGATTGCCATGATCGTCACCCGCTTCAGCGTGGTTGCCGCTGCGCCCAGAGTTCGAGGAGCCGTCATGGCCGCGCCCACTGTTGCCGGCATGGCCATCTCCATCCCCACCAGCGCCGTGGCCGCCGCCCTCACCGCCATGGCCGCCACCACCACCGCCGTGACCACCACCGCCACCACCGTGGCCACCACCGCCACCGCCACCGCCATGGCCTCCACCGCCACCACCGTGGCCACCGCCGCCACCACCATGGCCTCCACCGCCGCCACCGTGACCACCGCCGCCGCCATGGCCACCACCACCCCCACCATGGCCACCGCCGCCACCTCCGTGACCGCCTCCACCACCACCATCCTTGGCGTAGGCGCTGGAGCCATTGGAAATCGAGTCAGGGACCAGAACGATGGAAGTCGACAGCACGCCAGCAACGGCAGCCGCCAATATCGCTTTTTTGAACAGCACATGGATTTGCATATTTCGTCTCCAGGTCGTCGCCGTGAGAAACGCCAAATCAAGCCGGGAATCCTGTGTCAGGTTCTTGCTTTTCATTATGTGGGAATTTTTCCCACAGAAAATTAATAGACCGCCAAACCCCGAGATTCAAGCAGCGCACGGAGAAGCCGACCGGTGGTTGGCCTGCTATGTTTGCCTTATCGTCATGGAGGAACACCGGCATGCATTCGGTACTGACGCTGCAAACCCCGCGCTTGAGTGACTACGGCGAACTGGTACAGGTGTGGGAGGACTCTGTACGCGCCACCCACGACTTCCTGCCGGATTGCTACATCGTCTTGCTGCGCGACCAGGTGCTGCGTCGCTACCTCGATGCAGTGATGCTGATCTGCTGCAAGGACCGCCAGCGCATCTGCGGCTTCGCCGGGGTCGCCAACGGGCGCATGGACATGCTGTTCGTCGCACCGGAGTACCGTGGCAAAGGGGTTGGCAAGCGCCTGCTGCACTATGCGATCGACGAACTGAATGCCGAGCGCCTGGACGTCAATGAACAGAACCCGCAAGCCTTGGGCTTCTACCTGCATGAGGGCTTCGAGGTGATCGGCCGTTCGGAAACCGACGGCCTGGGGCAACCCTACCCGCTGCTGCACATGCGCCTGCGCAAAACGGCGTAAATGACACAGATTCCCAGCCCCTCTGCCGCGCGGGCAGGTACAATGCAGGTCTTTCCCTGCCTTTGCGAATTGCCCTCATGTCCGAACCCGTCCGCCTGTCCAAACGCCTTATCGAGCAGCTTGGCTGCTCCCGCCGCGAGGCCGAGCTGTATATCGAGGGCGGCTGGGTCACGGTCGATGGCGTGGTGGTCGAGCAACCGCAGTTCAAGGTCGAGCAGCAGCGCGTCGAACTGCTGCCGGGTGCCCGTGCCGAAACGCTGGAACCGGTAACCCTGCTGCTGAACCAGCCGGCCAGCGTGGACAGCGAGACCGCCCGCGCCAGCATGAACATGAGCAACCTCAGCGAAGCCCACCGCGAAGGCGTGCGCGCACTGCACGGGCATTTTGCCCGGCAGGCCTGCGTGGCGCCGCTGGAGCGCGGTGCCAGCGGCCTGCAGGTATTCACCCAGGACTGGCGGGTAACCCGCAAGATCGACGCCGACCTGCGCCGCCTGGAACAGGAATTCATCGTTGAAGTGCGCGGCGAGACCACGCCCCAGGCGCTGGAACGCCTGGCGCGCGGTGCCACCCGCAATGACCGCGAGCTGCCTAAAGCCAAGGCCAGCTGGCAGAACGAAACCCACCTGCGCATGGCCCTGAAAAACCCGCAGCCAGGGCAGATCGCCGAGCTGTGCGCCTACCTGCGCCTGGAGCTGGTAGGCATGCGCCGCATTCGCCTGGGTGGCGTATCGATGGGCAAGTTGCCCCTGGGCCAGTGGCGCTACCTGGCCACTACCGAACGTTTCTAAGCAATACGCCGCGCCACAGGTGCGGCACCTGAACAGGATTCTGCAACAATGAACCACAACGACGTCCTGCGCAGCCTGCGCTACATGCTCAAGGTGAATGACGCCAAGATGGCCGAAATCATCGGGCTATCCGGCCTCGACGTGCATCCCCTGGTGCTGGCCACCTACCTGAAGAAGGAAGACGAGGAAGGCTTCGTGCGCTGCCCGGAACGGGTCATGGCGCACTTTCTCGACGGCCTGGTGATCCACCGCCGCGGCAAGGATGACAGCCGCCCGCCGCAGCCGATCGAGCTGCCGGTGACCAACAACCTCATCCTCAAGAAGCTGCGGGTGGCCTTCGAGCTCAAGGAAGACGACCTGCATGCGATCCTCAAGTCGGTCAACTTCCCGGTCAGCAAGCCCGAACTCAGCGCACTGTTCCGCAAGGCCGGCCATGACAACTACCGCCCGTGCGGCGACCAGTTGCTGCGCAACTTCCTCAAGGGCCTGACCCTGCGCGTGCGCGGCTGATTGGCCATGCAGCATTCGGTTACCCCGGTCGGCATCATCCGCTCCTGTTTCAAGGAGAAGTTCGCCATCCCGCGCCAGCCGCAACTGGCGCCCGCCGCACGCGGCGTGCTCGAGCTGCTGCCGCCGTTCGACCAGGGCGATGCGGTCGAGGGGCTGGAACAGGTCAGCCATGTCTGGCTGCTGTTCCTGTTCCACCAGGCACTGGAAGACAAACCCCGCCTGAAGGTGCGGCCACCACGCCTGGGTGGCAACAAGAGCATGGGTGTGTTCGCCACCCGCGCCACCCACCGGCCCAATGGTATCGGCCAGTCGGTGGTGCGCCTGGAAGGCGTGGAGCCAGGGCGCCTGCTGCTGTCTGGTATCGACCTGCTCGACGGTACGCCGGTGCTGGATATCAAACCGTATGTGCCTTACGCCGATAGCATCGCTGGCGCCAACAACCAGATGGCCAGCCAAGCGCCTGCCGCGATCGCCGTGCAGTGGGGCGACAACGCCCTGCCCCAGGCCCGCGAACATGCACTGCGCCTGGGTGAACCGCTGGTGGAGCTGATCGAGCAATGCCTGGCGCAGGACCCACGGCCGGCCTACCAGGTGCCGCCGGCCGAGCGGGTGTATGGGGTGAAGTTCTGGGATGTGCAGGTGCGCTGGCACTACCCGCAACCGGACGTGATCCGGGTGCTGGAGGTGGTGCTGGCCTGAAGGCTGTGCGCAGGCCTTGTGGGAGCGGCCTTGTGTCGCGAAAGGGCTGCGCAGCAGCCCCGGCAATCTTGCAGGATGGCTGATATCCCGGGGCCGCTGCGCGCCCCTTTCGCGACACAAGGCCGCTCCCACAAGGAACCGTGCGCCGCACAGACATGAAAAAGGCGACCCTGAGGTCGCCTTTTTCTTTTCACCATCCCGCGATCAGCGAGCCGGGCCTTCAGCCACGCCCAGGTCGTCGGTCGGACGGGTATCGACCAGCGGCGCACCACCGGAGGCCAGCTCCGATGCCAGCTTGTCGTTGTCCATTTCCTTCACCCACTTGGCCACGACCACGGTGGCAACGGCGTTGCCAACCAGGTTGGTCAGCGCGCGGGCTTCGGACATGAAGCGGTCGATGCCGAGGATCAGCGCCAGGCCGGCAACCGGCAGGTGGCCAACGGCCGACAGGGTGGCGGCCAGGACGATGAAGCCCGAACCGGTAACACCGGCAGCACCTTTGGAAGCCACCAACAGCACCAGCAGCAAGGTGATCTGGTGAGTGATGTCCATGGTGGTGTCAGTGGCCTGGGCGATGAACACCGCAGCCATGGTCAGGTAGATCGAGGTGCCATCGAGGTTGAACGAGTAACCGGTCGGGATCACCAGGCCAACCACCGACTTCTTCGCACCCAGGCGCTCCATCTTGGCCAGCATGCGTGGCAGGGCCGACTCCGAGGACGAAGTGCCCAGCACGATCAGCAGTTCTTCACGGATGTAGCGGATCAGCTTGAGGACACTGAAGCCGTGGGCGCGGCAGATACCGCCCAGCACCACCAGCACGAACAGCAGGCAGGTGATGTAGAAGCAGGCCATCAGGTAGCCCAGTTGCACCAGCGAGCCAACGCCGTACTGGCCGATGGTGAAGGCCATTGCACCGAAGGCACCGACCGGGGCCAGTTTCATGATCATGTTGATGATGTTGAACATGACATGGGCGAAGCGGTCGATCATGTCCAACACCGGCTTGCCATAGCTGCCCAGGCGGTGCAGGGCGAAGCCGAACAGCACGGAGAACATCAGCACTTGCAGGATGTCGCCGTTGGCGAAGGCGCCGACCACGGTGTTCGGGATGACGTTAAGCAGGAAGCCGACAGTGGTCTGCTGCGCGCCGGCGGCGGCGTAGGCAGCCACGCTGCTGGCGTTCAAGGTGCTGACATCGATGTGCATGCCAGCGCCCGGCTTGACCACGTTGACAACGACGAGGCCGATGATCAGGGCGACCGTGGAGACGATTTCGAAGTACAGCAGCGCGTAGCCGCCGGTCTTGCCGACCGACTTCATGCTCTGCATGCCGGCGATGCCGCTGACCACGGTGCAGAAGATGATCGGGGCGATGACCATCTTGATCAGTTTGACGAAGCCGTCTCCCAAGGGTTTGAGGGCGACGCCCGTCTCCGGATAGTAGTGGCCGAGCAGGATACCGATGGTGATGGCGACCAACACCTGGACATACAGGGATTTGTACAGCGGCTGACGTGTCGTCATGGCTAATTTTCCTCAAGTGTGCCGGTTCACCCTTCCCAGGGCGATGGGGCACCTGAATCGCTAACCCTCCTGCACCCGGAGGGATTTGTCGTTGTGTTCGAGCTGCCTGGGCAGGCCTCTGCGAGGATCAATAGCAAGGGTGGTGCCAAAATGCCCACGAAGGGTGCAAGTGCCGTATTTGCGAGGGATAAACGCCCAACGACGGGGCGAATTGCCTGAGGAAGGCTGGCGGATTTCCGCCCGGTGGCGGGATTTGTACAGGGGCATTGGCGGGAATCCGCCCATTGTGGTTTGCCTGTGCCGGCCTCTTCGCGGGTAAACCCGCTCCCACAGGAACCGCACAGGGCTCGAGTGCAGTGCCCCCCTGTGGGAGCGGGTTTACCCGCGAAGAGGCCGGCCAAGCCAGCAAATCACTCGAGGTTGAAGGTGATCCTGAACGCCGCGCCCCCCAGAGGAGAATCCCCCAGGCTCAGCTCGGCGTCATAGCTGTCGACGATATCCTTGACCACCGCCAGCCCGATCCCCTGCCCCGGGTGCTGACTGTCCAGCCGCTCCCCACGCTCCAGAATCCGCTCGCGCTGGTGCGCCGGCACCCCCGGCCCGTCGTCCTCGATGCACAAGGTCAACCGCCCAGGCGCCTGCTCCAGGCTCACGCGCACCTGGCCCAGGCTCAGGCGGTAGGCGTTCTCCAGCAGGTTGCCCAGCAGCTCCAGCAACGCGCCCTGCTCCATCGGCACCTGCGCCGCATCGGGCAGTTGCAGGGTCACGTCCACCCGCTTGTCCCGGTACACCTTGGCCAAGGTGCTGCACAGGCTTTCGAGCAACGGCCGCAGCAACACGCTGTGACGTACCAGGCCGCTCTTGCGCAGGCTGGCGCGTTGCAACTGGTAGTCGATCTGCTGGCTCATGCGCTCGATCTGGCTCTGCAGCACGCGCGCCTGCTCGCGCTCGCCGCTACGCTGCTGCAGGCTTTCGCCCACCCCTTGCAACACCGCCAGCGGCGTCTTCAGGCTGTGCGCCAGGTCATCGAGCGAATCACGGTAGCGCTGACGCTGCTCGCGCTCGCTGCGCAACAGGCGGTTCAGCGAGCCGGTCAGGCGCAGCAGCTCCCGTGGGTGTTCGCCGCTCAGGCCATCCCGCACTCCCGACTCCACATCGTCCAGCTCGCGGCTGAGCCGGCGCAACGACCGCAAGCCCCAGGTCAAACCGGCCCACAGCAGCACCAGCAGCGCCAGCAAGGCCGCGCCAAAGCCCAGGTAGAGCTTTTCGCGCAGGCCATCAAGGGTGTGCTGGTACTCGCGCACAGGTTGCAAGGCAACGATGCTGTAGGCGGCGCTCTGGCCACCCAGCAGCTTGATCTCGACGTCGTACACAAAGAACTCTTCGCCGTCGGCCTGGTGAATGCGGGCGAATTCGTTGCCGCGGCCGTCGTAGCGCGGGCGGTAGTTGATGTTTTGCGCGGCGGTTGCCCGCGACTGCCAGACCAGCTTGCCGTCGCGGTCGAAGATATAGCCGAGCAGGCCGGTGTACGGCAGGTTGTAGCGCTCGTCCGGCAGCAGCGTCGGCATCTGCAGTTGGCCGTGTTCGATACGCGCTGCGGAAATCAGCGTGGTCACATCCGAGGCCAGGCGTTGTTCGATCGACTCCTGCAGGGCCAGGCTGAAGGCCTTCTGCAAGGCCGGCAGCAACGCCAGCATGAACAGCAGCGCCAGCACCGCGGCCGCCAGCATCAGGCGCACCCGCAGCGAACGGATCATCGGCAGCGCTCGGTGAACAGGTAGCCCAGGCCACGCACGGTGTCGATCGGTTTGAAGCCGTGCTCGCCCTCGAGCTTGCGCCGCAAGCGGCCGACCAGCACTTCGATGACATTGGGGTCGCGTTCCTCGTCACCTGGGTACAGCTGCTCCATCAGGCGGTCCTTGGCCACCACCTGCTGGTGATGGCGCATGAGGTATTCGAGGATGCGGTATTCGTAGGCGGTCAGGGCCAGGGGCTGCTCGTCCAGCGTCGCCTGCTTGCGGTTGAGGTCGAGCACCAGCGGGCCGGCGGCAATGGTCGACTGGGTGAAGCCGCTGGAGCGGCGCAGCAGGGCGTTCAGGCGTGCCTCGAGCTCTTCGAACTGGAACGGCTTGACCAGGTAGTCGTCGGCACCGGCGGCCAGGCCCTCGACCTTGTCCTGCCAGTTGCCGCGGGCGGTGAGGATGAGAATGGGGAAGGTCTTGTCCTGGCTGCGCAGGCGCGTAATCAGTTCCAGCCCGCTGATGCCGGGCAGGCCCAGGTCGATGATGGCCAGGTCGAAGTGGTATTGCCCGGCCTGGTACAGCGCCTCCTCGGCATCGGCGACCGCCTCGACCACATGGCCGCCTTCGCCCAGGCGGGTGTAGAGGTGATGGCGAAGCAGGGCTTCGTCCTCGACCACCAGCAGTTTCATGTGCAGCTCCTTGATATGTATTGCCTGTACCGGCCCTTTCGCGGGTAAACCCGCTCCCACAGGTACTGCACAGGTTTGAAGAACTGCGCGATCCCTGTGGGAGCGGGTTTACCCGCGAAGAGGCCGGTACAGGATAACCCGGCTCGCCCGTCAGAACTTGTAGCTTGCAGCCAGGTAGGTCTGCGCGCTGCTGGTCAGGCGCAGGGTGCCGTCCTTCGGCCCGCCGTGCGCACCCACTTCGGTAGCAGCATTGGTACGCAGGTAACGGTAGCCCAGTTCCACAGAAGCCTTGTCGGTGATGTCCTGGATCACGCCGGCCTGCAGGCCATAGGCGTAACCGTAGTCGGTATCCCGGCTGGCCCCCGGCGAGTCCTGGGTCAGCTTGGTCACGCCCAGGCTGCCGCCGCCGAACAGCTTGGTGGTATCGCCCACCGGCAGGAACAGGTCGTAGCTGCCCAGCAGGTTTTCCTGGCGCAGCTTCAGGCCGCTGTGGTCGCCCGAGACATTGTCGTAAGTCATGTAGTAGCGGCCCTGGTCATTGATCTTGCCCACTCGCACGCCCCAGGTGTCGTCCTTGCCAATGATGCCGTCGGCGTTGAGGTGGTCGGTGTTGCGCTGCAGCAGGCCGGACTTGCGAACCTTGTCGCTGGTCTGGCCGTAGGTCAGGCTGGCGAAGTTGTCGTCAGCGGCCTGTGCGGTGGTGATGCCAGCGGCGCAGACGGCCATGGCGGCAAGCAGGGTGTTGAAGGTTTTCATGGCTGGATACTCCAGTTGAGTGCGCTGTTTCGGTCTGGAAGCTAGAGTAAGCAGGGCACCCTGAACCGCGACTGAACCCTGGCTGAACCCCGGCTGAACGAACCGTTTGAAGAACAAGGAGTAGTGACCATGCGCGCCCTGCTGGCCTTGACCCTGATGTGCAGCGCCGCCCTCGCCCAAGCGGCGGTACAAACCCGCGAGATCCCCTACCAGGACGCCGACGGCAATCGCCTGGTCGGCTACTACGCCTATGACGACGCCATCGAAGGCAAGCGCCCCGGCATTGTCGTGGTGCATGAATGGTGGGGGCTGAACGACTATGCCAAGCGCCGCGCCCGCGACTTGGCAGCACTGGGCTACAACGCCCTGGCCATCGATATGTATGGCGACGGCAAGCAAACCGAGCACCCTGCCGACGCCAAGGCATTCATGACAGCAGCGATGAAAGACCCCAAGGCCGCGGAGCGGCGCTTCGATGCCGGTCTGGAGCTGCTCAAGCTGCAGCCCAATACCAACAAGCACCAGTTGGGGGCAGTGGGTTACTGCTTTGGCGGCAAGGTGGCGCTGGATGCCGCGCGGCGAGGGGAAAAGCTCGATGGCGTGGTGAGCTTCCACGCCCCGCTGGGTACGCAGACACCGGCCAGGCCGGGCGTGGTGCGGGCCGATATCCTGGTGGAGCATGGTGCGGCGGACACGCTGGTGACCGAGCAGCAGGTGGAAGCGTTCAAGGCGGAGATGGATGCAGCCAAGGTCAACTACCAGTTCGTCAGTATTCCCGGGGCCAAGCACGGGTTCAGCAACCCGGATTCGGACCGCATGGGGCACGGCGAACATGGTGGGCCGGATATTGCCTACAACAAGGCGGCGGACGAGAGCTCCTGGGCGGATATGCAGGCGTTCTTCAAGAAGGTGTTCAAGTAAGGATTGCCGGGGCCGATGTGGGAGCGGCCTTGCGTCGCGAAAGGGGCGCGAAGCGGCCCCAGGATCTCAGCCGTTCTGCAAGATAGCCGGGGGCGCTGCGCGCCCCTTTCGCGACGCAAGGCCGCTCCCACAAGGATGCATTGCCACGCTGGCTCCCTTAGTGCCCGTACAGCTGGCACAATACCCCCATGAACACACTCCCCGCCTGCTGCGCCCCGCTCCAGCACCACTGGCCCCTGCCCCACCCCCTACCCGGCGCGGTGCTGGTCAGTTGTGCCTTCGACCCCGCCCATCTGGCACCCGACGACTTTCAGCGCGCCGGCGTCGTGCCAGGCGCCAGCCTGCAGCGCTCGGTGGCCAAGCGCCAGGCCGAGTACCTGGCCGGCCGGGTATGTGCCCGCGCCGCGCTGCAGCGCCTGGACGGCCGTGACTACGTGCCCGGCACCCACGAGGACCGCTCACCCATCTGGCCCGCCGGCATCCACGGCTCGATCACCCACGGTAAAGGCTGGGCTGCCGCCGTGGTTGCTGCCGAGGCCAGTTGCCGGGGCCTGGGCCTGGATCAGGAAGCGTTACTGGATGACCAGCGTGCCGAGCGGCTGATGGGCGAAATCCTCACCCCGCCCGAGCTCGAACGCCTCGACCGCAGCCAGCTCGGCCTTGCCGTCACCCTGACCTTCTCGCTGAAGGAAAGCCTGTTCAAGACGCTCTACCCGCTGACCCGCCAGCGCTTCTACTTCGAGCACGCCGAAGTGCTGGACTGGTCCGCCGACGGCCTGGCCCGCCTGCGCCTGCTCACCAACCTGTCGCCGCAGTGGCGGCATGGCGCCGAGCTGCAGGGCCAGTTCTGCCTGCAGGACGGCCATCTGCTCAGCCTGGTCAGCGTCTGACCTCACAGCGGTGCCTGCTGCCGTGGCCAGTTCAGGCTGAAGCAGGCGCCACCCAGCGCGGCGCTGCGCCCCACTGTGGCTCGGCCCGCGTGCCAGTAGATGATCCGCCGCACGATCGACAAGCCCAGGCCATGCCCGCCCGAAGCGCGGGTACGGCTGTCGTCGAGGCGGGTGAACGGTGTGAAGATACGGTCCCAGACGCCCTCGGGGATCCCCGGGCCGTCATCCTCCACATCGATGCGGCAGCGTTGCTGCCCCAACTGGTAGCTCAGGCGCACCTCGGCCTCGGCGTGGCGCATGGCGTTGCCCACCAGGTTCTGCAGCGCCCGGTGCAGGTAGCGCGGTTCGGCTTCGACCCAGGCGCCTCCGCCATCGGCACCCTGGCACTCACCGCGCACCACCCTTACCTCGGCACGCAACGGCGCGAGTTCTTCGATCACCCGGTCGAGCAAGGCATCCAGGTCTACCCGCTCGAACTTCAGCGCCGGTGCGCCCTGCTCCAGGCGGGCGTAGGTGAGCATCTCGTCGACCAACTTGTCGAGGTCCTGGATATCGCCGTCCATGCCCGCCAGGTGCTTGGCCCGGGCCTGCTCGGTGGTGGCACTTTCGATCATCTCCAGGCCAAAGCGCAGACGTGCCACTGGCGTGCGCAGCTCGTGGGAAACTGCCCGCACCAGTTCGCGCTGCATGGTCAGCGAGCGCTGCAGGTGCTCGGCCATGCCGTTGAAGGCCGCAGCCAGACGCCCCACCGAGTCGGCGCCGCCGGCGGGCACGCGGGTGTCCAGGCTGCCTTGGGCGATGCGCGTGGCGGCAATCTCCAGGCCCGACACGCGCCGCTCCAGTTGGCGTACCAGCAGGTAGACCACCAGGCCGATCAGGCACAGACCAAGAAAGGTTATCAGGATCAGCAACTGCGGCGGATAGGGGTTGAGCTGGTACAGCGGGCCGATTTCCAGCACCCAGGGCGAACCCGCCAGCCCGGCGAACACACGGATCGAGTCGCCATCCTTGCCCAGGGCCATGACCGTATCGCCCTCCTCGACCCGGCGCCGCTGGTCATCGTCCAGGCTCACCCGCTCGATGCGCTGCAGGGCCACGCCAAAGCCGAAGCCCTTTTCTTTCTTGATCTGTGCCAGGCGCTGCTGCTGTTCAGTCACCGGGTAGCGCACCAGTTCGTCGGCCAGCAGATAGAGGGTGGCCCGCGCCAGTTGCTCGCTGATCTGTTTGATCTGCGCTACCAGCATCAAGTCTTCCTGGCCGACCTTGCGCAACACCTGGGCCGCATGCGGGCCGGTCTTCTCGACCACCACCAGGCCGCGGTACAGGCGCGCCCGCTGGCCGCCATCGAGTGTGCGCGCGGTCATGGGCTGCAGCGCCAGTGGCACGCCGAGCAGGCGCTCCCAGATCAGCAGCGAGCGCTTGCGCTCGGTATCGTTCTGCAGCGCCAGGTTGTCGGCCATCAGGCTGAAGGTGCCCTGGGCCAGGCCTTCGCGGTGCTGGGCGGCACGTACTTCGTTGACCAGGTGCAGGCTGAGTACACCGAGCAGGGCTACCAGCACCAGCACGGCCAGCATGCCGCCATAGATGCGCAGGAAGATCGAATTGTTCATGAAGCCTCGCCGACGAACAGGTAGCCCTTGCTGCGAAGGGTCTTGATCAGCCTTGGCTGGAGCGGGTCGTCGCCGATCTTTGGGCGGATCTTGGAAATGCGTATGTCGATGGAGCGGTCCTGCCCGTCGTAGCCGACCCCACGTAGCGCGGTGAAGATCTGCTCGCGCGTCAGCACCCGGCCGGCGTTGCTGGCCAGCAGCCAGAGCAGGTCGAATTCGGCGCCGGTCAGCTCTATCAGCTGTTCGCCCAGGCGCGCCTCGCGCAGGCGATTGTCGATGCGCAGCGCGCCGAAGGCCAGGTCCTGGCGCTTGCTGTCCGGTGCTTCGCTGCGGCGCAGCAGTGCCTGGATACGCGCCAGGAGGAGCCGTGGGCGTACGGGTTTGCAGACATAGTCATCGGCCCCAAGGTCCAGGCCCTGGACCTGGTCGAGTTCATCGCTGCGGGCGGTCAGCATGAGGATCGGGCCGGGGTACTGGCTGCGCACCCGACGACAGATGCTCAGACCGTCCTCGCCGGGCAGCATCAGGTCGAGAATGACCAGGTCAGGCTGGCTGTCGACGATGCGCCGCGCGGCGCGAGCGCCATCGCCCTCGACGCTGATTTCGTAGCCGTTGGCCTGCAGATACTCGGCGGTGAGCTCGGCCAGGCGCTGGTCGTCTTCGACAATGAGAATGCGGGGTGCGGGGTGGTCCATGGCTTGTGCCTATGTTTGTTGTTTTTCTATGGCCTGTGCCGGCCTATTCGCGGGTGAACCCGCTCCCACAAGGACCGCACCGCTTTCGAACCCTGTGCAGTACCTGTGGGAGCGGGTTCACCCGCAAAAGGGCCAGCACAGGCAACATAACCCTTTAACCAAAAAGCAACATCCCCTCGGAATACTACGGCTGCCATCCGGTACTGCCAACCTGCCAGCAGCCCCTCGACTGAACCGTTTTTTGTGATAGGGTTCGCGCCCGAAAAATTCTGCCCCGGGGCAGCAAGACGCAGAAAAATACTGCAAACCACTTGGCACAAGGCCTACAGCGAATACCCACCATTCACTCACAAAGTACGCACAAGTTATCCACAGGCGCTCGCCTTGCAAAGCCCCCGATACCGCATTATCTTGTATCCCGATCGCAGCGAACCACTAGATATAGGGTTTCGTGCAAAATCACACACAAAAGTCAACCCGCAAAATCAGGCGATTTTTCGGGTGAACTTCAAGTGATTCCAGCAGCCAAACCGCTCCTGCGGAGGGCGACCGAGGCAAGCCCCTCCAGGGCCTTGTTCGGGTATGGGTGTTGCAGGCCAGGCCTGACATCCATCAGCAACAGTTTTTGGGCCCGGCCCAGAACCTTTGACTTCGGCCAGGGAGCGGCGAGCCATTGCCCCTTATTCCTGAGTCTGTCCCGAAGTTGGTACGCCCGCGCGGGCGGATGCGCATGCATTGCCCATCCCCGCCAGGCCATCGAGCAAGTGGACGGAACGGTGGGCGCCCAAAAGGCGCCTGAACAATATAGAAACTGTGGAGACACCCACCCATGCAAACCGACACAACTCGCGAGAACCCGCAGGCCAAGGTGCCGCAGGCCGCCGATTCCAACCAGGATCTGGCCGCCACCGCTCCCGGCCAACTGCGCGTGATCAAGCGTAACGGCACTGTCGTCCCCTACACCGACGACAAGATCACCGTGGCCATCACCAAGGCGTTCCTCGCAGTTGAAGGCGGCACCGCCGCCGCTTCGTCGCGCATCCACGACACCGTCGCGCGCCTGACCGAGCAGGTCACCGCCACGTTCAAACGTCGCATGCCATCGGGTGGCACCATCCACATCGAAGAAATCCAGGACCAGGTCGAACTGGCCCTGATGCGCGCCGGCGAGCAGAAGGTCGCCCGTGACTACGTGATCTACCGTGAGCAGCGCGCCAAGGAGCGTGCCACCCGCGTCAACACCGAGTCCGTGGTCGAGCCGCACCCGAGCATTCGCATCACCCTGGCCGACGGCAGCCTGGCGCCGCTCGACATGGCCCGCCTGAACACCATCATCAGCGAAGCCTGCGAAGGCCTGGCCGAAGTCGATGGCGACCTGATCCAGCGCGATACCCTGAAGAACCTGTACGACGGCGTGGCCATCAAGGACGTCAACACTGCCCTGGTGATGACCGCCCGTACCCTGGTGGAGCGCGAGCCGAACTACTCGTTCGTGACCGCCCGCCTGCTGATGGACACCCTGCGTGCCGAAGGCCTGGGCTTCCTGAACGTGGCCGAGAGCGCCACCCACCACGAAATGGCCGACCTGTACGCCAAGGCCCTGCCGGCCTATGTCGAGAAAGGCGTCGAGTTCGAGCTGCTGGACCCGGCCCTGAAAGGCTACGACCTGGAGCGCCTGGGCAAGGCCATCGACCACGAGCGTGACCAGCAATTCACCTACCTGGGCCTGCAGACCCTGTACGACCGCTACTTCATCCACAAGGATGGCGTGCGCTTCGAGCTGCCACAGGTGTTCTTCATGCGTGTGGCCATGGGCCTGGCGCTGGAAGAGAAAGACAAAGAAGCCCGTGCCATCGAGTTCTACAACCTGTTGTCGTCCTTCGACTACATGGCCTCGACCCCGACCCTGTTCAACGCCGGCACCCTGCGCCCACAGCTGTCCAGCTGCTACCTGACCACCGTGCCGGACGACCTGTCGGGCATCTACCACGCGATCCACGACAACGCCATGCTGTCGAAATTCGCCGGTGGCCTGGGCAACGACTGGACCCCTGTGCGTGCACTGGGCTCCTACATCAAGGGCACCAACGGCAAATCCCAGGGCGTGGTTCCGTTCCTGAAAGTGGTCAACGACACCGCCGTTGCCGTCAACCAGGGTGGCAAGCGCAAGGGCGCCGTGTGTGCCTACCTGGAAACCTGGCACCTGGACATCGAAGAATTCATCGAGCTGCGCAAGAACACCGGTGATGACCGTCGTCGTACCCACGACATGAACACCGCCAACTGGATCCCTGACCTGTTCATGAAGCGTGTCTTCGATGACGGCAAGTGGACCCTGTTCTCGCCTTCGGAAGTACCAGACCTGCACGACCTGACCGGCAAGGCCTTCGAAGAGCGCTACGAGTACTACGAAGCCCTGACCGAGTACAACAAGATCAAGGTGTTCAAGACCATCCAGGCCAAAGACCTGTGGCGCAAGATGCTGTCGATGCTGTTCGAGACCGGCCACCCGTGGCTGACCTTCAAGGACCCGTGCAACCTGCGTTCGCCGCAGCAGCACGTGGGCGTGGTCCACAGCTCGAACCTGTGCACCGAGATCACCCTGAACACCAACAAGGACGAGATCGCGGTCTGCAACCTGGGCTCGATCAACCTGCCGAACCACATCGTCGACGGCAAGCTGGATACCGCCAAGCTGCAACGCACCGTGAACACCGCCGTGCGCATGCTCGACAACGTGATCGACATCAACTACTACTCGGTGCCGCAAGCGCGTAACTCGAACTTCAAGCACCGCCCGGTCGGCCTGGGCATCATGGGCTTCCAGGATGCGCTGTACCTGCAGCACATTCCGTACGGCTCCGATGCTGCCGTCGAGTTCGCCGACAAGTCGATGGAAGCGGTCAGCTTCTACGCCATCCAGGCGTCCTGCGACCTGGCCGACGAGCGCGGTGCGTACGAGACCTTCCAGGGTTCGCTGTGGTCCAAGGGCATCCTGCCGCTGGATTCGCAACAGATCCTGATCGAGGCCCGTGGCGCCAAGTACATCGACGTCAACCTGGAAGAGTCCCTGGACTGGGCCCCGGTGCGCGAGCGCGTCAAGAAAGGTATTCGTAACTCGAACATCATGGCCATCGCGCCGACCGCGACCATCGCCAACATCACCGGCGTGTCGCAGTCCATCGAGCCGACCTACCAGAACCTGTACGTGAAATCGAACCTGTCGGGCGAGTTCACCGTGATCAACCCGTACCTGGTCCGCGACCTGAAGGCCCGTGGCCTGTGGGACTCGGTGATGATCAACGACCTGAAGTACTACGACGGTTCGGTGCAGCAGATCGAGCGTATCCCGCAAGAGCTGAAGGACCTGTACGCCACCGCGTTCGAAGTCGAGACCAAGTGGATCGTCGATGCCGCCTCGCGTCGCCAGAAGTGGATCGACCAGGCCCAGTCGCTGAACCTGTACATCGCCGGCGCCTCGGGCAAGAAGCTGGACGTGACCTACCGCATGGCCTGGTACCGTGGTCTGAAGACCACCTACTACCTCCGTGCCCTGGCCGCGACCAGCACCGAGAAGTCGACCATCAACACCGGCAAGCTCAACGCCGTTTCCAGCGGTGGCGACAGCGCCCCGGTCCAGGCAGCCGGCCCTGCGCCAGTGCCGAAGGCCTGCGCGATCGACGAGCCTGACTGCGAAGCCTGCCAGTAAGGCCAGGCCGAGGCTTCCTGCGGGAAGCCTCGATGCGTTTTCCGCATCACTGCGGACCCTGTGGGAGCGGGTTCACCCGCGATGAGGCCGGCACTCCCGCCGCCTCTCCACAGCCAGACACAACAAGCCGTGGCTGCAAAGCCGCGGCCAGCCCTTTTCGGGCACCTCAGATTTGCGTGCACCGCACCGCAACCAAGATCCACCGGCCATACTTGATAGATGGCCCTCAAGCAGGAGAATCTCACCATGCTGAGTTGGGACGAATTCGATAAAGAAGACGGCGAAGTAGCCGCCAAAGGCAACACCCCTGCGCAGGCCGCTGCTGCCGCCACCCTCGACAAGCTCGACAGCGCCGGTGGTGCCGCCGCCCTGGAAGCCCGTGCCGCCACCGCCGACGACTCCGACGCCGTCAAGCGCGCCAAGGCTGCCCTGAACGACCTCGACATCGCCGAAGGCCTGGCCGAGCTGGAAGGCTCCGGCGCCCGCGTGCGTGTTGACGAAAAGCGCATGATCAACTGCCGCGCCGACCTCAACCAGCTGGTACCGTTCAAGTACGATTGGGCCTGGCAGAAGTACCTGGACGGCTGCGCCAACCACTGGATGCCGCAAGAGGTCAACATGACCGCCGACATCGCCCTGTGGAAGAGCATGGACGGCCTGACCGAAGACGAGCGTCGCATCGTCATGCGCAACCTCGGCTTCTTCTCCACTGCCGACTCGCTGGTAGCCAACAACCTGGCCCTGGCCGTGTACCGCCTGATCACCAACCCGGAGTGCCGCCAGTACATCCTGCGCCAGGCCTTCGAAGAGGCGATCCACACCCACGCCTACCAGTACTGCATCGAGTCGCTGGGCATGGATGAAGGCGAGATCTTCAACATGTACCACGAGATCCCGTCGGTAGCGAAGAAAGCCGCCTGGGGCCTGAAGTACACCCGCGCCATCTCCGATCCGGAATTCAACACCGGCACCGTCGAAACCGACAAAGAGCTGCTGCGCAACCTGATCGCCTACTACTGCGTACTGGAAGGCATCTTCTTCTACTGCGGCTTCACCCAGATCCTGTCCATGGGCCGCCGCAACAAGATGACCGGCGTGGCCGAGCAGTTCCAGTACATCCTGCGTGACGAGTCGATGCACCTGAACTTCGGTATCGACGTGATCAACCAGATCAAGATCGAGAACCCGCACCTGTGGGACGCGGCGATGAAGGAAGAAGCGACCCAGATGATCCTGCAAGGGACCCAGCTGGAGATCGAATACGCCCGTGACACCATGCCACGCGGCGTGCTGGGCATGAACGCAGCGATGATGGAAGACTACCTCAAGTTCATCGCCAACCGTCGCCTGACCCAGATTGGTCTGAAGGAAGAGTACCCAGGGACTACCAACCCGTTCCCGTGGATGAGCGAGATCATGGACTTGAAGAAAGAGAAGAACTTCTTCGAGACCCGTGTGATCGAGTATCAGACTGGTGGGGCGTTGAGCTGGGATTGATAATCCGAGCGCTCATAATCGCTAATCCGCGTAACCTTCTCACTAAACGTGAAATGGATACACTGAAGAGGACTGCCCTTAGGCAGCCCTCTTCGCTCTCGCGAAGCGCGAAAGAGCTTTTGCAAAAAAGGGTTGCCAATTGGCAGCCTTTTTTTCTAGCCCTGGTGGGAAAGTGAGCGTTCGCACGGGTAGCTTTGGAAGTCTTCCCCTCGCCTGATGGGCGAGTCAATGATGCCCTCCCGTGTGCTCATCGAACAAACGGAGCCCCAATAGCTTGGCAGCCTACCGCGTAGATGTAGGAGGACAAAGTTATTTGCCCTTTCGGCCGAAGTTGAGTGGTTGAACCAGGGTTAAGTGACTTGACGGTGTTGTAATAGAAAAAAGGCCCGAGAATTTTTTCGGGCCTTTTTGCTTTCCTGTAAGACGGTTACAAACCAACAGAGGGTTGTGAAGTGACTTTAGGTGGAGTCTGATATGTAGCGTTGAAAACCATATCTGTCAGCCAACGTTTGAAGTTAGGGTTGTCGCTGAACTGCTTGAACAGCTCGGTGTGGTCGGACAGCAGCTCCAGCACCACGCGGTTGAGAGCCTTGTCATGCTCCAGCTTGGCGTTTTGCTTGTCGGAGTTCGCCTGCGCGTTCTGGTAGGCCTTATCCTGCGCCACCCGCGCCGGGATTTCCTCCGCGATAACCTTGCGGATCTTATCCTCGTCCTTCCACTCGATGTTGCCGAATAGGTCGTTGAAGGTCTTAATGATCGCGGAGAGCTTGTCGATGTCTGCCTCGCCCTTGCCGCCACCGCCGCTAGGCGGTACTGGATCGACCGTGGCGTCGGCATCGGCCATCGCCATCTTCAGCGCCGCTTTGGCCTCCACCCTGTAGCTGTCCATGTCGATGGTCTCCAGCACCCCCTTGGAGAGGTCTTCCTCTTTGGGAGCGGGCAACTTGGGGATGAGGAAGTTCAAGAAGATCGACAGTTTCTCCCACGTCGGGTGGCCGTAGCTCAGGATCGCCGCAAGAAAGCCGTAACTGCGCACGAAGGCCTTAGCTTTACCCTTGAACTTAACCTGATCGTCCTCGCCGAGCTTGTCCGTGTATTCGACCACGCAAGCATCGAGGATGGGGTCGAGTTTGTCCCGGTCTGCGCCGCTCAAGTACAACGCCACCAAATCTACCACCTGCTGCCAGCTATACACCTGCTGCTCGTCGAGTTCGGCCTTTAGGTCGTGCAGCTTGTTGGCATCGGTTTCGCCGTTCTGGATGATGGCGCGGTAGTAGCCCTGAAACGCCGCCTTCACCGCCTCGGCGTTGTCGGCAAAGTCGAGCACGAAAGTGTCGTGCTTCTGCGGATGGGCCCGGTTCAGGCGTGAAAGCGTCTGGACTGCCAGCACGCCCGCCAGCGGCTTGTCCACGTACATCGTGTGCAACAATGGCTCATCGAAGCCGGTAACGAACTTGTTGGCTACGATCAGGAAGCGATATGGGTCTTGCTTGAGATTGGCCGGAATATCCTTGCTCGGAAACCCGTTGAGATCAGCCTCGGTCTTCTTCTGGCCGCCAATTTCGAAGTCACCCGAGTACGCCACGATGGCCTTGTACGGACTCTTGATCTGCGTGAGGTAGTCCGACACCTCGCGCCAGTAGTCGATGGCTCGCGCGATGCCGTTGCACACGATCATCGCCCGCGCCTTACCGCCGATCTTCTGCTTGCCCGCGACCTGTGTGATGAAGTGATCGACCATGATCTCGGCCTTGCGGCTGATAGCCTTGTCGTGCGACTCGACGTAGTGGCGGATCTTCTTCAGCGCCTTCACCTTGTCGAATTCCGGATCGTCCGCCACCGTCTTGGCCACTTGGTAAAAGCTGTCGTAGGTGGTGTAGTTCTCCACCACATTGAGGATGAACCCCTCTTGGATGGCCTGCTTGGTGGTGTAGGTCAGTTCTTCGGGCGAGCGGAACTGTACCTTGTCGCCAACGAGGGTCTTCTCGCCAAACAACTCCAGCGTCTTGCTCTTGGGCGTGGCAGTGAAGGCGAAGTAGCTGGCGTTGACCAGCAGCTTGCGCGAGGCGATTCGCTTCTCGATTTCCGTGTTTACCGCGTCCTGCGTACTGTCCTCCTCGAACTCCTCCTCGGCCACCTTGCCGCCAAGGGCTTCGTGCATCCGTGCTGTGGTCTTGCCGCCTTGGCTGGAATGCGCCTCGTCGATCAACAGTGCGAAGCTCTTGCCGGAGAGATCGCCCAACTCATCGAGGATGAACGGTGTTGCCGCTGACCGAAAACTGACCCAGTTTCGCCCGTTGTGCTGACTGAAAACTGACCCAGGTGTTCCACTGCACCTGCTCAATTTTTGAGCAGGAGAACACAGGGTGATCAGCATGGAAATGATGGGCAAAATTCGGCGGATGTATTTCCGCGACAAGCTGTCGTTGCATGAGATAGCCAAGCGCACCGGACTGTCGCGCAACACCATCCGAAAATGGGTCAGAGCGCCGGAGTCCAAACAGCCGGTTTATCAGCGTCGAGCCGTGTTCAACAAGCTCAGTCCCTTTCACGAGATGTTGGAGCAAGCGCTGCGGGCTGATGCCTTAAGGGCCAAGCAACATCGTCGCAGTGCCAAGGCGCTGCTGGCCATGATCCGCGCTGAAGGCTATGACGGCGGCTACAGCCAGCTCACTGCCTTCGTTCGTCATTGGCGCGGAGAGCAAGGCAAGGCGGTACGGGCATTTGTGCCGTTGGCATTCGCCTTGGGCGAGGCCTTCCAGTTCGATTGGAGCGAGGAAGGCCTGCTGGTTGGCGGTGTTTTCAGGCGCGTCCAGGTCGCGCACATGAAGCTATGTGCCAGCCGAGCTTTCTGGCTAGTGGCCTATCCCAGCCAAGGGCATGAAATGCTGTTCGATGCCCATACCCGCTCATTCGCCGCCTTAGGTGGCGTGCCGCGTCGCGGCATCTACGACAACATGAAAACTGCGGTCGACAAGGTCTCCAAGGGTAAAGGCCGCACGGTCAATGCTCGCTTCATGGTGATGTGCTCGCACTACCTGTTCGACCCGGACTTCTGCAACGTAGCGTCCGGCTGGGAAAAAGGTATCGTCGAAAAGAATGTCCAAGACAGTCGGCGCCGCATCTGGCTGTCCGCCCGCGACAATACTTTCCATAGCTTCGAAGAGTTGAATGCCTGGCTTGCCCAGCGCTGCCGGGCTCTCTGGCATGAGCTGATTCATCCGCAGTACAACGGCCTTACCGTCGCAGAAGTCTTGGAATTGGAGCGCGTCGAAATGATGCCGATGCCGACGCCTTTCGACGGATATGTAGAACGCACGGTTCGCGTTTCCAGCACCTGTCTGATCAACGTGGCTCGCAACCGCTATTCAGTACCCTGTGAGCGTGTTGGCCAGTGGGTCAGCAGTCGGCTCTATCCCTCGCGAATCGTCGTGATTGCCGATGAGGGTGTGATTGCTAGCCATGAGCGCCTGTTTGATCGCGATCAGGTCAGCTACGACTGGCAACACTACATCCCCCTCATTGAACGCAAACCGGGGGCCCTACGCAATGGTGCCCCGTTTGCCGATCTGCCTAAGCCACTACGCCTGCTCAGGCGCGGGCTGCTGCGGAATCTACAGGGTGACCGGGTTATGACCCAGGTCTTGGCCGCCGTGCCCATCGCTGGCCTGGATGCTGTTCTCGTAGCGGTTGAGCTGGTTTTGGAGTCTGGCAGCCTGAGCGCTGACCACATCCTCAACATCGTGGCCCGTCTGACCGCTCGTGAAGCACCACCCTCGGTCGAAACCAACCTGCAACTGAACGTTACCCCTGTTGCCAATACCGCACGCTATGACCGGTTGCGCAGCACGGATGAGGAGGTGCGCAATGCGTGATCTCACAGAGGAACTCAAAGACTTACGCCTGCACGGCATGGCCGATGCCTGGGCAGAGCTGGCCGCACAAGGCGAATCTTCCACTGCGTCATCGAAATGGCTGATCGAGCATCTCCTTGATCAAGAGCACGCCGACCGAGCAGTACGCTCGGTGCATCATCAGATGAGCATGGCGAAACTGCCCATGCACCGTGACCTGGCTGGCTTCGACTTCGGTGTATCCAGCGCCGATGTCCGATTGATCAGGGAACTGTCCACTCTGGCCTTCACCGACACAGCGCAAAATGTGGTGTTCATCGGTGGCCCTGGCACCGGTAAAACGCACCTCGCTACTGCCTTGGCAGTGGCCGGCATCACCCAACATAACAAGCGTGTGCGTTTTCACTCCACAGTCGATCTGGTCAACCTGCTGGAGCGTGAAAAACATGAGGGCAAGACAGGGCGTATCGCCCGAGGACTACTGCGTGCAGATCTGGTAATCCTTGATGAGCTTGGCTACCTACCTTTCAGTCAGAGCGGCGGAGCCCTGCTGTTCCACCTGCTTTCGAAGCTTTACGAGCACACCAGCGTGATCATCACCACCAACCTCAGCTTCGCCGAGTGGTCGAGCGTATTTGGCGACGCCAAGATGACCACGGCCTTGCTCGACCGATTGACACACCACTGCCACATCGTCGAGACGGGGAATGAATCATACCGCCTGCAAAACAGCACCTTGGTGGCCAAGACCAAGATCCAGGCGAGGGAGCGCAGACGGCAGGATGTCGAGGAATCGGAGGACGACCCGTTTTGACCTCTTTGGGCTGGCCTTGCTGAGTGCAGGGTCAGCACTTTCACGACGCTGTCGACTGCTAGGCTTATCCACAATTGCCGGGGTCTAAATCGGCAAGCAGCCCTGGGTCATTTTTCAATCGGCAGGGTGGGTCAGTTTTCAATCAGCGCCGACAGTTACGGCCTTCATGGATTTCGCCGAGCTCATGCTGCTCGAGATACCGGAAACTTTCAAAAATGCAGACATGGTGATTGTCACCACTGCAGATTGGTCATCGGAAGCAGCCCTCTGGTTGCGCAAAGCGCTAGGTGCAGGCTGGAATCTCCTGCAAGCGTGGAGTGAACCGCACTCGTTTGTAGGGCATGCGCTCTTAGCACCCAAAGGGGGGCATGATGGACGCCCTTTGTTCGATGACACTGGGAATTTCGACTTCAAATACAGCGAATGGCCGAACGGTGGCGGAGTAGTTCCACTGCCGGCGTGTGGCCAGACATTCATCCCTGGAGGCGCCTCAGGGATGGCGAACGTGGCGTCCATGGTTACGCAACTAGCATTGAGGGGGCTGACTGGGCAGATAGACATACCTGTGTGGAGCACAAGTATCTATCGGCCTCAGGACATTGCTAAACATGACGGCATTTACAGCGGGCCAGCTTTAGCAGATGGCGTCCAACACATCGTGCTGGAGCGCGAGTGGCCGAATGTAGGGAGTGGTAAGCAGTGAGTGCCATCGCGTGGACATGGCAATGGGCTGGCATCGATGTTCGCTTGTCTGTTTCGCAAGCTGTTGCCGATGTGCTGGATCAGTACAGGCAACGGACGTGGAAAACTGAACGCGGTGGTCAACTGTTTGTCGACCTCGCCAACCCCGATGGTTTGATCATGAGCCTCGCCACACCACCACATGCAAGAGACCGCGCTGGATGGACTTGGCTGGAACTCGACGCTGACCGCTGTCGGAAGGAAATCGAATCGGCCAACGCACGAGGGCTCAGGCTAGTGGGGTATTGGCATACTCACCCACAAACCGTACCGGCTATTTCACCCACAGACATAGCAAGCTTCTCTCGTTTCGCAGCACGCTATAGGCAGGAACTCCCCCACCCGATCGCCGTGATCGTAGGCCTATCCCCAAACCCCGACGGCATTAAGGCGTGGTTGTTCCGCGATGGTAAGTGCGTGGAGGCCGCCTTCGCCAACTGATCAGACCAGCGCAGCCCTGCGCTGCAGCATCAATTGGAAAAGCTCTGCCTGGTAGCGTGCATCGTCCAGCGCGTTATGTGTGGCAGATGACTGCGGCAGTAAACTTTCACTCATGTGTGATGACTTGGTTTGCTTCCAATCGAGATTGAAAGCCCCCATGTAATACGCCTTTATATCGAGAGCCGCAAACCCGAAGGGGTTTTCACCCATATACTTATGAAAGTAATAGTTCACGAACGACCAATCAAAAGGTGCATTCAGACCGACAAATACGATTCTTTGGCCGGGCGAGCTGACATTTTCCAGCCACTCCGCAAGGCTCTGCATCGCTTGTAAGGGGACAACCCCTGTAACTGCCAGTTCCTGCAGATCGAATCCCGTTACAGCTACCGCTTCAGGATCATGTTTGGGGCTGTCTGGCTTTAGCTCCAGGTAGATAGCTTGTTTGGGCTGCCCGACAACACATGCCCCAAGTGAGAGCATGCTGTACTCTCCAGGGATCGGCCCTGAAGCTTCGATGTCTACAGAAATATAAAGTTCTTCATTGCTCATTCCTTACCTCCTGGATAAACAACTAACAATCTGCTTTGTCGAATCCACTAGCCTATCAGGAGCACCCGACCACGCCGGAATATGTAAAGTACTTAAGAACCAAACAGCTCGTCCACCCGATCAGGAATTTTCGGCGTTGTGGAGAGGACCAAACAGCGACTTGTTCCGGCGAACTCTTCAATCAGATAGAGGGAGTCCCCGACGTCAACGCCAAGCTCTTGCAAGGCTTGGTCGGGTATGCGGATTGCTCCGTCTCCGTCCCAATCCTCAATGGTTATTCTGAATCTGGTATTCATCGTCGCTCCAAGCTCCGCCACGCCTAAAATCCTACAACACCCTTCCAGCTCAACCCCTGACTCTGTCAGTGCAGCGCTCATTGGCATACCTTGAGGGGTACAGAGGCCGCCCATCTGGCCCATTTCTATGGGAAACAGAATCAGTGAGGCCCATCGCGTCGACCTGGGACAGCAACTGCATAGCTTAGCACACCGAACTGAGCCGGCGTGTCCGTTCGGCCACCATCAGCCAGCGCGACGGTCGTCGGGCACGAGTGATTCTGTTGGCGGCCCAAGGTTGCACGCGGGTAGAAATTGCCCGGCTGACCGGGTTCTCGCTTCCTGTCGTCACGTGTTGGTGTCGACGTTTTCAGGATCAGCGGCTAGACGGTTTGATCGATAAGCCAGGTCGCGGTCGTAAACCCTTCCTGCCCCTTGACACTGTACAACGCGTGCTTGAGCAAGTCACACAACCCCGGATCCGTGAACGTCGCTGGAGCCGCCGAAGCATGGCCCGGGCGGCTGGAATTTCAGCCACCAGTGTGGACAAGATCTGGGCTGCCAACGATTTGGAGCCGCACCTAACCCGCACCTTCAAACGGCCCAATGACCCGCATTTCGAAGAGAAGTTTTGGGACGTCATCGGCCTCTACCTGGATCCGCCGGACAAAGCGCTGGTGCTCTGTTGCGATGAAAATAGCCAAGTTCAAGCACTTGAGCGGACCCAACCGGGGTTTGCCCTGACGATCGGTCACATCCGTACGTAGTCACACAATTATGCGCGCCACGGCACCGTCACCTTGTTCACGGCTCTGGACTATCTTCAAGGACGCTTGATCAGTTGCATCGAGCGAGAACACCGGCATTTCCAACGGGAGGATTGCTCTGCAGCATTGAGTCATCGCACATGCAACCAGTAAAAAGAAATATAAATTTAACTCGCCCCGAGAGCACGCGCAAACCTCTTTCCAACCCAGGTTTTGCAATTTCCTCAAGAAGGCACCTTAAAATTCAGAATCCCGGCGATGGCTGGCCCCGTGGCGCAAAATGTATAAGCATATGGCGGCTCATGTCTAACACCTGAAGCACAAGCTAGAGTAGCTTAAGAAAAAACAAAAAGGAGCACATGTATGACCACTCTAACAACACCTACCCCGCATCCATCTCATTTCAACAAGTTCAGAACGCGTAAAATTCTATTACTAGCTCTATTGCCATTCTTATCCACGCAATTGTTTGCAATGGAGCCCAAAGCAGCGTTTCATTTGAATGCTGAATTTGAGAAGCAGTACAGCTTTTCAATTGCAGTCAAAGCTGGGGATTTTCTACGCATTGGAGGCGTCACCTCCGTTGACAAGGACGGAAAAGAGGTCTATGCCGGCGATGCTACAAAGCAGATGCAGCTAATTTACGAGCGAATGGCAGCTATCCTAAAAGCCCATGGCGCGGACTTTAGCAATGTTGTAAGCGAAACTATTTACTATAAAACAGACAATGACATTTACTTTAAGGCCCTAGAGACCAGAGCAGCCGTTTATAAAGGATTGGTAGCGCCAAGTGCGTCCGGCGTGAGAGTAGTTGACTTTGCCAGCGATAGTGCGCTCATTGAAATAACGGCAGTGGCGTACCTGGGGAAGTGACCGCTTAATTCGGCCTGACACTAATAACCAGGAACACTCATTATCCTCATCAAAAAAATAATACATAAGGACGCGACTAAATCCAGCAATAGTCGCCAGCGCAATATCGCCTAGCAAGTAAAACAAGCCAAAAAAATTAAGATAGGATAACAGCTCCAAAAGTATAATGATTTTATACCCAACTGGAAGCTAACATGCTATGAAATCCGATCATGCTGGCTGCACCCTGCAAATTATCCAACCAGAATAACAACCAACTCTTTATTTAAATAAATATAACCAGCAAGCGAATTTTACGCTACACCCAACTAAACTCTCCTCTCGAGATCAGCTAATGAATAACAAAATCTACCATAAAGGTTTAGCTGCAGGGGCCGTACTAGTACTAATGCCTACAGGCATTTGTTATGCAAACTCCCAATCGGAGTCTGCTGGATTTTTAGAAGACAGTCATCTCAACCTCCTTTCCCGCAATCACTATTGGCATCAGACTGGCGATTTGGGTACACAGCGTGATTGGACACAGGGTGAAATGCTTGATTTCAACTCTGGATTTACCCAGGGTGTGGTGGGCTTCGGCATCGATGCTTTCGCCTATGGAGCCATAAAGCTCGACGGAAGCGGCAAACGGACAGGCTCTGTGACGCTCCCTGTTCGCGACAACGGTCAGCCGGCGGATAGCTATAGTAAAGCGGGGGGCAGCATCAAGGTTCAACTGTCCAATACCACACTAAGATACGGTGACTTACAACCAAAAGTTCCTGTGTTCGCTACCGGCAGCTCTAAGTTACTGAACCAGACCGCAACTGGCTGGATGCTCGATAGCGGAGAGCTAAAGGATATCGTCCTATCCGCTGGACTTTTCACCTCAGGTACAAGTTACCTTTCTACCAATCGAAGCGGCGATCTCGGACTGGCTTTCGCAAGGGTCAGCACCCCACAGGTGGGATATATTGGTGGTACGTACGCGCTCAGTGATCAGACATCTATATCGTTTTATGGCTCTCGGTATGAGAACCTCATGGATCAGTATTATACCAATATCAACCAAGCTATCGCATTATCCGAATCACAATCATTAACGCTTGACTTTAACTTATACCGCAGCCTCAACTCGGGAGAAGCAAAGGCAGGTGATATTAATGTCACAGCAGCGTCAATTTCAGCAGCACTTGCAACGGGTCCTCACACATTCGCACTGGCGTTTCAGCGCAATGATGGTGACCAGCCCCACGATTACGCAGCGATAGGAAGCGTCAGTCCCGGAGTGGCAGCAGGTGTTTTTAGCGACGGTCTATACCTAGCAAACGCCGCTGAATTGTCAGACTTTAATGCACCAAATGAGCAGTCAGTTCAGCTTCGCTATGAGCTGGACATGCAATCGTTTGGAGTACCGGGTTCGACTTTAACAGCCAAGCATATTCGTGGGACGGACATCGACGGCAGTAAAGTTAACGCAGACTCAGCTTATTTTGGACTTTATGGGAAGTCTGAAGAAGAGCGGGAGACCGATTTGATTGCTCAGTATATCATCCCGAGCGGTCCGGCTAAGGCATTGACGACTAAATTAATACAATCTTGGCACTCAGGCGACATCAGTACAGGCGGTAGGATCACTCGAACTCGACTGATTATCTCCTACCCATTTGAATTTTTTTGAATTTAAAGTATCTCAAGGTTGAGCCTTATAGTTTATATGGTATCAAAAATGAGACACTGGCAGTTCGTAAGGAATGGCGGTTCGCCTCGAGCCGTCAGCTTACGGGGAGAATACTCAGAAATAATTGGAGTTTGAAAGGCCAAGTCATAGTGATGACGATGTAATAGCTCAGATAGCCGATCGCAGAACTATTGGATCTGTTTTAATACAATTAAAAATTTAGCTAATTCAACTTAAAGAGAACAGGCATATGGGTATTTTTGACTGGAAACATTGGATTGTTATATTAGTCGTTGTGGTGCTGGTGTTTGGCACCAAGAAATTGAAAAACCTCGGCACCGATGTCGGCGAATCGATTAAAGGCTTTCGCAAAGCCATGAACGATGATGAACCACCATCCGCCCCCAACATGTCTGCGGAGCAACCGACCGAATCGATATCACCGAAGACCACCCAGCCTGTGAATGGGCCAAGCACCTTAGACGTGCAGGCGCAAAGAGTTGAAGAGCCAACTCGTAACAACGCGTGAGCACTGACTAATGTTTGGGATCAGCTTCACTGAATTGTTGCTCGTTGCCCTAGTCTCCCTGTTAGTGCTGGGCCCCGAGCGCTTGCCAGGTGCTGCACGTGCGGCCGGTATGTGGGTAGGCCGCCTCAAACGCAGCTTTAATGCCATCAAAGAGGAACTTGCACGTGAAATCGGCGCTGACGAAATTCGTCGGCGGCTACACAGCGGACGCATTATTTCCCTAGAGGATGAGGCGCGAAAAATCTTCGCACCAACCAACCAGGAACTGACCTTGGTGGCGCACGTTACCGATCAAAAGATCGTGCCTCAGACGCCTGCGGTGGATGAATCTGCATCTGCGGTCGATACGCCGCCTCCAGCGACTCCAGCGCCTAACAATTCAAATCTCCCTAATTTGCTACCGCGAGCCTCATGAGCGAAACCCCAGAGAACGACCAACCAATGCCGCTGGTATCGCACCTCACCGAGCTGCGCTCACGACTGCTGGTCTGCGTGGCAGCGGTCTTCACCATTTTCGCCGGGTTGTTTTCCTTCACCCAGCAGATCTACACATTCGTCTCCACACCACTGCGCCAGTACCTGCCGGTAGGCGCGACAATGATCGCCACCGACGTGTCGTCGCCGTTCCTGACACCATTGAAGCTGACGATGACGGTCTCGCTGTTCCTGGCGATCCCGGTGATCCTGCACCAGATCTGGGGCTTCATCGCACCGGGCCTGTACAAGCATGAAAAGCGCATCGCCGTGCCGCTGTTGGTGTCCAGCATCCTGCTGTTCTACACCGGCATGGCCTTCGCCTATTACCTGGTGTTCCCGCTGATCTTCAAGTTCTTCGCCGCCGCCACCCCGGCGGGCGTGGAGATGATGACCGACATCAGCAGCTACCTGGATTTCGTCATGACGCTGTTCTTCGCCTTCGGCGTGGCGTTCGAAATCCCCGTGGCCGTGGTGTTGCTGGTGTGGATCGGCGTGGTCGACGTGGCCTACCTAAAGAGGATCCGCCCCTACGTGATCATCGGTTGCTTCGTGGTCGGCATGATCCTGACTCCGCCGGACATTTTCTCCCAGACCCTGCTGGCGGTACCGATGTGGCTCCTGTTCGAGATAGGTCTCCTCTTTGGAGGCTTAGTGCGCAGTCGAAATAACAATCTGGACGACGAGCCCATATGCGACCAAGATGCTCAACCTCCAGCCACCCAAGCGTGAATCCCGACGAACGTGCTATGTATCGAGACTAACCGGCTATGATTGGCGCCCCCCCCTGACGATCATAAGTTGAAAGAATGACGGCGAGGGTAGCGCTGGACCGCATAAGCGCTCAGGCCCAGGACGAGCGTGAGCAAAGTGATACGAGCGATGGCGGTCATTGTGCGAATTCCTGTTATTGGTCCGGGCTGTCGATGGTCAGGTGCTGCGGCGCGGTGGTGCTGCTCGCCAGGGGTTGGCTGCGGCCGATCCATTCACCGGCGGTGGGTTGACCGGCACGGGAGATCCGCGCCACCAGTTGGACTTCAGGGAAGTTCGACAGTTTCAGTTGCGGCATCATCGCGTCCGCATCCCCCAGCTCTACGGTCACCGGCAGGTCGGCGACGGTCAGGCGCTTGGCCGCCAGCGGGGCCGGCGGGCCGGACGCGGCGCGGGCGAAAATGAACACGCTGTCGCCTGGCTGCACCTTGGCCTTGAGCGCCGGCGCCAGCTCGACACGCACCTTGAGCACGGCGGCCGTCTTGGCGGCGGGTGCCTGGGCCTGCACCGGCGCAACCTGGCCGCCAGCAGCCTGGAGCTTCTCGGTGGCGCGGGCGATACCGCCCTGCAACGCCTCGCGGGACTTGTCACCCTCCGGCAGCTCCACCAACAGGCGGCTCCAGTAATCAATCGCGTCCTGGTAGCGTTCGCCTTCGAACGCGGCGATGCCCAGCAGGCCGAGGCTGGTGACCTCCTTGGGATCGAGCTTCAGCGCTTCGTCGGTCAGGGCCTGGACCTGGTCCGACCATTTCTTGCCATCGGCGAAGTACTGCGCCTGGGCCCACTGGCCCAGCAGTTCGGGTTGGCGGCCCGCCACCGCCACGGTGCGCTGGAAGATCTTCGCTGCATCCGCGGGCCGGTCCTGGGCCATGTACGTACGGCCAAGGAAATACAGGCCCTCGGCGTTGTCCGGTTGCGCCGCCACCGCCCGCTCCAGGCGTTGGGTCATTTCTTCCATCGACTGCGGCGCCTGGGCGAACTCACGGGTCAGTTCGACCTTGTCGCTGGCACCGAAATGCAGGTACAGCCCCAAGCCCAGCAACGGCACCAGCACGGCGGCGAGCAACGGCAAGGGCTTGCCCAGGCGCGACTCGCGCGGCGCCTCGGCGCCCTCGGTGTCGGCCAGCAGCTCACGGGCGGCTTCGGCGCGGCCGGTGTCCAACTGCGCGGCGTTGAGCACGCCCTCCTCCCGCTCGGCCTGCAGTTGAGCGACGCGCTCCTGGTACAGCGCCACGTTGAGCGCGGTACGGTCCTCTTCGCGCTGGGCACGGCGACCACGCAACACAGGAATCAACAGAAAACTCAGGGCAATCAGGAGCAGCAGACCTGCGGCGAGCCAGAAATCAATCATGCTTGGTTGTATCCAACAGTTGGTCGAGGCGCTGGCGCTCTTCGACGGAAAGCGTGTCCGGAGCAGCCGTACGTTGCACCCGACGACGACGCACGATCACGGCGATGACCACGAAGCCACCGAGCAACAGCCCGGCGGGGCCGAACCAGAGCAGCGCGGTCTTGGAGGACAAGGCGGGGTTGTAGCGCACGAACTCACCGTAGCGGTCCACCATGAAGTCGATGATCTGCTGGTTGTCCTTGCCCTCGCCGAGCATGCGGAAGATTTCCTTGCGCAGGTCAGCGGCAATCGGTGCGTTGGAGTCGGCGATGTCCTGGTTCTGGCACTTGGGGCAGCGCAGTTCCTTGGTCAGCTCGCGAAACCGCTCGCGCTCGCCCTCGTTGGCGAATTCGTACGTGTCGATGGCGGCATGGGCCACTCCCACCAGGCTCAATCCGAGCATGGCGGCTGCCAGCCAGCGCCTCATGGCTTGGCCTCGTCAACCAGTGCCTGGTATTTGGCGGCCAGCTTCTCGCGCCAGACCTGTTCGTCGATCACCCCGACAAACTTGTCGCGGATGATGCCCTTGGCATCGATGAAGAAGGTTTCCGGCGCCCCATAGACCCCCAGGTTCAGGCCCAGGGAGCCCTCCTCGTCGCGAATATCCAACTGGTAAGGGTTATGGAACTCGGCGAGCCATTTCAGCGCGTCGGCGTTGACGTCCTTGTAATTGACGCCGTAGATCACCACGCCGTTCTGCGCCAGCTTGTTCAGCACCGGGTGCTCGACCCGGCAAGAGATGCACCAGGTGCCCCACACATTGACCAGCGCCGGCTTGCCCAGCAGGTCGGCGCGGGTCAGGGTCTTGTCACCTTGCACCGAGGGCAGGGAGAATTCCGGGAACGGTTTGCCGATCATCGCCGAGGGCAATTCGGACGGGTTCAGGTAAAGCCCGCGGTACAAGAACACTGCCATCACCAAAAACAGCGCCAGCGGTAACACCATCAACCAACGTTTCATGCAGTGGCTCCCGTCACGCCCAGGGCTTCGCGCACCCGGGTTTTCACTTTGACCCGATAACGCCGATCCAGCGCCGCGAGGACGCCGCCCAGGCCGGTGAGCAAGCCACCGAACCAGATCCAGCGTACGAACGGCTTGACGTGGACGCGTACCGCCCAGGCGCCATCACCGAGGGGTTCGCCCAGCGCCACGTAGAGGTCGCGGGTGAAACCGGCGTCGATCCCGGGTTCGGTCATCACCGAGTTCTGTACGGTGTAGAGGCGTTTTTCCGGGTGCAGCACGGTGATCTCCCGGCCGTCGCGAATGACCCGCACGGTGCCTTTGTCGGACGTGAAGTTCGGACCTTCGAAATGCCTAGCGCCCTCGAAAAAGAATTGGTAGCCGCCCAGGTCCATAGACTCGCCGGGCGCCAGGCGCAGGTCGCGCTCGGCGCTGTTCTGGCTGGACAGCACCACACCGAGGGCGCAGACGGCGATCCCCAGGTGGGCGAGCTGCATGCCCCAGTAACTGCGGGTCAGGGTCGGCAGGCCTTTGACCAGACCTTTATGGCGAGTCTTGTCGAAGATGTCCCGCACGCCCGCCAGCAACACCCACGCCGCCAGCACGAACGTCGCCAGCACCGCCCAATTGAAATCGCCATAAGCGATGCCCGCCACCACGGCCAGGGCGGCGGTGCCAAGCAGCACCGGCGTGAGCATGCCCAGCAGCCATTTGACCGGCGTGTCCTTCCAGCGCACCAGCACACCGATCGCCATCACCACCATCAGAATCGCCATCAGCGGAATGAACAGTGCGTTGAAATATGGCGGGCCGACCGACAGCTTGGCGCCGGACAACGCATCAAGCACCAGTGGATACAGCGTCCCGAGGAGAATCATCGACGCCGCCACCACCAGCACCAGGTTATTGCCCAGCAGAAGGGTTTCCCGGGACCAGAGGTTGAAGCCGACCTGACTTTTCACCACGGGTGCACGCAGGGCGAACAGCGTCAGCGAGCCGCCGACCACGAACAGCAGGAATATCAGGATGAACACGCCACGCTCGGGATCCGAGGCGAAGGCATGCACCGAGGTGAGCACGCCGGAGCGCACCAGGAAGGTCCCGAGCAGGCTCAGCGAGAACGCCGCGATCGCCAGCAGCACGGTCCAGCTCTTGAACACCCCACGTTTTTCGGTGACGGCCAGGGAGTGGATCAACGCGGTGCCGACCAGCCATGGCATGAAGGAGGCGTTCTCCACCGGGTCCCAGAACCACCAGCCACCCCAGCCGAGTTCGTAATAGGCCCACCACGACCCGAGGGTGATGCCGATGCCGAGGAAGGCCCAGGCGACAATGGTCCATGGCCGCGACCAGCGCGCCCACGCGGCGTCGAGGCGACCACCGAGCAACGCGGCGATGGCGAACGCGAAGGCCACGGAAAAGCCGACGTAGCCCATGTAGAGCATCGGCGGATGGACGATCAGGCCGATGTCCTGGAGCAGCGGGTTGAGGTCGCGGCCGTCCATCGGCACTTGCGGCAGGATGCGCTCGAACGGGTTTGACGTGAGGATCAGGAACAGCAGGAAACCGATGCTGATCATGCCCATCACCGCCAGCACCCGGGCCAGCATCACTTGCGGCAACTGTCGGGAGAACACCGATACCGCGAAGGTCCAGCCGGCAAGAATCAACGCCCAGAGCAGCAACGAACCTTCGTGCGCGCCCCACACCGCGCTGAACTTGTAGTACCAGGGCAAGGCGCTGTTGGAGTTGCTGGCAACATAGGCCACGGAAAAGTCGTCGGCCATGAACGCATAGGTCAGGCAACCGAACGCGAACAGCATGAATGCAAACTGCCCCCATGCCGCAGGCTGGGCGAGGCTCATCCACAAGCGGTCGCCACGCCAGGCACCGAGCAACGGCACAACGGCCTGGACCAGGGAAAAACACAGCGCCAGGATCATCGCCAGATGGCCCAGCTCAGGAATAAACAGACCGGCATTCATCGATCAACCCTCCTTCACGGGAGCGGGAGCGGGCGCCGACTGGCCGCTGTCTTTCAGGGCCTTGGTCACTTCCGGCGGCATGTATTTCTCATCGTGCTTGGCCAGCACCTCGTCGGCCACCACCACGCCATCGGCGTTGAGCTTGCCCAGGGCGACAATGCCCTGCCCTTCGCGGAACAGGTCGGGGAGGATGCCGCGATAGGTGATGGTCACGGTCTTGTTGAAGTCGGTGACGTTGAACTTCACATCCAGCGAATCGCCGGAACGCACCAGCGAACCCTGCTCCACCATGCCGCCGGCACGGATGCGCGTGTCCATGGGTGCTTCGCCATTGGCGATCTGGGTCGGGGTGTAGAACAGGTTGATGTTCTGTTGCAAGGCGCTGAGGGCGAGGCCGACCGCCGCGCCGACGCCGACCAGGATCGCCAGGATGATGACAAGACGTTTTTTGCGCAGCGGATTCACTGACCGTTCTCCCGGCGCAGACGACGCGCCTCTTGTTGCAGATACCGCTTGCGAGCCAGGATCGGCGCCGCCACGTTGAGGGCCAGCACCGCCAGGCAGATGCCATAGGCTGACCAGACATACAGGCCGTGATGGCCCATGGCGAGGAAGTCGCCGAATGACGCGAAACTCATCGAGCGGCCTCCAGGCTGTTCTGTACTTCGGCTTTCACCCAGCTGGCCCGGGCTTCGCGCTTGAGCACTTCGAGGCGCATGCGCAGCAGCAGCACTGCGCCGAAGAAGCAGTAGAAACCCAACACGGTCAGTAGCAGCGGCAGCCACATCTCGACCGGCATCGCCGGTTTTTCGGTGAGGGTGAAGGTCGCGCCCTGGTGCAGGGTGTTCCACCATTGCACCGAATACTTGATGATCGGGATGTTGATCACGCCGACAATCGCCAATACCGCGCAGGCCTTGGCGGCGCTGTCACGATTGCTGATGGCGTTGCCCAACGCAATAAGACCGAAGTACAGGAACAGCAGGATCAGCATCGACGTCAGTCGTGCGTCCCAGACCCACCACGAACCCCAGGTCGGCTTGCCCCAAATCGCCCCGGTGACCAGCGCCACGGCGGTCATCCAGGCACCGATGGGCGCTGCGCATTGCAGGGCGATATCGGCCAGTTTCATCTTCCACACCAGGCCGACCACACCGCAGATCGCCAGCATCACGTAGACCGACTGGGCCAGCATCGCCGCGGGGACATGGATATAGATGATGCGAAAACTGTTGCCCTGCTGATAGTCCGGCGGCGCGAAAGCCAGGCCCCAGACCAGGCCGATGCCGATCAGCAACAGGGCCGCGACGCTCAGCCAGGGCAACAGTCTGCCGCTGATGCCGTAGAACCACTTGGGTGAGCCGAGCTTATGAAACCAGGTCCAGATCATTGCTATTTCCATCACAGTTGCGGCTCGCCCAAACTTGCCACCAGAACGGCATTACAGAAGAAATGGAAGCTCTTCAATGTGTTAGCTTCCAACGATATAGAAGACTAGGGAGTCGGCTGCTCAATGAACCCGCGACAAGAAATTAGGATCGTCTAATTATGGATCAGCCCTGAAAGCGATGAGATTAAATACCCCCCGAACACGCATATAAGCCTTACTTGCCACACTTATTTGCAAAGTACTCTATCCATCACACACCAAACCTAAAATTCAATTAACTCACGGACAGATCACCAAAATTCTCAACCGAATACAGAATCAAAAACTGCGTCATCGAGACAAATAAAACAGAAATCGCGATAACACTATGACTTAAATAATTGACTCAGCGAAGCATCTGAAATTACATGCGTACTTAAAAAGTAGAAATGTGCGTTCGGCGCCCATTATATGTGCCGAGACGCACCAAATTAAGGACTACAATTAATAAATCGACTAGCCCGCAACCGATCGCAGCCATTTTAAAATGTCGTCGGAATCGGTTACATCACCATACTTTTGCTGTATGTCGTACAGACTCGCTTCATGTGGCCCTTTCGCACGATCCGCACAGCAGTCCGCTGGCACAAGCACTTTGAACCCGGATTGTACAGCGTCTACAACAGTAGCGCGGACGCAACCCGAGGTCGTTGCACCTGTCACCACAACTGTATCAGTATTTGTCCCTGCCAGCAGGCTGGATAACGTCGACCCAAAAAAAGACGAGGCTCCTTTTTTTACAACAACTACATCGTTTGGCTGAATACCTGTTGCCATATCTATTTCAACTAATCGGGACCCATAGAGCAATGCAGCCATACCAGAAGATTTCTCCAACCACGGAAGCATCGGAATCTCCCCTGGATGATATGCGATTGTGGTAAATATCACCGGAAATTCTAATGCCCTTGCCAAGTCACAAATTTCTTTTGTGCGGGACATCTGGAGTGAGGCATCAGAGGCAGTTGGATATTGAAGATCAGTAAATCCATACGAAAAATCAACAACAATGATAGCTGGGTGCACGCCTCTAGACACCGGATTACCGAAACCTGCAGCGTCATATACTTCTTTTTGTGACATATAATACTCCTTGCGTCCGCACAATTTAGCAGCACGTCTACCTTTGCACTAGCTGAATTTCTTTAACAACAATGTCGCCATCAATGACCACTGGCGTATCATCAAGGAACAATGAACAGTTACGCATTGGAATATCAAGATGACAGGCGGTATCATTCGATCCGCCAAGCTCATTGTTTGGACCGGTTGAAAACATTACATTGCCGTAAAAACTTCTGAGCTCCATTCCCATTCCACCTGTAAATTGCCCCGGAACAAAGTTGTGCCATTTAGCATGTGGATTCATTCCCCAGCCTACATGACTCATTCCTTTACCACGGGGATCATTAAATGAGTCCATATAGGAATTAACGATCTGAGCTTCAAGACCGCCGCGAATATCGACTATCCAACCTTTTTCTATAGTGTAAGTTATTGGCTCCCTAACCATGAGATTTTGCGGTAAAAGAACATCACCTGGGGCGACAACTATGGTTCCATCCACACCGTCATCGTCACCGCCAGTGAATACAAACCCCGAAGGCCAATGATCCCAACGACCTGGTGTATCTGTACAAGCGTACTCTGCTATAGTAGGATAGGTATTCAGCTTGTATGTAATATCTGTCCCATGCGGGGATGTGATCCGCATATCCTTAGCGTTTTCAACTAACTCCGCTGCAATAGAAACTTTCTCTCGCAGCTCTGGAAATGGCAGCATACGGGCCAGAAGCTCAGGAGGTTCCACCGCAGTTAAAATACGCGTACCTGCCGCTTGGATTTCAAACTGTTCAGCAGAAAACAAAAGGAATACGCAGTCAATCAACATGTCGCAGTTCTTAAGCGCCTCCACAGCACCGGGTAAATCGGCAAGTCCCGTAACCCCGACAGCCCAGCCATTAGAAGGCAATGGCGAAGGTAGCCTCATATGATACATCTCGGCTCCAAGTCGCTGGCCTGCGGCCATAAATGCGTCGGCGTACGCTAGACGTTCATGCCCCTGGGTTAGAACGATCAGTCGCTCCCCTTCATGTACACCTGACATTTTCAACTGACGTAGGCATATCTCGGTAAAACTCACATGGTCCATATCGCGCCTCTCTATCGATTGCTGACTGCAGTTATGAAGCCTTCTAAATTATCCCACGGAATCATGTGCCCAGCTTCTTCAACAACATACGTCGTAGTTTGAGGAGCTAAACTAATAATCTCCGCGATATCATCAGGCTGAATAACTTCTGCTCCACCAGCTACAACGAGTTGAATAGGAAGCGTCAATTGCGCCAAGTCGGTATGAATATCATCTGTGTGGAAGCCATCGAATGCGGTTTTGACCGCTGTGTACTGGCAGGTATGTAGCCACTCAGCCCGGAGCTCGATCTGTTCGTCCGTCCAAGTCGGGCAGTAAGACCGCATTTCCATCGCCGTACAGCCTCTTTGTGCTAAACGAATGGACTCCGCATACCATGACCACTTTGCAGGATAAGGACGTCTACCTGGGCCAGAAACAGGTGGATCAACTAAGATCAATCGAGAAAACACCTGAGAATCTTTCCTAGCTGCTCGAATGGCAATTCGCGCACCCATTGAATGTCCTAAAACTACCACTCCTTCCATCCGCTGGGCTAACGCAACTAAATCATCAGCCATTGCGTCCAATGAGTAATCTAAATCACCCGATTCACTCAAACCTCTGCCTCGAACGTCTACCACGTGGACATCAAAATATTTGGCAAGACGCTCGGCCACAAACCCCCATGTTACTGCAGGAGAGGTGATACCTGGGATTAACAGCAGCGGTGAACCCGTTCCCGGAAAATGAATGATGTGCTGACGAATGCCATTTGCATAAACGTTGTACCCTTTCATTAGTAGGCACCTGAAAGAAGAGTTCCACCACCAGGAACTCGTGTAGGGAGATCTAATGCAGTTAACATCGCCCAAGTAGTAGCAACTGCGGCTGAAATAACTGGCTTTCTGGTTTGCGCCTCAACCATTGTGATGGCATTTAATGATGGCATCTGGACACATGCAGAAATAACAATTGCATCAACGTCGTCCGTGCGCATGCTCGCAATTATTCCAGGCAAATTCATTGGATCATGGGCCGCAACCGCAAGATTATCCGAGATTTCTAGTGCTCGATAGTCACCTACTTCGATACCTTCATGTCGAATGTAATCAACTACCAATTCTGTTAACGGTTTCATGTAAGGAGTAACCACAGCCACGCGCTTCGCACCAAGAGCACGGATGCCATCTATAAGCGCCCCCGCCGAGGTAATAATTGGTGTTGCTGCATCATTATTCTCGGTCACATTTCGTAAGCGCTCCGCCGATACTCGGTGATAACCATGCCCCATGGACATAATCGCGACCAGGCAAGCGTATCCCATCACGTCGACGCGAGCGTCTGATAGTTCGAGTGCACAACGATCACTGTCGCCATCCATTCGAGCTAGTTCCTCCTTCGTTACATGTTTCATACGCATACGAGATGAATGGAAAGTGAATCGCTCAGGAGCTACCAGCTCCCGCGCCTTAAGCAGCGCCGGGATCTCCGTTTCCATAGTGATATTAGAGCTTGGGACAATTTGACCAACGCGTACAACCTTCATAGCTTCCACCTTTAGACGAAGTTAATATTCAGTACCGCGCATAAACCAAGATTTGAATTATTTATTTACCTTCCAAAGCCATTTGTACCAGACTACCGCCCGCCGCAGCCCTCCTAGATAATCCATCCTATGCATGGATAGAATCACCTTGACCACGAACATAAAGGTCTTATGAGTGTGGCCCTACCAGCACTCACATATACCACGCAGTTATATAACTCAAAAAACCGACTCATTGACCCAATCAATTATAATTGCTGCGATATCGCTACTATTTTTCTCAGACATCATCATATGCCCATTACCTAAAACCCCGTAATCCTCAAGGAGAAAATGAGTGACGTCGTAATTTTGGTCTTGTAAATACTTTGCGGCTTTCAAATTTGCTTCTCGCATCCAACTAGCATGCCCGGTCACCAATGCGACTGGACGCTCATAAGGATCATGCGAGCCAGAGAATTCAACTGCACATAAACCATTTTCAAAATCTCCTAGTGAGTGTTGAAGGCCCGGATAGCCTAACGGCTCGACCGCGACTACAGCTTTTACCCTCGCCCCCCCTATTGCTGCCAATGCCCAGCCACATGGCCCACCTGCCGAGTGCGAGACTAAAATCGTGTCTCCAGTTACTTCAAACAACTGAGGTGCAATCGCTTCTACATGCTTTTGAGCTGCGGCCAGCGTTGTTGCCATTACTCCTTGGCTTGCCATGAATCTGTCTCCAGCGATTGGCTCATGATCCGGCCACTGATCATGATGCCTCGACTCCGGCCAGAGATTCTTGATTTTGGGCTCTACGAACCTTGGATAAAGCGTTTCATAGTCTGGATGCGGTACGTGAGCCCCTAAAATCTCACTGTTCCAACTATTTCGTCCATGACCAGGCCTATCTAATATAAATACTGGAAAACCTGCTTGCAGGAAATTATGAACCCATCCTGGACGCCCATCTGGAGTAGTTAAAAACTCTGAACCCTGCCCTCCACCACCATGTATAAATGTCACCGATACTGGCAGGGGATTAGCAGGCATAAACCATTGAACATAGGCGCTTACACCTGGATAGCTTTTACCCGCACTAAAGTGCGGAGGACTAGTCAGAAACTTTCCGCCAAAATCGGTAAGTTTGTAGTACATATTGCCACCACCACTGAGCAAGAAGACGTTGTCCGTGCCGACCGGATACCAGAGTGACACTTACTCACGCCTGTTGGGCGGGACCCAATAACGTATAGAACAATTAATAAAACAGACCACTAAACAACCATTGAAAACCTTGCTTCATCAACAGATGACAGGCTCGCAAAATTTTATTATTGAACTATAGCAATCAGAATCCCACCAACTAATCAGCCGTCTACAGAAAGGTTTCCATAGTCTCTGGAAAACGTAAAGCATCGCGCATCCTATCTATATCCTTTGAAATGCTTCTAGTGTTGTTTACCCAGTCATTTTTTCCTTCACCAGGCTTCTGATGATATAAATTACGCAAATTGTCGCTTGCTCTAGGTGATACCAGTTCAATAAATTTCCGTCGGCGGTCGGCTTCGAACACGTCGAGAATGTCTTCACTACGACCGTCGTGTATGACCTGATTCAACACCGATGTTAGTGCAAAGGCGTCGAACATGCCCCCCGTCAAACCAAGCCCTCCAGTTGGGTTGGTTACGTGTGCAGCATCACCTATAAGGATCACACGACCATTGCGCATTCTATCCGTAACGCGCTGGTGCATTCTATATGGTGAGAAGGCGACTACTTCGTATGGATCGTTCGTCGGCAACAACTCTTTAAACACTTGATCGATGCGCCCACGAATGCCTTCCATAGGCAAGTTCGGATCTTCCATGAAAGTGACCCGCCATAGAGAATCAGCATCGATATTGCATATTACAGATCCATACACGTCGTCCACTTGCATAGTAGTTTTTCCAAAACCAAGCTTGTCAAAGTCGAACCTGGTATTTGTAGCTACATATCGTTGCGGCCAAGTTATGCCAAAGAAATTTTGATTCAAAACCTCTCGACGCACGAAGCTATTAGCGCCATCAGCTCCGATTAACCAATCCCCTTCGACAATCACGCCCGGCGACTCGCCCCCAAGAACTACCCGAACAGACCGCGGGCCCACTTCGCAATCAACGACTGGCGATGAGTATCGCAC
Source organism: Pseudomonas sp. NBB (assembly GCF_032701105.1). Classification (NCBI taxonomy): domain Bacteria; kingdom Pseudomonadati; phylum Pseudomonadota; class Gammaproteobacteria; order Pseudomonadales; family Pseudomonadaceae; genus Pseudomonas; species Pseudomonas sp. NBB. Next base: position 4,590,138 of record NZ_CP103994.1, read on the forward strand.
TTCAACATTCGGCAAGGCTTTGAGATGCTCGATTAGTATCCTGGAAAGCTTGTCCTGACCCAAATGCAGCGCGTAAGGCAATTCAACATCGCCCTCAAGACAACTGAGGTCCCAGAAGATCATTTCACTGGTAGAGTGAACGCGCCATGCAAAATTCTGCCTCATTAAACCAGCCGCGACGCAGTCATCAAGCACGCCCAACCGCTTCAGGTGTGGCAGTACCGGAAAATGATAAACGAGCGCGCGCGGACTATCGCTGGGTTGGCTCTCAGCTTCCAGCACCACCACATTTGTCCCCGCCTTTGCTAGGCCCAAGGCAGTCAGCAGCCCTACCGGCCCCCCTCCTACGATAATTACGCGCTGTTTCATGCTCATTGTGCTTCCTCATTTTTTGGGCGAATGCCTTGTTATGCGCTTAGGCGTGGGCACTTAAGGGCGCCGACACCTTGGGCTCCAGACGATACAAAAACAATTATATGGCTGTACATATAGTTGTCAACTCAAAACTGATGTAGTCATCGGTGCGCTCACCGCCTTACCTCACGGCATGACCAGCGCGCCGATCCGGGCGCAGCCTTGACCGAAAGATGGAGCGGTAGCGCGACTTCAAACCCACCTTGCTAGGCCTCGCGTCGAGCGCCTCTGGCGAAGCTATGAAGGCAACCGACGTGACACGCTCTTGATCAGCGACAAGAAGAGTAATCGCAGTGACGCCGGTCACACGACGGTCCCGGATGTAGCAAATAATCACCTAGGGGGTGCTGGCCACCCACTTATACCTGCAAGATTTTGAAGAACGTCTAATGCACCTATCACCCTCCCAGTTTCGACTGGCGGTTTCGTTTGCACGCCCTTAGGGCTTCGATCTCGTATCGAATAGATAAATCGGCAACACACCACCATCGTTACTGCCCAACGCCACTTAATATTTAAACTGCTTTATTAATAGCCTTTGCTGAGTACTCAGCTTGGTAAGCCCCGCACTCACAGAGGCACTGTTCTGCGCCTCTCGCGCCACCTCTGCAGCAGCACTATTAATACTCTCAATGTTCCTGCTAATATCTTCAGCGACCATACTTTGTTCTTCAGCCGCACTAGCGATTTGTAAATTCATATCATTAATAAGCGATACAGCAACCGCTATACTACTTAACGCCGTAGTCGTATCGTCGGAGTGGCGAATGCTCTCATTCATTCGACTACCGCTATGCTCCATAGCCACTACAACCTCTCGAATACCTATATTTAGCTTCTCAACCATAGCGTTGATTTCCAACGTAGAACTTTGAGTCTTCATTGCAAGACTTCTAACTTCGTCCGCAACGACAGCAAAACCCCGACCTTGCTCTCCGGCCCGAGCTGCTTCGATTGCAGCATTTAACGCCAACAAGTTTGTTTGCCCTGCTATAGTCTGAATACTGTGGAGTATTTTGTTGATCTCAGAACTTCCCGCAGCCAGTGCTTGGACCATGTCAGAAGCATGAACCAGATCCTCTTGAAGCTTTTGCGTAGCTAGAGCGCTTGCTAACACAACAGCCTGACCTGACCTTACAGATTGGTCAGCATTGTTTGCTGCATCGGCGGCCCTACCTGCACTTTGAGATACTTCGTGAGCAGTAGCAGCCATTTCCTGGGCCGCCGCCGCGATAAGCTCGACTGCTTCCAGTTGCTTTTCTACTTTGGTCACAGTTACGTCAGAGTTTGCGCGCATAGTGTTCGCAGTATCAGCGATATCCGCAGTAAGCGAAGCAACTTGACCTATCAAAAGCCTAAGCTTGACTAAGAAATTATTGAATCCAGCACCGATTGCACCTAGTTCATCACGACGATCAATGTTCAGAGAGCGTGTCAGGTCCCCCTCACCATCAGCGATATCTGAAAGTCGATTTGCTGCTTGCTTAAGCGGGCGCCCAACTCCTAAGCTGATGAACCACAACAGGCAAACGCCTGCCACTGCGACAAATGTACTAATCGACGCCATTGCTCGAAGATCCCGCACGCTATTACTCACCAGTTCCTGCTGCAAATCCCACGCCTGCTTCATGACAACTTCAAGCGGAATTTTCACAAATAACGTCCAAGATAATCCCGAATCAGTGACCTCTAAGGGCATAGACAACTTGACAACCCCAGCTTTTTCATCAACCTCGTAACGTACAAATTGGTTTTTAGCAGTTTGTAATAAAGAGATATCATCTGGAGAAAGAATATTAGAGGCGAGCTTCCCCATTTCTTCCTCATTAGCTGTGCTTGCCACAATACGATTGTTTGCTGACAGCAAGGTCATGGTTCCTACGCCCTTATAAAGAGCACTATTGCTTTCAACCAACAGACGCTGAATAAACGATAACGGTACGTCGACTCCCGCCACACCAAAGAAAGCATTATCTATGATAATCGGAACCGTAAAAGAGGAAAGTAATTCTTTTTTACCTGACCCCATGTCATATACAGCTGGATCAGTAACACATGGCAACTTTCTTTCTTTAGCGCAAAGATAATATTCACCTTCCCGATCCCCAGTCCCCGTCTTGGTGCGACTATCAACAGAGGGGGCGGCCATAATTTTCACCTGTTGTTTGGCGTCACGGTACCAAGTGGTTAGAAATCTACCTGAGCCATCGTAACCATTTGATACTTCGCCTGAATAAAGCGCATCTTCATTGTCAAATGCTCCAGGTTCCCAAGCAAGGTAGACACTTGACAGGTCCGAGTTCGCAATCAGCATCTCTTTAATCAAGTTGGAAAGATGCTCCCTAGATAAGGTTGCAAGAGGATCGCCTGAGGGATTTTTCTTTCCTAGCAAAGAGTTAGTTACGGCGAGATCTTTTGCCACTTGTAGTGATGATTTAAGTTTGGCGCTTATTTCGGTCGCTTTGGATTTTGCAAGATTGGTGAGTTCCGCCTGAGCCTTGTCCGCAGCCAAAATGTTTGTAGCCTTTTTAATCTCCTCGGTATTGGTTTTGCCAAACAAAAAACTTAAGCCTAACAAGGTTGCTATAATTAACACCATTGCCACTCCCGACTGAGCGACAAAAAAAGTCTGAACTGATCTAAACTTTATCACCCTTCACCCCCGCACCTTTATGGTAGCCATCGCTTATGTTAGCCGATCACTTCTTCTACAAATCATTACCTATCGGATACGGAATTTTTTTGTCGACACCGAAGAACAAGGAGTAACCTCTCTAGCAATGTAGATGAACCCATTAAAATAAATAGGCAATCCATTCTTACGATAGACTCTACAGAGCAATAGAACCGCAATCGAAGCACCAACCATCCAAGTCTAAAGCTTTGAAATAACCACTTGTGAAGGAGACCAGAAGCGAGAAGTTCCGACGCCATCAACTGTTTATCTATAGCAAACGCCTGTAAAAATTGGTCATTCAAATCATTGTGATTCAGATACGTTTTAATCGCTAAGAACTGACGGGGCCTGCTGTATTGAATACGACGTTGCCGTTGATAGAAACAATGCACATTATAACTTTCGCTCGTTTGCAGTGCGCGTGTTGTCGCGAGCGGTTGAAAAGACTTAAACTAGAGTAAGTTACACCACAAACCGGTCCCGCAAGATTCCTTCTGTCGCTATGTCGATCAACCACCGATTAATTTCATCAACAGAACATCGCCAGTAAGCTCCTGCCTCTGCTTATCCGCCAAGGCACGTTTAGATGACTCTCTAATCGCCGTCAACGCCTCATTCTTGGGTAGATCCAGTAGGCTGCAAAAATAACGGCTGCGACTAAACGAAAGGCATCTATAAAGCCAGCCTGTTGAGGTAAGTCGTAGGCAAGTGCAACTGACGCAGAACGGAGCGCTCTCATTTGCGATTATGCCAAAGCAACCTCGACCAGGGATCTCGGAACGCTGCGTAGTGGCATCCGTCGTACCTGCTAATGGTGCGAAGAAATGCCTCTGCGATACAAGAGCAAGGATCTTTTGCATACCAATGAATTGCTGCGAAAAGGACTCGCAATCGCTCGCTAGATGCCCCATCCGTATTAGCTCGATAAAACGTAGCCCAGCTCCCAGGGCGAGGCAGAAGTCAAGCAGAATTTGCTCGTAGTTATGTCCACGCATGGGGACAATGTTAATCTTTAACTGCAGTCCAGCGCCGAGTGCCTTTTCGATGCCACTGAGCACCTCACTCAAATCCCCTCCACGGGCGATACGACGAAAGTCTCGTGGATTGAGGGTCTCCAGCGAGACGTTGATGCGCTTAATTGCGGCGTCGCGCAACATGCCAACCTTACGAGACAGTAATTGATCATTATTGGTCAGTGACACGCCCTCAAAGTCAAGAGACCCGAGTGCCACTTCCAAGCGATCAAACAGCGGACTGATCGAAGGCTTACCCCCAGCGAGACGCAAGGTACGTAGGTCATGAACCTGCTTAAGGTACTCCACTGCTGTCAAAAATTTTTCAAGCGGCAGAGCACCGTTTTCAGAACGCAAGCGCGCGCAATTGCAGGCACTGATCGAACTTAGCTGGAGGCTGCGAAATCGCCTGCCTCGTATATCTACAATCCGATAGGAAGCCTCAGAGCTCATCGCGCGGCCGTGCCCGGTATACGCGAATAATATCGGCCATCGCAGCCAACGCAATTTCAGCAGGGGTCTTGCTACCCAGCGCCAAACCAATAGGCATATGCAAGCGGGCGATATCCGCCTCACTCAACCCCCCAGAGCGTCGCAGTCGCTGAGCTCGGACTGCTGAAGTGCGTACAGATCCCATAACACCGATATAAAATGCTGGCGTACGTACCGCTTCGATAATGGCAAGGTCGTCAATACGGGGGTCGTGGGTTAATGCCACGACGGCTGTGGCTTGATGACAACCGTTGGCAGCAATGAATTGTGAGGGCAGTTGTTTGCGAACCTCAATGCCAGACACGTTGAAACCTATGTGAGCCTCCTCTCGCGGATCACAGACTATAACCTCAAAACCTAGAGTACGCGCAAAGTCTGCGCAGACCACAGAAACAGGCGAGATACCGGCAATTATAAGACGAATAGATGGACCGAATCGGATCTGCAGAGACATACCATCCGGCCCCTCAATCACGCGAGGACCCAAACCAACATCCTCACTCAAGTGTACTTTACCGTCGCGCAAATCAACGTGGCGAGTCACGCGGAGCTGCCCTCGCAAAGTTGCAAGTAAACACTCCATTTGAGACCAACTTTCAGGGACAGCCGAAAAACGCTCCACCAAAACTTTGAGGATGCCGCCACATGGCAGTGATATCCGTGGACCTTGTGGTCCTGAAGAGTCACCATAGCGCAGAATAGTTGTTGGATGATTAAACTCACCAGCTTGAAGTCGCTCGATAAAATCCTCTTCGACACAACCACCCGACAAGGAACCAATATGCCCGCCATCTCGCCGCGCGACTAACATCGATCCGGGTTCGCGCGGTGACGAGCCAAAAGTACCCAAGACAGTGCACAGCCACACAACCTCCCCCGCAAGAGACCAAGCTAACGCATGCTCAATAACCTGTAGATCAATATGCTGCATAGCTCTGCGCCCCATCTTACTAAATTACCAGTTCGATACCCACCCTACCTCTCCGCGGGAAGACATGTGCTAACAATCAAATATTTAAGCAACATGAAACGGCAACGACGCTCGCAACGCGGCAACACAGCTGCCACCACCTCGACCAGATAACGCACGCAATAGGATGATAAATATGCTGATAACCACTATGACAGACCATGAGAATCTCGAATTGACAATAGATGTCATTTACATTGACTCTGCGCGCCAATTAACTGCTACTTATCCTTTTATGCACAGACGCACTCATCTTAAACACTCAAGCTAGATGATATCGGCATCACCGGTACACCGATTCTGCTAAATTACAGGAACCATAACGGGCGCTGCACTGGATCCCCCCCGGGGAGATCGTCACTGCTCAAACTCTACTCGCAACGGCAGTCACCAGATTTAGGGCATGATCACGAAACTCTTGCGCACGGTTTCGCGGATATCCCAGACGCCGTGACAGTTCACAGGAAACAACAATGCGTCACCCACGTGACGTTCAATGGCTGGCCTCCGCCCGGATGAAAATGCAATGACTGGCAATAAAATGACTAAACTCACGCGCCAGCACCTTGCAAAGCCAGCGCTTAGGCGATCACTCCCAGATACCGGCCTGCAGGCCGACTGGCCCCTCTCCAGCATGGGTGTCGGTGCTCATCACAGGTTTGTCGATGGTCACTTACCGGGCCAGCGACAGGAAGGACCAAATCGGCGGTACTCGCTAATACAATCGGTTGCAGCATGACCCTTTCTTTATTCTAACGATTCTTGTCTTCCAGCCCCGCCGACTCCAGGCCAGCGACCGCAGGGTCCAGTCGAACGAGGCTGCGACTGTCCGCTTCTGCCGCCTCCTTGCGCTGCATTGCGCACCATCAATCCGCCGGCAGGGTGGAAACAGTTTCGGTTTACGACCGACCAATCCGCAGTGGCCTCACTCACCTCCAGCCCTAGCGCCAGGCTGGCGAGAATGCGTCCGCCCAGACGGCTCGGCCCCACGCCATTGCCGCTCCAACCAATGCCGTACTCTATGTTCGTCGCTCCCTTCAGGTGACCAACCACCGGAAGGCTATCGAACGTTCGATCGACGGGACCGCACCACGAATGAGTGATCGTCACGTTACTGAGATGCGTATAAGGACGTCGAAAATCCTGTTTGATGTCTTGGCTGAGTTGAATATTATCGTCGTAGCTAGCATATATCCGGCTGCCGTAGCCGATCATCCGGGTGCCTTTACCGAACGCAATTCACCCGTCCTGGGTGGTGCGGTAGTAATCGACCATCAGTTGCGAATCGGTAATGGCCTCCTCGCCTATCCAGCCAATCGCTTCCAAACTTTCGGGAATAGGCGCGATATCGATTATCGTTCCAGTTACTGGCAAGACGGTGCGGCGTAGCGCAGGGGATCGCCGCCGCCAACACGTTGTTCTCCAGCACGACGTTCTAAGTTGTGAGCTGTCCTCTTGTTACCTGCAGCACGGCAGGCTCGCCACGCTCCAGACCAATTAAGGCGTGTTCGCGAAATCTTTGCACCATGCTCCAGCGCCACACGGCGTAGCCCGCGTACCAACCGCGCCGGGCGCGCGGTGGCATTACTGATTTCCAACACGCCTTCCAGATGCATTGGCGAGTGCGACGGGCGATTTCGCGGTTGGACAAGGGCATGGACAGGGCTTCGCCGAGTCGCTGGCAGGTCTGCAAAACGTCCTTCATGCACCCCGCAGGGCATCGCTGGTAGCCGTTGACGACCAGCCAGCCCGTCGGAAGTGAGCGTATATCCCATGGGCCTCGCAGAACTCCTCGATTTCACCAATGGCCGTAGCCGAGCCGCGTGCCAGGCGCACCGCTTCGCCTTCGCTGTTGCCGCTGAGCGAGAACTGACCCAGTAAAGGCATTTCTGCCGACTGAAAACTGACCCAGGTGTTCAACTGCTCCTGCTCACTTTCCGTGTATGAGAATACGGGGTGATCAGCATGGGAAATGTTGGAAAAAACCCGGCGGATGTACTTCCGCGGCGGGCTCTCGCTGCACTAGATAGCCAAGCGTACCGGGTTGTCGAGAAACACTATCCGAAAATGGATCAAAGCGCCCGAAGCTACTCGGCCAGCGTACCAGCGGTGCTCGACCTTCAACAACCTCAGCCCTTTCCACGACACGTTGGAACAGATGCTGACAGTCGATTCGTTCGGAGCAAAGCACAATCGCAGAAGTGCGAAAGCACTTTTTGAGCAGGTCAACACCGAGGGTTATGAAGGCTGCTATAGGCAGCTCACGGCGTTTGTAAGCTCTTGGCGAGGTGAGCAAGGCAAGTCTTTACGAGCTATTAGCACCGCTGACGTTTGCGCTCGGTGAAGCCTTTCAATTTGACTGGAGCGAAGAAGGGCTGCTGATCGGTGGTCTGTTTCAAAGAAACCAGGTCTCCCACATGAAGCTGTGCGCCAATCGCGCATTGCGGTTGGTTGCGTACCCGCCAAGGTCACGAGATGCTGGTCGATGCCCATATACGCTCGTTCGGAGCGTTAGGTGGCGTGCCGCGTCGCGGCATCTACGACAACCTGAAAACGGTTGTCGATGACGTCTATAAAGGCAAGGTCCGCATAGTCAATGCTCGGTTTTCCGGGATACCCGCGCACTACCTGTTCGATCCGGATTTCTGCAACGTAGTCTCTGGATGGGAAAAGGGCATTGTCGAAAATAACGTTTAAGACGGTCGCCGGCGCATTTGGCTTGACACTCAAAACTGCATGCTCCACACCTTTGAGGAACTGAGTGCCTGGCTCGGCCCACGCTGTCGTGCGCCCTAGAAAGAGCTGCTGCATCCGCATTACAACGGGCTGACGGTGGCGGAAGTTTTGGAGCTGGAGCGCGTCGAAATGATGCCGATGCCGACCGCCTTTGATGGCTTCGTAGAGCGCACCGTGAGGGTCTCCAGCACCTGCCTCATCAGTGTCGCACGAAATCGCCACTCGGTGTCTTGTGAGCAAGTCGGCCAGTGAGTGAGCAGCCGTCTTTACACATCCCGGATCGTGGTCATCGCCGATGACATGATGATCGCCAGCCACGAGCGTCTCTTTGATCGAGATCAGGTCAGTTTTGACTGGCAGCATTACATCCCACTCATCGAGCGCAGCCGGGTGCACTGCGCAATGGCGGTAAGCGGCCAGCGAACACACCTTCAGAATCCCAACGATAAGGGCGATGGTGTCCGCGTATTTTTAAGCGGACGCGATCACCCTTATCGCCAGGATTTCCATGCGCCAACGAAGCTCTTACCCGAAACCGTTCAAAGCCCAGGTCGTTCAGGAATGCCTGCAACCTGGTGCAACCGTGTCCAGTGTCGCCATCAGCCACGGCATCAACGCCAATGTTATCCGCAAGTGGCTGCCGCTCTATCGAGATCTGCCCGCAACACCTTCGCTGCCGGCATTTGTCCCGCTGAAGGCTGCACCTAAACGGCCCACCGAAACGTCAGTGACAATTGAATTGCCCATGACCGGCCAAATGATCACGGTGAAATGGCCAACCTCGGATCCCGAGGGCTGCGCGCAATTTATCCGGGCTGTCGCTCGATGATCCGCATCGATGCGATCTGGCTGGCCACCGAGCCGATGGACATGCGCGCCGGCACCGAAACCGCATTAGCCCGGGTGATTGCGGTGTTCGGTGCGGCGAAGCCGCACTGCGCTTACCTGTTCGCCAATCGCCGGGCTAACCGAATGAAAGTGCTGGTACACGATGGCGTGGGCATCTGGCTTGCCGCGCGTCGACTGAACCAAGGCAAGTTCCACTGGCCCGGCATTCGCCATGGCTGCGAGGTCGAACTCGACAGCGAACAACTCCAGGCCTTGGTGCTGGGCCTGCCGTGGCAGCGCGTCGGCACAGGCGGTGTGATCAGCATGCTGTAAACGTCGGCCATTTGGCCGGTCTACTTGTCGTCGCATCGCGCCTGCTCTGGCACAATCGGCGGCATGACTTCCTCGCCCAACCTCGACCAGATGCCCCCGGAACAGCTTCGTGCCTTGGCGGCACAGGCGTTGCAGTTACAATCCCAGGTCGAGGCGATGAGCAGGAAAATCCACAACAATGAAACCATCATCGAGCAGCTCACTTACGAGATCGCTCTGCTCAAACGCCACAAGTTTGCCAAGCGCAGCGAGCAAATCAGTCCGGCGCAAGGCAGCTTGCTGGATGACCTGCTCGACACCGACCTTGAAGCTATCGAGGCCGAGCTGAAACAACTCCTTCCAGCTTCGCCACAAGCCGAGCCACGGCAATCCCCGAAACGTTCGCCATTGCCGCCGCAGTTCCCGCGCACGGTGATTCGCCACGAGCCTGAAAATACTCAGTGCGCCTGTGGCTGCCAACTTCAACGCATCGGCGAAGACGTCAGCGAGAAGCTGGATTACACGCCGGGCCTGTTTACCGTCGAGCAACATGTGCGGGGAAAATGGGCCTGCCGTCAGTGCGAAACCCTGATCCAGGCGCCGGTACCAGCCCAGGTTATTGATAAAGGCATCCCGACCGCAGGTTTGTTGGCCCACGTGATGGTGGCCAAGTTTGCCGATCACTTGCCGCTGTACAGACAGGAAAAAATCTTTGGCCGCGCCGGGCTGCCAATTGCCCGCTCGACCCTGGCGCAGTGGGTCGGACAAACTGGCGTGCGGCTTCAGCCACTGGTCGATGCACTGCGTGAAGCCGTGCTGAACCAGGACGTGATCCACGCCGATGAAACACCGGTGCAAATGCTTGCACCAGGCGAGAAGAAAACCCACCGGGCCTATGTCTGGGCCTACAGCACCACGCCGTTTTCGGCACTCAAAGCGGTGGTTTACGACTTCAGCCCAAGCCGTGCCGGAGAACATGCACGCAACTTCCTGGGCGACTGGAACGGCAAGCTGGTCTGCGACGACTTCGCAGGATACAAGGCCGGTTTTGAACAAGGCATCACTGAAATCGGCTGCATGGCTCACGCCCGTCGCAAGTTTTTCGTAACCGATCCATAAACCCCACCTACCACAAGGTGGAAGCCAAGGTTACCGTGGCATCTCTGGCGAACAGTTCCATGGCAGCAGCGCTTCGTAGGCTGCTACCGATGAGGCGTGCGGCAGTCGCTCCAGGACGTGGCGCAGCCACGTATAGGGCTCTTGGCCGTTGACCTTGGCGGTTTCGACCAAGCTGTAGATCTGCGCGCTAGCCGTGGCTCCCTTGGGCGTGTCACTGAACAGCCAAGCTTTGCGCCCGATCACAAACGGCTTTATGGCCCGCTCTGCCAGGTTGTTGTCGATCGGCAGGTGGCCCGCCTCGACATACCGCTCCAAGCGGTTCCAGTTGTTTGCCAGGTAAAGCACCGCCTTGCCCAGTACGCTTTGCGGTGTCACCTGTGAGTGCGTCTTGTCGAGCCAACTTTTCAACTGCTCAAGGATCGGCAGGCTTCGTTCCTGACGACCGATGAATCGCTGTTCATCGCTGGCATCCTTGAGGTCGCGTTCGATGCCATACAGTTTGTTGATCATCGTCAGCGCAACATCGGCGCGACCGGTCTTGCCCTTAGGCTGCACCTTCTGCGCTTCGACGAATTTACGCCGGACATGCGCCATGCACGCCAGTCGTTCAACGCCCGGCTGTAGCGCCAACGCGTTGTAACCGGCGTAATCATCGGTCATCACGTAACCGCGATAGCCCTCCAGCAGGCGCAGCGGCACCTCCTGCGCGCGGCTGGTGGTGTAATCGAACAGCACGACTTGTCGATCAGGCGGGCCACTGGCCTGCACCCACATCCAGGATTGACTGGTCGGATCACGATCCGGCTCTTTGAGCACCTGCACGCGAGTTTCATCGCAATGGATCACCGGGCTTTCCAGCAGGCGGTCACGCATCAGGTTCAGCAGTGGCTGAAAGTGTTCGCTGCACTGGATGACCCAGCGGGCCAGGGTTTGCCGGGGGATCTCGATACCATGTCGGTTCAGCACCGTTTCGAAGCGGTGCAGCGGCAGGCCATCGACGTACTTGGTGGTTAGCAACATCGCCAGCACGCTGGGACTGGCCATGCTCTTTTCAATCAATTGGGCCGGCTTGTCAGCGGTGACCGGCGCGGTTTCGCAGCCACGGCAGCCATAGATTTTGCGTACGTGTTTAAGCACACGGATCTGCATCGGCACGATGTCGAGTTGTTCGCTGGTTTGCTCGCCAACCACGTGTTTGCGGCAACCACAGGCGCAAGTCAGTTCGTGCTCGGGCAAGTCATGAATGACTTCAATGCGTGGCAGGTCAGCCGACAGTGGCTTGCGTTTGCCGCGCTGCTTGCTTGGCGCAACAACTTCTTCGTCGGCATCATCAGCGGTAGGTACCCACTGACTTTCGGGTTCATTGAACAACGCCAGTTGGGGCGTGTTGGACTCGACGGTTTGCTCGGACTTGCGATTGAATAATCGGTCACGCAGCAGCTTGACCTGTTCTTTAAGGTCGACGATCTGACCTTTGTCGACCGTGCGCTCGGCCAACAACTGCGCAAGCAGTAGTTTGAGCGCGGCAGGGTCGTCAGGAAGGTTATCGGGCACTGAAATCATGGCCCGGATTATACCCGGTCAGGCGACGAAACGAGGAGTCAAAACCTGATGCGGACGGTTGCGCCAGAGATCGAAACCGTCGAGTAGCCAATTCAGTTCCTGGACGGTCAGTACGATAGCTTCGTCGGTCGCGTCGGGTGAAGTTTTGAAACGCTCGGCTTCGAGGCGCTTGAGCCAAAGGCAGAAGCCGTTGCGCTCCCAATACAACACCTTGATGCGGTTACGGGCTTTATTGAGGAAGACGAAAAGTACCGGGTCGAACACGGCGACCTTGATGTCCAGTTCGACCAGGGCAGTGAGGCCGTCGATGGACTTTCGAAAGTCCACGGGCTTGGGGTAGAGGTAGACTTTTTCGACTTTGCTGTCGGGGCGCATCATGGCGGGCTGGCTCCAGAAAGAAATCGGGAGCACAGCATCGGGAATCAGGTGGACGGTTGGAATGTGGGGATGATGGATCCCTTACAGTTTTTCGATCTGCACGTGGCGAACAAAAGCCAGCTGGCCGAACAGGCGCTGCACTCAATTGGCGGTTTGTACGAGGTTGAACGCCAGGCTCGGGACATGAGCAACGAAGACCGTTGGCGAATACGTCAGGAAATGGCAGTACCGATCAGCAAAACATTGCATGACTGGATGCTAGCCCAGCGCGACTTGGTGCCCAACGGATCAGCCACGGCCAAAGCCCTCGATTACAGCCTGAAACGCTGGGTAGCGCTGACGCGCTATCTGGACGATGGAGCTGTGCCTATCGACAACAACCAGGTCGAGAACCAGATACGGCCATGGGCACTCGGGCGCTCGAACTGGTTATTTGCCGGGTCGCTGCGCAGCGGCAAACGGGCGGCGGCGATCATGAGTTTGATCCAGTCGGCGCGCATGAATGGGCATGATCCGTATGCCTATCTCAAAGATGTGCTGACGCGGTTGCCAACACAGCGAGCCAGTGAGATCGGGCAACTGTTGCCGCATCAGTGGGTACCGGCCTGACTTACGCAAGGTGAGTTGGGCGGACGCTTACCAATGGCGCACCGTTTACCTATCTGCCCCAGCCGTTGCGGCTTTTAAAACGGGACCTGAGACTTCATAGCAACGGTGAACGAATCATGACGCAGGTGCACACTGCCGCGCCCATCGCCGGTCTTGATCCGGTGCTAGTAGCGTAGAACTGGTGCTTGACTCGGGAAGTCTGAGCGCCGATCACATCTTAAATGTTCTCGTCCGGCTCACCGCTACTGCACAGCCGCCTTCCGTAGAAACCAGCCTGCAACTCAGGGTGAGTCCCGTTGCCAACACGGCCCGATCTGACCAATTCCGTACAACAGATGAGGAGAGCCGCAATGCGTGATTGATGGCAGAACTTAAAGAACTGCGTCTACGTGGCATAGCTCAAGCTTGGGAAGAGTTGGCGGCGAAGGGAGAAGCTTCGACGGCATCCTCGAAATGGCTGCTTGAGTATCTACTCCAACAGGAGCAGGCAGATCGCGCCGTGCGCTCTGTGAATCATCAGATGAACGTGCCAAAGCTTCCCATGTACCTTGATTTAGCTAACTTTGACTTCAGCGTTTCTAGGGATGATTGTCTTTCTGGTCAAGGAGTTATCCTACCAGAAGGTTAGGGAGCCAGCGTAAAAATGTGGTCTTCATCGGCCGGCCTTGAACAAGGAAAAGACACCTGACCAGTGCCTTGGTTGTGTCAGGAAAAACGACGCATAAGAACGAGTAGGGTTCTTCTCCACGGTGGTTCTGGTCAATCTGCTGGAGCGTCAAAAGTAAGATGGTAAGGCAGGCCGAATCGCCCAGAAGCTACTTCGCACAAACCTGATGATACTCGATGAGCTTGGGTACTTGCCTTCAGCCAAAATGGTGGCGCATTGTTATTTCACCTGCTTTCCAAGCTGTACGAACACACCAGCGTGGTCATCACCACCAACTCAATTTCTCGGAATGGTCGAGTGTGTTGGCTGACGCCAAGATGACCACAGCGTTACTGGACCAGCTTACACACCACTGCTACATCGTCCAAACGCGCAACGAGCCCTACCGCCTGCAACACAGCACCTTGGCAGACCAGACAAAGTTCAAATCGCGTGAACGAAAGCGCAAGAATGCAGAGGATATCGAGGACGACGCACCGTTCTGACCGGCACCATAAATACCCTGCTGCATGCCTACATGCGGTTGGGCTTGATCAGCCTTCAAGCGGAACACGACTGCTAAGCTTATCCACAATTGTTGGGGCAAAAATCAGCAATCCGCCCCGGGTCATTTTTCAATCGGCAGTGTGGGTCAGCTTTCAATCACCGCCTACAGTGTATGCTCCCTAGAGGAGGCTATTGCCTATAGGCCAATGATGCCGATTTTGGTCTGGATGCGACGATCTTTACCTCGAGCCTCGAATCGGCCACGCGTGCGGCCACTGAGATCGACAGGGGCCATGTATGGATCATACGACCCGATCAAAGACAATGTCGCAGCTCCATTTAGGGGTAGAAAATATCCGGGTTGGGGTGTGAATTAGGTCAGGACGGTATTCATCCCTATACTGACGTAAGACACGTGCATATGCAGTTTAAGCCCACAGAACAAATCGGGTAGTACCCGTACACCCGTCCGGATTTGATCGATAAGCGACTGCGTCGCGTGATCCTTCATACGACGCGCTCACTCCTCCGGTCATACCACCTGCGGACTTATTGACATGGCGGCCACATTCATTAACGCTTCAATCTTACTGCCCGCATTGTAACTCCGATTGCTCCATATGTCAGATCATCAGTAAAGAGACACAGTGTAACTTAGAATCAAACGATTTTCGTCAAAGTCATTTGCGAAGTTGTTACGTACTGTAGCGTTGCGCCATTTCAACATGAGGTTCTTCAAAGGCCCTTGCTGGACAACATAAACTATATCCATATTCCGTTCCCACTCCTTCCCCTCAGCAAGCCCTGTGCCTTGGTCGATGTTAGTACCTCTGATATACCGAGTCATAAATGTCAGGCCCGGTACTCCAACGGAGGCAAAATCGAAATCGTAGCGCGCTTGCCAAGAAAACTCATCTTTACTTGCAAAGTCACCTATCTGAACGTAGTTCACCAAAAAAGCACCTGCACCATTGAGATAGGCGTAGCCAGTGTCCCCACTCATCCTTTGATAACCCAAACCAAGAATGTGACCGCTCAGCGAGTAGGAAAGCATTGCACCGAAAGCCCTATTATCAACATTGCTCCCGCCGTCATCAGTCGAATATGCATAACGAAGATCGGACTTCAGTGACTGATTGGAGGCAATAGGAAGTACGTAGGTCATGTTGAGAATATGCTGTTTATAAAGTTTTTCTAGCTCTCCATAGTTGTATGCAGTTGTGAGACCACTATGCCATTTGTAAGACACACCACCAAAACTGAAGTCTTCCCCCTGATTGCCGTTACTACCAAATTTGAAGTTACGCCTACCCCCAACAGAATTTAGACTCAAGTCCTGGAAGTCGCTAGAGTCCTGTTGATTGACCTTTCTAATTTGACCCACATCGAAATTTAGCCCCGCTATTTCCTGGGAGTTAACGTGCCCCCCAAGGAAATTCTGAGGTAAAAGGCGGGAGTCATTTGCAGTTACGGTCGGCAGCCGAGGCATCAAGCCGCCGAGTTTTACCGCTGTTTTGGAAATTTTCGCTTTCAACGTGACGGTTGTCTCTGAATATCCACCAGGACCATCGTCTCCGAATTTACTGGGCAGCAAATTAGTGCCGGCCCGCTCGTCTGAAGAGTCAAGTTTTAAACCGAGACCAGCATAAGCATCCAAACCGAAGCCGACGGCTCCAGAGGTATATCCGGATTCCGCCTTGAGGATAAATCCCTGCGCCCATTCTTCGCGTTTTGATTGCTGTGCATCCATAGTATCATGCAGATCACGATTAAAGTAAAAGTTGCGCGCTTCGACACTAGCTTTGCTATCTTTTATTAGTTCAGCGCTGGCAATCTGACTTGTAATCAAACCCGGAGTACAGATAGATGTTACGAGTGCCATGGAGTAAGTTTTCATTATTGTTTTATCCAGAATTATCAGCAGCAAATCAGAGCAAAGAAGTTTAAACAGCTAATTATCATGCAAGCATCGAATCACTTCCATTCACTCAACAACGCCTCCGCTACGACCGCACCCGAAGACCATATCAAACGAATTGAGGAGAGCTGAGGTGAATTGGCGTGGGAGACGCTTATTCATATAAAAAGCCGAAACACCGCATGATACTTCTCTACAACTTCAATATTTCAGAGCATTAAATTATTAACAACCGAAATAGAGAACAAGACACGCCACCAAGCACCACACCCTTTCCTCATAGAGAATAGCGAAACCCTTATGCAAACTGGACTCCATCATTAATCGACACAAAGAGCTTAGTCAAAGAAACTGCCAGGCAACTTGTTTATATTTAAATAAGTGCAAGATAGGACCGAGTGCACCGCCCCATCCTGACTCATCACCCTTTCGTACGGGACAGCAACTTAAGTCATTTCAGCACAAGTCACTATTAGTTAACGTCCCGCAAATCAATACCCTTAGTTTCGCGCCAAGTCGCGACGACAGCAGCAGCCACCAGAACTATTGTGATTACGTAAATGTTAAATACCCACCCGCGATCTGATCCAGAAAGCCAAGAGTTTAGATAAGGTGCAGTACCTCCGAAAACCGCTACCCCGATAGACAATGCCCCCCCCATAACACGTGCTCGATATCGAGTGGGAATTTGCTCAGTTATGGTGGCTGGCATTGTTCCCCCTATGCAAGCCACAAGCGCCAACATCCCGCCTTGTGCAACGAATAGCGTCCAGCCCTGATTCGTGATCATGGCCATCGCTGGGAAGGTCAATAACGCAACAGCTACGAAGTAAAACAGGGTGACTGGCTTACGTCCCACGCGGTCAGATACATATCCCCAAAATGGCACCCCGACGATATAGACCACCTGGGCAAGTACTGTAGCCACGAAGGCGTCACCGGGATCCATACCTCGCTGGGTGATGGCAATGACTACTGCATAGCCTGTCCAGATATAAAACGGAATACCCACTCCCGCTTGATAGAAAAAAATTCCAAGTGAACGCTGGAGTATCTTCTTATTTGACCACTCGACCACCCTGGCAGCCCCTGGGCTTACAGGATCAGACTTCTTGGCATAATCTTCTAGGACTTCACTTTCAATCATATTCCTTCGTAAAAAAAGGACAATTACGGTTAGCGTAGCTCCTAAATAGAAGGGGATACGCCAACCCCACATGCTCATATCTTCAGGGGATATAATGTGAGTAAGAAAAGCGCCTACCAATGAAGCCAAGAGACTACCCATACCAGCGAAAAAATACATACTACTGGACCATAAGCCACGCCGCCCTTTAGGTGCAATTTCAGCCAGGTAGGTGTAAGAAGCTGTAGCCTCACCCCCGTGTGCAAAGCCCTGGAGCAATCTGGCAGATAAAATAATAAACGACGCAACACCCCCAATTGATGCATACGATGGTGCAACTGCGATGACAAGGCTGCCGATCCCCATAAGCAGCATCGAGATAAGGAGCACCGCTTTGCGGCCTCGAGAATCCGAAAGGGTGCCAAATACAATCCCGCCTAGCGGCCGTGAAATAAACCCGACAGCGAATATAGCCAACGTTCCTAATAGCGCTGAGGCGGGATCTCTAGGATCAAACATAGCTTTTGCGATATAGGACGCGAAAATCGCGTAAATTGTCCAATCAAACCACTCCAGACAATTTCCAAGACCGGTCGCTATCATCGAGCGCTTCCGTAACACACTCCCGAGTTTATAATCGAACTCAGACCCACCGCTATTCAGTGTAGTTGTAACAGTCATGATGCTGCTCCGCTTCTTATTGGTATTGGTTTCGCAGAAATTTTTTTTAGATATTTAGATACCATATCTCCTGCTAAATAGATTTAATCTTCCATAAAATCTACAGAGATTGGTCACTTAGAGTCATTTCTTTTGAAAAGCCCCGCGAACCACGACTTAATGACCGGCCAGATTAGTGATTTCAGCCCTACAGGAAGGTTTCGATTATCTCCTAATGTTCCTTCACGTAAAAGCTGCTCGAGGTTCTCTCCAAACATAATTGCTAGACGCCTAACGGTTTCTGTGACAATTCCACCCCGCCCAAACTGTGCGAGTGCACCTGTTAGTTTCCATGCAAGCCCCACATCAATTATCGAGCCTGTTGAGCCGTCTGTTTTGACAGTCCAGGTAATTCGCCCAGTTACTGTGGAACCAGTTAGCGCGTCTCGTCCACCTGCGGTCATCAATCCCTGACGGTTATCATCATCAATTTCATAAGTTCCGGAGCCTGTAAATTGGGCTCTAATAGGACCTAGTGCCATGTGCATCTTACCAGTCACCTCATGATGATCTAAGCTAACTACCTCCGCTCCTGGAATGCAGCTAGCTGCTGTCCTCAAATCTCGCATGACTGCCCAAGCATCATCGGGCGACAGGTCTACCTTTACACTTTGTAGAATCGCATTAGGAAAATCGTCGGAATTGCCATGCGGTTTCGTCTCTGATTGTGGTTGACGTAATGGCTGTTGCTCTGTCAACACCCCAGCTTGAACAATCTCGGGTTCAGAAAGTGTGGCAGGCCCTGCGCTACCGGTTGGTTCTTTTCCTAAACCAACTGCTCGAATAGCATCAACAATTCCCGTATAGCCAGTACAGCGGCAAAGGTTACCTGCCAGCTCCATTCGGATCTGCGGCTCCTGAATTTCTCCTAATCTTAGAACCATATCGCGAGCGGTTATTAGCATGCCGGATGTGCAAAAACCACATTGTAACGCATGGTTATCTCGGAACCCCGCCCTCATGCTCTGCATAGTCGGGTCATCGTTGAAACCTTCAATCGTAGTAATCTCTACGTTTTCACAATCTACAGCAAAGGCGATACAGGATCGTTGAGGGGTGCCATCGATAAGAATGGTACAAGCCCCGCACACCCCTTGATCGCACCCAATGTGGGTCCCTGTCAGGCGGAACTTTTCCCGGATGACATCCGCCAGTACATCGCGAGAAGAAACACGCGCGACACACTTTTGACCGTTCACCTTCAATGTAATAGAACGAGTTTCCTGGTCAGATACATCTAGGATATTTATCATCGAGAGAAAGCCTCCAATCGGGCCAATGCCCTTTCGATCATTGTCAAATGAAAACTCAAACTATCAGGTTGAGCGTCAGGTAAACTCGCCCGAATTTCTCGCTGTGCGATATTTAGTATTTCGGTATAATCCTCCGTCGCCAATGCTGAGGATGCCTCTCTTAAAAAGAGAGGCGGACCATCAGTTCCACCAATGAATATACGGTAAATTTTATTACTCGGATCAACAACAATAGCGCAGATCGATTTGGCAAATTCACCTGCTTTGTGGCAGAACTTAACATAAGCCCATCGGGCCTCAACCGAAAGACAAGGTAGTTCTACTGATACCAGTATTTCGTCAACCCCGAGCGCACTTACAAATGGTGCAATCATGAAATTTTCAATAGGAATCTCGCGCTTGCCACTAATACCCTCGACATGGCACCGGGCACCAAGCGCGCTTAAACTACTAAGCCAATCGGCGGCAGGGTCAGCATGACATAGCGACCCGCCTACTGTACCCCGGTTCCGTATTGCACGGTATGCAATACCTTTCGCAACATATGGGAGATAGCCGCATGTCACATCCTTAATTTTACAGTCTTCAATATCTGCATGGGTTGTCGCTGCCCCTACATGAATTGAAGTTTTACTTTCTACAACCGATAACAGCTCTGGCAGCTTTCGGAGGGATACCAAAGCATTTGGGCGAGCCAGCCGTAGGTTCATCATTGGAACCAACGATTGCCCCCCTGCAATTGGTTTCGCTAATCCACCGGAGGCACTAAGGTACTTAATGGCCTCCGCAATCGAGTTAGCCTTTTCATAGACAAATACGGCAGGCCTCATTATCGATCTCCAGCAGCGGTGATTGCCGCTAATATGCGCGACGGACTCATTGGAAGCATACGAAGCGTTGCACCAAGCGGCGATAACGCGTCATTAACTGCGTTGGCAAGAGCAGCAGCGGCTGGGATGGTACCGGACTCTCCGGCCCCTTTTATCCCGAAACTCGTGTGAGGAGATAGATTCGCCATGTGATCTAATTTAAAACGTGGCACCTCCGCAGCGCCCGGAAGAAGGTAGTCGAGAAGCGTCGAGGCAAGAGGTTGGCCATTCTCATCATATGGACTTTCCTCGTACAATGCTGTTCCAATGCCCTGAGCAGCACCACCAATTGTCTGTCCGTCCACGATCATCGGATTAATGCGCTGTCCACAATCTTCTACAATTATATAATCGAGAATACTAACGTGCCCAGTTTCCGTATCGACGCTAACTTTCACAGCATGAGTTCCGTACGCAAAAATACCACTATCTACGGGCACCTTATAACCGTCAGTCACTTCCAAACTGGTGATTGCCTGAGTCAACTGAGGGATTAGATAAGGCCTGTTATAAAAAATATCAGTAATTTCTTCAAAAGCGATGCTTTTAGCTCCCAATGCGGCAACACCGTCGTTTAACTGCACTTCGTCTGGATCCCCGCCGCCCAAGAGCGCTGCTGCTAGTGTACGAATTTTAAGTGTCAAAATTTTGGAAGCCGCATGTATAGCACCTGCACCGATCACAGCAGAGCGAGATGTGAACGAACCTACGGAATGGGGTGTACACTCCGTGTCACCCAGACAAATCCGAATCTTATCCAGGCTAAATCCGGTCGTTGTGGCCGCCACTTGAGCTAGAGCAGTTTCGAGTCCTTGGCCGAAACTTTGCAAGCCAATGTTTACTTTCAATGTTCCATCGGGCCCCACTTTCAACGTTACTTGATCAAACCCAGGAACCACAGGCATTCCCCATGATGCGAAGAAACCTGCACCGTTGGCAGTCTGTTCATAAAATGTCGCGAAACCGATACCCGTGAGGGCTCGTGTGGGTTTTATGCCTGAGCGCGATCGCTCGAGCCTGAACTCGTCGAACCCGATAAGTTGCCTAGCACGACGCAAGCTCTTGCCGTAATCGCCTACGTCAAACATTTTTCCAGTGACATCCTTATAGGGCATTGCGCTGGGCGGCACTAAATTTAACGCTCTAACGTCACAAGGCTCACGTCCGACGGCATTGGCAACCGCATCAATGAGTGATTCTATTGCGAAGCAGGTCCCCACTCGCGCAATACCGCGGTAAGGACAAAAACTCGGTTTATTTGTAGCGACTACACTTACCCGTGATTGATAATGGGTAATCTGATAGGGACCTGGCAAATTGCTTCTAGCAGAGTATCCTTCTAAAACGGCAGTAAAAGGCCAAGCGGAATACGCGCCGTTGTCGATAAATATGTCAGCGTCCAGCCCGATTAGGCGCCCCTCTGGTGTCGCATAACCAGTTAACTTGTACTTCGCTTGTCTCGTACAGGCCCCTGCTACTAAATGCTCACGCCTATCCTCAACCCAGCGAAAAGGCGATTTATGGGTCAGAGCTAACCATGCGACTGCGATTTCCTCTGGAAGAAGTTGAAGCTTGTAGCCGAACCCCCCCCCAATATCGGGTGGAGCAACCCGAATTTTCGATTCAGAAATTCCTAGAAACTGGGCCATACCAGTGCGAATAGGGTGCGGAATTTGAGTTGACATTATCAAAACTAATTGATCAGCTTCAAAATCCCAATATGCAACTATACCTCGACCTTCGAGCGGATGTATTGTCTGACGGGAGAGTTCAAGTTCTACATCTACGACAATAGGCGCTTCCTCCGTTATGGAAGAAAAATCAACCTCAGTTACCATATGAACAAAGCGATTATCCGTCCACCCCTCGTGCAATAAAGGCGCTCCTATAGAAAGCGCATCTGCAATTGTCGTCACTGCTTTTGACTCGTCTATATCAAGCAGTACGGAATCAACCAGATCTTCAGCTCTAGCACGGTTTGATGCCACGCATAGAGCGACAGGCTCACCCACAAAACGCACGCGATCTGCCGCTAGCACTGGACACTCGCTGTGCTGAAAACCCGGCGTAGTGACAGGTGTAGTAATGGGCCTTACGCCAACAAGATCTGCATGAGTGAATACTTGGTTCTCGGCCCCCTCGGGCTTACCAATCCCGCGAATAGTGCCGTGCGCAACTGGGCTTCGGACGAAGGCAACCTCAAGCATTCCAGGTAGCTTTATGTCCGCGACGAAGCGCCCTCGACCGTGAAGATGACGTTCATCCTCTCTTCTAGTCACTCTGGATCCAACGAAGTTTGTCATCTGGGCTAAATCTCCTGCAATGCAATGAAGCTCATTGGGGCATCCAAGCCTGAGGACCCCCATTTATTATATGTACGACGGTATAATTAGTGCCGTAATCTGTCAAGCACTGACCAGATCCGCCACTGCCGACCTTCCCTCAACTCAAGACGTGGCGGGATGGGACTGGGTGGGATGCCGTGGAACACTCGACTTCAACCACCCTAGCGAACACCTATCAGTCCCAGCCAACCGGAAGCACTTCTGTACCAAGACAGCGGTGCGTATATGCACCGTGGTCGATGATGATGGTCTGGATGACGTCAACCACTGGATCCGGACATTGAATTCCGCGATTCCTGTACGTGCTCGGTTGACCACTATCGAAATATCTTCGCCATAAATTTGATCACCGACTGGCAGTCTGAAAAAAACCTAGTTGGCGCGTGTTGGCAAAAAAAAAAACATTAGCGCATTAATAGAGTTTAATATCGTTTTTATATTACGCCCTCATGAATTGAACCAGAAATATTGGCTCGCAAATATTCGGCAGCTTCTACTTCTTCGATTTAACTTTATAAATTTACGTCTAAGATATAGCTCGACCTGACCGCGACGTGAACTGCAATCGCACGCTCCTTACGCGTGCACGAACCGCGACAAACTCCATCCCACAAAATCGTATCCGCAGGTGAAAAGATATAAATGATTACCCACCCCAAAAAAAACAAATAACAGCGTTCAATAACAAAACCGACCATTGGTTTCACGAGTCATAAATATTTTTAGAAGACCCACAATTAACATTCAGCCTGGATATTTATTGAAAACCGAATTTCTGGGAGTCTAGGTGCATTCTGAAAACCACCCCGACAAGACATTTATAGTTACAGCATCTCAACGTGCAGATATATGCCATTTGCTCGCAGCGCTCAGAATCGGGACATAAGTCTCACCAATTAACTGACAAATCTAGCATCAGGAAGAAAGGGATACTCATAAAACAAAGTCATATCAGATGGAGAATGAAGCCGAGAATCTGAAGACAGCCTGACATACACTGATATCAGGCTCCCGGACTTTCATCTTATTTCGAATTGTAAGCTCCGCAAGACAAACCGACGATAGCCACATCAAATAGTGAACATGTATTAGATGCCAGCTACAACATGCGCGCAACTTACCACACGCTAAATTATTCAATAGTTATTTTAGTTAACAGCCCATAATTGACTTGATTTCGAGATACTCTTCAAAGCCGTATTTACCCCATTCGCGGCCGTTACCTGACTTTTTATAACCACCAAACGGCGCTGAAAAATCCAGAGGTGCCCCGTTAAGATGTACACTTCCTGTACGCAGTCTATTTGCGACCTCGCGCGCACGCGCCAGACTCCCCGAACTAACATATCCGGACAGACCAAAACAACTATCATTTGCTATTGCGATCGCATTTTCAGCATCTGTATAGGGGATAATGCAAAGTACAGGGCCAAAAATTTCCTCCTGTGCAATCGCCATATCGTTCGCAACATTGCTAAAAACTGTCGGTTTAGCATAATACCCAGCTCTTACTCCGTCCGGGACGCCTAAACCTCCACAGACTAGCTTTGCACCTTCAGCTAAGCCATTTCGTATACAGACCTGAACTCTCTCATACTGTACGGCGCTCGCCAGCGGCCCGAGACTTGTGCGTTCGTCTAACGGGTTCCCGACTATTATTTCTTCACATAGCTTCTTTGCTATCCGCTCTACTTCCAACAATTTCGATGCCGGAACTAGCATGCGTGATGGAGCATTGCAACTTTGCCCGGTATTGAGCATCATAGTCATAACGCCATGCGAAACAGCAGATGCGAGATCAGCGTCGTCGAGTATAATGTTTGCCGATTTTCCACCCAACTCTAGTGCTACTCGCTTGACAGAATCTGCTGCTGCTTTCGAGACGAGCGCGCCAGCAGTAGTAGAACCAGTGAAAGAGATCAAATCCACATCCACGTGTGCAGCCAGAGGAGCGCCCACACCGGAACCATTTCCATTAATAAGATTGAAGACACCAGGCGGAAGACCCGCCTCATCCAAAATTTCCGCAAGTAAATAAGCTGAAAATGGGGCAATCTCGCTGGGTTTTAATACTACAGTACAACCAGCTGCTAATGCTGGTGCGACCTTCGCCGCCACTTGGTTCATTGGCCAGTTCCAAGGTGTTATTAACCCGCAAACTCCGACCGGCTCACGTACTACACGAGTCGTTCCCGAACATTCCTCAAATTGGTAATTACGCAATACAGAGATTGCCGTTAGGAAATGCCCCAAGCCAGATGGTGCCTGGAGAGGGCGGGCTAACTGCTTGAACGGAGCTCCCATCTCTTCGGTAATTGCGCCAGCGATATCCTCCATCCTGGCTTCAAATATCTGACATACTTTCTCAAGTAACTCAAGTCGTTGTTCTTTGCTCGTACGGGACCAGCTTTCAAATGCAAGGCGCGCTGATTTTACCGCAAGGTCAACATGATCAGCTGTTCCTAGTGTAATTACACCAGCTATACTTTCAGTGGCGGGGTTAATCACTTCGAGTTCTTCGCCCCCCACTGGCATTATCCATTCGCCGTTTATATAAAACTTCCGATAATCACGCATTGTCATTTTCTCTTTTTAGATACGTAGCGACTTGATGCCCTACCTCTCTACCGTTCTCGATTGCTCCATCAATGAATCCACGCCAACCATTGGCCATGTCCGAGCCTGCAAAAAATAGCCGTCCTTCGCGCTTCTGCAGCTCAGTCAAGTATCGAGTCGTCTGGTTAGGACGGTAAGTGCACCAAGTGCCCTTAGAAAAGGGATCGAGGTTCCAGTCGTAGCCATAACTAGCAGTTACTTCGACGCCTGGCAAAAGTGGTTGCAAAGCCTTTTCGACGGCTTTGATATCATTGATATCAATCAACTTAGGGTCGGCTGAAAATGCAATGAGTAACGTACCGCTCTCGTCCACGTGATCTGTGAATACTGAGGTAAATGGTGTGAGCTTATTCCGGGCAGGAGCATATGTCATTACATTGCCGACATTTTGTTTTACGCGAATATAGCCCTTTACACCAGCACCAGCATGCCGTTGCGATCCCATATCCACTTTAGCTGCCGACAACTTCGGCGAGTACTCAATATCATGCAAAGTGTTGATAGGGACGGCTACAATTACCGCTGATGCCGTGAAGACACCGTCTTCAGTGGTAACTGTTACTTTATCTTTATCTTGATTAACCTTAGTCACTGGCGTCGAAAGTTTAACTTCCGAGTTACCATCCGCCATTATGGCCTCTAAAAGACTATGCGTACCGGTTTTAATTTTGTACCGCGCAATGGAATCGAACATTGTGGGCATATTAAAGTTACTGAGTGCAAACCAACGCATAATCTCGCTATATGCAATAGTTTCCGGATAATTATGTCCATTTCCACTGAGCCAGGAATCCATCATATCCTTTTGCTCCCTGGTCAAAGGCAATTTTTCAAGATAATCTGCCGCGGAAAGTCCATCAACATGCTGCAGCTTCTTTCGCTCAAAAAATGGTTCAAACGGGCGCGGATAAATATTCCGTGCTTCTTTGTAGTATTCGTTACAGGCAGAGCCAAAAATTTCAAACGCCTCTGCTGCAGGTGCTCTTTTGACATTATCCTCTGTTACCCAAATGACGGTCTCTGGATTCGCAAGACCGACCGTCTCCTCCACCTCTAGGCCATAGTGCATAATCTCAGTCCAAACATTCGGCTGGGTCCAATGTACCCAGGTACCTCCCAACTCAACTTTTTGATTCTGAAGCTTAGACGTAAAAGTTCGGCCGCCCAACCGACTTCTACCTTCAAGAATTAGAGTTTTCAAGCCAGAACGGCTTGCTTCTCGCGCCGCAGTAACACCCGCGAAGCCTCCACCGATTACAATAACGTCATAACCCACGCCTGCGCGTGATGGACCAACATTGGTCTTCACCGCCGCTTCCGCGGGCGCCGACAGAGTCAGAAGCTGCGAGGCTATGCCCGCTGTTGCCACTCCGACCGCGGCGCTACCAAGGAACTTTCGGCGTGATACTCCGCTTTTGCTGCCTTCATCACCATCTTTTGTCATGTTGTGGAAACCCCGATAGACTTTCAAAAGTTTCAGTTAGAGGATTTGCTCAAAAAACAAAGCACGTCGCGTCGATCTTTTTCATTTTTGAGGCCTGAGAAAGCCATACGGGTTAGGGGATATACGGCCATAGGATTCTCCAGGAACTTATCTAAATGCTGCGGGGTCCAAGTGTCCCCAGAATCACGTAGCGCTGAAGAAAATTTGAAACCCGGCACCGAGCCGACTTTCCGGCCCTCCAGACCGTGTAGATTGGGCGCCGCTGCGCCGTGAACACCAGTAGTGTCATTTGAGTGGCACACACTGCAAATTTGGTAAACCTTTTTCCCATTTTCCGGATCACAGTTATCTGCACCTACAGCTACACCAGATAATGCTAGAAGAACTAACGAACCAAAATGACGAGTAACAACTTGCAACGCTTGTTTCATTTTTTATCCTCATTTATTGTAGTTTTACGTACTAGCTTAAGAGCTGCTTAACCTCCCTACCGGCACGTAGTCCACTTTCAACAGCACCATCGATATTCGCGTGCCAACCGTTACTGGTTTCAGCTCCTGCAAATAAAATACGTCCTTCAGCCGCCTGTAGATCTTTGAGACGACTTAGTTGACCTACTCCATAAGCCGCCCATGCCCCCAAGGAAAATGGATCAGCTGTCCAGTCGTAAGCCGCTGTACCAAGAACCTCAACACCCGGAAACATTTTTTGAACTTCGCGAGTTACAGCATCTCGGTCATTCACATCAATTGTTTCTTTGCGAGCGATGGTGATCGACAGTATTGTCCCCAACTCGTCGCTGTAATCGTGCGTCTGGACCCAGTTTAAAGGTTGCTGTTCATCCGCAAACGCAAAAACCCGTCCGAGATTCTGCTTAACATGAACATAAAGCTTAGCACCTTTGCTAAGCTGCCCCTCTTTGATGAATCGTTGTTTACCTTTAGAAAGGGCAGGCGTAAAACCGATATGTTTATACGTATTGAGTGGAACTGTCATTACGACCACTCCGGCGGTAATAATTTCGTCGTCGTCGGTCTTGATTTTGACGCCACCATTGACTTGCTCAACAGCAGTGACGGGCACAGACATGCGGACCTCGGCACCGCTATCGGTCAACATTGCATTAATGAGGCCTATCGTGCCCCCTTGAATTCTATAATGAGTTTCAGTGTCCATGAAGGCGTCATAGTTCCAACCGCCGCATGCAAACAACTTAAGTACACCAGGCAGGCCAAATTTGTCAGTTGTCTCACCTGCATACAAGGCCATGTAACTATTGATTTGAGCCTGTTGCAGCCGACTTAAGCCCAAAGTTTTGATGCGATCAAGAACAGAAGATTTATCCAATTCCCGAGCGCGCTCAGTAAACATCGGCTCATGCGGACGAGGAAATACTTCCCAGGCATCGTGACAAAGCTTTTCAAAAGCTATTCGAATGTTTTTGCCAAATTCATCGGGCGAAATACTTTCGACGCTTCCGTCGTTATACATGATTAAGGTTTTATCTAAATTAGTAAGTGGATCTTCCACTACACCCAGACCGTAACGCTGCATTTCTGCCCAAACATGCGGCTGCAGCCAGTGCACCCATGCCCCGCCAAATTCAATTTCTTGACCTGCAAAGCGCGAGGTAAACGTACGACCACCTAGGCGGGACCTCGCTTCCAATAAAAGCGTTCGATAACCCTGCAAACCACATTCACGGGCGGCTGTCGCGCCAGCAAACCCTCCACCAACTACTACCACATCGTAATCGAAGCCACCTTTGACGGTGCTTGCTCGGTTCGTTTTTTGCGTAGCCGAAGCCGCATCAATAGCTCCCAATCCCGCAACACCTGCTGTTACGACTGCCGCGCTTCCGATAAAAGACCTGCGGCTAAAGCCTTCATTTGTTTTTGTTTTATCACTCATGTCCCGGCGCCTTCTAGTTAGGTCGTAGTAGTTGTAAACCCAAAATCAGCTATATCTAGGCTACTCCCCCAAATATGCCACTGCCGTTATTTCAACTAGTGCGCTATCGCTAGCAAAGTCTGCTACCCTTACGCCCGACGCGCTGGGCGCTACTACTCCATTATATGCAGCGGCCCTCGCTTCGAGAGCCTTATAATAAGTATCATTATCAGTCTTATAATAAATCGTCTCGCTTACAACCTTACTGAAGTCAGCGCCATGTGCTTTTAAAATGGCTGACATTCGCTCGTAGATTAGCTGCATCTGTTTACTAGCGTCACCGGCGTACACTTCCCTCCCTTCCTTATCAACTGCGGTAACACCACCGATATATAAATAACTTCCAGCTTTAATTGCGATCGAAAAGTTGTATTTTTTTTCGAAATCAGGATTCAGATGAAATGCAGTCTTAGCATCATTGGCGAACAACTGAGGAGACAGCAAGGTCAGGAACGTCACCAACAGAAAACTGTGCCTCAAACTGCACTTATTATGCTTAGGAAAATGGCGACGGGGTTCTTGCGGGATAATCATACGGGCACTCCTTTTTTATGTTTTTTGTAAGGTACCCGATCCTTTGGACCGCACGTTTGACATGAGACGCCATTTCACATGCCTTCACGCGCCAACGCCTTAGGAAACACTGAACACGATTTGAGACTAGGCCCTGATTCTGGACGCTTTCGCAAGCCGAATTACATATTTCCGAACCGCGCTTAGTTCTATTAGATATCCTTGGAAGGCACGACGATCACCGAGTCAACCTACATGTTTAATATTTATTACCCACCAACACATTGGCCGGTTGTGAAATTTATTCCGAACGCTTTCCAAGTCACCGTATGCAGAAAAGGCGTGCTAACTATCAAGTCTATATTAAACAATTGTCCGGTAGCTCATTAGAGTCTGTGGGGAGGGATGTTCAAATCGTCGACGATTTTCGGCAAGCTGATCGGAGTTTTTCTTTTGATTTGGTGCGGTGAAAGAATGATGCGGTCTGCGGCGTCCCGACTGCTGCCGACATGAGAGGCGAATTCTGGCTGACCTCTGCCAGTCGTGCCACCGGACAGAGGCCCTAGACGGTCATCGGTTGATCGCTGGGAACGTACTACTGCACCCTGTCAGCACTAGTTGAATTCGGCAAAAGCAGAGGTTCATATTTATCTAACAGGTTAGGGGCGATTTGGACACTACCCAGCGACTTTGGAGTGCGAGCCACAGCGCTGCCACATCAGCGGTGCTGTCCATAGAGCGTCCACTGATCTCTTCGATGCGGCGAACGCGATAAACCAGAGTTTGCTTGTGCACATGTAGACGTTTCGCCGCATGCAGCCACGAGCGGTTCTCTTCGAGAAATACCTGCAACGTCTGCAACAAGGTTGTACGTTGGGCTTGGTCATAATCATGAATTGCACCCAGCACCGTGTGGAAGGCGCGCTTTGCTTCGTCCGGTGTTCTGGGCAACCAAGGCGTGTCGGTTTCCAGCTCTGCATAACGGCAGATGCGCCGTTGTGCATGGGTGTGAGCGCTGGCTAACAGTGCTTCGCGTAGCGCTTCCGCACTGCGTGTCAATGTCTGCAATGGCGCGCTTGAGCCTAGGTTGATGTCAAGTTTTTCACCGAGCAACGGCTGTAGGCCGTCGGCGTGCATTAGGATGAGTTCATCACCCTGAATGCGCGCCAGTACGCTGTTGTCCAGTATCCTGAGCAGCAGTTCCGTTTTTCTCCGTAGTCCATGTCCTCGCGCCACGGTGATGACCGCACGCTCAAGGGCTAGGCCAGACAGTTGACCGTCCAGGCGCTGGATTGCCTGATCAAGGCTCAAGCGTTGTTGCAGCAGGTCGTCCAGTAATTCCGAGCCGAGGCGCAAACGGCGTTCACGCTCGGCCTGACGTCGCTGAATTTCCAACCCAAGCACAGCGGTGAGATGGTGCAGCAGGCTATAGTCAGGCAGTCGCTCGCCGGTCACCACCAACAAGCAGTTCTGTTCGGTATGCAGTTCGATACTAAGCGCTTCGCCATCCGCCAAAGTAAGGCGGCGCAGCATGGGCTGCTGCTCTACCTGTTTGCGGCGGCTGCCTAGGAGTGCCAAACGGACTGACTCGGATAGCGGGGCAAGGTCGTCCGCCCAAGGTTCTAATGTTTCGAGCAAAAGCACATGAAGACGACAGTGGATATCAGCCTCAAGGCGTAGGACCAACCCCGCCAGGCTCAGGCCAGACATGCTCAGCCGGGCACTCTCATATACCCGCACCAGCGCATTGCGGCGTTGGTACTCTTCCTTCTGGTTCGCATCGATGATCGCCCGGGTCACCGCAGCGAAAGGCACGCCATATTCTGTGAGGATTACCGGGAAATTCATCTGCTCGGCCCGCTCGCAGAGGGCATGGAGGTTGGCCGGCGCCTGCATATGTTCACCGATCATCATCCCGGCCAAGCCCGCTTCAGCCAGGCGTTGCACGTACTCGCGTTGCTGCAGGGGGTCAGCAGGAATGCCGAGCCCCGTGGTCATCAACACATCGCCCTCTCCCAGCCATTCGGTGGGGTCGGGCAATTCGCAGACATGTGCCCAGCGCACTTCGCGGTCAAGGCCTTCAGCACCGCTCAAGAGGCGTGAGCGGAGCTCGGTGTGGGCAATCAAGTCACGGACGTGATGAGACATGTGCGGGCTGCTCCATTGGATGACTCGAGGTTTCAGGCTCATCCCGCCTTGCCTCGAGTCATTACCAACTGGCAGGCAGCATTCCTATGGCTGATAGCACGGCGTAGACGCCACTCGAGGCGAAGACCAGGATAATACCGGCTTGCATGAGTGGATGAGCATACCAGCCACACTTGAACGCCGGTTCCTTATCGCCACGTTTGCGTGCGGCATTAAGCAAAAGGATTGGAATAATACCCATGAGTACGCCGCCGAAGGTTCCAGCAAAATACAGCGCGTTGACAAAGCCGCTGATACCCGAGTATGCCAGGATGAACGGCGGGATTGCCACCACAGCCAATACCATGAGTCGCTTGCCACGATGGCTTTCGTCACCGAGCCGGAAGTGGTCGAAAATGTTGGTGAACAGGCATCCACCAAGCCCCCAGTAGGAGGTCAACATCGCAAGCAAGGCAAAAGTGTTGGCAACATAGTAGGCCCACTGACCCAGCGACCGCCCCCAACTGAGCGTAGCCACTTCACTGAGGTTTTCAGTGCCTACTAGCGCGATCACTGAAGCAGGAATGGCGGCCACCACAACGAAAGTCAGCAGCATACCGCCGATGATCAGGCGTGGGACACGCTTGGGTGAATCCAGGTTACCGCGCACTAGTTCTGGCACCAGGAATTGCGCGCCGAAAACAAATACAGCTAAGTTGAAAACCGGCACCACGTATTGCCACTGGCTTTGCCATAGATGCATGAAACGAGTGTCGTCATGGACCACGGTTGCGCCTATCAGCAAGCAGACAATCATCACCATACCGACGCTGATCAACTTTTCCGCACCGCCCAAGGCCTTCAGTCCCAGATACAGCACCAACGCCGAAGGTATGAAGAACAGCAAGCTGCCCATTTGCCGGCTCAAACCGAACCGACTGAAGAAGTCGGTAAGAATGTTGCCGCTGCCAGTCATGTATGCAACAAGAGCGCCATAGCTATTGGCGGCAACGGCGATGAAAATCAGCCAGCCGCCGAAAGCTCCGAGATACTTACGTGACAGGCCACTTAGCTGCTTGTTCTCACAGGTGCGAAGGCACGCTTCGGCGACATAAAGCATGGTAATGATGCAGAACAGGCACGTAATCGCCAGACACACCAGCAGGGGCGCATAGCCGACTTTGCGCGCAGCGAAGGCCATGCTGAGTACGCCTGCACCAATGTTGGTGCCGATGATGATGCCAATGGTTTCCATCCGGCCAAGGGCATGAGCTTTCAACCCCGAGGATTCTTCAATGTGTTGTTGTGTACCCACTTCTTGTTACCTCGTCTTGTTATGTGGGAGGAGTGGCAGACAAATGACTCACTCAAGAATCAGGTATGTCTTGCGAAGGTTCTGGTGAATGACCCAAGTGCCTTGGCTGTTGGCAGGAAAGTACAGCGCGTCACCTGCGCTGAAATTGACAGACTCACCAGTGTCTGGCGTAAAACAGCCAGCGCCGCTGACGATGTAGCTGTACTCGGCCTGGACCACTTGACGTCGGAAGCTGCCAGGGCTGCATTCCCAGACACCAACAGAACCACGGGCGTCCGGCAGCTCCAGGTGCGCAGCGATGCGTGCTTGTGCTACGAGCTCCTGCTCCGAACTGCCGAGAGTAATAGCTTCGCCGAAGGTCAGCGGCGCACTGGCAGGGATACGAACAATCGACATGGTTTACTTCCTCAGGCTTTGTCTTCGAGTCCAGCCGGTGCAAAGCGAGCCAGGAAAAGATCGAGAGCGGCTGGAGTGTTACCGGCTAGTTCCGAGCGTTCTTTGCGCATTACGGCGTTGCGCACAAGAGAGCCGCCCCAATAACGAATCGGCTCAGGCGGGAACGTGCGGCAGCTACGCTCCACCAGCGAGCAGGAGCTCCAGAAATCCGTGCGCCCCAGGGTCAAACTGGCGAGAATGCGTCCGCCCACTCGACTCGGGCCGACCCCGTTGCCGCTCCAGCCGATGCCATAATGTATGTTCTCTTGGCTATTGAGCCGACCGAACACCGGCAGGCTGTCGTAGGTTCGGTCAATCGGGCCAGACCACTGCGCGGCGATGCATGCATCGTCGAGCATGGGATAGGTACGGCGTAGGTCCGCTTCGACGAGTGCCAAACTCTGCATATCCTCGCTGAACACATCGCCGATTTTCGAACCGAAGCTCAAGGCGCCTGTGCCTTTACCAAAGACGATGCGGCCGTCGCGCGTGGTGCGGTAATAATCCACCATCAATTGCGAGTCGGTTACGGCTTCGCCTCCGGTCCAGCCGATTTGCTTGAGGCGTTGCGGGATAGCCTCGGTGGTCACGATAGAGCTGTTGACCGGCACGACCACTTTCGCCAGAGCTGGTATTGTTGCTGCCCAAGCATTGACCGCAAGCACGACCGAACGGGCACGAATAGCGGCATGAGCGGTTTTTACCAAGGCTGGTTGACCCGGCTCGATGTCGGTCACCCCCGTCCCTTCATGAATCTCGACGCCATTGGCCAACGCAACCTGCCGCATACCCTCAACCAGTAACGCGGGCTGCACGGTGGCATTACTACGCTCGAATACACCTGCTAGGTGTACCGCCGAACCGCTGCGTCGCGCCACCTCGCGGGGATCCAGACGCTCGAATGGACGTACGCCGAGGCGCTCGCAGGCGGCAAGGGTGCCGTTCCATGTGTCGACGTGTTGTTGGGTCGTTGCGGTCCATAGCCAGCCGCTCTGCTGGAAATGGGCATCAATACCATATCGCTCACAAAATTCGCCCAGTTCCGTGATTGCTTGCTCGGCACTACGCCCCAGGAAGAGGGCTTGCTCGTCATTACAGAAGCCGCGCAGGGTGCCAATCTTCGGCCACCAAGACATGACAAAACCACCGTTGCGACCTGAGGCGCCCCCCCCGCAGACGTGCTGTTCAAGTAGCATCACGCGGGCGTCCGGCTCATGTTCCTTGATCGTTATCGCAGTCCAGAGCCCAACAAACCCGCCACCAATTATGGCAACGTCAACGGCATGCTCGCCCTTAAGAGGCAGCGTTGCGCCGTCGGTCAAGGCAGTCGCTGCCATCCAGTGGCTTGGTTTCAAGGGCGGGGTAATATTTAGCTTCATTCTGAGCCCTGGTCAGTGGAATTTGGGCCAGTTTCGATGAGCTTGAGCAGGGCGACAATTAGACTCAATTAGGAAAACACGTTAGACGCTCATACGATCGTACAAGTGAATCGTTTTGCTTTTGCAGAGTTGATGAAGGAGCGGTTTGACCGTTGACGGCTTTTGCATAGAAGCGCGCACTTCCGTTGTTAGTCAGGTTTTCCCCAGAGCCTGGATCGATGGCTGCCCTCGCATCGACCGCGTGGGAGGGGATTCCAAATCCGGAATATCCGATCAGGAGCAGCCAGCCCTATTGTATGTGTATGCCTGAAATGCACCAGAGCCAGCAACAAGCCAAGCGGATGGGTTTGTGATCTTACCTCAGCGGCCAATAAGGCGTGGTCGACATCCAAACCGCAACCTCTACTGTTGACGCACGAGCTTGCAAAGTAATGGCGGAATCCACGGCCCGCCGCCACGTGCGGTCAATCTCCGAGATAGGATATCGATCAACACATAATTTTAACTGGTATCCGGTGGCAAGACGTTAAGGGATATCGACAATTAGGGGGCAGACTCTATGAGTCTACCAGTCATGGTTGCCAACAGAGTCGCCGAGAGGTTTGAGCTAATACTTATTGGTCGCCTGGACTTGCGACCCGGCAGAGGCGAGTCATCAGTAGAAATATCGAATAATCGCGACCTCCATGTTTCAAGCTGACGCCCACTGCAGCCAGGACGGCCTCCAGCTGAGTTGGGAGCCCCATATCGCGGAAGCCTCAAGCGGCGCTCACTCTTCCAATAACACATTTTACTGAGAGACTTAAGACAAACTTAACAAAAGCAGTCGCAATATCCATAGCTTCAGCATGTGTGACCAGGCGTTACGATATCAAAGCGATATCACACAGAGTTTGATGTCGAGCCATCATCGCAGCGCCATGGAATCGATCATTTGTTGACGATTTCTCATGCCCTACCCCTCCTCGTACCGTTACGCTGAATGTGATGGCAAGATTGGCCATCGTGGGGTGATTGGTGAGATTTAGGAATTCTCTGAACAATTCAGTAGACGCACTGAACTTTGTCGATCCTTGATTCGAGCTACCTATCAGCCAGATGGGCTTTTTCGGCTTTGAATACGCCGGCAAGCGTAAGCAGCCCCCGGGAACGCTTCCTTGCCGAGATGGATCAGGACGTGCTCTAGATCGATTTGCGGTCATCAATGGCTACTTGCAGGAGAGAGGTCTGTCGCCGCGTGAGGGCACGATCGTCGATGCCACCGTTATTCATACCGCAGTTTGACCGAGAACGAAGATGGACAGCGCGATCCCGAAATGCATCAGACCAAGAAAAGTAACCAGCATTTCTTGGGGCTGAAGGCTCATATCGGCACCGATCCCGAGTCGAGACTGACTAATCACGTTTCATGGCGCGGCGGACAATAATGGCCGATGCACGGCACAGCACGTATTTCATGCTAAATAAACGCAGCGTGCTCTACAAGGCCAAGCG
Organism: Pseudomonas sp. NBB; assembly: GCF_032701105.1. Classification (NCBI taxonomy): domain Bacteria; kingdom Pseudomonadati; phylum Pseudomonadota; class Gammaproteobacteria; order Pseudomonadales; family Pseudomonadaceae; genus Pseudomonas; species Pseudomonas sp. NBB. The sequence continues at coordinate 4,625,906 of NZ_CP103994.1, forward strand.
CAAGCTCGAGCACTGAAAAGCTCAGACAAGGGCCGCAGTCGAGCATCCGCTCGGGTGATCAAGCGTCATTTCGGCTACGTGAACGCGCGCTGTCGTGGGCTGATGAACGACACAGCGCAGCTGTCCACGCTGTTCGCCCAGTCAAATCTGTGGATGGCTCGAAAACAGCTCACGGGCATGGGTGAGTGAGGCTCCTGGCGCCAAAGGGCGGGCGCAAACTCCTTCCCTGTACTAATCATGGTGCGTTTTTCAGCGAATAACGTGGTTTGCTGGGGGATTCTTCAACTTGCCGATAAAATGTGCCAAGTTGATTGGCGCATCTCTAGGTGCATTAATTGAACAAGATGCATTACACGGAGGCCTGTTGCAGAATATGCTGAGAGTTTTTCTTGACAAAACCGTTTTTTTGGCAAAATGGTCCTAAACACCTGTATACAAGCAAACGCTGATTTACCGTATTAAAGCGATCAAGGTGCGTTCGCTAGATGTAACAGTGGACGTCGCAATTCTTTGGAGAGCCATAAGCGCGGCAGAAACTGGAGTGGTTTTGTTTGAGCGAATGAAAGCCTGACTTACCCGCCAAGTCTGAACGGATAGATACGACTTCCGTGGTTACATAATAGACGGATCGATGACACTCGCTCGCTGGTCGATACGGTAGCTTATTTTACTTGATAAAAGCGACCTTGCCAAGCGCGCCGATTTATTACGCGCTTAAGCGGGCATAAGTAGATATTTTTTATCCAAAAAGCAACCTCCAAGACCAACACCGTAAAACAAAGGAAATCTTTCAATCTATAACAGCCTACAACAGGACAAGTATCAAATTAAAAATGCCATTAGATATCAAAGCATGCGTTTATTATAAGTATTTCGGTACTCCATCGGCGTTAATCCAGTCCAGCGACGGAACGCCCGACTGAATGCGCTTAGTTGAGAGTAACCAAGCTCAGAAGCTATATCTGTAAGGTTTTTTTCGCTATTCTTAAGATGATCAATAGCCGTGTTTCTCCGTATATCGTCAACAAGGTGCAGGAAATCGACACCCTCCTCTCTGCAGCGGCGCTGTAGCGTTCTCTCACTCATATGCATAGCGTCCGCCACCTCTGCCAATGTCGGCACCCCGTCAGCCAGCTTGCGCCCGACGATATGTGATACCCTGACAATTACGCTGCGTTCCACCCGGCGCTCCAATAGCCTTTCCTTTAAATATTGCATAGAAAGGCGATACAATCTGGGATCGGCATCAACGATTGGAATGGCCAACACCGAACGGCTAAACATGATCGAATTTATAGATTGTTGGAATTTGGGAGCTACACCAAAAACCTCTTTATATAGTTTCGCCCCAGCAGATCCGGAGTGTTCAAATCGGACCTGTTTCGCTTTTATTTCCATGCCTGTTGCTTCACGAAGCATTATAATAATTGCCGTTATAGAAAACTCAGAATCTTGCCGACGATACCCTATAGAAGAGTCGATCAAACGATAGCTAAGCCCAATAGCGTCACTTGTCTCGACGAACCTTTCTTCTACAGCTTGGGAGAAAACATTGACAAAACCAGCCATAACGTTCAGAAAAGTCGCTACATCTGGAGCATTGCGAACCGCGTGGCCAAATATCCCCCAGTTACGTGACCGAAGCTTCATTGCCATATGTATGCCAATAAAATCATCTTGCTCTTTGGAAATCAGCTCTAATAATTCGACGAATTTTCGATCCGGTATTTCCATATCCGGATCTGCCAATATTGATTTTTCGAGACCGACCCGTTCAAGATAAGGCTCAATGAGCTCTTGAAAAGGACTGAGTACTGTCTCCGCGATCTGGGTTGTGTCTCTTCCACTCATTTGGCAGCTCCGAATTCTTGTTATTTCTAGATGTATCGTGACTGACGTTTATACGATTAAGTCCATTGAGTATTTTTTCTCAGACGAGAATATTGGTGCCAGGCCGACCTACGCGAGGGGCCAAAATCCTCCCCCAAGCTGGCGAGCTCTCTGCTTCAGCAGCTAACGTCGTGAATTCCGCTCTAGCGCTTCCATGGGCGTCATTTCGCAACGCTCGCATCACCTGTGAGATAATGCGCCACAGATCACAGTGTTATCAATACCTTAGTAAATTCAACATCCTAGATGATGCCAGCGGCTAATTGCACCTCGTGACGCATCAAACCAGCCCGAATGCATCGAACCAGTTTTCTGGTGCCTCACTGAATGTTGACAATCAACATCCCTCAGCCTCAAAACTCAATGCACGTCCCGGTCCTGGGACGTTCGGGAGACGAGAGGAGACTGGTGAATGACGTCACTAGACCGCACAGCAATATCCCACACGAGTCCGGCCTTCAGACGTCTCACCATTCCCGGAGCCTCAGCTCATTCCGCTGTTATCTGGGACGAATGAGAAACTGGTGAGACTCGCGCCCTACCGCACGCCATACCCCCGGCTACAGCTATGCGCTCAATTGGACTCATCACTAGAGCTCTTACGCTTCCCCGAACCGGACCTGCGTGCTGCGTCCCCGCGTGGTACTGCCTCAATCTGAGAACCTCTCGCGAAAGGTCTTAGAGCCCTCCCACCTTCAAGCTAGATATCCAGCCCCGTACATTGACAGGTGATGCTCGCAACAAAAGCTTCGACGTTCGAATAACCAACAAAAGACATATCAGAACAATTGAACGAGTATAGATAGCTCGATATCCGCGAAGTATAAATAATTAATAGCCAAGAGTATCGGCAAGCTTTCTAAAAATATAATCAAGCCCGAGCAGTACGGGCTATGCTTTACTTTAGAGCAGTCCCCCCCCACCGAGAGACACACTTAAATTACACATCCTGCCAGCTAATGACTTACACCCTAACAGCAACAACATTAGCCCGACAATCTATTAGCGCAAGCGTTCTGGTGAAATGCAAGATTAGAATATGCTCATACTTCCTAGTTAAACATCCTCCCCCCCCAAATCTCACCATGTCAACCGAGGGTATTTAAAACCCTAAATTTTCAATGTATAATCCCCTGATTATTTTATAATCCAGCTGGAAAATCCTATGGCAGACTCGAAATCAGCACAAAATTCCGCAGTTGGGCCTAAACTCGGTAGGCGCCGATTCTCTGAACTCGGCGAGGTCGTTAATAAAGAGCTCATCTTAAATGAGGCTGAAAAGGTTTTCGCTATGCACGGGTTCCTAGGAGCGACCCTTAAGCAAATAGCGCAAAACTCAAACGTTACTCAAGCACTAATTACTTATTACTACGGAACGAAACAGAATCTTTTTATGGAAGTATATCGACGGGGATTGTCCGATATAGACAAGAAGCGTCAGAACTACCTTGATGAACTTAAATCCCGTCCTGAAGGCTATAATACCTATGACATCGTGCGAACCTACTTAAGACCACAATTTGAACACAGGGAAGGAGGACAAGCATGGATGCATTTTGCACGCTTGCAGTCCCGGCTAGCTAGCGAACCTGAAGAGGTGGCCGTACCCTTGAGGAAAGAGCTATATGATCATACATTAAAGGCCTTCATTCATGAAATTATGGAATGTGAGGGTGAAGACGACGCAGCTGCCGTGAGTTGGGGAGCAGTATTTATGGTTTCCATGATTCTTTATATGCTGAGAGGCGTTGATCGTATTGGTGAGCTTACTGACGGACACCTTCACGCAGAATCAGAAGATGACATTGTTGAAAGAATGACGATATTTATCACGGGCGGCATCAACTCTCTCAAGCAAGCAACTCAAGACAAGTATAAATAAAATTTCACTTCAATAGATCTCCCAAGTGCCACTCAAGGGGCAGACAACTCCGCCCCCTGAAATTTACTACTCATACTGCACTCGACGCTCATATGCAATTTTTTTGGTATTTCACCCTCTCCATCTGCAAATATAACGAACTCTGCACCAACCACAAAAAATCAATGTCGCGCCGAGTCAAAAAATTTGGCGTTTGATGTCAATCCCCAGCAGACATACTGTGTTTATGATTATAGACCGTCGCAGTGGCGGTTAAATAACTTTTAATGCAAAGGTGATTTGAATTGGATAACACGACATCTTCCGAAAGAGCAACGCTGACGCAAGCGACCCAGAGGTTTGTTGAGGCAAATAATGCCGTTAATCTCGAGGTCGTCATGGCTTTTTTTAGCGATGACGCAGTCTACGAAGATATCTATGGTGGGAGCCATATCGGTAAGGTGGAAATACGTCAGGCCTTGGCACCTTTTTTTGACGGTTCTTTCGGAAAAATTGAGTATGTAGGAGAGGATCTTTTCGTTGATGCTGATTCGAGCAAAATAATGATACGGTGGCGGTGCGATATGCATCTGAATGGAGTATCCACATCGTTGCGAGGGCTAGATCTTCTACATTTCCGTGAAGGTAAAATTATTGCGAAACTTGCTTATAGCAAGGCTAAGGAAGCGCTCTTTCAGTCTTGAGTCTGTCCTTCCCACCAGCATATATCGCTTCATACCTTGGCGTCATTTACGACTCTAGACTATTAACGGATAGAATGGGCTCCGAATACGCTCCTACTTGTGCTAGATGGCGGCACTCACCGGCTAGAAGATGAGTGCCACGCTGGTCCGACTAGGAAATAAGCTGTCAGTCTTAAGATGCTAGCGTCGGAAGACAAATGCTCACTTCTGACAGATGACCAGTTTTATTAGCGAGACTTTTCGACATGCACTGGACTAATCATTTTCTTCCTAAACCGTCCCAACTGCACAGCTGCTTGGACACATAAAAAAACCAGAAACGATGCCAGGCCGATAGTTCATATCAATATCCGCGATTTACAAATTACATCATTTTTCGTGAATTATTCCCTGATAGAAAATCGCCCTAGTCGAGGCAATACCTCTACAACGTTTAATTATTTGAACTGCAAAGAAAGAGACAATGACGACTTAGTTACTCACTGCGATATTAGGACAGCAACCGCACGGAAGCCTTGGCCATGACCGCCAACATTTAGACTGTACCTAGCGGGGCCTGCCCTTTTTAAAAGGCTGCCCTATGTACACATCGAACGGATTCAATCCTCTTGCCAAGCTGTTCTATAGACCCATTGACGTTGCAATCCGCTGGTGCGACTTAATCGCTTTTGAAACCCAGATCCTCGGGTCCTCGTGGGAGTGCCCTGCTCTACTCGCCAAAGCTTTCCCGCAGTGGCCATGCCTACACGCTACTACTGAAAAAATTCTCGACGCGATTCGAAATCATGAGCTACGTTATGGCGCTTTAGGTACGACCGTTCCCTCAGGCACGCCAATTGATTACAAACTGCTGACCATCAGGCATTCGGACCTGAAATGGTGGATGTTCAACCACCATCCGGATCAGCGACCGTTTTTTTTATTTGGCCTCCCTACTGAGCAGGAAAATATACGCTACGAGACATACCTGACCTTGCAAGCAGATAGAGAAGCGCTAGAAGTACAATTAAAAGCAGCCGAAGCAACACTTCAGACGCTAATGATCGAACTTCAGTCCGCAGGTATAGAACGCGAGAACCTACGCGCACTTGCTGAAAATGGAAAGCACCTCAGCGACCAAAGCAAAGCAAGCTTTCTTAACGTGATCGGAGCATTGGTAAACACGATGCTGAGCTCATCCGAGGCAGGAAGACGACATTCGATATTCGACAACCAAGCAGCCATCGTCGATTCTATAACTGCACATTACAGTGGCGTGCCAGGGTTGAGTAAGCGTTCGCTGGACGAGAAATTTGCAGCCGGCAGGCGTAGCCTTTCCCGAACATAATTTGGAGTATTGCACTGCAACCCTCTTGATTGCGTTGCAATGACATTGTTCACTTTCAGATGTTGAATTCAGGTTACTTCCCATCACGCGCCAACCAGCGCCAGGAGTGACCAGAATGTCCAGCCAAGACTCACTCGTCACTGGAACACTGTTGCCGCTGACCGAAAACTGACCCAGTTTCGCCCGTTGTGCTGACTGAAAACTGACCCAGGTGTTCCACTGCACCTGCTCAATTTTTGAGCAGGAGAACACAGGGTGATCAGCATGGAAATGATGGGCAAAATTCGGCGGATGTATTTCCGCGACAAGCTGTCGTTGCATGAGATAGCCAAGCGCACCGGACTGTCGCGCAACACCATCCGAAAATGGGTCAGAGCGCCGGAGTCCAAACAGCCGGTTTATCAGCGTCGAGCCGTGTTCAACAAGCTCAGTCCCTTTCACGAGATGTTGGAGCAAGCGCTGCGGGCTGATGCCTTAAGGGCCAAGCAACATCGTCGCAGTGCCAAGGCGCTGCTGGCCATGATCCGCGCTGAAGGCTATGACGGCGGCTACAGCCAGCTCACTGCCTTCGTTCGTCATTGGCGCGGAGAGCAAGGCAAGGCGGTACGGGCATTTGTGCCGTTGGCATTCGCCTTGGGCGAGGCCTTCCAGTTCGATTGGAGCGAGGAAGGCCTGCTGGTTGGCGGTGTTTTCAGGCGCGTCCAGGTCGCGCACATGAAGCTATGTGCCAGCCGAGCTTTCTGGCTAGTGGCCTATCCCAGCCAAGGGCATGAAATGCTGTTCGATGCCCATACCCGCTCATTCGCCGCCTTAGGTGGCGTGCCGCGTCGCGGCATCTACGACAACATGAAAACTGCGGTCGACAAGGTCTCCAAGGGTAAAGGCCGCACGGTCAATGCTCGCTTCATGGTGATGTGCTCGCACTACCTGTTCGACCCGGACTTCTGCAACGTAGCGTCCGGCTGGGAAAAAGGTATCGTCGAAAAGAATGTCCAAGACAGTCGGCGCCGCATCTGGCTGTCCGCCCGCGACAATACTTTCCATAGCTTCGAAGAGTTGAATGCCTGGCTTGCCCAGCGCTGCCGGGCTCTCTGGCATGAGCTGATTCATCCGCAGTACAACGGCCTTACCGTCGCAGAAGTCTTGGAATTGGAGCGCGTCGAAATGATGCCGATGCCGACGCCTTTCGACGGATATGTAGAACGCACGGTTCGCGTTTCCAGCACCTGTCTGATCAACGTGGCTCGCAACCGCTATTCAGTACCCTGTGAGCGTGTTGGCCAGTGGGTCAGCAGTCGGCTCTATCCCTCGCGAATCGTCGTGATTGCCGATGAGGGTGTGATTGCTAGCCATGAGCGCCTGTTTGATCGCGATCAGGTCAGCTACGACTGGCAACACTACATCCCCCTCATTGAACGCAAACCGGGGGCCCTACGCAATGGTGCCCCGTTTGCCGATCTGCCTAAGCCACTACGCCTGCTCAGGCGCGGGCTGCTGCGGAATCTACAGGGTGACCGGGTTATGACCCAGGTCTTGGCCGCCGTGCCCATCGCTGGCCTGGATGCTGTTCTCGTAGCGGTTGAGCTGGTTTTGGAGTCTGGCAGCCTGAGCGCTGACCACATCCTCAACATCGTGGCCCGTCTGACCGCTCGTGAAGCACCACCCTCGGTCGAAACCAACCTGCAACTGAACGTTACCCCTGTTGCCAATACCGCACGCTATGACCGGTTGCGCAGCACGGATGAGGAGGTGCGCAATGCGTGATCTCACAGAGGAACTCAAAGACTTACGCCTGCACGGCATGGCCGATGCCTGGGCAGAGCTGGCCGCACAAGGCGAATCTTCCACTGCGTCATCGAAATGGCTGATCGAGCATCTCCTTGATCAAGAGCACGCCGACCGAGCAGTACGCTCGGTGCATCATCAGATGAGCATGGCGAAACTGCCCATGCACCGTGACCTGGCTGGCTTCGACTTCGGTGTATCCAGCGCCGATGTCCGATTGATCAGGGAACTGTCCACTCTGGCCTTCACCGACACAGCGCAAAATGTGGTGTTCATCGGTGGCCCTGGCACCGGTTAAAACGCACCTCGCTACTGCCTTGGCAGTGGCCGGCAACACCCAACATAACAAGCGTGTGCGTTTTCACTCCACAGTCGATCTGGTCAACCTGCTGGAGCGTGAAAAACATGAGGGCAAGACAGGGCGTATCGCCCGAGGACTACTGCGTGCAGATCTGGTAATCCTTGATGAGCTTGGCTACCTACCTTTCAGTCAGAGCGGCGGAGCCCTGCTGTTCCACCTGCTTTCGAAGCTTTACGAGCACACCAGCGTGATCATCACCACCAACCTCAGCTTCGCCGAGTGGTCGAGCGTATTTGGCGACGCCAAGATGACCACGGCCTTGCTCGACCGATTGACACACCACTGCCACATCGTCGAGACGGGGAATGAATCATACCGCCTGCAAAACAGCACCTTGGTGGCCAAGACCAAGATCCAGGCGAGGGAGCGCAGACGGCAGGATGTCGAGGAATCGGAGGACGACCCGTTTTGACCTCTTTGGGCTGGCCTTGCTGAGTGCAGGGTCAGCACTTTCACGACGCTGTCGACTGCTAGGCTTATCCACAATTGCCGGGGTCTAAATCGGCAAGCAGCCCTGGGTCATTTTTCAATCGGCAGGGTGGGTCAGTTTTCAATCAGCGCCGACACAAGATGAACAGTTTCAATACACCTACCCTATTCACCCGCCGCAACCGCCCACTCCACACCCTCTGGCTCGAATCCCAAGCCTGGTTCTGCGCCCACGAACTCGGCCGGCTGAGTGGTCACTTCTACGACGAACACTGCATGCGCAAACTCGACCCGGATCAGTACCGCTCCGTGCAGTTGCTGCGCTATGGCAAGTACCAGGAAACCACGATGGTCAGCGAATCCGGGGCGTATACCTTGTTGGCGCATCACCATGTGCCGGAGAACCGGCATTTGCGCTGGTGGCTGACGCATGAGGTGGTGGCGGTGCTGCGTGATCGGCAGGCGGACGGGATGGAGGATGTCCCGCGACTGGAGCAGATGTGCTGGCCTGGGGGGCGGAGCGCGACGTTGTTGTATTGGCAGAGTGAGCCTTGGGTGAGGATGCGGGATATGCCGGTGGTGCTGGCTGGGGAAGTGCAACAGCTGCCGCCGGTAGAGAAACCGAAGTTGAGTTGGCGGGAGTGTGCGCAGCGGGCGCTGCGGTTGCATGGGGTTTAAGCGGCGGGTTTGCCTGGGCGGGCCTCTTCGCGGGTGAACCCGCTCCCACAGGTACTGCGCTGGCTTCGAGCTCACGCTGTACCTGTGGGAGCGGCCGTGGCCGCGAGCACCGGCGCAGCCGGTGCCATGCACCGCACCGCCTGCTTCGCGGGCTTGCCCGCTCCCACAGGTACTGCGTTGGCTTCGGGTTCACGCTGTACCTGTGGGAGCGGCCGTGGCCGCGAACACCGGCGCAGCCGGTGCCATGCACCGCACCGCCTGCTTCGCGGGCTTGCCCGCTCCCACAGGTACTGCGTTGGCTTCGGGTTCACGCTGTACCTGTGGGAGCGGCTTTAGCCGCGAACACCGGCGCAGCCGGTGCCATACACCGCGTCGCCTGCTTCGCGGGCTTGCCCGCTCCCACAAATGCCGGTGACATCCACAGCTAGTTCATTTGCCTGTCTATAACACCACTGCCCTGCTACTTCCCCTCCCCAACCGGCTCCACCCGCTGCACCACGATCTGCATATGGGTCGCCATGTCAGTCAGTATCACCTCCCCTTCCTTGTACTCCGGGGTGATCATCAGCGAGCGGATAAAATGCTCGTTGCCGCCCTCGCGCTTTTGCACGTTCTCGAACGCCACGATGACCGTGTCGTTGCGCCAGTTGCTGATGTCGAAACCGCCCGCAGCAACGAACTCACTAATGTCGCGCTCGTCGTTGAAGACATTGGCAGGCAGGATCAGCAAGCGGTCCTTGAGAAACACCTCGTAGTACTGACGTGGCCCCACCGGCCAGTTCTGCGCCACCACGTGCTCGATGCGCCAGTGATGGACATTGTTCTCATAAACCACCACGCGCTCGACCTTGTGCCCGTTGCACGCAGCAAGCAATGGCAACAGCAAACCAGCGAACCCGACACGCATGCGGCGCAAATTCATCCAGAAGCCTCGTTACATCAGCGAAAACACGTTACTTGGCAGCTTTCGCCGCCTGCCGGTTGGCCCTGCGAATGTCCCGGTAGCCCACCAGGCGCACGCGCATTTCCCGGTAGCGCTGGGTATTGATGACCAGCAAGGCCAGCAGCCCGAGCAGCAAAACAGAGACGTAGCCGCCCATGTGCGGCCGGTAAGCGTAGCTGGGCAACGCAGCCAACACGGCCAGCCCGTTCAGGCCGATCAGCCCCCGCAGGCCCCAGGCGTATCCACGCACCAGCGCGATATGCGAAGCGGCGCTCACCGCGCATGCCAGCGCCAATGCCAGCACCGACAGCGACCGGTCCGGGCTGCGCAGCCAGGTGGAGAACACCAGTGAAACACTGCCGCCAATGGCGAAGCAGGACAGCAGCAACTCGGCGATGAAAACGCCGAAATAGCGGGAAAGAAATCTTTGCAGTTCCTGACCCTTTTGAAACTTCGATCCATTCATATGAGTGAGCACTGTCGTCCTTGAAAACCGTAGAGCGCGGCTAGCTTACCTTGACAATTGCGAATGAATAAACCATAAAACCCGACTTCGAAGTGCCTGCCAGCGCGATATCACTTTGGCACTTTATGTAAGTTTCGCACCTGTGCACATTAACAACTCCGCACAGGTACACGCCCTCCCCAGGGCCGATAGGAGATCGAATTCTGGTGAATGAATCGCCGTTGCTTTCAGCGCTGTTCCCGCAGGCCGGTTCTGGGGAACTGAAATGAAGCGTGTGTCCAAAGCCCTGCCGACGCTGCTGGCTGCAATCGCCCTGAATGCATGCGCGCAGGCGCCCGCCCCGTCATCGAATGCGGGGCCTGAAGTTATCCTTGCCGGGCACAAGCTTGCACTTGTGAACCACGAAGGTCGTTGCGCACTGCGCAGCTCCGATGCATCACTGCTAGAGTTGGACATGCCCTGGCCCTGCCAATTCAGCCCGGATAGGGATGGAGGCAAGCCTCGCGTGGAACAGTTCAATGGTGTACAGATCATCATTGTCAGGCATGTGCAGCCCGCCCCGTCGCTGCCCGGAGGTTGCGATAGCCAGTACCAGGCTGTTCGCCAGATGGGCAACCGCCTCGAGCCTTCCATCCTGGCACGTGGCGCCAGTTGCTCGAGCGGCCCTGTGGACCAGAAAAACTTCGTAGGGCTGTTCGAGTGGTAACCAAAATCGCTGACTACCCGTCGCTACGCCAGGTCGTCCGCAAGCGCAAAGGGTGTTACCAGCCATGAAGAAAATCCTCTTGTCCCAACAAGATCGCGGCTTCGGCCAGATCGGTGGCGCGGCTTTGCTCAAGGACCTGTCCTTGTGGCCGAGAAACCCTGAAACCGGCATGTTGCTGACGCCCATCCTGACCCTGAGCGAGCACTTCCAACCGGCCATGTTCGTCCCACCAGGCATGGCCATCACGGTTTTCCTCGCCGTCGAGCAACATCAGGATGGCAGTTTCAGCCGCCCTCTCCAACGTCGCTATACGGTCAATCAACAAATCGAACTGCTGAACGTCCTCAGTAGCGAATTTAACCGGGTCATCCTGCACGAACTCGCCAGCCAGCCGCTGGAACCCGCCAATCCCCCCTTGCTGCTGGAGCGAGCGTTCATCGATTTCGAAGAAATGACTGACGAGGAGCATGACGAGGAACATCAGGATGAGGACAGCGGGATCGGCCTGAGCAAACCCAGCGGTAGGCCCTGCTGGCTGCAGGACCCGATCTATGAACCAACGCGCTACATGTTCATGATGCAACTGATAGATGCTGACGTGGCCGAAGCCAGCCCTCAGCATGCGGGGCTGTTCGGCGAAGGTAACGGCTATCTGTTCGTGGACATGCAGGCACGCCGTGGCAAGCAAGGCGACGACGCCGGTTTCTTCTTCATTCAGTTCGCCTGAATGACCAGCCAGGATCAAGGTCCGCCCATGAACATAGCTACGGCACGAACGGCAAGATCTCGGGGGCCTGGTATGAATATCTACCATTTAGACAACGCGCCAACGCCCTGGGGAGACTGGGGCGCAGCACTGGTCCAGGGCATGATCGCCTGGGACGAAGATACCGATGTAGACAGCATCAAGCGGGCCGGGCCGTACACTCCGGCTGCGTATATCCGTTCGGGTTCGCTGGTGCTCACCCAGCCGGTCAAGGAAGCCCTGGAAAAAGGCGGCCTGAAGGGGGTCGGGCGTTACGAGCACCTGGAGAAGACCCATATCGTTCACATCGACTGGCTGCATTGGGATACCAGCAAGCCCATTACCGATTACCTCGATCTGGAAGGCGGGCCGAGCTCGATCATCGACTCCCTGCCGCATGACCCTGGGCTTGCCAAGCGCATGCCGGAGTACTGGCAGGCATTCGTGGTGGGCAAGCTCAACCTGCTCAAGGACCCGCAGTATGACCCTGCCGACCTTGGCCAGTATCTCAAGGTGCTCAAGGCCGACGAGCAAGCCGATTTCTTCAAAGGGGATGTCTATCGTGGCTACTTCCTGAGCGAACGCGCCAAGGAGTGGCTGGAACAGCAGTGCCCGGGTTGCTTTACATTCACCCTGCTCGGTTGAATCAGTCCAGCTGCCGAGCCCTCAGCGCCTGCGCCAGCATGTCAATGAAGGCGCGGACCTTGGCCGAACCGTACTTGCTCTCCCGGTGCAGTATATGGATTGGCCACGGCGCCTCTTCGTATTCGGCAAGGATCACCTGCAACTGCCCACTGGCCACCTCATCCGCGACCTGATACGACAGCAGGCGGGCAATGCCCAACCCGCCGCTGGCGGCAGCGATTGCCCCGTCATTGCTGGTCACCATCAAGCGAGGCTTCATGCGCACCAGAGTCGGCTCATCGGTCACCCCGAAACGCCAGCCGGCTCGCGGCGACAGGTTGGTGGTGCCGATCACCGCATGCTCCGCCAGGTCGGACGGGTGCTTCGGCACGCCGTGGCGCGCCAGGTACTCGGGAGAGGCGCACAGCATGCGCCGGACCCTGCCCACCCGCAGTGCTTTGAGCCCGGAGTCGGGCAAGGGGCCGATACGAACGGCCACATCCATGCCCTCTTCGACCATGTTGACGATGCGGTCGAGGAAGTAGGCGGAAACGTCAACCTCGGGGTACTGCTGCAGGTAGTGGACGATGCACGGCATGACGAACTTCTTGCCGAACAGGATGGGCGCGGTGACGGCCAGGTCGCCCTTGGGCGTGGCGTTGATGCCGGCGGCGGCTTCGTTGGCCTCGTTGATGCTGGCGAGGATATGCCGGGTGTCTTCCAGATAGCGGCCACCGGCTTCGGTCAGGCGTACGCTACGGGTGGTGCGCAGCAGCAGTTTGACCCCCAGCTGATCCTCCAGGGCGCTGACGGCACGGGTGACCGCAGCTGGGGAGATGTCCAGGCGGCGGGCAGCGGCGGCGAAGCTTTCCAGCTCGCCTACGGCGACGAACACCTTCATCAGGTGGATCTGGTCCATGCGGGCTCCTGAGCGCTATGAGATGCCGGGATTATCTTTCATCTGAGCGTTTTGTGTTGCCTGTGCCGGCCTTTTCGCGGGCGAGCCCGCGAAAGGGCCGGGACAAGCTACCTTACAGATCCAGCACCAACGCCTGCGCCCCCTCCTCCGACCGGGCCGGCACGGCACAGCAGATCAACACCGACCCCGCCTCCGGCAGCTCGGCCGGCGGGTTCGGGTAATGCACCTGGCCACTGACCAACCGGGTCTTGCAGGTACCACACGACCCACCTCGGCAACTGAACTCCGGCGACAATCCGCGAGCCTCGGCCAGCTCCAGCAGCGTCCCGCCACCGGGCGCCCAGCGCGCCTCCTTGGCCGAAGCCGCAAAGTACACCGGCACCGGCTCACTGGCCGCGGGCGGCTGTTGCAGGGTGGGCTGGTCATCGTCGGTGTGCCGCCGGAGCGTCGACGGGCCAAAGGCTTCGGCATGAATCCGCGCATCCGGCACATGCAGCCCGCGCAGCCCTTCATACAGGTCCTGGGTAAAACTGCCTGGGCCGCACAGGTAGAAATCGTAGTCGTCCAGCGCCAGCGTCGCCTTGACCTGCTCGATACCCAGCCGACCGGCAAACTCGTAATCACGCCCCGCCAGCGCATGCTCTTCCGGCTGGCTCAGGGCGCGGTACACGTGCAGCAGGCCGCCGGCCTGTTGCCGCAAACTTGCCAGCTCCTCACGGAACGGCAGGTCGGCCAGGCTGCGCGCACCATGGAACAGATGAATGCGCCGTGCCTGCCCCTTGCTCAACTGCTCGCGCAGCATGGCCAGTAACGGCGTGATACCCACACCCGCGCCGATCAGCACCAGCGGCCGCGTACTCTGCAGGTCCAGCGTGAAGCTGCCCATCGGCGAGCGCACGTTCAGCACATCGCCTGCCACGACGTGCTCATGCAGGTGCCGCGAGGCCCGACCCTGGGCTTTGACGCTGATGCGCAGGTAACCGTCGGAAGGCGCGCTGGACAGGCTGTAGGTGCGGATCAGCGCCGCCTCACCGTCGAGCTGGACTTGCACCGGAACATGCTGCCCCGGGGCAAAGGCCATCGCAATGCCAGCAGGAGGCTCAAGGTAGAACGAGCGGATATCACGGCTTTCCTGCTCCACCCGCAGCACACGCCAGGCCTGCCATTGGCGCTGCCGCTGGCGTTGCTGCAGGCGTATGTCGGCCTCGGCCCAGGTGCCGGTCATCAGGCTGGTCGGGGCGTACTCCTTGAAGGCCCAACGCAGGGAAACGGCAGCCGGGCGCCGTACCACCTGCTCGACCTCCAGCGTCCACAAGCGCTCGGCGCCTTCGAACGCCTGGATGGCGGGGCTGTCCAGCAGCAACTCGGCATGCCCGTATAGCTGCAACACGTTGCCGTTGCTGAAATCGATGAATAGCAACCCTGCTTGCGGGTTCACCAGCAGGTTGCCCAAGGTGTTGAAGTGCAGGTTGCCAGCATAGTCGGGAATGGTCAGGCGGTTGCCTTCGACCTTGATGAACCCGGGCCGCCCGCCACGGTGGGAGACATCCACCGAACGCTGGCCGTCGACATGCTCGACATAGCTGGCGACAAAGAAGGTGTCGGCTGCCTGGATCATGCTGACAGCCGAGGCATCGAGTGTCGTCGCATCGACACGCCCCTGGGCGGGTTCCGCGACACGGGTGTAGTCACGCAGCTGGATGTACTGCGGGCAGTTGCCGAACGACTGCTCCACAGTCACCTGCAGTTGCCCGTCGCCGGCCTGGTGGATCTGGCCGTTGAGGCGGTTGCGCCGGCGGGTATGCAATTCGATCCCCAGCAGGCCGACCGCCTGCCCGGCAGCCAGCCCCGGGGTGGCGGGATCGTCTGCTGGCAGTTGAGTGTCGATCGTCAGCTGGCGCGGGTCCGGCGAGCTGACGAAACCTTCCGGCCCTTCCAGCAGCGTTGCCCAGGGCCGCCCCAGTGCGTCCACGCTGGCGGCAACCATGAACGGCAACTGGTGATAGAAAATACGATGCTGGTCGGGCATGTAGTCACGAATGACCTTCTGCCCGAACGCCTCCATGCGCTCCGCGACACCGGCTTTTTCCTGCAGGGTCTTCTCCCCCGAATGCCAGGGCGAGGAGTGGTGGTCCGGGTTCTGTTGCATGGCGGCGTTCCTCGCAGTGGCGGGATATCAGGCGCTGGTCTGCAGGCCGATCACGGTGCGTGGCATGGGCACGAAGCGCGGCAGCGCCTCGATCCGCGCCAGCCAGCTGCGTACGTTGGCATAGGGCTCCAGCGACACATTGCCCTCCGGTGCGTGGGCGATGTAGGAGTAGTTGGCGATATCGGCGATGGTGGGTGTGCTACCGGCCAGGAAGGGCGTTTTGGCCAGCTGGGCGTCGATCACCTTCAGCAGGGTATGGGCGCGGGTAATCACTTCGTCGGTGTTGAACGAGGCTCCGAACACCGTGACCAGACGCGCGGCAGCAGGGCCGAAGGCCAACGGGCCGGCAGCGACCGACAGCCAGCGCTGGACGCGGGCGGCGGCAGCGGGTTCCTCGGGGAGCCAGGTGCCGTTGTCGTACTTCTTGGCCAAGTACACCAGGATGGCATTGGAGTCAGCGATCACCGTGCCGTTGTCGTCGATGACCGGGACCTGGCCGAACGGGTTGAGGGCCAGGAAGTCCGGCTGCTTGTGCGCGCCTTTGGCCAGATCGACGAACACCAGCTCGGTGGGCAGGTTCAGCAGCGAAAGCATCAGCTCGATGCGATGGGCGTGGCCGGACTTGGGGAAGTTGTAAAGCTTGATCGGGTTCGACATGGGCTTGGCTCCTGATCAGCACCGGGGTGGGCTGGTGGAGCACATGCTGCACCGGTTCGGCTGGCAGCAGAATCCGTGTGGCGGGGAAACCATAATTTCGCGGAGCGGAATAATGGAAGTATCCAGATCCGCGTATGCTCTGTGTAGGAGCGGTCCTATCGCGACACAAGGCCGCTCCTACAAACCGATATTGGCCGGTACTATCAAGGCAGGTGCAAGATCAGTGCAGCTTGTTGAAATACCGGAACAACCCACGCGCAGCCTCGATCACCTGCGGCACACAGGCCTGGATGTCCTCTTCGCTCATCTGGTCCAGCAGCTCGAAGTTGTCCTCGAGCCCATGCAGCGAAATGGCCTTGAGCAGTCGGTCCTGCTCCGGCGGCAGCTCGGCCCAGCCAGCGACCTGGGTGCCGCGCATATAGCCGAAGCACCATTCCTCCATCACGACCACCGTGCCTGCCTCGCCTTCACTTTCCTCGAACAGCGGCTCGAAGTGATCGACGTCGTCCCCCAACTCCTCCGCCACCTGGCTGGCATAGCGCAGCATCAATGCCGTATACGCCTCTTCATGCGCCGGCTTCTTGAATTTCGGCACCTTGCCGCCAGCCACCGCGGGCAGCCACTGTTCCGGGGTGACAGTGGTCGGTGAGCTAGCCAGTGCAGTGAAAAAGCCATTGAGCTCGGCCAGGTTGAGTACCGAGTAGTCATTGCCGTAGGTGATCAACAGGTCTTCGAGGCGGTCGAGTTCTTTTTCGCTGAGTGCGGGGAGCATGGGTGAACATCCTGGGAAGCAAAAGTGTGTGCACCCTAGCACAGCAACGCCAGAAGGGCTGCCCGCGCTTACAGCTTTGCGGGCAGATTGCTTAACGTGGCAACCAGCCATGCAGCAGTTGCTGCCTGCCAGTTCCGATCAACAGCCATAGCAGAATGCGACACTTGCGCGGACACAACTGCCCCGCCATATGTACCCCCTTGCTCTGCAGATCGATCTCGGCACCGGCAAAACCGTAAGAGGCCGTGGCTGTTGGGCCACTGCCTGTGCGGGTAGCAACAATCACTGGCAAGGTCGGCGCGAGATGGCCAAGCACTTCGGACCAGCTACCGGAAACGTGGCCGGCACCAAAACCGGCGATGACCAGCCCCTCGTAGCCCAGTGCCGCTGTGGCCTTCAACAACGCCGTATCTGCGTCCAGGCATGCTTCCAGCATTGCAACCCGGTGCTCGGTGCGATGCGGTAACGGCAGCACCTCTCGTGGGCCAAGTGGCTGACGATATACCACAGCACCTTCCACAACATCGCCCAGCGCTCCGCACCCGGGCGATTCGAATGCAGCCATCGCGAGGCTTGCCGTCTTGCGAACCCTTGCAGCACAGTGGACCTGATCATTCATCAGTACCAGAACGCCGCGCCCACGGCTGCCCGGCGCCAGTGCAACCTGCGCCGCAGCCAGCAGGTTGGCCGGGCCGTCGCTGCCCGGCTGGCTGGCCGCGCGCATGGCACCGGTCATTACCAATGGCGCATCGAACGGCCAGAGCAGATCGAGGAAATACGCCGTTTCCTCGAGGCTGTCGGTACCTTGGGTCAGTATCACCGCGTGTGCTCCGCGAGTCACCTCGCCCCGGGCCCAGGCCAGCACCTCGAGCATCGCCGCAAAGCCCAGCGAGGCACTGGGGAGCAGACCCAAAGTGGCAGCTTCAAGCTGGGCCATCTCACGCAGTTGTGGCAACTTGGCCAGTTGTTCATCGCAGTCAAGCTTGGGCATCACCCCGCATTCGCTCGCACTTGCCCGCATGCTCACCGTCCCTCCAAGGCTGGCAATCGACAACTTGGGCAGGTTTGCATGCGCTTTCATACGCCACCTCCAGCAAGCAGCCCGACCAGCGGAACGATCGCCAGTGTGCTGATGGCCATCGACACTACATTGCCGATGTAACCATGCATGTAGGCCGGCAAGCGCTGACTGATGGCCACTGCCAACGGTGGCGCTACCAGCGCGCCCAGCACTGCACTGGCTACGACCACTTGCCAGTCTCCACCGTGGGTGAGCACAGCGGCAGGTACGATAGAGACGATGGGAATGTAAGTGGGGTACCAGCCTCGCGCCTGCCATTGGCGACGCCAGAACACGACTCCCACCAGTGATGCCAGCGCCTGCCCGGCAACCAGCGGTATCAGCAGCTGCGAACCGTAGACTGGCGCAGCGGGGGCCAGCATGTATGCCAGGAACACCCCCAACAGTAGCCCGAGGCTGGCCAGTTCATTACCGAAGAATGGCGCTTCGCTGAAATCGGCCAGTACACGCCGCAAGGTCCAGGCCACACCGTAGTCGGGCTGGGCCGCATCGGATTCAGGTGCGGCGGTCGGGTGGCTGGGCCGTACCCATGATGGAAAGCGCCAGCACAGCATGAACGCAATCACGCTTGCCAGCGCCATGCCACCTACGTTGCCGACTACCACCGGCAACTGCAGGGGATAGCACAGGTAGTTGACCATCAACAGGCTGGCTGGTGTTACCAACAGCGCTCCCAGCAGTGCGCCGGTGATGGTCACCTGCCAACCCGCACCAAACAACAGCACCATGGCTGCTGGCAAGGATACGAAAGCAACGAAGGTTGGTTGCCAGGCGCCACTGGCCAAGGTCCATCCCCACAACGCGTGACTGAGCAACAAGCCCAGCAGCGAACTGGTGAACACCCACGGCCATAGTCCGCTGCCGTAGCAGATGGCAAAGCCGTGCCAGCGATACCCATGCACATGGGCCCAATGCGCCAGGCAAGCTCCCAGTAGCAAGCCCAGGGCGGGCAACTCGTGCTTATAGAAGGCCACTTCGCTGATATCACCAACTATCCAGCGCAGGCGGCTTAGCGGCTGATCGAGCGTCGCGGCCAGTTGCATGTAGTCCGGCCATTGGCCCTGTACAAGGCTGGCTGCCAGCAGCACCAGCAGGCAGGCAAGGATCAACACCGACGAACACTGCCGGTTGGGGAAGAGTAGCGTTTTCATGTGCAACTCCTCAGCGGGGCATAGGTGCATGAAGGCGATAGCCAAGCGTCGCATCGTAAAGGTCGGTGCGCCTGTCTCGCGGCAGGTCGTTGAGGCTGTTCCAGATCGGCGCCGAGCGGGCGCTGCTGAGGTCGACATCGGCGTAGAGAATGCCCTCCTCCTCTGCACTGGCCACCTCGCCGATGGGCCAGCCATTGGTACCGGCAATCAGTGAACAGCCCAGGAAGCGACCACCCCGCTCGCTACCTATGCGATTGGCGGCAGCGATATAGACGTTGTTGGCGTGTGCCGCCGTCATGGTCAGGTAGGACGCCATGCAGCGCCCTGATTCATCGAACAGTGGTGGTGGCGTCCATACCCAGTTGTTCAGGCTGCAGATGATGTCGGCGCCTTGCGCAGCCATCAGCCGCGGCACTTCCGGGAACCAGATATCCCAGCAGATCAGCAGGCCGATACGGCCGATCGGTGTCTCGAACACAGGGAAGCCCAGGTCGCCAGGGGTGAACCAGAGCTTTTCCTGGTTCCACAGATGGGCCTTGCGGTAATGCCCGAGCAAGCCTTGCGGACCGAACAGAATGGCACTGTCGAAAAGTTTCAGTCCCTCACGTTCGGCAAAACCCGCAGCCAGATATACCTGGTACTCCTTGGCGAAATCCGCCCAGGCTTTCAGGCTGCGCCCCTCCTCCAGCGTTTCGGCGTGGGCATAGGCCTCTGCACGCGTGTGGAAGGTGTAGCCGGTGTTGGCCAACTCGGGTAGCACGATCAGGTTGGCGCCTTCACGCGCCGCGCACCGGGCCAATGCCAGGCCCTTGCTCAGGTTGCCATCACAATGCTCCAGCCCGACCTGAGGGTCGTACTGGATGACAGCGATACGTACGGGGCTGACGGGCGTGCAATGTTCAGACATGGCGGCTTCCTTTTATGGTTGTTTTGGAAGGGCGCCAGTAAAGCGGGGTTGGGCGGGGGAGTGACAGTCGGGGAGTTCCTATGGGATCGAAGGACAAGAGAGGTGTTCCAGTAGGAAACTCCCTACAAAAACGCCCGGATGCATCTATTTCCCAACTTGATAATGTGGGTAGTGGTTCAGGCTAAAGCCACCATTGAACGATGCCGATGTTCTGTTGCACAGGTTGATGACCACATCAAGCGCCGTGCGTAAACACGGCTCGGTCCAGCCGGCGTCAACAGAGAAGGACTCTCCAGCCAGATACAACCCTGAGCTGGCACTCAGATCACGGTTGTACTTCATCAAGCTCACTGCATCGTAATAGGTCCCAGCCCGATACAACTTTGCGCAACCAAGCGCGTTTCGATCAGTCATCCAACGCTGTATGCGAATGTTTCGGGTATCGATATAAGGCGATATGGGTTCAGCCACGTTGCTGCAGCTAAGGAGGATCCGATCGAGTTCCTTCACGCACTTGTCGCCCAGTTCTTCATCTGAGAACGCGGCCAGTTTCGTTGCATCGTCTTCCCAGGTGTAACTGAGCAGGATGCAGTCATCAGCGTAATGGTCGTTGTAGCGGTAGGCATAGACATCGTGAACGAAACTGTCAGTGACCAGGATTTGCGGAAAAGCTGGGTTGCGATCCAGGAAGCTCTTATTCAGCGGGGCATAGACCTTGCAGCTTGTCTCCCAGTGAGCATGCTTCCAGGCATCCATGATCGTCTGCGGCAATATCTGACGGCTGAAACCGTCGAGGCGGATGTTGGTTTCGATCAGCCAGGAAGGAATGGTCAAGATCACGCTGTCGAAGTCTTCGTATTGGACGTTCCCCTGCACCGGATCACTGCAATGCCAACGGTATCCGACCCGTACGCGACCATCCTCCAGCTTTTGTAGGGAACAGACCGAAGTGTCAGTCAGTAACCCATCATCTCGTTGCAGCAGGTGGTCATACAGCGAGGAACCGCCCATCCCGACGTCCAGAAACATGAGGCTTTCGTCCATCGCCGCAAGCCCGATATAGGCTGGCCCCTGAAACATCAATCCTTTACTGTCAGGGACGCTGCTGGCTTCAAGATGGGGCGCAGCGTAAGGCACACCGTCCTGGTCAACACGCCCATGCACCAACTGCAAATGACTGCTGAAACCAAAGATTGCTGTACGCAGCGGGTAAAGGCAGCAGACGTCATAAAACGCTCCCCAGCTACCATCTCCAATACCGATTGCATAGAAGATGGCCGACTCGTCGCCACTCATGCCTAGCCCGCCAAAATCACCAGGGGTTGCGGGGTCCCAAGCAGTAAGAGCGGGTAAACGCACCAGATCTCTAAACGATATTCGATGATAGCGCTTGACGATCGCCGACCACATCGACTCCCAACCATAAGTGCCATAAACCGCAGCAATACGCTCGGCGAACTGCTCCGCAAAATGGCGCCATTTATCGTAGACCTGCTGAAGCATCGCAGAAGGGGGTGGTGTCGTTCCTTCGGGATTGCGCCAGACCAACAGCTCAGGGTCTCTCTCACCCTCTAATTGCCCGTCACGAAGATATATTCCAGTGGCATTCACCCAAGGTGTCCCTGGATTTGGAAAATTGGAAATTCGTAGCTCGAACAGCTTGGCGTAATAGGCCATAAGCGAACGCCCATCTTTTGGGGGCTCACCAGTCCTGTTGAAGAACGGCATGCGCATGGCCCCCATTTCAAAAGGGGTTACAGGCTGTTTGTGATTTCCTGCGTTACTCACCAGCGTGAGGTGGCGCCCACCCACACGCCGGGACTGCTCGATCAAGGTGATATGGGTAAAGCCGCAACGAAGCAATTCCCGGGCTGCAGTCAGCCCGGTAACACCAGCACCGACAATACAGATCCGGTGATCCGGCTGAGTGGCGTATGCAACTCCGCCCTCTTGTTCGAGTAGACGGCGATAATCAAAGCAAAGATCAGGAGGGTTAGGGTAACGCGCAGCCCATGGCTTTACGGACAGGGATGGCTCGATAGCCAGATCAGCAGGATGGTTGTGTGTTGAGCCGATGGTCATGGTCTCGTGTTCTCAATGAGTTGGGAACATGAGAATGATCAATCAAGAGATGCGTGAGGAGGTTGTTAATTAGCACCAACTGGCCACCACAGGATCGGGAGGTATCTGTGGTGGCCCGGTTGATGTCAATAAAGCCGTTACACCTTACACCGCCAGCGCGCGCTCACGCAGCTCGCTGTTGAGGATGCGGTCGTTCTCGCTGTAATCGACCGGGCAGTCGATCACGTGCACGCCCGGGGTCTTGATGCAGTGCTCCAGCAGCGGCAGCAGGCCTTCGGCGCTTTCCACGCGGTGGCCGTTGGCACCGTAGGCTTCGGCGTACTTGACGAAGTCCGGGTTGCCGTAGTCCAGGCCGAAATCGGTGAAGCCCATGTTCGCCTGCTTCCAGCGGATCATGCCGTAGCCGTCGTCACGCAGGATCACCACGGTGATGTGCATGCCCAGGCGTACCGCAGTTTCCAGCTCCTGGCTGTTCATCATGAAACCGCCGTCGCCGCAAACCGAGATCACCGGGCGGTCCGGGTGCACCAGGTGCGCGGCCATGGCCGATGGCAGGCCGGCGCCCATGGTTGCCAGGGCGTTGTCCAGCAGCACGGTGTTCGGCTTGTGTGCCTTGTAGTTGCGGGCGAACCAGATCTTGTAGATACCGTTGTCCAGGGCAACGATGCCTTCGGACGGCAGCACGCGACGGATGTCGGCGACCATGCGCTGCGGGTAGACCGGGAAGCGGTTGTCGTCGGCACCTTCGGCGATCTGCGCTTCGTTGGCTTCACGGATCGCCATCAGGCGGGTGAAGTCCCAGTGTGTGGTGTCGGTCAGCGCTTCGCTGATCTGCCATACGGCGTTGGCGATATCGCCAATCACTTCAACCTGCGGGAAGTACACGGCATCGACCTCGGCGGAGCGGAAGTTGATGTGAATGACTTCGGTGCCGCCACGAACCATGAAGAACGGTGGCTTCTCGATCACGTCGTGGCCGATGTTGACGATCAGGTCGGCGGCTTCGACGGCACGGTGCACGAAGTCACCCGACGACAGTGCGGCGTTGCCCAGGAAGCGCGGGTGGCGCTCGTCGACCACACCTTTGCCCATCTGGGTGGTGATGAACGGGATACCGGTCTTGTCGATCAGCTGCTTGAGGACCTTGGCGGTCATCTTGCGGTTGGCACCGGCGCCGATCACCAGGATCGGGTTGCGGGCTTTCTGCAGTTTTTCCACGGCGGCTTCGATGGCCTTGTGCTCGGCCAGCGGGCGGCGGCTCAGGCTAGGCGGAATCGGCAGGCTTTCGGTCTGCTCGGCGGCGATGTCTTCCGGCAGCTCCAGGTGCACGGCACCCGGCTTCTCTTCTTCGGCCAGGCGGAAGGCTTCGCGCATACGGGCCGGGATGTTGTCGGCGGAGGCGAACTGGTGGGTGTACTTGGTGATGGGGGCCATCATGCCGCACACGTCGATGATCTGGAAGCGGCCCTGCTTGGACTTCTTGATCGGCTTCTGGCCGGTGATCATCATCATCGGCATGCCGCCCAGGTAGGCGTATGCACTGGCGGTGACCAGGTTGGTGGCGCCAGGGCCGAGGGTCGACAGGCTGACGCCGGTCTTGCCGGTCAGGCGACCATAGGTGGCAGCCATGAAACCTGCGGACTGCTCGTGACGGGTAAGTACCAGCTTGATCTTCGACTTGCGCAGGGATTCCAGCAGATCGAGGTTTTCTTCACCGGGAATACCGAATACATACTCGACACCTTCGTTTTCCAGGCATTGCACAACGACATCGGCGGCCTTGGCCATCTTGCTTGCTACCTCAAGTGATGGGACGGTGGAAGTCCGGAAATGCGCAGCACGGTACGCTGGCATCGCTCAGCCCGGGGCCAGGAGTGCCCCGAACCAAAGTCTTGACGTAGGGTGGATGCGGGAAAGTCACGTGAATGTGACGGGAATATTGTCGCAACCTGGGTATTTTGCGGTCGGGGTGGGAGCAGGCGTGTCGAGGCATCGAACCGCCGCGAAGCGGGCGACGTGGTGGATGGCACCGGCTATGCCGGTGTTCGCGGGTGAACCCGCTCCCACAGGGACTGCGTATGCCCGGGAATTTTTTCGCCAGAAAGACAAAACCCCTACCTGCATGCGCAGATAGGGGTTTTGCGAAATGAATCTTGACGATGACCTACTCTCACATGGGGAAACCCCACACTACCATCGGCGATGCATCGTTTCACTACTGAGTTCGGGATGGGATCAGGTGGTTCCAATGCTCTATGGTCGTCAAGAAATTCTGTTGCCAGAATGTCCAGATGGACAGCCCAGCGAATTCGGATATGCGATATTTGTGATGTTGCGAACTTTCGGTTGTTTCGTCTTCATCACCGCAATCTGCGCTAGCAAATTGCTTGGGTGTTATATGGTCAAGCCTCACGGGCAATTAGTATTGGTTAGCTCAACGCCTCACAGCGCTTACACACCCAACCTATCAACGTCGTAGTCTTCGACGGCCCTTTAGGGGATTCAAGATCCCAGTGAGATCTCATCTTGAGGCAAGTTTCCCGCTTAGATGCTTTCAGCGGTTATCTCTTCCGAACATAGCTACCCGGCAATGCCACTGGCGTGACAACCGGAACACCAGAGGTTCGTCCACTCCGGTCCTCTCGTACTAGGAGCAGCCCCTCTCAAATCTCAAACGTCCACGGCAGATAGGGACCGAACTGTCTCACGACGTTCTAAACCCAGCTCGCGTACCACTTTAAATGGCGAACAGCCATACCCTTGGGACCGGCTTCAGCCCCAGGATGTGATGAGCCGACATCGAGGTGCCAAACACCGCCGTCGATATGAACTCTTGGGCGGTATCAGCCTGTTATCCCCGGAGTACCTTTTATCCGTTGAGCGATGGCCCTTCCATACAGAACCACCGGATCACTAAGACCTACTTTCGTACCTGCTCGACGTGTTTGTCTCGCAGTCAAGCGCGCTTTTGCCTTTATACTCTACGACCGATTTCCGACCGGTCTGAGCGCACCTTCGTACTCCTCCGTTACTCTTTGGGAGGAGACCGCCCCAGTCAAACTACCCACCATACACTGTCCTCGATCCGGATAACGGACCTGAGTTAGAACCTCAAAGTTGCCAGGGTGGTATTTCAAGGATGGCTCCATGAGAACTGGCGTCCCCACTTCAAAGCCTCCCACCTATCCTACACAAGCAAATTCAAAGTCCAGTGCAAAGCTATAGTAAAGGTTCACGGGGTCTTTCCGTCTAGCCGCGGATACACTGCATCTTCACAGCGATTTCAATTTCACTGAGTCTCGGGTGGAGACAGCGCCGCCATCGTTACGCCATTCGTGCAGGTCGGAACTTACCCGACAAGGAATTTCGCTACCTTAGGACCGTTATAGTTACGGCCGCCGTTTACCGGGGCTTCGATCAAGAGCTTCGCTTGCGCTAACCCCATCAATTAACCTTCCGGCACCGGGCAGGCGTCACACCCTATACGTCCACTTTCGTGTTTGCAGAGTGCTGTGTTTTTAATAAACAGTCGCAGCGGCCTGGTATCTTCGACCGGCATGGGCTTACGGAGCAAGTCCTTCACCCTCGCCGGCGCACCTTCTCCCGAAGTTACGGTGCCATTTTGCCTAGTTCCTTCACCCGAGTTCTCTCAAGCGCCTTGGTATTCTCTACCTAACCACCTGTGTCGGTTTGGGGTACGGTTCCCAGTTATCTGAAGCTTAGGAGCTTTTCTTGGAAGCATGGTATCAACCACTTCGTCGCCTGAAGGCAACTCGTCATCAGCTCTCGGCCTTGAAATCCCGGATTTGCCTAAGATTTCAGCCTACCACCTTAAACCTGGACAACCAACGCCAGGCTGGCCTAACCTTCTCCGTCCCTCCATCGCAATAACTGGAAGTACAGGAATATTAACCTGTTTTCCATCGACTACGCTTTTCAGCCTCGCCTTAGGGACCGACTAACCCTGCGTCGATTAACGTTGCGCAGGAAACCTTGGTCTTTCGGCGTGCGAGTTTTTCACTCGCATTGTCGTTACTCATGTCAGCATTCGCACTTCTGATACCTCCAGCAAGCTTCTCAACTCACCTTCACAGGCTTACAGAACGCTCCTCTACCGCGTCATCAAAGATGACACCCGTAGCTTCGGTGCATGGTTTGAGCCCCGTTACATCTTCCGCGCAGGCCGACTCGACTAGTGAGCTATTACGCTTTCTTTAAAGGGTGGCTGCTTCTAAGCCAACCTCCTAGCTGTCTAAGCCTTCCCACATCGTTTCCCACTTAACCATGACTTTGGGACCTTAGCTGACGGTCTGGGTTGTTTCCCTTTTCACGACGGACGTTAGCACCCGCCGTGTGTCTCCCATGCTCGGCACTTCCAGGTATTCGGAGTTTGCATCGGTTTGGTAAGTCGGGATGACCCCCTAGCCGAAACAGTGCTCTACCCCCTGGAGTGATACATGAGGCGCTACCTAAATAGCTTTCGAGGAGAACCAGCTATCTCCGAGCTTGATTAGCCTTTCACTCCGATCCACAGGTCATCCGCTAACTTTTCAACGGTAGTCGGTTCGGTCCTCCAGTCAGTGTTACCTAACCTTCAACCTGCCCATGGATAGATCGCCCGGTTTCGGGTCTATACCCAGCGACTAAACGCCCTATTAAGACTCGCTTTCGCTACGCCTCCCCTATTCGGTTAAGCTCGCCACTGAATATAAGTCGCTGACCCATTATACAAAAGGTACGCAGTCACCTAACAAAGTAGGCTCCCACTGCTTGTACGCATACGGTTTCAGGTTCTATTTCACTCCCCTCTCCGGGGTTCTTTTCGCCTTTCCCTCACGGTACTGGTTCACTATCGGTCAGTCAGTAGTATTTAGCCTTGGAGGATGGTCCCCCCATATTCAGACAAAGTTTCTCGTGCTCCGTCCTACTCGATTTCATTGACAAGAGATTTTCGTGTACGGGGCTATCACCCACTATGGCCGCACTTTCCAGAGCGTTCCACTAATCTCAAATCAACTTAAGGGCTGGTCCCCGTTCGCTCGCCACTACTAAGGGAATCTCGGTTGATTTCTTTTCCTCAGGGTACTTAGATGTTTCAGTTCCCCTGGTTCGCCTCTTGCACCTATGTATTCAGTACAAGATACTCAGCTTATGCTGAGTGGGTTCCCCCATTCAGAGATCTCTGGATCACAGTCTGTTTGCCGACTCCCCAAAGCTTATCGCAGGCTACCACGTCTTTCATCGCCTCTGACTGCCAAGGCATCCACCGTATGCGCTTCTTCACTTGACCATATAACCCCAAGCAATCTGGTTATACTGTGAAGACGACATTCGCCGAAAATTCGCATGTTGCTCTTTCGAGCAGAACTCACAAATTTTACCTTAGCCTGATTAACCAGCAGTGAAACTGGCCATCAGTCTATATCTATCACATATCCGAATTTTTAAAGAACGATCTGACAAAAGTCAGAAATCAACATTCGAGCTGAATGTTCATTTCTAAGTTCTGACAAGCTACTGCGTACGGCGAAAATGGTGGAGCCAAGCGGGATCGAACCGCTGACCTCCTGCGTGCAAGGCAGGCGCTCTCCCAGCTGAGCTATGGCCCCGTGTATTCTACGGCTGAACCATGTAATGGTAGGTCTGGGCAGATTTGAACTGCCGACCTCACCCTTATCAGGGGTGCGCTCTAACCAACTGAGCTACAGACCTATAACAGGGTCGCGTTACAGCATCGTCTTTTACAATGAATCAAGCAATTCGTGTGGGAGCTCATCAGCAGGCTGATGTCGTCGATTAAGGAGGTGATCCAGCCGCAGGTTCCCCTACGGCTACCTTGTTACGACTTCACCCCAGTCATGAATCACACCGTGGTAACCGTCCTCCCGAAGGTTAGACTAGCTACTTCTGGTGCAACCCACTCCCATGGTGTGACGGGCGGTGTGTACAAGGCCCGGGAACGTATTCACCGCGACATTCTGATTCGCGATTACTAGCGATTCCGACTTCACGCAGTCGAGTTGCAGACTGCGATCCGGACTACGATCGGTTTTGTGAGATTAGCTCCACCTCGCGGCTTGGCAACCCTCTGTACCGACCATTGTAGCACGTGTGTAGCCCAGGCCGTAAGGGCCATGATGACTTGACGTCATCCCCACCTTCCTCCGGTTTGTCACCGGCAGTCTCCTTAGAGTGCCCACCATAACGTGCTGGTAACTAAGGACAAGGGTTGCGCTCGTTACGGGACTTAACCCAACATCTCACGACACGAGCTGACGACAGCCATGCAGCACCTGTGTCAGAGTTCCCGAAGGCACCAATCCATCTCTGGAAAGTTCTCTGCATGTCAAGGCCTGGTAAGGTTCTTCGCGTTGCTTCGAATTAAACCACATGCTCCACCGCTTGTGCGGGCCCCCGTCAATTCATTTGAGTTTTAACCTTGCGGCCGTACTCCCCAGGCGGTCAACTTAATGCGTTAGCTGCGCCACTAAAATCTCAAGGATTCCAACGGCTAGTTGACATCGTTTACGGCGTGGACTACCAGGGTATCTAATCCTGTTTGCTCCCCACGCTTTCGCACCTCAGTGTCAGTATCAGTCCAGGTGGTCGCCTTCGCCACTGGTGTTCCTTCCTATATCTACGCATTTCACCGCTACACAGGAAATTCCACCACCCTCTACCGTACTCTAGCTCGCCAGTTTTGGATGCAGTTCCCAGGTTGAGCCCGGGGCTTTCACATCCAACTTAACGAACCACCTACGCGCGCTTTACGCCCAGTAATTCCGATTAACGCTTGCACCCTCTGTATTACCGCGGCTGCTGGCACAGAGTTAGCCGGTGCTTATTCTGTCGGTAACGTCAAAACAGCAAGGTATTAACTTACTGCCCTTCCTCCCAACTTAAAGTGCTTTACAATCCGAAGACCTTCTTCACACACGCGGCATGGCTGGATCAGGCTTTCGCCCATTGTCCAATATTCCCCACTGCTGCCTCCCGTAGGAGTCTGGACCGTGTCTCAGTTCCAGTGTGACTGATCATCCTCTCAGACCAGTTACGGATCGTCGCCTTGGTGAGCCATTACCTCACCAACTAGCTAATCCGACCTAGGCTCATCTGATAGCGCAAGGCCCGAAGGTCCCCTGCTTTCTCCCGTAGGACGTATGCGGTATTAGCGTTCCTTTCGAAACGTTGTCCCCCACTACCAGGCAGATTCCTAGGCATTACTCACCCGTCCGCCGCTGAATCAAGGAGCAAGCTCCCGTCATCCGCTCGACTTGCATGTGTTAGGCCTGCCGCCAGCGTTCAATCTGAGCCATGATCAAACTCTTCAGTTCAATACTGCTTGGGTTTTTAAGAAACCCTAAACTTGGCTCAGCAATCTCAAATGACTATGTGATTTCTCGCATGGCCACTTGTGATGCTGATAATCTTTGTGACTATCAGTCCGTACTCACAAGCACCCACACGAATTGCTTGATTCGATTTGTTAAAGAGCGTTTGGTTAAGAGCGTTTCGTCTCAACCGAGGCGCGCATTCTACGCTTTCCTCATTTGCTGTCAAGCGTCTATTTTGAAGTTTTTTATAACCGATTTCTTTCGAAACCCTTCAACTTCAACAACTTACCGCTTGCCTCGAAGCGTTCAACGCTGCGAGGAGGCGAATAATACGCGCTTTGAGATCAGAGTCAACACCTTGATCTGAAAAAACTTTCTGCCAGCGTTTTACCTTCGTCGGCAACTAATGAAAGCGCCGCGAATCTGTAGAGAAACACCACCCAACGGAGCGTAGCGGCCATGAGCGATGCGCAAAGCGAGAAAACCCCGGGCCTGTCGGCGAACGAGGAGCAGGAAGTCAGCCTTAACCAACCGCCCCGCGCGGCAGTGCTGCACGAGATCATTCGTTACCAGGGCGACCAGGAACTGGAACGAACACTCGCCGCACTGTGGTGGTCGGCTCTGGCCGCAGGCTTGTCCATGGGGTTGTCGCTCATGGCCATGGGGCTGTTCTACGCACGCCTGCCGGAGGGGGACAGTGCCCAGGTTATCGCCAGCATCGGCTATAGCGCAGGCTTCCTTGCAGTGATACTGGCGCGTCAGCAGTTGTTCACCGAAAACACCCTGACCGCCGTGTTGCCGGTAATGACGGCCCCCACCCTGGCCAACTTCGGGCGCCTGCTGCGCCTTTGGAGCGTGGTACTGCTTGGCAACCTCGCCGGCACCTTGCTGGTGGCCTGGGTAATGCTGGAGCTGCCGATCTTCGACAGCAAGACCGACGTGGCCTTCCTGGAGGTTGGCCGCAAGGTCATGAAAAACGATGTCAGCCAGATGTTCGCCAAAGGCATCGTATCGGGGTGGATGATCGCCACCATGGTCTGGATGATCCCGTCGATGGAACATGCCAAGATCTGGATCATCCTGATGATCACCTATCTGATGGCCCTGGGCGACTTCACCCATATAGTGGTCGGCTCGGTCGAGGTGTCCTATCTGGTCTGGGCCGGCGATGAAACCTGGAGCAGTTTCTGGCTGGAGTTCGCCCTGCCGACACTGGCGGGCAACATCATCGGCGGCAGTTTCATCTTCGGATTGATCAGCCATGCACAGGTGCGCAGCGACAGCGGCAAACCGCCCTCACGGCTACTGAACGAGGACCAGCCACCCTCCCCGCGCCGCAACAACGGCAACAAATGAACCTCAGCGTGCCGCTACAACGCGCTCGTTTGCCTGGCCGCGCTGACGCACAGGCCGTGGCTGCCACCAGTTCTGCCCGGCGTGCGGAGAGTCAAGGCTGACCCGCTCCCCCATCTGCGGGGTGCTCAGGCGCACTTGTGCCTGGTTGGCCAGCGCCAGGATGCGTTCGAACGGTTCCTGCCAACCATGGTTGGACAGGTCGAAAGTGCCGTTGTGAATCGGTAACAGCCAACGCCCGCGTAAATCCAGATGGGCCTGCAGACTCTGCTCCGGCTGCATGTGCACATCGGGCCAGGCGACGTTGTAGGCCCCGGTCTCGATCAAGGTCAGGTCGAACGGCCCGAAGCGCTCGCCAATCTGCTTGAACCCATCGAAGTAGCCGGTATCGCCACTGAAGAATACCCGCACATCCTCGTCGACGATCACCCACGACGCCCACAAGGTCCGGTTGCTGTCCAGCAGCCCACGCCCGGAAAAGTGCTGAGCCGGGGTGGCGACAAAGCGTACGCCCTCGACCTCGCTTTCCTGCCACCAGTCCAGCTGCCGCACCTTTGCCGGTGCCACGCCCCAGGTAATCAGCAAGTTGCCTACGCCCAGTGGGGCCAGGAACACACTTGTTCGCGGTGCAAGTTGGCGAATCGCCTGTTCGTCCAGATGATCGAAGTGATCGTGGGACAGTACCACCGCAGCCAATGGCGGCAATTGGTCCAATGCCAAGGGTGGCGCATGGAAACGCAGCGGGCCGGCCCACTGCACTGGCGAGGCACGCTCGGCGAATACCGGGTCGGTAATAAAGAAGCGCCCACGCAGCTTGAGCAATACCGTGGAATGGCCCAGGCGCCAAAGGCTTCGGTCGGGCGCATCGAGCACCTGCTGGCGGGTCATGGGCTGGAGACTGACCGGTGTGGCCGGCCGGGTTTGCGGCGGTTTGCGCAGGAACAGGTACTTGAGCCCGATGCGCAGCTTCTTCAATACGCCATCCTGTGGCAACGACGCCTGGTTGTGAAAACGCCCTTCCCGCTGTGGCGCCGGCTCGCCGGCGGGGTTGGCCAAAGGGACCATCAGCAACACTCCGAGCAACAGGAAAGCCTTCATGCTACCCCACAGTGATCGGATCAACCATGAATTGGCTTGTAAGGTCATTTTTCGTCGATGAAACACTGTTCAACAATATTCATGCAAGTTATGCGATAAACGGTGCTTCAGCGGAAGAACGATGATCAAGATGGATAAACGCAGCGGCAAAGGACTTTCATTCGCCAAACGCATCTACCTGCCGCGGGTCATCGGCCTGGGAATCGGCCTGTTCAGTGTCATGGCCGCCATGGCGCCGCTGTCACCGCCCACCTGGGCATGGCTGCTGGTACTGTTCAATGGCCTCTTGTGGCCACATGTGGCCTACCTGTGGGCAGCCCGTTCGGCCACGCCCTACCAGGCAGAACAGCGCAACCTGGTTCTGGACTCCTTGATGGGTGGGTTCTGGACCGCCGCCATGCATTTCAATCCATTGCCCAGTGTGACCGTGCTTTCGATGATGACCATGAACAACGTCGCCGCCGGCGGCAAACGCATGGTCGTTCGCGGGATGCTGGCCCAGTTGGGCGGCATGCTCGTCGCCATATTGTTGCTGGGCCCTGGCCTGCAACTGAACGCCACGCCCCTGCAGGTCTATGCCTGCCTGCCGATGCTGACGCTCTACCCACTGGCGCTGGGCTGGGTCTGCTACCAGCTGGCGATCAAGCTGGCCGACCACAAGCGCCGACTGAGTACACTGAGCCTCACCGACAGCCTGACCGGCCTGCTCAACCACGGTGCCTGGAAAGACCTGCTGCTGCTGAAGTTCCAGGCCTGCCAGCAGCAAAAGGGGCACGCGGTGATTGCCCTGATCGACATCGACCACTTCAAGACCATCAACGACACGTTCGGTCACGTTGTCGGCGACTGTGTGCTGCGCCAACTCGGCGCCGAGCTGCGGCACAGCCTGCGCGAAGGCGACCAGGCCGGGCGCTACGGCGGTGACGAATTCTGCGTGATCTTGCCGGATACCAGCGAAGCCGAAGCGTGCCTGGCCATGGAGCGCCTGCGCGAGCGGGTCGCCAGCTACCGCAACCCGCAGTTGCCGCACCTGCGCATCAGCCTGAGCATCGGCCTTTCGGCATTCGAGGCCGACCTGGAGTCACCCGAGCACTGGCTCGAGCAGGCGGACAAAGCGCTGTATACCGCCAAGCATGCCGGGCGCGACCAGGTCAATTTTGCCCGCAGCGACGCTGCAACGCTCAGGCTGGCCTATCCTGATTGAACCTCCTTCCTGACTAACTGGCGGGAGGCTGTCTGAAGGAGCCGCTCGCGCATGGCCAGGACCGCCAACCTTCCAACCGCCAGCCCCACCCCGCGCTTCCAGGTGCGTCGCTTGATTGCCGGCTTCAGCGCAGTTTTCGGCCTGGCTTGCCTGGTCATCGTCGGCGCCCTGTTCAATATCGCGGGTACTCTTGACCATCAGGAGCGCCAGCGCAGCGCCTCGCAGGCATCCAAGGCGCTGGAGCAACGGTTGCTCGCATCGCGCCAATTCCTGTCCAGCTACGCCGTATGGGATGCTGCCTTCGAACACCTGGCGGGGCAGGCCGACTGGAAATGGGCCTACGAAGAAAAGAACGTGGGCGAGTCGCTGTACAGCGCCAGCGGCTATGAGGGAGTGTTCGTGGTGGAGGACGCACGCACCACCTACGCCTTGTTCAGAGGCCAGCCTACCCAGGCGGCGGCCAATACCTATATCGATGCAGCGCTGCAGCCAATCATCGACCAGGCCCGGGCAGCGGCCATCCCCCGTGAACAGATCACCCGTTTCGTCCTGTTCAACGGTTGGCCGGCCGTGCTCAGTGCTGCGGCGGTGCGCCCGGACCGGGATGTCACCGAGAGCGAGGTCAGCCAGGCGCCGGTAATGCTGTTTGTCGACCAGCTCACCGAGGACAAGCTGGCGCAACTGAGCAGCGGTGCCGGCCTGAGCGGTATGCACGTGGAGAAAAATGATGTGGGCGAGCACGGCCACCTGCGCATCGACCTCGGCGATACCGGCTACCACCTGTCCTGGAGCAGCCCGCTGCCAGGGCACCAGTTGCTGCGTGCTGTGTTGCCCCCGCTGTCGGGAGCCTTGCTGATACTTGGCCTGGTCATGCTCTACCTGTTCCGTCATGCCTTGCGCAGTTCGCGCGCGATCGACCTCACGCTCGCCCACCTTCAGCAGAGCAACCAGGCTCTGGAGGCCAGCGAACAGCGTTTTCGCGCGGTGGCTGAGTCGGCATCCGACTGGATCTGGGAAACCGATCGGCAGCAACGCCTCACCTATCTGTCACAACGTTTTGTCAACGTTACCGGTTACCCTGTGGACGACTGGCTCGGCCACCCGCTCAATCAGTTGCTGGCCTGCGATACCACGCCGCTCTCGCCGTGGCTGGATGCCCTGGCCGCGGCCGACCCGCAACAGCTGGCCAACCTGCGCTGCACCTACCGCGACCAGAATGGCCAGAACCGCTACTGCCGCATTTCGGCCCGCGCCATCTGGTACGACGACAAGCCCGTCGGTTTTCGTGGCACCGCCAGTGACATCACCGACGAAGTCGATGCCCATGCACGCATCCAGCACCTGTCGCTGCACGACCCGCTGACCGGCCTGGCCAACCGCAACAAGCTAGCCCGCCACCTGGAACAGGCGCTGTTACGTGGGAGCGACTCGCCACCACTGACCTTGCTGCTGCTGGACCTGGACAACTTCAAGCCGATCAACGACTCTCTCGGCCATGCCGCCGGTGACGCGGTGCTGCAGGAGGTAGCGAACCGCCTGCGCGACACTACCCGCGACGGCGACCTGGTCGCGCGTTTGGGCGGCGACGAGTTCCTCCTGGTGCTCAGCGGCATGGACAACCGCAGCGAGATCGACCGTTTCTGTGCGCGCCTGATCAGCCTGCTGCAGCAACCGATCGCCTTCGATAGCCAGACCCTCCATGTTGGCGCCAGCATCGGAGTCGCCCAGACCCGTACCCAGGGCTTCGATGCCGGCGAGCTGATCCGCTGCGCCGATATCGCCCTGTACCAGGCCAAGGCCGACGGCAAGAGCACCTGGCGCTATTTCGCTGCCGAAATGAACCAGCAGATCCAGTACCGCCGCCAACTGGAGAACGACATGCGGCGAGCCCTGCGCAACCAGGAATTCGAGCTGCACTACCAGCCGCGCTACCGCCTCAGCGACCTGCGCATCGTCGCAGTCGAGGCCTTGCTGCGCTGGCAGCATCCGCAGGAAGGGTTGCTGGGGCCGGACACCTTCATCCCCTTGGCCGAACAGAGTGACATCATTGTCGCGCTGGGCCGCTGGGTGTTGCGCGAAGCCTGCCGCACTGCCCATGACTGGCCCGCCGATGTTCTGGTCTCCGTGAACCTGTCACCTGCGCAGTTCCAGCGCAGCGATGTGGTGGCGGATGTACGCGAGATCCTGCTGGAAACCGCTTTCCCCGCACAGCGCCTGGAGCTGGAAATTACCGAGAACGTGATGCTCAATGACATCGAAGGCGCACTGGGCACAATGCTGTCGCTCAAAGAGCTGGGCGTTCGCCTGAACATGGACGACTTCGGCACCGGCTACTCGTCGCTGGGCTACTTGCGCACCTACCCGTTCGACAGCATCAAGATCGACAAACGCTTCATCGGCGGGCTGAACAACACCGCTGGCAGCGACCGCGCCGTGGTCCAGGCCATCATCAACCTGGGCGAAGCGATGGGGCTGACGGTGACGGCCGAAGGAGTGGAAAGCGAGCAGCAGCTCAGGGCACTGCAGAAGGACCGTTGCCATGAAGTGCAGGGCTATTACTTGAGCCGACCGCTGGACAGTGCGGGGCTCGAGGCGTTGATGCAGCAGGCATCCCAGCGCTCGGCGCCCTACCTGTAGCGCGTGGAGGTAACTGTCTAGTGCAGGTTTGATACTTGCACACCCCCTGTGGGAGCGGGTTCACCCGCGAAGAATGCAACGCGGTATATGGCACCGGCTTCGCCGGTGTTCGCGGGTGAACCCGCTCCCACAGTGATGGTGCAG
This sequence comes from Pseudomonas sp. NBB, assembly GCF_032701105.1. Taxonomy (NCBI): domain Bacteria; kingdom Pseudomonadati; phylum Pseudomonadota; class Gammaproteobacteria; order Pseudomonadales; family Pseudomonadaceae; genus Pseudomonas; species Pseudomonas sp. NBB. The sequence goes on from NZ_CP103994.1 coordinate 4,661,913, forward strand.
GTTTTCGGTATTCGAGCGAGGCAGTTACTCCGCTATTACAGAGCGGAGTCCCGCTGCAAGCTGCGTTCAGCCACGATTTCCGGCAGGTCGCGCCGGCGCAGGTAGGTGCGCAGCGGTTCACCGATGTTCAAACGGTCATCCACATGCTGCTCCAGCAACAGCGCCAGCCGTTCGCGGCAAAGAGCCATGCGCTGCCCTTGCTCGGGCCGCCAGACAAACTCGCTGCAGGGCGTGATGCTGGCATCGGCCACGTCCATGCCGAAAGAGTCTTCGGAAAAACGCACGATATGCACGCCGCGCTTGCCATGAAAACCGACGAAGCCCTTGAGCTGGTCGGCAGCGTTGCAGATGTCCTGTGAAGTGATGGCCATGACGTAACCTCGCAATGAAATCGGAAGATACGCACGCCAGGCGGGAAAGGGTTGCCTCTACCGGACAACTCGTGACTGGCAGCCTAACGCAAGCCATCACACAGGCGCCACGGTTTTCATCGATCAGCAACCACCGTCAACCTGTGAATGCAGCACCTCGCCCAACCATTGCATGAAGGCCTGCACCCGGCGTGGCACATGCCGCTGCCGGGCATACAACAGTGACACGGGCATGGCCGGGGCCTGCCAGCTTTCCAGTACCGAAACCAGCTCACCGCGCTGCAGGTGCTCGGCCACGCCCACCGCCGGCACCTGGATCAGCCCCAACCCGGCCAGGCAGGCCGCCGAGTAGGCCTCGGCATTGTTCACTGTGACCACGCCGGCCATGGCCTGGAAATGCAGTTCACCGTCCTGCAGAAATTCGAAACCGGCACTACGCCCCCCCAGAGTGCGCACGTAATGCACCAAGTGATGCTCGGCCAGGTCCTGCAGCGTGCGCGGCACGCCGTAGCGTGCAAGGTAGGCAGGGCTGGCACAGTTGCGCATGCTCAGTTGGCCGACCGGGCGCGCCACCACATCCAGGTCATGCAGGGCACCAATGCGCATCACGCAATCGAAGCCTTCACGCAGCAGGTCGACCTGGCGGTCGGTACAACTGAGCTCCACCTCCAGGCGCGGGAAGCGCTGCAGAAACTGCGGCAACGCCGGGATGATGACCCGGCGGGCCATCATTGTCGGCAAATCGACGCGCAGGCGCCCGGCCAGCTCGGCATCGTCGGCGCGGAACAAGCCCTCGATTTCGTCCATGCCCGACAGCAGGTCCTTGCTGCGCTCGTACAGCAAGACGCCATCCTGGGTCGCCTGTACCCGGCGGGTGGTGCGGTTGAACAGCTGCGTACCCAGCAAACGCTCGAGCGCCCTGACCTGCTCCGACACAGTCGAACGGGGCAGCCCCAAGCTCTCGGCAGCCAAGGTGAAACTGCTGACCTCGCAGACCCGAACAAAGGTGCGCAACAATTCCAGCTTGTTCAATTCAGCCCTCGTCTATCCGGTTTTACCGAACAGTATTTCCATATTCGCTGGATTTAACAGCACCACACCGACCAATAACCTGTGCTCATCAGCCCACCATGAGGTTTTCACCATGACCCGCAAGATTGCCCTGATCACTGGCGCCAGCCGCGGCCTGGGCCGCAACACCGCAGAACACCTGGCCGCACGCGGCATCGATGTCATCGGCACTTACCACAGCAAGGCGGAGGAAGCCCATGCCGTCGCCGCCCGGCTGGAGCAGGCCGGGGTCAAGGCCATCATGCTGCAACTGGACGTCAGCGACAGCGCCAGCTTTGCCGGTTTCGCCGAATGCCTCGGCGCAACCCTGCAGCAACACTTCGGCCGCGAGCGCTTCGACTTTCTGGTGAACAATGCCGGGATCGGATTGAACGTGCCATACACCGAAACCAGCGAGGCACAGTTCGACCAGTTGCTGAACATCCAGCTGAAGGGTCCGTTCTTCCTTACCCAGCGCCTGCTGCCGTTGCTGGTCGACAATGGCCGCATCGTCAACATTTCCACTGGCCTGGCGCGCTTTGCGCTACCGGGGTATGCCGCCTATGCCGCGATGAAGGGGGCGATGGAGGTGCTGACCCGCTATCAGGCCAAGGAACTGGGAGCACGTGGGATTCGTGTGAACATTCTGGCGCCGGGGGCGATCGAGACCGATTTTGGCGGCGGCGTGGTGCGGGATAACCGACAGGTTAATGAATACATTGCCGGCAACACGGCGCTGGGGCGGGTGGGCTTGCCGGATGATATCGGGGCAGCGATTGCGCTGTTGCTGGAAGATGGCAACGGCTGGATCAACGGGCAACGGCTGGAGGTTTCGGGCGGGATGTTCCTCTGAAATCGAGGATCTGGGGCTGCTTAGCAGCCCCTTTGGCCCTCACGGCCGACTCTGCTCCTCATGCACCTGCACACTGGCTGTCATCCCCGCACTCAGGGTCACCCCCTCCGGCACCTGGTCCAGGCGAATCCTTACCGGTATCCGCTGCGCCAGTCGCACCCAGTTGAAGGTCGGCTCGACCTCCGGCAGCAACTGGCTGTCGGGGTTGCTGTTGCGGTCGGTGATACCACGGCTGATGCTTTCTATATGCCCTTGCATCGGTTCGCCCGCGCCCATCAGCCAGACCTTCACCGCATCCCCCACACGAATGCGTGGCAGCTTGGTTTCCTCGAAATAGGCCTGGATATAGAAGGTTGAATCGTCCACCAGGGCCATCACCGCCTCCCCGGTATTCACATAGTTGCCCTCGGCCAGGCGCAGGTTGGTGATATGCCCGCTGCGCGGCGCCCGCACTTCACTGCGCGCCAGGTTGATTTTGGCGACCTGCAATTGTGCCTCGGCCTCATGCAGCTCACCGCGGGCGATGGCCGCATTGATCTGGGCGTTTTCCCGCAATTCGGCACTGATAGCCTCCGGCCCAAGTGCGGTACGCCGGGCCGCTTCACGCTCGCGCAGGCGCAGTTGCTGGCTGCGGGTTTCGGTCACCGCGCTGGCTTGGTCGAAAGCAGCCTGGAAGCGTTCCCGGTCGATGCTCATCAGCAGGTCGCCGGCCTTGACCTGCTGATTGTCACGGGCCTTCAGTTCGCGCACCCAGCCGGACACATCGGGGGCGATCACCACCACATCGGCGCGCACACGGGCATCGCGGGTCCAGGGGGTGAGCATGTAGTACTGCCACAGCTGATAGCCGGCGAAGACGGCAAGGGCCACCACACACAAGGTGACCAGGGTACGTACGGCCGCACGCATCGAAACACTCCTTTATAACGCTCCCAGCAGTCGCACTACCAGGAACAACACACAAACGAACAACGCCGCATCGAACAGCGCTTCATGCCAGATCCAGCGCCCCAACGGCGTGGCCTGCACCACCAGACGCAACACGCCGGTAAGCACCAGCGCCATCAACACATAAACCAGGAAAGGGCTGAACAGCACGCCGCCCAATTCCCACTCACGCAACCCCATGGGATTCCTCCTGCCAACGGCACCACTTGCCCCAGCTTTTTTGCAGTTGCAGCACCGCCCCTTCGGCCAACCGCAGCGGATCGCTGGAGGGTAGACGGCGCAAGGCGCCAATGAACTGTTCGCTTGCGGCATCCAGGCTCTGCCCACGCCCTGGCGCCGGCCCTTTGGCCAGCACTGCCTCTACCTGCTGCAGGTATTCGCGCTCGGCCCGTCCCAACGGGGCCTTGGCGACCGCCAGGCACATGCGCAAATGCACCAGTTCGTCGCCGATATCCAGGCCGTGCAGGCCGTCGTCCCAGCGCTTGCGTTCGCTCTCGGGCAGGTCGCCGGCATGCCGCGCCAGTTGCATCAGGCGGTCGGCCATGCGCCCGCCAAACCAGCTGTCGGCCCCGCGCAGGTCGCGCCGGGTCAGGCGCACCAGGTCATTCTGGGTCGCCGCGCGCAGGCGCTGGCCCAGCCAGGCCGGGTGGCGAAACACCAACAAGCGGAAGGCCATCACCGCCGCCGACACACCCACCAGCATGGCCAAGGCACTGTTGAGCATGGTGGCCACGCCGAACTGCATGGCGTTGAGCGGCGACACCAGCACGATGAAATGTAGGCAATAAGAAGTAGCCGTGGCCCCGGTCCGCGGGTGAGCCATGCCCAGCGCACCAAGAAACAGCGGCACCCCCATGCCCAGGCAGAGCATGGCGAAGCTGCTCCATTGCGGCAGCAGAATCTGCCCGACCAGAAAAGCCGCCGGTATTGCCAGGAGGATCCCTCGTAAAAAGCTCAGGCCGATCTGCGCACCATTCTCGCGGCTGGCGAACAGGCTGCAGACCACACAGGTCAGCACCAGGCCACCCGGTGCCGAAGGCCAGGCGGTGGCCAGCCAGAAACCACTCATCACCAGAAAGGCCAGCGCACTGCGTGAGCCGAACAGCAAGGCCAGCGACCAGTCGCGGTGCGCAGCCAGGCCCTGAGACACATCCTTGGGCGCCCTGCCCGCCTCCACATCCTCCAGCGCCTGGCTGGCAGCCATGGCGTAATCCAGCAGCAGTGCCATGCGTGCCAGGCAAAAGTGCTCCGCCGGGCTGATCTGATCATCGTGGGCAGCATCCCAGATGCGTTGGCGCAGAAGCAAAAGGCTCGGCTGATCGGGCTTGCCCAACAGTGCGCGCACCTCCTCCAGCCAGGGCGCCAGGCGTTCGGCCTCGCCCTCATCAAGTTGCCGCCACTGGCGGCGCACCGAACGGGAAATGCGCAGCAGCACCATCAGTTTCTGGCTCAGGCCGCGAATGGCACGAGCGCGCTGGCGCCCGCGGTTGCCTTCGAACCAGGCGTGTTCGCGTTGGCTGTCGATGGCAACGATACGCCCCAGGCTCTCCAGCAGGCCTTTGCGCGCCTCGTCTTCACCGCCCAGCATGGCACTGGCGGCCTGCAGGCCGTTCTGCCAGGCCTGACGGGCCTGCCCGCCCAGTTGCTGCTCTACCCGCATGGGCCAGAGCAAGGCGCTGCTGGCGGTGGCACAGAAGATACCCAGGCAGATCTCGGTACAGCGCGCCACGGCCTGGTCGAACACCTGCAACGGGTGATCGATGGCCGGCAGGGCAATGATCGCCGCCGTGTAGCCTGCCAACACGAAGGCATAGGCCCAGGCGCTACGCAACTGGGTGGAGGCGGCAGTGCACAGGGCCAGCCACAGGGCCAGGGTGAGCAGGAACAGACCGGGGGTCTGGGCAAACAGACCGATGAACAGCACCGACATAAACGTGCCGACCAGGGTGCCGGCCAGCCGCGCCAGGCCCTTCTGCACCACCATGCCTGACAACGGCTGGGCGACGATGAAAGCGGTCATCAGGGCCCAGGACGGTTGCTCCAGGCCCCAGCGCATCGCCAACCACAGGGCGAGGCCGCCACCGAGCAGGGTCTTGATGGCGAACTTGAGGGCGAGGCTGCTGGGAGCGAACAGGGCCTGGAAGGTGATGGGCACGAGACGGACCTTGAAGGGATGGTCTTGTAGAAAGATAGACAATGGTGGGAAGGATAAAGCGGAAACGATTAATTAGCTAGCTAATCATCTTTGTTATGGACAGCTCTCCTGTGCTGCCCTCTTCGCGGGCACGCCCGCTCCCACATGGGACCGCGCACAGTCCGAATCCTGTGAAGTCATTGTGGGAGCGGGAGTGCCCGCGAAGAGGCCGGTACAGGCAACACAAAAATTGCAGGCAAAAAAAATGGGCGACCGAAGTCGCCCTAAATGCCTTGCGTGCTCGTGTACCCGGAAGGTCAGCGCGGTTTGCGCTTGTTCGAGTCCTTCCAGATGAAAATGCCCAGACCGGCAAAGAATGCGACCATCAACCCGACCGTCACCACTCCGGCGATAACCACGTTGTCGAAGAACATGCTGGCCTCCCCATTCGTTTGCCGTTGTCCGATGGGTGCAAGTTAACCAATGTGGAGGCGGGGAAAATTGATCGGGGTCAATGGTGCCCGGGGCCGGGCACGCGAGGCGGGTGCAGGGTTGACCTGCGTCAAGTTTCAGCGCTTCTTCGGCTTGCCCTTGGGCTTCTTTTTCTTGGCACTGTTCAACGGCAGGGCCTGCTCGAACGCATTGCGCATTTCGTTCAGGCGCTTTTCCTTGAGGTCGTGGACGCGCTTGGCGCGTTCGGCATCGAAATCGATGAGGTTGTCTTGGCTCATGGGTGGGCTCGACGATCAACTGAGACTTGCATGATGAAGCCAGGCGCTGGCGCTGACCAGCCCCATGTCAGACTTCGATGTCCACCAGCAGCCCCTGGCGTACATGCTCGCCCATCAATGGCGCTACCGGCACGGTGTTGTCGGCGTTGACCTCGTCACCCGGCATTGCACTGTAGCGTTCGTCGTCGCCCTTCTGCCGACGTTGCTGCTGGCGGCGCTGCTCGTCGCGCAGCAGCAGCGCCTGCTCCTGCGGGTCACGCTGCTGCTTGAGGTCGATGGCACTTTCACCGGATGCAGGCTGGGTCGGCACCACCGGCTTGATGTCGGGTGTCGGCTTGACCGGGTCCTGTTGCGAGGTCACCGGGGCGGCACTGAGCGGAATGATCGGTGGCAGCATGGACGTTCTCCTATGCCCCCTGTATCGGCAGGCGCGGGTTTACCTTGATGGCAGGCACAACACTTATTCGGCTTCGTCGTCAGGGTTATCGTCGCTAGGTGGGCTGGCCTCGCTCCAGGGCCGCTTGTACACCTGCTGCCAGACCCCGTCCATGTGCTCGCGCAGCACCTGCGGCGCGGATTTTAGCGAGGCGCTGTCCTCACGCTCACCGCCGATCGGCTCTTCACCCGCCGGGGTGATCAGCGACTGGCCGGTGATGCTGTAGCTGGCCTGCCCTTCGCGCATCTCGATGGCGATGTCGTGCGGGTCGATGCCACCGCCACAGAATGCGTGGCTGGCAACCGTCACCTCGGCGATGCCGTCCTTGTTCAGGTCGCCGACATCGCTGACGTCGTTATAGAAGTCCACATCCAGGTCCAGGCCCGGGCAGGTGGTTTCCTGTTCGATCTGCCAGCGCGCCTTGAAAGCGTCGTTTTCGGCCTTGCGCCCGTACAGCGTGGCCTTGAGTACCACCTTGTCGACTTCCTGCTCGCTTTCCGGGTCGCTGGCCTGGCCATCGCTGCGGCTCAACACCAGCAGGCCTTCACCGTCGCGGTCACGAAAGTGCACGCTCTTGATCGGCGTCTGCACGCCCAGCACCTCGAGCTGTTCGATCGGGATGGCGGGCAAGGTCTCGAAGTTTTTCTGCTCGCAGGCGGCCAGCAGCAACAGGCTGCCCACGGCCATCGAAGCGCTGATCCAGCGGTGCTTGGCAGACATGTTGATCCGGAGCCCTCGTCGGCAGCACGGTGGGGGACGATGAAGCGGCTAGACTGTTGCTACCTATCGCACTTCGGCACCTTTCGATGCGCTCGGCACTTTGGTCTGACCGGCCGATCCGTTAACATAACCGGCTTTTTCATCGCGGGAGTTCAGGCAGTATGGCGCAGCAGTATCAACCGGGGCAACGCTGGATCAGCGACAGCGAAGCCGAGCTCGGCCTGGGTACCATCCTGGCGCAGGATGGCCGCCTGTTGACCGTGCTCTACCCGGCCACTGGCGACACCCGCCAGTATTCCCTGCGCAATGCGCCGCTGACCCGCGTGCGCTTCTCGCCAGGTGACCAGATCACCCACTTCGAAGGCTGGAAGTTGACCGTGCGCGAGGTCGAGGACATCGACGGGCTGATGGTCTACCACGGCCTGGACGGGCAGAACCAGCCGCGCACCCTGCCAGAAACCCAGTTGTCGAACTTCATCCAGTTCCGCCTGGCCAGCGACCGCCTGTTCGCCGGGCAGATCGACCCGCTCTCGTGGTTCAGCCTGCGCTACAACACCCTGCAGCACACCAGCAAGCAGATGCAGTCGGCGCTGTGGGGCCTGGGCGGCTGCCGTGCCCAACCCATCGCCCACCAGTTGCACATCGCCCGCGAAGTCGCCGACCGCAGCGCGCCACGCGTCTTGTTGGCCGACGAAGTAGGCCTGGGCAAAACCATCGAAGCCGGCCTGGTGATCCATCGCCAGCTGCTGTCTGGCCGCGCCAGCCGCGTTCTGATCCTGGTACCGGAAAACCTCCAGCACCAGTGGCTGGTGGAAATGCGCCGCCGCTTCAACCTGCAGGTGGCCCTGTTCGACGCCGAGCGTTTCATCGAAAGCGACGCCAGCAACCCGTTCGAGGATGCCCAGCTGGCGCTGGTGGCACTGGAGTGGCTGGTAGAAGACGAAAAGGCCCAGGACGCGCTGTTCGCCGCTGGCTGGGACCTGATGGTGGTGGACGAAGCCCACCACCTGGTCTGGCACGAAGACCAGGTCAGCGCCGAATACGGCCTGGTCGAACAGCTGGCCCAAGTGATCCCGGGCGTGCTGCTGCTCACGGCCACCCCCGAGCAGCTCGGCCAGGACAGCCACTTCGCCCGCCTGCGCCTGCTCGACCCCAACCGTTTCCACGACCTGGCCGCCTTCCGCGCCGAGAGCGAGCACTATCGCCCGGTGGCTGAAGCCGTACAGGAACTGCTCGACGAAGGCCGCCTGTCGCCCAAGGCCCACGCCACCATCCAGGGCTTCCTGGGTGCCGAAGGCGAAGCCCTGCTGGCCGCGGTCAGCGACGGCGATACCCAGGCCAGCGCGCGCCTGATCCGTGAGCTGCTCGACCGCCACGGCACCGGCCGCGTGCTGTTCCGTAACACCCGCGCGGCGATCCAGGGCTTCCCTGAGCGCCAGCTGCACCCTTACCCACTGGCGACGCCCGAGCAGTACCGCGACCTGCCAGCCGGCGAACATGCCGAGCTGTACCCGGAAGTCGCCTTCCAGGCCCAGGGCGAGGTGGCCGATGACGAGCGCTGGTGGCGTTTCGACCCGCGCGTCGACTGGCTGATCGACACCCTGAAGATGCTAAAGCGTACCAAGGTGCTGGTGATCTGCGCCCATGCCGAAACCGCGATGGACCTGGAGGACGCCCTGCGCGTGCGCTCCGGCATCCCGGCCTCGGTGTTCCATGAGGGCATGAGCATCCTAGAACGTGACCGCGCCGCCGCCTACTTCGCTGACGAAGAGTTCGGCGCGCAGGTGCTGATCTGCTCCGAGATCGGCAGTGAAGGCCGCAACTTCCAGTTTGCCCACCATCTGGTGATGTTCGACCTGCCGGCGCACCCCGACCTGCTCGAACAGCGCATCGGCCGCCTCGACCGTATCGGCCAGAAGCACACCATCCAGCTGCATATCCCGTACCTGCAGGACAGCCCGCAAGAGCGCCTGTTCCAGTGGTACCACGAAGGCCTCAACGCCTTCCTCAACACCTGCCCTACCGGCAACGCCCTGCAGCACCAGTTCGGCCCGCGCCTGCTGCCACTGCTTGAAGGTGGCGAAAGCAAGGCCTGGGAAGCCCTGGTGGCCGACGCCCGCAGCGAACGCGAACGCCTGGAAGCCGAACTGCATACCGGCCGTGACCGTCTGCTGGAGCTCAACTCCGGCGGTGCCGGCGAAGGCCAGGCGCTGGTCGAGGACATTCTCGAACAGGACGACCAGTTCGCCCTGCCGATCTACATGGAAACCCTGTTCGACGCCTTCGGCATCGACAGCGAAGACCATTCCGAGAACGCCCTGATCCTCAAGCCGAGCGAAAAGATGCTCGACGCCAGCTTCCCGCTGGGTGACGACGAAGGCGTGACCATCACCTACGACCGTGGCCAGGCGCTGTCGCGCGAGGACATGCAGTTCCTCACCTGGGAACACCCGATGGTACAAGGCGGCATGGATCTGGTGCTGTCCGGCTCGATGGGCAACACCGCCGTGGCGCTGATCAAGAACAAGGCGCTCAAACCCGGGACCGTGCTGCTTGAACTGCTGTTCGTCAGCGAGGTGGTGGCACCGCGCAGCCTGCAACTGGGGCGTTACCTGCCACCGGCGGCATTGCGCTGCCTGCTCGATGCCAACGGCAACGACCTGGCGTCCCGCGTGGCCTTCGAAACCCTCAACGACCAGCTGGAAAGCGTGCCACGCGCCAGCGCCAACAAGTTCGTCCAGGCCCAGCGTGACGTGCTGGCCCAGCGCATCGGCAGCGGCGAGGCCAAGGTCATGCCGGCCCACGTCGAGCGCGTGGCCGAGGCCCAGCGCCGCCTTAAAGCGGAGGCCGACGAAGAACTGGCCCGTCTGGTCGCCCTGCAAGCGGTCAACCCGAGCGTGCGCGACAGCGAGATCGAAGCGCTGCGCAAGCAGCGCGAAGAGGGCCTGGCGATGCTGGAAAAGGCCGCCCTGCGCCTGGAAGCCATTCGCGTGCTGGTGGCTGGCTAATACAGGCCAGACACCGCCGCCTTTGTGGGAGCGGCCTTGTGTCGCGAAAGGGCCGCAACGCGGCCCCAGAATTGACGCGCTACAGTTGAAATTGCTGGGGCTGCTTTGCAGCCCTTTCGCGACACAAGGCCGCTCCCACAGGGGAGACCACCTTTCAGAACCCATTTACATATTCCAAGCTGCGATCAGGTTCATAACCAAATCGTAGGAATCAATGTGCCATTAGTCAGGAAGGCTTAAACACCTCTTCCTATACTGCCTCTGGACAGTCTGCACAGGGTTTAGCGCAGACGAGTGAAAACTCGATCATGAGGCATTCCATGGAATGGCTGGGGCTGCAACTGTTCGCCGACCTGCCGGCAACCGGGCGCATCGTCATCGATTGCCGGCATGAACCGTTCCTGGTTCTGCTTGCCTACCTCGTCGCCTGTGCGGCCTGCTTCGCCACGCTGGACATGGCCGAGCGACAATCCCACAGCGAAGACCCCACCGCCCACCGACAATGGAACATGCTTGGTGCCTGCTGCCTGGCAGGAGGTATCTGGGCCATGCATTTCATCAGCATGCTGGCCTTCCAGGCGCCAGTGGAAGTGCACTACGACGCGTCCCTGACCATCCTTTCGCTGCTCATCGCACTGGCCGTCGCCTGGCTGGCCATGCACAGCCTCGACCGCAGCCAGATGCGCGCAATCCATTACCTGCGAAGTGCAGTACTGATCGGCCTGGGCATCATCCTGATGCACTTCGTAGGCATGGCCGCCCTGGAAACCGGTGCCCGCCAGTACTACCAGACCGGCCTGCTGCTGGCCTCTGCCACCATTGCCCTGCTCACCAGCCTGACCGCGCTATACCTGGCCCGCTACTTCCGGCAGGGCAGCGGTACCTTGCACCAGGCCATGAAGTACGGCGCCAGCCTGCTGATGGCTGGTGGTATCGTTGCCACCCACTTCACCGCGATGTCGGCCATGACACTGGTCATCCCGGCCGACACCGCCCTGCGCCTGCCCTCTGGCGACAACAGCCTGCAACTGGCGCTGGGCATCGGCTTCATCACCATGCTGATCAGTGCTGCCAGCATCAGTACCGCACTGGCCGACAAGAAGCTGCAAAGCAAGGAGCACGACCTGCGCCGGGTCAGCGTGCTGCTCAGCCAACTGGACCAGGCCCGCGCTTCGCTGCAGCAGGCCGCGCACTACGACGCCCTGACCAACCTGGTCAACCGCCGCGGTTTCAACCAGGTGTTCGCCGAACGCCTGGCCGAACACCAGGCCACGGAAAGCCACCTGGCGGTGATGTTCCTCGACATCGACCATTTCAAGCGCATAAACGACAGCCTCGGTCACGACGCCGGCGACGAGCTGCTCAAAGTGATCGCCGGACACATCAAGGCCGCCACCCGAAACCGCGACCTGGTCGCACGTCTGGGCGGCGACGAGTTCTGCGTGGTCACCAGCCTCACCAACCGCGACGAAGCCCGCCACCTGGCCCAGCGCATCATGCAGAGGATGAAAGAGCCCATAAACCTGGGCGGCCGGCGCATGGTCATGACCACCAGCATCGGCATCAGCATCTTCCCCGACGACGGCACCACCGCCGAAGAGCTGCTCAAGCATGCAGACCTTGCGCTGTACCAGTCCAAGGGTAACGGGCGCAACAGCCTGAACTTCTTCAACGACAGCCTGAAGACCCAGGCCTCGATTGCCCTGCAACTGGAAGAGGAACTGCGGGTGGCGCTGCTCGAGGAGCATGGGCTATGCGTGCACTACCAGCCGATCTTCGACCTGCGCAGCAGGCAAGTGGCCAAACTGGAGGCCCTGGTGCGCTGGCAACACCCGCAACACGGCCTGCTCGGGCCTGATCGTTTTGTCGCCATCGCAGAGGCCAACGGGCTGATCATCGACCTCGATCTGTGGGTGCTGCGCCACGCCTGCGCCGACCTGGCCTATCTGCAGCGCCACGGTCATGGAAACCTCAAGGTCACGGTCAATTGTTCGGCCGTCACCCTCAGCCACGACGAACTGCCCAACGAAGTGGAAAAGGCGCTGTTCCACGCCGGGCTCGCACCCCGACAGCTGGAACTGGAAGTGACCGAGAACGCCTTGATGGGTGACATCCAGCGCACGGTAAACCTGCTCACGCGCATACGCGCCCTGGGCGTGGCGCTGTCGATCGATGACTTCGGCACCGGCTACTCGTCGCTGGCCTACCTCAAGCGCCTGCCGCTGGACGTGCTTAAGGTCGACCGCAGCTTCCTGCAGGATGTGCCGGGCAGCCAGAAGGATCGCGAAATTGTCCAGGCGATCATCGTCATGGCGCATACCCTGCATCTGCAGGTGGTCAGCGAGGGCGTGGAAACCGCCGAACAGCTGGCGTTTCTCCAAGCCCACGGCTGCGACTACCTGCAGGGCTACCTGCTGGCCCCCCCGGAGCCGCTGGCCGAACTACGCTCGCTACTGGAGCGGGTTCGGCACAAGGGCGGCGTGTTCAGCCCTTGCTGCGATACAGCTCAACCAGGGTCGCCGGATCCTTTTGCAGGTACCCCTGGCTTGCGTGCAGGCGCATCAATTGTGCGGCAAGGCCACTGAGCGGCGTCGCCGAGCCTTGCTCGCGGGAGAACTTGACCGCGCCATCGAGGTCCTTGAGCAGCGTGCGCACATGCCACTTGATCGGCTCGAAGCGGCTCTCGGCCATTTGCGGAGCGAGGATCTGCAACGGTCTGGAGTCGGCAAAACCGCCCGCCAGCGCTTCGGCGATCAGCGTCGCGTCGACACCGGACTGTTCAGCCAAGGCAACCACTTCGGCGATTACCAGAGCATTGCAGGCCACGATCATCTGGTTGCAGGCCTTGGTCACCTGGCCTGCGCCCACCGCGCCCATATGCGTCACGCGCTGGCCAAGAACCTGCAGTACCGGGCGCGCACGCTCCAGGTCGGCTGCCTCGCCACCGACCATGATCGCCAGGGTGCCGGCTTCGGCCCCGGGGGTGCCGCCGGACACTGGCGCGTCCAGCCAGGCCATGCCGCACAGCGCTGCCAGTTCGGCGGCCATTTCACGAGTGGCGGTTGGCTCCAGGCTGGAGAAATCGACCAGTAACTGGCCGCTGCTTCCGCCCTGGGCAATGCCTTGCTCGCCGAACACTACCTCGCGGACCACGGCCGTATCGGCCAGGCACAGCAGCACTATGTCGCTGTCGCGGCACAGTTCGGCAGGGCTGCTGGCCAGGCGCGCGCCAGCCGCGACCAGTGCAGCGCACTTGTCCGGGCTGCGGTTCCATACCGTCAGCGGGTAACCCGCTGCCAGCAGGCGCCGACACATGGGCAGGCCCATCAGGCCGATGCCGGCGAATCCAAGCGAAGGTAGTTTTGAGTTCATCAATGACTCCGGACAAATTCGATATCGATCCGGGCCGCTTTGCGGCCTTCGCGGCGCGCCCGCTCCCACAAAACCAGCGCTGGTCTGAAGAGCAACATCTGACCTGTGGGAGCGGGCATGCCCGCGAAGGGCTGCAAGGCAGCCCCCCATTACGCATCCCGTAAACTGTTACCGCCACGCCGAATTGTTACTTCCCTCTACCCGCCTTGAGCGCCTTCAAGCACCAAAACGAGGCTGCTGCGCATTTTCGCGCACCAAAAGCGATCATGCCTCTGTCGGGCGCTTTGCCTGAATCACGATGAACGGCGAAACCACCACCGCCCAGATCTCTGGATCGCGGCTTTGCAGGTCCAGGGCCTGCTCGGCGGTTACCGGACCAACAGTGCCATCACTACGCCACTTGGCGAAGATCTCGCTGCGATTCTCGGCCATCGCCTCGGCAACGGTGATCAGGTCGAGGCTCGGGTCGACCCAAATCAGGTCACCCTTGGCCCAGAAACGCTCCAGCGCTTTCCACTCGATGATTGCCGTCTCGCCAAGCAATTTGGCATAGAGGGTGCTTGTTTGATCAGTCATGGGTGGTATCCGCAAAAATCGGCCTTTAAAAAAGGTCGGCATTTTTGCAGAAAAACCCGGTTTCAAATATGTAATTTGGTCGATTGATCCCGAACTTGTGGGGCGGGGTCGCAGATGCAGGCAGTTTGATGGCGCCTTTCTGTATCTTTGTGTCGACCATGCGACAACCCAGGAAGCAGGCACTTTTCGACCGCTTTTCAAGCGCTCGAACAGCGCTCTACACTGTACCGGTACAGTTCCGGGACATGTTCCGGGGGAAGGTGGGCTTGCGCGTTGGCATGGCCACGCCGCAAATCCCGCCCGGTCTGTAGCCCTGGCCGCCAGGACTATAAGAATTACAACAGAATGAGTGGAGCACTATGATCAAGATTTCCAAGCTGTTCGCCGCAATGGTCCTGGCAGGGGTAGCCAGCCATTCGTTTGCCGCCGATACCATCAAGATCGGGATTGCAGGCCCCAAGACCGGCCCTGTGACCCAGTACGGCGACATGCAATTCATCGGCGCAAAGCAAGCCATCAAGGATATCAACGCCGCGGGCGGCGTGGATGGCAAGATGCTCGAAGCCAAGGAATACGACGACGCCTGCGATCCTAAACAGGCCGTGGCAGTCGCCAACAAAGTGGTCAACGACGGCGTCAAGTTCGTCATTGGCCACCTGTGCTCCAGCTCTACCCAGCCTGCGTCCGACATCTACGAAGACGAAGGCGTGATCATGATCACCCCGGCCGCGACCTCCCCGGAAATCACCGCACGTGGCTACAAGCTGATCTTCCGCACCATCGGTCTGGACAGCGCCCAGGGCCCGGCTGCCGGCAACTACATCGCCGACCACGTCAAGCCGAAGGTTGTCGCTGTCCTGCACGACAAGCAGCAGTACGGTGAAGGCATCGCCACCGCGGTCAAGCAGACCCTGGAAGGCAAAGGCACCAAGGTTGCCGTGTTCGAAGGCCTGAACGCCGGTGACAAGGACTTCTCCTCGATCATCCAGAAGCTCAAGCAGAACAACGTCGACTTCGTCTACTACGGCGGCTACCACCCAGAGCTGGGCCTGATCCTTCGCCAGGCTCAGGAAAAGGGCCTGAAAGCCAAGTTCATGGGCCCGGAAGGCGTGGGCAACGACTCCATCTCGCAGATCGCCCAGAACGCCTCCGAAGGCCTGCTGGTGACCCTGCCGAAGTCGTTCGACTCGGACCCTGCGAACAAGAAGATCGTCGACGCCATCAAGGCTGACGGCAAGGACCCAAGCGGCCCGTTCGTGTTCCCGGCCTACTCGGCTGTCGAGCTGATCGCCCAGGGCATCAAGGAAGCCAAGTCCGAAGATGCCGACAAGGTGGCAGCCGCCATCCACAAAGGTACCTTCAAGACCCCGACCGGTGACCTGTCGTTCGACGACAAAGGCGACCTGAAAGACTTCAAGTTCGTGGTCTACGAATGGCACTTCGGCAAGCCGAAGACCGAAGTCTCCCCTCAGTAACTGCGTGACTAATAGCTGACCGTAGAAGCCCACTGTGCGAGCAGTGGGCTTTGTTTTACGAGGTTCATGGGCCTGATCCCCGCGATCCGGGGGCGGGCTCACCTGAAAATCTTAAAACCGTCACCCGCGGTTTCCTGGCCTACCCCCGCCAGCGAAATGCAAATCAGGTTTTTAGGAGCGCTGTAATGCCTGAGATCTACCATTTCTTCCAACAACTGGTTAATGGATTGACCATCGGCAGCACCTATGCCTTGATCGCCATCGGCTACACGATGGTGTACGGCATCATTGGCATGATCAACTTCGCCCACGGCGAGGTGTACATGATCGGTTCCTACGTGGCCTTCATCGCCCTGGCGGGCCTGGCCATGATGGGTATCCATTCGCTGCCTGTCCTGATGACCGTCGCCTTTGTCGCGACGATCTTCGTCACCAGTGCCTATGGCTATAGCATCGAACGGGTTGCCTACCGCCCCCTGCGCAACAGCAACCGTCTGATCCCGCTGATTTCCGCCATCGGCATGTCGATCTTCCTGCAGAACACCGTCTTGCTTTCGCAAGACTCCAAGGACAAGTCCATCCCCAACCTGATCCCCGGAAGCTTCTCGTTCGGGCCGGGCGGCGCGGAGGAAGTACTGATCAGCTACATGCAGATCCTGGTGTTCGTGGTCACCCTGGTGGCCATGACCTGCCTCACCCTGTTCATCTCCCGTTCCCGCCTGGGCCGCGCCTGCCGCGCCTGCGCCGAGGACATCAAGATGGCCAACCTGCTGGGCATCAACACCAACAACATCATCGCCCTCACTTTCGTCATCGGTGCCGCCCTGGCGGCGGTGGCGGCCGTGCTGCTGAGCATGCAGTACGGGGTGATCAACCCCAACGCCGGTTTCCTGGTGGGCCTGAAGGCCTTCACCGCGGCGGTGCTGGGTGGCATCGGCAGCATTCCGGGCGCCATGCTCGGCGGGCTGGTGCTGGGAGTGGCCGAAGCGTTCGGTGCCGATATCTTCGGCGACCAGTACAAGGACGTTGTGGCATTCGGCTTGTTGGTTCTTGTCCTGCTATTCCGGCCGACCGGCATCCTGGGCCGCCCGGAGGTTGAAAAAGTATGAACAGAAATCTCAAACAGGCGTTCTTCAGCGCCTTGCTGGTATGGGCCGTGGCCTTCCCGGTACTGGGCCTGAAACTGAGCATCGATGGCATCAGCCTGGTAGTGCACAGCCAGGGTTCGTTCACCATCGGCATCATCGCCGTGTGTTCGGTGCTGATGTTCCTGCGCGTGCTGTTCGACAAGCAGTGGAACTCGGTAATGGGCCGCCGTTCGGATCGCAAGCTGATCCCGCCGGCGGTCAGCAACTACCTGACCCTGCCGAAAACCCAGCGCTACGTGATCATGGGCTTGATCGTCGCGGCACTGGTGTGGCCGTTCTTCGGCTCGCGCGGCGCGGTCGACATTGCCACGCTGATCCTGATCTACGTGTTGCTGGGCCTGGGCCTGAACATCGTGGTCGGTTTGGCAGGCCTGCTCGACCTCGGTTACGTCGGCTTCTACGCCGTCGGTGCCTACAGCTACGCCATGCTCTCGCACTACCTGGGCTGGAGCTTCTGGGTATGCCTGCCGATCGCCGGCCTCATGGCCGCTACCTTCGGTTTCCTGCTCGGCTTCCCGGTGCTGCGCCTGCGCGGTGACTACCTGGCGATCGTGACCCTCGGCTTCGGCGAGATCATCCGCCTGTTCCTGCGTAACCTCACCGACTGGACCGGCGGCCCCAACGGCATCAGCAACATCCCCAAGCCAGAGTTCTTCGGCCTGACCTTCGAACGCCGTGCCGCCGAAGGCATGCAGACCTTCCATGAGTTCTTCGGGCTGGAATACAACTCGATCAACAAGGTCATCTTCCTCTATCTGGTGGCCCTGCTGCTGGCCCTGCTGGCGCTGTTCGTGATCAACCGCCTGCTGCGCATGCCGATCGGCCGCGCCTGGGAAGCCCTGCGCGAAGACGAGATCGCCTGCCGTGCTCTGGGCCTGAACCCGACCGTGATCAAGCTGTCGGCATTCACCCTGGGCGCCTGCTTCGCCGGTTTCGCCGGCAGCTTCTTCGCTGCGCGCCAAGGCCTGGTGACGCCGGAGTCGTTCACCTTCATCGAGTCGGCGATCATCCTCGCCATCGTCGTGCTCGGCGGCATGGGCTCACAACTGGGCGTGATCCTCGCGGCCATCGTGATGATCCTGCTGCCCGAGCTGATGCGTGAGTTCAGCGAATACCGGATGCTGATGTTCGGTGCGCTGATGGTGTTGATGATGATCTGGCGTCCGCAAGGCCTGCTGCCTATGCAACGTCCACACATGGAGCTGCGTCGATGAGCCGCGAAATTCTGCAAGTCAGCGGCCTGAGCATGCGCTTCGGCGGCTTGTTGGCGGTCAACGGCGTGGGCCTGACCGTCAAGGAAAAACAGGTGGTGGCACTGATCGGCCCGAACGGCGCCGGCAAGACCACCGTGTTCAACTGCCTGACCGGCTTCTACAAGCCCAGCGGCGGCACCATCCTGCTCGATGGCCAGCCGATCCAGGGCCTGGCCGGGCATCAGATCGCCCGCAAGGGCGTAGTGCGGACATTCCAGAACGTGCGCCTGTTCAAGGAAATGACCGCGCTGGAAAACCTGCTGATCGCCCAGCACCGCCACCTCAACACCAACTTCTTCGCCGGCCTGTTCAAGACCCCAAGCTTCCGCCGCAGCGAGAAGGAGGCCATGGAGCGCGCGCAGTACTGGCTGGAGAAGGTCAACCTGACCGAGTTCGCCAACCGTACCGCCGGCACCCTCGCCTACGGGCAGCAGCGCCGCCTGGAAATCGCCCGCTGCATGATGACCCAGCCGCGCATCATCATGCTCGACGAACCGGCTGCGGGCCTGAACCCGAAGGAAACCGAAGACCTCAAGGCGCTGATCGCCTACCTGCGTGAGTCGCACAACGTCACCGTGCTGCTGATCGAGCACGACATGAAGCTGGTGATGAGCATTTCCGACCATATCGTGGTGATCAACCAGGGCACACCCCTGGCCCACGGCACACCGGAAGAGATCCGCGACAACCCTGATGTGATCAAAGCCTACCTGGGGGAAGCGTAAATGCTGAAGTTCGAGAACGTTTCCACCTTCTACGGCAAGATCCAGGCGCTGCACAGCGTCAATGTGGAGATCAACCAGGGCGAGATCGTCACCCTGATCGGCGCCAACGGCGCCGGCAAGTCAACCTTGCTGATGACCTTGTGCGGCTCGCCGCAGGCGCACAGCGGCAGCATCAAGTACCTGGGTGAAGAGCTGGTCGGCCAGCCGTCTTCGCACATCATGCGCAAGAGCATCGCGGTGGTACCGGAAGGCCGCCGCGTGTTCTCCCGCCTGACCGTCGAGGAAAATCTGGCAATGGGTGGTTTCTTCACCGACAAGGGCGATTACCAGGAGCAGCTGGACAAGGTGTTGCAGCTGTTCCCGCGCCTGAAGGAGCGTTATATCCAGCGTGGCGGCACCATGTCCGGTGGCGAGCAGCAGATGCTCGCCATTGGCCGGGCGCTGATGAGCAAGCCCAAGCTGCTGCTGCTCGACGAGCCATCGCTGGGTCTGGCGCCAATCATCATCCAGCAGATCTTCGACATCATCGAACAGCTGCGCCGTGATGGCGTGACGGTGTTCCTGGTGGAGCAGAACGCCAACCAGGCGCTGAAGATCGCTGACCGGGCGTATGTACTGGAGAACGGCCGGGTGGTGATGCAGGGTACTGGGGAAGCACTGCTGACCGACCCGAAGGTGCGCGACGCGTACCTGGGGGGTTGATGGGAAAAGGGCCTTCGGGCCCTTTTTTCTGCCTGCCGGATTTTGTATCGCCTGCACTGGCCTCTTCGCGGGCTTGCCCGCGAAGAGGCCGGTACAGGTTTAGCAAAAACTTGAGATCCCCGCCCAGCCTGAGTAACGTGGCCAGCTCTTTGGAAGATCCCGGAGCCCGCCCCATGCGCCTCACCCCCACCCTGCTGCTCACTGCCCTGCTGCCCCTGTTCGCCGGCTGCCAGCTCATGGCTGACGCCCCCAGCGACCCGAACATCGGCACTACGCGCATGCAGGGCGAGTTGCGTGCCGGCGGTGGCCAGCTGCTGTTCAAGCCGTGCAGCGAAAACCGCACTTTCGTGATCAGCGACGTCGCCGCAACCGGCATCCTGCAGGAAGCCGCCAACCTCGCCAAGGACGCCAACGACAAACTGTTCGCCGACGTCCGTGGCCACCTCACCGGCAGCAGGCAGGCCAACAACGACGGCCAGCTGGAAGTTCGCCGCCTGTACCGCCTGGAACCTTCCACCCGCGCCTGTGAAGACCCCAACTTCAAGCAGCTGACCCTGCGCGCCAACGGCCATGAGCCGGAATGGGACATCAAGGCCAGCGGCAAAGGCATGGTGCTCAACCGCGTCGGCCAGGATCCCCTGCCCCTGCCCTTTCTGGAAGAAGAAGTGCCCGGCGGCGGCCTGACCCTGACCAGCGAAGCCAACGGCCAGCACGTGGAGCTGTGGGTCGCGCCACAACGCTGTGTAGACACCGCCACCGGTGCCATCCGCCACTTGCGTGCCGAACTGCGCATCGACGGCAAGACCCTGCAGGGCTGCGGTTACTACGGCGGTGCGCGCGACAACTGATCGCCGGGCGCTTTTATCCTGCCAGTCGGGGCGGCGAACAGCTTATACTTGGCGGTTTGTGTAAAGCCGCCGGCCGCCCATGGCCGGGATACTGGACCCTGCCATGCTACGAATCACCGAACTGAAGCTGCCCCTGGACCATCCCGACGAAGCCCTGCGTGAAGCGATCGTCCAGCGCCTGGGCATCCGCGACGAGCAACTGCTCAGCTTCAACCTGTTCAAGCGCAGCTACGATGCGCGCAAGAAGAACAGCGAACTGCTGTTCATCTACACCATCGACCTGGAAGCCAGCAACGAAGCCGAGCTGCTCAGCAAGTTCGCCGACGATCGCAATATCGGCCCAGCGCCAGACGTAACCTACAAGTTCGTCGGCAAAGCCCCTGCCGATCTGCAGGAGCGCCCGATCGTGGTCGGCTTCGGCCCGTGCGGCATCTTCGCCGGCCTGTTGCTGGCACAGATGGGCTTCAAGCCGATCATCCTCGAGCGCGGCAAGGAAGTACGTCAGCGCACCAAGGACACCTGGGGCCTGTGGCGCAAGAGCGTGCTCAACCCCGAGTCCAACGTGCAGTTCGGCGAAGGCGGTGCCGGTACCTTCTCCGACGGCAAGCTGTACAGCCAGATCAAGGACCCGCAGCACCACGGCCGCAAGGTGCTGGAGGAGTTCGTCAAGGCCGGTGCGCCGGACGAGATCCTGTACATCAACAAGCCGCACATCGGTACCTTCCGCCTCACCGGCATGGTCGAGCAGATGCGTCAGGACATGATCGCCCTCGGCGCCGAAGTGCGCTTCCAGCAGAAGGTCACCGACCTGCTGATCGAGGATGGGCAACTGACCGGCGTGGTGCTGGAGAGCGGCGAACAGCTGCACTCGCGCCATGTCGTGCTGGCGCTGGGCCACAGTGCCCGCGACACCTTCCGCATGCTGCACGCCAAAGGCGTGTACATGGAAGCCAAGCCGTTCTCGGTGGGCTTCCGTATCGAGCACCCGCAAACGCTGATCGACAAGGCGCGCCTGGGCAAGTACGCCGGTCACCCGAAACTCGGTGCCGCCGACTACAAACTGGTGTACCACGCCAAGAATGGCCGCTCGGTGTACAGCTTCTGCATGTGCCCGGGCGGCACCGTGGTCGCAGCAACCAGCGAGCCAGGCCGGGTGGTTACCAACGGCATGAGCCAGTACTCGCGTAACGAGCGCAACGCCAACTCCGGCATCGTCGTCGGCATCGACCCCGAGCGCGATTACCCGGGCGGCCCGCTGGCCGGCATCGAGCTGCAGGAACGCCTGGAAGCCCACGCCTACGTGATGGGCGGCAGCAACTACCAGGCCCCGGCACAGCTGGTGGGTGACTTCGTCGCTGGCCGGCCGTCGACTGCACTGGGCAGTGTCGAGCCGTCCTACAAACCGGGCGTGACCCTGGGCGACCTGGCGCCGAGCCTGCCGGACTTCGCCATCGAAGCCATTCGCGAGGCGCTGCCAGCGTTCGACCGGCAGATCAAGGGTTACAACCTGCATGATGCAGTGCTGACCGGGATCGAGACCCGCACCTCCTCGCCGCTGCGCATTACCCGCGGTGAGGACTTCCAGAGCCTGAACCTCAAGGGGCTGTTCCCGGCGGGTGAAGGGGCCGGGTATGCGGGCGGGATCCTGTCGGCGGGTGTCGATGGGATTCGTATCGCCGAGGCGGTGGCGCGGGATATGCTCGGCCTCTGAGCCCTTTACATGCCAGGGCCTCTTCGCGGGTAAACCCGCTCCCACAGGTACTGCACAGTATTGAAGACTGTGAACTACCTGTGGGAGCGGGTTTACCCGCGAAAGGGCCACTGCAGACATCAGAAAAATCCACAACAAACATCAGACTTCCCCTCCCCACTCCTTCCCCATCTGCGTCTAGGCTTTCCCGCAGCCCAGCCGGCAATACCATATAACAAAAACGAATATGGTTTTTGTTTGAAAGCATATCGCCAAAGGCTAGGGTGTACGCCCGTTCCATTGCCAACTGCTCATGGAGAGCCTATAGCCCGTGCGTAGCCTGTTCACCCGCTTCTTCCAGCTCGAAGCCGCCAGTGGCCTGTTGCTGATCGCTGCGGCCATCCTGGCCCTGGTCATCAATAACTCGCCGCTGTCCTACCTGTACAGCGGCCTGCTCGACGTTCCCGTCGCCGTTCAGGTCGGTGCGCTGCACATCGCCAAACCGCTGTTGCTTTGGATCAACGACGGCCTGATGGCCCTGTTCTTCCTGCTGATCGGCCTGGAGGTCAAGCGCGAGGTGGTCGACGGCCACCTGTCCAAGCCCTCCCAAGTGATCCTGCCAGCCACCGCCGCCGTGGGCGGCATGGTGATACCGGCACTGATCTACTGGTTCATCAACCGTGACAACCCTGCCGCCATAGCCGGCTGGGCTATCCCCACAGCCACCGACATCGCCTTCGCCCTCGGCGTACTGGCCCTGCTGGGCAAGCGCGTGCCGGTGTCGCTGAAACTGTTCCTGATGACCCTGGCGATCATCGACGACCTGGGTGCGATCATCGTCATTGCCCTGTTCTATTCGGGCACCCTGTCGAGCATGTCGCTGCTGCTGGCTGCCGCCTGCCTGGTATTGCTGGTGTCGATGAATCGGCTTGGCGTGGTCAAGCTTGGGCCGTACATGGTCGTTGGCCTGATCCTGTGGGTCTGCGTGCTCAAGAGCGGCGTGCATGCCACCCTGGCCGGCGTCGCCCTGGCCCTGTGCATCCCGCTGCGCACGCGCCATGCCGAACGCTCACCACTGCTCGCCCTGGAACACGCCCTGCATCCTTGGGTTGCCTACGCCATCCTGCCGCTGTTCGCTTTCGCCAACGCCGGTGTATCGCTGGCAGGCATGACCGTAGAAAGCTTCACCCACCCGGTGCCACTGGGCATCGCCGTGGGGCTGCTGCTGGGCAAGACCGTGGGTGTCTTCGGCCTGACCTGGGTCGCGGTCAAGCTGCGCCTGGCCGCGCTGCCTGCAGGCGCCAGTTGGGGGCAATTGCTGGGTGTGGCGATACTTTGCGGTATCGGCTTCACCATGAGCCTGTTCGTCGGCTCGCTCGCCTTTGTGCCTGGCAGCAGTGATTACGCCGGGATGGACCGCATGGGTATTCTCACCGGCTCGTTCTTCGCCGCCGTGATCGGCTATGCGGTAACCGCCATGGCCAGCCGCAAGTCCAACGTCGGCTGACCTGGCCGCAGCATGAAAAAACCCCGACTGGCGAGCGCCATGTCGGGGTCTTGTCTTGTTGGGCTACGGTCAGTGCGTGACGCGGCTGGTGCCATCGACGGTCATGATGCGCACGCGGTCGCCAACGCGGAAGATCTCGTTCTGCTGCACGGCCTGCACATAGGCACGCATGCTGCCATCGTCCTCACGCACGGTGATTTCGACACCCTGGGTACGGGTCAGGCCCTCTTCGGCGGCGGAACCGGCCAGGCCACCGGCAACGGCACCGATCACGGCGGCGACGATGCTGCCACGGCCACCACCCACGGCGCTCCCGGCCACGCCACCCACGATGGCGCCAGCACCGCCACCGATCGGGGTCTTGGTGCCTTCGATCTTGACCGGACGCAGGGACTCGATAGTGCCCATGCGCACGGTTTGCACGCGGCGGGCCTCATCACGGGAGTAGCTGTCACCGGTCAGGCTCGAGGCACAGCCACCCAGCAACAGCGACATGGTGGTAAAGGTCGCCACCAGCAAAGCGGATTTACGCATGGGTAAGGTCTCCATAAGTCAGGTGCTCATTAGACGCTGCACGTTGACGGCTGTCACGGTACAAACGTAATAAAATTGTTTTCATTCAGCCAAGGGACAGCCTGCACGGCTGTGTCGAGGCCTTTCAAGTGAGACCAAGGATAGCCATGGATTACTTCATCGTCGTGGTCACCACCGTTGCGGGGCTGTATTTCCACTGGTGGCTGTATGTGCGCATGCGCCGCTGGATGGACCGTGACCTGGCGTTGTCGCTGGCAGGGTCGGACCCGGAAAAACGCGCGTATATGCTGCAAAGGCTGGAGCAGGCGCGGGTGGAGAAGGTGGGGCGCAAGCAGTTGGCGGGGTGGTTGGAGCGGGAAGCTGCGGGGTATCCTGGGTAGCCTGATGGAGTGCCGGGGCTGCTGCGCAGCCCCCGGAATCTCAGGGCGCCAACCGCTCCCGCAGCCATTGCCCATCTACCAGCCGGTAGTTCAGTCGGTCATGCAGGCGGCTGGCCCGCCCCTGCCAGAACTCGATGCGTTCAGGCAGCAAACGATACCCACCCCAATGTTCCGGGCAATGCGGCTGAGTGTCGGAAAAGCGCGCCTCGGTGGCCTTGACCAGCCCCTCCAGCTCCTCACGACCGGCAATCACCTGGCTCTGTGGCGAAGCCCAAGCCCCCAGGCGGCTACCCAGCGGGCGCACCTGGTAGTAGGCGTCAGACTCCTCGGGGGTGACCTTTTCCACCCGCCCTTCGATGCGCACCTGGCGCTCCAGCGCTGGCCAGAAGAAGGTCATGGCGGCGAAAGGGTTGACCAGCAGTTGCTGGCCCTTGGCACTATCGTAGTTGGTGAAGAAAGTGAAGCCACGCTCATCGAGCCCCTTCAGCAACAAGATACGGCAGTGCGGGCGGCCTTCACCGTCGACAGTGGCCAAGGTCATGGCGTTGGCTTCCACCGGCACCTGCTCGGTTTTCACCGCTTCGGCGAACCACTGGTGGAACAGGGCGAACGGCTCTCCCGGGGCCTGGGATTCGGCCAGGCCATCACGGGTGTAGTCGCGGCGCATATCGGCCAGGGATTGGGTCATTGCTGCGTTCCTTGACGATCAGTTGGTCTTCGCAGGGCTGTTGGCAGCTACTTTCTTTTCAGTGGTAGCTTTCTTGGCAACCGGCTTGGCCGGCGCAGCTTTTTTCTTGGCCGTGGTATTGGCTGGCGCCTTGGCCTTGGCTTTGGTCACAGGCTTCTTCGCCGCAGCCTTGGTGGCCGGCTTGCTGTCGGCAGGCTTGGCAGCAGGCGCCTTGACGTCCTGCACCGCCACCATCGGGGCGCGGGCCGGGGCGGCTTGCTGGTACTTGGCCAGCAGGGCGACCATGGTGTTCTGCGGGGTCAGCAGCATTTCCACACGGCGGTTCAGGGCACGGCCCTCGGCGCTGTCGTTGGCGGCGCGCGGCATTTCCGAGCCCATGCCCTTGAGGTTCAGGCGATCACGCTGCAGGCCGCTGAGGCGGAAGATGGCCGACACCGAAGCGGCGCGCTCCAGGCTGAGCTTCTGGTTGGCGGCAGCGACACCGCTACTGTCGGCATGGCCGAGTACCAGCACGGCGGTCTTGGCATCGCCTTCGACAGTCTTGGCCACACGGGTGATAGGGCCCAGGGTCATCGGCAGCAGCATGTTCGGGCGATCGGGGTTGTACGAACTGTCCACCGGGATGGTTACGGCCAGCACGTTGTCACGACGCTCCAGCTCCAGCTTGCTGCCCTTGATCGCCTCACGCAGCTTTGGCTCGTACTCGTCCAGCCAGGCCTGGGTGGCCTTCTGGTCGACCTTCGGCACCACCGGCCCCTTGGCCTGCTTCTCTTCACCGCCGAACGGCCACCACCAACGGCTGGCGTTGTCGGACTTGGCGTCGGCCTTGGCCACATTTTCCGTGACGGCTTGCTTCACTTCCTGCTCGGCAACCTTGTCCGAACCGAAGGGCCACCAGCTCGAGGCGCTGTCCTTCGAGCCGTCCTGGGGGTGACTGGCGCAGCCGGTAACGGCGGTCAGGCACAGGGCGAGTGCTAAGGTTTTGTGTGAAGACATCAGCGATACACCATGAAATAGAAAGAAATTTTGCTTACGCCCTTCAGGCGTTGGCATTGAGGATAGTCAAAGGGCTGGGGCAATACCCGCATTACCCGATCAAAGGCAACTGGCAAGGACGCGTACCAGTTTCTGGGCTCGCGGGTCCATGAGCACATAAGGGCCAAGGGTATTGACCACGAAACCGAAGGCCACATCGTGTTCCGGGTCAGCGAAACCAACCGAGCCGCCGGCGCCTGGGTGGCCGAAGGCGCGGGCCCCGAGGCCGAACGTGGCATTGGCCACGTCTGGCTGGTCGAGCATGCAGCCCAGGCCAAAACGGGTCTGGGTGAGCAGAGTACGATCCTGGCCGAGGCTGTGCTCACGGGTGAGTTCGTCGAGCAGCTCTGATTCGAGCAGGCTACCGTCCAGCAGCCCGGCATAGAAGCCCGCCAGGCTGCGCGCATTGCCATGGCCGTTGGCGGCTGGCTGCTGCATGCGCCGCCACTCCGGCTTGTTGGTACTGGTCAGGATCGCCGGCGGGTTGGTGAAGGCGCGGGTCGACAGGGCCTCGGGCTCGCGCATGGTCACCTGCAGCAGGCGCTGAGCTGCAGCGTCGCCGGCGTTGCCCTTGCCACGGGCGATATGCGCTACGCGATGAAACTCATCGTCCGCCAGGCCGATATGAAAATCCAGCCCCAACGGCCGAGCGGTACGGGCCACGATCGAGTCGCCGGGGCCACGGCCGTCGGCACGGCGGATTAGCTCGCCGATCAGCCAGCCGTAGGTAATGGCGGCATAGCCATGCTCGGTGCCGGGTGTCCACCAGGGCGTTTCGGCAGCCAGCGCATCGACCATGGCCTGCCAGTCATACAGTGCCTCGGCCGGCAGCAGCTCACGGATGGCCGGCAAGCCGGCGCGGTGGCTGAGCAGCTGGCGCAGGGTGATCGCCTGTTTGCCTGCCTGGGCGAACTCGGGCCAGTAGTTGGCCACAGGCGCATCAAGGGCCAGCTTGCCCTCGCCGACCAGTTGCAGGGCGGTGACAGCGGTGAAGGTCTTGGTGCAGGAGAACAGGTTGGCAATGGTATCGCTGTGCCAGGCCTGCTGGCCGTCCTTGTCGGCACTGCCGGCCCACAGGTCGACCACGGTTTCGCCACCAACCTGGATGCACAGCGCCGCGCCACGCTCCTGGGGATCTTCGAACAGCACGGCAAAGGCTTCGCGCACTGCTTCGAACTTCAGCTCATAGTGACCCTGAATCTGCACCCGCTGTTCTCCGTACGACCAATTCCGAAAATGGTGTGCATTGTTTCAGTAGTTTGGCGTTTTGCAAACTGGCTTGGGCTGGGTGGTCACTGTGGGAGCGGCCTTGTGTCGCGATGGGCTGCGCAGCAGCCCCGGCAATTTATGCAGCGCCGCTGAATTCAGGGGACTGCTTCGCAGTCCTTTCGCGACGCAAGGCCGCTCCCACAAAAAGACCGCGTCGTCCTGGGCTAGGGCGCCGGTTTTTCCAGTTGGACGCGCAGCTGGCTCATTGCCTGCAAGTTGCTCTTACGCACGGCATCGACAAACCCCGGGTAGGGCATATCGGTGATCGCCACCAACCCAAGGTGCCCGTTCTCGCCATCGAGCAGGCGGCCGCTGGCCGGCTGGTCGAGGTACTGGAACCAGTGCGCGCCAACGATCATCGGCTGCGCCAGGGCCGCCTTGAGGAAATTGGCATAGGCCGGGCCGCGGTCTTCTTCGCGCGCCACTTCCACCGGCCCCGGCCAGAATGGCCCGCGATCGCGCGAGCCGAACTGGAACTCGGACACCAGCACCGGCTTGTCCAGCTCGGCCAGACGGGCGAAGTCGTAGCCGTCCTGCGGCTTCAGGGTATAGAAGTTGAAGCTGAGCACATCGCAGAACTCGGCGCAGGCCTTGACCGCCTCTGGCGTGCTGACGGCATAGCGGCCACCCAGCAGCAGGTGATTGGGCGCATGCCATTTCAGCGAGTCGGCAATGGTCTTGAAGTAGGTTTCGGCAAACACTTGCTGGAAATACTGGTAGTCACGCTCGATTTCCGGGTGCTCCGGGTCGGGCAAAGGCGCCTCGAAGCCCGGATCTTCCATCAGTTCCCAGGCAGTCAGCTCGATGCCCCAAGCCTTGGACAGCCCTTCCTGGTTGCGGTACTTGTCGCGCAATTGCTTGAGGAAGGCACGCTTGGCCGGCACATCGGTAGTCAGGCGCAAGGTGCCGTAGGCCAGGCCATAACGCGCCTTGGGGTCGCTACCGGGTGCCGCCCAGGCCAGTTCGTTGTCGGCGAAATAGCCAATCAGCCAAGGGTCGTCACGGTGATCGCGGGCGGCAATGGCCACGGCACGCTCGGTGGCCATGGCAAAACGCGGGTCGAACGGGTCGGGCATCCTGCCCCACCAGTCCATGCCGGTACTGATGCTGGCGTAATCACCCACGATCGACAATGGCAAGGTGTACGGCATGCGTCTGGCCTGGCCGAGGGCCGGCTCGCTCCAGTTGCCAAGCGTATTGAAACCCCAGGCCTGCAGGCGGTCGAGCGCATGCGCCTGCCAGCGGGCGGTATCCAGCGCCAATGGTGGGCAGCTTGCCGGCTGCCCCTCTACCGCGGGCGGGCAGGGTTTGCCATAGGTCCGCTGCAGGTTGGCGGCATAGAAATCGAACCAGCGCCCCTGTTTGAAGTTGCGCCCTTGCGACGAGGGGTTGCCATCGTCGTTGTTGCCATCACCATAGAATGCGGCCAGTGCATCCTCCTCACCCGGCAACCCCTTGAACATCCCCTCACGCCCGGCGACGTAGGTACGCCCGCCATCCGCGGCGACGGCATTCACCCCCAGGGAATAGAACGGATGCCCCTCGGGCGTTACCAGGTACCAGCGGCCGTCACGCTTTTCGGTGCGGAAGAAGCCTTTGGCCTCGAACGCCGGCCCGGCCAGCAGGCCGCCGTACGCGTCCAGCTGCTGCTTGCCACGCTCTGCCAGCCAGCCTTTGAGCTGTTGCTGCTCGCGTACATCGGCCGCCTTGAGCTGCTCGTCATTGGTAACCTTTTCTGGCCAATGGCCGCGGGTGGACTGGCCATAGGCATCGATCAGCTCCTGGTAGGCCGCCTTGTATGCCTGGTCGTCATCCTGGATGCCCACCCGCTCGATCAGCAGGTTCTGCGCCACCTTGGGGTTGGGGATACTCAGGCTGACCGACGTCACCTGCTTGAGGTCGACCGCACCGGCGCTGCTGGTCAGCAGCAGGCGCTGGCCGCCATGGTTCCAGGGCATGGGCGGGCCGGCGCGCATGCCTTGGCTCAACGGCGAACTGGCCGTCAGCGGTACCATCACGGTTTGTGCAGGACCGGCCGGAAGGTCGATGCGGCTGGTCAACGTGCGCCCATCACTGCCCTGCACCACCACGTCCACGGTCAGCGCCCAATCCATCGCGCTTTGCAGGCGCAAGGTCAGGAACTGACCGCCGGACCAGTCCCACACACCGCTTTGCGGACTCAGGCGCAGGGTCGGCCGCAGGGCCGGGTTGAACACCACGCGCCGCAACACTTCTCCTTCGGCCGTCTGCTCCGCGTTGTACTGCGGCATGCCGGCATCCTCGGTCGCCACATTGACCACCGAGGCCGGGCGCACGAAGCTGAAAAGCGTCTGCTGCCCAGCCAGCAACGGCGAGCTGAACAACAGGGCAAAAACGGCGGGCAGGGTACGGCGGACCATAAGGCTGGGGCTCTCCTTCAGGGCCCTCATGGCCCACGACTGAGTAATGGACAACGCGCCGGAGCAAGTGTGCTCCGGCGGTCAGGAAATCTCCCGCCGGAACGGCGGCAGCGCATTGAGAATAGCCTTGCCGTAGCGCTGGGTGACCAGGCGCCGGTCAAGCAAGGTGATAACACCGCGGTCCTGTTCGGTTCGCAGCAGGCGGCCGCAGGCCTGGATCAGCCGCAGCGAGGCATCGGGCACGGCAATTTCCATGAACGGGTTGCCGCCGCGAGCTTCGATCCACTCGGCCAACGCCGCTTCGACCGGGTCATCAGGCACGGCAAAGGGAATCTTGGCGATCACCACGTGCTCGCAGTAGGCACCCGGCAGGTCGACACCCTCGGCAAAGCTGGCCAGGCCGAACAACACGCTGTGCTGGCCGTCGTCGACCCGTGCCTTGTGCTTGTTCAGGGTTTCCTGCTTGGACAGGTTGCCTTGGATCAGCACTAGCTTGCGCCAGTCACGGTCCAGGCCATCGAACACGTCCTGCATCTGCTTGCGCGAGGAGAACAGCACCAGCGCGCCACGGGCATCTTCGACGATGTTCGGCAGTTCGCGGATGATCGCTGCGGTATGCGCCGCCGCATCGCGCGGGTCGGCCTTTAGGTCGGGGACCCGCAGCAGGCCGGCATCGCCATGCACGAACGGGCTGGGCACCACGCAAGTGACCGCGTCACGGGGCAACCCCGAGCGCATGCGGAAGCGGTCGAACTTGCCCAGCGCAGTCAGCGTCGCCGAGGTCACCAGTGCGCCATGTGCCACGCTCCACAGGCTGCGGCGAAGCATTTCGGCGGCCAGGATGGGGCTGGCATTGACTTCGATGTCGAACAGCGCACCGCTCTCGGCCAGGGTCAGCCAACGGGCCATGGGTGGGCTGTCTTCCGGATCTTCGGCGGTAAAGGCCGTCCACAGTTCCCAGTTGCCCTGGGCACGGGTGACCAGGCTACCGAACAGCGGATACCACTCCTCGGCCTGGTGGCTGGCGATGCCGATGTTGACCTCACCGTCCATGCCTTCCTTGAGCAGGTCGGCCAAGCGGGTGAACAGGTCGTTGAGGCGGGCAAAGCCTTTTTTCAGCTCGATGCCCACTTCGCGAATCTGCTCCGGCACCACGCCGCCTTCGAAGCGGTAGCGCGGGCGCTCACGGCCTTCGTTGTCCTCGCTGGGGCGGAAGTCGGCAACCTGCTCGCACAGGGTGAACATGAACTGCTGCTGGGTGCGCACTTCCCGCGCAAGCTCCGGCACCTGCTCGATGTACTTGCCCAGGTCACCGGGCAGCGGGTGCTGGGCCAGCAGCTTGGTCAGGTTCTTGGCGGTCTGCTCCAACCAGTCGGCAGTGGAGCGCAGGCGCGAATAGTGGGCGAAATGGCCGATGGCCTTGTCCGGCAGGTGGTGGCCTTCGTCGAACACGTACATGGTGTCGCGCGGGTCGGGCAATACCGCGCCGCCGCCCAGGGCCAGGTCGGCCAGCACCATATCGTGGTTGGTGACGATCACGTCGACCTTGCCCATGCCTTCGCGGGCCTTGTAGAACACGCACTGCTGGAAGTTCGGGCAATGACGGCCGGTACACTGGCTGTGGTCGGTGGTCAGGCGCGCCCAGTCCTGGTCTTCCAAGGCTTCGGGCCAGCTGTCGCGGTCACCGTCCCAGCGGTTGCCGGCAAGCTTCTCGATCATGCTGTTGAACAGCTTCTGGCTGCGCTCGTCGACTTCGATGTGGAAGCCTTCTTCCTCGAACAGCTGGGCGGTGGCCGACTGGGCGTGGCCCTCCTGCAGCAGGATGTCGAGCTTGGACAGGCACAGGTAGCGGCCACGGCCCTTGGCCAGGGCGAAGCTGAAGTTCAGCCCGCTGCTGCGCATCAGGTCGGGCAGGTCCTTGAAGACGATCTGCTCCTGCAGCGCCACGGTGGCGGTGGCGATCACCAAACGCTTGCCGGCGGCCTTGGCGGCCGGAATGGCAGCCAGGCTGTAGGCCACCGTCTTGCCGGTACCGGTGCCCGCCTCCACTGCCACCACGGCAGGCTCGCCGGCACGGCGGCCTTCTTCGTCGCAGGCGATGTCGCCGAGCACCTTGGCCACTTCGGCGATCATCAGGCGCTGGCCATAGCGCGGCTTGAGGCTCTTGGCTTCGAGAAAACGCGTATAGGCGCCCTGGATGGTGGCTTTGAGTTCGTTGCTGATCATGGTCTGCAGGCGCCCGGAGGGCTGGATATATTTTCAGTGTTTCGCATGGGGCGGCTATCATACCCCGCTATTGCCCTTTATGCCGCATGGAGATCCGGATGCTTGCCTTTGCCCTGCCCTACACACTGCATGTCCTGGCCGCCCTGGTGTGGGTCGGCGGCATGTTCTTCGCCTGGCTGGTGCTGCGCCCGGCAACGGTTGCAGCCCTTGAAGGGCCTGCCCGGCTGCGCTTGTGGGTGGAAGTTTTCCGACGCTTCTTCGGTTGGGTCTGGCTGGCCGTGGCGATTTTGGCGATAAGTGGTATCGGCATGTTGCACATGCGCTTCAGCGGCTTCGAGACTGCACCGAAATATGTGCAGGTGATGATCGGTGGGGGCATCGCCATGTTTGCCCTGTTCATGCGCATCCAGGCGCTGCTGCTGCCGGAGTTGAGGGCGGCAGTGCAGGCCGAGGACTGGCCGGCAGGTGCGGCAGTGCTGGGACGGATTCGGCGGATGGTGGGGATCAACCTGCTGCTCGGTCTGGCGGTGGTAGCCGTGGCCAGTTCGCGGTTGATGCTCTGATATTGCCTGCACCGGCCCTATCGCCGGCAAGCCAGCTCCCAAAGGTACTGCACATGGCTTGCAGCCGATGCGGTCGCAGTGGGAGTTGGCTTGCCGGCGATAGGGCCAGTACAGGTTTTCACAAGCGCTGCAGAATCAGCTCACCTGCAGCGCCGGCCAACCCAGGTTGGCCCGGCTGCCCCGGCCGGCCGTTGGCGCCGGCGTCTGTGCGGTACACCAGGCAACCCTTGCTAGCCCCGCCCTTGCCGGCCTTGCCAGCAGCCCCGGCCTTGCCCGGTGCGCCGCCGTCCAGGCGCACCACGATACGTTCCTGCGGGAAGCCCTGCGGCACGCTCAGGCGGATGCGCCCACCCGGCGCGCCATCGTGCCCGTTGCCGCCGTCATCGCCGTTGGCACCGCGGCTGGCCTGGCCCCAGGTGCAGCCACCGGCCTGACCGTTGGCGCCATCCAGCCCCACGTACCCCGGCGCACCGGCACCGCCACGGGCATCGATGGCCAGGCGCTCGGCATCCACTTCAGCCAGTTTCAGGTCCAGGCTGCGGCCTGACCGGGCTCCCCGCTGGTAAGTACCCGCCGCTCCCGGCGCACTGAATTCGCTACCCTCACCCAGCCGCGCACTGCGCGCCTCGATCAGCAACGGGCTATCGGAAGGTGCAATGGCGATACGCGCATCGCGCCCCAGCTCCAGCTGGTCAACCTTCAATTCCGCGAGCGTGGCAGGCAGCAGCAGGGTTGCGGCATCGGCGACACGCAACTGTGCCAGGTGCACGCTGGCAGACTTGTCGGGCAGGCGCAGCATGGAATTGGCAGCGACCTCCAGGCTTTCGGCCTGGGCCAGGGGAGCGGCCAACATGGCCAATAACATCAGATTACGCATTTCGCGGCGCCTCCTGCACACGGGGGATGGACATGACATGGAAGATACCCGTCAACAGGATCTGCAAACGATCGAACCAGCGGTGGCTGCGGCCGCGCAAGCTGCCATTGAAGAACAGCACTTCAAGCAGGTGCAGGCCCAGCAAGGTGATGCCGGCGGCGTTGATCAGCAGGTTGAAGGGCAAGGGTTGTGGCATGAACTGATTGAACAGCACCACCCCCCAGAAAGCGACAGTCAGGACCTTGCCCAAGCCCAGGATGAACTTCATATCCCGCCCCCATGGATTGTTGTTATGTCGAGACGGCCCGTTCGAGCGGGCCGTGCGACCAACATTAACTGCAATGCCCGGACAGGCGCCAGCACCACTCAGTTGAGGTGCAGTTCCACCCGTCGGTTGCGGGCACGGCCCTCCTCGCTTTCGTTGTCGGTGAGCGGCTCACTCTCGCCGCGCCCCTGGCTGGTGACCTTGCCCGCCTCCAGCCCCTGGCCGATCAGGTAAACGGCCACGCTGCTGGCGCGGCGTTCGGAAAGTGCCTGGTTGTAGCTGTCGGAGCCGACGTTATCGGTATGCCCGATCACGCTTACCTTGGCCACCGTCGGTGAATCGAGTTTTGCCACCAGGCCTTGCAGGCGCTGCTGGGCCGCAGGGGTCAGCTCGGCGGAATCGAAGGCGAACATCACCGCGCCGTTGTCATCCAGGATGATCACCTCCGGCGAGGGTTCAGGTTCAGTGGCAGGCGGCGATGCGGGGTACACCTTCAACGGGCAACCCATGTGGTCGACCGCAGTGTTGGCGGGGGTATCGGGGCAACGATCGCGGCGGTCGAAAATGCCGTCGCCATCTTCGTCGCCATCCTGGGCGTAACAGATCAGGCCCCCGGCGATGGCGCCAAGGGCACCGCCGCCAGCCGCCCAACTCGAACTTTCGATGGCGCCCAGGCCACCACCGACCAGGCCGCCGAGCAGGCTGCAGATGGGCCAGGTCCTCTGGTTGAGCGGCGCGCTGCCATCGCTGTGGGTGGCGCAGCCCGCTAGCAGGCTGGCAGCCACCAACAACGGCAGCGCCGCCTTCGACGTCACACTCATGCTGAATGCTCCTGTGTCATTGGCCACGGGCGGCTCACCGCCGTGAAGACGCGCCCGTGCCACTGCTCAAGGCACGGGCGCACGCCGGTCTACCGCTGGATCTTGATCTCGGTACGGCGGTTCATGGCACGCCCCTCGGCCGTGGCGTTGTCTGCCACCGGCTGGGTTTCACCAGCACCGACCACCGACACGAAGCTGCTGCGCGGCACACCGCTCTCGACCAGGTAATCTGTCACCGAGTGGGCACGGCGCTCGGACAGTTTCTGGTTGTAGCTGTCGGAGCCGACGCTGTCGGTATGGCCGCTGACGCTCAGGCGGGCGGACGGCGCCTCCTGTTTCAGGCGCGTGGCGATGGTGTTGAGGCGCTCCTTGTCGCTGGCGGTCAGGCGCGCAGAGTCGAACTCGAAGTGCACATCGCGGATGACGATGACTTCTTCCTTCTGCACCACCACTTCCTCGACCACCGCGGCCGGCTCCGGCGGGCAGCCGTTGGCATCGACCTGCACACCGCGCGGGGTGCCTGGGCACTTGTCACGGCTGTCCGGCACGCCGTCGCCATCCTCGTCGCCATCGCCATGGGCCCAGCAATAGCCCGCCGCCAGGCCACCGCCCAGCAACGCGCCCCAACCAGCCCAGCTGGAGCTCTCGATGGCGCCCAGGGCAGCGCCGCTTACACCCCCGACGGCGGCACATTTCGGCCAGTCGGTCTTTTGCAAACCTGCACAACCAGTCAACACACTGGTGAGCAGAACCAGGGGTATCGCTGTGCGTACTATGCTCATTTCATTGCTTCTCCTAGGGGGAATCGGCATAAGGCCGATTTCAGGGAGTAAAGACCGAGCATCTGATCCCTGCCACCAATAAGCCACGACACAGTCACATGCCTCTTTGCCCGCACGCTGCGGCCCGCTAGTCTTGGACGACTTCAACGAGGATTGGCAATGACCGACGGTTTTTCCCAGCGCACCCCGCAGCAGGCCCTGGCGGCCCTGCTCGAGCGCTTCACCCCGCAACGCCTGCTGCTGGTGGGCACGCGCTTTCCGGCGCTGGACGCCTTCGCCCAGGCGCACCCACAGGTAACCATCGCCACGGCCGCCCCAGGCCCGCTGCCAGCAGAACTGGCAGCCCAGCGCTTTGACCTGGCGGTACTGGTGGACTGCCTGGAGCACCTGCCCAAACGCACCGGCCTGGAATTGCTCGGTGGCATTCGCAACCTCAATGCCAGCCGGGTCGCGGTGCTGGCCGACCTGGTCGCCTGTGGCTGGCAAGACACCGATTTCTTTGCCCTTGCCCTGTCGGCCAGCGAGAAATTCCGCCGTGACCAGCAGGTATTGAGCCTGTTCACCTATGATTTACATGACTACAAGCAGGTACCGGACTGGCTGAATGCCAAGTTCTGGGCCAACCCTGAAAACTTCGGCAAGTACTGGTGGTGATGATGAGTGTCTCGGTCTGCCCTTGTGGCAGTGGCAACCTGCTCGACGCCTGCTGCGGGCATTACCACGCCGGCACCCCGGCGCCCGATGCCCAGGCGCTGATGCGCTCACGCTACAGTGCCTACGTGCTGGGCCTGGTCGACTACCTGGTGGCCACCACCCTGCCGGCCCAGCAAGCCGGCCTGGACCGTGCCGCCATGGCCGCCTGGAGCGCCCAGAGCACCTGGCTGGGCCTGGAGGTGGAAAGCGCAGAGGTGCTGGGCGGCCAGCCGGAGCACGGTTTTGTCACCTTCACTGCACGCTGGCACGACCAGGAGGGTGACCATCAGCACCGCGAGCGCTCGGCATTCGTCCAGCACGCCGGGCGCTGGTACTTCATCGACCCCACGGTCGGGCTCAAGGCCGGGCGCAACGACCCCTGCCCCTGCGCCAGCGGCCAGAAGTTCAAGAAATGCTGCGCCAGTTACGTGGGTAGCTGAACATGATCGCCCGCACCCGCCCGCTGCTGCTCGCCACCTTGATGGCATGGCTGGCACTGCTGGCGGGCTGCGCCAGTTGGGGCAGTGACGACTGGCGCGAACCCGAGGTGCACCTGGTCGAGGTGGAGACGGTCAAGGCCAGGTTGCTGGAGCAGGAGTTCGTGCTGCATCTGCGAATCGACAACCCCAATGACAGCCGCCTGTTCATCCGCAACCTGTCGTATGCCATACGCCTCAACGACCTGTTGCTGGTGCAGGATGAAACCAGCGTGTGGCGCAGTGTCGGCGGGCATGCCCAGCGTACTTTCAAGATCACCGCGCGGACCAACCTGTGGCAGCACCTGAAACCACTGGCCAAGCTGCTGAAAAGCGAACAACCGCTGCACTACAGCCTGCAGGGCGAACTGGCGACCGGGTTGCTCATCCATCGGGACCTGCACTTGTCGCGCAGTGGTGAGATAATCCCCGGTGATTACAAACCGGAGTAACCCTGCAATGTCCCAGCAACCCCACGTTCATGGCCCTGACTGCAACCACGATCATGATCACCACCACGATCATGGCCATGTACACGGCCCGCACTGCAACCACGGCCACCAGGAGCCGGTACGCAACGCCCTGAAGGACGTTGGCCGTAACGACCCGTGCCCGTGCGGTAGCCAGAAAAAGTTCAAGAAGTGCCACGGCGCCTGACCTGAACAGCGCTTGCGCGTCCCTGCCGCGGGCCGCGCAGTGGGTAGCCGGGGCCTAGCTGGCCCTGGCAGGCCCTGAAACCTTGCGCTGCAGCAACCCTGCGGTGGCCATGAGCAGCACGATGCACAGGGCCATGCAAATGGCATTGGTGCCATCCCAACCGACCGTACCCAGCAACAGCGACGGGCTGAATGCGCCAATGGTCGCGAACACCGCAATGGCCAGATCGTTCTTCCCCTGCATCTGCATCGCTGCCGGGCTGTTTTGCAGCGTCTGCGCCAACAGCGCCCCACCGCCCACGTAGGTCAGGTTCCAACCCAGGCCCAAGGCTATTAGTGACAAGGTCATCATCGCGTAGCTGTGCGACCACATGTTCATGGCCGTGCAACCGATCAGCAGGCACAGGCCGAGACAGATGGTGGCCCTGATGCCGAGCTTCTGGATGATGGCGCCGGTGAAGAACGACGGCGCAAACATGGCAATCACATGCCATTGAATCGCCAGGCGAACGTCGGAAAAGTCCTCATGCATGTGTTTCATGTGCATGGACGCCTGGATCATCAGCAAATTCATGATCCCGTAACCCAGCGCGGCCACGGCCATGGCCACGGCAACCACCGGGCTCAGCGGCTCGGCGGTCGTGCCAGCCGGTTTCGCTGCACGGTCGTTACTGGCGGTGCCGGTATCGCCGGGCAGGCAGGCCGCTGTCAGCAACGACATCACCGCCAGGCCGACAAAAGCGGCGTAGCACAGCGAAAACAGCGGATACCCACCAACGTCCCTCAGCCACTCGGTGAGCGCCGGCCCGACCACGGCAGCGATCACCCCACCGGCCACCACCAGGGAAAGCGCCTTGGGCTTCAGGTTCTGGGCCAGATTGTCGGTGGCCGCGAAGCGATTGAAGTTGGCAAACGCAATGTAGATGCCCAATGCCGAATGGCTGATCACCAGCGTCGGGAAGTGCTGGTACTGCACCGCCAGGTAACCACTGATGCCAGACACCGCCAAAGGGACCGAGCCCAACATGAAGGCGCGCTTGCGGCCAATGCGGCTCATCAGCCTGGAGACCGGATAGGTAGCCAGCATCAGGCAGAGGAACTGGAACCCATAGGGCACAGTGGACCATGTGGCGGCAGGCGCCAGCGCCGCCCCGACAATGGCCGCCATGGTCACGGACATGACCGCAGTCGTCAGGTTGATCGATTGCGCGGTGAAATACAGGTACGTGCGCCGTGGAAGGGGGCTCGACATGGCGTGTGCTCACGGTTGGTGTACGGGTGGAATTCGGCATTGGAAAGATGCCGACAGGTGTATGGTGGCACCTGCCGCGCCCTGAAGCTCGAACAGTCGACGCGCTTTCCGGTTAACTGTTAGGCTGATTTTTCTAACAGCTGCTGGACCCGCCATGCGCCCGCACAGCCTTCATGACCAGTTGAAACAGCGCCTCGAAGCCGGCGAATGGCTGCCTGGCCAGCGCATGCCGTCCATCCGCAAGCTGACGGCGGCGGTTGGCTGCAGCTACCACGATGTCGTCTCCAGCTATGCCCGATTGGTAAGCGAAGGTGTGTTGACCGCCATTCCTGGCCGCGGCTACTTCGTCGCCAGCCACACACGGCAAACCGGCACAGTGGATACGCCCGCTGGCATGGCCGACGACCCGCTGTTCAAGTTGCTGCAGGGGGGCCAGCACTACACCAAACTGGGCAGCGGCTGGCTGCCACCCGCCTGGCGAGACACCGAGCTGCTGGCCAGGGCAATTCGGCGTACGGCACGCCTGGAGCAGAGTTCGCTGGCAGAATATGGCGACATCCAGGGCTACCTGCCCATGCGCAAGCAGTTGTGCGTGCACCTGAAACGCCTGACCCGTGTGGATGCCCGGCCAAGTCAGTTGCTGACTACGCTGGGCGCCACACAAGCGCTGGACCTGGTGGCGCGGTTGTTGATCAAGCCAGGCGATCACGTGTTCGTCGACGAGCCCGGCAATGGCAACCTGATCAAACTGATCCAGTTGGCCGGCGGCCATGTGGTCGGGGTGCGCCGAACCCAGGACGGACCGAGCGTGGATGACATGAAGGAGCACCTGGCCAGGCACAAGGTCAAGGCATTCTTCTGCAACAGCACCTTCCACAACCCGACCGGCGGCAACATCAGCCCGCGCAATGCCTTCAGCGTCCTGCGCCTGGCGGTGGAACACGACTTCTTCGTGGTCGAGGACGATGTCTACGGCGACTTCAGCCCGGGTGTGCGCCAGACCTTTGCCGAACTGGACGACCTTGAGCGGGTCATCTACATCGGCAGCTTCTCGAAATGCCTGTCCGCCTCATTGCGCGTGGGCTACATCGCCTGCTCGGCAGAGCTGATGGAGCCGCTGACACGCCTGAAGCTGCTGACCTGCGTGGCGGTACCGGCGTTTTGCGAGCGCTTCGTCAACACCATTTTGTCCGATGGCACCTATGCCCGGCACATGCAAGACCTGCAGCAGCGCCTGATCCGGCAGCAGGCGCAGACCCAGCAGTTGTTGCGGGCGCGTGGCTGGCAATTCGACATAACGCCCCAAGGTGGCATGTTCCTGTGGGTCTACCACCCCGAACTGGCCGACCTGAAGCCCTTCATGCGTCGCCTGGAACAGCACAAGGTGCTATTGATGCCAGGCTCTGCCTTCGCCGTCAGCCGTGACTATCAACGCCTTGCTCGCATCAATTGCACGCACTTTTCCGACGCCGTGGCCGAACATTTCAAGGTTTGAGTCGGCACTGGCAAATAAAGCGCCCTGGGACCTTGCACGGCGCCTGCGCGCTCACTACCTTAGCGCCTTTCGAAACCCGCCACGCCTTGCAGGAGCCCTTGTCATGGCCGCCCCCGCCTTTCCTCCATTCCGCCCGCGGTTCGCAACCGCTGCCACGCTGCTCGGCATGCTCGTGCTGGCCGGCTGCCAGACGGGCGGCTACCAGGACAGCGTGCCGCCGACCAGCGGTGTGCAGCCACTCAAGGGCCTGGCGCAGAACGTCTCGGTACGGCGCAACGCAATGGGCGCACCACTGATCGAAAGCGGCAGCTTCCATGACGCCCTGTTCAGCCTGGGCTATGTGCATGCCGGCGACCGCATCGAGCAGATGGTCGCCATGCGCCTGCTGGCCCAGGGCCGCCTGGCAGAACTGGCCGGCAGCGACGCGCTGGACATCGACCGTTTGATGCGCGCGGCCAACCTCAAGCAGAGCGCCACCCAGCAGTACGCCGACGCCTCGCCACGGCTCAAGCGCTTCTTCGAAGTGTATGCACGCGGGGTCAACGCCTACCTGTTCCGCTACCGCGACAAGCTGCCCGCCGGCCTGGCCAGCAGTGGCTACCGCCCCGAATACTGGAAGCCCGAAGACTCGGCACTGATCTTCAGCCTGTATGCCTTCAGCCAGTCAGTGAACCTGCAGGAAGAACTGAGCGCCCTGACCCTGGCGCAGAAAGCCGGCAGCGACAAGCTTGCCTGGCTGCTGCCCGGTGCCCCGGACGAGCCGTTGGCCGAAGCCGAAGTGGACAAGCTCAAGGGCCTGAACCTGGCCAGCCAGTTGCCGGGGCTGCCGGCCCTGGCAGCTGCCAGCCAGAAGCTGGCCGACCTTGACCTACTGGGCAGCCCGGGCTCGGCCAACCTGGCCCTGGCGCCGCAGCGCAGCCGCAGCGGCAAGAGCCTGCTGGCCAGCGACAGCCGAGCTGCCTGGGCCCTGAGCCCGGTGCAGATCCACACCGGCAAGTACCAGGTCGCCGGCCTGTCGTTGCCCGGCCTGCCGATCGTGCTGGCCGGCTACAACGGCAAGCTGGCCTGGAGCAGCAGCGCGGTCATGGCCGACAACCAGGACCTGTACCTGGAGCAACTGCGCCACCAGGGCAGCCAGCTGAGCTACCTGGCCGACGGCAAATGGCTGCCGGCCCGCGCCCGTAGCGAAACCTTCTTCGTCCGCGGCCAGCGCCCGCTGCGCGAGGTGTTGTACGACACCCGCCACGGCACCCTGCTGGCCCAGCCAGGCAATGCCAGCCTGGGCCTGGCGCTGAACCTGCCACAGTTCAAGGGCGACCGCAGCCTGGATGCGCTGTTCGACCTGACCCGTGCCAAGAGCGTGGAGCGTGCCTTCGACAGCACCCGTGAAGTGACCGCCGCCGCCCTCAACTTCGTCTTCGCCGAACCCGAGCACATCGGCTGGCAAGTCAGTGGCCGCTACCCCAACCGCCGCGAAGGCCAGGGCCTGCTGCCCTCGCCGGGCTGGGACGGGCGCTACGACTGGGACGGCTATGCCGACCCGATGCTGCACCCTTACGATCAGGACCCGCCCGCCGGCTGGATCGGCCACGCCAACCAGCGCAGCCTGCCGCGTGGCTATGGCATGCAGCTGTCCAGCACCTGGTACTACCCCGAGCGCGCCGAGCGCCTGGCACAGCTGGCCGGCAATGGCCGCCACGACAGCCGCAGCCTGATGGCCCTGCAGAACGACCAGACCACCCTGCTGGCCGACAAGCTCAAGCAGATGTTCGACGCCCCGGGCATGGCCCAGCCGCTCAAGCAGGCGATCGACGCCCTGCCCGCCGCACAGCGCGACAATGCCCGCGACGCGCTGGCCCGGCTCAAGGCCTTCGATGGCCGCCTGAGCCCGGTGTCGGCCGATGCCGCACTGTACGAACTGTTCCTCCAGGAAGTGGCCCGGCAAACCTTCCTCGACGACCTGGGCCCGGAATCCGGCCCGGCCTGGCAGGCTTTCGTCAGCAATGCGCGGTTGTCGTTCTCGGCGCAGGCTGACCACCTGCTGGGCCGCGACGACAGCCCGTTCTGGGATGACCGCAGCACCCCGCAGAAAGAAGACAAGCCGGCCATTCTCGCCCGCAGCCTGGCGGGCGCGGTGGATGCCGGCATCGCGCAACTGGGCGCCGACCGCCGCGCCTGGCAGTGGGGCAAGCTGCACCAGTACCGCTGGCCTGCACCGGCCTACCATGGCCTGGGCGATGCCCTCGGTCGCCCGCCGCTGGCTGCCGGTGGCGACTTCACTACCCTGGCCCTGACGCCATATGCCTGGGGCAGCGAATTCGACACCCGCCTGCCGGCCTCGGCACGGATGATCGTCGACTTCGGCCAGGCCGAGCCGTTGCAGGTGCTGACCAGCAGCGGGCAGTCCGGCAACCCGGCCAGCACGCATTACAGCGATGGGCTGGATGCCTGGTTCCAAGGGCGCTTCATGAGCCTGCCACTGCAGCAGCAGAACTTCGGGCGAGCTTATGGCAACCAGCGTTTGACGTTGGTGCCTGGGAAATAAACAATGGCGCCTTTGTTGGGGCCACTTTGAGCCCCAACCAT
The DNA here is from genome assembly GCF_032701105.1 of Pseudomonas sp. NBB. Lineage (NCBI taxonomy): Bacteria > Pseudomonadati > Pseudomonadota > Gammaproteobacteria > Pseudomonadales > Pseudomonadaceae > Pseudomonas > Pseudomonas sp. NBB. The sequence goes on from NZ_CP103994.1 coordinate 4,704,457, forward strand.
CTCCAGTCGAACTTCCCGCATCTACCATGGTTCCTAACTGGTAACTCCAAGCCAGCGCCCATGCCATGGACCTCGTCATCGCCCGCCCCGAAGGCCTGTACTGTCCGCCCGGTGATTTCTACATCGACCCCTGGCGACCAGTGGAGCGTGCCGTCATCACCCACGGCCACGGCGACCATGCCCGCGTCGGCAACCGCCATTACCTCACCGCCGCCCCAGGCGCCGGCATCCTGCGCAGCCGCCTGGGCCAGGACATCGACCTGCAAACCCTGCCGTACGGCGAACGCCTGCTGCACCATGGCGTAACCCTGAGCCTGCACCCAGCCGGGCATGTACTGGGCTCGGCGCAAGTGCGCCTGGAGTACCAGGGCGAGATCTGGGTCGCCTCCGGCGACTACAAAGTGGAGCCCGACGGCACCTGCACGCCGTTCGAACCGGTGCGCTGCCACACGTTCATCACCGAATCGACCTTCGGCCTGCCCATCTACCGTTGGCCCAGCCAGGGCGAGATCTTCACCGGCATCAATACCTGGTGGCGCGCCAATTGCGAACAGGGCAAAGCCAGCGTGCTGTTCTGCTATGCCTTCGGCAAGGCCCAGCGAATCCTCCATGGGCTGGACGCCAACATTGGCCCAGTCCTCGTGCATGGCGCTGTCGAACCGCTCAACCGGGTTTACCGGGACGCTGGCGTCTACCTTCCGCAAACGCGCTATGTCGGCGATATCCCTCGCAACGACCCGCTGCTGCGCCAGGCTCTGGTCCTGGCACCGCCTTCGGCGGGTGGCAGCAGCTGGATGCGCCGTTTCGGTGACTACAGCGATGCCTTTGCCAGTGGCTGGATGCTGTTGCGCGGCACCCGCCGCCGGCGCGGGGTAGACCGAGGCTTCGTGCTCTCGGACCATGCCGATTGGCCGGGGTTGCTCTGGGCCATCGGCCAGACTGGCGCAGAACGCGTGATGGTCACCCATGGCTCGGTCAATGTGCTGGTGCGCTACCTCATCGAACAGGGCCTCGATGCCCGCGCCTTCGTGACCGAGTACGGCGAGGAAGATGACGTGGTAGCCGCGGAGCCAGACGCATGAAAGCATTCGCCGAGCTGTACCTGAGGCTGGATGCGACTACCTCCAGCACTGCAAAGCTCACGGCGCTACGCGAATATTTCAGCACCGCCCCGGCTGGGGATGCCGCCTGGGCGGTGTACTTCCTGGCAGGTGGCCGCCCTCGCCAACTGGTGCCTACACGCGTGCTGCGGGAGCTGGCCGGCAGGTTGGCGGGGCTGCCTGACTGGCTTTTCGAGGAGTGCTACCAGGCCGTTGGCGACCTGGCCGAAACCATTTCCCTGCTGGTTCCGGAAAGCCACCACCCCGGCGGCGACGGCCTCGCCCGCTGGGTCGAAGCCCATCTGCTGCCATTGCGCGGCCTGCCAGTCGAGGAGATCCAGCAACGCCTGCCGCCTCTTTGGGCCCAGCTGGACCGCCCCAGCCTGATGCTTTGCCTGAAACTCATCACTGGCAGCTTTCGCGTGGGCGTATCGAAGCTGTTGGTCACTCGCGCCCTCGCGCAACTGGCCGGGCTGGATGCCAAACGCGTGGCCCAGCGCCTGGTTGGCTACACCGACATCAGCCACCGCCCGACGGCAGCCAGCTATCAACGGCTGATAGCCCCGGAATCAGACGATGAACATAGCTTGCGTGGCGGCCAGCCCTACCCGTTTTTCCTGGCCCACCCCCTGCAGGTATCAACCGAACAGCTAGATACACTGCTCGGGCCGCCGAGCGAATGGCAAATCGAGTGGAAATGGGACGGCATTCGTAACCAGGTGGTCAAGCGCGAAGGCCAGCTGTGGGTCTGGTCGCGCGGTGAGGAACTGGTCACCGAACGCTTCCCCGAATTGCACAGCCTGGCGCAGACGCTACCCGACGGTGTCGTGCTCGATGGCGAGATCCTGGTTTGGAAACCTGGTGGCTCAGCGGCTGAGCTGGCTGTGCAGCCATTTGCCCTGTTGCAGCAGCGCCTGGGACGCAAGACCTTGGGCAAGAAGCTGCTGAGCGACGCACCGGTCGTGCTGCAGGCCTACGACCTTCTGGAATGGCAAGGCGAGGACTGGCGCAGCCGGCCGCAGCATGCACGCCGCCAGCAGCTGGAGCAGGTACTTGAGCAGCACCCATTGGCCCCGGTATTGCTCTCGCCTCTGCTCGAAGGCCAGGACTGGACCGACCTTGCCCGCCAGCGCGAACAGTCCCGCAGCCTGGGGGTGGAAGGGCTGATGCTGAAACAGCGAGAGGCGTTGTATGGCGTGGGGCGCACCAAGGACATGGGCACCTGGTGGAAGTGGAAGATCGACCCGTTCAGCGTCGATGCCGTGCTGATCTATGCTCAGCGCGGCCACGGCCGGCGGGCCAGCTTGTACAGCGACTACACCTTCGCCGTGTGGGACGCGCCAGCCGGTACGCCGGGTCGGGCACTGGTCCCCTTTGCCAAGGCCTATTCAGGGCTCAGTGACGAAGAAATGCGCAAGGTCGACGCCATCATCCGCAAGACCACCGTTGAAACCTTCGGGCCGGTGCGCAGCGTGACGCCGACGCTGGTGTTCGAGTTGGGCTTCGAGGGCATCGCCCTGTCCAGGAGGCACAAGAGCGGCATCGCCGTGCGCTTTCCGCGGATGCTGCGCTGGCGGCTGGACAAGCCAGTGGAAGAAGCGGATGACCTGGCTACATTGCAGGCGCTGCTGGCCTGAAACAATTTCTGGACCGTGCTGGCTTCTTCGCGGGTAAACCCGCTCCCACAGGTCATGCACAAAAGCTGAGTTTTGTGCGATCCCTGTGGGAGCGGGTTTACCCGCGAAGAAGCCAGCGCGGTGGCCAGGAGGGCACCGATGCAGGCGCAAGGCCAAAAACTGTGCTTCTATCTGTGTGCCGCCCCGTGTCGCAGACCGTTTTCGCCACGCACCCAGGACCACCATGCACCATTCAACTCACGACCTGCTCTCGCCCGTTCCGGGCATCACCCGCCAGTTGCACAGCTTCCACTTCGGACCTCGCGGTGGCGGCAAAGTCTATATCCAGGCCTCGCTGCATGCCGACGAGCTGCCCGGCATGCTGGTGGCCTGGCACCTCAAGCGCCGCCTGGGTGAACTGGAACAGCAAGGCCGCCTGCAGCGCGAGATCATCCTGGTGCCGGTGGCCAACCCGGTCGGCCTGGAACAGGTGCTGCTGGACGCGCCGCTGGGGCGTTTCGAACTGCAAAGCGGCGAGAACTTCAACCGTAACTTCGTCGATCTTTCCGACAGCATCGGCGACCAGATCGAAGAACACCTGACCGAAGACCCGGCACACAACCTCGCGCTGATCCGCGAATACCTGCGGCGGGGGCTGGACGCACACCCGGCGCGCACACCGCTGCAGGCTCAACGCCTGATATTGCAGCGCCTTGCCTGCGATGCCGACATGGTGCTGGACCTGCACTGCGACTTCGAGGCGGTCGAGCACCTGTACACCACGCCAGACGCCTGGCCGCAGATCGAACCTCTGGCCCGCTACCTGGGTGCCCAAGCCAGCCTGCTTGCCACCGACTCTGGCGGGCAGTCGTTCGATGAATGCTTCAGCCTGGTCTGGTGGCAGTTGCAGCAACGCTTCGGCAAACGGTTCCCGATTCCGCTGGGCTGCTGCTCGGTCACCGTCGAGCTGCGCGGCCAGGCCGATGTCAGCCACGACCTGGCCAGCAAGGACTGCCAGGCGATCCTCGACTTCCTTACCCATGCGGGGGTCATCGAAGGCGCAAGCCCGGCCCTGCCCGCCTTGCGCTGCCCGGCCACGCCGCTGGCCGCAGTAGAACCGGTGATAACGCCACTGGGCGGGTTGCTGGTGTACCACGCCCGGCCAGGCCAGCACCTGGAGGCGGGCCAGTTGATCGCTGAAGTCATCGACCCGCTCAGCGACCGGGTGACGGCCATCCGCAACAGCCAGCCCGGCCTGCTGTATGCACGTAACGTACGGCGCATGGCTACCGCAGGCATGGTCATCGCCCACGTCGCAGGCGAGCAGGTGTGCCGCAGCGGCTATCTGCTGGCAAACTGATCCGGTAAAACCATTGCGCCTGGCTGGTTGTCTGTAGAAACACAGCCACCGAAGGACCCTATGCCCCATGCCCGCCGCCACCGACCTCGCCAAGGCCTGGTTCGCCAAGCGTGGCTGGAAGCCTTTCGCTTTCCAGCGCCGTGTCTGGGCCGCCGTGGAACGGGGCGAATCCGGCTTGCTGCATGCCAGTACCGGTGCCGGCAAGACCTACGCGGTATGGCTCGCCGCACTGAGGGCCTTCAAGGCCGAAGCCCAAGGGCGTCATGCTGCACCCTTGCAGGTGGTGTGGGTTACCCCCATGCGAGCCTTGGCCGCCGACACCGCCCGCGCACTGCAAATGCCGCTGGACGACCTGGGCCTGCCCTGGAGCGTGGGCATTCGCAGCGGCGACACCGGCAGTGCCGAACGTGCCCGGCAAGCACGGCGCCTGCCCAGCGTACTGGTCACTACCCCTGAAAGCCTTACGCTGCTGTTGACCCGGGCACAAGCTCGCGAAGACTTCGCCACACTGCGCCTGGTAGTGGTGGACGAATGGCACGAACTACTGGGCAACAAGCGTGGGGTACAACTGCAACTGGCTTTGGCCCGCCTGCGCCACTGGCACCCGAGCCTGCCGACGTGGGGCCTGTCCGCGACCCTCGGCAATCTCCAACATGCGCTGGACGTATTGCTGCCACAAGGCGGCCTGCTGGTACAAGGCCGACAGGACAAGCAGTTGCAGGTCGATACCCTGCTGCCAACGGCCATCGAGCGCTTCCCCTGGGCCGGGCACATGGGTTTGAAGATGCTCGATCAGGTCAGCCGGGAGATAGATGCCAGCACTAGTTGCCTTGTCTTCACCAACACTCGGGCGCAGGCCGAACTCTGGTACCAGGCCCTGCTCGAGGTACGCCCCGAGTGGGCCGGGCTGATTGCCTTGCACCATGCCTCACTGGCCCGCGATACCCGTGACTGGGTCGAGCGCAGCCTCAAGCAAGGCAACCTGAAGGCAGTGATCTGCACCTCCAGCCTGGACCTGGGGGTGGACTTCCTGCCCGTGGAGCGAGTACTGCAGATCGGTTCCGCCAAGGGCATTGCCCGTCTCGTGCAACGGGCCGGGCGCTCCGGCCATGCGCCGGGGCGGCGCTCCCGGGTTACTCTGGTGCCCACCCACAGCCTGGAACTGGTGGAAGCAGCCGCCGCCAGGCACGCCCTGGCAGCCGGGCACATCGAAGCCCGGCATTCGCCGCGCTTGTGCATGGACGTGCTGGTGCAACACTTGGTAAGCATGGCTTTGGGCAGCGGCTTTCACCCGCAGCAGTTGCTGGCCGAAGTGCGCAGTACCTGGGCCTTCAGCGAATTGCGTGACAGCCAGTGGCAATGGGCGCTGGACTTCGTCTGCCATGGCGGCAGCTCACTCAGCGCCTACCCAGACTACCAGCGCGTCGAGCGCCAGCCCGACGGCACGTACAAGGTTGCCAGCGAACGTTTGGCACGTCGCCACCGCATGAGTATCGGTACCATCGTCAGCGACGCCAGCCTGCAGCTCAAGTACTGGAGCAAGGGTGGTGGGGGCAAGGCGCTGGGCAGCGTCGAAGAGGCGTTCATTGCCCGTTTGCGCCCTGGCGACACCTTGGTGTTCGCCGGGCGAGTGCTGGAACTGGTGCGCGTGGAAAACATGACGGCCTACGTACGCCGCAGTACCGCGCGCAAGGCAGCGGTTGCACGCTGGAATGGTGGCCGCATGCCGCTCTCCAGCGAACTGGCCGACGCACTGGTCGAGCAGCTCGGCGCAGCATCCCAAGGGCGCTTTCAAAGCCCGGAGATGCGAGCAGTACGCCCCCTGCTGGCCTTGCAGGCGCAATGGTCGGCGCTGCCCACCCCCGAAACGCTGCTGGCAGAAACCTTCAAGTCGCGCCAGGGTTGGCACCTGTTCCTGTATCCGTTCGCCGGGCGCATGGCCAACCTTGGCCTGGCCAACCTGATCGCCTGGCGGGTTAGCCGCGTGCAGCCGCTTTCGGTTTCGATTGCGGTCAATGACTACGGGTTCGAACTGCTCAGCCCGGGCAACGTGGACTGGGCCACACACCTTCCGCAGGCACTTGGTACCGAACACCTGCTGGATGATGTACTGGCCAGCCTCAACGCAGGAGAAATGGCGTTGCGTCGTTTTCGCGAGATCGCACAAATTGCCGGGTTGGTGTTTGGCGGGTATCCGGCGGCGCAGAAAAGCCTCAGGCAGATCCAGGCCTCCAGCGGCTTGTTCTATGAGGTATTTCGCAAGCATGACACCGGCAACCTGCTGCTGGCCCAGGCACGGGACGAGGTGCTGAATGAGGAGCTGGAGATCGAGCGGTTGCACCGGCAATTGCTGAAGATGGGGCAGTTACAGCTGGAACTGCGACCACTCAAGCGGCCCGGACCGTTGGCATTTGCCTTGCTGGTGGAAGGCATGCGCGAAACGTTGAGCACCGAGAGACTGGCGGACCGGATTGCGAGGATGGTCGCGGAGCTGAACAGTGCGGCGGACGCTACGGAATGACCAACCTTCTACCCATCGAACACCATGGCCAAGTGCTCTGGCTGCTTTCGGACAAGGCCATTTACTGGCCAGCCCGTCACGCCCTGCTGGTGGCCGACCTGCACATCGGCAAGGCAGCAAGCTATCGCGCCTTGCACCAACCGGTACCGCGCGGCACTACCGAGGCGACACTCGCCCGCCTGGATGCATTGCTGGCAAGGCATGATTGCGAGCAACTGATCATTCTTGGCGATTTTCTGCATGCGCGCGCAGCGCAGGCGCCGGCAACCTTGGCAACGCTGCAGGCCTGGCGAGAGCGCCACAGAACCCTGAAAATCGTGCTGATCCGCGGCAATCACGATCGAAGCGCCGGTGACCCGCCCGCCTCACTCGGTATCGAAGTCGTGAGCGAACCCTGGCTGTTGGAACCCTTTGCGCTACAACACGAACCCCGCCCCCACCCGACCCAACCGGTGTTGGCAGGGCACGTACACCCGGTATTCGTCCTGCGCGGCAAGGCTCGGCAACGCCTGCGATTGCCCTGCTTCCTGATCGATGGACAGGTCAGCCTGCTGCCGGCGTTCGGTGAATTTACCGGGGGTTGGGAAATCGCCCCCACGGGCGCCAGCCGGGTGTTCCTGACCGGTGCAGACCGCGTCTGGCCGCTCTAGCCCGGATCACTCAAGCTACAGGTGCCGGTGGAGGCTCGTCCGGCAGGGTCGGCTCGCCCGGCTCCATGGGTGGTGTTTCACCAGGCTCCGGCGGTTGCGGGGTATCCGGGTCAGGCTGGTGGGGCACGCCCCCCGCCTGCATCGGCAGCGGGTGTGCCAGCAGTGACCATGGTAGCAACCCGACGTGGTTGGGCTGCAGGCCTGCCAGCTTGGCACTGATTGCGGGGTGGAGTTTCATTGGCTGCTCCTGGCAAGGCCGCTACGCGTCATGCGTACCGGCGTTATCCAGTTGGAGTGCCAAAGGCGCGGGGAATTCCCCGCGCTTGTCGGCTCAGGTACGCGGCAGGGTGACGCCGCGCTGGCCTTGGTACTTGCCGCCACGGTCCTTGTACGACACTTCGCATTCTTCGTCGGACTGCAGGAACAGCATCTGGGCCACACCTTCGTTGGCGTAGATCTTCGCCGGCAGCGTGGTGGTATTGGAGAACTCCAGTGTCACATGGCCTTCCCACTCGGGCTCGAGCGGGGTGACATTGACGATGATGCCGCAACGGGCGTAGGTGCTCTTGCCCAGGCAGATGGTCAACACATCACGCGGAATGCGGAAATACTCGACGGTACGCGCCAGGGCGAAGGAGTTCGGCGGGATGATGCACACGTCGCTCTTGATGTCGACGAAACTGCCTGCATCGAAGTTCTTCGGGTCGACGGTGGCCGAGTTGATGTTGGTAAACACCTTGAATTCGTCGGCGCAGCGCACGTCGTAGCCGTAGCTGGAGACGCCGAAGGAGATCACCCGGCTGTCCTGTTCGCCGCGCACCTGGCGCTCGACGAACGGTTCGATCATGCCGTGTTCCTGCGCCATGCGGCGAATCCACTTGTCCGATTTGATGCTCATGGCGGGGTGTCCTGAAGAGTTGCGAGGTGAAAATTCGAGACGCGCATCTTACCGGTCCCGGCGCCCAGGTTAAAGTTCCATGCCTCATCCCGCGCCGGGCGGGGGCTTCAGCCGCCGTCGATCCGAATTTGCGTAAAGCGCCTTCTGACCATTGGCAGGTTGCGGAAAGTGGGGTAAGGTGGCGCCACTGTGCTGCACGTGACACCGAGAATCTCTAGTTTGATGCACGATCCTGATCGGCCCATCGCTGAATTTTCTGCTCTCTTTGCGCTCAGTCCCGGCCAGGGTTTTTCCTGACCGTTATCAAATTGTCCAAGGAGACAGAAAAATGTCCAACCGTCAATCCGGTGTTGTTAAGTGGTTCAACGATGAGAAAGGCTACGGCTTCATCACCCCTCAGTCGGGCGACGACCTGTTCGTGCACTTCAAAGCCATCCAAGCTGACGGCTTCAAAACCCTGAAAGAAGGCCAGGCTGTTACTTTCGTCGCTACCCGCGGCCAGAAAGGCATGCAGGCTGAAGAAGTTCAGATCGCCTAAGTCGATCGAAGCTTCCTAGCTTTCAAAAAACCCGCCTTCCGGCGGGTTTTTTTATGCCTGGTCGAAAGACCGAGTCAGCCTCTTCGCGGGTAAACCCGCTCCCACAGGGATAACGCGGTACTTGAAGTCTGCGCTGTACCTGTGGGAGCGGGTTTACCCGCGAAGCAGGCGACTCGGTCTGCCAGTCAATCTTCGCTGATGGTAATGCTAGGCATCGCCGGCGCAGCAGCTTCCTGCAGCACGATCCGCGCACCCACCTGACGGGCCAGCTCCTGATAGATCATCGCAATCTGGCTTTCCGGCTCGGCGATCGCCGTCGGCTTGCCACTATCGGCCTGCTCGCGAATCAGCATCGACAGCGGCAACGACGCCAACAGGTCGACGCCATACTGGCTCGCCAGCTTCTCGCCACCGCCTTCGCCGAACAGGTGCTCGGCATGGCCGCAGTTCGAGCAGATGTGCACGGCCATGTTCTCCACCACGCCCAGCACCGGGATGTTGACCTTGCGGAACATCTCCACGCCCTTCTTGGCATCCAGCAGGGCCAGGTCCTGCGGGGTGGTGACGATCACCGAACCGGCAACCGGTACCTTCTGCGCCAGGGTCAGCTGGATGTCTCCGGTGCCCGGCGGCATGTCGATCACCAGGTAATCCAGGTCGTCCCAGGCAGTCTGGGTCACCAGCTGCAGCAGCGCGCCGGAAACCATAGGGCCACGCCATACCATCGGCGTGTTGTCGTCGGTAAGGAACGCCATGGACATGACTTCCACGCCATGGGCCTTGATCGGCACAAACCACTTCTGCTCGCGAATCTGCGGGCGGGTGCCTTCGGCGATGCCGAACATCACGCCCTGGCTGGGGCCATAGATATCAGCATCGAGAATACCCACCCGCGCGCCCTCGCGAGCCAGCGCCAGGGCCAGGTTGGCCGCGGTGGTCGACTTGCCCACACCGCCCTTGCCCGAGGCCACGGCGATGATGTTCTTGACGTTGGCCATTGCCGGCACCTGAGCCTGGGCCTTGTGCGCAGCCACCACGCAGTCGATCGACACCTGGGCACTGCTGACGCCCTCCAGGTTGCCGATGGCGGTCTGCAGCACCTGGGCCCAGCCGTTCTTGAACAGCCCTGCGGCATAACCCAGTTGCAATTGCACGCTGACCTGGCCGCCCTGGATATCGATTGCGCGCACACAGCCGGCGCTGATCGGGTCCTGGTTCAGGTAGGGGTCGGTGTACTGGCGAAGCACGCCTTCGACGGCGGCACGGGTGACGGCACTCATGGAGACTCCCAATGGCAAACTGAATGTAAAACAGACGCCTATCCTAACCCGTCAATCGTCAGCAGATGCGCATGCGGGGTGAAATATCTTCGCCAGCCCTTTATAGTGGCCGATCAACCTCATTTTTACCCCGTCGCCAGATAAGTAGCCGAGCCACCATGTCCGAGCCACGTCAGATTCTCGTCACCAGCGCCTTGCCCTATGCCAACGGATCGATCCACCTTGGCCATATGCTCGAGTACATTCAGACAGACATGTGGGTCCGCTTCCAGAAGCTGCGCGGCAACCAGTGCATCTACGTTTGCGCCGACGACGCCCACGGTTCGGCCATCATGCTGCGCGCCGAGAAAGAAGGCATCACCCCGGAACAGCTGATCGCCAACGTCCAGGCCGAACACAGCAGCGACTTCGCCGACTTCCTGGTGGACTTCGACAACTTCCACTCCACCCACAGCGAAGAAAACCGCGAGCTGTCGGGCCTGATCTACGCGCGCCTGCGAGACGCCGGGCACATCGCCACCCGTTCGGTAACCCAGTATTTCGACCCGGAAAAGGGCATGTTCCTCGCCGACCGCTTCATCAAGGGCACCTGCCCCAAATGCGCGGCCGAAGACCAGTACGGCGACAACTGCGAAAAATGCGGCGCCACCTACGCACCCACCGAGCTGAAGAACCCCAAGTCGGCCATCTCTGGTGCCACCCCGGTATTGCGTGATTCCCAGCACTTCTTCTTCAAGCTGCCGGACTTCCAGGCCATGCTGCAGCAGTGGACCCGTAGCGGCACGCTGCAGGACGCGGTAGCCAACAAGCTGGCCGAATGGCTGGACTCGGGCCTGCAGGAATGGGACATCTCCCGCGACGCACCGTACTTCGGCTTCGAGATCCCGGGCGAGCCAGGCAAGTACTTCTACGTGTGGCTGGATGCACCGATCGGCTACATGGCCAGCTTCAAGAACCTTTGTGCACGCCGCCCGGAGCTGGACTTCGACGCGTTCTGGAACGAAGGCTCCAAGGCCGAGCTGTACCACTTCATCGGCAAGGACATCGTCAACTTCCACGCCCTGTTCTGGCCAGCCATGCTCGAAGGCGCGGGCTTCCGCAAGCCGAGCGCGGTCAACGTGCACGGCTACCTGACCGTGAACGGCGCCAAGATGTCCAAGTCGCGCGGTACCTTCATCAAGGCCCGCACCTACCTCGACCACCTGCAGCCGGAATACCTGCGTTACTACTACGCTGCCAAGCTGGGCCGTGGCGTCGATGACCTGGACCTGAACCTGGAAGACTTCGTGCAGAAGGTCAACTCCGACCTGGTCGGCAAGGTGGTCAACATCGCCAGCCGCTGCGCCGGTTTCATCCACAAGGGCAATGAAGGCGTGATGGTAGCTGGCGATGCTGCACCGGAGCTGACCGAAGCCTTCCTGGCGGCCGCCCCGTCGATCGCCGACGCCTATGAAGGCCGCGACTTCGGCCGTGCCATGCGCGAAATCATGGCGCTGGCCGATCGCGCCAACGCCTGGATCGCTGACAAGGCCCCATGGTCGCTGGCCAAACAGGAAGGCAAGCAGGATGAAGTTCAGGCCATCTGCGCCCAAGGCATCAACCTTTTCCGTCAGCTGGTGATCTTCCTCAAGCCGGTGCTGCCGGTACTGGCTGCCGACGCCGAGGCCTTCCTCAACGTGACACCACTGACCTGGAACGACCACCTGTCGCGCCTGGAAAACCACCAATTGAACCCGTTCAAGGCGCTGATGAGCCGCATCGAACCGGCCAAGGTCGAAGCCATGGTCGCCGCCAGCAAGGAAGACCTGCTGGCCGCCGAAGCCAAGGCCCCGGCCGGCAATGGCGAGCTGGCCAAGGACCCGCTGTCGGCGGAAATCGAGTTCGACACCTTCGCTGCCGTCGATCTGCGCGTGGCACTGATCGTCAAGGCCGAAGCCGTACCGGGCGCGGACAAGCTGCTGCAACTGACCCTGGACATCGGTGACGAGCGCCGCAACGTGTTTTCCGGCATCAAGTCGGCGTACCCCGACCCGTCCCAGCTGGAAGGCCGGCTGACCATGATGGTGGCCAACCTCAAGCCACGGAAGATGCGCTTTGGGGTGTCCGAAGGGATGGTCATGGCGGCCGGGCCTGGCGGTGAAGAGATCTACCTGCTGAGCCCGGACAGCGGTGCCAAGCCAGGCCAGCGCATCAAGTAACAAAACCTGCTGGACCTTGTGGGAGCGGGCGTGCCCGCGAAACTGACTACGCGGTGCATGGCACCGGCGTTGCCGGTGTTCGCGGGCACGCCCGCTCTCACAATGACTCCGGCACCTCGATGCCAAACCCGGACAATCGCCCCGATTCCCGGCTATCGTCATCTCATGAGCGACTACATCCTGGTACTGATCAGCGCTGCGCTGGTCAATCACCTGTGCCTGCAACAACAGCCATTCCCAAGGCTGCACCTCCACGTGCACGGTCTCGCCTGCGCACTGTGCATTGCCTTGGGCGTGATCGGCGCACAACTACTGGTGCGCGGGGTGCTTGCCCCACTGCAAGCCCAGGACCTTGCCCTGTTCCTGTTGTTGCCCTGGCTGGCCGTGCTTGCCTGGGGCGTACCATGGCTACTGACAAGATGGCGCCCGAGCTGGCCGGTGACGCAACTGCCCGCGCTGCTGTTGAGCGACGCGGTAGTACTGGGCTTGACCCTGCAACAGGCAAGCGACGAAAGCACATGGCTCGCTACCTTGCTGCAAGGCCTGCTGGCCGGCGGCGGCTTCTGGCTGGCGTTGGTGCTGTTCGCCGACCTGCGCCAGCGCAGCGCTCATGCCGACGTCCCCGGGGCAATGCGCGGCCTGCCCATCGAACTGCTTGGGGCCGGAGTAATGGCCATGGCGTTTTCCGGCTTCAACGGGCTGTTCGCCCAATGACCGCCAAGCCCGACCCGCGGCTACGCACCAGCATGGGCCTGGTGTTGCTGGCCTGCGTACCTGGCCTGCTGGCGCTGTTCTGGCTGCATGGCTGGAGTTTGCTACTGAACCTGTTGCTGTGCGCCAGCACCGCGCTGCTGTGCGAGGCGCTGTTGCTTACCTTGCGAGCACAACCGCTGCGCACGGCGCTGAACGACGGCAGCGCGCTGGTGACCGCCGTGCTGCTCGCCGCCGCCCTGCCCACCTTGGCACCCTGGTGGTTGCCGGTGGTCGCTACCAGCGTTGCCATCGGCATCGGCAAGCAGGCCTTTGGCGGGGTTGGGCGCAACCTGTTCAACCCGGCCATGGTCGGCTACGCCTTCGTGCTGCTGAGCTTCCCGTTGCAGATGAACCATTGGCCGGGGCCGGCACCAGGCCTGCTCGACAGCCTACAGCTGGTGTTCGCCGGCGGCGAGCAGATCGATGCCTGGGCCAGGCCGACGCTGCTCGACGGCCTTCGCCACAACCACAGCCTGACCATCGATGAACTGTTCGCCGGTCACCCGGGCTTCGGCAGCATCGGTGGACGGGGCAGCGAATGGGTCAACCTGGCGTTCCTGCTGGGCGGCCTGTTCCTGCTGCAACGCAAGGTTATCAGTTGGCATGCGCCGGCCGGTCTGCTGGCTGGGTTGTTCCTGTTCAGCCTGCTGGGCTGGAATGGCTCGGGCTCGGACTCCAACGGCTCTCCCCTGGTGCACCTGTTCTCCGGCTCGACAATGATGGCGGCGTTCTTCATTGCCACCGAACCGGTGTCCGGGCCCCGGCAGGAGTGGGCGAAGCTGGGTTTCGGCCTGGGGGCGGGCCTGCTGATCTATCTGATCCGCACCTGGGGTAGCTACCCGGACGGTACAGCGTTCGCCGTCCTGCTCATGAACCTCATGGCGCCGAGCCTCGAACGCCTGGCTCTGCAGCGCCAGCAGGTTGCCCGATGAAGCGCCTGGTACGTGATGTGGGTTTGTTGCTCCTGACCGGAGCACTGGCGCTGTCGACCACTTTGGCCTGGCAGCACTGGACCAGCGCAGCCATCGCCGACGCCGAGAAGCAACTGAATAGCCGCCAGCGGCTGGCGGTGTTGCCAGAAGGCAGTTACGACAACCAACCTTTGGACAGCCCGTTGCCTAGGCCCGCCGCACAGCGGCCAAACAGCCGCATCCTGGCAGCTTACCGGGCAACGCTGGCGGGTAAACCGGCCGCCGTCATACTGGTCACAAAGGCCCAGGGCTATGCCGGGCCTATCGTGCTGAGCGTGGCCATCGCAGCGGACGGCCGACTGATCGGCAGCCAGGTGGTCGAGCAACAGGAAAGCCCTGGGCTGGGTGCACGCCTGGGTGATGCGCAGCTGAACTGGCTGGGGCAATTTGCCAATCGTCAGCTGGGCGACCACTGGGCGCTGAAGCGCGACCAGGGCGACTTTGACCAGTTGGCCGGCGCAACCGTGACCTCACGTGCAGTGATCGTCGCGCTACAGGAAGCGCTGAGCTACTTCGATGAGCAGCGCAGGGTATTGCTGGAGGGCGCCACGCATGAATAGGCTCTACCTGCTCGGCGCAAGCCTGGTGCCTCTGCTGGGCGCCACCCGAACACTGAGCGAAGGCGCCACCATAGGCGTGTGCGCAGTGCTGCTGAGCAGCCTTCACCAGCTATTAATGCCCCCCCTGCGCCGACGGTCTGTCACCTGGACCTATGTACTGGCCAGCCTGCTGGTTCTGGCGGCCCTGGCCAGTTGCTTGCAACTGGCACTGCGTGCCTGGCTGCTGCCACTGGCACTCTCCCTCGGCCACTATCCCGCACTGCTGTGCCTGCAATGCCTGGCCATTGACTACCTGCTACCCGATCAAGGGCGCTGGCGCCTGCTCGCCGGCCACCTTTGCGCGCTGCTTGCCACATGCCTGCTGCTTGGTGCCAGCCGCCAATGGCTGGCCGACGGTATCGGCCTGCACCTGGCCAGCCTGGCCCCGGGCGCCTTGCTACTGCTCGGACTGCTGTTGGCCTTGTACAATCGCCTGCGTCCGGGCCCTGCCCAATCACGTCATCAAGGAAAGCTCTGATTTCATGAATGCCGCCAAACGCCTGGAGATCTTTCGCAGGCTGCACGAAGACAACCCCGACCCGAAGACCGAACTGGCGTACACCACCCCGTTCGAGTTGCTGGTCGCCGTGACACTGTCTGCGCAATCCACCGATGTCGGCGTCAACAAGGCCACCGCACGCCTGTTCCCGGTCGCCAACACCCCCGAGGCCATCTATGCGCTGGGCGTCGAAGGCCTGAGTGAGTACATCAAGACCATTGGCTTGTACAATAGCAAGGCGAAGAACGTTATCGAAGCCTGCCGGCTGCTGATCGAACGCCATGACAGCCAGGTCCCGCAGACTCGCGAAGCCCTGGAGGCGCTACCCGGCGTTGGCCGCAAGACCGCCAACGTAGTGCTCAACACAGCGTTCCGCCAGCCGACCATGGCGGTGGATACCCATATCTTCCGGGTCAGCAACCGTACGGGCATTGCGCCAGGCAAGACGGTGCTGGAAGTGGAGAAAAAGCTGATCAAGTTCGTACCAAAGGATTACCTGCTCGACGCCCACCACTGGCTGATCCTGCACGGGCGCTATGTGTGCCAGGCACGCAAGCCACGCTGCGGCAGTTGCCGGATTGAAGACTTGTGCGAGTACAAGCACAAGACCTCCGACGATTGAGTCGATAGCTGGAAACTACCGGCAGCGATTGAAAAAATCTTTTTTACCAGCGTCTGCTTTCTGGTTATAAGGACGGCCAATGGCCCCTTGGCTTGGAGCGACTCATGAGTAGCGATAAAGACGACCTGTCGATCGAAGATGATTTTGTTGCCGCAGATGACGAAGCGGAACCCCAGGTGGAAACCGCAAAGACCAACCTGAGCAAGCGCCGCACCATCGACAATATGCTGGAGGAAAGGCGCCTGCAGAAGCAGTTGGCCGACTTCGACTACGATCTGTAACCCTGGCAAAGCCTCCTGGCTGGAGGCTTTACGGCCTTGGCGTTCAGTTCAACCCTTGCCGCTGCGCCAGCTCGATCAGGTCGACCAGCGAGCGCGCATTGAGCTTGAGCAACAGGCGCGACTTGTAGGTACTGACCGTCTTGTTGCTGAGGAACATGCTGTCGGCAATCTCCTTGTTGGAACGCCCTCGCGCCAGCTGTTGCAACACGGTCATCTCGCGCGCCGAGAGGCGGTTGACCATATCCGTCTCGCTTCCGCCCCTGCCACGTGACACATGCAAGGCCTGGTTGGGGAAGTAGCTGTAGCCCGACAGTACGGCCTTGATGGCGCTCAGCAGCTCGGTGAGTTCCTGCTGCTTGCACACATACCCCGCCGCCCCCGCCTGCATGCAGCGCATCGAGAAGTTGCCGGGGGCCTGCGATGTCAGCACCAGCACCTTGCTGCCCGGGCTGAAAGTTGTCATGCGACCGATCACCTCCAAGCCATCCAGCTTGGGGATACCGATATCGAGCACCACGATATCCGGCAGGTGTTGCCGTGTGAGTTGCAGCGCAGCCACCCCGTTGTCGGTTTCCGCCACGACGTCATACCCATGCCGCTCCATCAGCATGCGTACGGCCAGGCGTATGACCGGATGATCATCCACGATAAGCACTTTATTCATGCGATATCCATTCATTGCTTTTGCTTTGGCCCGCCAAGATAACCTACAGAACGCTTACTGGCGCGGTGATTTACCGGCGAAATATATGAACAGATAGAACCTACAACACTTACAGAAATTTCCTACACTCAACTGATGCACTTGTAACAATCAAATTCCCTGTTACCAAATGAACGGTATCACCGGCTGGTAAAAGTGCACCAGTTGGAAACCGGCCGACACCTCAGGAAATATTCAGCTCAAATGCGCTGAACAAACACCGTCATCAGGATTTCAAGCGATTATTCTCACCCGGGAAACAATCCAGTCTTTAGTTGAGCATCGCCGTAAGGTAAAGATGTGCAAAATCGCTGGAGACGACCCATATGCACCAAGTACAGCCTGTCGCCCCGCTGACGATCATTGCCATCTTCGCAGGGATTATCGAAGCCTCCGCCCTTGCCACATTGCCGTTTCTCAGCGAATCCAGCCAAAAGCTCTATACCTGGTTCCTGGTGGGCTTCCCATTCTTCCTGACGGCACTGTTCTTCCTCACGCTCAACTTCAATTACAAGTCGTTCTACGACCCGTCGCCAAACAGGACGCCAAACGACAACACATCGACACCGAGTGATGTGGCCAAGCATGCAATTCCCGGTAGTACCGGCGAAGCGCTGCAGGGCGAGCCTGTCACGTTCATGTTTTCCGGCCCCGATGCCTATCGCATGATGGAGCAGCAATTGCTGTCCGCCCTCGCCCAACCGCCTCAGCAATCTCGCACCTGGCGCTTTTGCAACCTGGACAGACGCCAGTGCGCGCAACTATCGATCAGCGCGCTTGATGAACAGGTGGCAAACGACGGCCACTGATTCCACAGAAAAAAAACCCCGGCCTGAGCCGGGGTTCTTGCTGCACATGACGGCAATCAGAGCAGCGAGCGGCCCTTGTTGGCAGCAATGCGCATACGCAGGGCGTTGAGCTTGATGAAGCCAGCTGCATCCGCCTGGTTGTAGGCGCCGCCATCTTCCTCGAAGGTAGCGATGTTGGCGTCGAACAGCGAGTCGTCCGACTTGCGGCCGACAACGGTGACGTTGCCCTTGTACAACTTCAGGCGTACCACGCCGTTCACGTTGACCTGCGAAGCGTCGATCATCTGTTGCAGCATCAGACGCTCCGGGCTCCACCAGTAGCCGGTGTAGATCAGGCTGGCGTACTTCGGCATCAGCTCATCCTTCAGGTGAGCGACTTCGCGGTCCAGGGTGATCGACTCGATGGCACGGTGGGCCTTGAGCATGATGGTGCCACCAGGGGTCTCGTAGCAACCGCGCGACTTCATGCCGACGTAACGGTTCTCGACGATATCCAGACGGCCGATGCCATTGGCACCACCGATACGGTTCAGGTCGGCCAGGACGGTGGCCGGAGTCTTCTCGACACCGTCGATGGCAACGATGTCACCGTTGCGGTAGGTCAGCTCGATGTAGGTAGCCTGATCCGGGGCGTTCTCAGGCGAGACACTCCAGCGCCACATGTCTTCTTCGTGCTCGGTCCAGGTATCTTCCAGGACACCGCCTTCGTAGGAGATGTGCAGCAGGTTGGCGTCCATCGAGTACGGCGACTTCTTCTTGCCGTGGCGCTCGATCGGGATGCCGTGCTTCTCGGCGTAGTCCATCAGCTTCTCGCGGGACAGCAGGTCCCACTCACGCCATGGGGCGATTACCTTGACGCCTGGCTTCAGCGCGTAGGCACCCAGTTCGAAACGCACCTGGTCGTTGCCTTTGCCGGTGGCGCCATGGGAAATGGCGTCGGCGCCGGTTTCGTTGGCAATTTCGATCAGGCGCTTGGCGATCAGCGGACGGGCGATGGAAGTACCCAGCAGGTACTCGCCCTCGTAGACGGTGTTGGCGCGGAACATCGGGAACACGAAATCACGCACGAATTCTTCGCGCAGGTCGTCGATGTAGATCTCTTTAACGCCCATTGCCTGGGCCTTGGCACGAGCCGGCTCGACCTCTTCGCCCTGCCCCAGGTCAGCGGTGAAGGTCACCACTTCGCAGTTGTAGGTATCCTGCAGCCACTTGAGAATCACCGAAGTATCAAGGCCGCCGGAATACGCCAGTACGACCTTTTTTACGTCCGCCATGCCATCACTCCACGGGGTTGTACGGAAAGGGATCGATTCTAACGACGTTACGGATAAAATTACAGTGGGGCGACAGCTTCTGACGACAAAGCGACAAGAAGTTTCGGAAGGGCGACTTACCGTCGGAAATTATGAAATGCCGTGTGGGAGCAGCCTTCAGGACTTGGCAGGTGTTGGCTCAGGGGCCTTTTCGACAGGCTTCTCAGCCGGCTTCTCGATGACCGCAACCCGATCCAGTTCGATATTCACCCGACGATTACGCGCCCGGTTGGCAGCATTGGTGTTCTTCGCCAATGGGTAACGCTCGCCATGGAAACGCACGGTAATCTGCTCTTCCGGAACGCCATGGGCCTTGAGGTAGTCGGCTACCGCCAGTGCCCGGCGGCGCGACATGTCGCGATTGGTCAGGCGATTGCCACTGTTGTCGGAGTGGCCGTTGAGCTCTACATGGTTAACGGTCGGGTCAGCCTTGATGTAGTCGAGGATCACATCCAGCCGTGCCTTGGCCGCGCCATCCAGCTCGAAGCCTCCCCCGGGGAAGCCCACCTGGGTCTGACGCACCTGATCGTAATTCATCGGCAGCAGCTTGCCGGCACAGGCCTGATAGTCGTTGTAGGCCTTGGCGAAGCTGACCGGCAGCACACGCACCTCCATCGGCCTGCCCGCCTCGCCGGCATAATTGCGTACCACCGTGCTGCGCCCATCGAGCAGGCCGTTGATCAGGCGACTGGCCTGGCCTTGGGAAGAACTGAACAACACCCCGGTACGGGCGATGCGCACGCTGCCCAGATTGATGTCGCTGCGCCCAGGCTGCCACGGCGCAGCAGCTGCCAGCAATGTGGCCGTGCCCGCCCCCAGTACGTTGCTGTCCGAGCGCAACTGGAACACCGGCTGCTCGCCCGCGCGGCGCACGAACTCGCCACTGCCGAAACCATCGATCGGCTGGATCAGCCGGCATTCGAACTGGTCACCCTCGACCTTCCAGGCAATGTTTTCCATGCGCGTCTGGAAGGTCAGCGCACCGGCCGGCAGGCTGGCGAACAGGGTCAACAGGGCTAGGTAACGCTGGCGCACGGGCGGCTCCACAAATTCAGACGGCTTACCTGCAGGCTATCGGACGCCTGGCGGAAAACTTGATAGCCGTGCTCCACCCAGGGTTTTCCGGTAGCATTGGGGCTTGAGTTCGACCCGCCTGGAATCCCCAATGTCCGATCGCCTGACCCTCCTGCGTCCCGACGACTGGCACATCCATCTGCGCGATGGTGCCGTCCTGCCCCACACCGTTGGCGATGTGGCGCGTACTTTCGCCCGTGCCATCATCATGCCCAACCTGGTTCCGCCGGTACGCAATGCCGTAGAGGCCGGCGCCTACCGTGAGCGCATCCTGGCCGCCCGCCCGGCTGGCAGCAGCTTCGAGCCGCTGATGGTGTTGTACCTCACCGACCGCACCAGCCCCGAGGACATCCGCGCGGCCAAGGCCAGCGGTTTCGTGTATGCCGCCAAGCTGTACCCTGCTGGCGCCACCACCAATTCCGACTCGGGCGTGACCAGCATCGACAACATCTTCCCGGCCATCGAGGCGCTGGCGGAAGTTGGCATGCCGCTACTGGTGCATGGCGAAGTGACCCGTAGCGAGATCGACGTGTTCGACCGCGAGAAGCGCTTCATCGACGAGCATATGCGCCGTGTGGTCGAGCGCTTCCCGACACTGAAGGTGGTGTTCGAGCACATCACCACCAGCGATGCCGCGCAGTTCGTCACCGAGGCCCCGGCCAACGTCGGCGCGACCATCACCGCGCAGCACCTGCTGTACAACCGCAACCACATGCTGGTTGGCGGCATTCGCCCGCACTTCTACTGCCTGCCGATCCTCAAGCGCAACACCCATCAGGTGGCGTTGCTGGATGCGGCCACCAGCGGCAACCCGAAGTTCTTCCTGGGTACCGACTCGGCCCCACACGCCCGACACGCCAAGGAAGCCGCCTGCGGTTGCGCCGGTTGCTACACCGCCTACGCAGCCATCGAGATGTACGCCGAAGCGTTCGAGCAGCGTAACGCGCTGGACAAGCTGGAAGGCTTTGCCAGCCTGCACGGCCCGGCGTTCTACGGCCTGCCGGCAAACACCGACACCATTACCCTGGTCCGCGAAGAATGGACCGCCCCGGATAGCCTGCCGTTTGGCGAGCAGACCGTGGTCCCGCTGCGCGCCGGCGAAAAACTGCGCTGGCGCCTGCTGGAGGAAAACGCGTGAGCGAAGACCTCTACGAAGACGACCTCGACACCCAAGGCAGCAGCGGTTCGCGCCACCCGATGGCCGAGCGTTTCCGCGGCTATCTGCCGGTAGTGGTAGACGTTGAAACCGGCGGCTTCAACAGCGCTACCGATGCCCTGCTGGAAATTGCCGCAGTCACCATCGGCATGGACGAAAAGGGCTTCCTGTTCCCCGAGCACACCTACTTCCACCGCGTGGAGCCATTCGAGGGCGCCAACATCGAGGCGGCCGCGCTGGAATTCACCGGGATCAAGCTGGACCACCCGCTGCGTATGGCAGTCAGCGAAGAAAGTGCGCTGACCGACATATTCCGTGGCGTACGCAAGGCGCTCAAGGCCAATGGTTGCAAGCGGGCGATCCTGGTCGGCCACAACAGCAGCTTTGACCTGGGCTTCCTCAATGCGGCGGTGACGCGCAATGACCTGAAGCGCAACCCGTTCCACCCGTTCTCCAGCTTCGACACCGCTACCCTGGCGGGCCTGGCTTATGGCCAGACCGTACTGGCGCGGGCCTGCCAGAGCGCCGACATCGACTTCGACGGGCGTGAGGCGCACTCGGCGCGCTATGACACCGAGAAGACGGCCGAGCTGTTCTGCGGCATCGTCAACCGCTGGAAAGAGATGGGCGGCTGGCGCGATTTCAACGATTGATCTGCAAAAGCGTTCGCGGGCATGCCCGCTCCCACAGGTACTGCAGTGGCCTCAGCCATTGTGCGACTCATGTGGGAGCGGGCAAGCCTGCGAAGAGGCCGGCACAGGACGGCACAAAAAAACCGGCCACAAGGGCCGGTTTTTTCATGCACGCGGCAATTACAGCTTGCCAGCGTTCTCGCTCAGGTAGGCAGCAACGCCTTCCGGCGAAGCGTTCATGCCTTTGTCGCCTTTTTTCCAGTTGGCAGGGCAGACTTCGCCGTGCTCTTCGTGGAACTGCAGGGCGTCGACCAGGCGCAGCAGCTCGTCCATGTTGCGGCCCAGTGGCAGGTCGTTGACGATCTGCGAACGAACAACACCGTTGGTGTCGATCAGGAAGGCGCCACGGAAGGCTACGCCGCCTTCGGACTCGACGTCGTAGGCTTTGCAGATTTCGTGGGTCATGTCGGCAGCCAGGGTGTACTTGACCTGGCCGATACCGCCGTTGTTGACCGGGGTGTTACGCCAGGCGTTGTGGGTGAAGTGCGAGTCGATCGACACGCCAATCACTTCCACGTTGCGCGCCTGGAAGTCAGGGATGCGGTTGTCCAGGGCGATCAGCTCGGACGGGCAGACGAAGGTGAAGTCCAGCGGGTAGAAGAACACCAGGCCGTACTTGCCCTTGATGGCCGAAGCCAGGTTGAAGCTGTCGACGATCTCGCCGTTGCCCAGCACGGCCGGAACGGTGAAATCGGGGGCTTTCTTACCAACGAGTACGCTCATTGTAATCTCCTGATGAGGGTGAAAAACCGTTTGCCGGGCCAGACGGGCTTGCCCGACATCCAACAAAGGCCGTCCATCATACACGGCTTCTGGTGACAGGCCGACTCCAACGACGAAGCAACCGCCGGTCGCTCAAGCACGGCCCTTTCAGAAACTCCTTTGACAAGCATTCTCATTAACATTAAGCTCCACTCCATCGAGCCCACCAACGATGGTCAGCCTTTATGTATGTGTGTCTTTGTGTCGGCGTTACCGACGGACAGATCCGCGATGCGATCTATGAAGGATGCTGCAGCTACAAGGAAGTGCGAGCCGCCACCAACGTCGCCAGCCAGTGCGGCAAATGTGCCTGCGTGGCCAAGCAGGTGGTCCGCGAGACCCTGACCGAACTCCAGGTCAGCCAGGCAGCCCTGCCCTACCCCGTGGAATTTACCGCAGCCTGAAAACGAAGAATTCGAAGAACCGGACCTTGCGTCCGGTTTTTTTATGCTCGCAATTCAATAAGTTAGCGCTCCAACGCGGTTCACAAACATTCTTATTTCCATTAATTTTCACTTATTATTCAAGAACTTAGGTTTGACACACCTAAGTATCGGGCTCAAACTTCACTGTATTGGCACACTTCTACAGGGCAGGAACCCGACATGAAAGGCGACGTAAGCGTCATCCAGCATCTCAACAAGATCCTCGGAAACGAGCTGGTCGCGATCAACCAGTACTTCCTGCACGCACGCATGTACGAAGATTGGGGCCTGAACAAACTCGGCAAGCACGAGTACAAGGAATCCATCGACGAGATGAAGCACGCTGACAAACTGATCAAGCGTATTCTCTTCCTCGAAGGCATCCCCAACGTCCAGGACCTGGGCAAGCTGCTGATTGGCGAGCACACCAAAGAGATGCTCGAATGCGACCTGAAGATCGAACAGAAAGGCCTGGTCGACCTGAAAGCGGCCATCGCCCATTGCGAAACCGCTGGCGACTTTGGCTCGCGTGACATGCTCGAAGATATCCTCGAGTCCGAGGAAGAACACATCGACTGGCTGGAAACCCAGCTGGGGCTGATCGACAAGATTGGTATCGAGAACTACCTGCAGTCGCAGATGGGCGAAGAATAAATATTCGCTCCATGAAAAAACCCGCGATCAGCGGGTTTTTTCATGCTTGCCGGAAAATCAGGCCTCGGAAGCCTTGGCCTTGGCAGCCGCTTCCTTGATCAGGGTCTGCAGCTCACCCTTCTCGAACATTTCCAGCATGATGTCGCTGCCGCCGACCAGTTCACCGGCTACCCACAGCTGCGGGAAGGTCGGCCAGTTGGCGTATTTTGGCAGGTTCGCACGGATTTCCGGGTTCTGCAGGATGTCGACGTAGGCGAACTTCTCGCCACAACCCATCACGGCCTGCGATGCACGCGCAGAGAAGCCACACTGCGGGGCATTCGGCGAGCCTTTCATGTAAAGCAGAATGGTGTTGTTGGCAATCTGCTCTTTGATCGTTTCGATGATATCCATGTAGCACCTCGGCTGAACTTTCCGACGCGGTCGTCGGCACGGTGACGCATTGTAACGGAAAGCCGAGCAGCATGCTCGGCCTTACCATTCCTTACGCGGCCTCTACCTGCACGGGTACGCCATTGAGGGCGGCGTTGCCGGAAACCTGGTCACGCAGACGCTCATCGGTGAGGTCGTTGGCACTCACCCCAGGTTGCGCCTTGGCGATCTTCATGTGCACGCCTTGACGAGAGTGACCGAAGCCATGGGGCAGGCTGACTACACCAGGCATCATGTCCTCGCAGGCCTGAACCTCGACTTCAAGATCCCCGGTACGCGAGCGGATACGAACTCGCTGGCCGTCCTGCAACTGACGATGCTGCAGGTCCTGCGAATGCATCAACAACTGATGGCGCGGTTTGCCTTTCACCAGTCGATGAAAGTTGTGCATCCATGAATTGTTGCTGCGAACATGGCGACGGCCGATCAGCAGCAGTTCGCCCGGCGCCGGAGGGGCCTGTTGCGCCAGTCGCCCCAAGTCATCCAGCAGCACCTGGGGCGCCGCTTCAACGGCCTTGCTGGCAGTCGTCAGGCGCGCAGCGAGGTTGGCGCGCAATGGCCCCAGGTCGAGGCCATGCGGGTGCTCGTCCAGCGCTGCCAGCGACAGCTGCCAGGGTGTCGCGTCACCATAACGCCCCTTGCGCAGGGCCAGGTCGATCATCTGCGCCGGTGCCAAGGTCGGCTTCAATTCCAGCTCGGCGCGTTTGGCGAACGCTTGTGCCAGTCCGACAAAAATTTCCCAGTCATGCAATGCCC
This sequence comes from Pseudomonas sp. NBB, assembly GCF_032701105.1. NCBI lineage: Bacteria > Pseudomonadati > Pseudomonadota > Gammaproteobacteria > Pseudomonadales > Pseudomonadaceae > Pseudomonas > Pseudomonas sp. NBB. The sequence continues at coordinate 4,729,119 of NZ_CP103994.1, forward strand.
CTTCGGGCTTGGCCAGGATCGCCCGGTTGAAGCGGGTCACGTTGCGCACGGCCAGCAAGTTGAATGTGCTGTCGTAATGGTCGTTTTCCAGCGCCGAGGTAGAGGGCAGGATCAGGTCGGCATGGCGGGTGGTTTCGTTGATGTACAGGTCAATGCTGAGCATGAACTCCAGCCCGTCCAGCGCCACATCCAGCTGGCGGCCATTGGGCGTTGAGAGCACGGGGTTGCCAGCCACCGTCACCAGCGCACGCACCTGCCCTTCGCCGGGCGTCAGCATTTCCTCGGCCAAGGCCGCCACGGGCAGTTCGCCGCCGTACTCGGGCAAGCCCGACACCCGGCTCTGCCAGGCGTTGAAATGGCCACCCGAGGTGGTCGCCACCAGGTCGACGGCAGGCTCGGTGCACAACGCGCCGCCTTCACGGTCAAGGTTGCCGGTCACCAGGTTGATCAGTTGCACCAGCCAGTGGCAAAGGGTGCCGTAGGCTTGGGTCGAAACCCCCATGCGGCCGTAGCACACCGCCCTGTCGGCCGCGGCAAAGTCCCTTGCCAGCTGGCGAATGTCTGTCGCGGCAATGCCACAGTGCGCGCTCATGGCCTCCGCGCTGAACGGCGCGATCGCTTCGCGCACCTGCTGCAGGCCGACGACCGGCAAGTGTGAGCCGCGCGCCAGGCCTTCAGCGAACAGGGTATTGAGCAAGCCACACAACAAGGCCGCATCCCCTCCAGGGCGAATGAACAGGTGACTGTCGGCCATCGCCGCCGTTTCGCTGCGCCGCGGGTCCACCACCACCAGGCGCCCACCCCGGGCCTGCAGGGCTTTCAGGCGTTTTTCCACGTCCGGCACGGTCATGATGCTGCCGTTGGAGGCCAGCGGGTTGCCGCCGAGGATCAGCATGAAACCGGTCTGGTCGATGTCCGGGATCGGCAGCAGCAGGCCATGGCCGTACATCAGGTGGCTGACCAGGTGCTGCGGCAACTGGTCCACCGAGGTGGCAGAGAAGCGGTTGCGGGTTTTCAGCAGGCCCAGGAAGTAGTTGCTGTGGGTCATCAGGCCGTAGTTGTGCACGCTCGGGTTGCCTTGGTACACCGCCACGGCATTGCGCCCATGGACCTGCTGGATCGCCCACAGCCTGTCGGCGGCCAGGGCAAAGGCCTCGTCCCAGCCGATGGCCTCCCAGTGCTCGCCCACCCGCTTGTGCGGTTGGCGCAGGCGGTCGGGGTCGTTCTGAATGTCCTGCAGGGCCACGGCCTTGGGGCAGACATGGCCGCGGCTGAATGGGTCCTGGGGGTCACCCTTGATCGAACTGATCTGAGCCTGCCCGTCGTCGTCATGGCTGACTTCAATGTTCAGCCCACAGATCGCTTCGCACAGGTGACAGGCACGGTGATGCAGGGTCTTGGTCATGGCCGCCTCTGCCTTGTTGTTGTGGAGGATGTGTAGAGGGTTGTCGAACATCGACTATGCGCCCAGCCCCCGCCACCGGCCAGCGCCCTTCGCGGCGTGAATCCACCGACATCAGGCACACGATTTGCGACAGCCATTTGCCAAATTGCCGGCAAGCCGTGTACAACCCTCTGTAGCAAATAAAAAACAGCACTGCCCGTCGGGAAAAGACACCCTTTGCAACACCCTTTGGTACTGGGCAGCTGTTTCCCCTCTTGGCTTCAGGCGACATTTACTTATAGTATTGCGCCTTTCCCTATTTCGTCCGCCCCCGTGCGGCTTACGCCGCAGGTCACTCCCGTTGTCAAAAAAAACCATACGGTCGACCTGCATACCGTTGCAGATAAGGTAGTCAATCATGAGCGCTAGGCACTTTCTCTCCCTGCTGGACTTCACCACCGACGAATTGCTCGGTGTGATCCGCCGCGGCATCGAGCTGAAGGACCTGCGCAAGCGAGGCGTGCTGTTCGAGCCCCTGAAGAACCGCGTACTGGGCATGATCTTCGAAAAATCCTCGACCCGTACCCGCGTGTCGTTCGAGGCCGGCATGATCCAGCTCGGCGGCCAGGCCATCTTCCTGTCCCCGCGCGATACCCAGCTGGGCCGTGGCGAGCCGATCGGCGATAGCGCCATCGTGCTGTCGAGCATGCTCGACGTGGTGATGATCCGTACCCACGCCCACAGCACCCTGACCGAATTCGCCGCCAACTCGCGTGTGCCGGTGATCAACGCGCTGTCCGACGAGTCCCACCCGTGCCAGCTGCTGGCCGACATGCAGACCTTCCTCGAACATCGCGGCTCGATCCAGGGCAAGACCGTCGCCTGGATCGGCGATGGCTTCAACATGTGCAACTCGTACATCGAGGCAGCCAGGCAGTTCGACTTCCAGCTGCGCATTGCCTGCCCGGAAGGCTACGAGCCGGACCCACGCTTCATGGCCATTGGTGGCGACCACGTGCAGATCGTGCGTGACCCGAAGGAAGCCGTGCGCGGCGCCCATCTGGTAACCACGGATGTCTGGACTTCCATGGGCCAGGAGGAGGAAACTGCACGGCGCCTGGCGCATTTCGCGCCTTACCAGGTCACCCGCGAACTGCTCGACCTGGCGGCACCCGACGCCCTGTTCATGCACTGCCTGCCAGCCCACCGTGGTGAGGAAATCAGCCATGACCTGCTCGACGACCCACGTTCGGTCGCCTGGGACCAGGCTGAAAACCGCCTGCATGCACAGAAGGCCCTTCTCGAATTCCTTGTAGAACCGGCTTACCACCACGCATGAGTCAACCCCTACTGCTCAACCTGCGCAACCTCGCCTGCGGCTATGGCGACCAGCGCATCGTTCAGAACCTCAATCTGCACCTGAACGCAGGCGACATCGGTTGCCTGCTGGGTTCATCCGGTTGCGGCAAGACCACCACCCTGCGCGCCATCGCCGGTTTCGAACCCGTGCACGATGGCGAGATCCAGTTGGCTGGCGAAGTCATTTCCCGGGCCGGTTTCACACTGGCCCCGGAAAAACGCCGCATCGGCATGGTGTTCCAGGATTACGCGCTGTTCCCGCACCTGACCGTGGCGCAGAACGTTGCCTTCGGCATCGCCAAGCACCCCCGCCAGGCCGAGGTCATCGAAGAGATGCTCGAGCTGGTCAAGCTGGGCGGTCTGGGCGGGCGCTACCCGCATGAACTGTCCGGCGGCCAGCAGCAACGGGTCGCCCTGGCCCGTGCACTGGCACCGGAGCCGCAACTGCTGCTGCTCGACGAGCCATTTTCCAACCTCGACGTAGAGCTGCGCCGGCGCCTGAGCCATGAGGTTCGCGACATTCTCAAGAGTCGCGGCACCAGTGCCGTTCTGGTGACCCATGACCAGGAAGAAGCCTTTGCCGTCAGCGACCAGGTTGGCGTGTTCAAGGAAGGCCGCCTGGAGCAGTGGGACACGCCCTACAACCTTTACCACGAGCCGCAGACGCCGTTCGTGGCCAGCTTCATTGGCCAGGGGTATTTCATCCGTGGGCAGATGATCAGCCACGAGGCAGTCAATACCGAACTGGGTGAATTACGCGGCAACCGTGCCTACATCATGGCGCCGGGCAGCTCGGTGGATGTGCTGCTGCGCCCTGACGATATCGTCCACGCACCGGGCAGTGCGCTGCAGGCGAACATCGTCGGCAAGAGCTTCCTTGGGGCATCGACCCTGTACCGCCTGCAATTGCCGACCGGCAGCCAGCTCGAGGCGATCTTCCCTAGCCATGACGACCGTCAGGTCGGTGAGGATGTGGGGATTGCGGTCAAGGCCGATCACCTGGTGCTGTTCCCGGTGCCGGGCAGCGTGGCGGCGCAGTTGCCGCGGCAGGACAACGGCGTTCGCCGGTACAGCTCGGCGACCTGATTCGAAATATTGGGGCCGCTCTGCGGCCCCCAAGATTCTCAGCCTCTACCGATCCCGGCGAACTTGCCCTGGGTGTGCTCAGCCAGCACCACCGCCGCCAACTCCACCTCCAGCCCACGCCGCCCGGCGCTGACATGGATGGTTGCAAAGTTCTGCGCCGAGTCATCGATGAAGGTGCGCAGGCGCTTCTTCTGCCCCAGCGGGCTGATCCCGCCCACCAGGTACCCCGTGGCTCGCTGCGCCGACGCTGGGTCGGCCATCTCGCACTTTTTCACTCCGGCAGCCTGGGCCAGGGCTTTGAGGTCGAGCGTACCCACCACAGGCACCACTGCTACCAGCAACTCACCTTTCTCGCTGCTCGCCAGCAAGGTCTTGAATACCTGCTGCGGGTCGAGACCGAGTTTCTCCGCCGCTTCCAGGCCATATGACGCCGATTTGGGGTCATGTTCGTAACTGTGCACACGATGCTCGGCACGGTGTTTCTTCAACAGGTCTAGGGCGGGGGTCATGCGGGGGCTCCGGTCGGGACAGCTCGGCGGCTACTTTAGGACAATTCCCACACCGCAGCCAGCGCACCGCAATTGCGCGGCTCTAGTACGCGGATCCGCATCTGAAATCAGCATCCAGATCGTGACCGACCGTTCACTTTCGACCTTTGACATCAGCGTTTCTTGTCTATATTTTTTCGTTTCTGAATAAATGGTGCACTTTTAAGGTGCATTTCCAACATCTGCCCGGGTCAACGGGGATAGACTCCGGGCTTTGCTGTCGAGCGCCACGCGCCTCACAACAAAAAAAACGAGGTCATACATGACGACTGCTCTACGCCAACCCACGCTTTCCAGCCAATGCCTGGCCGAGTTCCTGGGCACTGCACTGCTCATCTTTTTCGGTACCGGCTGCGTCGCCGCGCTCAAGGTCGCGGGCGCAAGCTTCGGCCTTTGGGAAATCAGTATCATCTGGGGCGTGGGCGTCAGCATGGCGATCTACCTCACCGCCGGTATTTCCGGCGCGCACCTGAACCCCGCGGCGAGCATCGCCCTCACCCTGTTCGCCGGCTTCGACAAGCGCAAGCTGCCCTTCTACATGCTGGCCCAGGTATGCGGCGCGTTCTGTGGCGCAGCGTTGGTCTACACCCTGTACAGCAACCTGTTCTTCGATTTCGAACAGGCCCACGCCATGTTGCGCGGTAGCGAAGCCAGCCTGGAACTGGCCTCGGTCTTCTCCACCTATCCGCACCCATCGCTGTCCACCGGCCAGGCGTTTCTGGTCGAGGTGATCATCACCGCCATCCTGATGGCCGTGATCATGGCCCTGACCGACGACAACAACGGCCTGCCGCGCGGTGCCATGGCCCCGCTGCTGATCGGCCTGCTGATCGCGGTTATCGGCAGCGCCATGGGCCCGTTGACCGGCTTTGCCATGAACCCGGCCCGCGATTTCGGGCCAAAACTCATGACCTTCCTGGCCGGTTGGGGCGAAATCGCCTTCACTGGCGGTCGGGACATGCCTTATTTCCTGGTTCCGGTGTTCGCACCGATCCTTGGCGCCTGCCTGGGTGCCGCGACCTATCGCGGCCTGATCGCACGCAACCTGCCAATGGCAGCCGCCGTGAACCCTGAGACAAATGACAATCGCCAGGGCGATACTCAAGTCAACTGACGCCGGCATCACGCCCAGCCCTGACCCCCTATTTTCGCAAGGCCTACGACCATGACAGACACCCAGGATAAGAACTACATCATCGCCCTGGACCAGGGCACCACCAGTTCGCGGGCCATTATTTTCGACCGCGACGCCAATGTGGTGGGGACCTCCCAGCGCGAGTTCGCCCAGCACTACCCGCAGGCGGGCTGGGTCGAGCACGACCCGATGGAAATCTTTGCCACGCAGAGCGCGACCATGGTCGAGGCCTTGGCCCAGGCGGGCATCAGCCACGCCCAGGTCGCCGCACTGGGTATCACCAACCAACGTGAAACCACCGTGGTGTGGGACAAGGAAACCGGCCGCCCGGTGTACAACGCCATCGTCTGGCAGTGCCGCCGCAGCACTGAGATCTGCGCCCAGCTCAAGCGCGACGGCCATGAAGGCTACATCCGCGAAACCACCGGCCTGGTCACCGACCCATACTTCTCCGGCACCAAACTGAAGTGGATCCTCGACAATGTCGAGGGTGCCCGCGAACGCGCCGAGCGCGGCGAGCTGCTGTTCGGCACCATCGATACCTGGCTGATCTGGAAGTTCTCCGGCGGCAAGGTGCATGTCACTGATTACACCAACGCCTCGCGCACGCTGATGTTCAACATCCACAGCCTGCAGTGGGACGACAAGCTCCTGGAAATCCTCGGCATCCCACGGCAGATGCTGCCCGAGGTACGCCCTTCCTCCGAGGTCTACGGCCATACCAAGAGCGGTATCGCCATTGCCGGTATCGCCGGTGATCAGCAATCGGCACTGTTCGGCCAGATGTGCGTTGAACCGGGCCAGGCCAAGAACACCTATGGCACCGGCTGCTTCCTGCTGATGAACACCGGTGACCAGGCGGTGAAGTCGTCCCATGGCCTGCTAACCACCATCGCCTGCGGCCCGCGTGGTGAAGTGGCCTATGCGCTGGAGGGCGCAGTGTTCAATGGTGGTTCCACCGTGCAGTGGCTGCGTGACGAACTGAAGATCGTCAACGACGCACTGGATACCGAATACTTCGCCAGCAAGGTCAAGGACAGCAACGGCGTATACCTGGTGCCTGCCTTCACCGGCCTGGGTGCCCCGTACTGGGACCCGTATGCCCGTGGCGCACTGTTCGGCCTGACCCGTGGCGTGAAGGTGGACCACATCATCCGCGCCGCGCTGGAATCCATCGCCTACCAGACTCGCGACGTGCTCGACGCCATGCAGCAGGATTGCGGCCAGCGCCTGTCCGAGCTGCGCGTGGACGGCGGTGCGGTTGCCAACAACTTCCTCATGCAGTTCCAGGCCGACATCCTCGGCACCTGCGTAGAGCGGCCGAAGATGCGCGAAACCACGGCGCTGGGGGCGGCCTACCTGGCAGGGCTGGCCTGTGGCTTCTGGAGCGGCCTGGACGAACTGCGCGACAAGGCGATCATCGAGCGCGAGTTCAGCCCGCAGCTGGATGAAACGCAGAAAGAGAAGCTGTACGCAGGCTGGAAGAAGGCAGTCGATCGTACCCGTGACTGGGAAGATCACGAGGCCTGATCCTACCTGACAGGCGCTACACCACGTGTAGGAGCGGCCTTGTGTCGCGAAAGGGCCGCAAAGCGGCCCCAGGATTTTCGTGTCATTGCAAATGTTGCTGGGGCCGCTTCGCGGCCCTTTCGCGACACAAGGCCGCTCCTACAAAAAAGCGCCAGCGCAGGCCACAGAATCGATGCAGGGCATTTGTCCCCGCGGCCGCCCCGATAGTCTACTGGTCGTAGTCCGCGTCCTACGGCATCATTGCAGCATTTGTCCGGCAGCCCCAAAGGACCGCCCATGAATCTGCCCCCTCGCCAACAACAAATCCTCGAACTGGTGCGCGAACGCGGTTACGTCAGTATCGAAGAAATGGCGCAGCTGTTCGTCGTCACACCGCAAACCATCCGCCGTGATATCAACCAGCTGGCCGAGCTCAATCTGCTACGTCGCTACCACGGGGGCGCGGCCTACGACTCGAGCATCGAGAACACCGCCTACGCCATGCGCGCCGATCAGATGCGCGACGAAAAGCAACGCATCGCCGAAGCCGTGGCCCGGCAGATTCCCGACCATGCCTCGCTGTTCATCAACATCGGCACCACCACCGAATCCATCGCCCGGGCGCTGCTCAACCACAACCACCTGAAAGTCATCACCAACAACCTGCACGTGGCCGCGATCCTAGCCGCCAAGGACGATTTCGAAGTGCTGGTGGCTGGTGGTACGGTGCGCCGTGATGGCGGCGTCGTCGGCCAGGCCAGTGTCGACTTCATCAACCAGTTCAAGGTCGACTTCGCCCTGGTGGGCATCAGCGGCATCGACGAAGATGGCAGCCTGCTCGATTTCGATTACCAGGAAGTGCGGGTATCCCAGGCAATCATCGCCAATGCCCGGCAAGTGATCCTTGCCGCCGACTCCAGCAAGTTCGGACGCAACGCCATGGTGCGCATGGGCTCGATCAGCCTGGTCGACTGCCTGGTGACCGACCAGGCGCCAACCGCCGCCCTCACCCAGCTGCTGAACCAGTACAAGATCCGGCTTGAGGTGGTTTGAGGGCTGACAGGCGCATGCCGCAAGGTTTGTCGCGCCTGTGAGATCGAGCGTCGCCCACGCCGCGCTTGATCTCACAGGTGCGATACCTTTCAAACCGATCATCCAAAACTTTCGTAAATGTTCATTTCATTGTCATCTGATCAGTTTTTTCTATAAAGACTGACTGGCGACCAGCTTTCTGTTGCGCTAGTATTTTCGAAAACGAACATAAATGTTCATATTCGATGTAAACAGCACCAGGAGGCCTTGCCCGTGTCCCAGCCCGTTTCGTCCCAGCCCCCAGTCGCCGACTGCTATGACCTCGCCGTAATCGGCGGCGGCATCAATGGCGTGGGCATCGCTGCCGACGCCGCCGGGCGTGGCCTCAAGGTATTCCTCTGCGAAAAGGACGACCTGGCCCAGCACACCTCGTCGGCCAGCAGCAAACTGATCCACGGCGGCCTGCGCTACCTGGAGCACTACGAGTTCCGCCTGGTGCGTGAAGCACTGGCCGAGCGCGAAGTGCTGCTGGCCAAAGCCCCGCACATCGTCAAGCCGATGCGCTTCGTGCTGCCGCACCGCCCGCACTTGCGCCCTGCCTGGATGATTCGCGCCGGCCTGTTCCTCTACGATCACCTGGGCAAGCGCAAGCGCCTGGGTGCTTCGCGCAGCCTGCGCTTCGGCCCGGGATACCCGCTCAAGCCTGCAATCAGCCGTGGTTTCGAATACGCCGACTGCGCGGTGGACGATGCCCGCCTGGTAGTGCTGAATGCGATGGCCGCACGGGAAAAAGGTGCCCATATCCATACCCGCACCCGCTGCCTGCGCGCGGAGCGTGTGGATGGCCTGTGGCAAGTGGAGTTGCAGCACGCTGACGGCCGCCTGCAGACCATTCGCGCCCGTGCCCTGGTCAATGCCGCCGGGCCGTGGGTGGCCAGCTTCATCAAGGACGACCTCAAGCTCGATGCCCCCTACGGCATCCGCCTGATCCAGGGCAGCCACATCATCGTGCCGCGCATGTACGAAGGCGAACATGCCTACATCCTGCAGAACGAGGACCAGCGTATCGTCTTCTGCATCCCGTACCTGGAGCGTTTCACGCTGATCGGCACCACCGATCGCGAATACAGCGGCGACCCAGCCAAAGTCGCGATCACCGAGCAGGAAACCGATTATCTGCTCAAAGTGGTCAACGCCCATTTCAACCATCAGATCAGCCGCAGCGACATCGTGCACACCTATTCCGGCGTGCGCCCACTGTGCAACGACGAATCGGACAATCCGTCCGCGGTCACTCGCGACTACACCCTGGCGCTGTCCGCCAGTGAAGGGCAAGCGCCGTTGCTGTCGGTATTCGGTGGCAAGCTGACCACCTACCGCAAACTGGCCGAATCGGCGATGGCCGAGCTCAAGCCGCACTTCCCACAGATGCGCGGCACTTGGACCGCTGGCGCGCCGCTACCTGGTGGTGAGCAAATGACCACGGTGCAGGCTCTGGTAGATGCGGTGCTGGCGCGCTGTGGCTGGTTGCCGGTCGATATCGCCAAGCGCTGGGTGCTGACCTATGGCAGCCGTGTATGGCAGTTGCTGGAGGGCGTGCAAGGGCCGGAAGACCTGGGCCAGGCAATTGGTGGTGGGTTGTTCGCTCGAGAGGTCGACTACCTCGCCAGCAACGAATGGGCCTGCAGCGCTGAAGACATTCTCTGGCGCCGCACCAAGCTGGGCCTGTTCACCAGCGCGGGCGAACAACAAGTGCTTGCAGACTACCTGCAACGAGAGCAGCAGGCGCGCACCCAGGCAGCGTGACTCCCTGGCCCGCCCACACGCGCCAGGCGCAAGCGCCTGGCTGTCAAGCGTGCCATTCGGCGCAGCAGTAACTACCGCCAAACCACATTATCGGCGTGATGCTCTGGGGTCTTTCAAACCCCGGAGAACATCACGTGCCACCCACCGAATACAACCCGTCCTATTCAGTCGACGCCCTGATCGCCCAGCAACTGCCAGACTGGTTGACCGGCGCCGACACAACGCACCTGCAAGCCTACGGCAAGGCCTTGGGTGCACAACAACAGGCAGCGGACAGGCTTCGCCATCTGCTCGAAAGAATCCCTCGCCTCGAAGACTTCGCCCTGCCCCTGCTCGAACGCGCGCTGCGTGAGCAGAGAGTGGGGCATATCGACGCACGACGGGGTCACGTGGTCGTGAGCGAAGAGTTCCAACTACCTTCGGCCGCAGAGCATTTCTACAAGCCGACCGTAATCCATAGCACACGACAAACCCTGCTGGCTGCCGCCCTGCATAACTTCGAAGCACACGAAGCTGAACCGTGGCTGTTGCGTAAAGCGCATCTGGAAAACGAGAAAGGCGAAAAGCTGGCCATGACCTTCGAGCAATTCGTTCGCCTGTGCCGCTCGCTGGATCTGGGCGGCAAGTATCAGGTGCTGCTCAAGACAGTGCTCGAACCCAACGCTGGGCGTGGCCAGCCGGGCGATCAGGCGCGCACGACAATAAGGCACCTGTTTGAAACCGGCGTACGAACGCGCATGCAAGCAGCGGTTTACGAAGCCAGGTTCAAGCGGCAACTGGATGAGCGGGATTTGCTTCGGCTGCGGTCGATGCTGGAAACCCCTGCGCTCGCAACCTATGGCAAAGGCACCCTGACACCTCGCCAACTCTATCTGCTCGGCAAGTGCGTGACGGGGGTCATCACTCTCGAGTGGCGCCCTGCCTTGGCTGCCGACATCGACGAGATCATCGTCTGGATACCCGATGCCCCCGGGCAAAGCCTGTGCTTTTACGACAGTTGGAACGATGTGTACAGCGACCTGGCCACTCGCCTCAAACAGCAACCATTCCGCAGGTTTTTCAAGCGTTTCATCAAGGCGCGGGACACAAGCGCTTTCGACAAGGAACTTGCACAACGGCTGGTAGCGTCGCCTGGAGCAAAGAAACCGCAGCTCGACGGGCGAAACCTGCCAATAGAGGGGGATGTGTTCGCACATGTACGAGCGCTTTTGCTCGGACGAATGTTCGATGATGCAGCCTACCTGGCTGTGCCCACGGACGTCGAAGACCGCCTGAGCAGACATCAGCGCTTGCAGGGCATGCTCAGCGCCGGATTGGACCTGCTGGGGCTGGCAGCTCTGGTCGTACCGGTATTGGGAGACCTGCTGCTGGTCGTCAGCGCGGCGCAATTGCTCGATGAAGTCTACGAAGGCTACCAGGACTGGCAGTTAGGTGATCGCCAAGGTGCACTGGACCACTTGTTCAACGTAGCCCAAGGCCTGGCGACCACAGGCCTGACTGCAGGTGCGCTGCATACGCTGGGACGAATACCTTTTGTCGACAGGCTTGCGCCAACGGTGTTGCCCGGCCGCGGCGTAAGGCTGGCCAGAAACCTCCGCTACCTGCCTGCCGAGGAAGATGTCTCGATATTATTGGAAGGCCTGCAAGGGGAGCACTTTGCCGACACTTTATCAGACCATGGCCGGATGCTTCTGAAGGTCACAGGCCTGTCCGTGGACCAGCTGCGCCGACTTTGCCTGGAGAACGCTCCACCACCCGCGCGGCTGCTAGACATCCACGACCGGATCAAGCTGCACCAGCAGGATCCTACCCTGAAAGGGCTGGCCTTCGAGCAGAAACTTCAGGCATGGCAAACACCGCTATCCATCGACCAGGCCAAGCTGATCGGCGCCTTTCGGGGGCTATCGCCAAGGGGCGCCCAGGAAGTCATCGACCATGGCAGTAGCGCCCAGATAGAACAGTTGCATGCTTCCGGGCGGATACCACTGAGCATGGCGCAACATGCACGATGGTATGAACATGCCAGCCGTATCGACCGGGCTTGTCTCGGCTTGCGCCTACAGAACCTGGCCAACACCGATAGCGAAATACTGGCCCTACGCCTCATCGAGAGGGAAGCCCCGTGGCCAGACTCAGTACGGGTCGAATTACGCCACGGCGGACTGGAGGGATTACAGATATTCGCCAGCCAGAGCGAGACCGCGCAGAAGGTACGCACCATTGTCAAAAATGAGCAAGGCTACGCCCTGGCTGGCGAAGAAACCCAGGGCAAGTCCTTGCTGGCAGCGCTCCTGCAATGCCTGGACGACGAGCAGAAAACCCGGTTGGGGAACCGCAACCTGCAGCTCAGGGAACTGCGCGACAAACTGGCCATGGCAGCCGAACAGGATCGCGACTCAACGGCTGGCCTGCTCGACCTGCCCGGCATCCGCGCAACTATCAGGCCGCCCCGGCGTTTCGCCGACGGCAGGCTGGCCTATACACTCAGCGGCGGTGGTGAAAGCAGCCAAAGCGCTATTCGCCGAGGGATCCATCAAATATTCTCCACACTCTCCGAACTGCAACTGGACGCTTACCTCGAAGCAGTCCGCCAGCGCGGGGAGAGCTTGTGGGACCATTACCAGACGCTGCAACGCCAGCTTGCCGACCTGCGCGAAACACTTCGGGTCTGGCAGGCCGGTTGGCAATCTCCGATCGACGCCATTCGCAGACGCCGGGTAGCCGATACCCTTCGCCGCAGTTGGCGGCGCAAACTGGTGGACGGCAACGACCAATATGAACTGACCATAGACGGCGAGCACATCGATGCCTTGCCAGACCTGCCGGAGGGTGTGGAATACCGACACGTGCGCCGGCTGACGTTACGCAACATGCGCCTGCAGCAGATCGATGCGCGCTTCCTAAGGCTGTTCCCCAACGTCGTGGACCTGGACCTGAGCGGCAACCGGCTGACATTGGTTCCCGATGGCATCGAGGGCCTCAGCCAGCTACGGCGCTTGAACCTGAGCAACAACCTGATTGCGATGGACGCAGCAGGTAGCAGCCGCCTGGCTCAGTTGCAGCGGCTGGATACCCTGATACTCAACTACAACCCCCTCAACGGCATGCCCGACCTCTCGGCCTTGCCACATGTGCGGGACCTGCGCCTGCGAGCAACGGGCCAGGCGGATATTGGCCTGGTCCACCAGAGCGTAGCGCTACGCGCCCATATCGACTTGCGCGACAACAGAATCAGCGAGTTGCAGCGCGAGATGCGCGGCTTGCGCCTGCGCCTGCAAAGGCTGAACCTGCATGACAATCCGTTGAGCGAAGGCAGCATCGAGTATCTGGACGAAGCACAGGGTGCCAGCGAAACAGGCGCCCGAGGCAGCGCGTCGTATGCCCACGAGCCAATAGATGAAGAAACCCGTGCAACCTGGGTAGCGTCCAGAAACGAGCTCCTCCGTGCAGAACGGGAGGCAGCCTGGGACCGCCTGAGCGAAGAGCCGGGCTCTGGAGGCCTGTTCAGATTCCTGGCCGACTTTGCCCAGAGCGAAGACTTCGAGGCCCATCCGCGGCATTATCGACGCCGTCTCTGGCACATCCTCGAAGCCTGCGAAAACAATGAAGCGTTACGCGAGCAGTTGTTTCGCGAGGCCGACGGGCCGCGTACCTGCGAGGACCGCCTGTTGCTGCTGCTCAACCAGATGGAAGTGGGCGTGCTGGCCTTCCAGGGCATCGAAGGGGTGCCAGCGGAAATGAGAGAGAGCCACCTGCTGTATCTGGGCGGCCAGCTGCACCGCCTGGACCTGCTTGACGATATTGCCAACCGGCACATCCAGGCCCTGCGCGAAGCAGGACGCAGAGTAGATGAAATCGAAGTTCGGCTTTTCTATCGCCTGCGGCTGACGAGGCCACTTGACTTGCCAGCACCACCGGATGAGATGCACTTCGCATCATTCGCCCACGTGACAACGCGGGATCTGAACGCAGCAGAAATAGAAGTACTGCAAAGCTACAGCACCTTGTCGATGCTGGACGCGCTTGCAGGCCGCCCTTACTGGCAGAACTACCTGCGAGAAACCTATGCTGACCGTTTCGAGGCGACCGCAAGGCCTTATCACGAGCGAATGGAAGCGCTCGAGGCAAGGGCCGTGGCCGGCCAGGAAGCGGGCTATGAAGACCAGGCCAGGGTTTTGATGCGCGAACTTGCCGCCGAGGAGTCAGTGCTGATACGCACCCTCACTACCGAGGCCTGGGCGCGCTGGAACCAGACGCCGAAAGAGCGGCTCATGCCCCATTGACCAAGCTGGCAGCACTGCGATCAGGCGCTGCATGGCAGCGGTCCTGATCGCTCGTGCATTGCGATCCAGGGCTGGCAAATCCGTTCGGATTTCCGAACGATTAACCGCCACTCATTCGGTATGGCGAATGGAACTTACCATCACACGATGAGTGCGAAAGGTTGATTCCCAATGAATTCGAGGCGTTATGATCAATACCAGAGCTTGGCACGACTCATGCTCTACACTTGGTAGCCGAATGCAATCGTTTATTTCTGTATTCGTTGAACGAAGAGTCCGCCAACGGCTCCATAAAAAAAACAAACACGTCGAGGAAAATTTGATGCGCATCGTTCGTCAATTGCTGGGCGCCGCCATCGCGGCCGCTGTGATCGCTTCGCCGGCCATGGCCGAAGAACTGACCGGCACCCTGAAGAAGATCAAGGATTCGGGCACCATCACCCTGGGCCACCGCGACTCCTCCATCCCGTTTTCCTACCTGGCCGGCAAGCCCGAGCCCGTGGGCTACTCGCATGACATCCAGATGGCTGTCGTCGACGCCCTGAAGAAGCAGCTGGGCACGGACATCAAGGTCCGCTACAACCTCGTCACCTCCCAGACCCGCATCCCGCTGGTGCAGAACGGCACCGTAGACCTCGAGTGCGGCTCCACCACCAACAACGTCGAGCGCCAGCAGCAGGTCGGCTTCTCGGTCGGTATCTTCGAAGTCGGTACCCGCCTGCTGACCAAGGTCAAGGACGGTCAGCCGGCATACAAGGACTTCCCGGACCTGGCCGGCAAGAACGTGGTAACCACCGCAGGTACCACCTCCGAGCGCATCCTCAAGGCGATGAACGCCGACAAGCAGATGAAGATGAACGTGATTTCCGCCAAGGACCACGGTGAAGCCTTCAACATGCTCGAAAGCGGCCGCGCCGTGGCCTTCATGATGGACGACGCCCTGCTCGCCGGCGAAATGGCCAAGGCTCGCAAACCGTCGGACTGGGTCATCACCGGTACCCCGCAGTCCTACGAGATCTACGGCTGCATGGTGCGCAAGGATGACGCGGCCTTCAAGAAAGCGGTCGATGACGCCATCGTCGGCTACTTCAAGTCGGGCGAAGTCAACAAGAGCTACGACAAATGGTTCCAACAGCCAATCCCGCCGAAGGGTCTGAACCTGCAGTTCCCGATGAGCGACGAGCTGAAGAAACTGATCGCCGAGCCAACCGACAAGGCTGCCGACGAGAAAAAGTCCTGACCACCAGCCCATGGCCTGTTGCGCTGCAAAGCGCGAATTAAACCTGCAGGCCACCCGTTAGTGTCTAACCTTTCATCCGAGGGCTTATGCCCTCGGATGTTGGAAGGTGCCCGTGAAACAACCGTCTGAGGGGAAATCCCGATGAATTACAACTGGGACTGGGGCGTGTTCTTCAAGTCCACCGGCGTGGGCAGCGAAACCTATCTGGACTGGTACGTCACCGGCCTGGGCTGGACCATCGCCATCGCCATCTCCGCCTGGGTCATCGCCTTGCTGCTGGGCTCGGTCCTCGGTGTCATGCGCACCGTGCCGAACCGTTTGGTATCGGGTATCGCCACCGCCTATGTGGAGCTGTTCCGCAACGTACCGCTGCTGGTGCAGCTGTTCATCTGGTACTTCCTGGTGCCAGACCTGCTGCCAGAAGGCCTGCAGGAATGGTTCAAGCAGGACCTCAACCCGACCACTTCGGCGCTGATCAGCGTGGTCATCTGCCTGGGCCTGTTCACTGCCGCCCGCGTGTGCGAGCAGGTGCGTACCGGCATCCAGGCGCTGCCCCGCGGCCAGGAAGCCGCCGCCCGCGCCATGGGCTTCAGGCTGTCGCAGATCTACACCAACGTGCTGCTGCCACAAGCCTACCGGATCATCATTCCGCCGCTCACCTCGGAATTCCTGAACGTGTTCAAGAACTCGTCGGTGGCGTCGCTGATCGGCCTGATGGAACTGCTGGCACAAACCAAGCAGACCGCTGAGTTCTCGGCGAACCTGTTCGAGGCCTTCACCTTGGCCACGCTGATCTACTTCACCCTGAACATGGGCCTGATGCTGCTGATGCGCATGGTCGAGAAGAAAGTCTCGGTGCCCGGCCTGATTTCCGTAGGGGGCAAATAAATGGACATGGATTTCAGCGAAATCATCCCGGCCCTGCCTGCCCTTTGGGAAGGCATGGTCATGACCCTGCAGCTGATGATAATGGGCGTGGTTGGCGGCATTGTACTGGGGACCATCCTGGCCCTGATGCGCCTGTCGTCGAGCAAGCTGCTGTCGAACGTGGCCGGCGCCTACGTCAACTACTTCCGCTCGATCCCGCTGCTGCTGGTAATCACCTGGTTCTACCTGGCGGTACCATTCGTGCTGCGCTGGATTACCGGCGAGGACACCCCGGTAGGTGCCTTCACCTCCTGCGTGGTGGCATTCATGATGTTCGAGGCCGCGTACTTCTGCGAAATCGTCCGCGCCGGCGTGCAGTCGATCTCCAAAGGCCAGATGGGCGCCGCCCAGGCCCTGGGCATGACCTACGGCCAGACCATGCGCCTGATCATCTTGCCCCAGGCCTTCCGCAAGATGACGCCGCTGCTTTTGCAGCAGAGCATCATCCTGTTCCAGGACACCTCGCTGGTCTACACCGTGGGCCTGGTGGACTTCCTCAACTCGGCACGCTCCAACGGCGACATCATCGGGCGCTCCCATGAGTTCCTGATTTTCGCCGGTGTCGTGTACTTCCTCATCAGCTTCTCCGCTTCGTGGCTGGTCAAGCGCCTGCAAAAAAGGATCGCCGTATGATTTCCATCAAGAACGTAAACAAGTGGTACGGGGACTTCCAGGTACTGACCGACTGCAGCACCGAGGTCAAGAAGGGTGAAGTGGTGGTGGTCTGCGGCCCGTCGGGCTCGGGCAAGTCCACCCTGATCAAGTGCGTCAACGCCCTGGAGCCGTTCCAGAAAGGTGACATCGTGGTCGACGGCACCTCGATCGCCGACCCCAAGACCAACCTGCCCAAGCTGCGTTCGCGCGTTGGCATGGTGTTCCAGCACTTCGAGCTGTTCCCGCACCTGTCCATCACCGAGAACCTGACCATCGCCCAGCGCAAGGTGCTTGGCCGCAGCGAAGCAGAAGCGACCAAGAAGGGCCTGGCCCTGCTCGACCGCGTCGGCCTCGGTGCCCACGCCAAGAAGCACCCCGGCCAGCTGTCCGGCGGCCAGCAGCAGCGCGTGGCCATCGCCCGCGCCCTGTCGATGGACCCGATCGTCATGCTGTTCGACGAACCGACCTCGGCCCTGGACCCGGAAATGGTCAACGAAGTACTGGACGTGATGGTCGAGCTGGCCCACGAAGGCATGACAATGATGTGCGTGACCCACGAAATGGGCTTTGCCCGCAAGGTGGCCAACCGCGTGATCTTCATGGACAAGGGCAACATCATCGAGGATTGCCAGAAGGAAGACTTCTTCGGCAACCCGAGTGCCCGCCACGAACGTACCCAGCACTTCCTCAGCAAGATCCTGCAACACTGATTTTGCTTCACTGAAGCGGTCGGCGCCGCTGCCCTTCGGGCAGCAGGCGCTGGTCGTGACAAGGCCACTGTGATGAAATGCGATCCTTCGCTTCTTCTCCCTGCCAAGCCTGCCGTGAAATCCCGCCTGCTCCGCCAATTGCTGTTACCGCCACTGATCATCCTGCTGATGGTCGGCCTGGGAATGGCTGGCTACCTGATCAGCGAGAGCAGCGGCATCCGCACCCTCAGCGAAAACGGCGAGCGCCAGCTGGAGCTGCACGCGCGCACGGTCGAGAGCGAAATCAGCAAGTACACCTACCTGCCGAGCCTGCTGGAGCTGGAAGACAGCGTCTCGCATCTGCTCACCGACCCTGACGGCGGCTCGCGGCAGACCGTCAACGAATACCTCGAAGGCCTGAACCGGCGCAGCCGCAGCCGGGCCATCTTCGTCCTCGACACCAACGGCCGTGTCCAGGCTACCAGCAACTGGCGCGATGCCGACTCGTTCCTCGGCGAGGACCTGTCGTTCCGGGCCTACTTCCAGACTGCCGTGCGCGGCGAACCCGGGCGTTTCTACGGTATCGGCAGTACAACCGGCGAGGCCGGCTATTACCTGGCCCACGGCCTGGAGGAGCATGGCAAGATCATTGGCGTGGCGGTGATCAAAGTGCGCCTGGACACCCTCGAGGAGCGCTGGCAGCGTGCCCGCCTGGAGGCGTTCGTCAGCGACGAGAACGGCATCATCATCCTCTCCAGCGACCCTGCCCGGCGCCTGAAGTCGGTACGCCCGCTGACCCCGCAGATCAAGGAGCGCCTGGCTCGCAGCCTGCAGTACTACTGGTGGCCGCTGAACGAACTGCAACCCCTGGCACGGGAGACCCTGGCCGATGGTGTGGAAAAGCTGACCTTCCCGGCCAACAGCGAAACCGCACAGGGCAAGGCCCGCGAAATGGCCTACCTGGCCCAGACCCGGCGCCTGGTCGACACGCCCTGGCATTTCACCCTGCTGACCCCGCTGCAGGACCTGCGCCGCGAATCCATGGTACAGGGCATCCTGGCAGGCGTGGCCTTTGCATTGCTGGCGATCCTCGGCATCGCCTGGAACGAACGGCGCAAGGTCATCGCCACTCGCCTGGCAGCCCGCGAGGCCCTGCAGGAAGCCAACAGCCAGCTGGAACGACGGATTACCGAACGCACGGCCGACCTGCGTGCCAGCAATGAACGCCTGAAGGGTCAGATTCGCGAGCGCCGGCATGCCGAGCAGACCCTGCGTCACGCCCAGGATGAACTGGTACAGGCTGGCAAGCTGGCCGCCATCGGGCAGATGTCCACCAGCATTGCCCACGAACTGAACCAACCGCTGGCCGCGCTGCGCACGTTGTCCGGCAACACCGTGCGCTTCCTCGAACGCGGGGCGCTGGAAACCGCCAGCACCAACCTGCGTACCATGAACGACCTGATCGACCGCATGGGCCGAATCACCGCCAGCCTGCGCTCGTTCGCCCGACGCAGCGACGACAGCGGCCAGGCTTCGCTGGCCAAGGCAGTGGACGCTACCTTGCAGGTGCTGGCCAACCGCATCAGCGCCTGCCACCTGCAGCTGCACAATCAGTTCGAGGACCAGCAGCTGGCCATCGACCAGACCCGCCTGGAGCAGATCCTGGTCAACCTGATCGGCAACGCCCTGGATGCCATGGCCGCCCAGCCACTGCCGCAACTGTGGCTGGAAGGCGAGCTGCAGGGCGACAAGTACCGTTTGCAGGTGCGCGACAATGGCCACGGCATCGACGCCGAGGCGCGCAAGCACCTGTTCGAACCTTTCTTCACCACCAAGCCGGGCGAACACGGCCTGGGCCTGGGCCTGACCCTGTCGGCGAGCCTTGCCGCCGCCGCCAAGGGCAGCCTCAACGTCGAGCATCCCGCCAGCGGCGGTACGGCCTTCGTCCTGGCCCTGCCCCTGGTCTCACCCCCTAGCGAATCGGCAGAGCACCCATGAACCAAGCGCCTCTTACCGTCCTGATCGTCGAAGACGACCCGCATGTGCTGCTCGGCTGCCAACAGGCGCTGGCCCTGGAAGACATCGCCTGTGAAGGTGTGGGCAGCGCCGAGCAGGCGCTGGAGCGCATCGGCGACGACTTCGCCGGCATCGTCGTCAGCGATATACGCCTGCCGGGCATCGATGGCCTGGAGCTGCTCAACCGCCTCAAGGCCCGCGACCGCAGCCTGCCGGTGGTACTGATCACCGGCCACGGCGATATCGACATGGCGGTGGGCGCCATGCGCAATGGCGCCTACGACTTCATGGAAAAACCCTTCTCCCCGGAGCGCCTGGTCGACGTGGTGCGCCGCGCCCTCGAACAGCGCGGGCTGTCGCGCGAAGTGGTGGCCCTGCGCCGCCAATTGGCGGAGCAAAGCAGCCTGGAGGGGCGCATCATTGGCCGTTCGCCGGCCATGGAGCACCTGCGCGAGCTCATCGCCAACGTCGCCGATACCTCGGCCAACGTGCTGATCGAAGGCGAAACCGGTACCGGCAAGGAACTGGTCGCCCGCTGCCTGCACGACTTCAGCCGTCGTCAGGGCCAGCCGTTCGTGGCACTTAACTGTGGCGGCTTGCCGGAAAACCTGTTCGAAAGCGAGATTTTCGGCCACGAGGCCAACGCCTTCACCGGTGCCGGCAAACGCCGCATCGGCAAGATCGAACATGCCAATGGCGGCACGCTGTTCCTCGACGAAGTGGAGAGCATGCCGATCAACCTGCAGATCAAGCTGTTGCGTGTGCTGCAGGAGCGCACCCTGGAGCGGCTGGGCTCGAACCAGAGCATTCCGGTGGACTGCCGGGTGATCGCCGCCACCAAGTCTGACCTGGATGCCATGGGCCAGAGTGGCCAGTTCCGCAGCGACCTGTATTACCGGCTGAACGTGGTGACACTGGAGCTGCCACCGCTGCGCGAGCGCCGCGAAGATATCCTGCAGCTGTTCGAACACTTCCTGCAGCAGTCGGCCCTGCGCTTCGACCGTGAAACACCTGCGCTGGACAGCCAGACCCTGTCGCGCCTGATGGCCCACGACTGGCCGGGCAACGTGCGTGAGCTGCGCAACGTCGCCGAACGCTATGCCCTCGGCCTGCCTGCGTTCAAGAAAGGCCCCAGCGGTGGTGCCAGCCAAGGCTTGGGCTTTGCCGAGGCGGTGGAAGCGTTCGAGCGCAACCTGCTCAGCGATGCCCTGCAACGTACTGGTGGCAACCTGAGCCAGGCCAGCCAGGAGCTGGGCATGGCCAAGACCACGCTGTTCGACAAAGTGAAGAAATACGGCCTCGGCTGACCTCAACCCAACCTGGAAAGACAACGTGGACCTGGTATTCAAAGCTGCCCTGGGTGCTGGTGTGGTGGTGCTGCTGGCGGTGCTTTCGAAGACACGCAATTACTACATCGCCGGGCTGGTGCCGCTGTTCCCCACCTTCGCGCTGATTGCCCACTACATTGTCGGCAAGGGGCGCAGCATTGCCGACCTGAAGACCACCATCCTGTTCGGCATGTGGTCGATCATTCCGTACTTCGTGTACCTGGCGACCTTGTATGTACTGGTCGACCGCATGCGCCTGGAGGCATCGCTGGCGCTGGCCACGGTGGCCTGGCTGATGGCGGCGACCGTGCTGGTGACCTTGTGGGTGCGGATGCACTAGCCTGAAGGCGCACGCAACCCTGTGGGAGCGGCCTTGCGTCGCGAAAGGGCCGCAAAGCGGCCCCGGCATTTTTGTAGGGGGGCTTGAATCCTGGGGCCGCTACGCGCCCCTTTCGCGACGCAAGGCCGCTCCCACAATGGACCGCGCCAGACCTCGATTCACAGCCCTGCGATATGCGTGACATCCTGCCGATGTGCCTGCAGGTAGGGCAACACCGCCCCCAGCAACGGCGCCTTGAACGGCTCCTGGAAGCGGTGCGCCAAACCCGGTATCAAGCGCAGCTGGCTGCCCTGGATATGCGCCGCCAGGTGCACGCCATGCATCACCGGTAGCAACGGGTCGGCCGTGCCATGCACTACCAGGGTCGGCACCCGCAACTGGTTAAGCAACTCGACCCTGCTCGGCTCGGCCAGTATCGCCATGATCTGGCGCTTGGCCCCTTCAGGGTTGAACGCCCGGTCGTAGGCCACGGCCGCTTGCTGCAGCAAGGCCGCACGGTCGTCACGCACCTCGGGGCTACCCAGCGCCGCCAGCAGATCAGCCTGCTGCTCGATGGCCACTTCGCGGTTCGGCGCGCTGCGCCGGGCCAGCAACTGCACCAGCGCCGGATTCGGCGCCGGCAACCCCGCCGCCCCTGAACTGGACATGACCAGCGTCAGGCTGCGCACGCGCTCGGGCGCCATGGCAGCCAGGTGCTGGGCAATCATGCCGCCCATGCTCACCCCCAGCACATGAAACTGGCGCACGCCCAACGCATCCATCAAGCGCAGGCCATCGTCCGCCATGTCGGTCAGCGTATAGGGCGCAGCCACCGACAGGCCCAGCTTGTAGCGCAGCAGTTCGACCGTCAGGTTGGCCGTCGGTGGCAACTGGTTCCAGCGTGACAGGCCGACATCGCGGTTGTCATAGCGGATCACCCGAAAGCCCTGGCGGCACAACGCTTCGACCACGTCGTCCGGCCAGTGGATCAGCTGCCCGCCAAGGCCCATCACCAGCAGCAAAGCCGGGTCGCGTGGCGCACCGACGCTCTGGTAGACAAGGCTGACCGCGCCCAGCTCGGCCCGCTGCACCGGCACGTGGGCGTCACAACGCTGTTCAGCGAAACTTGCAGGTACGCCGAATACAAAGAAAAGAAAAAGCCAAAAAGCCCGCATGAAAGAAACACCAGAATGCAGATCCCCAGTAGAGCGCGAGTCTGATGAATTCTGTTCGGGCGCGCTGCCACAGTTCAGTGACAGTTTGATGACTCCCGCCAGGCGGTGCGGCAGCACGCCCAGTCGACAGGCGCGGCAACATGAGGGAAACTCAACTCATTCCCTGTTTCCTCAAGTTCATACACCGGAGTCAGCTGTGCTGGAGATCCGTCACCTGAAAACCCTTCATGCCCTGCGCGAGGCCGACAGCCTGGTGGAGGCCGCCGAGCGCCTGCACCTGACCCAGTCGGCGCTGTCGCACCAGTTCAAGGAGCTGGAAGAGCGCCTGGGCCTGCCGCTGTTCGTGCGCAAGACCAAGCCGATCCGCTTCACCAGCGCCGGGTTGCGCCTGCTGCAACTGGCCGATGCCACCCTGCCGCTGCTGCGCGGCGCCGAACGTGACATCGCGCGCCTGGCCGGCGGCACCGCCGGGCGACTGCACATGGCCATCGAATGCCACAGCTGCTTCCAGTGGCTGATGCCGACCATCGACCAGTTCCGTGACGCCTGGCCGGAGGTGGAGCTGGACCTGGCCTCCGGCTTTGCCTTCGCCCCACTGCCGGCCCTGGCCCGCGGCGACCTCGACCTGGTGGTGACCTCCGACCCGCTGGACCTGGCGGGCATCACCTACGTGCCGCTGTTCACCTACGAGGCGATGCTGGCGGTGGCCAACCAGCATCCGTTGGCCAGCAAGCCCTACATCGTGCCGCAGGACCTGCTTGACCAGACCCTGATCACCTACCCGGTGGAGCGCGACCGCCTGGACATCTTCACCCGCTTCCTGGAGCCGGCCGACATCGAGCCCGCTGCCGTGCGCACATCGGAGCTGACGGTGATGATGATGCAACTTGTGGCCAGCGGCCGTGGCGTGTGCGGCATGCCGCACTGGGCGCTGCACGAGTACAGCTCGCGCGGATATGTGAAGGGCAAGCGCCTGGGTGAAAAAGGCCTGTTCGCCACGCTTTATGCCGCCGTGCGCACCGACATGCTCGATGCGCCATACATGCGCGACTTCTTGCTCACGGCCAAGGACACCTCGTTCGCCACCCTCGATGGCGTCAGCGCGGTGCGCTGACGGCCTGGCGGTATAGCGGCAGGATCAGGTCGCGGGTCAGGGGTGCCAGCTGCATGGCGGGTACCTGGTCTGCGGCCAGCCACACCACCTCCTCGATCTCCGCGGCCGGCAGCACGGCTGCGGCGCTGTCGACACGGAACAGTTCGGCCTGTACCTCGAAGCCCGGCTCGTTGGCGGCCGGGGCGCTGAACTGGCCCAGGTGCACGGCCTGGGCCGGGTCAATGTGCAGGCCCAGTTCCTCATGCAGCTCTCGCACCAGCGCCTGCACGGGTGTTTCGCCAGCATCGATCTTGCCGCCGGGCTGCATGAAAGCCTGGGTGCCGCGTTTGCGTACCAGCAGGGTTCGGCCTTGGGGATCGATCAGCAGGGCCGCGGCGATGCGGATGGTGTTGGGCATGGGGGGCTCACCTGAAACAATGGCCGGGGAGGATCCCATGGGGTTCCTGGCCTGACAAGGCCAGTGTTTCCTGTGCCGGCCTCTTCGCGGGTAAACCCGCTCCCACAGGTGCACCACAAGGTCAGAGAGCGGCGCAGTACCTGTGGGAGCGGGTTTACCCGCGAAGGTCATAGCCGATCCGGCAGACGAACGGCCCCTTGCCAACCCGCCCTACACCCTCCATAACCAACACATGAACCTGCCCGCCAAACACCACCCGGTGCTCGAGCTGTTCCACCCCGCCGTGCGCACCTGGTTCCGTCGCCACTTCGCCACGGTGACCGATGCCCAGGCCCAGGCCTGGCCGTTGACCCATGCGGGCAAGTCGATGCTGCTAGCCGCACCGACCGGCTCGGGCAAGACCCTCAGTGCGTTCCTGGCCGTGCTCGACGAACTGTTCCGCCAAGGCCTGGAGCACCAAGGCGAGCTACCAGCGCAAACCCAGGTGGTCTACGTTTCGCCACTCAAGGCGCTGTCCAACGATATCCGCCTGAACCTGCAAGCCCCGCTCGAAGGCATCAGCCAGGCCATCGCGGACCAGGGCCTGAACGCCCCGCGCATCACCACGGCCGTGCGCAGCGGCGACACCCCGCAGAAGGAGCGTGCCGCCATGCGCAAGCTGGCGCCGCACATCCTGGTGACCACCCCCGAATCGCTCTACGTGCTGATGGGCTCGGCTTCTGGCCGTAAAGGCCTGGCCAGCGTGCACACCGTGATCATCGACGAAATCCATGCCCTGGCCGGCAACAAGCGCGGCGCCCACCTGGCACTGACCCTGGAGCGCCTGCAGGCCCTGTGCAACCGGCCGTTGCGGCGCATCGGCCTGTCGGCCACGCAACGCCCGGTAGAGCGGGTGGCGCAATTTCTGGTCGGCAACAGCCGCCCCTGCGCAATCGTCGATGTCGGCCACGCTCGGCAGCGCGACCTGGCCATCGAGGTGCCGCCAGTGCCGCTGGGTGCAGTGATGGCCACCGATGTCTGGGGCCTGGTCTATGACCGCCTGGCCACCCTGGCGCGCGAACACCGCACCACCCTGGTGTTCGTCAACACCCGACGGCTGGCCGAACGCATCACCCGCCACCTCAGCGACCGCCTGGGCAAGGAGGCGGTTGCCGCGCACCACGGCAGCCTGGCCAAGGAACTACGCCTGGATGCCGAACAACGCCTTAAGAATGGCCAGTTGCAGGTGCTGGTGGCCACCGCATCGCTGGAGCTGGGCATCGATATCGGCGACATCGATCTGGTCTGCCAGATCGCTTCACCAGGTTCGATAGCGGCCTTTCTGCAGCGGGTCGGCCGCGCCGGCCACCAGGTCGATGGCGTGCCCAAGGGCCGCTTGTTCCCGACCTCGCGTGATGACCTGATCGAATGCGTGGCCCTGCTCGACTGCATACGCCGGGGCGAGCTGGACGAGCTGCACATTCCCCGGGCGCCGCTGGACGTGCTGGCCCAGCAGATCGTCGCCGAAGCCAGCAACCAGCCCTGGCACGAACAAGCCCTGTTCGACTGCCTGCGCCAGGCCACGCCCTATGCCGAACTCGACCAGCAACATTACCAGGCCCTGCTGCGCATGCTCGCCGAGGGCTATAACGGCCGCCAGGGCGTGCGCAGTGCCTACCTGCACCGCGATGCGGTGAGCGGCACCCTGCGTGGCCGCCGCGGCAGCCAGCTGACCGCCCTGACCAGCGGCGGCACCATCCCCGACAACGCCGACTACGCCGTGCTGCTCGAACCGCAGGCGCTGAACATCGGCAGCGTCAACGAAGACTTTGCGGTGGAAAGCATCGCCGGCGATATCTTCCAGCTGGGCAATGCTTCCTATCGCATCCTGCGCGTCGAACCGGGCCGGGTGCGGGTGGAGGATGCCCATGGCCTGCCACCGACCATTCCATTCTGGCTGGGCGAGGCGCCGGGGCGCAGCGATGAGCTGTCTGCCGCGGTGGCCCGGCTGCAGGCACAGATCGACCAACAGCTGGCTGACAACAACCAAGCCGAGGTGCTGGCATGGTTGCAGGCCACCTTCGAACTGGGCGAAGCCGCCGCTGGCCAGTTGCTCGACTACCTGGCCCGCACCCGCGAAGTGCTTGGTGCCCTGCCCTCGCAGGACACGCTGGTGATGGAGCGCTTCTTCGATGAGTCCGGCGGTACCCAGTTGATCATCCATTCGCCCTACGGCAGCCGCATCAACCGCGCCTGGGGCCTGGCCCTGCGCAAGCGCTTCTGCCGCACCTTCAACTTCGAGTTGCAGGCGGCGGCCAGCGAGGACGCCATCGTGCTGTCGCTGTCCTCCAGCCACAGCTTCGAACTGGACGACGTGTGGCGTTACCTGAATAGCCGCAACGCCGAGTCGATCCTTGTCCAGGCACTGCTCGATGCGCCGCTGTTCGGCGTGCGCTGGCGCTGGAACGCCAGCGTGACCATGGCCTTGCCGCGCTTTGTCGGCGGTCGCAAGGTGGCGCCACAGATCCAGCGGATGAAGAGTGAAGACCTGATTGCTGCCGTGTTCCCCGACCAGATCGCCTGCCTGGAGAACATCGTCGGCGAGCGGCAGATTCCCGATCATCCGCTGGTCGAGCAAACCCTCGACGACTGCCTGCACGAGGCGATGGACAGCGAAGGCTGGCTAGCACTTTTGCGGCGCATGGAAAGCGGCACGGTACGCCTGCTGTGCCGCGATCTACCCGCCCCTTCGCCGTTGGCGGCGGCCATCCTCAATGCTCGGCCATATGCCTTCCTGGATGACGCGCCACTGGAAGAGCGTCGCACGCAGGCAGTGCTCAACCGGCGCTGGAACGAGGTGCAGAACGGCGACGACCTGGGCGCGCTGGACGCCGATGCGATTGCCGCCGTGACGGCCGAGGCCTGGCCGCAGCCGGGCAACGCCGACGAAATGCATGAAGCGTTGATGGGCCTGGGTGCCATCAGCCAGGACGAAGTGCAGGGCAATGCCGGTTGGGAACTGCTGCTCAGACAATTGGCCAAGGCCGGCCGGGCCTTGCGCCTGGTGGATGAAAAACTGTGGCTGGCACGCGAGCGGTTGAGTCTGCTGCAGGTGCTGTATCCCGGCTCCCGGCTGGAACCTGCGTTGCAGGTACTGCCAGGCTTCGATCAGGCCATCGAGCCGGACATTGCGCTGGTCGAACTGTTGCGAGCCCGCCTGAGCGGCCATGGCCCGCTGACCCGCGCGCAGATTGCGGCAGCACTTGGCAAACCGCTGCCGGCCATCGAACAGGCCCTGACCTGCCTGGAGGCCGAAGGCTATGTGCTGCGTGGGCATTTCAGCCCCGGCGCAAGCGAACTGCAATGGTGCGAACGCCATCTGCTTGCGCGCATCCACCGCTACACGGTCAAACGCCTGCGCCGGGAGATCGAGCCGGTCAGCCTGCAGGACTTCATGCGCTTTCTGTTCGACTGGCAGCACCTGGCTGACGACACGCGCCTGCGCGGCCCGCAAGCCGTGGCCGAGGTACTAGGCCAGTTACAAGGATTCCCGAGTGCCGCCGGAGCATGGGAGGCCGAACTGCTGCCAGCACGTATCAAGGACTACAGCCCGAACTGGCTCGACGATGCCTGCCGTAGCGGGCAGTTCGCCTGGAGCCGGCTGGCGGCGACCGTGTCGAGCAACACCTTGTCGAGCACACCGCTGGTGCTGCTGCCGCGCGAGCATCTTGGGTTGTGGCGCAGCCTTGCCCCCGTACCCGCCCTGGATAGCCTCGGCGCACGAGCGCAACGCGTCCACGAGGTGCTGAACGCGCATGGCGCGCTGTTCTTCGACGAGCTGGCACACGACGCCCACCTACTACCCAGCGAACTGGAGACGGCCTTGCAAGAGCTGGTAGGCGCAGGCCTGGTGGGGGCCGACAGCTTCACCGGCCTGCGCAGCCTGATCACCCCGGCGGCGAAACGCACATCGCGCAACAGCCGACGCGGCCACCCGCCGCTGTCCAGCAGCATGTCCCATGCCGGGCGCTGGGCCTTGCTGCGCAGGGGCACTGTAGACGACAGCCAGCGCCTGGAGCACATCGCCCGGGCCCTGCTTCGGCGCTATGGCGTGGTGTGCTGGCGCCTGCTGGAGCGCGAAAGCGATGTGCTGCCGCCCTGGCGCGAACTGCTGCGCTGCTATCACCGGCTGGAAGCGCGTGGCGAGATTCGTGGCGGGCGCTTCATTGCCGGGCTGGCCGGCGAACAGTTCGCCTTACCTGAGGCGGTGGGGCTGCTGCGGCAGGTGCGGCGGCGTGAATTGGACGGGGCATTGGTGGTGGTGAGTGCCAGTGACCCACTGAACCTGGTCGGGTCGTTGCTGCCGGGGGCGAAAGTGCCGGCGGTGAGCGGCAACCGCCTGTTGTATCGCGACGGGGTGCCGGTGGCGGTGCGGGTGGCCGGGCACTATTCATACCTGGTTGAAGCGCCGGCACAAGAGCAGGAAAGCTGGCGGCAGAAGCTGCTGCGCGACACCATCTGAATGCTTTTTTTGCTGTACTGGCCCTATCGCCGGCAAGCCAGCTCCCACCTAAACCGCATCGCCCTTGAGCGATGCGCTATCCCTGTGGGAGCCGGCTTGCCGGCGATAGGGCCAGTACAGCCAACACAAGGTTTGGCGAGAATGATTTTCGCTACCCCGATTTTAATTTGCACAGCCGAGCAACTTGGCTATGGTCGGGGTTTGCCCCAGGCCCTGAGCCTGACCGCGCCATCGCAAGGACCCTGTATGAGCCTGTCACTTCTCAGTCGCTATGCCTTCTTCGCCGCCTGTGTGCTGTTCACCCTGGCAAGCCTGCCGTTCACCCACCACGAATGGTTGTGGCCGTTCACCCTGAGCACCGGAATCCTCAGCCTCATCGGTCTGTTCGACCTGTTGCAGCAACGCCACGCAGTACGCCGCAACTACCCGATCCTGGGCAACATCCGCTATCTGGTCGAGGCCATTCGCCCGGAAATTCGCCAGTACCTGCTGGAGGCGGACAGCGACGCCCTGCCGTTCTCCCGCGCCCAGCGCTCGCTGGTTTACGCAAGGGCGAAGAACGAAGCCTCGGACAAACCCTTCGGCACCCTGATCGACGTGTACGAGTCCGGCTTCGAATTCATCGGCCACTCCATGCGCCCGGCGCCATTGGCCGACCCGGCAAGCTTCCGGGTCATCGTCGGCGGGCCGCAATGCAGCCAGCCATACTCAGCGTCGATCTTAAACATATCGGCGATGAGCTTTGGCTCGCTCAGCGCCAACGCCATCCGCGCCCTCAACCAGGGCGCCAAGCTGGGCAACTTCCACCATGACACCGGCGAAGGCAGCATCAGCCCCTATCACCGCGAGCATGGCGGCGACCTGGTCTGGGAACTGGGCAGCGGCTACTTCGGGTGCCGCACGCCAGACGGGCGCTTCGACCCCGAACGCTTTGCCGCCCAGGCACGCAGCCCGCAGGTGCGGATGATCGAAATCAAGATGAGCCAAGGCGCCAAGCCCGGCCATGGCGGCATCCTGCCCAAGCACAAGGTGACCCGGGAAATCGCCGAAACCCGTGGTGTGCTGATGGGCGAAGACTGCATATCGCCGTCGCGCCACAGTGCCTTCTCCACCCCCATCGAGATGATGCAGTTCATTGCCCAGCTGCGTGAGCTGTCTGGCGGCAAACCGGTAGGTTTCAAGTTCTGCCTGGGCCACCCGTGGGAGTTCATGGGCATAGCCAAGGCCATGCTGGAAACCGGCATCCTGCCCGACTTCATCGTCGTCGACGGCAAGGAAGGCGGCACCGGCGCGGCGCCGGTGGAGTTCACCGACCACATTGGCGTACCGCTGCGCGAAGGGTTGCTGTTCGTGCACAACACCCTGGTTGGCCTGAACCTGCGCGACAAGATCAAGCTGGGCGCCAGCGGTAAGATCGTCAGCGCGTTCGACATTGCCAGCGTGCTGGCCATTGGCGCTGATTGGGCCAACTCGGCGCGCGGCTTCATGTTCGCCATCGGCTGCATTCAGTCGCAGAGCTGCCACACCAACAAGTGCCCGACCGGTGTGGCCACGCAAGACCCTCTGCGCCAGCGTGCGCTGGTGGTGCCGGACAAAGCCCAGCGGGTGTTGAACTTCCACCACAATACCTTGCGTGCCCTGGCCGAAATGCTTGCGGCAGCGGGCCTGGAGCACCCGGCGCAGCTGGAAGCCAAGCACCTGGTACGGCGCATCTCGGCCACCGAGATCAAACTGTTCTCGCAGATGCATGTGTTCTTGAAGCCGGGTGAACTGCTGACTGGCGAGGTGAACGGGCAGTTCTATTCGCGCATGTGGCAATTGGCGCGGGCGGACAGCTTCGAACCGAACAGTGAAGTGGCGGCCTGATTGAACCTGGGGCTGCTACGCAGCCCATCGCGACACAAGGCCGCTCCCACAGGAGTACGCGATCTCTTGTGGGAGCGGCCTTGTGTCGCGAAAGGGCCGCAAGGCGGCCCCAGCCATTTCAGATCAGGAAGCAGTACTGGCCACGCCCTGCGCATCTTTCGGCGCCAGGCGGAATGCGTAGTACAGCACCGTCAGCAGCACCAGGAACGCCGGGCCGATGTACAGCGCCACGCGGGTATCCTCGAAGTACGCCATCAGGCCGACCACCAGCACCAGGAAGGCCAGCGCCAGATACGAGCTCAACGGCCACAGCCACATGCGGTATTTCAGCGCCTTGCGTTCAGTGGAGCTCAGGCCGGCGCGGAACTTCAGTTGCGCCAGCAGGATCATCACCCAGGTCCAGATCGCGCCGAAGGTGGCGATCGAAGTCACCCAGACGAAGACCTTCTCCGGCACCAGGTAGTTGGCCAGCACGCCCAGCAGCAGCGCACCGATCGATAGCAGCAGCGCGTTGCGCGGCACGCCGTTCTTCGACGTACGGGCGAAGGCCGCCGGGGCCTGGCCGTTCTGCGCCAGGCTGTAGAGCATGCGCCCGGTGCTGAAGATGCCGCCGTTGCACGACGACAGCGCTGCAGTGATGACCACGAAGTTGATGATGCCGGCGGCGGTCTTGATGCCCAGGCGCTCGAAGGTCATGACGAACGGGCTGCCCTGGCTGCCGATTTCGCTCCAAGGGTAGATCGACAGGATCACGAACAGCGCACCGACATAGAACAGCAGAATGCGCCAGAACACCGAGCCGATGGCCTGCGGGATGGTCTTTTGCGGGTTGCGTGCTTCACCGGCGGTCAGGCCGATCATTTCCACGCCCAGGTAGGCGAACATGACCATTTGCAGCGACATCAGCACGCCGGTCACGCCATTGGGCATGAAGCCGCCGTTGCTCCAAAGGTTGGAAATACCCACTGCCACGCCGTCATTGCCGAAGCCAAAGGCAATGATGCCGATGCCGCCAAGGACCATGGCGATGATGGTGACGATCTTGATCAGGGCGAACCAGAACTCGAATTCACCAAAGGCCTTGACGGCCACCAGGTTGACCGCCCCCATGCTGCCCAGCGCCGCCAGGGCCCAGATCCAGCGTGGTACGTCGGGGAACCAGATGCCCATGTAGATGGCCACCGCGGTGATTTCGGCAACGCAGGTCACCAGCCACAGGAACCAGTAGTTCCAGCCGGTAAGGAAGCCCGCCAGCGGGCCTAGATAGTCCTGGGCATAACGGCTGAACGAGCCGGCGACAGGGTTGTGCACGGCCATTTCGCCAAGGGCGCGCATGATCACCAGGATGGCCAGGCCGCCGATGATATAGGACAACATGATGGCGGGGCCGGCCATTTCGATGGCCTTGGCCGAACCGAGGAAAAGACCGACACCGATACAGGCGCCCAGCGCCATCAGGCGGATGTGCCGTTCGCCCAGTTCACGCTTGAGCGGGCCGCCTTCAGCGGCCTGGCCGTGGGCAGAGTGGTTGCCGACTGGCATAGCAATACAACCTCATTTTGTTATTGGATTTGACCTTCGTGCAGCACCAGCCAGGCCGATAGGCGTGGCATTGGCTTGCCGAACTGGCCTTGTGGGCCGGCCCGAGTGCCGGAATAGAGCGCCCGGCGAGGCGAAGGGGGCGAGCAGTATAGGAAGACCCTTGCAGGTTTTTTCGCTGTATAAACAGGAATATTCAGCTAGATCTCTGGGGCCGCTTCGCACCCCATTCGCAGCACAAGGCTGCTCCTACAATGGATACGCATTCCCCTGTAGGAGCAGCCTTGTGCTGCGAATGGGGCGCGAAGCGGCCCAAAATCGCCCGGCCACCATAGCAACATCGCCGTATGAAGAAACCCACACCAAAGCCGCATAGCCCTACGCCACCCTTCTCCGTCTCTTACAAATTTTTCACCTGACCCGCTCAACGTCTAAGCTTCAGACAAGCAAGACGAAAATACCTGGCCGGATAGAAGACTATGGGCGCACTGTGGCAATCGGAACCAAGCAGAACGGAAGCACCCGAGATACCTCCGGCCGAGACGCCACAACCAAAGTCCCCCCGTCAGCGTCGGCTATGGTGGCGGCTGATCATCCTCATCCTGCTGGTGGCGCTGGTTGCCATCGGCTTCGCTGCATATGACGAATTCCGCACGTCCAACCTGCAGTCGCGGGAATTCAGCAAGCTGGCCAGCACCCTCACCTATTCGCTGCAACCAGGCCCCAGCGATGCCATCGTCTACCCCGGCGAAGGGCCGTTCGACAAACGCCTGGGCTACAGCGCCCTGGGCGAATTCCTGCCACGGCTACTCAAGCGCGACTACCTGATCAGCGAGCAGGTGAAGTTCTCGCCGGCGCTGATGAACTACGTCGATCATGGGCTGTTCGCCCCCTATATCGAGAAAATCCAGGCTGGCCTGTCGATCACCGACTGCCGCGGCGACATGCTGTACCAGTACAACTACCCGCAACACCTGTACCCGGACTTTGCGGCGATCCCGCCGGTGATCGTCAACAGCCTGCTGTTCATCGAGAACCGCGACCTGCTCGACACCAAGGACCCGCGCAACAACCCGGCCGTGGACTGGCCGCGCTTTGCCAAGGCCGCCTACAGCCAAGTGGCCAAGTACCTGGCCCTGCCCGGCCAGTCCGCTGGCGGTAGCACCCTGGCCACGCAGCTTGAAAAGTACCGCCATTCACCGGACGGCCTGACCGTTTCCGGCGCCGAGAAGATCCGCCAGATGATTTCCGCCAGCGTGCGTGCCTATCAGGGCGGCCCTGATACAACCGAGGCGCGCCAGCGCATCGTGCGGGACTACCTCAACAGCGTGCCTCTGTCGGCAGTACCTGGGCATGGCGAAGTGCATGGCATGGCCGAAGGCCTGCGGGTGTGGTACGGCGCCGATTTCGACCAGGTCAACCAGGCCCTGAGTTCCACCGCCAGCGACCCTGAGAGCATGGCCGCACGCGGCCTGGCCCTGCGCCAGGTGCTGTCGCTGATGATTGCCCAGCGCCGGCCGTCGCACTACCTGTCCAAGGGGCGGCTCGAACTGGCCGAACTGACCGACGCGCACATCCGCGTGCTGGCCGCCAACAAGGTCATCGAGCAGCCACTGGCCGACGCTGCACTGGCCAGCAAGGCGGTATACCGCGACTGGGTGGCGCAACCGACCATCGTGCCGATCGTCACCAACAAGGGCATCAGCCTGGCGCGCAACCGCCTGGCAGCGATGCTCAACCGCCCGCTGTACGATCTCGACCGGCTGGATGTGTCGGCCACCAGCACCCTGCAGTCCGACCTGCAGCTGCAGGTCAGCCAGTACCTGAAAAACCTTGCCGACCCTGAATTCGCGGCGCAGATCGGCTTGATCGGCGAACGCCTGCTCACCGCCAAGACCACCGATCAGGTGAGCTACAGCTTCACCTTGTTCGAGCGCACCGCCGACGGCTCGCGGGTGCGGGTGCAGACCGACAGCACCGACCAGCCATTCGACATCAACGAAGGCAGCAAGCTGGAGCTGGGTTCAACCGCCAAGTTGCGGGTGCTCACCACCTATCTGGAGATCATCGCCGAACTGCACGACAAATACGCCGGCAAGCCAGCCGCCGAGTTGAAGAAAGTCGAAGTCGCCGAACTCGACCGCATCAGCCAGTGGTCGCTGGAATGGCTGGCGCAGAACAGCAAGAACCAGAGCCTGGACGCCATGCTCGATGCCGCGCTGGAACGCAAGTATTCGGCCAACACCGGCGAAGCCTTCTTCACCGGCGGCGGCATGCATGTGTTCAACAACTTCCGCAAGGAAGACAACAGCCGCAACCCAACCCTCAAGGATGCATTGCGCGAATCGATCAACCTGCCGTTCATCCGCCTGATGCGCGACCTGGTGCGCTACGTGACCTACCAGCAACCGTACAACCGCGTGCCGCTGCTCAAGGACGACTCCGACCCGCGCCGCCAGGAATACCTGGCCCGTTTCGCCGACAAAGAAGGCACCAACTACCTGATGCGCTTCTGGAAGAAATACCAGCGCAAGACCTCGCAGCAGCGCCTGGACACCTTCCTCGACAGCATGCGCGTGACCCCGCAACGGTTGGCGGCCGTGCACCGCTACCTGTTCCCCGAGGCTGGCCAGGAAACCTTCAACGCCTTCGTCCGCGCCCACCTCAAGGGTGACAAGATCGTCCTGGGCAAACTGACCGATGGCCGCCTGTCGGAGATGCACGACGCCTATGGCCCGGGCAAGTACGACCTGCCCGACCAGGGCTATATCGCCAAGGTCCACCCGCTGGACTTGTGGCTGTTGGGTTACCTGCTGAAGAACCCGGGTTCGACCTTGACCGAAATGGTCAATGCCAGCCGCTTCGAGCGCCAGGAGGTATATGGTTGGCTGTTCAAGAGCCGCCATCAGGGCGCCCGTGACAGCCGCATTCGCACCATGGTCGAGATCGAAGCGTTCCTCGCCATTCACCAGCGCTGGAAGCGCGTGGGCTATCCATTCGACCACCTGGTACCCTCGCTGGCCACCGCCATCGGCAGCTCGGGCGATCGCCCCGCCGCCCTCTCCGAACTGGTCGGCATCATCCAGAACGACGGTGTGCGCCTGCCGACCTTGCGGATCGACACCCTGCACTTCGCTGCCAACACGCCTTACGAGACCAAGCTGGTCACCGACCCGGACCGGGGTGTGCGGATTCTGCCGGTCGAAGTGGCGCGCGCCCTCAAAGGCGCCATGTCGCAGGTGGTGGATGCGGGCACCGCGCGGCGTATTTCCGGCAGTTTCAAGCTGCAGGACGGCACGCCATTGGTGATGGGCGGCAAGACCGGTACCGGTGACAACCGCATCGAAAGCTTTGGTGCTGGCGGCCGACTGATCGGCTCGCGCTCGCTGAACCGTACCGCTACCTTCGTGTTCTTCCTGGGCGACAACCATTTCGGCACCTTGACCGCATTCGTGCCGGGGCGCTCGGCAGAGGCCTTCAAGTTCACCTCGGCGCTGCCGGTGCAGGTGCTCAAGGGCATGGCTCCGATTCTCATGCCTTACCTGCAACCGGGCAATCCGAACGAGTGCAAGCCGCCGCAGGTTGCCGTGCATACAGCCACACCGCAAGGGGACACATCGAACGAATAGATGATAATCATCTGCAATTGAGGGCTTGTCTTTAGATATATCTTGAGTAATATCTTACGATATATCGCAAACGACGGAGCCCTGCCCCCATGCGCGAACATACCCCCCATGACCCCTTCGAGCGGCGCCCAGGTCGTGGCGAACGCGGCCCGCGCGTCTTCGCTCCCGGCGACCTCAAGCTGCTGATGCTGGCCCTGCTCGCCGAGCAGCCAGGCCACGGCTACGACCTGATCCGCCAGATCGAAAACCTGTTCGACGGTAGCTACAGCCCAAGCCCCGGGGTGATCTACCCCACCCTCAACTTCCTCGAGGAGGCCGAACTGATCAGCGGCCAGGTGCAGGGCAGCAAACGCCTCTATGCCATCACCGAAGCCGGCCGCACCGCCCTGGCCGAACAGGCCGTCGCGCTGGACGGCGTGCGCATGCGCATCGAAGTCAGCAAGCGCGCCCTGCGCGGCCACGACCGCCCACCAGAGATTCATGAAGCGGTCGGCAACCTGCGCCACGCACTGCACATGCACAGTGGCCGCTGGGCTCCGGAAGAAATCGAGCGGGTCCGCGACCTGCTCAACCACACCGCCAAGGCCATCGCCTCCGGGCCGGCCGAACCTGTCCCGGAGACACCCCATGAGTGACACCATTCACCGCGTCAACCACGAAATCCGCCAACGCCGCCTGCAGGTGCTGCGGGTCACCGAACTGACCCCGCGCATGCGCCGCATCACTCTCGGGGGTGCCGAGCTGCAAGGTTTCACCAGCGTGGGCAGCGACGACCATATCAAGCTGCTGTTCGCCGAAACGCCGGAGCAAAAGCAAGCCATCGAGGCTCGCAACCTGGGCCGAGAAGGTGGCGCACGGCCTACCATGCGCGAATACACGCCACGGCGCATCGACCTGGTGGCCAATGAACTGGACATCGACTTCGTGCTGCACGGCGATGGCCCTGCATCCACCTGGGCCGCCCAGGCCGCACCCGGGCAAACCCTGAACATTGCCGGGCCGCGGGCTTCGATGGTGGTGCCGGACATCTTCGACAGCTACCTGCTGATCGGTGACGAAACTGCCATCCCGGCCATTGGCCGCCGCCTGGAGGAGTTGCCTGCGGGCCGTCAGGTGCTGGCGGTTATCCAGATCGAAGACGAGCAGGAACGCCAGCCACTGCCGAGCAAGGCACAGGTTGAGGTGATCTGGGTACGTCGCCAACAGGAGGACTTGCTGGCACTAGTGAAGAACCTGACCTTGCCGCAGGGCCGGTTGTACGGCTGGGTGGCACTGGAAAAAGCCCTGAGCCGGCAGGCCAAGGCACTGTTGCTGGAGAAAGGCTTGCCTGAGGATGCGCTCAAGGCTGTGGCCTACTGGCGTGCCGACGGGACTGCGGACGACGAATGATTGTTTATTGCCTGCACTGGCCCTATCGCCGGCAAGCCGGCGATAGGGCCAGTGCAGGTCAAGCCAATCTGTGCAGCCCCCGCCACCGATCCAGCCCCAGCAACACCAGCCCAATACCCCAGAACCCCGCCAACACCCCCACGGCATTGAGCACTACCTGCCCATACCCCAGACTCGCCACGTCGATGAACGGGTAGGCATACACGCCAATCTCGCTCCCACGCCAAAGCGCGTAGGCAAAATACGTCGCCGGGTAAACCGCCCAGACCAGCAGATGCCATAGCCGCAACCTGCCCTTGGGCACCTCGCACCACCAGTACAAGGCATATAGCACGGGCATCACATCGTGCAGCAACTCGTCCGCCAGCCATTGCCAGCCCTGCGGTTGCCACAAGTGACGCAAAAGCACGCTGTAGGCCAATGCCACCAGCACGATGCTGGCAGCCACTGCGGAACTCACCGAAGGCGACAGGAAAAAGCGTTTGGCACGGCCTTCCCGGCCAAACGCCGCATAACTGAGCACCGTTGCCACCAAGGTGTTGGTCAACACGGTGAAATACCCGAACACATTGATCAGGCCACCCACCAGGCTGGCCTGCTCCTGCCAGCGCGCCAGCAGCACCAGATACACCTGCACGGTCAGGCCGAACCAGCCCAGCACGGCCATGCCGGTCAGCCAGGGGCGACTCGGCATGTCAGGCCTGACGCTGCAGCTTCACGTACAGCTGCTCGACCTTTTCCCGTGCCCACGGCGTCTTGCGCAGGAAGGTCAGGCTCGACTTGATGGTCGGGTTGCTTTTGAAGCAGCGCACATCGATGCGCTCAGCCAGGCCCTGCCATTGGTAGTGCGCCACCAGCTCGGTGAGGATCTGTTCGAGGGTCTTGCCGTGCAGCGCGTTGTGTTGGGCCGTGCTCATGCCAGTGCTCCGTAGGAAAGATGCGCACCTTACACGAGTGTAGTGGTGGGTGGGATCAGGTGAGTCAACAGAAAAACCGCTGGCCAGGCGCAAAACCTCTGTGCTGAAATAGAGATGTTATATTGTAACAATAAAAAAGCATCTGCCAAGGAACGCCCCATCCCCATGCTGTACACACCGCTTCGCCTCTCTCCCCTCGCCGTCGCGCTCTGGCTTGCCGCACCACCCAGCCAAGCGGTGGAGCTCGAACCCCAGGTCATCACCGCCAACCCTTTGGGTAACAGCCAGCTGGCCGCCCCCAGCACCGTGCTCGAAGGCGACAACCTGCTGCAACAGCAGCACGGCAGCCTCGGTGAAACCCTGAACAAGCAGCCCGGAGTCGCCTCCACCTGGTTCGGCCCTGGCGCCAGTCGCCCGGTAATTCGTGGCCTGGATGGCGACCGCATTCGCATCCTGCGCAATGGCGTCGGCGCCCTCGACGCTTCATCACTGTCCTACGACCACGCCGTGCCGCTGGACCCGGTGACCGTCGACCGTGTCGAGATCGTCCGTGGCCCAGCCGCCCTGCTCTACGGCGGCAACGCCATCGGCGGCGTGGTCAATACCTTCGACAACCGCATCCCGGATGCCCCCATCGAGGGCATCCACGGTGCCGGTGAACTGCGCTACGGCGGCGCCGATACCACCCGCAGCAGCGCTGGCAAGCTGGAAGCCGGCAACGGTGCCTTCGCCCTGCACCTGGATGCCAACAGCCGCCAGTTCAACGACCTGCGCATCCCCGGTTACGCGCGCAGTTCCAAGGTGCGCGATGCCGACGAACCCGGCAGCAAGCACCGCCTGGAAAACAGCGATGGCCGCCAGGACGGTGGCGCCCTGGGTGGCGCCTACCATTGGGACCACGGTTACGCCGGCCTGTCGTACAGCCGCTACGAAAGTAACTATGGCTCGGTGGCCGAGCCAGGTGTGCGCCTGGACATGAAGCAGGACCATTACGCCTTCGCCTCCGAGCTGCGCGATCTGGACGGCCCGCTCACTTCGATCAAGGTCGATGCCGGCTACACCGACTACGAGCATCGTGAAGTCGAAGAAGGCGAGGTCCACACCACCTTCAGGAACAAGGGCTATGA
This sequence comes from Pseudomonas sp. NBB, assembly GCF_032701105.1. Lineage (NCBI taxonomy): Bacteria > Pseudomonadati > Pseudomonadota > Gammaproteobacteria > Pseudomonadales > Pseudomonadaceae > Pseudomonas > Pseudomonas sp. NBB. Next base: position 4,768,088 of record NZ_CP103994.1, read on the forward strand.
AGCACGTATCGAAGCTCGCCACCAACCGCTCGGGCCGGTAGAAGGCGTGATCGGTGCCCAGGTCAGCCGCAACGAATTCTCCGCGTTGGGCGAGGAAGCCTTCGTCCCGCACACCGACACCGACAGCCTGGCGCTGTTCATGCTGGAGCAGTGGCAAGCCACCGAGCGCCTCAACCTGAGCCTGGGTGCACGCATGGAGCACACCCGGGTCGATCCGGATGCCAAAGGCAACGAGAACTTCGCCGACGCCGACAGCGCCAGCAGTTTCAACGCCTTCAGTCTGTCTTCCGGGGCGGTGTACCAGCTCGACCCGGTCTGGTCGCTGGCCGCCAACCTCGGCTACACCGAGCGCGCCCCGACCTTCTACGAGCTGTATGCCAATGGTGCCCACGTGGCCACCGGAGCCTTTGAAGTCGGCGATGCCAGCCTGAACAAGGAAAAAGCCGTTTCCGCCGACCTGGCCCTGCGTTTCGACAACGGCACCCACAAGGGCAGTGTCGGGGTGTTCTACAGCCACTTCCGCAACTACATCGGCCTGATCAGCACCGGCAACAACCGCGAGGGGCATGACCACGATCATGATGAGGATGACCACGACCATGATCACGATCATGACCACGGCGGTTTCCCGGAGTACCAGTATCAGGGCGTGCGGGCGCGATTCTATGGCATCGAGGCCCAGGATCGCTGGCAGCTGGCCGAGAACCGTTACGGCAGCTTCGCGTTGGAAGTGTCTGGTGACTACACCCGGGCCAAGAACCTGGACAGTGGCGAGCCGCTGCCCCGCATCGCCCCGCTGCGCCTGAACAGCGGCCTGGTCTGGGAGCTGGACCGCTGGCAGGCGCGGGTCGACGTGCAACACGCTGCGTCTCAGCATCGCAAACCGGCCAACGAAACCAGCACTGATGGCTATACCACGCTAGGGGCCAGCGTTGGTTACCGCTTCGAAGTTGGCCAGAGCCAGTGGATGGCGTTTGTGCGCGGCGAAAACCTGACGGACCAGACCGTGCGCTATGCCAGTTCGATCCTGCGCGACATCGCCCCGGCGCCGGGGCGTAGTGTGGAAGTGGGTCTGCGTACCATCTTCTGATTGCAAATCAGTATCTGTGGGAGCGGGCATGCCCGCGAAGAAACCGACGCGGTGGATGACCGGCTCCGCCGGTGTTCGCGGGCGCGCCCGCTCCCACAAAGAGCTCGCAAGCTCTGGACTGTTGCCATATCAGCAACAATTCACTGCGACAATTTGTCTTTTTTTCTTACAACTTCCCCTATATCCTCCCCGCCGCAAGCTGAATCGCTTCATCGAAACCATCTTGTCGCCATATTCATTGAGGGGCCCGCCCTTCGATGCGCCTGCCGTTTATTCAATAATCAAAAGATAGCGCTATCTCATGCTCCAACTGCCCAAAACCTGTTACATCGGCCTTGCCCTCAGCGCCCTGGCGGCTCCCAGCAGCGCCAGCGAGATGTTCGCCAGCGATTCGCCATGGATGCTCGGCGACTGGGGTGGCACCCGCAGCGAACTGCTGGAAAAAGGCTACGACTTCACCCTCGGCTACACCGGCGAGATGGGCAGCAACCTGCACGGTGGCTACGATCACGACCGCACCGCGCGCTACAGCGACCAGTTCACCTTCGGCAGCCACCTGGACCTGGAGAAGATCCTCGGCTGGAACGACACCGAATTCCAGCTGACCATTACCGAGCGACACGGCGACAACATCAGCAACGACCGTATCAACGACCCGCGTGTCGGCGGCTTCACCTCGGCCCAGGAGGTCTGGGGCCGTGGCGAAACCTGGCGGCTGACGCAGATGTGGATCAAGCAGAAGTACTTCGATGGCGCACTGGATGTGAAATTCGGCCGTTTCGGCGAAGGCGAAGACTTCAACAGCTTCCCCTGCGACTTCCAGAACCTGGCCTTCTGCGGCTCGCAGGTAGGCAACTGGGTAGGTGGCATCTGGTACAACTGGCCGGTCAGCCAGTGGGCCCTGCGCGTCCGCTACAACCTCAGCGATGCGCTCTACGCCCAGGTCGGCGTGTACGAGCAGAACCCCTCCAACCTGGAGTCGGGCAACGGCTTCAAGCTCAGCGGCAGCGGCACCCAAGGCGCGGTAATGCCGATCGAACTGGTATGGAGCCCGCAGGTCAATGGCCTGAAAGGGGAATATCGCGCCGGCTACTACTACAGTAATGCCAAGGCACAGGATGTTCTCAAGGACAGCAATGGCCAGCCGGCAGCCCTCAGCGGCGCCGCCTACCGCAGCAGTTCGAGCAAGCACGGCTTGTGGCTCGGCGCCCAGCAGCAGGTGACTTCGCTGGCGTCCGACCAGTCGCGTGGCCTGAGCCTGTTCGCCAACGCCACGGTGCACGACAAGAAGACCAATGCCATCGACAACTATGTTCAGGCAGGACTGGTATACAAAGGGCCATTCGACGCCCGCGCCAAGGACGACATCGGTTTCGCCCTCGCCCGCGTGCACGTCAACCCTGCCTATCGCAAGAACGCGCGTCTGGTCAACCAGGCCGCCGGCATCGACGACTATGACAACCCCGGTTTCCTGCCGGTACAGGACACTGAGTACAGCGCCGAGCTGTATTACGGCATCCACTTGGCCGACTGGCTCACGGTACGCCCCAACCTGCAGTACATCCGCCACCCGGGCGGGGTGTCGCAAGTCGATGGCGCCCTGATCGGCGGCCTGAAGATCCAGAGCAGTTTCTAACCCCTTTCTTGACCTGACGGAGAACCTACGATGAGCACTGAAGGTGCCAACAATGGAAGCCGCTGGCTACCGCGCCTGATCGGCGCGCTGCTGTTGCTGATGGGCCTGGCCCTGCTGGCTGGCGGCATCAAGCTGAGCCAGCTGGGCGGATCGCTTTACTACCTGATCGCCGGAATCGGCTTTGCCCTGTCGGGTATCCTGCTGCTGGCCCAACGCCGCATCGCCCTGGGGCTGTACGGCCTGGTACTGCTGGGCAGCACCGCATGGGCCCTGTTCGAAGTGGGCCTGGACTGGTGGCAACTGGTGCCACGCCTGGCCATCTGGTTTGCCATCGGCGTGGTCCTGCTGCTGCCTTGGGCGCGTCGTCCGCTGGTCGGCCCGGCCAGCAAGGCCAACACTGCGCTGCTCGGCGTTGCAGTGGTAGCATCTGGCGCTTGTGCCCTGGGCAGCCAGTTCACCCACCCCGGTGAAGTGTTTGGCGAACTGGGCCGCGACAGCAGCGAAATGGCCAGCGCCGCCCCGGCCATGCCCGACGGTGAATGGCAGGCCTACGGCCGCACCGAGCACGGCGACCGCTATTCGCCACTGCGCCAGATCACCCCGCAGAACGCTTACCGCCTGGAAGAGGCCTGGCGCATCCGCACCGGTGACCTGCCGACCGAAAACGACCCTGTGGAGCTGACCAACCAGAACACCCCACTGAAGGTCAACGGCATGCTCTATGCCTGCACCGCGCATAGCCGCTTGCTGGCCCTGGACCCGGACACCGGCGCGGAAATCTGGCGCTTTGATCCACAGGTCAAGAGCCCCGTCGGCACCTTCAAAGGCTTTGCCCACATGACCTGCCGTGGCGTTTCGTACTATGACGAAAACCGTTACGTCAGCCGCGACGGCAGCCCGGCACCGAAAATTACCGACGCCGGCCAAGCCGTGGCCCAGGCCTGCCCTCGCCGCCTCTACCTGCCGACTGCGGACGCCCGCCTGATCGCCATCAATGCCGACAACGGCAAGGTCTGCGAAGGCTTCGCCAACCAGGGCGTGATCGACCTCACCACCGGCATCGGCCCGTTCACCGCTGGCGGCTACTACTCCACCTCGCCTGCCGCGATCACCCGCGATCTGGTAATCATCGGTGGCCATGTCACTGACAACGAGTCGACCAACGAGCCATCCGGCGTGATCCGCGCCTACGATGTACACGATGGTCACCTGGTGTGGAACTGGGACAGCAACAACCCGGACGACACCCAGCCACTGGCCCCCGGCAAGATGTACAGCCGCAACTCGGCCAACATGTGGTCGATCGCCAGCGTCGACGAAGACCTCGGCATGATCTACCTGCCACTGGGCAACCAGACCCCGGACCAGTGGGGCGCCGACCGCACCCCGGGCGCCGAGAAGTACAGCGCCGGCGTGGTCGCACTCGACCTGGCCACCGGCAAGGCTCGCTGGAACTATCAGTTCACCCACCACGACCTGTGGGACATGGACGTCGGCAGCCAGCCGACCCTGGTCCACCTGAAGACCGACGATGGCGTGAAGCCGGCAATCATCGTGCCGACCAAGCAAGGCAGCCTGTACGTGCTCGACCGTCGCGACGGTACGCCGATCGTGCCGATCCGCGAGATCCCCACCCCTCAAGGTGCGGTGAAGGGCGACCACACCTCGCCGACCCAGGCCCGCTCCGACCTCAACCTGCTCGGCCCTGAGCTGACCGAACAGGCCATGTGGGGCGCCACGCCGTTCGACCAGATGCTGTGCCGCATCCAGTTCCGCGAACTGCGTTACGAAGGCCAATACACTCCACCGTCCGAGCAAGGCTCGCTGGTCTACCCGGGCAACGTCGGTGTGTTCAACTGGGGGAGCGTGTCGGTCGACCCGGTGCGCCAACTGCTGTTCACCTCGCCCAACTACATGGCCTTCGTGTCGAAGATGATCCCGCGTGAGCAGGTGGCCGAGGGCAGCAAGCGCGAAAGCGAGACCAGCGGCGTGCAGCCGAACACCGGCGCACCGTACGCAGTGACCATGCACCCGTTCATGTCGCCCCTGGGCGTACCGTGCCAGGCCCCGGCCTGGGGCTATGTCGCCGCCATCGACCTGTTCACCAACAAGGTAGTGTGGAAGCACAAGAACGGCACCACCCGCGACAGCACCCCGGTGCCGATCGGCCTGCCGGTTGGCGTGCCGAGCATGGGCGGTTCGATCGTCACCGCTGGTGGCGTCGGCTTCCTCAGCGGTACCCTGGACCAGTACCTGCGCGCCTATGACGTGAACAACGGCAAGGAACTGTGGAAAGCCCGCCTGCCCGCGGGTGGCCAGGCCACGCCGATGACCTACACCGGCAAGGATGGCAAGCAGTACGTGCTGGTGACTGCCGGCGGGCATGGCTCGCTGGGCACCAGGATGGGCGACTACATCATCGCTTACAAACTGGCTGAGTAATCCAGAGATGCGGCAGTGAACCTGCTGCCGCATTCGCGGGTAAACCCGCTCCCACAGGTACGGCGCTGCCCCCAAGTTCGGCGCCGTACCTGTAGGAGCGGGTTTACCCGCGAAGAGGCCGGTACAGGCATCACTCCTCTCTGCACCCTTCAACTACCATTGAAACCCATCCCCCCGCGCCCCATCTAAGCACCATAGTCATTCACGCAGGTGCCCCATGAGCGACCAGCAGGATTTCCCGGAACATCCCGACGAACACAGCGAAGTCGAACACACCACACCCCAGGCCGAAACCGGCCACGCCCTCGCCCTGCCCGGCCAGCAGCTGCCGGACAAGGTCTACGTGATCCCGATCCACAACCGTCCGTTCTTCCCGGCCCAGGTGCTGCCGGTCATCGTCAATGAAGACCCTTGGGCAGAAACCCTGGACTTGGTAGCCAAGTCGCCGGACCACAGCCTGGCCCTGTTCTTCATGGATACCCCGCCAGAAGACCACCGCCACTTCGATACCTCGGCGCTGCCGCAGTACGGCACGCTGGTAAAGGTGCACCACGCCAGCCGCGAAAACGGCAAGCTGCAGTTCGTCGCCCAGGGCCTGACCCGGGTGCGCATCCGTACCTGGCTCAAGCACCACCGCCCGCCGTACCTTGTAGAAGTCGAATACCCGCGCCAGCCCGCCGAGCCGACCGACGAGGTCAAGGCCTATGGCATGGCGCTGATCAACGCGATCAAGGAACTGCTGCCACTCAACCCGCTGTACAGCGAAGAGCTGAAAAACTACCTCAACCGCTTCAGCCCCAACGACCCCTCGCCGCTCACCGACTTCGCCGCCGCCCTCACCTCGGCCACCGGCAACCAGTTGCAGGAAGTGCTCGACTGCGTCCCCATGCTCAAGCGCATGGAAAAGGTCCTGCCGATGCTGCGCAAGGAAGTCGAGGTCGCGCGCCTGCAGAACGAGATCTCGGCCGAAGTCAACCGGCAGATCGGCGAGCACCAGCGCGAGTTCTTCCTCAAGGAACAGCTCAAGGTCATACAGCAGGAGCTGGGCCTGACCAAGGACGACCGCAGCGCCGACCTGGAGCAGTTCGAGCAGCGCCTCGAGGGCAAGACCCTGCCGGACCAGGCGCGCAAGCGCATCGACGAAGAGATGGGCAAGCTGGCCATCCTCGAAACCGGCTCGCCCGAATACGCCGTCACCCGCAACTACCTGGACTGGGCAACCGCCCTGCCCTGGGGTGTGTACGGCAAGGACAAGCTCGACCTCAACCACGCGCGCAAGGTCCTCGACCAGCACCACGCCGGCCTCGATGACATCAAGGAGCGCATTCTCGAGTTCCTTGCCGTGGGCGCCTGGAAAGGCGAGATCAGCGGCTCGATCGTGCTGCTGGTGGGCCCGCCCGGGGTAGGCAAGACCAGCATCGGCAAATCCATCGCCGAATCGCTCGGCCGGCCGTTCTACCGTTTCAGTGTCGGCGGCATGCGTGACGAGGCCGAGATCAAGGGCCATCGCCGCACCTACATCGGCGCCCAGCCCGGCAAGCTGGTGCAGGCCCTGAAGGACGTCGAAGTGATGAACCCGGTGATCATGCTCGACGAGATCGACAAGATGGGCCAGAGCTATCAGGGCGACCCGGCTTCAGCGCTGCTGGAAACCCTGGACCCGGAGCAGAACGTCGACTTCCTCGACCACTACCTCGACCTGCGCCTGGACCTGTCCAAGGTGCTGTTCGTGTGCACCGCCAACACCCTGGACTCGATCCCCGGGCCGTTGCTCGACCGCATGGAAGTGATCCGCCTGTCCGGCTATATCACCGAAGAGAAACTGGCCATCGCCAAGCGCCACCTGTGGCCAAAACAGCTGGAAAAGGCTGGCGTGGCCAAGACCAGCCTCGGCATCAGCGACAGCGCCCTGCGCGCGGTGATCGAAGGCTATGCCCGCGAAGCCGGGGTACGCCAATTGGAGAAACAACTGGGCAAGCTGGTGCGCAAGGCAGTGGTCAAGTTGCTGGACAACCCCGAAGCCAAGCTGAAGATCGGCACCAAAGACCTGGAAACTGCGCTCGGCATGCCCGTGTTCCGCAGCGAGCAGGTGCTGGCCGGCAAAGGTGTGATCACCGGCCTGGCCTGGACCAGCATGGGCGGCGCGACGCTGCCGATCGAAGCCACCCGCATCCACAGCCTCAACCGCGGCTTCAAGCTGACCGGCAAGCTGGGTGAGGTGATGAAAGAGTCGGCCGAAATCGCCTATAGCTACGTCAGCTCCAACCTCAAGCAGTTTGGTGGTGACCCTGGTTTCTTCAACGAAGCGTTCATTCACCTGCACGTGCCCGAAGGCGCCACGCCCAAGGACGGCCCGAGTGCCGGTATCACCATGGCCAGCGCCCTGCTATCGCTGGCCCGTGACCAGGCGCCGAAAAAAGGGGTGGCCATGACTGGCGAGCTGACCCTGACCGGGCAGGTCCTGCCGATTGGCGGTGTGCGCGAGAAGGTGATTGCAGCACGGCGGCAGAAGATCTTCGAGCTGATCTTGCCGGAGCCTAACCGTGGGGACTATGAGGAACTGCCGGACTACCTGCGCGAAGGCCTGACCGTGCATTTCGCCAAGCGCTTCGCCGACGTGGCCAAAGTCCTGTTCTAGCCAGCACCGGCCCCTTCGCGGGTAAACCCGCTCCCACAGGGATAGCGCAGGGCTTGAGCCCAGTGAGATCACTGTGGGAGCGGGTTTACCCGCGAAAGGGCCGGCACAGGCAACACAAATTTCCTCGATCATCGGTTATCCTCAGGCCATCGCCAGCCTCCGGAGCCAACATGACCGCCCCTCGTCTGCTCGTTCCCCTGAGCTTCGCCCTGATTTCCGCCTGCGCTCAACAGCCTACGCAACCCGTCGAACTGGACGCAGAAAGCGAATGCCCGACACGCCTGCAGGTTGGCCAGGTGCTGACACTGACCCTGCCCAGCAACCCATCCACCGGCTATCGCTGGCGCGTCGAAAACCCCGCCGCCAATGTACTGCGCAGCCTTGGCCCGGAGGTGTACAGCGCTCCCGAGGAGGAAGACCTGGTCGGCAATGCCGGTGTCTCCACCTGGCGCTACCAGGCCAGTGGTACCGGCGATGGCCAGTTGGTGCTTGTGTACCAGCAGCCGTGGGCCGCAGATATTGCGCCCGTACAAACCTTCGACTGCAAGATCATCGTCCGCTAAAGGCCGCAGCTCCGTCCCGGGCAACCTGAACGGCCACTTGTTAGGGGCAGAGGCCCCTCGGCGCCCCGCCCCTGAAGCGCTGCCATGGCAAGAATCGCGGCCTTTGGCTAAAATGCGCCTCCGTTTCACCCTGTATCGAGCCCTCCCGTGAGCAAACAACCCGACCGCCTTTTCGCCCAGCCCCTGGAGCAAGTGCCCGACTTCGTCTTCAACGAGGATGTGGTGCGCGTGTTCCCGGACATGATCAAGCGCTCGGTGCCAGGCTACCCGACCATCGTCGAGAACCTCGGCGTGCTGGCCGCGCGCTTCGCCCAGCCGCACACCGCGTTGTACGACCTCGGTGCCTCGTTGGGTGCCGTTACCCAGTCGCTGCGCCGCCATGTGCGCAGTGATGGCTGCCGGGTGATTGCCGTGGACAACTCCGCGGCGATGGTCGAGCGTTGCCGCCAGTACCTCACTGCCCAGGACTCGATGTTCCAGGAACTGCTGCCAGTGCAGGTGCTGGAAGCCGACATCCTGGCCCTGCCATTCGAGCCCGCCTCGGTGGTGGCGATGAACTTCACCCTGCAATTCGTCGCCCCCGACCAGCGTCTGGAACTGCTTGGCCGCATCCGCCAGGCGCTTTTGCCCGGTGGTGCGCTGATCCTCTCGGAAAAACTGCGCTTCGCCGATGCGGAACAGCAGGACCTGCTCAATGAACTGCACCTGGACTTCAAACGTGCCAATGGCTACAGCGAACTGGAAATTGCCCAGAAGCGCAGCGCCATCGAGAACGTGATGAAACCCGACACCCTCGAAGCCCACCAGGCACGCCTGCGTGCAGCCGGTTTCTCGAAGGTGGTGCCCTGGTTCCAATGCCTTAACTTCGCCTCGTTGATTGCCCTGCCATGATCGATCTGTCCCCCCTCGTCCGTCGCCTGGCGGGCACGCCCCTGGCTTCCTGGTCGCAAGGCCTGCAAGCGCAACTGGAAGCCAAGCTGGAGAAGGGTCACGGTGACCTCGACCGCTGGCGCGGTGCGCTGGAGGCCCTGCCCGCCCTACAGCCGAGCGAAGTCGACCTGGTCAACGGGCTGCGCCTGGACTGCGATTGCGACGACGCGACCCGCGCGCAGATGCATCAGGCACTGATGGGCCTGTCGCCTTGGCGCAAAGGCCCCTTCGACCTGTTCGGCGTGCATGTGGACACTGAATGGCGTTCGGACTGGAAATGGTCGCGGGTTGGACCGCACCTGGACCTCAAGGGCAAGCGCGTGCTCGACGTGGGCTGCGGCAACGGCTACTACCAGTGGCGCATGCTCGGTGCCGGTGCCGACATGGTGATTGGCGTCGATCCCAACTGGCTGTTCTTCTGCCAGTTCCAGGCCGTCCAGCAATACCTGCCAGAGCTGCCCGCCTGGCACCTGCCGTTCGCCCTGGAAGACCTGCCGGCCAACCTTGAAGGTTTCGACACGGTATTTTCCATGGGGGTGTTCTATCACCGTCGCTCGCCCATCGAGCACCTGCTGGCGCTGAAGGACTGCCTGGTAAAAGGCGGGGAACTGGTGCTGGAAACCCTGGTGATCGAGGGTGACGAAAACCAGGTACTGGTACCTGAGGACCGCTATGCACAGATGCGCAACGTCTGGTACCTGCCGTCGGTACCGGCCTTGGAGCGCTGGTTGCGCCGCGCCGGTTTCAGCGATGTGCGATGCGTCGACGTGAGCGTGACCAGCGTCGAGGAACAGCGCAGCACCGAGTGGATGCGCTACCAGTCGTTGGGCGATTTCCTTGACCCGAACGACCACAGCAAGACCATCGAAGGCCTGCCGGCTCCACGCCGCGCCACCCTGCTGGCACGCAAATGAAAAAGGCGCCCGGTTGGGCGCCTGAATATACCTGCGCCGAGGAGCTGTCGCGGCGCAGGTGGTGTTACCTCAATCCTTGGCCAACTCGCGGGCCTTCTCCTGTGCCTTGCGCTCACGCTCTGCGACGGCCTGTTGCTTGTCGTCGTACAGGCGCTGCTGGTCTTCGCGGAACGCTTGCCAGAATTGTTTCGAACGTTCCGCACCGCCCTCGGCGTGAACACTGGCGCTGCCCAGGGCAAGGGTGGCCAACAGCAGGAATTTGGTCAGGTTCATCGTGGTTGCCTCGTGATAACCGATCAGACAGGGCCATCCTAGCGAGGGCCAGCTAACGGCAAGGTGAGGCGGGGATTACAGTCTTGCAATGTGGCCCTGTGTTGTCTGTGCTGGCCCCTTCGCGGGTAAACCCGCTCCCACAGGAACTGCAGGGATTTCAGCGTCTGTGAAAATCCTGTGGGAGCGGGTTTACCCGCGAAAGGGCCACAACAGACAGCCAGATAACAGCAGGATTACAAATCCGTTATCTGCGCCGCGCGCCTTTTCGCATGCCGTACCATCCTGCGCCTTGACCCTGATGCCACTACAGGGTCGAGAATCGCCCCCTTTCATCACACCGAGCCCATCCATGCGTCTACTGATCATCGAGGACGAACTGCGCACCGCCGACTACCTGCAGCAGGGCCTGCGCGAGAACGGCTACGTGGTCGACTGCGCCCACACCGGCACCGATGGCCTGCACCTGGCCCGCCAGCAGCCCTACGACCTGGTCATCCTCGACGTCAACCTGCCCGAGCTCGATGGCTGGACCGTGCTGCAGCGGCTGCGCGCCGAATCGGCCACGCGCATCATGATGCTGACCGCCCATGGCCGCCTGGCCGACCGGGTCAAGGGCCTGGACCTGGGTGCCGACGATTACCTGCTCAAGCCCTTCGAGTTTCCGGAACTGCTCGCCCGTATCCGCAGCCTGCTGCGCCGCAACGACCAGCAACTGCAGCCCAGCACCCTGCGCGTTGCAGATCTGGAGCTGGACCCCGGCCGCCACCGTGCCTACCGCGCCGGGCAGCGTATCGACCTGACCGCCAAGGAATTCGCCCTGCTGCACCTGCTGATGCGTCAGACCGGCGAGGTGCTGTCGCGCACCCAGATCATCTCGCTGGTGTGGGACATGAATTTCGACTGCGACACCAATGTGGTCGAGGTTTCGATCCGGCGCCTGCGGGCCAAGATCGACGACCCGTTCGACAACAAGCTGATCCATACCCTGCGTGGCGTCGGCTACGTGCTCGAGGCACGCTTTTGAAAAACGCCAGCCTGTCACTGCGACTGGGCCTGAGCGTGACGCTGATGGGCGCCGCACTGGTACTGCTGCTGGCCTGCCTGGCCGTGTTCGCCCTCGATCACGAACTGGACAGCCGCGCACGCAAGGACCTGGCGCGCAAGATGCTGCAGGTCGAGCACAACCTGCGCGTCGACCTGCGTAGCGAAGACCTGGGCAGCCGCGCCCATCCCTTGCTCGACCTGGTGATGGGGCATGACAACCTCAGCCTCAGCGTGCTGGCCCTCGAAGGCCGCCATCCGCACCTGCTCAGCCTGGGGCCAGCGCTGGAATCACAGGTAGGCGATCTGCGCACCGATGCCCGTCTGGCCTTTCATGCGTGGCGCGACAGCAATGGCAACCAGATACTCACCGTGACCCAGCTGATGCGCCTGCGCGACGACACCCCGGTCAAGGTGATGATGTCGCTCAACCGCGCCGACGACAACGCCCTGCTGCAGGCCTACCTGCACTCCACCTTGCTCGCGCTGCCGTTGCTGCTGTTGCTGATCGGGGCCGGTGCCTGGTGGCTGATGCAGCGCGGCCTGAGGCCACTGCGGCACTTCCGGCGCATCGCCGGGCGGGTGTCGGCCCAGGACCTGCAACATCGCCTTCCCGCTACCGGCCTGCCGCTGGAACTGGCAGAGCTGGCCAGCAGCATCAACGTGATGCTCGACCGCCTCGATCAGGGCGTCAGCCAGCTGTCGCAGTTTTCCGATGATCTGGCCCATGAACTGCGCACACCGTTGAGCAACCTGATGGGCAAGGCGCAAGTGACGCTGGCCCGCGAACGGGACAACGCGAATTACCGCGGAGTGCTGGAAGACAGCATCGAAGAACTGACTCGGCTCAACCGCATCATCAATGACATGCTGTTTCTCGCCCAGGTCAGCCAACCCCAGGCCCAGGTCGCGCTCAAGCCCATGGCATTGGCCGACGAGACGGCGCGGGTTGTCGAGCTGTTTGCGTTCAGTGCCGAGCTGAAAGGGGTTGAGTTGCGTGTGCAAGGCTGGGGGACGGCGCAGGGTGATCGGCTGATGTTTCAGCGGGCACTGTCGAACCTGTTGAGCAATGCCATTCGGCACTGCCCGGATGGCAAGCCTGTGGAACTACGTATCGAGCGCGTGAGCAGCGAAGTTCGGCTTTCGGTGGAAAACCAGGGGCCTGGTATTGCTGAAGAACACCAGTCGCGCTTGTTCGAGCGATTTTACCGGGTGGGCTCGGGGCGCTCGCGGCTGGAGGGAGGGACCGGGTTGGGGCTGGCGATCGTGAAATCGATCATGCAGTTGCATGGCGGGCGGGTCGAGGTCAGCAGCAGGCCCTTGGGGCCTACCCGGTTTACCCTTGTGTTTCCTGCCGAGTAATACATCGCTTGTGCCGGCCTCTTCGCGGGTAAACCCGCTCCCACAGAAATTGCACAAGCCTCAAGGCCTGTGGGGTACCTGTGGGAGCGGGTTTACCCGCGAATAGGCCGGTACAGGCGACCAACGATTAGCGCGAAGCCGCCACGATCAGCGCCTTCATCTCGGCCACAGCAGCCTTGAAGCCGACGAACAGCGCATGCGCCACCAGCGCATGACCGATGTTCAGCTCATTGATGCCCTTGATCGCCGCCACCGCCTCCACGTTGTGGTAGTGCAGCCCGTGGCCGGCGTTGACGATCAGCCCCTGCCCCACGCCAAACGCCACGCCATCGACGATACGCTTGAGTTCCTCGGCCACTTCGGTCGGGGTTTCGGCATCGGCGTAACGCCCTGTGTGCAGTTCGATGGCAGGCGCACCAACGCGACGCGACGCCTCGATCTGCCGCTCGTCGGCATCGATGAACAGCGACACTTCGGCACCGGTACGCGACAGCCGCTCAACCGCAGCCTTGATTCGTGCCTCCTGGCCCGCCACGTCAAGGCCGCCTTCGGTGGTCAGTTCCTGACGGGTTTCGGGTACCAGGCAAATGTGCGCCGGGCGGATCTTCTCGGCAAAGACCATCATCTCTTCGGTGACGCCCATCTCGAAGTTCATGCGCGTCTGCAGCACGTCCTTCAGCAGCACCACATCACGCTCCTGGATGTGCCGGCGGTCTTCACGCAGATGCACGGTGATGCCATCGGCGCCCGCTTCCTCGGCATCCAGGGCAGCCTTGACCGGATCGGGGTAACGCGTGCCCCGGGCCTGGCGCAGGGTCGCCACGTGGTCGATGTTTACGCCGAGAAGCATGCGGTTGCTGTGAGTCACGAAAGGCTCTCCTGAAGATTGAGCCCCACAGCATACGTCGTGATCAGCGCTTGCGAAACAGTTCGCGGCTGACCAGTGGTTTTGCCCCCAGGTGAACCGCCAGTGCCTGGCGCATCAGGCGCTTGGCGGCGAGCAAGGCACCTGGGGCATCCCAGTCGGCTTCGGCCAGGGCCAGCAGTTCGGTGCCGCGGAACAGCCCGGGTTGCACCAGCTCGACCCGCTCCAGGCCGGCATCCACACGCAAGCGGTACAGGCCTTCACCCGCGATCGGCTGGTCATTGACGTCGTGGTGCAACGAAAACGCATAACCGAGTTCGTCCAGCAGCCGCCATTCAAAGGAGCGCAGCAGCGGCTCCAGCGGGCGACCGGCGGCCAAGGCCTGCAAGGTCAGGGTGTAGTGCTCGAACAGCGCCGGGAAAGGCGCTTCGGCGGGCAGCAGGCGCATGAGCAGTTCGTTGAGGTACAACCCGCTGAACAGGGCATCGCCATGCAGCCAGGCGGCGATGCCAGCGCTGTCCATGCGCCCGACATTCTTCAGCTCGCCACGCCCGCGCAGCTCCAGTTCCAGCGGCACGAACGGCCGCACCAGGCTGCCACCCTTGCCACGCGCACGGCGCAGCACGGCACGCATGCGGCCCTGCGGGGTGAAGAAGTCCACCAGCGCGCTGGTTTCCTTGTAGGCACGGCTGTGCAGCACGTAGGCTGGCTGGCCGACAGGTTGTTCCATAAACGTTCTCTAAATGCCCCAGACAACTGTGGGAGCGGGTTTACCCGCGAATGCGATGGTGAACCCACTGACGCATTCGCGGGTAAACCCGCTCCCACAGAGTAACCTGAGCCGTCAGGCGAATTTACAGGTCGCCGTAGCCCAGCGAGCGCAGGGCGCGCTCGTCATCGGACCAGCCGCCTTTCACCTTGACCCACAGGTTGAGCATGACCTTGGAGTCGAACAGCACCTCCATGTCCTTGCGCGCCTCGGAGCCGATGCGCTTGATGCGCTCGCCCTTGTCGCCAATGATGATCTTCTTCTGGCCATCGCGCTCGACCAGGATCAGCGCGTGGATGTGCAGCACGTGGCCCTGCTGCTTGAATTCTTCAATTTCCACGGTGATCTGGTACGGCAATTCCGCACCCAGCTGGCGCATGATCTTTTCGCGCACCAGTTCGGCGGCCAGGAAGCGGCTGCTGCGGTCGGTGATCTGATCTTCGGGGAAGAAGTGTTCGTTCTCGGGCAGGTGCTTGGCGATCTGTGCTTCCAGCGCCTGCAGGTTGTGC
The DNA here is from genome assembly GCF_032701105.1 of Pseudomonas sp. NBB. Classification (NCBI taxonomy): domain Bacteria; kingdom Pseudomonadati; phylum Pseudomonadota; class Gammaproteobacteria; order Pseudomonadales; family Pseudomonadaceae; genus Pseudomonas; species Pseudomonas sp. NBB. The sequence goes on from NZ_CP103994.1 coordinate 4,783,120, forward strand.
CCCTGCTGCGCGGAGATAGGCATCACTTCGGCGTTCGGCAACTGCTCCTGGAGCCATTGCAGGTGCGGGATCAGTTCGGCCTTCTCTTCCATGCGGTCGGTCTTGTTGACCGCGATGATCAGTGGGCCCGTCACGTACTGCACGCGCTCCAGCACCAGTTGGTCCTCGTCGGTCCATTTGGTGCGGTCGACCACGAAGATCACCACGTCGACGTCCTTCAGGGCCGCCGAGGCATTGCGGTTCATGTAGCGGTTCAAGGCCTTGTCATTGGCCTTGTGCATACCGGGGGTATCGACGTAGATCGCCTGCACGTCACCCTCGGTCTTGATGCCGAGCATGTTGTGGCGGGTGGTCTGCGGCTTGCGCGAGGTGATCGCCAGCTTCTGGCCGAGGATGTGGTTGAGCAGGGTCGACTTGCCCACGTTCGGGCGGCCGACAATGGCCACATAGCCGCAGCGGGTCGGGTTGCTATCAGTCATTGCCATTCTCCACGCCCAGGGCGATCAGTGCAGACGCGGCGGCGACTTGCTCGGCGATACGCCGGCTAACGCCCTGGCCACGGCTCTTGTTGTTCAGCAGCACCACTTCGCATTCGACGAAGAAGGTCCGGCAATGCGGTTCGCCCTGGATATCCACCACTTCGTAACGCGGCAGCTCACAGCTGCGCGACTGCAGGAACTCCTGCAGGCGGGTTTTCGGGTCCTTGTTGGTATCGACCAGGGTCAGGCCTTCGAATTCATCGGCCAGCCAGGCCAGCACGCGCTCCCGGGCCGTTTCCATGTCGGCGTCCAGGTAGATGGCGCCAATCAGCGCCTCCAGGGCGTCGGCCAGGATCGACTCGCGGCGGAAACCACCGCTCTTGAGCTCACCCGAGCCCAGGCGCAGGTGATCGCCCAGGTCGAAACCACGGGCCAGGCGGGCCAGGGTCTCACCCTTGACCAGCCGCGCGCGCAGGCGCGACAGCTGGCCTTCGCGGGCCTGCGGGAAGCGCTCGAACAGCGCTTCGCCGGCGACGAAGTTGAGAATGGCGTCACCGAGAAACTCCAGGCGCTCATTGTTGCGCCCGGCGTAGCTGCGATGGGTCAGTGCCAGGAGCATCTGGTCCTGGTTCTTGAAGGTATAACCGAGCTTTCGCTCCAGACGGGCAAGGGGAGCACTCATGCAGCCACCCGTTCGTTGTTCAACGCGTTGTTCAAATCAACATCCTGAAAGACTGTTTGGCTGTGGCCCGCCGCGATGTGCGACGAATCTCCCGATCCCTGAGAACACAGCCTATGTCAGAAATGCATTCGGCGCTGCCTGCAGGCCAGCGCCGATGGGTATCAATGGATCAGACCGACCCGCGACAGGTTGGGCAGGTGGCTGAGCTTGGGCTCTGGCCAGCTCATCCACACCGCGAAGGCCTTGCCGACGATGTTCCGGTCGGGAACCATGCCGTGCAGTTCCTTCGGGATGTTCGGGTCATCCCAGTAACGGCTGTCGTTGGAGTTGTCGCGGTTGTCGCCCATCATGAAGTAATGGCCTGCCGGCACGGTCCATTGCTGGTCCGGCGGCATGCGATAACGGCTCATTTCCTTGCGAATCAGGTGTTCGGCCTCGCCGAGCTTTTCCTTGTACAGCTCGGCGCTGCCCAAAGTGCCCGGCTCGGTGCCCACCAGTTGTTCGGCAATCGGCTGGCCGTTGACGAACAACCGCTTGTCGCTGGTGTAGCGCACCTGGTCGCCCGGCAGGCCGACCACACGCTTGATGTAGTTGACGTTCGGGTCGCTAGGGTAGCGGAACACCATCACATCACCGCGTTGCGGGTCACCCACCTCGATGACCTTCTTGTCGATCACCGGCAGGCGAATGCCGTACGAGAACTTGTTCACCAGGATGAAGTCGCCCACTTCCAGGGTCGGTTTCATCGACCCCGAAGGGATCTGGAACGGCTCGACCAGGAACGAACGCAGCACCAGCACGATGAACAGCACCGGGAAGAACGACTTGCCGTACTCGACCAGCAACGGCTCCTTGCCCAGGCGCTCGACCACCGCCATCTCGGGCTGGCTGACGCTGCCCTGGTAGTTGGCGATTGCCGCACGCCGGCGCGGGGCCAGGAACAGCAGGTCGATCAAGCCCAGCAGGCCGCAGACGAAGACGGCGATGACTAGCAACAGCGGGAAATTTAGCGACATAGGACCTAGCTATCCAACCTGAGCACGGCGAGGAAGGCTTCCTGTGGAATTTCCACGTTACCCACCTGTTTCATGCGTTTCTTACCGGCCTTCTGCTTCTCCAGCAGCTTCTTCTTACGGCTGACGTCGCCACCGTAGCACTTGGCCAGTACGTTCTTTCTGAGCGCCTTGACGGTTGTCCGCGCAATGATCTGGCCGCCGATAGCTGCCTGGATCGCCACGTCGAACATCTGCCGAGGGATCAGTTCCTTCATCTTTTCGGTCAACGCACGGCCCTTGTAGGCCGCGTTGTCGCGGTGCACGATCAATGCCAAGGCATCGACCTTGTCGCCGTTGATCAGTACGTCCAGCTTGACCAGATTGGCCGACTGGTAGCGATCGAAATGATAGTCCAGCGAAGCATAGCCGCGGCTGGTGGACTTGAGGCGGTCGAAGAAGTCCAACACCACTTCGTTCATCGGCAGGTCGTAGCGCACCTGCACCTGGCTACCGAGGAACTGCATGTCGCGCTGCACGCCACGCTTCTCGATGCACAGGGTGATGACGTTACCCAGGTGCTCCTGCGGCACCAGGATGGTGGCGGTGACGATCGGCTCGCGGAAATCGGCGACCGCCGAGACGTCCGGCAGCTTCGACGGGTTGTCGACGGTGATGGTCTCGCCGGTTTTCAGTTCCAGCTCATAGATCACGCTTGGCGCGGTGGTGATCAGGTCCAGGTCGTATTCGCGCTCCAGGCGCTCCTGGATGATCTCCATGTGCAGCATGCCGAGGAAGCCGCAACGGAAGCCGAAGCCCAGGGCGTCGGAGCTTTCCGGCATGTATTGCAGCGACGAGTCGTTCAGCGTCAGCTTCTGCAGCGCATCGCGGAAATCCTCGAAGTCGTCGGAGCTGACCGGGAACAGGCCGGCGTAGACCTGCGGCTGAATCTTCTTGAAGCCTGGCAGCACTTCGACCTCAGGGGTCGCGGACAGGGTCAGGGTGTCACCGACCGGGGCACCGTGGATGTCCTTGATGCTGGCGATGATGAAGCCCACTTCGCCGGCCTTCAGGTCAGCGGTCTGGGTGTGCTTCGGGGTAAACACGCCCACGCTGTCGACCAGGTGCACCTTGCCGGTGGACTTGACCAGGATCTTGTCGCCTTTCTTGACGCGACCGTGTCGCACGCGCACCAGCGAGACCACGCCCAGGTAGTTGTCGAACCAGGAGTCGATGATCAGCGCCTGCAGCGGCGCCTCGATATCGCCTTCCGGCGCGGGAATGGTCTGCACCAGGCGCTCGAGCACTTCGTCCACGCCCATGCCGCTCTTGGCACTGCAGGCCACGGCGTCGGTGGCGTCGATGCCGATGATCTTCTCGATCTCGTCCTTGACGCGATCCGGATCGGCCTGGGGCAGGTCCATCTTGTTCAGTACCGGCATGACCTCAAGGCCCTGCTCGATGGCGGTATAGCAGTTGGCCACGGACTGGGCCTCGACGCCCTGGCCGGCATCCACCACCAGCAGTGCGCCCTCACAGGCCGCCAGCGAACGCGAGACTTCGTAGGTGAAGTCGACGTGGCCAGGAGTATCGATGAAGTTCAGCTGGTAGACCTTGCCGTCCTGCGCCTTGTAGTTGAGCGTGACGCTGTGGGCCTTGATGGTGATACCGCGCTCACGCTCCAGGTCCATGGAATCGAGCACCTGGGCTTCCATCTCGCGTGCCGACAGGCCACCGCACATCTGGATGAAACGGTCGGCCAGCGTCGACTTGCCATGGTCGATGTGGGCGATGATGGAGAAATTGCGGATATGACTCAAATCACTCACGGGTCAACACTCGAAAAGGCTGCGAGCCGGACGCCCGCCGAAAAATAGCCGGGAATTGTACCTTAAGCCGCAGCAGGCTGCCACGCCATCCAGCCGTTGGTGAACATGGTTGCCTGACAGAGGTGCTACCTGACATTTCTGCCAGTACTCACCGCATCGGGAGTCGACCATCCTTGCCAATCTCTCGAACAAGGTGACCAGCATGCCCGAACAACACATGACACCGGGGGATTACGACCCTGCATTTGGAATGAATGGCAGGGCCGAGCTCCCTTCGTTCCATGGCGCTTCAATAGGCCGAAACCTGACTGGCATGGCGCTACAAGGGAGCAGCCTGCTTGTCAGCGCGCTTGCCTTTGACTCCTCCGGGGGGCGTCATTTTGCCCTGACCCGCTTTACCGCAAACGGTTCAGTTGACAACGACTTTGCACAGGGCGGCGTGATCGTTGGCCGTTACGTGATCGACGAGCATGCATCGACTGAAGCGCTAACGGTACTGGCTGACCAACGCTTCACAGTGCTGGGATGGAGTGCCCCTACCTCGAATCTGCTGGCAAAGCCCAGGCTCACCTGTTACGACCGCGATGGCCGAGGAGGTGAACACCAGCTCCTGAGCGTGCCGCCGGATATGGGCATGGTGATTGGTAGCGGTCGCCTTACAAGCGATGGGCCATACCTCATGGTTTCCCTGAACCTCCAAAAGGCTCAAGGCGCGCGTGCCACGATGGCCAGGGTGTACCTGCGGGAACACTCCGGCCAGCCAGCAGCAGGGCTTCAGGAATTCATCGATATTCTACCGGACGCAGGCCAAATTGCTGTCGCCGGAATCGTTCAGTTGCCTGACGGGTTCGTGGTCAGCGGAACCCGCTCGCAGCAGGGGCAGCCCGCAGAAAGCTTTCTCGCTCGCTACCGCCACGACGGCGAGCTGGATTCAGCCTTCGGTGAAGGCGGCACAGTGTATTTCCGGGCTGAGGGTTTCGCTACCGAACTCAACGCGCTGCTAGCCAGGCCGGAAGGACAGCTGCTGGTCGCCGGTAAAGCGACAAACGGAGACAATTCATCACAAGCACTGCTCTGGCAGTTCGATGCCAGTGGCGCGAAGGACCCGACATTTAACGACGGTGCACCGATCCTGGACGACTCAGGCTTTACAGATTGGCGTGCAGTGGCCATCGATGGGCAACATCGGCTGTTTGCGTTCGGCCTGGGCAGGAGCCTGGAAAACCGTCGCTATCTTGCGGATGGCTCCATTGATACATCCTTCCGACCGATCAATGATCTTGTCGGCATTCCCGATGCCATGACTTGCCTGGACAACGGGCAGCGCACTGTGATCGGTTTCAACTCAACCGCAGTTGCTGGATACCTCGGCACGTTGATGTCCATTTTCAACTGAGCCCCCTGAATGACAAAGCCCGGCGCTCACGCACCGGGCCTGTCAAGCCGGACAATGCCTGCGAAGGCAACTACACCTTATTCAGCCAGCTTGAAGGTAATGAAGCTGGCACGGCCCTGACGCAGCACACGCATCGACACCGAACGGTTCTTCGGCAGTTCCTTGGCGATTTCGGTGAATTCCTTGGCCGAACCGATAGCCTGGTTGTTCAGGTGGCTGATCACGTCACCTGGACGCAGGCCGATCATCGCGGCCGGGCCATCCTGGACTTCCTTGATGAGCACGCCACCCTTGAGCTCCAGGGCTTTCTTCTGCTCGGCGGTCAGGTCGGCAACCGAGACGCCCAGGCGGTTGCTGCTACGCTCGGCGCTGCCTTCGGCGCCGGTACCGATGTCAGCGTCTTCGTCGGGCAGTGCGCCAACGCTGATGTCGAGGTTCTGGCGCTTGCCATTGCGGATGATCTCCAGTTTGGCCTTTTCGCCATCCTTGAGGCTGCCGACCAGATGCGGCAGGTCGGCCGACATGATGATCGGCTGGCCGTTCATGCTCAGGATCACGTCACCCACCTGCAGGCCGCCCTTGGCTGCAGGGCCGTTTTCCAGCACCTGGGCCACCAGGGCACCGGCCGGCTTGTCCAGGCCGAACGACTCAGCCAGGTCCTTGTTGACCTCCTGGATCACCACGCCCAGCCAGCCGCGGCTGACCTTGCCGTCTTTCTTCAGCTGATTGGAGACATCGATCGCCACATCGATCGGGATGGCGAACGAAAGGCCCATGAAACCACCGGAGCGGGTGAATATCTGCGAGTTGATACCCACTACTTCGCCATTCATGTTGAACAGCGGGCCGCCGGAGTTGCCGGGGTTGATGGCCACGTCCGTCTGGATGAACGGTACGTAGGTGTCATTGGGCAGGGTACGGCCCTTGGCACTGACGATACCTTTGGTCACCGAATGGTCAAAGCCGAACGGCGAACCGATGGCCAGCACCCACTCGCCCACCTTGAGCTTCTCGGAATCACCCAGCTTGACGGTCGGCAGGTTCTTGCCCTCGACCTTGAGCAGGGCCACGTCGGTGCGCGGGTCGGTGCCGACCAGTTTGGCCTGCAGCTCGCTGCGGTCCGACAGGCGGACGATGATCTCGTCGGCATCGGCTACCACGTGGTTGTTGGTCAGTACGTAACCATCACTGGAAATGATGAAGCCCGAACCCAGCGACTGGGCCTCGCGCTGGCGGTCGCCACGCGGTGAGCGCGGTTGCTGCGGCATGTTGCGCTCGAAGAACTCGCGGAACATCGGCGGCAGGCCTTCCAGGTCGGGCATCTGCCCGGCGGCCATGCGGCGGTCCGGCAGTTTCTGCTTGGTACTGATGTTGACCACGGCTGGCGAGGCCTGCTCGACCAGGGTCGTGAAGTCCGGCAGGGCTTCCTCGGCCTGGGCGCTGAGCACCTGGCCGAGCATCAGCACGGCGGCGAACATCGATAGGTAGGATTTCAAGCGTGGTATTGACATACGGCTCCCGTCACAACGAGCGGTAGTTTAGAAAGGCCCCTGCACAAAACAGGAAAGGCCAGGCTCCTAGAAGCCTGACCTATAGAAAATTTGCCGATGGATTGCAAATGACAATGCTTTAATTTCATTTCAGCGGCATGTCCGCACGCCTTGGCATGGCCTGCACGCCATGCCCGCAAATGCACGCCATCACTGGCGCGCCTGGCCATCCTGGGGGCGCATCGACAGCGCCACACGCTCTGCGGTACCCAGCGGAATCTCGCCGACCACAGTGACCATGACCTTGCCTTTGGGCGTGTTCAGCCGACGCGAGACCGCCGAGGTCGGGCCAAGCTGGGTGCGCATGTCGGTCCCGCCCTCATCCTTTACCGGCTCGAGGAACACCGAGAAGCGCGCCAGGCCATCGTCATACATCAGGCTGCTGACCGTGCTGTCATTCTTGGGGTCGCGGCGTACCGAGCTGTTGACCAGCTCGAAGCCGGGCGGCAGCCAGTCCGAACGCCAGCCGGCGACCGTGTCGTTGGCGGCAGCAGCCACATGCTGCACCGGCTTGCATGCAGCACTGGCGCGCAGGTCATCATCGCTGGGTGCGTCAGTATCGAGACGGGTCATCTGTAAGCGCTCCAGCAACTGCCCTTTGTCGTTGATCATCAACGAGCGCAGCGGCAGGCCAGTAGTGCGGTCCAGGTGCAATTCGAAGGCATAGCGGTGCTGGTCTCGCGGGGTGAGCGTCACGATCACGGCATCGCGCCCGGCGACCCGTGACTTGCCCGCCACGCTCAAGTCATACCAGCCCATCAGTTTCAGCGGATCAAGTACACGCTGCGTAGTGTTCGGGGGCGTCGTCACTCCACTGACCAAGGCCCCGCTGACGCACTCCACCTTGCCATCCACGCGCACGATCTCCTGAGCGGCACCATCGAGCTGCAACAGCCGCTCGCTGACCTTGCCGTCGTCGACCCTGTGCCAGATCTCGTGGGAAGAGAAACTGCCGTTCCGTTCGTAGACAAAAGAGCCTTGGTAGCTCTGCTTTTGCTCGGCCTGTGCCAGCTTGCTCAGCCACTCGCTCGCCTCGGGCGAAGAATTGGCCGCCAATGCTGGCACCGTCACGCAGCTGCCAATCAGCAGCGACAGGAGAGGTAGCGCGCGCATGATCCTCCTTACTTAACGGTTTTCCAGGCTGGCGGCGCGGGCATACGGCAATGCGGTTTCAGTGCCCTTGAGCGCAGATTCCTGGGCATGCTGGCGCAGGTAGCCTGGCAGACGCTGGTCCCAGCCGGCCTGGTTCTGCAGCACGCCGTTGGCCATCGGCCCGGTCGGTTGCTCACTGCTCTCACTATAGCCTGCCAAAACGGCAGGGCCTTGTGCTTGTGGCACACTCAGGCCTTGCTGGGCAGGTTGCTGGGCAGCAAGCTCGGCGCCAGTGATCTCGTCCTGGTTGTACATGCGCACACCGGCCAGCACGGCTACGGTGACCGAGGCAGCTACCGCCAGGCGGCCAATGCTGCGCCATGGCCCTTTCTTGGCCTTGGCCGGCACGGCTTCGTCAGCCAGCGCTGCAGACACCGCCGAGGCGATATCCAGGTTAGGCAGCAGCAGCTCCTTGTGCATGGCTGCGCGGGCAACCTGGTAACGCGACCAGGTGGCACGGGTTTCAGCATCGTCTACGGCGTTCAACACACGACGCAGTTCAAGCTCGTCCGCTTCGTTATCCATCACCGCGGACAGCGATTCCTGCAAAGCTTCACGACTCATGGCGGTTCCTCTCTTGGCTGTCGCCGCTGTCTCAGGTTTCCTGCAGCAAAGGTTGCAGGGCTTTGTCTATTGCCTCCCGAGCGCGGAAGATTCGAGAGCGCACGGTACCCACCGGACATTGCATGACACTGGCAATGTCTTCGTAACTCAGCCCGTCGAACTCGCGCAGGGTCAGCGCCGTGCGCAGGTCTTCAGGCAGTTGCTGGATGGTGCGATGGACAGTGCCTTCGATTTCATCCCGCAACAACGAGCGCTCTGGGGACTCGAGATCCTTGAGACCATGATCGCCGTCGTAAAACTCCGCATCCTCGGAGCTCACATCACTGTCTGGCGGCCGTCTTCCACGGGACACCAGGTAGTTCTTCGCCGTGTTGATGGCGATGCGGTACAGCCACGGAAGTTGCCAAGCGCACGGTAGGCCTTGATGAAGGCTTCCTGTGCTACATCCTGGGCCTCGTGGGTGTCGTGAACGAACCGCACGATCAACCCGAGAATCTTGTGCTGATACTTCAGCACCAACAGATCGAACGCTCGCCTGTCACCACGCTGAACGCGCTCGACAAGCTGCTGATCCTCTTCCTGGGTTAGCATGAACACTCCTCAGTGAACTCGAAGGAGCGTTGCATCAGCCATCGTTCAGGCTTGCAACCATAGACTCGGGCTTTGCGCAAAAGTTCTCCCCTCCAAGCAAGTTTCCTGCAGCCCTTGGTCGGCTTGCACGAAAGACGCGGCACGGTCACGGCCGGCTACGTCGATAATCAGGTTTCGAGTACGCAGGGACAGCCCGGACAGGCCTGCCGCCCTGCGTCGCCGCGGCAAGTTGTGGCGCGTGGGCAGCCTTCATAGGATTTCCGGCCATGTCGGAAAGTTCCCACAAAGGTTGTCGCGACCAGGCAAGTGGCATGGAAATTGGCCACCCGGGGCTGCTATAAAGGCAACCCGGCCAGCTTTTACGATAGTTTCACAATGCCATCGGCGCGTGACTATTGTGCCGCGCCCCTTCCAAAGAATACTAGTGTCCCGACATGAGCCAACAATTCCAACATGATGTCCTGGTGATCGGCAGCGGTGCCGCCGGTCTCAGCCTGGCACTGAACCTCCCCAGCCACCTTCGAGTCGCCGTACTCAGCAAGGGCGACCTGGCCAACGGCTCGACCTTCTGGGCCCAAGGCGGTGTCGCGGCGGTGCTGGACAATACCGATACCGTGCAGTCGCATGTCGAGGACACCCTCAATGCCGGCGGCGGCCTTTGCCATGAAGACGCCGTGCGCTTTACCGTCGAGCACAGCCGCGAGGCTATCGAGTGGCTGATCGAGCAAGGCGTGCCCTTTACCCGCGACGAGCACTACAGCGTCGACGACGGCGGCTTCGAGTTCCACCTGACCCGCGAAGGCGGGCATAGCCACCGGCGCATCATCCACGCCGCCGACGCCACCGGCGCAGCCATCTTCACCACGCTGCTGGAGCAGGCCCGCAAACGCCCGAATATCCAGTTGCTGGAGCAGCGCGTGGCGGTCGACCTGATCACCGAACGCCGCCTCGGCCTGCCCGGCGAGCGCTGCCTGGGTGCCTACGTGCTCGACCGCAACACCGGCGAGGTGGACACCTTCGGTGCGCGCTTCACCGTGCTGGCCACTGGCGGTGCGGCCAAGGTGTACCTGTATACCAGCAATCCCGACGGTGCCTGCGGCGACGGCATCGCCATGGCTTGGCGGGCTGGCTGCCGGGTGGCGAATCTGGAGTTCAACCAGTTTCACCCGACTTGCCTGTACCACCCACAGGCCAAGAGTTTCCTGATCACCGAAGCCCTGCGTGGCGAAGGTGCCCTGCTGCGCCTGCCCAATGGCGAACGCTTCATGCCACGCTTCGACCCGCGCGAAGAACTGGCGCCGCGCGACATCGTGGCCCGCGCCATCGACCACGAGATGAAGCGCCTGGGCGTGGACTGCGTATACCTGGATATCACCCACAAGCCGGTCGACTTCATCAAGAGCCACTTTCCCACCGTGTACGAGCGCTGCCTGGCCTTCGGCATCGACATCACCCGTCAGCCGATCCCGGTGGTGCCAGCGGCGCACTACACCTGCGGAGGGGTGATGGTCGACGACCGCGGCCACACCGACGTGCCGGGCCTGTATGCCATTGGCGAAACCAGCTTCACCGGCCTGCACGGCGCCAACCGCATGGCTAGCAACTCGCTGCTGGAATGTTTCGTCTATGGCCGTGCCGCCGCCGCCGACATCCAGGCGCACCTGGATGAGGTGACCATGCCCAAGGCCCTGCCCGGCTGGGACGCCAGCCAGGTCACCGACTCGGACGAGGACGTGATCATTGCGCACAACTGGGACGAACTGCGGCGCTTCATGTGGGACTACGTCGGCATCGTGCGAACCAGCAAGCGCCTTCAGCGAGCGCAGCACCGCATTCGCCTGCTGCTGGACGAAATCGACGAGTTCTACAGCAACTACAAAGTCAGCCGCGACCTGATCGAATTGCGCAACCTGGCGCAGGTGGCCGAGTTGATGATCCTGTCGGCCATGCAGCGCAAGGAAAGCCGCGGACTGCATTACACCCTGGATTACCCGGGGATGCTGGACGAGGCCAAGGACACCATTCTCAGCCCGATCTGAAATCGGCGTCGCGGCCTTCGCGGGCCCGCCCGCTCCCACAGGATTCCCACTGCCTTGCAGCCTTGCGCAGTACCTGTGGGAGCGGGCCAGCCCGCGAAGAAGTCAATTCGGTAGGGCTTTATGCCCGGCCCACCCCTGCCCACCTGCGCCGGCTGAATTTCAACTGCACCCGCAAGCGCCTGTGCTCATCAGCCCCCAGCGCATCCCGTGGCACGCATTGGCTCTCCCCCAACCAGCGCCCCGCCCGCACAAAGCGCAACACCACCAGCGCCGGCAACGCCACGCTGTCCCGGCACAAGCGCACCGGCTGCCAGCCACGGGCACGGCTGAACACCTGCCAGCCGCGCACATCACGGCGCAGGCCGACAACGGCATGCTCATGCGTCAGCAGAATACGTCGGGGAATGGCCCAGCCAGCGTGGGCAATACAGGCGGCGACAACTGCAAGGGCCGACCACCCGGGCAGCGGGCTCGCCCATACGGCGAACCACGCCAGTACCTGGCAACCCAGGTAGGCCGCCAGCAGCAGGCGCGAGCCTTGCCAGCGGCACTCGAAGCACTCACTTGGGCTGGACACGGTCCAGGATGATGCGGACCATGCGCTGCAGCTCCGGGTCTTCGGACTCGGTGCGCTCCATGAACCAGCCGAACATGTCCTGATCCTCGCAGCTCAACAGACGCACGTAGAGTTCGCGGTCGGTTTCGTTGAGCGTGGGGTAGACTTCCTGGGTGAAAGGCACCAGCAGTACGTCCAGTTCCAGCATGCCGCGGCGGCTGTGCCAGAAAAGCCGGTTGAGTTCAGTTTGTTCGACCATGGGGCCCTCCTCGAATGGCCCGCCAGTATACAGCCAGGCGAGCGAAGCGACACCGGGCGTTGGTCTAGTCAACTACCTATTTTGTTACCGGCGTTCTATGATGGCCGCCAGTCTTTAGCCACCGCGATGACCCATGGCCGATTCCGCTTTCTTCTGCCCCCTGTCCCACGAGGGCATCCTCGCCGTCCGCGGCTCCGATGCAGGCAAGTTCCTGCAAGGCCAGCTGACCTGCAACATCAACTACCTCAGCCCGGAACACGCCAGCCTCGGCGCCCGCTGCATGGTCAAGGGGCGCATGCAGTCGAGTTTCCGCATCCTGCCCGAAGGCAACGGCTACCTGCTGGCCATGGCCAGCGAGCTGCTCGACGCCCAGCTGGCCGACCTCAAGAAGTACGCCGTGTTCTCCAAGGCCACGCTGACCGATGAAAGCGCTGCCTGGGCACGCTTCGGCCTGCAAGGCGGCGATGCGGCGCTGCAGGCCCTGGGGCTCGATGTGCCTGCGGCAGCCGGTAGCACCGTGCGCCACGACGGGTTGATCGCCATCGCCGTGTCCGCCGACCGCGTTGAACTGTGGGTACCGGCAGACAACGCCGACCGCGTTCGCCAGGCGCTGGCCACCGCGCTGCCCGAAGGCAGCCTGGATAACTGGCTGCTGGGGCAGATTCGCGCCGGTATCGGCCAGGTCATGGGGCCGACCCGCGAGCTGTTCATCCCGCAGATGATCAACCTGCAGGCCGTCGACGGCGTCAGCTTCAAGAAAGGCTGCTACACCGGTCAGGAAATCGTTGCCCGCATGCAGTACCTGGGCAAGCTCAAGCGCCGCCAGTACCGCCTGGCACTGGACCAGCAGGCCATTCCGGCCCCGGGCGTCGAGATCTTCTCGCCCACCCATGGTTCGTCGGTCGGTGAAGTGGTCATTGCTGCCAGCAACGGCACAGGCTGCGAACTGCTCGCGGTGCTCAGCGCCGAAGCGGTGGAAGACGACAACCTGCACCTGGGCAGCCTCGAAGGCCAACGCCTGCAGGTGTTGACCCTGCCCTACGAACTGGACCGCGACCGGGAAATCCAGCGCTGACCAGCCTGCCCCGCCTACATGGCGGGGCCGCACCACCACTGCGGTAGACACGCCCATGAACAAGCTGGCCGAGATGGTTCAAGCACAGTTGCTCGATGCCATCGAAAAGGATGACCTGGTCCTGCCGACCCTGCCCGAGGTTGCCTTGAGCATCCGCGAGGCGGCGGAAGACAGCGAGATCAGCGTAGCGGCCCTGAGCAAGGTGATCGGTCGCGATGCGGCCCTTTCAGCGCGCCTGATCAAAGTCGTCAACAGCCCACTGCTGCGCGCGGCGGTCGAGGTCACCGACCTGCACACCGCCATCACGCGGCTGGGCATCAACTACAGCTGCAACCTGGCCATTGGCCTGGTGATCGAGCAGATTTTCCACGCACGGGCGCCGGCTGTGGAGCAGAAGTTACGCGATATCTGGGCCAACAGCCTGGATGTGGCGGGCATCAGCTACGAAATCTGCCGGCGCTTTACACAACTCAAACCCGACCAGGCCACCCTCGGCGGCCTGGTCAACCAGATTGGCGCGCTGCCGGTACTGATCTACGCCGAAGAGCACAACGAACTGCTGTCGGACCCAGTGTGCCTGCATTATGTGATCGAGCAGATCCAGCCAGTGCTGGGCGACAAGATCCTCAAGGCCTGGGAGTTTCCGGAGCAACTGGTCAACCTGCCGAGCCAGGTGCAGGACCTGGACCGGCAGACCGACAACATCGACTACATCGACATCGTGCAGATCGCCCGCTGCATCAGCCAGCGAGGCCGCCACCGACCGCTGGCGGCACTGCCGGCATACCGCCATCTGGGCCTGCCGTACGGCACCGAGCTTGAAGTGGGTGAACTGATCGAGGCGCGGAGCATGTTGCGCTGACCGACAGCGCCCTCTTCGCGGGTAAACCCGCTCCTACAGGGACCGCGCCGCTGCTGAAGGCTGCGCTGTACCTGTAGGAGCGGGTTCACCCGCGAAAGGGCCGGTACAGGCAACACATCAATCCGCGATAAAACTCACCCGCACCCGCAACCCGCCCTTCGCACCGTCATGCAGGCTCACCTGTGCCAGGTGCGCCCGGCAGATCTCGCCGACAATCGCCAATCCAAGCCCACTGCCCTGCGCACTGCGCCGGTAGAAGCGCTCGAATACCCGCTCACGCTCGGCCTCGGGAATCCCCGGTCCGTCATCCTCCACCTCCAGTACCGCCGGCGCCAGCACTCGCAAGATCACGTTGCCGCCAGCCGGCGTATGCGCCAAGGCATTGTCCACCAGGTTGCTCAACAGCTCGTTGAGCAGCGTCGGCTCCCCCTTCAGCCACACCGGCGCCTCGGCCTCCAGGGCCAGCGCCACCCCGCGTTTGTGCGCCAGCGGTGCCATGGCCATGCCCAGCTCACGAGCCAACTGACTCAGGTCCAGGCGCTGCGCGCCGCCTTCTGCAATCGCCCGCGCACCGTTCTCGACCCGCGCCAGCGACAGCAGCTGGTTGGCCAGATGGGTCAGCCGGTCGGTGCCCTGGGCCGCGGACTCCAGTGTCTGCCGCCACTCCTGCGGCTCGGTCGAACGCAGGCCCAGCTCGACCCGCGCCTTCAGCGCGGCCAGCGGCGTGCGCAACTCGTGGGCAGCGTCCGCGATGAACTGCGCCTGGCGCTCGAACTGGCCGCGCAAACGCTCAGTGAAATGGTTCAAAGCCCGCACCAGCGGGCCCAGCTCCCGCTGCACCTGCACCACCGGCAAGGCCCGCAGGTCGTCCGGCTGGCGCTCTTCCACCGCCGTGCGCAGGCGCTCCAGCGGCCGCAACGCGGCACTCACGGCAAACCACACCATCACCAGCGCGCCCAGCGCCAGCATCCCCAGGCGCAGCAGGGTATCGGCCATCAGGCCACGGGCCATGCGCACCCGCGCTTCCTCGGTCTCGGCCACACGGATTTCCGCCATGCCGTTCATGTTCGGCTCGCTCACCGGCTTCAGCAGGCTGACCACGCGCACGTCCTGGCCCAGGTAGGTGGCATTGTAGAACCGCGCCAGCGCCGGATAGTCGTCGGTACGCGGCGTGCCCGGCGGCGGCGCTGGCAGGTTCTCGTAGCCGGAAATCAGCCGCTGCTGGATGTCCAGCACCTGGTAGTAGATGCGCCCGGCACTGTCGTAGGCGAAGGTGTCCAGGGCCACGTAGGGCACATCCGCGCTCAGCGAACCGTCACGCTGGGACAGGCCTGCGGCAATCGTCCTTGCCGAGGCCAGCAGGGTCCGGTCGTAGGCAGTATCGGCGGCCTCGCGGCCGTTCCAGTAGGCGCTCAGGCCGCTGGCCAGCATCAGCACCACCAGCAGTAAGGCCAGGTTGCCGAGCAAGCGCCCACGCAGGCTGCCGTTGTCACGCATCGCGGTGCTCGAGCAGGTAGCCCAGGCCACGGAAGGTGACAATCGCCACCGGGTGGCCGTCGAGCTTCTTGCGCAGGCGGTGGATGTAGATTTCGATGGCATCGGGGCTGGCTTCTTCGTCCAGGCCGAACACCTGGGCGGCCAGTTGCTCCTTGCTCATCACCCGGCCCGGGCGGGCGATCAGCGCTTCCAGTACGCTTTGTTCGCGAGAAGTCAGTGTCAGGTTGTCGCCACCCAAGGTGAAGCGCCGGGTATCCAGGTCGTATACCAACGGCCCGCAGCGTTGCTGGCGCTCGCCACCGAGCACGCTGCGCCGTAACAGGGCCTTGACCCGTGCTTCCAGCTCGGTCAGCTCGAACGGCTTGGCCAGGTAGTCGTCAGCGCCCAGGTTCAGCCCATGAACCCGGTCCTTGACGTCGCTGCGCGCGGTCAGCATCAGCACCGGCAGGGTCTTGCCACGGCCGCGCAGGCGCGCCAGCACCTCGAAGCCATCCATGCGCGGCAAGCCGACATCCAGCACGGCCACGGCGTACTCCTCGCTGGCCAGGGCCAGGTCGGCGGCCACGCCGTCATGCAACACATCCACGGTCAGGCCATGGCTTTTCAAGGCCTGGGCCACGCTTTCAGCCAGTTGCAGGTGGTCTTCGACCAGCAGCACACGCATCGGATTCTCCCTGCTCGGGTGGGACGGTGGCGCGGAGTGTACCGCTGTCGGCAGGCCTGTGAAGCCCTGTCGACAAACCTTTCACGCTGAAAGGTTAGCGAAAGGTTGGTTACCTAGCATCGCACCACGGTCGCCCTACGCGCCGAAAAAAAGCACCAGCAAGGTGCAACGAATAAGAACAATAAACGGAGCCATCAGTGATGCTGTCATCGCAGCCGCAGGCGTTCGCGCCTACCCGTTCCTTTGCCGCACGCCCCTCCGCCATCGTCAGCGCCCTTGCGCTTGCCGGTGTCGCGCCGATGAGTCAGGCCGCCTTCTTCGAAGACAGCACGGCCACCTTCGAAACCCGCAACATGTACTTCAACCGCGATTTCCGCGACGGCACCAGTGCGCAGCAATCCAAGCGCGACGAGTGGGCCCAGGGCTTCATGCTCAACTTCGAGTCTGGCTACACCGATGGCACCGTGGGTTTCGGCCTGGATGCGCTGGGCATGCTCGGCATCAAGCTCGACTCCAGCCCCGACCGCACCGACACCGGCCTGCTGCCGACGCACGATGACGGCAAGGCCGCCGACGAGTACTCCAAACTCGGCCTGACCGGCAAGGTGAAGGTGTCGCAGACCGAACTGAAGATCGGCACTCTGATCCCCGAACTGCCGACCCTGCAGCCCAACGATGGGCGCATCCTGCCGCAAACCTTCGAAGGCGGCCTGCTGACTTCGAAGGAGGTCAAGGGCCTGACCTTCACCGGAGGCCGACTGGACAAGGCCAAGGACCGCAACGACACCAACTGGGAAGACCTGGCCCTGAACAACAAGAACGGCCGCTTCGGTGGCTCGTTCAACGCCGACAACCTGGACCTGGCCGGCCTCGACTACCAGTTCACCGATCGCATCACCGGCAGCTACCACTTTGCCCAGCTCGACGATATCTACCGCCAGCACTTCATCGGCATGGTCGCCACCCAGCCATGGGGCCCCGGCACCTTGGGCGCCGACCTGCGCCTGGCTGTGAGTGACGACGCCGGCGCCGCCAAGGCCGGCAACATCGACAACACCACCGTCAATGGCATGCTCAGCTACGCCCTGGGCGGGCACAAGGTCAGCGCCGCCTGGCAGCAATTGTCAGGCGACAGCGCCTTCCCGTACGTCGATGGTGCCGACCCGTACCTGGTCAACTTCGTCCAGATCAACGACTTCGCAGGCGCCGACGAGCGCTCCTGGCAGGCACGCTACGACTACAACTTCGCCGCGCTCGGCGTGCCCGGCCTGACCTTCATGACCCGCTACATCAGCGGCGACAACGTCAGCCGCGCCGCCGGTGGCGAGGGCAAGGAGTGGGAACGCGATACCGAAATGAAGTACGTGGTACAAAGCGGCCCGTTGAAGAACGTCGCCGTGCGCCTGCGCAACGCCACCTTCCGCTCCAACTTCGCCCGCGACGCGGACGAGGTGCGGCTGCTGGTGAGCTACAGCGTGGCGCTGTGGTAACCCCATAGCGATAACTTGATAACAACAACGCTCACGGAGAAAGACGATGACCTACTCACTGCGCCGCCTCGTCCTCGCTACCGGCTGCCTGCTGTTGGCCGGCAACGCCCTCGCTGCCGAACCGAAACGCCCCGAATGCATTGCTCCCGCCTCGCCCGGCGGCGGCTTCGACCTGACCTGCAAACTGGTGCAGAGCGCCCTGGTGCAGGAAAAAATCCTCACCAAGCCGATGCGCGTCACCTACATGCCCGGCGGTGTTGGTGCGGTGGCCTACAACGCCGTGGTCGCCCAGCGCCCGGCCGATGCCGGCACCCTGGTGGCCTGGTCCAGCGGTTCGCTGCTGAACCTGGCCCAGGGCAAGTTCGGCCGCTTCGACGAGAACGCGGTGAAATGGCTGGCCGCCGTCGGCACCAGCTACGGCGCCATCGCAGTGAAAAGCGACTCGCCCTACAAAACCCTCGACGACTTGGTCGCGGCGTTGAAGAAAGACCCGAGCAAGGTGGTGATCGGCTCCGGCGGTACCGTCGGCAGCCAGGACTGGATGCAGACCGCCCTGATTGCCAAGGCCGCCGGCATCAACCCGCGTGACCTGCGCTACGTCGCCCTGGAAGGTGGCGGCGAGATCGCCACGGCGTTGCTGGGCGGGCATATCCAGGTAGGCTCGACCGACATCTCCGACTCCATGCCGCACATTCAGAGCGGCAACATGCGCATCCTCGCGGTGTTCTCGGAAAAGCGCCTGGACGAGCCCGAGATGAAAGACATCCCCACCGCCAAGGAACAGGGTTACGACATCGTCTGGCCAGTGGTACGCGGCTTCTACCTGGGGCCAAAGGTGAGCGACGAGGAATACGCCTGGTGGAAGCAGTCATTCGACAAGATGCTGGCTTCGGAAGACTTCGCCAAGTTGCGTGACCAGCGCGAACTGTTCCCGTTCGCCATGACCGGTGCAGAGCTGGACGGCTATGTGAAGAAGCAAGTGGCTGATTACAAGACACTGGCCAGGGAGTTTGGCCTGATCCAGTAACACTGGCCGGAGTTACCACAATCCCTGCGGGAGCGGCCTTGTGTCGCGATAGGCCGCACAGCGGCCCCTGTCTCAGCCGATGCGATGCTTCAGACAGATCGCAGTGGCAGGTTTTGCGGCCGCTTCGCGCCCGATCGCGACGCAAGGCCGCTCCCACAGGATTTGCATCTCGCTTGCGTGATCCCAACGAGGATTCCTTCATGATCCTGCAACGCATCTTCGCCCTGGCCCTGCTGGCGGTGTGCTCCGCCCTGGCCGTGATGGCCTGGCCTTACCAGGCGGCGTTTTCCTATGAACCGGTGGGCCCGCGCGCCTACCCGCTGTTGACGCTCGGCCTGCTCGGCCTGGGCCTGCTGTACCTGGTGTTCCGCCCCACCCCCATCGTGCGCAAGGACGATGAACCGGAACTGGACCGCGAGACCCTGATCAAGATCGCCGCCTGCGTCGGCCTGCTGATCGTGTTCGCCAGCACCTTCGAAGCCCTGGGCTTCATCCTCAGCGCCATCCTGGTCGGCGTGCCCATGGCCCGCCTGTACGGCGGCCGCTGGCTGCACAGCGCCATCGTGGTGGCGGGCATGAGCCTGTTTCTCTACTGGCTGTTCGACCGCGTGATGGACGTGCCCCTGCCCCTTGGCCTGCTGAGCGTACTGGAGAACTGACACATGGATACCTTGAGCTACCTGGGCCAGGGCTTCGGCGTCGCCCTGTCCCCCTACAACCTGGTCACCGCCCTCACCGGCACGCTGATCGGTACCGTGGTCGGCCTGCTGCCGGGCCTGGGCCCGATCAACGGCGTGGCCTTGCTGATCCCCATCGCCTTCGCCCTCGGCCTGCCGCCGGAATCGGCGCTGATCCTGCTGGCAGCGGTGTACCTGGGCTGCGAGTACGGCGGACGTATCAGTTCGATCCTGCTGAACATCCCCGGCGAAGCCTCGACCGTGATGACCACTCTCGATGGCTACCCGATGGCCCGCAATGGTCTGGCTGGCGTAGCGCTGTCGCTGTCGGCCTGGAGTTCGTTCATCGGTGCGCTGATCGCCACCTGCGGCATGGTGCTGTTCGCACCGCTGCTGGCGAAATGGGCAATCGCCTTCGGCCCGGCGGAGTACTTCGTGCTGATGGTGTTCGCCATCGTCGCCCTCGGCGGCATGGCCGGCGACAAGCCGCTGAAAACCTTCATTGCCGCTTTGATCGGCCTGTTCCTGTCGGCAGTCGGCATCGATGCCAACAGTGGCGTGTACCGCTTCACCGGCGACAGCGTGCACCTGGCCGACGGCATCCAGTTCGTGGTACTGGTGCTGGGCCTGTTCTCCATCAGCGAAATCCTCCTGCTGCTGGAAAAGACCCACCATGGCCACCAGGCAGTCAAAGCCACCGGCCGTATGCTGTTCAACTTCAAGGAAGCGGCCTCGGTGTTCGTGGTCAACATCCGCTGCGGCCTGCTTGGCTTCATCATGGGTGTGCTGCCTGGTGCCGGTGCAACACTGGCGAGCGCCGTGGCCTACATGACCGAAAAACGCCTGGCGGGCGACAAGGGCAAGTTCGGCAAGGGCGACGCCCGCGGCCTGGCCGCACCGGAAACCGCCATCGGCGCCTCCTGCTGTGGCGCCCTGGTACCGATGCTGACCCTGGGCGTACCTGGCTCGGGCACCACCGCGGTGATGATCGGCGCGCTGACCTTGTACAACATCACCCCAGGCCCGCTGTTGTTCGAACAGCAGCCAGACATCGTCTGGGGCCTGATCGCCTCGCTGTTCGTCGCCAACATCATGCTGGTGATCCTCAACATCCCGATGATCCGCATCTTCACCCGCATCCTCGCCGTGCCAAACTGGGCGCTGGTACCGGTGATCGCCATCATCACCGCGATCGGCGTTTACGCCGTGCATGCCACTACCTTCGACCTGTTCCTGATGGTCGGTATCGGCATCATGGGCTATATCCTGCGCAAGCTGGACTTCCCGCTGTCGCCGATCCTGCTCGGTTTCATCCTCGGTGGGTTGATGGAGCAGAACCTGCGCCGGGCGCTGTCGATCTCCAACGGCGAACTGGGCATCCTCTGGTCGAGCCCGATCAGCATGTCGGTATGGGTACTGACCATTTGCATGCTGACCCTGCCGCTGCTGCGCATCTGGCGCAAACGCAGCCTGCAGCGCCGGGCGATGGCCGATGCCTGATCGCTCGTTGCCGTTGTTTGTCGCGACCGGGCTGGTCGGCCTTGCTGGCGGTTTTGCCGCCAGCAAGGTCGGCTGGCCTTTGCCGTGGATGGTCGGCTCGTTGCTGGCGATCATCCTGGTGCGCTGCCTGACACCCTGGCAGCTGCCGGAAATCCCCAATGGCCGCAAATGCGGGCAATGCATCATCGGTGTCGGCATTGGCCTGCACTTCACCCCGGCGGTGATCGAGCAGGTGGCCAGCCATTTCGCACTGATCTTCTTCGGCGCGCTGTTCACCACCTTGTCCAGCGTGATCAGCGTATGGCTGCTGCGGCGCACCGGTGAAGACCGTGCCACGGCGTTCTTCGCCAGCATGCCGGGCGGTTCGGGGGAGATGGTCAACCTTGGCGCCCGCAATGGCGCAGTGCTCAGCCAGGTGGCGGCGGCGCAAAGCCTGCGCGTACTGGCGGTGGTACTGTGCGTGCCGGCGCTGTTCAAGTTCCTGCTGGGTGACGGGGTACCGCTGAATCACACCGGCAGTGTGAGCTGGGGCTGGCTGGCGCTGATTGCACCGCTGGGCGTTGCCGTCGCCCTGCTGTGGCAGCGCTTGCGCCAGCCCAACCCGTGGTTGTTCGGGCCCTTATTGGTCGCAGCCACCGTGAGCCTGGCGGGCGACCTGCAGATAACCCTGCCCAATGGCGCCAGCCAGATCGGCCAGTGGTTGATCGGCAGCGGCCTGGCCTGCCACTTCAACCGCGCGTTCTTCCGCCGCGCACCGTCGTTCCTGGGCCGCACCCTGGTGGCCACGGCGTTGTGCATGGCGATTGCCGGCAGTGCCGCATGGGTGCTGAGCATGATGACCGCGCTGGATCTGCGTTCGCTGACATTGGGGATGATGCCGGGCGGAATTGCCGAGATGAGCCTGACGGCGGAGACCCTGCAGCTGTCGGTGCCACTGGTGACGGCGCTGCAGGTGATGCGCTTGTTGTTTGTGCTGTTTCTGGCAGAGCCGTTGTTCCGGGTGTGGAACGCAACCCCGGAATAATCGCGTCGCCTGCTTCGCGGGCTTGCCCGCTCCCACAGGAACTGCATCGCCCTCAAGGCAGGTGCTATCCCTGTGGGAGCGGGCAAGCCCGCGAAGCAGGCGACGCGTTCTTTCAGGTGATCACAGCGGTGGCAATGCCCAGTTGATCGGCGCCAGCCCGCGCTGCTCGAGGAAACTGTTGGCCCGGCTGAAATGCCCGCACCCCAGGAACCCACGGTAAGCCGACAACGGTGATGGATGCACCGATTTCAGCACCAGGTGCTTGGTCCCGTCGATCAGCTTCTGCTTGCTTTGCGCATGCGAGCCCCACAGCAGGAACACCACGTTCGGGCACTGCTCGCTAACCACCTGGATGATCCGGTCGGTAAAGAACTCCCAGCCCTTCTTGGCATGCGACGCGGCATTGGCGCGCTCCACGGTCATGGTCGTGTTGAGCAACAGCACACCCTGCTCGGCCCAGCTCTGCAGGTAGCCATGACTGGCAATCGGGATGTTCAGGTCGCGCTGCAGCTCCTTGTAGATGTTGACCAGCGACGGTGGCGTGGCCACGCCCGGCTGCACCGAGAAGCACAGGCCATGCGCCTGGCCCGGCCCGTGGTAAGGGTCCTGGCCAAGGATGACCACCTTCACCTGGTCCAGCGGCGTCGAGTTGAGCGCGTTGAAGATCAACGGCCCTGGCGGGTAGATCTCTTTGCCGGCGGCGTACTCGCTGCGCAGGAACTCGCGCAACTGATGCATGTAGGGCTGGTCGAATTCCGCGCGCAAGGCGGCCTTCCAGCTGGGTTCGAGTTTGATGCGATCGTCGTCAGTCATGGGGCCTTCCATAAACAATGGCGCGACACTAGGTAAGCCCTTCCCGCTTGTCAAACGATCCGACCGACGACCGGCATGTTCGGCCAGGCAAGCCATACTTGGGCGATGACTTGCGCGAGGTAGTCCATGGCCATTCATTGCGAGGTACTCACCGGCGCCGATGGCGCCCGCATCGGCATCGCCACCCTGGATGCGCCCAAGGCGCTCAATGCGCTGAGCCTGCCGATGATCGAAGTATTGGGCGAACAGTTGCACGCCTGGGCCCGCGACCCGGGAATCGTCTGCGTGCTGCTGCGCGGCAACGGTGCCAAGGCCTTCTGTGCCGGCGGTGATGTGCGTGCGCTGGTACAAGCCTGCCGCGACCACCCTGGTAGCGTGCCCCCGCTGGCCGCCACCTTCTTCGCCGCCGAATATCGTCTGGACTTTGCCCTGCACACCTATCCCAAGCCGCTGCTGTGCTGGGGGCACGGGCATGTGCTGGGCGGCGGCATGGGCCTGCTGCAGGGCGCCAATGTGCGTATTGTCACCCCCAGCAGTCGGCTGGCCATGCCGGAAATCAGCATCGGCCTGTATCCGGATGTGGGCGCCAGCTGGTTCCTTGCCCGCCTGCCGGGCAAGCTGGGATTGTTCCTCGGCCTGACGGGTGCGCCGATCAATGCCCACGACGCCCTGGACCTGGGCCTGGCCGACCGATTTCTGGGCGAGTACCAGCAAGAGGCGCTGATCGAGGAACTGCTGCAACTGAACTGGCAGGAACAGACCGCCCTGCAACTGAACAGCCTGCTCAAGGCCGAACAGCACCGCGTCTGCGCCGAGTTGCCCGAGGCCCAGTGGCTACCAAGGCGACAGGTGATCGATCAGTTGCTCGACGTGGCCGACGCAGCTGCCGCCTGGCGTGCGCTGGAGGGGCTCAAGCATCACGGCGACCCGCTGCTGGCAGATGCCGGCCAACGGTTGCATGAAGGTTGCCCGCTGACCGCACACCTGGTGTGGGAACAGATCCGTCGGGCACGGCACCTGTCGTTGGCGCAGGTGTTCCAGATGGAATACAACATGAGCCTGAACTGCTGCCGCCACCCGGAATTCAGCGAAGGCGTGCGTGCGCGCCTGCTGGACAAGGACAACCAGCCGCACTGGCACTGGCCCGATGTGGCGCAAGTGCCGGCGGCGGTGGTGGAGGCGCATTTTGCCAAGGTGTGGGAGGGGCGGCATCCGCTGGCGGATCTCGGGTAGCTTCGAGAAGTTGGGGCTGCATTGCAGCCCATCGCGACACAAGGCCGCGCCCACAGGTACAGCGATGGTTTCCAATGCTGCGCCGTACCTGTGGGAGCGGCCTTGCGTCGCGAAAGGGGCGCAACGCGCCCCCGGTTTTCAATTCACCTACCGCTGCCAGTTCCCCCCTTGCCCGTGCCCACGCCGCCCATCCCCGCGTCGGTCACCATCCCCCCGCCCGCTGGAGTGCCAACGGTCATTCTGCTGATAGCGCTGGCTGCCATCGCGATAATCATGACGATCCCGGTCGCGCCCATAGTCATACCGCTGGCGGTTGCCATAGTCGTTGCGTGGGTTGCCATACCATTGCTTCATCCCCGGCTGTGGATGAGACCGGTAGTGAGGCGCGGGCGCCGAGCGGTAGTAGTAGCGTGGCGCAGGCTGATAGTAATAACGGGGCTGCGGCGCTACGTAATAGCGGTCATAACGGTAATAATCCGGTGACACATAACGGTCGGAGTAGTAGTGGTCCGATCGGTAATAGCCCCCGCTCTCGTAGTACGGAACGCAGGCGGAAGTCATCAGCCCCAGCAGGGCGATCAACAGGATTCGATAGGACATGGCGGCCTCCTGGACCGCTGGAGTGCCCGAACAGCGGCGCTGGCGAGCGTCGATGCGAAATGCGATCATCGACACTGAATAAGACAGTGCCACCAAGGTGCAGTGCCATTTCTGCAACAATTTGATACAGGTGAATGGCAGCCATGCCCGACAACCAGCACTGCCCCGCTTGTGGCGCCCTCAACCAGTGCAGCTTGGCAGATCCGCGCCGAGCCACCCAGGCCTGCTGGTGTTACAGCGTGACCATCGACCCTGCCGTGCTCGAAGCCCTGCCCGCCGAGCTGCGCGACAAAGCCTGCCTGTGCCCGCGCTGCGCCGCCGTCGAAGAACAACTTCGCTCCCCCGCTTCCGACTGACCGTTTGCCATGCGCCTCGACCGTTTCCTCGCCAACCTGCCCAGCCACAACCGCCAGCAAGTCCGTCTGATGCTGGCGCAACGCCGTGTGCGGGTGGATGGCCAAGTGGTCAGCGACCCACTGGCCGAAGTGCGCGAATTCAGCCGCGTGGAGCTGGACGACCAGCTGCTGCAGGCTGGCCGCCCGGCACGCTACCTGATGTTGCACAAGCCGGCAGGCTGCGTCAGCGCCACCCAGGACCCGCAACACCGCACCGTGCTCGACCTGCTGCCAGCCGGTTTGCGTGAGGACCTGCACATTGCCGGGCGGCTGGACTTCAACACTACGGGCTTGATGATCCTGACCAACGATGGCCAATGGTCACGCCGGCTTACCCAGCCCGCGACCAAGCTGCCCAAGCACTACCTGGTGCAAACCGAGGACGAGATTGGCGAGCACTATGTGGCCAAGTTCCTCGAGGGCTTCTACTTCGCTTTCGAAGACCTCACCACCCTGCCCGCCCAGCTGAACATCCTCGGGCCGCGCCAGGCACGGCTGTCGATCATCGAAGGGCGCTATCACCAGGTGAAGCGCATGTTCGGCCATTTCGACAACAAGGTGGTGGGGTTGCATCGGGAGAGCATGGGGGCGATCCGGCTTGACCCGGGGTTAGCGCCTGGGGCGTTTCGTGAGCTGACGGCGGATGAAATAGCGACGGTCTAATCAGCCTGTACCGGCCTCTTCGCGGGCACGCCCGCTCCCACAGGCACACCACAGGCCTCCGGGCTGGTGTGATCCCTGTGGGAGCGGGCGAGCCCGCGAAGAGGCCGGACCAGACAGATCAGGGGTCGTCATACGACCGCTCAGCGACAAAAGTCACATTTTCCCCCGAACGGCACTTGCGGGATTCCCGACCCACTGCTTGAATCCAAATCGTCAGTCTGCATGTGACTACCAAGTCACGACCGCAGTCGAAGACACTTTTTGCCGGCCACCCAGGGCCTCGATGCCTTGGGGCACGGCGAATTGCCCGCCAAAAACAATACCGTCGACGCACGTGCCAAGGATCGACACAGGGCCCCCCGGTTTCTCTTCAGGCAAATGCCTACCTGTCATAAAGAACGTGCACCCTAGGTGACGCGAATACCCTTTTTGCGCCAGGAGTCGATGACATGAGGCCAGAAATCGCTGTACTTGATATCCAAGGTCAGTATCGGGTTTACACGGAGTTCTATCGCGCGGATGCGGCCGAGAATACGATCATCCTGATCAATGGCTCGCTTGCCACCACGGCCTCGTTCGCCCAGACGGTACGTAACCTGCACCCGCAGTTCAACGTTGTACTGTTCGACCAGCCATACGCTGGCAAATCCAAGCCGCACAATCGCCAGGAACGCTTTATCAGCAAGGAGACCGAAGCGCATATTCTCCTCGAGCTGATCGAGCACTTCCAGGCAGACCACGTGATGTCGTTCTCGTGGGGTGGCGCAAGTACGCTGCTGGCGCTGGCGCACCAGCCGCGGGGCGTGAAGAAGGCAGTGGTGAGTTCGTTCTCACCGGTGATCAACGAACCGATGCGCGACTACCTGGACCGTGGTTGCCAGTACCTGGCCGCCTGCGACCGTTATCAGGTCGGCAATTTGATCAACGACACCATCGGCAAACACCTGCCGTCACTGTTCAAGCGCTTCAACTACCGCCATGTCAGCAGCCTGGACAGCCACGAGTATGCGCAGATGCACTTCCACATCAACGAGGTGCTGCAACATGACCTGGGGCGGGCGCTGGATGGTGCACGCAATATCGACATCCCGGTACTTTTCATCAATGGTGACCGCGACGAGTACACCACGGTCGAAGATGCGCGGCAGTTCAGCAAGCACGTGGGCCGAAGCCACTTCAGCGTGATCCGCGATGCAGGCCACTTCCTGGATATGGAACACAAGGCCGCTTGCGAGGACACTCGCAGTGTCATGCTGGGGTTCCTGAAGCCAACCGTGCGTGAACCTCGTCAACGTTACCAGCCTGTAAAACAGGAGCAGCATGCATTGGCCATCTGAGCAACTCGGCGTCCTGTGGCTCAAACCCGCAAACCATGGGGCGCCGACAAGCTTTTTAATAACTTGGGCTTCTAATTCGTTGAGGGTTCTGGTAAAAAGTGCTGCGCAAACGCGGGTATAGTTTAGTGGTAAAACGAAAGCTTCCCAAGCTTTAGTTGAGGGTTCGATTCCCTCTACCCGCTCCACATCGCATTCCCGCATGGCGTTCCAGCAACGTCATCGCTGTCAAAAGGAGCCCAGGCTCCTTTTTTCGTTTCTCCCCCCTCCCTTTGACCTGCCCCATGGCCATTTGCCTGCCGATCCGCTTCAATGCGTGGATGGATTCGTGAAGCATTTCGAAAGGACGACGCATGTTTCTCTCCCGCTGGCTACCGGGCCTTGCCAACCTGCTGCACTACCGCCGCGAGTGGTTCCACGCCGACCTGCAGGCCGGCCTCTCGGTAGCGGCGATCCAGATTCCCATTGCCATCGCCTACGCGCAGATCGTCGGCCTGCCGCCGCAGTACGGCCTGTATGCCTGTGTGCTGCCGATGATGGTCTATGCCCTTATCGGGAGCTCGCGTCAGCTGATGGTCGGCCCAGACGCCGCTACCTGCGCGATGATCGCCGGCGCCGTGGCGCCGTTGGCCATGGGCGAGCCGCACCGGATTGCCGAGCTGTCGGTGATCGTCACCTTGCTGGTCGGGGTAATGCTGATCGCGGCTGGGGTAGCCCGGGCCGGGTTCATCGCCAGCTTCTTCTCGCGGCCGATCCTGATCGGTTATCTCAACGGTATCGGCCTGAGCCTGATCGCCGGGCAGTTGTCCAAGGTGGTGGGGTTCAAGATCGAGGGCGACGGTTTCATCCTCAGCCTGATCAACTTCTTCCAGCGCCTGGGCGAAATCCACTGGGTGACGCTGCTCATCGGCATCGCCGCACTGGGCCTGCTGATCTGGCTGCCACGACGCTACCCCAAGCTGCCTGCGGCGCTAACTGTAGTGGCGCTGTTCATGCTGCTGGTCGGCCTGCTCGGCCTTGACCGCTTTGGCGTCGCCATTCTCGGCCCGGTACCTGCCGGCATCCCGCAGCTGGCCTGGCCACACAGTAACCTGGCAGAAATGAAAAGCCTGCTGCGCGACGCCCTGGGTATCGCCACCGTCAGCTTCTGCAGCGCCATGCTCACCGCACGCAGCTTTGCCGCCCGGCACGGCTACGCGATCAACGCCAACCACGAATTCGTCGCCCTGGGCGTAAGCAACCTGGCTGCCGGGGTTTCCCAGGGCTTTGCCATCAGCGGCGCAGACTCGCGCACTGCGGTCAACGACATGGTCGGTGGCAAGAGCCAACTGGTGGGCATCATCGCAGCACTGGTCATCGCCCTGATCCTGTTGTTCTTCACCGCGCCGATGGCGTGGATCCCGCAGGCCGCGCTGGGTGCCGTGCTGCTGATGGCAGGCTGGGGGCTGATCGACATCAAGTCGCTGAAGCATATCCGCCGCCTGAGCCGCTTCGAGTTCTGGCTTTGCCTGCTGACCACGGTCGGTGTGCTGAGCCTGGGCGTGCTGCCCGGCATCGTGTTTGCCGTGACCCTGGCGATCCTGCGCCTGCTGTACAGCATCTATCAGCCCACCGACGCAGTGCTGGGCTGGCTGCCGGGCACCGAAGGCCAGGTGGACATCCGCAAACACAAGGATGCCCGCACCGTGCCAGGCCTGGTGGTGTACCGCTTCGACGACGCGATCCTGTTCTTCAACGCCGACTACTTCAAGATGCGCCTGCTCGAAGCGGTGCAGAGCCAGGAACGGCCCAGGGCCGTGCTGTTCGATGCCGAGGCGGTGACCAGCATCGACGTCAGCGGCATCGCCGCCCTGCGCGAAGTGCGCGACACCCTGGCCGCCCAGGGCATCTTCTTCGCCATCGCCCGTGCCCGCGGCACCTTCCTGCGCATGCTGGTGCGCTCGGGGATGGCCCGGGAGA
Source organism: Pseudomonas sp. NBB (assembly GCF_032701105.1). Taxonomy (NCBI): domain Bacteria; kingdom Pseudomonadati; phylum Pseudomonadota; class Gammaproteobacteria; order Pseudomonadales; family Pseudomonadaceae; genus Pseudomonas; species Pseudomonas sp. NBB. The sequence goes on from NZ_CP103994.1 coordinate 4,812,022, forward strand.
TGGAAGACAAACTGCTGTTCGGCTCGGTGCGGGCGGGCATTCGCGCCTATCGGGTTTGGCGTAACAGGAGTCGCGTTGGGCAACAGGCTGAACAAGGTTGAAGCGTTGCGTCGCTGCTACTGGCCATATCGCAGGCAAGCGGGCTCCCATAGGTACTGCACTGCTCTCAATGCCTGTGACGAACATGTGGGAGCTGGCTTGCCGGCGATAGGAGGGTGTCAGAAATTTTGTGTTCGGGCATAACATGAGTAAGAGGTGCATGTATGCCAACCAAAAAGAAACCCCTGCGTGACCTGCCCAAAATCCCCAAAGAGCTGCTGGAGCAGTTCGGTGAGGGTTTGATGACCGCAGAAGCTATCGAGGATGCCTCTGCGGCGTTCAAAAAGGCCCTGATTGAGCGAGCTCTGCATGCCGAGCTCGGCCACCACCTGGGTTATCCGCCGGGCGCGCAGCGCCCAGAGGATGAAACCAACCAGCGTAACGGTAAGAGTGGCAAGACGGTTTTGACCGGCGATGGCCCTCTTCGTTTGGAAATTCCCCGAGATCGAGACGGCAGCTTTGCACCCATTCTGATCCCTAAGCACGAGCGGCGGTACACCGGCTTCGATGACAAGATCATCGCCATGTACGCCCGAGGCATGACGGTCAGAGAGATCCGAGCCTTTCTGTCCGAGCAGTATGGAACCGACGTTTCGCCCGATTTCATCAGCTCTGTGACAGATGAGGTCATGGAGGAGATTGGCGCGTGGCAACAGCGACCACTGGAGCCGATGTACCCGGTCATTTTCTTCGATGCGCTGCGGGTGAAGATTCGCGAAGAAGGCCTGGTGCGCAACAAGGCCATTTACCTGGCACTGGGCGTTCTACCCGACGGGACGCGCGATATCTTGGGCATCTGGATCGAGAACACCGAGGGTGCGAAGTTCTGGATGAAGGTCTTTAACGATCTCAAGACGCGTGGTGTCGAAGATGTGCTGATTGCCGTGACCGATGGTCTCAAAGGCATGCCAGAGGCCCTCAGCGCCGTGTTTCCAGAGACGACGCTGCAGACGTGCATCGTGCACCTGATCCGCAACAGCCTCGACTTCGCGGCCTGGGACAAGCGGCGGGCTCTGGCCAAGGAGCTGAAGCCGATTTACCAAGCCATCAATGCTGAAGCGGCTGAGCAAGCACTCGATGAATTTGAAAGCGGGCCGTGGGGCGAGAAATATCCAACGGTGGTGGCTGCCTGGAGACGCGCCTGGGATCGAGTGATTCCATTTTTCGTCTTCCCTCCGGCCATCAGGAAGGTGATTTACACTACCAACGCCATCGAGAGCATCAACGCCCAACTACGCAAGGTCATCAAGACTCGCGGGCATTTCCCGAATGATGACGCAGCGACCAAACTGATTTGGCTGGGATTGCGCAACATAACAGCCAATTGGGGAAAACCGGCCCATGATTGGAAAAGCGCGATGAATCAATTTGCGATTCTGTACGGAGATCGGTTCATCAGGCCAACCTGGTGAAAATCAGGGCCTGCCTGGCGGCAGGCCATTACCGGCCCGAACACAAAAAAACTGACAGTCCCGGCGATAGGGCCAGTGCAGCCTGCACAAAGCAGTTGCCTGGACACCAACCCTCGCACGCCTTGCATGACATGCTAAAGTCGCCCCCGTTCCCGCTCCACCCAACGGACCCCAGCATGCCCGCACTAGACGCCACTCTCACCCCCTGGCCGGAACTCGCCGCCCGCCACCCTTGCGACGCCCTGCTGCTGGGCAACGGCGCCAGCCGCGTGCTGTGGAAGCCGTTCGGCTACTTCTCGCTGTTCGAGGAAGCGCAACGTGCCGGGCGCAAGAAAGGCCTGGCCGTCAGCGACCAGGCACTGTTCAAGTCACTGGGTACGGAACTGTTCGAGCCGGTGCTCAGCGCCCTCAACACCACCGTGCGCACCAACGCCGCGCTGGCCATCAACTCCACCGCGCCGCTGAACCGCTACTACTCGATCAAGGAAGCGCTGATCCACGCCGTACGCACGGTGCACCTGCCGTGGCCACTCATGCCGGCCACGACCCTGGCAACCCTCAACCAGGCCCTGCGCGGCTACCGCAGCGTCTACACCAGCAACTACGACCTGCTGCTACCGTGGGCCGTGCAACACGCCCCGCAGGGTTTCGCCGAACTGTTCGACGAGCAAGGCTTCTTCGACGTGCGCCGCACCAACGGCGAAGGCACGCGGGTGCTGCACCTGCATGGCGGCCTGCACCTGCTCAAGCTGCCCGACGGTACCACCCGCCAACGCAGTGCCGACAGCGCCGAACTGCTTGATGGTTTTGCCGTGAACATCCCGGGCGAAGTGCCGCTGTTCGTCAACGAAGACCGCAGCGACGAGAAGCTGCGCGCCATCCGCAACTCTGACTACCTGGGCTGGTGCCTGGGGCAACTGGCGCGGGAAAGCCAGGGGCTATGCCTGTTCGGGCTGCACCTGGACAGCAGTGACCAGCATCTGCTCGAAGCCATCCGACAGGCCCGACCGACGCATCTGTCGATTGCCATAAGGCCGTTGAGCGAGGCATCGGTGATCAACCAGAAGCAGCATTTTGTCGACAGGTTCGGGGATATGCCGGGGACAATGCTGCACTTCTTTGATGCCAGTACGCATCCGTTGGGACAGGCAGAACTGGCTATCGAGGCGCCAGCTCGCACCTGATCGCTCAACGCAGTCAGTTGCAGGAGCTGCCTGGCGTCGTAACGTCAGAGCAACCCATCCGCACGCAACAACGTCTCCAGGCAATGCTCCTGCACCCCGTAAAAGGCCTTGAGCTGCCCGATCTTCTCCAGCAACGCGCCGTTGTCCCCTGCCTGGCGCCGCTTCACCGCAAGAATCATCTTGTTCTTGTTGGTGTGCTCCAGCGAGATGAACTCGAACACCTTGGTCTCGTACCCGCAGGCTTCGAGGTACAGCGCGCGCAGGCTGTCGGTCAGCATTTCGGCCTGCTGGCCCATGTGCAGGCCGTACTGCAGCATCGGTTGCAACAACCCCGGGCTGTGCAGTTGCGGGCGGATCTGCTTGTGGCAACACGGCGAGCACATGATGATCGCGGCGTTGCAGCGAATGCCGGTGTGGATGGCGTAGTCGGTGGCGATGTCGCAGGCATGCAGGGCAATCATCACTTCGATGGCCTCGGGCACCACGCTACGCACGTCACCACACTGGAACTCCAGGCCCGGGTGCTCCAGGCGCAAGGCGGCGGCGTTGCACAGGTCGACCATGTCCTGGCGCAGCTCGACGCCGGTTACCTGCGCTTCGCGGCCCAGGCTATTGCGCAGGTAGTCGTGCATGGCAAAGGTCAGGTAGCCCTTGCCTGAGCCGAAGTCGGCCACCCGTAGCGCCTGCTCCGCCGGCACCGGTGCACTGGCCAGGGCGTGGTCGAAGACTTCGATGAACTTGTTGATCTGCTTCCACTTGCGCGACATCGACGGTATCAGCGCGCCTTGTGCGTCAGTAACCCCGAGGTCACGCAGGAACGGCCGTGAAAGCTCCAGATAGCGCTTCTTCTCGCGGTCATGGCCGCTGCTGCTGGCAGCTTCGCGTGGCGCCTGTGCGCCGTGGCGCTGGAGCATGGGCTTGCCCTTCTTGCTGAAGGTCAACTGCACTTCACCGTCGGCATCGAACAGGTGCGCGTTGCGGAAGCTGTCCGGTAGCAGCTCGGCGACCAGCGCCTGGGCCTGCTCCAGCGCCAGATTGCGGGTGATGTCACGGGTCTGGTGGCGATAGACCAGCGACAGGCACGGCTGGCCCTTGACCTGCAGCGGCTTAGCAATGATCCGTTGCAAGGTCTGGTCGGCACCGACATGGCGCGCCAATACCAGTTTGACCAGGGTATTGCCATGCAGGGCGGCGTTCAGCAGGTCGAGAAACTGGGTGCGCGCATCCGGCGCGGATGGGGCAGAAGAACTGGCGGACATGGAAAAACGGTGCCTCGGGTAGCGGGGAGCGCATGGCGCAATGCACGCATTCTACAGGGTGGCTAACTTCCTGTGGGAGATCGCCCAGTCCTTTGGGCTGCGCTGTCGCGTAGGGAACCGAATTCGCAAGCGGTACACGTACCCTGTGGGAGCGGCTTTAGCCGCGAAGAATCCAACGCGGTGCATGGCCCCGGCTGCGCCGGTGTTCGCGGCTAAAGCCGCTCCTACAGGGGGGCGCGTCAAGCCATCGGGGTTCGGCTCAATCGAGAATCACCAACCGGTTGGGCAACTCGTTACGTGCATGGGTAGGCGGCACATGTTCGCTGAGCAGTTCGCCGCATGCCTCGATGCACTCGACAAACCCCTGCAAGGTGCGGCCCTGGCGTACCTGTTCGGCAAGGCGGGCGACGATGGCCGCGCGGGCGGTGGCATCGAGATGGCGCTCAATACCGCGGTCGACCAGGATCTCCACATGCCGCTCTGCCTCGCTGACGAAGATCAGTACGCCCGTGGCACCAGCAGTGCGCTGCAGGTTCTGTTCGCGAAACTGCTGGCGGGCCAGGCGCGAAGCACGCCAGCGGCGCAGGGCCCGGGGGATCAGCCAGCCGGCCAGGCGCGGGCTGCGCAGCAGCAGGCACAAGCCTACGAACAGCAGCACATTGGCCACCAGCAAGCCACGCACTCCGGGCCAACCCAGCAGCCAGTGCAACAGGGCCGGCACGGCCAGCGCCAGCACGGCGGCCCAGAACAACGGCCAGTAGGCATAATCGTCGGCCCGGCGGGCCAGCACCGTCACCAGTTCGGCATCGGTGCGCCGTTCGGCACGGGCAATGGCTTCGGCGATCTGGCGCTGATGGTATTCGTCGAGGGGGGTCATGCCGTCGGTCTCTTGAGCGTTCTTATAGTTGTTGTCCCGGCATTCGGGGCTTCGTCCGCAGGCGACATATTCAGGCATAATCCGCCGCTGGAAGAAATGCCTGCGAATCGTACAACAATAGCCGCCTGAAAACTTCGGCCGCGCGCGTATCACCGTGGATACGGCACAGGCCTCACAACGGAATTGATGATGAAACTGTCTTTGCTGGGCCTGGCCATGGGCCTTGCCAGTCAGGCGGCACTCGCCGCCCCCTCCGCCCCGCCCCTGCAGGACAAGCAGGCGTTCATCGACCATCTGATCAGCCAGATGACCGAAGCCGAGAAGATCGGCCAACTGCGCCTGATCAGTATCGGGCCGGAAATGCCCAAGGATAAGATCCGCGAGGAAATTGCCGCCGGGCGCATCGGCGGTACCTTCAACTCACGCACGGCCCCCGAGAACCGCCCCATGCAGGACGCGGCGATGCGTAGCCGGCTGAAGATTCCGATGTTCTTCGCCTACGACACCGTCCACGGCGAACGCACCATTTTCCCGATCGGCCTGGGCATGGCCGCGACCTGGGACATGGACGCCGTCGCCAAGGTCGGCCGCACCGCCGCCATCGAAGCCGCGGCCGACGCCCTGGACATGACCTTCGCACCGATGGTCGACATCGCCCGCGACCCGCGCTGGGGCCGCACCAGTGAGGGCTTCGGCGAAGACACCTACCTGACCTCTAAGATCGGCCAGGTGATGGTCCGCTCGTTCCAGGGCAGCAGCCCGGCCAACCCCGACAGCATCATGGCCATCGTCAAGCACTTCGCCCTGTATGGCGCGGTGGAAGGCGGGCGCGACTACAACACGGTCGATATGAGCCTGCCGAAAATGTACAACGACTACCTGCCACCCTACCGCGCCGCGCTCGACGCTGGTGCCGGCGGGGTGATGGTGGCGCTGAACTCGATCAACGGCGTGCCGGCCACCTCCAATACCTGGCTGATGAACGACCTGCTACGCAAGGAGTGGAGCTTCAAGGGCGTGACCATCAGCGACCACGGTGCCATCCAGGAACTGATCCGCCATGGCGTCGCCCGCGACGGGCGCGAAGCCGCCAAACTGGCGATCAAGGCCGGCATCGACATGAGCATGAACGACACCCTGTACGGCGAAGAGCTGCCAGGCCTGCTGAAGTCTGGCGAAGTGACCCAGGCCGAACTGGACCAGGCAGTGCGCGAAGTGCTGGGTGCCAAGTACGACATGGGCCTGTTCAAGGACCCGTACGTGCGCATCGGCAAGGCCGAAACCGACCTGAAGGACTACTACGGCAACGACCGCCTACACCGCGATGCCGCGCGTGACGTGGCGCGCCGCAGCCTGGTACTGCTGGAAAACCACAACCAGACCCTGCCGCTGAAAAAGGCCGGCACCATCGCCCTGGTCGGCCCGCTGGCCGATGCGCCGATCGACATGATGGGCAGCTGGGCTGCCGACGGCAAACCGATGCACTCGGTGACCGTGCGCGAAGGCCTGCGCCGCGCCGTGGAGGGCAAGGCCAAGCTGGTCTACGCCAAAGGCTCCAATGTCACCGGCGACAAGGCGATGTTCGATTACCTGAACTTCCTCAACTTCGATGCTCCGGAAATCGTCGACGACCCGCGCCCGCCCGCGGTGCTGATCGACGAGGCGGTGAAGGCGGCGAAGCAGTCCGATGTGGTGGTGGCAGTGGTCGGCGAATCCCGCGGCATGTCCCACGAGTCGTCGAGCCGTACCACCCTGGAAATACCGGCCAGCCAGCGGGAGCTGATCAAGGCCCTGAAGGCCACCGGCAAGCCGCTGGTGCTGGTGCTGATGAACGGCCGCCCACTGTCGATTGCCTGGGAACGCGAGCAGGCCGACGCCATTCTGGAAACCTGGTTCGCCGGTACCGAAGGCGGCAACGCGATCGCCGACGTACTGTTCGGCGATTACAACCCGTCCGGCAAGCTGGCCATCACCTTCCCGCGTTCGGTCGGGCAGATCCCGATGTACTACAACCACACCCGTATTGGGCGGCCCTTCACACCGGGCAAGCCGGGCAACTACACCTCGCAGTACTTCGAGGAGCCGAATGGCCCGCTGTACCCGTTCGGCTATGGCCTGAGCTACAGCAGCTTCGAGCTGTCGGGGCTGAAGCTGTCGAACAAGGACCTCAAGCGTGGCGACACGCTGGAAGCCAAGGTGACGGTGAAGAACACCGGCAAGGTGGCAGGCGAGACCGTGGTGCAGTTGTACCTGCAGGATGTATCGGCATCGATGAGCCGCCCGGTGAAGGAACTGAAGAACTTCCAGAAGCTGATGCTCAAGCCTGGCGAGTCGCGCACGTTGAGCTTCCGCATCAGCGAAGAAGACCTGAAGTTCTACAATGGCCAACTGCAACGGGTTGCCGAGCCAGGGGAATTCAATGTCCAGGTCGGGCTGGATTCCCAGGCGGTGCAACAGCAGAGCTTTGAACTGCTGTAACTGACAGGTTTTGCCTGTACCGGCCCCTTCGCGGGCTTGCCCGCTCCCACAGGTACTCCGCAAGCAGATGGCCTGCGCGATACCTGTGGGAGCGGGCAAGCCCGCGAAGAGGCCGGCCCTGATCTCCCATTCAATCCGGATCCGCCCCATGCCCTTTTCCGTTCGCGCCCTGCGTCTGGGGCTGATCTCCCTGCTGATCGTGCTGGGCACCGCCCTCAGCGCCGGCTGGGCCATGCACCAGGCCAAGCGCCAGGCCATGGAAGCCGACGCCCAGCGTGCCAGCCAGCAGTTGGGCCTGTATGCCAATGCCCTGCACACGCTGATCGACCGCTACCGCGCCCTGCCCGCCGTGCTGGCGCTGGACCCGGAACTGATCGCCGCCCTGCGCGGCCCGGTCAGCGAACCGATGCAGGACGCCCTGAACCGCAAGCTCGAACGCATCAACGGCGCTGCCAACTCCTCCACCCTCGAACTGCTCGACCGCACCGGCCTGGCCATCGCCGCCAGCAACTGGCGGCTGCCCAGCAGCTATGTGGGCTCCAACTACGGTTTCCGCCCCTACTTCAAGCAAACCCGCAGCCAAGGCAGTGGCCGCTTCTACGCAGTCGGTGTGACCAGTGGCGTGCCGGGCTACTTCCTCGCCAGCGCGGTGAACGACGAGCATGGCCGCTTCCTCGGCGCCATGGTGGTGAAGCTGGAGTTCCCCGAGCTGGAACGCGAGTGGCGCCAGGGCAGCGACATCCTGCTGGTCAGCGATGCCCGTGGCATCACCTTCATCGCCAACCAGGACGGCTGGCGCTACCGCGAGCTGCAGCCGCTCAATGGTGCCGACCGTGCCGAACTGGCCGAAACCCGTCAGTACGACAAGCAACCGCTGGTGCCGCTGCAGCACCAGGTGCTGACCCGCTTTGCCGCCAACAGCACCCTCAGCCGCGTGCAAGGCCCGGAGGGTAGCGCCGAGTACCTGTGGGAAAGCCTGCCGCTGGAAAGTGAAAACTGGACCTTGCATCTGCTGCGCAAGCCGCAGGTGGCCGCCGACGGTCGCAATGCCGCCCTCGGCGCCGCCGCCGTATGGCTGAGCCTGGTGTTCGCTGCGCTGTTCGTCAGCCAGCGCCTGCGCCTTGCCCGCCTGCGCCAGCGTAGCCGGGAGGAGCTCAAGCGCCAGGTCGAGGAACGCACCCGTGAGCTGCGCACCGCCCAGGAGGGGCTGGTGCAATCGGCCAAGCTGGCGGCGCTTGGGCAGATGTCGGCGGCCATGGCCCATGAAATCAACCAGCCGCTGACCACCCAGCGCATGCAACTGGAAACCCTGCGTCTGCTGCTCGACCATGGCCGATATGACGAAGCACGCCAGGCACTGGAGCCGCTGGAGCAGATGCTCACGCGCATGGCCGCGCTCACCAGTCACCTGAAAACCTTCGCCCGCAACAGCCCGGTCGGCCTGCGCGAACGCCTCGACCTGGCCACCGTGGTCGACCAGGCACTGCACCTGCTGGAGGCGCGTATTCGCAGCGAAGAAGTGGAGGTAGCCCTGTACCTGGCGCGCCCGGCCTGGGTGCGCGGCGATGCCATTCGCCTGGAGCAGGTGCTGATCAACCTGCTGCGCAATGCCCTCGACGCCATGGCCGACAAGCGCTACAAACGCCTGGAAATCCGCATCGAGCCCGACGGCGAGCTATGGCGCCTGAGCGTGCTGGATTCGGGTGGCGGCATTGCCGAGGCCAACCTGGCCAAGGTCTTCGACCCATTCTTCACCACAAAGCCGGTGGGTGAAGGCCTTGGGCTGGGGCTAGCCATTTCCTACGGCATCGTCCACGAGGCCGGCGGCAAGCTGCAGGCCGAAAACCTGCCTGGCGGTGCGCGCCTGAGCCTTACCCTCCCCCGTGACCTGGAGCCTGCATGTTGAATTCAGTGATCGTCGTCGATGATGAAGCCAGTATCCGCACGGCGGTCGAGCAATGGCTGAGCCTGTCGGGCTTCAGCGTGCAACTGTTCGCCCGCGCCGAAGAATGCCTGGCACACCTGCCACGGCACTTTCCCGGGGTGATCATCAGCGATGTACGCATGCCGGGCATGGATGGCCTGCAGTTGCTCGAACGCCTGCTGGCGGACGACCCCGACTTGCCGGTGATCCTGCTGACCGGCCACGGCGATGTGCCCATGGCAGTGGAAGCCATGCGCAGCGGGGCCTACGACTTCCTGGAAAAACCTTTTACCCCGCAGCACCTGCTGGGCAGCCTGCGCAGGGCCCTAGAAAAGCGCCAGCTGGTCTTGGAAAACCGCCGGCTGCACGAGCAGGCCGATCTCAAGTCACGCCTGGAAGGCACACTGCTGGGTATGTCCCAGGGCCTGCAACAGCTGCGTCGGCAAGTGCTGGACCTGGCCAGCCTGCCGGTCAATGTGCTGATCCGCGGCGAAACCGGCAGTGGCAAAGAGCGCGTGGCCCGCTGCCTGCACGATTTTGGCCCACGCGCCGGCAAGCCGTTCGTCGCCCTCAACTGTGCAGCCATCCCCGAGTCGCTGTTCGAGGCCGAGCTGTTCGGCCATGAAAGCGGCGCTTTTACCGGTGCCCAAGGCAAGCGCATCGGCAAGCTGGAGTACGCCAACGGTGGCACGGTGTTCCTCGACGAAATCGAAAGCATGCCACTGGCCCAACAGGCCAAGCTGCTGCGGGTGATCCAGGAACAGAAGCTGGAACGCCTGGGGGCCAACCAGAGCATCAGCGTCGACCTGCGCATCATTGCCGCGACCAAGCCCGACCTGCTCGAAGAAGCCCGCGCCGGGCGCTTCCGCGAAGACCTTGCCTATCGCCTGAACGTGGCCGAGTTGCGCCTGGCGCCGTTGCGTGAACGGCGTGAGGACATTCCACTGCTGTTCGAGCACTTTGCCCGTGCCGCCGGCGAAAAGCTTGGTCGCGCAGCCCCGCCACTGTCGGGCGCGCAACTGGCGCAGCTGCTGTCGCATGACTGGCCGGGCAACGTGCGTGAGCTGGCCAACGCGGCGGAGCGGCATGCATTGGGGCTGGGCTCGCCGAACATCGAGGTGACGCCTGCCGGGCAGTCGTTGAGCGAACAGATGGAAGCGTTCGAGGCGCAATGCCTGCGCGCGGCGCTGCGCCAGCACGGGGGCGAAATCAAGGCGGTGATGGAGGCCTTGCAGCTGCCGCGGCGCACGCTGAACGAAAAGATGCAGCGGCATGGGTTGGTGCGCGAGGACTTCATCGAGCGGGAATGAGCGGAAATCCGCCTATCGTGCTCGCTCACTAAGCAAATAACCGCTCATTAGCAGGATTCTTTTGGGGCTGCGTTGCAGCCCTTCGCGGGCACGCCCGCTCCCACAGGGAAACGCGAAGAGTCAGACGTCACGCGGTCCCTGTGGGAGCGGGTGTGCCCGCGAAGGGGCGCGCAGCGCCCCCATTTGAAGCCCAATGCACCCATTTGGCACACCTTCTGCAATCACCTGTGCAAGCTGCGCTACGGCGCGCTCCACAAAAACAACGAGAAGGTATCCCTGATGGATAATGCCACCTCCCTGCCAGCCGGGGCGTCCACCGCGCCTGCCACAGAAAAAACCACCGCCAGCCGCCTGAAGTCGATCTTCAGCGGGTCCATCGGCAACATGGTCGAATGGTACGACTGGTACGTCTACGCCGCATTCTCGCTGTACTTCGCCAAGGCCTTCTTCCCGGCCGGCGATTCCACCGCACAATTGCTCAATACCGCCGCGATCTTCGCCGTGGGCTTCCTCATGCGCCCGATCGGTGGCTGGTTGATGGGCCTGTACGCCGACCGCAAAGGCCGCAAGGCCGCATTGATGGCCTCGGTACTGCTGATGTGCGCAGGCTCGCTGGTCATCGCCCTGACCCCGGGTTACGAAACCATCGGAGTCGCCGCACCCATCCTGCTGGTCATTGCACGCCTGATGCAGGGCCTGTCGGTGGGTGGTGAATACGGCACCTCGGCCACCTACCTCAGCGAGATGGCCAGCAAGGACCGCCGTGGCTTCTTCTCCAGCTTCCAGTACGTCACCCTGATCTCCGGCCAGCTCATCGCCCTGGCGGTACTGATCGTCCTGCAACAGACCCTGACCACCGAGCAGCTGTATGCCTGGGGCTGGCGCGTACCGTTCGTGATCGGTGCGCTGTGCGCCGTGGTGGCCCTGTACCTGCGTCGCGGCATGGAAGAAACCGCCTCCTTCACCAAGAAGGAAAAGGCCAAGGAAAGCCTGATGCGCACCCTGCTGCGCCACCCCAAGGAGCTGATGACCGTGGTCGGGCTGACCATGGGCGGCACGCTGGCCTTCTACACCTACACCACCTACATGCAGAAGTACCTGGTCAACACCGTTGGCATGAGCATCAGCGACTCGACCACCATCTCGGCCGCCACGCTGTTCCTGTTCATGTGCCTGCAGCCGGTGATCGGCGGCCTGTCCGACAAGATCGGTCGACGCCCGATCCTGATCGCCTTCGGCGTGCTCGGCACCCTGTTCACCGTACCGATCCTCAGCACCCTGCACACCATCCAGACCTGGTGGGGCGCGTTCTTCCTGATCATGGCGGCGCTGATCATCGTCAGCGGCTACACCTCGATCAACGCCGTGGTCAAAGCCGAGCTGTTCCCCACCGAAATCCGCGCCCTGGGCGTGGGCCTGCCGTACGCGCTGACCGTGTCGATCTTCGGCGGCACCGCCGAGTACGTGGCCCTTTGGTTCAAGAGCGCCGGCATGGAGAGTGGCTTCTACTGGTACGTGACCGCCTGCATCGCCTGCTCGCTGCTGGTTTACGCGACCATGAAGGACACCAAGCAGCACTCGCGGATTACCACTGAGTGAGTGTGAGCTTGCGGTAATGAAGAAGGGCGCCCCGTTTTCGGGGCGCCTTTTTTCATACATGCGAATGCGTCATGCAATCCAGGTGTACGGTTTGAGGGCTCCAGCGCATGCGAGACGCACCGCGCGGACGGCGCTTGATTTCAGCAACAGCGCAAACATCAAGCCATACCTCCGAAGCCTTCTGATGAGCCGATTAGAAATCCTATTCGGCTCACAATGTGAGCCGAATAGCCCAATTAATCGGCTCACTGGTATCGGAAAGCAGGCTCAGGACATCTCCAACGCCTGACGCGGCTCACGGCGCTGGTACCAGGTGGCCATCAGCACCAGTACCAGCAACACCCCGCCCAGCACCGCCGAAGAGCCGACCGTGCCGAAGTCCAAACCGCCCTTCTCGTGGGGCTTGGTGAGGAAATCGCCCAAGGTGGCGCCGAACGGGCGGGTAAGCACGAACGCGACCCAGAACAACACCACGCCAGGGATGCGTGTCCAGTAGCGGGCCACCACTACCAAGGCGATGGCACTGCCTATCAACAGTGCGCCACCGGCAAAACCGAGCCCCGAGTCATCGGCCAGGTAATCACCCAGCGCCGTGCCGAGGGTGTTGGAAAACAGGATCGCCACCCAGTAGAACAATTCCCCCGTGCGGTTCTTGATGCGGGTGACATCCAGCGGGTTGCCGCTCAGGCGCCATACCAGGAAGGTCAGCAGCAAGATGCCGATGAGGATGGCCGAACCCGCGGCGTAGCCCAGGCCCAGGGTGCGGTCCATGAAGTCGGACATGGTGGTGCCGGCGGTGCTGGTGGAGAGGATCACCAGCCAGTACAGCATCGGGTGGTAGCGGCGCGAGTACAGCTGGCCGAGCAAGGTCAGCAGGAACACGCTGACAAGCAGCAACGAACTGAGGGCATAGCCGATGTTCAGGGTCATCGACAGCAAATCCCCCGCCGTTTCGCCAAGGGTGGTAGCGCAGATCTTCATGACCCAGAAGGCCAAGGTGATTTGCGGAAGTTTGTTCATTGTTGTGCCGCTCCGGTTTGAGGTGCGGCGATGGTGCTGAGCAGCATTTGAAAAATCGGTTGGTGATGTATGAAAAATGCGTTCAGCAGCCTTCAATGACAAATTTTTCATCCTTAACGCCCCATTAATTCCACCGCCTCAAGCTGAAATGGCTGGCAGAACGTCGGCGCATGGGCGGACACCTGAGCCAGAACCGCTGCCCGAGCCACAAGATGCATGCCAACACATATCGAACTATTCGATTTTTAAGCACTACTATTTGCGCTTTTTAATCAAATTAATCGGCGTAGGATTAAACCCATAGAAACAAAACAACCTCAAAAACCCCTGGAGCAACGACCATGAAAAACAAACTGATCCTTACCCTGGCCCTCTCGGTTTTCGCTGCTGGCGCTTTCGCCGAAGATGGCTTCAACCGCACCAACGCCCACACCTTCGCAGCGACCCAGAGCCAATCCGCTGCCTACGCTGAAGATGGTTTCGACCGTACTGGCGGCCAGCGCTTTGCTGAAGATGGCTTCGACCGCACCGGTGGCCAGCGCTTCGCTGAAGATGGCTTCGACCGCACTGGTGGTCAACGCTTCGCCGAAGACGGCTTCGACCGCACTGGTGGTCAACGCTTCGCCGAAGACGGCTTCGACCGCACTGGTGGTCAACGCTTCGCCGAAGACGGCTTCGACCGCACTGGTGGCCAGCGCTTCGCCGAAGACGGCTTCAACCGCACCAACGCCCACCGCATCAGCTGATCCCTGATGCGAGCACCCAGCCCGGCTTCGGCCGGGCTTGATCATTTTCAGGCGGGCACAGGCTTGGCACACTAGGCGCCTTGTCCACCAGGAGGTAGGGCCAGCAAGCCCAGCACAGATGTATTACTACGAACCCGCAAAAGGCCACGGCCTGCCCCACGACCCGTTCAACGCCATCGTCGGCCCCCGCCCTATCGGCTGGATCTCCTCACAGGACCGCGAAGGCCGCCTGAACCTGGCGCCCTACAGCTTCTTCAACGCCTTCAACTACATCCCGCCAATCATCGGTTTCTGCAGCGTCGGGCGCAAAGACAGCCTGAACAACATCGAGCAGACCGGCGAGTTCGTCTGGAACCTGGCCACTCGCACGTTGGCCGAGCAGATGAACCAGAGCTGCGCACCGGTTGCCGCCGAGGTAAGCGAATTCGAATTGAGCGGCCTCACCGCCACGCCATCAAGCATCGTCAATGTGCCGCGTGTTGGCGAAACCCCAGTGGCCTTCGAGTGCAAGGTCAGCCAGATCGTCCAGCTCAAGCGGGCCGACCAGGAACTGGTGCCCAGCTGGTTGATCCTGGGTGAAGTGGTGGCGGTGCACATTGCCGAGCACCTGTTGAAGAACGGTATCTACGATACCGCTGCCGCCGAGCCGATCCTGCGTGGTGGTGGCCCGGCAGACTATTTCGAGCTGGGCAACCTGTTCAAGATGGCCCGCCCACCGGCCTGATCACCAGATCAGCTCACCCTCTTCGCTGACGCCCTGCAGGCGTTGCAGCTCGGCCGTGGCCGCTTCATCGGCGGCCACGGCGCCCTGGAACACCTGGCCGTCGAGAATCTTGTGAAAGCGCGGCACACCGCCCATGCCCAGGGCCTTGACCGCGATGGCCGCGTTGTAGCCGCCACCTTCCACCGGGACCATCGCCGAAACCGCTTCGAAATACGGAAATTCCCTACGTGCCATATTGCTATCCGCTTCGTTGATCGGGGGCCGGCATTTTACCCTATTTGCCTGTACAGGCCCTATCGCCGGTACAGGCAACACCTCAATCAAAGGTATGCAGATCCAGGCTGCTGACCACCTGTTCCTGCACCAACTCACCAAACACTTCCAGTGTCGGCGAAGCAAAATAGCCACTCATCGCCTGCTGGTCCTGCCAGCTGCCACTGAGCAACCATAAATCGGCATCAGCCTGCGAACGCTGCACCGAAAAACTCAGGCAGCCCGGTGCCCGCAACGAGGGCTCGAGCAAGTCACGCAGGCGCGCGCCCAGCTCCGCCGAGCGCCCGCTGCTGGCACGGATGAAAGCAAGGTGGGTGACCGGTTGTGTCGGGGTCATTGCACAATCTCCTTGAAGCAGGCGGACGAAAAAGCCAGGCTGCCAAGGTTAGGGCCTCGCCCGCGCGACACGTTAGGCCATTACTGCACGCCGATTGCCTGATCCTGCAGCGCGGCAGGATCAGGCAATCGGCGTGCAGCTTTTGACTAGCGCCCGCCATTGCCCAAACCTATGCTGCGTCGGTCAGCAGAGGAAAGCCATCATGACCATCGCCACGTCCATCGACCCAAGCCTGGAACTGCAACGCCAGGAACTGGCCGAGCTGATCCGCCGCCACGCCGGGGAGCCTCATGGCCCGGCATCGGCCATTGATGACCTGTACCTGGTGCGCTACACCGAAAACGTGCGCTCGGTACCGACGCTGGCGCAACCCGCGCTGTGCATCCTCGCCCAGGGTAGCAAAAGCCTGTTCCTGGGTGACGAGCAGTACGCCTACGACCCGCTGCACTACATGGTGGTCTCGGTAACCTTGCCGCTTAGCGGCGTAAAGCTCGACGCCAGCCCCGAGCACCCGAGCCTTGGCCTGCGCATGGACCTGGACCCAGCCGAAATAAGCCAACTGATCGCCGAAAGCGGGCCGATGCTGGTGCCCAACCGGCCTTCCGGTCGTGGCTTGTATGTGGAGAGAACCGACGCCGCGTTGCTCGACGCCTTGCTGCGGCTGATACGCCTGCTGGACACCCCTCGCGACATCGCGATGCTGGCGCCGCTGTTCCGCCGGGAGATTCTGTACCGCCTGCTGCGCGGGCCGCAGGGCTATCGGTTGTACGAAATTGCCTTGGCCAACAGCCAGACCCACCGGGTTTGTCAGGCCATCACCTGGCTCAACCAGAACTACCAGCGGCCTTTGCGCATCGAGGATCTGGCGCGTGAAGTCAACCTCAGCACCTCGACCTTGCACCACCGGTTCAAGGCCGTGACGTCGATGAGCCCGCTGCAGTATCAGAAGCAACTGCGCCTGCAGGAGGCGCGGCGATTGATGCTCAATGACGGCCTCGAGGCAGCGGTGGCGGCCTACCGGGTGGGGTATGAAAGCCCGTCACAGTTCAGCCGTGAATACAGCCGGCTGTATGGCGCGCCGCCGATTCGTGATGTGGCCAGGTTGCGGGCGACTGCTGGCTGAGTTTGGCTTTGCCTGTGCCGGCCTCTTCGCGGGTAAACCCGCTCCCACAGGTTTTGCACAGATATTGATAACTGTGCAGTACCTGTGGGAGCGGGTTCACCCGCGAAAGGGCCGATACTGGCAATAGATTTACTTCAACCCGACACAGCTCCCTGCCACTGATTCTGGTCAACCTGGATCAAGGTCGGCCCCTTGCGCTCCACTGCCTGCCCCAACGCCACCTGCAGCTGCGCCACATCTGCCACCTGCTCCGCCGCCGCGCCCAAGGCCCGCGCCACACCGATGAAGTCTGGCGTATGGATATCCACCCCGACCGGCTCGATGGCCCGGTTGACCATGTACTTCTTTATTTCCTCGTACCCCTGGTTGTTCCACAGCAGCACGATCAACGGCACCTGCGCTTCCACCGCGCTGGCCAGCTCCGGCAAGGTGAACTGCAGACCGCCATCACCAATCAGGCACACCGCAGGGGCACGCTCACCGACCTGCTCCGCGCTGCCCAGCCAGGCGCCCATGGCCGCCGGCAATGCGTAACCCAAGGTGCCGTAGCCGGTCGAGGCATTGAACCAACGGCGTGGCTGGTCCATGTCCAGGGTCAGGTTGCCGGTGTACACCGGCTGAGTCGAATCGCCCACCAGAATGGCATTGGGCAGACGCTCAAGAATCGCACTCAGCAGACGCGTCTGGCTCAGGGTCGGCTGGTCCCAACCCGCCGCCAGTGCCTGGCGCAACTTGGCCACGCGGGTTGCCCCCCACGTGCTTTCACGCACGGGTTGCGGCAGTGGCTGCAAAGCGTCGAACAGCGCCTCGGCAGCCAATTCGGCGTCGGCCACCAGCGACAGCGTCGGCAGGTAATTGCGCACTGTCTGGTCCGCGTCGATGTCGATGCGCAACAGGGTGCCCGGGATCTCGAAACCACCTTTGAAGGTCACGTCATAGTCGGTTTCGGCCAGTTCGGTACCGATCGCCAGCACCACATCGGCCTCGGCCACCAGCGCCCGTGTGGCTGGCAGCGACTGGGTCGAGCCGATCTGCAGGGGGTGGCTGGCCGGCAGCAGCCCCTTGGCATTGATAGTCAGCGCCACCGGCGCCTGCAGGTGTTCGGCCAGGCGCGCCAGCGCAGCGCCCGCGGCCAATGCGCCGCCCCCAGCCAGGATCAATGGCCGCCGTGCATTGGCCAGGCGCTCGGCCATCTGCGCCACGGCCTGCGGCGCTGCCCCTGCCCGGCTACTGCGCACCACGCGCCCCGGCAGCAGGTGATCGGCCGGTTCGACCAGCACGTCGAGCGGGATCTCGATATGCACCGGGCGCGGTCGGGCGCCTTCGAACACGGCGAATGCCCGAGCCAGCACCTGCGGCAGGTCATCGGCACTCATCAGGGTGTGGGAAAACGCCGCCACACCCGACACCAGCGCGGCCTGGTTGGGCAACTCATGCAGCTTGCCACGGCCACCGCCCAACTGGTCGCGGGATTGCACGCTGGAAATCACCAGCATCGGGATCGAGTCGGCATAGGCCTGGCCCATGGCGGTGGTGATGTTGGTCATGCCCGGGCCGGTGATGATGAAGCACACCCCCGGTTTGCCGCGGGTCCGCGCATAGCCGTCGGCCATGAACCCGGCACCCTGCTCGTGGCGCGGGGTGACATGGCGGATGGACGAACCCGCCAGGCCGCGGTAGAGCTCCACGGTATGTACACCAGGAATGCCGAAGACATGGTCAACGCCATAGCCTTCAAGGAGTTTTACCAGTACTTCGCCGCAGGTCGCCATTGGGTTTCACCGTGAATCTTGGTTGGGTTATGCCCCTATTGGACCCAGCCACGGCTATCGCCACAATGCAAAAAAACACATACTAGCCATGTTCTGCAATCATGGCTCAGCACAATGAAACGCCTCCCGCCCCTGCCCGCCCTGCATACCTTCCTGGTCACCGCCCAGCACTGCAATTTCACCCGTGCCGGGCAGCAGCTGCATATCACCCAGGGCGCCGTCAGCCGGCAGATCGCGGCCCTCGAAGAGCATCTGGGCTATGCCTTGTTCCAGCGCCAGGCCCGTGGGTTGAGCCTGACCCGTGAAGGCCAGGACTGGCTGCCAAGGGTGCAACAGGTATTTGCGCTGATTGAACAAGGGGTGCGCGAGGTGGGTGGGCGCAGCGCTACGTTACAGCTCAAGGCACCGACCTGCGTGATGCGCTGGCTGCTGCCACGCCTGATGGAATGGCAGGCGCTACGCCCGGATGTACCGGTGGAGCTGACCACCACGGTGCAACATGGAGTGGACTTTCGCCGCGAGGGTTTCGATGCGGCGGTGGTGTATGGCGATGCGCCGAACCACGGGCTGCGCGTGCGCAAGCTGTTCGATGAGCAGTTGACGCCGGTGTGCGCGCCGTCACTGCGCGAGGGGCCGGTGCCGTTGCAGCAGGTCGAGGACCTGGCGCGACACATGCTGCTGCACCCCTCGCGGAATGAGCATGACTGGCGGTTATGGCTGCAGGCAGCCGGGGCAACGCTGGCCATTCAAGGTCCGAAGCAGCATTTCGAGACGCTGGACATGGCGATGGCCATGGCCTCGCAGGGCACCGGCGTGGCCATCGGCGACTGGTCGCTGATCGGCGATGACTTGCGCGGGGGGCGGTTGTGCATGCCGTTTGCGCTGAAGGTGATGACCGGCAAGGGGTATTACCTGGTGAGCCAGGCCAAGAGCTTGCCGCCGGGGTTGGGGGAGTTGCTGGATTGGCTGGAACACCAGGCCAGCCAGTGAGGGCCTCTTCGCGGGCACGCCCGCTCCCACAGGTACAGCACAGATTCCAAGACCTGTGCTTTACCTGTGGGAGATTCTATGGTTTTCAGCAAGCCAGTTTCGCGCCTTTAGTGACGTATTCGTCCTGATTTTTCATCAGGGCGAATGCCACCCGCGCGAGCTTTCTTGCCAGGATTACCAACGCTTGGGTTGTTGCTTTACCACTGCTCCGATGCTGTTCGTAAAGCCCTTTCCAGGCTGCCGATCTGCTGGCCGCCATCGCAGCGTTGTGCAATAAGCGACGAATTTCTGAACAACCTCGCTTGGTGAGGCGACGTCGCCCATTCTTCTGTCCGGAATCACTGACTCGTAAATCCATTCCTAGGAATGCAATGTACGAGTCACTGCTTTTGAACTCGCCCCTTGTAAAAGCCATCACCAATGCTGCGGCGGTGAGAAAACCAATGCCCTCTACTGCCTGGCAGCGAGCGACTTGTTCCTGCAGCCCAGCGTCTCGCAGTACTTCTTTAATCTTCTTTTGAATCAACTGATCCAGCCGATCTATCGACTTCACAAAAGTTTCGAAGGCGGCTTTCAAAAGGCTTTCGTTAGCCCAGCTCTGAGTCATTGCAGTACGAGCAGTCACCAAGGCGGCTCTGCGTCGCAAGAGGCTCTGAAGCTTGCCGTAGACAGCGGGAGGCGGGCTCCAAGGGCGAAGGTCCTCGCCTTCATTTTTTAAAAAACGGGACAGCAACCGAGCATCGGAGGGGTCGGTTTTAACCCGTCCCCCAACACTCTTCCGGTAGTTGCTCAATTGAAAACCATCGATGACATAGACCTCGAAGCCTAGGCTGTGGGCCAATTCAACCAGGTCCAAGTGATAGACGTTGGTCGCCTCAACAGCGATAGCGGTGTTGAGGGGTTGTTGCTTGAGCCACCTTCTGATCTCGAGTTTGGAGTTTTTGAGCCTGATGATCTCGTCGCGATCATCGTGGTGGATAACCAGCTCAGCTTTCGCGACATCCGCACCCACGATCAACTTACCTACCTGCATTGCCATGGGCCGCTCCTCACGTTATGGTTTTTCGGCTTGAAGGGGTTTCACCAAGAGGCGCTGGCTTGTTTCTATCGTCGCTTGCAAACGATGCATTCTTTATCGGCGCTTTGGTGGAAGGGGTGGGGCGATGTCTCCCACGGTCTGTACTACTGTGAACAGTCAGAATCGGGCATTTAGTCCCACCACCCCTTCAAGTCTAACCATACAAGCGGGCGTGCCCGCGAAGCAGGCGACTCAATAGCCGACAGTGAAACGCTGCCGCGAATGCGCCGGCTTTTCCAGTTCGTCGAGCATGGCAATCGCGTAATCGGCAAAGGTGATCCAGCTCTTGCCCTCCGCGCCGATCAACAGATGATCCTTGCCCAGCTTGTAATGCCCGCTGCGCTCACCTTCAACGAACTCCGCCGACGGCGACAGGAAGGTCCAGTCCAGGTTCGGCTCCCGTTGTAACGCTTCCAGGAAACGCACTCCGGCAGTGGCCTCGGCCTTGTATGCCTCGGGGAAGTCCGGGCTGTCGATCACCCGATGCCCAGACGGCAGCAAAAGGCTACCGGCCCCACCCACCACCAGCAGGCGCCTGACCCCGGCCCGTTTGACTGGCTCGATGATGGCGTGTGGCTCGATGGTCGAGAAATGCGCCGCACTCAGCACCGCATCCACACCCGCGACCGCCGCTTGCAGGGCTGCGCTGTCCTTGGCATCCAGCGCCTTGACGGTCACCCCCTCCCGCCCCTGCAACCGCGACGGGTCGCGGGCGATGGCCAGCACACTGTGGCCACGGCGCAGGGCCTCTTCCAGCAACTGGCTGCCAGCGCGGCCGGTGGCACCGATGATTGCAATCTTGCTCATGGGATACTCTCCATCAGTTGAACGGAACTACCACTTCATCTCGCCCTTGGCGACCTTGGCCCCCAGCTCCAGCGAGCTTTCATCGGCCAGGCTCGGGTAACGTCGCTTCATCGCCGCGATCAACGCACCGGCGTCTTTCGCCTGGGCGGTCTCGGCATCGAAATCACGAATGTAGTTCGCCGTGAAACGCACGGCCTGCAGCGAGCGGCTGCTGTCCCCCAGGTAATGCCCGGGTATGACCGTGCGCGGCGCCAGCGCTTCGATGTGCGCCAGGGTGCCGAGCCAGTCGGCGTGGGACTTGGCCGTTTGCGTGTCGGCCATCCATACATGAATGTTCTCCGACACCACCACGCCACCGACCACCGCCTTGATCGACGGGATCCACACAAAACTGCGGTCAGGTTGCGGGCCGTCCAGGCCGACCACCTCAAGGTCCTGCCCTTCCACCGTCAGGCGGTTGCCTTCGAGCACCTGTGGCAGCACCAGCCGCGCCGGCTTGTCCGCGCCCATCTGCGGGCCCCAGTAGGCCAGCTTGGCATCCTTGGTCTGGCGGATATGGGCAACCGTGGCGGCCGACGCCAGCACCTTGGCGTCCGGGAAGGCCTGGGTCAGGGTATCCAGGCCGAAATAGTAGTCCGGGTCGCCATGGCTGATGTAGATAGTGGTCAGCTGCTTGCCGCCTGCCCGCAGGCGCTGCACCAGTTGCTCGGCCTGGGCCTTGCCGAACTGGGCATCGACGAGGATGGCGTCGTGCTCGCCGCTGACGATCACCGAACTGACCGGGAAGATCGCCTCATGCCCGGGGTTGTAAACCTCCAGCCGCAAGGGGTCGGCAGCCAGCGCCGGGCCGGCCAGGGTCACACAGGCCAGCAGCAGGCCACGCAAGGGAGTGAAAAGAGACATCGCAAACGCCCGTCAAATGAACAATGCCCAACAGCTTAGTTGCCCAATCCGTGACAAAAAATGCGATGCTCGAACATAGTTTGTTTCTGAAACCGGGCAAATCATGGACCGTCTCAACGCCATGCGCGTTTTCGTCACCGTCGTCGACCTGGGCAGCCAGTCGGCGGCGGCGGATCATCTGCAACTGTCGCGGCCGGTGGTATCGCGCTACCTGGCAGAGCTGGAAGACTGGGTTGGCGCACGGCTGATGCAGCGCACCACACGCAAGCTCAGCCTCACCGCCGCCGGACAGGAAACCCTGCCCCGCTGCCGGCAATTGCTGGAATTGGCTGGCGACCTGCAGGCCGCGGTGCAGCAGCCGGATGACGCGCCCAAGGGCGCGCTGCGCATCAGCGTCAGCACCTCATTCGGCCAGGCCCAACTGGTGGATGCTGTGGCCGATTACGTCCGACGCTACCCTGGGGTGAAGGTGGAACTGCAGATGCTCGATCGCACGGTCAACCTGGTAGACGAGCGCATCGACCTGGCCATCCGCACCAGCAATGACCTGGACCCCAACCTTATTGCCCGGCGCCTGAGCGTATGCCGCTCGGCAGTGTGTGCGGCACCGGCCTACCTGCGCGAGCACGGCACGCCGCAACGGGTCGAGGAACTGAGCCGGCACAACTGCCTGACACATGCCTACTTCGGCCACAGCCTGTGGCATTTCGAGGTAGCCGGCCAGCAAGTCGCCGTGCCAGTGGCGGGGAACATCAGTGCCAACGAGGCGATGACACTGCAGAAGGCGGCGCTGGCCGGCGCAGGTATCGCCATGCTGCCGACCTACCAGGCAGCGCAGGCCCTGCGCCGGGGTGAACTGGTGCGCCTGCTGCCCGAAGCCAGCCCGCGCGAACTGAACCTGAATGCGGTGTACACCTCACGCAAGCACATGCCGGCGACCTTGCGCAGCATGCTGGATTTTCTTGTGCAGCGGTTCAAGGACGAACCGGAGTGGGATCAGGACTTGTAAAGCCGCTCCTACAGGAATGGCATTGTCACTCCTCGACGCTCATGTACTCCTTGGCCCAGCGGATGTAGTCCTCGGGCTGGGTGTAGGTGTGCGAGAGTTCGGTGGCGCTGAGGTTTTCCGACTTGTTCTGCTGGCCGCGCTGCAGCCGCAGGCAATCGTAGGTGGCCTTGATCGCGGCAAAGTAGGCCGCGTGACCATCGACCACGATGCGCACGCCCAGGCGTGCCAGGCGCTCGTCGTCACGCAGGTTCGGGTTGCCGTAGGTCACCAGCATCAGTGGCACCGTCAGGTGCTCGGCAATCTGCTCGAGTTGCTCGAAGTCCTTCACCCCCACCATGCAGATGCCATCGGCTCCGGCCTTCTGGTAGCTCTGGGTACGCACGATGATTTCTTCGGTGGTGAGCACGCCAGCGTTGGTCCGGGCAATGATCGACAGCGACGAATCGACCCGTGCCTCCAGCGCCGCACGGATCTTGCCGACGCCCTCTTCAACCGGGATCAGGTCGGTGGACTTGCGCCCGAACTGGGCAGGTAGCAGGGTGTCCTCGATGGTCAGGGCAGCCACGCCGGCGCGCTCCAGTTCGATGACCGTACGCATGACGTTCAGCGCGTTGCCATAGCCGTGGTCGGCGTCAGCCAGCACCGGCAGTTGTGCCACGCGACCAATACGGGTGGCCTGCTCGACGAACTCGCTGAGGGTGATCAGGGCGAAGTCCGGTGCAGCCAGTACCTGCAGCGAAGCGACGGAGCCACCGAGGATGCCGACCTCGAAGCCCAGGTCTGCGGCAATGCGTGCCGACATCGGGTCGAACACCGATGCGGTGTGATAACAGGAACCTGAAGCGAGCAGCTCGCGGAAGGCAAAACGCAGATCTTGATGGGAAGCCTTGGGCATGATCACTCCGCAAAATAAGTTGAAATTCGAACGGTAACTACCGACCCCTGTAATCGGGTCTACCTGGCCTGTTCCAACCGTCGCCATCTGGGCGGTCATGCTCGACATGCAGGCAGAGGAATAAAAGGTGTGGGAGACAGCGGCGCAAAAACCTGCGGCATAATGTTGCACCAAGCTGGTGCAAACCCCCGATTTTCGGCCTCTGTGGCATACCAACGATATCACGCAGCCATGCAGCACTGAATGAATGCGCCAATGCCGATCTTGCATAGGGGATGCAGATAGTGGATAGGAAGCTACCTAACTCAGGTTACAATTCGGGGACTTCATGCTGGCCTCTTCGCGGGTAAACCCGCTCCCACAGGGACCGCGCCGTCCTCAGGAGCGACACCGGACCTGTGGGAGCGGGTTTACCCGCGAAGAAGGCCGCCACCGTCATACAAGGTATCCCCGTGACCGCCGCCCTGCCCCCCACCACCCTGCGCAACGTGCTCACCGCCCTGATGCTGGCGATCTTCCTCGGCGCCCTGGACCAGACCATCGTTGCCGTCTCGCTGCCGGCGATCTCGGCGCAGTTCAACGATGTCGGCCTGCTGGCCTGGGTCATCTCCGGCTACATGGTGGCGATGACTGTCGCCGTGCCGATCTACGGCAAGCTGGGCGACCTGTACGGAAGGCGCCGGATGATCCTCACCGGCATCAGCCTGTTCACCCTGGCCTCGATCGCCTGCGCCCTGGCCCAGGACATGCAACAGCTGGTGCTGGCCCGGGTACTGCAGGGCATTGGTGCCGGTGGCATGGTCTCGGTGAGCCAGGCGATCATCGGCGACTTCGTCCCCCCACGGGAGCGCGGCCGCTACCAGGGATACTTCAGCAGCATGTACGCGGTGGCCAGTGTCGCCGGCCCGGTGCTGGGCGGTTGGTTGACCGAATACCTGTCATGGCGCTGGGTGTTCTGGATCAACCTGCCACTGGGGCTGGTTGCACTGTGGGCGATCCGCCGCGCCCTCGGCGGCATGCCGGTGCAGCGCCGCGAGGCGCAGGTGGATTACCTGGGTGCCGTTTTGCTGATTCTCGGCCTGGGTAGCCTGTTGCTGGGCATTACCCTGGTCGGCCAGGGCCACGCCTGGGTCGACCCGGCTGTGCTGGCCTTGTTCGCCTGCGCCGCGCTGGGCTTGATGCTGTTCATTGCCCATGAGCGCCGCTGCCCGGAGCCGCTGCTGCCGCTCAGCCTGTTCGGCAATCGCGTGGCGGTGCTGTGCTGGGGCGTGATCTTCTTCGCAAGCTTCCAGTCGATCTCCCTGACCATGCTCATGCCGTTGCGCTACCAGGGCATCACCGGTGCCGGCGCCGACAGTGCTGCCCTGCACCTCCTGCCGCTGGTGATGGGGCTGCCCATGGGTGCCTTCACCGGCGGGCGCATGACCAGCCTGACCGGGCGCTACAAGCCGCAGATCCTGGCCGGCGCACTGCTGATGCCACTGGCCATTTTCGCCATGGCGCTGACCCCGCCGCAGTCGGTCTTGCTCAGTGCACTGTTCATGCTGCTGACCGGCATCGCTTGCGGGCTGCAGTTCCCGACCTCGCTGGTAGGCACGCAAAGCGCGGTGGACAGCAAGGACATCGGCGTGGCCACCAGCACCACCAACCTGTTCCGCTCGCTGGGTGGGGCCATGGGAGTGGCGTGCATGTCCAGCCTGCTGCTGGCGCTGCTGCACCAGGGCGGGTTCGAGTCGCTGGGTAATCCGTTGCTGGGGAGCCTGAAGGCCGGAGAAGTGGACCTGGTGACACAGGGGCGGTTGCTGGAGACGTTCCAGCATTTGCTGATGGGGAGTGCCGGGGTAGCTGTGCTGGGACTGTTTGCAGCGCTTGCATTGCCCGACCGGCAACTGCGTGGACGCTGAAGTCGGCCGCACCGTTGTGTGGGCTGCTGCCTTGCTGCAAACCTGCATCTTGTGCGATCCCTGTGGGAGCGGGTTCACCCGCGAAGAAGGCAGCGCGGTGAATGGCACCGGCTTCGCCGGTGTTCGCGGGTAAACCCGCTCCCACAGAGATCTCGGCGCGCCGGCAGAACCTGCACAGCTGAGCATTCCGAGAGCATTAATCCCCCCTTAACACAAAGGGGTAACACTCCCTCACAATCCTTAACAAAGTGTCATTTGCGCAGAGCCGGGCTCAAGCGCAGCATATCCAGCCCGGTGTCGACCCATTTTTCGACATCCTTC
Source organism: Pseudomonas sp. NBB (assembly GCF_032701105.1). Taxonomy (NCBI): domain Bacteria; kingdom Pseudomonadati; phylum Pseudomonadota; class Gammaproteobacteria; order Pseudomonadales; family Pseudomonadaceae; genus Pseudomonas; species Pseudomonas sp. NBB. Next base: position 4,838,066 of record NZ_CP103994.1, read on the forward strand.
AACAAATCGACACTGTCAGGCAGCAACAGCCAGCGCCCGATCAGGCCATCGACATAGGCGAACATGGCCACGGCCGCGCGCTCGACATCAAGCTCGCCTGGCAACTGGCCCCGGCGCACGGCATTGGCCAACGCCAGGGTGATGCCCTTGTGGCAATCCAGCACAGCAGCCTGGCGCTGCTGGCGAATTTCACACATGTCATCGGTGAACTCGCACTTGTGATGCAGGATTTCGTTGATACGCCTGGTTCGGGCATCGAGCACCAGCTCGTTGAACACTTGCAGCAACAGCTTGCGCATGCAGCCAAGCGGGTCCACTTCGTCCTCGCTTTCGCTCGCCCGCGCCAGGTGGTCATGGGTTTCATGCAGGCTGTCGAGCAACGCCTGCACCAACTCGGCCTTGTTGTTGAAGTGCCAGTAGATCGCTCCTCGCGTCACACCCGCCAGTTCGGCGATGTCGGCCAGGGTGGTTCGCGCAACCCCGCGCTTGTAGAAGGCCTTTTCCGCCGCCTCGATGATCTGGGCGCGGGTTTCCTGGGCTTCTTCTTTGGTTCGACGGACCATGGCAGTACAAACCTCATCTGCCCCGAACGCGCGGCGCGTGCGGGTAACACTCCGGGGGCACCTCTGCAGGGTGCCTCGCGGGGGAGCTAATCAAGAGCTGTGGCAGTACCCGAGTACAACCCAGCGGTATTTACAAACAACCATGAATGTAAGTATATTCCTTAGCAAGCTATTTATCCACCGGATAGCAATTTTTCCAGATCAAGACTCTTCCATTACTCTTGAGCGTCTCCCAGCTCCAGCGACCCGAGGATCCTCATGCAATTCAAGCCAGCCGTTACCGCTCTGGTTTCCGCCGTCGCCCTGGCAACCCTGCTCAGTGGCTGTAAGAAAGAAGAAGCAGCGCCAGCGGCGCAGGCTCCTCAGGTCGGCGTCGTGACCATCCAGCCCCAAGCCTTCACCCTGACCTCGGAATTGCCGGGGCGTACCACTGCCTACCGCGTCGCCGAAGTGCGCCCGCAGGTCAACGGCATCATCCTCAAGCGCCTGTTCAAGGAAGGCAGTGAGGTCAAGGAAGGCCAGCAGCTGTACCAGATCGACCCTGCCGTGTACGAAGCCAACCTGGCCAATGCCCAGGCCAACCTGCAGGCCACCCGCTCGCTGGCCGAGCGCTACAAGCAGCTGATCGACGAACAGGCTGTCTCCAAGCAGGAATACGACGACGCCAATGCCAAACGATTGCAGGCCGAGGCTTCGCTCAAAAGCGCGCAGATCGACCTGCGCTACACCAAGGTCCTGGCACCGATCAGCGGCCGTATCGGCCGTTCTTCGTTCACCGAAGGTGCACTGGTGAGCAATGGCCAGGCCAACGCCATGGCCACCATCCAGCAACTCGACCCGATCTACGTCGACGTCACCCAGTCCACCGCCGAACTCCTCAAGCTGCGCCGTGACCTGGAAAGCGGCCAGCTGCAGAAGGCCGGCGACAACGCCGCCTCGGTGCAGCTGGTGCTGGAAGACGGCAGCCTGTTCAAGCAGGAAGGCCGCCTGGAGTTCTCCGAAGTCGCGGTCGACGAGACCACCGGCTCGGTCACCCTGCGCGCCCTCTTCCCCAACCCCGACCACACCCTGCTGCCAGGCATGTTCGTGCATGCGCGGCTCAAGGCCGGGGTCAACGCCAACGCCATCCTGGCCCCGCAACAGGGCGTGACCCGCGACCTGAAAGGCGCACCGACCGCGCTGGTGGTCAACCAGGAGAACAAGGTCGAACTGCGCCAGCTCAAGGCCAACCGTACCCTGGGCAGCGATTGGCTGATCGAGGAAGGCCTGAACCCGGGTGACCGCCTGATCACCGAAGGGCTGCAGTACGTGCGCCCGGGCGTCGAGGTCAAGGTCAGCGAAGCCACCAACGTCAAGAAGCCGGCCAGCCCTGTTCAGGCCAACGCGGCGAAAGCAGACGCCAAAGCGGAGTAAACCATGTCGAAGTTCTTTATCGATCGCCCGATCTTCGCCTGGGTGATCGCCTTGGTGATCATGCTGGTCGGCGCCTTGTCGATCCTGAAGCTGCCGATCAACCAGTACCCCAGCATCGCGCCGCCGGCCATCGCCATCGCCGTGACCTACCCGGGCGCCTCGGCGCAAACCGTGCAGGACACCGTGGTACAGGTGATCGAGCAGCAGCTCAACGGTATCGACAACCTGCGTTATGTGTCGTCGGAAAGTAACTCCGACGGCAGCATGACCATTACCGCCACCTTCGAGCAGGGCACCAACCCAGACACCGCGCAGGTGCAGGTGCAGAACAAGCTGAACCTGGCCACCCCGCTGCTGCCGCAGGAAGTGCAGCAGCAAGGTATCCGCGTCACCAAGGCAGTGAAGAACTTCCTGCTGGTGATCGGCCTGGTGTCCGAAGACGGCAGCATGACCAAGGACGACCTGGCCAACTACATCGTCTCCAACATGCAGGACCCGATCTCGCGTACCGCGGGTGTGGGTGACTTCCAGGTGTTCGGTGCGCAGTACGCCATGCGTATCTGGCTCGATCCGGCCAAGCTGAACAAGTTCCAGCTGACCCCGGTCGACGTCAAGACCGCCGTGGCCGCGCAGAACGTGCAGGTATCCTCCGGCCAGCTCGGTGGCCTGCCGGCCATGCCGGGTACCCAGCTGAACGCCACCATCATCGGCAAGACCCGCCTGCAGACTGCCGAGCAGTTCGAGAAGATCCTGCTCAAGGTCAACAGCGACGGTTCGCAGGTGCGTCTGGGTGATGTCGCCCAGGTTGGCCTGGGTGGTGAAAACTATGCCGTCAGCGCCCAGTTCAACGGCAAGCCGGCCTCCGGCCTGGCAGTTAAACTGGCTACCGGTGCCAACGCCCTGGACACCGCCAAGGCCCTGCGCCAGACCATCGCCGACCTGGAACCGTTCTTCCCGCCTGGGGTGAAAGCGGTATTCCCGTATGACACCACCCCGGTGGTCACCGAATCGATCAGTGGCGTTATCCACACCCTGATCGAAGCCGTGGTCCTGGTGTTCCTGGTGATGTACCTGTTCCTGCAGAACTTCCGCGCCACCATCATCACCACCATGACCGTACCGGTTGTGTTGCTGGGTACCTTCGGCATTCTTGCCGCTGCCGGCTTCAGCATCAACACCCTGACCATGTTCGCCATGGTCCTGGCCATCGGCTTGCTGGTGGACGACGCCATCGTCGTGGTGGAGAACGTCGAGCGGGTGATGTCCGAGGAAGGCTTGCCGCCCAAGGAAGCGACCAAGCGCTCGATGGAGCAGATCCAGGGTGCCCTGGTGGGTATCGCCCTGGTGCTGTCGGCAGTACTGCTGCCCATGGCGTTCTTCGGCGGCTCCACGGGTGTGATCTATCGGCAGTTCTCCATCACCATCGTCTCGGCCATGGGCCTGTCGGTGCTGGTGGCGCTCATCTTCACCCCGGCCCTGTGCGCCACCATGCTCAAGCCGCTGAAGAAGGGCGAGCACCATGTGGCCAAGCGTGGCTTCTTTGGCTGGTTCAACCGCAACTTCGACCGCAGCGTAACCGGCTACGAGCGCAGCGTGGGCACCATCCTGCGCAACAAGGTACCGTTCCTGCTGGCCTACGCGCTGATCGTGGTCGGCATGATCTGGCTGTTCGCCCGCATCCCTACCGCGTTCCTGCCGGAAGAAGACCAGGGCGTATTGTTTGCCCAGGTACAGACCCCGGCCGGCTCCAGTGCCGAGCGCACCCAAGTGGTGGTCGACCAGATGCGTGAGTACCTGCTCAGCGAAGAGGCCGACACCGTGGCTTCGGTTTTCACCGTCAACGGCTTCAACTTCGCCGGCCGTGGCCAGAGCTCGGGTATGGCATTCATCATGCTCAAGCCGTGGGATGAACGCTCCAAGGAAAACAGCGTGTTCGCCCTTGCCCAGCGTGCCCAGCAGCACTTCTTCACCTTCCGCGATGCGATGGTGTTCGCCTTTGCCCCGCCTGCGGTGCTCGAACTGGGTAACGCCACCGGCTTCGACGTGTTCCTGCAGGACCGCGGCGGTGTCGGCCATGCCAAGCTGATGGAAGCGCGCAACCAGTTCCTGGCCAAGGCCGCGCAGAGCAAGATCCTCAGCGCCGTGCGCCCGAACGGCCTGAACGACGAGCCGCAGTACCAGCTGACCATTGATGACGAGCGTGCCAGCGCCCTGGGCGTGACCATCGCTGACATCAACAACACCCTGTCGATTGCCTTGGGTGCCAGCTACGTCAACGACTTCATCGACCGTGGCCGGGTCAAGAAGGTGTACATCCAGGGCGAGCCGAACGCGCGGATGAGCCCGGAAGACCTGCAGAAGTGGTACGTGCGCAATGGCGCCGGCGAAATGGTGCCGTTCTCCTCCTTCGCCAAGGGCGAATGGACCTACGGTTCGCCGAAGCTGTCGCGTTACAACGGCGTCGAGGCAATGGAAATCCTCGGTGCTCCGGCCCCGGGCTACAGTACCGGTGAAGCCATGGCCGAGGTCGAGCGCATTGCTGGCGAATTGCCAAGCGGCATCGGCTTCTCCTGGACCGGCATGTCCTACGAGGAAAAACTCTCCGGTTCGCAGATGCCGGCACTGTTCGCCCTCTCGGTACTGTTCGTGTTCCTGTGCCTGGCAGCCCTGTACGAAAGCTGGTCGATCCCGATCGCCGTGGTACTGGTAGTACCGCTGGGTATCATCGGTGCCCTGATCGCCACCAGCATGCGCGGGTTGTCCAACGACGTATACTTCCTGGTCGGCCTGTTGACCACCATCGGCCTGGCGGCGAAAAACGCCATTCTGATCGTCGAGTTCGCCAAGGAACTGCACGAACAAGGCCGCAGCCTGTACGACGCGGCGATCGAGGCGTGCCGCATGCGTCTGCGCCCGATCATCATGACCTCGCTGGCGTTCATCCTCGGCGTGGTACCGTTGACTATCGCCAGCGGCGCCGGCGCCGGCAGCCAGCACGCCATCGGTACTGGTGTGATCGGCGGCATGATCAGTGCGACCGTGCTGGCTATCTTCTGGGTACCACTGTTCTTCGTCGCAGTGTCGTCACTGTTCGGCAGCAAAGAGCCGGAAAAAGACGTCACCCCTGAAACTCCACGTTATGAGGCTGGGCAATGACCAAGTCTTTGTTGTCCCTGGCAGTAACCGCTTTCATTCTTGGCGGCTGCTCGCTGATCCCTGACTACCAGACCCCGGAATCGCCGGTGGCTGCGCAGTGGCCGCAAGGCCCGGCTTACTCGCCGACGCAGTCGGCGGAGGTTGCCGCCGCCGAACAGGGCTGGCGTCAGTTCTTCCACGACCCGGCCCTGCAGCAGCTGATCCAGACCGCGCTGGTGAACAACCGCGACCTGCGCGTTGCCGCGTTGAACATCGACGCCTACCGTGCGCAGTACCGCATCCAGCGTGCCGACCTGTTCCCTGCGGTTTCGGCCAACGGTAGCGGCAGCCGCCAGCGCGTACCGGCGAACATGTCGCAGACGGGCGAAGCGGGCATCACCAGCCAGTACTCGGCCACCCTGGGCGTCAGCGCCTATGAGCTGGACCTGTTCGGCCGCGTGCGCAGCCTGACCGAGCAGGCCCTGGAAACCTACTTGTCCAGCGAGCAGGCGCGTCGCTCCACGCAGATCAGCCTGGTGGCCAGCGTGGCCAACGCCTACTACACCTGGCAGGCCGACCAGGCGCTGTTCAAGCTGACCGAAGAAACGCTGAAGACCTACGAGGAAAGCTACAACCTCACCCGCCGCAGCAACGAAGTCGGCGTAGCCTCGGCGCTGGACGTCAGCCAGGCGCGTACCGCCGTGGAAGGCGCCCGGGTCAAGTACTCGCAGTACCAGCGCCTGGTCGCCCAGGACGTCAACAGCCTGACCGTGCTGCTGGGCACCGGCATTCCCGCCGACCTGGCCAAGCCGCTGGAGCTCAATGCCGACCAACTGGCCGAAGTACCGGCCGGCCTGCCGTCGGACATCCTCCAGCGTCGCCCGGACATCCAGGAAGCCGAGCATCTGCTCAAGGCCGCCAATGCCAACATTGGCGCGGCCCGCGCAGCGTTCTTCCCGAGCATCAGCCTGACCGCCAATGCCGGCAGTCTGAGCCCCGACATGGGCCACCTGTTCTCGGGCGGCCAGGGCACCTGGCTGTTCCAGCCGCAGATAAACCTGCCGATCTTCAACGCCGGCAGCCTGAAGGCCAGCCTGGACTACTCGAAGATTCAGAAGGACATCAACGTCGCCAAGTACGAAAAGACCATCCAGACCGCTTTCCAGGAAGTCTCCGATGGCCTGGCGGCGCGCAAGACCTTCGAAGAGCAGCTGCAGGCGCAACGCGACCTGGTGCAGGCGAACCAGGACTACTACCGCCTGGCCGAACGCCGCTATCGCATCGGTATCGACAGCAACCTGACCTTCCTCGACGCCCAGCGCAACCTGTTCAGCGCCCAGCAGGCACTGATCGGCGACCGCTTGTCGCAGCTGACCAGCGAGGTCAACCTGTACAAGGCGCTTGGCGGTGGCTGGTACGAGCAGACCGGGCAGGCCAACAACCAGCAGGCAGCTGTGGAAGCACCGAAGAGCTGATCAGCCCTGTTACAGCAAAGAGCCCACCTTTAACGGTGGGCTTTTTGTTTGTCGGTTGCCTGTACAGGCCTCTTCGCGGGTAAACCCGCTCCCACAATGTTTTGCATAAATGCTGAAGGCTGTGCAGTACCTGTGGGTGCGGGTTTACCCGCGAAGAGGCCAGTGCAGGAGAACAATTAACCAACCAGAACATTCCGTTCGATTATCGCCCGCTTCCGCTTGTGGCGAATTGCCTCACCCCCGCCACACCCCGCAACATCCTCCCACGCAACGTTGCCCCGGTTCATCCCAAAAGACCCGCACCTGCAGGCCGCATCCTGCAGCGTACCGGCTCGCCCATAAAAACAAGAGATCCACGACAGATGAGCACTTTGCAACCCGCACGCCAGCTGCTGCCCGGCCTGTTGGCCATGTCCTGCGCACTCCCAGTGTTCGCCGCCGACCAAGGTGGTTTCCTGGAGGACGCGAAGGCCACCCTCAACCTGCGAAACTTCTACATCAACCGCAACTTCGTCGACCCGGCCCATCCGCAGGCCAAGGCCGAAGAGTGGACGCAGAGCTTCATCCTCGACGCCCGCTCCGGCTTTACCCAGGGCACCGTCGGTTTCGGCGTGGACGTACTGGGCCTATATTCGGTCAAGCTCGATGGCGGCAAAGGCACCACCAATACCCACCTGCTGCCGGTGCACGACGATGGCCGCCCCGCCGATGACTTCGGCCGCCTGGGCGTGGCACTGAAAGCCAAGCTGTCCAAAACCGAGCTGAAAGTGGGCGAGTGGATGCCGGTACTGCCGATCCTGCGCTCGGACGATGGCCGCTCGCTGCCGCAGACCTTCCGCGGCGGCCAGCTGACCTCGAAGGAAATCGCCGGCCTGACCCTGTACGCCGGCCAGTTCCGCGGCAACAGCCCGCGCAACGACGCCAGCATGGAAGACATGTCGATGAACGGCAAGGCAGCGTTCACCTCCGACCGTTTCAACTTTGGCGGCGGCGAATACACCTTCAACGACAAGCGCACCATGATCGGCCTGTGGAATGCCCAGCTCAAGGATATCTACCGCCAGCAGTACCTCAACCTGGTGCACAGCCAACCCTTGGGCGACTGGACCCTGGGCGCCAACCTGGGCTACTTCATCGGCAAGGAAGACGGCGCCGAACGCGCCGGCGAACTGGACAACCGCACGGCCTCGGCCATGCTCTCCGCGCGCTACCAGGGCCACACCTTCTACGTCGGCCTGCAGAAAGTCAGCGGCGACGACGCCTGGATGCGGGTGAACGGCACCAGTGGCGGCACCCTGGCAAACGACAGCTACAACTCCAGCTTCGACAACGCCAAGGAGCGCTCCTGGCAGGTGCGCCATGACTTCAACTTCGCCACCGTCGGCGTGCCAGGCCTGACCCTGATGAACCGCTACATCAAGGGTGACAACGTCACCGCAGGCGGCGTGGACGATGGCAAGGAATGGGCGCGGGAAACCGAATTGGCCTATGTGGTGCAGTCGGGCAGCTTCAAGGACCTGTCGGTGAAGTGGCGCAACTCCACCATGCGCCGGGACTTCAGCACCAACTCGTTCGATGAGAACCGGTTGATCGTGAGTTACCCGCTGAATCTGCTTTGAATTCTTCGCGGCTGCCCCCTGGTCGACCGCGCCAGCAAAGCCCTGCCGCCCACCCCAGAAGGCCTGGTGGTGCTGCAACATGCCCGGCGCCTGGATATACCAGTGCGGGCTGCTGCCATTCGCTGAGCTGATGATGGTGGCGGGGGCGGGCTATCCTGAGCTATATCGGTCGCCTGTACCGGCCCTTTCGCGGGTAAACCCGCTCCCACAGGTCCAGCGCAGCCCTCAGGAGTTGTGGTGACCCTGTGGGAGCGGGTTTACCCGCGAAGAGGCCGGAACAGGCAATACACCTCGATCAGGCAACCAGGGAGGCAAAACAATGAAAACCCTCGTCGACCACCTGAGCCAATACGCCAGCTACCACCGCGACCCACGCAACATCGCCACCCACTTCGTCGGCATCCCGATGATCGTGCTGGCGGTCACTATCCTGCTGTCGCGCCCTGGCTGGGAGGTAGCCGGCATGTGGCTGTCCCCTGCCCTGCCGGCGGCGGCGGCCTCGGTCTGGTTCTACCTGCGCCTGGATCTGCGCTTCGGCCTGGTGATGGGGTTGTTGCTTGGGCTATGCCTGTGGGTCGGCCAGGTGCTGGCGATGCAGACGACAGCGCTGTGGCTCGGCACCGGGCTGGGGGCGTTCGTGGTGGGCTGGATCATCCAGTTCGTCGGCCATTACTACGAAGGCCGCAAGCCGGCGTTTGTCGACGATGTCAGCGGGTTGATCATCGGGCCGTTGTTCGTGGTGGCAGAAGCGGCATTCATGCTCGGCCTGTGCCCGGCCCTGAAACGCGCCGTCGAGGCCAACGCCGGGCCCGTGGTGGCGCGCTCTATGTAGGAGCGGCCTTGTGTCGCGATAGGGCTGCGAAGCGGCCCCGGCAATATTGGCTGCGAAGCTGAAGCCTAGGGGCCGCTGCGCGGCCCATCGCGACGCAAGGCCGCTCCTACAAGGGACCGCGTAGTGGTCAGGTACGCGACTCCACACCCAGCTCATCCCACACCGACTCAGCCATGTGGAAGGTGGCATTGGCCGCCGGAATGCCGCAATAGATCGCGCTCTGCATCAGCACTTCCTTGATTTCGTCGCGGGTCACGCCGTTGTTGGCCGCCGCGCGCAGGTGCAGCTTCAGCTCGTCGTTGCGGTTCATGCCAATCAGCATGGCGATGGTGATCAGGCTACGGGTATGGCGCGGCAGGCCAGGGCGAGTCCAGATGTCACCCCAGGCGTGGCGGGTGATCATCTCCTGGAACTCGCCGTTGAAGTCGTTGAGCTTCTCCAGGCTGCGGTCCACGTGGGCATCGCCAAGCACTGCGCGGCGTACTTGCATGCCGGCGTCGTAACGTTGTTTCTCGTCCATGGCGGTATCCTCAGTGAGCCTGCAGGAAGGCGAGCACTCGGCGGCTGAACGCCTCGCCGATCTCGACGTTGGACAGGTGCGCCGCCGGGAAGTCGACGTACTCGGCACCCGCGATACCGGCCTGCATGAAGCGGCCGTGCTCCGGAGTGGTCACCACGTCCTCGGTACCAGCAACGATCAGCGCCGGCACCTGGATACGGCCCAGTTGCTCGCGGTAATCGGCATCACGCACCGCCGCGCAGTTGCCGGCATAACCTTGCGGGCTGGTTTGCGCCAGCATCTGGCAGATGCGCTGGGCCTGCGCTGGCTGGGCCTGGGCGAAGCCCGGGGTGAACCAGCGGGCGATGGAGGCATCGCGCAGGTCGACCATGGCCTGCTGGCCGCCCTTGAGCACGGTGTCGATACGTGTGTTCCACACCTCGTCGTTGGCGATCTTGGCGGCGGTATTGCACAGGGTCAGGCTGTGCAGGCGCTCGCCTGCGTTGATGCCCAGCCACTGGCCGATCAAGCCGCCCATCGACAGGCCGACGAAGTGCGCCTTGGCGATATCCAGGCCATCGAGCAGGGCCAGCACGTCACGGCCCAGCTGATCGATGCTGTAGGGGCCTTCAGTGACCAGCGACCCACCGTGGCCACGGGTGTCGTAGCGCAGCACGCGCAAGTGCTGGCTCCACAGTGGTATCTGTGTGTCCCACATGCCCAGGTCGGTGCCCAGCGAGTTGGACAGGACCAGCACCGGGGCGTTTTCCGGGCCATCGATCTGGTAATTCAAAACGCCATCGGCCAGTTGCAAGTGCGCCACAGCGGTCTCCTTCAGGCAGTGAAACGTTGATGTTCGGACACGGCGCGCGCCACCCAGACGCGGGCCTGGCCCAGGTAATGGGCAGGGTCGAGCAAGCGATCGAGTTCTTCGGCGGACAGTTCGGCACTGACCTGCGGCTCTTCACCCAGCACGGTGCGCAGGTGGCGCTGTTCGGCCACAGCGCGCTGGCAGCACTGTTCCAGCAGGTGATGGGCGTGGTCGCGGCCCAGGCGCTGGGCGAGGACGATGCTCACCGCTTCGGCCAGCACCAGGCCCTGGGTCAGGTCGAGGTTACGGCGCATGCGCGCGGCATTCACTTCCATGCCCTCGGCAATCACCTGGGCCTGGCGCAGCGCACCAGAGACCAGGCAGCAGATGTCCGGTAGGGTTTCCCATTCGGCATGCCACAGGCCGAGGCTGCGCTCATGCTCCTGGGGCATGGCGGCGAACAGCGTCGAAACCAGCCCCGGCACGCGGGTCGCGGCGCCGATCAGCACCGCGGCGCCGACAGGGTTGCGCTTGTGCGGCATGGTCGAAGACCCACCCTTGCCCGGCGCGGAAGGCTCGAACAGTTCCCCCGCCTCGGTCTGCATCAGCAAGCTGACATCGCGGCCGAACTTGCCCAGGCTACCAGCGACCAGGCCTAGTACCGAGGCAAACTCCACCAGGCGGTCGCGCTGGGTGTGCCAGGGCTGCTCGGGCAGGGTCAGCTTGAGCTGCTCGGCCAGGGCTTCGGCCACCGGCATCGCCTTGCTGCCCAACGCCGCCAGGCTACCCGAGGCGCCGCCGAACTGCAGCACCAGCAAGCGTGGGCGCAGCTCCTGCAAGCGCTGGCGATGACGGGTCAAGGCGCCCAGCACACCGGCCAGTTTCATGCCCAGGGTCACGGGGGTGGCGTGCTGCAGCCAGGTGCGCCCCACCAGCGGCGTGTCGGCGTGCTGCAAGGCCTGACGCGACAGGGTATCGGCCAGCTTGCCGAGGTCGGCTTCGATCAGGTCGAGGGCAGCACGCAGCTGCAGGACCAGGCCAGTGTCCATCGCGTCCTGGCTGGTGGCGCCCAGGTGCACATAGCGCTCGGCTTCGGGCACGCCACTGGCAATCACCTTGCCCAACGCCTTCACCAGCGGGATCGCCGAGTTGCCTGCAGTGGCGATGGCATTGGCCAGCGCGCCAACGTCATAGCGCTCGGCGTGGCACGCCGCCTCGATGGCCGCTACAGCGCTATGCGGGACCAGCCCGGCAGCAGCCTCGGCCCGCGCCAGCGCCGCTTCGAAATCGAGCATGCCCTGCAGGCGGCCACGGTCGGAGAAGATCTCGCGCATGGCCGGTGCGGTGAAGTAGGCGTCGAACAGTTGGTTGGTCATGCCACGTCCTTAATTATCGTGGTGCAGGTACGCGGCCTGCTTCGGCAGGCGCAGGCTGAACAGGAAGGCAATCGCCATCATCGCCGTCACGTACCAGTAGAAAGTGTTTTCCATGCCCAAGGTCTTCAGGCCCAGGGCCACGTACTCGGCCGAACCGCCGAACGCCGCGTTTGCCACTGCATAGGCCAGGCCCACACCCAGTGCGCGCACCTGCGGCGGGAACATCTCGGCTTTCACCAGGCCGCTGATCGAGGTGTAGAAACTGACGATACACAACGCCAGGGAAATCAGCACGAAGGCCATGAACGGGCTGCTCACGGTCTTCAGCGCCATCAGCAACGGCACGGTGAACAGCGTACCCAGGGCACCGAACAGCATCATCGAGTTACGCCGGCCGATGCGGTCGGAGAGCATGCCGAAGAACGGCTGCAGCACCATGAACAGGAACAGCGCGCCGGTCATCACGTAGCTGGCATTTTTCGCGGTCATGCCAGCGGTGTTGACCAGGTACTTCTGCATGTAGGTAGTGAAGGTGTAGAAGATCAGCGAACCGCCCGCGGTATAGCCGAGCACGGTGATGAAGGCCGCCGCGTGGTCGCGGAACAGGCCCTTGATGGTGCCGGCGTCCTTGTCCTGGCGGGTTTCGGCGCTGCTGGTCTCATGCAGCGAGCGGCGCAGCATCAGCGAGATCAGTGCGGCAATGGCACCGACCACGAACGGAATGCGCCAGCCCCAGGCGCGCAGCTCTTCTTCGGTGAGCAGCTGCTGCAGGATCACCACCACCAGCACCGCCAGCAACTGGCCGCCGATCAGGGTCACGTACTGGAACGAGGCGAAGAAACCGCGCTGGCCGCGCAGGGCTACTTCACTCATGTAAGTGGCAGTGGTGCCGTACTCGCCGCCTACCGACAGGCCCTGGATCAACCGGGCCAGCAAAAGCAGCGCCGGGGCCCAGGTGCCGATGCTGGCATAGGTAGGCAGGCAGGCGATCATCAGGGAGCCGAAGCACATCATCAGCACCGAGATCATCAGGGAATTCTTGCGACCATGGCGGTCAGCGAGGCGGCCGAAGATCCAGCCACCGATGGGGCGCATCAGAAAGCCCGCGGCGAACACGCCTGCCGTGTTCAACAACTGCACGGTGGGGTCGTCGGAGGGGAAGAAAGCCGGGGCAAAGTAGATCGCGCAGAAGGCATAGACGTAGAAGTCGAACCATTCCACCAGGTTGCCCGAAGAGGCACCAACGATAGCGAAGATGCGTTTGCTGCGTTCTTCGCCGGTGTAATAGGTTGAGGTCATGGTGAGTTTACTCCTGGAGGGTCGCAGGTAATTCTAGACACACCTGGTAACACACTCGTTCCGCTATCTGGCTGGCATCTGGCCTTGAGTCTGGCAGGACCGGCCTCTTCGCGGGCAAGCCCGCTCCCACAGTGGGAGGCGTGGTTCCCCCTGTGGGAGCGGATTTACCCGCGAAGAGGCCGGTACAAGTCAAACCCGCTCGATGGCCAGCGCCAAACCTTGGCCTACGCCCACACACATGGTCGCCAGGCCTTTACGCCCACCGCTCTTCTCCAGCTGGTGAAGCGCAGTCAGCACCAGCCGCGCACCGCTCATGCCCAGCGGGTGGCCCAGGGCGATGGCACCGCCGTTGGGGTTCACCTGCGGTGCGTCGTCGGCCACACCCAGCTCACGCAGCACCGCCAGACCTTGGCTGGCAAAGGCTTCGTTGAGCTCGATCACATCGAAATCATTCACCGCCACACCCAGGCGCTCGGTCAGCTTGCGCACTGCCGGCACCGGACCAATGCCCATCACTCGCGGTGCAACACCGGCGCTGGCCATGCCCAGTACGCGGGCACGTGGGGTCAGGCCGTGCTTCTTCACAGCCTCGGCCGAAGCCAGGATCAACGCCGCGGCACCGTCGTTCACGCCCGAGGCATTGCCGGCGGTGACGGTCTTGTCCGGGCCGTTGACCGGCTTGAGCTTGGTCAAGGCTTCCAGCGTGGTTTCCGGGCGCAGGTGTTCGTCACGCTCGACGATGGTCTCGCCCTTCTTGTGCGCGATTCGCACCGGCACGATCTCTTCGGCGAAGAAGCCGGCGGCCTGGGCCGCAGCTGCCTTCTGCTGGCTGCGCAGGGCGAAGGCGTCCTGGTCGGCACGCGAAACCTGGTAATCGTCAGCCACGTTGTCGGCGGTTTCCGGCATGGAGTCCACACCGTACTGGCTCTTCATCAGCGGGTTGATGAAACGCCAGCCGATGGTGGTGTCTTCGAGCTTCATGTTGCGCGAATAGCCGCTTTCGGCCTTGCCCATGACGAACGGGGCACGCGACATCGACTCGACGCCGCCGGCAATCGCCAGCTCCATTTCGCCGCTGGCAATGGCGCGGAAGGCAGTGCCAATGGCATCCATGCCCGACGCGCACAGGCGGTTCAAGGTGACACCCGGAATGCTCTCCGGCAGGCCGGCCAGCAGCAGCGCCATGCGTGCCACGTTGCGGTTGTCTTCACCAGCCTGGTTGGCGCAGCCGAAGAACACTTCGTCAACCTGATCCCACTGCACGGTCGGGTTGCGCTCGATCAGCGCCTTCAGTGGCACGGCGGCCAGGTCGTCGGCCCGCACGCCGGCCAGGGCGCCACCGAAGCGGCCGATCGGGGTGCGAATGGCGTCACAGATGAATACGTCGCGCATCAGGCTTCTCCTGCGACCTGGCCATGGGCCGCGGCGGTACGGGCTTCGAGGTCACGCAGGGCGGACAGCTCGACTTCGGTCGGTTCGGCGGTGGTCTGCACATCGTCGGCAAAGCGGATCGCCCAGCCAGTGGCGGCGATGATCTGTTCGCGGGTCACACCCGGGTGGATCGCAGTGACGACGAATTCGTGGGTCCCGGCTTCCGGCTCCATGATGCACAGGTCGGTGATAATGCCGACCGGGCCGTCGCCTGGCAGGCCCAGGCGTTTGCGCGAGTCGCCGCCTTCACCGTGGCCAACCGAGGTGATGAAGTCCAGCTTGTCGACAAAGGCACGCGGCGACTGCTTAAGGATGATCAGTACCTGCTTGGCGGAACCAGCGATTTCCGGTGCGCCACCAGCACCTGGCAGGCGGGTTTTCGGGGCGTGGTAATCACCGACGACGGTAGTGTTGATGTTGCCGAAGCGGTCGACCTGGGCGGCGCCGAGGAAGCCGACGTCGATGCGCCCACCTTGCAGCCAGTAGCGGAAGATCTCGCCGGTCGGCACCACGGTGTCAGCGGATTCGGCCAGCTCGCCGTCGCCGATAGACAGCGGCAGCACGCTTGGCTTGGCGCCGATCGGGCCGGATTCGTAGATCAGCACCACGTCTGGCGAAGATGTCAGGCGCGCCAGGTTGGCAGCCTTGGACGGCAGGCCGATGCCGACGAAGCACACAGCACCGTTGCGCAGGCGACGGGCTGCAGCGACGGTCATCATTTCGGAAGTGGAGTAGCTCATTGTGCGGCCTCCGCAGTGCTGGCCAGCTTGGCCTTGAATTCGTTGAAATCGGCAGTGCCACGGATGTAGGTGTCGATCCAGGCGGTGAACGATTCGCGGCTACGCGCGATCGGGTCCCAGGCCTGGTAGAAGCGGTTGTCACGCTCGTAGTAGCCGTGGGCATAGGACGGGTGCGCACCGCCAGGTACCAGGCATACCGCGCTCAGGGCCCAGGTCGGCAGCACACAGGCGTTCATCGGGGCCTGCAGGTCGTCGACGATTTCCTCGACGGTGACGATGCAGCGCTTGGCGGCCAGGGCGGCTTCCTTCTGCACGCCGAGGATGCCCCACAGCAGCACATTGCCTTTGCGGTCGGCCTTTTGCGCGTGGATCACGGTCACATCCGGGCGCACCGACGGCACAGCTGCCAGCACTTCCCCGGTGAACGGGCAGGTGACGCTCTTGATCAGCGGGTTGACCTTCGGCAGGTCGGAGCCGGCGTAGGCACGCAGCACGGCGAACGGCAGGCCAGAAGCACCGGCGACATAGGCGTTTGCCAGGTCAGCATGGCTGTGTTCTTCGATTTCGATGGCGTGTGGCCACTGCTTCTCGACAGCATCACGCAGGCGGTGCAGCGAACCGACACCTGGGTTACCACCCCAGGAGAAGATCAGCTTGCTGGCGCAGCCGGCGCCGATCAGCTGGTCGTAGATCAGGTCCGGAGTCATGCGCACCAGGGTCAGGTCGCGCTTGCCCTGACGGATGATCTCGTGGCCGGCGGCAGTCGGGATCAGGTGGGTGAAACCTTCGAGGGCGACGGTATCGCCATCCTGGATGAACTGCTTCACGGCTTCGTGAAGCGGGAGAATTGCAGCCATTTGGAGACTCCTGGTCAGGGTGCTTCGGTGAGCTCAGATTAAGGAGACTGGTGGGTGGCTTACAATCCGATAATCGACTATTTGTGCGATTATCGAACCAATTATTGCATCCCTACCTATCTCCCCTCACTGCCTGTACTGGCCTCATTGCGTCAGGTAGCGTCAGCGTGGCTCACCAGCCCTTTCACGATCACACCCACGGTCGCCAGCCCCGCCGGCACCAGCAACGCCGTCAGCACCTGTTCGAAGTTCCAGCCCAGCCCCAGCAGCGTCGCACCACTCCAGGCCCCGAGAATCGCACCGAAGCGGCCGATACCCAGCATCCACGATACCCCTGTGGCGCGGCCCTGTGTCGGATAGAAGCGCGCCGCCAGCGAAGGCATCGCCGATTGGGCGCCGTTCACGCACATGCCGGCAACCAGCACCAGCGTGGCCAATACGGTGATGTTGCCCAGGCTCTGCCCCACGGCGTAGGCGAACACCCCGGCCAGCAGGTAGAAAATGCCGATCACCTTGTGCGGATTGAAGCGGTCCATGGCCCAACCCACACCGACGGCGCTCAGCACGCCACCGAACTGGAACAGTGCGCCGATGAAGGCAGCCTGTTCCATGCTCGCGCCGCTGTCGCGCATCAAGGTTGGCAACCAGCTGGTCAGCAGATAGACGATCACAAGGCCCATGAAATAGGTCAGCCACAACAGCATGGTGCCCATGCCGTAGGTACCGGAGAAGATCAGCGCAAACACGTTGCGCGCAGCCACTGCCTTTTGCTCCGGCACGCTGAAGCTGCCCGCCTCGGCCACCACCTGTGGCGCGATGGGCGACAAGGTCTTGCGCACCTTGTCAGTCCCCCGGTTGCGCACCACCAGGAACCGCGCTGACTCCGGCAGCCACACCATCAGCACCAGCGCCAGCAGCAACGGCAGCACGCCACCGATCACCAGCAGACTGTGCCAGCCGTAGGCCGGGATCATCTTGGCGGAAATGAAACCACCGCCGGCCATGCCCAGGTTGAAGCCGCAGAACATGCTGGTCACCAACAGCGACTTGAGGCGCTCGGGGGTATATTCAGACAATAGCGTGGTGGCGTTGGGCATGCCTGCACCAAGGCCCAGGCCAGTCAGGAAGCGCAACACCAGCAACTGATCGACGTTGGTGGCGTAGGCCGAGGCCAGGCTGAAGCCACCGAATACCAGCACTGCGCCCACCAGCACGCCCTTGCGGCCAAAACGGTCCGCCAGCGGGCCGGAGCCGAGGGCACCGAAAACCATACCGATCAATGCAGCACTCATGACCGGGCCGAGGCTGGCGCGGTCTATCCCCCACTCCTGCGAAAGGGCCGGGGCGATGAAGCCCATGGCGGCGGTGTCCAGGCCATCGAGGAAGACGATCAGGAAGCACAGCAACACCACCCGCCATTGGTAGCGGGACAGCGGCTGCTGATTGATGAACGACTGGACGTCGAGGCTATTGCCGACGTTGGTTTGCGCTTGATTCATTATTGTTTTCCAGAATGAGGGGCACAGCCAGCCCACTGCACGCGATCAAACGGTACAGAGGACGATGATTTGGGGGAATGCGGCCGGCGTCAGCCTGGATATAACGGTACTGCGCGCGGGTGCGGCCGCGGCAGCGAGGGGACAGTATTCATGTTAAGTGCCTCTTATGTTTTTCTTGTTCGGTCGGCACAGCCGACCGTTGCGAGAGACATTAATCAGCGGGCGGAGGCGGCGCAATTCACCGCGAACGACACTGTGCGTTTATCGCACAGGAAAGGGTTTTTCCTGTTCTAAATTTGAAAGTGGCGCGCTGTGCGCCCTGCGGGGCTCAGCCAAACAACTGATGGCAAAGGTCCCGGCTGGCTGCGAGCAGGATCGGCAAGAACCGCTGCTCCAGCTCACTGCGCGTCACCCGCCCGACATGGGTACTCACATTCAATGCCGCCAGCACCTGCCCCGAGGCGTCATACACCGGCACCGCAATCGAGCGCAGCCCCTGCTCCAGCTCCTGGTCTACCACGCACCAGCCCTGGGCACGCACCTGCTGGATACAGGCGAACAGCGACTCGGGGTCGTGCAAGGTACGGCTGGTACGCGCCTTCAGGTCGGCACGCTCCAGGTATTCACGCAGGCTGGTGTCGTCCATGGCCGCCAACAGGATGCGCCCCATCGATGTGCAATAGGCCGGCAGGCGCCCGCCCACCGACAGGTCGACCGAAATCAACCGCTCCACGGTCGCCGAACGGGCTATATAAAGGATGTCGTCACCTTCGAGCGTGGCCATGTTGGCCGCCTCGTGCAGCTGGTCGCTGATGCGGTCCAGGTAAGGCTGGGCGGAAATCGCCAGCGGCGTCGACGACAGGTACGCATGCCCCAGCGTCAGCACTTTGGGCAACAGCGAATAGGTGCGCCCGTCGGTGGTGGCGTAACCCAGCTTGATCAACGTGTGCAGGCAACGGCGTACCGCAGCACGGGGGATTTCGGTGCGGTGGCTGATCTGGGCGATGGTCAGGTGACGCTTGCGTTCCTGAAAGGCCTGGATGACTGCCAGGCCTCGCGCCAGGGAGGTCATGAAGTCCGGGTCGCCGGTAAAGGCCTGGATGCGCTTGGCCGGTGACGCCACGATCGGCGGTGCCAGGGCTGCCGAGGCAGGTCGCCCCTGCTCCAGGTTGACCGACTCTGGATTGACGGAATCGCTGGCCAAGGTTTCGTCACTCATCGCACACCTCAAAAAAAACGCCCACTCGTGCGATTATCGAACAAACGGCCGATAATCGCAATTGACCGCTGACACTTTTACTTATACCTTTCTCATGCCACTTGTGGCTTCTTTGGAGAGACTGGTCAGGTACCCACCGTAGAAGTCCCCAGGCAACGGCCTCGCCTTTTGGCGAGGCCGTTTTTCATTACCCTCCCGCTCGACGGTCCCGCTGCTGCACTGCAACGAACTTTTGTCCGTATTGCCTTTCAAACTTGTACGAAAGGCCCAAACTGTCATCGAATGCATTCCATTACTTGCGTCTTGTGATGTCAGGGTTGGGTAAATTACGATGTTCGGCGAATATCGATTGCTATAATCGATTGCGCAGGCCTCGACGATGCCGTGGCAATGGAACCTTCCGCTGTATCAAACCGTTGCTGCCAGCAAGGCATGTGCACGCTGCACAACGCATAACAACTGTCATCAAACTTAATTCAGGTACTACTGTGACGAAAGATGAACTGCGCGCGGAACTCGAGCGCCAGGCTGAACGTTACAAGGATGTTTATGGTGGCGAAGTCACCACTTACGCCGCACAACCGGATCCGGAACGCAAACCTTGGCGCAAGCGCGCCAGCGTGCGCGACCAGGCCTTCAGCCAGGAACTGGAACGTATGGAAAAGGAACTGCGCAGCGACACTCCCTGACCCGGGACCACGCCAGCGCGTCGTCGCCCGGCCAGCCCGGGCGCGGTCGATCTTTACTGTCCGGCCGAAGGTGAAATGGAATTACACAAATTTCATACGCCCGTTTGAAAAGAAGCTAAGCGGCTTTTTATCCAGCTTTTTGCCGGTTTTCGCCAGCTTTTACGCGCTTTAGCGGATATTTCCCTGCCGGCACGTTGCACCGTGCACATCACGCTCGCGTAAGGAAGATTGCCGTCGGTCTGTCGCAAATGCATCGATTGCCAACGTTTTCTGGCATAATCCCGCCCCCCTAAGATCGCCAGACAACCTTCATGATCGAATTATTCAGCGGACTGGATGCCTGGGTGTTGGTGAGCCTGCTGCTCGCCTTGACCTTCGTGCTCGCCTTCGAGTTCATCAATGGCTTTCATGACACCGCCAACGCGGTAGCTACCGTCATCTATACCAAAGCCATGCCGCCGCACCTCGCCGTGTTCTTCTCCGGCGTGTTCAACTTCCTTGGCGTTCTGCTCGGCGGTGTCGGGGTGGCCTATGCCATCGTGCACCTGCTGCCAGTAGAGTTGCTGATCAATGTGAACACCGGACACGGCCTGGCCATGGTCTTCTCGCTGCTGGCTGCGGCCATCACCTGGAACCTGGGCACCTGGTACTTCGGTATCCCCGCCTCCAGCTCGCACACGCTGATCGGCTCCATCCTCGGCGTCGGCCTGGCCAACGCCCTGATCAACGACATCCCGCTGGGCGACGGTGTCAACTGGCAGAAGGCAATCGACATCGCCATGTCGCTGGTGGTCTCGCCGATGGCCGGCTTCGCCGTTGCCGCTATGGTGCTGATCGGCCTCAAGTGGTGGCGTCCGCTGTCGAAGATGCACAAGACCCCCGAGCAGCGCCGCAAGCTCGACGACAAAAAGCACCCACCGTTCTGGAACCGCCTGGTACTGGTGGTTTCGGCCATGGGCGTGAGCTTCGTGCATGGTTCCAACGACGGCCAGAAAGGCATCGGCCTGATCATGCTGGTGCTGATCGGTATCGTCCCGGCCAAATTCGTCCTCGACCTGAACAGCACCACCTACCAGATCGAGCGTACCCGCGACGCCACCTTGCACATGAGCCAGTTCTACCAGCGCAACGCCGCCACCCTGGGCGAGTTCCTGGCCCTGGGCAAGGCCAAGTCCAGCGACCTGCCGGAGCAGTTCAGCTGCAACCCGCAGCAGACCGAGCCGACCATTGCCGCGCTGCAGTCCTCGCTGCAGGGCGTGACCGACTACCACAGCCTGAGTGCCGACAAGCGTGTCGAAGTGCGCCGCTACCTGCTGTGCCTGGACGACACGGCGAAGAAGGTCGGCAAGCTGCCGGGTCTGGAAGCCCGTGAAAAGGCCGATCTGGAAAAACTGCGCAAAGACCTGACTGCCACTACCGAGTACGCCCCGTTCTGGGTGATCGTGGCCGTCGCCCTGGCCCTGGGCCTGGGTACCATGGTCGGCTGGAAGCGCGTGGTACTGACCGTTGGCGAGAAGATCGGCAAGCAGGGTATGACCTATGCCCAGGGCATGTCGGCACAGATCACCGCGGCTTGTGCCATCGGCATGGCCAACATCTTCGCCCTGCCGGTATCGACCACCCACGTGCTGTCGTCCGGTGTGGCCGGCACCATGGTCGCCAACAAGAGCGGCCTGCAAGGCGGCACCGTGAAGACCATCCTGCTGGCCTGGGTACTGACCCTGCCTGCGTCGATGGGCCTGGCGGCCGGCCTGTTCTGGCTGGCGTCCAAAGCCATTGGCTGAGTGATACGGTTCTGAAAGAGGCGGCCTTCGGGTCGCCTTTTTTCTGTACCGGCCTCTTCGCGGGTAAACCCGCTCCCACAGGTAATGCACAGCTCTTGATATCTGTGATGAACCTGTGGGAGCGGGTTTACCCGCGAAGGGGCCGGTACAGGCAACCTACCTTTTCTTGCCCCCCAGCAACGACCCCATCAACCCTCGCACCAACTGCCGCCCCAACTGGTTGGCCGCCTGGCGCACCGCCGACTTGATGGCCTGCCCTGCCGCACTTTGCAAGAACTCACCAGCCTTGTCGGCAAAGCTTTCTTCATCCGCCTTGGGTTGCGGCGCGGGCTCCACCGGCTCGCCCTTGCGCTGGGTCAGCATCTCATACGCCGACTCACGGTCCACCGGCTTGTCGTAACGCCCTGCCAGCGGCGAATTGGCAATCAGCACACTGCGCTCAGCCGCGCTCAACGGCCCGATACGCGACTGCGGCGGTGCAATCAGCACACGCTGCACCATCGCTGGCGTGCCCTTCTCTTCCAGTGTCCCCACCAGCGCCTCGCCAATACCCAGTTCGGTCAGCACCGCCAAGGTGTCGAACGCCGGGTTGGGGCGGAAGCCATCAGCCACCGCCCGCAGCGACTTCTGCTCCTTGGCAGTGAACGCCCGCAAGCCATGCTGAATGCGCAAGCCCAACTGGGCCAGCACCGCATCTGGCAAGTCTCCCGGCGACTGGGTGACGAAGTACACACCCACGCCCTTGGAACGAATCAGCCGCACCACCTGCTCCAGACGATCCTGCAATGCCTTGGGTGTATCGTTGAACAACAAGTGCGCTTCATCGAAGAACAACGCCAGCACCGGCTTGTCGGCATCACCACGCTCGGGCAACTGTTCGAACAACTCGGCCAGTAGCCACAACAGGAAGGTCGCGTACACCTTGGGGGCATCGTGAACCAACCGGCTGGCGTCCAGCAGGTGGATACGCCCACGGCCATCCGGGTCTGGCCGCAGGAGGTCCTCAAGCTGCAACCCCGGTTCACCGAACAACGCCTCGGCGCCCTGCTGCTCCAGGGTCGCCAACCGGCGCAACAGCGCCTGAGTGGAGGCCGTGGTCATCAGCGCGCTGTCTTCGCCCAGCAGTTGCGGGTTGTCCTTCAGGTGCGCGAGCAGCGCCTTGAGGTCCTTGAGGTCGAGCAGCAGCAGGCCTTCACGGTCGGCCACCTTGAACGCCGCGTAAAGCGCCGCCTGTTGGCTGTCGGTCAGTTCCAGCAGGTTGCCCAGTAGCAGCGGCCCCATTTCACTGAGGGTGGTACGCAGCGGGTGGCCGGACTGCCCGGCAATGTCCCACAGGCTCACCGGGTAAGCCTGGGGCCTGTGCCCCAGCCAGGGCATGCCGGCGATACGCTCGGCCACCTTCCCCTGCGGCGCACCAGCAGCGCCCAGGCCGCACAGGTCGCCTTTGACATCGGCGGCGAACACCGCAACCCCGGCGTCACTGAACGCTTCCGCCAGATGCTGCAGGGTGACGGTCTTGCCAGTACCCGTAGCGCCCGCAACCAGGCCATGGCGGTTGGCCAACCTCATGGCTTGCCCAACCGGCTGGCCATCCGGACCAGCACCTACAACGATGGTCGAAAATTCCGACATCTCTTAAATCCTCTGCTCAAGCTTTACCGTAATTCGGCCGATACCTGTGGGTGATATTCGCCTTAATAGAGAGGAACAACCGAAAAGGGACTTTTTCGGGATATTGCACTGCTTTGCGACCCCACGCGTGCAAACGCCTGATATGAAACCTTAGCGGAACCGATTACGCCATGAACAAAAGCCTTCGTTTCAGCCACAAGATTCTTTTGGCAGCATCACTGATCGTGATACTCGCCTTCAGCCTTTTCACGCTCTACAACGATTACCTCCAACGTAATGCGATCCGCGAGGACCTCGAGAACTATCTGGCTGAGATGGGCGCTTCCACTTCGACCAATATCCGCAACCTGTTCGAAGGCCGTATCAAGCTGGTGGAAAACCTGGCGCAGAATATTGCCCAGAACCCGGCCAGCGCAGAAACCCTGATGAGCCAGAATGCACTGATCTCGAGCTTTCTCACAGTTTACGTGGGCAAGGTCGACGGTGGCTTCAGCGTGCGTCCTGACACGAAGATGCCAGACGGCTACGACCCACGCATCCGCCCCTGGTACAAGGACGGCATGAACGCCGCAGGCCCGATCCTGACCGAGCCATACATCGACATGGCCACCAACAGGATGGTCATCGGCATCATCAACAAAGTGTCCGGCAGTGTCGGTGTCGTCGGTGGCGACCTGGCCCTGGACGGCCTGGTGCAGATCATCAACTCGCTGAACTTCGGCGGCATGGGCTATGCCTTCCTGGTCAACGATCAAGGCAAGATCCTGGTGCACCCGGACAAAGACCTGGTGATGAAGTCGCTGTCGGACCTGTTCCCGCAGCACACGCCGAAACTGAGCGGTGAGTTGACCGAAGTGCAGAGCGACGGCCAGGCCCGCCTGCTGACCTTCACCCCGATCACCGGCCTGCCGTCGGCCAACTGGTACATCGGCCTGTCGGTGGACAAGGACAAAGCCTTCTCGATGCTGAGCACCTTCCGCACCTCGGCGGTAATCGCCACTCTGGTGGCGGTGGTGATCATCATCGGCCTGCTCGGCCTGCTGATCCGTGTGCTGATGCAGCCGCTGCACACCATGACCCGCGCCATGGAAGACATCGCCGAAGGTGAAGGCGACCTGACCAAGCGCCTGCGTATCCACAACCATGACGAATTCGGCATTTTGGGCAGCGCCTTCAACCGTTTCGTCGAGCGTATTCACAGCTCAATCCGCGAAGTGTCCTCGGCCACCGAGCAGGTCAACGAAGTAGCCCTGCGGGTCATCAGTGCCTCGAACTCGTCGATGACCAACTCCGACGAACAGTCCAACCGCACCAACAGCGTGGCCGCCGCCATCAACGAACTGGGCGCCGCCGCCCAGGAAATTGCCGGCAACGCCGCCCAGGCCTCGCAGCACGCCAGTTCGGCGCGGTTGCTGGCCGAAGAAGGACAGCAGGTGGTGGAACGCAACATTGCAGCAATGAACCGCCTGTCCGACCTGATCGTCACTTCCAGCGCGCACATCGAGACGCTGAACAGCAAGACCGTCAACATCGGTCAGATCCTTGAGGTGATCACCAGCATTTCCCAGCAGACCAACCTGCTGGCGCTGAACGCGGCCATCGAGGCGGCACGCGCCGGTGAAGCCGGGCGTGGTTTTGCGGTTGTCGCCGATGAAGTACGCAACCTGGCGCACCGCACCCAGGAGTCGGCGCAACAGGTGCAGACCATGATCGAGGAACTGCAGGTCGGCGCGCGCGAATCGGTCGAGACCATGGACCAGAGCCAGCGCCACAGCCAGGACAGCATGCAGATTGCCAACCAGGCCGGTGAACGGCTGGACAGCGTTACCGTGCGCATCGGAGAGATCGACGGCATGAACCAGTCGGTAGCCACCGCCACCGAAGAGCAGACCGCCGTGGTCGAAGCGATCAACATGGACATCAACGAAATCAACATGCTCAACCAGGAGGGCGTGGAAAACCTGCAGGCCACCCTGCGCGCCTGCTCCGACCTGGAGCAGCAGGCCGGCCGCCTGAAGCACCTGGTGGGCAGCTTCCGCATCTGATCTCAATCCGCGTCGCCTGCTTCGCAGGCTTGCCCGTTACCACAGGAACTGCACAGACCCTGAAGCCTGTGTAATCCCTGTGGGAACGGGCAAGCCCGCGAAGAAGCCCACACCGATCCCCCGCCCCACCCAACCCCGATCGAACAAACTATCCTTCTGATAGGTCAACCTTTAGGCGCGTCATCGCCGGCCCGTTAACGCCGGATGACAGACCCGAAGACGATCCCGGAGGGATGCTGATCGTGCACATCGCCGACATCACCATGTTCTACGCCCCCGCCAGTGGTGGCGTACGTACCTATCTTGATGCCAAACACCACCGCCTCGACGCCATCCAGGGCGTCCGCCACAGCTTGCTGATACCCGGTGCCAGCGCCCAGCACGCCGATGGCATATACCAGGTGCCCGCACCGCCGCTGCCGTTCGGCAATGGCTACCGCTTCCCGGTACGCCTGGCCCCTTGGTGCAATGTGCTGCGCAGGCTCAAGCCCGACCTGATCGAAGTCGGCGACCCCTACCTGACCGCCTGGGCTGCGCTGGAAGCGCGGCGCAAGCTCGATGTGCCGGTAATCGGCTTCTACCATTCCGACCTGCCGCTGCTGGTCAGCAACCGCATGGGCAACTGGTTCACCCCCAATGTAGAGGCCTATGTCAGCAAGCTGTACGGCAATTTCGACCGGGTCCTGGCCCCCAGCCAGGTCATGGCCGACAAGTTGCGCCGCCTGGGCGTGCGCGATGTGCACGTGCAGCGCCTGGGCGTCGACCTGGCCACCTTCCACCCCAACCAGCGCGACCCGCAGCTGCGTGCCGAACTGGGTATTGCCGAAACCAGTCGCCTGCTGATCTACGCCGGCCGTGGCTCGCGAGAAAAGAACCTGCCGGTGCTGCTCGACTGCATGCAGCACCTGGGCCACCCCTACCACTTGCTGTTGGTGGGTTCGAACATGCCGGCCAACGTACCGCGGAACGTCAGTGTGATCGATCACTTCTGCCCGGCACCGGAAGTCGCCCGGCTGATGGCCAGCGCCGACCTGCTGGTGCATGCCGGTGACCAGGAAACCTTCGGCCTGGTCATTCTCGAAGCGATGGCCAGCGCCACGCCGGTAGTGGCCGTGCGCGCAGGTGCTTTCGGCGAAATCGTCAACGAACAGTGCGGGCGCTTGTGCCGCCCCAACGATAGCCAAGCCATGGCGACGGCCGTACAAGAGGCGTTCGAAGCCGGTGTGTGCACGCTTGGGGTACAGGCCCGTCGCCATGCCGAGCAGCACTATTCGTGGGACAACGTGGTCACCGGCCTGCTGCAGCACTACCAGGCTGTGCTCGGTCACCAGCCACAGGTACGTGCCCATGGCTGAGCCGCTACCGGCATCGCGCAGCCTGATGCTGGTGCTGCACGATGTCGCGCCCGAGACCTGGCCCGACTACCAGCCTTTCGTCCAGGCCGTCGACGCCATCGGCGGCATCCCAATGACCTGGCTGGTGGTGCCGGACTTTCACCACCGCAACCCGCTGCAACGCTCGCCTACCTTCTGCCGCTTGCTCGAACGGCGCCTGGCCCAGGGCGACGAGCTTGCCCTGCACGGCTTCTACCATGCCGACAGCGGGCCACCACCGCGCACACCCGGCGAATACTTCATGCGCCGCATCTATACCCACGAAGGGGAATTCTACGCCCTTGACCAGCAGCAGGCCCTGCAACGACTGGAGCACGGCCTGGCACTGTTCGCCCGGCAGGGCTGGCCAGTGGCAGGCTTCGTCGCGCCTGCCTGGCTGATGAGCGAAGGCACCCGCCAGGCACTGCGCCGTCTGCCGCTGCGCTACACCAGCACGCCACAGCACCTGTATCGTTTACCGGACTTCACCGCGATCAAGGCCCCAGGGCTTGTCTGGAGTGCACGCAGCGCCTGGCGCCGTGGCCTGTCACGGGTGCTGTGCGACTGGCAATGCCGGCGCTGGCGCGACGCCCAGACCCTGCGCCTGGGCCTGCACCCGGTGGACATGCGCCATCGCGTGTCCCGCGACTATTGGCTGAACACCTTGCACACGCTACTGGCACAGGGCCGCGAGCCGCTGACCAAGTCCACCTGGCTCGACCGCCAGGCCAGCGTATGAACCGCCTGGCCTGGCTGGCCCTGGCACTGCTGAGTGCCGTGCTGGTGCCAGCCCTGCTCGGTGGCAGCGAGCTGTTACCGAGGCTGCAGCGCTTCGCCCCCAGCCTGATGCTGACTCTACTGGGCATGATCCTGCTGTGCTGGGTCATCAACGCCATTCGCCTGCGCCTGCTGCTCGGCCAGCAAGGAGCAAGGCTTGGGCGCCTGCGCAGCCTGGGTGTGGTGATGGCTACCGAGTTCGCCATCTGTACCACCCCCGGCGGCAGCGGCGGCCCCTTGACCCTGATGGCCCTGCTGGCACGCGACCGGATCGGCCCAGCGCGCAGCGGCGCGGTGTTTGCCATGGATCAGCTGAACGATCTGGTGTTCTTTTTCTGCGCGATGCTGGCGATTGCCGGCTATGCACTGTTCCATAGCCTGGGCCGCAGCCAGGAAAGCATGTTGCTGGGCAGCGCGTTGCTGCTGTGCACGGCACTGGCCGGGGTGATCGGCCTGCTGCGCTACCGGCGCACGGTGATGCGCGTGAACGGCAGGTTGCTGCGCCGCCTGGGCATGAGCCGCCAGCGCAAGCGGCGCTGGGCACGCAAACTGCTACGCTTCATCGATGCACTGGCGCAGACCTGGCGCCTGCCCAAGCGTACGCTGACCTTGGTGTTCACCCTGACCTGCGCCCACTGGGGCCTGCGCTACAGCGTGTTGTATCTGGTATTGAGGGGGTTGGGGGTAGACCTGGCGTGGATCCCCAGCTTCCTGGTGCAGATGCTGTCGCTCAGTGCTGGCCAGTTCAGCCTGTTGCCGGGTGGTGCCGGCGCCGCCGAGCTGACTTCGGCCAGCCTGCTGACGCCACTGGTAGGCAGTTCGACCGCTGCTGCGGCGATCCTGATATGGCGGGCGGTCACTTACTACTTTTATCTGCTGGCGGGTGGGCCGGTGTTTGTGTGCCTGCTGGCGCGCCCGCTGCTGGAGCGTTGGCGGCGTCAGGCGGGTTGAGCTGCTGCCAGAGTTCGGCGGCGCCGGGGAAATCGGTGCCATCGGTGTCGGCCAGGGCTTCGGGGTCGTAGCGGGCCAGGCAGCCTTCACCGAGGGTGGGTGGGGGTGAGGCGGTGGGGTTATTGCGGGTCTTGGCCATTGCGTATGCCTCAGGATTGCCGGGGGCGCCTTGCGCCCCTTTCGCGACACAAGGCCGCTCCCACATGGAACGGGGTACACCATACCCTTGTGGGAGCGGCCTTGCGTCGCGAAAGGGCTGCGCAGCAGCCCCAAGATCTCACCGCCAACCCGACTCTGTCAGTCAAACACCACAGTCTTGTTGCCATGCACCAGCACCCGGTCTTCCAGGTGATAACGCAGGCCACGGGCCAGCACCATCTTCTCCACATCACGGCCAAAGCGGACCATGTCGTCGATGCTGTCGGCATGGCTGACACGCACCACGTCCTGCTCGATGATCGGGCCGGCGTCCAGCTCTTCGGTTACGTAGTGGCAAGTCGCTCCGATCAGTTTCACACCACGAAGGGCGGCCTGGTGATACGGCTTGGCGCCGACGAACGACGGCAGGAAGCTGTGGTGGATGTTGATCACCTTTTCAGCATAGTCCTGGCACAGCTGCGGCGGCAGGATCTGCATGTAGCGGGCCAGCACCACCACGTCGGCGGCGTGCTCCTGCACCAGGCGCGAAACTTCGGCAAAGGCCGGTGCCTTGTCTTTGGGGTCGACCGGTACATGGAAGAACGGAATACCGTGCCACTCGACCATGCTGCGCAGGTCGTTGTGGTTGGAGATCACGCAAGGGATCTCGCAGTCCAGTTCATCGGTGTGCCAGCGGTGCAGCAGGTCGGCCAGGCAGTGCGACTCGCGGCTGGCCATCAGCACCACGCGCTTTTTCTGCGCCGAGTCGGTAATGCGCCAGGCCATGGAGAACTCTTCGGCGATCGGCGCGAACGCTTCACGGAAGGCTTCGATACCGAACGGCAGCGATTCGGCGCGGATTTCATGGCGCATGAAGAACCAACCGCTCTGCTCATCAGAGTGGTGGCTGGCTTCGTTGATCCAGCCATTGTACAAGGCCAGGAAATTACTGACTTTCGCCACGATGCCAACACGGTCGGGGCAGGCGATCACCAGACGATAGGTGCGCATGAATGAGACTCCAGAACTTCGCAAAGGCGCTCATTCTAGCGGCCCGCCAGGAAAAACGCAGTAATGATCGTAGCGGCCGTGGCCTGTGTTCCTGACCAGATGCACAGCCGAGATTCTATGACAGACGTGACGAAATGCAGGGTTAATTGTAAATTTTTGTTCACCTAGAGAAATGGTTGTCACAGCTTAGTTAACAGTTAATTGCCCAACAATATGTTTACTTGCGAGTATTGCCTGTCTATTATTGCCCCACACATTTCTGAACACGCATTAAGGAACACTCCATGTCCCTGATCAACGAGTACCGCGCTACCGAAGAAGCCATCAAGGAACTTCAGGCCCGCTTGGCCAACCTGTCGCAGGATGACAAGCTGAAGAAAGAACTGGAGTTCGAAGGCAAACTGCGCACACTGATGGGCGAATACTCCAAGTCGCTGCGCGACGTGATTGCCCTGCTCGACCCAGAGTCGAAACTGAGCAAGGCACCTCGTGGTGCGGTCAAGACTACCGCCACCAAGCGTGCACGCAAGGTCAAGCAATACAAGAACCCGCACAACAATGAAGTGATCGAAACCAAAGGCGGCAACCACAAGACCCTGAAAGAATGGAAAGCCAAGTGGGGTGGCGATGTGGTTGAAAGCTGGGCGACCCTGCTGGACTGATTGTCCGCACACGCCTGCTGCTTATCGCAACAAGAACGCCGGCATATTGCCGGCGTTTTTGTTTGTCCGCGTTTTGTGCCAGCGCTCAGCCAACTGCATACTGTGCCTGCAATTGCCGGGCATGTACCTGCCAGGCATCCAGCACACGCCGCCCGGCATCGTCAGCGCCCTCCCAGGCTTGCTGCCGCGCCTGTTCGAAGTCGCCCAGCGTATTCGGCGCGCCCCACTGCGGGTCGCTCAGGCGTTGCTGGCAGAAGCTGAACCAGCGTTGCCGCTCTTCGCCGCTCAGGGTCTCGGGGAAGTTGCGCGCCCGATAGCGGAACAACAGTTCAGGCAGGCGCGGGTCATCGAACATCCACTGCCCACGGCTCAACTGCGCCGGCTCCAGTGCACGAACTTGCTCGCATAAGCGGCGGTCACGGTCCCCCAGAAAACCGTCATACAATTGTTGTTCCGGGTCTTCACTCGGGGCAAAGTCTTCCTTGCCGTAGATGTGTTCCAGCTTGTCTTGCCATTGCGCCTGTTGCTCGGCCAATTCTTCGCCGCGCAATTGTAACAACGTCAAGTCCAGGCCCAACCGTTGTTGATCGGCCGGGCGCAATACCGAAAGTGGCGCCAGTACCGGGCAGCGATTGATCTGCACCAATTTGAGCGGCACGGGTAATTCGCCTTCGGCCAGTTCTTCATGGCGGGTATACAAACGCTGGCGTAGAACTTCAGCACTTTCCCGTAGTAACGGTAGGGTTTCCTGATGCAGGTCGCACACAATCAGTGCATTGCGATTACGCGGGTGCCAGGCCAGTGGCAATACGACACCAAGGTAATTGCGTGCCGCCGAGAAGCGCCCGGATATATGCACCAGTGGCTGCAACAAACTGATCTGCTCCATCACTTTATGCTTGCTGCGCAACTGAAACAGCCAGTCATACAACTTGGGCTGTTTCTGTCGGATCAGGCGGGCCAGGGCGATGGTTGCCCGCACGTCGGAAAGCGCTTCGTGGGCATGCCCGTGGTCGATGCCATTGGCCTTGCTCAGCAGTTCAAGACGCAGGCTGGTGCGCCCGTCCTGTTGCGGCCACTCGATGCCGTCCGGGCGCAGTGCATAGGCCGTGCGCACGATGTCGATCAGGTCCCAGCGGCTGTTGCCGCCCTGCCACTCTCGGGCATAAGGGTCGAAAAAGTTGCGGTACAGGCTGTAACGGGTCACTTCGTCGTCGAAGCGCAGGGTGTTGTAGCCGGCACCGCAGGTACCAGGGTGCGCGAGTTGCGCATGCACCCGGGTCATGAACTCCGCTTCGCACAAACCCTGCTCGGCCAGCAGGTGCGGGGTGATGCCGGTCACCAGGCAAGCCGCCGGGTGCGGCAGGATATCGTCGGAGGGCCGACAATAAAGGCTTATCGGCTCGTCGATTTCGTTGAGGTCGAAGTCGGTGCGCACGCCGGCCACCTGCAGCGGCCGGTCGCAACGCGGGTTGATGCCGGTGGTTTCGTAGTCGTGCCAGAAAATGCTGGAGGTCACGGGGTCGTCCTGTATCGAGGTCGACCCGATTCTAGCGCGATTCCAGTAGCTGGGCCCGGGGCTCAGCAGGTTCAGGCAGATGCGTTGGCGGGGCGGAAACTGAAATAGTCGCGCAACGAACGGACGAATTCATCGTACTCGCGGGGGGCCTGCAGCAGCATGAAACCGGAATCGTAGTGCCCGGGCGTCTGGTCTTCACGACACCACAGGCAGCTGGCGGTAAGGTTGACGAATTGATGCCCGCCACCAAGCAGCGGCAGGCGTAATTGCAGATCGTAGTCGGGCCCGACCAGCACAGGTAGCTGGCTTATCAGCATCAGCCCGTCTTCAGAGGCGTTACCCAGCTGGCCGATGGCCTGGCCGGTAATGCGATTGAACACCTTGAGAACACAAGGCAGCTGATGGCGTTCGATGTGGCGCTTGTTGAACATGATCGCAAGTGCAGTCCGTATCCGATGCCAGGAATACGTGGAACTGGCGGTTGTTGTAACAACTGAGTTACAGATTAGCGCAGCGCGCGCGGCAAATCCCGTGAAATAAATCACACCTTGGTGTTAACGCCAAGGTGCGGCGGTCACCGGGTTCGCCACGGCGGCTTCGGTGCCGCGCAAATGGCCGAGTTTCTCCAGGGTCTGCAGGCGTGCCTGGGCACGATACGCGTATTCATTGCCCGGGTACTGCTGGATCAGGTACTGGTAGGTCTGCGCCGCATCCACGTACAAGGCCTGGCGCTCCAGGCACTGGCCGCGCAGCAGCGACACCTCGGGGTGGATGAACGGTCGTGCACGGCTGGTGCGGTCGACCTGCGACAGCTCGAGCATGACCCGCGCGCAATCGCCACGGTCGTAGGCACGGTAGGCATTGTTCAGGTGGTGGTCCATGGACCAGCGGGTGCAGCCGACGGCGCTGGCCGCCAGGGCTAAAACGATCAGGGCTCGCATGGGGGTCTCCTTTGATGCCAGTGTATCGGCCTTTGCCGGCAAATCTTCACACCCTTTTGCAAGGATGCCCTGCCCGTTCAAATGCCACCCTGCCTCGGTCGCAGGTAGTGCAACGGAACAATGACTACAGCGAGATTCAGGAGTAGCCTTTCGCTGCGCTTCACTATAGGAGTCTGTGCATGAGCATCCGCCGTACCAAAATCGTCGCCACCCTTGGCCCCGCCAGCAACTCGCCGGAAGTGATCGAACAGCTGATCCTCGCCGGCCTGGACGTGGCACGCCTGAACTTCTCCCACGGCACTCCGGACGAGCACAAGGCCCGCGCGCGCCTGATCCGTGACATCGCCGCCAAGAACGGCCGCCATGTTGCACTGCTGGGCGACCTGCAGGGTCCGAAGATCCGCATCGCCAAGTTCGCCAACAAGCGTATCGAATTGAAGATCGGTGACAAGTTCACCTTCTCCACCGCCCACCCGCTGACCGAAGGCAACCAGGACATCGTCGGTATCGACTACCCCGACCTGGTCAAGGACTGCGGCGTTGGTGACGAACTGCTGCTCGACGATGGCCGCGTGGTGATGCGCGTCGAGACCGCCACCGCAGATGCCCTGCACTGCGTGGTGATCATCGGTGGCCCGCTGTCCGACCACAAAGGCATCAACCGTAAAGGTGGCGGCCTTACCGCACCGGCCCTGACCGAGAAAGACAAGGCCGACATCAAGCTGGCCGCGGAAATGGACCTGGACTACCTGGCCGTGTCCTTCCCGCGTGACGCCAGCGACATGGAATACGCGCGCAAGCTGCGTGACGAAGCTGGCGGCAGCGCCTGGCTGGTGGCCAAGATCGAACGCGCCGAAGCGGTGGCCGACGACGAGACCCTCGACAAGCTGATCCTCGCATCCGACGCCGTCATGGTCGCCCGTGGCGACCTGGGCGTGGAAATCGGCGACGCCGAGCTGATCGCCATCCAGAAGAAGATCATCCAGCACGCCCGCCGCAACAACAAGGCGGTGATCGTGGCGACCCAGATGATGGAGTCGATGATCCAGAACCCGATGCCGACCCGTGCCGAAGTGTCCGACGTAGCCAACGCCGTGCTGGACAACACCGACGCGGTGATGCTGTCGGCCGAGAGCGCCGCCGGTGCCTACCCGATCGAAGCTGTCCAGGCCATGGCCCGCATCTGCCTGGGTGCCGAAAAGCACCCGACCAGCCAGAAGTCCAGCCACCGCCTGCACACTACCTTCGAGCGCTGCGACGAGAGCATCGCCCTGGCGGCCATGTACACCGCCAACCACTTCCCAGGCGTGAAGGCGATCATCGCCCTGACCGAGAGTGGCTACACCCCGCTGATCATGTCGCGCCTGCGTTCGCACGTGCCGATCTTCGCCCTGTCGCCGCACCGCGCTACCCAGGCCCGTGCCAACATGTTCCGCGGCGTGTACCCGATCGCCTTCGATCCGGCCTCGCTGCCGGCCGACAAGGTGAGTCAGGCAGCGGTCGACGAACTGCTCAAGCGTGGCCTGGTGGAGCAAGGTGACTGGGTAATCCTGACCAAGGGTGACAGCTACCACACCATCGGTGGCACCAATGGCATGAAGATCCTGCATGTCGGTGATCCGCTGGTCGGTTGATCCCGCCAAGGGGCCGCGCCATGGCCCCGTTCGCGGGCACGCCCGCTCCCACAGGGTTAGCAACAAGCCTGAGGCTAGCGCTGTACCTGTGGGAGCGGGCGTGCCCGCGAATGGGCCGGCACGATCAACACAAATGCCTCAGGCATGCTCGACAAACACATCGGCCAACACCTGCCCCCGTGGCACCCCGGCAATGAACAGCCGCCGGGCAAACCGCTCGACACTCCCCGGCGCCCCGCACACCAGCGCCACCGTCTGCCGCGATGACGGCCGCAACCCGGCCAACGCTTCATCCAGCCGCTCTGCCAGTACCAACTCGACATTCACATCCGCCATCTGGCGCAACGGCTCGACCAGATAATGCCCAACGCCCTCGCGCGCCACATGCATGACCCTGATTTCCCCTTGGTGCCCCTGCCGCAGAGCCTCGCGCAAGATGCCCCACAACGGCGCCAGCCCGGTCCCCGCCGCCAGCAACCACAGCGGCCGCTGCTGCCAGTCCGGGTCGTAGTGCAAGGCCCCACCCCTGAGCTCGCCCAGGCGCAGCACATCACCCAGCTGCAAGCCACGGGCCTTGTCACAAAAGGCGCCGGGGTGCTGGCAGTCGATATGAAACTCGAGGAAATCATCTTCGCCCGGCAGGCTGGCCAAGGAGTAAGGCCGCGCCACCGCGCCATTCCACAGCACCACATGCTGCCCCGCCTGGTAACGCATTGCCCGTTCGGGCCGCAGCCGCACGCGCAGCACATCGCCGAACCAGTCCAGGGCACAGACCTGCGCCGGCAGGCCATCTTGCTGCGGGTCGAACAGCGCCACGCGCAGATCTTCGACTACCCGACACTGACAGGCCAGCCGCCAGCCCTGGGCATGCTTGTCCGGCGCCAGGGCCTCGGGCATGGCATCCAGCGGTTGCCCGCCCAGGCAGTGCACCAGGCAGGCATGGCAACTGCCGGCGCGGCAACTGTAGGGTACGTTCAGCCCGGCCTCGTTCAAGGCATCGAGCAGGTTGCTGCCGGTCGGCACCGCCCAGCGGCGCTCGCCCACGCAAAGTTCGGGCATGGTCGGTCTTTCTCCACATATCACAGTGCACTTTAAGCCAAGCACGCAACGGCAGCAAAAAGGATGCCCAACCACTGCCGACCATGGTCCAGACCGACCGCAGGTGTGCCCGGCACGGATGCGCGCTATACTGCCGCGCCTTTTTCCGTCGGCCTGACCTGCCGGCGCCTTGCAAGGCGCTTCGACACGCTGGTCGGCACCGTCGAGCGCCGTAATGAATGTTCCCGTCTTTAAGAGGAGCGCGCTGCATGACCGTGATCAAGCAAGACGACCTGATTCAGAGCGTCGCCGACGCCCTGCAATTCATCTCGTACTACCACCCCGTCGATTTCATCCAGGCCATGCACGAGGCCTATCTGCGTGAAGAATCGCCTGCTGCGCGCGATTCCATCGCCCAGATCCTGATCAACTCGCGCATGTGCGCCACTGGCCATCGCCCGATCTGCCAAGACACCGGTATCGTCACCGTGTTCATCCGCGTGGGCATGGACGTGCGCTGGGACGGCGCCACCATGAGCGTCGACGACATGATCAACGAAGGTGTGCGTCGCGCCTACAATCTGCCTGAAAACGTCCTGCGCGCTTCGATCCTGGCCGACCCGGCCGGTGCCCGCAAGAACACCAAGGACAACACCCCGGCAGTGATCCACTACTCCATCGTCCCCGGCGACAAGGTCGAGGTCGATGTCGCAGCCAAAGGCGGCGGCTCGGAGAACAAGTCGAAGATGGCCATGCTCAACCCGTCCGACTCGATCGTCGACTGGGTACTGAAGACTGTCCCGACCATGGGCGCTGGCTGGTGCCCGCCTGGCATGCTCGGCATCGGCATCGGCGGTACCGCCGAGAAGGCCGCCGTCATGGCCAAGGAAGTGTTGATGGAGTCCATCGACATCCACGAACTGAAAGCCCGTGGGCCGCAGAACCGTCTGGAAGAAATCCGCCTGGAACTGTTCGAGAAGGTCAACCAGCTGGGCATCGGCGCCCAGGGCCTGGGTGGCCTGACCACCGTGCTCGACGTCAAGATCATGGACTACCCGACCCACGCCGCTTCGCTGCCGGTGTGCATGATCCCCAACTGCGCCGCCACCCGCCACGCCCACTTCGTGCTCGATGGCTCCGGCCCGGCCGAGCTGGAAGCGCCGTCGCTGGACGCCTACCCGGAAATCGTCTGGGAAGCTGGCCCGAGCGCCCGTCGCGTCAACCTCGACGCCATCACCCCGGAAGAAGTCGCGAGCTGGAAGCCGGGCGAAACCATCCTGCTCAACGGCAAGATGCTGACCGGCCGCGATGCCGCGCACAAGCGCATGGTCGAAATGCTCAACCGTGGCGAAGAGCTGCCGGTGGACCTGAAAGGCCGCTTCATCTACTACGTTGGCCCGGTCGACCCGGTCGGTGACGAAGTGGTAGGCCCAGCCGGCCCGACCACCGCCACCCGCATGGACAAGTTCACCCGCCAGATCCTCGAACAGACCGGCCTGCTCGGCATGATCGGCAAGTCCGAGCGCGGCCCTGCCGCCATCGAAGCGATCAAGGACAACAAGGCCGTGTACCTGATGGCCGTCGGCGGTGCTGC
The DNA here is from genome assembly GCF_032701105.1 of Pseudomonas sp. NBB. Lineage (NCBI taxonomy): Bacteria > Pseudomonadati > Pseudomonadota > Gammaproteobacteria > Pseudomonadales > Pseudomonadaceae > Pseudomonas > Pseudomonas sp. NBB. The sequence continues at coordinate 4,874,622 of NZ_CP103994.1, forward strand.
CTACCTGGTGGCCCAGGCCATCCGCAAGTCGAAGGTCCTGGCCTTCGCCGAGCTGGGCATGGAAGCGATCTACGAGTTCGAGGTCAAGGACATGCCGGTGACCGTCGCCGTGGACAGCAACGGTGAGTCGGTACACATCACTGGCCCTGCCCTGTGGCAGAGCAAGATTGCCCAGAGCCTGGCAGTCGAAGTGAAGTAAACCTGATGTAACGGCGGCGGCCTCTTCGCGGGCTTGCCCGCTCCCACAGGTAACGCGTAGCCCTCGGGCTTGCGCTGTACCTGAGGGAGCGGGCAAGTCCGCGAAGAGGCCGCCGCTGTTTTCACAGGACTCTGTCAAACTGCTCCGGCCAATCCCTTCGGGTAAACACCTGCCCTTCCCGCCTCACCCGCCGTACTTCCTCAAGGTCCACCTCACAGACCAGCCACTGACTGGTTGCAGGGCTCGATTCTTCACTCAAGGCCACCACCCCATCCCCCGGCATCCCATGATCCGGCGGCACGAACAGCCCTGCCCGGCCGATATTCTCGTCCAGCGCCGGCGACCAGGGCGCCAGCCCGACCGTGGGGCTCTGCAACACCGCAATCTGGTTCTCCAGCGCCCGCGCCTGGGCACCGATGCGCACCCGGTGGTAACCCGCCTCGGTGTCGGTACAGCTCGGGGCGAGGATCAGGTCGGCACCACCCTCCGCCAGGCGCCGCGCCAGCATCGGGAATTCGTTGTCGTAGCAGATCAGGATCCCCAGGCGCCCCAGTTCGGTGTCGAACACCTGCAACCCCTGGCCTGCGGCTATATCCCATTGCTCGCGCTCGAAGCGGGTCATCATCAGCTTGTCCTGGTAACCCAGTACACCCTTGGGGCCGAACAGCCAGGCACGGTTGCGGTAGCGCCCATCGCTGTCCAGCACCGGTACGCTACCCGGTTGCAGGTAGATTCCGCAGCGCCGGGCAAGGCTCTCGCACAAGGCCTTCCAGGGCTCGATCAGCGGCTGGATACCGGCGATGGAGGCCTGCAGGTCACCCCGCTGCTCGGCACTCAGTTGCCCGCTGAGCACCAGCCCGGCGTACTCCGGCAACAGCAGCAGGCGGGCCCCCGCCTCCACCGCTTCGGCACACAGGCCTTGCAGGTGGTCGGCGTAGGCCTCCCAGGTTTCATGCAGCTCGATGGCGTACTGGCAGGCCGCCAGGCGGATCATATCGGCAGTTCCTTGAGCCAGAACGACATCAGCTTGTCGGAGCTTTCCTGTTCGTCCAGGTCGCGCCAGGCGTAGCTGGTGCGCAGCGACGGGTCGTGCAGGAAGCCGCGGTTACGCCAGAAGCCATGCAACGGTTTGTAGTCCGCAGGCCGCCGCGGATGCACACCTGGCCGCTCGACCGCACAGAACGCGCAATAGTCGAACTCGGCCAGCTTGTGTGCGTAGGACTCGCGCTCGATGAAAAAGCGCACCCCCAGGCCCTGGCCACGGTACTCGGGCAGTACCACAGATTCACCGAAGTAATACACGCTGGCCGGGTCGCGCCCCTGGGCCAGGAACGGCTGCTGGAACTCGGGGGCGACGTCCACCAGCGGCAGGCCGGTGGAGGCGCCGACCACCTTGCCGTCGTCCAGCGCCAGCACCACCAGGCTGCGCCCGGAGCGGGCATAAGTGGCCAGGTAGTCGGCCTCGTACTCCGGGGTGCCGTCATAAAGGTAGGGAAACTCGCGAAACACGGTAAGGCGCAGGCGAGCGAGGTCATCGATGTAAGGCGCGATAGCGGCGCCGTGCAACAGGCGTATTTCCATGCTTGGCGGTCGTTTTGTCGATGTGGATGACGCGCTCGGCTAAGCCGGGCTTGAGGGGAAACCCTATCATCCGGAGCGACGACCCGCCTTTTCCCTCCACGACAGGTATTGTTCCATGACCGCTACCGAACTGATAAATGCTTACTACGCCGCCTTCAATGCGGGCGACATGCCGGCCTTTCTCGCCCTGCTCAGCGAGGATGTGATCCACGACATCAACCAGGGCGAGCGGCAGATGGGCAAGGCCCGGTTTGCAGCGTTCATGGACAAGATGAACCGCTGCTACCGCGAGCGCCTGGCCGATATCGTGGTGATGCAGAACGCCGACGGCAGCCGCGCGGCGGCGGAGTTCACCGTGCATGGGGAATATCTGGTCGATGACGAAGGGTTGCCGGCGGCCAACGGGCAGACCTATGTGCTGCCGGCAGGGGCGTTCTTCTATATCCACTGCGGAAAGATTGCCCGGGTGACCAACTACTACAACCTCAATGACTGGGTCGAGCAGGTGGCCTGATCAGGGTGTATTGCTTGTGCTGGCCTATTCGCGGGCTCGCCCGCTCCCACAGGGATCCCGCACGACTTGAGAGCAGTGAGGTACAGGTGGGAGCGGGCATACCCGCGAAGAGGCCCTGTCAGGCAATACGGGTACCAAGCAACTTGAGAAAAGCCGCAAGCCACGCTGGATGCGCCGGCCATGCCGGTGCCGTCACCAGGTTGCCCTCCACATGCGCCTGGTCCACCGCGATATCGATGAACGTCCCGCCCGCCAAGCGCACATCCGGGGCACACGCCGGGTACGCACTGCATTCGCGCCCTTCCAGCACGCCAGCCGCCGCCAGCAACTGGGCGCCATGGCATACCGCCGCGATCGGCTTGCCCGCCTGGTTGAATGCGCGTACCAGCTCCAGCACCTTTTCATCCAGGCGCAGGTACTCTGGCGCACGACCACCAGGGATCAGCAGCGCGTCGTAACTCTCGGGCCGTACACGCACGAAGTCATAATTCAAGGCAAAGTTGTGCCCCGGCTTTTCGCTGTAGGTCTGTTCGCCCTCGAAATCATGAATCGCGGTACGCACCGTCTGCCCCGCGACTTTTTCCGGGCATACCGCATGCACCGTGTGCCCGACCATGCTCAGCGCCTGGAACGGCACCATGACTTCGTAATCTTCGACGTAGTCGCCGACCAACATGAGAATTTTCTTTGCCGTCATCGCACCCACTCCTTCGATTGCCTTGAGCCAATCACTGCACGATAGCTGGTCTCAGTCGCGACGGTCGAGCAAGTTGACCACCAACCGGTCCAGCCACCCCCACAACCGCTGCTTCACCCGGCGCCACAGCGGCCGGGCATTCCAGTGGCCCAGGTCGACCACCTCGCTCAAGGCGAAATCACGCTCGAAACTGGCCTGCACGGCAGCCGTCAGCGGCGGGTCGAGTGCCTCGATATTGGCCTCGAGGTTGAAGCGCAGGTTCCAGTGATCGAAGTTGCATGAGCCGATACTGACCCAGTCGTCGATCAGCACCATCTTCAGGTGCAGGAAACACGGCTGGTACTCATAGATGCGCACCCCGGCGCGCAGCAGACGCGGGTAATAGCGGTGCCCGGCGTAACGTACCGAGGGGTGATCGGTGCGCGGCCCGGTCAGCAGCAGCCGCACATCGACCCCCTTGCCGGCAGCCCGGCGCAGCGACCGGCGCACGCTCCAGGTCGGCAGGAAGTAAGGCGTGGCCAGCCACACTCGCTGCTTGCCGCTGTTGATCGCGCGCACCAGCGAATGCAGGATGTCCTGGTGCTGGCGGGCGTCGGCATAGGCCACCCGGCCCATGCCCTGCCCCTGTGCAGGCACCTTGGGCAGGCGCGGCAGGCCAAAGCCTTCGGCGGGGCGCCAGGCGGTGCGACGGTTGTTGGCGTGCCACTGGCGGTCGAACAGCAACTGCCAGTCGCTTACCACCGGCCCCTGCATCTGCACCATCACCTCGTGCCATTCACTGGTCGCCTCGCCCGGCGTCCAGAACTCGTCGGTGACGCCCGTGCCGCCCACCACTGCCCAGCGTTCGTCCACCAGCAGCAACTTGCGGTGATCGCGGTACAGGTTGCGCAAGCCACGCTTCCAGCGCAGGCGGTTGTACCAGCGCAGGTACACACCTGCGTCCAGCAGGCGCTGACGCAACTTGCTGTTGAAGGCCAGCGAGCCATAGTCGTCGAACAGGCAGCGCACCCGCACGCCACGTCGGGCAGCGTGCTCCAGCGCTTCAACCACCGCATCCGCGCAGTCACCGGCCTCGACCAGATACAGTTCCAGGTCGACCTGGAATTCGGCGCGCATGATCGCCAGGAGCATGCGCGGAAAAAACTCGGGGCCGTCGATCAGCAGTTCGAACTGGTTGCCATCCCGCCAGGGAAAGACCGGCCCCGGCATGTCAGCGGGCGGTGAAGATCAGCACCGCGCTAACCGGCACCGACGGGTTGATGGACTTGAGCCCGGCGAACTTGCGCAGGCGTTGCAGCCCCGGCAGCAGGCCGAAATCCTCGGCGCGCAGCACCAGGGGCTCCAGGGTCACCACCTGGAAGCGTCGCTCGTCCAGGCGGGTGGCCAGCAGCAGGGCGTTGTAGCTGTGGGACTGGCCATGCAGCGTCACGGTCAATGGCAGGCGCAGTTCGATCTGGGCACCGTTGGCCAGGTCGTTGATCGGCCGTAGGTCCAGTTGCGCCTGCACCTTGGCTTCGGCAAAGCGTTCGACCTCGAACAGGTCCTCGCGCATGCGTTCATCACGCAGCGGAATACCGCTGCTCACCGAGTCCATCTCGATGCTCAACCCGGCCACTCCCTTGCGGTCGACCGTGCCATGCAGCACCAGGAAGCGGTGCACTTCGGCGGTGTTACCGTTCTTGCCGGTAATGAACGAAAGGCGCGAAGACTCGCCATCGAGGTGCCAGTTGGCGTGGGCGGGCAGGCAAAAAGCCAGCAACAAGGCGGGCAGCAGGCGGGGCAGCTTGAACATGACAGATCTCGTGAAACCAGGCCGCCAACCTTACCCGCCCGCCTTCACGGCAGCAAGCGGCAGCCCTCGCGCGGGCCTTGCCAAGCAGCCTGATTGCGACGGCCCAGGCCTTCGGCGGTGACCTGCCGCTGTTGGCTGTCTTCCTCCAGCAGGCTCAGCGGCAGCCATTGCTTCACGTAGCCTTGGCAATACGCCGGCTCGAACCCCATGACGAAGCGGCACGAGCAATATTCCTTGGCCGAGTAGGCCGAAAGGATACCAGGGAAGTCCGCCAGGGCCTGGCGCTCATGCCAGGCCCAGTACACCACCCCCAGCAACACCACCAGCAGCACCCGCTTCATGCTCCCTCCCCAGCCAGCGCCGCGAGTATCCGCTTTAGCAGTTCATCGTGCTGGTAGCTGCCGTCGCGGTCATCGGCGTAACGCACGATCACCAGCTTTTGCGCGGGCAGCACGTACAGCGCCTGGCCCCAGTGGCCAAGGGCGGCATAGGTGTCTGCGGGAGCACTCGGCCAAGGCCGGGCAGCGCCGGGCAGCGGCTGGTTGAGCCACCAGTGGCCACCGGGGTTGGCCTCGCCGGGCAGCGCTTCGGCCTCAGCAAACGGCGTGCGGTTGAAGGTCACCCAGGGCTTGGGCAGCAATTGCCGATCCTGCCAACGCCCGTCGCGCTGCATCAGCAGGCCGATGCGCGCCAGGTCGCGAGCGCTGAGGTACAGGTAGGACGAACCCACATAGGTACCCGCGCGGTCCCGCTCCCATACCGCGCTGTCGATCCCCAACGGAATGAACAGCGCATGCCAGGGGTAGTCGTGGTACTGACCGGCATCGAGCATGCCGCGCAACGCGGCGGCCAGCAGGTTGCTGTCGCCACTGGAATAGAGAAACCGCTGGCCCGGGCTGGCCACCGCTTCCCGCGCCGCCGTGTAGGCCGCCATGTCCTCGCGGCCACGGGTATACAGCATGGCCACCACCGAGGACTTGAGCGGGGCGTATTCGTAGTCTTCCTGCCAGTCCAGGCCGCTGGCCCAATGCAGCAGATCGGCCATGCGCACGCCGGGATGGGCGTGCATGGCCGGGTAGAAACGGGTCACCGGGTCCTGCAGCTGGAAGCGGCCTTCGCCCTGGGCTACGCCCAATAGCGTGGCGAGTACGCTCTTGCTGATCGACCAGGTGAGGTGGGCGGTGGCGGCAGTGCTGGGGGCGGCGTAGCGTTCGTGGAGGATGCGGCCGTCGCGGATGATCAGCAGGGCGTCGGTGCGGATGCCGCTGCGTTCGGGGGTGGTGCGTGCGGGGAAGGCGTAGGCGTCGACGGCTTGCCAGTCGAGGGAGGCAGGGTCGTTGTGCCAGTCAGGGTCAGGCCAGACCTCAGCCTTGGCAGGGGCCATGGCCATGCAAAAAAGCAGCAGCAGACCTTTCAGCATCCCAGTAGAGGCTCGCGTTTTATGGGGCTGCCTTGCAGCCCTTCGCGGGCCCGCCCGCTCCCACAGGGATCGCACCATTCATGGGCTAAGCGATATACCTGTGGGAGCGGGCAAGCCCGCGAAGGGCCGCACAGCGGCCCCAGGATTCATCGGATCACACAAACCTATCAGCCATTCATGACAATCCCGCAGCAGCCCAAGCCTTGTTCAGCCGCTTCTCCCGCGCCGCCGCCGCCAGCGCCATCACCCCCTGGTCACGCTGCCAGATCTGCGCCCACTGCGCCGGCCCCGCCGCCAACGCGGCATCGATCTCCCCTCGCAGCGCCTGGAACTGTGCAAACAATCCTCCCAGCAACAAATGGCAACCAACGCTATCGGCGCACTGCCGGCTACCTTCGGCACACCCGGCCAGCAGCCCAAGCAGCTGCAGGCGCAGGGCCTGCGGCCAGGCGCACTCCTGCCCCACGCCATATAACCAGGCCGTCAACGCCGTAAGCACATACAAGTCCTCCAGCGAACGGAACGGCTTCACATAGGCATCCCAACCATCACCGGCCAACAACTCGCACGCCGCGTGCTCCAGCACCAGTCGCCCATGGCCTACTTCCGGCATCAGCGGCAGCGTCGGCAGCGCTTCCAGCGTCACGCCTGGCTCCCCGGGGTAGACCACCGCCAGGTTCAACTGCGGTGCCGCGCCCGTCGCCTCGCAGCGCGCCGCCACCAGCAGCCATTCCGCCTCCAGGCCGGCAGTGACGAAGTCCTTGCTACCGGTCAGCCGCAAGCCGTCCAGGCGCGTGCGCATGTCCGCCGGCCGCACGCTGCGCCGTTCGGTGGCGCACAGGGCGCCGAGGCTGGGTGGAGCACTGGGCCACAGCATGCGCAAGGCGGCCTGGTAGCCGACCAGGAAGGCCAGGCCGGGGGTGGCCATCGCGCGCCCGCCGAGCACCGCCAGTTCGAACGGGGCAACCGGGCCAAGGCGCTCGAGCAGCGCAGCATAGGTTTCGCCCAGAGTGCCCGCCAGCGCTTGGCGAAGCGGGTCGTTGAGTCGTTGCAACCAGGCCATCGGTCGGCTCCTTGCTGAAGGGCTTTCAGTTGTGGCTCAGGGGGTGTCACGCAAGCATCACCAAAGATTCACAGGGGTGACACCCCATCTACCTAGGCTGACTTTGCACAACAAAGCCGACCGGCCGCAACCCTTCATGGCTGGCTTATGGAGACTCGTAATGACTCGGATCGCTCACGCTGGCGACAACAGCACCGAACGCCGTCTGCAAGCCGAACGCCTGGTTGGCGCCACGGCCCTGCAGGAAGCCCAGGCCCTGCGCTACAAAGTGTTCAGCGCCGAATTCAAGGCCAAGCTCAAAGGAGCCGAGCAAGGCCTGGACATGGACGACTACGACGTGCACTGCCGCCACATTGGCGTACGCGACCTGAGCACCGGCGAGCTGGTTGCCACCACCCGCCTGCTCGACCATCAGGCCGCCAGCAGCCTGGGCCGCTTCTATAGCGAAGAAGAATTCAGCCTGCATGGCCTGTTGCAGCTGCAGGGCCCGATCCTGGAGCTGGGCCGAACCTGCGTAGCTCCCGACTACCGCAACGGCGGCACCATCGCCGTGCTCTGGGGCGAACTGGCCGAAGTGCTCAACGAAGGCCGCTACAGCTACCTGATGGGCTGCGCCAGCATCCCCATGCAGGATGGCGGGGTACAGGCCCATGCGGTGATGCAGCGCCTGCGTGACCGCTACCTGTGCACCGAGCACCTGCGCGCCGAGCCGAAGAACCCATTGCCCAACCTGGCACTGCCGAACAACGTCATCGCCGAGATGCCACCGCTGCTCAAGGCGTACATGCGCCTGGGCGCGAAGATCTGCGGCGAGCCGTGCTGGGACGAAGACTTTCAGGTGGCCGACGTGTTCATCCTGCTCAAACGCGACGAACTGTGCCCACGCTACGCCCGCCACTTCAAGGCAGCGGTCTGATGCCGAAGCTGCGGGTAATGGCCCGCCTGACTCGACTGCTGCTGGTACTGCTGCTGGGCATGCTGATGGCCAGCGTGATCGCCCTGGGCGAACGCCTGGGGTTCAAGACGCCCATCGAGCGCCGCCAGCGCTGGACCTGCCTTTTCATGAAGCGCCTGGTCGCGGCCCTGCCCTTCGATGTGCGGGTGATCGGAGAGCTGCCCCAACGGCCAATGCTGTGGGTCAGCAACCACGTGTCCTGGACCGATATCCCGTTGCTTGGCATGCTGCTGCCGCTGTCGTTCCTGTCCAAGGCCGAAGTGCGGCACTGGCCGGTGGCCGGCTGGCTGGCGGAAAAGGCCGGCACCTTGTTCATCCGCCGTGGCGGGGGCGACAGCCAGCGCCTGCGTGAGCAGATCGCCAGGCAACTGGGTCTTTCCCGGCCGCTACTGATCTTCCCGGAGGGCACCACCACCAGTGGCCGTACCCTGCGCACCTTCCATGGTCGCCTGCTGGCAGGTGCCATCGACCGTGGCGTGGCGGTGCAGCCGGTCGCCATCCAGTACCTGCGCGATGGCCAGATCGACCCGATTGCACCGTTTATTGGTGACGATGACCTGGTGTCGCACCTGATGCGCCTGTTTGCCCTGCCGCGGGGCGAGGTATGCATTCACCTGCTGCAGCCGATCGGCAGCGTGGGCAAGGAGCGAGCGGTGCTGGCGTTGCAGGCGCAGCAGGCGATTCACCTGGCGTTGTTCGGGGTTGAAGAGGTTGAGCTGGCGCCACGGCGGCAGGCGCGGGCTGCCTGAGTTTTATGCACTGCCTGTTCTGGCCTTTTCGCGGGTGAACCCGCTCCCACAGGGATGGCGCTCATCCTGAGTTCTGTGGTGTACCTGTGGGAGCGGGTTTACCCGCGAAGAGGCCGGCAATGCCAACCCAGCACTAACTGTCAGACATCCGCCCCGCTGCAGCAAACGCCTGCAACTGTGGATAAAACTCCCTGAAGTCCGCCAGCAATGGCTCATACAGCCGCTCCAGCTCCCCCATCACCCCAACCATGCCCTCCGGCCGCGATAGGCGCCGGGCAATGCCGTTGAACACCTGCTCCAGCGTGGCAAAGTCGCCATACGCACCCAGCCAGTCATCCGCCGCCATGAACGGCGCTATCCGCGCCAGCCGCCCCGGCAACTCGGGCTCCGCAAGCAATACCCGATAAAAATCCCCGGTGAACTGCTCCAGCGGCTGCTCGGCATAATCCTGCCAATGCCGGGCCAGGCAATGGTCGAAAAACACATCCAGAACGATGCCGGCAAAGCGCCGCCGCTCCCGCGGAAAGCGCGCCAGTGCCGCCAGCACCAACGGGTGCTGGTCGGTATAGCTGTCGATATGCCGGTGCAACCGGATGGCCGCCTCCAGCGCTGGCGGGAAGCGCCCTTCCAGCGAGCCTTTGACGAAGTCGCCATACAGGCTGCCAAGCAGTTGTTGCGGCGCCGGGCCGCCAAGGTGCAGGTGTGCGAGGTAGTTCATGAGCGCAGTCTAGCACCGCCGGCCCATATATCGTTATAACGCGATATAGCGATTCGTGCTCAGCTCAGAACCTCTTCATATTTGTATATCGGGAAACCACGATTTACATTTCGTCCTATCGCGATATACCGCTACAACGAGCCTCAACCCATGCCTCTCGATCTCGACGAAATCATAAAAGCGCTGGCCCACCCGGTCAGGCGAGAAATCCTCAGCTGGCTGAAGGACCCGGCTACGCAATTCCCCGACCAGTACCACAGCACCGAGAACGGTGTGTGTGCCGGGCAGATCGACCAACGCTGCGGCCTGTCGCAGTCGACCGTCTCCGCCCACCTGGCCACCTTGCAGCGCGCCGGGCTGATCAGCAGCCAGAAGATCGGCCAATGGCATTTCTTCAAACGCAACGAAGCCACCATCCAGGCGTTTCTCGAACAACTGCGCCAAGCACTCTGAACAGGCAGGTAACCGTCATGACCACGCTTTTCGATCCGATCACCCTGGGCGACCTGCAACTGCCCAACCGCATCATCATGGCCCCGCTCACCCGCTGCCGGGCCGACGAAGGCCGCGTGCCCAACGCGCTGATGGCCGAGTATTACGTGCAGCGCGCCAGCGCCGGGCTGATCCTCAGCGAGGCGACCTCGGTCAGCGCCATGGGCGTCGGCTACCCGGATACCCCCGGTATCTGGAACGACGAACAGGTGCGTGGCTGGAACAACGTGACCAAGGCCGTGCATGCCGCCGGCGGGCGCATCTTCCTGCAGCTGTGGCATGTTGGCCGCATCTCCCACCCCAGCTACCTGAACGGCGAGCTGCCGGTGGCCCCCAGCGCGATCCAGCCCAAGGGCCATGTAAGCCTGGTGCGCCCGCTCAGTGACTACCCCACCCCACGTGCGCTGGAAACCGAAGAAATCATCGACATCGTCGAGGCCTACCGCAGCGGTGCCGAGAATGCCAAGGCTGCCGGTTTCGATGGTGTGGAAATCCACGGCGCCAACGGCTACCTGCTCGACCAGTTCCTGCAGAGCAGCACCAACCAGCGCACCGACCGCTACGGTGGTTCGCTGGAAAACCGTGCACGGCTGCTGCTGGAAGTGACCGATGCGGCCATCGAGGTATGGGGCGCAAACCGCGTGGGCGTGCACCTGGCGCCGCGGGCCGATGCCCATGACATGGGCGATGCCGACCGTGCCGAAACATTTACCTACGTGGCCCGTGAGCTGGGCAAGCGTGGTATTGCCTTCATCTGCTCGCGGGAAAAGGAAGCCGATGACAGTATCGGCCCGCTGATCAAGGAAGCGTTCGGGGGCCCGTACATCGTCAATGAGCGCTTTGACAAGGCCAGTGCCAATGCAGCCCTGGCCAATGGCAAGGCCGACGCCGTGGCGTTTGGCGTGCCGTTCATCGCCAACCCTGATCTGCCGGCGCGGCTGGCGGCGGATGCGCCGTTGAACGAGGCGCGGCCGGAGACTTTCTATGGCAAGGGGCCGGTGGGGTACATCGACTATCCGCGGTTGTGATTCAAGGCCATTCGCGGGCACGCCCGCTCCCACAAGTACAGCGACAAGCTTGAAGATTGTGCTGACCCTGTGGGAGCGGGCGTGCCCGCGAAGAAGGCTCAGGTGACCTCAGGGCCGGGCATTGATCTGCTGCTGCAGGTTCTGGATCTGGCTCTGCAAGGTATTCAGGTTGCGTGTCGTCTGCGCCCGGAAGGCGTCGAATTCCTGCACCGAAGCACCACTGGACGCCGCCGCGGCCGGGCGGTTGTCGATCTGGCTCTTGAGCACCAGGATGTCCTGCTCCAGGTCCTGGATGGCCGCGCTCGGGTTACCCTGCTTCTTCAGCGCAGCAACCTCGCTGCCCAGGCTCTTGAGCTGCGCATCCAGCTTGGCGCCATCCACCTGTGCGGCCTTCAGCGCAGCAACCTGTTCGTTCAGGCCCTTGAACTGGGTATCCAGCTTGCCACCATCGACCTGGCCCGAGCGCAACGCGGCCAGCTCGCCATTCACCGCCTTCAACTGCGCCTGCAACTGGGTTTGCAGTTGGGTCACGACCTTCTGCTGTTCACGGGTATCAGCCAGTACCTGCTCCAGGCGCTTGCCCAGGTCGCCGGTCTGCCCGGCCACACCCTTCTGCAACTGGCGCAACTGCAGCTTCAACTCCTCGCTGTTGGTAGTCGCGCCGGATTCGCTGGCAGCCACCTTGCCGCTGATCGCTTGCAGGCGCCCGGCAGCCTCTTCGCTGATGCGAGCGAAGCTTTCCTGGGTCGCCACCAGTTGCTGCTCCATCAACGAGATCTGCTGGAAGCTCCACCAGCCAAGGCCCGCCAAGGCGATGAACGAGGCCCCGAGCAATGCCCACAGCGGCGCCGTGCTGGCACCGCGAGCGGCCTTCTGGCGGCTGCGCACCACGTGCGCCGGCATCAGTTCGTCATCGTCATGGGTGCCCGCCCGCAGGCTAGGCACGTCATCGTAGTCATCGTGAGCATGGTTACGCATGGATACATTCAACCGCGGTAGTCGCAAAGAGGCACGAGTATAAACCGCCAGCGCGGCGCGTTGATGACCATTGTCGGCCGGCCGGCTTTACTGCCCCGGCGGCTGGTGCTTCCACCAGGCACAGAATTCATCCAATGCCGTCCACAGGCTGACCTTGGGCTGGTAGTCCAGGTACTGTCGGGCGCGGCTGATATCCAGGGTGAAATCGCGGCTCATCACCTGCATCCCCAGGCGCGACAGGGTCGGTTGCGGGCGTCCCGGCCACAACATGCAGGCCGCCTCGTTCAGCGCGGCCAGGCTGTAGGCCAGGCCGTAGGAACGGTAACGGGTAACCTGCGGCAGCTGCATCTGGCGCATCACGTAGTTGACCACGTCCCACAGCGGCAGCGGCTGGCCGTTGCTGATGTTATAGGCTTGGCCCAGCGCCCGGTCATCGGCGAACAGGGCACTGAGCAGCGCTTCGTTAAGATTGTGCACGCTGGTGAAATCGACTTTGTTCAGGCCGTTGCCGATGATCGCCACGCGCCCCTTGCGCTGCATCTGCATCAGCCGCGGGAAGATACTGGCATCGCCAGCGCCGGTGACGAAGCGTGGGCGCAGCGCCAGCACCTCGAGGCCGAATTCCTGGGCACCGAACACTTTCTGCTCGGCCATGTACTTGGTCTGCCCGTAGTGGTCGTGGAAGCGGCGCGGCACCTGGTCTTCACGGATTTCCAGGCGCGAGCGGCCATTGAAGTAGATCGACGGCGACGACAGGTGTACCAGCCGCCGTACGTGCTCCTTCAAGCAGCCCTCGACCACGTTTTCGGTGACCACCACATTGCCTTGATAGAAGTCCTGGTAGCGCCCCCAGTTGCCCACTGCGCCGGCGCAGTGCACTACCGCCTCGACGCCCTGGCACAGGCGGCGGGCCAGCTCGGCATCCCCCAGGTCGCCGGGGATGAACTGGGCGCCGCGCTTGACCAGGTGCTCGACCCCTTCGGCTCGACGGCCGCTGACCCGCACGTCCAGGCCCTGCTCCAGGGCAAAGCGTGCAAAGCGCCCGCCAATGAAGCCACTCGCGCCGGTGACCAGAATTCGCATGTAAGACTCCGTCTAGATTTCAGATGCAACTGACGCCAGCCGTGGCTACAAGGGCACCAGCCATTGCCTTGCGGTGTGCCGCAGGTGGTCGGTCAGTTGCGCGAGCAGTTGCCCGCCATTGCGCCAATGATGCCAGTACAGCGGCACATCGATGGGGGTATCACTGCAGATTTCCACCAGCTGGCCGCTGGCCAGTTGCTCGCGGGCCTGCAGTTCGGGCACCAGGCCCCACCCCAGGCCGGCTTCGGTCATGCGCAGGAAGCCTTCGGACGACGGGCACAAGTGGTGCAGGAAGCCATCCTCGATGCCCAGCGATGCCAGGTAGCGGTGTTGCAGGAAGTCGTCCGGGCCGTAAACGATCGCCGGGGTACGGGCCAGGCGGCTGGCAGCGAAGCCCTGCGGAAAATGCCGCGCCATGAACCCGGGGCTGGCCAGCGCCCGGTAGCGCATGGCGCCCAGCGGCAGGCTGCGCGCGCCGGCCACCGGCCGCTCGCTGCCACACAGGCAGGCCGCAACTTCGCCCGCACGCATGCGTTTCAGACCCACTTCCTGGTCTTCCACCACCAGGTCGGTCAGCACATTCTGCTGCGCGCAGAAAGTGCCCACTGCCCCGGCCCACCAGGTGGCCAGGCTGTCGGCATTGAGAGCAATGCGCAGGCGCTCCGGCATGCCCTCCTCGTCCAGTGCCGGCACCTGGCGCTGCAGGTCGCGTTCGAGCAGGCGCACCTGCTGCACATGGTTGAGCAACTGGCGGCCGACTTCGGTCGGGCTTGGCGGTGTGGCACGCACCAGCACCGGCTGGCCGACCCGCGCCTCGAGCAGCTTGATGCGCTGGGAAATGGCCGACTGCGACAAGCCCAGCACCTGCGCCGCGCGTTCGAAACCACCCTGCTCGATCACGGCGGCGAGGGCGGCCAGCAGCTTGTAGTCGAACATCGTTTTTCCTAATGACGGATCAGCTCTATTTGTTTTTCTTATACAGCGTGGTTCATCACAATGGCCAGCATCTTTTAGACGCTTTGGAGAGCGCGCCATGTGGCAAAGCTATCTCAACGGCATGCTCGTGGCCTTCGGCCTGATCATGGCCATCGGTGCACAGAACGCTTTCGTCCTCGCCCAGAGCTTGCGCCGCGAGCATCATTTGCCGGTGGCGGCACTGTGCATCGTCTGTGACGCCATCCTGGTGGCGGCCGGAGTGTTCGGCCTGGCCACCGTGCTGGCGCACAACCCGACCTTGCTGGCGATCGCCCGCTGGGGCGGCGCGGTGTTCCTGATCTGGTACGGCGCCAAGGCGTTGCGCAGCGCCTGCTCCAGGCAGAGCCTGCAGCACCAGCAGGGCCAGGGTGCGCGCTCACGCCGCGCGGTGTTGCTCAGTGCACTGGCGGTGACCCTGCTGAACCCGCACGTGTACCTCGACACGGTGCTGCTGATCGGCTCGCTGGGCGCCCAGCAGGCTGCGCCTGGCGCCTACGTGGCCGGCGCTGCCAGTGCCTCGCTGCTGTGGTTCTCGACCCTGGCGATCGGTGCGGCCTGGCTGGCACCGTGGCTGGCCCGGCCGGCGACCTGGCGCATGCTCGACCTGATGGTGGCGGTGATGATGTTCGCGGTGGCGGCGCAGTTGATCTTCAACTGACATCAAGGGCCCTATCGCCGGCAAGCCAGCTCCCACAGAGATGTCACCAGGCCTGAGGGCGGTGATATCCCTGTGGGAGCTGGCTTGCCGGCGATGAGGCCCTTGCAGGCAACAGCTGACGCCACTGGTCGGCACAGCCCAACCGCTCTGGAACCTCTATTCCCTATCTTTGTTGCGTGGTTATGCGCCGGGCCCGGTGCTATGATCCAGCCCTTGCGTCGCAAAGAGTACAAACTCGTCGACGCACATCGGGCCGCCCGTGATCGGCCTTGCGCAAACCGCAAACAGACCTGAATCAGGAGATCCACCATGGCTTTTGAATTGCCGCCGCTGCCGTACGCCCACGATGCCCTGCAGCCGCACATCTCCAAGGAAACCCTGGAGTATCACCACGACAAACACCACAACACCTATGTCGTGAACCTGAACAACCTGGTCCCAGGCACCGAATTCGAAGGCAAGACCCTGGAAGAGATCGTCAAGAGCTCTTCGGGCGGCATCTTCAACAACGCCGCTCAAGTCTGGAACCACACCTTCTACTGGAACTGCCTGGCACCAAACGCCGGTGGCCAGCCGACCGGTGCCCTGGCTGACGCCATCAACGCCGCTTTCGGTTCCTTCGACAAGTTCAAGGAAGAGTTCACCAAGACTTCGGTTGGCACCTTCGGTTCCGGCTGGGGCTGGCTGGTGAAGAAGGCTGACGGTTCCCTGGCCCTGGCCAGCACCATCGGCGCCGGCTGCCCGCTGACCAGCGGCGACACCCCGCTGCTGACCTGCGACGTCTGGGAACACGCCTACTACATCGACTACCGCAACCTGCGTCCGAAGTACGTCGAGGCGTTCTGGAACCTGGTCAACTGGGCCTTCGTCGCCGAACAGTTCGAAGGCAAGACCTTCAAGGCCTGAGTCATCCAGCCTTGAGACACAACCCCGGCGCCACGCCGGGGCTCTTCGAAAATCCGATGCCAGTCCCCTGGTATCGGATTTTTCGGGGCATGCGAGGGGCCAGAACGCCCTGTTTTCAGGAAGCGTACCGATCAAGCCAGCCAAGGCTATCTACGGTGGCACCCGTAGGCCGATACTCACATCCAACCCACCCCGCATACCCGCGCTGCTCCAGCGCCGCCAACAACCCCGCAACATCCATCTGTCCCGTTCCCGGCTGATGCCGCCCCGGACAGTCGGCCACCTGCACATGCACCGTCCGTTCAAAGAACTGCGCCAACACATCGGCAGCATTTCCAGTCAGCAACTGTGCATGATAAAGATCAAGGATCAGCCCAATACCGGGATGCGCCTCCAGTACCTGCTGCGCCTTGCCGAAATCGGACATGTAATACCCCGGCATTGCCTGCGTGCAGATCACCTCGATCAATGGCCGCAGCCCCTGGTCCTCAAAATACTTCACGGCATAGTCCAGGTTGCTCGCATACACCTTGTCGGCGCCATCCTCGTGGGTTACCCCAGACATCAGGTGCACATCCGCACACGCCAGTGCGCGGGCATAGCTGACGGCCTGGCTTAACCCGTCACGGAATTCGAGCTCCTTGCCCGCCACAGCAGCAATGCCCTTGGAAACGCCGGCCGGCGCGGCAAACTGGACCAATGGCAACGCATATTGCGCCAGTTGATCAGCCAACAAACTCGCGTCGAATTCATAGGGTGACGGGAATTCCACCGCGCGAAATCCGGCGGCGGCAGCGGCTTCGATACGCTGCAGAAAAGGCAGTTCAGTGAACTGGAAGCCGAGATGAGCATTGAATTTGAGCATACGTATAGATCCATCCGTGTGTGGTATTTTCCTGTCCCCAGTCCGACCCGAATCTGCTGGATCGACTGAAGTTAACCATTCGGAATACAGCCTGTGATAAAGAAAGATCTCGCCCTGCAGTTGGCCCCTCGCGTCATCGAGATGATCCGCGCCCGGTCGATGAAGGCCGGCGAGCCATTGCGCGAGCAGACCTTCGCCCAAGCCTTCGATGTCTCCCGCTCCCCCATTCGCAGGGTATTTGCCCTGCTCGCCGAGTGGAACATCGCGGTGCAGGAGCCCAATCGCGGCTACTTTCTGAAACAGGACGCCGGGCAGATCCAGGAAACCACTGTACCGCCCACCTGCGACCCATTCGAAGACTTCTACCTGCGCGTGGTGGACGACATCCTCAGCGGGGAAATCCCTGCCGAATTCTTTGAGGCCCAATTACTGCGACGCTACTCCGTGCCCCGCGGGCAAATGCTCAAGGTCCTCAACCGGCTGGCAAGCGAAGCCATGGTCGAGCGCAAGCCCGGGCAAGGCTGGAGCCTTAACGAATTCGTACACAACGCCCAGACCCACATCCAGAGCTACCGCTTCCGCATGGCCATCGAGCCGGCCGCACTGCGCGAACCAGGCTACAAGGTCAACCAGGCCGCATTTGCCAAAGCCCGGGAGCAACAGCAGGCCATGCTCGACGGCGAAATTCACCTGCTCTCACGTGCCCAACTGTTCGAAATTGGCGCCCAGTTTCACGAAATGATCGTGCAGTGCTCGGGCAATCTCTTCTTCATAGATGCCATACGTCGGCAAAACCAGCTCAGACGCTTCATGAGCTACAAAGCCAACGTCGACCGCAGTCGCCTGATGACGCAATGCCTGGAGCACCTGCACCTGCTCGACTTGATCGAGTCCGGTCGGCGTGAAGAAGCCGCTCAGTTTCTCTGGAAACATCTGGACGAAGTCGGCCGGCTCAAGACCCGTCAGGATGCCTTGCTGGAAAGCCAGCAGGCGTAAACCCCTTCCCCCGCCTACCTTTCATTACCCGCGCGTTCAGATCAGGGAAGGCAGCTTAGACATTGCCTTCTTTTAACGCAAGATACAAAACAACCCTGAGATCCAGCGCCAGGATTGAATTTCGCGCCACTTATTGTATTTCATTGCAAGAATAAGCAATTATGCGCGCCGCTCGGACGCACTGTGGCACCGAATCACACAGGGATGATTGCAATGAAACAAGGAACGTTGGCTAACGGGACGGGGGTCTCCAGCCTGCTGTTCGGGGTGTACACGATTCTGCTGGCCCTGCTTGGCCTGACGCTGGCCTGTCAGGGAAGCACGCTGGTCAGTGCCGGCGGCTCGCCTTACTACGCAATGATGGGTACCGCATTGCTGCTGTCAGCCGCACTCATGGGCCTGAAGAAGTCGCTCGGCATCTATCTCTACGGTGCAGCATCCCTGGCCACCTACGGCTGGGCAATCTGGGAATCCGGCTACAACGGCTGGGCCTATATCCCACGTCTGGCATGGCTGGTACTTCTCAGTGTGATCTTTCTGGCCTTCTGGCCTCTTGTCCGGCGCGACTTTGCCAAAGTCAACAAGGCACTGTATTTCAGCATCATGGGGGGGATGCCGCTGCTGATGGCGGCCACCATCCTGACACCGCTGTTCTTCCCCAACACCGTTCACCTGGCCGACTCGCCCGCTATCACCGCGCATACACAGCAACCCTTCAGCCGCAGTAGGTGACCTCACCGGACGCCAATGTCGCCGCGTCCCACGACAAGACCAACTGGACCGCCTATGCCGGCTCCAACCTCGGCAACCACTATTCCGCTGCGGCGCAGATTACCCCAAGCAACGTTTCCGGCCTGGTCAAGGCCTGGGAGTATCATCATGGCGATGTGAAACAGCCTGGCGAAAAAACCAAGTATCTGAACGAGGCCACGCCAATCAAGGTTGGCGACTCGCTGTATACCTGCACGCCCAAGCAAATCATCATTTCGTTGAGCGCCACTACCGGCAAAGAGAACTGGCGCTACGACTCGAAAGTCGACCCGGACTATTTCGCCAACGGTGGTGCCTATTGCCGTGGTGTCTCGTACTACGAAGTATCCAATGCCAGTGGCCTATGCGCCAAACGCATCATCTGGGGCACCAACGACATCCGCCTGGGTGCAGTTGATGCGCTCACCGGGCAGGCCTGCCCAGATTTCGGCACGGCAGGCTTTGCCGACCTCAAGGACGGCCTGGGCACCTTCCGCAAAGGCTCCACCGGCATCACTTCTGCACCACTGGTAATCCGCGGTGTGGTCATTACCGGTGGCCGCGTGCTTGATTCGGATGTGCGCCCAGCGCCATCAGGTGTGGTTCGCGCCTACGACGCAGTCAGCGGCAAACAGAAGTGGGCCTGGGACCTCGGTCGCCCCGACAGCACTGCGCCTGCCGACGCCGATGAAACCTATACGCTCAGCACGCCCAACTCATGGGCGCCGATTTCCGCCGACGACGAACTGGGGCTGGTCTACATCACCACCGGCAATGCTGCAGGCGACTTCTATGGCGGTACCCGTACCGAACAGGAAGACAAGTTCAGCTCTTCACTGGTGGCCCTGGATGCGCTCACCGGCAAGGTCAAATGGCATTTCCAGACCGTCCATCACGACCTCTGGGACTACATGAGCGAAGGGCGGCAGTACGTTGTTGCCGTGGTCGGCGGGCATGACCGGATTCCGACCAAGCTGGGTGACAGCATCATTGCCTGGGCGCTGCCGGAAAAATAGCGCGCCCGCTGCGTAAAGGCGCTGTTCGGCACTGAAAGCCAGGCGCTGACATACCCGCTATCAACCAATCATCGACAGCCGATGGCGCGCCGTGCGCCGTCGGGTGGTAGTTGCCGTTCATCGCAGGGACCCGTCCGCTTCTCCAGCGGCGTGCAAATTAGACCCGCCCCACAGACGCTACTCCATTTGGAGGAATGTGCCATGCCTGAGGGGGCGGGCTTGCCCGCGAAGCGGTCGACACGGTTTTCATCCACGCCCCACCCGCAAAACGCTTGCTCAGCCCGCATACCACGCTAACATCAAACCTCTGGAAGATTGTCACGGCGCATTCAAGTTGCGGGGTCAGGCAACCGATACACTTCTGATGGTCGGCCGATAGTGTATCGTCATCGTTGATGGCAAAATGATGCCATGCGCATGGATTAAGGAAACCCCCATTGAAGCTGGAATTGCGGAACAGCTTGTCGGTCAAGTTGCTCAGGGTCGTGCTGCTGTCGGCGCTAGCGGTCGGTGTCGTGCTCAGCTGTGCGCAAATCGTCTACGACACCTACAAGACCCGCCAAGCCGTGAACAGCGATGCCCAACGCATCCTCGACATGTTCCGCGACCCCTCGACCCAGGCGGTATATAGCCTCGACCGCGAAATGGGCATGCAGGTGATTGAAGGCCTGTTCCAGGACGAATCGGTACGCATGGCCTCCATTGGCCACCCCAACGAAACCATGCTCGCAGAAAAGTCCCGCCCGCTGCAGGACATGTCCATGCGCTGGCTGACCGACCTGATCCTCGGCCAGGAACGTACCTACAGCACGCAACTGGTCGGCCGCGGCCCCTACAGCGAATATTACGGCGACCTGAGCATCACCCTCGACACCTCGTCCTACGGCGAAGATTTCCTGATCAACGCCGTGATCATCTTCATTTCCGGCGTGCTGCGGGCCCTGGCCATGGGCCTGGTGCTGTATCTGGTCTACCACTGGCTGCTGACCAAACCGCTGTCGAAGATCATCGAGCACCTCACCCAGATCAACCCCGACCGCCCAAGCCAGCACCAGCTGCCGCTGCTCAAGGGCCACGAGAAGAACGAGCTGGGCCTGTGGGTAAATACCGCCAACCAGCTGCTGGCCTCGATCGAGCGCAACACCCACCTGCGTCACGAGGCGGAAAACAGCCTGCAACGCATGGCCCAGTATGACTTCCTCACCGGCCTGCCCAACCGTCAGCAACTGCAGCAGCAACTGGACAAGATCCTCGTCGACGGTGGCCGCCTGCAACACCGCGTGGCGGTGCTATGCGTAGGCCTGGACGACTTCAAGGGCATCAACGAGCAGTTCAGCTACCAGGTCGGCGACCAGTTGCTGCTGGCCCTGGCCGACCGCCTGCGCGCCCACAGCGGCCGACTGGGCGCCCTGGCACGCCTGGGTGGTGACCAGTTCGCCCTGGTGCAGGCCAATATCGAGCAGCCCTACGAGGCCGCCGAACTGGCGCAGAGTATCCTCGACGACCTGGAAGTGCCGTTCGACCTCGACCACCACCAGCAGATCCGCCTGCGCGCCACCATCGGCATCACCCTGTTCCCGGAAGACGGCGACAGCACCGAGAAGCTGCTGCAGAAAGCCGAACAGACCATGACCTTGGCCAAGGCCCGTTCGCGCAACCGCTACCAGTTCTACATCGCCAGCGTCGACAGCGAGATGCGCCGCCGTCGCGAACTGGAAAAGGACCTGCGCGAAGCCCTGCCACGCAACCAGCTGTACCTGGTGTATCAGCCACAGATCAGCTACCGCGACCACCGCGTGGTCGGTGTCGAAGCACTGCTGCGCTGGCAACATCCGGAGCTGGGCATGGTGCCCCCGGACCAGTTCATCCCCCTGGCCGAACAGAACGGCAGCATCATCGGCATCGGCGAATGGGTGCTCGACCAGGCCTGCCGGCAATTGCGCGAATGGCACGACATGGGCTTCAGCGACCTGCGCATGGCGGTCAACCTGTCCACCGTGCAGCTGCACCACAACGAGCTGCCGCGGGTGGTCAACAACCTGCTGCAGGCTTACCGCCTGCCACCACGCAGCCTGGAGCTGGAAGTCACCGAGACCGGCCTGATGGAAGACATCAGCACCGCTGCCCAGCACCTGCTGAGCCTGCGCCGCTCCGGAGCACTGATTGCCATCGACGACTTCGGCACCGGCTACTCGTCGCTCAGCTACCTGAAATCGCTGCCTCTGGACAAGATCAAGATCGACAAGAGCTTCGTCCAGGACCTGCTGGACGACGATGACGACGCCACCATCGTCCGCGCCATCATCCAGCTGGGCAAGAGCCTGGGGATGCAGGTAATCGCCGAAGGCGTGGAAACCGCCGAACAGGAAACCTACATCGTCGCCCAGGGCTGCCACGAGGGCCAGGGCTACCACTACAGCAAGCCGCTGTCGGCCCGTGAGCTGACCAACTTCCTCAAGCAGGCACAGCGAAACCAGGTTTCGATGTTCTGAGCCGCCTGCCCGATTACAGCCCGTGACCGGCATTTACACGAATTGCATGCCCGCCCCTTTACAGCAAATGCAAATCTTTCGCATGATGTTGTCGTTTCGCGTGCCACGGCGCACCGTCCACCCCTTGGTCCAACCACACGACGCAGGAAACCAATAATGATTCGAATGCCTCTGGCCTCCGCCAGTCTGCTGGCCATTGCCATCGCTCTCGCCGGTTGCGGTGAAGGCAAGGACGACAAGGCCGCCGCGCCGCAAGCCCAGGCACCTGCTGCCGCCAGCACCACCGCTGCAGCGCCCGGGGCTGTCGACGAAGCCGCCGGCAAAGCCGTGGTCAAGCATTACGCCGAGCTGGTCTACGCCGTGTACAGCGACTCGCTGAGCACCGCCAAGACCCTGCAGACCGCAGTCGACGCGTTCCTGGCCAAGCCGAACGACGAAACTCTGAAAGCAGCCAGGGAAGCATGGGTCGCCTCGCGCGTACCGTACCTGCAGAGCGAAGTATTCCGCTTCGGCAACACCATCATCGACGACTGGGAAGGACAGGTGAACGCCTGGCCGCTGGACGAAGGCCTGATCGACTACGTCGACAAGAGCTATGAGCACGCCCTGGGCAACCCGGCGGCCAACGCCAACATCATCGCCAACACCGAGATCCAGGTGGGCGAAGAGAAGATCGACGTCAAGGACATCACCCCCGAGAAGCTGGCCAGCCTGAACGAACTGGGCGGCTCTGAAGCCAACGTCGCCACCGGCTATCACGCCATCGAGTTCCTGCTCTGGGGCCAGGACCTGAACGGCACCGGCCCGGGCGCGGGCAACCGTCCGGCGTCGGACTACCTGGAAGGCAAAGGCGCCACCGGTGGCCACAACGACCGCCGCCGTGCCTACCTGAAAGCGGTCACCGACCTGCTGGTCAAGGACCTCGAAGAGATGGTCGGCAACTGGGCCCCGAACGTTGCCGACAACTACCGCGCCAAGCTGGAAGCCGAGTCGGTCAACGACGGCCTGCGCAAGATGCTGTTCGGCATGGGCAGCCTGTCGCTGGGCGAACTGGCTGGCGAGCGCATGAAGGTTTCGCTGGAGGCCAACTCGCCGGAAGACGAGCACGACTGCTTCAGCGACAACACCCACTACTCGCACTTCTACGATGCCAAGGGCATCCGTAACGTCTATCTGGGCGAGTACACCCGCCCGGACGGCAGCAAGGTGACCGGCCCGAGCCTGTCGTCGCTGGTGGCCAAGGTAGACCCGGCTGCCGACGCCACCCTCAAGGCCGACCTGGAAGCCACCGAAGCCAAGATCCAGGTGATCGTCGACCACGCGCTCAAGGGCGAGCACTACGACCAGCTGATCGCTGCCGACAACGCAGCCGGCAACCAGATCGTGCGTGACGCCATCGCCTCCCTGGTCAAGCAGACCGGTGCGATCGAGCAGGCCGCGGGCAAGCTGGGCATTGCCAACCTGAACCCGGATACCGCGGATCACGAGTTCTGATCCTGCTGTAGCGGTTCTGAAAGAGGCGGCCTTCGGGTCGCCTTTTTCGTTCAGGCAACACACCCCCTTGTAGGAGCGGCCTTGTGTCGCGAAAGGGCCGCAAAGCGGCCCCCCCGGCATTGTTTGCATCGGTGCCGAAATCCTGGGGCTGCTTTGCAGCCCTTTCGCGACACAAGGCCGCTCCCACAAGAGACCGAGCATGCCGACATGGCCAACTGACACCGATTTCATCCAGCAATTGCAAATTGCTCTTATTCAAACTCACTCACCCTGCTAAGCTTGCACGCCGGTTTTTCGCTCACGCCCAGGATTTTCGATGTCCTTGTCGCTGTCCCGACTCTCCCCCCTGCTGCTGGCCTTAGCCCTTGCCGCCTGCGACGACGCCCCGCGTTTCACCCAGGCCGAGCCCGGCGAAGCGTTGTCGGGCGGCAAAGCCACCGTGCAGCGTACTGACCGCAATGCCTATTCCCTGCCCTCGGCCAACCTCTCGCCCGAGCGGCGCCTGGACTTCGCCGTAGGCAACAGCTTCTTCCGCAACCCCTGGGTGATCGCCCCATCCACTACCACCGCACGTGACGGCCTGGGGCCGCTGTTCAATACCAATGCCTGCCAGAACTGCCACGTGCGCGACGGCCGCGGCCACCCGCCAGAGCCGGGCGACAGCAACGCCGTATCGATGCTGGTACGCCTGTCGATCCCCGACCAGCCCTACCTGGCCAAGGTGGTCGAACGCCTCGGCGTGGTGCCGGAGCCGGTCTATGGCACCCAGCTGCAGGACATGGCCATCCCCGGCGTGACGCCGGAAGGCAAGGTGCGGGTGAGCTACACCAGCGAAACGGTGTCGTTCGAGGATGGCCACCAGGTCGAGCTGCGCAAGCCGGCCCTGCAGATCACCCAGCTCGGCTATGGCGTGATGCACCCCGACACGCGCTTTTCGGCGCGAGTGGCGCCGCCGATGATCGGCTTGGGCCTGCTCGAAGCCATCCCCGAAGCCGACCTGCTGGCCAACGAGGATCCCGACGACCGCAACCGCGACGGCATCCGCGGCCGGGCCAACCGGGTGTGGGATGACGCCCAGGGCAAAACCGTGGTCGGCCGCTTCGGCTGGAAGGCCGGGCAGCCCAACGTCAACCAGCAGAACGTGCATGCCTTTGCCGGCGACATGGGCCTGACCACCACCCTGCAGCCCAACGACGACTGTACCCCGGCGCAGGCCGACTGCCTGGCCGCGCCCAACGGCGACGGTGCCGATGGCGAGAAGGAAGTCAGCGATAATATCCTGCGCCTGGTCACTTTCTACACCCGCAACCTGGCCGTGCCGGCCCGCCGCGATGTTGGCTCGCCGCAGGTGCTGGCGGGCAAGAACCTGTTCTACCAGGCCGGCTGCCAGGGCTGCCATACACCGCAGTTCACCACAGCCGCCAATGCCGCCGAGCCGGAGCTGGCCAACCAGTTGATCCGCCCTTACAGCGACCTGCTGTTGCATGACATGGGCCCGGGCCTGGCCGACGAGCGCACCGAATTCGCCGCCAACGGCCAGGACTGGCGCACCCCGCCATTGTGGGGCATCGGCCTGAGCGAAACGGTCAGTGGCCACAGCCAGTTCCTGCACGACGGCCGCGCCCGCAACCTGCTCGAGGCCGTGCTCTGGCACGGTGGCGAAGCCGAGTCGGCACGCAATTTCGTACTCACTTTCAATGCCGAGCAGCGTGCCGCGTTGCTGGCTTTCCTGAACTCACTTTAAAAAGCGCAAAGGAGCCGGGCATGTTCCGACCCAAACTGTTGTTCACCAGCCTCGCCGCACTCGCCCTCGGCGCCTGCTCGCCGCAGGACCCGCAAGCAGTCACCTCCGCTGCCATCGCCAAGCAGGTGATCCTGCCCACCTACAGCCGCTGGGTCGAAGCCGACCGCACGCTGGCCGCCAGCGCCCTGGCCTACTGCGAAGGCAAGGAAACCCTGGACAAGGCCCGTGCCGACTTCCTCAACGCGCAAAAGGCCTGGGCCGAGCTGCAACCGCTGCTGGTCGGCCCGCTGGCCGAAGGCAACCGCGCCTGGCAAGTACAGTTCTGGCCCGACAAGAAGAACCTGGTCGGCCGCCAGGTCGAGCAGCTGGTCAACGCAGACCAGCCGGTCGATGCCGCGGCCTTGGGCAAGGCCAGCGTGGTGGTACGTGGCCTGTCGGCCTACGAGTACATCCTGTTCGACAGCAAGCCGGACATCGCCACTGCCGAGCAGAAAGCCCGCTACTGCCCGTTGCTGGTGGCCATCGGTGAACACCAGAAAACCCTGGCCGAAGAGATCCTCAAGGGCTGGAACAGCACCGACGGCATGCTCTCGCAGATGACCAAGTTCCCCAACCAGCGCTACGCCGACTCCCACGAGGCCATCGCCGACCTGCTGCGCGCCCAGGTCACCGCTCTGGACAGCCTGAAGAAAAAGCTCGGTGCGCCGATGGGCCGCCAGAGCAAGGGCATTCCACAGCCACTGCAGGCCGAAGCCTGGCGCAGCCACAGCTCGCTCAAGAGCCTGGAGGCCAGCCTCAAGGCCGCCGAAGCGGTCTGGGTCGGGGTCGACAACCAAGGCCTGCGCGGCTTGCTGTCCAGCGATCAGAAAGCCCTGGCAGACAAGATCGACGCCGCCTACGCTGCCTCGCTCAAGCTGCTGGCCGACAACCAGAAAACCTTGGGCGAGCTGCTGGCCGACGACGCTGGCCAGCAAACCCTGAACCAGATCTACGACAGCCTCAACGCCGTCCACCGCCTGCACGAAGGCGAGCTGGCCAAGGCGTTGAACATCCAGCTGGGCTTCAATGCCAACGACGGTGACTGATCATGCTGCGACGCCAGGCCCTCAAACTCGGTAGCGTATTGCTCAGCGCCCTCACCCTGGGCGGCTGGAGCCTGTTCCGCAACAAAGGCAGCGAGCCCCTGCTGCTGTCGGCGCGTGACGACGGCGACGGCAAGCACTATGCGGTCGGGTTCCGCTTGGACGGCACCCAGGTGTTCAGCACCCAGGTCGCCCAACGTTGCCATGCCATCATCCATCACCCGGACCTGCCGATCGCCCTGTTCGTCGCCCGCCGTCCCGGCACCGAAAGCTACCTGGTCGACCTGCGCGACGGGCGCCTGCTGCAAACCGTCACCTCGCAGCCGAACCGGCACTTCTACGGCCACGCGGTCATTCACAAAGGTGGCGAATGGCTGTATGCCACCGAGAACGACACCACCGACCCGGGGCGTGGCGTACTCGGCGTGTACCGCTTCGAAGGCGAGCGCCTGGTGCACAGCGGGGAGATTCCGACCCACGGCATCGGCCCGCACGAAGTGGCCTGGCTGCCGGACGGCGAAACGCTGATCGTGGCCAACGGCGGTATCCGCACCGAAGCCGAAAGCCGGGTGGAGATGAACCTCGACGCCATGGAACCGAGCCTGGTGCTGATGCAGCGCGACGGTACCCTGCTGAGCAAGGAAACCCTGGCCCAGCAGATGAATAGCGTGCGCCACCTGGCGGTGGGCAGCGATGGCACCATCGCCGCCTGCCAACAGTTCATGGGCGATGCCGATGAAACCGCCGAACTGCTGGCGATCAAGCGCCCGGGCGAGCCGTTCAAGGCCTTCCCGGTGCCGGAGCGACAGTTGCAGGCCATGGCCCAGTACACCGCCAGCGTGGCTATCCACAGCGAGCTGCGGCTGGTCGCGCTGACCGCGCCACGAGCCAACCGCCTGTTCGTCTGGGACCTGGACAGCGGCGCGGTGCGGCTGGATGCGCCAATGCCCGATTGCGCGGGGGTGGGCGCGGTACAGGACGGCTTTGTCGTCACCTCCGGGCAGGGCCGTTGCCGGTTCTATGATTGCCGCAAGGCCGAGCTGGTCGGGCAACCGATGAACCTGCCGTCCGGTTTCTGGGACAACCACCTGCATCTCGTCTGATTTTCGGGTTGGCTGTACTGGCCCCTTCGCGGCTAAAGCCGCTCCCACAGGAATAGCGCAACCCGCTGACTGCGCGGTCCCTGTGGGAGCGGCTTCAGCCGCGAAGGGGCCGGCCCAGGCATTCCACTCCCTTTCCCCCAAAAAACAGTCAATACTTCCCCCATCCACACGTGGGCAGGATCGCCCGTTGTCGTGTCTAAGCGAATAACAACCGCATCCAAGGAACCGGACCTATGCTGCGCCGCCGCATGCTCATCATGTTGGCCGTGGTTCTGCTGATCGTGCTGGCCCTGGGGGGCTACAAAGCCTTTTCGATCTACCAGCAGATCCAGATGTTCACTGCCCCCAAGCCGCCCATCACCGTGGCGGCCGCCTTGGCCGAACAGCGCCCGTGGCAAGAGCGCCTGCCCGCTGTCGGCAGCCTCAAGGCGCTACAGGGCGTTGAGCTGAGCCTGGAAGTGGAAGGCATCGTCAAGGCCCTGCATTTCGACTCAGGCCAGCAGGTCAAGGCCGGGCAACTGTTGCTGCAACTCAACGACGACCAGGAAACCGCCCTGCTCGGCACCGCCCAGGCCGACCTGGGCCTGGCCAAGGTAGATTTCGGCCGTGGCAGCCAGCTGGTCGGCGACTCAGCCATCTCCCGCGGCGAATTCGACCGCCTCACCGCCCAGTACCGGCGCAATCAGGCGGTGGTCGACCAGCTCAAGGCATCGAAGACCAAGAAGAGCATCAGCGCTCCGTTCAGTGGCACCATCGGCATTCGCCAAGTGGACGTCGGCGACTATCTGGCCGCCGGCACGGTGATCGCCACCCTGCAGGACACATCCAGCCTCTACGTCGACTTCAACGTACCGGAACAGGCCCTGCCGCACCTCAGCCTGGGCCAGCAGGTGCTGGTGCAGGTGGCCGCCTACCCGGGCCAGACCTTCCCCGCCAGCCTCAGCGCCATCAACCCCAAGGTCGAGGAAACCACGCGCAACCTGCTGGTGCGCGCAACCATGGCCAACCCGGACAGCAAGCTGCTGCCGGGCATGTTCGCCAGCCTGCTGATCCTGCTACCCAACCCGCAGCCACAAGTGGTGGTGCCGGAAAGCGCCATCACCTACACCCTGTATGGCAACTCGGTGTATGTCGCAACGCCGAAAAAGGACAAGGACGGCAAGCCACTAAACGACGACAAGGGCCAGCCGCAGCTCACCGCCGAGCAGCGCACGGTGCAAACCGGCGAGCGCCGTGACGGCGTGGTGGTGGTCAGCAAGGGCCTGCAGGCCGGGGAACAGGTGGTCACTGCCGGCCAACTGAAGCTCACCCCCGGTGCCGCGATCCGCATCGGCCAGGACAAAGCCCTGAAGCCCGCACCGGGCACGCCGGGCAAGGACTGACAGGAGGCTGGCATGGCGTTCACCGACCCGTTCATCCGCCGCCCGGTGCTGGCTAGCGTGGTGAGCCTGCTGATCCTGCTGCTGGGCTTCCAGGCCTGGAACAAGCTGCAGATCCGCCAGTACCCGCAAATGGAAAATGCCCTGATCACCGTAACCACCGCCTACCCCGGCGCCAACGCCGAGACCATCCAGGGCTATATCACCCAGCCGCTGCAGCAAAGCCTGGCCAGCGCCGAAGGCATCGACTACATGACCTCGGTGAGCAGACAGAACTTCTCGATCATTTCCATCTACGCCCGCATCGGCGCCGACAGCGACCGGTTGTTCACCGAACTGCTGGCCAAGGCCAACGAAGTGCGCAACAAGCTGCCCCAGGACTCCGAAGACCCGGTACTGAGCAAGGAAGCCGCCGATGCTTCGGCGCTTATGTACATCAGTTTCTACAGCAAAGAGATGAGCAACCCGCAAATCACCGACTACCTGTCGCGGGTGATCCAGCCCAAGCTGGCGACCCTGCCGGGCATGGCCGAAGCGGAAATCCTCGGCAACCAGGTGTTCGCCATGCGCATCTGGATCGACCCGGTGAAACTGGCGGGCTATGGCCTGTCTGCCATCGACGTGACCAATGCCGTGCGCCGCTACAACTTCCTTTCCGCGGCCGGCGAGGTGAAGGGTGAATACGTGGTCACCAGCATCAACGCCAGCACCGAGCTGAAGTCGGCCGAGGCGTTCGCCGCCCTGCCGGTCAAGACCAGTGGCGACAGCCGCGTGCTGCTTGGCGATGTGGCGCGGGTCGAGATGGGGGCTGAAAACTACGATACGGTCAGCTCGTTCGACGGCACCCCATCGGTGTACATCGGCATCAAGGCCACACCAGCCGCCAACCCGCTGGACGTCATCAAGGAAGTGCGGCGCATCATGCCCGAGCTGGAAAGCCAGCTGCCCTCGGCGCTGAAGGTATCGATCGCCTATGACGCCACGCTGTTCATCCAGGCCTCCATCGACGAAGTGATCAAGACCCTCGGCGAAGCGGTACTGATCGTCATCGTGGTGGTGTTCCTGTTCCTCGGTGCCCTGCGTTCGGTGCTGATTCCGGTGGTGACCATTCCGCTGTCGATGATCGGCGTGCTGTTCTTCATGCAGATGATGGGCTATTCGCTCAATCTGCTGACCCTGCTGGCAATGGTGCTGGCCATCGGGCTGGTGGTGGACGACGCGATCGTCGTGGTGGAAAACATCCACCGGCACATGGAAGAAGGCAAGTCACCGTTCGACGCCGCCCTCGAGGGCGCCCGCGAAATCGCCATGCCGGTGGTGTCGATGACCATCACCCTGGCAGCGGTGTATGCACCGATCGGCTTCCTTACCGGGCTCACCGGCGCGCTGTTCAAGGAGTTTGCCCTGACCCTGGCCGGTGCGGTGATCATCTCCGGCATCGTTGCCCTCACCCTGTCACCGATGATGTGCGCGCTGCTGCTGCGCCAGGAACAGAACCCCAGCGGCCTGGCCCACCGCCTGGACGTGCTGTTCGAACGCCTGAAGGTGCGCTACCAGCGCCTGCTGCACACCACCCTCGACAGCCGGCCTGTCGTGCTGGTGTTTGCCGTGATCATCCTGTGCCTGATTCCGGTACTGCTGAAGTTCACCCAGAACGAACTGGCGCCGAACGAGGACCAGGGGGTGATTTTCATGATGAGCAGTTCGCCGCAGCCGGCCAACCTTGATTACCTCAACGCCTATACCGACGAATTCACTCCGCTGTTCAAGGCTTTCCCGGAGTATTACTCGTCGTTCCAGATCAACGGTTTCAATGGCGTGCAGACCGGCATCGGCGGCTTCCTGCTCAAGCCCTGGAACGAGCGCGAGCGCACGCAGATGGAGCTGCTGCCGCTGGTGCAGAGCAAGCTCGAAGAAATCAGTGGCCTGCAGATCTTCGGCTTCAACCTGCCGTCGCTGCCCGGCACCGGCGAGGGCCTGCCATTCCAGTTCGTGATCAACAGCGCTGGCGACTACCCGGCACTGCTGGATGTGGCCCAGCGCATCAAGGCCCGCGCCCAGGAATCAGGCAAGTTCGCCTTCCTCGACATCGACCTGGCCTTCGACAAGCCCGAGGTGGTGGTGGATATCGACCGGGCCAAGGCGGCGCAGATGGGGGTGTCGATGGACACCTTGGGCAGCACCCTGGCGACCTTGCTGGGCGAGGCGGAAATCAACCGCTTCACCCTCGAAGGCCGCAGCTACAAGGTGATTGCCCAGGTCGAGCGGCCTTACCGCGACAACCCCGGCTGGCTGAACAACTACTACGTGAAGAACGACCAGGGCCAACTGCTGCCGCTATCCACCCTGATCACCCTTACCGACCGCGCCCGCCCGCGCCAGCTCAACCAGTTCCAGCAGCTGAACTCGGCGATCATCCAGGGCGTGCCCATGGTCAGCCTGGGCGAGGCGCTGCAGACCGTACAGGGCATCGCCCGCGAGGAGGCTCCGGAAGGTTTCGCCTTCGACTATGCCGGCGTGGCGCGCCAGTACGTCCAGGAAGGCAGCGCGCTGTGGGTGACCTTCGGCCTGGCATTGGCGATCATCTTCCTGGTGCTGGCGGCGCAGTTCGAAAGCTTCCGCGACCCACTGGTAATACTGGTGACGGTGCCGTTGTCGATCTGTGGCGCGCTGCTGCCACTGTTCCTTGGCGTATCGAGCATGAACATCTACACCCAGGTCGGGCTGGTGACACTGATTGGGCTGATCAGCAAGCACGGCATCCTGATTGTCGAGTTCGCCAACCAGTTACGTGAGGAGCGCGGCATGAGTGTGCACGAAGCGATCGAGGAAGCCGCGGCGATTCGCCTGCGGCCGGTGCTGATGACCACGGCGGCGATGGTATTTGGCATGGTACCGCTGATCCTGGCGACTGGTGCGGGGGCAGTCAGCCGCTTCGACATCGGTACGGTGATTGCCACCGGGATGTCGATCGGCACGCTGTTTACCCTGTTCGTGTTGCCTTGTATCTACACCCTGCTGGCGCACAAGGCGGTTGCCAGGGAAACATCGGTTGCCTGAACCGGCCTCTTCGCGGATGAACCCGCTCCCACAGGTACGGCACCGGATCCGGAATGGGTGCAGTACCTGTGGGAGCGGGTTCACCCGCGAAGAGGCCGGCGAGGCAAATGCAAAAATGCCAAAGGCCCCGCAATCGCGAGGCCTCTGGCATTTCCATCTACACCGGATTCAACCGAACGGCCGCAACCCCTGGCGCATGCCGAACAGGAACAGCAACAGATCCTGATCCGGCGCGGCCTCGGCTTGTTGCTGCGGTTTCATTTCCCGCGGCAACGCGCACTGGTCGGCCAGTTCGGCCTTGCTGAACACTGTCGGCTTCGGCTCCTCCCAGGCAGCCACCGCCACGGTGGTCACCGCCAGGCCAGCTACCAGGAACAAAGCTCGAGCTATTTCTAGTTTCATTGCCCTAACCCTTTGACAGCGCTGCCAAACGCCATCTGGTAAAAGTAGAGCAGTGTTTGCCATTCCGCGTCATTCATCGACGAATGGCGGCGCAGCTGGCGCAGGTCATTGCCCGCCGCACGCTGGCAGCTGATGCGCCGACGGCATTTTTCCAGGTCCAGCAGCGCGACTTCGACCCGGGCCTGCTCGCCCTCGCCAATCACCTTGACGAACACATGCTTGCCATACAGACAACCGTGCTGCCAGTGCCCCAGGTGCATGCGCGCCAGGTTGTCCGCCAGGTCCTTGAGCATGCGCTCATGCACCACCTGCGGGTAACGCTCGCGGGCACCTTCGGCATGCCAGGTATCGAGTTCGACGAAACCGTCGAGTGCTTCGCTCACCAATAGCGCACGCCACTGCTTGTCGGCACCACGTTCGGCGCCACAGAAGACGATGCGCGGTACACGCACGCCCAGTTGCTCGAAGCTGTTCAACGCATCGAGCTCACGCAATACGGTCGGCCGGCCGAAAGGGTGCAGCAGGCTACGGTAGATATGCCCGACCTGGCGCTTGGCATACAGCAGCTTGCCATTGCCATCGTCGAGGCGTTGCACACCGCTCTCGCCACCACGGCGCTGGTTAGGCTCCTCGACCCACTCGCCCTGCTGGCGCCAGTAAAAATCGAACCGCGACTCCCCGCTCTGGGCTACAGCCATCAAACACTACCCCTTACGCAATACATATACCCGCCACATGGCATAGAACGGCAGGAAGTCGAGGCGTTCCTGGATTCTGAAGCCGGCGGCTCGGAATTCTTCTTCGACCGTGTCGGCCGGTAACACAAACCGGTTCTGGTAATTGTCCTGGTCGCCCTTCCTGGACCTGCGGCGCTGTTCCAGTTTTTTCCGGCGCCATGCTTTGAAATTACCATCCACCCACAATGACAGGATCACACTATCACGGCTAACCCGTTGAAATTCCGAAAGAATGGTCTTTCTGTGCGCCGCTTCGCCGATGTGGTGGAACAAGCGCATGCAGAAGATGCTGTCCACCGAATTGTCCGGCAAGTCGATGGCAAATGCCGAAGTCTGCAAAGGGCGTACCCGTGCCACCACCTCTGGCGCTTGCGCGGTACAGGCTGTCTCGATCATCGCTTCTGAGTTGTCGGCGCCGATGATCACCCGGTTGGGCTTTTCTGCCAGCAACGGCCAGAAGCGGCCAGCACCGCATGGCAGGTCGAGGACCAGCCCAGGCTCACCAGCCAATGCCAAGGCACGACGCGCCAGTTGCTCATCACGCTTGTGGGAAAGGCGTCGCGCAAGGCCATCCTGGTGCTTGAGAAAGTACTCGCGGGCATGTTCTTTGTCGTACTTCTCGGAAAATTCAAGCTTGATGGGGCTACGCATTGGGCATCTCCTGACTCCATTCCGCCCACATTAGGTAAGTAAGCGTAGGAATCAGGTCATGCTGATGTGAAAAATATGTTGAGCGCCGAATGGCCTGTAACAACAGATTACTCGACCAAAGCCTCTGGATCGCCCTTCACTGCGGTTTTGCTCAGGTCGACCACGAAACGGCAGCCGTGTGGCAAGGTTGATGTCAGGGTGACATGCCAACCTTGGTCATCGCAGATGCGCTGTACCAACGACAGGCCCAGGCCCAGGCCCTCACCGCGCCGCTCATCGCCGCGCACGAACGGCCGGAACATCGCCTCGCGCTGTTCCTCCGGGATACCCACGCCACTGTCCTCCACGCTGAAGCCGGTGGCTTCCAGGCTCAGGCGGATGTAGCCGCTGTCGGTGTAGTGCGCGGCATTACGCAGCAGGTTGCCCATTACCGACTGCAGGAAGGTGGCGTTGTACAGTACCGGGCTGGCACTGACGCGGCCATCGTAATACAAGGCCAGGCCCTTCTGCTCGATGGTGTCGCGCCAAACCCCGACCAGTTCGTCAGCCACCTCCCGCAGGGTGGCCCGCGATGCCACCGCACCCTCGTCGCGCTGTGCCCGGGCCAGCATCAGGAAGGTCTTGACCAGCTCGCGCATTTCTTCCGTGGCCCGCGCCACACGCTCCACCTGGCTGCGCGAGCGGGCGTCCAGCGTCGGGTTTTCCATCAGCAGCTCACACGAGGTGGCCAGCACCATCAAGGGTGTGCGCAATTCATGGCTGACGTCGCTGGTGAACAACCGTTCGCGGGTCAGGGCATCGCGCAGGCGGCCCAGGGTATCGTCGAAGGCTACCGCCAGCTGGCCGACTTCGTCTGCGGCATAGTCCGGTGCCAGCGGCGGGGCCAGCCCCAGCAACTGGTCACGGTGGCGTACCTGGCGCGCCAGGCGGATCACCGGCGCCATCACCCGGCGCGCCACCAGCCAGCCGAGGATCACCGCCAGTACCAGGCTGAGCACGAAGCCCACCACCACCACCGCGAACAGCAAGCGCTCGCGCTCTTCGAAGTCGCTCTGGTCCTGCAACAGCACATAGCGACGGCCATCAACGATCTCGACCATGGCGTGGTACGACAGTTGATCGCGGAATACCTCGTGGAAGCCGCGGTCAAGGTGGCGCAGGTCCTTGGGAAGTTCGAAGTCGTCGCGCCCGCCGCTGAAATAGAACAGCTGGTCGGGGCGGGGGCGGTGGCTCCAGTCGCTGACGCTGTCCATGCGCAGCAGGCGCTGCAGGTCACCGCCCAGCACCGACGAAATCAGCCGCTCCTCGACCAGGTGCACGGTGCCGACGATGCCAAAGGCGAAGGCCCCGGCCACCAGCGCGCTCATCAGGGCAAAGGCGATGATGATGCGCTGGGCAAGGCTTTGCTTAAACTCCATCACGGCCCTCGGCGAGGCGATAGCCGACGCCATGGACGGTATGCAGCAGCGGTTTTTCAAACGGCTTGTCGATCACCTGGCGCAGCTGGTGCACGTGGCTGCGCAGGCTGTCGCTGTCAGGGCAATCATCTCCCCAAAGGGCTTCTTCCAGCACTTCGCGACGCAATACGTGCGGGCTTTTCTGCATCAGCACCGCCAGCAGCTTGAGGCCGACAGGGTTGAGCTTGAGCAGGCGGCCCTGGCGGGTGACTTCGAGGGTGTCCAGGTCATAACTGAGGTCGGCCACCTGCAAGGTGCGGCGCCCGCCGCCCTGGGCCCGGCGCAGCACCGCTTCGATGCGGGCAGCCAGCTCCGACAGGGCGAAGGGCTTGAGCAGGTAATCGTCGGCACCGGAGCGGAAGCCCTGCAGGCGGTCGTCCAGTTGGTCGCGGGCGGTGAGCATGATCACCGGCGTATCGCGGCGGGCGTCTTCGCGCAGGCGCTTGCACAGGGTGTAGCCGTCGATGCCCGGCAACATGATGTCGAGCACGATCAGGTCGTAGTGCTCGGTGGCAGCCAGGTGCAGGCCGGACAGGCCATCCTGGGCACAGTCGACGGTGTAGCCCTTCATGCCCAGGTAATCGGCCAGGTTGGCCAGGATATCGCGGTTGTCTTCAACCAAAAGAATGCGCATCGGTTTCTCCTGTGCGGCGCTTCTCGCTGTGGTGCGCGGCAGGCGCAGCTTAAGGCCTATGCCTGCAGGGTGCCAGCCCCAGGGAAAATTCAGCGCACTTGACGGTTTTTTCACTGATCCTTCACGGACACAGGATAGCGGGCGGCCGACAATGCCCGATCTTTTTCGCGCCCTGGAGCCGTCATGCAGCAACCAACCCGCCCTCGCCCGATCAATTTCTGGCTGTACCTGGGGCTACCCCTGGCGACCGCGCTTGGCCTGATCCTGCTGGAACTGACCTCGGTCGACATGGACATTGCCAACCTGTTCTTCGACCCTGCTGCCGGGCAGTTCATCGGCCGCCACAGCTATTTGCTGGAGAACATCCTGCATGACAGGGTCAAGCAGGGGGTGATCCTGCTGGGAGTGATGTCACTGGTGACCTTTGCTGCCAGCTTCTTCTGGAAGCGCCTGTTCGGCTGGCGCCGTGAGCTGGGCTGCCTGGTACTGGCACTGGGCCTGTCCACGGCGTTTGTCACACCGCTGAAGAAAGTGACCCAGGTGCAATGCCCGTGGAGCCTGACCCAGTTTGGCGGGAAGGAAACCTACAGCAAGCTGCTGGAACCGCGGCCGGCGACCGACAAGCCCGGGCTGTGCTGGCCGGGCGGGCATGCCGCCACCGGGTTCTGCCTGTTCGGGCTGTTCTTCATGTTGCGTGATCGCAAGCCGAGGCTGGCACGGGTGGCGTTGACGGTGGCCTTCGTCGCCGGGTCAGTGCTGTCGCTGGGGCGGATGATGCAGGGGGCGCACTTCCTGTCGCACAACGTGTGGACGGCGGTGTTCTGCTGGCTGATCGGCTTGGGGTCGTATTACCTGGTTCTGTATCGTCGGGGAATGGCTGAGGTACCCGCCGCTGAGCGTAGCGTCGCCTGAACCCGGGGCCGCTTTGCGGCCCTTTCGCCGGCAAGCCAGCTCCTACAGGTAAAACGCCTGTCACAAGGTTGGCGCAAACCTGTGGCTGCACAGCAGCCCCAATGGTCCCAACAGGAAAACAAAAAAGCCCCGGTTCTCGCGAACCGGGGCTTTTCATGGTGCAGGGGGTAAGGCTGGCTTACATCATGCCGCCCATGCCACCCATGCCGCCCATGTCAGGCATGCCAGCAGCTGGCTTGTCTTCCGGCAGGTCGGCAACCATGGCTTCAGTGGTGATCATCAGACCGCCGATCGAAGCAGCAGCTTGCAGCGCCGAGCGGGTGACCTTGGCTGGGTCCAGGATACCCATCTCGATCATGTCGCCGTATTCGCCGGTAGCAGCGTTGTAACCGAAGTTACCCGAACCTTGCTTGACCTTGTCAGCGACAACGCTTGGCTCGTCGCCGGCGTTGGCAGTGATCTGGCGCAGCGGCGCTTCAACAGCGCGACGCAGCAGGGCGATACCGACGTTCTGGTCTTCGTTGTCGCCTTTGAGGTTGGCAATGGCAGCCAGGGAGCGAACCAGGGCTACACCACCGCCAGGTACCACGCCTTCTTCAACGGCTGCACGGGTAGCGTGCAGGGCGTCTTCAACGCGGGCTTTCTTCTCTTTCATTTCAACTTCGGTGCCGGCACCGACCTTGATCACGGCAACACCGCCAGCCAGTTTGGCCAGACGCTCTTGCAGCTTCTCACGGTCGTAGTCCGAGGAAGTCTCTTCGATCTGGGCACGGATCTGCTTGACGCGTGCTTCGATCTCGGTATCGGCGCCAGCGCCGTCGATGATGGTGGTGTTTTCCTTGGACAGGATGACGCGCTTGGCGTTACCCAGGTGCTCCAGGGTAGCGGTTTCCAGCGACAGGCCGATTTCTTCGGAGATGACCTGGCCGCCAGTCAGGACGGCGATGTCCTGCAGCATGGCCTTGCGGCGGTCGCCGAAGCCCGGAGCCTTGACCGCAGCAACCTTGACGATGCCGCGCATGTTGTTGACTACCAGGGTAGCCAGGGCTTCGCCTTCAACGTCTTCGGCAACGATCAGCAGTGGGCGGCCGGCCTTGGCAACGGCTTCCAGAACTGGCAGCAGCTCACGGATGTTGGAGATCTTCTTGTCGACCAGCAGCAGCAGCGGGCCTTCCAGCTCGGCAACCATGGTGTCCGGCTTGTTGACGAAGTACGGGGACAGGTAGCCGCGGTCGAACTGCATGCCTTCAACGACCGACAGTTCGTTTTCCAGGCCCGAGCCTTCTTCAACGGTGATCACGCCTTCTTTACCGACTTTTTCCATGGCTTCGGCGATGATTTCACCGATGGAGTTGTCGGAGTTGGCGGAGATGGTACCTACCTGGGCGATGGCCTTGGAGTCGGCGCATGGCTTGGACAGGTTCTTCAGCTCGGCGACGACGGCAGCGGTGGCCTTGTCGATGCCGCGCTTCAGGTCCATCGGGTTCATGCCGGCAGCGACGGCTTTCAGGCCTTCGTTGACGATGGCCTGAGCCAGGACGGTAGCGGTGGTGGTGCCGTCACCGGCAGCGTCGTTGGCCTTGGAAGCAACTTCCTTGACCAGTTGGGCGCCCATGTTCTCGAAGGCGTCTTTCAGCTCGATTTCCTTGGCGACGGAAACGCCGTCCTTGGTGATGGTCGGAGCGCCGAAGCTCTTGGCCAGCACCACGTTACGGCCTTTCGGGCCCAGGGTCGCTTTTACCGCGTCAGCCAGAACGTTGACACCAACCAGCATTTTCTTACGAGCGGAATCGCCGAATTTTACGTCTTTAGCAGCCATGATCGTTTAATCCTTGGAATTCTTTGGAGTAACGGGAAGTCGGGGAAATCAGCCTTCGATAACGGCGAGGATTTCGTTCTCGGCCATGACCAGCAGGTCTTCGCCATCGACTTTCACGGTGTTGCTGCCCGAGTAAGGGCCGAAAACCACTTTGTCACCCACTTTCACGGCCAGTGCGCGAACTTCGCCGTTGTCCAGGATGCGACCGGTGCCGACGGCGACGACTTCGCCGCGGTTTGGTTTTTCAGCGGCCGAACCCGGCAGGACGATACCGCCAGCGGTTTTCGATTCTTCTTCGCTGCGACGGATAACGACGCGGTCATGCAGAGGACGAAGCTTCATTGTCGATCTCTCCCAAATTGTGGTTTTCATCGGCCGGTGTCGACACCGGCGGGTTGTAGCTGTCCGGCGTTGCCGGGGTGGCCCGCAATGGGCGAACCACCTGAGTTATGCCTGGTGTTGCCACCAGAAACCTTGCGGTGACCACATACATGAGGCCGCCATATTCAATTACAAGGCTTGCTTCAGAAAATTTTTCATTAGCGCCTTGGCCCCGCAAAAAGCTGGGGCCGCGTTGCGCCCCTTTCGCGACACAAGGCCGCTCCCACAGAAGGTATGCATTGCCTGTGGGAGCGGCCTTGTGTCGCGAAAGGGCCGCAAAGCGGCCCCCGGTTATTACTTGTCGCGGCGCTCGTACTCGCCTTCGATCACATTCGGCCTATGCCCGCCATCACGCGGCCGGGCCTGGAACGGGTCGTCCTGGAAGGCGCGCTGTCGCATGGCTTGGGCCTCGGCACGCTCGCGCATCTTGCGCGCGGCCAGATGACGGGTGAATGGCAGCAGGCACAGCAGGCCCAGCACGTCGCTGATGAAACCTGGCAGCAACAGCAGGCCACCACCAACGGCCAGCATCATGCCCTGGAACATGTCCTCGGCGGGCAGTTCGCCACGCTGCAGGCTTTCACGGGCGCGCAGTGCGGTTGCCAGCCCGGCCACGCGCATCACCAGCACACCCAGGGCGGAGCCGGCGATGATCAGCAGCAGTGCCGGGAAGAAACCGATGGCGGCACTGACCTTCACGAAGACGAACAGCTCCAGCACGGGAAACAGGAGAAACAGCAGTAGAAAAGCACGCATCAAAGCATTCCTCGTCGGAAGAGAACCTTCCTGTAAGACCAACAGATGGATGCGTGCGCTCGGCTTTTCAACCCTCGACTTCCGTCGCAACCGGCCACTGGTCGGCGCGAGCCAGCAAAACCAGGGCTTCGCGGACTTGTGTCGGCGTGTTGCAAGTACTTGGGAAGGGCAACCAGTAAACCGCCTGGCCAATACGCAGGTGCATGCCTTCACTGTCCACCCCGACCATCTGTACTGGCGCATGGCGTGGCAAATCGGTCAGTTCCACATAATGGGCGATGGCGTTGGCGTGGTCGTTGTTCATGTGCTCGACCATGCTCGTCTCGGCCTTGCCGGCGAACGGGTTGGCCAGGGTCACCTGATCGAGCCAGTGGATCGCGCCGAAGCCGCCGATGTAGCGGTGGCGCACCGGCTGCAGCACCCAGAAGTCGAAGTCGTGGGCCTTGTGGTAGTTGGCCGCGTCCGGGAAATAGCGGTAGTAACGCTCGGCGGCAGCCTCGATGGCGGCCTCTTCCACCAGCTTGTGCGCCTCGGCCATCACCGTCAGGCGCCCCACGGCCTGCGCGTCCTCGGCTTCGCGCTCACCTACCAGCAGCGAGCACTTGGGATCCTTCTGCAGGTTGTGCGTGTGCTGGGCGATGCGGCTGATGAGGATCAACGGGTTGCCCTGGGCGTCCAGGCAGTACGGCACGACCGAGCCGAAGGGGTAGCCGGGCATCGACTTGGAATGGGTCGAGAGCACGCCGCGGTATTCCTTGAGCAGCAGCTCCCGGGCGGGACGGATGGCATTGGTACTCACTTGGGGGCGGCTCCTGATATCGGGCTGGATAGGACAAGATAAGCATTATCAGATCCAGTGCCAATGGGGCTGCTTTGCAGCCCATCGCGATACAAGGCCGCTCCCACATGGACCGACGTATATCTTGCCTTTGTGGGAGCGGCCTTGTGTCGCGATAGGGGCGCAACGCGCCCCCGGCGGTTTACCAGGTGACGCCGAAGCCTGCGGTATAGCGGGTCTTGTCCAGGTCACTCTCACGGGTACCGGTGATGATGTCCTTCTCCGCCTTGAGGTTGAGCGAGGCCCATTCAGTGACCTTGTAGCGCAGGCCAACCTCGGCATCAAGCGCATAGTCGGCCACGCCACCCAGCGGCTTGGCGAACTCGCCGTTGGTGAACAGTTGCACATTCTTGCCAATCAGGTAGCGGGTGTAGTCCCACTTCACCGCCGCAGAATAGAAGTTGTCCTTGGCGCCATCCTGGTATTCGAAGTCGGTGCGGTTGATCAGCGACCCCAGCGAA
Organism: Pseudomonas sp. NBB; assembly: GCF_032701105.1. Lineage (NCBI taxonomy): Bacteria > Pseudomonadati > Pseudomonadota > Gammaproteobacteria > Pseudomonadales > Pseudomonadaceae > Pseudomonas > Pseudomonas sp. NBB. The sequence goes on from NZ_CP103994.1 coordinate 4,915,459, forward strand.
AACGCGCCCAGTTCGTTGTCCCAGAACTGGTAACCCGGGCCGGTACCCACGGTGCGCTGGCGGGCTAGGTCTTCGATGCGGTCGCGCTTGTACTCCATGCGCCCCTGCCAGAACCACTTCTCGGTGAGGAAGCGGTCCAGGGCGTACTCGGCACTCCAGTTGTCGGTGGTGGTGACGTCGTCCTTGGTCTCGCGGTTGTATTCGCCTTCAGCGTTGTGCCGCCAGCGGCCATGGCGGGCGCTGGTCTTGAAGCCGACGTCGTAGTCGTCGGTGTCGTTCTCGGCGCGCTTGTAGTCCAGCGCCACGTCGACGTTGCCCTTCCACACGAAGTCCTCGACCAGGGGCTTGGGCTTCATGATCTGCTCGATGCTGGCCAGCTCCACGGTCTTTGGCGCCTCGCCATTGGCCAAGGTCACCTTGCCGGGCTCGGCGGCCTTCAGCGACTTGGCGCGCTCACCGCTGTAGGCGTCCTGCTTGACCAGCATCTCCTGGTCGCTCTCCAGGGTCTGGACCTCTTTCCAGTCCAGGGCGATGGAACCGCCATAAGGGGTTTCCAGCAGCAGCTTGCCGCCGTCGAAGACTTTGATCTTGCCGCTGAGACGGTCACCGTTCTTCATCCATACGGTGTCGGCGAACACCGGGGAGGCGCAGAGGGAAACAGCAAGCAGGCACAACAAGGATCTAGAATACATAAGCGGGCTATGATTTGCGGACTACGGGTTCGATTTGGCGAAAAAAGCCGGGCATTATCCGGATAACGACGACCAGAGCAAGAAAAGACCGGGAGCATGCCGTTGAGTTCAACTCTCATTTGCCAGACCGCCGGTCCGGTTTCATCTGCAGCCCAGAGGGGGCCTGATGTCTGACGGATATGAGCACGCCCTCGACTCCGCCGAGGGCCGACGGACGGTGCTGTATTCGGTACTTGGCCAAGTTCCGGCCGGCAAGGTGGTCAGCTATGGCCAACTGGCCGAACTGGCAGGGCTTGGTCGGGCGGCACGCTGGGTCGGGCGTACCCTCGGGCAACTGCCCGCGGACACTCGCCTGCCCTGGCACCGGGTGCTCGGTGCAGGCGGCCGCCTGAGCCTGGCACTGGGTACCCCGTCTGGGGATGAACAACGGGCGCGCCTGCGTGCGGAGGGTGTAAATGTAACCAACAATCGTGTGGATATGACGCGCCATGGCTGGCGCCCGATGGAGCACAGCGGTTAGAGTGCGCGCTTTGTTTTCGCAAACTTGAGGCAGATGTTGGCCCATGCCCCGTAAAACCTGGCGCGCTGCGCTTGCTGCCTATGCCAGCCCGTCAACCTTGGTACTTTTGCTGCTCGGCTTCGCCGCCGGTCTGCCCTACATGCTGGTGTTCTCCACCCTTTCGGTGTGGTTGCGCGAAGCTGGCGTGGCCCGCGAGACCATTGGTTACGCCAGCCTGATCGGCCTGGCGTACGCCTTCAAGTGGGTGTGGTCGCCACTGCTCGACCAATGGCGCCTGCCGCTGCTCGGCAGCCTGGGGCGCCGGCGTTCGTGGTTGCTGCTGTCGCAAGCGCTGGTGGTGATCGGGCTGGTCGGCATGAGCCTGTGCGACCCGCAGCAGCACCTGTCATGGCTGATCGCCCTGGCGGTGCTGGTGGCCTTCGCTTCGGCCACCCAGGACATCGCGGTCGATGCCTACCGCCTGGAAATCGCCGACGACCAGCGCCAGGCTGCACTCGCCGCCAGCTACATGGCCGGCTACCGCGTGGCGGCCCTGCTGGCCACGGCTGGTGCCCTGTTCTTCGCCGAGTGGTTCGGCTCCACCGGTTTCAGCTACCTGCACAAGGCTTGGGCCGGCACCTACGTCATGTTCGCGGTGATGATGCTGCCCGCCGTGTTCACCACCCTGATCATGCGCGAACCGCCCGTACCCATGCGTACCCAGCTGTCGGCAGCGCGCTATGGGCTGGTGCACCAGCTGGCCTCGGTGTTCGTGCTGATAATCCTGCTGGTATCGGTACCGGCCAGCTTCACCCAGATGTTCAATACCGGCTGGTCCAGCGTCATCTCCGGTGATGCAACGCCACTGGACCTGCTGCTGGAAGACCGCGCCTTCCTGCGCCTGATCCTCTATGTGCTGCTGACCTGGGCGTGCCTGTCGAGCCTGGGCCGTCGCGGCCTCGCGCCGGTGCTGACCCCGGTCAACGACTTCATCGCCCGCTACCGCTGGCAGGCCCTGCTGCTGCTCGGCCTGATCGCCACCTATCGCATGTCGGACACGGTAATGGGCGTGATGGCCAACGTGTTCTACATCGACATGGGCTTCACCAAGGACCAGATCGCCAGCGTCAGCAAGATCTTCGGCCTAATCATGACCCTGGTCGGCGCCGGTGTTGGCGGCCTGCTGATCGTGCGCTTCGGCATCATGCCGATCCTGTTCATCGGCGGTGCGGCCTCCGCGGGCACCAACATTCTGTTCCTGATGCTGGCCGACATGGGCCCGAACTTGCAAATGCTGGTGGTGACCATCTCGCTGGACAACTTCAGCTCCGGCCTGGCCACCTCGGCCTTCGTTGCCTACCTGTCGAGCCTGACCAACCTGAAGTTCTCGGCTACCCAGTACGCGTTGCTCAGCTCGATCATGCTGCTGTTGCCAAGGCTGATCGGGGGTTATTCGGGGGTCATGGTGGAGAAGTTCGGTTACCACGACTTCTTCCTGATCACTGCCCTCCTTGGCGTGCCGACCCTGATCCTGATTGCCCTGCAGTGGCGCCAGGAAGCCGGGCCGGGCAAACCGGTTGCAGAGGAAGGTTCGGCGGCCGAGCGGCCCTGACAGGTTTGTATTGCCTGTACCCGCGAAGAGGCCAGTTCAGGCAATAAAGTTTACCGAGCAACAGCCCCCTCACCAGGCCGTCCACCCACCACAAACCACAGCGGCCACAGCGCCAAGGCCCCCGCCACACCCGCCGCCAGGGCAAAGTGCAGCAAGCTGGCCCCGGCCCCAATCATCGCCAGCAGCGCCCCACCCAACCCCAGCAAGGCAATGGTGATCATCCCCAGCATGGCCGAGACCAGGCCCTTGCTCTGCTCGCTGGCGAACAGCGTCATGCGATACAGCACCGCGTTGGCCACGCCCAACCCCAGCGCGTACAGCGACATGCCCGCCACCACGCTGGTCACACTCGGCCAGTACCATGTCGCCAGTCCCATCAGGCACAGGCCGGCCAGGTATGGCCACAATGCACCGCGCACCAGCGCCGCCAACGGATAGCGATCGGCAATGCGGTTGATGATCAGGTTGCCCAGGATCAGCCCGCCAAACACCGGCAACTGCCACAAGGCGTACTCCATGGTGCTCAGCCCCTCGTCGTGGATCAGCAGCACCGGCGACAGGCCGATCCAGCCAATCAGCGGCAGACCGACCAGGCCCAGGGCCGCGCTGCCAGCGACAAAGCGGCGGTTGCCCAGCAACTGGCCGTAGCCGGCCAGCAGTGGCAGCAGGTGGATCGGCGTGAATGCCAGGCGCGAGCCGTCACGGCGCTCCACGCCCAAGGTCTCCGGCATCAGCCGGTACAGCAGCAGCCAGGCCACAACCGCGCCAATGGCGAAGGCCACGAACAGCCAACGCCAGTCCAGCCACTGCAGCAGCAAGGTGCCCACCAGCGGCCCGAGCAGTGGCGAGAGCAAGGCGATGTTGGCCAGCAGGGCCATCATGCGCACGGCGTCGGCTTCGCTGAAGGCTTCGTTCAGGGCCGGGTAGCTGACCGTGACCACAAAGCCCAGGCCGATGCCTTGCAGCAGGCGCAGCAAGTTGAACAGGCCGATGTCGTGGACCCAGAAGGTGGCCAGACAGGCCAGGCCGAAGAACGCGCAGCCGATCAGCAGCAACGGGCGCCTGCCATAGCGGTCGGCCAGCGGACCGATCAGCCATTGCAGCACCACGCCCCCCAGCAGGTACAAGTTGAGGGCGTGGGGAATGTATTCGGGGCTGGCATTCAGGTCGCCGACCACCACCGGCATGGCCGGCATGACGGCGTCGCTGGCCAGGTAGGTGAGCAGCTCGAACAGGGCCAGGGTCAGACCGAACAGCAAGGCGCGCAGGGGGGTGATGTACAGCAGTGGTTTCATGATGGCGTATCGGGTGTGGCAGGTGGGGTCAGGCTATATGCCAGAAATGGCGGGGTATTGCTGTGAACAAGTGTAAAAAGCCGAGGCCGCTTCGCGCCCCATCGCGACACAAGGCCGCTCCTACAAGGGTTACGCGATTCCCTGTAGGAGCGGCCTTGTGTCGCGATGGGGCGCGAAGCGGCCCCAATCAATGACAACGCGGTATTACTGCGCTGCAGTCTCCTGCACCACGCGAATCACCCGCTGCGGGAACGGAATGTCGATCCCTTCGGCCTTCAACCGGTCACGCGCATGCTCGTTGAGCATGAACATCACATCCCAGTAATCGGCAGTCTTGGTCCACAAGCGCAAGGACACTGTGATCGAGCTGTCGCCCAGGGTCGCGACCACCGCCTGCGGCGCCGGGTCGGGCAGCACGCGCGGGTCCTGCGCCAGCTCCAGCAGCACGTTGCGGGCCTTCTGCAGGTCGGCCTCGTAGTCCACGCCCACATCGAACACCACCTTGCGCGTCGGCTGGCGGTTGGTGTTGGTGATGATGCCGTTGGACAGGCTGCCGTTGGGCATGATCACCGTCTTGTTGTCACCAGTGCGCAGCACGGTGTGGAAGATCTGGATGCTGTCGACGGTGCCGGCCACGCCTTGCGCCTCGATCCAGTCACCGATGCGGAACGGGCGAAACATCAGGATCAGCACACCGCCGGCGAAGTTCGCCAAGCTGCCCTGCAAGGCCAGGCCGATGGCCAGGCCCGCGGCACCGATGGCGGCAACGAACGAGGTGGTCTCGATACCGATCATCGACGCCACGCTGACGAACAGCAGCACCTTCAGCACGATATTCGACAAGGTGCTGATGAAGCCCTGCAGTGCCAGGTCGGCGTTGCGCAGGCCAACCAGCTTGCCCAGGCGGGCGCTGACCTTGTTGATGATCCACCAGCCGACCGCCAGGGTCAGCAGCGCCAGCAACACACGGCTGCCATATTCCATGATCAAGGGGATCCAGGTCTGGGATTGGCGGACCAGCTGATCGACTTCAGCGTTCAAATCCATATTCATCTCCTGATGCCGAGCGGCAAGTACACGGTAGAACTGGCCACGCGCGATGGCGCAGCCCCGGCCCCCATGGACATCATTTGGCCATCGGGGTTCCGGGCGATGCCCACATCAGTCGCGGAAGTTATTGAACTGCAGTGGCATGTCGAATTCCTTGGTACGCAGCAGCGCAATGGCTTCCTGCAGGTCGTCGCGCTTTTTGCCGGTAACGCGTACCTGCTCGCCCTGGATGGCGGCCTGCACTTTCAGCTTGGCATCCTTGATGGTGGCGACGATCTTCTTCGCCAGATCCTTGTCGATACCTTCGCGGAACTTGGCTTCCTGTTTCTTTTCCTTGCCCGAGGCATACGGGTCCTTGGTTTCCAGGCACTTCACGTCGATCTTGCGCTTGACCAGCGCCAGGCGCAGGATTTCCAGCATCGCTTCGAGCTGGAACTCTTCCTCGGCGGTGAGCATCACGGTCTGCTCTTTGTCCTTGAACTCGAAGGTGCCCTTGCCCTTGAGGTCGTAGCGACGGTCCAGGTCCTTGATGGCGTTGTCGACCGCGTTCTGCACTTCGTGCTTGTCCAGTTCCGATACCACGTCGAACGAAGGCATGGTTGTTCTCCCAAAATAAAAGCGCGCTCAGGCTGAAGATGGAGCGCGCTGGGTTTGACGGTTAAAATGCGGGCTCATTATAACGGGTTGCGAAACGCATATGAGCAGCACCTGGCATATTCTCGGCGCCGGTAGCCTGGGCAGCCTGTGGGCTTGCCGCCTGGCGCGCGCGGGCAAGGCAGTGCGCCTGATCCTGCGTGACGGGCAGCGGCTGCAGGCCTACCAGCAGGCCGGCGGCCTGACCCTGGTCGAACAGGACCAGTCCCGCCACTACGCCATCCCCGCCGAAACCGCGCAGGCACACGGCCCGATCCATCGCCTGCTGGTGGCCTGCAAGGCCTACGACGCCGCCCCGGCCATCGCCGGCGTGGCACCTCGCCTGGCCGAAGACGCCGAGGTGGTTCTGCTGCAGAACGGCCTGGGCAGCCAGGACGAGGTCGCCGACCTGGTGCCCCATGCACGCTGCATCTTCGCCTCCAGTACCGAAGGCGCATTCCGCGAGGGAGATTGGCAGGTACGCTTTGCCGGCCACGGCTTCAACTGGCTGGGTGACCCACGCAACCCGACGATCCCGGCCTGGTTCGATGACCTGCATCAGGCTGGCATCCCTGCCGAGTGGACGGTGGATATCCTTACCCGTCTGTGGCGCAAGCTGGCACTCAATTGCGCCATCAACCCGCTGACCGTGCTGCACGACTGCCAGAACGGCGGGCTGCTGGGGCACCTGGGCGAAGTGGATGCGCTGTGCGCCGAGCTGGCCCAACTGCTGCGCCGCTGTGGCCAGCCAGAAGCGGCAGACGGGCTGAACGAGGAAGTGCAGCGGGTGATCCTCGCCACTGCGGCCAACTACTCTTCCATGTACCAGGATGTACGCGCAGGCCGCCGCACCGAGGTGCACTACCTGCTTGGCCATGCCTGCCGCACCGCCGGCCGTCATGGCCTACAGCTGCCAGAGCTGGAACGCCTGCTGCAGCACCTGGTCGATAACCTGCGTGTGCGTGGTTTGCCCTGCGACTGACGCAGCCCTTTCAACCGGATACGGACATTGCCTAGCCCATGACCTTGCGCCAACGCCTGGAAAACCTCCCGGTCGGGCAGAAGCTGCTGGCAGCCCTGCTGGTGTTGCTGGTGACCATCCTGTTGGTGGCCAACCTCACCTTCATCAGCGCCGCCTACTGGATCACCCAGGAAAGCATGGCGCCACAGGCGCTGCACACCATCGGCCGGCTGGTGGCCAACCCGCAACTGGCGGCGCGCGCCGGCGATACACCGGACACCGCCAGCGCCCTGCTGAAAGAGCTGGACAGCTACACGCCGCTGCGCGCCGCTGCCGTCTACGGTGGCGATGGCCGCATGTTGGCGCAGCTGCAGCACGGCGAGCCGCTGGCACTGCCCAAGCGTTTTCGCAACATCGACGGCTGGCGCCTGATGGAGTTTCGCAGCACCCAGCTGATCCGCATGCCACGTGACGCCAACCCGCCCGCACACCTGCTGCTGGTGGCCAGCAGTGAACTGCCCACGGCTTTCTATACCGGCACCCTCAGCGCCAGCCTGGGCATCCTGGTGTTCAGCATCCTGCTGTGGATCGTCATCGCCCGACAGATAAAACGCCTGATCACCCAGCCGATCAACCAGCTCGAAGAGCTCAGCCGCCAGGTCACCCGCGAAGAGAGCTATGCCTTGCGCGCGCAGCGCGGTAACGACGACGAAATCGGCAGCCTGGCCGAAGCGTTCAACACCATGCTCTCGCGCATCGAAGCCCGCGAACAGCAACTCAAGCGCACCCGCGACGAGTTTCAGGAGGCCTACGACCAGGCCCAGGGCCTGGCCGAGGAAACCCGCCACACCAACCGCAAGCTGGAACTGGAAGTCCAGGTGCGCAGCAAGATCGAGAAAAAACTCACCGGCTTCCAGAACTACCTCAACAGCATCATCGACTCGATGCCCTCGGCGCTGATCGCCCTGGATGAACAGCTCTACGTGACCCAGTGGAACCACGAAGCCACGGTACTTTCCGGCACGCCTCTGGACGAGGCGCTGAACCAGCCGATCTTCATTGCCTTCGAACCGCTCAAGCCGTTCCTGCCGCAACTGAAGGAAACAGTGGAAAAGCACCGGGTGGCAAAGATCGAGCGGGTCACCTGGCCCAAGGGTGACGACCTGCGCCACTACGCCCTGACCTTCTACCCGCTGACCGGTGGCGGCGGCCGTGGCGTTGTCATCCGTATCGACGACATCACCCAGCGCCTGTCGCTGGAAGAAATGATGGTGCAATCGGAAAAGATGCTTTCGGTCGGCGGCCTGGCCGCCGGCATGGCCCACGAGATCAACAACCCGCTGGGCGCGATCCTGCATAACGTGCAGAACATCCGCCGGCGCCTGTCACCAGAACTGCCGCGCAATCAGGAACAGGCAGAGGAACTGGGCATCGACCTGCCCACGGTCAACCGCTACCTGGAGAGCCGCGAAGTGCCGCAATTGCTCGACGGCATCCAGCAGGCCGGTGCCCGGGCAGCGAAGATCGTCACCCACATGCTCAGCTTCAGCCGCCGCAGCAACCGTCAGCTGGCGCCGTGCGACCTGCCGGCGCTGATCGATCAGGCGGTGGAAATTGCCAGCAACGACTTCGACCTGGCCATAGGCTTCGATTTCAAGGGCCAGGCCATCGTGCGTCAGTTCGACCCCGACCTGGGGCCGGTGCCGTGCACCGCCAACGAATTGGAGCAGGTGCTGCTCAACCTGCTGAAAAACGCGGCCCAGGCCATCCACCAGCGGCCACAGCCGAGCGAGCCCGGGCGCATCACCCTGCGCACCCGCTTGAGCCCGCCATGGGCGGAAATCCAGGTCGAGGACAACGGCGTCGGCATGCCCGAAGGGGTGCGCAAGCGCACCTTCGAGCCGTTCTTCACCACCAAGGAAATCGGCCAGGGTACCGGGCTGGGGCTGTCGGTCTCGTACTTCATCATCACCAACAACCACAAGGGGCAGATGGAAGTGCAGTCCACGCCCGGCCAGGGCACCTGCTTCACCCTGCGCCTGCCCCTTGGCCAGCCGGCAGCGGTGGCGCCGGCCAAAATGGAGAAATGACATGGGCTACCGCCTGTCGAAGATCTACACCCGCACCGGCGACAAAGGCGAAACCGGCCTGGGCGACGGGCGCCGAGTGCCCAAGGACCACCCGCGAATCGAGGCGATTGGCGAGGTGGACAGCCTGAACAGCCAGCTGGGTTTGCTGCTGGCGGGGCTGGCCGAACAAGGGCTGGATGAAGTGAGCGCGGTGTTGGCGCCGTGTCAGCACCGCCTGTTCGACCTGGGCGGTGAGCTGGCGATGCCCAGTTATCAGGCGTTGGACCTGGCGGAGGTGGAGCGGCTTGAGGCAGCGATCGATGTGTGGAATGAAGAGCTGGGGCCGTTGAAAAACTTCATCTTGCCCAGTGGCTCGGCGCTGGTGGCACAGGCGCATGTGTGCCGGAGCCTGGCGCGCAGTGCGGAGCGGCGGTGCCAGCAGCTGAATGCGCTGGAGCCGTTGGCGGGGGTTGGGTTGGCGTATATCAACCGGCTTTCGGATCTACTGTTCGTGGCCGCGCGGATCATTGGGCGGCGGCAGGGGGTGGCGGAGGTTTTGTGGCAGCCTGCTGAGAAACCAAACGGCTGATATTTCTGGGGCTGCTGCGCAGCCCATCGCCGGCAAGCCAGCTCCCACAGAGCCCGGTCTGTGCTGCCTCTGTGGGAGCTGGCTTGCCGGCGATGGGCCGCAAAGCGGCCCCAATTACAGGCGACTCAGATCTCAGGCCAGAACGCCCGGATCCCGGCCACACCCTGTGCCCCCGCTTCCCAGGCCTGCTCACGCTCACCCGGCCCTACCCCACCCAGCAGGTAGACCGGCTTGTTGAACCCGGCAATCAACCGCTGTGCCTCGTCCCACCCCAGCGGCACCGCCTCAGGGTGTGTCCGGGTTGCCTGCACCGGCGACAAGGTGACGAAGTCCACGCCCATCTGCTCCGCCAGCGCCAGCTCTTCGGCACTGTGGCAGGACGCCGCCAACCAGCGCTCCTTGGGGAACGGCCGGCCGTTGGCGGCATATTTGCGCAGTTGTGCAGCCGTCAGGTGCCAACCCGCGGCTGGGAAGTCACCCAGCCACTCCAGCGGCCCCTTGAGCATCAGCTGCGCCTTGCCCGCGCAAAGGCCGACCGCATCCACCGCCACATCGCGATACTTGGGATCGTACATGTCCGGGGCACGCAACTGGATCAGGCGAATGCCACTGGCCACTGCCTTCTGGATGCCCTTGAGCATCTGCGGCACTTCCAGGCCATCGGGGGTGATCAGGTACTGATCCGGCAGGCGCGCGGCTGCAACGATCGGCTTGTTGGCCTCGGGGAATTCGTATTGGGGCAAATCGCGTGGAGCAACCCATTCCAGCGGCTGCCCTTCGGCGCCATGCGGCTCGCCGGCGAATGCCTCGACTTCGCGCACATCCAGCAGCACCTGCTTGTCCGGGTAATCGTGGCTGACCTTGATCAGCGCGCGCGAACGGCTCACCTCGATACCCAGCTCCTCGCGCAGCTCGCGGGCCAGCGCCGCCTCGACGCCCTCACCCTCTTCTACCTTGCCGCCCGGGAATTCCCACAGACCGCCCTGGTGCTGGGTATCGGCGCGCCGTGCGATCAGAATACGGCCGTCAGTACCGCGAATGACAGCAGCTACAACATGAATCCGTTTCACCCTTCACGCTCCGCCAGGCCAGCCTTTTGCCAGGCCTGGAAGGCTGGCCACTGATAAATGGTTTCGATATAAGCCGCTGCCTCTGCTGGCACTTCCACACGGTAGGTGCGCAGGCGCACCGCCACCGGGGCGAAGAAGGCATCAGCCAGGCTCGGCCTGCCGAACAGGAACGGGCCGCTGTCCTTGGCCGCAAGGCGACATTCCGACCACAGTGCAACGATACGGTCGATATCGATTTGAACCTCCAGCGGCACACCGTCCAGCGCCTGGTCGCGGGACAGGTCGAACGGCATCGCGCCGCGCAGGGCGAAGAAGCCGCTGTGCATCTGCGCGCAGGCCGAACGGGCCTGGGCCCGGGCCGCCACGTCGGCAGGCCACAGCTGCGCGTCGGGGTGGCGTTCGTTGAGGTATTCGGCAATGGCCAGCGAGTCGGCGATCACACCGTGCTCGGTCTTGAGCAGCGGTACCTTGCCGGTAGCCGAAAAGGCGAGGATGCGCTGACGGGTGTCAGGCTGGTTCAGCTTGATCAGTGTTTCTTCGTAAGGCACGCCAGCCAGCTCGAGGGCCAGGGCGCCACGCAGCGACCAGGAGGAATACAGCTTGTCGCCGATGATCAGGTGATAGCTCATGGTTCGGCTCCATCGTTTGGGAATTCTGGGGCTGCTCTGCAGCCCTTTCGCGACACAAGGCCGCTCCCACATGGGGCGGTGTACGAAGGTCCTTGTGGGAGCGGCCTTGTGTCGCGATGGGCCGCAAAGCGGCCCCAGCTACATCAGGTACGGTACTCGGCGTTGATCTTCACGTACTCGTGGGACAGGTCGGTGGTCCAGATGGTTTCGCTGCACTGGCCACGACCCAGTTCGATACGGATGGTGATCTCTTCCTGGGCCATAACCTTGGCACCCTGGTCTTCGGTGTAGCTCGGGCTACGGCCGCCTTTGCTGGCAATGCACACGCTGTCCAGGTACACATCGATCAGGCTCACGTCCAGCTCCGGTACGCCGGCACGGCCGACGGCGGCGAGGATACGGCCCCAGTTGGGGTCGGAAGCGAACAGCGCAGTCTTGATCAGCGGCGAGTGGGCCACGGCGTAGCCGACGTCCAGGCATTCCTGGTGGTTGCCACCGCCGTTGACCTGCACGGTAACGAACTTGGTGGCGCCTTCGCCGTCACGGACGATGGCCTGGGCCACTTCCATGCACACTTCGAACACTGCCTTTTTCAGAGCTTCGAACAGTGCGCCGCTGGCTTCGGTGACTTCCGGCAGGTTGGCCTTGCCAGTGGCAATCAGCATGCAGCAGTCGTTGGTCGAGGTGTCGCCATCGATGGTGATGCGGTTGAACGACTTGTTGGCGCCGTCCAGCATCAGGTCCTTGAGCACCGCCGGGGCAACCTTGGCGTCGGTGGCGATGTAGCCGAGCATGGTGGCCATGTTCGGGCGGATCATGCCTGCACCCTTGCTGATGCCGGTGACGGTAACCGTCACGCCATCGTGCTGGAACTGGCGGCTGGCCCCCTTGGGCAGGGTGTCGGTGGTCATGATGCCGGTGGCAGCTTCAGCCCAGTGGTTTTCCGACAGGTTGTCGAGGGCGGCCTGCAGTGCGCCTTCGATCTTCTCGACCGGCAGCGGCTCGCCGATAACGCCGGTGGAGAATGGCAGTACCGACTCGGCCGGTACGCCGGCCAGTTCGGCCAGCCTGGCGCAGGTGCGCTCGGCGGCGGCCAGGCCTGGCGCGCCGGTGCCGGCGTTGGCGTTACCAGTGTTGGTCAGCAGATAGCGCACGGTGCCCTGTACACGCTGCTTGGACAGGATCACCGGCGCTGCGCAGAAGGCGTTGAGGGTGAACACGCCAGCCACGCTGGAGCCTTCGGCGCAGCGCATGACCACCACATCCTTGCGCCCCGGGCGCTTGATGCCGGCAGAAGCGATGCCGAGTTCAAAACCCGGAACCGGGTGCAGGGTGGGCAAAGGACCAAGACCAACAGCCATTAGAGCGCTCCTAGAAAATACGGTTGAGTTGCAAAAAGCGGGGCCGCTTCGCGCCCCATCGCGACACAAGGCCGCTCCTACATAGGATGGCGCAGCGTTGCGGCTGTGCGCTATCCCTGTGGGAGCGGCCTTGTGTCGCGATAGGGCCGCACCGCGGCCCCAATTCAGGTCAGATCACTCGATCTGCCCGTGGCAATGCTTGAACTTCTTGCCCGAACCACACCAGCACGGCTCGTTGCGGCCCAGCTTCTGCTCGTTGCGCACCGGTGCCGAGGCAACGGCCACTTCGGCGCCCTCCTCGTTCAGTTGCTCGCTTTCCAGGCCCGGAGCAGCGGCATGCTGGAACTGCATGCGGCTGGCCAGTTCCTCGGCCTCGCGGCGCAGGCGTGCTTCCTCTTCGACCGGGTCTTCGCGGCGTACCTGAACGTGCGACAGCACGCGGATGGTGTCGCGCTTGATCGACTCGAGCAGCTCCTGGAACAGGCTGAAGGATTCGCGCTTGTACTCCTGCTTCGGGTTCTTCTGCGCATAACCACGCAGGTGGATACCGTGACGCAGGTGGTCCATGGTCGACAGGTGGTCTTTCCACAGGTCATCCAGCACACGCAGCAGGATCTGCTTCTCGAAGGTACGCAGGGCTTCGATACCGGCCTGGTCTTCCTTCTCGGTGTACGCGGTGGTGATTTCGTTCAGCAGCTTCTCGCGCAGGGTCTCTTCGTAGAGGTGATCGTCCTCGTCGAGCCACTGCTGGATCGGCAGCTTCATGGCGAAATCGCTGGCCAGCGAAGCCTCCAGGCCGGCCACGTCCCACTGTTCGGGCAGCGACTGCGGCGGAATGTGCTGGCTGATGGTAGCGTCCAGTACTTCCTTGCGGAATTCGACGATGGTGTCGCCGATGTTCTCGGCGGCCAGCAGGCTGTTGCGCATGTGGTAGATCACCTTGCGCTGCTCGTTGGCCACGTCGTCGTATTCCAGCAACTGCTTGCGGATGTCGAAGTTGCGGCCTTCGACCTTGCGCTGGGCCTTCTCGATGGCGTTGGTGACCATGCGGTGCTCGATGGCCTCGCCGGACTGCATGCCCAGCGCCTTCATGAAGTTCTTCACCCGGTCAGAGGCGAAGATACGCATCAGGCTGTCTTCCAGCGACAGGTAGAAGCGGCTGGAGCCCGGGTCGCCCTGACGGCCGGAACGGCCACGCAGCTGGTTGTCGATACGGCGCGATTCGTGGCGCTCGGAAGCGATCACGTGCAGGCCACCCGACTCGATCACCTGCTGGTGACGCTTCTGCCAGTCGGCCTTGATCTGGGCGATCTGCTCGGCGGTCGGGTTTTCCAGGGCTGCCACTTCGGCTTCCCAGTTACCGCCCAGCAGGATGTCGGTACCACGGCCGGCCATGTTGGTGGCGATGGTCAGGGCACCTGGCGCACCGGCTTGCGCGATGATCTCGGCTTCCTTCTCGTGGTACTTGGCGTTGAGCACCTTGTGGTCGATACCTTCCTTCTTCAGGAGGTTGGACATGTGCTCGGAGGTTTCGATGGTCGCAGTACCCACCAGCACCGGGCGACCCTGCTTCATGCTTTCCTTGATGTCGGCGATGATCGCGGCGTATTTCTCGTCGGCGGTCAGGTACACCAGGTCGTTGAAGTCTTTACGTGCCAACGGTTTGTTCGGCGGAATGACCATCACGTTGAGACCATAGATCGACTGGAACTCGAACGCTTCGGTGTCAGCGGTACCGGTCATGCCGGACAGCTTGGTGTACAGGCGGAAGTAGTTCTGGAAGGTAGTCGAAGCCAGGGTCTGGCTCTCGGCCTGGATGTTCAGGTTCTCTTTGGCTTCGATGGCTTGGTGCAGGCCTTCGGACAGACGGCGGCCCGGCATGGTACGGCCGGTGTGCTCGTCGATCAGCAGGACCTGGCCGTCCTGGACGATGTACTCGATGTTGCGGTGGAACAGCTTGTGCGCGCGCAGGCCTGCATAGACGTGGGTCAGCAGGCTCAGGTTATGCGCCGAATACAGGCTCTCGCCCTCGGCCAGCAGGCCGGACTGGGTGAGCATCTCTTCGATGAACTGGTGACCGGCTTCGTTCAGCTCGACCTGACGGCTCTTTTCGTCAATGGTGAAGTGGCCTTCCTGGGTGACCTGGCCTTCCACTTCCTCGATGTGCTGGGTAAGGCGCGGGATCAGACGGTTGATCTCGATGTACAGCTTGGAGCTGTCCTCGGCCTGGCCGGAAATGATCAGCGGGGTACGCGCTTCGTCGATGAGGATGGAGTCGACTTCGTCGATCACGGCGAAGTTCAGTTCACGCTGGAACTTCTCTTCCTGGCTGAACGCCATGTTGTCGCGCAGGTAGTCGAAACCGAATTCGTTGTTGGTGCCGTAGGTGATGTCGGACGCGTAGGCGGCACGCTTTTCTTCCGGCGGCTGGAAGGCCGAGACGATGCCGACCGACAGGCCAAGGAACTCGTACAGCGGGCGCATCCAGTTGGCGTCGCGGCGGGCCAGGTAGTCGTTGACGGTGACCACGTGCACGCCCTTGCCGGACAATGCGTTGAGGTACACGGCCAGGGTACCGACCAAGGTCTTGCCTTCACCGGTACGCATTTCTGCGATCATGCCCTCGTGCAGGGTCATGCCACCGATCAGCTGCACGTCGAAGTGGCGCATGCCCATCACGCGCTTGCCGGCCTCACGGGCCACGGCGAAGGCTTCAGGCAGCAACTGGTCCAGTGTCTCGCCTTTGGCCAGGCGCTCCTTGAACTCTGCGGTCTTGCCCCGCAGTTGCTCGTCGGAGAGGGCCACCATCTTCTCTTCGAGAGCATTGACGATGTTCACCGTCTTGAGCATGCGTTTGACTTCACGCTCGTTCTTGCTTCCAAAAAGTTTCTTTAACAAAGGCGCAAACATATCGGCAGGATCTTCCACACGTAGGGATGGAGGGCGGCCCCATGAGTCGCCCGTGCAGCCCTGAGGCCGCATGCGAACGAGCATTCTACCCGGAAACGATGGTGAGGAAAGTGGTGGATTTCCACGATGCTTGGACAGCGTTTTGGCGGGGGCTTGTTTTAGATAGGGGCATTTTCCCTGAGTTCAAGGTTCGGGAAGATGAAACGTATCGAGAATGAGTCTTGTCTTTTGTTATCTGTGCCGGCCACTTCGCGGGTAAACCCGCTCCCACAGGATTACCTACACATCAAGGGCAGTGCCGTGCGTGTAGGAGCGGGTTCACCCGCGAAGAGGCCAGTGCAGGCTATAGAGATGTTAGACTGCGGACCATGTAACCTCATGCGTACCCCCATGGCCTACAAACCCTCCCCCGCCCAGCCGCCCTCGGCCCTGCTCCGCCAGGTCCGCCCGCTGCGCCTGCTGCTGAACCAGGCCGAACGCCTGGAGCACCTGCAGCGCCTGCTGGAAAGCCAGCTGCAACCGGCCGCCCGCGAGCATTGCCATGTGGCGTCGTGGCGCGATGGCACATTGTTGCTGGTGGTGACAGACGGCCATTGGGCAACCCGCCTGCGCTATCAGCAGAAACGCTTGATGTCTGCATTACAGGCCATGGAGGCATTCGCCAACCTCAGGCGCATCCTGTACAAGGTCCAGCCCCCGCTGGTGCCAGCCAAGCGTGGTGGCAATGCCGCAGAACTGTCCAATAACGCAGCCGAGAGCCTGCGCGATACCGCCGAGGGCATCACTGACCCCAAGCTGCGCGCAGCACTGGAACGATTGGCCGCCCACGCCCGGGACAAGCCATAAAAAAGGCCACCCGAAGGTGGCCTTAATGAACTAGAGAGTGTTCGAACTTACACGGCCGCAACAGGGCGCATGTACGAGATCGGTGCCGTGCTGGCATCTTCGAAGGTGACCACTTCCCAGGCATCGGTTTCGGCAATCAGCTTGCGCAACAGCTGGTTGTTCAGCGCGTGGCCGGACTTGTAGCCCTTGAACTCGCCGATCAGGCTGTTGCCCAGCAGATAAAGGTCGCCAATGGCGTCGAGGATCTTGTGCTTGACGAATTCGTCATCGGAACGAAGGCCGTCTTCGTTGAGCACACCGGTCTCGTCGACCACGATGGCGTTCTCGACACTGCCACCCAGCGCAAGGTTGTGCTTGCGCAGGTACTCGATGTCACGCATGAAGCCGAAGGTACGGGCGCGGCTGACTTCCTTCACGAACGAGGTGCTGGAGAAGTCGACGACCGCACTCTGGGTCTGGCCCTTGAGGACCGGATGATCGAAGTCGATCTCGAAGCTCACCTTGAAGCCGTCGAAAGGCAGGAAAGTGGCGCGCTTGTCGCCCTCTTCCACGGTTACCTCACGCAGGATGCGGATGAACTTCTTGGCTGCGTCCTGTTCTTCCAGGCCGGCAGACTGAATCAGAAATACAAAGGGTCCGGCGCTGCCATCCATGATCGGCACTTCCGAGGCGGAGAGCTCGACGTAGGCGTTATCGATGCCCAGGCCCGCCATGGCGGAGAGCAGGTGCTCGACCGTATCGACCTTGACGTCACCGTTGACCAGCGTCGTCGACATGGTTGTCTCGCCGACGTTGGCCGCGCGCGCCGGGATTTCGACCACAGGGTCGAGGTCGGCGCGGCGGAAGACGATGCCGGTGTCAACAGGTGCAGGCTTGAGGGTCAGGTAAACCTTCTCCCCGGAGTGCAGACCGACACCTGTGGCACGGATGGTATTCTTCAGGGTGCGTTGTTTAATCATGGCATTGGCCGCTTCAGCGCAAATTGCGAACAGGTATCAACAAAGGCTGGGGATGATAACAGACCCAACCTTTGATGAATACCAATCACCTTTATACCCCTGATAAATTCCATTAATCAGCCTGACGACGCAGAAATGCCGGGATATCGAGGTAGTCCAGGTCATCCTGAGGGTTCAGTTTAGCGGCTGCAGCGGCACCTGCATGAGCCTGGTTGCGCATTACGGTCGGGCGCTCCAGGTCACGGTAGTTGACCGCAGGCTGCTCCTGGCGAACCGGCGCCGGGTTGGAGGCCTCGTACACCTGCTGGGCAGTCTGCAGGGTATTGTCGACCACCTTCACAGGCTTCTCGATGCGCGCGCCCAGGCCAGTAGCCACCACGGTCACGTGCAGCTCGTCACGCATGTCCGGGTCGATCACGGTGCCGACCTTGACCATGGCGTGGTCGGAGGCGAAGGCTTCGATGATGCTACCCACATCGGAGTACTCACCCAGCGACAGGTCAGGGCCTGCGGTGATGTTCACCAGGATGCCGCGGGCGCCCTGCAGGTTGACGTCTTCCAGCAGCGGGTTGCGGATCGCTGCCTCGGTGGCTTCACGCGCACGGTTCGGGCCGCTGGCGCAGCCAGTACCCATCATGGCCATGCCCATTTCACCCATCACGGTACGCACGTCGGCGAAGTCGACGTTGATCATGCCCGGGCGCTTGATGATATCGGAGATACCGCGCACGGCACCGGCCAGTACGTCGTCGGCCTTGGCGAAGGCGGACAACAGGCTGGCATCCTTGCCCAGGATGGTCAGCAGCTTCTCGTTGGGGATGGTGATCAACGAGTCGACGCTTTCGGCCAGCATGCGGATGCCTTCATCGGCGATCTGCATGCGCTTGCGGCCTTCGAACGGGAACGGACGGGTCACCACGGCGACGGTGAGGATGCCCATTTCCTTGGCCACTTCGGCGATGATCGGCGCTGCACCGGTACCGGTACCGCCACCCATGCCAGTGGTGATGAACACCATGTTGGTGCCCTGCAGCACTTCAGCGATGCGCTCACGGTCTTCCAGCGCGGCCTGACGGCCGACTTCCGGATTGGCACCAGCACCCAGGCCCTTGGTCACGCCAGTGCCCAATTGCAGGATGGTGCGCGCGCCGATGTTCTTCAGCGCCTGGGCATCGGTGTTGGCGCAGATGAATTCCACGCCTTCGATGCTGCTCTTGACCATGTGGTTGACGGCGTTGCCGCCACCACCGCCAACACCGATCACTTTGATGACCGGGCTTTGCGGGACGTTGTCTACGAGCTCGAACATTTTCCCTCTCCTTACAGTTCTCTAGTTGTCGCGCCTACCACTACTGCTTTGAAACTTAGAAATTGCCCTGGACCCAGCGCTTGAAGCGTTCAAGCACTGGAGCCTTCGGTTCATCGCCATAGCTGTTGTTGCTGCTGTTACCGGTCAGGGGCAGGTCTTCGGTCTGCTTCTGCAGGCCGTAGGTGAGCAAGCCCACGCCGGTGGAATAGATCGGGTTGCGAACCACGTCGCTGAGCCCCCGAACGCTGTGCGGTACGCCCAGGCGTACCGGCATGTGGAAGATTTCCTCGGCCAGTTCCACGGCGCCTTCCATCTTCGCGGTGCCGCCGGTGAGAACGATGCCGGCCGGCACCAGGTCCTCGTAGCCACTGCGGCGCAGTTCGGCCTGGATCAGGGTGAAGAGCTCGTCGTAACGTGGCTCCACCACCTCGGCCAGGGCCTGGCGCGACAGCTCGCGCGGTGGGCGATCGCCCACGCTCGGCACCTTGATGGTCTCGCCGGCGCCAGCCAGTTTGGCCAGGGCGCAGGCGTAGCGGATCTTGATTTCTTCGGCATACTGGGTCGGAGTACGCAGCGCCATGGCGATGTCGTTGGTCACCTGGTCGCCAGCAATCGGAATCACCGCGGTGTGACGGATCGCGCCCTCGGTGAAGATGGCGATGTCGGTAGTGCCACCGCCAATGTCCACCAGGCACACGCCCAGCTCTTTTTCATCGTCGGTCAGCACCGAGTAGGCCGAGGCCAACTGCTCGAGGATGATGTCGTCGATTTCCAGGCCGCAACGGCGTACGCACTTCTCGATGTTCTGCGCCGCGTTGACCGCGCAGGTGACCACGTGGACCTTGGCTTCCAGACGTACGCCAGACATGCCCAGCGGCTCGCGCACGCCTTCCTGGTTGTCGATCACGTAGTCCTGCGGCAGGGTGTGCAGCACGCGCTGGTCGGCCGGGATGGCAACGGCCTGGGCGGCGTCGAGTACGCGCTCCAGGTCGGCCAGGCTGACCTCGCGGTCGCGGATGGCGACGATGCCGTGGGAGTTCAGGCTGCGGATGTGATTGCCGGCCACGCCGACGAAGGCCGAGTGGATGCGGCAGCCTGCCATCAGCTGCGCCTCTTCCACGGCGCGCTGGATCGACTGCACGGTGGACTCGATGTTCACCACCACGCCTTTTTTCAGGCCGCGGGACGGATGAGTACCGATCCCGACGATTTCCAGGGTGCCGTCCTCGCCCACTTCACCCACCAGCGCCACCACCTTGGAGGTGCCGATGTCCAGCCCGACGATCATTTTGCCGCTATGCGCGTTTGCCATGGTCCTGCCTCTCTCTAATTCTTCGCAACGGCGGGTTGGGCCGTCGTCGGTGCAATCGGTTCCCGCCAACCAACGGCAAGTCCGTTGGAGTAACGCAGATCAATGCGGGCGATAGTGGTGATCTGGTCTTTGAGTGTCTTGTCGTAAATGGCAATGAAACGGCGCATCTTCTCCACCAGATGGTCGCGCCCCAGCAGCAGCTCGATGCCCGGCCCGGCGCTGCTCGCGCCCGTGGTCAGGAACCAGCTGCCTCGCTCGCGCAGCTCCAGGCGAGCGATGGAAAAGCCCAGGGGGCGCAGCATCTGGCTCAATACCTGATACTGCTGCATGACTTGTTGCTGAGCACGCTGCGGCCCGGCCAGCTGCGGCAGGTGCTCGTAGTTGGCCAGTTCGCGCGGGGTGAAGGCCTGGCCCTGGTTGTTGAGCAAGGCTTCGTCACCCCAGCGCGCTACCGGCAACTGCTCTTCCAGGCGGATCACCACCTCGTCGGGCCACACCCGGCGCACTTCGGCGTGGGCGATCCACGGCATCTGCTCGAGCTCTGCGCGCATCGCCGGCAGGTCGACACTGAAGAAGCTCGCTGCCACATAGGGCGCGATACGCTGCTGCACCGACTGCTGGCTGATGTAGCTGAGGTCGCCCTGCACGTCGATCTTGGTGATCGGCCGGTCGGCATATGGCATCAGGCGAATGGCGCCCTCGTAGGCGCCAAAACCGGCCGCCACCAACAGCACCGGCCACAGCAGGCGCTTGAGACCACCCAGGCTTGGCCGCGGCAGGCGCGCCGATACGGGCTCGTCGGCCACCAGCCTGCTGGCACCACGCGGCACCGGCTTGCTACGGCCGGTAACGGGTTGCTGCTGACGTATCATCGCGCCTTGCATGGTTTTAACCTCGCGTCGCCACGCTCTCGGCCAGGATTGCCAGCACCAGTTGCTGGAAGTCCAGGCCGGCCGCGCGGGCCGCCATGGGCACCAGGCTATGGTCAGTCATGCCGGGTGCGGTGTTGACTTCGAGCAGCCAGAACCGGCCCTGCTCGTCCTGCATCACGTCCAGCCGCCCCCAGCCTTCGATGCCGATGGCATCGCAGGCACGCGCGGTCAGGTTGATCAGTTCCTGTTCCTTGACGCTGTCCAGGCCGCACGGAATGCGGTACTGGGTATCGTTGGCGATGTACTTGGCGTCGTAGTCGTAGAACACGTGCGGCGTACCCAGGGCGATCGGCGGCAGCACCTGGCCGCGCAATACCGCGACGGTGAACTCCGGCCCGTGGATCCACTGCTCCACCAGTACCTGGGAATCGTATTTAGCTGCGTCCTGCCAGGCGGCGACCAGTTCCTGGGCGCTGTTCACCTTGGCCATGCCGATGCTGGAACCTTCATGGGCGGGTTTGACGATAAGCGGGAAGCCCAGTTCCGTACTGGCCTGCAAACAATCGCTTTCGCTCGCCAGCACTGCGTGGCGCGGAGTCGGAATGCCCAGGCTCTGCCACACCTGCTTGGTGCGCAGCTTGTCCATGGCCAGTGCCGAAGCAAGGATGCCACTGCCGGTATAGGGAATGCCCAGGCACTCGAGCAGGCCTTGCATGCTGCCGTCTTCACCGCCACGACCGTGGAGAATGATGAAGGCGCGGTCGATCTTCTCGCTTTGCAGGCGGTCGAGCAGGTCGTCCCCCACGTCGATGGCGACCACGTCGACACCGGCGGTGGTCAGCGCGTCGATCACTGCGGCGCCGGACTTGAGCGACACTTCGCGCTCGGCGCTCTTGCCGCCGTACAGCACCGCGACGCGGCCGAACGCCTTGACGTCCAGGGTCGAGTGCAGTTTGTCGTAGGCGCTGGTCATTTCGACTTCTCCTGCTTGGCGCCAGCGAACAGCGGGCTTTTCATCAATTGAGGGGCCAGGCCGCCGACATCACCGGCACCTTGGCAGATCAGGATGTCGCCAGCGCGCAGCAGTGGCTTGACCAGTGGCGCAAGGTCGACACCACGTTCGATGTATATCGGGTCCAGCTTGCCGCGCTGGCGGATGCTGTGGCACAGCTGGCGGCTGTCGGCGCCGGGGATCGGCTCTTCGCCAGCCGGGTAGACTTCCATCAGCAGCAGCACGTTGGCATCGCCCAGCACCTGGACGAAATCGTCGTACAGGTCGCGGGTACGGCTGTAGCGGTGCGGCTGGTAGACGATCACCAGGCGACGGCTTGGCCAACCGCCGCGCACGGCCTGGATCACCGCAGCCACTTCGGTCGGGTGGTGGCCGTAGTCGTCGACCAGCATCACGCTGCCGCCTTCGACCGGCAGTTCGCCGTACACCTGGAAGCGGCGGCCGACGCCCTGGAACCCGGACAGGCCCTGGACAATGGCTTCGTCGGTGATGCCTTCGTCGGTGGCGATGGCGATGGTGGCCAAGGCGTTGAGCACGTTGTGGTTACCGGGCATGTTCACCGACACCTCCAGCGGCTCGCGGTCGCGACGCAGCACGGTGAAGTGGGTCTGCATGCCCATCTGGCGCACGTTGATGGCGCGGATGTCGGCCTCGTCGCTGAAGCCATAGGTCACGGTCGGGCGCTTGACCTGTGGCAGGATCTCGCGCACCACCGGGTCGTCCAGGCACATCACGGCCAGGCCGTAGAACGGCAGGTTGTGCAGGAACTCGACGAAGGTTTTCTTCAGTTTGTTGAAGTCACCTTCGTAGGTCGCCATGTGGTCGGCGTCGATGTTGGTGACCACGGCTACCATCGGTTGCAGGTGCAGGAAGCTGGCATCGCTCTCGTCCGCTTCGGCAATCAGGTAGCGGCTGGTACCCAGCTGGGCATTGGTGCCGGCAGCGGTCAGGCGGCCACCGATGACGAAGGTCGGGTCCAGGCCGCCAGCGGCGAACACCGAGGCCAGCAGGCTGGTGGTGGTGGTCTTGCCGTGGGTGCCGGCAACGGCCACGCCATGGCGATAGCGCATCAGCTCGGCGAGCATCTCGGCGCGCGGCACCACCGGAATGCGCCGCTCGAGGGCGGTGGCGACTTCCGGGTTGGCTGGGTTGATGGCGCTGGAAACCACCAGCACATCGGCAGTGGCGGCGTTCTCGGCGCGGTGGCCGACGAAAATCTCGGCGCCGAACGACTCCAGACGCTCGGTGACCGGCGAAGCCTTCAGGTCGGAACCGGACACTTCATAGCCCAGGTTCAGCAACACTTCGGCAATGCCGCACATGCCCACGCCGCCGATACCGACGAAGTGGATACGGCGGATACGGCCCATCTTTGGCTGGGGCATGGCTTTCTGGCTTTCAACCATGGGCCACCTCCAGGCAGATATCGACCACGGTGCTGGTTGCGGCAGGTTTGGCCAGGCGCCGTGCGGTGCCTGCCATGACGTTGAGTTTCTCGGGTTGCATCAGCACCTCGTTCAGGCGTTCAGCGAGCTGCGCTGCGCCAGTTGTCGCTTGTGGCATCAGGAAGGCAGCGCCTTCCCGGGCCAGATATTGGGCGTTGTGGGTCTGGTGGTCGTCGATCGCGTGGGGCAATGGCACCAGCATCGAAGGCAGGCCCGCTGCCGCCAGCTCGCTGACGGTCAGGGCGCCGGCCCGGCACACCACAATGTCGGCCCAGCCATAGGCTTGGGCCATGTCCTTGATGAAGGGCTCTACCTGAGCCTCGACGCCCGCCTCGCGATAACGCTCGGCGGTGGCCGGCGCGTGTTGCTTGCCGGCCTGGTGGAATACCTCTGGCCGCAGCGCGGGGGGCACTTCGGACAGGGCCTTAGGCAACAATTTGTTCAATGGTTCCGCCCCCAGGCTGCCGCCCATCACCAGCAGGCGCGCACGGCGCTCGGCCAGCGGCGCGCGCAGGGCATCCATGAACAGCTCCGGGCGCACAGGATTGCCGGTGGTGCGCAGTTTGTCGCTGGCGGCGAAGGTGGCCGGGAAGGCTTCGCACACGCGGGCAGCCAGCGGCAGCAGCAGGCGGTTGGTAGTACCGGCGCGGGCGTTCTGCTCGTGGATCACCAGCGGTACGCCGCACAGGCGTGCGGCCACGCCACCTGGGCCGGTCACATAGCCACCGAAGCCGACCACGCATACCGGCTTGAGCTCACGCACGATACGCCGCGCCTGCAGCACGGCCTTGATCAGGGTCAACGGCGCCTTGAGCAACGACAGCTTGCCCTTGCCGCGAAGGCCACTGACCTGGATCAGATGCAACGGCAGGCCGGCCTGGGGCACCAGTTCGTTCTCGATGCCACGCGGGGTGCCCAGCCAGTGCACGCTGTAACCGCGCGCCTGGAATTCACGGGCGCAGGCCAGGGCCGGGAATACGTGGCCCCCGGTGCCGCCCGCCATGATCAGTACGTTCCTGCCGTCAGCGGCCATGATTGGTCTCCTCGGCAAAATCGCTTTCGCTGAATTCGTGCTCCTCACTGCCCAGGTGCGTACGGCTTTCCCACTCGATACGCAGCAACAGGCCCACGCAGGCACAGCAGATCACCAGCGAGCTGCCCCCGTAGCTGAGGAACGGCAGGGTCAGGCCCTTGGTCGGCAGCAGGCCGACGTTCACACCGATGTTGATCAGGAACTGGCCGATCCACAGGAAGGCAAGGCCGAACGCAACATAAGCGGCAAAGAACTGTTTGGCTTTTTCCGCCCACAGGCCGATATACAGGGCACGCACAGTCACGAATACGAACAGCGCGATAGTCAGCAGCGAGCCGACCACACCGAGTTCTTCGGCCAGTACCGAGAACACGAAGTCGGTGTGCGCTTCAGGCAGGTAGAACTGCTTCTGCACGCTGTTGCCCAGGCCAACGCCCAGCCACTCGCCACGGCCGAAGGCAATCAGCGCCTGGGTCAGCTGGTAGCCCGAGCCGAACTGGTCGGACCACGGGTCGGTAAAGGTAATCAGGCGCGCCATCCGGTAAGGCTGCGCCTGTACCAGGACGAACACCGCGACCACCGCCAATACCACCATCAGGCTGAAGCGGAACAGCCCCACCCCGCCGAGGAACAGCATGGCCGCCGCCGCGCCCATCATCACCACGGTGGCACCGAAGTCCGGCTCCATCAGCAGCAGGGCAGCCATGGGCAGCAGCACGATGAACGGTTTGAAGAAGCCCATCCAGGTTTCGCGCACCTCGGTCTGCCGGCGCACCAGGTAGCCAGCCAGGTAGATGACCACGAACACCTTGGCAATTTCCGAAGGCTGCACGTTGAAGAAGCTGAAGCCGATCCAGCGCATGGAACCGTTCACTTCGCGGCCGATACCCGGCACCAGCACCAGCACCAGCAGGCCGAAGGCTCCCAGCAGCATCAGGAAGCCCATGCGCTGCCAGGTGGCGATCGGCACCATCATGGTGGCGCCACAGGCGACCAGGCCGAGGAACACGTACACCAAGTGGCGGAACATGTGGTAAAGCGGGTTGCCAGACTGCACCGCAGCCACTTCCGAGGACGCCGAGGTGATCATCACCAGGCCCAGGCCCAGCAAAGCCAGGCAGCCGGCGAGCATCGCGAAGTCCAGGTCGATGCCACGGCCGCTGATCAGCGGCGACGGATAGGGCTTGAGGATGCCAAAGATCATGCAAGGCCTCCCGCTGCCTGGGCGAACAGGCGCCCGCGCTCTTCGAAGTTCTTGAACATGTCGAGGCTGGCGCACGCCGGCGACAGCAGCACGGCATCACCCGCCCGGGACAGTTCGGCGCATTGCTTTACAGCCTCGTCAAGAGACTTAACGCGGACCAGTTGCACGCCATCACCCAGGGCTTCGGCCAGGCGCTCGGCATCACGGCCAAGCAGCACCACGGCGCGGCAGAAGCGCTTGACCGGCTCGCGCAACGCGGCGAAGTCGGCGCCCTTGCCGTCGCCACCGGCGATCAGCACCAGTTTGCCTTCGATGTCGGAACCCAGGCCTTCGATCGCGGCCAGGGCAGCACCGACGTTGGTGGCCTTGGAATCGTCGTACCAGTTCACGCCGTTGCGCTCGCGCACCCACTGGCAACGGTGGGCCAGGCCGCCGAACTCGCGCAGTGCCTCGAGCATTGGTTCGAACGGCAGGCCGGCAGCGTGCCCCAGAGCCAGAGCCGCCAGGGCGTTGCTCTGATTGTGGGCGCCACGAATCTTCAGCTCACGTGCCGGCATCAGCGCCTGGAACTCGAACGCCAGGTATTTTTCGCCGTCCACTTCACGCAGGCCGAAGGCCTTGAAATCCGGTTGGTTGAGACCGAAGGTCCAGCATGGGCGGCCTTCCACCGGCAGCGGTCGGCTCAGGGCGTCCTGGCGGTTGACCACGACCTGACGGGCACCACGGAAGATCCGGTGCTTGGCCAGGTGGTAGGCCGGCAGGCCGCTGTAGCGGTCCATGTGGTCTTCGCTGATGTTCAGCACGGTGGCCACTTCGGCGTTGAGCTGGTCGGTGGTTTCCAGCTGGAAGCTGGACAGTTCCAGCACGTACAGCTCGACGTCATCGGCCAGCAGGTCCAGCGCCGGGGTACCGAGGTTGCCGCCCACCGCCACGCGCTTGCCCGCCTTGGCGGCCATTTCGCCGACCAGGGTAGTGACGGTGCTCTTGGCGTTGGAGCCGCTGATGGCAATGATCGGAGCCTTGGCGTGGCGGGCGAACAGTTCGATGTCACCGGACAGCTTCACCCCACGCGCGGCCGCCTGCTGCAAGGCCGGGGTGGCAAGGGCCAGGCCGGGGCTGACGTACAGCTCGTTGGCGCGGCACAGGAAGTCCACGTCCAGTTCACCACAGCGCACTTCCACCTGCGGGTAATCACGGCGCAGGGTGTCCAGTTCCGGCGGTTGCTCGCGGGTGTCGGCGACCGCAAAGGCAATGCCCCGGCTCGCCAGGAAGCGAACCAGGGACATGCCGCTCTTGCCGAGGCCGACAACGATGCGGAATTGGTCGGAAGCGATCAAGGACACGCTCATCTACCTCAGTTTCAGGGTTGCAAGGCCGATCAGCACCAGGATCACGGTGATGATCCAGAAGCGGACGATCACCCGTGGCTCTGGCCAGCCCTTGAGTTCAAAGTGGTGGTGGATCGGCGCCATGCGGAACACGCGCTTGCCGGTCAGCTTGAAGGAGGCAACCTGGATCACCACCGACAGGGTTTCCATGACGAACACGCCGCCCATGATGAACAGCACGATTTCCTGGCGGACGATCACGGCGATGGTGCCCAGCGCAGCGCCCAGCGCCAGCGCACCGACGTCACCCATGAATACCTGCGCTGGGTAGGTGTTGAACCACAGGAAGCCCAGGCCGGCACCGATCAGCGCGCCGCAGAACACGATCAGCTCGCCCGAGCCCGGCACATAGGGGATCAGCAGGTATTCGGCGAACTTAACGTTGCCCGACAGGTAGCAGAAGATGCCCAGAGCGCCGCCGACCATCACCGTCGGCATGATCGCCAGGCCGTCGAGGCCGTCAGTGAGGTTGACCGCGTTGCTCGAACCGACAATGACGAAGTAGGTCAGCACGACGAAGCCGATGCCCAGCGGAATGGTGACATCCTTGATGAACGGCAGGATCAGCGTGGTTTCGACGCTGGTCGGCGCGGTCTTGTAAAGGAAGATGGCTGCAGCCAGGCCGAACACCGACTGCCAGAAGTACTTCCAGCGGCTTGGCAGGCCACGCGAGCTCTTTTCGATCACCTTGCGGTAGTCGTCGACCCAGCCGATGGCACCGAATGCCAGGGTAACGATCAGCACCACCCACACGTAGCGGTTGGTCAGGTCGGCCCATAGCAGCGTGCTGACGGCGATGGCGGACAGGATCAGCGCCCCACCCATGGTCGGGGTGCCGGACTTGGACAAGTGCGATTGCGGGCCGTCGTTACGCACGGCCTGGCCGATCTGGCGGATTTGCAGGGTACGGATCATCCACGGCCCCAGCCACAGCGCCAGGGACAACGCGGTCAGCACACCCAGAATCCCGCGCAGGGACAGGTACTGGAAGACCGCGAAGCCTTTGTGGAACTGTTGCAGATACTCGGCCAACAGCAGCAGCATTAATGTTTCTCCCCGCTGGCACCGCACAATGCCGCCACGACGTTTTCCATCGCAGCGCTGCGCGAGCCCTTGATCAAGATAGTGGTGTCGCTGGCATTCTCGGCGCCAACCGCGTCGATCAGCTCAGCTTGAGTAGCGAAATGGCGGCCATTGGCTCCGAACGCCTTGACCGCGTGTGTCATGTTGGAACCCACTGCGTACAGGGCGTCGACCTTGCCACGCGCGTAGTCACCCACCTGACGGTGGCCTTCTTCCGCCCATTGCCCCAGTTCGCCGATATCCCCAAGCACCAAGACGGTGCGCCCGGAAAAGCCGGCGAGTATATCAATGGCCGCGCACATGGAGGTGGGATTTGCGTTGTAACTGTCGTCGATCACCCGCACGCCGTTCGGCGCAATCTGCGCCACGGTACGGCCCTTGACCGGTTGCACGGCAGCCAGGCCTGCGGCGATGCCGCTCAGGCTCAGACCAACGGCATGGGCAGCGGCAGCGGCGGCCAGGGCATTGCTGACGTTGTGCTCACCGAGCACATTGAGTTGCACGTCTACCGTGTCGCCAGCGCCATGCAGCTTGAACGACGGGCAACCACGGGCATCGCGGCCGATGTCAGAGGCATGGAAATCGGCCTTTGGATTGTTGCGGGCAAAGCTGAAGACCTTGTGCGCGCCGGCACGTGCCTTCCATATATCAAAGGCCTTGTCGTCCAGGTTGAGGATGGCGATACCGCCCTCGCCCAGGCCTTCGAGAATCTCGCCCTTGGCTTCGACGATCTTTTCCGGGCCGCCGAACTCGCCAACGTGGGCGGTGCCGGCGTTGTTGATGATGACCACCTGGGGCCGGGTCAGGCCGACGGTGTAGCGGATCTCGCCAATGCGCGAGGCGCCCAGCTCGATCACCGCGGCGCTGTGCTCGGGGGCGATCTCCAGCAGGGTCAGCGGCGCGCCGAGGTCGTTGTTCAGGTTGCCGCGGGTGGCGTGCACCAGGCCACGGGTGCGCAGGATGCTGGCGAGCATCTCCTTGACCGTGGTCTTGCCGCTGGAACCGGTGATGGCCACCACCGGCTTGTCGAAGGCAGCACGGTTCAGCGCGCCAAGCTGGCCGAGGGCCAGGCGGCAATCGGCGACCAGCAGCTGCGGCAGGTCGACATCGGCCACTTCACGCTCGACCAGGGCAGCGACAGCGCCCTTGGCCTTCACATCGGCCAGGTAGTCGTGGCCATCGAAGCGCGGGCCAGCCAGGGCGACGAACAATTGCCCGGCGCCAACACTGCGGCTGTCGATGCTGACGCCGGTGAAGGTGGCGTCAGCACCGATTTGTTGACCACTCAGTGCTGTGGTCAGCTGGCTGAGTGACATCGGCTTAAGCATGTGGAGCCTCCCAGGCTGCAAGTGCCTTTTCGGCCTCGGTCAAATCGGAGAAATCATGGCGCTCGCCATTGATCTCCTGGTAATCCTCGTGCCCCTTGCCGGCCAGCACGATCACATCGTCGGCAGCGGCGGTGGCGATCAGGTGCGCGATGGCTTCGCCACGACCGGCAACGAACTCGACTTCGACAGGCTTGGTGAAACCCGGGCGGATGTCGTCAAAGATGCGCAGCGGGTCTTCAGTACGCGGGTTGTCGTCTGTTACCAGCACGCGGTCGGCCAGGCGCTCGGCCACTTCAGCCATCAGCGGGCGCTTGCCGCGGTCTCGGTCGCCGCCGCAGCCGAAGAGGCACAGCAGCTTGCCGTGCGCATGCGGGCGCAGGGCTTCGAGCACTTTCTCCAGGGCGTCCGGGGTGTGCGCATAGTCGACCACCACCAACGGCTTGTCGCCCCCACCCAGGCGCTGCATACGGCCGATAGGCCCCTGCAGTTTCCGGGTGACCTCGAGGATTTCGTCCAGCGCATAGTCCAGCGCCAACAGAGTCGCCACGGCGGCGAGCATGTTGCTCAGGTTGAAGCGGCCCAGCAACTGGCTGCGCAGGGTACGTTCGCCCTGGGCGGTGACCAGGGTGGCGCACACGCCATCGTCATTGAACACGGCTTCACGGCAGTACAGCGAGGCCTCCGGGTTCTCCAGGCTGTAGCTGAGCAACCGGGTTTCGATATGGTCGACACTCGGGCGGCGGGCAAAATCGGCGGCCAGGCGACGGCCGAAATCGTCATCCAGGTTGACCACCTGGCAACGCAGGCTCGGCCAGGCGAACAGCTTGGCCTTGGCGGCCTCATAGGCCTCCATGCTGCCGTGGTAGTCCAGGTGGTCGCGGGACAGGTTGGTCATGACCGCAATGTCGAATTCCAGAGCGGCGACCCGGCCCTGCTCCAGTGCGTGGGAGGAAACCTCCATGGCCACGGCTTTGGCGCCACCTTTCTTGAGGTCATTGAGGGTCGACTGTACGGCGATCGGGTCGGGCGTGGTCAGGCGGCCACTCTGCAGCTCACCATAGAAGCCGGTACCCAAGGTGCCGATCAGGCCACAACGCTGGCCAAGCAAATCCAGCGCCTGAGCCACCAGCTGGGTGACGCTGGTCTTGCCGTTGGTACCGGTAACGCCCACCAGATTCAGCTGGCGGCTTGGTTCGCCATAGAAGCGACCTGCGATATCCGAAAGCTGGGCGATCAGGCCCTTGACCGGGATGAGCGGCACATCGGTGATTGGCAGGACGCTCGCGCCCTGCTCTTCATAGGCTACGGCGGCAGCGCCACGCGCCAGGGCATCGGCGATATGCTCGCGGCCATCGACCTTGGCACCCGGAACAGCCAGGAACAGATCACCCGGGCGCACATTGCGGCTGTCCAGCGTCAGTTCACGGATCAACGGGTCACGGCTGGCGTGAGCGAAAAGCTTGCTCAATGGCATTGTCATCATCCACGCCCTCCCTTGGCGGTTGCAGCTGCATTGACTTGCGATTGTTCGACGGGTGCCGGTGTCGGCAGGTTGTCTGGCGGAACGTTCATCAGGCGCAGGGTGCCGGACATGACCTTGCTGAATACCGGTGCCGAAACCAAGCCACCGAAGTAACCGCCCTTGCCAGGCTCATCGATCACCACGACGATGGCGTAGCGCGGGTCGCTCATCGGCCCGAAGCCGGCGAACAGCGAGCGGTAGGCGTTTTCGGTGTAGCCCTTGGAGCCCACGGTGGCTTTACGCGCGGTACCGGACTTGCCGGCCACGTGGTAGAACGGCACCTGGGCGCGGAACACGCCGCGCGGTGCTTCGATCACCTGTTGCAGCATGCCCTGAATGGTTTCGGCGGTTTCCTTCGGAATGGCCTGCACCGCTTCCGGGGCCTTGTCGACCTTGAGGATCGACAGCGGCACCATCTTGCCGTCGTTGGCCAGCGCCGCGTATGCATGCACCAGCTGCAGAGCGGTCACCGACACGCCATAGCCATAAGACAGGGTCGCAGTCTCGGCCTTGCGCCACTCGCGATGGTTGGGCAGGTTGCCGACGCGCTCGCCGGGGAAGCCAAGGCCGGTGTACTGGCCCAGGCCGACCTGGGACATGACCCGGTAGATGGCCTCGCCGCCGATGTCGAAGGCGATCTTGCTCATGCCGACGTTACTGGAGTTGATCAGGATACCGGTCAGGTCGAGGATCGGGCCTTCGCTCTTGGACACGTCCTTGATGGTGTAGCGACCAATTTGCAGGCTGCCCGGGTACACCTCGACCTTGTCGGTCGGCTTCCAGCGACCACTTTGCAGCGCCGCGCTCATGGAGATCGGCTTGACCGTGGAGCCCGGCTCGAACACGTCGATGATCGCGCGGTTACGCATGGCGGCCGGGAACATGCTGCGGCGGTTGTTGGGGTTGTAGGTCGGCTGGTTGACCATGGCCAGGACCTCACCGGTCTTGACGTCCATGATCACCAGGCTGCCGGCCTTGGCGTCCTGTTCGGCAATGGCGTTGCGCAGCTCGCGGGTGGCCAGGTACTGCAGGCGCAGGTCTATCGACAACGCCAAGGTCTTCCCGGCCTTGGCGTTCTTGGTTACCTGGATGTCCTTGATCAGCCGGCCGCGCCGGTCCTTGATCACCTGCCGCTTGCCGGGTACGCCAGCCAGCCATTCGTCATAGGCCAGCTCCACCCCTTCGCGACCGTGGTCGTCGAGGTCGGTGAAGCCGACCATGTGCGCGGTGACATCACCGGCCGGGTAGAAGCGGCGGAATTCTTCCAGGCCATACACGCCCGGCACTTTCAGGTCGAGCACATGCTGGCCCTGCTCCGGGGTCAGGCCGCGGACCAGGTAGATGAACTCTTTGCTGGCCTGCTGGGTCAGGCGCTCGGTCAGCTGCTGCGGGTTCTGCCCCAGTGCTGCTGCCAGCTGCGGCCAGCGGTCCTTGGAGGCCTGCATTTCCTTGGGGTTGGCCCACAGGGTGGTGACCGGGGTACTGACCGCCAACGGTTCACCGTTACGGTCGGTGATCAGGCCGCGGTGAGCCGGGATAGGGATGTGACGCAGGCTGCGCGCATCGCCCTGCCCCTTGAGGAAGTCACGGTCGACTACCTGCAGGTCGATGATGCGCCAGCAGATGGCACCGACCATCAGCGCCAGCAAGCCGATCACCACGCGGAAGCGCCAGGGGTAGAGTGCGCCTTCGAGCTTCATCATGGCGCCACCATCCGCACTTCGTCAGCCGAAGGTACGCGCATCTTCAGTTGCTCGGAAGCCAGGTTCTCGATGCGACTGGCGGCGGTCCAGGTGCTTTGTTCGAGAATCAGCCGGCCCCATTCGGCCTGGGCCTTGTCACGTTCGTTCAATTCGCCGTACAGCGTGTTGAGCAACTGACGGTTCCAGTGCGCGCTGTAGGACACGGCGATGGCCGAAACCAGCACGGCAACGAACAGCAGAAGCATCAGGAAGCTTCCGCCTGGCAAAGGTTTGGCAAACAGCCTGCTCACCGCAGCTTCTCCGCCACCCGCATAACGGCGCTGCGCGCCCGCGGGTTGGCCTTGAGCTCGGCGTCGGAAGCGAACTGAGCCTTGCCGATGAGCTTGATTTTCGGCTCGAAGACCTTGTGCTGTACCGGCAGGTTGCGCGGCAGGTTGTCAGCCTCGCCCTTGGCCAGCTTGCGCATGAACAGCTTGACGATGCGGTCTTCCAGCGAATGGAAGCTGATCACTGCCAGGCGGCCGCCCACTTCCAGCGCATCGATCGCGGCCTCCAGGCCTGCCTCGAGATCACCCAGTTCGTTGTTGACGTGAATGCGCAGGCCCTGGAAGGCGCGGGTCGCCGGGTTCTTGCCCTTCTCCCAGGCCGGGTTGGCCACCTTCAGCACCTCGGCGAGGTCGCCGGTGCGGGTGAACGGTTGCTGTTCGCGGCGCTGCACCACGGCGCGAGCCATGCGCTTGGCGAAACGCTCTTCGCCGTACTCCTTGAACACACGGGCTATTTCTTCTTCAGGTGCAGTGGCGATGAACTCGGCGGCGCTGATGCCCTGGTCCGGGTTCATGCGCATGTCGAGCGGGCCATCATTGAGGAAGCTGAAGCCCCGCTCGGGGTCATCCAGCTGCGGCGAGGAAACGCCCAGGTCCAGCAATACGCCGCTGACCTTGCCATCCAGGCCACGCTCGGCCACTTCCGCCCCCAGCTCGGCAAAGCTGCGCTGCACAATGACAAAGCGGCCGTCTTCGGCCGCCAGCGCTTGCCCCGTGGCAATCGCCTGTGGATCTTTGTCGAAACCCAGCAGCCGCCCTTGCGGCCCGAGCTTGCTGAGAATCAGCCGGCTGTGCCCGCCACGGCCAAAGGTGCCGTCCAGATAGCAACCGTCGGCGCGCAGGGCCAATGCCTCGACAGCTTCGTCGAGCAGGACGGTAATGTGGTTGAAGCCGCTATCTATGGTCACAGGATCAGGTCACGCAATTCGTCGGGCATGGCGCCCGGTTGTTGAATAGCTGCAAGGTCTGCTGCCGAAACCGCGTTCCAGGCATCTTCATCCCACAGCTGGAATTTGTTCAGTTGCCCCACCAGCATCGCCTTCTTGTCGAGCTTGGCGTACTCACGCAGACGGGGCGGCACCAGGAAACGCCCACTGCCATCGAGCTCCAGGTCAACCGCGTTACCGATCAGCAAACGCTGAAGGCGGCGGTTTTCCTCACGCAACGATGGCAAGGCACGCAACTTGGCTTCTATCTGTTCCCACTCATCGAGGGGATAAACACACAAGCAGGGGTCAACGGCGTCGATGGTCACGATCAGCTGACCATTGCAACGCGAATCGAGCTCGTCACGGTACCGGCTCGGCATGGCGAGACGGCCCTTGGCATCGAGGCTGACGGCGTTGGCTCCGCGGAACACGGCTGCGATTCCCCACAATGTTAGCTTTTTTGTGTCAGAAAACCCACTTCATCCCACTTTCTGCCACTTGCGCACACTATAGGAATCCGCCCGCAGCACCGTCAAGGCACGTTCGGAAGGAAAAGCCTTACAGGACCGAGATTTAGCGCAATAAAGGAATGCGGAAGGACTACCGAGCAGAAAAAAACACGAGAAAAATCAAACCCACGCAGGCGAATGGAGTTCGAAGTTAAAGTGAATTATTAAGAGTAAGATTTTTTCGGTATTACCAGAGGACATCTGCTATCGAATAAAGCAGGGAGGGAAAGGTGGAGAGTCGATCTGTAAGCCGGGTTTTGTCGAGGACAGTCATTCCTCTACGACGGCCATCACTGGACGCCTCTAGCAACCTACCCGGTTCCGACGCGGGCCACGCCTGATGGAACCCTATTTGGTCTTGCTCCGAGTGGGGTTTACCTAGCCACGAACTGTTGCCAGCCGTGCGGTGCGCTCTTACCGCACCTTTTCACCCTTACCGGCACCGAAGTGCTTAGGCGGTTATTTTCTGTGGCACTTTCCGTAGGCTCGCGCCTCCCAGGCGTTACCTGGCACTCTGCCCTATGGAGCCCGGACTTTCCTCCCCCTGCTGTTGCGGAACAAAAGCAGGCAGCGACTGTCCGATCGACTCTCCGCCGCCAAGATTAACGGCACGCGCGCCCAAGAACAAGCAATACCGGCATTTATATCAATATGCCACTATTCGGCTTTCTGCTTTTCCAGTGCAAGTTGATACAGCAGGTTCTTGCGCACCCCGGTAATTTCCGCAGCCAGCGCCGCCGCCCGCTTGAGTGGCAGCTCGGCCAGCAGCAGGTCGAGCACCCGTTGCGCCTCGGCACTGACCGCCTGTTCGCCCTCCGGCGCACTCCAGCCACCGACCAGTACCACGCACTCACCGCGCTGCTGGTTGCTGTCACCAGCAACGAACGCGCGAAGCTCGGCCAGGGGCAGGCCCTTGAGGGTCTCGAAGGTCTTGGTCAGTTCACGCGCCAATAGCGCCGGGCGCTCGCCACCGAATACCGCCTCCATGTCTTCAAGGCATTCCAGGATACGGTGCGGGGCCTCGTAGAAGATCAGCGTGCGCGGCTCTTCCTTTACCTGCTCCAGGCGCGCTCGCCGTCCCGCCGCCTTGGCCGGCAGGAAGCCTTCGAAGATGAAGCGGTCCGACGGCAGGCCGGCTGCCGACAGCGCGGCGATCAGAGCGCAGGCGCCCGGCACCGGCACCACATTTACCCCCGCAGCACGCGCCTGGCGCACCAGGTGGTAACCCGGATCGGAAATCAGCGGCGTGCCGGCATCGGAAACCAACGCAACGTTCTCGCCCGCCAGCAGCTTGGTGAGAAAACGCCCGCCCTCGTCACGCTCGTTGTGCTCATGGCATGCCGCCAGCGGCGTGTCGATGCCGAAGTGCTGCAGCAGACGGATCGAATGACGGGTATCTTCCGCCGCGATCAGGGCCACGTCCGCCAGCACCTTCAGCGCCCGGGCACTCATGTCGTCGAGGTTGCCGATAGGGGTTGCGACCACATACAGCGTCCCCACCGTGGATTTCGAAGCCCCTGCCACATCAGTCACTGCGCACACCTGTCGTTCGGATCAAAGGCGCCATTGTAGCCCGAGCGCCTGCAACAGGGCGCAAAGAACTTCGCCGACGACCGATGGCAGGCCTCCTATAGTGAAGGATCGACACGGCAACATCGCGCCCCGGCCAGCGCTTGGGTACAATTGCCGGCCACCTTGATCGAGTAACAGGACCTTTACATGATCGCTTGCCTGCGGCTGTTCACAGCCCTCTGCCTTGCTGCCTTGCTGGCAGCCTGCGCCAGCTCGCCCTCATCCAGCCTGGGCGAACTGCCACGCACCCCGGACGCCAGCATCGAGCAACTGCTCGAAAAGGCTGCTTCCAGCAAGTCCGCGGAAGACGCCGCGCTGCTGCGCCTGAGCGCAGCCGACCTGGCCTACAGGCAGAAGGACTTCCCACGCGCCGCACGCATCCTCGAGCAGGTGCCGCTGGACACGCTCAAGCCGGCCCAGCAAGTGTTCGCCAGCACCCTCGGTGCCGAGCTGGCCATGAGCCGCAACCAGCCCAAGGCTGCCCTGGCCGCCCTGGCCCACCCCAGCCTGCAGCGCGTCGCCGAACTGCCGGAAGAACAGCAAGCGCGCACCTACAGCGTGCACGCGGCCGCCCTCGAAGCCGATGGCCAGGCCCTCGCCGCCGCGCAACAGCGCGTGCTGCTGGGCCCGCTGCTCAGCGGTCAGGCCGCCAGCGCCAACAATGACGCCATCTGGGCACTGGTCGCCTCGCTGCCGGCAGAGCAACTGCAGCAGCCAGGCAACGACCAGACCCTTGCCGGCTGGACCAGCCTGGCCTTCGCGGTAAAAAGCGCCGGCACCCTGGAGCAGCAGCAAGCGGCGATCGACGCCTGGGTCAAGCAGCACCCGGACCACCCGGCCGCCCAGCAACTGCCGCAGGCTCTGACCAAGCTCAAGGAGCTGGCCAGCCAACCGCTGACCAAGATTGCACTGCTGCTGCCTCAGGAAGGCCCGCTTGCTGGTGTTGCCCGCGCCCTGCGTGACGGCTTCATGGCTGCACACTTCCAGGCCCAACAAGCCGGCCAGCAGGCGCCAGCCGTGCAGGTATTCGACAGCTCTCGCATTGGCTCGCTCGACGACTTCTATCGCCAGGCCCAGGCCGCAGGCGTACAGCTGGTCATCGGCCCGCTGGAAAAACCGCTGGTCAAGCAACTGGCTGCCAAGCAAC
Organism: Pseudomonas sp. NBB; assembly: GCF_032701105.1. Taxonomy (NCBI): domain Bacteria; kingdom Pseudomonadati; phylum Pseudomonadota; class Gammaproteobacteria; order Pseudomonadales; family Pseudomonadaceae; genus Pseudomonas; species Pseudomonas sp. NBB. Next base: position 4,952,328 of record NZ_CP103994.1, read on the forward strand.
AACTGCCGATCACCACCCTGGCCCTGAACTACGCCGACGCCGGCCAGAAGGCTCCACCGCAGCTGTTCCAGTTCGGCCTGGCTGCCGAAGACGAAGCCCGTGAAGTAGCCCGCCGCGCCCGCGCCGATGGCATGGTCCGCGCAGTTGCCCTGGTACCGAGCGGCGAATGGGGCGATCGCGTGCTTGCCGCCTTCCGCCAGGACTGGGAAGGCAACGGTGGCACTCTGCTCGCCGCCGAGCGCATTGCCCAGCCCGTCGCACTGGCCCAGCAGATTGCCGACCTGTTCCAGCTGCGCCAGAGCGAAGGCCGCGCCAAGAGCCTGCAGAGCACGGTAGGTGGCAGCATCGCCGCGCAGCCGTCGCGCCGCCAGGACATCGACTTCATCTTCCTCGCCTCGACCCCGCAACAGGCCCAGCAGATCAAGCCGACCCTGAACTTCCAGTACGCCGGTGACGTACCGGTCTACGCCACCTCGAACCTGTACAGCGCCAGTGGTGACGTCAACCAGTACAACGACATGAACGGTATCCGCTTCTGCGAAACCCCGTGGCTGCTGGACACCAGCAACAGCCTGCGCCAGCAGGTCGTGCAGCAGTGGCCGCAAGCGGCCGGCAGCCTTGGCCGCCTGTATGCCATGGGCGTCGACGCCTACAGCCTCGCGCCGCGCCTGGGCCAGCTGAAAGCACTGCCGGACAACCGCGTACTGGGCCTTTCAGGCAGCCTGAGCATGAACGCCAACCAGCGTGTCGAGCGCCAGCTGCCTTGGGCCGAGTTCGTCCGCGGCCAGGTCCAGCGCCTGCCTGATACCGCCCGCTGATGGCAGCAGCGTCGCCCACCAGCGCCGGGCAGGCAGCGGAAACCCAGGCCCTTGAGTACCTTCAAGGGCAAGGCCTGCAACTGCTGGCGCGCAACTGGCGATGCAAAGGCGGTGAGCTTGATCTGGTCATGCTCGACGCCGATACAGTAGTATTCGTCGAAGTCCGCTACCGGTTGCACGCGGGCTTCGGTGGCGCCCTCGGCAGTATCGACGGGCGCAAGCAGAAACGGTTGGTGCTCGCCGCCAGCCTGTTCCTGCAGAAGGAGCCCCACTGGGGCAACCACCCCTGCCGCTTCGACGTAGTCGCCCTGCAGGGCAGCCACCATGCAGGCAGACCGCTTCAATGGCTGAAAAACGCCTTCGAATGCTGAACCCATTCCGATTTTTTTGCTCTATGTTTCGCGGGCTGGTCGTTGTTGCGCGTAGCAAAGGCCACCGCCCCACTTAAGGTCACCAGATGGACATGCAATCCCGAATTCGCCGGCTATTCCAGGCCAGCATCGATACCAAGCAACAGGCAATGGACATCCTGGCACCGCACATCGAGCAGGCCAGCCTGGTCATGGTCAACGCGCTGCTCAACGAGGGCAAGATGCTCGCCTGTGGCAACGGCGGCTCGGCCGGCGATGCCCAGCACTTTTCCTCCGAGCTGCTCAATCGCTTCGAGCGCGAACGCCCGAGCCTGCCGGCCATCGCGCTGACCACCGACAGCTCGACCCTGACCTCGATCGCCAACGACTACAGCTACAACGAAGTCTTTTCCAAGCAGATCCGCGCGCTGGGCCAGCCCGGTGACGTTCTGCTGGCGATCTCCACCAGCGGCAATTCGGCCAACGTGATTCAGGCGATCCAGGCCGCACATGACCGCGAAATGATTGTCGTAGCATTGACTGGTCGCGATGGCGGCGGCATGGCTTCGCTGCTGCTGCCCGAAGACGTGGAAATCCGCGTGCCTTCGACGGTTACCGCGCGTATCCAGGAAGTCCACCTGCTGGCGATCCACTGCCTGTGTGATCTGATCGACAGCCAACTGTTCGGGAGTGAAGAATGACCCCTACGCGCCTCGGCCTTATGGCCCTGACCCTATGCCTGAGCGTCACTGGTTGCAGCTCGGTGCTGACCTCTACCCGCAATTCGCCAATCGAGGACGATCGCGGAACGCGCACCATCGGCAGCAAGATCGACGACTCGCTGATCGAAACCAAGGCCTCGGTCAACATCGCCAAGGCCAGCCCTGACCTGGACAAAGGTTCGCACATCGTTGTCAGCAGCTACAACGGCATCGTCCTGCTGGCCGGCCAAACACCGCGCGCCGACCTCAAGAGCCTCGCCGAGCAGACTGCCAGCCAGGTACAGCGCGTCAAGAAAGTGCACAACGAGCTGCAGGTGATGCAGCCCTCCTCCATCCTGGCGCGCAACAACGACGCCTGGCTGACCACCAAGATCAAGACCCAGATGCTGACCGACAATGCCGTGCCCAGCTCGCGCATCAAGGTAATTACCGAGAACGGCATCGTTTACCTGCTTGGCCTGGTGACCCAACAGGAGGCCAACTCGGCCACTGCCGTGGTACAGGGCGTTTCGGGCGTGCAGAAGATCGTCAAGCTGTTCGAGTACATCGACTGATTCACTGATTACCTGCACCGGCCTCTTCGCGGGTAAACCCGCTCCCACACGAATCTCACAGCTTTCGAGGCTTGTTGTATTCCTGTGGGAGCGGGTTTACCCGCGAAAAGGCCAGCACAAGCAACAACACTGCCCCACGCTTCAGAAAAACCAGGAAACACCGCATGAAAAAGCTTCTGCTGCCTGCCCTGCTGTTCGGCACTTTCGCCACCCTGGCCGGCTGCTCTACACCAAGCCTGATCACCCTCAACGATGGCCGTGAATTCCAGGCCGTCGACGTACCGAAGTTCGACCGTGACGCCGGCTTCTACGAGTTCCAGCAACTCGATGGCAAGCGTACCCGCATCAACAAGAACCAGGTACGCACCATCAGCGACCTGTAAGCAGGGCTGGCAGTAAAGAAAAGGCGACCCGGTTGGATCGCCTTTTTTATTACTTGACCACTTTCAGACTTGGTCGACCAGTCGGGCGTGGCGGCTGGCCACCACCCTCTGGCGGGCCATCGTCATCCGGCTGCACATCATCATCTTCCTGCTCATCGTCATCCATCATGGACGACTCCAGCTCGAAGACCATACCTTGGCCATTCTCGCGGGCGTAAATACCCAGGATGGCGCCAACCGGCACGTACAGCGAGTGGGCCACGCCACCGAAGCGGCCCTCGAAGCTGACCGCCTCGTTGTCCATGTGCAGGCTGCGCACGGCACTTGGCGAGATGTTCAACACGATCTGGCCATCACTGGCGAAACCGTCCGGCACCTGGACCTTCGGGAATTCGGCATTGACCAGCATATGGGGCGTGCAATCGTTGTCGACGATCCACTCGTACAGTGCTCGAACCAGATAGGGGCGACTGGAGTTCATCAACGGCTCCTTAAAGCTTGCGCATTTCACGTTCTACGGAGGACAGGCTCGCCTGGAAAGGCTCGCGGGCAAACTGCCGCTCCATGTATTCCAGCAGCGGCTTGGCTTGCCGCGGCAACTCGATGCCCAACACCGGCAGACGCCAGAGTATGGGCAGTAGACAACAATCGACCAGGCTTTGCTCCTCACTCATGAAGCAGGCGAACTCGCCGAACAACGGCGAGACCCCGGTCAGGCTCTCACGCAACGCCTTGCGCGCTTCGGCTCGGTCAGCCTCGCTGCTGCGCGGATCGAGCACGGTATCGGCCAGGGAGCACCAGTCGCGCTGGATGCGGTGCATCAGCAAGCGACTGTTCCCCCGCGCAACCGGGTACACCGGCATCAGCGGCGGATGTGGATAACGCTCCTCGAGGTATTCCATCACCACGGTCGATTCATACAGCGCCAGGTCACGGTCGACCAGGGTCGGCACGCTGCCGTAAGGGTTCACCTCGGCCAGCTTGGGCGGCAGGCGACTGGGGTCGACATCGATGACCTGCACGCTGATACCCTTCTCGGCGAGCACGAGGCGTACCCGATGAGAATAGTGATCAGCGGGGTCGGAATAGCAGGCTAACCTGTTGGTTACGCCCATGTAGCGCCTCCTCGCACGGGATGCTTGTAAAACTGTAAATGAAAACGCGCCCGTGGGGACCTGGCAGATCTGCCAGGCCACCACGGGCGCGTTCAACAACCAGAAACTACTGCGTGATCAGTGCACGTCCTTCCAGTATTCACGCTTGAGCAAATAGGCGAATACGAAGAAGAAAGCCAGGTACAGCAACACGTAGGTACCGATGCGCTGGCTTTCCAGTTTGACCGGGTTGGCCGAATAGGCCAGGAAGGTCACCAGGTTCTTGACCTTCTCGTCGAACTGCTCGGTCGTCAGGGTACCGGAATTCGGCGTAATGGTCAGCTGGTCGCAGGCTTCATGGGTCAGCGGGCTACCAGTCAGTGGGTCGAATTGCTTCTTGCCATCGGTTACGGTCTGCACCTGCTTGCAGCCAACCACCTGGTTACCCTGCAAGCCGACCAGCACGTTAGGCATGCCGACGTTCGGGAACACCTTGTTGTTCACCCCATAAGGCCGCGACGGGTCCTCATAGAAGCTGCGCAGGTAGGTGTACAACCAGTCGGTACCACGCACTCGGGCCACCAGGGTCAGGTCGGGCGGTGCAGCGCCGAACCAGGTCTTGGCGTCACTGGGCTTCATGCCGATCTGCATGTGGTCACCGATCTTGGCACCGGTGAACACCAGCTTCTCGAGCATCAGCTCGTGGGGGATGCCCAGGTCATCAGCAACCCGCTCGTAACGCTGGAACTTCGCACTGTGGCAACCCATGCAATAGTTGGCAAAGGTACGCGCACCGTCCTGCATGGCGGCCTTGTCGCTCAGGTCGATGTCGACCTTGTCCAGCTCCAGGCCCGTTTCGGCAGCGAAGGAAAAGGCAGGCATCACTGCCAGCAAAAATACTGCAATCAACTTTTTCATCAGCCAGTCACCCTTTCCGGAACCGGTTTGGTCTTCTCGAGCCTTGTGTAGAACGGCATCAGCAGGAAGTAGGCGAAGTACAACACCGTGCACACCTGCGACAGCAAGGTACGCCCAGGTGTCGGCGCCAGCACGCCCAGTATGCCGAGGATGACGAAGGCCACACAGAACACCAGCAGGAAGAGCTTGCTGATCCAGCCCTTGTAGCGCATGGAGCGGACCGGGCTGCGGTCGAGCCAGGGCAAGACGAACAACACGGCAATGGCCGCACCCATGGCAATGACGCCCATCAGCTTGTCAGGCACCGCACGCAGGATCGCGTAGAACGGCGTGAAGTACCACACAGGCGCAATGTGCTCGGGGGTCTTGAAGGCGTTCGCCTGCTCGAAGTTAGGTTTCTCCAGGAAGTAACCGCCCATTTCCGGGAAGAAGAACACCACGGCGCAGAACACGAACAGGAACACCACCACGCCGACAATATCCTTGACGGTGTAGTACGGGTGGAACGGGATACCGTCCAGCGGGATACCGTTTTCGTCCTTTTTCTTCTTGATGTCGACGCCATCGGGGTTGTTCGAACCCACTTCATGAAGGGCGAGGATGTGCAGGACCACCAGGCCGAGAATCACGATCGGCAAGGCAACCACGTGCAGGGCGAAGAAGCGGTTCAGAGTGATACCCGAGATCAGGTAGTCACCACGGATCCATTGGGTGAGGTCGCCACCGATCACCGGAATGGCACCGAACAGCGAGATGATCACCTGGGCACCCCAGTACGACATCTGGCCCCACGGCAGCAGGTAGCCCATGAAGGCTTCGGCCATCAGCGCCAGGTAGATCAGCATGCCGAACAGCCACACCAGTTCACGCGGCTTCTGGTAGGAACCGTAGAGCAGGCCGCGGAACATGTGCAGGTAGACGACGATGAAGAACGCCGATGCACCGGTGGAGTGCAGGTAGCGCAGGATCCAGCCGTATTCCACATCCCGCATGATGTACTCGACCGAGGCGAACGCCTCTTCTGCCGAGGGCGTGAAGCTCATGGTCAGCCACACACCGGTGACGATCTGGTTGACCAGCACCAGCAACGCCAGCGAGCCGAAGAAGTACAGGAAGTTGAAGTTCTTGGGTGCGTAATACTTGCTCAGGTGGTCTTCCCACATCTTGGTCGCGGGGAAGCGAGCATCAATCCAGTCCATGAACTTGCTCATCATGCGTTCTCCTGGTCAACGCCGATGACGACGATCTCGTCCGACTCGTAAGAGTGCGGTGGCACGGGCAGGTTGAGTGGCGCCGGCTGCGACTTGTAGACACGGCCGGCCAGGTCGTAGTGGGAACCGTGGCACGGGCAGAAATAGCCACCGACCCATTTCGGGCCAAGGTCGGCGGGTGCGACTTCCGGGCGGAAGGTGGGCGAGCAGCCCAGGTGTGTGCACAGGCCAACAAGGATGAGGATTTCCGGCTTGATCGAACGAACCTGCGGATCGACGTAGGTGGGCTGCACCGAGGCCTTGGACTCGGGGTCAGCCAGATCACCTACGACCTTTTTCAGGTTACCGAGGATCTCGTCCGTTCGCCGCACGATGAACACTGGCTGACCGCGCCACTCGGCCACCATCTGCTGCCCGGCCTCGACCTTGGCGATATTGACCTTCACCGGTGCACCCGCGGCTTTCGCCTTGGCACTGGGAAACCATGACCCCACGAACGGTACCGCAGCCCCCACTGCCCCCGCCGCCCCGACTACGGATGTCGCGGCTACGAGGAAGCGGCGCCGGCCTGCGTTGACGCCGTCATTGCTCATTCAGTCCTCTCCCATCAGCTTGCTTGACCAGTTGGACCTGGCCTGTACTTAGGTAATGTCTGTGGCACTAAAAATTGGCCGCCATGGTAAGAAACAAATCCACACACTGACAAGGTGATTACCCGGGGAACGGGCTACAACCCTCGCTTTGCTTGATCTGCGTCTATGCGGCAAGTCGTCACGGACATGCTGACAGGTTAGTTCAAGACATAAAAAAAGCCCGGTTCCAAAGAACCGGGCTTTTTTCGACTGCCGAAGCGGTATTAACGCTTGGAGTACTGAGGACGCTTACGCGCTTTACGCAGACCCACTTTCTTACGCTCGACTTCACGAGCGTCGCGGGTGACGTAGCCAGCACGACGCAGAGCGCCACGCAGGGTTTCGTCGTATTCCATCAGAGCGCGGGTGATACCGTGACGGATCGCACCGGCTTGACCGCTGACACCACCACCGGAAACGGTGACGTAGATGTCGAACTTCTCAACGGTTTCGGTCAGCTCGAGCGGCTGACGAACAACCATGCGAGCGGTTTCGCGACCGAAGAACACGTCCAGAGAACGGTTGTTGATGGAAATGTTACCAGTACCCGGACGCAGGAATACGCGAGCGGTTGCGGTCTTGCGACGGCCAGTGCCGTAGTTTTGAGTCGCCGACATAATGAACTATCCCGTTAGATCTTCAGTTCTTGAGGCTGCTGAGCAGTGTGTGGGTGAGCAGCACCCGCGTACACTTTCAGCTTGCGGTACATGTCGCGACCCAGCGGGTTCTTCGGCAGCATGCCTTTGACCGCAGTTTCGATAACACGCTCAGGGGCCTTGGCGATCAACTTCTCGAAGTTGATTTCCTTGATACCGCCCGGGAAACCGGAGTGGGAGTAGTACATCTTGTCGGAAGACTTGGCACCAGTCACACGAACCTGCTCGGCGTTGATAACGACGATGTAGTCGCCGGTGTCAACGTGAGGGGTGTATTCTGGCTTGTGTTTGCCACGCAGACGGCTAGCGATTTCGGTAGCCAGACGACCCAGGGTCTGGCCAGCGGCGTCGACTACGAACCACTCGCGCTTTACTGTTTCCGGTTTAGCAGTAAAAGTTTTCATTCTCTAAAGCCTCAGAGGCCGCCCAGCGAAAAATAGACGGCGAATCTTACTGGATAGTGCACAGCTTGCCAAGGGCAAGCGCGCAGCCGAACGCTGACGCTTTTGGGGGCTCGGGTCAGGCACGCCAATGTTCGACGGGGTTCTTCCTGCGTGGTGGTGCATCACTTCCGCCACACGGAGAGGTGCCGAATTATCCAGATTGCGCGAAAAATTTCAACCTGCTTTGATGGGCTTCTTTGCCAAGGAGTGTCTATCCGATGGAATACCGCCAGCTCGGCCGTACCGACCTCAATGTCAGTGCCCTGTGCCTTGGAACCATGACCTGGGGCGAGCAGAACGTTCAGGCCGAGGCCTTCGAGCAGATTGCCCGGGCCAAGGCCGCCGGGGTCAACTTCATCGACACCGCCGAGATGTACCCGGTGCCGCCCCGCCCCGAAACCTACGCCGCCACCGAGCGCATCATCGGCAACTGGTTCCGCGCCAATGGCGATCGCGATGACTGGGTGCTGGCCAGCAAGGTCGCCGGCCCCGGCAACGGCATCAGCCACATCCGCGACGGCCAGCTCAAGCACAACCGCCAGCACATCGTCGCCGCGCTGGACGAGAGTCTCAAGCGCCTGCAGACCGACCGCATCGACCTGTACCAGCTGCACTGGCCCGAGCGCAGCACCAACTTCTTTGGCAAGCTGGGCTACCAGCATTTGCCACAGGACCACTTCACCCCGCTGGAAGAAACCCTTGAAGTACTCGACGAGCAGGTGCGCGCAGGCAAGATCCGCCACGTCGGCCTGTCCAACGAAACGCCGTGGGGCACCATGAAGTTCCTGCTACTGGCTGAAAGCCGCGGCTGGCCGCGAGCAGTATCGATCCAGAACCCTTACAACCTGCTCAACCGCAGCTTCGAGGTGGGCCTGGCGGAAGTGGCCATCCGCGAGCAGTGCGGCCTGCTGGCCTATTCGCCGCTGGCGTTCGGCATGCTCTCCGGCAAATACGAGAACGGCGCACGCCCGGAAAACGCACGCCTGACCCTGTTCAGCCGCTTTGCCCGCTATTCCAACCCACAGACCGTGGCGGCCTGCAGCCGCTATGTGCAGCTGGCCCGCGAGCACGGCCTGGACCCGGCGCAGATGGCCCTGGCATTTGTCACCCGGCAGCCGTTCGTGACCAGCAACATCATTGGCGCGACCAGCCTCGAGCAGTTGGACAGCAACCTTGCCAGCCTCGAGCTGAGCCTGAGTGATGAACTGCTGGCGGCGATCGAGGCGATTCACCAGGAGCAACCGAACCCGGCGCCTTGAGCCGGACCCTGTGCTGGTTTCTTCGCGGGCTCGCCCGCTCCCTGCCCCTCAGGCCTGCGGGTTACCTGTGGGAGCGGGCAAGCCCGCGAAGAAACCAGCGCGGTGTAGCAGGCTAGACACAATCGCCAAAAAATAAGACGATCCAGCCGGTGATTGACCACTCTACCCTATAAGAACAATGACAATGATGTTTACCCAACCCTCCGCGTCGCTGCGGCGCGTCAGCATCCTGGCCATTGACAAGGTGTTCGCTTCGACCTTGATGCAGGCCAAGGATTTCTTCCACCTCGCCAGCTTGCGCTACAGCAAGCAACTGGGCCTGGGACTGCAGCCAATGTTCGAGATTCGCCTGGTGAGCCCGGACGGCCAGCCCGTGGACAGCTTCAGCAATGTGCAGTTGCCGGTCGAAGGCGGCCTAGACGACGCCGACGTGATCATCCTCCCGGCCTTCTGGGATGACTTCGACAACCTGCTGCAACGTTATCCACAGGTACTGCCTTGGCTGCGTGAACAGCATGCCCGCGGCTCGGTGCTGTGCGCCGAGGCCAGTGGCGTATTCTGGCTGGCCGAGTCCGGCCTGCTCGATGGCAAGGAAGCGACCACCTACTGGCGCTTCTTCAACAGCTTTGCCGAACGCTTCCCGAAGATCCGGCTGAACCAGGACAAGCACCTGACCGATGCAGACAACCTCTATTGTGCCGGCGGGACCACTTCAGCCTGCGACCTGTACATCTATCTGATCGAACGCTTCTGCGGCGCCAACGTGGCCCGCGCCGTGTCCCGCGACATCCTCTACGAAGTGCAGCGCAACTACACCCCGGGACGCATGGGCTTTGGCGGGCAGAAGCTGCACCAGGACCTGATCATCCTGCAGATACAGCACTGGCTGGAAGAACACTTCGCCGACAAGTTCCGCTTCGAGGACGTGGCTCGCAACCACGGCATGAGCATTCGCAATTTCATGCGGCGTTTCCAGAGCGCTACGGGTGACAAGCCGCTGCACTACCTGCAACGGTTGAGGATCGAGACGGCCAAGGGCTTGTTGTCGAGCACGCGCAAGAGCATCAAGACCATCAGTTATGAGGTGGGCTATGACGATGCCAGTTTCTTTGCGCGGCTGTTCCGCCAGCATACCGAGTTGTCGCCGAACCAGTATCGGCAACAGTTCATGCAAGAGGCTTGAGGCCAATGGGGCTGCTCTGCAGCCCATCGCGACACAAGGCCGCTCCTACAGGGAATCGCGTAATCCTGTAGGAGCGGCCTTGTGTCGCGAAAGGGCCGCAAAGCGGCCCCGGTAATTTCAAGGCTTGTGCGCCCGCGCCAGAAACTCGTGCGACTGCATCTCCAGCAAACGGCTCAGGGTACGCTGGAACTCGAAGGCCAAGCGCCCACCGGTATACAGGTCCTTCAGCTCCACCTCGGCCGAGATGATCAGTTTGACGTTGCGGTCGTAGAACTCGTCCACCATGTTGATGAAGCGGCGGGCGATGTCGTCGGTGGTGACACCCATCTGCTCCACGTTGCTCAACAGCACGGCATGGAAGATCTTGCCCAGTTCGATGTAGTCGTTCTGGCTGCGGGGGCCGTCGCACAGGGCGCGGAAGTCGAACCAGGCCACGTCGTCACAGGTAAGCAGGGCATTGATCGGGCGATTCTCGATCATCAGCACGTCGTTCTGGACCGCCTGGGTGCACTCGGGGGTCAGTGCCTTGAAGCTTGCGCGCAGGCTCTGGTGAGCCGCTTCATCGAGCGGGTAATGGTAAAGCTCGGCCTGCTCCAGGTGACGCAGGCGGTAGTCGACCCCGCTGTCGACGTTCACCACCTCGGTGTACTGCTTGATCATGGCGATGGCCGGCAGGAAACGCGCGCGCTGCAGGCCGTCCTTGTACAGGCCGTCCGGCACGATGTTGGAGGTAGCCACCAGCGATACGCCGTTCTTGAACAACTCTTCCATCAGGGTGCCGAGAATCATCGCGTCGGTAATGTCCGACACGAAGAATTCGTCGAAACAGATGACCTTGGCTTCTTCGCTGAAGCGCTTGGCAATGATGGTCAGCGGGTTCTTCTCGCCCTTGAGGGTTTTCATCTCCTCGTGCACACGCTTCATGAAGCGGTGGAAGTGCGTGCGCATCTTCTGCTTGAACGGCAGCGCCTCGAAGAAGGTATCGACCAGGTAGGTCTTGCCGCGCCCTACCCCACCCCAGAAGTACAGGCCCTTGACCGGGGTCTGCTCCTTCTTGCCGAACAGCTTGCCGAACACACCCGGCTTGTTGTTCTGCGCGTGTACCAGGTCATCGTACAGGCGCTGCAGGTGACGCACCGCAGTTTCCTGCGCCGCGTCATGGAAGAAGTCGGGACGTTTCAGATCTGCTTGATATCGTTCTAGGGGCGTCATGATTCGTTAGCGAGGCAACAAAAAACGGGCCGTCACTGTAGCGACAGGCCCGCTTAATGGCAATCAGACTTGCGTCAATATGCCTCATCCAGACCAACTAAGTGCTGGATGGCACCGGCTTTGCCGGTGTTCGCGGGCAAAACCGCTCCTACAGGCGAAATGCCTCAGTCCGGTTGTGGCGCAAGCGCTGCACGCAGGCTTTCGATGGCCGAATCACGGGCTTCGGCGCTGTCGAACTGCGGCCCCTCGGCAACCTGTTCACCGTTCAGCCACAGACCGAAACCCAGGCCTTCGACGCGTACATCCGCCTCGCCACCTTGCTGCAGCTGCTTGCTCACGGCGCCGGCGCTCTTGCCGTCGGCGAAGCTGCGCGACAGCAGCAGTTGCTCGCCATCAGCGGCAAGCAGGCGGAAGCGGAAGCTGCCGTCTTCATCGCGGAAGCTGACGAAACGCGCACTCTTGGCGGCCTTCTTCTTCACTTCGGTGCTGGCCTGCACGCTGCTACGGAACGAACGCAGGCCAACAGCCTCGCGCAGCTGCTCGAGGAATGGCGTGGCGATCTTGCGAGCCTTGGCAGCGCCGGCCAGCAGGATGTCTTCCAAGTCCGCCGGGCGGGCGATCAGCTGGTGGTAGTACTCGCGCTTCTCGGCCAGCTGGCCGTCCAGCAGCTGGAACAGCCGCTGCTTGGCCTCGCCCCAGCCCAGGCCCTGCAGCAGCTCTTCACGGAACTCGGCGCACTGCGCCGGCGTCGAGAAGGCCTGGAACAGGGTGAACAGGTGAGCGTTGTCCGGGTCTTTCGCCTCGCCAGGCGCACGCGAGTCGGTGACGATGCGCGAGATGGCGTCTTTCATCTCCTTGGCGCTGGTGAATAGCGGGATGGTGTTGTCGTAGCTCTTGGACATCTTGCGCCCGTCCAGGCCCGGCAGGGTCGCCACGCTCTCCTCGATCACCGCTTCCGGCAGGGCGAAGAAGTCCTTGCCCTGGCCGAACAGGTGGTTGAAGCGCTGACCGATGTCGCGGGCCATTTCCACGTGCTGGATCTGGTCACGACCGACCGGCACCTTGTTGGCGTTGAACATCAGGATGTCCGCAGCCATCAGCACCGGGTAGCTGTACAGGCCCATGGTCACGCCGGCATCCGGGTCCTCGCCATTTTCCAGGTTCTTGTCCACCGAGGCCTTGTAGGCGTGTGCACGGTTGAGCAGGCCCTTGGCGCTGACGCAGGTCAGCAGCCAGGTCAGCTCGGGGATTTCCGGGATATCGGACTGGCGGTAGAAGGTCACCTTGTCCGGATCGAGACCGCCGGCCAGCCAGGTGGCGGCAATTTCCAGACGCGAACGCTGGATGCGCAGCGGGTCGTCGCACTTGATCAGGGCGTGGTAGTCGGCCAGGAAGTAGAACGAGTCGACACCGGGCTGCTGGCTGGCACGGATCGCCGGGCGGATGGCGCCGGCGTAGTTGCCCAGGTGCGGAGTGCCGGTGGTGGTGATACCGGTGAGAATGCGCGTGGTCATGGGTGTTCGCTTATTCAGGCTTGGCTCAGTTCGAAAGGCGCGGCAGCAGCAGATCCTTCAGATCGGTCAGCTTGCCATGGAAGAAGTGTCCGCATTCTGCCACTTTCAGCAGCTCATGGGGGCGCGACAGGCTGTCGGACCATTCGTAAACCAGCTGCGGCGCGACGACTTCGTCGGCGTCCGGCTGCACCACGGTGATCGGGCAGCGCTGCGGCAGCGGGAAATCCGCCGTCAGGCGCATGACCGCCGGGGCGATCATGAACAGCTGCTGCAGCTCTACTCCAATGGCCTCCAGGCGGCCGGCCAGGCTGGCGGCGACAAAACCACCGAACGAGAAGCCCATCAGCACCAGCGGCAGGCCCAGATGCTTTTCGCGCAGCCAGGCCGCAGCGGCTTCGGCATCGGCCACCTCGCCAGCGCCCATGTCATGGGTACCTGCGCTCTGCCCGACGCCACGGTAGTTGAACCGCAAGGTCACGTAGCCGGCGTCACGGGCGGTGCGTTGCAAGGTCGAGACCACCTTGTTGAGCATGGTGCCGCCCTGGACCGGGTTGGGGTGGCAGATCAGCACCGCGCCACGTGCATTGGCCACGTCCAGGTACAAGGCTTCCAGCTGGCCGCTGGGGCCATCGATGAACAAGGGGGTTTCGCGGACAAGCAAGGCACTACTCCGTGACCTCGGGAGGGGTCGATTCGTCTAGATGAGGAATTCTGTTCTGATTTGCGATCGCTCGCGGTATACAGCGCAGGTCTGAGCCGTTAACGTAAAGCAAAGCCGTTTATAGAGGAAGGACTCGTGGAACTCTCGCTCCTTGTTTGGTTGTTGCCGACCCTGGCCCTGGTCATCGGTGTGGTGGTTGGGTTCGTCGTCGCTCGCCTGCTGCCCAATGCCGCGCCGAGCAGCACCCAGCGTCAACTGGATGATATCCAGAAGCGCTTCGACAGCTATCAGAACGAAGTGGTTACTCATTTCAACAGCACTGCCGTGCTGGTCAAGAAACTGACCCAAAGCTATCAGGACGTGCAGGACCACCTGGCCGAAGGCGCCAACAGCCTGGCCCTGGACGACGTCACTCGCCAACGCTTGCTGGCAGCCCTGCACTCCGAGGCAGCGCAAGGCCCACGCGACCGTTTGACCCCGCCGAAGGACGCCGAAGTGCCACGCGACTACGCGCCGAAAGCACCGAACTCGCCGGGCATGCTCGACGAGAGCTACGGGCTCAAGCGCTGATCTGCAGAAAATGACAAAGGCCTCGCAAGAGGCCTTTTTCATGGGCTGGATTCACTGGGCTCTTCGCGGGTGAACCCGCTCCCACAGGGGCGGCGCAGGTTTCAAATACTGCGCCTGACCTGTAAGCGGGTTTACCCGCGAAGAGGTCGGCCCAGGCAACCTAGCTGCAGGCCTGCAATGCCTGCTCGACATCCGCTAGCAGGTCCTCCACGTCCTCCAGCCCCACCGACAGGCGCACCAGCCCCTCCGATATCCCGTGATGGGCCCGCTCCTTCGCGGTATAGCTTGAGTGCGTCATGCTCGCCGGATGCTGCGCCAGCGACTCGGCATCGCCCAGGCTCACCGCCCGCGCAAACAGTTGCAGGGCATTCATGAATCTGCGCCCGGCCTCGATCCCCCCCTTGAGCTCGAACGCGATCATCCCGCCCGGCAAACGCATCTGCCGCTGCGCCAGCTCGTACTGGGCAAACGACGGCAAACCCGGGTAGTGAATCAGCTCCACCTGCGGCTGCCGCGCCAGAGCCTCGGCCACCTGCTGGGCATTTGCGCAATGGCGGTCCATGCGCAGGGCCAAGGTCTTGATACCGCGCATCAGCAGCGACGCATCGTGGGGTGACAGCACCGCCCCGGTCATGTCCTTCAGCCCTTCCAGGCGAATGCGGTCGACCAGCGCCTTGCGCCCCACCACCAGACCGGCAGTGATATCGCCGTGGCCACTCAGGTACTTGGTCGCCGAATGCACCACCAGGTCCGCCCCCAGCTCCAGCGGCCGCTGCAGGTAAGGCGTGCAGTAGGTGTTGTCGACCACCACATGCACATCATGCCCGCGCACCGCTTCGGCCACCGCGGCGATATCCACCAACTGCATGTTGGGGTTGGCCGGCGTTTCGAAGTAGATCATCCGCGTTTTGCTGTTGATCGCCGCTTTCAGGGCCTTGGCATCGTTCAGGTCGACATGGCGGATCTTCACCCCGAATTCGCCAATGCCATGGTGCAGGAAAGAAAAAGTGCAGCCGTACAATGTACGCCCGACGATCAGCTCATCACCAGGGCGCAACAGGGTCCAGATCGTCGAGGTGATGGCCCCCATGCCCGACGCCAATGCCAGCCCCGCCTCGCCGCCCTCCAGCGAGGCCATGCGCTGTTCCAGCAGGGCCAAGGTAGGGTTGGAAATGCGGCTGTAGAAATGCCCCGGCTCCTCCCCGGCGAAGCAAGCAGCACCGTATTCGACTGTGGGGAAGGCATAAGTAGCGGTCTGGTACACCGGCGGCACCAGGGCGCCACCGTGGGAAAGCGGATCGTAGCCATGGTGAATGGCCCGCGTGGAAAAACCGGTGTTGTTATGGGAGTCGCGCATGGCAACAGCCTCTTGTGGTTTGCTATAAGCTTATGCCACCGAGCTGCCCGATTTTTTCCAAAATGGCCCACGCATACGCGTGCTTGTTGGAACAAAAACAATAATTACCGGACCAGAAGGGTAAAACATGCCTTCACGCCTCGACCGTACCGACCGCGCCCTGCTCGCTGCCCTGCAGGACAACGCCCGCCTCACCGTTGCCGAACTTGCCGACCAGGTAGCGCTAACCACTTCGCCGTGCTGGCGGCGGGTCAAGTTGCTGGAGGACAACGGCTACATCACCGGCTACCAGGCCATTCTCTCGCCCAAGTCACTGGGGTTTGGCGTCACCGCGTTCGTCAGCATCATGATGGACTCGCACACCAAGGACATGGCACTGGCATTCGAACAGCGGCTGATGGAAATTCCCGAGATTGTCGCCTGCCACAACATCTCCGGGCGCTACGACTTCTTGCTTGAGATCCTGGCGCGGGATCTGGAGTCGTTTGGCGAGTTCACCCGGGAAGTGCTGCAGCGGTTGCCGGGGGTGAAGGAGATCTACTCGAGTTTTTCCTACAAGGCAGTGAAGGAACGGCGGGTGATACCGGTTTCGGAAAAACACATCTGAACGAAATGCACAGTCCGTGCGGGAACAACTGCCTTGCTCAAAATCCAAAGCTCACGCAATCCTTTGTGGGAGCGGCCTTGTGTCGCGAAAGGGCTGCGCAGCAGCCCCAGCAATTTGTGCATCAGTGCTGAGACCCGGGGGCTGCTGTGCAGCCCTTTCGCGACACAAGGCCGCTCCCACAGGAGACCCGCGCATGTATGCCGGGCGTAGAAACAAAAAACCCCGCCGAGGCGGGGTTTTCCTTGCAGGCTAGCGCTTAGATCGCGCCACGCTGACGCAGCACGTCCAGCACCTGCTTCACGCCCTCATCCACGCTCGTGGCCTGAGTATCGATCACAAGGTCGGCATCCAGCGGCACATCGTACGGGAAGCTTTCGCCCGGGATGTTGTCGCCACCAGCAGCGTACAAGCCTTGCGGGTCACGCTCACGGCAGGCCAGCGGCGAGGCCTGGACGTAAACGGTCACCAGGCGCTCCTTGCCGATCAATGCCTTGGCCTGTTCGCGGCCTTCTGCATCCGGGGCCACGAACGCGGCCAGAGTCAGCAGACCGGCTTCGTTGAACTGGCGCGCCACGTGGGCGGCGCGGCGCCAGTTCTCGGTGCGACCTGCGCGGTCCTGCGGCAAGCCCTTGTTCAGGTCATGGCGCAGGTTCTGGCCGTCGAGCACGTACACTGCACGGCCCATGTCGAACAGCTTGCGCTCCACGGCGTAGGCCAGGGTGCTCTTGCCAGCGCCGGACAGGCCACTGAACAGCACGGTGGCAGGCTGCTGGCCGAAGCGCAGGGCGCGCTCTTCGGTGGCCACATGGCACAGCTTGCCATGATGGCCGGTGCTGCCGTGCGGCAGGACTGGCGGGGCGATGATCATGCCGGCGCCGACCGTGCCGTTGGTCAGCCGGTCGATGACGATGAACGCACCGGTGG
The DNA here is from genome assembly GCF_032701105.1 of Pseudomonas sp. NBB. Lineage (NCBI taxonomy): Bacteria > Pseudomonadati > Pseudomonadota > Gammaproteobacteria > Pseudomonadales > Pseudomonadaceae > Pseudomonas > Pseudomonas sp. NBB. Next base: position 4,969,396 of record NZ_CP103994.1, read on the forward strand.
TGCGGTTGCTTTCGTAACCGTCCAGGGCGATCGAGGCGTCCAGGGACACCTTGACGCGGCCGATCTCGTTCAGCTGCAGCGCGCTGGCAGCGCCCTGCTCCAGGGTGTTCACATCGACCTTGTGGGTGATGCTGGCAATCGAGCCCGGCACGTAGCTGGTGGCGCGCTTGATGTCGTATTTCTTGCCTGGGAGCATCGGCTCCTCGGCCATCCACACCAGCATGGCGTCGAACTGGTCGGTGACCGGCGGGACGTTGTCGGCATGCACCAGCAGGTCACCACGGGAGATGTCGATCTCGTCTTCCATGGTCAGGGTCACGGCCTGGCCAGGGCCTGCGTTTTCCAGCTCGCCTTCGTAGGTGACGATGGACTTGACGCGGCTGCTCTTGCCCGACGGCAGCACGACGATTTCATCGCCCTTGTGCACCACGCCGCTGGCGATGGTGCCAGCGAAACCGCGGAAGTTCAGGTTCGGACGGTTGACATACTGCACCGGGAAGCGCAGGTCGGTGAAGTTGCGGTCGGCCGACACTTCGACGGTTTCGAGGATTTCCATCAGCGTCGGGCCGGCGTACCACGGCGAACGCTCGCTGTGGTTGACCACGTTGTCACCCTTGAGCGCCGACATCGGCACGAAGTGCAGGCTGCTCGGGGTAAGGTTGATGGCTTCGGCGAACTTCAGGTAGTCGGCCTTGATCGACTCGAAGACGTCCTGATCGAAGCCCTTGAGGTCCATCTTGTTGACCGCGACGACGATGTGCTTGATGCCCAGCAGCGAGGCAATGTAGCTGTGGCGGCGGGTCTGGGTCTGCACGCCGTAGCGGGCATCGACCAGGATGATCGCCAGGTCGCAGGTGGACGCGCCGGTAGCCATGTTGCGGGTGTACTGCTCGTGGCCCGGGGTGTCGGCAATGATGAACTTGCGCTTGGCGGTGGAGAAATAGCGGTAGGCGACATCGATGGTGATGCCCTGCTCGCGCTCGGCCTGCAGACCGTCGACCAGCAGCGCCAGGTCGACTTCCTCGCCGGTGGTGCCGACCTTTTTCGAATCGCGGGTGATAGCCTCGAGGTGGTCCTCGTAGATCATCTTCGAGTCGTGCAGCAGGCGCCCGATCAGGGTGCTCTTGCCGTCATCCACGTTGCCGCAGGTGAGAAAACGCAGCAGTTCTTTGCGCTCGTGCTGAGCCAGATAAGCGAGGATGTCTTCGCTGATCAAATCGGATTGGTGCGACATGGAGTAACCCTGAAAATTAGAAGTAGCCCTGACGTTTCTTGTCTTCCATGGAACCGGCGCCATCGTGGTCGATGACTCGGCCCTGGCGCTCGGAAGTGCGCGTCAGGAGCATTTCCTGAATGATGTCGGTGAGCGTCTCGGCTTCCGACTCGACAGCGCCCGTGAGCGGGTAGCAGCCAAGGGTACGGAAACGCACCTTTTTCTTGACGATGCGCGCTTTCTCTTCATCGGTGAGATGTTCGAGGATGCGCTCGTCGTCGATCATGATCAGGGTGCCGTTCTTCTCGATGACTTCACGCTCGGCGGCGAAGTACAGCGGCACGATCGGGATGCCTTCGAGGTAGATGTACTGCCAGATGTCCAGCTCGGTCCAGTTCGACAGCGGGAAGACGCGGATCGACTCGCCCTTGTTGACCTTGCCGTTGTACACGTTCCACAGTTCCGGGCGCTGGTTCTTCGGGTCCCAGCGGTGCTTGCTGTCACGGAACGAGTAAACGCGCTCTTTGGCCCGCGACTTCTCTTCGTCGCGGCGCGCACCACCGAAGGCGGCATCGAAACCATGCTTGTCCAGCGCCTGCTTCAGGCCCTGGGTCTTCATGATGTCGGTGTGCTTGGAGCTGCCATGGGTGAACGGGTTGATGCCCTGCGCCACACCCTCGGGGTTGACGTGGGTGATCAGCTCCAGGCCCATTTCCTCGACCATCTTGTCGCGGAAGCTGTACATCTCCTGGAATTTCCACTGGGTGTCGACGTGCATCACCGGGAACGGCAACTTGCCTGGGAAAAAGGCCTTGCGCGCCAGGTGCAGCATCACGGCGGAATCCTTGCCGATCGAGTACAGCATCACCGGGTTGTCGAACTCGGCGGCCACCTCGCGGATGATGTGGATGCTCTCCGCCTCCAGCTGTTTCAAGTGCGTCAGTTTGTCGACCATGGCTACTCACGAAAAACGATCTTATGGACGGCCTGCGGGCCGTGTTCGAGCGAGCCACTTTATCACAGCGGCTGCTTCTATTTAGGAGGCCGGCTAGATCGAAAAAGTCTAACGATATGACTGCGGGTTTGGGCCAGCAGGCCTGGCCTATTCGCGGGTAAACCCGCTCCCACAGGGATCCCGCAGGCCTGGGATCAACACTGTCCCTGTGGGAGCGGGTTTACCCGCGAAGAAGGCGACGCCGATGTCAGATCGGGTTCGGGCAATCGATGAACAGGTGCTCCACGGCAAAGCGCCGCGCCAGGTATTCACCCAGCGCCTGCACCCCATACCGCTCGGTGGCATGGTGCCCGGCGGCAATGAAGCTGACGCCATTCTCGCGGGCGCTATGGTAGGTCTGTTCCGACGCCTCGCCGGTCAGGTACAGGTCCACCCCGGCCGCAATCGCCGTGTCGATGTAGCCCTGCCCGCCCCCGGTACACCAGCCGACCCGCCGGATCATCTGCTCACCTTCGACCAGCAGAGGCTCACGCCCCAGCACCTCCCGCACCCGCCGGGCGAAATCGAGCGCGGTCATCGGCTCGGCCAGCGAGCCGACCAGGCCGACCACCTTGGGGTTCTCCGGGTCCAGCGGCCCTTCGACGGTGATGTCCAACTGCCGTGCCAGCTGCACGTTGTTGCCCACATCCGGGTGAGCGTCCAGCGGCAGATGAAACGCGAGCAGGCTGATATCGTTGTTCAGCAGCGTTTTCAGCCGGCGCTGCCGGATACCGGTGATGCAAGGGTTCTCTCCCTTCCAGAAGTAGCCATGGTGCACCAGCACCAGGTCGGCCTCGGCTTCGACTGCCGCATCCAGCAACGCCTGGCTGGCGGTAACGCCGCTGACGATGCGGCTGACCTGCGGCCGGCCTTCGACCTGCAGGCCGTTGGGGCAATAATCCTGGATCTTCGCGCTGCCCAGGTAACGCTCGGCTTCCTCGACCAGGGTGTTCAGAGCGACGGCCATGAAAATCTCCTCGAAATCTGCGTTTTTCTCGGGCACAACGCCCATGCAACGCCCGTATAATGCCGGCCATTATGGGCCGTCGCCGGCACTGGGGGAACCGGTGTATGATCGCGCGCGCTCATGCCCACCGCACGGTCACCATCCCCGGCTCTTTCCAGGATTCATTCATGTTCAAGGCTTTGCGTTATTTTGGCTGGCCCCTGCTTACCGGCGTACTGATCGCCATGCTGATCATCCAGCGCTTCCCGGAGTGGGTCGGCCTGCCCAGCCAGGACGTCAACCTGCAACAGGCACCGCAGACCACGCGGATCATGCAGGGCCCGGTATCCTATGCCGACGCGGTAACCCTGGCCGCCCCGGCGGTGGTCAACCTGTACACCACCAAGGTGGTGAACAAGAGCGCCCACCCGCTGTTCGAGGACCCGCAGTTCCGCCGTTTCTTCGGCGACAACCTGCCCAAGCAGCGCCGCTGGGAGTCGAGCCTGGGCTCGGCGGTGATCATGAGCCCCGAGGGTTACCTGCTGACCAATAACCACGTCACCAGCGGCGCCGACCAGATCGTCGTGGCCCTGAAGGATGGCCGCGAGACATTGGCCCGGGTCATCGGCAGCGACCCGGAAACCGACCTGGCGGTGCTGAAAATCGACCTGAAGAGCCTGCCGGCGATCACCATCGGCCGCTCCGACAACATTCACATCGGCGACGTGTCGCTGGCCATCGGCAACCCGTTCGGGGTCGGCCAGACCGTGACCATGGGTATTATCAGCGCCACTGGCCGCAACCAGCTGGGCCTGAACAACTACGAAGATTTCATCCAGACCGACGCGGCGATCAACCCGGGTAACTCCGGCGGTGCGCTTGTGGATGCCAACGGCAACCTGATCGGCATCAACACGGCGATCTTCTCCAAGTCCGGCGGTTCGCAAGGTATCGGCTTCGCCATCCCGGTGAAACTGGCACTGGAGGTGATGAAGTCGATCATCGAGCACGGCCAGGTGATCCGTGGCTGGCTGGGCATCGAAGTACAGCCACTGAGCCAGGAACTGGCCGAATCGTTCGGCATGAAGGACCGCCCGGGCATCGTGGTGGCGGGCATCTTCCGCGAAGGGCCGGCGGCAAAGGCCGGGCTGCAGCTGGGTGACGTGATCCTGAGCATCAACGGCGAGCCGGCCGGTGATGGGCGCAAGTCGATGAACCAGGTGGCGCGGATCAAGCCCAACGAGAAGATCACCATCGAGGTGATGCGCAATGGGCAGCAGTTGAAGCTGATCGCCGAGGTGGGCCTGCGGCCGCCACCGGCGCCGGCAGTCGCCAAAGAAGAGAAGTAAGGCTGCGATCTGGTCTCTGGGGGGCTGCTTCGCAGCCCATTCGCAGCACAAGGCTGCTCCTACAGGAGATCGCATTTCCCTTGTAGGAGCAGCCTTGTGCTGCGAATGGGCCGCAAAGCGGCCCCCGGCTACATCAATGCAGGATCTGGCTCAGGAACAACTTGGTCCGGTCACTGCGTGGCCGGTCGAAGAAGTCATCCGGCGCTGCCTGCTCGACGATCTCGCCCTTGTCCATGAAGATCACCCGGTTCGCCACGGTCCGGGCAAAGCCCATCTCGTGGGTCACGCAGAGCATGGTCATGCCATCCTCGGCCAGGCCCACCATGGTATCGAGCACTTCCTTGACCATTTCCGGGTCCAGCGCCGAGGTCGGTTCGTCGAACAGCATGATCTTCGGTTTCATGCACAACGCGCGGGCAATCGCCACACGCTGCTGCTGACCACCGGACAACTGCCCCGGGTACTTGTGCGCCTGCTCCGGAATACGCACCCGCTCCAGGTAGTGCATGGCGATTTCCTCGGCCTTGCGCCGCGGCATCTTGCGCACCCACATCGGCGCCAGGGTGCAGTTCTCCAGGATGCTCAGGTGCGGGAACAGGTTAAAGTGCTGGAACACCATGCCCACTTCGCGGCGGATGGCCTCGATCTGCTTGAGGTCGTTGGTCAGCTCCACACCATCGACCACGATGCGCCCCTGCTGGTGCTCTTCCAGGCGGTTGAGGCAACGGATGGTGGTGGACTTGCCAGAGCCGGACGGCCCGCACAGCACGATGCGCTCGCCCTGGCGCACGTTCAGGTTGATGTCCTTGAGCACATGGAACTGGCCGTACCACTTGTTCACGCCCTGCATCTGGATGATGCCTTCGGGGCCGGCAGGCTGCTTGATCGCTTCACTCATTTCGAAACTCCTAACGCTTGTGGCCAGTGTCCAGCTTGCGCTCCAGATGCATGGAGTAGCGGGACATACCGAAACAGAAAATCCAGAACACCAGGGCGGCGAACACGTAGCCCTCGGTAGCCATGCCCAGCCAGGCCGGGTCGGCAGCAGCTTGCTTGACGCTGTTCAGCAGGTCGAACAGCCCGATGATGATCACCAGGCTGGTGTCCTTGAACAGGGCAATGAAGGTGTTGACGATGCCGGGGATCACCAGCTTGAGCGCCTGCGGCAGAATCACCAGGCCCATCGCCCGCCAGTAGCCAAGGCCCATGGCCGCGGCAGCTTCGTACTGGCCCTTGGGGATGGCCTGGAGGCCGCCACGCACCACCTCGGCGATATACGCCGACTGGAACAGGATCACGCCGATCATCGCCCGCAGCAGCTTGTCGAAGCTCATGCCCTCAGGCAGGAACAACGGCAGCATCACCGATGACATGAACAGCACGGTGATCAGCGGCACGCCGCGCCAGAACTCGATGAAGGTCACGCACACCACCTTCACCGCAGGCATTTTCGAGCGCCGCCCCAGGGCCAGCAGGATTCCCAGCGGCAATGCGCCGACAATGCCCACGGTGGCAATCACCAGGGTCAGCATCAGCCCGCCCCACTGGCTGGTAGGTACGCTTTCCAGGCCCAGCATGCCCCCGTGCAGCAGGGTGTAGGCAAGCAGCGGGTACACCACCAGGAAGCCAAGGCCGTAGAAGGCCTTGCGTGGGAAGCGTTTGATGAACAGCGGGGCGGCGCCAAGCACGGCAAGCCACACGGTCAGGTCCACGCGCCAGCGCAACTCGGCCGGGTAGTAGCCGTACATGAACTGGCCGAAACGCTGCTGCACGAACACCCAGCAGGCGCCCTCCTTGGTGCAGTCGGCGCGGGTGGTGCCGACCCAGTTGGCATCAAGCAACGCCCACTGCAGCAGCGGCGGCACGATCAGCCAAACCAGGTAGATGGCAAACAGGGTCAGCAGCGTATTGAGCCAGCTGGAGAACAGATTGGCACGCATCCATGCGAGCACGCCGACGGTTTTCACCGGTGGCGGCATGTCGGGTTTGAAAACATGGGCATTCACTGGCGTATCCTCACCGCTCGATCAGCGCAATGCGCTTGTTGTACCAGTTCATCAGCAGCGAAATGCTGATGCTGATGGCGAGATAGACACTCATGGTGATGGCGATCACCTCGATGGCCTGGCCGGTCTGGTTGAGCACGGTACCGGCGAACAGCGAGACCATCTCCGGGTAGCCGATACCGGCCGCCAGCGACGAGTTCTTCGCCAGGTTCAGGTACTGGCTGGTCAGCGGCGGAATGATCACCCGCAGTGCCTGGGGGATGATCACCTTGCGCAGGGTCGGCCCCTCGCGCAGGCCCAGCGAACGCGCGGCCTCGGTCTGGCCATGGCTGACCGAACGGATACCGGAGCGCACGATCTCGGCGATGAACGCAGCGGTGTAGATGGTCAACGCCAGGGTCAGCGCCAGCAGCTCGGGAATCAGTACCCAGCCACCGACGAAGTTGAATCCTTTCAATTGCGGCACTTCCCAGTGCACCGGGCTGCCGAACAGCAGTGCGCAAACGCCTGGGATGGCGATGAACAGCGCCAGCCCCACCCAGAACTTGTGGAATGGCTCGCCCGTCTCGTCGAAGCGCTTGTTGGCATAACGCACCATCACCACGATGGCCAGCAGCGCCAGGACCAGGGCCACGACGAACGGCCAGAAGCCTTCGGCCATGGACGCGCCGGGCATGTTCAGGCCCCGGTTGCTGATGAAGAAGGTGTCGTCGATATTGATGCTGCCCCGCGGTCCCGGCAGGGTCAGGAACACGGCGAAGTACCAGAACAGGATCTGCAACAACGGCGGAATGTTGCGGAAGGTTTCCACATACACGGTCGCCAGCTTGTTGATCATCCAGTTCGGCGACAACCGCGCCACACCGATGATGAAGCCAAGGATGGTCGCCAGCACCACGCCGATGAACGTCACCAGCAAGGTGTTGAGCAGGCCGATGACGAACACCCGCGCATAGCTGTCTGATTCCACGTAGGGGATCAGGTGCTGGGCGATGCCGAAGCCGGCACTGCGGTCGAGAAAGTCGAAGCCCGAGGTGATACCCCGGTGTTGCAGGTTGGCTTGCGTGTTGTGGAACAGATACCAGCCCAGACCGACCACGAAGACTATCGTGAGAATCTGGAACAGCCACGCGCGCACACGTGGATCGCTCAGGGATAAACCCTTTTGTGCGCCGATTCGATTTTGCATGAAGTGCCCCGGAAAGTAGGGTTCCGAACAGCCTGCGGCGGCGGGATGCCGCCGCAGGGTGCAGCCATCAGCGCACAGGTGGCGCGTACTGGATGCCGCCGTTGTTCCACAGGGCGTTCATGCCACGGTCGATCTTCAGGTCGGTGCTCTGGCCCAGGTTCTTCTCGAACACTTCGCCGTAGTTACCGACTTGCTTCACGATTTGCACTACCCAGTCCTTGGGCAGCTTGAGGTCCTTGCCGTACTCGCCATCCGCGCCCAGCAGGCGGGCGACGTCCGGGTTCTTGGTGCTTTTGGCTTCGGCCTCGACATTCTTCGAGGTGATGCCCGCCTCTTCGGCGTTGAGCATGGCGAACAGGGTCCACTTGACGATGCTGAACCATTCTTCGTCGCCTTTACGCACCACCGGGCCCAGCGGTTCCTTGGAGATGGTTTCCGGCAGTACCACGTACTCGGTCGGCGCGGCCAACTTGGAGCGCTGGGCGAACAACTGCGACTTGTCGGAGGTCAGCACGTCGCAACGGCCCGATTCCAGCGACTTGGCACTTTCATCCGAGGTGTCGAAGGTGATCGGGGTGTACTTCAGGCCATTGGCGCGGAAGTAGTCCGACACATTCAGCTCGGTGGTGGTACCGGCCTGGATGCAGATGGTCGCGCCATCGAGTTCCTTGGCGCTGGATACACCCAGCTTTTTGTTGGCCAGGAAGCCAACGCCGTCGTAGTAGGTAACACCGGCGAATACCAGGCCCATGCCGGCATCACGCGAGCTGGTCCAGGTGGTGTTGCGCGACAGCACGTCGACTTCGCCCGACTGCAGGGCGGTGAAACGTTCCTTGGCGTTGAGCTGGCTGAACTTGACCTTGGTGGCGTCGCCGAACACGGCGGCGGCCACAGCGCGACACACGTCGGCGTCGATGCCAACGATCTTGCCCTGCGCATCAGGTACCGAGAAGCCTGGAAGACCGTCGCTCACACCACACTGGACGAAGCCCTTCTTCTTTACCGCATCCAGGGTGGCGCCGGCCTGGGCGTTGCTCACGGCGCCCAGCGCGGCGGCAGCGGTCAGGACTGCCAGGGTGGTTTTCAACATCTTCATTCACAACCTCCAAATCGCTCTTGTTGTATCGAGCCGGAATTGCACCGCACCCTTTTGAGGCGTATCCGACCCGTATTGGCTTGTTATTGGGTCAATGGCGCAATGGACTGTTCTGTGACAGCCTTCGCGTGCAAAGGGTGTTACCGTCACGGCCTGCCCTTTGCATCATTGGGTGAATTGCAAAGCGCGTACCAAAATTTGCGGCTGTAGCGTTTAAGCGCTCGTCAAGTAGGGAAAGTTGTATCGTTGCGACATTCTTTTTCCGACAATCATTTCCAGCGCCTTCTTTTCACGCACGCCATAACAAGACCCGCACACTTTCGGAGCAGTCATGACCAACCCACTGATTCTCGAACCGCAGAAAACCGCAGACGCCTGTGTGATCTGGTTGCACGGCCTGGGTGCCGACCGTTACGACTTCCTACCAGTGGCCGAATTCATGCAGGAACGCCTGCTCAGCACCCGTTTCGTCATGCCCCAGGCTCCCACCCGCCCGGTAACCATCAACGGCGGCTACGCCATGCCCAGCTGGTACGACATCAAGGCCATGACCCCGGCCCGCGCCATCGACGAGGCGCAGCTGGAGGAATCGGCCGAACAGGTCATTAGCCTGATCAAGGCCGAGCAGGCCAAAGGCATCAGCCTGTCGCGGATTTTCCTGGCTGGCTTCTCCCAGGGTGGCGCGGTGGTTCTGCACACTGCCTATATAAAGTGGCAAGAAGCGCTGGGTGGCGTGATCGCCTTGTCCACCTACGCCCCCACCTTCAACGACCAGCATCAGTTGAGCGCCTGCCAGCAACGCACCCCGGCCCTGTGCCTGCATGGTGTGCACGACCCGGTGGTGATCCCTTCCATGGGCCGCACCGCCTTCGAGTACCTCAATACCTGGGGCGTTGCCGCCCGCTGGCACGAATACCCGATGGAACACGAAGTGGTGGTGGAAGAGTTGAGCGACATCCACGACTGGCTGAGCAAGCAATTGCAATAAGCCAGGGCTGTCTGTAGTTGTAAGGCTATTCCACTACGCCGCGCCTGAATCTTGCATTACACTGCCCGGCGTACATTCCTTAACCAGTTGATGAGACGATCGTGCTCAAGGCACTCAAGAAAATTTTCGGCAAGGGAGACGCCGCGCCACAGGCCGTCGCTCCTGCTGCCAGCGTGACGCCCCCTGCGCCCGCACCCGCCAGCGAGGCCCGGCCTGCGGAAAAACCGGCCGCACCACGCGCCACCCCCACTCCCCAGGCCGAACAGCCTGCCGCCGTTACGCCAGCCGCCGACAAGCCGGCCAAGGACAAACCGCGTCGCGAGCGCAAGCCCAAGCCGCAGGCCAGCCTGTGGAAACCGGAAGACTTCGTGGTCGAGCCACAGGAAGGCAAGACCCGCTTCCACGACTTCAAGCTGTCCAACGAACTGATGCATGCCATCCACGACCTGGGCTTCCCGTACTGCACGCCTATCCAGGCACAGGTGCTGGGTTACACCCTGCGCGGTCAGGACGCCATCGGCCGGGCCCAGACCGGTACCGGCAAGACTGCGGCGTTCCTGATCTCGATCATTTCCCAGCTGCAGCAGACGCCGCCGCCGAAGGAACGCTACATGGGCGAGCCACGTGCGCTGATCATCGCGCCCACCCGTGAGCTGGTGGTACAGATCGCCAAGGACGCCATCGCCCTGACCAAGTACACCGGCCTGAACGTGATGAGCTTCGTCGGCGGAATGGACTTCGACAAGCAGCTCAAGGCCCTGGAAGCGCGCCATTGCGACATCCTGGTGGCCACTCCGGGGCGCCTGCTGGACTTCAACCAGCGCGGTGAGGTGCACCTGGACATGGTCGAAGTGATGGTGCTGGACGAAGCCGACCGCATGCTCGACATGGGCTTCATCCCCCAGGTGCGCCAGATCATTCGCCAGACGCCGCCGAAAAGCGAGCGCCAGACCCTGCTGTTCTCCGCCACCTTCACCGACGACGTGATGAACCTGGCCAAGCAGTGGACCACCAACCCGGCCATCGTCGAGATCGAGCCGGAGAACGTTGCCAGCGAAACGGTGGAGCAGCACGTCTATGCGGTGGCCGGCAGCGACAAGTACAAGCTGCTGTACAACCTGGTGACCCAGAACAAGTGGGAACGGGTGATGGTGTTCGCCAACCGCAAGGACGAAGTGCGGCGCATCGAGGAAAAACTGGTGCGCGACGGCATCAATGCCGCGCAGTTGTCGGGTGACGTGCCGCAGCACAAGCGTATCCGTACCCTGGAGAACTTCCGCGAAGGGCGCATCACCGTGCTGGTGGCCACCGACGTGGCGGGGCGGGGCATTCATATCGATGGCATCAGCCACGTGATCAACTTCACCCTGCCGGAAGACCCGGACGACTACGTGCACCGCATTGGCCGGACAGGCCGTGCTGGCACCAGTGGTGTGTCGATCAGCTTTGCCGGTGAGGATGACTCGTACCAGCTGCCAGCGATCGAAGAGCTGCTGGGGCGCAAGATCAAGTGTGAAATGCCGCCGGATGAGCTGCTGAAGCCGGTGCCGCGCAAGCATCATTGACCTGTGCCGGCCTCTTCGCGGGTGAACCCGCTCCCACAGGTACTGCACAGCTTTCAAAACCTGTGATGCACCTGTGGGAGCGGGTTCACCCGCGAACCGGGGCTTCGCCCCGGCCATCAAACAAGGATCTACCAGCGCTCCGCCGCATCCTGATCACTCTGTTTCCCTTCCACCCACCGTGCCCCTTCCTGGGTATTTTCCTTCTTCCAGAACGGCGCCCGCGTCTTCAGATAGTCCATGATGAAGTTGCAGGCATCGAACGCCGCCTGCCGATGGGCACTGGCCACGCCGACGAACACGATCGGCTCACCCGGCTCGAGCGCACCGATGCGGTGCAGCACCTCCACCTTGAGCAACGGCCAGCGCTGCTCTGCCTCCACCACGATCTTGGCCAAGGCCTTTTCGGTCATGCCCGGATAGTGCTCGAGGAACATCCCCGCCACCTCGCGGCCATCGTTGAAATCCCGCACGTAGCCGACAAAACCGACCACCGCGCCCACACCGACATTGGCCGCGTGCATGGCATTGGTCTCGGCTCCCGGGTCGAACGCACCTTCCTGGACTCGCACAGCCATGTTCAGCCTCCGGTCACCGGCGGGAAGAACGCCACTTCATCGCCCTCTTCCAGCGGCTCATCGAGCTTGCACAGTTCTTCGTTGCGCGCACACATCAGGTTCTGCTCGGCCAGCACTTCATACTGCCCACCCTTGGCCACCAAGGCCTGGCGCACATCGTCGAGCACCTTGAACGCACCCTCCACCCGCTCGGCATCCACGCCCAACAATTCGCGGTAACGGGCGAAGTACATCACCTTGACCTTCATCACGCCTCCACCTTGTAGTGGCCACTCTTGCCGCCGAGTTTTTCCAGCAGGCGCACCTGCTCGATGACCATACCTTTATCCACAGCCTTGCACATGTCATAGATCGTCAGCGCAGCCACGCTGGCGGCGGTCAGCGCCTCCATCTCCACGCCGGTCTGCCCGGCCAGCTTGCAGCGGGCGACGATACGCACGGCGTCCTGCCCCTCGGCACTCAGCTCGACCTTGACACTGGTCAGCATCAGCGGGTGGCACAGCGGGATCAGTTCGCTGGTCTTCTTCGCCGCCTGGATCCCGGCAATGCGCGCCACGGCGAACACGTCGCCCTTGGGGTGTTCACCGTCGACGATCATCTGCAAGGTCTGCGGCAACATGCGCACCCGCGCCTCGGCGGTGGCCTCACGCTCGGTCACGGCCTTTTCAGTGACGTCGACCATGTTGGCCCGCCCCTGGGAATCAAGATGTGTCAGCACTGCTCTGCTCCTGTGAAGGGAACTCGCAGTGTAAACCTGTGAGTCAGGTTTGAGCAGAGGGGCGTCAACCGTGCCCGCGAAAAAGCCGGGCGGCGGACCGCCCGGCGGAGAGGGTTACAGATGCGACTCGGCGTACTCGGCCAGCACCGAGCGTGGCACGCCCTGCAGGGTGATGTGCACGCCATGGGGGAAGTCCTTGAAGCGCTCGGTCAGGTAGGTCAGGCCAGAGCTGGTCGCGGACAGGTAGGGGGTATCGATCTGCGCCAGGTTGCCCAGGCAGACCACCTTGGACCCGGAGCCGGCACGGGTGATGATGGTTTTCATCTGGTGCGGCGTCAGGTTCTGGCACTCGTCGATCAGGATCAGGCTCTGCTGGAAGCTACGGCCACGGATGTAGTTCAGCGACTTGAACTGCAACGGCACGCGCTCGAGGATGTACTCGACGCTGCCATGGGTGCTTTCGTCATCCATGTGCAAGGCTTCGAGGTTGTCGGTGATGGCGCCCAGCCAAGGTTCCATCTTCTCGGCCTCGGTGCCCGGCAGGAAGCCGATCTCCTGGTCCAGCCCCTGCACACTGCGGGTGGCGATGATGCGCCGGTAGCGCTTGCTTACCATGGTCTGTTCGATGGCTGCGGCCAGGGCCAGGATGGTCTTGCCGGAACCGGCGGCGCCGGTCAGGTTGACCAGGTGGATATCCGGGTCAAGCAGGGCGAACAACGCCAGGCTCTGGTGGATGTCCCGCGGTTTCAAGCCCCAGGCTTCCTGATGCAGCAGCGGTTCCTGGTGCAGGTCCAGCAACAGCAGTTCGTCGTTTCGGATACCCTTGATCCAGCCGACGAAGCCCTGTTCATCGATGATGAACTCGTTGACGTGAACCGCCGGCAGGTTGTCGATCAATTGCACGCGGTGCCAGGTGCGGCCGCGCTCCTGGCGGGTATCGACCTTGCTCACCCGGTCCCAGAACGAGCCGGTGACCGAATGGTAGCCCTTGGACAGCAAGGACACGTCATCGACCAGTTGGTCGGTGCTGTAGTCCTCGGCCGCGATGCCACAGGCACGTGCCTTCAGGCGCATGTTGATGTCTTTGGTGACCAGCACAACATCCAGGTCGGTGCGCCGGGCCCGTACTTCGAGCAGCTGGTTGATGATGATGTTGTCGTTGAGGTTTTCCGGCAGCAGCTTGTTCGGCTCGTTGCGCGGAGTCATCAGGATGGACAGGAAGCCCTTGGGCCCGCTCTTGCCACGCTGGATCGGCACACCCTGCTCGACATCGCTGGGCGAGGCGTCACCAAGGGTCTGGTCGATCAGGCGAATGGCCTGGCGGCATTCGGCGGCGATGGTCTGTTTGCCGGTCTTGAGCTTGTCGAGTTCCTCCAGCACCGTCATCGGGATGGCGACATGGTGCTCCTCGAAGTTCAGTAACGCGTTGGGGTCGTGAATCAGGACGTTGGTATCGAGCACATACAGGATAGGCTTGCTGGAGGAAGGGTTGCGTCCTTGGTCATCCATACTCGGTCACCTTATGTCGAAGCCACACGGCGTGGTCTGTTACGCCGCAGAGTGACTGCCGCTGTCCCCGTATCCGCGTTGTTACGGGCGGGAAGCGAACCTGGCTAGGTGGGCCTGGATGACGCCACCTGTGCTGCAGGAATCGGCTGTCTGGTTTCTTCATACCGCAAAAATGATGACTAAAAAAAGTCTTTTTACGCGTAGGTGAAGTTTATTTTTCCAAATGACGAACAGGGGTTGGCGAGGGGGCGCGTGAGGACTACAGTCAAAAATCAGGCTGCCATTGCAGGGGCTATCGCCAGCAAGCCATGCACGGTACCTGTGGGAGCCGGCTTGCCGGCGATGGGCGGCGCAGCAGCCCCCTCTCACTCCCGGTTGGCATATCCCTGGCAGTCTCCCCAACCAATCCCGCTCTGCGCCGTATTGCGCAACAACCACTCCACCGCCGGCTGCGCCTTGGGCAGGCTGTCATGGAACTGGATCACGCCCTTGCGCCACAGCAGCATCAAGGTCAGCACCCGCTGGGCAGAGGCCTCGGCGCTCAGTGCGCCATCATCCTGGGCATCGATGTCCCACAACGACACTTGCAACTGCTGGCTGGCCATGAACGCCTCGCCATCGGCCCGGCGCTGCCCGTAGGGCGGCCGAAACAACGGTACATACTGCTCCGGCAAGTCGGCCTGCACCCGAGCCTGGCTGCGCCGCAATGAATCCTGCCAGTCTGTCCACTGCGCATGGGAGCGGTACTCCCAACCCTGAACCCCCACGCAATGCCCACGATAGAGCTGGCGCAAGGCATCTGCCGCACCGGCGTCGCGGCGTTGCTGCAGGCGGTTGCCGAGCACGAAGAACGTGCCTTCAAGCTTTTGCCGGCGCAGATAATCAGCCAGCAGATCGGTACTGCCGCCATCCGGCCCGGGCCCGCCGACGAAGGTCAGCAGGAACATGCGGTCGTTCAGTTCATCCCCATTGCGCTCGCGTGAGGACAACCGCTCCACCTCGCTGCTGGTCTGTGGCAGCAACGCAGCCTTGCGCAGTTGTTCGTCCAGGTACCGCGCATGGAACTGGTGGCTCGGCTCGATCCAGCCCGTGTAGAACGTGCCGACATCGGCGGCGAACGTCGCTGCCTGTGTGCGCAACTCCGCCATCGACGTAACCGGATAGCAGAACGACGCATCCTGTTCGCAACTGCGCTGCGCCTGTTGATAACCTTCCCACAACCGCTGCCACATGCGCGCCCGCACCAGGCGCACCTTCTGCAGGTTGACCTGCCGTAGCCCCAAGCGTGCCGCCAGCGCCGCGTCGTCCAGCAGTTCGCTTTCATGCAGCACCTGGGCGAACGAGAGGATCTCGGCCCGCGAGGCCACATCGAACAACGCCGGGCTGTCCAGCTTTTCGGGCCACAGGCTGCGGTCCAGGCTCACCTGGGTTGAAGGGGCGGCTTGCGCGGCCAGGCTCAGCAGAGCGGCCAGCAAGGCAGAGGCAATACGCACGGTTGAAGCTCCGCAACGGCGAAACGCGCACTATAGCCTCTGCACTGGCCATGGTCTGTGACTATCGTCGCCATAGTTTGGACTTGCACCGCCCAGCCCGTAGAATTCCCGGCCTACGATGCCAGGAGCCGACCCGATGCTGACGGTGATATCACCCGCCAAGACCCTCGACTACGAAACCCCGCCGGTGACCGAGCGTTTCACCCTGCCCCAGTACCTGGACGACTCTCAGGAGCTGATCCAGCAGTTGCGCGACCTGTCGCCAGCGCAGATCAGCGAACTGATGCACCTGTCCGACAAGCTCGCCGGCCTGAATGCCGCGCGCTTCGGCAGCTGGACCCCGGACTTCACCCCGGCCAATGCCAAGCAAGCGCTGCTGGCGTTCAAGGGTGACGTGTATACCGGCCTCGACGCCGAAAGCCTGGGCGAGGACGATTTCAGCTATGCCCAGCAGCACTTGCGCATGCTTTCGGGCCTGTATGGCCTGCTGCGCCCGCTCGACCTGATGCAACCTTACCGCCTGGAAATGGGCACCAAGCTGGCCAACGCCCGCGGCAAGGACCTGTACGCTTTCTGGGGCACACGCATCAGCGAATGGCTGAACCAGGCCTTGGCCGAACAGGGCGATGACGTGCTGCTGAACCTGGCCAGCAACGAGTATTTCAGCGCGGTGAAACGCAGTGCGCTCAAGGCCCGGGTGATCAACGTCGACTTCAAGGACCTGAAGAACGGCCAATACAAGATCATCAGCTTCTACGCCAAGAAAGCCCGCGGCATGATGAGCCGCTTCGTGATCCAGCAGCGCATCAGCGACCCGGAGCAGCTCAAGCAGTTCGATGTGCAGGGGTACTACTACAGTGCCGAGCAGTCGAAGCCGGACCACCTGGTGTTCCTGCGGGATCATCCTTCCGAGTGATCCTGTCACGCCCCCTTCGCGGCTAAAGCCGCTCCCACATGTACTTCACTGAACTCAAGATCAGTGCAAAACCTGTGGGAGCGGCTTTAGCCGCGAAGAGGCCAGCAGCCATTACGCACCTCCCCTGCCCTGCAACAGGGCACGCTTCATATCGCCATCACGCCACAAATCCGACGCCAAAAAATCGACACACCATTACTTATAGCCAAACGCCATAAGACCGTTCGTAGCTTTTTTGACGAATTTTTCAAAATATTTTTCGATGCTGGCATAAAAATATCTCGCAACAGTTTCGCCCTTTATATATCGGGGAAAAACCCCCGAGTGCTATCAGATTGAAATTGTCCGCCACTGAAAAAATATTTAGAAATCTTTCATCCACGCCGAACCCACCCCGGAACTTCTGCTACGACGAATCGCTCATAGTGCCGTAACGATTTTCCTGCCCTTGGGCTGTGAGAGATGACTTACAGATGACAACGGCAGGTATCCACTACCCGCCCCAACAACTTCGACAGGTATGACGGGAACCCCCGAAAACCCTGTCCATGCAGGAGAGAAGCGTCCCTTTCAATTCGTCCTAGTGGTTGATTTCAAAGGATTTTTCCACTTGAAAAAACAAGCACAGCAAAGCGCCACGTAGCGCATTGCAATAAAGACGGCTGCATTCCAGGGCACGTTTTTTAATTAATGGCTTTTTACTGCCACATTTGAGTGCATAACTTTTTGCGCTCCGGATTTATTTTGCCTGCGCTCGGCGAAGTGTGCATTTCGCCATGGATCCGTGCGCCCGAAAACTGTTGTTAATCAACCCAGTCCGGCTCTCTCCGGAGGTGCCGGCGTGATAAACACATGAGGTGATAGCGATGCGTATCAGCATCTTTGGTTTGGGTTATGTGGGTGCAGTCTGTGCTGGCTGCCTGACGGCGCGAGGCCATGAAGTGATCGGTGTGGATGTATCCAGCACCAAGATCGACCTGATCAATCAGGGCAAGTCGCCCATCGTCGAACCTGGCCTGGAAGCACTGCTGCAACAGGGCATCGCCAACGGCCGCCTGCGCGGTACTACCGATTTCGCCGAAGCCATTCGTGCCAGCGACGTATCGATGATCTGCGTGGGAACCCCAAGCAAGAAGAACGGCGACCTGGGCCTTGAGTACATCGAGTCGGTGTGCCGCGAAATCGGCTACGTGCTGCGTGACAGCGAGCGCCGCCACACCATCGTGGTACGCAGCACCGTGCTGCCGGGCACCGTGAAGAACGTGGTGATCCCGATCCTCGAAGACTGCTCGGGCAAGAAAGCCGGCGTCGACTTCGGCGTCGCGGTCAACCCGGAATTCCTGCGTGAAAGCACCGCGATCAAGGACTACGACCAGCCACCGATGACCGTCATCGGCGAACTGGACAGCGCCAGCGGCGACATCTTGCAGGCCCTGTACGAAGAGCTCGACGCGCCGATCATCCGCAAGCCGATCGAAGTGGCCGAGATGATCAAGTACACCTGCAACGTGTGGCACGCCACCAAGGTCACCTTCGCCAACGAGATCGGCAACATTGCCAAGGCCGTAGGCGTGGATGGCCGTGACGTGATGGACGTGGTCTGCCAGGACAAAGTGCTGAACCTGTCCCAGTACTACATGCGCCCTGGCTTCGCCTTCGGCGGCTCGTGCCTGCCCAAGGATGTGCGCGCCCTCACCTATCGCGCCGCCAGCCTCGATGTATGCGCACCGCTGCTCGACTCGCTGATGCGCAGCAACGAATCGCAGGTGCAGAACGCCTTCGAGCTGATCGAAGCCCACGACAAGCGCAAGGTCGCCCTGCTCGGCCTGAGCTTCAAGGCCGGCACCGACGACCTTCGTGAAAGCCCGCTGGTGGAACTGGCCGAACGCCTGATCGGCAAGGGCTACCAGCTGGATATCTACGACGACAACGTCCAGTACGCCCGCGTCCACGGCGCCAACAAGGACTACATCGAATCGAAGATCCCGCACGTGTCGTCGCTGCTCAACGCCGACTTCCAGAAGGTGATCGACAACGCCGACGTCATCGTCCTGGGCAACCGTGACGAGCAGTTCCGTGCACTGGCCCAACAAGCACCGGCCGGCAAGCACGTGATCGACCTGGTCGGTTTCATGAGCAAACCGACCTGCGCCACCAGCCGCACCGAAGGCATCTGCTGGTAAGTGCTGGCCGGGCAGCGGGGGCCTCCCCACCCCCGCTGCCCACCTTTTCCCGAATTCTCGACGGATGCTGAACATGCAAAGGATCCAGACAGTGCTGTTGCAGTGCGCCGGTTGGCTGCTCTACGTGAGTCTGCTCATGCTGATCGCCCTGGCCCTGCCAGCCGATATCTTCGACTCGCAGTCGAAGCACTTCATCTTCCTGGTCGGCGCAGTCGGCATCTGGCGCTACTCCATGGGCGCCACCCATTTCATCCGCGGCATGATCTTCCTCTACGGCGTATACCCGTACCTGCGCCGCAAGGTTCAGAAAATGGGCAAGGACGCCGACCCGTCCCATGTGTATCTGATGGTGACCAGCTTTCGCATCGAAGCTCTCACCACCGCCCAGGTGTACAGCTCGGTGATCCGCGAGGCGATCAACTGTGGCTTCCCCACCACCGTGGTCTGCTCGCTGGTGGAGATGTCGGACGAACTGCTGGTGAAAAGCCTGTGGGCCAAATACAACCCGCCAGCCCACGTGAAGCTGGACATCGTGCGCATCGCCGGTACCGGCAAGCGTGACGGCCTGGCCTACGGTTTCCGTGCGATCTCGCGCATGCTGCCGGACGAGAACGCCGTGGTGGCGGTAATCGACGGTGACACCGTGCTGGGCGATGGCGTGGTACGCAAGACCGTGCCGTGGTTCAAGCTGTTCCCCAATGTCGGCGGCCTGACCACCAACGAGTTCTGCGAAGTGCGTGGCGGCTACATCATGAGCGAGTGGCACAAGCTGCGCTTCGCCCAGCGCCACATCAACATGTGCTCGATGGCCCTGTCTAAGCGCGTGCTGACCATGACCGGACGCATGTCGATGTTCCGCGCCAGCGTGGTGACCAACCCCGAGTTCATCGCCGACGTCGAAAGCGACTCGCTGATGCACTGGCGCCTGGGCCGCTTCAAGTTCCTCACCGGTGACGACAAGTCCAGCTGGTTCAGCCTGATGCGCCTGGGCTACGACACTTTCTACGTGCCGGACGCCGCCATCAACACGGTCGAGCACCCGCCGGAGAAGAGCTTCCTCAAGGCCAGCCGCAAGCTGATGTACCGCTGGTACGGCAACAACCTGCGGCAGAACTCCCGCGCGCTTGGCCTGGGCCTGCGCCGCCTGGGGCTGTTCACCAGCATCGTGCTGTTCGACCAGCGCGTGTCGATGTGGACCAGCCTGCTGGGCCTGACCGTGGCGGTGATCGCCAGCCTCAAGTTCGGCCTGGGCTTCCTGCTGGTGTATCTGCTGTGGATCGGCATCACCCGCTTGATCCTCACCATCATGCTGCTGTGCTCCGGCCACAACGTAGGCCCGGCCTACCCGCTGATTCTCTATTACAACCAGATCATCGGCGCACTGATGAAGATCTACGTGTTCTTCCGCCTCGACAAGCAGTCCTGGACGCGTCAGCCCACTGCCCTCAAGCGTGACCTCGCCAGCTTTCAACAATGGTTCAACACCTGGTCCTCGCGGACCATGACCTTCTCGGCTGCCAGCATCTTCGTTGCTGTGCTGTTCATGGTCGTGTGAGCCCAACCCGGATCGGAACTAACAGGAACAAACCACATGAATACCGCCGTGAACGTCAACGTCGTGCATGAGTCCGAAGCCCAGCGCCAGCATGCCCGGGTACGCATCCCCGCCAAGCTGCGGTTCCTCGACCCTCAGCGCCAGGCCCACGATGTGAAGGTCGACGACCTCTCCGCCGGTGGCCTGAGTTTCCACACCAAGCAACAACTGTCGGTTGGCGACGTGCTCCGCGGGCGGCTGCAGTTCACGGTCGACAACCTCGGCCTGTCGATGGACATCGAGTTCCAGGTGCGCTCCTACAATCCGGGCAGTGGCCGTACCGGCGCGCAGTTTCAGAACCTCGAGCTCCGCGACATCGCCACGCTGCGCCACATCATCACCTCGCACCTGTCGGGTGAGCTGATCACTGCCGGCGATGTGCTCAGCACCCTGCAGCGCGACAACTTCACCAAGGCGCGCAAGCAGAAGGACGGCGGTGCCGGCCTGAGCGCGTTCGGCCGTCTCAAGGCGGTCACCGTCACCCTAGGCGTGTTCGTGGTCGGTGTCGCCGCCTTCGGCTTCATCGCCAAGTCGCTGTACGGCATGTACTTCGTCAGCCATGCCGAAGCCGGCGTGGTCGCGGTACCCACCACCAACGTCACCATGCCGCGCGACGGCACCGTGAACAGCCTGGTCGAAAGCGGTGGGCAGATCGCCAAGGGCGCGCCACTGGCCAGTTTCACCACCAGCATGCTGGACATGCTCAAGGGCAACCTGGAAGACGCACAGCTGGAGCCGGCGAAGATCGAGGAACTGTTCGGCAAGCAGCTGTCCGGCACCCTCACCAGCCCGTGTGATTGCGTGGTTGCCCGCCAGCTGGTGGACAACGGCCAGTACGCCGCCAAGGGCCAGCCGATCTTCCAGCTGATCCCGCGCACCACCAACCCGATGGTCGAGGCGCGCTTCACCTACCGCCAGTTCGACGAGGTCAAGCCAGGCACCCGCGTCAACTTCCAGGTAGCCGGCGAAGACGAAGTGCGTACCGGCCAGATCGTCAGCAGCGCCAGCCTCAACAGCGAAGACCTGGCCGCCGACATCCGCGTGCAGATCAAGCCCGACAGCGCCCTGCCCGCCGAACTCGCCGGTCGCCCGGCTTCGGTCAACAGCGACCGTGGCCCATCGCTGAACTGGCTGATCGACAAAGCCATGGCCCGTGGGCTGTAAGAGGACCACAACATGATTCCCCACAAGAAAAGCGCCAGCCTGGGCCTGTGTGCCCTGGCTGCAGCCATCACCCTGGCCGGCTGTGCAGGCCTGCCCGACCAGCGCCTGGCCAACGAAGCCATGAAGCGCGGTGACACGGCACTGGCCGAGCGCAACTACAAGGCGCTGGCCGACCTGGGCTACAGCGAAGCGCAAGTGGGCCTGGCCGACATCAAGGTCGCCACCCGCGACCCGGCGAAAATCAAGGAAGCCGAGGCCACCTACCGCGCCGCGGCCGCCATCTCGCCGCGTGCCCAGGCGCGCCTTGGCCGCCTGCTGGTGGCCAAGCCCGACAGCACCCAGGCCGAGCGCGAAGAAGCCGAAACCCTGCTCAAGCAAGCCGCCAAGCAGGGCGAAAGCAACACTCTGATCCCGCTGGCGATGCTCTACCTGACCTACCCGCAGAGCTTCCCCAAGGTCAATGCGCAGCAGCAGATCGACCAGTGGCGCGCCGCCGGTAACCCGGAAGCGGGCCTGGCCCAGGTGCTGCTGTACCGCACCCAGGGCACCTACGACCAGCACCTGGGCGAAGTGGAGAAAATCTGCAAGGCCGCGCTGAACACCACCGACATCTGCTACGTCGAACTGGCCACCGTGTACCAGAAGCGCGGCCAGGCCGACCAGCAGGCTGCCCTCCTCGGCCAGCTCAAGGCTGCCTACGCCCAGGGCGCAGTGCCGGCCACCCGGGTCGATAGCGTTGCCCGGGTACTGGCTGACCGCAGCCTCGGCCAGACCGACGAAAAAACCGCCAAGGACCTGCTCGAGCAGGTGGCCCCGGCCAACCCGGCGTCCTGGGTCAGCCTGGCGCAACTGGTGTACGACTTCCCCGAGCTGGGCGATACCGACCAGCTGATGGCCTACATCGACAAGGGCCGCGAAGCCGAACAGCCACGCGCCGAACTGTTGCTGGGCCGCCTGTACTACGAAGGCAAGACCGTGCCTGCGGACGCGGCCAAAGCCGAAGAACTCCTGCAGGCTGCCGCCGACGCCGGCGAAGTCAGCGCCCATTACTACCTGGGCCAGCTGTACCGCCGCGGCTACCTGGGCAATGTCGAGCCGCAGAAGGCCGTCGACCACCTGCTGGCCGCCGCCCGTGGCGGGCAGAACAGCGCCGACTATGCCCTGGCCCAGCTGTTCAGCGAAGGTCACGGCATTCGCCCGCAACCGGGCAACGCCTGGGTATTCGCCCAGCTCGCCCAGGCCAACCCGTCGCCGCAATCCGCTGAACTGCTGCAGCAGCTCGACCAGCAACTTACGCCTGACCAGCGCAGCCAGGCCCAGCAACTGCTGGCACAAGAGAAGCAGGCGCGCGGCAGCATGGCGCAAGGTGCCAACAGCACCCTGGCCATCGAAGCCCTGCAAGACGACGAAAAAGAAGTAACCGGTGAGGACTCGCTATGACGCTCAATCCCTTCGTGAAAGCTGGCATCGGCCTGAGCTTCGCCCTGCTGTGGTCCTGCCCGACCCTGGCGGAAATGACCGCTGAAAAGAACTTCGGCCTGGATGTGAAAATCACCGGCCAGTCGGAAGACGACCGTGACCTTGGCACCCGCTCCGGCGGTGACGTCAACGGCCTCGGTCTCGATCTGCGCCCTTGGGTATATGGCGAGCGTGGCAACTGGAGCGCCTATGCCATGGGCCAAGCCGTCACCGCGACCGACACCATTGAAACCGATACCTTGCGCCAGAACGACGACGGCACCAGCACCGACACCGCCGCCGACGGCCGTGAACAGGACAAGAGCTACCTGGCCATGCGCGAATTCTGGGTCGGCTACAGCGGCCTCACCGCCTACCCCGGCGAACAGCTGCGTTTCGGTCGCCAGCGCCTGCGCAGCGACGATGGCATGTGGCGTGACACCAATATCGAGGCGCTGAACTGGACCTTCGACACCACCCTGCTCAAGGCCGACCTGGGCGTGGCCCAGCGCTTCAGCGAATACCGCACCGACCTCACCGAGCTGGCCCCGGAAGACAAGGACCGCACACACCTCTACGGCAACGTCGCCACGCAGTGGACCCCTGGCCACTGGGTCGGCGTTCGCGCCCACCATACCCACGATGGCGGCAGCCTGAAGAACCCGGGCGAAACCGTCGATGCGCTGGACAAGACCCGCACCGGCGACCTCACCTGGCTGGGCCTGGAAGCGAACAGCGACGCCTACAACTGGCGCAACGACCACACCGTCAACTACTGGGGCAGCGTCACCTGGCTGACCGGTGACCGCGACACCCTCAGCAGCCAGGTCGTCGGTGACGAAACCGTGGCCACCGGCAAGCAGAGCGGTGACGTCAACGCCTGGGCCACCGACCTCGGCATCCGCCTGCGCCTCGACCCGCAATGGCAGGTCGGTGCGGCCTATGCCCGTGGCAGCGGCGGCGGTGGCGACGACGGTTCGAGCAACTACGAGCAGACCGGCCTGGAGAGCAACCGCTCCAACTACACCGGCACCCGTTCGCGCGTGCACCGCTTCGGTGAAGCCTTCCGTGGCGAGCTGGGCAACCTGCAGGCGGCCACCCTGTTCGCCTCCTGGCAACTGCGCGACGACTACGACGCCAGCTTCATCTACCACAAGTTCTGGCGTGTCGATGGCAACCAGAACATCGGTTCCAGCGGCATCAACGCGGTGGTCAACGACAACGGTGTGAACCGCCCGCTGGTCGATGGCGAAAAAGACCTTGGCCAGGAAATGGACGTGGTCGTGACCAAGTACTTCAAGCAAGGCCTGCTGCCGGCTTCGATGAGCCAGGCCATCGACGAGCCATCTGCCCTGGTGCGCCTGCGCGCCGGTGTGTTCAAGCCGGGTGACGCCTACGGCAAGGAAGCGGACTCGTACATGCACCGCGCCTTCGTCGACGTGATCTGGCGCTTCTGAGGCCGGTAGAGGACTTACCGTTATGAACCTTCACCCGCACTTACGTCACAGCCTGCTGGCCAGCGCCTTGCTGCTGGCCAGCGGCCTGGTGGCTGCCGCAGAGCCCCAGGTGATCGCCAAGGAACTGCAGCAGGCCAAGACCTACACGGTCTCCAGTGCACCGGTCGAGCCGCTGCACATGGACCCGCCGAAGCTGCCTGACCTGACCGGCTACACCGCCGAGGCGGTGCAGAAGAAAATCGACCGTCGCCACAAAGGCAAGGTCAGCCTGCGCCGCATGTTCCAGGAGGATACCCTCAAGGAATTCGTCGGCGGCGACAACAAGGCGGCCGAGTGGGTCCAGCGCCAGCATGGCATTCCGCAGGCGATCTTCGTCGATGACGGCCATGTCGACCTGCTCGAGTTGAGCAAGAAGGTACCCAAGCAGTACCTCAGCGAAGTCGAGCCGGGCGTATACCTGGCGCGCCTGCCGATCGTGGTCGGGCAGAAGGGCATCCTCGAGATCGACGGCAAGGTCAAGCAACTGCGCCTGTCCCAGGAAGGCGGTTCGTTCCTGGTCAACGACGGCAAGCTGTTCGTCACCGACACCCAGGTGACCGGCTGGCGGGAAAAGGAAAACGGCCCGGCGACCTTCCGTTCGCCCAAGGAATTCCGCCCGTTCCTGCTGTCGTGGGGCGGCACCGAGACCTACATCGTCAATACCAAGATGGCCAGCTTCGGCTACGCCAAGTCCAAGTCGTACGGCGTGAGCATCTCGCAGTACACGCCGAACATGGCCAAGCGCATGGGCCGCCCGGAACCCACCGGCTGGATCATCGGCTCCGAGTTCAGCGACATGTGGTACGGCTTCTACTGCTACGAAACCCAGGACTTCGTGGTCAAGGACAGCACCTACCGCGACAACATCGTCTACGGCATCGACCCGCACGACCGCTCGCACCGGCTGATCATCGCCGGCAACACGGTGTACGGCACCAAGAAAAAGCACGGCATCATCGTCTCGCGTGAGGTCAACGACAGCTGGATCATCAACAACAAGAGCTTCGACAACAAGCTCTCGGGCGTGGTGATCGACCGTAACAGCGTCAACAACCTGATTGCCTACAACGAGATCTACCGCAACCACACCGACGGCATCACCCTGTACGAAAGTGGCGACAACCTGATCTGGGGCAACAAGCTGATCAACAACCGCCGCCACGGCATCCGCGTGCGTAACAGCGTGAACATCCGCCTGTACGAGAACGTCGCAATGGCCAACGGCCTGGTCGGCGTGTACGGCCACATCAAGGACCTGTCCAACACCGACCGCGACATCGCCCTCGACCCGTTCGACACCAAGGTGTCGCTGATCCTGGTCGGTGGCGAACTGGCGGCCAACGGCTCGGGCCCGCTGTCGATCGACTCGCCGCTGTCGGTCGAGCTGTACAAGGTATCCATGCTCGCCCCGCGCAAGGCCAACGGCATCAGCCTCAACGGCATCCTCGGCGAACGCCAGGACGAAATCCTCGACCTGCTGGTACGCCAGCAAAAGGCTGTGCTGATCGACCCGGTCGAACGCCAGACCGAAATGATCGATTAAGGAAGCCCAGACCATGACTCCACATCTGATGAAACTGCTGGGCCTGTCCGCCGCCCTTCTGGCGATCAGCCAGGGCGTGCGCGCCGAAGACGTCAAGGCCCCCACCTTCAGCGCCGAGCCTTGCTGCCAGCTGTGCCCTGAAGCGCATGACCCAAGCCGCTACACCACCCGTTACCAGCAGAACTTCACCACGCTGGTGCAGGCGAAGGGCGACTGGCTGTTCCGTACCCGCGAAGACCTGCGCACCGAGTTCAATACCACCCCGGCCGGCTACAAGCGCCTGCAGCAAGTGCACGACGCATTCAAGAAGCGCGGCGTGGAACTGGTGGTGGTGTACCAGCCGACCCGCGGCCTGGTGAACCGCAACATGCTCAACCCGGCGGAAAAGGCTGCCTTCGACTACCAGAAGGCCCTGGGCAACTACCAGGCCATGCTCAAACGCTTTGCCAGCATGGGCTACAACGTGCCCGACCTGTCGCCGCTGACCAACGAACAGCTGGCCGCTGCCGACCAGGGCAAGGACTTCTACTTCCGCGGCGACCAGCACTGGACGCCCTACGGCGCCGAGCGCGCGGCCAGGATCGTGGCCGATACCGTGCACAAGATGCCGGCTTTCGAAGGCATCCCGCGCAAGGAATTCGAAACGAAAAAGTCCGGGCGCATGGGCAAGACCGGCACCCTGCATAACGTGGCCGGCCAGCTGTGCGGCACCAGCTATGCCGTCCAATACATGGACCAGTTCGCCACCGAGCCGAAAGGTTCCACCGGCGGCGGCGACGACCTGTTCGGTGACGGCGGCAACGCGCAGATCACCCTGGTCGGCACCAGCCACAGTGGCAAGAACTACAACTTCTCCGGCTTCCTCGAGCAGTACATCGGCGCCGACGTGCTCAACGTGGCCTTCCCTGGTGGTGGCCTGGAAGGTTCGATGATCCAGTACCTGGGCAGCGAAGAATTCCAGAAGAACCCGCCGAAGATCCTGATCTGGGAATTCTCCCCGCTGTATCGCCTGGACCAGGAAACCATCTGGCGGCAAATCCTTGGCCTGCTCGACGACGGCTGCGATGACCGCCCGGCCCTGATGAGCGCCAGCGCCACCCTCAAGCCCGGCAAGAACGAGCTGATGGTCAATGGCAAGGGCGGCGTGATCAAAGACCTGATCAACCGCAACATGCAGATGGACATCAAGTTCGAAGACCCGTCGGTGAAGGTGCTGCAAGCGACCCTCTGGTACCTCAACGGCCGCCACGAGGACATCAAGCTGGAAAAACCGGAAACCTCCGACACCGACGGCCGCTTCGTCTTCCAGATGCGCGAAGACGAGGACTGGGCCAGCCAGAGCCTGCTGGCGTTCGAGGTGCAGGGACCGGAAAGCGGTACCCAGAAGGTCGAAGCCAAGCTTTGCAAACGCAACAACTTCGCCGTGCCTGCGCAGACCGCGCAGGCCGGCCAGTGAGGCGACCATGATCCCGTTCAAGCGAATTTCCCGCCCCGCCCTGCTCGCCCTGGCGTTGTGCGGCGGTGCCGCGCACGCCGCGCTGGTACCGCCCCAGGGTTACTACGAGGGGATCGAAAAGCTCAAGACCGGCGACGGTAACTTCCGCTGCGAAGCTGCCCCCAAACCGTATACCGGTGCCCTGCAGTTCCGCAGCAAGTACGAAGGCTCGGACAAGGCGCGGGCAACACTCAACGCCGACTCGGAAAAGGCCTTTCGCAAGTCCACCGAAGACATCACCACCCTTGAGAAAGGCGTGAGCAAGATGATCGGCCAGTACATGCGTGACGGCCGCCCGGCGCAGCTCGACTGCACCCTGGCCTGGCTGGGCAGCTGGGCACGCGCCGATGCGCTGATGTCCACCGACTACAACCACACCGGCAAGTCGATGCGCAAATGGGCGCTGGGCAGCATGAGTGGTTCGTGGCTGCGCCTGAAGTTCTCCAATTCGCAGCCGTTGGCCGCGCACCAGGCCGAGGCCGAGCTGATCGAAAAATGGTTCGCCCGCCTGGCCGAGCAGACCGTGCGCGACTGGAGCGACCTGCCACTGGAGAAGATCAACAACCACAGCTACTGGGCGGCCTGGGCGGTAATGGCCACCGCCGTGGCCACCGACCGTCGCGACCTGTTCGACTGGGCCGTGAAGGAATACAGGGTTGGCGCCAACCAGGTAGACGAGCAGGGCTTCCTGCCCAACGAACTGAAGCGCAAGCAACGCGCCCTGGCCTACCACAACTACGCCCTGCCGCCGTTGACGATGATCGCCAGCTTCGCCCAGGTCAATGGCGTGGACGTGCGCGGCGAGAACAACAACGCCCTGCAGCGCCTGGCGCAGCGGGTACTGAACGGTTCGAAGGACCCAAGCGCGTTCAAGGCCCGCAATGGCGAGAAACAGGACATGAAAGACCTGAAGATCGACAGCAAGTATTCGTGGATGGAGCCCTATTGCAGCCTGTATGCGTGCAGTGGCGACACCCTGCAGCGCAAGCGCGGTATGCAGCCGTTCAACAGCTTCCGGCTGGGCGGCGACCTGACCCGGGTCTATGACCCGAGCGCGGAATCGAAAAAGTAACGTAAAACCCCTGTGGGAGCGGGTTTACCCGCGAAAAGGCCAGACCTGCCATGTGCGGTGCCTGTGCCGGCCTCTTCGCGGGTAAACCCGCTCCCACAGGAATCTAGGTAGCCCGCCACGAACATGTGGGGGGTTTGGGGGGCGCTTTGCCCCGGATGCTGTGAACAAAAAGGAGAACCGGGATGGTCTTCTCGTCCAACGTGTTCCTGTTCCTGTTCTTGCCGATCTTCCTCGGCCTGTACTACTTGAGCGGGCAACGCTATCGCAACCTGCTGCTGCTGGTCGCCAGCTACATCTTCTACGCCTGGTGGCGGGTCGACTTCCTCGCCCTGTTCGCCGGCGTGACCCTGTGGAACTACTGGATCGGCCTGAAAGTCGGCGCCGCCGGCGTGCGTACCAAGCCGGCCCAGCGCTGGCTGCTGCTCGGCGTCGGTGTGGACCTGGCGATTCTCGGCTATTTCAAGTACGCCAACTTCGGTGTCGACAGCCTCAATGCGATCATCTCCTCGTTCGGCCTGGAGCCGTTCATCCTCACCCACGTGCTGCTGCCGATCGGTATCTCGTTCTACATCTTCGAGTCGATCAGCTACATCATCGACGTGTACCGCGGCGACACCCCGGCCACCCGCAACCTGATCGACTTCGCGGCGTTCGTGGCGATCTTCCCGCACCTGATCGCCGGCCCCGTGCTGCGCTTCAAGGACCTGGTCGACCAGTTCAACAACCGCACCCACACCCTGGACAAGTTCTCCGAAGGCTGCACCCGCTTCATGCAGGGCTTCATCAAGAAAGTGTTCATCGCCGATACCCTGGCGGTAGTGGCCGACCACTGCTTCGCCCTGCAGAACCCGACCACCGGGGATGCCTGGCTCGGCGCTTTGGCCTACACCGCGCAGCTGTACTTCGACTTCAGCGGCTACAGCGACATGGCCATCGGCCTGGGCCTGATGATGGGCTTCCGCTTCATGGAGAACTTCAAGCAGCCGTACATCAGCCAGTCGATCACCGAGTTCTGGCGGCGCTGGCACATCAGCCTGTCGACCTGGCTGCGCGACTACCTGTACATCACCCTGGGCGGTAACCGCAAAGGCACCTTCAACACCTACCGTAACCTGTTCCTGACCATGCTGCTGGGTGGCCTGTGGCACGGCGCCAACTTCACCTACATCATCTGGGGCGCCTGGCACGGCATGTGGCTGGCCATCGAGCGCGCGCTGGGCATCGACACCAACCCACAGCGTTTCAACCCGGTGAAGTGGGCATTCACCTTCCTGCTGGTGGTGGTCGGCTGGGTAATCTTCCGTGCCGAGAACCTGGAAGTGGCCGGTCGCATGTACGGCGCCATGTTCAGCTTCGGCGACTGGCAGCTGTCGGAACTCAACCGTGCCCAGCTCACCGGCCTGCAGGTAGCCACCCTGGTGGTCGCCTACATCACCCTGGCGTTCTTCGGCCTGCGCGACTTCTACCGCAACGCCCGGCCAACGCCCAAGGCCACCCCGGTGGAGGTCAACAGCGACGGTTCGATCGGCCTGGACTGGACCCGGGTGATGACCCGCGCCCTGGTGCTGCTGCTGTTCGTAGCCTCGATCCTCAAGCTTTCGGCGCAGAGCTACTCGCCGTTCCTTTACTTCCAGTTCTGAGGTTGATGACATGACCCGGACATTACGCATTACCTATTCGCTGTCGTTCCTCGGCCTGCTGGTGGGCATGGGCGTCTGGTCCACCGGTGGCCTGCAAAGCTTCCAGCGTACCGAGCAGATGACCCTGCTCAACGGCAAGCTGGCCAAGGCCGCCGAGACCCACTACGACGAACAGTTCCCGATCAAGCGCCTGGGCACCAACCTTTGGGCGGCGATGGACTTCAAGCTGTTCAACGAAGGCCGCCCTGGCGTGGTGCTGGGCCGCGACCAGTGGCTGTTCAGTGACGAAGAGTTCAAGCCCACCGCCGGTGCCGAGCAGCTGATGCAGGAAAACCTGGCGCTGATCCGTGGCGTGCGCGACACCCTGCAGCAGCACGGCAGCCAGCTTGTATTGGCGATCGTGCCAGCCAAGGCGCGGGTGTACGCCGAATACCTGGGCAACGAACTGCCGACCAGTCTGCATGACGATCTGTACAACCAGTTCCATGCCCAGGCACGCCAGGCCAACGTGTTCGCCCCGGACCTGATGGCACCCATGGAGCAGGCCAAGGCGCGCGGCCAGGTGTTCCTGCGCACCGACACCCACTGGACGCCGATGGGCGCCGAAGTGGCTGCGCAGGCACTGGCCGAAGCGGTCAGCCGCCAGAGCCTGCTCAACGGCGACCCGCAGGCGTTCATCACCGAAGCCGGCAGCACCGCGCCATACAAGGGCGACCTGACCAACTTCCTGCCACTGGACCCGCTGTTCAGCAACCTTCTGCCGGCCCCGGACAACCTGCAGCAACGCACCACTCGCCCGGTCGAGGCCGAAGGTGAAGCCGGTGACGCACTGTTCGCCGACACGCAGATCCCGGTTGCGCTGGTGGGCACCAGCTACAGCGCCAACCCGCACTGGAACTTCCTCGGCGCGCTGCAGCAGGCCCTGCGCAGCGATGTGGCCAACTACGCCGAAGACGGCCATGGCCCGCTGCTGCCGATGCTCAAGTACCTGCAAAGCGATGCCTTCAAGAACGCCGCACCCCAAGTGGTGGTGTGGGAATTCCCCGAACGTTATCTGCCAATGAAGAACGACCTCAGCAGCTTCGATCCACAGTGGATCGCCCAGCTGAAGAACACCCGTAAATCCGAAGAAAACCTGGCTTTGTCGTCCACCCGGACTAACCACTAATCAGAGGAACATACATATGACTACCAAGACTTCCATTGCCAAAGCCCTCACCCTCGCTGCCGGCCTGTCCCTGGCCTCCATGCAGGCCTTCGCCGGCGCCGACGCCGCGCTGTATGGCCCGAGCGCGCCGAAAGGCTCGACCTTCGTGCGCCTTTACAACGCTTCCAGCGCACCGGCGGCAGCTTCGGTCGGCAACACCCAGATCAAACAGGTTGGTGCACAGGGCAGCAGTGACTTCAGCTTCCTGCCAGGGGGTGACTACACCGCTCAGGTCGGTGGCAAGAGCGTGCCGGTCAAGCTGGCTGCGGACAAGTACTACACCCTGGTCAACAGCGCCAGCGGCAACCCGCAGTTGATCGAAGAGCCGCCGTTCAAGAACAAGCAGAAAGCCCTGGTTCGCGTGCAGAACCTGAGTGACCAGCAACTGACCCTGAAGACCGCCGACGGCAAGACCGAAGTGGTCAAGCCGGTGGCCGCCAACGGCCGCGGCGAACGCGAAATCAACCCGGTCAAGGTCAACCTGGCGCTGTTCCAAGGAGACAAGAAAGTGGGTGACGTCAAACCCGTCGCCCTGGAGCGCGGCGAAGCCGCAGTGCTGTACGTAACGGGTTCCGGCAACGCCTTGTCGCCGGTGTGGGTAACTCGCCCCGTGGCTAGCAACTGATTCCCCTGCCTCTCAACGACTATTGGAGAAACATGATGATCCCGGTAATTCTTTCTGGTGGTAGCGGTTCCCGTCTGTGGCCTCTGTCGCGAAAGCAGTTCCCCAAGCAGTTCCTGGCCCTGACCGGTGAACACACACTGTTCCAGCAAACCCTCGAGCGCCTGGTGTTCGAAGGCATGGACACGCCGATCGTGGTCTGTAACAAGGACCACAAGTTCATCGTCCAGGAGCAACTGGCCGCGCTGAAGCTGGAAACCCAAGGCATTTTGATGGAACCGTTCGGCCGCAATACCGCGCCGGCCGTGGCCATGGCTGCCATGAAACTGGTCAACGAAGGCCGCGACGAGCTGATGCTGGTGCTGCCCGCCGACCACGTGATCGATGACCAGAAGGCCCTGCAACGCGCCCTGGCCCTGGCCACCGTGGCCGCCGAGCGTGGCGAGATGGTGCTGTTCGGCGTGCCGGCGACCAAGCCGGAAACCGGCTACGGCTACATCCGTTCCAGCCAGGACGCCCTGCTGCCTGAAGGCGTGGCGCGCGTGGCGCAGTTCGTCGAGAAGCCCGACGAAAAACGCGCCGCCGAGTTCGTCCAGGCCGGCGGCTACTTCTGGAACAGCGGCATGTTCCTGTTCCGTGCCAGCCGCTTCCTCGAAGAGCTGAAAAAGCACGACGGCGACATCTACGACACCTGCGTGCTGGCCCTGGAGCGCAGCCAGGAAGACGGTGATGTGCTGAGCATCGACGAAGCCACCTTCGCCTGCTGCCCGGACAACTCCATCGACTACGCGGTGATGGAAAAGACCCAGCGCGCCTGCGTGGTGCCGATGTCGGCTGGCTGGAGCGACGTGGGCTGCTGGTCGTCGCTGTGGGAAGTGCACGAGAAGGACGACAACGGCAACGTCACCAAGGGCGATGTGGTGGTGCAGGACAGCCACAACTGCATGATCCACGGCAACGGCAAGCTGGTGTCGGTGATCGGCCTGGAGAACATCGTGGTGGTCGAGACCAAGGACGCCATGATGATTGCCCACAAGGACAAGGTGCAGGGCGTCAAGCAGATGGTCAAGACCCTCGACGAGCAGGGCCGCAGCGAAACCCAGAACCACCTGGAAGTGTATCGCCCGTGGGGCTCGTACGACTCGGTGGACATGGGCGGCCGCTTCCAGGTCAAGCACATCACCGTCAAGCCGGGCGCCAGCCTGTCGCTGCAGATGCACCACCACCGTGCCGAGCACTGGATCGTGGTATCCGGCACCGCCGAAGTGACCTGTGACGAGAACGTGTTCCTGCTGACCGAGAACCAGTCCACCTACATCCCGATCGCCTCGGTGCACCGCCTGCGCAACCCGGGCAAGATCCCGCTGGAGATCATCGAAGTGCAGTCCGGCAGCTACCTCGGCGAGGATGACATCGAGCGCTTCGAGGATGTTTACGGGCGTACCTCCACTCCGATCGAACGGGGTGTTTCGGTGAAGACCATCGCGCAGTAATGCAACCCTGGGGCCGCTTTGCGGCCCCGCTTTTTGAGCCACTCTCCATTTCGGGCTACGATGGTCAGACCCCGCGCAATCAAGGTCTGCACGTCCCATGATCATCGGTGCCTTCCTCATCCTCACCTGGCTGGTGCTGCTGTTGCGCTACCCGGCCAAGGCCCTGCCGATCTCGATGGCAGCCGTTTGTGGCCTGGGCCTGGTGGCCCTGTTCGTCGTCTGGCAGGACACCCGCGAAACCTCGCAATTGGCCCGCCTGGACCTACGCCTGACCTACGCCCCCGAACACTGCCCCGCCGACCGCGCCCTGCAGGTGCGCATGAAGAACGGTAACGACGTGCCGCTGACCGAGTTGCGCTGGCGGATGGCGGCGTATGCGCCGGGCGATACCGTGAACCTGGCGGAGAACACCTACAACGCCCCGCGCTACCGTGGGCCGGGTGAGCTGCAGCCAGGGGCCGAGTGGAAGGACTGCCTGCCACTGCCGCCACTGCGCTCCGGGTACCGGCCGCAGACCCTGGAGTTTCGTGCAGAGCATCTGCAAGGTACGTTTGCCAACTAATGTATCGCCTGTGCCGGCCTCTTCGCGGGTAAACCCGCTCCCACACGGACTACACAGGTCTCAAATTCTGTGGTGTACCTGTGGGAGCGGGTTTACCCGCGAAGAGGCCGGCACAGGAAAAACCAATCCTCCCTGACAGCAGGCCCCACCATGCCCACCGTCCTGATCACCGGTTGTTCCAGCGGCATCGGCCGCGCCCTGGCCGACGCCTTCCGCGATGCCGGCCACCACGTCTGGGCTACCGCCCGCAAACCTGAGGATGTCGAGCAACTGAACGCCGCCGGCTTCACCGCGCGGCAACTTGATGTGAACGACAGCGAGGCGCTGGCCCGCCTGGCCGAGGAACTGGTAAACCTCGATATCTTGATCAACAACGCCGGCTACGGCGCCATGGGCCCGCTGCTCGATGGTGGTGTGGATGCCCTGCGCCAGCAGTTCGAAACCAATGTATTCGCCGTGGTCGGCGTTACCCGCGCATTGTTCCCCCAGCTACGCCGCTCACGGGGCCTGGTGGTGAACATCGGCAGCGTATCAGGCGTGCTGATCACGCCATTCGCCGGCGCCTACTGCGCCTCGAAAGCCGCCGTGCATGCCCTGAGCGATGCCTTGCGCCTGGAACTGGCGCCGTTTGGTGTGCAGGTAATGGAAGTGCAGCCAGGAGCGATTGCCTCGCAGTTCGCCAGCAATGCCCAGCGCCAGGCCGAGCAGGTGCTGGCGACGGATTCGGCGTGGTGGCCGTTGCGCGAGCACGTGCAGGCACGGGCACGGGCTTCGCAGGACAAGCCCACCTCGGCGGCGGTGTTTGCCCAGGGCGTGTTGGCAGCGGTCGGGAAGTCGCCGGTGCCGGCGGTGGTGCGGTTGGGGAACGGCAGTACGGCGTTGCCGTTGATGGCCCGGTTACTGCCGCGGCGGGTGCTGGATTGGGCGTTGCGCAAGCGGTTTGGCCTGCTGCGCCCGCTCTGATTGATTGGTTGTCTGTGCTGGCCTCTTCGCGGGTAAACCCGCTCCCACAGGTACCCCACAGAATTTGAGCCCTGTGCGATACCTGTGGAAGCGGGTTTACCCGCGAAGAGGCCGGTACAGGCAAAACAGATCAGGCAATGGAACGCAGCACCCCGCCATCCACCCGCAAGGCAGCCCCGGTAGTGGCACTGGCCTGCATCGATGCCAGGTACACCACCATGTTCGCCACCTCCTCCACCGTCGCCAGCCGCTTGATCAGCGAGGTCGGCCGGTGCTCGGCCAGGAAGTTGGCTTCCAGCTCTTCAGTCGACACCCCCTGCTCCTCGGCCAGCCTGGTAAAGAAGTCGCCCACACCTTCCGAACGCGTAGGCCCCGGCAACACCGAATTCACCGTCACCCCGGTGCCGGCCAGGGTCTCGGCCAGCCCACGCGACACCGCCAGCAATGCGGTCTTGGTCATGCCGTAATGAATCATCTCGGTCGGGATCTGCAGCGCCGACTCACTGGACAGGAACACCACTCGCCCCCAGTTGCGCTCGGCCATGCCCGGGGCATAGTGGCGCGACAGGCGAACGGCACTGAGCACATTGACGTCGAAGAAACGCTGCCAGTCCTCATCCTCGATCTCGAAGAACGGCTTGGGCTCGAAGATGCCCAGGTTGTTGACCAGGATGTCGGTGTGCGGCACCTGCTTGAAAAGCGTCTGCGCACCGGCCTGGGTGCCCAGGTCGGCAGCGATGCCGATGATGCGCGACTGCGGCAGGCGCTCGCGCACAACTTTGAGGGCTTCGTCGACCCGGGCCTGGGTGCGACCGTTGAGGACCACTTCGGCCCCCGCCTCGGCCAGGCCGATGGCGATGGCCAGGCCGATGCCGGCGGTGGAGCCGCTGACGATGGCGCGCTTGCCGTTCAGGGAAATGTGCATCTGTGCCTCCTCGGTAATCATGACAATTGCCGGGGCTGCTTTGCAGCCCCAAAAAATCACACTTTCTTCACAGGCTGCTCATCAAACGCCTGCCAGCCACCACCCAGGGCCTTGTACAACCCCACCAGCGCCTGCGACACCGCCGCAGAACTGTCGATCCACTGCTCCTCGCTGGCCAGCAAAGCCCCCTGCACCGTCAGCACATTGAGAAAGTCCACCGCCCCTTCCACATACTGGCGCTGGGCAGTTTCCAGGGCGATGCGGTTCTGCCGCACCGCCTCGGCCAAGTGGTCGCGGCGCAGCTGGCTGGCGTTGTACAGGCGTAGCACATCGTCGATTTCATGCCAGGCACCCAGCACCACCTTGCGGTAGTTCAGCGCCGCTTCCTGCTGCTGCGCCTCGCGCAGCTCCAAGGTGCCCTTGAGCCGGCCACCCTCGAAGATCGGCAGCGACAGCTGCGGCCCGAAGGCGAAGCGGCGTGAATCCCAGGCGCCGAAATCGGACAGCTGCATGGCCTGGAACCCGACACTGCCCGACAGCCGGATGCTGGGGTAGAAGTCGGCCTTGGCCACGCCAATGCTGGCGGTGGCAGCATGCAAACGAGCCTCGGCCTGGCGAATGTCCGGGCGGCGTTCGGCCAGTTCGGACGGCAGGCCAATGGCGAACTTCTGCTGCGGCGCAGGCAGTTCGCCGCCCTGCAGCAACTCGGCCTGCAGGCTGCGCGGCGGTTCGGCGGCAAGCAGGCTGAGGGCGTTGATCAAGTCGTCGCGCCGCGCTTCCAGGCTAGGCAGGCGCGACTCGATCGAGGCGACCTGGGCACTGGCCTGAGCCACGTCCAGGCGCGTGGCGACACCTTCGGCCTGGCGGTTCTCGGACAACTTCAGGCTGTGCTGGGCGACCTTGAGGTTGTCGCGGGTCACATCGATGGTGTGCTGCACAGCGCGCAGCTGGATATAGTTGCCTGCGGTTTCCGAAAGCAATGCCAACAGCACGCCGCGGCGGTCGTTCTCGGCCACTTCGACCGTGGCATCGGCAGCCTCGACCTGGCGCCGCACACGGCCCCACAGGTCCAGCTCCCAGCCGGCCACAAGGTCACCCTGCCAGAGGTTGAAGGCTTCCTTGCCCGCCTTGCCGGACGGGTCACTCAGGCCTTCGGCACTGTTGCGCGAGCGGCTGTAGCCAGCGTTCACATCCACCGACGGTACTTCGTCGGCAGCCACGGTGCTGCGCAGGGCGCGGCTTTGCAGCAGGCGGGCGCTGGCCATCTGCAGGTCGAGATTGCGCTCGGCAACGCGTTGGATCAAGGCACTCAGGCCGGCGTCGTGAAAGCTCTCCCACCAGCGCAGTTCCAGCGGTTCGGCCTGCGGCTGGCTGGCCGCCGCCTCGCCTTGCAGCGGCGCCCACTGTTGCGGGGCCTGGCTGTCAGGGCGCTGGAAGTCAGGGCCCAAGGTGCAGCCGGCCATCAATACGGCCAGCAGCAACGGGCTCAAGCGTAATGCCGCTTTCATCGTGCACTTACCTCTTTGCCGTCCAGCTTGTCACCACGGGTGTCGATGGTCGCTTCCACCGACATGCCCACGCGCAGGCGGGCAAGCAGCGGCTGGCCGTCATCGAAAACGATCTTCACCGGGATGCGCTGCACCACCTTGGTGAAGTTGCCGGTAGCGTTGTCCGGCTTGACCGCAGCGAAGGTCACGCCGGTGGCCGGGGCGATGCTTTCCACATGGCCTTGCAGCTTCTCACCGGCAAAGGTGTCGACGCTGATGCTCACGGCCTGGCCAGGCTGTACGTGGGTCAGCTGGGTTTCCTGGAAGTTGCCGACCACGTAGGCCTGCTGCAACGGCACCACCGACAGCAGGCGGGCGCCCGGGTTGACGTAGGCACCGACACGCAAGGCACGCTCGCCGACCATGCCGTCCACCGGCGCGGTGATGCGGGTGTAGGACAGATCGAGCTGGGCCTTTTCCAGCCCTGCCTCGGCCCGCTTCAGCTGGCCGTCGGCACTGGCCACCTGGGCGGTAAGGATATCCACCTGCTTGCGCGCCGCTACCAGTGCCGCCTGGGCATTGGCCAGGCGTGCGCGGGCCTGGTCGACCCCGCTGCGTGCCTGCTGGGCGTTCTGCACGGTGCCGGCACCTTGCTCGGCCAGGCGGCTGTAGCGGTTGACCTCATGGTCGGCGAACGCAGCTTCGGCCTGGGCCGCTTTCACTGCAGCCTCAGCCTGGGCAATCAGCGACGCCTGGCGCTCGAGGGTGGCACGGGCATCGGCGCTTTGCGCCTGGGCCACCAGCAACTGCGCCTGCGCAGCATCCAGCGCGGCCTGGTAGTCACGGGCATCGATGGTAGCCAGCAACTGGCCGGCCTTGACCTGCTGGTTGTCCTCCACCAGCACGTCCTTGATGAAGCCGGCGATCTTGGGCGCGACCACGGTGTAGTCGGCGACAACATACGCGTCATTGGTGCTCTGGCGGTGGTCGCTGCCAAACATCCACGGGCCGACGATGGCAGCCAGGACGGCCACGGCAAGCACCGAGCCGATGAACAGGGTTTTGCGGTTGTTGGTCATTTAAGTGGTTCTCGAATTCATCCAGGGTTCAGGCCACCGCGCGCGGCGGATAGACCCGGGTAGGCACGAAAGGAATCAGGCAGATCAGGGCCACGGCAATGCAGGCCATGACCAGGTAGAGGTCGGCCGAGGTCAGCACCAGCGCCTGGTCGTGGATGCGCCTGGCCAGGCCGGCTGCGTTACCGTCGACCAGCGGGGCGTTGCCAAGGCTGTCCACCAGGTGGTTGGAATGAAAGTGCCGGCGCAGGGTGCCCAAGGCGTCCAGCAGGCCACCGGCGATCACTGCGGCCAGGCCTTTGACAGTGTTGAACCAGCTGGAGGCGAACGGGCCTTCCTGTGGGGTCATGCCGTTGGTGGACAGCATCAGCAGCGGCAGCACTGCCATTGGCTGGCCGAGCACCTGCAGCAGGTAGAACGGGTAGAAGTCACCCCGGATCCACTCGCTGGTCAGCAGGCTGCTGCCGACACAGGACACCGCCAGCATCGCCAGGCCGATCCCCAGCACCCAGCGGCAGTCCACTGCGCGGATATTGCACAGCGCCGCCGTCAACGGCAGGGCGACCAGCTGCGGCATGGCCACCAGCATCATCAGCGGGCTGGTCTGCGCCGGGCGGTAGCCCTGAATCTGCGCCAGATAGGCCGACGGAATGCTGCCGACGCCCGAGAGCACGATCAGCACACCGGCCAGGGTCACCAGAGCGAAACTCAGGTTGCGCCGCGACAGCATGCGCAACTGGAAGAATGGCAACGGCTCGGACCATTCGTTGTACATGAACAGCACCAGCAACAGCAGGCCACCGCCGAGCAGCCAGCAGATCAGCGGCGAATCGAACCAGCCCCAGCGGTCACCCAGCGACAGGCCCAGCACGATGCAGCTGATGGCGGGCAGGCCGAGCAGCACGCCGCGCCAGTCGAACTGCTTGAAGCGCTCCAGGCGCAGCGGGTCCTGCGGCAGGCCCCAACCGACGCAGAACATGGCCAGCGCCGAGGGCAGGATGATCTGCCAGAACGCCCACTGCCAACCGACGTATTCAGTCCACAGCCCTGCCAGCGGCGTGCCGAGGTTGGGGCCGAAGGTGGCGGTGAGGGCATAGCAGGCCAGGCCATAGACCTTGATGCCCGGTGGCAGGAAGCGCAGGGCCACGCTCATCAACATCGGCGGCAAGGCACCAGAGGCGAAGCCCTGGAGCACACGCAGCAGCATCAGGCTGTGCAGGTTGGGGGCGAACGGTTGCAGCAGGCCGAGCACGGCGAACAGACCGATCGCGCTCATGGTGAAGCGCCGCAGCGAGAACGTGGTGGCCAGCCATGGCGCGAAGGCCATGGCCGAAACCGAGGCGGCGCTGTAGACCGCCAGCAGCCAGGCGCCTTCGTCGGCACCGATGCCCATGGCCCCACGGATATCGGCCAGGGAGATCTTGGTCACCGACTCGTTGAGGCCCGCGCACAACACGGCCAGCAGCACACCGAACAGCCCGACCACTACCTGCAGGCCGAACGCAGTCTGCGCAGGCGCGGCCGGCGCGGGGGCGGCGGCAATCACGGCAGACGGGGCGGACAGGGAACTCATGGGCAGACATCTCCAGCAACAAATTTGCGACTGGAGCAAGTCTAAGAAGGTCGAATGCTGACGAAAACTGACTTATCGGTAGGTTTATGTTGCGTCAGGCGCAATCCACTTCAAAACCCAGTCGCCTGCTTCGCGGGTGAACCCGCTCCCACAGGGACATCACAGGCCTTGAGAGGTGTGTTGTACCTGTGGGAGCGGGTTCACCCGCGAAAAGGCCGGCCCAGGCAGAACATCACTCAAGGGTCGACACTGCAGCAAGCCTTCAGGGTCTGCCGCAACCACCGATGCGCGGGGTCATTGTGAAACCGTGGGTGCCATGCCTGCAGCACGTTGACCCGCTCTAGCGGCACCGGGATCTCGAACGAGCGCAGCGGCAGCCCTAGCTTGTGCACGCTGTTGAGGATGTTGGCCGGCATCGGCAGGATCAGGTCGGAATCCGGCAGCGAGAACAGCGCCGAGTGAAAGCTCGGGGTAATCAGCGCCACCCGCCGTTGCACCTTGAAGTTGGCCAGTTCCACATCGATCGGCCCATTGGCCCGTCCACGGCGTGACACGCTGATCTGTGGATAACTGGCAAAGCTGTGCGCCGTGATCGGCTGCTCGAAGATCGGGTGGTCGCGCCGCGCCAGGCCCACATAGTAGGTCTGGAACAGGCTCTGTACCTTGATCTCCGGCCCCAGGTCCACGGTCGAGCTGATGATCAGGTCGGTACGCCCGTCGCGCAGCACGCTGTCGTCATCGCCGCCGGGGCTTTCCGGCACGAAGCGCAGCACCGTGCGCGGTGCCTGTTCGTGCATGCGCCGCAGCAACTGGGCGCCGTACAGGGCGATGAACAGGTCGTTGGTGCGGATGTTGAAGGCCCGGTCAAGCTTGGGCAGGTCGACCTCGTCGCCACTGCGGAACACCTCGCCGGCCTGCTCCACCAACGCCGCCACCTGCTCGCGCAGGGCCAGCGCCCGCGGCGTCGGCACCAAGCCGCGACCGGCGCGCACCAGGATCGGGTCACCCAACGCATCGCGGATACGCCCCAGGGTCCGGCTCATCGCCGCCGGGCTGAGGTTCATGCGCTGCGCCGCGCCGACCACGCTACCTTCGTCGAGCAGGGCATCGAGGGCGACGAGCAGGTTCATGTCCGGGAGTTGCATGGCCGTTTTCCGTTACAGCTGTGGGGAATGGCGATGGTAGCAGGTTGCTGGATTGCACCAGACGCAATGCGCTCATGCGTGGTGGGGCATTTATCCTGAGGGTGGATTGAGCCAAGAATGAGGAATGGCAGGTTCGGCCTCTTCGCGGGTGAACCCGCTCCCACAGTGACTGCACAGGCTTTGAATACTGTGGCGCACCTGTGGGAGCGGGTTTACCCGCGAAGAGGCCAGAACAGACAACCCCTTAGCCAGCCTGAAACAAGGATTCCACATGCCCAGCCCCGTCCTGATCGCCATCGACGCCTCCCCTGCATCCACTGCCCTGCTCACCCTCGCCCGCCGCTACTGCCGCCCCGACGACCACGAACTGCACGTGCTGCTGGCCATCGACTCTACCTTCGCCGTCCACGACCAACCCGCGCCTTACACCGCAGAAGAACTGGAAGAATACCCCGCCGCCTGCGAAGAGCAGCACCAGGCCGACCAGGCCGTGGCCGAGGCGGTGCGCGAGTTGCAGCAAGCCGGCTTCGCCAGCCGGGGCTGCATGGTGGCCGGGCAGCCGGTCGAGGCGATCGTGGCCAAGGCGCAGGAACTGGATTGTGAACTGATCATCATGGGCCACCGCCACCTGTCGCGGCTGGGGCGGATGCTGGACCCGTCGATCAGCGCGAAGGTGATTGATCGGGTGAGGGTACCAGTGTTGGTGGGGGCAGCAAGCTAACTGCGCCGCTCCCACAGGATTTGCGCCAGCCCCAAGAGCAGCGCACCACTTGTGGGAGCGGGCAAGCCCGCGAAGAGGCCAGTAGCTGCACCACCTCACCCCGGCTCAGCCCTCGCTCGGCTTCACCACCACCGTACAAGTCGTACCCGCCGCCAGCAAAAACCCGTCCGGCACTTCATCGATATGAATGCGCACCGGCACCCGCTGCGCCAGCCGCACCCAGTTGAAGGTCGGGTTCACATCGGCGATCAACTCGCGGCTTTGTGGGTTGTCGCGGTCGTAGATGCCGCGGGCGATGCTCTCCACGTGGCCCTTGATGCGCTCGCCGCTCATCATCTGCAGCTCGGCCTGGTCACCCACCTTCACATGCGGCAGCTTGGTCTCCTCGAAGAACCCGTATACCCAGAACGAATTCTCGTCGACCACCGCCATCACCGCTTCACCGGTACGCGCATAGTCACCCTTGTGGATATTCAGGTTGGTCACGTAGCCGTCCACCGTGGCCACGATATGGGTGCGCTTGAGGTTCAGTTCGGCGGCAGCCAGCTCGGCAAGGGCCTGCTGGTAG
The DNA here is from genome assembly GCF_032701105.1 of Pseudomonas sp. NBB. NCBI lineage: Bacteria > Pseudomonadati > Pseudomonadota > Gammaproteobacteria > Pseudomonadales > Pseudomonadaceae > Pseudomonas > Pseudomonas sp. NBB. Next base: position 5,011,940 of record NZ_CP103994.1, read on the forward strand.
TCCGCCTGGGCGGAGTTGGCGATGTTGCTGGCGTCATCGCGGTTTTCCTTGGAAATCACCAGGTTGTCCATGTCGGCACGGCGCTTGGCGTTGACCTTGCGCATCTCCCAGGTGGCCTTGCGCGATGCAACCTGCGCCTTGGCCTGGTCGACCGCCAATTGGTAATGCTCGGGGTCGATCTGGATCAGCAGGTCGCCCTTCTTCACCCGCTGGTTGTCCTTGACCGGCACATCCACCACATAACCAGGCACGTCGGCAGCGACGTTGATGATGTCGGCACGCACACGGCCGTCGCGAGTCCAAGGCGTGGTCATGTAGTGCAGCCACAACTGGCGACCGATCACCACGGCAGCGGCAAGCACCAACAGGGTGGCGATCAGGCTGAAGAACTTTTTCATCGAAGGATTCTCACCAGTAGAGCGACAGCGCCAGGGCGCCGAATAGGCAGACGAACAGGCTCAGGCGCAGCAGCGCCGGGTGCCAGAAGAAGCGGTAGCCATCATGGCTGGCAATGTACCGGTCCAGCCCCCAGGCCAGGCCCAGGGCGAACAGGAACATCAAGGTCATGGTGGGCATGTACACGCCATGGAAGGCGATTTCACGGGGCATGGTTTCACGGAGCATCGTGCAGTCCTTTCGCCGGTGCCAACGGCGACTGTGGGTCGAGCAGGGTAGATCGGATGAAGTGCAGGTAGCTTTGCGCGCGGCGCAGCACCGAAGTGTCGAAGTGGCGGGCGAAGGGCTCGTCGGTGGCCTGCACGCGGGCGATGGCGTGGTCCACTGCCACCAGCGCGCGTTCGTGGTTGCTGGCGCTGGGCTGAAGGAACAACCGGGCCAGGGCACGGCCCATCACGCGGATCGCCTGGCGCCAGGGCTGCGACTCGGCGTAGGCCGGGTGCACCGGTGCGCGGGCCTGCTCCTTGCGCAGCTCGATGATGGCATGGCCGATTTCCAGCACGGTGAACATCCAGCCCATCAACTGGCTCTGTACCTGCGGCTTGCCGGCTGCCAGGCCATAGGCCTGGTGCAGCAGGTCACGGGTGCGGCTTTCGAAGGCTGAACCCAGGCCGCGCAGGCGCCCGCTGATGGCGAACAGCACCTGCTCGCGCAGTTCCTGCTCCAGGCGGCTCCACAGCCAGCGGCTGTTGGGCGGCAGGATGATCGCCCCGGCAGCGGCACAGACGAACATGCCGATGACCATGCCGATGTAGTCGTTGATGAAGGTGTACGGGTCATACACGGTGAGGTTGTTCGGCACCGAGCCGATGGCGAAGAACACCAGCAGGCCGATGCCGTAGCCGGCATAGGCCGGCCGTGACGAGAGGAACGCGCCCAGTACGAACACCGGTGCCAGGACCATGCACAGCAGCGGGAAACCGTCGATCCAGGGGAACACAAAGAAGGTTTCGAAGAAGCCGACGAAGGCACCAATCGCCGTGCCGCAGGCCATCTGGAACGACATGCGCTTGGGGTTCGGCGAGGCCGCAGACAGGCCCACGGTGACGGAGGCGATCAGGGTCATCATGGCGCCGCTGGGCCAGTCGCTGAGCAGCCAGTAGCTGCCCAGCAACAACAGCACCGCCGAGGCGCGCACACCGGCGGCCAACGATACCAGCCAGCTGGTCTGCGCCACGTAGGGCTCATCCCACTGCTCGCGTTCGTGCCGGTGCGCTGCCAGCGAGGCATGGGTTTCGGCATAACTGTACATCTCGTCGACGAAGCGGTAGAGCAGCTCGAAGGCAGTATGGAAGTCGAGCAGGTCGGACTCGCTCGGCTCGGTTGCCAGGTACTCGGCGCGCAAGCCGCGCACCTGTGCCTGCAAGCCTTCCTTGTAGGCGGCCAGCTCCAGGGTCAGGCGCAGCGCATCGGCGTCGGTCAGCGCCCGGCCCACGTAAGGCTGCAACAGCTCCACCAGGGTGTTCAGGCCTGGCTCGATGGCGCCGACGATCTGCAGCGGGCCGCGGGCGCGAAGGCGTTCCAGCAAACGGTGCAGGGCATTGAAGCGCGTGGTGATGGCCATGAACTCGCTGTTCATGCGCACCAGGCGACCAGAGCGCCGGCGCATGTGCGGGTCTTCGAAGGCGGTGACGTTGCGCAGGCTCTCGAGGCCCACTGCTTCAGCGACGAAGCGCACGTTGCTGCTCTCGAAGCGGTCCCGCTGGCTTTCGCCGCGCAGGGCCTCGACCACCACCCCGGCGAACACGCCAAAGCGCTGGTACAGGGCGTTGCGCATGGCGGCACTGGCCGACTGCGGCAGGATCGCGGCGCTGACGAAGGTCGACACCAGAATGCCCAGGGCGATTTCCAGCACCCGCCATACCGCCGCCATGAAAGCCTGGTCAGGGTGCTCAAGCACCGGCAGGCCGATCATCGCCGCGGTGTAGCCGGCCAGCACGAAGCCATAAGCGCGGAAGGTGCGGTAGCGCATGGCACCGGCCGAACACAGGCCTACCCACAGGGCCAGGCTGGGCAGGAACAGCTCGGTGTTCTGCGGGAATATGGCGATCAGCGCCACCATCATCGCCGAGCCGGCCAGGGTGCCGAGCACCCGGTAGAAGCTCTTGGCGAACACATGCCCGCTTTGCGGCTGCATGACGATGAACACGGTGATCATCGCCGTGCGCGGTTGCGGCAGCTCCAGGCGCATGGCCAGCCACAGGGTGATGAACGCAGCGGCCAGCACCTTGAAGATGTACACCCAGGTCACCCCGTCGGTGCGCGCCCAGGCAAAGAAGCCCCGGCGCCATTCCAGGCTCTGCAGCCAGCGCACGGGCAAACTGGAAGTGCTCATTCGGCGTTATCCGGCTTCTTGTCGAGAATGGCCAGGGTGGCCGGGGTTTTCGGTGCGGCCTGGCGCTCCTCTTTCGGCACATCCTGACCAGCCTGCAAGCCACCGCCCAGGGCGGTGACCAGCTCGGCATGGGCAATCAGGCGGGCAGCCTGCACCTGCTGTTGCACCTGCTGCTGGCGGAACAGCAAGGTCTGGGCGTTGAGCACGTTGAGGTAGTCGGTAAGGCCACGCTGGAAGGCGACCATGGCAATGTCGTAGGTTTTCTGCGCGGCCGCTACCGACTCGGCGGCGAAGTGCGACTGCTCTTTCATCGACTCACGGCGAATCAGCTGGTCGGAGATGTTCTTCAGCGCACCGACCACGGTCTGGTTGTAGCGCGCCACGGCCACGTCATAGCCCGCCGAGGCCACGCCCAGCTGCGAGCGCAGGCGGCCACCGTCGAAGATCGGCAAGCTGATGGCCGGGCCAACGTTGTAGTTGAACTTGCGCCCGGTGAGGAATTCCAGCGGGCCACCACCGGTTGCCATGAAGCCAAGGCTGCCGACCAGGTCGACGTTGGGGAAGAAGCCGGCGTGGGCGACATCGATGCCCCGCGCCTGGGCGGCTACCTGCCAACGGCTGGCGACCACGTCGGGGCGCTGGCCGACCAGTTCGGCCGGCAGGTTCGACGGCAGCCTCAGCGGCGCGGCCAGGGCCAGGCTCGGGCGCTGCAACTGCGCGCCCTCCCCCGGGCCCTTGCCGGCCAGGGCGGCCAGCTGGTTGCGGGCCAGGGCAATTTCTTCGTCCAGGCTGTCGAGCTGGCGGTGGGTTTCCGGCAACGGTGCTTCGGCCTGGCTGACTTCGAAGTGAGTGCCGATGCCGGCATCCAGGCGGCGCTTGGCCAGGGCCAGGATCTGCTCCTGCTGTTCCAGCTCGGCCTTGACGATATCGCGCTGGGCGAAGTGCAGGCTCAGCTGGATGTAGGCGCGCACCACGTTGTTCTGCAGCTCCAGCTGCGCCTGGCGGGCTTCGGCCACGCTCATGTGCGCCTGGTCCACGGCCTGCTCGCTGGCGTTGCGTTCGCGGCCCCACAGGTCGAGCGCATAGCTGAAGCCAATGGCGGCGTTGTTGTCCCAGGTATTGGCGCCGGACAGCGCGCCCGGGCCATAGAACTGGTCTTCAGGCCAGTTGTGGCGCTTGAGCGTGGCCTGGCCGTTGCCCTGGAGTTTTTCCGCCGACTCGACCACGCCGGCCATGGCCTTGGCTTCGCGCACCCGCGCCGCAGCCATGGCCAGGCTCGGGCTGCCGGCCACGGCCAGGGCAACCCAGCGGTCCAGTTGTGGGTCGCCATAGGCGTGCCACCACTGCTGGTCGGGCCAGTGGGCGTCGGTCGCGGCTTCGCGTATGGCCGCGTCGGTGGTCAGGGTATTGGCTTGCAGCGTCTTGCTTTGCGGGGCAATGCCCCAGGTTCCGATACAGCCGCTCAAGGTGAGGGCAAGGGCACAGGCACTGAACGCATTGAGCGTTCTGATGATGCGACGCGGCACAGCTGCGATTTCCCGAGGAAGAGGTGAAGGGGCCGGGCAATTCTAGGGGGCGGCAGCACTGGCGATAAGCGTGGATTCCTGCGAATCTTTGTTACCAAAACAGCGATAATCCGCCTTTGGTCGAAGGCAACTTTTCATCTCTTTTACGTTACTTCGTGACACAATTTTGTCCTCTACATCGAGAGTGACCCATGGACACCCTGCAAAACATGCGTGCTTTCAGTTGCGTAGCCCAACTCGGCAGCTTTACCGCTGCCGCCGGGCAACTGGATACGACCACCGCGAACGTGTCGCGGGCGGTCTCCAACCTGGAAGCCCATCTGCAAACAAGGCTGCTCAACCGCACCACCCGCCGCATTGCGCTGACCGAAGCCGGCAAGCGCTACCTGATGCGTTGCGAACAGATTCTTACCTATGTCGAAGAAGCCGAAGCCGAGGCCAGCGACGCCCATGCCCGCCCGGCCGGGCAGTTGAAGGTGCACTCGATGACCGGGGTCGGTCAGCACTTCGTGGTCGACGCCATCGCCCGCTACCGCGAATCGCACCCGGACGTGACCTTCGACCTGACCATGGCCAACCGCGTGCCTGACCTGCTCGACGAGGGCTATGACGTGTCCATCGTGCTGGCCACCGAACTGCCCGACTCGGGGTTCGTGTCCCAGCGCCTGGGCATCACCTACAGCATCGTCTGCGCCTCGCCCGCCTACATCGCCCGCCACGGCGTGGCGCACAAGCCTGCCGACCTGCTCAAGCACGCCTGCCTGCGCATGGTCAGCCCGGTGATCCCGTTGGAAAAATGGCTGTTCGACGGGCCGGAAGGCCAGGAAATGGTCAACATCACCAGCTCGCCGTTCATGGTCAATACTGCCGATGCCATGAAGACCGCCATCCGCAGCGGCATGGGCGTGGGCGTGCTGCCAATCTATTCGGCCATCGACGGCCTGCGCGATGGCAGCCTGGTACGGGTGCTGCCCGAGTACCGGCTGCAGGAGCTGAACCTGTACGCCATCTACCCGTCGCGGCAGTACCTGGATGCCAAGATCAAGACCTGGGTCGAGTACCTGCGCAACTCGCTGCCGGAGATTCTGGCAGCCCATGAGGCAGACCTGAAAACCCATCAGGTGATGATTGCCAACTAAAAAGCTGCTGCATTGCGGGGGCGGACAATGGTAGGTTGCTAACCATTGTCAGGCCATTCGCGGGCACGCCCGCTCCCACAGGTAATGCACAGGCCTTCAATCTGTGCGGTACCTGTGGGAGCGGGCGTGCCCGCGAAGAAGCCCCCACCGTCCCACGCCTTGCAGAGAAGTTGCCCGATGAAAAAGACCGTCCTGGCCTTCAGCCGTATCACCCCGGCCATGGCCGAACGCCTGCAGCAAGACTTCAACGTGATCGTGCCGAACCCCAAGCTCGGCGACATCAATGCCCAGTTCAACGAAGCCCTGCCCGAGGCCCATGGCCTGATCGGCGTTGGCCGCAAGCTCGGCCGGGCGCAACTCGAAGGGGCGACCAGGCTGGAGGTGGTATCCAGCGTGTCGGTCGGCTACGACAACTACGACCTGGACTACTTCAACGAACGCGGCATCGCCCTGACCAACACCCCCGACGTGCTGACCGAAAGCACCGCCGACCTGGGCTTTTCGCTGATCATGGGCTGCGCCCGCCGCACCGCCGAGCTGGATGCCTGGACCAAGGCCGGCAACTGGCAAGCTACCGTAGGCCCGGCCCACTTCGGCAGCGATGTGCACGGCAAGACCTTGGGCATCGTCGGCATGGGCAACATCGGTGCCGCCATTGCCCGTCGCGGCCGGTTCGGTTTCAACATGCCGGTGATCTATTCCGGCAACAGTCGCAAGACCGCACTGGAGCAAGAGCTGGGCGCACAGTTCCGCAGCCTGGAGCAACTGCTGGCCGAGGCCGACTTCGTCTGCATCGTTGTGCCGTTGTCCGATGCCACCCGCAAGCTGATCGGTGCGCGTGAGTTGCAACTGATGAAGCCGAGCGCGTTCCTGATCAACATCGCCCGCGGGCCGGTGGTGGACGAGGCGGCGCTGATCGAGGCACTGCAGAACGGCACCATTCGCGGTGCGGGCCTGGATGTGTACGAAAAAGAACCGCTGAGCGATTCGCCGCTGTTCAAGCTGCCCAATGCCCTGACCTTGCCGCACATTGGCTCGGCCACTGCCGAAACCCGCGAGGCCATGGCCAACCGGGCAATCGACAACCTGCGCGCGGCGCTGCTGGGTGAGCGGCCGCGGGACCTGGTGAACCCGCAGGTGTGGAGGAATTGACAGCTTCAGATTCACTTCTTTTCAAAAGTGCCATGTAACCTTTACGGCGCGACCTGTCTAAACACAGTAAGCGCCGCGAACAAAGCTCAAAGTCAAAAATTGCCCCTCTATCAGCGGCAGAAAAGCATCTGAAGCCGCTTTGCAACTGATAAAATTGCCAGTTTCATTTTTTAGCGGACCGATAGAACAATAACGCCTCAAAACATGGAGGCGCATGATGAAAATCACCATCGACACTATCAAGCCAAATTTTCTAATTCTCCCTCTGAGACAAAGCTTCACACTTAAGTCATCCTTGAATACCCCCTTGCGCTGGGAGCTAGAAGGAGAAAAACTGGGAACACTAAAAGAGGAGGGAGCAAATGCTATTTATACTTCCCCAGATGAAATAATTCCCGGAGACTCTGACGATATCCTTTCGCATTTCAAAAAGGACATCGTGACAGCTTTCAAAGATGGGAAGTACTACAGTGCGACCATACTAACAACCAATCTCACTTCGGATTCGTACAAGATTGAACTAGAAGCCTCCAACAATCAGAAACTGCTGCGACTTTACAGAAACAGAAAATTGGAAGGATGGGTAGAAATCCCTCTGGAAAGTACGGAGTGGTATACATTGACCGGTAACGGTCGCGTGGACCCAAAAAATGGCGAGTACTATAGCTCTGGCGACAACCCTTTAACTACAGTCATTCTTGCCAACGACAAGAGTAATGATGACTTTTGGGGGTATTCACTAATCACCGTTGAAGCTGACTAGATATTCTGGCTGCCAGCGTTGATGGCACGAAGTCGCAGGATCTGGAACGATCTTCTATTGGAACCTCCTGCACCGGGCTCTTCTCGACAAGCTCAAGAGGGGGCCGATGCAGACTATGTACGCTTCACTTCGCTACCGCAGCTGCCTCAATGACCCGGCCCTTCGGCTTGCGAAACACCAGCACATTCCCCGCCATCACCGCCACCAGCCCCAACAAGGCCGGCGCTGTCCACTGATACCCCTCGGCCACCGCCGACACATTCAGCGCCACCAACGGGAACAGCACCGTGCAGTACGCTGCCCGCTCCGGCCCCATGCGCCCGACCAGGGTCAGGTAGGCGGTAAAGGCGATCACCGAGCCCGGCACCACCAGGTACAGCAACGAGCCTATGTACCGCACGTTCCACTCCATGCTGAATGGCACACCGCTGACCACGCAGAACACCGCCAGCATCACCGCCCCGTAGACCATGCCCCAGGCATTGGTGGTCATGGGTTTGAGCCCGGCCTTCTGCTGCATGCTCGACAGCATGTTGCCGGCCGAGAAGCACAGCGTGCCGAGCAGGGCCAGGCCAAGGCCGTACAGGGTTTCGCGGCTGGCCGCGTGGTGGGACAGCTCGGGCCAGAACAGCAGCCCCAGGCCAAGTAGCCCCAAGGCGCCGCCGCCGAGCACGTTGCTGGCGATCTTCTGGCCGAAGAAGATCCGCGCGTTGAGTGCGTTCCACAGGGTGGCGGTGGAGAACACCACGGCGATCAGGCCGCTGGCAATCCACTGGCTGGCGCTGAGGAAGCAGATGAAGTTGACACAGAACAGGCACAAGCCCTGGGCCAGGCAGATCTGGTGGCCACGCCGGTTCATTGGCTGCAGGCGGCGGGTGAGCAGCAGGAAGGCGAACAGGATCAGCCCGGCCAGGGCGAAGCGGTAGACGATCGAGACCGGAATGGCGACCACACCCAGTTGGAGTTTCAGGGCGATCCAGGTGGTGCCCCAGATCAGGACGGTTAGCAGGTAGAGTGACAGGTTCATGGCGACGGTTCCTTGGGCCTTTCAAGATCGGTGCCCGGCGCTTCGCGGCCAAAGCCGCTCCCACAAGGACCGCGCTGCTCTCGAGGCTGGCGCGGTCCCTGTAGGAGCGGGCTCACCCGCGAATCGAGGGCGCAGCCCTCGCCGAGGCATTTCAGTGTTCTCCTGTCGAACACCCACGCGCTTGCACAAACTTGCGCATTTGTCCCGCGGGTTGCTGTAAGCCTGCCCAAGGCGCAGTAGGATGGCAGGCAAGAGGAACCGCCCATGACGCCACTCACCCAGCTGCAAGTGTTCAACGCCATGCACGCCTCGCCCCACGCCCGGCTGGAGCTGAGCGCGCACCTGGGCGACGGGCTGGCGGCGGCGTTGTGGAGCAACCGCGACGATGCCCGCGACTACCAGGCACCGAGCCATCACACCCTGTCGTGCTACATCGCCGACGGCACTGGCACCTTTCGCCGCCAGCGCCCCGGCGACAAAGGGGCGCCCGACAAGCTGTGCGTGATGCCAGCCGGACAGGAATCGAACTGGGTGGTCAATGGTGCGATACGCCTGGCGCACCTGTATGTCAGCGAAACGCAGTTCGCCCTGGGCTGCGTGCGCCTGCTCGATCGTGAACCCCGTGAGCTGCAACTGCAGGAAGCGACCTTTCTCGACGACCCGCAGCAAGCCAAGCGCTTTCGCCAGCTGATAACCCTGGACTGGGATGAACCTGGCGAACGCCTGCTGGCCAGCAGCCTGGCGCACGAGATCGTCGACCATGCGCTGCTCAACCAGGTCGGGCTGCGCCAGGGCCTGCGCCTGAAAGGCGGGCTGGCACCGAGCCTGCGCCGGCAACTGGTCGACTACATCGAAGCGCACCTGGACCAGCCCATTACCCTGGGTGAACTGGCCTTGCGCTGCAACCTGTCCGAATACCACTTTGCCCGTATGTTCCGCGCCAGTTTCGGGCTGCCGCCGCACCAGTACCTGCTGGCTCGACGGCTGCATCGGGCCTGCCAGCTGTTGCGGCTGGGGGTGATGCCGCTGGGGGAGATTGCCCTGTTGTGCGGGTTTGCCAGTGCCAGCCATTTCAGCAACCGGTTCCGCCAGGCGGTCGGTGCAACGCCAGGCGAATACCGTACGGCCATTCGCGGCTAAAGCCGCTCCCACAGGGATCGCGCCACCCTCAAGGGCAGTGCAGTACCTGTGGGAGCGGCTTTAGCCGCGAAGAGGCCGGTTCAGGCTGGCCTAGAACTCGAAGGTACTGGACAAGCTCACCTGCCGCGCATCACCAATGGCCACAAAGTACTGGTTCACCGCCGAGCTGTAGTAAACCTTGTCGAACAGGTTCTTCACGTTCAGCTGCAGCAGCACCTTGTGCTCGTCGAGCCTGGTCTCGTAGCTGGCAAAGGCATCGGCCACGGTATAGGACGGCAGGTCGAAGGTGTTGGTCGAGTTACCCGCGCGCTCGCCGACATACCTTGCACCGGCACCGAGACGCAAGCGGTCGCCACCGAACAGGCTGCCATAGTCATACACCGCCGACAGCGAACCACTGTGCCGGGCCACGTTCTGCAGGCGGTTGCCCTGCAGGGCCGGGTCCTTGGTTACCTTGGCATCGGTGTAGGCATAGCTGCCAATCAGGCTCCATCGCTCACTCAGCTGGCCAGTCAGGTCCAGCTCAACGCCCCGTGAACCGACCTCCCCGGCATTGCTGTACACCGTTTCACGAGTACTGGTATCAAAGTTGGAAACCAGTACGTTGCGCTTGGTGATATCGAACAACGCCAGAGTGCCTGTCAGGCGGCCCGGCATGTCGAGCTTGGCGCCCAGTTCCCACGATTTGCCCTCCTCCGGCGCCACCGACGAGTCGAGCACTACATTGCCGACCAGCGGCGCGATAGTCGAGTTGGGCTTGAACGACTCGCTATAGCTGCCATAAAACGACAGTTGGTCATCGACCTTGTAGACGATACCTGCATGCGGCACCCACGCCTGGCCATTGATGTCGGTGTTGGCCTTGAAAGGGCGGCCACGGCCAGCGTACTGGTCGAACTGCTGGAAGCGCGCACCAGCCACCAGGATCCAGTGATCATCCAGGTGCAGCGCGTCCTGCACGAACAACGCGTCGGTGCGCAGCTTGTCGGTCTGGTCGCTGTCACTGGCTTTGACAGTGGTGCCCTCCACTTCCTGCCCGTAGACCGGGTTCATATAGCTGAAGGTGGATTGGGCGGTCTGCCGGATCATGTCACCGCGGAAAATCTTGCGGTCCTCGTGATCAATGCCGAACAGCAGGTCGTTCTGCATCCCGGCCAGTTGCACATTACCGGCCAGGCTCAAGGTGGCGAACTGGTCACGGCTCATGGCGTTGTGGGTGCCGTCGATGCTGCGCGACAGCGTGCCGCTATTTTCATTCACGCCGGTCACCCGCACCTGGCTGGCATCATAGGTTTCGCGGTTGAAGCTGTAGCCGAAGTGCAGCTTCCAGTCATCGGCCAGCTGGTGGTCGACTTCCAGACGGTAAAGGTCGGAGCGCCCTTCCATGTCGTTGAAGGGCTCGTCCAGGCGCCGCGTGGCTGGGATGTCCAGCGGGTGGCCGTTGTTGCCGAACGCCGTGCCACGGTCGAAGGGGTAGAGAAACTCGCGATGCTCGTAGGCCAGCACCACCTGGGTGTCTTCGCCCAGCCAGGCCAGCGACGGCGCTACCAGCGATTCGCGGTGCACGCCGTAGTTGCGCCAGTAGTCCTCATCTTCGTGGTCGACGATCAGCCGATAGGCGAAGTTGCTGTCGCCCAGTGCGCCGGTACTGTCGAACCCGCCACCGCTGCCGTTCTTGCCGCTGCCGTAGGTAGAACCGCGCACGGTCAGGGCGTTGTACTGCTCGATTTGCGGGCGCTTGCTGACCACGTTGATCACCCCGCCCGGGTCCTGGATGCCGTACAGCAGCGAGACCGGGCCCTTGAGCACTTCGACCCGCTCGGTGCTGGCGTTGAGGCTGCGGCCCTGCACGATGGGCATGCCATCGCGCATGATCGAGCCGTCGCGGTTGTCGCCGAAGCCGCGCTTCATCACGGTATCGGAGGTACCACCGAAATTGTTGCCCTGGGTGATGCCGCTGACATTGGCCAGAGCGTCATCAAGGTTGCGTGGGGCCTGGTCACGGATGACCTGGGCCGGTACCACATTGATGGCCTGGGGGATGTCCTGGCTCGGGCCCTGCCCGCGCATGATCGAGGCGGTAGCGGGGGGCTGATAGCTGTAGTCGTCCAGTTGCGAGGTCACGGTGATGGCCTGCAGGTTGAGGGCGCCGGAAGTGTCCACCGCTTCGAGGGTGAGCGTGCGCGAATCGACGCGGCGCCAGGCCAGCCCGGTAGTACCCAGCAGCTGTTGCAGGGCCTGTTCGGCGCTGAACCTGCCGTTCAATGCCGGCGCCTGCACACCTGGCAGTTCCAGGGTGTAGACCACGCTCTGGCCGGTGGTGCGGCTGAAGGCGCTGAGTGCCTGGGCAAGGGGTTGCGCCGGCTGGGCGAAGGTATACGCCTGCTGCTGCTCGGCGGCACAGGCCAGGGGGGCGACAGCGAATGCCGGGAGCGCGGAAAGGCCGAGCCAGAGAGGGACGCAACGCGGGGTGAACTTCATGGACGCTGACCTGTGAGAGGGATATGACTGCGAATGAATCGCACTTCCACTCATTACACGGATGCCACGTCCTGTTACCTCACCCGCTATCTGAAAATATTTTTGCCTGTGCGGGCCTCTTCGCGAGTGAACCCGCTCCCACAGGTACTGCACAGGATTTGAAACTTGCGCCCTTCCTGTGGGAGCGGGTTCACCCGCGAAGAGGCCCGCACAGGCGACTACCGGATCAGGGTCAACCGCCCCAGCACAGTCTGCCGCGAAAAACCCATCACCTTGCCCAGCGAATCCAGCGCCAGCAACGGCTCGGCCACGGGGAAACTGCCACTGACCTTGCGCTGCCCCAACTCATCCTCGAGCAACAGGATGCGCCCCGGGTAGTAGCGCCCCAAGTCTTCGACCACCTGCGCCAGCGGCACCTGGTAGTAATTCAGCCAGCCCTGGCGCCAGGCCAGGCGGTTGTCACTATCCACCGCCAGGGTGTCGCCGACTTGGCCGGCAGCATAGGCCACCTGCTGGTTGGCCGTCAGTTCACGCGCTGCTGCACCCGGCGCCGGGCTCACCGCCACCCGCCCGCTGCTCACAGTGACCTGGGCCCCCTCGACCTGCTCGCGCACTTCGAACTGGGTGCCAAGCACGCGCACCTCGCCACCGGCAGCTTCCACTACGAACGGCGTGCCGGTATGCGTGACCTGGAAAAGCGCCGCGCCATGCAACAACCGCACGCGGCGCTCGCCCTGCACAAAATCGACTGCAATCGCGCTCCCCGCATCCAGCGTCACCTGCGACTGGTCGGCCAAGGTCACCTGGCGAACTTGACCAGCACTGCTGTAGTCGGCCTGCAGGTCCTGCAGCCACAGGGCCGGGTGCCAACCACCGGCAACGCCCACGGCCAGTACCAGGCACGCAGCCACCGCCAGCGCCGCGACCCGCTGCCGCCAGGGGTGCCTGGTCGGTGGCCTGGCCATCGCATCCAGGTAACGTTGCAGGCTTGCCTGTTCTTCAGCGGCCAGGCGCGCCGCCGGGGCGGCGCTGTTCTGCCACAGCGCCTGGGCCTGGGCGTAGGCCTCACGGTGCCCAGGTTCGGCCAGCAGCCAGCGCTTGAACGCCGCGCCCTCGGCTTGCGCAGGCTGCTCGTTGATGCGGCTGAGCCATTGAAGTGCAGCACGGGACTGCGCCTCGGTGATCGGCGGTAAACGGCTCATCGACGGGCACTCCCTGGCCGGCGTGGGGTGGACGCGGGCTCGGCAACACTCGCCTTGCACGCTTCGAGGGCGCGCATCATATGCTTTTCCACCGCACTCTGGGACAGTTGCATGGCCTTGGCGATCTCGCCGTACTTGCAGCCGTGGATACGGTTGAGCAGGAAGATCTGCCGGGTGCGCTCGGGCAAGGCGCGCAAGGCAGCGTCGATGCGCTGCAAGTCGTGATCGACCTCCACGGCCTGTTCCGGGGCCTGGGCCATGGCCGCTTCATCCAGCGGCAACACAGCTTCGGCTGCGCGCTCGCGGCTGCCTTCGCTGCGCAGGTGGTCGATGGCGAGGTTCCCGGCGCAACGCAGCAAGTAGGTATCCAGCGCCTCGACCTTGACCTCAGGGCGACGCCAGAAGCGCAGGAACAGCTCCTGGACCAGGTCCGATGCCGTCGCCCGGCAGCCGACCCGGCGGCTCACCAGGGCTTCCATGCGTGCCCGCTGGGCCTGGAACACCTGGACGAAACGCGCACGTCCGCCGCCGCTTTCGGCATCCGCCTCGATCATGTCGCCCGGTTCGCTCACCTGGTCACTCGGCGAACACGGCCAGCAACGGCCCCAGCACCACGCTGGCGGCGGCCAGGCCCAGCAACAGGCGGGGCTGGTATGGCAGGCCGAACACCCACAGGGTCACCCCGGCCATCATCACTGCGGTCCACTCCACCAAGCCATGGGCCCAGCCCCGCAGGTGCACGCTGAGCACCAGCGACAGCACCAGCAACAGCCAACCGGCACTGCGCAACAGGCGCAACGGCCCGGGGCGCGGCTTGCGCCCGAGCAGGTCGACGAAGTGCTTCTCCATGGCCAGGCACAGGGCAACGAAGCCGGCGTAAGCGATCAGTGCATTACCCAGCATCAGCTCGCCTCCGCCGTCTCAGTGCTTGGCTTCCTTGCCGCACGAGGGGCCCGCATGGCCACAGCCTTCGGGCTGTGTAACATCTTGCCGGCCATCCAGGCCAGGAACAGGCCGGTGCCCAGCGCTGTCAGGTCGAAACCAGCCATGACCCAGTCACCCGCAGGTAGCGAATGGTTCAGGCCCTGGCCGGTGGTCAGGCCGTTAAGCAGCGGCAGCAAGGCGAAGGCCAGCGCGCCCAGTGCCAGTTGCTCGCCCCATGCCCGCCGCCCACTACGCAGCACAGCGTGCACCAGTGACAGGCCCCAGGCGGTGAAGAAGGCGTTGACCTCCCAGTCGGCCCGGCCTTCGACACCCATCGGGATCAGGCGGTTGGCCCAGAAGAAGCCCGCCACGGCCAGCAACAGGCCGCTCATGCTGGCGATATTGAGCACCTCGACCAGGCGTAGTTCACCCGGCAGGCGTTCGCTCCTGGCATGCTTGAGCTGGCGCTTGCCCAGCCACATCACCAGGCCGGTGCCAATCACCGCAGTACCGGCCACGCCAAAGAAGAAGTACAGCCAGCGCAGCCAGGGCCCGGCGAAATTGCCCATGTGCAGGCCGGCAAAGCTGAAGGCGGTCATCATTGCCCCACTCTCCGGTTTGCCCTGGCTCAACAGCACACCGCTGACGCCATCGAAGGTCCAGTTGGCGCTACGCCGGTAAGCCACGTGGTCGGCAGCCGATTGCGTGAAGGTAACGCGGGCATTGCTGTCGCCGGCATTTTCCACCTGGATACGGCCGATACGCGCGCCCGGTTGCAGGTCCTGCACCTTGGCATAGAGGCTCGGCAACGGTACCAGCGGCGCGGCCACATGGGCCGCCTTGGGCGCATTGTTACGGCCGAACAGTTCGTTGAAGTACTTGCCGGTGTCATTGCCGTAGCTGGCCATGATGCCAGCCGGCATCACCATGTACATGAACAACACCAGGCTGCTGTAGCTGATCATCAGGTGGAAGGGCAGCACCAGCACGCCAATGGCGTTGTGCCCGTCCAGCCAGGAGCGCTGGCCCTTGCCTGGGCGGAAAGTGAAGAACTCCTTGAAGATTTTCTTATGGGTGATGATGCCGGTGACCAGCCCCAACAGCATGATGAAGGCGCACAACGTCGATAGCCATCGGCCGAAAGGGTGTGGCATCTGCAACTGGAAGTGGAAGCGGTAGAAGAACTCGCCACCGCGACTGTCGCGTGCCGCCACCGGCTGCCCGGTCTGGGTATCAAGGGTCTTGGTGACGAAACCGCGTGGCCCGCCATTTGGGTCGCGATAACCCACGTTCAAGGCGGCCTCGCGTGCGTTGGGCATACGAATCAGCCAGGTGCCCGAATGCCCTGCATTGTCCTGCAGATAACGCTGGGCCACCTCCAGGCTATGGCTCGGGTCCAGCGCATGGCTTCGTACTTCTGGTTGCGTCCAGTGCGTGATTTCTTCCTTGAAATACGACAGCGTGCCAGTGAGGAAGATGGCGAACAAAAGCCAGCCGAAGATCAGGCCGGTCCAGGTGTGCAGCCAGGCCATGGCCTGGCGGAAGCCTTCTTTCATGGGGTTTTCATCCAGTAAGCCAACCCGCTGATCACCCCCAGCAGCACGCTTGGCGCCAGTACGCCCAGCCAGGCGCGCAAAGCGCTGCGGCAGGCAAAGCACCAGATGAACGCCAGCAGGTAGAAAACGAATGACAGCAGCAGGCCGGTGAGCGTGGCATCGACCCGTGGCAGCGGCGCTACCAGGGAAATGCAGACGCTGGCCACGGACGCCAGCAGGTAGCCACCCAGCAGCGCGGCAAGGCTGCGTGACGTCACGGCCAGGCGATAGCTGAGCGAGAGACCGGCGGTTTTGCGCGTCATGGCGATGGTCCGGGCGTTTTCGGGGCTGCAATAATAATGATTTCAATTCTCATAAGCAAAGGCCACGCGATGAGCCGCCTGCTGCCTTGAATGCAACAAGAAATTTATTTTCAAAAAGGGCTTGAATTCGTTTCGCCGTTGCCTGACCTTAGAGTCAAGAGACGCAGAAATACCAAGGGTCTCAGAGGCCTAGGCGCGTCTCCATGCGAGCAAGCTGAATAAGGATTGAATCATGCAAATCCAGGTCAACAGCAGCAACCATTTCGAAGGCAACGCCCGGCTCGACCAGTGGGTCCGCAGCACAGTGCAGAACTCGCTGGAACGTTACGAAGACGACCTCACCCGCATCGAGGTTCACCTGCGCGACGAGAACGGCGCCAAGCCCGGACCGCATGACAAACGCTGCCAGATGGAGGCTCGCCCCAAAGGCCATCAACCGATTTCCGTGACCCACACCGCCACTTCGCTGGACCAGGCGGTCGATGGTGCCGCCACCAAGCTCAACCACGCGCTGGAACACTTCTACGGCAAACTGCGCAGCAAGCGCGGCGCCCTGGAACTGAGTGACCCAGACGCCTGATCGGCAACGCAAGACGCCCGGCCTGATGCCGGGCGTTTTCGTTTGTATCGATCGATGGCGCTGAACCAACAGGTAATTTCCCCGGTCAACTTCTGCATTCATTCACCGCAGAAGCATGACCATGAACAACCCATTCGAACGAATCAGTGCTGCATTCGCCCCCGAATACCGGGTCAACCTGAGCATTGCAAACCTCGACGGCAGCATCATGCTGACCCTGTCCGACGACGCTGGCGTGGTCGCCAAGCGCCTCATCACCCAGGCCCAGCGCAATGACCCGGTGCGCCTGCAGCGGGTGATCGACAGCATCCGCCTGGGCCTGGCCATCGAGCACAACCAGAACCCCCTTCAGGTGCTGGCCGCGCTGACCCGTGACGCCCGCCACGAGCCGCGCCATTTCATCGCCAACTGAGGGCTACTTGCCCTCCTCCACTTCCTTGCCGCTGGCATCCAGTACCTTGGTCGAGGGGTAGCGGTACGAGGCGTAGCGCACCACCAGGATCGCGAACGCCAGCAACAGGATGCCACCGCACAGGTACAACAGCCCTACGTCTGGCGCCTTGTGGTGCGAGACGTCGCCGATCAGCAGGCGGGTCAGCGCGGTGATGGCCACGTACAGCAGGAAGCGGATCGGCATGTGGTTGGTCTTGAAGTAGATGCCGACCATCGCCCCCAGCTCCAGGTAGATGAACAGCAGCAGGATGTCATCGACACTGACCCCGCCCTTGCCGAGCATGTCGAGGAACGTCATCACCGCCGCATAGGCGGTGATCGCGCCAATGCCGAACAGCGCCAGGTAATGGAATGCCTCGACGCACAGGTTTCCCAGCGAGTCGGCCGAGCCGTGCAGACCCTTTCGCAGCTTTTCTGCCCATTTGATGTTCACGATGTTCCATTCCCCGATACGTCTTGAAGGATGATGCGTCACCGGTGTGACGCTTGTGCCATGCAGTTAAAGGGCCAGGCCCCTGCCTTGGAAGGCGACCGATTGCCGCAAGGCACCTTGAGGCGTGGCAAGTTGCATAAGCTAGAGACGTTGCGGGCTTTGCTTGAGTCGGCACTGGTTCAGGTGCAGATGCCCGCTGAGCCTCGGAGTTTGCACTGAGGTTTGAGTGTTGCGTTGTCTGGGCTGGCCTTTTCGCGGGTAAACCCGCTCCCACAGGATCTCCACAGGCCTTGAGGTAGATGCCGTACCTGTGGGAGCGGGTTCACCCGCGAAAGGGCCCGGATGGCTAAGGCGCTGATGGATGATGTTGAGTTGGGCATGAAGCCGTAAGCCCTCTGCACCACGCTACAATTTCTGCTTGCGAAGCAATCAACATTGCTATTACTGTATATAGATACAGTAAATCGAAACGCAACCAGCAAAAGGCATAGAGGTGATGAATGGCCGTCGAAGTGGTGTACCGCAGCAGCCGCGACCCGGAGCGCTTGTTCATGGATAAGGCCGAAGCAGACCGTCACGACAAGATGCTCGAACTGGCCGAGCGCCTGGCCGAAGTACTGCACAAGGCAGTGCCCTCGCTGAGCGAGAAACAGGTTGAGGAAGCCGGTATCTACATGGCCAAGAACCGCGATGTGTTCGCCCGGGCGTTCAAGAGCCAGCCGGATGCGCTGGCCGAGTTGCTCGAAGCGCCAGCGGCCGAGTAATTACCTGCACTGGCCGCTTCTGCAAGGATTGCGCATGGCTTGAGGTTCAGCGCGGTCAAGGTGGATGGCACGGGCTGCGCCCGTGTTCGCGGGCACGCCCGCTCCCACAAGGACCGCGCAGGTTTTCAGAGTTTTGGGCAGAACAGTTGCTGCTTCAGGTACGGCACAAGCGCTGAGCTCGGGCGCTATCCCTGTGGGAGCGGGCGTGCCCGCGAAGAGGCCAGCAAAGCCGGTATCGCCCCTCAGCCGTAGAGCAACCGCTCTGCCAACATCTGCGCCACCCGCGCCGGCGAGCGCTTCTCTGCCTGTGCATGGCCAAACACTTCGGTCAGCCGTGAAGGTATCCGCGCCAGGTGCGCGGTGATGTTGCCCAGGTCTTCGCCACGATGGGTAAGTGCCACGTAGATCAACCCACCGGCATTGATCACGTAATCGGGCGCATACAGTATCCCGCGCGACTCCAGCTGGTCGGCTACCTGCAAGGTGGTCAGCTGGTTGTTCGCCGCCCCCGCCACGGCCGCACAACGCAACTGCATCACGCTCTGCCCGTTCAACACCGGCCCCACACCGCAAGGGGCAAAGATGTCGCAAGGGGTGCTGATCAACGCATCGTTGGTCACCGGATGGGCATTGAACTGCTCCACCGCCAGCCGCACCCGCCCGGGGTCCAGGTCGCTCACCAGCAGGTCAGCACCCGCCGCATGCAGTTGCTCCGCCAGCGCATAACCGACATTGCCCAGCCCTTGCACCGCAACCCGAAGCCCTTGCAGGTCATCACTGCCAAGGCGGAACGAAGTGGTGGCACGAATGCCGGCAAAAACCCCCATCGCCGCATGCGGGGAGGGGTCACCCGAGGCCGTGGTGCTGGTCACATGCGGTGTGCTCTGGGCAATGCAGTCCATGTCCAGGGTCGAGGTGCCGCTGTCCACGGCGATGATGAAGCGCCCTTGCAAGGTGTCGATGAAGCGGCCGAAGGCCTCGAACAGCGCGGCACGGTTTTCCACATGCGGGTTGCGCATGATCACCGCCTTGCCGCCCCCCAATGGCAGGCCAGCCAGCGCCGCCTTGTAGCTCATACCCTGGGCAAGGCGAATGGCGTCTGTCATGGCGCTTTCATCATCGGCATAAGGCAGGTAGCGGCAACCGCCCATGGCGGGGCCCAACTGCTCGCTGTGGATCACCACCACAGCCTTCAGGCCGGTAGGCGGATCGGTGAACAAGTGCAGCGACTGGGTACGGGTGCTTTGCATCAGCGCGAACATCGACAGGCTCCCCTACGAGGTGCTCTTTCCAGTATAGGCACGGCCCTTGGGCTGGTAGCGCCGCCGGACCACTGGACGAAACCGCGCACCGCGGCTAATACTCAAGCGTGTGTGGAGAAGCCCCATGAAGCCACGTCAAGCCTGCCTGGCCTGCCTGGAACGCGAGCCCGTCGCCCTGCTGGAAGCCGCATTATGGATTGCTGCCGAGCACGACCGAAGCGTCGAGCCCGCGGCCAGCCTTGCCAAGCTGCATGACCTGCAGCGTGAGATAAGCACCAATCTGCCGATGCTGCCGCTGTGCGAACTGGCACAGCCATTGTTGCGCCAACTCAATGCCCTGGGCTTCCAGCAGGATGAATATCACCCGCTGCGCCCGCATGCCGCGATGATGGACAAGGTGCTGCAACGCCGACGTGGCCAACCGCTGACACTTGCCATCCTCGCCCTGGAACTGGCCCGGCGTCTGTCCATACCCCTTGAGGGCGTAGGCTTCCCTGGCCATTTCCTGCTGCGCGTGCCGGGTGCCGATCACCTGCTTGACCCCTGTGGCGGCCGGCGTCTCTACCCCAACGACTGCCGTGAGCTGCTGGCTCGCCAGTTCGGCCCGCATGTAGCGCTGACTGCCGAGCACATGCGCAGTGCCAGCCCGCTGCAGATGCTGCAACGCCTGTCACGCAACCTGCGCCAGTTGCATATAAGCAACGACAACCACCTGGCGGCACTGATCGATGCCGAGCGGGTCATGCAACTGGGCCCGGTGCAGGTCAGCGACTATGTGACTCGCGCTTCGCTATACCAGCATCTGGATTGCCCGCAGGCCGAGCGCTTCGATCTGGAGCATGCGTTATTGCTGACAGAGGACCCGGTCCAGCGCCTGAAGCTTTCCGAACGTATCGGCAAGCTTCCGGCGGCGAACCGTTCCATTCACTGAGCCGGGCTGTCCGGCTGCCGGGCGGGGTGGGCCTGGGCGAACGCCGCGTGCTCGGCCGCAAGGGCGGCAACCCGAAGGATGCGCGGGAAGCTGTCGAGGTCGACGTTGAAACGTTCGGCCGCGTACAACTGCGGGATCAGATAGACATCCGCCAGGCCCGGCTCATCGCCGAAGCAGAAGCCATGATCGCCTATCAGTTGCTCAACTGCCCCCAACCCTTGGCTGATCCAGTGACCAATCCATTGGTTGACCTGGCTTTCGTCCTGGCCGGCCTGGCGCAGCCGGTTGAGCACGCTGACGTTGTGCAGCGGATGGATATCGCAGCCGATGATCGCCGCCACGCCCCGCACCTTGGCACGCGCCTCGGCCGTGGCCGGTAACAGCGCAGGTTGTGGATAAACCTCTTCCAGGTACTCGATGATCGCCGGCGACTGCACCAGCAGCTCACCGCCATCGGTACGCAACGCCGGAACGCGCCCCTGCGGGTTGACCGCGACATAACCCGCGCCGCGCTGTTCGCCCTGCAGCAGGTTGACCGGAAGGGACTGGTAACCCAGCCCCTTCAGTGCCAAAGCAATGCGTACCCGGTAGGACGAGGTGGAACGGTAATAGGTGTACAGCTCCATGCCCCTGCCTCCTCAGTTGGCCGCGACGACCTTGCCGCGGCATTCGCCGAAACCGATGCTGGCCACGCCCTCACGCACGCAGCGGGCACGCAGGATGATCTCGTCGCCGTCTTCGAGGAACTTGCGCACCTCGCCACTGGCCAGTTCCACCGGGTGCTTGCCACCTTCGGTTATCTCCAGCAGGCTGCCGAACGAACCTGGCGTGGCGCCCGACAGCGTGCCCGAACCGAACAGGTCGCCCGGTTGCAGCTGGCAGCCGTTGACGCTGTGGTGCGCGACCAGCTGCGCCACGGTCCAGTACATGCTGCGGGTGTTGCTCAGGGTCAGGCGGTGCGGGGCGAGGCCCTGCTCGCGCATTTGCTCGGTCAGCAGCAATACCTCAAGCTCGATATCGAATGCACCTGCGGCCTGGTCGCGCTTGTCCAGCAGGTACGACAGTGGCTGCGGGTCGCCCTCCGGGCGTGACGGCTGGGCACAGCGGAACGGCTCAAGCGCTTCGGCGGTAACTACCCAAGGCGAGATGGTGGTGATGAAGCTCTTGGACAGGAACGGCCCCAGCGGCTGGTATTCCCAGGCCTGGATATCGCGCGCCGACCAGTCGTTGAGCAGGCACAGGCCAGCCACGTGCTCGGCGGCATCGCCTACCGGGATCGCCTGGCCAATGTCGTTGCCCTGGCCGATCCAGATACCCAGCTCCAGCTCGTAGTCCAGGCGCGCGCAGGGGCCGAAGCTTGGCTCGGTGTGCCCGGCCGACAGAGTCTGGCCCTTGGGCCGGCGCACATCGGTGCCGGATGGGCGGATGGTCGAGGCGCGGCCGTGATAACCGATCGGCACGTACTTGTAGTTGGGCAGCAGCGGGTTGTCGGGGCGGAACAGCTTGCCCACGTTCTTGGCGTGCTCGATGCCCACGTAGAAGTCGGTGTAGTCACCGATCTGCGCCGGTACATGCAGCTGGCAGGCGGTTGCCGGGTACAGTGCGGCCTGCAGAGCCGCCTTATGTTCACTGTGTTCGCCCAGCAGCACCAGCAGGCGCTCGCGCAGGGCAACGCGGGCACCGCGGCCGAGGGCGAAGAATGCGTTCAAGACCCCACCACGGGTGGCCTCGACCGCGGCCTTGGCTGCACCGTCGAACAGGCCGGCGGCCAGCACCGCCTCCAGGTCCAGGATCGCGTCGCCGATGGCCACGCCACAGCGCTTGGCTTCACCCGGCCGGCTGAAGATGCCCAACGGCAGGTTCTGCAGCGGGAAGTCGCTGTGCCCGTTGGCGTGCTCGACCCAGCTACGGGCAATGGCGGTCTGATTCATGGGTTATCTCCGGTTCGGGTTGAAGGTGCTCGGCAAGGTGGCCCAGCAACTATCGTAGTCGGCCTGCAACTGCGGGCATTCAAGGGCTTGCAGGCTCGGGCGCAGCACCTGGCTGGTCTCGAACATGAAGGCCATGGTGTTGTCGATCTTGTGCGGTGCCAGGTCGGCAGCAATAGCCTTTTCGCAGGTTTCGGCGTCGGGGCCATGGGCGCTCATAACCCCGTGCAGCGAGGCGCCACCCGGCAGGAAGCCCTCGGCCTTGGCGTCGTAGGCACCATTGATCAGGCCCATGAACTCGTTCATCAGGTTGCGGTGGAACCATGGTGGACGGAAGGTGTTCTCGGCCACCATCCAGCGTGGCGGGAAGATCACGAAGTCCATGTTGGCCATGCCATGCACGCTGGTCGGCGAGGTCAGCACAGTGAAGATCGACGGGTCCGGGTGGTCGAAGCTGACCGTGCCGATGGTGTTGAAGCGACGCAGGTCGTACTTGTACGGCACGTTGCTGCCGTGCCAGGCGACCACGTCCAGCGGCGAGTGCTGCAGTTCGCAGGCCCAATGTTCGCCCAGGAACTTCTGCACCAGCTGCACCGGGCCATCGGCCTCTTCGTAGTGCGCCACAGGGGTGAGGAAGTCGCGCGGGTTGGCCAGGCCGTTGCTGCCTATCGGGCCCAGGTCCGGGATGCGCAGCGGTGCGCCGTGGTTTTCGGCGATATAGCCGCGGGCCTCGCCGTCGAGCAGTTCGACGCGAAACTTCATGCCACGCGGGATGACCGCGATTTCCAGCGGCTCGACTTCCATCACCCCCAGTTCGGTGGCAATGCGCAGGCGGCCCTGTTGCGGCACCAGCAGTAGTTCACCGTCGGCGTTGAAGAACACCCGCTCCATCGACCGGTTGGCGCGGTAGATGTAGATGCTCACGCCGGCCGGTTTTTCCGCAGCGGCGTTGGCCACCATGGGCAGCCAGCCCTCGATGAAATCGGTAGGTTCGACGGGGATCGGCTGGGGGTTCCAGCGCAGGCGGTTGGGAGTGATGGGCCCCAGCGGGCCGGTCAGCGGCTGACGCGCCAGGCGCTCGAAACGCGGGTGCAAGGCAGACGGACGAATACGATACAGCCAGGTGCGGCGCAGCTCGCTGCGGGTCATGGTGAACGCCGTGCCCGAGAGCAGCTCGGCATACAGCCCATAGGGCGCCTTCTGCGGCGAGTTCTGCCCGACCGGCAAGGCCCCAGGCAGCGCTTCGCTGGCAAACTCGTTGCCGAAGCCGCTGAGGTAGTGAAGGTCGGGTGACGTATCGCGATTCATCGATGCCTCCGGGCTCTGGCCGAGCCGTTGCTGGCAGCTGGCTGCTGGCCCGGGGCGGGGTGGCAGCGCGTCTGCATTGTTTTTATCGTAATCAGATTACGAATAACGTAATTTGCTACGGGCAATGCGTCAAGCTATAAAGGCGCGACTCGACGAATCCGGAAGAAGATGTCCATGGCCAAAGCCAGCTCCCCCGCCGACAACGGCAAGCAGAAAGTCCGCTCGGCGGAGGTCGGCACCGACATCCTGAAGGCTCTTGCCGAGCTCTCCCCGTCCACCTCTCTGTCGCGCCTGGCGGAACATGTGCAGATGCCAGCGAGCAAGGTGCACCGTTACCTTCAGGCATTGATCGCCAGCGGTTTTGCCGAACAGGATGCGGCCACCAACCATTACGGCCTGGGGCGCGAGGCTCTGCGGGTAGGGCTGGCGGCGCTGGGTAGTATCGATGTGCTGAAGATTGCCGCGCTGCCGTTGTCACAGCTGCGCGATGAACTGAACGAGAGCTGCTTCGTTGCCGTATGGGGCAACCAAGGCGCGACAGTGGTCAGCATCGAGCCGGCAGTACGCGCGGTCACGGTGGTAACGCAGATCGGCTCGGTTCTGCCGCTACTCACTTCGTCCACCGGGCTGGTGTTCGCCGCCTATCTTCCCGAGCGCGAGACCGTGGAGTTGCGTGACCGGGAACTGGCCGCCCTGCAGCACAGCGCCGCCGACTACCAGGCAGTACTGGCGGGCATTCGTGAACGTGGCCTGCACCATGTGCACGGGCTGTTGATGCCGGGCGTGGATGCGCTGTCGGCCCCGGTGTTCAATGCCATGGGGCAGATCGCCGCGGTGATGACGGTGGTCGGGCCGACCTCGATCTTCCATGCCGACGAGCATGGTCCGGCGGCGCAACGGTTGCTGGCAGCAGCACGGGAAACCAGCTGGCGCATGGGCTATTCGCCCGCCAACTGAGCGCCTTCGGCACTATTGCCCGATACGTAAAGGTGAATGTCATAAGCGGCTATTTTTCCTGCAGGATCAGGCGCTTATTCTTACCTCACTGGCCGGCATGAAGGGCTCTCCCCCCCGCCTTTCAGGCCTGCGAGGTTCACCGACGTAGATTTTGAAGCTCCTTGATCTGACGTCTCGATTGGCCGCTGCGGCTTGCAGCGGCCTTTTTTATCTGCCCTGAAAATTTCTTCGCCTGTGCTGGCCTCTTCGCGGGTAAACCCGCTCCCACAGAGATATCACTACCCCAGGGGCTTGTGGTGTACCTGTGGGAGCGGGTTTACCCGCGAAGAGGTCAGCACAGGCATACAAGTTTCAGCCCAGCGGATACTTCTGCAAGTTCGCCATCATCTGCTGCAACGCCTGCAAGCTGTCCTGTGGGTGCACTGCCCCGTCGAAGTCGCCAATCCGTGCCCAGTTCTCCGCCACCTGCTCCGGAGTAAAGCCTTCACGCGGATCGAAGCCTACCCCCAGGCTGCGCTCCCAACGCACCTTGCCCACCCAACCGCCACCCACTTCGAACAACTCACCACTGCCCTGGCACTGCTCGCTGCCCAGGTACACAACCAGCGGGCTGACCAGCTCAGGCTTGAGCCGCTCGAACACCTGGGGCGGGATCAACCCTTCGGTCATGCGGGTGCCACCCGTGGGGGCGATGGCGTTGACCAGGATGCCATGCTTGCGCCCTTCGATCGCCAGGGTACGTGTCAGCCCATACAGGCCCAGCTTGGCCATGCCGTAGTTGGCCTGGCCGAAGTTGCCGTAGATGCCGGATGTGGAAGCGGTGAAGATCACCCGCCCCCAGTTCTGCTCACGCAGGTGCGGCCAGGCGGCGCGGGTGACCTTGTAAGCCCCCTCGACATGCACCTGATACACCTGCTCCCAGTCGCTGTCTTCCATCTTGTGGAAGGTTTTGTCACGCAGGATGCCGGCATTGTTCACCAGCACATCGACCCGGCCGAAGCTGTCCAGGGCCTGCTCGACAATACGCGCGCCTTGGCTGACCGAATCATGGTTGGCAATGGCACTGCCACCAGCGGCGCGGATCTCCGCTACAACTCGGTCGGCGGCGGAGGCGCTGGCACCTTCACCGTGGGTGGACCCGCCGAGGTCGTTGACCACCACCCGCGCACCACGGGCAGCGAACAGCAGCGCATGGGCACGGCCCAGGCCGCCCCCGGCTCCGGTGACTATCACCACGCGATCTTGCAGACAGACAGGCTCGCTCATGCTCATGGCTCCAGGCAGATTCAGGTAGGCCGAGTGTCCGCCGCCAGCGGCGGGTGGACAATCAAGCTCACGCAGGCTGAATGCCTGGCAATAACGCAGCACGATGGTTACGGGGCCGCTTTGCGGCCCATCGCCGGCAAGCCAGCTCCCAAACCAACCGCGCCGGCCTCCAGGCATGCGCTGTACCTGTGGGAGATCACCCAGCCCTTCCGGGCTGCGCTGTCGCGCAGCAAACATGAGGCGCATGACTTCAGATCTGTGGCAGCGCTGACATTTTGAAAAAGAAAAGGCGGCTGGCCTATTAGGGCCAGCCGCCTTTCGCTTTGTTAGGGTTTGAGCGCGCGGGACAGAGATCGTAGCCAGCACTGGTGTGTGTCAGCACACCCGCGTGGGAGAGTGATCCGCACGGTATCGGCGTGAAGTCCCTGTAGGCATCAGCTGAATCAGCTGTGACCACGTATGAGAGAGTGAACCCTTTCGCCACCGTGTGCCCCGCGCGCCCTTTATCCTGCGAGTATTCACCATGGCGCGCAAGCCTTCCAAGCAACGCTTCACCATCGTTCATCCCGACTGCGCTGCGATTGATGTAGGTAGTCGAGAACACTTTGTCGCGGTTGATCCCCAGTACGAGAACGCCGTTCAGTCATTCACGTCCTTTACCGACGACTTGTACAAGCTGGCCGATTGGCTCGATAGCTTGGCCATCAAGGTCGTAGCCATGGAGTCCACAGGCGTTTACTGGATTCCGATTTACGAAATCCTCAGCGAACGGGGATTCGAGGTCTATCTTGTTAATGCCCGAGCTACCCGGCAAATAACTGGACGCAAGTCTGACGTGCTGGATTGCCAATGGATCTGGCAACTGATGACTCATGGTCTCTTGCGAGGCGCTTTTCGCCCAAGCGACCCAACATGCTGCGTTCGCTCACTGGTCAGGCAACGGGCTTTCAAAGTGAAAGACCAGGCTCAAACCTTGAACCGGATACAGAAGGCACTGAGCCAAATGAACATCCAGTTGGCCAATGTCATCAGTGATATTTCAGGCGTGACGGGCATGAGAATTTTGCGAGCAATCATCGCGGGTGAGCGAGATCCTGTTCGATTGGCTGAGCTGACCGATGGCCGCATCAAGGCAGGTAAAGACACCATTGCGCGTAGCCTGCATGGCAATTGGCGACGAGAGCACCTGCATGCATTGGCGCAGGAGCTCGCAGCCTATGACTTTCTTGAGCAACAGATCGCTGAATGCGATGCCGTCATCGGAAAGGCATTGGAACAACTACCCGTACTAGAGCATGAACCACAACCACCCAGGAAAGCGCTGCGAAGCCCACACCGGACGAGCGCTCAACAGGCAGCGCTACACCAAGCCCTCTGGCAGGTGCTAGGGGTCGATTTGACCGCTATTCCAACAATTGGCGTGGACACCGCCCTGGTGCTGGCGGGAGAGATCGGCTCTGATCTCTCACGATTTCCATCATCCCAGCACTTTTGCTCCTGGCTAGGGTTGGCCCCGCCGACTCGTATCTCAGGCGGCCGCCAGCTATCAGGGGGCGGTCCTAAGGTCATTAACCGAGCGGCACAGGCGCTCAAGCAGGCCGCTTCAAATGCACGCAACGACAAGGGTTTCATCGGGGCATCGCATCGAGCCAGATTGACTCGCATGGACACCAGTTGCGCCATCAAAGCCACTGCACACCAACTGGCTCGACTGGTCTACACACTGCTGACAAAAAAACAGACTTATGTTGAACAGGGGCTCGAAGCATTCGAAGCCAAAAGCCAAGACCGACAGCTTCGGGCTTTGCTTCGCAAAGCCCGAAAGCTGGGATATCAATTGGTGGCAGCCTAAGGTGCTTAAAAAACAGCGGGTTGCATTTTGTTTGATGAGAGCCAGCTTGCCGGCGATGAGGCCCTGTCAGGACCACGCCACTTTCTGCTGGAAACAGCTCAACGGTTGTTCACGAAAGGCCAGGTAATGGCGCAGCACCTGCACCGGCGCTTCGGTATGCGGGTAATGGCCGATGCCGTGCAACTGCACGGTGTCCGGCTCCGGCACCAGTTGCCGGTAGCGCTCCACCATGTGTGCGCCGGAAAGCGGGTCGTCCACGCCATTGATAAAGCGCAGCGGCACGCCTTCGTGCTGCATCGCGCCAACCCAGCGGTCCCGGTGCAACCTGCGCTCTGGCATGTAACCCACCAGCTTGTGCAGGATGCGCGTGCCACGGTTGGCGGCTATCAGGCTCCAGCAGTCATCCAGCGCACTTTCACTGGGGTGGGTGCAAGGGCCGTAGACCTGGGTCAAGTTGCGCACCAGGTCGTCGCGACCGAACGAGCGCCCTACCAGCCAGCCCAGGCGGCTGAGCAACAGCTTCTGTACCAGCAGCATGCGGCAGCTTTCGGGGAACAGCCCGCTGTTCAGGAACACGCAGCTGGCAATGCTGGCGCGCTGTTCATGATGCCGCGCCAGCATTTCCTGGGCCACACTGCCGCCGTAGTCATGGGCCAACAGATGCACCGGCTGGTCGACCTTCAGCTCGGCGAGCAAAGCCTGCTGCAGGTCGGCCTGCTCCATCAGGCTATACACGTGATCGACCGGTTTGGCCGAATCGCCAAAGCCGAGCATGTCACAGGCGATAACCCGGAAGCGCTGGGCCAAAGGCCCCCACAGGTAGTGCCAATCCCAGCTGGCGGTGGGGAAACCGTGCAACAGAAGCAGGGGCTCTCCTTGCCCTGCGGTCCAGTAGCGGATGCTCTGGCCCCGGAAGCTGAAACTCTGTCCCCGGGTACGCCAGACGCACAATGGAATTTCGGCCATGGGCATCAGAACGGTCCCGGTGAAGTGGTGTTGGCGGAATAGAGCAAGGCTGCGGTCATTGCATGTCACCTCGGCACTTACATGTGCTCTCTATGTCGAGGCTGAGTCTAGCCAGCAGCCCATGGGCTGGAACTTGCGTTGCCAGCCAGCTTGATGACTTGGCGAGTCAGTGGCACGAACGGTCAGAGCAGCATGGCCAGCAGCGGTGCCGCGAACAGGTTCAGCAGCCCGGTCAGGACCATGACCAGGCCGGCCACCGAGCCCTCTTCGCGGCCTACCTCCTGTGCCCGGCTGACACCGGCACCATGGGCGCCCACGCCGAACAGCGCGCCCCGCGCCAGCGGCGTGCGCAACGGCAACCAGCGCAGCAGCACACCGCCGAACATGGCGCCCAGCACGCCGGTGAACATCACGAACACCGCCGTGAGCTCCGGTACACCACCCAGGTCATGGGCCAATGGCATGGCAAAGGGCGTGGTGATCGAACGCGGCACCAGCGACAGGCTGGTCGCGCTGTCCAGCGCCAACATATGAGCCAACCCCCAGGAACTGGCGATCGAAGCGCTGCTGCCGGCGACCATGCCCACCATCAGTGCCGGCCAGTGGCGCGCCAGCATGGCCCGTTGCTGCCAGATCGGCACCGCGAAGGCCACGGTCACCGGGCCAAGCACGCTCATCAGCCAGTGGGTGTTGCGGGCGTACTCGGCATAGGCGGTGTGCAGCGGCACGGCCACCGCCAGCAACAAAACCGGCACCAGGATCAGCGGCGACAGCAGGTAGCGCCCGCTGCGCCGGTACAACCAGCGGCTGCCCAGGTACGCCAGCAAGGTCAGGGCCAGCCAGAACAGCGGCATAGGTTCAAGGCTCATGGCGCAACCTCCAGCGGCACACCAGTTCCACGGTCAACGCGGTCACAACCATTACCATCAGGGTGCTCACGGCGATCACCAGCAGGATGCGCCAGCCCTCGTCACGAATCAGGGCGCCGTAATCGAGCAGGCTCATCAGCGCCGGGATGAAGAACAGCAGCATCTCAGCCATCAGCCAGCCGGCGCCCAGTTGCAGCATGGCCGGCTTGAGCACACCCGAGGCGAACAGCAACAGCAGCAATGCCAGGCCCATCACGCCGCCAGGAATCGGCCAGCCCAGCCAAGTGGCAAGCTGGCCACCGAGCAGGAACAGAGCACAGAGGATCGCCAACTCGACGAGCAGGCGCAGGGCTTTTTTCAACAACGCGGGTTTCATGGGGGGTTCCTCTACAGGCCCTCATTTTAAGATTTGGCTGCCTAGGCCAGAAGCGAATTGTTAGACTGAACACCATTCCAGAATGGAATGGTGATCATGGAATTCAAACAGCTGCGCAGCTTTATCGAAGTGGTCCACCGCGGCGGTTTTACCCAGGCCGCGCAGACCCTGCACATCAGCCAGTCGGCGGTGAGCAAGCAGGTGGCTCAGTTGGAGCAAGATGTGGGCCAGCCGCTGCTGGAGCGCCAGGCCTCGCAGTTGCACCTGACCGCTGCCGGGCGCATCGTGCTGGAGCGTGGCGAAGCCTTGCTGCGCCAGCGTCAGGCACTGCTCAGCGAACTGGACGACCTCAGCCAGATGGGCCGCGGTGAGCTGCGCCTGGGCTTGCCGATGCTGGGCAGCGACGCGCTGTTCGCCGGGTTGTTCGCCGAATATCGGCGGCGTCACCCGAACATCGCGATCCAGTTGCTCGAAGGCGGCAGCCGCAGCATCGAACAGGCGGTCAGGAGTGGCGAACTGGAACTGGGTGGCAGCCTGACGCCCAGTGACGAGGCGTTCGACTACCAGCCCTTCTGCAACGAGCCAATGGATGCCCTGTTGCCTGCCGGGCACGAGCTGGCAGGCCAGGAAGTGGTAGATCTGCGGCAGCTGGCCGATACGCCGTTCCTGCTTTACCAACGCAGCTTCGTGCTCAATGACCGGCTGCTGAAGGCGTGCCAGCAGCAGGGTTTTACCCCCAAGGAAGGCGGGCGCAGTGGCCAGGCGGATTTCCTCGCAGCGCTGGCAGCGGCGGGCCAGGGCGTGGTGTTGCTGCCCCGTGTGGTGGCGAAAGCGCTGGAGCGCCCCGGTGTGGTGCGCTTGCCGCTGCGCTCGCCGGCAGATTTGCGTTGGGATATCGCGTTCATCTGGCGGCGCGGGGCGTATCTGTCACGGGCGGCGCAGGCGTGGTTGGCACTGGTGAGCGGGTGGCCGGTGCTCGGCAGCAAGGGATGAGTTGCCCTTGCCGTCCTCTTCGCGGGTAAACCCGCTCCCACAGGAACACCACAGCCTCTGAAATCTGTGCAGTACCTGTGGGAGCGGGTTCACCCGCGAAGAGGCCGGTACAGGCGAAAAATACCCGTCAGGCTTTAAGTGTACTCACCAACTCAGCCAACCAAGGCTCTGCATCCGCCTCCGGAGTCACCGTCTCGCTGGCATCCAGGCGCAACATCGGTTGCACTTCGCGCACGCCCAGTTCGGCAAAAAGTTCGCGCATCTGCTCGCCTCCACCGCAATAGGTATCGCCATAACTGCTGTCGCCCAAGGCAATCACCGCACCCGGCAGGCCACGCCAGGCCGCAGGCAGGGTATCGCGAATGCTGCAATACAACGGCATGAGGTTGTCCGGCAGTTCGCCCATGCCAGTGGTCGAGGTCACGGCCAGCAAGGCGTCGGGGGCGAAACCTTCAAGGTCCTGCAAGGTGGCGCGCGCCGCATGCCAGGCCTCCAGGCCAGCAGCCTTGAGCAGCGATTCAGCGTGACGGGCGACTTCTTCGGCGGTGCCGTAGACCGATCCGGAAATAATGGCGACTTTCATCGGGTAGAGGATTCCGAAACTGAGTGAAAACGTAGGATACTAGCATCCGGCGCTGGCAAAAGGCCGCCTCTACCAAAGTCACCATCCTCAACCCTGCTTCGCACCTTTGTTCACTCAATGGCCCGAACATGATCAATGCGCAACTACTGCAATCCATGGTCGATGCGTCCAACGACGGCATCGTGGTCGCCGAACAGGAAGGCGACGACACCATCCTCATCTACGTGAACGCGGCCTTCGAACGCCTGACCGGCTACGGCCGTGACGAAATCCTCTATCAGGATTGCCGCTTCCTGCAGGCCGACGATCGCGACCAGCTTGGCCGCGCCCGCATCCGCAAGGCCCTGGCCGAAGGCCGCCCGTGCCGCGAAGTGCTGCGCAACTACCGCAAGGATGGCAGCCCTTTCTGGAACGAACTGTCGATCACCCCGGTAAGGCACGACACTGAACAGCGCACCTATTTCATCGGTATCCAGAAAGACGTCACTCGCCAGGTCGAACTGGAGCGGGAACTGGCACAACTGCGCGTTCGTCAGAAACCCGACGAACGCACCTGAACCAAGTTCGCCACGCACGGTCAATCCCGTTGAAGAAATCGCCATCGAGTTCGATCATGCAAGCAGAAGCGCTCCTGACCCAGGACGAGCTGGATTTCATACAGAACATGCAGCATACGCCGCAGTTGAACCTGGCCGACCCCATGTCGAGCCTGCTGGTCAATGGCGACCATCGCATCCAGAGCTTGCTCACCCGCTTGGTGGCCAACGAGCAGGTAACTCTGCAGGCCCAGTTCAACAACCAGCAAATCAGCTTCCCGCTGCAA
Source organism: Pseudomonas sp. NBB (assembly GCF_032701105.1). Classification (NCBI taxonomy): domain Bacteria; kingdom Pseudomonadati; phylum Pseudomonadota; class Gammaproteobacteria; order Pseudomonadales; family Pseudomonadaceae; genus Pseudomonas; species Pseudomonas sp. NBB. The sequence continues at coordinate 5,044,287 of NZ_CP103994.1, forward strand.
CTGGTGGAAGACGAGTTCCACGCCCTGCACCTGCAACTGGGCTCACCGGAAATCTACGAGGACGGCCCCATGCTGCGCCCCTGGCGCCTGTCGATGGAGAAGCCGAGCGCACTGCTCGATGCCCATGGGCAGGAAACTGGCCTGTGGGTTCGCGAGATCTCGTTCAAGGGCACATTGCTGGAAGTCCGTGGCCTGCCAGCGGCACCAGCCCACTTCGAATTGCGTTTCGCCCCTGATGGCATCCCCCCCATCGAACTGCATGGCGTGCTGGGCCGGCGCATCGGCCCGGACCTGGCAGCCTACGACCTCAGCCAAAGCCCGGCCGAAGAGATCGAACGCCTGCGCGACTACATCCTCCAGGCCCATCGCCGGGCCCACCCCGAGCTACACACTCAGGTATCGAACTGACCGGCCAGAAACTGCCGCAAACGCTGGCGCATCACGCTACCCTGCGCACCCAGGCAAGCGATCGGGCTGCCAGCCAGGCTGTCCTGTGCCAGTTCCGCCGCTTCACCCGCCAGTAACAACGGGCACTCCAGCCCTGCCACTAGGCGCGTCAGCCGCCGTGTGAGCTCCGCCGTGGGCGGCTGATGGGAAAACAGCACCAGGGCATCCGGTTTCAGGCGTTCGCAGACCAGTGCCAGTTCTGCCAGCGGCTGCCCGCTCGCCAGTGGCGTCACGCCAACTTCATCGCTGCCCAAGGTCAGGCTGGTCACCAGCAAATCCAACTCGTGGCACTGCCCCGGCAATGGCGCCAGCAGCACCATGCGGCTGCGCGGCGCACGGGCGAGTTGCAAGCGGGTATACACCCGGCCACGCAGGAACTGATCGAGGAACAGCCACTCGCTGGCCTGCCCGTAGCCGCCCTGACCGGCCGCCAGGTCATGCCACACCGGCATGAACACTTCACTGAATACCTGGTCCAGGGTGCAGGCGGCAAATACCTCGTCGAACAGGCGGTCCAGGCCGACAAGGTCAAAACGTTGTAACGCCTGGCGAATCTGCTGCTGCCAGCGCCCCCAGGCGCCCGTCGCGCCACCTGCCTGCCCGGCACGGGCATGGTCGCGCGCGAGGATGCTGGCAACCTTGCTTACCGCCACGCCGCGCTCCAGCCAGCCAAGGATGCGGCGGATGTCATCGATGTCGGCCTGGGAATACAGGCGGTGGCCGCTGTCGGTGCGGGTTGGCTGGATCAGACCGTGGCGGCGCTCCCAGGCGCGCAAGGTCACGGCATTGACGCCGGTCAGGCGGGAAACCTCACGGATCGGAAACAGGTCCTGCGCGAGGCCCGCATCGATTACCGGATTCAGTCCCTGTTCGTTCATCTGCACGGGGTTCCCTGTGTGTCCAAGTTGAACACCTAGTCTACTACGGCAATACCAGACGCTGGGGCGCAACCGTTTGCCGGCTTACAGTTGCCGAAGATCGCGGATGGGCGATAATCCGCGCCCGATTCTTGCATGCATGCCTGTGTCGCCCACCACCCCGGGCCACTCAGCCAAAGGGGCCGGCTACCCGCCAGCCCCGTTGCCAGGAGATACACAATGTCTACCCCACCCGTCACCTTGATGGTGTCGCGCCGCGCCGCCCATGGCCGCTACCAGGACTTGCTGGCCTGGCTGCATGAAGGCGAGCAGCTGGCCACCGACTTCCCCGGCTACCTTGGCTCGGGCATCCTCGCGCCCCCCCACGACAGCGACGAATTCCAGATCATCTTCCGTTTCAGCGACGAGCCTACTCTGCATGCCTGGGAACATTCCGCCTCGCGTCGGGCCTGGTTGCAACGCGGGAACGGGCTCTTCGAACGCCCCAAGGAAGCGCGCGTGAGCGGCATCGACGACTGGTTTGGCACCAACATGGTGCAAAAACCACCACGTTGGAAGCAGGCTGTGGCCATCTGGCTGGCCTTCTTCCCGGTCTCGCTGGTGTTCAACCTGGTGTTCGGCCACTGGCTCGCTGCGCTGGACCTGGTACCACGGGTACTGCTCAGCACCCTGGGCCTGACGCCGGTGATGGTCTACCTGTTCATCCCCCTGTCCACCCGTTTGCTGGCCGGCTGGCTGCATGCGTCCCCCGCCCCTGCCGGCGCCCTGCGCAGCCGCTGAGGCCAGGCCGTACACGCGGTAGACAGTTCGGGTATGCTGGGCGGCAACCAAAGGACAGACAAGTTGACCGCCCCGAACATGAACAGCCCCATTCTCGTTACCGGAGCCAGCCAGCGCGTCGGGCTGGCCCTGGCCCTTGAACTGGCACAGGCCGGCCATACGGTGGTCAGTGCCAGCCGCAGCATCCAGCCACAGGCGGCCCACCCGAACATCGTGCAGTTCCAGGCCGACCTGTGCCAGCTGGCCGATCGACAGGCCCTGATCGACTACTTGCACAACCATTACGACGGCCTGCGCGCGGTCATCCACAACGCCTCGTTGTGGCTCGACGATGGCCTCGACAACCTCGAGACCATGTTCCGCCTTCACGTCGAAGCGCCCTACCACCTCAACCTGGCCTTGGGCGACCTGCTGGCCAAGGTGGAAAAGGCCGACATCATCCACATTTGCGACGAAACCTCTTCGCGCGGCAGCAAAAGCCACATCGGCTACGCCGCGACCAAGGCCGCGTTGCAGAACATGGTGCTGTCGTTCGCCGAAAAATATGCGCCCAAGGTGCGTGTGAACGGTATCCTGCCCGGGCTGCTGATCCTCAAGGAAGGGGGTGACGAAACCTACCGCCAGCAGACCCTGAAAAAGGCCCTGCTGGAGTTCGAACCCGGCGCCGGCCCGCTGATCGAGACGGTAAAGTACCTGCTCGCCAGCCAGTACAGCACCGGCAGCCAGGTGGTCATCAACGGTGGCCGCCACCTGAAGAACCGCATGACCTGAGAGAAGCCCATGACCCCACAGCAACAGCTCGAACTCGAGGCCGCCGCGTTCCGGCGCCTGATCGAACACCTGCAGAAGCGCACCGACGTGCAGAACATCGACCTGATGAACCTGTCCGGTTTCTGCCGCAACTGCCTCTCCAAGTGGTACAAGGCCGCGGCTGACGAGCGCCAGCTCGACCTGAGCCTGGATGACGCCCGCGAAGCGGTGTACGGCATGCCTTACGCCGAGTGGAAAGCCCAATACCAGAAAGAAGCCAGCGCCGACCAACAAGCGGCGTTCGAAAAAGGAAAACCTCGTGACTGACCTGAACACACTGCGCGCCAGCCTGGCCAGCGGCCAACACGTGTTTGCCGACACCCTGGCGTTCATTGCCGACAACTACAGCTACCAGCCACAGGCCTTCGACAATGGCGGCGTGGCGAATGCAGCCGGGCAGAACGAAGGTTCGTGCAAGACCCTGGGCCTGGCGCTGCTGGAAGGGCTGAGCGACCAGGAAGCGCTGCTGGCCTTTGGCGAGCACTACCGTGACGTGGTGGCCACGCCCGAGGGCAGCGACCATGGCAATATCCGGGCGCTGATCAAGCATGGGCTGGCGGGCGTCAAGTTCGCCGAGCTGCCGCTTGCGCGCAAGGCTTGAGATTTTGGGGCCGCTCCGCGGCCCTTTCGCCGGCGCAGACAGCATCAACCCATGATCCTTCCTGGGACCTCACCCGCCAACCCACCCTGCTGCAACCACTGCAAGGCCACCGGCCACAACCTTTCGCGAAAGCGGTCATGGAAGAACGCGAAATGGCCAATTTCATCGACCGAGATATCCACAGGCGCAATACGCAGGTGCTGGCGCTCGGCGCCCTGCAGATAACCCAGCAAACGCTCGGTCGCCGCCACGGTACCAAAGGGGTCATCGGTCAGGCTGATGGCCAGCGTCGCCGCCCGCACCTGGGCGAACGGTAGTGCCTCCAGTGCAAGCCCGCTGGGTCGGTGCTCATAGCGCGGGGTACGGGTGGTCCAATCGTGCACCACGCCGGATGGCGTGTCCTCCAGCCAACCCAGGCGCTTGCCGGGAAAATAACCGAACACGCGGGTGAGCAGCGGCATTACCACATGCCACTTGCAGAACAGCTGCCAACGCTGGTCAGCCGCATAATCACGCCAGTAGGCGAATTGCGCGCCAACCATCACCACCCGGCGAACCTTGCTCGCCGACGGTGCCAGCCCCACTGCGCACCCGCCAAAACTGTGCCCCACCACGTCCACCGGCTGGCCGGGGAAATGTTCTGCGGCATGCACCAGCATGGCTTCGAAATCCAGCCGGCCCCAGTCGCTCCATGATGCCTGGAAGCCACGCAGCGATGCCGGGCGGGATTCGCCGATGCCACGGTAGTCGTATGTCAGCACATCGCAACCTTGGGCGAACAGGTAGTCGGCGAAACGCGAGTAGTAGTGGCAGCGTACCGAAGTGGCAGCGTTGATGATCACCAGCGGGCGCTGGGGGTCAGGTCGGGCGTGGCGCCAGCGGAAACCGCCGAGGCTGTAGCCGTCGGCTGCGGTGTGGCGAAAGGCAGTGGCGGGTTGGGTGAGGCTGCTCATGGCACATTCCCTGTTGTTGTGCGCCAAAGCTAGCAAAGATTTTATAGCCTGTACCGGCCTCTTCGCGGGTAAACCCGCTCCTACAGGTACTCCATTCCCCTCAAGTTAAAAGGGATCCCTGTGGCAGCGGGTTTACCCGCGAAAGGGCCGGTACAGGCCGGCAGCGATTACAGCTCGATGCAGTCGAACTTCACATCGGTAGCCACGTCTTCGTCGTAGTTGACGTCAGCGCGCTCGAAGCCGAACAGGTTGAGGAACTGCTTCTTGTAACCGGCATAGTCGGTCAGCTCGAACAGGTTCTCGGTGGTCACCTGTGGCCACAGCGCCTTGCAAGCGTCCTGCACGTCATCACGCAGTTCCCAGTCGTCCAGGCGCAGGCGGCCCTTCTCGTCGACCTCGGCCGGCGCGCCGTCGGCACGGTACATGCGGTCGCGGTACATGCGGTCCAGCTGGTCCTGGGTGCCTTCGTGAACACCCTTCTCCTGCATGATCTTGAACACCATCGACAGGTACAGCGGCATCACCGGGATGGCCGAGCTGGCCTGGGTAACCACCGACTTCAGCACCGCCACGTTGGCGCCGCCCTTGACTTCATCGGCCAGCTTCTTGTCCAGGCGCAGGGCGGTTTCGTCCAGGTCCTGCTTGGCCTGGCCCAGCGCACCGTGCCAGTAGATCGGCCAGGTGATGTCGCTGCCGATGTAGCTGAAGGCCACGGTGCGGGCGCCTTCGGCCAGCACGTTGGCACCAGCCAGGGCGTCGATCCACAACTGCCAGTCCTGGCCACCCATGACGGTGACGGTGTCGGCGATTTCCTGCTCGGTAGCCGGCTCGATGCTGGCCTCGATGATGGTGTCCTTGTTGGTGTCGATGGCGGTCGACTTGTACGGCTGGCCGATCGGCTTCAGGGCCGAACGCACCAGTTCACCGGTCTGCGGCAGCTTGCGTACTGGCGAGGCCAGCGAGTAGATGACCAGGTCGACCTTGCCGCCCATTTCGTTCTTGATCAGCTCGATGACCTTGGCACGAGCTTCGTCGGAGAAGGCGTCACCATTGATCGATTTGCTGTACAGGCCCTCGGCATTGGCGAACTTGTCGAAGGCTGCAGCGTTGTACCAGCCAGCGGTGCCGGCCTTGGTCTCGGTGCCTGGTTTTTCGAAGAACACGCCCAGGGTGTCGGCCTTGAAGCCGAACGCCGCGGTGATGCGGGCTGCCAGGCCGTAGCCGCTGGAAGCACCGATGACCAGAACCTTCTTCGGGCCATCCTCGCGCACGCCCAGCTTGCGGGTGGCTTCGATCTGGTCACGGACGTTGAGCTCGCAGCCCTTCGGGTGAGTCGTGGTGCAGATGAAACCGCGGACCTTAGGATGAATGATGGCCAATGTCTGTACCTCGTCAGGTTTATGCCGGGGGAAGCGCCGCCATGGGCGATTCCGGTTGATCAGAGGGTGAGACTACCCCCGCAGGTTATCCGACACATATTACGGGGTGATCAAAGGGATTCAAAACCGAGGTTTGCCTCTGCCGGCCTCCTCGCGGGTAAACCTGCCCACAGGGACCGCGCAGATCTTGAGGGCTGCGCAGCAGCTGTGGGAGCAGGTTCAGCCGGGAAGTGGCTGCCAACGTCAATCGCGGTGCCGACGGCGCCCCGTGATCATCGACCACGGCAGGTTTTCCCGCATGCGCACGCTCTCGTAGATGGCCGCCAGCACATGGACGCAAACCAGCACCAGCAGCGCGTTGGCCAGCCAGCTGTGCAGGTCCATCGGCCAGTCGACACCAAACAGTGCGTCCACCTCCTGCGACGCCCACCCGGTAAGGCCCAGGCCGGCGATGCAAGTCAGCAGCAGCACCATCACCAGGGCGCCAATCGGCGAATGCCCCATATGATGGTCAAGCCCCCCATGCAGCAGCGCACGGGCATGTCCGACCAGGCTTGCCGGGGATGGCCAGAAATCGGCCCAGCGCGCGCTGCGTGGCCCGACAAAGCCCCAGACCACACGCACCACCACAACGGCCAGTGCGTAGTAGCCCAGCCACTGGTGCCAGTCTTCACCCTCTTCGTTGAAGAAGTAGTTGGCGAAGAACACCACGGCGATAGACCAGTGGCACAGCCGCAGTAGGGGGTCCCACAGCTGTACCGTGCCGTCGCTGTTCAATCGTGGTACTCGGTCTTGACTGCCTTGCCCGTCACTGGGTCATGGTAGATCTCGACCTTCTTGCCATCCTTGTCGAAACCGTAGATCTCGTAGCAGTTACCCTTGGTGACCTTGAACTTGTTGATCTTGTAGCCCTGCTCCTTGAGCTGCGCCTGGAATTTTTCCTGATCCTGCCAGGTGCTTTTGTCAGCGGTGGTGCATTCGGTGGCGGCGAATGCAGCGCTGCTGCCGATCAGGAGGGTCATGGCGATCAATATACGCATGGGCATGTGCTCCCATCCAGATGAGTGTAATAGCGCATCCCTGAGCATAGTTCCGCAGGTCGCTTCGCGCTCATTCATTTGCTTTACACATCAATCGCAAAGAAAAACAAACTTAACAAATGAGCCAAAGCCACCGATGCTTGAGGCATTACGCCCATCGCACGGAGAACAACAACATGAACGACGTGGTGATCGTCGCCGCAACCCGTACCGCCATCGGCAGCTTCCAGGGCGCCTTGGCCACTGTGCCTGCAGTAGACCTCGGTGCCGCCGTGATCAAGCGCCTGCTGGAACAGACCGGGCTGGCCCCGGAGCAGGTCGACGAAGTCATCCTCGGCCAGGTGCTTACCGCCGGTGCCGGGCAGAACCCGGCACGCCAGGCCGCGATCAAGGCCGGCCTGCCCTTCAGCGTGCCGGCAATGACCCTGAACAAGGTCTGCGGCTCGGGCCTGAAGGCACTGCACCTGGCCGCTCAGGCCATTCGCTGCGGTGATGCCGAGGTGGTCATCGCCGGCGGCCAGGAGAACATGAGCCTTGCCCCCTACGTGATGCCGTCGGCCCGCACCGGCCAGCGCATGGGCCATGGCCAGCTGATCGACAGCATGATCAGCGACGGCCTGTGGGATGCCTTCAACGACTACCACATGGGTATCACCGCCGAAAACCTGGTGGACCAGTACGGCCTCAGCCGTGAGCAGCAGGATGCCTTCGCCGCCGAGTCGCAGCGCAAGGCGGTGGCGGCGATGGAAGCCGGCCGCTTCGATGATGAAATCACCCCGATCGTGCTGCCGCAGAAGAAGGGAGAACCCAAGGTGTTCGCGCGGGACGAACAGCCACGCCCGGATACCACCACTGAATCCCTGAGCAAACTTCGCCCGGCGTTCAAGAAGGACGGCAGCGTCACCGCTGGCAACGCCTCGAGCCTGAATGACGGTGCCGCCGCCGTACTGCTGATGAGCGCCGCCAAGGCAAAGGCTCTGGGCCTGCCGGTGCTGGCCAGGATCGCGGCTTACGCCAGTGCCGGTGTAGATCCGGCGATCATGGGCATCGGCCCGGTGTCGGCCACCCAGCGCTGCCTGGACAAGGCCGGCTGGCAACTGGCCGAGCTGGACCTGATCGAAGCCAATGAAGCCTTTGCCGCGCAGGCGCTGGCCGTGGGCAAGGCGCTGGAATGGGATGCCACGCGGGTCAACGTGAATGGCGGGGCGATTGCCCTTGGCCACCCGATTGGTGCGTCCGGGTGCCGGGTGCTGGTGACCCTGCTGCACGAGATGATCAAGCGGGACGCCAGGAAAGGCCTGGCAACCCTGTGCATTGGTGGCGGGCAAGGCGTGGCCCTGGCAATCGAGCGGTGATCACAGATTGAATTGAACAGGCCTGGCCCTTTCGCGGGTAAACCCGCTCCCACAGGAACCCCACTGAAGCTGAATCCAGTGGGGACCCTGTGGGAGCGGGTTTACCCGCGAAAGGGCCGGTACAGCCAGCGAAAAATCAGGCAGTGGCACGCAGCTCGCGGGCAGCTGCGACCATGTTCACCAGCGCTGCCTCGGTCTCCGGCCAGCCGCGGGTCTTCAGCCCGCAATCCGGGTTGACCCACAGGCGCTCGGCCGGGATACGCTGGGCAGCCTTGTGCAGCAGCTTGACCATTTCCTCACGGGTCGGCACCCGTGGCGAGTGAATGTCATACACACCCGGGCCGATCTCGTTGGGGTAGGCGAACCGTTCGAAAGCCGCCAGCAGCTCCATGTCGGAGCGCGAGGTCTCGATGGTGATCACATCGGCATCCATCGCCGCGATCGACTCGATCACGTCGTTGAACTCGCTGTAGCACATGTGGGTGTGAATCTGGGTTTCGTCACGCACCCCCGAGGCACACAGGCGGAAGGCCTCGGTGGCCCACTCCAGGTAATGGGCCCAGGCGCCGTGGCGTAGCGGCAAGCCTTCACGGAACGCCGCTTCGTCGATCTGCACGATCCTGATACCCGCCGCTTCCAGGTCGACCACTTCGTCGCGGATCGCCAGCGCCAGCTGGCGCGCCTGCACTTCGCGGCTCACGTCTTCACGCGGGAACGACCACATCAGCATGGTCACCGGGCCGGTCAGCATGCCCTTCATCACCTTGCTGGTCAGGCCCTGGGCATAAGTGATCCACTCCACGGTCATGGCCTTCGGCCGGCTCAGGTCGCCAACGATCACCGCAGGCTTCACACATCGCGAACCATAGCTCTGCACCCAACCGAAGCGGGTGAATACATAGCCATCGATCTGCTCGGCGAAGTACTCGACCATGTCGTTGCGCTCGGCCTCGCCGTGCACCAGCACATCCAGGCCCAGGTCCTCCTGGATTTTCACCGCATGGCGGATCTCGCTGTGCATGGCCTCGACGTAATCGGCCTCGGTCAGCTTGCCCTGCCTGTAGGCCTGGCGTGCCAGGCGAATCGCCGAGGTCTGCGGGAACGAACCGATGGTGGTGGTCGGGAACGCCGGCAGGTCGAGCCCCGCACGTTGCTTGACGATACGTTGGGCAAAGGCTGATTTTCGCTGGCTGTCAGCGGGCTTGATGGCTGCCAGCCGGGCCTGCACGCCAGGCTTGTGAATACGCGGCGAAGCGGCGCGGCTGGCCTGCACGGCCTGGCTCTGGGCCAATGCGGCGGCCACGTCGGCGGCGTGCGGGGCATTGATGGCCTTGGCCAGCAGCGCAACTTCCTGGCACTTCTGCACGGCGAAGGCCAGCCAGCTGTGCAGTTCGGCATCGAGCTGGTCTTCACGGTCCAGGTCCACCGGGCTGTGCAGCAGCGAGCAGGACGGCGCCACCCACAGCCGCTCTCCCAGGCGCTCATGGGCATGGCGCAGTACCTCCAGCGCCTTTTCCAGGTCGCAGCGCCAGACGTTGCGGCCGTTGACCAGGCCCAGCGACAGCACCTTGTAGGCCGGCAGGCGGTCGAGGATGGTCGGGTACTGCTCGGGCGCCCGCACCAGGTCGATGTGCAGGCCATCGACTGGAAGGTTGGCGGCCAGGCCCAGGTTGTCTTCCAGGCCGCCGAAGTAGGTGGCGATCAGCTTCTTCAGTGGCGCCCGCTGAAGGATGTTGTAGACGCGCTCGTAGGCATTCTTCCAGTCCTGAGGCAGGTCCAGGGCCAGGATCGGCTCATCGATCTGCACCCATTCCACGCCTTGGGCAGCCAGGCGGTTGAGGATCTGGTCATACAGCGGCAGCAGGCGGTCGAGCAGCTCCAGCTTGTCGAAATCGCCACCTTTGGTCTTGCCCAGCCACAGGTAGGTCAGCGGGCCGATTACCACCGGTTTGACCGCATGGCCCAGGGCCTGGGCTTCTGCCACTTCTTCGAACAGTTGCTCCCAGCTCAGGGCAAACTGTTGGTCGACAGTGAATTCGGGGACCAGGTAGTGGTAGTTGGTGTCGAACCACTTGGTCATTTCCTGGGCGTGCGCGCCGCCGCAGCAATTGTCACCCACGGCGCCACGGGCCATGGCGAACAGGGTCTGGAGAGTGGGCCTGGCAGCGTCGTGGCTGCGGAAGCGCTGCGGGATCACGCCGAATGTCAGCGAGTGGGTGAGCACCTGGTCGTACCAGGCGAAGTCGCCAACCGGCAGCAGTTCGATGCCGGCGTCTTTCTGCACCTGCCAGTGGCGGGCACGCAGCTCGCGGCCGACGGCGCGCAGGCCGGCTTCGTCGAGTTCGCCCTTCCAGAAGGCTTCCTGGGCCTTTTTCAGCTCGCGGTCGCGGCCGATACGTGGAAAGCCCAGGTTGTGTGCCAGTGCCATGTCTTGTCCCTCAGCATGCATAAATGAATGAGGGGATTTTCCCGGCGCCGGCATCTTGAGACAAACTCATTAAATTTGAGATGAACTCAAGATTTTCTCATGTTTGTGAATTTGTACTGCCTGTACTGGCCCTTTCGCGGCTAAAGCCGCTCCTACAGGTACCGCGCCACCCTGTGGGAGCGGCTTTAGCCGCGAAAGGGCCGGCACAGGCAAACCCGGATGTCTCATTCAGAGCACCACCCTGCGCATCCGGACATGACCGCACCCGCCTTCTGCCGCACAATGCCAGCCTGACCAAACCAGGTACCCGGCCCCATGAGCCTGCTGAAAACCGCGCTGCGCGAAAACACCTTCGTCTGCGTCATGGAGTTCGTCCCCAAGCCCTCCACAGAACGCTTCGCCGCCATGGACGCGATCCTGGCCCGTGCGCACCTGTGCGGCTGGCCGATGACCGTGGCAATCGGCGACCGCGTCGGCAGCCCGCTGGACATGTCGCCACTGGACGCCCTCGCCTCGTTCAGCAACCCGGTACCCGCCCTGCCGCACTTCTCCGGCAAGGATCGCGAACGCCACCACCTGCTCGCCCAACTGCAACGCATGGATGCCGCCGGCCTCGACCAACTGTTGCTGCTTACCGGCGACCGCCTGCCCGGCCACCAGCCCGGCCAGCGCCCGGTACGCTACCTGGAATCGGTCGCAGCCCTGCAGATCGCCCGCCAGGCCTGCCCGCACTGGCTGCTTGGCGCGGCGCTCAACCCGTTCAAGTACTGCGAGGAAGAAGGCGGCGCCCAATACTTCAAGGCCGAGAAAAAACTGGCGGCGGGCGCCGACTTTCTCACCCTGCAACTGGGTTTCGATGCCGGCAAACACCAGGAAGCCATGCACTGGATGAGCTGCCAGGCCACGCCCAGGCCGATGCTGGCTTGCCTGATGAGCCTCACCCACGGGCGTGCGACGATGCTCGAGCACGTGGCCGGCGTGACCGTCACGCCGTCCATGCGCGACATGCTGGAAGCGGAAGCGGCGCAGTCCAAGGCCTTTGCCCTGGCGCGCAGCGTCGACCGCCTGGCCTTGCAGATCATCGGCGTGAAGCTGATGGGCTACGCCGGCGTGCATCTGTCGGGGGTTCATGAACTCAAGCAACTGCTGGCCCTGGAGGCACGCATCGAGCACTGGCAGGCGCAAATCCACACACTGGAACAATGGGCGCCGGCCTGGCAGGCCAGCTGGCAGATGCCCGGCCTGCCGGCAGTCAGCTTCCATCCGCCGCAGGCAAGCTGGCGCCAGGGCGAGTCACGAGTCGATGCCTCGTTCAAGGAGAAAGCGCGCTATCACCTGATGCACGGCATGCATTCGCTGCTGTTCAGCCGCCGCAATAGCCTGAGCAAGGCATTTGGCTGGGCCGTACGCCAACCGATGTGGGCTACCCGCCTTGGCGCACAGGTGCTGCACAAGGTGGAACACGCGGTGAAGCACCCGCTGGTAGGCTGCGACACCTGTGGCCGCTGCCGCCTGGAAGACACCCTGTACATCTGCCCGGAAACCTGCCCCAAGGGCCTGGCCAACGGCCCCTGCGGCGGCACCGCGCTGAACCGCTGCGAGTTCGGCGACCGCGAATGCATCCACAGCGTCAAGTACCGCACCGCCAAGGCGGTGCGGCAGACGGCGCTGCTGACCGAGCGCCTGATCCCGTGCATCGAGCTCGAGACACGCCACCGCAGCTCATGGCCGCAGTGGTTCCAGGCCCAGACGCCGCGTCAGCTCAGCCCGCAGCCAGCGCCTCGAACCCAGCCCGAATCGTAGCTTCGGGCAATTCGTCAGCGATGAACACCATCACGCTCTCGCGAGTTTCACCCTCGGCCCACTCGGCGTCCCAGTCGAAGCCATAGAGCTTGAGCACACCCTGGAACACCAGCTTGCGCGCTTCACCGGCAATGTTCAGCACGCCCTTGTAGCGCAGCAGCTGCTTGCCGTGGGTTTCCAGCAGTTCGTTCATGAAGTCGCTGAGGCGGTCGATGTCCAGCGCGCTTTCCGTGCGCAGCACCAAGGTGGAGATCCGGTCCGGGGTAGCGGGCTTGAGCAGCGGGCGTAGCGCTGGCTTCAGGTTCGCGCCCAGATCGGGGTTGAGGTTGAAACCACGCACATCCAGCAGCTCGGCCAGGTCGATGCGACCATGCTCGACCACGCGGATCGCCGCCCTGCCATTGATGCGGGCCAGGCGCTCGCGCAGGGCCTCGACCGCAGCGGGCTCGACCAGCTCGGTCTTGCTCAGCAGCAGGCGATCGGCAAAGCCGACCTGGGCCTGGGCGATGGTCTGGGTCAGGTGCAGCTCGGCGTGGGCGGCATCGACCAGGGTGATGATGCCGTCGAGGATGTAGCACTCACGCAACTCTTCGTCGATGAAGAAGGTTTGGGCCACCGGCGCCGGGTCGGCCAGGCCGGTGCATTCGATTACCAGGCGGTCGAAGGCGATCTCGCCGGCATCCAGGCGTTCGAGCAGCAGGTACAAGGCGCGGGTCAGGTCGCCGTGGATGCTGCAGCACACGCAGCCATTGGCCAGGGTCATCACCTGCACCGGCTCGTCGCCCAGCAGCTGGCTGTCGATGCCGGCCTCGCTGAATTCGTTTTCGATCACGGCGATCTTCAGGCCGTGCTCGGCCTTGAGCATGTGCTTGAGCAAGGTAGTCTTGCCGGCACCGAGGAAGCCAGTGAGTACGGTTACGGGGATAGGCGTCTGCACGCAGAACATCTCCTGTGCGGAAAAAACACTGGTCTCATCGCCGGCAAGCCAGCTCCCACAGGTACCGCACAGACCTTTAGGGCTGTGGAGTACCTGTGGGAGCTGGCTTGCCGGCGATGAGGCCGGGACAGGTTAACGCTTGAGGCTCAACAGCACTTGGGCCCGGACTTGCCGCCGTAACGCGCTTCCTGGCGTTCGCGGAAGAACTCCTCGTACGTCATGACCGGCTTGTCCGGGTGCTTGGTCTGCATGTGCTCGACGTAGTTGTCGTAGTCGGGCATGCCGACCATCAGGCGGGCTGCCTGCCCCAGGTATTTACCCAGTCGACCCAGGTCGTTGAACATCGCAGCAGTCCTCTCAAGCGTCAGGCAGGGCCTGGAACGGGGTTTCCTTGTCGGTGCGCTCCTTGCGGCCGAGGGCGGCGAAGCCGACCTTGACAGCGAAGAACAGCACGCTGAACACCACCACCAGGAACAGCACGGTCAGGCCGGCGTTGGTGTAGGCATTGAAGATCACGTGCTGCATCTGCCCGATGTCCTTGGCCGGGGCCAGTACCTGGCCGGCGTCCAGTGCGGTGCTGTACTTCTTGGCCAGGGCCAGGAAGCCGACTGCCGGGTTCGGGTCGAACAGCTTGATCAGGCCTGCGGTGGTGGTGCAGATCAGCAGCCACACGGCCGGCAGCAGGGTGACCCAGACGTAGCGCTGGCGCTTCATCTTGATCAGCACCACGGTGCCGAGCATCAGGGCGATACCCGCCAGCATCTGGTTGGAAATGCCGAACAGCGGCCACAGGGTATTGATACCACCCAGCGGGTCGATCACGCCCTGGTACAGCAGGTAGCCCCACAGGGCCACGCAGCCGGCAGTACCGATCAGGTTGGCAGTCCACGACTCGGTGCGCTTGAGCGCCGGCACGAAGCTGCCCAGCAGGTCCTGCAGCATGAAGCGCCCGGCACGGGTGCCGGCGTCCACTGCGGTGAGGATGAACAGCGCCTCGAACAGGATCGCGAAGTGGTACCAGAAGGCCATGGTGTTTTCACCCGGCAGCACCTGGTGCAGGATCTGCGCGATACCCACGGCCAGGGTCGGCGCACCACCGGCACGAGCCAGCACGGTGTGCTCGCCAATGTCGCGGGCAGTGGCCTCGAGTTGCTCAGGGGTGATCAGGAAGCCCCAGCTGCTGACCGTCTGCGCCACCGACGCCACATCGGCTCCGACCACCGCGGCCGGGCTGTTCATGGCGAAGTACACGCCTGGTTCGATCACCGAGGCGGCGACCATGGCCATGATGGCAACGAACGACTCCATCAGCATGCCGCCGTACCCGATGTAGCGAGCGTTGGTTTCGTTGTCCAGCAGCTTTGGCGTGGTCCCTGAGGAGATCAACGCGTGGAAGCCGGACACCGCACCACAGGCGATGGTGATGAACAGGAACGGGAACAGGGTGCCCTTCCACACCGGGCCAGTGCCGTCGGTGAACTGGGTCAGCGCCGGCATCTTCAGCTCGGGCGCGATGATCAGGATACCGATGGCCAGGCCGACGATGGTGCCGATCTTGAGGAAGGTCGAAAGGTAGTCACGTGGCGCAAGTACCAGCCATACAGGCAGTACCGCGGCGACGAAACCGTAGCCCACCAGCATCCAGGTGATCTGCACACCGGTAAAGGTAAACGCCGGGCCCCAGGTCGGGTCTGCGGCAATCTGGCCCCCCAGCCAGATCGAAGCCAGCAGCAGCACCACGCCGATGACCGATATCTCACCGATATGGCCCGGACGGATGTAGCGCATGTAGATGCCCATGAACATCGCGATCGGGATGGTCGCCATCACCGTGAACATGCCCCAAGGGCTTTCGGCCAGGGCCTTGACCACGATCAATGCCAGCACCGCAAGGATGATGATCATGATCAGGAAGCAACCGAACAGCGCGATGGTGCCTGGAATGCGGCCCATCTCCTCGCGCACCATGTCGCCCAGCGAGCGGCCGTTGCGGCGGGTGGACAGGAACAGGACCATGAAGTCCTGCACCGCACCGGCCAGCACCACGCCGGCGATCAGCCACAGCGTGCCGGGCAGGTAGCCCATCTGCGCGGCGAGTACCGGGCCGACCAAGGGGCCTGCGCCAGCGATGGCGGCGAAATGGTGACCGAAGAGGATGTGTTTGTTGGTCGGGACGTAGTCCAGGCCGTCGTTGTTGAGCACCGCCGGGGTGGCACGGCGAGGGTCGAGCTGCATCACCTTGGTGGCGATGAACAGGCTGTAGTAACGATAGGCGACCAGGTAGATGGCCACTGCCGCGACCACGATCCACAAGGCATTGATCGCCTCGCCGCGACGCAGGGCAACCACACCCAGCGCACAGGCTCCTATGACTGCCAGCGCCAGCCACGGAATGTGGCGTAGCAGGCTATTATTGTTGTTCATGGTTTGCTTCCAGCTGGTGGATTGGAAAAGACCGCCCATCGAGTCTAGGGCGAGTCATCGCGCATTGCCACACTTGCTTTGGTCTAGAGCCTCTGCGGCCAGATTGCGGTACCTGATGTACATACCACTCTAACTATAGTCAGGATGTCACCTGAGGACCTATGCGAGGATCTAACCCATGAGCGACCACGACGAACGCCGCCGTTTTCAGCGCATCGATTTCGACGCCCCCACCGAGCTGCGCCAGGGCCTGCGACGCTGGCCTGCGAAGCTGCTGGACCTTTCACTCAAGGGTTTGCTGATCGAACGACCGGCCAATTGGGATGTCGACCTGACCCAGGACTTCGATGCCATCATTCACCTGGGCCCCGATGCACGCGTGCAGATGCAGGTTGAACTGCGTCATGAGGAACCAGACCGCCTGGGTTTCATCTGCTTGTACATCGACCTCGATTCGATGAGCCATCTGCACCGTCTTGTGGAATTGAACGTGGCCGACAGCACCGAAATGATGCGTGAGCTGCGCGAACTGATCGAATAATGAAATCTCTTAGCTAGCTAATCGCTTCCCCACCTTTTGTTTCCTGTCTACCCAGACAGCTTTAAGCCTGGGTAGCAGCGTTTTGTACACACCCCTCTAGCACAGCCTCTGACAAGTTGGTACGCCTTCTGCATTGAGTTCCCGCACACCTTGCGGGCGCTCTTGTGCGCGCTCCGATCAAAATATTGTATACAATTCTTGTGGCAATCATTTGTAGGAAGTGTCTACAGTAGCACCACAACAATAAACAGAGAGCCTGCTCCATGACTACGTCCCCTAGCACGTCTCCCGCCAAGCGCCCCGAGGATGAAAACCTCGGCCTTGGTGCCAACCTGGCCTATGGTCTGCAGCATGTGCTGACCATGTACGGGGGGATCGTCGCGGTACCCCTGATCCTGGGGCAGGCCGCGGGCCTGAACGGTGCCGAAATCGGCATGCTGATCGCCGCTTCGTTGTTTGCCGGTGGCCTGGCCACCCTGCTGCAAACCCTCGGTCTGCCGTTCTTCGGCTGCCAGTTGCCGCTGGTGCAGGGCGTTTCGTTCGCCGGTGTGGCAACCATGGGTGCAATCCTCAGCAGCGAGGGCGGCGGTGGCCTGCCGGGCGTGCTCGGTGCGGTCATGGCAGCATCGCTGATCGGCTTTCTGATCACCCCGGTGTTCTCGCGCATCACCAAGTTCTTCCCGCCGCTGGTGACCGGCATCGTCATCACCACCATCGGCCTGACCCTGATGCCCGTGGCCGCTCGCTGGGTGATGGGTGGCAACAGCGCCTCACCGGAATTCGGCAGCGTGGCCAACATCGGCCTGGCGGCCCTGACCTTCGCCATCGTGCTGCTGCTGAGCAAGCTGGGCAGCGCGGCGATTTCACGCCTGTCGATCCTGCTGGCCATGGTGGTCGGCACCCTGATCGCCTGGGCGCTGGGCATGGCCGACTTCAGCAAGGTCACAGAGGGCCCGATGTTCGCCTTCCCCACGCCGTTCCATTTCGGCATGCCGGAATTCCACATCGCCGCGATCCTGTCGATGTGCATCGTGATCATGGTGACCTTGGTGGAAACCTCGGCCGATATCCTCGCCGTGGGTGAGATCATCGACACCAAGGTCGACTCCAAACGCCTGGGCAATGGCCTGCGCGCCGACATGGCATCGAGCATCCTGGCGCCAATCTTCGGCTCGTTCACCCAGAGCGCGTTCGCCCAGAACGTCGGCCTGGTAGCCGTGACCGGGGTCAAGAGCCGCTACGTGGTGGCCACCGGTGGCTTGATCCTGGTGGTGCTCGGCCTGCTGCCGATCATGGGCCGGGTGATTGCCGCAGTCCCTACTCCGGTACTGGGTGGCGCGGGCATCGTGCTGTTCGGCACCGTGGCTGCCAGCGGTATCCGCACCCTGTCCAAGGTCAGCTACAAGAACAACGTCAACCTGATCATCGTCGCTGCCTCGCTGGGCTTCGGCATGATCCCGATTGCCGCACCGACCTTCTACCACCACTTCCCGAACTGGTTCGAGACCATCTTCCACTCGGGCATCAGCTCGGCGGCGATCATGGCCATCCTGCTGAACCTGATCTTCAACCACTTCACCGCCGGCAACTCGGACCAGCAGTCGGTGTTTGCCGCCGCGTACGAGCGCACCATCCAGTACTCGGACATTTCAGCGCTGCGTGATGGCGACTACTTCAAGGATGGCAAGCTGTTCGATGCCGAGGGTAATGAGGTGCCGATGCTGGAACTGGACGAGCATGGCAATGAAACGGTCAGGCGCAGTGCGGTTGCCGAGCATTGACCGCTGACTGAGCGGTGAGGTGGGGGGCCGATGCGCATCGTCGGCCCCTTTTTCGTTTTGCCTGTGCCGGCCCTTTCGCGGGTAAACCCGCTCCCACAGGGTTTGCGCAATCCTGAAGCTGATGCGGTACCTGTGGGAGCGGGTTTACCCGCGAAGAGGCCAGTACGGGCCACGAATTATTCGAACAACGCATCCAAAGCCTGCTCCAGCCGGGTAACGGCAATCACCTGCAACCCGGCCGGAGCCTCTTTCGGCGCATTGCCCTTGGGCACGATGGCCCGCTTGAAACCATGCTTGGCGGCCTCCTTCAAACGCTCCTGACCACTGGGCACCGGCCGTACCTCGCCAGACAGGCCGATCTCGCCAAACACCAGCAGGCCATGGGCCAGGGGCCGGTTGCGCAGGCTGGACATCACCGCCGCCAGCAACGCCAGGTCCGAGGCGGTTTCCAGCACCTTCACCCCACCCACCACGTTGAGGAACACGTCTTGGTCATGGGTGGGAATACCGCCGTGGCGGTGCAGCACTGCCAGCAACATGGCCAGGCGATTCTGGTCAAGGCCCAAGGTCACCCGGCGCGGGTTGGCAAGGTGGCTGTCGTCGACCAGCGCCTGCACCTCCACCAGCATCGGCCGGGTGCCTTCCCAGGTGGCCATCACCACGCTGCCCGGTACTTCCTCCTGGGTGCGGTTGAGGAAGATCGCCGAGGGGTTGGACACCTCCTTCAGGCCCCGGTCGGTCATGCCGAACACACCCAGCTCGTTGACCGCGCCAAAGCGGTTCTTGACTGCCCGCAGCAGGCGCAGGCGGCCATCGGACTCGCCCTCGAAATACAGCACGGTATCGACCATGTGCTCGAGTACCCGCGGGCCGGCGAGCGAGCCTTCCTTGGTCACGTGGCCGACCAGGAAGATCGCCGTGCCGCTCTGCTTGGCGTAGCGCACCAGCAACGCCGTACTTTCGCGCACCTGGGCCACACCGCCGGGTGCCGATTGCAGCTGCTCGGTGAAAATGGTCTGGATCGAGTCGATCACCATGACCCGCGGTTTTTCGACGCGAGCCGTGGCGATGATGGTCTCGATACAGGTTTCGGTCATCACCTTGAGCTGGTCCTGGGGCAGGCCCAGGCGCCGGGAGCGCATGGCCACCTGCTGCTGCGACTCCTCGCCGGTGACATACAGCGCCGGCATGCCCACCGCAATGTTGCACAAGGTCTGCAGCAGGATGGTCGATTTGCCGATGCCGGGGTCACCACCGATCAACACCACCGAGCCATCCACCAGGCCACCGCCCAACACGCGGTCCAGTTCGGTGCTGCTGGTGGTGAAGCGCGGGATCTCCTCGACGCTGACTTCGGCCAGGGTCTTGATCTGCGCCTGCTGCCCGGTCCAGCCAGCACGGCCGCTACTGGGCGCAGCGGCACCGCCGCTTTCGATCATGGTCTCGACCAGGGTGTTCCAGGCCCCGCATTCGCCACACTGGCCGGCCCATTTGGGGAAGGTCGCACCGCACTCGGTGCAGCCATACAAGCGCTTGGCCTTGGCCATGGCTGGGGTCTCCTGGAAAAAACCGCCATGATAGCCGAGCTGGACGTGCCTCGAACGCCTCGGGATGCGACAAAACTATTCGTTCTAACAGCGGTCTGTGGCCCTGAACACAACGCATGAAGCGTTTAAGTGGCTTACACTGCGTAAACCTCACCTTTTGTTACAAGGAACCAAACATGGGCATGATCAGTGAGTTCAAGGCCTTCGCGGTCAAAGGCAATGTCGTCGACATGGCGGTTGGTATCATCATCGGCGCGGCCTTCGGCAAGATCGTTTCGTCTTTCGTCGGTGACGTGGTCATGCCGCCACTGGGCCTGTTGATCGGTGGTGTGGACTTCAGCGACCTGGCAATTACCCTGAAGGCTGCCGAAGGTGACGTTCCGGCGGTGGTGCTGGCGTATGGCAAGTTCATCCAGACCGTGATCGACTTCGTCATCGTGGCCTTTGCCATCTTCATGGGAGTCAAGGCGATCAACCAGCTCAAGCGTGAAGAGGCGGTGGCGCCGACTGCACCGCCTGTGCCGACTGCGGAAGAGACCTTGCTGACCGAGATTCGCGACCTGCTCAAGGCGCAGAACCAGAACCGCTTGCCTTGAATTTGCGGGGGGCCGCTTTGCGGCCCCATTAGCCTTACCAGTAATTCTCTACCGCCACCTGCCCCGGCCGCTTGCTCAGGCTCAATTGCAGGTCGCGCGCCTTCAGTACCTTGCGCGTCTCATCAATCATCTCCGGGTTGCCACACAGCATCACCCGCGAATGTTCCGGCGACAGTTCCAGCCCCGCCGCCTTCTCAAGCTCGCCATTCTCGATCAGCGTGGTAATCCGCTGGTTCAACGCCCCTGGGTGCTGTTCACGGGTCACCACCGGAATGAACTGCAACTTGCCGGCGAATTCAGCCAGGTAATCGCGCTGCTCCAGCCCGGCAATGTCGTCCACATAGGCCAGCTCTTTCGCTTCGCGCACCGAGTACACAAGCTTGATGTTGTCGAAACGCTCCCAGGCCTCGAAGTCCTGCAGGATCGACATGAACGGCGCAATGCCAGTACCGGTCGCCAGCAACCACAGGTCACGGCCACCAACGAAGCGGTCGAGGGTAAGGAAGCCGAAGGCCTGGCGATCGATCAGCAGGGTATCGCCTGCCCCCAGCCGGCTCAGTTCGCTGGTGAACTCCCCGCCTGGCACCACGATGGAGAAAAAATCGAGGTGCTCGTCATGGGGCGCGCTGACCATGGAATAGGCGCGCCACACCACACTGCCATCGGCCTTGGTCACGCCAAGGCGGGCAAACTGGCCGGAACGGAAGCGGAACCCCGCATCGCGCGTAACCCGCAGGCTGAAGAGGTTCGGCGTGAGTGGCTGAACATCGAGCAGGGTCTGGCGGGTGAACTTTTCGGCGCTAGCGGTCATATCGGGCTCCAGGTTTGGCGTGCGCACAGTGTCGCGCAAAGTGACGCGGATAAAAACCACTGCTTTGTAGGGCCTCGTCTGCGACGATCCTGTCTTACTCGCAGCAAATCCTGACTGCTATAACAAAAAATTCTCAGCGAATCGGTAGGTCCTTTCCTACAATCATGCGGGTACCCAAACGGACTGGTTCCTGAGGCAAGGAGTATTTCAGATGCTTAACTGGAAACCCGAGCATCTTCATTTGTTCGTCGACGAACGCTGCCCACAGAAGTTGTTCGACATCGCCGTGCATCTGGCGCAGGACCTGGGCATGGAGTACCTGGGACTGAACATTCGCATCCAGATCGCGACGCAAACCCCCCACCTGTTCCTGTACAGCAATTACCCCCGCGAATGGATCGAGCGCTACCAGCGCGATGAGTTCTACAAGCAGGACGCGGCCGCCAATGTGAGCCACAGCTCGACCATGCCGGTGCTGTGGACTGATGACCTGTATCACGAGGCTCCGCAGTTTCGTGAAGCGGCCTGCCGGAGCGGTCTGCGCTATGGTTGGACACAGTCATTGCACGACCAGCGGCACAACGAAAGCCAGATCAGTGTGGCCAGGCCCGCCGGGGCCATCGATACAGTCGAACTCTACAGCAAGGCCGGCAATGTGCAGTGGCTGTGCCATACGCTGCATGCGGTGCTTGGCGAACATCACCTCAAAGCACTGTGCCCGCCACAACCGAAAATGAGCGAGCGGGAGCTGGAAGTGCTGAAATGGTCCGCCGCCGGCAAGACCGCCGCAGACGTTGCCTGCATCCTTTCACTGTCGCAAAGCACGGTGAACTTCCATATTCGTAGCGTTATCACCAAGACCAACGCCGCCAACAAGGCCGGCGCCATCGCCATCGCCGCCCTGCGTGGCTGGCTCTGAGCTCGAAACCTGCGACCTTGGGCAAAGCCCTGTAGAATCGCCCGGCAAAGCCCGGGGCGAACCGCAACGGGCAGTTTCATACCCGAGCCAGACGCCATGCCCCTGTTGACCACCCCATACGCCGAACTCGACCTGATCCGCCAGCCGGAACAGGCCAACGACCCGCTGCAGGCTTTCGATGCCGCCGACGAGTACCTGCTTGCGCAGCTGCACGAGCAGGCACCCGAGGCCAACTGCCGGGTGCTGGTGCTCAATGACAGCTTCGGCGCCCTGGCCGCCAGCCTGGCAGGCAAGCTGCAGGTGGTCAGCAGTGGCGATTCGCACCTGGCGCACCTGGCCCTGGAAAAGAACCTGGCACGCAATGGCCTGCCGTTCGACAGCGTGCCGTTCGTGCCGGCCAGCGAACATTGGCAAGGCCCGTTCGACCGGGTACTGGTGCGCGTGCCCAAGACCCTGGCCCTGCTCGAAGAACAGCTGATCCGCCTGCAGGGCCACCTGGCACCCGGTGCGCAGGTGATTGCCGGGGCGATGATAAAGCACCTGCCACGGGCGGCCGGAGACCTGATGGAGAAGTACATCGGCCCGGTGCAGGCCTCGCTGGCGCAGAAAAAGGCCCGCTTGCTGACCGCGACGGTGGCCGAACGGCCGGTCGCCCGCTCGCCCTACCCTAGCCGCTACCGCCTCGACGCGCCGGCGCTGGAACTGCTCAACCACGCCAACGTGTTCTGCCGGGAGGGGCTGGATATCGGCACGCGGGCGTTCCTGCCGCACCTGCCCCGCGAACTGGGCCGCGCGCGAGTGGCGGACCTGGGCTGCGGCAACGGCGTGCTGGCGATAGCCAGTGCCCTGGCAAACCCGGATGCCCAATACACCCTGGTCGACGAGTCGTACATGGCGGTGCAATCGGCGCGGGAGAACTGGCAGGCAGCGCTGGGCGAGCGCCCGGCTGTGTTCGAGGCAGCCGATGGGTTGGCGGGGGTAGAGAAGCAGTCGCTGGACGTGGTGCTGTGCAACCCGCCGTTCCACCAGCAGCAGGTGGTGGGCGATTTCCTCGCCTGGCGCATGTTCCAGCAGGCGCGTGAAGCGTTGGTGGTGGGTGGGGCGCTGTATATCGTGGGTAACCGGCACCTGGGCTATCACAGCAAGCTGGCGCGGTTGTTCCGGGGGGTGGAGCAAGTGGCGGCAACGCCCAAGTTCGTTATCCTGAAGGCCCGCAAGTAAGCCTGTACCGGCCCTTTCGCCGGCAAGCCAGCTCCCACAGGTACTCCACTGCATTCAGGGCAGTGACTTACCTGTAGGAGCTGGCTTGCCGGCGATAGGGCCAGAACAGGCTTACCTCAATGGGTGGTCAGCCCCGCAGCCCCCATGAACAGGCGCATCACGTAGGCCGCCACGCCCAGGGCCGCCACGCTCATCGCCCAGATCAGCAGCAGCCAGCCCAACCGCTGCCACAGGGGTTTCTTCTCCTCCAAGCCAGGCTTGCCGGTCATCATGCAGCCCTCCTAGTGATAGCCGTCTTCATGGGTCACCTTGCCGCGGAACACGTAGTAGCTCCAGAAGGTATACATGAGGATGAACGGCAGGATGAACAGTGTGCCCACCAGCATGAAGCCCTGGCTCTGCGGTGGCGCCGCGGCATCCCAGATCGAGATCGACGGCGGGATGATGTTCGGCCACAGGCTGATGCCCAGGCCGCTGTAGCCGAGGAAGATCAGCACCAACGTCAGCAGGAACGGCGTGTAGTGCGCATTGCGCGCCACCGCCTTGAGCAACCCGTAGAAGGTTACCAGCACCAGGATCGGCACCGGCATGAACCAGACCAGGTTAGGCATGCTGAACCAGCGCTCGGCAATCTGCGGGTAGGCGATCGGTGTCCACAGGCTGACGATGCCGATCACCACCAGCAGCACCAGCGCCAGCGGCCGGGCAATGTCGTGCATCTTCTGCTGCAGCGACCCTTCGGTCTTCATGATCAGCCAGGTGCAGCCCAGCAGGGTGTAGGCAACGATCAGCCCCAGGCCGCAGAACAGGCTGAACGGGGTCAGCCAGTCAAGGGTGCCACCGGCGAAATGCCGGTCGACCACCTTGAAGCCTTCGAGGAACGCACCCAGCGCCACGCCCTGGAAGAAGGTGGCGATCAACGAGCCCCAG
The DNA here is from genome assembly GCF_032701105.1 of Pseudomonas sp. NBB. Lineage (NCBI taxonomy): Bacteria > Pseudomonadati > Pseudomonadota > Gammaproteobacteria > Pseudomonadales > Pseudomonadaceae > Pseudomonas > Pseudomonas sp. NBB. The sequence goes on from NZ_CP103994.1 coordinate 5,068,468, forward strand.
ATGAACGCCTTGTCCCAGATGTGGCGCTTGTCGGCCTTGGCCTTGAAGCGGAACTCGAAGGCCACGCCGCGGAAGATCAGACCGATCAGCATCAGGATCAATGGCAGGTACAGGGCCTCCAGCACTACCGAGTAAGCCATCGGGAACGCCCCGAACAGCCCGGCACCGCCCAGCACCAGCCAGGTCTCGTTACCATCCCAAACGGGGGCGACGGTGTTCATCATCACATCACGGTCATGCTCGCCCTTGACGAACGGGAAGAGCATGCCGATCCCCAGGTCGAAACCATCCATCACCACGTACATCATGACGCCGAAGATGATGATCACGGCCCAGATCAGCGGAAGGTCGATACCCATGGCTCAGTTCCCCTTGCTCAGGCTGGCGGAGTTGGCCTCTCGGCCATCATCGGCGGCGGACAGCGGTCGCGCCGGCGTGCGTTTGGTGCCAGGGCCACCAGGGTTGTGCTCGTCACCCTCACCGGTCCGCGGCCCTTTGCGCACCAGGCGCATCATGTAGCCAAGACCGGTACCGAACAGGGCGAAGTACACCACCACGAAGGCCACCAAGGTGAAGCCGAGCTGGGCGTAACTGTGGTTGGACACACCGTCTGCCGTGCGCATCAGGCCATACACCACCCAGGGCTGGCGGCCGATTTCGGTGGTGAACCAGCCGGCCAGCAGCGCGATCAGCCCGGAAGGGCCCATCCACAGGGCCAGGTACAGGAACGGCCGCGAGGTGTAGAGCGTGCCGCGCTTGCGCAGCCAGAGGCTCCACAGGCCGACGAAGATCATCAGGAAACCCAGCCCGACCATGATCCGGAACGACCAGAAGACGATGGTCGAGTTGGGCCGGTCTTCGGGGGGAAACTCCTTCATCGCCGGCACCTGCTTGTCCAGGCTGTGGGTCAGGATCAGGCTGCCGAGTGCCGGGATCTCGAGCTTGAAGCGGGTGGTTTCGGCCTGCATGTCGGGGATGCCGAACAAGATCAGCGGGGTCGGCTCGCCGGGCACGTTCTCCCAGTGGCCTTCGATCGCGGCAATTTTCACCGGCTGGTGCTTGAGGGTGTTCAGGCCATGGAAGTCACCAATCACCGCCTGGATCGGGGCGACGATCAGCGCCATCCACATGGCCATCGACAGCATCTTGCGCACGGCCGGGTTGTCACGCCCGCGCAGCAGGTGCCAGGCCGCCGAGGCACCAACGAAGAACGCGGTGGAAACGAATGCGGCAGTGGCCATGTGCATCAGGCGGTAGGGGAACGAGGGGTTGAATACCACTGCCAGCCAGTCCACCGGCACAACCCGGCCGTCGATGATCTCGTGACCTTGCGGGGTCTGCATCCAACTGTTGGAGGCGAGGATCCAGAAGGTCGAGACCAAGGTGCCGAGCGCCACCATCACCGTGGAGAAGAAGTGCAGGCCACGGCCGACACGGTTCCAGCCAAACAGCATGACCCCCAGGAAGCCAGCCTCCAGGAAGAACGCGGTCAATACCTCGTAGGTGAGCAGCGGGCCGGTGATAGCGCCGGCGAAGTCTGAGAAACGACTCCAGTTGGTACCGAACTGGTAGGCCATGACCAGGCCGGAGACCACCCCCATGCCGAAGTTGACGGCGAAGATTTTCGACCAGAAGTGATAGAGGTCACGGTAGACCTCGTTGTTGGTCCGCAGCCAGAGGCCTTCGAGGACTGCCAGGTAGCTCGCCAGGCCAATGGTGATGGCCGGGAACAGGATATGGAACGACACGGTAAAGGCAAACTGCATTCGGGCGAGCTCTAAGGCCTCTATTCCGAACATGGTGCTTCCTCTTCAGATAATCCGGCGTCCGGGCCGCTGGCCCCGTCGCCCACTGCCCCCACGGTAGTCGAGTGCGGCGCGTTGGAATTGTTCTGTTCGATCGCAGGGATTTCGGCCCAAGGGCCCGATCGTTACATCTGGAACGATTGACCCAGATCAACGATTGCTAGGAAGCATAGTCCTGAATGGCCCGCCGGGCCGTGTGGTTGATTGCCGCGTGACCGGTTGCCCCACCCCCTTCCACGCCGAATGAAAAAGTGCCGACCCCAGCAAACAGTAACCGTTTGTTACAAACAGATGATACGCTGCGCCCCCCTCTACTGCGCCGAGGCCCCTGGTTTCCGATGTCCGATTCCGAACCGCAGTTGTTGCGTCACCACCGCCCTTTCCTGGCCTTCTGGCTGGCCCGCGTGTTCACCGCCAGCGGCTTCCAGATGCTCACCGTGGCAATCGGCTGGCACCTCTACCAGCTGACCGGCAATGTGCTGGACCTGGGCCTGGTCGGCCTGGTCGAATTCGCCCCACGGGTGCTGTTCATGCTGCATACCGGGCATGTCGCCGACCGCTATGACCGGCGCAAGGTCGCTGCGCTGTGCCAGAGCCTGCAGGGACTGATAGCCCTGGCATTGGCGCTTGGCAGTGCCACCGACAACGTCACCCGCGAGCTGATCTTCGCCCTCGCCTTCCTGCTCGGTGCCACGCGTTCCTTCGAAATGCCGGCGACCCAGGCGCTGCTGCCCAACGTGGTACCGGCCGGGCTGTTCCCACGCGCGGTGGCAGCTTCGGCCTCGGCCACCCAGTCGGCAACCATCGTGGCTCCGGCGGTGGGCGGCTTCCTGTATGCCTTCGGCAGCATCTGGGTATACGGCCCCACCGTGGCCCTTTACGCCATCGCCTGCGTGCTGACCCTGAGCCTGCAGGCACGCGGCCAGGTGGCACAGCGCGGGCGCGCCAGCATCGAATCGCTGCTGGCCGGCATCCGCTTCATTCGCAGCCGGCCGGACATCCTCGGCGCCATCTCGCTGGACCTGTTCGCCGTACTGCTGGGCGGGGCCACCGCACTGCTGCCGGTGTTCGCCAAGGACATCCTGCTGACCGGCCCGCTGGGCCTCGGCCTGCTGCGCTCTGCGCCAGCGGTGGGGGCGTTGCTGATGTCGCTGTGGCTGGCGCGCTTCCCGTTCGAGCGCAATGTGGGGCGGACCATGTTCACGGCAGTGGGCGTGTTCGGCGTGGCGACCATTGCCTTCGGCCTGTCGACCTCGTTCTGGTTCTCGCTGGCAGTGCTGGTGGTGCTGGGCGCGGCGGACATGATCAGCATGGTCATCCGCGGCGCTTTCGTGCAGTTGGAGACGCCGGATGAAATGCGCGGGCGGGTGAGTGCGGTGAACGGTCTGTTCATTGGTGCCTCGAATCAGCTCGGCGAGTTCGAATCGGGGGTGACCGCGCACTGGTTTGGCACAGTGCCGGCTGTGGTGCTGGGTGGGGTGGGTACGTTGGTGGTGACCGGGGTGTGGATAAAGCTGTTCCCGACACTGGCCAAGCGGGACCGGTTGCATAATGGTTGATCTGTAGCCTGTACCGGCCCTTTCGCGGGCAAACCCGCTCCCACAAGGACCGCGCCGCCTTCAGCCCTGGTGGAGTACCTGTGGGAGCGGGTTCACCCGCGAAGAGGCCGGCACAGGGAAAAAATGACCATTCCCCAACGGCCATAGGCCCCCGCCAAGCATGCTGGTATGATGCGCGGCTTTTTTCCGCCCCACACAAAACCACGGCAACCGGTACGGTCTGTGCTTTGCTGATGGGGTCGATATATTCATGGCGCCGGGGGCGCCTTGGGGAGCGGGCATGCTGGAAAGGCTGTTTCAACTAAAAGCACACAACACCAATGTGCGCACCGAGATTCTCGCGGGCGTCACCACCTTCCTGGCCATGGCCTACATCCTGTTCGTCAACCCGAGCATCCTCGGCGAGACCGGCATGGACAAAGGTGCGGTATTCGTCGCCACCTGCCTGGCCGCGGCCATCGGCTCGGTGACCATGGGCCTGATCGCCAACTACCCGATCGCCCTGGCGCCAGGTATGGGCCTGAACGCGTTCTTCACCTACACCGTGGTCCTGCACATGGGCCACACCTGGCAGGTGGCACTGGGTGCGGTGTTCCTGTCGGCGGTGATGTTCTTCCTGCTGTCGATCTTCCGCATCCGCGAATGGATCGTGAACAGCATCCCGCTGCCGCTGCGTTCGGCCATTGCCGCGGGTATCGGCCTGTTCCTGGCGCTGATCGCCCTGCATAACGCAGGCATCGTCGTCGATAACCCGGCCACCCTGGTGGGCCTGGGCGACCTCAAGCAGCCGGCACCGATCCTCGCCACCCTGGGCTTCTTCCTGATCGTCGGCCTTGAGTCGCTGAAAGTGCGCGGTGCCGTGCTGATTGGCATTCTCGCCGTAACAATCGCCTCGATCCTGATGGGCGTGACGCCCTTCGGCGGCGTGGTCTCCATGCCGCCTTCGTTGGCGCCGACCTTCCTGCAACTGGACATCGCCGGCGCGCTGGACGTGGGCCTGGTCAGCGTGATCTTCGCCTTCCTGTTCGTCGACCTGTTCGACAACTCCGGCACCCTGATCGGTGTGGCCAAGCGCGCCGGGCTGATGGGCAAGGACGGCCACATGCCGAAAATGGGCCGTGCCCTGATCGCCGACAGTACCGCCGCCATGGCCGGTTCCCTGCTGGGCACCTCGACCACTACCAGCTACATCGAATCCGCCGCGGGCGTGAGCGCCGGTGGCCGCACCGGCCTGACCGCCATCGTGGTCGCCGTGCTGTTCCTGCTGGCGCTGTTCTTCGCCCCGCTGGCCGGTAGCGTGCCGGCCTTCGCCACCGCCCCGGCGCTGCTGTTCGTCGCGGTGCTGATGGCCTCGGGCCTGGCAGAAATAAACTGGGACGACGTCACCGAAGCCGCACCGGTGGTGGTGACCGCCCTGGCCATGCCGCTGACCTACTCGATCGCCAACGGCATCGCCTTCGGCTTCATTTCCTGGACCGCCGTCAAGCTGATCTCCGGCCGCCACCGCGACCTGAACCCGGCCCTGGTGATCCTTTCCATCCTGTTCGTCATCAAGCTGGGCTGGTTCAACGCATGAGTGCTGCTTTCGACCCCTCCTCCTACACCACCCAGCTGGACGCCAAGGTGGCCCGGCTGCGCGAGCTGCTGGCGCCGTTCGGCGCGCCGGAGCCGGCTGTTTTCGACTCGCCGCGCGAGCATTACCGCCTGCGCGCCGAATTCCGCCTGTGGCGCGAGGATGGCCAGCGCCACTACGCCATGTTCGCCCCGGGCGAGAAGCACAAGGCGATCCTGATCGAGGACTTCCCTATTGCCAGCCAGCGCATCAATGCACTGATGCCGCGCCTGAAGGCGGCCTGGCAGGCCAGCGAGGAGCTGGGCAACCGCCTGTTCCAGGTGGAGTTCCTCACCACCCTGGCTGGCGATGCCATGGTCACCCTGTGCTACCACCGCCCGCTGGACGAGGCATGGGAAACGGCCGCACGGCAGCTGGCCGAAGACCTGGGCGTCAGTATCATCGGCCGCTCCAAGGGCAAGCGCCTGGTCATCGGCCGTGACTACGCGGTGGAAAACCTCGAAGTCGCTGGCCGTGTGTTCAGCTACCGCCAGCCGGAAGGCGCGTTCACCCAGCCCAACGGCGCGGTGAACCAGAAGATGCTGAGCTGGGCCTTCGAGGCTATCGGCGAGCGCGACGATGACCTGCTGGAGCTGTACTGCGGCAACGGCAACTTCACCCTGCCGCTGGCCACCCGCGTGCGCCAGGTGCTGGCCACCGAAATCAGCAAGACCTCGGTCAATGCCGCGCTGAGCAACCTTGACGAGAACGCTGTGGATAACGTGCGGCTGGTGCGCCTGTCGGCAGAAGAGCTGACCCAGGCGCTGAATGAGGTGCGGCCGTTCCGCCGGCTGGAAGGCATCGACCTCAAGAGCTACGAGTTCGGTACGGTGTTCGTCGACCCGCCACGGGCGGGGATGGATCCGGACACCTGCGAGCTGACCCGGCGTTTCGAGCGGATCCTGTACATCTCGTGCAACCCGGAGACGCTGGCGGCGAACATTGCCCAGCTGCAGGATACGCACCGCATCGAGCGGTGTGCGTTGTTTGACCAGTTCCCGTATACCCACCATATGGAGAGTGGGGTTTTGCTGGTTCGGCGCTGACGGTTGAAAGTGACTGGGGCCGCTCTGCGGCCCTTTCGCGACACAAGGCCGCTCCCACAAAGACCTGCGTACGCCGATCAATGTGGGAGCGGCCTTGCGTCGCGATGGGCTGCAAAGCAGCCCCCAGACTCGACTCAGAAGTCGAAGAACACCGTCTCCCCTTCCCCCTGAATACGGATATCGAAGCGATACGCCGTCTTCCCGTCCACCTCGCAACGCTTGGCCACCAGGGTCTCGCGCCGCTGCGGCTGCTCGATCAGGTTGAGCACCGGGCACTTGGCATTAGCCTCGGCCTCGTCATCGAAATACAGCCGCGTGTGCAGGTGGATGTTGATCCCCCGGGCAAACAGGCTGATGTTGATGTGCGGCGCCATCGGCACGCCCGCAGCGTTGTTCACCGCACCCGGCTTGACCGTGTGCAGGGTCCACTCACCGGCATCGAAAGTGGTGGCGGTGCGACCAAAGCTGTTGAAGGCGTTTTCCAGGTTGTAGGCATCCTGGTACTCGCCGTTGGCATCGGCTTGCCACACTTCCAGGAACGAATCGCGCACCAGGTGGCCGTTACCGTCATACACCTGGCCGATCAGCAGGATGTGCTCGCCCGGCGCGTCCGGCTTGGCCAGGCGGTTCCAGATTTCCTGGTCGCGGGTCGGGTTGCCGGCCGCTTCCAGGGCCAGGCCGATGTGTACGTAGGGGCCGGCAGTCTGCGAAGGGGTTTCCGGCAGCAGTTCGATTGGCATGGCGGGGTCCTCAGCAGTTTTCGAAGTGGGTCTTGCGCTGGCCGCGCAGCACGATGTCGAAGCGGTAGGCCAGGCAGTCCATCGGGTTGGCGTTGCTCATGTCGAGCTTGGCGATCAACTGCTGCACGGCTTGCGGGTTGGCGATCGACTTGACGATCGGGCACATCGGGATCAGCGGGTCACCCTCGAAGTACAGCTGGGTAATCAGCTTGGTGGCGATCGACGGGCCGCTGATGGCGAAGTGGATGTGCGCCGGGCGCCAGTCGTTCGGGCCGTTGCGCCATGGGTACGGGCCCGGCTTGATGGTGCGGAAGCTGTAGTAGCCATCACGGTCGGTCAGGCAGCGGCCGACGCCACCGAAGTTCGGGTCCAGCGGCGCCAGGTAGCGGTCGTTCTTGTGACGGTAGCGGCCGCCGGCGTTGGCTTGCCACATTTCCACCAGGGTGTTCGGCACAGGCTTGCCGTACTGGTCGACGATACGGCCGGCAACGATGATGCGCTCGCCGATCGGCAAGCCGCCGTTGTTGAAGTTCAGCAGCAGGTCATGGTCATGGGCGCCGAAGCCCAGGTGGGAAAAGTCCGGGCCGGTGGTTTCGCTGATCGACTGCGGGATGCTGACCAGTGCCTGGCGTGGCGAACGGGCAATGGACGTCTTGTAGTCAGGCGTAAGAGCTTTCGGGTGCCAGTTGCGATCACGGATCACGAAGCGGCTGTTGTCCTGGGCGGGCATGCCGGTTTCCTCTCTTGGAATTATGGAAATGCGCGGGGGGATTATTTGAACCCCTGTCGCGGGCAAGCCCGCTCCCACATGCAGTTTCAGGCAGGTAGCGCGCAATGAATATTGAAATCAGCCACATCAAACATAACCATTTGGTTATGCATAAGCACCTTGGCCTGACACTCGCCGCTGTCGTGGACTAATCTTTGTCTTCTTGTTTCACGCTTCGGAGAGCATTCATGGATTGGCGAAAAGGCCGACGCAGCGACAATGTGGTCGATGCCCGAGGCGAAGGTGGTGGCGGCGGCATGCGTTTCGGCGGCGGCAAGGGGCTCGGGCTTGGTGCGGTGCTGCTGATTGTCGGTATCGGCTGGCTCACCGGCCAGGACCCATTGCAGATTCTTGGTCAGCTCGCCGGCCAGATGGAGCAGCAACAGCAGGCACCCAGCAGCGCGGGCGGCAAGGCGCCGCCGGCCAACGACCAGCAGGCCGAGTTCGTCGCCTCGATCCTGGGCGACACCGAAGACACCTGGAAAGCCCTGTTCGCCGAGGGCGGCAAGCAGTACCGCGACCCCAAGCTGGTGCTGTTCAGCGGCCAGGTCAATTCGGCCTGTGGCTTTGCCTCGGCGGCGGTGGGGCCGTTCTACTGCCCGGCAGACCAACGGGTCTACCTGGACATGTCGTTCTTCCGCGAAATGGAAACCCGCTTCGCCGCCGCCGGCGACTTTGCCCAGGCCTACGTGATCGCCCACGAAATCGGCCATCACGTGCAGACCCTGCTGGGCGTGTCGGCCAAGGTCGATGCCGCGCGCCGCAGCGGCCAGCGCATGGAAGGCGACAATGGCCTGCTGGTGCGTCAGGAACTGCAGGCCGACTGCCTGGCCGGTGTATGGGCCTACCAGGCGCAGAAGCGCCTGAACTGGCTGGAGCCGGGCGATGTCGAAGAGGCCCTGAACGCGGCCAATGCCATTGGCGATGACCGCTTGCAGCAGCAAGGCCGCGGGCGCGTGGTACCAGACTCGTTCACCCACGGCACCTCAGCGCAACGGGTGCGCTGGTTCAAGACCGGGTTTGCCGAGGGTGAGGTGAACCGCTGCGATACCTTCAGCGCGCGCAACCTTTGAATAGCTTCCAAAACCCACGCGATCCCTGTAGGAGCGGCTTTAGCCGCGAACACCGGCAAAGCCGGTGCCATCCACCGCGAAGGGCTGCAAGGCAGCCCCAATCAAACCAGTTACAAATCTGCTGAAAAAGCGTTTCAGCTTCCTCCATCACTGCCGATAACCCCTGCACGAATCAGCGGGCATCCAGAACAACAACGCCTGGCGATCGAAGATCAAGCGAGCGAAAACAACTTCTGGAGAGCGTGCATGAACAGCTGGTTCGCCAACATCAGCGTCAACCTCAAACTCGGCCTGGGCTTCGGCCTGGTACTGATCCTCACCGGCCTGCTGGCCCTGACCGGCTGGACCAGCCTGGGCAGCCTGATTGACCGCAGCAACTGGATGGGCGATATCGGCCAGCTCAACAAGGACCTGACCGACCTGCGCATTGCACGCCTGCAGTACATGATCGCCAACGGTGACGATGCTGCCGCCGCCAACACCCAGACCAAGCTTGACGCCTTCAGCAAGCAACAGGCCTACCTGGCCAGCACCTTCAAGAGCCCGGAAAACATCAAGCTGCTAGGTGAACTGGGCGAGACCATCAGCGCCTACAAGGTGTCGCTGAACAAGATGCGCCAGGGCTACGATGCCACCCGCACCGCGCGCACGGCCATGGACGGCTCGGCCAGCCGTGCCGACCAGGCCATGGACGCCCTCAGCCAGGAAGTCATGGCACGCCCCGAAGCCGACAGCGTGCGCCTGGCCCAGTACCAGCTGATCAGCAAGGCCCGCCAGCAACTGCTGCAGGTGCGCATCGACGTACGCGGCTACATTGCCGAAAACAGCGCTGCCAACGAGCAGGCAGCCCTGCGCCAGCTGGACACCGCCCTGGCCGAAATCGACAACCTCAAGCGCCAGCTGCCGGCCGAAGACACGCGCCTGCGACAGTTCGAAGGCTCGGTGCTGGCCTACCGTGAAGCCGTACGTCAATTCCGCGATGCGGTCGCCAACATCACCACTGCGCGCGCCGAGATGACCGTTCAGGGTGCCGACATCGTCAAGCGCAGCGACGCTCTGTACCAGATCCAGCTGCAGCGCCGCGACATGGAAAGTACCCAGGCCCGCAGCCTGCAGGCCATCGCCACGCTGCTGGCGCTGTTGGTCGGCGTGCTGGCGGCAGTGCTGATCACCCGGCAGATCACCCGCCCACTGCGCGACACCATGGTGGCAGTTGAAAAGATCGCCAGCGGCGACCTCACCCAGCACCTGCGCGTCACCCGCCGCGACGAACTGGGCGTGCTGCAACAAGGCATCGCCCGCATGGGCACCACTTTGCGCGAGCTGATCAGCGGCATCCGCGATGGCGTCACCCAGATCGCCAGCGCTGCCGAGGAATTGTCGGCAGTGACCGAGCAGACCAGCGCCGGCGCCAACAGCCAGAAGGTCGAGACCGACCAGGTGGCCACCGCAATGCACGAAATGGCCGCTACCGTTCAGGAAGTGGCACGCAATGCCGAGCAGGCCTCGCATGCTGCCACCGGTGCCGATGACGAAGCCCGTGCCGGCGACCGCGTGGTAGGCGAAGCAATTGGCCAGATCGAACGCCTGGCCGAAGAAATGCACCGTTCCACAGAAGCCATGAACCTGTTGCAGCAGGAAAGCCAGAAGATCGGCAGCGTGATGGACGTGATCAAGTCGGTGGCCGAACAGACCAACCTGCTGGCGCTGAACGCAGCGATCGAGGCGGCGCGTGCCGGCGAGGCTGGCCGTGGTTTTGCCGTGGTTGCCGATGAAGTGCGCGGCCTGGCCCAACGCACGCAGAAATCCACCGAAGAGATCGAAGAACTGATCGCAAGCCTGCAGCATGGTACCCAGCAAGTGGCTACGGCCATGCACGGCAGCCGTACCCTGACCGATAGCAGCGTCGAGCTGGCGCGTAAGGCCGGGGCTTCGCTGGAGAGCATCACCAGTACCGTGTCGAGCATCCAGTCGATGAACCAGCAGATTGCCGCGGCGGCGGAACAGCAGAGTGCGGTGGCGGAGGAGATCAGCCGCAGCATCCTGAATGTACGCGATGTGTCGGAGCAGACGGCGGCGGCCAGTGACGAGACGGCGGCGTCCAGCGTGGAGTTGGCGCGGTTGGGTGGGCAGTTGCAGACGTTGGTCAGCCAGTTCCGCGTCTGACCTGAAGACCCTGGGGCCGCTTTGCGGCCCTATCGCGACACAAGGCCGCTCCCACATTGATCGGCGTACGCAGGTCTTTGTGGGAGCGGCCTTGTGTCGCGATAGGAGGGCAAAGCCCTCCCAGCATTCTGGCAGGTATTACTTGACGATCATGCCTACCCCGCGCCCACGCGGATCCGAAGCGGTCTCCAGCTTCGTCCCATCAACCCGGATCGCCTGGATATCCCCCATCTCCCAGCCCTGGTCCTCCAGCACATAGCCCATCTTCTTCAGTTCATCAGCCACCGGCCCGGTAAGCGGTGCATAGCTGTCGAAGTAGATGGTGTCCTTGGGCAGCAACTGATGGTGCACGCGCTGCGCCGCCACCGCCTTGTCCAGCGGCATGCCGTAGTCGTACAGGTTGTTCATCACCTGGAAGATCGAGGTGAAGATCCGCGAGCCACCCGGGGTGCCGATGACCAGCTCGACCTTGCCATCGCGGGTCATCAGGCTGGGGCTCATGGACGACAGCATGCGCTTGCCCGGGGCGATGGCATTGGCATCGCCACCTACCACACCAAAGGCATTCGCCGCCCCCGGCTTGGCGCTGAAATCGTCCATCTCGTCGTTGAGCAGGAAGCCGGCGCCTTTCACCACCACACCACTGCCGTAGTCGAGGTTGAGGGTGTAGGTGTTGCTGACCGCATTGCCCTGCTTGTCGACGATCGAGAAGTGCGTGGTCTGGTGCGGTTCCAGGCCCGGCTTGACCTTGTCGGTATCGGAAATGGCCTTCGGGTTGACCTGCGCGGCGCGCTTGGCCAGGTAGTCCTTGGCCACCAGCTGATCCACCGGCACTTTGGTGAAGGCCGGGTCGCCAAGGTAGTCGGCGCGGTCGGCGAACACGCGCTTCTCGATCTCGGCCAACAGGTGTATGTACTGCGCCGAGTTGTGCGCCACCCCCTTGAAGTCCGCCGCCCGGTTTTCCTTGATACCCAGCAGCTGGGCCAGGGCGACACCACCGGAGCTTGGCGGTGGCGCGGTATACACCACGTTGCCACGCCAGCTCACGGCCATCGGCTCACGCCATACGGCCTTGTAGTCCTTGAGGTCCTGCTTGGTGATCAGGCCCTTGTCGGCCTGCATCTGCGCCACCAGCAGATCGGCGGTCTTGCCCTGATAGAACTCGCTCACGCCCTTGTCGGCGATGCGTTCCAGGGTCTGGGCCATTTCCGGTTGCTTGAAAAGCTCGCCGACCTTCATGTTGCCGAAGTAGTCGTTGAAATTGGTCGCGGTCTTGAACATGCCCTGGGCGTCGTTGCGGTACTGGTACTGCTTGGCCGCAACCTTGAAGCCGTTTTTCGCATAGCCGATGGCCGGGGTCAGCAGTTCGCTCCAGGGCAGCTTGCCGAACTTCTGATGCGCCTCCCACAACCCCATCACCGTGCCCGGAACGCCAGCAGCACGTGCCCCGACCAGGCTGAGGTTTTCGATGACCTCACCCTTTTCGTCCAGGTACATGTTGCGCGTGGCGGCCTTGGGCGCGACTTCGCGGTAATCGAGGAAGTAGGGTTTGCCGTCTACGAACAGGGTCATGAACCCGCCACCGCCGATGTTGCCAGCCTCGGGATAAGTCACCGCCAGGGTGAAAGCCGTGGCCACTGCCGCATCCACCGCGTTGCCGCCTTTCTTGAGGATATCGGCGGCCACCTGTGCACCATATTGATCGGGCGCGGCCACTGCGCCGCCCTCAAGATTGGCGGCATGGACCGAGGAACAGCTCAGGATCGCGGCTGCGAGAGCCAGGTACTGGAACGGAGCAATACGCATGACACTTCCTTGGTGTTGTTTTTGTTGAGCAGTCAGTAAGGCCGAAGCGCTTCGACTGTGCAATCAACCGCAGGAAGTTTCGCCGCCCGTGGACAGGACCTGTCGCGTTCAGGCAACTCAGCTGGCGTACATCGCCAACTTGCGCTGGATGAAATCGAGGAAGCACTGGATACGCAGCGCCAGCTGGGTGTTGCGGTAGTACACCGCATGGATCGGCTGGCGATAGCCGTTGTTGGCTTCGCTCAGCAGCACTTGCAGGCGCCCGGCGCGGATGTCCTCGTGGGTCATGAAGTGCGAAAGGCTGACGATGCCCTCGCCGGCCAGCGCCAATTGGCGCAGGGTCTCGCCGCTGGAGGCGATCAGCGCCGGGCGGATGCTCCAGCGGTCACCCTGGGCATGGCGCAGTGGCCAGTGGTTGAGCGATTCGGGCTGGCTGAAGCCAAGCAGGCAGTGGTTGGCCAGGTCCTCAACCCGCTGCGGCGTGCCGTGTTGCTCGAGGTAGGCCGGGCTGGCCAGCACCTGTACCGGGCTGCATCCCAGGCTGCGCGCGTGCAGGCTGGAGTCGGCGAGTTCACCGATGCGGATTGCCACATCGGTGCTCTGCTCCAGCAGGTCGATGATCAGGTCGTCGGTATTGAGTTCCAGTTCGATGCCAGGGAATTGGCGGCGGAACTCACCGATCCACGGCAGGATGGCATGCAGCATGAACGGCGCGGCGGCGTTGATGCGCAGGCGCCCGGTGGGGGTCTGGCGGTTCATCGACAGGCGCTCTTCCATCTCGTCCATCTGTTCCAGGATCAACCGCGCGCGCTCGAGGAAGAAGCGGCCCTCCTCGGTCAGGTCCATGCGTCGGGTAGTGCGGTTGACCAGCGTGGTACCCAGCTTGCCTTCAAGGCGCGACAGGGTACGGCTGACGGCAGACGGAGTCTGGCCCATCTGCTCGGCAGCAGCGGAAATCGAGCCGCAGTCGATGACGGTGACAAATACCTGGAGTTCTTCGGATCGGGTTTTCACATCTGCGCCTGTGATTGGTCTCTGCAGGGATAGATAGCCGCTTGTCGAGGCCAAGTCCAGCGGTGCCTGTGTTGGCCTCTTCGCGGGTAAACCCGCTCCCACAAGTGCTGCACGGTTGTCAAAGACTGTGGGGTACCTGTGGGAGCGGGTTTACCCGCGAAGAGGCCAGCACAGGAAAAACCTTACTGTGCCTTGCCAAATACCTTGTCCAGATGCGCCTCATAGGCCGCCAAAGCAGCCGGCACATCCGGCCGCTTCATCACATCCACCGCCAGGAAAGTCGGCAACCCGGTCATGCCGAGGAACTGGTTGGCCTTGTGGAATGGGAAGTACACCGCGTCCACCCCCTTGCCCTCGAAGAAATCGCTAGGGTCGTCGAATGCCTGCAGCGGTGCATTCCAGGTCAGCGAAAGCATGTACTGCTTGCCGTGCACCAGGCCACCACTGCCGTACTTCTGCGAGTGGTCCGAACGGGTACGGCCGTCGTTGGCATACAAACTACCGTGGCCGGCGGTGAACACCTCGTCGATGTACTTTTTAACGGTCCATGGCGCGCCCATCCACCAGCCGGGCATCTGGTAGATGACCACATCGGCCCAGAGGAACTTCTCCACCTCTTCCTGGGCATCATAGCCACCGTCGATGAAGGTCTGGCGTACATCGAAACCGGCCCGGTCCAGGTGAGCGATGGCCGCTTCGTGCAAGGTCGTGTTCAGACGACCGTCGGAGTGGGCGAACTGTTTACCACCGTTGAGCAAAAGGATCTTCTTCATGCGGGCCTCGCGGAAAAAAAATTCAGGCCGGCAGGTTAGGGGCTCGCGGGCGCGGGATACAGTAATGCAGCGGCAAAATACAATTGACCTGAAGTCACGAATCAATAATGCATTATTGCTTTAGAATCGCATCACCTCCCATCACCGAGTAGCGACCCATGAGTGAGCAGTACGCCTTCATCCTCAAAGCCAAGACCCGCCCGGAAATGGCTGAAGCGTTCGAAACCCTATTCCGCGCTTACGTCGAGCCAAGCCGCCAGGAGCCGGGCTGCATCGAGTACCACATGCTGCGCGACAAGCAGGACCCGAGCCTGTTCGTGTTCTTCGAGGTCTGGGCCGACAAGGCCGCGCTGGATGTGCATTCGGCACTGCCGCACATGACCGCGTTCTTCGAAAAACGCATGGACTACCTGGAACGCGATTTTGACATCCAGATGATCGACATGCTCAGCGCATCAAGCGCTAACCGCTGATCAGCAAATGGCCGCCGAGCGCGGCCAGGCCGATGAAGAAGCACCGTTTGAACAGCGGCGTACTGATGCGCTGCCGCAGCCACTGGCCGGCCAGCATGCCGACGAAGGCCGGCGCCAGCATCAGCAGCGAAGCACCCAGCGCCTGGCCACCCAGGGCATGCTGCCCGGCCAGGCCAACGGCCAGGGCCAGGGTCGAAACCGTGAACGAAAGGCCCAGGGCCTGGACCATCTGATCCCGATTCAAACCCAGGCTCTGCAGGTAGGGTACAGCCGGTATCACGAACACCCCGGTCGCCGCCGTGACCACGCCCGTGACCAGCCCGCAAAGCGGCGCCAGCCAAAGCTCCCGCCCCGGTGCCAGGCGCAGGCCCGGACCGACCAGCCCGTACAGCGCATACACCATCAAGGCCGCGCCCAGTGCATGTGCGGCCCAAGGGCCGCTGTTGATCCCCAGCCAGGCGCTGCCCAGCAAGGTACCGACGAAGATCATCGCCAGCATCGGCCACAGGCGTGCCAGCAACCTCCGCAGGTGCCCCCCACTGGCCAGCTGCCAGAGGTTGGTGAGGGTCGAAGGCACAATCAGCAATGCCGCAGCCTGCGCCGGTGACATAGCCAGGCCCAGCAGGCCCATGGCGATTGTCGGCAAGCCGAGGCCGATCACCCCCTTCACCGCGCCGGCCAGCAGGAAAGTCAGTACCACCAGCAGCGACAGCGCTGGGCCAATGTTCTGGTAGAAAGCGAGCAAGGTATTCATGGGCCGATGATGGCGTGCGTCGGCCGGGCTGAAAATCTGCCATATACTCAGCCAGACTCTTGCCAGGACAGAGCCACATGCATTTCGACCTGATCGACCTCAGGCTGTTCCAGCACACCCTGGAGTGCGGCAACATCACCGCCGGTGCCAGCCGCAGCCATCTTTCGCTGGCAGCAGCCAGTGCGCGGATCCGCGCCATGGAGGCTTCGCTGGGCATCCCTTTGCTGGAACGCAACCGCCGTGGCGTGCAAGCAACTCTGGCCGGCCAGGCACTGCTGCAGCATGCCCGGCTGATATCGCAGCAGGTCGAGCGCCTGCAGTTCGACCTGGGCCAGTACGTTCAAGGGCAGCAGGGCCAGGTGCGCCTGCTGTGCAACACGGCTGCACTCACGGAATACCTGCCGGAGCTGCTGGCCGGCTACCTGGCTGAAAACCCAGGCGTCAGTGTGGATGTGCAGGAGTTGCCGAGCCTGCGCATCGTGCAGTCGATTACCCAGGGCATGGCGGACCTGGGCATAGTTTCAACCGCCGCCCCCAGCGAGCACCTGCAGACCCGGCCGTTTCGCGAA
Source organism: Pseudomonas sp. NBB (assembly GCF_032701105.1). Taxonomy (NCBI): domain Bacteria; kingdom Pseudomonadati; phylum Pseudomonadota; class Gammaproteobacteria; order Pseudomonadales; family Pseudomonadaceae; genus Pseudomonas; species Pseudomonas sp. NBB. The sequence continues at coordinate 5,084,627 of NZ_CP103994.1, forward strand.
GACCCACTGGTGCTTGTAACGCCGCAGCGCCATCCACTGGCCAGCGAGGAAGCGCCGAGCTTCATCGATAGCCTGGCCCATGGCTATGTCGGCCTGGGTGCCGGCAGTGCACTGGCGTTGTACCTGGAAGAGCAGGCACTGCGCGAGGGCCGGCGCATGCGGGTTCGGGTGCGTGCCGAAGGGTTCGATGGCGTGATCCGCATGGTTGCGGGCGGAGCCGGAGTAGGGATTGTGCCGCTGGCTGCGGTGAAGCGCTGGCAAGGGGTGTTGCCGTTGCACTGGGTGGCGATGACGGAACCATGGGCCAATCGCCGGTTGCTGGTGTGTGCACGCGACTTTGCGGCATTGCCGGGGTATGCCGCAGGGTTGGTAACCACCCTCACCCGCTGACGAAGTGGATGGCACGGGCTTCGCCCGTGTTCGCGGGTGAACCCGCTCCCACAGGATATGTGGTAGCTCTCGGATGGACGCTATACCTGTGGGAGCGGGCGAGCCCGCGAAGCAGGCACCGCGATTGATGGCACGGGCTTCGCCCGTGTTCGCGGGTGAACCTGCTCCCACAGGATGTGTGGTATCTCTCGGCTGGACACTATACCTGTGGGAGCGGGCGAGCCCGCGAAGCAGGCACCGCGATTGATGGCACGGGCTTCGCCCGTGTTCGCGGGTGAACCTGCTCCCACAGGATGTGTGGTATCTCTCGGCTGGACACTATACCTGTGGGAGCGGGCGAGCCCGCGAAGCAGGCACCGCGATTGATGGCACGGGCTTCGCCCGTGTTCGCGGGTGAACCTGCTCCCACAGGATGTGTGGTATCTCTCGGCTGGACACTATACCTGTGGGAGCGGGTTTACCCGCAAAGAAGGCTCACACACAATGGCGCCATAACGCCCCACCGAAAAGGACTTTCCAGTGGCATCGATCTACCAGCTCAAACCGCACTTCCAGGCCATGCTACGCCCTGCTGTCCAGCGCCTCCATGACCGCGGTGTCACCGCCAACCAGGTCACTGTCGCCGCCGCCCTGCTGTCAATCCTGCTGGGCCTGCTGCTGGCTGCCCTGCCCCATCTCACCTGGCTGTTCATCCTGGTGCCAGTCTGGATGCTGCTGCGCATGGCACTGAACGCTGTCGACGGCATGCTCGCCCGCGAGTTCGGCCAGCAATCCACCCTCGGTGCCTACCTCAACGAACTGTGCGACGTGATCGCCGATGCCGCGCTGTACCTGCCCTTCGCCCTGCTGGCCGGTGTATCGCCAACCTTGGTCGTGCTCGTGGTGCTCAGCGCCACCTTCAGCGAATACGCCGGTGTCATGGGCCCACTGGCCGGTGCTTCACGGCGCTACGATGGCCCAATGGGCAAGAGCGACCGGGCCTTTGCCTTCGGTGTGCTGGGTACCGGTGTCGCTCTAGGCCTGCTGAATGGCACCTGGCTCAACGGCTTGTTGCTGGTCATCCTCGCACTCTCGCTCTATACCCTCTACAACCGGGTTCGCCAGGGGCTGGCCGAAACCCGCTGAGCCCACTGCCGTCGCAAAAGGATGTCGACCATGCGCCAAGCGCAAGCGCTGCACTTCTCCACCCATGACGGCGTCGAGCTGCATTACCGTCACTGGCCTGCCACGCGTAACCAACACCAGCCACGCCGGGCCGTGGTGATGTTCCATCGCGGCCACGAACACGGCGGGCGCATGGCACACCTGGCCGACGAGCTGGACATGCCGGGCTACGATTTCTTCGCCTGGGATGCCCGCGGCCACGGCCATTCGCCGGGCGCGCGTGGCGACAGCCCGGGCTTCGCCACCAGCGTGCGCGATGTGCAGACCTTCATCGAGCACATCCAGGCCAGCCATGGCATCGCCGAACAGGACCTGGTGGTGCTGGCGCAGAGCGTAGGGGCCGTGCTCGTGGCCACCTGGGCCCACGACTACGCGCCCAAGGTGCGCTGCCTGGTGCTGGCCTCGCCAGCGTTCAAGGTCAAACTGTATGTGCCGTTCGCCCGCACCGGCCTGAAACTGCTGAAAGCCTTGCGCGGAAACTTCTTCGTAAACAGCTACGTCAAGCCCCGCCTGCTCACCCACGACCCCGAACGGGTCATGTCGTACGTGGCCGACCCGCTGATCAGCCGGCCGATTTCGGTGACCATGCTGCTGGGCCTGTACGAAGCCGCCGACCGGGTGGTGGCGGATGCCCAGGCCATTCAGTTGCCAACCCAGCTGCTGGTGTCCGGTGCCGACTTCGTGGTCGAACGCCAACCGCAGGAACGCTTCTTCGAACGCCTGGGCAGTGCGCGCAAGGAAATGCACATCCTGCCAGGCTTTTTCCACGACACCCTTGGCGAGCGTGACAGGGCCCATGCCTTGCGGCGCATCGAGCGGTTTGTCGAACATTGCTTCGCCAGCCCCGCCGCCCTGCCGTCACTACTCGATGCCGACAAGATCGGCGCCAGCTGCGCCGAAGCCGAAAGCCTGGCCGCACCGCTGCCGCGCAACTCGCCCCGCGACCTTTACTGGCGTGCTACCCGTGCCGGGCTGCGGCTGGGCAATGGGCTGTCCGAAGGTGTGAAGCTGGGTTTCGATACCGGTTTCGACTCGGGCAGTACCCTGGACTACGTGTACCGCAACCAGCCGACCGGCAAAGGCAAGCTCGGCCGCCTGATCGACCAGAACTACCTCGACGCCATCGGCTGGCGTGGCATCCGCCAGCGCAAGCTTCACGTAGAGGAACTGCTGCGCCTGGCCATCGACCGCCTGCGCGAACAGCAGCGGCCGGTGCACATCGTCGATATCGCCGCCGGCCATGGCCGCTACATTCTCGAGGCCCTGCAGGAGCTCGAACAGCTGCCGGATTCGATCCTGCTGCGTGACTACAGCGAACTGAACGTGCAGCAAGGCAGCGCACTGATTGCAGAAAAGGGCCTGGCCGACATCGCCCGCTTCGTCCAGGGCGATGCCTTCGACCGCCAGAGCCTGGCCACCCTGGAACAACCACCGACCCTGGCCGTGGTCTCCGGCCTGTACGAACTGTTCGCCAGCAACCAGTTGGTAGGCAACTCGCTGGCCGGCCTGGCGGATGCGCTGGAAGATGGCGGCTATTTGGTCTACACCGGCCAGCCGTGGCACCCGCAACTGGAAATGATCGCCCGCGCCCTCACCAGCCACCGCGGCGGGGAGGCCTGGGTGATGCGTCGCCGCAGCCAGGCCGAAATGGACCAGCTGGTAGAAGCGGCCGGGTTCCGCAAGCTGGCCCAACGCATCGATGAATGGGGCATTTTCAGCGTCAGCCTGGCACAACGGGTGCGCTGAATGAGCCCATCACGCGAGCCCCGGCTGATCCGCCGAGGCGTGTTCTGGCTTCTGTTGCTGGGGCCGCTGTTTTTCCTCAGTTACGGGCTGGCGAACAACCATACCGCCGGGCGCAGTGATGTCGGCAGCCTGGTGTTCGGCTGGGAAAGCCGCATGCCGTTGTGGCCGTGGACGATCATCCCGTACTGGTCGATCGACCTGCTCTACGGTTTGTCCTTCCTGCTGCCACGCACGCGCCAGGAAATGGACCGGCACGCGCTGGCGCTGCTCACCGCGCAGCTGATCAGCGTCAGCTGCTTCCTGCTCTGGCCGCTGCGTTTCACCTTCGAGCGGCCGGAACTGGGCGGGGTGTTCGGCTGGATGTTCGATGTGCTCATGGGCTTCGACAAGCCGTTCAACCAGGCACCGTCGCTGCATATTGCCCTGCTGGTGATCATCTGGACGATGTTTGCCCGGCACGTGCAGCGCCAGCCCTGGCGTTGGCTGATGCATGGCTGGATGGCACTGATCGGGGTGTCGGTGCTGACCACCTGGCAGCACCATTTCGTCGACGTGCCGACCGGGGCATTGGCGGGGTTCGTCTGCGTCTGGTTGTGGCCACATCAAGGGCAACTGCCCTGGCAGCAGGTGCGCCTTGCGCGGGATGCCAAGCGTTGGCGGTTGGCGTTGTTCTATACAGTGGGTGGGCTGCTGTGCGCAGTGCCTGCCGTTGCGTTGGGCGGCGCCTGGCTGTGGTTGACCTGGCCGGCCGTGTCGCTGGCTTTGGTGGCGCTGAACTATGGCGTGCTCGGTGCAGGCGGGTTTCAGAAAGGCGCCGATGGGCGCTTGTCGAATGCAGCCAGCTGGCTGCTGGCACCGTACCTGATTGGGGCGTGGGTCAACTCGCGGTTGTGGACCTGGCGGCACCCGCAGGCGGATGAAGTGTGTGATGGCGTCTACCTTGGGCGGATTCCTGGGTGTGGCGCGCAGTTCGCTGCGGTGGTCGATTTATGCGCAGAACTACCGTGCATTGTTGGCCGCCCTGTCGCGGACACTTGTGGGAGCGGCCTTGTGTCGCGAAAGGGCTGCGAAGCGGCCCCAGATTTTCAGCTTCGCAGCAGATATTGCTGGGTCCGCTTCGCGGCCCTTTCGCGACACAAGGCCGCTCCCACAGGGTCCGCGTCAGCCGGTCAGGCAGCGCATGGCTACGCATGTTTTCCTACCTTGGACCTGATCGCCCCGGAAAGCCCATTGCTGCACCAAGCCGCCGTCGCCATCGAACGCCTGCGCTCGCAAGGCCCGGTGCTGGTCTGCTGCGCCCTGGGCTATTCGCGCAGCGCCAGCGCCGTGGCAGCCTGGCTGGTGCTCACGGGCCGCTGCAGTGATGCTCGCCAGGCCGAAGCGCTGATCCGCAAGGCCCGCCCTGGCGTGGTGCTGCACAGCGCACACCGCCAGGCCTTGCAACAGCTAGGGACACAACCATGACGCTGTACGTGGTGGCCAGCCTGCTGGGCCGAGGCAAACAACTGGAACGCCTGTCGGACGGCCTCACCCTGCTGGCCCTGGCCTACGGTTTGGCGCCCTTGCTGGGTGCCCAATTGCAACCGCTGGCCAGCCTGCTGTGCATTGCGCTGCTGGTACTAGGCGTGCTGCACAAGTACTGGGCCGTCCGTGTGGCCATCGATGCCCAATTGTTCGCCCGCCTCGCCGCCAGCCGCGACCTGGCGGCGGACACCCAGGCCCTGGACCACGCACTGTTCGAGCTGAAACTCAAACCGCAGGCCGCCGACACCCGAGCATGGCCTGCCCGTAGCCGGGCCGCGCTGGCCCTGTTGCGCCGCCAGGCAGTGTGCCTGGGCCTGCAGCTGTCGCTGGCCTTGGCTACCCTGCTGACACTGCCTTTGAAGGGATGACTACCGATCCATGCTCGCCAACCTGACCGCCTACCTCATCACTTCCGCCGCCCGCCTGATCACCGGTGCCCGCGCCCTGTGGCTGGGCTGCACGCCGCTGCCGGTGCAGCGCCTGTATTTCGCCAACCACAGCAGCCATGGTGATTTCGTGCTGCTGTGGGCCTCGCTGCCGCAGCCGCTGCGCAAGCGTACCCGTCCGGTAGCCGGTGCCGATTACTGGGCCAAGCCGGGTATTCGCGATTTTCTTATCCGCAAGGTGTTCAACGGTGTGCTGATCAACCGGCAACACAGCGCCGGCCAGGGCAGCCCGTTGCAGCCGATCCTCGAAGCAGTGGCCCAGGGCGACTCGCTGATCTTTTTCCCGGAGGGCACTCGCAATCTCGGCGACGAGCCGCTGATGCCGTTCAGGAGCGGGCTGTACCACTTGGCAGCAGCCAACCCCGAAGTCGAACTGGTGCCGGTATGGATCGCCAATCTCAACCGGGTGATGCCCAAAGGTCGCGCCCTGCCGTTGCCGTTGTTGTGCACATTGAGCTTTGGCGAGCCGCTGCACCTGCAGGCGGATGAAAGCAAGCAAGCCTTTCTCGAGCGGGCCAGCCGGGCCTTGCTGAACCTGGCCCCCAAGGATGCCTGAGATGGACGACAACACCCTTTCCCTGTTTGCCGGCATCGGCGCCCTGCTGCTGCTCGCCAGCGTGATCGGCCGCCTGCTCAAATGGCGCGCCGGCCCGGCACCGCACGCGGTGATCGACAACCTCAACGCCCGCATCAACGCCTGGTGGGTGATGGTGCTGGTGATCGGCATCGCCTTCCTGTTCGGCAAGTACGGCGTGATCGTGCTGTTCTACGGCGTGTCGTTCTATGCCTTGCGCGAGTTCATGACGCTCACCCCGACCCGGCGCAGCGACTACCCGGCGCTGGTGGCGGCGTTCTATGTGGCGCTGCCGGTGCAATACGTGCTGATCGCCATGGACTGGTACGGGTTGTTCAGCATCTTCATCCCGGTGTACCTGTTCCTGTTGCTGCCGATCCTGGCCAGCTTCGGCGGCGACACCACGCGCTTTCTCGAGCGCGCCTCGAAGGTGCAATGGGGGCTGATGATCGCGGTGTACTGCGTGTCGTCGGTGCCGGCATTGATGACCCTGGACATCCCGGGTTACGAGGGCCGCAACCTGCTGCTGATTGCCTGGCTGATCCTGGTGGTGCAGATCAGCGACGTGCTGCAGTACGTGTGTGGCAAGCTGTTCGGCAAGCACAAGGTAGCGCCCAACCTGTCACCATCCAAGACCGTCGAAGGCCTGGCCGGCGGCGTGGCGCTGGCCACCCTGATCGGCGCCCTGGTGTGCTGGATCACCCCGTTCACCTTCTGGCAGGCCGCGCTGATGGCGTTGGCGGTGAACGCCATGGGCTTCTTCGGCGGGCTGGTGATGTCGGCGATCAAGCGCGACCGTGGGGTGAAGGACTGGGGGCACATGATCGAAGGCCACGGCGGCATGCTCGACCGCATGGATTCGGTGTGCTTTGCCGCGCCGGTGTTCTTCCACTTTGTGCGGTATTGGTGGGCGTAATCATACCCCTTGGGGGTATAGAGGCCCCTGTAGGAGCGGCCTTGTATCGCGAAAGGGCCGCAGAGCGGCCCCAGGACTCCAGCAGTGGTGCACAAATTGCTGGGGCGTGCCTACCCACCTAATTCACTTGAGGTACGACCGCAGCAACGTCGCCACCTTGTCCGCCTCGTCCTGCCGCTCCTCGGCACTCAGCCCGTCCGCCACCAGGTGTTCGCGGATATGCCCTTCCATCACTTCGGCCATCAGCCCGTTCACCGCACCGCGCACGGCGGCGATCTGTTGCAGTATCGCCAGGCAGTCCTTGTCCTGCTCCAGCGCTGTCTCCAGGGCGGCGGCCTGGCCTTTGATCTTGCGCACCCGGGTCAGCAGCTGCTTCTTGCTCTTCAGGGTATGTGCCATTGGGTTTCACACCATGCTAGGTATACTGGGGTATAGTATATTTCTCGACGTTCCGGGAGCATGATAAACCATGGCGACACAAACCTCAGACCGCTGGCAGCACAGCCACCAGTTCCATACCAGCAACCTGAGCGCCGAGCGCAAGACGCGCCTGGCCGTGTGGCTGACCGCAGTGATGATGGTGGCGGAAATTACCGGGGGCTGGTTCTTCAATTCCATGGCGTTGCTGGCCGACGGCTGGCACATGAGCTCCCACGCCCTGGCCCTGGGCCTGTCGCTGCTGGCCTATGCCGCCGCGCGGCGTTATGCCGGCGACCGGCGCTTTGCCTTCGGCACCTGGAAGATCGAGATTCTCGGCGGCTACTCCAGCGCCCTGCTGTTGCTGGGCGTGGCCGGGTTGATGGCGTTCCAGTCGGTGCAGCGCCTGCTGGCACCGGGGCCGATCCATTATGACGAGGCGATCTTCATCGCCGCCGTGGGCCTGGCCGTCAACCTGATCTGCGCCTGGCTGCTGCGTGACGACCATCACCATCACGATCACGATCATCACCACCATGGCCACGACCATCACCATGACCATGACCATGGCCACCGTCACCACGACCTGAACCTGCGCTCGGCCTACCTGCACGTGATGGCCGACGCCGCCACCTCGGTGCTGGCTATCGTTGCCCTGCTGGCCGGCAAGTACTGGGGCGCCGGGTGGCTCGACCCGGTCATGGGCCTGGTCGGTGCGCTGCTGGTGGCGCTGTGGGCCCGCGGGCTGCTGCGCGATACCGGGCGGGTGCTGCTGGATGCGGAGATGGACGCGCCGGTAGTGGAAGAAATCCGCGCGGTGGTCGCGCAACTGCCGGTGCCGGCCAGCATCACCGACCTGCACGTGTGGCGCGTGGGCAAAGACCAGTACGCCTGCATTCTCGGCCTGGCCGCCTGGGCCGAACTCAGCGCCGACAGCGTGCGCCAGGCCCTGGGCGTACACGAAGAACTGGCGCACATCACCGTCGAGGTCAACCGCCTGGCATAGCGCGACCAGACAGCTGGACGTCGAGCCCAGGCAACTGCGGCTCGGCCGATGGCCCTATGGTGACGAGTCATTCAGCCAGTCACCAGGAGTTGTGCCATGTCCGATTTCATCACCGTCCTGCGCGAAACCTGCCCGACGCCGGTCGTGGACGCCACCAAGTGGAAGCGCATCGGCGGCGATCCGCACACCGTCAACCTCAACGCCTACCTGTCGGCCGACGGCAGCAAGATCATGGGCACCTGGATCTGCACTCCGGGCAAGTTCGAGGTCAACTACGAGAAGTGGGAGTTCTGCCACTTCCTCGATGGCTACTGCATCATCACCCCGGAAGGCGAAGAGCCGAAGCACCTGAAAGCGGGTGATGTGTTCGTGATCGAACCGGGGATGAAAGGCACCTGGGAAGTGGTCGAGACCGTGCGCAAGTACTTTGTCTTTGCCTGATTCATAAGCGGACTTTGCCGGTCATGTGGGATGCGCAAAAAATCCCACATGACCATGACGCCGCTCAGGTTCAGGCATGATGACCAATGAGTGCGCGAGACGAATAGTATCCTGCCGCAAGTATGATAGTAGCCTTTGGCACATCTCCGCTCGACTACGAGCGGTCACTCTTCAAGAGTTTTACACCCTTCTGAGAAAGACAAACGACTCTGTAGTTTACTTTGTCTCGTGAGGTACGACTTTCGATAGACCTCAGGAACTTTTTCGGGTCTGCCAAATTCAGCTCTCTCAAGGTAGCGGTATCCAAATCCCACCACTCGCTGTCCATGAGCCTGACAATGATATCTTCAGCATGTCGATACTTGATGACTTTGGCCGGATTCCCACCCACGATCGCATACGGCGGCACATCACGCGACACCAAAGCCTTGGTCGCGATAATGGCTCCGGTCCCGACCTTCACGCCTGCAAGGACAGTGGCTCCGGCGCCAATCCATACGTCGTGGCCTATCTGGGCAAGCGCTTCTTCAGCTCGATACTCCAGATTTCCTCCATCTTCATACTGAAATGGATGGGTACTTACCCAGGAGGATGGGTGTGTGTGTTTCTCTTGACCAATGACACAATCAGAGCCAATGGAGCAGAATCGACCTATGGAAGATACAAATGAAAGATGGGTACCACTTCTTATATAGGTGTAAGCACCAATTCCGACTTGGGAAGAACGAATTTTTATATGACCTAGTTGAACATATCCCTCTAGATCAGCACTGGCATACTTACTGAATGTTGAAGGCCCGGCAGCAATCTTACCCCCGTGAGACCTGACTATTCGCTTGTAGCGAGCGGCTTTGATTGACTCTATTATCTTGAACATAAAGATGGCTCAGGTTTCCCTATCTGGAAACCGTAGCAAATTGACATCTTGGGTTGAAGATGTTGTTGCCTGCGCAAAGTCAGTAAACTCATCAAAATACGTGGGAAAAATCTGAGCGCCCGGCAGCAAAAAAAATCGCGGATCAGACGCCCTTCCCTCTGGTGCGCAGTTACAGAGGGAAGGCCGCCTGGCCCGCGACGAAGTACACGCTCGTCAATCCTTCTTGCGGTAACCCTCGACGATCGCCGAGAAGTCCTTGCCACCCTCGCCGCGCAGGCTCATGGCCTGGTACAGCTGCTGGGCCACGGCCCCCAGGATCACCGGTTGATGCGCCTGGCGTGCAGCCTCGGTGGCCAGCCCCAGGTCCTTGAGCATCAGCTCGGCGCCAAAGCCACCGGTATAGCCACGCGATGCCGGCGCATCGCCCATGTCCACGCCCTTGGCCGCTGCGGCCTTGGACACATCACGCGCAGTCTGCGGGTCGATGGTGCTGCAATTCACGGTCGGCGTGCCGGGGCGTATGCCGGCCAGCACGGCCTTGTTCAAGTCGAACAGGTTCAGTTGGTGCCCGGCCTTGATCAGGTTGCGGGCCCTGGGTGCCCCCATGTTGCCCAGGCCGATGAATGCGATACGCATGACGTACTCCTTAACGCAGGCCGATGGCTTAACGCAGGCTGATGGTGGTGTTCACACCGTCGTTGACGCTGTCGTCATCGAACCAGCGGGCGGTGACGGTCTTGGTCTGAGTGTAAAACTGCACCACTTGCTTGCCGTACGGATGAGTGAAAATTCCCACATGACTCTGTTCGCAATTAAACATGATGAATAAGGCAACCAGGAGTTGAATAAACATCATCCTATTGCAAGGGTAACAGTTACATTTTTTGACATATGAATTCAGCTTTCCCCCTTCATTTGTAGTCCATTTCTGAACTGCACCTCTTCATCCCCTGAAGTATTGCCCCCGACTCATCGCAGGCCTAGGCTCTGCAAATCAGCCGGGTCACCGGGCAGCAATACCCAATTGATTCAATTGCCAGGGAGAAGAAAACATGGCTTTCGACGCCTACATTCAGATCGACAACATTCCAGGCGAAGCACTGGACAAGCAATACAGCAAATGGATTGAAGTGCTTGGCTACGATTTCGGCGTCAGCCAAAGCACATCTGCCACTGCAAGTTCTACTGGCGGAGCCACTTCCGGCCGTACCTCTGTCACCAACTTCACTTTCACCAAATACCTCGACAGTGCCAGTTGCAAACTGATGGAAGCCAGTTGCACCGGGCAGCACCTCAAGGAAGTGAAACTGGCACTCTGCCGCGCGGGTGGTGACAAACTCAAGTACTACGAAATTATCCTCGAGGAAGTGATCATCGCCGAGTATTCGCAGAGCGTGGACACCGGCGTACCGCTTGAAGTAGTGCAGCTCAACTACGGCCGGATCAAGACCACCTATACCCAGCAGCGGCGCATTGATGGCGCCGGTGGCGGCAATATCGCCAGCGGCTGGGACCGGATCGGCGACAAAAAATACGCGTGAGGACAAGCCTATGTCTGAAGCCCGGGCGTTTCTCAATCTCAAGCTGCAAAACTATCATAGGCTGAAATCCGACCTGGCGCTGACCGGTTATTCCCTGGAAAAGTTTGACGTGCTGAATTCGCACATCGCCAATACTGTGGTCCGTAGCGGTGAACTTATCATCATCGGCGATCCCACCACGGCTTCCTGCACCAGCCAGGAAGCCTGGATGATGAGACAGGCGACGATTGCGCACATGGGGCTGATGCGCAACGGCCAAGGTGTGGATAACTTTTCCCTGGATAATTTCGAGACCTTGAAGAGCCTCATCGCGCATGCATCTGTGGGCGCTGGTGTAGTCAGTGAAGGGTGGAGCAAGCACCTGAAAGCTATCGAGGCCACCTTGATGGATATCGAGAAGCTGCATCAACAGCATCTCGGGTCAGGGGCCATGGCGGCTCGCGATCAGTGCTATGCAAAGCGTGCCGTCTTGTTCATGAAGTTGGATGAGCAGCTGAACAAGCTGGCGGCTTACGGTTCCGGGATAAGGAACAAAGGCTCGATCAAAAGGACGCTGGGGATATCCACAAAGAGTTATTTGCATACCGGCGAGATTGCAGGATATGCCAACAAAGTCTCAGGCGTGGCGACGGCTGCTAATTTGATCAAGAAAGGAACGTATGTAGGGATTGCATTAGGGAAATCCTGAAAAAGACTTCCTGATTTGGCAAAATCCCCGGACACCAATCGCCGAGCTTTTCGATGATGAAACAAATGACCTTCGCCGATGCCGAGTACGCCGGTAAGCGCAAGCAGACCCGCAAGGAGCTGTTCCTGATAGAGATGGATCGGGTCGTACCCTGGGAGGGTTTGATTGCTCTGATCAAACCTCATTACCCAAAGGGCGAAGGGGGCCGTCCAGCCTATCCGCTGATGGCGATGCTGCGGATTCATCTAATGCAGAACTGGTTCGGTTACAGCGATCCGGCGATGGAAGAGGCGCTGTACGAGACGACGATCCTGCGCCAGTTTTCCGGTCTGAGCCTGGAGCGAATCCCGGATGAAACCACCATCCTCAACTTCCGTCGCCTGCTGGAAAAGCATGAGTTGGCCACCGGTATTCTCGGCGTGATCAATGGCTATTTGGGCGACCGTGGCTTGTCACTGCGACAAGGCACCATCGTCGATGCCACTCTGATTCATGCGCCCAGTTCGACCAAGAACAAGGACGGCAAACGCGACCCGGAAATGCATCAGACCAAGAAGGGCAACCAGTATTACTTCGGTGCCAAAGCTCACATTGGTGTCGACGATGAGTCCGGGCTTGTGCACAGCGTGGTGGTCACTGCGGCCAACGTCGCGGACGTAACCCAAGTCGACAAACTGCTGCACGGTGGTGAGAACGTGGTCTGCGCTGATGCGGGCTATACCGGTGTAGAGAAGCGTGAAGAGCATGAGGGGCGCCAAGTCATCTGGCAGATTGCAGCCCGGCGCAGCACTTACAAAAAGCACGGTAACCGCAGCGCGTTATACAAAGCGATACGTAAGATCGAAAGAGCCAAGGCCCAGGTTCGCTCCAAGGTTGAGCATCCATTTCGGGTGATCAAGCGCCAGTTTGGTTATACGAAAGTGCGCTTCCGAGGCTTGGTGAAAAACACTGCTCAGATGGTGACGCTGTTCGCCCTGTCGAACATTTGGATGGCGCGTCGACATTTGCTCTCCAATGCAGGAGAGGTGCGTCCGTGAAGAGTGAAGTGACTGCTGCGAGGTGCTTGCAGCGGCAAAAAAGGCTGAAATAGACGGCAGGTTTGACCGGGATTTGAGCGGCTACCGTTTTTTGAAAGTGTCGATGGCGAAGTAGCCGGAAAACAGGGGCTACTTCAGACCATCCTTAGACGTCGCTGCCACGGGCCTGGAGATACATAAAGCCTGTACGCTCGGACGCGAGGAGGAATGCAAAAAGGCGCAGTATGTCGAGGTTAGTTCATTAACCTTGGGCTTGTTGGGTACTACTGCTGGGGCAGCCAGTGGCAAGCTTATTCTTGGTGCTGCTTGCAGCGTGGTGTTTGGCGTAGCGACAGGTGGAACCGGAGCACTCGCTTGTGGGATATTCGGCGGTACAGTGGGGGGGAATGGCAGGCGGAAAATTTGGGAATGAAGCAGGCGCCTGGGCTGGGGAACTTCTATACGAGGCAGTAGCAAAATGACAATCATGCACTGGATTTTTTTAGTCTACAGCATGACAGTCACAACTTTACTTTTCTTGAACCTGGCATTAACAATATATATCGCTCATCGCAAAATTGATTACATTGAAGGGTTTTTATTAAATTGCAATGCAATAACCGGCGAAAAAAACTCTGGCTACATGCTGGCCTGATGGGAAAATTCTTTCGACTAACGAACATATCATTCATACTACTCATTCCTAAAATCTATGCACGAAAAAACCTCATTGACATCAAGGAAATAAATAATCTACCTTCAAAAATCAAGACCCTCCTAATCTTCATAGGCTCCTCGCTTTTGATATTGACTATCGCATTTTTTGGTTTGGGAGTTTTCATGTATTACTTACCCCCCTTGCCTAAATAATGCTCAAAAAACATCGCAGTACGGGCCCCCTCCCCTCTGGTGCGCAGTTACAGAGGGAAGGCCGCCCGGCCCGCGATAAAGTCCTCGCTCGTCAATCCTTCTTGCGGTAACCCTCGACGATCGCCGAGAAGTCCTTGCCACCCTCGCCGCGCAGGCTCATGGCCTGATACAGCTGCTGGGCCACGGCACCCAGGATCACCGGTTGATGCGCCTGGCGTGCAGCCTCGGTGGCCAGCCCTAGGTCCTTGAGCATCAGCTCGGCGCCAAAGCCACCGGTATAGCCACGCGATGCCGGCGCGGTTTCGATGATGCCCGGCCACGGGTTGTAGGTGTCCGAGCTCCAGCAACGCCCGGTCGAACTGTTGATGATGCCGGCCAGCACCTTGGTGTCGATGCCCAGCGCATTGCCCAGGGCCATGGCCTCGGACACGCCTATCATCGAGATGCCCAGCAGCAGGTTGTTGCAGATCTTGGCGATCTGCCCTGTGCCCACTTCACCGCAGTGCACGATGTTGCGGCCCATCTGCTCCAGTACCGGCTTGAGGGTGGCGAACAGCTCGGCGCTGGCACCGACCATGAAGGTCAGGGTGCCTGCCGCCGCGCCGCCGGTGCCACCGGACACCGGCGCATCGCCCATGTCCACGCCCTTGGCCGCTGCGGCCTTGGACACATCACGCGCCGTCTGCGGGTCGATGGTGCTGCAATCCACGGTCGGCGTGCCGGGGCGAATGCCGGCCAGCACGCCGTCTTCGTTCAGGTACACGCTGCGCACATGGGTGGCAGCCGGCAGCATGGTGATCACCAGCTCGCTGTTGGCCGCCGCGTCCTTGGGCGAAGGGCTGATCTGCCCACCCAGTTCTGCCAGCTCGGCCAGCACGGCCTTGTTCAGGTCGAACAGGTTCAGTTGGTGCCCGGCCTTGATCAGGTTGCGGGCCATGGGTGCGCCCATGTTGCCCAGGCCGATGAATGCGATACGCATGACTCTCTCCTTAGCGCAGGCTGATGGTGGTGTTCACGCCGTCGTTGACGCTGTCATCATCGAACCAGCGGGCGGTGACGGTCTTGGTCTGAGTGTAGAACTGCACCACTTGCTTGCCGTACGGGCCGAGGTCGCCGAGCTTGGAGCCACGCGAGCCGGTGAAGCTGAAGAACGGTACCGGGACCGGGATCGGGATGTTGATGCCGACCTGGCCGACGTCGATTTCGCTCTGGAACTTGCGCGCTGCCGCGCCACTCTGGGTGAACAGGCCGGTACCGTTACCGAACGGGTTGGCATTGACCAGGGCGATGGCCTCATCAAGGGTATCGACCTCCAGGGTCACCAGCACCGGGCCGAAGATTTCCTGGGTGTAGACCTGCATGTCGGTCTTCACGCCCGAAAACAGGGTCGGGCCAATGAAGTTGCCTTGCTCGTAGCCCGGTACCGTGACGTCACGGCCGTCGAGTTCCAGCTTGGCGCCTTCCTTGATGCCACTTTCGATCAGACCCAGCACACGCTCCTTGGCGCGTTTGGAGACCACAGGGCCGACATCGGTGCCTGGCTCGCAGCCGGCATTGACCTTGAGCTTGCTGGCCGCTTCCTTGATGTCCGGCAGCCATTCACGGGCCTTGCCCACCAACACAGCCACCGAGGTGGCCATGCAGCGCTGGCCTGCTGCACCGAAGGCGGCACCGACCAGCGCGTTGACGGTTTGCGTGCGGTTGGCATCAGGCAGCACCACCGCGTGGTTCTTGGCGCCCATCATCGACTGCACGCGCTTGCCGTGCTGGCTGCCCAGGTTGTACACGTGGGTGCCCACTTCAGTGGAGCCGACGAAGGAAATCGCCTTGATGTCCTGGTGGGTGCAAATGGCATCCACCACTTGCTTGCCGCCGTGCACCACGTTGAGCACGCCAGCCGGTATGCCGGCTTCCAGCGCCAGTTCAACCAGCAGCATGGTCGACAGCGGGTCCTGCTCGGACGGCTTGAGCACGAAGGTGTTGCCGCAGACGATGGCCATGGGGAACATCCACAGCGGGATCATCGCCGGGAAGTTGAACGGGGTGATGCCAGCGCATACGCCGATCGGCTGGCGCAGGGTGTAGGTATCGACGCCGCCGGCAACGTTCTCGGCGAATTCGCCCATCTGCAGGGTGCCGATGGAGGCGGCGTGCTCGACCACTTCCAGGCCGCGGAAGATATCGCCTTCGGCGTCGGCCAGGGTCTTGCCCTGCTCGGCACTGAGGACCTGGGCGATGCGTTTGGTGTTTTCGCGGATCAGCGCCTGCAGCTTGAGCATGATGCGCATGCGCGCGCCGATCGGCGTGTTACGCCAGGTCTGGAAGGCGCGGTGGGCAGCGGCGACGGCTGCGTCGACTTCTTCGACGGTGGCGAACGGTACGCGCGCCAGCACCTCTTGGGTAGCCGGGTTGACGATGTCGCGCCATTCGGTGGTCTTGGACTCGACCCATTGGCCGTCGATCAGCAGCTTGACCTGCTCGATTTTGGTCTGGTTAGGGGATTGCGGTGCGTTCATCTGCGTTCTCCTTGGAATTATTGTCGGGACGAGATCGCCAGCGCCGTGCAAACGCGAGGTGGCGTCCTGAGGCTTGTTTCGAGTATAGATGTGCAAACATCCAACAAGAACGCACAAAAAAACCGGATCATCATGCAAAAAGACCTTACATCCCTGAGCGCGCTCAACTGGGACGACCTGAAGTTCTTCCTTGAAGTGGCGCGTACGCGCAAGGCCAGCAGCGCCGCCAAACGCCTGAGCGTGGACTACACCACTGTGTCGCGGCGCATCAGCTCGCTGGAGGGGGCGCTGGGCACCTTGCTGTTCGAGAAATCCCGGACCAACGGCTTTGTCCTCACCGCCGAGGGCCAGCGCTTGCTGGGCTATGCCGAGTCGATCGAGAGCACGCTGCACATGGCCTGCGAGCAGGTATCCGGGTCGGGCGTGGCGTTGTCGGGGCATGTGCGCATGGGCTGCACCGAAGGCTTCGGCAGCTTCTTCGTCACCCCGCAGCTAAGCCACTTCGTCGATGCCTACCCGGCGATTTCGGTGGATATCCTGCCGCTGCCGCACTTCATCAGTCTGTCCAAGCGCGAGGCGGACATCGTCATCGCCCTGGAGCGGCCGGAGCATGGGCCTTATGTGTGCTGCAAGCTGTGCGACTACCGCTTGCGGCTGTACGCGACCCAGGACTACCTGGACCGCCATGCACCGATCAACCAGATCGCAGACTTGGCCAAGCACCCGTTCATCAGCTACGTGGACGACCTGGCGTTCAGTTCGGAGCTGCTGTACCTGGCCAACCTGATCCCCAGCGCCAGCGCGCATTTACGCAGTACCAGCGTGATTGCGCAGTACACGGCAGCGTTGCAGGGGCGTGGGCTGGCGATCTTGCCGTGCTTCCTGGCGGCGCAGGACCCGCGGCTGGTGACGGTGTTGCCGGAGGAGATCGAGGTGACACGGCAGTTCTGGATGTATTGCCGGGAGGATTTGAGGAAGTTGAAGCGGATTACGCTGTTGTGGGACTACATCCGGGGGGTGACCGAGGCGAATGCGCCGTTGTTGATGGGGGAGACCCGGGAGATGCGGTTTGCTCAGGAATAAGGGGCTGCGTTGCAGCCCATCGCCGGCAAGCCAGCTCCCACGGATGCAGCGTTGATCTAGAGGTTGTCGCTGTACCTGTGGGAGCGGCCTTGTGTCGCGAAAGGGCTGCAGAGCAGCCCCGGCAATTTGTGCATCTGCGCTAAAACCCCGGGGGTAACACAGATAATGTGGGAGCGGGTTTACCCGCGAAGCAGACAACTCGGTGCATGGCACCGGCTTCGCCGGTGTTCGCGGGTGAACCCGCTCCACAGGGATATCTGATAGCCCGTAGGCTGTGGTCAGTACGAAGCCACCACAATGGACACCCGCCGGTTCTCGGTGCGCCCGGCGCTGGTGCGGTTGTTCGCCACCGGCTGGCTGCTGCCCAGTCCGCGGGACTGGATGTTCTGCGCCGGCATGCCTACCCCGACCAGCGCCTTGGCAACGCTCTGTGCGCGGCGCTCGGACAGCTGCTGGTTATATGCCGCCTTGCCGGACGAGTCGGCATGCCCATCCACCCGCACCCCCTGGATGCCAACGCCGAGCAGCGCCTTGCCAATGCGTTCGACAATCGCCTGGCTCTGGCTGTTGAGGCTGTCCAGGTCGCTGCCGAACAGCACCTTGCCGGACAAATCGTAGGCCCAGCCTTCGTCGGTCGGGGTAAAGCCTTCACGCTTGAGCACGGCAATCTGCTCGGCGGACAGGCCTTTGGGCGGAGCGCTCTGGCAGCCGGTCAGCGCCAGCACGGCGAGCAACAAGGCCCAAAGGGGGAAACGCAAAGCCTGTATCACGGGTTCAACTCCTGTTCTTGATTTCGCTGGCGGACCGTTCCGTCTGCGCCACCTGCCAATGGCCACGGCGTTTGCGCTTGGCCTGGTACATCGCCGCATCGGCGGCATTCAGAAGACTGGCGGGGTCGGCGCCGTCATCCGGGTAATAGGCAATACCGACACTCAACGAGGTGGCGATACTGCGGCCACTGTCCAGCTGCACCGGCAACTTCATGCTGGCAACGATCTTCTCGGCAATGTGCTCGGCGTCCTGGCGCGAATGCAAAGGCGTCAGCAGCACGGCGAACTCATCGCCACCCAGGCGCGCTACCAAGTCGTGCTCGCGCAGTTGGGCACGCACGCGGTCGGCCACGCTGATCAGCACTTCGTCGCCCACCGCATGGCCGAGGGTGTCGTTGATCTGCTTGAAGTGGTCACTGTCGAGGAACAGCAGCGCCAGGTGATCCTGCTGCCGTTCGGCATTGCGCACGCTGCGGCTCAGGCGCCCCTCGAAGAAGGCGCGGTTGGGCAAGCCGGTCAGGCTGTCGTGGCTGGCCTGGTGGGCCAGGGTCTGGTTTTCGTTCTGCAGGTGGCTGTGCCATACCTCCAGCTCATCCAGCAGCGCGTTGAAGTCATTGCCCAGTTCGTTGAGCTCGGCAATCGGCGCCTCCGGCACGCGCCGGTCGAAACTGCGCTCGCGGCGGGCGGCGTGGGCGACACTGGCCAGGCCGCGCAGCGGGCGGACGATATCGCTGAGCAGACGCCGCGACAGGTATTGGGCAGCCAGGGCGCTGAGCACCGTGCAGAACAGGATGCCGGCCAGCCCGCTGAACAAGAACAGCAACAGGCTTCGCCCCTGGCCAACCAGCTCGATGCGCCCGACCTGCTGTTGCTGGTGCGTGATCGGCAGGTTGATCGGCTCATCCAGCAAGGCGGTGGCCACCTGTGCCTCCAGCCGCGCGAGCACGCCGGTATCACTGCGCTGCCAATGCGCCAGCTGCTCGCCTTCGTTGTTGAAGACCCTGGCTTCGGCCACTTCCTCGGTACTGGCGATCAGCGCCAGCGATTCATTGGCGGCAGCGCTGTCGTCAAACACCACCGCCGCTTCCACGGTGTAGCTGATCGAGCGGGCGATCAGGTGCAGGTTGTCGTTGGCGTAGACACGCAGGGCGAGCACGCCCAGCAGGGTCAGGGATATGCCGGCAAGGCCCACGGCGAGCAAGGCGACGCTGAGGTGGCCACGGCCCAACACCGAGCGCAGGGTCGGGCGCACGCCGCGCTTGCGCGTTGGTTTCATGGTTGCACCGCCCGGCGCCGCGACAATTGCAGCACGCTGGGATGAATGTGCACGCCGGAGCGTGCCACCGAGTCCAGGTTGACTTCAAAGGCTACCTGCTGGTCGCTGACCCGCAAGCAGAACAGGCTACCGACCGTGCACGGGTCGTCTGCCTCGCTGATGCTCAGCACCGGGTGGCCACTGACGCGCTCGAACAGCCGGTCGCGCTGGCCCTGGTCGAGTTTGCCAATGTAGATGGCGTCGCAGGCCTGGGCGACCTGGCTATCGTCTGCCAGCAGCCGCCGCACCTGCAGCGGTCGGCCAGACTCCTGCACATGGCCTTTGATCAGGTCATCGGCGTATTCGGTCGGGCCGACCAGGCACAGGCGCAAGGGCGAAGGTTCGACGGGCCAGCGGGCGTAGCTGAAGATGCCCAGCACCACCTGGGTAACGGCCTTGGCACGTTGCTGCGCCTGGGCGGCAGTTATGGCGGGGTCTGCCTGGGCCGGGCCTGCGGAAAGGAACAGGGCGGCCAGCAATAGCGAAAGCACACAGCTCGTCACTCGCCTTGCGGCCACGTTCATGTGGGAAATCTCTTAAGGTCCTTTCCGATATCGGCGCAACGATAGCACATGGCCGCATGCTTGTAGGAACGGCGCGGATCTAATGCGATCCCTGTGGGAGCGGGCGTGCCCGCGAAGCAGGCACCACGGTGGCTGGCACGGGCTGCGCCCGCTCCCACAAGGGATCTCCTATTGGCTCACTACAGGGTCAGACCTGCTCCAGCATCAATCCGGAAATACGCCGTACCTTGCGCGCGACCGCTTCTTCGAAAATACCCTGGCGAGGCTCGACCAGGCTGAAGCAATGCTTGGCGCGGGTGATGCCGGTGTATACCAGTTCCTTGGTCAGCACCGGGTTGAGCGCATCCGGCAGCACCAGCGCGGTGTGGCTGAACTCCGAGCCCTGGGACTTGTGCACGGTCATGGCGAATACCGTTTCCACTTCGTTCAGCCGGCTGGGCAGGACGAAGCGCACGCCCCCACTGCCGTCGTTACGCGGGAAGGCCACGCGCAGTAAGGGTTCGCCGCGCTCGTCCGGCAGGCGCAGGGCGATGCCGATGTCACCGTTCATCAGGCCCAGGCCGTAGTCATTGCGGGTGACCAGCACCGGGCGCCCTTCGTACCAGGGCTGCTGGCTGTCGATCAGCCCGGCATTGTGCAGTACCCGCGCCACCCGCTCGTTGAGGCCTTCGACACCCCAGGCGCCGCGGCGTACCGCACACAGCAGCTGGAAGTCTTCGAAGCTGTGCAGCACCTTGCCCGCCCATTGCTCCCAGGCGGGGTCGTCAACGGCGGTATCGAGTGCCGGGCGGAAGCGGCCAAGGGTGCGCAGATAGCTGCGATAACCCTGCGGGCCGTCGCTGCCGCGGTTCAGCCCGTCGAGCAGCAGGCGGTCGAAGGCGCGGTCCTGTTCGTGCTTCAGGGCCAGGCTATGCACATCGGGCGGCGGCGTGGCCAACAGGTTGCGGGCCGCGTGGGAGTCCTGGCGATTGACCAGCCGGGCCAGTTGGCCAATGCCGCTGCCTTCGCCAAAACGCCGCGAGAAGCGCAGCATCACCACCTGCTGGGCCAACGGGTTGCGTTGCTCATCGCCGGCCTTGAGGCCGCTGCCCGCCAGCGACTCGCCACCGATCTGCTCCAGCCATGCCTCGGTCGCCGACGAGTAACAGCCCTCCTCGGCATCCCGGCACAGGTCACCCAGTACCGCACCGGCTTCGACCGAGGCCAGCTGGTCCTTGTCGCCCAGCAGTACCAGACGTGCCCGTGGCGGCAGGGCATCGAGCAGGTTGGCCATCATTTCCAGGTCGATCATCGACGCTTCGTCGACCACCAGCACGTCCAACGGCAGCGGGTTGCCGGCATGGTGGCGGAAGTGCCGCGAACCGGGGCGGCTGCCGAGCAGGCGGTGCACGGTGCTGACCTCGGTGGGGATCTGCCCGCGCACCTCGGCGCTGACCTGCAGGCGCTCGACCTGCTGGCCAATGGATTCGGTCAGGCGCGCGGCCGCCTTGCCGGTCGGCGCGGCCAGGCGAATGCGCAATGGCCTGCCCTGCTCCACCGCCGGCGCCTGCAGCAAGGCCAAAAGGCGTACCACGGTGGTTGTCTTGCCCGTGCCGGGGCCGCCGGTGATGATGCTGAAGCCTGCGCGGGTGGCAAGGGCGCAGGCGAGCTTCTGCCAGTCCACCTGGCCAGCCGGCGTACCGCCGTCAAACAGCTGCGCCAGGCGGCCACGCAAGTCGGCCGGGGGCGCTTCGGACTGGGTCAGGCGCTGGCGAAGTGTATGGTCGATGCGCCGCTCGTAACTCCAGTAACGGCGCAAGTACAGGCGCTCTCCGCTGAGCACCAGAGGCCGCGCTTGCTGCCCCGAAGTATCGCCGGCGGCCACTAGCGGACTGGCGGCAATGCGCTGGCGCCAGGCGTGCAGGTCGAGGTCGGCGAGCAACTGCGAAGGCAGCAGCAAGGGGCCGGTCAAGGCGTCGCCTTCAGGCGGCAAGGACAGGGCGAAATCGGGCTCGGCCAGGGTCTGCTGCAGGTCGAGGCAGACATGGCCGTGGCCCAGTTGGTGGCTGGCCAGGGCGGCGGCCAGCAACAGCAGTGGGTCACTACCGGGGGCTAGCTCCTCCAGGAATGATACGAACGCTCGGTCCAGGGCACGCAGCCAGCCGCGCTCTACCCAGCGGTCGAGCAGTTGCAGCAGGTCACCGCTGTCATGCTGTGGCGCCAATGCAAGCAGGTGCTCGGCGTGCAGCGGGGTGGGCAACAGGTCGACTAGGCTTCGGCTCATATCACGGCTCCGGCAAACAGGTCCTGCTGTACGGGCGGATGCTCACCACGGAACAGCGCATCGAGGCTTTCGATCAGCTCACGCGGTGGCTTGGCGTGGTAAACGCCGTGGCCGCTGCTGCTGGCACCTCGCAGGAAGATGAACAGGGCGCCGCCAACATGGCGGTCGTAGTCGTAGTCAGGCAGGCGGGCGCGCAACTGGCGATGCAGGGCCAGCAGGTACAGCACGTACTGCAGGTCGTAGCGATGTTCGAGGATGGACTTTTCCATGGCCTGGGCATCGTAGGCCTGAATGTCCGGCCCCAGCCAGTTGGACTTGTAGTCGGTCACGTAGTAACGCCCGTCCAGCTCGAAGGCCAGGTCGATGAAACCTTTGAACATGCCATTGAGCACAGTCGGCTGCGCCGCCGGGCGTGCCAGGCCGGGGTGGGTGTGGCGTGCCACCAGGCGGTCGAGTTGTTCGGCATCGACCTGGTGGCTGGCGAACCAGAACTCCATTTCGATCTGGTAGTGGCGCAGCTGCCCGAGCGTTACACCGAGGTGGTTGCCCGGCAACGGCAGCGCTTCGCCCAGCAGGCGCTGCAGCCAGTGCGTCAGGGTGGGAATCCAGCCGGTCCAGTCGCGACGGTTGCAGCGCTGGCCAACGGTTCGCTCGATCAGCCGTGCATTGCCGCTGACCTGGCTGAAACCCTCGCGGCCAACCCATTCCAGCAAGCCATGCAGGAAGGTGCCGGGGTTGGGCCCGCGCGGGAAGCGGTGAATATCGCCACTGTCGGCCGGGACCTCGCGCAGCATCTGGGTATCGACCACTTCATCATCCAGTAACTGCTGGGCCTGGGAGCTGTCGGCACCGAGGGTCTGGTCGCCGACGCGCAGGGCACTGTACGAGGCAATCCACCAATGCTCGGCGCCCACCGCGCGGCGCGGCTTGCGGGCAGGTAGCAGCTCATGCTCGGCGTGCGGCATGCGATACACCTGCTCATCTGCCGGCGGCAGGCTCGGGCAAGAGATGTGCGGGCAGGTCTTGGCCAAGGCCTGCAACCAGTCCGTCAGTTGTTGCGAGCCCGGCAGGGCGAGGCCGCCACCCAGCAGGTAGCCGAACGCCGAGCGGTGCAGTTGCGAGCTCTTCTGGTTGCCCCGCTTGAGGTCGGCGACACCCAGCCAGCAGGCATGCTGGGCACGGGTCAGGGCCACGTAGAGCAGGCGCAGGTCTTCGGCCAGGCGCTCGTCGTCGGCGCGGTCGATCTGTTCCTGGTCTGGTGTGAGGGTGAGATGGGCGTTGCCCTGGCTATCATGCCAGGCCAGCGGCAGGCGGGTGCCGTCCACTGGTTTGTTGGTGCAGATGAACGGCATGTAGACCAAGGGGTATTCCAGGCCCTTGGATTTGTGGATGGTCACCACTTTCACCAACTGCTCGTCACTCTCCAGGCGCAGGATCTGCTCTTCACCAGCCTGGCCGGAACTGGCCAGGTGCTCGGCCAGGTGGCGGATCAGCGCCTGTTCGCCGTCCAGTTCGCCGGCGGCCTGTTGCAGCAGCTCGGCCAGGTGCAGCAGGTTGGTCAGCACCCGCTCGCCATCGCTGCGGCGGATCAGCGTGCGCGGCAGCTGGAAGTCATGCAGCAGGTGCCGCAGCATCGGCAACACGCCCTGACGCTGCCAGGTGTCGCGGTAACGGCGAAAACGCATGACCCAGTCTTCCCAGACCCGCTCGTCCTGGTTCAGGCGGTCCAGCGCAGCCAGCGACAGATCGAGGGTAAGGCTGGCCAGGGCGGCCTTGAGCAGGCGCTCCGAGTCGGGTTCGGCACAGGCCTTTAGCCAGGCCAACAGGTCGTGGGCTTCCTGGGCGGCGAATACCGAGTCCTTGTCGGACAGGTACACACTACGCACCTCGCGCGCGGCAAGCTCGGCGCGGACCATCTGCGCCTCATGGCCATCGCGCACCAGGATGGCGATGTCCGATGGCAGGCACGGGCGTAGTTCGCCCTCGGCATTCTGGAAACCAGCCGTGCCTTGCTGGCCGCCATTGAGCAAGGCGACGATATGGCTGGCGCAACTGGCTGCCAGCTGCTGCCGGTAAACGCTGCCGGAGACCGGCTCTTCGCTTTCCAGATGCCAGCATTGCAGGGCTGCGCAGGCTTCACCGTCGATCAACAGCTGTTCGCTACGGCCTTTGGCGCGGACCTCGATGAACGGCAGCGGGTTGTCATCAGCCTCGCGGAACAGGAATGCGCCACGCCCTGCCTCACGCGCCTCGGCCTGCAGGAACACCTGGTTGACCGCCGCGACCATGGCCTTGCTGGAGCGGTAGTTGGTGTCCAGGCTGTGCAGGCGACCACTGGTGGCACGGCGGGCAGCAAGGTAGGTGTAGATGTCGGCGCCACGGAAGGCATAGATCGCCTGCTTGGGGTCGCCGATCATGAACAGGCCGGTTTCGGCGCGGTTTTCGCTGATCTGGTAGATGCGCTCGAAGATGCCGTACTGCACCGGGTCGGTGTCCTGGAACTCGTCGATCAACGCCACCGGGAACTGTTCGCGGATCAGGCTGGCCAAGCGATCGCCAGCCTCGCTGGCCAGGGCGTGCTGCAGGCGCAGGAGCATGTCGTCGAAGCCCATTTCCGCGCGCCGACGCTTCTCCACTTCGAAGCGTGCCGCTACCCAGTTGGCGGCATGCTCGAGCAATGGGGCATCCGGGCTGTCCAGGGCCTGTAACTGTTGCTGCAAACTCTGCATGGCGTTGAGGGCCGGGTGCTCGGGTGGCTCGCCCTTCCAGGCTTCGGCCATGCCCGCTGGGGTCAGGCGGGTAAAGCCGGTGCCCAGGTCAAGTTCCACCAGTTGTTCGTTTGCGGCCCAGGCGCAGAGTTTGTCGAACCAGGGCTCGAAGTAACGGGCCTGCATCTTGCGGCCATCGACCTGTTTGGCGGCCAGTGCATCACGGCAGATCTGGCGCAACTCCTCGGCCCATTGCGCCCAAGGCGCCTTGAGCCGGGCCAACTGCTCGCCACGTTGCTGCAGCGATGCCTGGATCAGTGCCGCCGGCTCGGGCCCATCGTGCTGGACGCGCACGCGACCGAACAGCGGGCGGATCCGCGGCAGCAAGGCGTCGGGGCTGCCCCAGTGGCCACGCACCCAGGCCAGCGCGTCGCCTTGCATGCCGTAGCAGAAGCGCCGCCAGTAGTCGCGCATGACCTGACCCAGCAGTTCGCTGTGGTCTGTTTCCAGGGTCTGGGTGAACAGGCTGCCGCTGTCGAAGGCATGTTCGCGCAGCATGCGCTGGCACCAGCCATGGATGGTCGATACCGCTGCCTCGTCCATCCACTGCACGGCGATTTCCAGGCGCCCGGCACAGCGTGGCCAGGTTTCTTCCGGGTAATCGTCACGCAGCTGATGCAGCAGCGGGTCGGCCGCCTCCAGCTCGCCACGGAAGAACCGCGCAGCTTCGGCCAGGCGGGCGCGGATACGTTCGCGCAGCTCTTTGGTGGCGGCGTCGGTGAAGGTCACCACGAGGATCTGCGGTGGTAGCAGCTCGCGGTTGAAGCCCTGCTCGCCACCGTGACCGAGGATCAGACGCAGGTACAGCGCCGAAATGGTGAAGGTCTTGCCCGTGCCGGCGCTTGCCTCGATCAGCTGGCTGCCGTGCAGGGGGAAACTCAGTGCCAGGGGACGGTCCTGGGTCATGCGCCTTTCTCCGGGTTGCCCAGGGTCTGCCACGGGGCGTTGAACAATGGGCGGTACAAGGCTTCGCACCAGCCTTCGAAGGTTTCATCAGCGGTGAGTGCGGCAAAGTCGCGGAACTGCCGGGCCAGGGCGATGCTTTCACTGCGCTCGCCGAAGCTGGTGCGCTCATCGCCTTCGTAGGCGCGGGCGGCAGCAGCCAGGGCTTTGTCGCTATCGTCCTGGGCCAGCCAGGCGAACGCGGTCTTGGCCGCGACCGGCAACGGCGCATTCATCGCCGCCTGACGGGCTACCAGCAGGTCGCCCAGCAATTGCGCCGCCTGCGCTTGCGGCAGTGGCTCAAGCAGTAGGGTCAAGTCGCTGGCCACCAGCGCGCTGTTATACGGGTAGCCCGCCGCGCAGGCCGCCAGGTGCGTGACCCAGGGCGCGATCAGTCGGTGCCACTTGAGGGCGTTACGCCCGGCACTGATAGTGTTGGGTACGGTGGTGATGCTGAGCAGGCTCTGGTCATCTGCCTGGAATACCCGCCCAAGCCACCCTTCGAGGCGGTGCGGGCCGTGCTCGAAATGCACTGGCAATGCCCCCTCGACCAGCTGCGGCCAGCGTTGCAATAGCTGGCGGTGGCGTTGCAGCAGGCCTGGAAGGGGCTCGATCAGCTCGCGCTGCAGCAGTT
Source organism: Pseudomonas sp. NBB (assembly GCF_032701105.1). Classification (NCBI taxonomy): domain Bacteria; kingdom Pseudomonadati; phylum Pseudomonadota; class Gammaproteobacteria; order Pseudomonadales; family Pseudomonadaceae; genus Pseudomonas; species Pseudomonas sp. NBB. The sequence continues at coordinate 5,111,058 of NZ_CP103994.1, forward strand.
CGCCGAAGCCGGCCAGTGGCAGCACGCCACAGGCCTGCAAGCGCCGTGCTTGTGCCTGCAGGGCCTGTTCGGCATTGTCCGGCTCGGCCAGCGCTGCACCCAACAGGCTTTCACTGGCGCCGTATCGTTGCAGGATATCGAGGACGAAGGGTTCCTCGTCCGGGGTCGGTGCTTCCAGCGCTTCGAAGTACACCTTCAGACGCTGGCTGAAGAAATGCCGCACCGGGTGGCGCAGGAAGTCATTCAGCTGGGTCAGGCTCAAGGCCTCCTCGTCATGGTATGGCGGCAGGACGGGGTCAGCCTGCTGGTCCTCCTGGCCCTGCTGGTGCAACACCTGCCATTCGTGGGCAAAGCTGAACAGCGGGCTGCCCTTCTGGAAGTAGCGTGAACTGAACGGTTGCAGCGGGTGCTCCTGGGTCAGTGCGTGCAGCAGTTGCTCGCCCGGTTCTGCCGGCTGCCCCTGCTCCGCGCCTGCCAGCTGCCAGCCGGCTGCAAGGTGATCGCGCAACTGGCCGATGAGCACCGAGGCCGGGCGTTCGCTGTTGTCGCGAATGCTGCGCCCGACCCAGCTGACATACAGCTGGTCGCGGGCCGACAACAATGCTTCGAGCAGCAGGTAGCGGTCATCCTCGCGGCGCGAGCGGTCACCGGGGCGGTAGTCGCTGGCCATCAGGTCGAAGTCCAGCGGCTGCTGAGCGCGGGGGTAATCGCCATCGTTCATGCCCAGCAGGCAGACCACCCGGAACGGGATGGCGCGCATCGGCATGAGGGTACAGAAGTTCACCGAGCCGGCGAGGAAGCGCTGGGACAACTTGCCCTGGTCGAGGCCCGACAGCCAGGCTTCGCGCACCACGGTCAGCGGCAATGGGTCTTGCAGGCCGACGGCCTCGCACACCTCAAGCCAGCTATCACGCAAATCCTGCAACTGCATCAGCAGGAACTCGTCGCGCTCGCCCTCGGCCAGGAAAAACACTTGCAGCAAGGCATGCAGGCGTTCCCCCCACTGGCTGACAGTGGCAGGCTCGGACAAGGCCTTGCTGGCTACTTCGAGGGCGTCGAGCAAGGCGACCAGCGGGCCGATCAGCGCCGCATCCAGGCCACCGATTTCATCGTAGGGTTCGATGCCGTCACAGGCCTCACCCACGCCGACGGCATAACCCAGCAGCATGCGCCGCAGGCCGAACCGCCAGCTGTTCTGTTCCAGCCCAGCGGGCAAGCCCAGGCTGGCCCGCTGCTCGGCATTGAGGCCCCAGCGGATGCCGGCCCCCTCGATCCAGCGGTGCAGCGTGGGCAGGTCGTTTTCGCGTATGCCGAAACGGGCGCGGACTGCCGGCACATCCAGCAGGTCGAGCACTTCGCTGACCGCGAAGCGGCTGTCCGGCAGCTTGAGCAGGTGTTCGAGGGCAATCAGCAAGGGTTCGCGGCCACGTTGGCCCTGGTCGGTCAGGGTGAACGGGATGTAGCGCGGATCGTTGCGCTGCAACTGGCCGAATACGGCGCGAATATGCGGCGCGTAGGTATCGATGGCCGGCAGCATGACGATCACGTCACGTGGGCGCAGGGTTGGGTCTGCGCTGAACCGGGCCAGTAACTGATCGTGAAGGATCTCCACTTCGCGTTGCGGGCTATGGGCGATGTGGAAGCGGATCGAGCGGTCCTTCGCTGGGTCGACTGGATGCCACTGCTCACGAGTTTCGGCGAGCGGACGCAGTTCAAGGATGTCGTCCTGCAACTGGTTGAGCAGCGTGGTGGGCGAGCCCTCACTGAATAGGTCGATGCGACCGTCGCTGAACACGCCCTGGTAACTGCTGGGGTCATCGTAGCTGTCGAGCAGGTTGATGTAATCGCGGCCTTGTTTGCCCCAGGCGGCCAGCAAAGGGTGGGCATGCTGGTGCAGCGACTGGTCGTCCAGTTGCAAGGGCATGCCCTGCTTGCGCTGCTGGCGCTTGTACTGGTGGCGCAGCAGGTCCTTGTCGGCAACGATATCGGCCCAGTGGTGGCGGCAGGGGTTGTGCACGCACAGTAGCACCTGGCTGAAGCGTGCCAGGCCGGCCAGTGCCTCGAGGGCCTGGGCTGGCAGCGATGAGATACCGAATACGATCACCCGGGCCGGCAGACCGGCAGGTGCCTGCTCCAGGCTATTGATCCGTTCGATGAAGCGTTGATGTACGCCGGCACGGCTCTGCGCCATGCCCTGCTCACCAACATCCTCCAGCAATGCACGCCACAACTCGGCCTGCCAGCGGTTGCCCGGGGGCAGCGCCTTGCGTTCAGCGCGGGCGGTGTTGAGGACGTGCTCGCCAGCGGCCCAATCCTTGAGCCAGTCGGCGCGGTAGACCTGATACTGGTCGAACAGGTCGGCCAGGCGCTCGGCGAGCTGATAGCGCTTGCGCAGGTCGCTGTCGTCGGTGAGGAAGCGTCGCAGCGGTTCGAAGTGAGGACGTTCGATCAAAGCCGGGAGCAGACGCATCAGACGCCAGGTCAGCGGTGCCTTGTCGAGCAGGGAGACTTCGGGAATTTCGTCACGGCCCAGCACGCTGCGGTAAAGCTGCCACATGAAGCTGCCTGGCAGTTGCACATCGATGGCGGCGGCGATGCCACAGCCGCCCTGGTCATCGTCCTGAGGGTCTTCGGCAAGAGCCAGCTTGAGCCATTGGGCGATGCCATTGCTTTGCACCAAGGCGATTTCGTTTTCCAGAGGTGCCAAGGGATAGCGACGCATCCAGCTCACCACCAAGCTGCGCAGGTCGTCGAGGCGGTTGCCGTGGACGATCATGAAGCCAGGGTGGAGGTGAGTGGTATTGGGCATCGGGAGGTCTCTGGCTGGCGCTGGGGGCTGAGGGGAAACGATATCACGTAGGTACGATACGGAGAGTATGGCGCAGTGCCACTAGCCGATTGACAAGGCATCGGTGGAACCCTGTTAGCGGCCTTGCGCCGTCCCTGTGGGAGCGGCTTTAGCCGCGAAGCAAGCGACGCGGTGGATGGCACCGGCTTTGCCGGCATTCGCGGGTGAACCCGCTCCCACAGGGGCGGCGTATGCTTGGGATTTTTTGCACCACAAAGACAAAACCCCTACCTGCATGCGCAGATAGGGGTTTTGCGAAATGAATCTTGACGATGACCTACTCTCACATGGGGAAACCCCACACTACCATCGGCGATGCATCGTTTCACTACTGAGTTCGGGATGGGATCAGGTGGTTCCAATGCTCTATGGTCGTCAAGAAATTCTGTTGCCAGAATGTCCAGATGGACAGCCCAGCGAATCCAGATATGCGATATTTGTGATGTTGCGAACTTTCGGTTGTTTCGTCTTCACCACCGCAATCTGCGCTAGCAAATTGCTTGGGTGTTATATGGTCAAGCCTCACGGGCAATTAGTATTGGTTAGCTCAACGCCTCACAGCGCTTACACACCCAACCTATCAACGTCGTAGTCTTCGACGGCCCTTTAGGGGATTCAAGATCCCAGTGAGATCTCATCTTGAGGCAAGTTTCCCGCTTAGATGCTTTCAGCGGTTATCTCTTCCGAACATAGCTACCCGGCAATGCCACTGGCGTGACAACCGGAACACCAGAGGTTCGTCCACTCCGGTCCTCTCGTACTAGGAGCAGCCCCTCTCAAATCTCAAACGTCCACGGCAGATAGGGACCGAACTGTCTCACGACGTTCTAAACCCAGCTCGCGTACCACTTTAAATGGCGAACAGCCATACCCTTGGGACCGGCTTCAGCCCCAGGATGTGATGAGCCGACATCGAGGTGCCAAACACCGCCGTCGATATGAACTCTTGGGCGGTATCAGCCTGTTATCCCCGGAGTACCTTTTATCCGTTGAGCGATGGCCCTTCCATACAGAACCACCGGATCACTAAGACCTACTTTCGTACCTGCTCGACGTGTTTGTCTCGCAGTCAAGCGCGCTTTTGCCTTTATACTCTACGACCGATTTCCGACCGGTCTGAGCGCACCTTCGTACTCCTCCGTTACTCTTTGGGAGGAGACCGCCCCAGTCAAACTACCCACCATACACTGTCCTCGATCCGGATAACGGACCTGAGTTAGAACCTCAAAGTTGCCAGGGTGGTATTTCAAGGATGGCTCCATGAGAACTGGCGTCCCCACTTCAAAGCCTCCCACCTATCCTACACAAGCAAATTCAAAGTCCAGTGCAAAGCTATAGTAAAGGTTCACGGGGTCTTTCCGTCTAGCCGCGGATACACTGCATCTTCACAGCGATTTCAATTTCACTGAGTCTCGGGTGGAGACAGCGCCGCCATCGTTACGCCATTCGTGCAGGTCGGAACTTACCCGACAAGGAATTTCGCTACCTTAGGACCGTTATAGTTACGGCCGCCGTTTACCGGGGCTTCGATCAAGAGCTTCGCTTGCGCTAACCCCATCAATTAACCTTCCGGCACCGGGCAGGCGTCACACCCTATACGTCCACTTTCGTGTTTGCAGAGTGCTGTGTTTTTAATAAACAGTCGCAGCGGCCTGGTATCTTCGACCGGCATGGGCTTACGGAGCAAGTCCTTCACCCTCGCCGGCGCACCTTCTCCCGAAGTTACGGTGCCATTTTGCCTAGTTCCTTCACCCGAGTTCTCTCAAGCGCCTTGGTATTCTCTACCTAACCACCTGTGTCGGTTTGGGGTACGGTTCCCAGTTATCTGAAGCTTAGGAGCTTTTCTTGGAAGCATGGTATCAACCACTTCGTCGCCTGAAGGCAACTCGTCATCAGCTCTCGGCCTTGAAATCCCGGATTTGCCTAAGATTTCAGCCTACCACCTTAAACCTGGACAACCAACGCCAGGCTGGCCTAACCTTCTCCGTCCCTCCATCGCAATAACTGGAAGTACAGGAATATTAACCTGTTTTCCATCGACTACGCTTTTCAGCCTCGCCTTAGGGACCGACTAACCCTGCGTCGATTAACGTTGCGCAGGAAACCTTGGTCTTTCGGCGTGCGAGTTTTTCACTCGCATTGTCGTTACTCATGTCAGCATTCGCACTTCTGATACCTCCAGCAAGCTTCTCAACTCACCTTCACAGGCTTACAGAACGCTCCTCTACCGCGTCATCAAAGATGACACCCGTAGCTTCGGTGCATGGTTTGAGCCCCGTTACATCTTCCGCGCAGGCCGACTCGACTAGTGAGCTATTACGCTTTCTTTAAAGGGTGGCTGCTTCTAAGCCAACCTCCTAGCTGTCTAAGCCTTCCCACATCGTTTCCCACTTAACCATGACTTTGGGACCTTAGCTGACGGTCTGGGTTGTTTCCCTTTTCACGACGGACGTTAGCACCCGCCGTGTGTCTCCCATGCTCGGCACTTCCAGGTATTCGGAGTTTGCATCGGTTTGGTAAGTCGGGATGACCCCCTAGCCGAAACAGTGCTCTACCCCCTGGAGTGATACATGAGGCGCTACCTAAATAGCTTTCGAGGAGAACCAGCTATCTCCGAGCTTGATTAGCCTTTCACTCCGATCCACAGGTCATCCGCTAACTTTTCAACGGTAGTCGGTTCGGTCCTCCAGTCAGTGTTACCTAACCTTCAACCTGCCCATGGATAGATCGCCCGGTTTCGGGTCTATACCCAGCGACTAAACGCCCTATTAAGACTCGCTTTCGCTACGCCTCCCCTATTCGGTTAAGCTCGCCACTGAATATAAGTCGCTGACCCATTATACAAAAGGTACGCAGTCACCTAACAAAGTAGGCTCCCACTGCTTGTACGCATACGGTTTCAGGTTCTATTTCACTCCCCTCTCCGGGGTTCTTTTCGCCTTTCCCTCACGGTACTGGTTCACTATCGGTCAGTCAGTAGTATTTAGCCTTGGAGGATGGTCCCCCCATATTCAGACAAAGTTTCTCGTGCTCCGTCCTACTCGATTTCATTGACAAGAGATTTTCGTGTACGGGGCTATCACCCACTATGGCCGCACTTTCCAGAGCGTTCCACTAATCTCAAATCAACTTAAGGGCTGGTCCCCGTTCGCTCGCCACTACTAAGGGAATCTCGGTTGATTTCTTTTCCTCAGGGTACTTAGATGTTTCAGTTCCCCTGGTTCGCCTCTTGCACCTATGTATTCAGTACAAGATACTCAGCTTATGCTGAGTGGGTTCCCCCATTCAGAGATCTCTGGATCACAGTCTGTTTGCCGACTCCCCAAAGCTTATCGCAGGCTACCACGTCTTTCATCGCCTCTGACTGCCAAGGCATCCACCGTATGCGCTTCTTCACTTGACCATATAACCCCAAGCAATCTGGTTATACTGTGAAGACGACATTCGCCGAAAATTCGCATGTTGCTCTTTCGAGCAGAACTCACAAATTTTACCTTAGCCTGATTAACCAGCAGTGAAACTGGCCATCAGTCTATATCTATCACATATCCGAATTTTTAAAGAACGATCTGACAAAAGCCAGAAATCAACATTCGAGCTGAATGTTCATTTCTAAGTTCTGACAAGCTACTGCGTACGGCGAAAGTGGTGGAGCCAAGCGGGATCGAACCGCTGACCTCCTGCGTGCAAGGCAGGCGCTCTCCCAGCTGAGCTATGGCCCCGTGTATTCTACGGCTGAACCGTGTAATGGTAGGTCTGGGCAGATTTGAACTGCCGACCTCACCCTTATCAGGGGTGCGCTCTAACCAACTGAGCTACAGACCTATAACAGGGTCGCGTTACAGCATCGTCTTCTACAATGAATCAAGCAATTCGTGTGGGTGCTCATCAGCAGGCTGATGTCGTCGATTAAGGAGGTGATCCAGCCGCAGGTTCCCCTACGGCTACCTTGTTACGACTTCACCCCAGTCATGAATCACACCGTGGTAACCGTCCTCCCGAAGGTTAGACTAGCTACTTCTGGTGCAACCCACTCCCATGGTGTGACGGGCGGTGTGTACAAGGCCCGGGAACGTATTCACCGCGACATTCTGATTCGCGATTACTAGCGATTCCGACTTCACGCAGTCGAGTTGCAGACTGCGATCCGGACTACGATCGGTTTTGTGAGATTAGCTCCACCTCGCGGCTTGGCAACCCTCTGTACCGACCATTGTAGCACGTGTGTAGCCCAGGCCGTAAGGGCCATGATGACTTGACGTCATCCCCACCTTCCTCCGGTTTGTCACCGGCAGTCTCCTTAGAGTGCCCACCATAACGTGCTGGTAACTAAGGACAAGGGTTGCGCTCGTTACGGGACTTAACCCAACATCTCACGACACGAGCTGACGACAGCCATGCAGCACCTGTGTCAGAGTTCCCGAAGGCACCAATCCATCTCTGGAAAGTTCTCTGCATGTCAAGGCCTGGTAAGGTTCTTCGCGTTGCTTCGAATTAAACCACATGCTCCACCGCTTGTGCGGGCCCCCGTCAATTCATTTGAGTTTTAACCTTGCGGCCGTACTCCCCAGGCGGTCAACTTAATGCGTTAGCTGCGCCACTAAAATCTCAAGGATTCCAACGGCTAGTTGACATCGTTTACGGCGTGGACTACCAGGGTATCTAATCCTGTTTGCTCCCCACGCTTTCGCACCTCAGTGTCAGTATCAGTCCAGGTGGTCGCCTTCGCCACTGGTGTTCCTTCCTATATCTACGCATTTCACCGCTACACAGGAAATTCCACCACCCTCTACCGTACTCTAGCTCGCCAGTTTTGGATGCAGTTCCCAGGTTGAGCCCGGGGCTTTCACATCCAACTTAACGAACCACCTACGCGCGCTTTACGCCCAGTAATTCCGATTAACGCTTGCACCCTCTGTATTACCGCGGCTGCTGGCACAGAGTTAGCCGGTGCTTATTCTGTCGGTAACGTCAAAACAGCAAGGTATTAACTTACTGCCCTTCCTCCCAACTTAAAGTGCTTTACAATCCGAAGACCTTCTTCACACACGCGGCATGGCTGGATCAGGCTTTCGCCCATTGTCCAATATTCCCCACTGCTGCCTCCCGTAGGAGTCTGGACCGTGTCTCAGTTCCAGTGTGACTGATCATCCTCTCAGACCAGTTACGGATCGTCGCCTTGGTGAGCCATTACCTCACCAACTAGCTAATCCGACCTAGGCTCATCTGATAGCGCAAGGCCCGAAGGTCCCCTGCTTTCTCCCGTAGGACGTATGCGGTATTAGCGCTCCTTTCGAAACGTTGTCCCCCACTACCAGGCAGATTCCTAGGCATTACTCACCCGTCCGCCGCTGAATCAAGGAGCAAGCTCCCGTCATCCGCTCGACTTGCATGTGTTAGGCCTGCCGCCAGCGTTCAATCTGAGCCATGATCAAACTCTTCAGTTCAATACTGCTTGGGTTTTTAAGAAACCCTAAACTTGGCTCAGCAATCTCAAATGACTATGTGATTTCTCGCATGGCCACTTGTGATGCTGATAATCTTTGTGACTATCAGTCCGTACTCACAAGCACCCACACGAATTGCTTGATTCGATTTGTTAAAGAGCGTTTGGTTAAGAGCGTTTCGTCTCAACCGAGGCGCGCATTCTACGCCTCCCTCATTTGCTGTCAAGCGTTTATTTTGAAGTTTTTTGCGAGAAACTCGTTTAGCTTCAAACACTTGACTCGCTGCGATCTCTCGTAGCGGGAGGCGAATCATATAGCGTTTAGAAACGCTGTCAACCATCATCTCAACCGCTGCCGATCATTTGATAGTAGCCCTTTCAACTCTTTCCGAACAACCTAACTTGTTGAATTTCAATAAGTTTGTCGTTCCGATGTCGCTGGAAGTGGGGCGCATTATAAGGGGATTCGAGAGGGCGTCAACCTTTAATTTCAAGAAATTGAAGTAAACGCTCAAACCACCCTCCCCTGCCTCCGACCAACCCTGGGCAGCACCCGCGAAACCGCGGGAACCCGCAACACCATCAACACAGCCCCAATAACCGCATAGATAGCCCACTCCCGCAGATCCGAGCGCACGATCCACAAGAAATGCAGCAACCCCAACCCAAGTATCACGTACACCAACCGGTGCAGCTTCTTCCAACGCACACCCAGGCGCCGCTGGCTATACCGATTCGAGGTAACCGCCAGGGCCAGCAATCCAAGAAACCCAAGCGCACCCACAATTATGTATGGCCGCTTGCGCAACTCCACCGCCAACTGCCCCCAGTCCAGCCCAAGGATAAAGAACAGGTAAGCCAGGATGTGCAGCACGATATAGGCAAACACCCATAACCCCAGTTGCCGGCGCACCACGATCCAGCCCGACCATCCCGTCAGCTTCTGCAGCGGCGTCATGCCCAAGGTAACCAGCAGGAAGGTCAGCGCCCCGAGCCCAAGCCGGTCCATCATGATCTTTCCGGGATCAGGCCCTAGCAGATTCATCGCCGCCTCATACAACCACCAGACTGGGAACAGGCATCCCACGATGAAGATGGCCAGACGAAACCAGGGGTAACGCATCAGTAGTTCTTCCGCAGATCAAGCCCGGTATACAGCGACGCCACTTCATCGGCATAGCCATTGAACATCTGGGTTTCCCGCACATTGGGACTGAACAGCCCGCTGGGCAGCCGCCGTTCACGCGCCTGGCTCCAACGCGGGTGGTCGACCGTCGGGTTCACATTGGCATAGAACCCATATTCATCCGGCGCCAGCCCTTCCCAGGTGGTGCCCGGCTGCTCCGCCACCAGACTGATACGCACAATCGACTTGATGCTCTTGAAGCCATACTTCCACGGCACCACCAGCCGCAACGGTGCGCCATTCTGGTTGGGCAGCTCCCGGCCATACATCCCGACCGCCAGGATCGCTAAAGGATGCATTGCCTCATCCAGGCGCAAGCCTTCTCTATAAGGCCAGTCGATCAAGGCGAACCCCGAACGCTGCCCCGGCATGTGCTCCGGGTCTTTCAGGGTTTCGAAGCGCACATAACGTGCCTTGGATGTCGGCTCGACCTGCTTGAGCACCTGCGCCAACGGGAAGCCCAGCCACGGAATGACCATCGACCACGCCTCCACGCACCGCAGCCGGTAGATGCGCTCCTCGAGCTGGTACGGTTTGACGAAGTCCTCCAGCGCATAGCGGCCGGGCTTACCCACTTCGCCATCGACCACAACGCTCCACGGTTCGGTCTTCAGGCTGTCGCCATTGGCCGCCGGGTCACCCTTGTCGGGCCCGAACTCGTAGAAGTTGTTGTAGTGGGTGGCATCCTTGAACGGCGTGATTGCCTCACCCTTGACCGTTACTGCCTGCCATCGGGTAGCTGCGAGCTTTTCATTGAACCAGCCAGGCGCCCTGCCCGCCTCGACATCGGCGTAACGGCTGGCTTCAGCTGCGCGCGCCATGCTCGGCAAAGCGCCCAAGGCCAGGCCAGCCAACGAGCCACCCAGCAGGGTACGACGGGAGAGGTAGATGCCTTCGGGGGTGATCTCCGACGCTTTGCACTCGGAAGACCTAGGAAGCTTGATGAGCATGAGCGGCTCCACAGCACTGGATAACGGATGTACCAGTAAGACTATGGAGCCGGCGGGTTATTCCAGCATTAAATGATTGTCACGCTTTGCGACGGCGTGACTTCAGCAGGAACTGAATCGGGCCCGAAGCCGCATAGGCGAGGAAGATCAGCAGCAGGATACGCGGCGGGTCGCTGAACACCACGGCAAACACCAGCACCACGGCCAGGATAGCCACGAACGGCACACGCCCCTTCAGGTCCAGCTCCTTGAAGCTGTTGTACTTGATGTTGCTGACCATCAGCATGCCGGCAGCAGCCACCAGCAGCGCCACCAGGAACGACAGCTTGGAGCCCTGGATGCCGTAGTCGCTGAACGCCCACACGGTACCCGCGACCACACCCGCAGCAGCAGGACTGGCAAGGCCGATGAAGTAGCGCTTGTCGGCGGTGCCGACCTGGGTATTGAAGCGTGCCAGGCGCAGTGCTGCACCGGCCACATAGATGAAGGCAACCATCCAGCCAACCTTGCCCATGTCACCCAGCGCCCAGCCAAAGGCCAGCAAGGCCGGAGCGACACCAAAGGCAACCATGTCCGACAGTGAGTCGTACTCGGCACCAAAGGCGCTCTGTGTATTGGTCATGCGCGCGACACGGCCATCCAGGCCGTCGAGCACCATGGCCACGAAGATGGCGATCGCAGCGAAGGCAAAGTACTTGCTCGCCTCGCGCGGGTCACCGGCACTCAGGGCGCTCTGCGCGCTCATCGAGCTGATGATGGAATAGAAACCGGCAAACAGGTTGGCGGTGGTAAACAGGTTGGGCAGCAGGTAGATGCCACGATGGCGTACCTTGCGCCCTTCGGCGTCATGCCCTTCTTCAACGTGCTCATCGACAGGTAGCAGGCTTTCGGCGTCGGAGGGCTTGTTCGGCTCTTCGGGACGTTCGCTCATGGAGGGTACCTTGCAACAGGATGGAAAATGTTCGACACGGACCTGCAAAACAGGTTCTGACGGCAGGCCACTGGTCTGCTTTATACCAGAAGCTGACTGTCAGAACGAAAAAACGCGGCCGAAGCCGCGTTTTTCATCTTTCGATAAGACTTAGTTCTTGGTCTTGTCGACGATTTTGTTAGCCGAGATCCACGGCATCATCGAGCGCAGCTGCTCGCCGATGATCTCGATGCCGTGAGCGGCGTTGTTGCGGCGCTTGGCGGTCATCGATGGGTAGTTGGTAGCACCTTCGGAGATGAACATCTTCGCGTACTCGCCGTCCTGGATGCGCTTCAGGGCATTGCGCATGGCCTTGCGGGATTCTTCGTTGATGACTTCCGGGCCGGTTACGTACTCACCGTACTCGGCGTTGTTGGAGATCGAGTAGTTCATGTTGGCGATGCCGCCTTCGTACATGAGGTCAACGATCAGCTTCAGTTCGTGCAGGCACTCGAAGTAGGCCATTTCCGGCGCGTAGCCAGCTTCGACCAGGGTTTCGAAACCGGCCTTGACCAGCTCGACGGTACCGCCACACAGAACAGCCTGCTCACCGAACAGGTCGGTTTCGGTCTCGTCCTTGAAGGTGGTTTCGATGATGCCGGTACGGCCGCCGCCTACGCCCGAAGCGTACGACAGGGCAACATTCTTGGCGTTGCCGGAGGCGTCCTGGTAGATGGCGATCAGGTCAGGGATACCGCCGCCCTTGACGAACTCGGAACGAACGGTGTGGCCCGGGGCCTTCGGCGCGATCATGATCACGTCGAGGTCGGCACGTGGAACAACCTGGTTGTAGTGGATCGAGAAGCCATGGGAGAAGGCCAGGGTAGCGCCCTTCTTGATGTTCGGCTCGATTTCCTGCTTGTACAGTTGGCCCTGGAATTCGTCCGGGGTCAGGATCATGACCAGGTCGGCAGCAGCGACGGCAGAGGCAACGTCGGTCACTTTCAGGCCATGGGCTTCTGCCTTGGCAACGGTGGCCGAACCTTTACGCAGACCGATGGTGACATCTACACCGGAGTCCTTCAGGTTGCACGCCTGAGCGTGGCCCTGGGAACCGTAACCGATGATGGCGACTTTCTTACCCTGGATGATGGAAAGGTCGCAGTCTTTATCGTAGAAAACTTTCATGAAAATACCCCTGGTTATATCTCGGCCCCTGCGGAGCCATCGCTAATTTTTGAATTTAGATGCTGAGCACTTTGTCGCCACGGGCAATGCCGGTAACGCCGCTGCGCACGGTTTCGAGAATCGATGCAGTGCCGATCGCCTGGATGAAGCTGTCCAGTTTGTCGCTGGTGCCGCTCAGCTGCACGGTGTACACGCTGGCAGTCACATCGACGATCTGGCCACGGAAGATATCCGTGGTGCGCTTGATCTCGGCGCGCTGGGCACCGGTGGCCTTGACCTTGACCAGCATCAGTTCACGCTCGATGTGAGCGCTTTCCGACAGGTCGACGAGCTTGACCACTTCGACCAGCTTGTTCAGGTTCTTGGTGATCTGTTCGATCACTTCGTCATGGCCAACGGTGGTCAGCGTCAGACGCGACAGGGTCGGGTCTTCGGTCGGCGCCACGGTCAGGCTTTCAATGTTGTAGTTACGCTGGGAGAACAGGCCAACCACGCGGGACAACGCACCTGGTTCGTTTTCCAGCAGCAGGGAGATGATGTGCCGCATATCAGGTACGCTCCGTCTTGCTCAGCCACATGTCACGCATCGAGCCATCCTTGATCTGCATCGGATAGACGTGCTCACTGCGGTCAACCGCGATGTCGATGAACACCAGGCGGTCCTTCATCGCAAACGCTTCTTCCAGCTTCGGCTTGAGGTCCTTCAGGCTGGTGATGCGGATACCCACATGGCCATAGGCCTCGGCCAGCTTGATGAAGTCAGGCAGCGACTCGACGTACGAGTGCGAGTGACGACCGTTGTAGGCCATGTCCTGCCACTGACGGACCATGCCCAACACACCGTTGTTCAGGTTGACGATCTTCACCGGCAGGCCGTACTGCATGCAGGTGGACAGCTCCTGGATGTTCATCTGGATGCTGCCTTCGCCGGTCACGCAGGCCACGTCCTGGTCCGGGAAGTTGAGCTTGACGCCCATCGCCGCCGGGAAGCCGAAGCCCATGGTGCCCAGGCCACCGGAGTTGATCCAGCGGTTCGGCTTGTTGAAGCGGTAGTACTGCGCCGCGAACATTTGGTGCTGACCCACGTCGGAGGTGACGAAGGCATCGCCATTGGTCACTTCGCACAGGGTCTCGATGACTTTCTGCGGCTTGATGACATTGCCGTCGCCCTTGTCGTAAGGGAACAGCTCGCCATTGCCACGCCATTCGTCGATCTGCTTCCACCAGGCATCCAGCGCCGCCTTGTCAGGCTGCTCGCCGATTTCCTTGAGGATGCCGAGCATTTCGCTGAGCACGCTGTCGACCGGGCCGACGATCGGCACGTCAGCCTTGATCATCTTGGAGATCGACGCCGGGTCGATGTCGATATGGATGATCTTGGCGTTCGGGCAGAACTTGGCCGGGCCGTTGACCACGCGGTCGTCAAAACGGGCACCGACGGCGAAGATGACGTCGGCATGGTGCATGGCCATGTTGGCAGTAAAGCTGCCGTGCATGCCGAGCATGCCGAGGAACTGGCGGTCGGTACCCGGGAAGCCACCCAGACCCATCAGGGTATTGGTGACCGGCAGGTTGAGCGACTTGGCGATTTCGGTCAGGGCTTCGGAGCCACCACCGAGGATCACGCCGCCACCGGAGTAGACGATCGGGCGCTTGGCCGCCAGCAGCATCTCTGCAGCCTTGCGGATCTGGCCGGAGTGGCCGCGTACCGCTGGGCTATAGGAGCGCAGCTTGACCTTTTTCGGGTAGACGTATTCGAACTTCTCGGCCGGGTTGGTCATATCTTTTGGAATGTCGACCACGACCGGACCTGGGCGACCGGATTGCGCCAGGTAGAATGCTTTTTTCAGAACTTCGGGGATTTCGCTGGCATGTTTGATCATGAAGCTGTGCTTCACGATCGGCCGCGAAATACCGATCATGTCGGTTTCCTGGAAGGCATCGGTACCCACCATGGTGCTAGGCACCTGGCCGGACAGGATGACCATCGGAATCGAATCCATGTAGGCGGTGGCAATACCGGTAATGGCATTGGTCGCGCCCGGGCCGGAGGTTACCAGCACCACGCCGGCCTTGCCGGTGGCGCGGGCGTAGCCGTCCGCCATATGGGTAGCTGCCTGCTCATGACGAACCAGGATGTGCTCGACTTCCGGTTCCTTGAACAGCGCGTCGTAAACATGCAGGAGAGCACCACCAGGGTACCCGTAGATGTGCTTAACGCCTTCGTCACGCAAGAAGCGGACGACCATCTCAGCGCCAGATAAAAGCTCCACGTTGTTCACCTCTAAAACGCCAGAATACCGCCCTCACTGGACGGGTCTTAATAGGTTTACTGCCAAGCAGAGCATGAGCGAACGTCAGCACTGACTGAGCAAGTATTGGGAGCGCCCCAGAGTGTTGCGGGGTTTTCCCACCCAGCGCGAGGTAACGCGTTGCGGGGTGTAACAGGTCGGCGCGGGTGTGCGCCTCATGATCTGCTTAGCGGGTCTGCTTCTGGCAGTCCCTCTACAGCGGAGATTGGATTCTTCTGATTCGGCGCCAACAAGTCAAGAAAAATTATTGCCAATTTTTCCCCAAGATGAATTCTTGCCACCACTAAAAATCGCTTCAGCAGCAGAATAAATAAGATTTCCACAAAAAAGGGCCACAATCTGCGGCCCTTGAAGGAAAAACTGAAGAAATCAGGCGGAAGGAGCAATCAATTGGTCAAATGCTGCCAACAGGCGGCGTAGCTCACGACTTTGCTCTGGCCGGTCGGTAAATACCGTTTCAGCCATTACCAGGATGCCGGACGCATTGGGCAGCGGGTGGCCCAACTCGATGATGATCTTCATGCGCGGCAGGAAGATCCATTGGAGCCACTGCTCGAAACTGAGGGTATCGACTGCGAAAGGCACCGTACTGGCCAGTGCCTCATCGCTTGGCGGCTCGTCATCCCACCAGCCTTGCACCTGCAGCTCACGTTCGATCAGCAGCAGGTGGTCGGCAACATCCAGAATGCGCTGCTCGATCATCACGAATTGACCCGTGCCTTTTGCCGGGCCAGTGCGGCACCAGCGCTGTCACCCTGCTTCTCGCGGGCCTGGGCGATGGTGTTCCACAGCTCGGCCTGCAGGCTCGGGCGGCCATTGGCGTAAGTCAGGGCACGACGCGCCAACTGCTCGGCCTGCGGTGCATCACCTTGCGACAGGCGTACTTGGGCCAGACGGTACAGTACCTGCGGCTCGCGCGGGGCAATGCGCTGAGCACGCTCCAGGCTCGATGCGGCACCGTTGAAGTCACCGCTGCCCTGCTGGGTCTTCGCGGTGGTCAGCAGCGCCAGCACCGGGCCGTCCAGCTGCTCGTCGGCCGACAGGCCACCGGTAGCAGCACCGCTACGCGGAATACCGGTTGGCGCGCTGGTGCTTTGCGGGGCGCTGTTCATCGCCGCGATGTCGAAGGGTTCGTCGGCGATCGGGTTCGGATTGGTGGTCATTGGTGCCGAAGTGACCGGCCCAGTGGTAATTGGGCCTGGGGTGATCGGCCCCGGGGTAATCGGCGAGGTGCTGATTGGCGCCGCGCCATTGGCCGCCGGGAACGTCTGGATGCCCGAAGCGCCAGCGCCCTGCGGGATCATCACGGTCACGCCGGAGTCTTCAGGCAGCGTTTGAGCCTGCGCGGTACCCGCGTTATAGCCACCCGCAGAGCGATTGGCCGTCACGCGTTCGCTGTTGGACACCCGGGTGCTCGAGTCGACCACCGGAATATTGCCGCGCGGGACGCTGGCGCACCCCTGGAGCACAGCCAGCGCCGTCACGGCAGGAAACAGCCACTTGTTCACGTCACACCTCATCAATGCAGCCTGTGCTTAATTCATCCAGCCCTTGACCCAGTCCATGACCGATTCAACTGGATCCTGCTCGCCGCCGCAGGTCGCGCCGGCGGGCGGTTCACTCCCGCGAATATACGGCATCTGCACCGCTCCCGGACAGCTGCCATCAGACCCATGGCCACTGTACGGGTCAATCCAGGCCTGCACCACGTTGTCCGGTTGCGGCATGTCCAGCGGCAGCGGGTCGGCCTTCTTCATGAAGCTGGTCCACACCTGCAGGGCGCCGGTAGCACCAGTAAATGGCGTCTTGCCGTTGTCGTCACGCCCCATCCATACCACGGCCAGCAGGTCCTGGCTGAACCCGGAGAACCAGCTGTCGCGCGAATCGTTACTGGTGCCGGTCTTGCCCGCCAGGGTGAGATTGCGCGGCAAAGTGTTGTACACCGAGCGGCCGGTGCCTTCGCGCATCACCCGCTGCATGGCGTTCTGCACCAGGTAGATAGCCCCCGGGTCGAAGGTTTGCTGGATCTGGAACGGGTAGCGTTTTAGCGGCTCGCCCTCGGCGGTGAGCACGCTGCGGATACCGCGCATCGGGGTATTGAAGCCGCCGTTGGCGATGGTCTGGTACATCGTCGCGACCTGCATTGGCGACATGCCGCCGGCACCCAGCAGCATGGCCGGGAAGGCTGGCCAGTCAACGTTCACTCCCAGCCGGCCAATGGTCTTGATCACGTTGGGCACACCCACTTCCAGGCCGATCTTGGCAGTCGACAGGTTGTAGGAGTTGGCCAGCCCCTGGTACAGGTAGATGGTGCCATGCGGGCGACGATCGTAGTTCTGCGGGCGCCAGACCTGGCCGTCGGCACCTTTGACCGAGAACGGCTCGTCCTGCACCCAACTGGTCAAGGTGTACTTGGTCGGTTGTTCCAGCGCGGTCAGGTACACCGCCGGCTTGACCAGCGAACCGATCGGCCGCACGGCATCAATGGCGCGGTTGAAGCCGGCGAAGCCGGCCTGGCGGCTGCCGATAAGCGCCTGCACCTCACCGGTTTCCGGATTGGTCACGACCATCGCCGACTCAACCTCGTCCGCCCCCTTGCGCCCCGCGAGGCGCTTGAAGGTCTCGCTCATCGAGGTTTCGGCCTTCATCTGCAGGATCGGGTCGAAGCTGGTGAAGATGCGCAGGCCTTCTTCGGTCAAGTCTTCATCGCGGTAGTCCTGGCGCAGCTGACGCTTGACCAGGTCGAGGAAGGCCGGGAACGAGCTGTCTGCCAGGCTGCCGCGCTTGGTCACGCCCAGCGGCATCTTCTTCGCTGCATCGACTTCTGCCTGGCTGGCCACGCCCTGCTCGGCCACCAGGTCGAGCACCAGGTTGCGGCGGGCCAGGGCGCGGTCCGGATAGCGACGCGGGTTGTAGTAGGACGGCCCCTTGACCATGCCCACCAGCAAAGCGATCTGGTGCAACTTCAGCTCCGACAGCGGTTGGCTGAAGAAGAACTGGCTGGCGAGGCCGAAGCCGTGCACCGCACGCTGACCATCCTGGCCGACGAACACCTCGTTGAGGTAGGCCTCGAGGATCTCGCGCTTGTCGTAGTGCAGCTCCAGCAATACGGCCATCATCGCCTCGGTCAGCTTGCGGCTGAGGCTGCGCTCGCTGGTGAGGTAGAAGTTCTTCACCAACTGCTGGGTCAGGGTGCTGCCACCCTGGCGCATGGAACCTGCCGAGGTATTGACCCACATGGCTCGGGCGATGGACTTGGGCGACACCCCGAAGTGGCTGTAGAAATCGCGGTCTTCCGTCGCCACCAGGGTTTCGAGCAGGTACGGCGGTACCTGGTCGATCTTGATCAGGATGCGGTCTTCGAGGTTTTTCGGGTAGATGCCGCCGATCATCAGCGGCTCCAGGCGCACTACGTCGAGCGTCTTGCCGTTGGCGCCGGAAAGGCCTGCCACGTAATCGCCGGAGAAGCGCACACGCACGAACTGCGCCGGCTCCATGCCCTCGTAGAACTGGAAGCCACGGGTATTGAGCTCGACGGTGTTGCCGTTGACTGCCGCCGCTCCCGGCCCGTTGGCCGCGCTTTCACGCCGGTAGCCGAGCGCGTCCAGCTCGGTGAGGAAGTCGTTCTTGCTCAGTTTCTGGCCGGTGAACAGCTCCAGCGGCCGGGCATACACCTTGGCCGGGATGGTCCAGCGCTTGCCGGAAAACTTTTCCTGGACAACGGCATCGAGGTAAACCGCGAAGCCGGCGACTAACACCAGGCCGACCAGGCTGAGCTTCAAAGCCCAGCCCAGCCAGGCGCGGGAGCGGCCGGTCGGGCGTTTCTGAGGGGTACGGGGATTTCGAGTTCGGGTCATGGCGGCGGATTATACGCACTTTATAAAGGCTGGGCAGACGCCCCCGGCGGTAGGCAGGGACGGCACCATTGACCATAATGGCGCATTCGAATTCCCTGCCCCCGGAAGGATTTCCCGTGAGCCAAGCCCTTATCACTGCGTTGCAGAACCCAGCCCTGTACCCTCACCCCGTGGATGGGTTCCAGCTCATCGAGACGCATATCTCCTGGGTCCTGCTCACCGGCGAGTATGCCTACAAGATCAAGAAGCCGATGAACTTCGGCTTCCTCGACTTCACCGGCCTGGACCAGCGCCGGCATTTCTGTAACGAAGAATTGCGCCTGAACCAGCGCCTGACCGATGGCCTGTACCTTGAAGTGTTGCCGATCACCGGTAGCGTCGACGCGCCGCAGATCGGCGGTGAAGGCGAAGCCATCGAGTACGTGCTGAAGATGCGCCAGTTCCCGCAGGGGCAGATGCTCAACACCCTGCAGGCCAATGGCGAACTGAACGCCGCGCACATCGACCAGATGGCCCGGCAGATCGCCGAGTTCCACCTGCAGGCCCCACGCGTGCCGGTGGAGCACCCACTGGGCACGCCGGACAGCGTGATGGCACCTGTGGAGCAGAACTTCGAGCAGATTCGCCCGTTCCTCAGCGACAAGGCCGACCTGCAGCAACTCGACGCCCTGCAGGCCTGGGCACGCAGCAGCTTCGAGCGCCTGCATGGCCTGCTGGAAAAGCGCAAGGCCAATGGTTTCATCCGTGAATGCCACGGTGACATCCACCTGGGCAACGCCACCCTGATCGACGGCAAGGTGGTGATCTTCGACTGCATCGAGTTCAACGAACCGTTCCGCCTGACCGATGTGTACGCCGATACCGGCTTCCTGGCCATGGACCTGGAAGACCGCGGCCTGAAATGCCTGGCCCGCCGCTTCATCAGCCAGTACCTGGAACTGACCGGCGACTACGAAGGCCTGGAACTGCTCAACTTCTACAAAGCCTACCGCGCGCTGGTACGGGCCAAGGTTGCACTGTTCAGCATGCCAGCCGATGCCGATGGCGTGCAGCGCGCCACCACTCTTCGCACCTACCGCAACTATGCCAACCTGGCAGAAAGCTACAGCGCCATCCCGTCGCGCCTGCTGGCCATTACCCACGGTGTTTCGGCTGTGGGCAAAAGCCACGTGGCCATGCGCATGGTCGAAGCCCTTGGCGCCGTCCGCGTGCGTTCGGATGTGGAGCGCAAGCGCCTGTTCGGTGAACAGCAGCAGGCTGAGGCTGGCCAGCTGAGTACCGGCATCTATGATCAGGACGCCAGTGTCGCGACCTACCAGCGCCTGCACGAGGTGGCAGCGACCGTACTGCGGGCCGGCTTCCCGGTGGTGCTGGATGCCACCTACCTCAAACGTGATCAGCGCCAGGCCGCAGCGGACATCGCCAGCCAGACGGGCGTGCCGTTCCTGATCCTCGACTGCCATGCGCCGGATGCGGTCATCGCCAGCTGGCTGGAGCAGCGCCAGGCAGAAAATACCGACCCGTCGGATGCCACCCTGGAAGTGGTCAAAGCCCAGCAGGCCAGTCGTGAGCCACTGGATGCACAGGAACTGGTGCAGAGCACCCGCGTCGATACCCAGAGCGCCGGGAGCATGGACCAGGTGATCGAGCAGATTCGCCAGCGCTTGCCTGGGCTGTAAGGTCGGCGCTTTCCTGTGCCGGCCTATTCGCGGGTGAACCCGCTCCCACAGGTACTGCCTCAGTCGTGAGGCTTGCAGATAACCTTGTGGGAGCGGGTTTACCCGCGAATAGGCCGGCACAGGACATCTCGTCGCCCCCTATGGCAAAAGGCCGCGCATTTCCTATCCCCCGCTACACTCCTCTCTGACCTGCTCGCGATTTATCCCCCAATCCCCGTTCAGCCATCGCAAGGAGGCTCGATGAACGATGAATTGCAGCATCTGAAGAACCTTGGCAAGACCTCTGCGCAGTGGCTGCATGCAGCCGGCATCCACAGTGCATCGGATCTGCGCCGCCTGGGCGCGGTAGGTGCGTACCAGGCCGTGAAGACACGAGGGTTCCGCGCATCGAAGGTGCTGTTGTATGCCATTGAAGGCGCCCTGCTGGACATGCACTGGAACGATTTGCCGCTGGAGCGCAAAGAAGCGCTCAACCAACAACTGGATGCGAAAAGCCCTGCGCAAAAAAATCAGAAATAATCTCGGGAAAGGGATTGACGTCGAAATGAGAATAGTTATGATTATCACAACTGGTCGCGAGACTGGTTGGATAAGCTAAGAGCCCCTGGTTCGGACTCTCAGATTATCTCCTCATCAGGCTAATCACGGTTATTGACCCGGCAATTTGCCGGGTCTTTTTTTGCCTATTACAGCCCCGTCACCGCAGTTGCGCGCAATAGTCCTGCTCCGGCATCGCTGCCGTGTACCACACAAAATCAGCCTCGCCTGCCTCGACCTGCTCACCAACCTCAGCTAGCAGTAGCACCTTGCTCTCCCCCTGCGCTTGCAGGTCAGCCAAGTGCAACGGTACACCCAGGTCCTTGCGCACGTGATAGGCCCCGGCCAGCAGCAGTGCTGGCTGCGGCGCCGCCAGCAAGCGCTCGGCCATGCGCCGGTCGCGCTGCTGCTGCACGGCCAGCATCGCCGGCAACTGGCTTTCTGGCAGCATCCCGCAATGCCCGGCACGCACATGCTCCAGCAAGGCGGCCTTGACCGTCGGCGCATTGGAGCGTTCGCCCGGTAACGAAGCCGGCTGACGATAGGCCTGGCGCATCTCGCCGGGCGAGAGGTTGGCGGCCAGCACAGGCACCCGCTGCTGCAAAGCCTCGGTCACGATTGGCCCGTACAGCTGCCAATCCCAGCCGTCCTGCCAGGCCAAGGCCTTGGGCAGGTCTACCGGCAAAGGTTGCCCCGCGAGGTTGTCCAGCAGCGGTTGCTGCTCGGGCTGCAGCATTTCCAGCAGCAGGCTGCCCTGCACACGTTGGCCTTGTAGGGCGCGCAGCATCCACAGCTGCAGTGCGTGATGGTCGGGGTTGTCGTGTTTCTCGCCGACCAGTACCCGGGGAGCGGTAGACAGGCGCTGCACCAGTTGCTCAGGGCTGATCAGCTGACCATCAGCAAGATCGACGATATGCCCCAGCTCGGCATGGCTGCGCCCCTCACTGCTCTGCCAGGCGGGCAGGGGCGGCAGGCTGGCCTGGCAGCCACCCAGTTCCAGCACCAGGCACAGCGAGAAAGCGGACAGCAGCGGATGTCGCATGGACAGCACCTCCATTTATGGCCTGCACGAGCCCTTGTAGGACCGCGCCAGCGTTAGCGGGTGATGATCAGCGGATGCCCACGCTCCGGGTGCGCCTGTACCAGTACGTCGATCCCGTATACCGCCTTCAACGCCGCCGGCGTCAGCACTGCTTCGGGTGCGGCAAAGGCATGGCAGCGCCCCTGCTCCAGCAGCAGGATACGATCACAGTAGCGCGCCGCCAGGTTCAGGTCATGCAGGATCACCAGCACCGCGGCGCCACGGTCGGCAAAGCGGCGCACGGCTTCGAGGGTGGTGTGCTGGTGCAACGGGTCGAGCATCGAGGTTGGCTCGTCCAGCAGCAGCGTTGAACCCGCCTCGCCCGGCCACAGCTGCGCCAGCACCCGAGCCAGGTGCACTCTTTGCCGCTCGCCGCCAGACAACGCCAGGTAACTGCGCTCCACCAGGTGCCAGGCATCCGCTGCCCGCAAGGCCGCTTCGACGATTTCAGCATCGCGCCGCTGCCCGGTGCCATGGGGCATGCGCCCCATGCCCACCACTTCCTCGACCCGGAACGAGAACCCCAGGCTGGACACCTGCGGCAACACCGCCAGGCGCCTGGCTCGCTCCTGCCCTGCCCAGTCCGCCAGTGGCCTGCCCTGTAGCGTCACCCGCCCGTGATTGGGCGCCAGCTCACCACACAGTACTCCTAGCAGGCTGCTCTTGCCGGCACCGTTGGGGCCGAGCACACCCACCACCTGCCCCTGGCTCAGCTGCAGATGAATGTCATGCAGCACTTCGTTGCTGCCCCGCCGCAAGTACAGCCCCTCGGCTTGCAACATCAACTGCGCCCTCGTATCAGCAGGAACAGGAAGAACGGTGCGCCGATAAAGGCCGTGACGATGCCGATCGGCAGCTCGGCAGGCGCCAGCAGCAGCCGCGCCGCCAAATCGGCGAACAGCATCAGCGCACCGCCAGCCAACAAGGAAGCTGGCAGCACCACACGGTGATCAGGCCCGGCCAGCAGGCGCACCAGGTGCGGCACCACCAGGCCGATGAAACCGATCAGCCCTGCTGCCGCCACCGCCGCACCCACGCCCAGCGCCGTGCAGAACACCAGCTCGCGCTTGAGCCGCTCCACGTCAATGCCCAGGTGACGCGCCTCCGATTCACCAAGCAGCATGGCATTCAACGCCTTGGCCCGACGTGGCAGCCACACTGCCACGCCCGCAGCCACCAGCAGCAAAGGCCACAGCCGCTGGTAACTGGCACCATTGAGGCTGCCCAAGTTCCAGAAGGTCAGCGTGCGCAGCGTGGCGTCGTCGGCCAGGTAGGAGAACAACCCCACGGCAGCACCGCCCAGCGCGGTCATGGCCACACCGGCCAGCAGCATCGTGGCGACGTTGGTCTGGCCGTCGCGTCGCCCCAGACGATAAACCAGCGCAGTCACGCCCAGCCCGCCGATGAAAGCGCACAGCGACAACAGGTAGGGGGCAAGCACATCCGGCATGCCGCCCAGCCAACTGCCGCCAACGATGGCCACCGCCGCGCCCACCGCTGCTCCGGCGGCAACCCCTACCAGCCCGGGGTCGGCCAGAGGGTTACGGAACAGCCCCTGCATGGCCACACCAGACAGCGCCAGCACCGCGCCCACCGCCAATCCCAGCAAGGTGCGCGGCAGGCGGATCTGGCCGAGGATCATCTCGGCCTGCTGCAGGCCGTCAGCGGCAATGGGTAACCCCAGCAAGCGCAAGCCGGCACGCAGGGTATCGAACAACGGCAGGCTGACCGGCCCCAAGGCCAAAGACAACCACACCGCCAACAGGCACAACAGGCCCAGGCAAACGAACAGTGTGCGTGGCTGGACCCGTTGTTTCATTGGTAGAGGCTGATCTTGGCGGCCGGATAGAAGGTAGCCGCAAGCAACTGAAGTGTTGCCGGCAGGCGTGGCCCGAGCCCGCCGACCAATAGTGTCGGGTCAAGCGATACCAGGCGTTTCTCTCGCACGGCGCGCGAGGTCGCCAGCGCGGGGTTTTCTTTCAGCAACGCCTTCAAGGCTTGGTCATCGGCCAGCGCCCGGTCGGAAAACACGATCACATCCGGGTCCAGCGCAGCCAGTGCTTCGCTGGAGAAATTCTTGTAGCCCTGATGTTCTGCCAAGTTGCGCCCGCCTGCCTGGCTCAGCAGCCAGTCGCCAGCGGTACCCTGCCCGGCGATCAGCGGCTTGGCACCCGCATGCCCGACTAGCAGCAACACTCCTGGCGCCTTCTGCCCGGCCTGGGCCTGCCTGACCCTGGCCTGCAAGGCATCGAGCTGCTGGTGGTAACCCGACGCCAAGACCGCGGCCTGCTCTTCTGCGCCCAGCAATTGCCCCAGATGCTTGAGGTTTTCATCCACCGCCGCCACCTCGGCTTTGCTGGAGAACAGTTCGACCCGCACGCCAGCCTTGCGGATTTGCGCCAGTACCGGTGGCGGCCCCATTTCTTCGGTGCCCACCAGCACATCCGGGCGCAGGCTGAGAATGCCTTCCGCAGACAACTGCCGCTGGTAGCCGACGCTAGGCAGTGACTTCAGCGATTGCGGGTGCTGGCTGGTGGTGTCCACACCCACCAAGCGCGCTTCACCGCCAAGTGCGCTGATCCATTCGCTCAGTGCGCCACCAGCGCTGACCCAACGCTGCGGCAGCTCGGCCGCCAGGGCCTGGGTGGACAGCACAACGCTCGCGCACAGAGCGAGCAAGGCGACAGGACGGCGCATCATCGGGTTCCTTCTGCAGGCGAGCCGCGCGCCTTGTGGCGAGCGACGGAACTGCGCACCATAGGCAGCCGGGCGCAGCGAATATGGACAATTTGATAATTATTCGCATTGAAGCGTCAAGCCATCACTTGTTCCACGAGTCGTCTTTGCCATGCACTTCCTTTGTACCTCCCACGGCCTGGCCGAAGGCCAAAGCCGCGCCTTCAGCGTAGACGGCATCGAACTGTTCGGCGTACGCCGCCAGGGCCAGGTGTACCTCTACCGCAACCGTTGCCCGCACCGCGGCATCCCGCTGAACTGGGTAGAAGATGCGTTTCTCGATGACAGCGCCAGCCTGATTCACTGCGCCCATCATGGCGCGCTGTTTCTGATCGAAAGTGGAGAATGCGTGGCCGGGCCGTGCGAGGGCGAGCAACTGCAGGCCCTGAGCTGCCACGAGGACAGCCAGGGCATCTGGCTCAAGGGGTAAGCAGCACCGGCAGGCGGCGGTCGATGACAATGCCTTCGGAGTCCAGGCGTGCGCCGTAGGCCAGCACCTCCACTCCATCTGAAACTGCCGCGCGCAGGGCCTGAGCATAAGCCGCATCGATTTCCTCGGCCGGGCGCACCGCGTCGATACCGGTCAGGTTCACACAATACAGCTGCACAGCCCGCACGCCTTGCCTGGCCAACTTCGCCAGCTCTCGCAGGTGCTTGGCGCCGCGCTGGGTCACCGCATCAGGAAAGGCCGCGACCGTGCTGGCTGGGTAGCCCAGGGTCACGCTCTTGACTTCGACATAGGCCGGGGCACCGTCGAACTCCAGGCGAAAGTCGATGCGGCTGCCTTCCTCGCCGTAGGCTACCTCACGCCTTAGCGCACTGAAACCGGCCAGTTCGGCGATGATGCCGGCACGCAGGGCCTCTTCGACCAGCGCATTGGCCCGCCCGGTATTCACACAGGCCAGCCGCCCCTGCGGGGTTTCGCTGATTTCCCAAGTGCCCGGGAGCTTGCGCTTGGGGTCGTTGGAGCGGCTGAACCACACCTGCCCGCCTTCACGCATGCAGTTGAGCATGGAGCCGGTGTTGGGGCAGTGGATGGTGAGTTGTTCGCCGCCGGGCAGTTCGATATCCGCCAGAAAGCGTTTGTAGCGGCGCAGCAGGCGGCCCTGTTCGAGTGGGGGATGGAACTGCATCAGCCTTGCCAGCTCCGCAGGCCGCGAGCAATCCGCTGCACCGCCTCTTCCAGGCGCGGCAGGCTCTGGGTGTAGGCAAAGCGCACATGGTGGCCGGCCAGGTGACGGCCGAAGTCCAGGCCCGGGGTGAAGGCCAGGTGCTCGGTCTCCAGGAAGTGCCGGCAGAAGGCGAACGCATCACCGCCAAAGGCACTGATGTCGGCATACAAGTAGAACGCCCCCTGCGGCTCGACGGCAATGCGAAAGCCCAGTTCGCGCAGGGCGGGCAACAGGTAGTCGCGGCGGCGGGCGAACTCGGCGCGGCGCTCCTCGAAAATGGCCAGGGTTTCGGGCTGGAAACACGCCAGCGCGGCATGTTGGGCCATGCTTGGCGCACTAATGTACAGGTTCTGTGCCAGCTTCTCCAGGTCGGCCACCGCGCCAGGAGGCGCCACTAGCCAGCCGAGGCGCCAACCGGTCATGCCGAAATACTTGGAAAAACTATTCAGGACGAATGCCGAGTCGTCCACTTCCAGCACGCTGGGCGCGTCCATGCCATAGGTCAGCCCGTGATAGATCTCGTCCACCACCAGATGGCCGTGCCGTTCACGGGTGGCGCGGGACAGGTTGGCCAGGTCGTCACGCCCCAGCACGGTACCGGTCGGGTTGGCCGGCGAGGCGACCAGGGCTCCGACCGTGTCCTTGTCCCAGTAGCGGTCGACAAGGTCGGCAGTCAGCTGGTAATTCACATCCGGACCCACCGGCACAAGCTGCGCCCCGCCCTCGACCAGGCGCAGGAAGTGGCGGTTGCACGGGTAGCCTGGGTCGGCCAGCAGCCAATGTTTGCCTGGGTCGACCAGCAGACTGCTGGCCAGCAGCAGCGCACCGGAACCACCCGGGGTGATGAGGATGCGCTCAGGGTCGACGCTAAGGCCATAACGCTGGCCGTAGAAACCAGCAATGGCTTCGCGCAGTGCCGGCAGGCCGCGTGCGGCGGTGTAGCGGGTGTGCCCGGCGGCCAATGCTGCCTGGCCGGCGGCAACGATGGGCGCGGCCGTGGTGAAGTCCGGCTCGCCGATTTCCAGGTGGATCACGTCGTGTCCGGCCGCCTGCAGCTCGTTGGCCCGGGCCAGCAGCGCCATGACGTGGAAGGGTTCGATGGCGCGGCTGCGCGCACTGTAGGGGTGGGCCATGACCTTCTCTCAATTGGGTCTAAACTGGAGATTCTACCTCTGCACGCCACCGAACGTGCGGCTCAGGCCGCTGTCAATTACCAGGATCGGGCGGGGTAGCGCACCCCCGATCTATCTGGTAAGTTCGGCGGCTCGCAGTCGCAGGGCCGGCGGGTGCCGGAGATGGAGCAGCCTGCGCATTGGATCAGATGAGTGAGAGGCGGTCTATTCATGTCCACCGTAGAAAAGCAAAAAGCCCAGACCATGTACGGTGTCGAGCCCTACGTAGAATCCAAAGGTGAAGAGTACATGGGCGAGCCCATGAAGAAGCACTTCACCAAGCTTCTCGGCGCCTGGAAGCAAGAGCTGATGACCAGTGTGGACCGCACTGTGGACCACATGAAGGACGAGGCAGCCAACTTCCCAGACCCGGCCGACCGTGCCAGCCAGGAAGAAGAATTCGCCCTGGAGCTGCGCAACCGCGATCGCGAGCGCAAGCTGATCAAGAAAATCGACAAGACCCTCGACAAGATCAAGGCCGACGAGTACGGCTGGTGCGAATCGTGCGGCATCGAGATCGGCCTGCGTCGCCTGGAGGCCCGCCCTACCGCCGACCTGTGCTTCGACTGCAAGGAAATCGCCGAGAAAAAGGAAAAGACGGTCGGCAAAGGCTGATCTTTCTTTCCACCTGAACGGGGCGCATCATGCGCCCCGTTTCATTTATATGCCCAGCCTGACCATGACCCACTCAAGCTACATCGGACGTTTCGCCCCCACCCCCAGCGGCTTCCTGCACTTCGGCTCGCTGGTCGCCGCCCTCGCCTCCTGGCTCGATGCCCGCGCCGTGAACGGCCGCTGGCTGCTGCGCATGGAAGACACCGACCCGCCTCGGGAAATGCCCGGTGCTCGCGATGCGATCCTGCAGACCCTGGAGCGCTACGGCCTGGAGTGGGACGGCGAAGTGGTGTTCCAGAGCCAGCGGCACGATGCCTATGCCGCGGTGGTCGACCGCCTGTTCAACATGGGCCTGGCCTACGCCTGCACCTGCTCGCGCAAGCAGCTTGAGGGTTACAACGGTATCTACCCGGGCCTTTGCCGCAATGCCGGGCATGCTAGGGATGGCGCGGCGATCCGCCTGCGCGTGCCAGAGCTGATCTACCGCTTTACCGACCGCGTACAGGGCGAGTTCCAGCAGCACCTGGGGCGTGAAGTGGGCGATTTCGTCATCCAGCGCCGCGACGGGCTGTATGCCTACCAACTGGCGGTGGTACTGGACGATGCCTGGCAAGGTGTTACCGACATCGTGCGTGGCGCCGACCTGCTCGACAACACCCCGCGCCAGCTGTACCTGCAAGAGTTGCTGGGCTTCTCGCAGCCGCGTTACCTGCATATTCCGCTGATCGTGCAGCCGGACGGGCACAAGCTGGGCAAGTCGTACCGCTCGCCGCCGCTGCAGGCGGACCAGGCGACACCGCTGTTGCTGCGGGCGTTGCGGGCGCTGGGGCAGAAAGCCGACCCCGAGTTGCTGCTGGCAACGCCGGCGGAGGTATTGGCGGTAGCTCGCAAACAGTGGCGGCCCGAGGCGATTGCACAGCGGACCACGGTGCCAGAGGCTGATTTGCGCTGAGGCAGGCCCGGCCCTTTCGCGGGTAAACCCGCTCCCACAGGGCCCTCACCACACCTGAGGAAAGCGCATTACCTGTGGGAGCGGGTTCACCCGCGAAGAGGCCGGCACAAGCAACCCATCCCTCAAAAACAAAAGCCCAATAAATTCAACCTCTTGGCGAACACCATGGATTCCCGCTAGCATCCCCCCAGCCATTTGCGCCAATAATAAGTCCAAGCCCGCAGCGCCCAACCATCGAGGCCAGCATGTACATCTATCGTTTGGTCTTGCTTCTGGTCGTGGGGATCTACCTGTTCTCCCCGGCCATCATGGACTGGTGGATCGAACCGACCGGAGCCTGGTACCGCCCTTACCTGCTCTGGCTGATCCTGATCGTCGTCACCTTCATCCTGCAGAGCCAACGAGATGCCGATGAGCTTTAGCCTGACCCAGATGATCCTGATCAGCGCCGCGTACCTCATGGTGCTGTTCGGTGTGGCCTGGATCAGCGAGCGGGGGTTGATCCCGCGCTCGATCATTCGCCACCCGCTGACCTACACCCTGTCGCTGGGCGTATACGCCAGTGCCTGGGCCTTCTATGGCTCGGTGGGCCTGGCCTACCAGTACGGCTACGGCTTCCTTGCCTGTTACCTGGGGGTGTCCGGCGCGTTCCTGCTGGCGCCAGTGCTGCTCTATCCGATCCTGAAGATCACCCGTACCTACCAGCTGTCCTCGCTGGCCGACCTGCTGGCGTTCCGCTTCCGCAGCACCTGGGCCGGGGCGCTGACCACCATCATCATGCTCATCGGCGTTCTGCCCTTGCTGGCCCTGCAGATCCAGGCGGTAGCCGACTCGATCAGTATCCTTACCGGTGAGCCGGTCAAGGCACGTGTGGCCTTCGCCTTCTGTACGCTCATCATCCTGTTCACCATCTTCTTCGGCTCGCGGCACATCGCCACACGCGAAAAGCACGAAGGGCTGGTGTTCGCCATCGCCTTCGAGTCGGTGATCAAGCTGCTGGCCCTGGGCGGTATCGGCCTGTATGCCCTTTATGGCGTGTTCGGCGGCCCGCACGAACTGGAAGTGTGGCTGCTGCAGAACCAGACCGCCCTGGCCGCTCTGCATACGCCGCTGCAGGAAGGTCCATGGCGCACCTTGCTACTGGTGTTCTTCGCCTCGGCCATCGTCATGCCGCACATGTACCACATGGCCTTCACCGAAAACCTCAACCCGCGCTCGCTGGTCAGCGCCAGCTGGGGCCTGCCGCTGTTCCTGCTGCTGATGAGCCTGGCCGTGCCGCTGGTGCTGTGGGCCGGCCTGCGTCTGGGCGCCACCACCAACCCCGAATACTTCACCCTGGGCCTGGGGCTTGCCGCCAACAACCAGGCACTGGCGCTGCTGGCCTACATCGGCGGCTTGTCGGCCGCCAGCGGGCTTATCATCGTCACAACCCTGGCGCTGTCGGGCATGGCCCTCAACCACCTGGTGCTGCCGCTGTACCAGCCGCCGGCCGAAGGCAACATCTACCGCTGGCTGAAGTGGACCCGCCGCGCGCTGATCGTCGCCATCATCACCGCGGGCTTCATGTTCTACCTCACCCAGAACAACCACCAGAGCCTGGCCAACCTGGGCATCGTCGCCTTCGTGGCCACGTTGCAGTTCCTGCCGGGCGTGCTGTCGGTGCTGTACTGGCCAACTGCCAACCGCCGTGGCTTCATCGCCGGCCTGCTGGCCGGCACCCTGGTGTGGATGGTGACCATGCTGCTGCCATTGCTGGGCAACCTGCAGGGCTTCTACATCCCGCTGCTGGACATGATCTACGTGCTGGACGACACCAGCTGGCACATGGCGGCCATCGCCTCGCTGGCGGCCAACGTGCTGTTGTTCACCCTGATCTCGCTGTTCACCAACGCCAGCAACGAAGAGGTAAGCGCCGCCGAAGCCTGCGCAGTGGACAATGTGCGCCGCCCGCAACGCCGCGAGCTGCACGCCGCCTCGCCACAGGAGTTCGCCACCCAACTGGCCAAGCCGCTGGGCGCCAAGGCCGCACAGAAGGAAGTGGAACAGGCCCTGCGCGATCTCTACCTGCCGTTCGACGAGCGCCGCCCCTATGCCTTGCGCCGCCTGCGCGACCGCATCGAGGCCAACCTGTCCGGCCTGATGGGGCCGAGCGTGGCCCAGGACATGGTCGAGACCTTCCTGCCGTACAAGTCCGGTAACGAAAACTACGTGACCGAGGACATCCACTTCATCGAAAGCCGCCTGGAAGACTACCACTCGCGCCTGACCGGCCTGGCCGCCGAGCTCGACGCCCTGCGCCGCTACCACCGCCAGACCCTGCAGGAACTGCCCATGGGCGTCTGCTCGCTGGCCAAGGACCAGGAAATCCTGATGTGGAACAAGGCCATGGAAGAGCTCACCGGCATCGCCGCCAAGCACGTGGTCGGCTCGCGCCTGGTCACCATCAGCGAACCCTGGCGCGGCCTGCTGCAAGGCTTCATCAACGTGCCAGACGAGCACCTGCACAAGCAGCGCCTGGCGCTGGACGGCCAGCCGCGCTGGCTGAACCTGCACAAGGCGGCCATCGACGAGCCGCTGGCCCCGGGCAACAGCGGCCTGGTACTGCTGGTGGAGGATCTTACCGAAACCCAGGCCCTGGAAGACAAATTGGTGCACTCCGAACGCCTGGCCAGCATCGGCCGTCTGGCCGCCGGCGTGGCCCACGAAATCGGCAACCCGATCACCGGCATCGCCTGCCTGGCGCAGAACCTGCGCGAAGAGCGTGAGGGCGATGGCGAAATCATCGAGCTGTCCAGCCAGATTCTCGAACAGACCAAGCGGGTATCGCGCATCGTCCAGTCGCTGATGAGTTTCGCCCATGCCGGCGGCAGCCACCAGAACAGCGAAGAACCGGTATGCCTGGCCGAAGTGGCGCAGGACGCCATCGGTCTGCTGGCGTTGAACCGGCGCAATTTCGAAGTACAGTTCTTCAACCTCTGCGACCCGGAGCACTGGGCCGAAGGGGACCCGCAGCGCCTGGCCCAGGTGCTGATCAACCTGCTCTCCAACGCCCGCGACGCATCAAAGCCCGGCAGCGCCGTGCGCGTGCGCAGCGAAGTCAGCGAGCACACCGTCGACCTGATCGTCGAGGATGAAGGCAGCGGGATCCCGAAGAACATCATGGACCGCCTGTTCGAACCCTTCTTCACCACTAAGGACCCGGGCGAAGGAACCGGACTGGGGCTTGCTCTGGTCTATTCCATCGTGGAAGAGCATTATGGGCAAATCACCATCGACAGCCCGGCCGATATCGAACGGCAACGTGGCACCCGGATCCGCGTGACCCTGCCCCGGCATGTCGTAGCGACGTCCCCTGAAATTCGAGACCGTCGAGAGAATTGAATCAATGCCGCACATTCTGATCGTCGAAGACGAAACCATCATCCGCTCGGCCTTGCGTCGCCTGCTCGAACGGAACCAGTACCAGGTCAGCGAAGCCGGCTCGGTGCAGGAAGCCCAGGAACGCTTCAGCATTGCCACCTTCGACCTGATCGTCAGCGACCTGCGCCTGCCAGGCGCACCCGGCACCGAACTGATCAAGCTCGGCCAAGGCACCCCGGTGCTGATCATGACCAGCTACGCCAGCCTGCGCTCGGCGGTAGACTCGATGAAAATGGGCGCGGTGGACTACATCGCCAAGCCCTTCGACCACGACGAGATGCTGCAAGCGGTTGCGCGTATCCTGCGCGACCGGCAGAACGCCCCGGCTGCCGCACCGGCGGCCGAGCCACGCGCCACCAATGGCAAGGCCGCCCCCGCCGACAAAGGCAGCGCGGCGGCCGCCAATGGCGAAATCGGCATCATCGGCTCGTGCCCGCCGATGCAGGACATGTACAGCAAGATCCGCAAGGTCGCGCCCACCGACTCCAATGTGTTGATCCAGGGCGAGTCGGGCACCGGCAAAGAGCTGGTCGCACGCGCCCTGCACAACCTGTCGCGTCGGGCCAAGGCACCAATGATTTCGGTGAACTGCGCGGCCATCCCCGAGACACTGATCGAGTCCGAGCTGTTCGGCCACGAGAAAGGCGCGTTCACCGGCGCCAGCGCCGGGCGCGCTGGCCTGGTGGAGGCTGCCGATGGCGGTACCCTGTTCCTCGACGAAATCGGCGAACTGCCGCTGGAAGCCCAGGCCCGCCTGCTGCGCGTGCTGCAGGAAGGCGAGATTCGCCGGGTGGGTTCGGTACAGTCGCAAAAGGTCGATGTACGCCTGATCGCCGCGACCCACCGCGACCTGAAGAACCTGGCCAAGGCCGGTCAGTTCCGTGAAGACCTGTATTACCGCCTGCACGTGATCGCCCTGAAACTGCCTGCCCTGCGCGAGCGCGGCAGCGACGTCAACGAGATCGCCAGCGCCTTCCTCGCCCGCCAGAGCGCGCGCATCGGCCGCGACGACCTGCACTTCTCGGCCGAAGCCGAGCAGGCCATTCGTCACTACAGCTGGCCGGGTAACGTGCGAGAGCTGGAAAACGCCGTTGAGCGCGCGGTGATCCTCAGCGAGAGTGCGGAAATTTCCGCCGACCTGCTGGGCATCGACATCGAGCTGGGTGACCTGGAAGAGGACGAAATCCTCGACAACGCCCTGGTCGTGGCCAGTTCGGCTAATGCCAGCCATGAGCCGACCGAGGACCTGTCGCTGGAAGACTACTTCCAGCACTTCGTGCTCGAGCATCAGGACCACATGACCGAGACCGAGCTGGCCCGCAAGCTCGGGGTCAGCCGCAAGTGCCTGTGGGAACGCCGCCAGCGCCTGGGCATCCCGCGGCGCAAGAGCAACGCTACCAGCGAATAACCACGCTGCCTGGGCGGGAGGTTCCTCCTGCCCTGATCCCTCTCTATCTGCCGTTCCGGCCTCTTCGCGGGTGAACCCGCTCCCACAGAAATCTCACTGCCCTAAAGGGTGGTGCAATCCTTGTAGAAGCCGGCTTACCGAGATTTAGCGAAACCTGCGCAGTCTCTGTGGGAGCGGGTTCACCCGCGAAAGGGCCAGCAAAGCCAGCGCACACACCCCAGGTAACACATCAGCCCCCGC
Organism: Pseudomonas sp. NBB; assembly: GCF_032701105.1. Classification (NCBI taxonomy): domain Bacteria; kingdom Pseudomonadati; phylum Pseudomonadota; class Gammaproteobacteria; order Pseudomonadales; family Pseudomonadaceae; genus Pseudomonas; species Pseudomonas sp. NBB. Next base: position 5,144,767 of record NZ_CP103994.1, read on the forward strand.
AAAAATCTGTTACCCAAGCTTTCCGCCGTAACAGTTCCCGAGGCGTACGGTAACGAAATTTCGACATTTTCGACCGCTGAAAAACTGCTCGCCACCTCCAACCCCTTGATTTTACTGGGTTTGCAAAAGTTGGCACGGCACCTGCTATATGTCTGGTACAAGAACAATAACAAGCACTGCAACTCAGAATAAGAACAAGACGAAACGGCTCACGCACAATAAAAACAAGACGGCGGAGGCGCAGCTAACTGATTCTTTTGGAGAGGATGCGTGTTTGGGGCTTGCCCCACAACCAGGCAGAGAACAACAAAAACTGCACTAAAAAGCAGCGCCTGAACTGGTTGGATCGACAGATCAACGTGACATCAGCGACCAAAGCAATCCGTTTGCTCTTAACCCCTGGATTGGGGGTCGTCCACAAGCTTCGAGATTTGTGGACAGGGCACTCAACAAAAACAAGAAGCCCAGCAAAAAAACAATAAGAGCACGCAACGACTTCTTGGGGAGCTTAGGCTCCCCTTGTCGTTTCTACCCTTCTGGCAGGCATCCTGCTACCCGCCTACACCATTCCTTGAGTAAATGCTAGAATCCCCGCCCATCATGCGGCCATTCTCCTATTCTTGGCCGAACATTCCTTCAAACAGTGCATCCCATGCTGAAGAAGCTGTTCCAGTCGTTCCGCCCGCCCGTACCGGGCCCGCACCACAGGCGCACCACGCCTGAGGTGATCAACAAAAGCCAGCACTCGCTGCAACGCCACCAATTCAGCCGCCATGCGGTGAACATCGTGGAACGCCTGCAGAGCGCCGGTTACCAGGCTTACCTGGTCGGTGGCTGTGTCCGCGACCTGATGCTGGGCATCAGGCCGAAAGACTTCGACGTCGCCACCAGTGCCACCCCTGAACAGGTCCGTGCCGAGTTCCGCAACGCACGCATCATTGGCCGCCGCTTCAAGCTGGTCCACGTGCATTTCGGACGTGAAATCATCGAAGTCGCAACTTTCCGCGCCCACCATTCGGAAGACGACCAGGGCGACAGCCACCGTTCGTCGCACAATGCCAGTGGCCGCATTCTGCGTGACAACGTGTACGGCACCCTGGAAGAGGACGCGCAACGTCGCGACTTCACCATCAACGCCCTGTACTACGACCCGGTCAGCGAGCGCATCCTCGACTACGCCAACGGCGTGCACGATATCCGCAACCGCTTGCTGCGCCTGATCGGCGACCCTACCCACCGCTATCAGGAAGACCCGGTGCGCATGCTGCGCGCGGTGCGCTTCGCCGCCAAGCTCGACTTCGGCATCGAAAAACACACGGTCCAGCCGATTCGAGAGCTGGCCCCACTGCTGCGCGAAATTCCGCCAGCGCGCCTGTTCGAAGAGAGCCTCAAGCTGTTCCTCTCCGGCCAGGGCGCCATCGTCTTCGAAATGCTGGTCGACCTTCAGTTGTTCGAGCCGCTTTTCCCGGCCAGTTCGCATGCCCTGGACGAGCGCCCGACCTACACCCACACGCTGATCAGCCAAGCGCTGAACAACACCGACCTGCGCGTGAAGCAAGGCAAACCGGTAACCCCGGCCTTCCTCTTCGCCGCGCTGCTGTGGCCAGCCCTGCCGGCCCGCGTGCTGCACCTGCAGAACCAGGGCGTGCCGCCTATCCCGGCCATGAACGGTGCGGCCCACGACCTGATCGCCGAACAATGCGCACGTATCGCCATCCCCAAGCGCTTCACCCTGCCGATCCGCGAGATCTGGGACATGCAGGAGCGCCTGCCACGCCGCAGCGGCAAGCGCGCCGACATGCTGCTGGACAACCCGCGCTTCCGCGCCGGCTACGACTTCCTGCTGCTGCGCGAAAGCGCCGGGGAAGAAACCGACGACCTCGGCCAGTGGTGGACCGACTACCAGGATGCCAACGACAGCGAGCGCCGCGAGATGATCCGCGAACTGGGCAGCCGTGACGAAGGCACCGGCGCCGGCCCGCGCAAACGCAAGCGCAGCGGTGGCAAGCGCAAGCGCAGTGGCGACGAGGCGTTCGAGTGAGTACCCGCGCCTATATCGGCCTGGGCAGCAACCTGGACGCACCTGCCGAGCAGCTGCGCAGCGCCTTGCAGGCCCTCGACCAGGTCGAAGCCACACGCCTGGTGGCGGCCTCGGCCCTGTATACCAGCGATTCGCTGCTGCCCGGCCAGCCGCGCTACACCAACGCCGTCGCCGCCCTGGACACCGCCCTGCCACCGCTGGCCCTGCTCGATGCACTGCAGGCCATCGAGAACGATCAGGGCCGCGTGCGCAAGGAACGCTGGGGCCCGCGCACACTGGACCTGGACATCCTGCTGTTCGGCGACCAGGTGCTCGATGAGCCGCGCCTGAAAGTGCCGCATTACCACATGCATGCCCGGCCTTTTGTGCTGTACCCGCTGGCGGAACTGGTACCGGGCGATTTTCGCCTGGCCGACGGCCGCGCCCTTGCGCAACTGCTTGACGACTGCCCGTTCGTCGGCCTGGAACGCCTGTAAACCGGGCGTTCCAGCCTTGCACACTGGCGCGGTAACGCCAGTAACACCCTGATCGTAACAATGCGGTAACAGGGTGATTGACTTCCCCCACCTCGCTCACGACTATAGGCGTCCCGTGTGGCACCAAAGTGCCGCATACCCGTATTTAGGCCCGGACGGACCTGTGCCCGAACATCACGCGCGATGATGTGCCGCTCCGGAAAATGACTACACGCGTTGAATGCAGTCGTTTCTTACAGCGCCTGAACGAGGAATTTCCTACATGCCTGAAGTAACCCTGACCACCCTCAATGGCCTCAAGGCCAAGGGTGAAAAAATCACCATGCTGACCTGCTACGACGCGACCTTCGCCAAGGCTGCCAGCCAGGCCGGTGTCGAAGTGTTGCTGGTGGGCGACTCGCTGGGCATGGTCCTGCAAGGCCACGACAGCACACTGCCGGTGACCACCGCAGACATGGCCTACCATACAGCCAGCGTTAAACGTGGCAACGACGGTGCGCTGATCCTTGCCGACCTGCCGTTCATGGCGCACGCTACACCAGAGCTGGCCTTTGCCAACAGCGCCACGCTGATGCAGGCCGGCGCCCACATGATCAAGATCGAAGGCGCTGCCTGGCTGGCCGAGACCATCCGCCTGCTGGCCGAGCGTGGCGTGCCAGTATGCGCGCACATGGGCCTGACACCGCAGACTGTCAACGTGATGGGCGGCTACAAGGTCCAGGGCCGCCAGGAAGCCCAGGCCCGGCAGATGCGCGCCGACGCGATCGCCCTGGAACAGGCCGGTGCAGCCATGCTGCTGCTCGAATGCGTGCCCAGCGAACTGGCGGCGGAAATCACCAGTGCCGTATCCATCCCGGTGATCGGCATTGGGGCTGGCAACGGCACCGATGGCCAGGTCCTGGTCCTGCACGACATGCTCGGCCTGTCGCTGAGCGGTCGCGTACCGAAGTTCGTGAAGAACTTCATGCAAGGCCAGCCGGATATCCACAGCGCCCTCGTCGCTTACGTCGAGGCGGTCAAGCAAGTCAGCTTCCCAGGCAGCGAACACGGGTTCAGTGCATGAATACAGTCAAGACCGTCCGTGAACTGCGCGCCGCAGTCGCCCGCGCCCGCGGTGAAGGCAAGCGCATCGGCTTCGTGCCTACCATGGGCAACCTGCACAGCGGCCATGCCGCCCTGGTGACCAAGGCTGCACAGCGCGCCGATTTCGTGGTCGCCAGCATCTTCGTCAACCCGCTGCAGTTCGGCGCCAACGAAGACCTCGACAAGTACCCGCGCACCCTGGCCGCCGACCAGGAGCGCCTGCTCCAGGCTGGCTGCAATCTGCTGTTCGCGCCCAGCGTCGAAGAGATGTACCCCGACGGCATGAGCGTGCAAACCCGCGTCAGCGTACCCCACCTTTCCGAAGGCCTGTGCGGCGCCAGCCGGCCCGGTCATTTCGAAGGCGTAGCCACCGTGGTCAGCAAGCTGTTCAACATGGTCCAGCCCGACCTTGCCGTGTTCGGTGAAAAGGACTTCCAGCAGCTGGCGGTGATCCGCGCCATGGTGCGCGACCTGAACATGCCGATCCAGATCATCGGCGAGCCCACCGTGCGGGCCGAGGACGGCCTGGCGCTGTCGTCGCGTAACGGCTACCTCACGCCGGAGCAGCGTGCTACGGCACCTGCGCTGTACCGCACGCTGCAGCATATCGCTGGAGCCATCCGCCATGGCCAGCGGGACTTTGCCGCACTGGTTGCCGAAGGCAAGGCGCAGTTGACCGCCGCGGGTTTCCGCCCGGATTACCTTGAGGTGCGTCATGCGGTAAGCCTGCGACCCGCGATGATCGATGATCGTGATCTGGTGGTGATTGCGGCGGCTTACCTGGGTAACACACGGTTGATCGACAACCTGTACCTTCATCTGGAAGAGAAGACCGCGTAACGGCCCGGGGCTGCCTTGCAGCCCATTCGCCGGCAAGCCAGCTTGTATGGTTAGACTTGAAGGGAGGAGGAGGGACAAAGCCAGCTTCTGACTGTTAGCGCAGTACAGACCGTGGGAGATCTCGCCCCTCCTCCCTTTTCACCCAAGCGCCGATAAAGAATGCTTCCGGGCTCAGACCGACGAAAGACACAAGCCAGCGCCTCTGGGTGACCCTTCAAGTGCTTCAACACTATCGAGGAGAGTTGCTCATGGCAATGGTGGTTGCTGATTCAAAGCGGCTGATTGGCGTGGATGTGGCCAAAGCGGAACTGGTCATCTGGGACGATGAATCAGCAGAGCTCATAGCAATCCCCAATACCAAAGCAGCTATTAAGAAATGGCTCAAAGGCCTCTCGGGTGCGATGTCCGTGGCCATCGAGGCGACCAACATTTATCACGTTCTGTTTACGGATCTGGCCTTTGAGTTTGGGCATACGATCTACGTGGTAGATGGTTACGCCCTCAGCCATTACCGCAAAGGCGTCAACGTACGCGCTAAGACAGATGCAATTGATGCCCAGCTGTTGGCCCGCTATCTGAAGAACGAAGGACAGGACCTTACGCCTTGGGCGCCGCCACCGGCTATCTATCGACAACTTCTGAGCCTGTTTCGGCGACGTGCGGGACTGGTCCAGGCACGAACCAGCCTGTCTCAGGGATGGGCTAATGAACCGCTACTTAGAGCCGCCTTCAAGACACATCTGCGTGCGATGCAGCGGCTTGAGCTGCTGGTGGAGAAGATGATCAAGGGTCTGCTGGAAAAGGCCGGACTGATGCCTCAGGTAAAGCGCTGCATGAAGGTCGAGGGGATTGGTTTTCTAACGGCTGCACGCCTGACTGCGACGTTTCAGCGTGGCAACTTCAGCGGGGGTGATGCGTTTATCGCCTTTTTGGGTATGGATCTGAGGATTGCGCAGTCGGGGCAGAAAAAAGGGCAATCCAAGCTCACGAAGCGAGGAGACCCCGAAGCTCGACGCCTCCTTCACAACGCAGCCATGTCGGCATGCCGCACGGCAGTATGGAAATCGTACTACGAAGAGCGCCTGGCACGTGGTTTTAGCACGACAGCATCGCTTGTCATGCTCGCACGCAAATTGGCGCGAGTAGTATTTGCCCTACTGAAAAGCGGAGATGAGTATCGGTCAAAAGCCGCTTAAAAAACTTCCCTAAAACCATAGAATCTCCCACCCCGACCGCATCGGCCTCGAGCCATGCGCTATCCCTGTGGGAGCTGGCTTGCCGGCGATGAGGCCAGTACAGGCAATACAAGACAGTTGCTTCCCCCAAATTCCCCCGCCTTACCCATTCCCTGCAAGTGGCCTTTGCCTATAATGGTGCCAGCCTGAACCCGGCAATGAGTGCCGTGTCCAAGGTCTCATCACGCACCAAGGGAACCCCGCGCAATGGCGTATTACCGTACACCCCACGATGTCACGGCCCTGCCCGCCTGGCAGGCGCTTCAGCAACACCGCGACGCCATGCAAGGTTTCAGCATGCGCGAAGCCTTCGCCGCCGATACCAAGCGCTTCGAGCAGTTTTCCTTGAGCTGCTGCGGCCTGTTCCTCGACTACTCGAAAAACCTGATCACCGAACAAAGCCGCGACCTGCTCGTGAACCTGGCCAACGAAGTGGGCCTGCAGGACGCCATCAAGTCGATGTTCAGTGGCGAAATCATCAACGCCTCCGAAGGTCGCCCGGTGCTGCACACCGCCCTGCGCCGGCCGGTAGGCGACAAGCTCAGCGTCAACGGCGTGAACGTCATGCCGGAAGTACACAAGGTACTCAACCAGATCACCGAACTGGTCGGCCGCATTCACGACGGGCTGTGGCGCGGCTACAGCGAAAAACCGATCACCGACGTGGTCAACATCGGCATCGGCGGCTCGTTCCTCGGCCCCGAACTGGTGTCCGAGGCGCTGCTGCCCTACGCCCAGCGCGGCGTGCGCTGCCACTACCTGGCGAACATCGACGGCAGTGAGTTCCACGAGCTGTCGGCCAACCTGCGCGCCGAAACCACCCTGTTCATCGTCTCGTCGAAGTCGTTCAACACCCTCGAGACCTTGAAGAACGCAATGGCCGCGCGTACCTGGTACCTGGCCCAGGGCGGCTCGGAAGCCGAGCTGTATCGCCACTTCATCGCCGTTTCCAGTAACAAGGCCGCCGCCGTGGCCTTCGGCATCCGCGAAGAAAACATCTTCCCGATGTGGGACTGGGTGGGCGGGCGCTACTCGCTGTGGTCGGCCATCGGCCTGCCGATCGCCCTGGCCATCGGTACCGCCAACTTCAAGGAACTGCTGTCCGGTGCCTACACCATGGACCAGCACTTCCAGACCGCGCCGTTCGACAAGAACATGCCGGTGCTGCTGGCCCTGCTGGGCGTGTGGTACGGCAACTTCTGGGGCGCCCAGAGTCACGCGATCCTGCCGTACGACCACTACCTGCGCAACATCACCAAGCACCTGCAACAGCTGGACATGGAGTCCAACGGCAAGAGCGTGCTGCAGGACGGCACCCCGGTGAAGACCGACACCGGTCCGGTTATCTGGGGCGGCGTCGGCTGCAACGGCCAGCATGCCTACCACCAGCTGCTGCACCAGGGCACTCAGCTGATTCCGGCCGACTTCATCGTGCCGGTGGTGAGCTTCAACCCGGTGGCCGACCATCATCAGTGGCTGTACGCCAACTGCCTGTCGCAGAGCCAGGCGCTGATGTTGGGCAAAACCCGCGAGGAAGCCGAGGCAGAGCTGCGTGGCAAAGGCCTGAACGAAGCGGACATCGAAAAGCTGGCCCCGCACAAGGTGATCCCGGGCAACCGCCCGAGCAACACCCTGGTGGTGGAACGCATCAGCCCGCGCCGCCTGGGCGCGCTGGTGGCGATGTACGAGCACAAGGTGTTCGTGCAGAGCGTGATCTGGGGCATCAACGCTTTCGACCAGTGGGGCGTGGAGCTGGGCAAAGAATTGGGCAAGGGCGTTTACCAACGCCTGGTCGGCAGCCTGGAAGACAGCGCCGAAGATGGTTCCACCCAAGGCCTGATCAACTACTTCCGCGGCCGTCACCGCGGTTGATCTGAAACCTTCGCCAACTTCTTCGCGGGCTCGCCCGCGAAGAGGCCGGCTCAGGTTGAACACCTCTCCCAGCTACACTGTCCTATCGAATAGCCGTTGCAGTCCATCGCCCCTTACAAGAGCAGGACCACCCGCCATGTTCGATATCCGCAACTACCCCCAGGCCCTGGCCGTCAGCCAGTCCGCCGCCCTCACCCCCGACGAGTACCGCCGCCTCTACCGCCAGTCGGTGGATGACCCCGACACCTTCTGGGCCGAACAGGCCAAGCGCCTGGAATGGATCAAACCCTGGTCGAGCGTGCAGCAATGCGACCTGAAGACCGGCAGCGCCCGCTGGTTCGACGGCGCCCAGCTCAACGTCAGCTACAACTGCATCGACCGCCACCTGGCCCGACGCGGCGAACAGACCGCCCTGCTGTGGGAAGGCGATGACCCCAAGGATTCCAAGGCCATCACCTACCGCGAACTGCACCGCCAGGTCTGCCGCCTGGCCAATGCACTGAAAGCACGCGGGGTGAAGAAAGGCGACAGGGTGTGCATCTACATGCCGATGATCCCCGAGGCCGCCTTCGCCATGCTTGCCTGCACCCGCATCGGTGCCATCCACTCGGTGGTGTTCGGCGGCTTCTCGCCCGATGCCTTGCGCGACCGTATCCTCGATGCCGACTGCCGTACGGTGATCACCGCCGATGAAGGTGTGCGCGGCGGCAAACGCATCCCACTGAAACAGAACGTCGACAAGGCCCTGGCCAGCTGCCCCGCGGTCAGCAGCGTATTCGTGGTGCGCCGTACCGGCGGCGATGTCGTCTGGGCCGAAGGCCGTGACCTCTGGTACCACGAGGCAACGGAAAAAGCCGGCGACGACTGCGTTCCCGAGCCGATGGGTGCAGAAGACCCGCTGTTCATCCTCTACACCTCCGGCAGCACCGGCAAACCCAAAGGCGTGCTGCACACTACCGGCGGCTACCTGCTGCAGGCCACCCTCACCTTCAAGGTGGTGTTCGACTACCGTGATGGCGAGGTGTTCTGGTGCACCGCCGATGTCGGCTGGGTGACCGGCCACAGCTACATCGTCTATGGTCCGCTGGCCAATGGCGCGATCTCGCTGATGTTCGAAGGCGTGCCCAACTACCCGGACACCTCGCGCTTCTGGCAAGTGGTGGACAAACACAAGGTGAACATCTTCTACACCGCCCCGACCGCCCTGCGCGCGCTGATGCGCGAGGGCTCCGCGCCGCTGCAGAGTACTTCACGCCAGAGCCTGCGCCTGCTGGGCAGCGTCGGCGAGCCGATCAACCCGGAAGCCTGGGAGTGGTATTTCGAAGAAGTCGGGCAAAAGCGCTGCCCCATCGTCGATACCTGGTGGCAGACCGAGACAGGCGGCATCATGCTCACCCCGCTGCCCGGCTCGCAGTCGCTCAAGCCCGGCTGTGCCACCCAGCCCATGTTCGGCGTACAACCAGTGCTGCTGGACGAAAAGGGCAAGCTCATCGAGGGCCCCGGTGCCGGCCTGCTGGCGATCAAGGCCAGCTGGCCCGGGCAGATCCGAAGTGTCTATGGCGACCATCAGCGCATGGTCGACACCTACTTCAAGCCGATGCCCGGCTATTACTTCACCGGCGACGGTGCCCGCCGCGATGCCGATGGAGACTACTGGATCACCGGGCGTATCGATGACGTGATCAACGTTTCCGGTCACCGTATCGGTACCGCCGAAGTGGAAAGCGCGCTGGTGCTGCATGACAGCGTTGCCGAAGCGGCGGTGGTCGGTTACCCCCACGACCTCAAGGGCCAAGGCGTTTACGCTTTCGTCACACCGATGAATGGTGTAACGCCGGACGACGCGCTCAAGGCCGAGCTACTGGCCCTGGTCAGCAAGGAAATCGGCAGTTTCGCCAAACCCGAGCTGATCCAGTGGGCTCCGGCGCTGCCCAAGACACGCTCAGGCAAGATCATGCGGCGTATACTGCGCAAGATCGCCTGCAACGAACTCGACAACCTGGGCGATACCTCGACCCTGGCCGACCCCAGCGTGGTGCAGGGCCTGATCGACAAACGCCTCAACCAGTAACCGGCGGCCGTTGCCCATGGCCGCCCTGAACCACAGGTCGCCATGGAAGCCCTTCGCCGCCGCATCGAAACCCAGGTCATGAGCCTTACAGGGCTGGCCCTCGGCCAGCTCGACCTGGAATCGCCCAAAGGCGACCCCGGCCTGTTCGGCCCGCACAGCATCAGCTGGCGGGTACATGGCGACTTCCCGAGCATGCTGGTCGGTGGCATCAGTGCCCTCATGCTGCAGTTGCTGCACCCACTGGCCCTGGCCGGGGTGTGGGACCATTCCAACTTCCGTGAAGACCTGCTCGGCCGCCTGCGCCGCACCAGCCAATTCATCTCCGGCACCACCTTCGGCGCCACCCGCGATGCCGAGTGGCTGATCGACAAGGTGCGCACCATCCACCTGCAGGTGACAGGCACCGCGCCGGATGGCCGCCCATATGCGGCCAGCGACCCTGACCTGCTGACCTGGGTGCACGTGGCGGAAGTCAGCAGCTTTCTCGCCGCCCACCTGCGTTACCGCAACCCGCAACTAGCGCGCGCCGAGCAGGATGCCTACTACGCAGAGATCGCATTGATTGCCGAGCGCCTTGGCGCCCGCGACGTGCCGCGCTCGTGCCAGCAGGTCGAGGACTATCTGCAGCACATGCGCCCACAGTTGCACTGCGACGCCCGCAGCCATGAGGTGGTCGGCATCCTGCTCGATGCCCCCGCCCCCAGCCGCCTGGCACAGCCGGTGGGCAAGCTGATGCTACACGCCGGCATCGACCTGCTGCCGGCCTGGGCCCAGACCATGCTCGGGCTACAGCACGGTCCGTTGCAGCGGCGCATGATCCGCCTGGGCCTGCAACGCACTGCGCCAGTACTGCGCTGGGCGATGCGCGACGGCTCGGCGCACCGGGCCAAACGGCGCATGGGTATCGAATGAGGTCAACTGGTCGCCTCAGCGGAACTGATTTAACGTGCCATACTCCAAGCTCTCCTGCTTAGACAGACGAAGCGACACATGTACAAAGGATTGACTCGCGCCGCTGGCGCACTGCTGGCCCTGGTAGCCCTCTACAGCCTTCTTGGCTTTTTCGTTCTCCCCGGTGTCGCGCTGCGCATCGCCAACCAACAGTTGGCCCAGTACGCAACCGTGCCTGCCCACCTCGATCGGATCGAACTCAACCCCTTCAGCCTCGAGCTGACACTGTGGGGCCTGCAGATCGGCGAGCCTGGCAAGGAGCAGGTCGGCTTCGACCGGCTGTACGCCAATCTTTCGCTCGACAGTCTATGGAGCGGTGCCCTGCACCTGGACGCAGTGGAACTGGTCAAACCGCGCAACGAAGTGCTGTTCGCCAAGGACGGTACTCTCAACCTGACCCGCCTGTTCAAACTGCCAGCCAGCGAAGCCAAGCCTGACGAGCCACCCAGCGACCCGTTCCCGCTACGCATCGGCAGCATCAAGCTCAGCGATGGTTACCTGCACTTCGAGGACCTGCGCCCGAGCGAGCCGATCGAGTTCCTCTACGACAACATGAACCTGGAGCTGAAAAACCTCAGCACCCTGCCCAACGACAATGCCGACATGACCCTGGTGGCCATCGGCCCCAACGGCGGGCGCATCGACTGGAAAGGCACCCTTAGCCTGGCGCCAATCGCCTCTGAAGGCACACTGAAGATCACCGAAGGCAAGATGAAGGCATTCTGGCCCTATGTGCGCGATGCCGTGCCACTGGTGCTGGAAGACGGCGTGGTCAGCCTCGACACCCACTACAAGCTCAACCTCGCCAAGCAGACCGAACTGTTGCTGGACAACGCGTCGGTGCGCATCGCCCCGTTTGCCATCAAGGCCCCGGATGGCCGCCCGCTGGCACGCCTGGCCAGCCTGGAAGTAAGCGAAACCTCGGTCGATCTGGTCAAGCAGCTGGTCACCGTGGGCAAGATCCGCAGCGAAAAACTGGAAACCTGGGCCGCGCTGGAAAAGGACGGCCAGCTCGACTGGCAGAAACTGTTCGCCAGCCAGCCGGCCAAGGCTACGCCGAAGGAAAAGGCCGAACCGGCCGCCGCCGAGCCCACGCCCGAACAGCAAGCCGCCAAGGAGCCGAGCAAACCCTGGCAGGTGCTGCTCAAGGACGTGCAACTGCGTAACTACCTGGTGCACCTGGCAGACCGTACTCAGAAGGAGCCGGTGGCCCTCGACGTCGGCCCGCTCAACGCCGACCTGCAAGGTTTCGACAGTCTCAACAAGTCGCCCTTCAACCTCAAGCTCGATACCGGCGTGGGCAAGCAAGGCAAGCTTCAGGCGGCCGGCCAGGTCAACCTGGCGCCCATCTGGGCCAAGCTGGACGTGAGCACCCGCGATATCGACCTGCGAGTGGCCCAGGCCTATATCAGCCCGTTCATCCTGCTGGAGCTGCGCAGCGGCATGCTCGCCAGCGACCTCAAGGTCGACCTGAAGAACACCGCACCACTGGCCTTCAGTGTCACCGGCAAGGCACAGGTCAGCCAGCTGCACACCCTCGACACCATCAAGAGCCGTGACTTCGTCAAATGGCAACAGGTGAACGTCGACGGCCTGTCCTACGTGCACGGCGATGCGCTGTCGATCGACAAAGTGACCCTGCTGCAACCCTATGCGCGTTTCATCATCAACGAAGACCGCACGACCAACATCAACGACCTGCTGATCCCGCAGCCGGCCGGCGCCCCGGCGACCAGCCAGTCCAAGCCGGCCTCCGCCGGCAACGACAAGCCGCTAGGCATCCACATCGGCCAGATCGACATCAACGACGGCTCGGCCAACTTCGCCGACCTGTCCCTCACCCCCAACTTCGCCACGGCCATCCAGCAGCTGAGCGGCCGGATCGGCACCATCGACAATCGCAAGCCGGTGCCGGCCAAGGTCGACGTCAAGGGTAAGGTCGACCGCTACGCGCCGGTCACCATCAAAGGCGCCCTCAACCCGTTCAACCCGCTGGCCAGCCTGGATATCGCCACCAGCTTCAAGCGGGTCGAGCTGACCACACTCACACCCTACTCCGGCAAGTTCGCCGGCTTCCGTATCCGCAAGGGCCGGCTCAACCTCGACCTGCATTACCTGATCACCAATGGCCAGCTGAAGGCCGAGAACAAGGTGGTGGTTGAGCAGTTGCAGTTGGGCGAGAAGGTCGACAGCCCGGACGCAGTGGACCTCCCTATCCGCCTGGCGGTGGCACTGCTGAAGGATACCGAAGGCAAGATCTCGATCGAGCTGCCAGTATCTGGAGACCTCAACAACCCGCAGTTCAGCGTGATGCCGATCGTCTGGCAAACCCTGCGCAACCTGGTGTTGCGTGCGGCGCAAGCGCCGTTCAAGTTCATTGGCGGGCTAGTTGCCGGCGGTGGCTCGGAAGATCTGGGCAATGTGTCCTTCGCCCCGGGCTCCAGCGAGCTTAGTGGCGACGCCCAGGCATCGTTGGACAAATTGGCGTCGGCCCTGAAGGAACGCCCGGAGCTGCGCCTGGAAATCGAAGGCACCAGCGCCCAGGCCAGCGACGGCCCGCTGATCGCCCAGCAGCGCCTGGAGCGTGAGTACCAGGCCACCTGGTACAAGATCCTGCAGCGCCGCGGTGACAAGGTGCCGGCCAATGCCTCGATGCTGGTGGTCGACGACAGCGAAAAACCGGCGATGCTCGAAGGCATCTACCGTAACCGCCTGAAGCAACAGCCGCCTGCGGAATGGGAGCAACTGGGCCGCGACGAGCGCACCGCCAAGCTGCGCGAGGCGGTGATCAAGTCCTGGGCCGAAAGTACTGCGCTGCTGCGCACACTTGGCCAGGAGCGGGCCAGCAGCATCAAGGATTACCTGGTAGACAAAGGCCAGCTGGAAGATGACCGGGTGTACTTCATCGATACCAGTCTGGGCCAGGCCGAGAGCGATGGTCGGGTGGTGACGCCGATGCATCTGGATGCCGAATAACTTCTACTAGCAGGTCTGGCCTCTTCGCGGGCTTGCCCGCTCCCACAGGTACTGCACAGGCCTTGAACTGTGTACGGTCCTTGTGGGAGCGGGCAAGCCCGCGAAGAGGCCGGTACAGGCTTCACACCAACCGCTGCCCCGACACCGCCGGGTGGTACAACGGCTGCACCTTGTTCCCTGCCGGGTCCAGCAGGTGGAAGCTGCGCGCCCCGTCACCATGGTTGAACGGCCGGTCCAGCAGGGTCACGCCATGGGCCTTGAAATACTGGTACCAGGCCTCCAGCTCCTCCACGCTATCGACGATGAACCCATAGTGGTCCAGGGTCTGCAAACCATTGGCCGCCCCTGCCCCGCGCCCCAGCGACAGGTTGTCGTTACCACAAGTGAGATATACCAGGTCTTCGTTGGCGCGGTTCAGCACCTCCATGCCCAGCACATCGACGTAGAAGCGTTCGCACTCCTCCAGGTTGGGCACCAACAAGGCAATATGGCGCAGGCCGTTCAGGCGACCAGGGCGTGCAGGCAATTCGGACATTGGCGAAGCTCCATTTTTGTATACAATTCAGTTGAGAATTTAAAACAAAAGGAGAGCCTTGTGTATAGCCTGTTCATCAAGACCCGAGTGAAGCCCGGTTGCGCCGAGGATTTTCTCACTGCGATCAAGGTCAATGCCGCAGCCTCTCAGTCGCCACTGAACCTGGTTGCCTGGCATTCGATGTGTCGCAAGACCGGGTCGACCCGGAGTTGATCTACCTGTACGAGATCTACCGCGACGATGCAGCCTATGAAGCGCATACCCAGACCGCGCACTTTCGCGATAGCCGGCCATTGGTCGAGCCGCTGATCGTCGAGCAAGAATGCTTCGAGAGTGATGTGATCGCGCGTAACCCGGTGTACTAGCCGCCAATGAAAAGCCCCGGCAAATAGCCGGGGCTCGGAGCGAAGGTGGCCAAATCCGTTTGGCCGACGGGACATTCCTTATTCGGCTTTCAGGCCGTCAGACATGACGCTTTTTACGCCTTTGATGTTCTTGGTGATGCGTACTGCTTCTTCTTTCTGGGATTGAGTGATCGCCACGTCAGACGACAGCGAGACGACGCCTTGGCTGGTCTCGACTTTGATGTCGCTGCCTGGAATACCTTTTTCAGTCAGCAGGTCCGCTTTCACCTTGGTAGTGATCCAGGTGTCGGAACCTTCCTGCTTGGCGTTATCCACGGTGTTGGCAGCCAACATGACTGGAGCCTGGGTTGGCTCCGCAGCGAATGCGCCGTTAGCCATGGTCAGGGTCAGGGCGGTAGCAGTAGCGGCAGCAATGGCGAACTTCTTCATGTGAGTCACTCCTGTTTTTCGAAAGGTCTGCGCCGTATGTCCTGGCGTCAGATATGGAGGTAGTTGCATGCGCTGTGCCAGCTTTTCCGTCTCGCTTGTTTCCTTTCAAATCAATAAGTTAGCGAAAAACCAGCATTCCCGTCGTCGTGCATTTTGCAATCTGCACGGTAAACCTGCATGCAAGATGCAAGTCCGCAAAAGGTTCCCTTTCGCCCATGAAAAAAGGGCCCCGAAGGGCCCTTTTCCTGTTGCGTGGCGGTCGCTTAGACGCCCGAGGCCTTCGCCGCGGCAACGTCCTTGATCGACAGCTTGATACGGCCGCGGTTATCCACGTCCAGTACCAGTACTTCGACTTCCTGGCCTTCTTTCAGGATGTCGGTGACTTTCTCGACGCGAGCATCGCTCAGCATGGAGATGTGCACCAGGCCGTCCTTGCCAGGCAGGATGTTTACGAACGCACCGAAGTCGACGATGCGCTCGACCTTGCCGACGTAGATCTTGCCGATCTCGGCTTCGGCGGTAATGCCCAGGATGCGTTGCTTGGCAGCATCTGCCGCTTCCTTGGTTTCGCCGAAGATCTTGATCGAGCCATCGTCTTCGATGTCGATCGAAGCCTTGGTCTCTTCGCAGATGGCGCGAATGGTGGCGCCGCCTTTACCGATGACGTCACGGATCTTGTCGGTGTCGATCTTCATCGCGATCATGGTCGGGGCGTTGGCCGACAGCTCGCTACGCGACTGGGCGATGATCTGGTTCATCTGGCCGAGGATATTCAGGCGCGCTTCCAGGGCCTGGCCCAGGGCGATCTCCATGATCTCTTCGGTGATACCGTTGATCTTGATGTCCATCTGCAGCGCGGTAACACCCTTGGCGGTACCGGCTACCTTGAAGTCCATGTCGCCCAGGTGGTCTTCGTCACCCAGGATGTCGGTCAGGACGGCGAACTTGTCACCTTCCTTGACCAGGCCCATGGCGATACCGGCAACCGGTGCCTTCATCGGTACACCAGCGTCCATCAGGGCCAGGGAAGCACCACAGACCGAAGCCATGGAGCTGGAACCATTGGATTCGGTGATTTCCGATACCACGCGGATGGTGTACGGGAACTCGCTGTCGCTCGGCAGCATGGCCTGCACGCCACGACGGGCCAGGCGGCCGTGGCCGATTTCACGACGGCCAGCGCCGCCCATGCGACCGCACTCACCCACCGAGAATGGCGGGAAGTTGTAGTGCAGCATGAACGGGTCTTTTTTCTCGCCTTCCAGGGTGTCCAGCAGCTGGGCGTCACGGGCAGTACCCAGGGTCGCAACGACCAGGGCCTGGGTTTCGCCACGGGTGAACAGCGCCGAACCGTGAGTCTTTGGCAAGACGCCGACTTCGATGTTCAGCGGGCGCACGGTGCGGGTGTCACGGCCGTCGATACGCGGTTTGCCGTTGACGATGTTCTCACGGACGGTGCGGTATTCCAGCTCGCCGAAGATTTCCTTGATGGCGCCGGCGGACGGGCCGGTCTCTTCGTTGCTCAGACGGGCAACAGCCTCGTCGCGCAGCTGGCCCAGGCGATTGTAGCGGTCAGCCTTCTGGGTGATGGTGTAGGCCTGCGAAACGGCTTCGCCGAACTCGGCGCGTACCAGGTTCATCAGCTCGACGTTGGCCGGGGCTGGCTGCCAGTCCCAGGTCGGCTTGCCGGCTTCGGCAGCCAGTTCCTTGACGGCCTGGATCACGGCCTGGAATTCGTCGTGGGCGAACAGCACGGCGCCCAGCATCTGGTCTTCGGTCAGCTCTTTGGCTTCCGACTCAACCATCAGTACAGCCGATTCGGTACCGGCAACGACCATGTCCAGGCTCGAGGCAGCCAGTTGCTCGTAGGTCGGGTTCAGCAGGTAGCCGGTGCTTTCGTGGAAGGCAACGCGAGCGGCGCCGATCGGGCCTTCGAAAGGAATGCCGGAGATGGCCAGGGCGGCCGAGGTACCGATCATCGCAGCGATGTCCGGGTCGGTCTTCTTGCTGGTGGAAACCACGGTGCAGACAACCTGCACTTCGTTCATGAAGCCTTCCGGGAACAGCGGACGGATCGGACGGTCGATCAGGCGCGAGGTCAGGGTCTCTTTCTCGGAAGGACGGCCTTCACGCTTGAAGAAGCCACCCGGGATCTTGCCGGCGGCGTAGGTCTTTTCCTGGTAGTGGACCGACAGCGGGAAGAAGCCCTTGCCTGGATCGGCCTGTTTGGCACCGACCACGGTCACCAGCACGGTGACGTCGTTGTCGACGGTAACCAGCACGGCGCCGGTTGCCTGACGGGCAATACGGCCCGTTTCGAGAGTAACGGTCGACTGACCGAACTGGAATGTCTTGATTACCGGGTTCACGGTTTCCTACCTTTTTCAGTGGCTCTGGGGGAACTGGTTTCTTGCGAATTCTTGGGCAGAACGGGGAATCGGCCCCATTGACCGTCCAGATACAACACGAGGCTGGGAGCCTGGCACCAAGCGGAAAATCCGCTCAGCATTGCCAGGCTGCCAACCTCGGAGATACGCGTGGCGTGTCCAACGGCAGCACTGCAAAACAGCCCTGCCGAAGCCTGCGACACGCCATGCACACCACTGGCCAGGCCGCTATTAGCGACGCAGACCCAGGCGACCGATCAGGGCGCTGTAACGAGTGGTGTCTTTGCCCTTCAGGTAGTCCAGCAGCTTACGACGCTGGTTGACCATACGGATCAGACCACGACGGGAGTGGTGGTCTTTATCGTTGGCCTTGAAGTGGCCTTGCAGCTTGTTGATGTTGGCGGTCAGCAGAGCAACCTGCACTTCCGGGCTACCGGTATCGCCGGCGGCTTGCTGGTATTCGGCAACGATCTGAGCTTTTTCTTCAACGCTGAGGGCCATTTGGCTTCTCCTGATAACGGATCCCGCATGCGGGGTCCAATAGGCCAGGGACAAATCCCTGTATTAATAAAAAAGGTGTGACCGTGCCTACTGACAGCCACCCTTGGTGCCGTGGGGCCTGGCAATTGCCCGACCCCGCGGTTTCGGTCATTCCGACCGAATCAGCCGACGCGGCGCAATGCGCCCGTCTTCGCTCACTTCACCGATACCGATGAAGCGCGCATTGTGATCCTGTACCCGGACCATGCCAAATTGCGGCGCGTCCGGCGCGCGTACCGCCTGCCCATGCAGCCAGTAAAACGCACTGTGCTCGGACAGGCACACCAGTGGCCAGTCCTGCAGGCCGCTGTCCGAAGGCATCAGGAAGCGGTCGAGCGCTTCGTTGCCACCTTCGGCGTGGGCCTGTTCGAGTTCCTCGAGGGTGACCGTCTGTGCCAGCGCGAAAGGCCCGGCCTGGGTCCTGCGCAGCTCGGCGACATAGGCGCCACAGCCAAGGGCCTCACCGATATCCTCCACCAGGGTGCGGATATAGGTGCCTTTGCTGCATCCTACGCTCAGCCTTGCACGGGTGCCTTCGCACTCGAGCAACTCCAAGCGGCCAATAGTAACAGAACGCGCCTCGCGCTCCACTACCTCTCCTGCACGTGCCAGCTTGTAAAGCGGCTGGCCATCACGCTTGAGCGCCGAGTACATCGGCGGTATCTGGCTGATCTGGCCACGAAAACGCGGCAGCAGGGCCTCGATGTCGGCGCGACCAACGGTCACCTCACGGGTCTGCAGCACTTCACCTTCGGCATCGCCGGTGTTGGTAGTCTGCCCCATCTGCATGACCGTTTCGTAGCCCTTGTCGGAATCGAGCAGGTACTGCGAAAACTTGGTCGCTTCGCCAAAGCACAGCGGCAGCACGCCGGTTGCCAGCGGATCGAGGCTGCCGGTGTGACCGGCCTTTTCCGCATTGAGCAGCCAGCGCACCTTTTGCAGGGCGGCGTTGGAGGTGAAGCCCAGCGGCTTGTCGAGCAGGATGATGCCGCTGACGTTGCGGCGGATACGTTTGACCTGGGCCACCGCTTACTCCTCGGCGTCCAGCTTGTCGGCATCCTTGTGCAGACGGTCTTCGGCGACCGCGCGCTCGATCAGTGCCGACAGGTGGGCACCACGGCTGACGCTTTCGTCGAAGTGGAAGTGCAGTTGCGGCACGCTGCGCAGTTGCATCACACGGCCCAGGTGCAGGCGCAGGAAGCTCGCGGCGCTGGTCAGGGCCTTGAGGGTCTGCGGTACGGCGTCGGCGCCGTCCTGGCCCATCACGGTGATGAACACCTTGGCGTGGCCAAGATCACGGCTGACATCGACGGCAGTGATGGTCACCAGGCCGACGCGCGGGTCTTTGACTTCACGGCGGATCAGCTCCGACAGCTCGCGCTGCATCTGGTCGCCGATGCGTTGGGTACGGCTATATTCTTTTGCCATTCTTGCTACCTGTAACTTAAAGCGGCAAACGCCCGGTCAGGCTGAAGCCTGACCGGGCGCTACCTACTGAGGCGCTGCCCACCGCCCTGCGGCGGGGGCTGGCGCCCTGCTCACCCTTAAAGGGTACGAGCAACCTGGACTTTCTCGAAGACTTCGATCTTGTCGCCGACCTTGACGTCGTTGTAGCTCTTCACGCCAATACCGCACTCCATGCCGTTACGTACTTCGGAGGCGTCGTCCTTGAAGCGACGCAGCGACTCCAGCTCGCCTTCGAAGATCACAACGTCTTCGCGCAGTACGCGGATCGGACGGTTGCGGTACACGGTACCCTCGATGACCATACAGCCAGCGATGGCGCCGAACTTCGGCGAACGGAACACGTCACGTACTTCGGCGACACCCAGGATGTTCTCGCGAACATCGCTGCCGAGCATGCCGGTCAGGGCCTTCTTGACGTCTTCGATGATGTCGTAGATCACGTTGTAGTAACGCATATCCAGACCTTCCTGCTCGACGATCTTGCGCGCGCCGGCATCGGCACGCACGTTGAAGCCGAACAGTACTGCATTCGAAGCCAGCGCCAGGTTGGCGTCGCTTTCGGTGATACCACCGACGCCGCCACCGATCACGCGCACCTGAACTTCGTCGTTGCCCAGGCCCGACAGCGAACCCTGCAGTGCTTCCAGGGAACCACGCACGTCGGTCTTGAGGACGATGTTGAGGGTCTTCTTCTCTTCCTGACCCATGGTCTCGAAGATGTTTTCCAGCTTGCCGGCGTGAGCACGGGCCAGCTTGACCTCGCGGTACTTGCCTTGACGGAACAGGGCAACTTCACGGGCCTTCTTCTCGTCGGCAACCACGGACAGCTCGTCACCGGCTTCCGGGGTACCGTCCAGGCCGAGGATTTCGACCGGGATCGAAGGGCCGGCTTCCTTCACAGGCTTGCCGTTCTCGTCGAGCATGGCGCGCACGCGGCCATAGTTGGATCCGCACAGGACCATGTCGCCCTGACGCAGGGTACCGTCCTGAACCAGGATGGTCGCCACCGGGCCACGGCCCTTGTCCAGGCGAGATTCGACAACCACACCACGACCTGGAGCGGTCGGGGTAGCGGTCAGTTCCAGGATCTCGGCCTGCAGCAGTACAGCCTCGAGCAGTTCGTCGACGCCGGTACCCATCTTGGCCGAAACCTTGACGAACGGAGTATCACCACCCCAGTCCTCGGAGGTCACGCCTTCGACAGCAAGCTCGTTGCGGATGCGATCGATATCGGCACCCGGCTTGTCGATCTTGTTCACTGCAACCACCAGCGGAACGCCAGCTGCCTTGGCATGCTGAACGGCTTCGCGGGTTTGCGGCATCACGCCGTCGTCCGCCGCCACCACCAGGATGACGATGTCGGTAGCCTTGGCACCACGGGCACGCATTGCGGTGAACGCAGCGTGGCCTGGGGTATCGAGGAAGGTGACCATGCCGCGGTCGGTTTCCACGTGGTAGGCACCGATGTGCTGGGTAATACCACCGGCTTCGCCAGCGGCAACCTTGGCACGACGGATGTAGTCGAGCAGCGAGGTCTTACCGTGGTCAACGTGACCCATGACGGTAACGACCGGCGCACGCGATTCGACTTCACCTTCGAACTTCAGCGATTCGGCCAGGGAGTCTTCCAGGGCGGTATCGCTGACCAGGGTCACTTTGTGGCCCAGTTCTTCGGCGACCAGCTGAGCGGTTTCCTGGTCGAGCACCTGGTTGATGGTGACCGGGGTACCCAGCTTGAACATGAACTTGACCACTTCAGCGGCCTTGACCGACATCTGTTGGGCCAGTTCCGAGACGGTGATGGTCTCGCCGATGGTCACGTCACGGATGACTGGACCGGTCGGGTTCTGGAAGCCGTGCTGGTTGCGCTTCTTCAGCTTGCTCTTGCCACCGCGGCCACGGCGTACGCCATCGCTCTCTTCATCGGTGGTGCGCGGCGCGGCACGAGGAGTAGGAGCCTTTTCCTTCTCCTTGACCTTGACCTTGATCGACACGCGCGGGGCCTCGCCACGACGCTCGCCACCACGACGGTCTTCGTCACGGGTGCGGCCTTCGTTGCGACGAGCTTCGTCCTTCTTGCGCTCGGCAGCACGGGCTGCGGCGTCTTCGGACGCCGGGGCGTCGGCAACTACCGGGGCCGGGGCAGCGGCAGGTGCCGCCTCTGGCTTGGCGGCAGGCGCAGGGGCTGCAGCAGCGGTTTCGGCGGCCTGACGGCGAGCCTGCTCTTCGTTGCGCTGGCGAACTTCGGCCTCGACCTTCTCGCGAGCGGCGTTTTCAGCCGCGCGGCGCTCTTCCAGCTCACGCTTCTGCTCAGCCTGGATTTCTTCCGGGCTGCGCTGCACGAATACTTTCTTCTTGCGTACTTCTACGCTGATGCTCTTGCTACCGGCGACACGCAGGGTGCTGGTGGTTTTGCGCTGCAAGGTAATCTTGCGAGGCTCTTCCGCCTTGCTCTTGTGGCTGCTCTTCAAATGAGTCAGCAAGGTCTGCTTCTCATTGTCGGTCACTACCTGACCGGCGTCGGTGTGCGGCAGACCTGCCTCACGCATCTGCTGCAGCAGGCGCTCTACCGGTGCCTCGACCTCTTGGGCCAGTTCTTTCACCGTGACTTGCGTCATGCACTTCTCTCCTCAGGCCGCGCCTAATTACTCGAACCAGTGGGCTCGGGCGGCCATGATCAACTTGCCGGCACGCTCTTCGTCGATGCCGTCGATGTCGAGCAGATCGTCGATCGACTGCTCGGCCAGGTCTTCGCGGTTAACCACGCCGCGCACCGCCAGTTCCGCCGCCAGGTCCTTGTCCATACCCTCGAGGGAGAGCAGGTCGTCAGCCGGATGGGCGTCTGCCAGTTTTTCTTCGGTAGCGATGGCCTTGGTCAACAAACGGTCCTTGGCTCGAGCGCGGAGCTCGTTGACGATATCTTCGTCAAAGCCATCGATGTTGAGCATTTCTTCCAACGGTACGTAGGCAATTTCTTCGAGGCTGGTGAAGCCTTCGTCGACCAGCACTTGGGCCAGCTCCTCGTCGACTTCCAGTTCATCGATGAAATTGCGCAGGATGTCACCGGTTTCGGCCTGCTGCTTGGCCTGGATGTCCTTCTCGGTCATCACGTTCAGGGTCCAGCCGGTCAGCTGACTGGCCAGGCGAACGTTCTGACCGCCACGACCAATGGCCTGGGCCAGGTTGTCCTCGGCAACGGCGATGTCCATGGCATGGGCATCTTCATCAACGATGATCGCCGCGACTTCAGCCGGCGACATGGCGTTGATGACGAACTGCGCCGGGTTATCGTCCCACAGGACGATATCCACACGCTCACCACCCAACTCCCCGGATACGGCCTGGACGCGCGAACCACGCATGCCGATACAGGCGCCTTGCGGGTCGATGCGCTTGTCCTTGGAGCGGACGGCGATCTTGGCTCGCGAACCCGGATCACGGGATGCAGCCATGACTTCGATGAGGCCCTCGGCAATTTCCGGCACTTCGATGCGGAAAAGCTCGATCAGCATCTGTGGCGCGGTGCGCGACAGGATCAGCTGTGGGCCACGGTTCTCGGTGCGAATTTCCTTGAGCAGCGCACGCAGGCGCACGCCAACACGGAAGGTCTCGCGCGGAATGATGTCTTCGCGGGCCAGCAGGGCCTCGGCGTTGTTGCCCAGGTCAACGATGACGTTGTCGCGGGTAACCTTTTTGACGGTACCGGAGATGATCTCGCCAACGCGCTCGCGGTAGGCATCGACCACCTGGGCACGCTCGGCCTCACGGACCTTCTGCACGATGACCTGCTTGGCGGTCTGGGCGGCAATACGACCGAATTCGATGGACTCGATCTTCTCTTCGATCACGTCACCAACCTTGGCTTCAGGGTGGGTTTCGTGAATCTTGCTCAACCAGGTCTCGATCGCCGGATCATCAAGATCGGCTTCGTCGACCACGGTCCAGCGACGGAAGGTCTCGTAGCTACCGGTGTGGCGGTTGATTTCCACACGCAGGTCGACTTCGTCTTCAAAACGTTTTTTGGTTGCAGTGGCCAGTGCCACTTCCAGCGCTTCGAAAATGACGCCGGGCGGTACACCTTTTTCGTTGGATACCGATTCAACAACCAGCAGTACTTCTTTGCTCATCGTACGCCTCGCCTTGCGCAAGCCATTGGGCCCGGATAGTCCGCCGGGCCCGGCACGTCTCAGTCAAAACTGGGAATAATATTGGCCTTGTCGATCGAGTCGATCGGCAACAGGAATTCTTGATTGTCCACCTGGACCACCACATCCTGCTCCTCCACACCGCGGAGAAGGCCCTGGAAGTTACGACGACCCTCGAAGGGTGAGCGCAGCTTGATCTTCACTTGTTCGCCGGCATGCGAGGCAAACTGTTCCAGAGTGAACAGTGGGCGATCCATGCCTGGAGAAGACACCTCGAGGGTGTATTCACTGCTGATCGGATCTTCCACATCGAGAATTGCGCTGGCCTGACGGCTGACCGCTTCGCAGTCGTCCACCAGGATGCCGCCTTCCTTGTCGATGTAGATGCGCAGTACCGAATGCTTACCCTGGGAAACGTATTCGATCCCCCAGCATTGATAGCCCAGACCCTCGACAACCGGGGCCAACAAGGCCTGCAACTGTTCTAGCTTGCTCGACACCTGAACCCCCTCGTGCATGCTGTGCAAATAAAAAATGGGCGAAGCGCCCATCCCTGAAAGCGCCGTTGGACAACGACGCCGAAAACTGTTCGGTTAGCAAAAAGCCCCTGAAAAGGGGCTCCGCTGAAGCTGGTTGCGGGGGCTGGATTTGAACCAACGACCTTCGGGTTATGAGCCCGACGAGCTACCAAGCTGCTCCACCCCGCGACAAAGCTGGGGCAAAAGTATAAGACCGAACCCTCTTGAGGGTCAAATCCGAACCTTCACCTGCAAGAAAGCCCGCTAAAGCGGGCTCTCAAGCTTTAATTGGTACCGAGAAGGGGACTCGAACCCCTACACCCTATGGGCACAACCACCTCAAGGTTGCGTGTCTACCAATTCCACCACCTCGGCAATACTACTACTTGAAACCCGTTACTTCTGCTCTTGTGCCGGAGGAGGTACATCACCCGTGTTAGGAGTGGTTTCGCTCTTCTGCTGCTGGAGCACCGGTACATCATCATTAACTGCCGGTTTCTGCGGCTCTTTCACTTCTAGCACTGCTGGATCTGGAAGACCTGCTTGGCTAAGCTGGTGAGCTTGTTGCTTCGCGAAGTATCCTAACCCAAGTGCTGTCAAAAAGAAAGTGGCAGCGAGTATAGCAGTTAATTTACTCAGAAACGTTGCAGAACCCTGGCTCCCGAACACGGTATTTGAAGCACCCGCGCCGAAAGATGCACCTGCTTCCGCACCTTTACCCTGTTGCAACAGAACCAGCACTACAAGCGACAGCGCTGCCAACAGATGAAAAACAACGATGACTGTTTCCAGCATTTGTTCAGTTTCCTGCGGCGCGACAAATTGCACCGAATTCGTCTGCGTTCAGGGAAGCTCCACCAATGAGCCCCCCATCGATATCCGGCATGCCGAACAGTTCGGCCGCATTGGCCGCCTTCACGCTGCCGCCGTAGAGCAACTGCACCTTCGCAGCCACTTCAGCATCTTTTGCCGCCAACTGGCTACGGATGGCTGCGTGCACATCCTGGGCCTGCTGTGGCGTGGCCGTAAGGCCGGTACCGATGGCCCATACAGGCTCATAGGCAATTACTGCATTGGCAAAAGCCTTAACACCGAATGCCTCGATGATACTGCTTAGTTGACGCCCGACAACTTCGAGCGTTTTGCCAGCCTCACGCTCTTCAAGGGTTTCCCCGATGCAAAGCACTGGCTTCAAACCTTTGGCCTGGGCCGCTGCAAACTTGCGATTGAGCACTTCGTCGGTTTCACCAATGATCTGGCGACGCTCCGAATGACCAATCAACACCAACTTGCAGCCTGCTTCAACCAGCTGTTCCGGAGCAACTTCTCCGGTCAGCGCACCCTGTTCGGGTTGTACTGCAGAATTCTGTGCGCCGACAGTAATTTCCTTACCTGCCAGGCCATCGATCACTTGATTGATGAACAAGGCCGGTGGAAATACAACGACTTCCACTCCGCTCGGCAAGGCCAGATTTCTCAAGCCTTCGGTCAGCTCAGCGACGCTAGCGCGGGTACCGTGCATCTTCCAGTTACCAGCTACCATAGGGCGACGCATGCTTTACCTCGTCGGTCAAAGTGGGCGCAGATAGTACCCAACCCTATCTGCGCTGGCAAGCGCCTTCAGACACAAACTTCGCCGACCAGTTTGGCCAACGCTTCTGCGTGCGCACGCACCTGGCTTTCGTCCTCGCCCTCGACCATCACCCGCACCAACGGCTCGGTACCGGATTTTCGCAGCAGCACGCGGCCGCGGCCTGCCAAAGCCTCGGTCACCTTGGCGCTGGCCTCCTTGACCGCCGGGTGCTCCAGCGGGTCGACCTTGCTGGCGCCATAGCGCACGTTGATAAGCACCTGCGGGCACTTGCGCAGGGCCTGACGAGCCTGCGCCAGAGTTTCGCCACGGCGCTTGAGTGCCATCAATACCTGCAGCGCTGCGATGATCGCATCACCGGTGGTGGTGTGGTTGCAGCAAACGACGTGCCCGGAGTTTTCGCCACCGACCAGCCACTCACGCTCCAGCAGCTCTGCCATGACGTAACGGTCACCGACCTTCGCCCGCACGAACGGAACATCCAGTTCCTTCAGCGCAAGCTCCAGGCCCAGGTTGCTCATCAGCGTGCCCACCACCCCGCCCTGCAGCTTTCCACGCTCCTGCAGGTCGCGAGCAATGATGAACAGCAGTTCGTCACCATCAACGATGGCGCCGGTGTGGTCGACCATCAGCACGCGGTCGCCATCACCGTCGAAGGCGATGCCCAGGTCGGCATGACCGACCAGCACGGCAGCCTGCAGCGATTCGATGTGAGTCGAGCCACAGCCTTCGTTGATGTTCAGGCCGTCTGGCTGGGCATGCAGCACGGTCACTTCGGCACCCAGCTCGCGGAAAACGCTTGGCGCGACCTTGTAGGTGGCACCGTGGGCGCAATCGACAACCAGCTTGAGGCCGTCGAAGCTGGTGCTGGTCGGCACACTGCTCTTGCAGAACTCGATGTAGCGGCCGGCTGCATCGTTGATGCGCGAAACCTTGCCCAGCTTGCCCGACTCGACAACGGTCATCGGCTGATCGAGCAATTCCTCGATCATCAACTCGACTTCGTCCGGTAGCTTGGTCCCTTGGCCCGAGAAGAACTTGATGCCATTGTCATCGTGCGGGTTGTGCGAGGCGCTGATGACGATGCCGGCTTCGGCGTGGAAGGTACGCGTCAGGTAGGCGATGGCCGGCGTAGGCATCGGCCCGAGCAGCATCACATCGGCACCTGCCGCGGACAGGCCGGCTTCGAGTGCGGACTCGAACATGTAGCCGGAGATACGCGTGTCCTTGCCAACCAGCACTCGGCAGTGGCCTTGCTTGCGGAAGGCCATGCCGGCCGCCCAGCCAAGCTTCAGCATGAAGTCAGGCGTGATCGGGTATTCGCCGACGCGGCCACGAATGCCGTCGGTACCAAAGTATTTTCTGCTCATAGGGACTCCAATGTTCTTATTCGGCGTTTTGCACCGCAGCGATCATGCGCACCACATCAACGGTTTCTGCCACGTCATGGACACGAAGGATGCTCGCCCCCTTGGTCATGGCCAACGCCGCCAGCGCAAGGCTGCCATACAACCGCTCGCCAACCGGACGTTCCAGCGTCAGGCCGATCATGCTCTTGCGTGAAACACCCACCAGCAGCGGGCGCCCAAGGCGATAGAGCGCTTCCATGTGCTTGAACAGGCTCAGATTGTGCGCCAGTGTCTTGGCGAAACCAAAGCCCGGATCAAGGATGATTCTGTTTGCGTCGATGCCCGCCGCGGCGCAGGCGACCATTCGCTGTTCAAGGTAGCGCGTAACGTCGGCGGTCACATCTTCGTAATGCGGGTCGTCCTGCATGTTACCCGGCTCGCCACGCATGTGCATGAGGCACACCGGCAGGCCGGTATCCGCGGCTGCGTCCAGGGCGCCATCGCGCTCCAGAGCACGCACGTCGTTGATCAACCCTGCACCGAGGCGCGCCGATTCACGCATGACGGCTGGCGTGGAGGTATCGACCGAGATGACCACGTCGAGTCGGTTGTTGATCGCCTCGACCATGGGGGCCACCCGCTCCAGCTCCTCGGTCACCGATACCGCGCGCGCACCCGGCCGCGTGGACTCTCCGCCGATGTCGATCAGCGTGGCACCTGCGGCAACCATCGCTTCGGCATGACGCAACGCCTCGTCGCGCTGGTTGAAGCGCCCGCCATCAGAGAAGGAATCAGGGGTGATATTGAGAATACCCATGACATGGGTACGCGACAAATCAAGAACCCGGTTGCCGCAAGGCAACCGGGTCGGGTACTGCACTGAGCTCATAGATGCCCTTAGTGTTGAGCCGCTGGACCGCCGATCGGCGATTCCGGGCGATCACCCTGGGCAGCTGGTTTGCCCGAAGCCGAGTCATCATCCCAGTCGCGCGGTTCGCGGGGGGTACGGCCAGCCATGATATCGTCAATCTGCTCGGCGTCGATGGTCTCGTACTTCATCAGCGCTTCGGCCATGGCATCGAGCTTGTCACGGTTGTCGGTGAGCAGCTGCTTGGCCGTGGCGTAGCACTGGTCGATGATGCTGCGCACTTCCGAGTCGATCAGCTTGGCAGTTTCGCCGGAAACGCTGGCGTGCTGGCTCGCAGCACTGCGACCCAGGAACACCTCGCCTTCTTCCTCGGCGTACATCAGCGGCCCGAGTTTCTCGGAAAGGCCCCACTTGGTCACCATGTTGCGGGCGATCTGGCTGGCACGCATGATGTCGTTGGACGCACCGGTAGTGACGCCGTCGAAGCCCAAGGTCATTTCCTCGGCAATACGGCCCCCGTACAGCGAGCAGATCTGGCTGATCAGTGCGCGCTTGGACAGGCTGTAGCGGTCTTCTTCCGGCAGGAACATGGTCACGCCCAGGGCACGGCCACGCGGAATGATCGAAACCTTGTAGACCGGATCGTGCTCAGGCACCAGGCGACCGACAATGGCGTGGCCAGCCTCGTGGTAGGCAGTGTTCTGCTTTTCTTTCTCGGACATGACCATGGTCTTGCGCTCGGCGCCCATCATGATCTTGTCCTTGGCCAGTTCGAACTCTTTCATTTCGACCAGGCGCTTGTTGGCGCGCGCGGCAAACAGCGAGGCCTCGTTGACCAGGTTGGCCAGGTCCGCACCGGAGAAGCCAGGGGTACCACGGGCAATGACCGCCGGGTTGACGTTCTCGCCGACCGGCACCTTGCGCATGTGTACCTTGAGGATCTGTTCGCGACCACGAATGTCCGGCAGGCCCACCACCACCTGACGGTCGAAGCGGCCGGGGCGCAGCAGCGCCGGGTCGAGCACGTCCGGACGGTTGGTAGCGGCGATGACGATGATGCCATCGTTCATCTCGAAGCCGTCCATCTCCACCAGCAACTGGTTGAGGGTTTGCTCACGCTCGTCGTGACCACCACCCATGCCAGCGCCACGGTGGCGACCAACGGCGTCGATCTCGTCGATGAAGATGATGCACGGGGCGTGCTTCTTGGCCTGTTCGAACATGTCGCGCACACGGCTGGCACCGACACCGACGAACATTTCCACGAAGTCCGAACCGGAAATGGTGAAGAAAGGCACCTTCGCCTCGCCGGCGATGGCCTTGGCTAGCAAGGTCTTACCGGTACCGGGCGGGCCGACCATCAGCACGCCACGCGGGATACGGCCGCCCAGGCGCTGGAACTTGCCCGGGTCGCGCAGGAACTCGACCAGCTCGCCGACTTCTTCCTTGGCTTCGTCGCAACCTGCAACGTCGGCCAGGGTAGTCTTGACCTGGTCTTCAGACAACAGGCGCGCCTTGCTCTTGCCGAAACTCATCGGCCCGCCCTTGCCCCCCGCTCCGCCCTGCATCTGGCGCATGAAGAACATGAACACGGCGATGATCACCAGGATCGGGAAGCTCGCTACCAGCAGCTGTGTCCAGATGCTCTGCTGCTCAGGCTGCTTGCCTTCGATGATGACGTGATTGTCGACCAGGTCGCCAATCAGGCCGTTGTCGGTAATGGCCGGACGCACGGTCTTGAAATTGTCGCCATCGGCGCGCTTGCCGGTGATGATGTAGCCGTCGACGGTCACACGCTCGACCTTGCCATCCTTGACCTGCTGGATGAAGTCGGAATAGTTGAGGGTCTGCGGCTCGTTAGGGCTGGAGAAGTTGTTCATCACTGTCACCAGGACAGCTGCGATGATCAACCACAGGATCAGATTCTTTGCCATGTCGTTCAATTCGCTACCCTCTGAGGTCGGCGCACGACGCAGCCGTTCCTCGCATGATATTCATCGCCCTAACTTACTACATTACCTACGCAGCCGCAGGCACCGTCTGTAACCCTTTGTGAAAGCTAGACTACACGAAGTTCGGACGATCCTGACGCGGCGGCCGATTGGAAATAACTATCGGCCACCACGCTTCACGCCTTTCATGCCCCTTTGAAACCCCTGCCCAGCAGGTACTGCTCGCGGGAACGGTCACGCGACGACGACGGCTTGCGCATCTGCACCTTGTCGAACTTGCTGCGCACGTCCTTGAGGTACACGTCAAAACCTTCGCCCTGGAAAATCTTGATCAGGAAATCGCCGCCGGGCTTTAGCACGCGGGTTGCCAGATCGAGGGCCAGCTCGCAGAGGAACATGGCACGCGGCATGTCCACCGCAGGCGTACCACTCATATTGGGGGCCATGTCGGAAATCACAAGGTCTACGTGCGAATCGCCGACGGCCTCGAGAATGCGCTGCAGCACTTCATCCTGGGTGAAATCGCCCTGGATGAAGGTCACATCAGGGATCGAGTCCATCTCCAGGATGTCGGACGCGATCAGGCGGCCCTGGCCACCAATCAGACGACTGGTCACCTGCGACCAGCCACCAGGAGCAGCGCCGAGATCGATCACGCTCATACCTGGGCGGATCAGCCGGTCCTTTTCCTGGATCTCCAGCAGTTTGTAGCTCGCACGCGAGCGGTAGCCGTCCTTTTGTGCCTGTTTCACAAAAGGATCGTTGAAATGCTCTCGCAGCCAGTTTGCGCTGCTTTTGGAACGTTGTACCACGGGGCACCTCGATGATATGCGTCGTGATTGACTGGGCGGAGCCGGTGGCCCTCGGGTAAAATGCCGGTCAATTTTACAGAATCAGACGGAAAGGGTCAGATTATGCCGCTCAATAACGAGCAGAAGAAGCAATACAAGTCCATTGGTCATGACCTGAAGCCGGTCCTGATCGTCGCTGGCAACGGTTTGAATGAAGGCGTCATCGCCGAACTGGAGCGCGCCTTGGTCGACCATGAGCTGATCAAGGTCGAAATTCGCTCGGAAGACCGCGAAGAGCGCGCCGAGACCATTGCCGAACTGTGCAAGGCCGGCCGTGCCGAACTGGTGCAGACCATCGGCAAGAAAGCGCTGATCTACCGCAAGAACCCACAGCCGAACAAGCAGCTGTCCAATATCCACCGTTACAAGTAACGGCAAAGGGGCTGCTGCGCAGCCCATCGCTGGCAAGCCAGCTCCCACAGGTACGGCGCATGGCCTGAATTCGATGCGGTCGGTGTGGGAGCCGGCTTGCCGGCGATGGGCCGCGAAGCGGCCCCAGCGATCTCGAGCCGCTTAGCGGCGCACCTTGACCGGAACCGGCTGGGCCACCAGCACGATGCCGGAAAAGCCCAGCACCAGGAAACAGAGCAGCTGCCAGCGCTCGCCAACGGAAATACCGTAGCGCAAGGTGTAATACCCCACGCAGGCACCGAAGCCGAGCAACAGCATCTGGCCACGGAACTGCTGCCACCAGGCCGACAGGCCGTCCACCCTTGCCAGCACCGCCAGCTGGGTCAACAAGCCAAGCAGCGCCACACCGATCAACCAGCGGTCGATCTGCCCGGCGATATCCTGCACCAGCAGCGGCGCCAGGCCACTGACCTTGAGCGCGGGCACCAACCCCACGTGAAACACCCACAAGCCACCGACCCAGAAAACCTGGGCCAGCTGCCATAGGATCCCCTCGAGGGATGGCGCCCGCAGGCGCCGGTCAGATGTGCTTGACTTCGACAATCTCGTACTCGACCGTGCCGCTAGGCGTCTTGACGACGACAGTATCACCTTCTTCCTTGCCGATGATGGCACGGGCAATCGGCGCTCCGCTCGAGAGCTTGCCCTGTTTAACGTCGGCTTCATCCTCGCCGACGATCTGGTAGGACACCTCTTCATCGGTTTCGGTGTTGGCCAGTACCACGGTGGTACCGAAAATCACCTTGCCGGTGTGAGGGATGGTAGTCACGTCGATCACCACCGAGTTCTGCAGGCGGCCTTCGATATCGCGGATACGTGCCTCGACCATGCCCTGCTCTTCACGGGCGGCATGGTATTCGGCGTTTTCCTTGAGGTCGCCCAGTTCACGTGCTTCGCCGATGGCCTGGCTCAGGCGCGGGCGCTCGGTCTTGCTCAGGAACAGGTGCTCCTCTTCCAGGGCGCGAGCGCCCTGGACGGTCATCGGGTACTTGGTAATGCTCATGCTTTCAGTCCTGCATGCAGATCCTGCAGACGACGAACGGTCTTTTCCGGACCGAATTTCAGCGCCTCGCAGATGGCTTCACCGGCCGCAATGGTAGTGGTGCAGTAAATCTTGTGCTGCAGCGCATTGCGACGAATCGAGTAGGAATCGGCGATCGACTGGCGGCCTTCGGTGGTGTTGATGATCAGCGACACTTCGTCGTTCTTGATCATGTCGACCACGTGCGGGCGACCTTCGGTCACCTTGTTCACACGGCGCACTTTCAGGCCAGCCGCTTCGATAACCTTGGCAGTGCCGGCAGTTGCAACCACTTCGAAGCCCAGGGCGATCAGGTCGCGGGCAACGCCAGCCACTTGCGGCTTGTCGTCGTCACGCACGCTGATGAATGCGGTACCGCCGGTCGGCAGTACTTCGCTGGCACCCATCTGGGCCTTGGCGAAGGCTTCACCGAAGCTGTCACCGACACCCATGACTTCACCGGTCGATTTCATCTCAGGGCCGAGGATCGGGTCAACCCCCGGGAACTTGGCGAACGGGAAGACGGCTTCCTTGACGCTGTAGAAGTTCGGGATGATTTCCTGGGTGAAGCCCAGCTCTTTCAGGGTTTTGCCGGCCATGACGCGGGCCGCGATCATCGCCAGGGAGGTGCCGATGCACTTGGAGACGAACGGCACGGTACGCGAGGCGCGCGGGTTGACTTCAATCACGTAGATCTTGTCGCCCTGCAGGGCCAGTTGCACGTTCATCAGGCCGACCACGCCCAGCTCCAGGGCCATTTTCTTGACCTGTACGCGGACTTCGTCCTGCACTTCCTTGCTCAGCGAGTACGGTGGCAGGGAGCATGCCGAGTCGCCGGAGTGAACGCCGGCCTGCTCGATGTGCTGCATGATGGCGCCGATCACCACATCGGTGCCGTCGCACACCGCATCCACGTCCATCTCGATGGCGCAGTTGAGGAAGTGGTCGAGCAGTACCGGGCTGTCGTTGGACACCTGCACAGCTTCGCGCAGGTAGCGCTTGAGCTCGTCCAGCTCGTAGACGATTTCCATGGCACGGCCGCCCAGTACGTAGGACGGGCGCACTACCAGCGGATAGCCGATGCCGCCAGCAGCGCTGATGGCTTCTTCTTCGCTGCGCACGGTGGCGTTTGGCGGCTGCAGCAGGCTCAGGCGCTGAACCATCTGCTGGAAGCGCTCGCGGTCTTCAGCGCGGTCGATGGCATCCGGGCTGGTACCGATGATCGGTACGCCAGCTTCTTCCAGGGCGCGGGCCAGTTTCAGCGGGGTCTGGCCACCGTAGTGGACAATCACGCCTTTCGGCTTCTCGACGCGGCACACTTCCAGCACGTCTTCCAGGGTCAGCGGCTCGAAGTACAGGCGGTCGGAAGTGTCGTAGTCGGTGGAGACGGTTTCCGGGTTGCAGTTGACCATGATGGTCTCGTAACCGTCTTCACGCAGCGCCAGTGCGGCGTGTACGCAGCAGTAGTCGAACTCGATACCCTGGCCGATACGGTTAGGGCCGCCACCCAGGATCATGATCTTGTCGCGGGTCGACGGGTTGGCCTCGCACTCTTCCTCATAGGTGGAGTACAGGTAGGCGGTGTCGGTAGCGAATTCGGCAGCGCAGGTGTCGACGCGCTTGTACACCGGGAACACTTCCAGCTTGTGGCGGTGACGGCGCAGGTTCTTGTCGGTGATACCCAACAGCTTGGCCAGGCGCTGGTCAGAGAAGCCCTTGCGCTTGAGGCGCAGCATGTAGTCCTTGTCGATCGACGACAGGGCCAGGGTCTTGACCTTCTCTTCTTCCTTGATCAGGTCTTCCATCTGCACCAGGAACCACATGTCGATGCCGGTCAGGTCGAAGATCTGCTCGCAGGTCATGCCGGCACGCATGGCGTCAGCCACGTACCAGATACGCTCGGCGCCCGGTACGGTCAGCTCGCGCTTGAGGATGCTGCTGGCTTCAGGGTTGGCCAGGTCGACTTTCGGGTCGAGGCCGCAGGCGCCGACTTCCAGGCCGCGCAGAGCTTTCTGCAGAGACTCCTGGAAGGTACGGCCGATGGCCATGACTTCACCCACGGACTTCATCTGGGTGGTCAGGCGGGCGTCGGCTTTCGGGAATTTCTCGAAGGCGAAGCGCGGCAGCTTGGTGACGACGTAGTCGATCGACGGCTCGAAGGAGGCCGGGGTGCGGCCGCCGGTGATGTCGTTCTGCAGTTCGTCGAGGGTGTAACCGACAGCCAGCTTGGCAGCGATCTTGGCGATCGGGAAGCCAGTGGCCTTGGAGGCCAGCGCCGAGGAACGCGAAACGCGCGGGTTCATCTCGATCACGACCATGCGGCCTGTGTTCGGGCAGATACCGAACTGAACGTTGGAGCCGCCGGTTTCAACACCGATTTCACGCAGCACCGCCAGGGAGGCGTTGCGCATGATCTGGTATTCCTTGTCGGTCAGGGTCTGTGCCGGGGCGACAGTGATCGAGTCACCGGTGTGCACGCCCATCGGATCGAAGTTCTCGATCGAGCAGACGATGATGCAGTTGTCCTTCTTGTCGCGGACAACCTCCATCTCGTATTCCTTCCAGCCGATCAGCGATTCGTCGATCAGCAGTTCCTTGGTCGGCGACAGGTCCAGGCCACGGGCGCAGATTTCTTCGAATTCTTCACGGTTGTAGGCGATACCACCACCGGTGCCGCCCATGGTGAACGACGGACGGATGATGCACGGGAAGCCCAGGCGCTCGAGGACGGCGTTGGCTTCTTCCATGCTGTGGGCGATACCGGAGCGCGGGCACTCCAGGCCGATGTCCTTCATGGCCTTGTCGAAGCGCGAGCGGTCTTCGGCCTTGTCGATGGTGTCGGCATTGGCACCGATCATTTCCACGCCGAACTTTTCCAGAACGCCGTGGCGCTCCAGGTCCAGGGCGCAGTTCAGTGCAGTCTGGCCACCCATGGTCGGCAACAGTGCGTCCGGGCGCTCTTTCTCGATGATCTTGGCCACCGACTGCCACTTGATCGGCTCGATGTAGGTGGCGTCGGCCATGGCCGGGTCGGTCATGATGGTGGCTGGGTTGGAGTTCACCAGGATGACGCGGAAACCTTCCTCGCGCAGGGCTTTACAGGCCTGGGCGCCGGAGTAGTCGAATTCGCAGGCCTGGCCGATCACGATCGGGCCAGCGCCAAGAATCAGGATGCTTTTGATGTCTGTACGTTTTGGCATGGTTGTCACTCAAATCCGGGGTCAGTCGGCAAGCCGCTTTGAACAATCTGGGTCAGGCGCTTCCGGGCGCGGCGCAAGCCGGCCCGGGGCCTTGAAGCAGGATGCTCAGCGGCGCTTGGCCATGGCATCGATGAAACGATCGAACAGTGGCGCGACGTCGGTCGGGCCTGGGCTCGCTTCAGGGTGGCCCTGGAAGCTGAACGCGCTCTTGTCGGTGCGCTCGATACCCTGCAGGGTGCCGTCGAACAGCGACTTGTGGATGGCGCGGACGTTACCCGGCAGGGTGGCCTCGTCAACGGCAAAGCCGTGGTTCTGGCTGGTGATCATGACCACACCGGTGTCCAGATCCTGGACCGGATGGTTGGCACCGTGGTGGCCATGGCCCATTTTCACGGTCTTGGCGCCAGAAGCCAGGGCCAGCAGCTGGTGGCCCAGGCAGATACCGAATACCGGGATCTCGGTCTCGAGGATTTCCTTGATCGCCTGGATGGCGTAGTCGCAAGGCTCGGGGTCACCAGGGCCGTTGGACAGGAAAACGCCGTCCGGGTTGAGTGCCAGCACTTCGCTGGCCGGAGTCTGGGCCGGCACCACGGTCACGCGGCAGCCACGGGCAACCAGCATGCGCAGGATGTTCAGCTTGACGCCGTAGTCGAAGGCGACCACGTGGTAAGGCAGGTCAGCGGCTTCGATGGTCGGATGGCTGTCGGTCTTCAGCTCCCACACGCTGGAGCGCCACTCGTAGCGTTCCTTGGTGGAAACGACCTTGGCCAGATCCATGCCCTTCAGGCCCGGGAAGGCGCGGGCAGCGGCGATGGCGGCTTCTTCGCTGATGTTGTCACCGGCGAGGATGCAACCGTTCTGAGCGCCCTTTTCACGCAGGATTCGGGTCAGGCGACGGGTGTCGATGCCGGCGATGGCGACGACGTTGTTGGCCTTGAGGTACTCAGGCAGCGACTGGGTGTTACGCCAGTTGCTGGCCAGCAGCGGCAGGTCACGAATGACCAGGCCAGCGGACCAGACGCGGTTCGACTCGGCGTCTTCCGGGGTAGTACCGGTATTGCCGATGTGCGGGTAGGTCAGGGTAACGATTTGCTGCGCATAGGAAGGGTCTGTAAGGATTTCCTGGTAGCCGGTCATAGCGGTGTTGAATACCACCTCACCAACGGTCTGACCGTCGGCACCGATAGCTTCACCGCGGAAAATACTGCCGTCGGCAAGGGCGAGTATGGCTGGCTTTGTCAAGAAGACCTCCCGTAAATCAAGCATGAAAGGGCGATCGCAGGTTGCAAAAAAGCGGAGTGACGTATGGACACGTCACCCCGCTTTCATGTGCTGAATTCAATTCGCTGCGCGCTTTTAGTGGACACACTAAAGCTGTAGCTTACAGAAAAGTGCGTTTTCGGTCTACCGCGGATGTGCCTCTAAAACACATCAATGCGACAGGCTGACATCTGTGCCGGCTTCTTCGCGGGTAAACCCGCTCCTACAGGGATAGAGCCATGCCTGGGCAACGCTGTACCTGTAGGAGCGGGTTTACCCGCGAAGAAGCCAACACAGTTCAAACTGCTTAACGCAGCTCGAGCACATCCTGCATGTCGTACAGGCCAGGCTCGCGCCCGTCCAGCCACAGCGCCGCACGCACGGCGCCCTTGGCAAAGGTCATGCGGCTGGAAGCCTTGTGGGTAATCTCGACGCGCTCGCCTTCAGCGGCGAACAGCACGGTATGATCACCCACCACATCTCCAGCACGCACGGTGGCGAAGCCGATGGTCTGACGCTCACGTGCACCGGTCTGCCCTTCACGGCCATACACGGCCACTTCCTGCAGGTTGCGACCCAGCGCCTGGGCAACCACTTCACCCATGCGCAGCGCGGTGCCCGACGGCGCATCGACCTTGTGCCGGTGGTGCGCTTCGAGGATTTCGATATCCACATCGTCACCCAGCACGCGCGCTGCGGTATCCAGCAGCTTAAGGCACAGGTTGACGCCGACGCTGAAGTTGGCGGCAAAAACGATCGGGATTTCCTTGCCGGCTTCGGCCAACTGCTGCTTCTCTTCCGGCGTGAAGCCAGTAGTGCCAATGACCATGGCCTTGCCCGCCTTGCGGCAGAACGCCAGGTTCTTCAGGGTCACCGAAGGGTGTGTGAAATCGATCAGCACGTCGAACTCGTCGACCACCTTGGACAGGTCGTCGGAAATCGGCACACCAATACGACCCAGGGCCGCCAACTCACCGGCATCAGCCCCAACCAGCGAGCTGTCCGGGCGGTCTATCGCCGCCGTCAGGCCCGCTTGGGGGGCCTGTTGCTGCACGGCCTCGACGAGGGTCTTGCCCATCCGCCCTGCCGCGCCCATCACTGCAATACGTCGCATAGCCATTTCCTTGTCAGAGATCGCCGAAGAAGCGCTTCACGCCATCGAACCAGCCACTGGCCTTGGGCGAGTGAGAGCTATCGCCTTCCAGCGAATCACGCAGCTCTTCGAGCAACTCGCGCTGACGACGGCTGAGATTGACCGGGGTTTCCACCGCTACACGACAGAGCAGGTCGCCCGCACCACCACCGCGCACCGGAGCAACACCCTTGCCGCGCAGGCGGAACTGCTTGCCGGTCTGGGTACCCTCCGGGATCTTCAGCTTCACCCGACCATCGAGGGTCGGCACCTCCAGTTCGCCACCCAAGGCAGCATCGGTGTAGCTGATTGGCACTTCGCAGTACAGGTGCTTGCCATCACGCTGGAAGATCTCGTGCTCACGCACGTTGATCACTACATACAGGTCGCCGGTCGGGCCACCATGGGTACCAGCCTCGCCCTCGCCCGACAGGCGGATGCGGTCGCCAGTATCGACACCTGCCGGCACCTTGACCGACAGCGTCTTGTATTCCTCGACACGGCCTTCGCCGTGGCACGAGGTGCATGGGTCGGTAATGATCTTGCCCTGGCCATGGCAGCGCGGGCAGGTCTGCTGTACCGAGAAGAAGCCTTGCTGCATGCGCACCTGGCCGATACCGCCACAAGTCGGGCAGGTAGATGGGGTCGAGCCCTTCTTGGCACCGGAGCCGTCGCACGGCTGGCAGTTGACCAGCGTGGGCACACGGATGCTGACCGTGGTGCCACGTACCGCTTCTTCCAGGTTCAGTTCCAGGGTGTAGCGCAGGTCACTGCCGCGCTGAGCACCACCACGCGAGCCGCCACGGCCACCCCCGAAGAAGTCGCTGAACACATCACCGAAGATGTCGGAGAAGTTGGCACCACCGAAACCGGCGCCACCACCACCCATGCTTGGATCCACACCCGCATGACCGTACTGGTCGAACGCAGCACGCTTGCTGGCGTCAGACAGCACTTCGTAGGCCTCGTTGGCCTCCTTGAACTTGTCTTCCGACTCTTTGTCGCCTGGGTTGCGGTCCGGATGGTACTTCATCGCCAGGCGACGGTAAGCCTTCTTGAGGTCTGATTCGCTGGCGCCGCGCTCGACACCCAATACCTCATAATAATCACGCTTGGACATAGGTCATTTGCACCTTGTTGGGCGTCTGGCATCTACGCCGCGCCATCAGCACCCGCCATTTGCCCACCAGGGCCACTGACAGATGCTGTAAAAATTCTCGAATTCCAGATACGCCAACGCGGGAGCAAGCCCCCGCGCGGCGACATCCTACCAGCTCACCACCAAACGGCGGTGAACTGGCCGACAACATGCAGGGATTACTGCTTGTTGTTGTCTTTCACTTCTTCGAACTCAGCGTCAACCACGTCATCGTGCTTGGCTTCCGGCTCGGCCTGCTGTGCGCCGCCCTGAGGCTGTTCGGCCGACTGCTCGGCGTACATCTTCTGGGCAACCGGCGCCGAAACCTCGGACAGCTCCTCGACCTTGGCGTCGATGGCAGCCTTGTCGTCGCCTTTGACAGCGGCTTCCAGGGCAACAACGGCAGCCTCGATGGCGGCTTTCTCTTCAGCGGTAACCTTGTCACCAGCGTCAGCGACCATCTTGCGGGTCGAGTGAACCAGCGCGTCACCCTGGTTACGGGCAGCGGCCAGCTCTTCGAACTTGCGGTCTTCCTCGGCGTTGGCCTCGGCGTCACGCACCATGCGCTCGATCTCTTCGTCCGACAGGCCGGAGTTGGCCTTGATCACGATCGACTGCGACTTGCCAGTGGCCTTGTCCTTGGCACTGACGTGCAGGATGCCGTTGGCGTCGATGTCGAAGGTTACTTCGATCTGTGGAACGCCACGTGGAGCCGGCGGAATGTCAGCCAGGTCGAACTTGCCCAGCGACTTGTTCTGTGCAGCCTGCTTGCGCTCACCCTGCAGCACGTGAATGGTCACGGCACCCTGGTTGTCGTCGGCAGTCGAGAACACCTGCGACTTCTTGGTCGGGATGGTGGTGTTCTTCTCGATCAGCGAAGTCATCACGCCACCCATGGTTTCGATACCAAGGGTCAGCGGGCTGACGTCCAGCAGCAGTACGTCTTTGACGTCACCAGCCAGCACCGCGCCCTGGATAGCAGCACCCATGGCCACGGCTTCGTCCGGGTTGACGTCCTTGCGCGCTTCTTTACCGAAGAAGTCGGCAACGGCTTTCTGCACCAGC
This sequence comes from Pseudomonas sp. NBB, assembly GCF_032701105.1. Classification (NCBI taxonomy): domain Bacteria; kingdom Pseudomonadati; phylum Pseudomonadota; class Gammaproteobacteria; order Pseudomonadales; family Pseudomonadaceae; genus Pseudomonas; species Pseudomonas sp. NBB. The sequence continues at coordinate 5,184,536 of NZ_CP103994.1, forward strand.
GGCATACGGGTCTGGCCACCGACCAGGATCACGTCGTCGATCTTGCTTGCATCGATACCGGCGTCCTTCAGGGCGATACGGCAAGGCTCGATGGTACGGGCAACCAGGTCTTCGACCAGCGATTCCAGCTTGGCGCGGGAAATCTTCACGTTCAGGTGCTTCGGACCGGTAGCGTCTGCAGTGATGTACGGCAGGTTTACGTCGGTCGACTGAGCGGAGGACAGTTCGATCTTGGCCTTTTCAGCGGCTTCTTTCAGGCGCTGCAGTGCCAGCGGATCGTTCTTCAGGTCCATGCCGGACTCTTTCTTGAACTCGTCGACGAGGTAGTCGATCAGGCGCATGTCGAAGTCTTCGCCACCCAGGAAGGTGTCGCCGTTGGTAGCCAGTACTTCGAACTGGTGCTCACCATCGACTTCGGCAATCTCGATGACCGAAACGTCGAAGGTACCACCACCCAGGTCATAAACGATGACGGTGTGGTCGCCCTTGGCCTTGTCCATGCCGTAAGCCAGTGCAGCGGCAGTTGGCTCGTTGATGATGCGTTTTACATCCAGGCCAGCGATGCGACCGGCATCCTTGGTGGCCTGACGCTGACTGTCATTGAAGTAGGCCGGAACGGTGATGACCGCTTCGGTAACTGGCTCGCCGAGGTAGTCTTCGGCGGTTTTCTTCATTTTCTTCAGGACTTCGGCGCTGATCTGCGGCGGAGCCATGTCCTTGCCACTGGCCTGTACCCAGGCGTCGCCATTGCTGGCCTTGACGATCTTGTAAGGCACCAGCTTGATGTCTTTCTGTACAACATCTTCTTCGAAGCGGCGGCCGATCAGGCGCTTCACTGCGAACAGAGTGTTGTGCGGGTTGGTGACCGCCTGACGCTTGGCCGACTGACCAACCAGGATTTCGCCGTCGTTGGCGTAGGCCACGATCGAAGGGGTGGTACGCGCACCTTCGGCGTTTTCGATGACCTTGACGTTACCGTTTTCCAGAACAGAGACGCACGAGTTGGTGGTCCCCAGGTCGATACCGATGATTTTACCCATGTTAACTCTCCCGAAACTTGAATTTGGTAGCAGCGACTACTTTGGCCAACTGCGGTAATACTTGAAGGCTTGACACCTAAATGGGGATGCCCGGATGGATTTCAAGCCTTTTCATTGATCGAGGGTTGCGCCGCGCTTGGCGCCTTGCTGACCACCACCATGGCGGGGCGCAGCAGGCGACCGTTGAGCAGATAGCCCTTCTGGAACACGTTCAGCACGCTGTTCGGCTCCACTTCGGCGTTTTCCTGCATGGCCATGGCCTGGTGGTGCTCTGGGTTGAACGGCTGGCCGTGCGGGTCGACTGCTTCGAGGTTGTAGCGCTTGAGAGTGTCCTGGAACATCTTCAGGGTCAGCTCGACACCCTCGCGGATCTGCTTGACGTGCTCATCGTCGGCACTGGAGTGCGCCAGGGCCAGCTCCAGGCTGTCGATCACCGGCAGCAGGTCGCCCGAGAACTTCTCGAGGGCAAACTTGTGGGCTTTCTCGACATCCTGCTCGGCACGACGACGAGCGTTCTGCACGTCGGCAACGGCGCGCAGCGCCTGGTCCTTGGCGGCGGCCAGCTGCTCCTCGAGTTCCAGGACGCGGGCATCGGCAGCATTACCTGCACCGGTCTCTTCGACGTTAAGGTCTTTCTCGTTCAGCTGTTCGTCAGCCATGGGGTCTCTCCTGCGCAATTTTGTGGACTGCGAGCCAGGCTCGCCTTTGATGTCGGCTATATGGGGCCGGAAAAACCAGCTTCAAGGGGCAAGGTCGTTTTCCCGGCTGCAACAGAATCTGCCAAGGGGCATTGGCAGGCCTGAAAAAAGTACTGTATAAATAACCAGACCTGACTTTCGGGAGCCGCCCCATGCTGGTGCACCTGTCCATTCACAACTACGCCATCGTTGAGCACCTCGACCTCGAGATCGCCCGAGGCATGTCCGTCATCACCGGTGAGACTGGTGCAGGCAAATCGATCATGCTCGATGCCCTCGGTCTGGCCCTGGGCGACCGGGCCGACAGTGGCGTGGTGCGCCCCGGCACGGACAAGGCAGACATCCTCGCCACCTTCGACCTGGTGGACATCCCCGAGGCGCATGTCTGGCTGGCCGAGCGTGACCTGGACAACGACGGCCTGTGCATCCTGCGCAGGGTGATCACCGCCGAAGGCCGCAGCCGCGGCTACATCAATGGCACCCCCTGCCCGCTCGGCGACCTCAAGGCACTGGGCGAGCTGCTGATCGATATCCACAGTCAGCACGAGCACCAGTCACTACTCAAGACCGACACCCATCGCCGCCTGCTCGACGAGTACGCCGGCGCCATCGACCTGGCCCGTCAGGTACAGCTGGCGGCCAAGCGCTGGAACCAGACCCGCCTGGAGCTGGAGCGCCTGTCCAACTCCGGCGATGAGCAGCGCGCCCGCCATCAGCTGCTGAGCTACCAGCTGGAGGAACTGGACAACCTCGGCCTGGGTGAATACGAACTGGAGCAGTTGGAGCAGGAACACAAGAACCTGACCAGCGCCGAAGCCTTGTTCGGCATCTGCCGCCAGGTCATCGACCAGTGCAGCGAAAGCGATTCGGGCAACGTGCTCAGCGCCCTCACCTCCAGCCTCAACCGCCTGGGTGCCGCCCCCAACTCGCCAAAGGCACTGGGCGAAGCGGCCAACCTGATCGCCAGCGCGCAGATTCAGGTCGAGGAAGCCGTGGGCGAGCTCAATCGTTTCCTCGACAACTTCGACGCCGATCCCATACGCCTGCAGGCATTGGAAGAACGCCTCGACACTATCTATACGCTGGCACGCAAACACCGAGTGCACCCAACCGAACTGCCCCACCTGCAGCAGCAACTGATGGAAGAGCTGGAGGGCCTGAACGCTAGTGATGAGTCGATCGAGCGATTGGGTGAAGAACTGGCCGCTTTTGCCCAGCATTATAAAGAGAAGGCGCTCGAGCTCAGCGCGCTGCGCCAGCAGGCCGCCCAACAGTTGGCGGTGGCCGTCGAGCAGGAGATCCAGCGCCTGGGCATGCCTGGCGGGCGCTTCTGTATCGCACTCACACCCAATGAAGGAGCAGACCTTTCGCCCCATGGCCTGGAGCAGATCGAGCTACTGGTCAGCGCCAACCCTGGCCAACCGCTCAAGGGCCTGGCCAAGGTGGCCTCAGGCGGTGAACTGTCCCGCATCAGCCTGGCGATCCAGGTGATTACCGCGCAGACCTCGCGCATTCCCACCCTGGTGTTCGACGAAGTCGACGTCGGTATCGGCGGGCCTACTGCCGAAATCGTCGGCCAATTGCTGCGCCGCCTGGGCGAGCGAGGCCAAGTGCTGACCGTAACCCACCTGCCGCAGGTGGCGGCACAAGGGCATCACCACCTGTTCGTGCACAAGGTGCGCAACAGCGACACCACCCACACCGCCGTGGCCAACCTGGGCAAGCGCGAGCGAGTAGAGGAAGTGGCGCGGATGCTGGGCGGCATAGACCTGACCAAGGAATCCCTGGCGCATGCGCGCAAGATGGTGGTGAGCGGCAAGGCCTGAACCCTTCTTTTTCAGGCCTCTTCGCGGGTAAACCCGCTCCCACAGGATATTCACCGGACCTGAGCCTGCGCAGTACCCGCGAAGAGGCCGGCACAAACGACACAGGTCTCTGCCTCAGAAAGCACAAAGGCGACCCGAAGGTCGCCTTTGCCATTCATAACGATAAGAAATCGTTACTTCTTTTTACGCACGTACAAGACCAGATTGTGGTCTACCAGCTCGTAGCCATGCTCGGCCACGATTTCGCGCTGGCGTTTCTCGATCTCGGCATCCATGAACTCGATGACTTCACTGGTATCCACGTTGACCATATGGTCGTGGTGACCGCCATCGGCCAGTTCGAACACCGCATGACCGCCGTCGAAGTTGTGGCGAACCACCAGACCCGCCGCTTCGAACTGGGTCAGTACGCGGTAGACGGTGGCCAGGCCTACGTCCTCGCCAGCCTCCATCAGCGCCTTGTAGACATCCTCGGCGCTCATGTGACGCTGCTCGGTGGAGTCGAGCATCTGAAGGATCTTGACTCGAGGCAGGGTCACCTTGAGACCGGCTTTGCGCAATTCGCTATTTTCAACCATGGTCAGCTTTCTCGCCGATGCTGCTTCGCAGCTTCTCTTAATACGGGTATGATCGGGGTTTACGTTGTCCAGCCAAGATAGTGGAAGTCGCCCACCGATGCAAAACACCAAGCTCTTGCTAACCAGCCTCACCCTAGTGGGACTGCTCGCACTCGCCGGTTGCTCGTTTCCCGGGGTTTACAAAATCGACATCCAGCAGGGCAATGTCGTTACGCAAGACATGATAGACCAATTGCGCCCCGGAATGACCCGCCGGCAAGTAAGGTTTATCATGGGTAACCCGCTAATCCAGGACACCTTCAACACCAACCGCTGGGATTACCTGTACAGCCTGCAGCCAGGCGGCGGCAAACGCCAGCAAGAACGCATGAGCGTGTTCTTCAACGAAAGCGACCAGTTGGTGAGCCTGTCCGGCGACTTCATGCCAGGCGTCAGCCGCGACCAGGAAATCCTCGGCGGCAGCAGCGACACCACGGTCAGCCCGGCCAACCAGCCAGAGCAGCCCACCGCGCAGCCTGAAGAAAAACCGGCCAAGCCAGGTTCGGTGGAAGAATCCATCCAGCGCGAAATCGACACCATCGAGACCACCCCGGTCCCGACTCCAGCGCCGCTGGAAACCTCGCCTCAATAAGCGGCGAGCAGATACAAAAAAGCCCGGACCTGGTCCGGGCTTTTTGTTGCCGCTGTTTCAGTCAGGCATTCAGTTGCTTGGCACGCTGGCAAAACGCATCCACCAGCGTATTTGCCGCCTGGTTGAACAGCGGCCCCAAAGTCGCACGCACCAGCGGGCCAGCATAGTCGAACGAAAGGTCCAGGCTGATCTTGCAGGCCTTTTCACCCAGCGGCTTGAACACCCAAAGGCCATGCAACTGGGTGAACGGCCCCTCCTCTAGGTTCATCTCGATAGACTGCCCCGGCACCAGTACATTGCGCGTGACGAAGTGCTGGCTCATGCCGCCCTTGGCCACTTCGAGCTTGGCACGCATGTGCGTGTCGCTGGCTTCGATCACCGTCGAGGCCGAGCACCAAGGCAGAAACTGCGGGTAGCTGGCCACATCGTTGACCAGATCGTAGAGCGCCTGGGCGGGATACGGCAGCAGGGCGGAGCGTTGAATATGGGTAGTCATCCAGGCATCACTTCCAAGGCTGGGTGGCGGCGCTTCGCAGCGTGCCGAAAACAAGTTCTGTCGCAAAGACAGCGGCTGTATTGTCCGGTATTCATTGCAGTGGCTCAAGCACACCGAAATCCCATAGCCGACGACGCGGCGACTGCCTATAATGCCGCCCCTATGGCTAAACAAAAGAAACATCCGACCGGGACCATCGCGCAGAACAAGAAGGCGCGACACGATTACTTCATCGAACACAAGTTCGAGGCCGGGCTGGTCCTGTCCGGCTGGGAAGTAAAAAGCCTGCGAGCCGGCAAGGCGCACCTGACTGACAGCTATGTGCTGCTGAAGGACGGTGAGGCCTGGCTGTTCGGCAGCCACATCACCCCGCTGACCACGGCCAGCACCCACGTCATCGCCGACCCCATCCGCACTCGCAAGCTGCTGCTGAACAAGCGCGAACTCGAGCGCCTGGAAGCGGCCGTGGCGCAAAAAGGCTACACCTGCGTGGCCCTGGCGCTGTACTGGAGCAAGCACCTGATCAAGTGCGAAATCGCACTGGGCAAGGGCAAGAAGGAATTCGACAAGCGCGACACCATGCGCGAGCGCGATTCCAACCGCGAGCTGCAGCGGGCTGTGCGGAACAAGGGCAAGGAAGAGTAATACCTCTTCTTCAGCCTGCTCCGGCCTCTTCGCGGGTAAACCCGCTCCCACAGGATTCACACTGAGTTCAGATTCGGTGCGGTCTCTGTGGGAGCGGGTTTACCCGCGAAGAGGCCAGCACTGCCAGTACAAATCTCAACGCCCGCTACGCCGCTCCGCCCGCGCCACTCGCTGCGCTTCTTCATGCGCCTCTTCCAGTACCTCCTGCACATACAGAATGTGCCGGCTGGACACTTCCCGCGCATCCTCCGCCCTGCCCTCGACTATCGCCAGGTACAGCTCCCGGTGCTGGCTGATCAGCATGTCCCGAGTCTCGGTCCGTTGCTGGTACATGCCGCCGATGTTGGTCACCACGTTGCGCTTGAGCAGGTCGAACAAGCCCCGAATGGTGTGCAGCAACACGGCATTATGGCTAGCCTCGGCAATCGCCAGGTGGAAGCGCGCATCGGCCGCGCCTTCCTCCGCCCGAGTCACTTCGTCGGCCCTGGCATAACAGTCCTGCAGCGCATCGAAGGCCGCCTTGAGGCGTGCCCGGTCCGGCTGGGTGGCGCGCTGGGCCGCGTAGTAGGCGCAGGACGCCTCCAGGGTATGGCGGAATTCGAGCAGGTCACGCTGCGCCTCGGCACTGTGTTCAAGCAGTTGCAGCAATGGGTCGCTGAAAGTGGACCCCAGAGACTCGGCGACAAAATTGCCCCCACCCTGGCGGCTGACCAGCAGCCCCTTGGCCACCAGCTTCTGGATCGCCTCACGCAGTGATGGGCGGGACACGCCGAACTGCTCGGCAAGGACGCGCTCGGCCGGCAGCCGCTGACCAGACGTCAGCGTACCTTCCAGAATCATCCCTTCCAACCGATCGACGATGTCGTCGGACAGGCGCCGTTGGCGGACCTGATCAAAAACCATCACATGCTCTCCACAAACCCCCGGCAGATTTCAGGGGGCGCCTATTCTCGCCGATCCGGGCCTTGCAAACACCCACCAGCCGACGATTTTCCCCGCCCATCAGATGCCCACTCATCGGCACACGACCAAAGTTTTGCACGGGACAAATTGACACACCCACGAAGACGCTTTTAACCTAGCGCCCAGCCATTGTAAATTGGTCTTACCAATTATCCAATGCCAGTGCCTGACCAACAACAATTAGGGGCCACCCCATATGCAAACCTGGCAACAAATCTATAGTCCGCTTGGTAGTCTTGGCCTGTCCGCACTGGCGGCGGTCATCCCCATCGTCTTCTTCTTCCTTGCCCTCGCGGTGTTCCGCCTCAAAGGCCACGTGGCCGGCAGCATCACCCTCGCATTGTCGATCCTGGTGGCGATCTTCGCCTTCCAGATGCCTGTCGACATGGCATTCGCCGCTGCAGGTTATGGCTTCCTCTACGGCCTCTGGCCGATTGCCTGGATCATCGTTGCCGCGGTGTTCCTGTACAAACTCACGGTCAAGAGCGGCCAGTTCGAAGTGATCCGCAGCTCGGTGCTGTCGATTACCGACGACCAGCGCCTGCAAGTGCTGCTGATCGGTTTCTGCTTCGGTGCCTTCCTGGAAGGTGCGGCGGGCTTTGGTGCACCGGTGGCAATCACTGCCGCGCTGCTGGTGGGCCTGGGCTTCAACCCGCTGTACGCCGCCGGCCTGTGCCTGATCGCCAACACCGCGCCAGTGGCCTTTGGCGCCCTGGGCATCCCGATCATCGTGGCCGGCCAGGTTACCGGCATCGACGCCTTCCACATTGGCGCCATGACCGGTCGCCAGCTGCCGCTGCTGTCGCTGTTCGTACCGTTCTGGCTGGTATTCATGATGGACGGCCTGCGTGGCGTGAAGGAAACCTGGCCTGCCGCCCTGGTCGCCGGCTTGAGCTTCGCCGTCACCCAGTACTTCACCTCGAACTTCATCGGCCCGGAGCTTCCGGACATCACCTCGGCCCTGGCCAGCCTGATCGCCCTGACCCTGTTCCTGAAAGTCTGGCAGCCAAAGCGTTCGTTCGCCGAAGCCAAGGGCAGCGTCGGTGCCGCCGTGGTCCAGCCAAGCGGCAGCCAACCAAGCCCCTACAGCTTTGGCGAGATCTTCAAAGCCTGGTCGCCGTTCCTGATCCTCACTGTGCTGGTCACCATCTGGACCCTGAAACCGTTCAAGGCGGCCTTCGCCCCGGGCGGCGCGATGTACAACTTCGTGTTCAACTTCGCTATCCCGCACCTCGACCAACTGGTGATCAAGTCCGCACCGATCGTCGCCGCGCCAACCGCCATGCCAGCGGTGTTCAAGCTCGACCCGATCTCTGCCACCGGCACCGCGATCTTCCTCTCGGCGCTGATCTCCATGGCCGTGCTGAAGATCAACTTCAAAACTGGTCTGACCACTTTCAAGGAAACCTTCTGGGAGCTGCGCTGGCCAATCCTATCGATCGGCATGGTGCTGGCCTTCGCCTTCGTCACCAACTACTCGGGCATGTCCTCGACCATGGCCCTGGTGCTGGCCGGTACCGGTGCCGCGTTCCCGTTCTTCTCGCCGTTCCTCGGCTGGCTGGGTGTGTTCCTGACCGGTTCCGACACCTCGTCCAACGCCCTGTTCAGCTCGTTGCAGGCCACCACCGCGCACCAGATCGGGGTCAACGACACTCTGCTGGTAGCGGCCAACACCAGCGGCGGCGTGACCGGCAAGATGATCTCGCCGCAGTCGATCGCCGTGGCTTGCGCCGCCACCGGCCTGGTTGGCAAGGAATCCGACCTGTTCCGCTTTACCGTCAAGCACAGCCTGTTCTTCGCCACCATCGTCGGCCTGATCACCCTGATCCAGGCCTATTGGCTGACCGGCATGCTGGTTCATCACTAAAGTGAAAGGGGCCGGGCGCCATCGCGCGCCCGGCAATCCCCACACGCAACGCTGCGAGAATCCATGATCATTTCTGCCTCTACCGACTATCGCGCCGCGGCCCAACGCAAGCTGCCTCCCTTCCTGTTCCACTATGCCGACGGCGGCGCCTACGCCGAGCACACCCTGCGCCACAACGTCTCGGACCTGGCCAGCATTGCCCTGCGTCAGCGCGTGCTGAAGAACATGTCCGAGCTCAGCCTGCAGACCAAGCTGTTCGACGAAACCCTGAGCATGCCGGTGGCCCTGGCCCCGGTCGGCCTCACCGGCATGTACGCCCGCCGTGGTGAAGTGCAGGCGGCACGTGCGGCGGCGGCCCACGGCATTCCGTTCACCATGTCCACGGTGTCGGTGTGCCCGATCGAAGAAGTGGCCCCGGCCATCGACCGGCCGATGTGGTTCCAGCTGTACGTTCTCAAGGACCGCGGCTTCATGCGCAACGCCCTGGAGCGGGCCAAGGCCGCCGGGGTCAAGACCCTGGTGTTCACTGTCGACATGCCGACACCCGGCGCCCGCTACCGCGACGCCCATTCTGGCATGAGCGGCAAGAACGGCCCGCTGCGCCGCGTGCTACAAGCCATGACCCACCCCGAGTGGGCATGGGATGTCGGCGTGATGGGGCGCCCACACGACCTGGGCAACATTTCCACCTACCGTGGCAACCCCACCGGCCTTGCCGACTACATCGGCTGGCTGGCCAACAACTTCGACCCGTCGATCTCCTGGAAAGACCTGGAGTGGATCCGCGAGTTCTGGGACGGCCCGATGATCATCAAAGGCATTCTCGATGCCGATGACGCCCGCGATGCGGTCAGGTTCGGTGCCGACGGCATCGTCGTGTCCAACCACGGCGGCCGCCAGCTCGACGGCGTGCTGTCCAGCGCCCGCGCCCTGCCGGCAATTGCCGATGCGGTCAAAGGTGACCTGAAGATCCTCGCCGATTCCGGCATCCGCAGCGGCCTCGACGTGGTGCGCATGATCGCCCTGGGCGCCGATACCGTACTGATCGGCCGCGCCTTCCTCTACGCCCTTGCCGTGCACGGCCAGGCCGGGGTGAAAAACCTGCTGGAGCTGTTCGAAAAGGAAATGCGCGTAGCGATGGTGCTGACCGGCGCCAAGTCGATCAGCGAGATCACCCGCGACTCGCTGGTACGCGAACTGGGCGCCTGACCGCCCGCAAGAACGACCGCCTGATTGACCCGGGGCATGTGGCGCACAGACGCCACGGCCCCGCGAGGAGACTGCATGAGCCTGCCCGCCGCGTTCCTGCGTGATGCCGAGCGCCTGATCCCCGCCGAACGCCGCTTCGACGACCCCACCTCCACCCTGGCCTTCGGCACCGATGCCAGCTTCTACCGGCTGATCCCCAAGCTGGTGGTGCGCGTCGAGTCAGAAGACGAAGTGGTCGGCCTGATCAAACTGGCCCAGCGCGAGCGGGTGCCGGTCACCTTCCGCGCCGCCGGCACCAGCCTGTCCGGCCAGGCCATCAGTGACTCGGTGCTGATCGTGCTGGGCGATAACTGGAACGGCCGCGAAATCCGCGGCCAAGGCGAGCAGATCCGCTTGCAGCCCGGCGTCATCGGCGCCCAGGCCAATGCCTGGCTGGCTCCCTTCGGGCGCAAGATCGGCCCCGACCCGGCGTCGATCAACGCCTGCAAGATTGGCGGCATCGTCGCCAACAACGCCAGCGGCATGTGCTGCGGCACCGCGCAGAACACCTACCACACCCTGGCCGGCCTGCGCCTGGTGCTGGCCGACGGCACGCGCCTGGACAGCGAAGACCCGGCCAGCGTCGCCGCGTTCGAGGCCAGCCACGCCGGCCTGCTGGAAGCACTGGCCCGCCTGGGCCGCGAGACCCGCGCCAACACTGCACTCGCCGAGCGCATCCGGCACAAATACCGGCTGAAGAACACCACTGGCCTATCGCTGAACGCATTGGTGGACTACGACCAACCGCTGGATATCCTGCAGCACCTGTTGGTCGGCTCCGAAGGCACCTTGGGCTTCATCAGTGCCGTCACCTACGACACCGTGCCCGACCACCCGCACAAGGCCAGCGCACTGCTGGTTTTCCCCAGCGTGGAAAGCTGCTGCCGCGCGGTGACCGTTCTCAAGCGCCAGCCGGTCTCGGCCGTTGAACTGCTCGACCGCCGCAGCCTTCGCTCGGTGCAGAACATGCCCGGCATGCCTCTGTGGGTAAAAGGCCTGTCGGACAACGCCTGCGCCCTGCTGATCGAGTCCCGTGCCGCCAGCCAGAGCCTGCTGCATGAACAGCTGCAACAGGTGATGGCCTCGATCGCCGACTTCCCACTGGAACAGCAGGTGGACTTCAGCGAAGACCCCGCCGTGTACAACCAGCTGTGGAAGATCCGCAAGGACACCTTCCCCGCCGTCGGCGCCGTACGCCAGACCGGCACCACCGTCATCATCGAAGACGTCACCTTCCCCATCGAGCAACTGGCCGAAGGCGTCAACCGCCTGATCCAGCTGTTCGACAAGCATCGCTACGATGAAGCGATCATTTTCGGCCACGCCCTGGAAGGCAACCTGCACTTCGTCTTCACCCAGGGTTTCAACAGCGCCGAGGAAGTCGCCCGCTACCAGGCCTTCATGGACGATGTGGCGCAACTGGTGGCGGTGGAGTTCGGCGGCTCGCTCAAGGCCGAGCACGGCACCGGGCGCAACATGGCACCGTTTGTGGAGCTGGAATGGGGCCACGACGCCTATCAACTGATGTGGAAGCTCAAGCGCCTGCTCGACCCCAACGGTATCCTCAACCCCGACGTGGTGCTCAGTGAAGACCCGGACATCCACCTGAAAAACCTCAAGCCGCTGCCCGCTGCCGACGAGATCGTCGACAAGTGCATCGAGTGCGGCTTCTGCGAACCGGTGTGCCCTTCCAAAGGCCTGACCCTCAGCCCACGTCAGCGCATCGTCATGTGGCGTGACATCCAGGCCAAACAGCGCGCCGGCATCGACACCCGGGAATTGCGCCAGACCTACCAGTACCAGGGCATCGACACCTGCGCCGCCACCGGCCTGTGCGCCCAGCGCTGCCCGGTTGGCATCAACACCGGCGAACTGGTGAAGAAACTGCGCAGCCAGGCCGCCGAACACGAAAAAACCGCCGACTGGCTAGCCGAACACTTCCACACCGCCCTGGGCGGCGCGCGCCTGACCCTGACCGCCGCCAATACCGCACGCAAGCTGCTCGGCGCCCCACGCCTGGGCCGCCTGAGCGCTTCGCTGAACAAAGCCAGCAAAGGCCGCCTGCCAAAGTGGACCCCGGCGATGCCACAACCACTGCGCCCACTGGACTTTGGCCCGGCCAGCAACGACGCCCGCCCTCGCGTGGTGTACCTGGCTGCCTGCGTCTCGCGGGTGATGGGCCCGGCCTATGCCGACCGCGAGCAGAGTTCGCTGCTGGACAAGACCCGCGCCCTGCTGGAAAAGGCCGGTTACCAGGTGGTATTCCCCGACAATGCCGACAGCCTGTGCTGCGGCCAGCCGTTTGCCTCCAAGGGCTACCCCGAGCAGGCCGAGCACAAACGCCAGGAACTGATTGCCGCCCTGCTGCACGCAAGCCGCGGCGGCCTCGACCCGATCTACTGCGACACCAGCCCCTGCACTCTGCGCCTGGTGCAGGACCTGAACGACACCCGGCTGGACCTGTACGACCCGGTGCGCTTCATCCGCACCCACCTGCTCGAGCGCCTGGAGTTCACCCCCCAGGACGAACCAGTGGCCGTGCATGTGACCTGCAGCACCCAGCACCTGGGCGAAAGCCAGGCGCTGATCGACCTGGCGCGGCGTTGCAGCAAACAGGTGGTGATCCCGGAGGGCATACACTGCTGCGGCTTTGCCGGTGACAAAGGCTTCACCACCCCCGAGCTCAACGCCCACTCGCTGCGCAGCCTGAAGGATGCGGTGCAATATTGCAGCGAAGGCATCTCCACCAGCCGCACCTGCGAGATCGGCCTGTCCAGCCATAGCGGCATCGACTACCACGGGCTGGTCTACCTGGTAGACCGCGTCACCCGGCCGCGTAGCATATGACCGTTTAACACAAAACCTGATAGCTGCCGCAATCCCTGTGGGAGCGGGCATGCCCGCGAACACCGGCGCAGCCGGTGCCATACACCGCGCAGCCTGCTTCGCGGGCACGCCCGCTCCCACAGGTACCGCGCCGGCTTTGGGCCCACGCTGTACCTGTAGGAGCGGCTTCAGCCGCGAACACCGGCAAAGCCGGTGCCATCCCGATTGAACCCCCGCCAATCCCCCGCAGTCCATCCTTACAGGCCCACCTTCCAGAGGCCCAGAAGGAGACTCCCATGAAAGGTACCGCGCTTTCGGCCCTGTTCGCGGCCGCCACCCTGCTGGCTTCGCCGGTATTCGCCGCCGAAGACCTCTGCACCGCCAACCTGCAAAAGATCGACGACAGCATGGCCACCGCCGGCGCTACCTCCGAAGGCCTGGACAAGGCCATCACCGAGCACGTCGACAAAGCCAAGGCTGCCCAGGCATCGGGGGACACCAAGGAATGCATCGCCATCACCAGTAAAGTCCTGGAGCGGTTGGAAAAAACGGAGAAAGGCAGCGGCACCAGCGGCGGCGGTAGCGGCGCGTGAGCCCAAAAGCGGGCGACCGGACTGGCTGTCGACGTCGCCCGCGCAATGGCGTATACTCCGCCTCACGTACCGTAAGGTGCGTTAGCTTAGAGCTAGTGTGGGGCCGATCAGGATTCGACGCCGGTAGCGAAACTCTAGGTGCATGCCGAGTTGGTAACAGAACTCGTAAATCCACTGTTGCAACTTTCTATAGTTGCCAATGACGAAAACTTCGAGGCGGAGTACGCTCTCGCTGCGTAAGCAGCCGAGCCCGACCTTCTGGTAGCTTCGGCTCCAGCAATCATCAGGGGATGCCTGTAAACCCGAAATGATTGTCATACAGAACAGGATCGTCGTGTAGCACGTTGGGGGCAAAGCGACTAAAACTTACCCAACTCGTCCAAAGCACCCTGCCCGTCGGGCGGCTGCGGATTAACTCAGTAGACACGGCTAAGCATGTAGTACCGACAGCGGAGTACTGGCGGACGGGGGTTCAAATCCCCCCGGCTCCACCAAATATCCTTTACAAATCAGGCACTTAGCGAACAGCTACAGTGCCTTTTTTGTGTCTTTTTGGGCCGTTATGGTTGGGTAATGCCAGCTTTATGACAGCCTCCCTTCCCGTGAAGCCCCTCCCCGGCTACCGCCGTTACCTCAACAACCGAAAAAACGTTTTCTGTCGCTTTTCCGGTTTGAAAACGCGCCACAGCGATCTTTCAGGAGTATTAAATCTGTGTCGGCTTACACACAGAGACCCGCACATGCCGACACATGCCCCCAAGAAGTACCTGATCAGCCATACCTCTCTGCAGCAATGCTTTGACAAGAGCCGCTCCGGCCTCGAGAAGCTGCGAGAAAACGATCCCAGCTTCCCTCGCCCCATCAAATTTGGCTCAACCAAACAGGCTGGCGTTTACTTCGTCGTCGCGGAGGTGGAAGCCTGGCTGGAGGGCAAGATCAGCGAGCGTGATGGAGTCACTCGGGCTCTCTCTGAGAGAGCTGAGCAATGACCACACACGAGCAGATACCGTCGTTCTTGGCGGAAATGCCCGAGGCAGCACGTGCTTCGTATCTGAATCCAAGCATCGTGCCAAAGCCACTGCCGAGCGGATTGGCCAGGGTTATGCCCTGGCGTGGAGAGCTACTGCCTGCTGTTCTTCAAGAATACGTGCTGGATGTCGCCGAGCGCACTCAGTGCCCACCGGATTTCGTTGGGGGCGCGCTTGTGGTTGCTGTTAGCGCCGTAGTCGGACGCAAATTCACCATCCACCCGAAGCAACATGATGATTGGACTGTCGTTCCCAACCAATGGGGAGTCATCATTGGAAGGCCGTCTGCAATGAAAACACCAGCGCTCAAGCAAGCGCTTCGTCCCTTGGACGCATTGGAGACAAGAGAGCGAAATCAGCACTCCATGGCGTTGGAGGAGTACAGGACCTGTCGGCGCTGATTGAAAATTGACCCACCCTGCCGATTGAAAAATGACCCAGGGCTGCTTGCCGATTTAGACCCCGGCAATTGTGGATAAGCCTAGCAGTCGACAGCGTCGTAAAAGTGCTGACCCTGCACTCAGCAAGGCCAGCCCAAAGAGGTCAAAACGGGTCGTCCTCCGCCTCCTCGATATCCTGTCGCCTGCGCTCCCTCGCCTGGATCTTGGTCTTGGCCACTAAGGTGCTGTTTTGCAGGCGGTACGATTCATTCCCCGTCTCGACGATGTGGCAGTGGTGGGTCAATCGGTCGAGCAAGGCCGTGGTCATCTTGGCGTCGCCAAATACGCTCGACCATTCGGCGAAGCTGAGGTTGGTGGTGATGATCACACTGGTGTGCTCGTAAAGCTTAGAGAGCAAGTGGAACAGCAAGGCCCCGCCGCTCTGGCTGAAAGGTAGGTAGCCAAGCTCATCAAGGATTACCAGATCTGCACGCAGTAGTCCTCGGGCGATACGCCCTGTCTTACCCTCGTGCTTCTCACGCTCCAGCAGGTTGACCAGATCGACCGTGGAGTGGAAGCGTACACGCTTGTTGTGTTGGGTGATGCTGGCCACCGCCAGGGCGGTGGCGAGGTGCGTTTTACCGGTGCCAGGGCCGCCGATGAACACCACATTTTGAGCTGTGTCGGTGAAGGTCAGAGTGGACAGTTCCTTGATCAGCCGGGCATCAGCGCTGGATACACCGAAGTCGAAGCCAGCCAGATCGCGGTGTATGGGCAGTTTCGCCATATTCATCTGATGATGTACCGAGCGCACTGCCCGGTCGGCGTGTTCCTGATCGAGGAGATGCTCGATCAGCCATTTCGATGAGGCGGTGGTGGATTCACCTTGTGCGGCCAGATCTGCCCAGGCAGTGGCCATGCCGTGCAGGCGTAAGTCTTTGAGTTCCTCTGTAAGATCACGCATTGCGCACCTCCTCATCTGTGCTGCGCAACCGGTCATAGCGCGCGGTATTGGCGATAGGGGTAACTTTCAGTTGCAGGTTGGTTTCGACCGAGGGTGGTGCTTCACGGGCGGTCAGACGGGCCACGATATTGAGGATGTGGTCAGCGCTCAGGCTGCCAGATTCCAAAACCAGCTCAACCGCTACGAGGACAGCATCCAGGCCAGCGACGGGCACGGCGGCCAAGACCTGGGTCATGACCCGATCACCCTGTAGATGCCGCCGCAGCCCGCGCCTGAGCAGGCGTAGTGGCTTGGGTAGGTCGGCAAACGGGGCACCATTGCGTAGGGCTCCCGGTTTACGCTCAATGAGGGGGATATAGTGTTGCCAGTCGTAGCTGACCTGATCGCGATCAAACAGGCGCTCGTGGCTGGCAATCACACCATCATCGGCAATCACGACGATTCGCGAGGGATAGAGCCGACTGCTGACCCACTGGCCAACACGCTCACAGGGTACTGAATAGCGGTTGCGGGCCACGTTGATCAGACAGGTGCTGGAAACGCGAACCGTGCGCTCTACATAACCGTCGAAAGGCGTCGGCATCGGCATCATTTCGACGCGCTCCAGTTCTAAGACTTCTGCAACGGTGAGGCCGTTGTACTGCGGATGGATCAGCTCGTGCCACAGAGCCCGACAGCGCTGGGCAAGCCAGGCATTCAACTCTTCGAAGCTATGGAAAGTATTGTCGCAGGCAGACAGCCAGATGCGGCGCCGACTATCTTGGACATTCTTTTCGACGATACCTTTTTCCCAGCCGGACGCTACGTTGCAGAAGTCCGGGTCGAACAGGTAGTGCGAGCACATCACCATGAAGCGAGCGTTGACCGTGCGGCCTTTACCCTTGGAGACCTTGTCGACCGCCGTTTTCATGTTGTCGTAGATGCCGCGACGCGGCACGCCGCCCATGGCGGCGAATGAGCGGGTATGGGCATCGAACAGCATTTCATGCCCTTGGCTGGGATAGGCCACTAGCCAGAAGGCTCGGCTGGCACATAGCTTCATGTGCGCGACCTGGACACGTCGGAAAACACCGCCAATCAGCAGGCCTTCCTCGCTCCAATCGAACTGGAAGGCCTCGCCCAATGCGAACGCCAACGGCACAAATGCCCGTACCGCCTTGCCTTGCTCTCCGCGCCAATGACGAACGAAGGCAGTGAGCTGGCTGTAGCCGCCGTCATAGCCTTCAGCGCGGATCATGGCCAGCAGCGCCTTGGCACTGCGACGATGTTGCTTGGCCCTCAAGGCATCAGCCCGCAGCGCCTGCTCCAACATCTCGTGAAAGGGACTGAGCTTGTTGAACACGGCTCGACGCTGATAAACCGGCTGCTTGGACTCCGACGCTCTGACCCATTTTCGGATGGTGTTGCGCGACAGGCCGGTGCGCTTGGCTATCTCATGCAACGACAGCTTGTCGCGGAAATACATCCGCCGAATTTTGCCCATCATTTCCATGCTGATCACCCTGTGTTCTCCTGCTCAAAAATTGAGCAGGTACAGTGGAACACCTGGGTCAGTTTTCAGTCAGCACAATGGGCGAAACTGGGTCAGTTTTCGGTCAGCGGCAACAGGACGATGACGTAGATCCGTTCTCCACCGATGAGCAACGCGCTATCGCCGCCGCGCTCACCGGCCAGGCGCAGAACCTGGTCCAGTTCGCGTTTTGGACCGGCATGCGCACCAGCGAGCTGGTGGCGCTCGACTGGGGCGACATCGATTGGCTACGCGGCGAGGCTCACATCTCACGGGCGATGACCCAGGCTGCCAAAGGAAAAGCCGAGGTTACGAAGACCGTTTCCGGGAAGCGCAGCATCAAGCTGCTCGGGCCAGCCTTGGAAGCACTCGAAGCGCAAAAGAAATTCACTTTCCTAGCAGGCGTAGAGGTGTTCCAAAACCCTAGGACCGGCGAGCGCTGGGCAGGCGACGGTCCGATCCGCAAGACCATGTGGGCGCACGCACTACAAAGGGCAGCCGTGCGCTACCGTCGGCCTTACCAGACTAGGCACACCTATGCCTCAATGATGCTGTCGGCCGGCGAGCATCCCATGTGGGTCGCGCAACAGATGGGGCATAGCGACTGGACGATGATCGCCAGGGTTTATGGTAGATGGATGCCGAATGCCGACCAGGATGCCGGCAGTAAGGCGATTTCCTTGTGGTGCACTGCACCGGAACCAAGCATTATCCCTGACCCAGAAAAGTAGCTGATCGACAACGGTAGGGAACCATCAGATGGCAAGGAAACTTGTAGAAGGCGAAAGAGTGTTTGTAGTGGTCTACTAACCCCGGACACCTTTTTAGGCGAAAATGGTCGCCACACAGAGGTGTTCGATGAGCAGACAACGACGTACTTTCACCCCCGAATTCAAGCGCGAGGCAGCCGGCCTGGTGCTCGACCAGGGCTATAGCCTTACTGAAGCCGCCCGGTCGCTCGACTTGGTTGAATCGGCGCTGCGCCGCTGGGTGAATCAACTCCAGTCAGAACGTGGCGGTGCTACGCCAACGAGCAAGGCGCTGACCCCCGAGCAGCAGAAGATCCAAGAGTTGGAAGCTCGGATCAACCGGCTGGAACGGGAGAAATCGATTTTAAAAAAGGCTACCGCGCTCTTGATGGCCGAGGAACACGAGCGCTCGCGTTGATTGATCAGCTCCGCCGCGAGGAGCCTGTCGAATTACTCTGCTCGGTGTTTGAAGTCACTCGCTCGTGTTACTACGCGCATTGCCATAAACGGCGATCTCCGGACGTTGCGCGACTGGCACTGCGCGTTCGGGTTAACGAGCTATTTACACAGAGCCGTAGTGCCGCAGGTAGTCGAACCATCATGTGCATGATGCGCCAAGAAGGCATTCAGATCGGCCGCTTCAAGGTGCGCAAGTTGATGCGCGAAATGAAGCTGATCAGTAAGCAACCGGGTTCACATGCCTACAAGAAGGCCACAGTAGAGCGCCCTGACATCCCGAACGTGCTGGAGCGCGCATTCGATGTTACGGCACCGAATCAAGTATGGTGCGGCGACATCACGTATGTGTGGGCTCAAGGCCAGTGGCACTATGTGGCGGCAGTTATCGACCTTTTTGCACGTCGCATGGTGGGCTGGGCGTTTTCACCCAAACCGGACAGCGAATTGGTCATCAAGGCGCTGGACATGGCGTACGAGCACCGCGGGCGGCCGCAGAATGTACTGTTTCACAGTGATCAGGGCAGCCAGTATGGCAGCCGAGCTTTTCGTCAGCGGTTGTGGCGTTACCGCTTCAAGCAAAGCATGAGCCGCAGAGGTAATTGCCTGGACAATGCGCCTATGGAGCGTTTGTTCCGCAGCCTGAAAACGGAGTGGGTGCCAAGTGTGGGCTACATGAGTGCTGCGCAGGCACAGCAGGACATCGGCAGGTTTCTGATGCAACGCTACAACTGGGAGCGACCGCATCAGTTCAACGGTGGGTTACCTCCGGCGATTGCCGAGGAAAAACTTAATCCGGTGTCCGGGATTAGTTGACCACTACAGTTCGTACCAACCTCCAGAATAGGAGGAATGGAGGATGTACCTTCAGTGGTTTGGGAAACCAGCGTTGTCGCCGCCGAGCCTGGAAAGGTAAAGGTCCAGCTGAGGCAGGGAGCTGTTTCGGAATGGATCGGATCGGGGTTGTGCCACAGAAACATTGGCATACTCATTCTTACCCTCGGCGACTTAAAAACCGAACAAACGCTCCTCGACCCTCTAGCCAAGTCAGTACTACAGTACTGCCGATTACTTGTACCTGACGATCATGTGAAGGCCTACAAAATACGATCTCTAGCTGAACTGAAAGCCATATGGTCAGTTGAGCAGGCAAACTACTCCCACGTGATCCTGATCGGGCATGGTAGTCAAGATTCCCTTCTACTGGCGAATGAGGGATGGGCCGGCCGCGAAGCTATTGCTAAAGCCTTCCAAAAACGTGGAGCGAAGAAGAAAGTATTCATATCTCTTTGCTGCAAGACTGGATATCAGTCGCTTGGCGGGATGCTCTCGAAAATGGCAATTTGTAGTCAGTTCATAGCTCCGTTCCAGAGCGTCCACGGTGCCATCGCATCCCAGTTTGCCCAGACCTTCCTCGCATATCACCTTCTCCAAGGCGAAAGCACTGGGGTTGCATTCAAGCACGCGAGAGAAAGCACTCCAGGTAGCACGAGTTTTAGGCTATGGAAAAAAGGAAAGCTAAAAGCTGGGGAGTCAGCTGCGCGCGAACAGGAATGACAGCGTAATGGCAGCGTATTCTCTGGAGACCGCGAAAATACTGAATTAGACGCAGGTTCAAATCCCCCCGGCCCACCAAATTCCAAAGAAGAAGACGCCCTCGGGCGTCTTTTTTTGTGCCTGGATTTTGGGTTGTGCGAGCCCACAAAGTCAGAATCAGGCTTTTCCGCATAGGGCGTTTCCCAAAGATACTCCCTGCGCCGGTTTGCTCTTCACCGGTCTCTCAACCCAAACACGGCTTCCACCACGTGAGTGACAGCAAGCGCTGGTCGCCCCAGTCGCCAGGTCGTGATGCCCGCCGCCAGCTTCATGATTGCCTCTCAGCCAGCAACACTTCCGGCACGGCCGGCAGCGGCCGGCTCAGCAACACGCCAACCAGCATCGCGAACAGCAGCGCCGCCACACCGGCGACCTGCAACACGGCTTCGAAGCCCCCGACGAACGCCTGGCGGGCCAAGGGTGCCACCGTTTCCCGCAACCTGGGCTCCAGCAACGCCAACGCCGCCTGCAAATCACCCGCGGCAACCCGGGTAGCCATCGCGGAAACCTGGCCCGATTGCCCAGGCGCCACGGCAGCCATGGCCTCATACAGCAACTGCCCACTACGTGCAGCCAGCACACCACCCAGCCCACCGATGGCCAGCACGATCGCCCCGAAACGCGTGGTTGTACTCAGCCCCGAAGCCATTCCGGTGCGCTCACGCGGCACGCAAGCCATGATGTTCTTCTGCGTATCGCCATTCAGCAGCCCGGCGCCAGCACCCAGCACCAGACTGGCCAGGGCGAATGCACCGTAACCGCCCTGCTGCGTGGCCCAGGCACACAGCAGGTTACCCGCCCCCACCAGCACCAGCCCAAGCGCGAACACCTGCGCCGGGCTAAAGTGTGCAGCCAGGCGCATGCCCAGGCGTGGCGTCAGCAGCATGGCCACGGCAAACGGCAGCATGCCCGCCCCTGCGGCCAGGGCCGACAGCTGCAGGCCGTTCTGCAAGTACAGTGGCAGCAGGGTCATCATCACCTGGGCGCAGGCAGCATAGGCAAACATCCCCAGCAAGGCGCCAACGAAGCGCCCGCTGCGCATCAGCCGCAGGTCGATCATCGGCCGTTCCTGGCTGCGCTCGACCATGACGAACAGGCCGAACAGGAAGGCGCTGATCACCAGCCGTCCCAGGGTTTGCGCACTGCCCCAGCCCACCTGGTTGGCATCGATCATTGCCCAGATCAGGTAACCCAGGCTGCCGGCGAAAGTCAGGCTGCCCCATGGGTCGAGCCGGGCCGCAGCGCTGTCACGGGACTCTTCGACACTGCGCAGCACCATCACTGCGAGCACTGCCACCAACGGCAGGTTGATGTAGAAGATCCAGCGCCAGCCAAGGGTGCTGGCGATCAACCCGCCCAGCAGCGGCGCAAAGGTGATGGTGGCGCCCATGCAGGCGCCCCAGAAGGCCCAGGCGCGCATGCGTTCCTGGGGTTGGTGGAAGCGATTGCCGATCGCGGCCAGGGCCGAGGTCAGCAGCAATGCCGCGCCAACGCCCTTGGCTGCCCTGGCCAGGTCGAGGAACAGCAGGTTGGGCGCCGCGCCACAGGCCAGCGAGGCGAGGCCGAACAGGGCCAGGCCGAGCAGCAGCATGCGGCGGCGACCAAAGCGGTCGGCCAGGCTGCCAGCGGGCAGCAGGCAGGCGGCAAAGGCCAGCAGGTAGGCGCTGACCACCCATTCGATATCGGCAAACGAGCCGGACAGGTCGCGGGCGATGCTGGGCAGGCTGACCGCGACGATGTTGGTGTCGAGGATGATCAGGGCACAGACCAGGGAGGCGGAGAGCAGGGTGAAACTCGCAGAGGGCATGGTGAGGCTCCGGATGCAGGGCTGGTTGGTCAAATCGCCGGGGCTGCCCTGCAGCCCATCGCAGGCAAGCCAGCTCCTACAGGGACCGCACCGCCTTCGAGGATTGCGCAATACCTGTACCTGCGATGGACTGCAAAGCGGTCCCCTGCAATTCCCAGGCAGCCTTTGCCGCCAAGCCACCAGCCTTGTAGTGTTGGCCTCACCATAACGCCAACAGCCCCCAGGCTTGTTAGCCACGGCGGCTTGCGTCATTACCCTGCAGGTAACACCCATGGAAATCCGCCATTTCCGCTACTTCCTCTGCGTCGCCCGCCACGGTCATTTCACCCGTGCCGCCGAACAGCTGGGCATCGCCCCGCCCACGCTCAGCCGGCAGATCCAGGACATGGAGCGCGAACTGGGCGTGCGCCTGTTCGAGCGCAACCAGCGCGAGGTCAACCTCACCGCAGCGGGCCAGGCGCTTTTGATCGAGGCCGAACATGCCGTGCGCCAGTTCGATGCTGCACAACTGGGCGCGCAACGGGCCGCCCGAGGCGAAAGCGGGCGCATCGAACTGGGCTATGTGGCTTCGGCCGCGTACTCGGGCACGCTCCAGCAGCAAGTCAGCCGCTACAGCGAAACCTGCCCCGGCGTACGCCTGAACATTCGCGAACTGCCCATGGCCGAACTGCCCGGCATGGTCCGCGACGGCCTGCTTGACCTTGCCTATGTGCGCTCGCCGATGGAGCTGCCCGAGGAACTCGAAGCTATCGCCTTGCACCAGGAAGGTTTCGTCCTCGCCCTGCCCGCCAGCTCACGGATAAATGAAGTGCCGCAGATCCCGGCCTCGCGCCTGGCCAATGAAACCTTCATCCTACCCGAACAGATCTCCGGCACGCTGGAAGTGGCAGCACAAGGTGGTTTCGTCCCGAGGCTCGGCCCTCAGCCGGGCAGCCTGGTGGCGGTGATCACCCTGGTGTCACTCGGCCAAGGCATCGCAGTGGTGCCGGAATCGGTGGTGCAGCGCATCAGCCTGCCGCAGGTGCACTACCGGCGTATTGTCGACTGCCAGGCCAGCTCGTGGCTTAGCCTGATCCACCGGCGCTTCGAGAAAGCGCCGGCGGCAATCAGATACATCAAGATGATGAAAGGCTGAAAAAACAAAGGGCACCCATCCACTGGTGCCCTTTGCCCTACCGCCAGGTGAACTCAATCACCCCATCGAACGCACCCCCACAGGTTGCGCATTGCCCCGCGTGGTCACGATCCCCAGGAAGGAAATCACGATCGCCAGGCCCAATGTCGAGCTCACCTCTGCCCGGTGTTCAGGCGTGAACATCATGACCGCCAGTGCGCCGCCAATGAACAGGATCACCGCCCAGGTCAGGTACGGGAACAGCCACATGCGGAACTTCAGCTCGGTGTTTTCCCGCTCCAGGCGACGACGCATGCGCAGCTGCGAAATCGCGATGACCATGTACACCAGCAAGGCAATAGCACCGGAGCTGGCCAGCAGGAACTCGAACACACCCTTCGGCGCGAAGTAATTGAGGATGGCAATGGCCGCGCCGATCAGCGTGCTGCCGAATACCGCAGCGCGTGGCACACCGACCTTGGAGGTCTTGTTGAGCATGGCCGGTGCGTCACCGCGCTTGGCCAGCGAGTACATCATCCGCGAGGCAATATAGATCGAAGAGTTCATGCAGCTGGTCACTGCCACTAGCACCACCAGGTCGACCATGAAGGCCGCGTTGGGGATGTTCATGATCTCCAGCGCACGCTGGTAGGAGCCCACCACCGCCAGCTGCGGGTCGTTCCACGGCACCACCGAAATGATCACGAAGATCGACAGGATGTAGAAGGTACTGATGCGCCAGATCACCGAGCGAGTGGCCTTGGCAATGTTGCGCGACGGGTCGCTCGATTCGGACGCGGCGATGGTCACCGCTTCGGTGCCGATGAAGCTGAACATCACGGTGATGAACGCACCAACCACGGCCGACCAGCCCTTCGGCGCGAAGCCGCCGTGCTCGGCCATCAAGCTGCTCAGGCCACTGACCTCGCGATTGGGCAGCCAGCCCATAAGTGCGGCGAAACCCAGGCCGATGAAACCGAGAATGGCCGTTACCTTGAGAATGGCGAACCAGAACTCGAACTCACCGTACTTGGCCACGCTGAACAGGTTGGTACCAGCCAGCAGCAGCACCGAAGCCAGGGCGAATATCCAGCTGTCCACCTGCGGGAACCAGGCGTTCAGCACATGCCCGGCGGCCAGCGCTTCGATCGGGATTACCAGTACCCAGAACCACCAGTACAGCCAACCGATGGTGTAGCCGGCCCAGCGGCCGATGGCCTGCTCGGCGTAGGTGGAAAACGATCCGGTGTCCGGGTGTGCCACGGCCATTTCGCCGAGCATGCGCATGACCAGTACCACCAAGGTCCCGGCCACGAAATAGGAAATTATGGTAGCTGGCCCGGCTGCCGCGATGGCGTGGCCAGAGCCGACGAAAAGTCCGGCGCCGATGATGCCGGCGATGGACAGCATCGTTACGTGACGTGGCTTGAAACCTTGTGCAAGGTTGCCATCAGATCCCACGGTG
Source organism: Pseudomonas sp. NBB (assembly GCF_032701105.1). Taxonomy (NCBI): domain Bacteria; kingdom Pseudomonadati; phylum Pseudomonadota; class Gammaproteobacteria; order Pseudomonadales; family Pseudomonadaceae; genus Pseudomonas; species Pseudomonas sp. NBB. The sequence continues at coordinate 5,209,016 of NZ_CP103994.1, forward strand.
TTCATTGATGTTGTTCTCTTTTTACTGACACAAGGATGGACGGGCAGGTGTAGGCGAAAATATCTCCTTTGAAATCAATAAGTCGACACGTTACTCGCGCTCTGTTGTTGATATTTGGCACGCGTCACAGAGCAACGTGCCAGCGCAGGTCGGGCTTCATTTAAGCCCCGCAGGGCTGTGGGAAATTACACGAGAACGCCCCGGAACTGTTCGATCACGACAGGGCATCCCCATTAACGTCAGAAGTTGCGAATGGCATACCCGATCCCGTCACCAGGCCGTCTGGAGCTTTTGTTTTTCATTTGGGTGTGTTTTGGCTGTACTGGCCCTTTCGCGGGCTCGCCCGCTCCCACAGGTACTCCACGCCCCTCAAACCTGTGGTGTACCTGTGGGAGCGGGCAAGCCCGCGAAGAGGCCAGCAGCCTCAACGCACCAGGCAAGGCCGCTTGTTATCGAAGCTCCACCCCGGAATCAGGAACTGCATTGCCACGCTGTCATCCCGCGCGCCCAACCCCATGTTGCGGTAGCACTCATGCGCCTTGGCCAACTGGTCTTCATCCAGCTCCACCCCAAGCCCCGGCCGCGCCGGCACGTGCACATGCCCGTCGACGATGCGCAGTGGTTCGCGGGTCAGGCGTTGGCCGTCCTGCCAGATCCAGTGGGTGTCGATCGCAGTGATTTCCCCCGGCGCCGCAGCCGCCACCTGGGTGAACATTGCCAGCGAGATATCGAAGTGGTTGTTGGAATGCGAACCCCAGGTCAGCCCCCAGTCGTTGCACATCTGCGCCACCCGTACCGAACCCTGCAAGGTCCAGAAGTGCGGGTCGGCCAGCGGGATGTCCACCGATTGCAACTGGATCGCATGGCCCATCTGCCGCCAGTCGGTAGCGATCATGTTGGTGGCGGTGGGCAGGCCGGTGGCGCGGCGGAACTCGGCCATCACCTCACGGCCCGAGTAGCCGTTCTCGGCACCGCACGGGTCTTCGGCATAGGCCAGCACATCGTGCTTGTCGCGGCACAGGGCAATGGCCTCCTTCAATGACCAGGCACCATTCGGGTCGAGGGTGATGCGGGCTTCGGGGAAGCGCTCGGCCAGCGCCGTTACCGCTTCCATCTCCTCCTCGCCGCGCAACACCCCGCCCTTGAGCTTGAAGTCGCTGAAGCCATAGCGCGCCTTGGCGGCCTCGGCCAGACGCACCACCGCGTCCGGGGTCAGGGCCTTTTCGTGGCGCAGGCGGAACCAGTCGTCCTCGGCATCGGCTTCGCTGCGGTATGCCAGGTCGGTCTGCTGGCGGTCGCCGATGTAGAACAGGTAACCGAGCATCTTCACCGCCTCGCGCTGCTGCCCCTCGCCCAGCAGCGCCGCCATCGGCACGTTCAGGTGCTGGCCGAGCAGGTCGAGCAGCGCCGACTCGATGGCCGTCACCGCATGCACGGTGATGCGCAGGTCGAAGGTCTGCAGGCCGCGACCAGCCGAGTCACGGTTGGCGAAGGTCTGGCGCATGGCATTGAGCACGCGCTGATAATGGCCGATCGGCTGGCCGACCACCAGGCTGCGGGCGTCCTCCAGTGTCTGGCGGATCTTCTCGCCGCCCGGCACCTCGCCCAACCCGGTATTGCCGGCGCTGTCACGCAGCACCACCACGTTACGGGTGAAGAACGGGCCATGGGCACCACTAAGGTTGAGCAGCATGCTGTCGTGCCCGGCGACGGGGATCACGCGCAGATCAGTGACCACGGGGGTGCTGGTGTGAAGGGTCTGCATGTTCATGGTTGTTGTCTCGCAGTCATCAATGGCTCTGACCCAGGGCCGAAGGGGCCTTGAGGTCATCGGAAGGGGCGCCCTTTGGGCGAGTGCGTACGAAGAAGATGGCAATGGCTGCCAGCACCGAGGTCACCGCCAGGCCGTACAGGCCGCCCTGGATCGAACCGGTCTGCTGCTCCAGCAGGCCGAAGGTGGTGGGGGCGACGAAGCCGCCGAGGTTACCGACCGAGTTGATCAACGCGATCACAGCTGCGGCGATGCGGGCATCCAGGTAGCCCTGCGGGATCGGCCAGAACAGCGACGATGCCGACTTGAAACCGATGGCCGCGAAGCACACCGCGACAAAGGCGAACACCGGCCCACCCGTGGTGGACATGAACATGCCGATGGCAGCGATCACCAGCGCACCTGCGACCCAGGCCTGCTGGAACTTCCAGCGCGCCGAGCCGGCGGCGAAGGCATACATGGCCAGGATCGAGATCAGCCACGGGATCGAGTTGAAGAAGCCGACCTGCAGGTCGCTGAGGTCACCCATGCGCTTGATGATGCTCGGCAGCCAGAAGGTGGCGGCGTAGATGGTCAGCTGGATGCAGAAGTAGATCAGGCAGAACAGCAGGATCTGGCGGTCCTTGAGCAGGCTCCAGGCCGATGGCCTGACCGCGCCGACCGCTTCGCGCTCAAGTTGCTCGCGATCGATGGCGCCCACCAGTGCTTCCTGCTCGGCCTGGCTCAGCCACTTGGCGTCCTGCGGCCTGGAGTCGAGCCAGAAGAACACGAAGAAGCACAGCGTCACCGAGGCCATGCCTTCGATGAACAGCATCCATTGCCAGCCATGCATGCCCAAGCCCTGGATCTGCATCAGCGCACCGGCCAATGGCCCGGAAATCAGCGAGGCCAATGCCGAGCCGCTGAGGAAGATGGCAATCGCCTTGCCACGCTCGGCGGCCGGCAACCAGCGGGTGAAGTAGTAGATCACACCGGGGAAGAAGCCCGCTTCGGCAACGCCCAGCAGAAAGCGCAGCACGTAGAACTGGGTTTCGTTCTGCACGAAGGCCATGGCCGTGGCCACCAGGCCCCAGGTGAACGTGATGCGGGTCAGCCACAACCGTGCGCCGACCTTCTGCAGCAGCATGTTCGAGGGCACTTCGAACAGCGCGTAGCCGATGAAGAACAGGCCGGCGCCAAAGCCATAGGCCGCGGCGCTGATGCCCAGATCGCTTTCCAGATGGGGGCGGACGAAGCCGATGTTGACGCGGTCCAGGTAGTTGACGATGAACATGATGACGAACAGCGGCAGGACGTGGCGCTTGACCTTGGCCACGGCGCTGGCCAGGGCGTCGCCTTCATTCCGGGCAGACGGAGCGAGGGTATCGTTCACTTGCGGATCTCCCACTAATTGTTTTTGTGCGGGTCGAGGTTGTCTGACATGGCAGTGGGGAGGAGCATATGCGCAGCGCAGTTGTACGACAAGATCAGCAACATCGGTAAAATCACAAAATACAAGCTACCTCAAAGCCTATATGCGTCGATCTTGCAAAAATAGACAAACTACTCGCTGACTTGACCACCGGAAAAATCGGCAAAAAATATTTATATCGATTAACTTGTCGTACAAGTACAACAACAATCGGATCACACCATGGCCACCGAACAAGCCCACAAACGCGGCCACAGCCGTGCCCATGACCTGGTCTCCAGCCTGACCCAACAGATCTTGCTGGGTACCTTCAAGCCAGGCGACAAGTTGCCCTCGGAAAACAGCCTGGTGCGCGAGCATGGGGTCAGCCGCACCGTGGTCCGCGAGGCCCTGTCGAAATTGCAGGCCTCGGGGCTGGTTGAGCCACGCCACGGTATCGGTACGTTCGTGATGGAGCGCCAGGCCCAGGCCGGCCTGCGCATCGCTGCGGAAAGCGCGGCGAATGTGCGCGACCTGCTGGAGCTGCGCATCGGCCTCGAAGGCCAGGCCGCCGCCTTGGCCGCGCTACGCCGTGACGAGGGGCACCTGAGGCGCATGCGCCAGGCGCTGGATGACTACCAGGACCTGGCCGCCGCCGGCGACAGCTGTATCGAGGCCGACCGGCGCTTTCACCTGCTGATTGCCGAGGCCACTGGCAACCTGTACTTCACTGAAATGCTGTTGCAGCTGGGCAACGGCCTGATACCGCGCAACCGCATGGCTCTGGCCGAACGCAGCGGGGCGAAGCTGGCGCGGCAGGCGTACCTGGCCAACCTCGAGCATGATGCGATCCTCAATGCCATCCGCCGGCAGGACCCGGACGCGGCGCGGGCGGCGGTGTGCCTGCACCTGTCCAATAGCCGCGACCGGTTGTTGCCGGACTAGGGACCGCTACGCGGCCCCCAGCCATTACCAGGTCAGGCAGATCTTGCCGAAATGCCGGTTGCTCTCCTGATAACGGAACGCCTCGACGATCTGCTCCAGCTCGAAATGCTTGTCCACCACCGGCCGCAGGCCGTTGGCATCGATCGCCCGCACCATCGCCTGCTGCTGGGCGCGGCTGCCCACCAGCACGCCTTGCAGGCGTATCTGCCGCACCAGCGCCTGCACCAGCGGCAACTGCCCGGCCACGCCGGTGAGGATGCCGATCAACGACACATGCCCACCAATGCGCGCGGCGATCATCGATTGCTCCAGCGTCGCCGGGCCACCCACTTCGATCACATGGTCGACGCCGCGGTTGCCGGTCAGCTCGCGCACTTTCTCACCCCACGCCGGAGTGCTCTTGTAGTTGATCAGGTGGTCGGCACCCAGGGCCTTCAGGCGCTCCAGCTTGGCGTCGCTGGACGAGGTAGCGATCACCGTCGCGCCGGCCAGCTTGGCAAACTGCAGGGCGAAGATCGATACACCGCCGGTGCCCTGCACCAGCACCGTATCGCCGGGTTTGAGGTGGTCGTCGCACATCAGCGCGCGCCAGGCCGTGAGACCGGCCGTGGTCAGAGTGGAAGCTTCGGCATGGCTGAAGCCCTTGGGCGCCAAGGTGAAGGCACTGGCACGAGCAGTGACCTGTTCACGGGCGTAACCATCGATACCGTCGCCGGGCACCTTGGCGAAGCCTTCCACATTTGCCTGGCCGTCGAGCCAGTCGGGGAAGAAGGTACTGACCACATTGTCACCGACCTGGAACTCGGTGACGCCGCTACCCACCGCGACCACTTCGCCAGCGCCATCGGCCATGGGGATGCGCCGCTCGCTCGGGCCCCACATGCCGCTGACAACGGCGAAATCGTGGTAGTTGAGAGAGCTGGCGTGCAGGCGCACGGTGATTTCACCGGCCTGGGGTGCGAGAGCCTCGCTGGTACCGACCTCGACCTTGTCGTAGCCGCCGCCGGGTTTTACGTAGATGGCCTTGCTGGTCATGGGTAGGTCTCCGTTCAGGGAATAGATTGGGGTTCAGCATAGACAGGTCCGGCCTCTTCGCGGGTGAACCCGCTCCCACAGGTTGAGTGCTGGACTTGAGCTCGGCGCGGTCCCTGTGGGAGCGGGTTTACCCGCGAAGAGGCCCGCACAGGCGACACAAAAACTCAGCCCAGCATCACCTTCAATGCCCGGCAATCGGCCGCATGCCAATCCACCAGTTCCGGCCACGGATTGTCCGGCAGGTTCACCAGCACCGTGCGCGCCCCTGCGGCACGCCCACAGTCCAAATCAAACCGGTAATCCCCCACCATCACCAGCTCACCCGGTGTCACACCCCAGGCATTGGCAATCTTCAGCAGCCCATCCGGGCTTGGCTTGGGCGCCGCTTCGTCACGCCCCAGAATGTGCTCCACCGGGAAGCAGTCCGCCAGGCCGATGGCCTCCAGCGTCACATGCGCCAACTCACGGGCATTGCGGGTCAGAATGCCCAGCCGGCAACCACGCTGGGCCAGTTCGCGCACCAGTTCCACCGCCCCGGTGGCCGCCGTGGAGGCAATCGCCAGGTCACGCTCGTGCTCCAGCAGCCAGGCATGCTTGGCCGCCGCCTCGTCCGCCGGCAAGGCTGCCAGGTGGGTGAGGATGTCGTGCTCGGCCGGGATATCCAGCGCTACGCGGATGGCGGCAAAATCGTGCACGGCCACGGTCAGGGTGCCGTCCATGTCGAACACCCAGTTGCGCACCTCGCCCAGGCTCATGCCCAGTCCTTGCGGTGGCGAATCAGGCCTTCCTGGCACGACGACGCCACCAGTTGCCCGGCCTGGTTGAAAATGCTGCCGCGGCAGAAGCCACGGGCATTGCCCGCCCAGGGGCTGTCGGTGGCATACAGCAGCCACTCGTCGGCACGCAGGTTGCCATGGAACCACAGCGAATGGTCGAGGCTGGCGATCTGCATGTCACGCTGCCACACCGATTTGCCATGGGGCAGCAACGAAGTGGTCAGCAGGCCGAAGTCCGAGGCGTAGGCCAGCAGGTATTTGTGCAGGGCGGGGATATCAGGCAGGTTGCCGTCGGCGCGGAACCAGGCGTACTTCACCGGGTCGCCAGCCTGGGGGTTGAATGGGTCGCGCTCGGTGACCGGGCGAATCTCGATCGGCTTGGCGCACAGCACCTTGTCGCGAATGCGCTCGGGCAACTGGTCAGCCATGGCCCGGGCCAGCTCGACTTCAGTGGGCAGGTTCTCCGGGCCGACCACATCGGGCATCTGCGCCTGGTGCTCGAAGCCTTCCTCGTCGTACTGGAACGAGGCGCTGCAGGTGAAGATTGGCTGGCCCTTCTGAATAGCCGTCACCCGCCGGGTGCTGAAGCTGCCACCATCGCGCACGCGGTCCACCGAATACACCACCGGCAGGCTGGCATCGCCAGGGCGCAGGAAGTAGCCGTGCAACGAATGCACATGGCGTGCATCCTCGACCGTCTGGCTGGCCGCCGACAACGATTGGCCCAGTACCTGCCCGCCGTAAAGCTGGCGAAAGCCCAGGTCCTGGCTGCGTCCACGGAACAGGTTCTCCTCGATGGACTCGAGGCTCAACAGGTCGACCAGGTCGTCCAACACATGACTCATCGGGGGTTCTCCGTAGGAGCGAGTCTTGCTCGCGATGCGCCGCCCAGGCGGCGCTCGATCTCATAGGCGCTGAACATCTTGCGGCAAGCGCCCTCCATTAGGGAAATGATACAGGGTTTGTCATTCGCGCCGGGCATTGCCATGCATTCAGGCGCGCAGGGTACGCTCCCAGTGAGCGCGGTCGATGCGGTACAGCACATGCGGGCGCAGCGGATGGCCCACGGGCAGGCGCGGGTGTTCGAAACTGCCATTCAGGTCCTGCTGCATACCGATGGCCTGCATGACCTTCTGCGAGGGCAGGTTGCTCTCGCTAGTGAACGACACCACTTCCTCCAGGCGCAATTGGGCGAAAGCACAGCGCAGGCATGTCCACGCCGCCTCGCTGGCGAAACCCAGGCCCCAGTGGCGGCGTGCCAGGCGCCAGCCGATCTCCACCGCCGGCGCAAAATCGGCATCGAAGCCCACGTGCAGCAACCCGGTCATGCCGATGAAGGCACCACTGTCCTTGCGCTCCAGAGCCCACAGACCAAAGCCGTACTCATTGAAATGCCCGCGCACGCGGCCGATCAGCGCGGCTGCCTCCAGGCGTGTCAGCGGCGCCGGGAAGTAGCGCATCACCTGCGGGTCGGCACACAGGGCGGCGAACTCGCGCAGGTCGTCGTCGTGCCATTGGCGCAGTACCAGCCGCGCGCTTTCCAGTTGCAGGATAGGGGTCATCGGGCGTGCTCCGGTTTTACCGTCTTGCAGTTTACAGCGTAGGCGCGGGTGCAGGTTTCACCCAACCGGCGCGCCCGAATGCAATTTTCACACGCCCTTCACCGCCGCCCGACAGGCCAGTTGGCAGGATGCCAGCCAACACCGCCGCGCCAGCCGCGACCATGCCAACGGAGCAACGCATGCTATCGAGCAACACCCTTGGACACCCTACCATCCACGCCCGGCGCAAGCGACGCCTGACCCGCAAAGCCCTCGGTGCCGCCCTTGGCCTGTGCATGGTCGTGGCGGCGTTGAGCACCTGGCTGGCGACGAGGACGCATATCGTGGACCTTGGCAACGAACGGCAATTGAGTGACAGCGGCCTGCTGCAGGACTGGGCCGACGGTGCGGTGATCGTGATGATCCGCCACGCCGAGCGCTGCGACAGCGCCCCCGGCCCGTGCCTGGACGACCCCACCGGCATAACGGTGGCCGGCAGCCAGGCTGCCGGGCGTGTTGGCCAAGGGATGCACCAGTTGGGCCTTAACAACGCCGATATGCTCAGCAGCCCGAAACTGCGCACACGGCAAACCGCGCATTTCATCCTTGGCCAGGCGGTGGCCAGTGAGGGCTGGCTGGAAAGCTGTGACAGCCAGTTCGCCAGCGAAGCGCTGGCACACAAACGACCGGGGCATAACCTGGTACTGGTGACCCACAACGGCTGCATCGACCATTTTGCCCGCCAGCAGAAAGTTGCGGGGGGTGAGCGTGAGAGCGGCTATGCCAGTGCGCTGTTCGTTTCGGTGGATGGCAATGGCAAAACACGCATCCTCGGCCGCCTGAACGAGCCGGACTGGCAACGGGTGCTGGCCAGTACCACGAAATAACGCCCCTCGTGGCATACACGCCCTGTAGGAGCGGCCTTGCGTCGCGAAAGGGCTGCGTAGCAGGCCCGGCAATTTGTGCATTTGCGCTGATACCCCGGGGCTGCTGCGCAGCCCTTTCGCGACGCGAGGCCGCTCCTACAAAGGCCGGTGCTGGCCAGGAGATTGATGCCTGGCAGGTTCTCCCACAGCAGTCTCCAGCCATGGCAAGATCAGCACTGGCCCCGATTGCGACCCCACCCATGCCGTTGCCGCTGATCTACCACGAAGACTACAGCCCGGAGTTCCCTGCCGAACACCGCTTCCCCATGGACAAGTTCCGCCTGCTGCACGACCACTTGATCGACAGCGGGCTGACCACCGACCAAGCCCTGCTGCGCCCGGACATCTGCCCCAACGACATCCTCGCCCTGGCCCACGACCGCAGCTACATCGAGCGCTACATGAACGGTGACCTGTCACGCGAGGACCAGCGCCGCCTCGGCCTGCCCTGGAGCGAGGCCCTGGCCCGGCGTACCGTGCGCGCCGTAGGCGGCTCGCTGCTGAGCGCCGAGATGGCGCTGCAGCAAGGCATCGCCTGCCACCTTGCCGGCGGCACCCACCACGCCCATTACGACCATCCTGCCGGCTTCTGCATCTTCAACGACCTGGCCGTGATCAGCCGCTACCTGCTGGAGGCTGGCCGGGTACACCGGGTGCTGATCTTCGACTGCGATGTGCATCAGGGTGACGGCACCGCGCGCATCCTGCACGACACACCAGACGCCATCACCGTGTCGCTGCACTGCGAACAGAACTTCCCGGCGCGCAAGGCGCAAAGCGATTGGGACATCCCCCTGCCCCGTGGCATGGGCGACATGGCCTACCTGAAGGTGGTGGACGACGCCCTCAACTACCTGCTGCCACTCTATCGACCCGACCTGGTGCTGTACGACGCCGGGGTCGATGTGCACAAGGACGACGCCCTGGGCTATCTGCAACTGACCGATGCAGGCGTTGCCGCCCGTGACGAAGCGGTGCTGCGCCACTGCCTGGGCCGCGACATCCCGGTGGTGGGCGTGATCGGCGGTGGCTACAGCAAGGACCGCGCAGCCCTGGCCAGGCGCCATGGCATCCTTCATCACAGTGCGGCACGCGTAATCGGTTGTTCACAATGACTGTGGAACCGCTTGTGGATAACCTGCGGGAAAGGCGCTGCAGCCCTTTACAGGCAAGGCCTGCAAAGCTCTGATCATTTTTTGAGCAGTGCTTCCACAGGCCGCGCTGCGCTAGAATGCGCCTCTTTTCCACAGCCTGCTTCCCACCATGCCTGATCTGAGCCCCGCCTCCCCTCCCCTCGCAGTCGTCATCGGCGGCGGCCCAGCCGGCCTGATGGCCGCCGAAGCACTGGCCCAGGCGGGCCTGGCGGTCGAGGTGTTCGATGCCATGCCTTCGGTGGGTCGCAAGTTCCTGCTGGCGGGTGTCGGTGGCATGAACATCACCCATTCCGAGCCCTACCCGGCGTTCGTCAGCCGGTATGCCGAGCGCCAGGGCGAAATCGCCGCGCTGCTGCACGACTTCGATGCCGACGCCTTGCGCCAGTGGATTCACGGCCTGGGCATCGAAACCTTCGTCGGCACCTCGGGCCGGGTGTTCCCCACCGACATGAAAGCCGCGCCACTGCTGCGCGCCTGGCTCAAGCGACTGCGCGACAACGGAGTAGTTATCCACACCCGTCACCGCTGGCTGGGCTGGAATGCCGAAGGTGCATTGCGGATTGCTTATCCACAAGGCGAGAGGCTGGTGAAGGCCGCCGTGGTGGTGCTGGCGCTGGGTGGCGGCAGCTGGGCGCGACTAGGCTCGGACGGTAGTTGGCAGCCGCTGCTCGCCGAACGGGCTGTGGATATCTCGCCCTTGCAGCCCAGCAACTGTGGTTTTGAAGTGGCAGGCTGGAGCCCGCTGCTCAAGGACAAGTTCGCCGGTGCGCCGTTGAAGAACATTGCCCTTAGCGTTCCTGGCAGCGTGCCGCGCAAGGGCGAGTTCATCCTCACCGCGCAGGGTGTGGAAGGCAGCCTGGTGTATGCATGGTCAGCGCCGGTGCGCGAGGCCATCAACCGTGAGGGCCACGGGGTGTTGCTGCTCGACCTGTTGCCGGACAAGCCTGTGGACAAGATTGCCCAGGCGCTGGCCAAACCACGGGGTTCGCGCTCCATGGCCAAGCACCTGCACAGCCAGCTGGGTATCGATGGGGTCAAGGCTGCGCTGCTGCGCGAGCTGACCGATCAGGCGACCTTTGCCGATCCTGGGGCCTTGGCGAGGGCGATCAAGGCATTGCCGATCACGCTGGTGCGCACGCGGCCGCTGGATGAAGCGATCAGCAGCGCGGGTGGGGTGCGTTTCGAGGGGCTGGATGAAGGCTTGATGGTCAAGGGCATGCCGGGGGTGTTCTGTGCAGGCGAGATGCTGGACTGGGAGGCGCCGACTGGGGGGTATCTGCTGACAGCGTGCTTTGCCAGCGGCTTGCGCGCCGGGCGGGCGGCGGCGGATTGGCTTAAATCCAAAGGTTGACACTGTCCCCTGTGGGAGCGGGTTTACCCGCGAACACGGGCGAAGCCCGTGCCATGCACCGATTCGCATTCTTCGCGGGTAAACCCGCTCCCACAGAGTCCGCGTACACTGCAAATCTACGGCTTACGCTTGCGCGCCCCACCATTGAAGCTCGGCACCTTGCGCACTGCCTTCACCGCCGGCTCCGCACTGCCTGATTCAGCGCTGTCCATCCAGCGCCCCAAGCCGCGCTTGGCGCTGTTTTCCTTCGGCTTCTTGGGCTTCTTCGGCTTCTTGATCACCTGGCCACTGGCGTCGGTCATCGGCACCCGGTGGTCAGGGATGAAGTCCGGCTCTTCATGACGCGGCAGGGTCTGCCGCGTCAGCACTTCGATCGCCGCCAGCAGCTGCACTTCATCGGCACACACCAGCGAGATAGCCTCGCCCTTGTTGCCCGCCCGCCCGGTACGCCCGATGCGGTGCACGTAATCCTCAGCAACGATCGGCAGGTCAAGGTTGACCACCAGCGGCAAGTCATCGATATCCAGGCCGCGGGCCGCCACATCGGTCGCCACCAGCACCTGGATTTCGCGGGCCTTGAAGCTGTCCAGCGCGCGCTGGCGAGTGGCCTGCGGGCGGTCACCGTGGATACCGTCGGCATTCACACCCTCGGCCAGCAAGCGCTCCACCAGTTGATCGACGCCATTACGGGTCTTGGCGAACACCAGCACCTGCTTCCAGCGCTGCTTGCGCAGCAGGTGGCAGAACAGGTCGACCTTGCGTTTTTTATCCACAGGCACCAGCCACTGCTTGACGCTGGTGGCCGTGGCATTGCGCGGGCTGACTTCGATGCTCAGCGGGTCGTTCAGGGCTAGCCCCGCCAGCATGCGGATCTGGTCGGAAAAAGTGGCGGAGAACAGCAACGTCTGGCGCTTGCGTGGCAGCGCGGCGTACACCGACTGCAGCTCTTCGGCAAAGCCCAGGTCGAGCATGCGGTCGGCTTCGTCCAGCACCAGGGTCTGCACCTGGTTGAACTTCACGGCGTTCTGCCGGAACAGGTCGAGCAAGCGCCCCGGGGTGGCCACCAGCAGGTCGACGCCACGGCGCAGGCGCATCATCTGCGGGTTGATGCTGACCCCGCCATACACCGCGTAGGTGCTCAGCGGCAGGTTCTCGGCATACTCGCGCACATTGTTGTGCACCTGCTCGGCCAACTCACGAGTGGGCACCAGCACCAGCGCGCGGATCGAGTTGCTGGCCACCTTTTCGCCTTCCAGCGCCAGGCGCTGCAGCACAGGCAGGGCAAAGCCCGCGGTCTTGCCGGTGCCGGTCTGGGCCGCGGCCATCAGGTCGCGGCCGGCCAGCACAGCGGGGATGGCCTTGGCCTGCACCGGGGTCGGGGTGGTGTAGTCCAGTTGCTGCAGGGTGCGCAGCAGCGGTTCGATCAGGCCGAGTTTGGCGAAATTCATGGCAATACCGTCAGGGGGTTCAGCGAAGGCGGCAAGTTTACCGCATCACCCCTGCCTACTTGCAGATTTCGCCTTTCAACGGCTGCGACGGCTCAGGTGCCTTGCGCCACTGCGGCAGGCCGATCAGCACCACCGCGCCGATGATCACCGCCATGGCCACACATTCTTCGGCACCAATCTGCTCACCGGCAAAGACGATGCCCAGCAGCACGGCCACCGCCGGGTTGACGTAGGCATAGCTGGTGGCAGCTGCGGGGCGCACGTGCTTGAGCAAGTACATGTAGGCACTGAACGCCAGGATCGAACCGAAGAACACCAGGTAGGCCAGTGCCCCCCAGCCGGCAGCGGTCGGCATCTGCGTCATGCGCTCGCCAGACAGCGCGCTGCCGAGCAGCAACACAGCGCCACCAACGAGCATTTCCGCGGCGCTGGCCATGGGCCCCTGGGGCAGCGGCAAGGTCTTGCTCCACACCGAGCCGAACGCCCACGACGCCGCCGCAAAGATGATCAGCGCCGCGCCAATCGGGCTTGCCTGAAGGTTGGAGCCCAGGTTCAGCAGGCCGATACCCACCAACCCGAGGGCGATCCCCGCCCACTCCAGCTTCGAATTGCGGTGCCCGAACAGCAGGCCGAACAGCAACGTGAACAGCGGCACCGTCGCCACCGCCAGCGCAGCGACGCCAGAGGCCACACCGGCATGCTCGGCCACGGTCACGCCGCCGTTACCACAGCTGAGCAGCAGGAAACCGATCGCCCCCGCAGCCCGCCACTGCGGCCAGGTCGGTGCCGGCACACCGCGCCAGCGCAAGAAGCCATACAGCAGGCCCCCGGCAATCAGGAAGCGCACCCCGGCCATGAGCATCGGTGGCCAGCTCTCGACGCCTATGCGAATGAACAGGTAGGTGGAGCCCCAGACCAGGTACAAGGCCAGGAAAGCGCCAATGAGCAACAACGGGAAGCGACGGGAGGCAGGCATGGGAAACACTCGAAATCCGTTTACGGGTGGCTTAGTTTAGAAAGGCCATCGTGTAAACTTAAGTTACAAAACAGCTTTAAATTACCCGAACACTTTGCATTGCATGGTTATTCGGATGCTTTTCAATCGAATCGAAACCAGGCAGGAATAACCCATGGACAAGTACGACCGCATGCTGCTCGCCGCCCTGCTCGACAATGGCCGCGCCACCTTCGCGCAACTGGCGCGCCAGGTGAACCTGTCGGCGCCGGCGGTGGCCGAGCGGGTGGCCAAGCTCGAGGCCAGCGGGGTTATCACCGGCTACCAGGCCAAGGTCGACATGAGCAAGATCGGCCTGCCGATCCAGTGCGTGATCGAACTGCGCCTGGCCAGCCACGGCAACCAGCAGGCCTACGAAGCGTTGACCCAGATCCCCCAATTGACCGAATGCCATCGGGTAACCGGCGACCCCTGCGTCATCATGCAGGCAGCGGTGGGTTCGATGCCGGAGCTGGAAGAGCTGATCAACCGGGTCGCGCAGTTCGGCTTCAGCAAGACCTCGATCATTCTCTCAAGCGCTGTGGAGCGGCGGGTACCGCTGGGGCAACTGGAGAAGAAGCCCTAACAGTACCTGGCCAGAGCTTCACGAACCTTGGCGGCCGGGGTTTTCTGCAGGCGGCAGAGCAGGTCGTGCGAAAGCTGCTGTACACCGTGGCTCTGGCGCAGCACGCCAGCCAAGTGTTGCAGCAGGTTGGCGGCCATTTCGGCATCGGCCATGGCACGGTGCGCGGTACCGGTATCCGGCAGCCCGGCCCAGCGGGTCAAGGTGCCCAGCTTGTGGTTCGGTGCCGCCGGCAAAAGGCGCCGTGACAGCAGCAGGGAACAGGCGAAGGCCTGGCTGCGGCTACGGCCGATGCGGCTCAGTTCGTAGTCCCAAAACTTCTGGTCGAAGGCGGCATTGTGTGCCAGCAGCGGGGTACCACCAACGAACTCGGCCACTTCGTTCATCACCTTGTCCACCGGCGGCGCACTGCGCAGCATGGCGGTGGTGATGCCAGTGAGCCCGGCGACGAAGGCCGGTACCGGCACGCCCGCGTTCATCAAGCTCTGATAGCGCTCGACGATGCGCCCGCCCTCCAGCATCACCACCGCCACCTCAGTGGCGCGGCAGCCGGCGCCGGGGCTGATGCCGGTGGTTTCAAAGTCGATGACAGCGATACGTTCCATGAAAAATCTCAGTGTTTTAGCAACAGCGCACCCTCGATGGGCACATAACGGGTGGCGGCACGGATCAGCGACAGTGCGGTAAGCCCGGGCACACCATACACCACTGCCTCGGTGCCATGGCGCTGTATCACCCGCTCCAGCAGCAGATCGAAATCGCCGTCGCCGGAGGCCAGTACCACTTGGTCGACGCGGCTGGCGGCGTCGATCACATCCAGGGTAATACCCACATCCCAGTCACCTTTGGCCGAGCCATCGCTGCGCTGGATGAAGGGCTTGAGGCGCACATCGAAACCGAGATTGCGCAGGATCTGCTGGAACTGCTGCTGCTTGCTGTCGCCCCGGTCGATGGCATAGGCCACGGCCTCGACGATCTGGCCTTCGCGGCTGACATCGGCCCACAGGGCGGTGTAGTTGAAATGGCAGCCGTGGGCCTGGCGCACGGTGTAGTAGAGGTTCTGCACATCGGCGAACAGCGCGATCTTTTTCACCTTGGAACCCCTTGGTCGGCCTGGAATGCTGGGGGCTGCCTTGCAGCCCTTTCGCGACACAAGGCCGCTCCTACAGGGGTTCGCGTACCCTTGCAGGAGCGGCCTTGCGTCGCGAAAGGGGCGCAAAGCGCCCCTAAAATTGCCAGCAGTATGCCAGACCTGTCAGACGTACGAATCGTCGTCCGAGAAGAACCCGCCATCATCGCTGCCATAATCGCTGTCGGCATAACCACCCTGGTCGCTGCCCCAACCACTGTTGTCAGCCACCTGCTGCTGCGCCCCCGAGTCGTTCCAGCCTCCGCTGTCGCTGGCAGGCGCCGGCTCTTCCTTGATCACCTCTACCACCTCCTCCGGCTGCGAGTTGTGGTTGAACAGGCTGCTGATGCCCTGCGCCAGCAACACACCACCCGCCACACCGGCCGCAGTCTGCATCGCACCGCCGAGGAAGCTGCTGGCACCACTGCGTGCCGGCGCAGCACCGAAGCCAGGCTGCTGCACTTGCGGCTGGGAAAAGCCCGGCGCCAACGGCTCACGCCAGCCACCGCCAGATGCCACGGGGGCTGCAGCGGGACGCTGCGGTTGCACGGCCGGGGCCGCATTGCGCCCAGACGAACCAAAGATGCTGGACAGGAAACCACCACCGCCATTGCTCGGCGCGCTGCCGGCACGGGCGGCCTCGGCCTGGGCACGGGCCTGCTTCAGTTCGGCTTCCAGTTGCTTGTTCTGCTCGTCGAGGCGCTTGATCGCAGCCTCCTGCACCAGGATCGCCTGGGCCATGTAATAAGGCGCCGCCGGCTGCTGACGCACATGTTCCTCGATGCATGCCTGGGCCTGCGCATCACGTGGCTGGCTCGGGTCTTCGGCTTGCTTGAGGCGGCCGAACAGGCCGTCGATCAGGGTTTGTTCTTCAGTATTCATGGGGCGACCTCGTGGGGTAGCGGACAACGGACAGCGTCAAAGATGGGGCGTACAGGCGTGGGATTCAATCACCGGCGGCGTGAAACTTTTTTCAGCAAGTGACAGCCCCAGGCCTGCTTTGGGCTAAAGTTATGCCCCTGTTTTTACTGCCATGCGATGTAGACCGATGAACCCGCTGAGCGTCCTGCGCGACTCCCTGTACTTCTTCCGCCGCCACCTGCCGAACATCCTCCAGCTGTGCCTGCCGCTGGTGGTGCTGGAAGCCTTGCTCACCCAGCTGCTGTACCGGCAGATGGGCGACCAGGCATCGCCGGCCTACGGCATGCTGATCAGCCTGCTGTTCTACCCGCTGTACAGCGCCGCGCTGATCTTGTACCTCGACACCCGCAGCAACGGCCAGGAAATCGCCAAGCGAGACCTGTTCGCCCGCGCCGTGCAACTGTGGCCGCAGCTGGCCCTGCTGATCCTGATCAGCTCGCTGCTGATCATGGCCGGCCTGGCGCTGTTCATCTTCCCGGGCGTGTGGATCATGATCAACCTGGTGTTCGCCGAGTACCTGCTGGTACTGCGCGGCCTGCCGGTGGTGCAGTCGATGCGCGAGAGCGCACGCATGACCACCGGACACTTCATGCGCATCATGATCTGCGTGCTGGGGGTGCTGGCACCGATCTGGCTGATCGACGGGCTATTGCTGATGGCTTTTCCCGAACCCGCAGCGGGTGCCCAACTGGCCATGGACAGCCTGAGCGGCTTCCTGCAGCTGTTCAGTACCGTGGTGCTGTATCGCCTGTTCATGCTGCTGGAAGGTGAAGCCGGGGCTTGAGGCGTCTGGGAAAATCTTCATTCTGCTCGCACGCCCGACGGTGGCATTAGTGTAAACACACCTTCAATGCCATTAGAGGAAAACGTCATGGAGCAAACAATCAGCACTCAATATGCCGAATCGTTTCGAGGCCGGCTTTTAATGCGCCTCGACGATGGTTATGCCAATACTCGGCTTAGTCGTAGTGGCGACAAAACTGATGATAGTTTCTTTGATTTCTCCCCTGGGGATGATTGGTTAATATTGGGCGGACGCACGCTGCCGCCACTGTTGGAGTTCCGTTATATCTCCAAAACCGAAGATCGCCTGCATTATCACATCCACCTTTGGGGACAACCAGACAAGAAGTTGGGTGTCAGCCGCAATGGCTACCTCGGCTTCTACAAGTATGCCGAAGTCACCGATTACTGGGTGATCGAGCCGCTGCACCTGCTCAATGGATCTCTCATCTGTCATCTGCGAGACCAAAGCGGGCAGAGCGTGGGCGCCATTGACTACAAACGAGACGAGTACCAAGAAACGTTAGCCCCGCTGAATGTCAAGAAAGGTCAGATCGTCACCTTCGACCTGACGAAATATTAATTCATAGGGAGCACATCGATGAAGCGCACATATATTTGGGCTTCTTAGCCTTCACAAATTTTCTTTGGCCGAATCACATGATTCATGAAGACAGCCAGATCTCTAACCCTCTGAACAAGGCAACCGATCTGGCTACCGCTCTGCGTCACATTCAAGTGCCGCGCGGCTTCGCCCGCGCGGTCGCATCGGCCACCAAGGGGTCATCCGGCCAATAGTGCTTGGGATAACGCCCTTTCAAATCCTTCTTAACCTCGGTATACGTCGTGCGCCAGAAGTTGGCCAGATCCTGGGTCACTTGTACCGGCCGCCGTGCCGGTGACAACAAATGCAACTTCACTTGCTGACGGCCTTGGGCAATACGCGGAGTATCGGCAAGGCCGAAGAGTTCCTGCAGACGCACGGCGAGAATCGGTGGGTTTTCACTGTAGTCCAGGCGAATGTTCGAGCCGGAGGGCACCGCCAGATGCGCCGGTGCCCATTCGTCCAGGCGCTGGGGCAATGGCCAAGGCAGCAGATTGCGCAAGATCGAGGACACATCCAGGGCGGCGAAATGGCTCAGCCGCGAGACCTTGCCCAAGTATGGCTGCAGCCAGTCTTCCAGGGTCGCCAGCAGCGCTTCGTCCCCCAGGTCAGGCCATTCGCTTTGCCCCTCTTTGTCCAGATCAAGCTGACGTAACAGCGCCACCCGCGCTTGCCATTGGCGAAGTTCCGGGGTCCAGGTCAACAGGTTCAGGCCCTTGCGCCGCACCAGGCCAAGCAACGCTTTGGCGCGGGCATCGTCATCCAGGTTGGGTAACGGTTCACGACCCAGCACCAGCTCGCCGACCTTGGTCTGGCGTTCGGCACGCAGCACCTGCTCACGCTCGTCCCAATCAAGAATATCGACTCGCTCGACCTGTTCGGCCAGCACGCCCTCGAACAGCGCCGGATCGAACTCGGCGGCCAGATAGATGCGTTCTTCGCGCTGGCCCTGGCGGCTGCCCAGGTCGGCGATCACCAGCCACGGGCACTTCATCAGTGCATCGACTTCGGCAAACAGCGCCGCCCGGCCGTTCGCCAGCCGATATTCCGCCCCCCCTTCGCGGCGCTGCTGAGCGACGCGGTCGGGATAGGCCAGCGCCAGCAGCGCGCCCAGCCAGCGCGGGTGATCAGGGTCCACAACCGGCGCGCCTGGTTTGCCACGCAGCAGACCACGGTACTGGCGGGCCAATTGGCGCGCACGCTGCACACCACCGTGGCTGCCACGGGCGGCCCTGCTCTCGCCACTGACCAGCGCCAGCCGGCTGTGCAAGTCGGCGCCACCGCCGCGCTGGATATCCCGCTCGCCCAGCAGCGCAGCCACATCACAGGCCATCTGTGCCAGGCCCAGGGCCTGGCCGCGCAACAGCAAATGCGCAATACGTGGATGCGCGGGCAGCTCGGCCATGGCCAGGCCGTGTTCGCTGAGGTTGTCACGGCTGCCGGGCTTGAAGGCATTGAGCCGTGCCAGCAGGTCCTGGGCCTGGGTGAAGGCAGCAGTGGGGGGCTGGTCGAGCCAGCGCAGCTGCTCGGGCGTAACGCCCCAGCGTGCCAGTTGCAGGGCCAGGCCGGCCAGGTCGGCCTGCAGGATCTCGGCGCTGCCGTGTGCGGCCAGCTGGTCATGCTGGGCCTCGGACCACAGGCGATAGCACACGCCGGGCTCCAGGCGGCCAGCACGGCCAGCGCGCTGAGTGGCACTGGCGCGAGAGATACGTTGGGTGTCCAGACGAGTCATGCCGCTGCCGGGGTCGAAACGCGGTACCCGGGCCAGGCCTGTGTCGATCACCACGCGCACGCCGTCGATGGTCAGGCTGGTCTCGGCAATGTTTGTGGCCAGCACCACCTTGCGCAGGCCCTTGGGCGCCGGGTCGATGGCCGCACGTTGGGCGTCGAGATCGAGCTCGCCATGCAGCGGGCAGAGCAGGACCTCGGGACGCTCGCCCAACGCTTCCTGCAGGCTCTGGTGAACCCGGCGGATCTCGGCCTGACCCGGCAGGAATACCAGCAAACTGCCGGTCTGGTCAGCCAGTGCCTGCAACACGCTGTCCACTACCCGAGGCTCGATGAACTCACCCGCCTGGAAAGGCCGCCCCCAACGGATGTCGACGGGGTGCATGCGGCCTTCGCTGCTTACCACCGGGGCATCATTCAGCAGCCGCGAAAGTCGCTCGCCCTCCAGGGTCGCGGACATCAGCAAAACCTTCAGCGGCGGATCGTCCCGCAGCAATTCCCGGCCATTCAGGCTCAATGCCAAGGCCAGGTCGGCATCAAGGCTGCGCTCGTGAAATTCGTCGAAGATCACCAGCCCCACACCCTCCAGCGCCGGGTCGGCCTGCAGGCGGCGGGTGAGGATGCCTTCGGTCACTACCTCGATGCGGGTTTTCGGCCCGACCTTGCTGTCCAGGCGGATGCGATAGCCAACGGTCTCGCCGACCTTTTCGCCCAGTTCGCTGGCCAGGCGCTCGGCCGCAGCCCGCGCTGCCAGGCGGCGGGGCTCGAGCATTAGAATGCTCTGCCCGGCCAGCCACGGCTCGTTGAGCAGCGCCAGCGGCACGCGGGTGGTCTTGCCCGCACCAGGTGGCGCCTCGAGCACCGCTTCGTCACGGTTATCCAGGGCCTGGCGCAGGGCGGGCAAGACAGCATCGATCGGTAATGAAATCATGGTGGTCCTCGAACAGTCCCGCGAGTATAACGGCGAACCCACCCTGCTCTATCATGGTCTTAGCTTCAGGTGCAGGCGCTTCGCTTGCCCTGCTGGATACCTTTTCGGAGATTTACATGCGCATCCCAACCCGCGTCATTGGTGGCGCCCTCATCGTCACCTTGCTGACCCAACTGACCGCCTGCGGCACCATTCTCTACCCGGAACGGCGCGGCCAGATCGGCGGCAAGATCGACCCAGTGGTTGCCGCAATGGATGCCATCGGCATCCTGTTCTACGTGATCCCGGGGCTGATCGCCTTCGGTATCGACTTTGCCACGGGCGCCATCTATTACTCAGGCGGGCGATCCGCCCAGGTTGACCCGGTCAAGCTGCGTGAAGCCGTGAGCCCCGATGGCAAGGTCGACAACCTGAAGTTGCAGGCCATTCTGGAAAGCGAACTGGGCCAGCGCCTGCCGCTGAACGACCCACGGCTGATCCAGCATCGCGGCAGCATCGAGCAGTTGGCCAGCCTGGGCCTGGTGCCTGCAGCCTGAAGCCTGAAGCACAAGGACACTACCCACGGATGATGACCACCCCGGCTGAACACCAGCGCCTGTTACGCCTGGCCACGCGCGCATCGCTGGCGGTGGCCAGTATCCTGGTCCTGAGCAAGGCGCTGGCCTGGTGGCTGAGCGGCTCGGTCAGCCTGCTGGCCGGGCTGACCGACTCGGCACTGGATGCCGTTGCCTCGTTCCTCAACCTGCTCGCCGTGCACTATGCCCTGCGCCCGGCCGACGACGACCACCGATTCGGCCATGGCAAGGCCGAAGCCCTGGCCGGTATGGCGCAGGCGCTGTTCATCGGGGTCAGTGCGGTGCTGATCGGTGTGCAGGCGGTTGAACGCCTGCACACCCCGCAACCCTTGGGCGATACCGCCGTCGGTATCGGGGTAATGCTGCTGTCGCTGGTGCTGACCCTTGCCCTGCTGGCACTGCAACACAAGGTCATCCGCCTGACCGGCTCCACGGCGGTGCGGGCCGACTCCCTGCACTACCGCTCGGACCTGCTGCTCAACGGAAGCATCCTGCTGGCCCTGCTGCTGGCACGCTTTGGCTGGCCGCAACTGGATGCGCTGTTCGGCCTGGGCATCGCTGTCTATATCCTTTGGAGCGCGCTGCAGATCGCACGGGAAAGCACGGCCATCCTGATGGATCAGGAACTGCCCGGCGATGTCGGCGAGGCCATGGCTGCGCTGGTGCTGGCCATTCCCGGGGTCAAAGGCGTGCACGACCTGCGTACACGGGTGTCGGGCAACCAGTGGTTCGTGCAGTTGCATCTGGAGATGCCGGGACAGTTGCCGCTGCATGAGGCGCATGCCTTGTGCGTGGAGGCCTCGAAGGTGATCCGCCAGCGTTATCCACAGGCGGATGTGATGGTGCATGCGGATCCGGTGTGAATCAGTGAGCGTAACTGTAGGAGCGGGTTTACCCGCGAACACCGGCACAGCCGGTGCCATGCACCGCATGTCTTGCTTTAGTTGATGTTGTAGCCTCGGCCACTGAAGCACGCGCCCAGCGCCCGCCGGTAGTTGTCCGCCACATTGGCCGGCGGCGCATAAGTCGCCGTCGCCGGGTCGAACCCTGACTGGCTCACCGCCCAACGGTGGCACTGGTAACGGTCCTGTTCCTGCTGTTCCTGCCCTTGCCCATACATGGGGTAGGCCACCACATCATACCGACCACTTACAGGTGCGGGCGCGGCTAGCGGCGGATTGACCACCACGTACTCGCGGCTGTCGGCCAGGTACTGGTAATAGGTATCGGCCACCAGGAAGAACAGCGCCCCGCCCAACCAGACTTCCCGCGCATAAGGCGGCAGGTAGTCGACCCGCACGCCGTAGGGCGGGCTCACCACGACATAACGGCCACCATGGGGGCGATACCAGTAACCACCGGAGTAGAAGTAGTCATCGCCACGGTAGGGCACTTTCCAGTAGCGGTCCGGGAAATGATCGATGGTGTGCCCCGGGCGATACTGCGGCCCCGGCCCCCAGCCATTGCCATGACCATCCGGGCGCCCCTGCCAGTCACCGCCAGGCCGTTGCCCCGGGCCACCGGCTTCCCAGTGGCGGTTATCGCCATGGCGGTGGGGAATGTCCTGGTAATAGCCCTGGCGTGGCGGCTGGGTCTGCTGCACTTCGTCACGCGAATTGAGCGAGCGGCCCGGCGCCCCCTCGCCCGGCCCTTCGGCCATGGCCCCGAGACTGATGCTCACCCCCAACACACCAACACCTGCCAACTGCCAGATGCGCGACTTCATGCTGTTCCTCTCGGTAGAAAATACGGCAACCACAGCCAGTCTACCGCGCCTGTCACGCAGGCCAATTAAATTTCCGGACATGAAAAAAGGGAGGCCGCTGGGCCTCCCTTCAGGAATTGTCGTCCGTGCTCGGCACTTGTGGCGCCGGCTCACCTCACACCGTCTTCTGGAAGGTGTGTAGCCCGGGGGCCTGCAGATCCTGTTGGATGGCTGGCCGCGACCGCCCGCCTAGGACGCGTCGCCGTGGACTGATGTCCGGGCAGTGATTCTGTGGATAAAGATACCGGACAGGATGCGACAGATGATTGCGAAGATTGCTCAGATAAATAGCACTTGCGCAATTTTTCACCCTGGATTGATAATTCATCGCAATCTTAACAGAAAAGGCATAACCCATGAGCAAACTTGACCGCTACGACCTGAGTATCCTCGCCGAATTGCAGCGCGATGCGCGCATTTCCAACCAGGAACTGGCCGAACGCATCGGCTTGTCGCCTTCGCCATGCTCGCGTCGGGTCAAGCAACTGGAGGACGATGGCTACATCTCGCGCCAGGTAGCCCTGCTCGACCGCAAGAAGCTGGGCCTGAGCCTGACTGCCTATGTGCTGATCGGCATGGACCGCCACACCCCGGAGCGTTTCGAAACCTTCGAGGCGGCCATCCGCAACCTGCCACAGGTGCTTGAATGCAGCCTGGTCACCGGCATGGATGCCGACTACCAGCTGAAGGTGGTTGTGCCCGACATGGACCACTACCAGAAACTGCTGCTAGGCAGCCTGACCCGCATTGAAGGCGTCACCAGCGTGCGTTCGAGCTTCGTGCTGAACCAGGTGCTGGCCAGCACCGAGCTGCCCTTGACCCACCTGCGTTAATTGCCTGCGCCAGCAGGCGTATAATCGGACGCTCAACCCGCCTGGAGAACACCGATGGATCCCGCCGTATTCGAAGAGTGGATGATGATCATCCTGGTCACCGTGCTGATCGGTTTCATGGGTTTCATCGTCTGGGACCTGGCGAAAAAGTCCAAGGCCGGGCGGTTCGGGACGCTGATCCTGTTCTTCGTGCTGGGGCTGGGGGTGTTGGCCTTTATCATCAAGAGCGTGGTGGTGGGGTTTCTCGAAGGGGTGTAGAAAATTCAAGGCCATTCGCGGGCACGCCCGCTCCCACAGGTCTGGCGCTGCACTTGAGGGCTGCACTATACCTGTGGGAGCGGGCGTGCCCGCGAATGGCCCTTGAACTGGACTAAAGCTTGGCGGCCACTTCGCGCCAGCACCCCTGCTCCAACCCATCCAGCGCCCAGTCGCCAATCCGCACCCGCACCAGGCGCAAGGTCGGCAACCCCACCGCAGCCGTCATCCGCCGCACCTGGCGGTTACGCCCTTCGCGAATCACCAGCTCCAGCCAGCTGGTCGGCACGCTCTTGCGAAAACGCACCGGCGGGTTGCGCGGCCACAGCGCCGGCTCGTCCAGGCGCCGCGCCTCGGCCGGCAAGGTCGGCCCATCGTTCAGTTCCACGCCATCGCGCAAGCGCCGCAACTGCTCCTCGCTCGGCTCCCCCTCCACCTGAACCCAATAAGTCTTGGCCAGCTTGTGCTTCGGGTCGGCAATGCGCGCCTGCAGGCCGCCATCGTTGGTTAGCAGCAACAGGCCTTCACTATCGCGGTCCAGCCGCCCGGCCGGGTACACACCGGGGATGTCGATGTAGTCCTTGAGCGTCGCGCGCCCGTCGCCGTCGCTGAACTGGGTCAGCACGTCGAACGGTTTGTTGAACAGGATCAGGCGCGGCTCGGCCGGTGGCGCCTTGGGCTGGCGACGCGGGCCGGTGGCAGGCCGCGCCTGGGGGCGGCGCGGCTTGGAACGGGGTGGCAGTGACATGGATCCTCAGCGGAACGGCGGCTCATCAAAGCTGCGCAGTTTACGCGAGTGCAGCGAGTTGAGCTCGGTGCGCAGCAGGTCGAGGGCGGCAATGCCGATCTTCAGATGCTGGCTGACCGCCCGGTTATAGAAGGCGTTGGCCGAACCCGGCAGTTTGATCTCGCTGTGCAGCGGCTTGTCGGACACACACAGCAAGGTGCCGTACGGCACGCGCAAGCGGTAACCCTGGGCGGCAATCGTACCGCTTTCCATGTCCACCGCCACGGCACGCGAGAGGTTGATCAGCGGCCGCTCCTGGGCCCAGCGCAGCTCCCAGTTGCGGTCGTCGTAGGTCAGCACAGTGCCGGTGCGCAGGCGCTTCTTCAGCTGTTCACCACGCTCGCCGGTGACCTGCGCAGCGGCTTCCTGCAAGGCCAACTGCACCTCAGCCAGGGCCGGAATCGGAATGTTCGGCGGCACTACCCGGTCGAGAATACCGTCACGGCGCATGTAGGCGTGTGCCAGCACATAATCGCCAATAGTCTGCGACTGCCGCAGGCCGCCGCAGTGGCCGATCATCAGCCAGCAGTGCGGGCGCAGCACGGCCAGGTGGTCGGTGATGTTCTTGGCATTGGACGGGCCGACACCGATGTTGACCAGCGTGACGCCGTCGCCGTCGGCGGCGATCAGGTGATAAGCCGGCATCTGGTAACGGTGCCAGACCACGCTGGTCACCAGGGCCTGGGTTTCACCGTGGTCCATGCCCTTTTCGATCACCACATTGCCTGGCAGGACCATGCGCACGAAGCGAGGGTCGTCACGCAATTGGTCGAGGCCGTGGCTGATGAACTGGTCAACATAGCGATGGTAGTTGGTCAGCAGGATCCACGGCTGTACATGGCGCCAGTCGCTGCCGGTGTAGTGCACCAGGCGGCGCAGCGAGAAGTCGACCCGCGCGGCATCGAACAGCGCCAGCGGCAGAGTCTCGGCACTGCCCCAGTCATACAGGCCGTCGGCGATGTTGTCGGTCGCAGCCGACAGGTCGGTGCTGGGGAACACCCGCGCCAGCTGCGCGGCGGTGATGCCGCTGCCGGCCAGTTCGTCGCCCTGGTCGACCACGTAGGGGTAAGGGATGTTCTGTTCACTGACGCCGACCTCTACCGTGACGGTGTAGTCGTGCATCAGCGGGCGCAGTTGCTCCAGCAGGTAGCCACGAAAAGCAGCCGGCTGGGTGATGGTGACGCTGTAGGTACCTGCCACCTGAACCTTGGCGTAGGCCCGCGTGGTGGCGGCGACTTCACCATGGCTGTAATAGGTCAGGCGCAGCGCCGGGTAGCGGAACAGGTCGCGCTCTTCGGCGCCCGGCTCGGTACGGTCCTTCAGGTAACGCTTGAGGGCCTGGCTAAGGGCCCCGGTGGCCTGGTCATGCAGGGCCGCCAGACGGTCGACGGCCTGTTCGGGGGTATCAACGACTACAAAAGCTTGGCTCACACTGTGCTTCCTGTCTGGACATGCATGTGAACCATCTTGCCTGCCTTCTTGGCTAAATACACCCCCATTGATCGGTGTTGCATCCATTCGCGGGCACGCCCGCTCCCACAGGATCTTCACTGCCCTCAAGTACGACGCAGTACCTGTGGGAGCGGGCGGGCCCGCGAAGAAGCCAGCTCAGTTCGCCCAGGCTGGCGTAGCCCTGGCCACCAATGCCTCCACATCCACACCCCGCGGCAACGCCCCGTACACGCGCCCGCCCCCCGTCAAGCGGCTGTCGATAAACGCATCACTGACCACCGCATTGCCCGCCTCCAGCAGCAGCTTGGCCTGCAGCGCCAGGGCAATATCCTCGGTCAGCTGCCGCGCGCGGTACTGCATGTCGCCAGTGTCGGCAAACGCCCCCTTGAGGTTGCCGATGTGCGCCGCCAGGCGCGGGTCCCCGTGCCCATCGCCCAGCTCGGCGAACAGCGCATCGAGCACGCCCGGCTCCTTGGACAAGGCCCGCAGTACGTCCAGGCATTGCACATTGCCCGAACCTTCCCAGGTCGAGTTGACCGGCGCTTCGCGGTACAGCCGTGGCAGGATGCTGTCTTCCACATAACCCGCCCCGCCCAGGCACTCGGCGGCCTCGTTGATCATGGCCGGCGCGCGCTTGCAGATCCAGTACTTGCCCACCGCCGTGACCAGCCGGGCGAAATGCGCCTGCTGCGGGTCTTCCAGCTGCTCCAGCGCCTGCCCCATGCGCAGGCTCAGGGCCAGCGCGGCCTCGCTTTCCAACGCCAGGTCGGCCAGCACGTTCTGCATCAACGGCTGCTCGCTCAGCAGCCGCCCGCCGACCTTGCGGTGCGCGCAATGGTGGGTCGCCTGGGTCAGCGCCTGGCGCATCAAGGCGCTGGAGCCGACCATGCAGTCGAAGCGGGTCATGGCCACCATTTCGATGATGGTCGGCACGCCCCGCCCTTCTTCCCCGACCATCCACGCCAGGGCACCGCGGAACTCCACCTCGCTGGAGGCGTTGGAACTGTTGCCCAGCTTGTTCTTCAGGCGCTGGATATAGAACTGGTTACGGCTGTCATCCGGACGGTGACGCGGCAGCAGGAAGCAGCTCAGGCCTTTTTCGGTCTGGGCCAGGGTCAGGAAGGCATCGCACATCGGCGCCGAGCAGAACCACTTGTGGCCGATCAGCTCGTAGGGCTGCCCCGGGCCCGCGGCGCCGACCGGATAAGCCCGGGTGGTGTTGGCGCGTACATCGGTGCCACCCTGCTTCTCGGTCATGGCCATGCCCAGGGTGACACCGGCCTTGTGACGGTCGCCGACGTTACGCGGGTCGTACTCGCAGGCGAGGATTTTCGGCAGCCAGTATTCGGCCAGTTCGGGTTGCAGCCGCAGCGCTGGCACGGCGGCGAAGGTCATGGTCAGCGGGCAGCCGGTACCGGCCTCGGCCTGGCTGTGCAGGTAGGTCATCGAAGCCCGCGCCACATGGGCGCCTGCGCGGGGTTCGGCCCATGGCAGCGACGGCAGGCCGTGCTCGACGGCGGTGCGCATCAGCTCGTGGTAGGCGGGGTGGAATTCGACCAGGTCGATGCGATGGCCGTAGCGGTCGTGGCTGCTGAACTCCGGCTTGTGCGCATTGGCCAGGAAGCCCGCCTGCATCAGCGGGCCACCGGCCAGGGCACCGTAGGCATCGATCCGCGATTCGGCCCAACCCGCACCGAAACGCCGCGACCATTCCTGTAGCGGCAGGTCGAGGCGGTAAAGGTTGGCTCCGTCGAGGGGCGGTGGCTGGTTGGTGACTTCGTGGGTTTCAGCGTACTGGTGCAGGTTCATCGAGGGCTCCTGGATCCGGGTAGCTTGAGAGCCCCAGTGAAGCACTCCCCGCGGGTCAGTCAAAGTGACATTAATGACTAAACATGTGGTGGGGGGCGCATGTCAGCCCTAACCCGATTCCCGCACCGTCATCAAAAAGCGCTGTAGTCCAAATCCCTATCCATTGTAGGACCCTTCCTAAAACCTCCCCTACCTGAAAATACCCGCCTACAGGCTGCTAGGTTCCTGGCTCCCACTTTAAAAAGAGGCGAGCCATGAGCATGCGCATGAACATCTTCGGCCGAGGCCAGGGCCTGGACGGGGACGAAACCACCACTGGCGCCATCTGCATTGCCGGCCAGGCCAGGGGCCGTGTACACGGCAGCGAATGGCTGCTCAAAGGCGACAAGACCACCCCCTGCCCTCTCTGCGGCCAAGAAGGCACCCTCATCGAAGGCGAGTCCCGCTGGCAGCAGGACGGCATACCTACAGCTTTGGATGGAGCGCTGGTGCAATGCGGGTGCCCATTGGGCAGCAATCGCCTGATTGCGCGTGGGCATTCAGCTCCAGCGCCGCGCAGGGCGCCTGTACCTGAGGCCGTTCATGAGGCACCGCCACAGGCTCAAGCGAGTAATCAGGTAAGAAACAGCTATCAACTTGGGGCATTCCAGCCCTCGACCGCTGCGCAAGGCATGGAACCTGGCTTCTACATCGTTCCGCGTTGCATGACGTACCAGGAAGTCTTAGCAGAGCTCGGCGCGCCGCAGGCCAATTTGCCGAGTTCGATTCTGGAGAGACTGAACCCGACGTATGAACGTGGGTTCAAGGCAGGTGAGATCTTTGTCATTGGTGACGGTTTGCGGCGGCCGATGTGCACGCGTGAAGAACTGACTGCAATGAGTGCGGCGAAACAGGCGCGGGAAGCGTTGGCAGAACTGACGCCGGAGGAAGCCGAATTCATGATGCGCCATCAGGCCGAGATCGCCGGGCTGCTCAGCGATGTGAGTCTGACGATGGGTGTGAGCGAGGCGATGATTGGCAAGTCGCTGGATGAGCTCAACGACATACTGCGAAAAATTGAAGACTTGCATAAAGATCAATTCATTAAGCATGGACATCTTAGACACCCGGAGTTCTTTGCGGAACGTCAAAAACTGTTCAAGCAATTAAGTACAAACCTGAAAGCGACTCTCCTGAACAAGCGCCTCAATCTAGGAAATTATGAAAGCTTGCGCCGGGACTTAGGAATATCGTCAAGAAGCTTGGTGCACCACTGGAGTAAAGCGGGGGGAGCGACACACATCCCTGGTTACTCGACACATTTGGACAAGCTGGCCAAGATGGCAAAATATTTAAAAAACGGAGGACGTATTGGCATTGCTATTGGTGGAGGCGGATCTGCTCTGAAAATTTCAGAGGTGTGCAAAGAGGGCAATACAAATGCTTGTAAAAAAGTAAGCGTTACTGAGGCCGGCAATTTCTCCGGTGGCTTAGCTGGTGGCTGGTTGGCAGGAAAATTTGCGGGCAAAATCTCTGCAAAGGTTTGCTGGAGAGTTGGGCCCTACGCCGTGGCATGCGGAATAGTCATCACTGGCGGAGGCGCTTTGGCCGGCAGCATCGGCGGTATGGAAGCGGGTGAGGAGTTCGGCGAATTAGTCTTCGAGGTCTTTGGAGATGATTGATCATCTTGACGTCAAACTAAGGCTATTCCTGTTAGCCACTCCTATCTGCCTCGCCTTAATCGGGCTTGCATCTGATCTTCACATTGCATGCTCTCGCCAGTATAAAGAAATGACCTCAGCACTCCAACGGAGCGCGTGCCTCCCATTTGCGACCGGCATGTGGGGAGAGAAAAGAATAGGTTCCAGAATTCTAGTTATTTCTGTAATCGCGGGTGCCATTGGATCCCCCGCCTCAAGCATTCGGAGCGGACTATTGGATGAGAAAGACCACTTACAATTCCCTAGGCATTTAAGAAGAAAAATACTTATTGCATCCTCGCTAAACACCATTGGTGTTGCCTGGGTAGCGACATATTTCCTAATGAAACTGATTAAATGAGAGCTCCCGTATCTGCTGAATGCCCATCGCCGCTCTTTTAGGCTTTTTGTCGGCTTACGCACCATTAATGCAGTAACCCGCGATGCCTGGTCTTGCCTGAGGACACACCGCGGGGGACCCGCTTCCACGGAGATAGCGCATCTTTCAGTCTATGCACAACTCCTGTGGGAGCGGGTTCACCCGCGAAAGGGCCGGTACAGCTAGTACAAGAATCAGCGCATCAAGCCCAGCTCGGCATCATCCAGCAGCGCCTTGGCCATTGCTGCGAAGTAGTGCGAAGCCCACATCATTTGCTGGTCGCCATCCATCAAACCGGTCAGCGACAAGTCCCGCGCATAGCCCATCAGCTCCGAGGCCTGCTCACGGGCGCTGCGACAGGGGATGCCCTCGGCAATGCGGAATAGTGGATGGGTTTGGCCTTCGCCTTGGTAGAAGTAGGTAACGCCAGGGGTGGTTTTGGTTTCGTCGTTCATGAGTTCGGCACCATGGAGATATATGCCACCCATCCGTTTCCACACATAGGGGTGACAGCTGCACACGGGGTGGAAAACCAGGCATGGTGCGAACCCGGTAGGCCCAAAGGCCTCCCGCGTACAGCTGTCGTAACGACACGCACCATAGGTCTTGCCAGGTTTCCACACCCGATCGCTGAACCGTCAGCGACTGGAAAAGCCTAGAGCGCGGGATTTGCAGGAACAATCAGACGCGTGTCGACAGAGGTTGTAGGGTATTTCGCAGGGGATGGAGTTGCCAGTGCTGAAGCGTAGGAAGAGTCTGGCGTTGTTGTAGGAGTGCAGGTGCGGTCAGGGCATGTCTTGGGGGCCGCTTGCGGCCCTTCGCGGGCATGCCCGCTCCCACAGGGATCGCGCATTGCTCGAACTCAGCGGAGGGTGTCAGAAATTTTGTGTTCGGGCATAACATGAGTAAGAGGTGCATGTATGCCAACCAAAAAGAAACCCCTGCGTGACCTGCCCAAAATCCCCAAAGAGCTGCTGGAGCAGTTCGGTGAGGGTTTGATGACCGCAGAAGCTATCGAGGATGCCTCTGCGGCGTTCAAAAAGGCCCTGATTGAGCGAGCTCTGCATGCCGAGCTCGGCCACCACCTGGGTTATCCGCCGGGCGCGCAGCGCCCAGAGGATGAAACCAACCAGCGTAACGGTAAGAGTGGCAAGACGGTTTTGACCGGCGATGGCCCTCTTCGTTTGGAAATTCCCCGAGATCGAGACGGCAGCTTTGCACCCATTCTGATCCCTAAGCACGAGCGGCGGTACACCGGCTTCGATGACAAGATCATCGCCATGTACGCCCGAGGCATGACGGTCAGAGAGATCCGAGCCTTTCTGTCCGAGCAGTATGGAACCGACGTTTCGCCCGATTTCATCAGCTCTGTGACAGATGAGGTCATGGAGGAGATTGGCGCGTGGCAACAGCGACCACTGGAGCCGATGTACCCGGTCATTTTCTTCGATGCGCTGCGGGTGAAGATTCGCGAAGAAGGCCTGGTGCGCAACAAGGCCATTTACCTGGCACTGGGCGTTCTACCCGACGGGACGCGCGATATCTTGGGCATCTGGATCGAGAACACCGAGGGTGCGAAGTTCTGGATGAAGGTCTTTAACGATCTCAAGACGCGTGGTGTCGAAGATGTGCTGATTGCCGTGACCGATGGTCTCAAAGGCATGCCAGAGGCCCTCAGCGCCGTGTTTCCAGAGACGACGCTGCAGACGTGCATCGTGCACCTGATCCGCAACAGCCTCGACTTCGCGGCCTGGGACAAGCGGCGGGCTCTGGCCAAGGAGCTGAAGCCGATTTACCAAGCCATCAATGCTGAAGCGGCTGAGCAAGCACTCGATGAATTTGAAAGCGGGCCGTGGGGCGAGAAATATCCAACGGTGGTGGCTGCCTGGAGACGCGCCTGGGATCGAGTGATTCCATTTTTCGTCTTCCCTCCGGCCATCAGGAAGGTGATTTACACTACCAACGCCATCGAGAGCATCAACGCCCAACTACGCAAGGTCATCAAGACTCGCGGGCATTTCCCGAATGATGACGCAGCGACCAAACTGATTTGGCTGGGATTGCGCAACATAACAGCCAATTGGGGAAAACCGGCCCATGATTGGAAAAGCGCGATGAATCAATTTGCGATTCTGTACGGAGATCGGTTCATCAGGCCAACCTGGTGAAAATCAGGGCCTGCCTGGCGGCAGGCCATTACCGGCCCGAACACAAAAAAACTGACAGTCCCACTCAGCGCCAAACCTGTGGGAGCGGGCGTGCCCGCGAAGGGCTGCAAAGCAGCCCCAACAAAGCCTGCGGAAACGAAAACCTCTAAAGCAACCGTCGCGTCTGCAGAACATTCGATGCCATCTGCACCTGCGCAATAGCCATGTTCAAACTCAACTCGAACCGGCTCCCCAACCCCCGCGTCGACTCATGCGACAACCGTGCCCCCAGCAATTCCCCCATCTGCCGGCAGATCGACAAACCAATCCCCAGCCCGCCGTAACGCCGGGTCATCGAGCCATCCACCTGGAAGAAGCGCTGGTACAGGGTCGCCTGATCGAGATCATCGAAGCCGATACCGCTGTCGCTGACCATGAAGGTCAGCGCCAAGTCGTCAGGCCCCACCCGGCGCCCGCGCACCTGGATCATCACCCCGCCCTGGTGGGTGAACTTCAAACCGTTGTCCACCAGGCACCCCAGGCAGCGGGCCAGCTTCTGAGCATCGCCCAGCAACCCGTCCGGCACATCGGCCGGGATGTCCAGGCTCAGGTACAAGCCTTTGCCCAAAGCCTGCCCGGCATAACCGGCACGTACGCCCTGCAGCAGGTCACGCAGGCTGAATGGCGCCGGCTGCGCGCGCAGGCGGCCGGCCTGCAGTTCGGACAGGGTCAGGATGGCATCGACCATATCCATCATGCCCTGGGCCGAGCCCACCGCCGTGCGGTGGTACTGGGCCATCTCGGCCTCCATCGGCAGGGTATGCATCAGCTCCAGCGAGCCGATCACGCCATTCATCGGTGTGCGCAGTTCATGGGTCACGCTGGCCAGGAATTCATCTTTCAGCCGGTTGCTCCTGGCCAGTTGCAGGTTCAGTTGTTCCAGCGTGCGCCCGGTGTCGCGCAAGGTCTGCGCCTGCTGCTCGCGCAGGCTGTTGATGCGGTCAGCCAGCGCCAGCGACAGCAAGGCCACCTCAAGCGCCGACCCCAGCTGGCTGGCATACATGGTGATGAACACGTTCGGCAGGTAGCCCAACACCATCAGGGTGTTGACCAGCCCACCGAGCAGGAACGCAGTCCAGGCGATGATGAACCAGCGTGCCACGCGCAAGCCACGCCACCAGGCATACAGCCCGGCAGCGAAGATGCTCACGGTAAACAGCAACGCCAGCACCGTGGCCATGCGCAAAGCGACACCGTAGCGCATGGTCACCGCCAGCACCATGACCAGCGCGCCACCCAGCATCAGCAACTGCAGCAGCCGATCGAAAGCACGGCTGATGCTGCCAAGTTGCAGGAAATGCCGGGCGAACTGGCAACCGAACAGGCCTGCGGAACCGATGAACAACGGCGTCGAGGCATTTGCCCACCACGGGCTGTCCGGCCAGAAGTAGGCCACACCGGCGCCATTAACCGACACCTGGTAAAAGCCGAACGAGGCGATATAGAGGATGTAATAGAGGTAGCTGACGTCGCGCACGCTGAGGTAGATGAACAGGTTGTACACCAGCATCACCAGCAGCACGCCATAGATTATCCCCAGCACATACAGGCGCGTAGGCTGCTCCTCCATGTAGGCCTGGGCGGACCACAGCGCCAGCGGCGCCTGCACCGAGCCCTGGCTGTGCAGACGCAAGTAGGCGGTGGTCACCTGGCCAGGCTGCAGCTGCAGTTCGAACAGGTAGTTGTTCTGCAGTATTTGACGGCTGTGGTAGGGCAAGGCGTCGCCGGTACGCCGGGCCAGGCGGTAACTGCCGCTGCCGTCGGGCAGGTAGAGCTCGAGGTGATCCAGCGGTGGGTAGGCCAACTCCAGCAGCCATTGCCGTGGGGCGGCGCCAGGCGCGGCTACAGGGCGCAGTTCGACCTTGAGCCAGAACACCGAGGTGGAATAACCGGCGTTCAACACGTCTTTGTGGTGGGGGCGAAAATGCTTGGCGAAATCAGGGGCACTGACCTGGGTGATGCTGGCACTGCCATCGGGGTCTTCATAAACCTGCATGGCCTTGCCCAGCGGAAGATGCCGGGTAGCTGCGTCGAAATCGACTGCCCCGGCCAGCGCGGGCAGCAAGCCCAGAAGCACAATCAGCAAATAGCGCATACAGCCCCAGCATGGCCTGTCCAGTCGAGTCGCGGTTGCCTCCCATCCGTTTGAGACGACACGATCCGGCAGAACCCGTTTGTAGAGTTATCCGAGCACTCTAGCATAGCTTCGCAACCTGGCAATCGACCATATCCAATCACAAAGAAAAGGCTCTAAATCAATGCTTTCAGAAATTAAACCGGCAAAAATCTGACCTTATGATCAACAAAACTCATTTGTAGGACGATCCGCCCAAACAGGATTGGTGGTAAGCTCGCCGACCATGAATACCTACAGCTCCCGCCCCGTTGTCCTCTGTCTCTCCGGCCACGACCCCAGTGGCGGCGCCGGCCTGCAGGCAGATATCGAAGCCCTGATCGCCCAAGGCTGTCATGCCGCACCCGCAGTGACCGCCCTGACCGTGCAGGATACCGTCAACGTTTCCGACTTCCGCGTGCTCGACCGCGAGTGGGTGCTGGCCCAGGCCAACGCCGTGCTGGCCGACTCCTCGGTGGCCGCCGTCAAACTCGGCATGCTCGGTTCGATCGAAATGGTCGACACCGTCGCCGAACTGCTGGCGGCCCACCCGCATCTGCCGCTGGTCTGCGACCCAGTGCTGCGTGCCGGTGGTGGTGGTCGCCTGGGCAAGGACGAAGTGGGCTACGCCCTGCGCGAACGCCTGCTGCCGCTGGCGACCATCGCCACGCCGAACCTGCCCGAAGCCCGCATCCTTGCCGAACTGCCCGAAGGCACCGCCGACGAGTGTGCCGAGAAACTGTTGCCGTTCTGTAGACACCTGCTGATTACCGGCGGTCACGGCGACGAAGACGAAATTCACAACCGCCTGTACAGCCGCGACGGCCAGCACCACACCTGGACCTGCCAGCGCCTGCCGGGCAGCTACCACGGTTCGGGCTGCACCCTGGCCAGTGCCCTGGCCGGCCGCCTGGCCCTTGGCGAGCAGCTGGAAAGCGCCGTCCGCAGCGCCCTGGACTACACCTGGCGCACCCTGCGTGACGCCGAACAGCTGGGCAAGGGCCAGTTCGTGCCGCGCCGCCTGCCGCTGGATTTCTGCTCCTGACACGAGGCCTCCAATGAAGCTACGCGGTCTGTACGCCATCACCGACAGCCAGCTGCTCGCTGGCCGTTTCCTGTCCCATGTCGAGGCGGCACTGGAAGGCGGCGTATGCCTGCTGCAGTACCGCGACAAAAGTGACGACGCGGCACGCCGCCTGCGCGAAGCTGAAGGGCTGATGCAGCTCTGCGAGCGCTACGGCACTCAGCTGATCATCAACGACGACGCCGAACTGGCCGCGCGCCTGGGCGTCGGCGTGCACCTGGGCCAGACCGACGGCCCGCTGACCCCGGCCCGCGCATTGCTCGGACGCCAGGCAATCATTGGCTCCACCTGCCACGCCAGCCTCGAGCTGGCCGCGCAGGCTGCCAGCGAAGGCGCCAGCTACGTGGCCTTTGGCCGCTTCTTCAATTCTGTCACCAAGCCGGGTGCACCCGCTGCCAACATCGAATTGCTGGAGCAGGCCCGCGCCCAGGTGAAACTGCCGATCGCGGTGATCGGCGGCATTACCCTCGACAACGCCGCCCCGCTGGTCGCCCATGGCGCCGACCTGCTGGCGGTGATCCACGGCCTGTTCGGTGCCGACAGCGCGCAGAAAGTCACCCGCCGCGCCCGCGCCTTCAACGCCTTGTTCGCATCCTGATTCGAGAGATCCCCATGTCCCGTTCCGAAGCCCTGTTCGCCCAAGCCCAGAAGCACATCCCCGGTGGCGTCAACTCGCCGGTCCGCGCTTTCAAGAGCGTTGGCG
This sequence comes from Pseudomonas sp. NBB, assembly GCF_032701105.1. Taxonomy (NCBI): domain Bacteria; kingdom Pseudomonadati; phylum Pseudomonadota; class Gammaproteobacteria; order Pseudomonadales; family Pseudomonadaceae; genus Pseudomonas; species Pseudomonas sp. NBB. The sequence continues at coordinate 5,244,667 of NZ_CP103994.1, forward strand.
GCACGCCGCTGTTCTTCAAGCATGCCGAAGGCGCCTACGTCGTTGACGAGGATGACAAGCGCTACGTCGACTACGTCGGCTCCTGGGGCCCGATGATCCTCGGCCACGGCCACCCGGAGGTACTGGACTCGGTACGCAGGCAGCTGGAGCACGGCCTGTCCTATGGCGCCCCGACCGCCATGGAAACCGAGATGGCCGACCTGGTCTGCTCGCTGGTGCCATCCATGGAGATGGTGCGCATGGTCAGCTCGGGCACCGAAGCCACCATGAGCGCCATCCGCCTGGCCCGTGGCTACACCGGCCGTGACGCCATCATCAAGTTCGAAGGCTGCTACCACGGCCACTCCGACAGCCTGCTGGTAAAAGCAGGCTCCGGCCTGCTGACCCAGGGTGTGCCGAGCTCGGCGGGCGTGCCGGCGGACTTCGCCAAACACACCCTGACCCTGCCGTTCAACGACATCGCCGCCGTCGAGAAGACCCTGGCCGAAGTCGGCCAGACCGTAGCCTGCATCATCGTCGAGCCGGTAGCCGGCAACATGAACTGCGTACCGCCGGCGCCAGGCTTCCTCGAAGGCCTGCGCGAGCAGTGCGACAAGCACGGCGTGGTGTTGATCTTCGACGAAGTGATGACCGGTTTCCGCGTTTCGCTCGGCGGCGCCCAGGGCCACTATGGCATCAAGCCGGACCTGTCGACCTTCGGCAAGATCGTCGGCGGCGGCATGCCGGTCGGCTGCTTCGGCGGCAAGCGTGAAATCATGGGCTGCATTGCCCCGCTCGGCCCGGTCTACCAGGCCGGTACCCTGTCGGGTAACCCGCTGGCCATGGCCGCCGGCCTGACCACCCTGAAGCTGATCAGCCGCCCGGGCTTCCACGCCGAGCTGACCGACTACACCAGCCGCATGCTCGACGGCCTGCAACAGCGCGCCGATGCCGCTGGCGTGCCGTTCGTCACCACCCAGGCCGGTGCAATGTTCGGCCTGTACTTCAGCGGCGCCGACGACATCGTCACCTTCGAAGACGTGATGGCCAGCGATGCCGAGCGCTTCAAGCGCTTCTTCCACCTGATGCTCGATGGTGGCGTGTACCTGGCGCCGAGCGCGTTCGAGGCCGGTTTTACCTCCATCGCCCATGGGGACAAGGAGCTGCAGATCACCCTGGATGCGGCTGAAAAGGCTTTTGCAGCCCTGAAGTAATTTTCAGCCTGTACCGGGCTCTTCGCGGGTAAACCCGCTCCCACAGGGACTGCGCCCCCGTGAAAGCGGTGCGGTCCCTGTGGGAGCGGGTTTACCCGCGAAGAGGCCGGTACAGGCAACAAATACCCATGCACAATCAGCTGACTTCCCCAACCAAGCAGAAATTCGAGTAAAACTTTGTAAGGTTGGCGCTGCTTATCCCATAATGTGCCACCAGAGACATTGGCCGCAGCTTTGCAGAGGTAAGTCGATCCCCATGAACCGCACCGGCCGCGCCCTGACCCTGGGCTGCCTGTTGCTTCTTCAGCCCCTGCTGGCTCTGGCGGAGGGCGGTAACTCGTTGCTCATTCCGGCGACGGGCCGCTGCACCTTGAATGTCCAGCCTGAAGACCTGGCAAACGCCCTCAAGGCTTGTGAGCAGACGGCAACGGCGGGGGATGCCCAGGCGCAATTCGAACTGGGCGAGTACTACTACACGCAAACGCCGAAAAACCTGGGCAAAGCCCTGAACTGGTTCGAAAAGGCCTCGCTGCAAGGCCATGCCGAGGCCCAGTACCGCCTGGGCGCCATGTTCTTCCGTGGCGAAGGGGTCAAGGCCAACAATGTGCAGGCCTACATACTGCTGAAGATGGCCGCGGTCAACGGCGCCGAGGATGCGCTGGACATGGCCGACGAAGTGACCGAGCAAATGCCCCGCGACGAGCTGGAGCATGCCACCCAGGTGCTCGGCCAGATCTTCCGCAAGTACCTGCTGGAACTGCAGAACGCCGAAGGGCGCACGCCGTTCTCGCCACTCCCCTGAGGGTTACTTTTCCGGCATCGGCATGGGGAACGGCATCACGTTGCCGCCGCCCTTGGCTTCACTGATCTTAGCCGTGCCCAGTCGCTCCACCTCGTCGATGCGCACGATCGAGTGCATCGGCACGAAGCTGCGGATCACCCCATCGAACTGGCTCTTGAGCTTCTCCTCGCTCGGGTCCACCACCAGCTGCGAACGCTCGCCGAACACGAACTCCTCGATTTCCAGGAACCCCCACAGGTCGCTCTGGTAGATCTGCTTGGCATACATCTCGAAGACCTGCCCCTGGTTGAGGAAGATCACTTTATAGATGGCAGGTTCGCGTTTGCTCATGTTCGTCGGGATAACACATGCGTAAGAAAAGGCGGGCATCATACCAGTGCCCGCGAAGAGGCCGGAACAGGCCATACATACCGTTGAACGTTTCAGTGCTTTCGCCACTGCCATTCAAGGGTTATTCTTGAGTTCACATTCATTGCCGTCGAGCGGCTAAAAACGACCTTGAACGCACCCATACAACCCCATCGCTTCATCCTCGAACCTTTCGAGGCCCACCGTTTCGCCAACTTGTGCGGCCAGTTCGACGAGCACCTGCGCCTGATCGAACAGCGCCTGGCCATCGAGATCCGCAACCGCGGCAATCAGTTCGAACTGATCGGCGAACCCAAGACCACCTCCGCTGCCGAACAACTGCTGCGCCGTCTCTACCGCGAGACGAAGGCCAGCGACCTGTCACCGGAAACCGTGCATCTGTACCTGCAGGAATCGACCGTCGAGAACATCGACAACCCGGCCGTCAACGAGGTCAGCGTGTCGCTGCGCACGCGCAAGGGCAACATCCGCCCGCGCGGAGTCAACCAGCAACGCTACGTAAAAGAAATCCTGGCCAACGACATCAACTTCGGCATCGGCCCGGCCGGTACCGGCAAGACCTACCTGGCCGTGGCCTGCGCCGTGGACGCGCTGGAACGCGAACAGGTGCGCCGGATCCTGCTGGTGCGCCCGGCGGTCGAGGCGGGCGAAAAGCTCGGCTTCCTGCCCGGCGACCTTGCCCAGAAGATCGACCCGTACCTGCGCCCGCTGTACGACGCCCTGTACGAAATGCTCGGCTTCGAACATGTGGCCAAGCTGATCGAGCGCCAGGTGATCGAGATCGCGCCGCTGGCCTACATGCGTGGCCGTACCCTGAACAACAGCTTCATCATCCTCGACGAGAGCCAGAACACCACGCTGGAACAGATGAAGATGTTCCTTACCCGTATCGGCTTTGGCTCCACCGCGGTCATCACCGGTGACATCACCCAGGTTGACCTGCCCCGCGGCACCAAGTCAGGCCTGGCACACGTCATCGAGGTGCTGAAGGACGTTCCGGGGATCAGCTTCACCCACTTCCAACCCAAAGATGTGGTTCGTCACCCACTGGTGCAGCGCATTGTCGAGGCCTACGACCGCTTCGATGCCCGCCAGGCCAAGCCCGAGGCGCCCGGCAAAGATGCTTGAACTCGATATTCAACGGGCCACGGATGCTGCCGCCCCGGATGACACCGCCTTTCGCCGCTGGTGCGAACTGGCCCTGCGCCAGCGCAGCGCCGATTCGGAAATGACTATTCGCCTGGTCGACGAAGCCGAAGGCCGCGAGCTGAACCACACCTACCGGCACAAGGACTACGCGACCAATGTGCTGTCGTTCCCGGCCGACGTCCCCGACGACCTGCTCGATATCCCGTTGCTGGGCGACCTGGTGATCTGCGTGCCAGTGGTCGAGCGCGAAGCCGCCGATCAAGGCAAGTCGCTGGAAGCGCACTGGGCACACCTGGTCATACACGGTTGCCTGCACCTGCTCGGCTACGACCACATCGAGGATGAGGAAGCCGAGGAAATGGAAGGCCTGGAACGGGAATTGCTGGCAGAACTGGGTCATCCCGACCCGTACGCCGACGATGAAACCGACACCATCACACACTGAAACACGAAGGATCACGAGAACCGCCATGAGCGAAGATCGATCGAGCAACGGGCAGAAGTCCTGGCTGGGTAAACTGACCCAGGCTTTTGCCCATGAGCCGAAAAACCGCCAGCAACTCCTTGAACTGCTGCGCGAAGCCCATCAGAACAAACTGCTGGACAGCGAAGCGCTGACCATCGTCGAAGGCGCTATCCAGGTGGCCGACCTACAGGTTCGCGACATCATGGTGCCGCGTTCGCAGATGATCAGCATCAAGGCCAGCCAGTCGCCCCGCGAGTTCCTGCCGGCGGTGATCGACGCTGCGCACTCGCGCTACCCGGTGATCGGCGAAAGCCACGACGATGTGCTCGGGATCCTGCTCGCCAAGGACCTGCTGCCGCTGATCCTCAAGGAGAATGGCGACAGCTTCAACATCAAGGACCTGCTGCGCCCGGCCACTTTCGTGCCCGAGTCCAAGCGCCTGAACGTGCTGCTGCGCGAGTTCCGCGCCAACCATAACCACATGGCCATCGTCATCGACGAGTACGGCGGCGTGGCCGGCCTGGTCACCATCGAGGACGTGCTGGAGCAGATCGTCGGCGATATCGAGGACGAGCACGACGTCGAGGAAGACAGCTACATCAAACCGCTGCCCAGCGGCGACTTCCTGGTCAAGGCGCTTACCCCGATCGAAAACTTCAACGAGTTCTTCGACAGCGAATTCTCCGATGACGAGTTCGACACCGTCGGCGGCCTGGTAATGAGCGCCTTCGGTCACCTGCCCAAGCGCAACGAGACCACCGAGATCGGCCCTTACAAGTTCCGTATTCTCAATGCCGACAGCCGGCGGATACACTTGCTGCGCCTGACACCGATCACCCGTTAAGGACAAACATGCGTTGGATCACCCGCCCCGGCTGGCCCGGTAACCTGCTGGCCCTGGCGGCCGGTGCCTCCACCCTCCTGGCCCTGGCGCCTTTCGACATCTGGCCCTTGGCCGTGTTGTCCATCGCCCTGCTCTACCTCGGCCTGCGCGAGCTCAGCCCGCGCCAGGCCATGTGGCGCGGCTGGTGGTTCGGCTTCGGCCTGTACGGTGCCGGTACCTGGTGGATCTACGTCAGCATGAACACCTACGGCGGTGCCTCGCCGCTGCTGGCGATCCTGCTGCTGCTGGCCTTCTTCGCCGCCCTGGCCTGGTTCTTCGCCCTGCCCACCTGGCTGTGGGCACGCTGGCTGCGCCGCACCGAAGCACCACTGGCCGACGCCTTGTGCTTTGCCGCCCTGTGGCTGCTGCAAGAGGCCTTCCGCGGCTGGTTCCTGACCGGCTTCCCCTGGCTCTACGCCGGCTACAGCCAGCTGGACGGCCCGCTGGCCGGCCTGGCACCGCTGGGTGGCGTGTGGCTGATTTCCTTCGCACTGGCCCTGACCGCTGCCCTGTTGTGCAACGTGCACCGCCTGCGCGCCCGCCCCTCGTTCCTCGCGGTGGGCTGCCTGCTGTTGCTGGCCCCGTGGGTGCTGGGCCTGGCGCTCAAGGGCCATGCCTGGACCAAGCCGGCGGGCGACCCACTGAAAGTGGCGGCCATCCAGGGCAACGTCGAGCAGGACCTGAAATGGGACCCGGCACACATCGATGCGCAACTGGCGCTGTACCGTGACCTGAGCTTCAGCTCCAGGCCGGTAGACCTGCTGGTGTGGCCGGAAACCGCGGTCCCGGTGCTCAAGGACCAGGCCCAAGGCTATATCGACGTGATGGGCCGGTTTGCCGCCGAGCGGCATTCGGCGCTGATTACCGGCGTGCCGGTGCGTGAAGTGGTGCATCACCAGCGCCGCTACTACAACGGCATCACCGTCACTGGTGAAGGCGATGGCACCTACCTCAAGCAGAAGCTGGTGCCTTTTGGCGAGTATGTGCCGCTGCAGGACATGCTGCGTGGCCTGATCGAGTTCTTCAACCTGCCCATGTCGGACTTCGCCCGCGGGCCGGAAGACCAGCCGCTGCTGCAGGCCAAGGGCTACCAGATTGCGCCGTACATCTGCTACGAAGTGGTCTACCCCGAATTCGCCGCCGGCCTGGCGGCCCGCAGCGACCTGCTGCTGACCATCAGCAACGACACCTGGTTCGGTACCTCGATCGGCCCGTTGCAGCACCTGCAGATGGCACAGATGCGCGCGCTGGAAGCCGGGCGCTGGATGATCCGCGCCACCAACAATGGCGTGACCGCGCTGATCGACCCGTTTGGCCGCATTACCACGCAGGTACCGCAGTTCCAGCAGGCGGTGCTGTATGGCGAGGTGGTGCCGATGCAGAAGCTGACGCCGTACCTGCAATGGCGGTCGTGGCCGCTGGCGATAGTCTGCGCATTGCTGCTGGGTTGGGCGTTGCTGGCCGGGCGCATTGCCAAGACCGTTTGAGTTTTCCTGTACCGGCCTCTTCGCGGGTAAACCCGCTCCCACAGGGACCGCACAAGCCCATGGCCTGCGGTGTACCTGTGGGAGCGGGCGTGCCCGCGAAGAGGCCGGTGCAGGCAGTACAAGGCTCAGTAGAACAGCCGATACCCCACCAACCCGGCCACTTCATTGAGCAACTGCCCGCTCTGCCACATCGCCCGGCTCTCCGGCAGCAACCCGCCGAACGGCCGCGCATGATCGCGCCCGAGGAACCCGACTGGCGCCGGCACCACCTCGAACCCCGCCTGCTCGAAGCTCCAGCGCGAGCGCTGCATGTGCCAGGCCTGGGTCACCACGACCACACGGCGAATTCCCAACGGCTGCAGCACCTTGGCCGTCAGCCGGGCATTCTCCCAGGTAGTGCGGCTGCCCTCCTCTCGCCATTTCACCTCGACACCGAAATCTTCACGCAGGCGATCAGCCATCAACTGCGCCTCGCTCGGCGGCGAGCCATAGTGCAACCCGCCACTGGTCAACACCGGCAAGCCCGAAGCCTTGGCCAGCCGTGCGGCAAAGCGCATGCGCTCCAGCGCCGTGGCTGTGGGCTGGTCGCCACCACCCCAGGCCGGGTCACCTCGCTCACGCCCCGCGCCCAGCACCACGATGGCATCTGCCCGGTTTGCCAGGCCTGTCCAATCGCTTACCGCCAGTGGCGCTTCTGTCTCGAGCACACGAGCGGTTTCCTGCACCACCAGCGGCAGGCTCATCAGCCACAGGCCACCAAGGCCCAGGGCAAAGCACAGCGCTGCCAGCCGGGGCCGACGGCGGCGCAGCCACCACGCCACAAGCAGCAGCAGGAATAGGACGCCTGGCGGCATCAGCCATTGTTTGACGAAGAATCGGATCGACATTGGCCACACCTCCTTGGCAGGCGTGCAGCCTAGAAGGATCGACGCCGGTCAACAAGGGTGTGGCCGGCGCCGATCGTGAGCTGTGCAAAATTTAAGAACCGGCGCGCGATAGCCTGCGCCTGGCGTCCTGAACGGCTAGCGATGCGGCAGCGTCCTGGATCTCGCCGTGCTGGCGGGGCGTTTCTTGTCCTTGAGCCAGATGATCTTGGCCGATGTCGGCTCCGCTTGTGGGTAACTGCCGACACAGGCATTGTGGCGCTCCGGGAGGGAATCCAGGTAGGCCTTGATCAGTTCGAACTCTGCGTGGCTCAGGCCACGCAATTCCAGCTCGGCTGGCATTTCGTCGCGCAATCGCACCGAGGTCCTGGCCACTTCCAGCGCCAGGCCAAGCCGGTCGATCAGGCGTTCGTATAGCTCCGGTCTGATTGCGGGTAGCTGCGTCTCTCCCATCCGTTCACCTCATTGAAGATAAGAATATCTCCCCCCACACCTGAGCTTAGCGTCGTTGAAAAAAGCAGCCGTGTGCCGCGACCAGCGGGCATTCGCAACGAAGGTTTCCCACGATGCGCGGCGCTGCTGTATGCTACGGCGTTCACTCTAAACGACACCGGAGTGCCGGACGCAGCGAGGTTCCGCTGCCTGGAACAAGGTCTCTTCCCTCTCAGCAAAAAGTAGCCATGCACGAACAATACACGCCCCGTGATATCGAAGCCGCCGCCCAGAAGTTCTGGGACGAGCAACAATCGTTCGCTGTTACCGAACAGCCAGGCAAGGACACCTACTACTGCCTGTCGATGTTCCCGTACCCGAGCGGCAAGCTACACATGGGCCACGTGCGCAACTACACCATCGGTGACGTGATTGCCCGCTACCAGCGCATGCTGGGCAAGAACGTCCTGCAGCCGATGGGCTGGGACGCATTCGGTATGCCCGCGGAAAACGCGGCGATGAAGAACAACGTCGCCCCGGCCAAGTGGACGTACGAAAACATCGACTACATGAAGACCCAGCTCAAGAGCCTGGGTCTGGCCATCGACTGGGCACGTGAAGTCACCACCTGCAAGCCCGACTACTACCGCTGGGAGCAGTGGCTGTTCACCCGCCTGTTCGAGAAAGGCATCATCTACCGCAAGAACGGTACCGTGAACTGGGACCCGGCGGACCAGACCGTACTGGCCAACGAGCAGGTCATCGACGGCCGTGGCTGGCGTTCGGGCGCGCTGATCGAGAAGCGCGAAATCCCGATGTACTATTTCCGCATCACCGACTACGCAGACGAGCTGCTGGAAAGCCTCGACGAGCTGCCGGGCTGGCCTGAGCAGGTCAAGACCATGCAGCGCAACTGGATCGGCAAGTCGCGCGGCATGGAAGTGCAGTTCCCGTACGACCTGGCCAGCATCGGCCACGAAGGCACCCTCAAGGTCTTCACCACCCGTCCCGACACGCTGATGGGTGCCACCTACGTCGCCGTCGCCGCCGAACACCCGCTGGCCACCCAAGCCGCCCAGGGCAACCCGGCGCTGCAGGCGTTCATCGATGAGTGCAAGAGCGGCAGCGTTGCCGAAGCCGACATGGCCACCCAGGAGAAGAAGGGCATGGCCACTTCCCTGCTGGTCGAGCACCCGCTGACCGGCGAGAAGCTGCCGGTATGGGTCGCCAACTACGTGCTGATGCACTACGGCGATGGCGCCGTCATGGCCGTGCCGGCCCACGACGAGCGCGACTTCGAGTTCGCCCACAAGTACAACCTGCCGGTCAAGGCGGTGGTGCGCACCAGCGCTGGCGATGAAGTCGGCAACGAGTGGCTGGCCGCCTATGGCGAGCACGGCCAGCTGATCAACTCCGGCGAATTCGACGGCCTGGACTTCGCCGGTGCCTTCGACGCCATCGAAGCCGCCCTGATCCGCAAGGAGCTGGGCAAATCGCGTACCCAGTTCCGCCTGCGTGACTGGGGTATCAGCCGCCAGCGCTACTGGGGCTGCCCGATCCCGATCATCCACTGCCCGTCCTGCGGCGACGTACCGGTGCCGGAAGACCAGCTGCCGGTCACCCTGCCGGAGAACGTGGTGCCGGACGGTGCCGGTTCGCCACTGGCGCGCATGCCTGAATTCTACGAGTGCAACTGCCCGAAATGCGGCACCGCGGCCAAGCGCGAAACCGACACCATGGACACCTTCGTCGAGTCGTCCTGGTACTTCGCCCGCTACGCCTCGCCGAACTACGAAGGTGGCATGGTCGACCCGAAAGCGGCCAACCACTGGCTGCCGGTCGACCAGTACATCGGCGGTATCGAGCACGCCATCCTGCACCTGCTGTACGCGCGCTTCTTCCACAAGCTGATGCGTGACGAAGGCCTGGTCACCTCGAACGAGCCGTTCAAGAACCTGCTGACCCAGGGCATGGTGGTCGCCGAAACCTACTACCGTGTGGCCAGCAACGGCGGCAAGGACTGGTTCAACCCGGCCGATGTCGAAGTCGAGCGCGATGCCAAGGCCAAGATCATTGGCGCCCGTCTGAAGACCGACGGCCTGCCGGTGGAAATCGGTGGCACCGAGAAGATGTCGAAGTCGAAGAACAACGGCGTCGACCCGCAATCGATGATCGACCAGTACGGCGCCGACACCTGCCGCCTGTTCATGATGTTCGCCTCGCCGCCCGATATGAGCCTGGAATGGTCCGACTCCGGCGTCGAAGGCGCCAGCCGCTTCCTGCGCCGCGTCTGGCGCCTGGCCCAGGCCCACGTGGCCCAAGGCCTGCCGGGCAAGCTGGATGTCGCCGCCCTGGACGACGCGCAGAAGGTCATCCGCCGCGCCATCCACGCCGCCATCAAGCAGGCCAGCACCGACGTGGGTCAGTTCCACAAGTTCAACACCGCCATCGCCCAGGTGATGACCGTGATGAACGTGCTGGAAAAGGCCCCGCAAGCCACTGAACAGGACCGTGCCCTGCTGCAGGAAGGCCTGGAGGCCGTCACCCTGCTGCTAGCTCCGATCACCCCGCACATCTCCCACGAGCTGTGGCAACAGCTGGGCCACCAGCAAGCAGTCATCGACGCCAACTGGCCAACCGTCGACGAGGCAGCCTTGGTACAGGACACCGTCACCCTGGTGGTGCAGGTCAACGGCAAGCTGCGTGGACAGGTCGAAATGCCGGCCGCCGCCAGCCGCGAAGAAATCGAAGCCGCGGCGCGCAGCAACGAGAACGTCCTGCGCTTCATCGATGGCCTGACCATCCGCAAGGTCATCGTGGTTCCGGGCAAGCTGGTCAACATCGTCGCCAACTGATGGCAACGCCCGCCCGCAGGCACTGCGGGCGGGCGAACAGGCCCACAAGGGAGCAACAACATGATCAAACGCAATTTGCTGGTAATTGGCCTGGCGGTCATGCTCAGCGCCTGCGGTTTCCAGCTGCGCGGCACCGGCTCCACCGAACTGAGCGTGAAGGAAATGGACGTAAGCGCACGCAACGCCTACGGCCCGACCGTGGTCCAGCTGCGTGAAGTACTGCAGCGTAGCGGCGTCAACGTGCACGCTGGTGCACCGTACCGCCTGGTGCTGACCAACGAGCAGGAGCGCGAGCGCTCGGCGACCTACAACAGCGGCAACCGTACCGCCGAGTACGAGCTGACCACCGTGCTGAACTACAGTATCCAGGGCCTGAACAACCTGGAGCTGATGAGCGACAAGCTGGAAGTGCGCAAGATCTACTTGCGTGACGGCTCGAACATCACCGGCTCCGAGCAGGAAGCCGTCCGCGCCCGCGAAGAAATGCGTCGCGACCTGGTCAACGCCATGGTCGTTCGCCTGCAGTTGCTGACCCCGTCCCAGCTGGACGAGCTGCAGCGTCAAGCCGACGAACGTGCCAAGGCCGAAGCCGCTGCGCTGGAGGCCGCTCGCCGCCAGCAGGCCGAAAGGCCTCAGCAGTCGCCACTGGAAGTACCGGGCAACTAAGCCCGAGCGGGGTACCTTCGGGTACCCCGCCTGTTTCCCATGAAGCTCGCTCCCGCCCAACTCAACAAGCACCTGCAAGGCGCCCTGGCACCGGTCTACGTGGTCAGCGGCGACGACCCGCTGCTGTGCCAGGAAGCCGCCGACGCCATCCGCAACGCCGCGCGCCAGCAGGGCTTCGACGAACGCCAGGTCTTCAGTGCCGACGCCAACTTCGACTGGGGCACCCTGCTCCAGGCTGGCGCCAGCCTGTCCCTGTTCGCCCAGCGCCGCCTGCTGGAATTGCGCTTGCCCTCGGGCAAGCCTGGTGACAAGGGCGCTGCTGCGCTGATGGAATACTGCGCCAACCCTGCCGAAGACACCTTGCTGCTGGTCAGCCTGCCCAAGCTCGACGGCAGCGCGCAGAAGACCAAGTGGGGCAAGGCGCTGATCGAAGGTGCCCACTGCCAGTTCATCCAGATCTGGCCGGTGGATGTGCACCAGCTGCCGCAGTGGATCAACCAGCGCCTGCAGCAGGCCGGCCTGTCGGCACAGCGTGACGCCGTCGACCTGATCGCCGCACGCGTGGAAGGCAACCTGCTGGCTGCAGCGCAGGAAATCGAAAAGCTCAAGCTGCTTGCCGAGGGCAACCAGATCACCGTGGAGACCGTGCAGGCCGCCGTCGCCGACAGCGCCCGCTTCGATGTCTTCGGCCTGGTCGATGCCATTCTCAACGGCGAAGCTGCGCATGCCTTGCGTATGCTCGAAGGCTTGCGCGGTGAAGGCGTGGAGCCACCAGTAATTCTCTGGGCCCTGGCCCGAGAGCTGCGCCAACTGGCGGGGCTGGCCCAGCAGTTCAGCCAGGGTGTACCGCTGGAGAAGGCTTTCAGCCAGGCCCGCCCACCGGTCTGGGACAAACGCCGGCCACTGGTCAGCAAGGCCCTGCAGCGCCTGTCGGCGCAGCGCTGGGCGCAGTTGCTGCAAGATGCCCAGCGTATCGATGCACAGATCAAGGGCCAGGCCGAGGGCTCGCCGTGGACTGGCCTGGCGCGCTTGTCGCTGCTGATGGCCGGCCAGCGCCTGGCACTCCCTCCCGAGTAACTGGGGCCGCTGTGGGAGCGGGCATGCCCGCGAATCAGGCGACGCAGTGGATGGCACCGGCTTCGCCGGTGTTCGCGGGCACGCCCGCTCCCACAGGGCTGCAATGCCCCCCCAACATCTCGACCATATACACAATCAATTGGCCCCACCCTGCCCCAAGCCCTACAGTGCGCTGCGAAACCCACCCAACCGGGGAACCCCGCCATGAGCAAAAAGCCGAAAAAGCACGGCCCCAACAAGGCCAAGTCGATCATCGCCCAACCGCTGTTCCGCTGCCGCCAGGAACAGCCGAACAAGGGCAAAGGCAGCTACCGCCGCGAAGCCTTCCAATCGAGAGATTGGGAGGCTTCCTACTTTTTGGCTGCATGAAAGCATCGAGAGCGCAGGCATGATATGGTCGTCACCTGACCTGCAATTCTGGATCTGTGAATGCTCCTCAGTCTTCTCCCCCGCTGGAAAACCCGCCAGCTGATCGCGGCCTCCAGTTTCATCCTGCTCGTGGCCTGCGCAGAAAAGCCCACCGCCGCAGATGCCTTGCCGCTGGCCCCCGCCCAGCCCACCCCTGTGGTGACCCTGCCCGGCACGACGCCCGACACCAGCACTGAAATCCAGCCTCTGCAAACCTTCGCGCAATGGCAAGCAGGCTTTCGCCAGCAAGCCCTGCAAGCCGGCATTTCGCAGGATACGTTCGACCGCGCCTTCCTCGGCGTCACCCCCGACATGGACGTGATCAAGGCCGATCGCAGCCAGCCGGAGTTCACCCGCCCCGTATGGGAATACCTCGAAGGCGCCCTGTCGCCTCTGCGCGTGCGCAACGGCAAGAAGCTGCTGGAGCAGAACGCCGAACTGCTGACCCGCATCGAGCAAAGCTATGGTGTCGATCGCCAAGTGCTGGTCGCGGTATGGGGCATGGAAAGCAACTTCGGCCAGTTTCAGGGCAACAAGTCGGTGATCCGCTCGCTGGCTACCCTGGCCTATGAGGGCCGACGCCCGCAGTTCGCCCAGGACCAGCTGATCGCCGCGCTGCAGATCATTCAGCACGGCGACATCCAGCCTGAGGCCATGCGTGGTTCGTGGGCCGGTGCCATGGGCCAGACCCAGTTCATCCCGACCACCTACAACACCCATGCCGTGGACTTCGACGGCGATGGCCGCCGCGACATCTGGAACAGCACGGCAGACGCCTTGGCCTCGACCGCGCACTATCTGCAGAGTTCGGGCTGGAAGCGTGGCCAGCCGTGGGGCTTCGAGGTACAGGTGCCGCCTGGCTTCGATTACTGGCAGGCCGATGGCGCTCTGCGCAAGCCGGTGAGCGAGTGGCTTGCGATGGGCGTGAAACTGCCTGCCGGTACCCAGTTGCCGGTGGGTAGCAACCAGCTGTCTGCCGCACTGCTGCTGCCCGCGGGCGCGCGTGGCCCGGCATTCCTGGTGCTGGACAACTTCCGCGCCATCCTCAAGTACAACAATTCGTCGTCCTACGCGCTGGCAGTAAGCCTGCTGGGTGATCGCTTCACGGGCTGGGGCTTCATTGCCGGCAGCTGGCCGAAAGAAGACCTGCCCCTCAGCCGCAGCGAGCGCATGGAGCTGCAGAACCTGCTGAACAGCAATGGGCACGAAGCCGGCAATGCCGATGGCATCATTGGCGCCAATACCCGCAAGGCGATCCGCAATGCCCAGCAGGGGCTGGGGTGGCCGGCGGATGGGTATCCGACCCACAAGCTGCTCGAGAGCCTGCGCAAATAGTAAGATTGCTGGGGGCGCGTTGCGCCCCTTTCGCGACACAAGGCCGCTCCCACAAGCGATAGCACTTCTCCTGTGGGAGCGGCCTTGTGTCGCGATGGGCTGCAAAGCAGCCCCGACAATCTCAAGCCTTGAACAAATCCTGCTCCAACACCAATGTCTGCCTCCCGCTATCCAGCATTACCTGAGCCCCCAACGGCAAGCACACATTCGGGTCACAATGCCCACTGCGCCACCCGGCCAGCACCGGTACACCCAGCGGCGCGAAGATATCCTCCAGCAGAGGCGTCAACGCCGCAGTGGTAATCCCGGCAAAGTCCCCCACCAGCACACCCTTCACCCCCTCCAGCTTGCCTGCCAGGCGCAGCTGGGTCAGCAAGCGATCCACCCGGTAAAGCGGCTCGTTGACGTCCTCGATGAACAGGATGCAGCCCTGCGTATCCAGTTCGGCAATCGTCCCCAGGGTCGCGCCCAACATCGACAGGTTGCCGCCCAGCAGCGGCCCGCTGGCCACCCCATGCAGCACGCTGCTCAATGCGAAGTCAGCAGGGTGCACGATCTGCTCCCCTGCCCGCACATGCCCACCCAGCTGCGCCAGCAACGAAGTCTCGGTTGGCGGCAACTTGGCCCCCAGCAGGTCGGCATTGAGCATCCCGCCATGAAAGGTGAGCAGCCCGGTATGCCGGTAGATCGCCGTGTGCAGCGCGGTTATGTCGCTGTAACCGATCAGCGGCTTGGGGTTGCACCGGATCAGTTCGAAATCGAGTTGGTCGAGCAGCCGCATGCTACCGTACCCCCCACGCATGCACAGAATGGCGTCGATAGCCGGGTCGGCAAAGGCATCATGCAGGTCCTGTAACCGCTGCCGGTCCGGCCCCGCCAGATAGCCCTGGGCCTGAAGGGCTCCCGGATAGATGCGGCAGCTGTAGCCTCTATCAACGAACCACTGGTTGACCTTGTGCGTATCCAGCCGCGCCGCGCCCGCCGGGGCGACAATGGCAAAACAGGCATCACGCGGCAGCGCGGCTGGCAGGCTGGGTTGGAAGGTTTCGGCGCAATTCATCGCGGCTCCTTGCAGCGCGTGTGGCACAAACAAAAATGCCGATGCGGCCCTTCGGCGCGCATCGGCATGCGTGGCTCTGTGCTTGGCTCAGAGCTTGATCTTGGCTTCGTGAGCCTGCTGGTCAGCGTGGTACGAAGAACGCACCAACGGGCCGGAAGCGACGTTCTTGAAGCCCATCTTGTAACCTTCCTCGGCGAACCAGGCGAAGGTGTCCGGGTGGACAAACCGCTGCACCGGCAGGTGGCTGCGCGACGGCTGAAGGTACTGGCCGAGGGTGAGCATGTCGATGTCATGCTCGCGCATGCGGTGCATCACTTCGATCACTTCCTCATCGGTTTCGCCCAGGCCGAGCATCAGGCCCGACTTGGTCGGTACGTGCGGCACCAGCTGCTTGAACTTCTGCAGCAGGTCCAGCGACCAGTCGTAGTCCGAACCCGGGCGTGCGGCCTTGTACAGGCGCGGCACGGTCTCGAGGTTGTGGTTGAACACATCCGGCGGCTCTTGCGCGGTGATCTCCAGGGCAATATCCATGCGCCCACGGTAGTCCGGCACCAGGGTTTCCAGCTGTACGCCCGGCGACAGCGCACGGATTTCGCGGATGCAGTCGGCAAAGTGCTGGGCACCACCGTCACGCAGGTCGTCGCGGTCCACCGAGGTGATCACCACGTACTTCAGGCGCAGGTCGGCGATGGCGATGGCCAGGTTCTTCGGCTCGTCCAGGTCCAGCGGTTTCGGCCGGCCGTGGCCAACGTCGCAGAACGGGCAACGACGGGTGCAGATGTCACCCATGATCATGAAGGTGGCGGTACCACCGGAGAAGCACTCGCCGAGGTTCGGGCAGGATGCCTCTTCGCATACGCTATGCAGCTTGTGCTTGCGCAGCAGCTGCTTGATGCGGTCTACCTCGGGCGACACCGGGATACGCACGCGGATCCAGTCGGGCTTCTTCGGCAGCTCTTCGGTGGGGATGATCTTCACCGGGATGCGCGCCACCTTTTCGGCACCACGCAGCTTGACCCCGGCTTCCACCTTCTTCGGCGCTGGGCGCGGGGTGGCATCCTGGGTAGGTATCAGGTTCGGCACGGCTTCTTGCACAGTTGTCATATTCAGTCGATTCCGCCCGTGAGGGTCGTCTGCTCAGCGTAGTCGAGGTGCTTGACCAGCTGTCCGCGCAGCCTTGTCCTGACCTCGTCGAGTTCGATCGGACCTGCCAGGTCGCGCAGCTGGGTCATCGCCAGCCCCGCATAGCCGCAGGGGTTGATTCGGCGGAATGGCGCGAGGTCCATGTCCACGTTCAGGGCAAGGCCGTGGAACGAACGGCCGTTGCGGATTCGCAGGCCGAGGGAGGCGATTTTCGCTCCGTCGACATAGACGCCCGGGGCATCGGGCTTGGCCGCGGCCTGGACATCGTAACTGGCGAGCAGGTCGATGAGGGTCTGCTCGATACGGCTGACCAGCTCACGCACGCCAAAGCCCAGCCGGCGCACATCCAGCAGCAGGTAGGCCACCAGCTGCCCGGGGCCATGGTAGGTCACCTGGCCACCGCGATCGGTCTGCACTACCGGGATGTCGCCCGGCACCAGCAGGTGCTCGGCCTTGCCGGCCTGGCCCTGGGTGAAGACCGCGGGGTGCTCGACCAGCCAGACTTCATCCTGGCTGTCCGGGCTACGCTGCTCGGTGAAGCGACGCATGGCCTCCAGCACCGGTTCGTAGGGCTGCAGGCCAAGCTCGCGAAAACCGAGGCAGGCGGACATCAGAGCACCATTTTCACGATGCCGGTAGCGCGCAGGGCGCTGTTGATATCGTGCAGCTGGTTCTCGCTTTCGGCAACGATGTGCAATTGCACGGTGGTGTACTTGCCTTCCTTGCTCTGGCGCTCGGCCAGGGTGGAAAGGTCGACCTTCGCGTGCTTGCTCAGGATCTCGATCACCGTGTCCTTGAAGCCGACAACGGTGTCACCGATGACCTTGATCGGGTAATCGTCGCAGGGGAATTCGATCTTGTGCGACTTGACGTCTGGTTCGCTCATGGCGGAAACGGCCTCGTAAGCCGTGGCAACAACAACGCCCCCGCAGGATACGCGGGGGCATGCAGGTCACGTATCAGTTGAACAACCCGTAGAAGAATAGACGGATGCTATCCCACATACGGCGGAAGAAACCACCTTCCTCGACGCCATCGAGGGCGATCAGGTCGGCGCTGTGAACCACTTTCTCGTCCAGTTTGACTTCCACTTTGCCGATCACGTCACCTTTGGCGATTGGCGCGGTGAGCTGCGGGTTCATGGTCATCGAAGCCTGCAGGCGCTTCAATTGGCCTTTAGGCATAGTCAGGGTCAGGTCGTTGGCCAGGCCAGCTTTCACTTCGCCAGTCGCGCCCTTCCAGACCGGCGACTTGGTCAGCTCGGTACCCTTCTGGTAGAAGGTCTGGGTTTCGAAGAAGCGGAAGCCATAGGTCAGCAGCTTCTGGGTCTCGGCAGCACGCGACTGCTCGCTGTTGGTGCCGAAGACCACGGCGATCAGGCGCTGGCCATCGCGAACGGCCGAAGCCACCATGCAGTAGCCGGCTTCGTCGGTGTGGCCGGTCTTCAGGCCGTCGACAGTCTTGTCACGCCACAGCAGCAGGTTGCGGTTTGGCTGCTTGATGTTGTTCCAGAAGAACTCTTTCTGCGAGTAGATGGCGTAGTGGGCCGGGTCGACGTTGATGATCGCACGGGCCAGGGTAGCCATGTCGTGGGCCGACGAGTAATGGTCCGGGTGCGGTAGGCCGGTCGGGTTCATGAAGTGGCTGTTGGCCATGCCCAGGTCGGCAGCGGTCTTGTTCATCATGTCGGCGAAGGCGTCTTCGCTGCCGGCGATGTGCTCGGCCAGGGCAACCGAGGCGTCGTTGCCGGACTGGATGATGATGCCGTGCAGCAGGTCGCTGACGGTCACCTGGCTGCCCACCTTGATGAACATGCGCGAACCGCCGGTCCGCCAGGCGTTTTCGCTGACGGTAACCGGGTCGTTTTCACCGATCTGGCCGCGACGGATGTCCAGGGTGGCGATGTAGGCCGTCATCAGCTTGGTCAGGCTGGCAGGCGGCAGGCGCTCGTCACCGTTGTTCTCGACCAGCACGTTGCCGCTGGACGCATCCATGAGTACGTAGGACTTGGCTGCCAGTTGCGGTGGCGCCGGCGTCATCTGCTCAGCCGCGAAGGCGGCAGGCGTGATCATCAGCAGTACGGGCAGGCAAAGTCGTTTGGCAAGGTTGGTGATGTTCATCCGTCTCTCGAAAATCGCTAATGGTCTGATGTTCCCTGGGCAAGATCATGTGCCCAGCGCCAGTCAGTCTAGTTTTTGCGGCCGTAGGCCTGGCTCGCAATGTGCGGCTTTATGTCGCTGCGGGCAAAAGCCGACATTGTACATGCCCGCGCCCGTCAATTCATGACAAAACCGACAGTTTGGTGTTGCCTTCTTCGCGGGCGCGCCCGCTCCCACAGGGTTTCGCATGCCCTGTGGGAGCGGGCGTGCCCGCGAAGAAGGCAACGCGGTCAGTCAGCTGTGACCAGCTTGGCCTGCCCAAGGTTCGCCAGGCGGATGCTGTCCTGCGCTTGCTGGATCTCGCCCTGGCTGTTGATCGGCCCGAGGCGCACGCGGTGCAGGGTCTGCTGGTTACGCACGATCGAGCTGATGAACACTGGCGCGCTGACCATGCTGCTGAGCTTGGAGCGCAGCAGTTCGGCGGCGTCCGGGTTGGCGAAGGCACCCACCTGCAGGAAGCTGCCGCCACTGCCGGCCGGCACGTTGTTGCCGGCCACCTGCACCGGCACCACCGGCGCCGCATGCTGCTGGGGCGGCGGGGTCCATTGCTCGACGCGCCCGGTACTGGCCGGGATCGCCTGGGTCTGGGCCACCTGGGGCTCCTTGAGCACCATCGGTGGTGTCTGGCCACGCTGGGCCCACCACTGCTGCGGGTCGATACCTTCGACGCGCACGTGCGCGGTGCCAATCTCGGCATAACCGAGCTTTTTCGCCGCGGCATAGGACAAGTCGATGATGCGGTCCGAATAGAACGGTCCGCGGTCGTTCACCCGCAGGATCACGCTACGGCCGTTGGCCAGGTTGGTCACCCGCACGTAGGCCGGCAGCGGCAGGGTCTTGTGCGCCGCGCTCATGCCGTACAGGTCGTACAGCTCGCCGTTGGCGGTGTTCTGGCCGTGGAACTTGGTGCCATACCACGACGCGGTACCTTCCGCGCGATAATTGCGCGAGTCCTGCATCGGGTAGTAGGTCTTGCCCAATACCGTGTACGGGTTGGCCTTGTAGTTGCCGGTGTGCACGGTTGGCGTGGCGTCGGGGATCTTGTTCACATCCACGTCCCACCACGGCGCGCCGTCCTTGTGCGCGCGGTTGATGTCCAGGCCCGGCTGGGTGCGCACCACGTTGCCACTGCTTTGCTGGGGCGGGCGGTTGGACGAACAGCTGGCCAGCACCACGCCCACGGCGAGGCAGGTGAGCAGCTTGAAAGACTTGCCAGAGATGATTGCGCGCATTACTTGACGCCCCGTGCTTGAACCAGCTGTTCCGATAGCTGATGCACCGCCATGGCATACATCACGCTGCGGTTGTAGCGAGTGATCGCGTAGAAGTTCTTCAGGCCCATCCAGTACTCGGGGCCATTGTCGCCCTCGAGACGGAAGGCGGTAACCGGCAGATCATCGCGCAACGAATCATGGACCGACCAGCCAAGCGTGCGCAACTCCCCAACGGTTTTTACCGGCTCGATGCCGGTGGTCAGGCCTTCGTCGGCGCGCCCACCGTCCACCCAGGCGCGGCTGACCACACCTTCGCCGGCCACCCAGCCGTGGCGCTTGAAGTAGCTGGCCACGCTGCCAATGGCGTCGTCCGGGTTGTTCCAGATATTGATGTGGCCGTCGCCGTCGAAGTCCACCGCGAAGTTGCGGAAGCTGCTCGGCATGAACTGCGGCAGGCCCATTGCACCAGCATAGGAGCCTTTGAGCGTCAGCGGGTCGAGCTGTTCCTCACGGGCCAGCAGCAGGAATTCGCGCAGCTCCTTGCGGAAGAACTCCGCCCGTGGCGGGTAGTCGAAGCCCAAGGTCGACAAGGCATCGATCACCCGGTAATTACCGGTGTTGCGGCCAAAGAAGGTTTCCACGCCGATGATGGCAACGATGTACTGCGCCGGCACGCCATATTCCTGCTCGGCACGGGCCAGCACCGCCTCGTGCTGGCGCCAGAAGTCCACACCGCGGGCAATACGCGCGTCAGTGATGAACATCGGCCGGTAGTCCTTCCACGGCTTTACCCGTTCGGCCGGGCGCGAAATGGCGTCGAGGATCGACTGTTTGCGCTGCACCTCCGCGAACACACCCATCAGCTGCTCAGGGGCAAAGCCATAGTCGCGGCTCATTTCGCCAACGAACTGGGCCACCTGCGGCGAGCCCTGATAATCGCCGGCATGGGCCAGCTGTACAGCGCCGAACAGGCCCACCGCGCCGATCCACGGCGCACAACGGGCAGCCCAGTTACGCACTGCTTGCATGAAGTTCTTCACCTTATTCAAACCTGAGCGATCCATTTGCGGTGCGTGTGGATCGACATCAGAACGCCAAACGCTGACAGCAGCGTCACCAACGAAGTTCCGCCATAGCTGATGAAGGGCAGCGGCACGCCCACCACGGGCAGAAGGCCGCTGACCATACCGATATTGACGAACACGTACACAAAGAAGGTCATGGTCAGGCTGCCCGCCAGCAGCTTGCCGAACAGGGTCTGCGCCTGGGCGGTGATCATCAGGCCACGGCCGATCAGCAGCAGGTAGACGATCAGCAGCAGGCAGATGCCGACCAGGCCGAATTCCTCGCCGAGCACGGCGATGATGAAGTCTGTGTGGCTTTCCGGCAGGAAATCCAGATGCGACTGGGTGCCGAGCAGCCAGCCCTTGCCGAAAACACCGCCCGAGCCGATCGCCGCCTTCGACTGGATGATGTTCCAGCCAGTGCCCAACGGGTCGCTTTCCGGGTCGAGGAAGGTCAGTACCCGTTGCTTCTGGTAGTCGTGCATGACGAAGAACCACATCGCCACCGCCACTGGCACCGCAGCCGCCAGTACGCTGAGGATCCAGCGCCAGCGCAGGCCGCCCATGAACAGCACGAAAGCTCCGGAGGCGAGGATCAGCAGCGCCGTACCCAGGTCGGGCTGGCGCACGATCAGGATGAACGGCACGCCGATCAGCACCAGGCTGATCGCCACATGCTTCAGATGCGGCGGCAACGTGCGCTTGGACAGGTACCAGGCGATTGTCGCCGGCATGATGATCTTCATGAACTCCGAGGGCTGGAAGCGGATCACCCCGGGGATGTTGATCCAGCGCGTGGCGCCCATGGCGTTGTGGCCCATCACGTCCACCACCACCAGCAACAGCACCCCGGCCAGGTAGGCCAGCGGCACCCAGCGAGCCATGAAGCGCGGCTCCAGCTGGGCGATGATGAACATCGACACCAGGCCGATGCCGAACGAGGTGGCCTGCTTGAGCAGCAGGTCCCAGTTCTTGCCACTGGCCGAATACAGGACGAACAGGCTGCCGGCCGCGAGGGTCAGCAGAATGATCAGCAAAGGGCCGTCGACGTGGATGCGCTGCAGAAAGCTGGCGCGCCGACGCATCACATCCTCGCTGGAGAGCATGCGATCGAAATTGTTCATCACAGGGCTGATTCCTGGGTAACGGTGGCAGGCGCGAACTCGGGCTTGAGCCGGCCGTTTTCGTCGAGCAGCCAGGCGTCCATCACCTGGCGAACCACCGGGGCGGCGACGCCCGAGCCGGACTCCCCGTTCTCGACCATCACCGAAACCACGATCTTCGGGTCCTCGGCCGGGGCGAAGGCGACGAACAGGGCGTGGTCGCGGTGGCGCTCCTGAAGCTTGTTGCGGTCGTACTTCTCGCCCTGCTTGATTGCCACCACCTGGGCGGTACCACTCTTGCCGGCAATGCGATATTGCGAGCCGATGGCCGCCTTGCGTGCGGTACCGCGGGCATTGTGCATCACCTGCTCCATGCCATGAGTGACCTTGGCCCAGTCGGACTTGTCACGCAGCACGATGTTTTCCATGGGGTTGTCGTCCACCGGCGGCTGGCCTTCGATGGTCTTGGCCAGGTGCGGGCGGTTCCACACGCCCTTGTTGGCGATCAGCGCAGTGGCCTGGGCCAGTTGCAGCGGCGTGGCCTGCATGTAGCCCTGGCCGATGCCGAGGATCAGGGTTTCGCCGGGGAACCAGGCCTGGCGGCGGGTGGCGCGCTTCCATTCACGCGATGGCATCAGCCCGGCGGATTCCTCGAACATGTCGAGGGAAACCCGCTGGCCGATGCCGAACTTGTTCATGTAGCTGGACAGCCGATCGATGCCCATCTTGTGGGCAAGGTCGTAGAAGTAGGTGTCGTTGGAGCGCATGATCGCGGTGTCCAGGTCGACCCAGCCATCGCCCGAACGGTTCCAGTTACGGTATTTGTGGTCGTAGTTGGGCAGCTGGTAGTAGCCCGGGTCGAACACCCGGCTGCCGGCATTGACCACGCCGCTGTCCAGGCCGGCGATGGCCACCGCCGGCTTGATGGTCGAACCTGGCGGGTACAGGCCGCGCAGCACGCGGTTGAACAGCGGTCGGTCGATCGAGTCGCGCAGTTCGGCATAGGCTTTGAAGCCGATGCCGGTGACGAACAGGTTGGGGTCGAAGCTGGGCTGGCTGACCATCGCCAGCACCTCGCCGGTACGCGGGTCGAGCGCCACCACCGCACCACGCCGGCCACCCAGGGCAGCCTCGGCGGCCTCCTGCAGCTTGATGTCCAGGCTCAGCACGATGTCCTTGCCCGGTTTCGGGTCGGTGCGCTTGAGCACCCGCAGCACGCGGCCGCGGGCGTTGGTCTCGACTTCCTCGTAGCCCACCTGGCCATGCAGGTCGGCTTCGTAGAAGCGTTCGATGCCGGTCTTGCCGATGTGGTGGGTGCCGCTGTAGTTCACCGGGTCGAGGGTTTTCAGCTCTTTCTCGTTGATCCGCCCCACATACCCCACCGAATGGGCAAAATGCGCGCCCTGCGGGTAATGGCGCACCAACTGGGCCACCACTTCCACGCCAGGCAGGCGGAACTGGTTCACCGCCACACGGGCGATCTGCTCTTCGTTGAGTTCGAACAGGATCGGCACCGGCTCGAACGGCCGGCGGCCCTGGCGCATGCGCTTCTCGAACAGGGCGCGGTCGTCGGCCGTCAGCTCCAGCACTTCGACGATGGTATCCAGCACTTCCTGCCAGTTACCCGCACGTTCGCGGGTCATCGACAGACTGAAGCTGGGCCGGTTGTCGGCGACGATCACCCCGTTGCGGTCAAAGATCAGCCCGCGGGTCGGCGGGATCGGCTGCACATGCACCCGGTTGTTCTCCGACAGCGTCGAGTGATAGTCGTGCTGGATGACCTGCAGGTAGTACAGACGCGCAATCAGCACGCAGATAAGCAGCATGATCGCGACTGCGCCGACCACGACGCGGTTGCGCACCAGGCGGGCGTCTTTCTCGTGGTCCTTGAGACGGATCGGCTGCGACATCGGACTGCTTACAGGCTCATTTATGGTAAGGATGCCCGGACAGCACGGTCCAGGCGCGGTAGATCTGCTCGCCGATGAGTATCCTTACCAATGGGTGCGGCAAGGTCAGCGGCGACAGCGACCAGCGTTGCTCGGCGCGCGCACAGACCTCGGGCGCCAGGCCTTCCGGGCCGCCCACCATCAAATTCACCGTGCGCGCATCCAGGCGCCAGCGGTCCAGCTCGGTCGCCAGCTGCTCGGTACTCCAGGGCTTGCCATGGACCTCGAGGGTGACGATGCGTTCCCCTGGCTGAACCTTGCTCAGCATGGCTTCGCCCTCCTGACGGATCAGGCGGGCGACGTCGGCATTCTTGCCACGAGTGTTCAGCGGGATTTCCACCAGCTCCAGCGACAGCTCGGCGGGCAGGCGCTTGGCATATTCACGCCAGCCTTCCTCGACCCACTTCGGCATGCGCGAGCCGACCGCGATCAGGCGCAGACGCACAGCGCTTTCCTTATTCCCGGTCCTTGAGCTTGTCGGAGTACTCGTGGGCATGGTCCGGGCTGTGGTGCTTGCCATCGGCGGCACGGCTTTGCTCGGCCCCCTGCCACAGGCGCTCCAGGTCGTAGAACTGGCGGGCAGCGGCGGTCATCATGTGCACGATGACGTCGTTCAGGTCCAGCAGTACCCAGTCGCTGTCGCCCTTGCCTTCTTCACCCAGCGGCTGGGCGCCCTTGGCCTTGACCGCTTCGCGGACCTTTTCCAGCATCGCGTTGATCTGGCGGTTGGAGGTACCGGTGGCAATGATCATGTAGTCGGTCAGGCTGTGCTTTTCGCGCACGTCGATGACCTGGATGTCCTGGGCCTTGACGTCTTCCAGCGCTGCCTTGGTCAGGGCGACCAGTTCTTCGCCGTGGATTTTCTGCTTGGTCATATAAAACTCGTTCAACTCGTTGGATGAGGCGCCAGAGGCACCGTCAGTTAGGTGCACGATACAGTTCGTGCGCCTCGATGTAGGCCAGTACGGCGTCCGGCACCAGGAACCTCACCGATTTGCCGCTGGCCAGCAGCTGTCGGATCTGTGTAGCCGACACCGCAAGCGGCGTCTGCCAGACGAACGAAATGTTTCCCGCCGGGCCGGACAAGGCGGTGGGATCGCTCTCCGAGCGCGCAGCCAGCAGGTTGCGCAGCTCGTCAGGGGGTTCTACGTCGGCATCCGGGCGTTGCAGCACCAGGATGTGACAGTGTTGCAGCAATTCTTCCCAGCGGTGCCAGCCGGGCAGGCCACAGAAGGCATCCCAGCCCAGCACCAGGAACAACTGGTCGCCAGCGGCCAGTTCGGCGCGGATCGATTCCAGCGTGTCTATGGTGTACGACGGTTTGTCGCGCGCCAGTTCGCGGGCATCCACGCTCAGGCAGGGCACGCCCTGTACAGCGCCTTGCACCATGGCCAGGCGGTCCTGCGCGGCCACCTGCGGGGTGTCGCGGTGCGGCGGCCGGGCGTTGGGCAGCAGGCGCAGCTCGTCCAGCCCCATGAACTCGGCCACTTCCAGCGCGCTGCGCAGGTGGCCGATGTGCACGGGGTCGAAGGTGCCGCCAAGAATGCCGATGCGCCGGACTGCCTGGGCCTTGCTCAACTCAGCAGGACTCCTGGCCGCGCAGCTGGCCGTCACCGATCACCACGTACTTCTCGCAGGTCAGGCCTTCCAGGCCGACCGGGCCGCGGGCATGCAGCTTGTCGGTGGAAATGCCGATTTCCGCACCCAGGCCGTACTCGAAGCCGTCGGCGAAGCAGGTCGGGGTATTGAGCATGACCGACGCCGAGTCGACCTCGGCCATGAACTGGCGGGCTTCACCCTGGTGTTCGCTGATGATCGAGTCGGTATGGTGCGAGCCATAGTGGTTGATGTGCTCGATGGCCTGGTCCAGCCCATCGACCACGCGAATCGACAGGATCGCGTCCAGGTATTCGGTGTGCCAGTCGGCCTCGGTGGCGGGCTTGGCGTCGATGATCGCCCGGGTGCGCTCGCAGCCACGCAGCTCGACGCCCCTCTCCTGGAAGCGACTGGCCATTTCCGGCAGGAAGCGCTCGGCCACCTGCTGGTCGACCAGCAGCGTTTCCATGGCACCACAGATGCCATAGCGGTAAGTCTTGGCGTTGAACGCAACGCGCCAGGCCTTGTCCAGGTCGGCGTGCTGGCTGACATAGACGTGGCAGATACCGTCCAGGTGCTTGATCACTGGCACGCGGGCATCGCGGCTGATGCGTTCGATCAGGCCACGGCCACCGCGCGGCACGATGACGTCGACGAATTCCGGCATGCTGATCAGCGCGCCCACGGCTTCGCGGTCGGTAGTCTCGACCACCTGCACCACGGCTGCCGGCAGGCCGGCGGCGGCCAGGCCACGCTGGATGCAGGTGGCGATGGCGCGGTTGGAGTGGATGGCTTCGGAGCCGCCACGCAGGATGGTCGCGTTACCCGACTTCAGGCACAGGCTGGCGGCATCGATGGTCACGTTCGGGCGCGATTCGTAGATGATCCCGATCACCCCCAGCGGCGTGCGCATCTTGCCGATCTGGATACCGGATGGGCGGTAGCTCATGTCGCGGATGGCACCGACCGGGTCCGGCAGGCCAGCCACCTGGCGAAGGCCGGTGATCATGCCGTCGATACGCGCCGGGGTCAGCGCCAGGCGGTCGAGCAGCGCGGGCTCCAGGCCGTTGGCACGGCCGGCGGCCAGGTCCAGCTCGTTGGCTGCGGTCAGCTCGGCACGAGCGGCGTCCAGTGCGTCGGCGGCAGCTTGCAGGGCGCGGTTCTTCTGCGCGGTGCTGGCACGGCCGATCACCCGGGAAGCCTCACGGGCAGCGCGACCCAGGCGGGTCATATAGTCAAGAACGGACTCAGTCATGGGTTCGGTGTCTTGGCGAAGGGGAAATCGGCTGATTATAACTGGCGCGCAGGTGTACGCCCAGCGGCGGGTGGCGGATGGTAGAAAATGGCTGGGGGCATTGTGTAGGAAAGATGTAACCGGGGTTATCGAAATTTCTATCTCCTATCAGGGCCTTTTCGCGGGTAAACCCGCTCCCACAGGGATTGCACAAGGCCTGGGACCTCCGAGGTACCTGTGGGAGCGGGCGAGCCCGCGAAAGGGCCGGCCCTGCCAACATCCCACTCGATTCAGCCTCGATTAAGCTATTCATTGCTATCATCCCCGCCGTCCCAGCCACGAACCGCCCGCATGCCAGCCTTGCCCGACAGCTTTTTCGACCGCGACGCCCAGACCCTGGCCAAGGCCCTGCTGGGCAAAGTCATACGCCATCGCCACGGCGACCTGTGGCTGGCCGCGCGCATCATCGAGACCGAGGCCTACTACCTCACCGACAAAGGCAGCCACGCCTCGCTCGGCTACACCGAAAAGCGCAAGGCGCTGTTCCTCGATGGTGGGCACATCTATATGTACTACGCCCGCGGCGGCGACTCGCTGAACTTCAGCGCCCACGGGCCAGGCAACGCGGTGCTCATCAAGTCGGCCTATCCTTGGCAGGACGCCCGCTCGGGGCCGAACAGCCTGGCACAGATGCAACTGAACAACCCCGATGCCAGCGGCAACCTCCGCCCGGCCGAGCGCCTGTGCGCCGGCCAGACCTTGCTGTGCCGCGCCCTGGGCCTGAAGGTGCCGCACTGGGACGCCCAGCGTTTTGACGCCGAGCGCCTGTACGTGGAGGATTGCGGCAACTTCGTGCCACGGGTGATCCAGGCCGCCCGCCTGGGCATCCCGCATGGCCGCGACGAGCACCTGCCCTACCGTTTCGTCGATGCCGAATACGCCCGTTTCTGCACGCGGAACCCGTTACGTCGCGGCCAAGTCGAAGGCCGCGACTTCTTCATTCTGGAACAAGGAAGCTGAACCATGGGCCAATGGCTCGACAGCCTGACTGGCTGGCTCAGCGCCAACCCGCAGTGGCTTGGCCTGGCGATATTCCTGGTGGCCTGCATCGAGTGCCTGGCCATTGCCGGCATCATAGTGCCAGGCACCGTGCTGCTGTTCGCGGTCGCGGTACTGGCCGGCAGCGGCGCCTTCAGCCTGGGCGAAACGCTGCTGCTGGGCTTTCTCGGTGGCCTGGTGGGCGATGCGTTGTCGTACACGGTGGGCAAGTACTTCCACCAGAACATTCGCAGGCTGCCCCTGCTGCGCCACCATCCGGAATGGATCGGCAGCGCCGAGGCCTACTTCCAGCGCTACGGCATCGCCAGCCTGCTGGTAGGGCGCTTCATCGGGCCGCTGCGGCCTATGCTGCCAATGGTCGCCGGCATGTTCGACATGCCGCTGCCGCGGTTCATCGCCGTCAGCCTGGTGGCCGGTGCCGGCTGGGCAGTGGCCTACCTGCTGCCCGGCTGGGCTACCGGCGCAGCCATGCGCCTGCCCTTGCCGGAAGGCTTCTGGCTGGATGCCGGGATCATCGCCGGCACCCTGGCAGTCATCATCGGGCTGAGCCTGAACACCAGCATTCGTGATCAACGCCACGGTACCCGGCTGATCGCCGGCATGAGTTTCCTGGCCTTGGCCGGGGTCTTCCTCGGCTGGCCCTACCTGCACGAGTTCGACCAGGGCGTGATGACACTGGTGCAGGAGCACCGCAGCCAGGCCATCGATGGCGCCGTGGTGCTGGTGACCCGGCTGGGCGATTTCCGCACTCAGTTATTCCTCGGCGGGCTGCTGACGGGCCTGCTGCTGCTTGCCCGGCAGTGGCGGCATGCCATGTTCGCTGCGGGCGCACTGATGGGTACGGCGTTTGCCAACGGCACGCTGAAGTGGCTGTTCGCCCGGGCCCGCCCGGAAGTGCTGAGCGACCCGCTGACCAGCTACAGCATGCCCAGTGGGCACAGTTCGGCGTCGTTTGCGTTCTTCCTGGTAATGGCAGTGCTGGCCGGTCGCGGTCAGCCGCCGCGAATGCGCCTCACCTGGGTGATGCTGGGCTGCATTCCAGCGCTGGCGATTGCCCTGTCACGGGTGTACCTCGGGGCGCACTGGCCGACCGACATCCTCGCCGGGGCCT
Organism: Pseudomonas sp. NBB; assembly: GCF_032701105.1. NCBI lineage: Bacteria > Pseudomonadati > Pseudomonadota > Gammaproteobacteria > Pseudomonadales > Pseudomonadaceae > Pseudomonas > Pseudomonas sp. NBB. The sequence continues at coordinate 5,273,365 of NZ_CP103994.1, forward strand.
TGCTGGCGTGCTGCGTGTGCGCGCTCAGCCTGGCACTGGCGCAACGTCACCAGACACTCCCGGCCTTGCCGCTGCGGGTGTGGTGGCTGGTGTTGCCGGCGTGTGTCGCGTTGCTGGCGTTCTTTGCCATGCATGCGCTGCCACAGGCTTTGCTGCGGTATCAATATTGATGTCGCCTGTACCGGCCTCTTCGCGGGTAAACCCGCTTCCACAGAGATAGCGCCGTTCTCAGGCTTGATGCAGTACCTGTGGGAGCGGGTTTACCCGCGAAGAGGCCGGCACTGCCAACACATCACTATCAGGCAAACAATTCACCCTGAATCCGCTCCAGCAGCTTCTGGATTTCCCCCAACCGCTCCTGTGGCGAGTCGAGGGTCAGCAGATCCAGCTTGTCCTCTTCCATGAAGGGCAGCAGGTACGCCAACTGGTTGGCCAACGTCTGGCGCCCGTCCACAGGCCGCGGCATGTCCAGGGCTTCGACCATCGGGTGTTCACCCAGGGCCACCAGCAGCGCCAGCAGGTCTTCGTCCGCCTCGAGCAACGGGCTGTCCGCCTGCTCCGGCAGCCATTGCACCTGCCCCAACAGCAACTGGTCCTTCTGCACCTCGGTGCTTTCCAGGTTGAAGCGCCGCACGCCTTCGACGCGGATACCCAGCAAGCCGTTATCCTGCTGCACGAAGTCACGGATCACCGCCTCGCAGCCGATCGAGGCGACCACCGGCGGCGCCTTGCCGACCTGCTCGCCTTCGAGGATGCACACCACACCAAAACCTTCGCCCCGCTTCATGCAGCGCCCGATCATGTCCAGATAGCGTGCCTCGAAAATCTGCAAATCGAGGAAACAACCAGGAAACAGCACGGTATTGAGAGGAAACAGCGGTAGCGTCATCACAAGTCCTCAAGCCACCAGGCTGACCGCCAGCGGCAGGAACACCGCCGTGGCCACCCCCATCAGGCTCATCGCCAGCGCGGCAAAGGCGCCGCATTCGTCACTTTCCTGCAGGGCCACCGAAGTGCCCACTGCGTGCGCGGTCACGCCCAAAGACATGCCACGGGCCTCGGGGCTATGCACGCCAAAACGGCTCAGCAACGCCGGGCCGAAGATTGCCCCGATAACCCCGGTAATCAGCACGAACACCGCCGCCAAGGCAGCCACGCCGCCAATCTGCTCAGCCACCAGCATGGCGATCGGCGAAGTGACCGACTTCGGCGCCATGGTCATCAGGATCATGTGCTCGGCACCGAACCACCAGCCCAGCAACAGGCAGCACAGCGTAGCGAACAGGCCTCCGACTACCAGCGTAGTAAATGTGGGCCAGAACAGCTGTCGGATACGCCGCAGGTTGAGGTAGAGCGGCACAGCCAGGGCTACGGTGGCAGGCCCCAGCAGGATGTTCATGATTTCGGTGCTCTTGCGATATTCGCTGTAGTCGATGCCACACACCAGCAGCACGCCGATCACCAGCAGCATCGAGACCAGTACCGGCTGCAGGAAGATCCAGCGGGTTTTCTCGTAGGCCGCCAGCACCACCTGGTAGGCCCCAAGCGTGATGCCGATACCGAACAAGGGATGATGAACGACCGCATCCAGTGCGCCTTGCCAGTCGAGCATCATGGCTGCTCCTCGCTCCGGCCCTGACGGTGGATGAGCTTTTGCATCAACACGCCGACGAACACCAGGGTCACCAGGCAGGAGATCAGCAAGGCACCGGCAATGGCCCAGAAGTCGGCGGCGATATCTCTGGCATACACCATCACCCCCACCGCTGGTGGCACCAGCAACAGCGGCAGGTAACGCAGCAGGCTGCTGGCGGCCTCGTTTAGCGGCTTGCCCACCTCACCACGGGCCATGAGGAAGAACAAAAGCAGCAACAGGCCGATGATCGGCCCCGGCAGAAACGGCACCAACAGATGGTTGATTGCCGTCCCCAGCAGCTGGAATAGCACCAGCCAGGTCAAACCACGCAACAGCATAAGCATCTCCCTCGGGCATGGCCGCCATTATAAGCATGTGCCGTCATATACCGATATTCGTCGAAAAACGTGCAACTTGACTGAAACGGTTCGCCGTGCTGATCTTGCACTTTCGTACCAACTGACAATCCGGAGAGTCCGCGATGCCCCATGTACCGGTTACAGAGCTTTCGCAGTACGTTGGTAAGGAACTGGGCCGCTCGGCCTGGCTGAAGATCGACCAGCAACGCATCAACCTGTTCGCCGAAGCCACGGGCGATTTCCAGTTCATCCATGTTGACCCGGAAAAGGCGGCAAAAACCCCGTTCGGCTGCACCATCGCCCACGGTTTCCTGACATTGTCGCTGATTCCCAAGCTGATCGAGGACATCCTGGTTCTGCCGGAAGGGCTGAAGATGGTGGTGAACTATGGGCTGGACAGCGTGCGGTTCATCCAGCCGGTCAAGGTCGACAGCCAGGTACGGCTGAAGGTGGACCTGGCCGAAGTGACGGAAAAGAGACCGAGGCAATGGCTGCTAAAGGCGATTGCCACGCTGGAGATCGAGGGAGAAGAGAAGCCTGCTTATATAGCTGAGTCGCTTTCCCTCTGTTTTGTCTGATGCACCACAGTTTTTTCTGTGGGAGCGGGCATGCCCGCGAAGCAAGCACCGCGGTGAATGGCACGGGCTTCGCCCGTGTTCGCGGGCGCGCCCGCTCTCACAGGGTGCATGCCAGGATTTCAATGTTGTGCAAGGCAGTAGCCCTCACAATGTCCGTGCCCAGCCTCCTCTACAAACCCCCCGCACTCGCGTAAACTGCCAGCCTTCGCGCAGCCTAGGGCTGCCCCTGTCGATTTACCAAAGGTGCCCGCCATGCCCTGGCTGCAAGTACGCCTGGCCATCAGCCCGGAACAAGCCGAAACCTACGAAGATGCCCTGCTCGAAGTGGGTGCCGTCTCGGTCACGTTCATGGACGCCGAGGATCAACCGATCTTCGAGCCAGACCTCAACACCACTCCGCTGTGGTCGCACACCCACCTGCTGGCCCTGTTCGAGGCCGATGCCGACCCTGAGCAGGTATTCGCCCACCTGCGCCTGCTGACCGGCGCCGAGCTGCCCGAGCACCAGGCCGAGGTGATCGAGGACCAGGACTGGGAACGCAGCTGGATGGACAACTTCCAGCCGATGCGCTTCGGCCGCCGCCTGTGGATCGTGCCAAGCTGGCACGAGGCCCCGGAACAGGACGCGGTGAACCTGCTGCTCGACCCGGGCCTGGCGTTCGGCACCGGTACCCACCCCACCACCGCCCTGTGCCTGGAATGGCTCGACGGCCAGCAGCTCGAAGGCGCCCAGGTGCTGGACTTCGGCTGCGGCTCGGGCATTCTGGCCATCGCCGCGTTGCTGCTGGGCGCCCGTGAGGCGGTCGGTACCGACATCGACGTGCAGGCCATCGAGGCTTCGCGCGACAACGCCCAGCGCAACGGCATCGCCGATGAGAAGCTGGCGCTGTACCTGCCCGAGCACATGCCGGCCATGCAGGCCGACGTGCTGGTCGCCAACATCCTCGCCGGCCCACTGGTGTCGCTGGCACCGCAGCTGTCCGGCCTGGTCCGCCCAGGTGGCCTGCTGGCGCTGTCGGGCATCCTCGCCGAGCAGGGTGAGGAAGTGGCCGCGGCCTATGCCGCCGACTTCGAGCTGGACCCGATCGTCGTGCGCGACGGCTGGGTGCGCATCAGTGGTCGCCGCCGCTAAGCGGGCCTAGAATACTTTTCTGCACAGCTCCCGGATTGCCGCATGACCGACAGTTTCGTCACCCAGTGCCCGCATTGCCAGACCAGCTTTCGCGTCACCCACCACCAGTTGAGCGTGGCCCGCGGTGTAGTGCGCTGCGGCCACTGCCTGCAGGTGTTCAACGCCGCCAAGCAGCTGCTGGAGCAGAACCGCGCCGGCGGAGCCAGCGCACCTGCGGTGCCGGCACCGATGCCTGCTGCCCCTGCCGAGCCGCTGGCCGAACCGGTGATCGCACCCGAGCCTGTCGCAAGCGAATCCGGCACCACTCCGGACGAGGACTGGGCGCTCACCAGCCAGGCGCTGGACGCGCTCGACCTCGACATGGAACTGGAGCGCCTGGAGCGCCGCGGCCAACCGGCCTCGGCTCGCCCGGCAAGCCAGGATGACGGCCTGCAGGCGCGGCGTGACGAACTGCACCCGGACGAACATGCCGACGACCTGTTCGGTACGGCAACCGATGAGCCGTTCGAGCCGCAACAGGCGGTAGAACCCACGCCCGTGCTGCGGGAGCCGGAGTCCCTGGAGCTGGACCTGGAACCCGCCCCAGGCGAGCGTACCGAGCCGACGTTAGGTGGCAATCTTGACCTGGACATCGACGACGAACCACCGGTACACAGTACCGCCGCAATCGATGACCACCCCGAATTCAACGAACCGCTGCGGGCCAGCGATGATGAGGCCCCTGTACGGGGCCTGAGCGCCCGCGACGACGAGCCGCTGGAGCTGCACCTGTCGGCGCGCGATGGCGAGCCTGTCGAGCCGCTGCCCGGCGAACGCCTGGAACCAGGCCTTGCCGGCAAAGCCGAGCGCCCGGCGCGCAAGGAGCCGCTGGTCGACGTGGTCGACGACCCGCTGCAACTGGGCTGGGAAAAACCCGCGCCCAACTGGGGCAAGCGCCTGCTGTGGGGCTTCCTGACCCTGCTGGCTGCTGGCTTGTTGGCGTTCCAGTACGTGTGGTTCCACTTCGATGAAATGGCCCGCCAGGACCAGTACCGGCCGCTCTTCCAGCAAGTCTGCCCGTTGGTCGGCTGCGAAGTGCCGACCCGCGTCGATATCGCTCGAATCAAGAGCAGCAACCTGGTAGTACGCAGCCACCCGGACTTCAAGGGCGCACTGATCGTCGATGCGATCATCTACAACCGCGCGCCGTTCGCCCAGCCGTTCCCGCTGCTGGAGCTGCGCTTCGCCGACCTCAATGGCCAGCTGATCGCCAGCCGTCGCTTCAAGCCCAGCGAATACCTGTCCGGCGAACTGGCCGGGCGCGGCGAAATGCCAAGCCAGACCCCGATCCATATCGCCCTGGACATCCTCGACCCAGGGCCGAAGGCCGTTAATTACAGCCTGAGCTTCCGTTCGCCGGAATAACCAGCAGCCCTGTGGGAGCGGGCGTGCCCGCGAACACGGGCGAAGCCCGTGCCATCCATTGCGCCGCCTGCTTCGCGGGCAGGCCCGCTCCCACAGGGGCCGCGCAAGGTCCTGGATCCTCACCCATACCAAAAGTCATAAGCCGACAACTGTTCAGATTTTATCCAAATCCATCTTTATCCGGTCACCGAGAGCGGGTATCATGCCAACCCTTTTTCGAACTCCAAGATTCGGCCCCACAACAGGGATCACCTATGTCGGCGGTACGCATCGGCCCATACACACTACGTAACAACCTGATCCTCGCGCCCATGGCCGGGGTCACGGACCAGCCTTTCCGTACACTTTGCCAGCGCTTGGGCGCCGGCATGGTGGTGTCGGAAATGGTCTCCAGCGACATGAGCCTGTGGAACAGCCGCAAGTCGAGCCTGCGCCGCATCCATGAAGGTGATCCCGAGCCACGCTCGGTACAGATCGCCGGTGGTGATGCGCAGATGATGGCAGCGGCGGCAAAGGCCAACGTCGATGCAGGCGCCCAGATCATTGATATCAACATGGGCTGCCCGGCAAAAAAAGTCTGCAACAAAGCCGCAGGCTCTGCTTTATTGAGAGATGAAGCCTTGGTCAGCGAGATTCTCCACGCCGTGGTCGGCGCCGTGGACGTCCCGGTGACCCTGAAGATCCGCACCGGCTGGGACCGGGCGAACAAGAACGGCCTGAACGTGGCGAAGATTGCCGAGCAGGCCGGCATCCAGGCGCTGGCGGTGCATGGCCGCACACGCGCCGACCTGTACACCGGCGAAGCCGAATACGACACCATCGCTGCCATCAAGCAGGCGGTGTCGATTCCGGTTTTTGCCAACGGCGATATCACCTCGCCAGAAAAGGCCCGGGCGGTGCTGGACGCCACCGGGGTCGATGGCCTGTTGATCGGCCGAGCCGCCCAGGGGCGGCCATGGATCTTTCGCGAGATCGAGCATTACTTGCGCACTGGCGAACACCTGCCAGCGCCGCAGCTGGAGGAAGTGGAACGCATCCTGCTGGAGCACCTGGCCGCGCTGCATGCCTTCTATGGCGATGTGATGGGCGTACGTATCGCCCGCAAGCACGTTGGCTGGTACCTGGCAACACGACCCGGCGGCAAGGAGTTTCGCTCCCGGTTCAACGCTTTGGAAGACACACAAGCGCAGTGCGCCAACGTTCGCGCGTTTTTCAGCGAACGTCGACAGAGCCTTGAGACAGAGGACGGACAAGGGGTGGCCGCATGACGATGATGACCGAGACATTTGTGAGTGGAACAACGCCCGTGAGCGACAACGCCAACCTGAAACAGCACCTCAACACGCCGAGCGAAGAGGGCCAGACCCTTCGCGACAGCGTAGAGAAGGCGCTGCACAACTACTTCGCCCACCTGGAAGGCGCGACCGTGACGGACGTGTACAACCTGGTGCTCTCCGAAGTCGAGGCGCCCCTGCTCGAAAGCGTGATGAACTACGTGAAGGGCAACCAGACCAAGGCCAGCGAGATGCTCGGACTGAACCGAGGCACCCTGCGCAAGAAGCTCAAGCAGTACGACTTGTTGTAAGCCAGAATCCCAACCAGAAAAGGCGGCTCCCTGAACAGAGGCGCCTTTTTTGCTGACTCCACCGCGTTATTGGAACCCGAAATGACCGACCAGACTACCCGCCTGCCAGTCCGCCGCGCCCTGATCAGCGTCTCCGACAAGACCGGTATCCTCGAATTCGCCCGTGAGCTGCAGCAGCTCGGTGTCGAGATCCTGTCCACCGGCGGCACCTACAAGCTGCTCAAGGACAACGGCGTCAATGCGGTGGAAGTGGCCGACTACACCGGCTTCGCCGAAATGATGGATGGCCGGGTCAAGACCCTGCACCCGAAAATCCACGGTGGCATCCTCGGCCGTCGCGGCACCGACGACGCCATCATGAACGAGCACGGCATCAAGCCGATCGACCTGGTAGCAGTCAACCTGTACCCGTTCGAAGCCACCATCTCCAAGCCTGGCTGTGACCTGCCGACCGCCATCGAGAACATCGATATCGGCGGCCCGACCATGGTCCGCTCGGCTGCCAAGAACCACAAGGACGTGGCCATCGTGGTCAACGCCAGCGACTACGCCGGCATCATCGAAGGCCTCAAGGCCGGTGGCCTGACCTACGCCCAGCGCTTCGACCTGATGCTCAAGGCGTTCGAGCACACTGCTGCCTACGACGGCATGATCGCCAACTACATGGGCACCATCGACCAGGCCAAAGAAACCCTGAGCACTGAAGGCCGCAGCGAGTTCCCGCGCACCTTCAACAGCCAGTTCGTCAAGGCCCAGGAAATGCGCTACGGCGAAAACCCGCACCAGAGCGCGGCGTTCTACGTAGAAGCGAAGAAAGGCGAAGCCAGCGTTTCCACCGCCGTCCAGCTGCAGGGCAAGGAACTGTCGTTCAATAACGTGGCCGACACCGATGCCGCGCTGGAGTGCGTGAAGAGCTTCGTCAAGCCGGCCTGCGTCATCGTCAAGCACGCCAACCCGTGCGGCGTGGCCGTGGTACCTGAAGACGAAGGCGGCATCCGCAAGGCTTACGACCTGGCCTATGCCACCGACACCGAGTCGGCGTTCGGCGGCATCATCGCCTTCAACCGCGAACTGGACGGCGAAACCGCCAAGGCCATCGTCGACCGCCAGTTCGTCGAAGTGATCATCGCCCCGAAAATTTCCCAGGCTGCCCGCGAAGTGGTTGCCGCCAAGCAGAACGTACGCCTGCTGGAGTGCGGCGAGTGGCCAGCCGAGCGCGCTGCCGGTTGGGACTTCAAGCGCGTCAACGGTGGCCTGCTGGTGCAGAGCCGCGATATCGGCATGATCACTGCCGATGACCTGAAGATCGTCACCAAGCGTGCGCCAACCGAGCAAGAGATCAACGACCTGGTGTTCGCCTGGAAAGTGGCCAAGTTCGTCAAGTCCAACGCCATTGTCTACGCCAAGCAGCGCCAGACCATCGGCGTCGGCGCCGGCCAGATGAGCCGCGTCAACTCCGCGCGCATTGCTGCAATCAAGGCCGAGCATGCCGGCCTGCAGGTCCAGGGTGCAGTCATGGCGTCGGATGCGTTCTTCCCGTTCCGTGATGGCATCGACAATGCGGCTAAAGTGGGTATCAGCGCCGTGATCCAGCCAGGTGGTTCGATGCGTGATGCCGAGGTGATTGCTGCCGCTGACGAAGCCGGCATCGCAATGGTCTTCACCGGTATGCGCCACTTCCGCCACTAATCAAGATGGCCGGCCGATCCTAGGCAGCTGTGGGAGCGGGTTCACCCGCGAATGCGATGTTGGATTCACCGCCGCATTCGCGGGTGAACCTCCTACAGGGTACGAGGATTGCCGCCAAACAGAGGTTTTGACATGAAAGTTTTGATCATCGGCAGCGGCGGCCGTGAGCACGCCCTGGCCTGGAAAGTCGCCCAGGACCCACGCGTGGAGAAAGTCTTCGTTGCCCCGGGCAACGCCGGCACCGCCATTGAAGCCAAGTGCGAGAACGTCGCCATCGACGTGTGCGCCCTGGAGCAACTGGCTGACTTCGCCGAGAAGAACGTCGACCTGACCATCGTCGGTCCAGAAGCACCGCTGGTCATCGGCGTAGTCGACCTGTTCCGCAGCCGCGGCCTGGACTGCTTCGGTCCGACCAAGGGCGCGGCCCAGCTGGAAGGCTCCAAGGCCTTCACCAAGGACTTCCTGGCGCGTCACAAGATCCCGACCGCCGACTACCAGAACTTCACCGAAATCGAGCCGGCGCTGGCCTACCTGCAGGAAAAAGGCGCGCCGATCGTGATCAAGGCCGACGGCCTGGCCGCGGGCAAGGGCGTGATCGTCGCCATGACCCTGGAAGAAGCCGAAGCCGCCGTGCGTGACATGCTGGCCGGCAACGCCTTCGGCGATGCGGGCTCCCGCGTGGTGATCGAGGAGTTCCTCGACGGCGAGGAAGCCAGCTTCATCGTCATGGTCGACGGCCAGAACGTGCTGCCCATGGCCACCAGCCAGGACCACAAGCGTGTCGGCGACCAGGACACCGGCCCGAACACCGGCGGCATGGGTGCCTACTCCCCTGCCCCGGTAGTCACCGCCGAAGTTCACCAGCGCGTGATGGACCAGGTGATCTGGCCGACCGTGCGCGGCATGGCCGAGGAAGGCAACGTCTACACCGGCTTCCTCTACGCCGGCCTGATGATCGACAAGGCGGGCAACCCCAAGGTCATCGAGTTCAACTGCCGCTTCGGCGACCCAGAAACCCAGCCGGTCATGCTGCGCCTGGAGTCTAGCCTGGTGCTGCTGGTCGAGGCCGCATTCGCCAAGGCGCTGGACAAGGTCGAAGCACAGTGGGACCCGCGCCCGAGCCTGGGCGTGGTACTGGCTGCCGGCGGCTACCCGGGCGACTACGCCAAGGGTGACGTGATCAACGGCCTGGACGCTGCCGCGAAGATCGAAGGCAAGGTGTTCCATGCCGGTACCGCACTGAAGGATGGCAAGGTGACCACCAACGGCGGGCGCGTGCTGTGTGCCACCGCCATGGGCAGCACCGTTGCCGACGCACAGCAGCAGGCTTACCGCCTGGCCAAGGAAATCAGCTGGAACGGCAGTTTCTACCGCACCGATATCGGCTACCGGGCCATCGCCCGCGAACGCGGTGAGCACCAGCAGTAAGTTGTACCGGACGTCCGCAGCGCGCCCCAGCACCTTGCGCCTGCGGCATCCGGCTCGTCGACAGGGCCCCAAGGGGCCTTGCCTTCGACTTGGCGCGCCGCGCATAGTTAGTACCCGGCACCTAGGCTAAGAAGGGATTTCGTAGTGCGTCGGCTTCGGATTGCCTCAGCTCTGATCGTCAGCTTGCTGACCTTGCTCTGCATGTTCCCGGCGGCGGCCGAACATGACGGAGGCTGGGCCGTTATGCTCGACGAACAGGCCAACCTGCAACTGAGCGACGTGCGCTCCGATCGTTACCGCAACCAGTTCAGCCCGCTGGTACTTGCCGACCTGGATGCCGCTCCTGCGGAACAGGCCCTGTGGCTGCACTACCGCCTGGAGCCCGGCGAGCAGGAAAAACTGCTGCGGGTTTTCGCCCCAGACCTTTCTGGCCTGGACCTCTACGCCCTCGAGGGCGACAAGCTTCTGCGTCAGCTGCACCACGGGCGCCAGGCAGGCAATGCCAGCCCGACCCTGCGTGGCAGCGACCATGTACTACCCCTGCCCAACAGCAAGCAACCCCTGGATATCTACCTGCGCCTGGTTTCCGAGCACCAGTTGCGCCCGGCCATCAGCCTGGAGCCTGCGGCCGTGGCAGCCTCCGACCAGCGCCAGCCACTGCTGTTCGGCATGCTGTTCGGCGGCCTGGTGATGCTGATCATGCACAACCTGATCCGCTTCATCTACAGCCGCTCCAGCACCACCCTGATCCTGGCGCTGTACCACGGCCTGATGCTGCTCAGCGGCCTGATCCTGCTGAACCTCAGCGGCCCCTGGTGGCACGTTTGGCATAGCGCGCAAACACCCGCCGCATACCTGACGCTGGTCCTGGCCGGCCTGGCGGGGCTGGGTTTCACCCAGCACTTCTTCTCGCCATGCAACTCGCCACGGCTAAACCGCCTGCTGCAGGGCGAGATGCTGCTGGTCGGGGTGAGCGGGTTGGTGCTGCTGTTCGTCGACACCCTGCCCCTCAACCTGATGACCTACGCCCTGATGGCCCTGGGCAGCGTGAGCATGCTGTTGGTCAGCAGTTACCACTGGTACAAGGGCTATGCGCCCGCACGTCTGTTCAGCCTGGCCATGGTGGTGTTCAACCTCGGTGGCCTGGTGCTGCTGCCAGCGCTACTGGGCCTGACCCGTACCTCGACGCCCTGGCTGCTGTGCATCCTGCTGGGCCTGACCGTGGCCAGCGGCCTGCTGCTCAACCTGGCCGTCAGTGAACGCCTGCGGCGCATTAGCGAGGAGCGCTTCAGCGCCAGCCGCGCACTGGCCGCCAGCGATGCCGAAATCAACGCCAAGGCCGAGTTCCTGGCCAAGATCAGCCACGAAATCCGTACCCCCATGAACGGTGTGCTGGGCATGACCGAGCTGCTTCTGGGCACGCCGCTGTCGGTCAAGCAACGCGACTACGTGCAGACCATTCACAGCGCCGGCAACGAACTGCTGACGCTGATCAACGAGATTCTCGACATTTCCAAGCTGGAATCCCGGCAGATCGAACTCGATGACGTGCAGTTCGACCTCAACGCGCTGATCGAAGATTGCCTGAACATCTTCCGCGCCAAGGCCGAACAGCAGAACATCGAACTGATCAGCTTCACCCAACCGCAGGTACCACGGGTGATCAGCGGCGACCCGACGCGCCTGCGCCAGGCCTTGTCGAGCCTGCTGGAGAATGCCCTGAAAAACACCGACCAGGGCGAGATCCTGCTGGTAGTGGCGCTGGACCAGCGCGGCGAGGTACCGCGCCTGCGCATCGCCGTCCAGGACAGCGGCGAACCGTTGCCGGCCGCTGACCGCGAAGCCTTGCTGCAGGCCGAGTTGCACAGCCACCACTTCCTGTCCAGCAACAAGCTGGGCGGCCACCTGGGGCTGGTCATCGCCAAGCAGCTGATCGGGCTGATGCAGGGCGAGTTCGGCATCAAGAGCAGCACCGGCATGGGCAATACCCTGTGGCTGACCCTGCCGCTGGACCCTTCGCGCCTGGAACAGCCACCGGCCGACCTCGACAGCCCGCTGCGTGATGCTCGCGTACTGGTGGTGGACGACAACGACACCTGCCGCAAGGTGCTGGTACAGCAGTGCAGCGCCTGGGGCATGAACGTCAGCGCGGTCCCGTCGGGCAAGGAAGCACTGGCCCTGCTGCGCACCAAGGCCCACCTGCGCGACTACTTCGATGCCGTGCTGCTGGACCAGAACATGCCAGGCATGACCGGCATGCAGCTGGCCGCCAAGATCAAGGAAGACCCGAGCCTGAACCACGACATCCTGGTAGTGATGCTCACCGGCATCAGCAACGCGCCGAGCAAGGTCATTGCGCGCAACGCCGGGGTCAAGCGGATCCTCGCCAAGCCGGTGGCCGGCTATACGCTGAAAACCACCCTGGCCGAAGAACTGGCCCAGCGCGGCCGCGAGCAAGCCGTACCAGCCAGTTTGCCCGGCATCCCCCAGGCACTGGACCTGCCCGGCGATTTCCGCGTGCTGGTCGCCGAGGACAACAGCATCTCGACCAAGGTGATCCGCGGGATGCTTGGCAAGCTCAACCTCGAGCCCGACACCGCCAGCAATGGTGAGGAGGCCTTGCAGGCGATGAAGGCGCAGCGCTATGACCTGGTGCTGATGGACTGCGAAATGCCGATACTTGACGGTTTCTCGGCCACCCAGCAGCTGCGCGCCTGGGAAGCCGCCAACCAGCGCCAGCGCACCCCGGTGGTGGCGCTGACCGCGCACATACTTGCCGAACACAAGGAACGCGCCCGCCTGGCGGGCATGGACGGGCACATGGCCAAACCGGTGGAACTGTCGCAGTTGCGAGAGCTGATCCAGTACTGGGCCAATCACCGGGAAGCCAAGGTGGATCCTGTGCATAGTTCCTGATCTGAGGCGCCTGTGCCGGCCTTTTCGCGGGTGAACCCGCTCCCACAGGTACTGCATAAGGCCTGAAGGCAATGCTATCCCTGTGGGAGCGGGTTCACCCGCGAAAGGGCCGGTACAGGCTATCAACAGAATCTGCTGATAAACTCTGCCCAGCCATAACTGCCTGGACTAGCCCCCATGCTCCATGAGTTGTTCAGCGTCTACCTGAAAATGCTCGTGCTCTACAGCCCGTTCTTCGTGCTGTCGTGCTTCATCAGCCTGACCCGCGGCCATTCCAGCAAGGAGCGCAAGCAGCTGGCATGGAAGGTGGCCATCGCCGCACTCATCGCCAGTGTCCTGCTGTACCTGTTCGGTCGGGCGATCTTCGGCATCTTCGGCATCACCGCCGACGCCTTCCGCATCGGCGCTGGCAGTGTGCTGTTCATTTCGGCACTGGGCATGGCCCAAGGCAAGTCTGCGGTACAGGCCGACAACGTGCAGCAGGATGTCACCATCGTGCCGCTGACCATCCCGCTCACCGTCGGCCCGGGCACCATCGGTGCACTGCTGGTAATGGGCGTCGGTCACCCGCACTGGGACGACAAGCTGTTGGCCATCATCAGCATCGCCCTGGCCAGCTTCACCGTCGGCCTGGTGCTGTACCTGTCACACCGTATCGAGCGCATCCTCGGCGACCAGGGCCTGCAGATCGTCAGCCGGCTGATGGGGCTGTTCGTCTGCGCCCTGGCTGCGCAAATTATCTTTACCGGTATCAAAGGCTACCTGGCGCCATAGCCATTGCCTAATGCAGGTCGAACCGATACTCCCCTTGTGCATCCTTGGTTTTCATCAATGCCTCCAGCTCATCTCGCTGGTGTTGGAAACGCCCGTTATCCAGCTGCAAGGAAACGCCATTGAACCCGGCTTCCCCCTCCAGCGCCTTTTCGACCAGCAGCATGTCCTGGGGTATGCCGGCGATCGGTGCGTCGAATTGGAAGGTGATACTGCAAAGATCGAGGGTCGGGCCCGGCTTGAGCAAGCCAAGCTCGATCACCAGTTGCGAACCCTGCGTGCTGAACTTCAACTGGTGACGAAAACCTTCGATCGATCGGCCCAGGCCACTTCTTACTGCAGCCAGCACAGCCTCATGACCGATCGAGCGCATCTTCAGCCACGCCTCGAGTGGCTGTATCTGCGCGCTGCGCGCGGGCTGCCCCAGCTGTTTCAAGTCATGCGTACTGGCCAGCTTGATCCAGCCCAGTTGCCGGTATGCCTCGCGATAGGCGTCATACCAGGCTTCATAGTTGTCAAAGCGTGACCCCGCATTCCTGTTGGCCACCAACTGGGCGTAAAGGATGGAGTCGAAGGCAGCCTGGCGTTGAATCTGGCCAGCGTCCGCGCGGTACAGTAATGCAGTCCCGCCAATCAACATCAGTTGTTCAGCTGTTCTGTCCATTGCATTGCCTCGTCACAAAGAGCCGAACAAAGCGGCGTTGCAACAACGCCGCCCTGCAATCAGAAGTCGTACTGGAGAACGTTCTCGACGCTGCGCACGCCGAGTTTGTTTTCCACGGTTTCGCGGACCTTGTCGTAGACGAAAGTGTTGAGGGTGAGCACAGCCATGCCGGCGTAGTACTCGGTCTTGTCCAGCTTCCACTGGATACCCAGGATGTCATCCTCCAGTTTGGGGGCAGAGGCCTGGATGCAGCTCACCACCATGACCACATCGTTGTTGTCGGTTTCGACGCAGGCGGCCATCCCGACCATGCCCCTGACCTTGTTCTTGCGCTTGTGATCGACCACCTTGACGTCATTTTCGACGGTGGTGAGTTTGTCGAAAGCCGCCTTGGCCAGCACACCCAACTTGGTACCACCCAGCACTGCATTGCCGACCGCACCGATCGCCCGTATAGCGACAGCGCCTACGGTGACAGACAACTCGGCAGAGGTTTCCAGCTCGAAGGTGCGACGAGGGATGGTAAAGCCAAGATCACGCATGACATCGATGAACCGGTCGTACCACTCCCTGCTCTGTTTTTCGGCATCGAAGGACTTGTCAGCCACCAAGGTGGCAAAGTGGAAGGCGTTCTTTACGTCATGACGGCTTTGCGAAGACATGCCTGCGCCGCAGGCCAGCAGGTTGCCTTCGACCAGGATGGCTGTGTCGGTCGCAGTGACTTGTGTTTCTGTGGACATGTGGAAACTCCTAGATGGTTGCCCCCCGAGTCAGGGGCGACCACCTTAGCCAGCGCGCCCAGGATGCAGCGCGCTGAAGGGTTTCCGGTGCAACTAGTCGGCCGACGGGTACCAACGCGGCGTGTAGGCCCACACCCCACCCGAGAGGCGAGGAAACACGCAGGTTGTAGATGAACCCACCAGCACCATGGTGCGCATGTCGACCATTTCCGGCAGCAGTTCGGCCAATGTAACGACCTTCAGCGTCTGCCCCGGCCTACCGATGTCACGGCCAAGGACTACAGGCGTGTTACCCTCGCGGTGCCGACGCACGACCTCCAGCGCTACCCCAAGCTGGTGCGGCCTGGCCTTGGAAATCGGGTTGTAGAATGCCAGCACCAGGTCGGCCTGGGCCGCCAGGTCCAGGCGCTTTTCAATGATCGACCACGGCTTGAGGTTGTCGGACAGCGACATCACACAGAAGTCATGCCCCAGCGGCGCGCCCGCCTGTGCGGCCGTCGCGAGCGAGGCCGACACCCCTGGCAGGATCTCGAGATCCACCCGGTGCCAAGCCGGGACCGTGGACTCGTGCAGCGCTTCAAGTACCGCAGCCGCCATGGCGAACACCCCCGGGTCGCCCGACGAAACCACCACCACCGAACGGCCCTGAGCCGCGAGTTCGAAGGCATGCCGGGCACGCTGCATCTCTTCACGGTTGTCGGTGCAGTGCAGTACCTGGTCGTCACGGAACGGGCCGGCCATGCGCACGTAGGTTTCGTAACCAAGCACATCCTCGGCCCGCGCAAGCTCGGCCTTGACCGCCGGCACCATCAGCTCGGCTGCACCCGGCCCCAGGCCGATGACCGCCAAACGACCCCGACGACGACCGATCTGCGCCACCTCGACCGGGGCAGGCGCCACCGCGATGACCACGTCTGCCACCTCGATCAGCTGCGCAGCAGGCAATGCCGCAGCAACCATCCCGGCCAGATCATGCGTCCTGGCAGCAAAGCGCAAGGCAACCCCCAGGGCCTGTGCGGCCTCGTGCAGGGCGCTGTCGGCCATGGCTTGCTCGTCAGCCAGCAGGCAGGCCACTGCAGGCTCGGCGATGCCGGCCTGCTGTAATGCCGCCCGGATACTGGCCAGGCTGCCGCCAGCAACACCCACTACCACCGAACGCGGGTGGATCAGCAGCTCGTCGCGGCTGGCCGGGCGCGCCTGGTGCCCCACATGGATGGTACGCCGGGCCGCCTCGCTGGCAGGCAACTGCGCCTGCTGCAGCCACGGCGCATCACCTTCGATGCGCACCGCCTCGCCAGCCAGCAGGTCGGAGACAAAGCGCTTGCCTTGCTCGATATCCGCCAGAGCATAGCCTTGCGGCGGGTTCAGCAGACAGGTGCCAAAACGCAACTCGCCGCTGGTGGTAATTGCCGCAGCAACGCCCAGTGCTTCAGCGATTTCGCGCGCCATCACGTTCACACCGCCAAGGCCACCGAGCAACGGCACTACGGCACTGCCGTCTTCGGCCACGGCCAGTACCGGCGGCTCGACACCTTTCTCGCTGAGCAGGCTGGCCAGGCTGCGGATGACGATACCCGCGGCGCACAGGGCGATGATCGGCGTGTTCTGCTGGTACAGCCCACGCAGGGTATCGCCAAACGCGGTGTAGCAAAGGTCGGCACCCTCGACCCGGCCTTCCAGGCCATGGATCGATGCTTGTGGATAACACTGCTGGATACGCTGCGCCGTGGCCAGGCTGCCCTGGCCAAGGATGACGATCGCCGGTGCCTGGTGCATGTTCAGCCCTGCCATTTTTCACCCGGCACGATGATCAGCGAGAAGTACGGCGACGACTGTGGGTCGACCTGGTCCAGCGGCACGATTTTCTGGTTGGCCATGGTCGCCCGCTCCACATACAGCGCACGCCCGTCCAGGCCCAGTTCGGCCAGCACTTCGCGCACCTTGGGGAAGTTGCGCCCCAGCTTCATGATCACCGCCGCGTCGGCGTCGGCCAGGCGACGCTTGAGTTCTTCGGCCGGCAACACGCCAGACAGCACCGACAGGCTCTGGTTGCGATACACCAGCGGCGCGCCCAGTACCGAGGCGCCACCAAGCATCGAGCAGACGCCGGGGATCACTTCGGCCTCGTAGCGCTGCGCCAGGCGGTCGTGCAGGTACATGTAGGAACCATAGAAGAACGGGTCGCCTTCACAGATCACCGCCACGTCGCGGCCGGCATCCAGGTGCTCGGCTACCTGCACGCTGGCCTCGTCGTAGAAGTCGCTGATCACCTGTTCATAGGACAGCGGCGCTGGCAGCGCTTCGGTGGTTACCGGGTAGACCAGCGGCAGCAAGGTCTGCTCGGGCTGCAGGTGCGCCTCGATGATGCCGAAGGCGTTGCCGCGCTTGCCCTTGGCCACGAAGTAGCCGACCACGGGCGCTTCACGCAGCAGGCGCAAGGCCTTGAGGGTAATCAGTTCAGGGTCGCCAGGGCCCACGCCCAGGCCCAGCAGACGTCCACGCGGCACCATCATTCCACCTCCGTGGCGAGGGCGTTGACCGCGGCGGCGGCCATCGCGCTGCCGCCCAGGCGGCCCTGCATGATCACGAACGGCACGCCACGGCTGTCGGCGGCGAGCATCGCCTTGGACTCGGCGGCACCGACGAAGCCGACCGGGAAACCGAGGATCAGTGCTGGTTTCGGGGCGCCGGCGTCGAGCATTTCCAGCAGGTAGAACAGTGCGGTAGGCGCGTTGCCGATCACCACCACACTGCCTTCCAGGTGCGGTCGCCACAGTTCCAGGGCCACGGCGGAACGGGTGTTGCTGGCGTCTTTCGCCAGGCCCGGTACGCTCGGGTCGCGCAGGGTGCAGATGACCTTGTTGTCGGCGGGCAGCCGGGCGCGGGTAATACCTTCGGCGACCATGTGCGCATCACACAGGATCGGCGCGCCGTTCAGCAACGCCTCGCGCCCGGCCCGGCCGGCACCTTCGGAGAACTGCAGGCCATCGATGGCGTCGACCATGCCACAGGCGTGGATCACGCGCACGGCGAGCTTTTCGAGGTCTGCGGGGATCCGCTCGAGTCGGGCTTCCTCGCGGATGATCCGGAAGGAATTGCGATAGATCTCCTGACCATCGCGGATGTAGTCAATCATCAAGGTGCTCCGTCGGCAGGTCGAGCATGGCGCCTGCTTCATTCAAGGTAAGGTCGGTGGCGCGCAGGGCGCCGAAGCCCGGCAAGCGCGCATCACGCAGGTACAGGTCGTAACGGCCCGGCGCACGGGCCAGCAGGGTGGCCGGGGCAACATGGGCCACGGCACAGGATCGGGGGCAACCGGACAAGTGCACGCTGCCGGGCACGCCAGGGCCGAGCAGTGCAGCCAGGGTGACGGCGTCGGCCTTGGTCTCGCCCAGGGCCTTGGCACAGCCACTGGCGCCGGTACAGGCGCTTATGCGGGCCAGTGGCTCATGGTCATGGCATAGCAGGCCCAGTGCGGACAACCCGGCCTGGGCGTGGTCAATGTGTTGCGCTTGCAGGTTGGTCAGCACCAGGCTTTGCCAGGGGCTCAGGCGCAGGCTGCCATCGCCATGTTCACGGGCAACGCGCGCAGCGCCACGCAGCATGGCCGGGGTCAGGCGCCCCTGCGGCGGGGCAACGCCCAAGGCGACGCTCTGCGCCTGGGGCAGGACGCCCAGCCACGAGACGCTGCGCGGTTCACGCCGCCATGCGAGCACGGCGGCGTCGCGGCGGATGGCCAGGCCGAGTCCGTCGATGAAATCGGTTGCCGAACACACCTCGAGCAACTGGCGCATGCGCGACTGTGCCGGGGTGGCCAGGTCGAGGAAGCGCTCCAGCACCGCACGCACCAGTGCCAGGCCTTGGTCCGCCGGGACCGCACCGAGCACCTGGCCGTCTGCCGGGCAACCCGCCAGGCCAAACGCCAGCCAGGTCTGCTGCCCCAGGCGCAGGGCCGACAGCCACAGGTCATGGGGGTGTTCGAGCATGGCCAGGTTTTCGCCGGCATCCAGCTGCACGGCGAACTTGGCCGACAACTGGTGAAAACGCGGAGTGCCTTCCAGCAGGTCGAGGATCTGCCCGGCCAGCGGCCGAGCGTCCAGCAGCATCGCCGGGTCATGCCCGGCCAGCGGGCTGAGCATCAGGTTGCGCACATCGTCACCGGCGGCATCACGTGGGCCCAGGCCGGCAGCGAGCAGTGTCTCGACCAGGCCGCGATGCTCGCTGCCGATGCCGCGAATCTGCAGGTTGCCGCGGTTGGTGGCCTCGATCACGCCACCAGCGAAACGCTCGGCAGCCGCCGCCACTGCGTCGGCCTGGTCGGCCAGCAGCAGGCCGCCCGGCAGCTTGATGCGGCAGATGCCGCCATCACGGGCACTGACGATGCGCCACAACCCCGGGCAGGCCGAGGGACGGGGCGATACATGGGAGGCATGGGCCTGGGTCAAAGGGGCGTCCGGCAATCTGTGAAAATGCGCTTGAGTGTAGAAGGCGCGGTATTATGCCTGCTTTGTCCGGCGGCATGAAAAGCCGGTGGTCGAGCATCATCGACGATCGAGTAGAAATTAAGGACCGCGTCGCCTTCCTTCGCGGGCATGCCCGCTCCCACAGGATCACCGCTGCCCTCAACGGCTGCGCTGTACCTGTGGGAGCGGGCGAGCCCGCGAAGGGGCGCGCAGCGGCCCCAAAAATGGCGGAATGAGATACATGGCACCCTGGCTGACAGTAGTAGGTATCGGCGAAGACGGCTTCAGCGGCCTGGGCAAGCAGGCCCGGCGCGCGCTGCTGGGCGCTGCGCGGATCTTCGGCAGCCCGCGCCAGCTGGCCTTGCTGCCACGCTGCGTGGCCGGCGAACGGCTGGGCTGGCCAAGCCCGTTCTCGCTGGCCCCGGTCCTGGCTCTGCG
This sequence comes from Pseudomonas sp. NBB, assembly GCF_032701105.1. NCBI lineage: Bacteria > Pseudomonadati > Pseudomonadota > Gammaproteobacteria > Pseudomonadales > Pseudomonadaceae > Pseudomonas > Pseudomonas sp. NBB. The sequence goes on from NZ_CP103994.1 coordinate 5,293,167, forward strand.
CGGTGAGCCAGTATGCGTGCTGGCCAGCGGCGACCCGATGTTCTACGGCGTCGGTGCCAGCCTGGCGCGCCAACTGCCCGCCGCTGAAATACGCGTGCTGTCGATGCCCTCCTCCTGCGCCCTGGCCGCCGCCCGCCTGGGCTGGCCACTGCAGGACGTGCAGGTGGTATCGCTGGTCGCTCGGCCCCTGGCAGCGCTCAATGCCCATCTGCACAGCGGTGTGCGCCTGCTGGTGCTGAGCAACGACGGCGACAGCCCGGCAGCAATTGCCACGCAGCTGCGCGAGCGGGGCTTCGGGCCAAGCCGCCTGCGAGTCTTCGAACACTTGGGTGGCGTGGACGAACGTGAGTTGGCCGGCACCGCCCAGGGCTGGCCGCACAGCGACGTCGCCGCGCTCAACCTGGTAGCCATCGAGTGCCTGGCCACGCCCGAGGCGCCGCGCCTGCACCGGCTGGCCGGGCTGCCGGACAGCGCCTTCCGGCATGACGGCCAGCTGACCAAGCGCGACGTCCGCGCCATTACCCTGGCCCGCCTGGCACCACAGCCCGGCGAACTGCTGTGGGACGTGGGCGCCGGCTGCGGCTCGATCGGCATCGAATGGATGCGCGCCCACCCGGCCTGCCGCGCCTTGGCCATCGAGGCCGACGAAGGCCGCCAGGGCTTCATCGAACACAACCGCGATGCGTTGGGTGTACCCGGTCTGCACCTGGTCCGCGGCAAGGCACCGGCGGCGCTGGAGGGCCTGGAGCAACCGGATGCGATCTTCATCGGTGGCGGCGTCACCCGCGAAGGTGTGCTCGACCTGTGCTGGGCAAACCTGCGCCCCGGCGGCCGGCTGGTAGCCAATGCGGTGACCTTGCAAAGCGAACTGGCCCTGGCGCATTTCCGTGAACGCCACGGCGGCGAGCTGACCCGCGTCCATGTCGCCCATGCCCAGCCATTGGGCGCGTTCGACACTTGGCGCCAGGCGCTGCCGATCACCTTGCTGGACGTGGTGAAACCCGCCAATGCGTGAAGAAACCCGCGAACAGCCCGCCCCCCTGCGCAGCGGCCTGACCACCGGCAGCTGCGCCACCGCCACCAGCCTGGCGGCAGCACGCTTGCTGCTCGGTGGCGAGAGCAACGACGCCGTCAGCATCACCCTGCCCAAGGGCAAGGTGGTGCAGATGCGCCTGGAGTTCTGCCGCCTCACCAGCCAAGGTGCCGAAGCGGGCACGCTCAAGGACGCCGGCGACGACCCGGACGTGACCCACGGCGCCCTGCTCTATAGCCAGGTTCGCCTGCTGGCCGAACCTGGCATCCGTTTTGTCGCCGGCACCGGCGTCGGCACCGTGACCCGCCCGGGGCTGGTGCTGGCGGTGGGTGAGCCGGCCATCAACCCGGTGCCACGGCGCATGATCAGCGAACACCTGCAACGCCTGGCGGACGAATGCAGCTATCCCGGTGGCTTCGAGGTAACGGTCAATGTGCAGGGTGGCGAGCAACTGGCCCTGAAGACCATGAACCCGCGGCTGGGCATCCTCGGCGGTCTGTCGATCCTCGGCACCAGCGGCATCGTGCGGCCGTTTTCCTGCGCGGCCTACATTGCCTCGATCCACCAGGGCATCGACGTCGCCCACACCAACGGCTACACGCATATCGCTGCATGCACTGGCAACGCCAGCGAAGACACCATGCGCCGCGTCTATGGCCTGCCAGAAATAGCCCTGATCGAAATGGGCGACTTCGTCGGTGCGGTGCTCAAGCACCTGCGCAAAGTACCGGTGCCACGCCTGACCCTGTGCGGCGGTTTCGGCAAGATCAGCAAGCTGGCTGCCGGGCACATGGACCTGCACAGCCGTCATTCCAGCATCGACCTGCCGCAACTGGCCGGCTGGGCGGCGGACATCGGCGCCGACGCTGCGCTGCAGGCATCGATCATTACTGCCAACACCAGCCAACAGGCCCTGGCACTGGCCCATGCAGCCGGCATTCCCTTGGGTGACGCGGTGTGCGCCCACGCCCTGGCCTTCGCCCGCAGCGTGGTGCCGGCGCAGGTGCAGGTGGAGGTGTTCGCCATCGATCGCCAGGGTGGCATCGTCGGCCGGGCGGGTGTGCAATGAACGGGCGCATCCTGCTGCTGGGCGGCGTCACCGAAGCCCTGGCCATCGCTCGCCGCCTGGGCCCGCAGCATGTCTACAGCCTGGCGGGCATCGGCCGGGTGCCGCAGGACCTGCAATGCCAGGTTCGGGTCGGCGGCTTTGGCGGTGCCGAAGGGCTGGCGAACTACCTGCACGATGCAGGCATCACGTTGCTGATCGATGCTACCCATCCCTATGCCGCGCAGATCAGCCGCAACGCGGCCAACGCCGCACGCTTGGCCGGTATTCCGTGCTGGGCCTTGCGCCGCCCGGCCTGGCAGACACAAGCGGGGGACGACTGGCGCGAGGTCGAGGACTGGGCGGGGTTGATCGAGGCACTCAAGCCGTTTCGCAGGCCATTGTTCACGCTGGGGCGTGAGCCGCTGCAACATCTGGACGAGATACCGCTGGAGCAGTTCTGGACCTTGCGTGCGTTGGAAACGTGCCCTGGCAACGATCGCTGCGAAGTGATTGGCGCGCGCGGGCCGTTCCATATCGAGGAGGAGCGGGCGTTGTTCCAGCGCCGCAAGATCGATGTGCTGATCAGCAAGAACAGTGGCAGCGTAGCGACCGAACCGAAGCTGGAGGTGGCGCGGGAGCTGGGGATACCTGTGCTGATCCTGAAGCGACCGGCTTTGCCGGATGTGAACCGGGCATTCGATTCGCCAGCCGACCTGGCTGCGGCGCTCGACCTGCGCGGATAACAAATTCCGTAAGCGCACCGCAGATCCCTGTGGGAGCGGGTTTACCCGCGAAGAAATCAACGCGGTGCATGGCACCGGCTTCGCCGGTGTTCGCGGGTGAACCCGCTCCCACAGGGGACGCGGCAACTTTCATGTATTTGCACAAGACAGTTGCTCCTACAGCCATTTCGGACTTTTCTTGCAAACCATGAAGTGGCCATGTGCCGCACTGCTACCTTAAACTCGGCACTCCCCCCCGGAAGGCGCTACCCATATGGAAATGCAATGGTGGATCTGGCTGGTCTTCGGCATCGCGCTGATCCTGCTCGAACTGGTCCTGCCGACGTTCTTCATCCTCTGGTTCGGCATCGGCGCCGTGCTGGTATCGCTCATTTCGCTGGCCGCCCCCAGCCTGCAACTGGACATGCAGGTGCTGCTGTGGGTGCTGATGTCGTCAGTCACCACGGCACTGTGGTTCAAGCTGTTCCGGCGCAAGCAACCCGACGTGCGCTGGACCGCCGAAAGCGTGATCGGTGAAGTGGGGCTGCTGACTGCTGGTGTATCGGAGTTTCAAAAAGGCCGTGTGCGCTTCCAGAAGCCTATCCTCGGCAACGAGGAATGGACCTGCATCGCCGATAGCGAGATCGCGGCCGGCGAGCGGGTACGCCTGACCGCCATCGAAGGGAACACCGCCCGGGTCATTCGGGCCTGAATCCGCACTAAAAGGAATTTCGCATCATGACCAGCCTCATCGTCGTCGTCGCCATCGCGCTGTTCGTCCTGATCACCGTGTTCAAGGGGGTGCGCATCGTGCCCCAGGGCGAAGAATGGGTCGTCGAGCGCCTGGGCCGCTACCAGAGCACGCTCAAGCCCGGCCTGAACATCGTCATCCCGTACATGGACGTGGTCGCCTACCGCCTGCCCACCAAGGACATCATCCTCGATGTGCAGCAGCAGGAAATCATCACCCGGGACAACGCCGTAATCGTGGCCAACGCCCTGTGCTTCGCAAAGGTGGTCGACCCACAGAAGGCCTCCTATGGCGTGCAGGACTTCTCGTTCGCCGTCACCAGCCTGACCATGACCTCGCTGCGCGCCATCGTCGGGGCCATGGACCTGGACGAAGCGCTGTCCAGCCGCGAGCAGATCAAGGCGCGCCTGCGCGAGGCGATGTCCGAGCAGACCGAAGACTGGGGTGTGACCGTACGCTCGGTGGAAATCCAGGACATCAAGCCCTCGGAAAACATGCAACTGGCCATGGAGCGCCAGGCGGCAGCCGAGCGTGAACGCAAGGCCGACGTAACCCGTGCCGAAGGAGCCAAGCAGGCGGCGATCCTGGAAGCAGAAGCACGCTTGCAGGCTGCCAGGCTGGATGCCGAAGCGCAGATCAGCCTGGCCGAGGCCTCGGCGCGGGCGATTTCGCTGGTCAAGGACGCGGTCGGCAACGAGACCGTACCGGCGATGTACCTGCTGGGCGAGCGCTATGTGGGGGCCATGGAGAACCTGGCGGGCAGCAGCAATGCCAAGGTGGTGGTGCTGCCGGCGGACCTGCAGGAGACCGTGCGAGGGTTGATGGGCCGCAACAAGGCTTGAGGGTACCTTGATCTTCATCGCCGGCAAGCCAGCTTGTGTCTTCAAGGTCTCTTAAACTCGAAAGGGTGAGAGCAGTGGATGGCAGACTGAAAGCCAGGTGTGCTCTAAAGCACGAGTGGGAGCCTAGTCGCCATCCACCTCCCACTCTGACCTAAGCCCGAACAGTTGAATGAGTGGCGAACTCGCAGTCACAAGCTAGGGCTAAGTCAGAGTGCTCTCACTTCTTGAGTGTAAGAGGGCTTGGCGATGATTTCCTACTTCGTTGGTCTCGACGTTTCGAAAGCGACTCTGGATGTGGGCTTTCTTCCTGAAAGTATTCCCCAGTTCCAGGTCAGGAATGACTCTGAGGGCTTTGCGCAACTGATCGCATGCCTGAACGAGCTTGAGGTCGAACGGGTCTTGCTGGAAGCCACCGGTGGCTATGAACGGGCCGTATTCAAAGCCTTGCGACTGGAGGGTTTGAACGTCGTCAGGGTCAACCCCAGGCGCTGTCGGGACTATGCGAGTGCCATGGGCAAAATTGCCAAGACTGACAAGATCGACGCCCAGATGCTGGCGCGGTTTGCCAGGGACTTCGAGGACTTGCCGCAGATAGAGCCTAATCAAGATCGGGATGAACTGGGAGAGCTCATCAAACTCCGTGGCAATCTTGTCCAGCATCGGGATGATGACAAGCGTCGGATGAAACAAACCACTTCAGCTACGGCCATTACCGTTTATACCGAGCATGTCGCTTACCTGAATGATCAGATTAAGGCCTTGGACAAGGCGATTGAGCGTGCCTCGAACGTGCTGGATCGCACGACAGCCATGCGGCTAAGGTCTGTGAAAGGGATTGGCGTCATCAGTTGTGGCACCTTCATGGCCTACCTACCTGAGCTGGGAAGCGTGACGGGGCGCGAAATTGCAGCCTTGGCTGGGTTAGCGCCGTACAACAAAGACAGCGGCAAGAAGAGTGGCCCGAGGAAGATCGAAGGCGGGCGTTACAGAGTCCGCAAGGCGGCCTACATGTCGATCTGGTCAATGATCCAGCATGTCCCAGAAGTTAGAACCCGCTATGAAGCCCTGATAGCCCGAGGCAAGCGCGCAAAAGTTGCCGCAGTGGCGTGCATGCGCGTGTTGCTGGTGCGCCTGAACGCAATGCTGCGTGACGGAACGGAGTGGAAAGAGCTCAAGCCTCAGGTACCCGCACCCTGATCACGAACGAGGATCGATTTTCTACAAATGCGGGCTTCGCCAGCGACACCGCTACGCGGTATCGAGCGAAGCCCTGCCCGAATGGCACGCTTGAAAATAAATTTCTAAAGACAGTTGCTCCCACAGGTTTACCACAGGCCCTGAAATCTGTGCGGTCCCTGTGGGAGCTGGCTTGCCGGCGATCGGGCTGCAAAGCTGCCCCTCGAAGGGCCCGGCCTGCGTCACTTCACCGCACCCCGCCATTTTTACCTATACTCCGCCTTACAATACCCACCACGATTCCTGACCGGATCTCTCCATGCCCCCACGTCGGCACATCGCCTGGATAGCCTGCCTTGCAGTGCTGTTCAACCTGCTGGCCATGCCGCTGTCTTCCGCCGCGCCCAAGGGCCCGGCCGAGCAGCTGCTGTGGGGGGCCTTCTGTTCCAGCATGGCCAACAAGGCCAAGGTCGACGTCCAGGCCCTGGCCAAGATCGACCTCGGCCCGCAAAGCGACGACAGCGCCAGCATGATGAATTGCTGGTGCTGCTCCGGTGCCGCGCCACTGCTGGCCTTGCCCGGCTACCCGCCGCAGCTGCACAACCCGCCGATACTGCTGGCCGGCCTGCTGCCGCCACCCGCCGACTACCACGCCACGCCGCGCCAACTCTGGCCGGCGCTCAACCCCCGTGCCTCTCCGCTGGCCTGAGTTCATCACGCTGTCTGCCTGAACCTGAACAGAAACGGAGATTCACCATGCTCAAGCACGCCCTCGTCATGGCCGCCCTGTTGCTGCCCGGCGCCTTTGCCAATGCCCACGAATACAGCGTGGGTGACCTGCACATCGCCCACCCCTGGTCACTGCAGCTGCCCCCCAACGCCCCCAACGTCGCGGCGTATTTCGTGGTGCACAACAATGGCCAGGCCGACGACCGCCTGCTCGGTGTCGACAGCCCCATCAGCGATGACGCACAACTGCACGAGCATGCCATGAGCGCCAGCGGTGCCATGAAGATGCAGCAGGTACCCAGCGTGGTGGTGCCCGCCGGCAAGGACCTGACCTTCGCCCCCAGCGCCTACCATGTGATGCTGATGCAGCCCAAGGACCGCAGCCTGCTCAGCGACGGCAAGCGCTTCCCGTTGACCCTGCACTTCGAAAAGGCCGGCGATATCACCGTCGATGTGGCCGTGCAGAAGCAGGCGCCGACGGACCAGCCGCAAGCCCACGAACACGCGCACTGATCACCCGCTGAAAGGCACTCGTCATGAGCCTGCCGCGCAACAGCATCAGCCGTACCACCCGCCCTGACCGCAGGCGCGCCGGTGGCGGATGGCTGAGCCTGTTCGCCATGTGGATGATCTTCATCGGCCCGCTGATTTCCCAGTCGATGCCGATGGACCACCACGCCGGCATGAGCATGCCGATGGACATGCCGATGGCCACCGCCCATCAGCATGGCGGCGACGCCCATCACGGCCAGGCTGGCGATGGCCAGCTGCATGTGATGTGGGAAAAGTGCGGTTACTGCAGCCTGTTGTTCAACTGCCCGGCCCTGCCCCAGGCCCTCAGCCCGCTCAGTGCCAGCAGCGTCGTACCCACCACCCACCTGTTCGCACCCACGCGCAAGGGCCATGCCCGGCAGGCTGTATTCCCCGGCGCGCGCAGCCGCGCCCCACCTTCCTCGATCAACGTCTGAACCCACATTTTTCGCGCACGAAGCCAGGAGGCTTCGCGCTGACTCATGACTGATCGACTGGAATCATTATGTCTGGCTGCACCCCTGTTTTTGCCTTGTCCCTGCGTGGGACCATCGCCGCCGTGTGCGGCTCGCTGCTCGCGCCCGTGGCCATGGCCGCCGACCCAGGCCATGAAGGCCATACACACGACGCCCCCGAGCTGAGCCCGACGGTGATCACCGCCGTGGCCCCGAGCTCGCCGCTGACCGTGGTCACCAACCCGAAAGACCCGCGCCAGCCGGTGCCGGCCAGCGACGGCGCCGACTACCTGAAGACTATCCCCGGCTTCTCGGCCATCCGCGCTGGCGGCACCAACGGCGACCCGGTACTGCGCGGCATGTTCGGCTCGCGCCTGAACATCCTCACCAATGGCGGCCTGATGCTGGGCGCCTGCCCCAACCGCATGGACGCCCCCACGTCGTACATTTCGCCGGAAACCTACGACCGCCTGACCGTGATCAAAGGCCCGCAAAGCGTGATCTGGGGCCCGGGCGGCTCGGCGGGCACCATCCTCTTCGAGCGCGAGCCGGAGAAGTTCGGCACCCTCGGCAGCCGGGTCAACGCCAGCCTGCTGGCCGGCTCCAACGGCCGCTTCGACAAGGTGCTGGACACCGCCGCCGGCAACGACCAAGCCTACGCCCGCTTCGTCGGCAACCAGTCGCGCTCGGACGACTACCATGACGGCGATGACAACACCGTGCCGTCACGCTGGGACAAGTGGAATGGCGATGTCGCCCTCGGCTGGACCCCCGACCAGGACACCCTGCTGGAACTCACCGCCGGCAAGGGCGATGGTGAGGCCCGCTATGCCGGGCGTGGCATGGACGGCTCGCAGTTCAAGCGCGAAAGCCTGGGCCTGCGTTTCGAAAAATCCAACCTCGGCGAGGTGCTCGACAAGGTCGAGGCGCAGGTCTACTACAACTACGCCGACCACGTGATGGACAACTACAGCCTGCGCACGCCTTCGGGCAGCGGCATGATGGGCATGCCGATGGTCAGCAACGTCGACCGTCGCACCATGGGCGCACGCATCAAGGCCACTTGGCGCTGGGCCGATGTGCAACTGATCGGCGGCATCGACGCGCAGACCAACGAACATCGCAAACGCGGCGGCATGGGTGTGGACACGCACAAAGGCCAGGCCTGGACCAAGGACGCCGACTTCCACAACTACGGTGCCTTCGGCGAGCTGACCTGGTACGTCAGCGGTGAGGACCGCATGATTACCGGTGCCCGCCTGGACCGCGCCTCCGCCCGCGACTTCCGCGCAACCAGCGCCACCAACGGCGACACCCGCGCCGATACCCTGCCCAGCGGTTTCGTCCGCTACGAGCACGACCTGGCAGCCATCCCGGCCACCACGTACATCGGCCTTGGTCATGCCCAGCGTTTCCCCGACTACTGGGAGCTGTTCTCGCCCAAGCTGGCACCACCCGGTGCGGCCAATGCTTTCGACGGTATCAAACCAGAGAAGACCACCCAACTCGACTTCGGTGTCCAGTACCGCGACGAGCGCATGGAAGCCTGGGCGTCTGGCTACATCGGGCAGATCCGCGACTACATCCTGTTCGACTACCAGGCAATGAGCTCCCAGGCTCGCAACATCGACGCCCGCATCATGGGCGGCGAACTGGGCGCGGCCTACCAGCTGACGGAAAACTGGAAGGCCGACGCCACGCTGGCCTACGCCTGGGGCAAGAACAGCAGTGACGGCACAGCACTGCCGCAAATGCCGCCTCTGGAAAGCCGCCTGGGCCTGACCTACAGCCGCGATGTGTGGAGCGTCGGCGCACTGTGGCGGTTGGTGGCGGCGCAGAACCGCATCGCCGAGAACCAGGGCAACGTGGTCGGCAAGGACTACGACAACAGCGCCGGCTTCGGCGTGTTCTCGCTCAATGGTGCCTACAAGGTGAGCAACCACCTCAAGCTCAGCGCGGGGGTCGACAACCTGTTCGACAAGACCTACGCCGAGCACTTGAACCTGGCCGGGAACGCCGGGTTCGGCTACCCGGCTAGCGATCCACAGCCGGTCAACGAGCCAGGCAGGACCTTCTGGACCAAGGTCGACTTCAGCTTCTGACAACAACAACGGGCGCGGCGCAGGTCGCGCCCATCTGCTGGTCAAACAGGAGGTTCCCATGAGAGGAACACGCATCAACTTCTACAACCTGGCCTGGCGTTGGCACTTCTATGCGGGGCTGTTCGTGGCCCCGTTCATGATCCTGCTGGCAATTACCGGGATCATCTACCTGTTCAAGCCGCAGCTCGACCCGCTGCTGTACCGCGAGCTGATGGTGGTCGAAGCCGGCCACCACCGACAGGGCGCGGACACGATGCTGGCCGAAGTGCGCAAGGCCTACCCCGAAGGCCACGTTGGCCAGTACCTGCCGCCGCTGGACGCCGAACGCAGCGCACAATTCGTGGTGCATGACGCCGGGCGCGAACTGAACGTTTTCGTCGACCCCTACAGCGGCAAAGTCCTCGGCGAACAGGATGGCAAGCAGAACCTGCAGGCCATCGCCCGCGCCCTGCATGGCGAACTGATGGTCGGCACGGTCGGTGACCGTCTGGTAGAACTGGCCGCGGGCTGGGGCATCGTGCTGGTGGTGTCGGGCCTGTACTTGTGGTGGCCACGCGGGCGCAATGGCGCTGGCGTGCTGTGGCCACGGCTCTCGGCACGCGGCCGAATGTTCTGGCGCGACCTGCATGCGGTAACCGGCTTCTGGGGCTCGGCCTTGTTGCTGCTGATGCTGCTCAGCGGCATGACCTGGACCGGCCTGTGGGGCAAGCAGTACGCCGACTTGTGGAACCGCTTTCCGGCGGCCATGTGGAACGACGTACCCAAGTCGGACCAGCAGGCGGGTGAACTCAACAGCGCGCACCGCCAGACCGTGCCCTGGGCGATGGAAAACACGCCGATGCCACAGTCCGGTGCACACGCCGAACATGCCGGGCATCACATGACGTCGAGCGCGCCGGCAGCGCCACAGATAAGCCTGCAGCAGGTCGAAGACATCGCTACCGCGCGCCAGGTCGAGCCGGGTTACAGCATTACCGCGCCGACTACGGCCGATGGCGTGTTCACCATCGCCGTATTCGCCGACGACCCGCGCAACGACGCCACCCTGCATGTCGACCAGTACACCGGCAAGGTGCTGGCCGATGTGCGCTGGCAGGACTACAGCCCGGTCGCCCGTGCCACCGAGCTTGGTGTGATGCTGCATGAAGGCAAGATGTTCGGGGCGTTCAACCAGATCATCATCCTGCTGGTGTGCCTGATGATCTTGCTGGGCTCGGTGAGCGGGCTGGTGATGTGGTGGAAGCGCAGGCCGGCCGGCGGGCTGGGTGTGCCGCCGCTGCGCCATGACTTGCCGCGCTGGAAGGTAGCGGTGGGGGTGATGCTGGTGCTGGGGTTGATGTTCCCGCTGGTGGGGGTGTCGATGGTGGTGATGTGGCTGGTGGATAGCTTGGTGGTGAGGCGCGGCCGAGTGCTGGTCAGCGCTTGAGCCTTGCTTCGTCTGTGCCGGCCCTTTCGCGGGTAAACCCGCTCCTACAGTTTCTGCGCCAGCGCGGTCCCTGTGGGAGCAGGCAAGCCCGCGAAGAGGCCGGCACAGGCACAACACTGCTACCCAAAAGTCGAGTCGATCTGTCGCGCCCCGAACTGGAACGCGCGTGTTAGCCTAGCCGGCTACCTCTGACAAGACGACCGACCGTCCAACGGAATGCAGCCTATGACGCAAACCTCACCCACAGCGCCAGATGAACAGCATCTGCAGCGCAACCTGACCAACCGCCACATCCAGCTGATCGCCATTGGCGGCGCAATCGGTACCGGCCTGTTCATGGGCTCGGGCAAGACCATCAGCCTGGCCGGGCCGTCGATCATCTTCGTCTACATGATCATCGGCTTCATGCTGTTCTTCGTCATGCGCGCCATGGGCGAACTGCTGCTGTCGAACCTCAACTACAAGTCGTTCATCGATTTTTCCGCCGACCTGCTCGGCCCCTGGGCAGGCTACTTCACCGGCTGGACCTACTGGTTCTGCTGGGTGGTCACCGGCATCGCCGACGTGGTCGCGATCGCGGCCTATACGCAGTTCTGGTTCCCCGAACTGCCGCAGTGGATACCGGCGCTGACCTGCGTAGGGCTGCTGCTGTCGCTGAACCTGGTGACGGTGAAGATGTTCGGTGAAATGGAGTTCTGGTTCGCCCTGATCAAGATCGTCGCCATCATCGGCCTGGTCGCCACCGGCCTGTACATGGTCATCACCGGCTTCACCTCGCCCAGCGGGCGCACCGCGCAACTGGCCAACCTGTGGAATGACGGCGGCATGTTCCCCAATGGCCTGATGGGCTTCTTCGCTGGCTTCCAGATCGCCGTGTTCGCTTTCGTCGGCATCGAGTTGGTGGGTACAACCGCCGCCGAAGCGAAGAACCCGGAGCGCACCCTGCCGCGGGCGATCAACTCGATCCCGGTACGCATCATCGTGTTCTATGTGCTGGCGCTGATCGCGATCATGGCCGTGACCCCATGGCGCGACGTAGTGCCGGGCAAGAGCCCGTTCGTGGAGTTGTTCGTGCTGGCCGGCCTGCCGGCGGCGGCGAGCATCATCAACTTCGTGGTGCTGACCTCGGCGGCCTCCTCTGCCAACAGCGGCGTTTTCTCCACCAGCCGCATGCTCTACGGCCTGAGCCAGGAGGGTGACGCACCCAAGGCATTCGAGAAACTGTCGAGCCGCTCGGTACCTGCCAACGGCTTGTACTTCTCCTGCACCTGCCTGCTGCTGGGCGCAGTGCTGATCTACCTGGTGCCGAACGTGGTCGAGGCATTCACCCTGGTCACCACCGTTTCGGCGGTGCTGTTCATGTTCGTCTGGACACTGATCCTGCTGTCGTACCTGAACTACCGCAAACACCGCGCGGCGTTGCACCAGGCCTCGAAGTACAAGATGCCGGGCGGGCGCTTCATGTGCTACGTGTGCCTGGTGTTCTTTGCTTTCATCCTGGTGTTGCTGAGCCTGGAGGACGATACCCGCGCGGCGTTGCTGGTGACGCCGATCTGGTTCGTGCTGCTGGCGGTGACCTATCAGGGGGTGCGTAGCAAGCGCCATCCGCGCACGGCAGTGCGTAACGGCTGATGACCCTGGGGGCTGCTCTGCAGCCCCAATCCTGTGCACACAAATCCATCAGGCACCAACCTGGATCCAACCAACGCCCCAACACCTCGCACAACCCCTCTATAGCGCACCTTCCGCCGTTAGGCACACCCCTTGCAACACCCCTCCCCGCTTGCCCAACACATAAAAACTCAGCGGAGAGAGCACATGAAGCGACGCAGTCTGATCAAGGCCTTCACCCTTAGCGCATCGATTGCCGCAATGGGCCTGAGTTGGAGTATCCAGGCCGCCGAAACCATCAAGGTCGGCATCCTGCATTCGCTGTCGGGGACCATGGCCATTTCCGAGACTTCGCTCAAGGACATGGCGCTGATGACCATCGAGCAGATCAACGCCAAGGGCGGCGTGAACGGCAAGCTGCTCGAGCCGGTGGTGGTCGACCCGGCCTCCAACTGGCCGCTGTTCGCCGAAAAGAGCCGACAGCTGCTGACCCAGGACAAGGTGGCAGTGGTGTTCGGCTGCTGGACCTCGGTGTCGCGCAAATCGGTGCTGCCAGTGTTCGAGGAACTGAACGGCCTTCTGTTCTACCCGGTGCAGTACGAGGGTGAAGAGATGTCGCCGAACGTGTTCTACACCGGCGCCGCGCCCAACCAGCAGGCGATCCCGGCCGTGGAGTACCTGATGAGCGAGGACGGCGGCAGCGCCAAGCGCTTCTTCCTGCTGGGCACCGACTACGTCTACCCGCGCACCACCAACAAGATCTTGCGCGCCTTCCTGCACAGCAAGGGTGTGGCCGACAAGGACATCGAAGAGGTGTACACGCCGTTCGGCCACAGCGATTACCAGACCATCGTCGCCAACATCAAGAAGTTCTCTGCTGGCGGCAAGACAGCCGTCATTTCCACCGTCAACGGCGATTCCAATGTGCCGTTCTACAAGGAGCTGGCCAACCAGGGCCTGAAGGCCACCGATGTGCCAGTGGTGGCCTTCTCGGTGGGCGAGGAAGAACTGCGCGGCATCGACACCAAGCCGCTGGTGGGCCATCTGGCGGCGTGGAACTACTTCGAGTCTGTGGATAACCCGGTCAACCAGAAGTTCGTCGCCGACTGGAAGGCCTATGCCAAGGCCAAGGGCCTACCAGGCGCCGACAAGGCGGTGACCAACGACCCGATGGAGGCCACCTACGTGGGCATCCACATGTGGGCGCAGGCGGTGGAAAAAGCCAAGTCCACCGATGTCGACAAAGTACGCGAGGCGCTGGCCGGGCAAAGTTTCGAGGCGCCGTCCGGCTTCACCCTGACCATGGACAAGACCAACCACCACCTGCACAAGCCGGTGATGATCGGCGAGATCCAGGATGACGGGCAGTTCAGCGTGGTGTGGGAGACCGAGCAACCGCTGCGGGCGCAGCCATGGAGCCCGTTTATTCCCGGCAACGACAAGCGCCCCGATTACGCCGTGAAAGGTAACTGAGAGCCGTTAGGGCCGCCTTGCGGCCCATTCGCGGGTGAACCCGCTCCCACAGGTTCGGTGCAAGGTTCGAAACCTGTGCGGTCCCTGTGGGAGCGGGTTTACCCGCGAAGAATCCACCGCTGTATTCCAGGATTGCTCGCATGCTTAGACTCCTGCTAACTCTTCTCCTGCTGATGCCCTTGGCAACCCAGGCCAGCGAGGGCGAATTCTTCCTCGCTGCCAAGCCCGCCGAGCAAGCCCGCCTGCTCGAAGGCTGGGCCGCACAACCCGATACCGCGCGCCTGGCGCTGCTGGACAACCTGCGCCAGGGCCGCATCGCCGCCGACGACACGCGCAAGGTACGCCTGAACAACCGCCTGCGCGGCCTGATCGACAATGCCTTGGCTAGCCACCAGTTGCTCAGCGACAACAGCGACATCCGCCTGGCCGCTGCCCAACAACTACAGAAAAGCGCGCAACCGGCGCAAATGGCCTTCCTCGACCGGCGCTTCGCCAGCGAACCGGATGCCGCCGTGCACGCCGCCCTCGGCCTTGCCCTGGCCAACCTGCAACTAGGTGCCAGCGAGCCGGCAGTACGCCTGGCCGCCGTTCGCCTGCTCGGCGAAACCGGTGACCCGCTGGCCCGCACCCGCCTCGAAGCCTTGCTGCAACCCAACGCGGAAACCGACCCAGGCGTGCGCACCGCCGCCGAAACCAGCCTGGCCCAGGTGCAGCGCAAGCTGCTGGCCGGCGAACTGCTCGGCCAGGCCTTCAGCGGCCTGTCGCTGGGCTCGATCCTGCTGCTGGCAGCCCTTGGCCTGGCCATCACCTTCGGCCTGCTCGGGGTGATCAACATGGCCCACGGCGAAATGCTGATGCTCGGCGCCTATAGCACCTACATGGTCCAGGTACTGCTGCAGCGCTACGCCCCCGGCGCCATCGAGTTCTACCCGCTGATCGCTCTGCCAGTGGCGTTCGCCATCAGTGCCGGCGTCGGCATGGCATTGGAGCGCACGGTAATCCGCCACCTGTATGGCCGCCCACTGGAAACCCTGCTGGCGACCTGGGGCATCAGCCTGATCCTGATCCAGGCCATCCGCCTGCTGTTCGGCGCGCAGAACGTGGAAGTCAGCAACCCGGCCTGGCTGTCGGGGGGCATCCAGCTGCTGCCCAACCTGGTACTGCCATACAACCGCTTGGTGATCATCGGCTTCGCCCTGGCCGTGGTACTGCTCACCTGGCTGCTGCTCAACCGCACGCGGCTGGGCTTGAACGTGCGCGCGGTCACCCAGAACCGCAACATGGCCGCCTGCTGCGGCGTATCCACCGGGCGCGTCGACATGCTCGCCTTCGGCCTCGGCTCGGGCATCGCCGGACTTGGTGGCGTGGCCCTGAGCCAGGTCGGCAACGTCGGCCCGGACCTGGGCCAGAGCTACATCATCGACTCGTTCCTGGTGGTGGTGCTCGGCGGCGTCGGCCAATTGGCCGGCAGCCTGTGGGCAGCCTTCGGCCTTGGCATCGCCAACAAGCTGCTGGAGCCGCAGATCGGCGCCGTGCTCGGCAAGATCCTCATCCTTGCGTTGATCATTCTGTTCATCCAGAAGCGCCCGCAAGGCCTGTTCGCCCTCAAGGGACGGGTAATCGACTGATGAACCAGCCACTGCTTGTTACCGCTACGCAAAAGGCCGGGCCACGCCTGACCCTGGCCATCGGCGCCGTCGTCGTCCTGTTGCTGGTGGCCCTGCCGCTGCTGTCGCTGCTGCCGGCGGACCATGCCCTGCAAGTGTCGGCCTACACCCTGACCCTGGTCGGCAAGATCCTCTGCTACGCCATCGTCGCGCTGGCCCTGGACCTGGTCTGGGGCTACGCCGGGCTGCTGTCGCTGGGCCACGGGCTGTTCTTCGCCCTCGGTGGCTACGCCATGGGCATGTACCTGATGCGCCAGGCCGCCGGTGACGGCCTGCCAGGGTTCATGACCTTCCTGTCGTGGAGCGAGCTGCCGTGGTACTGGGCTGGCACCCAGCATTTCGCCTGGGCCTTGTGCCTGGTGGTGCTGGCGCCCGGGCTGCTGGCGCTGGTGTTCGGCTGGTTCGCCTTCCGCTCGCGGATCAAGGGCGTGTACTTCTCGATCATGACCCAGGCGCTGACCTTCGCCGGCATGTTGCTGTTCTTCCGCAACGAAACCGGCTTTGGCGGCAACAACGGCTTTACCAGCTTCCGCACCATCCTTGGCTTCGACATCGCCGCCCAAGGCACCCGCGCAATGCTGTTCCTGCTCACCGTCGGCCTGCTGCTGGCCAGCCTGTACCTGTGCAGGTGCCTGACCCGCAGCAAGTTCGGCCGCCTGCTCACCGCCGTGCGCGACGCCGAGAACCGCCTGATGTTCTGTGGCTACGACCCACGCGGCTTCAAGTTACTGGTGTGGGTGCTCAGCGCCGTACTTTGCGGCCTGGCCGGTGCGCTGTACGTACCGCAGGTGGGCATCATCAACCCCAGCGAGATGTCGCCGACCAACTCCATCGAAGCCGCCGTGTGGGTGGCCCTGGGCGGGCGCGGCACCTTGATCGGCCCGCTGCTCGGCGCCGGCCTGGTCAATGGCATGAAAAGCTGGTTCACCGTGGCCTTCCCGGAGTTCTGGCTGTTCTTCCTCGGCGCGTTGTTCATCCTCGTCACCCTGTACCTGCCCAAGGGCGTGGTCGGCCTGTTGAAGAAAAGGAGCCAGCCATGAGAGGCGTGCCCCCGGTACACCCGGAATTCATGCTCGAACCGGTGTTCGACAACCTCGGCGCCAGCCGCGACGCCATCGGCCTGGGCCACAGCCGCAAGACCGGCCTCGACACCCGCCACGGCACGGTGCTGAGCCTGGAAGACATCAGCGTCAGCTTCGATGGCTTCAAGGCGCTGAACGCGCTGAACCTGTACATCGGCGTGGGCGAGCTGCGTTGCATCATCGGCCCCAACGGTGCCGGCAAGACCACGATGATGGATGTGATCACCGGCAAGACCCGGCCCGACAACGGTACGGCCTATTTCGGTGACACCCTCGACCTGACCCGCATGAGCGAATACCAGATTGCCCAGGCCGGCATAGGCCGCAAGTTCCAGAAGCCCACGGTGTTCGAGGCGCTGACGGTGTTCGAAAACCTGGAGCTGGCGTTGAAGACCGACAAGTCGGTATGGGCCAGCCTGGCAGCGCGCCTGGGTGGTGAACAGCGCCAGCGCATCGAGGAGGTGCTGGGCACCTTGCGCCTGCTGCCACTGGCCCAGCGCCAGGCGGGCTTGCTGTCGCATGGCCAGAAGCAGTTCCTGGAGATCGGCATGCTGCTGGTGCAGGAGCCGCAACTGCTGTTGCTGGACGAGCCGGTGGCGGGCATGACCGATGCCGAGACCGAGTTCACCGCCGAGCTGTTCAAGGGGCTGGCTGGCAAGCATTCGCTGATGGTGGTGGAGCACGACATGGGGTTTGTCGGCAGCATTGCCGACCATGTGACCGTGCTGCACCAGGGCAGCGTGCTGGCGGAAGGGTCGCTGGAGCAGGTGCAGGCGGATGAGCGGGTGGTCGAGGTGTATCTGGGCCGCTAGACATTGAAACCTGTGCCGGCCTCTTCGCGGGTAAACCCGCTCCCACACAGGCCTGAAGAGCTGCGCGGTCCTTGTGGGAGCGGGTTTACCCGCGAAAGGGCCGGCACAGGCACAGCAACAATTTCAGGAATACACACATGCTCAAGATCGACACCCTGCACCAGTATTACGGCGGCAGCCACATCCTCCGGGGCCTGTCCTTCGAAGCCAAGGTCGGCGAAGTCACCTGCCTGCTGGGCCGCAACGGCGTGGGCAAGACCACCCTGCTGCGCTGCCTGATGGGACTGGTACCCGCTCGCGACGGCAGCATCGAATGGGAAGGCAAGCCGATCACCAGCCTCAAGCCCCAGCAACGGGTCCACGCCGGCATCGCCTACGTGCCCCAGGGCCGCGAGATCTTCCCACGCCTCACTGTCGAGGAAAACCTGCTAATGGGCCTGTCGCGCTTCCCCGCCCGTGAAGCTCGGGAGGTACCGCCCTTCATCTACGAACTGTTCCCCGTGCTGGAACAGATGAAACAACGCCGTGGCGGTGACCTGTCCGGCGGCCAGCAGCAACAGCTGGCCATCGGCCGCGCCTTGGCCAGCCGCCCGCGCCTGCTGATCCTCGACGAGCCCACCGAGGGCATCCAGCCTTCGGTGATCAAGGAGATAGGCGCAGTCATCCGCCGCCTGGCCGAGCGTGGCGACATGGCAATCCTGCTGGTGGAGCAGTTCTACGACTTCGCCGAGGAGCTGGCCGACCAGTACCTGGTGATGGCCCGTGGCGAGATCATCCAGCGGGGCCGTGGCGAAAACATGCAGGCCGAAGGTGTGCGCGGGCTGGTAACCATTTAATCTGCAAGCAACGACCCTGCGAGACGCTGTCATGAGTCATGAAATCCGCGACGCCCTGCCTACCGACGTGCCGGGCATCCTCGACATCTACAACGACGCGGTGCGCAACACCACGGCGATCTGGAACGAAACCCCGGTGGATTTGGCCAACCGCCTGGCCTGGTTCGCCGCACGGGCGCAGCAGGGCTACCCGATCCTGGTGGCGGTGGATGGGAGCGGTGTGCTGGGCTATGCGTCGTTTGGCGACTGGCGGCCGTTCGAGGGCTTTCGCAATACCGTGGAACACTCGGTGTATATCCGTGGCGATCAGCGCGGCAAAGGATTGGGGCCGGTGCTGATGGCAGCGCTGGTCGAGCGTGCGCGCGCGTGTGGCAAGCATGTGATGGTGGCGGCCATCGAGAGCGGCAATGCAGCGTCGGTGCGCCTGCACGAGCGGCTGGGCTTCGTGGTGACCGGGCAGATGCCGCAGGTGGGGGTGAAGTTTGGCCGGTGGCTGGACTTGACCTTCATGCAGCTGGTGCTGAACCCGGGGGCAGAACCAAGCTGAATTTGATTTTGCCTGTACTGGCCTCTTCGCGGATAAACCCGCTCCCACAGGTACTGCACACATCTCAGGAATCGTGCGATCCCTGTGGGAGCGGGTTCACCCGCGAAGAGGCCGGGCCTGCAAACCTCACATCTGGATAAACCTGCCCAACCGCTGCCTCAGCATGCTGTTCTCGCTGCGCAGCTGCTGCACTTCCTGCAATAACTCCAGCGCCAGCGCCACACCTTCCCACTCCAGTTCCAGCTCCTGATGCAGCTTCGCCGCGCGTTTGGCCAGCAACGGCGCCTGATCGTCGAACAACCAGTCCTCCGGCGTTCGCCCGGAAGGTTCGACAATGCCGTGCTCGACGATTTCGATCACGCAGTCAGCCGTGAGATCGGCCTCCTGACACAAGGTACGCATGTCCAGTTGAACGATCAGGGTGCTGCTCATGATCACTTACTCCATTGTGTCCTCGGGTTGAACGCAGCCTTCTCGGAAAGCTTGGTCCACAGTTCGCGGGCAGACTCGTCGGATGCTGGTGGCATGACCACTTTCAGTTGCGCGTAAAGGTTGCCACGCTCGCCACTCTTGTTGGCCAGGCCCTTGCCCGGTACGCGCAGGCGCTGGCCGCTCTGGCTGTCGGGGCGGATGGTGAGGTTGATCTTGCCGTCCAGGGTCGGCACGGCCACCTTGGCGCCCAGTGCTGCCTCCCACGGTGCCAGCGGCACGGTGATGATCAGGTCATGACCTTCGACATCGAACAGCGGGTGCGGTGCCATGCGAATGGTCAGGAACAGGTCGCCATTGGCCCCGCCACCACTACCCGGCGCACCCTGGCCCTTTAGGCGGATACGCTCGCCGTCGGTCACACCGGCCGGGATCTTCACGTTCAGGGTCTTGGTAGTGAAGCCGGTGCGCTGGCCCATGGCATTGGTCTGCGGCACCTGGAAGCTGATCTGCTTGGACTCCTTGCTCAGGGTCTCTTCAAGGAATACCGCCAGTTCTAGCTCCACGTCCTGCCCCCGCCTGCCAGCGCTGCGTTGCTGCTGCCGGGCACCACCGAACGGGTTGCCCCCCCGGCCACCAAAGATCGAGCTGAAAAAGTCGGAGAAATCGCCGCCTTCGAAGCCGCCACCACCGCCACGGTTCTCCCAGCCCGGTGGCGCCTGGAACGGCCGGCCATGCTGGCCACCGTACTTGCGAATTTCATCGTACTCGGCACGTTTCTGCGCGTCGCCCAGCACTTCGTAGGCCTCGTTGGCCTCCTTGAATTTTTCCTCGGCGTCGCGCTCCTTGCTGACATCGGGGTGATACTTGCGCGCCAGCTTGCGGTACGCGGCCTTGATCGCCTTTTCGTCCGCCGCGGGCTCTACGCCGAGTATCTTGTAATAGTCTTTGAAGTCCATCTATGGATCACCAATGTGAATGTGCGTGTTGCAAGAGAAGATAGGGGTCAAGCATAGCCTTTCAAGACCACCTTGGGGTTGCTCCATGGCAGACGATCGGTCTTGATTCTGTAGCCAACTGGCATACACTGCGCGGCCGTTTTGCCTCCGGAAGCTCATTCCCCATGTCTGACGTATCCCCGGCCCGCGCCCTGGGCATCGACTTTGGCACCTCCAACTCCACGGTCGGCTGGCACCGCCCAGGCGCCGAGTCGCTGATTGCCCTGGAAGACGGCAAGATCACGTTGCCCTCGGTGGTGTTCTTCAACATCGAGGAGCGTCGCCCGGTATATGGCCGCCTGGCACTGCACGAGTACCTGGAAGGCTACGAAGGCCGCCTGATGCGTTCGCTGAAAAGCCTGCTGGGCTCCAAGCTGATCAAGCACGATACCAGCGTGCTGGGCAGCGCCCTGCCGTTCAAGGACCTGCTGGGCATGTTCATCGGCGAGCTGAAAAAACGCGCAGAGGCCGCTGCTGGGCGGGAGTTCGAGCAGGTGGTGCTGGGCCGTCCGGTGTTCTTCGTCGACGAAGACCCTGCCGCCGACCAGGAGGCCGAGGACACCCTGGCCGAAGTGGCGCGCAAGATCGGCTTCAAGGATGTGTCCTTCCAGTACGAGCCGATTGCCGCGGCCTTCGACTACGAGTCGAGCATTAGCCGCGAAGAGCTGGTGCTGATCGTCGACATCGGCGGTGGTACCTCGGACTTCACCCTGATCCGCCTGTCGCCCGAGCGCCACCTGGTCGCCGAGCGCCAGAGCGACATCCTCGCCACCGGCGGTGTGCACATTGGCGGTACCGACTTCGACAAGCAGCTGAGCCTGCAGGGCGTGATGCCGCTGTTCGGCTACGGCAGCCGCATGAAGAGCGGCGCGCTGATGCCGACCAGCTATCACCTCAATCTCGCCACCTGGCACACCATCAACGCCCTGTACTCGCAGAAGTCGCAGCTGGCGCTGGGCAGCATGCGCTATGACATCGAGGACACGTTGGGCATCGACCGCCTGTTCAAACTGATCGAAGAGCGTGCCGGCCACTGGTTGGCGATGGAAGTGGAGGCCAGCAAGATCGAGCTGACCGAACAGCAGAGCCGCCACGTCGACCTAGGCCGCATCGAGCGCGATCTGGGCGTGGACCTGTCCCGAGCGCTGTTCGAGGGGGCTATCGAAGGGTTGCTGGAACGGGTGCGTGGTAGCGTGAGCGAACTGCTGGCCAAGGCTGGAGTGAGCGAGACCCAGGTCGATACGGTGTTCTTCACCGGCGGTTCCAGCGGGATTCCGGCGCTGCGCAACAGCGTGTCGGCGATGCTGCCGAATGCGCGGCATGTGGAAGGCAACATCTTTGGCAGCATTGGTAGCGGGTTGGCCATCGAGGCGCGCAAGCGCTACGGCGTAGCCTGAGCCATCCCTTTCACCTGTGCCGACCTCTTCGCGGGTAAACCCGCTCCCACAGGGTCCCCGCAAGTCTTGAGAGAAGTGGCATACCTGTGGGAGCGGGTTTACCCGCGAAGAGGCCGGTACTGGTCAATCAAAGAATCAGACCAGTTCGGCCCGCTTCAGCTCACTCTTCAGGTAGGCATAGTAGATCGGCCCCGCCACCACCCCCGGCAGCCCGAATGCCGCTTCGAACACCAGCATCGCCAGCAGCAGCTCCCAAGACTTGGCACTGATCTGCCCGCCCACGATCCGCGCGTTGAGGAAGTACTCGACCTTGTGGATGACGATCAGGTAACCCAGCGCCGCCGCCGCCACCCAGATCGACAGCGACAGGCCGACGATAGTGATCAGGGTATTCGACATCAGGTTGCCGATCACCGGCAGCAGGCCCAGCAGGAAGGTCAGCACGATCAGCGTCTTGGTCAGCGGCAGGTGCACGTCGAACATCGGCAGCACCACGGCCAGGAAGATGCCCGTGAACGTAGTGTTGAGCAGCGAAATCTTGATCTGCGCGAAGACGATGTTGCGAAACGCCTTCACCAGCAGGCTCAGGCGCTCGAACAGCGCCGCTGCCAGCGGCTTGCGCCGGGATATGTCGGGGATGCGCTGCAAGGCGACGATGGCACCGAGGATCATGCCGATCAACAAGGTGACGAACATGTGCGCCATACCCTTGCCCACCAGTTGCAGGTCGCTCAGGTGGCTCTTGATCCAGTCACCGATGGCCACCTTGAACTCCGCCGCACTGGCCGGCAGGTAGCCTTCGATGAACGGCGGCAGCTGGCTACGGGCGCGCTCCACCAAGGCCATGAACTTGTCCAGCGAGGCCCCGGGGTTTTCCGCCTCGTGCAGCAAAAAGCTGAAAGCACCGGCAAACAGCAGGGTCAGGGTGCTGACCACCAGCGTGCCGAGCAGCGCTACAGCCAGCCAGCGGGCGCGCTGCCCGGCAATCAGCGGCTGCAGCCGCGGCGTGAGCATGTTGACCAGCTCGAACACCAGCAGGCCGGCCAGCAGGCTTGGCAGCAATTTCAGGGGCAACGCCAGCAACAGGCCGGCAAATACGATGATCCAGCTGGCCAGGGTGACCTGGCGGGGGGTGAAGGTCATACAGCCTCAACGGCAGACAACGGGAAAGACCCGCAGTCTGCCAGCCTTACGTCTGCAGGCATAGGCGCAGGTCATTTCTTCTTCAGGCAGTCGCTCATGAACGCTTTGCGTTCGTCACCCTTGAGGGCCTTGGTGGTGGCGTCGGCGTTGCAGGTTTTCATCTTCTCTTGCTGGGTTTGTGGCACATCCTTCTTCAGGCAGGTGCTCATGAAGGCTTTGCGCTCATCGCCCTTGAGGGCCTTGGCGGTGGCGTCGGCGTTGCAGGTTTTCATCTTTTCCTGCTGCGCGGTATTGGCGGCGAAGCCTTGTGCGCTGAACAACACCGCCAATACCAGTAAGGGGATTTGCAGCACTTTCATGGAGTATCTCCTTGGCTCCGCGCCCGATGCACGGGGATCGAGCTGAGTGTAGCCAAGAATTCTCAACGCCCTGCCCGTGCCTGGCGACGGTATTGCTCGGGCGTGCACTGGGCCTGGCGCTGGAACATGGCGATGAACGCCGAGGCGCTGCTGTAGCCGAGGTCGAAGGCGATGGCCTGGATCGGCTGGCCGGCTTCAAGCGCCTCGATGGCGCGCAAAAAGCGCAGGCGCAGCCGCCATTCACCAAAACTGATGCCCAGCTCGCGCAGGAACTGCCGGGCCAAAGTACGTTCGCTGACATGAATCTGGGCGGCCCATTCGCCCAGCGGGCGGTTGTCGCCCGGCTCGGCACCAAGGGCATCGAGCACCTGGCGCAAGCCCTCGCTGTGGGCAAACGGCAGGTAGCAGGCCTGGGTGGGCGCCAGCAGCAGCTGGTCGAGCAGCACCTGCGCCAGGCGCTGGTCGCGCTCGCCCTCAGCCACCCGCAGGTCGCGCCGGGCGAAGTCGGCGAGGATGGCCTTGAGGATGTCGCTGATCATCAGGCTGCACGGTTGCTGCGGCAGTGCGGCGCACAGGCTGCGGTCCAGGTAGACCGAACGGTAGACAATGGCCTGCGGGTTGTAGCAGCCATGCTCGGTGTCGGGCGGCACCCACACGGCGTATTGCGGCGGCGACAGGAAGTGCTGCCCAGCTACCTCCAGGTGCATCACGCCGTGGGCGGTGTAGTTGAGCTGGCCCCAGGCGTGGCGATGCAGGGCGCTGCGGGTGTCGGCACCGAACTCGTCGTGGCGGAAGTACACCGCGGCCGGGAGCCGGGTGAACTGGGGAATGTCGAGGTATTTGCGCGGCATGCTGTCTGCTTTGCGGGGTGGGTTGTCTGGATAGGAGTATAGGCTTGTGAACAGACAATCGATAATACAGGCCTATCGAGGGCCTGCTCCGAAGGCCTTCGCGGGCTCGCCCGCTCCCACAGGATCTGCGCCAGCTTTCAGGCCTGTGATATGCGGGCAAGCCCGCGAAGGGCTGCAAAGCAGCCCCAATCCAAGCCTCAACGAGTAACCTGCTACATGAACTATCTGTTCCCCCTGACCGCCATCCTGATATGGGCCGGCAACACCGTGGTCACCAAGATGTCCGCCGGCGCCATCCACCCCGCCGAGATCGGCTTCTACCGCTGGCTGCTGGCCGCGCTGTTGTTCACCCCGTTCCTGCTGCCCGCCGTGTGGCGCAATCGCGCGGCCATTCGCCCGCACCTGGGCAAGGTTTTCGTGCTGGGCGTGCTGGGCATGGCGCTGTACCAGAGCCTGGCCTACTTTGCCGCCGGCATCACCAGCGCCACCAACATGGGCATCATCCTTTCGCTGATGCCACTGATGTCACTGGCATTGTCCATCGCCTGGCTGGGCCAGCGCCTGAGCTACGGTGCCCTGCTGGGCGCGCTGGTGTCATTTTTCGGCGTGCTTGAAGTGGTCAGCGCCGGCCACCCCGCCAGCCTGCTACAACAAGGCCTGAACAGCGGCGACCTGCTGATGCTGGTGGCCACACTGGCCTATGCGCTATACAGCTTCCTGCTGAAGAAATGGCAGATGCGCCTGCCGCCGATGCAGCTGCTGTACCTGCAGGTGCTGGTAGCCATCGTCGTGTTGCTGCCGCTGTTCCTGCTGTCGGACAAGACTGGCCTGAACAGCCGCAACGTCGGCCTGGTGCTGTACGCCTGCGTGCTGGCCTCGATGATCGCGCCACTGGTGTGGATGCAGGCAGTGCACCGCCTGGGGCCCAGCCGCACCACGCTGTTCTTCAACCTGCTGCCGCTGGTCACGGCACTGATCGCCGCCGTGGTGCTCGACGAGCAGCTGGCCCGCTATCACCTGGTCGGCGGCCTGCTGACCCTGGCGGGCGTGGTGCTGGCCGAGCGCTGGACCACACCGATCCGTCGCTAGAGCCCTGCCGCCTTGAGCCGGGCGGCATGTTCGGTGAACAGCCGCACCGGTTCGGCACCCTTGCCCACCGCACCAAGCGACTGGTTGACGATATCCAGGTGGTCGAGCGGGTAATCGTCGCCGATCACCTGCCCCAGGTGCGAACTGAAGCGCCCGACCATTCCGTCGCAATAGCCCTTTTCCTTGACGAAACTGCGCGCGAACAGGCGGCAGAAGTGGCTGCTGCCGTCGAAACGGTTGCGCCGCTGGTCGGTCAGGCCGGACTGCAAGGTGCCGGACCAGGAGTAATAACGCACGCCATCGACCTCATAGGCCCCTTCCCCGCCCCAGGTGCCTGGCAACCCCTGTGGATAAGCCTGGTTGAACAGCGCCACACCTGCACTGGTCAGTGACTGGTGCGAGGCGTGTACATCCACCGGCAACGGGTCACGGCGCCAGCCGGTTTCCAGCCACACCAGCAGCACGGCCAAGCCATGCAGCACGGCCTTCAGGATGCGCCCCTGCGGAGAATCGCCCGGTGCCGTGCGTTCCAGGTAGTCGGCCAGTTCCGAGCCATGGTTGGGCCCCGCCACCGAAGTGACCGAAGCCACCCGCCCAGGCCGCCTGGCAGCCGCGTAGCGCGCGCTCAGGGCGCCCTGGCTGTGGCCGATGAGGTTGACCTTTTCCGCTCCGGTACGCAGGCAGATGTCTTCGATGATCGCCAGCAACTGCTCGCCGCGCACCTCGCTGGAATGCAGTGGCGAAACCTGCACCGGGAACACCTGCGCCCCGCCCTGGCGCAGGGCCGGCACGATGCCGAACCAGTAGGGGTAGAGCACTACCCGGACAAAACCGAGCATGCCCGGCACCAGCACCAACGGGTATCGCGTGGCCAATTCCTGCTGCATTGCCCCAGCCCCTTTCCGTGGACGACCGGCCAACACTACAGCGGCCTTGATGACCATCGCAATCGAACTCCCGCCGCGCGCTGCGGTTCCAAACCACACAGACCCTTTGCAAGGAGCGGGACCATGTACAAGCAGACCCTGGCAATCCTTCTGGCAAGTGCCACCCTCGTCGCCTGCGGCAGCCGCCCGGAAAACCCGGTGGATTACGTCACCTACCGCGACGAACCGCTGGTCAAGCAGGTGGAAAAAGGCATGACCATGCAGAAAGTCATCGCCATCGGCGGCAGCCCGTCCAACGTCATCGACCTCCCCCATGGTGGCACCTGCAACGACTACATCCTCAACCACGATGGCCACCAGCAGCCCTACTACGTGCGCTTCGACGCCACCGGCCATGTCGACGCCAAGGGCTTCAAGACTTGCAAACAACGCGAAGAAGACAGCGACGCCGTCCACGGCGCCTAAGCCTTCCAGGCCATATCCATGACCACCCTGATGTTCCAGGAGATGAACATGAATGCGAATGAACTGACCGATGTACAAACCCTGCGCGAACGTGCCCGTCAGCATGTCGAGCAAGGTGCGGTGACCGAGGGTTACGATGCTGATCGCCAACAGATCCTGCGCCTGCTCAATGATTCACTGGCCACCGAACTGGTCTGCGTGCTGCGCTACAAGCGTCACTACTTCATGGCCAGCGGCATCAAGGCCAGCGTGGCTGCCGATGAATTCCTCGAGCATGCCAACCAGGAAGCCGAGCACGCCGACAAGCTTGCCGAACGGATCGTGCAGTTGGGTGGAGAGCCGGATTTCAACCCGGACAACCTGAGCAAGCGGTCCCATGCCCAATATGTGGCGGGCACTTCATTGAAAGAGATGGTGCTGGAAGACCTGGTGGCGGAGCGTATCGCCATCGATAGCTATCGCGAGATCATTCGGTACATCGGGGATAAAGATCCGACTACGCGGCGGATTTTTGAAGACATCCTCGCGCAGGAAGAAGAGCACGCGGACGATATGTCCGACCTGTTGCAAGGCTTGTGATTCTTGGGGGCGCTTTGCGCCCCTTTCGCGACACAAGGCCGCTCCCACGGGTATTCCACAAGTCTTTAGGGCTGTGAAATACCTGTGGGAGCGGCCTTGTGTCGCGATGGGCCGCGAAGCGGCCCCCTGCTATTTCCGCTCTTTCACCACCGCCGGCGCCTTGCCCGCCTTCATCTGCTGCAACAGCGGCGTGCACTGGTTGGGATCATCCCCGCTGCTAGGCGCAATCAGCGCCAGCAACCCCGCCGCCGGCCCGGCAACCACGCCCAATGCCACCATTCCCGCTCCGCGTAATGCCAGCGGCACCGCCTGCACCCCGGCACTGGGCTTGGCGAACGGCCCGCGCACATACAGCGGCGAGCGCAGCGAGAACAGCCGCAACCCTTTCGATTCGGGGGTAATTTTCAGGTCCAGCTGCTCCGTGGCGAAATTGGCCGTGCCGTTGATGTAGATGATCGCGTTCTCGGTATCGAAGATGAACAGGCGCGTGGTCGCCAGGCCATCCTTGATACCCACGTCAGCCGCTGCGCAGTTGATCTTCACATCCTCATCGCCAAACAGCTTGCCGACCACATAGTTGCCCACGTTCAACCCGGCAATCTCCATCAGGCTGCGGCTGATGGCACCATCGTTGATCAGCATGCGCAGGTCGCCATTGGCCGTGCCCAGCAAGGCGGCCACCGAGTTGCCCCGGCCAGTGATATCGGCATCGCCATTCAACTCACCGAAGCTGGTCTGCATCGGCGCAAAGGAGGGGAACAACTGCTTGAGCTTGAAGCCCCGCGCCGTCAGCCGGGCACGCCCCTGCAACGGTACGTTGCGGCCATCCAGGCGAATCCTGGAAGCCAGGTTGCCGCCAGCCACGCCAAAACGCAGGGGCTCCAGGCGCAGCAGGCCGTCCTCCAGGATCACGTGGGCCGACAGGTCGTTGAACGGCAGTTGCGCGCTGTGCACGATGCGCTTGCCAGCGAAGGTGACGTCGGCGTCCATCGCGCGCCAGCGCTCGGTGCGGAACTCTTCCACTGGCAGCACCTTGCCCTCCGGCTGCTTGCTGGCACCACCGCGGGCTTTCTGCTCGGCGTTGGAGTCGGCACCGATCAGCGGTGCCAGGTCCTTGAACAACAACTGGTTGGACACCAGGTTGCCGGACAGCTTGGGCCGTGGCTGGCTGGCAACGAAGGCCAGGTCGCCATGGATATCGCTGTCACCGATCTTGCCGTTGAAACCCTGGTAATTGAAGGTCGCACCCTGCGCCGCGTGGAGGTTGGCGCTGAGGTGGCCGTCGGTGGAATAGGCCGGGGTGTCGGGCAAGGTTACGCCGGTCAACGGGTAGAGGTTGCCCAGGCTGGCCCCGGACAGGCGCAGGCGCAGGTCGAGGGCGCCGAGGTTGCGCGGGTCGGTCAGGGTGCCGGCAAGCACCACATGGGTGTCGGCGATGCGCACGTCAGCCTGCAGCGGGAACGGCTGGCTGGCGTCCTGCAGGGCCAGCAGGCCGCCGATCTTGCCGGTACCGGACACCAACTGGCCTTTGTAGCGGCCCTGGGCCTTGAGCCCGAAGGCATAGTCCTGCGCGGCACCGACCTTCTCGGCGCTAGCCTTGCCGACGATGTCGCTGAACGGGACAGGCTTGCCCAGCGGGTCGATCTGCACCTTCATGCTGGTTTTCAGGGTTTGGTCATCGAAGCTGACATTGCCCTGGTCGAAGCCGATGGCGCCAATGTCCAGCTGCCATTTGGAAGGCTCTGCGTTTTCATCCTTGGGGCCGAAGTCGAAGGCCCAGTTGGCGCGGCCATCGGCCAGGCGGGTGAGGCTGGCTGTGGGCTTGGTCAGGTCGATGCGCGGGATGCTGATCTGCTGGAACAGCAGCGGCAGCGGCGCCAGGCGGAACGCCACGCGCTCCAGGCCGACCATCTTCGGTTCCTTGAGCCACTCGGGGTTGCCCAGGGTCAGGTCTTCGGCAATGAAGTGCGGCCAGGGCACCCAGGCACGCCAGCCCCCCTCTTCTGGTTCGGTGCGCCAGTCCACGGCAAGGTTGCCATTGATCGCGAAGGGCCGCTGCAGGGCCTCGGAGACTTTCTCGTTGAGCAGGGGCTTGACGCGGTTCCAGTCGAAGGTGGCAATCACCACCACCAGGATCGCCAGCAGGGTCAGCAGGCTGGTGAAGGTCCAGACGAGGATTCTGGCGGGACGCGTCATTGCGTGATTCTCCTTGCGGTATGGCACAGAACAGGTGCAGCGGTGGCACTCAATATCTCGGACTGATGAAAACCCGTGGGGTTTTATCGATGGCGCCATGATAGCGAAGTTTTTCCTGGCCTTTTGCTCAGCAAATCGTCGCGCCAGACCGTGCGTGTTACCTGCAAAAGCGCCATCAAATTGCCACCTAACGGCCTGTAAAGTGCTGTCTAGAGCAGTTTCAAATCTCTATCAATACGGTCGATTGTTACCATTACCCGTATGAACTTCTCTCTGGCGTTACGCGGCGTAGCATTGGCTCCGTACCCACTTTCCAGCCCCCGAGAGGAGCACCGAAATCATGAAACGCCATCTGCTGACCCTGACCCTGTCCATCCTGGCTGCCAACGCTTTTGCCCTGCCAGCCGACGAGCAACACCTGACCGCCGAATCGCGCTCCAGCGCTGCTGAAATCGCCCAGCCGCTGAAGACCGTTGCTGAAGGTGGTGCTGATCGCCTGATCGAACGTAGTGCCCGCGTTGCCGAAGGTGGCTCCGATCGCCTGATCGAACGTACTGGCCGCGTTGCCGAAGGTGGCTCCGATCGCCTGATCGAACGTACTGGCCGCGTTGCCGAAGGTGGCTCCGATCGCCTGATCGAACGTACTGGCCGCGTTGCCGAAGGTGGCTCCGATCGCCTGATCGAACGTACTGGCCGCGTCGCCGAGGGTGGTTCCGATCGCCTGATCGAACGTTCTGGCCGCGTTGCCGAGGGTGGTTCCGATCGCCTGATCGAACGTTCTGGCCGCGTTGCCGAGGGTGGCTCCGATCGCCTGATCGAACGTACTGGCCGTGTTGCCGAGGGTGGTTCCGATCGCCTGGTTGAAATCAGCCGTGTGAGCTGATCGCCATGACCGAAAAGAACAACCTATGTCACAACGCCAGCTCCCCTCCAGGCCCGGTCCATTGACCGGGCTTTGTTTTTTTAACTAGAGTGCCCAGCCTTACCGCCATAGAAGCCCGCACCATGCTGCCGCGCGCCGAACAGAAGCTACAGACCCGCCAGGCCCTGCTCGATGCTGCCTGCCAGCTCATGGAGAGTGGCCGTGGTTTCGGCAGTATCAGCCTGCGCGAAGTGGCAAAGACGGCCGGCATCGTACCCACCGGTTTTTACCGGCATTTTTCCGACATGGACGCCTTGGGCCTGGCCCTGGTTGCCGAGGTCGACACCACCTTCCGCCAGACCATCCGCCTGGTGCGCCACAACGAATTCGAATTGGGCGGCATCACCGACGCCTCGGTGCGCATCTTCCTTGACGTGGTCGCCGCCCACCGTGCGCAGTTCCTGTTCCTCGCCCGTGAGCAGTACGGCGGTTCACAGGCCGTACGCCAGGCCATCGCCCGCCTGCGACAGGACATCAGCGACGACCTGGCCACCGACCTGGCGCGGATGAAGCGCTGGCAGCACCTGGACAGCGCCGCGCTGGCTGTGATGGCCGACCTGGTGGTGAAGACCGTGTTCGCCACCCTGCCCGAGCTTATCGACAGCCCCGAAGCGGGTTATCCACAGGCGTTGACGCCGCAGGAAAAGATCACCCAGCAGTTGCGCTTCATCTTCGTAGGGGCGCGGCATTGGCAGGGGCTTGGCAACCCGAGCTGATCGGTAGCCTGTACTGACCTCTTCGCGGGTGAACCCGCTCCCACAAGTACGGCACCGGACCTGAGGGAAGCGCAATACCTGTGGGAGCGGGTTCACCCGCGAAGAGGCCGGCACAGGCTACCCACAACCCAGTTCTGCTACCATGGCGCCCTGCCCGACAGCGACGAGCGCCGAAATGTCCGACCCCCGCCCCACCCTGCCCGAACTGGCCCGCTTCAACCAGCACTTCGCCGAACGCATCGTGCCGTTGTGGCAAGGCCCGGGCTGGAACGCCGACATGGCCCTGCCCTACGAGGCACTGGACGCCCAGCACCAGCCATTGCCGGTGCAGCGCTACCGGGCCATGGCCTGCGCAAGGCAGCTTTACCTGTTCAGCAGCCGCATCGGGCAACCGGGCGCAGCCGAGCGTGCGGCCGCCTTGTTCCGCTCGCTGCAGAAGCACTTCCACGACGCCGAACACGGCGGCTGGTTCTACAGCATCGACGCCCAGGGCAAACCGCTGGACCGGCGCAAGGACCTCTACACCCACGCGTTCATCGTCTTCGCCTGTGCGCACTACTGGGGCAAGGTGCGTGAAAACCTGGTGGAGTCCACGCTGAACGCCGCGCTGGACATCATCGACCAGCAGTTCGCCCGCGACGACGGCCTGTACGAAGCCAGCCTCGCTGAAGACTGGGCAGACCTTGGCAGCGGCCCGCTGCAAAACCCGCAGATGCACCTGGCCGAAGCCTTCCTGCAGGTGCTGGCGGTGCGTGACGACAAGCATGCCCGGCAGTCGTTGCTGCACCTGTGCGACGCGCTGCAGGAACACTTCATCGACCCCGCCCACGGCCTGATGCTGGAAAAGCCACGCGGCACTGTGGATAACTGGTTCGAGCCGGGGCACCAGTTCGAGTGGTTCTACCTCCTGCATACCTCGTCACTGCTGCGAGATACGCCGCTGCATGCGTCCATCGACCGGGCTTTCGGCTACGCCGAGCAATACGGGGTGAAGGATGCCGCTGTGCTGGCGATGCTGGATGTGGATGGCCAGGTGCTCGACGCCACCCAGCGGATCTGGGCGCAGGCGGAGTACCTGCGGGCGCTGGTGTTGCGGACAGGGGGCGAGAGCAAGCTTGCCGGGCAGTTGCAGGCTCTGGAAACGCGGTTCCTGCGTGAGGCGGGCTGGTATGAGTGCCGGGATGGGCAAGGCAGTGTCAGCCGGCATGATATGCCTTCGACTACGCCCTACCACTTGGCGACTTGCCTGGAAGGGTTGCAGCGCCTGGGCTGACGCATTCGCGGGTGAACCCGCTCCCACAGGGATAGCGCCTGCTCTGAAACCGGTGCAGTACCTGTGGGAGCGGGTTTACCCGCGAAGAGGCCCTCGGATCAGCCTTTGACCGACCGGTCGATCGAGAACCCTGCCCAGTCCTGGCTCACCGGCATCAGCTCGAGGCTGTTGATATTGATATGCGCCGGCTGGTTGAGGATCCAGAAGATGGTCTCGGCGATGTCCTGCGGCTGGATCGGCTCGGCACCGGCGTAGGTGGCGTCGTATTTGGCCTGGTCACCGCCAAAGCGCACCAGCGAGAACTCGCTCTCGCACAGGCCCGGCTCGATATTGCTGACGCGCACGCCCGTGCCCCGCAGGTCGCAGCGCAGGCTCAACGAGAACTGGCCGACGAAGGCCTTGGTGCCGCCATACACGTTGCTGCCTGGGTACGGGTAGTTGCCCGCCACGGAACCTACGTTGAGGATCGACGCCCCACGGCCATGGGCGATCAGCCGTGGCAGCAGCAGGCGAGTGGTGTACATCAGGCCCTTGATGTTGGTATCGACCATGGTTTCCCAGTCGTCCAGGCTGCAGTTCTGCGCCGCGTCCACCCCTAGCGCCAGGCCTGCGTTGTTGACCAGGCCGCGCAACTTGTCGAAGCCGGCCGGCAAGTTGGCGATGGCCTGCTCCATGGCCTTGCGGTCACGCACGTCGAGCACCAGGCCGTGTACTTCGGTCTTGGCCGACAATTCGGCGCACAGGGCGTCCAGGCGCTCCTTGCGGCGGCCAGTGAGCACCAGCTTCCAACCAGCTTCGGCAAAACGGCGGGCAGTGGCCTCACCGAAACCGGAAGTCGCGCCAGTGATGAATACGGTGGACGTCATGCTCTGTTCCTCACGGTGGATTGTCATCGGCAGTCTTGCAGCATGCCCGCGCCGCGTGCTTGCAGCAACCCGCCCGGGATACTGTTCATTTTTTGATCATATGTGGCAAACCCTTACAGCAGACGGCTCGGCACCAGCTATGCGCACGTTATCCACAAGGCTTTCCCCACGGATTGGGGGCAACTTGTCCACGGTACGGAACCCTTTCAGCGACTTATGGTCGGTGGATATCTTTTCGGTGATGGCGCAAGGCTTTCAAGCATGCCGTCTGCAGCGGTCTGTCCAAGGCTTTTTCACAGGGTTATCCACAGGCTTTTCGCAACGCCTGGAATGAATGCAGGGCTTTGAAAAACCTTGGAAAATAATCCACAAGGTGCAATTGATCAAAAAATGATCATGACTATGCAGGGCTTGGTATCAAAGGGCTTGAGCGAGATGCCACCATGTTTTCCACAGGCGGTTCCACATTAACCGTGGAAAAAATGATCCTGTGGAAACAAGGGTTTGTGGTGGGGTTGTGGAGTAATTGGGGAGAGGTGTTCGAAAGGTTGTCCACATTGGCTTCGGGGGCCGCTTTGCGGCCCCCGAAAGCAACTCAATGCCCGCCGAGATAGGCGTTGCGCACTTCTTCGTTGACCAACAGCTCCTGACCCGTCCCGCTCATGCGAATCTGCCCGTTGACCATCACATAAGCACGGTCCGACAGTTTCAGCGCATGGTTGGCGTTCTGCTCAACCAGGAAGATGGTCATGCCGGTCTTGGCCAGCTCACGCAGGGTCGAGAAGATCTGCTTGACCACGATCGGCGCCAGCCCCAGCGATGGCTCATCCAGCAGCAACAACTTTGGCCGGCTCATCAGCGCGCGGGCAATTGCCAGCATCTGCTGCTCGCCACCAGACATGGTCATGGCCCTCTGGTTACGCCGCTCTTTCAAGCGCGGGAACAGCTCGTACATGCGCTGCATGTCTTCCTCGGCATGCTTGTCACCGATGGGGATGGTACCCATCATCAGGTTCTCCTCGACCGTCATGTCGGGGAACACCCGGCGCCCTTCCGGCGACTGGGCGATGCCGTTGGAGGCAATGTAATGCGACGACTTGCGAGTGATGTCGGTGCCGCGGTACACGATATGCCCCGAAGCCGCCCGTGGCTGGCCGAAGATCGACATCAGCAGGGTCGACTTGCCAGCGCCGTTGGCGCCGATCAGGCTGACCGTCTCACCTTCATTGATGTGCATCGAGACTTTCTTCAGCGCCTGGATAGGGCCGTAGAACACGTCCAGGTCCTTCAATTCCAGAATGGGTGCACTCATACCAGTTCCTCTTCATCTGCACCCAGGTAGGCGGCGATCACCGTCGGGTTGTGGCGGATATCCTGCGGCGCGCCTTCGGCAATCACGTTGCCGTGGTCGAGCACCACGATATGATCGGAAATGCTCATGACCATGCCCATATCGTGTTCGATCAGCACCACGGTAATG
The DNA here is from genome assembly GCF_032701105.1 of Pseudomonas sp. NBB. Lineage (NCBI taxonomy): Bacteria > Pseudomonadati > Pseudomonadota > Gammaproteobacteria > Pseudomonadales > Pseudomonadaceae > Pseudomonas > Pseudomonas sp. NBB. The sequence continues at coordinate 5,327,660 of NZ_CP103994.1, forward strand.
TCGTGCTCGTCGCGCAGCACGCGGATCATGCGGCTGAGGGCCTCGGTTTCCTGTGGGTTCAGGCCAGCCGCCGGTTCGTCCAGGCAGATGATCTTCGGCCGCGTGCACATGGCCCGGGCGATTTCCAGGCGGCGCTGCTGGCCGTACGACAACTCGCCAGCCAGGCGGTTGGCGCAATCGACCAGGTCGACCACTTCCAGCCAGTAGAACGCGTGGTCCAGCGCGTCGCTCTCGGCCTTGCGGTAGGCCTTGGTGTTGAGTACCCCGGCCAGCAGGTTGCGGTTGACCCACATGTGCTGCGCCACCAGCAGGTTCTCCACCACCGACATTTCCTTGAACAGGCGAATGTTCTGGAAGGTGCGTGCCAGGCCGGCGCGGTTGACCAGGTGGGTACCGCCGAACATCTTGTAGTACATGCGGTTGGCGAAGCGCGCCGGGGAGACGAAGTCTGCCGCCTGGAAGCGCTCGCCGAGCAGCTGGATGACGTTGGTGTGGCTACCGCGCACGTTCAGCTCGATGCGCCCGCCACTGGCCTTGTAGAACCCGGTCAGGCAGTTGAACACGGTGGTCTTGCCCGCACCGTTGGGGCCGATCAAAGCGAAGATCTGGTTGCGCCGGACCTTCAGGCTGACATCGCTGAGCGCCTTGATGCCGCCAAACTGCATCATCAGGTTGTCGACCGAGAGAATGATATCGTCGCTCATGGCGCCACTCCTTTACGCGGGGTCACACCGGTACGGCTGATGCGGATCAGCCCACGCGGTCGCCAGATCATCATCAGCACCATCAACACACCGAACAGCAGCACGCGGTATTCGGAGAAGCTGCGCAGCAGCTCGGGTGCCACGGTCAGCACGAAGGCGGCGATCACCACGCCTACGGTCGAGCCCATACCACCGAGCACGACGATGGCGAGGATCAGCGCCGACTCGAAGAAGGTGAACGACGACGGGTTGACGAAGCCCTGATAGGTGGCAAAGAACACCCCGGCCAAGCCGGCGGTGGAGGCACCCAGGGTAAACGCCGAGAGCTTGACCAGTACGTGGTTCAGGCCCATCGAGCGGCAGGCGATCTCGTCTTCGCGTAGCGCTTCCCAGGCACGGCCGACCGGCATGCGGGTCAGGCGATGCTTGATGTAGAGCACTGCAAGCACGACGATGAACAGCACCGCGTAGATGAACACAAACTTGAGGTTGGCGTTGTAATCGAAGCCGAAGAACTCGTGGATCGGTACCCCACCGTCCTTGGCCCTACGGCCGAACTCCAGGCCGAAGAAGGTCGGCGCCGGTGCCGGCATGCCGTTGGGGCCGCCGGTGAACGACAACCAGTTGTTCAGCACCAGGCGGATAATCTCGCCGAAGCCCAGGGTCACGATCGCCAGGTAGTCGCCGTGCATCCGCAACACCGGGAAACCGAGTATGCACCCCGCCAGCGCCGCAGCTATGGCCGCCAGTGGCAGCACGCTCCAGAAGCCCAGGCCAAGGTACTGGTAACCCAGCGCCAGGCCGTACGCGCCGATGGCATAAAACGCCACGTAGCCCAGGTCGAGAAGGCCGGCCAGGCCGACCACGATGTTCAGCCCCAGGCCCAGCAGCACGTAGATCAGGCCGAGGATGACGACGGTCAGCAGGTACTTGTTGGCGAAAATCGGGAAGACGATGGCGATCACCACCAGCGCCGGGATGATATAGCGCAGCCGCGATACGTAGTTCGGCGCGCGCACATGCACGCCCGAGCCACCGCTTTCGAAGCCCTGGAGCATGCGCGAGCCGGCGGCTGTCTGCAGGTACAGGCTGAGCAGGAAGCGGCCCAGCATCACCCCGCCAACCAGCCAGGCCACACGCCGCGGCTCGGCGTTGAAGGTGTAGCCGTCGAGCACCACGCCAACGACAGGGCCGAACACGATGAGTGCCAGCAGGCCGGCGACGATGGTCTCCAGCAGGCTGCGTTTGATATCGAAACTTTTGCTTTCAGGAACAGAGGCAGTTTTGGCAATGGACATGTTCACACCTTAGCCACGAGCGGGCGACCCAGCAGGCCTTGTGGGCGGAAGATAAGGATCATCACCAGCAGCGAGAAGCTGAACACGTCCTTGTAGTCGGAGTTGATCAGGCCAGAGAACAGCGACTCGGAAATGCCCAGGATGATCCCGCCGAGCATGGCGCCAGGCAGCGAGCCGATACCGCCGAGCACCGCGGCGGTAAACGCCTTGATGCCGATGATGAAGCCGGCGTAGAAGTCGAAGGTGCCGTAGTTCATGGTGATCAGCACGCCGGCCAGGGCAGCCATAACCGCACCGATGACGAACACGTAGGAAATCACCCGGTCGGTGTTGATGCCCAGGATCGAGGCCATCTTGCGGTCTTGCTGGGTGGCACGGCACATGCGGCCGAGCTTGGTGTACTTGATCACATAGGTGAGCAGGCCCATGCCAACGAAGGCTGCCACCAGGATGAAGATCTTGGTGTAGGTAAGTTGCACGAAGCCGGTGCCCACTTCGACACGCCAGGCGCCTTCCAGCAGGGTTGGCACGCCTTGCTGGCGGGCGCCCTGGCTGATCTGCGCGTAGTTCTGCAGGATCAGCGAGATGCCGATGGCACTGATCAGTGGTGCCAGGCGGGTGGAGTTGCGCAGGGGTTTGTAGGCGATGCGTTCGATGGTGAAGCCGTACACGCCGGTGACGACGATGGTGAACAACAGGGTGCCCAGCATCAACAGGGGGAACGACTCGATACCGAAATAAGCCAGCAATGCCAGGCTGATCGCCGCGAGGTACGCGGAAATCATGTACACCTCGCCGTGCGCGAAGTTGATCATGCCGATGATGCCATAGACCATTGTGTAGCCGATGGCGATCAGGCCATAGACCGACCCGAGGGTCAGGCCGTTGACCAGTTGCTGCAGGAAAATACCATCCATAACGCAATCTCACCTGATTGAGATTGCACGAGCGCCGACCACGGCGGGCCTGGAACAGGCGGCCCTCGCAGCGCAGTACTGTGCAGATCTACGGATAAAGACAGGTACCGCGGGGCTTTGGCCCGGGGGCTGACGCGCCCGGGCCGTGGGCCGTTGTTATTTTTGTTTTTCCAGCTGGTGGTACTTGCCTTGGGCATCCCACTGGTAGACCACGTAGTCGGACACGGTCAGGTCACCCTTCGAGTCCCACTTTTTCTCGCCCATGACGGTCTTCACCGGGTTGGCCTTGAGCCACTTGGCAGCGTCTTCGCCCTTGTTCGACTTGGCGCCGTTGAACGCGGCAGCCAGGGCCTGCAGCGAGGCGTAGGCGTACAGGGTGTAGCCTTCAGGTTCGGTACCGGCCTTGCGGAACTCCTCCACCACCGCCTTGCTGTCCGGCAGCAGGCGCGGGTCGGCGCCGAAGGTCATGTACACGCCATCGACGTATTGCGCGCCGCCAGCGGTGGACACCAGTTCGTCGGTGACGATGCCGTCATCGGACATGAACTTGACGTCCTTCAGGCCCTGCTCGCGCAGCTGGCGTACCAGCGGGCCGGCTTCCGGGTGCAGGCCGCCGAAGTAGACAACGTCGGCACCGGTGGAACGGATCTTGGTGACCACGGCACTGAAGTCCTTCTCGCCGCGGGTCAGGCCTTCGTACAGCACCGGCTTGACGCCGCGTTTTTCCAGCTGTGCCTTGGTCGCGTCGGCCAGGCCTTGGCCGTAGGTGTCCTTGTCGTGCAGCACCGCGACTTTCTTGCCCTTGAGTACGTCGACGATGTAGTCGCCGGCGACGATGCCCTGCTGGTCGTCACGACCGCACATGCGGAACATGGCGCCCAGGCCGCGCTCGGTGACCTGTGGGTTGGTGGAGCCCGGGGTGATGGCGATGACGCCAGCCTCGTCATACACCTCGGAGGCCGGGATGGTGTTGGAGGAACAGAAGTGGCCGACCACGCCGATCACCTTGTCCTGGTCGACCAGGCGGTTGGCCACGGCCACGGCCTGTTTCGGCTCGCAGGCGTCATCGCCCTTGACCAGTACGATTTTCTCGCCATTCACGCCACCGGCGGCGTTGATCTTGTCGGCCGCTGCCTGCGCACCTTTCATGTACTGCTCGCCAAACGCTGCGTTAGCCCCAGTCATCGGGCCCGCTACACCGATCTTGACGTCGGCCTGAACATACGAAGAAACACCCAGTGCCGTAGCTACGGCCAGAGCCAGGAAACCTTTCTTGTAAAACGTCTGCGACATGAGGTGGTGCTCCTAGAGTTTTTTTGGTTGGCACTACAACTTCTCAGCCCTGTGCTCAGAGCAAGGGCCGTGCCATAGGTTTTGTCTTCCGGCAAAACACACTGCGCAGGTTGCCTGCAGGCGACCGACGGCCTTTTCTTTATTGAGCGTGCAACCGTCTGCCACGCGGCAGGCGCCACCACACGTACAGACAAGGAGCAACCGTCGAGTGCCATCATTGCAACCCTGGCAAGTGTTTACGTGCAACCGCCCTGTAACAGCGGACGTCACCGAACTGCACACAGCTGGTGCGCGACTGCTACAGGCGGCACCGTTTCAAGGCTAGCTGGTGCGCGAAAAAACACCTCTGTTTTGGCAGATACGCGGCCCTGTGGGAGCGGGTTCACCCGCGAAGAGGCCAGCCCAGACACAACAAGGCCGAAAAGGCTGGCACAATGTCCGCCATTCGCCGCTTCCGGAGCCCCATTGATGAGCGAGAGCGCATTCGCCGAGCGCATCGTGCACAACCTGCTCGACACCGACTTCTACAAACTCACCATGATGCAGGGCGTGCTGCACAACTACCCGGACGCCGACGTCGAATGGGAATTCCGCTGCCGCAACGGCGAGGACCTGCGCCCCTACCTCGGCGAGATCCGCAACCAGCTCGAACTGCTCAGCGACCTCACCCTGGATGACGGCCAGCTGGCCTTTCTCGAACGCATCAGCTTTCTCAAGCCAGATTTCCTGCGCTTTCTGCGCCTGTTCCGCTTCAACCTGCGCTACGTACGCCTGGGGATAGAAAACGACCAGCTGTTCCTGCGCCTGAAAGGCCCGTGGCTGCATGTGATCCTGTTCGAAGTGCCGCTGCTGGCGATCATCAGCGAAGTGCGCAACCGCCATCTGCACCCGCGCATGCGCCTGGCCGAGGCCCGCGACCAGCTATACCGCAAGTTCGACTGGCTGCGCGCGCATGCCAACGAAGAGGAACTGGCCGAACTGCAAGTGGCCGACTTCGGCACCCGCCGGCGTTTTTCCAGCCGTGTGCAGGAAGAAGTGGTGCGCGTGCTGCGCGACGATTTCCCGGGCCGCTTCGTCGGTACCAGCAACGTCGACCTGGCATGGAAACTGGATATCAAGCCGCTGGGTACCATGGCTCATGAATGGATCATGGCCCACCAGCAACTCGGCCCGCGACTGATCGACAGCCAGATCGCCGCGCTGGACTGCTGGGTGCGCGAGTACCGCGGCCTGCTCGGTATCGCCCTGACCGACTGCATCACCATGGATGCCTTCCTCGGCGATTTCGACCTGTACTTCGCCAAGCTGTTCGACGGCCTGCGCCACGACTCGGGCGAACCGGTGGCATGGGCGGAAAAAGCCATTGCCCATTACCAGAAACTGGGTATCGACCCGATGACCAAGACCCTGGTGTTTTCCGACGGTCTCAACCTGACCCGCTCGCTGGAAATCTTCCGAGCCCTGCGCGGTCGCATCAACGTCAGCTTTGGCATCGGCACCAACCTGACTTGCGACATCCCGGGTGTGGCCCCGATGAGCATCGTGCTTAAAATGACCGACTGCAACGGCGCGCCGGTAGCGAAGATTTCGGACGAAGCCGCCAAGACCCAATGCCGCGACGAGAACTTCGTCGCCTATATGCGCCATGTATTCAAAGTCCCCAGCAAGGAGTAACCCATGCAAGCGGTTCAGCAAGAGATTGCCCAGGCGCTGAAGGTACAGCCGCCGTTCGCCGACGCCGCCGCGCTCGAGGCCGAAGTGGCCCGGCGCGTGGCGTTCATCAAGGATTGCCTGGCCAACGCCCGGCTCAAGACCCTGGTGCTGGGCATCAGCGGCGGCGTCGACTCGCTGACCGCCGCCCTGCTCGCCCAACGCGCCATCAACGAGCTGCGCGCCGAAACCGGCGACAAGGCCTACACCTTCATCGCCGTGCGCCTGCCTTACCAGGTCCAGCATGACGAGCATGACGCCCAGGCGTGCCTGGAAGTGATCAAGGCCGACGAAGTGCACACCGTAGATATCGCCCCGGCAGTACGGGCGCTTGCGGCTGAAGTGGTGGAGTTGAAGAACGGCTCGCCGACGCTGGTGGACTTCGTGGTCGGCAACGTCAAGGCGCGTACCCGCATGGTCGCCCAGTACACCATCGCCGGTGCCCGCGCGGGCCTGGTGATCGGTACCGACCACGCCGCCGAGGCGGTGATGGGCTTCTTTACCAAGTTCGGTGATGGTGCCTGCGATCTGGCGCCGCTGAGCGGGCTGGTGAAGAACCAGGTGCGGGCGATTGCGCGCAGCTTCGGTGCGCCGGAGTCACTGGTGGAGAAGGTGCCGACTGCGGACCTGGAAGACCTGGCACCGGGCAAGCCGGACGAAGCCTCCCATGGCGTGACCTACCAGCAGATCGATGCCTTCCTGCATGGGCAGCCGGTTGACCAGGAAGCGTTCGATATCATCGTCGCTACCTACCGCAAGACCCAGCACAAGCGCGAACTGCCGTTCGCCCCTTGATCAGGCTGTAGAAAGACCTGTGGGAGCGGGTTCATCGGGGCGCCGAACCGCCGCGAATATGTCGGTGGGCTCACCATTGCATTCGCGGCGGTTCGGCGTCCCGATGAACCCGCTCCCACAGGGTTCACCGTCAGCTTTTGATTACTTGACGACGACCTTGCCCTTCATCATCGAGATGTGGCCCGGGAAGGTGCAGAAGAAGCTGTAGTCGCCACCGGCTTCCAGCTTGGTAGCATCGAACTTCACCTCGGTCTCCTTCTCAGGAGCACCAATCATCTTGGTGTGGGCGATGATCGCGGCGTTGTCAGCCTTGATGTAGTCCTTTTCCAGACCCTGGCTCATGCCTTCGGTGGCAATGCCCTGCATGTCGGCAGTCTTGCTGATCACCAGGTTGTGGCCCATGACGTTCTTCGGCAGGTTGCCGGAGTGGGTCAGTTTGACGGTGAATTCCTTGCAGCTCTTGTCGACGGTGATTTCCTTGGTGTTGTAGGACATCTGGTCGGTGGAGTCGACAGTCACCGAGCACTCGGCTGCGAAGACAGAAGCGCTGGCGAGGGTCAGCAGGGATACCGCTACAGCTTTCGCAAACATCATGAATCTCCTTGGCAGGGTTTTATCAATTGCGAGACTGCCTGAAACCGTTCAGCCCCTTGCTGATATGGGTCAAGGGGCTGTCAAGAGGCCAGCCAGTAGAATTGTTCAATGGATTGTATACAACCAATTCAAGGGCACATCATGCCCTTTTATTGGACGATGGGACAACCTCTCATTTAGGAGCAATACGAAATGACCCTTGGTAGCCTGATGAACAGCCTGCTGGCGGCCTACGCCCATGGAGCGACCGGCGCCATCTGCGAATTCTCCCGACCGGAGTGAAACCAGCCTTGGAACTGTAGGACATGGGCCTTACCCTGTCAGCCTGAGTGACCGGAGATGAGCAATGCCCGTACGTTCCGTTTGTGTGTTCTGCGGCGCCAGCATTGGTGCCAACCCCGCTTACCGTGAAGCGGCCATCGCGCTGGGCCAGGCGATAGCCCGTCGCGGCCTGACCCTGGTCTATGGCGGCGGCGCAGTTGGCCTGATGGGCACCGTCGCTGACGCGGCCATGGCGGCCGGTGGCGAAGTGATCGGAATCATCCCCGAGAGCCTGATGAATGCCGAAATCGGCCACAAGGGCCTCAGCCGCCTGGAAGTGGTCGACGGCATGCACGCGCGCAAGGCACGCATGGCCGAACTGAGCGACGCCTTTATCGCCCTGCCCGGTGGGCTGGGTACGCTGGAGGAGTTGTTCGAGGTATGGACCTGGGGGCAATTGGGCTATCACGCCAAGCCGCTGGGGCTGCTGGATGTGAACGGTTTCTACGAGAAGCTGGGCGGGTTCCTCGACCATATCGTCGAAGAAGGCTTCGTGCGGCCGCAGCATCGGGCGATGTTGCTGCTGGGGCAGCAGCCCGATGAGCTGCTGGACGGGATGGACAGCTTTGTTGCGCCTGTGGCGCCGAAGTGGGTCGACAAGAAGCCTGACTGATTTCCAGATTTCGGGGCTGCTTTGCAGCCCTTTCGCGACACAAGGCCGCTCCCACAACAGCACTTCGTACGCCGATCGATGTGGGAGCGGCCTTGTGTCGCGAAAGGACCGCAAAGCGGTCCCGATATGGATCAGTTAGCGCGGAATGACCGGCTGGCGCGGCTTCTTGTTGCCTTTGCCACCCTTGGCCGCTTCCTTGCGCTCCTTGGCCGCCTGCTGGTTACGCGCAAACGCTTCGGCCTTGGCTTTTTCACGCTTGTCCCACGGTTTGCTGCCATCACTGCCACGCGGCGGCAGGCCGGTGTGCTGGGTAAGGACCTTCTGCTCCTTGCCCACCTTGTGGCTACCCGCCGGGGTCGAGTTCTTGCGGCGAGCACTCTGGTAGGTATCGGTCTGCGGCTGGTGCAGCGGGATCAGCTGGTGCTTGCCCGGCCCGATCAGGTCGGCACGGCCCATGCGCTGCAGCGCCTCACGCAGCATCGGCCAGCCCTTCGGATCGTGGTAACGCAAGAACGCCTTGTGCAGACGACGCTGCTCCTCGCTCTTGACGATCTCCACACCTTCGCTCTTGTAGGTCACCTTGCGCAGCGGGTTCTTGCCCGAGTGGTACATGGCCGTGGCCGAAGCCATCGGCGACGGGTAAAACGCCTGCACCTGGTCGGCACGGAAGCCGTTGCCCTTCAGCCACAGGGCCAGGTTCATCATGTCTTCGTCGGTGGTGCCCGGGTGCGCGGCGATGAAGTACGGGATCAGATACTGCTCCTTGCCCGCCTCTTTCGAGAACTTCTCGAACATGCGCTTGAAGCGGTCATAGGTGCCGATGCCCGGCTTCATCATCTTGTCCAACGGGCCACGCTCGGTGTGCTCCGGGGCAATCTTCAGGTAACCGCCGACATGGTGGGTGACCAGCTCCTTGACGTACTCCGGCGACTCCACCGCCAGGTCATAACGCAGGCCAGAGGCAATCAGGATCTTCTTCACACCCGGCAGGGCACGAGCCTTGCGGTACAGCTCGATCAGCGAGCTGTGGTCGGTGTTGAGGTTTTCGCAGATGCCCGGGAATACGCACGACGGCTTGCGGCAGTGCTTCTCGATGTCATGGCTCTTGCAGGCGATGCGGTACATGTTGGCAGTCGGGCCGCCAAGGTCGGAGACCACGCCGGTGAAGCCCGGCACCTTGTCACGCATCTCTTCGATTTCGTGCAGGATCGACTCGTGCGAGCGGTTCTGGATGATGCGGCCTTCGTGCTCGGTGATCGAGCAGAAGGTGCAGCCACCGAAGCAGCCACGCATGATGTTCACCGAGAAGCGGATCATCTCGTAGGCCGGGATGCGCTCCTTGCCGTAGGCCGGGTGCGGCACACGGGCATAGGGCATGCCGAACACGTAGTCCATTTCCTCGGTGCTCATGGGGATGGGTGGCGGGTTGAACCACACATCCACTTCGCCATGCTTCTGCACCAGGGCGCGGGCGTTGCCCGGGTTGGTCTCCAGGTGCAGCACCCGGTTGGCATGGGCATAGAGTACCGGGTCGTTACGCACCTTCTCGAACGACGGCAGGCGGATCACCGACTTTTCCCGGGTCATGCTCGGGCTGTCGAGAATCTGCACGACCTTGGCTTCGTTCGGGTCCTCCTGGTCGCCCTTGGCCTGCTCGATGGCACAGGCCTGGGTGTCCTGGGTATTCACGTACGGGTTGATGATCTTGTCGACGCGACCCGGGCGGTCGATGCGGGTCGAATCGATCTCGTACCAGCCCTGAGGCGTGTCACGACGCACGAAAGCAGTGCCGCGCACATCGGTGATGGTCTCGATCTTCTCGCCGTTGGACAGGCGCTGGGCCACCTCGACCACCGCGCGCTCGGCGTTGCCGAACAGCAGGATGTCGGCGCTGGCGTCGATCAGGATCGAGTGACGGACCTTGTCCTGCCAGTAGTCGTAGTGGGCGATGCGGCGCAGCGAAGCCTCGATGCCGCCCAGTACGATCGGCACGTGCTTGTAGGCTTCCTTGCAACGCTGGCTGTACACCAGGCTGGCACGGTCCGGACGCTTGCCGGCCAGGCCACCAGGGGTGTAGGCGTCGTCAGAACGGATCTTCTTGTCCGCGGTGTAGCGGTTGATCATCGAGTCCATGTTGCCCGCGGCCACACCGAAGAACAGGTTCGGCTCGCCGAGCTTCATGAAGTCGTCTTTCGACTGCCAGTTCGGCTGGGCGATGATGCCTACGCGGAAGCCCTGTGCCTCCAGCAGGCGGCCGATGATGGCCATGCCGAACGACGGGTGGTCGACGTAGGCATCACCGGTCACGATGATGATGTCGCAGGAATCCCAGCCGAGCAGATCCATCTCCTCCCTGCTCATCGGCAGGAAAGGTGCTGGCCCGAAGCATTCGGCCCAGTACTTGGGATAGTCGTAGAGTGGTTTGGCTGCTTGCATGTCAGTGACCGGTTCTGGTGTGCAGGGAAATCGCGGGCGCGGAGGATAGCACAAATTTTGACCAAATCCGACGATGGTTGTCGGATTCATGGCTTGCCGGCGATGAGGCCGGTGGCTTATTCGTCGTCGTCGAAGTTGTACATGCCCGGTGCAAGGTTCTCGAAGCGGGTGTACTTGCCGATGAACGCCAGGCGCACGAAGCCGATCGGGCCGTTACGCTGTTTACCGATGATGATTTCCGCCACGCCCTTGTGCTCAGTCTCGGGGTGGTACACCTCGTCGCGGTACACGAACATGATCACGTCGGCGTCCTGCTCGATCGCACCGGATTCACGCAAGTCGGAGTTCACCGGGCGTTTGTTCGGGCGCTGTTCCAGAGAGCGGTTCAGCTGCGACAGGGCGATGACCGGGCAGTTGAATTCCTTGGCCAGGGCCTTGAGCGAGCGGGAGATCTCGGAAATTTCGTTGGTCCGGTTGTCGCCGGCCGAACCCGGGATCTGCATCAGCTGCAGGTAGTCGACCATGATCATGGCGATTTCGCCGTGCTCACGAGCCAGGCGGCGGGTACGGGCGCGCATTTCCGAGGGGCTGATGCCGGCGGTATCGTCGATGAACAGCTTGCGGTCGTTGAGCAGGTTCACCGCCGAGGTCAGGCGCGGCCAGTCGTCGTCGTCCAGCTGGCCGGAACGCACCTTGGTCTGGTCGATACGGCCCAGGGACGAGAGCATACGCATGATCAGCGATTCACCTGGCATCTCGAGGGAGAACACCAGTACCGCCTTGTCGGTACGCAGTACGGCGTTTTCCACCAGGTTCATGGCGAAAGTGGTCTTACCCATCGACGGTCGGCCGGCGACGATGATCAGGTCGGCTGGCTGCAGGCCGCTGGTCTTCTCGTCGAGGTCGGTGAAGCCGGTGGATACGCCGGTGATGTCACTGTCGGAGTTGAACAGCGTGTCGATGCGGTCGATGGCCATGGTCAACAGTTCGTTGACCCCCACCGGGCCGCCGGTTTTCGGGCGGGCCTCGGCGATCTGGAAGATCTGCCGCTCGGCGTCGTCGAGAATCTCTTCGGCGTTGCGCCCTTGCGGGTTGAACGCGTTGTCGGCGATATCGGTACTGATGCTGATCAGCTGGCGCAGGGTGGCGCGCTCGCGAATGATCGCGGCATAGGCCTTGATGTTGGCTACCGACGGGGTGTTCTTGGCCAGCTCGGCCAGGTAAGCCAACCCACCGACTTGCGAAGAAAGGCCTTCCTTGTCCAACTGCTCGTGCAGGGTCACCACGTCGAATGGCTGGTTGGCGTCGGCCAACTTGTGCACGGCACGGAAGATCAGGCGGTGGTCATGCCGGTAGAAGTCGCCATCCGATACCTGGTCCAGCACCCGCTCCCAGGCGTTGTTGTCCAGCATCAGGCCACCGAGCACGGCCTGTTCGGCCTCGATGGAATGCGGCGGCACCTTCAGGGCTGCGGTTTGCAGGTCAAGCTGTTCGGAAGTGGTGATCTCGTTCATGGCCACGAAAGAATTCTGGAGGATGAAAAAGACAAAGGGCACGGCCTGTCGAAAACAGGACCGTGCCCGATGTTAACCGCCTGCCCCACAAGGAGCCAGACAGTCAGCGCAGCTTAGGCAGCTACGACGACCACGCGTACGGTGGCTTCAACGTCGCTGTGCAGGTGCACGGCTACGTCGTATTCGCCAACCTGACGGATGGTGCCGTTCGGCAGACGAACTTCAGCCTTGGCCACTTCAACGCCAGAGGCGGTCAGGGCGTCAGCGATGTCGTGGGTGCCGATCGAACCGAACAGCTTGCCTTCATCGCCAGCGGTGGCAGTGATGGTCACTTCCAGCTCGGCCAGTTGGGCAGCGCGGCTTTCAGCCGAAGCTTTCTTGTCAGCAGCTGCTTTTTCCAGCTCGGCGCGACGCTCTTCGAACGCAGCCAGGTTGGCGGCGTTGGCAACGGTGGCCTTGCCGAATGGCAGCAGGAAGTTACGGCCGTAACCAGCCTTAACTTTTACTTTGTCGCCCAGGTTGCCCAGGTTAGCGACTTTTTCCAGCAGGATCAGTTCCATTTGGTAAAACCTCTTAACTTTTAACCTTCACCGTTCGCGGAGTCATTCCCCTTGGGGGACTTGCGACCGCGAAAATCAATCAGGCTGTCGACAATGGCCAGAACCACCAGCAACGGATAAATCAGCTGCATGATCAGCGGCAGCGTCACGTACATGCCCACCAGCCAGAACCCGGCCAGTCGACCCTGTGCCACCAGCCCATGCATCAAGGCGATGCCGGCCAGTACCAGTACCAGGCTCGAGGCCGATGCCAGGACGATGAACTGCGGCCCGATGAACGGGGCCACCACCATCACTGCCACCAAGACCGCCATGGTCTGTTTCGGCAACTTCAGGGCGCGAAACTCGCGACCGAAGCCTCCAGGGTTGTACAACGCTGCCTGCCAGTAGCGCGCCAGCACCAGGGCCAGCACACTGAACAATTGCACCGTCACTGCTGTGGAAGCGACCAGCACAGGGCGGATCAGCTCACCGGAGAGCACCGGCTGCCCCTCGATTTTCGGCATGGCTTCGGCAAAGGCCTTGGCCAGTACATCGAAGGTTTGCGCCAGCGCCAGATCGAGCACGAGGCTGAAAGCCACGGCGAACACGGCACTGACCAGCAACACCCGGCTCCAGGGATGCTCGGCGCGCAATAGCGCAGCCAAGCCCAGGGCACCCGCGATCACCAGAAAGGTGATGGGATCGCCCATGACCCACACGGCCAGCCCGGCCAGCAGGCCGCCGGCGATGACCGTTGTAGCATCCTTGAACCCACGCCGCAGCAGCACAAGGCTGCCGGCAGCGGCACTCAACCAGAACAGCAGCGGCAGTACCGCGCTGATGACCACCACCAGGGTGGCCTGCACACGACCGCGCATGATGAAACTTGCTAACGCTCGCATGCTAATCCCTTACTGCTTGTCGACGACCCGGTCTCAGCGGCCGTGGCTGTCGGTGTAGGGCAGCAGGGCCAGGAAGCGGGCGCGCTTGATAGCGGTAGCCAGCTGACGCTGATAACGAGCTTTGGTACCGGTGATACGGCTTGGAACGATCTTGCCGGTTTCGGATACGTAAGCTTTCAGGGTGTTGAGATCTTTGAAGTCGATCTCTTTCACGTCTTCAGCAGTGAAGCGGCAGAATTTACGACGACGGAAGAAACGTGCCATTTAATAGGCTCCTCTAAAGGTCCGTGGATTACTCGTCAGCGTTATCGCTGGAGTCGCTGTCGTTGCTGTCGTCGCCGTCGGCGGATTCAGCATGCTCAGGACGCTCACGACGCTCACGGCGCTCGCTGCGGTTTTCTTCAGCCTTCAGCATCTCGGACTGACCGGTAACGGCTTCGTCACGACGGATGACCAGGTTACGGATAACGGCATCGTTGTAGCGGAAGTTGTCTTCCAGCTCGGCCAGGGCCTTGCCGGTGCACTCAACGTTCAGCATCACGTAGTGAGCCTTGTGAACATTGTTGATTGCGTAGGCCAGTTGACGACGGCCCCAGTCTTCCAGGCGGTGGATCTTGCCACCATCTTCTTCGATCAGCTTGGTGTAACGCTCAACCATGCCGCCGACTTGCTCGCTCTGGTCCGGGTGAACCAGGAAGATGATTTCGTAATGACGCATGAATGCTCCTTACGGGTTAGTAGTCTGCCAGCGAATCTGGTCAGACAAGGAGTGAATGACACTGTATGTCTTGCACGGAGGGGAGGCACATGCGCGCCTGCCAGCTCGGCAAGGGGCGCAATTGTAGACAAGGCGAGGCGTACAAGCAAGGTGATTGGTGAATATTTGAACAGCCTGAAACACATTACAGACTGCCGGCCCTTTCGCGGGTAAACCCGCTCCCACAGATACCCCACAGGGCTTAGGCCTTGTGCGATCCCTGTGGGAGCGGGTTTACCCGCGAAGAGGCCGGTACAGGCCGAAGATCAGCGCTTGGCCTGACGCTGACGCACAGCCTCGAACAGGCACACGCCAGTCGCCACCGACACGTTCAGGCTGCTGACACTACCGCCCATCGGCAACTTAACCAGGAAATCGCAATGCTCGCGGGTCAACCGGCGCATGCCCTTGCCTTCCGCGCCCATGATCATCACCAACGGCCCGGTCAGGTCCTGCTGGTAGATCTCCTGCTCGGCCTCGCCGGCGGTACCTACCACCCACAGGCCACGCTGCTGCAGTTTTTCCAGGGTACGCGCCAGGTTGGTCACCGCCACCAGCGGGATCACCTCCGCCGCGCCGCAGGCCACCTTGCGCACGACCGGCGTCAGGGTTGCGGACTTGTCCTTGGGCACCACCACTGCCGTGGCGCCGGCGGCATCGGCGGTACGCAGGCAGGCGCCAAGGTTGTGCGGGTCGGTCACACCGTCCAGCACAAGGATCAGCGGTGGTGTTTCGGTGCGTTCGAGCAATTCCTCGAGCATCAATTCGCCCCAGACCTGGCTCGGGCTCACCTCGGCGACCACACCCTGGTGCACGCCTTCTACCCAGGCGTCCATCTCACGACGTTCGGCCTGGCCGACCGCCACGCGATTTTCCGCGGCCAACGCCAGCAGCGCCTGCAGGCGCGGCTCGCTGCGCCCTTCCGACAGCCAGATCTGCTTGACCCGCTTCGGGTGGTGCTGCAGCAATGCCTGCACGGCGTGCACGCCGTAGATCTTTTCCAGCTGACTCATGACTTGCTCTTGCTCTTGCGTGGCGCGCCGGACTTCGACGGGCCTTTACGGTGCTTGGTCGGCTTGCCGGAGGCCTTGCCACCCTTTTCCGACTTGCTGCTGGCATGGCCGCCACTGCGCGCCTCGCTCATCAGCGCCTTCTTCATTTCGCGGCTCTTGCGCACTTCGGCGTTACGCTGCACAGCGTCTTTCGGGAAGTACGCCTCGGCGGTCTCGCTCTTGCGGCTGCGCGGCTTCGGCGTGGCCTTGGCCTCGACCGGGGCCTGCTCGGCCTGGCCGGCAGCCGGTGCGGCACCACGCTGCTTGCGGCCGATCGGGGCGGCGAGGGTCTTTTCCGACACTTCGAAGTCGATCTTGCGTTCGTCCAGGTCGACGCGCATGACCTTGACCTCGATCGTGTCGCCCAGGCGGAAGCTGCGACCGGTACGCTCGCCAGACAGGCGGTGGTGCACCGGGTCGAAGTGGTAGTAGTCGCCCGGCAGCGCACTGACGTGCACCAGGCCTTCCACATAGATATCGGTCAGCTCGACGAACAGGCCGAAACCAGTCACCGCGGTGATCACACCCGGGAAGGTCTCGCCCACGCGGTCCTTCATGAACTCGCACTTGAGCCAGTTGACCACGTCACGGGTGGCTTCATCGGCCCGGCGTTCGGTCATCGAGCACTGCTCGCCGAGCTGCTCGAGGGTGTTCTCGTCGTACGGGTAGATGCGCGCCTTGGGGATGCTCATGGCGCCGGCACGCTTGACGTGCGGGGTTTCGACCCTGGAACGGATGATGCTGCGGATGGCGCGGTGCACCAGCAGGTCAGGGTAGCGACGGATCGGCGAGGTGAAGTGGGTGTACGCCTCGTAGTTCAGGCCGAAGTGGCCGTTGTTGTCGGTGCTGTACACCGCCTGGCTCAACGAACGCAGCATCACGGTCTGGATCAGGTGGAAGTCCGGGCGCCCGGCGATGCTCGCCAGCAGTGCCTGGTAATCCTTCGGCGACGGGTCCTTGCCCTTGTGCAGGGTCAGGCCCAGTTCGCCCAGGAAGGCGCGCAGCTTTTCCAGACGCTCCGGCGGCGGGCCGTCGTGCACGCGGTACAGGGCCGGCACGCCATGCTTCTGCAGGAATTCGGCGGTGGCCACGTTGGCCGCCAGCATGCATTCTTCGATCAGCTTGTGGGCGTCGTTGCGCACGGTCGGGCGGATTTCCGCGATCTTGCGCTCGTCACCGAAGATGATGCGGGTTTCCTGGGTCTCGAAGTCGATCGCGCCACGGGTGTGACGGGCCTCCACCAGCACCTTGTACAGGTTGTACAGGTTCTTCAGGTCCGGCACGACTGCCTTGTACTCCTCGCGCAGCGCCTTGCCCTCACGGGTGCGGGAGTGCTCGAGCATGCTGCTGACCTTGTTGTAGGTGAGGCGGGCGTGGGAGTGGATGACGCCTTCGTAGAACTGGTAGTCGACCATCTGGCCGGCTTTGTTCATGGTCATTTCGCAGACCATCGCCAGGCGATCGACATGCGGGTTCAGCGAGCACAGGCCGTTGGACAGCTCTTCGGGGAGCATCGGTACCACGCGCTCGGGGAAGTACACCGAGTTGCCGCGCTGCTGGGCCTCGACGTCCAGGGCCGAACCCAGGCGCACATAGCTGGACACGTCGGCAATGGCCACATACAGGCGCCAGCCACCGGAGAACAGGCGCAGCTTGCCCAGCGGCTCGCAATAGACGGCATCGTCGAAGTCGCGGGCGTCCTCGCCGTCGATGGTGACGAACGGCAGGTGGCGCAGGTCGACGCGCTTCTCCTTGTCCTTCTCTTCGACTTCGGAGCGGAACTTGCGCGCTTCCTTGATCACGTCTTTGGGCCAGACGTGCGGGATATCGTAGCTGCGCAGGGCAACGTCGATTTCCATGCCCGGCGCCATGTAGTTGCCGATGACCTCGACCACATCGCCTTGCGGCTGGAAGCGCGGGGTCGGCCAGTGGGTGATCTTGATCTCGACGAACTGGCCGATCTTGGCACCGCCGTTGCGCCCGGCAGTGACCAGCACTTCCTGCTGGATCTTCGGGTTGTCCGGGGTCACGTAGCCGATACCGCCTTCTTCGAAGTAACGGCCGACCACGCTTTCGTGGGCGCGGGAGATGATTTCGACCAGCACGCCTTCACGGCGGCCACGGCGGTCGACGCCAGAGACGCGGGCCAGGCCGCGGTCACCGTCGAACACCAGGCGCATTTGCGACGGGCTGAGGAACAGATCTTCGCTGCCGTCGTCCGGAATAAGGAAGCCGAAGCCGTCGCGGTGACCGGAGACGCGGCCGCAGATCAGGTCCAGCTTGTCTACCGGGGCATAAGTGCCGCGCCGGGTATAGATAAGCTGGCCATCGCGCTCCATTGCACGCAGGCGGCGGCGCAGGGCTTCGATCTGATCTTCGTCGTACAGACCGAACTCGGCCGCCAGCTCCTCGCGTGCGGCCGGTTCGCCACGGTCGGCGAGGCGCTGCAGGATCAGCTCACGGCTGGGAATAGGGTTGTCGTATTTTTCCGCTTCGCGAGCGGCCTCGGGATCGAGGGATTGCCAATCGGCCATCAGAAGGGGTTCACCTTGGGGTATATAGATAGGAATTCTGGCATAGGCGTATTGAAACCGGAAATGTCAGCCTTGGACAGCCCCACCGGCGTGTCTGGCGAGGACGAATAGGCCTGCGGAATCAACAAGTTGAATTTTTTGAAATTTTTTTTGCTTGGGGGGTTTACAGCCCCCCGGACCGTCCGTATAGTGCGCACCACAACGACGGACAACCCCGAAGTTGTAGTAGAGATGAGCGGCGCTGTAAAGCATCAAGTAATCTCGAATGTGTGCCCAGGTGGCGGAATTGGTAGACGCGCTGGTTTCAGGTATCAGTGGCTTAACGGCCGTGGAAGTTCGAGTCTTCTCCTGGGCACCAAATATTTTCAAGTAACAGATGACCAAGGATCTGTTACTACTGTGTGAAAGCGAACGATAGTCGCCTTCTCCAGATGATGTAAAGCTTTGCCCAGGTGGCGGAATTGGTAGACGCGCTGGTTTCAGGTATCAGTGACTTAACGGTCGTGGAAGTTCGAGTCTTCTCCTGGGCACCATACAAAAACCCACTAGCTTGCTAGTGGGTTTTTTCTTGCCTGCGATTTTTGTATCCCTCCTCTTTTCGGTCATAGGTACAAACCTGTGCCGGCCTCTTCGCGGGCGCGCCCGCTCCCACAGAATCATCACAGGCCTTCCGGCTAGTGAAATACCTGACACCTTCAGACTCTTGCACCATGGTCTGACCATGAATTTCTCGTCACCCGGCCACTTGAGAAACGATTTCGTTTACCATTGTTTCCAAATATGTAGCCGTAAGCGAGGAAGTACCCGCATGACGATCCGCCCGCAACCGCTGATGCGTACCTTGGCCGCCGCCGTGCTGAGCCTGGCCATCGGCGCTCCGGCCGCCATGGCAGACGCACCGGTCACCCTGACCATGTACAACGGTCAGCACAAGGAAATCGGCGAGGCCATCGCCAAGGCCTACGAGGCCAAGACCGGCATCCACATCGATATCCGCAAGGGCAGCAGCAACCAGCTGGCCAGCCAGATCATCGAGGAAGGCGAACGCTCGCCGGCCGACATCATCTACACCGAAGAGTCCCCTCCCCTGAACAACCTGGGCGAACTGGGCCTGCTGGCGAAGATCGATGACGCCACCGCGAACATGATGCCCAAGGAGTACGTTGGCGCCAACGGCACCTGGATGGGCATTACCGCCCGTACGCGCATCGTCGTCTTCAACCCGAAGAAGGTCGACGAGAAAGACCTGCCGACCACAGTGATGGACTTTGCCAACCCCGAGTGGGAAGGCCGTGTCGGCTATGTACCCACCAGCGGCGCCTTCCAGGAACAGGCCGTGGCTATCCTGAAGATGCACGGGCGAGAAGCCACCGAAGAATGGCTGACCGGCCTGAAGGCATTCGGCAAGACCTACACCAACAACATGGTCGCCCTCAAAGCCGTGGAAAAAGGCGAAGTGGCTGCGGTACTGGTGAACAACTACTACTGGTATGCGCTGGAGCGCGAGCGCGGCAAGCTGGACACCAAGCTCTACTACCTGGCCGATGGCGATGCCGGCAACCTGGTCACCATTTCCGGCGCCGCCGTGGTCAAGGCCAGCAAGCACCCGAAAGAAGCCCAGGCCCTGCTCAACTGGATGGCCAGCGAAGAAGGCCAGCGCGTGATCACCCAGACCACCGCCGAGTACCCGCTGCACAAAGGCATGGTCTCCGACCGCGGCCTGAAGCCGTTCGAAGACCTGCGCCCACCGAAGATCTCACCAGCCGACCTGGGCAATGCCGAGGAAGCGATCGAGCTTGAGCGCGAGGTCGGCCTGCTCTGATGACTGCCGCCCTGTCCGAACCGGTGCCGGTTCGCTTCGTACCGCGCCGCAAGCGCCCCTCTGTCTGGGTGGTGCTGCCTGTGCTGTTCCTGGTAGCGATGAGCTTGCTGCCTTTGCTGTACGTTGCCATGAAAGCCTGGGAGGCCGGCTGGCGCGAAGCCTTGCATCTGCTGTGGCGGCCGTTTGTCTGGGGGCTGATGCGCAACACCCTGATGCTGATGGTCGGGGTGACGCTGACCTGCATGGTGGTCGGCCTGGCCCTGGCCTGGCTGCTGGAGCGCAGCAACCTGGCCGGCCGCCGGTTGTGGGGCGTGGTGCTGTGCCTGCCGTTCGCCGTGCCGTCGTTCGTCAGCAGCTTCACCTGGGTGTCGCTGAGCTCGGACTTCGAAGGGCTGGGCGGGGCGATCATGGTCATGGCCCTGTCCAAGTACCCACTGGTGTTCCTGCCGGTGGCCGCGACCCTGCGCAACCTCGATACCTCGCTGGAGGAATCGGCACGTACGCTGGGCTGCAGCCGCTGGGGCGTATTCATCAAGGTCACCCTGCCGCTGCTGTGGCCATCGATGCTGGGCGGCGCGCTGCTGATCGCCCTGCACATGCTGGTGGAGTTCGGCGCCTTGTCGATCCTCGGCTTGCAAACCTTCACCACGGCGATTTACCAGCAGTTCGAACTGGAGTTCAGCAATGCCAACGCGGCCATGCTGTCCGCCGTACTGTTGGCGATGTGCCTGGTGATGCTGTGGCTTGAACTGCGGGTACGTGGCAAGGCCCGTCACGTGCGCATCGGCCAGGGTGTGGCGCGGCGAGCACAACCGGTGCGGCTGCGTGGCTGGGCAGTGCTGGCGCAACTGTTCTGCGTGGGCCTGGCGGTGTTGGGCAGCGGAATTCCGCTGGCCATGCTCGGCTACTGGTTGAGCGTGGGTTCATCGGCGGCATTCCCAGTGGCAGCCATTTCCAAGGCGCTGTTCACCTCGTTGTCGGTGTCGCTGGGCGGCGCCGGCTTCTGCGTGCTACTGGCCCTGCCAATCAGCTTCCTGGTGGTGCGCTACAAGGGCCGCCTGGCAATTTGGGCCGAGCGCCTGCCATACCTGTTGCACGCCCTGCCCGGCCTGGTGATTGCCCTGACCCTGGTGTTCTTCGCCCTGCATTACGTGCCGGCGCTGTACCAGACCACGGCACTGTTGCTGCTGGCCTATGCGCTGCTGTTCCTGCCGCTGGCGCAGTCGCCGGTGCGCACCGCACTGAACAAGGCTTCACCTACCCTGGAGGAAGCGGCACGGACCTTGGGCGCAAGCAGCTTTGCCGCGTTCTGCCGGGTGACCCTGCCGATCATCTTCCCGGCCATGGCGGCAGCTTTTGCCCTGGTGTTCCTGGATGCCATGAAGGAACTGACAGCTACCTTGCTGCTCAGCCCGACCGGCATGACCACCCTGGCCACCGAGGTATGGGCGCATACGGCCAACGTCGAGTTCGCGGCGGCGGCGCCTTATGCGGCATTGTTGATTGTGGTTTCGGGGTTGCCGGTTTATCTGCTGACTACGCGGATGTATTTGAACAAGGCTTGAAAGCTTGCCCAGGCCGCCATGCGGCCTGGGCATTAAGCCACCTGGGCAACTCACTTCTTGGACATGATCCGCAAGACCCGCAGAAACAGATTGATAATGTCTAGATACAGCGATGCAGCGCTGTCTATTGCATTATCCACGGTACGCTCAATCTGGTTCGCACGCCCCCAATCAACCCCGATATAGCCACAGAAGATCAGTGCAGTGATCCAATCCATTACCCCGAGATGGATACCGAATAACCAAACCTGCGCCAATTCAACGAAGATCACAGCTATCAAAGCTATGCATAATGACGCCTTGATGCGCTTGAAGAAGCGGGGGAATACAGACCCCAGCAACATCATGGTAACGGTTAGCAAGACGGTCGCCTGCAAGGCATTCACGATGTTTTCATGTGAGTACTTTGGGAGGACGATGACAAGCAGCAACCCGACCGGAATCACGATCAGGTTGTAGCCGAGGAAACTGTACAACGGCTTTTCAGATTTGAAGATGATCGCGACACCCGCTAGCGCGGTGATCAAGTAGCCAACCAGGAACAGCATCATGGGGATGGACCGAACAATATCGGGCGGCACCGTGATTACCAGATACCAGTTGACGAAGAAGCCCCACAGCAGTACTGCGCCGAGGATCAGATTGTAGATGCACGCCGATATTTTATGATTGGTTCCGAGTCGATTGAAGGTTTCGTTCTCCAGCATGTCTGTTATGCCCCCTGGCGTCTATGCTTGTAAATACTGCCCGCGATAACGTGCGCTCAACGCCACCCCGCTAAGCAACTGCTGTTTCGCGGCGGCGGAGCCTTATGCGGCGTTGTTGATCGTGGCATCGGGTTAGCGGTGTATTTGCTGACTATACGGATGTATTTGAATAAGGCGGAGAACGGGTCCAGACTGGTGACCAACCCGATTTCATTAATATACACCCGTCATCTCAGAAACCTTATCCAAACACAGAACATAGCCAGCAAGACAAAAAGCAGCACGTGAGCATGCCATAACCAAACCAGTAGTTTTTTAAGGCTTTGAGGGGCATTGCGGACATCTTCACTGTCCAACATACCTTTGCGAATGCAAAAACCCTTCATTGATAGCATCGCGGAAACTGACCCCAAACGCATAATCTGCCCAAGCATACCAGCACGGGCATACATTGCTTTGTTTCCCACAACCATGGGACTATTTGAGAAGCTTGCCTCGACCTTATCAAGGAAGCGGTATGCAATTACAATCCACGTTCCAAACATTAAAAATGGTGATGCAAACAAACACACTCCGAGCACCGCGACCTGCACATTGGTCATTACAGCACCTCATATAAAACTTCTCCAAGAAACTCGCCACCCATTTCTCCTAACGCCCCACCTACACTACCTCCAGCCACCCCGCCGAGCACCACGCAAGCGACAGCCCCTGCACCTGCTGTGATGCAGTTGATCAATCTCCTCTAGCGTTTTCTTGATAGCCTCAAGATGCTTGTTCCAGGCATCACTGGCTGCACCTGCACCTATAGACGCACGGGTCAACAAGCTCTGCAACAGATCATAGTTCTCTAGGAAGAATCCATCGATTCCCCCTCCGTTCAACTCGATATCAAGGTGTATCCCAGCCGCCTTACCCATGAGAAAAGCTTCATGACTAGTGCAGGAGGAGGGGGTGCTTGGTTCACCCACGATCACGAGTTCGCCAGGGAAAACGACGCTATTGGCAATATGCGCATTCAACACATCAAACTTGGCCCGCTGATTGGACGATATCGGCGTGCCGGCCTTCAGCGACTCATACGATTGCGCCTGAAGATTGCACTTGCTCCACCGCCGCCGGCACCGTGCTGCCGGCGATCGGCGCAAACTCGCCTACCCACACCCCAAATTAATAGCCTTCCAATTTCAACCAACTCCAAAGACCTATGAGCGACAAAAAAATAGCGACATGAACAAACCACAAGCCCACAAGCATACGGCGCAAACCACCAGGAAATTTCTTTACATCCTGAAGATCCAAAAGGCCTTTACGAATGCAAATCGCCCTCATCGACAACATTACGGATGCGGAGCCGGTACGCATCACTTTACCCAGCAAACCCGCCTGACCAAAAATCTTTTTATTACCAGAAACCATTGAACTATTAGAAAGCAACGACTCTATGTAACTCACATAGCGAACTGAAATATAAACCCATATAAATATGACCATGAACATAGCCATCATTAAAGGAAGACCTAACCACCTGGCGTCGAAGCCAATCATTGCGTCACCTCATATAACAACTCACCAAACATCTCACCGATATCACCTACGACCGAACCGCCTGCAGCACCACCCACGGCGCCTCCAATGACAGTACACGCGAGGGCCCCCGGACCGCCTGTCGTCACTCCGAGGAAAAGTACGCATCCAGTTCCCCCTAGAAATCCACCAATCGACCCGCCCGCGATCGAGCCCCCCGTACTGCCGACCAGAGAGACTCCTTCCACATACTTGGCCTTTCTGCAATCTTCAGAGCGTCCAAAGGTACATGCATGATGGATACTCAGCCCTGTTGAAGCCACGTCGAGCCCCAAGCCGATATAAGTGCCCTTCTTTATCAGACTTGCCGCTTTCGAGACGCCAGCAATCTTTTCGGCATATCCAGCAATCTCACCTGTATGTAGGTAGCTCTTGGTAGATATCTCGAGCGCTCTTTTCACCGATCCCTTATTTTGCAGGCCCGAACCATACGCAGCCATGTTGTTCAACTGCCCTTCCAACTTCATAAACAATGCCATTCTCTTGGCATAAAATTCGTCACGCGCTTTTAGCGTGCCGTTTTTCAAATACTCCCGATGTAATATCTCGATTTCTTCCAACGTCCTCTTGATCGCATCGAGGTATCTGCTCCAACCATCGCTCACAACGCCTGCCCCCATGGAGGTATGAGAGAGCAAGCCTTTCAACATCTCATAGTTATCCAGAAAGAAGTCATCCACCCCAGCGCCATTGATCTCAAGCTGATGGTGTATCCCCGCCGCCTCTGCCATCAAATATGCTTCATGGCTCGTACACGATGGTGTACTGGGATCTCCAACAATCACCAGCTCCCCTCCGACAACCACGCTATTGACGATATGCGCATTCAACACATCAAACTTGGCCCGCTGATTGGCCGACATCGGCGTGCCGGCCTTCAACGACTCATAGGATTGTGCCTGGGGATTGATGAAGCTACGTGCCTCGGACATAGTCGCACCTCACGCATATTTCTTGTTGCTGATGCGATCCCAGCCGCCGGTCACATTGCCGCCGGCACTGCCGTCGAGGCGCTTCTGCCGCGTGTAGGTGGTCTTGATGCGGCCATAGTTGAGCTGCACTACTTCCACCGGCACGCCAGCATTGGCGCTTTGGGCGTAGTCGGCGATGATCACTTCTTCGAGAACGACTTCGTAGTACTTGAGCTTTTCGGTACCGGCCCGGCACACCACCAGCTTCACTTCCTTCAGGTGCTGGCCGGCACAGCTGGCTTCGAGCAGCTTGCAGCTGGCGCTGTCCAGGTACTTGGTGAAGGTGAAGTTGGTGAGCGTGGTACGCCCGGAAGATGCGCCACCTGCAGAGCTTGCGGTGGCAGAAGTGCTCTGGTTGGCACCGAACTTGTAGCCGATGATTTCGATCCAGTTGGCGTACTGCTCGTCCAGTGCTTCGCCAGTGATTTCCGCGATTTGAATATAAGCATCGAAAGCCATGCTTACCTCTCCTTGGTAAAAATTGGGCTGATAACGACGGTGTTCGGACATCGCCGCCTTGAGGTTGTTCCCGAAGGCGAATGGCGGATTGCATTGCGTGCCTTCAGGTGCGATTGACACTAGCTCCCCATGCCTGGCGCGACAATAGAATGCGGACAAACAAGGTTAATTTGGGAAATTGCCTACAAATTTACCGATGAAGTCAGCTTGATCGGTGTGGAAGCAGGCTTGGCCGCGAAGTAGAAACCGCGGGGCTGGCACGGGCTTCGCCCGTGTTCGCGGGTGAGCCCGCTCCCACAGTGATCTGAGCGTAGACTTTTAGATTTTGGGGTGAGGGCTACCAGGTGCTTGTCGTGGGTTCTGAGGTGGTGCGCAAATCGAGCGCCGCCCGCGCGGCGCTCGATCTCATAGGCGCTGAAAATACTGCGGCCAACACCTCCCAGCCCAGAAGCTTTCTCAAAAGGCACCTACACAAAAGCGCATCTACATGATCAAGCTCTGAACTGGCCCAGGCTGGCGCGCAACTGAGCCGCCAGATCATCCAGCACCTTGCTACTGGCCGTGGTCTGCATCACCACTTCAGCCGAGCGCTCAGCCTGAGCATGGATAGTCTCCACCCGCCCACGCACAGCTTGCGCCCCATTCGCCTGCTGCTCGGCCGCGCGGGTGGCCAGGCCGATGGCTGCATGCACCTGCTCCACCGCCGCCTGCACCGACTGCTGGCGACGCTCGTTGTCACGCAGCACCAGCAACCCTTCGCTAGCCTTGAGCCCGGCCTGGCTGATAGTTGCCACAGCTTCCTTGGCGCCCTTTTGCAGCGCGGCGATATGCGCCTGGATATCTCCCGTGGAACTTTGCGTCTTGCTCGCCAGCGCCCGCACCTCATCGGCCACCACGGCAAACCCGCGCCCGGTTTCGCCAGCACGGGCGGCTTCGATGGCCGCGTTCAAGGCCAGCAGGTTGGTCTGTTCGGCGATGCCGTGGATAACCGTCAGCACCACTTCGATCTGCTCGCTCTGCTTGGCCAGGCGCTCGATCACCTGGGAGCCGGCCTCCACCTGCCCGGCCAGGTTCTCGATCAAACCGGCTAGCTGGGTTGATGTGCGGCTGTTCTCGTCAGTTGCCTGGCGGATATCCACCACCTGCTGCAGGGCTGCCTGCATCGCGTGGCTTTCAGCCTGGGCCTCGTCGGCCATGCTTGACAGGTCGCGCAGGCTGGCCGCCACTTCATCGCGTTGCAGCGCAGCGGCAGCATCGGCGCCGGCATTGCGCTGGGCCATTGCGCCAATCTCAACGCCGGTACGCTGCGCCACCTCGCCGGCCTCGCGCACGATGGGCTGCAGCTTGTCGACAAAGCGGTTCACCGCCGAGGCCATGTCGCCGATTTCATCGCGGCTGTCGAGCAGCACGCGCTTGGTCAGGTCGCCTTCACCGGCAGCGAGGTCGTCGAGTGCAGCGATCAGCAGGCGCAGCTTGCTCAACACCCGCCGGCCAAGCACCACGGCTACCACCAGCAGCACCCCTAGGCCGACCAGCACCAGCCCCAGGCCGATGCGCCAACGCAGCTCTGCAGCAGCATCGCGAACCGTCTGCGCTGTATTGGCCTGCATCGCGGCGGCGCTGCCCTGGGCCTTTTCCAAACGCTCGCGCAGGGTGTTGCCACTCTCGGCCGCAGCACCGACAAGGCTGTCACCGACCAGTTGCTCACCACTGGTGATAAGGGCGGCGAAGCGCTGGTCGAGCGCCTTGAGCTCCTGGTCGATGCCAGCCGTGGAAACACCCATCACCACCTTGCCGATTTCCGCACCATTGGGGCTGATCGAGGCCTCGACAAAGTACACCGCCGGGTCCCGCCGTGCCGCGTCGATCACCTTGTCCAGCGCACGCTCGCCCTGACCTTTTTCCATCAACGCCTGGTTGATCGGGTTCTGCCGGTTCAGGTAGCGGGTAAGGTGCTGGCCCTGAGCGTCGTCGTAAACCACAAACAGCACGTTGGGGTTGCGCTGGGCGCGGCGCGCGAAGTCGGAGAGCACCGGCACGTCGTTGTCCCATATCGCCCGCGGTGCGACCGACGCCAGCAGCTCGGCCATATCGTTGGCGGAGTCCTTGAGGTTCCTCTCCAGCGTGCTGCGCAGCTGCTGCTGCTCGCTTTGCAGGCGTGCCGACAAACCTGCACTCAGGCGCTGGCGGGTGCTGCTGGAGAGGCCGTCGAGGCCTGAGCGCACATCTTGCCCGGCTTGCTCCAGCTCACTGGCGAGCTGGCGGCTGTCATTGCCCAGGCGTTCACCCAGGTCGGCTTCCAGGGCGGTGACCGTGCTTCGGGTAAGCGCAACGGCGACCAGCACCTGCACCAAAAGAGCGATACCAAGGGCAACAAACACAGGCCGCAAAAGGCGGCTTCGTAACAGTGAGAGGATGGCAGACACGGTGTAACCCTCGTGTTTTCTGGCGCCACTATTTTGATGGCATCTTCAGAAACTTCTTACAGCAAGGGTTGTGCCGGCGGCAGCAGGGAAATGTGCCAAGGTCTAGCAATGAGGTTGCCCGCACGGGCCTCTTCGCGGGTGAACCCGCTCCCACATGGACCGCGCAGGTCCTGAGGACTGTGCAGGACCTGTGGGAGCGGGTTTACCCGCGAAAGGGCCGGGACAGGCAGACCCCACAAATGAAAACGCCGCAGCCCCTTTCAGGGCCACGGCGTCAGATCAGCCTGGAAGGCAGATCAGGCGAACGGATGACGCAGAACGATGGTCTCGTTGCGGTCCGGGCCGGTGGAGATGATGTCGATCGGCGCGCCGATCAGCTCTTCGATGCGCTTGATGTAGGCGCGAGCGTTGGCTGGCAGTTCTTCCAGGGTTTTCACGCCCAGGGTCGACTCGCTCCAGCCTGGCATCTCTTCGTACACCGGCTCCAGGCCGATGTAGCTGTCGGCATCGGAAGGCGCGTCGATGACGGCACCGTTCTCGTTCTTGTAGCCAACGCAGATGTTGATGGTTTCCAGGCCATCCAGTACGTCCAGCTTGGTCAGGCAGATGCCCGAGATGCTGTTGACGTCGATGGCACGACGCAGGATCACGGCATCGAACCAGCCGCAACGGCGCGCACGGCCGGTGGTGGAGCCGAACTCATGGCCACGCTTGGCCAGGGTAGCGCCAGTCTCGTCGAACAGTTCGGTCGGGAACGGACCGGAACCTACGCGAGTGGTGTAGGCCTTGGTGATACCCAGGATGTAGTCCAGGTACATCGGGCCAACGCCAGAACCAGTGGAGATACCGCCAGCGGTGGTGTTGGAGCTGGTGACGTACGGGTAGGTACCGTGGTCGATGTCCAGCAGCGAGCCCTGGGCACCTTCGAACATGATGTCCTTGCCAGCGCGACGCAGGTTGTGCAGCTCGGCGGTGACGTCGAGCATCATCGGCTTGAGCTGTTCGGCGTAGGCCATGCATTCGTCCAGGGTCTGCTGGAAGTCGATGGCCGGCTCTTTGTAGTAGTTCACCAGCTGGAAGTTGTGGTAGTCCAGCAGCTCACCCAGCTTGGCGGCGAAACGCTCGCGGTGGAACAGGTCGCCCACGCGCAGGCCGCGGCGTGCGACCTTGTCTTCGTAGGCTGGGCCGATACCACGGCCGGTGGTACCGATCTTGGCTTCGCCGCGGGCTTTTTCGCGGGCCTGGTCCAGGGCAACGTGGTACGACAGGATCAGCGGTGCAGCCGGGCTGATGCGCAGACGCTCACGCACCGGTACGCCCTTCTCTTCCAGCTTGGTGATTTCACGCATCAGGGCATCCGGGGCAACGACCACGCCGTTGCCGATCAGGCACTGTACGCCTTCACGCAGGATACCGGACGGAATCAGGTGCAGAACGGTCTTTTCACCGTTGATCACCAGGGTGTGACCCGCGTTGTGGCCACCCTGGTAGCGCACTACGGCGGCAGCATGTTCGGTCAGCAGATCGACGATCTTGCCTTTGCCCTCATCACCCCACTGGGTGCCCAGGACGACGACATTCTTACCCATTACATTGGTCCTCATTCACGCAAACTTGGTTGCCGGCCTACTGCCGGCGCAGAAACTCACTGGGCCAGCGGCAGAACCTGCCAGCGCCCGTCTTGCTGAATCAATTGCCGATCACAATCCGCCTCGAGAGCAGCACTCAACGGCTGGCCAGGCAGGGCCTGGACCACACGCTGGCCCTCGTTGCGCAACTGGCAGACTTGCTGCCAGAGGGCCGCGTCGCCACTGTCCGGCATCCAGATGCCGCCAGTTGGCAATACGACCTCCGCTCGCCCCAGTGTGACCAGGGTCTTCAAATCCGTGGAGAAACCGGTGGCCGGGCGGGCCCGGCCGAAATCGGCGCCGATGTCGTCATAGCGCCCGCCCTGGGCGATCGATTGGCCTTCGCCCGGCACGAACACGGCGAACACCACGCCTGTGTGATAGTGGTAACCGCGCAGCTCGCCGAGGTCGAAGTACAGCGGCAGGTCCGGGAAGCGCGACGCCAGGCGATCGGCGATCGCCAGCAGGTCGTCCAGCGCCGCCAGCACGCTGGCCGGGGCTCGGCCCAGGCGCACACGGGCTTCGGCCAGCACTTCGCGACCACCGCACAGTTCCACCAGCGCGCGCAGCATGTTGCCCAGGTCCTTCGGCAGGTCGGCGGTCAGCACCTGAACCTCATCCACGGCCTTGCGCTGCAGGGCGTCGAACAGCTGCTGCTCGACCGCGCCGGACAGGCCGGCAGCACGGGCCAGGCCGCGGTAGATACCGACGTGGCCCAGGTCCATGTGCACATCCGGCACATCGGTCAGCTGCAGCGTGGCGAGCATCAGGCTGATGACTTCGACATCGCTGGTGGGGCTGGCGTCGCCGTACAGCTCGGCACCCAGCTGGATCGGGCTGCGCGAGGTGGACAGGGCGCGCGGCTGGGCGTGCAGCACGCTGCCGGCATAGCACAGGCGGCTCGGGCCTTCACGGCGCAGCGTGTGGGCGTCAATGCGCGCCACCTGCGGGGTGAAGTCGGCGCGGAAGCCCATCAGGCGACCGGACTGCGGGTCTACTACCTTGAAGGTGCGCTGATCCAGGTCCTGGCCGGCGCCGGTGAGCAGCGACTCCAGGTACTCGATATGCGGGGTGACGACCAGCTCGTAGCCCCAACTCTGGAACAGGTCCAACACCTGGCGGCGCGCGATCTCGATGCGCGCGGCCTCAGGTGGCAGTACTTCCTCGATGCCATCTGGCAGCAGCCAGCGGTCTACCGTTGCCATTACGCCATTTCCCCTCTGGTCCGGGCGGCTTGCCAGCAGGCGAGCCGTCAGTAAAGCCGGTATCGCGCACAGCAGCGGGCAGCACTGATCCCAGCGCAGCCACCGTACCCGACACCCTCGAATTGCCTTGCGACCTGACCAATCCGCCAACTGGCGGTTTGCCAATCAACCTTGCAGACGCAAAAAAGCCGGGAAATTTCCCGGCTGCCTCATCATACACCCCTTTTCATTCAGGATGCACCCCGCCTGGCGTTTTAGCTGCCAGGCGGGGCGCCGCCGCATGAAAATCAGGGCCTGAGCATCACGGCCTGCTCTTGTCCAGGAAGCGGAAGAACTCGTTCTTCGGATCCAGGACCAGCACGTCGCTCTTGCTCGAGAAGCTCTCGCGGTACGCCTGCAGACTACGGTAGAACGCATAGAAATCAGCGTCCTGGGTGTAGGCCTTGGCGTAGATGGCGGCCGCCTGGGCGTCGCCGTCACCGCGGGTTTCCTCTGCTTCGCGATAGGCCTCAGCCAGCAGTACGCGGCGCTGACGATCGGCATCGGCACGGATACCTTCAGCCAGCTCGTTACCCTTGGCGCGGTGCTCACGGGCTTCACGTTCACGCTCGGTGCTCATGCGGTCGAACACGCTGCGGTTAACTTCCTTCGGCAGGTCGATGGCCTTGACGCGCACGTCGACCACCTCGATACCCAGCTCCTTGGCGGCCATGCGGTTCAGCGAAGCAGTGATGTCAGCCATCAGCGCGTCACGTTCACCGGAAACCACTTCATGCAGGGTACGTTTACCGAACTGGTCACGCAGGCCGCTTTCCAGACGACGCGACAGACGCTCGTCGGCGATCTGTTTCATGCCGGATGTGGCGGTGTAGAAACGTTCGGCGTCCTTGACGCGCCACTTGGCGTAGGCGTCGACCATCACCGCTTTCTTCTCCAGAGTCAGGAACCGCTGGGTCGGGGCGTCGAGGGTCATCAGGCGGGCGTCGAACTTGCGCACCTGGTTCACGTACGGAATCTTCACGTGCATGCCCGGCTGTACATCCGCCTGGACTACCTTACCGAAGCGCAGCAATACCGCACGCTCGGTCTGGGACACGATGTAGAAGCTGTTCCAGGCCACGATGGCCAGGACCACGGCGGCGATCAGGGCGATCAGCGATCTGTTGCTCATCAGCGGCTCTCCCTAGTGCGCAGCGGCTGCTGTTGCTGTTGCAGGTCCTGCGCCGCACGGGCGGCCGCATCGTTGACCGATGGCGACACGCTGGTGGTCGGCGCGGACGGGTTGCGGCTGCCTTCGACCATCTTGTCCAGCGGCAGGTAGAGCAGGTTGTTCTGCCCGTCCTTGGTTGCCACCATAACCTTGCTCGAATTGCTGTAGACCTCTTGCATGGTCTCCAGGTACAGGCGCTGACGGGTCACGTCAGGTGCCTTGCGGTACTCGGCGACCAGCTTGGTGAAGCGGTCGGCCTCACCCTTGGCGCGGGCAATGACTTCGTCGCGGTAACCGTTGGCGTCCTCGATGATGCGCTGGGCCTGACCACGGGCTTCCGGTACCACGCCATTGGCGTAGGACTCGGCCTGGTTGCGGGCACGCTGCTCGTCTTCACGGGCTCGGATCACGTCGTCGAAGGCTTCCTGCACTTCACGCGGGGCAGCCGCGCTCTGTACGTTGACCTGGGTGACAGTGATACCGGTACGGTAGGTGTCGAGGAAACGCTGCAGGCGCTCGCGGATATCCACGGCCATCTGCTCACGACCTTCGGTCAGCACCTGGTCCATCGAGGTGGAGCCCACCACATGGCGCAGGGCACTCTCGGTCGCGTGCTGCAGGCTGACCTCAGGCTGGTCGACGTTGAGCACGAAGTCCTGCAGGTTGCTGATCTTGTACTGGACGGTCAGCGGTACCTCGACGATGTTCTCGTCTTCGGTCAGCATCTGGCCCTGCTTGGTATAGGCACGCTCGCGCGTGACGTTCTCCATGTACTTGCGATCGATCGGCGGGAAGTAGATGTTCAGGCCGGGGCCGACCGTCTCATAGTACTTGCCGAAGCGCAGCACCACGGCCTGCTCCTGCTCGTCCACCACGTACACGGCGCTGTACAGCCAGATAGCAGCCAGCACCGCCAGGCCGATGCCCAGCAGGCCCAGGCCACCGCCCTTGCCGACATTGCGGCCACCGCCGCCACGTTTCTTGCCACTGCCGAACATGCCGTTCAGGCTGTCCTGCAATTTGCGGAAGGCCTCGTCCAGGTCCGGTGGACCTTTCTTGTCACCACCGCCGCCACCGCCATTCCGGCGACCGCCCCAGGGATCCTGATTGTTCGAGTTGCCACCCGGCTCGTTCCAAGCCATAGCGCTCTCCATCTGATAAAGCAAAGACGCGCCCACGGCGCGCCGTCCAATGCTACAGAATGCCTGTCACTGCTGCCCGGCGACCTCGACGAGCATTTATTGCAAAGTGTGTTGCTCGACAAACACTTGCGGCTCCATGCCTTCGCGGCTGACCAGGCGATTCAGTTCGACCATGGGCAGTCGCACGCTCAGCAGGCTGCGCCCTTCTTCATCATGCTCTTCACTCTGCACGGCACCCAAGGCAAAGAATTGCGCGCGCAAGCGGGCAAAACGCTGCTCCAGACACAGGGTACCGACAAACAGATCATCCCCCAGCAACTCGGCAATCGCCTGGCCGACCAACTCCAGGCCACGCCCATCGCGTGCCGATACCCAGACCCGTTCCGGCTTGCCATCGGCATTGCGCTGGATCTGCGGCTCGACATCTTCGAGCAAGTCGAGTTTGTTATACACCTCGAGGATCGGCAACCCTTCGGCGCCAATCTCGCCCAACACCGCCAGCACCTGCTCGATCTGCTCCATGCGCTCCGGCTCATGGGCGTCGATCACATGCAGCAACAAGTCGGAGTTGCTCGACTCTTCGAGCGTAGCCCGAAATGCCTCGACCAGCTTGTGCGGCAGGTGGCGAATGAAGCCCACGGTGTCGGCCAGCACGATCGGCCCCAGGTCGGTCAGTTCGAGCCGGCGCAGGGTCGGGTCGAGGGTGGCGAACAGCTGGTCCGCGGCATACACCTCGGATTCTGTCAGGGCGTTGAACAGCGTGGACTTGCCGGCGTTGGTATAACCCACCAGCGATACCGACGGAATGTCCGCACGCTTGCGCCCGCGGCGTGCCTGCTCGCGCTGGCTGCGCACCTTCTCCAGGCGTGACTTGATCTGGCGAATGCGCACCCGCAACAGGCGGCGGTCGGTTTCCAGCTGGGTTTCACCCGGGCCGCGCAGGCCGATACCACCCTTCTGTCGCTCAAGGTGGGTCCAGCCGCGCACCAGCCGCGTGCTCATGTGCTCGAGCTGGGCCAGTTCGACCTGCAGCTTGCCTTCATGGGTGCGCGCCCGTTGGGCGAAGATATCGAGGATCAGCCCGGTACGGTCGAGCACACGACACTCGAACACACGCTCGAGGTTGCGCTCCTGACTGGGCGTGAGGGTGTGATTGAAAATCACCAGGTCTACCTGTTCGGCATGGACCAGGTCGTGCAACTCTTCGACCTTGCCACTGCCAATCAGGTATTTGGCGGAAGGCTGATGCCTTGCCACCGTGACCAGCGAGACGATGTCGGCACCGGCCGACAATGCCAGTTCCTGAAACTCCTGCGGGTCTTCGCGCGCCTCAGGGTTCTGACCTTCCAAGTGAACGAGCAACGCCCGCTCACCACCACCGTGGCGCTCAAAGAACAATGCAGGCTCCTATCAGGCGTTGCCTGGCTCGCTGTCGCCATGTTCGGAATCGGACGGGCTTGGCAGACGAACCGGACGGGCAGGAACCACGGTCGAGATGGCGTGCTTGTAGACCATCTGGCTGACGGTGTTCTTCAGCAGTACCACGAACTGGTCGAAGGACTCGATCGAACCCTGCAGTTTGATGCCGTTGACCAGATAGATGGATACCGGGACCTTTTCTTTTCTCAAGGTGTTCAAGTAAGGGTCTTGTAGCGAATGCCCTTTTGACATATGCCGCACTCCTGTAAGGATAAATAATAGAAAATCAAGAAAATCGATAAATTAGGCCGCCCCTTCGCAAGAATAGACGGCAATCAGCAGGGACTCAGCTCAATATGGAGATGGCCCCAAGGTATTTCAAGGTGCGGGACAGATTGTCGCAGGCCAGGCTGTCAAGCCAGTGTACTTCAGGCCAGCCACGCAACCAGGTGAACTGCCGCTTGGCCAGCTGCCTGGTGGCAATGATACCGCGTTCACGCATCTCATTCTCAGTCAGCTTGCCGTCCAGGTAATCCCAGACCTGCCGATACCCCACTGCCCGTATAGACGGCAGCCCGGCGTGCAAGTCACTTCTGGCTCGCAGCGATCGGACCTCGTCGACGAAGCCCTGTTCCAGCATCTGTGAAAATCGTAACGCAATTCGCTGATGCAAAATGTGACGATCTGTAGGAGCAATCGCCAAACTCGCGACAGTATAGGGCAAATGTCCGCCAGCGCCTGCGTCTGCGCCGCGACTTTCCGCGAATTGACGCTGTCGATGTGCCGTCATGCTCTCGCCACTCACCCGGTAAACCTCCAACGCCCTGATCAATCGCTGCGGGTCGTTGGGGTGGATACGCGCCGCCGACTCAGGGTCAACCTCGGCCAACTGGCGGTGCAACTCGGCCAGCCCCAGCGCTTCGGCCTGGGCTTCCAGCTCGGCACGCACCGCGGCATCGGCCGCCGGCATATCGGCCAGGCCATCGATCAACGCCTTGTAATAGAGCATGGTGCCGCCCACCAGCAACGGGATCTTGCCGCGTGCGGTGATCTCGGCCATGGCTTCCAGGGCATCGGCACGGAACTGCGCAGCCGAATAGCTTTCGGCCGGGTCGCGAATGTCGATCAGCCGGTGCGGGTGGGCGGCGAGGATTTCTTTGGAGGGCTTGGCCGAACCGATGTCCATGCCGCGGTAGACCAGCGCCGAATCGACGCTGATCAGCTCGCACGGCAGTACTTTGGTCAGCTCGATGGCCAGGTCGGTCTTGCCGGCCGCCGTCGGGCCCATCAGGAATATTGCAGGGGGCTTGCCGCTCATTTCATCGACCGCGCAGGAAGAGTTTGTCCAGGTCGTCCAGGCCCATCTGGGTCCAGGTGGGGCGACCATGGTTGCACTGGCCGCTGCGCTCGGTGTTTTCCATGTCACGCAGCAGGGCGTTCATCTCGGGGATCGCCAGGCGCCGGTTGGCGCGCACGGCACCGTGACAGGCCATGGTACCGAGCAGCTCGTTGAGGTGCGCCTGGATACGGTCGCTGGTGCCGTATTCCATCAGGTCGGCGAGTACATCCTGCACCAGGCGGTTGGCCTCAGCCTGCTTGAGCAAAGCCGGGATCTGGCGGATAGCCAAGGTCTCGGGGCCCAGACGCTGCAGTTCGAAACCCAGCCGTTGGAACCACTGCGCGTGCTCTTCGGCGCAGTCTGCTTCACGCTGGCTCAGGGCCAGGGTCTCGGGCACCAGCAGCGGCTGGCCGCTGAGGCCTTCGCTGGCCATGGCCACCTTGAGGCGCTCGTACATGATGCGCTCGTGAGCGGCGTGCATGTCTACCAGCACCAGGCCAATGGCATTCTCGGCCAGGATGTAGATACCCTTGAGCTGCGCCAACGCGTAGCCCAGCGGTGGAATATCGCCCTGGCTTTCAGGCAGCGTCGTCGGCACCGCGCCGTCATCCAGCGGTTTGTAGAACTCGCGATACACCGCCTGTGCCTCGGCGGCCGGCAGCGGCTGCGAGGGGCGCGGCGTGTACTGATACTGGTAACCCGCACCACTACCACCGCTGGAGAATGACTGCTGCGGGCCACGCGGCTGCTCGAGCACCGGCGAGGCCAGGCGCATTTCGCCCTGGGGGCCGAACTCACCGGCCTGCTGGCCCGTGGCTCGGACCACTTCGGGTACGGCAGCTGGCGCCGCCAACTGGTCTTCAGGGCGCACATCGGCCAGGGCGCGATGCAGGGTGCCATACAAGAAGTCGTGAACCGAGCGCCCCTCGCGGAAACGCACTTCGTGCTTGGTCGGGTGCACGTTGACGTCGACGCCGTTGGGCTCCAACTCCAGGAACAGCACAAAAGTCGGGTGCCGACCATTGAACAGCACGTCGCGGTAGGCCTGGCGCACGGCGTGGGCGACCAGCTTGTCGCGCACCGCACGGCCGTTGACGAAGAAATACTGCAGGTCTGCCTGGCTGCGCGAGAACGTCGGCAGGCCGACCCAGCCCCAAAGGCGCAGGCCGTTGCGTTCCACGTCGATCGGCAGCGCCTGCTCCATGAAGCCCGGGCCGCAGATGGCGCCCACCCGCCGCGCACGGGCGGTTTCATCGTGGGCCTCATGCAGGCTGAGGATGCTCTTGCCGTTGTGGCGCAGGTGGAAGCCGACATCGAAGCGCGCCAGCGCCAGGCGCCGTATCACTTCCTGCAGGTGATCGAATTCGGTTTTCTCGGCCTTGAGGAACTTGCGCCGGGCCGGGGTATTGAAGAACAGGTCGCGCACTTCCACCGAAGTACCCACCGGATGCGCCGCCGGCTGCACCCGCGGTGTCATGTCCCGGCCTTCGGTTTCCACCTGCCAGGCCTCGGTAGCGCTGGCGGTACGCGAGGTCAGGGTCAGGCGCGCCACCGAGCTGATCGAGGCCAGGGCCTCACCACGAAAGCCCAGGCTCAAGACCCCTTCCAGGTCCTCCAACTCACGGATCTTGCTGGTGGCGTGACGGGCCAGGGCCAGCGGCAGGTCGTCGGCGGAGATGCCGCTGCCATCGTCTCGCACTCGCAGCAGCTTGACGCCGCCCTGCTCAACTTCCACGTCGATACGCCGGGCGCCGGAGTCCAGGCTGTTCTCCAGCAACTCTTTGGCGACAGAGGCCGGCCGCTCGACAACCTCGCCGGCGGCAATCTGGTTGGCCAGCCGCGGGCTGAGCAGCTGGATGCGCGAACCGCCACTCATTGCGAGGCCAACGTGGTAGCAGGGATATCGAGGCGCTGGCCGACCTTCAGCTCATCGGTCTTGAGGCTGTTGGTGCTGCGCAGGCTGGTGACGCTGACCTGGTAGCGAACGGCAAGCATCGCCAGGGTCTCTCCTGGGCGCACCGTGTGCTCACGCGGGCCAGCGGCGATCTTGCCGGTGTCGCGCAGCCAGGCGATGTAGGTGCCCGGCGGCGGGTTCTGCTGGAAATACTGGCGCACACCGGTATGGATCGAACGGGCCAGGGCCTGCTGATGGCTGGCGGTGGCCAGCTTGGCGGCTTCGTTGTTGTTCGAGATGAACCCGGTTTCAACGAGGATCGACGGGATATCCGGCGACTTCAGCACCATGAAACCGGCCTGTTCCACCCGCTGCTTGTGCAGGGAGGTAATGCGGCCCATGTTGCCCAGCACCTTCTGCCCGACATTGAGGCTGGAGCTGAGCGTGGCGGTCATCGACAAGTCGAGCAGCACGCCGGCCAGCATACGGTCCTTGTCGTCGAGGCTGACGTTACCGGCACCACCGATCAGGTCGGAACGGTTTTCCGTGTCGGCCAGCCAGCGCGCAGTCTCGGAGGTAGCGCCGCGGTCGGACAGGGCGAACACCGAGGCGCCAAAGGCGGCGCGGGACGGCGCGGCGTCGGCGTGGATCGAGATGAACAGGTCGGCGCCCTTCTTGCGGGCGATTTCCGTGCGCTTGCGCAGTGGGATGAAGTAGTCGCCGGTACGGGTCAGCTCGGCCCGGAAGCCTTTTTCGCTGTTGATCTGGCGCTGCAGTTCCTTGGCGATCTGCAGCACGATGTCTTTTTCATGCTGGCCACGCGAGCCGGATGCCCCCGGGTCTTCGCCGCCGTGACCGGCGTCGATGGCAACCACGATGTCACGCTTGCCGTTGGGAACCGGCGGCAGCTTGATGGCAGGCTGAGCCGGGGTCACCGGTACTGCTGGCGTGGTTGCAGGCGTTGGTGCCGGAGTCGGGGCCGGAGTCGGCGCGCTGGCCGCGATGGCGTCAGCCTCCTGGTCGTACAGGTCGACCACCAGGCGGTTGCCGTACTGGGCATTGGGCGCCAGGGTGAAGCTTTTTGGGGTGACCGACTTTTTCAGGTCGACCACCACACGCAGATCGGTCGGTGTGCGCTGGGCCGAACGCACGCTGCTGATCGGCGTATTGGAGGTAGCCACGTTCAGTGGCGCGGCCAAGGTCGCGCCATTGATGTCGATAACCAGGCGATCAGGTGCGCTCAGGGTGAAGACGCTATGCTGCACGGGGCCAGACAGGTCGAAGACCAGCCGCGTGTTGTCCGGCGCGCGCCACAGGCGCATGCTCTTGACTTGAGTGACGGCCAGAGCGTCAACGGTCACCGTTGTCAGCAGCAGCCCAACGATGGCGACCAGTGCGCGTATGCGCATACCTACCCCACTTACTGTTTATAGTGTTCGGCCAGTGCCACGCACCAGGCCTCGCCGCGAGCCCCCTGCGGCGAAAGGTTCAGCGAGCGTCCGCCCGCTTGGGGGCTTATGGTAATGGTCAGGTCGGGCTTTGGCAAAACGCCCGCACCCTTTTGTGGCCACTCGAACAGGCACAGCGGGTCGCCCTCGAAATAGTCACGAATGCCCATGAACTCCAGCTCTTCCGGATCGACCAGGCGATACAGGTCGAAATGGAACGCCCGCACCTCACCGATCTCGTAAGGCTCGACTACGGTGAAGGTCGGACTTTTCACTGCACCAGTATGGCCCAGGCCACGAATTAGGCCACGCGACAGCGTGGTTTTGCCCGCGCCCAGGTCACCTTCCAGAAAAATCACGCCGTGACCGCCGGTCACCTCGGCCAGTTGTGCGCCGAATTTGACCGTGGCCGCTTCATCGGCCAGAAACAGGTTTAAGCCAGACACGCAGAATGCTCCTCCAACAACTCACGAATGACCGGCGCCAGATCGCTGGCAGCCAGGCCTCTACCTTTTACGCCCAGACGCTCGCCGGCACAGGCGTGCAGCCATACCCCCAGCCCCGCGGCGTGCCAGGCATCCAGGCCTTGGGCCAACAGCGCCGCCAGCACGCCGGTCAGCACATCGCCCAGGCCGGCACCGGCCATGGCCGGGTGGCCACGTTCGCACAACAGCAGTTGCCCGGCCGGGTCGGCTACCAGAGTGCCAGCCCCCTTGAGCACGCAGACGCTGTTGTAACGCCGCGCCAACTTGCGTGCAGCGCCCGGGCGATCCGCCTGTACAGCCTCGGTGGAAATGCCCAGCAGCCGCGCTGCCTCCCCTGGGTGCGGGGTAAGGATGCTGCCACTGGGCAGGGCCAGCGGGGTGCGCGCCAGCAAGTTCAGGGCATCGGCGTCCCACACCTGTGGGCGTTCGGCATTGGCCACCGCCGACAGCAGGCTGCGACCCCAGGCCGCCTGACCCAGGCCTGGACCGACCACCAGCACCGAAGCGCGCTCCAGCACGCCCATCAGCTGGTTGGCCGAACTGGCGCCCAGGCACATGACCTCCGGCAAGCGCGCCAGGCTGGCAGTCACGTGTTCGGGCCGGGTCGCCACACTGACCAGCCCCGCGCCACAGCGCAGGGCGGCTTCGGCACTGAGCAGCACAGCGCCGCCGGTACCAAGGTCGCCACCGACCACCAGTACATGGCCGAAGTCGCCTTTGTGGGCATGCGCATGACGTGCCGGCAGATGCGAGACAGTCACGCTGCTGAGCAATTGAGGGGTATGGCTGGGGTGTTTGGTCTGCGGCATGGGGTCAAAGGCTCCAATGTCTGGCAGAATTATACGCACCTGAGCCCGTATTGCCTTGCCCATCCATGTCCGTCTGTACGCCTGACCTCGCCCAACTGGCCCAATCCATCAAGATTTGGGGCCAAGAACTCGGTTTTGCCCATGTTGGCATCGCCGGGGTAGACCTTGGCGAACACGAACACCACCTGCAGCGCTGGCTCGACGCCGGCTACCAGGGCGAGATGGATTACCTGGATGCCCACGGCAGCAAGCGTGCACACCCAGAGCAACTGATCCCTGGCACGGTACGCGTGGTATCGCTGCGCATGGATTACCTGCCGGGCGACACACAGATGGCGCAGCGCCTGGCACAGCCCGAAAAAGCCTACGTATCGCGCTACGCCCTGGGCCGGGATTACCACAAACTGGTGCGCAAGCGCGTGCAGTTCCTGGCCGATCGCATTCAGGAAGCCATCGGCCCGTTCGGCTACCGCGCCTTCGTCGACAGCGCTCCGGTGCTGGAAAAGGCCCTGGCCGAGCAGGCCGGGCTGGGCTGGATCGGCAAGAACACCCTGCTGCTCAACCGCAAGGCGGGCAGTTATTTCTTCCTCGCCGAGCTGTTCGTCGACCTGCCGCTGCCGGTGGACGAAGCCACCACCAGCGAACATTGCGGGCGCTGCCAGGCCTGCCTGGACATCTGCCCGACCCAGGCCTTCGTCGGGCCGTACGTACTGGATGCTCGGCGCTGCATCTCCTACCTGACCATCGAACTGCGGGGGCCGATCCCCGTCGAGTTGCGTTCGAAGATGGGCAACCGGGTGTTCGGTTGCGATGACTGCCAGATCGTCTGCCCGTGGAACCGCTTTGCCAGGCACAGCCAAGAGCAGGATTTCCAGCCACGGCACGGGCTGGAGAATGCCGAGTTGGCGGAGATGTTCCTGTGGGATGAAAGGACCTTCCTGCGCAAGACCGAAGGCGGGCCATTGCGCCGGGCCGGGTATGAGCGCTGGTTGCGCAACCTGGCGGTGGGGCTTGGCAATGCGCCATCGACAATCCCGGTGATCGAAGCGCTGAAGGCGCGGCGCGAGGATGCCTCGGAGCTGGTGAGGGAGCATGTGGAGTGGGCGCTGGCGCAGCACGGCATTTCGTAGCCCCCTGTGGGAGCGGGTTTACCCGCGAAGAAGCCACCGCGGTGGATGGCACGGGCTGCGCCCGTGTTCGCGGGTGAACCCGCTCCCACAGGGGGCGCATGTCAAAGCTACTGCTGGTCGTTGTAGTGGAACTTGGGCATTTCCCAATGGAACCGAATCGCCAGCAGCCGCACCAGGAACCCGCCAAACAAGGTCAGCAGCATCGCCTGCTCCGCCGGCACCTTGAAATACACGCACCCCAGGTAGAACCACGCCGCGGCAAACGACACGCTGGCGTACAGCTCGCGGCGGAACACCAAGGGAATATCGTTGCAGAAGATATCCCGCAAGATCCCGCCGAATACCCCGGTGATCACCCCGCTGATCGACGCCACCAGCATGCCCTGCCCCATCTCCAGCGCGGTCATGCAGCCGATCAGGGTAAAGGCCACCAGCCCCAGGGCATCGAGCACCAGGAACAGCGAGCGCAGGCGGCGCATCATCGGCGCGATGAAAATGGTCAGCAGCGCCGCACAGCTGGTCAGCACCAGATATTCAGGATGCTTCACCCAGGTCAGCGGGTAATGCCCGAGAAGCACGTCACGCACCGAGCCGCCACCCAGGGCAGTGACGCAGGCAATCAGCACCACGCCGAACCAGTCCATGCCGCGGCGGCCTGCAGACAATGCGCCGGTCATGGCTTCGGCGGTGATGGCGATGAGGTAGAGCATCAACAACATGGTGCGGGGTCCGTGCGGGCGTGCGAGAAAGGCGCGCAGTCTAACCAGTTGCCCATGGCACCAAAAGAGGGCGCAGATACAATATCTGCGCCTTTTCGGCTCACACCTTGATGAAGTGC
Source organism: Pseudomonas sp. NBB (assembly GCF_032701105.1). Lineage (NCBI taxonomy): Bacteria > Pseudomonadati > Pseudomonadota > Gammaproteobacteria > Pseudomonadales > Pseudomonadaceae > Pseudomonas > Pseudomonas sp. NBB. Next base: position 5,369,726 of record NZ_CP103994.1, read on the forward strand.
TCGCGATAGTGGCGCAGTTCGGCGATCGATTCGCGGATGTCGTCCAGCGCCAGGTGGGTGTTGCCCTTCTTGAAGCTATCACGCACATCAGGTGCCCAGCGTGCAGCCAGCTCCTTCAGGGTCGAGACATCCAGGTTGCGGTAGTGGAAGTAGTTTTCCAGGTTGCGCATGTGCCGGTAGAGGAAGCGGCGGTCCTGGCAGATGCTGTTGCCGCAGATCGGCGACTTGCCTTTCGGTACCCACTGCTCGAGGAAGGCAATGGTCTGCGCCTCGGCTTCGGCCATGTCGACCTTGCTCTCGCGAACGCGCTGGGTCAGGCCCGAAGCGCCATGGGTGCGGGTGTTCCACTCGTCCATGCGCGCCAGCACTTCGTCACTGTGGTGGATGGCGATCACCGGCCCTTCGGCCAGGGTGTTCAGTTCGCTGTCGGTGACGATGGTGGCCATCTCGATGATGACGTCGCTGTCCGGATCCAGGCCGGTCATTTCCAGGTCGATCCAGATCAGGTTCTGTGGGTTTTGCATGCGGGGGCTCCTCGTATAGGCCGTCATAGTAGCGTAGTGGCCAAGGCACGCCCATTCACGGTGCGAAGGTAAGCCAAATGGTCCGGCGCCTGGCGTGCTAAACTGCCTGCCGTTTTCAACCTGCCCCCACGCACGGAACCTTCATGGCCAAACGCCAGCTCAATCGCCGCCAGAACTGGCGCATCGAAAAAATCCAGAACGAGCGCGCCGCGCGTGCGGCCAAACGCGAACAGCACGTGCTGCAGGAACTGGAGGGTGGCGACCTTGGGCCAGAGCAGTTGGGCCTGGTGATTGCGCACTTCGGTGTGCAGGTAGAAGTGGAAGCCCAGGACGGCGAAGCCGCGGGCCAGGTGTTCCGTTGCCACTTGCGCGCCAACCTGCCGGCGCTGGTTACCGGCGACCGCGTGGTATGGCGGGCGGGCAACCAGGGAATTGGCGTGATCGTCGCGCAGATGCCGCGCAGCACCGAGCTGTGCCGGCCTAACAACCACGGCCAGCTGAAGCCGGTGGCGGCCAACGTCGACCTGATCGTGATCGTCTTTGCCCCCGCGCCCGAACCGCACCCCAACCTGATCGACCGTTACCTGGTGGCCGCGGAGCACGCTGGCATTCGCCCGCTGCTGCTGCTGAACAAGGCCGACCTGATCAACGAAGAGAACGGCCCGGGCCTGCATGCGCTGCTGGAGGTTTACCGCGAGCTCGGCTACCCGCTGCTCGAGGTCTCGGCACATCACGGTGACGGCATGCAACGCCTGCAGCAGATGCTCGACGGCCACATCAGCGTGTTCGTCGGCCAGTCGGGGGTGGGCAAGTCGTCGCTGGTCAACAGCCTGCTGCCGGAGGCCGGCACCCGTGTCGGCGACCTGTCGGAATGGTCTGGCCAGGGTACCCACACCACCACCACCGCGCGGCTGTACCACTTCCCCAATGGTGGCGACCTGATCGACTCACCGGGCATCCGCGAGTTCGGCCTGGGTCACGTCAGCCGCAGTGATGTGGAGGATGGTTTCATCGAGTTCCGCGACCTGTTCGGCACCTGCCGCTTCCGCGACTGCAAGCATGATCGCGAACCGGGCTGCGCGCTGCTCAAGGCGCTGGACGAGGGGCGTATCAAGCAGCAACGGATGAACAGCTACCGCTCGATCATTGCCAGTTTGCCGGAAGACGCTTACTGACCGCTTGCTCCACGGGTTCTGCGCCGGCTTCAGCCGCGGCGCGATCCTGTGGGAGCGGCCTTGTGTCGCGAATGGGGCGCGCAGCGGCCCCAGATATCAGCATTAATGCAAATATTGCCGGGGCCGCGTTGCGGCCCTTTCGCGACACAAGGCCGCCCCCACAAGGGACCACGCAAGACGAAAAAGGGTTTACTGGTCCTTGGCCTCATCCATCTTCAGCGTCCCCTCTTCGAAGATGTTCAGCTTCTGGCGCAATTCACGCGGCTGCATGGGGGCCTGCCCGGCCTCCCCTGGCGCCGCCGGTGCCGCAGCGGCCGGCGGCGCGGGCTCGGCAGCCGGTGCTTCCGGCGCGCCCTGCTCGCCTTCGATATTGCGCTGGGCTTTTTTGGTCAGCACGATGATGTCGATGCGGCGGTTGACCGGGTTGAACGGGTCCTTGCGGTCGAACAGCGACGACGAGGCATAACCCACCACCCGCGCCACCTGGCCATCCGGGTAGCCGCCGGCCACCAGTGCACGGCGCGCGGCGTTGGCGCGGTTGGCCGACAATTCCCAGTTGCCGAACTCGCCACTGCCGGCATAGGGCTTGGCGTCGGTGTGGCCACTGATGCTGATCTTGTTCGGCACCGCCTTGATGGTGTCTGCCATCGCCAGCAGGATGTCCTCGAAGTACGGCTGCAGGCGCGCGCTGCCAATGTCGAACATCGGCCGGTTCTCGGCGTCCATGATCTGGATGCGCAGGCCGTCCTGGGTGATCTCGAACAGGATCTGGTCCTTGAACTTCTGCAGTTGCGGGTTCTCTTCCACCTTGTTCTGCAGTTCCTGCAGCAGCAACTCCAGACGCTCACGCTCGACCTGCTCGGCCATGGTCTCCACCTGGTCCTTGTCCAGCTGAATGCTGGTATCAGGCGTCGGCTCCGACTTGGCTTCGGGGTTGATGGTCTTTTCCGGCGCCAGCTGAGGCGAGCCGCCCAGGTCGATGACGTAGGGCGTTCCGCTTTCCGAGAAGCCGATCGGGTCCTTGAAGTAGCCGGCAATGGCGATCTTCTGTTCCGGGGTGGCCGTGGACAACAGCCACAGCACCAGGAAGAACGCCATCATCGCCGTGGCGAAGTCGGCGAAGGCGATTTTCCAGGCGCCGCCGTGGTGGCCGCCGCCAAAGCGCTTGACGCGCTTGACGATGATGGGCTGATTGTTCTCCATGACTCAGCGACCGCGAACCGCTTGTTCCAGTTCGGCGAAGCTTGGGCGGTGCTTGGGGTACAGCACCTTGCGCCCGAACTCGACCGCCAGCGAAGGCGGCATGCCCGAGGCCGAGGCAACCAGCGAAGCCTTGATCGATTCGTAGAGGTTCAGCTCTTCCTTGGCATCGTGCTCCAGGCACTTGGCCAACGGGCCGAAGAAGCCGTAGGCCGCCAGAATACCGAAGAAGGTACCCACCAGCGCCGCACCCACATGGAGGCCGATGGAGGCCTGGTCACCATCGCCGAGCGAGGCCATGGTCACCACGATACCCAGTACCGCCGCAACGATACCGAAGCCGGGCATGCCGTCGGCGATGCCGGTCACCGCATGGGACGGGTGCTCCAGTTCTTCCTTCATGCTCAGCAGTTCCATGTCGAACAGGCCCTCGAGCTCGTGCGGGGCCATGTTGCCGGTGGACATGATGCGCAGATAGTCGCAGACGAACGCGGTCATGCGCTCATCGGCCAGCACCGTCGGGTACTTGGCGAAGATCGGGCTGGCGGCGGCATCTTCGATATCGGCCTCGATGGCCATCATGCCTTCGCGCCGGCTCTTGTTGAGAATTTCGTACACCAGGCCCAGCACTTCCAGGTAGAAGGCGTGAGTGAAGCGCGAGCCGAACATCTTCATCGACTTCTTGATGACGTGCATGGTCATGTGGCCAGGGTTGGCCTGCAGGAATGCACCAAAGGCCGCACCGCCGATGATCAGTACTTCGAACGGCTGGATCAGTGCCGCGATCTTGCCGTGGGAAAGCACGTATCCGCCGAGCACGCTCGCGAATACGACGATGATGCCGATAATTTTAGCCATAGGTTCAAAGCACTTGCTGTCGTGGTCAGGGGAAGAGACGGGAGCTTTAAAACTCTTCTTCTACTTATCGGCAGAACTGCGCCAGACTATAGCCACTCAATGCGAAAAGCCAGTTCGGACTGATGTCAAAATGCCAATTGAAACCAAGGTGCCCGCTCAGGCTCCACGTACGCTAGAGGCCTGGGTAAAGCTGCTCGAGAGTGTTCGCATCCCCGTGCCGAAGCACAGCTACGACCGGGTCATGGCCGCCATCCACGATAACCGCCGCTCACTGCGCGATATCGCCGAACTGATGCAAGATAGCCCGGCGCTGGTGCTGTCGGTGATGCGCGAAGCCAATCACCCCACCAATGCCAGCCTGGCAGAGCCCGCCGAAAGCCTGGAAGTCGCCCTCAACCGCCTGGGCCTGGAGCGCAGCGAACAGCTGCTCAAGCGCCTGCCAGCAGTGCCCGTCGAAGAGATTCCGCCGGTACTGTGCCAGTTCCAGCTGATCAGCCAGCACGCCTCGCAGCAGGCCAGCGGCCTGTTCGCAAGCCGCCTGGCACGGCTGTGGCAGGAAATCCACTGGGGCAGCCTGTTGTTCCTGTCGCCACTCTGGCCGCTGGCGCTGGCCTACCCCAAGCTGCTCGATACCTGGGAGCTGCGGGTTATCCACAAGGGCGAAGACGCCGCCCATGTCGAGGAAGAACTGTTTGGCGTGCGCATCATGGAGCTGTGCCAGACCATGGCGGAGTACTGGCGCCTGCCACAATGGGTGACCCAGGGTTACCGCCTGCTGCTGGAAGAGCGCGAACAACTGGCCCAGGTGCTCAGTATCGCCCGCGACCCGGACCTGCTCAGCCAGCAACACCGCCTGGACGCCGAGCCTGGCCTGCGCCGCTGGTTCAACCAGCCGGCCAACACCGTGCTGCTGGCAAACAACCTGGCCCTGGCGGCACAAGTGGGCTGGGACAACCCGCACCTGTTGCGCTGGCAGCTGCTGACCGCACTGTACCTGCAGACCTCGCTGGACGACGTGCAGCAGCAGGTGCACCAGCAGGCTGCGGCCAGCGCCCGCCGCCATGCCCAGCATGCCTTGTTCCACCCGGCCGAAGCGCTGATCTGGCCCTGGCACCAGCGCCGTCCGCACCCAGACATGCTGGCTCCGCCACCTCCCACAAGCGACGAACTGGCGCGCTGGCGCAAGCTGTGCCAAGACCTTCTGGCCCAGCCCAGCCCGTTCACCAACAGCGTGCACCTGGCCACGCAGGTTATCGAGGCCCTTCTGGCCTCTGGCATGCAGCGGATACTGCTGCTGAGCCTGGACAAGGCCAACGACCAGCTGCGCGTGCAGCAGATGGCCGGCCTGCCCAAGGAAGCCGGGGCGCTGGTACTGCCGGTGGCGCAGAACAAACTGCTGCAAAAGCTGCTGGCCAAGGCCGGGCAATTGCGTATCACCCCGGAAAACCACAGCCAGTTCTCGGCCCTGCTGCCGGCCCCGCTGCGTGCCTTGTTCCGCAGCGAGCACGTGCTGCTACGCTCGCTGGCGGTGACGGACCAGGTGCTGATGCTGATGGTGGCAGACCAGGGCTGCCGGCCGCTGGCCGATATCAGCGTGCAAGCCTTCGGCAAGACCGCACAGTGCACCGAACGGGCGCTGTCGGTGTTTGCCAACCGCAAGGCCTGAGCCTTGCGCTACAATCGCCCCTCTTTCCACACTGGAGACCGTGGATGACTGACTTTTCCGGCCTGCCCCTGGTGATCGAAGCCGCGGACCTGCTGCCGCGCCTGGATTCGCCACAGCTGATCCTGATCGACCTGAGCAGCGCCAACCGCTATGTCAGCGGGCATATCCCCGGCGCACGCTTTGTCGAAGGCAAGCGTACCCAGCTCGGCCAGCCCCCCGCGCCCGGCCTGCTGCCGGCCCTGGGCGAACTGGAAAAACTGTTCAGCGAACTCGGCCACCGTGACGATGCCGTGTATGTGGTGTATGACGATGAGGGCGGCGGCTGGGCCGGGCGCTTCATCTGGTTGCTCGACGTGATCGGCCATAAGCGTTACCACTATCTCAATGGCGGCATCCAGGCCTGGCCCGCCGACAAGCTCTCCACAGAAGTGCCCGCCAGCGGCAATGCGCCGGTGCACCTGCGCATCGACACTTCGCCAACCGCCACCCGCGAGTACCTGCAAAGCCGCCTGGGCGCCGACGACCTGGTCATCTGGGACGCCCGTGGCCCGCAGGAATTCAGCGGCGAGAAAGTACTGGCAGCCAAGGGCGGCCACATCCCCGGCGCGATCAACTTCGAGTGGACCGCCGGCATGGACCTCAACGACCACCTGCGCATTCGCCAGGACATCGCCGAAGTCCTGAAGAACCTGGGCATCACCCCCGACAAGGAAGTGATCACCCACTGCCAGACCCACCGCCGCTCCGGTTTCACCTACCTGGTGGCCAAGGCCCTTGGATACCCGCGCGTCAAGGCCTACGCCGGCTCGTGGAGCGAATGGGGCAACCACCCGGACACGCCTGTAGAAGTCTAAGGAACCTGCATGAAATCCCGTTTGTTCATCATCAGCCAGTACCTGCTGCCGCACCACTTGCTGTCGCGGCTGGCCGGCTGCATAGCCGAGTGCCGCGTGCGCTGGTTCAAGAACGCCTTCACCGCCTGGTTCGCCAAGCGTTACCAGGTCAACATGAGCGAAGCGCTGGTCGAGGACCTGAGCGCATACGAGCACTTCAATGCATTCTTCACCCGTGCCCTGAAGCCGGGTGCCCGCCCGCTGGACGAGACCCCGGGCGCCATCCTTTGCCCGGCCGACGGTGCCGTCAGCCAGCTTGGCCCGATCGAGCACGGCCGCATCTTCCAGGCCAAGGGCCACGGTTTCAGCGCGCAGGAGCTGCTTGGCGGTGACCCGGCCATGGCCGCGCCGTTCATGGGCGGCGAGTTCGCCACCATCTACCTGTCGCCCAAGGACTACCACCGCGTGCACATGCCGCTGGCCGGTACCCTGCGTGAAATGGTCTACGTGCCGGGCCGCCTGTTCTCGGTCAACCAGACCACCGCAGAGAACGTCCCCGAGCTGTTCGCCCGCAACGAGCGCGTGGTCTGCCTGTTCGATACCGAGCGCGGGCCGATGGCCGTGGTGCTGGTGGGCGCGATGATCGTCGCTTCGATCGAAACCGTGTGGGCCGGGCTGGTGACGCCACCCAAGCGTGAACTGAAGACCTTCCGCTACGACGAAGCCAGCCGCGCGCCGATCCACCTGGAGAAAGGTGCCGAACTAGGCCGCTTCAAGCTGGGGTCGACTGCCATCGTGCTGTTCGGACCGGAGCAGGTGAAGTGGGCGGAGAACCTGGGTGCGGGTTCAGCGGTGCGCATGGGGCAGCAGTTGGCGGCGCCTGTGCAGGCTTGATTGCCTGATGGAACCTGGGGCCGCTTTGCGGCCCTTTCGCGACACAAGTCCGCTCCTACAGGAGATATGCGATTCCCTGTAGGAGCGGCCTTGTGTCGCGATGGGCTGCGAAGCAGCCCCGGATTGTCGAGTCAGCCGCGCGCGTCGCGGTCGCGCAGGCCCAGCAGATACAACACTCCATCCAATCCCAGGGTAGAAATCGCCTGCTTGGCCGACTGGCGCACCAGCGGCTTGGCGCGGAACGCCACACCCAGGCCGGCCAGCGACAGCATCGGTAGGTCGTTGGCACCGTCACCCACGGCAATGGTCTGCTCCAGCTGCAAGCCTTCTTCGCTGGCCAGCTTCTGCAGCAGCTCGGCCTTGCGCTGGGCATCAACGATCGGCTCCACAGCCACGCCGGTCACCTTGCCATCGATCACTTCCAGCTCGTTGGCGAACACATAGTCGATGCCCAGACGCGCCTGCACCTGGCGAGCAAAGTAAGTGAAGCCACCGGACAGGATCGCGGTCTTGTAACCCAGGCGCTTGAGCTCGGCAAACAGGTTCTCGGCACCTTCGGTCAGACGCAGCGACGCCCCGATCTCATCCAACACGCCCACATCCAGGCCCTTGAGCAGCGCCATGCGCTCCTTGAAGCTGGCGCGGAAGTCCAGCTCGCCGCGCATGGCGCGCTCGGTGATGGCGGCAACCTGCTCACCCACGCCAGCGGCCTTTGCCAGTTCGTCAATGACCTCGGCTTCGATCAGCGTCGAATCCATGTCGAAGACCGCCAGGCGACGGTTGCGGCGGAACAGGTCGTCCTTCTGGAAGGCAATGTCGATGCTCAGCTCTTCGGCCAGGGCGAAGAAGTCGGCACGCAGAGCCTCGGCATCGCTCGGCACGCCGCGCACAGAGATCTCGATGGCCGCCTTGCCCTTGTCGGTCTCGGCATCCAGCGCCACACGGGCCGACAGGCGCTCGATGCGCTCGATGGTCAGGCCGTACCGGCTGATCACCGCACTCACCCGCTGCAGTTGCTCTGGAGTGATCTTGCGGCTGAGCAAGGTGACGATGTGGCGCGCCTCGCCCTGGCCATCGGCCCAGTGCTGGTAGTCCGCCTCGGAAATCGGCGTGTAGCGGGCCTGCAGGTTCAGCTCGTGGGCCTTGGCCTGCACGCTCTGCAGCAGGGAGGTGGCCACTTCGTTGTCCGGGATATCGACCAGGATGCCGAACGACAAGGTACCGTGCATGACTGCCAGGCCAATGTCGAGGATGCTCACACCGCCCTGCAGCAGGACGCCGGTGATAGCCGCAGTGAGACCGGGACGGTCCTCACCGGTGATGTTGATCAGGACGATTTCGCGCACAACCTGGCTCCGACTTCGATGAAAAATGCGCATTCTACCGATTTTCCGTGACCGTCGGGCGCCAACGATACTTTGCCGACAAAACCCGGCTCGCTATACTGCCCCACACTTTCATGCCATTAAGAGCCGAGCTCAGTGAACCGGCCCACGCCCGTCAAAGCAGACAACTTCTTCCTGATGATCTATCGCGCCCTGAGTCAACGTCGCGTGCCGCTGGCACTACGCATCGCCTGCACCAACATTTTCCTGGTGGCGCTGGCGTTGGTGATCTACGCCTGCGTGATGGGCCTGCAGTTCAAGCAGGCCATGCACGAGCAGGCCGATGCTCTGGGCCAGAGCCTGACCACCCAGACCGCCACCTCGGCGACCGAGTTGCTGGTGGCCAACGACATCCTCAGCCTCAACGTTCTGCTCGGCAACCTGGTGAAAAACCCACTGGTGGCCCATGCGGCGATCTACAGCGTGGACAACCGCATCCTCGCGGAAGCCGGCCAGCGCCCGCGCAACAGCCTGCTGGGCGAGGCCGAAGGCCTGTACCAGACCAAGATCACCTTCCAGGACGTGACCGCCGGGCAACTGCGCATCAGCCTGGACATGAGCCAGTTCCAGCAGCCGATGCTGATCAGTCTGCAGAGCATGGGCATCCTTGCCGCCATCCTGCTGGTGTTGGCGCTGACCCTGAGCCTGCGCCAGGGCCGCTTCATCACCCTGCCGCTGCTGCAGCTGCGGGTGTGGCTGCGCGACCCGCAACCCTATACCCCGGCCACCGACCGCCAGGACGAGATCGGCGACATCGCCCGCCAGCTGCACGCGCGCTTGGCCCCGCCGCCGCCACCTGAGCCGGAGCCCGAAGAAGAAGAAGACGACGAGCAGTTCGACGACCTGCACGACTCTGCCCCGGCAGCCAAGGTCGCACCGCGCGCCAAGCTTGCCGCCCAGGCGGACGAGGATGACGATGAAGCCTTCGCCGGCCTGCTGGACGACGAAAGCGCGCCCAAGGCCGCCGTGGTCGAATCCGACGAGCCGCAGTACAGCGCCGTGCTTGCCGTGCAACTGGGCTCGCAGGAGCAGCTGCGTCGCCTGCCGCGCACGCGCCTGACCGAACTGACCGAGCGCTACCGCGATTGCCTGGAACATGCCGCCTCACTCTACGACGGTGAAACTCACACGCTCAACGACGGCAGCACCCTGGTGCTGTTCCACAGCCGCGATTGCGGCGAGGACTACCTGACCAATGCCATCTGCTGCGGCGAGCTGTTGCGCGCCTTGGGCCATGCCCTGCAGATCGAGGTAGCGGACAGCGGCATTACCCTGCAGCTGCAGCTGGGCCTTGCCCTGGGTAACGACCTGCAAGGGCTGGAGCTGGTAGACCTGCTGATGGCCGAAAAGGCCCAGGACGCTCTGGCACTGTCGCAGCACAGTCGCAACTTGTTGCTGGTAGAACGGCAGATCAGCGATGACACGCTGATTCGCCAGCGCGCCCGCATTCGCCCGATTGCCAGCCCTGAGGGCGCCTGCTGCGTGGAGCGCCTGATGGAGCCCTACCCGTCGATGCTGGAGCGGCAGTTGGCGCGGATGCACGAACGCCGGGCCTGATACCGGGCTGGCTTCTTCGCGGGTAAACCCGCTCCCACAGGGCCTGCACCAACCTGTGGGAGCGGGTTCACCCGCGAAGAGACCAGCACATACAGTACAAAAACTGCAGATACGAAAAAGCCCGCAATGATGCGGGCTTTTTCGTATCTGGCAGTTGGATCAGAACCGGTAGACTTCCATATCGGTTCGAATCGGCGCAGCCATCGGGATCTTGGATTTCTCAGGCGTCTTCTTCACCTGCACCGGAGCAGCCGATTTTTTAGGCGACTCTTCGGCAATCGCCGGCTGGTTAGCCAAAGGCTTGACCGCTGTGCTCAGCTGTTCGGCCAGTTTCTGAAGCAACTGGCCCTGGGCCTGCACCTGCGACGCCTCGCTGCCCGCGTGTGGCTGTTCGAGGTGAACGATGCGGTTGTCACGCACATGGCCACGGCGGTCCAACAGGCGCCACTGGGCATCCAGGACGGCCGGCTGGTCCTTGCCCGAGTCCAGGCGAGTGATCGACAGCAGCACTTGTACATCCGGGTTGAACCCGGCAGCCGCCGGGGCCAGCACCACCCGCTGGCTGTCCAGGCGCCAGGCGAGCTGGCGCACCAGCAGCTGGTCGATATCCGACGAAAGGCTGCCGGCCCAACGACCGTCGGTCGCCGAACTCAGGCTGCCATCGGCCTGACGCTGCAGGAACGTCTCACGTTGCAGGTAATCGGCAACCGATACCGGACCGAGCACCACGGCCATGCCCGCACTCTGCGAAGGCTGGCCAGGATCACCACTGTCGAGCTGGTACAGGGCAACCGGCTGATGCATGGTGCACCCGCCAAGGCCCAGCAGGCCAGTCATCAACAGCGCAAATGGAAGGCGCAGAAATTTCATCATCCCATCCAGGCGGTCGCCAAAAGGCCAACCGCAGTGATACACATAAATTCAAACGGGCACACGGCCACGCCGGCACCGCAAGGGCCATATCATCCGCGAAATAACCGTCCGACTCCAGCATTTCTGCCCGGAACGACGCTGAAATTGCCGCTCCAGACATTTCAACCGCTTACGCCGGCACTTCCACCTGCAACCCATCGACCCGCTGGAACCCGCGTGGCAGCTTGCTGCCGCGCCGTCCGCGCTCGCCCTTGTAATGCTCCAGGTCGTCCGCTTTCAGAGATAGGGTACGCTTGCCGGCTTGCAATACAAGCGTCGCGCCATCTGCTATCACGGCCAGATCGGTAACAAATTCTTCACGGCTCGCCACCCGGTCGCCCGGCACCCCGATAATCTTGTTGCCCTTGCCTTTGCCCAACTGAGGCAGGTCGCTGACCTTGAATACCAGCAGACGGCCTTCGGTGGTAACCGCCGCCAGCCAGTCCTGCTCGCGGTTGGCCACCGGGCGCGGGGTCATGACCTTGGCACCGTTGGGCAGGCTGAGCAAGCCCTTGCCGGCCTTGTTCTTGGCCTGCAGGTCTTCACCCTTGACCACGAAGCCATAGCCAGCGTCCGAAGCCACCACGTACAGTGCATCGTCGTCCGGCAACAGCACACACTCGAAGGTGGCCCCCGGTGGTGGCGTCAGGCGGCCGGTCAGTGGTTCGCCCTGACCACGCGCCGACGGCAGGCTGTGGGCGGCTAGCGAGTAACTGCGGCCAGTAGAATCGATGAGCACGGCAAACTGGTTTGAGCGCCCGGCAGCAGCGGCCTTGAAGCCATCGCCGGCCTTGTACGACAGGCCGGTGGCATCAATGTCGTGACCCTTGGCGCAGCGCACCCAGCCCTTCTCCGAGAGCACCACGGTGACCGGCTCGGTCGGCATCAGCTCGTTTTCCGACAGCGCCTTGGCCTCGGCACGCTCGACGATCGGCGAGCGGCGGTCGTCGCCATAGGTTTCAGCATCCTTGATCAGCTCGCTGCGTACCAGCTTGCGCAGCTTGGCATCGCTGCCCAGCAGGGCGAGCAGCTTGGCCTGCTCCTTCAGCAATTCATCCTGCTCGCCGCGGATCTTCATCTCTTCCAGGCGTGCCAGCTGCCGCAGGCGGGTCTCGAGAATGTAGTCGGCCTGGATTTCGGTCAGGTCGAAACGGGCGATCAGGGCCTGCTTGGGCTGGTCTTCGGTACGGATGATGTGGATAACTTCATCCAGGTTGAGGAACGCGGTCAGCAAGCCTTCCAACAGGTGCAGGCGCTTCTCCACCTTGTCCAGGCGGTGCTGCAGGCGACGACGGACGGTAGCGGTACGGAACTCCAGCCATTCCAGCAGCAGCGCTCGCAGGTTCTTCAGCTGTGGCCGGCCGTCCAGGCCGATGATATTGACGTTGACCCGGTAGCTGCTCTCCAGGTCGGTCGTGGCAAACAGGTGCTGCATCAGCTCATCGGCATCCACACGGTTGGAGCGCGGGATGATGACGATGCGGCACGGGTTCTCGTGGTCCGACTCGTCACGCAGGTCGGCGACCATGGGCAGCTTCTTGGCCTGCATCTGCGCAGCGATCTGCTCCAGCACCTTGGCCCCGGAGACCTGGTGCGGCAGCGCGGTGACGACAATGTCGCCATCCTCGACGCGGTAGACGGCGCGCATACGGATGGAGCCGCGGCCGCTTTCGTACATCTTGAGGATTTCTGACCGCGGCGTGACGATCTCGGCCTCGGTCGGGTAGTCCGGCCCCTGGATGTGCTCGCACAGCTGCTCGATGGTGGCCTTGGGCTCGTCGAGCAGGCGCACACAGGCCGTGGCCACTTCACGCAGGTTGTGCGGCGGTACGTCAGTGGCCATGCCAACGGCGATACCAGTGGTGCCGTTGAGCAGGATGTTGGGCAGGCGCGCAGGCAGCACGGCCGGCTCCTGCAGGGTGCCGTCGAAGTTTGGCACCCAGTCAACGGTGCCCTGGCCGACTTCGCTGAGCAGCACTTCGGCGTAGCGCGAAAGACGCGCTTCGGTATAACGCATGGCGGCGAACGACTTCGGATCGTCTGGCGCACCCCAGTTGCCCTGGCCGTCGACCAGGGTATAGCGGTAGCTGAACGGCTGGGCCATCAGCACCATGGCCTCGTAGCAGGCCGAGTCGCCGTGGGGGTGGAACTTGCCGAGCACGTCACCGACGGTACGCGCCGACTTCTTGTGCTTGGCATCGGCATCGAGCCCCAACTCGCTCATGGCGTAGACGATGCGTCGCTGCACCGGCTTCAGGCCATCACCGATGTGCGGCAAGGCGCGGTCCATGATCACGTACATGGAGTAGTTGAGGTAGGCCTGTTCGGTGAAGTCAGCCAGCGAGCGGCGTTCTACGCCATCCAGGCTGAGTTCCAGTGAGTCGCTCATGCGGGCCTCGTCATTTCAGGTTCTGGCGCAGCAGCATGGTGCCGCCGCGCTGGGTAAATTCAAGTTGTTTCAGGGCACTCATGCCCAGCAATACGGTCTGCCCGTCCAGGCCCGGCACCACGATGGCGCGCACGTCCTGCAGGCGGATATCCCCCAGCTGCAGGCTGGTCAGGCGCGTGCGGTAGCCTTCGGTACGGCCGTTGGCGGTACTGAGCTGCACCGGGCTGCCACGCTCCAGGCCCAGCTCGCGGCCCAGCGCCTCGGGGATGGCCACGTCGGTAGCACCTGTGTCGAGCATGAAATGCACCACCTGGCCGTTGATTGCGCCATCCATCACGAAGTGGCCCTGGCCGTTGCCCAGCAGGCGCACCTCGATAAAGCCTTCGCCATGCGTCGACTGCACCTGGGCATTGGGGTTGCGCTGGCTGTCTTCCCATTGGCCGAAAAAACGCGTGGCAAGGAACAGCGCCGCCGCCCAGGCGACGATCATCAATACCTTGCCAGCCCGCTTGCCCGGTGCCTGGCTCATGGCTTGGCGCTCCATCCGCCTTCCGGCGCATCGAAGCGCCAGACGATCGGGCGTGCTTCGCCATCGGCGCGGGCGCCGTTGTTGTTGTCCACGCCTATCCAGGCGCCCTTGGCATCGATCACCAGGGCCTCGGCCAGACCGAACGGCTGCTGGTAGCGACGCGACTCGACCAAGGCATCGGCAGCGAACGACCAGCAGCGCTCGACCATGCCGCTGTCGGTATCCCGACGACAGACGCGGTAGGCATTGCGTTCGAGAGTGAACAGCTTGCCTTCGAACCAGGCCAGGTCGGCGAAGTCGCGCGACAGTGCCTGGGCATTGGGCATCTGTGCCGGTTGCATTTCGACCCCGGCCTCGCTCAGCAACACGCAGCTGCGGCCGCAGGTCCACACCGACTGCTGGCGCTCGATAGCCACCAGGCCACGGCGCTCGCGCTCGGCGGCCAGCCACAGGCGGTCACCTGCCGGGTTGATCGCCAGACCTTCGAACAAGGCGTTGAAGTTCAGCAGCATGCCGCTGGCCCGGGCCTGACGAACCATGGCCGGGTCGATCTTCAACCAGTCCGCCTCGCCTTCCAGCGGCAGTTGCAGCACAGCGGCATGAGCTTCGCTGACCAGGTACAGGTTGCCCGCCTGGTCACAGCTGATACCTTCGAAATCCAGCTCGCCACCACGAATATACGACGCCGCCCAGTTGCGCGACTTAAGGCCCCACGGCAGGCCACTTTCCGGCACCGCTGGCGGGGTGAAAGTGAGCGGCTGCGCGCGCCAGGTCGGGTTTTGCTGGTCGAAGCGGTAGATGCGGTCGTCGTCGCGGTCGGATACGCCCCACAGCCCGCCCCGGCATTCCACCAGGCCAGACAGGTTGCCACCGCGCATGCCTTCGATCGGGTGCTCGGCGCTCAGCTTCAACTCTGGCCAGTTGCCCGCCAGGCTCGGCAGGGCAACCAGCGCCAGGCAGGCAGCCAGAAGCCGCCGAATCAAACCATGACCTCGGCCAGGTTGCCCTTGGTTTCCAGCCAGCTCTTGCGGTCGCCCGCGCGCTTCTTGGCCAGCAGCTTGTCCATCAGCTCGCAGGTGGCCTGCACGTCGTCCAGGGTCAGTTGCACCAGGCGCCGGGTATTCGGGTCCATGGTGGTCTCGCGCAGCTGTGGCGGGTTCATCTCGCCCAAGCCCTTGAAGCGGGTGACCTGTGGCTTGCCGCGCTTCTTCTCGGCCACCAGGCGATCGAGGATACCGTCACGCTCGGCCTCGTCGAGTGCGTAGTAGATTTCCTTGCCCAGGTCGATGCGGTACAGCGGCGGCATGGCCACGTACACATGCCCGGCCTCGACCAGGGCGCGGAAGTGCTGGACAAACAGTGCGCACAGCAACGTGGCGATGTGCAGGCCGTCGGAGTCGGCGTCGGCGAGGATGCAGATCTTGCCGTAGCGCAGCTGCGCAAGGTCGGTGGCCCCCGGGTCGACGCCAATGGCCACGGCGATGTTGTGCACTTCCTGGCTGGCCAGGACTTCGCCACCGTCCACTTCCCAAGTGTTGAGGATCTTGCCACGCAGCGGCAGGATCGCCTGGAATTCCTTGTCGCGAGCCTGCTTGGCCGAGCCACCGGCCGAGTCACCCTCGACCAGGAACAGTTCGGCGCGCATCGGGTCCTGGCCGGCGCAATCGGCCAGTTTGCCGGGAAGTGCCGGGCCCTGGGTTATGCGTTTGCGCTCGACCTTCTTGCTGGCCTTCAGGCGGCGCCCGGCGTTGCTGATGGCCAGCTCCGCCAGTTGCATGCCCAGCTCGGGGTGGGCGTTGAGCCACAGGCTGAACGCGTCCTTGACCACGCCGGAAACGAAGGCAGCCGCCTCGCGCGACGACAGGCGCTCTTTGGTCTGCCCGGAGAACTGCGGGTCCTGCATCTTCATCGACAGCACGAAGGTGATGCGCTCCCAGACGTCTTCCGGCGCCAGCTTCACACCGCGCGGCAGCAGGTTGCGGAACTCGCAGAATTCACGCATGGCATCCAGCAGGCCCTGGCGCAGGCCGTTGACATGGGTACCGCCCTGGGCGGTAGGGATCAGGTTGACGTAGCTTTCCTGGATGCTGTCGCCGCCTTTTGGCAGCCACAGCAAGGCCCAGTCCACCGCTTCCTTGTTACCGGCCAGGCTGCCGCAGAACGGCTCGTCGGGCAGGCGCTGGAACTCATTGACGGAATCGACCAGGTAGGAACGCAGGCCATCCTCATAGTGCCATTCGACTTTCTCGCCGCTGGCCTTGTCCTCGAAGCTGACCAGCAGGCCCGGGCACAGCACGGCCTTGGCCTTGAGCACATGCTTGAGGCGGCTGATGGAGAATTTCGGCGAATCGAAGTACTTGGGGTCGGGGCTGAAGTACACGCTGGTACCGGTGTTACGCTTGCCGACCGAGCCGACCACTTCCAGCTCGCTGGCCTTGAAGCCATCGGCGAAAGTCATCTGGTATTCGTTGCCGTCACGTTTTACGCGCACGCGCACCTGGGTCGACAGGGCGTTGACCACAGAGATGCCCACGCCGTGAAGGCCACCGGAGAACTGATAGTTCTTGTTGGAGAACTTGCCGCCGGCGTGCAGCTTGGTGAGGATCAGCTCGACCCCGGACACGCCCTCTTCCGGGTGGATGTCCACCGGCATGCCGCGGCCATCGTCGCTGACTTCCAGCGAGTGGTCGGCATGGAGTATGACCTGTACCGAACGGGCATGACCGGCCAGGGCTTCGTCGACACTGTTGTCGATGACTTCCTGGGCCAGGTGGTTGGGGCGGCTGGTATCGGTGTACATGCCCGGCCGCTTGCGGACCGGGTCAAGGCCCGAGAGGACTTCGATGGCGTCTGCGTTATAGGCGCTAGCGCTGGGAGTGGCCATAGGGTCTCGTCGTCAGTCTGGTGAATGCAAAAAAGTCAAAATACAGAAAAATCGAGCGCTGCGTACTGCCCACGGGCAATGCCGGCGAAGGCCAGCAGCGCCGGCAGGCGCTCGGCGAAGCCCTGGAAGCTGTGGTCGCCACCGGCCTGGATGCGCAGGGCACAAGCACGGTAATAGCGCTCGGCATGGCGATAGTCCAGGGTTTCATCGGCGGTCTGCAGCCACACTTGATAGCGGCTGGCATCCACCGGGGCTGGTACCTCAAGCTCGGCCAGGGCCTGCACATGATCGTGGGTCAGCTCCCACGCTTCACCGGTGTAGTGATTGTGCTGGGTGCCCAGGTAGCCGTCGAAATGCTTGTGCGGTGTTACCGCCGGGTTCACCAGCAAGGCCTTGAGGCCGTGGCGCTCGGCCAGATAGGTGGCATAGTAGCCGCCGAGCGAACTACCTACCAACAATGGTGCGCCCAGTTCGGCGATGGCCGCTTCGAGCTGGGCGATGGCCTGCCGTGGGTGGTGGTGCAAGGCGGGCACCCGCAGTTGGGCCGACAGGCCCAGTTGCTGCATCACGGCCTCGAGTTGGCGCGCCTTGGTCGAAAGTGGCGAGCTGTTGAAGCCATGGATATAGAGGATGGAACCCGACATGCTGCCCCCGGAATCTGTGGCTTCGCGCCCGGTGATATGGGCGCAGGGACGCGCAGTGTAGCGCGTTCGCCGGGTTTTGGCGCCGCACAGGGGTTTTAGCAACAAATTCTTCAACAGCTTTGAGAGTGCCGGGGGCGCTTTGCGCCCCTATCGCGACACAAGGCCGCTCCCACAGGAGATCGCGTACCCCTGTGGGAGCGGCCTTGTGTCGCGATAGGGCTGCGCAGCGGCCCCAAAACCCTCAATAACCAGGGCTATCGAAGTCGAGCTTCACTTCGAAGTCCAGCGCCCGCTCCACCCCGGTCTCCAACCGCCCGTCGGCGTGGAGGAGCAGCCAGCGGTATCCAGGCTGCTCCTCGCTCACCTTGAAATCCTCGCTGCGCGCCGCGAACTGGATGCAGGTCGACGGAGTGGCCAGCAGGCGACGACCGTCGCGCACTTCATCCCATTCCTGGTGCACATGCCCCCACAGCAGCGCCCGTACCTGTGGGTACCCCTCGACGATATCGAACAGCGCCTGGGCATTGCGCAAGCCGATCGGCGCAATCCAGGCACAGCCGATATCCACCGGCTGATGGTGGAAGCACACCAGGCAATGCCGTTCACCCGCCTCTCGCAAGGCCGTTTCCAGCACTGCCAGCTGGTCATCCTCCAGCAGCCCATGCGTCGCCCCGGGTACGGCCGTGTTGAGCATGACGATGCGCCACGCACCGATATCGGTCACCGCCTGTACCAACTCCGGTGCCACTTGCGCCATGACTCGGGCCTCGTCATGGTTGCCAGGCAACCAGCGGGTGGGCGCGGCAAACGGTGCGGTCAGCTCACGGAACGCTTCATAGGACGCCACGCTGGCGTCCTGGGACAGGTCGCCAGTGCACAGCAGCAGGTCGACAAGCGGTTGCTCCCGCCGCATCTGGGCCACTACATGGCGCAGGCTGTCACGGGTCTTGAGGCCCAGCATGCTGCCGGCCGGGTCGGCGAACAGGTGGGCATCGGTCAGTTGCACCACATGCACGGGGCGCGATTGGTCTGGCTGCGGCAACGGCCGTCTCCTCGAACGGATTCAGCGCGAATTATGGCTGTACAACGGGTGCGAGCAAACACCCGTACCCAAACCACGTCACAATTCAGCGAACGCTTGCCAGCTCGTGGCCACAGGCCAGGCAATGGCTCAGCCATTCACCGAGAAACAGGTTGAGCTGGGCCTTTTCGTCCGGCTGGTGCATGGCCTCGTTCGGATACGGGTAGATGCTGCGCAGGCGCCGGGTGTGTTCGGCACTGACCACTTCGGCCATGCGCGCATCGTGGTACACCTGCACTTCCAGGTGCGGTACCGGCAACCACGGCAGGCTGTGCTCCTGGCGCACGTGCAGGGTGGTGGTGTACGGGCAGGCCAGCACCACGTCGAGCACCAGCACGCCGAGCATCTGGTCGCCCTGGGTCATGCCGATGCGGCGCGAGCTCTGGGTGGTGCGCATGTCGGGCAACAGGCGCATCAGCCGGGCGTAGTTGGCCTCGCAGGCTGCCTGCAGCCCGACCAGGTCGACCCGATAACGCTCGCGCAGCAGGTTCACTTCCACATACCTCGTACTTCATCACGGTTCAGCGCCAGCCATTGCAGGCCGATGATGGTCGCCGCGTTGCAGATGCGCCCGTCGCGCACCGCCTGCATGGCATCCTCGAACGACCACACGCGCACGCGAATGTCCTCGCCCTCTTCTTCCAGGCCATGCAGGCCGCCCGCCCCTTCACTGCTGCAACGGCCGAGGAACAGGTGAACGTACTCGTCACTGCCACCGGGCGACGGGAAGTAACGGGTCATCGGCCACAGGGCGCTAAAGGCCAGGCCGGCTTCTTCTTCGGCTTCGCGGTGGGCGACTTCCTCGGGTTGCTCGTCCTTGTCGATCAGCCCGGCCACCATCTCGATCAGCCAGGGGTTGTCGACCTTGCCCAGTGCACCAACGCGGAACTGCTCGATCAGCACCACTTCATCGCGCAACGGGTCGTACGGCAGCACGCACACCGCATCATGGCGCACGAACAGTTCACGGCTGATCTCGCGGCCCATGCCCCCGGCAAACAACTCGTGGCGCAGGCGTAGCTTGTCGAGCTTGTAAAAGCCCTGGAAGCAGTTGGCCCGCTCAATGATTTCGAAGCCCTTGGGCACTGAGTTCAACGCGTCTGACATGGAAATCCTCATTACCTCGAATACCGCATCGCGCCATCCTACTCTGCACGCCTGCCGGTTTCACCCCTTTCCGGCAACCGTTCGCGCACTCGGGACAGCGCGCCTTCTCTCTGTTAGCTTAGTGGCGAACTGAAGGCCGCGCAGACGGTCAAAGGCCGACTTTTCCCTGTTCTGCAAGGATCCTCATGACACTTGTCAAACTGACTTCCGTGGCTGTGCTGGCCCTGGCCCTGGGTGCCTGCCAAAGCCTGTTCACGCCTAACTACCGGGCGCCGCTCGAGGTCAAGCGTGATGCCTGGGAGCATGTCAAACCCGGCTGCAGCGAAAGCGACTGCCCGCTGGTGAACATCGACATGATCCACTTCCCGGCCTTGCCCAAGCTCGATGGCATCGTCGAGAAACGCCTGCTGCAACTGACCGAAGACAACCAGCGCGGCAACGCACCGACCACCCTGCAAGCCTACGAGCAGCAGTACCTGGCCAGTGCCGACAAGCGCAACAGCAGCTACCTGCAGGCCAAGGTACGCGAGCAGCATGACGGACTGGTGATCATCGAATTGTCCAGCTACCTGGACAGCGGCGGCGCTCATGGCATGCCCGGGCGTGGTTTCATCAACTATTCGCGCAAGCTGGACAAGGTGCTGACCCTGCAGGACATGCTGGTGCCCGGCCAGGAAGACACCTTCTGGAAAACCGTCGAGGAATCGCACCACGCCTGGCTGATCAGCGTAGGCATGGACAAGGATGCCGAGTTCATCAAGACCTGGCCGTTCAAGCAGTCGCCGCACGTCGCCCTGACGTACGGCGCGGTGGTGGTCAAGTACGAGGTCTATTCCATCGCGCCCTACTCCATGGGCCACGTGGAGTTGAAGATCCCGTACCCACGCCTGAATGGCGTGCTCAAGCCCGAGCTGTTTCCCGGCCGCGGCTGAAGCTCAGCAGCCCGTGCAGTAGCCCTGCCAGCAGCAATGCCGGCAGGGTCGCGCCCAGGTTCGGCGCTTGCGCGGCGATCAGATGGTACGTGGCAACGCCCACCGCCCAGGCCAGCAGTGCCTGCCAGTGCAAGCCATGCACCTGTGCTGGCAAGCGGCGGCGACGGATCACGTAATGGTCCATCAATACCACACCGAACAGCGGTGCAAACACCGAGCCGATCAGCAGCAGGAAGTTCTCGTACTGTGCCAGTGGCGCCAGCAAGGCGATCAGTATGCACAGCACGCCAATGGCCAGCGCCAGGTGCTCGACCTTCAGGCGCACCAGCACGCCGGTGGAAACGGCTGCCGAGTGAATGTCGGCAAAAGCCTTTTCCGACTCGTCCAGCAGAATCAGCAGCAGTGGAATGCCCATGCCGGCGCCCGCGAGGGCCAGCAGCAGGGCGTTGGCTTCGCCACTGCCGGCGAAGGCCAAGGTGTAGCCCACGCCCAGGCTCATCAGCCAGGTGTTGCCGATGAAGTAGCCCACCACCGTACCGCCGAATACATGTTTGCCGTTACGGGCAAAGCGCGAGTAATCCGCGATCAGCGGCAACCAGGACAGCGGCATGGCGATGGCGATGTCGAAGCCCACGGCCAGCGACATCGATCCGTCGCCGGCGCGGTTCCACAGTGCCGCCAGGTCGGCCTTGGCGAACAGGTTCCAGGTCAACCAAAGGCAAGCGCCCAGCAGCAGCCAGATACCCCAAGTGCGTAGCACCTTGCGCACGAACGCCAGCGGCCCACCGACTGCGAGCAAGGTGGCCAGGGCGCCGAAGCATAGTGTCCAGAGCACAGGGCTGTTCCAGGCGCTGGCTTCGCCGAACGCCCGCGCACCCAGCAGGCTGGCGGCATCGCGCATCACGATGATCTCGAACGCGCCCCAGCCCACCAGTTGCAGCAGGTTGAGCAGCGCCGGCAAGCGAGCGCCATGGCCACCCAGGCTCAGTTTCAGCGTGCCCATGGCCGACAGGCCGGTATCGCTGCCGATGACACCGGCAGCCCCCAGCAGCAGCACACCCACACCGGTGCCCAGGGCGATAGCCAGCACCGCGCCGGCAAGGCCCAGGCCAGGGGCCAGCATGGCGCCGACCTGCAGCACCATCAGGCCGATGCCGAGGGAGAACCATAGCGAGAACAGGTCGCGGGCGCCGAAGATGCGCTGGGCGGTGGGGACCGGGTGGTCGGGGGAAAATTGGCTGGGTGATGTCATGGTTGGCGCTCGCCGGCAATGTTGTTGGTGTTCCTGGCGAGGACTGCGTCCTCGTATCGCGACACAAGGCCGCTCCCACAAAAACCGCGCTGGCCTCAAGCCTTGCGCGGTCCCTGTGGGAGCGGCCTTGCGTCGCGAAAGGGCCGCAAAGCGGCCCCAGCGGTCTTAGACTTTGTGATACAGCTGGCTGCCTTCCTGGCGGAACCGCTCGGCCTGCTCACGCATGCCTTGCTCGACCGTCACATCCACGGTTTCGATCTTGGCGGCGTATTCACGCACTTCCTGGGTGATCTTCATCGAGCAGAACTTCGGCCCGCACATCGAGCAGAAGTGCGCGACCTTGGCCGATTCCTTAGGCAGGGTCTCGTCGTGGTAGGCACGGGCAGTGTCTGGGTCCAGGCCGAGGTTGAACTGGTCTTCCCAACGGAACTCGAAGCGTGCCTTGGACAAGGCGTTGTCACGAATCTGCGCACCCGGGTGGCCCTTGGCAAGGTCGGCGGCATGAGCGGCGATCTTGTAGGTGATGATGCCGGTCTTCACGTCATCCTTGTTTGGTAGGCCCAGGTGTTCCTTGGGCGTGACGTAGCAGAGCATTGCGCAACCGAACCAGCCGATCATAGCCGCACCAATGCCCGAGGTGATGTGATCGTAGCCAGGAGCGATATCGGTGGTCAGCGGGCCGAGGGTGTAGAACGGCGCCTCGTCGCAGCATTCCAGCTGCTTGTCCATGTTCTCCTTGATCAGTTGCATCGGCACGTGGCCGGGGCCTTCGATCATGCACTGCACGTCGTGCTTCCAGGCGATCTTGGTCAGCTCGCCAAGGGTCTCCAGTTCACCGAACTGCGCGGCATCGTTGGCGTCGGCAATCGAGCCGGGGCGCAGGCCGTCGCCCAGCGAGAAGCTGACGTCGTAGGCCTTCATGATTTCGCAGATTTCTTCGAAGTGGGTGTACAGGAAGTTTTCCTTGTGGTGTGCCAGGCACCACTTGGCCATGATCGAGCCACCACGGCTGACGATACCGGTGACACGCTTGGCAGTCAGCGGCACATAACGCAGCAGTACGCCGGCATGGATGGTGAAGTAGTCCACGCCCTGCTCGGCCTGCTCGATCAGGGTGTCACGGAACAGCTCCCAGGTCAGGTCCTCGGCCACGCCGTTGACTTTTTCCAGGGCCTGGTAGATCGGCACGGTACCAATCGGCACCGGCGAGTTGCGGATGATCCACTCACGGGTTTCGTGAATGTGCTTGCCGGTGGACAGGTCCATGACCGTGTCCGAACCCCAGCGGATGCCCCAGGTCAGCTTGGCCACTTCTTCCTCGATCGAGGAACCCAGGGCGCTATTGCCGATGTTGCCGTTGATCTTCACCAGGAAGTTGCGGCCGATGATCATCGGTTCCACTTCCGGGTGGTTGATGTTGGCTGGGATGATCGCGCGGCCACGGGCGATTTCCTGGCGGACGAACTCAGGAGTGATTTCTTTCGGGATGTTGGCCCCGAAGCTGTGGCCGGCGTGCTGCTCGTCAAGCAGACCAGCGGCACGTGCCTCTTGCAGCTTCATGTTTTCGCGGATGGCCACGTACTCCATCTCGGCAGTGATGATGCCTTGGCGGGCATAGTGCATCTGCGAGACGTTGGCACCAGCCTTGGCCCGACGCGGGTTGCGCACGTGGGCGAAACGCAGCTTGGCCAGTTCGGCATCGTTCAGGCGCTGCTGGCCGAAGTCGGAGCTCAGGCCGGCCAGGCGCTCGGTGTCACCGCGTGCCTCGATCCACGCCGAACGCACGTCGGCCAAGCCCTTGCGCACGTCGATGACAACGTTAGGGTCGGTGTACGGGCCGGAAGTATCGTAGACCAGCACCGGGGCATTGGACTCGCCACCGAAATCGGTCGGGGTGTCGTCCAGGCTGATTTCACGCATGGGCACGCGGATGTCCGGGCGCGAGCCTTCGACATACACCTTGCGCGAACGCGGAAACGGTTGCACGGACTGCTGATCGACTTGTGCCGATTCGCTGAGGTTGATCGCTTTTTCTTGTTTGGTCATCACAGGCTCTCCAGACGGCTTCCTAGCAGTGGAATGTCGGGGTGAACCTGAAAGGCGCGGACGCACCCTTGATGGGTGCAGTGCCGGATTTGGGGTGCCTGAAGCTGCATGCAGCTGCGACATTCCCGGACCTGGCACAAGAGGCTCCCCGGGAAGGCGAGCAATCTTGTTCCCTACGCAGGCGCTAACCTGATCAGGTTCAACGGGATCCGCAACTTTGCGATCTCAGCCTTTGCTTCAAGGCACCCCGACAAGAACATGCGCAGTCTAGACTGGAGTGGTCGGCAAAGCCAAGCAGGTAAATGCGCGGATGATGAAAGGCACCCCGAGCGATTGTTGCCGGGTGCGCATGGCACTACACTGGCCCGTCGCTCGATACTCAACAGTTCAGTAATTAAATTTCGTACAAGGATTGCCTCTATGCTGCGCAAACTCTCACTGGCAATAGCCGTGTCTTGTGCGTCCAACGGAGTGGTCTGGGCAGCGGACGTGCCCACTACAGTGAAAACCGACCTGGTCAGCGTCTATCAGGAGGCGGTCGACAACAACGCTGACCTGGCTGCGGCCCGCGCCGATTACGGCGCCCGCCGCGAAGTGGTACCGCAGGCTCGCGCCGGGTTGCTGCCTAACCTGTCGGCCGGTGCCGAAATGCTGAACACCCGCACCAAGCTGGACGAACCATCGGCCACCAGCAACCGCAGCGGCAACACCTGGAGCGCAACCCTGGCGCAACCTATATTCCGCGCTGATCGCTGGTTCCAGTTGCAGGCAGCCGAAGCGGTCAACGAACAGGCGGCGCTGGAGCTGTCGGCGACCGAGCAGAACCTGATCCTGCAAACCGCGCAGAATTACTTCGCCGTGCTCCGTGCCCAGGATAACCTGGCCGCGACCAAGGCCGAGGAAGCGGCCTTCAAGCGCCAGCTGGACCAGTCCAACGAACGATTCGACGTCGGCCTCTCCGACAAGACCGACGTGCTGCAATCCCAGGCCAGCTACGACACGGCGCGGGCCAACCGAATCATTGCCGAGCGCCAGGTACAGGATGCCTTCGAGGCCCTGGTGACCCTGACCAACCGGGAATACACGTCGATTCAAGGCGTGGTCCATACCTTGCCAGTGCAGGTGCCTACGCCCAACGACGCCAAGGCCTGGGTCGAAACCGCCGGGCGCCAGAACCTCAACCTGCTGGCCACCAACCACGCGGTCGTCGCTGCCGAGGAAACCCTGCGCCAGCGCAAGGCCGGCCACGCGCCGACCCTGGACGCAGTTGCCAAGTATCAGAAGGGTGACAACGACAACTTCGGTTTCACCAACCCCGCACCGGCCCCCGTTACGCGCTATAGCGGCGACGTCGAGCAGACCAGCATCGGCCTGCAGTTGAACATCCCGATCTACAGCGGCGGCCTGACCAGTTCGCAGGTGCGCGAGGCCTACCAGCGCCTGAGCCAGACCGAGCAGCAGCGTGAAAGCCTGCGCCGCCAGGTGGTGGAAAACACCCGCAACCTGCACCGCGCAGTGAATACCGACGTGGAACAGGTGCAGGCGCGCAAGCAGTCGATCATCTCCAACCAGAGCGCGCTGGAAGCCACCGAGATCGGCTACCAGGTGGGTACCCGCAATATCGTCGACGTGCTTGACGCCCAGCGTCAGCTGTACACCTCGGTGCGCGACTACAACAACAGCCGCTATGACTACATCCTCGACAACCTGAGCCTGAAACAGGCAGCCGGCACCTTGAGCCCGCAGGACCTGCAGGACCTCAAGCGGTACCTCAAACCGGACTACAACCCGGACAAGGACTTCCTGCCGCCGGACCTGGCGGCTGCAGCGGCGAAGAACTTCGAGCGCAGGCCTTGAGATAGGTGTTGGACCAGTCGCTGGCAAGCCCGCTCCCACCGCGGGGTAACCTGGGGGAGTTGGCGTGCCGGCGATAGGGCCATCAAATATCACTCCAGCCGCTACAGGACAGCGACTAGGCCGCTACGGCGATCGTCGAGTCGATGCGTTGAACCGACATATCCCCGATCAGCGCAGAGCCAGCCGGCTCAGGGGCAAACGCAGCCATTGCATCAACAAGATTTCCCAGGCTCGGCAGCGAGTGCTCGACAGCAAACAGAGATGCCCCCGCTGAAAGGGCCGAGGCCTCAGGCATGGCAACCATTTCAGAGGTGACTATTGCCGGCTGCGCAAAGATGAAGTCCTCCGCTGTCACTTGCGCAACTTCGAGCGCATCCAGGTACAGTATATTCACGATACCTTCCTGCCCCGGCACTGCCTGGGTATCAACGGCCACACCATGAATCTGCGCAAAGTCATTGAGCATGAAGCGCTCGACTTTGCTGACCTGCAGATCCTCGAAGCGACTGATGCCTACCTGGCTGAGGTCAATCTTGTCGATACCGTGCCGGAACCCCCGCAAGGTGTTCCTGTAATCGCCCACGCCTTCTTGTTTTGTCACCAGGAACACGCTGGGCGCAACCGTTGGCGGGGCATAGATCGTGCCTGCCAGAGAAGCCACCAACTGCCCCGATTCGTCGCTTGTAAGCGACACGCCATCTGCACCACCGGTAAGCAGAACATTCGCGTTGACAGGCGGGGGCGCCTGCACTTCAGGGCTGCCCTCGAAGTAACCTGGCGCAGCAGTGAATGCGTCAAGGAAGCGGAAGTTCGCTGGCTGCAGTTCGGCGATCGGTTTGCCCGCAAGCGTCAGCTTCTGCCCATCGCCAAGGTCTAGCACAGCCGCATTGCCGTCCTGTCGCATCTGCAGGTCAGCAAACCCTAAACCACCAAAACCGACCAGATCGATCACTTCACGCGAAGTTTCGAATTGCTCGAGTACATCGTTTCCGGCTGCACGCCTGTGGATAACATAGCGGTCAGTACCCTCTCCGCCCTTAAGCAGGTTGTATCCACGGCCACCATCCAGTAATGCCCCGGCGGGCCCAGCAATCAAGGTATCGTCGCCGTCGCCACTGATGAGGTTCTGCACCGAACCAGAGGCTATGGTCAGCGCCGCTCCGGCGATATTGGCACTGCCGCTGGCCAAATCCACCGAAATACTGCGACTTACCGCAGCCGCATTCAACGTATTACGCCCGCCAGCGGTGCCCCTGATTGCGTCGTCAAGCACCGCTCGCCCGGCGTTTTCTGCCACCAGGTTCGCATAGTCATCGGTGAAGTAATAAGTATCATCGATGGTGCCGGGGCTGCCAACGAGGCGCAACGTCCAGCGATCGAGTGTCAACGGCAAACCAGCATCGGCATTGCGCACCTCGAGTTTCCACTCCCCTGCTGAGCGCTCTGCGCGATGATGGGTCGACATGAACCCATATTTGAACGCTCCTGAGCGCGAATCGCCCAGATCGTCATCACCGGAGCCCGGTGCCTTGCCCGTGCGATCGAGCAGCACGCTCCTCGTGCCGCCAGGCGACACCAGCGTGAGCGTCATGTCACCAAGACGGCCCACCATCGAATGGATATCGACCTCCACATGCTCCACCAGCACATCAGCCGGCAGGGTCAAGGACAAAGTCGCGACCTGCCCCGCCGCAACCTTGTGGGCAAGCGGCTCACTGGCAGCGGTCAGCACCCGTTCATTGGCTTTGGTCGCCTGGCTACCCCATGACTCGGCAAGACGCACAGCCGCACGGGCATCGACCATACCAAAACCGTAGTCGTGACTGGTGTGCATGCCACCGCCATTCCAGTTGCGCCCTGCGTTGTAGGCCCATTGGGTGGAAGCGTCATCTACCTTGCGCGCAGACAGTGCGAGGATCTGCTGGACGTCCCGATAACCGAGCCCCGGATTGGCCTGCAGCATCAACGCCACCACGCCTGATACAATCGGCGCAGCGAAACTGGTGCCCTGGGTCGTGCTATAGGCGCTGCCCACCGATGCACCGCGCTCCGCTTCAAGGCTGACGCCAGTGGACAACACATGGCTTCCTGGTGCGGCGACCAGCAAGCTGGAACCTGGGTTGGAAAAGGGTGCAGTGGCAGCTTGCAGCACCGAGAGGTCTGCCTTTGCATTGATGGCCGCTACTTCGATGGCGTGGCGGTTGTTGTTGGTCAGCGAGCCCTGGGCACTACCACCTTTGTCGCGCTGGTTGCCGCCAGAGGCGACGACGATGGTGCCAAGCCCGCCACGACCATTGGTGGCCGCAAGTGTAGTACTGAAAGCGAGCGCCAGAGCGGTATCGACCTTGCCTTCCGGAACATTCCCCAATGCGAAGTCCTTTTTGAACCCCCAACTGTTGTTGGCAATGTCGTAGTTGACCATTTGCCCCAAGTTGGTCAGGTCGTCGCCTTTGTTGGCCAGGTAGTGCCCGCCGATCTTCGCATCGTATGCAATGCCGATTCCCCCTTGATCATTGCGCGCTCCAACCATGACACCCGCCACTTGGGTGGCGTGATTGGACGCCAGGGCAGCCAGCGCGCCATTGGTACGTTGGGTTTGCAGCCAGATGGGGTCGATATTCGGCTTGAGATCGGGGTGTTCGATATCGAAGATTTCCGGCGCGACGGCAAATTCACCGCCAGGCTCGAACTGCCCGATCCTCACGCCCTTGCCCGTGAAGTCACGCCATACTGGCGCGACATCGATCTCGTCCAGATACCACTGCCGCCCAGAGAGCGGGTCACCAGGCGATTGCTCATGGCGCAACGTTACCGTCGCGCGCAAGGGCGCCGATGCACCGCTGCCCACCTCGGTAACACTCATGGAGGCGTTGCCCGCCGCATCGACCAAGTCGTAGCGGAAACTGACATCACCGTCATGGCCAGGTAACGGCGTGACCTCCACATCACCCTGTTCGTTCAGCCGCACTGTAGCGCCCTTGCCAGCACTGACCGACGCGATGCGCAACGGCCCACTGCTGTTGAATGGCTGGTCGTTGGCCAGCAGCACCGTCGCAGGGACTATCAGCGCGGCGTCAGTGCTGGTGAAAGTAGCCAGTTGCTCAGGCGACAGCCTGTCGCCGATTGGCATGGCGCCCGCGCCGAGAAGATCGATAGCGGCAATATCGGCGAAGCTGAGCTTCTGGATGTTGCTCAGGGTCAGGCGGCCGTCTCGCCCCGCCACGGTGTCGGTGATCTGGTGACCCGATTCGGTACGCGTGATCAGGTACTCGTCGTGTGCACCATGCAAGCTGACCAAGTTGGTTCCCGCGCCTCCATCAATCGTGGCATCACCCCGACCGGCTTCGATCACGTCATCGGCCGCCCCACCCGTAATCCGATCCGCGCCACCACCAGCGTAAATAATGCTGCCGCCCGCCGAGGCCTGGATGCGATCCCCATTTGGGCCTGCGTAGATAACGGACTTGCCGGTACCACCAATGATGTCGTTGCGGCCGCTGCCACCGACGAGCACATCGTTGCCACCGCCACCGATCAGCAAGCTATCGCCCGAGCCGCCCTTGATGAAAACTCCGCGTTGACCGCCGCTGGCGATGATGTCCCTACCCCTCCCTCCTTGCGCGATGGTCAACCCGGCCTTGGCCATGTTCAGCCCAACGCCCTGCTCCCCCACGATCAGCACCGTGTCACGCCCGCCATTGCCGTGCATGTTCGCCCAGTCGTCACTGGCACTGATCACGAATACATCATCGCCCGCCCCGCCGTGATAGGTATTGCTGCCAGCGCCGCCAACCAGCCAGCTGCCGCCCGGGGCTGCGGTCAAGACATCATCGCCTGCGGCGCCGTAAAGCGTGTCCACGCCGAGCGCGGCGGCGTCCAGAGTGCTGCCTTGAGGACTCTGGCTGATGTAAGCCCGCCGGGAAGTGGGCCCGCTTGATGAAGTCAGTACCGTACTGCCACCTTGAGCCTCGATCCGATTGCCGACGGTATCAGCGAGGAACCTCACCGCCAGTACTTCCCGGTCCTCGCCATTGATGGTGAATGCACTGCGGGAGATGACCTGGTTACCCTGACGTGCTTCCCCCACCGGTTCGACCTGACCGAGCTTGATTTGGCTGATGCCATGCTCCTGCAATGCCTTCAATTCTCCGTCATCGGCACGCCCGTCGTGGTTGCCATCGACCCACACCTTCAATTGTGCCCAGACAGCATCTTCAACGTTGATACTGCCATCGGCGTTGGCGTCCACGCTTGCCAGGGCGGCGAAGCCATCTTTGAACGGTGTTTCGCCGGAACTGCCATCACTACCGGCTTTGCCTGCGTAGTATTCGGAAAACAGTTGGCTGATGTTGCTCACCTGCCCGGTGCCGTTGTCATGTACCAGCATCCCGGTCACACGATCTGCCCAGCCTGTACGACGTAACGTACCGCTGTTATCGACATCGAACAGCACGCCGTCCTCGATACCGGCCAAGCCCACACCTTGTCCGCTCAGATCGAGTAACAGAGGGTCGACGAAGGTGTTCACCGTTGTCATCGCCGCCAGCCCGTTGAGCACCACTGCGTTACGCAGGCTGAAGTCCGGCTGTTCGCTACCCTCCCGATAGAACTGGGCCAGGTGCTGGTTCGGCCGCACGTTGGGGTCGAGCTGGATCTCGCCGGGACGGATACCACCGGTGGCCAGGCTGCCCAACTGGGCGGAGGTGAAGTCGGTGTTGTCGAGGGTTTTGTCGGTGAAGGCGATACTGTGGGTCAAGCGACGGTCAACGTAGCCATTGGAGACGTCGTTGCGGATGTCGTCTTGGCCTTGGAGGTCGCGACGGGACTCGGTTGCGGGGGTGATTTCGATTTTGAGCGTTTCATTTGGAATAGGCTCAGAGACCATCAAAGCTGAGAGGCTGGCCTCGATGGAATTGAAAACCGCATTGGCCGTAGCGTTTATCAAGTCAGGGACCGCCGAGGGTGACTCGACTCGGGAGATCCACTCTTTCGCAAGTAAGCGATTCTCAGCATCTATAATTACTGATGCCATTGCCATCATTCGATGAGTACGTAAAGAAAGCAGCCCTTCGTCTATAAGATCACCTGACGAAGAAAGCACGATCCGCCAATAGTCTTCTTTGCTAGCATCCGCCATTACCTTGAATACTGGGTGCAAGGTCCAAGCCTTCTCGGGGTAGCCCAGAGAAGTGAAGGTTTCAGCGTGAAAAGCTGACACTTCACTTTGCCGAACCTGCTCAACTATAGGACCATCAGCAACCTTATCCGCTAGTATCCTTAAGTACCCCCGCGCCATTGCGACTCTAATCGCATCCACATCACTATCTGACATTGGCCGCCCTGCATCAGCAGCCACCATTTTCATATAGTTTATTGCCGCAACACCTGCAACTGAATCACCACGAGCAACGCCATTTGCGAGAACTGCATATTTATCTCCCTTAGCAGCCAACAGGTCGTACATCGCTGACGCCCCCTTACTCTCAAGAGCGACACTCGCCTCTTCAATATCTGCAACCTCGAGCCTGATCATTTACCTTCTCCTTGTTTTACACTTCGCTTTAGAAATCCCTCAACTCTATTTACCACACTCCTCCACTCACCTAGCTTACCCCGCAGAAACCTAACACTCACAAGAGCATCCCCACCAGAAAGCACAAACTTCAAATCGCAGTAGGAATTATATTCATCATATGCCCTTACACAATAAACTATGTATTGCATGCGCCCATTCTTTTCCAGCCAGAAAAAGTCCTGCTTATCTTCAGGGAAAACTCTACTGACACCCTCTACATATGTCATTCCAATGCTTGGCTCGTAAGTTGCCTGTTCAACCGCTGTTATCGGGGTTGCCCGAAGATAACTTTTGAGTCTTTTTTTTAACCCGGTAGCCCCATGAACCCAGGGCTCGACGGCAACGGTCAGGCCACCAAAACTGAAAGATGTCGCCTCACCGTAAGGGACAGGCTGCATCTCCGGCCAACTCATTGCCATATAGAGCGAGACCAGATTCGCACCACAGCCTTTTTTGTTGTTTACGAAACCCGGCTCCCAGGAACTCTCACCTTCATATTCCGGCCAGTAGATTACATATTTCCTAGGAAGCTCATAAACAACACCTGAAATCCTTCCACACACCATTGGATTAGGGGTAGTGAATTTATTAGGTGGCCAAGGCGAGATAGTAACAACGGCAACCAACAGCCAGACCATACTTAGAAATAACAATAGCTTGCTGAGGCGCCACAACACACGACCAAAAAATCTGCCCATCGCACTCAGCTTCCCGAGCAGCACCTTCAAAAAAAACAAAAAATATTTGAACGTAACCATTACCCCCCCTAGAGCCAGCCTACCTATATCAGGCACTAGGCCAACTGCGCCTCAGACAAATCATAAGCGACTTCGAAATTTCTTTCGCACAGCACGGATATCCTGCCCCTAGCTCCGAAAGTATCTGAACCCATGAATCCAACAGCATGAAAACCTGCTATAGCAGCCAAAATTACTGCGCAGGGTACATCGCCGACAGGCCTTCATTTTTCAGCAAGACCCTCGCAAGTTCTATATCAGAATGGCTTAGCCTCGTCACACCCCCTATTTTTCATTAGACTTCAAGAAATTCTTGGATTGCAAAGCTATTTCATTCCATTTATCTAGCTTATCCCACCCACATTCGATCTTCACAATACTTTGCCTGTCCTCAGATGGTGCAATTGGCCTTGGTTTTCCACTGAGCATGACATATCCGAAAGCCAGCCCCGCACAACCAGCAGGAATACATAAAGCGACTGCCGCACTAACTCTAAGTGCATTCCATACAATCTCGTATAGCATTATCCAGCCGCCTTTTTTTTGCGCTCGCTCCGAACTCATTTTTATCGCTCCACTAGACTTTCATTCATATGCTGCTGCAGCGGGCTCAGGAAATAACTTATAACTTTCCGCCTATCTACAATTACTTCCGCACGCACAGACATTCCCGCTGTCAACGGCATATCCTTTTCCCCTATGCGCAACGTTTCCTTACACAATTGGACCCGAGCGCTATAGACCAAGCCCCGCCGCTCGTCCTCAATGGCGTCATGTGAAATGCTCTGAACTACACCAGGCACAACCCCGTACTTGGTAAACGTGAACGTCTCGACTTTCACTTCCACCGGCTGCCCCGGATACACAAAGCCGATATCCTTGTTCTCGACTTTCACTTCCACTTCCACCGGCTGGCCCGTTGGCACAATGACCATCAATGTCTGCGCGGGTGTAACCACACCACCTTGGGTATGGATGGCCAATTGCTGGACGGTACCGTCAACGGGTGATGTCAGGACCTTGAGGCGATGGCGCTGCTCGGCCTTGTTCAATTCTTGTTCAAGGGTTGCAATGCGCCGCTGCGCATCACCGTGAAGATCGAGCATGGCTCTGCGCAGCTGGGCAATGGCACCGCTACGACGGTGCTGAGCGGCAAGCCGTGCAGCGTTCAACTCGTCGATGCGTGAGCGCTGGAGTGCCAGTTCGCGCTCTTGCTCCAGGCGGGCCTGTTCCTTTTCCAGGTAGGTGTGCTTGGCCACGGCCGATTCACTGAACAAAAGCTTGTAATCCGCCGTCAGTTGGCGGGTGATAACCAGCAGTTGCCGGAGCGCGTCAGCCCGGCCCTGGGCAGAACGGATTTCGGCAGCGCGTTGACCGATTTCGGCATCAGCCTGCTCCAACGTGGCTTGAAGCTCGAGGTACTGCCCTTCCAGCCAGCGTTGCGCGCTTGCCTGCTGCGCGGCCGTGGCCTGCGGTATCAGTGATGCCAGGGAAGCAGGCGCGTCATCGCCGTCCAGCGCACTCAGCAGTGTGCTGGCTCGTGCCTGATCGATCCGCGCCGCCAGCAGTTCGCTACCCAAGCGCTTTACATCGGCCTCGGTCAACTGCCCTTCCAGCTCGACCAACGCATCGCCTTTGCGCACTGCCTGGCCATCGACGACATGGATCGCCTGCACCACCGCGACCTCGCTGGCCTGAATCAGCTTGCTCCTGCCGCTGGGTACGATCTTGCCCTCGGCACTGGCAACGACGTCGATCTCACCGATGCAAGCCCAGACAAGCGCCAGCCCGATGAACGTCAGCAGGCTCCACTGCAGGTAGCGCGGCAAGGGATGTACTGGTGTTTCCTGCAGGGACAGTGCCGCAGGCAAAAAGGCCAGCTCATCCGGCTCACGGATGGGGCCATCCATGCGTCGGCGCTGTCGCCAGGCCCCTCGCCACGCTTCCCGATAGCGCTCGAAAAGCTCCTTGAAGGCCGTGCTCATACGGCAGCCCCAAGCTGCAGCCGATACAGATAGGCGTAGGTGCCTTGTGGCTTGCCCACCAACTCGTCATGAGGCCCTTGCTCGATGATCTGCCCGCGCTCCATGACCACGATGCGGTCGGCGTGGCGTACAGCCGAAAGCCGATGGGCAATTATGATCACCGTGCGCTGCGCGCAGATCCGCGCCATGTTCTGCTGGATGATCCGTTCGGACTCATAGTCCAGCGCGCTGGTGGCCTCGTCGAAAATCAGGATGCGTGGGTTGCCGAACAGCGCCCGGGCGATGGCAATGCGCTGTCGCTGGCCACCTGACAGGCTGGCACCGTGCTCGCCGACCAAGGTTTCATAGCCATCCGGCAATTCGAGGATGAACTCGTGGGCCCCCGCCAGCGTCGCTGCGGCGATGACCTCTTCAAGCGGTGCCGCCGGGTTGCCAAGGGCGATGTTCTCGCGCACGGTGCGCCGAAAAAGCACGTTCTCCTGTAGCACCACACCGATCTGCCGACGCAGTGAAGCCACATCGGCTACCGCCAAGTCAGCACCGTCGAGCAATACCCGCCCCCGCTCGGGTGAGTACAACCTCTGGATCAGGCGTGTCAGCGTACTCTTGCCTGACCCCGAGCGACCTACAATGCCAACCACTTCTCCGGCAGCAATCTTCAGGCTGACATCGCGCACGACTTCGCCCCCGTCCGGCCGGTAGCGAAAACACACACGATCGAGCTCGATCTGCCCGGCTAGTGCTGGCAGCACCGTACCCTTGCCCTGGTTGACCTCGGTACGGGTGTTGAGAATGTCGCCCAGGCGTTGAATCGATACGCCTGTCTGCTGGAAGCTGGTCCAGAGTTGAGCCAGCCGGATAATGGGTTGCGAGACGCGCCCTGCCAGCATGTTGAAGGCGATCAGTTCGCCCACCGTGAGTTCGCCATCGATGACTAGGCGGGCACCCAGCCACAACGTGGCGACCGTGACCAGCTTGCCGATCAGGCCTACGCTCTCATTCGCGAGGTTGGAAAGGTTCTGGGTCTTGAAGCTGGCCGATACATAAGCAGCCAACTGATTGTTCCAGCGCCGGGTAATCTGCGGTTCCACGGCCATCGACTTCAGCGTATCGATGCCGTTCACCGCCTCCACCAGAAATGCTTGATTCTCGGCGCCGCGCTGGAAACTCTGGTCGATCCGCGCCCGTAGCAGTGGGGTAACGACCAAGGATACGAGAAAATATAGAGGCAATGAGCCGACGACCACCAACGTCAACCAACCGCTATAAAGGAACATGACAGCGATGAAGACCACCGTGAACACTACATCTAGCAACAGCGTGATACTGTTGTTGGTCAGGAAACTTCTGATGTTCTCCAGTTCGCGTACTCGGGCAACCGAGTCACCGACTCGCCTGGCCTGAAAGTAGGCGGCGGGAAGATCGATCAAGTGCCTGAACAGTCTTGCACCTAGTTCGACATCAATCCTTGACGCTGTATGAGCTGCCACATAAGTACGCAAACCACTCAGCAATGTTTCAAATAGAACCACGACCAACAAGCCCAGGGCGATAACATCCAGTGTGGTCAACCCACGATGCACCAGTACTTTGTCCATTACCACTTGGAAGAACAGAGGTGTCAGCAACGCCAATATCTGAATGACCAAGGAGACAACAAGCACTTCGCCAAATAGCCGCCTGTACTTCACCACGGCTGGAATGAACCAGGTCAGATCGAAACGCGACAGCCCATGCGGCAACTGGGCATCGGAGCGAACCAGAATGAGTTCTCCCGACCAGCGCATGGCAAGTTCTGCCGAGGTCAGCGCTTGCGGTGCACGGGAACCTGGGTCTTGCACCAGAACCTGCTCACCTTCCGCGCGAGCGATGATGAAATACTCACCACGCGTATCCACGGCAATGGCAGGCAATGGCGCATGCTTAAGCCGATTCGGATCGATGCTGCAATGCTTGGCCTTGAGACCTAGTTGCTGAAATGCCCGGAGTATTGCGCCAGTCGAGAATCGCTCACCCGCCGGTGCATGGTCGTGCTGCAACTGCTCGGCAGAGACGGCTATATCATGATAACGCGCCAGCGTGATCAGACAGACCAGCCCACTTTCAATAGCGCTGGTATTACACCCACAAGTCAAATCAGGCACCACGCCACCTCATATAAAAACTGAACATGAGGCGATACTAGCCTGAAGCAATAGGACAAGCGTCCTACAAGGCTCCGACAGATGCGTGGGACACTTCTGACTTTAAAGCAATATTCGTAGGAAATTTCCTATCGACGAAAAATTCAATGTAGGAAGTTATACCTAGTGTCGTAGGAAAGAATGACTAAAATTAATCATATCCACTCTAGAATGGGCATTTGAGTGGATATGTCGGAAATCAACGGATCAAGGCACCCAGCCCATCGAGCAACCGCTGCAAAGCCCCTTGATTGGCCCGCATTACCGCCCTGCCCGCCTCGCCCATGCGCTGTGCATCCTGCGGCAACTCGACCAGCCGCCGCACCGCTTCGGCCAGCCCGTCGGCATCATCCACCTGCTGCAACGCCCCCGCCTCGCGCAGCATCGCGCTGATTTCAAGGAAGTTGAACACATGCGGCCCCATCAGTACCGGCAAGGCCAGCGCCGCGGGCTCCAGCGGGTTGTGCCCGCCGGTCGCCACCAGGCTGCCACCGACGAAGGCAATGTCGGCCAGGGCATAGAGGAACAGCAGTTCGCCCATGGTATCGCCGAGCAATACGCGAGTCTGCGCATCGACCGGCGTGCCGGCAGAGCGGCGCGCGGTGGTGAACTGTTCGCTGCACAGCGCATGCACCGCTGCGAAGCGCTCGGGGTGGCGCGGCACCAGGATCAGCAAGGCATCACCATGCACCTGCAGCAACTGCCGGTGCGCCTGCAGGATCAGCGCATCCTCGCCTTCATGTGTACTGGCCGCGATCCACACCGGGCGCTGTGCAGCCCCCCATTGTTCACGCAATGCCCTGGCACGCGGCAACAGTTGCTCGTCGATCTTCAGGTCGAACTTGATCGAACCGGTGACCTGCACGCACTCCGGACGCGCACCCAGGTCACGAAAACGCTGGGCCTCGGTTTCGGTCTGCACGGCAATCAGGCTCATCTCCGCCAGCATCGGCCGGGTCAGCCTGGCAAAGCGCCCATAACCACGGGCCGAGCGCTCAGACAAGCGTGCGTTGGCCAGCGCTACTGGAATGCCGCGCTTCGCACACTGGTGGATGTGGTTGGGCCACAGCTCGGTTTCCATGATGATGCCCAACTTCGGCTGTACATGATCGAGAAAGCGCCCTGCCGCCCAAGGCAGGTCGTAGGGCAGGTAGCAATGCTGCACGCGAGGTTCGTCGGCGAACATGGCGCGAATGCGCTCGGAACCGGTCGGGGTCATGCAGGTAAGCGTGATTGGCATTTCCGGGTAGGCCTTGAGCAAGGCGCGCACCATCGGTGCCGCCGCAATGCTCTCGCCCACCGATACCGCGTGCACCCAGATGCCGCCCCTGCGCATGGCCGGCAGCCTGAAAGCAAAGCGCTCGCCAATGCGTTGACCATAGGCCGGCGCCTTGCGCGCGCGCAGGTACAGGCGCAGCGCAACCAGCGGCAGGCCCAGGTGAAACAACAAGGTATAGAGAGTTCTGTTCATGGCTGCGGAGTTTACCCGATCGCGCGCAGGTGCACCGCAAAGCGCTCGGCCAGCCACTGCGCGGCAGGCCCCAGTGGCTCGTCGCGGCGCCAGGCCAGCTCCACCACCAAGGCCGGTGGCCGCCACTCGCTGTCCAGTTCGACCATGTGTGCCTGATAGGTCGGGTACTGCACCACGTGCCGCGGCAGCCAGGCCCATCCCAGGCCACGCATCAGCAGTTCGGCCATGGCGTAGAAGCTGTCGGCGCGCCACACCTGCGGGCTGATCGCTTCGCCGCCGGGGTAGCCGCTTTGCTGCGGGGCAATCAGCAATTGTCGGTGGCGCGCCAGTTGCTGCCGGGTAACCCGGCCTTCGCCGGCGAGCGGGTGACCGACCGCGCATACCGTGACCATTTCGACGCTACCCAAGGCGCGCCGCTCCAGCGAGGCCGGGATGCTCTCGTGGTGGAAGAACAGTCCAAGATCGGCGCGCCGCTCCACCAGCTTGCGCGCCACATCGCCCTGGGCACCGCTGGCCAGCTGCACCTCCAGGAACGGGTAGCGGCTGGCCAGTTCGTCGAGGCTGTCGATGACCGGCTGGTAGGGCATGGCTTCGTCCTGGGCGACTCGCAACAACGCCTCCTGCCCGCGCATCAGCGCCAACGCACGGCCATCCAGGCGCTCGCATTGGCGCAACAGTTCGCGGGCATCTTCCAACAGGGCGCTGCCGTTCTCGGTCAGCTTGGGTTGCCGGCCACTGCTGCGCTCGAACAAGGTTACCCCCAGGTCGGTTTCGAGCAGGGCGATCGCGCTGCTGATTGCCGACTGGGCCTTGCGCTGCTCGCGGGCCACGGCAGAGAACGAGCGCAGTTCTGCAACGCGCAGGAAAGTACGCAACTGTTCGAGGTTCCAGTGCTCGGCCATCGACCTATCTCTCATAGTGATAGGTAATGACTTTACCCCATTCGGGGTGGGACTAGAATCTGCGGCCAGCTAACGGAGGATCTCGCCATGAATGCCTACACCTACCTCGCCATCGCCATCTGCGCCGAAGTCATCGCCACCGCTTCCATGAAAGCGGTGAAAGGCTTGAACACGCCCGTGCCGTTGCTGCTGATGGTGGTTGGTTACGGCATTGCTTTCTGGATGCTGACCTTGGTGGTGCGCAGCATTCCGGTGGGGATCGCCTATGCCATCTGGTCGGGGCTGGGGATTGTGCTGATCAGTGTGGCAGCGCTGGTGATCTATGGGCAGAAGCTGGATGTGCCAGCGATGCTGGGGATGGCCATGATTGTGGGTGGGGTGGTGGTGATTCAGCTGTTTTCGAAGACTGCTGGGCATTGAGGCCGCCTGTACGGGCCTCATCGCCGGCAAGCCAACTCCCACAGAGTTGATGCAGCCGCAGGGTCAACGCCATCCCTGTGGGAGATTCTATGGTTTTAGGGAAGTTTTTTAAGCGGCTTTTGACCGATACTCATCTCCGCTTTTCAGTAGGGCAAATACTACTCGCGCCAATTTGCGTGCGAGCATGACAAGCGATGCTGTCGTGCTAAAACCACGTGCCAGGCGCTCTTCGTAGTACGATTTCCATACTGCCGTGCGGCATGCCGACATGGCTGCGTTGTGAAGGAGGCGTCGAGCTTCGGGGTCTCCTCGCTTCGTGAGCTTGGATTGCCCTTTTTTCTGCCCCGACTGCGCAATCCTCAGATCCATACCCAAAAAGGCGATAAACGCATCACCCCCGCTGAAGTTGCCACGCTGAAACGTCGCAGTCAGGCGTGCAGCCGTTAGAAAACCAATCCCCTCGACCTTCATGCAGCGCTTTACCTGAGGCATCAGTCCGGCCTTTTCCAGCAGACCCTTGATCATCTTCTCC
Organism: Pseudomonas sp. NBB; assembly: GCF_032701105.1. NCBI lineage: Bacteria > Pseudomonadati > Pseudomonadota > Gammaproteobacteria > Pseudomonadales > Pseudomonadaceae > Pseudomonas > Pseudomonas sp. NBB. The sequence goes on from NZ_CP103994.1 coordinate 5,409,256, forward strand.
ACCAGCAGCTCAAGCCGCTGCATCGCACGCAGATGTGTCTTGAAGGCGGCTCTAAGTAGCGGTTCATTAGCCCATCCCTGAGACAGGCTGGTTCGTGCCTGGACCAGTCCCGCACGTCGCCGAAACAGGCTCAGAAGTTGTCGATAGATAGCCGGTGGCGGCGCCCAAGGCGTAAGGTCCTGTCCTTCGTTCTTCAGATAGCGGGCCAACAGCTGGGCATCAATTGCATCTGTCTTAGCGCGTACGTTGACGCCTTTGCGGTAATGGCTCAGGGCGTAACCATCTACCACGTAGATCGTATGCCCAAACTCAAAGGCCAGATCCGTAAACAGAACGTGATAGATGTTGGTCGCCTCGATGGCCACGGACATCGCACCCGAGAGGCCTTTGAGCCATTTCTTAATAGCTGCTTTGGTATTGGGGATTGCTATGAGCTCTGCTGATTCATCGTCCCAGATGACCAGTTCCGCTTTGGCCACATCCACGCCAATCAGCCGCTTTGAATCAGCAACCACCATTGCCATGAGCAACTCTCCTCGATAGTGTTGAAGCACTTGAAGGGTCACCCAGAGGCGCTGGCTTGTGTCTTTCGTCGGTCTGAGCCCGGAAGCATTCTTTATCGGCGCTTGGGTGAAAAGGGAGGAGGGGCGAGATCTCCCACGGTCTGTACTGCGCTAACAGTCAGAAGCTGGCTTTGTCCCTCCTCCTCCCTTCAAGTCTAACCATACAAGCTGGCTTGCCGGCGATAGGGCCATCACAGGTATACCCTGTATACTTGCCAGCTGTCCCAGTCTTCGAGGTACCGCCATGCCATCTGCCATTTCCACTGACGTGCTGATCGTCGGCGCCGGGGTCGCAGGCCTCTGGCTCAATGCCCGCCTGCGCCGGCTGGGCTACTCGACAGTACTGGTGGAACGCGCCAGCCTTGGCGGCGAGCAGACCATCAAGTCTCAGGGCATCATCCATGGCGGCACCAAGTACGCCCTGCATGGCGCCCTCACCGGCGCTTCGGAAGCCATCGCCGACATGCCGCGACGCTGGCGCGAAGCGCTGAGCGGCAGCGGCGAGCTGGACCTGACCCGCACTCGCCTGCTGTCCGACGCGCATTACCTGTGGTCGCCTGGCACCCTGGCCGGCAATCTCACCAGTTTCTTCGCCAGCAAGGCCGTGCGTGGCAGGGTCGACCAGGTGAAGGGCGAGCAACTTCCGCCCGCGCTGCAGGACCGCGCCTTCAAGGGCAAGGTCTATCGCCTGGCCGAGCTGGTCATCGACGTGCCCAGCCTGCTGGCCAACCTGGCCGTGCTGGCAGGCGACAGCCTGCTGGCCGGTGAGCACATCGAGCCGCTGCGCGAGGGTGAAGACCTGGTTGGCCTGCGCGTCGACGAGCGCGACATCCGCGCCCAGCGTATCGTGCTCAGCGCCGGCGCCGGCACCGAGCAGCTGCTGCATGCCCTGGGCCTGAACCAGCCAGCCATGCAGACACGCCCGCTGCATATGGTGATGGCCAAGGGTGCCAACCTTAAACCGCTTTACGCCCATTGCCTGGGCGGCGGGCCGAAGCCACGGGTGACGGTGACCACCCACCCGGCCGCCGATGGCCAGTGGGTCTGGTACCTGGGTGGCGACCTGGCCGAAGGCGACGGCGTTGCCCGCGAGCCGGCTGCGCAAATCGCCGCGGCACAGAAAGAAATCGCCAGCCTGCTGCCATGGGTCGACCAGAGCCAAGTGCGCTGGGCCACCCTGCGGGTCGACCGAGCGGAACCGGCGCAATCGGGCCTGGTACGCCCGGACAACGCCTTCCTCGCCGACCAGCAACGCCTGCTGGTGGGCTGGCCAACCAAGCTGGCCCTGGCACCGGACTTCAGCGACCGGGTCATCAGCCACCTGGAGCGCGACGGTATCCGCCCACAGGCGCAGGCCGACCTGGCTGACCTGCCACGCCCACCGCTGGGCGTACCGGCCTGGGAGCAACTGCTGCCATGAGCCTGCCGACCCTGCACGACTTCCATCGCCCCTTGGGCAGCACCGGCTTCAAGGTTTCGCCGCTCGGCCTGGGCACGGTCAAGCTGGGCCGCGACCAGGGCGTGAAGTACCCTACCGGTTTCACCATCCCCGGCGACGACGAAGCCCGCCTGCTGCTGGCCCAGGCCCGCGAGCTGGGTATCAACCTGATCGACACCGCCCCAGCCTACGGCCGCAGCGAAGAACGCCTGGGCCCGCTACTGCGCGGCCAGCGCGATGAATGGGTGATCGTCAGCAAGGTTGGCGAAGAGTTCGACAACGGCCAATCGCACTTCGATTTCAGCGCCGCCCATACCCGCCGCTCGGTGGAGCGAAGCCTGCGGCGCCTGGAAACCGACCGCATCGAATTGGTGCTGGTGCATTCGGACGGCAACGACCTGGCGATCCTGGAACAGCAGGAGGTCTACCAGACCCTTGCCGAGCTCAAGCAGGAGGGCAAGATCCTCGGCTTCGGCCTGTCTGGCAAGACCGTCGCCGGCGGCCTGAAGGCACTGGAGCAAGGCGACTGCGCCATGGTCACCTACAACCTCAACGAACAGGCAGAACGCCCGGTGCTGGACTACGCTGCCGAACACGGCAAGGCCATCCTGGTGAAGAAGGCACTGGCCAGTGGGCATATCTGCCTTGCCCCGGGCGTTGACCCGGTACAAGCCAGTTTCGAGCTGCTGTTCGCCCACCCGGGCGTGAGCAGTGCTATCGTCGGCACCATCAATCCGTTGCACCTGGCCCACAACGTGGCCACCGTCGCCCGTATTCTGGGCCAGCATTGAGTTGCCCCAGGCCCATGGGCCTGGACTGACCCGACGCAAGGAGGAGCCTCGTGGCGCGAACGCTGATCCGCAAGAACCCGAGCAACTTCAAGACACTACCGCTACATGTCGAGGCCACGCCCGAAGGTCTGATCTACCAGAGCATCGGGATGCCGCTGAATTTTGCCCAGATCCAACAACGGCGCAAGGCTATCCAGCTACCCGACGTGCAGCGCTTCGTGATCGAACTGGCCAACCTTGGCGTGTCGGTACGGCTGACCCTGCATTGGCAGAACCGCGATTACTGGGTGCTGGTACGTCAGCGCCGGCAAGACCGTGGCGATGTGGTGCTGAAACTGATTTCCGGCTATGTGCCGGCGCAGGAGCTGAACCTGCCATTGCACACGGCCGTGCAGGAAGTGGCCGAGGAATGCTTGCTGGAAACCCCGGAAGGCTGGCTGGGCGGGCGCTTCAACGACACCTGGTTGCCGGTGCCCTACGCTGCCGCCCTGCACTACCGCGAAACGCCGCACTTCGTGCTGGCCCCGGAATCGGGTGCCGCGCGCCCGGTGCACTGCGGCAAGCTGATGCTGCTGGAACGGCCGCGGGCGTATGTGCACTTGCCCACCGCCTCGCTGCAACTGATCTACGACATGCGCCTGCAGGTACCCCGGGACGCCAAGAAGCTCAGCCTGTTCCACGTTGATGAGCGGCTGGAGGGCGACCAACTGGTGGCGCGGCTAAATCGCAAACGACCAGACCTGTACCTGATGCCATTGAAGGACGGCCAGCCACTGGCTGAGCTGTATACCGTGAAGAAGGACGAACTGGTGCCGGCGAGCACGCGCGGGCTGTACCTGGCCGAAAGTTTTGCCCGGCAGGAAGGCTGGGTGGTCACGGACGAGCGGGTGCGCTGGAAGGATTGGGTGAAGCAGCAGGGGTTGGTGGAGAACAAGCCGGTGCGGGCATCGCACCTGCAGCGGTTTGGCGACAAGGCGCTAGCGCTGCTGGAGCGGGCGCGTACTTCGCTGCATAAATGATGATTGGGGCCGCCAGGCGGCCCTTCGCGGGCATGCCCGCTCCCACAGGAGCGGTGTAATCCTCAAGCCTGCGCCGTACTTGTGGGAGCGGGCACGCCCGCGAAGGGCTGCACAGCAGCCCCAAAGCATCAGTTCTTGCGAATCTTCTCGACAATCGCCGTGGTCGAGCTGTTCTCGACCAGCCCCAGCACCTTCACGGTACCGCCATAGGCCTTGACGATATCGGCACCCACCACCTGGTCGATGCCATAGTCGCCACCCTTGACCAGCACGTCCGGCTTGACCTGGCTCAGCAGGTTCTCCGGCGTACCCTCGGGGAAGCTGATGACCCAGTCCACCGCCCCCAGCCCGGCCAGTACGGCCATGCGCCGGTCGACGCTGTTGATCGGCCGGCCCGGCCCTTTCAAGCGGCTGACCGAGGCATCGTCGTTGACCGCGACGATCAGGCGATCGCCCTGGGCCCGCGCCTGCTCCAGGTAGGTGACATGCCCGGCATGCAGGATGTCGAAGCAGCCGTTGGTGAAGACGATCTTCTCTTTGTGCGCTCGCGCGTCATCAATGGCCAGCAGCAGTTGCTCCAGGCCCAGCACGCCCCGCTCGGAGCCTTCCTCACGCTGGATCGCCCGGCGCAGCTCGGGGGCGCTGATCGCAGCCGTACCCAGCTTGCCGACCACGATGCCCGCTGCCAAATTGGCCAGGGCCACCGCGTGGGGCAGGTCCTCGCCGGCAGCGATGGCCGCGGCGAGTGTGGAGATGACGGTATCACCGGCACCGGTCACATCGAACACTTCACGCGCCCGCGCCGGTAGGTGCAGGGCCGGCTGGCCGCTGCGCAGCAGGGTCATGCCGTGCTCGCCACGTGTCACCAGCAAGGCGCCCAGGTCCAGGTCCTGCAGCAGCTGCAAGCCCTTGGCTACCAGCTCGGCCTCATCGGCGCAACGGCCGACGATGGTCTCGAACTCGCTGAGGTTGGGAGTGATCAGGCTGGCGCCACGGTAGATGGAAAAATCCTTGCCCTTGGGGTCGGCCAGCACCGGAATGCCCTTGGCCCGCGCGGCCTGGATCAGGCTCTGGTGGTTTTTCAGTGCGCCCTTGCCGTAGTCGGACAGGACCAGCACCTTGACGCCCTCGAGCAGGCTGTCGACCTCCGCACCCAGCGACAGCGGGTCGGTAGCGAATGGCTCTTCGAAATCGATGCGCAGCAACTGCTGGTGACGGCTCATTACCCGCAGCTTGACGATGGTCGGCTGGTGCGCGATGCGCTGGAACACCGAGCGCACGCCTGCAGCTTGCAGGCTGTTGGCCAGGCTGTCGGCGGCCTCATCCTGGCCGGTGACGCCAATCAGCGAAGCCGGTGCACCCAGGGCGGCGATGTTCAAGGCAACGTTGGCCGCGCCGCCGGGGCGATCCTCGATCTGATCGACCTTGACCACCGGGACTGGCGCTTCAGGCGAGATACGTGAAGTACCGCCATGCCAGTAGCGGTCGAGCATGACATCGCCGACCACCAGTACCGGGGCTTGATCGAAACGCGGCATGGACAACTTCATGGGCAACCCATATGGAAATAATGAACAGGGACAGGATATTAGCACAGGGTAGACGACGGCTTTATGGCCAGATCACCCCAGGAAAATTCCCGTGACAATCGGGGCCGCGATGGCCCCGATCAGCGAGGGTTCAGGTGATATCGGCCTTGGCCGGCTCATCCAGACCCATGGCATGCAGGCGGGCATAATGGCCATTGGCCGCAAGCAGCTCGGCATGGGTGCCGCGCTCGACCAGGCGCCCCTGGTCCATGACCAGGATCTGGTCAGCTTTCTCGATGGTCGACAGACGGTGGGCGATCACCAGCGTGGTACGGCCCTGCATCACATGGTCCAGGGCAGCCTGGATATGCCGCTCGGACTCGGTATCCAGCGCCGAAGTGGCTTCGTCGAGGATCAGCAGCGGCGCATTCTTCAGCAGTGCCCGGGCAATCGCCAGGCGCTGGCGCTGACCGCCGGAGAGCAGTACGCCGTTCTCACCCACTTCGGTATCGAAGCCTTTCGGCAGCCGGTCGACGAACTCCTTGGCATAGGCATCGGCCGCAGCGGCTTCGATGTCGGCGCGCGGGGCGCCGGCCAAGTCGCCATAGGCGATGTTGTTGGCCACGGTATCGTTGAACAGGGTGACATGCTGGGTCACCTGCGAAACGTGGCGACGCAGGTTGCGCAGGCGATAGTTCTCGATCTCCACGCCATCGAGCAGGATCTGCCCCTGGTCGTGGTGATAGAAGCGTGGTATCAGCGCGGCAAGCGTAGACTTGCCACTGCCGGAGCGGCCGACCAGTGCAATCATCTGCCCTGGCTCGGCTACGAAGCTGATATCGCTCAGCACCTCACGCTCGGTACCCGGGTAGGTGAAGCTGAGGTTGCGCACTTCCAGGCGCCCCTCCACCCGCTCCTTCTCGACGGTACCGGTATCCACTTCAGGCTCTTCGTCCAGTTGCTCGAAGATGCTTTCGGCGCCGGCCAGGCCCTTCTGGATGGTCGAGCTGACTTCCGAAAGCTGACGTATCGGCTTGGGCAACAGGCCGGCGGCGGTGATGTAAGCCACCAGATCACCGGCAGTGGAATCACCGCGCAGGAACAGCACCAGGAACATCAGCGCGGCCATGGCGGTGTAGATCACCAGCTGCAGCATCGGCGTGTACAGCGAGCCGGTCTTGGTCATGTGCAACTGCTTGTCGGTGTTGCTCTGGCTGGCCTTGCCGAAACGCTGCTCCTCGTAGGCCTCGCCGCCGAAGCTGCGCACCACGCGGTAGCCCTGGATGGTTTCCGAGGCGACATGGGTGACGTCGCCCATGGCTACCTGGATTTTTTTGCTCTGCTTGCGGAATTTCTTGCTGGCGACGCTGACCATCACCGCGATTACCGGCAGGATGGCGACCATAACGAGGGTCAGGTGCCAGTTCATCCACAGCAGGTAACCAAACAGGAACACCACGGTCAGGCCTTCGCGGATCACCACCTTGATCGCATCGGTCGCAGCACCAGTGACCATGGTCACGTTGAAGGTGATGCGCGAGATCAGGTGCCCGGAATTGTGGTTGTCGAAGTAGCGGTTAGGCAGCACCAGCAGCTTGTTGAACAGTTCCACACGCAGGTCGTGCACCAGGCACAGAGAAACCTTGGCCAGGAAGTAGTTGCCGAGGAACGAGCCCAGGCCCTGCCACGCGGCGATCAGGATAATCAGCAGCGGCACCGCCTGCAGCAGTTGCAGGTCGCGCAGGTAAGGAACGTTTGGGAACAACACCGCTTCGGGGTTGCTCAACCCATCTACGAAATACTTCAGGATCCCGGCCAGCATCGGCTGGGTCGAGGCAAAGATCACGAAACCGATGATGCTCAGCAGGAAAATGCCGACATAGGGTTTCACATAGCTCAGCAGCCGGAAGTAGATCTTCAGGCTGGAGGTGTGTTCCGCCGGTCGCGGTGTTTCGGCCATTATCAAGCTCGCTGTTCAGGTTGAACCGGAAATTTTACCACAGGCATCATTTTCGGCACTCCCCCATGGCAGCAACATGGCCAGGCCCACGGGCAGCCAGCTGATGAACCATTCGGCACGTGGTGTACCAGTGAGGCTGGCGGCATCGAACTGCATGGCCAGGGTGGAGTACACCCAGAAACCGAGCAGGATCTTGCCGAACAATGTGCCACGTGCGCGGACGATTTCGCCCAGGGTGTACAGCCACACCATGACCCACAGCAGCATGCCGGGCAGGCCCATCTCCACTGCGACGTGGGTGAACATGTTGTGGGTATGGTCGAAGTGCATGCCCATTGCATTCACGTAGTAGGCAGCGCCCAGGCCAAGGCCGGTCCAGGGATGTGCGGCAATCATGTCGGCCACGGCATGGAAGATTTCCGGCCGGTAGGACGAACCGCGCTGGGCGATAAGGTCGTAAACGAGATAGAAGGCCAGGCCGGTGGCAATGGCCGCCAGCACGGCAAAAACCCGGCTGTGGCGGTCACGGAACCACAACGGGGCCAGGATCACGGTGAGCACCAGGGCCAGTACTGCCCCACGGCTCTGGCTGAGCATGACAAACAACCCCAGGCACACCAGCGCTACCAGCCACAGCAACTGCAGGCCACGTTGCCGCGGCGGCTCGTAAAGCAGGAAGAGCACGGCCGAACCGATGACATAGGCGCCCAGGATCGGGTGCGATATCTCGCCGATGCCCTCCAGCCGGGCCAGCAATGGCATGCCCAGCACGCCGTAGAAATGGATTATCGAGATCAGCGCGGCAACGGCCAGCAAGGCGCTGCCGGCCTGCAACATCTGACGAACGCGGGCTTGGCCAAGCTGGCCCAGCAGCGGGAACGCCAGCAGGAATACCAGGATGTAGAGCAGGCGCTTGGCCTCGCGCCCCGGGTTTTCTGCGGCCGACCAGACCAGGCTGAGCCCACTCCATACCAGCAACAGCAACACACTTCCCCACAAGGCCGGCTGACGCCGCCAGGCCTGCATTATTACGTGCCTTGCGGACCACGCCATTACCAGGGTCGGCAACCACAGGAACAGCACCAGCCCTTGCTGATAGACCTTGTTGCTCGGTGCCAGGGCAATCGCAGCCAGGAACCAGAGCAGACCAAATCCCAACCAGGCTCGCGCCCAGCTTTTTTGATACAACATCCTTTCCCCCGATGAATCAAAGCACCATCCAATGGTGCTACAACATTATTTTCGGCATTATTGCCGGTCATTCTGTTCGCCCGACGACAAGGCTCTATTCATGCAATGCTCCCGGCTCCCCCAGGTCGACTTCGATCAGCTGACACAAGGCGCACAGGTGCTTGAGGCAGATAGCCATGGCGCCAAAGTCTACCTGCTCGCGGATGGTAATTTCCTCAAGGTTTTTCGTAGGAAGCGGCTGATTTCATCTGCACTGCTGCGCCCGTACTCGCAGCGCTTCGTCGACAACGCCGCACGCCTTGCACAACTGGGCATCCCCACCCTGAAGGTGATCAGCCAGCACAAGCTCGACCTGCCAGGGCGTACCGCCGTGCTGTACCGCCCGCTGCCAGGGCGCACCTTGCTGCAGATGTCGCGCGATGAGGGTTTCAGCTGGGATACCTATCTGCCACGCCTGATCGAACTGATCCGCCAGCTGCACCGCAGCGGCGTGTATTTCCGCTCGTTGCACCTGGGTAATGTAGTGGTCACACCCGACCAGCAGTTGGGCCTGATCGACGTGGCCGACATGCGCTTCTTGCGCCCACCACTGTCGGCGCGCATGATTCGGCGCAATGTGCAGCATATGGTGCGCTATATCGAGCGGGAGAACCTGGGCGACCGCTTCCCCCTTGCCGCCTTCGAGGCAGCTTTGCTCGCGCGCTGAGCGTCAGCTGCGCAAAAGGCTCTGCGAGCCGTTGCAGAACGCCTGCCAGGCCTGCTCCGGGGCCAGCGCCTGGCGCTGCCGGGCTGCTACCGCCGGGGCACCGATAACCGAGCAACGCTCGATCGCCTCGGCCCAGGCATTTTCATCGGCAACGGGCAGGTAGCCACCGGTGTCCTGCAACTGCTCGCGGAACACCTGCAGGTCGCTGCATACCACCGGCACGTCGGCCATGACCGCCTCCTGCACCACCAGCCCAAGGCCTTCAGAACGTGAAGGCACCAATAGCCAGTCGAATGCCCGATACAGTCGCTGCAGGTCATCGCGGTGACCACTCAGGTGAACGCGCCCGGCCAGGCCCAGCGCGTCGATACGGGCTTGCAGCACCTCACGTAGAGGGCCTTCGCCGATGATTGCCAACTGCAGGTCCGACTGCCGCACACAGGCCTTGGCGAACGCCTCGATCAGCATCTCGAAACCTTTGCTTTCCACCAGTCGCCCGACCGCGCCCAGCATCACCCCTGTTACCTGTGGCAGCTGCAGGGCTTGCCTGGCCGCATCCCTGCTCAACAACGGTTCGGCGAAAGCCAGCGGGTCCAGGGCCATGCGCAAGGTCTGCACCGGCCTGCCCAGATCGTGTTCGAGTGACGTGGCAAGTGTCTGTGAAACGGCGGCAATACTCAGCCGCTCGACCGGAAACATACGCAGCAGGCGAACATCGCTGGCACTCAGACGCGTCTTGCCATGGAACAGCACCTTGGCACGTACTTGCGGAACTTGATGCATCAATGGCAACACTAACCGCGCCACACCGACACCGTCGATCAGCACGACTTCAGCCTGTGCCTCTTTCAGAGCCTTGCGCAAACGCATTCGCAACCATGGGCGCAACAGGCGCCAGAAGTGCCGCCCTTTCAGCGCCCGTGACGGCATATGCCACTCCCGGGTCGAACCAAGCCCACAGCAGAGTCCGCTACCCAGCAGCAGCCAATTACTGATCCGGGCATCGGCACCCGCATGTGACAGAATCTGCCGATGCACCTTGTGGATGGACATGTACGGCGATCCACCCGCCCACATCATATTGACGATGTTCATGGGCCCTCTCCCGCTCACGTAAGGTGGGACAGCGACTTCATTGAACAAAAATGGTGATTCCCATGCCAATCACGGCACCCGCCACCAGCGTCAATGCCAACTTTATCCGATCACGCTTACGACGTTTGGCCTTGCGTTCCACTTCGATGGGCAAGGTCACGTGATTACCAAATCCAGTGTGCAATACTGCATCACCCTCCAAGGTGACCGCTGTCAGATTTAACTCAGCATAGCGTCGGGAAAGTGCCTTCTCTCCAGCATAGGCGGCAAATGGCGCGCAACGCTGGTAATCGCTCAAACGGCGCAACCCGGGGTTGAGCGAAAATGCCTGCCACTCGGCCTTATCGGACAGCAGCGGGTAGCAAGGCACACCGGCGATCAACCGGCGATCCCCCAGGTGGATGTACGGGCTGTGGATGGCCAGGTCATGGGCATGGCTGCGCAGCCACACCTGCAAAAGGTCGGGGCTGGCCTCCAGGATGGCCCGAGAGTCCTCGACGAAGCCCTGGCGATAGAAGTGCCAGTCGTCCTCGCAGTGAAAGATGTAGGGCGTCCTGACATGGCTGTAGGCCAGGTCGATAGACGGCAACTGCCCCAACTTGGGCCGGTTTACGAACACCTTGCAGTGCGGTTTCCAGTGCTCAGGCACAGCGGCATGCACGGCATCGTCACCGGAATCTTCGGTGATGAACACTTCGCGAATGGGCGCGGTATTGTAGCGATCGAAACTCTCAAGGGTGTCTTTGAGCAGATCGAACCGCCCACAACTGGTCACGACGAGCGTGACGTCACTCTCATTTGAAAAGCGCACCGGACTCCCTCCGCATTGCGACTATCGACTTTCAACGCCCGCTCCGTAGGCGCGAAAGTTCTAATGTTAGATGCCCAGCTTCAGGCGCAGCCGCTGCCATGCAGACAACGGCGGATGGGGCCTGAGCGCCGGGCGCATGTGGTCGACGATGCTACGTCCAACTGCCCCGAAACTGAAACGGGAAACCGCCAGGTGGCGGCCATTTTCTGCAATCTGCCGGGCCAGCTCAGGGTCCGCACGCAAACGGCGGAGCTTCTCCTGAAGGGTCGGGATGCTGTCATAGAACACTACGTTGTGCATGTCCTGCAGGCCCAGCGCGCGGTTCTCTTCCTCGCCTTGGTCATACGCCAGCAACACGCAGCCGCAGGCCATGGCTTCGAAGTTCTTGATCATGTATTCGCCCATGCCAACGTCGGCACTGACGAAGAAGCGGATCCGGTTGAGCGTGTTGCAGTAATCTTCCCCCGACTTGGTACGGGTCACCACCAGGTTCTCGACCCGACCCAACTCGTCCAGCAATGCCTTGCGGCCGCTGTAGGCCACGCTGTTGGTGCTGCCGACGAAGGCCAGTTCGATGTCGCGCTCACGCCCCTGGTCGGCCAGCAATTGCTCGTCGTAGCCCTTGGGCACGAACACGGCGTCGAAACCTTCCTGACGCAGGCGCTCGCTGACCATGTAGCCTGAGCTGATCACTCGCGCCCAGGGCAACTTGCGGTAATGGGCGCTGAACTTGCCTGTGTACTTGCAAGGGATGTAGTTCTGGTAGGCATCGTGCTCGAGTATGACCAGGTTCGGCACGGTACGGATGAATGCCGCCTGACGGATTTCCTGCTTGAAACGCAGGAAGAAGACAATGCGGTCATAGCGCTCGACCTGCACTTCGCGCTTGAAATAGCGGCGCAGATTGCGCTGGTCTTCGCTGGTCAGCCAGCGCAAGTCGCACTCGCAGTTGGCCGCGACGCCATCGTACAGGCGGTCGAGAATCGCCCGCTGTTCCTTCTGCACCAGAAATAGGACTTTCATTGGGTTCCTTGGGCGCTCTGCGCCATCGCGGTCAACCATGGGGCGCGGCTACAGCTCACGCCGCCAGAACAGTTCATGTCGGCGCACGGCCTTGCGAAAGAATTCGTTCTCGCCGTAAGGCGACGGGTGCCGCCCGGCCAACCAGCGCTGCAACAAGCGGCGCAGGCGGCGCTTGAACGGTGCTGGCGGCTGCAGGTCGTGCATCATGCCCAGGGCCATGGCCTTGTCGCGCTGGGTCGCAAGGTCCAGTACCAGGCTGCAAGGAGCCCAGGCCTGGACAGCGTCCAGCTGTGGCGGCAGGGCCACGCCATCACCACTGTCGCCCATCGGCCAGCGGTCGTTGTCATGCAAGTGGTTGGCGTAGCACAGCAGGGTTTGCGGCTGCCAGGCCAGGCCTTGCAAGGCTTCCAGCACCGCAGCCTGGGCACAGATGTGGTCGGGATGCGGGTCGAGCTGCGGGTGCGGCATCACCAGCACCTCTGGCCTGGCCATTTCCAGCAAGGCCCGCAGGTCGGCGAGCAGGTTGTGCCAGGTCGGCGCGCCATCGCCATCGGCCGGCAGCGGGAACGGGTTGAATCGGCGGAATACGCGAATGTCGGCGAGGTCGGCCTCGCGAGAAGCGGCCGGCTGGTCTGGCGCAGCCTGCATGGCAGGCAGTTGCAGACAGAAGTAGCCCAGCTGCACGCAACGCGATTCCGCCACACCGGCCCAGCGTGGCACGGCGACACTATCCCAGGCCCTCAGGCGGCCCTTCAGGCGCGCGGCCTCGGCCTTTGCCAAGCCCATCTGCTGATAGTGCTCGGCCTCGATTTCACCAGCGGTCAGGGTCACTACCCAGGTTTCGTCGGCCTGGCTGTAAAGGCCGTAAGCGGCCAGCTCGGCATCATCGGCATGCGGCGCGATCACCATCACCCGGCGCCGTTGCAGCTCGACCGCCGGGGTTATCCACAAGCGCGGCTGGCCCGCCAGCCGGCAATGCCGGCCACGCAGGCGCAACGCGCCAGCCTGCAGAGGTGCGGCGAGGCCGGTGAGGTTGAGGAAGCGCACGCCATCGACGCCACGCTCGAAGGTTTGCCGGTCGGCATGCTCGCCAGCCACCAGCTCGACCTGCGGGTCCAGGAAGCGCCCCAGCCAGCTGCTTTTTACCCGCAGCTCGAGGACCAGGGTTTCGTTGCCCTGCAGCACGCACTCAGCCTTGAGCAAGCCGCCGCTCAGGCTGGCAGGAGCCTCCCGGGTCTGCTCGCCGAAGTCGTAGGCGTAGTCCTCGCCTGGCGCGTAGAACAGGTGGTCGGCAAACCAGGCCTCGTGAGCCGCCCATAACAGCGGCAACAGCAGCAGTGGCAACCACCACCAGCTGAACGCACCTATGGCCACCAGCGCGACCAGGCCCGCCAACAGGCCCAGGCGCTTGTTGCGCCGGTGGCGCTTGAGCAACTGCTGCTTGCGACTCACGCCTGATACACCGGTACGGGGTTGCACCAGCGGTCCTTGTACTCGCGGTCGGCACGGCCGAACGAGAACCGCAGCGGCTTGTTGCGTGCACGGGCGTCTTCCCAGGCGGCCTGGGTATTGAGGAAGCTCAGCACACTGCCGGGGCTGAAGGCCTTGGTTTCAGGGTCGACACCACCATTGATGTACTCGACGCTGATCCATTCCGGCGCTTCGACACGGTAAACCAGCTGGATGGCAATCGGCTTGCCGTCCAGCAGCAGCACCGAGCCGATCAGCAACTCGCGCAGGCGTTCCAGCACTTCGGCCATGCGCTCGGCGCCGGTGGCAGGGAAGCCCCAGCGGCGCTGGAACAGGTCGCAGTACATGCTGGCGATTTCCTGCGCGCTGAAGTCGCCGATCGGGCGCACCACACCGCCCGCCTCTTCCAGCAGGCGCAGTTCGCGGCGCTGGTTGTAGCGGAACTTCTTCGACAGGTCTTCATGGGCGCGGGCCATGGCCAGCTGTTCCTTCTGCGCCTTGAGGCCGCTGAAGCGGCCCTGGTTCAGTTCGGACAGGTAGCGCGCGGCATGGCGCAACGGTGCAGCGGCGTCGGCCGCCGCCGGCAGGATGATCTCGGCGTTGCCCAGATCGAACAGGGCCTTTTTGCCGGCACGCTTGAGCACGTCCTTGGACAGCGCAAGGTGGCGCCCCCAGGTAGGAATGGCGGCTTTCAGCTCGCCGGCCTGGTGCCAGCCCAGGTAACGCACAGGGATCTGCGCCAGGTCCGCCAGCTGCTCGACCACCAGAGGATGGGTGGCGACACTGCCACCAAACCGGGCCCATGCCTCGGCATAGGCCTTGGCGTCGATAACTTGCCAACCGCGTTCGCGGAAGGCCTGGATACGGTTGAGCATCAGGCCTGCCCCACCAACGCGCGGACTTGCGGAAGCTGCCAGAATGCTTCGCGCACCGCCTGGTCGGAAAAGCGTTCACGCAGGCGCTGCAGCATGTGCTCGGCACAGGCCTGGCGTTGCTGCCCATCGAGCACAGCCATGTGTTTCAGACCCTGGGCCAATTGCCCCGCATCGCCCAGCGGGAACAGCATGCCAACACCCTCGACCACTTCGCGGGCACCACCACAGGCCGTGGCCAGTACCGGTACACCGGCGACCATGGCTTCGAGCAGGACCATGCCGAACGGCTCATGGTCGGAGCTCAGGGCGAATACATCGAACGCCTGGAAGTAACGGCGCGCATCCGGCACCTGGCCAAGGAAGTCCACTTGCCCGGCAATGCCCAGCTCGGCGGCCAGTGCCTTGAGCCTGGCTTCCAGGCGGCCCTTGCCCAGGATTGCCAGGCGGGCGCCAGCCGGCAGCCCCGGTAGCGCTTCGGCAAAGCCACGCAGCAGGGTGGCCTGGTCCTTGTCCGGGTGCAGGCGCCCGACGTTACCGACAATCCACGCCTGTGCGTCCAGCCCCAAGGCCTGACGAGCCTCGGCGCGTGGAACCAGGGCTGCTTGCAGGGCGTCGATGTCGATGCGGTTATACAAGGTCTGGATACGTTCTGCCGGCCACTGCGGCAGACAGCGGCGCATGTCGTCACGCACTGCGTCCGACACGCCCAGCAAGCTCAGACGCTTGCTGAACAGGTTGGCGAAGATGCGTCGCCCCTTGCGCTCGTAGTCACCGAAAGCATGGTGCACGCCGATCACCGGCAAGCCGGTGCCCAGCAACGCCACGTAGATCGGTTTGAAGCGATGGGCAATGCAAAAGGCAAAATTGCGCTCGGCCGCGATCCGCCGGAATGCACGGATGGCGCCGAGTTTCAAGCCGCGCACGGCCTTGGAGCTGAACTCCAGGAACAGCACCTCGTCCGAGGCGCAGCCTGCCGCTACCAGCGCGTCGGCGGCGCCGGTGAGGAACACCGTGGTGACTTGGTAGCCACGCCCCTGGAACAGGCTGGCGTACTGACGGGCGCAGTCCAGGAACGGCCCGTCATAGCCATGGCAGAACTGCAGGATGCGCGGTTCAGAGCGGCTGGTCATACGGGGCCGCGCCGTCCTTCACAACCAGGATGTCTTCCATGATCAGGTACTGCAGGTCTGAGCCGAAGAACATGTTCAGGGCATCGGTCGGCGAGCAGATCATCGGTTCACCACGACGGTTCAGCGAAGTGTTCAGCGACACGCCGTTGCCTGTCAGGTCTTCCAGCGCCTTCATCATGTCGTAGTAGCGCGGGTTGTACTCGCGCTTGAGCACCTGGGCACGCGAAGTGCCGTCTTCGTGGACCACTTCCGGTACGCGGGTCTTCCACTCTTCAGCCACTTCGAAGGTGAAGGTCATGAACGGCGCCGGGTGGTCGACCTTGATCATTTGCGGGGCGACGGTGTCGAGCATCGACGGGCAGAAAGGTCTCCAGCGTTCGCGGAACTTGATCTGCTCGTTGATGCGGTCGGCTACGCCCGGCACGCTCGGGCAACCGATGATCGAACGGCCGCCCAGGGCACGAGGGCCGAATTCCATGCGGCCCTGGAACCAGGCCACCGGGTTGCCGTCGACCATGATTTTGGCGATGCGCTGCGGCATGTCGTCGAGCTTGCGCCACTTCGGCGCGTTCGGGTGACGGGCACAGGCAGCGATCACATCTTCGTTGGAGTACGAAGGGCCGAGGTAGACGTGTTCCATCTTCTCGACCGGTACGCCACGGGCGTGGGAAACGTAGGCGGCAGCACCCACGGCGGTACCGGCGTCACCGGAAGCCGGCTGGACGAACAGCTCTTTCAGGTCTGGGCGGGCAATGATCTTCTGGTTGAGCTTGACGTTCAGCGCGCAACCGCCTGCAAAGGCCAGCTTGCCGGTTTCACGCAGCACGTCGCCCAGGTAGTGGTCGATCATCTGCAGGGCGATCTTTTCGAACAGCGCCTGCATGCTGGCCGCGTAATGGATGTACGGCTCGTCGGCGATGTCGCCTTCGCGCTTGGGGCCCAGCCACTCGATCAGCTTCGGCGAGAAGTAGAAGCCCTTGCCCTTCTCTTTATAGCGGCGCAGGCCAATGACGTTGGCGTATTCGGTGTTGATCACCAGTTCGCCGTTTTCGAAGCTGGCCAGACGCGAGAAGTCGTACTTGCTGGCGTCACCATACGGCGCCATGCCCATGACCTTGAACTCGCCATCGAGCATCTCGAAGCCGAGGAACTCGGTGATTGCGCCGTACAGGCCGCCCAGCGAGTCCGGGTCGAAGAATTCCTTGATCTTGTGGATCTTGCCGTTTTCGCCGTAGCCAAAGAAGGTGGTGGCGTATTCGCCCTTACCGTCGATGCCGAGGATTGCGGTTTTTTCCTTGAAGCCCGAGCAGTGGTAGGCACTGGAGGCATGGGCCAGGTGGTGCTCGACCGGCTCGATCTTGACCTTTTTCGGGTCGAAGCCCAGTTGTTCCAGGCACCAGACGATCTTCTTGCGGTAGCGCTTGTAGCGTCGGTTGCCCATCAGAATAGCGTCGAGGGCGCGATCCGGGGCGTACCAGTAGCGCTTGGCATAGTGCCAGCGCGCCTTGCCGAACAGGCTGATCGGGGCGAACGGGATGGCTACCACGTCGACGTCGGATGGCTTGATGCCAGCCTGTTCCAGGCAGAACTTCGCCGACTCGTAGGGCATGCGGTTCTTCGCATGCTTGTCACGCACGAAGCGCTCTTCTTCGGCGGCGGCAATCAGTTTGCCGTCAATGTACAAGGCCGCGGAAGGGTCATGGCTAAGGGCGCCGGACAGGCCAAGAATCGTCAATGCCAAGGGATTAGCCTCTTCATTCGGTAGAAATGCGCCAGCGGCCTCTTGGGCGGGTGGCGGCTAAAGGGCGGGATTATAACGCAAACATCAGGATAGGCACTGCATTAACCTGTGGGAGCGGGCGCGCCCGCGAACACCGGCAAAGCCGGTGCCATGCACCGCAGCGCCTGCTTCGCGGGCACGCCCGCCCCCACAGATACCCCAAGGCAAATGCTTATTCGGCGATCAGCCAGTCCATGCGGAAGCTGCCGGCGGTTTGTGCCAGCTCTTTGGCCAGCCATGGCAGCAGCTCCTTGAGCTCTTCTTCCAACCCCCACGGCGGGTTGGCGATGGCCAGACCGGAGCCGTTGAGCCCCTGCGGGCTGTCCTGGTGGTGCACATACAACTCGACCCGCAGCAGTTTCGGTGCGCCGGTGCTGGTCAGGTCCTGGTAGAAGCGGGTCAGCGAGCGCTGGTCCTTGATCGGGTACCAGATGGCGGCGACAGTCTGGCGCATGCGGCCGATCGCCTCTTTCATGGCGGTAGTGCAGCGCTTTAGCTCGTCAGCCTGTTCGAACGGCGGATCGATCAACATGATCGCGCGCTTTTCCTGCACCGGCAGCAAGGCCCGCGGCACATGCCAGCCTTCACCCAGGTGCACGAACACGCGCGGGTCTTTCTTCATGTTCTCTTTGAGCAGCGGCCCGTCTTCGGGATGCTTCTCGTTGAGCAGGGCGCGGTCCTGCTGGCGCATCAGACGGCGAGCCAGCTCGGGCGAACCGGGGTAGTAGCGCAGCTCGCCATCGGCATTCAGACGCTTGATGATTCGCAAATAGTCGTCAGCCATGGCCGGCAGGTCATCGCGATTCCACAGGCGGGCGACACCTTCCAGGTACTCGCCGGTGCGGGTTGCCTGGTCGCCCTGCAGGTCGTAAAGGCCGAGCCCTGCATGGGTATCGATATAGGCGAACGGCTGCTCCTTGCGCGACATCAGGGCGATGAGGCGGGTCAGCACGATATGTTTGAGGACGTCGGCGTGGTTGCCGGCGTGGAAGGCGTGACGATAGTTCATGGCAACTCCTGCGGGGGTGGCAAGTTTACCTTGCCTTGCAGGCGGAGTCAGGCCTGGCTGCTGATCGGCGGTGACCTCTTCGCGGGTAAACCCGCTCCCACAGGCACCTCACAGAATTTGAGTTCTGTGCAATCCCTGTAGGAGCGGGTTCACCCGCGAAGCAGGCGCCGCCGACTCAACGGGTATTACTTGTCAGCGTGATACGCCGCATCAGCAGTCTCGAAGCGCTTGACCATTGCCTGCGACGGGCTGCCCAGCTTGCTCACCACGACGATGGCGATACTGGCGAACAGGAAGCCCGGAATGATTTCGTACAGCCCGAGGGTGTCGAAGTTCTTCCACAGGATCACGGTCAGTGCGCCCACCACGATACCGGCCAGTGCGCCGTTACGGGTCATGCCTTTCCACAGTACCGAAATCAGCACCACCGGACCAAAGGCAGCACCGAAGCCGGCCCACGCATAAGCTACCAGGCCCAGCACGCGGTTTTCCGGATTGGCGGCCATGGCGATGGCGATCAGGGCGACGGCCAGCACCATCAGGCGGCCGACCCACACCAGTTCGACCTGCGAAGCGTTCTTGCGCAGGAACGCCTTGTAGAAGTCTTCGGTCAGGGCGCTGGAGCACACCAGCAGCTGGCAGCTCAGGGTACTCATCACCGCCGCCAGGATGGCCGACAGCAGCACACCGGCGACCCATGGGTTGAACAGGATCTTGGCCAGCTCGATGAATACACGCTCGTGGTTCTCGGTGACCGGGCCTGCCAGCTCAGGATGTGCCGAGAAGTAGGCGATGCCGAAGAAGCCTACGGCGCAGGTACCGACCAGGCACAGGATCATCCAGGTCATGGAGATGCGGCGGGCTTGGGCGATCGACTTCACCGAGTCGGCAGCCATGAAACGCGCCAGGATGTGCGGCTGACCGAAGTAGCCCAGCCCCCAGCCCATCAGCGAGATGATGCCGATGAAGGTGGCGCCCTTGAACATGTCGAAGTGGGCCGGGTTGACCGCATCGATGGCAGCGAAGGTGTTATCGAAGCCGCCAGTGGAGATCAGCACGATCACCGGAGTGAGGATCAGCGCAAAGATCATCAGCGAAGCCTGCACGGTATCGGTCCAGCTCACCGCCAGGAAACCACCGATGAAGGTGTAGGCGATGGTCGCAGCAGCACCGGCCCACAGGGCGGTTTCGTACGACATGCCGAAGGTGCTCTCGAACAGACGGGCACCGGCAACGATGCCGGAGGCGCAGTAGATGGTGAAGAACACCAGGATCACGATGGCCGAGATGATCCGCAGCAGGCCGCTGTTGTCTTCGAAGCGGCTGGAGAAGTAGTCCGGCAGGGTCAGTGCATCGCCGTTGTGCTCGGTCTGCACGCGCAGGCGGCCAGCAACGAACAACCAGTTCAGGTAGGCGCCGACGGTCAGGCCGATGGCAATCCAGGCTTCGGACAACCCGGAGAAGTAGATGGCGCCCGGCAGGCCCATCAGCAGCCAGCCACTCATGTCGGAAGCGCCGGCGGAAAGCGCGGTGACCACGCTACCCAGGCTGCGACCGCCGAGGATGTAGTCGGAAAGGTTATTGGTGGAGCGATAGGCGGCGAAGCCGATCAGCACCATTGCGGCGATATAGACCACGAAAGTGATCGTTAGTGGATTGCCCATGCGTGTGCCCTGGCGTTTGTTTTTATGTCATGCACAACCGCGGCAATGGCGGTTGCACCCAGGCGGCGAATCGTATGCAACAACGCAAAGCGGGTGCAACCATTTTTCCTTTGCAAGTTGCACCTCCCCGTGCATTTTCCGAAAAATCTGATTTTTTGCTCCCTTTTGGAGCAAAAAACCCGTTTTTCAGAATAAAACACACCGAAAACCACCCTTTTCAGGACATGGAAATGGCTGTCGGACGAGTTGCACCTTTTCCGCAAAAAATTAGGGTTGCACCTGGTTGCACCTGAATTGTCCTACAGCTACTCTTGGCGTCAGCTTAGGCCACAACCGTGGCAATAACGAGGATAAGAAATGGCGACGACCACCCTTGGGGTCAAACTCGATGACCCGACCCGTGAGCGACTCAAGGCAGCTGCGCAGTCGATTGACCGCACCCCGCACTGGTTGATCAAGCAAGCGATCTTCAACTACCTGGAGAAGCTCGAGGGTGGTGCCACCCTGACCGAACTCAACGGCCATGCCAGCAACCTGGCCGACGACGCCGGTGAGGTCCAACCTGACCACAGCCATCAGTGCTTCCTTGAGTTCGCCGAGAGTATCCTGCCGCAGTCGGTATTGCGCTCGGCGATCACCGCCGCCTACCGCCGCCCCGAACAGGAAGTGGTACCGATGCTGCTGGAGCAGGCGCGCCTGAGCGCCCCGCTGGCCGAAGCGACCAACAAGATGGCCGCCGGCATCGCCGAAAAACTGCGTAACCAGAAGAGCGCTGGCGGCCGTGCCGGCATCGTTCAGGGCCTGCTGCAGGAATTCTCGCTGTCGTCCCAGGAAGGCGTGGCACTGATGTGCCTGGCCGAAGCCCTGCTGCGCATCCCCGACAAGGGCACCCGTGATGCGCTGATCCGCGACAAGATCAGCACCGGCAACTGGCAACCGCACCTGGGCAACAGCCCGTCGCTGTTCGTCAACGCCGCCACCTGGGGCCTGCTGCTGACCGGCAAGCTGGTATCTACCCACAATGAATCCGGCCTCACCTCCTCGCTCACCCGCATCATCGGCAAGAGCGGCGAGCCGATGATTCGCAAGGGCGTCGACATGGCCATGCGCCTGATGGGCGAGCAGTTCGTCACCGGCGAAACCATCGCCGAAGCCCTGGCCAATGCCAGCCGCTTCGAGTCCAAGGGCTTCCGCTATTCCTACGACATGCTCGGCGAAGCCGCACTGACCGAGCACGACGCACAGAAGTACCTGGCGTCCTACGAGCAGGCCATCCACTCGATCGGCAAGGCCTCTCATGGCCGTGGCATCTATGAAGGCCCGGGCATCTCGATCAAGCTGTCGGCACTGCACCCGCGCTACAGCCGCGCCCAGTACGAGCGCGTGATGGAAGAGCTGTACCCGCGCCTGCTGTCGCTGACCCTGCTGGCCAAGCAGTACGACATCGGCCTGAACATCGACGCCGAAGAAGCCGACCGCCTGGAGCTGTCGCTCGACCTGCTCGAGCGCCTGTGCTTCGAGCCTTCGCTGGCCGGCTGGAACGGTATCGGCTTCGTTATCCAGGCCTACCAGAAGCGCTGCCCGTATGTGATCGACTATGTCATCGACCTGGCCAAGCGCAGCCGCCACCGCCTGATGATCCGCCTGGTGAAAGGCGCCTACTGGGACAGCGAAATCAAGCGCGCCCAGGTCGAAGGCCTGGAAGGCTACCCGGTCTACACCCGCAAGGTGTACACCGACGTGTCCTACGTCGCCTGCGCCCGCAAGCTGCTGGCCGTGCCAGAAGCCATCTACCCGCAGTTCGCCACCCACAACGCCCACACCCTGTCGGCCATCTACCACATTGCCGGTCAGAACTACTACCCGGGCCAGTACGAGTTCCAGTGCCTGCACGGCATGGGCGAGCCACTGTACGAGCAGGTGGTCGGCAAGATTTCCGAAGGCAAGCTGAACCGTCCGTGCCGCGTCTATGCACCGGTCGGCACCCACGAAACGCTGCTGGCCTACCTGGTGCGTCGCCTGCTGGAAAACGGCGCCAACACCTCGTTCGTCAACCGCATCGCCGACCACTCGATCTCCATCCAGGAACTGGTCGCCGACCCGGTCGCCAGCATCGAGCGCATGGGCACCCAGGAAGGCAGCATCGGCCTGCCGCACCCACGCATCCCGCTGCCGCGTGAGCTGTATGGCAGCGAGCGGGCCAACTCGGCCGGCATCGACATGGCCAACGAACACCGCCTGGCATCGCTGTCCTGCGCCATGCTGGCCACCGCCCACAACGACTGGAAAGCCACGCCACTGCTGGCCTGCGCTGCCAGCGAAGGCACCGCCGCACCGGTCCTGAACCCGGCGGACCACCGCGACGTGGTCGGCCATGTTCAGGAAGCCACGGTCGCCGACGTCGACAACGCCATCCAGTGCGCACTGAATGCCGCTCCGATCTGGCAGGCCACCCCGCCGGCCGAACGCGCCGCCATTCTGGAGCGCACCGCCGACCTGATGGAGGCCGAAATCCAGCCGCTGATGGGCCTGCTCATCCGCGAAGCCGGCAAGACCTTCGCCAACGCCATCGCCGAAGTGCGTGAAGCCGTGGACTTCCTGCGCTACTACGCGGTGCAGGCACGCAACGACTTCAGCAACGACGCCCACCGCCCGCTGGGCCCGGTGGTGTGCATCAGCCCGTGGAACTTCCCGCTGGCGATCTTCACCGGCCAGGTAGCTGCAGCGCTCGCCGCCGGCAACCCCGTACTGGCCAAGCCGGCCGAGCAAACCCCGCTGATCGCTGCCCAGGCCGTGCGCCTGCTGCTGGAAGCCGGCATTCCTGAAGGCGTGCTGCAGCTGCTGCCTGGCCGCGGTGAAACCGTCGGTGCCGGCCTGGTGGGTGACGAGCGCGTCAAGGGCGTGATGTTCACCGGTTCCACTGAAGTGGCCCGCCTGCTGCAGCGCAACGTCGCCGGCCGCCTGGACAACCAGGGCCGCCCGATCCCGCTGATCGCCGAAACCGGCGGCCAGAACGCGATGATCGTCGACTCCTCGGCACTGACCGAGCAGGTGGTGATCGATGTGGTGTCCTCGGCCTTCGACAGCGCCGGCCAGCGTTGCTCGGCACTGCGCGTGCTGTGCCTGCAGGAAGACTCCGCCGACCGCGTGATCGAAATGCTCAAGGGTGCCATGGCCGAAAGTCGCCTGGGCTGCCCGGACCGCCTGGCCGTGGACATTGGCCCGGTGATCGACGCCGAAGCCAAAGCCGGCATCGAGAAGCACATCCAGGGCATGCGCGAGAAAGGTCGCTCGGTCTACCAGGTGGCCATTGCCGATGCTGCCGAGCTCAAGCGCGGCACCTTCGTGATGCCGACCCTGATCGAGCTGGAAAGCTTTGACGAGCTCAAGCGTGAAATCTTCGGTCCGGTGCTGCACGTGGTGCGCTACAACCGTCGCAACCTGGACCAGCTGATCGAGCAGATCAACAATTCCGGCTACGGCCTGACCCTCGGCGTGCACACCCGCATCGACGAGACCATCGCCAAGGTGGTGGAAACCGCCAACGCCGGCAACATGTACGTCAACCGCAACATCGTCGGTGCAGTGGTGGGTGTGCAGCCGTTCGGTGGTGAAGGCCTGTCTGGCACCGGCCCGAAAGCCGGCGGCCCGCTGTACCTGTACCGCCTGCTGTCGACCCGCCCGGCCGACGCGATTGGCCGCCACTTCCAGCAGCAGGACGGCGAAGGCAAGCCTGACCGCGCCCTGCACGAACAGCTGATCAAGCCGCTGCACGGCCTGAAGGCATGGGCCGAGAGCAACCAGCTGGCCGACCTGGCCGCGCTGTGCAGCCAGTTCGCCAGCCAGTCGCAGAGCGGCATCGCCCGCCTGTTGCCAGGCCCGACCGGCGAGCGCAACAGCTACACCATCCTGCCGCGTGAGCACGTGCTGTGCCTGGCCGACAACGAAGCTGACCTGCTGGCGCAGTTTGCCGCAGTGCTGGCCGTTGGCAGCTCGGCGGTATGGGCGGACGGCGAGCCGGGCAAGGCCCTGCGTGCCCGCCTGCCGCGAGAGTTGCAGGCCAAGGTCAAATTGGTGGCGGACTGGAACAAGGATGAAGTGGCGTTCGATGCCGTGATCCACCATGGCGACTCGGATCAACTGCGCGGCGTATGCCAGCAGGTGGCCAAGCGTGCCGGGGCGATCGTGGGTGTGCACGGGCTGTCCAGCGGCGACCACCAGATTGCGCTGGAGCGCCTGGTGATCGAACGGGCGGTGAGTGTGAACACTGCTGCTGCCGGTGGTAATGCCAGCTTGATGACCATTGGCTGAGGCTGAGGGTTGTTAACGAAAAAAGGAGAGCTTCGGCTCTCCTTTTTTATTTCCAAGAATAAATTCCTGGCAGACGAATATACCGCGCACAGTGCAACCTCGTCTCTATCACCTAAGGTTTCTCAACCTAGCACAAGTGCTAGTTTTACCGCCTCGCTCAAAGAGACATCATTTGCCTCGCACCACTTCAAATAACTTGTAGCGAGAAAAGAATGAAAAAAGAAATAGAAGTTACCGGCATCACGATCTTCGCCAAAGAACAATATGCAGGTGAAATCTGGACCAACCTTTACTCACCTGACGAGCCGCTGCAAAGCTGTGTAGTTCGGGATACAAACGTGATGGACGCCGTTCACACCGCAAAGTCTGTGCTGCAGCCCGGCAAGCCACTGAAGGTTTTTGCCACGATCACGACCAGTGGCCATCCACAACTGTTGGAAAAAATCAGGATAGGTGATTTTTCGAACTGAACTCTAAGTCAGCCGAGACTCAAAGTTGCTCGCCATACGTTGCGCAGAGCAAATCTTATCTAAAAGACCTTGAACCATTTCAGGAAGGAATGCCGCCATGGCCGAATTCAATGTTAAAAAAATAAGCCTCTTTGCCGAGCAAGATCAGGTTAGCACCAATCTTTATAACGCCGCAGGTAATGTTCGATCCTGCGTCGTCAGGGACAAAACCGTCATGAAGGCATTACACACAGCTCTCGTGACCACCGCATACAACGACGCTTATCAAATCATCGCCACCACCGATGAAACCGTTTCGCCCTACGTACTCACTGAGATCAAAATCGATAACACGCCCTGACAGCTCCACCAAATTAAACAAACTCACTACCCAGAGCAGGATGTTTTTTACGCTCGGTTCCTAGGTAGGCACATAGTGCGATATTTGCGGTAACTCATATTGATCATCACCTCGATCAATCGTCCTTGTCGCCAGTACCGATACAGTATCAAGCTGAATTACCGTATCCCAGGACTGCCGACATGGACGAGACTTTACTCAGCTCTCGCAACCTCGCCTTTGAACTCTACGAAGTCCTCATGGCCGAGGCCCTGACCCAGCGCCCGCGCTTCGCCGAGCACAACCGCGAAACCTTTGACGCGGCGCTATCGACTGCCCGCACCATCGCAGAGAAATTTTTCGCCCCGCACAACCGCAAGGCCGACGAAAACGAGCCGCGCTACGTGGATGGCCGCGCCGAACTGATCCCCGAAGTGAAACCCGCCGTCGACGCCTTTCTCGAAGCCGGCTTCCTCAACGCCAACCGCGACTTCGAAGCCGGGGGCATGCAGCTGCCGAGCCTGGTCTCGCAGGCCTGCTTCGCCCACTTCCAGGCGGCCAACGCCGGCACCACGGCCTACCCGTTCCTGACCATGGGCGCGGCCAACCTGATCGAGAGCTTCGGCAGCGATGAACAGAAACGCCTGTTTCTACAGCCGATGATCGAAGGCCGCTACTTCGGCACCATGGCCCTGACCGAACCCCACGCTGGCTCGTCACTGGCCGATATCCGCACCCGCGCCGAACCTGCCGGTGACGGCAGCTACCGGTTAAAGGGCAACAAGATCTTCATCTCCGGCGGTGATCACGAGCTGTCGGAAAACATCGTGCATATGGTTCTGGCCAAGCTTCCGGATGCTCCGCCCGGCGTGAAGGGCATCTCGCTGTTCATCGTACCCAAGTACCTGGTCAACGAAGATGGCAGCCGTGGCCCGCGCAACGATGTGCTGCTGGCAGGGCTGTTCCACAAGATGGGCTGGCGCGGTACTACCTCCACCGCGCTGAACTTCGGCGACAACGGCCAGTGCGTCGGCTACCTGGTCGGCCAGCCGCACCAGGGCCTGGCCTGCATGTTCCAGATGATGAACGAGGCACGCATCGGTGTCGGCATGGGCGCAGTGATGCTCGGTTACGCCGGCTACCTGTATTCGCTGGAATACGCCCGTCAGCGCCCGCAGGGTCGGTTGCCGGACAACAAAGACCCGCACAGCCCCGCAGTGCCGATCATCGAGCACAGCGATGTGAAACGCATGCTGCTGGCACAGAAGGCCTACGTGGAGGGCGCCTTCGACCTGGGCCTGTATGCCGCGCGCCTGTTCGACGACACCCAGACTGCCAGCGACGACAACGCCCGCAAGCAGGCGCAGGAGCTGCTCGACCTGCTGACCCCGATCGTCAAATCCTGGCCCTCGACGTTCTGCCTCAAGGCCAATGAACTGGCGATCCAGATCCTCGGGGGCCACGGCTACACCCGCGAGTACCCGGTAGAACAGTATTACCGCGACAACCGCCTGAACCCGATCCATGAAGGCACCGAGGGCATCCAGTCGCTCGACCTGCTGGGCCGCAAGCTGGCGCAGAACAATGGTGCCGGCCTCAAGCAGTTGATCCGGTCGATCGCTGCCACCGGCGAGCGCGCCAGCCACCATGCGAACCTCGACCCACTGCGCCAGCCGCTGGAGCAACTGGTCAACCGCCTGCAAGGTGTGACCCTGGGCTTGCTGGGTGACCTGGCCCAGGGCAAAGTCGCCGGAGCCCTGGCCAACTCGGCCCTCTACCTCAAGGCCTTCGGCCATTGCGTGATCGGTTGGCGCTGGCTGGAACAGGCGATCCATGCCGAACTCGGCCTGCTCAAGGGCAAACCCGCCGACCGCGACTTCTACCTCGGCAAGCTGCAGGCCGCGCGTTATTTCCTGACCTGGGAGGTACCTGGCTGCCATAATGAGCTGGCATTGCTCGAGGCGCGCGACGACACTTGCCTCGCCATGCAGGACGAGTGGTTCTAAGGGGGAGCCACCGTGTACACGGAGGCTTCCACATGTTCGATACCAGCGCCCTGCTGCGCCAGCGCTTTGCCGCGCTGCGCAGTAAGGCCGAGCTGTTTTCCCTGCGCCATGTGAAACAATCGCACCAGGCGCTGTCGGTTCGCCGCAACGTCGCGGAACCACCCTTCTTCAGCCAGGACGAGGGCGCCATGCTCACCGTGCGGGTGAATGGCGTGGAAGCCTATGCCGCCACCGCCGACCTGTCCCAGGCCGGCCTGCAGCGCGCCCTGGAGCAGGCCGAGGCGCTGGCCCGGCAGATCGCCCGATACAACCTGCTGGACCTGCGCGAGCAACCGGTGACCAGCGCACGCCACGACCACATTTCGCCCAACTTCGACCAACCCGTGCCCAACCTTGCCGACTGCCTTGGCCTGCTCGCTGCCGAATCGGCCAGCGTGCCCAAGGACAGCCGCCTGGTGGACTGGCAGGCCGGCCTGGGCCTGAGCCTGGTCGAGCAGACCTACCTGAACTCGGCCGGCGCCGAGCTGCGCCACGCCCAGCGCTTCCTGTTCCCGGGCCTGGGCGTGACCGCCAGCGATGGCCAGGACAGCCAGAGCCGCAGCCTGGGCCGCGACAACTTCGGCCAGCAGGGCGGCTTCGAGGTCATCGAGCGCTGCGGCCTGATCGGCGCTGCCCGCCGGGTGGCCGACGAGGCGCTGCAGCTGCTGCAGGCACCGAATACCCCCAGCGGCCCGCGCGACCTGCTGTTGATGCCGGACCAGATGATGCTGCAGATTCACGAATCCATCGGCCACCCGCTGGAGATGGACCGCATTCTCGGCGACGAACGCAACTACGCAGGCACCAGCTTCGTCAAAGCCGATGACTTCGGCCACCTGCAGTACGGCTCCGCGCTGCTCAACGTGACCTTCGACCCAACCATCGGCGAAGAGCTGGCCAGCTACAGTTTCGATGATGACGGCACCCAGGCCAACAAGCAGTTCCTGATCCGCGATGGCCTGCTGCTGCGCCCGCTGGGTGGTGCGCTGTCGCAGTTCCGCTCCGGCCTCGACGGCGTGGCCAACAGCCGCGCCTGCGGCTGGAACCGTGCGCCGATCGACCGCATGGCCAACCTCAACATCGAGCCGGGCGACCAGAGCCTGGATCAGCTGGTGAAGGGCATCGAGCACGGCATCCTGATGCGCACCAACCGTTCCTGGTCCATTGATGATGCTCGCAACAAGTTCCAGTTCGGCTGTGAATGGGGCCAACTGATCGAAAACGGCGAGCTCAAGGGCATCGTCAAGAACCCCAACTACCGTGGCATCTCCGCGCAGTTCTGGCGCAACCTGGCGGCGGTCGGCGACAGCAGTACCTTCCAGGTGCTGGGCACGCCCAACTGCGGCAAGGGCGAACCCAACCAGGTGGTACGGGTGGGGCATGCCTCGCCGGCCTGCGTGTTCCGCCAGATCGACGTATTCGGAGGAGACGCCTGATGAAACAAGCTTTCGAAACCCTGGTCGGGGATGTGCGCAAAGCCCTGCAGACGGGCGAACAGTTCACCCTCGGCTACAGCACCGAACAGTCGCAATTCGTGCGTTTCAACCATGCCAAGGTGCGCCAGGCCGGCACCGTGAACCAGGCCGGCGCGCAACTGCGGTTGATCCGCGATGGCCGCCAGGCAGAGCAACAGGTGACCTTGAGTGGTGACACGCAACTGGATAGCCAGCGTCTGTTCACGGCCCTGGAGCAACTGCGCCAGACCTTGCCATTGCTGGCGGTCGATCCGTACTTGCGCCTGGACGAAAGCGCCTGGCACAGCCACAGCCAGCAGGAGCAGCCGCTGCCCGAACTGAGCGATGTGCTGACCTTGCTCGAGCGTGAAGCCGGCGACCTGGACCTTGTCGGCATCTACGCCGCCGGCCCCATCTGCCGGGGCTTCGCCAGCTCGTTCGGGGCCTTCGGCTGGCACCAGGCCAACAGCTTCAACTTCGACTGGAGCCTGTTCCACGAAAACGGCGAGGCGGTAAAGGCCAATTATGCCGGGCAAGTGTGGAGCGCCGACGACTTCACCGCACGCCTGCGCCAGGCGCGGGAACAGCTGGGTTTCCTTGGCCGCCCTGCCGTCACGCTGAAGCCTGGCAGCTACCGCGCCTACCTGGCCCCGGCGGCCATGGACGAAATAGCCGGCATGCTGTGCTGGGGCGGTTTTTCCGCACAGGCCCTGGCCACTGGCAACAGTGCCCTGCAGCGCCTATACAACGGCGATGCGCGGCTGAGCCCGCTGGTGAGTTTCACCGAGCAGGTCAGCGGTTCGCTGAGCCCTGCATTTTCCGATGAAGGCTCGCCGCGCCTGGATGTGCCGTTGATCCAGCAAGGCGAGGCCCGGCAGCGATTGATCAGTGCGCGCAGTGCGGCCGAATTCGAGCTGCTGGCCAATGGCGCCGATAGTTACGAGTCACCGTGTGCGCTGAGCCTGGCAGCAGGTAGCCTGCCGAGCGAGCAGATTCTGGAGCGGCTCGATACCGGGCTGTACATCAGCAACCTGTGGTACCTGAACTATTCCGACCTGCCGGCGGCACGCATGACCGGGCTGACCCGCTTCGCCACCTTCTGGGTGGAGAACGGGCAGATCCAGGGCCCGGTGAGCACCATGCGCTTCGATGACAGCCTGTACAGCTTGCTCGGCAGCCAGCTGGAGGACCTGACAAGCGAGCGCGAGATGATCCTGTCGACCAGTACCTATGGACAGCGCAGTACCGGGTCGAGTCATTTGCCGGGGGCACTGGTCAAAGGCCTGACCCTGACATTGTGACTGGACTTACCGGCCCTTTCGCGGCTAAAGCCGGCCCCACAGGATCTCCACGGCCCTTAATGTGGTGATATCCCTGTGGGAGCGGGTTCACCCGCGAAGAGGCCGGCACTGACAAACGAGGAAGTCATGCCCGAACGCACCCCGCTGGACCCCGTCACCGCCCGCTGGATCCCTTGGGTGGTGGCCATCGCCTTTTTCATGCAGTCCCTGGACGGCACCATCCTCAACACCGCACTGCCAGCCATGGCCCGGTCGCTGGCAGAAGACCCGCTGCGCATGCAGGGCGTGATCATCGCCTACATGCTCACCGTGGCCCTGCTGATCCCCGCCTCAGGCTGGATCGCCGACCGCTTCGGCACCAAGCGCATCTTCTTCAGCGCAATCCTGCTGTTCAGCTTCGGCTCGCTGCTGTGCGCCGCCGCCAACAGCCTCGGTTTCCTGATCTTTGCCCGTGTCGTGCAAGGGCTGGGCGGTGCGCTGATGCTGCCGGTCGGGCGCTTGGTAGTCCTACGTGCCTACCCGCGCACCGAGCTGGTGCGCATCATGAGCTTCATCACCATCCCCGGCCTGCTCGGGCCGCTACTGGGCCCTACGGTTGGCGGCTGGTTGGTGGAAATACTGAGCTGGCACTGGATCTTCCTGCTCAACCTGCCGGTCGGCCTGATCGGCTGCTACGCCGTTTGGAAGTTCATCCCCGACCTGCGCGGCGCCGAGCGCACCACGTTCGACGGCCCCGGGTTCCTGCTGTTTGGCGCAGCGATGGTATTGATCACCATCGCCATGGAAGGCCTGGGCGAACTGCACCTGCCGCACCTGCGGGTGATGTTGCTGCTGTTCGCCGGCATGGCCTGCCTGGCGGCCTACTGGCTGCGCGCCGGGCGCGACCCGGAACCGTTGTTCTCACCCAGCCTGTTCCGCGTGCGCACCTTTGCCATCGGTATTCTCGGTAACCTGTTCGCCCGCCTGGGCAGCGGCGCGCTGCCGTTCCTTGTGCCGTTGCTGCTGCAAGTGGCGCTGGGCTACTCGCCGGCCCAGGCCGGCATGAGCATGATCCCGCTGGCGGCTGCGGCGATGCTGGCCAAGTCCATTGCCCGACCACTGATCGAACGCTTTGGCTACCGCATCATCCTCACCGGCAACACCCTGCTGCTGGGCCTGCTGCTGGCCAGCCTCGGGCTGGTCGACGAGCAGACGCCCTATGCCGTGCTGCTGATTCAGCTGGGCCTGCTCGGGGCAGTCAACTCGATGCAGTTCACCGCGATGAACACGGTGACCCTGATCGACCTCGACGACGCCAGCGCCAGCAGCGGCAACAGCCTGCTGTCGGTGGTCGCGCAGCTGGCCCTGAGCCTGGGCGTGGCATGTGCGGGGGCATTGCTCGGCGGCTTTACCGCAGCCGGAAACGCCGACGGTGTGGAAACCACCTTGGGTGCATTCCAGCTGACCTTCGTCACCATCGGCGTGATGGCCATGCTGGCGGCGGCGATATTCCTGCAGCTGTCGCCGACGGACGGAAGGCGTGCCCGTCGTCCGGAACAACACATGGAGTCGTAGGGCGAATGGCCATGAGGCTGGTAGACTATGCGGCATTTTTCGCTTCGCACCGCAGGCCCGCCTCGTGACCACCGAATCCACCGCCTTTGCCACCTTGCCGCTGTCCACTGCCATGCTGGCCAACCTGGACGCCCTCGGCTATGCCTCGATGACACCGATCCAGGCCCAGAGCCTGCCGGTCATCCTCAAGGGGCAGGACCTGATCGCCCAGGCCAAGACCGGCAGCGGCAAGACCGCCGCCTTCGGCATCGGCCTGCTCAACCCGATCAACCCGCGCTACTTCGGTTGCCAGGCGCTGGTGCTGTGCCCTACCCGCGAGCTCGCCGACCAAGTGGCCAAGGAGCTGCGCCGCCTGGCCCGCGCCGAGGACAACATCAAGATCCTGACCCTGTGCGGCGGCGTTTCGCTGGGCCCGCAGATCGCTTCGCTGGAGCACGGCGCACACATCATCGTCGGCACCCCAGGGCGCATCCAGCAGCACCTGGACAAGGGCACCCTGGTGCTCGACGGGCTGAACACCCTGGTGCTGGACGAGGCCGACCGCATGCTCGACATGGGCTTCTTCGATGCCATCGCCAGCATCATCGGCAAGACCCCGTCGCGCCGCCAGACCCTGCTGTTCTCGGCCACCTACCCGGCCGGCATCAAGCAACTGGCCGCCGACTTCATGCGCAACCCGCAACAGGTCAAGGTCGAGAGCCTGCATGCCGACAATCAGATCGAGCAGCGCTTCATCGAGATCGACCCGCAACAGCGCCTCGAGGCGGTCACCCGCGTGCTCGGCCACTACCGCCCGCAGTCCTGCGTGGCGTTCTGCTTCACCAAGCAGCAGTGCGAGGATGTGGTCGCCCACCTGACCGCCAAGGGCATCGTTGCCCAGGCCCTGCATGGCGACCTGGAGCAGCGCGACCGCGACCAGGTGCTGACCATGTTCGCCAACCGCAGCAGCTCGGTGCTGGTGGCTACCGATGTGGCCGCCCGCGGCCTGGACATCGATGGCCTGGATATGGTCATCAACGTCGAGCTGGCACGTGATGCGGAAATCCATGTGCACCGTGTCGGCCGCACCGGCCGTGCTGGCGAGAAAGGCATTGCGGTCAGCCTGGTGGCACCGGCCGAAGGCCACCGCGCCCAGGCCATCGAAGACCTGCAGAAGAGCCCGCTGCGCTGGGACCAGCTGGACAGCCTGAAGCACAAGGGTGGCGAACCGCTGCTGCCGCTGATGAGCACCCTGTGCATCGCCGCCGGGCGCAAGGACAAGCTGCGCCCGGGTGACATCCTCGGGGCGCTGACCGGTGACGCCGGCATCCCCGGCAAACAGGTGGGCAAGATTGCGATCTTCGATTTCCAGGCGTTCGTGGCCGTTGAGCGGCCGCTCGCCAAGCAGGCCATGCAGCGCTTGAACAGCGGCAAGATCAAGGGGCGTTCCCTGAAAGTCCGCATCGTCTGACCTAATTTTGGGGCCGCTTTGCGGCCCTTTCGCGACACAAGGCCGCTCCTACAGGGGATCGCAAACTCCTGTAGGAGCGGCCTTGTGTCGCGAGAGGGCTGCAAAGCAGCCCCCAGCAATCCTGAAGAGGTAACACCGTGCACTCCACCGACGTGATCATCCTCGGCGCCGGCGCCGCCGGCCTGATGTGCGCACAGCTCAGCGCCCGCCGTGGCCGCCGGGTACTGGTGCTCGACCACGCCAACAAACCGGGCAAGAAAATCCTCATGTCCGGCGGCGGCCGCTGCAACTTCACCAACATGTATACCGAGCCGGGCAACTTCCTCTCGCAGAATGCGCATTTCTGCAAGTCGGCCCTGGCTCGCTACACCCAGTGGGACTTCATCGAGCTGGTGTGCAGGCACGGCGTGGCCTACCACGAGAAGAAACTCGGCCAGCTGTTTTGCGACAACAAGGCCAGTGACATCCTCGACATGCTGCTGGCCGAATGCGATGAGGCCGGCGCCGAGATCCGCATGCACACCAGCATCGAGCAGATCGAGAAGACCGAAGGGGGCTACCTGCTGCAGACCAGCGGCGGCCAGTTCGCCTGCCAGTCGCTGGTGATCGCCACCGGCGGCCTGTCGATCCCGACCCTGGGTGCCACCGGCTTCGGCTACCAGGTGGCCCGCCAGTTCGGCCATACCCTGCTGCCAACCCGCGCCGGGCTGGTGCCGTTCACCATCACCGAGCCCCAACTGAAGGCACTGTGCACCGAGTTGTCCGGTACATCGCTGGATTGCACCGCCAGCTGCAACGGCACCAGCTTCCGCGAGAACCTGCTGTTTACCCACCGCGGCCTCAGCGGCCCGGCGATTTTGCAGATTTCCTCGTTCTGGGAAGCAGGCGACACGGTCGAGATCAACCTGCTGCCCGACCGTGATGCACTGACCTGGCTGCAACAGATGCAGGCCGAACGCGCCAACACCGAGCTGAAAACCGTGCTGGGCGAGGTATTTACCCGCAAGCTGGCCAACCTGCTGGCCGAGCAGTGGTTCGAGTCCCGGCCCATGAAGCAGTACACACCGGCGGAACTGGCACAGATCGCCGAGAAGCTGGCGAACTGGCAGGTGGTACCGGCCGGCACCGAGGGCTATCGCACTGCCGAAGTGACCCTGGGCGGCGTGGATACCCGAGAGGTGTCGTCCAAGACCATGGAATCGCTGAAAAGCCCTGGGTTGTATTTCATTGGTGAAGTGCTGGATGTGACTGGCCATTTGGGCGGTTTCAATTTCCAGTGGGCCTGGGCCTCCGCCAACGCCGCGGCGCAGTTCGTGTAGAGTAGAATCCATTCAGCAGCACGGAATGCTTCTTGCTGGCCCGTGCTCAGTGTCGGAATCCGGGCCGCTTCGCGCCCCGGTAACCGTCTCTGAAAGGTATTTCTCTGATCACTGCCTAGCAGGCCATCATGTCATCGAGCTCGTTCCGTCAGTCACTGCGTCGCCTGTGGGGTCAAGACAAGTTCAGCTACAGCATCCGGGTCACCATCGCCCTCACCGGCAGCCTGGCCCTGTGCTGGTACCAGAACGAAATGGCCCTGCTGATTCCGCTGTTCCTCGGCATCATCGCCAGCGCCCTGGCCGAAACCGATGACAGCTGGCAGGGCCGCCTCAGCGCCCTGGCCGTCACCCTTGTGTGTTTTGCCATCGCCGCACTGGCAGTCGAACTGCTGTTCCCCTACCCGTGGGTATTCGTCATTGCCCTGGCCTTGGCGGCCTTTGGCCTGACGATGCTCGGTGCCTTGGGCGAACGCTATGGCGCCATCGCTTCAGCGACCCTGATCACTGCGGTGTACACCATGATCGGCGTGGACCAGCGCGGCGGCCAAGTCACCGATTTCTGGCACGAACCGCTGCTGCTGGTGGCGGGCGCAGCCTGGTACGGGCTGCTGTCGGTGCTGTGGCAGGCGCTGTTTTCCAACCAGCCGGTGCAGCAGAGCCTGGCCAAGCTGTTCTTCGAGCTGGGCAGCTACCTCAAGCTCAAGGCCAGCCTGTTCGAACCCGTCCGCACCCTTGACGTCGAAGCCCGGCGCCTGGAGCTGGCCCAGCAGAACGGCAAGGTGGTGGCGGCGCTCAACGCGGCCAAGGAAATCATCCTGCACCGGGTGGGCAACAGCCAGCCGAATTCCAAGGTCAGCCGCTACCTCAAGCTGTACTTCCTGGCCCAGGACATCCATGAACGGGTCAGTGCTTCGCACTATCCCTACAACGCCCTGACCGAGGCTTTTTTCCACAGCGACGTGATGTTCCGCTGCCAGCGCCTGCTGCGCAAGCAGGGCTCGTCCTGCCAGGAACTGGCCCGCTCGATCCGCCTGCGCCAGCCGTTCGTGCTGGCCAGCGGTTATCCCGAGGCCCTCGAAGACCTAAACGCCTCGCTGGAACACCTGCGTATGCAGAACAACCCGGCCTGGCGTAGCCTGCTTCGCTCGCTGCGGGCGCTGGCGGCCAACCTGGCGACGCTCGACCGCCTGCTCAGCGCCGCCAGCAACCCGGACAGCCTGGCCGACACCAGCGATAGCAGCCTGCTCGACCGCTCTCCACGCTCGCTGAAGGACGTGTGGACCCGCCTGCGCACCCAATTGACGCCGACCTCGCTGCTGTTCCGCCATGCCCTGCGCCTACCCCTGGCGTTGTCGATCGGCTATGGCATGGTGCACCTGATCCACCCCACCCAGGGCTACTGGATCATCCTCACCACGCTGTTCGTGTGCCAGCCCAACTACGGTGCGACCCGGCGCAAGCTGGTGCAGCGGATAGCCGGCACCGCCGTCGGCCTGACGGTGGGCTGGGCATTGTTCGACCTGTTCCCCAACCCGGTCATCCAGTCATTGTTCGCCGTGGTCGCCGGGGTGGTGTTCTTCGTCAACCGCACCACCCGCTACACCTTGGCCACGGCCGCGATCACCCTGATGGTGCTGTTCTGCTTCAACCAGATCGGCGATGGCTATGGCCTGTTCCTGCCGCGCCTGTTCGATACCCTGGTCGGTAGCCTGATCGCCATCCTTGCGGTGTTCCTGTTCCTCCCCGACTGGCAGGGGCGGCGGCTGAACAAGGCGCTGGCCAATACCCTGGCCTGCGCCAGCGTGTACCTGCGGCAGATCATGCAGCAGTATGCCCACGGCAAGCGCGATGACCTGGCCTACCGCCTGGCCCGGCGCAACGCCCACAACGCCGACGCGGCGCTGTCCACCACCTTGGCCAACATGCTGATGGAGCCGGGGCATTTCCGGAAGGAGGCCGACGTCGGCTTCCGCTTCCTGGTGCTGTCGCATACCTTGCTTAGCTACCTGTCGGGGCTGGGTGCGCACCGCGACACCGCCTTGCCGGCGGAGGTGCAGGAACAGTTGATCGAAGGTGCCGGGCAAAGCCTGGCCAGCAGCCTGGACGAGATTGCCAACGGCCTGGCCGCGCGGCTGCCGGTGGCGATTCACAGTGATGCCGAAGAAGCGCTGGCCAATGCCCTGGAGCAGATGCCGGAAGAGCTGGACGAGCACCAGCGGCTGGTACAGACGCAGTTGGCGTTGATCTGCCGGCAGTTGGGGCCGCTGCGGACCTTGGCAGCGCATTTGATCAAGGAAGGTGCACCGGCCTGAGTTTCATATCGCCTGTGCGGGCCTCTTCGCGGGTAAACCCGCTCCCACAGGAACATCACAAATATCGAGTCCTGTGAGATACCTGTGGGAGCGGGTTTACCCGCGAAGAGGCCGGCACAGGCGATATAGATCAAAAGCCATGCTGGCGCATGAGCCGTGCATAGCTGCCATCCGCCTTCATCGCCGCAATCGCCTGCTCGAACCGCTCGACGATCCGCGCATGCTCCGGGTGCTTCAGGCTGACCAGGATATGCAGGGTGTTCTCTCCCAACGGCGGCTCCACCAGCATCACCCCATCGCGTACCTCTGGCAGCTCGCGCTGCAAGTTGTAACGGGCCACGTACTCGTCTTCCACCGCCAGGTCCACCCGCCCCGCCGCCAGCATGCGTACCGCAGAGGGAAAGTTGCGCACCGCCACCTTGTGCAGGCGGGTGTCGCGGTCGAACTCGGGGGAATAGGCATAATCACGCACCACAGCGATGCTGTAGGGATACAAATCTGACTGGCGCTTGTAGCGAAACGCCTCGCCCTTGCGTTGCAACAGGCGAATGCGGTTGACCAGGTAGGCTTCGGAAAACTGCCCGATGCTGGCGCGCGAGTCGTTGTACCAGGCGTTGATCAGCACGTCGTAACGCCCCTCGCTCACCCCCAGCAGAGCCCGCGCCCAAGGTGCCTCTTCGACCCCACTGGTGTAGCCGGCCCGGGCCAGCGCCGTGGTGACGATGCTGGTCGCCAGGCCACCGCCCGGCATGCTGGCATCGGTGAACGGCGGCCAATTGTCGGCCACCAGACGCAGCTTTTCGCGCCCCAGGGCGGGTGTTGCAAGCATCATTGCCAGCAATCCCAACACACAAAACAGTGGCCGCATGCTCACGTCCTTTCGCAATGGAGGGCACACACTGCCGATGAGATTACACAAAGGCGTCTTCGAGGGCAGCGGCCAATAGTGTCATTTAGCCTCTATTTTGGCCGTGGCACGTGCATCATGCGATGATCGACGGTCCACTCAAGGAGTTCGCACCAATGTCCATCGACTGGCTTTGCAAGCACCACACCGACCTCAGCAAGGACCAGCTCTACGCCATTCTGCAGTTACGCACGGAAGTGTTCGTGGTCGAGCAACGCTGCGCCTACCAGGAAGTCGATGGCCAAGACCTGACCGGCGATACCCTGCACCTGATGGGCTGGCGGGATGACAAGCTGGTGGCCTACCTGCGCCTGCTCGACCCGCAATCCCAAGGAGGGGATGTGGTGATCGGGCGGGTAGTGACTGCACCTGCGGCGCGCGAGCTGAAGCTTGGGCATACCTTGCTGCTCAAGGGGTTGGAGGCAGCGGAGCATTGCTGGCCGGGGGTGCCGGTTTATCTGTCGGCGCAGGCGCATTTGCAGGCATTCTATGCCCGGCATGGGTTCGCTGTGGTGGGCGAGGAATATCTTGAGGACGACATTCCGCATATCGGGATGCGCAAGGGATGAGATCGCCGGGCTGCAAAGCAGCCCGCAGTGGATCAGGGATACCCCAGCACTTCGCGAACCTGCCGCAGGTGCTGGATGATCCACTGTTTGTCAATCGCCCCCCAGTCATGAATGCGGTAATGCCCGGCGTGGTTGCGCGCGCCTTCCTGCTGTTCGAACTCGCAGACGATATCCAGGTCGGCTAGTGCCGCAATGGTGTCCTGGGCGGTGCGCCGGGGCATGCCGGTGGCTTCCATCAGGGCCGGAACGCTGGTCGCGGTCTGGCTGTCGATCAGCCAGGCCACGTACAGACGGCGGTAGAAGCTGCTCTTGGTCTTGCTCACTTCCATGCTGCGTGGTCCTTAACAGTTGCCCGGCAGCTCCCGATAGGTCAGGTAGACGCGCAGGTCGAATTCCAGTTGGTGGTAGTCCGGCTCCATGTGCTGGCAGAGCTGGTAGAACGCCTTGTTGTGGTCGCGCTCGCGCAGGTGTGCCAGTTCGTGCACCACGATCATGCGCAAGAACTGCGGCGCGGCCTCCTTGAACAGCGAGGCAATGCGGATTTCCTTCTTCGCCTTGAGCTTGCCGCCCTGCACCCTTGATATCGCCGTATTCAGGCCCAGGGCCCGATGGGTCAGGTCGAGACGATTGTCGAACAGCACCTTGTCCAGGTTGGGCGCGCTGCGCAGGTATTGCTGGCGCAAATCCTGGGCATAGCCGTACAACGCCTTGTCGTTCTGCACGTCATGGCGGTCGGGGTAGCGGCGCTGCAGGTACTCGCCCAGGCGGTCGCTGTCGATCATCTGCCGCACTTGCTGCTGCAGGTGCGGCGGATAGGCTTGCAAATATCGTAATACGGTCATGGCGCTGCATTCGGTGTAACGAATGCCGATTCTAGCCAATCATGGCCCCGGCCAGGAGAAAATCGCCGGGAAGCTGCTGGCATCCGTGGCGGTCATCGGGTAAGCCACCAGGAACCCCTGCACGTACTCACAGCCATTGGCTTTGAGCCAGGCTGCCTGAGCCGGGGTTTCCACCCCCTCGGCGATCACCGTGATGCTGTAGTCGAGGCACAGGCCGATGACGCTGCGCACCAGCGCGGCATCCACCACCGAGTCGGGCAAGCGCGCCACCAGGTGGCGGTCGAGCTTGAGGGTATCGATCGGCAGGTCGCGCAACATGCGCAACGAACAGTCGCCGGCACCAAAGTCATCCAGCGCCACCCGCACACCCAGCTCGCGCAAGCGGTGTATCTGTTTCACTGCCGCATCGATGTTGTACATCAGCGAGGTTTCCGCCACTTCCACTTCCAGCTGCGCCGGGTCCAACTGGTAAAGCTGGATGACCCGGTGCAGTTCGTCGACCAGGCTGGGCATGGCGAACTGCGCGCGGCTCAGGCTGATACCCAGCACCAGGTCCGCCGAGAAACGCTGGCACCAGGCCTGGCGCTGTGCCGCGCCCTGGCGGTAGATCCAGCTGGCCAGGCGGTTGATCAAGCGCGCCTCTTCCAGCAACGGGATGAACAGCCCCGGCGGTACGTCGCCGACACTGGGATGCTGCCAGCGCAACAAGGCCTCGAAGCCACGCAGGCGGCCATCGATGAAGCCGACCTGCGGTTGATAAACCAGAGTGAAGTCTTGCTGCTCCACGGCCATGCGTACGCTGTCCTCGAGCATCAGCCGCGAACGTGCCCTGCCATTGAGTTCCTGATCGTAGAAGCGATATTGCTGGCGCCCGGCCTGCTTCGCTGCGTACATCGCCGCATCGGCCGCGCGCAGCAGGCCTTCGACATTGGCCCCGCAATCCGGATAAGTGGCGATGCCAATGCTCACCCCAAGGCTCACATCCAGCCCTTCCACCTGGTGGCTGATGGAAATGCGTTCCAGCAACCGCTCGGCATAGCGCCCGGCCTGCTCCGGGTAAGGCAGGCTGTCGAACAGTGCAGTGAACTCGTCCCCGCCCATGCGCGCCAGCAGCGCTTCACTGCCCAGGCAATCCTTGAGCTGTTCGGCCACCCAGTGCAGCACCCGGTCGCCCGCGTCGTGGCCGAGCGAGTCGTTGATACGTTTGAAGCCGTCCAGATCCATGTACATCAGCGCCTGCGCCTTGTCCGAGCGCTCGTTGCGCAGCAGCGCACCTTCGGCGGCCTGGTAGAACCCGCGGCGGTTGAGCAGGCCGGTAAGCGGGTCGGTGACGGCCTGGTACTCCAGCTGCTGGTGCAGGTTGCGCACCACCGACATGTCCAGCACGGTGACCACCATGGCCTGTTGCTCGGACGGCAGTGGAGCACAGGACAACGCCACCGGCACCAGCTCGCCGCCCAGGGTGCGCAGCTGGGCATCATGCACGCGGAAGATGCGCCGCCCCAGGTAGGCCTGGTAGAAGTCCGATTCGTTCCACAGGCTGGCACTGGTCAGTTGCACCAGGTCGAGCAGATGGGCGCCCTGCAACTCCTGCACCGGCGCTGACAACAAACGGGAAATGGCCGGGTTGGCAAAGCTGATGATGCCTTGGGCATCCACCACCAGAATGCCCTCGGCGGCGTTCTCCAGGATCGATGCGTTGAACGCCCTGGCCGCTTCCAGCTCGCGGGTCAGCCGCTGCAGCATGCGCCGGTTGCGCTGCTGGTCGAGCAGGGCCTGGACCTTGGGCTTGAGGATTTGCGGGTCGAACGGTTTGAACATGTAGTCCACGGCGCCGCTGGCGTAGCCCTTGAGCACGGCCGCTTCGGACTGTTCGTTGGCGGTGAGGAAAATGATCGGGGTCAGCCGGGTGCGCTGGCTGCCGCGCATCAGTCGGGCGACTTCGAAGCCGTCCATCTCCGGCATCTGTACATCCAGCAGCACCAGGTCGACATCGTGCTCGAGCAAAGCACCCAGGGCTTCCATCCCCGAGTTTGCCGTCAACACCTGCCAATCCTGACGGGCCAGCAATGCCCGCATGCTGATGAGGTTTTCGGGGTAATCGTCTACCACCAGAAGAACCGAGTTGCCATCCAGTGGCTGAGGGTGAGGTTGAGCGCCATCCATGCTGCTTCTCTATTATGTGACCGACTTCAAAATACGGTTGGATCCACTAGTACTCTAGACCTGAGCGGATAACACGCAATGCAATCAGAACGCTATCAGTGCCTCAATTCTACGGTAGCCGACTAACGGTCGCTCTGCCGGGAATATGTACCGCCCTCTTCGCAAGCATGCCGGCAAAGAGGCCTACACCGAGGCAAAGTTCTAACACCCAAAAATGAAAAAACCCGCATCGCTGCGGGCTTTTTCATTAATACCAGAAGATTAGTTGACCTTGGCGGCCAGCTCACCTTTCAGGTAGCGCTGGTACATGCCTTCCAGGGAGATCGGCTTGATCTTCGAGGCATTGCCAGCGGTGCCGAAGGCTTCGTAACGGGCGATGCACACGTCACGCATGGCCTTGATGGTTTCACCGAAGAACTTGCGCGGGTCGAACTCGCTCGGGTTCTGCGCCATCAGGCGGCGCATGGCACCAGTGGAAGCCAGACGCAGGTCGGTGTCGATGTTGACCTTGCGCACGCCGTACTTGATACCTTCGACGATTTCCTCGACCGGTACACCGTAGGTTTCCTTGATGTCGCCGCCGTACTGGTTGATGATCGCCAGCCACTCTTGCGGCACCGAGGACGAACCGTGCATCACCAGGTGGGTGTTGGGGATGCGCTTGTGGATTTCCTTGATGCGGTCGATGGCCAGCACGTCACCGGTTGGTGGCTTGGTGAACTTGTAGGCACCGTGGCTGGTACCGATGGCGATGGCCAGGGCGTCGACCTGGGTCTTCTTGACGAAGTCGGCAGCCTCTTCCGGGTCGGTCAGCATCTGGCTGTGGTCCAGCACGCCTTCGGCGCCGATGCCGTCTTCCTCACCGGCCATGCCGGTTTCCAGCGAACCCAGGCAGCCCAGCTCGCCTTCTACCGAAACACCGCAGGCGTGCGCCATGGCAACGGTCTGCTGGGTAACGCGAACGTTGTACTCGTAGTCGGTCGGGGTCTTGCCATCTTCACCCAGCGAGCCGTCCATCATCACCGAGCTGAAGCCCAGCTGGATCGAGCGCTGGCAGACGTCAGGGCTGGTGCCGTGGTCCTGGTGCATGCACACCGGGATATGCGGGAATTCTTCGATGGCCGCCAGGATCAGGTGACGCAGGAACGGGGCACCGGCGTATTTGCGGGCACCGGCCGAAGCCTGGACGATCACCGGGGAGTCGGTCTTGTCGGCCGCTTCCATGATGGCGCGCATCTGCTCGAGGTTGTTGACGTTGAAAGCTGGTACGCCGTAACCGAACTCGGCGGCGTGGTCCAGCATCTGGCGCATGCTAATGAGTGCCATTGTGTATCTCTCTCCCGACAAGCGTCGTTTGTTTCGTGCAAGCCTGCCGCAGGGGCGGTTGCTGTTCAAGTAGTGTGGGCCACCCTCGCGGCCCGGCCAGTCACGGTGCCTTGCAGCCCCGCCCAATCAGATCGTTGGTTGCCACCCAGTACACCAGGCCTTCTTCGCCCTTGGTATGGAAGGCCAGCATGCCATCGCTGTACAGCGCGCCCGAGGCACCCGGCTCGGCCTTGAGCCGGTAGACCTGGTCGCCGCCACCAAGGCGCACATCGACCTGATCGCGCTGCGCATCGGCGAAGCGCCACAGCACTTCAGCCTGAGTGTCGCAGACCCAGCGGGTCCAGTCGTCTGCCGGAGCGGGTTGCGCCGGCTTCAGCAGCGAGCATCCTGCCAGTGTCGCCAGGGCCGTCACGGCCAAAAGCGCTTTCATTCAGTTTCCTCGATTTGGGGCTGCTGTGCAGCCCTTCGCGGGCTTGCCCGCTCCCACAGGTCAAGCGCTGTACCTGTGGGAGCGGGCAAGCCCGCGAAGGGCCGCACAGCGGCCCCTACCTCAAGACCACAAATCAGCCTTCGGGTTGCCTGTTACCCGATCAAGGGCAACCAGGCGCCTTGCGCTGGTGGTCTTCGTCGTACTTTTCCAGGCCTTCCGGGCCCACGCGCTTGCTGATGACCGGCACGGTCTCGGCCTGCCACTCGGACTGGTAGCAACCGCCCTTGGGCGGATGCGCCGGGTCGGTATCCGAGGCCGGGCTGCCGGCGCATGCGCTCAGCAGGCCAGCCAGCATCATCACAGGCAATTGCTTGACCATCAGGCCGCTCCCTTTGCCAAGCGCCGACGTCATCAGGCCTTGGCCCGCTCTTCCAGGATCGCCACGGCCGGCAGTACCTTGCCCTCGACGAACTCGAGGAAGGCGCCACCACCGGTAGAAATGTAGGAGATATCGGCGCCAACGCCATATTTGTCGATGGCAGCCAGGGTGTCACCGCCACCGGCGA
The DNA here is from genome assembly GCF_032701105.1 of Pseudomonas sp. NBB. Lineage (NCBI taxonomy): Bacteria > Pseudomonadati > Pseudomonadota > Gammaproteobacteria > Pseudomonadales > Pseudomonadaceae > Pseudomonas > Pseudomonas sp. NBB. Next base: position 5,452,651 of record NZ_CP103994.1, read on the forward strand.
TAGAGAACGCGGCGCTGTCGGCGATGGCCTTGGCCAGCACCTTGGTGCCGTTGCCGAACTGGTCGAACTCGAACACGCCGACCGGGCCGTTCCACAGGATGGTCTTCGACGACTTCAGCAGCTCCGCGAAGTGGGCTGCGGTTTGCGGGCCGATGTCCAGGATCATGTCGTCAGCGGCAACGTCGGCAATGGCCTTGACGGTGGCTTCGGCGCTCTCGGCGAACTCCTTGGCAACCACGACATCGACCGGCAGAGGCACGCTGACCTTGGCGGCGATGGCCTTGGCGGTATCGACCAGGTCAGGCTCGTACAGCGACTTGCCTACCGGGTGGCCGGCTGCGGCCAGGAAGGTGTTGGCGATGCCGCCACCAACGATCAGCTGGTCGCACACCGAGCTCAGGCTGTTCAGCACGTCCAGCTTGGTGGAGACCTTGGAGCCGGCAACGATGGCTGCCATCGGCTTGGCCGGGGCCTTCAGGGCCTTGCCCAGGGCATCCAGTTCGGCTGCCAGCAGCGGGCCGGCAGCAGCGACTTTGGCGAACTTGGCAACACCATGGGTCGAACCTTCGGCACGGTGGGCAGTACCGAAAGCGTCCATGACGAACACGTCGCACAGGGCGGCGTACTTCTGCGCCAGCTCGTCGGCGTTCTTCTTCTCGCCCTTGTTGAAACGCACGTTCTCGAACAGCACCAGGTCACCAGCCTTGACCTCGACACCGTCCAGGTAGTCGGCTACCAGCGGCACGTCGCGGCCCAGGGCCTTGCTCAGGTAGTCGGCGACCGGCTTGAGGCTGTTCTCGGCAGAGAACTCACCCTCGGTCGGGCGGCCCAGGTGCGAGCAGACCATTACCGCTGCACCCTTCTCCAGGGCCAGCTTGATGGTCGGCAGCGCTGCCAGGATACGCGCGTCGCTGGCTACCACACCGTCCTTCACAGGCACGTTGAGGTCTTCGCGGATCAGTACGCGCTTACCTTGCAGGTCGAGGTCGGTCATCTTCAACACGGTCATGAATGCAGTCCTTCAGGGCTGTTTGTTGCGGGTTGGGTGGACGACGTGCAGATAGTGTTCGGCAACGTCGAGCATACGGTTGGCGAACCCCCATTCGTTGTCGAACCAGGCCAGCAGGTTCACCAGGCGGGGGCCGGAAACACGGGTCTGGCTGGCATCGACGATCGCCGAATGCGGGTCATGGTTGAAATCACAGCTGGCGTGGGGCAACTCGGTGTAGGCCAGCAAGCCTTTGAGCGGGCCTTCCAGCGCCGCCTCGCGCAGCACCCGGTTGACTTCGGCCGCACTGGTATCGCGGGCGGTCTGCAGGGTGATATCCAGGCACGAGACGTTGACGGTCGGTACGCGTACCGCTTTGGCCTGGATTCGCCCGGCAAGTTCCGGAAGCAGGCGCTCGATGCCACGCGCCAGACCAGTGGATACCGGGATCACCGACTGGAAGGCCGAACGCGTGCGGCGCAGGTCTTCGTGGTGGTAGGCGTCGATCACCGGCTGGTCGTTCATCGCCGAGTGGATGGTGGTGATCTGCACATACTCGATGCCGAATGCCTGGTCCAGCACACGCAGCAGCGGCACGCCGCAGTTGGTAGTGCAAGAGGCGTTGGACACCAGGCGCTCGTTGCCGGTCAGGCAGGCCTGGTTGACGCCGTAGACCACCGTGGCATCGACATCGGCCTCGCTGGCCATCGGCTGCGAGAACAGCACCCGAGGCGCGCCGGCGTCGAGGAAGCGCTGGCCATCGGCGCGGGTGTGGTAGGCGCCGGAGCACTCCAGCACCAGGTCGATATCCAGGGCGGCCCAGTCGATGCCTTCGGGGGTGGCACTGCGCATCACCTTCACGCAGTCGCCATTGATATGCAGACAGTCGCCATCGACCTTCACCTCACCGGGGAAACGCCCGTGGGTGGAGTCGAAGCGTGTCAGGTATTCCAGGCTGGCCTGGTCGGCCAGGTCGTTCAGCGCGACGATCTCGAAACCGGCCTTTGCCCCCCGCTCGAACAGCGCGCGCAGGACACAGCGGCCGATACGGCCATAACCGTTGAGTGCAACTTTGTAGGGACGCAGGTGGGGCATAGGTAGCTCTTGAACTCCGGCAGTTGAACGGGGCCGCTGCGCAGCCCATTCGCGGCACAAGGCCGCTCCTACAGGGGACGGCGTACGCAATACCCTGTAGGAGCGGCCTTGTGCCGCGAACGAGGGCCAGAGGCCCTCGCCTTCCTTGTATCAGTCTTCCAGCAGCTCTTCGGCAGTACCGAGGATGTTCTCCAGGGTGAAACCGAACTCTTCGAACAGTGCCGAGGCCGGCGCCGACTCACCGTAGGTGGTCATGCCGATAATACGACCTTCCAGGCCGACGTACTTGTACCAGAAGTCGGCGTGAGCGGCTTCGATGGCGATACGCGCACCTACTTCCAGCGGCAGCACGGACTGCTTGTAGGCAGCGTCCTGGGCATCGAACACGCTGGTGCACGGCATGGAAACCACGCGCACCTTGCGGCCTTGTTCGGTCAGCTTGGCGTGCGCCTGAACAGCCAGGCCCACTTCGGAACCGGTGGCGATCAGGATCAGCTCAGGCTCGCCGGCGCAGTCCTTGAGCACGTAGCCGCCGCGGCTGATGTCGGCGATCTGCTGGGCGTCGCGGTCCTGGTGCTGCAGGTTCTGGCGCGAGAAGATCAGCGCCGAAGGGCCGTCCTTGCGCTCCAGGGCGTTTTTCCAGGACACGGCGGATTCCACCGCGTCGGCTGGGCGCCAGGTGTCCAGGTTCGGCGTGCTGCGCAGGCTGGTCAGCTGCTCGATCGGCTGGTGAGTCGGACCGTCTTCGCCCAGGCCGATGGAGTCGTGGGTATAGACGTGGATCACGCGCTGCTTCATCAGTGCCGACATGCGCACGGCGTTGCGGGCGTATTCCATGAACATCAGGAAGGTCGCGCCGTAAGGCACCAGGCCACCGTGCAGGGCAACACCGTTCATGATGGCGGTCATGCCGAACTCGCGAACGCCGTAGAACACGTAGTTGCCGCTGGCGTCGTTGGCTTCGACACCCTTGCAACCCTTCCACAGGGTCAGGTTGGAACCGGCCAGGTCTGCCGAACCGCCGAGGAACTCCGGCAGCAGCGGGCCGAAGGCATTCAGGGCGTTCTGGCTGGCCTTGCGGCTGGCGATGGTCTCGCCCTTGGCGGCCACTTCGTTGATGTAGGCCTGGGCTTTCTCGCTGAAATCGGCAGGCAGGTCACCGGCGGCTCGGCGCTTGAACTCGGCAGCCAGCTCCGGGTAGGCCTTGGCGTAGGCGTCGAAGCGCTGGTTCCATTCGGCTTCGGCCTTGGCACCGGCAGCCTTGGCGTCCCACTCGGCGTAGATCTCGGCCGGGATTTCGAACGGGCCGTGGTTCCAGTTCAGTTCCTTGCGAGCCAGGGCAATTTCGTCGTTGCCCAGCGGTGCGCCGTGGCAGTCTTCCTTGCCCTGCTTGTTTGGCGAGCCGAAACCAATGATGGTCTTGCAGCAGATCAGGGTCGGGCGATCGCTCTTGCGGGCGGTCTCGATGGCGGTCTTGATCTCGTCGGCGTCATGGCCGTCGACGTTGCGGATCACCTGCCAGTTATACGCTTCGAAGCGCGCCGGGGTGTTGTCGGTGAACCAGCCGTGCACTTCGCCGTCGATGGAAATGCCGTTGTCGTCATAGAAGGCGATCAGCTTGTTCAGGCCCAGGGTGCCGGCCAGCGAGGCGACTTCATGGGAAATGCCTTCCATCATGCAGCCGTCGCCGAGGAACACGTAGGTGTGGTGGTCGACGATGTTATGGCCATCACGGTTGAACTGGGCGGCGAGCACCTTTTCGGCCAGGGCGAAGCCCACGGCGTTGGCGATACCCTGGCCGAGCGGGCCGGTGGTGGTCTCGACGCCTGGGGTGTAGCCGTATTCCGGGTGGCCCGGGGTGCGGCTGTGCAGCTGGCGGAAGCCTTTGATGTCATCGATGGTGACGTCGTAGCCGGTCAGGTGCAGCAGCGAGTAGATCAGCATCGAACCGTGGCCGTTGGACAGCACGAAGCGGTCACGGTCGGCGAAACTCGGGTTGCTCGGGTTGTGCTTCAGATAGTCGCGCCAAAGCACTTCGGCGATATCCGCCATGCCCATGGGGGCACCTGGGTGGCCGCTGTTGGCCTTTTGCACGGCATCCATGCTGAGGGCACGAATGGCGTTGGCACGTTCACGACGGCTGGGCATCGCTGATCTCCTAGGGGGCTTGAATAGGTGGTGTCACAAAAAAGGCGGCCATTTTCGCCCACTGGGGGGGCTTGGGGCAATGACGTATGGTCACAGTCGGGGGATTTTCCTGCGATTGGCATTCAATTCGGGAGTAAAACCGGGCGAACCATCCCGCTCATCACTCAATATCAAAACTTTTTGATATTGCCCTTGCTAGGGCAACGATGCCTGTCTAGACTGCCGCACCATGAACCTCCGCGCGCAATCGATCCCCGAGCAATGCGAAGCATTGGCTGCCCTGTGCAAAGCCAGTGGCGACGAGTTGCGCCTGAACGTATTGCGCGCCCTGGCCAACGACTCGTTCGGCGTGCTGGAGCTGGCGCAGATCTTCGATGTGGGCCAATCGGGCATGAGCCACCACCTGAAGGTACTGGCCCAGGCCGAGCTGGTGGCGACCCGCCGCGAGGGCAATGCCATCTTCTACCGCCGCGCCTTGCCCGACAGCCTGCGCCTGGGCGGTCGGCTGCACGCGGCGCTGCTCGAAGAGGTGGACGACCTGACTCTTCCGCCTGACGTGCAGGCGCGTATCGCCCAGGTGCAGCAACGCCGCGCAGCCACCAGCCAGGACTTCTTCCTGCGCGTGGAAGAGAAGTTCCGCGCCCAGCAAGACCTGATCGCCGGCCTGCCGCAGTACCGCGAAAGCCTGCTGGCGCTGCTCGACAAACTGAATTTCGACCCGGCCGCCAGCGCCCTGGAGGTCGGCCCCGGCGACGGTGGCTTCCTGCCCGACCTGGCCCGGCGCTTCGCCCAGGTCACCGCCCTGGACAACAGCCCGACCATGCTTGAACTGGCGCGCCAGGTGTGCAAGCGCGAAGGGCTCGACAATGTGAACCTGCAGTTGGCCGATGCACTGGGTGCAACGGATGTGGCCGCCGACTGCGTTGTGCTGAACATGGTGCTGCACCATTTCAGCGACCCGGCCCTGGCCTTGCGCCAGCTGGCCAAACGGGTGAAGGCAGGCGGCAGCCTGCTGGTAACCGAACTGTGCAGCCATGACCAGGGGTGGGCGCGCGAAGCCTGCGGCGACCTGTGGCTTGGCTTCGAACAGGACGACCTGGCCCGTTGGGCCAACGCCGCCGGGCTGGCCCCCGGGGACAGCCTGTACGTGGGCTTGCGTAACGGTTTCCAGATCCAGGTCCGCCATTTCCAGCGGACGGCTGGCGACATACAACATCGGTAAATTTCAGGAACCTTCGAGATGAGCGAATACTCCCTTTTCACCTCCGAGTCCGTGTCCGAAGGGCATCCGGACAAGATCGCCGACCAGATTTCGGACGCCGTCCTTGATGCCATCATCGCCCAGGACAAATACGCTCGCGTAGCCTGCGAAACCCTGGTCAAGACCGGTGTCGCCATCATCGCCGGCGAAGTCACCACCTCCGCCTGGGTCGACCTGGAAGAGCTGGTGCGCAAGGTCATCATCGACATCGGCTACAACAGCTCCGACGTCGGTTTCGACGGCGCCACCTGCGCCGTGATGAACATCATCGGCAAACAGTCGGTGGACATCGCCCAGGGCGTCGACCGTTCCCGCCCGGAAGACCAGGGCGCCGGTGACCAGGGCCTGATGTTCGGCTACGCCAGCAACGAAACCGATGTGCTGATGCCAGCGCCGATCTGCTTCTCGCACCGTCTGGTCGAGCGCCAGGCCGAGGCGCGCAAATCGAAACTGCTGCCATGGCTGCGTCCGGACGCCAAGTCGCAGGTCACCTGCCGTTACGAAAATGGCAAGGTGGTCGGTATCGACGCCGTGGTGCTGTCGACCCAGCACAACCCTGAGGTTTCGCAGAAAGACCTGCAGGAAGCCGTGATGGAGCTGATCGTCAAGCACACCCTGCCTGCCGAACTGCTGCACAAGGGTACCCAGTACCACATCAACCCGACCGGCAACTTCATCATCGGTGGCCCAGTGGGTGACTGCGGCCTGACCGGGCGCAAGATCATCGTCGACTCCTACGGCGGCATGGCCCGCCATGGTGGTGGCGCGTTCTCCGGCAAGGACCCATCCAAGGTCGACCGTTCCGCCGCCTACGCCGGCCGCTACGTGGCCAAGAACATCGTCGCCGCCGGCCTGGCCGAGCGTTGCGAGATCCAGGTGTCGTACGCCATCGGCGTGGCCCAGCCGACCTCCATCTCGATCAACACCTTCGGTACCGGCAAGGTCTCCGACGACAAGATCATCCAGCTGGTGCGCGAGTGCTTCGACCTGCGTCCTTACGCCATCACCACCATGCTCGACCTGCTGCACCCGATGTACCAGGAAACCGCTGCCTACGGCCACTTCGGCCGTACCCCGCAGCAGAAGACGGTCGGCGACGACACCTTCACCACCTTCACCTGGGAGCGTACCGACCGCGCCCAGTCGCTGCGTGACGCTGCCGGCCTGTAAGCTTCCTACAGCGCCAGGCGAAAGCCCCTGCCGAGCAATCGGCAGGGGCTTTTTTGTGACATATGGGCTGACAAACGCTGCATGGCGACCCGCACGCTACCTGCCTAGGCTGAGGGCTCCCACCCGCCATGCAAGGATGCTGGCCATGCCGCTCATGCTGCTTTTCGCCCTACTGTTGACGTTGAATGCTCCCCTGGCCCGTGCCGCCACATGTCCCACCTGGAACCCGCAACAAGTCGAGGCTGAAGTGAGCCGACTGCGCGCCACGCTTGCCCGCTGGGACGACCATTATCATCGTCAGGGCATCGCATTGGTGGCTGATGAACTATATGACCAGAGCCGCCAGCACCTGGCGCACCTGCAGCAATGCTTTGGCATCACGACTACCCCGTCCCCGCTGGCCAGCGCTGGCGGGCCAATTCCGCATCCGGTGCCGCACACCGGCGTCGACAAGCTGGCCGACCGTCAGGCTGTAGAACGCTGGCTGGCCGGCAAGGCAGATGTATGGGTGCAACCAAAGGTCGATGGCGTAGCGGTCTCCCTCATCTACCGTCAGGGCCGGCTGGTGCAGTTGATCAGCCGGGGGGACGGCGTGCAGGGGCACGACTGGAGCCGCCACATCCCCCTGCTCGTCGAAATCAATCGGCAGCTGCCCCAGGCCATTGACCTGCAACTGCAGGGCGAACTGTACCTGCGCCTGGACGCGCATGTGCAAGCCCGGGCAGGCAGCGCCAACGCCCGAGGGACAGTAGCCGGGCTGCTGGCTCGCAAGCAGCTGGGTCGTGAGCAAGGTGAGCGCATCGGCCTGTTCGTGTGGGACTGGCCGCAGGGCCCCGAGCAGCAGGCCGAACGCCTCGCGAAACTGGCGGAACTGGGTTTTGCGCACAGCCAGGATTACAGCGTCGCCATAGAAACAGCAGACGATGCAGCGCACTGGCGCGAGTACTGGTACCGCTCACCCCTGCCCTTCGCCACCGATGGCGTTGTGCTGCGCCAAGGCGTCCGGCCTCCGTCCGAGCGCTGGCAGGCCAAGGCGCCCTACTGGATCGCGGCGTGGAAGCACCCGTACACGCAAGCCTTGGCCGAAGTGCGCGAAGTACGCTTCCGCGTCGGCCGTACCGGCAGGGTTACGCCAGTCTTGCATGTACTGCCGGTTACCCTGGATGACCGGCGAATCACCCAGGTGAGCCTGGGATCGCTGGCACGTTGGCGCAAGCTCGACATCCGCCCCGGTGACCAGGTGGCCGTCAGCCTTGCCGGGCTGACCATCCCACGCCTGGAGCAAGTGGTGCACCGCGCCGCCGAGCGCCAACCGGTGATCGCACCAGCGCCCGGCCAGCATCATGCCCACAGTTGCTGGCAGATCAGCGAAGGCTGCGAGGACCAGTTCATTGCCCGCCTCACCTGGCTCAGCGGCAAGCAGGGGCTGGCCCTGCCGCGCACCGGCCCTGGTACCTGGCGCCGACTGGTGGCTGCCGGGCTGGTGACCTCGATGACCGACTGGCTGCATCTGGATGCCGAGCGCCTGGCCCAGGTAGCGGGTATCAGTGACACAACGGCTGCGCAGTTGCTGGGCAGTTTCGACCAAGCTCGCTCACGGCCCTTTGCCCAATGGCTGCGCGGGCTTGGCGCGCCTACACCCACCAGGATGCAGGTAACAGGCGACTGGCTGGAGCTGGCTGCCCGCACGAGTCTTGAATGGCAAGCCATGCCCGGTATCGGCGAAAAGCGCGGAGAACAGCTTGCTGGTTTTTTTGCAACCACCGAGGTTCAAGCCATTGCAACGCAACTGGCGACGGCAGGGATCGACGGATTCCGGATCGACAGGCAAAGCATCGAGCAATGATTATTTACCAATTTACCTGTAGGAAAATCCCGAGATTAAGCCGGAAAACCCCAACAAGGGTTTCTAAATGGGCAAAACCAAGGCAGGATTTCCCCCAACTTTTGCTGCCCCGCCCCCTCAAGGAGGCTTTTCATGAAACGTATTTCGACCCTTTTCCTGATCGCGACACTGGGCCTGGCCGCTGGTGCCGTACAAGCCGCCCAGCCGGATGCCGGCCTGACCGGTTGCGCCGCCAAGCGTAGCGCCATCGAGAACCAGTTGAAGATTGCCCGTGACCACGGCAACAACGAACAGGCCGCAGGGCTTGAAGAGGCACTGCGAGGGGTAGACAACTGCACCGATGCCAGCCTGCGCAAGGAACGTGAGCAGAAGGTGCTCGACGCACGTCACGAAGTGGCGCAGCGGGAAAAGGACTTGAAGAAAGCCGAGAAGAAAGGCGATTCGGAGAAGATCAACAAGCGCAAGGACAAGCTGGCCGAGTCGCGCAAGGAACTGCAGGAAGCGGTGGAGGATCTGGATCGCTGACAGAGATTCGAATACTGCGTTGCCTTTACTGACCTCATCGCAGGCTTGCCGGCGATGAGGTCGCAACAGGCCATCAATGATTACGAAACTCGGAATGACAGGCCTTGCAAGCCGCTTCGACCTTGTCCATCGGCGCCTTCAACTGCGCAGCGTCCAGCGGCTGGCCCCGGGTGACATCGACCAGTTCGCCAGTGACGCCTTCCAGCTGGCGGGCCAGGTCATGAAAGCGCGTCTGCCGCTCCCATACCTCGGCACGCGCACTACTGTCGCCACCATCACGCGCCTGTGGGAAGTGCTGCCAGGGCTGGTGCGAAAGGTTGTCCAGCTTCAGCGCACCGTCGGCAAACTTCACCCCGTCGAACGGCAACCGCCCACGCAACATGCCGCCCAGGTCTTCGCTGGTCTTGAGCATGTCCTTGAAGATCACCTTGCGCTTGCCCAGCGGGGAGTTCGGGTCAACCCGGTCACAACCACTCAGGGCCAGTGCTGCCAGCAGAACAACGGTCAATCGCTTCAACATCACGGTCACTTCGGCCTACGCAAATGGGCGGCCAGTATCGCTGCCCAGCGGCGAAAGACCAATAGCCACATAAAAAACAGGGGCGAATATCCGTGTTCACCCATGACAGGAACATACTCATGAAATCTGCCCTGCGCCATCTGGCCTGGACACTCCCGGCGCTGGCCCTGCTGGCCGGCTGCAACGGTGGCGAAAGCGCCAAACCCGAGCCCCATGCCATCGCCACCTACGCCAATGCCACATGGCAGGACCTGCCTGCCGTCAGCGACAGCGACCTGGTGGCGGGCTTCCAGGCCTGGCGCAACGGCTGTGAAAAGCTCAAGCGCGACACCGTCTGGGCCAGCACCTGCGAAGCAGCCGCCAGCGTGCCCGACAATGCCTTGCAGGTGCGTACCTTCCTGCAACAGAACCTGCAGGTATACGGCCTGCGCTCGGCCGAAAATAACGCCAACGGCCTGATCACCGGTTACTACGAACCGGTCTACCCTGGCAGCCTGAGCCAGTCGGCAACCAATCACGTGGCGGTCTACGGCATCCCCGACGACATGATCGTGGTCGACCTGGCCAGCGTGTACCCCGAACTCAAGGGCAAGCGCCTGCGCGGTCGCCTTGATGGCCGGGTGCTCAAGCCATACGACACCGCCGAGGTGATCAACCGTGACGGCGTCAAGGCACCGGTGCTGGCCTGGCTGACCGACCCGATGGACCTGCAGTTCCTGCAGATCCAAGGTTCCGGCCGGGTACAACTGGAAGACGGGCGCCAGCTGCGCCTGGGTTACGCCGACCAGAACGGCCACCCCTACCGGCCAATCGGGCGCTGGCTGGTGGAACAGGGCCAGTTGAAGAAGGAAGAAGTGAGCATGGGCGCCATTCATGCCTGGGCCCAGGCCAACCCACAACGGGTGCCGGAACTGCTCGCCAGCAACCCCAGCTACGTGTTCTTCAGCACCCGCCCGGACAGCAACGAAGGGCCACGCGGTTCGCTGAACGTACCGCTGACCGCTGGCTACAGCGTGGCCATCGACCGCAAGGTGATTCCGCTGGGCAGCTTGCTGTGGTTGTCCACCACTCGCCCGGACGGTACACCGGTGGTACGCCCGGTGGGGGCCCAGGATACCGGCGGGGCAATTACTGGCGAGGTGCGCGCCGACCTGTTCTGGGGCACTGGGCCGGAAGCTGGGGAACTGGCCGGGAACATGAAGCAGCAGGGGCAGATCTGGATGCTGTGGCCCAAGGGCAAGCCGCTGCCCGAGGTGCCGAAAGTGCCTTGATCGGCGGTGGATTCTTCGCGGGCGAGCCCGCGAAGAAGGCGACGCGGTATCAGATGGAAACCACGAAGAAAGCCACAATGATCGCCATCCCGGCAAACCACACCAGCGATCGCAGCATGGCCCAGTCAGCCAGGTAACAGATGATGTAGAGCAGCCGGCTGGTGATGTACATCACCCCCAGCACATCCTGGGTCACCTGCTCGGCATTGCCGACGATATCCGCCACCAGCACCGCCGCGGCAAATGCCGGGAAGGCCTCGAAACTGTTCTGCTGGGCAGCATGCGCGCGCCGCGGCAGCCCGGACAGGGTATCCAGGAAGGCACGCGGGTCGTGGTTGTCGCGCAGTCGGAAGCGGCCACTACCGGCCTTGGCTATCAACGCGCACAGTGGCGGCAAGAGCAGCGCGATCAGGATGCACCACAGGGCAACAGTCATGGACAGGACTCCTTGTTCAGTCTTCGGGTCAAAGCTTCATTACCAGCATGCCGGCCAACACCAGCCCGCAAGCTAGGAGTCTCGGCCCGCCAAAAGGTTCTTTCAGGTAGCGCATGCCCAGCAGCACCACCAGAATCACACTCAACTCCCGCAACGCCGCCGCTTCGGCCACCGACCCCAAGTGCATGGCCCACAGCACCAGCGCGTAACTGAGCAGTACACACAGCCCCACCGCCAGCCCCAGGCGCCACTGAAGGCGCCAGAACAACACAAACGGCGCACGCCGCGCCACGCTGGCCAGCAACGGGAAGGGCCAGGCACTGAGCAAGGTCAGCCATACCAGGTAATCCCAAGGCTTGCCCCACAAGCGCACGGCCTGGCCGTCGAACCAGGTGTAGCAACCAATGCACAGGCCGATCAGGGCAACCACCGGCAGCATCGACCAGGGCAGCCGGTCACCGCCACCGCCCTGCCACAATAGGCAGGCCATGCCACAGGGGATCAGCAGGATGCCAATGATCTGCTGCTGGCTCAGCGATTCGCCGGCAAAGGCCAAGGTCAGCCCCAGCACCACCAGCGGCGACAGCCCGCGCATCAGAGGATAGACCAGCCCCAGGTCGCCCACGCGGTAGGCCTGGATCAACAGGAAGCGGTACAGCTGCTCGGCCAGCGCCGAAGCCAGCAGCCAGGGCCAGATGTTAGTCGGCGGTACCTCGACGAAGGGCACCGCCAGCACCGCGAAAGCCAACGCCACCGTATCCATGCTGGCGATCACCAGCAGGCGCTCGCCGCTGAATTTGATCAGGGTATTCCAGGTCGCATGCAGCAGTGCAGCGACCAACACCAGGGAAGTTGCCAGCACGCCTTCTTATCCTTGTGGCTTTTTATATTTGTGAATATACAGCGCTCGAGGGGACCGTTGTGGGAGCGGGCATGCCCGCGAAGAAAGCAACTCGGTGCATGGCACCGGCTTTGCCGGTGTTCGCGGGCATGCCCGCTCCCACAGAGACCGCGCCAGCCTTCGGGTTTTGCACAAGTCTGGGTATGCGATACAACCTTCTGGATGGGAACGTTTCAAACGAATCCGGTCAAACCCTGTGTCCCGAACCCCGCGCCAGGTCATCAAAGAACTGCCCGAGCCATTCGGGTTACGACTTGGAAGCCACTGTTACAGGATTCGGGATGCTTGAACTAGTTGCCGCGTTTATCTGCCTCACCACCCTCCTTACCTATGTAAATTACCGTTTCATCGGCCTGCCCCCTGCCATCGGTGTGATGGTCACGGCGCTGCTGTTTTCCCTGATGCTGCAGGGCTTGAGCCTGATCGGCTTCCCTGGCCTGGAAGCTCGCGTCGAAGGTCTGATGAACCAGATCGACTTCAATGACCTGCTGATGCACTGGATGCTGGCGTTTTTGCTGTTCGCCGGCGCCTTGCACGTGAACCTCTCCGACCTGCGCAGCTACCGCTGGCCCATCGGCCTGCTGGCCACCGTCGGCGTACTGATTGCCACCGTCGTCATTGGCTACCTGTCGCACTGGGTGTTCGCCCTGTTCGGCTGGCAAGTGCCGCTGATCTACTGCCTGCTGTTCGGTGCGCTGATCTCGCCCACCGACCCGATTGCCGTGCTTGGCGCGCTACGTACCGCCAATGCCTCCAAACCGCTGAAAACCACTATCGTCGGCGAGTCGCTGTTCAACGACGGCACTGCGGTGGTGGTTTTCACCGTGTTGCTGGGCATCATCCAGCTGGGCGAGACGCCGAGCATGACCGACACGGCGATCCTGTTCGCCCGCGAGGCCATCGGCGGCGTGCTGTTCGGCGGCCTGATCGGCTATGCCACCTACCGCATGATCAAGAGCGTCGAGCAATACCAGGTGGAAGTGATGCTGACCCTGGCGCTGGTCATCGGCGGCTCGGCAATGTGCTACGAACTGCACGTTTCGGCGCCGATCGCCATGGTGGTGGCCGGCCTGATAATCGGCAACCTGGGGCGCAACCTGGCGATGAACGACATGACCCGTCGCTACATGGACGGCTTCTGGGAGCTGATCGATGACATGCTCAACGCCTTGCTGTTCGCGTTGATCGGCCTGGAGCTGTTGCTGCTGCCTTTCAACTGGATGCACATGGTAGCCGGCGGCGTGCTGGCGCTGGCGGTGCTACTGTCGAGGTTGCTGACCGTGGCCCCGGCGATCGTGCTGCTGCGGCGCTGGCGCCCGGTGCCCAAGGGCACGGTACGGGTGCTGACCTGGGGTGGCTTGCGCGGTGGGGTGTCGGTTGCCCTGGCACTGTCGCTGCCACTGGGCGAAGAACGTGACCTGCTGCTGTCGATCACCTACATCGTGGTGCTGTCGTCAATCCTGGTGCAGGGGTTGAGCATCGGGCGGGTGGTGCGCAAGGTCAGCGCTCAGCCGTGAGAAATTGTGCCAGCCTCTTCGCGGGTAAACCCGCTCCCACAGGATCTGCGCTACCTTTCGGACGGTGAAAAACCTGTGGGAGCGGGTTTACCCGCGAAGAGGCCGGCACCGACAACCGAGATCTATTCGACTGCACTGTCCGGGAACTGGTCCTGGATGTACTTGATCTCGGTCCGCCCATGCGCCGCCGGCAATCCATCCTCGCCAAGGTTGACGAAGACCATCTTGTCGACCGTGAGGATGGCCTTGCGGGTGATCTTGTTGCGCACTTCGCACTTGAGGGTGATCGAGGTACGGCCGAACTCGGTGGCAGTGATGCCCAGCTCGATGATGTCGCCCTGACGCGAGGCACTGACGAAGTTGATTTCCGATATGTACTTGGTCACCACACGCTGGTTGCCCAACTGGACGATGGCGTAGATCGCAGCCTCTTCGTCGATCCAGCGCAACAGGCTGCCACCGAACAAAGTGCCATTTGGGTTGAGGTCTTCGGGTTTAACCCACTTGCGGGTATGAAAGTTCATCTGTACTCCTGACCTGCTTGGCTAACGTGCAGCAATGATGGCAGAGCGGCCGCTGTCGCTCCATTGAACATCGACTATCGTCGCGATTAATCGACAGAAAACCTTGGGCAAGCCGACGGGCGCGGCTATAATCTCCGCCGTTTCACATGGCCGCCCACAGCGGCGCCATGCCCGCCACCCGTCCGAGGGGCGCTGCAGCAGGCTAGGCCTGTCAGGCTCGGATGGGGCGTTGCTCGCTCTCGCGGGCGCTTAACGCACAACGGCGCCCATTCGCACACTACGAATGGAGGCTCTCATGAGCGCTGCAAACATGCCTGCTGGTTTTACCGATTACAAAGTCGCCGACATCTCCCTGGCCGCCTGGGGTCGTCGCGAAACCATCATCGCCGAATCGGAAATGCCTGCACTGATGGGCCTGCGTCGCAAGTACCTGGCCGAGCAACCGCTCAAGGGTGCGAAGATCCTGGGCTGCATCCACATGACCATCCAGACCGCCGTGCTGATCGAAACCCTGGTTGCCTTGGGTGCCGAAGTGCGCTGGTCGTCCTGCAACATCTTCTCCACCCAGGACCAGGCCGCCGCGTCCATCGCCGCCGCCGGTATCCCTGTGTTCGCCTGGAAAGGTGAAACCGAGCAAGAGTACGAGTGGTGCCTGGAGCAGACCATCCTCAAGGATGGCCAGCCATGGGACGCCAACATGGTCCTCGACGACGGTGGCGACCTGACCGAGCTGCTGCACAAGAAATACCCGCAAGTGCTGGAGCGCGTGCATGGTGTGACCGAAGAGACCACCACCGGCGTGCACCGCCTGCTGGACATGCTGGCCAAGGGCGAGCTGAAAGTCCCGGCGATCAACGTCAACGACTCGGTTACCAAGAGCAAGAACGACAACAAATACGGCTGCCGTCACAGCCTGAACGACGCCATCAAGCGTGGTACCGACCACCTGCTGTCGGGCAAGCAGGCCCTGGTGATCGGCTACGGTGACGTGGGCAAGGGCTCGGCCCAGTCCCTGCGCCAGGAAGGCATGATCGTCAAGGTCACCGAAGTCGACCCGATCTGCGCCATGCAGGCCTGCATGGACGGTTTCGAAGTGGTTTCGCCGTTCATCGACGGTATCAACAACGGTACCGAAGCCAGCATCGACAAGGCCCTGCTGGGCAAGATCGACCTGATCGTGACCACCACCGGTAACGTCAACGTCTGCGACGCCAACATGCTCAAGGCGCTGAAGAAGCGTGCCGTGGTGTGCAACATCGGCCACTTCGACAACGAGATCGACACCGCCTTCATGCGCAAGAACTGGGCCTGGGAAGAGGTCAAGCCGCAGGTGCACAAGATCCACCGCACCGGCGCTGGCAGCTTCGACCCGCAGAACGACGACTACCTGATCCTGCTGGCCGAAGGCCGCCTGGTAAACCTGGGTAACGCCACTGGCCACCCAAGCCGCATCATGGACGGTTCGTTCGCCAACCAGGTACTGGCGCAGATCTTCCTGTTCGAGCAGAAGTTCGCCGACCTGTCGCCCGAAAAGAAAGCCGAGCGCCTGACTGTCGAAGTACTGCCGAAGAAGCTCGACGAAGAAGTGGCCCTGGAAATGGTCCGCGGCTTCGGTGGCGTGGTCACCCAGCTGACCAAGCAGCAGGCCGACTACATTGGTGTGACCGTCGAAGGCCCGTTCAAGCCACACGCATACCGCTACTAAGCGGCCAGCTTGAAGCTTCAAGCGGCAATCAAAGGCAGACCATGCCGTTGCCGCTTGCAGCTCAAGCATCACGGATCTTGAACGATGCCCAAGCCAGGCCGGCCATAACCGATCTGGCTTTTACTTGCAGCCTGCCGCTTGAAGCTTGCTGCCAGAGGAACGCCTGATGTCCCAGGAACGCCGTTACAGTTTCGAGTTCTTCCCGACCAAGACCGATGCCGGTCACGAAAAGCTGATGGGCGTCGCCCGCCAGCTGGCCGCCTACAACCCGGACTTCTTCTCCTGCACCTACGGTGCCGGTGGCTCGACCCGCGACCGCACGCTGAACACCGTGCTGCAGCTGGAAAGCGAAGTGAAGATACCTGCCGCGCCGCACCTGTCGTGCGTAGGCGACACCAAGGCCGAACTGCGTGCCCTGCTGGCCGAATACAAGGCTGCAGGCATCAAGCGCATCGTCGCCCTGCGTGGCGACCTGCCATCGGGTATGGGCATGGCCAGTGGCGAACTGCGCTACGCCAGCGACCTGGTCGAATTCATTCGCCAGGAAACTGCCGATCACTTCCACCTGGAAGTGGCCGCCTACCCGGAGATGCACCCCCAGGCCCGCAACTTCGAGGCTGACCTGGCCAACTTCGTGCACAAGGTCAAGGCCGGTGCCGACAGCGCCATCACCCAGTACTTCTTCAACGCCGACAGCTACTTCTACTTCGTCGAGCGCGCGCAGAAGCTGGGCGTGGACATCCCGGTGGTACCCGGCATCATGCCGATCACCAACTACAGCAAGCTGGCGCGTTTCTCCGACGCCTGTGGCGCCGAGATCCCGCGCTGGATCCGCAAGCAGCTGGAAGCCTATGCCGACGACACCGCCAGCATCCAGGCATTCGGTGAAGAAGTGATCACCCGCATGTGCGAACAGCTGCTGCAAGGCGGAGCACCGGGGCTGCACTTCTACACCTTGAACCAGGCCGAGCCGAGCCTGGCGATCTGGAACAATCTGAAGCTGCCGCGCTGAAATTTTTTGCAAAATCTGTTTAAGATTTGATTAAGGCTTTGGTCATAGACTAAAGCCTTATTCATTTTCCGGTTACACAGGTCTTGCCTGCCATGCAGCCCCTCCAGCCATTGCGTCCACAGCTCGTCTACCTGGCTTTTGGCCCGGCAACCTACCATCAGGAGGCCTGCTTCAGCATCGTCAGCGCCCTCGCCCATCTGGGCACGGCAGCGAGCGAAGCCATGGACATCCAGGTCTATACCGATAACCCGCAGCCCTATGCCGGCCTGCCGGTCACCTTACACCTGCTGGACGAAGCCACGCGCCAGGCATGGAACGCGCCTCACGGCTATCACTTTCGCAGCAAGCATGTGCTGTTGCGCCAGGTGCTGCAGCAACACCCGCTGGCAGTGCTGATCGACACCGACACCTTCTTCCGCAAGTCGCCGCTGGAGCTGTTCGCCCGGGTAGCCCCTGGCCGCCTGCTGTGCAATGCCATCGGCGCACGCTACGGCAGCAACCAGAAGTGCCTGCTGTACAAGAACCTGCTGGCCATCCTCGAGTCCAGGGGCTTGGCTGATTGCCAGATGCCACTAGTCAATTCGGGGGTGATCGGCCTCACCGCCGAAGACGCCGGCACTCTGGACCGCTCCATCGCCATGATGGACGAGTTCCACCCCCTGGCTCGCGAGGCGTATACCCTCGAGGAGTTCTGCCTGGCGGTGGCGGCCTACCGCACGCTGGAATTGGCCGAATGCACAGATGTCATCCACCACTACTGGAGCCGCAAGGCGCAGTTCCGCGCCAAGATTCAGGCCTGGCTGCGCAAGCACGGCCACGACCCGCTGAGCCAGGCGGCGCTGGCCGACGTATCCCTGGTCAATGACCAGCTGCCACGGCCGCCGGCCCTGCAACGCCTGGGTTACAAGGCGCTGAGCATGACCCTGCCAAGCCACGAGCGCCAGTTCGCCCGAGAACTGCTGTATGGCTGCTACCCCTACCCCAATGAGTTCGACCGCGCCTGCGCGCCGGCCTGGTGGGACAAAGCCCTGGAAAACCTCAACGCCCGCCATGGCCACATGGAACCCGAGCAACTGCGCCAGTGCCTGCGCCACCCGGGGTTGCGCCTGTCGCTGGGCGAGCGGCGCAAGGATATCGAGGCGCATCTGCTGAGGTCATCCCACACTTGAGCGAACCTGTGCCGGCCTCTTCGCGGGTAAACCCGCTCCCACAGGATCTCTGCTGGCTTGCAGGCTCGCGCTGTACTTGAGGGAGCGGGTTTACCCGCGAAGAGGCCGGCACAGGAGAACATCATCCTCACTGGCCTTGAACAGGCCGAGCGCGTAATCTCCGGCCATGCCACACATCGCCCGACTGTTCTGGATCCTGTTGCTCGCCTGCCTAAGCCCGCTGGCCTTGGGCGAGCGCCTGCGCCTGGTAACCGACGACTGGGCACCCTATGCATACCAGCACGACGGCCAGCCTCGCGGCATCGACTACGAAGTCACCACCCGGGTGTTCGAGCGCCTTGGCGTCGAGGTGGAGTGGGAGTTCCTGCCGTGGAAGCGCTGCCTGGCAATGATCGAGCAGGGCTTGGCCGACGGCATCATGGATATCTTCCAGAACGAGTCGCGCCAGCACTACCTGGTGTACGCCCCCGAGCCCATGTCGGAGGTAGAGTTCGTCCTGTTCCAGGCCCGCACTCGACGCCATGCCGTCAAGACTCTCGATGACCTTGCCGGCCTAACCGTCGGCACCTCACCCGGCTACGCCTATGGTGCCGCTTTCAACGAAGCCGTACATTTCCGGCGCGAAGCTGCACCTACCCATGAAGCCAACTTCGGCAAGCTGATGCTGGGCCGCATCGATCTGGCAATCACCGACCGCAAGGTCGGCCATTACCTGCTGCGGCATCTGGGCCTCCAAAAGCAGGTCGAGGAGCTGCCCTTGGTGATCAGCCGCCAGCCCCAGTACCTGGCGCTGGCGCGCAAGCCAGGGCGGGAGGCACTGGCCCAGGCCTTCGCCGTGGAACTCCGGCGCTTCAAGCTGGAACCGGCCTATACAGCAATCAACAACCGCTACACAGGCGACATCGGAAACATTCTCAACGCCGTTGAGCAGCAGGAAAGCAGCACAGCGCGATAGCTCTGTTATACTCGGGCCTTCCCGCCCGGCTCACGCCCGGACGCTCGGCCTCGCAACAGGCATCCCGATCGGCATCGACGCACCTTCGCGTCCACCCTCTGCTACCCGGATGTGCAGTGAAAGCCCAGCTGGACCGGACGCGATCGCATCCCACCGATGCCCGTCGCGCCAGGCAGAACATCCCAAACGGGCCCAGCCCACACGAGAACAGGATTGCCCATGTCCTTTGCTTCCCTCGGTCTCTCCGAGGCTCTTGTCCGCGCTATCGAGGCTGCGGGCTACACCCAGCCGACCCCCGTGCAACAGCGGGCGATTCCCGCCGTGTTGCAAGGCCGCGACCTGATGGTCGCCGCACAGACAGGTACTGGTAAAACCGGCGGTTTCGCCCTGCCGATCCTCGAGCGCCTGTTCCCGGCCGGCCACCCCGACAAGTCGCAGCGCCATGGCCCGCGCCAACCTCGCGTGCTGGTCCTGACCCCGACCCGCGAACTGGCAGCCCAGGTGCATGACAGCTTCAAGGTCTATGCCCGTGACCTGCCACTGGTCAGCGCCTGCATTTTCGGCGGCGTCGGCATGAACCCGCAGATCCAGGCCATTGCCAAGGGTGTGGACGTGCTGGTCGCCTGCCCGGGCCGCCTGCTCGACCTGGCCGGCCAAGGCAAGGTTGACCTGGCCCACGTGGAAATCCTGGTGCTGGACGAAGCCGACCGCATGCTCGACATGGGCTTCATCCATGACGTCAAGAAGGTCCTCGCTCGCCTGCCGGCCAAGCGCCAGAACCTGTTGTTCTCGGCCACGTTCTCCAAGGACATCACCGACCTCGCCGACAAGCTCCTGCACAACCCGGAGCGTATCGAGGTCACCCCGCCGAACACTACCGTCGAGCGTATCGAGCAGCGCGTCTACCGCCTGCCCGCCAGCCACAAGCGCGCGCTGCTGGCGCACCTGATCACCCAGGGTGCCTGGGAACAGGTACTGGTGTTCACCCGCACCAAGCACGGCGCCAACCGCCTGGCCGAGTACCTGGAAAAGCACGGCCTGACCGCCGCCGCAATTCATGGCAACAAGAGCCAGAACGCCCGCACCAAGGCCCTGGCCGACTTCAAGGCCAACAGCGTGCGCGTACTGGTCGCCACCGACATCGCCGCCCGTGGCCTGGACATCGACCAGCTGCCGCACGTGGTCAATTTCGAGCTGCCGAACGTAGAGGAAGACTACGTCCACCGTATCGGCCGTACCGGCCGTGCCGGGCGTTCAGGCGAGGCCATTTCCATGGTCGCGCCGGATGAAGAGAAACTGCTCAAGAGCATCGAGCGGGTAACCAAGCAGAAGATTCCTGACGGCGACCTGATGGGTTTCGACGCCAGCCAGGTTGAAGCAGAAAAGCCTGAAGTACGCGAACGCCAGCAGAACAATGGCCGTGGTGGCCGTAACCAGCAAGCCCGCGGCGACGGCGGCAAAGACGCCAACGGCGGCCGCAAGGACAAGGGCAAGGATAAAGGCAAGGCCAAGCAACAGGCTGCGGACAAGCCGGCCGACAAGGAAAAGAGCGGCGACAAGCAACAGCAGCAACGCAAGCCGCGTGACAAGAAGCCACGCCAGCAGCAACAGCAGGCCAGCAACAGCAGTGCGCCGAAAGTGCCTGTCGACCGTGATCCGGAAGAGTTCCTGGACGACGATATCGACAACTTCGGCAACCGTGCCGACTATGTCAGCCCGTACCAGGGCAAGAACCAGGGCCGCAATCGCCGCCCGGGTGCCAATGCCGGCCAAGGTCAGGGCCAGGGTAATGGCCAGCGCAGCAACGCCGGTGGCCAGGGTCGCAATAGCGGCCAGCCGCGCAGCAGCGGTGGCGGCGAGAAACGTCCGGCCCGCGCCAATAATGGTGGCGGCGCCCGTCGTGATGGTGGCGGCCGTGGTCGCCCGGCCCGTGACGATGCTGCACGGCAAGAGCCGGCCGTGCGCAACCCGCGCCAGCCGGAAAAACAGCCAGTGATCATCCGCAAGGAGTCCAAGCTCGACCGTTACCCGACGCCAGAGCAGCTGGATGACCTGCCGAGCCGCCCGCGCGGTGAGCGCCCGGCGCTGTTGACCCGCAAGGGCTGACAAAAAGTATGAGGGGGCCGCTTTGCGGCCCTTTCGCGACACAAGGCCGCTCCCACAGGTATTGCGCTGCAAGTGAAATCTGCGCAATACCTGTGGGAGCGGCCTTGTGTCGCGAAAGGGCTGCGAAGCAGCCCCCTCGGTACTTCAGCTAAAGCAAATTACTTCTGCTTCACACCTTCAACACTGATATCCAGGTCCAGGGTCTGCGAGGTAGCGCCCGGGCCCTTGATGCCGAAGTCGTTCAGGTTCAGCGTGGTGGTAGCGTTGAAACCAGCGCGCTCGCCGCCCCATGGATCCTTGCCTTCACCGTTGAAAGTGGCCTTGAAGGTGACCGGCTTGGTCACACCGTGCATGGTCAGGTCGCCAGTCACGTCAGCAGTCTTGTCGCCAGTCGGCTTGACGCTGGTGGAGACGAACTTGGCTTCGGGATACTTCTTCACGTCGAGGAAGTCGGCGCTGGCAATGTGCTTGTCACGCTCGGCGTGGTTCGACCACAGGCTGGCGGTTTTCAGGTCGACGTTGATCTTGCTGGCTTCAGGCTTTGCACTGTCCCAGGTGAAGTTGCCGTCGAAGTCCTTGAAGGTACCGTGAATGAAGCTGTAGCCCAGGTGGCTGATCTTCCAGTCAACGAACGCGTGCTGGCCTTCCTTGTCGATCTTGTACTCGGCAGCCATGGCCTGGCCGGCGGAGAGCAGAGCGGTACCGAGCGCCAGAGCGGCAAAAGTCTTTTTCAACATCCTTACTTCCTTCCTTTGCAATTGAGGTTGAGAGTCAAGCTTTGCGGCCCAGCATGCGGGTCAGGGTCGCGTCACGGTCGATGAAATGGTGCTTGAGCGCTGCCAAGCCATGCAGCACGGCAAAAATCACCAAGCCCCAGGCCAGCCAGAGATGGATCACGCCTGCCAGGTTTGCCTGGTCGGGCAGGTCGCTGACCAGTGCCGGCACTTCGAACATGCCAAACACCGGAATGCCGACACCGTCGGCGGTGGAAATCAGGTAACCGGCGATCATTACCGCGAACAGCCCCAGGTACAGGGCCAGGTGGCCCAACTTGGCTGCCAGGCGGGTGAATGCGCCGTGGCTGGCTGGTGCCGGTGGTGGCGGGCTGATGAAGCGCCAGAGCACCCGCAGCAGCATCACCGCCAGCAGCACCAGGCCGATGCTCTTGTGCAGGTCCGGGCCGGCCTTGCGCCAAGGGCTGTAGTAGTCGAGGCCGACCATCCACAGGCCCAGCCCGAACAGGCCGAAGACTGCCAGAGCCACGCCCCAGTGCAGGACGATGCTGACCACGCCGTAGCGAGAAGATGAATTGCGCAGTTGCATGTTGACGTGTTTCCCCGTGAAAGCTGTGCACAGACTAACGCGTAACGCATCGAATAAAAGCGTAAAAAATTGCTTTGGTTTATCGAGAAATCCGATATGTATTCTGTAAGCTTCCCATTAAGGAAACATTAACGATAGTTGGGTAATCAGCGGTTGCCAGTGCCGGCCCTGTGGGAGCGGGTTTACCCGCGAAAGGGCCAGCACTGTCAATAAATCAACCGGCCTTGGCTTGGGTATTGGCTACAGCTTTCTTGGCCGGTTCGGACTTGGCAGTCGCTTTCTTGGTCTCGGCAGGCTTGTGGGTCGGTTTGTGCGCCGGTGCATGCTTGCCAGATGCAGCCTTGGTCGCAGCAGGCTTGGTCGCTGCTTCCTTGACCACAAGCGCTGGCGCAACCGGGGCCGGCGCTGCTTGCGGGGCTGGGGCTGGCGCAGGCGCCACTTCCTCGGCCTTGGCAATCGGCTCGGCCTTCACCTCAGGCTTGTCCGCCCCGCCAAACAGGCGCTTGAAGAAGCCCGGCTTATCCTGCTTGGCCTCATCGACCGGCTTCGGCTCGGCCTTGACCGGGGCCTTGTCAGCCTTGTCGCCCTTGTCGGAAGAACCACCGAACATGTTGGAGAAGAACCCGCCCTTGCTCTCCTTGGCCGCCACGGCGCCTGCAGCTGCCGCCGCCGCCACTGGTGCCGCCTTGGCCGGGTCGAACGACTTGCCGGCCAGCAGGTCCTGCACCTGGCTGGCCGCGCGCTGGCCACTGCGCAGGGCGCCTTCCAGAGTGCCCGGGTAGAGGGCGTCGGTATGCTCACCGGCAAAGGTGATGCGCTGCACCGGACGCTCCCAAAGGCGCCAGTACTTGCTGATCTGCCCCGGGCCGTAGGCCAGGTAGGCGCCGCCGGTACCGGCGTCGGTGCTGTAGCGCTTGACCTCGTAGCCGGTGAACGAACCACGGGCCTGCGGGTAGAACGCATGCAGGCGGATCAGCACCTGGTCGACCATCTGCTTGTCACCGAACGCCTGCAGCAGGCGGGCGTTGTCGCCCGACAGGTTGATCACCACGTTGGCGCCACCCTTGAGCGCGGGTTCGATCCACAGCATGCCCAAGCCTGCGTTACTGAAGATTTCGCCCGACATGCGCGCCCGGCTTTCCCACACTGGCTTCTTGAACTTGAGCATCAGCTGGTCGCGCCAGCCATAGTTGGTACCCTTCAACGCCGCCAGGTGCTGGCTGTCCAGGCCCGGGGTCATCTGGATCTTGGCCAGGGCGCGCAGGGGCACGGCCATGACCAGGTAATCCGCCTGGTAGCCGACGCTGCCGACCTTGACCGTGACACCGTCCTTGTCCTGGACGATGGAGGTCACGGGTGAACTGGTCTTGATCGTCTTCAGTTGCTTGACGAACGCTTGGGCCAGTACCGGGCTGCCACCGGGCAGGCGCGCGGCACGCAGGTCACGGTCGCTGACGCCACGATACACGCGGTTCTGCTGGGCAAAATACAGCAGCGACAGGCGCGATGGCTCATCGTAGCGGGTACGGATCTGCTGGTTGACCAGCTGGCGGGCGGTGGTCGGCAGCTGCAGCTTGTCCAGCCAGGTGGAGACGTTGATCTGGTCGAGGGCGAACAGCGTGCTGTTGGCTTGCGGGTTCAGCGGGTCTTCGATCGAACGGGCCAGGTCATCGAGGGTTTTCTCGTAACGCTTGAGCGCCTCGGCGGTGGCCGGCTGCTTGGTAGCCAGGTCGGTGGCACTGAAATACTCGCCGTCAATCAGGTAACCGGGGGTACGCACGAACTCCGGTGCCGGCAGTGTTTCAAGTTTGAAACGGTCGAGGTACTGGTTGAGCACCGGCTGCGCCTTGGCGTTGCCGATCCACTCACTGGTAGCCAGGCCAGAGCGCCCGCCCATGCCCGGCTTGGCTTCCAGCAGCGTCACCTGCCAGCCTTTGTTCTGCAGCTCGTAGGCGGCCGTCAGGCCCGCCAGGCCGCCACCCACGACGATCGCCGAAGGTGTCTTGTCCTTTGCCAGCGCGGCGCCGCTGGACACACCAATCAATACCAACGCGCACAGGCGCACCCAAGCAGCAGCCATGTCGGCGAACTCCGAGTCAGGGGGTTACAGAAACGTGGAGAGGCAGAAATGCCCCGGGAGAGATGCGTTAAGAATACGTCAGGTCTACCGACCCTGCCAGCGCAGTGACATCAAGTCCTTTTCGCCACTGACATTTTTGCCTGCAGCGTTTCCACGCGGTAGCAAGCGTAGCTGGCAACCCGATGAACAGCGGCGGTTGTCCTGCCCTGCGGCATTGCTTAGGCTTACGCGGTCGAACCAAGCCGCAAAGCCAGGAGAAGTGCCCATGGGCCTCAATGATCAGTGGATGCAACGCGACCTCAAGGTCCTGTGGCACCCCTGCACCCAGATGAAAGACCACGAGAAGCTGCCGCTGATCCCGATCAGGCGCGGCGAAGGCGTGTGGCTGGAAGACTTCGAAGGCAAGCGCTACCTGGATGCGGTGAGCAGCTGGTGGGTCAACGTGTTTGGCCACGCCAACCCGCGTATCAACCAGCGCATCAAGGACCAGGTCGACCAGCTGGAGCACGTGATCCTGGCCGGTTTCAGCCACCAGCCGGTGATCGAGCTGTCCGAGCGCCTTGTAGCCATGACCCCGGCCGGCCTCGACCGGTTGTTCTATGCCGACAACGGTTCGTCGTGTATCGAAGTGGCGCTGAAGATGAGCTTCCACTACTGGCAGAACGTCGGCAAGCCGGGCAAGAAGCGCTTCGTCACCCTGACCAACAGCTACCACGGAGAAACTATCGCCGCCATGTCGGTCGGCGATGTGCCGCTGTTCACCGAAACCTACAAGGCGCTGCTGCTCGACACCCTCAAGGTGCCCAGCCCCGACTGCTACCTGCGCCCCGAAGGCACGAGCTGGGAAGAGCACTCGCGCACCATGTTCCAGGCCATGGAACAGACCCTGGCCGAGCACCACGCCTCGATCAGCGCGGTGATCGTCGAACCGCTGATCCAGGGTGCCGGCGGCATGCGCATGTACCACCCGGTGTACCTCAAGCTGCTGCGCGAGGCCTGCGACCGCTACGACGTGCACCTGATCCACGACGAAATCGCCGTGGGCTTCGGCCGCACCGGCACCATGTTCGCCTGTGAACAGGCCGGCATTCGCCCGGACTTCCTGTGCCTGTCCAAGGCCCTGACCGGCGGTTACCTGCCGCTGGCCGCCTGCCTGACCACCGACAAGGTGTACCAGGCGTTCTACGACGACTACCCGACCCTGCGCGCGTTCCTCCACTCGCACAGCTATACCGGCAACCCGCTGGCCTGCGCCGCGGCGCTGGCGACCCTGGACATCTTCGAGCAGGACAACGTGATCGAGGCCAACAAGGCATTGGCCACCCGCATGGCCAGCGCCACCGCGCACCTGGCCGACCACACGCATGTGGCCGAGATTCGCCAGACCGGCATGGCCCTGGCCATCGAAATGGTCCAGGACAAGGCCGGCAAGGTCGCCTACCCGTGGCAAGAGCGTCGTGGCCTGAAAGTGTTCGAGCATGCCCTGACGCGTGGCGCCCTGCTGCGCCCGCTGGGCAGCGTGGTGTACTTCCTGCCGCCGTATGTGATTACGCCAGATCAGATCGACTTCCTGGCAGAAGTGGCCAGCGAAGGCATCGACATTGCCACCCGCGATAGCGTCAGCGTGGCCGTACCGGCCAACTTCCACCCCGACTTCCGCGACCCGGGCTAAGCCCGGAAGCCCGCCGCGTACTCTGTGGGAGCGGGTTCACCCGCGAATGCAATAGTGGAGTCACCGCCGCATTCGCGGGTGAACCCGCTCCCACAGGGACCACCTTCTCCCTTTAGCTTGAGCTCAACCATGAGACTGTCCCGCTTTTTCATCGACGCCCCCCTGAGCCTCGGCGAGCATGACCTGCCCGAAGCCCAGGCCCACTACATCGGCCGCGTACTGCGCATGGCCCCCGGCGACGCCGTGCAGCTGTTCGACGGCAGTGGCCAGGAATACCGCGGCCAGTTGCTCGAAGTGGGCAAGAAAACCGTGCGCGTCAGCCTCGACCAGGCCCTCGCCGGCCAGGCCGATTCACCACTGCACGTGCACCTCGGCCAAGGCCTGTCCCGTGGCGAGCGCATGGACTGGGCGATCCAGAAAGCCACCGAGCTGGGCGCCAACGAAATCACCCCGATCGTCAGCGAACGCTGCGAAGTGCGGCTGAAGGACGAGCGCGCCGACAAGCGCCTGGCCCACTGGCGCCAGGTGGCGATCAGCGCCTGCGAACAATGCGGCCGCTCGACCTTGCCGGTCATCCACCCGCCAGTGACCCTGGCCGAGTGGCTGAACAGTGCCAATGCCGACCTGAAACTGGTCCTGCACCCGGTGGCCGAACCGCTCACCAGCCATGCCAAGCCGGCCACACTGGCCTTTCTGATCGGCCCCGAGGGCGGCCTGAGCGAAGCGGAGGTCGAGCAGGCCAAGGCTGCCGGTTTCCACGCAGCACGCCTTGGCCCACGCGTGCTGCGCACCGAAACCGCACCGGTGGTTGCATTGTCGGTGGCACAGCAACTGTGGGGTGACTTTTAACTAACGCACGTAGAACGACACCGCCACGAAATGCATGAGGCTGCCGGCGATCACGAACAGGTGCCAGATGCCATGCCAGTGGCGGAAGCGGCTGTCGAAGGCGAAGAAGATGATGCCGACGGTGTAGAACACCCCGCCGGCAGCCAGCCAGGCAAAGCCGGCGCTGCCGAGCGAGTGCAGCAGCGGCTTGACCGCCACCAGCACGATCCAGCCCATCACCGCATAGATGATGATCGACAGGATGCGCGCTTCGGAGCGCGGCTTGATCTCCTGCAACATGCCGATCACCGCTAGCCCCCAGACAACCCCGAACAGGCTCCAGCCCCAGGGCCCGCGCAGACTGACCAGGCAGAACGGCGTGTAGCTGCCCGCGATCAGCAGATAGATCGACAGGTGATCGAGCTTGCGCATGATCACCTTCGCCCGCCCGCGAGTGCTGTGGTACAGGGTAGAAATGCTGTACAGCAACAGCAAGGTGCTGCCGTAGATGGAGAAACTGACGATCTTCCACGGGTCGCCCTGCAGGCCCGCGACCACGATCAGCCAGATGGCACCGATACAGGCCAGGACGGCACCGACCAGGTGGGTCCAGGCGTTGAAGCGTTCACCGTAGTACATGCAAACACAGACCTCCTGAGGTGGGCTGGGTTCCTGCGTCCTTCTGTTCCGGCCTCTTCGCGGGTAAACCGCTCCCACAGGGATCCCACGATACCAGAGGGTGGCGCACTACCTGTGGGAGCGGGTTTACCCGCGAAGAGGCCCTGTGTCTTACATCCTACCCAAGCTCAGGTTGCAATTGCGCGTCACGCACCAGCCGTTCCAGCCCGGCCAGGTCCGGCACCCGCGCTACCTGTTCGCCCACCTGCACCGCCGCCAGTTCCAGGCGACCCAACGCCACGTCCACGTAGTTCAGCTGGCTGTCCAGCTTGCATGAGCGCGGTATGTCCTGCAGCAACAACGCCAGGTAGCGCAGACCGGTATCACCCAAGGCATTGAGCACCACCACGCGTGCCCGCTCGCCGCAGGGTGTCTCGCCACCGCACGCGGCTTCGAAGCCGATCAGCGGCAGGCGCTGCTGGCGCCAGTCGATCCAGCCCAGGTGCCAGGCCGGCTCGCCGCGTTGGCACACCACATTGCGCTGGCCACTCAACTCGGCCACCGCCACGTTGGGCAACACCAGGGTACGGTCACCCAACGGCAGCAAAAGCCCGGTCAGGCTGCTGCGTTGGCCGGCGATCAGTTCAAGCATGGGTCTGGCTCCAGTGGGCAATGCTCTGCAACAGGACCGACTCCTGATACGGCTTGCCCAGGTATTCGTTGACGCCGATGGCCATGGCGCGGTCGCGGTGCTTCTGCCCGGTGCGCGAAGTAATCATTATGATCGGCAAGTCTTTCAGACGCTCGTCACGGCGGATACGTGTGGCCACCTCGAAGCCGTCCATGCGCGGCATCTCGATGTCCAGCAGCAACACATCGGGGCGGTGTTCTTCCAGCAGGGCCATTGCATCGACCCCGTCCTTGGCCGTCAGCACACTCATGCCGTGGCGTTCCAACAGGCGGCTGGTGACCTTGCGCACAGTCACCGAATCGTCCACCACCATTACCAGCAACGCCCGCCGTGGCGCAGGGCCGAACACCTGGCGCCGAGCCGCACCGCCACCCGGCAGGCGCGCCAGGCGCCGCTGCTGGCCACGCAACTGGCCCAGCAGGTCAAGAATCAGTACCACCCGACCATCGCCCAACAGCGTTGCCCCCGACAACCCGGCAACTGCGGCAAACTGCGGCCCCAGGCTCTTCACCACGATCTCGCGGCTGGGCGACAGGCTATCGGCCTGGATGGCGAACGATTGCTCCTGGGAATGCACCAGCAGCACTGGCAGAGGCACGCTCTGCCCGAGCAATGCCGGGCGTGGCATGCCCTGCAGCAGCTCACCCAGGTAGCGCAGCTCGTATTCGTGGCCGGTGTACACATAGCGTGGGGCGTCCAGCTGGTAGCACGCCGCCAGTTCTGCCGGCGGCACGCGGACGATGCCCTCGATGGTGTTCAACGGAATGGCGTACTGCTCTTCACCCAGGTGCACCATCAGCGCACGGTTGACCGACACGGTGAACGGCAGGCGGATCAGGAAGCGCGCCCCCTTGCCTTGGGCCGACTCGATACTCATCGAGCCACCCAGCTGCTTGACCTCCTCGTGCACCACGTCCATGCCCAGGCCACGCCCGGAAATCTGGGTGATCTTCTCGGCAGTGGAAAAGCCCGGGCGCAGAATGAACTGAAGGATCTCGTGATCGCTCAATTGCGCCTGCGGGTCCAGCAGGCCGCGCTTGATGGCCTTGCGGCGCACCGCTTCCAGTGGCACGCCGGCACCGTCGTCGGTCATTTCGATAACGATATCCGCGCCTTCGTGCAGCAGATTCAGGTGAATGGTGCCCTGCTCCGGCTTGCCCGCGGCCAGGCGCATTTCGCGGCTTTCCAGGCCATGGTCGACGGCGTTGCGCAGCATGTGCTCCAGCGGCGCCACCATACGTTCGAGCACGCTGCGGTCGAGTTCACCCTCGGCATTGCCGACCACCAGCTCCACCTGCTTGCCCAGCTCGCTGGCCACCTGCCGTACCACACGCTGCAAGCGCGGCACCAGGCGCTCGAAGGGTACCATCAGAGTAGCGGTCAGGCCTTCCTGCAACTGGCTGTTCACCCGCGCTTGCTGCTGCAGCAGGCTGTGGGCTTCCTGGGCGCGCTGTGCCAGGGTTTCCTTGAGGTCGAGCAAGTCCGAGGCGGACTCGAACAAGGCCCGCGACAGCTGCTGCAGTTGCGAGTGGCGGTCCATTTCCAGCGGGTCGAAGTCGTCATAGGCATCGCCTTCGAACTGCTGCCGGCTGGACATCCGCCCTTGGGTCTCGATATCCAGGCGCAGCAACTGGTCGCGCATGCGCTCGAGGGTGGTTTCCATCTCGTTGAGGGTGAACTGCGCATCGTTCACCTGCTGCTCGATGCGCCCGCGGATGATCGAGTGCTCACCGGCCAGGTTGCCCAGGTCGTCGAGCAGCTCGGCATCGACCTTGACCATATCACCTGGTGCCCGCTCCGGAGCCACCGCCGGCGCCTCACTGGTCGCGGCCTCGACCGGCCCCTGGCCGGCAGCGCTGTCGGCCAGGGCCGAGAAGCTGAAGTTGCGGATGTAGTCGATCAGCGCGGTGGCAGCATGCAGCGGTTGCCCCAGGCGCACGGCATCGAGCATATGCGCCAGGCGGTCATGGCAGTTCTGCAGCAAGGCGAACAGTGGCGCGCTCGGTGGCATACGGCCTGCGGCCAGCAGTTCGTAGAGAAACTCCAGCTCGTGGGCCAGGTCGCCGATCGGCGCAATTTCGACCATGCGCGCCACACCCTTCAGGGTGTGCAGGTCGCGCATCAGGTTGTCCACCTCGACACTGCTGCGCGGGTCAGCCTGCCAGCGCGCCAGGGCAGCGGCGGCACTCTCGACGATGTCCGAGCTTTCTTCGAGGAAGACTTCCAGCAGCTCTTCGCCTGGGCTTTCCGGCTCTTCGACCAGCGGCTCGGCCACAGCTGGCAGCAAAGGGTTGTGCGCAGGCCCGAGGCCAAGGGTATCGGCCAGGTCCATGTCCGGATGCAACGGCGTGACCGTGTCGATGCCCACCAGGCCAGTGGCCTCCGGTGCCAGGGCCTGGCCAAGCAGGTGGCGCAGGCTGTCGACCAGCTCTGGCCTTGGCGGGATGTCCTGCCCGGCCGCCACTTCGTCGAGCATGTCCAGCAGTGCTTCATGGGCCCGCTGCACGTGGGCGAAGAACCGTGCATCGGCGGGCAGGCTGCCCTCCTCCACGGCGCCGTACAAGTCGAGCAAGGCCTCGCACACGTCATCCATCTGCCACAGGTCGGCCAGATGCGCAGCGTGGCCCAGGGTAGTCAGTTCGTCGAGCAGGGTGTCCAGCGCATCGCGCTGGCCGGGCTGTTCCTGCCAGCGCGACAGCAACGACTCGGCATCAAGCAGGATATCCATGGCCTGGGCCAGGAAACTGGCAATCGATTGCGGGTCGCGCTTGCTGCGCCGCCCATGCTGCGGGTCGTCATGCAAGCTGGCCAGGTGCCCGTCAACCGCCTGGCCGACCTGCTCGATCAGTTCCGCGGCGCCGGGGATGGCTGCCAACGGCGTGCTGTCGAGTTGCGCCAGGCCCAGGTGGAACAGCGAGCGCGCAGCTTCCAGCCATTCGATCTCGGCCATTTGCAGGGGCAGTTGGTGGCCCTTGTATTCACGAGCCAGGCGGTCGAAGGCGGTGGCCAGTTCGGCGACCGGCATCACCCCGGCCATGGCGGCACTGCCCTTGAGCGTATGCAGGGCGCGCTGCAGGCCATCGCTGACCTGCGTATCGTGGCCGTCGGCGCCCTGCAGGAAAGCATCCAGGCTGGCCAGGTGGCCCTGCGCCTCGCTGCGGAAAATCTCGAGCAGTTGCGGATCGAGGCCGTCGATGTCGGCCGCCACCGGGGCATCGTTTTCGGCCAGGGCATGCAGGTGCCCGGCCAGTTGCTCGATTTCCGTCAGTTGCGGTAACTGGCCTGCGGCAAAGTCGGCCAGCAGGTCGGGCAGGTAGACGAATACCTGCTGCAGGGCCACCACGCCTTCCGGGCTGAGCACGCTGCGGCCCTCGAGTACCCGGTTCAGCAGGTGTTCTGCGCCCCAGGCCAGCTCGGCCACCGCCTCGGCATGCACCATGCGGCCGCTGCCCTTGAGCGTATGCAAGGCGCGGCGTACTTCTCCCAGTGCCTCGCGCTGCTGGTTGTCGGCACGCCAGCGCAACCAGTGGCGCTCGATTTCCGGCAGCAGTTCACCGGCCTCGTCGAGAAACACTTCACGCAGCTCGTCATCGATGCCATCAGCGCTGCCATCCTGGCCTGCGGTGGCCTCGACCATCGCGCAGTGCACACCCAGTGTCGCCAGGCTGGCGCGCGCCATGTCGATGAAGGGCTGGCCATCCGCCAATGGGTCCGCCACCCGCCATTGCAGGTAGCATTCGGCGGCGCTCAGGGCCTCGGCCAAGTGCGTCAGCTCATCGGCTGGCGGCTCCACCTCCAGGTGCTGCAGCCACCGCTGCACATAGCTGGCGCAACCGGCAAACAGCTCGGCCACGGTCGGCAGCATCAACATCGCCAGTGCACCACGAATCTGCTGCAACAGCCCTGGCAAAGGTTGCAGGCGTTGCCGAGGCCAGCCGGATTCCAGGCAATCGCCGATCAGGTCCTTGGCCTGCTGCAGCACATTCAGCGACTCGTTCAACACCAGCTGGCGGATTTCGGCCAGGTCCGAGCCCGGCAGGCCGCCCTGGCCGTTTTCCTCCAGCGGGCCAACCATGCCATTGAGCGTGGCCTCCACGTACAGCAGGGCCCCCGCTACATCCATCAACACCGCGTCGTCCACGGCCCGCTCGCCCTGGGCCAGGGCCTGCAGCGCCAGCACCTGGTCGATGATCACCCGGCGTGGCTGCTGGAAGCCAAGCACCGCCAGGGTGTCGGCCACGTGGCGCAGCGGTGCCAGCAGGGCATCGAGCTGCTCGCTGTGCTGGCGATCGCCACGCACGAACTGGTCCAGGCGCTCCTTGATGCGCATCAGGTCGTCGCACAGCGCGGTCACCACCGAGCGCAGGGCATCGCGGCCCGGCCCTGCCTGCAGCTGGTCGCGCCAGTTGCCCAGCGACAGGTCGAGGTTGGCCAGGTCGTCGGCACCGGCAAAGCGTTGTGTGGCGCCGCTGATCAGGCTGGCCTGGGCCAACGGCTCCTCGCCACGGCAGGCACGCAGCTGGTTGAGCAGCGGCAGCATCACCAGTGGCAGGTCGTGGCGGGCGCCGCGCAGGCGCTCCAGATACGATGGCAATTGCTCCAGGCCGCGGAACAACGCGCCCAGGCAATCACCGCGGGGGCTGACCTGACCATCGGCCAGGGCCTTGGCGAACAGCTCCAGTTCTTCAGCCAGGCGCGTGGCACCGCGCAGTTCGAGCATGCGCAGGCAGCCGTGCACCTGGTGGAGGTTGTCGACCACGAACGCCATCATCGACAGGTCGCCAGGCTCGCCGGCAAAGCGCTCCAGCGCCTGGCGCGCCTGGCCCAGGCAGTCAAGGATGGCGGCTTTGGTCCAGGCCAGCGCCACGGTGTCGTGGCGCTCGGGGCTTACAGCTGCTACAGCCATGGGCACTCCTCGGCGCTACTCTTCAGTAGGGCTATTCACTTGGGCTCTGCTGGTGGTGGCAGGGTGAACCCGGACACCGAACGGCGCATCTCGCTGGCCATGCGTGCCAGGTGGCGGATGCTGTCGGCAGTGGCGCCGGAGCCGGCGGAGGTCTGCGCGGTAATCTGCTGGATGACCGCCATGGTGTGGGAGATCTGCCCGGCAGACGAAGTCTGCAGCTGGGCGGCATCGGAGATGCTGTGGATAAGGTCGGCGAGGTTCTGCGATACGCCTTCGATCTCGGCCAGCGCCACCCCGGCATCCTGGGCCAGGCGGGCACCTCGCACCACCTCGGCGGTGGTCTGCTCCATGGATATCACCGCCTCGTTGGTGTCGGCCTGGATGGTGCGCACCAGCGCTTCGATCTGCCGGGTGGCCGAGGACGAGCGTTCGGCCAGGCGCTGCACTTCGTCGGCGACCACGGCGAACCCACGGCCGGCCTCGCCGGCCAGCGAGGCCTGAATCGCCGCGTTGAGGGCGAGGATGTTGGTCTGGTCGGCAATGTCGTCGATCAGGCTGACGATATCGCCGATTTCCTGGGAGGACTCACCGAGGCGCTTGATCCGTTTGGCGGTGTCCTGGATCTGTTCGCGAATGTTGTCCATGCCGTTGATGGTGTTGTGCACCACCTCGTTGCCCTTGTTGGCGATCGCCACCGAGCGCTCGGCCACCTTGGCCGACTCGTAGGCATGCGCCGAAACCCGGTCGATCGATTCGACCATGTCGCCAACCGCCTCGGAAGCCTCGCTGATCTGCTCGGCCTGGTGCTCCGAGGCCTTGGCCAGCTGGCGTGCGGTGTTCTGTGTGTCCTGCACGGCGGCAGCGACCTGCACGGCACTGTGGTTGATGGTGGCGACCAGGTCGCGTAATTGGTCCACGGAATAGTTGATCGAGTCGGCAATGGCGCCGGTGAAGTCTTCGGTCACCGATACGGTCACGGTCAGGTCGCCGTCAGCCAGCTCTTCGATTTCGTCGAGCAGGCGCATGATCGCCTGCTGGTTGCGTTCGTTCTTTTCCGCCGTCTCACGCAGCTGGCGGTTGGTGGTGCGTACCATGACCAGGCCGATGAGGATGATCGAAGCCAGCGCCAGAAGGCCCAGGACATAGCCGCCGACGGTGTCGAGCGTGCGCCCGCCAGCCAGGTTCTCGAAACCGTTGGCCAGGTGCGAGGCCTCGTCGAGCAGGGTTTGCGACAGGCTGAAGATGTTGCCCGCAGCCTCGCGCACGCGGAACAGTTCCGGCGAGGTTTCGAGGATTTCATCCACCGAGCCGGCAACGAACTGGAACAGCTCGGCAATTTCAGCCAGGCGCGCACGGGCATCGGCGTCCTCGACACGGGTCACCTGGATCGCCGCGTTGCCACTGAGCATGCCCTCGAGCACCTGGCCGAAGCGCCCGGCATCGCGGCCGAAGGCATCCGCCGCCTGGGCCGCGGCATCGTCACCGGCCAGCACGGTGTTGACCGAGCCGAGAATGCGTTCGGCCAGCAGCAACTGGCGCTGGGCCACCGCCACCTGGCTGGCCGGGGCGCCACTCTGCAGCAGGATTTCGACCACTTTCTCGTATTCCACCTGCAACTGCGGCACGGTCTCGGCCAGGGTCGCCGCCACCTGGTGCAGCGACAGCACGGTCTGCTCGCTGGCCAGGATGGTGTCGGTGTTCTTGCGCAGGTTTTCCCAGTCGCGGCGTACCGCTTCCATCTCGTCACGCACCATGGGCGGCGCAGGTGGCAGGCCGGTGGACTTGTCACCTTCACGCAAGTAGCCCCAGCGCCGTTCGAAATCGTTGCGCGCGTCCGACAGCAGCTTGAAGGCCAAGGCCTTGCCGGTGGCGGCTTCGGTGGCGTTCTTGGCGATGCGCTGCGACAGCACCCGCAGTTCGCCGGCGTGGCCGATGTACTGCTTGTCGTAGTTGGACTGGGTGTTCAGGTAGGCAAAGTTGGCGAACAGCAGAATGATCGACAGGATCAGGATCAGGAACAGCACGGTGATCTGCGCGATGCTGCGGGTACGTGGGGTCACGGTGGTGACGGGGGTGGCAGGCTTGTTCACGTTCGCAGGTCCTATAACGCCACATCGAGAAAGCCCGGCGCCTGGGCCAGGGCGAAGGGGCTGAAGATCGCCCAGTTGCGTTCACGCGGGAAATGCCCCTGCACGAAAGGTGCAGCCGCGCGGATCAGGGGCTGTGGCGGCGACAGTTGCAGGCTGTCGAGGGCAAAGTGCTGCAGGCCCAGCACCTCGTCCACCAGCAGGCCGACGAACAGGTCCTCGTGATCCAGCACCAGCACCCGCCGCTGCTTGCCCGGGGCGGCGTGGCCCAGGCCGAAGAAACTGCTCAGGTCCATCACCGGTAACAGCCGCCCGCGCAGGTTGGCTACCCCGCACACCCACGGCTGCACGCCGGGGACGCGGCTGCTGCGCGGTTCGCGCAGCACCTCGGCAACCTCGCCCATGGGCGCGACGAACCATTGCCCGGCTATGCGGAAGCCGATGCCGCTCCACTGTTGCAGGCGGTTGTCCTGCGGTGGCTGGTCGGCGACCAGCAGGCGGCAGCGCCGGTCGATGTCCAGCAACAACTCGAAGGCGGTCAGCGACGCGCCCTGCGGGCGGGTGGTCAAGCCCCGAGCACTTCTTTGAGCTTGGCGATCAGCGCGTCCTCTTCCACCGGCTTGGTCAGGAAGTCACGAGCGCCCTGGCGCGTGGCCCAGATACGGTCGGTTTCCTGGTCCTTGGTGGTGACCACGATCACCGGGATGGTGCTGGTTTCCGGGTCCTTGCTGAGCTGACGGGTTGCCTGGAAGCCGTTCATGCCGGGCATCACGATGTCCATCAACACCGCGTCGGGCTTGTCCTGCCGTGCCAAGGCCACGCCATCGGCACCGTTGTTGGCCTTGAGCACCTGGTAGCCGTGCTTTTCCAGCCATTCGGTCAATCGGTACATCTCTGTCGGCGAGTCGTCGACAATCAGAACTCGGGCCATGCTGGTTCCCCATCAGGAAAGAAAGACCGTGCCATGGCGGGGCGCGGTCAGGGTGCGTGTTGTTGGGCTGCGGCAAAACCGGGCACGTGGGCGCGGATCGCGTCGAGCAGTTCTTCCTTGCTGAACGGTTTGGTCAGGAACTGGTCGGAGCCGACCACCCGGCCGCGGGCCTTGTCGAACAGGCCGTCACGTGACGAAAGCAGAATGACCGGGGTGTCCTTGAAGGCACTGTTGTGCTTGATCACCGCGCAGGTCTGGTAGCCGTCCAGGCGCGGCATCAACACATCGACGAAGATGATGCTGGGCTGGTGGTCGACGATCTTGGCCAGCGCATCGAAGCCATCGCTGGCGGTGATCACCTCGCAGCCCGCTTCACCGAGCAACATCTGTGCGGTGCGGCGGATCGTGCGCGAGTCGTCGATCACCATCACCTTCAGGGGTTGTTCCATCACTTGGGCTACCGTCGCTGCTTATGCCGAATTCCTGGAGCTGCTGCGCAGCCCCAAAGGCCTGTTGTATAGCGCTATGACTGGCATTTTTAGCACACTCCGGGTGGCCGTTCCATCTGCGGCGCCCCTTGACCGGCGGCGTTCACGGCGCCACCCTGAGCCACTTTTCTTTCGATCCATCGCGGCCACGTGCCGCCAAGAGGAACCACCCCATGAGCGTTCGCCTCGGCATTGTCATGGACCCCATCGCGTCCATCTCCTACAAGAAGGACAGCTCGCTGGCCATGCTGCTGGCCGCCCAGGCACGCGGCTGGAGCCTGTTCTACATGGAACAGCGCGATATGTACCTGGGCGCCGGCCAGGCCCGTGCGCAGATGCGCCCGCTGAAAGTGTTCGCCGACCCGGCCCGCTGGTTCGAGCTGGGCGAGGAGCAGGACAGCGCGCTGGCCGAGCTGGACGTGATCCTGATGCGCAAGGACCCGCCCTTCGACATGGAGTTCGTCTACAGCACCTACCTGCTGGAGCAGGCCGAGCGCGAAGGCGTGCTGGTGGTCAACCGCCCGCAGAGCCTGCGCGACTGTAACGAAAAACTGTTCGCCACCCAGTTCCCGCAGTGCATGGCGCCTACCCTGGTCAGCCGCCGTGTCGACATCCTGCGCGAGTTCGCCGACAGCCGTGGTGACGTAATCCTCAAGCCGCTGGACGGCATGGGCGGCGCCTCGGTGTTCCGCCACCGCAAGGACGACCCGAACCTGTCGGTGATCCTGGAAACCCTGACCCAGCACGGCAACCAGCAGATCATGGCGCAGGCCTACCTGCCGCAGATCGTCGACGGCGACAAACGCATCCTGATGATCGACGGCGAGCCGGTGGACTACTGCCTGGCGCGTATCCCGGCCAGCGGCGAGACCCGTGGCAACCTGGCCGCCGGCGGCCGTGGCGAAGCACGCCCGCTGACCGACCGCGACCGCTGGATCGCCGCCCAGGTCGGCCCGACCCTGCGCGAGAAGGGCCTGATGTTCGTGGGCCTGGACGTGATCGGCGACTACCTCACCGAAATCAACGTCACCAGCCCCACCTGCATCCGCGAGATCGATGCCGCCTACAACACCGATATCGGCGGGCAATTGATGGATGCCATTGATCGCCAGCTGAAGGCGCGCTGACCGCCGACGCACGGCAACAACCCAGAGTGGGGTATGATGCGGGTCCTTTTAGCCTGGCCTGCTGCCCCGCCCTGCGGTTGCTGGAAACCCGATGACGCTGCCCGCTGACATCCCCGCCGACCTGCTGCCCCCCCGTGTTCGCCCGGTGGACCGGCTCGGCTTTACCCTGTTCCTGGCTGCCCTGGTGCACCTGGCGCTGATCCTCGGCGTCGGCTTCAGCGTGGTCAAGCCTGCCGAAATCCGCCACACCATGGACATCACCCTGGCCACCTTCAAGAGCGAGAAACCGCCGGAGAAAGCCGATTTCCAGGCCCAGGACAACCAGCAGGGCAGCGGCACCCTGGACAAGAAAGCGGTACCCAAGACCACCGAACTGGCACCGTTCCAGGACAGCAAGATCAACAAGATCACCCCGCCACCCGCCGCGAAGCCCGAGGTGGTACCGCCCCCTGTCCCGCAGAAGTCGGCGGTAGTGACCACGGCGCCCAAGCCGCAGAAGGTCGAGCCCAAACCCAGGGAAAGCAAACCGCAGCCCAAGCCGGCAGCCCCGGCACCGGACTTCGACAGCTCACAGTTGTCCAGCCAGATCGCCAGCCTGGAGGCGGAGCTGTCCAACGAGCAGCAGATGTACGCCAAGCGCCCGCGCATCCACCGGCTCAATGCCGCCTCGACCATGCGCGACAAGGGGGCCTGGTACAAGGAAGAGTGGCGCAAGAAGGTCGAGCGGGTGGGCAACCTGAACTACCCCGATGAAGCGCGCCGGCAACAGATCTACGGCAACCTGCGCATGATGGTGTCGATCAACCGCGATGGCTCGTTGTACGAGGTACTGGTGCTGGAGTCGTCCGGGCAACCGGTGCTTGACCAGGCGGCGCAGCGCATCGTGCGGCTGGCGGCGCCGTTTGCGCCGTTTACCGGGGACCTGGCCGAGTTTGACCGGCTGGAGATCATCCGCACCTGGCGCTTTGCCCGTGGGGACCGTTTGTCCAGTAACTGACCTGCGGCATTACGCGGTCCCTGTGGGAGCAGGTTTACCCGCGAAAGCGTCCGACTAAGCGACATCATTGCCTGATCTGGCGCATTCGCGGGTAAACCCGCTCCCACAGGGAACGCGCAAGCCTCGTTACGCACCTTGTCAGCCTCGCCACCTGGCGCCACACTATCCCCCAT
Organism: Pseudomonas sp. NBB; assembly: GCF_032701105.1. NCBI lineage: Bacteria > Pseudomonadati > Pseudomonadota > Gammaproteobacteria > Pseudomonadales > Pseudomonadaceae > Pseudomonas > Pseudomonas sp. NBB. The sequence continues at coordinate 5,491,721 of NZ_CP103994.1, forward strand.
GAAAACCCTCACGCCGAGCTACCTCAAGCATCAGTTCCTGATCGCCATGCCACACATGGCCGATCCGAACTTCGCCCAGACCCTCACGTACATCGTCGAGCACAACGCCCATGGCGCCATGGGCCTGGTGGTCAACCGGCCGCAGGAGCTGAACCTGGCCGACATCCTCGAGCAGCTGCGCCCGGACGAAATGCCACCGGCCAGCACCTTGCAGGTGCCGATCTACCAAGGTGGCCCGGTACAGACCGACCGTGGCTTCGTGCTGCACAGCAGCGAATGCAGTTTCCAGGCCACCGTGGCGCTGGATGGGCTGTCGCTGACCACCTCGCAGGATATATTGCTTGCCATCGCCGCCGGGGTAGGCCCGAAACAGAGCCTGATCACCCTGGGCTATGCCGGCTGGGAAGCGGGCCAACTGGAAGCGGAGCTTGCCGACAACGCCTGGCTCAACTGCCCGTTCGACCCGGAAATCATCTTCGGCCTGACCAGCGACCTGCGCCTGGAAGCCGCCGCCGCCAGCCTGGGGATCAACCTGAACCTGCTGACCAGCCAGGCGGGCCACGCCTGATGGCCGAACTGCACCCGGAATTGCGTCTGCTGCTGGGCTTCGACTACGGCAGCAAACAGATCGGCGTAGCCGTCGGCCAGGTGGTTACCGGCCAGGCCCGCGAGCTTTGCACCCTGAAGGCACAGAACGGCGTGCCGGACTGGGCCCAAGTGGAAAAGCTGATTGCCGAATGGAAGCCCGACGCCATCGTCGTCGGCCTGCCGCTGAACATGGACGGCACCCCCAGCGAAATGAGCGCCCGCGCAGAAAAGTTCGCCCGCCGCCTGAACGGCCGCTTCAACCTGCCCGTGCACACCCACGACGAACGCCTGACCACCTTCGAGGCCAAGGGCGAGCGCATGGCCCGTGGCGGCCAGCGCGGCAGCTACCGCGACAACCCGGTCGATGCCATCGCCGCCGCCCTGTTGCTGCAAGGCTGGCTGGAGGCCAATACCTGATCATCTTTGCCGCCGGCCCCGCCCGGCGCACCCTTCCGAGGAGCCCGCAATGAGCCTACCCAATCCCGCCGACCTGATTCGGCAGATGGCTGTCGACCTTCGTGCCCACCTGGCGCGCCGGGCAATTAACGAACCGCGCTACATCGGCATCCGCACCGGCGGCGTCTGGGTTGCCCAGGCCCTGCAGGAAGCCATGGGCGACACCAGCCCCATGGGCACTCTGGACGTGTCGTTCTATCGCGACGACTTCAGCCAGAACGGCCTGCACCCGCAAGTGCGCCCGTCCGAACTGCCGTTCGAGGTCGAGGGCCAGCACCTGGTGCTGGTGGATGACGTGCTGATGAGCGGCCGCACGGTACGCGCCGCGCTCAACGAACTGTTCGATTATGGCCGCCCGGCCAGCGTCACCCTGGTCTGCTTGCTGGACCTGGATGCCGGCGAACTGCCAATCCGCCCGAATGTACTCGGCGCCACCCTGTCGCTGCCCCCCCATGAACGGGTAAAATTGACCGGACCCGCACCGCTCGCCCTCGAGCGCCAGGACCTCGCCTCCGCTTCCGCCCTTTAAGAGTCCCCCGCGATGACGCCAATCGACGCCAAGCGCCCGCTGCAGCTCAATGATCAGGGCCAGCTGCGCCACTTCCTCTCGCTCGACGGTTTGCCCCGCGAACTGCTCACCGAGATCCTCGACACCGCCGACTCCTTCCTGGAAGTCGGTGCCCGGGCCGTGAAGAAGGTCCCGTTGCTGCGCGGCAAGACTGTGTGCAACGTGTTCTTCGAGAACTCCACCCGTACCCGTACCACGTTCGAACTGGCGGCCCAACGCCTGTCGGCCGACGTGATCAGCCTGAACGTGTCGACCTCCTCGACCAGCAAGGGCGAAACCCTGTTCGATACCCTGCGCAACCTCGAAGCCATGGCCGCCGACATGTTCGTGGTGCGCCACTCCGACTCCGGGGCTGCGCACTTCATCGCCGAGCATGTGTGCCCGGAAGTTGCCGTGATCAACGGCGGTGACGGCCGCCACGCGCACCCGACCCAGGGCATGCTCGACATGCTCACCATCCGCCGCCACAAGGGCAGCTTCGAGAACCTGTCGGTGGCCATCGTCGGCGACATCCTGCACTCGCGCGTAGCCCGCTCCGACATGCTGGCGCTCAAAGCGCTGGGCTGCCCGGACATCCGCGTGATCGGCCCGAAAACCCTGATCCCGATCGGTATCGAGCAGTACGGCGTGAAGGTCTACACGGACCTCGCCGAAGGCCTGAAGGACGTCGACGTGGTGATCATGCTGCGCCTGCAGCGTGAGCGCATGGCCGGCGGCCTGCTGCCCAGCGAAGGCGAGTTCTACCGCCTGTTCGGCCTGACCACCGCGCGCCTGGCCGGCGCCAAGCCCGACGCCATCGTCATGCACCCGGGCCCGATCAACCGTGGCGTGGAAATCGAGTCGGCGGTGGCCGACGGCAAGCACTCGGTGATCCTCAACCAGGTCACCTACGGCATCGCCGTGCGCATGGCCGTGCTGTCCATGGCCATGAGCGGGCAGAACGTGCAACGTCAATTCGACCAGGAGAACGCCCAGTGACCATCAGTATTCTCGGCGCCCGGGTCATCGACCCGAACAGCGGCCTGGACCAGGTCACCGACCTGCACTTGGACGGCGGCCGCATTGCCGCCATCGGTGCAGCCCCGGCCGGCTTCAGCGCCAGCCGCACGATCCAGGCTGATGGCCTGGTCGCCGCACCCGGCCTGGTCGACCTCGGCGTGTCCCTGCGCGAGCCGGGCTACAGCCGCAAAGGCAACATCGCCAGTGAAACCCGCGCCGCCGTCGCCGGCGGTGTCACCAGCCTGTGCTGCCCGCCGCAGACCAAGCCGGTGCTGGACACCTCGGCCGTGGCCGAGCTTATCCTTGACCGCGCCCGCGAGGCCGCCAACAGCAAGGTCTACCCGATCGGCGCCCTGACCAAGGGCCTGGAAGGCGAGCAACTGGCCGAGCTGGTGGCACTGCGCGACACCGGCTGCGTGGCCTTCGGCAATGGCCTGAAGGAAATCCCCAACAACCGTACCCTGGCCCGCGCCCTGGAATACGCCGCCACCTTCGACCTGACCGTGGTGTTCCATTCCCAGGACCGCGACCTGGCCCAAGGCGGCCTGGCTCACGAAGGTGCCATGGCCAGCTTCCTCGGCCTGCCGGGCATTCCGGAAACCGCCGAGACCGTGGCCCTGGCGCGCAATCTGCTGCTGGTGGAACAGACCGGCGTGCGTGCTCACTTCACCCAGATCACCAGCGCCCGTGGCGCGCGGCTGATCGAGCAGGCCCAGCAGCTTGGCCTGCCGGTGACCGCCGATGTGGCGCTGTACCAACTGATCCTTACCGACGAGTCGCTGCGTGAGTTCTCCAGCCTGTACCACGTGCAGCCACCGCTGCGCACCGCCGCCGACCGTGACGGCCTGCGTGCGGCGGTGAAGTCGGGCGTGATCCAGGCGATCTCCAGCCATCACCAGCCACACGAGCGCGACGCCAAGCTGGCCCCGTTCGGCGCCACCGAGCCGGGCATCAGCAGTGTCGAACTACTGTTGCCGCTGGCCATGACCCTGGTGCAGGACGGCCTGCTCGACCTGCCAACCTTGCTAGCCCGCCTGAGCAGCGGCCCGGCGGTGGCCCTGCGCCTGCCGGCCGGCGAGCTGAAAGTGGGAGGCGCGGCCGACCTGGTGCTGTTCGACCCGCAAGCCTCGACCGTGGCCGGCGAGCAGTGGTTCTCCCGCGGTGAGAACTGCCCGTTCATCGGCCACTGCCTGCCGGGTGCGGTGCGTTATACCTTGGTCGATGGGCATGTCTGCCACGAGGCCTGAGTGAAGCTCTTCGCGGGCACGCCCGCTCCCACAGGATCACCACTATTCCAAGGCATGTGGTAATCCTGTGGGAGCGGGCGTGCCCGCGAATGCCCTTGCAGGGTTCCCCCTGTCATGCGCGACCATTCATCCCCCACGGTTGAAATCCTTCCCCCCACCCCCATATGAGTCTGCATCAGGCACTTTCGCCCCGCTGCGTGGAGACTCTCCCCTTGACCACCATCGTTTCTGTCCGCCGTAACGGCAAAGTCGTCATGGGCGGCGACGGCCAGGTATCCCTCGGCAACACCGTGATGAAAGGCAACGCCAAGAAGGTGCGCCGCCTGTACCACGGCCAGGTCATCGCGGGCTTCGCCGGCGCCACCGCCGATGCGTTCACCCTTTTCGAGCGCTTTGAAGGCCAACTTGAAAAACATCAGGGCCACCTGGTCCGCGCCGCCGTCGAGCTGGCCAAGGAATGGCGTACCGACCGCTCCCTGAGCCGCCTGGAAGCCATGCTGGCCGTGGCCAACAAGGACGCCTCCCTGATCATCACCGGCAACGGCGATGTGGTCGAACCCGAAGACGGTCTGATCGCCATGGGTTCCGGCGGCGCCTACGCCCAGGCCGCAGCACGCGCCCTGCTGAACAAGACCGACCTCTCGGCCCGTGAAATCGCCGAGACCGCCCTGAACATCGCCGGCGACATCTGCGTGTTCACCAACCACAACCTGACCATCGAGGAGCAGGACCTGGCCGACTGATCAGCTGTTCTGGCGCTCCATCCCGGTGATGGGGCTTTTCCACGCTGAATCATTCTGCCCGAGGACCCTATTGATCATGTCCATGACCCCCCGCGAGATCGTCCACGAACTCAACCGCCACATCATCGGCCAGGACGACGCCAAGCGCGCCGTGGCAATCGCCCTGCGCAACCGCTGGCGGCGCATGCAGCTCCCCGCCGAGCTGCGCGCCGAAGTGACCCCGAAGAACATCCTGATGATCGGCCCAACCGGCGTCGGCAAGACCGAAATCGCCCGCCGCCTGGCCAAGCTGGCCAACGCGCCGTTCCTCAAGGTCGAAGCCACCAAGTTCACCGAAGTGGGCTACGTGGGCCGCGACGTCGAGTCGATCATCCGCGACCTGGCCGATGCCGCGCTGAAGATGCTGCGTGAGCAAGAGATCATCCGCGTGCGCCACCGCGCCGAAGACGCCGCCGAAGACCGCATCCTCGATGCCCTGCTGCCGCAGGCGCGGGTCAGCAGCTTCGCCGAAGAAGCCGCGCAGACCAGCACCGATTCCAACACCCGCCAGCTGTTCCGCAAGCGCCTGCGCGAAGGCCAGCTGGACGACAAGGAAATCGAGATCGAAGTGGCCGATGCCGTGGGCGTCGAAATTGCCGCGCCGCCCGGCATGGAAGAAATGACCAACCAGCTGCAGAGCCTGTTCGCCAACATGGGCAAAGGCAAGCGCAAGGCGCGCAAGCTGAAGGTCAAAGAGGCGCTGAAGATGGTTCGCGATGAAGAAGCGAGCCGCCTGGTCAACGAGGAAGAACTCAAGGCCAAGGCCCTGGAAGCTGTCGAGCAGCACGGCATCGTGTTCATCGACGAAATCGACAAGGTTGCCAAGCGCGGCAACGTTGGCGGCGCCGACGTGTCCCGTGAAGGCGTGCAGCGCGACCTGCTGCCGCTGATTGAAGGCTGCACCGTCAACACCAAGCTGGGCATGGTCAAGACCGACCACATCCTGTTCATTGCCTCGGGTGCGTTCCACCTGAGCAAGCCGAGCGACCTGGTGCCCGAACTGCAAGGCCGCCTGCCGATCCGTGTGGAGCTCAAGGCCCTGACCCCTGAAGACTTCGAGCGCATCCTGCAGGAGCCGCACGCGTCGCTGACCGAACAGTACCAGGCCCTGCTCAAGACCGAAGGCCTGAATATCGAGTTCCTCGCCGACGGTATCAAGCGCCTGGCCGAGATTGCCTACCAGGTGAACGAGAAGACCGAGAACATCGGTGCCCGCCGCCTGCACACCCTGCTCGAGCGTTTGCTCGAAGAGGTGTCGTTCAGCGCTGGCGACCTGGCCAGCACCCATGACGAAGCGCCGATCCAGATCGACGCGGCGTACGTGAACAGCCACCTGGGTGAGCTGGCGCAGAACGAAGACCTGTCGCGTTACATCCTGTAAGACCGCAGGGGGCCGCCTTGCGGCCCATCGCGACGCAAGGCCGCTCCCACAGGTAGGGCGTTGCCCTCCAATGCAGCGCTGAACTTGTGGGAGCGGCCTTGTGTCGCGAAAGGGCTGCGCAGCAGCCCCAATGTCCCTTGAATCCCTCCTCCATAAGCTGGAAGCTTGCACCATCAGCTCCCGAGAGATTCCAGCCATGGCCCGCCTGCCCACCGCCATCAACCTGCACAAAGCCTCGAAAACCCTCAGCCTCACCTACGCCCCCGGCGAGGTCTACCACCTGCCCGCCGAATTCCTGCGCGTGCACTCCCCCTCCGCCGAGGTCCAGGGCCACGGCAACCCCATCCTGCAGTTCGGCAAGATCAACGTCGGCCTCAGCGGGCTGGAACCTGCCGGGCAATACGCACTGAAACTGACCTTCGACGACGGCCATGACAGCGGCCTGTTCACCTGGGAATACCTCGAGCAGCTGTGCCTGCGCCAGGAACAGCTGTGGGCCGAGTACCTCGACGAACTGCACAAGGCCGGGAAATCCCGCGACCCCGCCGAGTCGGTGGTCAAACTCATGCTCTAGCGCAAGGCCTTCAGGATTTAGAGCGCATTTTCTAAATTCATTTGTTTGAATACCTTACAGACAGCCCAGTGACGGGCTGTCTTGCGCATTACATGAAAGTCGGGTAACCAATGGGGGGTGGCAAGTTCCCTGCATCAAACTGCAGATAGCCAGAACCCTCGCAGCACCGCTGTTCCTTATCACTGGTCACCCGAGTAGCAGTACCGGGCTCAGAACTGTGCACCCGCCACAGAAACCGGTACTCGTCTCAGGACAACGGAGCGTCGTAGATGAGTAACAAGAACAACGATGAGCTGCAGCGGCAGGCCTCGGAAAACACCCTGGGGCTGAACCCGGTCATCGGTATCCGTCGCAAGGACCTGTTGAGCTCGGCACGCACCGTGCTGCGCCAGGCCGTGCGCCAACCGCTGCACAGCGCCAAGCATGTGGCCCACTTTGGCCTGGAGCTGAAGAACGTGCTGCTGGGCAAATCCAGCCTTGCCCCGGAAAGCGACGACCGTCGCTTCAATGACCCGGCATGGAGCAACAACCCACTTTACCGCCGCTACCTGCAAACCTATCTGGCCTGGCGCAAGGAACTGCAGGACTGGATCGGCAGCAGTGACCTTTCGCCCCAGGACATCAGCCGTGGCCAGTTCGTCATCAACCTGATGACCGAAGCCATGGCGCCGACCAACACCCTGTCCAACCCGGCAGCGGTCAAACGCTTTTTCGAAACAGGCGGCAAGAGCCTGCTCGATGGCCTGTCCAACCTGGCCAAGGACCTGGTCAACAACGGCGGCATGCCCAGCCAGGTGAACATGGACGCCTTCGAGGTGGGCAAGAACCTGGGCACCAGTGAAGGCGCCGTGGTGTACCGCAACGATGTGCTGGAGCTGATCCAGTACAGCCCCATCACCGAGCAGGTGCATGCCCGCCCGCTACTGGTGGTGCCGCCGCAAATCAACAAGTTCTACGTATTCGACCTGAGCCCGGAAAAGAGCCTGGCGCGCTACTGCCTGCGCTCACAGCAGCAGACCTTCATCATCAGCTGGCGCAACCCGACCAAAGCCCAGCGCGAATGGGGCCTGTCCACCTATATCGATGCGCTCAAGGAGGCGGTCGACGCGGTGCTGGCGATTACCGGCAGCAAGGACCTGAACATGCTCGGTGCCTGCTCCGGCGGCATCACCTGCACGGCATTGGTCGGCCACTATGCCGCGCTAGGCGAGAACAAGGTCAATGCCCTGACCCTGCTGGTCAGCGTGCTGGACACCACCATGGACAACCAGGTCGCCCTGTTCGTCGACGAGCAGACCCTGGAGGCCGCCAAGCGCCACTCCTACCAGGCCGGCGTGCTCGAAGGCAGCGAGATGGCCAAGGTGTTCGCCTGGATGCGCCCCAACGACCTGATCTGGAACTACTGGGTCAACAACTACCTGCTCGGCAACGAGCCGCCGGTGTTCGACATCCTGTTCTGGAACAACGACACCACGCGCCTGCCGGCCGCCTTCCACGGCGACCTGATCGAAATGTTCAAGAGCAACCCGCTGACGCGCCCGGACGCCCTGGAGGTTTGCGGCACCCCGATCGACCTGAAACAGGTCAAATGCGACATCTACAGCCTTGCCGGCACCAACGACCACATCACCCCGTGGCAGTCGTGCTACCGCTCGGCGCACCTGTTCGGCGGCAAGATCGAGTTCGTGCTGTCCAACAGCGGCCATATCCAGAGCATCCTCAACCCGCCAGGCAACCCCAAGGCGCGCTTCATGACCGGTGCCGATCGCCCGGGTGACCCGGTGGCCTGGCAAGAAAACGCTACCAAGCATGCGAACTCCTGGTGGCTGCACTGGCAAAGCTGGCTGGGCGAACGTGCCGGCGAGCTGAAAAAGGCACCGACCCGCCTGGGCAACCGTGCCTATGCCGCTGGCGAGGCATCCCCGGGCACCTACGTTCACGAGCGTTGAGCTGCAGCGCCGTGGCCCCTGCGGGGCGCCACGGTGTTCATTTCACCCCATGAGTCACGCGCATGCCGCAACCCTATATCTTCAGGACCGTCGAGCTGGACAACCAGTCCATCCGCACCGCCGTCCGCCCGGGCAAGTCGCATCTGACGCCGCTGCTGATCTTCAACGGCATCGGCGCCAACCTGGAGCTGGTGTTTCCGTTCATCGAGGCGCTGGACCCGGACCTGGAAGTCATCGCCTTTGACGTGCCCGGGGTCGGCGGCTCGTCCACGCCGCGCCACCCTTACCGCTTCCCCGGGTTGGCCAAGCTGACGGCACGCATGCTCGACTACCTCGACTACGGCCAGGTCAATGCCATCGGCGTGTCGTGGGGCGGCGCCCTGGCCCAGCAGTTCGCCCACGACTACCCCGAGCGCTGCAAGAAGCTGGTGCTGGCCGCCACTGCCGCCGGTGCGGTGATGGTGCCGGGCAAGCCCAAGGTGCTGTGGATGATGGCCAGCCCGCGGCGCTACGTGCAGCCGTCGCATGTCATCCGCATTGCGCCGACGATCTATGGCGGCGGCTTCCGGCGTGACCCGGACCTGGCCATGCAGCACGCCGCCAAGGTGCGATCCGGCGGCAAGATGGGCTATTACTGGCAGCTGTTCGCCGGGCTTGGCTGGACCAGCATCCATTGGCTGCACAAGATCCAGCAGCCGACCCTGGTGCTGGCAGGCGACGACGACCCGTTGATCCCGCTGATCAACATGCGCCTGCTGGCCTGGCGAATTCCCAATGCCCAGCTACACATTATCGACGACGGCCATCTGTTCCTGATCACCCGGGCCGAGGCCGTCGCCCCGATCATCATGAAGTTCCTTCAGCAAGAGCGTCAGCGCGCTGTCATGCACCCTCGCCCGGTTTCGGGTGTGTGAAGGCGATTTGGGACCCTGTGGGAGCGGGTTCACCCGCGAAGAATCCAACTCGGTGTATGGCACCGGCTTCGCCGGTGTTCGCGGGTGAACCCGCTCCCACAGAGACCCTGCTAAATCAGTGAATATGTTTAGTCATGAGGCACCAGGTCAGGACGAGGGAGTGTTGCCATGAAAGACAAAACGGCCAAAGGAACGACAACGCTTCCCGCCACCAGCATGAACGTGCAGAACGCCATCCTCGGACTGCGCGGCCGTGACCTGATTTCCACGCTGCGCAATGTCAGCCGCCAAAGCCTGCGTCATCCGCTGCACACCGCGCATCACCTGTTGGCCCTGGGTGGTCAGCTGGGCAGGGTGATGCTGGGTGACACACCGTTTCAGCCGAACCCGCGGGATCCGCGCTTCAGCGACCCGACATGGAGCCAGAACCCGTTCTACCGGCGCGGCCTGCAAGCCTACCTGGCCTGGCAGAAGCAGACCCGCCTGTGGATCGAGGAAAGCCACCTGGACGATGATGACCGGGCCCGTGCGCACTTCCTGTTCAACCTGATCAACGATGCACTGGCGCCGAGCAACTCGCTGCTCAACCCGCTGGCGGTCAAGGAACTGTTCAACAGCGGTGGCCAGAGCCTGGTGCGCGGCGTGGCCCACCTGCTCGATGACCTGCGCCACAACGATGGCCTGCCACGCCAGGTCGACGAGCGCGCCTTCGAAGTGGGCGGCAATCTGGCTGCAACCGCCGGCGCCGTGGTGTTTCGCAACGAGCTGCTGGAGCTGATCCAGTACAAGCCGATGAGCGAAAAGCAGCACGCCCGGCCACTGCTGGTAGTGCCGCCACAGATCAACAAGTTCTACATCTTCGACCTCAGCTCGACCAACAGCTTTGTCCAGTACATGCTCAAGAGCGGCCTGCAGGTGTTCATGGTGAGCTGGCGCAACCCCGACCCGCGCCACCGCGAATGGGGCCTGTCGAGCTACGTGCAGGCCCTGGAAGAAGCGCTCAACGCTTGCCGCAGCATCAGCGGCAACCGCGACCCCAACCTGATGGGCGCCTGCGCCGGCGGCCTGACCATGGCCGCGCTGCAGGGCCACCTGCAGGCCAAGCACCAGCTGCGCCGGGTGCGCAGCGCCACCTACCTGGTCAGCCTGCTGGACAGCAAGTTCGAAAGCCCCGCCAGCCTGTTCGCCGACGAGCAGACCATCGAGGCCGCCAAGCGCCGCTCCTATCAGCGCGGCGTGCTGGATGGCGCCGAGGTGGCGCGGATCTTCGCCTGGATGCGGCCCAACGACCTGATCTGGAACTACTGGGTCAACAACTACCTGCTCGGCAAGACACCACCAGCCTTCGACATCCTGTACTGGAACGCCGACAGCACGCGCCTGCCCGCCGCGCTGCATGGCGACCTGCTGGACTTCTTCAAGCTCAACCCGCTGACCCACCCCGCCGGCCTGGAGGTATGCGGCACCCCCATCGACCTGCAGAAGGTCGATCTGGACAGTTTCACCGTGGCCGGCAGCAACGACCACATCACCCCGTGGGATGCGGTGTACCGCTCGGCCTTGCTGCTGGGCGGCGACCGTCGCTTCGTGCTGGCCAACAGCGGGCACATCCAGAGCATCATCAACCCGCCCGGCAACCCCAAGGCCTATTACCTGGCCAACCCCAAGCTGTCCAGCGACCCGCGTGCCTGGTTCCACGATGCCAAGCGCAGCGAAGGCAGCTGGTGGCCGTTGTGGCTGGAGTGGATCACCCCGCGCTCCGGCCCGCTCAAGGCACCGCGCAGCGAACTGGGCAATGCCACCTACCCACCGCTGGGCCCTGCGCCGGGCACCTACGTGCTGACCCGATGAGCATGCCGACTGGATGAAGACTCGCGACCGTATCCTCGAATGTGCCCTGCAGCTGTTCAACCAGCAGGGCGAACCGAACGTATCCACCCTGGAAATTGCCAACGAACTGGGCATCAGCCCCGGCAACCTCTACTACCACTTCCACGGCAAGGAGCCGTTGGTGCTGGGGCTGTTCGAGCGCTTTGAAGAAGCGCTGATGCCTTTACTCGACCCGCCGCTGGAGGTACGCCTGGATGCCGAGGATTACTGGCTGTTCCTGCACCTGATCGTCGAACGCATGGCGCAGTACCGCTTCCTGTTCCAGGACCTGTCGAACCTGACCGGGCGCCTGCCCAAACTGGCCCGCGGCATGCGCAGCCTGATCAACGCGCTCAAGCGCACGCTGGCGGCGTTGCTGGCCAGCCTCAAGGGCCAAGGGTTGGTAGAGAGCGAGACCCAGGCGCTGGGGCAACTGGTGGAGCAGATCACCCTGACACTGATGTTCTCGCTGGATTACCAGCGGGTACTGGGGCGCGAGGGGGATGTGGGGATTGTGGTGTACCAGGTGATGATGCTGGTGGCGCCGCATCTGCAGGCCAAGGCGCGGGGGGCGGCGGAGCAGTTGGCGGTGAGGTATCTGGAGGGGTAAGCCTGACAGGAATGTATTGCAGCGGCCGACGCATTCGCGGGTGAACCCGCTCCCACAGGTACGGTGCAGAGCTTACAAGCGGCGCAGCACCTGTGGGAGCGGGTTTACCCGCGAAGAAGGCGACGCGGTATCAGATCAGGGTACCGTTGCCTGTCGGTGCCGAAGGCGGGTTGCTGGCCGGAGCCGCGGTTGGTGCAGGAGCTGCGCTAGCGGCCGGAGCGGCGCTCGCCGCTGGAGCTGCCGGCTTGGCGGCTGCTGGCTTGGCCGGTGCTTTCTTCACTGCCGGCTTCTTCGCCACAGCCGGCTTGGCCGCTGCCGGTTTCGCTGCAGGCTTGGCCGCCGCGGTCTTGGCAGCAGGTTTCGCCGCAGCAGTCTTGGCCGCCGGCTTGGCCGCCGCGGTTTTCGCCGCAGGCTTGGCCGCTGCCGTCTTGGCCAGTGGCTTGGCCGCCGCCTTGCTCGCAGCCGGTTTGGCCGCAGCGCGCGACGAAATCGGCGTAACCGAAGCGCCGGTGAGTTTCTCGATCTGCTTGGTCAGGCTGTCCACCTGCTGGTGCAGGGCCTTGATCTCGTTGCGGCTCGGCACGCCAAGGCGCGAGATGGCGCTGTTCAGGCGCTTGTCGAAGGCCTCTTCGAGTTCGCTCCACTTGCCCAGCGCACGGTCCTTCACGCCCGACACACGCGAAGTGGTCGACGACTTGGCAGTTTCAGCAACACCTTCGGCGGTCTTCTTCGCCTGCTTCTCGGCCTTCTCGCCATCCTTCACCAGCGAGTCGAACAGCTTCGGGCCGTCCTGGTCGATCTTCGAATAGATACCAAGCCCCGCCAGCCAGATCTTGCGGGAGTACTTCTCGATCCCGCCGACCCAGGAGCTGCCTTCTTTCTCGGAATTCTTCTTGCCAGCCATCCTGCTCTCCTTATGGTTTGTGCGCGACGCGCTCGAGCAGCTCGTGCAGCTGTTCAAGCTTGATGGACAACGCCTCAACGTCATGTTTAGACGGAATGCCAAGGCGATTCAAGGCGCGACCTACCCGCGCGTCGAAAGCTTTTTCGATCTTGTCCAGTTGAACTTCGACCTTGCCGCGTACGCGACTGACTTCCTGGGTCGCTTCGTCGATCTGGTTGTTGGCAGCATCGAGCTCCTTGTCGATGCGCTTCTTGCCACGCTTCTCGACGCCTTCGCCGGCCTTGACCAGCTCATTGAAGTAGTCGGAGCCTTCCTGGCCCACACGCGCATAGGCGCCGATGCCTGCCAGCCAGATCTTGCGCGCGTAGCCGCGCACCTCGCCCAGCGTGCCCGGGGCGTCGTCCTTTTTCTTCACAGTCACTTTGGCCATGCTCTGTACCTCATGCTCATGAGTGGAGGAGAAACCGCCCATGGAGGTTGGGCTTGAGCACAAGGTAGAGAGGTAAATTAGAATCTTCACCCTAAGGTGAACGAGCATGGCCCCGGGAAGGGGTCAGGCCAGGGCTTTGTCCAGCGCCCGCTCGATCTCGCCCTTGATGGTGCCGCTCATCATCGACAGCATCATGCCCAGCTTCAATTCGACGCGGATGCGGTCATCGAAGATGTGCACACTGCCGTTGGCACCGCTGCGCGCCACCTCGACCCGGTCACCGTTCCAGGTGGCCTTGAGGTCGTACTCGCGGGTCAGTTTGTCGACCAGCGCTTCAGCCTTGGCACGGGCGGCATCGCGGCCGAGGGAATGTTTGCGTTCGACGCTGATCTGGGTCATGCGGGTGTTCCTGAAGATGAAGACATAATGGGCATTATGCCCGCCCCTGCCCACTGGCACACCCCGCCAAGACAAATCTGCCCGTTCGCCCTAGAATGGCGGTAATTTTTTCCGGTGAAGCGATATGAACGACCAGCGCAAAGGCGACCACGCCGAACCCACCACCCATTTCGGTTACCAGGACGTCCCTGAAAGCCAGAAGGCGAAGAAAGTCGCCGAGGTGTTCCACTCGGTAGCGGCCAAGTACGACCTGATGAACGACGTGCTTTCCGGCGGTATGCACCGCCTGTGGAAGCGCTTCACCATCGAGCTGTCGGGCGTACGCGCCGGCAATCGTGTACTGGACATCGCCGGCGGTACCGGCGACCTGGCCGCCAAGTTCTCGCGGCTGGTCGGCCCGACCGGTCAGGTAGTGCTGGCCGACATCAACGAATCGATGCTCAAGGTCGGCCGTGACCGCCTGCTCGACCGTGGCGTGGCCGGCAACATCGAGTTCGTTCAGGCCGACGCCGAGAAGCTGCCATTCCCGGACAACCACTTCGACTGCGTGACCATCGCCTTCGGCCTGCGCAACGTCACCCACAAGGACGAAGCCATCCGCTCGATGCTGCGCGTGCTCAAGCCAGGCGGTCGCCTGCTGGTGCTGGAGTTCTCCAAGCCGACCAACAAGCTGATGTCCAAGGCCTACGACGCCTACTCGTTCGCCTTCATGCCGCTGGCCGGCAAGCTGATCACCAACGACTCGGAGAGCTACCGTTACCTCGCCGAGTCGATCCGCATGCACCCCGATCAGGAAACCCTGAAGGCCATGATGGTCGAGGCCGGTTTCGACCGGGTCACTTACCACAACATGACCAGCGGCATCGTTGCCGTGCATCGGGGGATCAAGCCCTGATGCTGCTGGCCGGGCTGCTCGCCAGCGCCGAACATGGCCTGAACCGCGTCCTGCGCATGGACAGCACGGCCCTGCCGCGGCTGGCCGCGCTGGAGGGCAAGGTCATCGAGATCGACTGCCGCCAGCCAGCCTTGCAGGTGTTCATCCTGCCCGATGAAGAGGGCCTGATGCTCGCCGCCCACTGGCAAGGCGAGGTCGACTGCAGCCTGCGCGCCCCGGCCGGCAGCCTGGCGCAACTGGCCCTGGCCAGGGACAAGACCGCCGTGCTGCACAGCCCGCAAGTCGAACTGCATGGCGACAGCGCCGTGTTGCTGGACCTGTTCGGTGTGCTGCAGGACCTGGATCTGGACTGGGAACACGAACTGCAACGCTGGCTTGGCCCGGTCGCCACGGCGCTGCTGGCCGGCCACATCCGCCTGCGTGCACGCTGGACCCGCCAGGGCCTGGCGCGCTTCAGCCAGAACCTTTCCGAGTACCTGGCCGAAGAGTCCCGTACCCTGGTCGGCAAGCGCGAAGCCGAAGCCGCCTTCAGTGAGCTCGATACCCTGAAGCTCGATACAGAACGCCTCGAGGCGCGCCTCAAGCGCCTCTCCCGATCCCTTGATACCAGCGATAACGCATGAAGCTGCTCGCCGTCCGCCGTCTTTTTCGCATCCAGCGTGTGGTGATCCGCTACCGTCTCGATGACCTGCTGTTCGACCTGCCGCTGCCCTGGTGGCTGATGAGCCTGCGCCTGCTGATGCCGTGGCGCTGGCTGCCGCGCAAGCCGTCCGAGCTCAACCGAGGCGCGCGCCTGCGCCTGGCCCTGCAGGACCTGGGGCCGATCTTCATCAAGTTCGGCCAGTTGTTGTCCACCCGCCGTGATCTGCTGCCCAACGACATAGCCGATGAACTGATGCTGCTGCAGGACCGCGTGCCGCCGTTCGACCCCAAGCAGGCCGTGGCACTGATCGAGGCACAGCTGGGCGCCCCGGTAACGCAACTGTTCAGCCGCTTCGACGTCGAACCACTGGCCTCGGCCTCGGTGGCCCAGGTGCATGCTGCGCGCCTGAAAAGTGGCGAAGAAGTAGTGGTCAAGGTGGTTCGCCCGGGCCTGAAGCCGGTGATCGCCCAGGACCTGGCCTGGCTGTTCCTGATCGCCAAGGCCGCCGAGCGCGCTTCGGCCGACGCCCGCCGCCTGCACCCGGTGGAAATCGTCGGCGACTACGAAAAAACCATCTACGACGAGCTCGACCTGCTGCGCGAAGCGGCCAACGCCAGCCAGTTGCGGCGCAATTTCGAAGGCTCCGAGCTGATGTACGTGCCCCAGGTGTACTGGGACCTGTGCCGCCCCAAGGTGCTGGTGATGGAGCGCATCTACGGCGTGCCGGTGACCGACATGGCCACCTTGGCCGATCAGCGCACCGACATGAAGCTGCTGGCCGAACGAGGCGTGGAGGTGTTCTTCACCCAGGTGTTCCGCGACAGCTTCTTCCATGCCGACATGCACCCGGGCAACATTTTCGTCAGCACGGTCAAACCATGGAGCCCGCAGTACATCGCCATCGACTGCGGCATCGTCGGCAGCCTGACCGCCGAGGACCAGGACTACCTGGCGCGCAACCTGATCGCTTTCTTCAAGCGTGACTACCGCCGCGTCGCCCAGTTGCACATCGACTCGGGCTGGGTGCCGGCGCACACCAAGGTCAACGAGTTCGAAGCGGCGATCCGCACCGTGTGCGAGCCGATCTTCGAAAAACCGTTAAAGGATATTTCCTTCGGCCAGGTGCTGATGCGCCTGTTCCAGACCGCCCGGCGCTTCAACATGGAAGTGCAGCCGCAGCTGGTGTTGCTGCAGAAGACCCTGCTCAACATCGAAGGCCTGGGCCGCCAGTTGTACCCAGACCTGGACCTGTGGAGCACCGCCAAACCATTCCTCGAGCGCTGGATGCGCGACCGCATGAGCCCCAAGGCCGTGCTCGGCAACATCCACAGCCAGGTCGAGCAACTGCCTCACCTGGCCGACATGGCCCGCGACCTGCTCGAGCGCCTGTCGCAACCGCACCTGCACGATCCGCAACTGCCGGAGCGGCGCCGCCAGGGTGACCGCTGGGCGCTGCGCCTGCTCGGCGCCGGCCTGCTCGGAGGTGGCGCGGTACTGGCCGCTGGCGCCGCCGCAGCCGCCAGCCTGGCCGCCCCTGCCGCCTGGCCGGCCTGGCTGATGCTGGCCGCCGGCCTTTACCTGATCGTGCGCCAATAGCCAGCCGCGCCCATGGCTGGCACACTAGCGCAAAGGGCCCGGCACAGGAGCGGGCCCGCTTTGGAGTCGACGATGAAAGACTGGCTGGACGAGATCAAGTGGAACAGCGAGGGCCTGGTACCGGCGATCGCCCAGGACCACAAGACCGGACGCGTGCTGATGATGGCCTGGATGAACCGCGAATCGCTGGCCCTGACCGCCGCCGAGCAACGCGCCATCTACTGGTCGCGTTCGCGTGGCAAGCTGTGGCGCAAGGGCGAGGAATCCGGGCATGTGCAGAAGCTGCATGAAATGCGCTTGGACTGCGATGCCGACGTGATCATCCTGATGGTCGAGCAACTGGGCCATATCGCCTGCCATACCGGCCGTGAAAGCTGCTTCTACCGCGTCTTCGAAGACGGCCAGTGGAAAACCGTCGACCCGGTCCTGAAAGACCCGGATGCCATCTACAGCGCAGGACACTGACATGAGCGACACCCTGAACCGCCTGGCCGAAGTGCTTGAAGAACGCAAGCAAGCGGCCCCCGACAGCTCCTACGTGGCCAGCCTGTACCACAAGGGCCTGAACAAGATCCTCGAAAAGCTCGGCGAAGAGTCGGTCGAGACGATCATTGCCGCCAAGGATGCCGCGGTCAGCAAGGATTACAGCGATGTCATCTACGAAACCGCCGACCTGTGGTTTCATAGCCTGGTAATGCTCAGCGCGCTGGGCCAGCATCCGCAAGCCGTGCTCGATGAGCTGGAGCGTCGCTTCGGGCTTTCCGGGCATGATGAGAAGGCGGCTCGACAGCCGTCTGCCTGATGTAATTCAAGTGCGCGGGGCCCCCTCTCTTTTTTGTGGGAGCGGGTTCACCCGCGAAGAATGCGACGCGGTGTATGGCACCGGCTAAGCCGGTGTTCGCGGGTGAACCCGCTCCCACAGGGGCCGCGTTGCCAGAACAATTCGCTTTACCTGTAAATTTCAGGAGTACGAAATGGGTATCTTTGACTGGAAACACTGGATCGTCCTGCTGGTGGTCGTGGTCCTGGTGTTCGGTACCAAGAAGCTGAAGAACTTCGGCAGTGACCTGGGTGAGTCGATCAAGGGCTTCCGCAAAGCCATGAGCGACGAAGAGAACAAGCCGGCCGAGCAGACCCCGCCGCCTGCCCAACCCGTTCCACCGGTGCAGAACACTGCCCAGCAGAACCAGGGCCACACCATCGAAGGCCAGGCCCAGCCGGTCCAAGAGCCACAGCGGAAAGACTGACCCATGTTCGGCATCAGTTTCAGCGAGCTGCTGCTCGTCGGTCTGGTCGCCCTGCTGGTGCTCGGCCCCGAGCGCCTGCCCGGTGCCGCGCGCACCGCAGGCCTGTGGATCGGCCGGCTCAAGCGCAGTTTCAACAGCATCAAGATGGAAGTGGAGCGCGAAATCGGCGCCGACGAAATCCGCCGCCAGCTGCACAACGAGCACATCCTGCAGATGGAGGAGGAAGCCAAGCGCATCCTCAACCCGATGACGCCGCCGGCGCAGCCGCCTGTCACCACCGCCACCGTTCAGCCCCCCGCCGGGCTCGAAGCCAGGCCGGTCGAGACCGCTGCCGCCCCGGCCACGCCTTCTGAACCGCCTCAACCGCCGCGAGCCCCATGAGCGAAAATCCGGAACACGACCAGCCAATGCCGCTGGTTTCGCACCTGACCGAACTGCGCACCCGCCTGTTGCGCTGCGTTGCCGTCATTTTCCTGATCTTTGCCGGGCTGTTCTCCTTCGCCCAGCAGATCTACACCCTGGTCTCCGCACCGCTGCGCGAGCACTTGCCGGCCAATGCGACGATGATCGCCACCGACGTGGCATCGCCGTTCCTCACGCCGTTCAAGCTGACCATGATCGTCTCGCTGTTCCTGGCGATTCCGTTCATCCTCCAGCAGATCTGGGGCTTCATCGCACCCGGGCTGTACCGCCATGAAAAGCGCATCGCCATTCCGCTGCTGGTGTCGAGCATCTTCCTGTTCTACGCCGGCATGGCCTTCGCCTATTTCCTGGTGTTCCCGCTGATCTTCGGCTTCTTCGCCAGCGCCACGCCGGAAGGCGTGTCGATGATGACCGACATCGCCAGCTACCTCGACTTCGTGATGACGCTGTTCTTCGCCTTTGGCGTGGCCTTCGAAATCCCGGTGGCGGTGGTGCTGCTGGTATGGATCGGCGTGGTCGACGTGAAGTACCTGAAGAAGATTCGCCCCTACGTGATCATCGGCTGCTTCGTGGTCGGCATGGTCCTTACCCCTCCGGACATCTTCTCCCAGACCCTGCTGGCCGTACCCATGTGGCTGCTGTTCGAGATCGGCGTGCTGTGCGGCAGCCTGATCCGCAAGCGCAGCGCCCACGACGAAACCGCCAACGACCACAACGACCAGCCACCAGCGACCCAACCGTGAACCTGTTGCTCCTTGAAGAGGCCGACTTCGTCTCGGCCGACCGCGTCGTCCTCGCAGATCGGCGCTTCACCCACATGCAGGATATCCACCGTGTGGCGGTGGGCGACAACCTGCGCGTTGGCCGTATCAACGGCCTGATGGGCAAGGCCACGGTGCTGCGCCTGGAAAAGCACGAAGCCGAACTGGAAGTCGCCTTTGACCAGCAGCCACCGGCCAAGCTGCCGCTGACCCTGGTGCTGGCCGTACCTCGGCCAAAAATGCTGCGCCGGCTTTTCCAGACCGTGGCCACCCTTGGCGTGCCGCGATTGATCCTGCTGAACAGCTACAAGGTCGAGAAAAGCTTCTGGCAAACACCGTTCCTGCACCCGGACAGCGTTCGCGAGAACCTCATCCTGGGCCTGGAACAAGCCCGCGACACCGTGCTGCCCGAAGTGATCATCGAGAAGCGCTTCAAACCGTTCGTCGAAGACCGCCTGCCGGCCATCGCCGCAGGCACCCTGGGCCTGGTCGGGCACCCCGGCCCCTACCCCGCCTGCCCGCGCGCCGTGGAACAGCCCGTGACCCTGGCCATCGGCCCGGAGGGCGGCTGGATCCCTTACGAAGTCGATCTGCTGGGCAAGGCTGGCCTGGCACCCGTGCAGCTGGGAGACCGCATTTTGCGGGTCGAGACTGCGGTGACAGCACTGCTATCACGAATTTTCTGACACATAAGTCAACTTTCAGCCATAAAGTTTCCCTCCCCCAGGCCGATTGTCTTGGCAACACAACAATTAATCGTGGTGCCAAGCCGCCGGGGAGTCGTACATGTATCAATGGTTCGCCCACTCATTGGGCAATGTGAGTGTCAATCGCAAACTGGGGCTAGGCTTCGGCCTGGTACTGCTGTTGACCCTGGCCATCACCCTGGCCGGCTGGCACGGCATGGACAGCATCATCAACCGTGGCGACAAGCTGGGAAACATCTCTGTCATCCTGCAGTACACCCAGGAACTGCGCATCGCCCGCCAGCATTACCAGCGCCAGCCTGACGAAGCCTCGGTGGCAGAGTTGGAAAAGGCACTGGGCAACCTCGAACGCCAAGTGCAGTTTATGCTCGGGCAGATCGAGCAGCCCGTTGACAGACAGCGCCTTGAGCAGCAGCGCGAGGCCGTGCGCGGCTACCAGCAGGCATTCAACGACCTGAAACAGGCCGGCCAGCGCCGCGAGGCCAGCCGCGCCGTACTTGGCGACACTGCCGATAAGGCCGCGGAGCTGATTGGCCGGGTGCAACGCGGCCTGCTGCAGGGAGGCGATATCAGCCAGTACCAGCACGCAGTGGAAGTCAGCGCCCTTTTGCAGCAGGCGCGCTTCCAGGTACGCGGCTACACCTACAGCGGCAACGCCGACTATCAGCAAACGGCGCTGAAAGCTATCGACCAGGCCTTGGCCGAACTGCGCGCGCTACCGGCCAAAGTGCCGGCGGAGCATGCTGCCAGCCTGGACGATGCCACCACCGCCCTGGCAGGCTACCGCGACGCGGTCACCCAGTTCGGCAGTGCCCAGGTCGCCAGTGAGCAGGCCCTGCAGAGCATGGTCGAGCACGGCACGGTACTGCTGGAGACCAGCCAGGCGATGACCACCTCACAAACCGCCGTGCGCGACGCCGGGGCGGCCCAAGCCAAGACCGTGCTCGCCGTGGCCACCGTGCTGGCGCTGGCTCTCGGCCTGCTGGCGGCCTGGGCCATCACCCGGCAGATCATCGTCCCGCTGCGCCAGACCTTGCACGCCGCCGAGCGCGTGGCCAGTGGCGACCTGACCCTGAGCCTGCAGGTACAACGTCGCGATGAACTGGGCCAGTTGCAGGCCAGCATGCAGCGCATGACCCAGGGCCTGCGCGAACTGATCAGCGGCATCGGTGATGGTGTGACGCAGATCGCCAGTGCTGCCGAGGAGCTGTCGGCGGTGACCGAGCAGACCAGTGCCGGAGTCAACAACCAGAAGGTCGAGACCGATCAGGTGGCAACCGCCATGAACCAGATGACCACCACCGTGCATGAGGTGGCGCGCAATGCCGAGCAGGCCTCGGAAGCTGCGTTGATGGCCGATCAGCAAGCCCGCGAAGGCGACCGTGTGGTGGGCGAGGCAGTGGCGCAGATCGAGCGCCTGGCCGGCGAAGTGGTCAACTCCAGCGAAGCGATGAACCAGCTCAAGGCCGAAAGCGACAAGATCGGCAGCGTGCTCGACGTGATCAAGTCGGTGGCCCAGCAGACCAACCTGCTGGCCCTCAACGCGGCGATCGAGGCGGCCCGGGCCGGCGAGGCCGGGCGTGGCTTTGCCGTGGTGGCCGATGAGGTGCGCAGCCTGGCGCAGCGCACCCAGCAATCGACCGAAGAGATCGAAGAGCTGATTGCCGGCCTGCAGAGCGGCACCCAGCGCGTGGCCAGCGTGATGGACAGCAGCCGCCAGTTGACCGACAGCAGCGTCGAACTGACCCGCCGCGCCGGCAGCTCGCTGGAAACCATCACCCGGACCGTATCGTCGATCCAGGCCATGAACCAGCAGATTGCCACGGCAGCGGAAGAACAGACGGCCGTGGCAGAAGAGATCAACCGCAGCGTGATGAACGTGCGGGATATTTCTGACCAGACCTCGGCGGCCAGTGAAGAGACGGCCAGTTCCAGCGTGGAGCTGGCGCGGTTGGGTACCCACCTGCAAGGGTTGGTGGGGCGGTTCAGACTCTAGGCTGATGTGTAAGTCGCCTGTACTGGCCTCTTCGCGGGTAGACCCGCTCCCACAGGTACCGCACAGTTCTCAAAATCTGTGCAGTACCTGTAGAAGCGGGTTTACCCGCGAAGAGGCCGGCACAGATGGAATATTCCTACCTGTTGAAGTGAAATTTCCTACCTGATTATCAGGTCAAGTCCTACAGCTCCGCTGCCGATTGGCAAAGGTGTGATGCCAGCAATACGCCTGCATCCTCGCCCCCAATCGCACGGAGATTCCTCATGCTCGGCTACCTCAACCGCAAGCTCGGCAACATCAGTGTCGCCGCCAAGCTCGCCCTCGGCTTTGCCGTAGTCCTGCTGCTTACCCTGGCCACCACCGTCAGTGGCTGGCGTGCACTGGATGACGCCATTGTGCGCTCGCAGCAACTCAGCGAAATCGGCCTGATCAACGACCTGACCAAAGACTTGCGCGCAGAGCGCATCACTTACCGCGTACTCAACGACAACGCCAGCAGAACGCGGATAGCCAACATTCTCGACCAGCTCAACAGCATGCTGAGCACCTTGCAACAACGTAGCAGCGTGGATGAATCCCGGCAGATGCTGACCGAAAAGCTGGCGTTGCTGCAGCGCCTGCGCGGCGATTTCAGCGAGCTGGAGAATACTGTCGCCAAGCGTATCGCCCTGCGCCAGGCCATGCAGGCCCGTGAGCAGAAGCTCACCGAAGTAATCGACGATCTCCAGACCCAGGCCTTGCTGAGGATGCCTGCCAACAGCCAGCAAAGCGGTGTGCTGGGGCTGATGGACACGCTTAGCCGACATATCGACGGTGCCAACCAGCAGAGCCTGGTTCCGGCCTACACCTTCTCCCCTGTGGAAAGCTTCGCCAAGGTCGGCGACAGCTCCCTGGATGCCGCCGCCAGCAGCCTTGCGCAACTGCTCAAAGGCCTTGCTCCACTTGGCTTGCCGCTTGCGCTCACCCAGCAGCCTGGGGAGCAGCTGGCCAACTACCGCGCCAGCCTGGATGAGTATCGTCGGGCTGCGGTGCGTGTCGAACAGCTGCAAAACAATATGGAGAACATGGGCAACGAGCTGCGTGCGGTAAGCCTGGAACTTGGCAAACGCAAGATCGAGCAGCGCGACAGGGAGGCCCTTGAGGCCCGCTCACTGCTGACCACTGTAGCCCTGCTGGCGTTGGCCGTAGGCGTCCTGTCGGGCTGGCTGATCACTTTGCAAATCACCCAGCCGCTGCGTCAGACCCTGGCCGTGGCCGGGCGCATCGCCAAGGGCGACCTGAGCCAGGTCGAACCGGTGCAACGCCGCGACGAGATGGGCCAGTTGCAAACCAGCATGCGCGAAATGACCTTGAGCCTGCGCGAGCTGATCGGTGGCATCGACCAGGGCGTCAGCCACCTGTCACAGGCCGCCACACAGCTGGCGGCCAGTAGCGAAGACACCAAGCTGCGCATCAACCAGCAACGCGAGGAAACCGATCAGGTGGCCACGGCCATGAACCAGATGAGCGCCACCGTGCAGGAAGTGGCGCAGAACGCCGAACAGGCCTCGCTGGCGGCGACCAACGCCGACCAGCAGGCACAGATCGGCGACCAAGTGGTGGCCGAAGCTATTGGCCGTATCGAACAGCTGGCCGGGCAGATGGACCATTGCCTGGCGGCCATGCAGCACCTGGCGGGCGAGAGCCAGCGCATTGGCAGCATCCTCGATGTGATCAAGTCAGTGTCCGAGCAGACCAACCTGCTGGCCCTGAACGCGGCGATCGAAGCGGCACGGGCGGGTGAAGCCGGGCGTGGTTTTGCCGTGGTGGCCGATGAAGTGCGCGGTCTGGCCCAGCGCACCTCGACGGCGACCGAGGAAATCGGCCAACTGATCGACAGCCTGCACAACGGCACCGACGAAGTGACCCGCCTGCTGGACAACAGCAAGAACCTGACCGAGCAGAGTGTGGAGCTGAGCCGCAAGGCTGGGCATGCGTTGAGCCAGATCACCGACACGGTGTCCAGCATCCAGGGCATGAACCAGCAAATTGCCACGGCCAGCGAAGAGCAGAGCGTGGTCGCCGAGCAGATCAACCGCAGTGTGCTGAATGTGCGCGATGTGTCGGATCAGACCAGTGCGGCCAGTGAGCAAACGGCGACTTCGAGTGGGGAACTGGAGCAGTTGGGGCAGCAGTTGCGGGGGATGGTGGGGCGGTTCAATATTTGAGTTTGCCGGGGCTGCTCTGCAGCCCCTCAACCGTTCAACCAGGGCTTGGGTATAAAGAATTAACTGAGCACACCAACCTAGCATTTTTGCCAGTTGTTGGGGCTGCCTTGCTGCCCGCACCCTTGAGGCCATGATTCAATAGGGAGTCATCTCATGGGTAATCGTCAATTACGCTTTTATGAACATGATCGGCTCGCCTCTATTGGAGTGCCCGGCAACCCAGTAAGAATAATGTACGCGGCCGGCAGCCCGATATGCCAGCTAGGGGGCTCATCCTTTGCCGAGGGCAACCTGATTGCTATCGACCAAGCAAACTCCGTCTTGGCTTCGAGCCATAGTTCTGCTGTCAACAGGCTGACATACTGTGCTTATGGATATAACCCCATTGGGCCTTCACCTGTAGCACCAGGTTACAACGGAGAGTATCTTGAGGATTTCGGCGTTTACTTGTTAGGCCGCGGCGAACGAGGATACAGCCCCCGCCTTAGGCGATTTATTTCTTCCGATCGTGCCAGCATCTTCCTGACTGGCAACCTTAATGCATACGCTTACACTGCGGGCGATCCGATTAATTATAACGATCCCTCAGGAAATATCCGCGGACCTATAGCGCGCTACTACGATTGGAAAGCTGGAAAGTCCCTAGTCAAAGCCTCAAAAAATTTGAAAAACCGCATAGACAGCACTCGAAACTTAGAATACAACATCGGCCACGAAAAAAGAAAAGACGCGCAAAGAGCGAGGGACATTAAAACGACTGACATCGCACTTAAGAAAACAGAAACCGAAATGTTAGCGCTCATAGATTCCATGGCGAAAATGGATGGCACAGTAACATACGAGAGCAGCAAGCATGGATTAAAGGCAAGTTATTTGTACGAAGACTACGCCAACCAAGCTGCCAAACTAAAAAGCCTAGAATCCACTTTTGAAGCGCTGAGCACCAAGCGCTCGGAACTAGAGAAAGCAACATCTCAAGTTTCGCGCGCAAAATCGGAATTTGAACAGAATGAATTAGCAATCCAGACAGCCCGCAGCCGTCTAGATTATCTAGAAAAGAAATATCCTCATCTAGCTTCAAAGGCAATAAGAAAAAACCTTTAAGCAACATGCAGCGCAACTTTTCTTTGCCTCCTGCATTCCAAACAACAAATGAGCGAGACAGCCAACCCGCAGGAAGCGAGCTTTGGGGTTGGCTACGCTCTACCGTTCACTACCTGTCACAACACCTGGCGCAGGAACGCCTGCGCACGCGGGTCTTTCGGCGAGGCGAAGAACGCGGCTGGGGCCGAATCTTCCAGCAACTTGCCATGGTCGAAGAACAGCACGCGGTCCGCCACTTCACGGGCAAAGCCCATTTCGTGGGTAACGCAGACCATGGTCATGCCTTCCTGGGCCAAGGTCTTCATCACGTCCAGCACCTCGCCGACCATTTCCGGGTCAAGCGCCGAGGTTGGCTCGTCGAACAGCATCACTTTCGGGTCCATGGCCAGGGCTCGGGCGATCGCCACCCGCTGCTGCTGGCCACCGGACAGGCGCGACGGGTATTCGTTGGCTTTCTGCGCAATGCCTACCTTCTCCAGCAGCGCCCGGGCCTTGGCTTCGCGGTCGGCCTTGTTGCGCTTGCGCACCACCTTCTGTGCCAGGCACAGGTTCTCCAGCACGGTCATGTGCGGGAACAGGTTGAAGTGCTGGAACACCATGCCGACTTCGCGGCGGTAGGCGTTGATGTCGGTCTTCGGGTCGGCCAGTTGCAGGCCGTCGATGGCCACATGGCCTTCGTCGAAATGCTCCAGGCCGTTGAGGCAGCGCAGGAAGGTCGATTTGCCCGAGCCCGACGGGCCGAGCACCACCACCACCTCGCCCTTGGCGACCTGGGTGGTGACGTTATCCACAGCCCGTACCACGTGGCCACGGGTGTCGAAGACTTTCAGCAGGTCACGGACTTCAATCACTTTGCGCAAGCCTCCGCTCGAGCCGGCTGGCCAGGTGCGACAGCGGCAGGTTGATCAGCAGGTACAGGCCTGCCACGCAGAACCAGATCTCGAAGGTCGAGAACGAGGTGGTAATGGCCTCGCGGCCGCTCTTGGTCAGTTCGGTGATGGCGATCACCGACACCAGCGAGGTGTCCTTGACCAGGCTGATGAACTGGCCGGCCAAAGGCGGCAGCACGCGCTTGAAGGCCTGCGGCAGGATGACGTGGCGCATCGACTGGCCTGCGTTCAGGCCCAGCGAGCGGGCCGCTTCGTTCTGGCCCTTGGCAATGGACTGCACGCCGGCACGAACGATTTCGGCCACGTAGGCGCCGGTGAACAGCGCCAGTGCAGCCACCCCGGCAAACTCGCGGGACAGGTTGAGCACGGTACCGATGAAGAAGTAGAAGATGAAGATCTGTACCAGCAGCGGTGTACCGCGCACCAGCTCGACGTACACAGTCGACAGGTCCCGCAGCGTAGGGTTGCTAGACAGGCGGCAGAGGCCGGCGAACAGGCCGATCAACAGGCCCAAGGCACCGGATACCACCGAAATCCAAAGCGTGGTCCACAGGCCCCAGGCCAGCGGGCCGGCCGCCCAGTGACGGGTGACGCCAATCTGGTCGCCTTCGGAAACATCGTCGCCGCGGGCCAGCTGCAGGCTGTCCTTGGCCACATCGAGCACCTGCTCGGCACCGTTCTCGTCCTTCAGCGTGACACGGGCATTATCGCCAGAGATGACGATGTCCTGCACGGTGCCGTAACCGGCGGCGCGCTGTGCTTCCTCGGCCTTGTAGGCGAAGTACTGCGGTACGCGGTTCCAGCGCCACTCGTAGGAAATCATCGAGGTGGCCATGTACAGGCTGAACGCCAGGCCCACCAGGACCAGGGCAGTCAAACCGTGCCAGGGCCACTGGGCTTTCTTGTGTTTGATCACGTGGGGTACTTCCGTAAATGCGAACGCGCAGGGTTTGCCTGCGCGTCGGGGTCATAAAGCCGGCTTGTGGCCTGGGCCTTATTCCATTTCCTTCAGCCAGTCCTTGTTCTTGAACCACTTGTCGTGAATACGATCGTAGGTCCCGTCATGCTTGATCTGGTGCAGGAAGTTGTTGATGAAGTTGATGCTGTCGTAGTCGCCTTTCTTCAGGCCGAAGGCCAGCGGCTCGTAGGTGAAGGGTTCTTCGAGGAACAGCAGCTTGCCGGCACCGGCCTTGTCCACTGCCACCACGTTGTACGGCGCGTCGTAGACGAAGGCGTCAGCCTTGCCGTTGACCACGTCCATCACCGCTTCCTGCTCGTTGTCGTAGCCGTGGTACTTGGCCTTGGCGATCAGCTTCTTGGAAACCATTTCGCCGGTGGTGCCGAGCTTGGAGGTGATGCGGTACTTCTCGTTGTTCAGGTCCTTGTACGACTTGATCTCGCCCGCCAGTTCCTTGCGGATCAGCAGGGTCTGGCCGACCACGATGAAGGGTTCGCTGAAGTTCAGGCGCAGGTTGCGTTCCTGGGTCAGGGTCATGCCGCTACCGATCATGTCGAACTTGTCGGTCAGCAGGGCCGGGATGATGCCGTCATAGGCCGTGGATACCGGCTCGAACTTGACGCCCATGGACTTGGCCATGGCTTTGAGGATATCGACTTCAAAGCCGATGATCTCGCCACGCTTGTTGGTCATCTGGAACGGCATGTAGGTCGGGTCCATGCCCACGCGCAAGGTGCCGCGCTTGACCGCGTCATCGATCGCGCCCGCCTGGGCGGCCGTTACGGCGACCAGGGCGGTGACACCGACCAGCAGTCGCGAAAGGTATTTCTTGATCATCACCAAGTCCCCTAGCAAGAAAAGTAGCGAATCTTATTGTTGGCATGGCCGTCGTGGCCAATGCGTCATATCGGAGAGGGATGCTAACGCATGGCGGCTCGGGGACCTAGAGCCGGGGGGGACTTTGCTGGCCAAAATCGGTGGGAGCCCTGAAAAGCTTCGCGGGCACGCCCGCTCCCACAGGTACAGCGCATGCCTCAAAGGCTGTGAAGTACCCTGTGGGAGCGGGCGTGCCCGCGAATAGGCCCTGTCAGGCGCCGACGAGTGCCGGTTGGCCTTCATTCTCCGGATGCAACGGCAACAGCGGCGAATGCGGGTCGTTCTTGATCGACGCACGCCACACGTCGATCCACGCCGCATTGTGCTCGGCCCAGACCTGCTCGTGCAGGCGGGTCAGCGCCACCGGGTCGCTGAGCAGGGCCAGGCGGGTATTGAGGTCCAGCCCTTTCGGCCCTACCTCCATCGCCTTGGCCACGCGCTCGGCGCGCAGTGCCTCGATCGGCGCTGCCTGACCATGACGGGCAGTGGCCATGGCGCAGGCCAAGGCGTTCTGCCGCGGGTCGACCACAGCCCGTACGAAGCCGTCATGCAGGGCATGCCAGCGGTTTTCGTGGGTGTACTGGTCGGTGGCCAGCAGCTCCTGCGGAGTGGCGTATTCCTCGGGGATGAGGAACAGCTTCTCGTCCTTGGCCGCCAGGCCCAGGCGGGTACGGCTGGAGATCACCGAAACCGGGATCGACAGCACCAGCGAACCAACGATTGGCGCCAGCCACCACAGGAAGCTCGGGTTCAGCCAGGCCACCAGCGCCGCCCAGGCAATACCCAGCAGGGTCTGCGGGCCATGGCGGCGCACCGCTTCGCTCCACGGCGTGGAGTCGTCGTCACGCTGCGGCGAGTTCCAGGTCGCGGCCCAGCCGAGGAATGCGGCCAGCACGAAGCGGGTGTGGAAGATCATGCGCACCGGTGCCAGCAGCATGGAGAACAGCATCTCCATCAGCATCGACAGGGTGACCTTGATGCGCCCGCCAAACTCGGTCGCGCCCTTGGCCCAGATCAGGATGACGCTGAGCAGCTTGGGCAGGAACAGCAGCACGATGGTGGTGGAGAACAGCGCCACGGCCTTCTCCGGGTGCCACTGCGGCCACAGCGGGTAGAGCTGGTACGGCTCGATGAAGTACTGCGGCTCCATCAGCGTGTTGGTCGCCAGCAGCGCGGTCGACAGCACCAGGAACAGGAACCACAGCGGTGCCGACAGGTACGACATCACCCCGGTGAGGAACACCGCACGGTGCACCGGGTGCATGCCCTTGACCAGGAACAGGCGGAAGTTCATCAGGTTGCCGTGGCACCAGCGGCGGTCGCGCTTGAGCTCGTCGAGCAGGTTCGGCGGCAGTTCTTCGTAGCTGCCCGGCAGGTCGTAGGCAATCCACACGCCCCAGCCGGCACGGCGCATCAGCGCGGCTTCGACGAAGTCGTGGGAGAGGATTGCACCGGCGAACGCACCCTTGCCCGGCAACGGCGCCAGGGCGCAGTGCTCGATGAACGGCTTCATGCGGATGATCGCGTTGTGGCCCCAGTAGTGCGACTCGCCCAGCTGCCAGAAGTGCAGGCCGGCGGTGAACAGCGGGCCGTACACGCGGGTGGCGAACTGCTGCAGGCGCGCATACAGGGTGTCCATGCCCGAGGCCTTCGGCCCGGTCTGGATGATGCCGGCGTCCGGGTTGGCCTCCATCAGGCGCACCAGGCTGCTCAGGCACTCGCCGCTCATGACGCTGTCGGCGTCGAGCACGACCATGTACTTGTATTCGCCGCCCCAACGACGGCAGAAGTCGTCGAGGTTGCCACTCTTGCGCTTCACCCGGCGCCGACGACGACGGTAGAAGATGCGGCCGAAGCCTTTGGTTTCGCGGCACACGTCCAGCCAGGCCTGTTGCTCGGCAACGGCGATGTCGGTGTCGTTGGTGTCGCTGAGCACAAAGAAGTCGAAGCGATCGAGGTTGCCGCTGGCGGCCACCGACTCGAACGTTGCGCGCAGGCCGGCGAACACGCGCGGCACGTCTTCGTTGCAGATCGGCATCACCAGCGCGGTACGCGCCTCGGGCGCGATCGGCTCGTTGCCTGCACTGCTACCCGAAATCTTGTACTTGTCGCGCCCGGTGAGCAGCTCGAGGAAGCCCATCAGCGCAGTCCAGAAGCCCGCCGATACCCAGCAGAACAGGATGCCGAAGAGAACCAGGATGGACGTCTGCAAGGCATACGGCCAAACCTGCACCACGGTGTCCCACAGCGGCTGGTTGACGACTTCGTCAAAGTCCACGAACGACCAGCCCTGGTACGGCAGGATGCCCTTCATGTACCAGCCGGCAACGATGGTCTGGCCGATCATCAGCGCCAGCAGGATGTAACGGCGGATCGAACCGACCGTACGCCAGCGGGCTGGCGGCAGCTCGCGCTTGGGCGGCTGCGGGGCGTTGGTGCGGCCAGTCATGCGCCGCCACATGCGGATCAGCACGTTGGTACGCCATGGCTCGGGCACGACCTTGGTGCGCTTGATCGGCGGGGCGATCTTCAGGCACAGGCGGCCGCTGCCGTCGACACCAAGCATTTCGGCGTCTTCCAGCTCGGCGGCGCTGCCTACGGTCAGGCGCGGGCCCACCGAGGCCTGCACGGCCTCGGCAGAGCTGGCGGCCGGGTTGGCCGCCAGGCGTTGGTGCAGCTCACTGAATGACGTGCAGCTGGCGAGTTCCGCCCGTTGCTCGTCGCTCAGTGGTAGGTGGGCCAGGTACTCGCGAAGCGATTCCGGCCTTGCGCTTGAGTTACTCATCGGCAGGCAACTGATAGCTCCAGGTCTCGGTCAGCACCTTCTCGGTGGTGGCCGGGGTCCCGTTGGTGGGCGCCGCATCGGCGGCAGGTTGTTCGGCCTTGGCGGCTTTCTCGGCCTTGGCTTGCTTGGCTGCAGCCTTGTCCTGCTTGGCGTCCTTGGCAGGCTTGGCGGCTTCGACCGGCACGTCACGCACAAGCGCGGCACGCATTTCGGTCGATTTGTTGGCTTCCTTGACCTTCAAACGCAGGGTCAGGCGCCAGCCCTTGGTCTCAGGGTTATAGCGCAGGTTGTTCTCGACCACCTCGGCATTGTCGCCCACGCTGATCTGGCTGCGCACGGCGGTGTCTTCCGGCAGGGCGGCCAGCGCCGGGCCGGCGAAGTCGACCAGGAAGGCCACGCTGCCGTCTGGCTGGCGGATCAGGTTGGATTGCTTGACGTCGCCGGTGGAACGCAGGGTCTGCTTGACCCAGCCCAGCTCGGGAGCCTGGAACTTCGGCTCGTCGATGGTCCAGTGCAGGCGGTACGCGTACTCGAATGGCTTGCCTGGCTCAGGCAGCTTTTCCGGGCTCCAGAAGGCCACGATGTTGTCATTGGTCTCGTCGGCAGTCGGGATTTCGACCAGGTCGACGGTGCCCTTGCCCCAGTCCCCCTTCGGCTCGATCCAGGCGCTCGGGCGCTTCTGGTAGTTGTCGTCGAGGTCTTCGTAGTCGCTGAAGGCGCGCTGGCGCTGCATCAGGCCGAAACCACGCGGGTTCTCGACGCTGAAGTTGCTCACGGCCAGGTGTTTCGGGTTGTTCAGCGGGCGCCACAGCCATTCGCCGTTGCCGGCATGGATCGACAGGCCTTCGGAGTCGTGCAGGGCCGGACGGTAGTTGAGGACCTTGGACGGCTGGTTGGGGCCGAACAGGTACATGCTGGTCAGCGGGGCAATGCCCAGGCGGCTGACATGGTCACGCAGGAACACGCGGGACTGCACGTCGACCACGGTATCGTTGCCTGGGCGCAGGGTCAGCTTGTAGGCGCCGGTGGAACGCGGCGAGTCCAGCAGGGCGTAGATGACCAGGTGCTTGTCGGCCGGCTTGGGCTTCTCGACCCAGAACTCGGTAAAGCGCGGGAACTCCTCGCCCGACGGCAGTGCGGTGTCGATGGCCAGGCCACGGGCCGACAGGCCATACACATGGCCCTTGCCGACCACGCGGAAGTAGCTGGCGCCAAGCAGGGTCATGATCTCGTCCTGCTTGTCGGCCTTGTTGATCGGGTACAGCACGCGGAAACCGGCGTAACCCAGGTTCTTGGTGGTTTCCGGGTCGTGTGGCACGTCACCGAACTCGAAACGGCTCGGGTCGTACTTGATTTCCTCGACCTTGGTGGCGGTGACCTCGTTGATCTTCACCGGGGTATCGAAGTGCATGCCCTGGTGATAGAACGACAGCTTGAACGGGGTCTTGTCCTTGGCCCACTCGGCCTTTTCCTGCAGGAAATGAATCTTCTGGTAGTCCGCGAACTTCATGTCGCGGAATACGGCCGGCAGGTTGCTTTTCGGTGCTTCGTACTTCTGGCCGGCCAGATCCTTTGCCTTGGCTGCAACATCGTCAAGATTGAATGCCCACAGCTGGCCCGCGCTCATCAGGCCGACCAGTGCAACACTGGCCATCAGGCCCTTGCGCAGCCCGGTACCGGGGATTCTTGATGCTTTTTGGGGACTAACAATCACGAGCAACCCTCGCCGAAAACAGATCATGAAACCAACGGCCAGCGACAAATGCCGGGTTGGCGAGCACTGTTCGGACCCCGTGAGGGCGTAATGATTCCCCAAACGGATCCAGACAATACTCGAGTCAGAGTGAAACGAACCTGCGAACGCAGGTCCATGCAGCGCGCGATTATCCAGCAGGTCGCGTGACAACGCATCAGGCTGGAACAACTATTTATCGTACAAAACCCCTTGTTTTCCTGTGAACAAGGGGTTTTTTAACCTCATATTTGTAACATAAATGTTACGGGGCCATCATTGACCAGGTGCACCTGCATGTCTGCGCCGAATTGCCCGCTTGCCACATCAGCGTGCCGGGCCTTCGCCTGCTGCAAAAGATAGTCGAACAACTCGGCGCCGAGGGCCGGTGGCGCTGCCGTCGAGAAGCTCGGGCGCATGCCGTTGCGGGTGTCTGCCGCCAGGGTGAATTGCGACACCAGCAACAAACCTCCCCCGACATCCTTGAGCGACAGGTTCATCTTGCCCTGCTCGTCGCTGAACACCCGGTAGTTCAACAACTTGTGCAACAGCTTGTCGGCCTGCTCACGGGAATCTTCAGGCTCGACGGCCACCAGCACCAGCAAACCCTGGTCGATGGCACCCACTACCTCCCCCGCTACTTCCACCCGCGCACCACGCACGCGCTGCAGCAGGCCCCTCATGCTTCTTCCAGGGGCAGGTCGAGCAGGCGCCGGGCCATCTGGTCGGCGGCACGCACCAGGGCATCGGTGATGCCCGGCTCGGAAGCCGCGTGGCCAGCGTCACGGATCACCTTCAGTTCGCTGTTCGGCCAGGCCTGGTGCAGCGCCCAGGCGTTGTCCAGCGGGCAGATCACATCATAGCGGCCATGCACGATCACGGCCGGCAGGTGGGCGATCTTCGGCAGGTCGCGGATCAGCTGGTCCGGCTCGAGGAAGGCGTTGTTCATGAAGTAGTGGCATTCGATACGGGCGATCGACAGTGCACGCTGCGGCTCGGAGAAGCGGTCGACCACCAGCGGATTGGGGCGCAGGGTGGCGGTACGGCCTTCCCAGGTGGACCAGGCCTTGGCCGCGTGCATCTGGGCAATCTGGTCGTTGCCGGTCAGGCGCTTGTGGAAGGCCGTGACCAGGTCACCGCGCTCCTCCGGCGGGATCGGCGCGATGTAGTCCTGCCAGTAATCGGGGAACAGGCGGCTGGCGCCTTCCTGGTAGAACCATTGGATTTCCTGGGGCCTGCACAGGAAGATGCCGCGCAGGATCAGGCCATGCACCCGCTCGGGGTGGGTCTGGGCGTAGGCCAGCGCCAGGGTGGAGCCCCACGAGCCGCCGAACAGCACCCACTTGTCGATGCCAAGGTGCTCGCGGATGCGCTCGAGGTCCTCGACCAGGTGCCAGGTGGTGTTGTTCTCCAGGCTCGCGTGCGGCGTGGAACGGCCACAGCCGCGCTGGTCGAAGGTGATGATGCGGTACAGGGTCGGGTCGAAGTAGCAGCGGCTCTGGGCGTCGCAA
This sequence comes from Pseudomonas sp. NBB, assembly GCF_032701105.1. NCBI lineage: Bacteria > Pseudomonadati > Pseudomonadota > Gammaproteobacteria > Pseudomonadales > Pseudomonadaceae > Pseudomonas > Pseudomonas sp. NBB. The sequence goes on from NZ_CP103994.1 coordinate 5,525,722, forward strand.
CCGGCTCCCGGGCCGCCGTGGATGAATACCACCGGCAGACCTTCTGGCGAGCCGCTTTCGTCGACATACAGCACATGCGGCGCTTCCACGGCCAGATCGTGCCGGGCGTAGGGTTTGATCTGCGGGTACAGGGTCTGCATTGCGCACTCCGTGTGAGGATTATTCGGCCGTGGGCCATCATAAACCTGAATTGCGCTTTGAGCACTGCCCGCGCTGATGCCGCCGCACCTCGAGGGCACATATATCTACCTCCAGCAGCTCAGACAGGCCCGCGATAGTCCCTCGCCCCAAATCAAGCAAGGGCTTCGCCATGCCAACTGCAGTCACTGCCGTACCTAGTGTTCATTACGCCACCATCGAGCGCAGAATCCCCACCTGGCTCAAGCAGGCTCCGCCAGAAACCCAGAGCGCGATGCGCAACTGGCATCAAGCCCCTGCCTGGCTGTCGACGGCAATCCAGCAACAACCGGAAGTCGCCAAGGCATGGCAGGAAGAGCACGCACGTCACCGCGAGCACCAGGTGCAGGTGCACAAGCTGTTCGAAAAGCTTCCAACCCTGGAAGCGTACGCCACCAAGACACTCACCGAAGCCATCAAGCAGCGATTCAGGCTTGACCTGGACGTGCGCAACACCTACCTCGTCGATGCCCGCCAGATCGAAACGACCAATGCCATCGACAGCCGCCAGGCCGTCGACCGGGCTACACGCTCGCTGCTGCACTGCGCCTTGCACAACTTCGACCAGGATGCCGCTGCCGAACATGGCATGGACGCGCCCGCCTCCCTGCTCAAGAGGTCGGTCATAGTCGATCACCGGCGCTTCATGGGCACCGTGCCGATCAACAATGCACTGGATATCGCCGCCGAAGATTTCGCCGACTTGTGTCGTACGCTGGATATCGGCGGCAAATACCATCAACAGGTACATGCCATCTACTATCCAGCGGCCACGCCGCCACTCGGCGCGGATGAAGCCGCACTGGCCGTTTATGAAACACTGGGGCGTGCAGAGGTATCGGCATTCCGGCAATCACTGCATTTCGCCCGCCTCAAGGGGGATATCAGCGAGGCGCTATATTCCGCCGCTCTTGCCACGCCACTTGACCAGGCGCCATCGCCCTCTTCGCCGGTGACGTTCAGCCTGCTCGACTTGTGGGAAGCCGAGCTGACCGGCGTTGTGCTCATCACCCTGCAAGCTGAAGAGCATCACGCAGTGGCGCTGTACATCCCCGAAGACAGCACCACGCCCCTCAAGGAATTCGCCAGCCAGGAAGCCATGAACGAAGAGTTGCGCGACAGGCTCCAGGCCGATATCGGCTACCTGGACAGGCACCTCGCCGACCGCGACAAGGCGCCGATAACCACCCGTCTGAAGGATCGGCTAATGCCCCTGGCCTGGAGTGCCCGCGGCCTGCATGAGCGTGTTCCGGATCCGCACGCCACCCTGTATCCGGTCAAAAAGCCTTTCAGCCACGCCTTCCAGGGCGTGATGACGTTCCAGAAGACCCAGCGTCATGAGAAGGATGTGCTGTTCCACGCCACGCCAACCGAAATCGTCGATCGGCGCACCGCCCAAGCCCACCGAGAGCTGATTGCCGGCCGTGTGCTCACGGCCTTGAACATCGCCGGCTTCTTCGTGCCAGGGCTTGGCGAGGCAATGCTTGCTGTTTGCCTGGCCCAGCTGGCCCATGAGGTGTATGAAGGGATCGACGCCTGGGAAAACGACGAACGTGATACTGCCTATGGCTATCTGGTCGATGTGATCGAAAACGTGGCCATCATGGCCGCCCTCAGCGCAGCAGCCAAAGCTTTGAGAGGCTTGCACGGCAGCGAAACCGGCACGTCGCTGGAAGGGCCGGAGATTGAAGAGCCAGAGGATGAGGAGCCAGGGATAACCCGTATTCCGGTAGAAACGCCTTCATTCATCGAAGAACTGGAAGACGTGGAAACATCCGATGGTCAGACGCGGTTGTGGAAACCCGACCTCACGCCCTACCGGAGTCACGAGACGCTGCCCCATGACCTGGTACCGGACGAACTGGGCCTACGGCATCACCAAGGCAAACGCTGGCTGGTACTGCAGGGCAATCAGTACATCGTCAGCCAAACGCCAACGACTGGCGAATATCGTTTGCAACACCCTGCAAGTCCTCGCCGTTACCAGCCGCCAGTGCGGCACAACGGTGCCGGAGCATGGTTGCACGTTACCGATAAGCCACTGAGTTGGTCGGGCATGACACTCCTGCGCCGCATCGGCCACTTGAGTGGGCACTTCGACGAGCCGACGCTGCAACGGATTATCGCCGTCAGCGGCGTACACGAAGACGAGCTGCGCCGCGCCCTGGCCGAAAGCCAGCGGCTGCCGGCCTTGCTGGAAGACACCCTGCAACGTTTCAAGCTGGACGAAACGGTCCGCCAGCTGGCGGACGAGAGCACTCGGCCCGCTGAGTTTGCCAGGGCCTACGCCGGCCTTTCGCGCGACCTGGCGCCGGGCGCCGAGGCCATCCAGAGGGCGTATCCGAAATTGCCGTCAGCAGTCGCCAATGAGCTGGCGCGCGAGGCCAGTGCCAACGAACTGCAGATACTCGACAACGGCAAGGTACCACTGCGCCTTGCCGAAGAGGCCCGCATCTACCAGCAACAAATTCGCCTTGCCCGCGCCTGCGAAGGGCTGTACCTGTCCAGCGTGCCGAACTGGGATAGCGACCTGTTGATCGTGCATACGCTCGAACGCTTGCCAGGCTGGCCTGCACAGACCAGGCTCCGGCTGCTCCAGCGCATGTCCTGGCCGACCCAGGATCATGCCATAGGCACACTGGACACCCGCCCATTCAAGACCATCACCCATGCCCAGGCATGGGTACATCGTCCACGACGAAAGCCTGCCCAGCGCGGCGGTCAAGGTGTATTCAAGCCTTTACGCTGCATTGTACGAGGCACTGCCAGCGGCCATGGCAAGCATGGACGTCGCCGATCAGCAAGCGCTGCAGCGCCTTGTACAGGAAAGCCCGTTGCTGCCTCGCCCGGCCTTGAGGGTGCTGCTGGGCATGCAGCCCGTACGCCCAGGCTACCGTTCTCCCATGCGCCTGGCTGATGGCCGCCTGGGCTACCCACTCAGTGGCGGCGGCCCGGCCACCCATGGCATCACCCGCCAGCAGCTGTTCGAAGCTATCGAAGCCACAGGGCTCGCCGAACGCACCGGCCGCTCGGCGGCTCAGGTTCTGCAGGCACTTGCCAGCCGCGGCCGTACGCAACTGCAGATATTCGAACATTTGCAGACACTACTGGAGCAGCGCAACGAGCTGCAAAGCAGCCTGGACGATTGGAGTGAAGCCATTTCGCCGGCAAGCGACCAAGCAGCACAGGACTACGACAGCCTGCGTGACTCGATCATGCAACACTGGTACGACACTGCGCTGGACGAGAGCACCGGGCCCACCACGGAACTGCGTATCGCCCGCGTCCCCCTTGCCGATGTGCCCCTCACCTTGCCCGCTTTTTTCAACGCACGCGTGCGCAGCCTGAGCCTGATCGACTTACCGTCAGGGTCCTTGGCGGGCTGGGCGCAAAACGAGCGCCTGCTGCAACGCCTGCTCAGGCAGATGCCGCAGATCGAGTCGCTGGAAATCAGCCGTCCGTTTGACCCCAGGGCAACGCCCTCGCCCTTCCTGTTCAGCGTGCCCACCATCACCGAGTGCCTGCCAGGCTTGCAACGACTGGTGCTCACCAACCAGAACATGGCGCTCTCCGAAAGCGACCTGAACCTGCTGTCAGGGCTTCGCCAATTGAGATACCTGGACCTGAGTGGTAACCGGCTGGCGCAGAGCAACAGGCCAAGTTTCCATGAGTTGACCCTGGACTACCTGGGCCTGGACCAGATGCAGCTGGCCCAATGGCCGATCGGGATTGGCAGCGACGCCCTGGCGCGCATTGCCCACCTGTCGTTGCGCCACAACAATCTCAGGTCTTTGCCCTCGTTCCTGCTTCATGAAGCGGACATGCTGACCACCCCACCGGTGATCTCGCTGGAAGGCAACAGCATCAATGAATCTCACCTGCAGCGATTGTTGCTGAACGAGCGCGTCGACACCTCGGGCATCACCACGGACCAGCCAGAGGCAATGTCCGAACAACTCGCACGCATTCGCGATGAGCGACGGCAGATGCGCGATGCGATCGATGGCTGGGCCCAGGCATCCAGTTCGAGCAACCCATTGACCCAGGCCGCACTGACGGACAGGCAACGTATCGCGTCAGCGATCGATCAATTCTGGGAACAACAGGAGCAGGGCCAGTCATACCTGCGCCTGCAACTCGAGGACGTGGCCATCGAGCATTTCCCCAGGCGGCTTCCAGCGTTCTTCGGCGCCCGCGTACACGCGCTCAGCCTGACGCGGTTGCGGGGCAGCGCCTCGCAGCTCGACGAACTACTCAGCCGGTTCCCTAACATCAGCCGGTTGACCATCGATGCACACCAGGCCGCCATGCCCTCGCTGGCATCTGCCCTGGCTCGCCTTCCCCAACTCACCTACCTGGAGTTTCGCAACATGGGGCTGGAGGTCGACCAGGCCATGATGGACATTTTCGCAGGGCTGCGAAACCTGACCTCGCTGGACCTGTCGGGCAACCGTGCAGGCAACATCGACCATGTGCCCGCATCGCTGGCCAGCAACCTGCAGTCACTCGCATTGACCAACATGAACCTCCAAGCCTGGCCCAGCTGGTGTGACAGTTTGCTGCCATTGGAACTTCTGGACCTGAGCTCGAACAACATCACCCAGTTGCCCGAGCACATCCTGACGAACCTGAACAATCCCATGCCAATCTCGTCGATCGCCTTGTTCGACAACCCGCTGCCTCCTGAAACCATCCTGCGGGTACGCAGCTTCTCGGACAGCCAGCACAGCTATTCCTTTGCCCTGGATATCCCCGACGACCTGATGTTCTTCGATACTTCCAGCGAAGGATCTCTCGACCACCTTCACTTCCCACTGCTGGGCGATGATACGCCCAGGCTGAAGGACTGGATGCTGGGTAGCGAAGCACAGAATGCCGCATTGCAGGACTGCTGGGAGCGGCTCGAAGGTAGTGATCTGTTGCGTCTGGTGGGCCGTTTGCACAATGCCGCCCCATACCTTGACCCAAATACGCAAGCCACCTTCTGCGAACGGGTGCGCTTGATGCTGGTGGTGGCTGCAAGCAACGAAACCGAACGCCCGATCATGGAGAGCATCGCCGCAGCGGCATTGCCAGACCCGGTAACCGGCTCGCAGACCTGCCATGACGGAGCGCTGCAGGAGTTCAACAATATTGAACTGTACCTGATGAGCCAACGCCTGTTGGTCGACGCCGGCGATTCCCTGCAAGCACTGCGTCGTCGGCTATTGCAGCTTTTCCGGATCGAACAGCTGGAGCTGCTGGCCAACCAACGGACTGGCCCGGGTGACCTGGTCTCGGTACGTCTGGCCTACCGCCGGGAACTGGCCAGGGAACTGGACCTGCCGATCGCCGATAGCATGCGTTTTCGAGGTGCTGCGAACCTGGCGCGGGACGAGCTATCCAGTGTGCTGGAAAAGGTTCGGAAAAGTGAACTGAGCGATGCACTGGTCGGATACATGCTGGCGAATACGGATTGGACCACGCGTCTGCGAGCCGAATTTGCCGACCGCTTCGCCGAAATAGAAGCACGTTTCCGCCTGCGGGTGCTTGAGCTGGCAAGCAAGGACCACTCGCTTCAGGACGAGTTGAACTTGCAGCAAGGCCTGCAAGATGACAAGGAGCAGGAAGAGAAGGAGCTACTGCGCGAACTTACCATCAAGCAGATCAACAACAACTGAGCAGTAGTGACTGGCGACGCGAACAACCTGCATCGCGTCGCCATTCTTACTGGCGAACTTCACCGCCCGTAATGCGCCTTGCCCCAGTCCAGCACTGCCTGCAGAAGCTGCTTCAACACCTCCTGTGTCGGCCGTGCCAGGTCTTCGCGGTAAGCGAACGGCTCGGCTTCTTCCATGTAAGTGCTCTGCGCCAGCTCCAGCTGCACCGCATGGATGTGGTTGGCCGGATCGCCGTAATGCCGGGTGATATGCCCGCCCTTGAAGCGGCCATTGAGCACGTGGCTGTAACCTTGGGCCTGGGCGCACACCTCTTTCAGCCGTTCGGCCAGGGCCGGGTCGCAGCTGGCGCCGTTGAAGGTACCCAGGTTGAAGTCCGGCAGCTTGCCGTCGAACAGGTGCGGGATCAGCGAACGGATCGAATGGGCGTCCCACAGCAGGGCGTAGCCGAACTGCTCGCGCAGCCGCGCCAGCTCGCGACGAATCGTGTCGTGGTAGGGGCGCCAGATCTGCTCCAGATACTGCTTGCGCTCCTCGCCTGTCGGCACCAGCCCGTCCTTGAACAATGGCTCGCCATCGAACAGCGTGGCCGGGTACAGGCCAGTGGTGGCACCGGCGTACAACGGCTTGTCGTCATCCGGCCGATTCAGGTCGATGACGAAGCGCGAATACTCCGCCGCCACCACGCTGGCGCCCATTTCACGGGCAAAGTCATACAGCCGTGGAATATGCCAGTCGGTGTCCGGCAGGCTGCGCGCCTGGTCGACCAGGCCGTCTCTTACCGCCGGCGACAGTTGCAGGCCGGCATGGGGCATGCTGATCAGCAGCGGCAGGCGCCCCTGGTGAAAACTCAGTACCTTGTCCATCGTGCCTCACTCAGTTGGAAATCTCGTGGCCCTTGCGCACCACGCGCTTGGGCAGGTCGCCGCCCAGCCAGTAGGCCAGGTCGGCGGGGCGTTCGATCTGCCAGGCGACGAAGTCCGCGACCTTGCCCACTTCCAGCGAGCCGTGGCTGTCGCCCAGGCCCAACGCAGTGGCGGCGTGCACGGTGACACCGGCCAGGGCTTCTTCCGGGGTCATGCGGAAGCAGGTGCAGCCCATGTTCAGCATCAGCCGCAGCGACAACCCTGGCGAGGTGCCGGGGTTGAGGTCGCTGGCCAGGGCAATCTTCACGCCGTGGCGGCGCAAGGCGTCCATCGGCGGCAGCTGGGTTTCGCGCAGGAAGTAGAACGCGCCCGGCAGCAGCACGGCGACCGTGCCGGCTTTTGCCATGGCAATGGCGTCTTCCTCGGTCATGAATTCCAGATGGTCAGCCGAAAGCGCCTGGTAGCGCGCAGCCAGGCTGGAGCCGTGCAGCGACGACAACTGTTCGGCGTGCAGCTTGACCGGCAGGCCCAGCTCGCGCGCCTTGATGAACAGCCGCTCGACCTGGGCCGGGGAGAACGCCAGGTGTTCGCAGAAGGCATCCACTGCGTCCACCAGGCCTTCGGCGGCCAGGGCCGGCAGCATTTCATCGCAGATGTGCGCGATGTAGTCGTCAGCCCGGCCGACGTATTCCGGCGGCAAGGCATGGGCTGCCAGGCAGGTGGCGCGCACCGCCAGAGGCAACTCGTCGGCCAGGCGCCGGGCCACACGCAGCATCTTGCGCTCGTTGGCCAGGTCCAGGCCGTAGCCTGACTTGACCTCGATGGTGGTCACGCCATCGCGCATCAACGCCTGGACCCGCTGGCGAGCACTGGCGAACAGCTCGTCCTCGCTGGCCGCACGGGTGGCCCGCACGGTGCTGGCGATGCCACCGCCCTGTGCGGCGATTTCGGCATAGCTCACACCCTGCAGGCGCTGCTCGAACTCACCGCTGCGGTTGCCACCGAACACCGCGTGGGTGTGGCAGTCGATCAGCCCCGGGGTGACCCAGGCGCCGCCCAGGTCCACCGTACGCTCGGCATCGACCGACGCCAGCTCGACGCGTGGGCCGATCCACTCGATCAGCCCGGCGTTGGTGACGATGGCCGCGTCCTCGATGGCCGAGTAACGGCCCTCGGCCATGGTTGCCACATGGCAGTGCTGCCAGACGGTTCTCATACATTGACTCCTGTACTTAGCGGTGCAGCTCGGCCGGTTCCGCTACCGGTTTGCCCTGCCCTGCGCGCGGCTTGCACCACAGCAGGTAGGACGCCACCAGGAACACCACCCAGACCACGCCGACGAGCAGTGCCGCCTGGGTATCCGGGAAGTAACCGAGCACGCCAAAGATGAACACCATGAACGCAATGGCCATGGCCGGGCCGTAAGGCCAGAACGGTACCGGGAACTGTAGCTGGGCCACTTGTTCACGGCTCATGCTGCGGCGCATGGCCACTTGGGTGAGCAGGATCATCAGCCATACCCACACGGTGGCGAAGGTAGCGATCGAGGCGATCAGCAGGAACACGTTCTCCGGGATCAGGTAGTTGAGCAGCACGCCGATCAGCAGCGCAGCACCCATCACCACCACGGTCATCCACGGCACGCCGTGCTTCGACAGCTTGCTGAAGCCGCGCGGCGCGTGGCCTTGCTGGGCCAGGCCGTACATCATGCGGCCGGCGCCGAAGATGTCGCTGTTGATGGCCGAGATCGCGGCGGAAATCACCACGATGTTCAGCACTGCGGCGGCAGAGCCGATGCCCAGGTTACTGAAGATCTGCACGAACGGGCTGCCCTGGCTGCCGATTTGCGGCCATGGGAACAGGCACATCAGCACGAACAGGGTGAGCACGTAGAACAGCAGGATGCGCAGCGGCACGGCGTTGATCGCCTTGGGGATGACCCGCTGCGGGTCCTTGGCCTCACCGGCGGTGACGCCGATGATTTCGATACCGCCGAACGCGAACATCACCACGGCAAAGGAGGCGATCAGGCCACCCACGCCATTGGGCATGAAGCCGCCGTGGTCGAACAGGTTGCTGACACCCACGGCCTGCCCGGTGCCTACCTGGCTGAAGCCGAAGGCCATGATGCCGAGGCCGGCCAGGATCATCGCCACGATGGCGCCGACCTTGAGCAGCGACAGCCAGAATTCCATTTCGCCAAAGACCTTGACGTTGCACAGGTTGAGGCCGCCGATCAGGAAGACGATGCCCAGCACCCAGATCCAGCGGGCCACTTCCGGGAACCAGAAGCCCATGTAGATACCGAAGGCAGTGACGTCGGCGATGGCGACGATGACCATCTCGAAGGCGTAGGTCCAGCCGAGGATGAAGCCGGCCATGGGGCCGAGGTAGGTGCTGGCGTAGTGGCCGAACGAACCGGCGACCGGGTTGTGCACAGCCATTTCGCCGAGGGCGCGCATGACCATGAACACGGCGGCGCCGCCGATCAGGTAGGCCAGCAGCACAGCCGGGCCGGCCATCTGGATGGCCGAGGCGGAACCGTAGAACAGCCCGGTGCCGATGGCGGAACCGAGGGCCATGAAACGGATGTGGCGGGCACTTAGCCCGCGCTTTAGACCTTGAGCTTGTTGCATGTCACGTCCTTAAATTGTTTTTGTGGTCGTGAGATCGAGGGGGGCTGCCTTGCAGCCCAATCGCCGGCAAGCCAGCCCCCACAGAGATGGTGTGTCGCATCTCCATCTGTGGGAGCCGGCTTGCCGGCAATGAGCCGCACAGCGGCCCCTGGGGGCATTACAGGCTTGGCAGCACACCAGCCGGCAGCAGGCCGGTCAGGCGACCCTTGGCCAACAGTTCCACGGCCTTTTCGATGTCGGGCGCGAAGAAACGGTCACGGTCGTAGTGCGGCACTTCGCTGCGCAGCGCCTGGCGCGCCTGCTCCAGCTTGGCCGAGGTCTTCAGGCCCTTGCGCAGGTCCAGGCCCTGGCAGGCGCCCAGCCATTCGATGGCCAGCACGCCACGGGTGTTTTCGGCCATTTCCCACAGGCGCTTGCCGGCAGCCGGGGCCATCGACACGTGGTCTTCCTGGTTGGCCGAGGTCGGCAGGCTGTCGACGCTGTGCGGATGCGACAGGGCCTTGTTCTCGCTGGCCAGGGCAGCAGCGGTGACCTGGGCGATCATGAAGCCCGAGTTGACCCCGCCGTTTTCCACCAGGAACGGCGGCAGCTGGGACATGTGCTTGTCCATCATCAGCGAGATACGGCGCTCGCTGAGCGAACCGATTTCAGCGATGGCCAGGGCGATGTTGTCGGCGGCCATGGCCACCGGCTCGGCGTGGAAGTTACCGCCGGAAATCACGTCACCTTCGGCAGCGAACACCAGCGGGTTGTCCGACACGGCGTTGGCTTCGATGCCCAGTACCTCGGCGGCCTGGCGCAGCTGGGTCAGGCAGGCGCCCATGACCTGCGGCTGGCAGCGCAGCGAGTACGGGTCCTGAACCTTGTCGCAGTTCTTGTGCGACAGCGACACTTCGCTGGAGTCGCCCAGCAGGTCACGGAAGCAGGCAGCGGTGTCGATCTGGCCGCGCTGGCCACGCACTTCGTGGATGCGCGCATCGAACGGCGAGCGCGAGCCCAGTGCGGCTTCGACGCTCAGGCCGCCGCAGGCGATGGCAGCGGCGTACAGGTCTTCACCCTGGAACAGGCCACGCAGGGCATAGGCGGTGGACGCCTGGGTGCCGTTGAGCAGGGCCAGGCCCTCCTTGGCGGCCAGGGTCAGCGGCTCGAGGCCGGCCACGGCCAGGGCTTCGGTGGCTGGCAGCCACTGGCCCTTGTAGCGGGCCTTGCCTTCACCCAGCAGCACCAGCGACATGTGCGCCAGCGGGGCGAGGTCGCCGGAGGCGCCCACCGAACCCTTCAGCGGGATGTGCGGGTAGACTTCGGCGTTGACCAGGGCGATCAGCGCGTCGATGACCTTGCGACGGATGCCGGAGAAGCCACGGCTGAGGCTGTTGATCTTCAGCACCATGATCAGCCGCACCAGGTCGTCATCCAGCGGCGCGCCGACACCGGCGGCGTGGGACAGCACCAGCGAGCGCTGCAGGTTTTCCAGGTCGTGGCTGGCGATGCGGGTCGAGGCCAGCAGGCCGAAACCGGTGTTGATGCCGTAGGCGGTACGGTCTTCGGCAAGGATCTGCTCGACGCAGGCAACGCTGGCGTCGATGGCCGGCGCGGCGCTGGCGTCCAGTTGCAGGCGCACAGGCGCGGCATGGATGGCGCGCAGCTGGGCCAGGGTCAGGGTGCCGGGCTTGAGGGTCAATTCGGTCACTTCACTACTCCAATCGCGTGGAGCCGCAGGCCCGTTTGTGAGTGCCTGCGTGCTCCTTCTTGTTGTTCAGTATTACCCCTTGTGGGGTGCGATCCAAAGCGTGGCGATCAGCCAGTGATCATCGGCAGGTCCAGACCCTGCTCCTTGGCGCACTCGATGGCGATGTCGTAACCGGCATCGGCATGACGCATCACACCGGTCCCTGGGTCGTTGGTCAGCACGCGAGCGATACGCTCGGCGGCTTCATCGGTACCGTCGCAGACGATGACCATGCCAGAGTGCTGGGAGAAGCCCATGCCCACGCCACCACCGTGGTGCAGCGAAACCCAGGTAGCACCGCCGGCGGTGTTCAGCAGGGCGTTGAGCAGCGGCCAGTCGGAGACAGCGTCGGAACCGTCGCGCATGGCTTCGGTTTCACGGTTGGGGCTGGACACCGAACCGGAGTCCAGGTGGTCACGGCCGATCACGATCGGTGCCGACAGCTCGCCGCTGCGTACCATTTCGTTGAACGCCAGGCCCAGCTTGGCGCGCAGGCCCAGGCCAACCCAGCAGATACGTGCCGGCAGGCCCTGGAAGCTGATGCGCTCGCGGGCCATGTCCAGCCAGCGGTGCAGGTGGGCGTCGTCGGGGATCAGTTCCTTGACCTTGGCGTCGGTCTTGTAGATGTCTTCGGCATCACCGGACAGCGCCGCCCAGCGGAACGGGCCGATGCCACGGCAGAACAGCGGGCGGATGTAGGCCGGCACGAAGCCCGGGAAGTCGAAGGCATTGGCCACGCCTTCTTCCTTGGCCATCTGGCGGATGTTGTTGCCATAGTCGAAGGTCGGAACACCCTGCTTCTGGAAATCGAGCATGGCTTGCACGTGCACGGCCATCGACTGCTTGGCGGCCTTGACCACTGCAGCCGGCTCGGTCTGCGCACGGTCGCGGTACTGTTCCCAGGTCCAGCCGGCTGGCAGGTAACCGTTCAGCGGGTCGTGGGCGCTGGTCTGGTCGGTGACCATGTCCGGGCGCACGCCACGCTTGACCAGCTCTGGCAGGATTTCAGCAGCGTTGCCGTGCAGGGCGATGGAGATGGCCTTGCCTTCGGCGGTGTACTTGGCAATGCGTGCCAAGGCGTCGTCGAGGTCAGTGGCCTGCTCGTCGACGTAGCGGGTTTCCAGACGGAAGTCGATGCGGCTCTGCTGGCATTCGATGTTCAGCGAGCAGGCACCGGCCAGGGTGGCGGCCAGTGGCTGGGCACCGCCCATGCCGCCCAGGCCGGCGGTCAGTACCCACTTGCCTTTCAGGCTGCCGCCGTAATGCTGGCGGCCGGCTTCGACGAAGGTTTCGTAGGTGCCCTGGACGATGCCCTGGCTGCCGATGTAGATCCAGCTGCCGGCGGTCATCTGGCCGTACATGGCCAGGCCCTTGGCGTCCAGTTCGTTGAAGTGCTCCCAGTTGGCCCAGTGCGGCACCAGGTTGGAGTTGGCGATCAGTACGCGCGGGGCGTTGCTGTGGGTCTTGAACACGCCGACCGGCTTGCCCGACTGCACCAGCAGGGTTTCGTCGTCTTCCAGGCGGGTCAGGGTCTCGACGATCTTGTCGTAGCACGCCCAGTTACGGGCAGCGCGGCCGATACCGCCGTACACCACCAGTTCTTTCGGGTTTTCCGCGACCTGTGGATCGAGGTTGTTCATCAGCATGCGCAGTGGCGCTTCGGTCAGCCAGCTTTTGGCAGTCAGCTTGTTGCCACGTGGGGCACGGATTTCAACGTCACGGTATTTGTTGTTGTCGGTCACGGGAAAGGTCCTCTGCGGTCGTCCGCGGGCGGGTATGTCGTGGTAGATATACAAACACACCTTTACTTGTATGTACAAGCATGGACAACCAAAATAATTGGACTTTTCCGCTGAGCGGCAAAAGAAATGGGGCCGCTGCGCGGCCCTTCGCGGGCTTGCCCGCTCCCACAGAGAGCTCCACTGCCTTCAAGGCGTGCGCTGTACCTGTGGGAGCGGGCAAGCCCGCGAAGGGCTGCGCAGCAGCCCCCGGCTATCTCAACGTGAAACGAGTTCGATCAGGCAGAACCGCCCCTGCACATCCAACCCCAGCAACTGGTCATTGCCCTCCAGCCGCAGGCAGTCATACAACCCCAACCGCTGCGTCTCGCGCCCGGCAATGCCAACCTCGACCTGGCTGCTGGCAGCGAACAGCAACACTGTCGACGCCGAACTGTACAAGCGGCTGGTGCCATCGAACCACTGCAACCGCGCCCGGTAGCGCTGCGGTGCGTAGATCAGGTTGAAATCGCGGATCGCCCCGCCCAGCAGCTTGCAGCTGACCTGACTCTCGCCACTGAAGGCGAAGGCATCGAACGGCAGCAACGGCCTGCTGGCCTGGCCGTCGACCAGCAGGCGCATGCCGTCACCCTGCAGCACGGTGATGATCCGCTGGTAGCCGGCGAAGGTGGAAAACCCGCCGGACTCCTCAATATCGGCAATCGACAAGCGCCAGCCAAAGCCGTCCAGGCCTTCGCCACTGTCGCGGGTAATCTCTTCGGTGAAACCGCCACCGTTCTTCCACGGCATGCGCGGGTAGCCCTGCGCACGCAACAACTGCAGCTGACTCATTTACTGAAACGTCCTTCCAGGCGATGACGGGAACCGGGGTGGATCAGCCGCGCGGCGGTCACCGGCTGGCGGCCGGACCAGGTGCGACGGCGGATCAGCAGGCAGGGCTCGCCCCGCTCGATCTGCAACAGGCGGCATTCTTCCGGCTCGGCCAGGATTGCCTCGACCACGTGCTCACCCTCGGTCAGCGGCGCCACCTGCGACAGGTAGGCGTAAGGCGTCTGCCGGGTGAAGTCCTGCTTGAGGTAATCGGGGGCGATCGCCGCATTGACGTAGCGGTCCTCGATCTGCACCGGCACGCCGTTCTCGAAATGCACGATCAGCGAGTGGAACACCCGTTGGCCTTCGCGCATGTCCAGGGCCAGGGCCCGCTCGGAACCAGCCGTTTCCTCGGTGAGGGTGATCACCTGGCAGCTATGCTGGTGGCCACGCGCGGCAATTTCGTCGGCGATGTTGTTGACCTCGAACAACGCCGAACGCCCCTTGGGCTCGGCCACGAAGGTACCGACCCCTTGCATGCGCACCAGCAGGCCTTCTGCGGTGAGCTCGCGCAGGGCGCGGTTGATGGTCATGCGGCTGAAGCCCAGCTCGCTGACCAGTTCGCTCTCCGAGGGCACCCGGTGATGCGGTGGCCAGCTGCCGTTGTCGATCTGCTGGATGATCATCTGTTTGACCCGGGCGTAAAGCGGAGCCGGGCCCTCGCCCATCTGGGCAACCAGCGCGGAGACAGGAGGTGTCGGCACGGCGTTGGATCCTTGTGCAAATGGAATGAGCGGTAGCTTGCCGCAGTTTACCCGGCAGGCAAACGCCTGTATATGTATATACAAGTTAACAATAACAGGATTTTCACCGATGTCCGCCTACTTCGCCGAACGCGCCCTGCTACCCACGGGCTGGGCCAGCCATGTTCGCATCGAGGTCACCAGTGATGGCCATGTGGCCCGCATCGAACCAGGTGCCTCGGCCGAAGGCGCCGAGCGGCTGGCCGGCCCGCTGCTGCCCGGCATGCCCAACCTGCACTCGCATGCCTTCCAGCGCGCCATGGCAGGGCTGGCAGAAGTCGCCGGCAACCCCAACGACAGTTTCTGGACCTGGCGCGACCTGATGTATCGCCTGGTCGGCCAGATCAGTCCAGAGCAGCTGCAGGTCATCGCCCGCCAGCTGTACATCGAAATGCTCAAGGCCGGCTATACCTCGGTCGCCGAGTTCCACTACGTGCACCATGACCAGGCCGGCAGGGCCTACGCCGATCCGGCCGAACTGTCCCACCGCATCAGCGCGGCTGCAGCCGACAGCGGCATTGGCCTGACCTTGCTGCCGGTGCTTTACAGCCACGCAGGCTTCGGCGGCCAAGCCCCGAATGACGGGCAACGGCGCTTCATAAATTCCACTGAACAGTACCTGCAACTACAAGCGCAGCTGGCCCCGCTGCTGGCCGCGCAACCCGCGCAGCAACTGGGTCTGTGCTTCCATTCGCTGCGCGCGGTGACGCCCGGGCAGATCGCCGAAGTGCTGGCAGCCAGCGACAAACAGTGCCCGGTGCATATCCATATCGCCGAGCAGCAGAAGGAAGTCAACGACTGCCTGGCCTGGAGCGGCCTGCGCCCGTTGCAGTGGCTGTACGAGCATGTAGATGTGGACCCGCGCTGGTGCCTGGTGCACGCAACCCACGCAGAGCCGGATGAAGTCACCGCCATGGCCCGCAGCGGCGCGGTAGCCGGGCTTTGCCTGACCACCGAGGCCAACCTGGGCGACGGGATTTTCCCGGCAGTGGACTACCTGGCACAGGGTGGGCGCATGGGCATTGGTTCGGACAGCCATGTGTCGCTGAGCGTTGTGGAGGAACTGCGCTGGCTGGAATACGGCCAGCGGCTGCGCGACCAGCGGCGTAACCGCCTGTATCGCGGCGACCAGCCGATGGTCGGGCGAGCGCTGTATGACGCTGCCCTGGCGGGCGGTGCGCAGGCGCTGGGGCAGGCGGTCGGGGAACTGGCCGTGGGCAAGCGCGCCGACTGGCTGGTGCTCGATGGGCAGGACCCTTACATCGCCATGGCCGATGGGGATGCGATTCTCAACCGCTGGCTGTTTGCTGGCGGCGATCGGCAGGTGCGGGATGTGATGGTGAATGGGCAGTGGGTGGTGCGCCAGGGGCGGCATGCGCAGGAAGAGCAAAGCGCGCTGGCGTTTGCCGAGGTACTGCGGCAGCTTTTGGGCTGATCTGCCGGCAGTTCTATCGCATTCGCGGGTAAACCCGCTCCCACAGGTGAGGCGCTGAACTCAGATACTGTGCAGTACCTGTGGGAGCGGGTTTACCCGCGAACACCGGCGAAGCCGGTGCCATAAATCGCGGTTGCGGGTAGGCCCACACCCACAACTACTCTGAACCTCAGTGCATCTTGACGATCTGCTGGTCAGACGCGCGCCAGATCAGCCGGCTGGTGTCATAACCCTGCTGCCGGGCCTTGGACATCAGGTTCTCGCGCTCCCAGGCTGGTAGCGTCGGCGTACGCGACAGCAGCCACAAGTGCTTGCGGTCCGGGCTGCCGACCACCGCCGTGCGATAGCGATCATCCACATACAGAATCCAGTACTCGCCCCTCGCCACCCCTGGCACCAGCTTGGTGAACCAGTTGTCGAACTCGACCCACAATTTGTCGGTGTGCCCTGGCTCCTGGATGTTCGCATGCCCTTCGGCGCGCAGCCATTCGTCACCCATGGTGCGGCAGCGGTTGAGCACGCCGAGGCTACCATCGAGTCTGAGGTTGTAGTGCGCTTCGGACTGCTCACAGCCGGTCTGGTAGCGCATTGGCAGGCGCGCCAGTTCGTACCACTTGCCCTGGTAGCGCTTGAGGTCGATGTTGCCCGCGGTCTTCGGCGCCAGCGGGTCGTGCACGGAGCCGGCACAACCGCCCAGCAGCAACGCCAGGCATACCCCCATCAGCAGATACACGCGCCTCATTTGAGACCCTGCCCTGAATACATGAGCACCTTGTCAGCCGCGTACTGCACACTGATGAAGCTCTTCTCGTCCCCCCAGGTGCAGCTGCTCATCCCCAGCGCGCCAGAGCACTCGGTCGGCGTGCCGAGCAGCTGCTCGACCTCGGCCTTGTTCATACCGGCCTTGATCTTGGAATAGTTTTCCTGGTTGATATTGCTGCAGGCAGTCAGGACGACGCACAGCGACAACAGGGCGAGGGAACGCAACGACATGAAGGACACTCCTGGAGAGGGGATACAGGCGAGTGGCCTGCAGTGACCTTCGACGGTAAAAACCCTCCCAGGTTCCCTGCTCCCCCTCCTCTACCCCTACGCCATTGGTCGGATGGCCACTACTGTGCGATTAATCACAAAGCATTACCCCGCACAAACAAAAAGGCCGCCCCGTGCAGGAGGCGGCCTTGCGTCGCGACGGCCTGCGCAGCAGGCCACGAAACCTCAGAACCTGGACCCAGGTTCCAGCAAAAAGTCCATCTCTTCGCTGGTACTCGGCCGCTCCAGCACCAGGTTGCGGTGCGGGAAGCGCCCGAAACGGGCAATTACCCGCTGGTGCTGCTCGGCATAGTCGAGGAAGCCTTCGAACAACCGGCGGTTGGCTTCGGGTTGCTCGTCCAGCAGCACCTGGTAGCGCTCGACGCACAGGTTCTGCCAGTCCAGCACTTCGGCATGTTCCAGAACCAGCAGCACGAACACCCGCTGTATCGGCAGCAGTTGGTAATCCCAGTTCTTCTGCAAACCCTGCATCGCCACCACCTGGGCACGCCGGTCGCCCTCGAAGGCACGCGGCGTGTCGCGGTAGATCATGCGCGGCAACTGGTCCAGCAGGATCAGCAGGCCCAGCCAGCCCTGCGGGCTTTGCTGCCACTCGTCGAGCCCACCCGCCAGGGCATGCTCGACCAGGTCGCCAAACAGCGCATGGGCGTCGGCGTCATGATGCTTGCCGAACCACAGCGTGCTCTTCTCGTCAGCCACGGCCTGGGGACTGGTGCCCCAACCGAACCACCACTCCAGCAACGGCTGCCAAGGTGCGAGCATGACTTACTCCTTGTGGTAGGCGGTGACGCGCTCGACCTCTTCCTTCGAGCCGAGGATTACCGACACACGCTGGTGCAGGCTTTCTGGCTGGATGTCGAGGATGCGATCGTAACCGTTGGTGGAGGCACCGCCGGCCTGTTCGATGATGAAGGACATCGGGTTGGCTTCGTACATCAGGCGCAGCTTGCCCGGCTTGCTCGGTTCGCGAGCGTCACGTGGGTACATGAACAGGCCGCCACGGGTCAGGATGCGGTGTACGTCCGCCACCATCGAGGCGATCCAGCGCATGTTGTAGTTTTTCTTCAGCGGGCCGGTCTCGCCTGCCAGCAGTTCGCCCACGTAACGCTGAACCGGGGCTTCCCAGTGGCGCTGGTTGGACATGTTGATGGCGAATTCTGCGGTAGTTTCCGGCACGCGGATGTTTTCGTGGGTGAGGACGAAGCTGCCCAGTTCGCGGTCCAGGGTGAAGCCCTTGACGCCGTTGCCCAGGGTCAGGATCAGCATGGTCTGCGGGCCGTAGATGGCGTAACCGGCGGCGACCTGCTGGGTGCCTGGTTGCAGGAAGGCTTTTTCGTTCAGGGTTTCGTTCTGGCTCAGGTATTCGTTAGGGCAACGCAGTACCGAGAAGATGGTGCCGACCGAAACGTTGACGTCAATGTTGGACGAGCCGTCCAGCGGGTCGAATACCAGCAGGTAGGCGCCTTTCGGGTACTTGCCCGGGATCTGGTAGGCGTTGTCCATTTCTTCGGAAGCCATGCCGGCCAGGTGGCCGCCCCACTCGTTGGCTTCCAGCAGGATATCGTTGGAAATCACGTCCAGTTTCTTCTGGACTTCGCCCTGCACGTTTTCAGTGCCCATGCTGCCCAGCACGCCACCGAGGGCGCCTTTGGACACGTGATGGCTGATTTCCTTGCACGCACGCGCCACCACTTCGATCAGGAAGCGCAGATCGGCAGGGGTATTGTTGCTGCGGGTCTGCTCAATCAGATAGCGACTCAGGGTAACGCGGGACATGTATGGCTCCGAAAGGATTGGGGGATAAAAACCCCCGCAGTTTACAGGGAGAGTTGCAGGCTAGCGAGTGATGAGACTCGCAACGGCTCTCAGACGGCACAATAGGTCGGTAGTTCAGCGCGCGCCAGGCCGGTGGTCTGGTTGTGGGCCCATTCGCGGGCACGCCCGCTCCCACAGGGACTGCACAAGATTTCCAAGGTTGTGCAAATCCTGGGGGAGCGGGCGTGCCCACGAAGAGGCCGGCACAGGCTTACCTCAATCCAAAGCCTTCCAGATCTCGCTGGCATATTCCCGAATGGTCCGGTCCGAGGAGAACCAGCCCATCCGCGCGGTATTCAGCACCGCCATGCGCCACCATTCCTGCGGCGTGTGCCAAAGCTCCTCGACCCGTCGCTGGGCATCCCAGTAGGCATCGAAATCGGCACACACCAGGAAACGGTCATGAGCTACCAGCCCGTCGATCAGCGCGCTGTAGCGCGACGGGTCGTCCGGTGAGAACACCCCGCTGCGAACAGCCTGCAACACGTCGTTCAGGCGGCTGGACGCGGCAATCGCCGCACTGGCGCCAAAGTCACCGTCGCGCCGCCTGGCCTCCACCTGCTGCGCAGTAAGGCCGAAGATGAACATGTTTTCGGTACCCACCTGCTCGCTCATCTCGACATTGGCACCATCCAGGGTACCGATGGTCAACGCGCCGTTCAGGCCGAACTTCATGTTGCTGGTGCCGGACGCTTCGTAACCGGCGGTGGAGATCTGCTCGGAAAGGTCCGCCGCCGGGATGATGCTTTCAGCCAGACTGACGTTGTAGTTGGGCAGGAACACCACCTTCAGCAGGCCGCGCACGGTGGGGTCGTTGTTCACCACCCGGGCGATGTCGTTGGCCAGCTTGATGATCAGCTTGGCCTGGTGATAGCTGGCCGCGGCCTTGCCGGCGAAGATCTTCACCCGCGGCACCCAGTCGGTACCGGGGTCGTTGCGCATGGCCTGGTACAACGCCACGGTGTGCAGCAGGTTGAGCAACTGGCGCTTGTATTCGTGGATGCGCTTGACCTGCACGTCGAACAACGCCTCGGGGTTCACCGTAACGCCCAGGCGGTCCTGGATGATGCTGGCCAGGGCACGCTTGCTGTGCAGGCGCTGCGCGGCGAACTGTTTGCGGAAACCGCTCTTGTCGGCGAACGGTACCAGATTGGCCAGGCGTCCTTCGGGGTCGTCCAGCAGCTCAGGGCCCAGCGCCTCGATCAGCATCGCGGTCAGCTGCGGGTTGGACTGGTACAGCCAGCGGCGGAAGGTAATGCCGTTGGTCTTGTTGTTGATCCGTTGCGGGTAGAGCTTGTGCAGCTCGGCGAACACCGTGCTTTTCATCAGTTTGCTGTGCAGCGCCGACACACCGTTGACGCTGTGCGAGCCGAGGAACGCCAGGTTGCCCATGCGCACCCGGCGGCCATTGTCTTCCTCGATCAACGACACAGCCCGCAACACGTCGAAGTCGTGCAGGCCTTTCGCCCGCAGCGCGTCGATGTGGTAGGCGTTGATCAGGTAGATGATCTGCATGTGCCGCGGCAGCATGCGTTCCATCAGCGCAACGGGCCAGGTTTCCAGGGCTTCGGGCAGCAAGGTGTGGTTGGTGTAGGCCAGGGTGCCGACGGTCAGCTCCCAGGCGGTATCCCAAGGGATCTCATGCTGGTCGACCAGCAGGCGCATCAGCTCGGCCACGGCGATCGACGGGTGGGTGTCGTTGAGCTGGATGGCCGCCGCATCCGGCAGGTTGAGCAGGTTGTCGTGCATGTTCAGATGGCGGCGCAGCAGGTCCTGCAACGAAGCCGAGACGAAGAAGTATTCCTGGCGCAGGCGCAGTTCCTGGCCCGCCTCGGTGCTGTCGGCCGGGTACAGCACCCGCGAAATGCTTTCGGCCCGTGCCACCTCGGCCACCGCGCCCAGGTGGTCGCCGGCATTGAAGCGTTCCAGGTGCAGCTCTTCCAGCGCCCGCGCACGCCACAGGCGCAGGGTATTGACGCTGGCCCCGCGCCAACCGACCACCGGGGTATCGTAGGCCACCGCCCGCACGGTCTCGCCCGGCCACCACACCTGACGCTGCTGGCCGTGGGTGTCGTGCACCGTTTCGACGCTGCCGCCAAAGCTGATGGGGTAGATCACCTCGGCGCGCTCGAACTCCCAGGGGTTGCCGAAGTCGAGCCAGTTCTCGGTCTGCTCCTGCTGCCAGCCATCGACCATGGCCTGACGGAACAGCCCGTGCTCATAGCGGATGCCATAACCGTGAGCAGCGATGCCCAGGGTCGACATGCTCTCCATGAAGCACGCCGCCAGGCGGCCCAGGCCACCGTTGCCCAGCGCAGCATCGGGCTCGAGCAGGCGAATGCGCTCCAGGTCCACGTTCAGCCCTTCCAATGCGTCGCGGGCAATGTCGAGCAGGCCCAGGTTGCTCAGGCTGTCATACAGCAGCCGGCCGATGAGGAATTCGAGAGAAAGGTAATAGACCCGCTTCTGGCTGCAGCGATACGCCTGGCGGGTGTGGTCCATCCAGTGATCGACCATGTGATCGCGCGCGGCCAGGGCGATGGCCTCGAACCAGTCGTGGTCGAAGGCGTGCTCTGGGTCCTTGCCAACCGCGTAGGTCAGCTTGTCCAGTACAGCGGCGCGAAATTCGGCCACCTCGGCGTCACGAGCTTTGGGTTCCTGGGACATGCGGCATCCTCGGGCAAGTTGACGAAAACGGAGGGAGACTGTTGAGCCTAGACCCTTCGACAGGGAGTGACAGTTAGCGTTCGCAGTTTTCATGCCCACTTTGCGATTCCGGCAAAAGGTTGTTCATAAATTGAACAATTCCGGTATGATCGCGCGCCCCAAGACCGTGATACACCCCATAAAGATGAAAACGACCCTGATCGCCGCAGCCGAAGTCGACCGCCTGGAGACCTGGCAGCGCTACACCAGCAACATGTGCCATGGCTGCCATTCGACCTGCTGCACCCTGCCGGTGGAGGTGAAGATCAAGGATCTGATCCGTATCGGCGTGGTCGACGAGTTCGAGAAAGACGAACCGCCGAAGAACATCGCCAAGCGCCTGCAGAAGGACGGCATCATCGAACGCTTCAACCAGAAGTCGGGGATCTTCACCCTGACCCGGATGAGCAATGATGACTGCCTGTATCTGGATCGTAAAAGCCGGCTGTGCACCATTTATGACAAGCGGCCGGATACCTGCCGCAACCACCCCAAGGTCGGGCCACGGCCGGGGTATTGTGCATACAAGCCCAAGGTGGTCGGGCGCTGATCGCTAGACTTCAAGGGCCTCTTCGCGGGCTTGCCCGCTCCCACAAGGGTCGCGCAAATCATGGGTTCAGCGACACACCTGTGGGAGATTCTATGGTTTTCAGCAAGCCAGTTTCGCGCCTTTAGTGACGTATTCGTCCTGATTTTTCATCAGGGCGAATGCCACCCGCGCGAGCTTTCTTGCCAGGATTACCAACGCTTGGGTTGTTGCTTTACCACTGCTCCGATGCTGTTCGTAAAGCCCTTTCCAGGCTGCCGATCTGCTGGCCGCCATCGCAGCGTTGTGCAATAAGCGACGAATTTCTGAACAACCTCGCTTGGTGAGGCGACGTCGCCCATTCTTCTGTCCGGAATCACTGACTCGTAAATCCATTCCTAGGAATGCAATGTACGAGTCACTGCTTTTGAACTCGCCCCTTGTAAAAGCCATCACCAATGCTGCGGCGGTGAGAAAACCAATGCCCTCTACTGCCTGGCAGCGAGCGACTTGTTCCTGCAGCCCAGCGTCTCGCAGTACTTCTTTAATCTTCTTTTGAATCAACTGATCCAGCCGATCTATCGACTTCACAAAAGTTTCGAAGGCGGCTTTCAAAAGGCTTTCGTTAGCCCAGCTCTGAGTCATTGCAGTACGAGCAGTCACCAAGGCGGCTCTGCGTCGCAAGAGGCTCTGAAGCTTGCCGTAGACAGCGGGAGGCGGGCTCCAAGGGCGAAGGTCCTCGCCTTCATTTTTTAAAAAACGGGACAGCAACCGAGCATCGGAGGGGTCGGTTTTAACCCGTCCCCCAACACTCTTCCGGTAGTTGCTCAATTGAAAACCATCGATGACATAGACCTCGAAGCCTAGGCTGTGGGCCAATTCAACCAGGTCCAAGTGATAGACGTTGGTCGCCTCAACAGCGATAGCGGTGTTGAGGGGTTGTTGCTTGAGCCACCTTCTGATCTCGAGTTTGGAGTTTTTGAGCCTGATGATCTCGTCGCGATCATCGTGGTGGATAACCAGCTCAGCTTTCGCGACATCCGCACCCACGATCAACTTACCTACCTGCATTGCCATGGGCCGCTCCTCACGTTATGGTTTTTCGGCTTGAAGGGGTTTCACCAAGAGGCGCTGGCTTGTTTCTATCGTCGCTTGCAAACGATGCATTCTTTATCGGCGCTTTGGTGGAAGGGGTGGGGCGATGTCTCCCACGGTCTGTACTGCTGTGAACAGTCAGAATCGGGCATTTAGTCCCACCACCCCTTCAAGTCTAACCATACAAGCGGGCAAGCCCGCGAAGGGCCGCAAAGCGGCCACTGCTGGCCAATTATGTGCCAAGCCAGAATTCTACTTTCCGCCAGAGGGAAAGCTCCTGCACGCACCACCCTGCTCCGCCGGTGGATGTTCGGGATAGGTCTGCGGCAGCACGCTGACCGGGCTGGTCGCGATAAAGCCATCAGCAAACTTCGCTTCGACGAACTGCGCCTGCCATCCCACCGCCGGCGGCGTGCGCTGCAGGGTGAAACTCTGCATGGGAGCGAGCGTCTCGGATTGGTAGCGCACCCCGCAGGCAAAACGGAAGTCGCGGTCCTGGCTGTTACTCGCCGTCCAGACCTTAACCGCCACTGGCGGCTCGGAGAATTCGACGCTCATCTGCCCGCCTTGCCCGTTCGGCGACACCTGCACGCTTGGCAGAGGGGCCCCATCGCGCAAGCGCGACACCGCAGGTACCAAGGTACTGACTATCGCTTGACGCACCCCGCCATGGTCGGAGTTCGGCAATACCCTGAGGCTGGTCTGACCCGGCAGGCGCTGCTGATAATCGGTGACCGGGTCAGGGGCGAAGAAATCGTCACCACTGGCGGACACCAGGTACTTGGGAATGGCCAGACGCTGCCTTTTCTCGTTCAGGTACTGCATCGGGTCCATCATCGCCATCAGCCGCTCGAATGCCGGGGTACCCAGCTGCTGCAGGACACCAGCCTGCTGGTAGGAACCCAGCGCCAAGGGCCAGTGACCACCATAACGCTTGCGCAATCCGGCCAGCATGTCCGAAGTATCCGCGACGTCGATCACACTGGGCACGATGGCCATCACCCGCTCATCGGCCAATGCCGTGAGCCATGCGCTCCAGCCGCGCTTGGAGGCACCCGTGATAATGAAGCGGTCCACCGTGAGCCCTTGCCCTGCCAGCTCTTGCTCGGCCAGATCCATCGCCCGGCTTGCCGCCGCGGCCATCGGCACGTGCAGTGGCAATTCCGGCGCGGCGCCGCGAAGCGCATGAGCCCAGGTATGGGCCACGGCGTCATCCTCGCGCAAGGGCTTCTCGTTATCGTTGAAGGTCACATACTGATTGGGCACATCGCTGATCATGACCACGGCCATCCGCGCCTTGAGGGCGACCTCGCGCAATGCCTCGCGGGTATAGTCCGGGGTTTGCGCCGGTCCGAACCGTACACCGTTGTTCACCACCAGCAAGGCTTTGCCGGGCACGGCATTGTGCGGGATATGCAGCTCGACATCATGCTCCCAGCGGCGCGGCTCAACCACCGGCGCTGGCTCCCAAACCTGCGAAACCATCTGCAAGCGACGGAACGCATACCCAGGCTCGGAGGCTTGCTCGAGCAATACGGCTTCCAAGGGTGCCTGACGCACCTTGCCAATATGGCACTGGACAACATCCTGCGGACGCAGGCTGGCACAATCCTGCAGGGTGCAAGCCTGCAAGCCAGCCATCAGGCAGGGGATGGCCAGCGCTAAACGGTAATTCATGTGCATGCTTCCTGCTTCGAGAAAGCACTTCACGCTAGGCATCACAACAAGCGCGCACAAGTCGCAAAAGGCCGTGAAAGATGCCACCTACATCAGCTTGAGATATCACCTACAAAAACCTGCGTCAGACAAACAAAAACGCCCCCGGCCTTTCGACCGGGGGCGTTTTCGTTTCAGCTCAAGCTAGACGATCAAGCCTTGGCTTTCTTGGCAGCGCGGGTACGCTCGCCTTCGTCCAGGATCTTCTTGCGCAGGCGGATCGACTTCGGAGTCACTTCGCACAGCTCGTCGTCCTGGATGAATTCCAGGGCCTGTTCCAGGGTGTGGCGAACCGGCGGTACCAGGGCGATGACTTCGTCTTTGCCCGAAGCACGCATGTTGTCGAGCTTCTTGCCTTTGGTCGGGTTCACGCCCAGGTCGTTGTCACGGCTGTTCAGGCCGATGATCTGACCGTTGTAGATGTCCTGGCCGTGCTCGATGAACAGCTTGCCGCGAGCCTGCAGGGTTTCCAGCGAGTAGGTCAGCGCCTTGCCGGTCTCGATCGAAACCAGTACACCGTTCAGGCGACCGGACATCTGGCCGGCTTTCATGGTGTCGTAGCGATCGAAGATCGAGGTCAGGATGCCGGCACCGTTGGTCAGAGTCAGGAACTGGTTACGGAAACCGATCAGACCACGAGCAGGTACGTTGTACTCCAGACGTACACGGCCTTTGCCATCCGGCGCCATGTTGGTCAGGTCGCCCTTACGCAGGCCCATTTCTTCCATGACCTTGCCCTGGGATTCTTCAGGGATGTCGATGGTGACGTTCTCGAACGGCTCCTGCTTCACGCCGTTGACTTCGCGGATGATCACTTCAGGGCGGCCTACAGCCATCTCGAAGCCTTCACGACGCATGGTTTCGATCAGAACCGACAGGTGCAGCTCACCACGGCCGGAAACCTTGAACTTGTCAGCCGAGTCGCCTTCTTCAACGCGCAGTGCAACGTTGTACAGCAGCTCTTTGTCCAGACGTTCCTTGATGTTACGGCTGGTGACGAACTTGCCTTCCTTGCCGCAGAACGGCGAGTCGTTGACCTGGAAGGTCATCGAAACGGTCGGCTCGTCAACGGTCAGTGGCTTCATCGCCTCGACGTGGTTCATGTCGCACAGGGTGTCGGAGATGAACAGCTCGTCGAAACCGCTGATGCAGACGATGTCGCCAGCCTGGGCTTCTTCAACGTCGACGCGGTGCAGGCCGTGGTGGCCCATCAGCTTGAGGATACGGCCGTTACGCTTCTTGCCTTCGGTGTCGATGGCAACAACCGGGGTGTTCGGCTTGATACGACCACGGGCGATACGGCCAACGCCGATAACACCGAGGAAGCTGTTGTAGTCCAGAGCGGAGATCTGCATCTGGAACGGGCCATCGACGTCAACGTTCGGCGCCGGTACGTTGTCGACGATCGACTGGTACAGCGGGGTCATGTCTTCGGCCATGTCGGTGTGGTCCAGACCGGCGATGCCGTTCAGGGCCGAAGCGTAGACAACCTGGAAGTCCAGCTGATCATCGGTGGCACCGAGGTTGTCGAACAGGTCGAAGATCTGGTCCAGAACCCAGTCAGGACGCGCGCCCGGGCGGTCAACCTTGTTGATCACGACGATCGGCTTCAGGCCAGCTTCGAAAGCCTTCTTGGTCACGAAGCGGGTTTGTGGCATCGGACCGTCCTGGGCATCGACCAGCAGCAGCACGGAGTCGACCATCGACATTACACGCTCAACCTCGCCACCGAAGTCGGCGTGGCCGGGGGTGTCGACGATGTTGATGTGGTAGCCGTTCCAGTTGATGGCGGTGTTTTTCGCCAGGATGGTAATGCCGCGCTCTTTTTCCTGGTCGTTGGAGTCCATCACGCGCTCGTCGTTGAGCTCGTTACGCTCCAGGGTGCCGGACTGGCGCAGGAGTTTGTCGACCAGGGTGGTTTTACCATGGTCAACGTGGGCGATGATGGCGATGTTACGCAGATTTTCGATCACAACTGTATCTCGATCAGAGGATTCGGTTGCCGCCAGTGTAGGCGGCGAATATGTATGGTTTGAGGCTCAGCGGGCCCGGTGGTCGGGAGGGCGATGGCGGATGCTGCCGCCATACAGCCCTGGCGTCTTATGCCGGACGATAAACACGCACATTGGCATGTCCCTCACTGAGCAGGTGGTGTGCGTGCAGACGGCTCATCACACCTTTGTCGCAATACAGCAAGTACTGGCGGTTGGCATCCAGCTGCTTGAACTTGCTGTTGATGGCATAGAACGGCATGGCCTGGACTTCGATACCGTCCAGCACCAGAGGTTCGTCTTCCTGGGCATCGGGGTGACGAATGTCGATGACGATCTGGCCGGGCAGCGCCTCGGTCACTTCCTCGATTTCGATGTCCTTGCCCAGTTCGTCGATCACATGGTCGATGGAGATCAACCGGGCGCGTTCCAGGGCGCGCTCCAGCACGGCCATGTCGAACTGCTTCTCTTCATGCTCCATGCGGTGGCGCTTGGCGTGGGTGGTCGGGTTTACCGAGATCACGCCGCAGTATTCTGGCATGTGCTTGGCGAAGTCGGCAGTGCCGATCGCGTAGGCCTGGTCGATGATGTCCTGCTTGTGGCTGGCCAGCAGGGGGCGCAGCACCAGCTTGTCGGTGGCCGAGTCGATGATCGACAGGTTCGGCAAGGTCTGGCTGGACACCTGGGAAATCGCTTCGCCGGTGACCAGGGCATCGATCTCCAGGCGGTCGGCCATGTGCGCGGCACCACGCAGCATCATGCGCTTCAGCGTCACACCCATGTAGCTGTTGTCGACCTTGTTCAGAATCTCGCCGACCACTTCCTCGAACGGCACGCTGATGAACAGCACGCGCTGGCTGCTGCCGAACTTCTTCCACAGGTAGTGAGCCACTTCCATCACGCCCAGCTCGTGGGCACGGCCACCGAGGTTGAAGAAGCAGAAGTGGGTCATCAGGCCGCGGCGCATCATCTGATAAGCCGCCACGGTGGAGTCGAAGCCACCGGACATCAGTACCAGTGTCTGCTCCAGGGCGCCCAGCGGGTAGCCGCCGATGCCCTGGTGCTGGTTATGGATCACGTACAGGCGCTGGTCGCGGATTTCGATGCGCACCAGGACTTCCGGGTTCTTCAGCTCGATGCCGGCGGCGCCGCACTGCTGGCGCAGCTGGCTGCCGACGTAACGGTCGACGTCCATAGAGGTGAAGTCGTGGTGACCACCGCGCTTGCAGCGCACGGCGAAGTGCTTACCGGCCAGCAGGTGGCCGAAGTGCTGCTTGCACTTGGCGACGATGTCATCGAAGTCGCCGAGCGGGTATTCCTCTACCTGCAGGAAGTGGGTGATACCCGGGGTGCAGGTGAGGCGCTCGATCATCTCGCGCTGGACCTTTTCGTCTTCGACGCGGGTGACCACTTCGAGATTGTCCCAGACACCATCGACCACGAGCTCAGGATCGAGGTCCTTGAGCACGTTGCGGATGTTCTTGCCGAGCTGGCGGATGAAGCGCTTGCGCACCGGCCGGCTCTTGATGGTGATTTCTGGGAAGACTTTGACGATAAGTTTCATTGGTTAACAGCGCGCGCAGGGCCTGCCGAAAATGAGGGGCGCGAATTATAGCGGAAATTGCTCAGGATTTGACCAACTTTTGTACAGAAGGTCGGATTTATATTGCCTGCACCGGCCTCATCGCCGGCAAGCCAGCTCCCACAGGCTATCCACAGTCCTCAAGACCTGCGCCCTGCCTGTGGGAGCTGGCTTGCCGGCGATGAGGCCCTCAAAGAAAGCACATAACTCAAGCAATGCACACTATTGGTGCACTGCTACCAAAATTCGCATCTTAAGGGTGCACTTTTCCCCAGCAACCCACCCCCAGATGCCCGCAAACGCCCCCTTTTATCCCGCCCTCGCCATTTTCGGGCACTGGCATGCAATTTGCTCCCTTGTGAGGCAGGTAAGCTTGGCCGACTATCCGCGCCCGGCAACACCCTTTTTCCAGGGCAGCGGCCCACCGCGCTCTAGACCATCCGGAGGACAACATGTCGAAGTCGGTTCAACTCATCAAAGATCATGACGTCAAGTGGATTGATCTGCGTTTCACGGACACCAAAGGCACTCAGCACCACGTGACCATGCCGGCGCGTGATGCACTGGAAGACGACTTCTTCGAAGTCGGCAAGATGTTCGACGGTTCCTCCATCGCTGGCTGGAAAGGCATCGAAGCCTCCGACATGATCCTGATGCCGGTCGACGAAACTGCCGTACTGGACCCGTTCACCGAAGAGCCGACCCTGATCCTCACCTGCGACATCGTCGACCCATCGAGCATGCAGGGCTACGATCGTGACCCTCGCGCCATTGCCAAGCGCGCCGAAGAGTACCTGAAGAGCACCGGCATCGGTGACACCGTATTCGCAGGCCCGGAGCCAGAGTTCTTCATCTTCGACGAAGTGAAGTTCCAGTCGGACATCTCCGGCTCGATGTTCAAGATCTTCTCCGAGCAAGGCTCGTGGATGACCGGCGCTGACGTGGAAGGCGGCAACAAAGGCCACCGTCCAGGCGTTAAAGGCGGCTACTTCCCGGTTCCGCCGTTCGACCACGACCACGAAATCCGTACTGCCATGTGCAACGCACTGGAAGAAATGGGCCAGACCGTCGAAGTTCACCACCACGAAGTGGCGACTGCCGGCCAGAACGAAATCGGCGTCAAGTTCAACACCCTGGTGAAGAAGGCTGACGAAGTACAGGCGCTGAAGTACGTCGTGCACAACGTTGCCGACGCCTACGGCCGCACCGCCACCTTCATGCCGAAGCCACTGTACGGTGACAACGGCTCGGGCATGCACGTGCACATGTCGATCTGGAAAGACGGCAAGAACACCTTCTCGGGTGAAGGCTATGCCGGCCTGTCCGACACCGCCCTGTACTTCATCGGCGGTATCATCAAGCATGGTAAGGCCCTGAACGGCTTCACCAACCCGTCAACCAACTCCTACAAGCGTCTGGTCCCAGGCTTCGAAGCCCCGGTAATGCTGGCCTACTCGGCTCGCAACCGTTCCGCCTCGATCCGTATTCCTTACGTCGGCAGCCCGAAAGCCCGCCGTATCGAAGCTCGCTTCCCGGACCCATCGGCCAACCCGTACCTGGCCTTCGCGGCCCTGCTGATGGCCGGCCTGGACGGTATCCAGAACAAGATCCACCCAGGCGATGCTGCCGACAAGAACCTGTACGACCTGCCGCCTGAAGAGGCCAAGGACATCCCGCAGGTTTGCGGCAGCCTGAAGGAAGCTCTGGAAGAGCTGGACAAGGGCCGTGCGTTCCTGACCAAGGGCGGCGTGTTCTCCGACGACTTCATCGATGCCTTCATCGAGCTGAAGAGCGAAGAAGAAATCAAGGTCCGCACCTTCGTTCACCCGCTGGAATACGAGCTGTACTACAGCTGCTGATCTGATCGGCGCCTCGCGCCGATGACCTGATCACGAACGGCCTCCTTCGGGAGGCCGTTTTCGTTTCCGTGGCTGCGTCCTCGATTTCATACAGAATCGGCAGATGCCGCTGACATTTCGCCGCCCCCTCAGCCCGCAGGGTAGGCGTCCCTTCAGTCAACGGACATCACGCCATGCGCAAACTTCTACCTGCAATGATTACCGTATCCGCCCTCTTCACCGGCTGCGCCAGCAACGGCACCGCGCCAGGCCAGGCAACGTCAGAGGTGCTTCACCGCGCCACCGGCAGTTGGGACGGTACCGCCTATGGCAATTACCCCGAAGGGCGACCAGTGCTGTCGCTGGTGAAAGTCAGCATTCCCCCCCACACCACCCTTGGCTGGCACTGTCACCAGGCGCTCAATCTAGGCTATCTGACCGAGGGACGACTCGAGGTGGAAACCCGCGACGGCAAGCGGACAAGCCTGGTTGCAGGCCAGACGCTGGCCGAACTTCAAGGGCAAGTGCACCGCGGGCACACCACTGGGCAGCCCGCCACTGTCATGGTGTTCCACGCAAGCAATGAAGACCTGGCGTTTTCAACGCCAGAAGCCGAATGCCCTCCGCTTGACGCGACAAGCGAAGACGCCTTTGACACCTTGTTCAATGCTATCGAAAAGCGCTTGGCCACTGCCGAGTCTATTGCCTTGCACAAGTGGGACAATGGCCAGCCTGTGCAGGACACCGAAAGGGAGCAGCAAGTCCAGGCCAGGGTTCGCAACAGCGCATGGCGCCATCAGCTACCAGTCGAGCGAGCTGCGCGCTTTTTCGCCGACCAGATCGAAGCACACAAAATGGTGCAATACGCTCTGCTTGAGCGCTGGCAGCGTCGAGGCGCTGCACCGGATGCAGATCGTCGCGATCTCACAAGCGTGCTACGACCCGAACTGGACAGCTTGCAAGCCGAATTGCTGCATTCCCTCGCTGCCTTCGACAAAGAGCGAAGGGCGGACTGTGCTCGGCAGCTGGCAACCAAGCTCCGCAAACGGCCTCAACCCATTGCCCTCAAGCAGGCGATGATCCGTGCCTCGAGCAAACTATGCGATAAAACCTGAAACCACCTATGCTCCATATTGGTGCATTCTGAGAGCTGACGCCCCCGAATGCACCCCAAAAGCGATCACATGAACCGTTTAATCAGTTCATTCTGGTGCGAATTTTCCCGTTTCCAGGGCTTTATCGGCAAATTCCGCTTCTTTTCGGAGCCTTGGTTTGGTTCTTGCATTTTTTGCCCAAAGACTGGAATCAGCGGATCCACCGCGCGCCCGACCATGGCCGCGCCCATGCCCGACACGCGCCAAAAGAGGTCGACGACGCCCTATGACCATCAGCGATGCCCAGCACCGTCTACTTCTGGACAACCTGACCACCGCCACGCTGCTGCTCAACGCCGAGCTGCGCCTGGAGTACATGAACCCGGCCGCGGAAATGCTTCTGGCAGTGAGTGGCCAGCGCAGCCATGGGCAGTTCATCAGCGAGCTGTTCACCGAGTCGACCGAAGCGCTCAGCTCGCTGCGCCAGGCGGTCGAGCAGGCGCACCCGTTCACCAAGCGCGAAGCGCAGCTCACCTCGCTGACCGGGCAGACCATCACCGTCGACTACGCGGTAACGCCGATCCTGCACCAGGGCCAAACCCTGCTGCTACTGGAGGTGCACCCGCGCGACCGGCTGCTGCGCATCACCAAGGAAGAGGCCCAGCTGAGCAAGCAGGAAACCACAAAGATGCTGGTGCGCGGCCTGGCCCACGAAATCAAGAACCCCCTTGGCGGCATCCGCGGCGCAGCCCAGCTGCTGGCCCGCGAGCTGCCTGAAGAAGGCCTGCGCGACTACACCAACGTGATCATCGAGGAAGCCGATCGCCTGCGTAACCTGGTCGACCGCATGCTCGGCTCGAACAAGCTGCCGTCGCTGGCCATGACCAACATCCACGAAGTGCTTGAGCGGGTCTGCAGCCTGGTCGAGGCCGAAAGCCAGGGTTGCATCACTTTGGTGCGCGATTATGACCCCAGCCTGCCTGACGTATTGGTCGACCGCGAGCAGATGATCCAGGCCGTGCTCAACATCGTGCGCAATGCCATGCAGGCGATCAGTTCGCAGAACGAACTGCGCCTGGGCCGCATCACCCTGCGCAGCCGTGCCCTGCGCCAGTTCACCATCGGCCATGTGCGCCATCGCCTTGTGGCGAGGGTGGAGATCATCGACAACGGCCCGGGCATCCCGCCGGAACTGCAGGACACCCTTTTCTATCCCATGGTCAGCGGTCGCCCGGACGGTACCGGGCTGGGCCTGGCCATTACCCAGAACATCATCAGCCAGCACCAGGGCCTGATCGAGTGTGAAAGCCATGCAGGCCACACCGCATTCTCGATCTACCTGCCCCTGGAACAAGGAGCCACCGCCTCATGAGCCGAAGTGAAACCGTATGGATCGTCGACGATGATCGCTCCATCCGCTGGGTCCTGGAAAAAGCCCTGCAACAGGAAGGCATGACCACCCAGAGCTTCGATAGCGCCGATGGCGTCATGGGCCGCCTGGCACGCCAGCAACCGGACGTGATCATTTCCGACATCCGCATGCCGGGCACCAGCGGCCTCGACCTGCTGGCACAGATCCGTGAGCAGCACCCGCGCCTGCCGGTCATCATCATGACCGCCCACTCCGACCTGGACAGCGCCGTTGCGTCGTACCAGGGCGGTGCATTCGAGTACCTGCCCAAGCCATTCGATGTGGACGAGGCGGTCTCGCTGGTCAAGCGCGCTAACCAGCACGCCCAGGAGCAACAAGGGCTGGATGTGCCGCAGAGCCTGGCGCGCACCCCGGAAATCATCGGTGAAGCACCGGCAATGCAGGAGGTGTTCCGCGCCATCGGCCGCCTCAGCCACTCCAACATCACCGTGCTGATCAACGGTGAGTCCGGTACCGGCAAGGAGCTGGTGGCCCACGCCCTGCACCGCCACAGCCCGCGTGCGGCCTCACCGTTCATCGCACTGAACATGGCAGCCATCCCCAAGGACCTGATGGAGTCCGAGCTGTTCGGCCATGAAAAGGGCGCCTTCACCGGCGCCGCCAACCTGCGCCGAGGGCGCTTCGAGCAGGCCGACGGCGGCACCCTGTTCCTCGACGAGATCGGCGACATGCCCGCCGACACACAGACCCGCCTGCTGCGAGTGCTGGCCGATGGCGAGTTCTATCGCGTGGGCGGCCACGTACCGGTCAAGGTCGATGTGCGCATCATCGCCGCCACTCACCAGAACCTGGAGTCGCTGGTGCAGGCCGGCAAGTTCCGCGAGGACTTGTTCCACCGCCTGAACGTGATCCGCATCCACATTCCGCGGCTGGCCGACCGCCGCGAAGATATCCCTGCCCTCGCCCGCCACTTCCTCGCCCGTGCCGCCCAGGAGCTGGCGGTCGAGCCGAAGATCCTCAAGCCGGAAACCGAGGAATTCATTCGCAATCTGCCGTGGCCGGGCAACGTACGGCAGATGGAGAACACCTGCCGCTGGATCACCGTGATGGCCTCCAGCCGCGAAGTGCTGATCGGCGACCTGCCGCCGGAGCTGTTGAACCTGCCACAGGACGCCGCACCGGTAACCAACTGGGAGCAGGCCCTGCGCCAGTGGGCCGACCAGGCGCTGGCGCGCGGGCAGACCAGCCTGCTGGACAGCGCAGTGCCGAGCTTCGAGCGGATCATGATCGAGACAGCCCTCAAGCACACTGCTGGCCGTCGGCGCGATGCGGCACTGTTGCTGGGTTGGGGACGCAACACCCTGACGCGCAAGATCAAGGAGCTGGGGATGAATGTGGCGGGGGGCGATGATGAGGAAGGTGACGAGCACTGAGTTCCAGGTAAACCAATAGTTGTTAGGGGCCGCTTTGCGGCCCCTAACATTTCAGCCCTTCGATGCACCGATCCTGTGCCCGATGCACCTCACTAAGGCACAAATCCCCTCAAAAAACGGCCAATTCACCCTGAAAGCCCAGATTCACGGGCTTTTCAAAACTGGCACGCCCCCTGCAATAAACAATACATATCCAGTTTCGGGGGCCCTGGTACAGGCAGGCCGGGTGAACCCCTCTTTTATTCGCAACATCGCCAGTTTTGGGGACCTCGGTACAGGCAGGCCGGGCCATCCCCCCTTTATACGCAGTACCCCTTTCGGGGACCCTGGTACAGGCAGGCCGGGATATCCCCTCTTTTATTCGTGCAGTTTCACCTGCAACCGCCAGCGCCCAGCGTCCTCTGCACCGGCCCACTCGCCGTGCAGGGCGCGCGCGGCCACCACCGTCAGCAACAGCCCTTCCTTGCTACTCTGCACCCGCCAACTCACAGGCTTGCCCTGCAGGCTCAGTTGCCCTTGCCGGGCCTTGCCTTGGGCCTGGAACAACAGTGCTACGGTACCGTCCACATTCTCGCCATGCAGCTGAGGCTCTTCGTTGAACCACAGCTCCAGGCCATCCTGCACCACCTCCACCTGCTGCAACTCGCGCTCGTCGGGTGTAGTCAGGCGGCCGATCATCAGCCCTACCATCAAGCAGACGATCGCCAGCGACAGCATCACCCGCGGGAACGCCTTCGAACGCACGTCCGGTTCGGGGGTAGAATGCCCGTCATCTTCACGCTTGGAGCCGTGCATGTTTCACGTCATCCTTTTTCAACCAGAAATTCCGCCGAATACCGGCAACATCATTCGCCTCTGCGCCAACAGCGGCTGCGACCTGCACCTGATCGAGCCCATCAGCTTCGAACTGGACGACAAGCGCCTGCGGCGCGCGGGGCTGGATTACCACGAGTATGCCACGCTCAAGCGCCACGAGAGCCTGGCCGGATGCCTGGAAAGCCTGGGCAACCCACGGCTGTTCGCCTTCACCACCAAGGGCTCGCACCCGTTCCACGAAGTGGCTTACCAGCCGGGTGATGCCTTCCTGTTCGGGCCAGAAAGCCGCGGCCTGCCGGCCGAAGTACTGGACAGCCTGCCGGCCGAACAACGCCTGCGCCTGCCGATGCGGCCGGGGTGCCGCAGCCTGAATCTGTCCAATACCGTGGCTGTGACGGTGTATGAGGCGTGGCGGCAAAATGGGTTTGCCGGCAGTTGATGCGCTGCCGGCGATAGGGCCGGAACAGGCCAACAAAAAAGGCGACCGAAGTCGCCTTTTTTCAAACGCAGCTATTACTGCACAGTCGGCGCTTCGCCGGCTTCCTGCATGCGCTGCATTTCTTGCGCGTACAGGGCGTCGAAGTTGACCGGCGACAGCATCAGGGCCGGGAACGAACCGCGGGTCACCAGGCTGTCGAGGGTCTCGCGGGCGTACGGGAACAGGATGTTCGGGCAGAACGCACCCAGGGTGTGGCTCATCGAAGCCGCGTCCAGGTTCTTGATCAGGAAGATACCGGCCTGCTGCACTTCAGCGATGAAGGCCACTTCGTCACCGTTCTTGACGGTAACCGACAGGGTCAGTACCACCTCGTGGAAGTCGCCTTCCAGGGCTTTCTGCTTGGTGTTAAGGTCCAGGGCAACGCTCGGCTCCCAGGTCTGGCGGAAGATCTGCGGGCTTTTCGGGGCTTCGAACGACAGGTCGCGCACATAGATGCGCTGCATGGAGAACTGAGGGCTGTTGTCTTCTGCAGCAGCGCCGTTGGTCTGTTGGTCAGTCATGGCAGATCCTTATCCTAATGTTTTTGAATGCAGTGCAAATCAGGCCGCCAGCAGCGCGTCGAGCTTGCCGGCGCGCTCCAGGGCATAAAGGTCATCGCATCCACCGACGTGGGTGCTGCCGATCCAGATCTGCGGCACAGATGTACGGCCGGCCTTCTGGCTCATCTCGGCACGAACCTGTGGCTTGCCGTCGACCTTGATTTCCTCGAAGGCCACGCCCTTGCTCTCGAGCAGGTACTTGGCGCGCATGCAGTAGGGGCAGTAGTCGCTGGAATAGACGATGACGGGCTTCATATCACTTCACCAGGGGCAGGTTATCGGCTTTCCAGCTGGAAACGCCACCGCTCAGTTTGGCGGCGTTGTAACCAGCCTTGAGCAGCTCGCGGCAGATGGTGCCGGACTGCTGGCCCATCGAGTCGACGACGATCAGGGTCTTCTCTTTGTGCTTGTCCAGCTCGCTCATGCGGTTGACCAGCTTGTCCTGCGGGATGTTCACCGCACCGACGATGTGACCGGCGGAGTATTCCTTGGTCGGGCGGATGTCGATGACCAGGGCTTTCTCGGCATTGACCAGGGCAGTCAGCTGGCCGTTGCTCAGGCTCTGGCCGCCGCGACGGATTTCGTTGACCAGCAGCGCGACCAACAAAACAACGAAGATCGCCACCAGGATGTAG
Organism: Pseudomonas sp. NBB; assembly: GCF_032701105.1. NCBI lineage: Bacteria > Pseudomonadati > Pseudomonadota > Gammaproteobacteria > Pseudomonadales > Pseudomonadaceae > Pseudomonas > Pseudomonas sp. NBB. The sequence continues at coordinate 5,562,284 of NZ_CP103994.1, forward strand.
TGGTTTGTCGCAAATTGAATCAGGTTAGCAACCATCTGGGGTGTTCCACGCGATTGAAAATGCCGGCCAGTATACACAGGCCCTTATTGCCACCAAAGCCCGACGGGCCGGCCGGAAAGGTACCTTCATGTTGCCACATTGGCCACGCTGGTCAGGGAACAGGACGAATATTCGCCGCCGGTGGCGCATTTGCCCTAAAATGCGTGTCTTTATCATCTTTGAACAACCGTGAGTTTGATTGATGACGAGTACGCCCAAACCCCTGGTCCTGATCATCCTGGATGGCTTCGGCCACAGCGAAAGCCCCGAATACAACGCCATCTATGCCGCCAACACACCGGTCTATGACCGCCTGCGCGCCAGCCAGCCGCATGGCCTCATTTCCGGCTCGGGCATGGATGTCGGCCTGCCGGACGGGCAGATGGGCAACTCCGAAGTCGGTCACATGAACCTCGGCGCCGGCCGCGTGGTGTACCAGGACTTCACCCGAGTGACCAAGGCCATCCGCGACGGCGAGTTCTTCGAGAACCCGGTTCTGACCGGCGCCGTGGACAAGGCAGCCAGTGCCGGCAAGGCCGTGCACATCCTCGGCCTGCTGTCGGACGGCGGCGTACACAGCCACCAGGACCACCTGGTAGCCATGGCCGAACTGGCCGCGCAGCGCGGTGCGGAAAAGATCTACCTGCACGCCTTCCTCGATGGTCGCGACACGCCACCACGCAGCGCGCAGTCGTCCATCGAACTGCTCGACGCCACCTTCGCCAAGCTGGGCAAGGGCCGCATCGCCAGCCTGATCGGCCGCTACTACGCCATGGACCGCGACAACCGCTGGGACCGCGTCAGCGCCGCCTACAACCTGATCGTCGACAGCGCTGCCGAATACACCGCCGACACCGCCTTGGCCGGCCTGGAAGCGGCCTACGCCCGCGACGAGAGCGACGAGTTCGTCAAGGCCACGCGCATTGGTGAAGCCGTCAAGGTCGAAGACGGCGATGCGGTGATCTTCATGAACTTCCGCGCCGACCGCGCTCGCGAACTGTCGCGCGTGTTCGTCGAAGCCGACTTCAACGAATTCCCGCGTGCCCGCCTGCCAAAACTGGCCGCCTACATCGGCCTGACTCAGTACTCGGCGAAAATCCCGGCCCCCGCCGCCTTCGCCCCGGCCAGCCTGAACAACGTGCTGGGCGAGTACCTGGCGAAGAACGGCAAGACCCAGCTGCGCATCGCCGAGACCGAGAAGTATGCCCATGTCACCTTCTTCTTCTCCGGCGGCCGTGAAGAGCCTTTCGAAGGCGAAGAGCGCATTCTGATCCCATCGCCGAAGGTCGCCACCTACGACCTGCAGCCGGAAATGAGCGCACCGGAAGTTACCGACCGCATCGTCGAGGCTATCGAGCAACAGCGTTATGACGTGATCGTGGTCAACTACGCCAACGGCGACATGGTCGGCCATACCGGCGTGTTCGAGGCTGCGGTGAAAGCCGTCGAGGCCTTGGATGGCTGCGTCGGGCGCATCGTCGAAGCTCTGGACAAGGTCGGCGGCGAAGCGCTGATCACCGCCGACCACGGCAACGTCGAACAGATGGAAGACGAATGCACCGGCCAGGCGCACACCGCGCATACCACCGAGCCGGTACCGTTCATTTATGTGGGCAAGCGCAACGTCAAGGTGCGTGACGGCGGCGTGCTGGCTGATGTGGCGCCGACCATGCTGAAGCTGCTGGGGCTGGAAAAGCCGGTAGAAATGACCGGCACCTCGATCCTGGTCGACGCCTGACTCGGTGCCAAAGGGGGCCGCTTTGCGGCACATTCGCAGCACAAGGCTGCTCCTACAAAGGGCTCATGCAATGCCTGTAGGAGCAGCCTTGAGCTGCGAATGGGCTGCATAGCAGCCCCAATAACACATGAATTCCAGACAAACGCCCCTCTGCACCCGCAGCGAGGCGTTTTTTTTGCCCGCCCGCGCGGGCATACTAGGCCAGTCTCCATCCTTGGTACGCCAAACCCCATGCTTCGCGCCCTGATCCTCCTAGCCCTGTCTTGCCTGCTCAGCCCGGCCTTTGCCGATGAGCGTGCGCAGACCCAGCAGCAACTGGACGCCACCCGCCAGGACATTGCCGAGCTCAAGAAGACGCTGGGCAAGCTCCAGGAAGAAAAGGCCGGTGTGCAAAAGGACCTCAAAGCCACCGAGACCGATATCGGCAACCTCGAAAAGCAGGTGGAGGCCCTGCAACAAGAACTAAAAAAGACCGAGGGCGAGCTGGAGCGCCTTGATACCGAGAAAAAAAAACTCCAGAGCGCCCGCGTTGAACAACAGCGACTGATCGCCATCCAGGCCCGTTCGGCCTACCAGAACGGCCGCGAGGAATACCTCAAGCTGCTGCTCAACCAGCAGAACCCCGAGAAGTTTGCCCGCACCCTCACCTACTACGACTACCTGAGCAAGGCGCGCCTGGAGCAACTGCGCACCTTCAACGAGACCCTGCGCCAGCTGGCCAACGTCGAACAGGAAATCGCTACCCAGCAGCAACAGCTGCTGGCCCAGCGCGCGGACCTCGACAGCCGCCGCCAGGCCCTGGAAACCGAGCGTGGCAAGCGCCAGCAGGTGCTGGCCAAGCTCAACAGCGACATGAAGGACCGCGACCAGAGGCTGCAATCGCGCGAGCAGGATCAGGCCGACCTGTCCAAAGTACTCAAGACCATCGAGGAAACCCTCGCTCGCCAGGCCCGCGAGGCCGAAGAAGCGCGCCAGAAGGCCTTGCTGGCCCAGCAGGAAGCGGAAAAACGCCGCCAGCAGGAAGCCCTGGCCGCCGCTGCCGCCCGCGAACAGGCCCGCGAACCGGTGGAGCCACCGAAAAAGGCCCGCACCACCCTGGGCCCGATGGTTTCCAGCGACGGCGCAAGCTACGGCGGCGCATTTTCTGCCGCCCGGGGAAAACTTCCCTGGCCAGTCAATGGTCGATTGCTGGCACGTTTCGGTGATGCCCGCGGCAGCGATGCCCGTGCCAAGTGGGACGGGGTGATGATCAGCGCCAACCCGGGCACCCAGGTACGTGCCGTGCACGGCGGGCGCGTGGTGTTCGCCGACTGGTTGCGCGGTGCCGGGCTGCTGGTCATTCTCGACCATGGCAACGGTTACCTGAGCCTGTACGGCCATAACCAGAGCCTGCTCAAGAGCGCCGGTGATATCGTCAAGGCCGGCGAGGCCATTTCCACCGTTGGCGACAGCGGCGGCCAGGACGCTGCCGGCTTGTACTTCGCCATCCGCCAGCAGGGTCGGCCTACCGACCCTTCGCAATGGTGCCGGGGCTAGTCAATTTTCTACGGGGTAGCCACGGGCTGCACCGATGCTCCCCAGGGAGCGCTTACAGGATCAGGAGTTCGTTCGACATGCTGCACTCGCCTCGTCTCACCCAGCTGGCCCTGTCCATCGCCCTGGCGGTCGGCGCGCCCCTGGTCACTGCCGCGGAGCCGGCCAAGCCGGCCGCAGTACCGGCCACCGAGGTGACCGCCAAGGCGCCACTGCCGCTTGAAGAGCTGCGCACCTTCGCCGAGGTCATGGACCGCATCAAGGCGGCCTATGTGGAGCCGGTGGATGACAAGACCCTGCTGGAAAATGCCATCAAGGGCATGCTCAGCAACCTCGACCCGCACTCGGCCTACCTCGGCCCCGAGGACTTCCAGGAGCTGCAGGAAAGCACCAGCGGCGAGTTCGGCGGGCTGGGCATCGAAGTAGGCCAGGAAGACGGCTTCATCAAGGTGGTCTCGCCGATCGACGACACCCCGGCCTCACGTGCCGGCGTGCAGGCCGGCGACCTGATCGTCAAGATCAACGGCGCCCCGACTCGTGGCCAGACCATGACCGAAGCGGTCGACAAGATGCGCGGCAAGGTGGGCGAGAAAATCACCCTGACCCTGGTGCGCGACGGCGGCAATCCCTTCGACGTGACCCTGGCCCGGGCGGTCATTCAGGTCAAGAGCGTGAAGAGCCAGCTGCTGGAGAACGACTACGGCTACATCCGTATCACCCAGTTCCAGGTCAAGACCGGCGACGAAGTAGGCAAGGCCCTGGCCAAACTGCGCAAGGACAACGGCAAGAAGCTGCGCGGCGTGGTGCTGGACCTGCGCAACAACCCGGGCGGCGTGCTGCAGTCGGCGGTGGAAGTGGCCGACCACTTCCTGACCAAGGGCCTGATCGTCTACACCAAGGGCCGCATCGCCAACTCCGAGCTGCGCTTCTCGGCCGACCCGGCAGACGCCAGCGACGGCGTGCCACTGGTTGTGCTGATCAACGGCGGCAGTGCCTCGGCCTCGGAAATTGTCGCCGGCGCCCTGCAAGACCAGAAACGCGCCGTGCTGATGGGCACCGACAGCTTCGGCAAAGGCTCGGTGCAGACCGTGCTGCCACTGGCCAACGATCGTGCGCTGAAGCTCACCACCGCGCTGTACTTCACCCCCAACGGCCGCTCGATCCAGGCCCAGGGCATCGTCCCCGACATCGAAGTGCGCCCGGCCAAGCTCACCGCCGAAGCCGACACCGACAACTTCAAGGAAGCCGACCTGCAGGGCCACCTGGGCAACGGCAACGGCGGCGCCGACCGACCGACCGGCAGCGGCAAGCGCAAGGAGCGCCCGCAGGATGACGACTTCCAGCTGAGCCAGGCCCTGAGCCTGCTCAAAGGCCTGAACATCACCAAGGGCGACTGATCCACCCCATGCGTTATCTGCTGTGTCTGCTGTTCTGCCTGATGGCCGGGGTCGCGCAAGCGGTACCGGCCGGCAAGGCCTACATGAGCATCATCATCGACGACCTGGGCCAGAGCAGCGAGCGCGACAGCCGTACCTTGGCCCTGCCCGGCCCGGTGACCATGGCGATCATGCCCGACACCCCGCATGCCACAACGTTCGCCCGTCAGGCGCACAAGGCCGGCAAGACGGTGATCCTGCACATGCCCATGGACCCGGCCACCGGCCCTTACGCGTGGCACCCCGGCACGCCGATCGATGAACTGGCCAAACGCCTGGACGCAGCCCTGGCCAAGGTTCCGTATGCCGCCGGCATCAACAACCACATGGGCAGCCTCATGACCGCCCAGCGTGAGCCGATGGCCTGGCTGATGGGAGAACTGCAGCGCCGACACCTGTTCTTCGTCGACAGCCGCACCAGCGCCGCCACCGTAGCGGCGGCCGAGGCCCAGGCGCTGGGGCTGGCACATGTTTCGCGGGATGTGTTCCTGGATGACGTGCGCACCCCCGAGGCGATTACCCTACAGCTTCAGCAAGGCATCGCACTGGCGCGCAAGCAGGGTTCTGCCGTGCTGATCGGCCACCCCTACCCGCAGACACTTGAAGTATTGGCGCACGAGCTACCACACCTGCGCAGCCAGGGCGTCAGGCTGATAAACCTGCAGCAGATGATCGCCGAGCGGAGTAATCAGGCCATGCCCGCACATGGCAAGCATGGCCGCTACAGCAACCGCTGAAACATCCACCACTTGGCCGCTGCACTATTCGGGTGGAAGCCTTCAGTCGAACGGAATGATCCCGTCTACCTGCTCCAGGCGCAGGTCACCGCGGTAGATCGATAGCAGCTCTTTACGCTGGGTCGCTGCACGCAACTGGGCCTTGCGCCCTAGCTTGCGCTCCCTCCAGAGCTTGAGGTGGCCTTTGACGAACTCGCGTGCCGCTGCACTTTCACTCGTATAGTGGAAGTGCGCCTCCCACACACAAATGCCCTGTGTTCGCCCAGTCGCCGGCGGCCGACGGATCTCGTAGATGTCGAGGTAGTCCTCGACACTGATCCGCTTCCGCTCAGGGACGCGAGAGATGGTCACTAGGCGCCGCTTCCACAGAAACCGCAAACTTTCAGCCGTGGGACGGTGGCTAGAAAGGTATAGTTCCGTCAAACATTCATCATGCGAAGTTTCCAGCCGGGTGATGCCATCGCTCAGCGCCTCGATCACCTGTTTCGTCGAGTCGAGACGCGGCAACCGCCCAAGCACTTCTTCAAGTTTTTCCTTATGCCCGTCAATGATGGTTGAAAGACTAATGGGCTGATCAGACTTGATATATTGCCTGGCAAGCTTGATGACCGACTCGATGTCACCTATCAGCGCTTGCGCCTGCTTGGTGAGCGCACCCGAAGCCACGGGCGTTACTAAATCCTCTGGAGTAACCGTGACATCCTCGACCCACTTCCCATCCTTTTCACGGAACGTTTTCAGCACGGCCTTGCGATAGTCGAGTTGCTCAATGACCGACCGCCCATCGACCTCCCGCTGTAGGCCGACAACGCTCCTGCCCCGCTGGGTCCGCACGACTCGGCGCTTACCGCCGCGGGCGGGGTAAAGTGATACCCGCGGCCTTGGCTGCTCGGCCAGCTCCTGCTCGCGCACGAGCTCCTCAAACGCAGCCTCGGCCCTTGCCTTCAATCCCTTCAGAACCCTTCGGTAGTCTTGCAGCGACGCCGCTCTGATCGCCTTGCCGCCAAAACTGCGCAGGTACTCACTCATGGCCAGCGCCTGCTCGTAGGCGTCCACCACACCTTTCAGAATTTCAATGCGTTCCACGGTAGAGAACACGCCTCCCGCAAGATCTGCATGAGCGGCCCCGGCGCTCTGCAATTCAGGCCCATTCAGATAGGCCTCGTATTCCACGAGTACGCGCTCGTCGACCTCCGCCAGGCGGTCCAGGCTAGCTTCCGCCAAGTCCGTCAACTGACGAAACGCCAGGTCTGTTGCCGACAGCCGACGCCGCTCGATGAGACCGTTGAGTTCCTTCGTTTTACTCATACTCTTGCCAGTGACGGCATCGGTAAAGACAATCTCGTCGTCCTTGAGCGTGCACTCCAGTAGCCGGTCGAAGTCGACCAATATTTTTTCAAGGTCGCGCTCCCACTCCACCACTTGCTGAAGCTTTGTGTAGAAGTCCCGATAGTGCTGCTTCTCACCTTCCAGTTCAGGCAGGACGACCAGGGATTCGGCAAGCGTGTTTATATCAGCAGCGTTAATCAGGCTCGCCAATTCGTTGTAGTAACTTTCGCAGTTCGAGATCAGCTCTTGCCGGCTTGAACTGCGTTGCTGCTTCAAGGCGTCTTCCAGGCTGAGCCCATAAGAGCTCAGCGGAATGATCTTGGTGAGTACCTCATCGTGCTCGAGCGCGTTGCGTATCACACTTTTCAAATCAGCCAGAACCCGCAACTTGGCTTGGTGATTGAGTGACTCCAGGAGTTTGACCTGTTCACTGCCGCTGCTTCTGGCCGCCTCGAGCTTCTTGGTACTGTCCAGCAGAAACTCACGATGTTTGCGGAATTCCTCGCTAAGTGCGTTATTTTTCAGGGTCAAGTTTTTTTCAAGGTCCATCAATTCTTCAAGCTTCTGCCTGTTCTGCCGCTGCAGAATTTCCCGGCGGGTTTTCGGCCCTCCACCCAACAGTCGCAATGACCGGTCGATGCGCCATGCGCCGTTTTCCAAACTTAGCCAAGGCCCGATGCTGCCCTGCGGACCGACGATGCGGACCTGATCAGTGATCAGCTCGACCCTGTAGACCTCTGCACCCATCTGCGCATATAGCCGATCTTCGATCTGGTACAGCCCTTTGGTAGAGCCTGAAACCACCGGCGTTCGAGCGCTCAAGTCCTGGCCCGAGCGTAGCGCCTTGAGCGATTCACGCTGGGACGGTGTTATCCAGTTGAAACCCTGGTTTCCTCGCCAGGAGAAGTCCAGTTGAATGCCAGTCAGAGACCCTGGCAGCCCCACCTTGCCTTGAGCAGGCACCACCTGCTGCTGGCTGCCTGACGGCAAGGGCCGAGCGCCCCACTCCAACGCCACGGCAGAAGGGGGCGACGCCAGTTGTGGGCCGGGCAACCGCGCGTGCATCAGGGTCATGCCGACGTTGAGTATCAGGTCGACCACCGCAGCCGAACGCTCGAACTCGCTGCCTTCACTCAAAGCCGACACATCGTCCCTGACTGCCGCAACACCCTGCGCCAACCAGGCCACAACGGCGACAGGCCCTCGCAGCAGCGGCGTAACGGTCTGGAACAGCAACCAGGCACCGCGCTCGAGCAGCGCCCAGCGGCTTTCGGCATTGGACGTGACATCTTGCTCTGCAATCGCCACCAGCAGGTCACGATTGGCGTTGTAGAGATTGGTATCCACATCGATGCTCCACAGACGCAGGGCAAGCTGTGCCGACTCAGGCAGCAGCAAAGGGTCTCCTCCCACGTGCACCAGGCGAGTGTCAGCGCTCAGATCGCTGTGGTAGAACGCACGCGCTTCAGCGCTCATCCACTGCAAGATGCTCGCTTGCAGCGACTCCGACTGGGCAATGTAGGCTTTGAGTTTATCCAGGCTGGCAAACTCCCGGAGCGCTTCGCTTTTGTACAATGGCCGATAGAGCAGAACCACGGAAGGCTCCGCGCAATACAGCAGGTACATGCCCGAGACCAGGTCGTAGCGTTCGGACTGGGTAGCCGTGGTGAATGCCAGCGGGATCAACGACGCCGCCGGCCCCGCGCTGTAAAAGCCTCGGCAGTAGTCGGTAACAACCTGCAGACCGGCATCACTGAGCCTGCGCTCCAGCCTCGCGTCGAGCGCACTGAATATCATCGTCTGCCGCCATTCGCGGGCAAAACGCTCGACCCGTTGCGGGCGCTTCACGGGCTCGTTCATGGCCTGCGCCACATACGCGGGATATTTGCCGCCTATATCAACGCGCTGGACCAGTTCACGCAGGTAGGCGCCTGTCAGCCAAGGCATGATCAACTGGTCATTCTTATGCCGGATACCGGTGATGACGGCATCACCCAGCGAGCTGAGGTTACCGATGGCGAATTCGGTCAACGTCTTGTCGGCAAGCCGTACCCACGGCTCCCCACCGCCCGCCCCAGTAGCAGCACCACCCGGCACGCCTTGGGACAACTTGAGCTCCAGTATCAGATCATCAGGCTGGTAATTGGCCTCGAGCGGATAGTCCGCCAGTAGCGCTTCGCGAAGTTTCTGGCGGGTATAGGAATGCAGATCCAGAATCTCATCCGGCGCCGTGGAGCCTTCGCATATCGCCTGCTCCAGGGCCAGTTCGAATACCGCATCCTGATAGGCAAAACTGTCAGCCGCCTTGGCCTTGAGCAGGCCAGGCAGGGGCTTCGCCGGCTCATCCTGACCGACGAAGTAGCCGTCGATGAACCACTGCTCCGGGGCGCTCAGCGCGTCGAACACCTGCTCCAGTTCCGCCACGTTACCCAGGTGATAATGCCGGACGCCGCTGGCACGGGTAAGCATATTGTCCAGCAGAAGTGCCGTTTGCTGGGCGAAAATATCGCCTTCCAGCTCCTGACGGTGCCAGGTGAATGCATCGTATTGGAACCGTTCAGCCAATGTGTCCCGCAGGGCTTCGGCAAACTCATCAAGCGAATCGAACGCACGAACAACGCTTGAGGGAGAACACCACAGCACGACCTGCCTTTCATCCCATTCTCCGGTAACCAGCAGCATGGTCTGCATCTCGCGGGTTTGCTGCCCGCGCAAATCCAGTTGCACTTCCACGACGAACACCGAAGGCGATGCCGTACCACCACCCAGCAGCCCGTGCACACAGGCCTGCTGCTGGGCATCCAGGCCCTGCAGAGGCAAATTACTCAGCAATGCTGTCTTCAGCAGCAACTGCAACCAGCGGTCGCGTGACACACCTGCTGAGCCAATGGCTTGCCAGTAGTCGATCTGCGCCTGGCACCAGTCTTCGTCCAACTGCGCGATCAATGCGTCGAAACCATCCGTCCCGGCAACCAGTTGTATCACACCGAATGCGTCATCGGCCCCTGGGAACAGGAAAGGGGAAGCCAGAGTCAGCGCAAAAGCTCGCCCGTTTATCGGCTCCAGATCTAGCGACTTGCCATCCAGCCAAGCCTGCAGCACTGCATCAATCAGGGGCTTTCGATCCCAGTGCGGCTGGCTTGGATGAGGTATCAGCAGCTCCAGCGCTTCAGCGGTAAGTACCGGTTCGACATCAGTCAACACTGGGTGCCGCACTTTCAGCTGCGCCAGCAATTGGTCGCCGACCACCTTTCGCAGGGTAGGTCGGCCTGCGAACTGGCGAGCGACCGCCGCCTTGAAATCGAATACAGAATCAGGGGGGGTTGGCATGACAGGTCCTCTTGTTGGTGGGGTGGCCAACCTAGAGAAACCGCTCTTATCCATGGTGCTGGATAAATAGCACCCGCCCAACAAAAAAGGCCCTGTTCTTGGGAACAGAGCCTTTCTCACTCAACGCAGCGATCAGCTGTACACACGCCCCAGCAACTGGCGGTGGCTTTCGAACTGGTCCAGCACATCACGCACGATCTGCTCCGGCGCAAAGCCCATCAGGTCGTACTCCTGGCTGCCATCGTGCAGGTACACCTCGGCGCGGTAGAAGCGCTGGCGCACTTCCGGCTCACCTTCCACCGGCGCTTCGCTCGGCGCGGCCAGGTAGCCATCCAGGCTTACTTCATAGACGAACGGGTTGCCCTCTTCCATCAACACCCGCAGGCCCATCATGTTGCGCGACTGGCCAACCCGGGTTTCCACCTCGAAGCCCAGGGTCTGCAACTGCGCGGCGGCTTCTTTCAGCGCCGGGCTGACCTGCTTGTCCATGAAACGCTGCACCAAGGCCTGGGTCGGCTGCAGTTCCAGCTGGGTCAGGCGCTCGCTGAAGCCACGACGGCCACGTGCGGCCAGCTCGGCACGCTCCTGCTCCACCACCACGTCCTGCTTCATGGCCTTGTACAGGCCGAACATGAACAGCACCAGCACCACCGAGAACGGCAGGCCCGCCAGTACCACCATGGTCTGCATGGCCTCGAAGTTACCGGCGAACAGCAGGCCGATGGTGACCAGGGTGATGACCACCGACCAGAACACCACCATCCAGTGCGGGGCGTCTTCGTCAACCTTGCCACCTTTGCACGACAGGTTGGCCATCATCACCGCGCCGGAGTCGGCCGGGGTGAGGAACAGCACGAAGCCGACGAACACCGCTACACCGATGACGATCTTGGCCGCCGGGAAGTATTCCAGCAGCTGGTAGATCGACATCGACGGCTGTTCCAGGGCGGTCTTGCCGAGTTCCACGGCGCCCTGGTTGATCACCAGGTCCAGCGCGGTGTTGCCGAAGATCGACAGCCAGGCCAGGGTGAAGCCCAGCGGGATCAGCAACACGCCGCTGACCAGTTGGCGCACGGTGCGGCCCTTGGAGATACGGGCAATGAACATGCCGACGAACGGGCCCCAGGAGATCCACCAGGCCCAGTAGAACACGGTCCACAGGCCCAGCCAGCGCTCGGACTTGCCGGCTTCGCCTTCATACACATAGAGGTCGAAGGTTTTCAGCACGATGCCGTTGAGATAGTCGCCGATGTTCTGCACGAAGCCGTTGAGCAGGTGCAGGGTTTCGCCGCCCAGCAGGACGAAGATCAACAGGCCGCTGAACAGCACGATGTTCAGGTTGGACAGGCGGCGAATGCCGTTTTCCACACCCGAGACCGCCGCCACGGTGGCAACGCCGGCCATGACCAGGATCACCACCAGCAGGTTGGTCTTGCTGTGGTCCATGCCGAACAGGTATTCCAGCCCGGAGGCCACCTGCATCGAACCGATGCCCAAGTTGGTCACCAGGCCCAGAAGTGTGACGAACATGCCGAAGATGTCCACGGCATTGCCGGCAGCACCCTTGACCCAACGCTCACCCACCAGCGGGTACAGCGCCGAGCGCAGCGCCAGCGGCTGGTTGTGGCGGTAGGCGAAGTAACCCACGGCCAGGCCGACCAGGGCGTAGATCGCCCAGCCATGCAGGCCCCAGTGCAGGAAGGTCAGCTGCAGGCCCTGGCGCGCTGCGTCGAGGCTGGCAGAAGTGCCTTCCGGTGGGTTGAAGTAGTGGTCCAGCGGCTCGGAGGCGCCGAAGTACAACAGCGAAATGCCGATACCGGAGGAGAACAGCATGCCGGCCCAGGCGCCATAGCTGAAGTCGGGCTGGTCATCCTTGCCGCCAAGCTTGAGCTTGCCGTAGTCGGAGAAGGCCAGGTAGATGACGAACAGCAGGTAACCGCCGATTACCAGCATGTAATACCAGCCGAAGGTGCGCGTCAGCCATTTCTGGGCTACGCCCAGCACTTGGCCGGCGGTTTCGGGTACAGCGATAAGCAAGGCAGTCAAAACGAGAATCATCAGCGCGGAGGTGAAGAACACCACGCGGTTGACCCGTACCCTCTCGGCCGGAGGGTTGGTAAGTGAGGCAGAACTCATTGCACGAATGCTCCGGGCAGTGCGGCTGTGGAGGCTAATCAGTCTTTCCCGAGCAATTGGTGGAATATCCCCACTGCATCAGGTGTTATAAAAGCACCCTTGGAAACCGTGATCCCGAATCGATACGTTGCAAAAAACAGACAGGTGGCCTGCTGCAAATGCCACGCCTCAGCTGAGGTGCGCGCATTCGTCACAGATCACCCCGCCCGCTCCAAGGGCCCGCCGCAGGGTCCATGACCGCACGGCAGAATCTGCATTTCGCATCGCTCATGCCCGTCAACGCCTTGTATTCAGGGGGTTACGCGATTTCCTGGGGTGTCAATCCGTGCTTTCTCGACCGCCTTAAAAACTGTCAATGGCACAAATTGTCGCAGAGCTTATTCTTTATTGATTGAACGTTCAATCAAAACAAAATAGACTGGCCTTCGCCGAGTCAGCCGCCCGTCGTCTGCTCGCAGGCCTGAGGAGAACGCAAGATGCCCAAGGTCGGTATGCAACCCATCCGCCGCCAGCAGTTGATCGAAGCCACGTTGCAGGCGGTCGATCAGGTCGGACTGGGTGACGCCAGCATTGCGCTGATTGCCCGTTTGGCCGGTGTGTCGAACGGCATCATCAGTCACTACTTTCGGGACAAGAACGGCCTGATAGCAGCGACGATGGGTTACATCATGAACATGCTCAACGAAGGTGTCAGAGCACGTCGCCAGGCCCTGACGGACGACAGCCCGCGCGCCCACCTGAAAGTGATCATCGAGGGCAACTTCGATGCCAGCCAGGTAAACGGCCCGGCGATGAAAACCTGGTTGGCCTTCTGGGCTTCCAGCATGCACCAGCCCGATTTGCACAGGTTGCAGCGGATCAACGACCACCGCTTGTATTCCAACCTGTGCTGCCAGTTCCGCCGCGCCCTGCCGCTCTACCATGCGCGCAAGGCAGCCCGCGGCCTGGCAGCTTTGATCGACGGCTTGTGGCTGCGTGGCGCCCTGTCGGGTGATGCATTCGACACCGACCAGGCGATACGGATTGCTTACGAATACATGGATCTACAACTGGCTAAACAGCACACCCTGGGTACAAACGACCAGGCCGCTGAACAACCGCGCACGGCCCTTGCCAACCCAGCAGGAGCGTGACGCGCAAGCCAAACCACACACTGCACTTGCGAGGACACTATGGCCCGTTTCGGAACGCAAAAACTCTACATTGATGGCGCTTACGTCGACGCTGGCAGCGATGCCACCTTCGAAGCCATCAACCCGGCTACCGGCGAAGTCCTCGCCCACGTGCAACGTGCCACCGAGGCTGACGTCGAGAAAGCCGTCGAAAGCGCCGAGCGTGGCCAGAAAGTCTGGGCCGCGATGACCGCCATGCAGCGTTCGCGCATCCTGCGCCGCGCCGTCGAGATCCTGCGCGAGCGCAACGACGAGCTGGCCATGCTGGAAACTCTGGACACCGGCAAGTCGTACTCGGAAACCCGCTACGTCGACATCGTCACCGGCGCCGACGTGCTGGAGTACTACGCAGGCCTGGTTCCGGCCATCGAAGGCGAGCAGATCCCGCTGCGTGAATCGTCCTTCGTCTACACCCGCCGCGAGCCGCTGGGCGTGACCGCCGGTATCGGCGCCTGGAACTACCCGATCCAGATCGCCCTGTGGAAATCCGCTCCAGCCCTGGCCGCCGGCAACGCGATGATCTTCAAGCCGTCGGAAGTCACCTCGCTGACCACCCTGAAACTGGCCGAGATCTACACCGAAGCCGGCTTGCCGAACGGCGTGTTCAACGTCCTGACCGGCAGCGGCCGTGAAGTCGGCACCTGGCTGACCGAACACCCACGCATCGAAAAAGTCTCCTTCACCGGCGGCACCACCACCGGCAAGAAGGTCATGGCCAGCGCCTCGAGCTCGTCGCTCAAGGAAGTCACCATGGAGCTGGGCGGCAAGTCGCCACTGATCATCTGCGCCGACGCCGACCTGGACAAGGCCGCCGACATCGCCATGATGGCCAACTTCTACAGCTCGGGCCAGGTTTGCACCAACGGCACCCGCGTGTTCATCCCGGCTGAAATGAAAACTGCCTTCGAGGCCAAGATCGTCGAACGCGTTGCCCGCATCCGCGCTGGCAACCCGGAAGACGAAAACACCAACTTCGGCCCGCTGGTCAGCTTCCAGCACATGGAAAGCGTGCTTGGCTACATCGCCAAGGGCAAGGAAGAAGGTGCCCGCGTGCTGTGCGGTGGCGAGCGTCTGACCGCCGGTGATTTCGCCAAGGGTGCATTCGTGGCCCCGACCGTGTTCACCGACTGCACCGACGACATGACCATCGTCAAGGAAGAGATCTTCGGCCCGGTGATGAGCATCCTCACCTACGAAACCGAAGAAGAAGTCATCCGTCGTGCCAACGACACCGAGTACGGCCTGGCCGCCGGTGTCTGCACCAACGACATCACCCGCGCCCACCGCATCATCCACAAGCTGGAAGCCGGTATCTGCTGGATCAACGCCTGGGGCGAATCGCCGGCCGAAATGCCGGTCGGTGGCTACAAGCAGTCGGGCGTCGGCCGTGAGAACGGCGTCAGCTCGCTGGCTCAATACACTCGCATCAAGTCGGTCCAGGTCGAGCTGGGCGGCTACAACTCGGTCTTCTAAGGCCCTGTCCAGCCACGCCCGTGCCTCAGCGCACGGGCGTTCCTGCTCCCTGAACACCGCCAACACGAGGGTACTTTCATGTCCCAAGAATTCGATTACATCATCGTCGGTGCCGGTTCGGCCGGTAACACCCTGGCGACCCGCCTGACCGAAGACGCAGGCGTCACCGTATTGCTGCTGGAAGCCGGTGGCCCCGACTACCGCTTCGACTTCCGCACCCAGATGCCAGCAGCCCTGGCCTTCCCGCTGCAGGGCCGCCGCTACAACTGGGCCTACGAGACCGATCCGGAGCCGTACATGGACGGCCGCCGCATGGAATGCGGTCGCGGCAAAGGCCTGGGTGGCTCGTCGCTGATCAACGGCATGTGCTACATCCGCGGTAATGCCCTGGACTTCGATGGCTGGGCAGAACTGCCAGGCCTGGAAGACTGGACCTATCTGGACTGCCTGCCGTACTTCCGCAAGGCCGAAACCCGCGACATCGGCCCGAACGACTACCACGGTGGCGAAGGCCCGGTCAGCGTGACCACGCCGAAAGCCGGCAACAACCCGCTGTTCCACGCCATGGTCGAAGCCGGCGTGCAGGCCGGTTACCCGCGCACCGAAGACCTGAATGGCTACCAGCAGGAAGGCTTCGGCCCGATGGACCGTACGGTGACCAAGAACGGCCGCCGCTCCAGCACCGCCCGCGGCTATCTGGACCAGGCCAAGAAGCGCCCGAACCTGACCATCGTCACCCACGCCCTGACTGACCGCGTGCTGTTCGACGGCAAGCGCGCCATCGGCGTGACCTACCTGGTCGGTGACAGCGAAGAGCGCGTTGAAGCCCGTGCCCGCAAGGAAGTCATCGTCAGCTCCGGCGCCATCGCTTCGCCGCAGCTGTTGCAGCGCTCCGGCGTTGGTCCGCGCGCCCTGCTGGAAAGCCTCGACATCCCGGTGGTGCACGATCTGCCAGGCGTTGGCGAAAACCTGCAGGACCACCTGGAGCTGTACCTGCAGTACGCCTGCACCCAACCGGTGTCGCTGTACCCATCGTTGCTGTGGTGGAACCAGCCGGCCATCGGTGCCGAGTGGATGTTCAACGGCACCGGCATCGGCGCCAGCAACCAGTTCGAGGCCGGTGGTTTCATTCGTACCCGCCCTGAATTCAAATGGCCGAACATTCAATATCACTTCCTGCCAGTGGCCATTAACTACAACGGCTCCAATGGCGTGAAGGAACACGGCTTCCAGGCACACATGGGTTCCATGCGCTCGCCTGCCCGCGGCCGCATCCAGGCCAAGTCGAAGGACCCGCGCCAACACCCGAGCATTCTGTTCAACTACATGTCCACCGAGCAGGACTGGCAGGAATTCCGTGACGGCATCCGCCTGACCCGTGAAATCATGGCCCAGCCGGCACTGGACCCGTACCGTGGCCGTGAGATCAGCCCCGGCGCGCACGTGCAGACCGATGAAGAGCTGGACAAGTTCATCCGCGAGCACGCCGAAACCGCCTTCCACCCGTCCTGCTCGTGCAAGATGGGCACCGACGACATGGCGGTGGTCGACGGCGAAGGCCGCGTGCATGGCATGAAGGGCCTGCGTGTGGTCGATGCGTCGATCATGCCGCTGATCATCACCGGTAACCTCAACGCCACCACGATCATGATCGCCGAGAAAATCTCGGACAAGATCCGTGGCCGCAAGCCGCTGCCGCGCAGCACTGCCAAGTACTACGTGGCGGGCGATGCACCGGTGAAGGGCAAGCCGATGCGCGAGGTCAAGCAGGCGTAAGCCTGCACCGGCCTCTTCGCGGCTAAAGCCGCTCCCACAGGGCTCACACAGGTTTTGCAACTGTGCAGTACCTGTGGGAGCGGGTTCACCCGCGAAAGGGCCCGCCCAGGCAACACCCGAAAAGGCACCCACCGCGGTGCCTTTTTTTCATCTGCAGAAACGCTTTACAGCCTGCCAATTCATCAGGTTAGAATCATTTGGCACGCGACCTGCTAGCGTCATGCTATCAAGTCCCCTCCCCCGCGGTCCCCGGAGTACCTGCCTTTGGATGCAAGCACCATCAACAGCCTGTTCCTGATCGGCGCATTGCTGGTGGGCGCAAGTATCCTGGTCAGTTCGCTGTCGTCGCGCCTGGGCATCCCTATCCTGGTCATCATCCTTGCGGTCGGCATGATCGCCGGCGTCGATGGTGGCGGCATCATCTTCAACAACTATCCGACCGCCTACCTGGTGGGCAACCTGGCGCTGGCCGTGATCCTGCTCGACGGTGGCCTGCGCACACGGGTGGCGAGCTTCCGCGTGGCGCTGTGGCCGGCGCTGTCGCTGGCCACCATCGGCGTAATGATCACCACCGCCCTCACGGGCCTGGTCGCCGCCTGGCTGTTCGACCTGAGCCTGATCCAGGGCCTGCTGATCGGCGCCATCGTCGGTTCCACCGACGCTGCGGCGGTGTTCTCGCTGCTCGGCGGCAAAGGCCTGAACGAGCGGGTCACCGCCACCCTGGAGATCGAGTCGGGTAGCAACGACCCGATGGCAGTTTTCCTCACCGTCACCCTGATCGACATGATCGCCAGCGGCCAGACCGGCCTGCACTGGAGCCTGCTCACCCACCTGCTGCGCGAATTCGGCATCGGCGGGCTGGTGGGCCTGGGCGGCGGCTGGCTGATGCTGCAACTGGTCAACCGCATCAAGCTGGCTGGCGGCCTGTACCCCATCCTGGTGATCGCCGGCGGCCTGGTGGTGTTCTCGCTGACCAACGCCCTGCACGGCAGCGGATTCCTTGCCGTGTACCTGTGCGGCCTGGTGCTGGGCAACAAGCCCATCCGCAGCCGCCACGGCATCCTGCACATGCTCGACGGCATGGCGTGGCTGGCGCAGATCGGCATGTTCCTGGTGCTGGGGCTGCTGGTCACGCCCCACGACCTGCTGCCCATCGCCCTGCCGGCGCTGGGCCTGGCGCTGTGGATGATCCTGGTGGCGCGCCCGCTGTCGGTGGTCGCCAGCCTGTTGCCGTTCAAGGCCTTCCACGGCCGTGAAAAAGCCTTCATTTCCTGGGTCGGCCTGCGCGGTGCGGTTCCGATCATCCTCGCGGTGTTCCCGCTGATGGCCGGCCTGCCGGACGCCCAGCTGTTCTTCAACCTGGCCTTCTTCATCGTGCTGGTGTCGCTGCTGGTGCAAGGCACCAGCCTGCCGTGGATGGCCAAGCTGCTGAAAGTGACGGTACCGCCAGACCCGGCGCCGATCTCCCGTTCGGCGCTGGAAGTGCACATCACCAGCGAGTGGGAAATGTTCGTCTACCGCCTGGGTGCCGAAAAATGGTGCATCGGCGCCGCCCTGCGCGAGCTGAAGATGCCCGAAGGCACGCGAATCGCCGCGCTGTTCCGGGGCGAGCAACTGCTGCACCCGTCCGGCAGTACGGTACTGGAAGTAGGCGACATGCTCTGCGTGATCGGCCACGAGCACAACCTGCCGGCCCTGGGCAAGCTGTTCAGCCAGGCACCACAACGTGGCCTCGACCTGCGTTTCTTCGGCGACTTCGTGCTCGAAGGCGATGCCGAACTGGGTGCGGTGGCAGCGTTGTACGGTCTGAAACTCGACGGCCTGGACGCGAAAATGCCACTGGCCCAGTTCATCCGACAAAAGGTCGGAGGCGCTCCAGTAGTAGGTGACCAGGTCGAATGGCATGGCACGATCTGGACCGTGGCCACCATGGACGGGAACAAGATTCAGAAAGTAGGCGTCAGATTCCCCGAAGGAACGCGACCCGGACCAGGATTGTTCCTCTAAACTTCGTTTCTGCCGGATCCACAAGTAGTCTGCCTATGTCCCTGCGCGTGTACCTCCGCACAGCCCTGTTCGGGCTGTGCCTGTCTCTCTCGTTCGCCGCTGGCGCGGCCGAGCTTCCCACCACGACTAGCATCCAGAGCAGCCTGAACAAGATTTCCCAGCCCAAGGGTGCCGAGGCCGACCCCAAGGCTGCGCAACAGACACCGGAGCAGAAGGCCCAGCAACAGGTGCTGGAACAGACCCTGGCACTGCTGCTCAGCAAGGAAGACAGCGAAAAGAAGCTTGAGGCACTCAAGCAGCAATTGGCTGGCGCGCCCAAGGAAACCGCCGACAGCCAGCGCGAGCTGATCAAGCTCAAGGCCAGCAAGCCACTGCCGGTGGCCCAACGCTACGCCACCCTGAACGTGCCACAGCTGGAGCAGATGCTCAGCGAGCGCAGTACGCAACAAGGCGAACTGCAAAAGGCACTGTCGGATGCCAACAGCCTGATCATCAACTCGCAGACCCGCCCAGAGCGGGCTCAGGCAGAAATCAGCAACAACCAGACACGTACCCAGCAGATCAACCTCAGCCTCAAGAGCGGCAAGGAGAACGGCAAGCCACTCAACAGCGACCAACGCAACAAGCTCAATGCCGAGCTGGCGTCGCTCAATGCCCTGACCTCGTTGCGTCGCCAGGAACTGGCCGGCAACGGCCTGCTGCAGGACCTGGGCAATGCCCGTCACGACCTGCTGATCGAGCGCGCCACACGAATGGAGCAGGAAATCCAGGACCTGCAATCGCTGATCAACGAAAAGCGCCTGGCCCAGTCGCAGCAGGCGGTCACCCAGCAATCGATCGAAGCGCAGAAAGCCGGCGGCAGCACCCTGCTGGCCAACGAAAGCGCTGCCAACCTGAAACTGTCCGACTACCTGCTCAAGAGCACCGACCGCCTCAACGAGCTGACCCAGCAGAACCTGCGCAGCAAGCAGCAGCTAGACAGCCTGACCCAGGCCGACCAGGCCCTCGATGAACAGATCAGCGTGCTCAAGGGCAGCCTGCTGCTGTCCAAGATCCTCTACAAGCAGAAACAGGCCCTGCCGCACCTGAAAGTGGACCGCGACCTGGCTGACCAGATCGCCGATATCCGTCTTTACCAGTTCGAGGTGAACCAGCAACGCGAGCAGATGAGCAGCCCCGCCGCGTACGTCGACAACCTGCTGCTTGGCCAGCCACAGGAGCAGGTTACCCCTCAGCTGCGCAAGGCGCTGCTGGAGGTGATGATTACCCGCGTCGACCTGCTCGAACGCCTCAGCCGGGAGCTGTCGGCACTGCTCAACGAATCGATCACCTTGCAGCTCAACCAGAAGCAGCTGCTCGGCACCGCCCAGGGCTTGCGCACCACGCTCGAAGAGCAGATGTTCTGGATTCCCAGCAACAAGCCACTGGACTGGGAATGGCTGAGCCTGGTGCCGGCACGCTTTGCCGACCAGGTAGCCAGCCTGCCCTGGGGTTCGGGCCTCAAGGAACTGGCCGATGGGCTGGGCCAGCGCCCGCTGCTGTTCCTGCCCTTGCTGTTGGTGATCGGCGGCCTGCTGTGGCGGCGCAAATACCTGTACCAACGGCTGGGCAAGGTGCACCAGGACATCGGCCACTTCCGCCGTGACAGCCAGTGGCACACGCCCCAGGCGATCTTCATCAACATCCTGCTGGCAATGCCGGTCAGCCTGGGCCTGGCCCTGTGCAGCTACGCCCTGCAGATCGACGCCCGCGGGCAGAATGCCAACCTCGGCGCCGCCCTCTGGCAACTGGCCCAGGCCTGGCTGGTGTTCTACACCGCCTACCGCATCCTCGCCCCGGGCGGCGTGGCGGAAATCCACTTCCGCTGGCACAAGCCGCAGGTCGAGTTCCTGCGCGGCTGGGTGCGGCGCCTGGGCACCGTGGTACTGGCACTGGTCGGTGTGGTGGCGGTGGCCGAACATCAGCCTTCGGCGCTGGCCGATGATGTGCTGGGTATCGGCGTGGTACTGACCTGCTACGCACTGATGGCCTGGCTGCTCAGCCGCCTGCTGCTCAGCAGCCCGGCACACCGCGACACCTCGCTGTTCCGCAAGGCCGTGGGCGTGGCCTTCACCGCCCTGCCCATCGCCCTGTTCGTGGCCGTGTGCTTCGGCTACTACTACACCGCGCTGAAACTTACCGACCGGCTGATCTACACCCTGTACCTGCTGCTGTTCTGGCTGGTGATCGAAGCCGCGTTCGTGCGTGGCCTGTCGGTGGCGGCACGGCGCCTGGCCTACCAGCGCGCGCTGAGCAAGCGGGCGGCGGCCAAGGAAGGGCTGGATGGCGAAGTCATCACCGAAGAACCAACGCTGGATATCGAACAGGTCAACCAGCAGTCGCTGCGCCTGATCCGCCTGGCCCTGCTCGGCGGCTTCATCGCCGGCCTGTACTGGGTGTGGTCGGACCTGATTTCGGTGTTCGCCTACCTCAACAATTTCACCCTGTACGAGTACTCCAGCGGCACCGGAGCCACCGCCAGCATGGTGCCGATCAGCCTGGGCGACTTCCTCGGTGCGCTGGTCATCATCGGCATCACCTTCGCCCTCGCACGGAACTTGCCCGGCCTGCTCGAAGTCCTGGTGCTGTCGCGGCTCAACCTGGCCCAGGGCAGTGCGTATGCCACTACAACCTTGCTGTCCTATGTCATCGTCGGCGTCGGTATCGTCAGCACCCTGTCGACCCTGGGGGTCAGCTGGGACAAGCTGCAATGGCTGGTGGCCGCGCTGTCGGTGGGCCTGGGCTTCGGTATGCAGGAGATCTTCGCCAACTTCATCTCCGGCATCATGATCCTGTTCGAGCGCCCGGTACGGATTGGCGACACCATCACCATCGGCAACCTGTCGGGCACGGTGAGCAAGATCCGCATCCGCGCCACCACCATCACCGACTTCGACCGCAAGGACATCATCGTCCCCAACAAGACCTTCATCACCGGCCAGCTGATCAACTGGTCGCTGACCGACACGGTCACCCGGGTTACGCTGAAGCTGGGCATCGACTATGGCTCCGACCTGGACCTGGTCCGCGACCTGCTGCTCAAGGGAGCCCACGAAAACCCGCGCGTGCTCAAGGACCCGGAGCCGATCGTGTACTTCCTCAACTTCGGTGAGAGCTCGCTGGACCACGAGCTGCGCATGCACGTACGCGACCTGGGCGACCGCAACCCGACGCTGGACGAGATCAACCGCTACATCAACCGCGAGTTCAAGGCTCACAACATCAAGATCTCGGTGCGCCAGGTCGAGGTGTTTCTGATGGATCCGAAGGGCGGCAAACAGCAGCTGATTCCGGTGGAGCAGCCGAAACCGGATGGCACTGCTTCGGCCTGAGTGGGCTCTAATACTTTATTCTGTGCAGAATCCCTGCGAGGGCTTCGCCCTCGTGCGCGCCTGCTCCCACAAGGGCCGCGCCGCTCTCAGGCACTGCGCAATACCTGTGGGAGCGGGCTTGCCCGCGAAGGGCCGCAAAGCGGCCCCAGTCCATCAATTTCTGGAGCCGGCCCCGTGAAAGCCCTCGACCAACTCACCTTCGACAATCGCTTCGCCCGCCTGGGCGACGCGTTCTCCACCCAGGTCCTGCCCGAACCCATCGCAGACCCACGCCTGGTGGTAGCGAGCGAGTCGGCCATGGCGCTGCTCGACCTCGACCCAGCCCAGGCAGAGCTGCCGGTTTTCGCCGAGCTGTTCAGCGGCCACAAGCTATGGGAAGAGGCCGACCCGCGGGCGATGGTCTATTCCGGCCATCAGTTCGGCTCCTACAACCCACGCCTGGGTGATGGCCGCGGCCTGCTGCTGGCCGAAGTGCTGAATGACCAGGGCGAGCACTGGGACCTGCACCTCAAGGGCGCCGGCCAGACGCCCTACTCGCGCATGGGCGACGGCCGCGCCGTGCTGCGTTCCTCGATCCGCGAGTTCCTCGCCTCCGAGGCCCTGCACGCCCTGGGCATTCCCAGCAGCCGGGCACTGTGCGTGATCGGCTCGAGCACTCCGGTGTGGCGCGAAACCCGCGAAAGCGCAGCCATGCTCACCCGCCTGGCGCAGAGCCATGTGCGTTTCGGGCATTTCGAATACTTCTACTACACCAGGCAGCCGGAACAGCAGCGCGTGCTGATCGACCACGTGCTGGAGCAGCACTACCCCGAATGCCGCGATGCCGAGCAGCCTTATCTGGCCATGTTCCGCACCATCGTCGAGCGCAATGCCGAGCTGATCGCCCGTTGGCAGGCCTACGGTTTCTGCCACGGGGTGATGAACACTGACAACATGTCGATCCTCGGCATCACCTTCGACTTCGGCCCGTACGCCTTCCTCGACGACTTCGACGCCAACTTCATCTGCAACCACTCCGACGACCGTGGCCGCTACAGCTACGCCAACCAGGTACCGATCGCCCACTGGAACCTCAGTGCGCTGGCCCAGGCGCTGACCACGGTGATCGAAGTCGAACCACTCAAAGAGGCGCTGGGCCTGTTCCTGCCGCTGTACCAGGCACACTACCTGGACCTGATGCGCCGCCGCCTGGGCCTGACCACCGCGGAAGAGGACGACATGGCGTTGGTCGAGCGCCTGTTGCAGCGCATGCAGAGCGGTGGTGTGGACTACAACCTGTTCTTCCGCAAGCTGGGCGATCAGCCCGTGGCCGAGGCGCTGAAGGTGGTGCGTGACGACTTCATCGACCTGGCCGGTTTCGATGCCTGGGGGGCGGACTACCTGGCCCGCTGCGAGCGCGAAGCGGATAATGTCGAAGGGCGGCGTGAGCGCATGCATGCGGTGAACCCGCTGTATGTGCTGCGCAACTACCTGGCACAGAAAGCTATCGAAGCGGCCGAAGCGGGGGACTACAGTGAAGTGCGACGGTTGCATCAGGTGTTGAGCAAACCGTTCGAGGAGCAGGCCGGGATGCAGGGCTATGCCGAACGCCCGCCGGAATGGGGCAAGCACCTGGAAATCAGCTGCTCCTCCTGACCAACTCCGAACCCTGTGGGAGCTGGCTTGCCGGCGATAGGGCCCGAACAAACAACACAAGGAATTGATATGTCCGAACCACTGGTTATCCCCTGCCCCCACTGTAACGGCCTCAACCGCCTGCCCGCCGAGCGCCTGGGCGACGCGCCGAAATGCGGCCGCTGCAAACAGGACGTGCTGCTGAGCACCCCCTTCGAACTCACCGAAGCCAGCTACGCCAGCCAGATCAAAGGCGACCTGCCACTGCTGGTCGACATCTGGGCCGACTGGTGCGGCCCGTGCAAATCCTTCGCCCCCACCTTCGAACAGGCCGCCCGCCAACTGGCCGGCCGCTGCCGCCTGGCCAAGCTCGACAGCGAAGCCAACCGCAACCTGGCCGGGCAACTGGGCATCCGCTCTATCCCCAGCCTGCTGCTGTTCAAGAATGGCCGTGAAGTCAGCCGTCAGGCCGGGGCGTTTCCACTCCAGTCATTGCTGGAGTGGTTGCGTAGCCAGGGGGTTTAAGCGTTCTCTTCGAGCAGCGAATGCAACTCGACAAACTGCTGGGTCAGCTTGTGCCTGGGCTCCAGGTGAATCAGCGGAAGGCTGGCATGGTGCGACTCACGCATCTTCACCGAGCTGCCCAGGTACACCGGTAGCACCGGGAGCCCTTCGGCCAGCAGCTCGTCGAGCATCTGCTGTGGCAGGCTGGCACGGGACTGGAACTGGTTGACCACGATGCCTTCGACCACCAGGTCTTCGTTGTGGTCATCCTTGAGCTCTTCGATCTCAGCCAGCAGGCCATACAGGGCCTGGCGCGAGAAGCTGTCGCAGTCGAAAGGAATCAGCACGCGATCGGCGGCGATCAGTGCGGAAACCGCATAGAAGTTCAGCGCTGGCGGGGTATCGATGTAAATGCGCTCGTAGTCCTCGTCCAGTTCGTCGAGCAACTTACGCAGCTTGTTGATCTTGTGCTTCGCCTCAAGCTTCGGCTGCAGATCGGCCAGCTCGGCCGTGGCGGTGACCACATGGAGGTTGTCGAACGGGGTTTCGTAGATATCGACCTGGTTCTTCTTGCTGAACGGCCCGCTGGACAGGCTTTGCTTGAAGAAGTCGGCGATGCCCATGGGGATATCGTCGCCGGTCAGGCCAGTCAGGTACTGGGTCGAGTTGGCCTGGGCATCCAGGTCGATCAGCAGGGTCCGATAACCTTCGCTGGCGCTCACAGCCGCCAGGTTGCAAGCGATGCTCGACTTGCCCACACCACCTTTCTGATTGAACACCACGCGCCGCATGATTGACCTCCGTGTATCAACGAATGCCCGAGTATGTGGCGCCGCTGCGGCAATGACCAGTGCCATTTGCCCGGAACAACTACACTGCCCCGCCAACCACCTGCCCCGTGAGCAACTCGGCAAATGCCCGTGCCATCGCCGACCCACCATGCTCGCGCTGCACCAGCCACACAGCCGACATCGCCCCTTCATCCAGCAGCGTACGATAGACCACCCCCTCGATGCGCATGCGCTGGAACGACGCCGGCAGCACCGATACCCCAAGCCCTGCCGATACCAGCCCGATGATGGTCATCGCCTCCCCCGCCTCCTGGGCAAAATGCGGGCTGAAACCCGCCTGGCGCGCCAGGCTCAGCAACTGTGCGTGCAACCCGCTGCCATAGCTGCGCGGGAAGAACACGAACGGCTCATGAGCCAGCGCGGCCATTTGCACGCCATGCTCCGTGCCTTCGGCCAACGGATGCGAGGCATTGATCACTGCCACCAGCGGCTCGCGAAACAACTCGGTGGCCATCAGCCCTTCCGGCAGCGGCATCGGCCGCATCAGCCCGACCTCGATGGACTCGTCGAACACCCCTTCCGCCACATCGCGGCTGCTCATTTCCTTGAGGTTCAGGTGCACCACCGGGAAGCGCTGGCGAAACGCGTGGATGGCCTTGGGGATCTTCGAGGTGAACGGTGCCGAGGAGGTAAAGCCGATCTTCATCTCCCCCAGCTCCCCCAACTGCGCACGCCGGGCGACATCGGCAGCCTTTTCCACCTGCGCCAACACCTGACGGGCCTCCTCGAGGAACAATCGACCCGCCTCGCTCAGCTCCACCCGACGGTTGGTGCGCTCGAACAGCCGGGCACCCAGTTCCTGCTCCAGCGCTTGGATCTGCTGGCTCAAGGGCGGCTGCGAAATACCCAGTTGCTGGGCAGCGCGGCCAAAATGCAGCTCTTCGGCCACGGCGATGAAGTAACGCAAATGGCGCAGTTCCATGATCAGCTCCGAACAGGTCGCAAAACATCTCAAATAGGTCGAACAATATATTGGATCTAATCATTAGCCAGCTATATGCTTTTTTCATTGCGCCAGAGGTACCCCCCGTGAAAACTGCTGCAGCTGCCCTTCCCGCCGAGCCCGAACCTGCCCCGCTGAACGAAATGTGGATCGAAAAAGGCACCCCCGCCTTCATGAAGACCGTGCTGGCGCTATTCAGCGGCGGCTTCGCCACCTTCGCCCTGCTGTACTGCGTGCAGCCGATGATGCCGTTGCTGTCGAAGGAATTTGCCATCAATGCGGCGCAGAGCAGCCTGGTGCTGTCGGTCTCCACAGCCATGCTGGCGTTCGGCCTGCTGATCACCGGCCCTATCTCCGACCGCATCGGGCGCAAGCTGGTGATGGTGTTTGCCCTGGTATGCGCCGCCCTTTCCACCCTGGCCAGCGCGGTGATGCCGAGCTGGGAGCTGGTACTGGCCACCCGCGCCTTGGTCGGCCTGTCGCTGAGCGGCCTGGCGGCGGTGGCGATGACCTACCTGAGCGAAGAGATCCACCCGCAGCACATTGGCCTGGCCATGGGCCTGTACATCGGCGGCAACGCCATTGGCGGCATGAGCGGGCGCCTGATCACCGGCGTGCTGATCGATTTCGTCAGCTGGCACACGGCGATGCTGACCATCGGCGGCCTGGCCTTGGTTGCGGCGCTGGTGTTCTGGAGGGTGCTGCCCGAATCGCGCAATTTCCACCCGCAGGCGATGAACCCACGAAGCCTGCTGGATGGCTTCGTCATGCACTTCAAGGATGCCGGACTACCCTGGTTGTTCCTCGAAGCCTTCCTGCTGATGGGCGCCTTCGTCACCCTGTTCAACTACATCGGCTACCGCCTGCTGGCCGAGCCCTATCACATGAACCAGGCGCTGGTCGGCTTGCTGTCAGTGGTGTACCTGTCTGGCATCTACAGCTCGGCGCAGGTCGGCGCGCTGGCTGACAAACTGGGCCGGCGCAAGGTGTTCTGGGCCAGTATCGTGGTGATGGCGGGCGGTTTGCTGATGACCCTGGCCAGCCCGCTGGTGATGGTGATCCTCGGTATGCTGGTGTTCACCTTCGGCTTTTTTGGCGCGCACTCGGTGGCCAGCAGCTGGATCGGCCGCAGGGCTTTGAAGGCCAAGGGACAGGCGTCGTCGTTGTACCTGTTCAGCTATTACGCAGGGTCGAGTGTGGCCGGTACGGCGGGCGGGGTGTTCTGGCACCAGTGGGGCTGGAATGGCATCGGGCTGTTCATTGGCGGCCTGCTGGCGGTGGCGTTGCTGGTGGCGCTGCACCTGAGCAGGCTACCACCGAAAACTGCTTGAGGCCCATTCGCGGGTAAACCCGCTCCCACAGGGACCGCGTTGGAAATAAGGGAAGCGCCGTACCTGTGGGAGCGGGTTCACCCGCGAAGAGGCCAGCGGATCAGTTGATGATCTCGACCAAATCCACATCCACCTCCCGGCTCATCAGGTGCTTCTCCACCTCACCGGTCAGCTTGACCTTGGTCTTGTCGTTGAACGGCGTCGGTGGCAAGTCTTCATCATCGATTTCCACGGTGATGGTGCCGGTGTTGTCCTTGAACTCGTACTTGTCGTCGTTGTTGATCTTCTTGGTCACGAAGCCTTGCAGCACCACTGGAGTGTCGTCGGCAGCATCGTTGGCCGCAGCTACGGTGGTGACCGACTGGGCGCCAGGGCCGGTGTAGCCGGCAGCCAGGGCGGCAGTGCTGAACAAGGGGGCAAGAATCATCGCAATGTAACGTGCTTTCATGAGGATCAGGTCCTGTTTCGGTTTCGATGGGACCAGATTAACGACGATCGCTGAATTAAAACTTAATGAACAAAAAGCCCGACACATGGCCGGGCTTCGTGTTCAGCGATCGACTCACTGATGGTACTGCGCCGACAGCTCATGCACGGCGTTGATGAACACGCCGGCGTGCTCTGGGTCGACTTCCGGTGTGATGCCGTGGCCGAGGTTGAACACATGGCCTGTGCCGTGGCCATAGCTGGCCAGGATGCGCGCCACTTCCTTGCGGATGGCCTCGGGCTTGGCGTACAGCACGGTCGGGTCCATGTTGCCCTGCAGCGCAACCTTGTCACCCACGCGGCGGCGGGCATCGCCGATCTCGCAGGTCCAGTCCAGGCCCAGCGCGTCGGCGCCGGCTTCAGCGATGCTTTCCAGCCACAGGCCGCCGTTCTTGGTGAACAGGATCACCGGCACCTTGCGCCCTTCGTGCTCGCGAATCAGGCCGCTGACGATCTTGCGCATGTAGGCCAGGGAGAACTCCTGGTAAGCGGCCGCCGACAGGTTGCCGCCCCAGGTGTCGAAAATCTGCACGGCCTGGGCACCAGCGAGGATCTGGCCGTTGAGGTAGCTGGTGACCGACTGGGCCAGCTTGTCCAGCAGCAGGTGCAGGGCCTGCGGATTGTCGTAGGCCATGGCCTTGGTCTTGCGGAAGTCCTTCGACGAGCCGCCTTCGACCATGTAGGTGGCCAGGGTCCACGGGCTGCCGGAGAAGCCGATCAGCGGCACGCGGCCGTTGAGCTCACGGCGGATGGTGCTGACCGCGTCCATCACGTAGCCGAGGTCTTTCTGCGGGTCGGGGATTGGCAGCGCCTCGATGTCAGCCGGGGTGCTGACGACTTTCTTGAAGCGCGGGCCTTCGCCGCTTTCGAAGTACAGGCCCAGGCCCATGGCATCGGGGATGGTGAGGATGTCCGAGAACAGGATCGCCGCGTCCAGCGGGTAGCGGTCCAGCGGCTGCAGGGTGACCTCGCAGGCGAACTGCGGGTTCATGCACAGGCTCATGAAGTCACCGGCCTTGGCGCGGCTGGCGCGGTACTCCGGCAGGTAGCGGCCGGCCTGGCGCATCATCCACACCGGGGTGACGTCTACGGGTTGCTTGAGAAGTGCACGCAGGAAACGATCGTTCTTCAGGGCAGTCATGTCGGCATCCGGAAAAATAGTGCGGGCATTTTCTCAGACGCCAGCGCAAAAGGCACGGTCAAGGCCATGCGTTTTGTCTATTGGATGCCATGGATCAAGGGTTTTTGTATACAAAAATGCCGTTGGGGCTGCTTTGCAGCCCGTCGCGACACAAGGCCGCTCCTACAGGAAGTACGCGATCCCCTGTAGGAACGGCCTTGTGTCGCGATGGGCCGCGAAGCGGCCCCGACAATCAATCAGACTTCCAGGTAGTCCAGAATGCCTTCAGCAGCAGTACGCCCTTCGAAGATAGCCGTCACCACCAGGTCCGACCCACGCACCATGTCGCCACCGGCAAACACTTTCGGGTTGCTGGTCTGGTGCTTGAACTTGCCTTTCTCCGGTGCAACCACGCGGCCCTGGCTGTCCAGTTGGATGCCATGCTGCTCGAACCAAGGCGCCGGGCTTGGGCGGAAGCCGAAGGCGATGACCACGGCATCGGCCGGCAGAATCTCTTCAGACCCCGGGATCGGTTCCGGGCTGCGGCGGCCACGGGCGTCCGGTTCGCCGAGACGGGTCTCGACCACCTTCACGCCTTCGACCTTGTCCTCGCCGACAATGGCGATAGGCTGGCGGTTGTAGAGGAACTTCACGCCCTCTTCCTTGGCGTTCTTCACCTCACGACGCGAACCCGGCATGTTGGCCTCGTCACGGCGATAGGCGCAGGTCACCGATTTGGCGCCCTGGCGGATCGAGGTGCGGTTGCAGTCCATCGCGGTGTCACCACCGCCCAGTACCACCACCTTCTTGCCCTGCATGTCGACGAAGTCTTCCGGCGACTTCTCGAAGCCCAGGTTGCGGTTGACGTTGGCGATCAGGAAGTCGAGCGCGTCATGCACGCCCGGCAGGTCCTCGCCCGGGAAGCCGCCCTTCATGTAGGTGTAGGTACCCATGCCCATGAATACCGCGTCGTACTCGGCGAGCAGTTGCTCCATGGTCACGTCCTTGCCCACCTCGGTGTTCAGGCGGAACTCGATGCCCATGCCGGTGAACACTTCACGGCGGTTGCTGAGCACGGTCTTTTCCAGCTTGAACTCGGGAATACCGAAGGTCAGCAGGCCGCCGATTTCCGGGTTGCGGTCGAACACCACCGGGGTCACGCCGGCACGTACCAATACGTCGGCACAGCCCAGGCCGGCCGGGCCGGCACCGATGATGGCAACGCGCTTGCCGGTTGGCTTGACCTTGGACATGTCCGGGCGCCAGCCCATGGCGAAGGCGGTGTCGGTGATGTACTTCTCCACCGAGCCGATGGTCACCGCACCGAAGCCGTCGTTCAGGGTGCAGGCACCCTCGCACAGGCGGTCCTGCGGGCATACGCGGCCGCACACTTCCGGCAGGGTATTGGTCTGGTGCGACAGCTCCGCCGCAGCCAGGATGTTGCCTTCGGAAACCAGCTTCAGCCAGTTGGGGATGAAGTTGTGTACCGGGCACTTCCATTCGCAATACGGGTTACCGCAGCCCAGGCAGCGGTGTGCCTGCTCCACGGACTGCTGCGGCTTGAACGGCTCGTAGATTTCCACGAACTCCTTCTTGCGCTGGCGCAGCAGCTTTTTCTTCGGGTCCTTGCGGCCCACTTCGATGAACTGGAAGTCGTTGTTCAGACGTTCAGCCATTTTTCAAAACCTCTTTACCGCAGTTGCCAGCCTCAGGCTGCAAGCTGCAAGACGATCACTTGAGCACGACGGGCCCCGCGCACGGGGCCGTCACTTGCAGCTGTTGTTACTGCGGGTTGGCACGGGTGCTGGACAGCAGTTGCTTCAGGTTGGCTGCCTTCGGCTTGACCAGCCAGAAGCGCCGCACGTAGTCGTCCAGGTTCTCCGAGAGCTCACGCCCCCACTCGCTGCCGGTCTCTTCCACGTACTCGGCAAGGACCCGCGCCAGGTGGCTGCGGTAGGCCTCCATCGCTTCACCACTGATACGCTGGATTTCCACCAGCTCATGGTTGAGCTTGTCAACGAAGGTATTGTCCATGTCGAGCACGTAGGCGAAGCCGCCAGTCATGCCAGAACCGAAGTTGTAACCGGTCTTGCCCAGCACACAGACAAAGCCGCCGGTCATGTACTCACAGCAGTGATCGCCAGTGCCCTCGACAACAGCGTGGGCGCCGGAGTTACGTACAGCGAAGCGCTCGCCAGCAGTACCGGCGGCGAACAGCTTGCCGCCAGTGGCGCCGTACAGGCAGGTGTTGCCGACGATGGCGCTGTGCTGGGTTTCGAAAGGGCTGCCGGCTGGCGGCACGATGGTGACCTTGCCACCGGTCATGCCCTTGCCGACGTAGTCGTTGGCATCGCCTTCCAGGTGCAGGTTCAGGCCACCAGCGTTCCACACGCCGAAGCTCTGGCCCGCAGTGCCCTTGAAGCGGAAGGTGATCGGTGCCGCGGCCATGCCCTGGTTGCCGTGCAGGCGGGCGATTTCACCCGAGACCCGCGCACCGATGGAGCGGTCGCAGTTGCAGATGTCGAGGCTGAACTCGCCACCGGCCTGGTCGCGGATGGCCGGCATGGCCATTTCCACCATCTTCTCGGCCAGCTCGCCCTGGTCGAACGGCGGGTTCTTGTCGACTTCGCAGAACTGCGGCTTGTCAGCCGGGATGTGCGAGCTGCCCAGCAGCGGCGTCAGGTCCAGGTACTGCTGGCGCTCGGTGTCGCCTGGCAGCACGTCGAGCAGGTCGGTACGGCCGATCAGCTCGCCGAGGCTGCGTACGCCCAGCTTGGCCAGCCACTCACGGGTTTCTTCGGCGACGAAGGTGAAGAAGTTGATCACCATGTCGACGGTGCCGATGTAGTGATCCTTGCGCAGCTTGTCGTTCTGGGTGGCCACGCCGGTAGCGCAGTTGTTCAGGTGGCAGATGCGCAGGTACTTGCAGCCCAGTGCGATCATCGGCGCGGTACCGAAGCCGAAGCTTTCGGCGCCGAGGATGGCTGCCTTGATCACGTCCAGGCCAGTCTTCAGGCCACCGTCGGTCTGTACCCGTACCTTGCCGCGCAGGTCGTTGCCGCGCAGGGTCTGGTGGGTCTCGGCCAGGCCCAGCTCCCATGGGGCGCCGGCGTACTTGATCGAGGTCAGCGGCGAAGCACCGGTACCACCGTCGTAGCCGGAGATGGTGATCAGGTCGGCATAGGCCTTGGCCACACCGGCGGCGATGGTGCCGACGCCGGCTTCTGCCACCAGCTTGACCGAAACCAGGGCCTGCGGGTTGACCTGCTTGAGGTCGTAGATCAGCTGGGCCAGGTCTTCGATCGAGTAGATGTCGTGGTGCGGCGGTGGCGAGATCAGGGTCACGCCCGGTACCGCGTAACGCAGCTTGGCGATCAGGCCGTTGACCTTGCCGCCTGGCAGCTGGCCGCCTTCACCGGGCTTGGCGCCCTGGGCAACCTTGATCTGCAACACTTCGGCGTTGACCAGGTACTCCGGGGTCACGCCAAAGCGGCCGGTGGCCACCTGCTTGATCTTCGAGCTCTTGATGGTGCCGTAGCGCGCCGGGTCTTCACCGCCCTCGCCAGAGTTGGAACGCGCGCCCAGGCGGTTCATCGCCTCGGCCAGCGCTTCGTGAGCCTCCGGCGACAGTGCACCCAGCGAAATACCGGCGGAGTCGAAGCGTTTGAGGATCGCCTCCAGCGGCTCGATCTGCTCCAGCGGCAGCGGCTGGTCAGCCACTTTCACCTTCAGCAGGTCGCGGATCATCGACACCGGACGCTGGTCGACCAGCGTGGTGTATTCCTTGAACTTGGCATAGTCGCCCTGCTGCACGGCAGCCTGCAGGGTGTTGACCACATCCGGGTTGTAGGCGTGGTACTCGCCACCGTGAACGAACTTCAACAGGCCGCCTTGCTGGATCGGCTTGCGCGCGCTCCAGGCTTCGGCTGCCAGCAGCTTCTGGTCGCTTTCCAGGTCTGCGAAACGCGCACCCTTGATGCGGCTGGAAACGCCCTTGAAGCTCAGGCCGACCACTTCCTCGGACAGGCCGATGGCTTCGAACAACTGCGCGCCACGGTACGAGGCGATGGTGGAGATACCCATCTTCGACAGGATCTTCAGCAGGCCCTTGGAGATGCCCTTGCGGTAGTACTTGAAGACTTCGTCCAGGTCGCCCAGCACTTCGCCGGTACGAATCAGGTCAGCCAGCACTTCATAGGCCAGGTACGGGTAAACGGCCGAGGCACCGAAGCCCAGCAGCACGGCGAAGTGGTGCGGGTCGCGGGCGGTGGCGGTTTCCACCAGGATGTTGCTGTCGCAACGCAGGCCCTGTTCGGTCAGGCGGTGGTGTACCGCACCAACGGCCAGCGAGGCGTGCACCGGCAGCTTGCCAGGGGCAATGTAGCGGTCGCTCAGCACCAGCTGGGTCTTGCCAGCGCGCACTGCTTCTTCAGCCTGGTCGGCAATGTTGCGGATGGCCGCTTCCAGGCCGACGCTCTCTTCATAGTTGAGGTCGATCAGCTGGCGGTCGAAACCTTCGCGCTCCAGGTTCATCAGCGAACGCCACTTGGCGGGCGAGATGACCGGCGAGCTGAGGATTACCCGCGAAGCGTGCTCGGGGGATTCCTGGAAGATGTTGCGTTCGGCGCCCAGGCAGATTTCCAGGGACATGACGATCGCTTCGCGCAGCGGGTCGATCGGCGGGTTGGTCACCTGGGCGAACTGCTGGCGGAAGAAGTCGTACGGCGAACGCACGCGCTGCGACAGAACGGCCATCGGCGTGTCGTCACCCATCGAGCCGACTGCTTCCTGGCCCTGCTCGCCGAGCGGGCGCAGGACCTGGTCACGCTCTTCGAAGGTGACCTGGAACATCTTCATGTACTGCTTGAGCTGGTCGGCGTCGTAGCTGGCCACGCCCTGGTCATCGGTCAGCGTCGCCTGGATGCGCGTGGCGTGCTGACGCAGCCAGCGCTTGTACGGGTGGCGCGACTTCAGGCGGTTGTCGATGGCGTCGGTGTCGAGGATCTGGCCGGTTTCGGTGTCCACGGCGAAGATCTGGCCTGGGCCAACGCGGCCCTTGGCGATGACGTCCTCGGGCTTGTAGTCCCATACGCCGATTTCCGACGCCAGGGTGATGTAGCCGTTCTTGGTGGTCACCCAGCGCGCCGGGCGCAGGCCGTTACGGTCGAGCAGGCACACCGCATGGCGGCCTTCGGTCATTACGATACCGGCCGGGCCATCCCACGGCTCCATGTGCATGGAGTTGTATTCGTAGAAGGCGCGCAGGTCGGCGTCCATGGTCTCGACGTTCTGCCAGGCTGGCGGTACCAGCATGCGCACGCCACGGAACAGGTCGATGCCACCAGTGACCATCAGCTCCAGCATGTTGTCCATGCTAGAGGAGTCGGAGCCGACGCGGTTGACCAGCGGGCCGAGCTCCTCGAGGTCGGGGATCAGGTCGTTGGCGAACTTGGTGCGACGGGCCATGGCCCAGTTGCGGTTGCCGGTGATGGTGTTGATCTCGCCGTTGTGGGCGAGGAAGCGGAACGGCTGCGCCAGCGGCCATTTCGGCAGGGTGTTGGTGGAGAAGCGCTGGTGGAACACGCAGATCGCGGTTTGCAGGCGCTCGTCACCCAGGTCCGGGTAGAAGGCCGCGAGATCGCGCGGCATCATCAGGCCTTTGTAGATGATGGTCTTGTGCGAGAAGCTGCAGATGTAGTGGTCGGCGTCGTGGGCGTTGGCCACGGAGGAACGGCGACGGGCACTGAACAGCTTGATGGCGAATTCCTGGTCGCTCAGGCCTTCACCGCCGATGAACACCTGCTCGATCTGTGGCAGGCGCTCAAGGGCCAGGCGGCCGAGCACGCTGGTATCGATCGGCACCTTGCGCCAGCCGACCAGTTTCAGGCCAGCAGCGAGGATTTCGCGGTCCATGTTGGCGCGGGCGGCTTCCGCTTTGACCGGGTCCTGGTTGAAAAACACCATGCCGACAGCGTACTGCTTGGGCAGCTCGACGGCGAAGTGCTCCTGGGCCACGGCACGCAGGAATTGATCGGGCTTCTGCATGAGCAGACCGCAACCGTCACCGGTCTTGCCGTCGGCGTTGATACCGCCGCGGTGGGTCATGCAGGTCAGTGCCTGCATGGCGGTTTGCAGAAGGTGGTGGCTCGGTTCGCCCGTCATATGGGCGATCAGGCCAAAACCACAGTTGTCCTTGAATTCTTCGGGATGGTACAGACCTGTTTTCATAGACACATTCTCACCAGGTTCACCTCTCAACGGAGGTAAATCTCTTTTTTAACAACCACTTACCATCCACGCCGATCAAACGCCAGCTTTTTTGCGGTGGCCATGGAAAACCATTGTTGCACAGCGACAGCGATGCTCACAAATTTTCATGTCTCACCATTGAAAATTTATGTCGCAATTTTGAATGTTTTTGCGCCATGCGCCGTGATATCGGCTTGGCTCGAGTCTGAAGCGTTTCAGCCATGACTGCAAGTAAGGCTTGTGGCCGGCAGTCTGGGACAGAAAAGCCTGCCGCGTGACAACGCAGCAGGCTAGTCGAAAGTCAGTAATCGCTCAGCAACTGGGCGGCGGGGTGGTGCTGCCCGGAAGGTATCAGCGGGCCGAGGCCAGCTCTTGTTGGACGCTGGCGACGGTACGTGGCCAAGGTTTACCAGCCTGGACCTTCGCTGGCAAGTTCTTGATTGCCGCAACCGCTGCGTCGCGGTTGGCGAAGTTGCCGTAAGTGACTACGTACAGCGGCTTGCCCTGCAGGTTTTTCTTGAAGTAGCGATAGTCGCCACCTTGAGCCTTAACGAACGCCTGAGCCGAAGCCTCGGAGCTGGTACCCAGGATCTGCACCACGTAATTGCCCGGTTTCTGCCCGGCGTACCAGCCGCTGTTGCCGCTGCCACCGGCTGCCGGCTTCTCGACTGGCTTGGCGGCCGGCTTGGCCACGGCGACCTGGGTCGGTGCTGGGGCAGGCTTGGCAGGCGCAACCGGCTTGGCAGGTTGGGTTGCGACAGGTTTTGGCGCAGGCGCAACCGGCTGCGGTTGCGTCTGTACTGGCTGGGCAGGTACCGGTGCCGGGCCCGCTGGCACACCTTGCGGCGGTGCGATGGTGGTCACGGTTGGCGGCGGGTTGCCTGGCTGCAGGGCGGTATCACCGGCCGGGCTGCCCTCTTCACCCTCGCCCATGCCCGCGGCCTGGGCCAGTGGCTCGCGCATCACCGGCTGCGACTGGCCAACCAGCGGCAGCGGCATCGGCTGGGACGAACCCGAGAACTCGATGGCGGGATTGCCACCATTGGCCTGGCCCTCGCCAAGCGGCAGCTGGGCCTGGGCGGCCGGCGCTTCGGCAGGCGCCTTGTCACCTTTCTTCGGCATCAACACCGCGGCCGCAACGGCGACCACAACCACAGCGGACAGCGCGAGCACATGTTTTTTAGGCATCTTGAACCCCATGGATGGTCGCTTGGCCGTCGAGCGGCTGGCGATCATGGCTTCGATCAAAGTGTCACGGGCGACCTGGTTGATGTTGCCAGGCCAGCCGTCGGAGTTTTCATGGATATCGACGATCTGTTCACGGCTGAACACCTCGATGCCCCGGCCAGCACCTTCCAGGCGCTGCTCCAGGTACTCGCGGGTTTCTTCTTCACTGTAGGGGGCGAGTTCGATGATGTGGAAGCGTTCTTCCTCGATATTGATCTCGTCCAGCCCGGCAATCAGCGACGGCTCACCGAACAGGAACACGTGCGGGCGCCCTTCCGGTACACCCGCCGCCAATTCCAGCAACGCTTGGAGTGCCGACTCGTCGAGTTGTTCCGCATCGTCCACCAGCAAATACACTTCCTGGCCGGTCAGTGCCAGTTGCACCACCTTGGCCAGGATCGCCTGCATTTCGGCCTCGGCCACATCCAGGTTCTGTGCAACCTGGCCGAGTACGCTGGCGGCATCGCTGGCGCCACGGGCGGACACCACCACGCTCTGCACCGCCTGCTTGTTGGTACTGGCCACCAGGGCCTGGCGCAGCAGGGTCTTGCCACTGCCCAGCGGGCCGGTGACAACCAGCATCAGCTGGCTGTAGCGCGCCAGGTGATGCAGCTGGCCGAGCACGGGCTTGCGCTGGGCCGGGAAGAACTTGAAGCCGGGCACACGGGGCGCGAACGGATCATGGCTCAACTGGTAATGGTCGAGAAAGGCCTCATCGGCATGCAAACTGGTCATTGCGCTGTCACAACCTCAAAGCTGGGCCACGATCGCGCGGTAATCCGCCGACAACGTGGCCTGTAGAATCTCTTTCGGATAGTCGTCGGTCACCACGGCCTCGCCCATCTGGCGCAGCAGCACCAGACGCAGGCGGCCGTCGAGCACTTTCTTGTCGACCGCCATGTGCTCCATGAAATGCGCCGGGGTCATCTCCTGTGGTGGCACCACCGGCAAGCCTGCGTCCTGCAACAGGCGGATTCCGCGATCGCGCTCGGCCTGGTCGATCCAGCCAAGGCGCATGGACATCTCCAGAGCCATCACCGTGCCCGCCGCCACGGCTTCGCCGTGCAGCCACACGCCGTAACCCATGTGGGTCTCGATAGCATGCCCGAAGGTGTGCCCCAGGTTAAGCGTGGCGCGCACGCCAGACTCGCGCTCGTCGGCACCCACCACCGCGGCCTTGGCCGCACAGGAGCGGCGGATGGCTTCGGTCAGCGCCACCGGGTCGAGGGCACGCAGTGCCTGCATATTGTCCTCGAGCCAGGCAAGGAACGGTTTGTCGCAGATCAGTCCGTACTTGATCACTTCGGCCAGGCCTGCGGACAGCTCGCGCGACGGCAGGGTCTTGAGGCTGGTGGTGTCGATCAGCACCGCATTGGGCTGGTAGAAGGCACCGACCATGTTCTTGCCCAACGGGTGGTTGATGCCGGTCTTGCCGCCGACCGAGGAGTCGACCTGGGACAGCAAAGTGGTCGGCACCTGGATGAAGTCGACGCCGCGCTGGTAGCAGGCGGCAGCGAAGCCGGCCATGTCACCGATCACGCCGCCGCCCAGGGCAACCACGGTGGTGCGGCGGTCGTGCCGTGCAGTCAGCAGGCCATCGAAGATCAGCTGCAGGGTCTCCCAGTTCTTGTGGGCTTCGCCATCGGGCAATACCACTGGCAGCACCGAATAGGCACCCAGGGTCTTGCTCAGGCGTTCGAGATACAGGGGAGCGACGGTCTCGTTGGAAACGATGGCAACCTGCCGCCCGGCGATGTGCGGCGCCAGCAGCTCGGGCTGGTCCAGCAGGCCTTCGCCAATGTAGATCGGGTAGCTACGCTCGCCCAGGTCGACCTTTAGTGTCTGCATGTATCCCCACAATGTACTTGGGCGCGGCGCCGCTCGGGCACCTACGCGGTTACGTTGAACCTCGCCTCGGCGCTGGTGGCCGAGAATAGTCCCGGGCTAACGGGGCGGCAACTGCTGCAAGCGCTCGAGAATATCGATCACCACCATGCGTGGCGGCCGCTCGTCGGTTTCTACCACCAGGTCGGCGATCTCGCGGTAGAGCGGGTCGCGGGCTTCCAGCAGGGCGCGCAAGGTCGCCTCGGGATTGGCGGTGCGCAAAAGGGGGCGATTGCGATCACGCGCGGTGCGACCAACCTGCTGTTCGACCGAAGCATGCAGATAGATCACCCGGCCACCCTGATGCAGGGCCTTGCGGTTGGCTTCGCGCATTACCGCGCCACCGCCGGTCGCCAAGACCACGCCGTCGAGTGCGCACAGCTCGGCGATCATCGCCTGCTCGCGGTCACGGAAACCCGGCTCGCCTTCCTTGTCGAAAATCCACGGGATGTTGGCGCCGCATCGCAGTTCGATTTCCTTGTCGGAATCCTTGAACAGCAGGCGCAGCTCTTTGGCCAATAGGCGTCCGATGGTGCTTTTACCAGCACCCATGGGCCCCACAAGTATCAAATTTCGCACAGAATCAACGACTCACAGCAATCGCCTGGTCACTCATGATACGCGGAGTCAGGAAGACCAGCAGCTCGGATTTTTTCTCTTGTAATGCATCGCGTCGAAACAGCCGCCCAACATACGGCAGATCGCCGAAAAATGGCACCTTGTCGACCACATTGTTTTGCGAAGTCGAGTACACGCCACCGATCACGATCGTTTCTCCGTCCGTCACGCGAACCTTGGCATTGACCTCGTTCTTGCGGATCGGCGGTACGTTGTTCAGGGCATTGACGTAATCCGGCTCGTCCTTGGTCACCCTGACGGTCATGATCACCTTGTTGTCCGGAGTGATCTGCGGGGTCACTTCCAGCGACAACGAGGCTTCGCGGAATGCTACCGAGGTGGCGCCGCTCTTGCTGGTTTCCTGGTACGGCACCTCGGTGCCTTTGAGGATCCTGGCCGTTTCCTTGTCGGCCGTGACCACCTTGGGCTGCGAGATGATTTCGCCGTTGCCGCTCTTTTCCATGGCACTGAGTTCCAGGTCGAGCAGCACATCGCCACGCAACAGGCCCAGACCGATGCTACCGCCCACCCGCTCCACCCCGAGATCGACGAACAGATCCTTGCCCGGGCGCGGGCTCTCGACATACAGCGGCCCACCCCAGCGCACCCCCAGGCTTTTCTCGTAATCGACGTTGGCCTCGACGATACGTGCCTCGATCGCCACCTGACGCACCGGCACATCCAGCTGCGCCACCAGTTGCCTCAGCTCGGCAAGGCGGTCTGCCGGCTGGTGCACCACCAGCGTATTGGTGCGCTCATCGACACTGAGGCTGCCCCGACTGGTGAGGATGCCGTCATCCGCCAGGCTCGCCAGCAGCAGCTCTGCCAGATCGGCGGCCTTGGCGTGATGAATGGGCAACAGCTCCCGACGCAATGGCTGCAACTGTGCATCCAGCGCCTGGCCCACATGGGCATCGACAGACTGCGCGGCAAACTCCGCTGCGGGCGCCACCAGCAGCACATTGCCCTCCTGTCGCCGGGCCAAGCCCTTGGTGCGCAGCACCAGATCCAGCGCCTGGTCCCATGGAACATCCTCAAGGCGCAAAGTGACGCTACCCTGCACGGCATCGCTGGCAACCAGGTTGACACCGGCATAGTCAGCCAGCACCTGCAGCACCGAGCGCACTTCCACATCCTGGAAGTTCAGCGACAGTGGTTCACCCTGATAAGGCATTGCCGACGCCAGCGGGAACGGCAGCAGGGCTGCCAGCATCCATTTCATCAATCTTTTCATCGTCATCCGGGGCCTCCTTGCCCAGGTGCTTTGCCAGCGTGATGAACGCCGTGCGTTCATGCCACCCCCCGGCCATGAACAGCCGTTCGCGTACTTCGACCTGGGATTGATCAACTCTCGCCACCACCCCCTGGTCACGCCCGACCCGGTCCCCAGGGCGTACGCGATAGAGCCTGCCCGCCGCCATCAGCAGTGCTTCGTGTTCCGCTCCACGTGACAGGCTGCCGACCATCTCCAGTTGCGCCAAAGGCACGCCGGCCAACCCGCTGGCCGACAATCGCGTCGCTCCAGGCGCAAACGGGTCGACTGCGGGCGCTGCCGTCACGCCCCTGGCTGGCATGCGCGCTAGCATCGCAGGCTGCGGCACTGGCGCCAGCGCCTGATAGGCATCAACCCGCAACTGCAGGCGCAGCAGCCCAGGCTTGCCATCTGCTGGAGCCAGTTGCAGGTCACCACTACGCAAAACACGCGCCTGGCCCAACCAGTCACCCAGCCACTGGCGCAATGCCGCGTATCGCCCCACCACCTGTAGCTCCAGCGGCACCTGGCGGAAACCGGCCTGCTGTTCGTCTTCATGAACGTCGAAGCGCTCGATCAGCAAGCCATGCGCGTGCCCCGAAGCCGCCAGACGTTCGAGAAGGTCACTCATGCCCTCACCGGCCGCCAGGTGCCAGTGCGCCTCGCGCAAGCGTTGCTCGGCGATGGTTACCGACGCGTGGAGTTGCTCCAACTCGGCCAGTTGCACCGCGCCGGCTGAATGCTGTTCGTGCAACTCGGCGTGCCGAGCCTCCTCCTGCGCCTGCTGTTGCAGCGCTGCAGGCAGACGTATGGCACAGCCCAGGCCGAACAACGCCAAGGCCACCAGCACTGGCGCCAGCTGCCTGAAGCGGCTGGAGCTCTCGGCCATGGCCAGCCAGCCGAGCACCTGCGCAGCATTCACGACCAGAACGCCGAAACGCGCGCCCCCAGCAGGAATTCATCGCCGCCTGGCAGGCTCCTGATGCGCTTGAGCTCCAGACCAACCAGCGCACTCGAGCGGCTCAGGTCACGCATGAACTGCGCGACCACGGCACCTGACTTGGCCAGCCCGGTCATCTGCAAATTGCCATCTTCCAGGCTGAGGTCGAGCAGTTGCACACCCACCGGCAACGCCCGCTCGAGGTCAGCGAACACCCCGGCCAGCACATCCTGATGGGCGCGCAGTGCTTCCAGCGCCGCCGCGCGTGCCAGCAGCGCCTCATGCTGCGCATGCACATCGGCCAGCGGCTGCAACTGCTCGCCCAACACTTCAAGGGCTGCCTGGTGCCGGGTATTGGCCAGCGCCTGCTGCTCCCCGCGCTGGCGGGCCAGCTGGTCGACCAACATCACGCCACACAGGGCCAGTAGAGCGCCGGCGACCAGTTGCCTGCGGAAAGACCGCAACGCCGCTTGGCGCTGCCGTTCGCGCCAGGGCAGAAGGTTCAGCCGCATCATCGACGCAATCCTCCGAGAGCCAGGGCGCAAGCCAGAATCATCGCACCATCGACGTGCTCCAGGCGCGCCAGGTCAGGCACCAGGCGACACGGAAGGTTCAGCTGGGAGCCGAGGCTTTGCAACTGGCCCGCTTCGACCGGAGAACAGCTGGCAATCAACAGGCATTCCGGCAAAGGCTCACCGGCAAGCAAGGCCAGCAGGCGCTCTGGCAGCGCCCCGGTTATCGTCGACAGCCCCAGGCTCAGCTCACGCCGTTGCTGAGGCTGCCCCGAATGCCAGCCATAAAGGATGGTGCTGTGCGCCTCGATACGCAGCAACGCCGAGCTCTGGTGCCGGCCCTGCGGCAGCATGCGCCCCAAGGCAATGCTGTCGACCTCCACGGCCTCCAGTTGCAACCCTGCCTCCTCGACGATGCCTTCAAGTGGCGCCAGTGCGCTCTGCCGACATGCCGCCACCATCACCTCGGCGCAGCCTGGCTGGACGCGAGAACCGCCCAGGACCTGAAAATCCAGGGCCAGGTCTTCCAGCGGAAATGGAAACAGCCGTTCGGCGTCAGCCAGCAGCTGCGCCTCCACTTCTGCACCGCCCTGTTCCACTGGCAGGTGGCACAGCTTGCATATCACCTGGTTACCCGGCAGTGCCAGCGCGACCCGGCGCTGTTTGAGGCCGCTGCGCCTGTAGGCGCGCCTCAAGGCAGCCGCCACGGCGCCAGGCTCTGCCGCCCAATCACTGCCAGCCAATGATTCGAACGGCTCTTGTACCGAGGCAAGCACCCGGCAGCGCCGGTTACGCCGCTGCAGTTGCACAATCCGAACGGAGTCAGGGGCAATTTCCACCCCCACAAGTGAACCGGCATCCTTGCCGAAGCGTCCTAGCATCGTGGCATCCTTGTTGTCTGTCGCCGCCATCCTTCGCGGCTACCTGCCCCAACCCCGCGTCAGCACTAGGCCGCGCCTGCCCATCGAGGCGACGGGCAGCCTGGCCGGTAACCCGGAGAGGCGAAAAAATGCTTATAATGCCCAGCGTTTTTTGGTCCGCCGGACCTGCGTGCAATCCACTCCCAACCTGGACACCGAAAAGCCTTGATACGTCTGCTGAAGTTCTTCTGGTGGTCTTCCGTCGCAGTCATCTGCGCGCTCGTACTCGGTGTGAGCGGTGCGTTTCTGTATCTTAGCCCCAACCTGCCCTCGGTCGAGTCGCTCAGAAGCATCCAGTTGCAGAT
Source organism: Pseudomonas sp. NBB (assembly GCF_032701105.1). Classification (NCBI taxonomy): domain Bacteria; kingdom Pseudomonadati; phylum Pseudomonadota; class Gammaproteobacteria; order Pseudomonadales; family Pseudomonadaceae; genus Pseudomonas; species Pseudomonas sp. NBB. Next base: position 5,605,117 of record NZ_CP103994.1, read on the forward strand.
CCCCCTCAGGGTGTACAGCAGCGACGGCAAGCTGATTGCCGAGTTCGGCGAAATGCGTCGCTCACCGATCCGCTTCGAGGAAATTCCCCCACAATTCATCCAGGCGCTTCTGTCGGCCGAGGACGACAACTTCCTCAATCACTACGGTGTCGACCCCAGCAGCCTGATGCGCGCCGCGACCCAGTTGGTGAAAACCGGCCATATCCAGACCGGCGGCAGTACCATCACCATGCAGGTGGCGAAGAACTTCTTCCTCACCAGCGAGCGCAGCTTCTCGCGCAAGACCAACGAAATCCTGCTGGCCCTGCAGATCGAGCGTGAGCTGACCAAGGACGAGATCCTCGAGCTGTACGTGAACAAGATCTACCTGGGCAACCGCGCCTACGGTATCGATGCCGCCGCGCAGGTGTACTACGGCAAGTCGATCCGCGACGTGAGCCTGGCGCAGATGGCGATGATCGCCGGCCTGCCCAAGGCACCCTCGCGCTTCAACCCGCTGGCCAACCCCGTACGCGCCAAAGAGCGCCGCGACTGGATCCTCGGCCGCATGTACAAGCTGGGCAAGATCGACGAAGCCAGTTACCAGGCGGCCCTGGCCGAGCCGCTCAACGCCAGCTACCACGTGCCCACGCCTGAAGTGAATGCGCCTTACATCGCCGAAATGGCCCGCGCCGAAATGGTCGGTCGCTACGGCAGCGACGCCTACACCGAAGGCTTCCGCGTCACTACCACGGTGCCCAGCGACATGCAGGAAATGGCCAACAAGGCCATCCTCAACGGTCTCTCCGACTACGATGAGCGCCACGGCTACCGCGGCCCCGAAGCACGCTTCCCGGGCCGCACCCAGGCAGCCTGGCTGCAGGAACTGGGCAAGCAGCGCAGCCTCGGCGGCCTGGAGCCGGTCATCGTCACCCAGGTCGAAAAAACCGGCCTCAAGGTGCTGACCCGCAGCGGCCAGGAAGAGCAGGTGGCCTGGGACACCATGAAATGGGCGCGCCCGTTCATCAACAGCAACTCCCAGGGCCGTGCGCCGCAGTCACCGGCAGATGTGGCCCAGGTTGGCGACCTGGTGCGCGTGCAGCGCCTCGAGGATGGCAAGCTCAAGTTCAGCCAGGTACCTGGCGCGCAGAGTGCGCTGGTCACCCTCGACCCTTACAACGGCGCCATCCGCGCCCTGGTCGGCGGTTTCTCGTTCGAGCAGAGCAACTACAACCGCGCCATGCAGGCCAAGCGTCAGCCGGGCTCGAGCTTCAAGCCGTTCATCTACAGCGCCGCACTGGACAGTGGCTACACCGCATCCAGTCTGGTCAACGATGCACCAATCGTGTTCGTCGACGAGTACCTGGACAAAGTCTGGCGACCGAAGAACGACACCAATACCTTCCTTGGTCCGATCCGCATGCGCGAAGCGCTGTACAAGTCGCGCAACCTGGTGTCGATCCGCCTGCTGCAGGCCATGGGCGTGGACCGCACCATCGACTACATCGCCAAGTTCGGCTTCAACAAGCAGGACCTGCCACGCAACCTGTCGCTGGCACTGGGCACCGCCACCCTGACCCCTATGGAAATCGCCACAGGCTGGAGTACTTTTGCCAACGGCGGGTACAAGATCACCCCGTACCTGATCGAACGCATCGAAAGCCGCAGCGGCGAGACGCTGTTCACCGCCAACCCGGCTCGGGTACCGCAAGGTGCCGAGGACCAGGCGGGTGTGGCCGCGCCCGAACAGCCGATCAGCACAACCGCCATGCCTGGCGAGGCACCCGCTGCCTTCAGCCAGGTGGCTTCTGCACCGCAGGCGCCGGCCGTGGCCGAGCGTATCATCGACGGTCGCACCACCTACATCCTCACCAGCATGCTGCAGGACGTGATCAAGCGCGGCACCGGACGCCGGGCGCTGGCCCTGGGCCGCACCGATCTGGCAGGCAAGACCGGTACTACCAACGAGTCCAAGGACGCCTGGTTCTCCGGCTACAACGCCGACTACGTGACCACCGTGTGGGTCGGCTTCGATCAGCCCGAAACCCTTGGACGCCGCGAGTACGGCGGCACGGCGGCACTGCCGATCTGGATGAGCTTCATGGGCGCGGCACTCAAGGACAAGCCTGCGCATGCGCCGGCAGAACCGGAAGGCATCCTCAGCCTGCGCGTCGACCCGGTCAGCGGCCGTGCCGCTTCGCCGAGCACGCCGAATGCCTACTTCGAGCTGTTCAAGGCCGAGGACTCGCCGCCGTCGGTGGACGAACTGGGCACTGGCGCAGCACCGGGCAGCCCGCTGCCGGCGGATGAAGCGGCGCCGATGGATCTGTTCTGACCAGATGTAAAGCCGGGGGCGCTTTGCGCCCCTATCGCGACACAAGGCCGCTCCCACAGGAAACGCCTAGCCCCTGTGGGAGCGGCCTTGTGTCGCGATGGGCTGCAAAGCAGCCCCAGAATCCGACAGGCAACCAAAAATAGCAGCATGGCGCACCGCCAAACAAAAAGCCCCGGCTCATACGAGCCGGGGCTTTTTGTGTCGCCAGGCAGCAATCAGCCTTTGAACACGTCATCCACGCTGGTCAGCGGGTAGTGCTTCGGATACGGCAGGGTTGCCACGCCGGATTCGATGGCGGCCTTGGCCACAGCGTCGGAAACGACGGTGATCAGACGTGCGTCCAACGGCTTCGGAATGATGTACTCACGACCAAATTCCAGAGCCTGTACGCCGTAGGCGTCGCACACTTCCTTCGGCACTGGCAGCTTGGCCAGATCTTTCAGGGCGATGGCGGCGGCGATTTTCATTTCTTCGTTGATGCGCTTGGCGCGAACGTCCAGGGCACCACGGAAGATGAACGGGAAGCCCAGTACGTTGTTGACCTGGTTCGGGTAGTCGGAACGACCGGTAGCCATGATCACGTCGCTGCGAGTGGCATGCGCCAGCTCTGGCGAGATTTCCGGGTCCGGGTTCGAGCAGGCGAACACGATCGGGTTGGCAGCCATCGACTTCAGGCCTTCGGCGCTCAGCAGGTTCGGGCCAGACAGGCCTACGAACACGTCGGCACCGTCGAGTGCGTCAGCCAGGGTGCGCTTGTCGGTGGCGTGGGCGAACTGCGCCTTGTACTGGTTCAGGTCGTCACGGCCAGCGTGGATCACGCCGCTGCGGTCGATCATGTAGATGTTTTCGACCTTGGCACCCATGCTTACCAGCAGCTTCATGCAGGAGATGGCGGCAGCGCCGGCACCCAGGCAGACGATCTTGGCGTCCTCCAGCTTCTTGCCGGCGATTTCCAGGGCGTTGATCATGCCGGCCGCGGTCACGATGGCGGTACCGTGCTGGTCATCGTGGAATACCGGGATGTCGCACTGTTCGATCAGGGTGCGCTCGATTTCAAAGCACTCAGGCGCCTTGATGTCTTCGAGGTTGATGCCACCGAAGGTGATCGAGATGCGGCGAACGGTGTCGATGAACGCCTGCGGGCTTTCCGATTCCACTTCGATGTCGAACACGTCGATACCGGCGAAACGCTTGAACAGAACACCCTTGCCTTCCATGACCGGCTTGGAAGCCAGTGGGCCGAGGTCACCCAGACCGAGGATGGCGGTGCCATCGGAAATCACCGCAACCAGGTTGCCTTTGCCGGTGTATTTGTAAGCCAGCTCTGGATCACGGCCGATTTCACGCACGGGCTCAGCAACACCTGGGCTGTAGGCCAGGGCGAGGTCACGGGCGGTGGCTGTGGGCTTGGAGAGTTCGACGCTCAGTTTCCCCGGACGAGGTTGAGCGTGATATTCGAGAGCGGCGGTTTTCAGGTCTGACATGGTGGGCATTCCGCTATTTACTGTTCTGACGGACCGCCGAGGATACGCAAAGAGCCGGGGAGCCACAAGACTGGTCGGTCACTTGTGTCAAGGCCTTTAGCCTACGACTTTACGCTATAACCCACGGGGCATACGCCTAACAGTGTGTACAATCCAATAGCGAAATGTCTACATCTTTTAGCCTGAAATGCGCTCCAACATGCTTGGATCGGTCAACGGCAACAGCCAGCGTCGCTGCCCGGGCTTGAGGCCGCCCTTGCGGGAACGATCCAGCACCCAGCCACGCGCCTCGACCTGGCGTCCCTTGAGGTTATCGAAGAAGCTGGCGGGGAAGTTGCGCTGCAGACGAGCGGGAACCTGCAGCACCACCGCACCGTCCAGGTTCAGCCAGACCCCGCCACGGTTGCGCTCCACGCCTTCGATGCGGCCCGCAATGACCGCGAATCCCGACTGCCGGACATCCCCTGCACGCACCACCGGCGAACGACGCCACAGCCCGGAGCCAGCCTTGCGCGCAGCCTGCTCGGCAAGCTGCTGGCAAGCGCTGAGGCGCACATTGGGGGCAACCGCGACGCGATAGCCCAAGCCCTCGCTGAGCAGCTGTGCTTCGATATTGTCGCCATTGCGGCCGTAGATATGCGCCAGCGTGCGGCCGTATTTGTCCTTGGACTCGACGCCCGGCTCCAGCCCGATACGCCCATCGCTGGCTTTGACCAAGGCCTGCAAACGCTGCCTGGCAGCCTCGGCATAGGGCTCGCTGGAGCGCCCGTTACGGCCGATTTCCGGGGCATTGATGCCGATCAATCGCACGCTGCGGCCATCGACCAGGCGCAAGGTATCGCCATCGACCACCTGGCGCACCGCCACCTGCTGAGGGCTGCCTGGTAGCGGGCAGAACGCCAGGGCCGGGAAATGCCAGATGACGCCCATAAAAAAGGCGCCCACAAGGGGCGCCTTTTTTTGCAGCAATGCGAAACCCGAGGGGTTCGCCATGCGCATGATTACTTCTTGGTACCGAACATACCGAAGCGATCGGCGAACTTCTGTACGCGACCACCGGTGTCCAGGACTTTCTGCTTACCGGTGTAGAACGGGTGGCACAGGTTGCAAACGTCGATCGCCAGGGTGCTGCCCAGGGTCGAACGGGTTTCAAACTTGTTGCCGCAGCTGCAGGTGACTGCAACTACTTCGTAGTTCGGATGAATATCTGCTTTCATGGTCACTTCCTCGAGCTGCGTGCCGCCACCCAACACCAATTGTTGAATACCGCACGTAATTAGGCGGCGAATAATACCAGAGCATCACGCCAACGCAAGTTGTCGCTTGCACCGACCGTCGTCTGCTAGGCTCGCCAGTCTTTGAAACGCCCTCCGAGACTTTCCGCGTGTCCGACGTCATCCTGCGCCTTGCCCTGCCCTCCCCGCTGCGTCGCCTGTTCGACTACAAGGCGCCGGCAAGCATGGCGCGCCAGGCCTTGACTCCGGGCATGCGCATTCGCGTGCCATTCGGCCGCCGCGAAATGATCGGCGTGCTGGTGGAGGTGTGCGAGCAGAGCGAAGTGCCCGCCGACAAGCTCAAGCCGGCCAGCGCCCTGCTCGACCCGGTATCACCGATCCCGCCGTCGCTGTTCAAGTTGTGCTTGTGGACCGCCCAGTACTACCAGCACAGCCTGGGTGACACCCTGAGCTGGGCCTTGCCGACCCTGCTGCGCCAGGGCGAACCCTCCGAGATGCGTCAGGAGCGCTTCTGGCACGTCGCCCCCGGCGCCCGCCTGGAAGACCCGCGCATCGCCCGCGCACCGCGCCAGCGCGATGCCCTCAAGACCCTGGCCCAGCACCCGCACGGCGTGGCCCATAGCCTCCTGGCCAAGCTCAATCTGAACAAGGACAGCCTGGACCTGCTGCTGGCCAAGGACCTGGTGCAGATCGAGGTCCGCCGCCATCTGCCGGCACTGCGCCACGAACACTGGCTGGCACAGCCGGAACTACCGCTCAACGAAGAGCAACGCGATGCCTTCGACGCCGTGCGCGAAGGCTTTGGCGGCTTTGGCGCCTTCCTGCTGGCCGGTGTCACCGGCAGCGGCAAGACCGAGGTGTACCTGCAACTGATCCGCGAAACACTGGAAGCCGGCAAGCAGGCCCTGGTACTGATCCCGGAGATCAACCTCGGCCCGCAGACCCTGGCCCGCTTCGAGCAGCGCTTCAACGCCCGCATCGCCCTGCTGCATTCGGCGGTGAACGACCGCGAACGCCTGGATGCCTGGCTGGCAGCCCGGGACGGCGAGGCCGACATCATCATCGGCACCCGCTCGGCACTGTTCACGCCGATGAAGAACCCCGGCCTGATCATCATCGACGAGGAGCACGACGGCTCCTATAAACAGCAGGAAGGCCTGCGCTACCACGCCCGCGACCTGGCACTGGTGCGCGCCCACCAGGAAAACGTCCCGATCCTGCTCGGTTCCGCCACGCCATCGCTGGAAACCCTGCACAATGCCCTGACCGGTCGCTACCGCCTGTTGCGCATGAACCAGCGCGCCGGCGGTGCCCGCCCGCCACGCATGCTGCGCCTGGATGTGAAGAGCCTGCCGCTGGACAGCGGTATCAGCGGCCCACTGCAGCAGGCCATCCGCCAAACCCTGGAGGCAGGCCAGCAAGTGCTGGTATTCCTCAATCGCCGCGGTTTCGCCCCGACCTTGCTGTGCCATGATTGCGGCTGGCTGTCCGAATGCCCACGCTGCGATGCACGCATGACCGTGCACCAGCGCTCCGGCGTGCTGCGCTGCCACCATTGCGGCTATGACGAGCGCCTGCCGCAGCAGTGCCCGCAGTGCAACCATGTTGACCTGCGCCCGGTCGGCGCCGGCACCGAGCGTGCCGAGGAGCGCCTGAAAGTGCTGTTCCCGGATTACCCGATCCTGCGTGTGGACCGCGACAGCACCGCGCGCAAGGACGCCATGCACAACCTGTTCAGCACCATCCAGCGCGGCCAGCCGAGCATCCTCGTCGGCACCCAGATGCTCGCCAAGGGCCATCACTTCCCGCGGGTGACCCTGGTGGCCATCCTCGATGCCGATGGCGGGCTGTTCTCCGGCGACTTCCGTGCCAGCGAACGCATGGCACAGTTGATCGTGCAGGTCGCCGGGCGGGCCGGGCGGGCCGAAGAGCCCGGCAAGGTCATCATCCAGACCCACCTGGCCGACCATCCACTGCTGGTGCAGCTTACCGAGCAGGGCTACTTCGCCTTCGCCGAGCAGGCCCTGGACGAACGCCGCGCCGCCGGGCTGCCGCCTTACTCGCACCTGGCGCTGCTACGCGCCGAAGCGCACAAGCCCGGGCAGGCCGAAGGTTTCCTCGACGAGGCCTGCGCCGCCGCCGAGCGCCTGGTGGCCGAACAGCGCCTACCTGGCATCGAGCTGCTGGGGCCGGTGCCAGCACCGATGGAGCGCCGCGCCGGGCGCTTCCGCGCACAACTGTTGATACAGGCCAATACGCGGGCGCCTTTGCATCGACTGATCAGCGCCTGGTTGCTAGTGTTGGAGCAGATGCCGAGCGGGCGCCAGGTGCGGTGGTCGCTGGATGTCGACCCGGTAGACCTTTATTGATCCTGCGGGCTGCTTTGCAGCCCCAAAGGTTGGCAACCCGCCCCCAGCCACGGATAATGCCCAGTTTTTCCACCTGCGCATCCAAGCGCTCCACCGCGCTTGCGGTCGAAAAGAGATCCCCATGAAAGACACCATTCGCCAGCTGATCCAGCAAGCCCTCACCCAACTCGTCACCGACGGTGTGCTGCCTGAAGGGCTGTCGCCGGCGATCCAGGTGGAAAACGCCCGGGACAAGACCCACGGCGACTTCGCCAGCAACATCGCCATGATGCTGGCCAAGCCGGCCGGCATGAAGCCGCGCGACCTGGCCGAGAAACTGATCAATGCCCTGCCGGCCAGCGCCGACATCAGCAAGGTCGAAATCGCCGGCCCCGGCTTCCTCAACTTCTTCCAGAACACCGACGCCCTGGCCAACCGCCTGGATGCCGCACTGGCCGACGCCCACCTGGGCGCGCGCAAGGCCGGCCCTGCGCAAAAGGTTGTGATCGACATGTCGGCACCCAACCTGGCCAAGGAGATGCACGTCGGCCACCTGCGTTCGACCATCATCGGTGACAGCGTGGCGCGCGTGCTGGAGTTCCTCGGCGATGACGTGATCCGCCAGAACCACGTGGGCGACTGGGGCACCCAGTTCGGCATGCTGCTGGCCTACCTGGAAGAAAACCCGATCACCAGCGACGAGCTGTCGGACCTGGAAAACTTCTACCGCGCCGCCAAGAAGCGCTTCGACGAATCCGAAGAGTTCGCCACCCGTGCCCGTGGCCTGGTGGTCAAGCTGCAGGCCGGCGACCCGGACTGCATGGCCCTGTGGACGCGCTTCAAGGACATTTCGCTGTCGCACTGCCAGAAGACCTACGAGCTGCTGAACGTCAAGCTGACCATGGCCGACGTGATGGGTGAAAGCGCCTACAACGACGACCTGGCCAACGTGGTCGCCGACCTCAAGGCCAAGGGGCTGCTGGTCGAAGACCAGGGCGCCCAGTGCGTGTTCCTCGACGAGTTCAAGAACAGCGAAGGCGAGCCACTGCCGGTGATCGTGCAGAAGGCCGACGGCGGCTACCTGTACGCCACCACCGACCTGGCCGCCGTGCGCTACCGCAGCAACGTCCTCAAGGCGGACCGCGCCCTGTACTTCGTCGACCAGCGCCAGGCCCTGCACTTCAACCAGGTGTTCGAAGTTGCACGCCGCGCAGGCTTCGTGGGCCACCCGATGCAGATGGAGCACATGGGCTTCGGCACCATGAACGGTGCCGACGGCCGCCCGTTCAAGACCCGTGACGGCGGTACCGTGAAGCTGATCGACCTGCTCACCGAGGCCAAGGAACGCGCCTACGCGCTGGTCAAGGAAAAGAACCCGAGCCTGGCCGACGAAGAACTGCGCCACATCGGTGAAGTGGTTGGCATCGGCGCTGTGAAGTACGCCGACCTGTCCAAGCACCGCACCAGCGACTACAGCTTCAACTTCGAGCTGATGCTCAACTTCGAAGGCAACACCGCGCCTTACCTGCTGTACGCCTACACCCGCGTGGCCGGCGTATTCCGCAAACTGGGCAAAGGCTTCGATGAAGTCGATGGCAACATTGTGCTGCAGGCTGCCCACGAGCAGGACCTGGCCGCGCGCCTGGCGCAGTTTGGCGAAATCCTCAACAACGTCGCCGACAAGGGTACGCCGCACGTGCTGTGCAGCTACCTGTACGACCTGGCCGGCCTGTTCTCCAGCTTCTACGAGAACTGCCCGATTCTTGCCGCCGAAACCCCGCAGCAGCAGCAGAGCCGCCTGCGCCTGGCGGCCCTGACCGGCCGCACCCTCAAGCAAGGTCTGGAACTGCTCGGCCTGGAAACCCTGGAGCGCATGTAAGTTGGCTGCCAAGAAAAAACCTGCACCCAAACGCGGCGCCAGCCGCCAGACGGCGCCGGCCAAGCAGCCGATTCCCGGTTGGGTATGGCTGGCGGTCGGCCTGACCGTAGGCGCGTTCATCGTGTTCCTGATGAAGCTCGAGCCTGGTGGCGAAGACATCAAGCGCACCAAGCCGGAGCAGCAGAAAGCGGACAAGGTGGCCGAAGCCGGCAAGTCGGCGCAGCCCACTCCGCAGCAGCCGGTGAAGCCGAAGTACGACTTCTACACGCTGCTGCCGGAGTCCGAGGTGATCGTACCGCCGGAGGCCGTACCAGAGAAGACGCCACCCGTCCCGGCCCAGCCGGTGACCCCGGTGACGCCAGCCGAAGCGGCAAAGATCGACACGGCGCGAGCCCAGGCAGCATTGATGGGCCAGACACCGCCACCGGCACCGCCAGTCATCAAGCCGGCGGCGACCACCCAGTTCTTCCTGCAGGCCGGCTCGTTCCGCAAGCAGGCCGATGCTGACAAGGTGCGCGCGCAGATCATCCTGCTGGGGCAGTCGGTAAAGGTAGAGTCGGGCACGGTCAAGGACGAAACCTGGTACCGCGTGCTGGTGGGGCCGTTCAGCAACCGCGAGCAGCTGACCGGGGCGCAGAAGCAACTGGCCGGGGCAGGCTTCAGCAACCTGCTGCTGCAACAGCGGCAGACCCGTCAGTAACCTGGAATTCGGGGGCGCTTTGCGCCCCCTGTGTCCTCAACCCCGCCCCGCATTCCGCTCGGAAACCTGGCTGTTCAGCGTCCAGAAGTCGTACAGCACCCCCACCAGAAACAGCCCGCCGGTAAAGAAGTAGATGATCGCGGTGATCCACTTGCCCTGATACAGCCGGTGCAGACCAAACACCCCGAGGAAGGTCAGCAGGATCCAGGCGATGTTGTAGTCAATGCGCCCGGACTGGAACCGGAGGTCGGCTTCACGGTCCATGGACGGGATCAGGAACAGGTCGATCAACCAGCCGATGCCCAGCAGGCCCAGGGTGAAGAACCAGATAGTGCCGGTTACGGGCTTGCCGTAATAGAAACGATGCGACCCGGTAAAGCCGAAAATCCATAGCAGGTAGCCAATGGTCTTGCTGTGGGTGTCGTGAAACGGCGCCCCCTGTTGATAACTGTTCATTCATAGCCCCCGTGGGTTATCCGAAAATTTTCTAAGAAAAAATGTGACTTTCTCGTCGCAGGCCGACGTACGGCACCTGGACAATCGACCAACGGATCAAAGATTGATCAAAAAGCTGTTATAAAGTTGCGCGCCCAACACATAACTATTCATAAGAGCTTCATCTATGCCGCCTTTACTCAAGACATGGCTGACCCTCTGCCTATTATTGCCCCTGGCCGCCCACGCCACCAATCGTGAGCAACGTCTTCCCAATGGTTTTACCGGCTACACCACCAATGCCTCGGTAAAACATGCACCGGTCAAGCAGACCGCAATGCGCACCCGTCCAAGCAATGCCGCCAACAGCCGCGGCGTGCCCGGTGTGCCAGTCGCGGCAATGTCGCCGAAGCAGAGCAGCGATGTGCTCAGCCGTGCGGTGAATGTGCTCGGCACCCCTTATGTCTGGGGCGGCAGCAGCCCGAAGAAAGGCTTCGACTGCAGCGGGCTGGTCAAATACGCCTTCAACGACGTCGCCGACGTCGACCTGCCGCGCACCTCCAATGCCATGGCCCAGGGCCACGGCGTCAAGGTAGCCAAGGGTGACCTGAAGCCAGGTGACCTGATCTTCTTCAACATCAAGAGCCGTCGGGTGAACCACGTTGCCATCTACCTGGGCAACGACCGCTTCATCCATGCTCCACGCCGTGGCAAGCGGGTAAGCATCGACACCCTGAGCAAGCCTTACTGGCAGAAGCATTACGTGGTGGCCAAGCGAGTGCTGCCGAAAGAACAGCAGCAACTGAGCCTGGCCAAGCGCTGATCTGATCGGCGCTCTCCTGTCCGGGCCTCTTCGCGGGTAAACCCGCTCCCACAGGTACACCACAGCATTCGAAGGCTGTGTTATCCATGTGGGAGCGGGTTTACCCGCGAAAGGGCCAGCACAGGCACTATAGATCGCTGATCAGCCCCCTCTCCTTCAACCCCCGCATCGCCCCTTCCATCGTCCGCATCCCGTCCGCACCACCCGCCTGCATCACCGAACACAACTGCGCCATCCGCCCTTCCCGAACCAGGTTACGCACCGCTGGCGTCACCACCAGCACTTCCCGCGCAGCAACCCGCCCTCCGCCCGCGCGCCTGACCAGCACCTGCGCTACCACCAGGCGCAACGACTCGGCCAGCATCGCCCGCACCAACGGCTTCTCTTCGGCAGCGAACACCTCCACCAACCGGTCAATACTGCTCACCGCCGAACGGGTATGCACGGTCGCCAGTACCAGGTGCCCGGTCTCAGCCGCACGCAAGGCCAGGCGAATGGTTTCCAGGTCGCGCAGCTCACCGATCATGATCACATCCGGGTCTTGGCGCAGGGCACTGCGCAGCCCCTGGGCGAACCCACCGCAATGGCGGCCGACCTCACGCTGGTTGACCAGGCTGCGCTGGCTGCTGTGGATAACTTCGACAGGGTCTTCGAGGGTGATGATATGCAGAGCCCGATCGCGGTTCAGTTGGTCAAGCAGTGTCGCCAAGGTGCTGGACTTGCCGCTGCCGGTCGGCCCACCGACGAGGATCAAGCCATCTCGGCACTGCGCAACAGCTTGAAACACATCGCCCAGGTCGAGTTCATCGAGCGTGGCGATATGCCCCGGGATCAGGCGAAAGGTGGCCGCAGGGCCGTGCAACTGGCGAAACAGATTCAGCCGAAAGCGCCCTAGCGCCGGCAATTCCAGCGCCAGGTCCAGCTCATCACCCTGGGCCCACTGTCGGCGCTGGTCTTCATCCAGCATGGGGGCCATGCCCTCGATCAAGGCGACCGGACCCAAGGTCGGCAGGGCCATGCGCTGCAGCTCGCCATCCAGGCGCAACATCGGTAACTGGCCCGCCGCCAGGTGCAGGTCGGAAGCCCCCGCATCCACGGCCCGGGCCAACAGGTCGGTCACATCCATGAGACTCCCCAAAGGCCTTCAAGTAGGTAGAATGCCGCAAACCCTCCAGCCGCCGGCATCAGTCCATGTCCACCCTAGCAGACAACCTTTCCGCTATTTCCGCCCGTATCGCCAGCGCTGCCCAGGCTGCCGGGCGTGATCCGGCCAGCGTCCAGTTGCTGGCCGTGAGCAAGACCAAGCCAGCTAGCGCCATCCGCGAAATCCACGCCGCCGGCGTATGCGATTTCGGGGAAAACTACCTACAGGAAGCGCTGACAAAGCAGCAGGCACTCGGCGACCTGCCCTTGATCTGGCACTTCATCGGCCCCATCCAGTCGAACAAGACCAAAGCCATCGCCGAGCATTTCGACTGGGTACATTCCGTGGACCGCTTGAAAATCGCCCAACGCCTCTCGGAGCAGCGCCCGGCCGGTCTGCCACCACTGAACATCTGCCTGCAGGTGAACGTCAGCGGCGAAGACAGCAAATCCGGCTGCACCCCTGCCGACCTGCCGGCCCTGGCCAAAGCGGTAGCCGCACTGCCCAACCTGCGCCTGCGCGGGCTGATGGCCATTCCCGAACCCACTGATGACCGCGCCGCCCAGGAAGCCGCCTTCGCCACCCTGCGCCAGTTGCAGGAAGGCCTTGGCCTTGGTCTGGACACTCTGTCCATGGGCATGAGCCACGATCTGGAAGCGGCCATTGCACAGGGTGCGACCTGGGTGCGTATCGGTACCGCCCTGTTCGGTGCCCGCGATTACGGGCAGCCCTGATTCCATGCTTTACTCACTCTTTCCTACAAGGACCTGACATGAGCAAGACTCGTATTGCCTTTATCGGCGCCGGCAACATGGCCGCCAGCCTGATCGGTGGTCTGCGTGCCCAGGGCCTGGACGCCTCGCAGATCCGCGCCAGCGACCCGGGCGCCGAGACCCGCAGCCGCATCCAGGCCGAGCACGGCATCGAAACCTTCGAGAACAACGCCCAGGCCATCGATGGCGCCGACGTCATCGTGCTGGCGGTCAAGCCGCAGGTCATGAAAGCCGTATGCCAGGCCCTGCAACCGAACCTGCAGGAAGGCCAGCTGATCGTTTCCATTGCCGCCGGCATCACCTGCGCCAGCCTGCAAAGCTGGGTCGGCGCTCGCCCTTTCGTGCGCTGCATGCCCAACACCCCGGCACTGCTGCGCCAGGGCGTCAGCGGCCTGTACGCCACCGCGGAAGTATCCAGCGAACAACGCCAGCAGGCCGAGCAACTGTTGTCGGCCGTGGGCACCGCCCTGTGGCTCGAGCAGGAGCAGCAACTGGACGCCGTGACGGCAGTCTCCGGCAGCGGCCCGGCGTACTTCTTCCTGCTGATCGAAGCCATGACCGCGGCAGGCGAAAAGCTTGGCCTGCCACGTGAAACTGCCTCCCAGCTGACCCTGCAGACAGCCTTGGGCGCCGCACGCATGGCGGTTGCCAGCGATGTCGACGCTGCCGAACTGCGCCGCCGAGTCACCTCGCCTGCAGGCACTACCGAAGCGGCGATCAAGTCGTTCCAGGCCAGCGGCTTCGAAGCCATCGTCGAACAGGCGCTGCAGGCTGCGGCTACACGTTCCGCCGAGCTGGCCGAACAACTGGGCAAATAAGGAGCTTCAGATGAATGCACTGTCCGGCGCCGCGATCTTCGTGGTGCAAACCCTGGTCAGCCTGTACCTGGTGATCGTCCTGCTGCGCTTTGTCCTGCAGCTGGTCAAGGCCAACTTCTACAACCCGCTGTGCCAGTTCGCCGTGCGCGCCACACAGCCGCTGCTCAAGCCGATTCGCCGAGTCATCCCCAGCGTTGGTGGGCTGGATACCTCGTCGCTGCTGTTGTCGGTGGTCATCCAGGCGCTGCTGATGGCTTTCGTGCTGATGGTCACCTACGGGACCTTCGGTGACATCCTGCACCTGCTGATGTGGGCCATCATCGGTATCACCTCGCTGTTCCTGAAGATTTTCTGGGTCGCGATGATCGTCATGGTGATCGTGTCCTGGGTTGCTCCCAACAGCCACAACCCGGCGGCTGAGCTGGCCTACCAGATCAGTGAACCGGTGCTGGCACCGTTCCGCCGCATCGTGCCCAACCTGGGTGGCATGGACATCTCGCCGATCTTCGCCTTCCTCGCGATCCAGGTAATCCAGTCGTTCGTCATGCCGCCTCTGGCCGCCTACGCCGGCATGCCACAAGAGCTGTGGCGGATGATCTGAGCCCCACCTGACTCTGGTTGCTTCCAGCGACAAGCCTCTGCTTGCCGCTGGGGGTAGCGCTCTTTAGACTTACGCCTCCGTCAAGCGTGAGCAGGGTCGATGTCCACTGTCTTTCCCGAAGATTCCGTCGGTCTGGTAGTACCGCAAACCGCCCGGTTCGATGAACCGCTGGCCCTGGCCTGCGGCCGCTCCCTGGCCAGTTACGAACTGGTCTACGAGACCTATGGCACCCTGAACGCCAGCGCGAGCAACGCCGTGCTGATCTGCCATGCCCTCTCCGGCCACCACCATGCCGCTGGCTACCATGCCGCCACCGACCGCAAGCCGGGCTGGTGGGACAGTTGTATCGGCCCTGGCAAGCCGATCGACACCAACCGCTTCTTCGTGGTCAGCCTGAACAACCTGGGCGGCTGCAACGGCAGCACCGGCCCCAGCAGCATCAACCCGGCCACCGGCAAGCCCTACGGCGCCGACTTCCCGGTGCTGACCGTGGAAGACTGGGTGCACAGCCAGGTGCGCCTGGCCGAGCGCCTGGGCATCCAGCAGTGGGCCGCCGTGGTCGGTGGCAGCCTGGGTGGCATGCAGGCGCTGCAGTGGACCATCAGCTACCCCGAGCGCGTGCGCCATTGCGTCGACATCGCCTCGGCGCCCAAGCTGTCGGCACAGAACATCGCTTTCAATGAAGTGGCACGCCAGGCCATCCTCACCGACCCCGAATTCCACGGCGGTTCGTTCCAGGACCAGGGCGTGATCCCCAAGCGTGGCCTGATGCTGGCGCGCATGGTCGGCCACATCACCTACCTGTCGGATGACTCGATGGGTGAAAAATTCGGCCGCGAGCTGAAGAGCGACAAGCTCAACTACGACTTCCACAGCGTCGAATTCCAGGTCGAGAGCTACCTGCGCTACCAGGGCGAGGAGTTTTCCGGGCGCTTCGACGCCAACACCTACCTGTTGATGACCAAGGCGCTGGACTACTTCGACCCCGCCGCCGCCCAGGGCGGCGACCTGGCAGCCACCCTGGCCCACGTCAAGGCGGATTACTGCATCATGTCGTTCACCACCGACTGGCGCTTCTCCCCGGCCCGTTCGCGCGAGATCGTCGACGCCCTGATGGCCGCGCGCAAGAATGTCTGCTACCTGGAGATCGACTCGCCTTACGGGCACGATGCCTTCCTGATCCCCACGCCTCGCTACATGCAGGGTTTCTCGAACTACATGAACCGCATTGCCATCTGAGGACAGCATGAGAGCCGATCTGGAAATCATCCACGACTGGATCCCCGCCGGCAGCCGGGTACTCGACCTGGGCTGCGGCAGCGGCGAACTGCTGGCCTCGCTGCGCGACCGCAAGCAGGTCACCGGCTATGGCCTGGAGATCGACGCCGACAACATCGCGGCCTGTGTGGCCAAGGGCGTCAACGTCATCGAGCAGGACCTGGACAAGGGCCTGGGCAACTTCGCCAGCAACAGTTTCGACGTGGTGATCATGACCCAGGCCCTGCAGGCCGTGGAGTACCCCGACCGCATTCTGGACGAGATGCTGCGCGTGGGCCGCCAGTGCATCATCACCTTCCCCAACTTCGGCCACTGGCGTTGCCGCTGGTACCTGGCGACCAAAGGCCGCATGCCGGTTTCGGACTTCATGCCGTACACCTGGTACAACACGCCAAACATCCACTTCTGCACCTTTGCCGACTTCGAAGAGCTGTGCCACGAGCGCCGCGCCAAGGTGCTAGACCGCCTGGCAGTCGACCACTTGCACCGCAACGGGTGGGCTGGCCGGCTTTGGCCTAATCTTCTAGGTGAGATCGGCATCTATCGTGTCAGCAGCCCGGGCCTGCAAGAACATCAGCTCGCGGTCTGACGCCCACCGGAGGAATCACCCCATGCGTCGCCTAGCCCTGTTCCTGATCAGCCTGTGCCTGGCCCTGCCGGTACTGGCTGCCGATGCTGCCCGCCCCGAGCGCAAGGAAGTGTTTGGCGACGTGACGGTGCACTACAGCGCGTTCACCTCGAGCATGCTTACACCGGAGGTGGCCGCAGCCACCGGCCTGGTACGCAGCAAGAACCAGGGCGTACTCAACATCGCCGTGCTCAAGGCCAACAAGCCCGCCATGGCGGTGGTCAGCGGCACGGTCAAGGACTTGACCGGGCGCAGCAGCCCGCTGTCGTTCAAGCAGATCACCGAACAGGGCGCGGTGTACTACATTGCCCAGTTCAAGATCGACCAGCCAGAAACCGTCACCTTCGACCTGAATATCGAAACCGGCGGCATCAGCAACTCCCTCAGTTTCAACCAGGAAGTGTTCCCAGGCGAATGATGAATTTCCAGCAACTCGTATTGGCCAGCCACAACGCCGGCAAACTCAAGGAACTCCAGGCCATGCTCGGCGCGTCCGTGCAACTGCGCTCGATCGGTGAGTTCAGCCAGGTCGAGCCGGAAGAAACCGGCCTGTCGTTCGTCGAGAACGCCATCCTCAAGGCGCGCAACGCCGCACGCATTTCCGGCCTGCCGGCCCTGGCCGACGACTCGGGCCTGGCGGTGGACTTCCTCGGCGGCGCGCCGGGCATCTACTCGGCGCGCTATGCAGACGGCAAGGGTGATGCGGCGAACAATGCCAAGCTGCTCGAAGCACTGAAAGACGTGCCTGAAGCCGAGCGCGGCGCACAGTTCGTCTGCGTCCTGGCACTGGTGCGCCATGCTGACGACCCGCTGCCGATCCTGTGCGAAGGCCTGTGGCACGGGCGCATCATGTTCGAGGCCAGTGGCGAGCACGGCTTTGGCTACGACCCGCTGTTCTGGGTACCGGAGCGCAGCTGCTCCAGCGCCGACCTGGCCCCTGTGGACAAGAACCAGCTCAGCCACCGCGCCCGCGCCATGGCCCTGCTGCGCCAACGTCTGGGCCTGGCATGATCGAAACGCTGTCCAACCCCGGCGCGGCGGGCTTCACCAGCCTGCCGCCGCTGGCGCTGTACATCCACATCCCGTGGTGCGTACGCAAATGCCCTTACTGCGACTTCAACTCCCACGCTGCCGGGCCTGAACTGCCGGAAGATGCCTACGTCGCCGCCCTGCTGACCGACCTCGACCAGGAGCTGGCTGCCGTGCAAGGCCGGCCGATCAGCTCAATCTTCTTCGGCGGCGGTACCCCCAGCCTGTTCAGTGCCGACGCCCTTGGCTGGCTGCTGCGTGGCGTGGAACAACGTATCCCGTTTGCACCGGACATCGAAATCACCCTGGAGGCCAACCCGGGCACGTTCGAGCAGGACAAGTTCAAGGCCTACCGGCAAACCGGTATCAATCGTCTGTCCATCGGTGTGCAGAGCTTCCAGCCAGCCAAACTGCAGGCGCTGGGGCGTATCCACAATGGCGATGAAGCGGTCCGCGCCGCCGGCATGGCGCGCGCCGCCGGCTTCGACAACTTCAACATGGACCTGATGCACGGCCTGCCCGACCAGTCGCTCGACGACGCGCTGGGCGACCTGCGCCAGGCCATCGACCTGGGGCCAACGCACCTGTCGTGGTACCAGCTGACCGTGGAGCCGAACACGGTGTTCTGGAACCAGCCGCCCGAGCTGCCCGAGGACGACATCCTCTGGGATATCCAGGAGGCCGGCCAGGCACTGATGGCCGAACACGGCTTCCGCCAGTACGAAGTCTCGGCCTATGCCCAAGCGGGGCGCGCTGCCCGGCACAACCTCAACTACTGGCGCTTTGGCGACTTCATCGGCATCGGCGCTGGTGCCCACGGCAAGCTGACCTTCGCCGACGGGCGCATCCTGCGCACCTGGAAGACCCGCCTGCCCAAGGACTACCTGAACCTGGCCAAGCCGTTCAAGGCCGGCGAAAAGCTACTGCCAGTCGACGAGCTGCCGTTCGAGTTCCTGATGAACGCCCTGCGCCTGACCGATGGGGTGGAAGCCGAACTGTTCACCCAACGCACCGGTTTGCCGCTGGCACAACTGCGCGAGGCACGCCGCGCTGCCGAACAAAAGGGCCTTTTGCAGGTCGAACCGGATCGGCTGGTGGCCACGCCGAGGGGCCAGTTGTTCCTCAATGACCTGCTGCAGTATTTCTTGACCTAAGGATGACCCATGGATCTGGTACTTGATCTGCTCGCGACGGTTTCTCGCTGGAGCCGCAGCAACCTGTCGGAGATTTCACTGGCCTTGGTAGGCTGCCTGCTGGTGCTGTTCGGCACCGATATCAAGGGCTGGGTGGAACAGCGCCTGGGCGGCCTGGCGGGCGCCCTGCGCGTACCGTTCATGGCCTTGCTGGTGATGATCGGCAGCGGTGCGGCGCTGATCTATGCCACGCCTTGGGTGGTGAAAGGGCTGAGCCAGTTCAACAACTACGCGCTGGCGCCGGTGCTGCTGGTGGTACTGGTGCTGATCGGGGTGGTGGCGGATCGACGGGGCTGAGCCACGGCCTTGCACTGAACCTTGCAGGAGCGGCCTTGAGTCGCGATGGGCCGCAAAGCGGCCCCAGCAATTGCTGCCTCACCGCTGACATCCTGGGGCCGCTACGCGGGCCATCGCGACACAAGGCCGCTCCTACAATGACCGCGTAATCTGGCGAGTACAGAGATGGGTTGTAAAAGCTGCCCCGGAGAACCAGGGCAGCCCTACCACCTGACTAGCCCTTACTGGGCATCATCGAAGTGATCGCGCATGAAGTCCCGAACGGTCTTGAGCACAGTCAAGATCCGGATGAACGTCCAAACGCGGCTCAGCGCATCAAGCAAACGCTTCATATGCCTTGGCCTCCGTGTTGGCGGGCCAATCTTCCAGCATCTAACCGGTACTTCGATGCCTTCAAAAACTGTGTGAGAGTCTTCTGTGAAGTGGCCAGGTCAATGGCCCTTCGAGAGGTGCACCGGCACGGTTCTCAGGCCGTGTCGAAGGGGCCGGAAAGCAGAATTCTTCTCCTACCCGGCCCATCACTGATTTCATCCACACAGGAGCAGCGCGATGATACTTGGAATGCTCACCCAAGACTGTTAACCGCTCCGACACACGTGATGCCGGATATTTCTGAGCATTGACGTTCCCCCGCTACGCTGCCTATGATCAGCCAACTGTGTGAGGGTTTTCTGTGAAACCTCAGAGCGAAGGATACTCAGTCCTGTTGCTCACATAAAAAACCGCCCTTTCAAAGGCGGTTTTTTTTCGCCTGCATTTCTGCAGGCATCGGCAAATCGAAAGGCCGTATCAGCCGGTCAATCCACCTTCTCGAACTTCAAATCCCAAACCCCATGCCCCAGCCGCTCGCCGCGGCGCTCGAACTTGGTGATCGGGCGTTCTTCCGGCCGTGGCACGTAAGTACCGTCGGCCGCACGGTTGCGATAGCCCGGGGCAGCGCTCATCACTTCCAGCATGTACTCCGCATACGGTTCCCAGTCGGTGGCCATGTGGAACACGCCACCGGGCTTGAGCTTGCGCCGTACCAGTTCGGCGAACTCCAGCTGGACGATGCGGCGCTTGTGGTGGCGCGCCTTGTGCCATGGGTCGGGGAAGAACAGCATCAGGCGGTCGAGGCTGTTGTCCGCCACGCAGCGGTTCAGCACTTCGATGGCATCGCAGTCATATACCCGCAGGTTTTTCAGGCCCTGGGTCAGCACGCCGTTGAGCAGCGCACCAACACCCGGGCGGTGTACTTCCACACCAATGAAGTCCTGTTCAGGCGCGGCAGCAGCCATTTCCAGCAGGGAATGGCCCATGCCGAAGCCGATCTCCAGGGTGCGCGGCGCCGAGCGGCCGAACACCTGGTCGTAGTCCACCGGGCTGTCGGCCAGCGGCAGGATGTACAGCGGGCCGCCCTGCTCCAGGCCACGTTGCTGGCCTTCGGTCATGCGCCCGGCGCGCATCACGAAACTCTTGATGCGGCGGTGCGGGCGGGCTTCGCCGTCGGGGGTGATCGGCGTATCGTGCGATTCAGTCATCAGGGGCTCTTACTTGATCAGACCATCCAGCGGCGAAGAGGCGCTGGCATAGAGTTTCTTCGGCATACGGCCGGCCAGGTAGGCCATGCGACCGGCGACGATGGCGTGCTTCATGGCCTCGGCCATCAGCACCGGCTGCTGGGCGTGGGCGATGGCCGAGTTCATCAGCACAGCTTCGCAGCCCATTTCCATGGCGATGGTGGCGTCGGACGCAGTACCCACACCAGCATCCACCAGCACCGGCACCTTGGACTCTTCCAGGATGATCTGCAGGTTGTAGGGGTTGCAGATACCCAGGCCGGTACCGATCAGGCCAGCCAGCGGCATGACCGCAATGCAACCGGCTTCGGCCAACTGGCGGGCGATGATCGGATCATCGCTGGTGTAGACCATCACATCGAAACCGTCTTTGACCAACACTTCGGCGGCCTTGAGGGTTTCGATCACATTGGGGAACAGGGTTTTCTGGTCGGCCAGTACTTCCAGCTTGACCAGGTTGTGGCCATCCAGCAGTTCGCGGGCCAGGCGGCAGGTGCGCACGGCTTCGACCGCGTCATAGCAGCCAGCAGTGTTCGGCAGGATGGTATAGCGGTCCGGAGGCAGCACATCGAGCAGGTTCGGCTCGCCCGGGTTCTGGCCAATGTTGGTGCGGCGCACGGCTACGGTGACGATCTCGGCACCCGAGGCTTCGATGGCCAGGCGGGTTTCTTCCATGTCACGGTACTTGCCGGTACCGACCAGCAGGCGCGACTGGAAAGTACGCCCGGCCAGGGTGAAGGGCTTGTCGCTACGAACGTTGCTCATGGTTGTTCCTCGGGAAAAGGTTGCTGGGCTTGCAGGTGAATCGCCGGCCAGAATCAGCCGCCACCGATGGCGTGGACCACTTCGACCTGATCGCCGTCGTTCAACAGCGTGCTGTCGTGCTGGCTACGCGGCACGATATCCAGGTTCAGTTCCACCGCGACGCGGCGCCCGGTCAGCTCCAGGCGGGCCAGCAGGGCCGCGACGCTTTCGCCAGCGGGCAATTCGTAAGGTTCACCGTTCAGTTGAATGCGCATGCGCACGGCCACCATTGTTCTTTGGGGGCCCGCATTCTAGCGCTGAACCGCCCTGCAACCCAAGGGCGCTGCACGCCATTAGTCGCGATTGTGGACCACTCGGTCAACCGAGCCGCCAGGCTGCCAGGCCCAGGCACAGCCAGCCGGCCAGGAAGCACAGGCCACCAAGCGGGGTGATGATGCCGAGCTTGCCCAGGCCGCTGAGGGTCAGCAGGTACAGGCTACCGGAGAACAGCACTATCCCCAGGGCAAACAGGCCGCCAGCCCAGCCGACCAGGCGCCCTGGCAGGTGCACCGAAAGCACGGCGACAGCGAAGATGGCCAGGGTATGTACCAACTGGTAGGTCACACCAGTCTGGAAGATCGCCAGGTAGTCGGCCGTCAGGCGGCTTTTCAGGCCGTGGGCGGCGAAAGCGCCCAGGGCGACACCGGTGAAGCCGAAAAAGGCGGCAAGCATCAGGAAGCTGCGAAGCATGGGACGACTCCTTGGATCGGGTCTGTATAATGGCCCCTTCCACCCGTACGGCCAAGCCATCGCCATGCTGCCAACCCTTCTCCGCCGCCTCTCTCGCGCCCTGCTCTGGTTCGCTGCCGGCAGCATCGTGCTGGTACTGGTGTTCCGCTGGATCCCACCACCCGGTACGGCGTTGATGGTGGAGCGCAAGGTGCAGTCCTGGGTGAATGGCGAGCCGATCGACCTGCAGCGCGACTGGGAGCCGTGGGAGAACATCTCCGACGACCTCAAGGTCGCGGTCATTGCCGGCGAGGACCAGAAGTTCGCCAACCACTGGGGCTTCGACATCCCGGCCATCCAGGCAGCGCTGGCCTACAACGAGCGCGGCGGCAGCATTCGCGGTGCCAGCACCCTGACCCAGCAGGTGGCCAAGAACCTGTTCCTGTGGTCCGGGCGCAGCTGGTTCCGCAAAGGCCTGGAGGCCTGGTTCACCGCGTTGATCGAGCTGTTGTGGTCGAAGGAGCGGATTCTCGAGGTCTACCTGAACAGTGCCGAATGGGGCAAAGGTGTGTTTGGCGCCCAGGCGGCAGCGCGCTACCACTTTGGCGTCGATGCCAGCCGGCTTAGCCGCCAGCAGGCGGCGCAGCTCGCAGCGGTGCTGCCGAGCCCGATCAAGTGGAGCGCCAGCCGGCCGAGCACCTATGTGGCCAGCCGGGCCGGCTGGATACGCCGGCAGATGAGCCAGTTGGGTGGGCCCAGCTACCTGATGCAGCTCGACACTTCGCGCAAGCCTTGAGGGCCTCTTCGCGGGCACGCCCGCTCCCACAGGGCCAGCATTACCCCTGAGGCCTGTGCAGTACCTGTGGGAGCGGGCGCGCCCGCGAAGAGGCCGGTAAATCTTGCACAAAAAAAAGCCGCTAACCCTATGCGGGCCAGCGGCTTTTCCTTGCAGCCAGGGCTCGATCAGGCCGCGATCAGCGCCTTGACCTTGTTCATCGCATTCTTTTCCAGCTGGCGAATCCGCTCAGCCGAAACGCTGTACTTGTCCGCCAGTTCATGCAACGTGGCCTTCTCTTCCGCCAACCAGCGCTGGTAGAGAATGTCGCGGC
This sequence comes from Pseudomonas sp. NBB, assembly GCF_032701105.1. NCBI lineage: Bacteria > Pseudomonadati > Pseudomonadota > Gammaproteobacteria > Pseudomonadales > Pseudomonadaceae > Pseudomonas > Pseudomonas sp. NBB. The sequence goes on from NZ_CP103994.1 coordinate 5,628,237, forward strand.
TACGCTCGTCCAGCCCTTGCAATGCTTCGTGCAAGTTGCTGGTAGAGTTGTCGCTCCAGTCGGCATCCTCCAGCTGCACCGCCGGGTCGTAACGGTGGTCTTCCAGGTAATGCGCAGGCGACTGGAAGGCACTGTCGTCGTCAGCTTCCGCTGCCGGGTCGAACGCCATGTCCTGGCCGCTGAGGCGGCTTTCCATCTCGCGCACTTCACGTGGCTCCACGCCCAGGCTTTCCGCCACGCGGTGCACTTCGTCGTTGTTCAGCCAGGCCAGACGCTTCTTCTGGCTGCGCAGGTTGAAGAACAGCTTGCGCTGGGCCTTGGTGGTGGCCACCTTGACGATGCGCCAGTTGCGCAGGATGAACTCGTGGATCTCTGCCTTGATCCAGTGCACGGCGAACGACACCAGGCGCACGCCCATTTCCGGGTTGAAGCGCTTGACGGCTTTCATCAGGCCGACGTTGCCTTCCTGGATCAGGTCGGCCTGGGCCAGCCCGTAGCCGGCATAGCTACGGGCGATATGTACGACGAAACGCAGGTGGGCCATCACCATTTGACGAGCGGCCTCGACATCCTGCTCATAATAGAGACGCTCGCCCAGATCACGCTCCTGCTCGACAGTCAGCAGCGGGATGCTGTTGACCGTGTGCACGTAGGCTTCCAGGTTTGCACCAGGTACCAGGGCATAGGCAGGTTGCAACGATGTGGTCATTCAAGAACCTCCGACTTACAGAACTCGCGCCTTGTGGGCGCTGCCAACATTGACCTGGAACGACGGTACAAGTTCCATGGTGAATAATTTGTCAATGCTGGCACGTAAAAACTATCGCGGCGCCAGCTCGTTCAGATGGCGGGCCACTGCGATCCATGCACCGATATACCCCAACAGCACCGCTCCGATCAAGAGCGACAGACCATCGGACGCCGGCACCCCACCTAGGGCGAAGTCGCTGCCGTACAGCCCGGAAAGCCCTACCACCGCCTCGTTCAGCCAGTTCAGGCCAAACGCCAGGATACCCCAGGCAATCACCCCTGCACCCAGGCCATACAGTGCGCCCATGTAAAGGAAAGGCCGGCGTACGTAGGCGTCTGTACCACCGACCAGCTTGATCACTTCGATCTCGGTACGGCGGTTTTCAATATGTAGACGAATTGTGTTACCGATTACTAACAGCAGGGCAGAAATCAGCATCACGGCCAGGCCGAAGACGAAGCGGTCACCCAGTTTGAGGATGGCCGCAAGGCGCTCGACCCATACCAGGTCGAGTTGCGCCACTTCCACCCGCGGCAGCTCCGACAGGCGCTGACGCAAGGCTTCCAGGGCCGGCTTGTCGACTTCGGTCGGGGTCACCACCACTACGCCGGGCAGCGGGTTGTCAGGCAGTTCACGCAGAGCTTCGCCCAGGCCGGACTGTTGCTGGAACTCCTCCAGCGCCTGCTCGCGGCTGACATACTGGGCGTCGGCCACACCGGGCATGCCCTTGATCTCGTCGCGCAGCGCCTCGCCTTCGCGGCTACCGGCATCGAGCTTGAGGTATAGCGAGATCTGTGCGGCGCGCTGCCACGAGCCGCCAAGCTTCTCGACGTTCTTCAGCAGCAATGACAGGCCCATGGGCATGCTCAGCGCCACCGCCATCACCAGGCAGGTGAAGAAGCTGCCGATCGGCTGCTTGCCCAGCCGGCGCAGGCTGTCGGCCATGCTGGCACGGTGGCTTTCCAGCCAGGCATGCAGCAGTGTGCGGAAATCCGGGCCGTCATCGTCGTCGTGCTTTTTCTTCGCCGGTTGCGGGTCGGCCGGCTTCGGCGCAACCCGCTCGGAAACCTTCGGCGTACGTGTAGTGCTCATTGCCCGGCCTCCCCATCGCCGATCAAGCGGCCGCGCTGCAAGGTCAGCATGCGGTGGCGCATGCGCGCAATCAGTGCCAGGTCGTGGCTGGCGATCAATACCGTGGTACCCAGGCGGTTGATGTCCTCGAACACCCCCATGATCTCCGCGGCCAGGCGCGGGTCGAGGTTACCGGTGGGTTCGTCGGCCAGCAGCAGGGCTGGCTGGTGAACGATGGCGCGGGCGATGCCCACCCGTTGCTGCTGCCCGGTGGACAGGTCGGCCGGGAACAGCTCGCCCTTGTCGGCCAGCGACACTCTCTCCAGCGCCGAGTCCACGCGCTTGGCGACCTCGGCCTTGGACAGGCCGAGAATCTGCAGCGGCAAGGCGATGTTGTTGAACACCGTGCGGTCGAACAACAGCTGGTGGTTCTGGAACACCACGCCGATCTGCCGGCGCAGGAACGGGATCTGCGAGTTGCTGATCTGGCCCAGGTCCTGCCCGGCCAGCATCAGCTTGCCGCTGGTCGGGCGCTCCATGGCCAGCAGCAGGCGCAGCAAGGTGCTCTTGCCCGCGCCCGAGTGGCCGGTGACGAACAGGAATTCGCCCCGGCGCGCCCGGAAACTCAGCTCATGCAAACCCACATGACCATTGGGATAGCGCTTGGCAACCTGTTCGAATCGGATCATGTTCAGTCTCGCTCGGCGAACAGAGCCTTGACGAACGGCTCGGCTTCGAAGGTACGCAGGTCGTCGATGCCTTCACCGACACCGATGAAGCGGATCGGCAGCTTGAACTGCTTGGCCAGGGCGAAGATCACCCCGCCCTTGGCAGTGCCGTCCAGCTTGGTCAGGGCCAGGCCGGTCAGTTCGACGCTCTGGTTGAAGTACTTGGCCTGGCTGATGGCGTTCTGGCCGGTGCCGGCATCGAGTACCAGCAGCACCTCGTGTGGCGCTTCGGCGTCGAGCTTGCCGATGACCCGGCGGACTTTCTTCAGCTCTTCCATCAGGTTGTCTTTGGTGTGCAGGCGGCCAGCGGTGTCGGCGATCAGCACGTCGACGCCACGGGCCTTGGCGGCCTGTACGGCATCGAAGATCACCGAAGCAGAGTCGGCGCCGGTGTGCTGGGCGATTACCGGGATCTGGTTACGCTCGCCCCACACCTGCAGCTGCTCGACTGCAGCGGCACGGAAGGTGTCGCCAGCAGCCAGCATCACTTTCTTGCCTTCGAGCTGCAGCTTCTTGGCCAGTTTGCCAATGGTGGTGGTCTTGCCGGCGCCGTTCACACCGACCACCAGAATCACATAGGGTTTGTTCTGCGCCTGCACCACCAGCGGCTGCTCGACCGGGCGCAGCAGCGCAGCCAGTTCTTCCTGCAGCGACTTGTACAGGGCATCGGCATCAGCCAGCTGCTTGCGGGCAACCTTCTGGGTCAGGTTCTGGACGATGGTGGAAGTGGCTTCCACACCAACGTCGGCGGTCAGCAGGCGGGTTTCGATTTCGTCGAGCAGGTCGTCATCGATGACCTTCTTGCCCAGGAACAGGCTGGCCATGCCCTCGCCGATACTGGCGCTGGTCTTCGACAGGCCCTGCTTGAGGCGGGCGAAGAAACCGGGCTTGGCCTGCTCGGCCTGCACGGCGACCGGGGCTGCAGCCACAGGGGCAGCAGGCTCTGGTGCAGGGCGTTCCGGGATGGCGGGCGGCGCTTTCGGCTCCAGATCCGGCACCAGAGCCACGGGCTCTTCAGCAACCGGCAGCACCAGGTTGCTGACCGGCGCGGCCGGTTCGACGACCGGGGCCGCCTCGACAGGGGCTGGCTCGATCGGGGCCGCCTGCAAGGGCATCGACGCGACCGGCCGCGGTGCAGGTGCCACCAGCGGCTGGGAAGCGACCGGCTCGGGTTCAGGGGCCTGCAACGGTTGGGAAGCAAGCGGTTCGGGGACAGGGGCCTCGACCACCGGGGATTGGACGGGTGCGGCGACCTGCTGCGGTTCTGTCAGCTGTGGCGCCGCAGGGGCCTGAACGGGTTCAGGGGCCTGTGGCGCTTCGGCGGTAGCCCCTTCGACCGGAGCGGCTGCAGGCTGCTCGACGGCTGGGGGTTCATTCGCGGGCACGCCCGTTGCCACAGGTTGCTGCGGTTTCTTGCGAAACCAGCTGAACAGGCCTTTCTTCTCACCAGCCTCGGCTGGCGCTTTTTTGTCGTCGTTGGAACCAAACATGGAAGACGGCTATCTCAGGGTAGCGATGGGCCAGCTATGGCGCATCGGGAATTCTCTCTACGCAGAACAGACTATCTTGAAGCCGGCTGGTTCATGCGCAACGTTTTGTCTTAGTGTCCTGCGGGCCAGAACGGCGACAGGCATGGTCGCCAGGCAACCGGATCAGTATCCTAGCACCTCCTGGCCCGCCGACGCTAAACCAGCGGGCCGCCGAACAGGTTAAACACCGTATGAATGCTCTAGCCCGCCGCGCCGCTGGCCTGTTGCTCGGCACGCTCTGCCTGCCGCTCGCGGTCTTCGCCGCCGATGTGCAACCCACCCACGAATTCATCCTCGACAACGGCCTGAAAGTAGTCGTGCGCGAGGACCACCGCGCCCCGGTGGTGGTCTCGCAGATCTGGTACAAGGTTGGCTCCAGCTACGAAACCCCTGGCCAGACCGGCCTGTCCCATGCGCTGGAACACATGATGTTCAAGGGCAGCGCCAAGGTCGGCCCCGGTGAGGCCTCGCGCATCCTGCGTGACATAGGCGCCGAAGAAAACGCCTTCACCAGCGACGACTACACCGCCTATTACCAGGTGCTGGCCCGCGACCGCCTGCCGGTGGCCCTGGAGCTGGAGGCCGACCGCCTGGCCAGCCTGCGCCTGCCCGCTGACGAATTCAGCCGCGAAATCGAGGTGATCAAGGAAGAACGCCGCCTGCGCACCGACGATCAGCCCAACTCCAAGGCGTTCGAGCTGTTCCGCGCCATGGCCTACCCGGCCAGCGGCTACCATACCCCGACCATCGGCTGGATGGCCGACCTGGAGCGCATGAAGGTCGAGGAACTGCGCCACTGGTACGAATCCTGGTACGCCCCCAATAACGCCTCCCTGGTGGTGGTCGGCGATGTCACCGTCGATGAGGTCAAGGGCCTGGCGCAGAAGTACTTCGGCAGCATCCCCAAACGCGCCGTGCCACCGGCCAAGTTGCCGCTCGAGCTGGCCCAACCAGGCCAGCGCCAGCTGACGCTGCACGTGCGCACCCAGTTGCCGAGCCTGATCTACGGTTTCAACGTACCTGGCCTGCCCACCGCCAAGGATCCGCGTACGGTGCATGCCCTGCGCCTTATCTCGGCATTGCTCGACGGCGGCTACAGCGCCCGCATGCCGGCACGCCTGGAACGCGGCCAGGAACTGGTGGCCGGCGCTTCGTCCAGCTACAACGCCTTCACCCGCGGCGACAGCCTGTTCCTGATCTCGGCCACGCCGAACGTGCAGAAGCAAAAAACCCTCGCCGATGTCGAGAAAGGCATCTGGCAGCTGCTTGATGAGCTCAAGACCACCCCGCCCAGCGCCGAAGAGCTGGAGCGCGTACGCGCCCAGGTCATTGCCGGCCTGGTCTACGACCGCGACTCCATCAGCAGCCAGGCCACTACCATCGGCCAGCTGGAAACCGTCGGCCTGTCGTGGAAGCTGATCGACAGCGAGCTGGACGAGCTCAAGCGCGTTACCCCGCAGGACATCCAGAACGCCGCGCGCACCTACTTCACCCGCGAACGCCTGAGCGTTGCCCATGTATTGCCCGAGGAGTCCGCTCATGAGTGATCGCCGCGCACCACGCCCAACCCTGCTGGCCACGGGCATCCGCGCCCTGGCGCTGGCGGCGGTGCTGGCCGCCCCGGCCATGGCCGACAACGCCGCCAAGGCCGACAGCAACGCGGCACGCCCGGCCAATACCTTGCAGTCACTGGCCGAACTGGATGGCAAGGCGCCCAGCCGGCGCCAGTTGAACATACAGCACTGGAACACTGCAGAAGGCGCCCGCGTGCTGTTCGTCGAGGCCCGCGAACTGCCGATGTTCGACCTGCGCATCACCTTCGCCGCCGGCAGTAGCCAGGATGGCGGCACGCCAGGCCTGGCCGCCCTGACCAACGCCATGCTCAACGAAGGCGTGGCCGGCAAGGATGTGACTGCCATCGCCGAAGGCTTCGAGGGGCTGGGTGCCGACTTTGGCAACGGCTCCTACCGCGATATGGCCGTGGCTTCGCTGCGCAGCCTCAGTGCCAAGGACAAGCGTGAACCGGCGCTCAAGCTGTTCACCGAAGTGACTGGCAAGCCGACCTTCCCTGAAGACGCCCTCAAGCGCATCAAGAACCAGATGCTGGCCGGCTTCGAGTATGAAAAGCAGAACCCTGGCAAGGTCGCTGGCAAGGCCCTGTTCGCCAAGCTCTACGGCGACCACCCCTACGCCCACCCGAGCGACGGCACTGCCGAAAGCATCAGCGGCATCACCCTGGAACAGCTGCGCGCCTTCCACGCCAAGGCCTACACCAGCGGCAACGCGGTCATCGCCCTGGTCGGCGACCTCAGCCGCGCCGAGGCCGAAGTCATCGCCGCCCAGGTATCAGCTGGCCTGCCCAAGGGCCCCGCGCTGGCCGCACCGGCCCAACCCGGCGAAGCCAAGGCAGGCCTGACCCACATCGACTTCCCGTCCAAGCAGACCCACCTGATGCTGGCCGAACTCGGCATCGACCGCCAGGACCCGGACTGGCCGGCCCTGTCACTGGGCAACCAGATCCTCGGCGGCGGTGCGTTCGGCACCCGGCTGATGAGCGAGGTACGTGAAAAGCGCGGCCTGACCTACGGTGTGTACTCGGTGTTCAGCCCGATGCAGGTTCGCGGCCCGTTCATGATCAACCTGCAGACCCGTGCCGAACTCAGCGAGGGCACGCTCAAGCTGGTGCAGGATATTCTCGCCGACTACCTCAAGGCCGGCCCCACCCAGCAGGAGCTGGACGATGCCAAGCGCGAACTGGCCGGCAGCTTCCCGCTGTCCAATGCCAGCAACGCCAGCATCGTCGGCCAACTGGGTGCCATTGGCTTCTACAACCTGCCGCTGACCTGGCTGGAGGACTTCATGCAGCAGTCCCAGGCCCTCACCGTCGAGCAGGTAAGGACGGCCATGAACAAACACCTGTCAGCCGATAAACTGGTGATCGTCACCGCTGGCCCGAAAGTGCCGCAAAAACCGCTGCCAGCCCCTACTGACAAGCCCTCCGAGCAGCCGCTCGGGGTACCGGAGCACTAATGCCAAGATCCACCCCTACCGCCCGCCCACAACCGGGCCACAGCAAGGGCCAGGGCCACCTGCGCATCATCGCCGGCGAGTGGCGCAGCCGACGTCTGGCGGTGCCGGAAGGCGAAGGCCTGCGGCCAACGCCTGACAGAGTGCGGGAAACCCTGTTCAACTGGCTGGCCCCCTGTATCGAGGGTGCCCGCGTTCTGGACGCCTTCACCGGCAGCGGTGCCCTGGTGCTCGAAGCCCTGTCCCGCGGGGCCGAGGACGCGGTCGCGCTGGACAGCAACCCGGCGGCCATCGCCAACCTGAAGAACAACCTCGAGATCCTGCGCTGCCCGCGCGGGCAAATCCTGCAGACCGACGCCCTGCGCTATCTGCAAGGCCCGGCCAAGCAGCAGTTCGACGTGGTGTTCCTCGACCCGCCGTTCCACCAGGACCTGCTGGCAGACACCTGCAACCTGCTGGAACAGAACCAGTGGCTGCGCGAGCAGGCGTGGGTCTACACAGAAAGCGAGGCTGCCCCGTCGACCTTGCAGTTGCCGGGCAACTGGCGCCTGCACCGCGAGAAAAAGACCGGCCAGGTGCACTACGCACTTTGGCAACGGGGTTGATCCGGTAACCCTGGGTTGCCGTATTTAGTTACCACAAACCCGCCGCCTTCATGGCTGAAGCTGCTCCTCCGATTCCTGCAGGAGCACTTCAACCATGACCGACCACCCCGCCCCACCCGCGCCGGCAGGCTCGGTGCACAGCTTTACCCTCGCCAACGGCCTGCGCGTCTACCTGCGTGAAGACAACCGCGCGCCGCTGGTCAGCGTGCAGCTGTGGTACCACGTAGGCTCCAGCTACGAGCCTGAGGGCCACACCGGCCTGTCCCACGCCCTGGAGCATCTGCTGTTCGAGGGCAGCAGCAAACTGGCTCCAGGCCAGTATTCAGCCCTCATGAGCCGCCTGGGCGGTGACCCAAATGCCTTTACCTACCCCGATGCCACGGTCTTTCCGCTGACTTTGCCACGCAACCGCCTGGAAATTGCCTTGGAGGCGCTGGCCGACGTCATGGCCAGCGCCACCCTCAGCGACGTGCCTTTTGCCCGTGAACTGGCAGTAGTCATGGCCGAGCGCCGCGAGGATATCGACAACAGCCCCTTGGCACTGGCAGTGGAACATCACCAGTTGCTGGCCTATGGCAACAGCGGCTATGGCAACCCCGTGACCGGCCACAAGACCGACCTCGACCATATGACCCCGACGGCGGCGCGCACCTGGTACCAGACCTGGTACCACCCCAACAATGCCACGCTCGCCGTGGCTGGTGACATTGCCCTGGCCCAGCTGCAAAAGCTGGTTACACGGCACTTTGCAGCGATCCCCGCCAACCGCCTGCCAACACGGCAAAAACCCACAATGCCTTCTGGGCAGGTTCGGCGCAGCCAGACCCTGCGCTGGCATGGCCTGAACACCGGCGTGCTCATCAGCTTCAACCTTCCCAGCCAATGCACCGCCCGCTCTGGCTCACAAGCCTGCGCACTGCGCCTGCTGCCGGACATTCTTGCTGAAGGCCACGCCAGCACGCTGCAGCGCCTGTTGATACAAGACACTCCGCTGCTACAGGGCCTGAGAGCGACCTATGAGCCATGGCAGCGCGGTGACAGCCTGCTGACCTTGTACGCGTTCTGCAGCCCGCAGGTTACGCCGGAGGCAGCAGCCGAAAGGCTGATGCAGGAAATCGAAGCGTTCCGCCAGTCGGCCCCCTCCAAGGAAGATCTTCAACGCGCCAAGGCTCGCCTGCTGGCCAGGCAACTATTCGCAAGAGACGACATCGGCAAACAGGCAGAGGCCATCGGCAAACAGGCCGCCTGCGGTCTGGACCCCGTTGCCCTGGACGATGAGCGACAAGCCATCGAAGCCGTGACAGCCGAGCAGGTAGGCCTGATTGCGCTGGAATTCCTGACTGAAGCCCGTGCGGCCATCACCTTCATGCACCACAAGGAAAGTACCGATGAATGACAAGATCGCGAGCATCCCGCAACCGGCTGTAGCCAACGGAAGTCACAGTGGTCTGGTCTCGGTCCAAGGCGTTGATCTGGACCAGCTCGAAACCCCTCAGACGCAGGTGCAGGCGTGGACCACGGAAGCAGGTACAGGCGTGAAGTTCGTCGAAGCCCGCGGGCTGCCTATCGTAGATGTGGTCTTGCGGTTCAAGGCAGGCACGGCCCAGGACACCTTGCAACCCGGCCTGGCAGCCTTGACGCTGTACATGCTCGACGAGGGCAGCCGGCGCTACACCAGCGCCAGGCAAGCTGAGGGCATGGAGCGCCTGGGCGCGATCATGGAAAAGCAGATACGCCTGGAGCATGCAACGCTGAGCCTGCGCAGCGTGAGCACGAAAACGATACTCGCACCAGCCCTGGACCTGTTTACCGACCTTGTGGCAAACCCGGCTTTCCCCGCGCCTGCCCTGGAAAAGATCAAGCGCCAGTTCGTGCAGCACAACGCATCCCGCGAACGGCGCCCCAGGCTCAGGGCGCGTAGCGAGGCGTTTCGCCATCTGTTCCAGGGGCATCCCTATGGCAACCCGCTGGGCAGCACCATTCAAGGCGTGAACGCCGTCAGCCCTGAAGACTTGCGGGCATTCCACCAACGCGCCTATAGCGCCAGCAACCTGGAAATGGTGCTTGTCGGGGACCTGGCCCTGAGCGAGGCGCAAGCCATCGCGCAACAGATCAGCCAAGCCCTGCCGCAAGGCTGGTCCGCCGCTGACCTGCCAGCCGTTCCGGAAGCTACCCATGCAACCATCAACGTCGAACAGCCCGGCAACAGCAGCGCAGTGCTGCTGGCATTGCCCATGAACGTTCCCGCCAATGACCCGGATTTCCCAGCCATTGTGCTAGCCAGTGAAGTGTTGGCTTCAGGCCTTGAATCGCGCCTGATGGTGGAACTGCGCCAACGTCGCGGGTTGACCTACGGCATCTACAGCCGCGCTTCGCCGTTGAGTGCCGGCGGGCTGTTCACCATAGAGTGGGACATCGCGCCACGGTACGTGCAATGCTCGCAGGAACTGGTAGCAACCTTGCTGTGCGATTTCATCGAGCAAGGGCCAACCAAGGCCGAACTGCAGCTGGCGTGCAAACAGCTGGCCGGGCAATTACTGCGTGGTGTGGCGCAAAACAACAGCCTGGCAGCATTGCTGACGGAGATAACCCACCAACATCAGCCTGCAGACCACCTGAACAGCTACATCGAGCGCATCGGTAGGCTGAGCCCGGCAGATATCTGCGCGGCGATGCAAGACCGTCTCGACTTGAACTGCGAGGTACTGGTCAGTGTCGGCCCACGTGTCGACCAGCAACCGCTGCCAGCCACCGACCAATAGCGCAGGTACAGTGGCGTTGTTTCATGGCACTCTAGGCAGGCACATCACGAGTCGCCTAGCATGCCCAGCCCCAGCGCCACATTCCGCCCGGCCATCGGCCTGTCCAACCCCCACCTGCAAACTCTGTGGGGGCCACTGTGGCGCAAGCTGCCTGAACTGCAGCGCAACCGCGAGCGGCTATGGCTGGCCGATGGCGACTTCATCGACCTGGACTGGCACGGCCCGCACCAGCCCCACGCGCCGTTGGTGCTGGTCCTGCACGGTTTGACCGGCTCCTCCCACTCGCCCTACGTCAAAGGTTTGCAGCAAGCGCTGCACGGCCGCGGCTGGGCCAGCGTGGCGGTGAACTGGCGCGGTTGCTCGGGCGAGCCCAACCTGCTGCCACGCAGCTACCATTCCGGTGCCAGCGAAGACCTGGCCGAAATCGTCAGCCACCTGCGCGCCCAGCGCCCGTTGGCGCCGTTGTATGCGGTGGGTTATTCGCTAGGGGGCAATGTGCTGCTGAAATACCTTGGCGAAAGCGGTGTCGCCAGCCAGTTGCAGGCTGCGGTGGCAGTGTCGGTGCCGTTTCGCCTGGATCACTGCGCCGACCGCATCGGCCAGGGCTTTTCAAAGGTGTACCAGGCGCATTTCATGCGCGAGATGCTGGCTTATGTTCAGCTCAAGCAGCGGCACTTCCACGACAAGGGCCAGCATGAACGGCTAGCGACGCTGCAACGGCTGGGGCCGCTGGTCAACCTGCGCACGTTCTGGGAATTCGACGGCAAGGTCACCGCACCGCTGAACGGTTTTCGCGATGCGCACGACTACTACCGCCGCTCATCGAGCCATTTCTTCCTCGGCCAGAACCGCACGCCGACGCTGATCATCCATTCCAGCGATGACCCTTTCGTCTCCGGCCACAGCCTGCCAACGGCCCGCGAACTGGCGCCGCAGACCCGCTTCGAACTGCACAGCCGCGGCGGCCATGTGGGGTTTGTCGATGGCAGCCTGCGTAACCCGGGGTATTACCTGGAGCGGCGGATTCCACAGTGGTTGGTGGAAGGCCAATAGGAGCTGCAGTTTTCATTGGCAGTACCGACCTAATCGCCGGCAAGCCAGTTCCCACAGGTATGGCACAGGCCCGATGGGTAGTGATGTACCTGCGGGAGCTGGCTTGCCGGCGATGAGGCCGGGCCTGCTTACTCGCCAGTGGCTACGCCATGCTGCGGATCGTTGATCCACTCGCTCCACGACCCGGCATACAGCTTGCCCAGTGGATATCCCGCCAACGCCAAGGCGAAAAGGTTATGACACGCCGTCACCCCCGACCCGCAATACGCCACCAACTGCTCCGGTGCACGCCCGGCGAGCTTTTCAGCAAAGCGCTGTTTTAGCTGGTCCGAAGGCAGAAAACGCCCATCAGCCCCAAGGTTGTCGGTAAACGCCGCGCACTGCGCCCCCGGAATATGTCCCGCAACCGGGTCGATCGGTTCCACTTCGCCACGGAAGCGCGGCAAGGCACGCGCATCGATCAAGGTCAGGTCTGGGTTACCCAGACGCTTGGCCAGGTGCTCGGCATCGATCAGCAGCTTGCCGTCCGGCTCACCGTTGAAGGTGCCTTCCCGCTTGAGCGGCGGGTCCAGGCTGAGCGGCAGGTGCGCCGCATGCCAGGCCTTCAGGCCACCATCGAGGATCGCTACACCGCTGCGCTTGCCCAGCCAGGCCAGCAGCCACCAGGCACGGGCGGCAAAAGCGCCAGGGCCGTCGTCGTACAGCACCACCTCGCTGTCATCGTCCAGGCCCCACTCACGCAGGCGCTCGACCAACCGGCGCGCATCCGGCAATGGGTGGCGCCCGGTGCGTCCCTTGCTCACAGGCCCGCTGAGGTCACGCTCCAGGTCAGCAAAATGCGCTCCGGCAATATGCCCCTGGGCATAGCTGCGTTGGCCATAGTCCACATCCTCGAGGGCAAAGCGGCAGTCGAGGATCACCAACTTGGGCGAGCCCAGACGCTCGGCCAACTGCTGCGGGGTGATCAATTGCGCAAGGGGCATGACAATCTCCTGATCGAAGGCACTATCGATAACACTGAGGCCCTGGGTTAGTGCTCCAGGGCCTGGTTGAACGGTACATGGAATTCCTGGCAAAGGGCGTCCACCGCATTGCGGGCGTTGTCGGTGACGAAACCGAGCTCCAGCACCAGTACCTGGTAGACGCCGCGCTTGAAGGCTTCTTCACCCAGATGCGCGGAATGTTCCCGCGTGGTGCTGAGAAAACGTACCCAGGACGTCAATACGATCCAGGCATTGATGGTCAGCGATTCGATCTGGGCTTGTGTCATGGCCAGGATGCCCGCCTCGACGAAACCGCGGTAGATCGCCTGGCCCTGACGCAGGCATCGTTCGGAAAAGCGCCGATAACGTGCGGCCAGCTCCGGGTCGCTGTCCAGCAGGTGTTCCAGATCACGATGCAGAAAACGGTAGTTCCACATCTCCGCCAACAGCGCCTTCAGGTAGAAGCGCTTGTCCTCCACGGTCGCCGCACGGCCTTGCGGCGGGCGCAGGAAGCTGTCCACCAGTTCTTCGTACTGACTGAACAGCAAAGCGATGATCGCCTGCTTGTTGGGGAAGTGGTAATACAGGTTGCCGGGCGAAATTTCCATGTGCGCGGCAATGTGGTTGGTACTGACGCTGCGTTCGCCCTGCTGGTTGAACAGCTCGAGGCTGTTCTGCACGATGCGCTCTCGGGTCTTCATGCGCGGGGCCATGCTCAGCTCCCAGTCTGCGGGCCTTCATCAAAGGGTCATCTTACGGCGTATTGGCAATGGAATGCACCGCTCGACAACGCGGAAAAATTCGCACCATCGTACAAATTAGAGTATAGACTCTAGGGATTCCCTCCCCGGACTCGACGCCGCCATGAACTCGCCCAGTGCCTTGCCCCCTGTGCAATCCGACCTCGACCTTGCGGCGACGTTCGCCACCCAGCGCCAGGCTTTTGCCGGCAACTCATCGCCAGCGGCGGCGCAGCGGCGCCAATGGCTGAAAAGCCTGCGGGAAGCCTTGCTGGCCGGCCAGGCCGAACTGATCGAGGCAATCGGCCAGGACTTTGAGGGGCGCAGCGCCGACGAGACCCTGCTGGCCGAGCTGCTGCCCTCGGTGCAAGGCCTGCGTCACGCCGAAAAGCACCTGCAGCGCTGGATGCGCGCCAGCCGGCGCAAGGTCGGCCTGGCCTTCCAGCCGGCCAGCGCGCAGGTGCGCTACCAACCCCTGGGCGTGGTCGGCATCATCGTGCCGTGGAACTACCCGCTGTTCCTTGCCATCGGCCCACTGACCTGTGCCCTGGCCGCCGGCAACCGGGTCATGCTCAAGCTCAGCGAAGCCACGCCTGCCACTGGCCAGGCGCTCAAGCAACTGCTGGAGCAGGTGTTCCCCACCGATCTGGTCAGCGTGGTGCTCGGCGAAGTCGAGGTAGGCCAGGCCTTTGCCCGCCTGCCGTTCGATCACCTGCTGTTCACCGGCGCCACCAGCGTGGGGCGCCAGGTAATGCTGGCTGCGGCGCACAACCTGACCCCCGTCACCCTAGAACTGGGCGGCAAGTCGCCGGCCATAGTCTCTGCCGACGTACCGCTGGACAGCGCCGCCGAGCGCATCGCCTTCGGCAAGACCCTCAATGCCGGCCAGACCTGCGTCGCCCCCGACTACGTGCTGGTGCCACGCGAGCGCCTGGATGCCTTCAGCGATGCCTACCAGCGTGCCGTACGCCGGCTGTACCCGCGCATCGCCGACAACCCCGACTACACCGCCATCATCAACCAGCGCCAGCTGCAGCGCTTGCAGCATCTACTGGACGATGCCCACGCCAAAGGTGCGCAGGTACTCGACCTGTACCCCGGTGAAGCCCGCCAGGGCCGGCGCCTGCCACCCCACCTGCTACTGGGGGTGAACGACGGCATGCAGGTGATGCAGGACGAAATCTTCGGCCCATTGCTGCCGCTGGTGCCCTACGACAGCCTCGAGCAGGCACTGGCCTACATCAACCAGCGCCCGCGCCCGCTGGCGCTTTACTACTTCGGCTATGACCGCGCAGCCCAGGAGCAGGTGCTGCGCCACACCCACTCCGGCGGAGTGTGCCTGAACGACACCCTGCTGCACGTGGCCCAGGATGACTTGCCGTTCGGCGGCATCGGCCCTTCAGGCATGGGCCATTACCATGGCCACGACGGCTTCCTGACCTTCAGCAAGGCCAAGGCGGTGCTGGCCAAGCAACGCTTCAACGCTGCCCGGCTGATCTACCCGCCCTATGGCAAAGCCTTGCAGCGCCTGGTCTTCAAGCTTTTCATCCGCTGAGGGCGAGCCCATGCACCGCCGCGAACTGCTGCGCTTCAGCCTTGGCGCCAGCGTCTTTCTGGCGGGTACCAGCCTGGTCGGCTGCAGCGCACAGACAGCCGCAACGGGTTACCAGGTACTGCGCGACGACGACCTGCCGCTGCTGCGCGCGCTGATCCCGGTGGTACTGGCCGGCACCCAAACCGCCGAGACACTGGTGCTGCATAGCCTCGACCACAAACTGGCGGCGCTGTCGCCGGAAATACTCAAACTCACCCGGCAGTTGTTCGACGTGCTCAACCTGCCGCTCACCCGCGGCCCACTGACCGGGGTCTGGGGCGCCTGGGAGCAAGCCAGCGCCGCGCAGGTCACGGCCTTCCTGAAACGTTGGCAGGACAGCTCGCTGAACCTGCTGCGCATGGGCCACGCCTCGCTGCTGCAGTTGCTGCAGATGGCCTGGTACGAACGCCCCGAATCCTGGGCCGCCTGCGGCTACCCCGGGCCACCGAAAATCTGAAAACAACAAGAGCAGCGCCAATGCCTGTACCCGACCCGTTTCGCCAAGGCCTGGAAAGCGGCTGGATCACCCACGACGCCTCGCGCCTGGAGCACGACCTCACGCTGGAAGCCGACGTTGCCGTGATCGGCAGCGGTGCCGGTGGCGCTACCAGCGCGCAAATGCTCAGCACTGCCGGCTTCAAGGTGCTGCTGATCGAAGAAGGCCCACTGAAGACCAGCAGCGATTTCCACCTGCTGGAAAACGAAGCCTATGCCAGCCTGTACCAGGAAGGCCTGGGCCGCATGAGCAAGGACGGCGCCATCACCATCCTCCAGGGCCGCGCCGTGGGCGGCACCACGCTGGTCAACTGGACCTCCAGCTTTCGCACGCCGCCACAGACCCTGGCCCACTGGGCCGCAGCCCACAAGGTGAGCGGCCTGGGCGAGGAGCAGATGCGCCCCTGGTTCGAGCGCATCGAGCAAGAGCTGGGCATCACCCCTTGGGCCCTGCCACCGAACGCCAACAACGAAGTGCTGCGCCGTGGCTGCGAACAGCTGGGCTACCGCTGGGCGGTGATCCCGCGCAACGTGCGCGGCTGCTGGAACCTAGGCTACTGCGGCATGGGTTGCCCGGTGAATGCCAAGCAGTCGATGCTGGTCACACGTATTCCCGCCACCCTCGAACAAGGCGGCGAGCTGCTGTACCTGGCTCGGGCCGAGCGCTTCGAACACAACGGCGAGCGCATCCAGGGCCTGTCATGCCAGGCGCTGGATAGCCAGGGCATACACACCACAGGCCGGCAGATCCGCGTTCGCGCGCGTCACTACATCCTTGCCGGTGGTGGCATCAACAGCCCGGCCCTGCTGCTGCGTTCCGACGCGCCCGACCCGCATGGCCGCCTGGGCAAACGTACCTTCCTGCACCTGGTCAACTTCAGCGCAGCACGCTTCAACGATCGTATCGACCCCTACTACGGCGCTCCGCAGTCCATCTACAGCGACCACTTCCAATGGCAAGGCGGCAACGATGGCCCGATTGGCTACAAGCTGGAGGTGCCACCGCTGCACCCGGCCCTGGCCACCACGCTGCTGGGCGGGCATGGCCACGAGAATGCCCAGCGCATGGCCGCGCTGCCACATACCCACGTGATGCTGGCGCTGCTGCGTGACGGCTTCCACCCGCAAAGCCAGGGCGGGGCCGTGGAGCTGCGCGGCGATGGCTCACCGGTGCTCGATTACCCGATCACCGACTACCTGCGCGACGGGCTGCGCCGCGCCTACCGCAGCATGGCGCAGATCCAGTTCGCCGCCGGCGCCACCCAGGTCACCCCCGTGCACAGCGATGCCAGCGCCGCGTCCAACCTGGCGCAGGCCTTGGCCATGATCGACCGGTTGCGCCTGGAGCCGTTCCGCACACGCCTGGGCAGCGCTCACGTGATGGGTGGCTGCGCCCTCGGCGACGACCCGCGCCAGGCGGTATGCGACAGCCTTGGCCGCCATCACCAGCTGGAAAACCTGTCGGTTCACGACGGCTCGCTGTTCCCCACCAGTATCGGCGCCAACCCGCAACTGTCGGTGTATGCCATCAGTGCCAGGCTCACCGAAGCACTGGTCGCCCGCCTGGCACACAGTGCATGACAAGGAACAGGCCCCCTGTCTATAGTGCCGTCAGCCGGCCGCATGACTTGGCCGGGGCGCCGTCGCTGCGCTACCATCCGACTCCCCCACGCACTCCAGCCAGGATGACGCGATGAACCGAGTGTTGTACCCGGGTACTTTCGACCCCATTACCAAAGGCCATGGCGACCTGGTCGAGCGCGCCTCGCGGCTGTTCGACCACGTGATCATCGCGGTGGCGGCCAGCCCGAAGAAAAACCCGCTGTTCCCGCTGGAACAACGGGTGGAGCTCGCCCGTGAGGTCACCAAGCACCTGCCCAATGTCGAAGTCATCGGCTTCTCCTCCCTGCTGGCGCATTTCGCCAAGGAGCAGGGCGCCAACGTCTTCCTGCGTGGCCTGCGTGCGGTGTCCGACTTCGAGTACGAGTTTCAGCTGGCGAACATGAACCGGCAACTGGCCCCCGACGTCGAGAGTCTGTTCCTCACGCCTTCGGAGCGTTATTCGTTCATTTCCTCGACCCTGGTCCGGGAAATTGCCGCGCTGGGTGGTGATATCAGCAAGTTCGTCCACCCAGTGGTGGCCGATGCGCTGACCGAACGCTTCAAGAAATGACCTTTAGCGGCTGATCATCGCGCCCGCGTGCACTGCGGGCGCGAATGCGGCACAATTGTGCCCACTGCGTTGAACATGCCCGGGCGCGGAGCCCCGGCCGGAGTCCCCATGTCCCTGATCATCACCGACGATTGCATCAACTGCGACGTCTGCGAACCCGAGTGCCCGAACGAGGCCATCTCCCAAGGCGAAGAGATCTACGTGATCGACCCTAACCTGTGCACCCAGTGTGTAGGCCATTACGACGAGCCGCAATGCCAGCAGGTCTGCCCGGTCGACTGCATCCCGCTGGATGAAGCGCACCCGGAAACCGAAGAAGAGCTGATGGCCAAGTACCGCCGGATTACTGGCAAGGCCTGATCGCTGCCTGAACGCCTCCACGCGGTCCCTGTGTGGGAGCGGCCTTGCGTCGCGATGGGGCGCGAAGCGGCCCCAGGATTTCAGCTTCGCAGCAGAAACTGCCGGGGCCGCTGTGCGGCCCTTTCGCGACGCAAGGCCGCTCCCACAAGGGGTTCCGCGTAACTTGCCTCAGCGCTGGCAACGCGGGCAATACACACTCGCCCTCTGCCCCAGCTTCACCTCGCGCAACTCCGTGTCACACACCTTGCACGGCTGCCCGCCCCGCCCGTACACGAACAATTCCTGCTGGAAGTACCCCGGCTGCCCATCACCACCGATGAAGTCGCGTAGCGTGGTGCCGCCCTGTTCGATCGCCGCCGCCAGCACACGCTTGATCTCGATCGCCAGCTTCAAGTAGCGCGCCCGGGAAATCCCGCCCGCTTCCCGACGGGGGTCGATGCCAGCGGCAAACAGCGCCTCGGTGGCGTAAATGTTGCCCACCCCCACCACTACCGCGTTATCCATGATGAACGGCTTGACCGCCATCGACCGCCCACGGGACAACTGGAACAGTCGCTCGCCGTCGAACAGGTCGGTCAGCGGTTCAGGCCCCAGGCGCAGCAGCAGTTCGTGATTGAGCGGGTCCAGGCTCCACAGCATCGCGCCAAAGCGGCGCGGGTCGGTGTAGCGCAGCATCAACCCCGACTCAAGCTCGATATCCACATGCTCATGCTTGGCCGCCGGCAAGCCCAGTTCGACCAGGCGCAGGTTGCCCGACATGCCCAGGTGACTGATCAGGGTGCCGACCTCGGCATTGATCAACAGATACTTGGCGCGCCGCTCGACACTGACGATGCGCTGCCCCGACAGGCGCACATCCAGGTCTTCCGGAATCGGCCAGCGCAGGCGCCGGTCACGTACCACCACCCGGCTGACGCGCTGGCCTTCCAGATGGGGCGCAATACCGCGCCGGGTGGTTTCTACTTCTGGCAATTCCGGCATGTGTCAGTGCCCGCCCATCTCGCGAATGTTCTGCTTGAGGTTCTCGAAATCGTATTCCGACAAACCAATGTAATCGAGCACCAGCGGGCCAACCACACTCCATTCGTGGTCCACGGCCTGGCTGCCCAGCACCCGGTACGATGCGCAGATGTGCTCGGCCATCTTCAGCACTGCCAGCAGGTTTTTCAGTTGGCTCTGGGTATTGCGCGCGCTCTCGTCGCGGAACACCGCCAGGGCGTTGTGGTGGTTGGCAATGGCCGCGCTGAGGTGCTCGGGCAGGCGCCAGGACTTGGCCGTGAAATAGCCGACCACCGAATGATTGGTGTTGAACACGCGGTTTTCGGTGTCGACCACGCGGGTTTCCTCGTCGGCCTTGGCATAGGCGTCCTCCAGCACATCCATATAGTTGGGGAAGCGCTTGAGCATCAGCGGCACGCCACAGTCATGGAACAGGCCCAGGGTATAGGCCTCGTCTGCCGCCTGGATGCCGGTGCGCTTGGCCAGAGTGAGGCAGGTCATCGCCACGTCCTGGGCAGTGTCCCAGAAGCGGTTGAGGGTAACGATGGTCTCGTCGGTCATTTCACCCTTGATCGACTGGGCGTTGATCAGGTTGATGATCGAACGGCTGCCCAGCAGGTTCACCGCGCGCTGGATCGAACCGATCTTGTTGGAAAGGCCGAAATGCGGGGAATTGACCAGCTTGAGCAAGGCGCCCGAGAGGCCCGGGTCCTGGGAAATCAGCTTGGCGATGGTTTCCAGGTCCGGGTCAGGCATGTACTGCTCGAACTGCAGGTCGACCATTATCTGCGGTTGCGGCGGGATGGTGATGCCTTGCAAGGCTTGCTGGATCTGTTCGGCGCTGAGTTCTTGGGACATACGTGCACACTCGTTTGGGACCGGCGATTCTAACCCTCCAGACCGGAAATGGACCAACCACTGAATCGTTGCGCCGGAACTTTACTCTATCCATGCGGGCCTCTCTCTCATATTCATCAAGGAAAGGAGCAAGGCCCATGAGTGCAGAACTGAACGGCAAGCGAGTGGCTTTCCTGGTCACCGACGGCTTCGAGCAAGTGGAGCTGACAGGCCCTCGCGAGGCCCTGGAACAGAGCGGCGCGGTGGTGGACATCCTCAGCGACAAAGAGGGAACGGTACGCGGCTGGAACCACGACCAGCCGGCTGACGCATTCGCCGTGGACGCAACCTTCGAAAGCGCCCACCTGGATCTCTACGATGCTCTGGTGCTGCCCGGTGGCGTGCAAAACTCTGACACGATTCGGTTGATTCCCGCTGCGCAGAAACTGGTGAAAAGCCACGATTCGGCTGGC
This sequence comes from Pseudomonas sp. NBB, assembly GCF_032701105.1. Lineage (NCBI taxonomy): Bacteria > Pseudomonadati > Pseudomonadota > Gammaproteobacteria > Pseudomonadales > Pseudomonadaceae > Pseudomonas > Pseudomonas sp. NBB. The sequence continues at coordinate 5,648,417 of NZ_CP103994.1, forward strand.
AAGCCGCTGGCGGTGATCTGTCATGGTGGCTGGTTGCTGGTGTCCTGCGGGTTGGCCAAGGGCAGGCGGCTGACCAGCTACAAAACCCTGCAGGACGACATCCGCAATGCCGGCGGAGACTGGGTGGATGAAGAAGTGGTGGTCGATGGCAACCTGATCACAAGCCGCCAGCCCGATGACATTCCGGCGTTCAACCGGCAGTTGATCAAGGCATTGGCAGCCTGACGTCATCTCATGGCCTACGCGAGACCTGTAGGAGCGGCCTTGTGTCGCGAAAGGGCCGCAAAGCGGCCCCGGCAATCAATGCAGCGCTGCTGAAACCCTGGGGCTGCTGCGCAGCCCTTTCGCGACACAAGGCCGCTCCCACAACGGGCATGCGGCCCGGCAACAGGCTATAATCCCGCTCTTTTTTCCCGGAGCGACGTCATGTCCCTGCCCAGCCTACGCCTCAAAGCCAATGCCGACCGCCGCCTGCGCGCCGGCCACCTGTGGGTCTACAGCAACGAAGTCGACGTCAGTGCGACCCCGCTGCAAGGCTTCCAGGCCGGCCAGCAGGCTGTTCTCGAGGCAGCCAACGGCAAGCCGCTAGGCATCGTCGCACTGAGCCCGAACAATCTGATCTGCGCCCGCCTGCTGTCGCGCGACGCCAAGCTGCCGCTGGACAAGTCGCTGCTGGTGCACCGCCTGAACGTCGCCCTGTCGCTGCGTCAGCGCCTGTTCGACCAACCGTGCTACCGCCTGGTCTATGGCGATTCCGACCTGTTGCCAGGCCTGGTTGTCGACCGCTTCTTCGACATCCTCGTAGTGCAATTGGCCTCCGCCACCATGGAAGCACATAAGGACGACGTGATTGCAGCCCTGGTACAGGTGCTCAAGCCAAGCGGCATCCTGTTCAAGAACGACTCCTCCGCGCGAGATGCCGAAGGCCTGCAGCGCTATGTCGAAACCGTCTATGGCGAGGTGCCGGACTGGGTGCCGCTGGAAGAAAACGGCGTCAAGTTCGAAGCCCCGGTACGCGAAGGCCAGAAGACCGGCTGGTTCTACGACCACCGCATGAACCGTGCACGCCTGGCGCCGTACGTGAAAGGCAAGCGCGTGCTCGACCTGTTCAGCTACATCGGTGGCTGGGGCGTGCAGGCCGGTGCCTTCGGCGCCAGCGAAGTGTTCTGCGTCGATGCCTCGGGCTTTGCCCTGGACGGCGTCGAGCGTAACGCCGCCCTGAACGGCATCAGCGAGAAACTGACCTGCATCGAAGGCGATGTGTTCGAGGCGCTGCGCGAACTGAAGGCCGCCGAAGAGCGCTTCGACGTGATCATTGCCGACCCACCCGCCTTCATCAAGCGCAAGAAAGACCTGAAGAACGGCGAAGCGGCCTACCGCCGCCTGAACGAGCAGGCCATGCGCATGCTGACCAAGGATGGCATCCTGGTCAGCGCCTCGTGCTCGATGCACCTGCCCGAGGACGACCTGCACAACATCCTGCTGACCAGCGCCCGTCACCTGGACCGCAACCTGCAGTTGCTCGAACGCGGCGGCCAAGGCCCCGACCACCCGGTGCACCCGGCCATCGCCGAAACCCGCTACATCAAGAGCATCACCTGCCGGTTGCTGCCAAACAGCTGATATCCGCTAATAAGGGCCGCCAAGCGGCCCTTTCCTGCTGCAATCTCCCCGCCAGCTATCCACATCTGCATTCCCTCGCCGCGCCAGCGGTGTAGAATCGGCCTATTCATCGCCAGTCATCCCCGGCGGGTTTATGAGCTCTGCCCAAGCACGCGGCGATCCCGCGCGGTCTTCGGCCCCATCCGTGCCAGTGGCAACCGGCCTGCGGTACAAAGGACAAGAGAAGCTCACTCCCCTTTTTGTGACCTGATTAAGCCGCCAGGAGTGTTTCATGCCTGATTATCGTTCCAAGACTTCCACCCAAGGCCGCAACATGGCCGGCGCCCGTGCCCTGTGGCGCGCCACCGGGATGAAGGACGAAGATTTCAAGAAACCGATCATCGCCATCGCCAACTCGTTCACCCAGTTTGTCCCGGGCCACGTGCACCTGAAGGACCTGGGCCAGCTGGTCGCCCGCGAAATCGAACGCACCGGTGGCGTGGCCAAGGAATTCAACACCATCGCGGTCGATGACGGCATCGCCATGGGCCACGACGGCATGCTCTACTCGCTGCCAAGCCGCGAGATCATCGCCGACGCCGTGGAGTACATGGTCAACGCCCATTGCGCCGACGCCATCGTGTGCATCTCCAACTGCGACAAGATCACCCCCGGCATGCTGATGGCCGCCCTGCGCCTGAACATCCCGGTAATCTTCGTCTCCGGCGGCCCGATGGAAGCCGGCAAGACCAAGCTGGCCAGCCACGGCCTGGACCTGGTCGACGCCATGGTCATTGCCGCCGACTCCTCGGCTTCCGACGAAAAAGTCGCCGAATACGAGCGCAGCGCCTGCCCTACCTGCGGTTCGTGCTCCGGCATGTTCACCGCCAACTCGATGAACTGCCTGACCGAAGCCCTGGGCCTGGCCCTGCCGGGCAACGGTTCGACCCTGGCCACCCACGCCGACCGCGAGCAGTTGTTCCTCACTGCCGGCCGCACCATCGTCGAGCTGTGCAAGCGCTACTACGGCGAGAACGATGAGTCGGTACTGCCGCGCAACATCGCTAACTTCAAGGCGTTCGAGAACGCCATGATGCTCGACATCGCCATGGGCGGCTCGACCAACACCATCCTGCACCTGCTGGCTGCCGCCCAGGAAGCCGAGGTGGCGTTCGACCTGCGTGACATCGACCGCCTGTCGCGCAAGGTGCCGCAGCTGTGCAAGGTTGCGCCGAACATTCAGAAATATCACATGGAAGACGTGCACCGTGCCGGCGGCATCTTCAGTATCCTCGGCTCGCTGGCCCGTGGCGGCCTGCTGCACACCGACCTGCCGACCGTGCACAGCCGTAGCATGGAAGAAGCCATCGCCAAGTGGGACATCACCCAGACCGATGACGAAGCCGTGCACACCTTCTTCAAGGCTGGCCCTGCCGGCATTCCGACCCAGACGGCATTCAGCCAGTCGACCCGCTGGCCGAGCCTGGACCTGGATCGTGCCGAAGGCTGCATCCGCAGTGTCGAGCACGCCTATTCGCAGGAAGGCGGCCTGGCCGTGCTGTACGGTAACATCGCGCTGGATGGCTGCGTGGTGAAAACCGCCGGTGTCGACGAGTCGATCCTGGTGTTCGAAGGCACCGCGAAGATCTTCGAGAGCCAGGACAGCGCCGTACGCGGCATCCTCGCCGACGAAGTGAAGGCCGGCGACATCGTGATCATCCGCTACGAAGGCCCGAAAGGTGGCCCGGGCATGCAGGAAATGCTGTACCCGACCTCGTACCTGAAGTCCAAGGGCCTGGGCAAGGCTTGCGCCCTGCTCACCGACGGCCGCTTCTCGGGCGGCACCTCGGGCCTGTCGATCGGCCACGCCTCGCCGGAAGCCGCCGCTGGCGGTGCAATCGGCCTGGTGCGCGACGGCGACAAGGTGCTGATCGACATCCCGAATCGTTCGATCAACCTGCAGGTCAGCGATGAAGAGCTGGCTGAGCGCCGTGTCGAACAGGACAAGAAAGGCTGGAAACCGGCTGAAGTACGCCCACGCAAGGTGACCACCGCGCTGAAGGCCTACGCCCTGCTGGCGACCAGTGCCGACAAGGGTGCTGTGCGTAACAAGGCGATGCTGGAAGGGCTGTAAGGCTTCCTGGCGTTTGAAAAGCCGGCGCCTTGTGCGCCGGTTTTTTCATGGCTATGAAAAATGCTCGATCAAAGCTCACCCCGCGCAGCGCATTGGCGCAATTGCGCCAGCAACAGAGCAACTGAACGCTTCGGCTTCGCTGTCGATGTCAAAATGAACTGCGCATGAGGAAGGGGGGGCAACGTTGGCACTTCCTGTAAACCTGAAGCCAGTGCAGACGATCGGGTGATTGGCGTTACACCCAGCCCACCGCTGACAGCGGTCATCAGCCCACCGGCACTTGGGCTCTGGCAAACGATCCGCCATTGTCGCCCCGCACGCGCCAGGGCTTCGATGGCTGCAGCACGATATGGGCATTGATCGGAAAACACCGCCAAGGGTATCGGGGCAGTTGCATCATCGGGGTTCACTGCAACCGGCCCTGTCGCCCAGACCAAAGGCTCGGACCAAAGCAGTTCGCCTCGGTCCTCATCGCCGCAACTGCTTCCCAATACGATATCGAGCCCACCCGATTGCAGAAGGGCAAGCAGATCACCGGTCAGGCCGACTTTCAGGGAGATCTCTGCATCGGGATGTGTCACCGAGAATCGACGCAGACAGTCGATGATGGGCGGTTTCACCACCTCCTCGCTCAACCCGACAAACACTGTACCTGACACCCGACGGCCTGCGCCAAGGCTCGCGCGAGCATCATCATGCAGCGCCAGAATCGTGCGGGCATACCCCGCCAGGCGAGCACCTGCCGGCGTCAGGCTGACCGAACGGGTCGTGCGCTCCAGCAATTTTTGCCCAGCTTCGCTCTCAAGCCGCCTGATGTGAGCGCTGATCGCCGACTGCGTTAGGTGCAGTCTTTGCGCTGCACGCGTGAAACCACCGCTGTCGGCAACGGCAAGCAGGCTACGCAAAAGCACAGGGTCGAACACAGATTAATCACCTAGCTCACTCAATATGCAGAGCATACGTGATTTCTATAACCAATCATTCTGAATCAAACTTGCACTTAACACCTGAGCGAACGAACGCCAGGGAAAGTGCCCTCAATGCTGACAAGGAAACGCCCCATGGTTGAACGTATTTTGTATGTCTGTGCATCACCGAGAGGCGAGCGGTCCGTTTCCACCCAGATTGCAGACGTGTTTCTGACCGCATTGGCCAAGCGCAAAGCCGTAGAAATTGACCGCCTGGACCCTTGGGAATGCGAACTCCCGGAGGTAGATGGCGCTTTGCTCGCGGCAAAATACGCAGGCCTTGCCGATGTCCCGTTGTCGAGCGAACAGGTCGCGGCATGGGAGCAGATCAAGGCACTCGCTGAACGGTTCCACCGGGCTGATACCTTGGTGTTCAGCGTACCGCTGTGGAATTTCGGCATCCCGTACAAGCTCAAGCATCTGATCGACGCAATTTCGCACAAAGGCGTCCTGTTCACCTTCGATGAGCAAGGGTTGAATGGCATGCTGGGCGGACGTCGAGCTGTTGCAATCTACTCCCGTGGACTTGGTTACGGCTCTGACTCACAGACACCCGACCAGGCTTTTGGACTGGAAAAACCCTTCATCGATACGTGGTTCCGCTTCGTCGGGATTAACCAGGTGCACAGTGTCGTGGTCGAACAGACGCTTGGCCCGGTGGGGGCCAGCGTCCGTGCAAGCGCCATCGAAGCAGTGACCTTGTTGGCACAGAACATCGATCAGGAAGCGGCCCGGACTCTCATCGTGGGCCGCAACGGCTGACAGGCCTCGTTACTGGATCTGCTCCGGTGTCACGATCACCCAGTTCTTGTCTGCTGTCACCGGCAGCCCTTCCTTGGCCTGCGCCGCTGCATTCCTGGCAATCATCCCGTTCATCTGGTCCATGTACTTGGCCTTGCGATTTATCCACAGGTGGATGCCACCTTTGCCCACATCCACCCCATGAAACTGCATGTAGCCATCGCTGGTCGGTGTGTCGCCCCCCACGAGTACCGGTTTCTTCCACTCATCGATATAGGTGAGGATCGCCGCCTGCTTGCCCGCCATCCAGGTGGCCGGAGTCCACAGGTACGGGGTCAGCTCCAGCCCCAGGTTGGCCTTGGCATCATAGTGCCCGGCGCTGATCTGCTTGCGTGCGGTGGTCAACTGGCCGCTGGCACGGTCCTTCAGCAACAGGCTGACGCCAATCACGTTCTGCGGCTTCACGTTGTAGCCATACTTGGGGTCCGACGCGACCATGCGCACCAGTTCCTCTGAGGCCGCGGAAATCACATAGACCTCGATACCGTTCTCCATGAGCTTGTTGTACAGCTCAGCCTGGCCCTGGAAGACCTTGGGGGGCTGTACCTCGATGGTCTTGACCTGATCGCCTTCGTAATAGGTGCTGGGGATCGGCTTGCCGGAGGCCATCAGCTCATCCACCTGCACTTTCAGCTCCTGTAGGGTAAAGCCGGAGAACACCTGGGCCACCCACGGGTAGCAGACCATGTCATCGACTTCGCACAGACGGTAGTAGTAACTGAACAGGCTTTCCTTATGTTCGGCGGTGTCCTTGAACGGCATCAGCTTCAACGACGGGTCGAGCTTGTCACGGCTCAACAGGCCCTTGTTTTCCATGAAAGGCAGCAAGGCCTCTTCAAGATCGTAGCGGTAGCTGGTGTTGTCCATGTCGAACACCGCGTAGTTACCCTTGTTGGCATTGGCGGCGATCATGCTGTCGAGCTGCTTGGCCGCCTCGGCGGGCCAGTGTTTGAGCTCGGTGGCGAAGGTTTCGATACTGAACAACAGGGACAGGCCGACGGCGACGGCTTTCGGAGCAAACTTCATGTACGAATCTCCTGAAATGACCCAGAAACGCTAGTGCAACACCCTCCGCTGGCAGCCCTCGATAACGACCTCCATGCAGTTGCAAACGCCGCGTTCATTGCAATCCGCGACACATCGTTATTCCATAAACGACTATACACATTCCATTTGGGTATAAATTCGTTTGTTTTCAGGCTGTTAGCATTTCCGTTCGCAATCGCTCACAGGGGCGATGCCTCTTCTGCTTTTTTCTGCTGGAGCTTCAATGAACCTGCCGCTGTCCCTTAACCTGCTGGCGTTCCTGGCCCTGTTGCTGGGCCTGGCACAAACCCGCCGCACCGACTGGAGCCTGGCCAAGAAGGTATTGCTGGGCCTGGTGCTGGGCGTGGTGTTCGGCCTGATCCTGCATACCGTCTATGGCGCGGGCCACCCTGTGCTCAAGGCCACCATCGCCTGGCTCGACCTGGTCGGCAACGGCTACGTCGGCTTGCTGCAGATGATCGTCATGCCGCTGATCTTCGCCTCGATCCTCAGTGCAGTGGCGCGCCTGCACAATGCCTCGTCGTTGGGCCGCATCAGTGTGCTGAGCATCGGCACCCTGCTGCTGACTACCGCCATCGCTGCGTTGATCGGCATCGTCCTGACCAACCTGTTCGGCCTCAGCGCCGAAGGCCTGGTGGCCGGCGCCCAGGAAAGCGCGCGCATGCAGGTTATCCACAGCGACTACGCCGGCAAGGTCGCCGACCTCAACATTCCGCAACTGCTGCTGTCGTTCATCCCCAGCAACCCGGTAGGTGACTTGGCACGGGCCAAGCCGACCTCGATCATCAGCGTGGTGATCTTTGCCGTGTTCCTCGGCCTGGCCGCGCTGCAGCTGATCAAGGACGATGCCGAGAAAGGCGAACGCGCACTGTCGGCCATCGACACCCTGCAGGCCTGGGTGATACGCCTGGTGCGGGTGGTAATGAAGTTGACCCCGTATGGCGTACTGGCGCTGATGACCAAGGTGGTGGCCAGCTCGAACATGGAAGACATCCTCAAGCTGGGCAGCTTCGTGGTGGTGTCGTACCTGGGCCTGGCGCTGATGTTCGTGGTGCACGGCGTTATCCTCGCCGCCACCGGCGTGAGCCCGCTGCGCTTCTTCCGCAAGGTGTGGCCGGTGCTGACCTTCGCCTTCACCAGCCGCTCCAGCGCCGCCAGCATTCCGCTGAACATCGAAGCGCAAACCCGCCGCCTGGGCGTACCGCAGTCGATTGCCAGCTTCAGCGCATCGTTCGGTACCACCATTGGCCAGAACGGCTGCGCCGGGCTCTATCCCGCGATGCTGGCGGTGATGGTGGCGCCGGCGGTGGGCATCGATACCTTCGACCCGCTGTGGATCGCCACCCTGGTGGCCATCGTCACCTTGAGTTCGGCAGGTGTTGCCGGCGTAGGTGGCGGTGCGACTTTCGCCGCGCTGATCGTGCTGCCGGCCATGGGCTTGCCGGTGGAGCTGGTGGCGTTGCTGATTTCGGTGGAGCCGCTGATCGACATGGGCCGAACGGCGTTGAACGTGAACGGTTCGATGACCGCAGGGGTGGTGACAAGCCAACTGCTGAAAGAGACCGACAAGGATGTGCTGGCTGGCGATGAACATGCCGAGCTAAGTCATTCCTGACAGATTGCCGGGGGCGCGTTGCGCCCCTGTCGCGACACAAGGCCGCTCCTACAACGGCCCGGCGTGTGCCGATCAATGTGGGAGCGGCCTTGCCGGGGCGCCGGACCGGTCGGATAGGGCTGCAAGGCAGCCCCGGCAATCTCAAACCTTGTCCCAGACCTCGAAATGATACCCAGGCTTGCCTTCCTCAGCCTGCGCCTCGCTCGACACCAAGGTCCACTGCCCCCGATCAAACTCAGGGAACCACGCATCCCCTTCCGGCGACAACTCGACCCGCGTCAGGTACATGCGGCTGACCAGCCCTTTCTCCAGCGCCTGCCCATACAGCTGCGCCCCGCCAATCAGCATCAGCTCATCGACACCGGCCTCCCGCGCCCACTGCTCGGCACGCACCAGCGCCTCTTCCAGCGAGCCGAACACCTCGGCCCCCGCCAGTTCCAGCCCGGCCTGCCGGCTGACGACGATATTCAACCGCCCGGGCAATGGCCTGCCCAGCGAGTCCCAGGTCTTGCGCCCCATTATGATCGGCTTGCCCAGGGTGGTGGCCTTGAAGTACTTGAAGTCCCCCGGCAGATGCCAGGGCATGGAGTTGTCGATGCCGATCACGCGGTTCTCGGCGTGAGCCGCGATCAGGCTGAGGGGGAGTGATGTATTCATGCCAGCGAGGATAGCACCGGGCGTGTGGGTTATGCTTCTGCCCTGACCTGTGCAATGGAAGACCTTGTGACTGCACCCACTTCACTGGACAAGCGCTGGCTCACCGAAGCGGTACGCCTGCGCGAGGAACATGCCGGCCCCTTGGAGGACCAGGAAGCCAACCGCCGCGCCCGCCAGGCAGGCGGCGACCTGGCGGCCCGCATCGAAACCCGTGCCCTGTTCCTGGCCGAACGCGACGGCATCACCACCGCCCTGCGCCACTGGAAACAGGGCGCACGCCTGGCGCTGCTGGCCTTGCTGGTGCTGGCCGTGCTCAGCGGCGCAGGGTTGGCCCTGGCCGCCTTGAGCGACGGGCAGCGCCCGGTGAATGTGTTCTGGGCCCTCGGCAGCCTGCTCGGGCTGAACCTGCTGATGCTGCTGGGCTGGGCCATCGGCTTTGCCCTGAGCGGCGAGCATGGCGCGGGGCTGGGCCGTTTGTGGCTGTGGCTGAGCGAACGCTTTGCCCGAGACGCCAAGGCCGCGCACCTGGCACCGGCGCTGCTGGTGCTGCTGCAACGCCAGCGCCTGAACCGCTGGCTGCTCGGCCTGCTGGTGCATGGCTTGTGGCTGCTGGCGATGATCACCGCACTGGGCATGCTGCTGGCCTTGCTGGCGACCCGGCGCTATGGCTTTGTCTGGGAGACCACCCTGCTCGCCGCCGACCCGTTCATCCACCTGACCCAAGCCTTGGGCGCGCTGCCTTCGTTGCTGGGCTTCACGGTACCTGACGAGGCCATGATCCGCGCCAGCGGCGACAGCCAGCCGGCCTTGGACCTGGCGCGCCAGGCCTGGGCCAGCTGGCTGCTTGGCGTGGTGCTGGTGTACGGCCTGCTGCCGCGCCTGCTGCTGGCCGGGCTGTGCCTGTGGCGCTGGCGTCAAGGCCGCCAACGCCTGGCGCTGGACCTCAGCCTGCCCGGCTACGCGCAGCTGCGTGAAGCGCTGATGCCGCGCAGCGAACGCATCGGCGTCCAGGATGCCGCGCCCGAGGCCTTGCCGCAGTTTGCCGCTGGCCAGCTGGAGAGCGGCAGCAGCGGTGCCCTGCTGGTCGGCCTGGAGCTGGACGACCAGCACCCCTGGCCACCCGCGCTGCCAAAAAGCGTAACCAGTGCCGGCGTGCTCGACAGCCGCGAATCGCGTAACCGCCTGCTGGAACAGCTCAGCCGTTTCCCGCCAGCACGCCTGGCCATCGCTTGCGACCCGCGCCGCTCTCCCGATCGTGGCAGCCTGGCGTTGCTCGCCGAACTGGCACGCAACGCCGGTGCCACCCGTATATGGCTACTGCAGGCCGCACCGGGCGAGGCCCTGGACGCCCAGCGCCTGGGCGACTGGCACGAAGCCCTCGACCGCCTTGGCCTGGCGCATGCCGATACCTCGCCGCTGACCTGGCTGGAGCATGGCCATGACTGAGCCGCTGAAACTGGCCGTGGTCGGCCACACCAACGTCGGCAAGACCTCGCTGCTGCGCACCCTGACCCGCGACGTCGGCTTTGGCGAAGTCTCCCACCGTCCCAGCACCACCCGCCATGTGGAAGGTGCGCGGCTGTCGGTGGACGGCGAACCCTTGCTCGAGTTGTATGACACCCCTGGCCTGGAAGACGCCATTGCCCTGCTCGACTATCTCGAACGCCTGGAGCGCCCGGGCGAGCGCCTGGACGGCCCGGCCCGCCTCGAGCGCTTTCTGCAAGGCAGCGAGGCACGCCAGCGTTTCGAGCAGGAGGCCAAGGTGCTACGCCAGCTGCTGGCCAGCAATGCCGGCTTGTATGTGATCGACGCCCGCGAACCGGTGCTGGCCAAATACCGCGACGAACTGGAAGTGCTGGCCAGCTGCGGCAAGCCGCTGCTACCGGTGCTCAATTTCGTCGCCAGCCATCAGCACCGCGAGCCGCAATGGCGTGAAGCCCTTGCCAGGCTTGGGCTTCACGCGTTGGTGCGGTTCGACAGCGTGGCCCCGCCAGAGGATGGCGAGCGCCGGTTGTACGAAAGCCTGGCCCTGCTGCTGGAAGACGCCCGCCCGGCCCTGCAGCGGCTGATCGACGACCAGCTGGCACAGCGCCTGGCACGCCGCCACAGCGGCAAGCGCCTGATTGCCGAGCTGCTGCTGGACTGCGCCGCCTGCCGGCGCAGCGTCGAGGCCGAGCCGGCTGCCGAAGCCCGGGCCATCGAGGCATTGCGGCAAGAGGTGCGCCAGCGCGAACAGCGCTGTGTCGAGGCACTGCTCAAGCTGTATGCCTTCCGCCGCGAGGACGCCCATGCCAGCGACCTGCCGTTGCTGGATGGCCGTTGGGGCGATGACCTGTTCAATCCCGAAACCTTGAAGCTGCTGGGCGTGCGTTTGGGCAGCGGTGTGGCCGCCGGTGCTGCGGCGGGTGCCGGGGTGGACCTGCTGGTCGGCGGCCTGACACTGGGGGCTGCCGCCCTGGCCGGGGCAATTGCCGGCGGCGCGCTGCAGACGGCGCGCAACTATGGGTCGCGGCTGATGGGCAAGCTCAAGGGCAAGCGCGAGCTGACGGTGGACGACACGGTGTTGCGCCTGTTGGCCTTGCGTCAGCAGCAGTTGATGGTGGCGCTGGAAAACCGCGGGCATGCGGCGCAGGACAGCATTCGGCTGGGGGAACTGGATGAGAAGGCCTGGCGGGAGGGCAAGTTGCCGGAGGCGCTGAGCAAGGCGCGGGCGCATCCGCAGTGGTCCACCCTCAACCCTGGGGCGAAGCTGAACCAGGCTGAGCGGCAGGAACAGCTGGAGGCTCTGGTTTCACAATTTTGAGTGGGCAGGTCTGGCCTCTTCGCGGGTAAACCCGCTCCCACAGGTATCTCACATTCCTTGAGATGTGCACTATTCCTGTGGGAGCGGGTTCACCCGCGAAGAGGCCCGCACAGGCAGCCCACATCTCAAAGTAATGCCAAAGCCTTCCGCTTCAACCCATCCAGGTCAATCACCGCCACCCCGACCACCTTGGCCCGCTCATCCCACTCCCTCATCCGCAAGCTCACCTCGAACAGCGGATCCCGCTCGAACACATCCGCCTCGTCCTCGCTCATCACGCCCCCCTGATACTCCAAGGTCCGCCGGCTCGCTTCACTCAACCTCTGGTAATACCCAGGCTGGCGCAAAGTCAGGTAGCGCTTGGCCTCCACGTGATACTGCACCAGCCGCGCCATGCGTTCGCCGAAGCCACAGCGGCGTAAATACTCAGCGCCGATGCGCTCATGGCTGACCACGCCATAACCGCCCATGCTGGCGTCACCGCCGCACAGGTGGCCGATGTCGTGGAAGAACGCCGCCAGCACCACTTCGTCGTCGAAGCCTTCGGCCATGGCCAGTTGCGCGGCCTGGGACATGTGCTCGAGCTGGGTGATGGCTTCGCCGATGTAGTCGTCACTGCCGTGGCGTTCGTACAGCGCGAAGGTGCTGTCGATGATCTGGGCTGGGGTCGGCATCACTGTCTTCTCCTGGCTTGATTGGGTGCTGCGAAGTGGCCGGTGCAGGTTACTGCTGAGCCACCTTCTCCGACTTGCCGTCATAGCGTTTGCGCCACTCGGCCAGGATCTGGTCACGGTTCTTCGAGGCCCAGGCAAAGTCGTTCTTGATCAGGCGCTGTTCATAGTCCGCCGGCAGTTCGGTCTGCGGCTTGGCAATACCCGGGGCAGCCAGCACGGCGAAGTTCTCCTTGTACAGCTCCATGGCCGCCGGGCTTGCCGAGAAATCAGCCAGGCGCCTGGCCGCATCCGCTTTTGGCGAACCTTTGATCACCGCAGTCGCCTCGATCTCCCAGCCCAGGCCTTCCTTCGGCAGCACGATGTCCAGCGGCGCGCCCTGGCGCTTGAGCTGCACGGCCGGGTACTCGAACGAGATACCGATCGGGTATTCACCCGCTGCGGCAAGCTTGCACGGCTTGGAACCGGAATGAACGTACTGGCCGATGTTCTGGTGCAGCGCATCCATGTACGCCCAACCCTGTGGCTCGCCAAAGGTCTGCAGCCAGGCACTGACATCCAGGAAGCCGGTGCCGGACGAGGCCGGGTTCGGCATGACGATCTTGCCTTTGTACTCGGGCTTGGTCAGGTCCTGCCAGCTCACCGGCTTGCTCAGGCCCTGCTTCTCGGCCTCGATGGTATTGAAGCAGATGGTCGCGGCCCACACGTCCATACCGACCCAGGCTGGCGGGTTGGCAGCATCGCGGTAATTGGCGGCAATCTTGCCCAGGTCCTTCGGTGCGTAGGCTTCGAGCATGCCGTTCTGGTCGAGGATAGCCAGGCTGGAAGCAGCCAGGCCCCACACTGCGTCGGCTTGCGGGCGGTCTTTCTCGGCCAGCAGCTTGGCGGTGATGATGCCGGTGGAGTCACGAACCCACTTGATTTCGATGTCCGGGTTGGCCTTCTCGAAGGCCTGCTTGTAGCTCTTCAGCTGTTCGGCTTCCAGGGCGGTGTAGACCGTCAGCTGGGTGCCAGCGGCCGAAGCCTGCAGGCTGAACACGGCGGAAACGGCAGCAGCAAGTGCAAGGTGCTTGTACATGGGTAGGTTCCTTACAGGTCAGACGGTCGCGGCGCGTTGGCGCCAGGCTTGGGAGCGGCGCAGCAGGCCGCGTGAGGCTGCGGCCAGCAGCAGTGAAGCGCCGGCACTGGTCAGCAGGATCAGGGTGGACATGGCGGCGGCACCACCGACATTGCCGGCGTCATCCATGTTCAGCACGGCAACGGCAGCCAGGATGGTGTCGGGGCTGTACAGAAAGATCGCCGCCGACACGGTGGTCATCGCCGAAACGAACAGGTAGCGGATGATGTCCAGCAGCGCCGGCAGGCAGATCGGCATGGTCACCCGCAGGAAGTGCCTGTACAGCGGCGCCTTCAGCGACAGCGCGGCGGCCTCGAACTCGCCGTCGAGCTGGCGCAGGGCGGTGGTCGCGGTCATCTGCGCGGTGGTCAGGTAGTGGGCGATGGTGCACACCACCAGCAGCCCCATGCCGCCGTAGAACACATGCAGCGGGTTACCGTTCAGGTTGAAGAAGAATACGTAGCCCAGGCCCAGCACCAGGCCCGGCACGGCCATGGGGATGAAGCTGAGCAGGCGCAGCGCCTGGTTGAGCAGGCGTTGGCCCTGGGTCTTCTCCATCAGGTAGGCGCCGGTGAAGATCACGATGCTGCCGATCAGCGCGGTGCCGATGGCCATGGTCACGCTGTTGCGGTAGGCCAGCCAGCCACCACCGGCGGTGTCCTCGAACATGTAGTGACGCAGCGACAACGACAGGTTGTAGGGCCAGAACGTGACCAGCGACGAATACACCGCCATGCCGATCACCAACAGCAATGCCGCGCACACCAGCAGCACGATCGCCAGGAAGCAGGCATCACGGCCCCGCGACGGCTTGGGCTCGAACACCTGGGCACGGCCGCTCATGGCCTCGCCCTGGCGCCGACGTAGCCAGGCATCGACGGTAAAGCTGAACAGCGCCGGCAACAGCAGCACCATGCCGATCAGCGCGCCGCGGCCGAACTGCTGCTGGCCGACCACCGCCTTGTAGGCTTCCAGCGCCAGCACCTGATAGTCGCCGCCGACCACGACCGGTACACCGAAGTCGGTGACGGTCAGGGTAAATACCAGGCAGAACGCCGCGAATACTGCCTGGCGAGTGGCCGGCCAGGTGATGCTGGTGAACGCTCGCCAAGGGCCGGCACCCATGCTGGACGCTGCGTCGAACAGGCGTGCATCGGCCAGCGATAGCGCCGACAGCAGGATCATCAGGGCATGCGGGAAGGTGTAGATGGCCTCGCCCAGCACAATGCCCCAGAAGCCATAGATGTTGTCGCTGAGCAACCCGCGCAGCAGCCCCTGGTTACCGAACAGGTAGACCAGGGCGATGGCCGGCAGCATTGACGGCGCCAGCAGCGGCAGCAACGAAATCCCCCGCCACAGGCCTTTGCCCGGAATCAGCGTGCGTTGCAGGGCATAGGCGAACAGGTAGGCCAGCGGCACCACGATGGCTGCCACCGTGAAGGCCACCGACAGGCTGTTGCCCAGCAGCCAGTGGAAGTTTTCACTGGCGAACAGTTCGCGGGCCGCCAGCAGGCCGCCACCCTGGCCCGCTTCTGCGCTGAAGCCGCGCCAGAAGATCGCCAGCAGCGGCATCAGCACCGCCAGCACCAGAAGGATCAGCAGCAGGCTCTTGCCGCCGACGACGAACAACCGGTCGCCCAGGGCGACGCCAGCACGCGGCGTGGCCTTGGCCTGGCTCAGCGGCAGGGACATTGGCGCGGCCATCTCAGGCAAACACCTGCAGGCTCTGCGGCGGCAGCGCCACCCAGATGTCCTGCGAGCCCAGCCGCGGCATGGCCTCGGGAGCCAGTTCCGCCAGCAGTGCATGGCCAGGCAGCGCCTTGAGCTCGAAGCTCATGCGGCAGCGGTTACCGAGGAAGGTGATTTCACGAACCATGGCCGGGAACAGGTTTTCTTCGTGCACCGCCGGGTTGACCGTGATCGCCTCCGGGCGGCAGAACAGCCGACCGCTGCTGGGTCGGGCCGAACCTGGTGCCAGACGCATGTTCATGCCACCGACCTGGGCATGGCTGTCACTGCTGCGCTGGAACGGCAACCAGTTGCCCTGGCCGACGAACTCGGCAACGAACGGCGTGGCCGGCTGGTCGTAGATTTCCTGCGGGGTGGCGTATTGCTCGACCTGGCCGTTGTTCATCACCGCAATGCGGTCGGCCATCAGCATGGCCTCGTCCTGGTTGTGGGTGACCATCAGCGTGGTGATACCCAGCTGGCGCTGCAGCTGGCGCAGTTCGGTGCACAGGTGCTCGCGCACCCGGGCGTCCAGCGCCGACATCGGCTCGTCCAGCAGCAGCAACGACGGCGACGGTGCCAGCGCGCGGGCCAGGGCCACTCGCTGCTGTTGGCCACCGGAAAGCTGGCCGGGGTATTTCTTCTCGCTGCCGGCCAGGCCCACCAGTTCGAGCATTTCGGTCACTCGCTGGCGGGCCTGTTCACGGCCGCTGCCAGTCAGACCATAGGCGATGTTGGCTTCGACGGTGAGGTTGGGGAACAGCGCGTAGGACTGGAACAGGATGCCGTAGTCACGGGCCTGGGGTGGCAGCTCGGAGATATCGCGCTCGCCGATGTACAACGTACCGCGGTCCTGGCGCTCCAGGCCGGCGATGCAGCGCAGCAATGTGGTCTTGCCGCAGCCGGAAGGCCCGAGCAGGCACACCAGTTCGCCGGCGGCGATGTCCAGCGAGACATCGTTCAGCGCCGTGAAGGCGCCGAAGCGCTTGTGGATGTTGCGCACTTTCATCTGTGCGCCGGAGTTGGTGTGGTTCATGGCAGGGCCTCATCGAAGAGATGGGGGCCATGCTAGGAAGGCTGTGCGAAGGTTCTGTGGCTTTAGGGCAAAAGCCGGTGATAGTGGTATAGGCAGATTTTGTAGTGGTCTTCGCGGGTAAACCCGCTCCCACAGGAATCTCGCCGCATCTGAAGGCTGTGCAGTACCTGTGGGAGCGGGTTTACCCGCGAAGAAGCCAACACAGGTCTAGAACTATGAACCGGCCACTTCCTGCGCCACCCCAAGGAAGGCCGCCGGCAACCGCGCCTGCCGCCGCTCCTTCAGGCAATACAGGTACTCATGCATCACCGGCGCGTTCTCCAGCGCCAGCACCCGCAATTCAGGGTTGTGCGGCACCTCGTGCCGGGCAATCACGCTGATGCCGATATTGCGCAGCACCGCCTCGCGGATCGATTCGCGGCTGCCAATCTCCAGCAACGCCCCGGCCTTCACCCCGGCCTCTTGCATCATCTGCTCGGTCAGCTTGCGTGTGGT
Organism: Pseudomonas sp. NBB; assembly: GCF_032701105.1. Lineage (NCBI taxonomy): Bacteria > Pseudomonadati > Pseudomonadota > Gammaproteobacteria > Pseudomonadales > Pseudomonadaceae > Pseudomonas > Pseudomonas sp. NBB. Next base: position 5,665,091 of record NZ_CP103994.1, read on the forward strand.
CGAGCCCTTCTCGCGCATCAGCAGGCAATGCCCGGCCACCACGTCAATGGACACCGCCTGGCGGTGTGCCAACGGGTGGTTGCGATGCACCGCCACCACCAACGGGTCGGTCCCCAGCACCCGCCGCACCAGCCGAGCATCTTCCAGCAGTTGCGACGAAGCGGCGATATCCACCCGGTAGTCCTCGAGCATCTCCAGTACCTGCTGCGAGTTGCCGATTTCCACCGCCACTTCCACCTGCGGCAGGCGTTCGCGGTAGATCTTCACCAGGTCGAGGATGTAGTAAGGCGCCGTGGCCGCGATGCGCAGGCTGCCCTGAGCCTGGCCACTGTTGCGCAGCTCGAACTCGATGTCGGCCTCCTGCTGCAGCAGTGCCTTGACCATCGGCAGCAGGCGCACGCCCTCCTCGCTCAGCACCAGGCGCCGCCCGCCGCGGTAGAACAGCTCCACCGCGTACTGGCTCTCCAGGTTGCGAATCTGCGTGGTCACCGTGGGCTGGCTGAGGCCGAGCTTCTTCGCCGCCAGGGTGATGCTGCCCAGGCGGGCCACCATGTAGAAGGCTTTCAGCTCCGAACTCAGCATGCACGTCCTCTATCTGCGCAACAGGCGCAAGCCGTTGAACACCACCAGCAGGCTCACGCCCATGTCGGCAAACACCGCCATCCACATGGTGGCCATGCCGGCAAAGGTGATCGCCAGGAATATCGCCTTGATGCCCAACGCCAGAACGATGTTCTGCATGAGGATCGCCGCACTTTGGCGCGACAGCCTGACGAAGGCCGGGATTTTCCGCAAGTCGTCGTCCATCAGCGCCACATCGGCGGTCTCGATGGCGGTGTCGGTACCGGCCGCCGCCATGGCAAAACCGATCTCGGCGCGGGCCAGCGCCGGGGCGTCGTTGATACCGTCACCGACCATTCCCACCCGATGGCCCTGGGCGTACAGGGTTTCGATGCTCTTGAGCTTGTCGGCAGGCAGCAGGTTGCCTTCGGCACGGTCGATACCCACCACGGTGGCGATGGCCTGGGCGGTATGCGGATTGTCACCGGTCAGCATGACAGTCTTGATGCCCAGCTCGTGCAGCTCGGCGATGGCCTGGCGACTGCTTTCCTTGACCGTGTCGGCCACCGCGAACAGCGCCAACGGGCCGGAGCGGTCGAGCAGCAGCACCACGGTCTTGCCCTGGCGCTCCAGCGCATCCAGCTGGGCCTCGAGCTCGGGCGAGCACAGCCCCAGCTCCTCGACCAGACGGTGGTTACCCAAGTGGTAAACCTCACCCGCGATGGTACCGCGCACACCGCGCCCGGCCAGGGCGGCGAAGTCATCAACCTCGCTCAAGGCCAGGCCTTGCTCCTTGCCGAACTGGGCAATGGCGCGGGAGACCGGGTGGTCGGAACGCTCGCCCAGGCTGGCGGCCAGGGCTTGCGCGCGGCCTTCGAACAGCGGCTCCAGTACCTTGGCGTCGGTCTGCACCGGCTTGCCGTGGGTGATGGTGCCGGTCTTGTCCAGGGCCAGGAAGTCCAGCTGGCGCCCGCCTTCCAGGTACACGCCACCCTTGATCAGGATGCCCTTGCGCGCGGCGGCAGCCAGGCCGCTGACGATGGTCACCGGGGTCGAGATCACCAGGGCGCATGGGCAGGCCACCACCAGCAGCACCAGGGCGCGATAGACCCAGTCGAACCAGGCACCGGCCATGAACAGCGGCGGTATCACCGCAACGGCCAGGGCAATGGCAAACACCACTGGGGTGTAGATGCGCGAGAAGCGGTCGACGAAACGCTGGGTAGGCGCCCGCACGCCTTGCGCTTCCTCGACGGCCTTGATGATCCGCGCCAGAGTCGATTGCCCGGCAGCGGCGGTAACGCGGAACTCCAGCGCCCCTGCCTGGTTGATGGTGCCGGCGAACAACTTGTCGCCCACGGCCTTTTCCACAGGCAGGCTTTCGCCGGTGATCGGCGCCTGATCGACAGTGGATTGCCCGCTGGTCACTTCACCGTCCAGGCCAATGCGTTCGCCGGGGCGCACCCGCACCAGGGCCCCGATGGCCACCTCCCGCACCTCCACTTCCCGCCATTGGCCATCGGCCTGGCGCACGGTGGCCATGTCCGGGGTGAGCTGCATCAGGCCGCCAATGGCGTTGCGCGCGCGGTCCAGCGAGCGGGCTTCGATCAGCTCGGCGACGGTGAACAGCACCATCACCATGGCCGCTTCCGGCCACTGGCCAATGAGCACCGCGCCAGTCACGGCAATGCTCATCAGCGCGTTGATGTTGAGGTTGCGGTTTTTCAGGGCGATCCAGCCCTTCTTGTAGGTACCCAGGCCACAGCCGAGAATCGCTGCCAGCGCCAGCGCCGCCACCACCCACTCCGGGGCCAGCGCGGCAAAGTGCACGATTTCGGCGGCGATCGCGGCAATACCGGACAGCGCCAGCGGCCACCAGCGGGTCTTGGCCACTTGCGGTGCGCTGGCAGTGCCATCGTCTTCGGCGCCAAGCGGCTCGGCTTTCATGCCCAGGCTGTCGATGGCCTGCTCGATTTCAGCAGTGCCACCCAGGGTGTGGCGCACGCAGAGCACACGGTTGATCAGGTTGAACTCCAGCTGCTCGATACCGGCCAGCTTGCCCAGCTTGTCCTGGATCAGGGTCTGCTCGGTAGGGCAGTCCATGGCCTCGATGCGGAAACGGCTTAACTGGGCGTGGCTGCTGGCCTTTTCGCTCAGCTGGACCAAGGCTGGCGCAGCAGCGCTGCCACAGCAGCTGTGGGCGTGGTGATCGTGCTTGTGTTCGTGGCTGACAGGCTGGTTCATGGGGTCATCCTTAATTTGAGCCTGTTGCCAAGTGAACACCCTGTAGCCACTATAGGGTCAAGCCACTTGCTGGAGAATTTCGTGATGAAGATCGGAGAACTGGCCAAAGCCACCGACTGCGCCGTGGAAACCATCCGCTACTACGAGCGTGAACAGCTGCTGCCGGAGCCGGCGCGCAGCGACGGCAACTACCGGCTGTACACCCAGGCCCACGTCGAGCGGCTGACGTTCATCCGCAACTGCCGCACCCTGGACATGACCCTGGATGAAATCCGCAGCCTGCTACGCCTGCGCGACAGCCCCGATGATTCGTGCGGCAGCGTCAATGCGCTGATCGACGAGCATATCGAGCATGTGCAGGCGCGGATCGATGGATTGGTGGCGTTGCAGGAGCAGTTGGTGGAGCTGCGGCGGCGCTGCAATGCGCAAGGGGCGGAGTGTGCGATCTTGCAGCAACTGGAGACGAACGGGGCGGTATCGGTGCCGGAAACCGAGCATTCGCATGTAGGGCGAAGCCACGGGCATTAAGCCAAAAGCTTCGCGGGTAAACCCGCTCCCACAGGTACTGCACAGGCCTGAGCTTTGTGCGGTCCCTGTGGGAGCGGGTTTACCCGCGAAGAGGCCGGTACAGGCAATAGAGATCTGTCACACCGCCATCGGCGCCGTCATCGGCGCATGGTGCTCATACCCTTCCAGCCAGAAATCGCTCGGCTCGATCTTCTCCAGCCACTCCGGCTCGTACTTGCCCGTCTCGGCAAACGCTGGCACGCGGTCGCTGATCACCAGCTTCGGCGCCTCCAGCGGCTCACGCTTGAGCTGCTCGTTGAGCATGTCCAGGTGGTTCTCATACACATGGGCATCGCCGATGAAGTAGGTGAACCAGCGCGGGGTGTAGCCGGTCAGGCGGCCGAACAGCGACAGCAGCGCCGCGCCTTCGGTGAGGTTGAACGGCGTACCCAGGCCCAGGTCGTTCGAGCGGATGTAGAGGGTCAGGGAAATTTCCCTGGTCTCAACGTTCGGGTGGAACTGGTACAGCAGGTGGCACGGCGGCAAGGCCATCTCGTCGAGCTGCGCGCAGTTCCAGCCGTGGAACAGGATACGGCGGCTGCCCGGGTCGTTGGCGATGGTGTCCAGGCACTGGCGCACCTGGTCGATGGCCTTGTACAGGATGACGAACGCGACGCCGTCCTCCTCGTCCTGGGCGATGCGGCGGAAGCCCGCCTTCTCGGCCATTTCGATGGCCGCCGGGTTGCTCAGCGGGATGCGCTTGTAGCCCGGCCACTGGCGCCATTGCACGCCGTAGATCTCGCCCAGGTCGTCATGGCCCTGGCGGAACGGGTTGGCCAGCCACTGGGCGTTCTCGTTGGCGTTCTGGTCCCAGACCTTGCAGCCCAGTTCGCGGAATTCACCGGCGTTCTTCACGCCACGCAGGAAACCGACCATTTCGCCGATCGCCGACTTGAACGCCAGTTTGCGCGTGGTAATGGCCGGGAAGCCCTTCTGCAAGTCGAAACGCAGCATGGCGCCCGGCAGGCTGATGGTGCGGATGCCGGTGCGGTTGCCCTGCAGCGTGCCGTTGTCGATGACGTCGCGGACCAGGTCCAGATACTGTTTCATGGCTTACCTGTAGCAAAAACGGCAGGGGGATCGCCCCTGCCGTGGGATTAATCAGGCGGGTTTCGCCGTAGGCTTGCGATTATAAGCCCACCAGATCAGGCCAAGGCCAGCCAGGATCATCGGCACGCACAGAATCTGACCCATGGTCAGCCAACCCCAGGCCAAGTAGCCCAGCTGGGCATCCGGTACGCGGACGAATTCGACGATGAAGCGGAAGATGCCATAGAACAGCGCGAACATGCCGGATACCGCCATGGTCGGCCGCGGCTTGCGCGAGAACGCCCAGAGGATCAGGAACAGCGCCACACCTTCGAGTGCGAACTGGTACAGCTGCGATGGGTGACGCGGCAGCTGCGCCGGGTCGCTGAACGGTGGGAAGACCATCGCCCATGGCACGTCGGTGGCCTTGCCCCACAGCTCGGCGTTGATGAAGTTGCCGATACGCCCGGCCCCCAGGCCGATCGGCACCAGCGGCGCGACGAAGTCCATCAGCTCGAAGAACGACTTGTTGTTGCGCTTGCCGAACCACAAGGCCGCCAGCATCACGCCGATGAAACCGCCGTGGAACGACATGCCACCCTTCCACACCTCGAAGATCAGCGTCGGATTGGCCAGGTAGGCGTGCAGGTCGTAGAACAGCACGTAGCCCAGGCGACCACCGACGATCACACCCATCGACAGCCAGAACACCAGGTCGGAGAGCTTTTCGCGCGTCCAGGTGGGGTCGAAGCGGTTCAGCCGGCGCGATGCGAGCAGCCAGGCACCGCCGATGCCGACCAGGTACATCAGGCCGTACCAATGGATTTTCAGCGGCCCGATGGCCACGGCCACGGGGTCTATCTGCGGGTAAGGCAGCATGGAACTTCCTCTCGATTCAAATCAAAAAGCTGAGGCCGACACAGAACAGCAGGGCTGCGAACAGGCGTTTCAACAGACGTGGCGACAGCTTGTGCGCCAGGCGCGCGCCGAAGCGGGCGAAAAACATGCTGGTCACGGCAATGCCGAGCAGCGCCGGCAGGTACACGTAACCCAGGCTGTGGGCCGGCAGGTGCTCTTCGTGCCAACCCAGCAGCATGAAACTCAGGGCACTGGCCAAGGCAATGGGCAGGCCACAGGCCGAAGACGTGGCCACTGCCTGCTGCATGGGCAGGCTGCGCCAGGTCAGGAACGGCACGGTCAGCGAACCGCCGCCGATGCCGAAAATGGCCGAAGCCCAGCCGATCACCCCACCTGCACTGATCAGCGCGGGCTTGCCGGGGATGCCACGACTGGCCTTGGGTTTGAGGTCCAGGGCCATCTGCGCGGCGATGACCAGGGCGAACACACCGATGATCTTTTGCAGCAACGGCCCCTGTATCAGCGAGGCGGTCTTGGCGCCGACACCGGCCCCAAGGAGGATGCCGAGGGTCATCCAGGCGAAGATCGGCCATTGCACCGCGCCCTTGCGATGGTGCTCGAGCACGGCGTTGATCGAGGTGAAGACGATGGTTGCCAGCGACGTACCGACAGCCAGGTGGGTCAGCACCGAGGCATCGAAACCCTGCAAGGTGAAGCTGAACACCAGCACCGGCACGATGATGATACCGCCGCCCACGCCGAACAGCCCGGCCAGCACACCGGCGCAGGCACCCAACAGCAGATAGAGCACGAATTCCATTCGTCTTCCCCAAGAAATCAATCCGGCATGGTAACGGAAGCCGGGCTCACGGCTCTAGTGAACTGTGTGTCAGGTTGGAAGTGCCCCATCGGAGTGGGTACAGTGGAAAAAAACCGGAGGCCCTACCGATGTGCCTGATCGTATTCGCCTGGCGACCGGGGCACGCCCTGCCGCTGATCGTGGCGGCCAACCGCGATGAATTCTATGCCCGCCCCACCCAGGCCCTGGCGGCCTGGGAGGATGCTCCCGGGGTATATGCCGGGCGCGACCTGGAGGCCGGCGGCACCTGGCTGGGCGTCGGACCGCAGGGGCGGTTCGCGGCGCTGACCAATATTCGCGACCCGGCGCAGGCTTTGGGGCCGCGCTCGCGGGGCGAGCTGGTGGCGGCGTATCTGCAGGGGGAGTTGGGGGTCGAGGCCTATCTGGACCAGGTGGCCAGCCGCAGCCGGCAATATTCAGGGTTCAACCTGCTGGTGGGCGATGGGCGACAGCTGGGCTATCTGCATGCCCGGGACGCGGCGCCGCGCTTGCTGGAGGCCGGGGTTTACGGGCTTTCCAATGCCGGGCTGGATACGCCTTGGCCTAAGCTGGTGAAGGCGCGCAGTGGGCTGGAAGGGTTACTGGAAACGCCAGAGCCACAGCGCTTGCTGGCATTGCTGGCCGATGCCGAACCTGCGCCGGAGGGCGAGTTGCCGGAGACGGGCGTGGGGTTGGCGACCGAGAAGCTGCTGTCGAGCGTGTTCATTGCCAGCCAGAACTACGGGACGCGGGCGAGCACGGTGCTGATTGTGGATGATCAGGGGAAAAGGCGACTGGTTGAACGCAGTTTCGGGCCCTTTGGTGGGCATTTGGGGGAAGTTGAGCTGCTGGCCTGATAATTTGACGTTGCTTGCTCCGGCCTCTTCGCGGGTAAACCCGCTCCCACAGGGATTGCGCCGCATCTGAAGGCTGCGCTGTACCTGTGGGAGCGGGTTTACCCGCGAAGAGGCCGGAAAAGGCCACCTCACACTCAGAGGGTTTTATTGGCCCCAGGCCCGATCATCCGCGCCAACCCAAGGTTTTTCAGGGCCAGTTGCAGCGAGCTGTGGATAACCTGCGGGTTGTCATGACTCAAGGCCTCGACCAGCAGCTCCTTGGCCTTGCTCATATTCACCTGACGCAGCATCCACTTCACCTTCGGCAGGTTGGTGGCGTTCATCGACAGACTGTCGAAGCCCATGGCCATCAACAGGATCGCCGCTGCCGGGTCACCGGCCATCTCACCACAGATACTCACCGGCTTGCCTTCGCCATGGGCGTCGCGCACCACCGTGTTCAGCGCCTGCAACACCGCCGGGTGCAGGTAGTCGTAAAGGTCGGCGACCCGCGGGTTGTTGCGGTCCACCGCCAGCAGGTACTGGGTCAGGTCGTTGGAACCGACCGACAGGAAGTCCACCTGCCGCGCCAGCTCCTTGGTCTGGTACACCGCCGCAGGAATTTCCACCATCACGCCAACCGGTGGCATCGGCACATCGGTGCCTTCGTCACGCACCTCGCCCCAGGCGCGGTGGATCAGGTGCAGCGCCTCTTCCAGCTCATGGATACCGGAAATCATCGGCAGCAGGATACGCAGGTTGTTCAGCCCCTCGCTGGCCTTGAGCATGGCGCGGGTCTGCACCAGGAAGATTTCCGGGTGGTCGAGGGTGACGCGAATGCCGCGCCAGCCGAGGAACGGGTTTTCTTCCTTGATCGGGAAGTACGACAGCGACTTGTCGCCACCGATGTCGAGGGTACGCATGGTCACCGGCAGCGGGTGAAAGGCCGCCAGCTGCTCGCGGTAAATGGCCAGCTGCTCTTTCTCGCTGGGGAAGCGCTGGTTGATCATGAACGGCACTTCGGTGCGGTACAGCCCCACCCCTTCGGCGCCGCGCTGCTGGGCACGGGCCACATCGGCGAGCAGGCCGGTGTTGACCCATAGCGGCATGCGGTGGCCGTCCGGGGTAACGCACGGCAGTTCGCGCAGGGCATCCAGGCCCTGGGCCAGCTGGCGCTCCTCCTCGACCACGTCGCTGTACTGCTTGCGCAGCACTTCGCTGGGGTTGGTGAACACCTCGCCCTTGTAGCCGTCGACGATCATCTCGATGCCGTCGACCTTGGAATAAGGCAGATCGACCAGGCCCATCACCGTGGGGATGCCCATGGCGCGAGCCAGGATGGCGACGTGGGAGTTGCCCGAGCCCAGTACCGAGACCAGGCCGACCAGCTTGCCTTCCGGCACTTCGCCGAGCATCGCCGGGGTCAGCTCTTCACTGACCAGGATGGTGTTGTCGGCATACACCAGCGACTGCGCGCGGGCTTCCTGCAGGTAGGCCAGCAGGCGCCGGCCCAGGTCCTTGACGTCGGAGGCGCGCTCGCGCAGGTAGTCATCGTCCATCAGCTCGAAGCGGTTGACGTGCTCGCCCACCACCTGACGCAGTGCGCCCTGGGCCCACTGGCCGGTCTTGATGACTTCGGTCACCTCACCGCCCAGAGCCGCGTCTTCGAGCATCATCAGGTACACATCGAACAGTGCACGCTCCTCCGGGCGCAGCTGGGTGGCCAGCTTGGCCGACAGCTTGCGCATATCGTCGCGCACACCTTCGAGGGCGTTCTGGAACAGCTTCAGTTCGGCGTCGATGTCATCGACGGTCTTGTCCGGCACCACTTCCAGATCGGCTGGCGGCAGCATCACCACTGCGCGCCCCACGGCGGCGCCAGGCGAGCCCGGTACGCCGACGAAGCGCGCTTCCTGAATACCCTTGCCCTGGCGGCCCAGGCCACGGATCGAGCCAGTAGCCTCGGCGTGGGCGATAACCCCGGCGAGCTGGGCGCTCATGGTGACCAGGAAGGCTTCTTCGCCCTCGTCGAACTGGCGGCGCTCCTTTTGCTGGATGACCAATACCCCAACCACGCGGCGGTGGTGGATAATCGGTGCACCGAGGAAGGAGGCGAATTTTTCCTCGCCGGTCTCGGCAAAGTAGCGGTAACGCGGGTGGTCGGCAGCGTTTTCCAGGTTCAGCGGCTCTTCCCGGGTACCGACCAGGCCGACCAGGCCTTCGTTGGGGGCCATGCTGACCTTGCCGATGGAACGCTTGTTCAGGCCTTCGGTGGCCATCAGCACGAAGCGGTTGGTTTCCGGGTCGAGCAGGTAGACCGAGCAGACCTGGCTGCCCATGGCCTCCTTGACACGCAAGACAATGATCCCCAACGCCGACTTGAGATCTTTGGCGGAGTTTACTTCCTGGACGATCTTGCGCAGCGTATTGAGCATGGCTCGGGGTCGAACTCCGTCGTCAGTCGCGCGTCAGCAGACGCGGTGCTAGCTCTTTCAGGGCGCGTCGGTAGACCTCGCGCTTGAATGTCACAACCTGGCCCAGCGGGTACCAATAGCTGACCCAACGCCAGCCGTCGAATTCCGGCTTGCCGGTCAGGTCCATCCGCACCCGTTGTTCGTTGCTGACCAGACGCAGCAGGAACCATTTCTGCTTCTGGCCGATGCACAGCGGCTGGCTATGCGTACGCACCAGTCGCTGGGGTAAACGATAACGCAACCAGCCACGGGTGCAGGCAAGAATTTCCACATCATCGCGTTCAAGGCCAACTTCTTCGTTCAGCTCGCGGTACAGGGCATCTTCCGGCGTCTCGTCAGGGTTGATGCCACCCTGGGGAAACTGCCAGGCATCCTGGTTGATCCGTCGAGCCCATAGCACCTGCCCGGCATCATTCGTGAGAATGATCCCGACATTGGGGCGAAAACCATCCGGGTCGATCACGGCAGCAACCTCGCAAACGCATGTCACCGCATTGTTCCACAAAGCTTGCGAGCGCAGCAACGCGCCCGCCAAGCTTATGTGCAGCAGCGTGAAAACTCCGTATTCTGCGGACCTACCCTGTGGCTTATGCGAGTGACCGCGATGCGCCTGGCTTTATTCGACCTGGACAATACCCTCCTCGGTGGCGACAGCGACCATGCCTGGGGTGACTACCTTTGCCAGCGCGGCATCCTCGACCCGGTTGCCTACAAGCGACGCAACGATGGCTTCTATCAGGAATACCTGAATGGGACCCTGGACCTGCAGGCCTACCTGGCCTTTTCCATGGAAATCCTTGCGGCAACACCAGTATCCCAGCTCGACGAATGGCACCATGATTTCATGCGCGACTGCATCGAGCCGATCATCCTGCCAAAGGCGCTTAGCTTGCTGCAGCAGCACCGCGAGGCCGGCGACCAGCTGGTGATCATCACCGCCACCAACCGCTTCGTCACCGCACCGATTGCCCGGCGCCTGGGGGTTCGCGTGTTGCTGGCGACCGAATGCGAAACGCGTGATGGCCGCTATACCGGACGTAGTACCGATATACCGTGTTTCCGTGAAGGCAAGGTGACGCGGCTGGAGCGCTGGATGCTGGAGAACGGCTTCGACCTTGAGGACAGCTATTTCTATAGCGACTCGATGAACGATTTGCCGCTGTTGCAGCGGGTGGCGCATGCGGTGGCGGTGGACCCCGACCCGAAGCTGCGGACGGAGGCCGAGATGCGTGGGTGGCCGGTGGTTTCGCTGCGGGATTGAGGTTTTCCTGTGCCGGCCTCTTCGCGGGTAAACCCGCTCCCACAGGTACTGCACAGCGCTCAAGCCTTGCTCAGACCCTGTAGGAGCGGGTTTACCCGCGAAGAGGCCAGCACATACAGCACAAAGCTGTCAGACCGGCTTGGCTCCCATCAGCCCGGCGATGGACAGGAAGCAAACCCCACTGAACACCGCCAGTGCCAGGGTAAAGCGCAACCCCACCACCTCGGCCTTGCGCAGCCGGTTCAACCGCACCAGCAGCCACCACACGGCAAACGCGCCCAGCGTATAGATGACGCTGGACGCCAGCACCCAGGCCTGCCCCAGCGGCCAGCCCACCAGGTGCACCAGCCACCAGCCGGTTAACGGCATGCTCACCAGGCACAGGCCCATCACCAGCCAGACGAACACCAGCGGCCGACGCAGCAGCTTGGCGAAAGCCTCGGCATCGCCCTGGCGGCGGGCGCGCACGGTCCAGAGCGCCAGGCCCAGAGCACCCAGCAGCAGGAGCGCAGTGGCGATGATGTGCAGGGTCTTGAGGGTGGTCAGGTGTTCCATGTCTCGGTTGTCCTTAAGCAGGCCATTTTGTGCAGGCTTCTTCGCCGGCTTGCCTGCTCCCACAGGGATATCACAGGCCCTGAAGCCTGCGCAGTACCTGTGGGAGCGGGCAAGCCCGCGAAAGGGCCGTCAGCCCCAGCTTAGCCGCTCAGCCCAGGAACAGCTTGTAAGCCGGGTTGTCGGTTTCGTCCCAGTACGGGTAGCCGATCTTGGCCAGCGCCGCCGGCACCAGGTGGCGCTCGTCCTCCGGCACCTGCAACCCCGCCACCACGCGCCCGTCAGCGGCGCCATGGTTGCGGTAATGGAACATCGAAATGTTCCAGCGCCCGCCCAGCTTGTTGAGGAAGTTGAACAGCGCCCCCGGCCGCTCGGGGAACTCGAAACGCAGCACCATCTCGTCACTGGCGCCGGCCGAATGACCACCAACCATATGGCGAATATGCAGCTTGGCCAGCTCGTTGTCGGTCAGGTCGGTAACCGGGAAGCCCTGCTCGGTCAGTTGCTGTACCAGCGCCGCACGCGGGTCGTTTTCCGGGTGGGTCTGCACGCCGACGAAGATATGCGCCTCGTCGGAGGTGTGCTTGCGGTAGTTGAATTCGGTGATCTGGCGCTTGCCGATAGCCTCGCAGAAGGCCTTGAAGCTGCCCGGGCGCTCGGGAATGGTAACGGCGATGATCGCTTCGCGCTTTTCACCCAGCTCGGCACGCTCGGCCACATGGCGCAGGCGGTCGAAGTTGACGTTGGCACCGGAGTCGATGGCCACCAGGGTCTGCCCGGTCACGCCGTACAACTCGACGTACTTCTTGATGCCCGCCACGCCCAAGGCACCGGCAGGTTCGGTGATCGAGCGGGTATCATCGTAGATATCCTTGATAGCCGCGCAGATTTCGTCGGTACTGACGGTGACCACTTCATCCACATGATGGCGGCAGATGTCGAAGGTGTGCTGGCCGATCTGCGCCACCGCCACACCGTCGGCGAACAGCCCGACCTGCGGCAGCACCACGCGCTCGCCGGCCGCCATGGCCGCCTGCAGGCAGTTGGAGTCGTCCGGCTCGACACCAATCACCTTGATTTCCGGGCGCAGGTATTTCACGTAGGCAGCAATGCCGGCGATCAGGCCACCGCCACCCACCGGCACGAAGATCGCGTCCAGCTGGCCTGGGTGCTGGCGCAGGATCTCCATGGCCACGGTGCCCTGCCCGGCGATAGTGTGCGGGTCGTCGTAGGGGTGCACGTAGACGAAGCCCTTTTCATCGACCAGTTTCAGCGAATAGGCCAGCGCCTCGGGGAACGAGTCGCCATGCAGGACCACCTTGCCGCCCCGCGAACGCACGCCTTCGACCTTGATTTCCGGGGTGGTCTTGGGCATCACGATAGTGGCTTTGATACCCATCTCGCGCGCAGCCAGGGCCAAGCCCTGGGCGTGGTTGCCGGCCGAGGCGGTGACCACGCCACGGGCCAGTTCTTCCGGGGTCAGTTGGGCCAGCTTGTTGTAGGCCCCGCGGATCTTGAACGAGAACACCGGCTGCAGGTCTTCGCGCTTGAGCAGAATCTGGTTGCCCAGGCGCTTGCTCAGCTGCCCGGCGCTCTGCAGCGGGGTTTCGACCGCGACGTCGTAGACGCGCGAGGTGAGGATCTTCTTGACGTACTGTTCGAGCATCGGGAATGCATCACTGGGCCGCGGGACAAGGGCTGGGAGTCTACCCCAGCGCTACGTCGGGCGACCACAGCAAAGCCGCCCGAGCCGTTATACTAGGCTCTTTTCGAAACCGCCCTGCCCCTCTCGGAGCCCGCATGACCCAGGACCAACTCAAACAGGCCGTCGCCCAGGCCGCTGTCGACTTCATTCTGCCCAAGCTGGATGAAAAGAGCGTCGTCGGCGTCGGCACCGGTTCGACCGCCAACTTCTTCATCGACGCCCTGGCTCAGCACAAGACCGCCTTCGACGGCGCGGTCGCCAGCTCCGAAGCCACTGCCCAGCGTCTGAAGGGCCATGGCATCCCGGTCTACGAGCTGAACAGCGTCAGCGAACTGGAGTTCTACGTGGACGGCGCCGACGAGAGCGACGCGCACCTGAACCTCATCAAAGGCGGCGGCGCAGCCCTGACCCGCGAGAAGATCGTCGCCGCCGTGGCCAAGACCTTCATCTGCATCGCCGATGCCAGCAAGCTGGTACCGGTGCTGGGCGCGTTCCCGCTGCCGGTCGAAGTGATCCCGATGGCCCGCAGCCACGTGGCGCGCCAGCTGGTCAAATTGGGCGGTGACCCGGTGTACCGTGAGGGCGTGGTTACCGACAACGGCAACGTGATCCTCGATGTGCACAACCTGCAGATCACCAACCCGGTGGAGCTGGAAGCGCAGATCAATGCCATTGTTGGCGTGGTGACCAACGGCCTGTTCGCGGCGCGACCGGCGGATTTGCTGCTGCTGGGTACCTCTGAGGGCGTGAAGAGCCTCAAGGCTGAGTAACCTTCTTCGCGGGCGCGCCCGCTTGTATGGTTAGACTTGAAGGGGTGGTGGGACTAAATGCCCGATTCTGACTGTTCACAGCAGTACAGACCGTGGGAGACATCGCCCCACCCCTTCCACCAAAGCGCCGATAAAGAATGCATCGTTTGCAAGCGACGATAGAAACAAGCCAGCGCCTCTTGGTGAAACCCCTTCAAGCCGAAAAACCATAACGTGAGGAGCGGCCCATGGCAATGCAGGTAGGTAAGTTGATCGTGGGTGCGGATGTCGCGAAAGCTGAGCTGGTTATCCACCACGATGATCGCGACGAGATCATCAGGCTCAAAAACTCCAAACTCGAGATCAGAAGGTGGCTCAAGCAACAACCCCTCAACACCGCTATCGCTGTTGAGGCGACCAACGTCTATCACTTGGACCTGGTTGAATTGGCCCACAGCCTAGGCTTCGAGGTCTATGTCATCGATGGTTTTCAATTGAGCAACTACCGGAAGAGTGTTGGGGGACGGGTTAAAACCGACCCCTCCGATGCTCGGTTGCTGTCCCGTTTTTTAAAAAATGAAGGCGAGGACCTTCGCCCTTGGAGCCCGCCTCCCGCTGTCTACGGCAAGCTTCAGAGCCTCTTGCGACGCAGAGCCGCCTTGGTGACTGCTCGTACTGCAATGACTCAGAGCTGGGCTAACGAAAGCCTTTTGAAAGCCGCCTTCGAAACTTTTGTGAAGTCGATAGATCGGCTGGATCAGTTGATTCAAAAGAAGATTAAAGAAGTACTGCGAGACGCTGGGCTGCAGGAACAAGTCGCTCGCTGCCAGGCAGTAGAGGGCATTGGTTTTCTCACCGCCGCAGCATTGGTGATGGCTTTTACAAGGGGCGAGTTCAAAAGCAGTGACTCGTACATTGCATTCCTAGGAATGGATTTACGAGTCAGTGATTCCGGACAGAAGAATGGGCGACGTCGCCTCACCAAGCGAGGTTGTTCAGAAATTCGTCGCTTATTGCACAACGCTGCGATGGCGGCCAGCAGATCGGCAGCCTGGAAAGGGCTTTACGAACAGCATCGGAGCAGTGGTAAAGCAACAACCCAAGCGTTGGTAATCCTGGCAAGAAAGCTCGCGCGGGTGGCATTCGCCCTGATGAAAAATCAGGGCGAATACGTCACTAAAGGCGCGAAACTGGCTTGCTGAAAACCATAGAATCTCCCACAGGTGTTGCGCAGGGTCCGAAACCTGTGGCGTACCTGTGGGAGCGGGCATGCCCGCGAACAGGCCCTCACAGGCACTCACTCCGCTGGCTGTTTGAACACATAGAACAGGTTCGGCTCACTGACCAGATAGATGGTCCCCGCCTCATCCATCGCAATCCCCTCCGCCTGCGGCACCGTCGCCTGCAACCCCTGGAACCCCTTGCGTAACGACAAGGTACTCAGCGGCCGGCCCTCCACATCAAGCTCCAGCACCAGCCGCGACTCGTCCGACAGCGCCAGCAGGTGCCCGCTGCGCTCATCGAACTGCAAGCTCGACAGGTCCCGCACGAACAGCCTCGAATCGCGCTTGCGGTCCTGCACCACATGCACTGCATAGGGCTGCTCAGGATTGTCGTGCGGGAAGCCATGCACCTCGTAGATCAGCATTGGGTCACGCTCCTTGGCCACGAACAGGCGCTTACCCGCCGAATCGTAAGCCAGCCCCTCGAAACCCTTGTTGCCGTTCAGGCCAATGCCCAGGGTCAGCTGCTCGGCATCGCCGGCATCGAGGAACATCGTGTCGTCCTCCAGGCGCACGCGAATCAGCCGCTGCTGACGCTCGTCGGTGATCACATAGCTGTTGGGCCCGACGTACTCCACGGCTTCCGGGTCGCCGAAGCCGGTCAGCGGCACTCGGCGCAGGATGCGCCCGTCCAGCGACAGCTCGATCAGCTCCGAGCGAGCATTGGTAACGGTAAACAGAGTCTTGCGGTCGGGGTCGTAGGTCAGCGCCGAGATGTCGTCATCCAGCCCCTCGATCGGCTGCGCCTCCACCACCACCCGGTAACGGTCCAGGCCGATGCTTTGCTCGGCTGGCTGCCACCAGGCCTTGAGGTTGAACCAGCCACGCTCGAACAGGCGAAACTCCTGCCCGGCCAAGCCGAGCAGGATCAGGCCGATAACGACCAGAACAGGGAACGGACGAACAAAACGGCGCATGAGGGAAGACTCGACACAGGGGTGACGAATCTAATCACGAACAACTGAAGTAAAGCTTAATGCCAGCATCCGAAAAGTCGGATGTTTGGGTCAGTTTTTGCTGAAGCGATAGAACAGTGCCGGCTCGCTGACCATGTACAGGTTGCCCTTGTCGTCCATGGCCACCCCTTCGGCACGCGGGATGGTGTGCTGCAGGCCGTTGAAACCGCCGAGCAGGGTCATGAAACTGACTTGCTGGCCCTGCTCGTCCAGTTCCAGAAGCATGTTGGAGTCGGACGACAGCACCAACAAGTGGCCGGTACGCGGATCCACGCCAAGCGCCGAGAGGTTGCGCAGGTCCAGTTCATCACTGGGCAAAAGCTGTTTTTCACCCGTGAGCGGGCTGCGACCGTCGGTTTTCCAGGTATACAGCCGGGGCGGGCGCTCCTCGCCGATTACCAGGCGCTGGCGCAGCGGGTCCCAGGCCACCGCCTCGAAGCCCTTGTTGCTCTTCACCGACGGGCCCAGGTCGTGGTTCTGGAAATCATCATGGTTCAACGAGGTGGTTTGCGCATCCACCTTGACCACGGTCAGGTCGTGCAGGCGCTCATCGGTGATTGCCAGGTAGCCGTCCTCCAGCACGGCGACGCCTTCCGGGTTGTTCCAGCCGTTGAGGGGGATCTTGCGCAGCACATCGCCATCCAGGCTCAGTTCGACCAGGATCGGGTTCTTGCCCATGACTGCGAACAGGGTGCGGGTACGCGGGTTGAAGGCAACATCCGAAGCTTCATCGTCGTCCATGCCCGGCAGCGGCTTGGCATCGATGTCGACCTGGTAGTCCGGCAGCCATACGCTTTCGCTGCGTTCGGCGGTGCTTTCGAAGCTTTCCTTGACCCACAGCGCGCCGCGGTCATCCCAGTGCATGGCCACGGCCACGCCATAGCCGATTACCGCCGCCGCGGCCAGGCCGAAGGGCCAGCGCAGGAAGAAACGACGCTTGGGGGTTGCCGGGGCGCTGGAGGGAGATGGCATGCGGGGGTCCTGGGGAAATGGGCGTAGATTCGCGCATTATCCGGATCAGGTGTGAAAAATCGGTAAACAGGACCGGCCTCTTCGCGGGTAAACCCGCTCCCACAGGCATAGCGTCGCCCTTGAGGGTTGCGCAGTACCTGTGGGAGCGGGTTTACCCGCGAAGAAGGCGACGCGGTCTCGAGTCAGAGCACCCGGCTTTCGAAGCGGCTCACACCCGGCAACTCCAGCACCAGTTCATCACCGACATTGAACGGCCCCACACCCGCCGGGGTACCGGTAAGGATCACATCCCCCGCCTGCAGCGAGAAATGCGCGGCCATGTGCTGGATCATCGGCACGATCGGGTTAAGCATCATCGCGCTGTTACCATCTTGGCGAACTTCGCCGTTGACTGTCAGGCGCACCGGGATGTCGGTCACATCCTCGAAGCTGGCGGCCGACACGAACGGCGGCAGTACGCAGGCGCCATCGAAGCACTTGGCCAGCTCCCAGGGCAGGCCCTTCTCTTTCAGCTTGGCCTGCACGTCACGCAGGGTAAGGTCTAGCGCCGGTGCATAGCCGGAAATGGCGTCCAGCACCTCTTCCTTGCTCGGGTGAGTCGACAGCGGCTTGCCCAGCAGCACGGCAATTTCCGCCTCATAGTGCACCGAGCCACGTTCCGTCGGAATCTTGAAGCCGCCCTCGGCCGGCACCACGCAGCTGCCAGGCTTTATGAACAGCAGCGGTTCGGTGGGGATCGGATTGTCCAGCTCCTTGGCATGCTCGGCATAGTTACG
Source organism: Pseudomonas sp. NBB (assembly GCF_032701105.1). NCBI lineage: Bacteria > Pseudomonadati > Pseudomonadota > Gammaproteobacteria > Pseudomonadales > Pseudomonadaceae > Pseudomonas > Pseudomonas sp. NBB. Next base: position 5,682,752 of record NZ_CP103994.1, read on the forward strand.
GCCGATGCACACCACCTTGCCCAGCGGGAAGTGAATGCGTGTGCCGTCTACGTACTGATGCTGGTAACTCATGGCCGACTCCTCTGGATACTGCTTTCTATTCAGGTGCGAAGATCTTACCCGGATTCATGATGCCGTTAGGGTCGAACACGGCCTTTATTGCCTTCATGCAGGCAATTTCTTCGGGCGAGCGGCTGTAGCCCAGGTAGTCACGCTTGGTCATGCCCACACCATGCTCGGCGGAGATCGAGCCGTTGTAGCGCTCGACGATCTCGAACACCCACTTGTTGACCTTGGTGCACGAGGCGAAGAAGTCGTCCTTGCTCATGTGCTCGGGCTTGAGGATGTTCAGGTGCAGGTTGCCGTCGCCGATGTGGCCGTACCACACCACTTCGTAATCCGGGTAATGTTCGGCGACGATGGCATCTATATCGCGCAGGAACGCTGGCACTTTCGACACCGTGACAGAAATGTCGTTCTTGTACGGGGTCCAGTGCGAGATTGTTTCCGACAGGTACTCGCGCAGTTTCCACAAGTTTTTCAGCTGGGTCTCGCTCTGGCTCATCACCCCGTCCAGCACCCAGCCTTGTTCGACGCAGTGCTCGAAGGTGGCCAGCGCTTCGTTGGCCACCTCCTCGGTGCTGGCCTCGAACTCCAGCAGCGCGTAGAACGGGCAGTCGGACTCGAACGGCGCCGGCACGTCGCCACGCGCCAGGATCCTGGCCAGGCCCTTGTCGGAGAAGAACTCGAAGGCAGTCAGGTCCAGCTTGCCCTGGAAGGCATGCAGCACAGGCATGATCGAGTCGAAATCGGGGGTACCCAGCACCATCGCGGTGAGGTTGCGCGGCGCACGGTCCAGACGCATGGTGGCCTCGACCACGAAGCCAAGGGTACCTTCGGCACCGATGAACAGCTGGCGCAGGTCGTAGCCGGTGGCGTTCTTGATCAGGTCCTTGTTCAGCTCCAGCAGCTCACCCTTGCCGGTCACCACTTTCAACCCGGCCACCCAGTTGCGGGTCATGCCGTAGCGAATCACCTTGATTCCACCGGCATTGGTGCCGATATTGCCGCCAATCTGGCTGGAACCGCTGGAGGCGAAGTCCACCGGGTAATACAAGCCCTGTTCTTCGGCGTAGGCCTGCAGCTGACGGGTAATCACCCCTGGCTGGCAGACCACGGTGCGGTCGAAGGCATTGAAGCCGAGAATCTGGTTCATGTAGTCGAAGGCGACCACCACTTCGCCATTGGCCGCCACGGCGCCTGCAGAAAGCCCGGTACGCCCGCCAGACGGCACCAGCGCCACCTTGTGCGTGTTGGCCCAGCGCACGATCGCCTGCACCTGCTCCACCGTCTTGGGAAAGACGATGGCGCTGGGTGCCGGTGGGTAATGCTTGGTCCAGTCCTTGCCATAGGCTTCCAGGGAAGCTGCGTCGGTCAGGACCTTGCCAGGGTCGACAAGGGTCATCAGTTCATCAATTACAGCGGGGTGGGTCATCGCTGGAACTCTCGACTTATTCATAGTCACCCTGAGCACTCTTCACCTGTCGGGATAAGCTCAGATTGTGTCGCGTATGCTAGCATAGCCCTCCCGCTGTTCATGCTAAGGCTGCCTTTGCGCCTGGCATCACCCTCGCCATTTTTTCTCCGGGATACAGGTTTACGCAGATGAGCAAGACTTCTCTCGACAAGAGCAAGATCCGGTTCCTTCTTCTTGAAGGTGTGCACCAGAACGCGGTCGATACCCTCAAGGCCGCCGGCTACACCAACATCGAATACCTCACTGGTTCGCTGCCGGAAGCCGAGCTGAAGGAAAAGATCGCCGATGCCCACTTCATCGGTATCCGTTCGCGCACCCAGCTGACCGAAGAGATCTTCGACTGCGCCAAGAAACTGGTCGCTGTTGGCTGCTTCTGCATCGGCACCAACCAGGTCGACCTGGAAGCTGCCCGCGAGCGCGGTATCGCCGTGTTCAACGCGCCATATTCCAACACCCGTTCGGTAGCCGAACTGGTACTGGCCGAAGCCATCCTGCTGCTGCGCGGCATCCCCGAGAAGAACGCTTCCTGCCACCGTGGCGGCTGGATCAAGAGCGCGGCCAATTCCTTCGAAATCCGCGGCAAGAAGCTGGGTATCGTCGGTTACGGCTCGATCGGCACCCAGCTGTCGGTCCTGGCCGAGAATATGGGCATGCAGGTGTATTTCTACGACCCGCTGACCAAGCTGCCACTGGGCAACGCCGTGCAGGTCACCAGCCTGCACGAGCTGCTGGGCCTGGCCGACATCGTTTCGCTGCACGTGCCTGAGCTGCCGTCCACCCAGTGGATGATCGGCGAGAAGGAAATCCGCGCGATGAAGAAGGGCGCGATCCTGATCAACGCCGCACGCGGCACCGTGGTCGAGCTGGACCACCTGGCCGCCGCCATCAAGGACCAGCACCTGATCGGCGCCGCCATCGACGTGTTCCCGGTGGAGCCGCGCTCCAACGACGAGCAGTTCGAAAGCCCGCTGCGTGGCCTGGACAACGTGATTCTGACCCCGCACATCGGTGGTTCCACTGCCGAAGCCCAGGCCAACATCGGCCTGGAAGTGGCCGAGAAGCTGGTCAAGTACAGCGACAACGGTACCTCGGTATCCTCGGTCAACTTCCCGGAAGTGGCCCTGCCGGCGCACCCAGGCAAGCACCGTCTGCTGCACATCCACGAAAACATCCCGGGCGTGCTCAGCGAGATCAACAAGGTCTTCGCCGAGAACGGCATCAACATCTCCGGTCAGTTCCTGCAGACCAACGAGAAAGTCGGTTATGTGGTGATCGACGTTGACGCCGAGTACTCCGACCTGGCGCAAGAGAAGCTGCAACAGGTCAAGGGCACCATCCGTTCCCGCGTCCTGTTCTAAGTTCGCTGGCGGCATGAAAAAGGGAGGCCCCGGTGGCCTCCCTTTTTTTGCCTGTGACATTGGTGTCGCTTGCTTCGCGGGCTTGCCCGCGAAGAGCTCAACCCCTATTTCACGTCGACAGTAATCTTCTGCGACACGACGCTCGGCTTGAACGGCACGTGATACTGGTCACCCAGCACCAGCTGCAGGGTGTGCTTGCCTGGGGTCAGGGTAATGCTGGTTTCGGTCTGCGCCTTGCCGAAGTGCAGTACTTGCGGGCCGTCCGGCAACGCGGTGCCGGCCTGTGGCATCAGGCTGGCCGGCAGGGCCATGTCGGCCACCGGCTCTTTATCCACATCCACCAGCAGGTGGTGGTGGCCGGTGTGCGGGGTGCTGTCACCCGCAGGCTTGAGTGCCATGCCCTCGATGCCGAACTTGACGGTGAAGGTTTTGTCGACCGTGGCGCCATCGGCGGGGGAAACGATGAAGACCTTGGCATCCTTGGGCGGCTCCTGGCTCTTCAGGGCATCTGCGGCACTGGCGAACATTGACGCTCCCATCAACAGACCAGCAACGGCAGCACGCGAAAATAGGCTGTTCATTCACTTCTCCTGTGATTCACTTATTGACCGCCGCCAGTATTCCGGTGGCGGCGGTGGTTCACCTTAGTTGATATGTTTGCCCAGATGTTCACATCGTCAGGCAGAAATATTTCAATCAGGGTTAAACAATGCCGAGGCTTCAAGGTCATAGGCTGCGCTCGACCACGGCGAGGAAGAAAGCCGTGGCGAAGGTTATTCATCTGCCAAAGAGAAAAGGGGCTTTAATGCGTTCGATCATAGGAGTAATGCTGGCGGTACTGATCACGCCATTGGCTCAGGCCGAGCTGATTGACGAAATTGCCGACCGGGGCGAACTGCGCATTGCCGTACAGGCCGACAACTCGCCGTACGCATTCAAGGAAAATGACCACCTGAGCGGCTTCGAGATCGACTTCGGCCAGGCGCTGGCCAAGGAACTGGACCTGCGCGCCGAGTTCATCGAAGCCCCTGCGGCAGAGGTACTGCCCGGTGTCGAGAGTGGCAAGTACGACATCGCACTGACCCCGTCGAGCGAATCACCCAAAGGTGACAGCCCGCTCGATGTGAGCCTGCCGTTTGGCGAGAAGCAGCTGGTAATCCCGTTCCAGAAGGACAACCCGGCGTTCGAGAGTGCGGTGAACAATGCACTGCAGCGGCTCAAGGACAGCGGGCGGACTGCCGAACTTGAGCAAAAGTGGTTCAAGGGTGTGCCTGAGACTGCGGCCGGGCAATAGGATTTTTGCTGCCTGTACCGGCCTCTTCGCGGGTGAACCCGCTCCCACAAGTTCTCCACAGCCCTCAACGCTTGTGATGTCCCTGTGGGAGCGGGTTCACCCGCGAAAGGGGCCGGAACAGGCTTAAGCTGAAAGCCCGGCCAGAGCCTGCTGTGCCTCGTCCAGCTCCAGCTCGCTGAACACCAGCACCCCCGCCCGCCGCAGCAATGCCGTGGTCACCCCTTCCCCGGCCACCTTCACACCACTGAACGTGCCGTCATAGGTCAACCGGTTGCCACACGAAGGGCTTCCAGCCTTCAGCACGGCCACACGAATGCCATGCCGGTGCACCAACTCCAGCGCCCGTTGCGCCCCAGCCAGGAACTCGGCGCTGACATCCTCGCCCGTCACCGTCAGCACCTGCGCGCCACCGTCGAGCACCTCCCCACCCTGCCCGCCCGGTATCTCTGCAGGCGGCCGTGGGGTCGGCAAGCCACCCGCCACTTCCGGGCACAACGGCACCACGCGCCCTTCGGCCTGCCAGCGCTGCAACAGGTCGGGGTGGCCACTGGCGCGGCCGTCATAGCGCACTGGCTGCCCCAGCAGGCAGGCGCTGACCAGCACCTTGGGCAGGTCAGAAGGGGTCATTGCCACGGCGCCGGAACCAGCCGGTCAACGAAAGCCGCTCACGCCCTGCCGGCAGCACCTCATGGGGCACCTCGCCCGACAGGAACACCACCAGGCAGCCCGCCACCGGCTCGACATCATGCTCGACACCGTCCGCCAGGAACATGCGCAACTGGCCACCGTCCTGCGGCTGCCAGCCTTCATTCAGGTACAGGACTGCCGACACCATGCGCCGGTCATCATCGCGGAAGCGGTCCAGGTGCCGGCGATAGAACGCCCCTGGCGGGTACAAGGCAAAATGGCACTCGAAGTCTTCCAGGCCAAGGAACAGGCCCTGGTTGATGGCCTGGCGCAGCTGGTCCATGGCGCTCAGGTACTGGTCGCAGGCCTCGGCCTGGCCGGGGTCGATCCACTGGATCTGGTCGCCGCGAATGGCCTCGCGCACCTCCTGGGCAGCACCGCGCCCAACCCCTGCAGGGTTGAGTTCGCCTTCGGCATCACGGCGCCGACACTCGGCCGCGAGCGCACGCACCAGGTCGGCGGGCAGGAAAAGCGCCTGCTGGGACCAGCCATGGGTGGCCAGATCGTCGACGACGGCCGCAAGCATCGGGTGTTCAGGGGAGATGTGCATGGCGCGCATCATATCCATTAGCCATGCCGGCGCACAGCGCCACTTGGCCGAGAAGCACGCGGATATCTCGACAAACCGGCGCCCGGCCACGGACAATAGCCACCTGCCGACAGGAGTCCTGAATGCGCCGTCTGTTTTCCCTGATTCTGCTGATGATCTGCACCGTGCCTGTCTGGGCAGACAACCTGGATCAACTGTACAAGGCCGCCGGCTGGCCCGACCAGCGCGCCCATTTCAATGATGCCCTGACCGCTGCCCAGGAACGCTACCGCAACAGTTTGCCACCCGCCGTGTACCAGGCGCTGGTAAACAACAGCAACCAGCGCTTCCAGGCCCAGGCGGTGGACCGTCGCGCCCAGGCGCAGCTGCGCGCAACCTTGGCCAACCCGGCTCCGGCTCTGGCGTTCTTCCGGTCGCCGCTGGGGCGCAAGGTGGTGGCTGCGGAGCTCAAGGCCACACGCAAGGACGAACTGGCCAAGAATGCCAAGGGCTTGCCGAAGATCCAGGCCAGCGATGATCGCCTGCTGATAATCGGGCATCTGGCCCAGGCCCTGCCGGCGCGCGAAGCCGGTGCCGAAGTGAGCCTGGCCATTGCCGGCGTGGCGGCCGACAGCCTCAGCTCGATGATCCCCGGCCTGTTCGGCGGCGGTCAGGCCCAGAACCTGCTCGACGGCCAGCGCCAGCGCCTGATGGGCCAGATCGGCGAAGACCTCAACAACACCCTGCTGTATGTCTATCGCGACCTGTCCGATGCCGAGCTGGAAGAGTTCGCTACCTTTGCCGAGTCGCCAGACGGCAAGGCTTACTACCAGGCCGCCTTGGCCGCCGTTCGCGCAGGCCTGGCAGTTGGCCAGAGTAGCAGCGACCTTAAGTGATCAGCCCAGGCGCTGGTCGATGAAGTCGAAGTAGCGCTGGCGAATGCCCGGCAGCTCGTTGGCCAGGTGGTGACGGGCCTCGGGCAGCATCAGAATCTGCGGCTCGGCAAACTTGGCCTTGAGTACTTCGAGGTTGTACTGCCAGTCCACTGTGCCATCCGCTTCTCCTTGCACGATCAACGGCCGCCGCGTGCTGCGCGGCGCGGCCTCGATGCGTTTGACCCAGGCAATCAAGGCGCCCACCCAAGCTGTAGGCAGGCGGCGCGGTTGCAGCGGGTCGGCTTCGAGGAACGGCAGGAAGGTCGGGTCATTGGTGTTCTCGCTGAAGCGCCGCTCGATGCCATTCACGAAGTGACGCAACACACGATAGCTCAGCTTCGACCAGCGCCAGGCACAGGGCCGCACCAGCGGTGCCAACAGGATGACCTGGCCATCGATGGGGCTGCGCGCGCCTTGGTACAACAGGTGGTCCACGGCGATGGCGCCACCGGTGCTTTGACCGCATAGGTGCCACGGGCGCGGCAGTTGCAGCGTGCGCGCCTGCTCGAACAAAGCCTCCAGCACCTGCTGGTACACCGCGAAATCACTGATGCTGGCTCGCTCGCCGCTGGACAGGCCGTGGCCGGGCAGGTCGCAACTGATCACGGCGAACTCCTGTTTGAGCGCCCAATCGATCACATGCCTGTAGAGGCCCATATGGTCGTAATAGCCGTGCAGCAGGAACAGCGTCGCGCTCGGCTGGTCGGGTAGCCAGGCCTGCCCGACCAGCTCGAAGCCTGCGGCCTGGAAGCCGCCCAGCCAGCTGTGGGCCGACAGGTTCAGGCCATAGAAGCGCTGGTAGTCCTGCGCCTGCGCCGACAACGGCTGGCGAGCGGTCAGCGGCGCCAGGCTGGTGCGCAGGAGGTCTGGGTGAAAGGCAGCGGGCATCGGGTACATCCACAGTGAAGCAAGTATTGATCTGGGATATTCAGCTCTGGCTGGCGTCGTGGCAAGCTTGCTCACCTTCGAACTTGTAGGAGCGGCCTTGTGTCGCGATAGGGCCGCAAAGCGGCCCCAGCAATATCAGCTTGATGCACACATCCTGGGGGCGCTTCGCACCCCTTTCGCGACACAAGGCCGCTCCTACAGGGGGCCGCGGAAACTTCATGAAGACTCGGATCATCAAACCGCTGTGCATGGCAATCGCCCTTCTGGTCGGCCTGACCATCCTCTGGCAGGCCTACACCACGTTCCAGGCCCGCTACCTGCGCCCGTTCGACAATCAAGCCACGCTGTTCGACGGCAGCCAGCTGCAGTTGCCCCCCGAGCTGGCCGGCCCCGGCCCGATCAGGGTAGTGCATTTCTGGGACCCGGCCTGCCCGTGCAACGTCGGCAACCAGCAGCACCTGGGCGACCTGGTCAGCCAGTTCGCCAGCCAGGGTGTGACCTTCCACGTGCTGCAAAAGCCCGACAGCCACGGCCAGCTGCCCGCCAACCTCACCGCCCTCAAGCCACTCGCCAGCCTGCCCGGCAGCGAACACCTGCCCGCCTCCCCGGCCGTGGCCATCTGGGACCGGCAAGGCCACCTGGCCTACTTCGGCCCCTACAGCGAAGGCGCCGTGTGCAATGCCAGCAACAGCTTTGTGGAACCCATCATCAAGGCCTTGCTTGAAGACCGGCCGGTGCAGGCCAGCAATACATTGGCCATAGGGTGTTACTGCCCCTGGTAGTTAGTGGCTACCCGATAGATATCTACAGCTTCAGCCCGAGGGAGGATTTTTACCGTAGCGACATACAGATCAATGGAGAAACTGTATGTCACAAGGTTCCACCGAGCTTCCCAACAGCTATGTAGACAGCACCCGTCTTCCCGTCGGCCCTCAACTTTGGGGCACCCACCCCGGTGCATCGTTTCAACTGGTATCCGTTTTCGAGCCTGGGCGCCTGGATATCGACCTGATCGTACAGACCGAAAACGGCAAGTTAGGCGTTCAAAAGGCGCATGAACAGCGCCTCGCCACGTTACAGCAAGACCTCGACCAGGCCTTACGTGATCAAGCGGGCTCGCTGAATGGTCTTGGCGAAATCCAGGCGACAGAACGCACCATCGCTGCCATCAATGAGCTTCAGGCATTGTTCGCTACACGCCTGCAAGCAACGCGTGATCAGGCTTACAGCTTCTTCGGCGGTGACCCGGTAAATCGCAACCTTCATGAATTCCTGGCTGTAGCCCGAAAACCAAACGCTCCAGCAGACCCTCAGCAAGCGTGGCTCGACTCTTACCGAGCGGCGTTCGACGTGAAGTACCTGGAGCAGGTAAGCGGCGAGTTGGCCCAACGCCAACAACAGCTGCAGAGCACCTTGTCCACTCTCAGGATGAGGGAAAGTCATGATCAGGATATTGACCGGACGCTCCAACAGTACCATCAGGCCCTTGCTCAACTGGGCACAGCCAGCCAGGCGTTCCTGCAAGCCAGCAGCGCGTTGAAAGCGATGCTGACGGCCTTCGAGCGCCATCAGCAAGAAAGCGTTGCCCCGCAAGCAGCACTCGAGCATAGCCGCGAGCTAGAACGGGAAACGTCCGACCTGCTCAAGGCGCGCGAGCAGCTTGCCTCAACCTACTCCAGCATGAACCTGAGTCAAGGCCACTTGGCGTCGCAAGCTACCTGGATCGATTCCGCGCTCCAGTACCACGCGCCAGAAGGTTCCGCAGACCGCAAAGCGGCATTGCTAAACGTGCAGGCACAGCTACAAGCCCAAATTGCCGCCCATACCCAGACATCGCCCGCTGAAAGTACGGAGGTGATGCGGTTACTGGCACAAACAGACAACACCGTCGCCACCGTTTTCGACGAGCAGACTTCGCTGGCCGTCTTGTCTGGCCGTACTCCTGGCAATACACCTGTAACGTTCAACGCCTGGGTAGCCAGTATCCACCACCCGCTGATCCTGGCGACCTCACGCGGTGGCATAGCCCATTTCGAACCGATCTGGCTCGACTTTGGCGAAGCACTCGGCAAAGGCGCCCAACGTCTGCTCACCGGTGGGCTCCTGGCGGTCGCCAGGTATGTTCCTCTGATGCTGTATTCAGCTCGTCTGGGCGATGGTGAGCGCATGGGGGTGACCGTCCCGCTCGCCCTGATGAGTCCCGGCGCGGACCTTACCCTCGAAGCAAACCGCAAAGCTGGTCAGACGCTTGAGCTGCCCTTGCGGATGGACGCTGTCCCTCAGGGCAAGCAGACGGAGGTGTACTTGGCAGCCACGGATGGCAGCGCCCTTCTGCGCGATGTGCGCGTACGCCAGGCACAGTGGGACGCAGCCCAAGGCGCGTACAGATTTACCGCCGAAGGCCCAGGTGGCGCAACGCTATTTTGGCACCCGGCGACGCCGCCCTCGACGCTGTCTGCCACCGGCGAGAACGGTACGGTCATCCCTGGCTCCCCTATCGTCGAGGATCTGCAGAAGCACCTTCCGGGCCCTATCATCGTCCCGCCGGATCCGGATATCCGTACGCTCCCTGAACTGCCCGAACTGCAGATCGACGACTACGTCATCATCTTCCCGGCAGACTCGGGGCTGGCGCCGATTTATGTGATGTTGCGCAACCCACGGAATTTACCAGGGGTTGCAAGCGGCAACGGCGTTATCACACCAGACAGGGTTCTGGATGCAGCCACTACTGCGGCGGGCGCGCCGATTCCAGCAAAGATTGCGGAAAGGCTCAGGGGGCGGAGGTTTGCCAGATTCGATAGGCTAAAGGAGGCAATCTGGATGGAGATTGCGACAGATGAGGTATTCAGTCGCCACATCATGCCCGCAATCCTCGACGACATGCGTAGAGGGCTAGCGCCATTCGCCAAGCGCGACCAGCGAGTAGGAAAGCGAGTCAAGTTAGAGATTCACCACAAGCACGAAATTGCAAAGGGTGGCGCAGTGTACGACTTCGATAATCTCGTGTTCATGACTCCCCAAGTCCACATAAACCATCACAGAGGAAACAATCAATGACGTTGAAACAGAGTTTGACGGAGTACACAGAGCCTGAGTTTCTCGCATTGGTGTCGGATCTATATGCGGATCGGACGGGCCTCAAGGGTGCTGAGCTGGAAAAGCACCGGATTGATATTGTTCTTCTTTTCGAGAAGTTGACCGAGCACCCTGACGGGTCAGACGTGATTTATTACCCCCCAGATGGGGCAGATGTCAGCCCGCAAGGCGTCGTCAACCGTATTAAAGAATGGCGCGCCGCCAACGGCAAACCCGGCTTCAAAGCCGCCTGACCCTAAGCCCTGCGGCCAACACCGCAGGGCTTTTTCATATCAACCACGCACCCGCGCCGGGCTACCTACAACCGTCACCCCCGCCGGCACATCCCGAGTCACCACACTACCGGCACCCACCACGGCGTTATCACCAATGGTCACCCCCGGCAGGATGATCGCCGCGCCGCCGATCCACACGTTGTTGCCGATGGTCACCGGCCGGCCACTCTCCAGCCCTGTGCGGCGCACCTCGGGGTCGAGCGGGTGGTCGGCGGTATAGATCTGCACGTTGGGGCCGATCTGGCAATCATCACCGATATGCACCGGCAGCACATCGAGGATCACGCAGTTGAAATTCATGAAGGTGTTGCGGCCGACGCTGATGTTGTAGCCATAGTCGCAATAAAACGGCGGGCGGATCACCGCGCCTTCGCCGACCTGGCCAAAGTGCTCTACCAAGAGCCCATGACGTGCGTCGTTGAGCAATTCGACACTGCTGTTGTAGCGGTGCATCCAGTGCTTGTTGGCGATCTGCTCGGCCTGCAGCTCGGGGCAGCCAGCGTGATAGAGCTGGCCTGTAAGCATTTTCTGTTTTTCGCTGAGGGACATGGAAACTCCTTCCTGGGGCTATGCTCTGGTCGCGAATCCGCCGATCATCGGACCACATTTTTCGCTTGAACGCACAAGGAGCCTGCATGAAGCGCAGCTTGACCCTGTTGGCCGTGATGGTTGCCGTGGCCGCCGGCGCCGGATACTGGTATGTGCAGGGCAAGCTGCCGCAACGCGAGGGCGAGGTGGCCATCGCCGGCCTGCAGGCGCCGGTCAACGTGCGCTACGACGCCCGTGGGGTGCCGCACCTGCAGGCGCAGAGCGAGCCGGACCTGTATCGTGCTCTCGGTTACGTGCATGCCCAGGACCGGCTGTTCCAGATGGAGATCCTGCGGCGCCTGGCCCGGGGCGAGCTGGCCGAGGTACTGGGCGACAAGCTGCTGCCCACCGACACCCTGTTCCGCAGCCTGCGCATTCGCGAACAGGCAGCACTGATGGCCAAGCGTCAGAACCGCCAGTCACCCGCCTGGCAAGCCCTGCAGGCCTACCTCGACGGGGTGAACAGCTGGCAGGCCAGCCACCCAAAACCCGTGGAGTTCGACCTGCTCGGCATCACCCCACGCCCCTTCAGCGCCGAAGACACCCTGAGCATCGCCGGCTACCTGGCCTACAGCTTCGCCGCCGCGTTTCGCACCGAACCCGCGCTTACCTATATCCGCGACCAGCTGGGCCCTGAGTACCTGAACATCTTCGATCTCGCCTGGCAGCCCGAGGGTGCCTTGGGTACACCGCTGGCCGCTGCCGACTGGCAAAGCCTGGAGGCCCTCGCCCGCCTCAGCCATGACGTGCTGGGCGATGCGGGCATCCCTCAATTCGAGGGCAGCAACGCCTGGGCCGTGGCCGGCAGCCGCACCCGCAGCGGCAGGCCGCTGCTGGCCGGCGACCCGCACATCGGTTTTGCGGTGCCGGCGGTGTGGTACGAGGCCGAGCTGTCGGCGCCGGGCTTCAACCTGTATGGCTACTTCCAGGCGCTCAACCCGTTCGCCCTGCTCGGCCACAACCGCGACTTCGGCTGGAGCCTGACCATGTTCCAGAATGACGACGTCGACCTGATCGCCGAGCACACCAACCCTGCCGACGCCAACCAGGTGATGGTCGATGGCAAATGGCAGGCGCTGGAAAAGACCGAGCAGCAGATTGCCGTTAAAGGCGAAGCACCGGTCACCCTCAGCCTCCGCCGGTCGCCCCATGGCCCGATCGTCAACGACGTGCTGGGTGCCACTGCCGGGCCCACGCCAATCGCCATGTGGTGGGCGTTCCTGGAAACCGAAAACCCGCTCCTCGACGGTTTCTACCATCTCAACCGCGCGGATACCCTGGGCAAGATGCGCGAGGCTGCGGCCAAGGTGCATGCGCCAGGGCTGAACCTGGTCTGGGCCAATGCCCGTGGCGATATCGGCTGGTGGGCGGCGGCGCAGTTGCCGATCCGCCCCGACGGCGTCGACCCCGTGTTCATCCTCGATGGTGCCAGTGCGCAGGCGGACAAGCTCGGCTTCTACCCCTTCAGCGTCAACCCCCAGCAGGAGAACCCGGCACGCGGCTACATTGTCTCGGCCAACTACCAGCCTCCGGCGGCAGTGCCGATACCCGGTTACTACAACCTGCCGGACCGAGGCCGCCAGCTCGATCGCCACTTGGCCAACCCCGATGTGAAGTGGGATACCCAAAATAGCCAGGCGCTGCAGTTGGACACTGCCAGCGACTATGGCCCGCGCACCCTTGCACCACTGCTGGCAACGCTACGCGCAGTGGCCGAAGGGGACGAAGAGAAGGAGCTGGTCGAGCAACTGGCAGCCTGGAGCGGCGACTACCCGCTCGACTCGACCAGTGCCACGCTGTTCAACCAGTTCCTCTACGAGCTGGCATTCGCGGCCCTGCATGACGAGCTGGGCGACACCTGGTTCCCGGTACTTATCAGCACCCGCGCCATCGACGCCGCCCTGCCGCGCCTGGCGGCGGATGCCGATTCGCCGTGGTGGAACACCCGCGGAGCCAACCAGCGCACCGACCGTAACGCCGTGGTGCGCATGGCGTGGCAGAACACCTTGAAGCACCTGCGGGAAACCCTGGGCAACGACCCGGCCAGTTGGCAGTGGGGCAAGGCCCATACCCTGACCCACAACCACCCGCTGGGGGTCAAAAAGCCGCTGAACCTGCTGTTCAACGTCGGCCCGTTCGCCGCACCGGGCACCCATGAAGTGCCGAACAACCTCTCGGCGAAGATCGGCCCGGCGCCATGGCCGGTGACCTATGGGCCGTCGACGCGGCGGCTGGTCGACTTTTCCGATGCCGGGCAGGCGCTGACCACCAACCCGGTCGGGCAGAGTGGCGTGCCGTTCGACAGGCATTTTGCGGATCAGGCCGAAGGGTATGTGCAGGGGCAGTACCAGAAGGCGCAGATGGGGGTGATTCCGGCGCAGAGTACCTTGCGTCTGGTGCCAGCTCAGTAAAGGGGCTGCAAAGCGGCCCCGACAATTTCGAATACCCTACAGCACTCCCAGCCGAGACCCATTCCATGCAAAGACACTTCATCGAAATCGACGGCGCCCGCATGAGCTACATCGACCAGGGCCAGGGTTTCCCGGTCCTGCTCGGCCACAGCTACCTGTGGTCCGCCGAGATGTGGCAGCCACAAATCGAAGCCTTTTCAGCACACTTCCGCGTCATCGTCCCCGAGCTGTGGGGCCACGGCGGCTCCGATGCTCCGCCTGCCACGACCATCGACATGAACAGCTTGGTCCACCAGCACCTGACGTTGCTGGACAAACTGGAAATTACCAAGTGCCACCTGGTCGGGCTGTCGGTAGGCGGTATGTGGGGGGCACCGCTGGCTGCTACCCACCCTGAACGAATTGATCGCCTGGTGCTCATGGACACTTACCTGGGCGCCGAGCCGGAGGAAACTCGGCTCAAGTATTTCGCCTTGCTGGATACCGCCAGCGCAGCCGGCGAATTCAGCGACCCGTTGCTCGACATCATCGTGCCTATTTTTTTCCACGCAGGCGGCCAGACCGTGCCTGAAATCCGTGAGCGGTTTCGTGCTCAGCTGAAGGCAAGCAGTGCACAAATCATTCGCGAGAGCCTCGATCCCATGGGGCGGATAATCTTTGGACGACACGACCTGCTGGCGCAACTCGAGCAGCTGCCGAGCGAGAGAACCATCCTGATGTGCGGCGACCAGGACATTCCGCGGCCGCCGGAAGAGTCCAATGAAATGGCGCGGATCATTGGCTGCCTGGCGGCGCAGATTCCGTTTGCGGGGCATATCTCCAGCCTGGAGAACCCGCGGGTGGTGAATGAGTTCCTGTTGAACTGGCTACCGCGTAACCAGTGAGATCGCCGGGGCTGCTTTGCAGCCCTTGTGGGAGCGGGTTTACCCGCGAAGCAGGCAACGCGGTGGATGGCACGGGCTTCGCCCGTGTTCGCGGGTAAACCCGCTCCCACAGGTAACTATGCCCACACATAAAAACGCCGACACAAGGGTGTCGGCGTTGGGTCATGCCAGGTAATGCAAGCGCATCAGAACGCCGGCAGCACCGCACCTTGGTACTTCTTGGCGATGAACTCCTTCACTTCCGGGCTGGTCAGGGCCTTGGCCAGTTTCTGGATGGCTTCGCTGTCCTTGTTGTCCGGGCGGGCGACCAGGAAGTTCACGTATGGCGAGTCGCTGCCTTCGATCACCAGCGCGTCCTTGGCCGGGTTCAGGCCGGCTTCCAGGGCGTAGTTGGTGTTGATCATGTCCAGGTCGACCTGGTCCAGCACGCGCGGCAGCATGGCCGACTCAAGCTCGCGGAACTTCAGCTTCTTCGGGTTCTCGGCAATGTCCTTGGGGGTGGCCAGGGCGTTCTTCGGATCCTTCAGGGTGATCAGGCCAGCCTTCTGCAGCAGTAGCAGGGCGCGGCCGCTGTTGCTGCCCTCGTTAGGGATGGCAACGGTAGCGCCTTCTTTCAGTTCGCTCAGGCTCTTGACCTTCTTCGAGTAACCACCAAAGGGTTCGACATGCACGCCGATCACGGTTTCCAGGTGGGTGCCCTTGCCTTCGTTGAAGTTCTGCAGATAAGGCAGGGTCTGGAAGTAGTTGGCGTCCAGGCGCTTCTGGTCAACCTGCACGTTCGGCTGCACGTAGTCGGTGAAAACCTTGATCTGCAGGTCCACACCTTCCTTGGCCAGGGTCGGCTTGATCAGCTCGAGGATTTCGGCGTGCGGTACCGGGGTGGCGGCGACAACCAGTTTCTCGGCGGCGGTAGCCAGGCCGGCAAACGACAGGGCAGCGGCCAGGGCAGTGGTCAGCAGGGTCTTCTTCATGGTGATCCTTGTTCTGGTTCTGGGCCATCGACGATGGCGAATCGGGTGCCCAACCGGTTCACCAGCGGGCGTGAGGCGGACAATACCCAGATTCTTTATTCCGTAAAAATATCTTTTATTTAGCTGCTTATTCCAAAAACAAAATGCTATCAGCCATTTTGCTTTTGAGCAGTGCCTAGCGCGCAGGGTCGGGCAGGTCCAGGTCCTCTGCCAGGATCTCCTCGCCATCATTCAGCAGCAAGGCAAAGTGGATGACATTCTCCAGTTCACGGGTGTTGCCGGGCCAGGGGTGTGCCTCCAGCGCCTGCTGTGCCGCCTCGCTAACCAGCGGCACAGGCCGCTGCAGGCGCACGCTGTAGATGCCCACGAAGTACTCGGCCAACGGCAGGATATCGCCCGGCCGCTCGCGCAGTGGCGGCAGCTCCAGCGTGCCCTCGCGCAGGTACTGGTACAGGCGCTCGTTGAAACGCCCCGCGCGCACCACCCGCGCCAGGTCGATACTGGTGGCGGCTACCAGGCGCACGTCCACCGGTTGCGGCTGCTGCGCGCCCACCCGGGTAACCTCACGGTTTTCAAGGGCGGCCAGCAGCTTGCCCTGGATGGCCAGCGGCAAGTCGGCGATCTCGTCCAGGTACAACGTGCCGCCGTTGGCCGAGCCGAACCAGCCGGCACGGCTGCTGGCTGTGCCGCCTTGGCTGCCGGCACTGTAGCCGAACAGCTCGGCATCGGCGTAGGTGGGGCTGATGGCAGCGCAGTTGACCGACACGAACAACCCGCTGCGGTCACTGGCACGGTGGATCTGCCGAGCCAGCAGTTCCTTGCCGGTACCGGTTTCGCCACGGATCAGCACTGGCAAGGGTTGTGGCGCCAGGTGCTCGAGCTCCTCGCGCAGCTGCTGCGAACGTGGGTCGATGAACACCAGCGCCTTGGCGCGGATGCTCAGCGGGCTCTTGTCCAGTTCAGGGAAGGTCAGCAACGGCTGGCCAAAAGGGTTTTGAAAAGTCATGACGAACTCCCGCCCCAGACCTTCAATGGCCGGGCGTCAGGCAAACGGTAAACAGTAAGGGCGATCAGGCGCGGCGCAGTGCGCGCTGCTCGACCCGGCTCTGCAAGCGATACAAGTAGGCGAAACCTTGTTCCCAGCGCTCATGGCCGGACTTGACGTTGATGTGCCCGGCGTTGGTCAGCAGCCCTGCTTCGGCGCCCCAGACCTGGGCCAGATACAACGCCCTTGGCACGCTCACGGCCGGGTCGTTGTCCGAGCTGACCACCTGGCTGGGGAATGGCAGTGCTTCGGTCGGGATCGGCGCGAAGTTGCGCAGAGCCGGCGCGCAGGTTGGCCGCTCTACGTCAGCGGGTGCCACCAGCAGCGCGCCACGTACCCGCCGCAGCAGGGCCGGGCTGGCCTGCGCGGCCCAATGAGCGACGGTTATGCAGCCCAGGCTATGGGCAATCAGAATCACCGGCGAGCGCTCGGCGGCAATCGCCTGCTCCAGTGCCTGCACCCAGTCCTGGCGTTGCGGGGTCAGCCAGTCGTGCTGCTCGACCCGGGCACTGTTGGGCAAGGTGCGCTGCCAGTGACTTTGCCAATGGTTGTCTGGCGATCCTTGCCAGCCCGGCACAATCAGGTAACGAATTGACTCATTGCGCATGGGGACGCCTCCAGTGAGTTTGCGTGCTTGGAGACAAGTATAGGGAGGGAGTTATATCAGTAAAGGAATAAGAAGATATTTATTAATAACCAAAATATCGATATTGTGCGCCCCCCTGTGGGAGCTGGCATGCCCGCGAAGCAAGCACCGCGGTGGATGGCACGGGCTTCGCCCGTGTTCGCGGGCACGCCCGCTCCCACAGGGATCACGCAAAAAAAAAGGGGCCATCCCCTGCCAAGAGATATGGCCCCTAAGCACTTGCTTGAAGAAAGTTCACGGGTTCAGCGCGCGGTAATCACCGCCAGCTTGCTGATCCCCGCACGTTCGATAGCCGCCATGGCCCGCGCTGGACATTACCCATTGATCAAGCTCCTGGGACTCGATTCAGGTGTGTGGCTGAATCATCGGTGTCAGGGGCTTATCTCTTAAAGTAATTTTTAGAATTATGGTTAGAACTTTACTGAATATATTTTTGAAGAATTGTGGCAAAGCTGCGGAATTCGCGGGCTGTAGCCGGGCGGGCTTTCAATCATGCATTGCCGGCATGCGAAATGTTCGCGTAAGGCATGAGATTGCCGCGAGGGCTGCGCCCTCGATCCATCAGGCATAAAAAACCCGGGACCAACCCCGGGCTTTTTCATTATCAAAGGCGACTCAGATATCCGCCACCTTCTGCCAAACCTTCGGCCGGAAGAACAATGTCTCCCCCCGCGCCAACCCGGTCAGGCTGTCATGGTCCTTGACCACTTCGGCCTCGATCAGCTCGCTCTGCCCCTCCACCTTCAAGGTCACCCGCGTGGTCGCGCCCAACGGCCGAATGTCGCGCACCTCGGCCGCATGGTGCCCTTCGGTCTCGTGCCGCGACAGCGACACTTCGTGGGGGCGGAACAGCACATGATGCCCTTCGCTCAGGGCCAGGCGGTTGGAGTCACCAAGGAAGTGGTAGACGAAATCGTTGGCCGGGTGCTCGTACACCTCGCCCGGCGAGCCGATCTGCTCGATCACGCCCTTGTTCATCACCACGATGCGGTCAGCCACCTCCATGGCTTCTTCCTGGTCGTGGGTGACGAACACCGACGTCAGGTTGATGTCCTCGTGCAGGCGCGCCAGCCAGCGGCGCAGCTCCTTGCGCACCTTGGCATCCAGCGCACCGAAAGGCTCGTCCAGCAGCAGCACCTTGGGCTCCACCGCCAGCGCACGGGCCAGGGCGATACGCTGGCGCTGGCCACCGGACAACTGCTCGGGGTAGCGGTCGGACAGCCAGTCCAGCTGCACCATGTTCAGCAGTTCATGCACCTTCTCGGCTATCTTGCTCTCGCTCGGGCGCTCGCCCTTGGGCTTCATGCGCAGGCCGAAGGCAACGTTGTCGAACACACTCATGTGGCGGAACAACGCGTAGTGCTGGAACACGAAACCGACGTTGCGGTCGCGCACGTCATGGCCGGACACGTCCTCGCCATGGAACACGATATTGCCCTGGTCGGGGGTTTCCAGGCCGGCGATGATGCGCAGCAACGTGGTCTTGCCGCAGCCGGAAGGGCCAAGCAGCGCCACCAGCTCGCCGCTGTTGATGTCCAGGTTGATGTTGTCCAGGGCCTGGAAGCTGTTGAAGCGCTTGCTGACGTTACGAACTTCGATCGACATGAATCATTCCTCCGCGGCGCTGTGGCGCAGGCGGTTAATACGGTTCTCGCTCCACTGCTTGAGCAGCAGGATGAAGAGCGCCAGGATCAGCAACAGGCTGGCCACGCTGAAGGCCGCGACATGGTTGTACTCGTTGTAGAGGATCTCCACGTGCAGCGGCAAGGTGTTGGTCACGCCGCGAATGTGGCCGGACACCACCGACACCGCGCCAAACTCGCCCATGGCCCGCGCGGTGCACAGCACCACCCCGTAGATCAGGCCCCATTTGATGTTCGGCAGGGTCACGTGCCAGAACATTTGCCAGCCATTGGCGCCGAGCAAGCGCGCGGCCTCCTCTTCCTGCGTGCCCTGCTCCTGCATCAGCGGGATCAGCTCACGGGCCACGAACGGTACGGTGACGAAGATGGTGGCCAGGACGATGCCCGGCAGGGCGAACACGATCTGGATATCGTGGTCCTGCAGCCATGGCCCGAACAGGCCTTGCGCGCCGAACATCAGCACGTAGACCAGGCCCGCGATCACCGGCGACACCGAGAACGGCAGATCGATCAGGGTGACCAGGATACTCTTGCCACGGAAGGTGTACTTGCTCACGCACCAGGCGGCGCTGACACCGAACACCAGGTTCAGCGGCACCGAAATGGCCACGGCGAGCAGGGTCAGCTTCAGCGCCGACAATGCGTCAGGCTCGAAGATCGCCTCGAAGAAGGTGCCAAAGCCGTTCTTCAGCGCCTGCGACACCACGATCACCAGTGGCAGCAGCAGGAACAGCGCGAACACCAGCCAGCCAAGGCCGATCAGGATACGCCGCGAAGTGGCGCTGCCCCGGCGGGCGGCGTTGGCGGCGGCGGTTGCATTCAGGGATGAACTGGACATGCCGGCCTCCTTCAAGGGGTTTCGATGCGGCGCTGCAGCAGGTTGATCAGCAGCAGCAGGATGAAGGAAACCACCAGCATCAGCACGCCGATGGCGGTCGCGCCGGTGTAGTCGTATTGGTCGAGCTTGACCATGATCAGCAGCGGCAGGATCTCGGTTTTCATCGGCATGTTGCCGGCAATGAAGATCACCGAACCATACTCGCCCACGCCGCGGGCGAAGGCCAGGGCAAAACCTGTCAGCCAGGCAGGCAGCAGCGCTGGCGCCAGCACATGGCGGAACACCTGCAGCGGCTTGGCGCCCAGGCAGGCAGCGGCCTCCTCCACTTCACGCGGAATGTCGGCCAGCACCGGCTGCACCGTACGCACCACGAACGGCAGGGTGACGAAGGTCAGCGCCAGGGTGATGCCCAGTGGGGTGTAGGCGATCTTGAAGCCCAGGTCGGTGGCGAACTGGCCGACCCAGCCCGAGGGTGCGTACAGGGCGGTCAGGGCAATACCGGCCACGGCGGTGGGCAGGGCGAACGGCAGGTCGATCATTGCATCGATGATCTTGCGCCCTGGGAAGGTGTAGCGCACCAGCACCCAGGCCAGCAGGGTACCGATCACACCATTGATGATGGCGGCGAACAGGGCGGTGCCGAAACTCAGCTTGAGCGCGGCGATCACCCGCGGTGCACTGATGATGTTCCAGAACTGCTCCCAGGTAAGCTGCGCGGCATGCACGAACATGGCGGCCAGCGGTATCAGCACTATCAGGCTGAGGTACACCAAGGTGTAACCCAGCGTCAGCCCGAAGCCGGGTATGACGGGGGAAATGCGACGTGACATAAATATCCCTGGTTGAACGCACGAAACCCGGGACAGATCCCGGGCCGGTGCAAGCTTCTGAATCCTGGGGCTGCTTTGCAGCCCAATCGCGACGCAAGGCCGCTCCCACAGGAGATTACGGTTCCTTGTGGGAGCGGCCTTGCGTCGCGAATGGGCCGCATGGCGGCCCCGCTTTTCCTTGGCCCTTACTGTGCCTGATAGATCTGGTCGAACACACCGCCATCATTGAAGAATTTAGGTTGTGCAGTCTTCCAGCCACCAAAGTCCTTGTCGATGGTCACCAGGTCCAGTTTCGGGAACTGCTTGCCAAACTCGGCAGCGACCTTCTCGTCACGCGGGCGGTAGAAGTTCTCGGCTGCGATCTTCTGCCCGGCCGGGCTGTACAGGTGCTTGAGGTATTCGGTGGCAATCTCGGTATTGCCCTTCTTCTCGGCGTTCTTGTCCACCACCGCCACCGGCGGTTCGGCGAGGATCGACAACGACGGCACGACGATCTCGAACTTGTCGGCGCCACCGTCTTCCTTCAGCGCCAGGAAGGCTTCGTTTTCCCAGGCCAACAGCACATCGCCCTGGCCGTTATTGACGAAGGTGATGGTCGAGCCACGGGCGCCGGTATCCAGCACCGGGACGTGCTTGAACAGCTCCTGCACGTACTCCTTGGCCTTTTCTTCGCTACCGCCGGCCTTCAGGCCATAGGCCCAGGCCGCCAGGAAGTTCCAACGGGCGCCGCCGGAGGTTTTCGGGTTGGGGGTGATGACCGACACGTCCTTCTTGATCAGGTCGCCCCAGTCCTTGATGCCTTTCGGGTTGCCCTTGCGCACCAGGAACACGATGGTCGAGGTGTACGGGGTGCTGGCATCCGGCAGGCGGGTCTGCCAGTTGTCTGGCAGGGTCTTGCCGAGCTTGGCGACTTCATCGATGTCGCCGGCCAAGGCCAGGGTCACCACGTCGGCACGCAGGCCGTCGATCACCGCACGGGCCTGCTTGCCCGAACCGCCGTGGGATTGCTGGATCTTCACCTTGTCGCCCGGGTGGGCCTGCTGCCAGTGCTTGATGAACTCGGCGTTGTACTGCTGGTACAGCTCGCGGGTCGGGTCGTAGGACACGTTCAGCAGTTCGTAGTCCTTGGCGATGGCGGAACCGGCAAAAACAGCACTGGCCAAGGCGGCAAGCGCATAACGGCGGATGGACATGGTGAAGCTCCCGATTGGCATTTTTCTAGTTTTTGAATGTGTGGTGCGATCAGCCGGTCTTGTTGCCGGGCTGCTGCAGGCGGAACTTCTCCTTGCGCTCGATCTGTACGACCTGAGCGTTGTGCACGGTGATCTCCACCGCACCGAATCGCAGGTCGCGCAGAGCGCTCTGGATTTCCCGCAGAATGGTGGCTTCGTCCTGACCGTCGATGCTACGCACAGATGCACTCATGCTCGTTCTCCTTGGAGTGAGGGTGCCGGGCTGAGGTTTGAAGGGGATTTGCGCCTGGCTTGAGGGCAATAGTAGTGAGGCGGGGTTATTCTTAAAAATACTGTTTGAGAATGTTTATATAACCAAAACAAAATACAATTTTGAAAGCGACGGAAGACCCTGTGGGAGCGGGTTCACCCGCGAATGCGGCGGTGGTTCCACCATCGCATTCGCGGGTGAACCCGCTCCCACAGAGCCCGTGCAGGGCTTCAGTTGTGTTTCTGTGGCTCGCGGATCTTGTACCAAGCCACATACAAGGCCGGCAGGAACAGCAGCGTCAGCAGGGTCGCCACGATGATCCCGCCAATCATGGCGTAGGCCATCGGCCCCCAGAACACCTCGCGGGCAATCGGGATCATGCCCAGGCTCGCCGCCGCCGCGGTCAGCAGAATCGGCCGGCGCCGGTGGTTGGTTGCCTCCACCACCGCATCCCACGGCGACAAGCCCTGGGCTTCGAACTCGTCGATCTGCGTCACCAGGATCACCGAGTTACGAATGATGATGCCCGCCAGCGCGAGAATGCCGAGAATCGCCACGAAGCCCATGGGCGTACCTGTGGGCACCAGCGCAATGATCACGCCAATCAACCCCAGCGGCGCCACGCTGACCACCAGGAACAGCTTCTGCACGCTGTGCAGCTGGATCATCAGGAACGTCGCCATCAGGAACAGCATCAGCGGGATGACCTTGCGGATCGGCCCCTGCGCCTTGGCGCTCTCCTCCACCGTACCGCCGGTGGCCACTTCGAAGCCCACCGGCAACTTGCTGGCGAACTCGTCGATCTTCGGCTTCAGCTGGGCCACCAGGTCGGTGGGCTGGATGTCGCCGTTGACCGAAGCCTTGATGGTGATGGTCGGCTTGCGGTCGCGACGCCACACCAGCGGCTGCTCCAGCTCGTAGCGCACGGTGGCGAACGCCAGCAGCGGGATCGAAGTGCCGTTGGGTGTCAGGATCTGCAGGTTCTGCAGGGTATCCGGCGAGCCACGCTCGCTGTCCTCGGCACGGGCGACCACGTCGACCAGGTAGATGTTGTCGTTGACCTGGGTGATCTGCACGCCGCTGACGATGCTGTTCATCACATTGGCCACGTCCTCCGACGACAGGCCCAGCTGGCGCGCCTTGTCCTGGGCGATTTCCACGCGCAGCACCTTACCCGGCTCGTTCCAGTCGTAGATCATCTCGCCGATGTGTTCGTTCTGGTCGAGCAAGGTGGCCAGCTCGATGGCGTGCTTGCGAACCTCGTCGATATTGGCACCGCTTACCCGATACTGGATCGGTCGGCCCACCGGTGGGCCCATTTCCAGCGATTGCACGTTGGTGCCGACGCCAACGAATTCTTCATGCAGGATCTTCTGCAGGCGCTCCATCATGGCCTGGCGTTCTTCGAAGCCCTTGCTGACGATCACCAACTGCGCGTAGTACGGGTTCTGCAACTGCTGGTCGAGGGGCAGGTAGAAGCGGATCGCGCCCTGGCCGATATAGGTACTCCAGTGCACCAGGTCCGGGTCGTCCTTGATCCGCGCCTCGAAACGGTCGACCACCTTGCGCGTCTCCTCGATCGAGGCGTTCTGCGGCAGGTTGAGGTCGACGAGGATTTCCGGGCGGTCAGAGGACGGGAAGAACTGGTTCTGCACGAAGCGTTCGCAGAAGATCGCCAGGGCGAACAACACCACGGTGCCGATGATGGTCAGCCAGCGGTTGCGCATGCACCACAACAAACCATGCTCGAAGGCCCGGCCGACGCGCCCCGGCTCGGCTTCATGGTGTTTGAGCTTGGCACTGCTGAGGATGTGCACGCCTAACACCGGGGCGAAGAATACCGCCACCACCCACGACACCATCAGTGCCACGGCAATTACCGCAAACAGCGTGTAGGTGTATTCACCGGCCGAACTGGCGTTGAGGCCGATCGGCACGAAGCCGGCCACAGTCACCAGGGTGCCGGTGAGCATGGGGAAGGCTGTGGAGGTATAGGCAAAAGTCGCCGCCTGCTCCTTGCTTTCGCCCATTTCCAGCCGTGTGACCATCACTTCCACAGTGATCATCGCATCATCCACCAGCAGGCCCAGGGCGATGATCAGCGCCCCCAGCGAAATCCGCTGCATGGTGATACCGCTGTACTCCATGAACACGAACACCATGGCCAGCACCAGCGGGATCGAGCAGGCCACCACCAGCCCGGCACGCACGCCGAGGCTGACGAAGCTCACCGCCAGCACGATCACCACCGCCTCGAACAGCGCACTGGTAAAGCCGCCGACCGCTTGCTTGACCACCACGGCCTGGTCGGAAACAGTGTGCACCCCGACGCCCACCGGCAGGTCTTCGACCACCTGGTCCATGCGTTTTTTCAGCGCCGCGCCGAACACCTGGATATTGCCGCCGGCCTTCATGCCGATGGCCAGGCCCAACGCCGTCTGGCCGTTGTAGCGGAACATTGGCGAAGGGGGGTCGACGTAACCACGCTCGATATCGGCGATGTCGGCCAGGCGGAAGAAGCGGTCGTTGATCTTCAGGTTGACGGTTTCCAGGTCTTTTTCCGAGGTGAACTGCCCGGAGGTACGCACCGAGATACGTTCCGGCCCGGCCTCGATCACGCCGGCAGGGGTCACGGCGTTTTGCGATTGCAGGGCCTGCATGACCTGGCGCTGATCGATGCCCAGGGCTGCCAGCTTGCGGGTAGAGAAGTTCAGGTACAGCACTTCGTCCTGGGTGCCGATCAGCTCGATCTTGCCGATGTTGGGCACATCGCGCACTTCGGCCCGCGCCTGTTCCACGTAGTCGCGCAGCTGGCGCAGGGTCAGGCCGTCGGCGGTGAAGGCATAGATAGAACCGAACACATCGCCGAATTCATCGTTGAACCCGGGCCCCTGGATGCCTGCAGGGAACTCACCGCGAATGTCCTGGATCTTCTTGCGCACCTGGTACCAGATTTCCGGGATGTCCTTGGCCTTGGTGGTGTCGCGCAGGTACACGTAGACCGTGGATTCGCCGGGGCGGGTGTAGCTTTTGGTGTAGTCGAGGGAGTCGAGTTCCTCGAGCTTCTTCTCGATACGGTCGGTGACCTGGTACAGGGTTTCGTCCTGGGTCGCGCCGGGCCAGCGGGTCTGGATGACCATGGTCTTGATGGTGAACGACGGGTCTTCCTCACGGCCCAGGTTGAAGTAGGAAAAGATCCCCATCAGCAGGCCGACGAACATCAGGTACCAGACGAACGATTGATGCTTGAGTGCCCAGTCGGACAGGTTGAAGCTTCCTTTCATTGCGCATCCTCGTCGAAGGTGACCTTCTGGCCAGGCTTGAGGCTGTTCACGCCCGCAGTCACCACCCGCTCGCCGGGCTGTACGCCCGAGGTCAGGACGATGCTGTCGGCGGTTCGACCGATCAGGGCCACATCACGGGTGGCCACGGTCTTCTGCTGCGTATCAATCACCCATACCTGGGTCTTGCCGTCGCGCTCGAGCAAGGCACTCAAGGGCAGTTCGCTGCGCGGCGACACCTCCGAACTCAGGGTCACGCTGATGGCAGTGCCCAGGTGGAAGGCCGCCGGGGTGCTGGCCAGGGTCAGGCGCGCGCGGCGGGTGCGCGTGGTGGCGTCGGCCTGGGGTTCCAGTTCCCGCAGGCTGGCGGTGGTGTTGATGGTCGGGTCCAGCTGCGAAGCAACGGTGAAGGTCAGGCCTTTGCTCAACTGCTCGGCCAGGCCGATCGGCAGATCGATCACCGCTTCCTTCACATCCGGCCTGGCCAGGGTTACCACGGCCTGGCCGGCGGTGACGGTTTGCCCGGCTTCGGCCTGCCAGGCAGTGATTACCGCGGCGTGGTCGGTGCGCAGGGTGCTGTAGTCGAGCTGGTCACGCGCCTGGCTGAGTGCAGAGCGCGCCTGCTCCAACGCCGCGCTGGTGGTTTTCAGGTTGGTCTGGGCGATATCCAGCTGGGCCTGGGCGCCTACGCCACGGTCATATAGCTGTTGCTGCCGGCGGGCATCGGCCTGGGCGTTGATCCACTGCGCCTGCACCTTGGCCAGGTCGCCTTCGGCGGCGCGCAACTGGTTCTGCTGGTCGGTCGGGTCGAGGGTGGCCAGGGTATCGCCCGGTTTCACCTGGGCGCCCACATCCAGCCAGCGCCGGGCAATACGCCCGGAAACCCGGAAGCCCAAGGTGCTTTCGAAACGGGCCTGGATACTGCCGGCGAAGCGGCCGAGCTGCGACTGCACCTGGGGTTCGACCTTGACCGACAGCACCGGCCGAATCGGTTCCGGCACTTCATCCTCGCTACTGCAGCCGGCCAACAGCACGCCGGCCGACAGCATCAGCAGCAGGCGCTTCATAGCTCACCCCCTTTGGCCTTGGCATCGATCTTCAGCACCTGCATGCCGGGGTGCAGCAACTGCCCGCCATTGACCACCACGGTCTCGCCGCCTTTCAGGCCACTGGCGACCACGATCCTGCCGGTGAGGTAACGGCTGACCTCGACCTTGCGCAGCTCTACCTTGTCACCCTCGCCCACCACCCACACGGCGGGCTCATGCAGGGCTTTGGTCAGTGCCGACCATGGCAGCTCGATACTTGGCCGGCCCTGGGCATTGGTGGTGGCCGTCACCGGTGCACCCAGTTGCATCCCTGGCGGCACATCCCTCAGCCCGACCTTGACCTGTACCGTGCCGCTTTGCGCGGACACCGTGGGGGTGATTTCGCGCACGAAGCCACGGGCCTGGACCTTGGGGTCGTCCAGCAGGCTGACGATCACGCCGGCGTCGCTTGGCGGAGCCACCAGCAGCGATTCGTAGACATTGAACACGGCATCACGGTCGCCATCGGTGGCCAGGCTGAAGATCGGCATGGTCGCCTGCACCACCTGGCCAACCTCGGCCTGGCGCTCGGTGATGACCCCATCGGCCTCGGAGACCAGCGCGGTATAGCTCAGTTGTTCGTTGGCATTGGCCAATTGTGCCTGTGCGGCCTTGAGCGCGCTCTGGTTGCTACGCAGCGCGGCTTCGGCGGAATCGTATTCGCTCTGGCTGGTGTAGCCCTTGGGCAACAGCTTTTGCTGGCGTACGAAGGCAGCGCTGGTCTGGGTGACCCGCGCCTGCGCGGCGAACACCTCGGCCTTGGCCGAGTCGACATTGTTCTGCAGGTCTTTCGGGTCCAGCCGCGCCAACACCTGGTTGGCCTTTACGTGGTCGCCGACATCGACGCTGCGCGAAATGATCTTGCCGCCCACCCGGAACGACAGGTCGGTCTGCACCCGCGCCTGCACATCGCCAGTCAGGGTGACCCTGGCAGCGAAATCGGTGGGGGATACCTGTTGCACGCCTACGCGTGGCAATGTTTCGGTGGTTTCTTCCTTACTACAGCCCGACAGCAGGGACACAAGCCCCAGGCAGACGACCAACAGCGGACGTATCAACGTCATGCAGGCTCCTTGCTTGCGCGCAAATGATTCGTGGGATGCGACTGTTAGCGTAGATCAGGGTTCGATAAACATCACTGACGGGGATCAGTTCAGCATTTTCAGCGCCTGTCGGGCGGGCGGGTCTGCGAATCGGCCGCACAGGTCAGACGGTCCACCAAAAACCTAGCATTTATGCCAGTAGCTGGAAGCATGCGACCGTTACATAGTGAGATGACCTTGGTCGAACCGACAAACTCAGCTACGCCTGGGCAATTTCTGTCAAAGTCTGAAACTGAGAAGCCATATGGACGCGCGCGAAACTTCACTCCGTTTTTACCAGAACAACAGATGTACCACCGAAATCTGCGGGTCTGTAACACGCTCGTATTTTCACCATGAGGGGAACCTCTTGGCACAACGCACGGCAGGTGCAGATACACCGCTTTTACTCTTCGCAGTGAACAGCAGCAACACAGTGATGAGTGCGTTCGAACAGGCTGGTAGAACGCAGTACCGTTATACCCCGTACGGCCAACGCCCGGCCTCTGCCGATTCTAATATGCCTTTGGGATTCAATGGCGAGCAGCTGGACGAAGTAACAGACTGTTACTCGCTGGGTAATGGCTATCGTCAGTATAGTCCCGTGCTGCAGAGGTTGTGCAGCCCCGATGATGAAAGCCCGTTTGAGGAAGGTGGGTTGAACCCCTACGCGTATTGTGTAGGGGACCCGGTGAACAACGTTGACCCCACCGGGCACTTTTCTTTCTCATTACTTTTTATGGCTACGACAGAATTAGCCAGCCTTGGAACACTCACTGCAAGTTTTATTGTAAAAGATCCTAAAGCCCGAGATGTTCTACAGGGCGTATCTGGGTTACTTACAGCCGTCGCGCTTGCGGCGGGTGCCTATAACCTGGGTAAGCGCATCCCTCTACGACCATCGCGGGGTGCCCCCGTGGGCAGAGGGAATACTGCTCAACCGCCCGGGATTCCCCAAAACAATAATCACCGAAGTGCCGCGAGAAGCTAAATTCCGTTCCGCCCGAGAGCAACAACGAGAGTTTCGAACTCAATGGGCTTTACATGGCTCCACGAACGTACATTATCCCTCGAGCAAGGATCCAGCCTAGTGTAGGTTCGAGCACACCAGCGAATTTTGGAAGCACACCAGCGAATAGACATCCAACACCGGGCGCACCAACGACAGAGCTCCCTGCTGGCGTGAAAAAGATTCGTAATTTAAAGAACTGACGGGAATTTATTAGGCATTTCCAGCGCCTGCGCGGGCCTCTTCGCGGGCACGCCCGCTCCCACAGGATGGTCGCCAGCCTCAAGCCTGCGCTGTACCTGTGGGACCGGGCGTGCCCGCGAAAGGGCCGGTACAGGTCAGAGCTGAACTGAAGCCTTGTTCAGTCCCAGTTCGATGTCATCGATCAGTGCTTTGGCAAAACCGCTCAGAATTCTCGCGGCACTACCGGCCAGCCGGTCATTTTCCATCTCGGCTTCGGTCGTCAGGTGATTGATGCACCCGAGCATGACGGAGAGTTCGGAGAAGGCATGGTTGAAAGGGATATTGGCCTGGACGCGGAAAAGGTCCATGCAGGTTTCTTTACCGACGGTGCTGCTGTTTTTTGGGTGATCTGGAACGTGCGTTGTCATGGTCGGAATCCAATGTCGTTTATAGAACCGCCAGCTCATCTTTCTCACGGATAAGGGGTGGCAGCCGTACGCGGGGTGAGAAAACCGAGGACATTGAACCCGGCCAGGCCGAGGCCTGCCCACGCAAGGCCGCCATGACAGGAAGCCTGTTCAACATCGAGCGGGTTTCTCACACCCGGTCACCTTGATTGGCGACTCGACGACGTTATCCCTGGGGCATTTCCCCTACAACAGAGCAGCTTCCACACGGCTCGTAGGATAATTCCCAAGCCGATCCAACTGAAGCCTTTGGTTTGAGTTGATGAAAAGTCGTACACCTTCAGGGCCTCTTCGCGGGTGAACCCGCTCCCACAGGGTTATGTGCAGCCTTCAGGACCTGCGCAATACCTGTGGGAGCGGGTTCACCCGCGAAAGGGCCGGTACTGCCATCCGCAAGCTTCTGCCATATTCAGAAACCATGATCTACGCAGCACCTGTATCTCAGCCACTACCTTTGAAAAGTCACCTGCTTTTCAAGGAAGAAGCCAATGTCGCGAGCCCAGTCTCACCTGCTTCGCCGTGGTCGCTATTCAGAACTTGGCCGGCTCTATCTGCTGACCACCGTCACCCACCAGCGCAAGCCGCTGTTCCATGATTTCCACCATGCCCGGCTGGTCATTCACCAACTGCGACAATCAGACCAGGAACATGCCTGCCGATCATTGGCCTGGGTGCTGATGCCGGACCATCTGCATTGGCTGATTGAGTTGAAAGGTACGACGTTGGGCACCTTGATGCGAAGGTTCAAGTCCAGGTCCAGTCTGGTTTTGCATCAGGCGGGGGTTGAGCATGATCCGGTATGGCAGTCTGGGTATCAGGACCGGGCATTAAGAAGGGAAGAAAGCATGGTGCATGTCGCCAGGTACATTGTTGCCAACCCCTTGCGGGCAGGCCTGGTCAGAAGTGTCAGGGACTATCCACATTGGGATGCAGTCTGGCTTTGAATCTGTGCTGGGGCCTTCGCGGGTAAACCCGCTCCCACAGGGATTAACACAGGCTCGAGGCAGTGATATTCCTGTGGGAGCGGGTTCACCCGCGAAGAGGCCAGATCAGGCAGACGCCGCAACCTGCGCCGGGCGCTTCACCTGTGGCTGCGAAGCATTCGCTGCAGCGCCCTCTTCGATCGCCTGCTGTATCGCCTTGCGACGGCGCTCTTCGGCCTGGCGGCTGAAGTACCAGACGAAGAAGGTCACCAGCGATACCGACAGCAGGATCAAGCTTGCCACGGCGTTGATCTCCGGCTTCACGCCCAGGCGCACCGCCGAGAACACTTCCATCGGCAAGGTGGTCGAACCAGGGCCGGAGACGAAGCTCGCCAGTACCAGGTCATCCAGCGACAGGGCGAACGACATCATGCCGCCCGCAGCCAGCGACGGCGCGATCATCGGGATGGTGATCAGGAAGAACACCTTCCACGGCTTGGCACCCAGGTCCATCGCCGCTTCCTCGATCGACAGGTCCAGCTCCCGCAGGCGTGCCGACACCACCACCGCTACATACGCGGCACAGAACGTGGTATGGGCGATCCAGATGGTGACGATGCCGCGCTCCTGCGGCCAGCCAATCATCTGCGCCATGGCCACGAACAGCAGCAACAGCGACAGGCCGGTGATCACCTCAGGCATTACCAGCGGCGCGGTAACCAGGCCACCGAACAGCGTGCGGCCCTTGAAGCGGGTAACCCGGGTCAGCACGAACGCCGCCAAGGTACCCAGCGCCACCGCCGCCACCGCCGTGTAGCAGGCGATTTCCAGCGAACGCATCACCGAACCCATCAACTGGGTGTTGTCGAGCAGGCCGACGTACCACTTCACCGACCAGCCACCCCACACCGTCACCAGCTTGGAGGCGTTGAACGAGTAGATCACCAGGATCAGCATCGGCAGGTAGATGAACAGCAAGCCGAGCACCAGCATCAGCTTGGAGAAACTGAAGCGCTTCATGCCCTGCCCTCCATTTCTTTGGCCTGGCTGCGGTTGAACAGCAGGATCGGCACGATCAGGATCGCCAGCATGACCACCGCCAGCGCAGAGGCCACCGGCCAGTCACGGTTGTTGAAGAACTCTTGCCACAGCACCTTGCCGATCATCAGGGTTTCCGGGCCGCCAAGCAGTTCAGGAATCACGAACTCGCCCACCACCGGGATGAACACCAGCATGCAGCCGGCGATGATGCCGTTCTTCGACAGTGGTACGGTGATCTTCCAGAAGCTGTTGAAGGTGCTCGAACCCAGGTCCGAAGCGGCCTCGAGCAGGCTCGGGTCGTGCTTCACCAGGTTGGCGAACAGCGGCAGGATCATGAACGGCAGGTACGAATAGACCACGCCGATGTACACCGCCAGGTTGGTGTTGAGGATCTGCAGCGGCTGGTCGATCAACCCGGTCCACAGCAGGAAGCCGTTGAGCAGGCCGTTGTTGCTGAGAATGCCCATCCAGGCATAGACGCGGATCAGGATCGCGGTCCAGGTCGGCATCATGATCAGCAACAGCAGGACCGTCTGGGTCTCCTTCTTGGCGTTGGCAATGGCATAGGCCATCGGGTAGCCGATCAGCAGGCACAGCAGGGTGCTGAAGAAGGCCATCTTCAGCGAGCCCAGGTAGGCCGAGATATACAGCTCATCCTCGGTCAACAGGCCATAGTTGGCCAGGTTGAGCACCAGCTGCAGCTTGTCTTCGACGTAGCTGTAGATCTCGGTATACGGCGGGATCGCCACGTCGGCTTCGGCGAAGCTGATCTTCAGCACGATGAAGAACGGCAGCATGAAGAACAGGAACAGCCAGATGAACGGCACGCCGATCACCAGGTGCCGCCCCTCCGGGGTAATACGCTGGAAGGCTCGCTTGAGCTTGCGCAGTTTCATGACCGCAGTACCACGCCGCTGTCGTCTTCCCACCACACGTACACTTCATCGCCCCAGGTCGGGCGGGTGCCCTGGCGCTCGGCGTTGGCGACGAACGACTGGACGACCTTGCCGCTCGGCAACTCGACGTAGAACACCGAGTGGCCACCCAGGTAGGCAATGTCGTGAACCTTGCCGCGCGACCAGTTGTGCTCGCAGGTCGGTTGCTGGGTGGTGACCAGCATCTTTTCCGGGCGCAGGGCGTAGGTAATGTGCTTGTCTTCCACCGACGTGGTGATGCCGTGGCCGACATAGATCTTGCGCTCCAGCTCCGGGCTGGCAATGATCGCGTGGCCTTCGGCGTCGTCGACCACTTCACCTTCGAACAGGTTGACGTTGCCGATGAACTCGCACACCAGGCGGCTGGTAGGCGTCTCGTAGATGTCCACCGGCGAGCCGATCTGGGCGATCCAGCCCAGGTGCATGATGGCGATGCGCTGGGCCATGGTCATGGCCTCTTCCTGGTCGTGGGTCACCATCACGCAGGTCACGCCAACGCGCTCGATGATCTCCACCAGTTCCAGCTGCATCTGCGAACGCAGTTTCTTGTCCAGTGCACCCATCGGCTCGTCGAGCAGCAGCAGCTTGGGGCGCTTGGCCAGCGAGCGGGCCAGTGCCACGCGCTGGCGCTGGCCGCCGGACAGCTGGTGCGGCTTGCGCTTGGCGTACTGGGTCATGTGCACCAGCTTGAGCATCTCGGCCACGCGGGCGTCGATCTCGGCCTTGGGCATCTTGTCCTGCTGCAGGCCGAAGGCGATGTTCTGCGCCACGGTCATGTGCGGGAACAGCGCGTAGGACTGGAACATCATGTTGATCGGCCGCTCGTAGGGCGGCATGTCGGTAATGTCGACGCCATCGAGGAAGATCCGCCCTTCGGTCGGGCGCTCGAAGCCGGCCAGCATGCGCAGCAAGGTGGACTTGCCGGAACCGGAGCCCCCCAGCAGAGCGAAGATCTCGCCCTTGCGGATTTCCAGGGACACATCGTCCACGGCTACCGTTTCGTCGAACTTTTTCGTGACCCGGTCGATCTTGACCAGCACCTGCTTGGGTTGCTGGCCACCCTCGAGGGCTTTTTTATAGGCACCGGAGGCAACTGCCATGAGTGAAACTCCCAACAAGATTTTTGTGCCCGCGAGCCCTGTTCTAAAGGTGCCGCCACGGGCCTGGATTTTTACTTGCCCGACTTGACCTTGGTCCAGCTACGGGTCATCAGCCGTTGCACCTTGGGTGGCAACTCTGAATTCACGAACATCTTGTTCAGCACTTCCTGCGGTGGGTAAACCGCGGCGTCAGTCCTCACGGCCTGGTCCATCAGGTCGCCAGCCTTGGGGTTCGGGTTGGCGTAACCGACGTAATCACTGACCTGGGCGATAACCTCAGGCTTCAGCAAATAGTTGATGAAGGCATGCGCCTCTTTGACGTTCTTGGCGTCCTTGGGAATCGCCAGCACGTCGAACCAGAGGTTGCCGCCTTCCTTGGGAATTGCGTAGGCCAGGTTCACGCCCTTCTTCGCTTCTTCGGCGCGCGCCTTGGCCTGGAACACATCACCCGAGAAACCTGCCGCGACGCAGATGTCGCCGTTGGCCAGGTCGGTGATGTACTTGGACG
Source organism: Pseudomonas sp. NBB (assembly GCF_032701105.1). Classification (NCBI taxonomy): domain Bacteria; kingdom Pseudomonadati; phylum Pseudomonadota; class Gammaproteobacteria; order Pseudomonadales; family Pseudomonadaceae; genus Pseudomonas; species Pseudomonas sp. NBB. The sequence continues at coordinate 5,716,270 of NZ_CP103994.1, forward strand.
AGTGGAAGTAGGTCACGTACGGGCGTACCGCCAGCAGCTTTTTCTCGGCGGCCTGGTAGTCCTTGGCATTGGTGCTGTTGGGGTCCAGCCCCATGTAGTTGAGCACCGCCGGCAGCATCTCGTCCGCCGAGTCGAGGAAGGCCACGCCGCACTTGGCGAGCTTCTTCATGTTCTCGGGCTCGAACAGCACTGCCCAAGAGTCGATGGTGTCCACGCCCAGCGCGGCCTTCACCTTGTCGACGTTGTAACCGATGCCGTTTGTGCCCCACAGGTAAGGCACGGCGTACTGGTTGCCCGGGTCGTTCCTTTCCAGGCGCTTCATCAGCGCCGGGTCCAGGTTGGAATAGTTGGGCAGCAGGTTCTTGTCGAGCTTCTGGAACGCGCCCGCCTTGATCTGCTTGCCGAGGAAATGGTTGGATGGCACGACCACGTCATAGCCGGTGTTGCCGGCCAGCAGTTTGCCTTCCAGGGTTTCGTTGGAGTCGAACACGTCTTGCACGGGTTTGATGCCCGTGGCTTTCTCGAAGTCCGCGAGTGTGGTCGGGCCGACGTAGTCGGACCAGTTGTAGAAGTGCACCGTAGGCGCCGCTTGGACGCTGCATGCCAGCGTCAGGCCCGCTCCAGCCATCAAGGCCTTGCGGAATACAGAAATGGACAAGTGGGTGGTCCTCACAATCAGTGCCTGGGTAGCGACAGTGCTGCCGCACACGCAAAACCGGCGCGCAACTTACCTTCGCAGCTTCGATGCCGCAATCATCAATTGCCTTTCACTGGCTCTGGGCCGGGGTTCCCCGGCCCAGAGGTACCGCATCGGGCTTATTTGCCCGATTTGATCTTGGTCCAGCTGCGGGTGATCACACGCTGGGCAGACGCTTCAGGCGCAGCGATCGCGTACAGCTGCTTCTTCACGTCAGCTGGCGGATAGATGCTCGGATCGCTGGTGATTTCCTTGTCCACGAACTGGGTGGCGGCAGCGTTGCCGTTCGGGAAGCGCACGGCGTTGGTGATCTCGGCCATGATTTCCGGCTGCATCAGGAAGTTCATGAACTGGTAGGCAGCGTCTTTATGCTCGGCATCCTTGGGGATGGCGACCATGTCGTAGAAGGTACCGGCACCTTCCTTCGGAATGACGTAGTCCACCTTGACCTTGTCGCCAGCTTCGTGGGCACGGGCCTTGGACTGCTCCAGGTCACCCGAGTAACCGACAGCTACGCAGATGTTGCCGTTGGCCATGTCGCCGATGTACTTGGACGAATGGAAGTAGGTGATCGAAGGACGGATCTTGAGGAACAGGTCCTCGGCGGCCTTCAGGTCTTCCTTCTTGGTGCTGTTGCTCGGCAGGCCCAGGTAGTGCAGCGCAGCCGGGAGCATTTCGGTCGGGGCATCGAGGAAGCTCACGCCGCAGCTCTTGAGCTTGGCGATGTTCTCAGGCTTGAACACCACGTCCCACGAGTCGATCTTGTCCACGCCCAGCGCGGCCTTGACCTTCTCCGGGTTGTAGCCGATGCCGATCGAGCCCCACATGTACGGGAAGGCGTGCTTGTTGTCCTTGTCGCTGGCATCGCCAACGGCCTTGAGCAGGTCAGGGTCGAGGTTCTTCCAGTTCGGCAGCTTGGAGCGGTCCAGTTCCTCGTACACGCCAGCCTTGATCTGCTTGGCCAGGAAGTTGTTCGAAGGCACGACGATGTCATAGCCCGACTTGCCTGCCAGCAGCTTGGCTTCGAGGGTTTCGTTGCTGTCGAATACGTCGTACTTGACCTTGATGCCCGACTGCTTCTCGAACTTGGCGATAGTGTCCGGAGCGATGTAGTCCGACCAGTTGTAGACGTTCAACACCTTGTCTTCAGCCTGAACAGCGGTAGCCATGGCACCCATCAGGGCGGTGGCCAGCAACGTCTTGCCCAATTTATTCATGCGTAATGCTCCAGAATTTTTTATTTAGCCAACTGTTCAGCAGCCAGGACCTACGGTGCAGAGCGCGCGGCGACTGAAACAGTCGCTAGTCTGGCAAGTTACAAGGCTCTGTATCAAGGAAAGCAGGGCCTTGTAACGACTTAATGTCACATCGCTAGCCTAGCAAACTGTCAACGAATCGCTTCGAGCGTCAGGTCCAGGCATTTGCGTGCCTTTTCCACCAGTTCGTCGATCTCTGCATGGCTGATCACCAGCGGCGGCGCAATGATCATGGTGTCACCCACCGCACGCATGATCAGGCCGTTTTCGAAGCAGAAGGTGCGGCAGATCATGCCTAAGCCCTTGCCTTCGTAACGGCTGCGGGTGGCCTTGTCCTTGACCAGCTCGATCGCGCCGAGCAGGCCCAGGCCGCGTACCTCGCCCACCAGAGGGTGGTCCTGCAGCTCACGCAAACGCTTTTGCAAATAAGGTGCCGCTTCGGTGCGCGCCTTCTCGACGATTTTCTCGTCGCGCAGGATGCGCAGGTTTTCCAGGCCCACCGCCGCCGCTACCGGGTGGCCGGAGTAGGTGAAGCCGTGGTTGAAGTCGCCGCCTTCGCTGAGTACCTGGGCCACGGTGTCACGCACGATCACACCGCCCATGGGGATGTAACCGGAAGTCAGGCCCTTGGCGATGGTCATCAGGTCGGGCTTGAGGTCGTAGTAGTCGGAGCCGAACCACTCGCCGGTACGACCGAAACCGCAGATCACTTCGTCGGCGACGAACAGGATGTCGTACTTGGCGAGGATCTCCTTCACCTTCGGCCAGTAGGTTTCCGGCGGGATGATCACGCCGCCGGCGCCCTGGATCGGCTCGGCGATAAAGGCGGCGACGTTGTCTTCGCCGACTTCGAGGATTTTCTGCTCCAGCTGATCGGCCGCCCACACCCCGAACTCGTCCGGGGTCATGTCGCCGCCTTCGCCGAACCAGTAAGGCTGCGGGATATGCACGATGCCAGGAATCGGCAGGCCGCCCTGCTCGTGCATGCCGCTCATGCCGCCCAGGCTGGCGCCAGCCACGGTGGAGCCGTGGTAGCCGTTGATGCGGCCGATGATGGTCTGCTTCTGTGGCTTGCCTTTCAGCGCCCAGTAATGGCGGACCATGCGCAGCACGGTGTCGTTGCCTTCGGAGCCGGAGCCGGTGAAGAACACATGGGTCATGCCTTGCGGCGCCACGTCGGAGATTGCCTTGGCCAGTTCCAGCGCAGGCGGGTGGGCAGTCTGGAAGAACAGGTTGTAGTACGGCAGCTCGCGCATCTGCTTTTCTGCCGCCTGCACCAGTTCTTCACGGCCATAGCCCACAGCCACGCACCACAGGCCAGCCATGCCGTCGAGGATCTTGTGCCCCTCGCTATCCCACAAATGCACACCCTGGGCCTTGGTGATGATGCGCGGCCCCTTCTCCTTCAGCTGCTTGTAGTCGCTGAAGGGCGCGAGGTGATGCTCCCCGCTCAGGGTTTGCCATTCACGGGTTTGCGGGTTGTTGACGCTCATGTGCTTCTCCGTTGTTCGACAGCCGCGTCCTGCGGCACCAAGTTGATCAGACAGCAAACAGCAGGAACTCACGCTCCCAGGAACTGATGACTCGCTTGAAGTTCTCGTGCTCGGCGCGCTTGGTAGCGACGTAGCCGGTGATGAACTTCTTGCCCAGGTACTGCACCAGTGCACGGCTGTTTTCCATGCGTTCCAGGGCATCTTCGATGGTCAGTGGCAGGCGCAGGTTGCGGCGTTCGTAGCCACGGCCCTGCACCGGCGCGCTGGCGTCGATGCCTTCGACCATGCCGATGTAGCCACACAGCAGGCTGGCAGCGATGGCCAGGTATGGGTTGGCGTCGGCGCCTGGCAGGCGGTTCTCGACCCGGCGGCTTTGCGGGCCGGCGTCCGGCACGCGCAGGCCGACGGTACGGTTTTCCTCGCCCCACTCCACGTTCACCGGCGCCGAGGTGTCGGGCAGGAAGCGACGGAACGAGTTGACGTTGGGGGCGAACAGCGGCAACGCCTCGGGGATGAACTTCTGCAGGCCACCGATGTGGTGCAGGAACAGTTCGCTCATGCTGCCGTCGTCGTTGCTGAAGATGTTCTTGCCGGTGGCCACGTCGACCACGCTCTGGTGCAGGTGCATGGCACTGCCTGGCTCACCGGTCATGGGCTTGGCCATGAAGGTGGCGGCCACATTGTGCTTGAGCGCGGCCTCGCGCATGGTGCGCTTGAACACCAGGATCTGGTCGGCCAGGTGCAGGGCGTTGCCATGACGGAAGTTGATCTCCATCTGCGCCGTGCCGTCCTCATGGATCAGCGTGTCGAGATCCAACTGCTGCAGTTCGCACCAGTCGTAGACGTCTTCGAACAGCGGGTCGAATTCGTTGGCGGCTTCGATCGAGAACGACTGACGGCCGGTTTCCGGCCGGCCCGAACGGCCTACCGGGGGCTGCAGCGGGAAGTCCGGGTCTTCGCTGCGCTTGGTCAGGTAGAACTCCATCTCCGGCGCGACGATCGGCTGCCAGCCCTTGTCGGCGTAGAGCTTGAGGACTTTCTTCAGCACGTTGCGCGGCGACAGTTCGACCGGGTTGCCCTTCTTGTCGTAGGTATCGTGGATCACCTGGGCGGTCGGCTCGATGGCCCATGGCACCAGGAACACGGCGTTCTCGTCGGGGCGGCAGATCATGTCGATGTCCGCCGGGTCCAGCAGTTCGTAATAGATGTCGTCGTCGACGTAGTCGCCGGTCACGGTCTGCAGCAGCACGCTCTCGGGCAGGCGCATGCCTTTTTCGGCGATGAACTTGTTGGTAGGCGAAATCTTGCCGCGCGTGATGCCGGTCAGGTCACTGATCATGCATTCGACTTCGGTGATCTTGTGCTCTTTCAACCAATCGGTGAGCTGGTCGAGGTTGTTACTCATAAATACCTCAGGAGGTAAGGTGGTCCGCGCACTGATTCTGGATGGAGTACATTGCTAAAGCAAAAACCCCCGCGCAGAGCCGCAGTGGATACACTGAAAACAAGTGTGTCCGTAATGAGTTCGAAAGGCAGGAAGACGAAACGAAGGGCGGCAAGCCGCTACGAGGGCAGGTCCGGGAGCGCCAAACGTCAATTATTGCGGCCAGGGCGGCCACGCCATTGACGAAGCTTGCAAAAATGACGGATGTACCCGATGGCACTGCGCAGGCAGTACTTTCAGGTCTCGGCAAGCGGACCATGTGACCCTCGTATTATTGTGTTCTGGGTTGAGACCGAGCTTAGCCTTGTTCATTTTTTTACACAACACCTCCGTAAAAAATAAAACACGGTTGGTCGGAGATAGCCCTTTGCGAGGGAAATAGCGGATAATGGCTTGCCCCGATATGCAGCAAATCTGCCGTCGATGTGCCATTTCAGGGCATCATGGGGTTGGCTTGACATCAGTTTGTCTTTTCGATTGACTGGTCTTGCAAGCCCCCCTTGATTGATATTTTTAACAACAAAGGTGTTGCATCATGTCGGTACCCCCGCGTGCCGTTCAGCTTAACGAAGCGAACGCGTTCCTTAAGGAACATCCTGAGGTTCTCTACGTTGACCTTCTGATTGCAGATATGAATGGTGTGGTGCGTGGCAAGCGCATAGAGCGCACCAGCCTCCACAAGGTTTACGAGAAAGGCATCAACCTGCCTGCCTCCCTCTTCGCCCTGGACATCAACGGTTCCACCGTTGAAAGCACCGGGCTGGGCCTGGACATCGGCGATGCTGACCGCATCTGCTATCCAATCCCTGACACCCTCTGTAACGAGCCGTGGCAAAAGCGCCCAACCGCTCAGCTGCTGATGACCATGCACGAGCTCGAAGGCGAGCCGTTCTTCGCCGACCCGCGTGAAGTGCTGCGTCAGGTGGTGAGCAAGTTCGACGAACTGGGCCTGACCATCTGTGCCGCGTTCGAGCTGGAGTTCTACCTGATCGACCAGGAGAACGTGAACGGTCGCCCGCAGCCACCGCGCTCGCCAATTTCGGGCAAGCGCCCGCAGTCGACGCAGGTGTACCTGATCGACGACCTCGATGAATATGCCGACTGCCTGCAGGACATCCTGGAAGGCGCGAAGGAGCAAGGCATCCCGGCCGACGCCATCGTCAAGGAAAGCGCCCCGGCGCAGTTCGAAGTCAACCTGCACCACGTGGCCGACCCGCTCAAGGCCTGCGACTACGCAGTACTGCTCAAGCGGTTGATCAAGAACATCGCCTACGACCATGAAATGGACACCACCTTCATGGCCAAGCCCTACCCGGGCCAGGCAGGCAACGGCCTGCATGTACACATTTCCGTGCTGGACAAAGATGGCAACAACATCTTCACCAGCGAGGATCCCGAGCAGAACGCCGCGCTACGTCACGCTGTCGGCGGTGTGCTCGAGACCCTGCCCGCGTCCATGGCGTTCCTTTGCCCGAACGTCAACTCGTACCGCCGCTTCGGCGCGCAGTTCTATGTACCGAACGCGCCAAGCTGGGGCCTGGACAACCGCACCGTGGCCCTGCGCGTGCCGACCGGCTCGCCGGACGCCGTACGCATCGAGCACCGCGTGGCTGGTGCCGACGCCAACCCGTACCTGATGATGGCCGCCGTACTGGCCGGCGTGCACCATGGCCTGACCAACAAGGTAGAACCGGGTGAGCCGATCGAAGGCAACTCGTACGAGCAGCTGGAGCAGAGCCTGCCGAACAACCTGCGCGATGCCCTGCGCGAGCTGGACGACAGCGAGATCCTGAACAAGTACATCGATCCGAAGTACATCGACATCTTCGTCGCGTGCAAGGAGAGCGAGCTGGAGGAGTTCGAGCACTCGATCTCCGACCTCGAGTACAACTGGTACCTGCATACCGTGTAAACGAAAACGCCGCCCACAAGGGCGGCGTTCTTGTTCAAGATTGGTGTCGACTGCTTCGCGGGTAAACCCGCTCCCACAGGGACCGCGCCGGCCTCAGGCCCGGTGAAGATCCTGTGGGAGCGGGTTCACCCGCGAAGAGGCCAGTACAGGTTTACAAGGGCTTCTCGAAAATCTTCGAATTACGCTGGTAGTTGTACAGCGAAGCCCGCGCCGCTGGCAGTCGCTCGACCCCACTCGGCGCAAACCCGCGTTCGCGGAACCAGTGCGCGGTACGCGTCGTCAGCACGAACAGGGTGTTCAGCCCCAGCTGTCGCGCCCGGCTTTCGATGCGCTCCAGCAGCTCGTCGCCACGCCCGCCATGGCGGTACTCGGGGTTCACCGCCAGGCACGCCAGCTCGCCGGCGTCGGAGTCGGCAATCGGGTACAACGCCGCACAAGCGATGATCATGCCTTCGCGCTCGACCACGCTGAACTGCTCGATCTCCCGCTCCAGCACCTCACGCGAACGGCGTACCAGGATGCCCTGCTCTTCCAGCGGGCTGATCAGCTCCAGCAAACCGCCCACGTCCTCGATGGTCGCCTCGCGTACCACTTCGAACTGCTCCTGCGACACCAGCGTGCCGCCACCACCACGGGTGAACAGCTCGGTCAGCAAGGCGCCGTCCTCGGCATAGCTGACAATATGGCTGCGCGCCACGCCGCCTTTGCAGGCTTCGGCCGCGGCATCCAGCAATTCGCCCTGGTAATCGCTGCCCAGACGCTGCAGATGCGGGGCAACCTGCTGCGGGCGCAGCTCACGTACCAGCTTGCCATCGGCATCCAGCAGGCCCGGCTCGGCACCGAACAGCAGCAGCTTGTCGGCACCCAGTTCGATGGCGGCGCGGGTGGCCACGTCTTCGCAGGCCAGGTTGAAGATTTCACCCGTGGGCGAGTAGCCCAGCGGCGACAACAGCACGATGGAGCGCTCGTCGAGCAGGCGGCTGATACCCTTGCGGTCGACCCGACGCACTTCGCCGGTGTGGTGGTAGTCCACGCCTTCGAGCACGCCGATCGGCCGCGCCGTGACCAGGTTGCCGGACGCCACACGCAGGCGCGAGCCCTGCATCGGCGAAGCGGCGATGTCCATCGACAGGCGTGCCTCGATGGCCAGGCGCAAGGCGCCGACGGCATCGATCACGCAATCCAGGGTGGCGGCATCGGTGATGCGCAGGCCACGGTGGTAGTGCGGGGTCAGGCCGCGATCAGCCAGGCGGCTTTCGATCTGCGGGCGCGAGCCATGCACCAGCACCAGGCGCACGCCCAGGCTGTGCAGCAGCACCAGGTCGTGGACGATGTTGCCGAAATTAGGGTGTTCCACCCCATCGCCAGGGAGCATGACCACGAAGGTGCAGTCGCGATGGGCATTGATATACGGGGAGGCATGACGCAGCCAGTTGACGTAGTCGGGCATGACAGGGCCTGTGGATAAGTGGACGGAGAACGGCGATACAGGGGGCGTTCAGGATCATCGTCGGAACAGGCTTGCGGTCACACGCGGTCTCCTCTAGGCAGGAACGAAACAGTTCGGTTGACGTTTAGTCCAGGCAATAGTGCCGGATCAGGTCACGCAATAGACGCACGGTAGGCTCGATTCGTGACATTTCAAGGTATTCGCCGGGCTGGTGAGCACAGGCGATGTCGCCGGGGCCCAGCACGATGGTCTGGCAACCCAGTTGCTGAAGATAAGGCGCTTCGGTGCCGAACGCCACCGCTTCGGCGCGATGGCCGGTCAGGCGCTCCGCCACTTGCACCAACTCGGCGTCGGCTGCCTGCTCGAAAGGCGGCACCTCCGGGAACAACGGCGCATAGTCGATGCGCACCTCAAAGCGCTCTGCCACCGGCATCAGCTTGGCGCGAATGGCCGCGCGCAGTTGCTCCACATCCATGCCTGGCAGCGGGCGCAGGTCGAACTCCAGGGCACATTGGCCGCAGATTCGGTTGGGGTTGTCGCCGCCGTGGATGCAGCCGAAGTTCATGGTCGGGGTCGGTACGGTGAACTGCGGGTTGCGGTAGGTCTGCTGCCATTGCTGGCGCAACCCCATCAGCTCGCCCATCACTGCGTGCATGGCCTCCATGGCGCTGCGGCCCAGGCTTGGGTCCGAGGAGTGGCCGCTGCGCCCGAGGATGTCGATGCGGTCCATGAGGATGCCTTTGTGCATGCGGATCGGCCGCAGCCCGGTGGGCTCGCCGATCACCGCCGCACGGCCGAGCGGCTGGCCAGCCTCGGCCAAGGCACGGGCCCCGGACATAGAGCTTTCTTCGTCACAGGTGGCGAGGATCAGCAGCGGCTGCTTGAAATCGTGCTCCAGCAATGGGATGACCGCTTCGATGACCAGGGCGAAGAAGCCCTTCATGTCACAGCTGCCCAGGCCGACCCAGCGGCCGTCGGTTTCGGTCAGTTTCAGCGGGTCGCTGGCCCACAGCTGTTCGTCGTAGGGCACCGTGTCGCTGTGCCCCGCCAGCACCAGGCCACCCGGGCCGGTGCCACGGCTGGCCAGCAGGTTGAACTTGCCGGGGCTGACCTGCTGGATGTCGCACTTGAAACCCAGGTCACCCAGCCAGCCGGCCAGCAGGTCGATGACCTGGCGATTGGACTGGTCCAGCGCAGGCTGGGTGCAACTGACCGAGGGCGCGGCGATCAGGGCGGCGAACTGGTCTTTCAGCGTCGGCAACGGCATGCGCGTACTCCTCGGAAGCGTTGCCCATCATAACAATGCCGTCCAATCGTGTGGGCTTCTTCGCGGGTAAACCCGCTCACACAGGGAAAGCGCCGCACCTGAGGGCAGCACAGGACCTGTGGGAGCGGGTTCACCCGCGAAGAAGGCCACCACGATCCAACAGACGAGAGCCGACTCCTGTAGACTGCTGGGCAACCACGCCCCTCCTTCGAGCCTGTGATGCACAAAGAAACCGAACTCAAGCTCCGCGCCAGCCGCGAGACCCTTGCCGCCCTGCGCGAGCACCCGCTGCTGAAAAAGCGCAACAAGTCCGGCTGGCAGACCCGCGAACTGCTCAACCAGTACTTCGACACCCCCGAGCGCGAGCTCTCCGCCGCCCGTGTCGCCCTGCGCCTGCGCCGCGATGGCGAGGCCATCATCCAGACCCTCAAGTGCCGCGGCACCAGCGTGGCCGGCCTGTCCGAGCGCAACGAGCATGAATGGCAGCTGGACAAGGTCAAGCTCGACCTGAAGAAGCTCGACGACAGCTGCTGGCCCGCGCAACTGGCCAACCTGGACAAAAAGACCATCAAGCCGTTGTTCACCACCGACTTCAGCCGTGAATACGCCGAAATCGCCTGGGGCCGTGGCAAGAGCAAGGTGGTGATCGAGGCCGCGCTGGACCAGGGTTTCGTGATCGCCGGCAAGCGCAAGGAAGAAATCTGCGAGCTGGAACTGGAACTGCGTGAAGGTGAGCCGCAGGCACTGCTGGAACTGGCCGCCGAGCTGGCCGCCAGCCTGCCGCTGATGCCATGCGACATCAGCAAGGCCGAGCGTGGCTACCGTCTGCTGGAGCCGGACAGCTACGAGCTGGGCCTGCCGCACACCGAGCTGGAAGCCGAAATGGCCGTGGACGACGCCTACGCCGCACTGGCCTGGCAACTGCTGGGTAGCAGCCAGCGTCTGGCCGAGCAATACCGCCACAACGGCCACTGGCGCCTGCTGCAGGATTGGGTCGAGTGCCTGAGCGAGCTGCGCGCCATTACCGCTAGCCTGGGCCAGGCCGCGCCACGCGCCACCACCCGCGACCTGCGCAGCAGCCTGGACGCCTTGCTTGAAGACTGGCGTCCGCTGGTGCAGGCCGGTAACGAAGACGAAGATATCCGCCGCGCCGCCCCAGAGCAGTTCGCCGAAGAGCTGGAGGACGTGCGCTGGGGCCAGTTCTCGCTGGAAACCTCGCGCTGGCTGCTGGCCCGTGCCTGGACCGTGGAGCGCAAAGGCCGTGGCGAGCGCCAGGGCAAGGCGCAGCTGGCAAGCTGGCTGGCGCACCTGCTGGGCGAAGAAGGCCGAGCGTTGAAGCTGCCGCTGTACACGCAGCGTCCGGAAGATCTGGCCGAGCAACTGCCGCGTATCGAGCAGCTGCTGGCCTGGCTGCACCACGCTCGTCAGGTGCTGGAAGCGCCGCAGATGGACCGCCTGTATGGCGACCTGAAGAAGCTGCACGAGCTGGCTGAGCAGCCGATCAGCGATGAAGTGCTGGAAGCGCGTATCGAACAGGCTCGTGCAGTGGATCAGAGCCGCGGCTGGAAGCACTTGCTCAAGGCGTGATACCGCGTCGCATTCTTCGCGGGTAAACCCGCTCCCACAGGGGTCGCGCTGCTCTCTGGCTCACTGATAACCCTGTGGGAGCGGGTTTACCCGCGAATGCCTCAGCGCGACAGTGGCAGGCTGGTGGTGGACTTGATCTCCGACAGCGCCACGATCGAGTTCACCTCCTGAATCCCCGGCACGTTCGACAGTTTTTCGAAGAAGAACCGTTCATAAGCCTCGATATCCGGGGTGACGATGCGCAACAGAAAGTCCACCGACCCCATCAGCACATAACACTCCAGCACCTCCGGAAACCCGCGGATCGCGTCGGTGAACTCTGTGAAGTTGGAGCGCCCGTGGGCGTTCAGTTTCACCTCGGCGAAAATCTGCGTGTTCAGGCCGACCTTCTTGCGGTCCAGCAAGGTCACCTGCCCACGAATCACTCCCTCCTCCTTCAACCGTTGGATACGCCGCCAGCACGGCGATTGCGACAGCCCCACGCGTTCGGCGATCTGCGCGCTGGACAGCGAAGCGTCCTCCTGCAGCAGTTCGAGGATACGGCGGTCGTAGGCATCCAGCTCGCTGTGCATAGAAAATTCTCCATCGAATAACTTTATGAATAGATCAATTCGCCAATACAGCGAAATGATCAAATCATAGCGAAAAAATACCGCAACCAACGTGCAAGAATTTCTCCAACATTTGCGGAGACCAGCATGAACGCACAGCCCCGTACCGACGCCTGGGCCGCCAGCAGCGCCCACAGCACCGTGCACTATCGCCTGCAGGCCGAGGCCGAGCCTGACAGCCTGTGCCGGGTGCTCAACCTGTTTGCCCTGCAGTTCCTGACCCCGCACAGCGTGCAGGTCAGTCAGCAGGACGACTGGCTGGATATCGAGGTCGGCATCGGCGGCCTCAGCTGGCACCGGGCCGAGGTGATTGCGCAGAAACTGCGCAACCTGGTGTGTGTGGGTGAAGTGAGCCTGAGCAACCTGCAGCGGGTGGAGCTGGCGGTGGTCTGAGCCATGCTCGGTGCTTGTGCCGGCCTCTTCGCGGGTAAACCCGCTCCTACAGGTACTGCACAACATTCAAGTTTGTGCGGTCATGTGGGAGCGGGTTTACCCGCGAAGAGGCCGGCACAAGCAAAGCAAAATTTCGAAACCTTTCACCCTCGGTAACCCTCCCTCGCCCGGCTAGCCTTGATCAGCACTCCCCTATCAGGCACGGACGCCAATCATGCACACCCCCGACAACCCGGCACTCGACCTCAAGCGCGTGCTCCAGGGCCTGCTCGCCGACCAGCACCTGCACGCCAACGACACCCTGCAGGTACTCGAGCACGCCGCCAATCACCCCACCGCCCACCCGCTGGAACAGATCGCCGCCTGCGCCCTGGAAGACCGCCGACACCCTGGCAAGCCCCTGGACCTGGATCGCCTCTGCCAATGGCTGGCCAACAAGGTCGGCCAGCCCTACCTGCGCATCGACCCGCTGCAACTGGACCTGCCCCAGGTCACCGGCCTGATATCCCCGGCCTTCGCCCAGCGCCACGGCATCCTTATCGTCGCCGCCGACGCCTCCAGCGTCACCGTCGCCAGCGCCCAGCCCTACCAGGACGACTGGCTGGCCGACCTCACCCGCAGCCTGGGCCGGCCGATCCGGCGCGTTCTGGCCAGCCCGCAGCAGGTCCGCCAGGCAGGGCAGTCGTTCCACCGCCTGGCCCAATCGGTAAAGGGCGCGCAACACCAGCAGTCAGCCAGCCTGGGCGAACTCGAACAGCTGCTGGAGCTGGGCAAGCGCCAGGCCGAGGCCAGTGCGGACGACGCGCACATCGTGCATATCGTCGACTGGCTGCTGCAGTACGCCATCGAGCAACGCGCCAGTGATATCCACCTGGAACCACGCCGCGAACTGGGCCAGCTGCGCTACCGTATCGACGGCCTGCTGCACAACGTCTATGCCTTCCCCGCCGGGGTGACCCTGGCGCTGGTCAGCCGCCTGAAACACCTGGGGCGCATGGACGTCGCAGAAAAACGGCGGTCGCAGGATGGCCGGCTGCAAAGCCGCCTGCCTGGCGGCGGCGAGGTGGAACTGCGGCTGTCGACCTTGCCGACTCCGTTCGGCGAGAAACTGGTGCTGCGCCTGTTCGACCCGCAACAGTTGCAAGAAGGCTTCGACCGGCTCGGCCTGGACGGGGCGCAACTGGACCAGTGGCAAGGCCTGCTGCGTCATCGTCAGGGCATCATTCTGGTTACCGGCCCGACCGGGTCCGGCAAGACCAGCACGCTTTACGCCAGCCTCAAGCTGCTGGCCACGCCGCAGGTCAACCTGTGCACCATCGAAGACCCGATCGAGCGCCTGGAACCCGCCTTCAACCAGTTGCAGGTGCAACCCGCCCTGGACCTGGGATTCGCCAATGGTGTGCGGGCCATGCTGCGCCAGGACCCGGACATCATCATGATCGGCGAAATCCGTGATCGCGAGACCGCCCTGGTGGCGGTGCAGGCAGCCCTGACCGGGCACCTGGTGCTGTCGACCCTGCATACCAACGACGCCTGTGGCGCGATCACCCGCCTGCAGGAACTGGGTGTGGCCGACTACCTGATCAAGGCGACGCTGGTGGGGGTCATGGCCCAGCGGCTGGTGCGCACACTGTGCGCGGATTGCCGGGGTGATACAGCGCTGCGCGAAGGGCAGCCATGCCGTACCTGTCGTGGCACGGGGTTCCATGGCCGCACAGGGTTGTTCGAGCTGCTGATACCCAGCGACAGTCTGCGCGCCCTGATAGGCCCGGACAGCGATCTGGCCAGTTTGCGGCGCCAGGCCGTGGCCGATGGCTTGCTCGATCTGCGCCGCTGCGGCGAAGCCAAGGTAGCCTGTGGGCAGACTCGCCAAGAGGAAGTGCTACGGGCCTGTTCCTGAGCAAAAATCCTTTGTATTCAAGGAACTTGCACCCCTGCGGCAGGATCAAATCGCGCATCTTCAACCCTCACCCTTCGAGGTGTTTCAACATGCGTTTCAAAACCGCCATCGCTGCCGCTGCCTTGCTTTCGCTGCCTATCGGCTCGGCCATGGCCGATACCTTCTGGCGTAACGTGATGACTACCGGTGCTACCACGGCATCGAGCTACCTGACTTCCGGGGATCACAAGCTGGTGATGGCGGCGCAGGATGACGCCGGCAGCTTCGTGGCCAGCGAAGGCGCGATCCGTGGGCCGTTCCTCGAAGCGGCAATTCGCCAGGCTCGCGCGGAGAACCCGGGGATGCAGGCTTCCGACATGGAACTGGCCAATGCCATCCTGGCCAAGAATGCGGTAGCCGAGTAACCGCGTCGCCTGCTTAGCGGGTGAACCCGCTCCCACAGGTACTGCACAGTATTCGAAACTTGTACAAGTCCTGTAGGAGCGGGTTTACCCGCGAAGGGGCCGGCACAGGCAAACCACAATTAGCGATACGCCTCCACCGGCACACAAGCACAGAACAGATTCCTGTCCCCATAAACGTTGTCGACCCGGTTCACCGCTGGCCAGTACTTGTGCTGGCGCACGTGAGCACTGGGCGCCACCGCCTGCTCCAGGCTGTAAGGCCTGTCCCACACCGTCAGCACATCGGCCAGGGTATGCGGCGCATGCTTGAGCGGGTTGTTCTCCGCAGGCCAGTTGCCCTCCTGAACTTCGCCAATTTCCGCCCTAATCGCCAGCATCGCCTCGACGAATCGGTCCAGTTCAGCCTTCGATTCACTCTCGGTCGGCTCGACCATCAGCGTGCCCGGCACCGGGAACGACATGGTCGGCGCATGGAAGCCATAGTCCATCAGGCGCTTGGCCACGTCCTCTTCACTGATGCCGGTCAGCGCCTTCAGCGGCCGCAGGTCGAGGATGCACTCATGCGCCACCCGCTGGTTGCGCCCGCGGTAGAGCACTGGGAAGGCACCACCCAGCTGGCTGGCCAGGTAATTGGCCGAGAGGATCGCCACCTCGCTGGCATCGGCCAGTTGCGGGCCCATCATCGCTATGTACATCCAGCTGATCGGCAAAATGCTCGCACTGCCCCAGGGCGCAGCACTGACCGCGCTGTTGTTCGGGTCCAGGCCGGGTACCGGCACCACCGGATGGCTGGCAACGAACGGCTTGAGGTGCGCGCGAATGCCGATCGGGCCCATGCCCGGGCCGCCACCACCGTGGGGGATGCAGAAGGTCTTGTGCAGGTTCATGTGTGAAACGTCGGCGCCGATATCCGCCGGACGCGCCAGGCCCACCTGGGCATTGAGGTTGGCGCCATCCATGTACACCTGACCACCATGCTGGTGGACCACTTCGCAGATTTCGCGAATCCCCTCCTCGTACACGCCGTGGGTCGATGGGTAAGTGATCATCAGGCACGACAACCGATCCCCGGCCGAGTGGGCCTTGGCCTTGAGGTCGGCCAGGTCGACGTTGCCATCGTCGTCGCAATCGACGATCACCACCTCCATGCCGGCCATTTGCGCCGATGCCGGATTGGTGCCGTGGGCCGACGACGGGATCAGGCACAGCGTGCGTTGCGGCTGGTGGCGGCTGCGATGATAGCGGGTAATGGCCATCAGGCCGGCATACTCGCCCTGGGCGCCGGAGTTGGGCTGCATGCAGATGGCATCAAAGCCGGTAATGGCGCACAGCCAGCTTTCCAGTTCGTCGATCATCGCCTTGTAGCCGGAGGCCTGGGCCGCCGGGGCAAACGGGTGCAGCTGGGCAAAGCCGGGCCAGGTGATGGGGATCATCTCGCTGGTAGCGTTGAGCTTCATGGTGCACGAGCCCAGCGGGATCATCGACTGGTTCAGCGCCAGGTCCTTGTTCTCGAGTTGCTTGAGGTAGCGCAGCATCTCGGTTTCGCTGTGGTGCAGGTTGAACACCGGGTGGGCGAGAAACGGTGTGCGCCGCACCAGGCTGGCAGGGATGCCTTCGGGCAGCGCCAACTGGTCGAGTGCGGCTATATCCAGGCCGTGATCCACCCCCAGGAAGATATCGAACAGGCGCAGCACCGTCTGCTCCGAGCAAGTCTCGTCCAGGCTCACGCCCAGGTGCCCGCGGCCGAGGATTCGCAAGTTGATCTGGGCGGCCTCGGCGCTTTCGATGATGGCCGCCTGGGCACCGCCGACGTCCAGGGTAAGGGTGTCGAAGAAGTGCTGGTTGAGGCGCTTGATGCCCTTGGCCTCAAGGCCGGCGGCCAGGATGAAGGTCAGCCGGTGCACGCGCTGGGCAATGCGCTGCAGCCCTTCGGGGCCATGGTATACCGCATAGAAGCCGGCAATGTTGGCCAGCAGCACCTGGGCCGTGCAGATGTTGGAGTTGGCCTTCTCGCGGCGGATATGCTGCTCGCGGGTCTGCAGGGCCATGCGCAACGCGGTGTTGCCACGGGCATCGCGCGACACGCCGATGATGCGCCCCGGCATGGCTCGCTTGTAGTCATCGCGGCAGGCGAAATAGGCCGCGTGGGGGCCGCCATAGCCCATCGGTACGCCAAAGCGTTGGGTTGAACCCAGCACCACATCGGCTCCCAGCTCCCCGGGCGGTGCCAGCACCACCAGGCTGAGCAGGTCGGCGGCTACGCAGGCCAGGGCATGCTGGCTGTGCAAATGGTCGATCAGCGGGCGCAGGTCGCGCACCTCGCCGTGGGTATCCGGGTACTGCAGCAAGGCCCCGAAAACCGCGTGTTTGCCAAGGTTATCCACAGAGTCGACGATCAGCTCGAAGCCGAAGCCCTCGGCACGGGTCTTGAGTACCGACAGGGTTTGCGGGTGACAGTGCTCATCGGCGAAGAAGGCATTGCTCTTGTTGCGCGCCACCCGCTTGGCCAGGGCCATTGCCTCGGCGGCGGCGGTGGCTTCGTCGAGCAGCGAGGCATTGGCCAGGGCCAGCCCGGTGAGGTCGATGACCATCTGCTGGAAGTTCAGCAGCGCCTCCAGCCGGCCTTGGGCAATCTCGGGCTGATAAGGCGTGTAGGCGGTGTACCATCCCGGGTTCTCCAGCACGTTGCGCAGGATGACCGTGGGGGTGATGGTGCCGTGGTAGCCCATGCCGATCAGGCTGGTCCAGACCTGGTTCTGCCTGGCGTAACCGGCGAGCTTGGCCAGGGCGGCCTGTTCGTCCAGTGCAGGCGGCAGGTCGAGGGGGCGGTTGAGGCGGATGTCTGGCGGTACGGTCTGCTCGATCAGCTCACTGCGGCTGGCGACACCCAGCGCGTTGAGCATGGTCTGCTGCTCCGCGGCATCCGGGCCAAGGTGGCGACGCAGGAATGGGTTGAGCTCTTGCAGTTGATGCAGGGATGGCGACTGGGACATGACGACGCTCTCTTCCTGGAACAGCTCTCATGGAGACTTACAAGTCTAGGAAGGGATTGCCGATTCTGCGGGGAAAGTTGCTCGCAGGCCCGGCCTCTTCGCGGCTAAAGCCGCTCCCACAGGGACCGCACACGTATCAGACGCTGTGCAGTACCTGTGGGAGCGGCTTTAGCCGCGAAGAAGGCGACGCGGTCTTACTCGCCGATCGCGGCCTTGTAGCCCGCAGCATCCAGCAGCTTGTCCAGCTCGGCCGGGTTGCTTGGCTTCAGCTTGAAAATCCACGAATCGTAAGGTTCTTCGTTGAGCAGCTCAGGGCTGTCAGCCAGCTCTTCGTTGACCGCAATCACTTCGCCACCGACCGGGGCGTAGATGTCCGAAGCGGCCTTGACCGACTCGACCACACCGGCCGCATCGCCAGCGGCGAATACCTTGCCGACTTCGGCCAACTCGACGAACACCACGTCACCCAGGGCTTGCTGGGCGTGGTCGCTGATACCCACGGTCACGGTGCCGTCGGCTTCCAGGCGAGCCCACTCGTGGCTTTCGGCAAAACGCAGTTCGGCGGGGATATTGCTCATGTCTTGAATTCCTCGATTGGCTCAGCGGTACGCCCGCCGGTTAAAAATTGTTCAGATCAGGATCTTGCCGTGGCGCACGAAGGTCGGTTTGACCACCCGCACCGGGTACCACTTGCTGCGAATTTCCACCTCGGCCCGGTCGCCAGTGGCCATGGGCACGCGTGCAAGGGCAATGGACTTGCTCAGCGTAGGCGAGAAACTACCACTGGTGATCTCCCCTTCGCCAATCCCGGCTACACGCACCACCTGGTGGGCACGCAGCACGCCACGCTCTTCCAGCACCAGGCCGACCAGTTTTTCCTGCACGCCGTGCTCGATTTCCGCCAGCAGCCCAGCGCGCCCGATGAAGTCGCGCTCGGCCGGCTCCCAGGCGATGCTCCAGCCGAGGTTGGAGGTGAGCGGTGTGTGGTTTTCGTCGATGTCCTGGCCGTACAGGTTCATGCCGGCTTCCAGGCGCAGGGTATCGCGGGCACCAAGGCCGCTGGGGGCGATGCCGGCACCGACCAGGTCGTTGAAGAAGGCCACGGCCTGCTCGCCGGGGAGGATGATCTCCAGGCCGTCTTCACCGGTATAACCGGTGCGGGCAATGAACCAGTCGCCTTCGGCAAAGCCTTCGAAAGGACGCAGTTCGCGGATCAGCGCCGCACGCGAGGGGCTGAGCAGGGCTGCAACCTTTTCTCGAGCATGCGGGCCCTGGATGGCAAGGATGGCCAGGTCTGGGCGGACCTGGAAGTCCACGGCAAAACCGTCACGCTGCTGCTGCAGCCAGTCGAGTACCTTGGCACGGGTGGCGGCGTTGGTGACCAGGCGATAGCCATGTTGTGTGCGGTAGACGATCAGGTCGTCGATCACCCTGCCCTGTTCCTGCAACAGCGGGCTGTACAGCGCCTTGCCGGTGTCGTCGAGGCGGGCCACGTCGTTGGCCAGCAGACGCTGCAACCAGGCGGTGGCGTCGCTACCATCGACATCGATCACGGTCATGTGGGAAACATCGAACACCCCGCAATCGCTGCGCACCTGATGGTGCTCCTCGACCTGCGAGCCATAGTGCAGGGGCATGTCCCAGCCACCGAAATCGACCGTCTTGGCGCCAAGCGCCAGGTGCAGGTCATACAAAAGCGTGCGCTGTCCCATGGGTTTCTCCTTCCGGGCGTGGCGAAGCGGCGGCGGTCGATGACGTCGGGTCGTCAGCTCTTCTTGTGTAGGACCCGCCGCGCGAATGCCGCGCATTGTAGCCGCAAGGGCGCGGGCTGGCACCCTCAGTGACTGTGACCAGGTCGACGTGCCGAACGGCGGATCAGGCCGATGACCGGCAGCAGGCCCACCAGCACCAGGGTCATTGCCGGCAGCGATGCACGCGCCCACTCACCCTCGCTGGTCATCTCGAACACCCGTACCGCCAAGGTATCCCAGCCGAACGGGCGCATCAGCAAGGTGGCCGGCATTTCCTTGAGCACGTCGACGAACACCAGCAGAGCGGCGCTGAGCGCGCCAGGCACCAGCAGCGGCAGATACACCTTGAAGAACAACCCCGCGCCACCGACGCCGAGGCTACGGGACGCCTCGGGCAGTGACGGGCGGATACGCTCCAGGCTGCTCTCCAGCGGCCCGTAGGCCACCGCGATGAAGCGCACCAGATAGGCCAGCAGCAACGCGGCCAGGCTGCCCAGCAGCAGCGGCTTGCCGGCACCACCCAGCCAGTTGGACAGCGGGATGACCAGGTGGTTGTCGAGGTAACTGAACGCCAGCATGATCGAAACCGCCAGCACCGAGCCGGGCAAGGCATAGCCCAGGTTGGCCAGGCCCACCCCGGCGCGAATACCACTCGTCGGCGCCTCGCGCCGGGCAAAGGCCAGCAGCAACGCCACGCACACCGTGACCAGCGCCGCCATGCCGCCCAGGTACAGGGTGTGCAACACCAGGCCGACATAGCGCTCGTCCAGGTCATGCCGGCCACGCTGCCAGAACCACGCCAGCAGTTGCAGCAGCGGGATGACGAAGGCGCAGGCGAACACCAGCAAGCACCAACCGCTGGCCAGCAACGCCTTGACCCCGTGCAGGTGGTACAGCGCCTGCCCGCGCGGCCGCTCGTTGCCGCTGCGGCTGGCACCCCTGGCACGGCGCTCGCCATACAGCACCAGCATCACCGCCAGCAGCAACAGGCTGGCCAGCTGGGCCGCGCTGGAGAGGCTGAAGAAGCCGTACCAGGTCTTGTAGATGGCCGTGGTGAAGGTGTCGAAATTGAACACTGCCACCGCGCCGAAGTCGGCCAGGGTTTCCATCAGGGCCAGGGCAATACCGGCGCCGATCGCCGGCCGTGCCATGGGCAGGGCCACACGCCAGAACGCTTGCAGCGGGGACAGCCCCAGCACCCGCGCGGCTTCCATCAGGCCCTTGCCCTGGGCCAGGAATGCGCTGCGCGCCAGCAGGTAGACATAGGGGTAGAACACCAGCACCAGAACGACGATCACCCCGCCGGTGGAGCGCACCCGCGGCAGGCGCATCGGCCCGAACACCTCGCGCAGGGCGCTCTGCACCGGGCCGGCGAAGTCCAGCAGGCCGACGAAGACGAACGCCAGTACATAGGCCGGGATGGCGAACGGTAGCATCAGCGCCCAGTCCAGCCAGCGCCGGCCAGGGAACTCGCAGAGGCTGGTCAGCCAGGCCAGGCTGACGCCCAGCACGGTGACGCCGATGCCCACACCCACCACCAGCGTCAGGGTATTGCCCAGCAGGCGAGTCATCTGGGTGTCGAGCAGGTGCGACCAGATCTGCAGGTCGATCGACTGCCAGGACAACAGCAGGACGCTCAGGGGCAGGAGCACCAGGGCGGCGACCAGGGTGACCGGGAGGTACCAGCGGCGTTGGGGGGAGTGGGGCAAGGTTTGATTCTCGATTGCGATGGCGACCGCTGCGCGGTCGTTCGCGGGTAAACCCGCTCCCACAGGATCTGCACTGCCTTTGAGGGTTGTGCGGTCCCTGTGGGAGCGGGTTTATCGGAACGCCGAACCGCCGCGAATGGGCCCTTGCAGGCCCCGGAAGGATAAAGCCTGGCGCTTAGTTCCAGCCAGCCCGATCCATCAAGCGAATCGCTTCAGCCTGGCGCTTGCCAGCGATTTCAACCGGAATGCTGTCAGCCTTGAAGCTGCCCCACGCTGCCACTTCTTCCGATGGCTTGACCTTCGGGTTGGCCGGGAACTCCTGGTTGATGTCGGCGAACAGCTTCTGCGCCTCTTCACCAGTCATCCATTCAACCAGCTTCTTCGCCGCCTCCGGGTGTGGTGCATGCTTGGTCAGGCCGATGCCCGACAGGTTCACGTGCACGCCACGGTCACCCTGGTTGGGCCAGAAGATCTTCACCGGCAGTTTCGGGTTCTGGTTGTGCAGGCGACCGTAGTAGTAGGTGTTGACCACGCCCACATCGCACTGGCCGGCCTCGATGGCCTGGATCACTGCGTTGTCGTCGGAGAACACGTCGGTGGACAGGTTGTTGACCCAGCCTTTGACGATCTGCTCGGTCTTCGCCTCGCCGTGGGTCTCGATCAGGGTGGCGGTGAGCGACTGGTTGTACACCTTCTTCGCCGTGCGCAGGCACAGGCGGCCTTCCCACTGCTTGTCGGCCAGGGCTTCGTAGGTGCTCAGCTCTTGCGGCTTGACCCGCTCGGTGGAGTAGATGATGGTGCGCGCGCGCAGGCTCAGGCCGGTCCAGTCGTGGGACGAGGCGCGGTACTGCGACGGGATGTTCTGGTCGATGATGTCGGACTTGATCGGCTGCAGGATGCCCATCTGCTCAGCCTGCCACAGGTTGCCGGCATCGACGGTCAGCAGCAGGTCGGCCACGCCGTTTTCGCCCTCGGCCTTGATGCGCTGCATCAGCGGGGCTTCCTTGTCGGTGATGAACTTGATCTTGACCCCAGTCTTGGCGGTATAGGCATCGAACACCGGCTTGATCAGCTCGTCGATGCGCGAGGAGTACACCACCACTTCGTCCGCTGCCTGGGCGGTGCCGCCGAACAGGGTCAGGGCCAGGGCGGCCAGTAGGGGCTTGCGTGGCAACATGGAAAGCACTCCTCGGATCGTATGAGAGGCGCAAATGGTAGTGAATCCCATTTTCCGACTCATCTACATAGGCGTTACTGGATGTTGCAGAGGGGCTGCTGCGCAGCCCCTACAATCTCAAGCCTTGGCGAGATCCGGCAGATCACCGCTCAAACCCAGCGCCTGTCGCACAAATATCGCCTTGGCCTCCGGCATCTGCTCCACCAGCTTCAACCCGCTGTTACGCAACCAGCGCAACGGCAACGGGTTGGCCTGGAACAACCGCTCGAACCCTTCCATCGCCGCCATCAGCGCCAGGTTGTGCGGCATGCGCCGCCGCTCGTAACGGCTTAGCACCTTCACATCCGCCAGCCGCTCGCCACGCTCGCAGGCGTTGACCAGCACCTCGGCCAGCACTGCAGCATCGAGGAAGCCCAGGTTGACGCCCTGCCCGGCCAGCGGATGAATGGTGTGCGCGGCATCGCCGATCAATGCCAGGCCTTCATCCACATAGCGCTTGGCGTGGCGCTGGCGCAGCGGCACGCACACCCGAGGGTCGGCTTGCAGTACATCACCCAGGCGCCCCTCGAAAGCCCGCTCAAGGGCCTTCAGGAACGCAGCTTCATCCAGCGCCATCAACTGCTCGGCATGCTCCGGCGTGGTCGACCACACGATCGAGCACCAGTCCTGCTGGCCGTCGCGGGTCAGCGGCAGGAACGCCAATGGTCCTTCGTCGGTAAAGCGCTGCCAGGCCGTGGCCTGGTGCCCGGCGCTGCAACGCACGCTGGTGACAATGGCGTGGTGCAGGTAATCCCACTCGCGGGTTGCGCAGCCGGCCAGGCGCCGCACTGCCGAGTTGGCACCGTCGGCCGCGATCACCAGCGGCGCACGCAGCTGGCGGCCATCGGCGAGGGTCAGCAGCCACTCGTCGCCGGAGCGTCGCAGCTGTTCGAGCCGCGCATTGGGCAGCAGGCCGATATCGCTGTCATGCAGGCGCTCCAGCAGCCCATCCTGCACCACCCGGTTCTCGACGATGTGACCGAGCACTTGAGCATGCACGCTGGCAGCCGAGAAGTGAATCTGCCCGGTGCCGCTGCCATCCCATACATGCATGTCCGAGTATGGCGTGGCACGCCGGCGGGCGATGCCATCCCAAGCGCCAAGGCGCTCGAGGATGCGCTGGCTGGCTGCCGACAGCGCGCTGACACGCGGCTCGAACGGGGCCTGGGCATCGAACGGCTTGACCGTCAGCGGGCCGCCGTCGAGCAAGAGGATTTGCAAGCCACTGTGGCGCAACGCCAGGGCCAGTGCGCTGCCGACCATACCGGCACCGACAATCAACAGATCTGCGCGCATTTCCATGCCTTACGCCAGCCTCGCTTGCGGCTTGAGCCGCACATATAGGGTTTTATCGACCCGCGCCACCAGCTCGCCGGCGCCGTCGCGGATATCGACCTGCAAACGCGGCAGGCACTTCTTGCCGGTGGCAGTCTGCTGGCGGATTTCGTCCAGCAGCGCGTCATCGACGTGGAGTTCGGCATACACCGGGCCTTTGCCCGGCGAAATGAAATCGATGCTGGCGGCCTTGTCCCAGACGATGTAGTCACGCCCCAGCTGCTCGATCAACAGCAGCATGTAGAACGGGTCGACCATGCCGTACAGGCTGCCGCCGCACTGGGTGCCGACGTAGTTGCGGTTCCAGCGGGTCAGCTTCATCGCCACCTTGACGCTGCGCAGGTCCGGGCTGATGTGCTGTACGCGGATACCAGCGCCGAGGTGCGGCGGGAACAGGTTCAGCCGCCAGCGCAACAGGCACGCCCGGCGCGCCAGCCTGCGCGTGTTGTCACTCATGCCTGACCTCGCGGATCGGGGCGGGTGCCCAGGCCCATGGCCTGGCGGGCGAACCAGCTTTTGGCCGGTGGCAGCAGGTCGAGCCCGAGCAGGCCAAGGTTGCGGCCGGCGGCCAGCAATGGCTGGCTGCTGCCGAACAGACGGGTGACCTGGTCGGAAAAGCCGATGGTCATGGCCTGGTCCACGCGCTGGCGCTGGTGGTAGGCCTGCAATGTTGTCAGGTCGCCAGGCTGCTGCGGGCCGGCCAGCAGCGCCTCGGCAAGCGCCTGCACGTCACGCAGCGACAGATTGAAGCCTTGGCCGGCAATAGGGTGCAGGCTGTGCGCGGCGTTACCCAGCACCACCAGATGCGGCCGCACCTGCTCCTGGGCCTCGATCAGCGACAGTGGGTAGAGGTGCCGCGCGCCGACCTGGCGCAAGGCGCCCAGGCGATAGCCGAACACGCCCTGCAGTTCACGCAGGAAATTGCGCTCGTCGATGTCGGCCAGACGCCGCGCGTCCATGCCCTGGCGGGTCCAGACCAGCGCGCAGCGGTTATCCGGCAGCGGCAGCAGGGCCATGGGGCCTTCTTCGGTGAAACGTTCGAAGGCCTGGCCGCCGTGGGCCTCGCCCGGGGTTATGTTGGCGATCAGCGCGCTCTGTTGGTAGGGCGTGTGGCGCACGTGGATACCCAGTTGTTCGCGCAGGCCGGAACGGCCACCGTCGGCCAGTACAGACAGGTCGCACTCCAACTGGGTGTCATCGTTCAGCTGCAGGCGGTAACCACCTTCGATGGCCTGCATCGCAGTCACTTCCGCCGGGCAGCGCCAGCTCACCACCTCGCTGTCCAGCCCTTGCCAAAGGCACTGGCCCAGCCAGGCGTTTTCCACCACGTAGCCAAGCGCCGGCACACCCTCTTCCCGGGCATCCAGGCGGGTGGCACCGAAACGGCCGCGGTCGGACACGTGAATCTGCAAGATCGGTTCGGCGCGATGGCCGATGGCCTGCCACAGGCCCAGCTGCTGGTAGATCTGCTGGGTACCGAACGACAGTGCCGACGAACGCGCGTCGTAGCTGGGCTGGAAGCTGTCACCGGGGGCGAACGGCTCGATCAGCAGGATCTTCCAACCTCTCGCCTTGGCCCCCGCCTGCAGGGCCAGGGCCAGGCTCGCGCCCACCAGGCCGCCACCGATGATCGCCAGGTTTACCCGATTCATGCCGCGTCCTTGCGGGCGGCCTGCATCAGCGCCTCGATCTCGGCGACCGTGCGCGGCACGCCCGAAGTCAGGATTTCACAGCCTTGCCTGGTCACTACCACGTCGTCCTCGATCCTTACACCAATGCCGCGCCATTTCTTGGCCACGGCCTGATTGTCGGCGCCTATGTAGATGCCCGGCTCGACGGTCAGCGCCATGCCGGGTTCGAGCACCCGCCACTCGCCGCCCACCTTGTACTCGCCCACATCGTGCACATCCATGCCCAGCCAGTGCCCGGCGCGGTGCATGTAGAAGGCACGATAGGCCTCGCTGTCGATCAGCGCCTGTACCTCGCCCGTCAGCAGGCCCAGTTCCACCAGGCCCTCGGTAATGACCCGCACGGTCGCCTCATGGGCGTGGTTCCAGTGCTTGCCAGGGGCGATTTCGGCAAACGCCGCTGCCTGGGCCTTGAGCACCAGCTCGTAGATGGCCCTCTGCTCGGGCGAAAAACGCCCGCTGACCGGGAAGGTACGGGTGATGTCGCTGGCGTAGCAGTCGATCTCGCAGCCGGCATCGATCAACACCAGGTCACCATCCTTGAGCGGGGCGTCGTTCTGCTGATAGTGCAGGATGCAGCCATTGCGCCCGGCCGCGACGATCGAGCCGTAGGCCGGCATCTTCGCCCCGCCCTTGCGGAATTCGTAGTCCAGCTCGGCTTCCAGGCTGTATTCGTGCAACCCGGCCCGGCAGGCCTGCATGGCTCGCACGTGGGCCCGCGCCGAGATGTCTGCGGCAGCGCGCATCACCTTCACTTCCGCTGCCGATTTATACAGACGCATGTCGTGCAGCAGATGATCCAGCGCAACGAACTCGTTCGGCGGCTGGGCACCCAGGCGGGCCTTGGAGCGGATCACGTTGATCCAGTCCATCAGCCGGCGGTCGAACTCGGGGTTGCTGCCCATGGCGCTGTATACCCGCTCACGGCCTTCGATCAGGCCCGGCAGGATCTCGTCGATGTCGGTGATGGGGAAGGCATCGTCTGCGCCAAAATCGCACACCGCACCTTCCTGACCGGCCCGCAGACCATCCCACAGCTCGCGCTCGGGGTTGCGTTCACGGCAGAACAGCACGTATTCGCCATGCTCGCGACCGGGAATCAGCGCAATCACCGCTTCCGGCTCGGGGAAACCACTGAGGTACTGGAAGTCGCTGTCCTGGCGGTAAACGTGCTCGACGTCGCGGTTACGGATGGCAACCGCGGCGGCGGGCAGGATGGCTATGCTGTTGGGGACCATCTGCGCCATCAGCGCCTTGCGCCGACGGGCATACTCGGCCTTGGGAATGTGGCTCATGGGCAGACTACCCCTGGTTGATCAGTGCAGCGATGGCTTGGGTGCAGGGGCGGCCGGCTTGGCCAGCTCGGAGAACAGCAGCAACGGCGCCACACGCAGGTATTCCATGACTTCCATGTAATCGCTCTCGCCATCCTCGGACTCCTCGAGGGCTTCCTGGACCTGGGAAATGGCCACCAGGTCCTGCAGCACTTCCTTGGCCTCGTCGGACAAGTCCTTGCCACCGGCATTCAGGCCGAAACCGGTGATGAAGCCCTGGCACCACTGGCCCAGCGCGGTGGCGCGATCGCTCAGGGCGGCGTCGTCGGAAGGCAGCAGCAGGACGATCGCCATTTCGTCGCTGGTCAGTTCGCCCTTGACCATTTCCTGCAGGCCGACCAGGGCGTTGCGTACGGTGTCACCGGGCTCGGTTTCCAGCAGCTGGGCGGCATCGGCCAGCCAGCCGTCGGCGTCGAAGCCGGCACCGGCGCAGCTGCGGCCGATCAGCAGGCCGTGCAGTTCGGCCGGGGTTACAGGATGGCCATTGCTGGACAGCAGCATGGCGAAGGCGATGTAGGGCGATTGGGTATTGGGCATGGGCAGCTAGGCGCCAGACGGCGCAATGACTAGAATGGAGACCTTGTATCCTAGCACCGGCAGGCGCGCCAAGACCATCGGCACTGGCCGTCGCCGCCCAGGGAGAGGCATCATCGCCAGGTGACTCAACGACGGAGCGAATCGAGTGCAACCCACGCAAGAGAACGACCTGCAGGCACTGATGAGCCGATTCGAGTTGCTGATCGAACGTGTCGAGCAACTAAAACGGCAAAATGCACTCCTAGTAGCTCAGGAAAAGTCCTGGCGCGAAGAGCGCGCCCACCTCATCGAAAAGAACGAGATCGCCAAGCGCAAGGTCGAGTCGATGATTTTACGCCTCAAGGCTCTGGAGCAAGACTCATGAGTTCAAGCAATAGCGTCACCGTGCAGATCCTCGACAAGGAATATTCGATCATCTGCCCGCCGGAAGAGCGCAACAACCTGGTCAGTGCCGCGCGCTACCTGGACGGCAAGATGCGCGAAATCCGCAGCAGCGGCAAGGTGATCGGCGCCGACCGCATCGCGGTCATGGCAGCGTTGAACATCACCCACGAAATGCTGCACCGCCAGGAAGACCGCAACGATGCCCCGGCAGGCGGCACCACCCGCGAACAGGTGCGCGACCTGCTGGAACGGGTCGACCAGGCACTGTCCGACGACGCGGATACCAAAATCGGCTGAGATTGGTATACTGGCGCCACTCCCTGGGGGATGCGCCAGTCGGTTATGTCCCTGAGCCGATACGCACAACCACGGGGGTTGCACGCTGGGGCCGGTGTGCATGTCCGCCCGACGGAAAGCCTTAACGCCCCCTGCAATCTCCACCTTGAACTTTCGGGTTCAAGGGCTACACCGATAGCGGTCTTATCGGGGAGCCTGAATTCTCTTGCCCGCCCCTTCCGGCGGGCAATTCGTATTGGCCGACCACGTCGGCCAGCACCTGGGATCGCCCGTGCCATGACCGACACCGCGCAGCTCACCCGCCCCCAGCTCCGTCGCTTGCTCCGCAATGCCCGCCGCGCCCTTACCCCTGCTCAGCAACGCCAGGCCGCCCTTGGCCTTTACCGCCAGCTGGCGCAGCACCCGCTGTTCCGACGCGCCCGGCACATTGCCCTGTACTTGCCCAACGATGGCGAAATCGACCCTTACCTGCTGCTGCGCGAGGCCCAGCGCCGCGGCAAGCGCACCTACCTGCCGGTGCTGCACGCCTGGCCACGCACGCGCATGGTGTTCCAGCGCTTCGAGCAAGGCGAGAAGCTCAAGCCCAACCGCTTTCGCATTCCCGAGCCGGTCACCGAGCGCAAGCGCCAGCGCCCGATATGGTCGCTGGACCTGATCCTGCTACCGTTGGTCGGTTTCGACGAAGTGGGCGGTCGCCTGGGAATGGGCGGTGGTTTCTATGATCGCAGCCTGGCCTACCAGGCACGTCGCCAGACCTGGAAAAAACCATTGCTGTTGGGGCTGGCACATGAATGCCAGAAGGTCGAGCGGCTGGCTCAGGCCAGTTGGGACGTACCGCTACAGGGGACGGTCTCGGACCGTGGCTGGTACCTGGCGCCGCGTTGAGCGGCGCCGGCGGGGGCATCAACGTTGCGGCTGGCTGGCGTCGACCGGCATCTGATAGGCGTTGTCCAGCTTGCGCTCCCAGATCCCTTGCGCATAACCGGTAGTGACCACACCCAGGCCAAAAATGAACACCAGGATCCACAGCAGATCCGGCTTGTTACGTTGATTCATCGAAGATTGCCCCCCAGGCAAACTGTTCAGGCTCGGCAATTTTCTGGGTATTGCCGGAGCATCGCGCTTTAAACGGGGCGCATTTTCCGACAACCTGCGTCTGCACGCAAACCTTGACGCCAACCGGCTGTCGGTTTCGTCCAACAGGTTATTTCAAACCTTTTCAGGAGCAGTTCCCATGGCCTACTGGCTGATGAAATCCGAGCCCGACGAGCTCTCCATCGAAGCCCTCAGCCGGCTCAGCGAAGCGCGCTGGGACGGCGTGCGCAACTATCAGGCACGCAATTTCCTGCGGGCCATGAACGTTGGCGACGAGTTCTTCTTCTACCACTCCAGCTGTCCGCAGCCGGGCATCGCCGGCATTGCCAGGATCACCCGCGCAGCCTACCCGGACCCAACCGCGCTGGACCCGCAAAGCCCCTACTACGATGCCAAGGCCACGGCCGACAAGAACCCTTGGAGCGCGGTCGATGTTGCCCATGTGCAAACCCTGCCACGGGTGCTGGAGCTGGGCTGGCTGAAACAGCAGACAGGCCTGGCCGAACTGCCGCTGGTGCAGAAGGGCAGCCGCCTGTCGGTGATGCCGGTGACGCCAGAGCAATGGGCGGTGATTGTCGCTTTGCGTTGAAACGGCGGCTAAGGTCAGTCTTTGCACAGTTACTCGGTACTGTGGGAGCGGCCTTGCGTCGCGAAAGGGCTGCGAAGCAGCCCCATAGATTTGTGCAGGGGCGCGAAAATCCTGGGGCCGCGTTGCGGCCCTTTCGCGACACAAGGCCGCTCCCACAGGCACCGCATAAGGACTTTGACCGGCATCAACACATCGCCAATGGCCGCAGGCCATGATGCAGTGTGCATGACCGCAAGGATGCAGACCGATGAACCGATACGCCCCCAGGATCTTCGCCACCGCGCTGATCGCCCTACTCGCAGCAGCCGGTGGGCTGGGGTACTGGAAGTCGATCCACGACCAGTTGCCCGAAGGCCTGAGCATGGGCAACGGCCGCCTGGAAGCCACCGAAGTGCAGATCGCCAGCAAAATCCCTGGCCGCCTGGCCGAGGTGCTGGTCGACGAAGGTGACAAGGTGTCTCGCGGCCAACTGCTGGCACGCATCGACACCCGTACCATGGAAGCCCAGCGCAGCCAGGCCGAAGCCGAAGTGCTGCGCGCCCGGGAAAACTACGCCGCTGCCCAGGCCAGCGTGCAGCTGCGCCAAAGTGAACTGCTGCTGGCCAGCCAGGAGCTCAAGCGCGTGCGTGAGATCTTCCAGCGCAAATACGCTAGCCAGCAATTGCTCGACCAACAGCAGGCGCGCTTCGACACAGCCAACGCGGCCGTGGTCGCCGCCCGCGCCCAACTGGCGGCGATCAAGGCCGCCATCGGCGCCGCCGAGGCCCAGGTAGCGCAGCTCACCAGCGAAATCGACGACAGCAGTCTGCGCGCACCGATCAACGGCATCATCCAGCTGCGCCTGGCCGAGCCCGGTGAAGTGCTGGGTGCCGGCGGCCGCGTGCTGATGTTGATCGACCCCAGCGACCAGTACATGAACCTTTACCTGCCCGCTTCCACCAGCGGCCGGCTGACCGTCGGCGACCAGGCACGGATCGTGCTCGACGCCCTGCCCGAGCGGGCGCTGCCGGCGAAGGTGGCCTTTGTCGCGGCCAAGGCCCAGTTCACCCCCAAGCAGGTGGAAACCCGCGACGAGCGGCAGAAGCTGGTGTTTCGGGTCAAGCTGCGCCTGACCGACCCGGGCGCCGTGCCGCAGGCCAAGCCGGGCATGCCAGGCGCCGGCTATGTACGCACGGCTGAGGTGGACTGGCCGGCCAACCTGCAATGAACGCCCCGGCACTGCTGGCCGAGGGTATCAGCCATCGCTACGGCGACCTGGTGGCCCTGCATCCCCTCGGGTTCAGCCTGCCGGCGGGCACCCGCTGCGCGCTGATCGGCCCTGACGGGGCTGGCAAATCGACCCTGCTGGGGCTGATCGCCGGCGTCAAGCGCCTGCAACAGGGCGAACTGCAGGTGCTGGGTGGCTCGATCCGCCAGCGGCGCCATCGCGCGGCGCTGTACCCGAAAGTGGCGTTCATGCCGCAGGGGCTGGGCAACAACCTGTATCCGGAGCTGTCGATCAGCGAGAACATCCGCTTTTTCGCCACCCTGTTCGGCCTCGGCCGTCGCGAATGCGAACAGCGCATGGCCAACCTGCTACAGGCCACCGACCTGCAGCGCTTTGCCGAGCGCCCGGCGGGCAAACTGTCGGGCGGCATGAAGCAGAAGCTTGGCCTGTGCTGCGCGCTGATCCACGAGCCGGACCTGCTGATCCTCGACGAGCCGACCACCGGCGTCGACCCGCTGTCACGGCGGCGCTTCTGGGAGCTGGTCGAAAAAGTGCGTGCACAGCGCCCGCAACTGACCCTGCTGGTGGCCACCGCCTACATGGAGGAGGCCGAACAGTTCGAGCATTGCCTGATGCTCGATGGCGGCCGCCTGCTGGCCGCCGGCCCCAGCCATGAGCTGGCCGCGGTCACCCCCAGCGGCAAGCTGGACGACGCCTTCACCCACTACCAGGGCGCGGGCAAGGCACAACACCCTCCGCTCATCATCCCGCCGCGCCCGGCCGCTGACAGCCCGGTCGCCATCGAGGCCCACGACCTGACCCTGCGCTTTGGCGATTTCACTGCCGTGAACAAGGTCAGCTTCGCCATTGGCCGCGGGGAGATTTTCGGCTTCCTGGGCTCCAACGGCTGCGGCAAGACCACCACCATGAAAGTGCTCACCGGCCTGATGCCGGCCAGCGAAGGCAGCGCCAGCCTGCTCGGCCGCCCGGTGGATGCCAGTGACCTGGCCACGCGCAAACGGGTCGGTTTCATGTCGCAGAGTTTTTCGTTGTATGGCGAGCTGAGCACCCGGCAGAACCTCACTCTGCATGCACGCCTTTTCGACCTGCCCAAGGCCGAGAGCGCCCAGCGCATCGACGAGCTGATCGAGCGCTTCGACCTGGTTGCTATCGCCGACCAGCCATCCGGCGCCCTGCCCCTCGGCCTGCGTCAGCGCCTGTCACTGGCGGTAGCGGTGCTGCACCGCCCGGAAGTGCTGATCCTCGACGAACCCACCTCCGGCGTCGACCCGGCTGCCCGTGACGACTTCTGGCGCCTGCTGGTGGAGCTTTCACGCGGGCAGGGCGTGACCATTTTCCTTTCTACCCACTTCATGAACGAAGCCCAGCGCTGCGACCGTATCTCGCTGATGCATGCAGGCCGGGTACTGGCCTGCGACACGCCGGATGCCCTGCAACGCCACTACCAGGGCAACACTCTGGAAGACGCGTTCGTGCGCTGCCTGGAACAGGCTCAGGAACTGGCGCCGCAAGCCACCGACAACACCGTGCTGGAGCAGACCGCCACGCCTGCGCCGACGCTGCGCCAGGGCTTCAGCCTTAGTCGCCTGCTGGCGGTGGCCAGCCGTGAGGGCAAGGAGCTGCTGCGTGACAAGGTGCGCCTGGCCTTCGCCCTGCTGGGGGCGATGTTCATGATGGTGATCTTCGGCTATGGCATTTCACTGGATGTGGAAAACCTCGCCTTCGCCGTACACGACCAGGACCAGAGCCCGCAAAGCCGGGCCTACCTCGAAGCCTTCCGTGGTTCACGCTATTTCGCCGAACAGGCGCCCATCCGCGACACCCGCGAAATGCACCAGCGCCTGCAGCGCTCGGAAATCAAACTGGCACTGGAAATTCCACCCGGCTTCGGCCGCGACCTCTACGCCGGGCGTCAACCGGTGGTGGCCGCCTGGCTCGATGGCGGCATGCCGTTCCGCGCCGAAACCAGCCGCAATTACGTGGAAGCCGTGCACCAGGCCAACCTCGAGCAACTGGCCAAAGCCAGCCCACAGCCGCAGCCGCGCCAGGACCTGGTGCGCCTGGAAACCCGTTTTCGCTACAACCAGGATGTGGTCAGCGTGAACGCCATCGGCCCTGGGGTAATGGCGCTGATCCTGGCCTTCATCCCGGCCATGCTCACCGCGCTGGGTATCGTCCGCGAGAAAGAGCTCGGCTCCATCACCAACTTCTACGCCACACCCCTCACCCGCCTGGAGTTCCTCCTCGGCAAGCAGATGCCCTACCTGGCCGTGAGCCTGGTCAACCTGGCACTGCTGGTGGCGATGAACCGCTGGCTGTTCGCCGTGCCGCTAAAGGGCAGCGTGCTCGCCCTGGCCTGTGGCGGCGTCGCCTACCTGCTGGCTACCACCAGCCTGGGCCTGCTGATCTCGGCCTTCACCCGCACCCAGATCGCCGCCATCCTGGGCACCATGATCATCACCAGCCTGCCGACCATCCAGTTCTCCGGGCTGATCGTGCCACGCTCGTCGCTGGACGGCGCGGCGGCGGTGATGGGCCAACTGTTCCCGGCGGGCTACTTCCTCGATATCGCGGTCGGCACATTCACCAAAGCGCTGGGACTGCGCGAGCTGTGGCCGCAGTGCCTGATCCTGCTCAGCTTCTTTGCCGTGTTCACCGGCCTGAGCCTGGCCATGCTGAAGAAGCAGGAGGCCTGATATGTCACGCCTGAACCACACTCTGCGTCTTGGCCTGAAAGAGCTGACCAGCCTGCGCCATGACAGCGTGCTACTGCTGTTCCTGCTGTATGCCTTCAGCGTGGCCATTTACATGCCGGCAGCCGGCTCGGTGATCGGCGTGCACAACGCCAGCGTCGCGATGGTGGACGAAGACCACAGCCTGCTATCGCGCAAGCTTGGTGAAGCCCTGCAACCACCCGAGTTCCAGCCCGCCGTGCCACTGCCCCCACAGCGTCTGGACCAGGCCATGGACAGCGGCCAGTACACCTTCGTGATCAACGTGCCGGTGAACTTCCAGAGCGACCTGCTGGCCGGGCGCTCGCCGGAACTGCAGATCTATGTCGACGCCACGGCCATGAGCCAGGCGTTCATGGGTGCCGGCTACATCGGCCGCATCTTCGAACGCGAGTTGCTCGACTACAGCCAGCGCAGCAACACACAGAGCCCGGTGGTAATAAACGCCAAGGCTCTGTTCAACCCCAACCTAGAGGGCGGCTGGTTCCTTGCGGTGATCCAGATCGTCAACAACATCACCATCCTGGCGATCATCCTCACCGGCACCGCGTTGCTGCGCGAGCGCGAGCACGGCACCCTCGACCACCTGCTGGTGCTACCGCTGACCGCGCTGGAAATCATGCTGGCGAAGATTGCCAGCAACGCGCTGGTAGTTGTGATCTGTACCTGGATTTCGCTGGTGGTGGTGGTCAAGGGCGCGCTTGGCGTGCCGCTGTCCGGTTCGATGGGCCTGTTTCTGGCCGTGACGGCGCTCTACCTGTTCGCCAGTACCGCACTGGGCATCTTCCTCGCCACCCTGGCGCGCTCGACGCCACAATTCGGCCTGCTGGCGATCCCGGTAATCATCCCGATGCTGTTGCTGTCCGGCGGCAGCACACCGCTGGACAGCATGCCGCAGTGGCTGCAGTGGGTGATGCAGGGGTCGCCGTCGACACATTTCGTAAGCCTTGGCGCCGCAATTCTGTTTCGTGATGCCGGTTGGACGGTGGTGTGGCCGGACATCCTGGCACTGGCCGTGATCGGACTGGTGTTCTTCGGCGTGGCGCTGGCGCGGTTTCGCCGAAGCCTGGCGTCCTGATCCGCGCATACCCGGCTCAAAATCTGAAAGATTGCGCGATTCCTGTGGGAGCGGGTTTACCCGCGAACACCGGCGCAGCCGGTGCCATGCACCGCGTTGGATTCTTCGCGGCTAAAGCCGCTCCCACAGGGATCGCGCCACAGTGCGGATTGCGCTGTTCCTGAGAGAGCCGGCTTGCCGGTCACTGCACGATCAGGTTGTTGAACAACAAGTCTTCAACGATCGGTTTGCCCTCTTCGGCTTCCATCACCTGCTGCACCTGTTTCAGCGCTTCCTGGCGAAGATGCTCCTTGGCCTCGACATTGCTCATGCTGTCCACCGACTGTTGGGTGAACAGCGCCACCAGCTGGTTGCGGATCAGCGGCTCGTGGTGCTTCACCGCCTTGGCGGCTTCGTCGCCGGTCACGCGCAGGGCCACGTCGGCCTTGTACACGCGCAGCCGCGGGCTACCGTCGAGGGCGTAGTTGCCCACAAAGGGCGGGCTCAGGCTGATGTAGGCGACTTTCGGCGCCCCTTCCTTGGCTTCCTCGCCCATGGCCGCAGCCGGCAGCAGCAGCGCCAGCACCATCAAGATCCACGCTTTCAAGAATTCGCTCCTCAATACAGTTGGTGCCAGCTTACCCAGCATGCCGCTCAAACCCAAGCCCGTGCTTGTGCCGCCGCTTATGCCTGCACATCAGGGCGCCCCATGCTCGTTGACCGGGCAGGCGGCCCTCCTACACTTATCGGCCACGACCCGCAAAGGAATAGCCCCGATGAAAGCTGTGTTGTGCAAAACCCTAGGCCCGGCGCGCGACCTGGTGTTGGAAGAGGTAGCCAGCCCGGTGCCGAAGAAAAACGAGATCCTGCTGGATGTGCAGGCCGCAGGGGTCAACTTCCCCGACACCCTGATCATTGAAGGCAAGTACCAGTTCCAGCCACCGTTGCCGTTCTCCCCCGGCGGCGAGGCAGCGGGCGTGGTGGCCGCAGTCGGGGAAAAGGCCGGCGCGTTCAAGGTCGGTGACCGGGTCATGGCGCTGACCGGCTGGGGTGCATTCGCCGAGCAGGTGGCGGTACCGTTCTACAATGTGTTGCCGATCCCGGCGAGCATGGACTTCACCACTGCCGCGGCATTCGGCATGACCTACGGCACCTCCATGCACGCCCTGCGCCAGCGCGGCCAGTTGCAGGCGGGCGAGACCCTGTTGGTGCTGGGTGCGTCCGGCGGGGTCGGCCTGGCGGCGGTGGAGATCGGCAAGGCCATGGGCGCGCGGGTGATCGCGGCCGCCAGCAGTGCGGAAAAACTGGCCGTGGCCAAGGCAGCCGGCGCGGATGAACTGATCGACTACAGCCAGGCCAGCCTGCGTGACGAGATCAAGCGCCTGACCGGTGGCCAGGGTGTAGACGTGATCTACGACCCGGTGGGTGGCGAGTTGTTCGAGCAGGCCGTGCGCGGGCTGGCCTGGAATGGCAGGTTGCTGGTGGTGGGCTTTGCCAGCGGGGCCATTCCGCAACTGGCGGCCAACCTGGTGTTGCTCAAGGGCGCGGCGGTGCTCGGGGTATTCTGGGGTGCGTTTGCCCAGCGTCAGCCGGAGGACAATGCGGCCAACTTCCGGCAGCTGTTTGCATGGCACGCCGAAGGCAAGTTGAAACCGCTGGTGTCGCAGACTTATCCACTGGCTGAGGCAGGGGCTGCCATTGAAAAGTTGGGGCAGCGTCAGGCTGTGGGTAAGTTGGTGGTGCTGGCCAGGTAAGACAGTTCCGGCCTTTTCGCGGGTGAACCCGCTCCCACAAGGACCGCACCGCCCTCAAGGAATGTGCAGTACCTGTGGGAGCGGGTTCACCCGCGAAAAGACCGGCACAGGTGATCAAACCTCCCGCAGGTTATGGCAGCGCCTGAAACGCGCCTCCAGGTTGCGATCGGGCATCTGGTGGCTGCGCAGGGCATTCAGGGTCTGCTCGACATAATCACGCGTGGTGCCATAGCGCCCCTTGGCACTGGCCAGGATCTGGCTTAGCAGGGTGTCCGGCAGGTTCCCGGCATAGCACGGCAAATGCCGCTCCAGCACGAAGCCCAGGGCCTGCACCTTGCTGCCATCATCCAACCGGCAGCTGAGCCAGTGCGGCCGGTACGCCGGGTACGGCATCTCGCGCTGCCACAAGGCCATCAGCGAATCGTCCAGGCTGCTGTCATCCAGCCGGTAGGCAAAACCGCTGCAGGAGCCACCACGGTCCAGGCCGAACACCAGGCCAGGGGTTTCCGGGGTGCCACGGTGCTCATGCGACCACAGGTACAAGCCACGGTGGTAACCATGTACCCGCGCGCGTTGGCGTTCCACCGAGTTGCACTCCGGCCGCCAGATCAACGAACCATAGGCGAACAGCCACACCGGCCCACCCTGATGGCGAGACATGGTTGTCTTCATGGAGTTGAACAACTGTTCGCGAGTATGTTGCTGACCGAAGTCGAGTGTCGGTGGATATGAAACTTCCCAGGACATACTTTCAAGTGCCGACATAAGCTGCCGCCATTATCCCTGTGAACTACGGATGTAGCGAGATTCGATTAAGATGCGACCCCAAGCCTCTGTACCAGGGGCGCTTGCAGTAACCATAGGACAGAAGTGCAGAAATACTCAAGCCCTCCCGCCAGAGTTTCATCCTCGCTCCCGACGACTGGAAAGTACTGTTTCAGCAACTGTGAAAGTTATTAGCCAAGGCGGTAACAATTACCGCCTTATACCAATACTTTCAAACTCCAGTTATTAGCCGCGCGGTGCGTAGGCAAACACATCGGCACGCATGCGATGCGCATCCATGCCGGCTTCGACCAAGGCGTCGAGCGTGGCATAGATCATGTTCGGCGAGCCGCTGGCATATACATGCACGCTGTTGAGATCGGCGATGTCTTCGCAGACCGCCTCATGCAGCATGCCGCAACGGCCTTCCCAACCGCACAGGTCGCTGACCACCTGGTGCAGGAACAGGTTGGGCAGGCGCTGCCATTCGTCCCAGTGCTCGATCTGGTAGAAGTCCTCGGGCCGACGCACGCCCCAGTACAGGTGCACCGGGTGCTTGAAACCCTGTGCCCGGCAATGCTCGACCAGGCTGTGCATCTGACCCATGCCGGTGCCAGCAGCGATCAGCACCAGCGGCCCATCGGGCAACTCGGCCAGGTGGGTGTCACCGAACGGCATTTCAATGCGCGCCAGGCCGTCGCGCTTGAGCTGCTCGATGAGTTGCAGCGCACTGGGCTCGCGCGCCAGCACATGCAGCTCCAGCTCGCGCCCGGCATGGGGTGCGGAAGCCAGCGAAAACGCCGCCTGCTTGCCGCCTTCGCGCTCGATCATCAGGTACTGCCCCGCGTGATAGCGCGGCGGCCTGCCAGCCGGCGCGCGCAACCGCACGCGCCAGACGTCGCCACCGACCTCGACGCACTCACTGACACTGCACGCCAGTTTGCGCACCGGCAGCTCGCCAAGGGCGAGCACACCATCCCAGAGCAACACGCAGTCCTCCAGCGGTTCGGCAATGCAGGTGAACAGCTCGCCATGGTCGCGGACTTCACCGTCCTGGCGTACCCGGCCTTCGACCAACAACGCGGCGCAGACATGGCAATTGCCATTGCGGCAGCTGTTCGGGCAGTCATAGCCCAGCCGCCGCGCTCCATCCAGGATCCGTTCCCCGGGTTCGAGCGCCAGCACCGCCCCGGACGGCTGCAACGTTACCTGCATCAATCTATTCCCAACTGATCCCACAGCTCATCGATACGGCGGGTGACGGCTTCGTCCTTGACGATGACCCGTCCCCATTCGCGTGTAGTCTCGCCCGGCCACTTGTGCGTGGCATCCAGGCCCATCTTCGACCCCAGCCCGGATACCGGTGACGCGAAGTCCAGGTAGTCGATCGGGGTGTTGTCGATCATCACCGTATCACGCTTGGGGTCCATGCGTGTGGTGATGGCCCAGATCACGTCATTCCAGTCACGGGCATTGATATCGTCATCGGTGACAATAACGAACTTGGTGTACATGAACTGTCGCAGGAACGACCACACACCCAGCATCACGCGCTTGGCGTGGCCCGGGTACTGCTTCTTCATGGTCACCACCGCCATGCGATACGAGCAGCCTTCCGGTGGCAGATAGAAATCGACGATTTCCGGGAACTGCTTCTGCAGGATCGGCACAAACACTTCGTTCAGCGCCACGCCGAGGATCGCCGGCTCATCTGGCGGGCGGCCGGTGTAGGTGCTGTGGTAGATCGGTTTCTGCCGATGGGTGATGCGCTCGACGGTAAACACCGGGAAGCTGTCCACTTCGTTGTAGTAGCCGGTGTGGTCGCCATACGGGCCTTCCGGGGCCATTTCGCCCGGGTGGATCACGCCTTCCAGGATGATTTCGGCGGTGGCCGGTACCTGCAGGTTGCTGCCCCGGCACTTGACCAGTTCGGTGCGGTTGCCACGCAACAGGCCGGCAAAGGCATACTCGGAGAGGGTGTCCGGCACCGGGGTCACGGCGCCGAGGATGGTGGCCGGGTCGGCGCCCAGGGCCACGGCGACCGGGAACGGCTGGCCAGGGTTCTTCTCACACCATTCGCGGTAGTCCAGGGCGCCGCCACGGTGGCTGAGCCAGCGCATGATGACCTTGTTGCGGCCGATAACCTGCTGGCGGTAGATGCCCAGGTTCTGACGGTCCTTGTTCGGGCCGCGGGTGACGGTAAGGCCCCAAGTGATCAGCGGTGCCACGTCGCCCGGCCAGCAGTGCTGGATTGGCAGAGCGCCGAGGTCGACGTCATCGCCCTCGATGACCACTTCCTGACACACCGCGTCCTTGACCACTTTCGGCGCCATCGACACGACTTTCTTGAAGATCGGAAGCTTGGACCAGGCATCCTTCAGACCCTTCGGCGGCTCGGGCTCCTTGAGGAAGGCCAGCAGCTTGCCGATTTCCCGCAGTTCATCGACCGACTCGGCACCCATGCCCATGGCCACACGTTCCGGGGTGCCGAACAGGTTGCCCAGCACCGGGATGTCGAAGCCAGTGGGCTTTTCGAACAGCAATGCAGGGCCCTTGGCACGCAAGGTGCGGTCGCAGACCTCGGTCATTTCCAGGACGGGGGAGATCGGAACCTGGATGCGCTTGAGCTCGCCGCGCTGTTCCAGGCCACGGATGAAGTCGCGCAAGTCGCGATACTGCATGCAGAAGCCTCATGTTGGCCGTATCGGTCGGGGGTGCAGAGTGTAGCGCCGTTCAGTGCTTAATAGCCAAAAATGACTTGGGGCCGCTTCGCGCCCCATCGCGACACAAGGCCGCTCCTACAGGGAATGCGTAATCCTGTAGGAGCGGCCTTGTGTCGCGATGGGGCGCGAAGCGGCCCCATAAATTCCGGCCTGAAACGCTTACTTGCGCTTCATCGACAGGAAGAACTCGTCGTTGGTCTTGGTCTGCTTGAGCTTGTCGACCAGGAACTCGATGGCGGCGATTTCGTCCATCGGGTGCAGCAACTTGCGCAGGATCCACATGCGCTGCAGCTCGTCGTCGGCAGTCAGCAGCTCTTCGCGGCGGGTACCGGAGCGGTTGATGTTGATGGCCGGGAACACGCGCTTCTCGGCGATGCGGCGGTCCAGAGGCAGCTCCATGTTGCCGGTGCCCTTGAACTCTTCGTAGATCACTTCGTCCATCTTCGAGCCGGTTTCGACCAGCGCGGTAGCGATGATGGTCAGCGAACCGCCTTCCTCGATGTTACGCGCGGCGCCGAAGAAGCGCTTCGGCTTCTCCAGGGCGTGGGCGTCGACACCACCGGTCAGTACCTTGCCGGAGCTCGGGATCACGGTGTTGTAGGCACGCGCCAGACGGGTGATCGAGTCCAGCAGGATGACCACGTCCTTCTTGTGCTCGACCAGGCGCTTGGCCTTCTCGATTACCATTTCGGCAACCTGCACGTGGCGGGTTGGCGGCTCGTCGAAGGTGGAGGCAACCACTTCGCCGCGCACGGTGCGCTGCATTTCGGTCACTTCTTCCGGGCGCTCGTCGATCAGCAGGACGATCAAGTGGCACTCGGGGTTGTTACGGGTGATGTTGGCCGCGATGTTCTGCAGCATGATCGTCTTGCCCGCTTTCGGCGGAGCAACGATCAGGCCACGCTGGCCTTTGCCGATCGGGGCGCACAGGTCGATGACGCGGCCGGTCAGGTCTTCGGTGGAGCCGTTACCGGCTTCCATCTTCAGGCGCTTGTTCGGGAACAGCGGCGTCAGGTTTTCGAACAGGATCTTGTTCTTCGCGTTTTCCGGGCGGTCGAAGTTGATGGTGTCGACCTTCAGCAAGGCGAAGTAACGCTCCCCTTCCTTCGGCGGGCGGATCTTGCCGACGATGGTGTCGCCGGTACGCAGGTTGAAGCGGCGGATCTGGCTGGGCGAGACGTAGATATCGTCAGGGCCGGCCAGGTAGGACGCATCAGCCGAACGCAGGAAACCGAAACCATCCTGGAGAATCTCCAGCACGCCGTCACCCGAGATCTCTTCGCCGCTTTTCGCGTGCTTCTTCAGCAGGGCGAAAATCACGTCCTGTTTGCGCGAACGGGCCATGTTTTCGATGCCCATCTGTTCGGCCATTTCCAAAAGATCGGTAATCGGCTTTTGCTTGAGTTCAGTCAGGTTCATAAGGGGAATGACGTAATCATGTAAGAAGGGAGAATTAAGCTTCTGGCTTAATGAGGCCGCGCCGCTAGATGGCGACAAGATCGCGTACTGATTCGAATTAGGGATGCTTCGGCGACGGCGTGTAGAGGGCACTGGAGAAGCAGTGCGAGGCCGAATGTAACACTTGCTTTTTTCGACGTCTAGTGGTTTTGACCGGGTAAATCGTGCCATGTGGGAGCGGGTTTACCCGCGAAGGCGGCAGCGGGTTCGGCATCGAATTCGCGGGTAAACCCGCTCCCACAGGCCCTTCGGGCAAAGAAAAGCCCCGCA
The DNA here is from genome assembly GCF_032701105.1 of Pseudomonas sp. NBB. Classification (NCBI taxonomy): domain Bacteria; kingdom Pseudomonadati; phylum Pseudomonadota; class Gammaproteobacteria; order Pseudomonadales; family Pseudomonadaceae; genus Pseudomonas; species Pseudomonas sp. NBB. Next base: position 5,757,599 of record NZ_CP103994.1, read on the forward strand.
TCTGCGGGGCTTTTTCACATCACAGGTGGGCGTCGAGGAACGCGGCCAGCTGCGATTTGGACAGGGCGCCGACCTTGGTGGCTTCGACGTTGCCGTTCTTGAACAGCATCAGCGTCGGGATACCACGCACGCCGTGCTTGGCCGGGGTTTCCTGGTTCTCGTCGATGTTCAGCTTGGCGACGGTCAGTTTGCCCTCGTAGGTGGAGGCGATGTCGTCCAGTACCGGAGCGATCATCTTGCATGGACCGCACCATTCAGCCCAGTAGTCGACCAGTACGGCGCCTTCGGCCTTAAGGACATCGGCTTCGAAGGAGGCGTCGGTGACATGTTTGATCAGATCGCTGCTCATGGATATCTCCAGGGTCGTAAGCAAAAAAACGTGGCCCATGATAGCCGTACCCACGCCCGACAGGAAGCCACGGACGATTGAGTGTAACTATAGTTGTGCAAGACGCCACGAATCGAAACTGTCATACAAACGTCATAGCATCGAATGGCACATTGCCTTGCATCAAGGCCAGCTCAATGGCTGTGTACCACGCGTTGGCGACAGCCTGCTATCGTGGCACGATTGCCGGGTTAACGACCGAGAAAAACCAGATCATGCCGCATACCATCGCGAAGAACCTGTCCCTGATTGCCGCCATCGACCTTGGCTCCAACAGCTTCCACATGGTCGTGGCCAAGGCCCACCATACCGAAATCCGCATTCTCGAGCGGCTCGGCGAGAAGGTTCAGCTGGCCGCTGGCATCGACGAAGAACGCATGCTCAGTGAAGAGGCAATGGAAAGAGGCCTGGATTGCCTCAAGCGCTTTTCCCAACTGATCAACGGCATGCCGGCAGGCTCCGTGCGCATCGTCGGTACCAACGCCTTGCGCGAAGCGCGCAACCGCAACGAATTCATCCAGCGCGCCGAAGCCATCCTTGGCCACCCGGTCGAGGTGATCTCCGGCCGTGAAGAAGCGCGCCTGATCTACCTGGGCGTGTCGCACACCCTGGCCGATACCCCCGGCAAGCGCCTGGTGGCCGATATCGGTGGCGGCAGTACCGAGTTCATCATCGGCCAGCGCTTCGAGCCGCTGCTGCGCGAAAGCCTTCAGATGGGCTGTGTAAGCTTCACCCAGCGCTACTTCCGCGACGGCAAAATAACCCCGGCCCGCTACGCCCAGGCCTACACCGCCGCGCGCCTGGAGCTGATGAGCATCGAGAATGCCCTGCACCGCCTGACCTGGGACGAGGCCATCGGCTCGTCCGGTACCATTCGTGCCATCGGCGCCGCCATCAAGGCAGGCGGCCTGGGCAATGGCGAGGTCAACGCCGAAGGGCTGGCCTGGGTCAAGCGCAAGCTGTTCAAGCTGGGAGAGGTCGACAAGATCGACTTCGAAGGCGTCAAGCCGGACCGCCGCACCATCTTCCCGGCGGGCCTGGCGATTCTCGAAGCGATCTTCGATGCCCTGGAACTGCAGCGCATGGACCACTGCGACGGCGCCCTGCGCGAAGGCGTACTGTTCGACCTGCTGGGCCGCCACCACCACGAAGATGTGCGCGAACGCACCCTGAACTCGCTGATGGAGCGCTACCACGTGGATCAGGGCCAGGCTGCACGCGTCGAGCGCAAGGCATTGCACGCCTTCGACCAGGTGGCCGACGCGTGGGACCTCAAAGACGGGAACTGGCGCGATCTACTGGGCTGGGCGGCGAAAGTGCACGAAATCGGCCTGGATATCGCCCACTACCATTACCACAAGCACGGCGCCTACCTGATCGAGCACTCCGACCTGTCGGGCTTCTCCCGCGAGGACCAGCAGATGATGGCCTTGCTGGTACGCGGCCATCGCCGCAACATCCCAAAGGACAAGATCGCCGAACTGGGCGAGGAAGGAGTCAAGCTGCTGCGCCTGTGCGTGCTGCTGCGCTTCGCCATCCTGTTCCACCACATCCGTGGCAATCAGCAGATGCCGAAGGTCGAGCTCAAGGCTGCCGACAGCAGCCTCGATGTCGCCTTCCCGGAGGGCTGGCTGGAACAGAACCAGCTGACCCAGGCCGACTTCGCCAACGAGGCGGAGTGGCTGGCCCGGGTCGGCTTCGTCCTCAGCGTACGTTGAGGACCGGGTTGCTCAGGCGCTCCAGCAGGGTCGCCTGGGCACTGCGCGGGTTCTGGTTGCCGGTCGGCGTGCTGCGCACATAGCGCCCGTCCGGCTGCAGGGTCCAGGCGTGGGTGTTATCGGTCAGGTAGCCTTCCAGCTCCTTCTTCACCCGCAGCAACAGCTTCTTGCCTTCCACCGGGAAGCAGGTTTCGACGCGCTTGTCGAGGTTGCGCTCCATCCAGTCGGCACTGGACAGGTAGATCTGCTCTTCGCCGCCATTGAGGAAGTAGAACACCCGCGTGTGCTCGAGGAAGCGGCCGATGATCGAGCGCACCTGAATGTTGTGCGAAACCCCCGGAATGCCTGGGCGCAGGCAGCACATGCCACGCACCACCAGGTCGATCTTCACGCCCGACTGGCTGGCCTTGTACAGCGCCTTGATGACCTTCGCATCGGTCAGCGAGTTGAACTTGGCGATGATATGCGCCGGCTTGCCTTCGAGGGCGAACTGGGTTTCCCGCGCGATCATGTCGAGCATGCCCTTCTTCAGGGTGAACGGCGCGTGCAGCAGCTTCTTCATGCGCAGGGTCTTGCCCATGCCGATCAACTGGCTGAACAGCTTGCCGACGTCCTCGGTGAGGGCGTCGTCGGAGGTCAGCAGGCTGTAGTCGGTGTACAGACGGGCGTTGCCGGCGTGGTAGTTACCGGTGCCCAGGTGCGCATAACGCACAATCTCGCCGTGCTCTCGGCGCAGAATCAGCATCATCTTGGCGTGGGTCTTGAAGCCGACCACGCCGTAGATCACCACCGCACCGGCCGCTTGCAGGCGGCTGGCCATCTGCAGGTTGGACTCTTCGTCGAAGCGCGCCCGCAACTCGATCACCGCAGTGACCTCCTTGCCGTTACGCGCCGCGTCCACCAGCGCATCGACGATTTCCGAGTTGGCCCCGGAACGGTACAGGGTCTGGCGCACGGCAAGCACGTGCGGGTCCTTGGCGGCCTGGCGCAGCAGGTCGATCACCGGGGTGAAGGACTCGAACGGGTGCATCAGCAGGATGTCCTGCTTGCCGATCACGCTGAATATGTTGTCGGCGTTCTGCAGCAGCTTGGGGATCGCCGGGGTGAACGGCGTGTACTGCAACTCGGGGTGGCTGTCCAGGCCAGTGATGCTGAACAGGCGGGTAAGGTTGACCGGGCCGTTGACCTGGTAAAGCTCGCTTTCGCTGAGGCTGAACTGTTTGAGCAGGTAGTCCGACAGGTGTTTCGGGCAGGTGTCGGCCACCTCCAGGCGAACGGCGTCACCGTAGCGGCGCGAGAACAGCTCGCCGCGCAGGGCGCGGGCCAAGTCATCGACCTCTTCGGAGTCCAGCGCCAGGTCGGCGTTACGGGTCAGGCGGAACTGGTAGCAGCCCTTCACCTTCATGCCCTGGAACAAGTCGTCGGCGTGCGCGTGGATCATCGACGACAGGAACACGTAGTTGGCGCCCGGGCCACCCACCTCTTCCGGCACCCGGATGACCCGCGGCAGCAGGCGCGGTGCCGGGATGATCGCCAGGCCCGAATCGCGGCCGAAGGCATCGACACCCTCGAGCTCGACGATGAAGTTGAGACTCTTGTTCACCAACAGCGGGAACGGGTGGGTCGGGTCCAGCCCAATCGGAGTGATGATCGGGGCGATTTCGTCGCGGAAGTAGCGGCGCACCCAGGTCTTGAGCTTGGGCGTCCAGTAACGCCGGCGGATGAAGCGGATATGGTGCTTTTCCAGCTCGGGCAGCAGCACGTCGTTGAGGATCGCGTACTGGCGCTCCACTTCGCTGTGCACCAGGTCGCTGATACGCGCCAGCGCCTGGTGCGGCTGCAGGCCGTCGGCACCGGCCTGTTCACGGGCAAAGTTGATCTGCTTCTTCAGGCCGGCAACGCGGATCTCGAAGAATTCGTCGAGGTTGCTGGAGAAGATCAACAGGAACTTGAGGCGTTCGAGCAGCGGGTAGTTCTCGTCCAGCGCCTGCTCCAGCACACGGATATTGAACTGCAGCTGCGAGAGTTCGCGATGAATGTACAGGCTGCTGTCGTCCAGGCCTGGGATGACGATCGCCGGGGCCGGCGCAGGGGCCGGGGCCGCAGTCTCTGCCACCGGTTCGGCAGGCAGGGGCGCTGGCGGCAGGTCTGGCGGGGTCTGCACCATCTCTTCGGGGAGTTCCTGAGCATCCTTGATCGCGACAGGGGTTAGCACTTCATTATTCATCTGGCGTTCCTGAGGACGTTAACGCCCTATCATCTATTGAGCGGCAAGATAAGCGCCCATTATGACGCCTGTGTTACATGCCAGGGCAAGCCGTGGCGCGTGGCTTCTGGCATTCTCCAAGCAGGAATTGTTCATGTCGAGACACATCTGGACACTTTCACGAACGCGCGCGAAGGGGTAGGCTTCGCGTTCATTTCGCCAGCACCTCAGAAAATGCTTCAACAATTCCTGCAGGATTTCGGCTACTTCGCCCTTTTTCTAGGCACCTTCTTCGAAGGCGAGACCATCCTGGTGCTTGCAGGATTCCTTGCGTTCCGCGGTTACATGGACATAAACCTGGTGTGTCTGGTGGCATTTTTCGGCAGCTATGCCGGCGACCAGCTGTGGTACTTCATGGGCCGCCGCCACGGGCGCAGGATCCTGGCGCGCAAGCCACGCTGGCAGGCGATGGGTGACCGGGCGCTGGACCACATCCGTCGACACCCCGACATCTGGGTACTGAGTTTCCGCTTCGTCTATGGCTTGCGCACGGTCATGCCGGTGGCCATTGGCCTGTCCGGCTACCCGCCACGCCGCTATCTGCTGCTGAACGGTATCGGCGCGGCCATCTGGGCAGTGGCCCTGGGCGCGGCCGCGTATCACTTCGGCGCCATCCTTGAAGGCCTGCTGGGCAACGTGAAGCGCTACGAGCTATGGGTGCTCGGTGGCCTGTTGGCGCTGGGCGGCCTGTTGTGGCTGCGCCGGCGCTTCCGCACGTTGCGCGCGGAGCGCAAGGCGGCGGGCAAAGCCCAGGCCCCAGAGGCTGAGCAAGCTGTAAGCCACGAGGAACAACCAGGTCGGCGGCACGACCACCGCTAGGCCCAGTGCGCCTGCCAGGTACAGCGCCGGCGCATTCGCCAGCAACCGTACCAACTCCAGGCGCATGGCCCATGGTCGGTTCTCCAGCAGCGCACCAAGTACGAACAAGCCAAACGCCATCAGCGCCCAGCCAAGTACCAGGGCGGCGGTTGGCACGCGCTCGGCCACCTCCATCAGATAGCTGCCTAGCGCCACGTAACCCACGAATTGCGCCGCCACATAGGCCTGCTGCGCACGGCCCAAGGCAACCTCGAACTTGCGAAACAACGCCAGCTCCTGCTTGGCCTGCGGGTAGCGTGCGGCCACATCGGCCGGGCGCCAGCCGGTGGGCATGAACCAGATGCGCAGCTTGTCCCACAGGCTGTCGGCGCGCCGGGCGTCGTGCCAGAGCTGGGCATAGAACTGCAGGTTGGCCCACAGCGGGTTCCAGCTGGCCAGCGGCGTGGTCACCCCGAACACCACCGGCTCGGCTGGGTCCTCCTCTTTGAAGGTGCCGAACAGACGATCCCAGAGAATGAACACGCCGCCGTAATTGCGATCCAAGTAAGCAGGATTTTGCGCATGGTGGACGCGATGGTTGGATGGCGTGATCAACACCCACTCAAACCAGCCCAGCTTGGGAATGTGCCGGGTATGCACCCAGAACTGGTACAGCAGGTTGAGCGATGCCACCGTGATGAACACCAGCGGCGGCACACCGAGCAACGCCAGCGGCAGGTAGAACAGCCACGAGAAGATGAACCCACTGCTGGTCTGGCGCAGCGCCGTGGTGAGGTTGTACTCCTCGCTCTGATGATGCACCGAATGCGCAGCCCACAGCACGTTGCGCTCGTGGCCAAGACGATGCAGCCAGTAGTAGCAGAAGTCGTACAGGACAAAGGCCAGCAACCACACCCACCAGGCCTGCGGCGGCAGGCGCAGCAACGCCATGTGCTCGAACGCCAGCGCATAGGTCACCAACCCCACCCCCTTGGTCAGCAACCCGGTACTGGTCGACAGCGCGCCGGTGCTGAGGCTGTTGATCGAGTCGGCGAGGGTGAAGTTGCGCTGGCCACGCACACGGTCGGCCAGCAGTTCGACGGCGATCAGCACGAAGAAGAACGGCACGGCCAGCAGGATCAGGTCCATGGGTACGACCTCAGACGTTATCCGCCAAGATTAGGCCGCGCTTGCAGGAATCCCTATGGCTACATCTGCCAAACTAGAGGACATTTAGCGCCTCGACACTGGAGTAAAAAGCATGACAAAAAAAGTAGCGGTGATTCTTTCCGGCTGTGGCGTTTATGACGGCGCCGAAATCCACGAAAGCGTGATCACCCTGCTGCGCCTCGACCAGCGTGGTGCGCAGGTGCAGTGCTTCGCGCCGAACATTGCGCAGATGCATGTGATCAACCACCTGACCGGCGAGGAAATGCCCGAATCGCGCAATGTGCTGGTGGAGTCGGCACGCATTGCCCGCGGCGAGGTCAAGGACATCCGCGAGGCCAAGGCCGAAGAGTTCGATGCGCTGATCGTGCCGGGCGGTTTCGGGGCGGCGAAGAACCTGTCCAACTTTGCCGTGGAAGGCGCCAACTGCACCGTTAACCCGGATGTGCTGGCCCTGGCCGAAGCCTTTGCCGACGCCTGCAAGCCGGTCGGCCTGATCTGCATCTCGCCGGCGCTGGCGGCGAAGATTTACGGGCCAGGCGTGGTCTGCACCATCGGTACCGACGCTGGCACTGCGGCGGCCGTGCAGAAGATGGGTGGCACTCATGAAGAATGCGATGTGCACGATATTGTCGAGGACACCCAGCGCAAGCTGGTGACCACCCCGGCGTACATGGAGGCCAAGTCGATCAGTGAAGCGGCTGGCGGGATCTACAAGCTGGTGGATCGGGTGCTGGAGCTGACGCACGAGTAACTGGTGCAAGATTCAGAATCTGACGCGGTCCCTGTGGGAGCGGCCTTGTGTCGCGAAAGGGCCGCAGCGCGGCCCCGGCAATTTATGCGGCGAAGCTGAAAATCCTGGGGCCGCTTCGCGGCCCTTTCGCGACACAAGGCCGCTCCCACACGTCGTGTCCATCCTGCCAGCCGGGTCGCTTCAGGGTTTGGACAACCGGGCGATGATCCGGTCCAGCGCATTGGCAAACGCCTGCTTCTCGCGCTCGCCATAAGGCGCCTGCCCTCCCCCCACCTGGCCCTGCTCGCGCAACTCGGTAAACAAGTTGCGCGCCGCCAGCCGGTCACCCATGTTGCGTTCGTCGAACTCGCGCCCGCGGGGGTCCAGCGCCGCCACGCCCTTTTTCACCAGGCGGTCGGCCAGCGGCACGTCACTGCAGATCACCAACTCACCAGGCACGGCGTGCTCCACCAGGTAATCGTCGGCTGCGTCCATGCCGCTGGGTACCACGATCAGGCGCACGATAGCGAACGCCGGCTTGGCCACAGCCTGGCCCGCCACCATCACTACCTCGAACTTGCGCTTGAGGGCGAACTTGACGATCAGATCCTTGGCTGCCTTGGGGCAGGCGTCGGCATCGATCCACACACGCATCGGAAAACCTCGCAATCAGCTTGAGGCCCCCATCATGCCTCAAGCGCAACGAAAGCTGCAGCAGTCACCCATGGGCGCTGGAAAAATGGCGCCAATATTTCAATTGCCGCTTATCCGACCTCGCCACTCAGGCTACACTCGCCACAGCCCCGCTGGCCTGCCGAGTGCGCAATGAACCACCCCCACGAAATCCGCCCCGACCTGGACGAAGGCATCGACCGCAAGGTCCTGGCGACATTGCGTGCGCGCTTCCTGCGGCTCAACCAAGGCCGGCTGCAGCGGGCCCTGGAGGGCCTGTCGACGCGCCAGCAACAGGTGCTGACACTGCTGCCGCTGCTGTTTCATGTGAACCACCCGTTGCTGCCGGGCTATGTCTCCGGCAGCACCCCCGCCGGCGTATCGGGCTACGAGCCAAGCGCCGAGCTGGTAGTCGAGGCCCAGCGCCTGGCCCGCTCGTTCACCTACAAGGCCCGTCATGGCAATCCGCCGCGGCCGATCCACGGCCTGTTCCTGATGGGCAGCCTGGGCTCACTGGCCCAAGCCGAGCAAAGCGACATGGACCTGTGGGTTTGCCACGCCCCGGGCCTGGCCGATGAGCTGCTGGACGAACTGCGCCGCAAATGCCAGCTGCTTGAGGCATGGGCGGAAAGCCTGGGTGCCGAGGCGCACTTCTTCCTGATCGACACGCAAGGTTTCGCCCAAGGCCAGCGCGAAGGCCAGCTCGGCTCCGACGATTGCGGCACCACCCAGCACTATCTGCTGCTGGACGAGTTCTACCGCACCACTATCTGGCTGGCCGGGCGCACGCCACTGTGGTGGCTGGTGCCGGTCTACCAGGAACACGATTACCACACCTATACCCAGACCCTGCTGTCCAAGCGTTTCATCCGCAGCCAGGACGCCCTCGATCTCGGCAACCTGGCGCACATCCCGCCCGGCGAGTTCGTCGGCGCCGGCTTGTGGCAGCTGTTCAAAGGCATCGACTCGCCCTACAAGTCGCTGCTCAAGCTGCTGCTGACCGAGGCCTATGCCAGCGAGCACCCCACCGTTCGCTGCCTGAGCCTGGACTACAAGCAGGCAGTGTTCGCCAACCAGCTAGACCTTGACGAGCTGGACCCCTACGTGATGGTGTACCGGCGCATCGAGCGCTACCTGCTGCAGCGTGGCGAACACGCGCGCCTAGAGCTGGTGCGGCGCAGCCTGTACCTGAAGGTTAACAAGAAGCTCAGCGACCCGACCCGGGCCAATGGCTGGCAACGCCGGCTGTTGCAGCGCCTGGCCGACGAATGGGGTTGGGACGAGCGCCAGCTGGCCCTGCTGGACAGTCGCAATCAATGGAAGGTGCAGCAGGTTGCCATCGAGCGCCGTGAACTGGTGGCCGAACTGAACCATAGCTACCGATTTCTCAGCCAGTTCGCTCGCACCCAGAACGCCAGCAGCCGCGCCGACCAACGCGATCTCAATGTGCTGGGCCGGCGCCTTTACGCCGCCTTCGAGCGCCGCGCCGGCAAGGTCGAAGTCATCAACCCCGGTATCGCCCCGGACCTGGCCGAAGGCACCCTGACCCTGGTACAAGCGCCTAATCGCAAGGAGCCCGGCAGCCATCACTGGGAGCTGTACACCGGCAACCTGAGCCCCCATGAGGTGGACCACTTCAGCCCGCTCAAACGCTGCCGCGAGGTGCTCGAGTTGCTGACCTGGGCTTATCGCAATGGAGTGATCGACAGCAGCACGCGCCTGGCGCTGCACCCAGGTGTCAGCGACCTCAGCGAATTCGAGCTATTCAACCTGATCGGCTGCCTGCAGCAGAGCATTCCCCTGCCCTTGCCGACCGTCAGCGAGGTGCGCTTGTTGCAGCCGAGCGTTGCCGACGAGGTGCTGTTGCTGGTCAACGTCGCCATCGACCCGCTGCGCCACCACCGCGACCTGAACATCCTGATGACCACCGAGCGCACCGACTCTTTGAGCTACGCAGGCGTGCGCGAAAACCTGGTCCTGACGCTGGACCAGGTCATCCTCAACAGCTGGAACGAAGTGCTGGTCCAGCGCTATGACGGCGAGCACGCACTGGTGCGCTGCCTGCGCGACTTCCTCAACAGCCCCGTGCCGCGCGGACACCGGCCGAAGGTGCGGGTGCGTTGCTTCTGCCAGAGCCGCGCCCAGGCCATCGGCCAACGCGTGGAGGAAATATTCGACACCGTACAACTGCTGCTGGACCAAGGCCTGAACCACCGCTACCTGCTGCAGGTGGCCCAGCACACCCATGTGCTGGAGCTGATGGCCGGGCATGTCGGCCTCACCACCTTGGCCGAACATGAGGCACTGTTGAACCATCTGGGCGAAGAACGCAGCGCCTACAGCCCACTGTACCTGGACGCCAACGCCCTGCAGGACCACGACCTGCACCTGGTGCTGGAGCAAGGCCGGCCTTTCTGCATCCAGGTGTTCTACCGCCTGCAGGGTGGCTGGGCCGAGTTGTACGTGCTGGATGAATACAATGCCCTGTGGCAGCAACGCCTGCCGCTGCACGACGAAGCTCACTTGCTGTTGCCGCTGCAGCGTTTTCTGCGCTCGGTGGTGATGCGCCGTGATGCCCAGCTGCCGCTGGACACCCAGCGCGCGGCATCACTGGACATCCACTACGCGCAACTGCTGCCTTCCGGGCCAGGCAAGGCGCGCAGCATCGAGCCGCGCCAGGCGCCGGTCGAGGGTAGTGACCAGCCTTACTATGAGGTGCAGGCGATCATCCAGGCCGGGGTGGCAGGCGCGGCGCACGTGACGCTGTATTGCGACCAGCAGGAGTTTTCCGAACTGGAGCATGGTGAGCAGTTGTATGCGGTGGTGGCCCGGCAGATCATCGGGCAGCGACGTGGTGCAGGGCAGTACCGCTGCTACATCACGGACCTGGATTTGTCCGAGTTGCTGGATGACCAGCTGGGGTCGACGCAGCTGTACCTGCGCTACAAGCGGGAGCTGGAGCAGGCTTTGAACGAGGGGTTGGAGCAGGTTTTGGCAGAAGGATCCTGAGTTGCCGGGGGACACATGTGGGAGCGGGTTCACCCGCGAACACCGGCGAAGCCGGTGCCATACACCGCGTCGCCTTCTTCGCGGGTAAACCCGCTCCCACAGCGGCCCCCCTGGCCCTTACAAGTCGAAATCCCCCGCCGCTTCCGGCTGGTATTCCACTTCCAGCAGCTTCAGCTTGAGGGTCTTGCCCCCCGGGGCCGGCCAGTCGATCTGTTCGCCCACCGACAACCCCAGCAAGGCGCAACCGATCGGTGCCAGGATCGAGACCTTGCCTTCCGGCCCGGCATCCTTCGGGTACACCAGGGTCAGGTGGTAGTCCTTGCCGCTGGCTTCCTCACGGCAGTGCACGCGCGAGTTCATGGTCACCACACCAGCCGGGACTTCCTCGTGACCGACCACCTGCTCGGCGCGGTCCAGCTCGCCCTGCAGGGCGAGCACACCCGGCGTACTCTCGTCGAGGCTGTCGATCAGACGCTCCAGACGTTGTACGTCCAATCGGGTGAGGATGAGGGAAGGCTTGGTGCTCATGATCCAGTCAGACTCCTTTGAACAGGCGGTTTTCATCGTGCAGATAAAGCAAAACCCCGCCCAAGGGCGGGGTTTGTGAAGGCTTTGGCGTCACCGACGCAGAACCCGACGTTACCACAGCCGGGTAAATACTCAAGCCCCTGCGATCAGTGTGCCTTAGCCTGGTCGCGCAGGGCCTGGGCCTCGCGGCAAATCTGCCGGCGCCGTTCGTCATCGGCCGAACGCCATTCACGGATATGCTCGACATGCCGGTGGCAACCTGTGCACACCCGCTGTTCGTCCAGCCGGCAAACGCTGATGCACGGCGACGGCACGGCGGGGCTGACGTTGCTGTAGAGCGGTTTGGGCGGCCGGGCCTGGGTACTGCTCATGTCAGATCTCGTCGAAGTCCAGCTTCTCGCCGGCCCGCTCCCAGACGATGCGCTCGAGCATTTCGCCCAGCAGCTCCTCGCTCTTCTCGCACACCCACTTGCCGCTTTCTTCGTCGTAGTCGAAGTGGAAACCGCCGGAACGGTCGGCCAGCCACAGCTGGCGCAGCGGCTCCTGGCGGCTGAAGATCAGCGTGCTGCCATTGTCGAACTTGATGGTCAGGACACCAGCGGAGTTCTCCATGTCCAGGTCCAGGCCGCTCTCGTCGAACAGGTCTTCCAGGGCCTGTTGGGTCGCGTCGACCAGATCATGGAAACGCGCTTCACTCAAACTCATTGCAGGAACCTCGAAATTGGCTGCGTTACAGGCAAGCCCGGCAAGATACGGGCGCTTGCCGCCGAATGCAAAGGTTTAGCCGCTACCTTCACTTGCCCCTTCGCGGCTAAAGCCGCTCCTACAGTACTGCACATGGCGTGAGGCCAATGCGGTCGAGGTGGGAGCGGCTTCAGCCGCGAAAGGGCCCTTGCAGGCGGTAAGAATAGCCCGCCCGGCGGGCCGGCCCTTGCATAGGCAAGCCGTCGGTCGCTCGGTATACTCGGGCGCAATACTGCATATTTCTAAGGATTTCACCCATGAAGCGCCTGATTTCCTCCCTCGCGGCGCTGGTCGCTGTTGCCTGCCTCGTTTCGGCCTGCGGCCAGAAAGGCCCGCTGTACCTGCCTGAAGACGGCAAGGACGGCAAGGCCAGCCACAAGTCGCACCAGTACCAGCCAAAAGCCAAGCCGGCCCCGACGCAGGAGCAGCAACCCGAGCTGCAGTCCGAGCCCGAGCAGTCGCCAGCGCAGTAAGGAAACCAGATGAACGCTTTCAACTACCGCGACGGCGAGCTGTTCGCGGAAGGCGTGGGCCTGTCGGCCATCGCCGAACGCTACGGCACCCCTACCTACGTGTATTCGCGCGCCCACATCGAGGCCCAGTACCGTAGCTACGCCGATGCACTGCAAGGCACCGAGCACCTGGTATGTTTCGCGGTCAAGGCCAACTCCAACCTTGGCGTGCTGAACGTGCTGGCACGCCTGGGCGCAGGCTTCGACATCGTATCCGGCGGTGAGCTGGAGCGCGTGCTGGCCGCTGGCGGCCGTGCCGACCGCGTGGTGTTCTCCGGTGTAGGCAAGACCCGCGACGACATGCGCCGTGCCCTGGAAGTCGGGGTGCACTGCTTCAACGTCGAATCCACCGACGAACTGGAGCGCCTGCAGGTAGTGGCCGCCGAGATGGGCAAGGTTGCCCCGGTCTCGCTGCGGGTCAACCCGGACGTCGACGCCGGCACCCACCCGTACATCTCCACCGGCCTGAAAGAGAACAAGTTCGGCATCGCCATCGCCGACGCCGAGGCCATCTACGTGCGGGCCGCGCAGTTGCCGAACCTGGAAGTGGTCGGCGTCGACTGCCACATCGGTTCGCAGTTGACCACCGTCGAGCCTTTCCTCGATGCCCTTGACCGCCTGCTGGTGCTGGTCGACCGCCTGGCCGAGTGCGGCATCCATCTGCGCCACCTGGACCTGGGTGGCGGCGTCGGCGTGCGTTACCGCGATGAGGAGCCGCCGCTGGTGGCCGACTACATCAAGGCAATCCGCGAGCGCGTCGGCGACCGCGACCTGGCCCTGGTGTTCGAGCCGGGCCGCTACATCGTGGCCAACGCCGGCGTCCTGCTGACCCGCGTGGAATACCTCAAGCACACCGAACACAAGGACTTCGCCATCATCGATGCGGCGATGAACGACCTGATCCGCCCGGCCCTGTACCAGGCCTGGATGGGTGTCAGCGCGGTCAAGCCACGCGCAGGCGAAGGCCGTGCCTACGACCTGGTCGGCCCGATCTGCGAGACTGGCGACTTCCTCGGCAAGGACCGCGTGCTGAACCTGGCCGAAGGTGACCTGCTGGCCGTACAGTCCGCGGGCGCCTATGGTTTTGTCATGAGCTCCAACTACAACACCCGTGGCCGTTGCGCTGAAATCCTGGTCGACGGCGACCAGGCCTTCGAAGTACGCCGCCGCGAGACCATCGCCGAATTGTACGCTGGCGAAAGCCTGCTGCCGGAGTAAGCCCATGCTGCTGCGTTTTACCAAGATGCATGGGCTGGGCAACGACTTCATGGTCCTCGACCTGGTCAGCCAGCACGCGCACATCCAGCCCAAGCACGCCAAGCAATGGGGTGACCGCCACACCGGCATCGGCTTCGACCAGTTGCTGATCGTCGAGGCGCCGAACAACCCGGAAGTGGACTTCCGCTACCGCATCTTCAATGCCGACGGCTCCGAGGTCGAGCAGTGCGGCAACGGTGCGCGCTGCTTCGCCCGCTTCGTGCTGGACAAGCGCCTGACCGCTAAAAAGCGTATCCGAGTGGAAACCAAGAGCGGCATCATCGAACTGGACGTGCAGAACGACGGCCAGATCAGTGTCGACATGGGCCCACCGCGCTTCATCCCTGCCGAAATCCCCTTCGTCGCCGATGAGCAGGCGCTGAACTACCCACTGGAAGTCGACGGCCAGGTGCATTCGATTGCCGCCGTGTCCATGGGTAACCCGCATGCCGTGCTGCGTGTCGACGACGTGCGTACCGCCCCTGTGCATGAGCTGGGCCCGAAGATCGAAAACCACCCACGCTTCCCGCAGCGGGTAAATGCCGGCTTCCTCCAGGTCATCGACCGCCACCGCGCCAACCTGCGGGTGTGGGAACGTGGTGCGGGCGAAACCCAGGCCTGCGGCACCGGCGCCTGCGCCGCCGCCGTGGCGGCGATCAGCCAGGGCTGGATGGACTCCCCGGTATCCCTCGACCTGCCCGGTGGCCGCCTGCACATCGAATGGGCCGGCCCCGGCAAGCCCGTGCTGATGACCGGCCCGGCCGTACGCGTCTACGAAGGACAGGTTCGTCTCTAAGCGAGTAACCGCCATGACCGATCAGCCCCAGGTTGTACCCCAGCAGTCCGCCGAGCTCGATGCCGAAGCGGTGGTCGCCTACCTGCGCGCCCACCCCACCTTCTTCGCCGAGCACGACGAGTTGCTGATCGAACAGCGCATCCCTCACCAGCGTGGCGACAGCGTATCGCTGGTGGAGCGCCAGCTCAGTTTGCTGCGCGACCGCAACATCGAGATGCGCCACCGCCTGTCGCAACTGATGGACGTGGCCCGCGACAACGATCGGCTTTTCGACAAGACCCGCCGGCTGATCCTCGACCTGCTCGACGCCGGCAGCCTGGAGGAAGTGGTGATGGCAGTCGAAGACAGCCTGCGCCAGGAATTCCAGGTGCCCTTCGTCAGCCTGATCCTGTTCGGCGAAAACGTCGCGCCGGTCGGGCGCTGGGTGAGCAACGCCGAAGCGCAGCAGGCCATCGGTGCCCTGCTGGGCGGCGGCAAGACGGTCAGCGGCAACCTGCGCGAGCACGAGCTGGCATTCCTGTTCGGTGAAGAACAGCGCCGGGAAGTGGGCTCCAGCGCCGTGGCTGCCCTGGAATACCAGGGCCTGCACGGGGTGCTGGCGATCGGCAGCCGCGACCCGCAACACTACAAGAGCAGCGTCGGCACCTTGTTCCTTGGCTACATTGCCGAGGTGCTTGGCCGCGTTGTGCCACGCGTTACCCAGACCCTGCGCCCGGTACGCTGATGGAACGCCAGCTGGAGGCTTATTGCGCACACCTGCGCAACGAGCGCCAGGTGTCCGAGCACACCCTGCTGGGCTACCGTCGCGACCTCGACAAGGTGGTCGCCTACTGCAAGGAGCACGGCATTGCCGATTGGCAGGCGCTGCAGATCCAGCAGCTGCGCCAGCTGATCGCCCGCCAGCACCACCACGGCCAGTCCTCGCGCAGCCTGGCCCGGCTGCTGTCGGCGGTGCGTGGCCTGTACCGCTATCTCAACCGCGAAGGCCTGTGCCAGCACGACCCGGCCAGCGGCCTGAGCGCGCCCAAGGGCGAACGCCGGCTGCCCAAGGTGCTGGACACCGACCGCGCCCTGCAACTGCTTGATGGCGGTGTCGACGATGACTTCATCGCCCGTCGTGACCAGGCCATCCTCGAACTGTTCTATTCGTCGGGCCTGCGCCTGTCCGAGCTGACCAACCTCGACCTCGATCACCTGGACCTCGCCGCCGGCCTGGTGCAGGTGCTGGGCAAGGGCGGCAAGGCCCGCGTGCTGCCGGTCGGCCGCAAGGCCCGCGAAGCCTTGCAGGCCTGGTACCGCCTGCGCGGCATCGGCAACCCGCGCGACCGCGCGGTTTTCATCACCCGCCAAGGCAACCGCATCAGCCCACGGGCCGTTCAGCAACGGGTGAAGGCGGCCGGTGAGCGCGAGCTGGGCCAGCACCTGCACCCACACATGCTTCGCCATTCCTTCGCCAGCCACGTGCTGGAATCGTCCCAGGACCTGCGCGCGGTGCAGGAGATGCTCGGCCATGCCGACATCGGCACCACGCAGATCTATACCCACCTGGACTTCCAGCACCTGGCCGCGGTGTACGACAGCGCCCACCCTCGGGCCAAACGCAGCAAAGGCACAGACTCATGAGCATCAAGCTGATCACCTTCGACCTCGACGACACCCTGTGGGATACCGCGCCGGTGATTGCCAGCGCGGAAGTCGTGCTGCGCGACTGGCTCGAAGCCAACGCCCCGATCCTTGGTGGCGTACCGGTGGAGCACCTGTTCGCCATTCGCGAGCGCCTGGTACAAGCCGAACCCGGCCTGAAGCACCGTATCAGCGCCCTGCGTCGACGGGTGCTGTTTCATGCCCTGGAAGAAGTCGGCTACAGCGAAAAACATGCGCAGGAGCTGGCCAACGAAGGTTTCGAAGTATTCCTGCATGCCCGCCACCAGGTGGAGATTTTCCCGGAGGTGCAGCCGGTGCTGGAGATCCTGCGCCATCACTACACCTTGGGCGTGGTCACCAACGGCAATGCCGACGTAAGCCGGCTGGGGCTGGCGGACTATTTCCGCTTTGCCCTGTGTGCCGAAGACCTCGGCATCGGCAAGCCGGACCCGGCGCCGTTCCTCGAAGCCCTGCGCCGCGGTGACGTGGAGGCCAGCGCAGCGGTGCACATCGGTGACCACCCGGGCGATGACATTGCCGGCGCCCAGCGCGCCGGGCTGCGGGCGGTGTGGTTCAACCCCCAGGGCAAGGCGTGGGTAGGCGAACAGGCGCCGGACGCCGAGATCCAGCGCCTGTCGCAGTTACCCGACATCCTCGCGCGCTGGCGCTGACAGGCGCCGCTTCGCGGCCCATTCGCGGGCACGCCCGCTCCCACAGGTTTACTGCCCTCTCAGCTTCTGCGCGATCCCAGCGGGAGCGGGCGAGCCCGCGAAGAGGCCGGTACAGGCAACACAAAACAGACAGGCACAAAAAAGCCCGCAGCGACGGCGGGCTTTTTTTCGATCAGCCACTCAGATAGGGCGGCTGCCGTACTTGTTGTCCGGCTTCTTGGGCGGATCGGCGACCACGTTGGCCTCGACTTCCTGAACCTTTCCGCCGCGGGCGAGGAACTCTTCCATGGCCTTGGCCAGGGCGTCACGCTCCTTCTGCTTGGCTTCCATGCTCGGCATCTCGTCTACCGAGACCGCGGCTTTGGATTTGCCCTTGGCAGCGGGTGCCGGGCTGCTGTCGTCATCGCCAGCGTCTTCGGCACCATCATCAGCTGCCGCTTCGAGGCCTTCATCGCCCTCGTCTTCGTCGCCTACTTCGAGGTCATCATTTTCCAGATCGTCGTCGCTCATGTTCTACCTCATGACTTGCGAAAAGCAGGTTAGTTATAGACCAGTGCAGCCGTAGACCGGCAGCCACCAGTGAAAATTCAACTGGCCGTGGGTTAGGCCACTGCCCTAGGGTCGGCGCTCCTGATGGGAGGCGGCACCCAGCAGACCCTGCTCCTGGCAGGACCTGACAAATCCTTTAGCCCCTGCTGGCCACACGCTATTGGCAAGCCTAGCAAAGGCTGGCGAAGCGTGTGGACTCCTCGTCAAACACCCTTCGGCGCGCATTCTAGCGCGCCAGCAGAAAAAGCAAAGCACCATGAATGCTCTGCGTTTTGTAAGATTTCCGCCTACGTCGCGAACGTGTCGGATAAACCGTTTGCCGTGCGGGAAATGCTAAAAATCTGGCAAAAAAAATGCCCGGCAAGCCGGGCAAGTTTTTACCGCGTCGCGGTTACAGGTTGTAGCCGCGCTCGTTGTGCTGAGCCAGGTCGAGGCCGACAGACTCTTCTTCTTCGCTTGCCCGCAGGCCCATCACCACATCAAGCACCTTGAGAATCACGTAGGTGACGATGGCGGTGTAGACCACGGTGAAGATCACGCCCTTGGCCTGGATCCAGACCTGCATGCCGATGTCGGTGACGGCACCGAAGCCGCCCAGCGCCGGAGCTGCGAACAAACCGGTGAGGATGGCGCCGACGATACCGCCGATGCCGTGCACGCCGAAGGCGTCCAGCGAGTCGTCATAGCCCAGCTTGCGCTTGAGGCTGGTGGCGCAGAAGTAGCAGACCACACCCGAGACCAGGCCGATCACCAGGGCACCCATGGGGCCTACGGTACCGGCAGCCGGGGTGATGGCGACCAGGCCGGCGACCACACCCGAAGCAATGCCCAGGGCGCTCGGTTTACCGTGACCGATCCACTCGGCGAACATCCAGCCCAGGGCTGCGGCGGCGGTGGCGATCTGGGTCACCAGCATGGCCATGCCGGCGGTGCCGTTGGCAGCCGCGGCAGAGCCTGCGTTGAAGCCGAACCAGCCGACCCACAGCATGGCCGCGCCCATCAGGGTATAGCCCAGGTTGTGCGGAGCCATCGGGGTGGTCGGGTAGCCCTTGCGCTTGCCCAGCACCAGGCAGCAGACCAGGCCAGCGATACCGGCGTTGATGTGCACCACGGTGCCGCCGGCGAAGTCCAGCACGCCCCAGTCCCACATCAGTGCGCCGTCACCGCTCCAGACCATGTGCGCGATAGGCGCGTAGACCAGGGTGAACCAGATGCCCATGAACACCAGCATCGCGGAGAACTTCATGCGCTCGGCGAACGCACCAACGATCAGCGCCGGGGTGATGATGGCGAAGGTCATCTGGAAGGTGATGAATACCGCTTCAGGGAACAGCGCGGCAGCCGAGGTCAGGTTCGAGGGCGTGACGCCGCTGAGGAACGCCTTGGAGAAGCCACCGACGAAGGAATTGAAGTTGAGCACGCCCTTTTCCATACCGGTGGTATCGAAGGCCATGCTGTAGCCGTAGACAACCCAGAGAATGCTCATCAGGCCAGTGATTGCAAAGCACTGCATCATCACCGACAGCACGTTCTTGGATCGCACCATGCCGCCATAGAACAGGGCCAGGCCCGGAATGGTCATGAACAGCACCAGCGCCGTTGCGGTGAGCATCCAGGCGGTGTCGCCGGAGTTCAGCGCTGGGGCAGCTTCCTCTGCCAGGGCAAGCCCGGGCATTACGAGGGACAATAGGGCTCCTAGCCCTGCGATCTTACGCAGAGTCATGTTGTTTTCTCCTGGGGCGTTGGGTTTGGTGAGGCTTTGTTGCTGCTTAGATCGCGTCGGTATCGGTTTCGCCGGTACGGATACGGATCGCCTGCTCCAGATTCACCACGAAAATCTTGCCGTCACCGATCTTGCCGGTGTTGGCTGCCTTGGTGATGGCTTCGATTACCCGATCAAGGTCCTTGTCATCGATGGCGACATCGATCTTCACCTTGGGCAGGAAATCGACCACATATTCAGCACCGCGATACAGCTCGGTGTGGCCCTTCTGCCGACCGAAACCTTTGACTTCGGTGACGGTGATGCCCTGCACGCCGATTTCCGACAGCGACTCGCGCACGTCGTCCAGCTTGAACGGCTTGATGATGGCTGTGACTAGCTTCATGAAACTCTCTCCCGATTTGGTGGACTTGCCCCAGGAAAACAAACCCGTCTCAAGTCTAAGCGCAGCGGTTGTCTTTGTAACGCGTCGTCGGCATCCGGCTCCGCGTGCGCACTGCCTGGTCACAAAGAACTGCATCAGTGCATGGCTCGCACTGGTCTTTGCAGAAACCTTGCCAGTTCCGTCAAAGCTCGGGAAAACAGGGAGTTATGTGAATCAGTCGGGATTGGCCAGTCGCCAGCATGGGAAACATGCACAATTTCGGTGCACTTCGACCTGCCGCATCGCTCGAAAAATGTGCAGTTTCAGATGAGCGCTGCTTTCTGTAGGAGCCAGCGACGAGGCCGGATGCTCATGCATGCGTGCTACACTGCCGGCCATTTCCCAGTATCAGTGGACAGCCCCATGCTCGCGCCCAAAGCCCTTCTCGATGCCCTGAGCGACCAGGCATCGCGCCTGTTCAGCAGCGATACCGCCCAGCCCCGCGCCGAACTGGAAAGTCAGTTCAAGGTGCTGATGCAAGGTGCCTTCAGCAAGCTGGACCTGGTCAGCCGCGAAGAATTCGACAGCCAGATGGTCGTACTGGCGCGCACCCGCGCACGCCTGGAGGCTTTGGAAAAACAAGTGGCCGAGCTGGAAGCCCGGCTGAACCCGACCCCACAGGATGAGTGAATGCAACCCTCCAGCGCATACCCGGTACTGTTGTTTTCCTACGGCACCTTGCAGGACAAGGCCGTGCAGCTCGCCAACTTCGGCCGCGAACTGAGCGGCCAAGCCGACCGCATGCTGGGCTACCGCCAGGACTGGGTCGAGATCACCGATCCGGCCGTGCTGGCAGCCAGCGGCAAGTCCCATCACCCTATCGTCGCTCCCAGCAGCCAGGCAGACGACAGCGTGGCCGGCATGGTCTTCCAGATCAGCGAAGAAGAGCTGGCAGCGGCGGATCGCTATGAAGTCGCTGACTACAAGCGCGTGGCCGTAACGCTCGCATCGGGCCTGAACGCCTGGGTTTATGTACGCGCCTGAGCCCTTCCGGCGCACAGCAGGCACGAACCCGACGGGGTGACAATGCAGGGGAAACCCCTGCCTGAAAAACCAGGACGCACACTTCTTTCGCCGGCCCGGGCCGTGCTCGCTATTCTTGCAAAGCCGCAGGAAGCGGCCCTCTTCAGCGACAACGGAGCGTCCATGTCCCTAGCCCTCGTCCACAGCCGCGCCCAGGTGGGCGTGCAGGCACCGGCGGTCAGCGTCGAAACCCACCTGGCCAACGGCTTGCCCCATCTCACGCTGGTCGGTCTGCCGGAAACCACGGTCAAAGAGAGCAAGGACCGGGTACGCAGCGCCATCGTCAACTCCGGTTTGAACTACCCGCAGCGGCGCATCACCCAGAACCTCGCCCCCGCCGACCTGCCCAAGGATGGCGGGCGCTATGACCTGGCAATTGCCCTGGGTATCCTCGCCGCCGATGGCCAGGTACCAACGGCCACCCTTGCCGAGGTCGAATGCCTGGGCGAACTGGCGCTGTCTGGCAAGTTGCGCCCGGTGCAGGGCGTGTTGCCCGCAGCACTGGCGGCACGCGAAGCAGGCCGGGCGCTGGTGGTGCCGCGGGAGAATGCCGAGGAAGCCAGCCTGGCAGGCGGGCTGGTGGTGTATGCGGTGGGGCACCTGCTGGAACTGGTCGCCCACCTGAACGGCCAGGTGCCATTGCCACCGTATGCCGCCAACGGCCTGATCCTGCAGCAACGCCCGTACCCAGACCTGAGCGAAGTGCAGGGCCAACTGGCGGCCAAGCGTGCGCTGCTGCTAGCGGCGGCCGGGGCGCACAACCTTTTGTTCACCGGGCCTCCCGGTACCGGCAAGACCTTGCTTGCCAGCCGCTTGCCGGGGCTGCTGCCACCACTGGACGAGCACGAAGCACTGGAAGTGGCGGCGATACAGTCGGTCAGCGGCCATACGCCACTGAGCAGCTGGCCGCAGCGGCCCTTCCGCCATCCGCATCACTCCGCCTCCGGCCCGGCACTGGTCGGCGGCAGCAGCCGGCCGCAACCGGGCGAAATCACCCTCGCCCACCATGGCGTGCTGTTTCTGGATGAACTACCTGAGTTCGAGCGTCGCGTGCTGGAAGTGTTGCGCGAACCGCTGGAGTCGGGCGAGATCGTGATTGCCCGGGCCCGCGACAAGGTACGCTTCCCGGCCCGTTTCCAGCTGGTGGCGGCAATGAACCCCTGCCCTTGCGGCTACCTGGGCGACCCCACTGGCCGCTGCCGCTGTAGCACCGAGCAGATCGCGCGGTATCGCAACAAGCTGTCAGGGCCATTGCTGGACCGTATCGACCTGCACCTGACCGTGGCCCGGGAGAGCACCACGCTGAACAACCAGCCCTGCGGCGAGACCAGTGCCGATGTGGCGGCCAAGGTAGCCGAGGCACGTGAACTGCAACAGCGGCGGCAAGGGTGTGCGAATGCATTTCTCGACCTTGAGGGGTTGCGCTGCCATTGTGGGTTGGCGGCGGCGGACCAGGCCTGGTTGGAGGGGGCCTGTGAGCGGCTGACCCTGTCGTTACGTGCGGCTCACCGGTTACTGAAGGTGGCGCGGACGCTGGCGGATCTGGAAGGTAACCAGGCAATTGGCCGGGCGCATCTGGCCGAGGCCCTGCAGTACCGGCCGGGGAGCAGTTAGATTGCCGGGGCTGCTTTGCAGCCCATCGCAGGCAAGCCAGCTCCCACCCCGACCGCATCGGCCTCAAACCATGCGCAGTCCCTGTAGGAGCCTGGCTTGCCAGCGATCAGGCCAGTACAGGCAGTGCAAGACAGTTGCTCCCACACCGAATACATCGGCCCAAAGCCTGTGCAGTCCCTGTAGGAGCGGGCAAGCCCGCGAAGGGGCCGGGGCAGGAAGACCTCAGTGGCTGCCCACCAAAGCATCTTCAACGACATTCAGCAGCACCTCTTCAGAGAATGGCTTGCCCAGGCAGACCAGCGCCCCAAGCGCCATCGCCGCCCGCACCGCCCCTTCATCCCAGTGCGCCGACATGCAGATCACCGGCAACCGCCACCCCAGCCTGGCCAGCTCGCGCTGCACCGCCAGCCCGCTCATTCCGGGCATCCTCAGGTCGAGCAGCACACACCCCGCTTGCCGCGCCAGTGCCGAGGCCAGGAACAGGTCCCCGGCAGCAAAAGACAAGGTCTCGAAACCTGCCGAACGCAGCAGGTTGGCCAGGCTTTTGCGCACCGAAGCATCGTCGTCAACGATGCACACCGTGCTGCTCATGCGCCGCCTAGGCCCTCAGGCTGCGCCCCGATAACGTTGTGCATGGCCACCAGTTCAAGCAGCGAGCGGGACTGCATCTTGTTCATGATGTTCTTCTTGTGCACCTTGGTCGTCACCTCGCTGGTGCCGATCTGCCTGGCGATCTGCTTGTGCGACAGGCCGCCGACCACCAGCGAGAACACCTGGCGCTCGCGCTGGGTCAGGCGCTGGTACTTTTCCTGGACCTGCCGCGCATGGTGCCACTTGCGCCCTTCGGCCACGGCACGCGTGCGCACCGCCTGCAGCAGTGTCAGCAGCTGGTCTTCGTCGAACGGTTTGGTCAGGAACTCCACGGCCCCGGCACGCATGGCCTGGACGGTCATCGGGATGGTGCCGAAGCCGGTCATGAACACGATCGGCCAGGGCAGCGCAAGTCGGCGCAGCGCATCTTGGACTTCCAGGCCGCTGGTATCGGGCAGGTGCATGTCCAGCAACAGGCAGGCATAGGGGGTTTCCAGGCGGGCCTCGAACAACGCCTCGGCACTGGCGAACAAATGATGCGGAATGTCCTGCGAGCGCAGCAGGCGGCCCAACGCCGTGCGCACCGACGGGTCGTCATCCACCACCAGCACCGGCACGTTCAAGTGCTCATCGAACAACTCGACAGGTTCGGCCGCGGCGCACAGCGGCGATTTGCCCGCCGCCTTGCCAGGCAACTCGAGGCTGATCTCGGCGGCCAGGCGGTAGCCCCGGCGTGGCACGGTCTGGATCAGGCCCCGGTCGCCAAAGGCCTTGCGCAGCAAGGACACCTGCACCTGCAGGTTGTTGTCCTCGACTACCGTGCCGGCCCACACCTGGCTGAACAGCTCGTCCTTGTCGACCACCCGCCCCTTGGCCTTGATCAGCGTCGCCAGCACTTCGAATGCCCGCCCCCCCAACAGGACAGGCTTACCGTCAACAAAGGCTTCGCGCCGCTCCAGCGACACCTGGGCATTACCTATTCGGATCATGGCTTCCTCGCGCGGGCACGGGCGTTTCCCAGCCCAGGGCAGCCTAGGCCAGGGTACGCCTTCAGACAATTATCCCGAGGGATAGGTTGGCCTGAGGACTATACAAAAGCCCGCCAGCCCCCAGGGGACGATAACGGACAACAGCGTACCCTTTCCTGCCAAGCAGCCTGCAGCCCGCATCCCTGCTGGGTCCGCTGCGTATACTCGTGCGTCAGGATGTCGCTAGCAGGGGTGCCTTATGCTCGATGAACGCCTTGCCCACAGGCCCATCGATTACGACCAGTCCGTCGACGAGGGTTGGCTGAACCGGTGCGACATCAACGCGCTGGGCCAGGAAGGTGAACTCAGTTACTTCCGCCTTCGCGATCCAGCCACCGACCAGGCATGGATCGCCGTGCGCGCCCCGCGCGAGGTCCCCGCCGCCTGCCAGCGCCTGGAACGCGACTACCGCCAGCAACTCGACCCGCAATGGGCGGTGATCCCCTCGGCGTTCGTGCGCTCGGCCGAAGGCCCCCTGCTGGTGTACCCGGCCGGCCGCTCCATCGCCGACCTTATCGCAGAGGGCCCTGCCGCCCTGGCGCCGTTTCTCGAGATTGCGGTGAATGCAGCCACTGCCTTGGCCCAGGCACACGAACGCAATGTGCTGCACGGCGCGCTGCAGCCCGAACATGTGTGCCTGCGCGCGGACCAGCGAGTGCGACTGGGCTGCTTTCGCGCCGACCCGGCGGAACTGATCAGCGAACAAGGCACCCCGCTCGGCAACTGGGCTTACCTGGCGCCTGAACAGGTCTGCCCGCACGGCAGCAGCAGCGACCGACGCACCGACATCTATGCCCTGGGCGCGATCCTTTACCAGCTACTGCTGGGCGAATTGCCTCTGGCCGGGCGCGACACCCAGCACTGGCGCCAGCTGCATGCCGGCGTGCAGCCACGAGCGGCCTGCGAAGTGGACAGCAATGTGCCGCAACCTCTCAGCCGGATCCTGGCCAAGGCCTTGGCCAAAGAGCCGGACGCCCGCTACCAGAGTGCTCGCGCCCTGGCGGTGGACTTGGCCTATTGCCAGCGACAGTGGGCCGCCAGCAAGTCCATGGAGGCCTTCGAACCAGGCTGTGCCGACCCGATGACGCCCGACCGCGCACGCCTGTATGGCCGCAGTGCCGAACAGATGGCCATCGCCCTGCTGCTCAAGGCACAGCGCCGTGACAGCAAGCCACAAGCCCTGTTCATCAACGGGGCTACGGGCATGGGCAAGTCGAGCCTGGTCGAGGCAGCGCTCAGGGCCAACGCCCAGGGTTACTGGGCCATCGGCAAGTGCAACGGCGTTGCACAGGCCTTGCCCTACGCGCCCTGGGTCGAAATTCTCGGCGCGCTGACCACCCAGTTGCTGGCCAAGAACAGCCAGGACCTCGACGCCTTGCGCTGCGAGATTCTGCGCCGTATCAAAGGCCACGGCCGGCTGCTCGGCAAGCTGGCACCAGACCTGCAACTGATCCTCGGCCCCTTGCCCGAGTTGCCGGCCAAGCCCACGCGTCTGGCGCTGCAGAAGGAGTTGCGGGCGATCGTCGAATTCCTGCAGGTATTCAGCCGCCCCGACCAGCCGCTGGTGCTGTTCTTCGATGACATGCATTGGGTCGACGACTCCAGCCAGCAACTGCTGGCGCAACTTCTGGCTCACGCGCCCGGCAACCTGTTGCTGATCTTCGCCCGGCGCAGTGATGCGCCAGCCAGCAGTACACCCCTTGCCCTGCCCGCAGCGGTGCGCAGCACCACGCTGAACCTGCGGCCCCTGGCGGTGAGCGCGGTGACCGAGTTGATCGGCGAGCGCTACCACGTCGGCCCCGAGGACGCATTGCAGGTGGCCGAACTGGTACACGACAAGACTGCGGGCAATCCGTTCTTCATCAATCAGATCCTCCGGGCCATGGTCGAGGACCAGCTGTTCACCTTCGATACCCAGACCATGCGCTGGTCATGGTGCCTGCAGGCCGTGGCCCGCCACCGCTATTCCGACAATGTCGCCGACCTGATGATCCACCGCCTGGTGCGCCTGCCCGAGCCGCAGCGCGACCTGCTGCGGGTGGTCAGTGCGGCTGGCAGCCGCTGTGATGAACGCCTGCTTCACCAGGTACTCTCTCAAGCGCCCGGCGAGCCGTTGAAAGCCTTGATTGGCGCGGGTTTCCTGCAACCGGGCCAGAACGGCCTGGGTTTCGCCCATGAACGGGTGATGGAAGCTGCGTACGCTCTCACGCCAGCGCGCGCACGTGCCCAACTGCATGCACGTATTGCCCAGGCCATGCGCCAGGCCTGGCCGGGGCGCCTGCACGAGGTACTGTTCGAGCTTGCCAACCAGCTGCAACGCGCCAGCCCATGCGGGTTTGCAGCGGATGACTGCGAAGCTTTTCTGCAGCTTTTACGCGAGGCAGCAGCACGCGCACGCGATGGCGGCGCGTTCGAACAATCGGCTGGCTACCTGCACACGGCCGAGCAGTTGCTGCAACGCGGCGCAACGCTGGAAAGCCGCGCCACGCATGGCTTTGCCATCGCCTGCATGGCCACCGAGTGCGACATGCAACTGTCGCGAATGGTCGCGGCCGAGGCCCGCATCACTGAATGCCGCCTGCGCGCGCGCTCGGCGTTGGACCAGGCGCGGGTATGCCGCCTGCAGGCGCTGCTGTACACCTTGCGCGGCGACTATCAGGCGGCCATCGACAGCGCCATTTCCGGCCTGGACTTGCTGGGTATGAGCCCGGTGCGAGGTGTCGACTGGCAACAGGTCGAAGCCAGTCATGCCCATGTACAGACCTTGGTCGAACAGAAAGGCCGACACTGCCTGGAATCGCTGCAGCGCACCGATTCGGAGGAAGTGACAGTTGCCATCAGCCTGCTGGCCACCCTGTCGTCATCGTTTTTCGTAAAGGACGACATCTGCTTCCTGCACCTGGCCAAGCTCATGGAGCTGTCACTGCTGCACGGCGTCGCCCCGGGCAGCACCTACGGCATGGCCTGGTACGGGGTGATGATTGCCGAGCGCTTCGGTGCCTACCATGATGGCCACGCTTGCTGCCTGGCTGCGCTCAAGCTGATAGAGCGGCACGGTTTCGACGCTGACTTGACCAGCGCGCTGCTGGCCCTGGACCAGGTCAGCGCCTGGACCTCGCCCATGGAGTTCGCCCGCCGTACCGCACTGGATGCGGTCGACTCGGGGCGCCTGAGCGGCGACCTGGCGATGAGCTGCTATGCCTGCAACCACCTGGTTTCCGATTCGCTGTTCATGGGCCGCTACCTGCCGGACGTGGTGGAGGAACTGGCGCAAGGCCTGGCCACCGTGCGTCACTACGGTTACCGCGACATCGAGCAGATCCTGCAGGCCCAGCAAGCGTTCGTCGCCAAATTGAGCTGCACGCCCTGCCCGGCCTCGGCCACAGCCTCGAAATCGCCCACCACGCGGTTCTTCCAATACCTCATGGCCGGCATGGGCGACTTCTACCTGGGTAACATCCCGCAGGCCATGCGCAACCTGGCACTGGCCGGGGACAACACCTGGGCGGTACCAGCGCACATCAACCTGGCCGACTATCACCTGTTTCGCGGCCTGGCCCTGGGCAGCCCCGAGGCCATTGGCAGCCTTGCCGACAAGCTGCGCGAACTACACACCCTTCGCGAGCGCTTCGGCCGCTGGGCCGGCTTCAACCCGGCCACCTTCCGCAACAAGCTGTTGCTGATCGAAGGCGTGATCGCCAAGCTCGAAGGCGACGGCCTGGCCGCCATCCGCTGCTTCGACCAGGCACAGATCGCCGCCACCGCAGCCGGCTTCATCCACGAGCAGGCGCTGGCCCACGAGCAGTTGGCCGAAGTATGTATCCCCAGCGGCCTGATCTCTGGTGCCAACCTGCACCTGCGCATCGCCCGCGACTGTTTCCATATCTGGGGCGCGACCGGCAAGGTGCACCAGCTGGAGGCGTTGCACCCGTTCCTGCGCACCCAGCCAATCCAGGAAAGCCAACGCGCAACCCACCAGGCCAAGCTCGACCTGGAAGCCGGCATCGAGGCAGCACGGGCGCTGTCCGAGGAAGTGCTGCTCGAAGGCCTTATCGAAACCCTGATGGGCCACCTGACCCAGCATTCCGGCGCCGACCACGGTGCGCTGCTGATCGTCAGCGGTGCCGAATTCCAGATGGCTGCCCTCGCCTACATCGACGACGCCGGGCTGCACGTGAGCATGGACGACTGCCAGAAGTTCATGACCCAGGCACCGCTGTCGATCATCAACGCCACCATGCGCACCAAGAAGCCCCTGGTGCTCAACGATGCCCAGAGCGACTGCCCCGAGGCCTTCCGCCAGCAGTTGCACGCGCGCAAGGCCCGTTCGGTGCTGTGCCTGCCGCTGGTGATCCAGGGCGTGCTGATCGGCCTGGTGTACCTGGAAAACCGCCTGGTGCCGAACCTGTTCGGCGGCCAGCGCCTGGCCATGCTGGAAATACTCGCCTCACAGGCGGCGGTGTCGCTGCAAACCGCCAAGTTCTACACACGCCTGGCCGAAGACAACCAGACCCGCGCCCAGATGGAGACCGAGTTGCGCCGCTCCCGCGCGGAATTGGCCCGCACGTCGCACTTGCAGGTGATGAACGAGCTGTCCGCGTCCATCGCCCATGAGATCAGCCAGCCGCTGCTGGGCATAGCGTCCAACGCCGCTGCCAGCCTGCGCTGGTTGAAACGCGCCAAGCCCGACCTGGAAGAGGCGATTGCCGGCCTGGAAGACATCCGCAACGACAGCGAACGGGCCGCCAACATCGTGCGTGCGCTACGCTCGCTGGCCAAACAGTCGCCGATGCAACTCAAGGTGGTGAAGCTGGACGAGTTGATCCGCGAAGTGGTGCGCCTTACATCGGCCGATGCCGCCAAGGGCCCGGTGGACGTGCAGATGCGCTTGCAGGCGGGGGTGAGCGTGATGGCCGACCCGGTGCAGTTGCAGCAGTTGGTGTTCAACCTGATTACCAATGGCCTGGAGGCGCTGGCGGGGTATCGCAGCGATGGGGTGCTGCGGATTGCGTCGGCGGTGGTCGGGAATGAGGTGGAAATCTGCGTGGACGACAACGGACCGGGGATTGCAGCGGATGAGCGCGAGCGAGTGTTCGATGCGTTTCATACCACCAAGATCGGCGGCATGGGGATGGGCTTGGCGATCTGCAACTCGGTGGTGCAGGCCCATGGAGGGCAGTTGCAGGCGCAGGTGTCGGAGCTGGGGGGGTGTCGGATTCGCTTTACGCTGCCTATGAATCCCTCTTGAGCCTGTACCGGCCCTTTCGCGGGTAAACCCGCTCCCACAGGGATAGTGCACAGCCTGAGAACTGCACGGTTTCTGTGGGAGCGGGTTCACCCGCGAAAGGGCCGGTACAGGCTTACATCAACGGGCGCTCAGGGCCGCATAGCTGTTCATCAGGTTGCGGTAGTTGGGAATGCGCTGCGACAGCAGGTTACCCAGCCCTTCGATGTCGTTGCGCCAGTCGCGGTGCAGCTCACAGGCCACCGAGAACCAGTTCATCATCTGTGCACCCGCCTGGGTCATGCGCACCCAGGCCGCCTGCTGCACGGTTTCGTTGAAGGTGCCCGAAGCATCGGTCACCACGAACACTTCAAAACCTTCCGCCAGCGCCGACAGGGTCGGGAACGCCACGCACACATCGGTCACCACGCCTGCGATGATCAGCTGCTTGCGACCAGTGGCCTTGATCGCCTTGACGAAGTCTTCGTTGTCCCAGGCGTTGATCTGGCCAGGGCGGGCAATGTACGGCGCATCCGGGAACATCTCTTTCAGCTCGGGCACCAGCGGGCCGTTCGGGCCTTGCTCGAAGCTGGTGGTGAGGATGGTCGGCAGGCCGAAGAACTTGGCCAGGTCGCCCAGGGCCAGCACGTTGTTCTTGAACTCGTTGGGCGAGAAGTCCTGCACCAACGAAATCAGGCCGGTCTGGTGGTCGACCAGCAGCACCACGGCGTCGTCTTTGTTCAGGCGCTTGTAATCGGGTTGGCTCATCGGGGTGACTCCTTGGGTTGGGAAAACGGGCCGGCACTGTCCACAAGGGGCTATACCGGCGGATAGGTTCGGCTTAAGGATGGGCCTGCGCCTGGCGCCAGGCCTTGGGCGGCTGGCCGACCAGGCGGCTGAAGGCGCGGGTGAAATGGGCCTGGTCGCAGAAGCCGCATTCCAGGCTCACGTGGGTGATCGGCGCCTCGGTGGCGAGCAGGCGCTTGGCCTTTTCCATGCGTGCCAGCAGGCGCCACGCCTGGGGCGAGAGGCCGGTGTTGACCTTGAACGCGCGCGAGAAGTGGCTGCGGGTGAGATTGCATAACCCGGCGATTTCGATGATCGACAACGGGCTGTGCAACATCAGTTCCTTGGCCCGGCGCAAGCGCGCCGGCGTCAGTGCGCCGGGGGTTTGCAGCGGCGCTTGGGGCGTCCCGGGGTGCATGGCGGCTCTCCTGTTCAATGCAGAAAGTCTCGCCTCCGGCACATGACAAAGTCCTGAGCCAAACCTGAATTGTTGTTAATTGCGCGCTGCTGGCCCTGACGGTTTTGCCGATACCTTAAGATGCGTTTCGTATTCAGCTTCGGGCCGCTGGTGGCGGCCGGCATTCAAGGCATAAGAGCGATGCAGGAAAAACCCGCCCACCGCACCGTGGCCATGGTGTTGTTCAATGATGTGCTGTTGCTGGACGTGACCGGGCCCATGGACGCGTTTGCCATTGCTAACCGCTTCCTTCCTGCCGAGCGGAAGTACCGGCTGCTGACCCTGGCCGAAGGGCAGGCAGCGGTGCGCGGCTCCTGCGGGTTGAAAGTGGTAGCCGACCTGCGTCTGGAGGATTTGCCGGAATCCGTCGACCTGTTGCTGGTGCCAGGCGGCCCGGGCGCCTATGACATCGCCCTGCCAGGCATCGAGCGCTGGCTGCCCCAGGCCGTGCGCCGGGCCAAACGTTTTGGTGCAATATGCACCGGGGTATTCCTGCTGGGCCGGGCCGGGCTGCTGGACGGCTATCGCTGCACCACCCACTGGAACTACGTGGAGCGCCTGGCACAAGCGTTCCCCGAGGCGAAGGTCGAGACAGAGCAGATCTACGTGATCGACCGTTGCCTGATTACCTCGGGCGGCATCACCGCAGGCATCGACCTGGCACTGGCAGTGGTGGCCGAGGACCACGGCAAGGCGCTGGCCCTGGAAGTGGCCAAGGTGCTGCTGGTCGCCCGCCATCGCCAGGGCGGGCAGACACCCTACGGGCCACTGCTGGCGGCTGTACCGCGGGATGATTCGCCGATTGCACGGGTGCAGGCGTATATCGTCGACCATATCGAGCAAGCCTTCACTGTGCAGAAGATGGCCGACCTGGTAGCCATGAGTGGGCGCAACTTCGCCCGCACCTTTCAACGCGAGGTGGGCATCACGCCGCTGCAATACTTGCAGAACGCACGCATCGACCGCGCGCGCAAGCTGCTGGAAAGCAGCGACCTGCCGTTGAAGGTAGTGGCTGCGCAGTGCGGGTTTGGCAGTGACCGGCATTTGCGCAAGGTTTTCTGCGAGCGGATTGGCATGACGCCGGCGCAGTATCGGGCGCAGTTTGGTGGCAGTTGAGTATGCAGATTTCCTGTGCCGGCCTCTTCGCGGGTGAACCCGCTCCCACAGGTGTTGCGCAGGCTTGAAGACACCGCTGTACCTGTGGGAGCGGGTTCACCCGCGAAGAGGCCGGCACGACTGTCACCTGATTCAGGACAATGTGTCTTCCTCTCAGCAGATTGTCTGGCACTCTCCCATTCCCCCAGAATTGTCCGCCAAACTGATCTAACGCTGCCCCGGCAGCTCATGGAGTACGAGCCAATGCCACACGAAGGCAGCCTTCTGCAAACCGCGGTGATCTTCCTGCTCGCCGCTGTCCTCGCCGTCCCCCTGGCCAAGCGCCTGCACCTGGGGGCCGTGCTCGGTTACCTGCTTGCCGGCGTGATCATCGGCCCGCAGGCGCTGGGCCTGATCCGCGATACCGAAAGCGTGGCGCACATTTCCGAGCTGGGCGTGGTCCTGCTGCTGTTCATCATCGGCCTCGAGCTGTCGCCCAAGCGCCTGTGGCTGATGCGCAAGTCCGTATTCGGCGTCGGCACCGCCCAGGTGCTGCTGACCGGTGCTCTGATCGGCGCCATCGCCCTGTTCGGCTTCAGCCAGACGCTACCGGCGGCCATCGTGCTCGGTCTGGGCCTGGCGCTGTCGTCCACCGCCCTTGGCCTGCAGAGCCTGGCCGAAAGCAAGCAGCTCAACGCCCCGCACGGCCGCCTGGCGTTCGCCATCCTGCTGTTCCAGGACATCGCCGCCATCCCACTGATCGCATTGGTTCCGCTGCTGGCCGCCAGTGGCCCGGACACCAGCCACGGCGACAGCCTGGAGCATGGCCTGAAGGTGTTCGCCAGCATCGCCGTGGTCATCGTCGGTGGCCGCTACCTGCTGCGCCCGGTATTCCGCACCGTGGCCCGCACCGGCCTGCCGGAAGTGTCCACCGCCACCGCGCTGCTGGTTGTGATCGGCACTGCCTGGCTGATGGAAGAAGCCGGCATTTCCATGGCCCTGGGTGCCTTCCTCGCCGGCCTGCTGCTGGCCGACTCGGAATACCGCCACGAACTGGAATCGCAGATCGAACCGTTCAAGGGCCTGCTGCTGGGGCTGTTCTTCATCAGCGTCGGCATGGGCGCCAACCTGCGCCTGCTGCTGGAAATGCCTTTGGTGGTGCTGGGCCTGACCCTGCTGCTGGTGGCCGTTAAGCTGGTACTGCTGATCGGCGTCGGGCGCCTGGCCGGTGGTCTGAACAGCGCCAGCGCCCTGCGCCTGGGCATGGTGCTGGCTGCCGGTGGCGAATTTGCCTTCGTGGTGTTCAAGCTGGGCAAGGACCAAGGCTTGTTCGACACCCAGACCTACGACCTGCTGCTGATGACCATCACCCTGTCGATGGCCATTACCCCGCTGCTGATGATTGGCTGCGCCCACGCCCTCAAGCGCCCGCAACCGGCGCGTGAGGTGCCGGAGCATTACAAGCAGATCCAGGCTGACACGCCACGGGTGGTGATCGTCGGCATGGGCCGCATGGGCCAGATCGTCGCGCGCATCCTGCGGGCACAGAAAGTTCCGTTCATTGCCCTGGAAACCTCGGTGGACACCATCGAGATGACCCGTATGTTCGAACAGGTACCCGTGTTCTACGGCGACCCGCTGCGCCCCGAGGTGCTGCATGCCGCCAAGGTGGGCGAGGCGGAATACTTCATCATCACCATCGATGACCCGGAAGCTGCCATTCACACGGCGGAACGGGTGAAACGCCTGTACCCGCACCTGAAAGTGCTGGCCCGCGCGCGTAACCGCCAGCATGTGCACAAGTTGGCGGATGTCGGCGCCGAGCCGATTCGCGAGACGTTCTACTCCAGCCTGGAGATGACCCGCCGGGCATTGGTGGGGTTGGGGTTGAGCGAGGCGCAGGCGGCGGACCGGATTGCGCGGTTTACCCAGCATGATGAAGAGGTGCTGGTGGCCCAGGGGCAGGTGCGTGATGACCGGGCCAAGGTGATGCAGACGGCCAAGGAGGCCCGGGCGGAGTTGGAGCGGTTGTTTGATTCGGATGCGGATTGAGGGTTGGCGCATCGATTCAGGAAGAGGGCTCAGGCCCTCTTTTGTATTTTTGGCTTGAGATTGTCTGGGTCCGCTGCGCGGCCCCAGTGCACAAAAATATCAGCAGCATCCTACTTCGTTGCGAGCCATTTCCTACTCAGCCATACCATCTGACGAATTATCCTACGCACCGTGTCGAAGCCCGTCTGATTGTCCGGGGAAAGCCTGCTCTCTAGGCTTGCCGGGTCGCTGTCGGTTCAGCGATCGGGTGTGGAAACCCGGCAGGTAAATCGGAATAGCTGTTGTCATGGCAGCTGCGCGCGGGAGGCCGAATGGCCTGCCGGGGTTCCGATAGCCTGGCTTTCCACCCCGCGTGCAGCCGCCACCCTTCGCGTGGAAACGGATGGTGCCGGCCAACCTCTATCGGAGTTTGGCTATGAAAAAAATTGTCCCCAATCCACCTCTTCCCGACACCAAAGAACGCGCTTTCAGCCGCTGCGATGCCGGCCATCCACCTTTGTTCACAGTAAACCCGGGCGTCTCTGCCCACGACGCCCTGGTGCATGTCGCCCAGTACCTGCGCGGCGCCTACGACTGTGGCTACAAAGCCCTGGAACACCTGGATGAAACCGGCAAGAGCCTGTTCTGGAGCAACCTGAATGCGCTCGAAATGGCAGAAGGGTTGGTTGAGGCATTGCTGGATGGGATTGAGTCGCAGCCCATGAATTGATGTTGTCCTTGCTGGCCTCTTCGCGGGTGAACCCGCTCCCACAAGGATCACCACAGGCGCTGAAACTGTGCAGTCCCTGTGGGAGCGGGTTTACCCGCGAAAGGGCCAGCGCAGCAAACAAAAAAGGCCAGCTCCCTACAGAGGGAGCCGGCCTTTTTGCATTCAACTAACGGGCTGTTACTTACCCGCAGTCAACGCGTTGTAGCTGGTAATCAGGTTGCGATAATCCGGAATGTGGTTGGAGCACAGCGCCGCCAGCCCTTCGATGTCGTTGCGCCAGTCGCGGTGCAGCTCACAGGCCACGCCGAACCAGGTCATCATTTGCGCGCCGGCGCGGCTCATGCGGTCATGGGCAGCATCGCGGGTCATTTCGTTGAAGGTGCCGGAAGCATCGGTCACCACGAACACTTCGAACTCCTCTTCCAGGGCCGACAGCGCCGGGAACGCTACACAGACCTCAGTCACCACGCCGGCAATGATCAGCTGTTTCTTGCCAGTGGCCTTCACCGCCTTGACGAAGTCTTCGTTGTCCCAGGCGTTGATCTGGCCTGGGCGGGCGATGTACGGGGCGTCCGGGAACAGGGCTTTCAGCTCTGGTACCAGCGGGCCGTTGGGGCCTTGCTCGAAGCTGGTGGTGAGGATGGTCGGCAGGTTGAAGAACTTGGCCAGGTCGGCCAGGGCCAGCACATTGTTCTTGAACTTGTCCGGCTCGATGTCACGGACCAGGGACAGCAGGCCAGCCTGGTGGTCGACCAGCAGGACAGCAGCGTCGTCTTTGTTCAGGCGGTTGTAGGTGAATTTACTCATGGTCTGTGCTCCTGAGGGTTATGAATTTTTCAGCATTCGGGGGTGTTTCGCGTTGATGGGCACAGATTAAAATCATCACCTTTGTGGCGGTAGATAGCAGAATTTGGCTTTAGCGTTCCGTTTTATGAACGATGGATTTGTAGGGGCTGTGCCGGCCTCTTCGCGGGTAAAACCGCTCCCACAGGGATAGCGCAGGGCTTGAGCCCTGTGCATTACCTGTAGGAGCGGGTTTACCCGCGAAAGGGCCGGCACAGGCAACCAAACACCCGGAGACCGATCATTGGAAGACCTCAACTCCCTCTACTACTTCACCCAGGTAGTCGAGCACGGCGGCTTCGCCCCGGCTGGCCGGGCGCTGGACATGCCCAAGTCGAAGCTAAGCCGACGCATCGCCGATCTCGAAGACCGCCTGGGCGTGCGTCTGCTGCACCGCACCAGCCGCCATTGTTCGCTCACCGAGATCGGCCAGGCCTACTACAACCGCTGCCTGGCCATGCGCGTGGAGGCCGAGGGCGCGGCGGAGATCATCGAGCGCAACCGCAGCGAACCGCGCGGCCTGGTGCGTATCAGTTGCCCGACCACCCTGCTCAATTCCTGGGTCGGGCCGATGCTTACCCGCTACATGCTCAAGTACCCGCAGGTGGAGCTGTTCATCGAGAGCACCAACCGCCGCGTCGACCTGCTGCACGAGGGTTTCGACATCGCCCTGCGGGTGCGCTTTCCGCCGCTGGAGAACACCGACATGGTGATGAAGGTACTGAGCAACAGCACCCAGTGCCTGGTCGGCCAGCCGCAGTACCTGGAGCAGTTGCCCAAGGGCTTCGACCCGCAGTTGCTCGGCACGCTGCCGAGCCTGCATTGGGGCAGCGCCCAGCGTGAGTACCAGTGGGAGCTGTTCCTGGGTGAGGACAGCAGCCGCAGCATCGTCATCCCGCACACACCGCGCATGGTGACGGACGACCTGTTCGCCCTGCGCCATTTCGTGGTGGCCGGGGTGGGTATCGCTCACCTGCCGCGGGTGGCGGTGCGCGAAGACCTGGCGGCGGGGCGGCTGGTGGAGTTGTTGCCGGACTGGCACCCGCGTTGCGGCATCGTGCATGCGATCTTCCCGTCGCGGCGGGGGTTGCTGCCATCGGTGCGGGCGCTGATCGATCATCTGGCCGAAGAATTCGCCATCAGCGACATGGCTTGAGCCGGTTGCCGCCTGTGCCGGCCTCTTCGCGGGTAAACCCGCTCCCACAGGGTCACCACTAGCCTCAAGGTTTGTGCAGTATCTGTAGGAGCGGGTTCACCCGCGAAGAGGCCGGCACAGGCAAGAACAGCCAGAGCACACACATACAAGACCCCTGGCCTATCCTTCCTCCACAGTCCCGGATCATACCTCCCGGAGCCCCCATGATCCGCGCCACCCACGGACCAGGCTGCGCCCTGCTCGCCACCCTCGCCCTGTGCCCGGTGCTCAGCCAGGCCGAAGAGCCCGGCTGGTCGCTGCTCAGCCGCAACTACTTCCTGCACAGCGACTTCCGCTCGCCCTCCGGCAGTGGCCAGAACTACCGCCAGGAATGGGCCCAGGGCTTCATTGGCGAAATCCGCTCCGGCTTCACCGAGGGCACGCTCGGCGTCGGTATCGATGCCCATGGCTTTCTCGGCCTCAAGCTGGACGGCGGCCGCGGCCATGCCGGCACCGGCCTGCTGCCGCGCGACAGCGATGGCCGCGCCGAGTCCGACTACTCCAGCGCCGGCGCCGCGCTCAAGCTGCGCCTGGGCAACACCCAACTGCACTACGGCGAAATGACCGTGGAAACCCCGGTGTTCGACACCAGCGACAAACGCCTGCACCCGGAGTACGCCACCGGCTGGTTCCTGGACAACACCGACCTGCCCGACTGGCGCCTGCAGGCCGGGCACTTCACCGCCTTCAACAACCAGGGCAACAGCTCCAGCCATGATGACTTCAGCGGCTACGGCGCCACCACCGACAACCGTGCCATCAGCCTGGCCGGTGCCGCGTTCGCACCCGACGGGCCATTCGGCGGCGCACTGTACGCAGGCCAGTTGGAGGACACCTGGCGCCAGGCCTACCTCAACCTGAACCTGGCCGAGGGTAACTGGCGCCTGGACGGCAACCTGTACAAGACCCGCGACACCGGCAATGCCAGTGCCGGGGCAATCGACACCCTCGCCTACAGCCTGCTGGCCAGGTACAGCTTCGGCGCCCAGGCGCTGAGCCTGGCCTACCAGAAGGTCGAGGGCGATACCCCGTTCGACTTCGTCGGCGGCGACTCCATCTACCTGGCCAACTCGATCAAGTACGCCGACTTCAACGGCCCCGGCGAGCGCTCATGGCAACTGCGCTACGACCTCAACTTCGCCACCCTCGGCGCCCCCGGCCTGAGCCTGATGGGCCGCTACGTCAGCGGCCGTGGCATCGACGGTAGCCATGCCCCGGCAGGCGGCGCCTATGCGGGCCAGTACGGCGACGGCGGCAAGCACTGGGAGCGCGACATCGACCTGAAATACGTGGTGCAGTCGGGCGCCGCCAAGGACCTGAGCCTGTCGTTTTCCCACGTCAGCCACCGCGCCAACCAGGCCCAGGCTGGCGATGACATCGACCGGATCTACCTGATCATCGAATACCCACTCAAAGGCAGCTTCTGACATGAGCACGTCCCCTTCAGGCGCCTGGAGCCCATTGCGCAACGCCACCTTCCGCATGCTGTGGATCGCCACCATCGCTTCCAACATCGGCACCTGGATGCATGAGGTGGGCGCCGGCTGGCTGATGACCACGCTGTCGGCCAGCCCGTTGCACGTGGCCCTGATCCAGGTAGCCGGCTCGCTACCAATGTTCTTCCTTGCCCTGCCGGCCGGCGCGGCGGCTGATATCGTCGACAAGCGCCGATACCTGTTGCTGGTGCAACTGTGGATGTCTTCGGTGGCCGTGGTGCTGGCGGCCCTGACCCTGCTCGGGGTGATGAACGTCACCCTGCTGCTGGTGCTTACCCTGGCGTTGGGCATCGGCACGGCACTGATGATGCCGGCCTGGAGTGCGCTGACACCGGAGCTGGTAGGCAAGGACGACCTGGCCAACGCGGTGGCGCTTTCCAGTGTCGGTATCAATGTGTCGCGCGCCATCGGCCCGGCTTTGGCGGGCGTGGTGGTGAGCATGGTCGGCCCGTGGCTGACCTTCGCCCTGAATGCCATCTCGTTCGCCGGGGTGATCCTGGTGCTGTTCCTGTGGAAGCGCGAGGTGAAGGAGCCGCTGCTGCCGGCCGAGCGCTTCGTCGGCGCCATGCGCACCGGGCTGCGTTTCGCGCGCAGTGCCAAGCCCTTGCAGGCGGTGATATTGCGCGCCTTGGCATTCTTTTTCTGCGCCAGCGCCGGCACCTCGCTGCTGCCGTTGATCGTGCGTGGCGAGATGCAAGGTACCGCCGCCGATTTCGGCCTGCTGCTGGCGGCCATCGGCATCGGCGCGGTGGCCGGCGCCACCTTGCTGCCACGCCTGCGCGAACGCATCAGCCGCGACCGCCTGGTGCTGCTGGCCAGCCTGCTGTATGCCCTGTTCCTGCTAGCCCTGGCGCTGGTGCGCAACTTCTATGTGCTGCTGCCGGCAATGCTGCTCAGCGGCGCGGCGTGGATTGCCGTGCTGTCCAACCTGCAGGTGGCGGCGCAGACCTCGGTACCGGCCTGGGTACGGGCGCGGGCGCTGTCGGTGTACATCCTGATCTTCTTTGGTGCCATGGCCAGTGGCGGGTTGCTGTGGGGCACGCTGGCCAGCCATGCAACCATCACCTTGAGCCTGCTGCTGGCCGCAGCTGGCCTGGCACTGGGCACGCTGCTGACCTGCAAGGTGACGCTGCCGGAAACCGCAGCCGAGGAGCTGACGCCGTCACTGCATTGGCCGTTGCCGCTGCTGAGCGACGACATGGACAAGGAAAGCGGGCCGGTGATGGTTACCGTGGAATACCACATCGACCCGGCCAAGGCCGAGGCGTTCCAGCAGGCAGCGCGGGAGCTGGAGGCGATGCGCAAGCGCAATGGCGCGTTGTCGTGGGGGTTGATGCGCGACAGCGCGGACCCGGCGTTGTGGCTGGAGTTCTTCTTCGAGGAATCGTGGCTGGAGCATTTGAGGCATCACCACCGGGTAACCCGGGGTGAGCTGAAGATCGAGGCCAGGGTGCGGATGCTGCAGACCGATGGTGTGGAAGTGAAGATTCGGCATCTGTTGGCTGGAGCTGAGCACAAGACTCACCATTGATGTCTGCTGTGGCCTCTTCGCGGGTAAACCCGCTCCCACAGGGACAACACAGGCCTGAAGGGCGCTGCCGTACCTGTGGGAGCGGGTTTACCCGCGAAGAGGCCAGCACTGAAGGAACAAAAAAGGGGGCCAATAACTGGCCCCCTTTTTCACATCAGCTCAGCTTAGAAAGCAAAGCACGAACAACCCAGCGCCCCCCAGAAGCCCTGGAAGTCATTCACCGGCACATTCGAATGCCGTGCCTTCTCATGGCTGTGCGCATGCACCCCGCAAGGCCCGACACACTGGTGCGCCACCGCTGCCAGCGACGGCGTGCCCACGCGCCAGTGGCCCGGCACCTTGGTCACCGGCGACCACTCCGGCAGCACCGGCACCTGGGGCGGGCCGAGCTTGTCGAATTCCGCCGCGCCATACACCACCTTGCCATCGACCACGGTCAGCACCGACTCGATGCCTTTGATCGCCTCTTCATCGACACTGAAGAAGTCCAGCGACAGCGCCGCCAGGTCAGCCAGCTGGCCCACCTTGATCTGGCCTTTCTTGCCCTGCTCGCTGGAGAACCAGGCGCTGCCCTGGGTGAACAGCTGCAGCGCGGTGTCACGGCTGAGGCCTTCCGGGTACAGCTCCATGCCACCGACGGTCTTGCCGCTGACCAGCCAGTACAGCGAGGTCCACGGGTTGTAGCTGGACACGCGGGTGGCGTCGGTACCGGCGCCCACCGGCACGCCCATGTCGAGCATGCGCTTGATCGGCGGGGTCTGCTCGGCAGCCTTGGCGCCGTAGCGGTCAACGAAATACTCACCCTGGAAGGCCATGCGGTCCTGGATCGCGATACCGCCGCCCAGCGCACGCACACGCTCGATGTTCTGCGGGGTGATGGTTTCGGCGTGGTCGAAGAACCATGGCAGGCCATTGAACGGGATGTCGCGGTTGACCTTCTCGAACACGTCGAGCATGCGCGTGATCGATTCGTTGTAGGTGGCATGCAGGCGGAACGGCCAGCGCTGCTCGACCAGGTGGCGCACCACCGGCTCCAGCTCTTGTTCCATGGTTTGCGGCAGGTCCGGGCGCGGTTCGAGGAAGTCCTCGAAGTCGGCGGCGGAGAACACCAGCATTTCGCCGGCGCCATTGTGGCGCAGGAAGTCGGTACCGCTGTGCAGCTTCACGCTGGAGGTCCACTTGCGGAAGTCGTCCAGCTCTTCCTTGGGCTTCTGGGTGAACAGGTTGTAGGCAATGCGCACGGTCAGCTGGTTGTTGTCGGCCAGCTCCTGGATCACCTGATAGTCGTCCGGGTAGTTCTGGTAGCCACCACCGGCATCGATGGCACTGGTCAGGCCCAGGCGGTTGAGCTCGCGCATGAACTGGCGGGTGGAGTTGACCTGGTATTCCAGCGGCAGCTTCGGCCCCTTGGCCAA
Source organism: Pseudomonas sp. NBB (assembly GCF_032701105.1). Taxonomy (NCBI): domain Bacteria; kingdom Pseudomonadati; phylum Pseudomonadota; class Gammaproteobacteria; order Pseudomonadales; family Pseudomonadaceae; genus Pseudomonas; species Pseudomonas sp. NBB. The sequence goes on from NZ_CP103994.1 coordinate 5,798,257, forward strand.
GGTGGCGTAGAGGATCATCGCGTTGGGGCGGGCGATGAGCATGCCGGTCGGGTTGCCGAACTTGTCACGCTGGATCTCGCCGCCCGGCGGGTTGGGCGTGTCCTTGGTGTAGCCGACTGCCTTGAGCGCGGCGCGGTTGAGCAGTGCGCGGTCATACAGGTGCAGCAGGAATACCGGGGTGTCAGGTGCGGCCTGGTTGATTTCCTCCAGGGTGGGCATGCGTTTTTCGGCGAACTGGAACTCGTTCCAGCCACCGACCACGCGCACCCACTGCGGGGTGGGCGTGCGCGCGGCCTGGTCCTTGAGCATGCGCAGGGCATCGGCCACCGAAGGCACGCCTTCCCAGCGCAGCTCCAGGTTGTAGTTCAGGCCACCACGGATCAGGTGCAGGTGCGAGTCGTTCAGGCCAGGGATGACCGTGCGCTGCTTGAGGTCGATGATCTGCGTGGTGGCGCCCTTGTGGGCCATGGCTTCGGCGTCGTTGCCCACGGCGATGAAACGGCCATCCTTGATGGCGACGGCGGTCGCGGTGGGCTTTTCACGATCAACGGTGTGCAGTTTGCCGTTGAACAGAATCAGATCGGCGGTCATGGAACCTCCTTGGGTGGATGCGTGAGCGGAACCGGCGGAACCGGTAAAAGGCAATGCGGACCAGAGCGCGCCAGCGGCACCGAGCACGGTACTGGTGGCGAGGAACTGGCGACGGGTCTTGTCGTTGCGGTCCTGGGACATGGGGTTCTCCGTCTGGTGCGGCAGCGGGCAGGCGCAACTGCGGAGCATGCCGGTTGGTGTAGGGACAAGGCTTGGATGGATGTGCGGTGGGTTGTTGAAGGTTAGCCTTGTTCAGCATTTGCGCTGCCTGGGCTGGCCTCTTCGCGGGTGAACCCGCTCCCACAGGGACATCACCGGCCTTGAAGACTGTGGTGTCCCTTGTGGCAGCGGGTTTACCCGCGAATGCCCCAGCACAGTTACTTCTGAAGGAACGCCAGCAAGTCTTGATTGAGTTGCTGTGCATGAGTCACCGCAAACCCGTGCGGCGCCCCCGCGTACACCTTCAGCTCAGCCCCACGAATCAGCTCCGCCGCCCGCTTGCCGGTGCTCTCGAACGGCACGATCTGGTCGTCGTCACCGTGGATCACCAGGGTTGGCACATCGATCTTGGCCATATCCGGGCGGAAGTCGGTTTCGGAGAACGCGGTCACGCAATCCAAGGTGCCCTTGATCGATGCCATCAGCGCAATGTTCAAGGTCTGGGTCTGCACACCCTGGGACACCTGCTGCCCATGGTTGATGCCATAGAACGGCGTGGCGAAATCGGCGATGAACTGCGCCCGGTCGGCACGCAGGCCGGTGCAGATACCCTCGAACACCGATAGGTCGACCCCTTCAGGGTTGTCGTCACGCTTGCCGAACACCGGCGTCACCGCGCCAAGCAGCACCAGCCCGGCCACACGCTCGCTGCCGTGGCGGGCGATGTAGCGGCTGACGTCACCGCCACCCATCGAGAAGCCCACCAAGGTCACATCGCGCAGGTCGAGGTGTTCGATCAGCTGGGCGATGTCATCGGCGAAGGTGTCGTAGTCGTAGCCGCTCCACGGCTGGCTCGAACGGCCGAAACCACGGCGGTCGAAAGCGATGGCGCGGTAGCCGCGGCTGGCCAGGTATTCCATCTGCGAATCCCACATGTCGGCATCCAGTGGCCAGCCGTGGCTGAACAGCACAGGCTTGCCGCTGCCCCAGTCCTTGAAGTAGATCGAAGTACCATCGCGGTTAACGAACGTGCTCATGTCGGTATCTCCTTGAAAATGTCGAGGTAAAGGCCTGGCTCAGCCACGCAGCCAGTTGGCGCAGCGGCGGGTTACCCAAGGCATGATGTAGAACACCACGGGCAGGATGACGAACAGGTTGACGATCAGGTTGCCGATGATCGCGCCCCCCAGCTGCGGGAAGCGTGCGAACAGCGGCGCCAGCAGTTGTGGAATGATCATGGTCATCGGGCAGATCACCAGGTAGGTCAGCAGGGCCTGCTTCCAGCGCGGCGGTTGTGCCGGCGTAGCGCCCTTCGAACTGGCGATTACCTTGTGTTGCAGGCATACGGTCACTACGTCGTGGTTGTCTTGGGGTGCGGTGTTCATCGGCGTTCCTTGGGATGAGCTTGCCCGCATCCACTGTGCAACGGCGGACGGGCGCTGGATTGGACAGGTGTGCTGCCTTGGCGGGCACCGGCTGGCGGTGCCCGCACATCTGGCTTACTTGCTGGCGTTGAAAGCGTTGTAGCTGGTGATCAGGTTGCGGTAGTCCGGGATGTGGTTGGAGCACAGCGCGGCCAGCCCTTCGATGTCGTTGCGCCAGTCGCGGTGCAGCTCACAGGCCACGCCGAACCAGGTCATCAGTTGTGCGCCGGCCTGGCTCATACGGTCGTGGGCGGCGTCGCGGGTCATCGCGTTGAAGGTGCCGGAGGCATCAGTGACCACGAACACTTCGAACTCTTCCTCCAGGGCCGACAGCGCCGGGAAGGCTACGCACACTTCAGTCACCACGCCGGCGATGATCAGTTGCTTCTTGCCGGTGGCCTTCACCGCCTTGACGAAGTCCTCGTTGTCCCAGGCGTTGATCTGGCCTGGGCGGGCGATGTAGGGGGCGTCCGGGAACAGGGCTTTCAGCTCTGGTACCAGCGGGCCGTTGGGGCCTTGTTCGAAGCTGGTGGTGAGGATGGTCGGCAGGTTGAAGAACTTGGCCAGGTCGGCCAGGGCCAATACGTTGTTCTTGAACGCGTCCGGCTCGATGTCGCGGACCAGGGACAGCAGGCCAGCCTGGTGGTCGACCAGCAGGACAGCAGCGTCGTCTTTGTTCAGGCGGTTGTATTTGAAGTTGGTCATGGTCGTTGCTCCTAAGGGTTTTGATCTTTTCAGTAAGTTGGGTGTTTCGCGTTGATGGGGGAAGATTAAAACCATGACCTTTTGGGCGGTAGATAGCGATTTTTGGCTCTAGCGTTCTGTTTTATGAACGATGGTTTTGTATGGGCTCGACCGGCCCTTTCGCGGCTAAAGCCGCTCCTACAGGTACTGCGCACGATTCAGATCCAGCGCAATCCCTGTGGGAGCGGCTTTAGCCGCGAAGAGGCCGGCACAGGCCCCATTGCCTGCCCGTCCAACCTGCTCTATTACTACCCACAACCCTCCCCTCACCCGAGACCACCATGCTGGCGTTCATCCAGTCATACCCGTTGTTGCTCGGCACCGCCCTGGTCCTGCTCGACCTCGTGCTCTGGCAACTGATTCCTCTCCAGCAACGCGCCTGGCGTATCGGCACGCGGTTGGTGCTGTTCCTGCTGTTCAGCTCGGTACTGGTGGCTGCCGGCATGAGCCCGATGCAACCACCCCCCTGGCCCGATGATGTCTCGCGCAACCTGATCGCCACGGTACTGGCGATCGGCTGGTGGCTGTTCGGCGCACGCACGGTGACGGTGGTGTTCGGCCTGTTGCTGGGTGCCCGTGGCAGCCATGGCGGGCGTTTGCTGCAGGATGTGCTGGGGGCGCTGATCTTCCTGGCTGCGGTGGTCGCCGCCGCAGGTTATGTGTTGCAGTTGCCGGTGAAGGGCCTGCTGGCTACATCGGGGGTAATGGCCATCGTCATCGGCCTGGCGCTGCAGAGCACATTGGCCGACGTGTTCAGTGGCATCATCCTGAACACCACGCGGCCGTATCAGATTGGCGACTCGATCTCCATCGATAACACCGAAGGCAAGGTGCTGGAAATCGACTGGCGTGCCACCCGCCTGCTCACCAGCACCGGCAGCCTGGCGGTGATCCCCAACTCGGTGGCGGCCAAGGCCCGGCTGCTCAACCACAGCCGCCCGGCCGATGTGCACGGGGTGTCGGTCAGCGTGGTGGTACCGGCCAAGGTGCGGCCCAAACGGGTGTTCGATGCTCTGGAAAAAGCCTTGCAAGGCGTCAGTGCCATCCTGGCTACACCAAGACCAAAGGTGACGGTGAAAGCCTCGACGCTGGAATCAGTGGAGTACGAAGCCAGCGGCTTCGTGGCCGACGCGGGCGCCAAGGGCGACGCGCGCAACCAACTGTTCGACCTGGCCCACCGGCACCTGGAGGCCAGCGGGGTAATGTGGAACACCGACCTGGCCATGCCACCACGCAGCCGCCAGCGCGAGGTGCTGGACGAGGTGCGGGTGTTCCGCTCGCTGAGCGCTGAAGAGCGCGATGCGTTGAGCCAGCGTATGACGGCGGTGGAATACCTGGCCGACCAGGTAATCCTGGGCGTGGGCGAGCATTCCGATCATTTGCTGGTGATTGGCAGCGGGGTGGTTTCGGCGTCGATTCGCGATGGCGACAAGCTGGTCGAGGCCGGGCGCATGGGGCCGGGCGAGGTGCTCGGGATCGAGGGGATCATCGACGATGAGCAGTCGTTTGCCGAATTCCGCACATTGACCGGTTGCGTGCTGTACCGGATCGACAAGGAGCAGGTGAAGAGCTGCCTGGTGCAACGCGGCGATGTGCAGACGGCGTTGAGCAAGTTGCAGCGGTTTCGGCGGCAGAGCCGGGAGTCGTTGTTGCTGCAGAAGCCGGTTTCGATCAAGAAGGGCGGTTTTCTCAGCTGGTTGCACAAGTAAGCCTGTGCCGGCCTCTTCGCGGGTAAACCCGCTCCCACAGAGAGCGCGCAAAATCTGAACGCTGCGCAGTACCTGTGGGAGCGGGTTTACCCGCGAAGAGGACAGTATTTACAACACAACCCTTAGGCATTGCCCCGCGTGGTACAGCGAGAACCCGGACTCGTAGAACGCAGTCCGCAACGAGGGCGCACTCACGCCCTTCATCGGCGAGAACGGAATCGGCAGGCTGCCCGCCTCCCCCTTCAGCAGGAACTCGGCGAACGCCCGGCCGATCACGGTCCCGGTGGTATTGCCGCGCCCGTTGTACCCGGTCACCGCCACCAGCCCCGGCGCCGGTTCGAACAGGCGCATCAGGTGGTCTGGGGTGAAGTCGATGCAACCGGTCCAGTGCATTTCCCACTCGACCTTGCCCAGCTCCGGGTAATAGTGGCTCTGGATGCGGTCAGCCCAGCTGCGCACGAACCACGCCGGCTTGTTGTCGACCCGGCCCAGGCTGCCGAGCAGCAGGCGGCCCTGGTCGTCGCGACGGATGCTGCTGAGCACGGTGCGGGTGTCCCATGAGCCTTGGCCATGTGGCAGCACCTTGTCGGCTGCAGCACCCTGCAACGGCTTGGATGCCACCTGGTAGTAGTAGCCACGGAAGAACTGCTTCTGCAGGTTGCTCCAGTCGCCTTCGGTGTAGGCGCCGGTGGAAATCACCACTTTGTCGGCGCGCACCGAACCACGTGCGGTCTTCACCCGCCAGGCATCGCCGTCACGCTCCAGGCCTTCGACCGAAGACTGCTGGAACAGCTTGCCACCCAGGCGTGCCACCGCTGCGGCCAGGCCCTGGGTGTAGCCCATGGGGTTGATGGTGCCGGCGCGGCGGTCGAGCAGCGCGGCGGAAATCTTGTCGGTACCGCAGTATTCCTGGCACTGGGCGCCGGTCAGCAGCTCCACGTCGGCACCACGGCGGCGCCATTGTTCGTGGCGGGCCTCCAGGTCGGCGATACCGGTGGCGTTGTGCGCCATGTGCAGCGTGCCTTTGTGCTGGGCCTGGCAGTCGATGCCAAGGCGTTCGATCATGGCGAACACTTCGGCCGGGGCTTCGCCGAGCACCTTGTTCAGGCGGCTGCCCTGCTGCAGGCCGAGGGTGGCCTCGACATCGTCGGGGCGGATCCAGGTGCCGGCGTTGACCAGGCCGACGTTGCGCCCGGAGCCACCGTGACCGATCTTCCAGGCCTCCAGCAGGATCACCGACTTGCCCTGTTCGAGCAGGTGGATGGCCGCCGACAGGCCGGTAATGCCGCCGCCGATCACACAGACATCGGCCTTGTGCTCACCGGCCAGGGCTTGGGCGGCGACGGTCGGTTTGCTGACGAATTCCCACAAGCATTCTTGACGCAGTTCGGACATGGCCCGGCTCCAGCAATTTGTTCTTGTTTGGGGCCGTTGTGCGGCCCATTCGCGGGTAAACCCGCTCCCACAGGTGCATCACAGGTTTCAAGAACTGTGTTGTACCTGTGGGAGCGGGTTTACCCGCGAACCGGGGGCCAGGCCCCCGGCCATGCAGCATCAGCCGATCAGTCGAACACGATACCCTGCGCCAGCGGCAGTTCGCGCGAGTAGTTCACGGTGTTGGTCTGGCGACGCATGTAGCCTTTCCAGGCGTCCGAACCGGACTCACGGCCACCACCAGTCTCCTTCTCGCCACCGAACGCACCGCCGATCTCGGCGCCGCTGGTACCGATGTTGACGTTGGCGATGCCGCAGTCGCTGCCCGAGGCGCTCTGGAAGCGTTCGGCCTCACGGATGTCGGTGGTGAAGATGCACGACGACAGGCCTTGTGGCACTTCGTTGTTCAGGCGCAGGGCCTCTTCGAAGTCGTCGTAGGCCAGCACATACAGGATCGGGGCGAAGGTTTCGTGGCGCACCACGTCGCTCTGCGCCGGCATTTCGGCGATGGCAGGCGATACGTAGTAGGCGTTCGGGTACTGATCGGCCAGCTGACGCTCGCCACCAAATACCTGGCCACCTTCGTCGCGGGCCTTGGCCAGCGCGCCCTGCATGGCGTCGAACGACTGCTTGTCGATCAGCGGGCCCACCAGGTTGTCCTTGCGTGGGTCGCCGATGCGCACCTTGCCGTAGGCGGCTTTGACGCGGGCAACCACTTCGTCCTTGATCGAACGGTGCACGATCAGGCGGCGCAGGGTGGTGCAACGCTGGCCGGCGGTGCCGACTGCGGAGAACAGGATGCCACGCACGGCCAGGTCGAGGTCGGCGCTCGGGGCCAGGATCATGGCGTTGTTGCCACCCAGCTCGAGGATGCTGCGGCCGAAGCGGGCAGCCACACGTGGGCCGACTTCGCGCCCCATGCGGGTGCTGCCGGTGGCGCTGACCAGCGGTACGCGCGGGTCGTCGACCATGGCTTCGCCGGCTTCACGGCCGCCGATCACCAGTTGTGCCAGGCCAGCCGGGGCATCACCGAAGGCTTTCAGGGCTTTTTCGAACAGCGCCTGGCAGGCCAGGGCGGTCAGCGGGGTCTTCTCGGATGGTTTCCATACCACCGAGTTACCGGCGACCAGGGCCAGGGCAGTGTTCCAGGCCCAGACTGCGACCGGGAAGTTGAAGGCGCTGATCACGCCGACCACGCCCAGCGGGTGCCAGGTTTCACGCATGTGGTGGCCAGGGCGCTCGGAAGCGATGGTCAGGCCGTACAGCTGGCGCGAAAGGCCAACGGCGAAGTCGCAGATGTCGATCATTTCCTGCACTTCGCCCAGGCCTTCCTGGGTGATCTTGCCGGCTTCGATCGAAACCAGCTCGCCGAGGTCGGCCTTGTGCTCACGCAGCACTTCGCCGAACAGGCGCACCAGCTCGCCACGGCGTGGGGCCGGCACGCTGCGCCAGGCTTCGAAGGCGCTCTGGGCCTGATCGATGCGGGCGATGGTCTCGGCCTTGCCGAGCAGTTTCACCGAGGCGATCTGGCTGCCGTCGATCGGCGTGTGAACAGGGTAGTCGCCCTGGGTGTAAGCCTCGGCAGCAACGCCAAGGCGCTCGAGCAGTCCAGCAACCATTTGTGCATCTCCTACATCGGGTGATGGGGTGGAAAAATGATGTGGATCAGTATTAATCCGATCACACCGGTGCAACAAACGACCTTTATTCCGCATATCATTCCGTCAGGTAATGATTTGAGCCGCAGAGACCGCTATGTCCAAACGCCTGGTGCCCTCCATGACCGCCCTGCAGTGCTTCGAAGCTGCAGCCCGCCATTTGAGCTTTACCCGTGCCGCCGAAGAGCTGCACCTGACCCAGAGCGCGGTCAGCAAGCAGGTGGCGCAGCTTGAAGACATGCTGCGCCACCACCTGTTCCTGCGTATCCGCCGCCGTCTGCAGCTGACGCCGGCGGGCAGCCTGTACCTGGCCGAGGTCAACAAGATCCTCACCCAGGTGGATATGTCCAGCCGCTATGTGCTCACCTACGGCGAGCAGACCGAGATATTGAAGGTAGCCACTCAGCCGAGTTTTGGCGTGCGCTGGTTGATCCCGCACCTCAAGGGTTTTGGCAAGCGCCACAACAACATCCACCTGGACATCCGCAACGAGATGGAGCCTTTCGCCCTGCTGCAAGGCTCGGCGGACGTGGTGTTCTTCTATGGCCAGGGCACTTGGCCGGGGGCCACCTGCATGGAGCTGTTCGGTGAAGAGGTGGTGCCGGTATGTGCGCCGGAGTTGCTGGCCGGGCGTGAACTGAACGATGCCGGAGAGCTGGCCGAACTGGTGTTGCTGCAGAGCACCTCGCGGCCAGAGGCCTGGCATGAGTGGTTCCTGGAGTTGGGTTTGCAGAGCGTCAGTGCCTACCACGGGCCGCGCTTCGATACCTTCTACATGGCCTTGAGCGCGGCGCAGGCCGGGTGCGGGGTGGCGTTGGTGCCGCGCTACCTGGCGGCGAAGGAGCTGGCCGAGGGGAGTTTGGTGGTGCCGTGGAACCATGCGATGCGCAGTGCCGGGGCGCATTACCTGGCGTATGCCGAGCATGCGGCGGAGGTGCCCAAGGTAAGGGCGTTGGTGGAATGGATTCGCGAGCAGCTATCGACCTGAGGGCCTCTTCGCGGGTAAACCCGCTCCCACAGGTATCACGCAAGGCCTGAACCCTGTGAGGTACCCTGTGGGAGCGGGTTTACCCGCGAAAGGGCCCTTGAGGTCGATCAAAAAAGGAATGACACACTCACTTTTTTTCGCTTGTGAGCAAAGTGCATTCCCAGCTTTCATGTAAGCGTCCGAACCCAACCAGGAAGCTAGCGATGCCCGCCCACGATTTCGTCAGCCCCGACAGCATCCGCGCGCAGTTCTCTGCCGCCATGTCGCTCATGTACAAACAGGAAGTGCCCCTGTACGGCACGCTGCTGGAGCTGGTGAGCGAAATCAACCAGCAGGTCATGGCCCAGCAACCCGAGGTTGCCGAGGCCCTGCGCTGGACCGGCGAAATCGAGCGCCTGGATCAGGAGCGCCACGGTGCCATCCGTGTCGGCACCGCCGCAGAGCTAGCCACCATCGCCCGGTTGTTCGCGGTCATGGGCATGCAGCCAGTCGGCTACTACGACCTCAGTTCCGCCGGTGTGCCGGTGCATTCCACCGCCTTCCGCGCGGTGCACGAGCAGTCGCTGCACGTCAGCCCGTTCCGCGTGTTCACCTCGCTGCTGCGCCTGGAACTGATCGACAACCCGCAGCTGCGCGAGCTGGCAGAGAGCATCCTGGCCAAGCGCCAGATCTTCACCGCCCGCGCCCTAGAGCTGATCGACCAATGCGAGCGCGATGGTGGCCTGAATGCCGCCGATGCCGAGGTGTTCGTGCAGGAAGCGCTGCACACCTTCCGCTGGCACCATGACGCCACCGTCACTGCCGAGCAGTACCAGCAGTTGCACGACCAGCACCGCCTGATCGCCGATGTGGTGGCCTTCAAGGGCCCGCACATCAACCACCTGACCCCGCGCACCCTTGACATCGATGCAATCCAGCTCGGCATGCCGGCCAAGGGCATCCCGCCAAAGGCCGTGGTCGAAGGCCCGCCCACCCGCCGCCACCCGATCCTGCTGCGCCAGACCAGCTTCAAAGCCCTGCAGGAAAAGGTCGCGTTCAGCGACCAGCAGGGCAGCGAAGGCAGCCATACCGCGCGCTTTGGCGAAATCGAGCAACGCGGCGCGGCGCTGACGCCGAAAGGCCGCCAGCTGTACGACAAGCTGCTCGACGCCACCCGCGCCGCCCTGGGGGGCGCCCCGGCCGAGGCCAATGCCGAACGCTACATGGCGTTGTTGAAGGACACCTTTGCCGAGTTCCCGGACGACCTGGCGCAGATGCGTGAACAAGGGCTGGCCTACTTCCGCTACTTCGCCACCGAGAAAGGCCTGGCTGCGCGCGACCAGGACGGCCGCCCGACCACACTGGAAGGGCTGATCGAGGCAGGCCATGTGCACTTCGAGGCGCTGGTGTACGAGGATTTCCTGCCGGTGAGTGCGGCGGGGATCTTCCAGTCCAACCTGGGTGACGATGCGCAGGCCGAGTACGGCAGCAACGCCAACCGCGATGCGTTCGAAGCGGCGCTGGGGCTGCAGGTGCAGGATGAGCTGGCGCTGTATGCGCAGAGCGAGCGTCGGTCGCTGCAGGCGTGTGCACAGGCGTTGAACCTGGGCTCGATGTAAGGCATTGCGGCCTCTTCGCGGGTAAACCCGCTCCCACCGGTACAGTACTGGCCTCAAGGCCTGCACCGAGCCTGTGGGAGCGGGTTTACCCGCGAAGAGGCCGGTACAGGCGATCAAAGGGCCGGCAGGATCTGCACATCCGGCAAATCCATCGCCGCCACCTCCTCTTCCAGAAACGCGCTCAAACGTCGCAACCGCTCGCCCCCTGGCCGAGTGCGCGGCCACACCAGGTAATAATCCATCCCGCTGGGCACCGCCGTCGGCCAAGGCAGGCTAAGGCGTCCTTGCGCGACATCCTCGGCCACCATCAGCAAATCACCCATGGAAATGCCATAGCCACGCGCCGCGGCAATCATGCCCAGCTCCAGAGTGTCGAATACCTGCCCGCCCTTGAGCGAAACCTTGTCACTCAACCCCATGCGCTCCAACCATTCCCGCCAGTCGCGCTTGTCCACCGTGGGGTGCAGCAGCTCTATGCAGGCCAGCCGACGCTCGTCCCAGGGTTCCTCGTCGAGCAGGTCTGGCGCACCCACGGGGATCAGCAGCTCCGGGAACAACCTGCGCACTTCCCATTCCGGCGGGAACACCCCGTCGCTGAGCAACACCGCGCAATCGAACGGCTCCTGGTTGAAGTCCACATGGTCGACATCCATCCAGGCGCTGGTCAGCTGAACTTCGTTGCCAGGCTGCAAGTGGCGAAAGCGGCTAAGGCGCGCCAGCAACCAGCGCATGGTCAGGGTCGAGGGAGCCTTCATGCGCAGGATGTCATCCTCACCGCGCAAGGTATCGCAAGCCCGTTCCAGCGCGGCAAAGCCTTCACGCACACCGGGCAGCAGCACCCGCGCCGCTTCGGTCAGTTGCAGGCTGCGGCCACTGCGCACGAACAGGCGGCAGGCAAAATGCTCCTCCAGCGTGCGGATATGCCGGCTGACCGCGCTCTGGGTAATCGACAGCTCTTCGCCGGCACGGGTGAAGGAGCTTAGCCGCGCGGCGGCTTCGAATGCGCGCAGGGCATACAGCGGGGGGAGCTGACGGGACATGAGGCACCTGCCATACGGGGCTGAGAAATGAATCACCGGGAAGCATATATACATGAGTCAGACTCATGCCAATGATCGCTTTTATCCTTTTGTGCAAAGTTGACCAAAGCCTCAGAATCGCCCTTCGTTGATCACCCCAGGAAAAGGACTGCCCCCATGCATGTCGCGCCCACCACAGAACTCAAGGCTTTGCTGCGCCTGGCCGGGCCGCTGATCGCCTCGCAGTTGGCGCACATGCTGATGGTGCTGACCGATACCCTGATGATGGCCCGCATCAGCCCGCAAGCCCTGGCTGGTGGCGGCCTGGGCGCGGCGAGCTACTCGTTCGTGTCGATCTTCTGCCTTGGCGTGATCGCTGCGGTCGGCACCCTGGTGGCCATTCGCAAGGGCGCCAACGACATCGAAGGCGCCACCCGCCTGGCGCAGGGTGGCCTGTGGCTGGCCTGGGGCCTGGCGCTGTTCGCTGCGCTGGTGCTGTGGAACCTTGAACCGGTACTGCTGCAGTTCGGGCAAAAGCCCGAGAACGTTGCCTCGGCCGCCGAATTCCTCACCCTGCTGCCACTGGCGCTGCCCGGCTACCTGACTTTCATGGCGTTGCGCGGCTTCACCAGCGCGCTGGGCCGGTCTACGCCGGTGATGGTCATCAGCCTGGTTGGCACGGTGCTCAACTACCTGTTCAACGTGGCGCTGATCGAAGGCATGTTCGGCCTGCCCAAGCTGGGCCTGATGGGCATCGGCCTGGTCACCGCGGTGGTGTCGATGGGCATGGCCATTGCCTTGGCACTGTATATCCGTTGGCACCCGGCCTATGCCGCCTACCCATTGCGCAAGGGCCTGTCGCGCCCTTCGCTGCCGGCCCTGCGCGAGCTGTGGCGGCTGGGCCTGCCGATTGGCGGCACCTACATGGTGGAAGTCGGCCTGTTCGCCTTTGCCGCGCTGTGCATGGGCGTGCTGGGCAGTACCGAGCTGGCGGCGCACCAGATCGCCCTGCAGATCGTATCCACGGCGTTCATGGTGCCGACCGGGTTGTCGTATGCGGTGACCATGCGCGTGGGGCTGTACTACGGCGCCGGCAACCTGCTGGCGGCGCGCAGCGCCGGGCGGGTGGGCATCGGCTTCGGGGCGATGATCATGTTTGCCTTCGCCGCGTTGTTCTGGCTGCTGCCCGATGCGCTGGTGGGGCTGTTCATCGACCGTGACGACCCGGCATTTGCGGCGATCTTCCAGCTGGCGGTGCAGTTGCTGATGGTGGCTGCGTGGTTCGAGCTGTTCGATGGCATGCAGACGATCGCGATGGGCTCGATCCGTGGGCTGAAAGATGCCAAGACGACCTTCCTGATCGGGCTGGTGTGCTACTGGCTGGTGGGGGCGCCGAGCGCCTGGCTGTTCACCTTTACCCTGGGCGGTGGCGCGGTCGGGGTGTGGTGGGGGCTGGCGTTGGGGCTGGCGTGTGCGGCGGTGGCACTGACCTTTGGCTTTGAGTGGCGGATGAAGCGGCTTTTGGGCAAGGCCGGGATTGGTGGAGCGGCGACGGCTTCGGCCTGACTTGCGGGCCTCTTCGCGGGTAAACCCGCTCCCACAGGGACTGCGCAGGGTCTGAATCCTGTGCAAAGCCTGTGGGAGCGGGTTCACCCGCGAAAGGGCCCTAAAGGGCTGTGCCCAACTGGCAGCCGGTCGCCTGCAGCAAGAACTCCATCAACTCCCCCACCGGCAGCGGCTTGCTGACCAGGAAGCCCTGCACCTGGTCACAGCCAAACCCGCGCAGCAACGCCATCTGCTCTTCACTCTCCACACCTTCGGCCACCACCTCGAGGTTGAGGTTGTGCGCCAGATTGATCATGGCGTGCACAAGCTTGCGGTTCTCCTCGCGCATTTCCATCTCCGCGACAAAGCTGCGGTCCACCTTGAGCAAGGTGATCGGCAGGCTGTTTAGGTGCACGAACGAAGAGAACCCGGTACCAAAATCATCGAGCGAGAAGCGCACGCCCAAGCGCCCCAGGGCGTCCATGGTCTGGCGTACCAGCTCGTTGCGGCGCATCACCGCCGTTTCGGTGAGCTCGAATTCGAGCCAGCGGGCATCCACGCCATGTTCGAGAATCAGGCGGCTCAAGGTCGCCAGCAACTGGCTGTCCTGAAACTGGCGGAAGCTCAGGTTGACCGCCATGTGCAGCGGCTCCAGGCCGCGCTCGCACAGCGCCTGCATGTCGCGCAGGGCTCGGGAAATCACCCAGTAGCCCAGCGGCACGATCAGGCCGCTCTGCTCGGCCAGCGGCACGAACTCGCTGGGCGGCAACAGGCCGCGCTCGGCATGCCGCCAGCGCACCAGCGCCTCGAGGCCGACGATGCGCCCGTCGGCCAGGTTCAACCGCGGCTGGTAATGCAGCTCCAGCTCGTCCCGGCGCAGGGCGCGGCGCAATTCGCTTTCCAGATCGGCAAGGCTACGGGCGTTGCGATTGATACGCTCGTTGAACACATGGAAGGTGCAACCCTGGCTGCCCTTGGCCTGGCGCATGGCGATGTGCGCATGCCACATCAGCGGGTCGGCACCACCCTGGGCGCGGGCATGGGCCAGGCCCAGGCTGCAGCCCAGCAGCAGGCTTTCGCCGTCAATCCAGTAGGGTTCGGCCAACGCCTCGACAATCCGCTCGGCAATCCACTCGGCACGGTTGGGGTCGCGTCGGGTGTCGATCAGCAGGGCGAACTCGTCGCTGCCCAGGCGCGCCAGTTGGTCGCCCGCCTCCAGTTGCTGTTTCAGCCGCGCCACCACCTGCAGGATCAGGCGGTCGCCGCTCTGGTGGCCAAGGGCGTCGTTGACGTGGCGGAAGTTGTCCAGGTCCAGGTGGCCGAGGGCAAGGCCACGGCCGTCGTTCTCGGCCAGGCGCGCGGTCAGCAAGGCCTGGAAGCCCTGGCGGTTGGCGATGCCGGTCAGCGGGTCCTGCTCGGCCAGGCGCTGCAAGGTGGCCACCAGCACGCCGCGCTCGCGCACATGGCGCAGCGAGCGACGCAAGGTGTCGGCATTGAGCTGGTCACGCACCAGCCAGTCACTGACGGCGCTGGGCGCTAACTGAGGCTCGTGGTCGAGCAGCAGGATGGTCGGCAGCTCGCAGCGTCCAGGCGCGGGCTGCAGGGCCGGGGTTGCCAGCACGACAGCCTGGCGGTCCTGGTTGAACAGGCTGTCGACCGAGTCCCAGTTCGGCGCCGTCAGCAGCACGGCGCTGCCACCCTGGGCAGGCATGCACTCGCGTAGCAGCGCGCCCCATTCCGGCTCATCGGCCAACAGCAGCAAACGCAATGGTTCGACAGGCGTGGACAAGCGGGCTCCTTAGGCTTCACGGTGCAACGGAAACTGCCAGGTATGCTACTGCATTAATGAAAATGATTTTCAATTTAATACATGTTTTTACGGGTGTAGCATCCCGACGTATTTTGTCGTGCATCCTGCGCGAAACTGCGCCAGCCGGCAAATCCCGTTTACATATTTGACTCAGACGTCAGACGGTCGCGCCACAAACGCCCCATGCCTGTTAGAATGCGCGGCTATTTTCTGGCGACCCCCGGTTTCTAGCATGTCCCGACTCAATCCCCGGCAGCAGGAAGCCCGTGACTATGTCGGCGGCCCTCTTTTGGTGCTCGCCGGTGCAGGCTCGGGCAAGACCAGCGTGATCACGCGCAAGATTGCCCACCTCATCCAGAACTGCGGCATCCGTGCCCAGTACATCGTGGCGATGACCTTCACCAACAAGGCCGCCCGCGAGATGAAGGAACGGGTCGCCACCCTGCTGCGCCCGGGGGAAGGCCGCGGCCTGACTGTGTGCACATTCCACAACCTGGGCCTGAACATCATCCGCAGGGAGCACGAGCGCCTGGGCTACAAGCCGGGTTTCTCGATCTTCGACGAGTCCGACATCAAGGCGTTGCTGTCGGACATCATGCAGAAGGAATACTCCGGCGACGACGGCATCGACGAGATCAAGAACATGATCGGTGCCTGGAAGAACGACCTGATCCTGCCCGCCGAGGCCCTGGAGAAGGCGCGCAACCCGCGCGAGCAGACTGCCGCCATCGTCTACACCCACTACCAGCGCACGCTCAAGGCGTTCAACGCGGTGGACTTCGACGACCTGATCCTGCTGCCGGTCAAGCTGTTCCAGGAGCACCCCGATGTGCTGGAGCGCTGGCAGAACCGCGTGCGCTACCTGCTGGTGGACGAATACCAGGACACCAACGCCAGCCAGTACCTGCTGGTGAAGATGCTGATCGGCATGCGCAACCAGTTCACCGTGGTAGGCGACGACGACCAGTCGATCTACGCCTGGCGTGGCGCCCGGCCGGAAAACCTGATGCTGCTCAAGGAGGACTACCCCTCCCTGAAGGTGGTGATGCTGGAGCAGAACTACCGCTCCACCAGCCGCATCCTGCGCTGCGCCAACGTGCTGATTGCCAACAACCCGCACGCGTTCGAGAAGCAGCTGTGGAGCGAGATGGGCGTGGGCGACGAGATCCGCGTCATCCGCTGCAAGAACGAGGAAGCCGAGGCCGAACGCGTGGCCATGGAAATCCTCACCCTGCACCTGCGCACCAACCGCCCGTACAGCGACTTTGCCATCCTCTACCGCGGCAACTACCAGGCCAAGCTGATCGAACTGAAGCTGCAGCACCACCAGGTGCCATATCGCCTGTCGGGCGGCAACAGCTTCTTCGGCCGCCAGGAGGTCAAGGACCTGATGGCCTACCTGCGCCTGCTGGTGAACCCGGACGATGACAACGCCTACCTGCGGGTGATCAACGTACCGCGCCGCGAGATCGGTTCCACCACCCTGGAAAAGCTCGGCAACTACGCCACCGAACGCGGTATTTCGATGTACGCCGCCAGCGAGGAGCTTGGCCTGGGCGAGCATCTGGACGCCCGCTATACCGAGCGCTTGCAGCGCTTCAAGCATTGGCTGGACGGGGTGCGCCACAAGGTTGCCCTGGAAGACCCGATTGCCGCGCTGCACGAGATGATCCGCGATATCGACTACGAGAACTGGATCCGCCAGCAGACCGCCAGCGACAAGGCGGCCGAGTTCCGCATCAGCAACGTCTGGTTCCTGGTCGAAGCGCTGAAGAACACCCTCGAGAAGGACGAAGAGGGTGACATGACCATCGAGGACGCCATCGGCAAGCTGGTGCTGCGCGACATGCTCGAGCGCCAGCAGGAAGAGGAAGAGAACGCCGAAGGTGTGCAGATGATGACCCTGCATGCCTCCAAGGGCCTGGAATTCCCATACGTGTTCATCATGGGCATGGAAGAGGAAATCCTCCCGCACCGCTCCAGCATCGAGGCCGACACCATCGAAGAGGAACGCCGCCTGGCCTACGTGGGCATCACCCGCGCGCGCCAGACCCTGGCCTTCACCTTCGCCGCCAAGCGCAAGCAGTACGGTGAAATCATCGACTGCACGCCCAGCCGGTTCCTCGACGAACTGCCACCGGACGACCTGGCCTGGGAAGGCCTGGACGATGCGCCGGTCGAGGTAAAGGCTGCACGGGGCAACAACGCCTTGGCCGATATCCGGGCAATGCTCAAACCCTGATCAACCATTACTCTTTAACTTTGCCGCTATTTGCGGCCACCTTTGCTACATCGAGGAAAACAAAGTGGAAGCACTGCATCAGAAGATTCGCGAAGAAGGCATCGTGCTTTCCGATCAGGTTCTCAAAGTCGACGCGTTTCTCAACCACCAGATCGATCCGGCGCTGATGCAGCTGATCGGTGACGAGTTCGCCCGCCTGTTCGCCGACGCGGGCGTGACCAAGATCGTCACCATCGAAGCCTCGGGCATTGCCCCGGCGGTGATGACTGGCCTGAAGCTGGGCGTGCCGGTGATTTTCGCCCGCAAGCACCAGTCGCTGACCCTGACCGAGAACCTGCTGACCGCCTCGGTGTATTCCTTCACCAAGCAGACCGAGAACACCGTGGCCATCTCGCCGCGTCACCTGAACAGCAGCGACCGCGTGCTGGTGATCGACGACTTCCTGGCCAATGGCAAGGCGTCGCAGGCCCTGATCTCGATCATCAAGCAGGCCGGCGCCACCGTGGCCGGCCTGGGTATCGTGATCGAGAAGTCGTTCCAGGGCGGCCGTGCCGAGCTGGACAGCCAGGGCTATCGCGTCGAGTCGCTGGCCCGGGTGAAGTCGCTGGAAGGTGGTGTGGTGTCCTTCATCGAATAAGGCCGCTACGCGATCTCTGTGGGAGCGGGTTTACCCGCGAATGCGATTTGGGATGCGCCATCGCATTCGCGGGTAAACCCGCTCCCACAGGGGACAGTATGTCCGAGTGTTTATTTTGCAGCCTGTAAACCCGCCAGCAGCAACCGCTGGTAAAGCTCTTCCTTCAGCCCCTGCGGCTGATCCAGCTGCATCCGCACAAGATGCCTCGCGTAGCCCTCGGGCCCCGGCGCATCCAGCGCTGCCTTGCCCAGCTCCAGCACCTCGCTCAGCTTGAACTTGCTCTTCAACCAGTTCAGCGCCCGCAGCAAATCCCGCTCTTCAGCCGTAAAGTCCGTGCCCAGCGGATACTCCGGAAACAACCGCGAATGCCGCGCCCTGATCGCCTCCAGCCGCTGCGGCGTATTGTCGGTAAAGCACGCCTCCAGTTGAAAATCCTTGGCCAGCTTGCCGGCATCCTTTGCCTGCTCGATCAGCCCCTGCTGGAACCGCGAATCACATACCGCCAGCAACCGCGCAATCACCTCGCTGTCGGTCTGCCCACGCAGGTCGGCAATGCCGTACTCGGTCACCACGATATCGCGCAGGTGCCGGGGGATGGTGCAATGGCCATAGTTCCAGAACAGGTTCGAGGTCACCTCCCCGCCCGCCTCACGCCAGCTGCGCAGCAGCAGGATCGAACGCCCGCCCTCCAGCGCATGGCCCTGGGCGACGAAGTTGTACTGCCCGCCCACGCCACTGAGTACTCGGCCATCCTCCAGCTGGTCAGCCACCCCAGCGCCGAGCAGGGTCATGCCGAATACGCTGTTGATGAAGCGCGCATCACGGCGTTGGCGGCGCTTGAGCTCCTCCTGCCCGTACAGCTCGTTGATGAAGCTGATACGAGTCATGGCAAACTGTGCGCGCTGTTCCAGCGGCATGTCGCGCAAGCGCTGGTAGAACGCCTGGGGGCCGAGGAAGAAACCGCCATGCAGCACTGCCGCCACCTGCTCGTCCGCCGGGCGCCGCAACAGGCCCGCTTCGGCCAGCGCCAGCAAGCCGTTGACGAACATCTCGCTGCAGCCGTACAGGCCTTGGGCGAAGGTATCCAGGCCCCCTTCCCGTTCGATCAACGCTTGCCACGAGCCAACACCCAGCGCGTCGAGCACAGCACGATAACCGGCGTTGTCACCCTGGCGCGCCAGCAATGCGGCAGCTACCGCATCGCCCATGGCACCAATGCCGATCTGTAGCGTGCCGCCGTCGCGAACCAGGCTGCTGGCGTGCAGGCCGATGCAGTGGTCCTGGGTGTTGACCGGCATGTTCGGCGTGGAGAACAGGCGGCGTTGCTCGGCTGTATCGATCAGCAGGTCGAACGTATCGATGGGTAGCTCGGCGTCACCCGGCATGTAAGGCAGCTCGGCATGCACCTGGCCGAGCATGAGGATGGTCTCGCCGGCAGCGCGGCGCTTGGCGATCATCGGCAGCAGGTCGAGGGTGATGTCGGGGTTGCAGGCCAGGCTCAGGTGCACCGGTCTCTCGGGCGTGGCGGCCACCAACTGCGCGATCAGGTTCAGGCCCTTGGCGTTGATGTCACGTGCTGCGAGGCTGTAGTTGCTGCTGATGTAGCTTTGCTGGGCCGAATCGCTGTGCAGCAGGCTGCCGGGCTGCATGAAGAATTGTTCCACCTGGATGTTCGGCGGCAGGCTGTCGTTGCGCAGGTCGGCGAGGTAGGTAAGTTCTTCATAGTCGGCGAAGACGCGCTCGACGAAGGGCTCGAGAAAGCGCCGCTGCAGGCCATCGCCCAGTGGCGGGCGGCCGAGGGACAGGGCGGTGTAGATAGTAAGGCGCCGTTCGGGCAGCTCGCGGATGCGGGCGTAAAGCGCATTGACGAAGGCGTTGGGCTTGCCCAGGCCCAGCGGCAGGCCCATGTGGATGTGGGCTGGCAGGCGCGACAGGACTTGCTCGACGGCCTGGTCGATGGAGCAGAGGTGCATCGGGGCCTCCTGAGACATCCATGGGTTCAGGGGTTGGACATGGGCTTTGGTGGGTTGGTTGCCTGTGCCGGCCCTTTCGCGGCTAAAGCCGCTCCTACAGAGACCTCACTGCCCTTGAGTCCTGTGCTGCACCTGTGAGTACCCACAGGGGCCCCACAATCCTTGAAGCCTGCACTGTACCTGTGGGAGCGGCTTTAGCCGCGAAAGGGCCGGCACAGGCACCACAAAAACAAAGCCCGCCATCAATGGCGGGCCTCATGCAATTCAGCTGTTTCTCACAGCCCGGACATTTTCTTGATCGCCCCTTTCAGGTCGTCATCCGAGCAGTCTGCGCAGGTGCCTTTCGGTGGCATGGCGTTGATGCCGGTAATGGCCTTGGCCAGGATGCCGTCCAGGCCACCCTGGTGGTCGGCGCGTTCCTTCCACGCCGCGGTATCGCCAATCTTCGGTGCGCCGAGCAGGCCGGAGCCATGGCAGGCATTGCAGTGCTTGGCGATGATCTCGTCCGGCGTCTTGGCACCACCGCCACCTGCGGCGGCGGCCACTTCCATGCCCTTGCACTCCTGGCCCTGGACGCACACCTGGCCAACCGGCTCCAGGCGCTTGGCGATGTCATCGTTGGTCGCAGCGGTTGCGCTCATTGCCCAGAGGGCGAATACGGCTGCTGGTACGGCCAGCATCTTCTTGATTTGGTTCACGCGAACACCCTCATGGTGGCTAATCACGCTCGCGGCCACGGATCGGCGAGCGTTGAAAAGTATAGCGGGAACCCAGATGCCGTGAAACGACCCCACACGGGAAAGGGGTATTGCCGAATCAATGCACTGCGCTGGATCAAAAGTTTGAAGGCGTCGCCGCACTGATCAGCCGCGCCGGCCGGTCGAACGGGTTGCGAAAGCGGTGCGGGCGGGTGCTTTCGAAGTAGTAGCTGTCGCCCTCTTCAAGGATGAAGATCTCGTTGCCGACCACCAACTCCAGGCGGCCTTCGAGCAGGATGCCGGTTTCTTCACCGTCATGGGTAAGCATTTCGGCGCCCGTGTCGGCACCCGGTGGATACACCTCGGTGAGAAAGGCGATGGCACGGTTGGGGTGCGACTTGCCGACCAGCTTCATGGTCACCGCACCGTCGGAGATATCGATCAGCTCATGAGCCTTGTAGACGATCTGCGTGGGGCTTTCAGGTTCCAGTTCGACCGAGAAGAACTCGACCATCGACATGGGAATGCCGCTCAGCACCTTGCGCAGCGAGCTGATCGACGGGCTCACGCTGTTCTTCTCGATCATCGAGATGGTGCTGTTGGTCACGCCGGCACGCTTGGCGAGTTCACGCTGGGACAGGCCCTTGAGCTTGCGGATGGCTTGCAGTCGTTCGCCGACGTCCAAAGCTGGAGCCTCCTGAAACGGTGGAAAGGGGGGTGGATGTGAACGATATCATGGCAATGCCGTTCAGTATTTACAACACACCGCCCTTCAACCTGTCCGCTTCAGCGTGTCATTCGCCGATGTAGTCCCGCGGTACTCGCTTCAGGTTGCAGAAAATCTGGTACGGAATGGTACCCGCGTGCGCAGCCACCTCACTGGCCAGCACATGCTTGCCCCACAGTTCGACGGGGCTGCCGACGGTGGCTTCCGGCACGTCGGTCAGGTCGATGCTGAGCATATCCATCGATACTCGGCCGATCAGTTGTGTGCGCTTGCCAGCGACCAGCACCGGGGTACCGTTGGGCGCCTGGCGCGGGTAGCCATCGGCATAGCCCATGGCAACCACACCAACGCGGGTTGGCCGTGGGCTGACGAACTTGGCGCCATAGCCCACCGGCTCGCCGGCAGGCAGTTCGCGCACGCTGATCACCCGCGATTGCAGGGTCATCACCGGTTGCAGGCGCTCGGCCTCGGCCTGGGCCACTTCGAACGGTGTGGCACCGTACAGCATCAGGCCCGGGCGCACCCAGTCGCTGGGGGCCTGCGGCCAGCCCAGCACACCGGGGGAGTTGCGCAGGCTGCACTCGGCGGCCAGGCCCTGGCGGGCGGCCTCGAACACGGCGATCTGTTGGGCGGTAGCGTCGGCATCCAGTTCGTCGGCGCGAGCGAAGTGGCTCATCAGCACGATGCGCGCGACCTTGCCGCTGGCCAGCAGGCGCTGGTAGGCCTCGTGGTAGTCCTTGGGGTGCAGGCCGACGCGGTGCATGCCGCTGTCGAGCTTGAGCCAGACGGTGAGCGGCTTGTGCAGCTGGGTCTTTTCGATCGCTTCCAGTTGCCACAGCGAGTGCACCACACACCACAGGTCGTGCTCGGCGATCAGGGCCAGTTCGCTGGCTTCGAAGAAACCTTCCAGCAGTAGC
This sequence comes from Pseudomonas sp. NBB, assembly GCF_032701105.1. Taxonomy (NCBI): domain Bacteria; kingdom Pseudomonadati; phylum Pseudomonadota; class Gammaproteobacteria; order Pseudomonadales; family Pseudomonadaceae; genus Pseudomonas; species Pseudomonas sp. NBB. Next base: position 5,820,130 of record NZ_CP103994.1, read on the forward strand.
ACCGGGACCTTGATACCGGCGGCGCGCAGCTCCAGCGCTTCTTCGATGCAGGCCACGGCAAAGCCGTCGGCTTCGGCCTCCAGGGCCAGGGCACAGCGCACGGCGCCGTGGCCGTAGGCGTCGGCCTTGATCACGGCGAGGGCTTTGGAACCGGTCAGTTCACGGGCCAGACGGTAGTTGTGGCGCAGGGCCTGGAGGTCGATCAGGGCGCGGGCGGGACGCATGGCGGCTGCCTTATGGTGGTTCACAGGTTGAAAACGGTGTTGGGTTCTTCGCGGCTAAAGCCGCTCCCACAGGGGACCGCACAATGCCCAAGCACATGCGATCCCTGTGGGAGCGGCTTTAGCCGCGAAGAGGCCGGTGCAGGCTATTACTGCTGGTGAGCCGGCGCAGTCTGCCCGTGCTTGGCCACTTCCGGGCTGTTGCCATAACGGGAAATGTCCAGGCCTTCGGCACTGATCTGCGGCTTCTTGCGCGCAATCAGGTCGGCCAGCAGGCGACCGGAGCCGCACGCCATGGTCCAGCCCAAAGTACCGTGACCGGTGTTCAGGAACAGGTTGCGGAACGCCGTGGCACCAACGATCGGCGTGCCGTCCGGGGTCGCCGGGCGCAGGCCGGTCCAGAAGCTAGCCTGGCTCAGATCACCGCCGCGAGGATAAAGGTCGTTGACGATCATCTCCAGCGTTTCGCGCCGACGCGGGTTCAACGACAGGTCAAAACCGGCGATCTCAGCCATGCCGCCGACGCGGATACGGTTGTCGAAACGGGTAATGGCAACCTTGTAGGTCTCGTCGAGAATGGTCGAGGTCGGGGCCATGTCGGCGTTGGTGATCGGCACGGTCAGCGAGTAGCCCTTCAGCGGGTACACCGGGGCCTTGATGCCCAGCGGCTTGAGCATCTGCGGCGAGTAGCTGCCCAGCGCCAGCACGTAGCGGTCGGCGGTTTCCAGCTTGCCGTCGATCCATACGCCATTGATGCGGTCACCCGCGAAGTCCAGGCGCTGGATGTCCTGGCCGAAGCGGAACTCCACGCCCAGCTTCACGGCCATTTCGGCAAGCTTGGTGGTGAACAGCTGGCAGTCGCCAGTCTGGTCGTTTGGCAGGCGCAGGGCGCCGGCCAGGATGTCCTTGACGCCAGCCAGGGCCGGTTCGACGCGGGCAATGCCGTCGCGGTCAAGCAGCTCGTAAGGCACGCCGGACTGCTCCAGAACGGCAATGTCCTTGGCCGCGGCATCCACCTGGGCCTGGGTACGGAACAGCTGGGTGGTGCCCAGGCTGCGGTTTTCGTAGGCGATGCCGGTTTCGGCGCGCAGTTCGTCGAGGCAATCACGGCTGTACTCGGACAGGCGCACCATGCGCTCCTTGTTCACCGCGTAACGGCTGGCGGTGCAGTTGCGCAGCATCTGTGCCATCCACAGGTACTGGTCGACGTCGCCGGTGAGCTTGATAGCCAGGGGCGCGTGGCGCTCCAGCAGCCATTTGATGGCCTTCAGCGGCACGCCTGGGGCGGCCCAGGGCGAGGCATAGCCGGGCGAGATCTGGCCGGCGTTGGCAAAGCTGGTTTCCATGGCCACCGCCGGCTGGCGATCGACCACCGTTACTTCGAAACCTTGCCGGGCCAGATAGTAGGCACTGGCGGTTCCGATCACACCGCTACCAAGTACCAGAACTCGCATCGTTTTATCCCTCGCACGCGGCGCGCCGCAGACTTTTATTGAAATGGCATGAATGCGCGCAGTATAGGAATTTGAAGGCAGTGCAATTCACTATATAAAAGCCTATTATTGGCGAGAATTCTCGGCAAAATCGCCTTTCACGGAGGGGCATCCCCTATGAGAACCCAGCACCAGAGCAAGCGTGAACTGGACAAGATCGACCGTAACATCCTGCGTATCCTGCAGAATGACGGGCGTATTTCCTTCACCGAACTGGGCGAGAAAGTTGGGCTTTCCACCACCCCTTGCACCGAGCGGGTCCGCCGCCTGGAGCGCGAGGGCATCATCATGGGCTACAACGCCCGCCTTAACCCGCAGCACCTCAAGGGCAGCCTGCTGGTGTTCGTGGAAATCAGCCTGGACTACAAATCGGGCGACACCTTCGAGGAGTTCCGCCGCGCGGTGCTGAAACTGCCCCACGTGCTGGAATGCCACCTGGTTTCAGGCGACTTCGACTACCTGGTGAAGGCGCGTATTTCCGAGATGGCCTCGTACCGCAAACTGCTCGGCGACATCCTGCTGAAGCTGCCGCACGTGCGCGAATCGAAGAGCTACATCGTGATGGAAGAGGTGAAGGAGAGCCTTTGCCTGCCGATCCCGGACTGAAGTCAGACCAGCACTTGGCGGGTGGTGGCAATGAACTGGTGGACCAGCTGCTCGGCAGCGGGCTCGATCATCTGTTCAGGGCCACGGCCACGCGGGCAGGCCAGGCGCGGGGTGGTGCCGAACAGGCGGCAGATCATCGGGCGCTCTTCATACACCGTGCAGCCGTTGGGGCCCAGGTGCACACAGTCCAGGCGCTCCAGGGCGGCGTCCTGCTCGGCCTGGGACTTGCGCGGCAGGCGGGCCATTTCTTCCGCCGAAGTGGTGACCGGGCCGCAGCAGTCGTGGCAGCCGGGCTCGCACTCGAAGGAAGGGATGAGTTCGCGCAGGAAGTGGATCTTGTGGCGGTTGCAGGACATGGCTGGGTTCAAAACTAGGAAATTGGCCAGATTATAGGCCCATTCGCAGGCGCAGCCCTCGCCTTGTTGCCCACCACCCTACCCCGGCTTATCCTCCTCCCCTCAGCCCACCAGCCTCAGGACCTGCCCAATGATCCACAGCGCGCAGCACGCCGCCTCCTACTACGCCGCCAGCAGCGCGCCACACCCCGACCACTCCTTCCTGCAGGGCGAGCACAGCGCCGATGTGTGTATCGTTGGCGGCGGCTACTCGGGCCTGAACACCGCCATCGAACTGGCCGAGCGCGGCTTTTCGGTCATCCTGCTGGAGGCGCGCAAGCTCGGTTGGGGCGCCAGCGGGCGCAATGGTGGGCAACTGATCCGTGGCGTCGGCCACGGCCTGGAGCAATTCCTACCGATCATCGGCGAGGAAGGCGTGCGCAGCCTGAAACTGATGGGCCTGGAAGCGGTGCAGATCGTCCGCGAGCGCGTCGAAAGGCATGCCATCGCCTGCGACCTGACCTGGGGTTACTGCGACCTGGCCAACAAACCCGCCGAGCTGCTGGGCTTTGCCGAGGATGCTGAAGAACTGCGCAGCCTTGGCTACGCACATGAACTGCGCCTGGTCGGCAAGGACGATATCCACAGCGTGGTCGGCGCCGACTGCTATGTCGGCGGGCTGGTCGACATGGGCTCCGGGCACCTGCACCCGCTCAACCTGGCCCTGGGTGAGGCTGCCGTGGCCAGCCGCCTGGGCGTGAAGCTGTTCGAGCAGTCCGAGGTCACACGCATCGACTACGGCCCGGAAGTACAGGTGCACACCGCCCCAGGCCGGGTACGCGCCAAAACCCTGGTGCTGTGCTGCAACGCCTACCATAACGACCTCAACCGCGAGTTGGGCGGCAAGGTGCTGCCAGCCGGCAGCTACATCATCGCCACCGAGCCACTGGGCGAAGAACGTGCCCGTTCGCTGCTACCGCAGAACATGGCGGTATGTGACCAGCGCGTGGCACTGGACTACTACCGCCTGTCCGCCGACCAGCGCCTGTTGTTCGGCGGTGCCTGCCACTATTCGGGCCGCGACCCGAAGGACATCGCCGCCTATATGCGGCCGAAGATGCTCAAGGTGTTCCCGCAACTGGCCGACGTGCGCATCGACTACCAGTGGGGCGGCATGATCGGCATCGGCGCCAACCGCCTGCCGCAGGTTGGCCGCCTGGCAAGCCAGCCGAACGTGTATTACGCCCAGGCCTACTCCGGCCATGGGCTCAACGCCACCCACCTGGCTGCACGCCTGCTCGGCGAGGCCATCAGCGGCCAGGAAAGCGGGCGTTTCGACCTGTTTGCCAAGGTGCCACACATCACCTTCCCCGGCGGCCAGCACCTGCGCTCGCCGCTGCTGGCGTTGGGGATGCTGTGGCATCGCCTGAAAGAGCTGATCTGAAAGCTGCGCACTGCCCCTTGTGGGAGCGGCCTTGTGTCGCGAAAGGGCTGCGAAGCAGCCCCGGCAATTCATGCAGTGATGCAAATATCCTGGGGCCGCTGTGCGGCCCTTTCGCGACACAAGGCCGCTCCCACAACGATCGCATCAGTCCTTCCAGAAGGGCTTACGCCCTTCGGCCCGGGCCTGCTCCCAGCTCAGCCCGATATCGCGCAACTCGTCATCAGTCAACTGCAGCAGCGCCCTGCGGGTGTGCCAGCGATGCAGCATCAGCCCCCAACGCCCCAACCCTTCCGGCGCGTTGAACACCTTGGCTTGCTGCTCGGCTTCCAGTTCCTTGGCCAACAGTTGCAAGCGCACATCGCTCATGCCACCCATCACCGCATCCTCTCGTTCAGTTGATACTGTGGAGAAAGCATGCGCGTCGACAGCACCGGCAATACAGATCCAATACAGCCTTATTATTCCCATACAGAATTGGCCGCAGGCCGACTGAATGCTGTATTTTCAGTGCAACTGTACCGGTCGCCACACTATTGCAGCGCAGGAGTATGCCGTGACCCTTTACCTGAACCTCGCCGAACTGCTCGGTGCCCGTATCGAACAGGGCCTCTACCGCCCCGGCCAGCGCCTGCCGTCAGTGCGCGCCCTGAGTGTGGAGCACGGGGTCAGCCTGAGCACCGTGCAGCAGGCCTACCGCATGCTGGAAGACAGCGGCATGGTCTCGCCCCGGCCCAAGTCCGGCTACTTCGTCAACGACCACCGCCACCTGCCGGCCCTGCCCGCCGTCAGCCGCCCGGCCCAGCGCCCGGTGGACATCTCGCAATGGGAGCAGGTGCTGGAGCTGGTGCGCAGTACCCCACGCCAGGGCGTGATTCAACTCGGTCGCGGCATGCCTGACATCGACAGCCCCACACTCAAGCCACTGCTGCGCAGCCTTGCCCAACTGAGCCGGCGGCAGGACATGCCCGGGCTGTACTACGACAACATCCACGGCAACATGGCCCTGCGCGAACAGGTGGCCCGGCTGATGCTCGACTCCGGCTGCCGCCTTGGCCCGGCTGACCTGGTGATTACCACTGGCTGCCATGAGGCGCTGTCCTGCAGCATTCGAGCGGTATGCGAGCCGGGCGATATCGTCGCGGTCGACTCCCCCAGCTTCCACGGCGCCATGCAAACCCTCAAGGGCCTGGGCATGAAAGCCCTGGAAATCCCCACAGACCCGGTTACCGGCATCAGCCTGGAGGCACTGGAGCTGGCATTGGAGCAGTGGCCGATCAAGCTCATCCAGATCACCCCCAGCTGCAACAACCCTCTCGGCTACATCATGCCCGAGGCTCGCAAGAAGGCACTGCTGAGCCTGGCCCAGCGCTACGATGTGGCCATCCTGGAAGATGATGTATACGGCGACCTGGCCTACACCTACCCGCGCCCACGCACCGTCAAGTCGTTTGACGACGACGGCCGCGTGTTGCTCTGCAGCTCTTTCTCAAAGACCCTCGCCCCCGGCCTGCGGGTTGGTTGGGTAGCGCCCGGTCGTTACCTGGAGCGGGTGCTTCACATGAAATACATCAGCACCGGAAGCACGGCCAGCCAGCCGCAGTTGGCCATTGCCGACTTCATCGCCGGCGGGCACTACCAGCCCCACGTACGGCGCATGCGCAGCCAGTACCAGCGTGGCCGCGACCTGATGAGCGACTGGGTGACCCGCTACTTCCCGGCGGGCACCCGGGTCAGTCGACCGCAAGGTGGCTTCATGCTGTGGGTGGAATTACCCGAACATTTCGATACGCTGCGCCTGAACCGGGCTTTACTGGAGCAGGACGTGCAGGTTGCCGTGGGCAGTATTTTCTCGGCCTCGGGCAAGTTCCGCCACTGCCTGCGCATGAACTTCGCCGCACGGCCCACGCCGCAGATCGAAGCTGCCGTGCGCAGGGTTGGTGAAACCGCCCTTCGTCTACTGGAAGAAGAAAGCGCCGGCGCGTAACTTTGCGCCGCCCGCCACGGTCCAACCATTTAAGCCTTTGCTGCACAGGACGATCCACCCTTGAGACTCCAGCGAGCCCTGCCTCTGCTGCTGGTGCTACTGCTTGGTCTTGCCGGCTGTGCCAGCGTCGGCACGCCCCGCGAAACCAGCCAGGCGTTACCCGCCAACGACTCGGCCTTCGGCCGCTCGGTACTGCGCCAGGCCGCGCCGTACGACGGCCGCTCGGGCTTTCGCCTGCTGCCCAACAGCAACGAGGCGTTCCGCGCCCGTGCCGAACTGATCCGCAACGCCCAGGCGAGCATCGACCTGCAGTACTACATCGTCCACGATGGCCTCAGCACCCGCGCCCTGGTGCATGAACTGCTGCGCGCCGCCGACCGTGGCGTACGTGTGCGCATCCTGCTCGACGACACCACCAGCGATGGCCTGGACGTCATCATGGGCACCCTCGATGCCCACCCGAACATCCAGATACGGGTGTTCAACCCGCTACACCTGGGCCGCAGCACCGGCGTGACGCGCGCGGTGGGCCGCCTGTTCAACCTGTCGCGCCAGCATCGGCGCATGCACAACAAACTGTTCCTGGTGGACAACAGCATGGCCATCGTCGGCGGGCGCAACCTGGGCGATGAGTATTTCGATGCCGAACCCAACCTCAACTTCACCGACATCGACTTGCTGGGTGTCGGCCCGGTGGCCGAACAGCTCGGCCACAGTTTCGACCAATACTGGAACAGCGCCCTGAGCCGGCCGATTACCGACTTTCTCTGGCGCGACCCGGATGCCAGCGACCTCCGCGCCAGCCGCCACCGCCTGGAAATTTCACTGGCCGAAGCCAGGACCCAACGCAAAGCCCTGTATGACCGCTTGATGGCCTACCAGTCGCAGCCGCGCCTGGATGTGTGGCGCAACGAACTGATATGGGCCCATGCCCAGGCGCTGTGGGATGCGCCGAGCAAGGTGCTGGCCGATGACGAACCGGACCCGCAACTACTGCTGACCCAGCAACTGGCTCCTGACTTGAGCAAGGTGCAACGCGAGCTGATCCTGGTATCGGCGTACTTCGTGCCCGGCGAGTCCGGCCTGCTGTACCTCACCCACAGCGCCGACGCGGGTATCTCGGTCAAGCTGCTGACCAACTCGCTGGAGGCCACCGACGTGCCGGCAGTGCATGGCGGCTATGCACCATACCGGCGGGCACTGCTGGAGCATGGCGTACAACTGTATGAGCTGCGCCGCCAACCCGGTGACCCCAGCGCCCGACACAGCTTGAGCTTCCATGGCAGTTCGGACTCGAGCCTGCACAGCAAGGCGATCGTGTTCGACCGGCGCAAGACCTTCATCGGTTCGTTCAATTTCGACCCGCGTTCAGTGTTGTGGAATACCGAGGTCGGGGTACTGGTGGACAGCCCGGAGCTGGCCGAGTACACCCGCGCGCTGGCGGTACAGGGCATGGCCCCGGCCTTGAGCTACCAGCCGACGCTGGTGGGTAACCAGATGGTGTGGGTGACCGAGGAAAATGGCAGGCGACGCATGCTCACGTCCGAACCGGGCGGGATGTGGCGGCGGTTCAATGCCTGGATCAGCAAGGCGGTTGGCCTGGAGAAGATGTTGTAGCGGCGATTTTGGGGCTGCTTTGCAGCCCCAAAATCCATCAGGCAGAAGCCGGCTCAAACGCCCCGCGCCGCCGGGTCAACACCACCAACCCCGCAGCCCCCGCAGCCATCAGCAACGGCAACGCATGCCCGCTGATCCACTGGCTGCCGGCCCCGGCCAGCAGCGGCCCGAGCAGGCAGCCAATACCCCACAGCTGCGCCACATGGGCGTTGGCCCGCACCAGCGCATCATCCCGGTAGCGCTCACCAATGAGCACCAGCGACAAGGTGAACAAGCCCCCTGCACTGGCCCCGAACAGCACCCACAGCGGCCAGATCGCCGGTGAATGCAGCAGCAACGGAATCGCCAGGCTGGACACCAGCAGGGTCACCGCACAACCGGTGAACAGGGCGCGCCGCGACATATGGTCGGCCAGCGCACCGATGGGCAGTTGCAGCACTGCATCGCCCACCACCACGGTACTGACCATGAACAGGGCGATTTCGGTGCTGAAGCCCTGTTGCAGGCAATACACCGGCAGCAAGGTCAGGATCATTGCCTCGAACGAGGCAAACAGGGCAATGGCCCAGGCGATCACCGGCAAGCGCCGGCAGAAGGCGAACAGGTCGCCGAAGGTGACGCTGCAGGCCTCTGTGCTGGGTGCCCCGCCACGGCCCAGGAGAATCAGCGGCGCCACCAGCAGCAGGCCGGTAGCGGCCCAGAAGCCGAAGTCGTCATCCGAGCCGAGAAAGCCCAGCAGCAGCGGCCCGGCGAGCTGGCTGAGGGCATAGCTGCTGCCGTACAACGCCACCAGGCGGCCACGCCATTGCTCGACTACCAGCTGATTGATCCAGCTTTCGCCGAGTATGAACACCACGGTCAGCGACATACCGATCAGCAACCGCAGCAGTAGCCACAACGGGTAGCTGGGCAACAGTGCGACCAGGCCGATCGACAGCGCCCCGCCCCACAGGCACAGGCGCATGGCCGAGGGCACACCGACCCAGCCGGCCAGGCGACTGGCCAGACTGGCACCTACCAGCACGCCCAGCGCCGGCATCGCGGCCATCACACCGATGGCGAAGCTGCCGTAGCCCCAGGCCTCCAGGCGCAGGGATACCAGCGGCATGCTCACGCCGAGTGCCAGCCCGACGCTTAGCACCGATGCCAGTACGGCGAAGTAGGTACCCCAACGCATTGCAGCCTCCCAGGCCAAGAATTTTCCATGGCCCATTCGCGGGTAAACCCGCTCCCACAGGTACACCACCGCCCTTGAGAGCGGTGCAGTACCTGTGGGAGCGGGTTTACCCGCGAATGGGCAGCTAGGCGGCCCCCTGGATTACAGCTTGATCCAGGTCGCCTTCAGCTCGGTGTACTTCTCCAGTGCATGCAGCGACTTGTCACGGCCGTTGCCCGACTGCTTGAAGCCACCGAACGGCGCGGTCATGTCGCCACCGTCGTACTGGTTGACCCAGACGCTGCCAGCACGCACGGCGCGGGCGGTCTTGTGGGCCTTGGAGATGTCCGAAGTCCAGATGCCAGCGGCCAGGCCATACGGCGTGTCGTTGGCAATGGCGACGGCTTCTTCGGCGGTATCGAAGGCGATCACCGACAGCACCGGGCCGAAGATTTCTTCCTGGGCGATCTTCATGGCGTTGGTCACGCCGTCGAAGATGGTCGGCTCGACATAAGTGCCACCGGTTTCTTCCAGGGTGCGCTTGCCGCCGGCCAGCAGCTTGGCGCCGTCCTTGTGGCCAGCCTCGATGTACGACAGCACGGTGTTCATCTGCTGGGTGTCGACCAGGGCACCGACAGTGGTCTGTGGGTCCAGCGGGTTGCCTGGCTTCCAGCCTTTCAAGGCCTCGACCACCATCGGCAGGAACTTGTCCTTGATCGAACGCTCGACCAGCAGGCGCGAGCCGGCGGTGCACACTTCGCCTTGGTTGAAGGCGATGGCGCTGGCGGCAGCTTCGGCGGCAGCTTGCAGGTCCGGAGCGTCAGCGAAGACGATGTTCGGGCTCTTGCCGCCGGCTTCCAGCCAGATGCGCTTCATGTTCGATTCGCCCGCGTAAACCATCAGCTGCTTGGCGATCTTGGTCGAACCGGTGAATACCAGGGTGTCGACGTCCATGTGCAGGGCCAGGGCCTTGCCCACGGTGTGGCCGTAGCCTGGCAGCACGTTCAGCACGCCAGCCGGGATACCAGCTTCGATGGCCAGCTGGGCGATGCGAATGGCCGTCAGCGGCGACTTTTCGGACGGCTTGAGCACTACCGAGTTACCGGTGGCCAAGGCCGGGCCGAGCTTCCAGCAGGCCATCAGCAGCGGGAAGTTCCACGGTACGATGGCACCGACCACACCCACCGCTTCGCGGGTGACGAGGCCGAGCTGGTCATGCGGGGTCGGGGCGACTTCGTCGTAGACCTTGTCGATGGCTTCGGCAGTCCAGTGGATGGCATTGGCCGCGCCAGGTACGTCGATACTGGAGGAGTCGCCGATCGGCTTGCCCATGTCCAGGGTTTCCAGCAGCGCCAGCTCTTCGACGTTCTTGCGCAGCAGGTCGGCGAAGCGGATCAGCTTGGCCTTGCGCTTGGCCGGGGCCAGCTGCGACCACACGCCGGAGTTGAAGGTGGCACGGGCGTTTTCCACAGCGCGGTTGGCATCAGCCAGGTCGCAGCTGGCAACCTTGGCCAGGAAGCGTCCGTCGACCGGGCTCAGGCACTCGAAGGTTTCACCAGATGCGGCATCGGTGTATTCGCCGTTGATGAAGGCACGGCCTTCGATCTTCAGTTGCTGGGCACGTTGTTCCCAGTCCGCACGAGTCAGGGTGGTCATACGAAACTCCTCCTCTTGTTTAGGTGCAACGCCGCACTGAGGACTCACAGGCGTTGTCAGAATTCTGCCCCAGCGTCGAGGGCATTTTGGCTACCGACACCCTAAACCAGCCGGTGTAAACTATCAATATATTTGACACGAAAGGCTCAAAAGCCTACTCATCTGCATTTTATTAAACAACAACAGGAGCCGAACCATGAGTATCGACAGCATAATCGACTTCGCGCAGGTCATTACCGAGGCCGAACGCTACCGCCCGGCGGCGGAAAAAATCCTCAAGGGCGAGCCAGACCAGGCGGTCTACAATCATTATTCCAGCCCGTGCGGGCAGTTTGCCGCGGGCGTGTGGGAAGGCGAGGTCGGGCAGTGGACGGTGAACTACACGGAGCATGAGTACTGCGAGATCGTCCAGGGCGTTTCGGTGCTGCGTGACCAGGACGGCGGAGCCAAGACCCTGCGTGCCGGTGACCGGTTTGTCATCCCGGCCGGCTTCAAGGGCACCTGGGAGGTGCTGGAGCCTTGCCGCAAGATCTATGTGATGTTCGAGCAGAAATGATCTGAGGCTGTGCCGGCCTCTTCGCGGGCTTGCCCGCTCCCACAGGGAACTCACTGCTCTCAGGGGCCGTGATGTACCTGTGGGAGCGGGCAAGCCCGCGAAGAGGCCCGAACAGGCATAAAAAAACCCGCATCCTTTCGGAGGCGGGTTTTTTCAGGTCGCCGATCAATTACTTGATCTTGGCTTCCTTGTACACCACGTGCTTGCGAACAACCGGATCGTATTTCTTGATCTCGATTTTGTCCGGAGTGGTGCGCTTGTTCTTGTCGGTGGTGTAGAAGTGGCCAGTGCCAGCACTCGAAACCAGACGGATCAATTCACGCATGACGTTCTCCTTAGAACTTTTCGCCGCGAGCGCGCAGCTCGGCCAGCACTACGTCGATACCACGCTTGTCAATAACGCGCATGCCTTTGGCAGATACGCGCAGACGCACGAAACGCTTCTCGGATTCAACCCAGAAACGGTGGTGCTGCAGGTTCGGCAGGAAACGACGACGGGTTTTGTTGTTTGCGTGGGAAATGTTGTTCCCGGTTACTGGACCCTTACCAGTAACTTGACAGACTCTCGACATGACTCAGCCCTCTAAAACCACATGCCCAACCCGGCATGGGTTGGCCGCTTAATCTCTCAGTCTTTGGCGCCTGGGCGCCGTGATTCTGGAGGTCTTATCGGCCGCATTCGCTGATGCGACAGGCCGAGCCCCTAGAAAAGAGCGCTGCTTTATACCAGAAAGACTCGGCCGCAACAACATTAGATGAATATTGACACGAGCCCCGACGCGCCGGGCCAGCATAGCGGCAGGCCCCGCCAGCCGTCGACCGCTCGTCGCCAATTTTGTAAAAAAGGGTGTGGTCATTTCCCGACGGGCACACTAGGGTAGGCCTTTTCCAGACTGCACTGGCAGATGGGCCACTGACAGCCAAGGAGCCACTATGCGTGCCGCCGCCCTTTCCTTATTGTTCAACTCCTTGTTCGCCGCAGGCGCCCTGATCGCCGCCAGCGTTGCCCAGGCCGCCCCGCTGAGCGTCTGCAGCGAGGCCAGCCCCGAAGGCTTCGACGTGGTGCAGTACAACTCACTGACCACCACCAACGCCACAGCCGATGTGCTGATGAACCGCCTGGTGGAGTTCGACGCGGCGCAAGGCAAGGTGGTGCCGAGCCTGGCGGCCAGCTGGACGGTATCGGCCGACGGCCTGATCTACGACTTCACCCTGCGCGATGATGTGAACTTCCACACCACCGCCTACTTCAAGCCAAGCCGCCCACTGAACGCCGACGATGTGCTGTTCAGCTTCCAGCGCATGCTCTACCCCGCCCATGCCTGGCACAAGACCGCGCCGGGCGGCTACCCGCATGCCCAGTCGCTGCAACTAGGCAGCCTGATCAAGGCGATCGAGGCACCCGCGCCAAACACCGTGCGCTTCACCCTCAACCACCCGGACGCCACGTTCCTGGCCACGTTGAGCATGGGCTTCGCATCGATCTACTCCGCAGAGTACGCGGACAAACTTCTCAAGGCCGGCACGCCGGAGAAGCTCAACAGCCAGCCGATCGGCACCGGGCCGTTCATCTTCCAGCGCTTCCAGAAGGACGCCGTAGTACGCTATCGCGCCAACCCTGACTACTTCGCCGGCAAGCCGGCGGTCGACCCGCTGATCTTCGCCATCACCACCGATGCCAACGTGCGCCTGCAGAAGCTCAAGCGCGGCGAGTGCCAGGTCGCGTTGTCGCCCAAGCCGCTGGACATTGCCGAAGCTGGCAAGGACGGCAACCTCAAGGTGGCCACCACCCCGGCGTTCATGACCGCCTTCGTCGCCATCAACAGCCAGCACCCGCCGCTGGACAAGCCGGAGGTGCGCCAGGCCATCAACCTGGCCTTCGACAAGCAGGCCTACCTCAAGGCCGTGTTCGAAGACTCCGGGGTGGCCGCCAACGGCCCCTACCCGCCCAATACCTGGAGCTACGCCAAGGACCTGCCCGGCTACCCGCTGGACCTGAAGAAAGCCAAGGCCCTGCTGACAAAGGCCGGCCTGGCCGAGGGCTTCAGCACCACGATCTGGACCCGCCCGTCGGGCAGCCTGCTCAATCCCAACCCCAGCCTCGGTGCGCAGATGCTGCAGGCCGACCTGGCCAAGATCGGCATCAAGGCCGAGATCCGCGTGATCGAGTGGGGCGAGCTGATCCGTCGCGCCAAGGCGGGCGAGCATGACCTGCTGTTCATGGGCTGGGCGGGCGACAACGGCGACCCGGACAACTTCCTCAGCCCGCAGTTTTCCTGCGCCGCGGTGAAGTCGGGGACCAACTTCGCACGCTTCTGCGACAGCCGCCTGGACCAGTTGATCAGCGCCGGGCGCACCACCAACGACCAGAGTGTGCGCAGCCGGCTTTACCAGCAGGCGCAAACCTTGATTCAGCAACAGGCGCTGTGGGTGCCGCTGGCGCACCCGACGGCGGCGGCCCTGCTGCGCCAAGGGGTCGAGGGGTATCAGGTGAGCCCGTTCGGGCGGTTGGATTTCAGCAAGGTGTCTGTGAACAAGTAAGCCTGCACCGGCCTCTTCGCGGGTAAACCCGCTCCCACAGGGACCGCGCCAACTTTCAACATGGCGCTATCCCTGTGGGAGCGGGTTTACCCGCGAAAGGGCCGGTACTGGCAGCACAAAGCTCCAGTTTTCCATCAGGCCACAATCCACCCATGCTCGACCATCGACAGCGGCTCCCCGTCACCGATGATGATGTGATCCAGCACCCGCACATCGATCAACGCCAGCCCCCGCTTCAACGACAGGGTCAAATGCACATCGTCCTGGCTGGGCTCACTGTTGCCCGAGGGGTGGTTGTGGCACAGGATCAAGGCCGCTGCGTTATGCAGCAATGCCCGCCGCACCACTTCCCGCGGGTAGACGCTGGCCCGATCTATCGTGCCTCGGAAGAGGATTTCAAACGCCAACGGCCTGTGCTTGGTATCGAGAAAGAGGCACCCGAACACCTCGCTGACTTCATGTCGCAGCATCGCTTTCAAATAGCGCCTCACCGTTGCCGGGCTGTCCATCGCGGATTCACGCTCAATCGAAGTTGCAAGGTGCCTGCGCCCGATCTCCAGCAGCGCCTGCAGCTGGCTGTACCTCACCGGGCCCAACCCAAGCTCGCCGACGAAGGCCTCTCGGTCGGCCTCCAGCAACTGGCGCAACCCCCCGAACTTCACGAGCAGACCTCGCGCCAGCTCCACGACATTGCGCCCTCGCACACCTGAACCGAGAAATACAGCCAGCAATTCCGCGTCCGTCAGGCTTCCGGCCCCGCGCTGCAGCAACTTCTCCCTCGGCCGCTCTGCAGCCGGCCACTCCCTGATATTCATCCCGCTCCTCTGCCCTTGCTGCGGCCCATTTCGGCCCTGTGTTAATCTATTTCGCCTCGTACATGCGACGTTCCGCCGCAGGCATTTTCAAACGTCGTCGCCCGCTCTCACTGGAAAAAGGCAAGCCTATGCAGCGGCTGTATCGCAAGCGCATCGTTCTCGGCGTGGGTGGCGGCATTGCCGCCTACAAAAGCGCCGAACTGATTCGCCGACTCCTGGAGCACGGCGCGCAGGTGCGCGTCGTCATGACCCGTGGTGGTGCAGAGTTCATCACCCCGCTAACCCTGCAAGCGCTGTCAGGCCACCCGGTGCACATGGACCTGCTCGACCCTGCCGCCGAAGCGGCCATGGGCCACATCGAACTGGCCAAGTGGGCTGACCTGGTGCTGATCGCCCCGGCCACCGCCGACCTCATGGCGCGCATGGCCCAAGGCATGGCCGACGACCTGCTGACCACCTTGGTACTGGCTACCGATGCCACTGTCGCCGTGGCCCCGGCCATGAACCAGGCCATGTGGCGCGACCCGGCCACCCAGGCCAACCTCGAACTGCTCAAGAGCCGGGGCATCCAGGTGTTCGGCCCAGCGTCCGGCAGCCAGGCCTGTGGCGACGTCGGCCTGGGCCGCATGCTCGAAGCCACCGACCTGGCCTGGTGTGCCGCGGAAAGCTTCAAGCGCCAGGCCCTGACCGGCAAGCACGTGCTGATCACTGCCGGCCCGACCCAGGAAAACATCGACCCGGTGCGCTACATCACCAATCATAGCTCCGGCAAGATGGGCTTCGCCTTGGCTGAAGCGGCCGCCGAAGCCGGGGCTCGGGTCACCCTCGTCACTGGCCCGGTGCACCTGCCGACCCCCGACCGGGTCAGCCGTATCGACGTGGTCAGCGCGCGGGACATGCTCGCGGCCTGTGAAGCGGCCATGCCGTGCGACCTGTTCATCGCCTCTGCGGCGGTTGCGGACTACCGCCCGGAAGTCGTTGCCACGCAAAAACTGAAGAAAGATCCTACGACCGGCGACGGCATGCTGCTGCAGATGGTGCGCAATCCCGATATCCTTGCCACCATCGCTGGCCGCGCCGACCGCCCGTTCAGCGTCGGTTTCGCCGCCGAGACCGAGCACTTGCTCGATTACGCCACGCGCAAGCTCAAGGACAAGAACCTCGACCTGATCGTCGCCAATGATGTGGCCAACCCCAGCATCGGCTTCAACAGCGAGGAAAACGCCTTGACCGTGATCGACCGCCAGCAGCACCAGACCCTCTTCGCGCAGACCAGCAAGGGCAAGATTGCCCGGCAACTGGTCGCCTTCATCGCCGAACGACTCAATCAGGTTCAATAAGTTACATGCACGCTCTTCAAGCCAAGATCCTCGACCCACGCCTGGGCACCGAATTCCCCCTGCCGCAGTATGCCACCCCCGGCTCCGCCGGCCTGGACCTGCGCGCCCTGCTCAAGGAAGACACCATCCTCGAGCCAGGCCAGACCCTGCTGATCCCCACCGGCCTGTCGATCTACATCGGCGACCCTGGCCTGGCGGCGGTGATCTTGCCGCGCTCGGGCCTGGGCCATAAGCACGGCATCGTGCTGGGCAACCTGGTCGGGCTGATCGACTCGGACTACCAGGGCGAGTTGCTGGTGTCGTGCTGGAACCGCGGCGACACACCGTTCACCATCGCCGTTGGCGAGCGCATTGCCCAGCTGGTGCTGGTACCGGTGGTACAGGCCCATTTCGACATCGTCGAAGCGTTCGATGAAAGCCAGCGCGGCGCTGGCGGCTTCGGCCATTCCGGCAGCCACTGAGCCGAGAAATGACCGTTCAGGCCAAGGATGGCGAACTCTCTGGCGAAACCACCGTCCAAGCGTTCAGTTTGCGCCTGCCCAGAAAGCCTTTGACTAATGGAGCTTCCAGAGATGAACGACATGGCCCACCTGGTCCCCGCCGCACTGCCAGACAGCATTTTCCGCGCGTATGACATTCGCGGCGTGGTCGGCAAAACCCTTCACGCCGAAACCGCCTACTGGATCGGCCGCGCCATCGGCGCGCAGAGCCTGGCCCAGGGCGAACCGCAGGTTTCGGTCGGCCGCGATGGCCGCCTGTCCGGCCCGATGCTGGTCGAACAGCTGATCAAGGGCTTGGTCGATGCCGGCTGCCAGGTCAGCGACGTCGGTCTGGTGCCCACCCCCGCCCTGTATTACGCAGCCAACGTGCTGGCCGGCAAGTCCGGCGTGATGCTGACCGGTAGCCACAACCCGTCTGACTACAACGGCTTCAAGATCGTCATCGCTGGCGATACCCTGGCCAACGAACAGATCCAGGCCCTGCTGACCCGATTGAAAACCAACGACCTGACCCTCGCCGAAGGCCGCGTGGAAAAGGTCGAGATCCTTGACCGCTACTTCCAGCAGATCGTCGAGGACGTGAAGCTGGCCAAGAAGCTCAAGGTGGTCGTGGACTGCGGCAACGGTGCCGCCGGCGTGGTCGCGCCGCAACTGATCGAAGCCCTGGGCTGCGAAGTGATCCCGCTGTTCTGCGAAGTCGACGGCAACTTCCCCAACCACCACCCGGACCCGGGCAAGCCGGAAAACCTCGAAGACCTGATCGCCAAGGTCAAGGAAACCGGTGCCGACATCGGCCTGGCCTTCGACGGTGACGGCGACCGCGTCGGCGTGGTGACCAACACCGGCAGCATCGTCTACCCCGATCGCCTGCTGATGCTGTTTGCCCAGGACGTACTGTCGCGCAACCCGGGTGCCGAGATCATTTTCGACGTGAAATGCACCCGTCGCCTGACCCCGCTGATCGAGCAGCACGGCGGCCGCGCACTGATGTGGAAGACCGGCCACTCGCTGATCAAGAAGAAAATGAAGCAGACCGGCTCGCTGCTGGCCGGCGAGATGAGCGGTCACATCTTCATCAAGGAACGCTGGTACGGTTTCGACGACGGCATCTACAGCGCCGCGCGCCTGCTGGAGATCCTCAGCAAGGCCGGGAAGAGTGCCGAAAACCTGTTCGCCGCGTTCCCGAACGATATTTCCACGCCGGAAATCAATATTGATGTGACCGACGAGGGTAAATTCAGCATCATTGATGCACTGCAACGCGACGCCGACTGGGGCGAAGCCAACCTGACCACCATCGACGGTGTGCGGGTGGACTACGCCCACGGCTGGGGCCTGGTTCGCGCCTCCAACACCACCCCGGTGCTGGTGCTGCGCTTCGAGGCTGACAGCAACGCCGAATTGCAACGTATCAAGGATGTTTTCCGTACCCAGTTGCTGCGGGTTGAGCCTGAGCTGCAACTGCCGTTCTGACCGACTATCTGTTCCTTACAGGAGCCCTGCATGACCCTCGATCGCGATGCCGCTTCCCATGTAGCCGAGGTTTTGTCCGAAGCACTGCCTTACATCCGCCGCTTTGTCGGCAAGACCCTGGTGATCAAGTACGGCGGCAACGCGATGGAGAGCGAGGAGCTCAAGACCGGCTTCGCCCGTGACATCGTGCTGATGAAGGCTGTGGGCATCAACCCGGTGGTGGTCCACGGTGGTGGCCCGCAGATCGGCGACCTGCTCAAGCGCCTGTCGATCGAAAGCCACTTCATCGACGGCATGCGCGTCACCG
Source organism: Pseudomonas sp. NBB (assembly GCF_032701105.1). Lineage (NCBI taxonomy): Bacteria > Pseudomonadati > Pseudomonadota > Gammaproteobacteria > Pseudomonadales > Pseudomonadaceae > Pseudomonas > Pseudomonas sp. NBB. The sequence goes on from NZ_CP103994.1 coordinate 5,838,174, forward strand.
ACTCGGCGACCATGGACGTGGTGGAGATGGTGCTGGGTGGCCAGGTCAACAAGGACATCGTCAACCTGATCAACCGCCACGGCGGCAGCGCCATCGGCCTGACCGGCAAGGACGCGGAGCTGATCCGCGCCCGCAAGCTGACCGTCAGCCGCCAGACGCCCGAGATGACCACCCCGGAAATCATCGACATCGGCCACGTGGGCGAAGTGGTGAGTGTGAACACCGACCTGCTGAACATGCTGGTGAAGGGCGACTTCATCCCGGTGATCGCGCCGATCGGCGTGGGTGCCAACGGTGAGTCGTACAACATCAACGCCGACCTGGTGGCGGGCAAGGTAGCCGAGGCGCTGAAGGCCGAGAAGCTGATGCTGCTGACCAACATCGCCGGCCTGATGGACAAGCAGGGCGAGGTACTGACCGGCCTGACCACCGAGCAGGTCAATGAACTGATCGCCGACGGCACCATCTACGGCGGCATGCTGCCGAAGATCAAGTGCGCGCTGGATGCCGTGCAGGGCGGTGTGAATAGCTCCCACATCATCGACGGCCGCGTGCCGAATGCGGTGCTGCTGGAGATCTTCACCGACAGCGGCGTGGGTACCCTGATTACCAACCGCAAGCAGCGCTGATCGTTAACCTGTCCCGGCCTATTCGCGGGTAAACCCGCTCCCACAGGTACAGCACCGCCTTTGAGGGCTGTGGAGATCCTGTGGGAGCGGGTTTACCCGCGAAGAGGCCGGAACAGGCGACACAAAAAAAGGCGACCTTCACAAGAAGGTCGCCTTTTTCATTTCCAGGCCCGAATCAGATACCGTACTGCGCCCGGTAAGCCTCGACCGCCGGCAGATGCTGCTTCAGCTGTGGGTCATCGGCCAGGAACTCCAGCACCTGGGTCAGCGAAACGATGCTGACCACAGGGATACCGAAGTCACGCTCCACTTCCTGGATCGCCGACAGCTCGCCATTGCCACGCTCTTCGCGGTTCAGCGCGATCAGCACGCCAGCGGCCTTGGCCTGCTGGGCATTGATGATTTGCATGACCTCACGAATGGCGGTACCGGCGGTGATCACGTCGTCGATGATCAGTACGTCACCGGCCAGCGGTGCACCGACCAGGCTGCCACCTTCACCGTGGTCCTTGGCTTCCTTGCGGTTGAAGCACCATGGCACATCGAGCTGATGCTGATCGGCAAGGGCCACGGCAGTTGTCGCTGCAAGCGGGATACCCTTGTAGGCCGGGCCGAACAGCACATCGAACGGGATCTTGCTGTCGACGATGGCTGCGGCATAGCAACGGCCCAGTTCGGCCAGGGCGGAACCGGTGTTGAACAGGCCGGCATTGAAGAAATACGGGCTGGTACGCCCCGATTTCAGGGTGAATTCACCGAAACGCAGTACCCCGCGATCGATGGCAAAACGGATGAAGTCGCGCTGATACGGCTGCATGGATAGTCCCGGACACCACGGATTTAGCTAAATGGGTTGAGCTCGGGTATCATACACGCACGAGATTTTTGGGGCCATTTATGCGGATCATCAGTGTGAACGTAAATGGCATTCAGGCTGCGGCCGAGCGTGGTTTGCTCAGCTGGCTGCAAGCCCAGAATGCCGACGTCATCTGCCTTCAGGATACCCGCGCCTCGGCCTTTGAACTCGATGACCCAGCTTTCCAGCTCGATGGCTATTTCCTTTATGCCTGCGACGCGGAGGTGCCTGCCCAAGGTGGTGTGGCCCTGTATTCGCGCATGCAGCCCAAGGCAGTCATCACCGGCCTGGGCTTCGAGACAGCCGACCGCTACGGGCGTTACCTGCAAGCAGATTTCGACAAAGTCAGTATTGCCAGCCTGCTGCTGCCTTCGGGTATGAACGGCGACGAAGACTTGAACCAGAAGTTCAAGTTGATGGACGACTTCGCCAAGTACCTGGACAAACAGCGTCGCAAGCGTCGCGAATACATCTACTGCGGCTCGTTCTACGTGGCGCAGCAGAAGCTCGATATCAAGAACTGGCGTGACAGCCAGCAGTCGCCGGGTTTCCTGGCGCCGGAGCGTGCCTGGATGGATGCGATCACCGGCGAGATGGGTTACGTCGACGCCCTGCGCGAAGTCAGCCGTGAAGGCGACCAGTACAGCTGGTGGCCGGACAACGAGCAGGCCGAGATGCTCAACCTGGGCTACCGGTTCGACTACCAGATCCTCACCCCGGGCCTGCGCCGCTTCGTGCGCAATGCCCGCCTGCCGCGTCAGCCGCGCTTCTCCCAGCATGCGCCGCTGATCGTCGACTATGACTGGACGTTGACCATCTGAATGCGATTGGGGCTGCTTTGCAGCCCTTCGCGGGCACGCCCGCTCCCACAGGTTAATCACTGCCTTGAGGTTTGTGTTGTACTTGTGGGAGCGGGCGCGCCCGCGAAGGGCCGCAGAGCGGCCCTAACTGCTATTTGATCGGCCGCCAGATCATCGGGTAGCGATACGGCTTGCCCTCATTCGCCCGCACAGCCGCAATGATGATCAGGATCATCACCGCGACCATTAGCATGGCGAACAGCACCAGCCCGATGAACACGAACATCAGCAGGAAGCAGATGAACCCGGCAATGGTTACGCTGATCTGAAAATTCAGCGCCTCTTTGCCTTGGGCGTCGATGAAAGGGTCTTGCTCGCGCTTGAGGTGCCAAAGCACCAGCGGGCCCAGCAAGTGCCCGAGCGGCACCACCAGGCCCAGCAGCGCGGAAAGGTGGCAGAACATCGCCCACTGCCGGATTTCGGCATTGGGCGGGGTGATCGACAGGTTCGATTCGCTCATGCCCCGCACCTCCCTGGCTGGGTTCAGTCGGCCAGTGCCGCCTGCTGCAGTTCGAAGATCTCGCTCATGCCCTTCTGCGCCAGGGCGAGCATGGCGTTGAAGTCTTCAGGCTGGAACGGCGCACCTTCAGCAGTACCCTGCACTTCGATGAAACCACCGGCGCTGGTCATGACCACGTTCAGGTCGGTTTCGGCGGCGGAGTCTTCCAGGTAGTCCAGGTCGAGCACCGCTTCGCCCTGATACATGCCCACCGACACTGCGGCGATCATGTGCTTGAGCGGGTTGCCGGCTTTCAGGCCACCGCGCTTCTTGATCACCGCCAGGGCATCGCACAGAGCGACCATGGCACCGGTGATGGACGCGGTACGGGTGCCACCATCGGCCTGGATCACGTCGCAGTCGACGTACAGGGTGATATCACCGAGCTTGCTCATGTCCAGCGCGGCGCGCAGCGAACGGCCGATAAGACGCTGGATTTCCAGGGTGCGCCCACCCTGCTTGCCACGGCTGGCTTCACGCTGGTTACGCTCGCCGGTGGAACGCGGCAGCATGCCGTACTCGGCAGTCAGCCAGCCTTGGCCCTGGCCTTTGAGGAAGCGCGGCACACCGTTTTCCACGCTGACCGTGCAGATGACCTTGGTGTCACCGAACTCGACCAGTACCGACCCTTCGGCGTGCTTGGTGTAGTTGCGGGTGATGCGGATCGAGCGGAGCTGATCGGCGGCGCGACCACTTGGACGTTTCATCTGGGATACCTGTACTGGGACTTTGAATCTGCCGAGCATTATAGAGCCCACGGCCCGGGGAAGACATGCCTATTGTCGCGCCCGACACAGCCCGTCGCCTTTTCCTGCCGGCCAGGCCACCCGTCGGTAACATGGGTGGATTGGGCGCCAAGGCCCCACTGCGCTACAATCCTGCGCCTTGCAGCCGAGAGGCTCCCACCGTTCATTCATATACGCGAGGTACTCCCCATGGTGCACAGCATGACCGCTTTTGCTCGTGTCGAGCGCGCCGGCAGCCAAGGCACCCTGGTCTGGGAGCTGCGTTCGGTCAACCACCGTTACCTGGAGCCGCACCTGCGCCTGCCCGAGGCCCTGCGCGACCTCGAAGGCGCCGTGCGTGAAGGGCTGCGCCAAGGCCTGTCGCGGGGCAAGGTAGAATGCACCTTGCGCCTCAACGAAGACAGCAACGGCAAACTGCTGAAGGTGGACCGCGAGCGCGCCGCGCAGCTGGTTGCCGCCGCCGAGGAAGTGGCCGGCCTGATCAAGCAGCCGGCACCACTGAACCCGCTGGAGGTGCTGTCCTGGCCAGGCGTGTTGGTGGCCGACGCCAACGATCCGCAGGCATTGAATACCGAAGCCATGGCGTTGTTCGATGAGGCGCTGGCCGAGCTCAAGGCCGGGCGTCAGCGTGAAGGCCTGGAACTGGCCCGGCTGATCAACGAACGCCTGGACAACATGGCCAGCGAAGTCACCACCCTGCGCGCCCTGGTGCCGCAGATGCTGGCAGCACAGCGGCAGAAGATCCTCGACCGCTTCGGCGATATGCAGGCCGAACTCGACCCGCAACGTCTGGAGCAGGAGATGGTGCTACTGGCCCAGAAGAGCGACGTGGCCGAGGAGCTCGACCGCCTCAGCACCCACGTCACCGAAGTGCGCCGCGTGCTCAAGGGTGGCGGTGCTGCCGGGCGGCGCCTCGACTTCCTGATGCAGGAACTCAACCGCGAGGCCAACACCCTCGGCTCCAAAGCCTTTGACCCACGCAGCACGCAAGCGGCGGTCAACCTGAAGGTATTGATCGAACAGATGCGTGAACAAGTACAGAACATCGAGTAAGGCCACCCCGACCATGAAGCACAGCAGCGGCACTCTCTACATCGTTTCGGCCCCTTCGGGCGCCGGCAAGACCAGCCTGGTCACTGCCCTGACCCAGGACGACTCGCAAATCCGCGTCTCGGTCTCGCACACCACCCGCGCCATGCGCCCGGGTGAGCAGCACGGGGTGAACTACCACTTCGTCGTCCACGAGGAATTCAAGGCTCTGATCGACCAAGGCGACTTCCTGGAGCATGCCGAGGTGTTCGGCAACTTCTACGGCACCTCGCGCAGCGCCATGCAGCAGACCCTGAACCAGGGTTACGACCTGATCCTGGAAATCGACTGGCAAGGCGCCCAGCAGGTACGCAAGCTGATGCCGCAGGCTTTGTCGGTGTTCATCCTGCCACCAAGCCAGCAGGCACTGCGCGAGCGCCTGGACGGCCGCGGGCAGGACAGCGAAGAAATCATCGCCGGGCGCATGAAGGAAGCGGTCAGCGAGATGGTGCACTACGACGAGTATGACTACGTGATCATCAACGATGACTTCGACGAGGCGCTGGAGGACTTGAAGGCAGTGTTCCGCTCGAACCGCCTGCTGCTGAAGAAGCAGCAACAGCGCAACAGCGGGCTTCTGAAAGAACTGCTCTCCTGAAAGACCCATGGGGCTGCTTTGCAGCCCCAATCATTTATTCCTGCAATGGCAAGGTAGCCTGCTGACGCAGGGTAGCCCCCAGGAAGTACGCCGGCGCGCGCAGCCGCGACAGCATCATCAGCACGATCCCCAGCACCGAGATGATCGCGGCGATCACGAACACCAGCCCCAGCCCGCCCACATGCGAGCCGCTGCCGAAGTCCGGCGAGGCGCTGTCGATGGCGGTACGCACGAAGATAACCGACAAGATCACCCCACCCACCAGCGGGCACAAGCCGCGCATCAGGAAGTGGCGCAGGCTGTCGAACAGGCTGTGGCGGAAGTACCAGACACAGGCGAAGGCCGTCAGCGAATAGTAGAAGCAGATCATCATGCCCAGTGCAGTGATGGTATCCGCCAACACGTTCTCGCTCAGGGTGCGCATGGTCACGTAGAACAGGCCCGCGGCCACGCCGGCGCAGATGGTGGCGTAACGCGGGGTCTGCGAACGTGGGCAGACGCTGGCGAACTTCTGCGGCACCGCGCCGTAGTAACCCATGGCCAACAGTGTGCGCGCCGGCGACACGAAGGTCGACTGCAGCGACGCCGCGGTACTGGCCAGCACGGCGATGGACATCAGGATCGCCAGCGGCCCCATGACCGGGCCGGCCAGGTGAGCGAAGACGTTTTCCTGGATGCGCGGGTTGTTCAGGCCCAGGCCCTGTTCGCTGATACCAGCAAACTGCAGGGTGGCAATGGCGGTGAACAGGTACAGGCCGAGGATCAGCAGCACGGTCCAGGTGGCCGCCTTGCCCGGCACCTCGTCACTGCCGACCGATTCCTCGCTGACAGTCAGGCACACGTCCCAGCCCCAGAAGATGAAGATCGACAGAGACAGCCCGGCGGCAAAGGCCGAGAAAGATTCGACGCCGAACGGGTTGAACCAGGCGAAATCGAATTCCAGCGGTGGCGGCGCTGTGGTTTCGCCGAAAGCGGCAAAGGCAAAGCCGATCAGCACCAGCAACTGCAGGGCCACCAAGCCATATTGCACCGTCATGGTGGTGGTCATGCCACGGCAGCAGATCCACACCGCCAGGGCGATGAACACGCAACAGGTGGTTATGTTGATGAGCAGGTTGTCGGCCAATGCCGCCAGTTCATGCTTGCCGGTAATCTGACCAAGGAACAGATAGAAGAAGTCGACCGCCACCCCTGCCAGGTTCGACAACACGATGGTGGTGGCGACCACCAGGCCCCAGCCACCGATCCAGCCGATCATCGGACCGAAGGCACGCGCCGACCAGGTAAACGAAGTACCACTGTCCGGCTCCGCCGAGTTCAGTTCGCGGTAGCCCAAGGCTACCAACAGCATCGGCAGGAAGCCGACGATGAATACCGCTGGCAGGTGCGCGCCCACTTCACGCACGGTCGGCCCAAGGGCGCCGGTCAGTGTGTAGACCGGGGCGATGGTGGAAATGCCTAGCACCACGCTGGCCAGCAAGCCCAGCCGGCCGGTGGCCAGGCCCTTGCTGCGCTGGGTGTTGCCCGCGTCGGCCGCCACGTCGGGTGGGCGGCCGGCTTCTGTGTAATTGCTCATGAGTATTTGCCGTAAATTTTGGAATTGTTTTCACAGGCCTTGCGTACAAGGCCCGCTTTCACTCATTGAAAGCTTGCTGCCGGGAACAAGTCATCCGAGACCTTCGGGTGACGTCAGAGTGCCTCCTGCCGTGCGCCCTCCCGTCTTGCATAAGCAAAACAGGCCTCGCGAAACGCCTGGAACAGGCGCAACGAGACCGGGTTTTCGGTAAATCGCCACTCCGGGTGCCACTGCACGCCGAGCACAAAGCCCGGCGCGGCAGGCATGGACACCGCTTCGATCAGGCCATCCGGGGCCCGTGCCTCGACGCGCAGGCCTGGGGCCAGACGGTCGATGCCCTGGCTGTGCAGCGAGTTGACCTCGAACTGCGCCGCCAGGCCCAGGCGCTCGAACAACCCGCCAGGCTCGATGCCGACAAGGTGACGAGGGCCGTATTGCACCTCCAGAGGTGCGTCCTCTGGTTCACGGTGGTCCAGGTAGCCGGGCAGTTCCTGCACGCGCTGGTGCAGGCTGCCGCCCAGGGCCACGTTCAATTCCTGGTAGCCACGGCAAATACAGAACACCGGCACACCGGCGGCAATGGCCGCCTGCAACAGTGGCAGGGTCAGGCGATCGCGTGCCAGATCGTGCCGGGTACCCGCCGCGCTGGGGGCGCCATTGTAATGATGCGGTTCGATATTTGAAGGTGAGCCGGTAAAAACAATGCCGTGCAGACGGGCCAGCAGCGCCTGCGTGTCGCTGCCCCCGTCACGGGCCGGCAAGATCAATGGCAAGCCGGCAAAGCCGGCCGCCTCGACATACTTGTCGCCTACCGTATGCGACGAGTTCTTCCCCACCTGCTGGCGGCAGGCGCTGACACCGATCAAGGGGACCGCATTTGCGCTCATGGGCTTACACCGTGTGCAGGTACCAGTTGTACTCGAGATCGGAAATCGACACTTCGAACTCGGCCAGTTCGCTTTCCTTGCAGGCCACGAAGATATCGATGTAATCCGGGCTGATGTATTGGTTGAGGACTTCGCTGTCGTCCAGCGCGCGCAGGGCATCGCGCAGGTTGTTCGGCAGGCTCTGCTCCAGCTGTTCGTAGGAATTGCCTTCGATCGGTGCCTGCGGCTCGACCTGGTTGGTCAGGCCGTGGTGAACACCGGCGAGGATCGCCGCGAGCATCAGGTAGGGGTTGGCGTCGGCACCGGCCACGCGGTGCTCGAGGCGCACGTTATCGCTGCTATCGGTGGGCACGCGCACGGCCACGGTGCGGTTGTCCAGGCCCCAGCTTGGCGCATTGGGCACGTAGAACTGCGCGCCGAAGCGGCGGTAGGAGTTGATGTTCGGGCAGAGGAAGGCCATCGACGCCGGCATGGTCTCCAGCACACCACCGATGGCATGGCGCAGCGCGTCGCTTTGCAGCGGGTCGTCACTGGCGAAGATGTTCTTGCCGGTTTTCTTGTCCAGCAACGAAATGTGCACGTGCAGGCCATTGCCTGCCTGGCCCGGGTAGGGCTTGGCCATGAAGGTGGTGTCCATCTCATGGTCATAGGCAACGTTCTTGATCAGGCGCTTGAGCAGGATCGCGTAGTCGCAGGCCTTCAGCGGGTCAGCCACGTGGTGCAGGTTGACCTCGAACTGTGCCGGGGCGCTTTCCTTGACGATGGCGTCGGCGGGCAGGCCTTGCTCCTTGGCCGCTTCGAGCATGTCCTGCAGGCAGTCGGCATATTCATCGAGGTCGTCGATCAGGTACACCTGGGTCGACTGCGGGCGTTTGCCGGAAATCGGCGAGCGCGGCGGCTGCGGGCGACCGTTGAGGTTATCCTGGTCGATCAGGTAGAACTCCAGCTCGAACGCGGCGCAGATATCCAGGCCCAGGTCATCGAACTTGCTCACCACCTGGCGCAGTACTTCGCGCGGGTCGGCGAAGAACGGCTGGCCATCCAGTTCGTGCATGGTCATCAGCAGCTGGGCGGTGGGCCGCTTCTGCCACGGCTCGTCCGACAGCGTGCCGGGGATCGGGAAGCAGATGCGGTCGGCATCGCCGATGTCCAGGCCAAGGCCGGTGCTCTCGACGGTGGACCCGTTGATGTCCAGGGCGAACAACGATGCCGGCAGGTTGATGCCCTTCTCGTACACCTTGTGCAGGCTGGCCCGCTCGATGCGCTTGCCACGTACCACGCCGTTCATGTCGGAGATCAGCAGGTCGACGTACTGCGTGTCCGGATGGGCCTGGAGGAAGTCATTCATCTCGCTGGAAGAACTGGCGCACGGGGTTACCGACGTCATGGCTGTACATCCTTTGATTTGCTGCGGCGATGTGGGGGATACGGCTGGCGCCTCACGGGCGACGATGGTTGCAGCTGTTGTTCTTTTCACTTTCCCATCGTGGGGATTGGTTACCCGACCGGGCGCATTGATTCCCGGGGGCCGTTTCACTATAAAATGGCCAAAACGCAACAGACATTGGCAATTCGGCAAGCAGAGCGTGCACCAATGCAATATCAGATTACCCATGCCGACCTCTCCCTGGTCCTGGCCCTGGAACGTGGCCGCTCGCTGGCCAAGGCTGCCGAGTTGCTCAAGGTCGATGTTTCGACGGTGTTCCGCTCGATCCGCCGGCTGGAGTCGGCGCTGGGCACCGCCTTGTTCGTCAAGAGCCGCAAAGGCTACCTGCCGACCGACACCGCCCAGGCCCTGGCCGAGCAGGCCGAACGCGCCGAGCAGGCGCTGGAGGCGGCGCGCATCGCCATGACCAGTGGCGAGCAGGTTGTAAGCGGCACGGTACGACTGACCTGTACCGAAGCGGTGATGCACAGCCTGCTGCTGCCGGCGCTGGCCGAATTCATGCCCAACTACCCGGCCTTGTCGCTGGAGATGGGCACTTCCAACACATTCGCCAACCTCAGCCGGCGCGATGCCGACATTGCCCTGCGCCTGACTAACACGCCACCGGAGCACCTGGTGGGCCGCAACCTGGGGTCCACCTCCTACGTGGTCTGCGGCCAGCCGCAGTGGCGCGAACGTCTGGCCGAGTCGCCTGCCAGCGTGCCGTGGATCGCCCCCGACGACTCGATGCAGGACCACCCTACGGTGGTCTGGCGCAACCAGCAGCACCCGGGGTTGAGCCCGCGCTACCAGTGCAGCGGCATGTCGACCATCGCTCAACTGGTCACGGCCGGGCTCGGCGTGGCAGCGCTGCCGGACTACATGGTGCATGCTCTGCCCGGGGTGGATGCGCTGAGCGGGCCGCTGCCGGGTTGCGACACCCAGCTGTGGCTGCTGACCCGGCCGGACTGCCGGGCGTTGCGCTCGGTGCAGACCTTGTTCGAGGAACTGACCCCGCGGTTGCGTGACGCGATGCTCTGAGGTTATCGTCAGGTTCAAGCGATAGGGTGTCTGTTCCGGCCCTTTCGCGGCTGAAGCCGCTCCCACAGGGTGCGGTGATGAACCTGAGGGCAATGCGGTCCCTGTGGGAGCGGCTTTAGCCGCGAAGAAGGCAACACAGGGCTTGAGGGTAACCACCCGACAAAACAGCGCTTCCCTATTGGCTGGTGATTTTTTAAACTATCGAGTCCGCCTGCCCATTATCGGGCTGCACGCCCACCGCAATTGCTACTGAGGAAGACCATGGCCCGCGTAACTGTTGAAGACTGCCTGGAACACGTGGATAACCGCTTTGAGCTGGTCATGCTCTCGACCAAGCGCGCTCGCCAGCTGGCGACCGGCGGCAAAGAGCCACGCGTTGCGTGGGAAAACGACAAGCCGACCGTTGTTGCCCTGCGTGAAATCGCCGAAGGCATCGTCACCAACGAGTTCATCGCCGCTGAAGAGATCGTCACCGAGGATCCGGTGTTCGCCGCGTTCGAGGACGAGAACAACGAGGCTGTCTGATTGATGCCAGGTCGACGTCGCACGGCGCAAGGCCCCCTTCCTCGGCAGGAGGTGAACCCATGCCGGGTATAGAAGCCTTGGCCGAACGGCTGTCGACCTACCTTGGCCCCGAACAGGTCAACCTGGTCCGGCGCGCCTATTTCTACGCCGAACAGGCCCACGATGGGCAGCGCCGCCGCAGTGGCGAGCCCTACGTGACCCACCCGCTGGCCGTGGCCAGCATCCTCGCCGACATGCACATGGACCATCAGAGCCTGATGGCGGCCATGCTGCACGACGTGATCGAAGATACCGGCATCGCCAAGGAAGCCCTCAGCCAGCAGTTTGGCGAGACCGTGGCCGAACTGGTCGATGGGGTCAGCAAGCTGACCCAGATGAACTTCGAGACCAAGGCCGAGGCGCAAGCCGAAAACTTCCAGAAGATGGCCATGGCCATGGCCCGCGATATCCGCGTGATCCTGGTCAAGCTGGCCGACCGCCTGCACAACATGCGCACCCTGGAAGTGCTGTCCGGCGAAAAACGCCGGCGCATCGCCAAGGAAACCCTCGAGATCTACGCCCCCATTGCCAACCGCCTGGGCATGCACACCGTGCGCGTTGAGTTCGAGGACCTCGGCTTCAAGGCCATGCACCCGATGCGTTCGTCGCTGATCCACCGCGCGGTGAAAAGCGCACGCGGCAACCGCAAGGAGATCGTCGCCAAGATCGAACATTCGCTGGCCAACTGCCTGGCCGCCGACGGCATCGAGGGCGAAGTCAGTGGCCGGCAGAAACACCTCTATGGCATCTACAAGAAGATGCGCGGCAAGCGCCGCGCCTTCAACGAGATCATGGACGTGTACGCCTTCCGCATCGTCGTGGACAAGGTCGATACCTGCTACCGCGTACTCGGTGCGGTGCACAACCTCTACAAGCCGCTGCCCGGTCGCTTCAAGGATTACATCGCGATCCCCAAGGCCAACGGCTACCAGTCGTTGCACACCACGCTGTTCGGCATGCACGGCGTGCCCATCGAAATCCAGATCCGCACCCGCGAGATGGAAGAGATGGCCAACAACGGCATTGCCGCGCACTGGCTGTACAAGTCCAACGACGACGAGCAACCCAAGGGCAGCCACGCCCGCGCCCGCCAGTGGGTCAAGGGCATCCTCGAGCTGCAGCAACGTGCCGGCAACTCGCTGGAATTCATCGAGAGCGTGAAGATCGACCTGTTCCCGGACGAGGTCTACGTGTTCACGCCCAAAGGCCGCATCATGGAACTGCCCAAAGGCTCCACGGCCGTCGACTTCGCCTACGCGGTGCACACCGACGTCGGCAACAGCTGCATCGCCTGCCGCATCAACCGCCGCCTGGCGCCGCTGTCCGAACCGCTGCAAAGCGGCTCGACAGTGGAAATCGTCAGCGCCCCGGGCGCGCGGCCGAACCCGGCCTGGCTCAACTTCGTGGTTACCGGCAAGGCGCGCACGCACATCCGCCACGCGCTCAAGCAGCAGCGTCGCTCCGAGTCCATCAGCCTGGGCGAACGCCTGCTGAACAAGGTGCTCACCGGCTTCGACAGCAGCCTGGAAATGATCCCCCAGGAGCGTATCCAGGCCATTCTCGCCGAGTACCGCCTGGAGCTGATCGAAGACCTGCTCGAAGACATCGGCCTGGGCAACCGCATGGCCTACGTGGTCGCGCGCCGCCTGCTGTCGGCCGAAGGCGAGCAGCTGCCGGCACCGGAAGGTCCGCTGGCGATTCGTGGTACCGAAGGGCTGGTGCTGAGCTACGCCAAGTGCTGCACACCGATCCCGGGCGATCCGATCGTCGGCCACCTGTCAGCCGGCAAGGGCATGGTCGTGCACCTGGAAAACTGCCGCAACATCAGTGAAATCCGCCACAACCCGGAAAAGTGCGTACAACTCTCCTGGGCCAAGGACATCACCGGTGAGTTCAATGTCGAGTTGCGTGTCGAACTGGAGCACCAGCGCGGCCTGATTGCCCTGCTGGCCAGCAGTGTCAACGCCGCCGACGGCAACATCGAGAAGATCAGCATGGACGAACGCGACGGCCGTATCAGCGTGGTCCAACTGGTGGTCAGCGTGCACGACCGCGTGCACCTGGCGCGTGTGATCAAGAAGCTGCGTACCCTGACCGGTGTGGTCCGCATCACCCGCATGCGTACGTAGTCCGCCAACCGCAAGGAGTCATCATGAGCAAGACCGTCATCAACAGCGACAAGGCCCCTGCCGCCATCGGCACCTACTCGCAGGCGATCAAGGCCGGCAACACCGTGTACATGTCGGGCCAGATCCCGCTGGACCCGAAGACCATGGAGCTGGTCGAAGGCTTCGAAGCCCAGACCGTACAGGTGTTCGAGAACCTCAAGGCCGTGGCTGAAGCCGCTGGCGGTTCGTTCAAGGACATCGTCAAGCTGAACATCTTCCTCACCGACCTGAGCCACTTCGCCAAGGTCAACGAGGTGATGGGCCGCTACTTCGAGCAGCCTTACCCGGCCCGCGCCGCCATCGGTGTTGCCGCGCTGCCGAAAGGCGCCCAGGTCGAAATGGACGCCATTCTGGTCATCGAATGATGCCCCGGTGACGGGCGCCCTGCCCGTCACCTTCCCTTCTCTGCAAGGTTACCCCGTCATGCGTCAAGCACTGCCCCTCGCGCTGGCAGCCCTGCTTCTGGGCGGCTGCGCCAGCCACAAACCTGAAGACCTGAACGGCACCTGGATCAACCAGAAAGCCATCGATGAGGTGGTCGAAAGCGGCCGCGTTACTCAAACCCTGAACAAACACGGCATTGAGCTCGAATGGAAGCTGGACGTTGCAAGCCAGAAAGCGAGCTTCAGTAACGGCTTCGAAGGCGCGGATGGTCAACTGATCATCAATGAAGACCAATGGCAGATTAGTACCGACGGTGCAGAACCTGCCCGATTGACGCTGCGTGGCGACGAATTGAAAGTGGCAAACCCAACCTTGGGTGAACAGACTTTCGTGCGCGTCAAATCACCACCTGTAGCAAATGCACCGCTAGGCGGCAGCTTCGAGAAGGCGCTTTACCAGGCCTACCTGGGCGGCAACTGGAAGATCGTCGAAGGCCAGGGCAAAGGTGCCAGCGTGCGCTTCGGCGACACCGGCAATGTCACCGGCCTGCCAGGGCCAGACCGTTTCGCCCTGTGCCTGGCGGGTGATTGCGCGACCATGGGTGGCAGCAATGACAGCCTGTGGCTGGAGCGCAACCAGCGTGGCGCGCCGTTCATCCTCAAGCGCGATGGCGACAAGCTGGAGATCTTCCAGGCGGTGAACCGTGCGCAGCCGGATGAAATGCCAGTGTTGGCGGCCGGCAAGCGCCAGTGGGTGCTGGAACTGGACTGAAGCCTGCTGAAATCGTGGTCGAACTCACCGGCCTCTTCGCGGGTAAACCCGCTCCCACAGGCACACCGCCAGGCTTGAATCCAGCGGAGCACCTGTGGGAGCGGGTTTACCCGCGAAGAGGCCGGTAGACTCAGCGCACGCCTTTCAGGATTGCGGCATAGCCTTCCCTGTAACTCGGATACACCGGCGCCCAGCCCAACGCCCGCGCCCGGGCATTACTGCAGCGCTTGCTGCCGGTACGCCGCACCCGCTGCTCATCCGACCACTCGGTTACCCCCATGTACGCCCGCAGCCAGGCCACCACATCGGCCAGCGGCGCCGGGTCGTCGTCGACGCCGATGTAGCAGTCGTCGAGCACCTTGCCGTCGGCATCGGCCTGCAACAGGAACGCCAACAGGCTGGCAGCATCCTCAGCATGGATGCGGTTGCCATACAGCGGTGGCTCCTCGGCCACGCGATAGCCCTGGCGCACCTGACTGAGCAGCCACTCGCGGCCGGGGCCATAGATGCCGGTCAGGCGCACCACGCTGGCCGGGATGCCGCTGGCCAGCGCCAGCCGCTCAGCCTCCAGCATCAACCGCCCGGAATAACCTTCAGGCTCGGTGGCCGCGCCTTCTTCGATCCATTCGCCGTCCTTCTGTGCATACACGCTGCTGCTGGACACGAACAGCAGCCGTCGTGGGCATTGCCCGCGCTCGGCCAGCCAACCCAGCACATGGCGCAAACCGTCGACATAGGCTGCCTGGTAACCCGCTTCGTCGTGCTGGCTGGCCGCCACGCAATACACCAGGTAGTCCGGCGCGCGCTGCGGCCAGGTGTCGGGAATCGATGGCTCGGACAAGTCCGCTGCCACCGGCACGACCCCCGCAGGCAACTGCCCGACCGAGCGACGCAGGCCGCTCACCTGCCAGCCGCGCGCAAGCATCTGCCGGGCAAGACGCCCGCCTACATCACCACATCCCACCACCATCACGGAAAGGTCTGACATCTCTAAACTCCCTAGACCAATTGATCAGCCCGACCACGCTACACGATGGATGGCTAGACCATAGGCGAAAAAAGCAACAAGATTACTTTTGTTAACAAGAATTACTTGCAATAATGGCCGCCAAATTGTTCTCGGCCTACCTCGAGGCCTTGGAGAACGTTAACTTCATTCTTCATCAGGTCCGGCCAGCATGACACGTACTCAACCTTCCGCTTCGCCAACCCCGTCGCGCGCCTGGCGCGCCATCGCCGCGCTGACACTCAGCCTGGTGCTGGCCCCGGTGGCCATGGCCGATGAGCCAACCGCCAATGCTGCCGCGCCTGCTGCCGCTACCGCACCGGCTGCTCCGGCAGTTGCTCCAGCCGCAGCACCGGCTGGCGGTGCAGTTGCCGCCACCCCGGTTGATGCCCCGGTCGCTGCAGACCCGAGCGTCGAGGCTCTGGTTGAAGACACCTCGCTGGGCATGGCCCACGACCTGTCCCCTTGGGGCATGTACAAGAACGCCGACGTGGTGGTGAAGGCGGTGATGATCGGCCTGGCCATCGCCTCCATCATCACCTGGACCATCTGGATTGCCAAAGGCTTCGAGCTGATGGGCGCCAAGCGTCGCCTGCGTGGTGAAATCGCCCTGCTGAAGAAATCCGCCAGCCTCAAGGAAGCCAGCGACGTTTCCAACAAGGAAGGCACCCTGGCCCACACCCTGGTCCACGACGCACTCGAAGAGATGCGCCTATCGGCCAACGCCCGCGAAAAAGAGGGCATCAAGGAGCGCGTCAGCTTCCGCCTGGAGCGCCTGGTACACGCCAGCGGTCGCACCATGAGCAGCGGCACCGGCGTACTCGCCACCATCGGCTCCACTGCGCCATTCGTCGGCCTGTTCGGTACCGTATGGGGCATCATGAACAGCTTCATCGGCATCGCCAAGACCCAGACCACCAACCTGGCCGTGGTTGCCCCAGGTATCGCCGAAGCCCTGTTGGCCACCGCCCTGGGTCTGGTCGCCGCAATTCCGGCCGTGGTCATCTACAACGTCTTCGCCCGCTCCATCGCCGGCTACAAGGCCCAGGTGTCCGACGCCTCCGCCCAGGTGCTGCTGCTGGTCAGCCGTGATCTGGACCACCAGGGCAGCGAGCGTGTTGCCCCGCACATGGTGAAAGTGGGGTAAGCCATGGGCCTGCATCTCAACGAAGGTGGCGACGACCTCGCCGAGAACCACGAAATCAACGTTACGCCGTTCATCGACGTGATGCTGGTGCTGCTGATCATTTTCATGGTCGCAGCCCCCTTGGCCACGGTCGACATCAAGGTCGACCTGCCGGCCTCGACCGCCAAGCCGGCGCCGAGGCCCGAGAAACCGGTGTTCGTCAGCGTCAAGGCCGACCAGAAGCTGTACGTCGGTGACGATCAGGTCCCTGCCCCCGACCAGCTTGGCCCGATGCTCGATGCCAAGACCAAGGGCGACAAGGAAACCACCATCTTCTTCCAGGCTGACAAAGGCGTGGATTACGGTGACCTGATGGAAGTGATGAACAACATGCGCGCGGCCGGCTACCTGAAAGTCGGTCTGGTAGGTCTAGAGACGGCAGCCAAGAAATGACAAGAACGCGCTCGAACATGGCGCGCTACGGTGGCAGCCTGGCGATCGTGCTGGGCGTGCACGTGGTCGCCGTGCTGCTGACGCTCAACTGGTCGGTGCCCCAGGCCATCGAACTGCCACCGGCAGCCATGATGGTCGAGCTGGCGCCGTTGCCGGAGCCTGCGCCACCACCGCCCCCGAAAGCGGCGCCGCAGCCACCGGCACCGGTCGAGGAACCGCCACTGCCGAAGCTGGCCGAGGCACCCAAGCCCAAGATCGCCATTCCCAAGCCGCCCAAGCCAAAGGCCAAGCCACAGCCGCCCAAGCCCGAGAAAAAGCCTGAGCCGCCGAAGGAAGCACCGCCGACCGAACAAACGGTAGACGCACCGCCCAGCAACACGCCACCGCAGAAGTCCGCGGCACCGGCACCGAGCATTGCGTCCAACAGCAAAGCCCTGCCGACCTGGCAGAGCGACCTGCTGCGTCACCTGGCCAAGTACAAGCGTTACCCGGAAGACGCGCGCCGTCGCGGGCTGCAGGGCATAAACCGCTTACGTTTCGTGGTCGACGCCGAAGGCAAGGTGGTGTCGTACTCCATGGCCGGAGGTTCGGGTAGTGCCGCTCTGGACCGGGCGACCCTGGAAATGATCCGTCGGGCCGGCACGGTACCCAAGCCGCCACCCGAGTTGCTGAACAATGGCACGATCGAAGTCGTGGCCCCGTTCGTCTACTCGCTGGACCGCCGCTGAGACTTTTGTTTCTGTCACAAATCGGCAAGTCTGATAACGTGCGTCTATCGATTGCAGTCGCTATGCTGGGCTCGCAACTTCATGGACGCACGTTATGACCCTCACAGAATTACGCTACATCGTCACACTCGCCCAGGAACAGCATTTCGGGCATGCCGCCGAACGCTGCCACGTGAGCCAGCCGACCCTGTCGGTCGGTGTGAAGAAGCTCGAGGATGAGCTTGGCGTGTTGATCTTCGAGCGCAGCAAGAGCGCGGTCCGCCTGACCCCAGTCGGCGAAAGCATCGTCGCCCAGGCGCAGAAGGTACTGGAGCAGGCCCAAGGCATTCGCGAGCTGGCCCAGGCCGGCAAGAACCAGCTGACCGCCCCGCTCAAGGTCGGTGCCATCTATACCGTCGGCCCGTACCTGTTCCCGCACCTGATTCCGCAGCTGCACCGCGTGGCACCGCAGATGCCGCTCTACATCGAAGAGAACTTCACCCACGTACTGCGCGAAAAGCTGCGCAACGGCGAACTGGACGCGGTGATCATCGCCCTGCCGTTCAACGAAGCCGACGTGCTGACCCTGCCGCTGTACGATGAGCCGTTCTGCGCCCTGATGCCGGCTGACCACCCGTGGACAGCGAAAAAGACCATCGACACCGCCATGCTCAACGACAAGAGCCTGTTGCTGCTCGGTGAAGGCCACTGCTTCCGCGACCAGGTACTGGAGGCCTGTCCAACGCTGAACAAGGGCGGTGAAGGCTCCAAGCACACCACGGTGGAGTCCAGCTCGCTGGAAACCATCCGTCACATGGTGGCCTCGGGCCTTGGCGTGTCGATCCTGCCGCTGTCGGCGGTGCACAGCCACCACTACGCCCCCGGTGTCATCGAGGTTCGCCCACTGACCGCACCGGCACCATTCCGCACCGTAGCCATCGCCTGGCGCGCCAGCTTCCCGCGGCCGAAGGCCATCGAGATCCTCGCCGACTCGATCCGCCTGTGCTCGGTCGCCAAAGCCCCTGCGGAACAACCGGCCTGAGTCATGAGTGAGCTGTCGAAGGTCCCGGTGACGGTACTCAAGGGGGTTGGCGAGGCCATGGCGGAGAAGCTCGCCAAGGTCGGCCTGGAGAACCTGCAGGACGTGCTGTTCCACCTCCCCCTGCGCTACCAGGACCGCACCCGCGTGGTGCCGATCGGTCAACTGCGCCCTGGCCAGGACGCGGTGATTGAGGGCGTGGTCAGCGGCGCCGACGTGACCATGGGCAAGCGCCGCAGCCTGGTGGTGCGCCTGGGTGACGGCAGCGGTGTGCTGAGCCTGCGCTTCTACCACTTCAGCAACGCGCAGAAGGAAGGCCTCAAGCGTGGCACCCACCTGCGCTGCTACGGCGAAGCACGCCCCGGCGCTTCGGGCCTGGAAATCTACCACCCGGAATACCGGGCGCTGAACGGCGACGAACCGCCGCCACCGGTCGAGCAGACCCTGACGCCGATCTATCCGTCCACCGAAGGCCTTACCCAGCAACGCCTGCGGCTGCTTTGTCAGCAGAGCCTGGGCCTGCTGGGCCCGCGCAGCCTGCCGGACTGGCTGCCCGACGAACTGGCCCGGGACTACCAGCTGGCGCCGCTGGACGATGCCATCCGCTACCTGCACAACCCGCCGGCCGACGCCGACCTCGACGAGCTTGCCGAAGGTCAGCACTGGGCCCAGCACCGCCTGGCCTTCGAAGAGCTGCTGACCCACCAGTTGTCGCAGCAACGCCTGCGTGAAAGCCTGCGTAGCCTGCGCGCGCCAGTGCTGCCCAAGGCCCAGCGCCTGCAGGCGCAGTACCTGGCCAACCTGGGCTTCCAGCCGACCGGCGCGCAGCAGCGGGTGGCCAACGAAATTGCCTACGACCTCAGCCAGCATGAGCCAATGATGCGCCTGGTGCAGGGCGATGTGGGTGCCGGCAAGACCGTGGTCGCCGCCCTGGCCGCGCTACAGGCCCTGGAGGCCGGCTACCAGGTGGCCCTGATGGCGCCCACCGAGATCCTCGCCGAACAGCACTTCATTACCTTCAAGCGCTGGCTCGAACCGCTGGGCATCGAAGTCGCGTGGCTGGCCGGCAAGCTAAAGGGCAAAGCCCGGGCAGCCGCCCTGGAGCAGATCGCCAATGGCGCGCCAATGGTGGTCGGCACCCATGCGCTGTTCCAGGAAGAGGTGAAGTTCAAGCACCTGGCCCTGGCGATCATCGATGAACAACACCGTTTTGGCGTGCAGCAACGCCTGGCCCTGCGCAAGAAGGGCGTGGCCGGGGAATTGTGCCCGCACCAGCTGATCATGACCGCCACACCCATTCCGCGCACCTTGGCCATGAGCGCCTACGCCGACCTGGACACCTCGGTGCTCGACGAGCTGCCTCCCGGACGCACCCCGGTGAACACCGTGCTGGTGGCCGATAGCCGCCGCTTCGAAGTGGTCGAGCGGGTGCGCGCCGCTTGCGCCGAAGGGCGCCAGGCCTACTGGGTGTGCACACTGATCGAAGAATCCGAAGAGCTTACCTGCCAGGCCGCCGAAAGCACCTACGAGGAGCTGGGCAGCGCCCTGGGCGAGCTGCGGGTAGGGCTGATCCACGGGCGCATGAAGCCGGTGGAAAAGGCTGAGATCATGGCTGAGTTCAAGGCCGGCAACCTACAGTTGCTGGTCGCCACCACGGTCATCGAGGTGGGCGTGGATGTGCCCAACGCCAGCCTGATGATCATCGAGAACCCAGAGCGCCTGGGCCTGGCACAGCTGCACCAGTTGCGTGGCCGGGTTGGCCGGGGCAGCGCCGTCAGCCATTGCGTGCTGCTGTACCACCCACCACTGTCGCAGATCGGCCGCGAGCGGCTAGGGATCATGCGGGAAACCAACGACGGCTTCATCATCGCCGAAAAGGACCTGGAGCTGCGTGGCCCGGGCGAGATGCTCGGCACCCGCCAGACAGGCCTTTTGCAGTTCAAGGTCGCCGACCTGATGCGTGACGCCGACCTGCTGCCGGCCGTGCGCGACGCCGCCCAGGCCCTGATCGCACGCTGGCCGGAGCACGTCAGCCCGCTGCTCGATCGCTGGCTGCGTCATGGCCAGCAATATGGCCAAGTGTGACGCTGGTCCCATAATGGATCCAGATTTGCCCAGAGGCTGGTTATACTTCGCGTTTAAAGGAATCAGTGGATACGGACCATGACTGAAGTTGCCCTGGACACCGCAACCCCACACGCTCCCTCGGTCATCCGGCTGCTGCTCGACAAACTCGGCGTGGCCTACCGCGAGGTGGTCGAACATCCGCACCTGCCGGCAGCGTCGCGGGTACAGGCCGTGCTGCTCGACGACGAGGTCGGCGCCCTGATGGTGCTATTCCCGCAGAGCCAGCTGCTGGACCTCAACCGCCTGGCCGAACTGACCGGTCGCAAGCTCACTGCGGTGTCGGTGCCGCGCCTGAAGCAGATGCTGGACAAGCACCAGCTCAAGGCCCTGCCAGGCATTCCGGCGCTGACCAGCTCGCCGTGCCAGTACGAAAAGAGCCTGCTCGACGCCGAAACCGTGTTTATCCAGTCTGGCGAAGCCGGCCTGCTGCTGGAAATCGAACGCGCGCACTTCAAGCGCATGCTGGTCAAGGCCAGCGCCAGCAGCTTCGGCCAGGAAGTCGAGGCAATCAGCCCCAACCTCGACCGCCCCGATGATGACACCCGGGAAATCACCAACGCCGTCCAGGCCTTCACTGCCCGGCGCATCCAGAAGCGCCTGGAAGAAACCATCGAAATCCCGCCGCTGGCCGACACCGCGCAAAAGATCATCAAGCTACGGGTAGACCCCAACGCCAGCATCGACGATATCACCGGCGTGGTCGAAACCGACCCGGCGCTGGCGGCACAGGTGGTGAGTTGGGCGGCATCGCCCTACTACGCCTCACCTGGCAAGATCCGCTCGGTGGAAGACGCCATCGTGCGTGTGCTGGGCTTCGACCTGGTGATCAACCTGGCCCTGGGCCTGGCGCTGGGCAAGACCCTAAGCCTGCCGAAAGACCACCCGCAGCAAGCCACGCCGTACTGGCAGCAGTCGATCTACACCGCCGCGATCATCGAAGGCCTGACCCGCGCCATGCCACGGGCCGAGCGCCCTGAGGCCGGCCTGACCTACCTGGCCGGGCTGCTGCACAACTTTGGCTACCTGCTGTTGGCGCACGTTTTCCCGCCGCACTTCTCGCTGATCTGCCGCCACCTGGAGGTCAACCCGCACCTGTGCCACACCTATGTGGAACAACACCTGCTGGGCATCAGCCGCGAGCAGATCGGTGCCTGGTTGATGAAGCTGTGGGACATGCCGGAAGAACTGTCTGCCGCACTGCGCTTCCAGCACGACCCGGCCTATGACGGCGAGTTTTCTGCGTTCCCCAACCTGGTGTGCCTGGCTACACGATTGCTACGCTCGCGGGGGATTGGCTCGGGGCCACAGCAGGAGATTCCAGACGAATTGCTGGAACGGCTGGGGATTACCCGGGAAAAGGCCGAGGATGTGGTGAACAAGGTGCTCGAGGCAGAGAGCCTGCTGCGTGAGCTGGCTTCGCAGTTCCACGCACCTCACTGACATGATTGGCCCCTGTGGGAGCGGGTTTACCCGCGAAGATCGCGACGCGGTGCATGGCACCGGCGTTGCCGGTGTTCGCGGGTAAACCCGCTCCCACAGGGTATGAGTCAGCAGGCCTATTGAGTTTCAGCCCTTCTTCTTCGGCTTCAGGTACTTCATCAACCCCTGGAACCACATCACCAGCGCCGGGTTGCCCTTGATCTGGATGTGCTTGTCCTGAATCCCCTGCATGAACGCCAGTTGCTTGTTACCTGCCTGCATGGTGGTGAAACCATAGGCAGCGTCCTTGAAGGCGATGGCGAACGCTGGCTGCGGGTGCGCACCGCCCTTGCTGCTGATGCGTTCGTTGTTGACTATGAAGTGCCGGGCGACCTTGCCGTCCAGGGTCTGCATCTGGAACACCAGGTCCTTGCCCTTGAGCTGCTGCTGGAAAGCCGGGTTGTTGCGGCTGGCCCTGGCCATCAACAGCCCCATGGCCCAGAGAAGAAAGCGGAACTTCATCAACGCGCCTCGAATTAAAAGTGACTAAGGCGCGCAGTCTATCCTTTTCCAGAACTATTTATGCAAGTTCGAAACATTTTGCCTGCAGAAAGCACAACGGGCGCCCTGAGGCGCCCGCTTGGCTGACACTGGGGTTGTCAGGGAGCGATCACTTGCCTTTCTTGGCCGGCTTGACGGGGGCGTTGACGCTGTCGCGCAAATTCTTGCCTGGCTTGAAAGCCACGGTATTGCTGGCCTTGATCTTGACCGGTTCACCGGTTTGCGGGTTCTTGCCGGTACGCGCACCGCGATGACGTTTTTCGAAGGTGCCGAAACCGACCAGGGTCACGGTGTCCTTGTCCAGGGCACCCGTGATGCTGTCGAGAATCGCGTTCAAAACCTGATTGGCCTTTTCCTTGGTCAGATCGGCCTTTTCGGCGATGACGGCGGCGAGTTCTGGTTTGCGCATAGTGAAGCCTCTTTGACGGAATTCTTGTTGTTATGCCGTGCTGCCCTGGGAGCAGCGCTCAAGGCACCGCAGGCTCTAATCTGCGGCAGACGGAAGTGAGGATGGCACGTGCACAGGGGCCGCGCCAGTATCTGGGCGGCCATTGTGCAAGCAACAACAGGATAAATCCGACAGAACGCCAGCTATTTACGCCATAACGGCCGGCAGCTGGCGATTCAGGGCCAGCTTTTCCATCACGGCCGCCCCGGTGAGGGCGTAGCCCAGCAGCGTGCCCTCTGCATCAAGGCAGAGCACCTTGAGGTCACTGCCCTGCCCCTCTACCTGCCAGGTGCCTTCGTGGCCTTGGGGCGGCGGCGAGACCACCAGCGGACAGGCCGGGGTTTTCACGGTGATCGGCATCGGCCCGTAGGCGACCGTTGTCGGCTTGCCGGCCAGGGTTTGCGCCAGGGCCCGGGCACAGCTCATCAGCGGCATCACATAGAGCAGGTTGATGCCATCGACTTCGGCACAGTCGCCAAGGGCAAAGATGTTGGCGTGGGACGTGCGCAACTGGCGGTCCACGCAAACGCCGCGGTTGGTCTGTAGGCCAGCGGCGGCAGCCAGGTCGGTGCGCGGGCGCAGGCCGATGGCCGAAACCACCAGGTCGCAGGCGATCACGCTGCCGTCGGACAGGTGCGCCTCCAGGCCCTGGGCTACCTGCTGCAGGCGGGTCAGTACCGGGCCGAGGTGAAAGCGCACGCCCAGGCCTTCCAGCCCGGCCTGCACGGCAGTGGCAGCGGCCGGGTGCAGCAGGGTCGGCATGACTTGCTCGCACGGCGCCACCACATCGACCTGGAAGCCGCCCAGGCTCATGTCGTTGGCGAATTCGCAGCCGATCAGGCCGGCACCGAGGATCAGCACGCGCTGTTTGCCGACGGCAGCAGCACGGAAGCGCGCGTAATCTTCCAGATCATTGATCGGGAACACCCGATCGCCGCCATCACCTTCGATCGGCACCTGCACCGTCTGCGCACCCCAGGCCAGCACCAGATCGCGGTATTCCACTGCCTCTTCACCTATCCACAAGCGCTTGTGGCCCGGGTCGATGCCGCTGATGCGGGTATGGGTGCGAATCTCGGCATTCAGTTGCTCGGCCATGGCGCCCGGCTCGGCCATGCACAGGCCGTCGGCGTCCTTCTGCTTGGCAAAGCCGGTGGACAGCATGGGCTTGGAGTAGGAACGACCGTCATCGGCGGTGATCAGCAGCAGCGGCGTCTGCGCATCGAGCTTGCGAAATTCACGGGCCAGGTTGTAGCCCGCAAGGCCGGTACCGATGATTACCACAGGGGACGTCATGTCGTGCTTTCCTCGATTAGCCGATGGAGATCATTTCAAAGTCGCTCTTGCCCACGCCGCAGTCGGGGCACAGCCAGTCTTCAGGCACGTCTTCCCAGCGTGTGCCGGGGGCGATGCCGTCGTCGGGCCAGCCTTCGGCTTCGTCGTAGATCAGGCCACAGACAATACATTGCCACTTCTTCATCAGGTCTTTTTCCTCGGTTCAAGCTGGAGCTTTGTGTTGCTGCTGATGGCCTCTTCGCGGGTGAACCCGCTCCTACAGCGACTGCGTAGCCTGTGGGAACGGGTTTACCCGCGACGAAGCCTGCGGGCAATTCGTGGGGCTTTGTAGCGGCCCTGTCAGCAGTATGCAAGCAGTCCGGGCAATCATGCTAAGCTCGCCGCCTCTCTGGTTGTAACAAGCAGACCGACGTGTCGTACGAATCCCCGCAAGCAGCCGCTGTCGCGTGGCTGCCGTATTCACGGCTGGCGACCGACATCGACCAGCCCACCCTTCACTGGCTGTTCGACGAGGGCTCGCTGACCCGTCGCCTGACCCGCCTGTCCAACGATCACTTCTCCGTCACGCCGCTATTCGAGGGCTGGCAGCCGCTGCGCGATGACGAATGCCAGGCACTGGGCATCGCCGCCGGTGCCGAAGGCTGGGTGCGCGAGGTGTACCTGCGCGGCCATGGCCAACCCTGGGTGTTCGCCCGCAGCGTCGCCAGCCGCAGTGCCCTGGAGCGCGGCGGGCTGGACCTGGAAACCTTGGGCAGCCGTTCGCTGGGCGAGTTGCTGTTCTGCGATCAGGCATTCATCCGCCACCCGATCGAGGTGTGCAGTTATCCACAGGCCTGGCTGCCGAGCGAAGCCGCCCATACTGCGCTGTGGGGCCGCCGGTCGCGCTTCGAACGTGGCGGCCTGGACCTGCTGGTGGCAGAGGTGTTCCTGCCGGCATTGTGGCAAGCGGCCAAGGAGGAAAACCGCTGATGTACATGCAACTGCTGAAGTCGCTCAACCGCCTGCACCCGCGGGCCTGGGACTTTGTCCAGCTCAGCCGCATGGACCGGCCAATTGGTATCTACCTGCTGCTGTGGCCGACCTTGTCGGCGGTGTGGATTGCTGGCAACGGCTCACCAACCCTGGCCAACGTGCTGATCTTTGGCCTCGGTGTGGTGCTGATGCGCGCCGCAGGTTGCTGCATCAACGACTTTGCCGACCGCAAGGTGGACGGCCACGTCAAACGCACCGCCGACCGCCCCCTGGCCAGCGGCCGGGTCCGCCCGCGCGAAGCACTGGCGCTGTTCGCCATCCTGGTCGGAGTGAGCTTCCTGCTGGTGCTGTGCACCAACAGCCGCACGGTGTGGCTGTCGTTCGGTGCGGTAGCTCTGGCGTTCTGCTACCCGTTCATGAAGCGCTACACCTATTACCCGCAGGTGGTGCTGGGGGCGGCGTATTCCTGGGGCATTCCCATGGCCTTCACCGCAGCGGGTGGCGAGCTGCCGGCCAGCGCCTGGCTGCTGTACATCGCCAACCTGCTGTGGACGGTGGGCTACGACACCTACTACGCCATGGTCGACCGTGATGACGACCTGAAGATTGGCGTGAAGTCGACCGCCATCCTGTTCGGCGATGCCGACCGCACCATCATCCTCACCTTGCAGCTGCTGTCGCTGGGCTGCCTGTTGCTGGCCGGCAGCCGCTTCGAGCTGGGTGGCTGGTTCCACCTGGGGCTGCTGGGCGCGGCGGCGTGCTTTGCCTGGGAGTACTGGTCGACGCGCAAGCTGGACCGGGAGTCGTGCTTCAAGGCGTTTCTGCACAATCACTGGGCGGGGATGCTGGTGTTTATCGGGGTAGTATTGGATTACGCACTGCGTTGAAGCTGAGGGCCCTATCGCCGGCAAGCCAGCTCCCACAGGTGCAGCGCTGCCTTCACAGCTTGCGCATAACCTGTGGGAGCTGGCTTGCCGGCGATGGACCGCAAAGCGGCCCCGGCAATCTCAAGGCTTGGCAACGTGCCAGACGTCCTTCATGCCGTCACCGGTCATGTCGCCGGCCTTTTTGTCCTTGATGAAGGTGTACAGCGGCTTGCCGTCATAGGCCCACTGCTTGCTGCCATCATCGCGCATCACTACTGTCCACTTGTCCTTGGCCGGTTCGTCATTGGCCTGGACCATCAGCGGCGGCCAGTTTTTGGCGCATTCGCCATTGCACATCGACTTGCCGCCCGCATCCTTGTCGAAGGTGTACAGGGTCATGCCGGCATGATCGACCCACATGCCGCCCTTCTCCATCGCATGGTCGGCCAAGGCCACCCCCGGGAGCGCCAGCGCAGTGAAAAGGGCCATCCAGCTCAGCGTTTGTCGTGTCATTGGATTCACCATTGTTTCGGGG
Source organism: Pseudomonas sp. NBB (assembly GCF_032701105.1). Classification (NCBI taxonomy): domain Bacteria; kingdom Pseudomonadati; phylum Pseudomonadota; class Gammaproteobacteria; order Pseudomonadales; family Pseudomonadaceae; genus Pseudomonas; species Pseudomonas sp. NBB. The sequence continues at coordinate 5,864,823 of NZ_CP103994.1, forward strand.
GGATTGGGTTCAAGTTGCCACAACCACGGCCCTTTCAAGCCTAGTTCAGTCACGGAATGTCGCCAGAACGGCCAACACCCTGTCACACAGCTGCAATAATTCCGTTATCTAATGCGGGCCAAGACACCGTATCCAGGAGAGGTTTTGAGCATGGTTGGCAGGAACATTCTGATCGTCGACGACGAAGCACCAATTCGCGAGATGATCGCCGTTGCCCTGGAAATGGCCGGCTATGACTGCCTGGAAGCGGAAAACTCCCAACAGGCCCACGCGATCATCGTCGACCGCAAACCGGACCTGATCCTGCTCGACTGGATGCTGCCAGGCACCTCCGGCATCGAGTTGGCCCGCCGCCTCAAGCGCGACGAGCTGACCGGCGACATCCCGATCATCATGCTCACCGCCAAGGGTGAAGAGGACAACAAGATCCAAGGCCTGGAAGTGGGTGCCGACGACTACATCACCAAGCCGTTCTCACCACGCGAGCTGGTCGCCCGCCTGAAAGCCGTGCTGCGTCGCACCGGCCCGAGCGATAGCGAGGCACCGATCGAAGTCGGTGGCCTGCTGCTCGACCCGATCAGCCACCGCGTGACCATCGACGGCAAGCCAGCCGAGATGGGCCCTACCGAATACCGTCTGCTGCAGTTCTTCATGACCCACCAGGAGCGCGCCTACACCCGTGGCCAACTGCTGGACCAGGTATGGGGCGGTAACGTCTATGTCGAGGAACGCACCGTCGACGTACACATCCGCCGCCTGCGCAAGGCGCTGGGTGAAGCCTACGAAAATCTGGTACAAACCGTCCGGGGCACCGGCTACCGCTTCTCGACCAAGAGCTGATCGAGCTGAAAGGCGCCAAGCTGCACGTCGTTGTACAAGGACCGTCAATTGAACCAGAACTGGCACGCGACCCTGATTCGCCACCTGCTGCTGCTGATTACCGTCTGCCTGATCGGTGGGCTGGTCAGTGGCTACTATGGCTGGAGCCTGGCCATCGGCCTGGCGCTCTACCTGGGCTGGACCCTCAAGCAACTGCTGCGCCTGCATGACTGGCTGCGCAACCACCAACCCGACGAAGCACCGCCCGATGGCTACGGGCTGTGGGGCGAGGTGTTCGACAGCATCTACCACCTGCAACGCCGCGACCAGCGTGTACGCGGCCGCCTGCAGGCGGTGATCGACAGGGTGCAGGAGTCTACTGCCGCACTGCGAGACGCAGTGATCATGCTCGACAGCGATGGCAACCTGGAATGGTGGAACCGCGCCGCCGAGACCCTGCTGGGCTTCAAGACCCCACAGGACGGCGGCCAGCAGGTGACCAACCTGGTGCGCCACCCGCGCTTCAAGGAGTACTTCGAGGCAGGAAACTACCTCGAGCCGCTGGAAATCCCTTCGCCGATCAACGACCGCATGCGCGTGCAGTTGCACATCACCCGCTACGGCAACAACGAGCACCTGATGCTGGTGCGCGACGTTACCCGCATCCACCAGCTGGAGCAGATGCGCAAGGACTTCGTCGCCAACGTGTCCCACGAGCTGCGCACGCCGCTGACGGTCATCACCGGCTACCTGGAAACCCTGCTGGACAACGTCGAGGACGTGAACCCGCGCTGGAGCCGAGCCCTGCAACAGATGAGCCAGCAAGGCTCACGCATGCAGACACTGCTCAACGACCTGTTGCTGCTGGCCAAGCTTGAGGCCACCGACTATCCGTCGGACAACCACCCGGTGGCGGTCGATGCCTTGCTCTGCGCGATCAAGAACGACGCCCAGGCTCTGTCCGGGCCCCGCAAACAGCGCATCACCCTTGAAGCCGCGCCCGGTGTGCAGTTGAAGGGCAGCGAGTCAGAGCTGCGCAGTGCCTTTTCCAATCTGGTGTTCAACGCGGTCAAGTACACCCAGGACGAAGGCAGCATCCGGATTCGCTGGTGGGCCGATGCCCAGGGCGCACACCTGTCGGTGCAGGACTCGGGGGTGGGCATCGATGCCAAGCACCTGCCACGTCTGACCGAGCGCTTCTACCGGGTCGACTCCAGCCGTGCGTCGAATACCGGGGGCACCGGGCTGGGGCTGGCGATCGTCAAGCATGTGCTGATGCGCCACCGCGGCAAACTGGAGATCAGCAGCGTGCCAGGGCATGGCAGTACGTTTACCTGTCACTTCGCACCAGCACAATTGGCCAACGGCAAGGCTTGAGATCGGGGCTGCTGCGCAGCCCTTCGCGGGCACGCCCGCTCCCACAGGGACCGCAATAAGTCCGCCACCCTTTGCTTTTACCGCACCAGCCGCTACATTGGACCCCCTGTGCCAGCAAGAGCTGGCACTTTTTTTCTCTCTATCTCGAAGACGGACCCCGTAAAAACTCCATCATGGACCCTTCCCCTGGTATCAGCCTCACCTCGTTATTCGCCGATTTCGGCATGATCATCTTTGCCTTGCTCCTGGTGCTGCTCAACGGCTTCTTCGTTGCCGCCGAGTTCGCCATGGTCAAGCTGCGCGCTACCCGCGTCGAGTCCATCGCCGAGTTGCATGGCTGGCGTGGCAGCATCCTGCGCAAGGTGCACAACCAGCTCGACGCCTATCTGTCGGCCTGCCAGCTGGGCATCACCCTCGCCTCGCTGGGCCTTGGCTGGGTCGGTGAACCGGCGTTCGCCCATCTGCTCGAGCCGCTGCTGGCATACCTTGGCGTGGACACGCCCGAGCTGATCAAGGCGATCTCGTTCTTCGTCGCCTTCTTCGTCATTTCGTACCTGCACATCGTGGTCGGTGAGCTGGCGCCCAAGTCCTGGGCCATCCGCAAGCCAGAACTGCTGTCGCTGTGGACCGCCGTGCCGCTGTACCTGTTCTACTGGGTGATGTACCCGGCCATCTACCTGCTCAATGCCAGCGCCAACACCATCCTGCGCATTGCTGGCCAGGGCGAGCCCGGCCCGCATCACGAGCACCACTACAGCCGTGAAGAACTCAAGCTGATCCTGCACTCCAGCCGTGGCCAGGACCCGAGCGACCAGGGCATGCGCGTGCTGGCCTCTGCCGTGGAAATGGGCGAGCTGGAGGTGGTCGACTGGGCCAACTCGCGCGAGGACATGGTCAGCATCGACGCCCATGCGCCGTTGAAGCAGATCCTGGCGCTGGTACGCCGCCACAAGTTCAGCCGCTACCCGGTGTACGACGCCGAGCGTGAGGAGTTCACCGGCCTGCTGCATATCAAGGACCTGCTGCTGGAACTGGCCGAACTCGAGCACTTGCCCGAAACCATCGACCTCGACGACCTGGCCAGGCCGCTGGAGCGCGTGTCGCGGCACATGCCGCTGGCACAGTTGCTGGAGCAGTTCCGCAAGGGCGGCGCGCACTTCGTGCTGGTGGAGGAAGCCGATGGCAAGGTGATTGGCTACCTGACCATGGAAGACGTGCTGGAAGTGCTGGTGGGCGATATCCAGGACGAGCACCGCAAGACCGAGCGCGGCATCCTCGCCTACCAGCCGGGCAAGCTGCTGGTGCGTGGCGACACGCCGCTGTTCAAGGTCGAGCGCCTGCTGGGCGTCGACCTTGACCATATCGAGGCGGAAACCCTCGCCGGTCTGGTCTACGAGACGCTCAAGCGCGTGCCTGAAGAAGAGGAAGTGCTGGAGGTCGAAGGGCTGCGCATCATCATCAAGAAGATGAAAGGGCCGAAGATCGTGCTGGCCAAGGTACTCAAGCTGGATTGAGGGCCAGGGGGCTGCTTTGCAGCCCATCGCGACGCAAGGCCGCTCCCACAGGGGTTCGCGTATCCCTGTAGGAGCGGCCTTGTGTCGCGATAGGGCCGCAAAGCGGCCCCAAAAATCTCAGGGGTTACCCGCGGTAAAGTCAGGCAACCCACCAATCGGCCTGTCGAACCGATAAGGTATCGACTCCAGCGCCAACCCCACATTGCGCTGCACCACGAAATGCAGGTGGGGCCCGGTACTGTTGCCGGTATTGCCCGACTTGGCCAGCATCTGCCCCTGCCGCACTCGTTGCCCCTCCGCCACTACCACCGACCCGCGCATCAGGTGCAGGTAGACGCCCATGGTACCGTCCGGGTGCAGGATCCTGACGAAATTGCCCGAGGGGTTGGGGCCGCGCCCGCTCTGGCTGTTCTCCGTCTTCACCACCACCCCTTCCCGCGCCGCGATGATGGTGGTGCCTTCGGGCATGGCGATGTCCATGGCGTAACGCCCCTTGGGCCCAAAATGACTGACCCGGCCATTGGGGCCCTGGGTCACGCGGAACGGCCCGCCAATCCAGGGGAATGCATAGCGGAAGCCCTGGGGCCGCTTGCCCGGGTCGCCCATGGCCTGTAGCAGGGTCGAGCGGTAGTTCAGCAGCATCCCGGGGCGCCCCCTGAGCACGCTTAGCATTTGCGTGGTGCGCGGCGGCAGTACCCGGCGCACGGTACGCGGGGCATTGCCACCTTGTGCATTCACCAGGTTGTCCAGGCGCAACTCCACCTCCACTGGCACGTGTAGCTGGTTGCGGGCCGAAAAGCTCACGCCGCCGTTGAAGGTTATCGCGTTCAGCAGAACCTGGCCTTCGGGCACCTCGACCATAGGTACGCGCCGCACAAAGGTTTTGGCACCGGGGCCGGGCCGGTCGGAATAGGAGGTCACACGGCCATCATCGGTGATCTCGTAAATGGTCATGCCCAGGCTCGACGCCGAGGCCATGAGCAATGCACAGAACAGCAGCAGGCGGGCGGGCATGATAGTGGCTTTTTGACAGTTGCGATCTGTCGAAGCCTAGCAGGGGGTTTTGTGACGGGTATGACAGTTGGTCGGATGGCGTCAACAGGACTGGCCCCATTGCCGGCAAGCCAGCTCCTACAGGAAATGCACAAGGCCAGAAGTTGACGCTGTACCTGTGGGAGCTGGCTTGCCCGCAATGGAGCCAGTAGTCATTACTCAGGCGCCCGGGGTGAAATGCTTCTGCGCCGTCCCGCGGGCAATCAGCCGCGACAGGTAGTCGAGCTTCTGGGCATCCTGATCGACGAACTTGAAGGTCAGTTGCAACCAGTCACTGTCAGGCTTGGGTTCCAGTGCCGCGACGGCATGCAGGTAGCCGTTCAGGCGCGCAACTTCGGCGTTCTCGCCCTGTTCCAGGTCCAACACTGCGCCTTCCAGTACTTGGGGAAGCGCTTCGCCACGGCGCACCACCAGCAGCGCCTCTTTCAGGCTCAGCGCCTTGATCACGCACGGCTGCATGCCGCCGGCCAGGCGCAACTGGCCCTGGCCACGACCGGTCGGCGCGGGAGTGGCGGGCCGGGGGGCATTGGCCACTGGCCTGGCGGGTGCGGTTGCAGGTGCCGGAGCTGGCGCCGCGACCTTCACCGCTTCAGGCTTGCCGGCTGTCAGCGCATTCAGCGAGTCATTGGCGAACGCCGAGTTGGCCCGTGCCGGGCCGCTGGACATCAGGCTGTCGAGCTTGCCGATCTTGGTCAGGGCCTTTTTCACCTTGGTCAGCAATTGCTCGTTGGTGAATGGCTTGCCGACAAAATCGGAAACGCCCGCCTGAATCGCCTGGATGACGTTTTCCTTGTCGCCACGGCTGGTCACCATGATGAATTGCAGGTTCTTCAACTCAGGCTGCTGGCGGCACCAGGTGAGCAGTTCCAGGCCGGACATTTCCGGCATTTCCCAGTCGCACAGAACCAGGTCGAACGCTTCCTTGCCCAGCATGGCCATTGCCTTGCGACCGTTGACGGCGTCGTCGATGGTCATGCCCGGGAAGGCATTGCGCAGGCATTTGCGGACCAGATCACGGATAAACGGGGCGTCATCCACGACCAGCACATTCACTTTACTCATCGATACTCCTTCTGAATCCCGACTAGCCTACCGCCGAATAATGGCCACTTGCTACAACCTGGTCACGCCGGGACTTCTTCACATCGTTCGCGGGTGCCTGCCGGCTCCTCGACCGCAAACGAAAACGCCCGGCCAAGGCCGGGCGTCGATGCTCGGGAGCAACCTTACTTATCGTCAGGTTCGGCCGGAACATTAGCGTTTTCGCCGTCGGAAACAGCAGTGCCTTGCACTTCTGCCGTCATGCGCTTGAGGCCCATGTGACGCACGTCGGTGCCGCGCACCAGATAGATCACCAGCTCGGAGATATTGCGCGCATGGTCGCCGATACGCTCCAGCGAACGCAGGACCCAGATAACGCTCAGTACCCGCGAGATCGAGCGCGGGTCTTCCATCATGTAGGTCACCAGCTCACGCAGGGCGGTCTTGTATTCGCGGTCGATGGTCTTGTCGTACTGGGCCACCGACAGCGCCAGGTCGGCGTCGAAGCGGGCAAAGGCATCCAGCGCGTCGCGGACCATGTTGCGTACCTGGTCGCCGATGTGGCGCACCTCGACATAGCCGCGCGGTGACTCGCCTTCCTCGCACAGCTGGATGGCGCGGCGGGCGATCTTGGTCGACTCGTCACCGATGCGCTCCAGGTCAATCACCGACTTGGAGATGCTGATGATCAGACGCAGGTCGGAGGCCGCCGGCTGACGACGGGCGAGGATGCGCAGGCACTCCTCGTCGATGTTGCGCTCCATCTGGTTGATCTGCTCGTCGACTTCGCGCACTTGCTGGGCCAGGCCCGAGTCGGCTTCGATCAGCGCAGTGACTGCATCGTTGACCTGCTTTTCGACCAGGCCACCCATGGCCAGCAGGTGACTACGCACCTCTTCGAGCTCGGCGTTGAACTGCTGGGAAATGTGATGCGTAAGGCTTTCTTTGTTGATCATCGTTCGCTCCGCGAAGAAGCTGCAAGCTTCAATTTGTTCGTCTCGTTCCCTGGCCTGTAGGAGCGGGTTTACCCGCGAACACCGGCGAAGCCGGTGCCAGACACCGCGGCGCCTGCTTCGCGGGTAAACCCGCTCCCACAGCGGCCAGGCACCTATCCGGAGCGGCGATTAGCCGTAGCGACCGGTGATGTAGTCTTCGGTCTGTTTCTTCGCCGGGTTGGTGAACAGGGTGTCGGTATCCCCGAATTCGACCAGTTTGCCCATGTACATGAACGCGGTGTAGTCCGAAACACGGGCCGCCTGCTGCATGTTGTGGGTCACGATGACGATGGTGTACTTGGATTTCAATTCGTAGATCAGTTCCTCGACCTTCAGGGTCGAGATCGGGTCCAGTGCCGAGCACGGTTCGTCGAGCAGCAGCACTTCCGGCTCCACGGCGATGGTACGGGCGATGACCAGACGCTGCTGCTGGCCACCGGACAGGCCCAGTGCCGAATCGTGCAGGCGGTCCTTGACCTCGTCCCACAGTGCCGCGCCCTTCAGCGCCCATTCGACCGCTTCGTCCAGCACGCGCTTCTTGTTGATGCCCTGGATCCGCAGGCCGTAGACCACGTTTTCGTAGATGGTCTTTGGGAACGGGTTGGGCTTCTGGAACACCATGCCCACACGACGGCGCAGCTCGGCCACGTCTTCGCCCTTGCGGTAGATGTTATTGCCATACAGGTTGATGGCGCCTTCCACGCGGCAACCATCAACCAGATCGTTCATGCGGTTGAAGGTGCGCAGCAGGGTCGACTTGCCGCAGCCGGACGGGCCGATAAAGGCGGTCACGCGCTGCTTGGGAATGTTCATCTGCACATCGAACAGCGCTTGTTTGTCACCGTAGAACAGGCTCAGGCCCGGCACTTCGATGGCTACGGTTTCTTCGGCCAGGCGCAGGCTCTGCTTGTCGCGGCCCAGGGCAGACATGTCGATGCCGTGGGTATGGGATTCTTGCTGCATGGTCAACTCCATACGCTAACAATTCGTTTCTAAGGGCCGCCCGTTTCACGGGCGGCACGCTTGCAATCAGGATCAGCTGTCGAGGGCCTTGTACTTCTCGCGCAGGTGGTTACGGATCCACACGGCCGAGAGGTTGAGGGCCGCGATCACCAGCACCAGCAGCAACGCCGTGGCGTATACCAGCGGCCGCGCGGCTTCTACGTTGGGGCTCTGGAAGCCGACGTCATAGATATGGAAGCCCAGGTGCATGATCTTCTGGTCCAGGTGCAGGTACGGGTAGTTCCCGTCCACCGGCAGGGATGGAGCCAGCTTTACCACACCCACCAGCATCAGCGGCGCCACTTCACCGGCGGCGCGGGCCACGGCGAGGATCATGCCGGTCATCATCGCCGGGCTGGCCATCGGCAGGACGATCTTCCACAGGGTCTCGGCCTTGGTAGCGCCCAGGGCCAGCGAGCCTTCGCGCACGGTGCGCGGGATACGCGCCAGGCCTTCCTCGGTGGCCACGATCACCACCGGCACGGCCAGCAGCGCCAGGGTCAGCGATGCCCACAACAGGCCTGGGGTACCCAGGGTTGGCGCCGGCAGTGCTTCGGGAAAGAACAAGCGGTCGATCGAGCCGCCCAGCACGTAGACGAAGAAGCCCAGGCCGAACACGCCGTAGACGATCGCGGGCACACCAGCCAGGTTGTTCACCGCGATGCGGATCAAGCGGGTCACCGGGCCCTGTCTGGCGTATTCGCGCAGGTACACGGCAGCCAGCACACCGAACGGGGTGACGATCACGGCCATGATCAGAGTCATCATCACGGTACCGAAGATGGCCGGGAAGATACCGCCCTCAGTGTTGGCTTCACGCGGGTCATCGCTGAGGAACTCCCAGACCTTGGTGAAGTAGGTGCCCAGCTTGGTGAACCCCGACATGGCGTTAGGCTGGATGGCGTGTACCACCTTGCTGAGGTTGATTTCCACTTCACGGCCGTTGCCATCGCGGGCCACCAGGCTGTCGCGAGCGAAGGCCTGGTGCAGGCCAGTCAGGCGGTCTTCGATGGCCTTGTATCGGCTGTTCAGCCCGGCGCGCTCGGCGTCCATGTCAGCCTGGGCGGCGGCGTCCAGCTTGCCGTCCAGCTCCAGCTTGCGCGCCTGCAGACGCAGGCGCTCGAGGCCATGGTTGATGGCACCGATGTCTTTCTTTTCGAGGCTTTGCAGTTCGCTGTTGAGCTGGTTGGCGCGCTTGAGGCGGGCCTGCAGTTCGACCCAGGCCGCAGCACCTTCGGCGACCACGCGGCCTTCTTCCTTGATGCTGACCAGGTAGCCGTAGAAGTTGCCCCACTCGCGGCGCTCCAGGGCGACCAGGTCGGTCGGGTGCCTTTCGTCGACCAGCCAGTCGCCGACCACCCAGGTGAAGTCGCTGCCGTTGAGGTCGCGGTTGCCCACCTTGATCAGCTCACGGGTCATGAACTCCGGGCCTTGGTCAGGCACTGGCAGGCCGGCGCCCTTCAGACGGGCACGGGGTACTTCTTCCTTTTGCACCACTTCGCCAATGACGACATGGTCGGCCTGGCCCGGCACCTTGTAGGTAGCCTGGACAAGATCGGCCGGCCAGAAGTGGCCCAGGCCGCGCACGGCAATCACCGCCAGCAGGCCAACGGTCATGATCACTGCCATGGCCACCGCGCCGCCGCTCATCCAGACGCCTGGGGCGCCGCTCTTGAACCAGCCTTTGAGGGAATCCTTTTTCACGGATCGCTACCTTTCTATCAAAGCGACGAGTATTTCTTGCGCAGACGCTGGCGAATCAGCTCGGCCAAGGTGTTCATGATGAAGGTGAACATCAGCAGCACCAGCGCGGCCAGGAACAGCACGCGGTAGTGGCTGCCGCCGACTTCCGATTCCGGCATTTCCACCGCCACGTTGGCGGCCAGGGTGCGCATGCCCTCGAACAGGTTCAGCTCCATCACCGGGGTGTTGCCGGTGGCCATCAGCACGATCATGGTCTCGCCCACCGCACGGCCCATGCCGATCATCAGCGCCGAGAAGATACCTGGGCTGGCGGTGAGGATGACCACGCGAGTCAGGGTCTGCCATGGCGTCGCTCCCAGGGCCAGGGAGCCCAGGGTCAGGCTGCGCGGCACGCTGAACACGGCGTCTTCGGCGATGGAGTAGATGTTCGGGATGACCGCGAAGCCCATGGCGATACCCACGACCAGGGCATTGCGCTGGTCGTAGGTTATCCCCAGGTCGTTGGTGATCCACAGGCGCATGTCACCGCCAAAGAACCAGTTCTCGAGGTGCGGGCTCATGGTCAGGGCGAACCACCCGGTGAACAGGATGACCGGGATCAGGATCGCCGCTTCCCAGCCATCCGGGATACGCAGGCGAATCGACTCGGGCAGGCGGGTCCAGGCGAAGCCGGCCAGCAGGATACCGAGCGGCATCAGCAGGAACAGGCTGAACACGCCCGGCAGGTGGCCTTCCAGATACGGGGCCAGGAACAGGCCGGCGAAGAAGCCGAGGATCACCGTCGGCATCGCTTCCATCAGTTCGATCACCGGCTTGACCTTGCGGCGCATGCCCGGGGCCATGAAGTAGGCGGTGTAGATGGCCGCGGCAATCGCCAGCGGGGCCGCCAGGATCATGGCGTAGAACGCAGCCTTGAGGGTACCGAAGGTCAGCGGCGACAGGCTCAGTTTGGGCTCGAAGTCGGTGTTCGAAGCGGTCGATTGCCAGACGTATTTCGGCTCGTCGTAGTTCTCGTACCAAACTTTGCCCCACAGCGCGCTGAAGGAAATTTCCGGATGCGGGTTGCGCAGGCTAAGTGGCAGCAGCTTGCCACCTTCCTCGATGATGATGCGGTTGGCACGTGGCGACAGGGCCAGGATGCCTGGGCCTTCGGCGGCCGGCTCTACCAGCAGGGTACGGTGCGCGGTGCTGTGGAACACGCCCAGCTCGCCTGCGGCGTCGAGGGCGACGAAGCCCTTGCGGCGCTCTTCGGCGTCGATCTGTACGACCGCGGCCTTGCCCATCTGGAAGGTGCGGATCAGCTTGAAGCGCGATTCGCCATCCGGGTCACGGGCCATGAACCACTGGGCCAGGCCGCCCTTGGAGTCGCCGATGATCAGCGAGATGCCGCCGACCAGCTGGGCGGTGGCGGTAATTTCGGTGTCGGCGCTTTCAGACAGCTTGTAGCGGCCGTTGAGGCTCTTGTCGCGCAGGTTGAACACGTCCGCGGTGGCACGGCCGTTGATCACGTACAGCCACTGCTGACGCGGGTCGATGAAGATGTTCTTCACCGTTTCGGTCATCTGCGGCAGTTCGATGCGGTTCTGCTCGGTCGTGACCTCTTCGGTCATCATGTTTTCGGTGCGGGTCAACTCGACCACCTGCAGGTGCGCGCCGGTGGAACCAGCCAGCAGCAGGGTGTCGCCATTGACGTTTACGCTGACATGATCCAGCGCACGCCCCTGCTCGTCGAGCACGAACGGCTGCTCGCCGTACGGGTAGTCGATGCCGGGGGCGATGGTTTTCTTGTTGTCCGGGTAGGTGATCTTGTAGGTGTGGTGAAACACCAGCGCCTGGCCATTGGACAAGCCCAGCACCACCAGCGGGCTACCCGGCTGGTCGGCACTGATCGAAGTGACCTGGGTGCCTGCCGGCAGTGGCAGGTCGACACGCTTGAGCTCGTTACCGGTCTTGGTATCGAAGAACAATGCCTGGCCCTTGTCCGAAACGCGCATGCCCACCAGGTTCTGCTCTTCAAGCGCGATCATCAGCGGTTTGCCGGCATCCTGTTGCAGCCAGCTCGGCTCCAGGGCTTTCTTGCTGGTCAGCTCGGCGCCCTGGAACAGCGGCAGCACCACATAGGCCAGATAAAAGAAGATCAGGGTGATAGCCGCCAATACGGCAAGCCCGCCCACCAGTACATACCAGCGGGTCAGGCGGTCCTTTAGCGCGCGCATGCGGCGCTTGCGTTGCAACTCCGGCGTATTGAAATCAATCCGCACGGGCTGGGAGTTTTGGGTCATGTTGGAATTGGCCAGATCATTCATGCGCACACCCTAGCGGTCCCGTGTGACAAAAACATTACAAATTGGTGACGCACGAAAGCCCGCCGCACAGGAAACCTGGCTTCGGACTGAAATTTCGTGGAAGAGGCCGGGCATCAGCGCCGGCCTCCCCCTCAGTTACTTACTTCTTTGCGACGTTACCTGCGTGGGACAGGCCCAGGTCAGCCAAGGTCTTGTCGACGACTTTGGCCGGCAGCGGGATGTAGCCATCCTTCACCACGACCTGCTGGCCGGCTTGCGACAGCACCAGCTTGACGAACTCGGCTTCCAGCGGAGCCAGAGGCTTGTTCGGAGCCTTGTTGACGTAGACGTACAGGAAGCGCGACAGCGGGTAGGTGCCGTTCAGAGCGTTGGCTTCGTTGTCTTCAACGAACTCGCCGCCTTCCTTCTTGGCCAGGGCCACAGTCTTGACGCTGGCGGTCTTGTAGCCGATGCCCGAGTAGCCGATGCCGTTCAGCGAGGAGCTGATCGACTGCACGACCGAAGCCGAGCCAGGCTGTTCGTTGACGTTAGGCTTGAAGTCGCCTTTGCACAGGGCTTCTTCCTTGAAGTAGCCGTAGGTGCCCGATACCGAGTTACGGCCGAACAGCTGTACTGGCTTGTTGGCCAGGTCGCCGGTCACGCCCAGGTCACCCCAGGTCTTGACGTCGGCTTTGCCACCGCACAGGCGGGTGGAAGAGAAGATGGCGTCGACCTGGGCCATGGTCAGGCCTTTGATCGGGTTGTCCTTGTGCACGAACACAGCCAGGGCGTCTACGGCGACCGGGATGGCGGTCGGTTTGTAGCCGTACTTCTGCTCGAAGGCCTGCAGCTCGACGTCCTTCATCTTGCGGCTCATCGGGCCGAGGTTGGCGGTGCCTTCGGTCAGCGCGGGTGGCGCGGTGGAGGAGCCGGCAGCCTGGATCTGGATGTTTACGTTCGGATATTCCTTCTTGTAGGCCTCGGCCCACAGAGTCATCAGGTTGGCGAGGGTGTCCGAACCGACGCTGGAGAGGTTGCCCGAAACACCAGTGGTCTTGGTGTAGGTCGGGATCGCAGGATCGACAGCGGCTACCGCGTTGGCGGTTGCAACGCCAGCGGCGGCAAAGGTGAGGGCCGCCATCAAACGCTTCAGTTTCATGCCTTGCTCCTAGCAGGAATATTGGGGTGTTGGATGGAACGGGCCCAAGTATCTGCAGGCCGCATGAATACGATATGACTTGAATATGACAATTGGATGAAAGGCCATCATCAAAAGCAGGTCTGGCCTCTTCGCGGCTAAAGCCGCTCCCACAGGTGCGGCATTGCCTTGAAGCCGGTGCGATTTCTGTAGGAGCGGCTTTAGCCGCGAAGAGGCCAGCAGCCTTAACGCTTGTTGGCCAGGAGGTACAGGCCAACAACCAGACCAACGGCACACAGCCCCGCCACATAGTAGGCCGGCGCCATCGGGCTCACTTTCAGCAGCGCAGTCACCACCATCGGTGTCAGCCCGCCAAAGATCGCGTAGGCCACGTTGTACGAGAACGACAGCCCGCTGAAGCGCACCACCGCCGGGAACGCCTTGACCATCACATAAGGCACCGCGCCAATCACGCCCACGCACAGGCCGGTCACTGCATACAGCGGGAACAGCAGCTCGGGCCGGGTCGGCAGGCTGTGGTAGAAGGTCCAGGAGGTCGCCAGCAGCAGCAGGCTGCCGATCACGAACACCCGGCCCGCGCCGAAGCGATCGGCCAGGCTGCCAGCGCCGATGCAGCCGAAGCTGAGCAGCACGATGGCCAGGCTGTTGGCCTTGAGCGAGTCGGTTGGGCTGATGTGGTAGATGCTCTGCAGCAGCGCCGGAGTCATCAGGATGAGCACCACGATGGCGGCTGACAGCATCCAGGTCAGCAGCATCGACAGGATGATCGCGCCGCGATGGTCACGCAGCACCGCGCGCAACGGCAGCTCCTCGGCCAGCGCCTTGCGCTGCTGCATCTCGGCGAACACCGGGGTTTCGTGCAGCCAACGGCGCAGGTACACCGAGAACAGGCCGAATACACCGCCAAGCAGGAACGGGATACGCCAGGCGTAATCGGCCACTTCCTGTGCGCTGTAGACGCTGTTGATCAGGGTCGCCACCAGCGAACCAAGCAGGATGCCCGCGGTCAGGCCTGCGGTGAGGGTGCCGCAGGCGTAGCCGGTGTTGCGCTCTGGCACGTGCTCGGACACGAATACCCAGGCGCCCGGTACCTCGCCACCGATGGCCGCGCCCTGGATCACGCGCATCAGCAGCAACAGGATCGGCGCCCACATGCCGATCTGTGCATAGGTCGGCAGCAGGCCCATGATCAGCGTTGGCAGGGCCATCATGAAGATGCTCAGGGTGAACATCTTCTTGCGCCCGAGCAGGTCACCGAAGTGGGCCATGATGATGCCGCCCAGCGGCCGCGCCAGGTAGCCGGCGGCGAAAATGCCAAAGGTTTGCATCAGGCGCAGCCATTCGGGCATGTCAGCCGGGAAAAACAGCTTGCCGACCACTGTGGCGAAGAACACGAAAATGATGAAGTCGTAGAACTCCAGCGCGCCGCCCAGGGCGGACAGTGAGAGGGTCTTGTAGTCACTGCGGGTCAGCGGCCGCGAAGGCTGCTCGATACTGCTCGGCACGGAGGTCATCGCTCATTGTTCTCTTTGTGGGCATGCAGGCCGCTTGGCATGCGGCTTCTGGATTGGGAGACAGGCGAAGATAGCAAATTGCTGAGCTGCGCCGAAAGCGATACAAAATCCCTACACATATTCATGAATGCGCGGTCGTCGCTGGCCGTTATGCTCTATATACTGGCACTTCGTAGGAAAAGGTTGCTCCTAACGTGGGATGTTGTGCGAAAACGCCGGTCATTACTGTCAGGCGGTTTCGCAGAGTTTCCCTACGGCCGCCCAGTGAAACGAAATCGGCGTAGTATGTTTCAAGCTGAATCGTTTACCCGGCCTTTGCGCCACACCAACGAAAAGCGTCACGGGTCAGAGGCCCCATCGCATGATTGAGCTCGAACAAGAAGATCCAATCCCGCAAGGCGACCTGGCCTTGCAGATCACCGCACTCCCGCGCGAAACCAACGGGTTTGGCGACATCTTCGGCGGCTGGCTTGTCGCCCAGATGGACCTGGCCGGCACCGCCATGGCCAGTCGTGTCGCCGGCGGCCGCGTGGCCACCGTGGCCATCGACCGCATGGCCTTTCTGGTCCCGGTCGCCGTCGGCGCGCAGCTATCGTTCTATACCCAGACCCTGGAAATCGGCCGCAGCTCGATCCAGATGATGGTCGAAGTGTGGAGCGACGACCCGCTGTCCAGCGAATGGCGCAAGGTCACCGAAGCAGTCTTCGTCTTCGTCGCTATCGACGGCAGTGGCCGCACCCGCTCCGTACCTCGTCGCTGAGCCACGCCGGCGGTAAACTCATTGCATGTGCCCGGGTCCAAGGCCCACTGGCAATCAATGAGATGAATGCAATGGCTACCTTCCAGGTCGTAACCGAGCAACATGGCGAACTCAACTGCTGGCGTATCAGCAGTGACCACGCCGAACTACTGATCGCCCAGCAGGGCGCGCAGATCCTCAGCTACCAGCGCGTTGGCCAGCCACCGCTGCTGTGGCTGAGCGACCAGGCCATCTTCCGTAAGGGCAAGTCGGTACGCGCCGGTGTGCCGGTGTGCTGGCCGTGGTTCGGCAACCTGCAGCGCAACCCCCAGGCCGTGCAGGCCATGTACCACGGCGAACAGGCACCCGCCCACGGCCTGGCGCGCGCGCGCGACTGGCAATTGCTGGGTATCGAGGAGGCGGGCGAAGGCCTGCGCATCGAATTCGAACTGCCGGAAGCGCAGGGTGACCTGCCTGGCTGGCCTCATGACGTCGAGCTGAAGCTGGTAGTGGAGCTGGGCGAGGACCTGCGGCTGAACCTGACCAGCCGGAACATGGGAAATACCCCCGTCACCATCAGCCAGGCACTGCACAGCTACTTTGCCGTCAGTGATGTGCGCCAAGCGCGGGTCGAAGGGGTGGAAGGGCTGAGCTATATCGAGACCCTGGCTGACTGGGAGCAGCGCCAGCAGAAGGGGCCACTAGGGTTTGCCGGGGAGACTGACCGGATCTACCTGGCGACCCCGCAAACTCTTAGCATCGTCGACCCGCATTGGGAGCGGCGCATTACCTTGACCAGCAGTGGGTCGCGCTCGGCGGTGATCTGGAACCCTTGGACTGAACGGGCCAGGGAACTGCCAGACATGGCCGACGATGGGTGGCAGCGGATGCTGTGCATCGAGACGGCGAATGTGTGGGATGACTTGGTGGAATTGAAGCCTGGGGGCAGCAGCTCGCTGGTGGTCAGGATTGGCTGTGAAATGATCTGAGTCTTGCAGTGCCTATGCGGGCCTCTTCGCGGGCTTGCCCGCTCCCACAGGTACTCCACAAGCCTTGAAAATTGTGGAGTACCTGTGGGAGCGGGCAAGCCCGCGAAGAGGCCAGTGCAGGCGATCAGAGGTCTGCGTCCTCCACCACCCTCACCTTCCCGGCATCCAGCGCATAGGCCGCATCGGCCAGGTCATTGCTGACCTTCTCCACCTTCAGCTTGCCGCTGACCCACAGCGGTGTGTAGATATCATCGATCTTCAGACCCTTCGGATAGCGCACCAGCACCAGCTGGTTCGGCGGTGGCGGCGGCACATGGATGCACGCGCCCGGGTACGGCACCAGGAAGAACAGCGTGCTGTTGCCCTTGGCATCACTCTCCAGCGGCACCGGGTAGCCCCCAAGGCGAATATCCTTGCCATTCATGGCCGCCACCGTCTTGGTCGAGTACATCACCGCCGGCAGGCCTTTGCTCTGCTTCAGGCCGCCCTTGTCGGTAAAGGTACCCATGGCTTCCGGCGAATTGTGGTCGATTTCGGGCATTTGCTCGAGCGCCTGCTGATCAGACTCGGGCATCAGCTCCAGCCAGTCGGTTTCAGGCAGTTCGGCATGGGCCAGGGCGCTGGCCAGCAACAGTGGGGCGAGGAAAAAGGCACGCATGAAAATGCTCGGCAACTCCAATGAATTGCCGGGCATTCTAACCACTAATCAGCGCTTCTTGATGAATCCGTAAATCAGCAGAAGGATCACGGCACCGACCAGCGCGCCAAGGAATCCCGCAGCCTGCCCGGCCTGATAGATGCCCAGTGCCTGGCCGCCGTAGGTGGCCAGCAGGGAGCCGGCAATCCCCAGCAAGATGGTCATGATCCAGCCCATGCTGTCGTCGCCCGGCTTGATGAAGCGGGCCAGCAGGCCAACGATGAGGCCGATGAAGATGGTTCCAATGATACCCATGGCAATCCCTCTGCAGTGAAGATGGAACAAGCCAAAGCCTAGACAGCGCTTTGGCTCGTTGCCATTTCAGAGGGCAAGCCGCTGGTAGAAGTTCGATCAGTTGCCGATCAGGGCTTCTACTTCGGCAATCTTGCGCTCGAGGGTGGCCATGTCGTGGCAGCGCAGGGTGGCGTGGCCAACCTTGCGACCGGCCTTGAACGCCTTGCCATAGTGATGCAGGTGGCAGTCACCGATGGCAACTACCTTTTCCACCGCCGGCACTTCACCGATGAAGTTGAGCATCGCGCTCTCGCCGACCTTGGCGGTCGAGCCCAGCGGCAGGCCGGCGACGGCGCGCAGGTGGTTCTCGAACTGGCTGCATTCGGCGCCTTCGATGGTCCAGTGCCCTGAGTTGTGCACGCGCGGGGCAATTTCGTTGGCCTTCAGGCCACCGTCCACTTCGAAGAACTCGAAGGCCATGACGCCTACGTAATCCAGCTTTTGCAGCACACGGCCGACGTAGTCTTCGGCCAGGGCCTGCAGCGGATGCGCCTGGCTGGCGACCGACAGGCGCAGGATGCCGCTTTCGTGGGTGTTGTGCACCAGCGGGTAGAAGCGGGTTTCACCATCACGGGCACGCACGGCTACCAGCGACACTTCGCCGGTGAACGGCACAAAGCCTTCCAGCAGGCAAGGTACGCTGCCCAGCTCGGCAAAGGTACCGACCACGTCCTCAGGCGTGCGCAGCACCTTCTGACCCTTGCCGTCGTAACCCAGGGTGCGGGTTTTCAGCACGGCCGGCAGGCCGATGCTGGCCACCGCGGCGTCCAGGTCGGCCTGCGAGAGGATGTCGGCGAAGGCCGGGGTAGGGATACCCAGGTCACGGAACATGCTCTTTTCGAACAGGCGGTCACGGGCGATGCGCAGCGCTTCGGCGCTGGGGTACACCGGCACGAACTGCGAGAGGAAGGCCACGGTCTCGGCCGGGACGCTTTCGAACTCGAAGGTGACCAGGTCGACTTCGTCGGCCAGCTGACGCAGGTGGTCCTGGTCGCCGTAGTCGGCACGCAGGTGCTCGCCCAGCGGCGCGGCGCAGGCGTCCGGCGCCGGGTCGAGGAAGGCGAAGTTCATGCCCAGCGGGGTACCCGCCAGGGCCAGCATGCGGCCCAGCTGGCCGCCACCGATTACACCGATCTTCATGGGTTGAGCCTCAAGCCTGGCGCGGGTCTGGGTTGTCCAGCACGGTGTCGGTCTGTTCCGTGCGGAACTGCTTGAGCGCCGCGTGGTACTGCGGGTACTTGGCGCCGAGGATGCTGGCCGACAGCAGCGCCGCGTTGACCGCACCGGCACGACCGATGGCCAGGGTGGCAACCGGCACGCCGGCTGGCATCTGCACGATCGACAGCAGCGAATCGACACCCGACAGCATCGACGATTGCACGGGCACACCCAGCACCGGCAGGTGGGTCTTGGCGGCGCACATGCCTGGCAGGTGGGCAGCGCCACCGGCACCGGCGATGATCACCTCGATGCCACGACCCTCAGCCTCCTCGGCATACTGGAACAGCAGATCCGGGGTACGGTGGGCGGAAACCACCTTCACCTCGTAGGGAATGCCGAGTTTTTCCAGCATATCGGCGGTGTGGCTAAGGGTGGACCAATCGGACTTGGAGCCCATGATCACGCCAACCAGTGCACTCATCGTCGAGCCTCTCCTGCAAGCGCCTTCTGGCGCGCTAAAAGCAACAAGCCACGCAGGTGGGCCGGCGTGGCTTGTCATACGGATTCTAAATCGACCAGGTCGGCCGAAGGCGCGGGATTGTAGCGTATTTCAAGGCCCTGCGCCCACCCCCGCAAGCACATGTCTGATCAAAGGGCAAGCTGTCTCGCAGGACAACTTTTTCCTGCCGCCTCTGGGTTGACGAATACCAGACGCTTGTATCCCCGATCTCGAAAATTCAGGTACGTACATATGAGTGTTTCACGCCTCTTCGCGCTTTCGTGTGGCCTGGTACTCAGCTTGCAACTGCCAGCTGCTTCTGCTGCCCGCTCGCTTACCGTCACCGTCTATGTTCACGACGACCTTGCCGACATGAGCGATGAGCAATTGAACAAGGACTTCTTTCAGCATTGGCTGGACGAGATGCGCAGTTTCAGCCAACAGTCCATCGAGGTCATATTTCAACGCGAGGTAGAACACATTACCGATATTGCTTATGCAGGAATGCCGTCCGCTCAACTACTCGAGGCCTTCGCCCGGCAACTGCATGAACAACAGCGCCACCCATCCTTTTCCTTTATGGATAAACAGCTGCTGCTGACGCGCAACAGCTATGATCACAGCGGCCTGAACTACAACGCAGGCCTTGCCTATCAGAAGCAAAACACGGCTATTGCGTCGGCAGGTGCATACGGTGCTCCAGCCCATGAAATCGGTCATTTGCTAGGCGCCACGCACGAAGATGCCGAACTGAAATTCAATGGCTGGGTGTGTGAAACGTACACCCACCCCCGTGTACCGGCCCGATCCAATTGCTACCGCTATAGCGACAAGAATCGCGCGAATATCGCGGACTACTTGAAATACAACTCAAACTGAAGCCTCACCTTGTGCGCCTGACGACTCAAGCTTTCGCCACAACAAGCGGACGTTGGCCTTGCGCACCAGTGCGCAGCGGTACAGACGAATTTCCAGTGGCACATGCCACTGGCTGCCGCCGCAGATCGCCAGTTCGCCCCGCTCCAGTTCGCCACGCATCGACAGGCGCGGCACCCAGGCGATGCCCATGCCCTCCAACGCCATGCTCTTGAGGCTGTCGGCCATGGCGGTTTCGTAGACGGTGGTATAGCGCAGATTTCGCTGGCGCAGCAGCAAATTGACCGACCGACCGAGGAAAGCGCCGGCGGTATACGCCAGCAGCGGCACACTGCCCTCGCCTTCCAGGTCGAACAACGGCTTGCCGTCGGCATCCACGGCGCACACCGGCAACATTTCAGTGGTGCCCATGTGCAGCGACGGGAAGATTTCGGCATCCATCTGCAAGGCGGCATCCGGGTCATAGAAGGCCAGCATCAGGTCGCAACCACCTTCACGCAATGCATGTACGGCATCTCCGACGTTGGTCGCAACCAGGCGGGTGGCGATGTTCAAACCATCGTTGCGCAACTGGGCCACCCAACGCGGGAAAAAGCCCGACGCCAGCGAGTGTGCAGCGGCCACCTGTACCACTTCACCCTGCCCGCCCTCCAGGTGATGCAAATGGCGGAGAATTTCGCTCAATTGGTCGACAACAGTACGCGCGGTGACGAGAAACAGCTGCCCGGCCTCGGTCAGTTCGATCGGCGTGCGGGAACGATTCACCAATTGCAGGCCCAAAGCTGCTTCCAGACTGCGTATACGCCGGCTGAAGGCAGGTTGGGTAACGAAACGCCGCTCTGCCGCCTGGGAAAAACTGCGGGTCGCAGCCAGCGCGCTGAAGTCTTCCAGCCATTTGCTTTCAAGGTTCACGAAGCACATCTCCTGGCGCGCACCAAAATGGAACACGCTCGAATATCAATTGGCGTCACATGAAACACTATGCCGTTTGTGCATAGGTTAGCGTGCAACAGCATTGGCCGCAAAATCACCTTCAGGCCTAGGATTGGCGCCATTCCGGCATGTGCCGGGTCAAAATCGAGATGATATACATCATGTCCTCCGCTGCATCGTTCCGCGTCGAAAAAGATTTGTTGGGTACCCTTGAAGTTCCTGCAGATGCCTACTACGGCATCCAGACCCTGCGCGCTGCCAACAACTTCCACCTCTCCGGTGTTCCGCTGTCGCACTACCCGAAGCTGGTCGTGGCCCTGGCCATGGTCAAGCAGGCTGCTGCTGACGCCAACCGTGAGCTGGGCCACCTGAGCGATGCCAAGCACGCTGCCATCACCGCAGCCTGCGCCCGCCTGATCAAAGGCGATTACCACGACCAGTTCGTGGTGGACATGATCCAGGGCGGTGCTGGTACTTCTACCAACATGAACGCCAACGAAGTGATCGCCAACGTTGCGCTGGAGGCCATGGGCCACCAGAAGGGTGAGTACCAGTACCTGCACCCGAACAACGACGTGAACATGGCGCAGTCGACCAACGACGCCTACCCGACGGCTATCCGCCTGGGCCTGCTGCTGGGCCACGACGCGCTGCTGGCCAGCCTCGACAGCCTGATCCAGGCCTTCGCTGCCAAGGGTAAAGAGTTCGACCACGTACTGAAGATGGGCCGTACCCAGCTGCAGGACGCGGTACCGATGACCCTGGGCCAGGAATTCCGTGCCTTCGCCACCACCATGACCGAGGACCTGCAGCGCCTGCGCTCGCTGGCCCCGGAACTGCTGACCGAAATCAACCTGGGCGGTACCGCCATCGGTACCGGCATCAACGCCGACCCTGGCTACCAGGCCCTGGCCGTACAGCGCCTGGCTGCCATCAGCGGCCAACCGCTGGTACCGGCTGCCGACCTGATCGAAGCCACCTCCGACATGGGCGCCTTCGTACTGTTCTCCGGCATGCTCAAGCGTACTGCAGTCAAGCTGTCGAAGATTTGCAACGACCTGCGCCTGCTGTCCAGCGGCCCACGCACCGGCATCAACGAGATCAACCTGCCAGCGCGTCAGCCAGGCAGCTCGATCATGCCAGGCAAGGTCAACCCGGTTATCCCGGAAGCCGTCAACCAGGTGGCCTTCGCCATCATGGGCAACGACCTGGCCCTGACCGTCGCCGCCGAAGGTGGCCAGCTGCAGCTGAACGTGATGGAGCCGCTGATCGCCTACAAGATCTTCGACTCGATCCGCCTGCTGCAACGTGCCATGGACATGCTGCGCGAGCACTGCATCGTCGGCATCACCGCCAACGAACAGCGCTGCCGTGAACTGGTCGAGCACTCGATCGGCCTGGTCACCGCCCTGAACCCGTACATCGGCTACGAAAACGCCACCCGTATCGCCCGCGTTGCCCTGGAAACCGGCCGCGGCGTACTGGAACTGGTGCGCGAAGAGAAGCTGCTGGACGACGCGATGCTCGACGACATCCTGCGTCCGGAAAACATGATCGCTCCCCGTCTGGTTCCGCTGAAGGCGTAACCAGGCTGCTGTAAACAGTCTCACCAGGTCGAGGGACTAGACACCTCTCAACCTTTCAAAGGCCCGAGCCTATGCTTCGGGCCTTTTTTTTGCCTGAAGGATTTTGGGGCTGCTTTTCGGCCCCCCGAACATCGGCACACAACTTGCTCCATAATGCGTCCCAGGCCAACGGGATTACCCAGCATGCTGCACAGCCACCTGACCACCCTCAACGCGGTTTCGCTGATCCTCAACGTCTTCCAGGCAGACGGTTGCGAGGCGTCGGCGCTGCTGGCCGGCAGCGGCATCGGCCCGGCAGACCTGGGCCATGCCGATGCGCGTATCACCACCCAGCAGGAACTGCAGGTGTGCGCCAACGCCGTTGCCCGACGCGAAGATATAGGCCTGGAGCTGGGCCAGCGCATGCATGTGTCGTGCTACGGCATGCTTGGTTACGCCCTGCTCTCCAGTGCCACTTTGGGTGACGCCTTGCGCTTGGCACTGCAGTATCCGGCACTGCTGGGAACAATCTTCAAGCTGCGTTTGCTCGATGACGGTCAGCGTGTCTGGTTCAGCGCCAGCGATTACCACGACAGCCCGGCGCTGACCGCCTTCAATGCAGAGTTCTGCCTGGTGTCGCTGAAGGTCATCTGCGACGACCTGCTCGGCCGCCCGCTGCCCCTGCTGGGTGCTCGTTTTGAACACCCACGGCCCGGTTACCATGCTCTCTATACCGGGGCATTCCAGTGCCCGGTCGGTTTCGACGCCGAGGACAATGCCTTTGCCTTCGAACGGCGCTGGCTGGACACGCCACTGCCGCTGGCCGACCCGATTACCCACAAGGCAATGAGCGAACGCTGCCGGCGCCTGAACCTGGAATTCACCGGCCGCCAGGCCTGGCTGGGGCGGATTCGCCAACTGCTGGCGCAGCAACTGGATGCAGCGCCCGGGCTGGAAGGGCTGGCACGGCAGATGAACTGCTCATCGCGCACCCTGCGCCGGCATTTGCAGGCGTTGGGCAGCAGTTATCAACAGCTGCTGGATGAACTGAGGTTCGAGCGGGCCAAACAGTTGCTGGCTGATGCGCAGATGCCGATCTACCGGATTGCCGAGTCCCTGGGGTTCAGCGAGACCGCCAGTTTTCGGCATGCCTTCCAGCGCTGGAGTGGTGTAGCGCCAAGCCATTTTCGCGGTTGAACTGTACCGGCCCTTTCGCGGGTGAACCCGCTCCCACAGGGATTGCACCCACTCAGGTGCAACACTGTACCTGTGGGAGCGGGTTCACCCGCGAAAGGGCCAGTACAGGCCACCAACAAATTCTGCCAATGAAGCTTGGCCACATCGATCCCCTTTTGGCCGTATGCGTCGTTCTCCCCCACTGGCTCGCCCATGAAAATGGGCCCACGCCAGTATCCAATGGAGAACAACAATGCTGACGATCTATTCCGATGACCACCGCCTGCACCATGGCCGCTGCGAGCTGATCGACGGCAAGCTGATGCCCTGTTTCGAAATGCCGTCACGCGCCGACCATGTGCTCGACCAGGTGAAAAAGCGCAACCTTGGCGACATCCAGGGCCCCACCGACTATGGCCGTGCACCGTTGCTGCGCATCCACAGTGCCGACTACCTGGATTTCTTCGAAGGTGCCTGGGCGCGCTGGGCCGCACTGGGCCAGGAAGGCGACCTGCTGCCATTCACCTGGCCCGCACGCTCCCTGCGCCAGATAAAACCCACCGGCCTGCACGGTGAGCTGGGCTACTACAGCTTCGACGCCGGCGCACCGATCACCGCCGGGACCTGGCAGGCTGCCTACAGCGCCGCCCAGGTCGCCCTCACCGCCCAGGCGGCGATCCAGCAAGGCGCCCATTCCGCCTTCGCCCTGTGCCGCCCGCCAGGGCACCATGCGGCTGGCGAAGTCATGGGCGGCTATTGCTACCTGAACAACGCCGCCATCGCCGCCCAGGCCTTCCTTGACCAGGGCCGGCGCAAGGTCGCAATTCTCGATGTCGACTATCACCACGGCAACGGCACCCAAGACATCTTCTACAGCCGCAACGATGTGTTCTTCGCCTCGATCCATGGCGACCCGCGCGACGAGTTCCCGTTCTTCCTCGGCTATGCCGATGAAACCGGCGAGGGTGCCGGCGAAGGCTGCAACATCAACTACCCACTGCCGGCTGGCAGCGACTGGGCCGCCTGGAACGCCGCCCTGGAGGACGCCTGCCAGCGCATCGCCGCCTATGACGCTGAAGTGCTGGTGATCTCGCTGGGTGTGGATACCTTCAAAGACGACCCGATCTCGCAGTTCAAGCTGGACAGCCCGGACTACCTGGAAATGGGCAAGCGCATCGCCCAGCTCGGCAAGCCGACCCTTTTCGTGATGGAAGGCGGCTACGCTGTGGAAGAAATCGGTATCAACGCGGTCAATGTGCTGGAAGGCTTCCAGCAGGCCCAGCCAGGAGCCCGATAATGGTTCGACTCAAGCGTCTGCTCGCCCCGTTCATCGCCGCTACCCTGTTCACTGGTGCCCTGCAGGCCCAGGCCGAACAGCGCACCCTGCGGGTGTTCAACTGGTTCGACTACATCACTCCGCAAACTCTCACCGAGTTCCAGAAAGACAGCGGAGTGAAGCTGGTCTACGACATCTTCGACACCAACGAGGCGCTGGAAGCGAAACTGCTGACCGGCAACTCCGGATATGACGTGGTAGTGCCATCCAACGTGTTCCTCGCCAAGCAGATCGAAGCGGGTGTGTTCCAGCCGCTGGACCGCAGCAAGCTGCCGAACTGGCAGCACCTGGACCCGGCGCTGATGAAGCTGATCGAAGCCAACGACCCCGGCAACAAATTTGCCGTACCCTACATGTACGGCACAGTGTTGATCGGCTTCAACCCGGCCAAGGTCAAGGCTGCGCTCGGCGACAACGCCCCGGTGGACAGTTGGGACCTGATCTTCAAGGAAGAGAACATCGCTAAGCTCAAGCAATGCGGCGTGGCCCTGCTCGACTCGCCGTCGGAGATCATGCCGCTGGCCCTGCAGTACCTGGGCCTGCCACCGAACAGCGACAAACCGGCTGATTACAAGAAAGCCGAAGCGCTGATGCTGAAGATTCGCCCGCACATCACCTACTTCCATTCCTCGAAGTACATGGCTGACATCGCCAACGGCGATATCTGCGTTGCAGTGGGCTACAGCGGTAGCTTCTCTCAGGCAGCCAACCGCGCCCGCGAGGCGAAGAATGGCGTGGTGGTGGACATGCGCCTGCCCAAGGAAGGTGCACCGATCTGGTTCGACATGCTGGCGATTCCGAAGAATGCGACCAACCCGGAAGATGCCCACGCGTTCATCAACTACTTACTGCGGCCTGAGGTGATTGCGCCTATCAGCGACTTTGTCGGGTACCCGAACCCGAACAAGGATGCGACCGACAAGGTCGACCCGGCGATTCGCAACAACCCCAACCTGTATCCGACAGCGGAGGCGATGGCCAAGCTGTATACCCTCAAGCCCTTGGCGCGGGATGTCGAGCGAGCTCGGACCAGGGCCTGGACACGGATCAAGTCTGGTACCTGATTTAGAGCCGGGGCCGCTAGGCGGCCCCATTCACTTTCTCCAGGCCTTGCGCAAGCGCATCAACGCCTCGGCAATCTCCCCCTCCGGCACCGCTGCAAACCCCAGCACCAGCCCTGCCCTTTTATCCACAGGCACCTCGCTGTCAGCCAGCCAGAAATTGCTAAGCGGCGTCACCTCAACCCCCACCGCTTCAGCCTTGGCCACCAACTCCTGCTCCCGCGCAAAGTTATCCACATCGACCTTCACATGCAGCCCGGCCGCCACCTCCGGCATGCCGCTCAAACCCGGAATATCCACGGGCCAGCCAGCCTTCAGCACATTGCGCCGGCTCAACGCCGCCTTGCGCATGCGCCGAATATGCCGCTGGAAGTGCCCCCGGGCCATGAACTCGGCCATCACGCACTGGCTACTGACCTCTGAATGCCGCACCGCCAGCGCCCTGCCCTGGCTGAACGGCTGCGCCAGTTGTGGTGGCAGTACCAGATAGCCCAGGCGCAACGCCGGAAAGGCGATCTTGCCGAAGGTACCGACGTACAGCACCCGCCCGTGCCGGTCGAGCGCCGCTAGCGGGGCCAAGGGCGCACCGCTGTACCGGTACTCGCCGTCGTAGTCGTCTTCGATGATCCAGCCTTCGCTGCGCTCGGCCCATGCCAGCAGTTCCAGGCGTCGCGCCAGGCTCATGGTCACCCCGGTCGGGTACTGGTGGGCTGGCGTGACGTAGGCCAGCCGGCAATCCGTCAGTTGCCCGAGCCGGCGACAGTCCATGCCATCCTCGTCCACCGGCACGCCACACAACCTGCCACCGGCCAGCGCAAAGGCATGCCCGGCTGCGCGGTAACCCGGGTTTTCCACAGCCACACCGTCGCCCGGCTGCAACAGCAACTGTGCACAAAGGCTGATTGCCTGCTGCGCACCACTGGTGATCACAATTTGTTCAGCGGTACAACTCAGTCCACGCGAGCGACGCAGGTAGGCCGCGATCAGTTCGCGCAGCAGCGGCTCGCCTGCCGGGTCACCATAACCCAACTGCGCCGGAGCCGGGTTGCGCCAGAAACCCGCCTGCAGCTTGGCCCAGACGTCGAAGGGGAACAGGTCGAACGCCGGAATACCGACGCGAAAAGCACGCGGTGCACCGCTTCTTGGGGGCGGCAGATGGTTACTTTTCAGGCGCTGCAAAGGCTCGCTGGAACGACGCTTGCTGGATAAATCCTCAGTATTTTCTGAGGGAGATGTGGATAAGTCTGTTGATAACCCACGGGATAACCCTGTGGATACTTGTGTGGATAGTTTTGCACTGGAGAGCTTCGGTAACTGGCTGACATAGGTGCCGTCGCCTACCCGGCTTTCGATGTAGCCCTCGGCATATAGCTGGTCATAGGCCCGCACCACACTGTTGCGTGACAGCGCCAGCATGGCGGCCAGATCACGAGTGGCCGGTAGCCGTGTGCCACTGCTCAGGCGCCCGTCCAGCACCCGCGCACGTAGCGCCTGGTACAGCTGCTGGCTGAGCCCGCGGCGGCGATCGAGGTCGATCCCGGCAGGGTCGAAAGGCAACACGAGGGGGCGCTCGTTCATGGCATTGGACCTATAAAAACAGCTGTTAATGGCTCTTACTATGAACCAATAGCCTGCCTAGGATGGAGCCATCGCACAAGGAAACCGAGCATGTACAACAGCAAACCCCATCAGGAACACGACCTCGGGCGCCTGCACCAGCACATGCTCGACACCCGTCTGGCCATCCTGGTCAGCCAGGGCGAACAAGGCCTGCTGGCCACGCACCTGCCAGTGCTGGTCGATATTGCCGAAGGCGAATTCGGCACCGTCTATGCCCACCTGGCGCGGGCCAACCCCCAATGGCACGACCTGAGGCAAGGTGGCGAAGCCCTGCTGGTGTTCCCCGGCGCCGATGCCTATGTCAGCCCCGGTTACTACCCGAGCAAGGCCGACAACCCCAAGGTGGTGCCAACCTGGAACTACTTGGCCGTGCACGCCTATGGCCCAGCCGAAGTGATCCACGAAGCCGAACCCTTGCTGGCCATTGTCAGCCGACTGACCGAGCGCCACGAACAAGGCCGCGGCGAACCGTGGAAAGTCACCGACGCCCCGCGTGATTACCTCGATGGCATGCTCCGCGCCATCGTCGGTGTTCGCTTGCCCATCACCCGCCTGCAAGGCGCGCGCAAGCTAAGCCAGAACCGCTCTGAGCAAGACATTGCCGGCGTGCGTGAAGGCCTTAGCGCCAGCCCCGATTACCTGGATAACCAACTCGCGGCGCATATGCGCCAACTCTGAAGGAATAGCCCATGTCCAGCGTCACCCTGCGTCCTGTCACCACCCAAGACCATGCTGCCTGGCTTGCCCTGTGGCAGGCCTACTTGCACTTCTATGAATCCGAATTGGCCGAAGAGGTCAGCCTCAGCACCTGGCAACGCCTGCTCGACCCAAACGAACCGACCCATTCAGCCTTGGCCTGGGTCGATGGCAAGGCGGTGGGCATGGTCAACTTCATCTACCATCGTTCCAACTGGAGCATTGGCAACGCCTGCTACCTGCAGGACCTGTACGTGGACAGCGGGCAGCGCGGCCTGGGCATCGGCCGCCAGCTGATCGAGCACGTCTACGCCCAAGCCAAGACCGACAACTGCATCAAGGTGTACTGGGTGACCCATGAGACCAACGCCACCGCCATCAGCCTGTACCAACAGGTTGCCGAGCGCTCGGGCTTCATCCAATTCCGCAAAGAGTTCTAAGGCCGAACATGACCGACGCATTGAACTGGAAACCCGCCGCAGTCCCACAGGCCGAGCCTATCGACGGCCGTTTCATCCGCCTCGAAAAGCTTGACCCGGCGCGACATGGCGACGACCTCTGGGAGGTGTTGCAAGGCCCGGCTGCCGATCCGGCACTGTGGGACTACTTGCCCTATGGCCCATTTGCCGAGCGTGCCGCCTTCGACCGTTGGCTGGAAGGCAACGCCGCCGGCCGCGACCCGCTGTTCTACACCGTCATCGACCGCACCAGCGGCCAGGCCCAGGGCATCCTCAGCCTGATGTCGATCGTGCCCGACCACGGTCGCATCGAAATTGGCCACATCGCCTTCGGCGCCGCCATGCAGCGTACACCCAAGGGCACCGAGGCAGTGTACCTGCTGGGCAAGCTGGGCTTCGAGCTGGGCAACCGCCGGCTGGAGTGGAAGTGCAACAACGCCAACGCCCGCTCCAAGCGCGCGGCGGAGCGGTTTGGCTTTGTCTATGAAGGAGTGTTCCGCAAGCACCTGGTGGTGAAGGACCACAATCGGGATACGGCGTGGTATTCGATTACCGATGATGAGTGGCCAGCGGTGGCTGCTGGGTTCGAGCGGTGGTTGAGCGATACCAACCAACAACCTGGAGGTCAGGTAGAAACACTTGAGGCATGCCGTAAAGGTTGAGAGTTGTGTTAGATCAGCCGGCCTCTTCGCGGGTAAACCCGCTCCCACAGGTACTGACCTCAGGCTTGCGGGGGCCTGTAGGAGCAGCCTTGTGCTGCGAAGAGGCCGGCAGATTCAACGCGAAAAAAAGGGGAGCATCCGCTCCCCAGAGGTTAACCGCTTGTAGATGAGGGCTTATCTCAGCCCTCGATCTCGATCAGGATCTCGCCCGGAGTCACACGGTCGCCCTTGGCCACGTGGATGGCCACCACCTTGCCAGCGATACCCGCCTGCACTTCGGTCTCCATCTTCATGGCTTCGGTGATCAGCACGGCCTGGCCGGTCTTGACCATGTCGCCTTCCTTGACCAGCACATCGACGATGTTGCCTGGCATGGTGGTGCTGACGTGGCCCGGGGCACTGGCCTGCTTGCGCTTGCTGCTGCCGCCGCCGACGAATTCGTTGAGCGGCTCGAACACCACTTCTTCCGGCATGCCGTCGATCGACAGGTAGAAGTGGCGCTTGCCTTCGGCCTTCACGCCCACACCGGTGATGTCGACACGGTAGGTTTCGCCGTGCACGTCGATGACGAACTCGGTCGGTACGCCTTCACCGCTATGGGACGCCACTGCGCCCGCTTCAGGAATTGGCAGCAGGACTTCGGGAGTCAGGGTGCCGGCTTCGCGTTCTTCGAGGAACTTGCGGCCAATGTCAGGGAACATGGCGAAAGTCAGCACGTCTTCTTCGCAACGGGCCAGGGCGCCGATATCGGCACGCAGCTTGGCCATTTCCGGCTTCAGCAGGTCGGCCGGGCGCACGTCGATCACTTCTTCACTGCCGATCGCCTGACGGCGCAGCTGCTCGTTGACCACGCCCGGAGCCTTGCCGTAACCGCCTTGCAGGTACAGCTTCACCTCGTTGGTGATGGTCTTGTAGCGCTCGCCGGCCAGCACGTTGAAGAACGCCTGGGTACCGACGATCTGCGAGGTCGGGGTCACCAGCGGTGGGAAGCCAAGGTCTTCACGCACGCGCGGGATCTCAGCCAGCACTTCATTCATGCGGTTGAGGGCGCCCTGCTCCTTGAGCTGGTTGGCCAGGTTGGAAATCATGCCGCCCGGTACCTGGTTGACCTGCACGCGGGTGTCCACGGCGGTGAACTCGCTTTCGAACTGGTGGTACTTCTTGCGCACGGCATAGAAGTACAGGCCGATTTCCTGCAGCAGTTCCAAGTCCAGGCCAGTATCGAATTCGCTGCCTTTGAGCGCGGCAACCATCGACTCGGTACCCGGGTGGCTGGTGCCCCAAGCGAAGCTGGAGATGGCGGTGTCGATGTGATCGGCGCCGTTTTCCACAGCCTTCAGCTGGCACATTGCGGCCAGGCCGGCAGTGTCGTGGGAGTGGATGAACACCGGCAGCGACTGCTCGGCTTTCAGCGCCTTGACCAGTTCGCCGGTGGCGAACGGGGTCAGCAGGCCGGCCATGTCCTTGATCGCGATCGAGTCGCAACCCATGGCTTCCATCTGCTTGGCCTGGTTCACGAAGGCTTCGATGGTGTGCACCGGGCTGGTGGTGTAGGCGATGGTACCCTGAGCGTGTTTGCCGGCAGCCTTGACCGCTTCAATGGCCACGCGCAGGTTACGCACGTCGTTCATGGCATCGAAGATACGGAACACGTCGATACCGTTGACTGCGGCCTTGGCGACGAACGCCTTGACCACGTCGTCGCTGTAGTGGCGGTAGCCCAGCAGGTTCTGGCCGCGCAGCAGCATTTGCAGGCGGGTGTTGGGCAGCGCGGCGCGCAGCTTGCGCAGGCGCTCCCACGGGTCTTCCTTGAGGAAGCGCACGCAGGCGTCGAAGGTGGCGCCACCCCAGACTTCCAGCGACCAGTAGCCGACCTTGTCGAGCTTGTCGCAGATCGGCAGCATGTCTTCGGTACGCATGCGGGTGGCCAGCAGGGACTGGTGGGCGTCGCGCAGGATCGTGTCGGTTACGTGAATTTTCTTGGACATTATGGGGTTCCTCACAGGCCTGCGTGGGCGGCGATGGCGGCGGCGATGGCCAGGGCCAGCTCTTCGGGTTTGCGCTTGATCGAGTAATTGGTCAGTTCCGGGTGGCTTTCGACGAAGCTGGTGTTGAACTGGCCGCTACGGAATTCCGGATTGCGCAGGATTTCCTGGTAGTACGCGGCGGTGGTCTTCACCCCTTGCACGCGCATGTCGTCCAGGGCCCGCAGGCCGCGGTCCATGGCTTCTTCCCAGGTCAACGCCCACACCACCAGTTTCAGGCACATGGAGTCGTAGAACGGCGGGATGGTGTAGCCGGTGTAGATCGCCGTGTCGGTACGCACGCCCGGGCCGCCGGGTGCGTAGTAACGGGTGATCTTGCCGAAGCTGGGCAGGAAGTTGTTCTTCGGATCTTCGGCGTTGATGCGGAACTGCAGCGCGTAACCGCGGTGCTGGATGTCTTCCTGCTTGACCGACAGCGGCAGGCCCGAGGCAATGCGGATCTGCTCACGGACGATGTCGATACCGGTGATTTCCTCGGTGATGGTGTGTTCCACCTGCACCCGGGTGTTCATTTCCATGAAGTACACCTCGCCATCGGCGAGCAGGAACTCCACGGTACCGGCGTTCTCGTAGTTCACTGCCTTGGCCGCACGCACCGCCAGGTCGCCGATGTAGGCGCGCTGTTCGGGGGTGAGCTGTGGGCTCGGGGCGATTTCGATGAGTTTCTGGTTGCGGCGCTGGATCGAGCAGTCGCGCTCGAACAGGTGCACGACGTTGCCAAAGCTGTCACCGAGGATCTGCGCCTCGATGTGCTTGGGGTTGACGATGCACTTTTCCAGGAACACTTCCGCAGAACCAAAGGCCTTGGTAGCCTCGGAGATGACGCGGGGGAAGTTCTGTTCCAGTTCTTCACGGCTGTTGCAACGGCGAATACCACGGCCGCCACCACCAGAGGTGGCCTTGAGCATGACCGGGTAACCGATGCGGTCACCTTCGCTCAGGGCTTCGTGAATATCGGCAACGTTGCCTTCTGTACCCGGGGTTACCGGCACACCAGCGGCGATCATGGTGCGACGCGCTTCGGTCTTGTCGCCCATGCGGCGGATGACCTCGGCGGCAGGGCCGATGAACTTGATCCCGCGCTCGGCGCAAATCTCTGCCAGTTCAGCATTTTCCGACAGGAAACCATAACCTGGGTGCAGGGCATCACAGCCGGTTTCCACAGCCAGGTTCACCAGCTTGCGCGGGTTCAGGTAACCGGCCAGCGGCTCGGCACCAATGCTGTGGGCTTCGTCGGCGCGCTTGACGTGCAACGCATGGCGGTCGGCGTCGGAATAGATCGCCACCGAGCGAATGCCCATCTCGGCGCAGGCACGCACGATCCGAACTGCAATTTCACCTCGGTTGGCGATCAGGATTTTTTTTATCACTGGAGTCTTCCCAAAGCCGTAGGAACAGTCGAGCCGGTTCTCCCGGTCGGCGCGTGACCAGACGTTGCTGGCCAGTCGCACATTCACCCTAGCGCTGTAGGTTAATAAACAAAAATCAATATTTGTTAGGGGCTGTATTAGCAAAAGCTTATAGTGCGGTAACAAGGTGTTGCCGAAGGGCGGATAAAAATGCGTAAGTCCTTGATGCGTATGACTTTGCGTCAACTGCAGATCTTCAACGAGGTCTGCGATTTGCGTTCATACAGCCGTGCGGCGGAAGAGATGGCGCTTACGCAACCCGCCGTTAGTCTACAGATCCGTCAGCTCGAAGAGCTGATCGGTCAGCCGCTGTTCGAGTACGTGGGCAAGAAACTCTACCTGACCGAAGCTGCCGAGGCCCTGCAACGCGCCAGCCGCGATATCTTCGGGCGCCTGGAGAGCCTGGACATGCAACTTTCGGACATGCAGGGCTCATTGCAGGGGCAGTTGAAACTGGCGATCGAGTCCAGTGCCAAGTACTTCGTGCCACACCTGTTCGCGGCCTTCAAGCAGCGTCACCCGGAGGTCAACCTGACCCTGACAGTGGTCAATCGCGCCCAGGCCATCCGCCGCCTGTCGGACAACCGCGACGACCTGATCATCATGTCCATGGTGCCGCAGGACATGGGGCTGGAGTTTCTGCCGTTCCTCAACAACCCGATCATCGCGGTGGCGCCGCCCGAGCACCCGCTGTGCAAGCTGGAGCAACTGCGCCTGCAGGACCTGGAGCCTCATACCCTGCTGGTCCGCGAACAGGGTTCGGGCACGCGCAAGGCTTGCGAGGAATACTTCAAGAACAAGCGCGTGCATTTCACCCAGACCCTGGAGGTGGCCTCGGCCGACGCCCAGCGCGAGTGCGTAATTGCCGGGCTGGGGATTGCCATGCTTACCCGCCATGCGGTCAACCTGGAGCTGGCTACCGGTGTATTGAGGGAGCTGCCGGTGGAAGAACTGCCGCTGTACCGCAGTTGGTGCGTGGTGCAGTCCAAGGCCAAACGGCAGTCGCCGGTGGCCTTGGCCTTTCTGGCATTCATCCGCAGCGAACGTGCGCTGATCAGCGCGCTGGTTGAGCGTTTTTCGGGGAAGCTGCTGCCGACGCCTGCCAGACCGTGAGCTCTTGCAGCTCGGGGTAGTCCACTAGTTCGCGGAGCAGTTGACGTTGGTCGCAATAGCTCTCGATCGCGCGGCGGTATTCCATGCGGCGCTGATCCTTTTCCTGCTGCTTGCGAGCCTTGGCGCTGGGTTGGTACGTACCGTCGAAGTCACGAGCCATTGCCTGTCTCCCAGATAGGATGCGGGAGTTTCATACTGGCTTGAGTGGTTTACGGTTTGGCTGTGGAATGGTGACAAAACAGTGAAATTTATAGCGCCTGTGTCGGCCTCTTCGCGGGTAAACCCGCTCCCACAGGTGCTCACCAGCCTCAAGGACGGTGCAGTACCTGTGGGAGCGGGTTTACCCGCGAAAGGGCCGGCACAAGCAACGACAATCAGTCGTCGGTAGCCTTGATCGACTTGGGCGACAAGCGCAGGCTGCGCAAGCTGCGCTTCACGCTCTTCAGGTGGTTGACCAGGCTCGGCCCGCGCGCCATGGCTACGCCCATGGCCAGCACGTCGATCACCACCAGGTGGGCGATACGAGAGGTCAGCGGGGTGTAGATTTCGGTGTCCTCATGCACATCGATCGCCAGGTTTACCGTCGATAGCTCCGCCAGCGGTGTCTGGCTTGGGCACAGGGTAATCAGGTTGGCGCCGCTCTCACGGACCAGGTTGGCGGTAATCAGCAGGTCCTTGGAGCGGCCCGACTGGGAAATGCATACCGCCACATCACCCGGCTTCAGGGTCACCGCCGACATCGCCTGCATGTGCGGGTCGGAATAGGCTGCCGCGCTGAGCAACAGACGGAAGAATTTGTGCTGAGCATCGGCCGCCACTGCACCGGAAGCACCAAAGCCATAGAACTCCACACGCTGCGCCTGGGCCATGGCAGTCACCGCCTGCTGCAGCGCTTGTGGGTCGAGGTGCTCGCGCACTTCCATCAGGGTGTGCAGCGTGGTGTCGAAGATCTTCAGGCTGTAGTCAGCGACCGAGTCGTCTTCATGGATGGCGAACTGGCCGAAACTCGCCCCCGCAGCCAGGCTCTGCGCCAGCTTCAGCTTCAGGTCCTGGAAGCCCGAGCAACCGATCGCGCGGCAGAAACGCACGATGGTCGGTTCGCTGATACCCACGCTGTGCGCCAGATCGGCCATGGAGCTGTGCATGACGGCAGCCGGGTCGAGTAGCACGTGGTCGGCTACCTTGAGTTCCGATTTGCGCAGCAGGTGGCGCGATTGGGCGATATGTTGCAACAGATTCACAGGCTGGACTCGGTTATGATCGGCTGGCCGGGTTGTAGCTTTCTTGTAGTTATACTACATGGACGCCAACCCGCCCAGTTAAACGAACGTGGAGAGTGGTGGTTTGACTATTCCTTGCGACATTCTGGTCTTCGGCGGCACCGGCGATCTGGCCCTGCACAAATTGCTTCCGGCGCTCTACCACCTGTTTCGCGAGGCCCGTCTGAACAACGCCGTGCGGATCATCGCGCTGGCACGACGCAACTTGCCACGTAACGATTATCTCAAGCTCGCCGAACGCCATTGCCGGGCACAGATTGCCCGCAACGACTTCGACGAAGAGGTCTGGCAGCGGTTTTCCGCACGGGTCGACTATTTCGCCATGGATGCTTCGCAAAGCGCCGACTTCGGTCGCCTGGCGCGCTACCTGGGCGAGCCCGGCGGCTTGACGCGCATCTTCTACCTGGCCACCGCCCCCAATCTGTTCGTGCCGATTGCCAAGCACCTGCATAACGCCGGCCTGGCAGACACTGAGGCGCGCATCGTGCTGGAAAAGCCGATCGGCCACTCGCTGGAATCGGCTACCGCCATCAACGAAGCGATTGGCGCAGTGCTGGAGGAAAACCAGGTATTTCGCATCGACCACTACCTGGGCAAGGAAACCGTGCAGAACCTCATGGCCCTGCGTTTTGCCAACGCCCTGCTGGAGCCGGTGTGGCGCAACAACCAGGTTGATCACGTGCAGATCAGCGTTTGCGAGACCCTGGGTGTAGAGAACCGTGGTGCTTACTACGACCGCGCCGGGGCGACCCGCGACATGTTGCAGAACCACCTGCTTCAGCTGCTATGCCTGGTGGCCATGGAGCCCCCCGCGCAGTTCGAGGCCGAAGCGGTGCGTGACGAGAAAGTGAAGATCCTGCGGGCCCTCAAGCCCATCACTGGCCAGGACGTGCAGGACAAGACCGTACGCGGCCAGTATGGCGCCGGGCGCATCGGCGGCCAGGAAGTGCCGGCCTATTACTTCGAAAAGGACGTCGACAACGACAGCGACACCGAAACCTTCATCGCCATCGAGAC
Source organism: Pseudomonas sp. NBB (assembly GCF_032701105.1). Lineage (NCBI taxonomy): Bacteria > Pseudomonadati > Pseudomonadota > Gammaproteobacteria > Pseudomonadales > Pseudomonadaceae > Pseudomonas > Pseudomonas sp. NBB. Next base: position 5,900,912 of record NZ_CP103994.1, read on the forward strand.
GCACATCGACAATTGGCGCTGGGCGGGCGTGCCCTTCTACCTGCGTACCGGCAAGCGCATGGCACGGCGCTCATCGCAGATCGTCATCCAGTTCAAGCCGGTGCCCCACGAGCTTTTCAATGGTGGCCAGGTCAACCAGCTGCTGATCCAGTTGCAACCGGACGAACGCATCAGCCTGCGCATGATGACCAAGAGCCCGGGGAAGGGCATGCGCCTGGAGCCTGTGGACCTGGACCTGAACCTGGCCCAGGTGTTCAGCCAGACCCGCCGCTGGGACGCCTACGAGCGCCTGCTGCTGGATGTGCTGGAGGGCGACTCGACGCTGTTCATGCGCCGCGATGAGGTGGAAGCGGCCTGGGCCTGGATCGACCCGATCATCAAGGGCTGTGAAGAGCACTTCCAGGCGCCGCGACCGTACCCGGCAGGCTGTAACGGGCCAGAGCAAGCCAACAGCCTGCTCGCCAGGCACGGCAGGCAATGGCATAGCTGAAGCACTGCCCTGCTCCCGTGGCAGGCGAAAGGGCAGAAAGTAGCCCAGCGCACTGGCGCTACTTTCAACCCGAAACAGGAGCAGACAATGGCCATTATCACCAACCTCGTTGCAATCAACGACATCGCTCACGGCAAGCAGGTTTTCAGGGTTCACGGCACCGTTACGGTCGCCTCCCCGGCCATCGAACCGGTGCTGGTCGAACCCAAGCTGCGCCACAGGGGTGGCTGGGAAGTACTTGAGCTTCAACTTCTGGATAGCGGCGCAATCACTCCGCAGGTGCTGACGGAAAAAACCGTGGCTTTCGAGCGTGCAGGCGGCACTGGCTGGAAAACCGTGGAGATCATTCATGCAGACGGTTCGCAGCGCTGCGAAATTCGTACCATCGAGGCGATTGACTGAGCCGCTGCCGGCCAGGTCGCCCGAGCGGTGGCCTGGCACCTTCCATCGGCTCGATGAACGGGCATGTTGCAGGTGAATATTTATACAGTAGAGGTTTGCCCCATTTCCTGCCGCGCCCTAGAATGGCCCGATGCGCACAGACGACCTCTCCCTCCTGCTGAATTCCCTCAACGATGCCCAACGCCAGGCCGTAGCGGCCACGCTAGGGCGTCAACTGGTGCTTGCTGGCGCCGGTTCCGGTAAAACCCGCGTGCTGGTGCACCGCATTGCCTGGCTGATCCAGGTGGAGCAGGCATCGCCGCACTCGATCCTGTCGGTGACCTTCACCAACAAGGCCGCGGCAGAAATGCGCCAGCGTATCGAGCAACTGCTGGGTATCAACCCGGCGGGCATGTGGGTCGGCACCTTCCACGGCCTGGCCCATCGCCTGCTGCGGGCCCATTGGCAGGAAGCGAGGCTGGTGCAGAACTTCCAGATCCTCGACAGCGACGACCAGCAGCGCCTGATCAAGCGGGTGATGCGCGAGTTGGGCCTGGACGAGCAGAAATGGCCGGCACGCCAGGCCCAGTGGTTCATCAACGGGCAAAAGGACGAAGGCCTGCGTCCACAGCATATCCAGGCCGGGGGCGACCTGTTCCTGTCGACCATGCGCGACGTCTATACCGCCTATGAGCAGGCCTGCGAGCGCGCCGGGGTCATCGACTTCTCCGAGCTGCTGCTGCGCGCCCTGGACTTGTGGCGCGACCACCCGGGCCTGCTGGAGCACTACCAGCGGCGCTTCCGCCACGTGCTGGTGGACGAGTTCCAGGATACCAACGCCGTGCAGTACGCCTGGCTGCGCCTGCTGGCGCGCGGCGGTGACAGCCTGATGGCGGTGGGCGATGACGACCAGTCGATCTACGGCTGGCGCGGTGCCAAGATCGAGAACATTCACCAGTACACTGCCGACTTCCCCGACGCCGAGATGATCCGCCTGGAGCAGAACTACCGCTCCACCGGTGGCATCCTCAAGGCGGCGAACGCGCTGATCGCCAACAACAGCGGGCGCCTGGGCAAAGAGCTGTGGACCGACATGGGTGAAGGCGAACCGCTGACCCTGTATGCGGCCTACAACGAGCACGACGAAGCGCGCTACGTGGTGGAAACCATCGAGAGCCTGGTCAAGAAGGGCAATGCGCGCAACGAGATCGCCATACTGTACCGTTCCAACGCCCAGTCGCGGGTGCTGGAAGAAGCCCTGCTGCGCGAACGCATCCCCTACCGCATCTATGGCGGTCAGCGCTTCTTCGAGCGCGCCGAAATCAAGAACGCCATGGCTTACCTGCGGCTGATCGAAGGCCGCGGTAACGATGCTGCCCTGGAACGGGTGATCAACGTGCCGCCACGTGGCATTGGCGAAAAAACTGTCGAAGCCATACGCGAGCACGCCCGCCACAGCCAGCTGTCGATGTGGGAAGCAATGTGCCAGCTGCTTGCCGCCAAAGCCCTGAAAGGCCGCGCTGCCAGTGCCCTGGGTGCATTCATCGAGCTGATCGAGGGGTTGGCTGCCAAGGTCGTGGACATGCCGCTGCATACCATGACCCAAACCACCATCGAGCAGTCCGGGCTGATCATCTACCACCAGGAAGAAAAGGGTGAGAAGGGCCAGGCACGGGTAGAAAACCTTGAGGAACTGGTCAGCGCAGCGCGCAACTTCGAGTCTACCGACGAAGACGCCGACCTCTCGCCTCTCTCGGCATTCCTTGGCCACGCCTCGCTCGAAGCAGGCGATACACAGGCCGACGAGCATGAAGACAGCGTCCAGCTGATGACCTTGCACAGTGCCAAGGGCCTGGAGTTCCCGTATGTGTTCCTGGTGGGCATGGAAGAAGGCCTGTTCCCGCACAAGATGAGCCTGGAAGAGCCTGGCCGCCTGGAAGAGGAACGCCGCCTGGCTTATGTGGGCATCACCCGCGCCATGCGCCAGCTGGTCATGACCTACGCCGAAACGCGTCGCCTGTATGGCAGCGAGACCTACAACAAGGTGTCACGTTTCGTACGAGAAATTCCGGCAGGCCTGGTTCAGGAAGTGCGCCTTTCCAACAGCGTCAGCCGCCCGTTCGGCGGGGCCAAGACGGCCACGAACAGCAACCTGTTCGCCAATGCCAGCATTCCGCAGACCTCGTTCAATCTGGGCCAGCGTGTTCAGCATGCGGTGTTTGGCGAGGGTGTGATCCTCAACTTCGAAGGCTCCGGCGCCCAGGCGCGGGTGCAGGTAAATTTTGCCGAAGGCAGCAAGTGGCTGATGCTGGGGTATGCCAAGCTCGAGGCCATCTGAAAGCCTGCGCGGTCCCTTGTAGGAGCGGCCTTTGTGGGAGCATTCCGAGGGCAGGTCGTGCCGGGTTTGTAACATTCAGGCAAAAGCTCGAAACATTATGTCGCTGGTCATGTGCCCGGGAACCTGTGCACCATGACGCGCGTGCAATCCACAACAGGGGATATCCCACTTATGCAACGTTTTCTTAGCATCGCTCTGGCGCTCTGCGTCGGCCTGACGCTGAGCCTGGACGCCAACGCCAAGCGTTTTGGCGGCGGCAAGAGCTCGGGCTCCGCGCCTATTCACCAGACCCGCCAGGCCACGCCAACCACGCCTGCCGCCGCGCCGACCGCACCTGGCCGTGCCGCTCCGGCCGCCAGCGGTGCTTCGCGCTGGCTGGGCCCTCTGGCCGGCCTCGCCGCCGGTGGCCTGCTGGCTTCCATGTTCATGGGCGACGGTTTCGAAGGCTTCCAGATCATGGACTTCCTGATCGTGGCGCTCATCGCCTTCCTGGTGTTCCGTTTCATCGCCGCGCGCCGTCGCCAGCAGCAGCCGCAAATGGCCATGCCGGGCCATGCGCCGATGCAGCGTGAAGCTCACGCGCAGCCTGCCCAGCCGTCGATCTTCGGTGGTTCGGCCGCACCTGCTGCCGCAGCCGCCCCGGTGATCAACGCCCCGGCCTGGTTCAACGAGCAGAACTTCCTGGCTGCTGCCCGTAACCACTTCCAGGCGCTGCAGCAGCACTGGGACGCCAACGAGATGGACAAGATCGCCGAGTTCGTCACCCCGCAGATGCTCGAGTTCCTCAAGCGCGAGCGCGCCGAACTGGGTGATGGCTTCCAGTCCACCTACATCGACAACCTCGAGGTGCAGCTGGACGGTGTCGACGACCGCGCCGACCGTACCGACGCCACCCTGACCTTCCGTGGCGTGTCGAAAAACTCGCGCTTCGACCAGGGCGAAGTGTTCAGCGAAAGCTGGCACATGGTTCGCGCCCAGGGCGAAAACCAGCCTTGGCTGGTGGCCGGTATCCGTCAAAACGGCTAACCGCTGCGTGCTGCACAAAAAACCCCCGGGCCTGTCCCGGGGTTTTTGCTTTTGCCAGAGTGGCCTACTAGGGTATAACGCGCAGCGTTGTCATCTAGGTCAGAGGAAGTGAACCGTGGAAGAAGTGATCGAACAACTCCGTGAAGCCAACGAGCCAGTGCCGGTGCCCCTTGAGCTTCCCGACGAGGACCTGCTGGTCGAAATCGAAGAAGAGCTGTTCATCAACATTCCGTTCGTGTTCAAAGAGTTCCTGCTGACCGTCAGTGACGTGGTGTATGGCTCACTGGAGCCGGTGACCGTTACCGACCCACAGTCACATACCTACCTGCCCGACGTCGCCGCCAACGCCTGGGATGCCGGCGTACCGCGTGACCTGATTCCACTGTGCCAAGACGGCGACAACTACTACTGCGTCGAAGAGGATGGCACCGTGGTGCTGTGGGATGCCGAAGAGGAAATCGTCGGTGAAGACAGCTGGGAATCGGTGTGGCACTGGGCGCGGGATGTCTGGCTGGAGAGCTGATTTCGATCTCTGATCTGGTGCTGCTTGTGCCGGCCTCTTCGCGGGTAAACCCGCTCCCACAGGTATTGCACAGGTGCTGATCATTGTGCAGTACCTGTGGGAGCGGGTTTACCCGCGAAGAGGCCGGCCCAGAAATGGGAAATTTATGGCCTAGTGCCACCGGCATAGTTAAAATCGCCAGGCTTTCTGCGCCTGGCGACATCGCTACCGCTCCATCCCCTCGGACGACGGTGAAATCTTGCGCAGGGAGCATTGCCCTCTTCAGTGCGTATTCTCGCGGCTGTTCTCCAGCGTCTCCAGCAAGGCAATCTGCATGCGCGTATGCACGCGGATAAACCAGCGCCACAGCAAGGCCACCACCACCGCAGCCACCACGGCAATCACCAACAGCAGTTCGCTGGTGGGCAGAATGCTCGCCGACAGCGCCGACAGCAGCAGGAAAATCACCAGCAGCGACAACAACGGGATCACCTCGGCAATAACTCGGCGCACGCGCTGAGTATGCCGTCCGGCCGTTTCCGGTTTGACGCCCATCTCTGCCAGCAGCATCGACAGCGCCTTGAGCTTTCGATAGGCGGCAATCAGGAATGGCAGCGACAGCAATAGCGCTGCGCCCCAGATCAGCGCTTTCTGTTGGCTGGTATCGCTGACCCACTCGCTGAGCCAGTTGCCGATCCGCTCGGCGAAATAGCCCCCACTGAAGAAGATGGCGATCACCAGCGCCAGGTTCACCCCAACCTGCAACAGGATGCGCCGGATCATCGCCGCGAGCATGGCGCTCTCGCCTTGCGGCTGGATGCTCCGCAACCATTCGCCATACAACGACAACACCCGCGCCAGGCGGCTGGGCACCACCTTGCCCAGCTTGAGCGACAGCGGGTCGGCGGCACGGATCAGGTAGGGTGTCAGCAGCGTCGTGATTGCCGATACCGCCACAGCCACCGGGTAGAGGAAGTCGCTGGTCACCTGCAGAGTCATGCCCAGCGCGGCGATGATGAAGGAAAACTCGCCAATCTGCGAAAGCCCCATGCCCACCCGCAGCGATGTACGCCCGTCATTTCCGGCAATGAACGCGCCCATGCCACACGACAACATCTTGCCCAACACCACCGCCAGGGTAATGACCACGATTGGCCAGGCGTAGTCGATCAGCACCTGGGGGTCGATCATCAGGCCGATGGCGACGAAGAAGATGGCGCTGAACAGGTCGCGTACCGGTTCGATCAGGCTCTCGATCTTCAGCAACTGGCGCGATTCGGCCATGATCGCGCCAATCAGGAAGGCGCCAAGCACCATGCTGTACTCGAGCTTCACCACCAGCAGGCAGAAGCCGAAGCACAGGCCCAATACGGTTATCAGCAGCATCTCGTTGCTTTCGAACTTGGCCACGTAGGCCAGCAGGCGCGGCACCAGCAAGATACCGATGACCAGCGCGACGATCATGAACAGCGACAGCTTGCCGACCGTGGAGAACACCTCGCCCGAGCTGACCGTACCGCTGACGGCGATGCCCGACAGCAGGGCGATGATGCCGATACCGAGGATGTCCTCGACGATCAGCACGCCGAATATCAGCTGGGCGAAACGCTCGTTCTTCATCTTCAGGTCGTTGAGCGCCTTGACGATGATGGTGGTCGAGGAAATCGCCAGGATGGCGCCGAGGAACAGCGAATCCATGGTGTTCCAGCCGAACCAGCGGCCGATCTCGAAGCCGATCCAGATCATCAGCACGATTTCCAGGAACGCCGCGATAAACGCCGTGGCGCCTACCTTGAACAGCTTGCGCAGGCTGAATTCAAGACCCAGGCAGAACATCAGGAAGATCACCCCCAGCTCGGCGAGGGTCTTGATGGTGTCTTCATCGTGGATCAGGCCGAACGGTGGGGTGTGCGGGCCGATGATGAAGCCGGCGACGATGTAGCCCAGCACCACAGGCTGCTTGAGGCGGTGAAAGAGAATGGTGACCACGCCAGCAACCAGCATGATGACTGCCAGGTCCTGGATGAAGCTGATGGCATGCATGGCGTGATACTCCTTTTCTCGTCCGTTGCTGGATGCCTGGGCAGACCGCTCCTCTGCCAAGGCAACCCTGAGCGAGCAGCAAGTACATACTGTTTTGAATGCAGGAAAAGCCCATGTTGCATGGGTGCAGTCAGGTTAACATCGCACCCCGCCGCAAAGAGGCGGTGCAATATGCAGAAACAGATCGACTGGAAAAGCGCCGCTGATGGCATGATCGGCGTGACGATGGAGCGTCAGCCAACGTCCCGTACCAGGAAGGCAAATTCAAAAGAGGGGAACAGAAGTGTCTGCAGATAATGCCCCCCATTCGCCCGATTCCGCGCAACCTCACCGTGAGCACCCTATGGAACCTGGAAACGCCCAGCTGAGCATGACCGTCCTGATGACCCCGGACATGGCCAACTTTTCTGGCAACGTACATGGCGGCACCCTGCTCAAGTACCTCGACGAAGTGGCCTATGCGTGCGCCAGCCGCTATGCCGGCAGCTATGTAGTCACCCTGTCGGTCGACCAGGTGATCTTCCGTGAGCCGGTGCACGTGGGTGAACTTGTAACCTTCCTGGCGTCGGTCAACTACACCGGCAACACCTCGATGGAGGTGGGCATCAAGGTGGTGACCGAGAACATCCGAGAGCGCTCGGTGCGCCATTCCAACAGCTGCTTCTTCACCATGGTAGCGGTCGACGACAACCGTCGCCCGGTGCAGGTGCCGCCGCGCCAGCCGCAAAGCAGTGAAGAAAAGCGCCGCTTCCTGCAGGGCCAGCAGCGCCGTCAGATCCGCCAGGAGCTGGAAAAGCGCTACCAGGACCTGAAAACCGACGCGATTTAAAGCGCCAGCAGCTGTGCCTCGAAGCGCACCCTTGGGTGCGCAATGCGGTCCTGGGCCCGCACCAGCTGCAGTTCATAGCTGGAGCAGGCCTGAGTTTCCAGCAGCACTTCGTGTACGGCCGCAGCAGTGAATTCGAACGCCTGCACCCAACTGTCGCCGAGCAGGACGCGGGCCAGGAACAGGCCTGAGGTCAGGTCACCCACCCCTACCGGCTGCCGCGGGAACGCCAGCAGCGGGCGGCGCAGGTGCCAGCTCTGCTCGGCGGTCACCAGCAGCATCTCGAACTGGTCCTCGGCGCGCCCGGGGTAAGCAAGGTGCTTGACCAGCACCACCTGCGGCCCGCGCTGCAACAGGCTGCGCGCCATGTTCACGCAGTCCTCCAGCGACTGCGCTCGGCGGCCACAGAAGCTGTCCAGCTCCAGCTGGTTGGGGCACAGGATATCGGCCCTGGTAGCCGCCTCATCGAGCAGGAACTCGCTCACTTCCGCTGGCACGATACAGCCCTTCTCAGGGTGCCCCATGACCGGGTCGCAAAGGTACAAAGCCTTTGGGTTGACTGCCTTGATCCGCTCGACGCCAGCCAGAATCGCCCGGCCTTGTTCGGCACTGCCCAGGTAACCGGACAACACCGCATCGCAATGGCCCAGCTCGCCGATGTTGGAAATGCCTTCCACCAACGCGGGAATTTGCGCGGGGGCAAGCACTTCACCCGCCCACTGGCCATACTGTGTGTGATTGGAGAACTGCACGGTATTGAGCGGCCACACATTGACCCCGATACGCTGCATGGGAAACACCGCGGCGCTGTTGCCGGCGTGGCCGAACACCACGTGAGACTGGATGGCGAGCAGGTGCGGGGTACGTTTCATGCGGGAGGTTTCCAAAGCTGTTTCAGGGATTGTGCGCAACGCAGTATGAACTCGATTGCCACCTGTACGACAGGCCAGGGACGCAGTTAAGCTGGATCGACCTGTTTGGAGCATACGCAAATGTTGACCCTGGAAAACCTCTTCGTCCTGATGCTGGTCGCCACGGCAGGCGCCTGGTTGTGGCACAACCACGGGTTGCGCGAGAAAGCCCTGGAACGGGTCAAACAGCATTGCGCCAAGCTCGACCTCGAACTGCTCGACGACGCGGTCGCACTCAAGCGCATCGCCTTTGTCCGTGACGCCAACGGCCGCAAGCGCCTGGCGCGCGTCTACGCCTTCGAATTCACCGTCACGGGCGAACAGCGCCACCCCGGTACCGTGACCCAGTTCGGCGCCCACAGCGTGCAGATCGAACTAGCGCCCTACCCGTTCGAGATCAAGACCCCGCCGCGCGCCGACAACGTCATCGAGATGCAGCAGTGGCGCCAGGAGCACAACCGCTGGCGCAACTGATCAGCTGACACGACATTCGCTCAACCCGGCCTGCAGCGCGGATTGCGATTGCGGCTGGTCGAAAATCAGCTCGATACGCGTATCCCTGCGCCAGTCGCTGGGCTGCCAGGCGGGCATGTCCCCATTCAGGCCATTGAATGATTGCCAGCCCTCCACGCTGTGGATAACCCCTTTGGCACGCCGCCACGGCCAAGCCCGCAAGAACGCCTGCAACCGCTGTGGATAAAACTGCTGCCCAGGGTGCCAGCGCCAGCCGATGCTCCAACCTCCCTCTCCCTGCTGGGCAAGACAGATCGGCTGCCCGGGGTCTGCCCATAGCGCTGTCGGTGGATTTACAAGATTGTCGACAATCCTGTTATCCACAAGCGAGCTGTCGACAATGCCATGGGGTACAGCCGGAAGGTCCGACAAGGGCAGCCCACCTTGGACGGTCCAGAATATTTTCTTTTTATAAAATTTATTAGTTATCAACAATTTAGCGCTTTCATCCACAGCCTCTGATTTGTTCAAGACAACGCTTTCAGCAGCATCGAACGCCTGCTGTTGATCCTCCTGAAGCTGCTCGTTCCGGACCATCGACTGCGCGTCCACGACCATCAGCAATGGCTGTATTGTCAGCACTCCAGCCCAAGGGGCTTTTTGCAACTGAGCGAGTAACTGCAAGGGATGACCCAGCCCGGACGGCTCGATGAACAGCCTGTCAGGGCGGGATTTGCGCAGCAGTCGGCCCAGGCCCACCTGGAACGGCATGCCATTGACGCAGCACAGGCAGCCACCTGCGACTTCGCCGATGGCGATGCCGTCTTCGTCACGGCTGAGCAAGGCCGCATCCAGGCCTACCAGGCCGAATTCGTTGATCAATACTGCCCAGCGCTCATTGGCCGGGCGTTGGGCCAGCAGGTGACGGATCAGGGTAGTCTTGCCGGCCCCCAGCGGGCCGGCAATCACGTGGGTGGGAATGTTCTGCAGCATGGGCGGCTTCGGGCGATGGCGATGCCTCACTATGCGCCGTCAGGCCAGCCAGTCAAGACTGAGCAGCAGGCGCCCCTGCTGCCCCGATGGCGACCGATGCACCAGGCCCGCACCTTCGTTGCCCTGCCACTTTTCACCTTTGAGCACCGCCACATCGCCAGCTTGCAAGTACTGAACGTTATCCACAGGAAGTATTGCTGTGTGTAAGTTGCCACGAGGGCTCGCGTCCTCTTTCAACCACTCGCTACCTGGGCCTGCGTAGGTAGTGAGCAGACGCAGCGGAACGTTATCCACATGGAAGCGCGGGCACATCGGGCCTGTCAGTACCCGCAGGCGCAAACCTACCCGCTGCGCACCCACCAGGCAGGTATAGGCCGCCACCAGCCAGGCCACATCCGCCACGAATGCCTCATAGCCGTGCAAGTCGGCCGCTTCGCGCAAGAGTTCGGTGAAAACCGGCATGTGCTGCTCATCCACATCGATGACGCGCTGGTCTGCCAAGGGCTGGCCGAGGCTGACCACCAGCGCGGCAAAGTCCTCCAGTTGTGGTGGCAAACGTCGCCGCCATACTGCCAGGTTTACGCCATCCTGCAGCACATCGGTCAGCACCTGCGGTGTCTCGCCAAATACCTGGAAAATATCCACAGGCTTGGATGCAGGGTTCATGCTGCGGCCTCCTCATGCCATGGACCGAACGGATCGGGCAGGCGCAACCAGCCCATGTGCCCCAATTCCATTTCTTGATCGGTCAAAAGGCATGCATCGAGTGCTGTGGATAATTCTTCGAAGTCAATATTCTGCCCGATGAACACCAGTTCCTGGCGGCAGTCACCGCTCTCGGCAACCCAGTTCTTCAAGATCGCGATTGTGTTATCCACATCCTGTGGCCACTGCTCGCGCGGCACGAAACGCCACCAGCGGCCCGCCAAGCCATGGCGCATCATGCCGCCTGCCTGCGACCAGCTTCCGGCTTCCTGGTATTTGCTGGCCAGCCAGAAAAAACCTTTCGAACGCAGCAGGCGCCCATTGCTCCATGGCTTGTGGATAAAGTCGAAAAAGCGCTGTGGATGAAAGGGGCGCCGGGCCTGCCAGGTGGTGGCGGCAATGCCATACTCTTCGGTTTCCGGCACATGCTCGCCGCGCAACTCTTGCAGCCAGCCCGGTGCCTGGGCGGCCTGGTCGAAGTCGAACAGGCCGGTGTCGAGGATGCGGTCCAGCGGTACCTGGCCCATGACCATGGGTACGATCCGCGCCCGGGCATTGAGGCTGCGCAGAATGGCCATGAGCTCTTCGCGCTCGTGCTGGCTGATCAGGTCGATCTTGCTCAGCAACAGTACATCGGCGAACTCGACCTGCTCGATCAGCAAGTCACTGATTGAGCGCTCGTCCTCCTCACCCAGGGTTTCGCCACGGCTGGCCAGGCTGTCTGCTGCCTGGTAATCACGCAGGAAGTTCAGGCCATCGACCACAGTGACCATGGTGTCCAGGCGCGCCATGTCGGACAGGCTACGGCCCTGTTCGTCGCGGAAGGTGAAGGTCTCGGCCACAGGCAGTGGCTCCGAGATCCCCGTGGACTCGATCAGCAAATAATCGAAACGCCCTTCTTCAGCCAGCCGCGCCACTTCCTCGAGCAGGTCTTCACGCAGCGTGCAGCAGATGCAGCCATTGCTCATCTCCACCAGCTTCTCCTCGGCACGGTTGAGGCTTACGTTGCGCTGCACCTCGCTCGCATCGATGTTGATTTCGCTCATGTCATTGACGATGACCGCGACTCGCAGATTGTCGCGGTTACGCAGCACATGGTTGAGCAAGGTGCTCTTGCCGGCGCCAAGGAAGCCGGATAGCACGGTGACAGGGAGACGGTTGGACATGGCGAAACCTCTTCAGGCGAGCGCATTCGAAACGATGCATTGCACAATGTTATAAAGTAACAATACAATTTCGCCAAGCCGTTCGTGACGAACGAATGCCCACCGGGAGGAAAAGTGAACCCGCCACGTGCCAGGGTGCCCTCCTGGCATTGCAGCTTGATCGGTGATGGCCGCTGATCTCCCTTTTGTTTGGAATACCAGATGACTCAGCTCAAGCTCCCCGACATTGCCGCACAAACCCATGAATACGCCTTACCTTTGAACTGGGTGGGTATGTGCGGGATCGCCCAACCTGTACAGTTCGAGGGGCGCACAGCAGCTGCCACGGTCGATGCCGGCGTTAGCCTGGTAGACGGCAGCTCACGCGGTATCCATATGTCGCGGCTTTATCTCGCCCTAGAGTCGTTGGAACATCAGCCTCTGACGCCGCTCACCATCCGCCAGCTGCTGGGTAACTTCCTCAGCAGCCACGAAGGCCTTTCTTCCGCCGCCTATCTGCGTTTGCGCTTCGAGCATCTACTGAAAAGGCCTGCGTTGATCAGCCCGTTGGAGGGTTGGAAAAGCTATGCGGTCACAGTCGATGCAAGGATCGAAAATGAAATGTTCCACGTGGAACTATCCGTTTCTGTCCCTTACTCCTCGACCTGCCCATGCTCGGCTGCACTTGCACGGCAACTGATTCAGCAGCAGTTCCAGGCGCATTTCAGTACAGAGCAGGTCGACAAATCTGCAGTGCTGCAGTGGCTTGGCAGCGCCGAAGGCATCGTAGCGACGCCCCATAGCCAACGTAGCAGCGCGCTAATCCAGGTAAGGCTGCGCAGCAATCAGCAGGTTCTGCCAATCACCGAGTTGATCGACTGCATAGAAGCAAGCCTGGGGACAGCGGTGCAGACCGCAGTTAAGCGCGCAGACGAACAAGCCTTTGCCTTGGCCAACGGCCAGAACCTGATGTTCTGCGAAGACGCCGCACGACGCCTGCACAAGGCGCTAAGGCAAATAGAATGGAGCACGGCCTTCAAGCTGCGCGTGGAACATGCAGAAAGCCTGCATGCCCACGACGCTGTCGCAACCAGCCAGTGGCAATGGGATGTCAGCTGCGCGGCTTGACCGAGCCGCAGTCATTGCCCAACCACACGGCACGGGTGTTCATGCTGCCTTGCTGCTGTACACCCGAGGCGTTGAATGTACCGTTGACCTGGGTGGTGAATTCCCGGTCACTGAGGAAAGTCGCCTGGCCACTGCCCTGCGCTTTGGGGCAGCTGAACTGGAACTTCCATACATTGCCGGTGCGGTCGGTTATCTTTTGGGTACAACCTGACTTCGGGTCCTGCAGAGGGATATCGTTGGTTGCCACCTGTTCTGGCGTCAGGCACGAGCGCACCCCCTTACCCCCAACAGTCACTCCCTGCTTGGCCAGCACCCCTTCCATCATCGCGCGCTGCTCTGGCGGCAGGTTCTTCAACTGGCCGAGCATGAACTCCATATCGGGTAACGGCTTGCCATCGACCTGCATGTTGCTAGTGGTCAGCTCCCACAAACCTGGCTGTAGCATCTGAGCATGCACCAGCGGGCTGCTCACACCTAGGGCCAACGCCAACAGTGGCAGACGAATCTTCATGGACGAACGCTCCTGGAAAAAGCCGGCCAAGTGGGCCGGGCTGAGCCTTAGACGCCAAATCCACCTGCAGGTTGCAAGGCGGACCGGGAACGTGTTCTGTTACTCAAGTGTACTCGGCAAGCAGGATGCATATGGACTACCACAGCCCCTACTTCTTCGGTTACCTACTCGGCCTGGTTCACCTGCTGGGTATCGTCGCCGCACTGCACGCACTGTTCACCGTGCGCACTGCCCAAGGCGCAATCGCCTGGGCCATGCCGTTGTTCTTCATCCCTTACCTCACCCTGATCCCTTACCTGATTTTTGGTGCGCGCTCGTTCTATGCCTACATCAAGGCCCGGCGCCAGGCCAACCAGGAAATGCATGTGGCCATGGCCAACCTCAACTGGCGGCCTTGGGTAGAAGAAGCCCTCACGGCCCGCGAGTCGGAAAGCTATGCGGCGTTGCGCGCCATGCCCAAGCTCGGGCGCATGCCTTGCCTTGCCAATAACGAGGTGAAGCTGCTGATCGATGGCAAAGCAACATTCGATGCAATATTTGCCGCCATCGAAAAAGCCCGCGACGTGGTGTTGGTGCAGTTCTTCATCATCCATGACGACAATCTTGGCAAAGCGTTGCAGCAACTGCTGCTGCGCAAGGCCGCCGAGGGGGTGCGGGTGTTCGTGCTGTATGACCGTGTCGGCAGCCATGCCTTGCCGGCAAGCTACAGCCAGTTGATGCGCGACGGTGGTGTACAGATTCATGCCTTTGCAACCCGTCGGGGCTGGTTCAACCGCTTCCAGGTTAACTTCCGTAACCACCGCAAAATCGTGGTGGTGGATGGCTTGCTCGGTTTTATCGGCGGGCACAACGTGGGCGATGAGTACCTCGGTGGCCACCCGCAGCTTTCACCTTGGCGCGACACCCACGTGCAGATCAGCGGGCCGGTGCTGGCCTGCCTGCAGGAGTCGTTCGCCGAGGACTGGTACTGGGCCACGCGCCAGCTACCGCCGCTGATTCTGCCGGACGCCTACCCTGACAACGGCGTGCTGTGCCAAGCCTTGGCCAGCGGCCCGGCCGATCCACAGGAAACCTGCTCGCTGTTCTTCCTTGAGGCGATCCATTCAGCCACCCGGCGCGTGTGGATCACCAGCCCGTACTTCATCCCCGACGAGGCGGTGTTCGCCGCGTTGCGTTTGGCAGTACTGCGTGGGGTCGATGTGCGAGTGCTGATTCCGTCACGCCCAGACCATCGCATCGTCTATGCCGCCTCCAGCCTTTTCGCCTTCGAAGCGGTACGTGCGGGTGTACGCATGTTCCGCTACCAACCGGGCTTCCTGCATCAGAAGGTGGTGCTGGTGGATGACGATGTCAGCGCGATCGGCAGTGCCAACCTGGACAACCGCTCGTTCCGCCTGAACTTCGAAATCACCCTGCTCACGGTCGACCGCGGCTTCGCTGACCAGGTCGAGAAAATGCTGAGCAATGACTTTGAACAGGCACGGGAAATTACTGCGGAGGACAGCCGCGATACTCATCGGCTGCAGCAACTGGGGATGCGGATTGCTCGGCTGATTTCGCCGATTCTCTGAAGCGTAAGCGCCCCTCTCTGGGTATCGCACACCTTGTGGGAGCGGGTTTACCCGCGAAGACGTCAGTGGCTGTACCGACGCATTCGCGGGTAAACCCGCTCCCACAGAGTATGGTGTCGCGCTTGCGTACTTTTTAGCAATTCAACGATATAGGTCTTCACGCGTCCAGGGCAGATCATGGTGCCCATCGGGGTAGGGTTTAACTGCCAGAATCTGATGCAGGTTGATCCAGCCTTTCTGGAAGGCATAAGCACACCCGGCCAGGTACAGCCGCCAGATGCGCAAGGTCTTCTCGGGCACCAGCGCCGCCGCCTTGTGCAGCTGGTTCTCCAGGTTCTCGCTCCAGTGGTGCAAGGTCTTGGCGTAGTGCAAACGCAGGCTTTCCACGTCTACCACTTCCAGCCCCGCTTCACAGATGCTGGCACTGATCATCGACAGGTGCGGCAGCTCGCCATGGGGGAAGACGTAGCGATCGATGAACTCGCCAGCGCCACGCCCGACCGGGCGACCATCCACATGCTTGGCGGTGATACCGTGATTCATCACCAGCCCCCCTTCCCTCACGGCACCGAACAGCTTCTGGCTATACAGCGCCAGGTTGGCATGCCCGACATGCTCGAACATGCCAACGCTGACAACCTTGTCGAAGCGGCCGTCCTGAGGCAGGTCGCGGTAGTCGAGAATCTGCAGGTCGACCTTGTCGGCCAAACCCTCTGCCTTCACCCGCTCGCGACCGAGCTTGAGCTGCTCCTTGCTCAAGGTGATACCAAACACCTTGGCGCCATATTCGCGAGCAGCGAAACGCGCCAGCCCACCCCAGCCGCAGCCAACGTCGAGCAGGTAATCACCTGCTTCCAGGCGTAGCTTGCGGCACAGATGATCGAATTTGTCCTGCTGTGCCTGATCCAGCGTGTTGTCCGGCTCACGGAAGTAGGCGCACGAGTAGGCCATGTCCTGATCCAGCCATAGCTGGTAGAACGCGTTTGAAACATCGTAATGGTAGGAAATCGCTTCGGCGTCGGTGCTCTTGTCGTGGGCCTGACGCTGCGGTGGGGTGTCGTCTTCGTCGGTCAGTAGCGCTTCGCTCAGCTCATCGCATACGCGGATGGCTTCACCAATATCGCCCTCCAGCTCCAGCTTGCCTTCGACGAATGCCGTGCCCAGTTGGTCCATGCTCGGGTGGCTCAACTGGCTGATCAGCTGTGGCTCCTTGACCAGGATAGTGACCTGCGGGCTAGGCCCCAGATCGAACTGGTTACCGTCCCACAGTTTCAGCCGCAGCGGCAGATGCAGGCTCTGCAGTGCCGGTGGAAGTTGCGCAAGCATGAACGACCCTCCTGTCCGTATTTGGCCACGACGCCTGATATTTCGAACGTCGCCGGATCAGAGTAGTTCATTCGTGGGATGTTTCCTCTAAACGAGACCATGGTCTAGAACCAACTAATCTTATGCACATCGCGGATTGTATACAATTCTTGCATCTCAGCTTAACCTTGTGCCCCTCTTGCGCTTCTTCATCCTGGAGTTGAACCCATGAAATCCTATGACGTGGTGATCATCGGCGGTGGCCCTGGCGGCTACAACGCAGCCATTCGCGCCGGCCAACTAGGCCTGAGCGTAGCCTGCGTGGAAGGCCGCTCGACCTTGGGCGGCACCTGCCTGAACGTGGGCTGCATGCCCTCCAAGGCACTGTTGCATGCTTCCGAGCTGTACGAAGCCGCCAGTGGTGACGAGTTCGCCCACCTCGGTATCGAAGTCAAACCTACCCTCAACCTCGCCCAGATGATGAAACAGAAGGACGAGAGCGTGACCGGCCTGACCAAGGGCATCGAGTACTTGTTCCGCAAGAACAAGGTCGACTGGATCAAGGGCTGGGGTCGCCTGGATGGCGTCGGCAAGGTCGTGGTCAAGGCTGAGGATGGCAGCGAAACCGCACTGCAGGCCAAAGACATCGTCATTGCCACCGGCTCCGAGCCTACGCCCCTGCCGGGCGTGACCATCGACAACCAGCGCATCATCGACTCCACCGGCGCGCTGTCGCTGCCACAGGTGCCCAAGCATTTGGTCGTCATCGGAGCTGGCGTGATCGGCCTCGAGCTGGGTTCGGTATGGCGCCGCCTGGGCAGCCAGGTCACGGTCATCGAATACCTCGACCGCATCTGTCCGGGCACCGACGAAGAAACCGCCAAGACCCTGCAGAAGGCCTTGGCCAAACAAGGCATGGTGTTCAAGCTGGGTAGCAAGGTGACCCAGGCGAACGCCAGCGCCGATGGCGTGAACCTGACCCTGGAGCCAGCAGCTGGCGGCACCGCAGAAACGCTGCAGGCTGACTATGTACTGGTCGCCATCGGCCGACGCGCCTATACCAAAGGGCTGAACCTGGAAAGCGTGGGCCTGGAAACCGACAAGCGCGGCATGCTCGGCAATGACCACCACCGCACTTCCGTGCCGGGTATCTGGGTGATTGGCGACGTCACCTCCGGCCCGATGCTGGCGCACAAAGCCGAAGACGAAGCGGTGGCCTGCATTGAACGCATCGCCGGCAAGCCCCACGAGGTCAACTACAACCTTATCCCTGGCGTGATCTACACTCGCCCGGAGCTGGCCACCGTGGGCAAGACCGAAGAGCAGCTCAAGGCCGAAGGGCGTGCCTATAAAGTAGGCAAGTTCCCGTTCACGGCCAACAGCCGGGCCAAGATCAACCACGAGACCGAAGGCTTCGCCAAGGTCATCGCCGATGCCGAGACCGACGAAGTGCTGGGTGTGCACCTGGTAGGCCCAAGTGTCAGCGAGATGATCGGTGAGTTCTGCGTGGCCATGGAGTTTTCGGCCTCGGCAGAAGACATCGCCCTCACCTGCCACCCCCACCCGACCCGCTCCGAGGCCTTGCGCCAGGCAGCGATGAATGTGGACGGGATGGCGATGCAGATCTGATGCGAGATAGCCGGGGGCTGCTTTGCAGCCCATCGCGACACAAGGCCGCTCCTACAGGAGAACGCAATTTCCTGTAGGAGCGGCCTTGTGTCGCGACGGGGCGCAAATGTTGCTTATTAATAAACTCTGTCACAAAACCTCTGGAAATTCGCGGCCTAGCGGGGAGGTTGATCCTGTGGAAGCGAAATTAAAGGTTGTCACAAAGCATCGCTTTTCAAAAAATCTCGGGGGTTTTCGTTTAATAAAGGTTGTCACAACAATAACGGTTGTCACAGCAAAGGTTCAGCCGGAGAAAAATCGCAGGGGTACGCCTCGGAAAAAACCCGAAAAAATTATGATGGTATCTTTTGTGCTTGGAACGGAGACAGTGGAGTTAGAGAATTGAACTGTGCCAGGACGGTTGCGCTAGAGAAAAACTCCCCGGGCGCGTCATTGACCAGCCAGTCGGTGGGTTGGGCGATGTCATGATGGTCCCGCCTGTGGCGGAGGCGCGTAAGCAACACGTTCTGTGAACGGGGTGTCCCGCACGGCCCGAAATACCGCAGCAGAAATGGAGCACTTTGTGATGAAAGCGAAGGCCTGATGGCTTCCGCATTTCCTCTCAGATCAGTGCGTCTGCTGTGCCATTTCAGTGTGCCTGGGCAGAGCAATCGAGATGAGTGCAGCGACCAATACGAAGACGCTGGAAACCCACAAGCAAGCCTCCAACCCATAGGCCTGAAACACCCAACCTGACAGCAGTGTGCCGACCAAACGACCGAGGGCGTTGGACATGTAGTAGAAGCCTACATCCAGGGAGACGCCATCTTCCTTGGCATAACTGACGATCAGGTAGCTGTGCAGCGATGAGTTCACGGCGAACAGCACACCGAACAGCATCAACCCACCGAGCAAGACTACCTTTGCCGACCAGCCTGCCGACAGGCCCACGGCAATGAGCGCAGGCAGTCCGGCCAGAGCGATTGCCCAGATGAAGGCTGCTCGGCCATCGGGTACATGACCACGCCTCTTGCCGGTGATATGGGGGGCAAACGACTGGACGATGCCATAGCCGATTACCCAGACGGCCAAGAAACCGCCGACCAGCCAGAAGTCCCAGCCAAACGCAGAGCTCAGGTACACCGGTAGTGCCACGACGAACCAGATATCCCGCGCACCGAACAAAACCAGCCGTGCGGCCGAGAGGATGTTGATGGCCCGGCTCTTGGACAGCATGTCGCGGAACTTCGGTTTGGCCTTGGCCTTGCCCAAGTCCTTTTTCAGCAGCATCAGACTACCGATCCAGATCAGGGCCAGCACCGCCGCCATGGCCAGCACCGCCTGGGTGAAACCGAGCAACGCGAGCAATGCTCCCCCGAGGAAAAAACCCACGCCTTTGAGAGCGTTCTTCGAGCCCGTCAGGATGGCCACCCATTTGTAGAGGATGCCTTGCTGGCTGTCCGGCACCAGGAGCTTGATGGAGCTCTTGGCGCTCATTTTGTTCAGGTCCTTGGCGATGCCGGAGAGCGCCTGGGCCGCCATCACCCACGGCACCGTCAGCGAGGCTGCTGGTACCGTGAGCATCAGCAGGGCGAAGACCTGCATGCCAAGGCCGATGTTCATGGTGCGGTTGAGCCCCAGGCGGGCGCCGAGGTAGCCGCCCACGAGGTTAGTGATCACGCCGAACACTTCGTAGAACAGGAACAGCGCCGCGATCTGCAGCGGCGTGTAGCCCAGCGAATGGAAGTGCAGTACCACCAGCATGCGCAAAGCGCCGTCGGTAAGGGTGAAGGCCCAGTAATTGCCGGTAACCAGCAGGTACTGACGCACTTCCGCAGACAGGGCTGACAACGCCTTCATGATCGCCATTTACTCCGCTGCGCCGACCAGGCGTGCTAGTTCAACCGCACGGTTGGCGTAGCCCCACTCGTTGTCGTACCAGGCGTAGATCTTCACTTGGGTACCGTTGACTACGAGGGTGGACAGCGCATCGATGATCGAGGACCGCGGATCGGTGCGGTAGTCGATGGACACCAAGGGGCGTTCTTCGTAGCCCAGGATGTCCTTCAGCGGTCCTTCGGTTGCGGCTTTCAGCAGCGCGTTGACCTCTTCAGCCGTTGTCTCACGTTCCACTTCGAACACGCAGTCGGTCAGCGAGGCGTTGGCCAGTGGTACACGTACGGCGTGACCATTCAGCTTGCCGCGTAGCTCGGGGAAGATCTCGGCGATTGCGGTGGCAGATCCCGTGGTGGTCGGGATCAGGCTCATGCCCGAGGCTCGGGCGCGACGCAGGTCCTTGTGCGGTGTATCCAGAATGCTCTGGGTATTGGTGAGGTCGTGAATGGTGGTGATCGAGCCGTGGCGTATGCCCAGGTTCTCGTGAATCACCTTGACCACCGGGGCCAGGCAGTTAGTGGTGCAGGAAGCGGCGGTGACGATACGATGCTGCGCCGGGTCGAATAGGTGCTGGTTGACGCCCATCACCACGTTCAGTGCGCCTTTCTCCTTCACTGGAGCGCAGACGACCACACGTTTGACGCCTTGATCCAGGTAGGCCTGGAGTACGGCTACCGACTTCATCTTGCCGCTGGCCTCGATGACCAAGTCACAGCCCGACCAGTCGGTGTCCGCGATGGTCTTGTTGGCGGTGACCTTGATGCGCTTGCCCTCGATCACTACCGCGTCGCCCTCTGCGCGGGCTTCACGGTGCCAGCGTCCGTGGATCGAATCGAAGTTGATCAGATGGGCATGGGTCTCGGCGTCACCGGCCGGGTCATTGATCTGCACAAACTCGAATTCCGGCCAGTCCCAGGAGGCGCGAAGCGCCAAGCGACCAATACGGCCAAACCCATTGATACCTACTTTGATAGCCATGTTCTTTTTCTCGAATCGCGATTAGCGAAAGGTCAGAGGGTGTCGCTGAACTGGTTGATATACCCAACGTGCGCAGGGTTCTGGATCGCACGTGGACGCAGGGCCTGGACCTGGGAAACAGCTTCCTGCACAGGGATGCCGCACTCGATCATCAGGCGGGCGGCAAACAGGCCGGTGCGGCCAGAGCCGCCCTTGCAGTGAATGGCGATCGTCTTACCGGTCATCACCAGCTCTTTCAGGCGTTCCCGGTGAGCCTTCCAGGCGGCCGCAAACGGCTCACCGGGCGCTTCGTCATCCTCGACCGGCAGGTGGAACCATTCGAGGCCCAGCAGTTGGCACTCCTCGGGAAGCAGATCGATCTCGTTCTGCAGCAGTTCTTCACTCGGCATCAGGGTTACCAGCGCGCTTGCGCCGGCATCGTGCAACGTTGCCAGAGCCTGAGATACCGATGTCTCCTTGGTACCTGGGCACGGAGTGAAGATCAGCTGGCCGACCAGTTCGGAATTAGCCAACACTGAATACGGGTGCAATTGCATGCTCACAAAGCCTCAAATGGATCGTTGATTGACACGCTTGGATAGTTCTTCAGCCGACTCTTTACGTTCGGAGTAGCGATCGACCAGGTAGTCGGAGCGATCACGAAGCAGCAGGGTGAACTTCACCAGCTCCTCCATTACGTCGACAACACGGTCGTAGTACGAAGAGGGTTTCATGCGACCCGCCTCGTCGAATTCCAGATAGGCCTTCGGCACGGACGACTGGTTAGGGATGGTGAACATGCGCATCCAGCGGCCGAGGACGCGCAGCTGGTTGACCACGTTGAAAGACTGCGAGCCGCCGCAGACCTGCATCACCGCGAGGGTTTTGCCTTGAGTGGGGCGCACGGCGCCCATGCTCAGTGGAATCCAGTCGATCTGCGACTTGAACACGCCAGTCATCGCGCCGTGGCGCTCTGGCGAGCACCAGACCATGCCTTCCGACCACAGCACCAGGTCGCGCAGCTCCTTGACTATGGGGTGGTCATCGGGCACGTCATCCGCCAGTGGCAGCCCGGTCGGATTGAAGATCCGCGTCTCGGCACCGAAGTGCTCCAGCAGGCGTGCCGCTTCTTCCGTCAGCAGGCGGCTGAACGAGCGTTCGCGGGTCGATCCGTACAGCAGCAGGATGCGAGGGTTATGGGTGGACTTTTGCTCGACTGCCAGTTTGTCTGCTGTCGGCAGGTCGACCAGATCGTTGTCGATATTCGGGATATGGTGTTCGGTCATGATTTACTCCTGAGTCAAGGCGCCAGATGGCTGATCGAACCAGCGGCGCTTGAGCCACAAGGCCACGCCCACCAGGGAGATCAGTACCGGCACTTCCCCCAAGGGCCCGATGACGGTGGCAAACGCGACCGGCGAGGCAAGGCCGAAGGTGGCGATGGCCACGGCAATGGCCAGTTCGAAATTGTTGCTCGCTGCAGTGAACGCCAGCGCCGTGGTACGTGGGTAGTCAGCTTCCAACAGCTTGCCCATCCAGAAGCTGATGAAGAACATCACCACGAAGTAGATGGTCAGCGGGATAGCGATGCGCAGCACATCCAGCGGCAGTTGCAGCACCATGTCGCCTTTCAGGCTGAACATGGCGACGATGGTCAGCAGCAACGCCACAAGGGTCAGCGGGCTGATCTTCGGGATGAATCGCTCCTGGTACCAGGTCTCGCCCTTGCTGCTGATCAGGATCTTGCGGGTCAGGAAACCAGCCAGGAACGGGATGCCCAGGTAGATCAGCACCGATTGGGCGATATCGAGGAAGCTGGTCTCAATGACGCTACCTTCAAGGCCAAACAGCGGCGGCAACAGCCCCAGGAAGATCCAGGCGTACACGCTAAAGAACAGGATCTGGAAAATGCTGTTGAAGGCGACCAGACCCGCCACGTACTGGTTGTTGCCACCGGCGATCTGGTTCCACACCAGCACCATGGCGATGCAGCGTGCCAAGCCGATGAGGATCAGGCCGGTCATGTACTCAGGCTTGTCGGAAAGGAAGACAACGGCCAGCCCGAACATCAGGACCGGGCCGATCACCCAGTTCTGGATCAGCGACAGGGCAAGGATGCGCTTGTCCTTGAATACCTGTGGCAACTCCTCGTATTTCACCTTCGCCAGAGGTGGGTACATCATTACGATGAGGCCAATGGCGATGGGGATGTTTGTCGAGCCTACCGACAGGCTATTCAGCCACGCAGGCAATCCCTGGAACAGGCTGCCCAGACCAATGCCCAGGCCCATGGCCAGAAAGATCCACACCGTCAGGTAGCGGTCTAGAAAGGAAAGTCGGCTTTTGCTCATGGTGGATCTCCCTAAACGTCAGAGCGTTCCGATACGGGCCAGCTCGGCCTTAAGCTGGGCGGCATCCAATTGTTCGAAAGGCAGCGCGAGGAATGCATTGAGGCGTCGTTTGATCTGCTCAAGCGTGACGTCGAACGCTGCGTCCAGTTCGGCGGTGTTGCCCTGCTGGTCAGAAGGGTCAGAAAGCCCCCAGTGGGCTTTCACTGCTGGTCCGAAGAACACGGGGCAGGCTTCGCCAGCGGCCTTGTCGCAGACGGTGATGACAAAGTCCGGTGCCAGCTCGGCATGCGCGTCACTTGACTTGCTGCTGAGGCCCTCGGTGGAGATACCAGCACGCTGCAGCGCGGTGATGGACAGCGGGTGCACATCACCCTTTGGCTGGCTGCCGGCGCTGTAGGCCTTCATGCCGGCCGGGGCCAGATGATTGAAAACAGCCTCGGAGAGGATGCTGCGGCAGCTATTGGCGGTGCAGAGGAACAGAACTTTCATCGGTTTTTCTCGGCAATGATCAGCAGCAGGAGGCGACGCGTTGAGGGCGGTCACCCATTGTGTCCAGTCGTTTAGTGCTAGCACTCAGCCATTCGCGGTTGGCCTCCAGCGTCGTCGCCAGGACCTCACGTACCCAGCCGGGAAGCGATGGATGCAGGCGGTAATAAACCCACTGGCCCTGACGCCGGTCTTCCAGCAGGTCACACGTGCGCAGTTGCGCCAGGTGGCGGGAAACCTTGGGCTGGCTTTCTTCCAGCGCGCAGGTCAGTTCACAGACGCAGAGTTCTTCCTCGCGAGAGATCAGCAGCATCATCCGAATGCGGTTCTCGTCGGCGAGGCATTTGAAAACCTTGGTAGGTGTCAGCGAGTCAGTCATAGCAATTCTCAGTGTTTAGTTTTCACGAGGACGAACATTTTGATGCGCTCATGAATCTCATGAAGCGTGCGTCGGAAGGCATCGTGTTGGTCACTGGTAACAGGGTCTTCGAAGTTCCACGCCAGAACCTCGCCGAGGGCAGGCAAAGTAAGGCACTCATGGGCTGCCTTGTCGCAGAGCGTAATCAAGTAGTCGAACCGTTCCCCTGCAAACTCGTCGATGGACTTGCTGCGTAGAGCCTTGGTATCGATATCGAGATATTCGAGGGCGTCATAGGTGCGCGGATCGACTTGGCCAGGCTGGGTACCTGCGCTAAAAACTTCGAAATGCACAGGGTCTGTGTGCCGGAGCAAAGCTTCGGCGAGCTGGGAGCGAGCGGCGTTTGCGGTGCAAACAAACAGAACGCGGGTCTTGCCAGTCATCACTTGGTACCCTGAGTGTATATGGTTTTTCGAATATACGCTTTTTCGAATGTGTCGCAACCCCTCGATGATGGGTGGCTTTACATGTGCGCGTTCATGCACATATATTGGCTGCATGACGACCAACCAAAATCTCCGTGCTCAAGCCATCGAAGCCGCCATCGAGTCGCTAGACGAGACCTTCTTCAAAGCGCTTTGCGAGCCTTCCAGAGTCGCGGTTTTCAAGCGCGTACTTTTGCTCGGCCGGGCGGATGTCGGCGAAATCGCCAAAGAGCTGCCACAGGAGCGCTCGGTGATCTCCAGGCACCTGCAGGTATTGCATGACGCCAAGATCGTGAAGGCCACCAAGGTGGGTCGGCAGGTGTTCTATGAAGTAAATGGTGGGTCGATCGTCGAGCGACTGGAGGGCCTGCTCCAGCGAACCAAAGGTCTAGTATCGATCTGCTGTCCGTAGTCCGGCCTTTTTTTGCCTTTAGATATGCATGAGTGCGCATATATGAATGAGTTGGATCGCGTTCTGGATGTGGTCGTTATCGGTGGTGGGCAAGCAGGTTTGGCGACTGGCTGGCATTTACAGCAGCACGGCTTGGATTACCTCATCTTGGATGAGCAGACATCCCCGGGCGGTAACTGGCGTAACTACTACGAAAGCTTGCAGTTGTTCTCACCATCGGAGTACTCAGCGCTGCCGGGGCGAGCGTTTCTTGGCGATCCCAAGGACTACCCGGTGCGAAATGAAGTGGTGCAGTACCTGGAGGCATACGCCGCCGAGTTTCAGCTCCCTTTTCAGGGCGGTACCCGAGTGGTGGCGGTCGTACAGAAGGGCAAGGCATTTGAGGTTCGCACCGCCAACGGAGCGAATTTCACTACGCGTGCTGTGGTAGTGGCATCAGGTGGCTTCAGCCGTCCTTTCATGCCTGACATTCCTGGGCTAGAGAGCTTTTCAGGACACTGTCTGCAGATAAAAAAGCAGCTCCGAAAAGCTGCTTTTCTGCCCTACTCCCCCTTTTTATGCTTGTGGGGTTTCAGGTCTGGGTGATCCTTCTGCTTCTCAGGCGTGACCCGCTGCCTCTTGTCCGGAGTGCCATCTTCGTTGGTGCGTTTAGGGCCTGGCTTGATGCTCATGCAAATTTCCTTTTCCGCTTGGGTTGTTGAGTACTGCTATGTAGTTAGTCGAGCTTCTGGCTGCTGTCAAAGCAGCTCGATGTGGAATCGCTATCGACCTCACGTGTTCAGCCCGTTGCAGCATTAGAGGCCTGAGTAGGTGCTTCCGGTCAAAGTCTTGCAAGGGGCAGTAAAATCAAGAGCTGAGCGATACGAGGATGTCTGGACGTTCATCATCCCGAGTACGGTGTGGAACAGGTTGTCGTGGCTCAGTGGCGAGCTCGTCTGTGCTTTCAAGCAGCCCACATTGAGGCGTTCGCTTTTCGCGAGAGAATCAGACATCCAGAGCACCAATGGCACCTTGGTTTGCTCATCTGGGGCCATCGCATAGGGCAGCCCATGCAGGTAAAGACCACCCTCTCCCAGTGACTCTCCGTGATCTGAGACGTACATGAGCGCAGTGTCGAATTTGGTATTCGCAGCCAGGATGTCGATCAGCCCGGCCGTCACGTAGTCGGTGTAGAGGATCGAATTGTCGTAGGCATTGATCACCTCCTGCTGCTTACATTTGTCGAGCTCATTGGTCTCGCAGACCGGCCCGAATTTCTTGAACTGCGGGGGGTAGCGCTTGTAGTAGGCCGGGCCGTGACTACCTTTGTAGTGGAGCACCAGGACTGCATCGCCTTCCTGACGCTTGATGAAGTCCTCCATCTCCGAAAGCAGCACCCCGTCCTTGCACTCGTCGCTGGTACACAGTTGAGCATCTGCGTGTTGGGTAGCCTTGTGGTTTGGCACCCGATCACAGACCCCTTTGCAGCCCGAATTGTTATCAGTCCACATGACACTGATGCCTGCCCGCTGAAGCACATCGAGCAGCCCTTCTCGGCTCTTGGCCAAGCCGTCCTTGTACTCATCCCTCCCGACGTCCAAGAACATGCATGGCAGGGAAACCGCAGTGGCAGTGCCGCACGAGCTCACATTCGAGAAGCTGATGACATTGCGCTTTTCCAGCTCTGGATTCGTATCGCGGGAGTAGCCATTAAGGGAGAAGTTGGCGGAACGTGCGGTTTCCCCCACTGCCAGTACCAGCAGCTTGGGTTTGCGAGCCGCTCCCTGCCTGGTCACCACGGCGTCGGTACCAATGGAGGTCAGCGCTTTCGGTGTGGCCAGCTTGCGTTTCAGGTAACCATGACCGGCAGCAAACAAATTGGTGGGAACCAGAATGAGCCGGATCTCCCGATTGTTGCGTAGGAGGGAGGCATAAGACTGGTACTGGCTCAGCACGATACCAGCAAGGGTTACCAGTGCGAGCGACAGGACGATGAGTCTGCTACCCAACGCTTTGGTCCAGGGCTTGCGTCGCAGGGGCACCAGACAGATCAGGTAGACGGGCAATACCCCTACCATTGCCACCCAGAGGCCAAGTTTCCAGTTCAGTAGCTCGGACACCTCACCGACGTCGGTCTCCACGACGTTGGTGAACATCGTGTAATCAATGACGATGCCGTAAGCACTCATGAAGTAGCTGGCGAACGACGCGCTGATCAGCACCAGGCACAGCAGAGGTTTTGCGAGTCTTGACCATGACAGCAAGCTAAGTACGGTGAACACCCAAACGAACACTACGACTGGCAGGCTGGCGGCGAGCAACCAGTTAACTTCATCAGTGTTGAATGCCAGGCGCCAGAGCACACGCCAAAGCTCAGCGTTCACGAACAACAACAACCAAAAAGTTACTAGCGCGATGAGTAAATTGGTGCTGATGCCTTCCTGTCTAACTTTGCGAATAGCATGGATCCATTTACTTAACAGGATGTGAACAATGGATTTAGAAGGTGTCATTATCAAACTCTAGGGAGCTGCTCATCCATGGCGCTGGTTATGAATAGTCGGGAGCTAAACGGCAAGCCATCGACAGACACTGAGCGAATCAGGCCGTACAGAGCGCCAGAGACCTTGATCCCCTTAGCCTGAGGACGCTTAGGATGTGTGAGGCATAGGATTAAATGAGAAATTAGCTCTCGCTAGGCGCATTATTTCCGCCACACGATAACGTCATGATGACTTCGCGATTACAATGCTGACAGAATCGCGATAATGACTTTTTCGATTGTAAATGCTCAGGCTATGATAAAAAATCGGACAGGTCCGACTCTTTGAGTAGTCAATGCCATCTGGCGAATTAAATTAAATTTCATAAACAAACCAGCTTCGTTTTGTCGTACGCTAATTTTGAACTTTTACTTTAACTTAAAAGTCATTCTAACGAGCAGAACACTTCTTTCACCTTTTGCTCGTGCTGATGTCACCTATCGATGAGGGACGAATACCATGAGTTTTCTCAAAAATTTATTGGGCGGCCACCACGGCCGTGGCAACCACGGCGGTGGCAAGCATCACGGTAGTGGGCACGGGAGTGATCGACATGACCGGCATGGTCGCTTCGAGCAGCAGCAATCCTGCGACAGTAATGACCGGGTGATTGAGGATGGTCGCGTAATAGCTCAAGCCCCAATCAAAGATCTGCAGACTTGCAGGCACTGCCGGACCGCAAACGCCCCGTCCGCACGCTTTTGTCTAAACTGCGGAACACCACTATCGAGTGGTTGCACGGCCTGCGGCTCATCCCTGACAGCAGGAGCAAAATTCTGCAGCCAGTGCGGCCAAGCCACCCATTAGCGCATGGCCACACTGGAAATCCAACGCGACCACTACCCTGTGCAAGGAGAAATACGTGGGATCGAATCATGATCATGGCAGTGCCGCGCTTCGTGAGGGGCATCAGAAGAAACTAGTCATGGCATTGGTCCTGACCGGTAGCTTCATGATCGCTGAAGCGATCGGCGCATGGATTACCGGCAGCCTGGCGTTGCTGTCGGATGCGTCTCACATGTTCACCGACACCGCCGCTTTGGCAATTTCGTTGATTGCGCTTCAGATCGCAAAGCGGCCGGCGGATCAGAAAAGAACCTTTGGCTATGCGCGGTTGGAGATCCTAGCCTCCACGTTCAACGCCGTGCTGCTCTTCCTGGTGGCGATGTACATCTTGTACGAGGCCTACCAGCGCTTCTTCATGCCGGCGGAGATCGCCACCGGGGCGATGATGTGGATCGCAATTGTCGGCCTGATCATCAACCTGATTTCAATGCGACTGCTGGCATCTGCCAGCAACGAGAGCCTCAACGTCAAAGGCGCCTACCTCGAAGTCTGGAGCGACATGCTCGGATCGTTGGGCGTGATCATCGCAGCCCTCATTATCCGCTTTACCGGCTGGACCTGGGTCGACACGGTTGTCGCCGTAGCGATCGGCCTTTGGGTATTGCCGCGGACTTGGCAATTGCTTCGAGAGAGCCTGGGGATTCTTATGGAAGGTGTACCCCGGGGGCTCAACGTGGCGGCAATCGAGGCCACGATCCTCAAGGTCGACGGCGTCACGGATGTCCATGACTTGCACGTTTGGGCCGTCAGCAGCGGAAGCAACGTGATGACGTCGCACGTGGTCGTCCGAGACGCAGCAGATGGAGATGCTGTGCTAGCGGCCGTCGTGGATGCAGTCAGCGACGCGTTCGAAATCCATCACTGCACCATTCAGATCGAGCGCGCAGCTTTCCACGAGAACGTTCCGTCGCCGTCGCATTGATCGGCCGGTAGACACCTGATCAACACACCGCCGCCAACGTCGGGGGGGTGTTGTCGAGGAAAGGTAAGGATGGATAGGCGACAGCAGAAGCAGGGGGGCTCGCAGAATTCGGAAAAAATCGTACGCTAAGGTTTTCCGGGCATCCGTAGGGGCCGAAACTTCCCGTCTTCCAGTCTGCGGCTCTGCCGCCAGACGTAATCGCCGGTGAGGTTGATGTGCTCCCAGCCCAGCGGCGACAGGAATTGCAGCAGCTCGCCGTCCACCGGCTTGCCGGCCTCGACCAACCCCTGGGTGGCGCGCTCCAGGTACACCGTGTTCCACAGCACGATAGCCGCCGTCACCAGGTTGAGGCCGCTGGCCCGGTAGCGCTGCTGCTCGAAGCTCCGATCCCTGATTTCCCCAAGGCGGTTGAAGAACACCGCCCTGGCCAGCGAGTTGCGCGCCTCACCTTTGTTCAGGCCGGCATGCACGCGGCGGCGCAGCTCAACACTTTGCAGCCAGTCTAGGATGAACAGCGTGCGTTCGATCCGGCCCAGCTCGCGCAGGGCCACGGCCAGGCCGTTCTGGCGCGGATAGCTGCCGAGCTTGCGCAGCATCAGCGAGGCAGTGACGGTGCCCTGTTTGATCGAGCTGGCCAGGCGCAGGATGTCGTCCCAATGGGCGCGGACGTGCTTGATGTTCAGGGTGCCGCCGATCAGCGGCCGCAGCGTCGGGTAGGTCTGCACGCCCTGCGGCACGTACAGCTTGGTTTCGCCGAGGTCGCGGATGCGCGGCGCGAAACGGAAGCCCAGCAGGTGCATCAGGGCGAAGACGTGATCGGTGAAGCCGGCCGTGTCGGTGTAGTGCTCCTCGATCCGCAGGTCGGACTCGTGGTACAGCAGGCCGTCGAGCACATAGGTGGAATCGCGCACGCCGACATTCACCACGCGGGTGCTGAACGGCGCGTACTGGTCGGAGATATGGGTGTAGAACAGCCGTCCCGGCTCACTGCCGTACTTCGGGTTGACGTGTCCGGTGCTCTCGCCCCGGCCGCCAGCCCGGAAACGCTGGCCATCGGAGGATGAGGTGGTGCCGTCGCCCCAGTGGGCGGCGAAGGCATGCTGGTACTGGTGGTTGACCAGCTCGGCCAGGGCCGCCGAATAGGTCTCGTCGCGGATGTGCCAGGCTTGCAGCCAGGACAGCTTGGCGTAGGTCAGACCGGGGCTCGACTCGGCCATCTTGGTCAGCCCGAGGTTGATCGCATCACCGAGGATCGCGGACAGCAGCAACGTCCGGTCTTTGGCCTCGGCCCCGTCCTTCAGGTGGGTGAAGTGGCGGCTGAAGCCCGTCCAGTCGTCCACGTCCATCAGCAGTTCGGTGATCTTGATGCGCGGCAGTAACTGACTGGTCTGGTCGATCAGCGCCTGCGCCCGATCCGGCACCGCCGCATCCAGCGGGGTGATCTTCAACCCGGACTCGGTGAGGATGGCATCGGGCAGCTCGTTGTCCTTGGCCAGGCGGGCGACAGTGGCCAACTGCTCGTCCAGCAGCTGCAAGCGCTCTTCCAGATACTGGTCGCTGTTCGGGTTGATCGCCAGCGGCAGGGCCTGTTCCCGCTTGAGCGCGGCGAACTTCTCGGCCGGCAACAGGTAGTCGTCGAAGTCGCGGAACTGCCGCGAGCCCTTGACCCAGATGTCGCCGGAGCGCAGGGCGTTCTTCAGCTCGGACAGGGCGCAGATTTCGTAGAAGCGCCGGTCGAGGCCTTCCGGGGTGATCACCAGTGGCTTCCAGCGCGGCTTGATGAAGGCGGTGGGAGCATCGGCCGGCACCTTGCGCAGGTTGTCGGCGTTCATCTCGCGCAGCGTCTGCACGGCTGCCAGCACGCCCTGCGCGGCCGGGGCGGCGCGCAGCTCCAATACCTCCAGCAGAGCCGGCGTGTAGCGGCGCAGGGTGGCGAAGTTCTCGCCGACCAGGTGCAGGTGGTCGAAGCCCTCCGGCCGGGCCAGCAGCTCGGCTTCGCTGACGCTCTCGGTGAACTCGTCCCAGGGGATCACCGCCTCGATGGCGGCATAGGGGTCGCTGCCGGCTTCCTTGGCCTCCAGCAGCGCCTGGCCGATCTTGGAGTACAGGCGCACCTTGTCGTTGATCGCCTTGCCCTGCTTCTGGAACTGCTGCTGATGCTTGTGCTTCGCGCCGCTGAACAGCTTGACTAGGATGCGGTCGTGCAGATCCACCAGCTCATCAATCACGGTTGCAGTGCTCTCCAGCACCACGGCGGCCAGGGTCGCATAGCGCCGCTGCGGCTCGAACTTGCCGAGGTCTTTGGGCGTCATCTGCCCACCCTCGCGGGCCAGCTTGAGCAGGCGGTTCTGGTGGATGTGCCGGCCCAGGACTTCGGGCAAGTCCACCAGCTGAAATGTCTTCAGCCGCTCGATGTGCTCAAGCATGTGCCGAGAGTTGGGTTTCAGCGGTGCCTGGCGCAGCCAGGTCAACCAGGTGATGCTGCTGCCGGCCTTGAGCTTCAACAGCTCGTCCAGCTTGGCCCGATGCGAGTCCGTGAGCGGTTCAACCAGGGCGCGGTAGACCCGCCGATTGGCCCGTGCAATGGCCTCCGAGCAAGCCCGGTCGATCACGCTCAACGCCGGCAGGATGCGTCGCTTCTGCCGCAGGCTCTCCAGCGCCTGGCCGGCCAGCAGCAAGCCCTTGTCGGTCTGCTGGGCCAGTTCGGTCAGCTCGCGCACCAGGGCGCGGAAGTCGGACAGGCCGAACGGGGCCAGTTGAAGGTAGGTGCGCAGTTCCTGGGCGTGCTCGCGACGGGTCACATCGCGCTCGCCGTACTTCGTCCAACTCGCCGGATCGGTCTGGACTTGCTTGGCCACCCACAGGATGACCGGTTCGGGCAGCTCGCTGTCAGTGCCCAACGCATAGCCGGGGTAGCGCAGCAGGCAGAGTTGCACGGCGAAGCCGAGGCGGTTGGCGTCGCCGCGCCGCTGACGGATCAGCGACAGGTCGGAGTCGTTGAAGGTGTAGTAGCGGATCAGGTCATCCTGGCTTTCTGGCAACGCGAGCAGGGTGCCCCGCTCCGTGGCCGAGAGGATCAAGCGACGCGGCATGTGTCAGTCGTCCGTGCGGAGGTACTGGTAGAGGGTTTCCCGGCTGATGTTGAACTCGCGGGCAAGCTGCGCCTTGGGCTCGCCGGCCGTCGCTCGCTGCCGCAGGGTAGCAGCCTGCTCATCGGACAGGGCTTTCTTGCGGCCCCGGTACGCGCCACGCTGCTTGGCCAAGGTGATGCCCTCACGCTGCCGCTCGCGGATCAGGGCGCGCTCGAACTCAGCGAAGGCCCCCATCACCGACAGCATCAGGTTGGCCATCGGCGAGTCCTCGCCAGTGAACACCAGGCCCTCCTTCAGGAACTCGATGCGCACGCCGCGTTGAGTCAGCTTCTGTACCAAGCGACGCAGGTCATCGAGGTTGCGGGCCAGCCGGTCCATGCTGTGCACCACCACTGTATCGCCTTCGCGGACGAAGCTCAGCAGCGCTTCGAGCTGGGGGCGCTGGGTGTCCTTGCCCGATGCCTTGTCGGTGAACACCTTGCTCACCTGTGTCTGTTCCAGCTGGCGTTCCGGGTTCTGGTCGAAGCTGCTGACCCGGACGTAGCCGATGCGGTGCCCCTGCACGATGTCTCCTTGGTTGAAGGCGGCTTAAGTGCTCCTTCTGTTCCGTTGTGCCTCAAACCCCGTTTCTGTCAGGCTGAAATCTATGACCTTCGCAGGCATGTGTCAAAAATGCGAAAGATGACTCTATTCTGACTAAGCGGCGCGGCCCTGCCTGACATCCAGTTAGGGTATGCCTCAATCTGACGGTAGCGAGTCGCAGGCGTTCGGATCGGCATCGGTTTCGTTCCCTGTCTTGGCACGCGCTTCGAAGCGTTGATAACACTCCAACCCGCAGAAGTGCTCGACGTATTCCGCGCCTTCCGGGGTGAAGGCGGCATCGAGCGGGATTTCCTTGCAGCACACGCAGCAACTGGTGGTGGTCGAGTCACTTGCATTCATGGTGGCACCCCTCCATTGACTGACGAAGACGGCGAATGCCGCCGCCGGCATTGGCTTCGCGAACAGGAAGCCTTGTCCTGTGTCGCAGTCCGCTTGTCGCAATAGATCAAGACTCGCCGATGTTTCCACGCCTTCAGCCACCACATCCATGCCCAGCCCGTGCGCAAGCTGAATCACGGTGTGCACGATGGTTTGGTCGCGGCGGTCGTTGGCGAGCCCGGCGACAAACGATTGGTCGATCTTGAGCGTGCTGATTGGGCAGCACTTCAGATGTTGCAGACAGGAATACCCCGTCCCGAAGTCATCGGCGGCGAAGCGCACACCGATCTGCCGCAAGGCGTCCAGGGCGGGGAAGATCGCCGGATCACCAAACGCGACCGATTCGGTCAGCTCGATTTCGAGATACTCGGCGGGCAACTCGGCATCAGCCAGCACGCCCTTTACCCACCCGTCGAAGTCCGGTCCCACTTGGCTCGCCGAAGCATTGACGGCCAGCCGGAACGGTCGCCATGCCAGCATTCGCCAGTCACGCATCTGGCGGCAGGCTTCGCCCAGCACCCAAGCGCCGATTTCAGGCATCAGGCCGGACGATTCGACCACGGGCAGGAACTGGCCCGGTGGCAATAGTCCAAGCGTCGGATGACGCCAGCGCAACAGGGCTTCCGCGCCGACAATCCCACCACTGCGCAGATCGACGACGGGCTGGTAGTGCAGTTCAAGCTGCCCGCGCTCGACCGCTTGGGCCAGTTCCGGCGTCGTCCATCCATCCGGCCGGAAAGCGCTCATTCTCTTTCCCTGAATGCCCGCAACGCCCGCGACAGGGACAGAAGGAACAGGCCGGTCAAACCGAGCGCCGCGATGACCCAATGCTCGCCGAGGAAAGCACCGGCGGTT
Organism: Pseudomonas sp. NBB; assembly: GCF_032701105.1. NCBI lineage: Bacteria > Pseudomonadati > Pseudomonadota > Gammaproteobacteria > Pseudomonadales > Pseudomonadaceae > Pseudomonas > Pseudomonas sp. NBB. The sequence continues at coordinate 5,935,011 of NZ_CP103994.1, forward strand.
GTGCCGGCCAGCACGACAGCGAGGATGGGCAGGTGGCAGGGGCAAGTCAGCACAGCCAGTCCGCCCCACAGGTAGCCGGTGATCGGTTTGTGCGTCTCGGACGGCAAGCGCTCGGGGTTGTTCATGGCAGACTCTCCGCGTGCTGTGCCGGCTCGGTCGGCAGGGTGGCCAACTGCACTTCCAGATCGGCCAACGCTTCGCGCCGACGCTCGACGAACTGACGCAGCAGGGCAAGCTGCGCGGCCGCTTCGTCGCCGTCCGCCGCATCCAGCGCCCGGCACAGCCGCGCCAGCGCGTCGAGGCCGATGCCCGCCTCGAAGGCCGCCCGCACGAAGCACAGCCGTTGCAAGGCGGCGTCATCGAACAAGCCGTAGCCGCCTGGTGTGCACGCCACCGGGCGCAGCAATCCGCGCAGCAGGTAGTCGCGCACGATATGCACGCTCACCCCGGCATCAAGAGCCAGCCGGGACACCGTGTAGGCGTTCATTGAACACCTCCTTTTTCTCACCCGGCGCAGCAGGAAAGCTGCTTCACATCCTTGTTGAAGGTCTGCGCCGCGAGCTTCAACCCCTCGACCATCGTCAGGTAGGGGAACAACTGGTCGGCCAGTTCCTGCACCGTCATGCGGTTGCGAATGGCCAGAGCCGCCGTCTGGATCAGTTCACCCGCTTCCGGCGCGACCGCCTGTACGCCGATCAGCCGATGGCTGCCTTCCTCGATAACCAACTTGATGAAGCCGCGTGTGTCGAAGTTGGCGAGCGCACGCGGCACGTTGTCCAAGGTCAAGGTGCGGCTGTCGGTCTCGATCCCGTCGTGGTGGGCTTCCGCCTCGCTGTAGCCCACGGTCGCCACTTGCGGATCGGTGAACACCACGGCCGGCATTGCGGTCAGGTCGAGCGCCGCATCGCCGCCGGTCATGTTGATCGCGGCACGGGTGCCGGCCGCTGCCGCCACATAGACGAACTGCGGCTGGTCGGTGCAGTCGCCGGCCGCGTAGATGTTCGGGTTGCTCGTGCGCATGCCTTGGTCGATGACGATGGCACCTTGCGCATTGACAGTGACCCCCGCTGCGTCCAGCGCGAGGCTGCGCGTGTTCGGTGTCCGACCGGTGGCAACCAGCAGTTTGTCGGCGCGCAATTCACCGTGCGTGGTGGTCAGCACGAATTCACCGTCCATATGGGCGACCTGGCTGGCTTGCGTGTGCTCCAGCACCTCGATGCCCTCGGCACGGAAAGCGGCTGTCACCGCCTCGCCGATGGCCGGGTCTTCACGGAAGAACAAGGTATTGCGCGCCAGGACCGTGACCTTGCTGCCCAGCCGGGCAAAGGCTTGCGCCAGCTCCAGCGCCACCACCGACGAGCCGATTACGGCAAGGCGTTCGGGAATGGTGTCGCTCGCCAGGGCCTCGGTGGAAGTCCAGTAGGGTGACTCTTTCAACCCCGGAATCGGCGGGACCGCCGGGCTGGCACCCGTGGCGACCAGGCAGCGGTCGAACATCACGACGCGCTCGCCACCCTCGTTCAAACGGACGGTAAGGCTCTGGTCGTCCTTGAAGCGCGCCTCACCGTGCACAACGGTGATGGCCGGATTACCGCCCAGGATGCCTTCGTACTTGGCGTGCCGCAGTTCGTCGACGCGGGCCTGCTGCTGGGCCAGCAGCTTACTGCGGTCAATCGTAGGCACAGTTGCCGCAATACCGCCATCGAACGGGCTTTCCCGGCGCAGATGGGCGATGTGGGCGGCGCGGATCATGATCTTGGACGGCACACAGCCGACATTGACGCAGGTGCCGCCGATGGTGCCGCGCTCGATCAGCGTGACCTGCGCGCCTTGCTCGACGGCCTTCAGCGCCGCCGCCATCGCGGCTCCACCGCTGCCAATGACCGCTACCTGCACCGGGGGCTCGTCGCCACTGTGCTTTTCGGCGGCGGCCATCCATCCCCGCACCTTGTCGAGCAGTCCGACGCGGTTGTCCGCCAGTGGCGCATCGGCTAGCGTTGCCTTGTAGCCCAGTCCGGCCACGGCGGCAGTCAGCGCGTCCGGCGATGTGCCCGGCACGATGGCGAGTTGCGCTGTGCCCTTCGGATAGGACACCAGCGCCGACTGCACGCCTGGCACTTTTTCCAGCGCTTCCTTGACGTGCGCCGCGCACGAGTCGCAAGTCATGCCGGTGATTTTTAGATGGGTCATGCAACAGATCCTTTATCGTTTGTGGCGCCAGACAATGACGTCCGTTGTGCTGCGGTGCCGTTTTCAGTGACTCACTGCTTGACGCTGGACGGATAGCCCGCGTCTGCGGTTGCCTTGGTCAGCTTCTGCACGCTGGTCTTGGCATCGTCGAAGGTGACGACCGCTTGGCGTGTCTCGAAAGTCACGTCAACTTTGCTGACGCCTTCGACCTTGGAAATCGCCTTCTTGACAGTGATCGGGCAGGCGGAGCAGGTCATGCCCGGTACGGACAGCGTGACGGTCTGGGTGGCGGCCCAGACGGGGGCAACAACGGCGGCGAGGGCGAGGGAGGCAAACAGTTTCTTCATGGTGAACTCCGATCAGTAGAAAAATGGCATGACGTAGGGAAATCCGAGCGCGACCAGAACCAGCGCGGCCACGATCCAGAAAATGAGCTTGTAAGTAGCTCGCACTTGGGGAATCGCGCAGACCTCACCCGGTTTGCAGGCCGCTGCCTGCCGGTAGATGCGCCGCCAGGCGAAGAACAACGCCACCAGCGCCACGCCGATAAAGATGGGGCGATAGGGTTCCAACACCGCCAAGTTGCCGATCCAAGCGCCGCTGAACCCCAAGGCGATCAGAACCAACGGCCCGAGGCAGCAAGCCGAGGCGAGGATGGCGGCAAGCCCTCCAGTGAAGAGCGCGCCGCGCCCGGTTTTTGGTTCAGACATGCGCTTGTCCTTTCGAATTGAAATTGGATAGCGTAACCTTACTTCCGTACTCATGTACGGAGTCAAGCGATATGGAAAACAATTTGGAGAACCTGACCATTGGCGTTTTCGCCAAGGCGGCCGGGGTCAATGTGGAGACCATCCGTTTCTATCAGCGCAAGGGCTTGTTGCTGGAGCCTGACAAGCCCTATGGCAGCATCCGCCGCTATGGCGAGGCGGATGTAACGCGGGTGCGCTTCGTGAAATCAGCCCAGCGGCTGGGCTTCAGCCTGGATGAGATCGCCGAGCTGCTGCGGCTGGAGGATGGCACCCATTGCGAGGAAGCCAGCAGTCTGGCCGAGCACAAGCTCAAGGACGTGCGCGAGAAAATGGCTGACCTGGCGCGCATGGAGGCCGTGCTGTCTGAGTTGGTGTGCGCCTGCCATGCGCGAAGGGGGAACGTTTCCTGCCCGCTGATCGCGTCACTACAGGGTGGAGCAAGCTTGGCAGGTTCGGCTATGCCTTAGCGTGCTTTATTTTCCGTTTTCTGAGACGACCCCTTAGAAAGCCTAGTCAAAGAGCTGTCACGAGAACACCGTTAGCTTAGCGTACGATTTTTTCCGAATTCTGCGGTTCCCCCAAGCACGTCGTGAGTGCCTGGCGAATGATCCCAGGAGATCCACTCCACTAGCTCAAGTAGGTTCAGCGATGGCTTGGATCATTACGAAGTACCTGGTCACTGCCGCGATAGTGATTATCGTGTCTGAGCTGGCAAAGCGCAGTGACAAGCTGGGCGGCTTGGTTGCCGCCCTGCCATTGGTCACCGTCTTGACGCTCATCTGGCTCTACTTGGAGAACCAGAGCATGGAGAAGATTTCCAATCATGCCTGGTACACGTTCTGGTATGTGATTCCAACGCTGCCGATGTTTATCGCGTTTCCGGCACTGCTGCCCAAGTTGGGATTCTGGCCAACACTTATCTCCAGCATCCTCATCACCATGGCGAGCTTCGGAGGATTTGCCCTACTTCTAAGGCGATTGGGCATCGAGTTGCTTTGAGTCGGGTGTAGAGGAAAGCACTCGGTCACCGCTTACCGGCTGTTGATGCACTCACCTTTCACGAGGTAGCGAACCATGTGCAGTTCGCCCTTGGAATCCTCGTAAGTCATCATGCTTCTCACATTCCCGCAGTACCGCACGCTAGGCGAGACGTACACCAACTTGCCAACGTCCAAATCCATACCGTATGCGTAATCTTCAAGCTCGGGCATGGGTTTCTTCACGCTCTGTGCATAGCGTTCTGTAGCCTTCCTGGCAGACTGCTCAAGATCGTCGTTGATCTGAACGCTACTTTGGGCATTTGTCGACAGTGCAGAGAAAAGCATGAACGCGGCAATAGCCGATATAGTTGTTTTCATGAGAAGTCCATTAATAAAAAAGCGCCCATGGCGGGGCGCTAAAATTCACCTTACCAAAGGAGCGTATGGTTCCAAGGTGAATGCATTGGCGTGAGCAGGGTATCGTTACTCCCGCCATGCTGCTTCAGATGAGACTGGCCCAAAGCAGCGCTGCCTGTGTGCTGTTCTTAAACTAGCAAAAGCGGCTAACGACAAGATGATTGTGAAATTACAATTTGGACATGTAATAGATTGTAAAGTAATTATTCTTGCCCAATTAAGATGAAAAGCCATGCATGCTGGCCGGTTTAAGCCCGTTATCAAAGGGGCGAACGATCGGTGGCTTGCTACCACTCGGAGCTTGAGCTTGTAGGATTGAACGCCATAAATGCTGAGCAGCTTGGCAGAAACGCCACCCCTCTCGGCCGAATCCTCCTGTCAGTCCTGAGGACTGATAACCGCTGCAAGCCACAGAATCCGCTAAGCTCAGTAGGGAAAGCCGTCATGACTGTCAGCAATCTTGCGGCTACATTACAAATTTGTAGGATTTCGCCGCGGCCAGCGTCTTCGCGTTAAGATTCAAGCGTCCTCAGGTGACCCCGGCGTATGGACAGAGGTAGCGACTACCAGATGTCATGCACTCAGCCGAACCTTCAAACTGCCTGCAACCACAGTCTTGGCGGATTAGGCCAATTCCTTCCTCACACCTTGAGATAAGTTATGCGCGTTCTAGTTGTGGAAGACGAAATTAAAACTGCCGAATATCTTCAGCAGGGCCTATCCGAAAGCGGGTATGTCGTAGATATCGTGCACAATGGTGTTGACGCCCTGCACTTGTTCAATACTAACGTCTATTCGTTGGTTCTGCTGGACGTAAACCTTCCTGGCATCGACGGTTGGGACCTTTTGGAAACCATCAGGAAAACCAGCCGGGTCCGCATCATCATGCTGACCGCTCGTGGTCGCATCAACGACAAGCTCAAAGGCTTGGATGGCGGAGCCGACGATTACCTTGTCAAACCCTTCGAATTCCCGGAGCTGCTCGCTCGAATCCGTTCGCTGCAGCGGCGTGGTGATGAATTAGTCGAGAAGAGTTCGCTGAAAATTGCCGACTTGGAACTCGACTCAGTGCGCCATCGGGTTTTCCGCGCTGGCACACGCATCGATCTCACCACAAAGGAATTTACGCTCCTGCACCTGCTTATGAGCAGGACGGGCGAAGCGCTGACTCGTTCTCAGATCATTTCGTTGGTCTGGGACATGAATTTTGACTGCGATACCAACGTCATCGATGTCGCTATCCGGCGCCTTCGCTCAAAGATCGATGACCCGTTTGAAACCAAGCTCATTCACACGCTTCGTGGCGTAGGGTACGTTTTTGAGGAACGCGCATGAGGCCATTCAGCCTGGCTGCAAAGCTGGGATTAAAGGTGGGGTTGATGAGCGCAGCGTTGCTGCTTCTGTTCGCCACCTTCGGGTATCTGATGGTGGGTCAGGCGCTAGAGCGAAATGCCCGCAGTGACCTGGAAGTGAAGATGGCGGGCATGGCTCACAACCTGTCCATGATTTCCGACATCTCAGGAGTCAACGCAGACGCACATCAGCTTGTGGATCTGGTGATGGGCCACAACAACCTGTACGTCAGCATTTTCGAGTCGGCGCAGAGTGAAACGCCCCTGCTCTCGATTGGCTCGAAGCAGGTCAACGTGGAGGTGCACAAGTTTCAACCATCCGCACAGCCGAAGGAACATGAGTGGCGCGACACCCAGGACCGCCCCTTGCTGACAGCTTCTCGCACCATGAATTTGGGCGACGGAACCGAAGTCAGCGTGTACATGACTATGGACCAGTCGTCCAATGAAGCGCTGCTTGATGCATTGCTCACCTGGGCCCTGATGATTTCCCCGCTCATCATCGCGCTGATCCTCGCAATCGGCTGGTGGACCGTACGCAGAGGTCTGCTGCCTCTGACCAAGTTCCTGAAAGTCGCCTCGAAGATCTCCACCGAGAGTCTTGACCATCGTCTGCCGACTAATGGAATGCCAGCAGAACTCAAAGAGCTCGCCGACGGTATCAACATCATGCTGGCTCGCCTGGATGACGGGGTTCAGCAGCTCTCGCAGTTTTCTGACGATCTTGCTCACGAACTGCGAGCGCCGCTATCCAACCTGATGGGTAAAGCCCAAGTTGCACTGACCAGAGAGCGATCCCTTCCCGAGTACAGGGAAGTGCTGGAGTCGTGCACAGAAGAGCTGGACCGCATGAGCCGCATGGTTTCCGACATGCTGTTCCTCGCTCAGGTCAGTCATCCGGCATCCATGGTGGAGTTCGAACCTGTGTCCCTGGTCGATGAAGTTCAGCGGGTGTGTGATCTCTTCAGCATTTCGGCAGAGGATGGCGAGATCCAGCTGCAGATCTCTGGCAGTGATGACGTGGTGCGCGGTAACCGCCTGATGATTCAACGAGCCGTCTCGAACCTGGTGTCAAATGCGATTCGCTACTGCCCTCGCGGTCGCACGGTCTACGTGAAAGTGCAACGCGGTGGTAGCGGCACGACCTTGAGCGTCGGCAACCCGGGCCGCGGGATCGCCAAGGAACACCATGCGCATTTGTTTGAACGGTTCTACCGCGTAGATAAGAGCCGAGCACGAAGCGAAGGGGGGACCGGTCTTGGCCTTGCCATCGTGCAGTCGATCATGAGCCTGCATCAAGGCTCGGCGAGCGTGGAAGTGACCGAGGAAAATTTCACCTGGTTCCACCTTCACTTTCCCGAAGCCCAGCTAAAGCAGTCGGCAAAGACCGCTGCTTGAAGCGCGCCCACTTGAAAAGGCCCGTCAATCGACGGGCCTTTTGTCTATGCAATGCCTCAGTGCCTAAGCACCACAGGGTCCATAGGTGACCGCAGAATTACCGACTTTATGATCTTTTGCTCTTCTGGGTTGGCGTTTCTCCACAGGTGGGAGAAGTATTGGGCATTCACTTTTTCCTGAGCGCTCACACTGCCGGCGGCCTCAATGAACTGCATGGTCGAGTACACACAGATCAGTGCCAGGATGAAGAATGCTGTCGCCACCACCATGACATAACGTTTGGCCAGCACCGGTGCCCGCTTTAGCTCCAGGATCGAGGCATCCGCTAATTTTGTCGCGGCAGTAAGCTCCGAAATCAGCGGTTGGATGGCGGTCTCGACTCCACGAGCGGCAGCGGAATATGCCTCTGCCGCAGCGCGGATGACGACCTCTTCGGCATTGGACCAGGCTTTCTCAGCCTTTCGTACCTCCTCCTGAATCTGCCGACTGACAAGGTCAACCTCCTCCACCAGCTCGTTCGACTTTTCCAGAACAGCGTTGCAGGCCCTGGTCTGGGAGGCCAGCTCATCGAGCTGAACAGTGAGTTTTTCAGTGCTTCGGCGGAAGTCACCGATGGCAACTGACCAAGGCTCTATGTCATTCATGGCTATCTCCTAGAGCGGCCGGTGACGGCGCACGGTTTTATTTTGTTAGATATCAAAAATGTAATTTACGGAACAGTTTGAAGTCAGCCTCGACACAAGCGAGATAGACATGATCCTTCCAGATTTGCAGATTGGGCGCATCCGGCCAGCCGCCTAAATTACGGAATTGTAATTATTGACTCACCTTGTCGTTAGCTTCGCGTTCCTAAACTACAAACCAACAAAGGCCGTCAGTCAGGCAGGCCTAGTAAGAACCGAGGCACACAATGAAATTTGTCAAATCTATCGCTATTGGCAGCCTGCTGCTTGGTCTCGTGGGTACCGCTTACGCTGAAGGTGGTTACGAACGAGCGAAACAGTTCCAGGAAAACTTCCGAAATGAACAGGCTCGCTTATGGAGCGACGATTCTTCGGACCAGAACAAACAACAAGTCGCTCAAGAGCAAAAGAAAGAAAGCAAGGATGGTAAGGAACAAGCCGATAACTAAACGGCGGTTAAATAGGACTTTAAATGACGAAAGCAATCGACAAAAAAGCCAGGGTAAAACCTGGTTTTTTTTGTGTCTGGAATTTTACCTTCGTTTGTACGAGGCGTTTCCGCATTACTGTCTCCGACCAGACCTTCGGTACCTTGCTTGGCGTCTTTCCAACGGCACAGCAACAGCTGACTGGCGTTCGCTTCGGTGATCTCGACACAGCCCAGGTTGGCAGGCAGCTCAGCATTGCTGTCGAGTAAGCGCCGGGACAGGTAGAATGAGCTGTCACGAGGCCACTTTGCTGGGTACTGGATGTTTTCGGACTTCCCGCTGCTGTAGAACTCCGAGGAATTCGAGCGGCGACCAGGGTAGATCAGAGGGGCCGATTGAGCACATTCAACCAGGCCTGAACGACATCTCGCTGGTTCTGAGGCCTCTGCATCAACACCCCGGCATAGATGATGTCGACGCCGATGATTGGCAGTATCAACGCTCGCGGCGGCGCCCTGGTGATCCTTCGGCCAACCTCATTGATCCGACCGGACAGGAGCAACGCCGAGACAGGTACAGAACCAGCGGCAGCCAGTCGATCAGCCCTAGTTTTCCTGCGAGCGCTCCGGCTCCGAGCAGGGCACCACAGATCAGCGCGAAAACCAGCTCGGTGTTCATGCCAAAGATGCCGTCGTGCTCATGGCTCAGCCCTTCATGCTCTGCTTGGTCATCTGGGCGTTCAAGCGAACTTTTCATAACTCGTCCCTTCTGGGGGGCAAGACTATAAACTGCTCTATGCAGTTGAAAGACATTACTGTTGTGTAGTTGAGATTTATTTCACAGCTAACCCAGGGGCAGTCATTAAGGCATCTAGCCTAAATGACGTTCATCGAGCTCAATAAAAAATGCCAGGCACTGCCTGGCATTTATGAATTCTCTAAGTATTCTACTCACAGCAATTACTACTTGTTGTTGATGCATTGCGAGTACATGGAGTAGCGAACCGTCTTAAGCGTACCCTGAGAGTCCTCGAAGGTCATCAATCGCGGGTAAACTTGGCAGGTACGCGGGTCTTGGGACTGACGCACGAATTTCGCAACATCGATCTTCATGCCGTAATTGTAGTCCTGGATCTCCGGCATCGGTTTGCCATTTCTCTCGGCATAGTTCGCTACAGCAGTCTGATGCTCCTTGATGTATTGCAGCTGCTTGCTTTCAGAGTAAGTATAAGCCTGCGAAGCCATCGAGAACATAACAAGTGCAGCAGCAACAATTAGCTTTTTCATAGGAACCTCTCAAATTCAAATCATCTCGGGCGTAACTTTAGCAACGCAGAGGCATCACCGGCATGACGAGAAACTTACAATTTTGAAAGGTAAGTGCATCTATTTCATATAAAACAAAAAACCCACAACGCGTGTTGTGGGTTTTTGTATCTGGGGGGATCAGCTTACGGCTTCTGCCTCGTCGCCGTCTTCATCCTTGCGATGTGCCCAATGATACAGGGCCGGCAGGACCAGCAAAGTCAGCGCGGTGGAGGAAAGGATCCCACCAATTACCACTGTAGCCAGAGGCCGTTGAACCTCCGCACCGGTACCGGTGGCCAAGGCCATTGGGATGAAGCCCAGGGACGCCACCAAGGCTGTCATCAACACTGGTCGCAGTCGGGTGAGTGCGCCTTCATCGACTGCCTGCCTGAGCGTTCGTCCCTCTTCTCGCAATCCGCGAATGAAGGCAATCATCACCAGGCCGTTCAGTACCGCGACGCCGGAGAGTGCGATGAAGCCTACCCCTGCCGAGATCGAGAGCGGGATATCACGCAGCCAAAGGGCCACGACCCCGCCAGTGAGAGCGAATGGAATACCGGTGAAGACCAGCATGCCGTCCTTCAGGTTGTTGAACATCAAGAACAGCAAGGTCATTACCAGCAGTAAGGCTACCGGAACCACAATCTGCAGGCGCTTGGCTGCCGACTGCAGCTGCTCGAACTGGCCGCCCCAACTGGTCCAGTAGCCTGCTGGAATTTCCACCTTCGTTGACAAGGTAGATGCCGCCTCATCAACGAACGACCCAAGGTCACGGCCCCGGACGTTGGCGCTTACAATAACCAAGCGCTTACCGTTCTCGCGGCTGATCTGGTTCGGGCCCAACTGCAAGTCCAGCTTAGCGACCTGCGAAAGTGGAATGAAACCGATCTGATTAGCGCCCTGAGCCGCATTGGCAGGCACAGGAATCAGCAAACTAGACATACCCGCGACGTCGGTGCGTACAGCCTCAGGCAGGCGCACCACCATGTCGAATCGGCGATCACCCTCGTACAACGTTCCCGCTGTACGACCACCCACAGCAATCGCGATCGAATTCTGCACGTCCGCAATGTTCAGGCCGTAGCGTGCTGCTTTTTCCCGGTCGATGTTAATGGTCAGCACTGGCAGACCTGTGGTCTGCTCAACCTTGACCTCCGAGGAGCCTGGTACCGCTTTGAGCGCTGCGGCGATCTTATTGGCCGTGCTGTTGAGCACATCCATGTCGTCACCATAAACCTTCACCGCAACATCGCTGCGCACCCCGGAGATCAGTTCGTTGAAACGAAGCTGGATAGGCTGGGAGAGTTCATAGTTACTGCCCGGGACACTGGCTGCCGCCTTTTGAACCTCGGCAATGAGCTCCTCCCGCGACTTGTCGGGATCGGCCCATTGGTCCTTTGGTTTGAGCATGACGTAAGCATCGGAGATATTCGGTGGCATTGGGTCAGAGGCGATTTCAGCCGTACCGGTTCGGCCGAACATACGCTCAACTTCCGGTACCTGCTCGATGACTGCTTTTTCCAAACGCTCCTGCATGTCCACCGACTGGCTGAGGCTAGTACCAGGTACGCGCAAGGCTTGAAGAGCGAAGTCCCCCTCACTGAGACTTGGGATGAACTCGCTCCCCATGCGACTGGCAAGTACACCGCTGAGAACGACCAGTGCTACTGCTGCGGAGAAAGCGATATTCCGATGCCCAAGCACCCACTGCAGCACAGGCTCATAACGCAGCCGCGCAGTGCGCATAACAACGCCCTCTTCCTCCTTGACCTTGCCAGTGACGAACATGGCGATCGCTGCCGGCACGAAGGTAACGGAGAGGATCATTGCACCCAATAGCGCCATCACAACGGTGAATGCCATGGGGTGGAACATTTTGCCCTCCACGCCGGTGAGGGCGAAGATAGGCAGGTACACCACCATAATGATCAGTTGCCCGAAGATCAGTGGCCGACGCGCTTCGCGGGCAGCAGCAAAGACCTCATGGAAGCGTTCGGTTTTGGTGAGCATACGGCCATGTTTGTGCTGCGCATGTGCTAATCGACGGATCGCGTTCTCCACGATGACCACGGCCCCGTCGACGATGATGCCGAAGTCGAGTGCGCCCAAACTCATTAGGTTGGCACTGACCTTGTTATTGAACATCCCTGTGAAGGTGAACAGCATGGACAGCGGGATCACCATCGCGGTGATCAACGCTGCACGGATGTTGCCGAGGAACAGGAACAGAATGGCGATAACCAGGATCGCACCTTCAACCAAGTTCTTCTTCACCGTCGCAATGGCTTTTTCAACCAAGTTGGTACGATCGTAAACGGTGACCGCAACCACGCCCTTTGGCAGAGTACGGTTGATGTCCGCAAGCTTCGCTGCGACAGCTTGGGACACAGTGCGGCTGTTCTCACCGATCAGCATGAATACTGTACCGAGCACGACCTCGCGGCCATTCTCAGTGGCAGCACCAGTACGAAGCTCCTTACCGATGCTGACGTCGGCGACGTTGCTGATGCGAATCGGTGCACCATCCACACTGGTGATTACGATGTTGGCGATGTCTTCGATGTTGCCGACTTGGCCCGGTGCACGAATGAGCAACTGCTCACCATTACGCTCGATGTAACCGGCGCCTACGTTGGCGTTGTTGCTTTCCAACGCGGCTACCAGATCATTCAGGGTCAACTTGTAGGTAGCCAGGCGCTTCGGATCCGGCGCAACCAGGAACTGCTTGGCAAAGCCACCGATGGTATTGATCTCTGCCACGCCAGGTACGTTGCGCAGCTGAGGCTTGATGATCCAGTCCTGGATTACCCGCAGGTCGGTGGGCGTGTAGGGCGTACCGTCTTCTTTGACCGCGCCCTCTTCGGCTTCAACGGTCCACAGGAAAATTTCGCCGAGGCCGGTTGAGACCGGGCCCATGACGGCATCTACGCCCTCTGGCAGCTGTTCCTTTGCAACCTGTAGCCGCTCATTGATCAGCTGGCGGGCAAAGAAGATGTCGGTGCCGTCCTTGAAAATCACGGTCACCTGAGACAGGCCCGAGCGAGACAGCGAACGGGTCTGCTGAAGACCTGGAAGACCAGCCATGGCCGTTTCAACTGGAAACGTGATCCGTTGCTCGGTTTCCAATGGGGAATAGCCAGGCGCTGCAGTGTTGATCTGCACCTGGACGTTGGTAATGTCAGGAACGGCATCGATCGGCAGCTTTTGGTAGCTGTAGATGCCGATACCGGCAATGATCAGGACAGCGATCATTACAACGATCCGCTGTTCAATGGCAAATCTGATGATACGTTCAAACATAAGAAATCATCCTGTCAGTTCGCATCAGTGACTGTGCTCGGCAGAGGCTTTGCCGAGCTCAGACTTGAGTGTGAAGCTGCCATTGGTAGCCACTTGAGCGCCCGCTTCGATGCCGTCCGTGATTTCCACGTACCCACTGTCACGGCGGCCCAGCTTTACTGGGCGGGTGTCGAAGCCCTCGGCGGTGCGTACGAAGACCGATGGTTTGTCCTCAACGGTCTGCACGGCGTGTTCCGGGACAGCCACCGCCACGCGATCAGTCTGGGACGTGACTGCGATGTTCACGAAAAGACCAGGACGCCAGGCCCCGTTGGGATTGGTCAACGTAACGCGGACGGTCGCTGCTCGGTTTTGCTCGCCCAACAGGCTGCCGACATAACCCACCTTGCCCTCGACCTCCACGTTCATGTCAGGTGAGGAAACCTTCACGGCGCGGCCGGTAGTGACCTTGGCCAAATCGGTAGGCGGTACAGCGAAAGTGGCCCAAACTTGGTTAAGGTCGGACAGAATAAAGGCGTTAGTCGCCTCGCTGACGACTTCCCCGACGGTCAAGTGTTTCTCCACCACTACGGCGTCAAAGGGAGCCCTGAGTTCGTAACGGTTACCGCCTACCGAATTGACCGAGGCACCGATCGCGCTGACTTTTTGCTTGGCGTTGGCCAGAGAGATTTCGGCTTCCTGCAGCGCCTGGCGAGCCTGGAGGTAGTCCTGCTCCGCAGAAATCTTGTCCTGCCAGAGCTGCTTCTCTCGGCTAAAAGTCACGCGCGCAAGTTCGACACGACGCTGAGCGGCTTGTTGCTCGCTGCGCAGGTCAGAGATCTGCTGGCTGGCAATCACCGCAAGGACTTGACCCTTCTTGACGGACTCACCCAAATTCGCCTGGACTGTTTCGACAACGCCTGGAACGCGAGGAACAACGTGCGCAGTGCGGTCCTCGTCAAAACGAATCTCACCCGGGAAGCTCACGACGGTTCCCAAATCACGAGGCGCTGCCGATTCCAGAGTCACGCCAGCTGCTTTGATCTGTTCAGCACTAAGGGTTAGCTTACCTTCTTCCTCACCGCCCTCTTCACTGTGGCCCTCCTCGCCATGACCTTCTTCACCGTGCCCATCTTCACTATGCTCCGCTTCACTGTTCTCTTTGTTAGCTGATCCGGCCTTCTTGTCATGGCCATGACCATCGTCAGCACCATGTTCTGCGTTAGTCGCCGCTTGTTGATCGGAACTGCTGTTCCAGGCGAGGCTGCCAAATCCAAGGATTGCCACAGCGGCTACCGCGAGGGCGATCTTGCGTTTGTTTTCCATTGCTACTCCTGCTGATCGTAGGCACCGGCAGGTTTAAACGCCGAGTGCCGAGAAAAATGTATGCCCCGTTCAGCGTGCGCCGGCGGTCGAGCCTACTTCGCCATAAACCCTTTCTACTTGCGCACGCGCATTGGTCGCCGCTGCCAGCGAGTCGAGATACTGGCCACGAGCAAGGATCAAGGTGCGCTGGGCGTCCAGTACTTCGATAAAGCCGAATTTCCCCATCTCGAATCCGCGGGTTGCGGTATCCACGGCCTGCTGGGCTGAGGGCAGAATGGTCTTGTCGTAGGACTCAACTTCTTGCATGGCGGTGGACCACTGGTTCAGCGCGGTTTGGGTTTGGGCGCGCAATCTCAACTCGACAGCGTTACGCAGGTCGCGGGCCTGATCGGCACGTCGAGAAGCGGAAAGAATGTTGCCTTGGTTACGATCAAACAGCGGCAAAGGCATGGACAGACCAACGACATTGACTCGCTCGCGCACCGAGCGGTCGTACTGGCTACCCACGCTTACCGTGAGGTTTGGAATACGCTGAGCTTTTTCTGCGCCAAGCGAGGCATCGCTCTTATCAATCTCCACCACTGCCTGCCGCATTTCCGGAGTCTGATCGAGCTTTGCCAGCAACTCTTCAGTGCGCGGCGGCAAGCCAGGAGACAAGGTTGGTGATTCAAGGCGATCGAATATGGTCACAGAACTCCCCGTGACTTGGGCGAGTTGCTGGTAAGCATTCGCTTTTTCCGTTTCGGCGCGACGGACCTGCAACCGGGCTTCAGCCAGTTGAACCTGGGCGCGGGTAGCCTCCACAGGTGAAGATTTACCTGCGCGAACTCGACCATCGACAATGCGAAGGCCGCGCTCAGTAAGTTCAAGGGATTGTTTAGCGAGGTCGAGTCCGGTTTGGGCTCGTAATGCAGCGTAAAACGCCTGCACGACGTCTGCACGCAGACCATTCACGCGTCGGTCCAGTTCCAGTTGTGCAACACTCTGGCCGTATGTGGCGACATCTACGCGGGCTCCCCGCTTACCACCGAGCTCCAAGGTCTGACTTAGCGTAACGGTCGTTGTGCTGGTGTTACGCCGTGTGTCCTCCATCTCATACGAGATTTCGGGGTTTGGAATCAGCCCGGCTTGCTTGCGCGCACCGTCCGCGATGCCGATTTCCTGACGTGCCGCCGCGAGGTCTGGGTTGGCATCCATTGCCGTCGACAGCGCTTGGGGCAAGCTGATGCTTTGGGCAAATGCGGTGGGTGCCAGCAACCCGGAAATCACCGCACAGAGAGCGGCAATTTTCCACGGTGAGACGTAGGTCTTGGATAAGACATTGCGGTTATACCGGAGCACTTTCTTGGTCCTCGTGCACAAACTTCGTTAGCTTGGCCAGAACGCCGAAATAGCTGCCAAGCCCCACTGGATTAGGTGATGGCACTCTAAAGAGCGGTAGCTATCAGAGGGGTGGCTAGAAAATTACAATTTCGTAAGAAAAGCTTGTAATGCCCGAAAACGCTGATGACACAGTCGAACCACCGAATTTCATTGCGAACGCGAGAGATGGCTAGCATGCGGCGTCAATGACCAAAATAACGACCAGATGACGAAATTGTAATTTTCCTATCACCATCCCGTTATCTTCCGCCTGCAAATATGAGCTCGGCGCTACGCGAGGCGCGCCGCCGGCTCAGAACTTATAACGACACCCGCGCCGGAAACATAATAAAAACTGCCGTAAATCAAAGGAGCATCGGATGAAAATCAAAGTACCACTGTATTTGGCGGCAGTTTCGGCGCTGTCTGGAAGCTATGCAGTTACTGCTCA
The DNA here is from genome assembly GCF_032701105.1 of Pseudomonas sp. NBB. Lineage (NCBI taxonomy): Bacteria > Pseudomonadati > Pseudomonadota > Gammaproteobacteria > Pseudomonadales > Pseudomonadaceae > Pseudomonas > Pseudomonas sp. NBB. The sequence continues at coordinate 5,950,933 of NZ_CP103994.1, forward strand.
AGCTGAAGATAAGCCCGAAGGTTTCATCGAAGGTAGCAGCCTTACAGTGCTCAACCGCAACTTCTATTTCAATCGTGATAACCGCGACAGCTCAGCTCCCACTTACAACAGCGGCAAGGGCAACACCAATGGCTACTCCGAGGCCTGGGCGCACGGGATCATCACCAAATTCAACTCTGGTTTTACCCAAGGGACGGTCGGCGTTGGTGTTGATGCCTTTGCCATGATAGGGCTTAAGCTCGATACTGGTGACGGGCGCAACGGCGGTCGTAGTTCATTCGACGTCATGCCTGTTGATAACAAAGGCGAAGCTCGCGACGAATACACCAAGGTTGGCGGGGCGGCTAAAGTTCGCTTGTTTGATACGGTCGTGAAAGTGGGTGATGTTTTCCCGTCGACGCCAGTTGTTGCATCAGGCGACTCGCGCCTGTTGCCTGAAAGCTTCCGCGGTGTGACCGTTGAGAACACCAGCATCCAGGGCCTCACCCTGCAGGGTGGCCGACTGCATGCGATGAGCCAGCCGGTCTCCAGCAATCTGAATGATAACTTCGCAACTTTCTACGGTGGCCCGGTTAACTCGCCTTGGGTAGGCTACGGTGGCGGTGATTACGCGATCAACGATAACTGGACCGTGAGCGTATACGCCAGTCAGTTGAAAGAAGTCTGGAACCAGTACTACGCTGGCACCAGCTTCGCCTATCCACTGAATGACGACCTTGCGCTGATTGGCGGCTTCAACTATTACAAAGCCGTGGATGAAGGGAAGCAGCGCCTAGGCGAGTTTGACAACGATATCTGGAGTGCCAAGGTCGGGGTCCGTTACGGCGCTCACACCCTGGCCCTGTCGCACCAACGCAACAACGGCGACGATGATTTCGACTACCTGCGTCAGTCAGACTCGATTTTCGTCGACAACTCTATCCAGTACAGCGACTTCAACTCGCCGAAAGAGCGTTCCTGGATGCTGCGCTACGACCTGAACTTCACCAGCTACGGCATTCCTGGTCTGACGTTCATGACCCGCTACGCTAGAGGCTCGGGCGCAGACTACTCGAACGCCAACCAGTTCTACATGCGCACCGACGCCAACGGTGATCCGCTCACCAATCAGAAACGTTGGGAGCGTGACGTAGAGGTTAAATATGTCGTGCAAACTGGTCCAGCAAAAGACCTGTCCTTCCGGTTGCGCCAGGCCACCACGCGTGCCACTGCATTCGAATCGGATCTGGATGAAACTCGTGTGATCATTGAGTACCCGCTTTCGATCCTGTGATTCTCTAAGGGGATCAGTTTATTCGTAAACTGGTCTCTTCAGAAAAATGTGCATTACGAATTCACCTTGAGTGGCTTAAGTGCTCCTTTGGTAAAAGGTGGATATTTGGCGCCCTTTGGGCGCCTTTTTTTTACCTAAAATTCAATCAACCGTTCGAGTGTACGCATTGCATGCCGGTGAAACTCATGGCTGCACCAATGACCAGTTTCCTCGACATGAGTAACTTCGCCGTCATCTGAACGGAACAAACTCAACACAAAGAAGAAAACAACCACATACTTCATAAGGTCAAATTACCTATTGGAGAGAGGGCCCGCACCTGTCGAACCCAAACCGCGAAAAGATATACCTCCAGACTATCAATCATATTACCTGGAAATTACAAATCCGTCATTTAGGCCCCACCCAGCTCATTTTGATTTACCATTCCTTTCAATAATGCCGGCGCGCGTGCGCGGTTAATTGCTCAGTGATATCGAGACAAAATCCCATGCGAATTCTGGTAATTGAGGACGAAGTAAAAACTGCGGAATATGTGCGTCAAGGCCTTACAGAATGCGGTTATGTCGTCGATTGCGTGCATACCGGGTCAGATGGGCTATTCCTAGCCAAGCAACACGAATACGAGTTGATTATTCTTGATATCAATCTGCCAGAAATGGATGGGTGGCAGGTACTTGAGCTTTTGAGGCGTAAAAATTGCCCCTCCCGCATCATGATGCTCACGGCGAGAAGTCGTTTGGCAGATAAGGTCCGGGGTTTGGAGAACGGTGCAGATGACTACCTGATCAAACCATTTGAGTTCCCAGAACTGCTAGCCCGGGTTCGCGCCTTAATGCGCAGGTCTGAACACCCTGCATCTGTGGAGATCATTCGTGTCGCTGACCTGGAGCTAGACCAGAGCCGTCACAGGGCCTTCAGGGACGGCCAGCGTATTGATCTGACGACGAAAGAGTTTGCACTTCTGCACTACCTAATGCGCAATACCGGCGTGGTGCTCAGCCGCACACAGATCATCTCACAGGTCTGGGATATGAACTTCGACTGCGATACAAACGTTGTAGAAGTGTCGATTCGAAGACTTAGAGCCAAGATCGATGACCCTTTCGAGACGAAGCTGATCCATACGCTTCGCGGTGTGGGCTATGTGCTTGAGAAGCGTTGATCGCCCGCTACTTAGTCATGAAAACAGAGCCAGGGATCATGCATGTAAGTCGAGCCATACTGTTTTTGACCCTTAGCGCGCGTTTCCTCACTAAACGTATGAGGTGTGCTGGACATAAAGTATAGCATAGATTATCAACAGGTAACGGAAGGCCAAGCGTATGCCAGAGCTGACGCACGCTCAGCGGACATTGTTTTTAACAGCGCCATGGCTTACCTCTGATACTGTGCGCCGGCGATGAGGTTAACCTCCCGACTACAGCACCAAGCAGGCTCAGTCGCCGCTCAACGATGATGGCGCCCGCCGGCTTTTCTGGTTCGTTGCAGGGCTACTCACGGTCATTGCCTTCGTCATGGCCACCCTCTCTGTGCATCTTCTCACCTCGCTCAAGGAACTTGGCCTTCCAACGGTCACGGTGTTGGCGGTGGGGATGGTCCTTGGGCCGGCCCAGGTGGTGGCAAGAGTATTGGAGTTCTCGCTTGCTCGGCATCTTCACCCAACCTGGTCGGCCGTGCCGGCGTGTTGGTGAGCTTCATCGGCATCTGCTTATTCATTCCTGGCGTGCCTTGGCTGGCATTCCCTGCAGCAGCGCTGTAGGGCGCCGGCATCGGGATTCTCACTATTGCCAGAGTCATCTTGCCTCTGGTGCTGTTTGGCAAGGGTATCGCGCACGCATGGGAGCATTAGCTCGCCCAATGGTCTTGGCGCAGACCACGGGGCCGTTTGCTACGGCCTTTGTGCTGAGTACTCAAGGCGCACCTGTGCTCTTGCTCATGGCGGCGATGGTCGCTGTCGCGCTAGATAGCAGTTTCAAACTGCCCCTCAACCCAGTGCAACGTAGGTGAAGCTGGTGATTCTGCCCTCAAATCGGGGTACCCGCTAGATTTCCCCCCTAGCTTTGCCTTTGACTCTGCCTGGGGGTATACCGCCAGGGGATAATCGGCCTGCTTTGTCTTTGCGGATTGCCCTGCCAATTGACGGGGCCTACATAAGCCGTTTCCAATGCCCTCGACGTAGAACCATTCGCTCCGGCCGAAGCTGGCTGGTGGGCGTGAGCCAAGAGGCGTATCCTACAAATGCTTGCTCCGAGACTTGTTGGCCTACAGCCTCCCCTGGGAGACATCTGATAGCCCGCCGCCGAGGCGGGCTTTTTTGTCATCAGATCCGTAAGGCAGCGCCTTGGTGAATGGCTGCCCAAGCTAGGCTCCGCCAGAGCGCATGCTCAACATCAGCGGTCTACCCGTCTCCCTAGCCAGACGGTTAACGACGTATCCATATCCTTTGTCAGGCGCATGGAAAGCTGACTGGGCGAAAACGCTTACGCAGCCATTGCTTCGCAGGATGCAGCGCAGGCCAAACAGGTCTGTGCGCAATGCTGACAGTGGTCTGCCTTATGCTTACCGCACGCCTCCCCGCAGGCGCGGCAAATCCTTGCGCACAACGCACAAAATTCCTTGGCGAGCATGCTTTCTCGTGTCATCAAGGTAGCCGCCAGCTTGCACATATCTGCGCAATCCCTGTCCAGCTTGATGCAGTCAGCCATCATTTTTACGTCCTGCTCTCGCAGGCAGGCTGACGCGCAGACTTCACAGGCCAGCGCGCAGCGCATGCATTCCGAGATGCATTCATCAAAGCTACTGTTCATGATCATATCTCCGGTATCGGGTCGATGAGATGCCAGTGCACCGTCTCATGACGGTATGTAGCGTTCGACCTGACGGGGGCCTGAAGATTGATTACATTTCTGTAAGCTTGTCCGAATCATCTCGGTATGAAGGCGTGCCCGATCATTCAAGGCTTTTCAATCACTGCTTCTGGATGCTCACGATTTTCGCGACACTTCCCTCCATACGGAACCCAAATTTCACCTTGTCTCCTACGTTCAAGCCCTTCAGCTGTGCAGGCTCAGCTTGGAAGCCCATGGTCATCGCCGGCCATTTGAGCTCTGCTACCGGGCCGTACGCCAAGGTGATTTTCCCGCTTTGAGGATCCAGCGCCTTAATTGTCCCTTCCGCATGCGCAGTGGGCGCCGCCTGGCTGCCTTGGCCACCCTCGGCGGAGGCTGGCATTTTCTTCATGTCCATACCATCCATGTCCTGGGCATGCACACTGGCGGCGAAAGCTGTGACCAGGCCTGCGATGACAATTAGCTTTTTCATTGGATTTCTCCTGAGAGGTTGGGGGTAGTTACAGCAAGTTCGCGGCGACGGATCAGCCAGTACGCCGCAGGGATTACAAAAAGTGAAAGCAAGGGGGCGGTGAGCATGCCGCCCACCATGGGCACCGCGATGCGGCTCATGACCTCGCTGCCGGTACCGCTGCTCCAGAGGATGGGCAGCAGGCCTGCAACGATGACTGCCACAGTCATTGCCTTGGGCCTGATGCGTTGCACCGCGCCCTCACGGATCGCGTCGAGCAGCGCTGCTCGTGTAGTTTCGCCGTTGGCCTGACGCTCAGCCCAAGCGTTATTCAGGTAGATGAGCATGATCACTCCGAACTCCGCCGCTACGCCGGCCAGGGCAATGAAGCCAACGCCTGTGGCCACTGAAAGGTTGTAGCCCAGCAGGTAGAGCAGCCAGACGCCCCCGGTCAGGGCAAAAGGTAAAGTGCCCATGATGAGCAGTGCTTCACCGAGGCGGCCGAAGGTCAGGTAGAGCAGCACGAAGATGATGGCCAGCGTCGCTGGCACCACCCAGGCCAGACGGGCGTTCGCCCGCTCCAGGTATTCGAACTGGCCGGAGTAGCTCAAGCTCATGCCTGAATCGAGCTTTACCTCGCTGTCGATCGCCTGACGTAAGTCTGCAACAACAGACGAAAGGTCCCGGCCGCGCACGTCGATGTACACCCAGCCCGAGGGGCGAGCATTCTCGCTCTTCAGCATGGGCGGGCCATCAGCAATACGTATGCGGGCCACGCTGCCGAGCGTCAGCTGGCCGCCCTGCGAGGTGTAGATCGGCAGCTGACGCAACGCCTCCACCGAATCACGCCATTCGCGTGGATAGCGCACGCTAATGGGATAGCGGGCCAAGCCTTCAACTGTTTCCCCGATGGTTTCGCCACCAATGGCGCCGGCCACGATGGCCTGTACGTCGGTGATGTTCAGACCGTAACGGGCAGCGGCATGGCGGTCGATATCCAGATCAATGTAGCGGCCACCAGTCAAACGCTCTGCCAGCGCCGAAGTCACTCCAGGCACCTTTTTCGCGGCCCGCTCCACAGCGAGAGTGGCCCGGTCTATCTGGCCTAGGTCGCTGCCGGCCACCTTGACGCCGATTGGGCTCTTGATGCCGGTGGCCAGCATATCGATGCGGTTGCGGATGGGCGGGATCCAGATGTTGGTCAGCCCAGGCACACGCACAGTGCGATCAAGCTCCTCGATAAGCTTGTCCGTGGTCATTCCTGGACGCCACTCACTCTTGGGCTTGAGCCGAACGGTGGTCTCGAACATCTCCAGCGGTGCCGGGTCGGTAGCTGACTCGGCGCGGCCGGCTTTACCAAAGACACTGGCCACTTCGGGAACAGTTCGAATCAGACGATCCGTTCGCTGCAACAGCTCTGAAGCTTTCTGCGCCGAGAGTCCAGGCAAGGCTGAAGGCATGTAGAGCAGATCACCTTCATCGAGCGGAGGAAGGAACTCGCCCCCAAGATGATTCAAGGGCCACAGACTGCTGAGCAGGATCACCAATGCTGCAGCGAGGGTAACCAGAGGCCGGCGCAGGACGACCTCCAATGCCGGACGGTATAGCCGGATGAGGCCCCGGTTGAGCGGGTTGCGCTGTTCCGCAGGCAGTGGCCCTCTGATCCAGTACCCCATCAGCACCGGTATCAGGGTCACCGATAGCGCAGCTGCCGCAGCCATTGCGTAGGTCTTGGTAAAGGCCAAGGGTGCAAAGAGGCGTCCTTCCTGGGCTTGCAGCGTGAACACCGGGATGAACGAAAGCGTGATGATCATGAGGCTGAAGAACAGTGCCGGCCCTACCTCGACGGCCGCCTCCGTCATTACCCTCCAATGCGCTTCTCCCCGCAAAGGTTGACCAGGATGCCGGATATGCCAGGCCTCAACACGTTTGTGGGCGTTCTCGATCATGACCACGGCAGCGTCCACCATTGCACCGATGGCAATAGCGATTCCGCCAAGGGACATGATGTTGGCGTTGATGCCCTGATGACGCATGACGATCAGCGCTATCAGGATTCCCACGGGCAGCGAAACGATAGCCACCAATGACGAGCGCAGGTGCCAGAGAAAGGCTGCGCATACCAACGCCACTACCAAGAACTCCTCGATCAGCTTGTGACTGAGGTTCTCCACGGCACGGTCGATCAACTGGCTGCGGTCGTAGACGGTGACAAGTTCCACCCCGGCTGGCAGGGCTTTCTTCAGGGTTTCGAGCTTAGCCTTGACGTCCGCGATGGCCTCACGAGCATTCTTCCCGCTGCGCAGGATCACCACACCTCCTACGGCTTCGCCGAGGCCGTCCAGTTCGCCTATGCCTCTGCGGGCTTCCGGACCTATCTGCACCGTAGCGACGTCGCCTAATGTCACCGGCACGCCCTTGGTAGCCAGTCGCAGGGGTATCGCTCTGAAATCATCCAGCGATCGCAGGTAGCCGGCCGCACGTACCATGAATTCCGCTTCGCCTTGCTCCAGTACACCGCCACCGGTCTCCTGGTTGGCCTTGCCTATAGCCTCCACCACCTCAGCCTGGGTGATACCGAGGCTGGCCATGCGCAGCGGATCGAGCACGACCTGATACTGCTTGACCATACCGCCGATGGTGGCCACTTCAGCGACATCCGGCAGCGTCTTGAGCTCATAGCGCAGGAACCAGTCCTGCAGGCTGCGCAGTTGCGACAGGTCATGGCCGCCGTTACGATCGACCAGCGCATATTGATAAATCCAGCCCACCCCGGTGGCGTCCGGGCCCAGTACCGGCTTGGCTGCGGCAGGTAATCGCGATTGCGCCTGGCTCAGGTACTCAAGAACCCGAGAGCGCGCCCAATACAGATCGGTGCCGTCCTCGAACAGCACATAGACGAAGCTGTCACCGAAGGCGGAGAAGCCGCGAACCGTTTTGGCCCCCGGAACCGAGAGCATGGTAGTGGTCAGCGGATAGGTCACCTGATTCTCAACGATCTGGGGAGCCTGGCCTGGGTAGGACGTGCGGATGATCACCTGCACGTCCGACAGGTCGGGCAAGGCGTCGATTGGTAGGCTACGCACCGAGACGAAGCCCCATGCCACCAGAAACAGCGTGGCGAGGAGCACCAGCACACGGTTGCCTACCGACCAGCGGATCAGTTTGGCAATCATGGTTGGCCCTCCAACACTTTGATCTGCTCAACGACCATGCCCTCGTCGCGTTCGCGTATGCCAAAGCGAATCTGCGCACCGATCTTGAGGCCATCAAGGAGAGACTGCTCAGCCACAGGGAAGGTCATGGTCATCCCTGGCATGCCCAGGGTGATGAAAGGACCGTGGGCAACGGTGAGCTGTGTGCCGTCTATCTGCACGACACGGCCATCCGCTTCATGCAGGGCTGGCCCCGCATTAGGCTGACTATCCTGCACCGTCGCCGCCTCGATGCCTTTCAAATTAGCGTCGGAGTCCAACAGGAATTGCCCGGACGCGACGATGCGCTGTCCTGCCTGAAGACCCTGCAACACCGCAACTTGGCCTTTGCTCTCCTGGCCCAACACGACTTCCACCGGCCGGAAGCGACCACCGTCTTCAGCCAGCATCACCAGGTCTCGCTTGCCGGTGCGGATGACCGCCTCGGCAGGCACCAAGAGGCTTTGCTTGGCAGACTCGCCGGGATGGAGAGCCACTTGAGCGGTCATCCCAGGACGAAGCCGCCCATCTCGGTTGGGCAACTCGATACGCAGGCGCAACGTGCGGCTCTGCAAATCGGCATCGGCCAATAGCGCAGTCAACTTGCCCGGTATGGGATCGCCTGGGAACGCTGGCAATTGCGCCTGCACAGGCTGGCCTTCGCGAAGGCCTTGAGCCTGGGCTTCCGGCACAGCCGCTTCCAGCCAGACGTTGGCCACTCCATTGATCCTTGCTAAGGTAGCGCCCGGCGTCAGCGTCATGCCGGGTCGCAGATCGAGAACCTGGATTACACCGGCAGTGGGTGCGGAGAGTGTGACCGAGAGCTGCACCTTCCCAGTGCTCGCGACCCGGTTGATCAGGTCGGCCGGCATGCCGGCGAGCACGAGCCGCTGTCGTGCCGCCGCCGTCAGCTGAGCGTCGCCAGAATGCCGCAACGCCAGGTATTCCTCCTGCAAACCAGCCCACTCCGGGGTCAGCACATCGGCTAGAGGAGCCCCTTTGGCAACGATGTCCCCCGTCGCTCGACCATAGACGCGTTCGACGTAACCGCCAGTACGGGCCTGCAACACGCTGAAGTCGCGTTCGTCGAACGTCAGAACGCCGCTCACACTTAGGGTCCGTTCTAGCCGGCCAGCCGTCACCGTTGCCAATCGAATCCCAAGGTTTTGCTGGAGCCCAGCCGAGACCTGAACCGCAGGCTGCTCCTCGCCAGCCGTGTCATCCGAATACTTGGGCACGAGCGGCATGTCCATGAACGGCGATTTTCCGGGCGCCGGGAAGTGCTGCTGGGGATACATCGGGTCGTACCAGTACAGCGCTTTTTTTTCCTGACCTAAGGGCTGCGATGGCGAATACGCACCTCTCCCACCTAGCCAGAAGCCAGCGCCTATTCCAATAGCAAGGGCAGCAGCCACGACGAAACCAATCGACCTATTCCTCATGCCCGCACCTCTCCATAAACGAAATGCAGACGCGCTGCTGTTGCCGCCAACTGTCCTTGCAGGTCCACATCCTGTAGTAGTGCCTCCACACGCTGCCGGCGTGCCGACAGCACTTCACTCAACGGCGACTTACCGGCGCGGTAATCCGCCAGAGCGAGGCGTACCCGGTCCTCGGCCAGGGGCAAAAGTGTTTCGCGACTGCGCCGCACTGCCCGTTGCAAGCGTTGGTACTCGACAAGGTCTGTTTCAAGCTGGGCTTGATGCTCGCGCAGGGCAGCGTCCTGCTCATCTTCCAATTGGCGAACTTGTGCGCGTCGTGCCGCAATCATCGGGTCTTGCCGTGAGCTGGTAAACAATGGCAATTGGAAGCTGACTTGCAGGCTGACCATGTTGCTGAAGTCCGGACCACGGCGCTGATAATCCACTCCCCAGGACCAATCCGATTTCTTTTCCGCCTGAGCCTGGTGTACCTGGGCTTGAGCCTCGCGTGTCATGGCGTTGTAGGTATTGAGCTCCGGATGGGCATGGACGGAGTGCAAGTATTCAGCTGCGTCTACAGGCCAGACAGGGAAGGTCGGCGCGCCTACTTCGGCGTCCTGCCCAATCCAGCGCTTCAGCGCGGCTCGCGCCTGAGCTGACTGACTCAATAGAACGTCTTTCTGCTCGTCCAACTGCGCGGCTTCTTGCTTGGGAGCCAGCGTATCGGCGCTGGAGCCTGCGCCTCCGGCCAGGCGGGCCCGCACCGTGGAAGCCAGCAGCTGGTTTTCTTTGTAGAAGGCGTCGAACTGTTCAAGCTTTCGCTGCACGGTGTACGCAGTAACCCAAGCCTGTGCGGTTGCCGCCCTAACCTTCAAGCGTTCGAAGATCGCCTCGGCATCGGCTCGCTCGACCGTGGCCTGCGCTGTCTCTATGCGAGCTTTGCGTTTGTCCCGGTTCGGTACTTCTTGGGACAGGCCAACCACCTGCATGGTCATGAAGTCTCTGTTCATGCTCCAGCGATCGGTGCCTTCAATCGGCAGGTTTTGTACCCCGAGATTCAGGCGCGGATCGGGTAGTTCGCCCGCTGGAATGACTGCGCTGCGCGCAGCTGATGCCTGCTCCTGGCGGGCCTGTAGAGAGGGAGCGTTACGTTCAGCCAGTTGCAGCGCCTCATCCAGCGACAGCGTTGCAGCCTGTGCCGAGACAGCCGGCAGCAGTATGAACAGGACGGCCGTGGTTATCCGTCCCTGAAAACGTTGGGGAGTCATGAAAATGATTCCTCGAAAGATCAGCGCCCAGGCGCGTGCCATCGCCCCGCTGCTAGGCGGAACGACGGTGTGAAATTAAGAGGGAATCAGACGCGGGGAGGACGCCACGGATCGGGGGGAGAACCTGTCGCTATGCCTACAGCGTAGGTATCGGCAGGTCGTGGCTTGGCGAAAGTCAGCCCAGGCGTCAGGAAGCTAATCTGTACGGTACTGGCAGTCCTGCACTCCTGGCCGACCTTGCAGGATTTGGCATGGTCGCCAGTCTTACCCAGGTCTTGGTCCTGGCAGCAGTCATGGTCCATGCCCGCCATCATTTCCATGCCCATCGCCTGCATTGGGCAAGGTTCAGTCGCCGAATCGATGCCCGCCATCCCGTTAAGCGGAAGCGCCACGATTAGCATCAGGAGGGTGAGTAGTCGAATGAGCCGATTCATGATGGGCGAGTATAGGTTACCGGGATGAGTTCAGCATTAAGGGGTTGGGGCTGCACTAACCAACCGCTTGGAGGCTGGGAGACTGATGAAGAATGTTGTGACACCCTCCGCTGATGTACACCAGATTCGTCCGCTATGAGCCTCGATGATAGAGCGGGTTATCGACAGCCCCAGGCCTGCATTGCTTGGGCCGCCTTCGCGTCTGGCTGGATCGGCTCGATAGAATCGGTCGAAGATCTTGCCAATGTGCTGGGGATCGATGGTTACCCCGCTGTTACGCACGGAAAGCGTCACGCTTTCAGGCGTCTGCTCGATCTGCACTGATATCTCGTTGCCTTCCGGGGTGTAGCGCAACGCGTTGGATAGAAGGTTGGAAAGCGCTCGGTCAATCATCAGGCGATCGCCACGAACCTTACCCTGCCCGTGTAGGGTCAGTTGGATGCCTTGATCCTCAGCCAGGAATTGGTAGTACTCGAACAGCTTTGATACGAGTTCGGAGAGCTCCACATCGATCTGCTCGGGCACGATCAGACCGTTATCCGCCTTGGCCAGGAACAGCATGTCGTCGATCATGCGCGACATGCGCTTGAGGTCTTCCAGGTTCGAATAGAGGTTTTCTTCATAGGCATCCAGGTCACGCTTCTTGGTGAGCACCACTTCGGTATGGGTCAGAAGGTTGCTGACTGGCGTTCTCAATTCGTGAGCGATATCGGCAGAGAAGTTGGACAACCGAACGAATGCATCCTCCAACCGTCCCAGCATCCCGTTGAAAGACAGGATGAGCTCCTGAAGCTCTAGCGGTACGGGCTCCAGCGGAATGCGTTCGCGAAGTGATCTTGCCGACATCCCGGTGGCCACTTTGGTGATTTGCCCAAAAGGCCGAAGCCCGCTTTTGGCCACGACCCAGCCCAAGCCTGCGCTCACAATCGCGCTGATCACCAGACCAATTCCGAACCACCATTGCAGGGTGACAAAGAAATGGGCGTGAGTGGTGACATCGAGCATCAGCACGGCCGTCACCGGTTCCGGCTCGCCTGCAATGGTCAGCTGGGCGGTAATGCCGCGGAAGTTCTGCGCTTTATCCTGCCACTCCCAGACCGCACCCCGATGCGCCTGCTCGAACCGCTGAGGAATCTGGGAGGCTTTGGGGTCTGAAAACAGGACCGTTCCGTCAGCCTTGGTGATTTTCGCCGACAGATCCTGATGTGCGCCGAGCAATGCCCGCAGCTGCTGCTCCTGATCGTCGAGCCCGCCTCGCGCTGCTGAGATGGAAAGGATATGACGCGTTGACTCCAGCTTTTCAGAAAGCGCCTGCTCATCCAGCATCCGGAAATGGTGCTGGCTGAGCCCGTAGAAAGCGACGCCGGCAACCACCAGGACAGCAGTCACCGCGAACATGAACATCAGGGTCAGCCGCTTGACGAGCGATGATTGCGGGCGCATCACTCGGGCACATCCATCATGTAGCCCATGCCTCGGGCGGTATGGATTAGCTTTGGCGCGAAGTCGTCATCAATCTTGGCCCGCAGTCGGCGAATCGCGACCTCGATCACGTTGGTGTCACTGTCGAAATTCATGTCCCACACCTGAGAAGCGATCAGCGATTTGGGAAGCACCTCGCCGCGTCGGCGCATGAGCAGCTCCAACAGGGAAAACTCCTTGGCAGTAAGGTCGATCCGCTTGCCGTTTCGCGTAGCTCGACGCTTGAGCAGGTCCACCTCAAGGTCTGCCATCTTCATAGTGGTTTGAGCAGAACCACCGTTGCCTCTGCGCAGCAACGTACGAACTCGAGCCAGCAGCTCCGAGAACGCAAAGGGCTTCACCAGGTAATCATCAGCGCCCAGTTCCAAACCTTTCACGCGGTCGTCTACGCCGTCTCGGGCCGTCAAGAAAAGGACCGGCACATCCTGACCCGCCGCACGGATCTTGCGCAGGACATCCCAGCCATCGAGCCCCGGCATCATCACGTCGAGGATCAGCAAGTCATACGCTTCGCTCTGTGCCTGTTGCAGGGCGTCAGTGCCTGTCATCACCCGGTCAACGGTGAAGCCAGCTTCTGTTAGACCTTGCTGGAGGTAGACACCGGTTTTCGGCTCATCTTCGGCCACGAGTAATTTCATCTGCTCTCATCCACGCGGGGTGCATTTCCAGTTTGCGGGAAAAAAGAAGCCCAACCAGAAGCTGACGGAAAAGTAATGTCGAGATCAGTTTTCTGACAGCACCGCGAGGCTAACTTGACCCTGTACCTGACGCCATGAGGCGCAGAACCCACTGAGGATCTCCAGATGAACATGGTCAAAGCAATTGTGATGGTCGTTACCTTCGGCATGGCAGGCATTGCCCTGGCAGAGGGCGGCGCGGACCGGACCTTTGCACGGATGGAAGCGGCTCTCCAAAGCTCCATGCAGGCCTCCCAGGTTGCGCAGGGGAAGAAAGAGCAGGCGCCATTCGCCGCCCAGTCCAGCAAGCACGCGGGCCACGAAAGCTGCTGATCCTAGCTTACAGAAAAGTAATCATCCCGGAATCTGAACTATGGCTGTTTCAGAGTACGGCCTCTCATCAGCCTCGCGTAGTGGCGAAAGTCTACGAGACTGGTGAGAGCTCCAATGAACCCAAGGGCTGCACCATCTAGCAGCCTGGATATCAGCGATCTACCTGACTGGACGCAACGGCATGCAAAGCAAAACCACGAGACGATCTTTCGTCAAAGGCCTGGCCGCTACCGGACTTCTGGGTGGGCTCGGCATGTGGCGCGCGCCGGTCTGGGCCGTGACCAGCCCTGGCCAACCGAACGTGCTCAGCGGCACGGACTTCGATCTGTATATCGGCGAACTGCCCGTCAACATCACGGGTGCAGCTCGTACGGCCATGGCCATCAACGGCTCCGTGCCAGGGCCGATCCTGCGATGGCGCGAAGGCGACACCGTGACGCTGCGCGTACGCAACCGGCTGAAACAGGACACCTCCATTCACTGGCACGGCATCATCCTGCCCGCCAACATGGACGGTGTGCCGGGCTTGAGCTTCCACGGCATCGCTCCCGATGGCATGTACGAATACAAGTTCAAGGTCCACCAGAACGGCACTTACTGGTATCACAGCCACTCAGGCCTCCAGGAACAGTCCGGGGTCTATGGGGCGTTGGTGATCGATGCCAAGGATCCGGAGCCGTTTGTGTACGACCGTGATTACGTCGTCATGCTCAGCGATTGGACGGATGAAGACCCGGCGCGGGTGCTCTCCAAACTCAAGAAGCAATCTGACTACTACAACTTCCACAAGCGCACTGTAAGCGACTTCGTTGACGATGTGAGCGAGAAAGGCTGGTCGGCCGCTGTAGCGGATCGGAAGATGTGGGCTGAAATGAAGATGAGCCCCACCGACCTCGCTGACGTGAGCGGGTATACCTACACCTACCTCATGAACGGCCAGGCTCCGAACGGCAACTGGACGGGACTCTTCAAGCCCGGCGAGAAGATCCGCCTGCGCTTTATCAACGGCTCGGCCATGACCTATTTCGATGTCCGGATTCCTGGGCTCAAGATGACGGTTGTGGCTGCTGACGGCCAGTACGTCAAACCCGTATCGGTCGATGAGTTCCGGATCGCCGTTGCCGAAACCTACGATGTCATCGTCGAACCTGAAAACGAGCAGGCCTATACGATCTTCGCGCAATCCATGGACCGTACCGGGTACTCCCGAGGCACCCTGGCAGTTCGTGAAGACTTGCAAGCGCCCGTACCGGAGGTAGATCCACGCCCGATCATCGCCATGAGCGATATGGGCATGGACCACGGCAGCATGGGCGGAATGGATCACGGCGGCATGGCTGGCATGGACCAAGGGAACATGGCCGGCATGGATCACAGCAAGATGGCTGGGATGGACCATGGCAGCATGGCCGGCATGGACCACAGCAAGATGGCTGGAATGGATCACGGCAACATGGCCGGCATGGACCACAGCAAGATGGCTGGAATGGACCATGGCAACATGGCCGGCATGGACCACAGCAAGATGGCTGGAATGGACCATGGCAGCACGGCCGGCATGGACCACAGCAAGATGGCTGGAATGGACCACGGCAACATGGCCGGCATGGATCACAGCAAGATGGCTGGGATGGGTCATGAGGGCATGGCCGGCATGAGCGGTGCAATGCAGAGCCATCCGACTTCCGAGACCAACAACCCGTTGGTCGATATGCAGACCATGTCGCCGACCCCGAAGCTGAACGATCCGGGAATTGGCCTGCGCAACAACGGGCGCCGAGTGCTGACCTACGCCGATTTGCGGAGCACCTTCATCGATCCCGATGGTCGAGAGCCTGGACGCACAATCGAACTGCACCTTACCGGCCAAATGGAGAAGTTCGCATGGTCGTTCGACGGTATCAAATTCTCCGACGCTGAACCGCTGCGGTTGAAATATGGCGAGCGTCTTCGCATCACCTTGGTCAACGACACCATGATGACTCACCCCATCCATCTCCACGGTATGTGGAGTGATCTGGAGGACGAGAACGGCAACTTCATGGTTCGCAAGCACACCATCGACATGCCACCTGGCTCAAAACGAAGCTATCGCGTCACCGCAGATGCCTTGGGACGTTGGGCCTATCACTGTCACCTACTGTTCCACATGGAAATGGGCATGTTCCGAGAAGTCCGTGTGGACGAATGAACTGGAGATTTGAGATGAGCAAACCAATGAAACGAAGCGCCTTTTTCCTCTCTGCTGCGATGGTCGGCATGTTGGCTGTTTATGCCCCGTCGTCGTGGTCTAGCGACAACCACGATCAGCATTCCCAGAAATCCACCGAGGCCGGTAAAGCCAAAGGTTCGCAGGACAAGCAGGGCCAGGGCATGAACCATGAAGGCATGGACCATGGGTCCATGGAAGGTATGGACCACGGCTCGATGAAGGGGATGGACCATGGCTCGATGAAGGGGATGGACCATGGCTCGATGGAAGGCATGGACCACGACAAAATGATGGAATCGCATGGCAGCGACAAAGCTAAGGCAGGGAAAGATGGTCAATAGCCTTGGGCGGCCTTCGCTGCTGGCCCTGACTGTTTCAATCGGCATGCTGGGCGTAACGCCCAGCTTCGCCGCTGAAGAAATGGATCACTCGGGCATGGATCATTCGAAAATGGGGCACGGTTCCATGCAAATGGATGCTGCTCCGTCCGAATCGATGCCGGCGATGGATCACAGCAAGATGGGGATGAGCAAACAGCAGAAACAGCCTGCCCCTGTTGATCACAGCCAGATGGGGCATGCTCAAAGCCAGAGCAAATCCAGCCCGGTGGACCATAGCAAGATGGACCACAGCAAAATGGGCCATGGAAACATGAAGGGCATGGATCACGGTTCGATGAAGGGCATGGACCATTCCCAGATGAATCCTGGTTCAGCGACTTCTCCGACCACAACGAGCCGCACGCCGATTCCAGTGCTCACTGATGCCGACCGCGAGGCAGCCTTTCCGCCTTTGGGTGGCCACCAGGTGCACGACAGCGGAATCAACAGCTTCTTTCTGTTGGACCAGCTCGAATACCAGGACGCCGATGAGGGCAGCACCCTGGCTTGGGATGCATCTGGCTGGGTAGGTAGCGACATCAATCGACTCTGGGTTCGGTCGGAAGGCGAGCGCACCAACGGGGTAACCGAAGATGCTGAGCTGCAACTGCTATACGGGCGCTCGGTCAGTCCTTGGTGGGACGTGGTCGCCGGGGTCCGTCAGGATTTCAAACCGGAATCACCGCAGACCTGGGCAGCCTTTGGTATTCAGGGCATGGCCTTGTATGACTTCGAGGCCGAAGCTACGGCGTTCATCGGCGAAAACGGCCAGACTGCTGCGCGTCTTGAAGGCGAATACGACATCCTGCTGACCAATCGCTTGATTTTGCAGCCCACGGCTGAGGCGAACTTCTATGGCAAGAACGATCCTGAGCGCGGTGTTGGATCGGGTCTGGCCAATACCGAAGTCGGGCTGCGTCTACGGTATGAAATCGTCCGCCAGTTTGCCCCGTACATAGGCGTTACCTGGAGCCGCTCCTACGGCAACACCGCTGACTTCATCCGAGACGAGGGTGGAGATGTTGATGAGGCACGCTTCGTTGCCGGTATCAGGATGTGGTTCTGAGAATTCCAACATGAAAAGAACAATTACAACGCTGCTTGTGGCCGGTGCTGTCGGAAGTGCTGCGGTATTGGGCACCGCGTATTTCGGCTTGGTGAATGTCGGCGCCGATGATCCTCACTTCCCGGCTGTCCATTCGTTTCTCGCCATGGCTCGCGACCGGTCGATTGAGGTTCGAGCGCGAGACATTGAAGTGCCTGACCTGAAGAACGCTGCGTTGATCAAGGCAGGCGCAGGCAACTACAACGCCATGTGCATTGGGTGCCACCTCGCCCCTGGCGTTGGAAAGACAGAACTCAGCCAAGCGCTATACCCGTCGCCACCTGACCTCACCAAGGTGGGTGTCGGAGACGATCCGGCTGCCGCATTCTGGACGATCAAGCACGGCATCAAAGCCACCGGCATGCCCGCCTGGGGCAAGAGCATGGGTGATGAGTACATCTGGGGAATAGTCGCGTTCCTTGACCAACTGCCCCAAATGAATTCTGAGCAGTACAAGGCGTTGGTGGCCACGAGCGGCGGCCATCAGCACGGCGGCGGTGAAAGCGATATGCATAATCATGAGGGCCAGCACGGCGGGAGCGGTCATGCCGAGCGTGGCGATCACGACGAAGCGGCAGATGACGACCATGCTCAGACAGCTCACGACCATGGAGCTGCACCCGCAGGCGCCGCCCAAGCGGCAGATCATCACGGTGACCACAATGCGGCCGAAGCCCATTCGGACGCCCACCCGAAATCGTCGACAAAGACGCATGTTCACAAAGACGGTAAGGAGCACACTCATGCCAACTAACCGGATACTCGTTCGGCTAGCCGCAATCGCTGGGCTGCTGGTGGCCTCGGCGGCCTACGCCGCAGAGTCATTGTCCATCGACGTTCACCGAGATGCGAACTGCGGTTGCTGCAAGAAGTGGATCGCGCACCTGGAAGCCAATGGTTTCAAAGTGACCGACCATGTTGAGACGGACATGAGCGCAGTGAAACAGAAGCTGGGCGTAGCGCCACGGTTAGCCTCCTGCCACACAGCCGTGATTGACGGAAAGTTTGTTGAAGGTCACGTGCCAGCTGAGCAGATTCGAGAACTCAAGGAGCGGAACGATCTGGTAGGGATCGCCGTGCCAGGAATGCCAGCTGGATCCCCAGGCATGGAGGTTGATGGTGTAAGCCATGCCTACCAGGTTATTGGTTTGACCAAAAGCGGCGAGGACCAAGTAGTCGCCAACTATCCAGCCAAATAACCCACCGACCAGAAGGACGGCAGTAGGCTGACTGCCGTCCCATAAATCCCCGCTAGAAAGTTTCATCAGCTCAACACGACGACACAGAGGGCCTGCAAAGCGTAGCTAATCAGATTCACGGCGCTCGCGGACTGGCTTGAGTACGATATCGCCGTTGATAAGCTCGATGGAGAGTCTGTCGCCCGTCGTGACCCCGAGCTCGCTCAGAATGTCGTCGGGTAGTTCCACAATCACATCGCCGGAGCCGTCGCCGGGATCAAGGCACTTGACCGTGGTGCGCGCTGATTGAGTCATTGGGCTGTCCTGCCTGAGCTACCAATTCTCATCGTACTCCACCAGTCATGAAAGCCGGTAACCAGGCGATCAATCGCCGGAATTGACGCTTCAACCCGGCTTTTTATCAGCGTAAGTCCTGCCCGCTCGATCAGTGCTCAGTTCTGGCCCCGGCAACCGATACCAGCGGTCCGGTACTCAAGGATTTTCAGGTCTCCATTGGAATCCTCGTAGTTCATCTGTGCTGGCATCACGTCACAGCTCGCCTTGGTCGATGTCATGCTGATTACTCTCGCCACGTCGAGCCGCATCCCGTAGCGATAATGGATCACCTCCGGTGGCTTCATATCATTGACGGCCGCATAAGCTCGCATAGCTTGCTCATTGGCCTGAATCATCTTCCCGTATAGACGGTCGGATCCTCCTTCGGCGAGCGCGGTTGAGGAGGCCACTATGGCCAGGATGGCCGCGATGCTTTTGATGACTTTCATTTCAATCACTCCAATAGACGTGACTGAAGATTAGGATTTTGTCGCTGTCAATTGAGTGATACGGGGATTACAAGGTTGTAAGTCCGGCTTGCAGATGGAGGTAGCGTTGCGTCTACACGGCATACCAATTCCCCTCAGGCACACTACTGATAGACACCCAGGCGAAGACGCTCAAGATAGTCCGCTACCACGCTGAATCCGAGCGACGTGTCGAGCATCTCGAAGGGTACAAACCCCATCAAACGGCCGCACGGCCGACAAAGCCACTGCTCCGCGAGCATCTGAGAGCCAAATACCTTCGACGCAAGCTCCAGTCCTTTCGCATATTGAAACGCCACCGCGCTCTGCTGGGCATCCAGGCGATGGGCCTGAACGGAATGGCTCAGACGGTGAACGCTTCTGGTCGATATTCCTGTGATTCGCCTGACGAGGTTACGAGCCTTGAATAGGCTTGAGGACTCGACCATGCATTTCACGTCGCTGAAAAAAAATCCTGTTTGGACAAGACGCAGGAGCTCCAGCTGGCTCAACTCATCAAGGTCGGTATGAACCAAGTGGAACGTTGGTGCAAAAGCCTGCGATTCAACAGGTGGGGGCGTGCTTGTAGGATTCATTGCATCGACCTCCTCTTGTGCGTTGGCTGTCAGACTAGATCGAATTTGATTCCCAAGCACGCCCGACGCCCTTTAACCTTCACACCTTAGCCCAAAACGATCACTAATGTGTATGCAGTACCGGTGTCTTCTAACTAAAATGCCATACCACTCGTCTTCCAGAACATCATTGCATGAAAATTTTCACACCATTACCTGGAGAATATATCGCATCTGCGCTTAAGCGCGGCAATGAGCTCCTAGGCATTAAATCGTTGAAAACTGAAGATTTCTATATAAAAGCGAAACCTCGTATTGGGTTCGGAATTAATAAGACTTTGGGGAAGTTGCAAACAGAGTGGCGGCCGCATCAAGAATTCTATTACCCAAAGCTGCTAGACGAGCACAAGATTTCGGACCTAGCCTTAAGCGATCACACTTTGTATCCTATGATAGCTGCCCTCGGGCGTCATCGAGCGACCGCAATCGTCACACCGAAAACTTGGGAAAAGGTTTGTCCAGATTGTGTTCGCGAAGACTTGGATAATTGCGGAAGCCCCTATATTCATCGCAGGCACGTATTGGGTTCCGTACAGGTGTGCAGTACTCATGCCTGCGCTCTAATCGAGACATGTCCGACCTGCTCAATACCAATGAAAAAGCACGAGATTAATCACCTAGCCAAGTGCAGCAAGCTTAACACATGGTCAAAACGTCAAAAGCGAGAATTCGGATCAAACCGTCATATGTATGCCAAATTTGTCGCAGACCTTTTGGACTATAGCGGCCCTATGATCAAGGATGGAATGGCAGACTTTGTCGCATATGCAAGCCTCATGATAAATCGAACTAGCGCATTCGAAAAAACCCAGCTGAATATTTCCAAACTGATCAACGAAGAAATGGGCATAACTTCGAGACTCACCCATGTCAGTATCTCTACCAGCGACAAATATCCTATCTATGTGTTTCTTGGATGCCACACCGCTGAAAATTATTTCAACTTGCTAAATAATAAGGATGAGCAAGACGTGCTGCGGGAGAAGAAAACAGTCATATTCAATAAACTTTTGCACGAAGCCATGAAAACTAATCCATATCGTCACGTATCTGCGTAAAGACTTCATCTTCGGATACGCGAGATATTCTTATTCCTGCATAACGGTATAAAACACTCATCGCACAGTTTTCAGTCAGCGAGTATTCTCGAATTGCCCACCGGATTTTACGTAGCTGATGGTCATGAGTAGACTCAAGTAAACCCGCCATCAACCTAGTGCTCATCGGAAAGTGGTCCGGCATCTTGAGGAAAGCATGAGCGTTTAGGACACGCCTACATAGAGCAGCGCGGGTGACCTGCTGAGGCTTTCCGTCTACAGAAAGAATCATCGTCTTCGCTTTAGCGAGCTCCAACGCAAGGGCCGAGTCCCTGGATTGCCAATCGATCAAAATTCTTCGGTCTCTGTGGTAGGGGTTCCCAGCAACATAACGGGCCAACCATTCCCTGTCGTGGCGGTACAACCACTGATAGCCCGGCTTGTCATGACATTTGAGATTCGTACTCTTCGCAAACGCTATTCGCCGGGCGTGAAGGTCATCGTCAGGGATGAGGTTATTCGGTTCATCAGGCCGGACCACAATACCAGCGCGATTAACGTCCTCTAGACGGTAGGTCTTCAGGTGCTCCAGCTCTAGATCAAGGAGCCAGCAGAGAAAATAGAACTTGAAAGGCTGCACGGTTCGACCTTGTCGCCGCAATATCTGAAAGACCCACTCAGCGGATCGAACCATTTCTTCGAATTCGGCGGCGCTAGGACTGCACCGAAGTCGCCTGGTTAAAAAATCTCTCAGCATCTGCTCTCTAATTCGTCCAGACCTGATAAAACCCATCTCGTCCAAACGGTTCCTGAGCAAATTTCCAGCCAGAATCGTTTTCATCTCATTGGGATGGTCTAGCCCCCACAGCTGCATGTGGGCAATGGCAACGGCCCCGCTGTGGTCACCACAGTCCATAACCGGCGTTCCAGCAGATTCCCCCGGAAGCAACATACAACGCCAATCTGACCATCCGGGGAATCTAATCGCCTGTAGTACTTCGCTGTGGCGTGGACAAATGCAAGTGCCCGATGCTTGGTGAATACGATGCCAATAAGCTGAGCCGCACTCCAGAATGTCCTCTCTGACGCAGCTCTCGCAATACCTAAACGAGGCGTGTTGGAGGAAACGCGATGCTGTAATGCCCAAGGCCATCTTGAGGCCTGTACCTCGATTACCTCCCATTAGAACGGCAGCATCGCGGCCCTTCTCGTCGTCCAAAAAAGGCAGAAAAAGCGGTAAAAGCGTGAAGCGCTCGATCAGCTCTCCTACAGAGAAGGCGCCTCTGAGACGTTCAGACAGAGCCTCTAAGCAGCACGGCAGGATGGAACCGCAGGTACGCGAGTAGCTACCGAACAGCTCTTGGCTGGTCGCTCGGTATCCCTGATTCGCTGCTAGCTTGTGATAGCGCACGGCCAGGCTATAGAGCGACTCATCCGGAAACGGCTGGGGGAAGAACAGAAGGTTAGCCACTGCCCTGAGCTCCCCTGCGTCAAATTACCAGGAAGAATCCCTATCCACCCAGCCGCGCTGTTCGAGCTGAGCCTGAAGGTCTTCGTCCTTCGAAAAATGCACGTTAGTTAACGCGCCGTCAGCAACCGGTACGACCGTACGACTCGGAGCCTTCGGCACCGATTTTTCCTTTGCTAGAGGTGAAGGTGCTATTGCGGTCTGTGTAAGTAGCGAAAGATGAGCCCGGTCCGCCCGGCGAGCCAAGTCGTAGCTCATCATCTGAGCGATTTGGTCTTTTGTAGGCATCATGTCCTCGAAATCAGCAATCTGAAGAGGATCACCGCTTCGAAGGGCCTCGATGGGCTTGTGCAAAAGCCTCATTTGATTGTCATACACCTGCTGAAGCACGGCTGGCGTAATGGCGTCGATTCCTTCCCAAATAACATGACGCTGCGCAAGCATAAGCAGTTTCGCTAGGAAATCTGTATTGCCCTGGGTGAGATCATAGATCTTGGACAGGAGGTCACTCGTCAGGGGAGCGCAAGATTCCGTCCAGTCATAGGCCCAGAGTTGGGACACCAAGTGATGCCAAAACGGATCGTCTTCGCTGAAACGGTCAAAGGCGATTGGTCCCATCCCCGCCGCTCTTCGGGCATTACGCAACACACCAGAAAAAAGCGGAAGCATTGCGTTGGTCCCTACATAGACAAGCGGAACGCCCGCATCATTGGATAAAGTTACGAAGAAATTCAGTAACTTTTCCCGATCCTGCCCCCCTCGCGACGAGCAAAGATGCTGCATTTCATCAATTATCAAAGCACCGATAAAAAAGGTTTTGCACAGCTGACTGATGTGCTGGAGCATTACGCTGATGCTGTTGGCGGCACCGCCCCTGCGAGAGTATTTTTCGACACCTAACGCAGCGTCCAGTGCAGAGAAGAATGCTGCGCAAAAACCGCGCAACGAGCCATCGTGAGGGCACTCAATCTTTAGCCACACAACCTGGGTTTCGATGAGAATCGCGTCTTTATATCTGCTGTGACTGATCACCTGCGGATAAAGCCTTGCTATGGAATTAAGCGCTGTGGTCTTGCCCATACCACTCAAGCCAATCAGGGTCATCGTCTCAGCGGTGGACATGAATCCATGGCGCTTGGCATCTGCTGAGGAAGGCAATCGATGCCTAACAGATGAGGCCAACAGCGGATTGCGGCCCGAATAGCCGTAGCGGATCAGCTGGCTGAATAGGTCTTCGAGGCGCAAGTGGATTTCGAATGGAACCACAACATCTTTGAGCCGGTTGATCCCATGGCCGCGAAGCTTCGGTGGCAACGCTCGTTCGGCCTCGTCGGGCTTCGGCGGAAGGTTCCCAACACGCCTCACCACATCAACATCCGAGAGAATTCTAGGCAAGCATTCAATCAGCGGGTTGCCATCATATTGAGGCATGCCTGTAGGAATATATTCTGCGGGGGAGAAGGTCAAATCGTTCATGTCTCTGTCTCGCTACCCTCGCTGACTACCAGTTTCAGAAACGCCGCGCTTCTTGTGGAACTGGGCCTGCCGGTGACTGGCCTAGAATTTTCTCCCGCAAGGGGCGTGTGATCCACAACGCGTAGCTGATTCAGATCAGCGGTATGGGAATCGCGCTCGGTCTGAGCTTCGGTCGCACGCTTGGCACGTTTGTCCCGCTTGAAATCTGCATTCGATTTCGGGTCACCCTGTGCGGCACGTTTGGCTTTGGCCCGGTCAAGGATTTCCTCTTGCCGCCCCCTTACCAGCGCCGCAGTATTGTCACTGTCATAACGGGCATCCGGCGATACTTGGTTCAAGACATGGACCATATCAAGAACCTCCTCCATACGGAGTCCACCATATTTCTGCCGTTGCTGCGGTACAATAGTTAAAGCCTCAAAACCTGCTTCGGACTTGATCCAACAATTTTCAATAGAGTTAGGATCGTAGAATACTCGAACATACTTCGTCCGCAGATTGTGTGAGCGCTCCAACCACTCCTCACGCAAGGCTGTTTGACATGTATATTGGACGCCTTGGAAAACAATACCGCCTCGACTGATACGACACTCTTGAGAGGGCAGTAAAGCAATTTTCAACTCAGCCGGAGAAACCACTTTAGAATTGATAGGACTATTAGCTTTAGACCAATTCCAAACTGCTATAGGCGTCGCTTCTATACCGTCGGCAATCATCTCGCGACTTAATAGGTGTGGTATGCGTAGGCTCTTATTGTGCGCCAAGACCCCTACAATAACCATTTCTGTGAACTCGTCGATATCCAAAATCGCATCGAGTTGGTAGTCCCTATCACCACGCTCCATTTTACGAGCATCTACTCCGCCTGGAACAAATTTCAAGTCCAGGTGTTCATTGATCAGACGGAAGCGGCTTTCGATGATCCCTTTCCAATCAGGCCTAAAGGGGGGCAAAATTTGCACCGCTAGTCCCAAGCTTTGCGACAGCGTTGCCCCAGCCTCACTTAGAAGTTCGGCCCGGTCAGCAACAATTTCGACTGGCAAGTGCGAGCACGGCCAGTCAGCCTCATCTATTTCAACATTGTATCGCTTGCAAAAATCGACCTTTGGGGTGCAAGCATTGTATATCGCGTGTCGAGCCCCATTCCAACTGGGACCCTCAAGGCCCACGTGAATCCCTACAATCATTCTAGTAAAGGTATCGACGACCACATAAAGTATGGGGCGTCCTATGAGCCATAGCCTGTTAACGCGATGCACTAAATATACATCAGCGATGGTGGAATCTATCTCATATCGATGGGTCGCACCCATCAGGCCTTGGGAAGCTGCGCCAACGATAGCACGATGATCTTTGTTGTATCGAACAGAACCGCCACGCACCTTAAGTTTATAAAGATCATCGAAAAAAAGCTTACCGTGATATCTGAGCTGGGTAGTAGTCGGGTAACTGCCGCGTACAATATTCCCTTTCGAGCCGTCTGGCAGAGTCTCTCTATAAAATTTGTTTAACATCCACTTATGTGCATCTTTCAGGGTGCCGCATTTGCCGCTAGCAACCCGCCCGTAAGCCAAACGGATATGAGAGAGATGGCGCGGTTCGAGCGTGATAGCACCACCATCATTGACAACGACACCACGATACTTACGCGGCCTACCGGGGATAATGCCTGAGGATCGATCCTTTTTCTTTCCCCGACCACCGCAAGCACTAGTGTTCCATAGAAACGCGTTAGGTGTCTGCCCCATGCTCCAGTAGCGGTATAGAAGCCGGTATATCTGTTTACGCTCTACTCCTGCCTCTAGGGCATGCCTAGCAACCAGCTTTCCAAAACCCGGTCCAAGAATTTCCAAGGCGGAGCGATCTTCTACTAACCCTCTTATAAGGCTCCAGTTACGATTTCGGCTCGATTTTTCATTTTCACTAATTTCATCATCACTTCTGAGCAGATGTAAGGGCACCATTTCTCGACTTAAGATTGCGCGCCCTGCGTCAATATCGTCAATCAAAACGGACCGCTCGATCTGCCACGGCTTGCTGGGATTCGTACTCAGCTCAATCACAATTACAGAAGCATCATCTATGCCTAAAATCCGAACCGCTTTTTTTAGTAGGCTAGGTTCTTCGCCAGGAGTGACAATGCTGTTGATTTTAAGATCAAGCATGATGGGAAACCTCGTTTGGCAGAGACAAAGCCGCTGACCTTTGATTCGGCCATACGTGCAACGGCTGCGACATGCTTATTATTTTCGAGGTAAGATCTGACTCTAAACGACCGTTCCATAGCAGGTGATGGAAGAGGCGCTTTACCCCCATATATTCAATGTAAAGGTCACGAGACGCTTTATCCAAAAGAATTTTTAACGGTATTTGATCCGTCTTTGCCTCCTCAATGTATCCAAGCAAATTGCCGATGTTCTTCTCCGTCGGTAACGAGGGATGAATACTGGCGTATGTCCTGAGAATCTTGAGGTTCGCTAATTTTATCTTTGAGAGGTTTTCATGCAGGACCAGCTTCCAGTCCACCCCCCTCATTGCCCAGTATTTTTCTTCGATGGCTAGCTTTTCTGCTATTCGATTACGCGCCTGAAGATCAGCTTGCTCAAACTCTTTTCGGTATTTCACTGATCGAGCAGCTAGCCTTGTTTCGCCAGAGGAATCTAAGAAGGTAACGAGAAAGTCCGTCGTCATAACGACAGGTATTTGCGTGCCAGGATATACAGGGTGGCGACAGTTAATACTTGAGGCAATTGCTTGGGTCTCAGCCTGTGTCAGCAGAGGATACTGCTCTCGGATATCGATGATCGAGGCATCGTGCTCAAGTACAGTTAAGTAATCTCGCTCTGCATTGGACAGCAGGTGGTGTGTGCGGTGAATTTTAACTCCCGCGATCATATGAGAGACACCCTTTGATTTGATCTCCCACACTTTGATCCATGGCTTATAGGAATCTCTGACTCCACACCCACGACCCGATTGAATTTTCTTATCTATTTTTGCCTGGGTCATCAGCTTGCGATGTGCAGCCTTGACCGGAGCTATGGGCATGGATGCCATTGTTCGAGTCGCTCAAAATTGGGCGACCCGCTCGACCGGGACGAGGACAGGTGTCGTGCACAGGGGACACCCCAGAGAGCGGGCTAAGCCAGGACAACAGTCACAGCGTTGGGTAGAGGATTGTCACCCGAATCTCCAAGGCCTGGCTCCGGCCCGATGTGCGGTCAGAGCCTGCCTTGTGACAACCTTTATTACGTTGTGACAACCTTTATTGTTTTGTGACAACCTTTATTATTCAAAAACAGCAAAGCGCCCCTGGCTTCTGGCTTACTCGACCGTAACCGACTTGGCCAGGTTACGCGGCTGGTCCACGTCGGTGCCCTTGAGCACGGCCACGTAGTAAGACAGCAGCTGCAGCGGGATGGTATACAGGATCGGCGCCAGGGCGTCGGCGATGTGCGGCACCTTGATCACGTGGGTACCTTCGCCATTGGTCATGCCAGCCTGCTCGTCAGCAAACACTACCAGCTCGCCACCACGGGCGCGTACTTCCTGCAGGTTGGACTTCAGCTTCTCCAGCAGTTCGTTGTTCGGCGCAACGGTTACCACTGGCATGTCGTTGTCCACCAGCGCCAGCGGGCCGTGCTTCAGCTCGCCTGCCGGGTAGGCTTCGGCGTGGATGTAGGAGATTTCCTTGAGCTTGAGCGCACCTTCCATCGCCACCGGGTACTGCGCACCACGGCCGAGGAACAGGGTGTGGTGCTTGTCGGCGAACAGCTCGGCGATCTTCTCGACGGTGGCGTCCATGGCCAGGGCTTCGCCCAGGCGGGCCGGCAGGCGGCGCAGTTCTTCGACCAGCTCGGCTTCAACGCCGGCTTCCAGGGTACCGCGCACCTGGCCCAGGGCCAGGGTCAGCAGCATCAGCGAAACCAGTTGGGTGGTGAAGGCTTTGGTCGAGGCCACGCCGATTTCCGGGCCGGCCAGGGTCAACAGGGTCAGGTCCGACTCACGCACCAGCGAGCTGATACCGACGTTGCAGATCGCCAGGCTGCCGAGGAAGCCCAGCTCCTTGGCGTTGCGCAGTGCGGCCAGGGTGTCGGCGGTTTCGCCAGACTGCGAGATGGAGACGAACAGAGTGTCCGGCTGCACCACCACCTTGCGGTAACGGAACTCGCTGGCTACTTCGACCTGGCACGGGATCCCGGCCAGACTTTCCAGCCAGTAACGGGCGACCATGCCGGCGTGGTAGCTGGTACCACAGGCAACGATCTGCACGTTGCGCACCTTGGCGAACAGTTCCGCAGCCTGCGGACCGAAGGCCTGGACCATCACATTGTCTTTGCCCAGGCGGCCTTCCAGGGTGCGCTGCACCACGCTTGGCTGCTCGTGAATTTCCTTGAGCATGAAGTGGCGGTAGGTACCTTTGTCGGCAGCTTCGGCACCTTCGTGGTACTGCACGGTTTCGCGCTGAACCTTGTGGCCATCCTGGTCCCAGATGGAGACCTGGTCACGGCGGATTTCGGCGATGTCGCCTTCTTCCAGGTACATGAAGCGGTCGGTGACCTGGCGCAGGGCCAGCTGGTCGGACGCCAGGAAGTTCTCGCCCAGGCCCAGGCCGATGACCAGCGGGCTGCCACTACGTGCGGCTACCAGGCGGTCAGGCTGCTTGGCGCTGATCAGCGCCAGGCCATAAGCGCCATGCAGGCGCTTCACCGCAGCCTTCAAGGCATCGGTCAGGTCCGGAATGCTCTTCAAGGTGTGGTGGATCAGGTGGACGATGACTTCGGTATCGGTCTGCGAAGTGAAGACATAGCCAAGGCCCTTCAGCTCTTCGCGCAGTTCTTCGTGGTTCTCGATGATGCCGTTGTGCACCACGGCCACTTCATTGCCCGAGAAGTGCGGGTGGGCGTTGCCCTCGGTCGGCGCACCGTGGGTGGCCCAGCGAGTGTGGGCGATACCCAGCTGGCCGGCCAGTGGCTCGGCAGCAACAGCGGCTTCCAGTTCACTGACCTTGCCGATACGGCGACGGCGCTGCAGTTCACCGTTCTGGGTGAGGACGGCCAGGCCGGCGCTGTCGTACCCGCGGTACTCAAGACGCTTGAGGCCTTCGATCAGGATGGCTGTGATGTTGCGCTCGGCGACGGCACCAACGATTCCACACATGGTTTATTGCTCCTGGCTGATCGCGGCGCAGATCAGGTTGATGCCGCGGGCTTGAATTTGTTCGCGTGCCGCTGCGGGCAGGCGTTCGTCAGTAATAAGGGTGTGCACGCTGCCCCAGGGCAGCTCGAGGTTGGGGATCTTGCGCCCTACCTTGTCCGATTCGACCATCACGATCACTTCACGGGCGACTTCGGCCATGACCCGGCTCAGGCCGAGAAGTTCGTTGAAGGTGGTGGTGCCGCGGCCGAGGTCGATACCGTCGGCGCCTATGAACAGTTGGTCGAAATCGTAGGAGCGCAGCACCTGCTCAGCCACCTGGCCCTGGAACGACTCGGAATGCGGGTCCCAGGTGCCACCGGTCATCAGCAGCACCGGCTCGTGTTCAAGGTCGCAGATGGCGCGGGCCACGTTCATCGAATTGGTCATCACCACCAGGCCAGGATGGCGGCCCAGTTCAGGGATCATGGCTGCCGTGGTGCTGCCGCTGTCGATAATGATCCGCGCATGTTCGCGGATACGCGCCACAGCAGCGCGGGCGATGGCCTTTTTATAGGAAGACACCGGCTGGGTAGGTTCACCGAGCAGCTCTTGAGGCACCGGGACCGCGCCACCATAACGTCGTAGCAACAGGCCATTGGTTTCCAGGGCAGCGAGGTCCTTGCGGATGGTGACCTCCGAGGTAGCGAAACGCTTGGCCAACGCGTCCACACTCACCTCGCCCTGCTCGCTGAGCAACGCCAGGATGTTGTGCCGCCGCTGCGGGGTATTTCGTTTCGACATGAGCGCTTAAGTTTCGATTCGAAAGATAATGATGGCAATCAAAACCTAAGATGAGCGATTCGTCAAGTCGTCACTGCCCTGTGGATAGATTCTCCCGGCACTCGCCATGCCCTTGTGGGAGCGGCCTTGTGTCGCGAAAGGGCCGCAAAGCGGTCCCAATGATTTCAAAGGTAACGCGAATATTGCCGGGCCTGCTTCGCAGCCGTTTCGCGACACAAGGCCGCTCCCACAAGTAACACCAAACGACCAAGAAAAAAGCCGACTTATTCACATAAGTCGGCTTTCGATCGAAACAGCTGTGTATAACTCAGCTCTTCTTGATCTTCTCCGGACGCTTCCAACCCGAGATGTTGCGCTGACGTGCACGAGCCACCGCCAGGTCGCCTGCCTCCACGGTCTGGGTGATGGTCGAGCCGGCAGCAGTGGTCGCACCAGCCTTGATTTCTACAGGCGCTACCAACGAGTTGTTCGAGCCGATGAACACGTCCTCGCCCATTACGGTCTTGAACTTGTTGGCGCCATCGTAGTTGCAAGTGATGGTGCCGGCGCCGATGTTGGTGCGTGCACCGATTTCGGCATCGCCCAGGTAGGTCAGGTGACCTGCCTTGGCGCCTTCCCCGAGGTGGGCGTTTTTCAGTTCGACGAAGTTACCCACATGGGCCTTGGCGTCCAGCACGCTACCCGGGCGCAGGCGGGCGAACGGGCCGGCATCGCTGCCCTCGCCCATCACGGTACCTTCGAGGTGGCTGTTGGCCTTGACCACTGCACCTTTGCGCAGGGTGGTGTTCTTGATCACACAGTTCGGGCCGATCTGCACATCGTCCTCGATGACCACCTTGCCTTCGAGAATCACGTTGATATCGATCAGCACGTCACGGCCAACGGTCACTTCACCGCGGACATCGAAGCGCGCCGGGTCGCGCAGGGTCACACCCTGCGCCATCAGGCGACGACCTTCGCGCAACTGGTAGTGGCGCTCCAGTTCGGACAGCTGGCGACGGTCGTTGGCGCCCTGCACTTCCATCGGGTCGTGCGGCTGTTCAGTAGCCACCATCAGGCCATCGGCCACAGCCATGGCGATGACGTCGGTCAGGTAATACTCGCCCTGAGCGTTGTTGTTCGACAGGCGGCCCATCCAGTCGGCCAGGCGCGCGGCTGGCAGGGCCAGAATACCGGTGTTGCCTTCCTTGATTGCTTTCTGCTCATCGTTGGCGTCCTTGTGCTCAACGATGGCGGTCACCTTGCCCTGCTCGTCACGCACGATGCGGCCATAGCCGGTCGGGTCGTCGAGGGTCACCGTGAGCAGGCCCAGCTGCTGCTCGTTGGCCTTCGCCAGCAGACGCTGCAGGGTTTCCACTTCAATCAACGGCACATCACCGTACAGCACCAGCACGGTTTCGGCGGTCAAGGCCGGCAATGCCTGGGCAACCGCATGGCCGGTACCCAGCTGCTTGTCCTGCATGACGAAGTTCAGGTCGTCGGCGGCCAGGCGCTCGCGAACCAGCTCGGCACCATGGCCAATGACCACATGAATACCTTGCGGCTGCAGCTGGCGCGCGCTGTGGATAACATGGCCGAGCATGGAGTTGCCGGCAACCGGGTGCAGCACCTTGGGCAGCGCCGAGCGCATGCGGGTGCCTTGGCCGGCGGCGAGAATAACGATATCGAGTGACATTACTGGCTACCAATCCTGGGTGGTCAGTGAAATGACCGGGGGGGAGAAATCAGAAAAGAAAAAGGGTAGCCGAGGCTACCCTTTTACTCAATCGCAACAGAAGTTATCAGCCGAGGGCCGATTACTTGCCTCTGCGCATTTGCTGGACGGTACGCAGCTGAGCTGCGGCCTCGGCCAGACGTGCGGCGGCGGCGCCGTAGTCGAAGTCCGCGCCTTTCAGATTCAGGGCGTTCTCGGCAGCCTTGAGGGCTTCCTGAGCCTGAGCTTCATCCAGGTCTGCAGCACGTTGCACGGTATCGGCAAGCACCTTGACCATGTTCGGCTGAACCTCGAGGAAACCACCAGAGATGTAGAACACCTCTTGGGCGCCACCCTGCTTGGTCAGCGTGATCGGACCAGGCTTGAGATTGGTGATCAGCGGCGCGTGACCCGGAGCGATACCAAGATCACCTAGGTTACCGTGCGCAACTACCATCTCGACCAGGCCGGAGAAGATCTCTCCTTCCGCGCTGACGATATCGCAATGGACTGTCATAGCCATCTGCTTGCCTCAACCTGATAGCGCCCCTTGCGGGGCGCAGGAATTACAGTTTCTTGGCTTTCTCGATCGCTTCGTCGATGCTGCCGACCATGTAGAACGCTTGTTCTGGCAGGTGGTCGTAGTCACCTTTGAGGATGCCGCTGAAGCCAGCGATGGTGTCTTTCAGGGAAACGTACTTGCCTGGCGAACCAGTGAAGACTTCGGCCACGAAGAACGGCTGCGACAGGAAGCGCTGGATCTTACGAGCGCGGGCTACCAGTTGCTTGTCGGCTTCGGACAGTTCGTCCATACCCAGGATCGCGATGATGTCTTTCAGCTCTTTGTAGCGCTGCAGAACATACTGAACGCCACGAGCGGTCTCGTAGTGCTCGTTGCCGATCACGTTCGGGTCCAGCTGGCGCGAAGTCGAGTCCAGTGGGTCGACCGCTGGGTAGATACCCAGGGAGGCGATGTCACGGGACAGAACGACGGTGGCGTCCAAGTGGGCGAAGGTGGTCGCTGGCGACGGGTCGGTCAAGTCGTCCGCAGGTACGTATACGGCCTGAACGGAGGTGATCGAACCTTCCTTGGTGGAGGTGATACGCTCTTGCAGAACGCCCATCTCTTCAGCCAGGGTCGGCTGGTAACCTACTGCCGAAGGCATACGGCCCAGCAGTGCGGATACTTCGGTACCGGCCAGGGTGTAACGATAGATGTTGTCGACGAACAGCAGAACGTCGTTACCTTCGTCACGGAACTTCTCGGCCATGGTCAGGCCGGTCAGCGCTACGCGCAGACGGTTTCCTGGTGGCTCGTTCATCTGGCCGTAGACCAGCGCTACCTTGTCGAGAACGTTGGAGTCCTTCATCTCGTGGTAGAAGTCGTTACCCTCACGAGTACGCTCACCCACACCAGCGAACACGGAGTAACCGCTGTGTTCCATGGCGATGTTACGGATCAGTTCCATCATGTTTACGGTCTTGCCGACACCGGCACCACCGAACAGACCAACCTTACCACCCTTGGCGAACGGGCAAACCAGGTCGATAACCTTGATGCCGGTTTCCAGCAGGTCGTTGCCGCCTGCCTGGTCAGCGAACGAAGGCGCTGGCTGGTGGATACCGCGACGCTCTTCTTCGCCGATCGGGCCGGCCTCGTCGATCGGGTTGCCCAGTACGTCCATGATACGGCCCAGGGTGGCCTTACCAACAGGAACGGAAATGGCAGCGCCGGAGTCAACGACTTCCAGACCGCGCTTCAGGCCTTCGGTCGAGCCCATCGCAATGGTACGAACCACGCCGTCGCCCAGCTGCTGCTGAACTTCCAGGGTGGTTTCCGCGCCTTGTACTTTCAGCGCGTTGTAAACACTCGGCACGACGTCACGTGGGAATTCCACGTCGATGACGGCGCCGATGATTTGAACGATACGTCCGCTACTCATAGCTGGATCCTCTGAATATTTGAACCGTTAAACCGCGGCAGCGCCGCCGACGATTTCCGAGATCTCCTGGGTGATCGCAGCCTGACGCGCCTTGTTGTAGATCAACTGAAGCTCTTTGATCAAATCACCGGCGTTGTCTGTGGCGTTCTTCATGGCGATCATCCGGGCCGCTTGTTCAGCAGCGTTGTTCTCGACCACCGCCTGGTACACCTGCGACTCCACGTAACGCACCATCAAGCCGTCCAGCAGCTCTTTTGCGTCGGGTTCGTACAGGTAGTCCCAGTGATGCTTGAGATCCTGATCCGGGGTTGCCACCAACGGTACCAATTGCTCGACCGTTGGCTTCTGGGTCATGGTGTTGATGAACTTGTTCGAAACCACCGAGAGGCGATCGATACGGCCGTCCAGGTAGGCGTCCAGCATCACTTTGACGGAGCCGATCAGATCGTTGATCGATGGCTCTTCGCCCAAGTGGCTGATCGCGGCTACGACGTTGCCGCCAAAGATGCGGAAGAAAGTCGCACCCTTGCTGCCGATCACGCACAGGTCGATTTCCACGCCCTGTTCGCGGTTTTCGTTCATGTCCTTGACCAGGGCCTTGAACAGGTTGGTGTTCAAGCCACCGCACAGACCACGGTCACTGCTCACCACGATATAACCGGCGCGCTTTACAGGGCGCTCGATCATGAACGGGTGGCGGTATTCCGGGTTGGCGTTGGCCAGATGACCGATCACCTGGCGGATACGCTCCGCGTAAGGACGGCTAGCAGCCATGCGCATTTGTGCCTTGCGCATCTTGCTGACCGCCACTTTCTCCATGGCGCTGGTAATTTTTTGCGTGCTTTTGATGCTCGCAATCTTACTGCGAATCTCTTTTGCGCCTGCCATGTATCACCTATCAGGTTAGCAAGCGGGGGCCTGAGCCCCCGCTGCGGCTTACCAGGTCTGGGTGGCCTTGAACTTCTCGATACCGGCTTTCAGGCCTGCGTCGATTTCGTCGTTGAAGTCACCCTTCACGTTGATCTTCGCCATCAGTTCAGCGTGATCACGGTTGAAGAAGGCGATCAGTGCTTGCTCGAAGCTACCGATCTTGGAGACTTCTACGTCAGTCAGGAAGCCACGCTCAGCGGCGTACAGCGACAGGGCCATGTCCGCGATGGACATCGGCGCGTACTGCTTCTGCTTCATCAGCTCGGTAACGCGCTGACCATGCTCCAGCTGCTTGCGGGTCGCTTCGTCCAGATCGGAAGCGAACTGGGCGAATGCAGCCAGTTCACGGTACTGAGCCAGAGCGGTACGGATACCACCGGACAGTTTCTTGATGATCTTGGTCTGAGCGGCACCACCTACGCGGGATACCGAAACACCGGCGTTCACTGCTGGGCGGATGCCCGAGTTGAACATGGCCGATTCCAGGAAGATCTGACCGTCGGTGATGGAAATCACGTTGGTCGGAACGAACGCGGAAACGTCGCCAGCCTGGGTTTCGATGATCGGCAGGGCGGTCAGGGAACCGGTCTTGCCAGTGACTGCGCCGTTGGTGAACTTCTCGACATACTCTTCCGAAACGCGCGATGCACGCTCCAGCAGACGGGAGTGGAGATAGAACACGTCGCCTGGGTACGCTTCACGTCCTGGTGGACGACGCAGCAGCAGGGAGATCTGACGGTAGGCAACGGCCTGCTTGGACAGGTCATCGTAAACGATCAGGGCGTCTTCACCGCGGTCACGGAAGAACTCGCCCATGGTGCAGCCGGCGTATGGCGCCAGGAACTGCAGTGCGGCGGATTCCGAAGCACTGGCAACGACCACGATGGTGTTGGCCAGGGCGCCGGCTTCTTCCAGCTTGCGAACGATGTTGGCAACGGTGGAACGCTTCTGGCCGACAGCAACATAAACACAGAAAATACCGGAGTCTTTCTGGTTGATGATGGCGTCGATGGCCATGGCGGTCTTGCCGATCTGACGGTCACCGATGATCAGCTCACGCTGGCCACGGCCGACAGGGATCATGGCGTCGACGGACTTGTAGCCAGTCTGTACAGGCTGGTCTACCGACTTACGCCAGATCACGCCTGGAGCGACCTTTTCGACCGCGTCGGTTTCGGTGGTGGTCAGAGGACCTTTGCCATCGATCGGGTTACCCAGAGCGTCGACAACGCGGCCCAGCAGGCCTTTGCCGACCGGAACTTCCAGGATGCGACCGGTGCACTTGGCGCTCATGCCTTCGGCGAGGGTGTCATAGGCACCCAGGATCACTGCACCTACGGAGTCTTGCTCCAGGTTCAGGGCCATGCCGAATACGCTGCCAGGGAACTCGATCATTTCGCCGTACATGACGTCGGCCAGACCGTGGATCCGCACGATACCGTCGGATACCGAAACAACGGTACCTTCGTTACGGGCTTGGGAGCTCACATCGAGGTTGTCGATGCGGCCCTTGATGATTTCACTAATTTCGGAAGGATTGAGTTGCTGCATTGCTCTGCTGCCCCTTCAAACTCAAGATTTCAATGCTTCGGCCAGTTTCGCGATTTTGCCGCGAACAGAGCCATCGATTACCAGGTCACCAGCGCGGATGACGACGCCGCCAATCAGGCTGGCATCCTCCGACGCGTGCAGGCGCACTTCCTGGCCTAACCGTGCACTGAGAACCTTGGCGAGTTTGTCTTGCTGTTCTTGGTTCAACGCGAAGGCACTGGTGACTTCCACGTCCACGGATTTCTCTTGCTCGGCCTTGTACAGGTCGAACAGGGCGGCAATCTCCGGCAGAAGCAGGAGACGGTCGTTTTCCGCGGCAACATGAATGAAATTCCGTGCCTGTGCATTGAACTTGTCACCGCACACGTCAATGAACGTGGCGGCCTTTTCTGCGCTCGTCAGTCGCGGGGCCTTGAGCAGGCGCTGCATGGTGTCGTCTTGCGACACCGCAGCAGCCAGGCCGAGCATGGCTGACCAATTGGCCAGTTGCTGATGGGCCTGGGCATGCTCAAAGGCAGCCTTAGCGTAAGGTCGGGCCAACGTGGTCAGTTCTGCCATGATCGCCCTCGCTTAAATTTCAGCGGCCAGTTTGTTAACCAGCTCCGCATGCGCGTTTTGATCGATTGTGGCGCCAAGGATCTTTTCAGCACCACCAACGGCCAGGGCACCCACTTGGGCGCGCAGGGCGTCTTTAGCGCTGTTCAGTTCCTGTTCGATCTCGGCCAGAGCCTGAGCCTTCACACGGTCAGCTTCGACGCGGGCCTGATCACGGGCTTCCTCGACAAGCTGAGCAGCGCGTTTCTTGCTTTGCTCGATGATTTCGGCTGCCTGTGCTTTAGCTTCACGCAGTTGCTGACCCGCTTTCTCTTGGGCCAGCTCCAGGTCGCGAGCTGCGCGGTTGGCAGCGTCCAAGCCGTCGGCAATCTTCTTTTGGCGCTCTTGCAGGGCAGTGATGACCGGAGGCCACACATACTTCATGCAGAAGAGTACAAAAATCAGAAAAGCAACGGATTGGCCAATCAGGGTTGCATTAATGTTCACGCCAACACCTCGCTCGGTCTTAATTCATACAGCCATCAACTCGTGGTGACGAGTGATTAGCCGGCGATCTGACCAACGAACGGATTCGCGAAGGTGAAGAACAGAGCGATACCAACACCGATCATGGTTACGGCGTCGAGCAGACCGGCAACGATGAACATTTTAACCTGCAGCATCGGAACCATTTCTGGTTGACGAGCAGCGCCTTCCAGGAACTTGCCGCCCAGCAGGCCGAAACCAATGGCGGTACCCAGAGCACCCAGGCCGATCAGCAGAGCAACAGCGATAGCGGTCAGACCAACTACAGTTTCCATCTTTCCTCCCGACTTTTACGTCGTATTGGTTAGGTTTTTAGTTTGAAGCGGTAAAACAAATCGTTTGGTACAGCATGCCCTTGCGGACTTTTTAAGCCCTCCCCCCGAACAGGCGGGGAAGGCTATCAGACACGCCAGGCGGTCTTAATGGTTATCTTCGTGAGCCATCGACAGGTAGACGATGGTCAGCATCATGAAGATGAAAGCTTGCAGGGTGATGATCAGGATGTGGAACACAGCCCACGCCCATTGCAGCACCACACCCAGGCCGCTGAGCCACAGCAGGCCGGAGCCGAACATTACAGCGATCAGGATGAACACCAGTTCGCCGGCATACATGTTGCCGAACAGACGCAGTGCCAGCGAGATCGGCTTGGCGATCAGGGTCACGAATTCCAGCAGGAAGTTGACCGGAATCAGCAGGATCTGAACGAAGATGTTCTTGCTGCCGAACGGGTGCAGGGTCAGCTCACCGATGAAGCCGCCCAGGCCCTTGACCTTGATGCTGTAGAAGATGATCAGGGCGAACACGCAGAAGGCCATGGCCAGGGTCGCGTTCGGGTCGGTGGTCGACACGGCGCGGAACGGAATGTGCGGGTCACCGGAGATCAGGATGGCCAGCTGAGGAATCCAGTCGACCGGTACCAGGTCGACGGCGTTCATCAGGAATACCCAGACGAAAATGGTCAGCGCCAGCGGAGCGATTACCGGGCTACGGCCGTGGAAGGAGTCCTTCACGCTGCCGTTGACGAAGTCCACCATCACTTCTACGAAGTTCTGCAGGCCGCCAGGTTGGCCGGAAGTCGCCTTCTTGGCCGCCATGCGGAAGATGAACAGGAAGATCAGACCCAGCGCGACGGACCAACCCAGGGTGTCCAGGTGGAACGCCCAGAAGCCCATTGCCTTGGCTTCTGCAGCCGAATGGGCGAAGCCCCAGCTGCCGTCTGGTAGTTGACCGTAGGTCAGGTTCTGCAAGTGGTGCTGGATATAGCCCGAAGCGGTTTCTGCTGCCATGGTTGCCTCAAACGCCCTAAGGTCTCGAAAGTCTTTTATTCATCAGCAGGGGCGCGAACCAGCTGACCAAAAGGGTCAACACGAAGACGCCGAATACTGCTAACGGCGCCAGTGGCTTCACTCCTGCGAAGGTCAGTGCAAAAAGCACTGCCGTCAAAATCATCTTGCCTGCCTCGCCAGCGTAGAACGACTTGACGATGGCTTGTGCCGCCCGGGCCCCGCTGAAGCGAAAAGCCTTCCAGGCGAAATACACATTGGGTAGCCAGGCAATCAAACCTCCGCAAAGGCCTGAATATCCACTGACCGCCCCTTTCCACTGCCACAACACCAACGTTGCCAGCAGCAGTACGACGAATTGAGCCAGCAGTACCGGGAAAACCGCCCAGCGATGGAAAGGCAGGCGGTTTGGCGTGCGGATTTCCATCACAACTGCTCCTCGGAAGTCGACCAGCAAGTCAGTTATGACTTGGCATAATTTGTGCCGACAAAATGCGCGCAGAGTATAGGGGTGGATTAACCCCTATTCAACTATTCGGTAGTGATTTCCGACTGCGCGCTACAACGGGAATTGTTTCAGCGGATGTGAGCAAGCACGCCTTGCAACTCGTCAAGCGAGTTGTAGCGAATAACCAATTGCCCTTTGCCCTTGTTGCCATGGCGTATCTGCACGGCCGAGCCCAGGCGCTCTGCGAGCCGCTGTTCAAGGCGTGCGATATCCGGATCAGGTTTGCTCGGTTCGACCGGATCAGGTTTGTCGCTGAGCCACTGACGAACCAGTGCCTCGGTTTGGCGCACGGTGAGGCCACGTGCGACAACATGACGCGCCCCCTCTTCCTGGCGGTGTTCTTCCAGGCCGAGCAATGCACGGGCGTGGCCCATCTCCAGGTCGCCATGGGCGAGCATGGTCTTGATCGCGTCAGGCAGGGTGATCAGGCGCAGCAGGTTGGCCACGGTCACCCGCGACTTGCCCACGGCATCGGCCACCTGTTGCTGGGTGAGCTCGAACTCCTGCTGCAGGCGCTGCAGGGCCAGGGCCTCTTCCAGCGGGTTGAGGTCTTCACGCTGGATGTTCTCGATCAGCGCCATGGCGATGGCGGCTTCGTCGGGCACTTCGCGGACCATCGCCGGGATCTTGTCCAGGCCAGCCTGCTGGGTGGCGCGCCAGCGGCGCTCACCGGCGATGATCTCGTAGCGGTTGCCATCGATCGGGCGCACCACGATCGGTTGCATCACGCCATGGTTGCGAATCGAGTGCGCGAGCTCTTCCAGCGCCTCCGGGTCCATGTCCCGGCGCGGCTGGTACTTGCCACGCTGGATCAGCTCGACCGGCAGGTGTTGCAGTTCTTTCTGGTCGATCTTCACAGCCTGCTCTTCGAGCGCGCTGACGGAAGGACCACTGAGCAGTGCATCCAACCCACGTCCGAGACCCCGTTTCTTGACGGCCATACGGATTCCTTAAGTTGTTTGTGCAGTGCGTGATTGACGGCGTTGACGGCGTACCAGTTCCCCGGCCAGGGCCAGATAAGCCAGCGCGCCTCGCGATTGCTTGTCGTAGGCCAGGGCCGGCATGCCGAAGCTCGGGGCCTCGGCCAGGCGAATGTTGCGCGGAATGACCGTGTCGTACAGCTGCGGGCCAAAGTGCTCCTTCAGCTGCGCCGAGACATCGTTGTTCAGGCTCAGGCGCGGATCGTACATGGTCCGCAGCAGGCCCTCGATCTTCAGCTCCGGGTTCAACCGGGCGGCGA
Source organism: Pseudomonas sp. NBB (assembly GCF_032701105.1). NCBI lineage: Bacteria > Pseudomonadati > Pseudomonadota > Gammaproteobacteria > Pseudomonadales > Pseudomonadaceae > Pseudomonas > Pseudomonas sp. NBB. The sequence goes on from NZ_CP103994.1 coordinate 5,990,783, forward strand.
TGCGCTTGATGTTATCCACAAGGTCGCTGAGACCTTCCAGTGCGTAATACTCGCACTGCATCGGGATGATCACGCCATCTGAAGCGACCAGGGCGTTGAGCGTCAGCATCGACAGCGACGGAGGGCAATCGATGAGGATGTAGTCGTAGTTCTCGCGGATAGGCGCCAAGGCGTTGCGCAGGCGGCTCTCCTTGACCTGCATTTCCAGCAGCACCACTTCGGCGGCTGTCAGGTCACGGTTGGCCGGCAGCAACTGGAAACCACCGTGCTCGGAGTAATGCATGGCCTGGGCCAGGTCGCATTCCCCGATCAACAGGTCGTAGACCGAGTGCTCGAGCTCGTGCTTGTCCACACCGCTGCCCATGGTGGCGTTGCCCTGCGGATCGAGGTCGATCAGCAGCACACGACGCTTGGTCGCGGCCAGCGAGGCGGCGAGATTGATACAGGTGGTGGTCTTGCCCACACCACCTTTCTGGTTCGCGATTGCGAATACCTTAGCCATTGTTGCGTGTGTTCCCAGTCATGCCTTGCGGCGCAGTATCAGCAGATGGCGCTGGCCCTGGCAACCTGGAACGGTCAGGGCCTGCTCGCTTTCCACTGTGAAGTCTGCGGGCAATGCTACCAGTTCATCGGCAGGATGCAGCCCCTTCATTGCAAGCCATTGCGTCCCGGTGTCGCCCAGGTGGCGGGTCCAGTTGGTGAAGTTCTCCATGCTGCTGAAGGCGCGGGAGATGATTCCGCTGAACGGTTGTGTCGGCTGGAAGGCTTCGACCCGACTGTGGATAACCGTGAGGTTGTCCAACTTGAGCTCCATTTTCACCTGGGTCAGGAAGCGGGTCTTCTTGCCGTTGGCGTCCAGCACCGTCACGCGCTTGTGCGGATGCAGGATAGCCAATGGGATGCCGGGCATGCCACCGCCACTGCCAACATCCAGCCAGTTGTCACGCTCGCTGTGGATAAACGGCATGACACTGAGGCTGTCGAGCAGGTGACGCGACACCATCTCGTCGGGGTCGCGCACGGCGGTGAGGTTGTAGGCTTTGTTCCATTTGATCAACAGGGCGAGGTAGCCGAGCAGCTTCTCGTGATGCTCGGCGCTCAGCTCGACACCGAGCTGGCGCGCACCTGTGGACAACTCTTCAGCGTGTTGCGGGGTGACCAGGGAACTCAAGCGCTTTGCTCCAATTCGCGGCCAGCGCCGCGTTTTTTCAAGTGAATCAGCAACAGGGAAATCGCCGCCGGGGTCACGCCCGGGATACGCGAAGCCTGACCCAGGGTTTCCGGACGGGTCTGGCCCAGCTTGCCCTGGATTTCCTTGGACAGGCCGGAAATCGTCGAGTAATCGATATCCACAGGCAGGCGGGTGTCTTCGCTGGCACGCAGACGTGCGATTTCATCCTGCTGGCGATCAATGTAACCAGCGTACTTGGTGCGGATTTCGACCTGCTCGGCGACCTGTGGATCAATCGCTTCACCACCGGTTGCCTCAATCAGCCCAGCGTAGTCGATTTCCGGGCGCGCCAGCAGGTTGAGCAGACTGTACTCGTGGCTGAGCGGAGTACCGAACTTATCCACAATGGCCTGGCCTTGCTCGGTGTTCGGGCGGACCCAGGTCGACTTCAGACGCTGCTCCTCGCGCTCGATGCCGTCGCGCTTGGCGCAGAAGGCGGCCCAACGCTGATCGTCGATCAGGCCGAGTTCGCGGCCCTTTTCGGTCAAGCGCAGGTCGGCGTTGTCTTCGCGCAGGATCAGGCGGTACTCGGCACGCGAAGTGAACATGCGGTACGGCTCCTGGGTACCCAGGGTAATCAGGTCGTCGACCAGTACGCCGATGTATGCCTCGTCGCGGCGCGGGCACCAGCTGTCTCGGCCCTGCGCACGCAGGGCGGCATTGGTCCCGGCCAGCAAGCCTTGTGCGCCGGCTTCTTCATAACCGGTGGTGCCGTTGATCTGGCCGGCGAAGAACAGACCGCCGATGACCTTGGTCTCGAGGCTGTACTTGAGGTCGCGCGGGTCGAAGTAGTCGTATTCGATGGCGTAGCCCGGGCGCACGATGTGTGCGTTCTCCATGCCGCGGATGGATCGCACCAGCTCCAGTTGCACATCGAACGGCAGCGAAGTGGAAATACCGTTGGGGTAAAGCTCATGGGTGGTCAGGCCTTCCGGCTCGATGAACACCTGGTGGCTTTCCTTGTCGGCGAAGCGATGGATCTTGTCTTCGATCGACGGGCAGTAGCGCGGGCCGACACCTTCGATTACACCCGAGTACATCGGCGAACGGTCGAGGTTCGAGGCGATGATCTCGTGGGTGCGCGCATTGGTGTGGGTAATCCAGCAGCTCACCTGACGCGGGTGCATCTGGGCGTTGCCCATGAACGACATCACCGGGATCGGCGTATCGCCTGGTTGCTCGGTCATCACCGAGAAGTCCACCGAACGGCCGTCGATACGCGGCGGGGTACCGGTTTTCAGGCGGCCAACGCGCAGCGGCAGTTCACGCATGCGGTGGGCCAAGGCGATCGAAGGCGGATCGCCGGCGCGACCACCGGAATGGTTTTGCAAACCAATGTGGATAAGCCCACCGAGGAAAGTACCGGTGGTCAGTACCACCGATTCGGCGAAGAAACGCAGGCCCATCTGGGTCACCACGCCTTTGACCTGGTCCTGCTCGACGATCAGGTCGTCGCAGGACTGCTGGAATATCCACAGGTTCGGCTGGTTTTCCAGGATTTCACGCACCACTGCCTTGTAGATGGCGCGGTCGGCCTGTGCACGGGTAGCGCGTACAGCCGGGCCCTTGCGGTTGTTCAGAACGCGGAACTGGATGCCGCTCTTGTCGGTGGCCAGCGCCATGGCGCCGCCGAGGGCATCGATCTCTTTGACCAGATGGCTTTTGCCAATACCGCCAATAGCGGGGTTGCAGCTCATGTGACCGAGGGTTTCCACGTTATGGGTCAACAGCAGGGTTTTCACACCCATGCGTGCAGACGCAAGCGCAGCCTCGGTACCGGCATGGCCGCCGCCGATGACGATCACTTCAAAACGGGAAGGGAAATCCACCACGCACCTCGTGCCTGTTTTTGCGAATAGAGAAGGTAAGCGGACAAGTATAGGGACTTCACCCCCTTTAAAGAAACCGTCTGAGCAAATTTTGACCAGTCTGTGGATGAGTGGCTACCAACAGAAATCAAAGAGGAAAAATTTAAAAAAGCTTTGTTTTTATGTTTATTCTTATGCACAAGCCTTTCTGTGGATAAGCTTATGCAGGCCTTTATCCATGCTGTGTAGAGCAAAATTAAACCCTGTGGCTGGAGTACCATGAGGGTTATGGATAACACGATTTAGCCTGTGGATTAAATGGCTGTTTACCCACAAGCGGGTTTGTCCTCAGAAAAAAAGCCTGCTTATCAACGGAGCTGAAGGCGAGTTTTCCACAGGGCTCCTGAGAGCAGATTGGGGTAGGTGAATGAAAAAAATGTGAACCTGCACCGGCCTCTTAGCGGGTGAACCCGCTCCCACAGGGGTCTGCACAGCCTGCAGGTGCGGCGCGTTTTCCGTAGGAGCTGCGAAATTTGAGGCAAAAAAAAGCCGCTCCCGAAGGAGCGGCTCTTGGTTTTGCCTGGCTGTGAATTACTTGCCGATGCAAAAGCTGGAGAAAATCCGCCCCAGCAGGTCATCAGAGCTGAATGCCCCGGTAATCTCCCCCAGGGCCTGCTGCGCCTGCCGCAGGTCTTCCGCCAACAGCTCACCCGCACCAGCCAGGGTCAGTTGTGCACGGCCATGTTCCAGGTGCTCACTGGCCTGGCGCAGGGCATCCAGATGGCGCCGGCGAGCGCTGAAACCACTCTCCGCCGTCTGTTCATAACCCATGCAGGCCTTCAGGTGGTCACGCAGCAACTGCAGCCCTGCATCGTCCCCTTTGGCACTGAGGGTGATCGTTACATGGCCGTCATCGCACTGTTCCAGCGCTACCCGCTCACCACTAAGGTCGGCCTTGTTCCGAATCAGCGTCACCTTGGCCGGGTCTGGCCGCTGGTCGAGAAATTCTGGCCACAGGGCGAACGGGTCGCTGGCCTCGGGCGCGGTGGAATCCACCACCAACAACACCCGATCTGCCTCGCCAATGGCCTTCAGCGCACGTTCCACGCCAATCTTTTCCACATGGTCATCGGTGTCGCGCAAACCGGCAGTATCGACCACGTGCAGCGGCATGCCGTCGATGTGGATATGTTCGCGCAGGATGTCTCGCGTGGTGCCGGCAATATCAGTCACGATGGCCGCTTCCCGACCGGCCAGCTGATTCAGCAGGCTCGACTTGCCGGCATTCGGCCTACCGGCGATGACCACAGTCATGCCGTCACGCAGCAAAGCCCCCTGCCCGGCTTCACGCTGTACTTTGGACAACTCGCCCCGCACCGTATCGAGCATCGCCAGCACATGGCCGTCGGCGAGGAAGTCGATTTCCTCTTCAGGGAAGTCGATCGCCGCCTCGACGTAGATGCGCAGCGCAATCAACGCCTCGGTCAGGAAGTGCACGCGCTTGGAGAACTCCCCCTGTAGCGAACGCAGGGCATTGCGCGCAGCTTGGCTGGAACTGGCTTCGATCAGATCGGCAATGGCTTCGGCCTGGGCCAGGTCGAGCTTGTCGTTGAGGAATGCACGTTCGCTGAACTCACCCGGGCGAGCCAGCCGGCAACCAACCTGTACACAGCGCTGCAGCAGCATATCCAGTACCACCGGGCCACCATGGCCCTGCAGTTCCAGCACGTCCTCGCCGGTGAACGAATTCGGCCCGGGGAAAAACAGCGCGATCCCTTCATCCAGTACCAGGCCTTCCTCGTCGCGGAACGGGCCGTAATGGGCGTGGCGCGGGGTAAGCGTACGGCCGGTGATCAACTGGCCGGCCTTGGCGGCCAGAGGGCCGGACAACCTGACAATACCCACACCGCCGCGGCCCTGGGCGGTGGCGATGGCGGCGATGGTTTCACGCACAGTGTTCATGCTCGAAAGCCTCTACGACAAAAACGACAGATAGCAAAAACGCCCCACTAGGGGGCGTTTTTTATTCACAGGCTAGCGCAGTAGCCTGTCAAGCAGCAGCTTTTTTGCTGGCTGCTTCGATGCTGCGAGTGATGTACCACTGCTGTGTGATCGACAGGCAGTTGTTCACAACCCAGTACAGCACCAGACCAGCCGGGAACCACAGGAAGAAGAAGGTGAAGATGATCGGCATCATTTTCATCACCTTGGCCTGCATCGGATCCGGCGGCGTCGGGTTCAGGCGCTGCTGGATGAACATGGTGGCGCCCATGATGATCGGCAGGATGAAGAACGGATCCTTGATCGACAGGTCGGTAATCCACAGCATCCATGGGGCCTGGCGCATTTCCACGCTTTCCAGCAGTACCCAGTACAGGGCCAGGAACACTGGCATCTGCACCAGGATCGGCAGGCAGCCGCCCAGCGGGTTGATCTTCTCTTTCTTGTACAGCTCCATCATCGCCTGGGACATCTTCTGGCGATCGTCACCGAAGCGTTCTTTCAATGCAGCGAGCTTTGGCGCGACGGCACGCATGCGCGCCATCGAACGGTAGCTGGCAGCCGACAGCGGGAAGAACAGGCCTTTGATCAGCATGGTCAGCACGATGATCGACCAGCCCCAGTTACCCAGCAGGCTGTGGATATGTTGCAGCAGCCAGAAGATCGGCTGGGCGATGAACCACAGGAAACCGTAGTCGACAGTCAGTTCCAGACCTGGGGACAACTCTTTCAGCTTGGACTGGATTTTCGGGCCGGCATACAGCATGGCGCTGGTTTCGACCTTGCCGCCAGCAGGCACGCTGATTGCCGGGCCGGTGTAGCCGATGATGTAGTTGCCCTGGCTGTCCTTGCGGGTCTGGACAACGTTGTTGTCCGACTTGGCCGGAATCCAGGCGGTAACGAAGTAGTGCTGCAGCCAGGCAACCCAGCCGCCGGACACATTTTCTTTCAAATTGCCTTTGTCGATATCCTTCATCGAGACCTTTTTGTAAGGCTCGGAAGGGGTCCACAGGGCAGCGCCCAGGTAAGTAGCGGTGCCGGTGGCAGTGCTCGACGACGGATCGGAGCTGGCATCACGCTTGAGCTGGGCAAACATGTTGCCGCTCCAGGCCTGGCCGCTCTGGTTGTCGATAAGGTAGCTGACGGTCAGGTCATACTCGCCACGCTTGAAGCTGAAGCGCTTGATGTAGTTGACGCCGTTGTCGCTAAACTTCAGGTCGACCACCAGTTGTTCCTGACCATCGGCCAGCTGGTAACCCTTCTTGTCACTAGCGTACAGAGGGCGACCGGCAGGACGTGCATCCGGACCGTTGACGCCGGTCAGGCCGCTTTGTGCCAGGTAGACACGCTCGCCACCGTTGTCGAACAGTTGGAACGGAATGTCCGGGTGGTCCTGACGACGTGGGTACTGCGGCAGGTTCAACTGGACGATGTCACCACCGACCGGATCGATAGCCAGTTCCAGGACATCGGTCTTGACCCGGATCAGGTCCTTGCTGACCGCAACCGGCGCCAGTTCGGCAGCGCTGGTTTCGGCGTTGGCGCTTGGCACATCGGCGCTGGCGCCGGCATTACCGGCCGGTACGCCATCCGGCAAACCCGGGGCAACGGTGCTGGCAGCAGTATTCTGAGTCGGCAGGGCAGCCTGGCCGTAGTCCTGGTTCCACTTGAGGACCATGACGTAGGACACGATTGCCAGGGCGACGATCAGGATCGTGCGTTTAATATCCATGATTACTCGGCTATCGAAGAAGTTCGGGAGGAAGGAGCGGGAGGAACGGGATCGAAACCGCCGTCGTTCCACGGATGACAACGCCCCAGGCGACGAACGGCTAGCCACCCACCACGCCAGAAGCCGTGGTTTTCGATGGCTTCATAAGCGTAACAGGAGCAACTGGGGAAGAAACGACAGTGGTTGGCCATCAGAGGACTAATGGCGTAACGGTAAAACTGGATCGGAACGAGCGCCAGTTTACGCATCTTGGCTGTCTACCCCTGCGGAATTGGCGGTCGCTGCTGGAGTGGGCCGGCTGCGTGCCAGGCGTTTCCAGAGTTTGCCAAAGTGTTGGTGCAATTCCGGGTTTTCTATCTCACCCAATCCCTTGCGCGCGACGATCACAATATCCAACCCGGCAAGCAATTGCTGGTTCAGACGAAAGGAATCGCGCATCAAGCGCTTGAGGCGGTTGCGTTGAACGGCGAGCTTGACGCTCTTCTTGCCGATCACCAGGCCGAGGCGTGGGTGATCGAGGCCGTTCTCACGAGCAAGGATCAGCAGGTTTTTCCCTGGAACCTTGCCGGTTGGGGAGTCGAAGACCGCTTTGAAATGTCGGGGTGTAAGCAGTCGCTTTTCCCGACTGAAGTCCTGACTCACCACCTGTGCCGAAAAATCAAATGGCCAGACGCTTACGGCCTTTGGCACGACGACGCGACAGAACAGCGCGGCCGTTCTTGGTAGCCATACGGGCACGGAAGCCGTGGGTGCGCGCGCGCTTGATGGTGCTTGGTTGGAAAGTACGTTTCATGGCGTGTTACCTGGTTTGTCGACGACGGGCCGGGATGGCCCCCTTTTTAAGAGACCGGCGATTCTAGAGAAAGCAAGCCCGTAGGTCAATTTCCAACCAGTCTTTCCATATAGAGCACGTGATGGACGGTGCGTGCTTGTCCATCCCCCAAGGGTGCTTGATCGGACACACGAATTGGGGACAACATGAAAAAAAGAAGAGACATATAAAAAGCTTTTCTGAAGAATCTATAAATCTTAAGTGGATAACCTTCTGTGGATAACCTGCTTGAGGCCAGAAAATACGGGCTGTACAGAGTTTTACAACTGTGTTCTCAACCGGTGCTGCGCTTGTTTTCTTCGTGATCAAAAGCTGTGGATTAAATCGTGGCTTATCCACAGCAGAGTTATCAACAGACCTGACATCAGGGTTGTGCATAGCGCTCATGGGTGCTTATCCACAGGGCTTATTCACAGTGCGGCGAAGCCTTTTTGGTCGATAAATGGCTGTTTTGTCATGGTTCCTAACGTGTCCACATGTGGATAACTGAACGCTCGACCGGTACAATGGCGGTTTGTTTTTGCCTCATCCGGCTTTCAAACTCAGGGGATATCCGTGTCAGTGGAACTTTGGCAGCAGTGC